>JACKFD010000001.1 GCA_020632655.1 Spirochaetaceae bacterium
GGGCCTCGCACTCGTCGAAGGCGAGGATCGCGACGCCGTCGGGTGCCGTGCCGGCCGCTTCGTCGATCGTCTCCGAACCCTGCGAGGAATCCAATCGCTGCCCTTCACGACCCGGCTCGGGGCCCGCGTGTCCCGGTCGGCGTCTCCCGCCCGGGGCGCGTCGAGGGGCGCCGAGGTGGCGCGCCCGCTGCTCGAAGCGCTGCAACGCGCATGCCACACGCTTGCGGAGGGCGAGGTCGGGGCGGTCGCGTGTCGCCTGGCTCGGCCCGCTCGGCGCTCCGCGCGACCGGGCGGCCGCACGTCGCCGCGCCTCGAGCCGTGTCGGGATGGCCCGGCGTGTGGCGTAATGGCACGCGGGGGCCGGCGCGGTGACGGCCCCGTTCCGATCAGGGTGGGCTCGATGCGGCGGCCGGTCCTTCGGAGTGGCACGGGGCTTGCTGCCCGCAATGCGATGAGCGCGTTCGGCCCGTGTCGGGTGTCGGGCGCGCCGAGGCGCGGAGCAGTGCGATGGCGGAAGCGAATACGATCCTCGTTCCGGTCGACTTCTCGTCGCACGCCCGCGCGGCGGCGTTGCGGGCCTGTCATCTCGCCGCGGTCTCCGGCGGGCGGCTGCGGCTGCTCCACGCACTCGACCTGCCGGCCCTTGCGAAGCGTCGCGGACTCGGGGAGGCGCTATTCGAGGAGCTGCGCGAGAGCGAGTCACAGCAGCTCGACGAGCTCGTCTCGAGTCTGGCGCCGCACGGCGTGCCGATCGTCGCGTGCCTCGAGGAGCGTGAGCCCGTCGAGATGATCCTCGAACATGCGGCGGACGAGAGTGTCGAGCTGATCGTGATGGGCAGCCACGGCTACCGCGGTCTCGATCGCATCTTCCTCGGCAGCGTCGCGGAGCGCACGATCCGCGAGGCGCCCGTGCCGGTCGTGACGGTCAAGGAGAACGAGTGGGATGCGGCGGCCCGGATCCGGCGCATCCTGCTCGCGACGGACTTCTCGCAGGACTCGGCGAGGGCGCTCGACGAGACGATCCGATGGGGTGGGCGTCTCGGGGCGGACGTCGAGGTGCTGCACGTGATCCCGGCGGTGGGGGCGGTCGAGCGGCGCGGCGAGGGCGAGGTCCGAACGGCGGAGGCACGTCGCCGCGAGGCGCTGGCGTCGTTGCAGGCCGTGCTCGAGCAGATGCGCAGCGAAGGCATCTCGGCCGTGGCCAGCTTGAGCCATGGGGCGCCCTCGATCGAGATCGCGAAGCGCGCCGCGCGCATCGGCGCGGAGCTGATCGTGGTCGGGCGGCGCGGGCGTTCCCAGCTCGCGGGCGTGGTCTGCGGGAGCGTCTCCGATCGGGTGCAACGGCACGCGAAGTGCTCGGTGCTGCTCGCGCCGCGCACGACCCGGCACGAAGACCTGCGCGGCCGGCGTGGCGCCGCGCTCCATGCCGCCGTCCGGGAGGCGGCTCTCGTCTGAGACCCGCTCGCTCGCCATGCGGAGGCACCCGGGCCGCTCGGTCGAGCACCACGCTCCCACCCAGCGCCGGCCCCGGGCCGCTCAGTCGAGCACGATGCTCTCACCCAGCGCCGGCCCCGGGCCGCTCAGTCGAGCACGATGCTCTCACCCAGCGCCGGCACCCGGGCCGCTCAGTCGAGCACCACGCTCTCACCCAGCGCCGGCACCCGGGCCGCGTAACCGAAGCGCTCGCCGACGAGCTGGCGGATCGTGTCCGCCGGGACGGGCTCGCCGTGCGTGACGAAGACGCGTCGCGGCGGACGTCCGCAGCGACCGATCCAGTCGAGCAGGCCGTGTTGGTCCGCGTGGGCCGAGAGCACGTCGATCTGTCGCACCCGCGCGCGGACGGGATACCGCTCGCCGTGGATCTTGATCGTCTCGACGCCGCGGACGAGTGCGTCGCCCCGCGTGCCCGGCGCCTGGAATCCCGGTAGCAGGATCGTATTGCGTTCGTCCGGGGCGAGCACCTTCAGGTGGTGCAGCACACGTCCACCGCTCGCCATGCCGCTGGCCGAGACGATCACCATGGGCTCGAAGCGCGCCGCCAGCTCGCGGGACTCGGCCACGCTGCGGACGAAGCGCGCGACGGAGCAGACTTCGTGACAGTGCTCCTCGTCGAGGCGGTGGTAGCCCGCGCTCTCGCGGAAGAGCTCCGTCACGCTCGTCGCCATCGGGCTGTTCACGTAGACCGGCACCCGCGGCGCGAGCCCGCGCTCGAAGATCTCGTGCAGGCAGTAGAGGAGCGTCTGCGCGCGGCCCACCGCGAAGGACGGGATCAGCAGCACGCCCCGGCGTTCGAGGGTCTCGTTCAGGACGCCGGCGAGGGTCGTGATCGGATCCTCGTCGGAGTGGTTGCGATCGCCGTAGGTCGACTCGACGACGAGGTAGTCGGGCGAGCCCGGCGACTCGGGGGGCCACATCAGGAGGTCGTCGGAACGTCCCAGGTCGCCCGAGAAGAGGACGCTCCGCTCGCCGTCGCGGACCTCGATCGACGCGGCGCCGAGGATGTGGCCAGCGGGCTGCATGCGGAAGCGCAGCGGACCGACGCGCCCCTCCGCCCCGAAGCCGATCTCGCGAAACTGCTCGAGCGCCGCCTCGGCGTCGGCGCGCGTGTAGAGGGGCAGGGCGGGGCGATGCTTCGAGAAGCCGCGGCGGTTGGCGTAGCTGGCATCCTCCTCCTGCAGGTGGGCTGCATCGGGCAGGAGCAGCTCCGCCAGCTGGCGCGTGGGTCGGGTCGAGTGGATCGGTCCGCGGAAGCCGTCGCGGACGATCAGGGGCAGCAGGCCGCTGTGGTCGATGTGGGCGTGCGTGAGCAGCACGGCGTCGATCGAGGCGGGGTCGGTCTCGAGGGCCTTCCAGTTCCGCTCGCGCAGCGCCTTCACGCCCTGGTAGAGGCCGCAGTCCACCAGCACCCGCGTCGAGCCGCTCTCGATCAGGTACTTCGAGCCCGTGACGGTTCCGGCGGCGCCGAGGAAGCTGAGCTTCACGTCTCCTCCCCGCGCTCGCGTGCCGGAGCGCCTCCCTTCGAGGCAGTCTGCCGCATGGGACGGCGCAGCACCCCGTCGCCTCGCGTTCGCGGCGGACTCACGGCCTCGCTCGTTTGGCACGTCTCCTGCTCTGCCATGCGGGCTCGAGACACGTGCGGTCCGCAAGGCGGGCCCGCAGAAGAGGGAGGATAGGCATGGAGTCCGACATCCGACGACGCATCGAGGAAGAGATCGACGCCCTGCGCCGTGTGCGGGACGAGCTGCGCGTGAAGGTCCATCTCGGTGCGGCCGAGGTCCAGGAGACCTGGCAGAAGGCGGAGAAGAGCTGGGGGCATCTCGAGGGGCGCCTCAAGGTGCTGCGCGACGTCGCGCAGGAATCGGGTGAGGACGTCGCCGAGGCCGCGCGACTGCTGGCCGGCGAGATCCGGGAGGCCTATCAGCACGTGCGCAGATTCCTGTAGGCCCGGTCGCCGCGGCTCAGGCCGTGGCGGCCGAGCCGTCGGCGGCCTCGCCGTCGCTGCGCTCCTCGCGCCGATAGAGCGTGCGGCGATTCATGCCGAGGATGCGCGCCGCCTCGGACTTGCTCCCCCCCGCGACATCGAGCGCTGCGTGGACGTAGGCGTCGGTCAGCTCGCGAACCGTCATGCGTTGGTCGAGGGCGAGTCGGATCAGCATCTCCTGGAGCGAGCCCTCGGGCATGCCTGTGTCGTTCGGGATCAGGACGTCGCTCGCGGTGATCTCGTTGCCGCTCGCGAGGGCGAGGGCGCGCTCGATGCAGTTCTCGAGCTCGCGCGCGTTCCCGGGCCAGGCGGCGCGTACCATCTTCTGGGTCGCCGCATCGCTCAGGTAGACGTGCTCGTCGTCGGAGTGTTTGCGGAGGAAGGCCTCCGCCAGGACCGGAATGTCCTCGGCCCGCTCGCGCAGGGGCGGGATGCGGATCGGGATCACGTTCAGTCGGAAGAAGAGGTCCTGCCGGAAGCGGCCCTCCTCGATCGCCTGCTGCATGTCCTGGTGGGTGGCGGCGATGATGCGGACGTCGACCTTGATGCTCTGGGTGCCGCCGACGGGGCGCACCTCGCGATCCTGGATCACGCGTAGGAGCTTGCTCTGGAGGTTGATCGGCATGTCGCCGATCTCGTCGAGGAAGAGCGTGCCGCCCTGGGCCACCTCGAAGAGGCCCTTTTTGGTCGCGTGCGCTCCCGTGAAGGCGCCGCGTACGTGACCGAAGAGCTCGCTCTCGAGCAGGCCCTCGGGCATCGCCGTGCAGTTGATCGGCACGAAGGGCTTGTCCGCGCGCGAGCCCGTGAAGTGGATCGTGCGCGCGACGACCTCCTTGCCCGTGCCGCTCTCGCCCGTGATCAGGATGTTCGAACGATTCGTCGCGATCTTCTTGATCATCGCGTAGATCTCGTTCATCGCGGGGCTGCTGCCGACCAGCTCGCCGAAGGAGCTTGCCCGTGCGACGGCCCGCCGCAGCCGGCGATTCTCCTCCTCGAGGGCGCGCCGCTCGAAGGCGCGTTCGATCGGCGCGAGCACCTCGTCGGCGGTGAACGGCTTCGTGACGAAGTCGAAGGCGCCCGCACGCATCGCACGAACCGCCGACTGGATCGTCCCGAACGCCGTCATCAGGATCACCGGCGTGTCCGGGTGGCGCTCGCGGATCTTCGCGAGCAGGTCGATGCCGTCCATGCCGGGCATCTGGAGGTCGGTCAGGACGACGTCGTAGTCGCGGTCCTCGGTCTTCGACAGCGCGTCGCTCCCCGAGCGCGCCTTCGTGACGGCGTAGCCGGCGTGGCCGAGCAGATCCTCGGTCATGTCGAGGATCGAGGCGTCGTCGTCGACGACCAGGATCGTGCGTTCGGTGCCCGTCATCGTCTGGACCTCCCGTCGCGGGAAATGCACGGCACATGCCAATCTGTCCCATGTCCGCTGCCTCCGGAGCGGGAGCAGGGCACGGCAGACCGGCGTCAGGAGTGGCATTTATTCTCATGGCGGGACAATATTGCACGGGTCCGGGCGGGTGCCAGGCGGACGTAGGGGGCGCTGTCGGGGGCCGGCTCGGGGGTATCGGGGGCCCGGTCGGGGGTGGGGCGGGATCGTCGCCGCCCCGACGAGAGCGCCGGGCGGGTGTGGGTCGGCACGGGATGGCGCGGGTCGCGCCCGGCCCGGCGCGGACCGGAAGGCGGTCGGCCCGGACGAGATGGCGCATGGGGCGACACCGATGAGTGTGGGGTCGGCGGCGACGCACGGCTGGATCCGGATCGGGCGTCCAGAGGGAAGGCGGTCCGGCTGGTTGACTCCACGCGATGAGTGACCATCCACCACGGAATCACGTTCGCGCGCTCGGTGGGCGGTCGTGATACGACGACGAACGGTCGGGGTGATGCGAGCAGGGGGATGGTTCCTTCCTTCGAGCCCCCTCGGCAGGGATGGGGCGGGGCGCCGGCTACCCGACCCGCACGGCTCGGAGACAGGAGGTTCCCCCCGATGGCGGCCGGCGACGATCCCGTAGCGCTGCGCGCGGAGATCGAGAGACTCGAGGCCGCCCTGCGGTCGAGCAAGGAAGCGACGGCGGAGGCCGCGGCCGCGCGAGCACGACTCGAGGGCATCTTCGAGGCTGCCGTCGACGGGATCGTCACGATCGACGAGACCGGCACGATCGAGTCGGTCAACGCCGCCACGACGCGGATCTTCGGCTACGCCGCAGAGGAGCTCGTCGGGCACAACGTCAAGAAGCTGATGCCGCGCCCGGTGCGCGACGAGCACGACGCGCATCTCGAGCGCTACCGCCGCACGGGCGAGCGACACATCATCGGCATCGGACGCGAGGTGACCGGTCGTCGCGCCGATGGCAGCGAGTTCCCCCTCGAGCTCTCGGTTGCCGAGGTCCGCGACGGAAGCCGTCGGCTCTTCACCGGCACGATCAAGGACACGACCGAGCGCCGTGCCGCGGAGAAGGAGATCCGCGAGAGCTACGAGCGCCTGCGTGCGATCCTCGACTCCGCGGTCGACGGCATCATCGCGATCGACGAGACGGGCACCATCCGCGAGGTGAACCCCGCCGTCGAAGCCATCTTCGGCTACCGCCCGGACGAGCTGGTCGGCGAGGACGTGCGCATCCTGATGCCGCCGCCCTTCGACCGCGAGCATGACGGCTACGTGCGTCGTTATCTCGAGACCGGCGAGGCCCGCATCATCGGCAGCGGTCGGGAGGTCCTCGGGCGACGCAAGGACGGCTCGACCTTCCCCCACTACCTCGCCGTGAGCGAAGGCTTCGTGCGGCACGAACGCGTCTTCACGGGCATCGTGAGCGATCTCGGCCGGCTGCGGGACGCCGAGGAGCGTGCGCGCCAGGCCGAGCAGCTGGCGGCACTCTCGACGATCACGGCCGGGATCGCCCACGATGTGGGCACGCCCATGACGACGATCCTCGGTTACGCCGAGCTGATGCAGAGCTCGCTCACGGACGAGAAGAACCGCGAGCGGGCGGGCCACATCGTCGATCAGGTCCGGCGCGTCACGGACCTGCTGCGGACGCTGCTCAACATCGCCCGGCCCAGACGCGTCGAGCCCGAGCCCGTGGTGATCCGCGACATCCTCGATCACAGCCTCGAGTTCTTCCGCGAGAAGCTTCGCGGGCGAGGCATCGTGATCGAACGCGACTACGCGATCGTGCCGCCGGTGCTGGGCGACCGGGATCGGCTCGAGCAGGTCTTCCTGAACCTGATCGTGAACGCGGCGGACGCGATGCCGCAGGGCGGGACGCTGACGGTTCGGCTCGCTCCCGCCGGCGACGGGCTGATCGAGATCCGCGTGAGCGATACGGGCATCGGGATCGCGCCCGACGTGCTCGGACGGATCTTCGAGCCCTTCTACACGACCAAGGAGCGGGGCAAGGGCACGGGGCTCGGTCTGCTCGTCGGCAAGCGCATCATCCAGGACCACGGAGGACGCATCGCCGTGGAGAGCGAGCTCGACGTGGGGACGACCTTCCGCATCGCGCTCCCGACGAGCGAGAGCCGGGCGGGCCGTCCCGCCCGCAGGCCTGCGGGCGGGACCTGAGGGCGCCGTCGATCAGGTCATGGAGCGGATGGCGTCGTCGAGCCCGGCACCGCCGGGCGCGCCGCCGAAGGCCTGCTCGATCCGGGCGATCACCTCGAGCTCGGCTTCGCTCGGCCCGCCGCCGCGCACGAAGGACTTCTCGATCGCCTGCGCGATGCGCCGGGCGCGACCGAGGGTGTCGTCGCGAAGCCGGTTCCGCTCCTCCGGCGAGAGCACCTTGCACAGCTCCTGGACGTAGCCGGCCCAGGCGTCGAGCAGCGACTCGTGCGGTCGGTGGTCGAGCCAGATCGCCAGCAGCTGTCCGCCCTCGGAGTTCGGGTCGATACCGAGCTCCGACTCGGCGCCGAGGATGAGGCGGCGCTCCTCGCTGTCGAGCGCGCGATCGGCCCAGGCCACGGCGACGAGCGGGGCGAGCACCAGCGCCGTGACGTTCTCCTCGCGCAGGCCGAGGTCGAGGAGCGGGTCGATGATCGCGTGCTGCTTGACGCCGAGGATGCCCGAGAGGGCCTCGTACTGCTCCGTCCGCTGCTCGCGGGCGCGCATCGCCGCCAGCAGGCGCTCGCTCTCCTCGCGGAAGAACGCCTCCTCGAGCGCGCGCTCCCGCTTCGACAAGGGCTGGGTATAGGACGACTTGGACATCGAAGGCTCCTCTGGATCTGTCGCTCTGGCTCTCGCACGGACTCGGGCATCGTCCCGGCACGCGGGCGCCCCGTCGAACGGATTGCATCCGTCGTGCCAATCCCCTCGGTCCGGACGCCCGTCAGGAGGACGTCGCACCCGGTCCGAGGTCGACGATCGCCGTCCGGTTCGCGGCTCGCTCCCACTCCGCTCGAACCGATCGACCCCGGCCCGGCGGAATGCGCGGGGCACTATACCCCGGCCCGACGCATCGGGCCTCGCTTCGTCTCCGCTCGGAGTGCTCTACAGTCCGCCGCAAGGCCGGCCCCGGGCTCGCGGTGGCACGGCGTCTGCATCGACTGTCCACGCAGGCGGGCCCGTGGCGGCCGGGTCGTGTCCGGTCACCCGACGGAGCGGGCGAAGGGTCGAGATGCGCGATCCGGAGCGCATGCTCGCGTCCGAATCGATCCGAATGGAGACGAAGGGAGAGGAGATCGTCCATGACCGCAGCCCAGGCATCGAAGCTCGGCACCATCGTCTGCGCCACCGACTTCTCCGACACGGCCGAGCTCGCGCTCGCGCATGCGGTCGCCATGGTGCGCCGGCACGCTGCGCGGCTCGTGCTCGCGCACGTCGTGGAGCCCCTGCCCGTGGCCCCCTATCCGTTGCTGGCCGTTCCGGCCGACGGGGAGATGGCGATCCGTGAGGTGGCCCACGATCGCCTCGAGAAGGCGGCGGCGGCGTTGCGCGAGCAGGGTCTCCCGAACGTCGAGACGAGGCTGGTGGCCGGCGCGCCCGGCTACGAGCTGATCGCGCTCGCCGAGGAGCTCGAGGCCGACCTCTTCGTGATCGGCACCCGTGGACTGAGCGGTTTCGAGCACCTGCTCTTCGGCAGCACGGCCGAGCACGTCGTCCGGCGCTCGCGCTGTCCCGTGCTGATCGTGCATCCGGGTGACGGGGCGCCGCGCGAGGTCGTCGGCACCGTCGTCGTCCCGACGGACCTCTCGCCCGATGCGGAGGCCGCGGTCGAGGCCTTCGTCCGCCTCTACGACGTGGGCGTGCGACCGCGCGTGGTGCTCGCCTTCGCCGACCAGACGCCACCCTATCTCGAGCCCTTCCAGCACGAGACGCTCGCGCGCTGGCACCAACCCGACCTCCGCAAGGAGGAGATCGAGAAGCAGATGCAGCCCACGGTCGATCGCCTCAGCCGCGCGGGCTTCGAGGTCTCGACCGTGGTCCTCGACGGCAGCCCCGTCGGCGCGATCACGCAGCTGGCCGAGGAGCGCCAGGCGGAGATGATCGTCATGAGCACCCACGGCCGGTCGGCCCTGGTCAACGTGCTGCTCGGTCGCACGGCCCAACGCATCGTCCAGCACGCCCGCTGCCCCGTCCTGACGGTCCGCCCCGGCGGCCGCGCGGTCGACTGACGACGCTGTTCGTTCCGGTGGTCGCGGGGGCGACACGGACGCAGCGGTGTGTCCCGGTGGTCGAGGGGGCGACGGACGACGCGACCGGGCTCAGTGGACGACTTCGTCCGTGCGGGCGGCGCGCTCGCCCGTGAAGGGCGGTCGCCGCTCGAAGTCGGCGGATCGGACCGGGCAGCTCGGCAGCGCGCATTGCGGGCAGTCGCTGGCGTCGCAGGGATCGAAGTGCACGACGACGTCCCCGCCGTGCGGATCCTCGCCGAGCAGCGCGAGGCCGACCTCGTCGTGGATGCGGTGGATCTGCTCGACGTCGAAGTAGCGCGGCACGGTCAGATGCAGATCGAAGTGACGCCGCGCCCCGGATCGCCACGATCGGAGTCCGTGCAGATCGATCCACGCGTCCCGCCGCGCCGTCTCGAGGACCTCTGCCGTCTCGTCGATGTGGTCCGGGTCGGCCTCGTCGAGCAGTCCGGCCAGCGCATCCTTCACGAGCGAGTAGCCCTCGAACGCGACGTGCAGGCCGACCAGGATCGCGACGACGGGATCCGCCCAGACCCAGCCCGTCGCGGCCACCACGCCGAGTCCGACCAGCACGCCGAGGCTCGTCCAGACGTCGGCCAGCACGTGTCGGCCGTCGGCCTCGAGCGCGGCCGAGTCCGCGCGACGGCCGACCCGCACGAGATGGAATCCGAGGGCGGCGTTCGCGACGGTGGATGCGACGAGCAGGGCGAGGCCCACGTCGAGCGAACGGATCTCGGGTCCCGCGATCAGGTCGCGGATGCCCTCGGCCACGATGACGAGGGCCGCGAAGGCGATCGCCGCGCCCTCGATCCCGGCGGACAGGAACTCGATCTTGCCGTGGCCGTAGGGGTGGCCGGGATCCGGCGGGCGGGAGGCGAGGGAGAGCGCGTAGACGAGCAGCGCGGCGGCGACGATGTTGATCGTCGACTCCATCGCGTCGGCGAGCACGGCGGTCGAGTGCGTCGTGAGGAAGGCCGCCAGCTTCGCGGCGAAGATGAGCACGCCCACGACGAGGGCGAGGCGCCCCGCGCGCATCCGGTCCTGCTGGCCCGGGATCGTCGCGTCGTCGGGGCTCTGCTCCATCGCGGCAAGGATGGAGGCTTCGGCCTATCCGGTCAATCGAGTGCCGCGTCGTTCCGCGCCGCCATGGCGTCCGCTTCCGGTCGCCTCCGCATGCAGCCGCTCGAAGGCGCGCTCGGCCAGGATCGACCAGTGGTTGAGGTCGCGCACGCCGGCGCGATCCGCATGGAACCCCCAATGCAGTCGGCCCGCGTAGCTCATCACGGCGACGGCGAGGGTCTGGCCGGGCATCAAGGGCACGATCGGCCAGGTCCGCTCGAGCGGCGCATCGAGCAGGTAGAGCGGCGCGCTCGGCCCGCGCACGTTCGTGACGACGAGATTCGCGACGTGCAGCGCGAGGGCGCGTCGGGTGAGCGCGCGGGTCAGGCGCTGGGGCGACCAGCCCGCGAGCGTCATGACCGCCTCGAGCGCCTCGGCCATGTGTGAGACCTTCGCCTGCGCGAGGGCGCCGGACACGCGCGCGTAGACCCGGGACGGGCTGCGTTCACCGGACGGGATACGGGCGAAGATCATCGAGATGTGATTGCCGCGGTCGGCAACGCCGTCGGGCTCCGTCGCCGACCGTCGATCCACCGGGATCGCCACGCGCAGGTCGAGCTCGCGGCGATGGCGCGTGTCGAGGCCGTGGTCCTCGAGGTAGTCCTGGAGAGCGAGGTCGACGGTCGCGACGACGACGTCGTTCAGCGTCCCGCCCCAGCGCGCCCGGATCGCCTCGATCCGCTCGAGGTCCGTCGCCATGAAGGCGAGCTGCCGACGACCCTCGTGCGGGGCATCGAGCCCGGTGCGACTCGCCGGCGGCCAGTCGAGGCGCACGAGGCGCCGCAGGCCACGGCCGAGCCGCCGCGCACGGCGGAGCGTGCCGCGCGGATCGTGCAGTGCGCGCACGCCACGCTCGGCGAGCTCGAGGCCCGCGTCGACGCGGCGTCGGATCTCGCGCAGGGCGAGCTCCGCACGCAGCGGCGACTCGCCCGACGCGCGGAGCGGACGCGACTCGAAGTCGGATGCGGGCGCGACGCCGAGGATCGCACCCATCAGCCCGATCCCCGCGACGCCGTCGACCAGGCAATGGTGGACCTTGACGAGCAGCGCGAACCGATCGCCCTCGAGGCCATCGAGCAGCCAGACCTCCCAGAGCGGTCGCGTCCGATCGAGGGGCTGCGCGACGAGCTCGGCACAGACCGTGCGCAGCTGGGCCTCGCGGCCGGGTGCCGGGAGCCGTCGCGAACGCACGTGTCGGTCGAGATCGAAGTCGGGGTCGTCGACCCAGATCGGACGGCCGGAGAGGGGCAGGTGGTCGAGTCGCTGGGCATAACGTCGGTCGATGGCGAGGCCACGCTCGAGGAATCGCGCGATCCGGGATCGCGCCGCCTCGTCGCGCAGGCTCGTGGTGGGGCCCGGCGCGAAGACGAGCACGACGGCGACATGCATCGGGCTCGCCTCGCTCTCGGCGTCGAGGAAGAGGGCATCCTGGTCCGAGAGCGGGGTGCTGTTCCGCGGGCCTCGTCCCATTCCTTCGCTCTCCCGTCCGCCGGCCAGCGGTCTCGCTGCCCGCGGCCAACCGTTCGCAGGAAGCATGCCAGAGCGCGTGCCGGACGAGCCGGTCGAGAGGCGGACGCGGAGCACGTGGTCGGTCGCGTTGGACGGGCGGGAAGGGGCGTGGCGCCGTCGGCGAGGCGGCGCGCCACGGGCCCGTCAGCGCGGGCGCAGCGCTCGCTGACAGACCCGATCGAGCGCATTCGAGAAGCGCGATCGCTCTCGCGGTCCGAGCGGAGCCGGGCCGCGGGTCGAGCCGCCGGCCTCGCGGATCGCGCTCTTGATCTCGCGGGTCGCGAGCGCGCCGCCGATCGAGTCGGGGGTGTGCTCGCGGCCGTCGGGACCGAGCACGAAGGCACCGACCTCGAGACAGCGCGCCGCCAGCGGGATGTCCGCCGTGACGACCACGTCGTTCGCGCGCACCTCGTCGGCGATCCAGTCGTCCGCCGCGTCCGGGCCTTCGGGCACGACGACGAGCTCGACGCCCAGATCCCGTGGCACGTTCAGTCGCTGATTCGCGACGACGACGACGGCCAGACCGAGCCGCGCCGCCACGGCGTAGATCTCGTCCTTGACCGGACAGGCGTCCCCATCGACGAAGATCTCGATCATCCGTCCTCCGCCACGCATCCGACCGGGCGTGCGTAGCCTTCGTCCGGGCCCGGCAGCCGGCCGAGCAGGCGCGACAGGACCCGGCTCGTGTCGTCCTCGCCGAGCCCCGCGCGTTCGAATCGCTCGATCGCTCCGAGCGGCCGGTCCCTCGCGTCGAGCCTCGCCTCGACGCCCCAGAATCCGTGGCCCGACGGGCTCGCCCACGCGTAGCGCAGATCCTCGAAGCGGACGCGCCGGCCCGTCTCCGTGCGCTCGACGAAGACGCCGACGTCGCCGTCCGCGAACCACTCCAGCAGCTGGACGGGCCATCGTGCGCGCAGGATCGCGAGGCCCGGATCCGGGGCCGGGCGCGGGTGCACGACCCAGCTCGGGCAGCCCACCTCCCACCAGCTGTGCAGGCCGACCAGCACGTGCTGCTCCGTGTGCACGACGAAGCCGCGCAGCCAGGGCTGGAAGACGGTGGGGTAGGCGCGGATGCGGGTGGGCTCGGGGGCGACCGAGGCCGTGGCGCGACGCACGTCGTCGACGACGAGTCGGTTCACGACGATCCCGAGCAGCAGATAGGCCGTCGAAGCGATCAGGGCGAGGGCGAGCGCCCGGACCTTCGCGCGTTCGCCGAGACGCCGCGAGGCGAGGGCCACGAGGCCGGCGGCGAGCACGACCGAGTAGAAGGGGTCGACGATCGCGACGCCGTTCCAGGTGAAGCGCGTCCGGGCGAAGGGCGCGAGGAATTGCGTGCCGTAGGGCGTGAAGCCGTCGAGCAGGGGATGGGTCACGAGGGCCACGACCGAGAGTGCGATCCAGGCGGGCAGCAGGCGCTCCCGACCGTTGTCGCGCCATCGCCAGAGCAGCCACCCGAGGAGCGGCCCGACGACGAAGCCGAACCAGAGCGAATGCGTCGTGCCGCGATGGTAGAGCCATTCGCCGTAGCCTCCGTGCAGAGGCGCGAGGAGCACGTCGAGATCCGGCGACATGCCGATCGCCGCCCCCCAGCCCATCGCCCGCCCACGCAGTCTCGGTCCCGCGACGAGCTCCGCGGTCGCGGCGCCGAGCAGGCCCTGGGTCACGGGCTCCATCGCTCGCGGATCCTGCGCGCTGCGATCGCAGGGCCTCGCGGCGCATCGGAGACGGCGGTCACGGGATCACCTCGTAGGCACGGGGAGCGCCGAGCGTCGCAGGCGCCCGACTCGCGTGCAATCCGCCAGCGACGGCCGTGGCGGGAGCGGGGCGGCGAGCCTGTGCGGGGCGGGGGGGATGCGCGATGCTTGCGCCCCGACGTTGCGCGGCGCGCCAGGCCGCGAATCGGGTCGCGGCAGACGGGACGGACGGAGCAGACGGAGGAAGATGATGCAGACGCTCGAGGGACGGAAGATCCTGGTGACGGGGCCGGCGGGGCAGATCGCCTTTCCGCTTGCGGCGCGGCTCGCGAAGGACAACGAGGTCTTCGGCGTGGCGCGCTTCGGCGACGCCTCGACGCGGGAGCGATGCGAGGCGGCGGGCATCCGGACGGCCGTCGTCGATCTCGCGGACCCCGACTGGTCGAAGGTGCCGGAGCGCGTCGACTACCTGCTGCATCTGGCGGCCGTGATCGCGCCGGGCGAGGACTACGACCGATCGATCCGGATCAACGCCGTCGGGACCGGACACGTCATGTCGCGCTTTCGCGACGCGAAGGCGTGTCTGATGATGTCGACCTGCGGCGTCTACCTGCCGCCGCAGGACTACGCCCGTCCCGTCGTCGAGACCGATCCGCTCGGGGGCTCGCCGCAGCCCTATGCGCCGACCTACTGCGTCTCGAAGATCTCGCAGGAGGCGGTCGCGAAGTTCGCTGCCGAGTCCTTCGGCCTGCCCACGACGATCGCGCGCATGAACGCGGCGTACGGGGACAACGGCGGCTTCCCGGCGATGGTGCTCGACATGATCCTCGGCGGCGTGCCGATTCCGGTCATGCCGCCGGGGCATGGCCAGGTCGCGTCGCCGATCCACGAGGACGACATCTTCGACCACACGCCGCGGCTGCTCGCCGCCGCTTCGACGACGGCGACGATCGTGAACTGGGGCGGCGACGTCGGCGTGTCCGTTCCGGAGATGGCCGAATACATCGCGCGTCGGATCGGTCGCGAGGCGAAGGTCGTGGAGAGCCTCGAGCAGGGCATCCATCAGTACTGGCTCGATCCGACCCGTCGCATCGAGCTCGCGGGACCCTGTCGCGTCGATTGGCACGACGGGATCGACCGCATGATCGCGGCGCGGCATCCGGAGCTCTCGCTTCGATGAGCCCGGGCGGCGCGGCATCCGGAGCTCTCGCTTCGATGAACCCGGGTCGCGCGGCATCCGGAGCTCTCGCTTCGATGAGCCCGGGTGGTGCGCGCCGGGGCTGCGGCTCGCCTGCAAGGCGGCTGCGAGTCCTGGGCGGTTCGCGTGTCGGCGGGCCGGTCCCGCCGCGCCTCGCGGACCCTGCGGATCCGTTATCATGCCGCGGCGTCCGAGAACACGTTCTATCGGACCGGGACCCTTCCCGGTCGGCGTGCGGGGACGACCCGCGACGAAGCCAGGAGTGCGCGCGATGAGCGACAACTCGCCCTACACCATCATCACCTCCGATGCCCACGCCGGTGCGAGCATCGACACCTACCGCGACTACCTCGACGCCAGACACCAGAAGCTCTTCGACGATTGGCGCGGGAGCTACCGCAATCCCCAGAAGAAGCACATCGGCTCGAAGAAGCACAAGAACTGGGACGCGACCGAGCGGATCGGCGACATGGACGAGGAAGGCATCGCCGGCGAGATCATCTTCCCGAACACGGTGCCGCCCTTCTTCCGAACGAGCGTGCTGATCTGCGGCAATCCCTCGCAGGACGACTACCCGCGCTGGCTCGAGGGCATCCGCGCGCACAATCGCTGGCTCGTCGACTTCTGCGCCGAGTACCCCGAGCGCCGCGCCGGGATCGGCCTCGTCTACCTGAACGACATCGATACCGCGATCGAAGAGGTGAAGTGGATCGCGAAGCAGGGCCTGCGCGGTGGCATCCTGCTGCCCCACGTGCCCGACGACTGCACGCACATCCTGCCCCTCTACGCGCCGGACTACGACCGGCTCTGGGAGGTGATCCAGGACTGCGACCTCGTCATCAACCACCATGGCGGCACGGGCTCCCCGGACTACGGCCGTTGGCCCGTCTCGCTCCCGATCCGCCTGCACGAGACGCCCTTCTACTCGATCCGCAGCTACCAGCACCTGCTGCTGTCGGGCGTCTTCGAACGCTTCCCGAAGCTCAAGTACATCGTGACCGAAGCCGGCTGCGCCTGGGTGCCCGAGACCCTCGCGCGCCTCGATGCGACCTGGAATCGCGTGCGCTCGGGCGTGGCGGGCGAGTTCCAGTTCAACACGGAGGCGATGCCGCCGGAGCCGCCGAGCTTCTACGCGAAGCGAAACTGCTTCTACGGGGCGAGCTCGGCCTCGCCCGTCGAGCTGCGGGATCGGGACGTGATCGGGGCGGAGCGCGTGCTCTGGGGATCGGACTACCCGCATTACGAAGGGACCTATCCCTACTCGAAGCTCGCGATCCGGCACACCTTCCACGACGTGCCCGAGGCCGAGGTGCGGGCGATGCTCGGGCTGAATGCGGCCGAGCTCTACGACTTCGACCTGCAGGCGCTCAAGCCCCTGGTGGAGCGGATCGGCATCCGCCCGGACGAGGTGCTCGGTCGTCCGCTCGCGGAGAGCGAGTTCCCGGAAGGGGCGCTGACGAACGCGTTCCGCCGCTAGGCGGAGTCGCCTCGATCGATTCCGACCCGGGTGTGGCGATGGCTGCGCCCGGGTCGCGTCGTTTCGGGGCTCGCGCGAGGGGCGTCAGCGCGCCCGGCTGCGCACGAGCTCGAGGATCTGGTCCTCGTAGCCGAAGTCGAATTCGTCCTGGCTCCGGTCGAGCCCTTCCTGTCGATACCATCGCCAGGTCCGCTCGACCGCGGCGGGGAAGGTCAGCTCCGGCTCCCAGCCCACGTGTCGGCGCAGCTTGTCGACGGAGAAGACGACGCTCCGATCCCAGTGGTGGATGTTGGGTGCGATCTGCTGGACGAGCATCGTGAGCGTGAAGCGGTTGATCTGGATCGGGTCCGGGCGCTCGCCCGAGCGGATGTCGGCGCGGCTGCGGGTGGCGGGCAGCTCGAGCTGGATGCGCCCCATCCAGAGGTCCTCCATCAGATCGGGCGGGATGAAGACCTTGTCCGCCTCGCATCCGGTCACTCGGGAGAAGGTGTCGACGTAGCCCTCCTGCGTGAAGTAGTCGCCGCCGGTCAGGTTGTAGCGCTCGCCGAAGGTGACGGGCT
Source organism: Spirochaetaceae bacterium (assembly GCA_020632655.1). GTDB lineage: Bacteria > Myxococcota_A > UBA9160 > UBA9160 > UBA4427 > UBA4427. The sequence continues at coordinate 16,664 of JACKFD010000001.1, forward strand.
GGCCGAGCATCATGCGCAGGGCGCGCGCCTGGTCCTCGGCATGTCCGATCTGCTGGAGCGTGCGGCCGTTGCCCGGGATCAGGATCGGGCGGCCGCGCAGCAGGCGCTGGAACATGCGCTGCTCGCGGTCGGGCAGGATGTTCCCCGCGCCCATCACCATCGAGAAGGGCACGATCGAGCAGGGGAAGCGGTTCTCCCGCCACTCGCGCAGCAGGATCCGCTCGCAGAGGAGCTTGTTGCGGCCGTAGGCGAGCTGCGGTGTGTCGAGCTGGACGGGATGGCGCTCCGTGATCGGGAGCAGGTCGCTCGCGGCGTAGATGACCGTCGAGCTGATGAAGACGTAGTGGGCGATGCGGCCGCGGAAGAGGTCGATCATCAGCTCGACGTCCGAGGGCAGGTAGGCGCTCACGTCGACGACGGCGTCGACGTCGACCGCGCCGAGCACGTCGCGCATCTGCGCCTCGTTCGTGCGGTCGGCGTAGACACGCTCGACGCCGAGGGGCAGGTCGGCCTGGGTCTGGCCGCGGTTCAGGATCACGACTTCGTGGCCCGTGCGCGCGAGCTCGTGGACGAGGGCGAGCCCGTTGAACTGCGTGCCCCCCATGACCAGGACTCTCATCGGATCGCTCCCCTCGACTCGGCGCGTCGCCGGCCCACGCGCCTTCGGTGGATCGTGCCCGCTCGGGCGGTCGCGGCATGATAACGCGGGCGGGTGGCGCAGCTCGAAGCGCGGGCCGGTCCCTCGCGGCGCTTCGGGCGGGCGGCGTCGCGCGGACGCTGGTCCCGCGCAGGCGTGCGAGGCATCATGCGGGCCGGCTCGGAGTCGCGCGGGATGCCCCGCGTCATGGGGCTCGCGACGCCGGAGACGAGGAGGATCGAGCGTGAGCGAGCGACCGGCGCCGACGTTGGCGCGCATCGAAGAGATCTTCGAGTCCGTGAAGAGCTGGGGGCGATGGGGGAAGGACGACCAGGCCGGCGCACTCAACCTGATCACGCCCGAGGTGCGACGCCGCGCGGCCGCCGCCGTCCGTCATGGGCGCGTCGTGAGCTGCTCCCTCGATCTGCCGGTCGACCCGGACGTGGACAACCCGCATCCGGCGCTGCACATGATGGTGGTCGGCGGCGACGACTGCGTCTTCCCCGACTTCGGGCTCGAGACGACCTCGGACTTCGTCGGCATCGCCTTCCACGGCATGGCCAGCTCGCATCTCGACGCGCTCTGCCACGTGCTCGTCGACGGCAAGATGTACAACGGCTACCCCGCGAGCGAGGTCAAGAGCACGGGCGCGAAGCGCAACAGCATCATGTGCGCGAAGGAGGGCATCGTCTCCCGCGGCGTGCTCCTCGACATCCCGCGCCTGCTCGGCCGCCCCTGGCTCGAGCCCTGCGAGGCGATCGATCCCGAGCATCTCGCGGCGGCGGAGAAGGCGCAGGGGGTCACGGTCGAAGAGGGCGACATCCTGCTCGTGGCGACGGGACGCGACGCGCGGCGCGAGGCGAAGGGAAGGTGGAGCCCGGTCGAGGTCGGCATGCCCGGTCTCCACGTCGAGTGCATCCCCTGGCTCCACGAGCGCGGCATCTCGATCCTCGGCAGCGACGTCGTCTCCGACGTGCTGCCCGGGCCGTGCCCCGGCACGAAGTTCGGCATGCCGATCCATCAATGCACGCTCGTCGCCATGGGCGTGCACCTGCTCGACAACCTGCATCTGGGCTCTTTGATGTCGGCCTGCGCCGAGCTCTCGCAATGGGAGTTCCAGCTGACGGTGGCACCCCTGCGGATCGAGGGGGGGACGGGGTCGCCGGTGAATCCGATCGCGTTGTTGTAGGGGGGCCTCTAGGGCGTCGCTGCGACCGGGCGGCCGCCGAAGACGACGCCCCGGACGCGGATCTTTGCCAGCCCCTTCGCCCCCACGTCGTAGGGATCGCGATCGAGCACGGCGAAGTCGGCCCGCTTGCCCGCGGCGATCGAGCCGATCTCGGCCTCGCGGCCGATCACGGTCGCGGCGTCGATCGTGATCGCGCGGAGCGCCGCGTCGAGGGAGAGCCGCTCGGAGGGCGTCAGCACGCCGCCTTCGAGAGTCTCCCGCGTCGCGGCCTGCCAGGCGAGGAAGAGCGGGGCGACCGGGGCCATCGTCGTGTCCGAGTGCAGCGCAACCGTCACGCCCTTGCGTTCGAGCGAGCCGAGCCGCGAGATCTGCGCCGCGCGATCCCGCCCGAGCCCCGACTCGCCGTAGGCGTGGCCGAGCAGGTAGAGGTAGTTGGGCTGCGCCGAGACGAAGGCGCCGAGCTCGGCGATGCGGCGGCTCTGGGCCTCGGTCGAGTAGCCGAGGTGCTCGAGGGTGAATCGATGGGCGACGCGGGGCGTCTCGCGCTGCAGGCTCTCGAGCAGGTCGAGCACGACGTCGAGGCCCTCGTCGCCGTTCACGTGGCAATGGATCGTGAAGCCCTTCGACCAGTAGGCGCGGGCGAGGCGTCGCAGCTCGGCGGGCGCCGTGATCCACTTGCCTTCGTGGCCGTCCGTGTAGCCCGGCGGGTTCATGCGCATGGCGAGGGCGAAGAAGGCGCCGTCGGCGAGCAGCTTGACCCGGTCGTCGATCAGGACGTTCGCGCTGGTGAGCTCGGGCGCGAGTGCGTGCAGCCGCTCGACGGCGGCGTCGACGGATCCATACTCGGCGACGAGCCCGGCCGCGGTCGGCACGAGCAGGATGCGCGCGGAGGCGTCGGGTCCGCCGAAGGTGTGTCGTAGCGTTCGAGCCTCCTGCTCGAAGGGGGCGAAGATCCCCGTCGCCATGTCGGCGATCGTCGTCACGCCCGCCGCGAGCATCATCTGGCGGAGGCTCGAGAGCCCCCGCGCGAGGTGCTCGGGCGTGAGCACGAAGGGTGCCATGCGCGGCAGGATCGCCTTCATCGCCGTCTCGCTCACGTGTCCGGCTGCGAAGTCGGCGTGCGCGGGTTCGATGCCCGGCGCTTCGATCGCCTCCGCGAAGGACGCCTCGCTCCCGAGGCCGAGGCGCTCGAGGGCCTTCGTGTTGAAGGTGAGCTCGTGGAAGGAGCGCTGCCAGACGATCACGGCGCGCTCGGGCGCCAGCTCGTCGAGGAGCGCGCGATCGACCGGTCCGTGCCAATGCGCGTGGTGGCCCCAGGTGATGAAGGGGCGCCCGTCGTCGGGCGTCTCGGCGATCGCGCGGCCGAGCGCCTCGCGGTAGCCGGCGGGCGTCCGCACGCCATGCATGCGGCCGCGCGGGAGATCCCAGTCCTCCGGCGTGATGAAGTGCGTGGGGAGCAGGACCGCGGCCATCATGGGATGCAGGTGCGGATCGATGAAGCCCGGCATCACGACGTCGTGCTCGAAGCGGCGGTCGACGTCGTAGTCGCCCGACGCGAGCCAGGGCGACAGGTCCTCGATGCGCTCGCCCAGGCCGAGGACGAGGCCGTCGCGTACGGCGACGACCCGCGCCTCGGGCAGCGCCGGCTCCATCGTCACGATCTTGCGCGCGACGTAGATCGTCGTGCGCCCGGCGGGCGGCGCCTCGCCCTCGGCGTGGGCCATACCGGCTTCGCGGCCGAGCACCCCGGCCAGGATGAACGCAGCGAGGACCAGACCCGTCCGGGCCGCGCGACACGTCGCGTTCGTCATGCGAAGGCCGGTGCCACGGCCTCGGCGAAGAGCCGCGCGGGCTCGCGGGTATCCCGGCCGAAGAACTCGATCACGAGGAGCGAGACGCCGAGGGCGCGATGGCGCTCGATGCAGTCGATCACGCGCTCGGGCGAGCCCCAGATGCCGTGCTCCTCGAGGGCGCCGCCCATGTGTCCGCCATAGATCTTCTTCGCCTTCTCGAGGGAGGCGCGCGCCGCCGTCTCGTCTTCGGCGATCACGACCACGCATTGCTGGGACTTCTCGATCGAGTCGAAGTCGCGCCCGACCTCGTCGCAGCGCCGCCGCAGCGCCTCCACCTTCTTTGCCAGCTGCGCCTGGGCGATGGCCATGTTGTTCCAGGTATCCGCGTGCCGCGCCGCGATCGCCATCGTGACCTTCTCGCCACCGCCGCCGATCAGGATCTCGGGCCGGACCGAAGGCTTCGGCTCGCAGATCGCGTCCGTGACGGAGAAGTAGCGTCCTGCATAGGTCGCCTTCTCCTCGGTCCAGAGCCGCGTGAGGATCTCGACCATCTCCTCGAGTGCGCGCAGACGCTCGCCGGTCGAGGGGAAGGCGCAGCCGGTCTGCTCGAACTCGGGCGGGAACCAGCCCGCCCCGAGCCCTGCGATCACGCGGCCCGGCGCGATCTGGTCGAGGGTCGCGATCTGCTTGGCGAGCACGGCCGGATTGCGGAAGAAGGGCGGGGTGACGAGCGTGCCGAGCTTCGCGCGCTGCGTGATCGCGGCGACGGCGGCGAGCTCCGTAAAGGCCTCGAGGATCGGCAGGTTCGGCATGGGTACGCCGTAGAGATGGTCGCAGACCCAGAGCGAGTCGTAGCCCATCGCGTCGAGCGCGCGCGCCGTCTCGCTCGCTTCGGACCAGCTGCGCTTGATCTGGGGGAGGGTGACGCCGAAGCGAACGGGACGGGTCATGGGGACTCCTCGTGAGGATGGGCGCGACGAGGATAGACGCTTCGAGCTACGTTCGGCGCGCGCGAGCGGTCCGAAGGGATGGCGCGGGGTCAGCCGGCGAGTCGATCGCGCGATCGAATGGAGGCGTATCGTGGTCGATCCGGGCGTCGAGTCGAGCAGGCCCGTGGGCGTGGGCAACCCGTCCGTCGGGCTGGATCTGGACGCCCTGGAAGCGATCCTGCCGCGCTACGTCGGGCCCGGCCCGCGCTACACGAGCTATCCGACGGTCCCGGCCTGGGCGCCGGGGTTCGGTCGCGAGGACCACGCCCGCGCACTCGAGGGCCTCGCGGATCGCGAGGCGATCTCGCTCTACGCACACGTTCCCTTCTGCCGCAGCCTCTGCCATTTCTGTGCCTGCAACCGGGTCATCACCCGGGATCCGGCCCTGCCCGAGCGCTACCTGGCGGGCATCGAGCGGGAGCTCTCGCTCGTCGCGTCGATCGTGGGTCGCGGGCCGCGGGCGCGTCAGATCCATTGGGGCGGAGGGACGCCGACGCACCTCTCGCCCGCGCAGATCGAGCGGCTCTTCGGGCTGCAGGCCGACCGCTTCGAGCCGACGCCGGACGCCGAGATCTCGATCGAGGTCGACCCGCGCGTCACGACGCCGGAGCAGCTCGATGCGCTCGTGCGTTGCGGCTTCAACCGCATCTCGATGGGTGTGCAGGACACGAACGAGAAGACCCAGGCGGCGATCCATCGCATCCAGCCCTTCGAGCAGACCCGCGCCCTGACCGAGGGCGCCCGCGCTCGCGGGATCGAGCGGGTCAACTTCGACCTGATCTACGGCCTGCCGCACCAGACCGTCGAGACCTTCGCCCGGACCCTCGACGAAGTCCTCTCGGCGCGTCCGGATCGGATCGCCCTCTACGGCTACGCCCACGTCACCTGGGTCGCGAAGCAGCAGCGCGGCTTCGAGCGGGGTGACCTGCCGGATCCGCGCCGCCGGCTCGAGATCTTCCTCTCGGCGATCCGTCGGCTGATCGGGGCGGGCTACCGCGCGATCGGGATGGACCACTTCGCGCTGCCCGACGACGAGCTCTCGCGCGCACTCGACGAGGGAACGCTGCGGCGGAACTTCATGGGCTACACGACGGCCGAGGGGCTCGACGTGCTCGCGGTCGGGCCGAGCGCGATCACGGAGCTCGAGCGCGCCTACGTACAGGTCGAGAAGGATCTCGATCCCTGGCAGGAGGCGCTCGAGGCGGGGCGCCTGCCGACGCTCAAGGGCCATTGGCTCTCGGACGACGACCGCGCGCGCCGCTACGTGATCGGTCGCATCATGTGCGAGATGGGTCTATCGGTGGCGGACGTCGAGGCGCGCTTCGGGGGCGACTTCCGTCGCGACTATGCGGACGCCTTGCTTCGCCTCGAGCCGCTCGAGGCGGACGGACTCGTCGAGGTTTCGGCGACCGGGGACATCCGCGTGTTGCCGCTCGGGCAGATCCTGCTGCGGCACGTGGCGATGGCCTTCGACGCCTACCTCGATCCGCAGCTCGAGTCGGGCGAACGGACCTTCAGCCAGACGGTCTGAGCGACGTGCGCGGCACGGCTCGCGCCGGAGTTCCGCGACGCGATTCAGGTGGGGCGGGCGCTCGCCTCGCCGGCGACTCGCATGCGCTCCGTGACGTGCGCGATGGCCGAACGGAGCGCGGTCTGTGCCGCCTCGTCGAGGGGGACACCGGCGGCCGCTCCCACGCTCGCCACGAAGGACTCCACGAAGATCGGGTACATCGAGGACGTCACGCCGTACTCTTCGTGACTCCGACCGAGTGCTTCGAGGTTGCCCTCGAGCCAGGGCTCGCCTTCGTGCAGGGCGACGATCGAGCGGAGCGTCTCGGCGACCATCTCCTCGCGCTCGGCGATCGCATACACGCCGAAGAGCGGGCGGGCCTCGGGGCAGCGCGCGAAGAAGTCCTCGTAGAGACGCTCGACGAGTGCCTCCTGGCAACCGGCGATCGTCTCGAGGGCGCGCCACAGGGCGTCGGCGTCGGGGGCGGGCTCGGCGAGCGGCGCCCCCGACGCGACATCCTTCGCCGTCGCGGTGCGGCTCATCCGGCGACGGCGGGGAGGCCGATGATGCCCGCCACGAACTCGCTCTTCAGGCGTTCGATCCGGCTCTCGTCGATCACGTACTCGGGCCGGTGCTTGAGCAGGAACTTCGTCGCCGTCTCGCCCTCGAGCGCCGCGATGTGGATGCCGAGGCAGGAGTGGTTGCCGTGGCCGAAGGTCAGGATGCGCTTCGAGACGCGATGGATGTCGAAGCGGTCCGGATCGTCGTACTCGCGCTCGTCCCGATTCGCCGACGGGAAGAGGAAGATCACGGCCTGCCCCGGCTCGAAGGTCTTCCCGTGCAGCTTCACGGGCTTCGTCACGGTCCGGCCCAGGAACTGGGTCGGCATGCCGTAGCGCAGCCCCTCCCGGAAGGCATTCGGGATCAGCGACGGGTCCGCCACCATCTGCGCCCGTTGCTCCGGCGCCCGGTAGAGCTCGAGGCAGTACGAGGCGAAGATCTTCGGGAAGCTGTCCGTGCTGCCGATCACGAGCGTCGCCATCTGGGACGCGATGTTGTCGTCGGGCAGAGGCTTGCCGTCGAAGCGCGCGTTCAGGTACGCGTTCAAGAGGACGTCGTCCTCGGTCGGCTTCTTGCGCCGAACGGCGATCAGCTTCTCGAGGTACTCGTTCAGCTCCGCCGCCGCCGCGAGACCGTCCTCGGTCATGCCCGGCTTGCCCGGTGCGCGATCGAAGAAGCGATTGACGAAGCTGTAGAGCAGCTCGCCGTCCTCCGAGGGCAGCCCGAGCAGGATGCACGCCGTCTCCATGGCGACCTTGGCGATGTAGTCCTTGACGAGATCGACCTCGCCGCCCTCCGCGAGACATCGGGCGTGCCGCTCCACGATCTCCTCGACGACGGGCGCGAGGGATGCGACGCGGCGGGGCTTGAAGGCGCCCGAGATGAGCGCGCGGTTCCGTACGTGCTCCGGCGGGTCCATCATGTTCACGCTCGGGAAGACGTCCTGCTGCTTCGTGATGAGGTGGGCCGGCGTCGTGCCGCGCAGGGCCGCGGAGTAGGACTCGTTGTCGCCGCTCTGCTCCCAGATGTCGTCGAAGCGAGAGAGGGCCCAGCAGTCGAATTCCTCGACGTAGTAGGCCGGCGCCTCGGCACGCAGCTGTTTGTAGATCGGGTAGGGGTCTTCGAGGATCTCGGGCATGAGCGGGTTGTAATGGACCACCGGTCGTTCACTCCTTGCTGGGCGCCCGAGCTAGGGGCGCATGAATTCGAAATCCGTGTCGGGGTCGAGGCTGTCGGCGGTGAAGCGCAGCTCGTTCGCGACGTCCTGCCAGCTGCGCTCCTCGCGCCAGCAGTCGACGACGCGAGCGAGCATCGTGCGGGCGATGACGTCCTTCGGGATGCCCTCGCCCGCGGCCTCGGCGATGAGCGCAGCGAAGTGCCGCGCGACCATCGCCTGTTGGGCGCTCATGCCGAGGCGCCGCGGCCCGGGCTGAGGCCGAGCGTGTTCTTCGTGAATCGCCCGCCGAGCAGGATCGCCCGCAGGTTCTCCTTGATGCCCAGGCAGGCGATGTCCACGAGCGGGTCGCCATCGACGATCACGAGGTCCGCGAGCTTGCCCGCCTCGATCGTGCCGGTCTGGTCGCCGAGTCGCATCGCCTCGGCACCGTTCTTCGTCGCCCATCGGATCACGTCGAGCGGCGGCATGCCCAGGGTCTTCACGTAGAGCTCGAGCTCGGGCACGTAGTCGCCGTGGGGCATGATCGGCGTCCCGTAGTCGTCGCCGACCACCATCCGCACGCCGGCCCGGGCCGCCTCGGGCATCGCCTTGCACGTGTAGTCGTAGTCCGCCCGCACGGCGCGGATGCGCGCCCGGGCCACGTCGGGCGTCTCGGGGAAGCCCTCGCTGATCGGGAGCGGCGTCGCGTCGTGGTCCCAGGGCTCCGCCAGCGCGAGGAAGCGCTCGCTCCAGAGCATGCTGGGTACGACCGTGCAGTCGTTCTCGAGGATGGCCTCGACGCACTCGTCGTCGATCCGGTCGGCGTGGTCGATGATGTCGACGCCGGCGCGGGCGCACTCGAGGATCGAGATCTTCGAGGGGGCGTGGGCGCGGACCATCTTGCCCAGCTTGTGGACGGCCTCGACGAGGGCGTGCAGCTCGGCGCGCGTCTGGTAGAGGATCTCCCGGGCGGGCGAGGAGCCGTGGCCGGGGCCCGCGGAGATCTTGATGACGTCGCAGCCGCGTCCGGCCTCCGTACGACCCGCGAGGGCCCACTCGTCCGGACCGTCGCATTTGCGGGTGAGGCCCGTGTCGCCGAGCTTCATGTAGTAGTTGCGGTTGTTGTCGTAGTCGGAGTACTCGCCCGTCGTGACGAGCTCGTGGGAGCCGGCGAGGTAGCGGGGCCCGCGCACGAAGCCCGCCTGGATCGCCTCCTTGAGACTCACGTCGATCGTGAAGGCGTTGCTCGAGCCGATCGCGCCCGTGAAGCCGGCGTCGAGGCAGAGCCCGGCGTTGTACGCCGCGAGCATGCTCACGTAGGGCGGGGCGGCTTCGAGGCCGAGGGAGGGGGCGCGGACGCCGTCGCCGAAGGCGCCGAAATGCGAGTGGAAATGCGTCTGGACCATGCCGGGCATGAGCGTCCGACCGTCGAGGTCGTAGACCTCGTCGCCCGGCTTCGCCTGATAGGCCGCATCGTGCTCGACCGACTCGATCCGCTCGCCGCGCACGCAGACCGTGGTGCCCGGTCGCGCGGCGTGATCGCCGTCGAGGAGGTTCGCGTTGCGGAAGACGATGCGTCCCCCGGCCGCCGACTCGTGCTTCCCGTCCTTGCTCTCGGGCATCGCTTGCTCCTTGCGGCGCCATCCTCTCGGCCGGCCGAAGCGGGCGAGGAGCCGTGGCGCGCGGGTGGTGCTCGCCCCCCGTAGTGCATGCGACGTGCCGATCGGGCCGCCCGATTCGCACGCCTTCGGGGCAGCGAGGCGAGGCATTGCGCCGCAGTCTGCAAGGTTCCCGGGGCGATCTGTCATCGAGATGTCTTGCGAGAACGGGAGCGGTCGATCGGCAGCGGGGACTCGGACACCGTGGGGCCAACACGGGATGGCGCTGCATGGCCGCTCAGCGCAGGCTCTGCCACGGATCGCTGCGTCTCGCGGGGAGCGTGGCGTCTTGGCACAGGAGTTGCGCTCGCGGGGGGCGCGACGGCCGATGGGGGCCGTCCGTTCGCCCGGGTGTCGGCGCTCCGCGCGCTCGCTCGGAGGAGCAGGGAGGGAAGCGATGGCGACCGCAGGAGCGGCCGCGCCGGTCTACGCCGACGGCGTGGTTCGCCAATTCTCGATCATGACGATCGTCTGGGGCATCGTCGGGATGCTCGTGGGCGTCGTCCTCGCCGCGCAGCTCGCCTGGCCGGCACTGAACTTCGACGTGCCCTTCCTGAGCTACGGGCGGCTGCGGCCGCTGCACACGAACGCGGTGATCTTCGCGTTCGGCGGCTCGGCGCTCTTCGCGACCTCCTTCTACGTCGTCCAGCGCACCTGTCGCGCGTCGCTCTTCGCGCCGGGCCTCGCGGCCTTCGTCTTCTGGGGCTGGCAGGCGGTGATCCTGGCGGCGGCGATCACGCTGCCCCTCGGCATCTCGACGAGCAAGGAGTACGCCGAGCTCGAGTGGCCGATCGACCTGCTCATCACGGTCGTCTGGGTCGCCTACGCCGTCGTCTACTTCGGCACGATCGCGAAGCGCAAGACGGAGCACATCTACGTTGCGAACTGGTTCTACGGCGCGTTCATCGTGACCGTGGCCGTGCTCCACGTCGTGAACAGCGCCGAGCTGCCCGTCACGGCCTGGAAGTCGTACTCGGTCTACCCGGGGTCGATCGATGCGATGGTGCAGTGGTGGTACGGGCACAACGCCGTCGGCTTCTTCCTGACCGCCGGCTTCCTGGGCATGATGTACTACTTCGTGCCCAAGCAGGCCGAGCGCCCCGTCTACTCGTACCGGCTCTCGGTCGTCCATTTCTGGGCGCTGATCTCGGTCTACATGTGGGCCGGACCGCACCACCTGCACTACAGCACGCTGCCGGACTGGGTGCAGTCCGTCGGCATGGTCTTCTCGCTGATCCTGCTGGCGCCTTCCTGGGGCGGCATGATCAACGGGATCATGACCCTGTCGGGCGCGTGGGAGAAGCTGCGCGACGATCCGGTCATCCGCTTCATGATCGTCTCGCTCTCCTTCTACGGCATGTCGACCTTCGAGGGGCCGATGATGTCGATCAAGACCGTGAACGCGCTCTCGCACTTCACGGACTGGACGATCGGACACGTGCACTCGGGCGCGCTCGGCTGGGTCGCGATGATGACGATCGGCTCGCTCTACTTCCTGATCCCCCGGCTCTACGGCAGGACGGAGATGTGGAGCGTGCGGCTGATCAACACGCATTTCTGGCTGTCGACGATCGGCGTGATCTTCTACGTCGCGAACATGTGGATCGCGGGCGTGATGCAGGGGCTGATGTGGCGGGCGATGAACGAGGACGGGACGCTGGTCAACAGCTTCGTCCAGTCGCTCGAGGCGACCTGGCCCTTCTACGTGGGCCGGCTCCTCGGCGGCACCGTCTTCTTCGTCGGCATGCTGGTCATGGCCTTCAACACGATCAAGACGATCCAGGCCGGAGGCCCCGACGCGGGTGCCCAGGGCCTGGCGGCGCGGGGGTGATCGAGCGATGAATCACGACATCGTCGAGAAGAACATCGGAATCATGCTGGGGCTCGTGATCGCCGTGATCAGCCTCGGCGGGCTCGCGGAGATCGTGCCGCTCTACTGGCAGGACGCCGTGGTCGAGCCCGTGCCCGGTCTGCGGCCGCTGACCGCGCTCGAGCTCGAGGGGCGGGACATCTACATCCGGGAGGGCTGCGTCGGCTGCCACTCCCAGATGATCCGTCCGCTCCAGGCGGAGACCGAGCGCTACGGGCACTACTCGGTCGCGGGCGAGTCGGTCTACGACCATCCCTTCCTCTTCGGGTCGAAGCGGACGGGGCCCGATCTGGCTCGCGTCGGCAAGCGCTACAGCGACGAGTGGCATCGCGCCCATCTCGTCAACCCGCGCGACGTCGTCCCCGAGTCGAACATGCCCGGCTTTCCCTGGCTCGCGGACAACACCCTCGACGGCGCCGACACGGCGGCCAAGATGGAGGTCCTGCGCACGCTCGGCGTTCCCTATACGGACGCCGACATCGCCGGAGCGCAGGCCGCCGTGGCGGGCAAGACGGAGATGGCCTCGGTCATCGCGTTCCTGCAGCAGCTCGGGACGCATCTCGGAAAGGGGGCGAGGTAGATGCCGGAGATGGGATTCGTGAGAGGGCTGATCACGGTCGTGACCCTCGCGACCTTCCTCGGGATCTGTTGGTGGGCCTATCGACCGAGCAGTCGGGCGCGCTTCGAGGCGGACGGCTGGCTGGCCTTCGACGACGACGAGTCGGCGCGACTGGGTGCGGGCGCCGCAGGCGATGACCGGAAGAGCATGCGCCGGGCGCTGGCCGCGGCAGGGGAGGGGGAACGATGAGCACCGGCTGGAGTCTCTACGTCATCGTCCTGATCGTCGCGAACGTGGTCGGGTGCGCCTGGCTGCTCTTCGCGAACCGCTCGGTGCGGATCGATCCGCGCCAGAAGGGCGAGTCGACGGGCCACGACTTCGACGGGATCGAGGAGCTGAACAACCCCTTGCCCGCCTGGTGGACCTGGCTCTTCATCGCGACGATCGTCTTCTCGATCGGCTACTTCGTGCTCTATCCCGGCTTCGGGAGCTATCCGGGCGTGCTCGGCTGGACCTCCGCGAACCAGCACGAGGCGGAGGTGGCACGCATGGCCGAGAAGACCGGGCCGCTCTTCAGCCGCTTCTACGGCACGCCGATCGCGGAGCTCGTCTCGAACGAGCAGGCCGTCGGCATGGGCAGCCGGATCTTCGCCAACAACTGCTCGACCTGTCACGGTTCGGACGCCCGGGGCGGCCCCGGCTTCCCGAACCTGACCGACGACGACTGGCTCTACGGCGGTGCGCCCGACACGATCGTCCAGACGATCACGGGCGGACGCAACGGCATGATGCCGCCCTTCGCGCCCGTGCTCGGTGGCGACGAGAACGTCAAGGACGTCATCGAGTACGTGCTCTCCCTCAGCGGTCGCGAGCACGACGCGGCGCGGGCCGAGCGGGGTGCTGCGCAATTCGCGGCGATCTGCAGCGCCTGCCACCAGGCGGATGGACGCGGCAATCCCATGATGGGTGCGCCGAACCTGACGGACGACGTCTGGCTGCACGGGGGGCGAAGGTCGGACATCGAGCGGGCGATGCACCAGGGCATCATGAGCCAGATGCCGGCGCACGCGGAGATCCTCTCGAAGGAGAAGATCCATCTCGTGGCGACCTACGTGTACAGCCTGTCGCATGGCGGAGGCGCTGGAGCGCGATGAGCACGGCCGGCACGGCATCGGGTGGGGCGAAGGCGGGGGGCGGCGCGCCCTCCGCCGACGCCCCGCAGACCGTCAGCCTCTACGAGCGCTGGAAGCGGATCCATCCGCTCTGGGTGAGTGGCGGCTGGCAGACCTGGCGCCGTGTCGTGCTCGTCGTCCTGCTGCTCGTCTTCTACGCGAGCCCGTGGCTGCGCTGGAACGGCGAGCCCGGTGTGCTCTTCGATCTCGAACATCGTCGCTTCACGATCTTCTGGACGACCTTCGTGCCCGAGGAGTTCGTGCTGCTCGCCTGGCTGCTCCTGATCGCGGCGCTCACGCTCTTCACGGTCACGATCGCGGCGGGTCGCGTCTTCTGCGGCTGGGCCTGTCCGCAGACGGTCTGGACCCTCGTCTACTTCTCGATCGAGCGCTTCATCGAGGGCGACCGCAACGCGCGCCTGCGTGCGGAGAAGAACGGCTGGACCCGGAGTCGGCTCGCCCGCAAGGCGCTGAAGATCACGATCTGGGCGGCGCTCGCCCTCTCGATCTCGATCACCTTCGTCGGCTACTTCGTGCCGATCCGCGAGCTGCTGCCCCGGATCGCGACCTTCGATCTCGGCAAGTGGGAGACGATCGCGATCCTGCTGCCGGCCGCCGGCTCCTTCGTCGGATCCGGCGTCCTCCGGGAGCAGGTCTGCTTCCACATGTGCCCCTACGCGCGCTTCCAGAGCGTGATGTTCGATCGCGACTCGCTCATCATCAGCTACGACGTGGACCGCGGCGAGCCCCGGGGCAAGCGGCGCAAGGACGCGGATCCCGCCTCGCTGGGGCTCGGCAGCTGCGTCGACTGCATGAAGTGCGTGCACGTCTGCCCGACCGGCATCGACATCCGCAACGGCCTCCAGTACCAGTGCATCGGCTGCGCCGCCTGCATCGACGCCTGCACCGACGTCATGGGCCGCATGGGCTACGGCGAGAGCCTCGTCCGCTACAGCTCCGAGAACCGCGATCAGGGCGTCGAGCGGCATTGGCTGCGGCCGCGGCTCGTCGGCTACGCGACGCTGATCCTGGTGCTGGTCGGGCTCTTCGGATGGGTCGTGACGCATCGCGTGCCGATGGGCCTCACGATCGTGCGCGACCGCAATCGGCTCTACCGCGTCGACTGGGACGGCAACGTCGAGAACGTCTACACCCTGCGCATCTCGAATCGTGCGGACGAGTCCCACCAGTACGCGATCGAGGTCGACTCGCCCCTCGATCTCGTCTACGACGGGCCCTCGACGGTCGAGGTGGCGGGGGGCGCGCTCGCCGCCGTGCCCGTCCGACTCGATCTGCTGGGCGGCGAGGGCGTCGTGACCGAGGGCGTGGACGTGGTGTTCCGCATCCGTCGACTCGGGGACGAGGGCAGGCCCGTCGTCGTCGAGGACGTCTCCCGATTCCACGTGCCGAAGGAGGCCCGATGATGGAGCGCGAAGGACGCGAGCTCGGCTCGCCCTGGTACCGGAACTTCTGGCCCTGGTTCATCGTCGCGCTGCTCGGCACCTCCGTCGTCGGCAGCCTCGTGACCGTCGCGATCGCCCTCGATCAGGCCGACGTCGACGTGCGCATCGCCGAGGGCGCCCTGCCGACCGGGCCGAAGAGCGTCGGGGCGAGCGCGCGCTAGGCATGGCGGCCGAGCTCCTTCCGCACGCGGCGGGCTGCTTCCACTGCGGCCTGCCGATCCCGCCCGGCGTCCGGATCGAGGCGACGGTCGCGGGGGCGGCGCGGCCGATGTGCTGCATCGGCTGCCGCGCGGTCGCCGAGATGCTCGATGCCCAGGGCCTCGCCGCCTGGTATCAGCGTCGCGCCGAGGCGCCGGGCCAGCCCGCCGCGGCGATTCCCGAGGTGCGTGATCGCCTCGGCTATCTCGACGTCGAGTCGATCGAGCGCGAGCTCGTCGAGCGCCGGGACGGCCAGGGCGGCGAGATCGAACGCGCGGCGCTGCTCGTCGAGGGGCTCCGCTGCGCCGCCTGCGTCTGGGTGATCGAGCACCATCTCGGCGGCCTCGCCGGCGTGCAGCGCGTGCGGGTCGGCCTCGAGAGCCATCGCGTCGAGGTCGAGTGGGATCGCGCACGGGTCTCGCTGCGGGACGTGCTGCTGCGCCTCGCGGAGATCGGCTTCGAGGCGCGACCGGATCGGCCCGGCGAGCGGGCGCGGCTCGAACGGGAGGAGGACCGCCGCACGCTGATCCGATTGGGGGTCGCGGGGCTCGCGGCGATGAACGTCATGACCTACTCGGTCGCGCTCTGGATCGGCGCCGTCGAGGGCATGACGACGGGCTACACGGCCTTCATGCGTTGGATGGGGCTCGTCGTCTCGACGCCGGTCGTGCTCTACTCGGCGCGGCCCTTCTTCGAGGGCGCCTGGCGCGACCTGCGTGTACGGGCGCCGGGCATGGACGTGCCCGTGGCCCTCGCGATCGGCGGGGCCTGGCTCGTCAGCGTGCACGCGACGCTGCGCGGGACGGGCGAGGTCTACTTCGACTCCGTCTGCATGTTCACCTTCTTCCTGACCCTCGGGCGCTACCTCGAGCTGCGCGTCCGCCATCGCGCCGCCGAGACCACCCGCAGCCTGGCGGACGCCCGACCCCTCGTCGCGCGCCGTCTGGAGGGCGAGGGCGAGGCGGCGAGCGAGCGCATCGTACCGGCGACGGCGCTCGCGGTCGGCGATCGCTTCCGGGTGCGACCCGGGGAGTCGATCGGCGCCGATGGCCGCGTCGTCGAGGGGCGCAGCGCGGTCGAGGAGGCGCTGCTGACGGGCGAGCCGTGGCCGCGCGGGGTCGAGGTGGGCTCGACGGTGATCGCCGGCAGCATCAACGTCGACTCGCCGCTGCTGGTCGAGGCGACCCGGGTGGGGGCCGAGACGACGCTCGCGTCGATCGTCGCGCTGGTCGAGCGCGCCGCCGCGGATCGCCCGCCGATCGCACGCTTCGCGGACCGGGTGGCGGTCTGGTTCGTGAGTGCCGTGCTCGCGGTCGCGTTCGGGAACTGGCTCGCGTGGCAGTCGATCGATCCATCGCGGGCGCTCTGGACGACCCTCGCCGTGCTCGTCGCGACCTGTCCCTGCGCGCTCGGACTCGCCACGCCGGCGGCGCTCGCCGCCGCGACGCGGGCGCTCGCGGCGGAGGGCCTGCTCGTGAGCGGCGCGCGCGTGCTCGAGGGGCTGGCTTCGGTCGGACGCTTCGTCTTCGACAAGACCGGTACGCTCACGCGCGGCGCCCCGCGACTCGCCTGCATCGAGCCGCTCGCGGCATCCGGCGTCGAAGAGGTCCTCGCGATCGCCCGACGTCTCGAGCGGGATTCCGAGCATCCGATCGCGCGCGCCCTCGTCGCGGGCGTCGCGTCGCCGGCGCCGGGACCCTGGGCGCACGCGCCCGGAGAGATCGAGGCGCGTCCCGGCTGCGGCATCGAGGGGCGCCTGGCGGGGCGGCGCTTCCGGATCGGTCGACCCGATTGGGCGCTGGCGGCGAGTGCGGACGAGGGGGAGGCGGACGCCGCGTCGTCCGTGCGAAAGGCGCCGGCCGCGCCCGCCGGTCTCGCCGACGATCTGGCGGCCGGGCTGATCTGGGTGCTGCTGGCGGACGACTCCGGGGCGCTGGCCTGGATCGGCGTCGCGGACCCGCTGCGGGCGGGCGTCGAGGAGGCGCTGGCGGCGTTGCGGGAGCGGGGGCTCGCGCTCGAGATGCTGAGCGGGGACGCGAGCCCGTCGGTCGAAGCGCTGGCCCGGCGCCTCGATCTCGCGCTCGAACGTCCGGGCTGCAGGCCGGAGGAGAAGGTGGCTCGCGTGCGCGCGTTGCAGCGGGCCGGCGAGCGGGTAGCGGTCGTGGGCGACGGGGTGAACGATGGGCCCTTCCTCGGCGCGGGCGACGTGTCGATCGCGATGGGCAGCGGCTGTGATCTCAGCCGGCTCGGCGCCGACGCGGTGCTGCTGCGGGACGACCTCGGCCTGCTGCCCCGCGCGGTCGATCACGCACGGCGCACCCGTCGGATCATGCGGCAGAACTTCGCCTGGGCGATCGCCTACAACGTCGTGGCACTGCCGCTCGCGACGACCGGACATCTCTCGCCCTGGCTCGCGGCGATCGGCATGTCGGCGAGCTCCCTCGTCGTCGTGCTGAATGCACTGCGCCTGCGGCGCCTCGCGGGCGAGCCGCGCGTCGAGGCGCTCCAAGCGGCGTCGACGGGGCCGCGCGTCGGGTTGGCGTGGCCGAGGGCGGAGGAGCGCCCGTGACGATCCTGCTGCTGCTGATCCCGCTCGGCCTCGGTCTGCTCGCCCTCGCGATCTGGGCCTTCGCGTGGGCGGTGCGACACGGGCAGTTCGAGGATCTCGAGGCCGAGGGGGCGCGCATCCTCTTCGAGGATCCCGTCGTACCGGATGCGGGCGAGCGCGCGGCCGCGTCGCGCGCGCCGGCGCCGCGAGGCGATCCCTCGTGACGTCCCTCGGAGCGGAGCTCGGACCGCTGCTGGCGAGCGCGCTGCTGATGGGGCTCGTCGGCAGCACGCATTGCCTCGCGATGTGCGGCGGGCTCGCCGCGGCGATCGGGCAGGCGGCGCCCACCGATCGGCGCGGTGCGATCCTCGCTCGCGCGACGGTCTACTCGACGGGGCGCATCACGAGCTATGCGGTCGCGGGCGCGATCGCCGGCGGCCTCGGCCACGCCTTCGGTGTCTCCTCGGGCCTCGGCATGGGGCTCCGCGTGGCCGCGGGCCTGCTGGTCATCGCCTTCGGGCTCCACGTCGCCGGCTGGTGGAACGGCCTGTCGACACTCGAGCGTGTCGGACTGCGCCTGTGGCGTCGACTCGCGCCGCTGCATCGTCGGATCGGGCGACCGGATGCCCTCGGCCGCGTCTTCCTGCTCGGTCTGCTCTGGGGCTGGCTGCCCTGCGGCCTCGTCTACGCCGCGCTGGTCGCGGCGGCGGCCTCGAGCCGGGTCGCCTCGGGCGCGCTCTTCATGCTGGCCTTCGGCGTCGGCACCCTGCCGGCGCTGCTGGCAGCCTCGGGGATGGGATTGCAGCTCGCCGCGCGACTCCGCCGGGGTGCGACGCGGCGGGCGGCGGGCGTCGTGCTGCTGCTCTTCGGCGCGTGGTCCGTGGCGGCGGTCGTGCTGCCCCGGCATGCCGGCCACGCATCCCCCCCCGCCCACGTCGCCGACGCCGGGTACGCAGCCCACTCCGGTCACCCGTCCGACGCGGGGCACGCATCCCACTCCGGCCACCCGTCCGACGCGGGGCACGCATCCCACGCGGGCCACCCGTCCGACGCGGGGCACGCATCCCACGCGGGCCAAGCGTCGGTTGCGGGGCCGGCGCCGCACGATCCGCCGGCCTCCCACGACGCCCATCCCCCCGTGCACGCCGAGCCGCGACCCGCGGGCGAGCCCGGATCCCGATGACGGGCGCCGCCCGCGCTTCCTGATCCGACGGGCCGCGGCCGGCGCATCGGACCCCCGGATGCGCACGATCGGGCGGCCGCCCTTGGCATCCGCGCGTCCGGCGGGCATCCTGCCCGGGCATGACGCTCCATCGTCGCCTCACGCGCGAGATCCGCGAAGGCCCGACCGGCTCGAAGATCGGCGCCTTCTTCGACCTCGACCAGACGCTGCTCGCGGGCTTCTCGGCGACGTCCTTCCTGCGTGAGCGGCTCGTCTCGGGGCGCATGAGTCCGCGCGAGATGGCGGCGACCTTCTACGGCGGACTCTCCTTCGCCGTCGGCCGGACCGGCTTCTCGGGGCTGATGGCCGCCACGACCGCCGCCTATCGCGGACTCTCCGAGTCGATCCTGGAGGAGATCGGCGAGGAGGTCTTCGTCAAGCACCTCGCGCGGCAGATCTACCCGGAGTCGCGGGCGCTGGTCGAGGCGCATCAGGAAGCGGGCCATACCGTCGCGATCATCTCGTCGGCCACGCGCTACCAGGCAGCCCCCCTCGCCCGCGACATGGGCATCGACCACGTCCTCTGCACGCAGCTCGAGGTGAAGGACGGCTGCTTCACGGGCGAGGTCGTCCGCCCGACCTGCTACGGCGAGGGCAAGGCCGAGGCTGCCCGCGAGCTCGCGGCGCGCGAGGGGCTCGACCTCGCGGAGAGCTACTTCTACACGGACAGCCACGAAGACCTTCCGCTGCTCGAGGCGGTCGGTCGGCCGCGCCCGCTGAATCCGAATCGGCGCCTCGCGCAGATCGCGAAGGAGCGTCGCTGGTCCGTGCGACGATTCCGCAGCCGCGGTCGACCGGGCATGGGCGACATGGTCCGTACGGGGCTGACCTATGCGAGCCTCGGACCTTCGCTCGTGGCCGGCGCGGCCGCGGGGATCGTGAACGGCTCCTTCCGCGAGGCGATCAACGTCTCGGGTGCTTTGTGGGGCGACCTCGCGACCTCCCTCGCCGGAATCGACCTGCGCGTGGAAGGCGAAGAGCATCTCTGGTCCCGAAGGCCCGCCGTCTTCATCTTCAACCATCAGAGCGCCCTCGATGCGATCCTGATGATGAAGCTCGTGCGCCGCGACGTGACCGGCGTGGGCAAGAAGGAGATCCAGCGCGATCCGATCTTCGGCCCGATCTTCAGCGCCGCCGGCGTCGTGTTCGTCGATCGCGCGGATACGGGCAAGGCGATCGAGGCGCTCCAGCCCGCGGTCGAGGCGCTGCGTCAGGGACGCTCGCTCGCGATCGCGCCGGAGGGCACGCGTTCGCCGACGCCGAAGCTCGGTCGTTTCAAGAAGGGCGCCTTCCACATGGCCATGCAGGCGGGCGTCCCGATCGTCCCCGTCGTCTTCCGCAACGTGCTCGACGCCTTTCCGAAGGACGCCTCGGTCATCCGCCCCGCGACGATCGAGGTCGTGGTGCTGCCGCCGGTCGAGACCCGGGACTGGACGGTCGAGGGGCTGGACGAGGAGATCCGGCGCATCCGCGATCGCTATCTGGCCGTCCTGCGTCAGGACGTCGCGTGAGGGCCGGGAGGGCGGTCGGGTGAAGCTGCGGGTCTCGGTCCTCGGCGCGGGCTCCTTCGGCACGACGATGGCGCATCTGCTGAGCCACAACGCGCCGACGCTGCTCTGGTGTCGCCGTCCCGAGACGGCGGACGAGATCAACCAGATCCACCGCAACGAGGCCTATCTCCCCGACTACGACGTCTCGACCGCCGTCCGCGCGACGGCCTCGCTCGAGGAGGCCGTGCGCGAGGCGGACGTGCTCGTGATGGGCGTGCCGTCCCACGGCATGCGCACGACGCTCGAGGAGGTCGCGAAGCACATCCGTCCGTGGGTGCCGGTCGTGAGCCTCGCGAAGGGGCTCGAGCCCGATACGCACCTGCGCATGACCCAGGTGATCCGCGAGGTCCTCCCGGAGCATCGCGCCGGTGCCCTCTCCGGACCGAACCTCGCGAGCGAGATCATGGCCGGCTTCGCCGCGGCGAGCGTGATCGCCTTCGACGACGAGGAGCTCGCGCGTCAGCTCCAGCAGATCTTCCAATGCGGCGTCTTCCGCGTCTACACGAACGGCGACGTCGTGGGCTGCGAGCTCGGGGGGGCGCTCAAGAACGTGATCGCGATCGCGACGGGCATGGGCGATGGGCTCGGCGTCGGCGACAACACGCGATCCGCCGTCATCACGCGGGGGCTCGCGGAGCTGACGCGGCTCGGTGTCGCGATGGGAGGCCGTCCGGCGACCTTCGCCGGGCTCGCCGGGGTGGGGGACCTCGTCGCGACCTGCACGAGCCAGAAGAGTCGCAACCGCTACGTCGGCGAGCAGCTCGGCCGCGGCCGCACGATCGCGGAGGTGCAGGCGGCCATGAAGATGGTGGCGGAGGGGGTCAAGACGAGCGCCGTCGTGATGGACCTCGCAAGGCGCCATGGCATCGAGATGCCGATCGCCCGGGAGGTCCACGGCGTCGTCTACGAGGGCCGCACGGCCGAGGACGCCTACCGTGGCCTGACCCGCAGGCGGGCCGGCGCCGAGCACGAGTCCGACTGAAGCCTGCCCGGTCGGCACGGTCCAGGGCGCAGGCGTCGCGTCCGGACGGAGCTAGATCTCGTAGACCAGTCGGCCCTGCTCGTTGCGCGACGCCTCGGCGCGGCCTTCGAGGCGCAGATGCTCGAGATGCGCGTAGGTCTCGCTCTCGGCCATGTCGCCCCAGCTGCGCTCGCGGAAGAGCCGCTTCATGAAGGTGTTCACGTCGGCCCGGCCCACGTCCTTCGCGATCTCGACGATCTCGTCGAGCCGCTCGTGGTGGTGCTGCTTGATGGACTGCGCGCGGGCGGCGAGGTCGCGGAAGGGATGGCCGTGCGCCGGGAGGGCGAGCTCGACGCCCCGGATCTCGCCCACGCGATCGAGCGAGTAGAAGAAGGACTTGAGCGGGTCGGCGAGGTAGGACACGCCGCCGATATGAGGGGTGATCGAAGGCAGCACGTGATCGCCCGAGAGGAAGGCGCCGGTCTCCGGATCGTGGAGGCAGATGTGGTCCGCCGTATGGCCCGGCGTGTGCTGCACGAACCACTCGCGACCGGCGAGCTTGAGGACGTCGCCGTGCTCGACGTGGTGCGTGACGGTCGGCAGGAAGCGGCTGCGCCCGAAGGTCGCGAAGCCGAGCCAGCGCAGGCTCTCGCGCAGCTTCGCCCGATCCGCCGGCCCCTTCCAGGGCGCGGGCGTCGTGATCCGGCGCAGCGCGGAGGCGATCCGGCGGACGGGGTTCTCGGCGTTGCGGCGGTCGCGCTCGAGCAGGTCCATGTGCGCGACGAGATCGTCGACCGAGGCCTCCACGTGGTGGTCGCCGCCGCCGTGGCCATGGGCGTGGGTGTGGGCGTGTCCGTGGTCGGCGACGGGGCCGTGCCGCTTGCGATTGGAGGGGCCGCCGAAGTGGAAGGCGCGATGGGCGATGATCTTCGCGCCGGACTCCTTGTGGATCCGCACGGCCCCTCCGAAATGGTCGGGATGGGAGTGCGTGATGAAGACCGTGTGGATGTGACGCGGCTCGAGTCCGGCCTGCTTGAGGCGATCGACGATCGCGTCCCAGGTCGATTGGCCGGGCAGGCCCGGGTCGATCACGGCGGCGCCGTTGCGATCGACCAGCGCGTACATGTTCACGTGGCCCAGCCCGGGGATCTGGATCGGCAGCTGCATGCGAAGGATGTCCTTCGCGACCTCGCTGATCTCGGGGCTGGCGTCTTCCTGCTCTTGTCGCTTCGGCTTGCTCATCGCGCCGGAGGGTAGGGCAGATCGACCGGGCCGGGACGGGGGCCTCGCCAGCCGCCGGGTCGTCCGACCACGTCGGTTCGCCCCCGGCTCCGGTCGGTCGTGCCGGGTCCCGCTCGATCCCGGGACCCGGCACGACGCGTGGCGGGCCTAGGCGACGAGGTCCGCGAAGTTGTCGCGCATCACGCGTCGCACGTCCGCGTCGCCGAGCCCCTCGAGCTCGTTCACGAACTCGACGGGCCACTCCAGACCCTCGGGATGCGGGTAGTCCGAGCCGTTCAGCACGCGATCGGCGCCGATCGTCCGGGTCAGCCCGACCACGTCGTCCTCGTAGAAGGGCGACACCCAGACGTGCCGCCGGAAGGTCTCCCCCGGCGAGAGCGGCGGCGCGCCGTAGCGCCACATGTCCTTGCTGAAGAGGCGCGCGAGCTTCTCGAGCTTCGAGAGCAGCGGGGCGACCCAGCTCGAGCCGAACTCGACCGAGAGCAGGCGCAGGTCGGGGAAGCGGCCGAAGAGGTTGTCGGCGATCAGCGACGTGAGCGTGTCGGCGATGGGGCGCTCGGTGAACGAGAGGTAGTACTCCATCAGCGAGTGCCGATGCGAGGGCGGGCTCGGGCGCAGGCCCCAGGGCCGGTTGTACATCTCGCCGAAGGGCGTGTGGCCGATGTGGAAGACGACGTTCACGGACGCTTCCTGGCAACGCGCCCAGAAGGGGTCGAAGACGGGCTCGCCGGGGGAGAGTCCGTCGACGGGCCCGGCCGTCAGCACGATGAAGCGCGCCCCACGTTCGATCACGCGATCGAGCTCCGCGACGGCCGAGGGCAGATCGACCAGCGTCATGAGCGGCGCCCCGTAGAGCCGACCGTCGCGCCCGTAGCCCCAATCGTCCTCGAGCCATCGGTTGAAGGCGCGGATCGACGGGTAGAGGGCCTCGCGATGGCGGGGCTTGCGCAGCTGCGGCTCGATGCCGACGCCGGCGGTCGGCAGCATGAGGCAGGACTCGACGCCCTGCTCGTCCATGCGCGCGAGCCGCGCCTTCGCATCGACGAACTCGCGGACGGCGAGGCCATCGATCGGATGCAGGCTCGGGCTGCCGCCTTCCTCCGTGAGGCCCTGGAGGAAGGCCTTCATGATGCCGGGCGCGCCGATCGAGTCGGCCGCGCCGACGGAGAAGAAGTCGCAGCGCTCGTCGCCGACGTACATGCGGCCCGGTCGACCTGGATCCGAGCGGTCGATCCACATCGTGCGCTCGCGGTACTTCGACTCGATGTGTCGCGTGAAGCAGTCGTCGGGCTCGTAGTAGTGCTGGTCCGCGTCGTGGATGCGGTAGGGGAGGGCGGGGCGGGAGGCTTCGGTCATGGGGATTCCTTTCGTTCCCGTAGGTCCGGTCATCGGGGCGGCGACGCGCGTCGGGACGTCGTGTCCTGTGCCTGCAGTCCGCCCGAGAGGAAGTCGATCAGCTCCGTGATGCGCGGGTCGTCGGCGCCGGCGTCGAGCAGGTCCGTGCCGGCGACCGCCGCGCCCGCGAGCGCATCGAGCGCCGACTGCGCGCAGAGCCGCATGCGTCGGAAGCGCGTCGGCGCGGGCAGCGAAGGCAGCGCCTCGCCGAGCAGGTCGCCGAAGGCGTACATCACGGCGCCGAAATGCTTGAGGGTCAGGTCCTGAGCGAGAGTGCGCTGCTCCGCGAAGACGCGGGCGAGGAGTCGGATGCACGCCGCGTGGCCTTCGGGATCGTCGCCTTCGACGGCGAGCAGCGGGATCACGAAGAGCCGCGCCAGGTCCCGGGCCGAGGCGGGCGAAGGCGCCGCACGCAGGCCTTCCATCATCGCCGCGCGACGCGCCTGTACCGGCTCGAGCGCCCGTCGCACGGCGGCCTCGAAGAGCGCCTCGCGCCCGCCGAAGTGGTAGTGGAGCAGAGCGGGATTCACGTCCGCCGCCCGCGCGATCGCGCGCAGGGAGGCGCCGCCGGAGTCGGAGTCGGCGAAGAGGCGGGTGGCGG
The DNA here is from genome assembly GCA_020632655.1 of Spirochaetaceae bacterium. Lineage (GTDB taxonomy): Bacteria > Myxococcota_A > UBA9160 > UBA9160 > UBA4427 > UBA4427. Next base: position 40,938 of record JACKFD010000001.1, read on the forward strand.
CCTCGAGGATCCGCTCGCGGGTGTCCTGGGACATGGACGGCATTCTAGTTGGCCGATTGGTTTAATCAAGTGGTCAACTCCGATCGGCGGCCGCATCCGGTGCCGGGAGACCGGGCTAGACTCGCCCGCCCGCGCTCCCCTGGAGGAAAAGACGATGACGCTCGACCCCCGAACCCCCGTCCTGGTCGGCGTCGGCGCCCTGACCGAGCGGCCGGACGACCCGGCGCAGGCCTGCGAGCCGCTCGAGGGCATGGCGCGGGCGGTCGAGGCGGCCGCCCGCGACGCGGGCTCGAAGGCCCTGCTCGAGAAGATCGACTCGATCTGGACGCCGCGCGGCTTCTGGGCCTACTCGGATCCCGGCCGCCTGCTCGCGGCGCGATTCGGTGCAGACCGCGCGCGCACCGTCGTCGCCGAGGTCGGCATCCTGCAGACGACGATCCTCGGCCGCGCCGCGGCGGCGATCGCGGCCGGTCGGAGCGAGGTCGCCGTGATCGTGGGTGGCGAGGCGCGCGATCGCGAGACGCGCCTGCGAAGGCAGGGGCTCGAGGCGCAGCGGACCGAGCAGAGCGACTCGGAGCCCGACGAGATCCTGCGGCCCCACGCCGAGATCATGGGGCGGGTCGAGATCGAGCTCGGCCTCGTCACGCCGACGATCCAGTACGCGATGATCGACAACGCACTCCGCTTCCACGAGGACCAGTCGCTCGCGGATCATCGCGCCGAGCTCGCGGCGCTCTGGGGCGACTTCAATCGCGTCGCCGTCGCGAATCCCCGCGCCTGGAATCGCGAGCCGCGGACCGGCGAAGAGATCGTGACGCCGAGCGACGACAACCGCCTGCTCGCCTTCCCCTACACGAAGTCGCTCGTCTCGCAGTGGAACGTCAACCAGTCGGGCGCCCTCGTGCTCTGCAGCCTCGAGCGCGCCCGCGCCCTCGGTCTCGATCCGAAGCGCTTCGTCTATCCGCTCTGCGTGGTCGACTCGGAGCACATGGTCACGCTCAGCGAGCGCGCGGAGATGCACCGCGCCCCCGGCTTCGGACTCGCCGGCCGCCGCGCGCTCGAGCACGCGGGCCTCGCCCTAGACGACGTGGCCCACCTCGAGCTCTACAGCTGCTTCCCCGCCGCCGTGCGCGTGCAGCAGCGCGAGCTCGGCCTCGATCGCGATCGTCGGGCGACGCAGACCGGCGGCATGACCTTCGGCGGCGGACCGCTCAACAACTTCGTGATCCAGAGCTGGGTCGCGATGGTCGAGCGGCTGCGGACGGATCCGGGCAGCCACGGCCTCGTCACGGCCGTGAGCGGCCTCCTGACCAAGCAGGGCGTGAGCCTGCTCGGGCCCGAGCCGAGCCGACCCTTCGTGCACGACTTCGTGACGGACGAAGCGCGCGAGGCCTGGCGAACGGTCGCCTGCGAGCGCGAGGCGACCGGTCGCGCCCGGGTCTCCGCCTACACCGTCTCGACGGCGCGCGATGCGGCGAGCGGGGTGATCCTCGCCTGCGATCTCGACGGCGGGTCGCGCACGCTGCGGGTGGTGGCGGACGAGGATCTCGCGGCGACTGCGATGCGCGAGGAGCTCTGCGGTCGCGAGGTCGAGCTCGAGACGGGCGGGGGCGTGCGCTTCCTCTAGATGCGCCGGGCGCGCGGCGGGCGTCGGAGTCCGCGCCGGCGCCCGCCGATCGTCGTGCTAGGCGCCGAGCACCGCCGCGCCGCGCTGGATCATCCAGAACGCGGCGAGCGAGCCCATCGCGTAGACCGCGATGCGCTGGGGCACGGGAACCGGCAGCCTGCGGACGAGCGGGGCGAGCGCGACGAGCGCGAGCACGAAGGCGAGCTGGCCGAGCTCGATGCCCACGTTGAACGAGAAGAGCGCCATCGGGATCTCGCCCTCCGGCAGCCCGACCTCGCGCAGGGCCCCCGCGAAGCCCATGCCGTGCAGCAGCCCGAAGCCGAGCGCCATCGGCCAGGGGTGGCGCCGCATCCAGGAGGGCGTGGCCTCGTCCCGCGCCAGCTCGACCGCGAGCATCAGCACGCTCGCCGCGATCAGCACCTCGATCGGCCCCGACGGCAGGTTCGTGTAGCCGAGGGCCGCGAGGGAGAGCGTGATCGAGTGGCCGACCGTGAACGAGGTGATCGTCTGGACGAGCGGGCGCGTCGACACGCAGAGCAGGAAGAGGCCGAAGACGAAGAGCAGATGGTCGGCGCCGGTCAGGATGTGCTCGAAGCCGATCGTGAGATAGTCGACGAAGACGTCGAGCCGGCTGGCGCGGGCGGGCACGACCATCGAAGGCTCGGCCCGCCGGAGCACGCGCTGGATGTGCCGGCCGTCGGCCAGCTCGATCCGCACGAGCGTATCGATCCTGGCCGGACCGAGTCCCTCGACGCGGACCGGGCGTCCGACGAGTCCCTCCTCGCCGCAGTCGATCGTGAAGCGCATCAGGACCGCGACGCCCTCTTCTTCGAAGCGCGGCGGCCCGAGCGGAGGACAGGCCTCGGGCACGACGGGCTTGACGTCGCTGCCCGGCACCGAGAGCGAGGAGCGCTTCCAGAGGACTTCGACCCGCCCATCCGACTGCTCGACGAGCTGGAGCAGCGCCGGCGCCAGCGGATGGGCGGACGCGGCGGGTGCACCCGCGATCGCCGCGAGCAGCAGCGCGAGGACCAACGGAAGCCCGCGGCGCCGTACGCAGGCATGGAGCGCACGGGCGGCGCTTCGGGGCGGGATGGCGGCTTGGCGGGGCAGGGCGTTCATCCGGTCTCCTGGGGGCCGGCGGGCTCGTCCGGCACGACGACTTCGTAGCGCGCCCGCAGCTCGGCGAGCAGGGACGTGAGCTTGCGCTCGCGCCGCGCCTGCGCGAGATCCCGGCGCAGCTTCTCGGCGACGATCGCGAGCGGCGGCGTCTCGCCCGCCTCGACGGCTTCGACCTGCACGAGGTGCCAGCCGTAGGCCGAGGCGATCGGCTCGGACCAGCGCCCCGGCGCCGCGGCGAAGACCTGCCGGCCAAAGCCCGCGCCGAGCTCGCGGTCGAGGTCCGCGCGGGCGCGGCGGGCGAGGCGATGGCCGAGGGGGAAGGGATCGCCGAGCGCGACGGCAGCGGTCGGGTCGATCGCCTCCGCGACGAGTCGGGCGTGCAGGGCCGTCGCGTCTTCGCGGGCGCGGCCCGGGCGCCGATCGGCACTCAGGAAGACGTGCGCGAGCGTGCGCCGGTCCGGGCTGCGCAGCCTCTCGTGCTGCGCGGCGTAGGCGGCCTCCACCTCGGCGGACGTGGGCGCCTCCCCGGCGTCGAGCGCCGAGCCCGAAAGGCGCATCTTCTCGACGAGGATCCGTCGGACGACGAGGTCGTCGCGATGGAGGCCGAGGTCGACGGCGCGGGCGAGGAGGGCCGCTTCGTCGCTCGGATCGGTCCCGTCCTCGAGGAATCGCATCTTCTGGATCAGACGCGTCTGCACCCCGCCGTCGCGCTCGAGCCAGCCGCGGGCCACCGCCTCCCGGTAGAGGATCTCCTCGTCGATCGCCGCCGCGAGGAGGCGCGCGCGCTCGGTCTCGGTCGGCGCGCGTCCCGTGCGCGTCGCGAAGTCGCGCTCGAGCTCGATCCGACGCGCGGCGTCGAGCACGATGCGCGGTCGAGGCTCGGGTCGGGTCGCACCCTCGAATCGCTGCTGGGCGATCAGGAGCAGCCCTCCCAGCAGCAGGAAGTGGCCGAGCGGCGATCGGAGCAGGCGTGCGAGGAAGGGTCGCATGGCCGACTCAATCGATCCGGACCATGACCTTCGCGCCGGCGTCGGGCGATCGCGCGACGTCGAAGGCCGCAGCGAAGTCATCGAGCGCAAAGCGATGCGTGATCATCGGCGAGAGGTCGCGCCGGTCGAGCAGCTCGATCATCGTCTCGAAGCGATCCGGGTACTCCATCGCGCCCTGCAGCGTCATCTGCTTCATCAGGACCGTCATGAAGTCGACCGGCACGGGCTTGCGATGCAATGCGACGACGGACACGCGCGCGCCGGGTGCCGCGCGCCGGATCACCTCCTCGAGCAAGGTGCCAGCGCCGGTCGCCTCGATGAAGACGTTCGTGCCGACGACGTCCATCCAGTAGAAGGTCTCGCGCCCGTGCAGCCGACCGAGCCCCTCCCACAGATCGATCTCGCCCGGACGGATCGCGTCGCGCGCACCGAGCGCCCGGGCGACCTCGAGCCGCCGGGGCGAGAAGTCGACCGCGACGACGTCGTCGATGCCGCGGTCGTGCAGCGTCGCGATCGCCGAGAGTCCGATCGGTCCGGCGCCCAGCACGGCGACGCGATCCCCGGGCCGCACGTCGACGCGGTCGACCGCGTTCATGCCGACCCCGAGCGGCTCGGCCAGCGCCGCGATCTCGAAGGGCATCGACGCGGGAATCGGGAAGAGGCTCCTGCCGGCGGCCGCGCCGCGTACGAGCAGGCGCGGCGTGAAGCCGCCCTCGGGCCCGCCATTGCCGAGACCGAAGCCGGCGGCGCCCGGATGCAGCGCGACCCGGGTGCCGACCTCGATGCCGGGCAGACGCACCCTCTCGCCGAGGGCCAGGACCGTCCCCGCGAGCTCGTGACCGATCGGCATCGGCTCCTCGACCGGAGCCTGCACGCCGCCGAGACGCGCATAGCCGACGTCGCTCCCGCAGATGCCGCAGGCGGCTACCGCGAGCAGCGCGTCGTCGGGACCGACCACCGGCTCGGGGATCTCGTCGAGTCGCACGTCGTCGGGACCGTGGATCCGAACCTGCTTCATCGTCCTGCTCCTCTCGCTCCGCCCCGTTCCGTCCCGGGATCCCGCCGCCCGCCGCGGGTCAAGCGTCGCCCGACTTCCCGCCCTCGCCCTTCCAGAAGCGCTGCCACGTCTCGAGGGCGAAGGGATGGCTGCCCAGGCCCGTCTGACTCGCCGGCCAGTTCGCCGGCGGGAGACCGAGCGGATTCACGCCGAGGGGCGCGCCGTAGACGAGGAAATGCTTGCGGCGCACGAAGAGCCAGCGTCCGTCGCGACGCTCGTAGCTGTCGTGGTACTGGATGGCGTGCACGATGAAGCGGTCGCTGTCGGGGCCGCCGTCCTGGATCTCGCCGCGGGTATAGACGATGCCCGTCGCGTGGTCCGAGTCGACGAGGTCGATCACGTGGGAGCCGACGTGCAGGAAGGTCAGTCCGACGCCGCGGAAGCTCGCGTCGAGCTGGCGGCGGAGTGCCTCGTGGCCGCGCTCCTCGCGACCGACGCGCACGTCGGGCACGAAGAGGTCGACGAGGCGGTCGAGGTCCCGGGCGTCGGCATGGATCGCGTAGCGGGACGCGAGCTGGCGGATCTCCTCGTAGGCGAGGAGCTTCTCGAGGTCGGTCACGATCCCTTCCGTCCTGTCGGCGCCGGACCGGGCCGGCGTCTGCGTCGTTTCGTCGTGTCGGCACCGGACCGGGCCGGCGTCTGCGTCGTTTCGTCGTGTCGGTCTGGTAACGTCGGCGTCGCTCGGAGGCCGGCCGGGTGCGCCCGGCGGCGAGCGACGGGCAGACGGTATCCCACCCGACGCGGTGTCGCGCCGTCGTCCCGGACCGGGCCGGACGCGCCCGAGCCATGCGAGGCGGGGGAGGAGGGGATTCGGTGTCGAGGACGACGGGCAGCGCGCTGGTCATCGGGGGCACGGGACCGTCGGGTCCCTACGTCGTGAACGGGCTGGTCGAGCGCGGCTTCCGCACGACGATCCTGCACAGCGGCCGCCACGAGCCGCCCGAGATCCCGGACGTCGTCGAGCACGTCCATACGGATGCCTACGACCCGGACGCGGTGCGCGATGCGCTCGCGGATCGGACCTTCGACGTCTGCATCGCGACCTACGGTCGGCTGCGCCGGAACGCCGAGCTGCTCGCGGGCCGGGTCGGGCAGTTCATCTCCGTCGGTGGCTTCCCGGGCTACCGCGGCTACATGAACGCACCGCTCTTCGATCCGCCCGGCTTCCCCGTGCCGACGCGGGAGGACGCGCCGAAGGTCGAGGCGCCCGAGGAGGACGAGAAGGGCTTTCGCATCGCGCGGACCGAGGAGCGGGTCTTCGACGCGCAGCCCGATGCGACGCATTTCCGATATCCCTGGGTCTACGGGCCCCGCCAGCCCGCCCCGCGCGAGTGGAGCATCGTGCGCCGCGTGCTCGACGGGCGCGCCCGGATCGTCGTCGCCGACGGCGGACTCAGCCTTTCGCATTTCGGGTATGTCGAGAACCTCGCCCACGCATTGCTGCTCGCGGTCGATCATCCGGAGAAGGCACGCGGTCGGATCTACAACACGGGCGACCAGGAGGTGCTGACGATCCGGCAGGTGATCGAGACGATCGCTGCGGCGATGGGCCACGACTTCGAGATCGTGTCCCTGCCCTGGGAGATCGCCTGGCCCGCGCGCCCGCTCGTCGCCCAGCCCTGGACGACCCATCGCATCGTGAGCCTCGCCCGGATCGAGAGCGAGCTCGGCTACCGCGACGTCGTGCCGCCGCGGGAGGGGCTCGCGCGCACGGCGCGCTGGCTCGCGGAGAACCGGCCCGCGCCGGGCGGGATCGAGGAGCAGGTGCTCCAGGATCCCTTCGACTACGCCGCCGAGGACGCCCTGCTCGAGGCCTGGGCAAAGGCGCTCGCGGGGGTGCGCGAGCCGGTCTGGGCGGGTGAGGCCCCGGGCTATGGGCTCGCGTTCAGCGGCCCGGGCGGACGGCCCCGCAGCCAGTCGAGCTTCGAGGGCTAGGCCCGGCGGAGCGACTAACGGATCGCGCCCTGCTCGCGCAGCGAAGCGATCCGATCGGCCGCCACGCCCAGCTCGCCGAGCACCTCGTCCGTGTGCTCGCCCAGGCGCGGCGCGTGGCGATCGATCCCGGCCGGTGTGCGCTCGAGGTGCCAGGGCGGGGCGAGGTAGCGGACGGGGCCCCAGCGCTCGTCGACGAGCTCGTGGACCGTCCCGCGATGGGCGACCTGGGGATCCGCGAGGAAGCCTTCGATGTCGTTCACCGGGCCAAAGGTGGCCCCCTCCTCGCGCGCGCGGGCGACGAGCTCGGCACTCGGCCACTTGCGCACCTCGGGCCCCAGGATCTCCACGAGCTCGACGTAATGCCCGAGCCGCGGGCCCATCTCGCGGAAGCGCGGGTCCTCGGCGAGGTCCATGCGATCGAGCACGCGGCAGAGCGCCTGGAATTGATGGTCCTGGATGATCAGCCCGACGACGTGGCCGTCCGCCGTCTCCCAGGCCCGGAAGAAGGCCTCGGACATGCGGCTCTCCTCGACGTGCGGCGGGAAGGCCCGCGGCGTCATCGGGTCGGGCAGCGCGAACGCGGCATAGGCATCGAGCATGGCGATCTCGACGCGCTGTCCTCGGCGCTCGGGGTCGCGCTCGCGGGCGAAGAGCGCGGCGAGGATGCCCGAGAGCGCCGTGACCGCACTCGTCTTGTCCGCGATCGGCCCGTTCACGGGGACCGGCGGACCCCCGCCGCCCTGGGCGGGCATCACGCCGACGAGGCCCTGCACGAGCTGGTCGTAGGCGGGCAGCGCCGCGTAGGGCCCATCGCTCCCGAAGCCGTTGATCGAGGCGTAGACGAGCCCCGGATTCCGCGCGGCGAGCACCTCGTAGCCGAGGCCGAGCCGGCCCATCACGTCGGGTCGGAAGTTCTCGACCAGCACGTCGATCCGCGGGATCAGCTCGAGGACGAGGTCGCGGCCCGCCGGATGCTTGAGGTCGACGACCAGGCTCCGCTTGTTGCGATTCATCTGGGTGTGCATCGCGGAGTAGAGGGGCTCGCGGAAGGGCGCCCCCGAATAACGTGTCTGGTCGCCGCCGGGCGCCTCGAGCTTGAGCACGTCGGCGCCGAGATCGCCGAGCGCCTGGGTGCACATCGGCCCCGACACGACCGAGGTCAGGTCGAGCACGCGCAGGCCTGCGAGCGGGCCGGATCGGGTCGGGCGCGCGTCGCTCACGCCGAAGCCTCCTGCACGGGACGCGTGCCGCCGGTGGGCGCCGTCGCGTCGGGATGCACGCGCAGCACGAGCTTGCCCTGCACGCGTCCGGCCGCGAGTCGCTCGAGGGCATCCGGGAGCGACTCGAAGGGGACCATCTCCTCGATGCGCGGACGGAGCCTGCCCTCGCGCCACCAGTCGAGCAGCCGCGCCTGGGCCGCCTCCTTGAAGGCCCGGTCGTAGCCGCTCGGGATCACGCCGACGACCGAGTAGTTGCGATTGACGAGATGCGCGGTCTCGACCCGGCCCCAGCTTCCGCTGGCGAAGCCGATGGCGAGGATGCGGCCCTCGTGGGCCACGCATCGCGTCGCGCGCTGGAAGGCCTCGCCGCCGACGGGGTCGTAGACGCAGTCCGCCCCGCGGCCGTCGGTCGCGGCGAGCACGGACTCGGCGATGTCCTGCGCGCGGCGATCGATCACGAGGTCGGCGCCGAGGGCGCGGCAATGCTCGATCTTCTCCGGCCCACCGACGGTCGCGATCACCCGCGCGCCCAGAGCGCGCCCGACCTCGATCGCCGCCGACCCCGTTCCGCCGGCGCCGCCGAGGACGAGCAGCGTCTCGCCGGGCTCGAGCTTGCCGCGCGTCACGAGGCCGATGAAGGCCGTGTGGTAGGGAATCAGGAAGGCGGCGCCCTCGGCGTCGGTCATGCCCTCCGGTACCGGCAGGCAGAAGTCGTCGAGGGCGAGGCAACGCTCGGCCACGCTGCCATGGCCCGTGAAGAAGCTCGTCACGGCCATCACGCGATCGCCCACGCGACGGTTCTCGACGCCGTCGCCCCAACCGATCACGCGCCCGACGACCTCCTGCCCCTGCGTGAAGGGCAGCTTCGGCGTCATCGCGTAGCTGCCCTGACACATGAGCGCGTCGGGCAGGCCGAGGCCCGCGGCGTGCACCTCGAGCAGCACGGTCCCCGGGTAGGGCACGGGCTCGGGCGCGTCGGCGCACAGCGCGAGCGCCTCCTTCGGAGCGCCGGCCCGAACGGTCTGCCAGGCACGCATGGCGGCTTCCTCCTTCGGCGGCTCAGGTCACGGGCTCGCGCCGCTGGAGATGGCGATGGCGGATCGCCAGGGCGCGGCGGCGCTCGTCGGCCGAGAATTCCGGCGTGTTCTGCGGCAGGGCCTCGCGCAGCCGATCGAAGGGCAGGATCGTGACCGAGGGCGCGGGGCGGGTCTTCGTCCAGATGTAGCGGTACTGGATCATGCCCTCGGGATGGCCGCAGGTGTCGATCCAGTTCTGCACGCCGGGGTCGCGATGGGCGATCACGAAGCGCACGCGGCCGTCGTCGTCGACGCGGGCCTGGGCGTGGTTGAGTCCGGTCTGGTGCGTCGCCCAGTCCATCGTCCGGAACCACACGTCGCAGAGCTGGAGCTGCCAGTAGCGCGCGTCGGGCACCTCGAGCTCGACGACCATGACTTCGTCGCGATCGAGGCTCCACCAGTCGTTGCCGTAGACGATGTCCCGGGCGCCGCCGACGAAGGCCGCCGGCGGGACGAGCCTTCCCTTCACGTGGTCGCGGCGGAGCTGGTCGACCCACTCCTGCCAGAACTTCGCCGTCTGCAGGGTCCAGAGCCCCGCCTCGTCGAGCAGCTCGGCCATGCGCGCCGGCGTGAGCGGGGGTGCTGCGACGCCGGCGCCGCCGATCCGTTCGATCTCGAAGTACGCGGGCCGTTCGTTCTCCCAGTCGGCGAAGTACTGGCGCACGCACCAATGCTTCGTGCCGGGGGGCATCGCCATGAAGTTGCCGCGATGGCCCGCGGGCCGCTCGGCCGCGAGCAGGATCTCGAAGTTGCCCTCGGCATCGCACTCGAGCTCGGAGAGCAGCAGCGACTCGAAGACGGCGTCGTCGCCGAGCTGCATGTAGCCGTCCTTCGTCTCGAGCAGGGCGTCGAAGACGTTGCGGCGATTGCCCGTGATCCGGTACTGCGACTCGGGCGAGACACGACACCAGAGGTATTGATTGTCGACGTTCTCGGCGCCCCACTTCGCCTCCGCATGGGGGCTGCGCACGATGCGGGGCAGGTCCGGGTCCGAGAGCTCGAGGGCCTGGAGGATGCCGCCGGTCACGAGGCCGAGGGCGTATTTCATGCCCTGGGCCTGCAGCTCGCCCGGGGTTTCCGTCTCGCCGACCGGGAACTCGAGCAGGTGCGCGCCCGCCTCTTCGAGTGAACGGCAGAAGCTCCGCCAGGCCTCGCCCGAGAGCAGGCGCTTGGCATTCTCCTCCTTCGTCCGCTCGGGCCCGCGGAGCGCCTGCCGCAGCGCCTCCCCCGACAATCCGTAGCCGCCGACCGCTGCCTCGTCGCTCATCGCATCCTCCTCGCTTCGCCTCGCCGTTTCGTGCGGAGCTCGCTCGCAGCCGGTCCTTCGGTTGCGCTCAGGCCTCGTTCAGGACCCCGTATCGCTCGTAGTAGTCGCGGAAGCGCTCGCGCTCCTCGTCGAGATCGAGTCCCGTATCCGAGAAGTCGTAGCGATGGGAGCCGTGTCGGCCCTTGGGCTTCTCGTCGATGTAGCGCTGCTGGGCGCGGCGCGACGAATCGGGGTAGTCGATCTCGAAATGTTCGTAGACGCCGGCCAGCGCCGCGACGGGGTCGCGCATCAGATCCGCATAGCGCAGGTCGAAGCATTGCGATTCGGGCAGTTGCCCCGACTCGCGCAGGGCCGTCATGCCGTCGAGCAGCGCCCGGCAGGCCTTGCCGTCGAACCAGCTCGCCATCGCACCCGCGTCCACCTCGTCCGAGCGCACGTACGCCGTCGAGTAGAGGATGCTCACGACCGAGGGCAGGACCTTGAGCGGATCGCGATGGGTGAAGACGATGCGCGCGTCGGGGTAGACGGCGAGCAGCGCGTCGAGCTGGCTCATGTGCGAGGGAGATTTGAGCACCCAACGTTCGCCCGGGCACTTCCACTGCAGGTGCTGGAGCATCTGCTTGTGGAACTCGAAGGCGGGCACCCGGTCGCAGGCGCCGTACCAGGCCGCATAGCTCGGCACGACGTGTCGCCCCATCCACTCGTCACTCACGAAGGACGCCGCCATGACCTGCACGTCCTCGACCGGGATCGCGCCGCCGAGCTCGTGCATCGTGTCGTACTCGGGCACGATCTCGCACCAGAGCCGGATCTGGCGGTCGGCCCGCTCGATGCGCGGATCCGTTCGATAGGTGGCGGCCTCGGGCGCGGGCCACGGGTTGCGCACCTCCCAGTGCAGGGGGGCGCGATGGCGTGGGTCGGCGGCGAGCAGCTCGTGGGTGATCGAGGTGCCGGTCCGGGGCAGGCCCGTGATGAAGATCGGCTTCTCGACGGCCTCCGCGCAGACCTCGGGATGGCGCTTGCGGGTCTCCGTGATCCGGAGCCGGGTCTCGAGGGCGGAGACGAGGTCGTCGCGGATCAGGAGCGCGCCGACCGTGTGGAGCTTCGCCTCCTCGCGCAGGGATTGGACGAAGATCCGGAAGGGCTCCCAGAAACGCTCGTCGCCGAAGTCGTCGAGGCCGCCCGTCTTCGCGCTCGCCTCGGCGGCGAGGGCGTCGGCGTCGAGGCCGATCCAGGCGGGGTCGCTGTTCTCGTTGAGCGCGGTCACCCAGGCGGGTCGCGGGCCGGGCTGCCAGACGGACACGACGGATCACTCCTCGATGGCGGACGTTCGGTGATGGGGGCTCTCGCTCGGATCGGCGCGACCGCACGGCGAACGCGTCCGGGGCGTTCCGATCCGGGCATCGATCAGGGCATGTAGGCGCCGCCGCTCACGCTCACGAGCTGGCCGGTCAGGTGGGCCGAGCGGTGGGAGGCGAAGAAGAGGGCGAGGTCGGCGATGTCCTCGGGTCGGCCGATGCGGCGGATCGGCTGGGAGGCGACGTTGAAGAGCGCCTCGCCGGACTCGGCGGCGGCGGCCATCGCCTCGGGCGTGCCGAAGAACTCGTAGCCGTACTTGCGCCAGAAGCTGCCCTCGCCGACGTCCTCCTCGCGATGGGGGACGATCCAGCCGGGGGCGATGCAGTTGATGCGCACGTTCTCCGGGCCCCACTCGTAGGCGAGGCCCTTCGAGAAGGCCATCACGAAGCCCTTCGTCCCGCCGTACATCGCGACCTGGTTGGCGGCGGCGGGCTCGAGGGCGGAGTTGGACGTGATGTTGACGATGCTGCCGGTCTTGCGCTCGATCATGCTGCGGCCGACGGCGCGGGTGCAGTTGTAGACGCCCCAGATGTTGAGGTTCACCTCCCACTCCGCCTCCTCGCGCGGCTTCTCGAGGAAGGGGCGGGGATGGAAGACGCCGCCGGCGTTGTTGACGAGCACGTCGACGGGACCGAAGGCCGAGACCGCCTTCGCGACCATCGACTCGACCGCGTCCTCCTGCGTGACGTCGGTCGGCACGACGATCACCTCGCCCGGCAGGCTCTTCGCGGCGTCGGCGACCTCCTGTCCCTTTGCGCCGTCACGCGTCGCGATCACGACGTTCGCGCCCTCTTCGGCGAAGCCGAGCACGAGTCCGCGGCCGATGCCGCCGCTGCCGCCCGTGATGATCGTGCTCTTGCCTGCGAGTCCGAGGTCCATGGCGGGTCTCCCGAGTGGGCCTCCATCCTAGCCCCGTGCGCGTGCTAGCGTCGATGGCCTTTCGCGCCGTGGGACGGAGGTGGACGAGGCGATGGCGGAGCAGGAGGAGCAGGTCCAGAAGGCGGTGGCCGATCCGGAGACGTATCGGGAGGCGCTCGACGGCTGGATGAAGCGGCGGATGCCCGAGGCGACGGCCATGCGGGTGCACGACGTCGACATGCCGCGCGCGACCGGCTTCTCGAACGAGACCGTCTTCTTCTCGGCGAGCTGGCAGGAGGAAGGCCGTCCGGTCACGCGCCGCTTCGTCGCGCGGATCGAGCCGCCGGACGGCGGCCTCTTTCCCGTGCAGGCGCCGGGCCTCGAGGTCTCCTGCGCGCTGCAGCATCGGATCATGCAGGCGGTCCGCGACTCGGGGGTCGTCCCGATGCCCGAGCTGCTGCCCTTCGAAGGCGACGCCTCGGTCCTCGGCCGGCCCTTCTTCGTGATGGAGTTCGTCGAGGGGCGGATTCCCGCAGACGTGCCGCGCTACTCGCAGGCGGGCTTCCTCGTCGACGAGGCGACGCCGGCCGATCGCGCCCGGATGGGCGAGAGCGCGGTCGCGACCCTCGCGGCGCTCGCGCGGCTCGACTGGCGCGAGCTCGGGCTCTCGTGGCTCGACCCGAGCGGGCGCGGGGAGCCGACGCTCCGCCATCAGCTCGATCTCTACCGACGCTACGTCGTGAAGGAGCTCGCGGGGCGGGAGCATCCCGTGCTCGAGACGAGCCTCGACTGGCTCGACCGCAACGCCCCCGAAGCGCCCGCCGGCATCAGCTGGGGCGACAGCCGACTCGGCAACATCATCTGGCAGGACTACCGCTGCGCCTCGGTCTGCGACTGGGAGGCGGTCGCACTCTGTCCGCCGGAGGCGGACATCGGCTGGTTCGTCATGTTCGACCGCATGTCCTTCGACGATCTCGATGCGAAGCGCCTCGAGGGCTTCCCGACGCGTGCGGAGCAGGTCGCACTCTGGGAGTCGGCCTCGGGTCGGAAGGTGGCGGACGCGATCGACTACTGGGAGATCTTCGGCGCGATGCGCTTCGACGCGATCATGATCAAGCTGGGCGACCGGATGGTCCGCGCCGGCATCGTGCCCGCGGACCTGAACATGCCCGTCGTGAACGGAACGACCGACTCCCTCGCGCGCCTGCTCGAGCGGCAGGGCGTCGCGATCGGGGGCTGAGGGCGTCTCGAATCGCCGTGGCCTGCGGCTTCGGCCGGGAAGGAGTCGCGTGATGGCGGGCGAGCTCGCGGGCAAGGTCGCTCTGATCTCGGGGGCCGCGCGGGGCATGGGCGCCTGTGAGGCGCGTCTGTTCGCGGACGAGGGCGCGCACGTCGTGCTCGGCGACGTCCAAGAGGAGCTCGGCCGGGCGGTCGCCGCTTCGATCGGGGACGCCGCGCACTACGTGCATCTCGACGTGACGCGGGAGGACGATTGGCGGTCGGCCGTGGCCGAGGCCGAGCGCCGCTTCGGGCGCCTCGACGTGCTCGTCAACAACGCGGGCGTGCTGCGCTCCGGGCTGATCGAGGAGACGACGCTCGACGAGTACGAGCTCGTCGTCCGCGTCAATCAGATCGGGCCCTTCCTGGGCATGAAGTGCGCGATCCCCGCGATGCGTCGCGCCGGCGGTGGCTCGATCGTCAACATCTCCTCGATCGCGGGGCTGAAGGGCGTGGGGGGCGCCGTCGCCTACACGGCCAGCAAGTTCGCGGTGCGCGGCATGACGAAGGTGGCGGCGATCGAGCTCGGCGCGGACGGCATCCGCGTCAACTCGGTGCACCCCGGCGGCGTGGACACGCCCATGGTCCATCCGGAAGGCGAGCCCCTGCCGGAGGTGGACTATCCGATCGCCCGCATGGCCCGACCGGAGGAGGTGGCGAGCCTGGTGCTCTGGCTCGCGTCGGACCGGAGCTCGTATGCCACCGGCGCCGAGTTCGTGGTCGACGGCGGCGAGGGCGCCGGGCACATGCCCGAGGTCTTCGAGAAGGAGATCGCCGCCCGGCGCGCGGCGAGCGCTGCGCGCGCTGCGAGCGAGCCCGACTAGCCGGGCCGGGATGCTCGGCGCGGAGCGGCAATCCAGCGGCAGCACGGCAGCCTTCCCTTCGCGTGCGCCTCGAGCCGAGGGAAGGAAAGTTCCCTTCCGCGGAAACGCGCGCGCCACGCGTGGGCGCGTCGACGCGAGCCGGTCCTCCTTCTCCGATGTGCAGATGGGCCCCCAAGTCCGCTCGCGAGGCGCGGATCGACGCGTCTTCCGGCGCTGGCCGGCGCGTCCGGCACGAATCCTGCTCTACGTCCCGGCATGGAAAACCGCCGCCCCCGTCTCCTGCTCGCTCTGCTCGTGGTTCCTTTCGCGCTGCTCGTCGCCGCGCCCGCGCTCGCCGTGTCCTTTACCGTGCACGGCTACGAGCTCGGCGAGCGGATCACGCTCACGAGTGGTCGCCAGGTCTATACCGCGCAGCTCGACGTGACCCTCGAGTCGACTGCCAGCCACGTCGCCTCGTATTGTGTCGACCTCGATACGCATATCGGCGTCGGCACCTACGACGCGCGCGCGGTGCTGGATGCCTTCAGCGACGCTTCCCCGGTCGGCGAGGCGCCGCGCAACCTCGCCTGGGCGGGACACGTGATGAGCCAGTACGGCCACGACATCGACGCGCTCGTCGGCACCGGCCTGACCCGCCAGCAGGCCATCACGGGCGTGCAGGCCGCGATCTGGGAAGGCATCTACGGCGGCGGCGTCGTGAATGCCTCGAGCCTCTCGACCGGCGCTCGCGCCCTCTACCGACAGATCCTCGCCTCGACCTTCGACCCGACGGGCGAGGCCCTCGTGGTGGACCTCGTTCGCGCCCAGGACCAGGTGATCGACCGCATCACGCCGGCCGTCCCCGAGCCCTCGGCCGCGCTCGTCTTCGCCGTCGGTCTCGGCGTCTCCGGCGCCGTCCTGCGACCGCGACGCAAGCACGATAAGGCGTCCGTCCGCATCTGATCCGGGCGCGCGGCGCGCCGCCGCCGCGCCTGCCCGCAATCTGCGTCGACCTTGCACTGGGCCGCGACGCCCGATCGGCCGATGGGAGCCGGGCGTCGCGCGCGGACCGTCGCGGGGCGCCCTCCGGAGGCCCCGTGACCGACGCGTCCCCCGCCCGCCCGCGCATCGCCCGCATCCTGAATCCGCACGGCCATGGTCCACGGCGTCTCGTACTGCAGGGCCTGCTCTGCCTCGCGCTCTCCGTCCTGATCGTGGACCAGCTCGCGCACGGGCTCTTCTGGCCGGATGCGGACGCGCGGGACGTGCTCGTGCTCGGCTCCGAGACGTGTCCGCACTCGCGCGCCGTCGCGGCGAGGCTGCGGGCGCTGGGCGTGCCCTTCCGTGAGGTCGACACGCGACGCGACCCGATCGCGTCGGCGCTCGCCGCCTGGGCGTACCAGTCGCTGCGCGTCCCGGTCGTGGTCGTGGGACCCGAGGTGATCCACGGCAACCGGGCGGATCGCATCGACCAGGCCCTCGCGCGACTCGGCTGGGACGTCGGGCACGAAGCCGCCTCGACCGAAACGCCGGTCGCCGAGGCCCGGGCGGGGCAGCGGCTCGCGGGCGCGTCCGTTCGCCCCGATTAGGGGATGCGCTGCTTCACCCAGCTGCCGACGCGCTGCATGGCCTCGGTCGCCTCGGGAAAGGCGCCGCATAGGCCGACGTAGCCGTGGATCATCTCGGCCGCGACGTCGACCACGACCGACACGCCCTCGCGACCGGCGCGCTCGGCCAGCCGCGTCGAATCGTCCGCCGTCGTGTCGATGCCGCCGACCGAGAGGTACATCGGGGGCAGGTCGTGCAGCTTGGCTCGGATCGGGGAGACGCCCGGATCGCGTAGATCGCCCGAGGGCCCGGCGTAGTCCCGGAAGCGCGCGCGGATCCAGTCCGCCGTCACGAAGGGGTCGCGACCGCGCGGATGCATTGCCGCATCCCCCGTCTGCTCGGCGTCGAGCCAGGGCGTGAGGCCGACCAGGCAGGCGGGCATCGGCTCGCCCGCGTCGCGCAGCGCGCAGATCGCCGCGAGAGCGATGCCACCGCCGCAGGAGTCGCCGACGAAGGCGATGCGCGAGGGCGCGTGGCCGCGCGCGAGCAGCGCACGATAGGCCGTGAGCGTGTCCTCGACCGCGCGCGGGTAGGGCGCCTCGTCGGCCCAGGTCCACTGGAAGCAGACGACGCGTGCGCCGAGATGTCGCGACAGGTGCTCGCCGTAGTCGAGGTAGTGGTCGATCACGGTCGAGACGAAGGCGCCGCCGTGCACGTGCATCACGATCCGATCGCTCGTGGCGTTCTCGGGTGTCGCGATCCACTTGGCCTCGATGCCGTCGAGGGAGTCCGCCTCGACGAGCGTCGTCGGGCTCGCGGAGGTCGGATGGATCGCGTGCATCTTCTCGCGCACGACCTCCACGGGATCGCGGTGGTCGACGTTGCCGCCCGGCATCGCGCTCATCAGCCGCTCGAACTCCTGGCTCGCCATGGGCTCCTCCCGCGGCCCGCACCATCGCGCGCGGGCGCTTGGCGGACCGTGGCCCAGAGCATGGCGGAGCCCGTCGCCGGGCGCTCCCCGGCAGCCGGCCGGCCGGTCGAGGCCGATTGCCGATCGCGCTCCCGCGACGTTAGAGTCTCGGCTCGAACCCGGATGGGAGGAGAACCATGGCCGCCGCCCCCGACCTCACGACCGACAGCCTCTTCGATCGCTGCAAGCCGATCGACGTCGACACGCACATCACGGAGCCCCCGGACGTGTGGACCAGCCGGGTCTCGAAGAAGTGGGGCGACAAGGTTCCGCACATCGTCCAGCGCGACGGCCGCGATCTGTGGATGATCGGCGACCAGATGGCGGGTGGTCCCGGCTTCACGACGGCGGCGGGCTTCGACGGCTCCTATCCCGAGTTCCGCAACGGCTACCACGACATCCCGAAGAGCTCCTGGGACGCGAAGGCCCGCCTCGAGTACATGGACGAGGAGGGCATCTGGGGCGCCGTGCTCTACCCGAACGTCGGCGGCTTCGGCTCGGGCGGCTTCCTCAAGCTCGGCGAGCCCGAGCTGATGCTCGAGTGCGTGCGCGCCTACAACGACTTCCTCGTCGATTGGTGCTCGGCCGCGCCCGACCGCCTGATCCCCGTCGCCGCGATGCCCTTCTGGGACGTGAACGAGTGCGTGAAGGAGGTCCAGCGGGCGGCCTCGATCGGCCACAAGTCGATCCTCGCCTGCTCCGAGCCCCAGGCCTTCGGCGAGCCGCGGCTGGCCGACCGGCACTGGGATCCCTTCTGGGCCGCCGTGCAGGAGACCGGTCTCCCGATCAGCTTCCACATCGGCGCCGGCGACCTCTCGGACATCGTGAGCGACCCCTGCAAGCTCGGCCCGAAGGCCGCCTTCTCGAGGGTGTCCTCCACGATCTTCATGCAGAACATGAACTGCATCGCCGACCTCATCTTCGGGGGCGTCTGCCATCGCTACCCGAAGCTCGAGCTCGTCTCCGTCGAGAGCGGCGTGGGCTGGATCCCGTCCTTCCTCGAGGCCTGCGACTGGCAGTTCACCAACGCGCAGGTCCGGCGTGACCACCCCGAGTTCGACCTGCTCCCGAGCGAGTACTTCAAGCGGCAGATCTACGCCTGCTTCTGGTTCGAGGACGGGGCGCTGCAGGGGGCGATGGACCTGATTCCGGACAACCTGCTCTGGGAGACGGACTTCCCGCACCCGACCTGCCAGCATCCGGGGCCGGCCAACGGCTTCTCGCAGCATCCGCGCGACTACGTGAACGGCGTGATGGCCGACGTCGCCGAGGACACGGCGAAGAAGATCCTGCACTCGACGGCGGCGCGGCTCTACGGTCTCGAGTAGGTCG
Source organism: Spirochaetaceae bacterium (assembly GCA_020632655.1). Classification (GTDB taxonomy): domain Bacteria; phylum Myxococcota_A; class UBA9160; order UBA9160; family UBA4427; genus UBA4427. Next base: position 59,379 of record JACKFD010000001.1, read on the forward strand.
AAGCGGGAGGGGCGACGCGCGCCTCGCGAGGGCGTACGCGAAGCGGGGGAGGGGCCATTCGTGTCACGCTTTCCCTTCGGTCTGCCCTTCGGCTGGTACCCCGTGGCCTGGAGCCGGGAGCTCGCGGTGGGCGAGGCGCTCGCGCGACGCTACTTCGCCCGCGACCTGCTGCTCTTTCGCGGCGAGTCGGGCGAGGCCCACGTCCTCGACGCCTACTGTCCGCATCTCGGCGCGCATCTCGGCGTGGGCGGTCGGGTCGTCGGCGACACGATCCAATGTCCCTTCCATGGCTGGCGCTTCGGCGGCGACGGGGCCTGCGTGGAGGTGCCCTACGCGAAGCGAAGGCCGCAGGCGGCGCGGGTCGGCGCCTATCCGACTCGCGAGTCGGCGGGGGTGCTCTGGGCCTGGTACCACCCCGAGCGGGTCGAGCCCGCCTTCGAGCCGCCGGAGATCGCGGAGTTCGGCGCCCCCGACTGGACGCCCGAGTGGACGGCCTACGACTGGACCGTGAAGACGCATCCCCAGGAGGTGGCGGAGAACTCGGTCGACTGGCCGCATTTCCACGAGGTGCACCTCATGGATCCGCCGCCCGAGCGCGACGTGCGCTTCGTGGGGCACGAGATCCTCTGGGAGGCGGCGACGCGCAAGAGCGTCACGACCCTCGACGGCGCCTCGGACGAGATCCGGGTGATCGGCCGGAACCCGGGACTCGGCAGCAGCTACGTCCGCTACACGGGCATGGGCGAGACCGTGATCGTGATGGGCATGACGCCGATCGACGAGGCGTCGCTCCACATGCGCTTCGGTGTGATCGGCAAGCGCGATGGTCGGAGCGAAGAAGAGATGACGCGCTTCCATCAGGCCTACGCCGACGACATGGCCGCCGCCGTCGAGCAGGACTTCCCGATCTGGGAGAACAAGGCGTACCTGCCGCAGCCGCGACTCTGCGACGGCGACGGGCCCGTGCCCGAATTCCGGCGCTGGGCGGCGCAGTTCTATGTCCCGGAGTCGTCGCAGGCACGTTAGGCGTTCGCGGCCCGTGAGGGCTGCGCACGCGGACCACCCGGATGGGGTCGTCCGGGCGTGCCCTGGCGCCGCTCAGGCCCCCCGCAGCTTCGGCGTCTCGATCAGCTCGAGGCACGTCCCGTCCGGATCCCGGAAGAAGACGGCATTCAGTCCGCCCTCGATCGGCACGTCGGGGCCCATCTCGAGCCAGCACGGACCCGAGTGCGGGACGCCCAGGCGGTCGAGCTCGGCACAGCTCTCTTTCGCGTCGTCCACCATGAAGGCCATGCGGAAGGCGCCGAGATGGTTGGCCTCGGCGAGCGGCCGCCCGACCGGCGCGGGCTCGAACCACTCGAGCAGGTCGAGGATGTAGGCATCGGCCCGGCCGCCGACGGCCAGGAAGTCCGCGCGGTAGCGGCAGTCGCCCGGGAAGCCGAAGCCCGCGCCGGGGGCGGGGGGCGGCTCGGCGCGCGGGGCGACCGTCGTGACGCCGAGCACGCGCTGGTACCAGTCGGAGGAGGCGTCGAGGTCGCTGCAGTTGATGTTGATGTGGGAGAGGCGCGTGCCGTCGATCGGGGCCTCGACGAACTCGACGCAGGTGCCGTCGGGATCCGCGCAGCAGAAGAAGCGCACGTCCGGTGAGCCGTCGACGACGGGGACCGAGACCGGGCCCGAACGGGTCGGCACGCCGGCCGCGACGAGCCGGGCATGGAGCGCGTCGAGGTCGCGATGGGCGAAGCAGACGCGCATGAAGCCGAGGTGGTTGCACTCGGGGGCGGGCCGGCCGACCGGCTTCGGCTGCTTCCACTCGAGCAGGTCGATCGCCGGACCGCCGAAGCCGCGATCGTCGTGGAGCAGATGCGCGTCCCATCGGACGCGCCCCGGGAGCCCGAAGCCTTCGCCGTCCTGCGGCGCGGGCTCCGTATGCGTCTGCGGCGTGAGTCCCACGAGATCGCGGTAGAAGCGCAGCGACCGATCGAGGTCCGAGCAGTTCACGTTCACGTGCATGACCGAGAGCAGCGAGAGCGACATCGGGATCCTCCTCGGGGCGGCGGGGCAGGGCGGACGGCGAGCCGGGCCGCGCTACTGCTTGCGCCCGCGCTCCATCACGGCCTCGCGGCGCCGGCCGATCTCGGCGCTGTCGATCTGCTTCGACGACTCGATGCCGACGGCGAGCTCGTAGCGCATGGCTTCGTCGAAGTGCATCGAGTAGCCCGTGTCGATCATCGACTTGACCTGCTCCATCACCCCCGGCACGCAGGAGCAGATGTCGCGCGCGAGCGCGCACGCCTCGTCGAGCAGGCGATCCGGCTCGCAGACGCGATTGGCAAGGCCCCACTCGTAGGCGAGCTCGGCGGAGACCGCATTGCCCGAGAGGCTGATCTCCTTGGCGCGATTGATGCCGACGAGGCGCGGCAGGCGCTGGGAGAGACCCCAACCCGGAACGATGCCGACGCGGGCGTGGGTGTCGAGGAACTTGGCCCCCTTCGCGACGAAGATGAGGTCACAGGCCAGCGCGAGCTCGAAGCCGGCCGTCGCCGCCGCCCCGTTCACCGCCGCGATCACGGGCCCCGAGAAGTTCTCGAAGCCCGCGCGCATCGCATCCTGTCCCGCGACCGAGAGCTCGTAGCCCGTCTGCCCTTCGCCGCCGCCGCCGATCTCCTTCAGGTCCATGCCCGCGCAGAAGGCCCGCCCCGCACCCGTCACGATCACGGCGCGGATCTCGGGATCCGCCTCGAGGGCGGCCATCGTGTCGCCGATCGCGATCCGCAGCTCGGCGTTCAAGGCGTTCATCTGCTCCGGACGGTTCAGCGTGACGACGGCGATCGGCGCGTCGCGTTCGACCAGCAGGACGGGCTCGGACATGGAAGGACTCCTCCGGCGCCTCAGGCGTCGTGGGCGTTGATGGTGATGCCCCCGTCGACGTGGAGCACCTCGCCGGTCACGAAGCTGGATCGATCGGAGCAGAGGTAGGCGACCGCGTCGGCGATCTCGTGGGGGCGGCCGAGACGACGCATCGCGTGCACGGCCTTCGTGCTCTCGACGATCTGCGGGTTGTCGGCGAAGTAGGCCGCGAGGCCGTCGGTCTCGATCCCACCGGGCGCGACGGAGTTGACGCGGATGCCGCGGGTCGCGAACTCGGCGGCGAGGGAGCGGGTGAGGGCGATGACCCCGCCCTTGGCCGCGGCGTAGGCGGCCTGTCGGACCTGACCCTTGATGCCGGACAGCGAGGAGATGTTCACGATCGCGCCGCCGCCCGTGGCGAGCATGGCCGGGATCTCGTGCTTGGCGCAGAGCCAGACGCCGGTCAGCGTGACCGCGAGGCAGCGGTCCCAGCGCGCGCGATCGAGCTCGGTCGAGGGCCGGAAGCCGGCACCGAGGGCGGCGTTGTTCGAGGCGCAGTCGAGACGGCCGAAGCGTTCGAGGGTCGACGCGATCATGCGTTCGACGCTCGCCTCGTCCGCGACGTCGACCTCGATCGCGAGCGCCTCGAAGCCCTCGGCCTCGACGAGGGCGGCCGTCTCCTTCGCGGCCTCGAAGTCGACGTCTGCGACGACGACCCGCGCGCCCTCGCGTCCGAAGACGAGGGCGGTCTCGCGGCCGATGCCGCGGCCAGCACCCGTCACCAGGCCGACCTTGTCCTCGAGCAGGCCCATCGTCGTCCCGGCGCTCAAGCCTTGCCCGGCTTCGGCGGCGGCCAGCCCGGCACGAGGCCGCGCTTCTTGGCGAAGCTCGGCGCGTGGAAGGTCTCGCCGCTGCGCGAGCGACCTTCGTCGGTCGTCAGGATCCAGACGAGGGTCTGGGCCGGAACCTCGGGCGGCGCACCGTACGCGATCTGCTGCTGGTAGATCGGGTTGTCCGTGCCCATGCGCGCCATCTGCGCCTCGGTCGGGACGTAGCCCGGGTCGATGTTGTAGGCGCGGATGCCCTCCGCGTGGTGCTCGACGTGGATGAAGCCGGCCATGCGATGGAAGGCGCTCTTCGACGCACCGTACGCAAAGCCCCAGCCGCCTTCGCCGGTCTTGTGCGGCGGGTCGTACTGGCCCGCGTTCGAGGTCATGTTCACGACCGTGCCCGAGCCGCGACCCAGCATGTGCGTGAGCACGCGGCGCGTGAGGTGGAGCTGGCCGAAGAAGTTGCCTTCGAAGACCGCGTGCAGCTTGTCCTCCGGCAGCGTCATGAAGGGGTCCATCACGCCCGGTCCCTGGTAGATGCCGTTGTTGTAGAGGACGTCGATCCGGCCCCAGCGCGCGAGCGTCTCGTCCACCGCGGCGTCGAGGCTCGCGCGATCGAGCAGGTCGAGTCGCAGCGCGAGCGCCCGTCGCCCCCGCTTCTCGACGAGTGCTGCGGTCTCCTCGACCGATCCGGGCAGGGCCGTCTGCTCGCCCGCCTCGTCCGTCGAGGTCGCGTAGTCGTGGGTCTCGCCCGCGCGCAGCGTCCGCGCCGTCACGACGACGTCGTAGCCCGCGTCGGCGAGAGCGAGGGCGCCGGCCTTCCCGATGCCGCGGCTCGCACCGGTGACGAAGGCGACGGGGGCGGGCTCGGTCATGCGGGGCTCCTGACGTGCGGACCCCGTCGGGCGGTCCGGTCGGGGCGCGGGCGCCGCGACGCGTTGGGCGCGCGAAGATACCCCCCGCGAAGGGCGCGCGTCCACAGCGCGCAGGACCTCGTGACCCTGCGAATCGCGCGGGACGCACCGACGGCGACCCGCTTCGTCTAGACTCGCCGGGCGCGATCGGGACGCGCGGAGAAGTCATCGGAATCGGATGGGACGCGTCCGCTACGCACGCAGTGCGCTCGACCTCGAGCGCGTCGAGACCGCCGGGCAGGACGGCGGCGAGCTTCGCTATCGCCTGCTGCACGCGGTGTACGAGAGCGATGCGGAGGTCGTGCAGGCCGTCGTCCCGCGACCGCTCGAGCCGCTCGTGCAGCCGGAGCTGCGGCTGGCGTTCCTCGAGACGACGCGAATCGACCCGGCTGGCCACTCGCGCGTCGCGCGGGCGGCCGTCTTCGGGGTGCACGTCGAATACGACGGGCTGCGCGGCTGCTACCCGATCACGATGCCCACGGCGCCCGAGCAGGCGGTGCTCGCGGGTCGTGAACGCTTCGGCGAGCCGCGCAAGCTCGCGGAGGTCGTGCTCGAGGTCGAGGCCGATCGTGGACGCGTCGCCGCCAGCGCCACCCGCCACGGGGTCCGCTTCCTCGCCGCGACCGGCGAGCGCGAGGTCGAGCTCGAGCCGCAGGAAGAGATCGAACGCCTCTTCTGTTTCAAGGCCTTTCCCGACGCGGTCTCGGGGGCTGCGCTCGACGGCGATCCGCGCCTCGTCCGGATCGAACGACGGCGACGCCCGCAGCGGCGCTGGGCCATGCGGGGCGGGCTCGAGCTCGGGGAGTCGCTCTTCGATCCTGTCGCGGACCTGCCCGTGCGGCGACTCGTCGCCTTCGAGTACGAAGAGGGGCGGCTCGTCGTCACGGCGCGCGATCTGCGTCCGGTGCCGACGGCGTGGCTGCGGCCCTTCCTGCATCAGCGGTACGATGCGCCGGAGGTCGTGGGCGTCGAGGTCTGACGCGCGCGGGCGAGGACGGATTCGAGGAGGGGGGTCGGCGATGCAGAAACTCTTCTACCTGCTGCGGGACGGACGGAATCCCGACGGCGATGCGCTGCGCCGCACGCTCTGCGGACAGGCGGCGGCGCGGATGCGCGAGTCGGGGGCGCGAGAGATCACGATCTTCGCGAGCGACTCCGACGTCGCGGCGGGCAAGCCCATGCTCCAGGTCGATCCACCGATCTGCGGGATGGTCTCCTTCTGGCTCGAGGACGCCGCCGATCGCGGTCCGTCGGAGGCGGCGCTCTCGGACTGCGTCGAGCGGATCGACGGCTACCTCGTCGTCGAGTCGCGGCCGGTCGTGCATGCCATGCCGACGGGTCGGCGCACGCCGGGCATGAAGCAGATCTCGTGCATCACGAAGCGTCCCGACATCAGTCGGGAGGAGTTCATCCGGATCTGGCACGGCGACCATCGCAGGGTCGCGATCGAGACCCAGTCGACCTTCGGCTACGTGCGCAACGAGATCTTCCGGCCGCTCACGCCCGACGCCCCCATGCAATGGGACGCCTTCGTCGAGGAGTCCTTCCCGATCGAGGCGCTCACGAGCCCGCTCGCCTTCTACGACGCCACGACGGAGGCCGCCTATCAGGCGAATTTCGAGCGCATGATGGAAAGCTGCGCGCGCTTCCTCGACCACGGGCCGATCGAGGTCGTCTTCGTCTCGGAGTACCACCTGGGCTGAACGACCGCCGTCGGGGAGGCGGGCGCGTCGAGCTCAAGAGTCGAAGGTCATCGGCGCCGCCGCCCCGGTCGGCTCCCCGTCGGGTGGGCGCGCGATCCGCGCCCGGTAGTCCGCGAGCGAGCGGAAATACGCCGCCTGCGCGTCCACCAGCTGTCGGGCGGCCGTCGCGGCCTGTACCTCGCGGATGTTGACGTCGATCAGGTTGCTGAGGCCCGAGGCGAAACGCCGGGCCTCGGCGTCGCGCAGGGTCTCGGCGAGGCGCACGTTCTCGCGCGCCTGCAGCGTCTGGTCGAAGGCGGCCTCGAGGGATTCGAGGGCCTGGAGGGCGTCGGCGATCACGCGGTCCCGGGCGAGGCGGAGGCGTGCGTCGATGCGCGCGATGCGCGCGCTCGCGGCGGCCTTGCGACCGCGGGCCTCGCGCAGCTGGATCGGCATCTCGAAGGCGAGCAATGCCTTGAGCTCGGTGGAGCTGCGGGGGGAACCGGATCGGCTGCCCGTCTCGTCGATGCCCGAGCGCGACGCGCCGAGGTCCTGTGCGCCTTCGACGCGGACGTCGAGGCCGGGCAGCAGCTGGTTGCGGGCGAGGGCGAGATCGACCGCGAGGCGGTCGCGGTCGAGGCCGAGCTGGCGCAGCAGGGGATGATCGCGCCGCGCGTGATCGAGGTCGGACTCCACGCCCAGACGGTCGATCGGCTGCTCGTCGGGAAAGGCGCGCGGCAGGCGATCGGATCCCGGGCGTCGGGGCTCGCCCGCGTCGTCCCGCCAATAGATCGAGAGCCGGATCGCGGCCTGCTCGAAGTCGCGCCGGGCGCCACGCAGGGTCGACTCGCGCTCGACGATCAGACGCTGGTTGTCGGTCAGGTCGATGCGCGGCTCGGCCCCCCGTTCGACGCGTCCGGCGATCTGGGACTGGCGCTCGCGGGCGATCGCGAGGAGCTGGGACGCGATCTCGAGTCGGCGACCGGCGGCCACCCAGTCCCAGTAGGCGACGGCCGCCGCGCGCTCGATCTCGATCCGTTCGAGCTCGATCTCGGGCGTCATGCGCTGGAGGTCGATGCGCGCCCGCTCGATCTTCGCCCGCGCGGGGTCGGTCGCACCATCGCGCAGCAGCGGCAGCTCGAGTCCGGCCCGCAGCTCGCCGTCCCCATCCGTGAGGCGGCCGCTCTCGTAGGAGGGCACGTCGCCCGCGCCGATCCGGTAGCCGCCGTAGAGTCGCGCGCCGTACGCCCGCGTCGGGATCTCGAGGGTCGCGTTCGCTGCCCGGCTCTCGTAGTAGCCGAGCGGGCGCATGTCGCCTTCGAAGCCGAGTCGCATGTCGAAGCCGCCGCGCGCCGCGAGCAGCTCGCCGTGGCGGGCCTGCTGCTCCGCGCGCAACGCGATCAGCACCGGGAAATGCAGCGCCACCGAGGCCTCGACCTCGGCGAGCGAGAGCGCGGGCTCGTTCGCACCCGCCGGTCCCGGTACGAGCTCGGAGCGGAGCGCGCTCGCCTTCGACCGCTCGGCGACGAGCGGGGCGAGGGGCTCCGTCGCGCCTGACGGCTCGGCGACGAAGGCGAGACCGAGCACGAGGGTCGCCAGCGGGTCGACCCGCCGTCGATCGGTCATTTCGGTGTCTCCACGAGACCGCCCTTCGTCGGGGCCTCGTCGAGGGCGACGCTGGGCGGGAAGCCGTTGGCCTGACGCCAGAGCTCGTAGCCGAGACTCACGCGATCGAGCAACACGAAGCCCTTGGCCCGCACACCCTGTCGCAGGAAGCGCGGCTCGGGCCACGGGGCGTCGGCCTCGTCGGGGACGACCAGCAGACGGAATCGGCCGCGTCCGTCGTCGCTCGGGTCGACGAGTGCGACCCGTCCGCCGAAGGTCCCGACCGCGACCGAAGGCCAGCCGGCGAACTGGACGGCGGGCCAGCCCTCGAATTGCAGCCGGACGGCGCGTCCCTCCTCGACCAGCGGCACGTGGTTGCCGTCGACCCAGAGCTCGACCGCGCGACTCTCCGTGTCGGGGATCAACGAGACGAGGGGGTCGCCCGACTTCACGAGCTCCGCGCCGGGGGCGGCGAAGACGCGGAAGACCGTGCCGGCCCGGGGCGCGGTGATGAGCTGCGTGCTCTGCTGGGCGATGCGCGTCTCGAGGCTGGCGATGCGCTCACGCAGGGCGGAGCGCTCGACGTTCGCCGACTCGCGCTGCGCTCGGGCGGACTCGATCTCGGCGGTCGCGCGGGTGTCGATCCGGCCGAGCTCGGAGCGCGTCGCGGCCTCGTCGTTGCGCGCGGCCTCGAGGGCCTGCTGCGCCTGGGCGACCTTCGCGCGGGCCTCTTCGTGCACGCGCCGCGCGACCTCGAACTCGAGCTCCGAGACGAGGCCGTCGCGGACGAGCTCGCTCTGGCGGCGATGGTTGAGGTCGGCCTGCTCCGCGGCGGCACGCGCGCCCGCGAGCCCGTGCTCGGCCGAGCGGGTCGAGGCGACGGCGACCTCGACCTGGCTGCGTGCGGCGTCGATGGCGAGCTCCCGGGCGCGTGCGAGCGCCTCGACCTGTTTGTCGTAGACGGCGATGCGCTCCTCTGCGGCGTCGAGCTGGCTGGCCAGGGCCTGTCGCTGGGAATCGAGTCGGTCGAGGATCGAGGGATCGTTGTCGACGATCTCGACGAGCCGGTCGCCCGCCTCGACGCGCGAGCCCTCGACGACCCAGGCGTGTCGCACGCGGCCGTCGACCGGGGCGGCGATCGTCTGGATCCGGTCGAAGGGCGCGAAGGCGGCGACGCGACCGGTGCCCGGGATGTTCTGCTGCCAGGGGACGATCCAGAGGCCGACGAAGATCAGGACGAGCAGCGCGCCCAGCAGGCGTGCGAGCACGCGGAGCGCGTGGGGCCCCTCGACCTGGTGCAGCGCCGTGAGGGCGTGTCCCGGAGCCCGTCCGGGCGCCGTCGACGCGTCGTCTACGTGGATGGGCGTGGTCATCGTCCCTCCCCAGCGTCTGCCCCGGGCCGTGGATCGACGCGTGCGTCGTTCGGGTCGGTCGCGAGCCGGATCACGCGCCCGCAGCGTTCGAGCACGTCCTCGCGGGCCGAGGCGACGACGAGCGTCCAGGGCGCGTCGGGCGCGAAGAGCGCGTCGAGCACCCGTTCTCGCGCCTCGCCCTCGAGCTCCGACAGCTCGCCGTCGACGATCAGCAGGCGCGGTCGCGCGAGGCAGGCGCGCGCGAACATCAGCCTCGCGATCTGGCTTCGGGAGAGCGGGACGCCGTGGGTCGAGACGCGTGTGCGCAGCCCCTGCGGCAATCGCCGGATCTCGTCCAGCAGGCCCACGCGTTCGAGCGCGCGCTCCACGTCGTCGAGCGGGGCCTGCTCGCGCGCGATGCGCAGGTTGTCGAGCACGCTGCCGGAGAAGATCTCGGGCTCGCGCAGGCAGAAGACCTCCTCGCGCAGGCTCGCGAGATCGAGCTCGCGGAGGTCGTCTCCGTCGATCTCGACGTAGCCACGCGTGGGCGCCCGCAGCCCGCCGAGCAGGTCGACGAGCGTGCTCTTGCCCGAGGCCGATGGACCGACGAGGGCCATGCGCTCGCCCGACTCGATGCGCAGGTCCGGGAAGCGGATCGCGGTCCCGTCGCTCCAGGCGTGGCCAAGGCCCGTGGTCGCGATCGCCGCGCCGCCGCCGAGTCGGGCCCGGTCGCGACTGCGACCGCCCTCGCGCTCGACGGGCAGGTCGAAGAGCGAGCCGACCTTCTCGGCGGCGGCCAGCACGTCGTAGAAGCTCTCGAGCTGCTTGCCGAGACGCGCGAAGCCGGCCACGACGGCGGAGACGATGATCTCGGAGGCGACCAGCTGGCCGAGGGTGAGCTCGCCCGAGACGACGAGGAAGCCGCCGAGGGCGAGCACGAGCGTATTCACGAGGGCCTGCAGGCCGAGGGCCGCGACGAGCTGGCGCAGCACGATCCGATAGTGACGCCGTCGCGCCTCGACCCAGCCCGTCGCCAGGGCGTCCGCGCGGGTGAGCGCGTGGCTGCGTCCCGAGCGGCCCCGGAACGCCGCCGCGTGTCGCGCGAGCTCTTCGAGCCACTCGGCCAGCGCGTACTTCGCGCTCGACTCGTGCAGCGCCGTCCCCGGCGCGCCGCGTCCCAGGCCGAAGACCACGCCCGCCATCGCCGCGACCAGCACGACGGAGAGGCCGAGCATCAGCGGGTGATAGAAGGAGAGGATCAGCAGCCCCGTCGCCGTCTGCAGCACGACCGCCGATCCCTCGAGCAGGAGCCGCGAGCCGGTCTTCTGGAGCGTGAGCAGGTCGAAGAAGCGGTTGACGCGCTCGGGTCCGTAATGCGAGGCGAACGCCCCCGCCCGGACCCGGGGCAATCGCTCGGCGAGATCGACGGAGGTCCGCACGAAGAGCCTTCGCTGGAACATCTCGGCGAGGAAGGCCTGGAAGGCCGAGAGCGACGCGGCGAAGGCCAGCCCGATGAAGAGCAGGAAGGCGAGCACGACGACGGGCTGGACGAGACCACCGAAGGCGACGGAGTTCACGAGCTGCTGTACCGCCACCGGAACGGCCAGGCTCATCAATCCGATCAGCACGGCGTACAGGACGATCGCGACGATGTCGGCGCGGTCCGGGCGGGCGAAGGCGAGGACCCGCTCGAAGGCCGTCGGTCCATCGCCCTGTGCTTCGCGGGGCGCCGGGGCCACCGCCCGGAGCAGCAGCCAGCCCGTCGGCGTCCCGGCATCCGGCAGCGCGAGCCGCTCGGCGAGGGCGGGGGCGGTGAGCGGCTCCCCGGTCGCGGTGGGAAAGCAGAGGATCGGGCGATCGCGCCCGTCGGCGACGACGGCGGTCCAGCCGCTCCGCGGGCTGAAAGCGACGAGCGGCGCGTCCCGACGCGCGTTCTCGCAGACGGCCGCGGGCGAGAGCTCGACCTCGCGCACCACGAAGCCCGCCGCGCGTCCGGCCCGGGCGAGCCCCTCGCGCCAATCGGCCGCGCCCTCCGCCAGCTCGTGCAGACGATCGGGAAGCGGCGTGTGATCGACGCCGGCTGTCCGACGCAGGGCCGCGATCAGACCCGCCGTGGGTCGGACGTCCGCGTCCAGAGCGATCGGGTCGCTCGCTTCCGATTTCAAGATTCGGCCTCCGTCTCGTGCGTCTCGTGCGTGTCGGGCGGGATCGTGAGGATCGAGGAGCGCACCTGCCGGATGATCGTCTCGGCCGTCTCGCCGAGCAGGTCTCCGACCCGACCCTCCCGGCCCCGCGTCCCCATCACGATCAGGTCGATCCGGGACTCGTTGGCGAAGGCCGGGAGGGCGTCGACCGCGGTGCCCGGCAGCAGCCGGACGCGATCGCGGGGAAGGGCCGAAGATCGTTCGGCGAGGAGTGCGTCGAGATCCGCGGCGGCGCGCTGGTGCGCCTCCTCGTGATAGGCGTTCCATTCCGCGTCGTCGAGCACGCCGCGCAGCACCTCGGCGCCGGTCGGCTGCCAGGCGGTCGCGACGTGGAGCTCGGCCTCGGACCAGTCGACGACGCGTTCGGCCCAGTCGAGGATCCGCGACGCGGCGGCGCGTCGCGAGGGCGCGCCGCCCGGATCGATGGCCGCGAGCACCTGCTCCGGCAGTCGACTCTCCTCGCCCACCACCCAGACCGGACACGGGCAGCGGCGGAAGAGGTGGAGGGCCGTGGCGCCGAAGAACACGTGGCCCGCGCGGCCGACGCCGCTGGCCGGCTTGACGACCAGGTCCGGCCCGTCGCTCCGTGCGACCTCGAGCACGGCCTCCCAGGTCACGCCCCAGCGCAGGGTCACGGAGCAATCGACGCCCGCCGCCCGGGGCGACTCGGCGAGGGCCTCGAGGCGCGCGAGCTCGGCCTCCTCGAGCAGATCGCGGAGGGGACGGCCCGGGTCGGTCCGCCTTCGGGAGGTACCCGTGCCGAGGCTCTCCTCGAGCACGCGCAGCAGCGTGAGGCGCGCACCCGTACGGGTGGCGAGTCGGGTCGCGAGCGCGACGGCGCGGGCGTCGCGGTCTTCCGGGGGCGCGAGGACGAGGATGTGTTTCATGATGATCTCCGATCGGTCGATCGTGGCCCCGGCTTCATTCGAGTCGTCCTTGGCCTCCAGTCGGGTTTCATTCGAGTCGTCCCTCCCGCGCGGCCTCGACGATCGCGGCGACGGCGGGGTGGCCGATGCGCCGCTCGACGGTGATCAGGAAGAGACTGGACTGTAGTGTCTCCGAAGCGCCGATCGGTTCGACGCCGTGGCGACGGCGCAGCTCGTCGGCAAGCAGCATCGGTGCGGGGAAGACGCCGTGACCGTGCGCGCCGAAGGCCTTGAGCAGTGCCGAGTCCTCGACCTCGGCGACGAGTCGGGGACGGATGTCGAGGGCCTCGAAGAAGCGATCCAGATCGTGTCGGAGCGTCGTGTTCCGGGTCGGGGCGAGGAAGGGGGCGCCGTCGAGGCTGCCGGGGAAGTCCCCTTCGAGGGTCGCCTGGAGGTCCGGACGGGCGAAGAAGCCGACCTCACCGCGCGCGATCGGATGGTTGTGGGCCTTGATGCGGCTCTGCGGTCCGATCGGCGCGTCCGCCAGCACCATGTCGTACCGCTGCTGGGCGAGGTCCGTGAGCAGGTCCTCCGTCCGACCCTCGTGCACGACGAGCTGCACGGGCTCCTCGAGCCGCAGTGCGGTCTCGAGCACGCGGCAGGCGAGCAGCTTGGGCACGACGTCCGCCAGACCCACGATCAGGCGGGCGGGACCGCGGGTCGGTCGCCCGCGCAGGGCGTCCTGCAGCTCGCGTCCGGTCGTGAAGATCTCGTCCGCATAGCGGTAGACGAGGTGCCCGCTCTCGGTCAGCTTCAGGCCGCGTCCCTCGCGCTCGAAGAGCGTCTCGCCGAGGGACTCCTCCAGCTTCCGGATCTGACCACTGAGCGTCGGTTGGGCGAGCTGCAGCACCTCGCCCGCCCGCTTGACGCTGCCCTCCCGCGCCACCGTGTAGAAGTAGAGCAGGTGGTGGTAGTTCAGCCACTCCATCGCGTCTCCTCCCAGACGGGCGCGCCCGAGGACGAGACGTCCCGGCGATGGAAGCAGCCCGACTCGGGATCCCAGGCGATCAGATGGAGGAAGCGATGCTCCACGAGGCTGCGGATCGTCTCGTGCTTCGCGAGGACGGCGTCGATCCGTTCGCGAGGCGACTCGACGATCGCGGTCAGTCGCATCGGCTCGTGCACGAAGCGCCGCCCGTCGTGCAGGGACTGCCAGGGCAGACCCGGCCGCAGGTCGCCGCGGCTGCCGAGCATCACGCCGATCCGCGACACCACGTTGTGCAGCGTCTTGTCACCGCTGCCGAAGCGGTCGTTGTCCACGGTCGAGGCGAAGTACTGGAGGTTGATCCAGCTCGCGACGACGAGCGGCGCGGTCAGGAGCATCTCGAGCACGGCGCCGTCCTCGTCGAGTGCCGGATCGTAGTCGTGCAGGAAGGCGCGCCCCTCGAGGTCGAGGCCTCGGGTCAGCGTCCTCCGCGCGGCCACGAAGGCGGCATTGCCGGCGAGCCCCCACTCGGGTCGCACCTCGGACCAGTCCCGCGCCCGGCGCATCGCCCCGCGTCGCGCGTCCCCGCGCACCCGCGCCAGGCCGAAGCGCTCGCTGCGCTCCTCGCCCGCCGCGCGTCCCGCGGCCTCGAGCCAGGCCTCGATCTGCGCCCGCAGCTCCGGTTCGAGGTGCGGGGCGTCGAGCAGCTCGACGCGGTCGCAGGTCGTGTCGTGCAGGGCCGCCACGAAGCGGGTGTCCGAGGGAATGAAGAGTCCTCGGGCCGCCAGCAGGCTCCGGATCTCGGGTCGTGAGAGGAGGTCGGCGGCGAGCCGCGCGTTGAGGCCGCCCTCGTGTCCGCCGCAGGCGCCGCAATCGAGACTCGACGCGTAGGGGTTGTTGGTCGTCCGGGCGCCGTGACCGCAGAGCAGGACGACCCGCGCGAAGCCCCGGGTGAGACCCATGTTGCGCAGGCAGCCCTCGGCGAGGTCCACCCATCGCTCGAGCGCCCCGGGCCGCGCGTTGCCGTCACCCGGCTCGAGCTCGAGTCCGGCGACCAGCGACTCCGACTTCGGGCCCTCGAAGAGCGCGCCGCCCGGATGGGGGCGGGTCCAGCCGAGCGAGTCCGTCAGCAGACGCAGCCCGAAGCCATGTCCGAGGGTCTCGACGAGGGGGAAGGCGCCGAGCGCGAGCTTCCGCATGCGGGTGAAGCGCTCGTGTCGATCGAGCGCCGCGGCCTTCCGTTCGCGCGCGCCGACCCGGGCCTGCGCCCGGGCGACCCAGGGCGGCGCGAGCAGCGCGGGACACCGCGCCCCGCCACGCTCGTCGCCGACGTCGACGTACTCGACCGGCACCCCGAAGAAGCCGGCGAAGCCCCGGGTCTCGATCGCAGGCGACAGCGCCTCGAGCCCCCGGCGCAGCGCCTCGGAGCGCACGTCGATGCAGAAGACGGCCTGCAGGGTCGGCCGGTCGGGGCCCGCCGACGAAGCGCCGTGGGTCGGGGTCGCGCCGAGGCGGTCGAGCAGCGTGCGCTGATAGGCGATCTCGTAGGCGCGCTGCCAGATCGAGCGCCGGGCCTCGATCGAGAGCAGGGGCTCCCGCTCCTCGCCCGATCCGGCCTCGAGGCCACTCCGACTCGCGACGGCGAGCGTCGCGATCGGGTCGAGGCGATCGCCGTAGGCGGCGGCGATCGCCCCGTCGTAGGCCAGACGGATCGCGAGCAGGTCGACGAGGGTCGGGTCGTCGCCGCCGCGCAGTCGCGCCTCGCGGCGCAGGTACTGGGCATGACCGGCCCAGCCCGCGATCGACGTCAGCTGTCGGACGAGGAAGTCACGTCGATGGGACGCCGGCGTGCCGAGCTGCTCGAGGACGTGGCGCACGCAGTCCAGCGACGACGCGGGCAGTCGGCTCACGTAGTCCCGGAATCCCGGAATGCCGCGCAGCTCCGGGCCCCGGTCGATGCTCGCGATCTCGAGCCAGGCGGCGAAGGGCCCGAGCTCGCCGCCGGGCTGTCGCCAGGCCGCCTGACCCGCGTCGAAGCGTCCGGCGCAGAAGCGGGCGATCTCCTCCACGACGATCTGCGCCAGCCCGGTTCCGAGCGTCCGATCGACGGCTTCCGCCAGAGTCGGAAGGGCCTGCGAGACGCGCAGCGAAGACGGGCCCTCCGACTCGAGCGCCGCCAGCATCGAAGCCTCCGGAGCAGCCGGGATGGCCGGGGCGTCGGGCCGACCCCGGAGCTCCTCGATCGCGGCCAGCAGATCGGTCTCCCGGATCCGGCCGCGCCTTCGGGCCTCGAGGAAGTCGCCGAGCGGCAGCGACCCCTCGGCGTCGAAGAGGCGCCCCACCTCGGTCATGGCCTGCTCGAAGGCGAGGTCGGTCAGGCCGAGGTAGGGGTTCACGGCGACGAAGTTGCGCAGGGTCCAGAGCGGCGGGAGCAGGGCGCAGGCGTCCTCGACGATCCGCGCGGTCGAGAGTCGACTCCCGGCGCGGTCGAGCGTGTAGACCCGCGCGAGCCTGGGCTCGCTTCCGGCGCGATCGACCTCGCGGACTCCGGCATCGGGCAGGGGGTGGGCGAGCTCGTGTGCCAGGGGCTCCATGACTAACGTCCTCCTTCGGGTGCGATTCGCCGGGTGATGATCGGGGGGAGCGAAGGCGCGAGAGCGAGCATTCGCTCGCGCAAGCGCCGCCTGAGCGGGTCGAGGTAGAAGCCGTTCGAGGCGTGGACCCACGCGCGCCGGACGAGCGGATGATCCGGCCATCGCGACAGGGCGAGCTGCGCGACGAAGACGAGCGCGAAGAGCGCGACGAGGCCCGCCTCGAGTCCGTAGGGCAGGTCGATCGTGCGCGTCGGGATCACACCGGCGAGCGCGCCTTCGAAGAGGCCCAGCCCGACGAAGTAGGCGAGCGAGAAGCCCGCGCCGAGCAGCAGGCTCTCGACCAGCGCCTCGATGCCCGGGCGTCCCGGGGCCGCGCCGATCAGCGCGACCTGGGCGACGGCGAGCGCGAGGATGGCTCCGAGCACCAGGAGGCCGGGCTTGGCGCTCGGATCGAGCTCGAGCAGCCAGACGGGGATCGCGACCGCCGCCAGCCCGGCCAGCAGCGCGCCGGTCACGGCCGCCGGGCCGGGTCGCGACGCGCGACCGGCGCGGGCGCGCGGCACGCTCGGGTCGACCTGTGAGGCGGCGGACAGGAAGGCGTGACCCTTGTAGAAGGAATGCCCCACGAGGTGCATCGCCGCGGCGCCGAAGGCCCCGAGCCCGCATTGCAGCATCATGAAGCCCATCTGGGAGACCGTCGAGTAGGCGTATTTCCGCTTGATGTCGGTCTGGACGAGCATCACGAGGGCGCCGTAGATCGCGGTCGACGCCCCGACCACCGCGAGCAGACCGAGGGCCAGGGGCGCCTCGACCAGCAGCGGACTCGTTCTCAGCAGCAGGAAGCCCCCTGCGTTGACCAGTCCGGCGTGCATCAACGCAGAGACCGGCGTCGGGGTCTCCATCGAGTCCGGCAGCCAGCCCTCGAAGGGCAGCTGCACGGACATCGTCATGGCGGCGAGCACGAGCAGCCAGGCGATGGCTTCGACGCTGGCCGGCGCCGTCCCGGCGGCCGCCGCTTCGAGCACGACCGCGAGGTCGAGGCTGCCGAACGCGCGCTGGCTCAGGACGAGCACGGCGACGAGGCAGAGCTCGCCGATCCGTGCGACGTAGCGGCGGGCGCGGGCGGTGCGGAGCGCCCCGGGTCGTTCGTTGCGGTGCCGGAGGAGGGCGTCGAGCCCGTGGCCCGCGGCGATCCAGGCTGCGACGAGGACGAGCAGATGCCCGGTCACCACCATCGTGAGCACCGCGCTCACGGTGAAGGAGAGCCATTGGCAGAAGCGCGCCTGTCGCGGGTCGCCGTCGAGGTAGCGCTCGCTGAAGCGGGCGACCACGAAGCCGATCAAGCCGACGGTGGCCGCCATCAGGAGGGTGAGACCGTCGACGCGGACGAGGGGCGGCGCGCCGAAGAGGGCGCCCGCGCCGGCGCTCGCGCCCGGGAGCGGGCCGCCGGCAGTGCCGCCGGGAGCGAATGCGGTCGCGCCGATCAGCCCGAGGGTCAGCAGCAGGCAGAGGCCCGCTCCGGCCCGCGTCAGCGCGCGCGCGCGTCGCGCGGAGGCGTGGGTGATGCGCGAGAGCGCGAATCCGAGCACTCCCGGGGCGAGGGCGAGGGATGCGGCGAAAGCGGTGGTGCAGTCCATGCGCGCTCGTGGCTCCTTGTTGGATGACGTCTGTTACCCGAAATGAATGACGTGATATTGATGACATCCATCGGCCGCTGGCGCAAGGGTCTGGAGGCCTGGAAGGTCGATTTTTGATGATTTTCATGACCTGAAATGAATTTCATGTTTCAGGGGAAGCCCCTGCCGGTCGGGGCGGGCTGCGGGCCGGGCGCGCCTTCGGGGGCGACGGGCGGGGGAGGCGCCTCGGCGGGGACCGGACGGGCGCGGGGGCCGGTCGGTCGGCGGGGCGGGGGTCTCGGGATCGGGGGAGGGCGTCACCGGGCCATGACGGCCGGCGCAGACACGGCCGGGATGGAGCGCTCAGTCGAGCCGCTCCTCCACCATGCGGATCAGGTCGCCGATCCGGCAATGGGCCTCGATCGGATGCCGCAGCGCCGCGGTCGTGCGGAAGCGGTAGCGGTTGCGCAGGCCGACACGCTCGCGGTGCACGTAGCCGGCCTCTTCGAGCTCGCCGAGGATGCGCTGGACCGAGCGTTCGGTGATCCCGACGCGCTCCGCGACCTCACGCAGGGTGAGCTCGGGGTCGCGGTGCAGGCAGAGCAGGACGTGGCTGTGGTTCGAGAGGAAGGTCCAGGTCGGTTCGTGGTCGCCCGGGCTTCGGGAGGAGGCGGCCGCACGGGCGCCCGATTTCCGGCCGGGGGTCGTCGAGCGCGTCGCCATGGTGGTCCTCGTCCGATCGTCGGCGCGCGGGCTTGCGCCCCACGCGCGGGGGGATGGCGGGAGCATACACGACATCGATAAGGCGAAAAGGGTTTCGCCTATTTGCAGCGGCCGCCGCCGAGGGCGGCAACCGGCTCGCAGTCGTCGATCAGCCGACCGGCCTCGCCGTGCTGGTAGTCGAGGATGCGGATCGCCTCCGGCGGCGGCATGCCGGGGGCGGGCGTGTCCCGCAGGTCCGCGATCGGAATCGGGTAGTGCGTCCAGTCCTTGGGGGCGCGCCAGCCCGGCGGCGGGACGAGCTCGTGCCGGGTGCCGGCGACCGGGTACATCGTGCGCCATCGATGGATCGCCTGCGCGAGCGCCTCGACGCGTTCGGGCTCGGCGGCCGCGAGGTTGACCCGCTCGTAGGGATCCTGGTCGAGGCGGAAGAGCCAGCTCTGGACGTCGGCGGAGACGAGGCCCTGCTTCACCGTCTGTACGAGCTTCCAGTCACCGTCGAGGGCGCTCAGATTGAAGACGCCCCGGATCGGCGTCTCGGAGGCGAAGAAGAGGGGCTGTTCTCGCGGCCTGTCGCGTCCCTCGGCGATCGCCGGCCAGAGGCTCCGGCCGTCGAAGGGAAGGGCGTTGCCCGGCTCGACTCCGGCCGCCTCGGCGAGGGTCGGGAAGACGTCCATCGCCGACATCACGCTCTCCATCCGTCCGCCGGCCGTGAGCCGCGCCGGCCAGCGCATCACGGCGACGACGCGGATCCCACCTTCGAAGGTCTCCCCCTTGCCGCCGCGCAGCGGCACGTTGTCCGCGCCGCCCGTCGCATAGGCCGCACCGCCGTTGTCACTGAACAGGAGGACGATCGTGTCGCGTGCGAGCCCCTCTTCGTCGAGGGTGTCGAGCACGCGGCCGATCGCCTGATCCATCGCGTCGACGCCTGCGGCGTAGACCGGGCGTGCGCTCTTCTGGAGCATGAGCTTGCGGAAGAATCGCGACTCGTCGGTCTGTTCGCTGCGCGCGGGCTCGCGGTCGTCGCCCATGTCCGCGTACTTCTCGAGCAGCTCGGGCGGCGCGTCGAGCGGAGTGTGCGGCGCGATGAAGGGGACGTAGAGGAAGAAGGGGCGGTCGCGATCCCGGGCCCGGATCCATCGGCTCGCCTCGTCGGCGAGCAGGAAGGTCTCGTAGCCCTCGTCGTGGATCGTCTCGCCGTTGCGCTGGAAGTCGCTGCCGCCCTGGTTCGCGAAGGGCGGGAAGTAGCCGACCTCCGTGTGGAGGTGGCCGTAGAAGTGGTCGAAGCCGCGGGCCCGCGGTGTGTAGGTCTCCTGCGCGTGCCCGAGGTGCCACTTGCCGACGATCGCGGTCTGGTAGCCCGCGGCGCGGAAGGACTCGGGCATGAAGTGCTCGACCGGATGCACGCCGTTGGTCATCCAGGGCATGATCACGCCGTAGGCCACGCCGAGTCGCATCGGATCCCGACCCGTCATGAGCGCCGCGCGGGTCGGCGAGCAGATCGGCGTCGAGTAGAAACGATGGAGCTCGACGCCCTCGCGCGCGAGCCGATCGATCGAGGGCGTCTCGATCGTCTGCTCGCCGTGGAAGCCGACGTCCGCCCAGCCGAGGTCGTCGGCCAGGAAGATCACGACGTTGGGTCGCGAAGCGGACGCCGCCGCAAGGCCCGGGCTGGCGAGCGCGAGGGTCTGTGAGACGAGCGCCAGGCCGACGAAGACGCGGAGCGCATGCCCTGCGGTGCGGCGCCGGGGTGCAGAGGACGCTCGCGGACGCTCTTCCAGGACGGGCTGACCTCCTCGAGGGGAGCAGACGAGGGCTGGCTCCGGCCGCAGGCTACCCGATTCCGCCCATCGGTCTGCCCGCCGCCCCGCGCGAAGCCGGGGGCGGCCGCCGCGCCCATCGGCCGGCCGACCCGGGCCCGAGCCTTGCCGCCGAGGAGCCCGCCCCGTAGTGTCTGGGGGTATCGCCGACTCGAGGAGCCGCCAGGAAACGAGACGCGCCCACGTCTTCCCTCCGACCCCACCCACCCACCGAGCCCCGTCCCGCCCGATCGATCGGGATCGATCCGCCTCCGATCTGGAGGGAGTCGGACGGGGACCTCGTCGGTTTCCGGTGGACGGGCCGTCGGGGCGGGAATCGCGGCGCTTCTCTCGTGTCCTGGTGACCCTCCGACTCGGAGATCGCGGCCGACCCCGGTTCGGGGCGGCGATGATCGGATGCAGGCCGAGAGGGCGAGGGCGGGTAGGACCCGCCGCGCGACTCGAGGCCGACCAAGCCCGAGGAGGCCTGCGCGATGCGTGGCAACCGGATGCGAGAGCAGCCGCAGAGCGAAGTGAACATGACGCCGATGCTGGACGTCGTGTTCATCATGCTGATCTTCTTCATCGTGACGGCGTCCTTCGTCAAGGAGGCCGGCGTCGATGTCGCGCGGCCGCCGGCCGCGACCGCCGAGCCCAAGGACAAGGGCAACATCCTGATCGCGATCACGGAGACCAGTCAGATCTGGATCGACCGACGCCAGGTCGATCCCCGCAACCTGCGCGCGGCGATCGAGCGGCTGCACGGCGAGAATCCGCAGGGCTCGATCGTGATCCAGGCGGACAAGAAGTCGCAGAACCATCTGCTGATGATGGTGATGGACGCGGCGAAGGCCGCCGGGGTCGGTCAGATCTCGATCGCCGCCGAGGGCGCCTGAGGCACCCGCGCCCGGGGCCCGATCGGGACCCGAGGCGTGGTCGGGTGGAGCCGCCGCGATCGCGTGTCGCTAGACGGGCCGCTCGCCCGTGATCGTGACGCGGTACATCAGCCGCTCGTGGTCGGCGTAGTCGTCGATCGCGTAGTGCTGCAGCCAGCGATTGTCCCAGATCGTGACGGTGCCGTTCTCCCAGCGCACCCGGCAGGTCAGCTCGGGCCGGGTCGAGACGTCGAAGAGCATGGCGAGGAGCCCGTCGCTCTCGGGCTTCGAGAGTCCGACGATGCGGTCCGTGAACATCGGGTTCACGTAGAGGCTCTTGCGGCCCGTGACCGGGTGCGTGCGCACGACGGGATGCTCGACCTCCGCGTAGATCGCGTCACTGAAGACGTATTGGATCGGCGCATCGCCCCGGTACTTGGCGTCGCCCGTCGTCTTCGGGTCGTAGGCCTCGCGCGCGCTGTGCACGGCGCGCAGCGGCTCGAGGAAGCGCTTGAGCGGCTCCGAGAGCAGCTCCCAGGCGCGCTCCATCGACGCGTAGAGCGTGTCGCCCCCGACCGGCGGCACCTTCTCGCCGTAGAGGACCGTGACCGAGCTGGGTCGCTCGAAGAAGCTGTTGTCCGTATGCCAGGAGGTCCCGAAGAAGGCGCGCTCGCCCGCCGGCTTGAGCACGCGGATGATCTCGGGATGGCTCTCCATGCCCTTCGCGATCGGATGCACGTCCGGGTCGCCGAAGGTCCGGGCGAGGGCGATATGTGCCTCGTGCGTGAGCTTCTGGTCGCGGATGCAGAGCACGCCGTAGCGATGGAACGCGTCGAGGAAGGCCTTGCGCGTGCCCTCGGAGAGGGGGCGGGAGAGGTCGAGGCCGCGGATCTCGGCGCCCAGCGCGCCTGAGAGCTCGCGGATCTGGAGATCGTCGCTCATGTCGGGGAATCCTCGGATCGGGCGTTGTGCTCGCCCGCGGCGGCATCGTAAGCCAGCCGACCCCGCCCGGCGATCCGTCTCGCCGGTGCGTCGCCCGCAGTAGCCCGCCGATCCGTCTCGTCCGTGCGTCGCCCGCCGTGGCCCGGGCGCGATTCAGCGCCGCCGCCCGCCGCGGCCCGCCACGCCGTTCAGCGCCGTCGCCCCGCGACCGCCGCCGCCCCGAGCCCGACCGCGAAGAGCAGCGCCGCCGCCGGCTCCGGCACCGGGTTGCTCGGCTCGAGGCGTACGGGCTGCTCGCCCTCCACGATCTCGAAGTCGAGCGCCGCGAGCGTGGCCTGGCCCATGAAGCTGCTCGACGAGATCGAGATGTGGCTGACGATGGCGCCCTGGAGGTCGGCCGAGACGACCCCTGCGGAGCGCCCGGCGAGCCCGGCGCCAGCGAGCGTGAAGACGCTGCCGTCGGTCGTGTGGATCGTCGCGGTCGAGCCCTGGAAGAGCTTCGAGAGCGAGACGGAGTTGAGTGCGACGGGTCCTTCGAAGGACAGGGTCGTCGTGCGGGTCCAGACGGCCTGCTTCGGGCCGGGGCCACCGGCCTGGTCCAGGCAGTCGAAGAGGTCGCCGTGGCAGCCGGAGCGTTCGCCCGTGGTCCGGTAGAGGATCTCGAAGCGGGCCTCGTGGGTCGTCTCGATCGTGAGGCCGCCGAGATCGATCGGGCCCGCCGGTCGCAGCAGGTCGACCGAGAGGGCGCTCGCCGGGCTGCTCGCCAGGCAGGTCGCGGCCAGCGCGCAGAGCCAGCCCCGCGCGCGCTGGCGCGGGCGCGACGCGGGTGCATCGGGGGCCGCGATGCGGGCGGATGCGGGCCGGTGCGGGGCGATGGGGGCGGCGACGGCGAACATGGGAGGCGACCTCCGAGGGATCCCGAGCTTCGACTCCCCGGCCGACGCGATCTGCGGCAGCGGGTTCGAGGAATCTCGAGGCGAGCTCGAGGGTGAGTGCCTAAGCCATTGGAAAAGTGAACGAAATGCTCCTTTCCGGGATATGCCGTGCGGGCCGCGGCAGCCGTCCGGCAGGCCGTGCGCGGCTTGCGACCGCCGCCGCTGCCCGGTTCACTCGCGGCGTCGCGGGCTGCGGCAGGGGGGGCGCATGACCAGCGGGCGGGGAGAGCTCACGCTTCGGGCGGTCGGGCTGGGCATGACGCTCGCCGTGGTCCTCGCCGCGGCCAACGTCTACCTCGGCCTCAAGGTCGGCATGACCGTCTCCGCCTCGATCCCGGCCGCCGTGCTGGCGATGCTGTTGCTACGCGGCGTGCTGCGCGATGGCAGCCTGCTGGAGGCCAACCAGGTGCAGACCGCGGCCTCGGCCGGCGAGTCCCTCGCCGCCGGCATCCTCTTCACGGTCCCCGCGCTCGTGCTGATCGGCTTCTGGGAGCGCTTCGACTTCTGGGCGACGACGGCGATCGCCGTGGCCGGGGGCTGGCTCGGCGTGCTCTTCATGGTTCCGATGCGGCGGGTCTTCATCGAGGAGAGCCCGGAGCTGCCCTATCCGGAGGGCGTCGCCTGTGCGGCCGTGCTCGAGGCGGGCGAGGCCTCGGCGGATGCGCAGGCCGGGCGCGCGGTGCTCCGGGGGGGCTGGCTCGGGGCGGCGGTCAAGCTGCTGACGGGCCTCCTCGGCGTGCTGCGGAGCGGCCTCGAAGGTGCCGTCCTGCTCGGGCCGGCCCGACCCCTCTACGTGGGCGCGGACCTCTCCCCGGCGCTGCTGGCGGTGGGGCTGATCGTGCGTCTCGAGGTCGCGAGTCAGATCTTCCTCGGCGGCGCCCTCGGCTGGCTGATCCTGCTGCCGTTCGCGCCGGAAGGGGTGGCCTGGCTCGCGCCGGGCTCGCCGGCGCTGACGGCGGCGGTGGCGGCCGAGGCCGATCTCGATCCCGTCGCCCGCTCGTGGGAGCTCTGGTCCGCGGGCATCCGCTACGTCGGCGTCGGGGCGATGGCGGTCGGGGGTCTGTCGGCGCTCGTGCGGGTGCGGCGGGGGCTTGCGCGGGCGGTGGTCGAGCTGCGTCGCGGCTGGTCGGCCGGGCGCGCGGGCGAGGCGGCGCGGGTGGATCTGCCGAGCGGCTGGATCGCGGCGCTGATCGCGGTGGCGGTCGTCGTCGTCGCCGCGCTCTACCTCCGCTTTACCGGCGATCCGGGTGTGGCGGCCCTGGCGACGGGCATGATGGTCGTCGCGTCGTTCTTCTTCGTCGGCGTGGCGAGCTACATCGTCGGCCTCGTCGGCAACAGCAACAGCCCCGTCTCCGGCATGACGATCACGGCCGTGCTGATGACCGGCGGACTGCTCTGGCTGCTCGGCTACACCGGCGTCCAGGGCATGGTCGCCACCCTCGGCGTGGCCGCGATCGTCTGCTGCGCGGCCTGCACGGCGGGCGACGTCTGCAACGACCTCAAGACCGGCGCGCTCGTCGGTGCGAGTCCGGCGCGCCAGCAGACCATGCAGCTGCTCGGCATCGTGCTCGCGGCCTTCGTGATGGCGCCCGTGCTGCAGCTGCTCCACGACGCCTACGGCATCGGGAGTCGCGAGCTCGCCGCGCCCCAGGCGAGTCTGTTCGCGAGCCTCGCGCGGGGGTTCTTCGGCGGGGAGTCGCTGCCCTGGGGCCTCGTCGGGGCGGGGGGCGTGCTCGGCGTCGGGGTGCTCGCGGTCGATGCGGTGCTCGCGCGGCGTGGCGTCGGCTTCCGACTGCACCTGATGCCGATCGCCGTCGGGCTCTACCTGCCCTTCGGCATCGCCGTGCCGATCCTGGTCGGCGGCCTCGTCGAGTGGCTGGGGCGTCGCGCGGCGCCGGCGGGCGACGAGGCGTCGGCGCGGCGCGGCGTGCTCTTCGCGTCGGGGGTCGTGGCGGGCGAGGCGCTGGTCGGGGTCGCGATCGCGGCGCTGGTCGCCTTCGGTCTCGCACCGGAGCTCGGGGGCTGGTCGGGCGAGGGGCCCGCGACCTTCGTGGCAGCCGCGCTGATCGTCACCGCCTTCGTCCGAGCGGTCCGCGCGCCATCGGCCCCGGACTAGCAGCCCGCGGCGCGCTCGAGCGGCCCGGTCATCGCCCGGCGCGAGGGCGCTAGAACTCGCCGAGCTCGCGCACGAAGGCGTAGTCGATCGGCTCCTCGAGCAGCACCTCGTAGGCGCCGTCGAGACCCTCCCGGCCGCTCGGCGCGGCGAAGAGGGCGGCGGGCGCCATGAACACGGCGCCGACCGCCACCCGCAAGGCCGCGAGTGGCCGCACGATCAGCACGTCGACGCCCTTGGCGAGGACGTCCTCGGCGGCGGAACCCTCGAAGCCGGCCTGCGAGGGCGTGGCGGCGAGGAGCAGGGCGAGCGCGGCGAGGGCAGCACTCGAGCGGCGGAGTCGGGCGGGGCGCATGGACGGAACCTCTCGGCTGGGCTTCGGGCCGTGGGCCGACCCGACGGCGCATCCTAGCAGAGCGCCGCGGGCGTCGAGGTGCAGGCCGTCGGTCCTCGGGCCGAAGGGCCTCGCACCCGGGTCCCCGTGCAGGGCAATCGCTCGCGCAGCGGACGCTCCCGGCGACGGGGGATCCGGTATGTTCGCTCGCCGTCGGGGAGGCGCGCGATGTCGGCGGATGGGGACGCGGACTCGGATCAGGGCGGCAGCCAGGCGCTCACGCGCCGGATCCTGATCGGTCTGGTCCTCGGACTCGGCGTCGGTCTCGCGCTCCACGCCCTCGACCTGCGCGATACGCCGGTCGGCCGCTTCCTCGTGGACGGGCTCTTCTTCGTCGTGGGACGGATCTTCCTCGCGAGCCTGAAGCTCCTGATGGTGCCGCTCGTGCTCGTCTCGCTCGCCTGCGGCACGGCCTCGCTCGACGACGTGTCGCGGCTCGGCCGGATCGGTGGCAAGACCGTCGGGCTCTACCTCTTCACGACGGCGGTCGCGATCAGCGTCGCGATCGTGGTCGCCGTGATCGTCCAGCCCGGCGTGGGCTTCGCGCTTTCGACCGAGGCCGCGGGCTTCGCTGCGAAGGAGGCGCCGGACTTCGCCCAGACGTTGATCGACATCTTCCCGGAGAATCCCTTCAAGGCCCTCGCCGAGGCGCAGATGCTGCAGGTCATCGTCTTCGCGATCCTGCTCGGTGTCGCCATGACCCTCGCGGGCGAGCCCGGGCGCGACCTCCTGCGCTTCTTCCAGAGCGCGAATGCCGTCGTGCTGAAGCTCGTCTTCGTCCTGATGGAGCTCGCCCCCTTCGGCGTCTTCTGCCTGATCGCGACGGTCTTCGCGGACGAGGGGGCCGGGGCGATCCAGCAGCTCGCGTGGTATTTCGCGACGGTGCTGGGCGTGCTGGCGATCCATCTGCTGGTCACCTACCCGACGCTGCTCGTGCTGCTCGCGCGTGTCGCACCGCTCCACTTCTTCCGCAAGCTGCGGGCGCCGATGAGCGTGGCCTTCAGCACGGCGAGCAGCGGGGCGACGCTGCCGGTCACCCTGCGCGCGACGGAGGAGCGGCTCGGGGTCGACGGATCGATCGCCTCGTTCACGATCCCCCTCGGCGCCACGATCAACATGGACGGCACGGCGATCATGCAGGGCGTGGCGACCGTGTTCATCGCCCAGGCCTACGGCGTCGAGATCGGGCCCGCGGGCTATCTGACGGTGGTCGTGACGGCGACCCTCGCGTCGATCGGGACGGCGGGCGTGCCGGGGGTCGGGACCGTGATGCTGGCGATGGTGCTGCGCCAGATGGACCTGCCGGTCGAGGGCATCGGCCTGATCCTCGGCGTCGACCGCCTGCTCGACATGACGCGCACCGCCGTGAACATCACGGGCGACGCCGCCGTCTCCTGCATCGTCGCCCGCAGCGAGGGCCGCCTCGACCTCGAGACCTACCGAGCACCGTAGGCGGCTGCGGACGAACGCCCGTGTCGGACGTGCCAGGCGCCCCGGTCGGTCGCCGTGTCGCGTGCGCAGCGTCTGTCGGCGCCTCCGGCCCGAGCGCCAGTGTCGGCCGTGCCCTGCGCCCCGGCCGGTCACCGCATCGCGTGCGCCGCTTCTGTCGGCGCGCGGCGGTCCCGCTGGCTGCCTCGCCGATCGTGCCGCGGCGCGCCGAGAGAAGCTGGAGCCGGGGCGGCCCACGCCCGGGACGCCTGGCCAGGCCCCGACGGCGGAGGGGCGCGCTCCCGCAGGCTCTGCCAGAATCGCCGGTCCAGCGGGGCCGCCTCCATGCGCCGTCCCGAATCAGCGCCCCGATCTCGAGACGGCCTGCCGAGGCCCGAAAGGAATCTCCGATGAAGCTCTTTACCGGTATCGGTCCCAATCCCCGCGTCGTCACGATCGCGGTCGCCGAGCTCGGCGCCCCGGTCGAGACCGAGACGGTCGACCTGCTCGCGGGCGCGAACCGACAGGACGAGCACCTGAAGCGCAATCCCGCCGGACAGCTGCCGACCCTGCAGCTCGACGATGGACGTTGCCTCTCCGAGATCACGGCGATCGTCGAGTACCTCGACGAGAAGTGCGGCGGATCGCTGATCGGAGCGACGCCGGAGGAGCGCGCGGAGACGCGCATGTGGACGCGGCGGATCGACCTCAACATCGTCGAGCCGATGGCCAACGGCTTCCGCTTCGCGGAGGGCCTGCCGCTCTTCCAGAGCCGGGTCCACGTGATTCCCCAGGCCGCCGACGACCTGAAGCAGATCGCGCAGGAGCAGCTGCGCTGGCTCGAGGGGCTGATGGGCGACAAGGAGTACGTCTGCGGCGATCGCTTCACGCTGGCCGACATCCTGCTCTTCGCGTTCCTCGAGTTCGGCGGGTCGGTCGGGCAGCCCCTCGATCCGAAATGCGAGCGGCTCCAGGCCTGGTACGCGCGCGTCGCGTCGCGGCCCTCGATCGCGGGCTGAGGCCGGGCGCCCGCTCGCCCGCGGGTGTCGAGCCTTCGCGAGCGAAGCGTCCATCGGGCGCGGGGA
The DNA here is from genome assembly GCA_020632655.1 of Spirochaetaceae bacterium. Classification (GTDB taxonomy): domain Bacteria; phylum Myxococcota_A; class UBA9160; order UBA9160; family UBA4427; genus UBA4427. The sequence goes on from JACKFD010000001.1 coordinate 87,168, forward strand.
GCGGGCCCGGACCGGAAGCGGCCGCTCCCCGGGCCGGGTGCTAGCCTTGGCGCCGCTTCGGCCCGGGCTGGACCCCAGCCGGTCGCGAGCCCGTCCGAGGCGGCCGCTCGCGGACCGGCTCGGGACGTCGGGTCGGATGCGGATGCAGACGACGGCATCGGTTCCGGCGGACCGTGGGGTTCTCGAGATGGGCAAGCGCCTCTACGTGGGCAACATCCCGTTCTCGGCGACTTCCGAGTCGCTGTCCGAGGCCTTCGGACGTCATGGCAGCGTCGCCTCGGTCGACGTGATCCTCGATCGCGAGACGGGCCGGCCGCGGGGCTTCGCCTTCGTCGAGATGACCGACGACGCGGGGGCGCGGGCGGCGATCGCCGCGCTCGATGGCGCGGACTTCGGCGGGCGGGCATTGCGGGTGAACGAGGCACAGGAGCGCCGCGGGGGCGGGCGGCGCTGATCGACGAGGAGTGGGCATGGCGCCCGCGTGTGCGACCCGGATGGGGCGCCGCGGGGCCAGGACCCGCGTGAACCGGGGCGGGGGGCTTCGGCGCGGCGGGGGAGGGAGTGCAGATGGCACGAGCGAGTCGGATGAGCGTTCTCAAGCGCAAGCGCGAGAGCGAGAAGGCGGAGAAGGCGGCGCGCAAGCGCGAGATGCGCGCGATGGAGAAGGAGTTCGGCAAGCCGAAGGAGCCGCACTCCGGCGAGGCGACGCGCGAGGACCTCGAGGCCTACGGCATCCTGCCGAACGCCGACGAGGATGAGGACTGAGCCGTCCATCCGGCGAGGCCGACGGGCGTCCTTCGGACCCGCCGGCCGGCTCAGCGCCCCTCGAAGCGAGGTCGGCGCTTCTCGAGGAAGGCACGAACGCCCTCCGCGTAGTCGGCGCTCTCGAAGCAGTCGCGGATCGCCGCCTCGATGCGGCCCGGATCGCGCTTCGATTCGGGTCGGGCGAGCTGACCGAAGGCGGTCTTCGCGGCGCGCAGGGTGAGCGGGGCGTTCTCGGCGATGCCCGCGGCCGTCTCCGCGACGAAGCCGTCGAGCTCGGCCTTCGGCAGCACCCGGTTCACCAGTCCCATCGCCGCCGCCTCCGACGCATCGAAGCGTCGCGCCGTCATGAAGATCTCCTTCGCGCGCGGCTCGCCGACGACACGCGAGAGCGTCGCGAGGCCGCTCGCGCCGTAGCCGAGGCCGAGGCGCGCCGCCGGGATCGCGAAGACCGCGTCCTCGGCGCAGTAGCGGAGATCCGCGGTCAGGGCGATCGCGCAGCCGCCGCCGATGCAGAAGCCGTGGATCGCCGCGATCACGGGCTTGCCGATCGACGCGAGGGCCTCGAAGGCCTCGAGGTTGTCCATGTCGTACTGGACGGCGGAGTCCCCGCGACGGCTCTCCTCGAACTGGGAGATGTCGGCACCGGAGACGAAGGCCACGTCGCCCGCGCCGCGCAGGACGACCACCCGCACCGAGGGATCGGCGTCGAGCTCCCGGGCGAGGCGCGGGATCTCCTTCCACATCTCCGTGGTCACGGCGTTGCGACGTTCGGGATGATCGAAGACGAGCCGCGCGAGCGGGCCGTCGCGTTCGACGCGGAGGTGGCCGGGCATGGCGGCACGATAGCGAAGGGCGGCGGGCGCGACGTCGCTCCGCCCGCGGCCCTTCGTACCCCGGCTGGGCGCGTGCGGTCCGGTCTGCCAGACTCCCACGACCCCGAAAGCGGAAGGACGACGCGATGCAGTTCTCGATGATCTTCGAAGCGCAGATGGTGGACCCCTCGCCCGCGAGCGAGCAGCAGGTCTTCCAGGACTGCGTCGAGCAGGCCGTGCTCGCCGATCGCCTCGGCTTCGACAAGGTCTGGGCGGTCGAGCACCACTGTCTGACGCAGTACGCGCACATGAGCGCGCCCGAGACCTTCCTCGCCTTCGTCGCCGGCAAGACCGAACGCATCCGCATCGGCCACGGCGTCGTCTGCCTGCCCTTCAAGATGAACCACCCGATCAAGGTCGCCGAGCGCGTGGCGATGCTCGACGTGCTCTCGAAGGGGCGCGTCGACTTCGGCGTCGGCAAGGGCGGGACCGAGACCGAGGCCGGCGCCTTCGACGTCGAGATCCCCGACATCGACGAGCAGCTCGAGACCTCCTTCCGGATGATCCCCGAGATGTGGGCCTCGGACGTCTACTCCTACGAGAGCGACCTGATCCGCGTGCCCGAGCGGCGCATCCATCCCAAGCCCATGCAGACGCCGCATCCGCCGCTCTACCTCGCCTGCACGCGCGAGGTCACGCTCAACCGCGCGGGCGAGTGGGGCGTGGGCGCGCTCTGTCTCGGCTTCGCGGGCCCCGAGGACATCGCGAAGAAGAACGAGGTCTACCGCGCCGCGATCGCCCGTCGCACGCCCGAGAGCCAGGTCGGCGCCGTCGCGAACGACCATCTCTCGGCGCTCTGCCCCGCGATCGTGCTCGAGGACGGGATCGAGGCCCGTGCGATCGGCCATCGCGGCCAGCGCTTCTTCACGGAGTCGATCAACCACTTCTACCAGGGCGGTCCCGCGCCGTCGTCGCCGCCCGAGGACGAGGACGCCGCCGAGTACCTGCGCAAGCAGGGCGAGACCCTCGTCGCCTACCTGCACGAGGAGCGCATCGAGGCGGGCACCGAGGCGACCGGGCTCTACAACCCGAACCACGCCTACGGGACCGTGAAGGACGCGATCGGCTACGTCGAGCGGCTGATCGACGCCGGCGCCGACGAGATCATGTTCCTCGTGCAGATGGGCTCCGTGCCGCAGAAGGCCGCCCTCGAGACGATCACCCGGCTCGGCAAGGAAGTGATCCCGCATTTCCGCGGTCGGGGCTGACGCGGCCGGACGGAACGCACACGCGCCCGGATCAGGGCGCGAGGGGCGGACGCTCGTCGAGCGGGCGCTGGGGGACGGTCTCGATCGGCTGTGTGTCGTAGCCCTGGGCGGCGAGGCGCGCGTGGATGCCGTCGAGGATCCCGGCGGCGAGCCGGGGCTCGCGGGCGAGCACCCAGACGTAGCGCTTGGACGGGTGGCCGATCACGGTCCAGGCGTAGTCCGGGTCGAGGTCGATGACGAGGTACGCGAGCCGGAGCGGCCAGAACGGACGCACGCGCCACTCCGCGTTCGTGCGCGTGTCGTAGACCCAGCCCGTCTGCGGGATGCGCCGTTCGGGGCCGTCGAAGCCGCCCTCGCGAAAGCGGAAGTCGATGTCGATGCGACCATCGGGGCGCATCGTGTATCGCTCCGTCGCATCGTGCGCGCCCGCCTCGGCGCCCGTTCCCCGGCTCTCGATCACATACCAGAGTCCGGCGAAGCGCTCGAGGTCGACCCGGTCGACCGTCTCGAGCGGGCGGTCGGCCGCGGGACCCACACCCGCCGGAGCGATGCAGCCCGAGGCGGCGAGGGCGATCAGTGCGGCGATCCAAGGGAGGTGGGCGCTGCGGCGCGCGTGCTTCGCGGGGACGTCGTCCATCGATGCCTGCCTCGTCCGTTCAGGGATGGCTGGCGATCCGATCGGAAGGATCGTCCCGCGTGAGCCAGGGTGTCGTCCCCGTCTCCGGCCAGCTCGGGTCCAGGCCGAACATAGCCGCCAGGCTGCGCGGCACGCCGCGGAGATCCGGTGCGCCCTCGGCGCGACCCGCCGGTACCCCGCGACCGAGCACGGCGAAGAGCGCATCCTCCTCGTGCTGCATCGACGAGCGGATGCCGTGGTCCGACAGGTAGACGAGCCAATCGTCCTCGTCGAGCCGCGCGTCGAGTGCCGCGAGCCGGTCGTCGATGTAGCGATAGGCGCTCGCGAGGGGGCCGCGCCCGTCGTCCTGTCCCGCCCCGTCGAGCGCCGCGAAATGCGCGTGGGTCAGCAGGTCGAGGCTCTCGAGTCGCAGGAAGAGGAAGTCGACCGTGCCCGCTCCGGCCAGACGTTCGGCCACGTCCATCTCGGCGGCGATCGTCTCGGCGTGCTGCCGCGTATCGCGGTCGTGGTGCAGGGCCGGATGTCGGGCGAGCTCCTCGGGACGCAGCGGTCGATAGGCGTCCTGGGAGGCCAGCTGCCGCCGGCGGCCGTCGGGGCCGACGAGCTCGGCATGGCGGCCGGCCTCGATGCGACCATGGGCGAGCAGCATGTTGGCGGTCGTCCGGGGACCCCGACCGAGGGTCTCGAAGAGGTTCGGGCGCTCCGGGAGCACCCAGGACAGCCACTCGACGGGATTGCGGCCGACCGACTCGAGGCCCGCGAGCTCGAGACCGAGCTGATGGATCCAGCCGAGCGCGTCGCGCCGTCCGGGCGGCGCCGGCCACACGAGGCTCTGCATCGCCGCCGCCGTGAAGGCCGGTCGGCTCGTGAGCACCGCGCGCCAGCCCTCCGCGAAGAGTCGGTCGTGAAAGGGCAGCTCGCCGCGTGCGCGCAGGTATTCGACGACCCGCCAGTCGGCGCAGTCACCGAGGATCGCGAAGACCCGGCGTCGGCCGTCGGCGGGGCGGCGTCCTGCGGTCGCGGGCGGACCGGGCAGGCCGGGCAGCGGCGCGAGCACGGGCTCGACGACCTGCACCCGACCGGGCGCCGGCCAGACCGAGCCCGACGCGCGCACGACGCCCGCGCCGTCCCGCAGCACCCAGCGCTGCGCATGCGACCCCGACGTCAGGTCGAGCTCGAGCGGGCGGCCGCGCCCGACGGCATGCCGCGCATAGCCCGCGTCGGGCGGCTCGGAGGGGCCGGGCGAGAGTGCGACCTCGCCCCGCTCGAGACCGGGCGGCAGGACGAAGCGGAGTCGCGACGAAGGCGCCGCGCCGGCCGCTGTGCTGCGCCGCGCGATCTCGCGTTCGATCTCCTCGCGTGGCAGGTCCTCGAGGGAGACGACGCGCGCGGCCGCATCCCAGGCCTCGAGCGCGCGCTCGGGCTCGCCGCGGGCGAGCAGCTCGGTGATCAGACGTCGATGGAGGCCCCAGAGGACCTGTCGGTCGTGGATGCGGTCCTGCTTCGCGATCGCTTCGCGCAACATCCCGACGAGATCGCGCTCGGGATCCGGTAGCTGTCCGACGGAGAGACGCAGCGCATAACGCGCCTCGAGATCCACGGGGTCCCAGCCGGTCGCGCGCCACGCGGCGAAGCTCGCCTGCACGGCGGCGAGGTCGCCCTGTGCCGTCTGCGCCTGGATCCGCGACTCGTACCAGGGCATCAGCAGGGGATGGTCGGACGGCGGCGGCGTCGCACCGAGCACGCGCAGTGTCGCTTCGGGGTCGGCCCGCCTCTGCCAGGCGAGGGCGAGCACGAGTCGCGCCGCCGTCCAGCCCGGGTCGTCGTCGAGTCGCGCCTCGAGCGTCTCGAGCACGTCGCGCTCGTCCTCGACGCGACTGCGCAGCAGCAGCTCGAGCTGCAGGATCTCGAGGTCCTCGCGCAGCACGGGGGCGGCTCGCGTCGCGAGGGCGGCTGCGTCCGCGATGCGCCCCGCCGCCTGCCAGTCCTTCAGCATGCGCTTCGTCAGCACCGCGCTCGGCACCCAGTCTGCGGCGGCCGGATCCGAGAGCAGGGGATCGAGGAGCGCGCTGCAGCCTTCGCGGTCGCCGCTCGCCAGCAGCGCGAGACATCGGCACTCCGCGATCGCGCGCCCGGCGCCCCGTGGCCCCGCACCCGAGGCCGAGCGCGCGAGCGCCTCGTCGAAGCGCTTCGCCTCGACGGCACCGCAGACCTGCGCCGCCTGCTCCTCGAGCGGGTCCGGCGTACAGCCGGCGCCCAGGCCTGCGCAGACGGCGATCAGCGCCGCGCGGGCGAAGCCCGACCCGAGCGGGCGGATGCCTCGCTGCCTCCGCTTCATGGCCGGGCCTCCAGCGACGCGCGGATCGCGACGCGACCGCCGGGCGCCGCGGCGAGGCGCAGCGACAGCCGCTCGTAGAGATCGCTCGGTCGTCCCGTCGAGGGCTCGCCGAGCAGCACGCGATCGACGCGGGCGAAGCGATCGAGATGCACCTCGAGTCCATGACCGATCGCCGACGCCGCGGGGATCCCGCCCGAAGGCGGGGCGGCGGCGACGGCGGGTGCGCCGAGCGCGCGGTCGAGCGAGGGCGCGTCGTAGGCCAGCACGAGGGCGCGGTCCGTGACGACCCAGCAGGGGGCGAGGTCGGGCAGCAGCGGCAGCGCATCGAAGCAGGCGCCCTCGCGCGCCACGCCATCGGCGCCCGTGACGACGTGCGGCGCGTGATGGATCGGCCAGGTCTCTTCGAGGCGGGCGAGCAGCTCGTCGACGGCGTGCTCGATCGGTGTTGCCAGGCGATGGTGGAGGGCGATCACGGCGCGCGGCGGTGTGTCGCCCGCTCCCGGCGGCGGGGCGACGAAGGCAAGCTCCCAGGTGCCAGCGAGCAGCGCGCCTTCGAGCAGTCGGCCGCGCAGCCCGAAGAGACGGTCGGCCTGGCCTCCGCTCGGAACGAGACGGGCGAGGTCGAGTCCGCCCGCCGGCCGCATGCGCAGATGGAGCAGGGTGGCCGTGGGCGTCAGCACGGAGGCCGCCGGCGGAGCCTCGTCCGGCAGGAGCAGGGCGAGCGCGCCCGGATCCGTCGGCGGCACGAGCCAGCCCTCGATCTCGAGTCCACCCCGCGCGTCGATGTCGATCAGCAGCTCGAGCTGGCCGTCGTCCCCGACCGGCCAGGTCAGCCAGCCCGAGTGGTCGCCCCGCCGCGCCAGGGCGAGGGCGCGCATCGTTCGATCCGACGGCGGATCGCGCGGATCTGGCCCCGCCCCCTCCGACACCGGCGCACAAGCGAGCGCGTCCATCTCGTCCCGGTCGCGTCGATCGCTTGCGCCGCCTTCGAGACCCTCCCCGTCCTCGGTCGAGAAACGACCCCAGAGCGTCTCGCAGACGCGCGCGCGGTCGAGCAGCGCCCGGCTGTGTCGACCGAGGGGCGTGCCCTCGAGGCGGGCGCTGCGTTCGAGCAGGCGGTCGGCGTCGGCGGCATCGAATAGGACGAGGCGTTCCCCGGCCAGCGGATCGGGCGGCTCGGACGGTCCGCAGCCGGCGCTCGCGAGGCCGAGCGCGGTCGCGACGAGCCCTCTTCGGCAGACGCGCGCGCGAGCCGGGCGGCCGGCGCCGTGCGAGCGCGAGCGGATCGACATGCGGGCCTCCGGCCGGCGCGGGCCGCCCAGTCGGCCCGGCTGCGCAACTCGATCGGCCAATCCGTCCGGAAAGCTGAGGAAACCCTCAGCCCGCCGCGGGCAGGTCGAGCACGAAGCGGGTGCCCCCGCCGGCGCGTCCCTCGCAGGCGATGCGTCCACCGTGGCGCGTGGCGATCTGACGCACGAGGGCGAGACCGAGGCCGACGCCGCCCTCGGCCCCCGCCGCGCCGGGGGGCCGGTAGAAGGGCTCGAAGATCCGCTCGCGCTCGGACGTCGCCACGCCGGGGCCGCGATCGGCGACGACGAGCCGCACGAAGGCCGCGTCGTCGGGGCATCGCGCGACCTCGACCTCGACCGGCGGCTCGCCGTGCCGAAGCGCGTTCTCGAGCAGGTTGCGCACCAGCCGGCGGAGCAGCCGCGGGTCGCCCGGCACCGACAGACTCTCGCCCGAGACCGTGATGCCGGGCCTTCGCGCGGCCTCCTCGGCGGCGAGGGCGAGCAGGTCGACGGGGCTCTGCACGAGGGGGCGCTCGGGCGCGTCGAGCCGACTCGCGACGAGCAGCTCGCCGATCAGGTCGTCGAGCTCGCCGATGTCGCGATCGATGCGCGCGAGGATCTCGGGGCGCGAGCCGGTCTCGAGCAGCGCGAGCGCCATGCGCACCCGGGCGAGTGGCGTGCGCAGCTCGTGGGAGGTGTTCGCGAGCAGGCGCGTCTTGTCCTCGACGAGCCGCTCGATGCGCGCGGCGGCGTCGTTCCAGGCCTCGGCCAGACGCGCGATCTCGTTGTGCCCCTCGACCGGGACGCGCACGCCGAGCCGGCCCTCGCCGAAGGCGGCGACGTGCTCCTTCAGGCGTTCGAGCCGGCGCGTGAGACGGCGCGCGGCGGGCCAGGCGGCGATCGCCGTCGTGACCGCGAGCAGCGCGATCGCGCCGAGCGCCTGGCCGATCGGCCGCCGAGGTGGCCGCCCGCTCGCCACGATCCAGCGCCCGTCGTCCAGGGCCAGCGCGATCGTGCGGCGCCGACCGTGCTCCGCGATCCATCGGCTCGGTCCCTCGGCGGGCGGCGGCGGCACGGGCCCACCCGCGCGGGCCAGCTCCGTGCCGTCCGCTGCGTAGACCGCGAGGTCGAGTCGCAGCGGCTTCGCGAACGCGCCGGCCCAGCGATCGAGTCGCTCGCGCGAGGCGTCGGCGGGCGGTACGACGGCCTCTGCGAAGTGCGTCAGGTCGCGCAGCCAGCGCTCGTGCTCGTCGTCGTGGTCCATGTACCAGAACGCGCCGCCCAGCATGAGCGCGAAGAGCACGAGGGACCCGAGCACGACGGCGTAGACCTGGAGATAGAGATGCTTCCACATGTCAGGCGTCCAGGTCCCCGTCCTGGCTGCGAGCGAAGACGTAGCCCGCCCCGCGCACGGTCAGCAGCCGGCGCGGCTGCTTCGGGTCGTCCTCGATCGCGGCGCGGATGCGCGAGACGTGGATGTCGATGCTGCGATCGAAGGCCTCGAGGGCGTGGCCGCGCAGGCCCTGCATGAGCTGGTCGCGCGACAGGACGCGGCCGGCGTTCTCGGCGAGCAGACGCAGCAGCTCGAATTGATGGCTCGTGAGCGGACGCGGCTCGCCCTCGACGGCGACGATCCGCGCGTCGCGATCGATCTCCAGTCGACCGAAGCGCAGCACGCCCTGGCGGGTCGTGGGTGCGGCGCGCGTGCGGCGCAGCACGGCGCGCAGTCGCGCCAGCAGCTCGCGCGCGCTGAAGGGCTTGGGCAGGTAGTCGTCGGCGCCGAGCTCGAGGCCGACGATGCGATCGGTCTCGTCGCCGCGGGCGGTGAGCATCAGGATCGGCAGCTCGCTCTGCTCGCGGATGCGGCGGCAGGCCTCGAAGCCGTCGAGGTCGGGCAGCATCACGTCGAGGATGAGCGCGTCGAAGGCCGAGGCGTCGGACTCGAGACGCGCGAGGCCGGGCAGGGCCCGCGAGCAGGTCTCGACCTCGAGCCCATGGGCCTCGAGGTACTCCGCGAGCATGCCCGCGAGCGCTTCGTCGTCGTCGATGATCAACACGCGGGTCGCCACGCGCTCGTCTCCCGGCTGTGTCCGCCCGGGTGGAGGGTACCGGCCGTCGCCGGCCGGTACCCCGTCCCGTCTCAGCCCGCGTTCCGCTCGTCGGCGCCATCGCCATCGCCATCGCCGTCGCCGAAGGGGCCTTCGTGGTCCGGGTGGCCGTGGCGACCGTGGTGGCCGTGACGGCGCCCGGGTCGGAAGTGCCGGTCGAAGCGGTCCTCGAGGGCCCGACGCTGTTCGGGGGTCAGCACCTCGAGCGCGTCGGCGAGGCGCTGTGTGACGAGCCGGCTCGCCTCGTCGGCGCGGGCCACGTGCTCGAGGCGTAGCTGCTCGAGCGCCTCGCGGTCGATCGTCTCGGCGACGAGCAGCCCGCGCAGGGCCTCACGCGGATCGACGTGCTCCGCGCGACGGGCGCCGAGCTCGTCGACGGTGCCGAGCACGATGTCGCGGATCGAGGTGCGCTGGGCGTCGGTCGCGTCCACGTCGTCGAGGACGTGATCGAGGACATGCTCCGCGTGGTGGCGCATGCGCGCGCCGGGGTCGGCATCGCCGCCCCGACCCCAGGCCGAGACCGTGTTGGCGAGGCCCAGCAGGGCGAGGGTCAGGCCCGCCAGCAGCAAGGGCCAGTAGATCAGGCGCCGATCGCCGCGCTCGGACGTCGGGTTCGGTCGTTCGTCTCGGGTCATTTCGGAATCCTCCGGTTTCTTCGGCCGCCGTCGTGCCGCCTCGGGCGGACGTCTCGAGGCCGATGGAGGAGAGGCTAGGCAGCCCGCGTCTCGCGAAGATGTCCGCTTCGTAAAGTTGTGTGAAGCCGGTCGGAGGGTGTCTACGCGATCCGCTCGCCCGCGAGGAAGGTGGCGGCGACGTGGGCGCGCGCGAGGTCCTCGCGCACCCGGGACCAGGACGCGTCGAGCAGGCAGAGATCCGCGGGCTCGCCGACCCGGGGCGCCGGCGCACGGCCCGAGGCGAGGGCGTCGCGCACCGCGCTCGCCGCGGGCCGCCCCGTCGCATCGGGCGGCGCGAAGAGCGCGAGCGCGGCCTCGGGCGACAACGCCTCGGACGCCCCGAGTGATTCCCCCGTCCGCGTGCGACGCTCGACGGCCGCACGCATCGCCTGCCAGGGATCGGGGTCGCCGAAGGGCGCGTCGGTGCCGCCGGCGAGGGGCACGTCGGCCTCGACCCAGGAGCGCAGACGGTAGAGATGGGGCTGGTCGTCGCGGTCGACGTGCGCGCGGTACGCATCCCCGCGCTCGAACACGAAGCCGGGCTGGGTCACGATCGTGAGCCCGAGTCGGCGAGTGGTCTCGATCGTCTCCGGCGGCGCGACCGAGGCGTGCTCGATCCGATCGCCAGCCTGCGCGCCCGCTTCGTCGAGGGCGGCCAGCGCGAAGTGCAGCTCGAGTCTCGTCACGGCGTGCAGGGCGATCGCGCGTCCCTGGTCGTGGGCGGAACGGATCGCCGCGACGAGGCCGTCGAGCCCGGGCAGTGCCGGCTCGTCGAGGAGCCGTTTGTGCTCGCCGATCGTCAGCCCCGCGTCGTCGCCGAGGGACGCGAGCTCGAGCCCGCCCATCAGTCGGATGCGCTGGGGCAGCGCCCCCTCGCGTCGCGCCCCGCGCAGGGTCGCCCGCGTCCGTGCGTCGTTCGAGGGCGTCGCGTCCGTCACGCCGGTCACGCCACAGGCGGCGAGGAGCCGGCCGACGCGTCCGAGATCCGGCGTCCCGCGATCGGGCAGGCGCGCGCGCAGCCACTCGTCGACGCGGAAGAGGCGCCCCGTCGGTCGCCCGGTCCCATCTCGATCTACACCAGTGGGTGTCGGATCGGGATCCGATCCGTCAAGGCCGATGCGCGAGAGCGCCGCCGAGTTGAGCATCCAGAGCGCCCCGCTGCGGTGTTGGATGCGCAGCGGCCGGTCGGGGCAGAGCGCGTCGAGCGCGTCGCGGTCGAGATCGCCGGCGACCGACTCGAAGTAGTCGGCGCCGCGCAGCCAGCCCGTGTCGTCGGGCGTGGCCCGGGCGATCGCGGCTTCGAGCTCCGCGCGCGTCTCGACCCGCGGCGGTCCGCAGTCGATCGAGTCGAGTCGCGCCGCGAGGGCGAGAAGATGCAGATGGTGGTCGTGCAGACCGCGGAGCAGGGCGCCGCCTTCGGCGTCGAAGACGGGCTCGGACGCGCGCGGGGCGAGGGTCGGGGCGATCTCGACGATGCGTCCCTCGCCGATCCGCAGGTCGGCGCGTCGGCCTGCGACCTCGCCATTGCGGATCAGCAAGGACGCGTCCAATCGGCGAGCAGCGCTTCCGAGGGCGGCGCGAGGGGCGGTGCGACACCGCGGGGCGCACGCGCTCGCGGACGGGCGATCGGCACGCGCGCGGTCCCGTGCTGCAGCCAGCCCTCGATGCCGGCCGCGCGCTCGTGGGCCGTCGCGATCGGGCCCCGCGGCAGCACGAGGGGACCGGCGTCGAGGCCCGCGAGATCGGCCGTCAGATCGACCAGCGAGAGCTCCAGCAGTCCGCCGCGGCCCGCGCGCAGATGACCGAGGGCGAGCACCGCGGCGTGGAGACCCGTGAGCGGATCCGCGATCGCGTCGCCGCAGAAGCAGGGCTCCGCGGACGCGCGCCGTCCCTCCCGCGCCGGGTCGGACGCTCCCGGGCCTCGCGTGGCCGGCCCGGCGTCGGGTGGAAAGCCGAGGCCTGCGGCGATCGCCGCGTCGTCGCCGAAGGCGATCCACTCGTGGTCGCGTCCATAGCCCGTGATCGAGATCCAGAGGCGTCCGGGATGCCGCGCCACCCAGCGCGGGGCGGAGACGCCCAGCCCTTCGAGCGCACGGGACCGGGCACTCTCGATCACGACGTCCGCCGCGTCGAGCAGGGCGTCGAAGAGGACGCGGTCGGGACGCGAGCGGAGGTCGAGCGCGCAGCCCCTCTTGTCCGCGTTCAGCAGATCGAAGAACGCGCGCGGTCCCGCCCGCGCGCCGTCGGGGCGTCCCGGACTCTCGAGCTTCAGCACGTCGAGCCCCGCCTGCGCGAGCAACGACCCGGCGAGGGGGCCTGCCCAGAGCGCCGAGAGATCGAGCACGCGCAGCCCACGCGTCGCGCTCCGCGGCGGGACTGCGCTCGCGTGGTGGAGTCGGAGGAGCGGCCGATCCGCCAGCGGCGCCGTCGGCGCCGACGCGACGGCGAGACCCATCAAGCGCGCGCGCGCGACGATCGGCTCGGACGCTCGCGTGACGACCCGACGGGCGAGGTCGTTCCAATCCTCGCGCGCGAGGGAGGCCGGCCCCTCGAGCCAGGCGGGCACGAGCGCCCAGTCCTCGACGCGCGGCAGGTGCAGTGCGATCCAGCCATCGGCCGTCGGCAGCAGTCGCGCCCGGCCACCCGCGCTCGTCCGACCTGCGCGCGCGAGTCCCGCGATCGCCGCGCGCTCGCCGAGCAGGGCCGCCGCATCGAAGGCCTCGAAGCCCGCGTCGGGCGCCAGCCAGGCCAGCGCGAGTCCCGCACTGCGCATCGCCGTCGCGAGCGGGCCCGCGCAGGCGCGCGGCTCGCCTGCCGCGTCTCCGGTCAGCGCCATCGCTCCGCTGCGCGCCCAGTCGACCGCGGGCGGGTCCGCACTACGCGTTGCGTCGACGAAGCCGGCAGGCAGGCCGCAGGCCGCGAGCAGGCGCTGCCCGTGTGCCGCCGCGTCGATCCGCTCGTCCGCGTGCAGGGGCGCTCCATCCGGTCCTTCGACGGGGGGGACGGGGCGACCGGAAGCAGTGCGAGGAGGCAGGGACATGGGGCAGGGGAGGGCCGTTTCGAGGCCGCCGGACGTTAGCATTCACCCCCTGGAATCCGTATTCTGGGCGGTCCTGTTCGCCGGGCGGGTGCGCCCGGGTCCGCGGCCCTGCGCACGCGGATGCCGTCCGGCTCCGGCGATCGTCGACGTGTCGAACGGTCGCGGACGTCGTGCCCCGGGAGCGGGGAGCGCGTCGCGGCGACCGTCGCGGTGCGTCGCGAGCGAGATGGAAGCGAGACGGAAGCGAGCTTCGAGCGCGTCGATCGACGAGCGATTAGACCCGAGCCTGAGGAGAGATCGAATGGCGGTGTACAAGGCGGGCACGCGACTGAAGAGTGCCGTGTGCAGCTCCGAGCTGATGATCGTCGTCGCGCCCGCGCGTGACGTCACGCTGACCTGCGGTGGTGCGCCCGTGATCGCGCTCGCGGACGAGGCCCCGGGCGGCGCAGTCGACCCGGCGCACAAGAACGGCACCCAGATGGGCAAGCGCTACACGAACGCCGAGGGCGACATCGAGATCCTCTGCACCAAGCCGGGCGAGGGCAGCCTCGCGGTGGATGGCACGGCGCTCGAGGTCAAGGGCGCGAAGCCGCTGCCGTCGTCGGACTGATCGGGTCTTCCTTGGCGAGCGGGTCGTTGTTCGAGGCGAGGGCGGGCTTGGCATGAACCTGATGATGATCCTCGAGATGGCGGCGGGCGCGTTCGGGGACCGCGTGGCCTTCCAGAACGGCGAGGACCGGCTGACCTATCAGCAGCTCTTCGACGCGGCGGGCGCGCTCGCGGCGCATCTCGACGACGGCCGCACGAAGCATCTGGCCATGCTCGACGTGAGCACGCTGGCACTGCCGATCGGCGTCTTCGGCGCCTCGTGGGCCGGCGTGCCCTTCGCCCCGCTCAACTACCGCCTGACCGACGGTGAGCTCGACGCGCTGATCTCGCAGCTGAACCCGGGCCGCCTCATCACGGACGACGAGCGCGCGTCGCGTCTCGACGGGAAGTTCGGCTCGCCGTCGGCGGGCGGGGACTTCGTCTCCGTCGGCTCGCGGGCGGCGATGCTCGACGCCGTGCGCGCGCCGGGGGCGGCGAAGCGCGAGGACGCCTGGTCGATGGACCCGGACGACACGGCGATCCTGCTCTTCACGAGCGGGACGACCGGCGCGCCCAAGGCGGCCGTGCTGCGCCAGAAGCATCTCGTCTCCTACGTGCTCGGGACCGTCGAGTTCATGGGCGCCGACGAGGCCGACGCGTCGCTCTCCTGCGTGCCGCCCTATCACATCGCCGGCATGGCAGCGATCGCGAGCTCGGTCTACTCGGGTCGCCGCGTGATCCAGCTGCCGAACTTCTCGGCCGAGACCTGGCTCGACATCGCCCGCCGCGAGGCCGTGACGCATGCCTTCGTCGTGCCGACGATGCTGGCGCGCATCGTGGACCTCCTCGAGGCGGAGGGGCGGGGCGACGCCGGTCTGTCGAGTCTGCGCGCGCTCTCCTACGGCGGCGGCAAGATGCCCCAGAGCGTGATCGAGAAGGCGATGAAGCTCTTCCCGCAGACCGACTTCACGAACGCCTACGGGCTCACGGAGACGAGCTCGACGATCGCGCTGCTCGGTCCCCAGGACCATCGCGACGCCATGGCGAGCCCCGACGAGGCCGTGCGCCGCCGCATCGTCTCGGTCGGGCAGCCGCTCCCGACCGTCGAGGTCTCGATCCGCGATCCCGAGGACGGGCGCGAGCTGCCGATCGGCGAGCGCGGTCTCATCCACGTGCGCGGCGAGCAGGTCTCGGGCGAGTACCGCGGCAAGGGCAGTCAGCTCGACGCCGAGGGCTGGTTCAACACGCGCGACGGCGGCTACCTCGACGAGGGCGGCTACCTCTTCCTCGAAGGGCGCATGGACGACGTGATCGTGCGCGGTGGCGAGAACATGTCGCCGGGCGAGATCGAGGACGTTCTGCTCACGCACGAGGCGGTCCTCGACGCCTGCGTGATCGGCGTGCCCGACGAGCAGTGGGGCGAGGCGGTCGCCGCGGTCGTCGTGCTCGCGGGCGGCAAGCAGGCCTCGGTCTCCGAGCTGCAGCAATGGGTCAAGGACCGCCTGCGCTCCTCGCGCACGCCGGAGCGGATCGAGTTCTGGCCCGAGCTGCCCTACAACGAGACGGGCAAGCTGCTGCGTCGCAAGGTGCGCGAGGCTCTGCGGGAAGACGCTTGAGCGGGGGCGGCGGCTCGATGGGGCATGGCCGCTTCACCGTCGCCGAGCTCGGCCGCTTCCTCGTCGCGCCCGATGCCGGCGAGCGCCTCTCGCCGGCGGGGCGGGGCGCGGCCGCCGAGGGCCGCGAGCACGCTCGCAGCGGTCGTGTCGCGAGGGAGCCCGCGGACGGGCCGCCCCAGGCCCTCGTGCTCGACCTCGCGGCGAGTACCGCCGCCGACGTCGAGCATTGGCAGGGGGTGCTCGCGAAGGAGCTTCCGCTCCTGCCGTGCGTGACGATCGCGATCGAGGGCGATCCCGAGGATCCCCCGGCACGGAAGCTGGCCGGGGCCTGCGACGTGGTCGTGCCGGACGCGGTCGCACTCGAGCCGCTGCTCTCGGGCTTCGCGCAGACGCCGATCGCGGCGCTGGCCTTCGTGCAGCTGCTGCGCTCGGCGCCGCGTCACGACGTGTACGCGGGTCTCGTCGCGGAGTCCTTCGTCTACTCGACGCTCCAGGCGGGTCGCGAGTTCGGCCACTGGCTCGAGTCGCGTCGGAAGCGCGCGCGAAGAGCGCGACCGCAGACGGAGGAAGGCCCCGCCTGTCGCCTCGACCGGGATCGGGACCGGCTCGAGATCGTGCTCGCACGACCCGCGAAGCACAACGCCTTCTCCCGGGCGATGCGCGACGAGCTCGCGCAGGCCCTGCAGCTCGCGCTGGCGGATCCCTCGATCGCGCGCATCGTGCTCTCGGGCGAGGGCGGGTCCTTCTGCAGCGGCGGCGACCTCGACGAGTTCGGCTCGTTTCCCGATCCCGCGGAGGCACACGCGATCCGCACGACGCGCAGCCCCGCGCTGCTCGTGTCGCGGCTCGCGGGCCGCATTCGCGCCGAGGTGCACGGCGCCTGCATCGGCGCCGGCGTCGAGCTGCCCGCCTTCACGGACCACGTCGTCGCGACCGAGGACGCCTTCTTCCAGCTGCCCGAGATCGGCCTCGGCCTCGTTCCCGGCGCCGGCGGCACGGTCAGCCTGCCACGTCGCATCGGGCGTCAGCGCACGGCCTGGCTCGGCCTGTCCGGCGCGCGCATCGACGCGCGCACGGCGCTCGAATGGGGGCTGGTCGACGAGGTGCGGCTCGGGCAGCATTGCGGACCCGCGCCGACCGGGCGGCGCCGAACGAACGAAGGAGAGCGCGCATGAGCGGACCGCTCGAGGGCATCCGGGTCGTGGAGATGGGCGTCTGGGTCGCGGGGCCCGCGGCCGGCGGCATCCTCGCCGACTGGGGCGCCGACGTGATCAAGATCGAGCCGCCCGGGATCGGCGATCCGGCGCGCATGTTCCAATGGATGCTCGGCGGGGACCTGCCCTTCAATCCCGTCTTCGAGAACGACAACCGCAGCAAGCGCAGCATCGTCGCCGACCTGCGCACGCGCGAGGGCCTCGCGATCGCCCTCGACCTGATCAAGAGCGCCGACGTGTTCCTCTCGAACATCCGCCCGGCCGCCCTCGCGCGTCTCGGCCTCGACCCGGACACGCTCTGCGAACGATTCCCGAAGCTCGTCTACTCGATCATCACGGGCTACGGCCTCGAGGGTCCCGACAAGGACAAGGCCGCCTACGACATCGCCGCCTTCTGGGCCCGATCGGGCATCGCCCACTCGCTGACCCAGCCCGGCTCCCACCCGCCGCATCAGCGCGGCGGCATGGGTGACCACAACGCCGGCCTCGCGGCGGCCTCGGGCATCTGCGCCGCACTCTTCCAGCGCGAACGCAGCGGCCGCGGTCAGGTCGTCTCGACCTCGCTCCTGCGGGAGGGCATCTACACGCTCTCCTTCGACCTCGCGGTCGCGCTCCGCTACGGCGTGCCGATCCAGGTCGGCAACCGCAAGACGATGGGCAATCCGGCGATCAACAACTACGCCGACTCGGAGGGGCGTTATTTCTGGATCGTCGGGCTCGAGGGCGAGCGCCACTGGCCGCCGCTCGCCCGGGCCGTGGGGCACCCGGAGTGGATCGAGGATCCGCGCTACAAGGAGCCGCGGGAGCGGGCGATGAACGCGGCCGGGCTGATCGCCGAGCTCGACGCGATCTTCGCGACGAAGACGCGGGAGGAGTGGGCCAAGGTCTTCGAGACGGAGCCCGACCTCTGGTGGGCGCCGGTCAACTCCGTCGACGACGTGATCGCGGATCCGCAGGCGATGGCGGCGGGGGCCTTCGTCGAGGTGCCGGACGGGGAGGGCACGACGATGCTGCCGGCCACACCCGTCGACTTCCTGGGCACGCCCTGGGCGCCCCGGCACATGGCGCCGGCCCACGGCGAGCACACGGACGAGATCCTGCTCGAGCTCGGCCGCAGCAGCGCCGACATCGACGCCCTGCGCGAGCGCAAGATCGTCGCCTAGCACGGCGGGCCCGGAGTCGGGGCCGCAGCGAGCGCTCTAGAACGCGAAGCGCAGCCCGACGATCTGCCAGGCGAAGAAGAAGCGCTCGTCCTGCGTCCGTTTCGGCAGGAAGTTGAAGGTCATCTGCGAGTCGAGGAAGACGCTCGGGCTGAGCTGGTACTCGAGGCCTGCCCCGACGTCGACGAGGAAGCCCGCGGAGCGCTTGTCGTTCGGCTCGCCGTCGTCCTCGATCACGGCGAAGCCCATGCCGACGAAGCCGTAGGGATGCAGGCGGTCGAGCCCGCGGCCGGGCATGTCGGGGATGCGGACGCCGACGTTCACGGTCGGGGCGACGATCGTGATGTCCTCCTCGAGCCCGACCTGGATCTTCGGTGCGACGGAGACCCAGCGATCGAAGCGGTAGGGCAGCTCGAAGTTCAGCAGCACGCTCGTCGGGTCGTGGGTGAAGCCGAGGCCCGTCTTGAAGGACCATCCAGGCCCATCGGGCGCGGGTGCCTCGGCGCTCGAGGCGCGCGGGGCCGGGCTCGACGGCGCGCCCCAGTCGTCGGACTCGTCGCCCCAGTCCTGGGCCGAGGCATTCGCGGCGACGACGAGAAGGAGGAGCACGAGCAGGCTGGGCAGGGCGTCGAGCGTGCGCGACGAGCGGGACATCGCAACCTCCTGACCGCATCCGCACGCATCGATGCGTACGGCCGCGAGGGTCTGGGTGGGTGCGGGGGGTGGCGTTAGAGTCCGCGATCGAAGGCGGGATTTCAAGCCGTCGGGACGCGCGGAATGATTCGTCGGATCCATCTCGGTCTGCCCTTCTGGGGCTTCGACGGCTGGCAGGGCAGCGTCTACACGCGCGACAGCCGCGCCGCGGACTTCCTGCGGCAATACGGTCGCGTGTTCAACGCCGTCGAGGGCAACACGACCTTCTACGCCGAGCCGAGCGTCGCCACGGTCGCGCGCTGGCGCGCGGAGAGTACCCCGGACTTCCGCTTCTGCTTCAAGCTCCCGCGCGCGATCACCCACGACGCGCGGCTGCGGGACGTCCGCGACGCGACCCGGGCCTTTCTCGATCGGATCGCCCCCCTCGCCGACCGGATGGGGCCGGTCATGATCCAGCTGCCGCCGGACTTCGGCTCGAGCGAGCTCGCGCGTCTCGAGGGCTTCCTCGAGGAGCTGCCCGAGGGTTTCCGCTATGCCGTCGAGCTCCGGGATCCGATGCTGGCGCAGGACGGGCTCCCTCGACGGATCGCGGACGACCTCCTGGCGGAGGCGGGCGTGGGACGCGTGATCATGGACACCCGGCCCCTGCGCGATGGTCCCGGCGATCATCCCGACGTGCTGGCCGCGCGACACAAGAAGCCGGACCTGCCCGTCCGGGAGGAGGCGGGGTCGGAGGACCCGATCGCGCGCATCGTCTTCCATCCGGACGCCCGCGTGAACGCGCGCTGGCTCGATCGCTGGGCACGACTGCTCGCGGGCTGGGTCGACGCGGGCCTCCATCCGTACGTCTTCGTGCACTCGCCGAGCAACCGCGAGTCGCCCGCCTTCGCCCGCGACCTGCTCGGGCGCATCGCGTCGCGGACCGACGTCGGGCAGATGCCCGAGTGGCCGGGCGAGGCGGGCGAGACGGCGAGCGGGCAGCTCGCGCTCCTCTAGCGATCGGACGGGACGAGTGGACGACGCGAGCTGCAGGGGGTGCGGCGGCCCGACCGAGCCGGCCTTCGTCGCGCAGGAGCGGTGGACGGGGATCGAGGGACGCTTCGAGTACCTGCGCTGTCGCGCGTGCGGCGCATTGCAGATCGCCCGGATTCCCGCCGGTCTCGAACGCTTCTACGGGCCCGACTACTACCCGCGGCGCCAACGCGTCCCGCACGGGCGGGGCGGGGGCTGGCTCGGCTGGCGCCGCACGTGGACGCGATTCGCACTCGGCGCCGGGCGCGCAGGACGCCTCCTCGCCGGCCGGCGTTTCGCGCGGCTCGACTGGATGCGTCGCACGCGAACGGGCGTCGACGCGCCGATCCTCGACGCCGGCTGCGGCTCGGGGCGACTGCTCTGGCGACTCCATCGCGCGGGCTTCCGCGATCTGACCGGCGTCGACGCGTTCGTCGAGCCGTCGGCGCCCGGCGCCGCGGTGGGCGTCGGGACGGCCCCGGCCGCGGCGCCTCGCCGCGAGGGCCCGCGATTCCTGCGCGCGTCCTTCGAGGAACATCACGGGACCTACCACCTCGTGATGGCGCACCACAGCTTCGAGCACGCCCCGGATCCGCGCCGCGCCTTCCGCGCCCTGGCAGCGCTCGTCCGGCCGGGCGGATGGCTGTTGCTGCGTGTGCCGCTCGCGGATGGGATCGTGGCGCGACATTACGGCGTGGACTGGGTGCAGCTCGATGCGCCGCGGCATCTCTTCCTGCCGACCCGCGAGACGATCGCGCGGCTCGCGAAGGACGCCGGTCTGCGGCTCGCGGCGGTCGTCGACGACTCGGGTCCCTTCCAGATCTGGGGCTCCGAGGTGCTGCGGCGGGGGCAGCCGCTCGCCACGGCGGGGCGCGGCGGGCGTCGCGTGCTCGGCGTGACGGAGCGGCTGCGGGCGCGCTGGCGGGCGCGGGCGCTGCGGCGGGCGGGTCGGGGCGACCAGGCCTGCTTCTACCTCGAACGGGTGGACGACGCGCCGGGGACGCCCGCACCGGTTGCAGACGCACCGCCCGCTCGCCGTCGCGCAGCGGAACGGACGCACGACGTCACATGAAGCTCGGCCGTGTCCCGATCACCTGCTCCGCCGCCAGCCGCTCGATCTCTTCGTCGGCGAGCCCGAGCTCCCCCTGCAGGATCTCGCGGTTGTGCTGGCCGAGGGTCGGCGGTGGGCTGCGGTGCAGGTCGCGTTCGAAGGCGCCGAAGATCGCCGGGAACGACGGATAGCGTTTGCGACCGACGATCGGATGGTTCATCGACTGGAAGAAGCGGCGATGCTCGAGCTGCGGATTCGGCGACAGGCGATGGTTGTTGACCGCCGCGCTCGCGGGCACGCCGGCGGCGAGCAGTGTCTCGAGGACCGACTCGCGGCTTCGCGTGCGACACCACGCGGACAGACGCGGAGTGAGGCGCTCGTGCGCGTCGTAGCGGCCGCGATGCGTCATCAGCTCGTCGGAGCGCAGCCAGTCGGCCGCATCGATCGCGCGACAGAGCGCTCGCCACTCCGCGTCCGTCGTGACCGAGATGGCGACGCGCTCGTCCGCCTCGCGCGTCTCGAATACGCCCTGGGGCGCCGCGTGCGGCATCACGTTCGTTCGGGCGTGGCGGTCGAGGAGCACGCCATGCGCCGAGTACTCGATCACCTGCTCGGCGGCGACGGCGAGGGCGGGCTCGACGAGGGCGACCTCGACGACCTGCCCGAGCCCCGTGCGTTCCCGCTCCTCGAGCGCGAGTGCCAGGGCGAAGATCGTATGGATCCCGCCGAGCGGGTCGCAGGCGCCGCGCACGACGAGCGGCAGGTCCCCATAGCCCGTGAGCCACGCGAGCCCGCTCACCTGCTCGACGGTCATCGCGAAGCCGAGGCGGTCGCGCCAGGGCCCGTCGAGTCCGAAGGCCGGCATGCGCACGTTGATCGCCCGTGGGTTGAGCGACTTGATCGCGTCCTCGTCGAGCCCGAAATTCGGCATCACCCGCGCGGAGAAGTTCTCGATCACGACGTCCGCGTCCGCGATCAGCTGCTCGACGAGTCGCAGCCCATCGGGATGGTCCAGGCGCAGCGTGACGTCGCGCTTGCCCGGATTCACGCCGTGGAAGACGTGGCCCCACTCCCAGAGGACGTCGTTGCGGACCGCGCCCGCGAAGCGCATGCCGTCGGGGCGCTGGATCGACTCGACCTTGATCACGTCGGCGCCGAGATCCGAGAGGATCGAGGTCGCGTAGGGGCCCGCCCAGAAGGCCGTCAGGTCGACGACCCGCAGCCCCTCGAAGGGCAGCTCCGCCGCGCCGACCCGCGAAGGCCGCGGCCGCGCGCGCGGGGTCTTCTCGAGCTCCGCGAGCAGTGCCTTGCGATCCCCGTCGAGGGCGGGCGTCGGGCCGATCGGCGCGGGCTCCGCGGTCTCGAGGCGCCAGGGCGCGCGGGGCTGCAGGAAGCCGCCGGGGGCCCGGACATAACATCCCCGCGCCTTCATGTGGTCGAACTCGGGCAGGTCCCGACCGTTGCCGATCGGGGCGACGGGGATCCGGAGCAGCTCGCAGAGCTCGATGATCTCTGCGGTCGTGTGCTGCTTCGTCCAGCCGTGGATCACCTCCTGCATGAAGTCGATCTGCTCCATGCGCTCGCGACCCTCGAGGAAGCGGGGGTCCTCGGCGATGTCCGGGCGGCCGATCAGCTTGCAGAAGTCGGTCCACTGCACGCCGGTCTGCGTGCAGACGCCGACGTGGCCGTCCTTCGTCGGCTCGATCGACGGGATCTCGATCGAGCGCGGCAGCAGTCCCTCCATGAACTGGCTGCCCATGTCGCCGAAGACCGTGAGGCATTGGATCATCGCCTCGAAGCGCGAGACGTCGACGATCTGCCCCTCGCCCGTCTGTCGCGCCGAGCGCCACGCCGCGATCGCCGCGACCGCGACGAAGCCCCCGGCGATCCAGTCGCCGAGCCGGCCGCCGGCGGCGACGGGCTCTCGCTCGGGCAGCCCGCGGTACTCCGTCGAGCCGGTCGCCGCCTGGAGCGTGAAGTCGTTGGCGGGATGCCCGGCCCAGGGTCCCGTCTGGCCCCAGGGCGAGACGCGCACGACGGCGAGGCGCGGATTCGCTTCGAGCCAGTCCTCGGGATCGAGCCCCCGGTCCTCGAGTCCGTTCGGCCCCCAATCCTCGATCACGATGTCGGCCCGCGCCGCGAGCGCGGCGAAGCGCGCGCGGTCCTGCGCATCACGCGGGTCGAGGACCAGACTGCGCTTGCCGGAGTTCAGGTATTGGAAGAGGGGGCTCGACTCCTTCTCCGCGATCGGCTGGAACGACGCGCTCCAGCGTCGCATCGGATCGCCGCCCGGCGCCTCGATCTTCACGACCTCCGCCCCGGCGTCGACGAAGAGCTTGCCCGCATAGGGCCCCGTGATCTCGCTCGACAGCTCGAGCACGCGCAGGCCGGCGAAGGGAAGGGGATCTCGGGCGGGCATCGGCTGTCGGTTCCTCCGGCAGGAATCTAACATGATGCGTCGCGCAGGGGGCGCCGATTCCGGCGCTCGAGCGGGAGGACGAGGATGCTCCAGGACTTCGAGGGGAAGGTCGCCGTCGTGACGGGGGCCGCCAGCGGGATCGGTCGCGCGCTCTGCGAGCGCTTCGCCGACGAGGGCATGAAGATCGTGATGGCCGACGTCGAGCAGGCGAGCCTGCGCGAGGCCGCGAGCCGGATCGAGGCGCGCGGCGCCGAGGTCCTCGCCGTCCGGACCGACGTCTCGCGCGCCGACGATCTCTCCCGGCTCGCGGAGGCGACCCTCGATCGCTTCGAGAAGGTCCACGTCGTCTGCAACAACGCCGGCGTCTTCGCGGGCGGGCTGACCTGGGAGGCGATCCCGACCGACTGGGAGTGGGTGCTCGGCGTGAACCTCTTCGGCGTGCTGCACGGCATCCGCGCCTTCGTGCCGATCCTGCTGCGCCAGAACGAGCCGGGGCACGTCGTGAATACCTGCTCGATGGCGGGGCTGATCAACATGCCGCTCTCCGGGGCGTACAACGTGAGCAAGCACGCGGCGCTCTCGCTCTCCGAGACGCTCTACCACGAGCTGCGCGGGCAGCAGTCGCCGGTCGGCTGCTCGGCGCTCTGTCCCGAGCTGATCCGCACGGGCATCGGGCGCTCGGAGCGCAATCGCCCGGCGCATCTCAAACGGCCGGCGGACGTCGACCAGCCCGCCCAGACGATGGTCGAGGCGGCGATCCGGCAGAGCGTCGACGCCGGGCTCGATCCGGCGGCGATGGCCGAGCGCGTCGTGCAGGGCATCCGCGAGGATCGCTTCTACCTGCTCGCGGAGGAGGACACGAGCTGGACCGAGGCGTGTCTCACGCGGCTCGAGGACATCCGGCTGCGCCGCAATCCGACGCTGGGCGTGGTGCGCGCCGGGAACTGAGTCGTGCAGCGCGCGCTCCTCTACCAGGTCGGCGATCCCGGGCCGGAGGGCTTCGAGACGATGCGCGAGGAGCTGCGCCTCGCGGAGTTGCTCGGCCTCGACGCGGTCTGGTGCTTCCCGAATGCGGGCGAGGCGGGCGATTTCGGCGAGGGGGCGCCGGCGATCTGGCTGGCGGCCCTGGCGCCTTCGACGGAGCGCATCCGGCTCGGTTGGGGCTTGCCCGGCCTGCTGCCTCCCATGCGCCCGCCGATCCGCGAGGCCGAGCAGGCGGCCTCCCTCGACATCGCCGCGTCGGGCCGCCTCGAGCTCGCGCTGCTGCCCGTCGGCGCGCTCGAGGGAACCGACGAGCGGCCCTGGGACGAGGGGCTTCGCATGCTCGTCGCGATGTGGGAGGCGCCGGTCTTCTCGTGGGCGTCCGAGCGCTTCCGGGTGGCGCCCGTGTCGGTCGTGCCGCGGCCCGAGCAGCGGCCCCATCCGCCCCTCCATCTCGCCGGCTGGACGCCCGACCACGCGCGGCGGGCGGGGCAGGGCGGTCTCGCCTACGTCGATCTGTCGGGCGCCGACGACGAGACGCTCGAGGTCCATCTCGCCGCCTACACCGAGGGCCGGAGCGAGGCGGATCCCGAGGACCTCGTCGCCGCCTCGGGCTTCGCGGCGGCCTGCGAGCTCGAGCCCGGGCCTGCGGCCGAGGCGCGGCTGCGGGCCTGGGAGACGATGGGCGTCGATCAGGCGATCCTGCGCGCGGGGCCCCTCGACGGCGGGCATGACGAGGCCCGCGAGCGCATCCGGTTCCTGGCGGGCGTGGAGCTCGACTGAGCCGGTGGCCTGCTTCGGTTGCCGGAAGGCGAACGAAGCGCGTCCGCCTAACGTCCGACGGCCGGCGGGGCTCCTGCGGCGGCGCCCGCGCCCGGCTCCGTCCAGGCCGAGGCCCCTCCGGCCGCGGCGCTCGTGGCCTGGATCGTCCGCCAGCGCAGGGGCGAGAGCAGCTGGCCCATGTAGTCCATCGGGAAGGTGGGCAGATCGGCGATGCCGATGTCCGAGGGCGGCATCCGGTCCTTCGGCAGGAAGCGTGTGCCGAAGACGACGTCCCAGACGATCAGGTTCTGGCCGAAGTTGGTATTCGCCTCGTGGAGCAGGCGCGAGTGATGCCAGCGATGCAGCTCGGCCATGCTGAAGATCCAGTTGAGGGGGCCGAGCCGGAGCACGAGGTTCGCGTGCTGGAAGAGGCCGTGGACCGCGGACACGAGCCCGAAGAGCGCGATCACGCGGCCGTCGGCGCCGACCACGATCAGGGGCACCATCGGCGCGAAGGTCGAGATCGCGATGTCGACCGGGTGGAAGCGCACGGCGTTCAGGAAGTAGAGTCGCGGCGCGCTGTGGTGCATGGCGTGGAAGCGCCAGAGCCAGTCGACCTCGTGACCGAGGCGATGGACCCAGTACATGAAGAACTCGCCGAAGACGAGGGCGAGGGGGAGCTGTGCCCAGAGGCTCCACTGCGAAGGCCAGAGGCTGCCCCCCATCGCGTCGGCGAGCCGCGCGGCGAGCGCGACCGCAGCGATCGTGAAGGGGATCTTCAGCAGCTCCGTCGTCAGCAGGCCCGACACGAGCAGATGGCCCACGTCGACGCCGAGATCCCCCTGCGAGTGCAGCCAGCGCGGCTGCCAGTAGAAGAAGCGCTCGAGCAGCGCGAGGATCGGATAGGCGGCGATCGTCGGCAGCAGGATCGCCGCCTCGGGCGTAGCACCCGCCTCCATGCGTGCGATCGCGTACCAGACGGAGCCCCCGAGCAGGATCGGGAAGAGGGCTCGGGCCAGGACCCACTCGATCGCACCGAGCAGGCCTTCACGTCGCGGCAGGGCGTCGTCCATGTCTTGCTCCGAATCATCGCGCTCGCTCGTCGCGACCGCGCATGCCGAGCGCCGTTGTCGAGCGCGACCGGTGCGGACCGTGCCGCCCGGCGCGTCGCGAGTCTAGAACCCGAGCGCGACCCGCGCGACGAGGTTCTGGTCGAGGGTGTGGGGGGCGACGAAGGCCTCGTAGCGCAGGTCGATCTGCAGCCGGTTGGCATTCTCGGGCACGAAGGAGACGCCGAGGCCGAGCTCGGCGCCCTGCGCGTCCTCCTCTCCCTGGATCGTGTACTTCGGCACGGTGTCGGCGCTGCCGACGAAGCGGCCCGTGAGATCGCGCCGGTCGCCGGCGACGAGCTGGCGGAATCGCAGGTCGAGCGACGGCCGCCAGACGCCGTCCATCCACTCGAGTGACTCGATCAGGTAGCGCTGGTGGCGGTACGTGGTCGAGAGACGCAGGCCCGCCGTCAGGGAACCGACCTCGTCCTCCCGGTCGTCGAGGCGCGCGCCGAAGCCGCCGGCGTGGGACTCGCGGACGGCGCGCTGGAAGACCCAGGTCCAGTCGAAGCCGACGAGGGGCTCGACGTCGATGGGGCCGAGGGGCAGGAGCCAGCCGGCCTCGCCGGCGACGAGCACGCGGTCGCTGTCGTAGTCGACGTCGCCGGTCACGTCGATCGCCGTCGGTGTCTCGGCGAAGTCGATCCGCCTTCGCGTCGCGTGGAAGCCGTGGCCCCAGCCGACGGCGGCCTGGACGCGCAGGGGGCCTGCGCTGTAGGCGCCCTGGGCCGTGAGGTCGGCGAGGGTGAGGGTGCTGTCGCCGGCGAGCGCTGCATTGATGCGGCCACGCTGGCTCGAGATTGCGAAGGTCAGGTCGAGCCCGGCGAGCGGCCGGGCGTCGACGCCGAAGACGAGCCCACCCAGCTGCGCGTCATAGCGCGGATGCCCCGAGAAGCCATCGCGCGAGCGGAAGGAGCCCACGGCCGCGAGCCAGGGCGACCAGCGCCGCGCGTGACAGGGCAGCGGCGCCTGCACCCCGGCCCAGCGATCGACGTCCCCGTCGCGGCACTCCCGCGGCCGATCGAAGAGCAGGCCGGCCACGCGTCGCCCGCCTTCGACGAGCAGGGTCGTCTGCGCATCGTAGGGCTCGGGAGAGAGGGCCTGGTAGACGTTCGAGAGCACGCCCATCCCGCTCGTGGCCCACTCGTCGACTGCGCTCTGGAGGTCGCCAGCCGACGTGCCATCGAGCTCGATCGCGGCGATGTGACGGGCGATCGCGCGTTGGTTCGCGCCGCGGGCGACGCCCTCGAAGCCGGCGGCCTCGAAGAGCACGAGTACGCCCGACGCGTCGTAGATCGTGGACAAGGCGAAGGTGCCCCCGAATGGCATGATCTCGTTCCTGAAGGTTCTCGTGCGCGCCCCCATCACCTCGATGATTCGGAAGGGGGTCGGGGAGGGCGTCACGCTCGGGGTGAAGCGCAGCTCGAGGGTGCCGCCGAGCCGGGCATCGCCGCGGACGGTGAGTGCCGGCGTCGTCTGATCACTCGTGAGGGCGAGTATCCCCCGCCTGCGGACGATCAGGTCGCCACCGAGGGTGAGCGGTGTTGGCACGTCGAGGCGCCCGCCGTTCACGACCTCGGTCAAACCGAGGAAGGCGTCGCCGTTCGACAGCATCCAGCCGATCGGGTCGGCCCCACCGTTCGCCCCGTTCACCCGCAGCCGTTCGAATCCGGAGACCTGCGAGAGGTCGAATGTCTCGATCCCGGCGCTCTGGCGGCCGAGGGTCAGTTCGTCGTCGCCGGCGCCGCCTTCGAGTCGTCCGACGAAGCTCGCCCCCTCGTGGTGCACGTAGCGATCGTTTCCAGCATCGAGATCCACGTCGCCTTCGATCGAGCCCAGGTTGACGACCAGGTCTTCGCCCGCGGAGCCCGAGATCGCGATGCCGCGTCCCGGCGTGCCGCGGTTCGTGACGTCGGCCGAGATGAGGCCGTTCTCGTCGTTCAGGATGCGATTCTCGTGTCCTGCGACGAAGTCGCGGATCTCGATCAGCGGCCCGGCGTCCGCACCGCCTGTGATCATGCCGTCGTTGTTCAGGGTGACGAGCCCCGGTCTGAGATCGACCCCGCCCAGCTCGAAGGGATCGAAACGCGAGTTGCCGCCGACCGAGATGGCGATCGAGTCCGTGCCGGTCACGTCGATCGCTCCCGTATTGGCCACGAAGCTGTCGTGGTCGCCATTCGGATTGCTCTCGTCGCCGGCGAAGATCCCGAAGGATCGATCGCCCGTCACGTCGATCGCACCCGGGTCCGACCCGTTCGCGAGATTGCGGGTGCCAGGCAGCAGAATCTGCTGCACCGGAGTAAAGGGATTCCCGTCGTGGTCGCCGATGAAGTCGTCGATCCAACCGTCACCGACCTTGAGCCCGTAGGCGTCGTCGGCTGCGACCGTGATGCGGCCGACATTGGTGATGTTCGCGTCGTTGGTCGTGGCGGTCTTGTTGCCCGCGGAGAGCGCACGGCCCCCGTCCCCGTTGACTTCGACCGTGCCGCCGATCAGGACGCCGGAGTCGTCGTCCGACTGGATGCCGTAGCCGCGCAGGCCGTCGAGCACGATCTCGCCCGTGGAGCTCGCGCCGTTCGGAAGGGGCAGTCCCGTATTGCGGCCGATCGAGATGGCCCGCCCGTCGTCGCCGTTCACGACGATGCGACCGAGGTTCTGGACGATGTTGTCGTTGCCCGCGAGCACGCCGATCGCATCGTCGGCGTCGAGGGTGACGATGGCGTCGAGGCCGAGCGTGACGTCGTTGTCGTTGCCGACCGCGATTCCGGTTGCGCCGGTGGCGGCGGCCGAGACGTCGAGGGCACCGTCGAGGCTGATCGTGTTGCGGTCGCCGCCGCGCAGGCCGAAGCCGCCGGGGTCCGTGACGGAGATCGTCGCATCGGGCCCGAGCGTGACCGTGTTGTCGTCGCTGATCACGACTGCGCTGTCGAGCCCGGGATCGCCGTCCCCGAGCGTCGTCACGCCGACCGTCGTGATCGTCACGCCGGTCGCACCGCTCGCGTCGTAGCCGCTCGAGTCGGTGCCGGAACAGACGACGACGTCGTCGTCTGCGGGCGGGTCGGGCGTGCAGGCGGCCTCGACGCGCTCGGCGAGGGAGACGCAGACGAGCAGGACGGCGAGGGTCGCGAGCAGACCGCGCCGGCGGTGCGGCGCAGGCGGTCGGAGGGGCGGCGGAATCATGGTGCTCCCATGGCTGACTCGATGTGACTCGCGTCCGCGGCCCCCTCCGGATCGCGGCAATCGACAACGAAGAGCGCCTAGTGTACCTCTAAAAGCCCTCTTCGAGCGGGTCGTTCTGCGCGCGAGCGTCGTCGGCCGCCTGCCTCGTCAACCCACGGTCGACCGACCGTCCATCCTCAGGAGATCCCCATCATGGCCCTCGATCCGAGCGCAGTCGGCGCCAAGGGAACGCCCACCCGGCGTAGCTGGACCTCGAAGGACGCGCTGCTCTACGCCGTCGGCGTCGGGGCCGGCACGAGCGAGCTCCAGTTCACGACCGAGAACACGAAGGATACGCCGCAGCGGGTGCTCCCGACGATGGCCGTGATCCTCGGCGGCGGCGGCGTCCCGCTCGACAAGGCCGGTGAGTTCAACCCCGCCCTCATGGTGCACGGCACGGAGGGCATCGAGCTCTACGGAGAGATCCCGCCCGAGGGCGAGATCGAGAGCGTCGGTGAGATCACGGGCGTCTGGGACAAGGGCAAGGCGGGCGTGCTCGAGTTCGAGTCGACCTCGACCCTCGTCGCGACGGGCAAGCCGCTCTTCAAGGTGAAGATGTCGCTCTTCTGCCGCGGCGCCGGCGGCTTCGGCGGCGATCGCGGCCCGTCGCCTTCCTTCGAGCTGCCGGATCGCAAGCCGGACCACGAGGTCACCTATCAGACGCGCGAGGACCAGGCGCTCACCTATCGCCTCTCGGGCGATCGCAATCCGCTGCACTCCGACCCCTCGTTCGCGAAGATGGGCGGCTTCGATCGGCCGATCCTCCACGGTCTCTGCACCTACGGCTTCACGGGGCGGGCGCTGCTCCACGCGCTCTGCGGATCGGATCCGAGCCGCTTCAAGGCGATGGACGGGCGCTTCTCGAAGCCGGTCATGCCCGGCGATGCGGTCACGATCTCGATGTGGGTCGACGGCAAGACGGCACTCTTCCAGACGAAGAACCAGAACGGCGACGTCGTGATCGACCAGGGCGAGTTCCGCTTCGAGTAGGTTGCCCGGTCGACCGGTGTGCGAGGCCGCCGCGCACGCCGCGTGAACGCCTCGGCCACGTGCAGGAGCCCCCGCGAAGCCCTCGCTTCGCGGGGGCTTCGTCGTGATGGCATTCCCGTGACGCCCCGAGGACGCCCGGTGCTGTGGGCTTGACTCAACGGCCGCCCGCGGTATCCATCCCGGGCCCCTCGAGCGCGCCGCCCGTTCGGCCGATCGAGGAGCATCCGGCCGAACGCCCGGTGCCGAGGTCGGAGGACGGAGGCGATCGTCCTTGACGGCGTGGCGACGACGACAGCTCGATCCCGAGGCGGGGGAGCGGCGTAGGCCGGCGGCCCGGCGCGGCTCCGGTCGCTCCGCTCCGGGACGCGCGGCGCAGCCCGGGACACCTCCCGCGGCGAACGGGATGACGGGGCGACGCGAGCGACCCGGCGAGCGACTGCCCTCCATAGACCGCGCCGCCCGACCCTGCCTACCCACGAGACCCCTGCGCCCCTGCGCGGGGGTCTCGTCGTTCCGGGGCCCGGCGCGCGGTCCGGACCGCGAGCGCCCGGGGCGCGATCGAGACTGCGACTGAGGAGCCAATGCGGCCCCTCGCTCGGGGCGGCCGCCAGACGGGAGCACCGATGCGAAGGCAAGTGGATCCGGAGAGCCGATGGTGGACGCTGGGAGGCGCCGAGGTGCTGGACGTGATGAGCACGGTCCGGCGTCTCGTGCAGCGGGGCCAGACCGTCCACATCGGGACCGACGCCCAGAAGTCGGCCCACCGCATGGAGTTCGTGACCGTCGCCTGCGTCCTGAATCCCGGCAAGGGCGGCCGCGTCTTCTACACGCGGCGCTTCGACCGCAAGGAGATCAGCCTCTTCGAGAAGCTCTCGACCGAGACCTGGCTCTCCCTCGATCTCGCGATCCGCATGCACGAGGCCTTCGACCTGTCGCCCGAGCGACAGCAGATCTGGGTCCACGTCGACGCGAATCCCGACGAGCGGTACGACTCGAGCGACTACGTGAAGCAGCTCGCGGGCATGGTCGCGGGCTCGGGGTTCCCGGTGCTCGTCAAGCCGAATGCCTGG
This sequence comes from Spirochaetaceae bacterium, assembly GCA_020632655.1. Taxonomy (GTDB): domain Bacteria; phylum Myxococcota_A; class UBA9160; order UBA9160; family UBA4427; genus UBA4427. Next base: position 117,943 of record JACKFD010000001.1, read on the forward strand.
TGCGCCTCGCACGTCGCCGACTTCGCGGTCAAGAACAAGCATTTCCGCGCGCGGATGCGAGCGGCCTAACCCTTGCGGAGCTCGCCGCCCGCGTCGGCGACGAGCTTCTCGAAGCGCTGCAGGAATTTCTGCTCGTCCTTCTCGCCGAGGGTCTTCGAGTCCGATTGCAGCAGCACGTGGAAGGCGAGGGACTTGCGGCCCTTACCGATCGACTCGCCGCGGTAGAGATCGAAGAGCTCGACCGAGGCGACCTGCTTGCGGCCGGCCTCTTCGATCAGGGCCACGATCCCGCCCGCCCGCGTCGACTCCGGGACGGAGACGGCGACATCGATCTTGATGCCCGGGAACTTCGCGAGCGGGCGATAGCCGGAGCCCGCTCGCTCCGCCTCGAGCAGCGCATCGAGACAGACCTCACCGATCGCGACCTCGCTTGCGAGATCGCCCGACAGGCCGAGCTTCGGGGCGAGCCCGGGCTCGAGCTCCGCCACGACGGCGACGGGCCGGGGCGCGCCCGGGAGCTCGAGGAAGAGACCCTTGCTCGGATGCGCCCAGGCGGGTCGCTCGCCCTCCTCGCTCCAGCGAAGCGGGCCGCAGCCCCACGTCCCGACGAGATCGTTCACGATCGCCTGCAGCCGGATCAGCCGACCCTCGTCGTAGCGCGCCTTCCTGCCCGGCGGTGTGCCGGCCCAGGCCAGGCCCAGGTAGTGCCGTTCCCGCGGCTCGCCGCGGTCGTTCGCATGCTCGGGCTCGTAGGCCTTGCCGATCTCGAAGAGTCGCACGTCCGTGCGGTTGCGCCGGTTCGCCTCGAGGGCGGGGAGCAGGCTGGGCGCCACGTTGCGTCGGATGCGCGACTCGCTCTGGTTCACCGGGTTGATCACCCGCACGTGCGGCGCGTCGCCGAGGCCGAGCTGCGCGAGCAGTCCGTCCTCGATGAACGAGTAGGAGAGGTTCTCGTGGAAGCGGGCGCCGCCGGCGAGGCGATCCTGCAGATGCCGGACGAGGCGGCGGCGCTCGTCCCGAGGCGGGGGCACGAGGTCGAAGTGGAGGGGCCTCTCTTCGATGTTGCCGTAGCGGTGGATGCGGCCGATCTCCTCGACGAGGTCCTGCTCGATCGTGACGTCCTTGGTCGCGCGGAAGCTCGGGATCCGCACCTCCCAGAGATCGAGGCGGCCCGCGAGGTCGCCCTCGACGCGGAACTCGAGGCGCTCGAGGATGTTGCGGATCTCGTCGTCGGAGATCGGCTTGCCGAGGGCCGTGCGGACGCGCTCGTTGCGGAGCGGGATCGTTCGGGCCGGGTCGCTCCAGGCGCCTTCGTCGGTCGGCGGCGCCGGGAAGCGTGCGGCGGGCTCGATGGCGGCGAGCAGCCGCGCGAAGTGACCGGCGGCGGCGAGGGGCAGGCTCGGATCGAGGGACTTCTCGAAGCGGGCCGAGGAGTCCGTGCGCAGGCCGACGCGGGTCGACGTGCGGCGGATCGTCGTGGCGTCGAAGGTCGCGACCTCGAGCAGCAGGGCGTCGGTCCCGGGTGCGACCTTCGAGCCCTCGCCACCCATCACGCCCGCCAGGGCCACGGGCGCGTCGCCGGCGCAGATCAGCAGGTCCGCCGGGCCGAGCGCGCGGGTCTCGCCGTCGAGGGTCTCGATCGACTCGCCGTCGCGAGCCGTACGCACGACGATCGCCGCGCGATCGGCGCCGCCGGCCAGCGACTCGAGGCGGTGTCGATCGAAGACGTGGTTCGGCTGGCCGAGGTCGAGCATCACGAAATTCGAGAGGTCGACGAGCAGGTCGATCGGTCGCTGGCCGACCGCGAGGAGCAGGAAGCGCAGCCAGTCCGGCGAGCGCACGGGCCGGACGCCTTCGATCGGCAGCGCGACGTAGCGCGAGCAGGCGGCCGCCTCGATCCGCACGGGCCATTGCGGACCCGAACCGGTCGTGGGCAGCGACGTATCGAGGGGGAGCAGCTCGCGCTCGTAGATCGCGGCGACCTCGCGGGCGAGGCCGCGATGGCCCCAGAGATCGGGGCGATGGGTGAGGGACTTGTTGTCGATCTCGATCACCCAGTCGTCGAGCCCGAAGGCCTCGGCGATCGACTGGCCGACCATTGCATCCGCGGGCAGGACCCAGATGCCGTCGTGGTCGTCACCGAGCTCGAGCTCGCGCACCGAGCAGATCATGCCCGAGGACTCGACGCCCCGGATCTTCGACTTCTTGATCTTGAAATCACCCGGCAGCGTCGTGCCGATCCGGGCTACGGCGACCTTCTGGCCCGCGGCCACGTTCGGTGCGCCGCAGACGATCGAGAGCGGGGCCGCGTCCGTCGCCGTCGCGCCGACGTCGACCGTGCAGAGCGAGAGCTTCTCGGCGTCGGGATGTGCCGCGCGCGTCGCGACGTGCCCGACGACGACGTCGTCGAGCCAGGGCGCGAAGCGCTCGAGGCCCTCGACCTCGGCGGTCGAGAGCGTGAGATCGTTGGCGAGCTGCTCGGGCGTGATGCCCGAGAGGTCGACGTGGCGCGCGAGCCATCGCATGGAGACGCGCATCAGAACTGCTCCAGGAAGCGCAGGTCGCCGTCGAGCAGATGCCGCACGTCATCGATGCCGTGGCGCAGCATGACCAGCCGCGAGAGGCCCAGGCCGAAGGCGAAGCCGCTCCACTCCTCGGGGTCGACGCCGCCCGCACGCAGCACGTTCGGATGTACGAGGCCGCAGGGCAGGAGCTCGATCCAGGTCGTCCGCTTGCAGACGCTGCAGCCCGCCTCGCAGAAGGGACAGCGCGCATCGAGCTCGAAGCCCGGCTCGACGAAGGGGAAATGCCCGGGCCGCAGCCGCACGTCGAGGTCGCGCCCGAAGATCCCGCGCAGGAGCGTCTTCATCGCGCCGATCAGGTGCGCGACGGAGATGTCCTTGCCGACCACGAGCCCCTCCATCTGGTAGAAGGTGTGGTCGTGGCTCGCATCGGTCGTCTCCTGTCGGAAGACGCGGCCCGGCGCGACCACCCGGAAGGGCGGCTCGCGTCGCTCCATCGCGCGGATCTGCACGGGCGAGGTATGCGTGCGCAGCACCAGACGGCCCACGTCGTCGCAGTAGAAGGTGTCCTGCGAATCGCGCGCCGGATGGTCCTTCGTGATGTTGAGGGCCTCGAAGTTGTAGTGGTCGAGCTCGACCTCGGGGCCGTCGACGACCTCGTAGCCCATCGACAGGAAGAGGTCCTCGAGCTCGCGCGTCACCTGCGTGATCGGGTGCAGGCTGCCGCGGAGCGCCGCGGGCGGGGGCAGCGTCGGGTCGAAGTCGTCCGCGCGCCGGGCCGCGTCGAGCTTCGTGGCCGCGAAGGCCTGCTGGCGCTCCGCGACGAGCTCGAGGATCGCCTGCTTGAGGGCGTTCGCCTTCTGGCCGTGCGCCTTGCGGGCGTCGGGGTCGAGCTTCGGGATCTCGGCGAGCATCGCCGCGACGACGCCCTTCTTGCCGACGTAGTCGCGCTCGATCTGCTTGAGCGAGGCTTCGTCGGGGCAGGCCGCGATCTGCCGGCGGGCCGCGTCGAGGGTGCTGTCGGGGTCCATGCGGCGGCGGAGAGTACCGAATCCCGATCGGATTGGAGCCGTCGGCTATCGTGCGCGAGGCGTGCGGCGGTTCGGGCCGGGTCGGGCGCGCCTCCGTGAAGGACTTCACGGTCCCGGGCCGGGAATGGCCGATCCTGTCCGAGGCCGGACCGAGCGGGCGACGTGCGTCGCTCGGGACCGGAGGGAGCGGGCGCGCGATCGCCCGTCCAGGAGGAGGATCGGGCATGCCGCGGGGACTCGAGGCGATGGAGCGCCGACTACCGGCGGCGCTGCTCGGCGCGGCGGCGATCGTCCTCGGCCTGCTGCTTTCCGGCGCCGGCGTCTTCGAGGAGCTCGAGCTCGGCCTCTACGATCGGGCGATCCGTCGTCAGGTCGGTCGCGCTCCGGGCCCCGCACCCGTCCTCGGCGTGGCGATCGGCGAGACGGAGTTCCAGCGCTACGGCTACCCGATCCCCGATGCCCTGCTGGCCGAGGCCCTCGAGCGGTTGGTCGAGGCCGGTGCGGTCGCGATCGGCGTCGATCTCTACCGCGACGGACCCGCGAGCGGATCGGCCGAGGACCTCGCGGGCTGGATCGACTTCGAGACGGTCGTCCGGTCGACCCCGCGCATCGTGACCAGCGAGCTGATGCCCTCGGCCGACGAGCCGGGCACGCCGCCGCCGACCTTCGTGGGCCCCGAGCAGGTCGGCTTCAACAACCTCTTGATGGATCGCGGGCGCGTCGTGCGGCGCGGCTATCTGATCGCCTGGGACGAGGTCGGCAACGCCCATCTCTCCCTGACGCTGCGACTCGCGCTGCTCGCCCTCGCGGAGCAGCGCGTCGGCATGCAGCCCGATCCCGAGCGCCCGGAGTGGATCCGCCTCGGCGCGACGACGCTGCCTCCCCTCGAGCCCGACTTCGGCGCCTACGTCGACCTCGACGCCGGCGGCTACCAGTTCCCCCTCGACTACGCACGGCCGGACGACGCCTTCGCGGTGCTCGCCTTCGAGGACGTGGTGGAAGGGCGATTCGATCCGGCGCGGGTGCGCGGTCGGGTGGTCGTGCTCGGGACCGACTCGCCGAGCGTCAAGGACGACTTCAACGCACCCTTCGCCGCCGGCCGGGTCGTCAAGGGCTACCGACTCCACGCGCACATCGTCGACCAGCTGATCCGCACCGGCGAAGGCCACGCGACCCCGCTCACGAGTCTCGACGCGTGGACCGAGACGGTCTGGATCGTGGCCTGGGGCGTGCTCGGGATCGTGCTCTCGATGGGGATCACGAGTCTCGGCTGGGCCGTGCCGACGCTGCTGCTCGGGCTCCTGCTGCTGGGCGCCGCGTGGGCGAGCCTCTTCGCCGCCGGGATCTGGGTCCCGGGCGTGGCGCCCGCCTTCGCGTGGGCGGCGGCCGGTGGTCTCACCCTCGGTGATCGCGCGCGGCGCGAGGCCCGCGCCCAGCGCGAGCTGATGGGCCTCTTCCGCCGCTTCGCCTCGCGTCACGTCGCCGATCATCTCTGGTCCCGCCGCGACGAGTTCATGGACGGCCATCGCCTGAAGAGCCAGCGCGTCACGATCACGGCGCTGCTCTCCGACCTGAAGGGCTACACCGAGGCGGCGGAGAAGATGGAGCCCGACGAGCTGATGGAGTGGATCGAGTCGTACATGGATGCGATGACCCGGGTGATCGAGTCCTACGACGGGGCGCACGTCGACGACTACGTCGGGGATGGGATCAAGGCCAACTTCGGGGTGCCGATCCCGAGCGAAGACGAGGCGGAGATCGCGCGCGATGCGCGCAACGCGGTGTGCTGTGCCCTCGAGATGGGGCGGACCCTCGAGCGGCTGAACGCCTCGTGGCGCGCGCGGGGCTGGCCGACCGGTCGCCAGCGCATCGGTCTGCACACGGGTCCCGCGGTCGTCGGCGCGATCGGCGGCAACAGCCGCGAGGGGCGACTCAAGTACACCTCGGTCGGCGACACGGTGAACACCGCCGCGCGCCTCGAGAGCATCGGCGGCGCCCTCGACTTCGATCGCGAGGACGCGCTCTCGCGCGTGCTGATCGGGGAGCCGACGCGCCGCCTGCTCGGCGACGATTTCGTCCTGCGCGACGAAGGTCTCCACGAGGTCAAGGGCAAGAGCGAGCCCATCCGGATCTACCGCGTGCTCGGCGAGCGGGCGCACGCGACGGCAGCAGAGGGGGAGCAGGCATGACGAAGGGAATCCTCGATCGGGACGCGCGGACGGGGCGTGGGCTGCGCCTCGTGCTCCTCGGGCTCACGCTCGTCGTCGGGTCGTTCGTCGTCGCGGGATCGATCGTTCCGGCCGTGCGGGCGGAGGAGCCCTCCGGTCGCACGACGGGCGCGGATCGGGAGCCGGGCGCGACGCCGGTGACGGGGCCCGAGCGGCCTTCGGGCGGGGCCTCGCTGCCCGGCGATGGATCCACGACGCCCGGCGAGCGCCAGCCGGACGCGGGATCCGTGACGCACGGCGAAAGCAAGGCCGGCGCCTGGAGCCCCGTCGTCTACATCCCGCCCGGTCGTGGCAGCGCGCGGCAGACCGCCGGCGCGGGCACGCGCACGTTCTCCCGCGGCGACGTGACCGTCAAGGTGCTCGCGCCGCGGGATCACATCGCCCTCACGACCCGCGCGCAGCCGATCCTCTACTGGTACGTCTCGCAGGACACGGCCTTGCGCGTCGACGTGACGCTCGTCGACGAGGAGGCGATCGATCCCTTGCTCGAGTGGACGGTGCCCGGGCCGATCGCGCGTGGCATCCACGCGCTCGACCTCGCGGAGCGCGGCATCACGCTCGAGCCCGAGCGGACCTACCGCTGGCACGTGGCCATCGTGCGGGACGAGGCGCATCGCGCGAACGACACCTTCGCCGAGGGCTTCATCGCGCGCACCGACGTGCCGGTCGATCTCGCGCGTCGGCTCGACGAGGCGCCGCAACGCTTCGCGCCCTACGCGCTCTCGGGCATCTGGTACGACGCGATGCACGAGCTGCTGCGGGCGATCGAACGGGATCCGGAGGACAAGCGACTGCGCCTGCAGCGCGCTGCGCTGCTCGAGCAGGCGGGCCTCGAGGAGGTGGCGGTCTACGCCCTGCGCGCCGGGCGCTGAAGGCGCGCGGGGAGCGAAGGATCCACGCGGCTCAGAGCAGCGGCGGCGCGGTCGCGACGGCTCCGCCCGTCTCGCGCGCGTCCCGCACGCCGAGGGCGACGAGCCCGGCGCTCGCCACGAGCACCGCAGCCGCGAGGAAGGGCAGGGCGTCGCCCGCGTCGTAGAGGGCACCCGCGAGGATCGGACCCACGACCCGCGCCGCCGAAGCGCTCGACTGGAAGACGCCCAGCACGACCCCGCGCGTGCGCTCCTCGGCATTCAACGAGACGAGACTCATCATCGGCGGCTGCGCGAGCCCCCGGCCGACCGCCGCGATCGCGAGCGGCACGAGCAGCCACGCGACGGTCGACGGTACGGGCAGCGTCGCGAAGGCGATCGTCATGAGGCCGAGCCCGCCGAGCACGAGTCGGCGCTCGCGGAAGCGCGCCGAGAGGCGCTTCATGCCGCCGCCCTGGATGCCGCCCATCACGATCGCCATGCCGAGCATCACGAGCCCCACGCCGAGCTCGTCGTAGCCGAAGCGATGGGCCATGAAGAAGGCGAAGACGGTCTCGAGCTGGGTCACGGCGACGGAGAAGAGGAAGTAGATGAAGCAGAGTCGTCCGACCCCGGGCTCGCGCAGGACGGCGAGGCGGGAGAGCGGTCGCGTCGTCTCGTGCCCCGCGTGCCGCGCCGGCTCGCGCAGCCGCAGCGCGGCCCAGACGAGATTCGCGGCGGCCATGCCCGCCGCCACGAACATCGGCGTCCCGTGGCCGAGCCGCGCCAGCGCGCCGCCGATCGGCGGGCCGAGGGTGAAGCCCACGGCGAAGGACGCCCCGATCATGCCCATCCAGCGCGTGCGGTCGGCCTCCTCCGTCACGTCCGTCAGGTAGGCGGTTGCGACGCTGATGTTCGCGCCGAAGGCGCCGGAGAGCAGCCGCGCGAGGTAGATCTGCGGCAGGGAGTCGGCAAAGCCGAGCAGCCCGAGTGCGATGGCCGTGCCGGCGATCGTGAGCAGCATGACCGGGCGCCGGCCGATGCGGTCGGAGAGCCGACCCCAGACCGGGGCGAAGAGGAATTGCATGCCCGCGTGGCAGGCCACGATCCAGCCGAGATGGGTACCGTCGGCGCCGAAGCGCTCGGCCCAGAAGGGCAGGATCGGCACGACGATGCCGAAGCCGATCAGGTCGACGACGATCACGCTGAAGAGGACGAGAAGCCCCCGCGAGTCCCCTCGAGCGTCGTCTCCGGCCAATTCGCGTCACTCCCGGCCGCCTCGCGGCGACCCACCCGGCGAGCCGCGCAGGCTAGCAGCACGCCGGCCGTCGCGGGGCTGCCTGCAACCCTTTCAGGCACCTGCGTCGATTGCTGCAAGTACCCGGATTCCTTACCTTGCCGCGGCCTCATCCGCGCATCCCGAGGAGATCTTCCTTGAGCGACTCCACCTCCCAGACCCGAAGCAAGTCCGAACGTGCGCTCCAGGAGTGGAGCCAGCAGCAGCGCCAGTCCGAGGCGATGGTCCCGATCATCGGCGAGCTCTACCGCGAGCACGGCGTGATCGTGACGCTCTTCGGGAACTCGCTGGTCAACAAGTCGCCGCTCGAGATCCTCGAGCTCCATCGCATCGGCCGCGTCAACGTCGACGCCGGGATCAATCCCTCCGAGACGTACCCGATCCTCGCCGCGATGGCCGTCCTCGACCTCGCCCCGTCGCGGATCGACGTCGGCAACCTCGTGACGCATTTCCGCGGCCGCCAGGGCCAGGTCCAGGTCGGCGATTTCGTGCGCGACGAGCTGGCCGGGATCGCGACGGGCAAGGCCTCGATCCGCCCCGAGCCCCAGGACGTCGTCCTCTACGGCTTCGGTCGGATCGGTCGACTCGTCGCGCGCATCCTCGCCGGCAAGACCGGCGGCGGCGACTCCCTGCGCCTGCGGGCGATCGTCGTGCGGCCCGCCGGCAAGGGCGATCTCGCCAAGCGCGCGAGCCTGCTGCGACGCGACTCGATCCATGGCCCCTTCTCGGGCGAGGTCCAGATCGACGAGGACGAGAACGCCCTCATCATCAACGGCAACCTCGTCCACGTGATCTACGCCAACGGCCCGGAGGAGTGCGACTACGCCGCCTACGGGATCAAGGACGCGATCGTCGTCGACAACACGGGCATCTGGCGCGAACGCGAGCAGCTCGCCAAGCACGTCGAGGCCCCGGGCGCGTCGAAGGTGATCCTGACCGCGCCGGGCAAGGGCGACATCCCGAACATCGTCTACGGCGTGAACCACCACGGCATGATCCAGGCCGGCCCCGTGCTGTCGGCCGCCTCGTGCACGACGAACGCGATCGCCCCCGTGCTGAAGGCGGTGAACGACGAGTTCGAGATCCTGGCCGGGCACATCGAGTCGATCCACTCGTACACGAACGACCAGAACCTGATCGACAACTACCACAAGAAGGAGCGCCGGGGCCGCGCCGCGCCGCTCAACATGGTCGTGACCTCGACGGGGGCGGCGAAGGCGGTCGCGAAGTGCCTGCCCGAGCTCGCGGGCAAGCTCACGGGCAACGCGATCCGGGTGCCGACGCCGAACGTCTCGCTCGCCGTCATGAGCCTGACCCTCGGCCGCGACACGACCGTGGAAGAGCTGAACGCCTATCTGCGAGGCTGTTCGATCGAGGGCGACCTGCAGAACCAGATCGACTTCGTGAACTCGACCGAGGTCGTCTCGAGCGACTTCGTCGGCAACCGCTTCGCGGGCATCGTCGACGCGCCGGCGACGATCGTGCAGGGCAGCCACGCCGTGCTCTACGTCTGGTACGACAACGAGTTCGGCTACAGCCGCCAGGTCGTGCGCTGCCTCGAGGAGCTGGCCGGCGTCGTGATGCCGAACTTCCCGAAGCGGGCCGTCCGGGCCTAGCACCCGATCCGCACTTCCCGAAGCGGGCCGTCCGGGCCTGGCACCCGATCCGCACTTCCCGAAGCGGGCCGTCCGGGCCTGGCGCCCGATCCGCACTTCCCGAAGCGGGCCGTCCGGGCCTGGCACCCGATCCGCGGCGCCCGCCCGCGGCGGGAGCCACGCGACGAGGTCACCAGGCGCCCGGTGCGTCCGGCGCGGTGGGATCCCCGCCCGCGGCGGGCGCGCGTCGCGGCGCGTCGGCCCGGGCCGCGGTCCAGCCGAGGGGCACCGTGATCGCGAAGCCGATTCGCGGCGCCGGGTCGTAGTGCTGGTCGTAGAGCTTCGCGCCCGTGCGGCGCTCGATCCGGAAGCGCCCGCCGAAGGCCACGCCCCCGCGCAGCTCGATCTGCACGCGCTCCGCGAGATGGAGCCGGATCGTGCCCTCGAGCGGGATCGAGCGGATCTCGGCCACGCCGTTGCGGTCGGGGGCGCGACCGTGGTCGTCGAGCCGGAAGCGGACGCGCTCGTAGCCGAGGGAGAGCGCCAGCTGGACCGCCTCGGCGGGCCCCCAGGCGAGGCTCGTCCGCCCGCCCATCGCCCAGCTTCCCTCGGTCGCGAGCCGCAGCGCCGGCGTGACCTGCCAGTCGAGACTCACGACGGGGTAGGTCTCGGCCTCGCCCTCGAGCTGGCTCGTGATGCCGATGCCGGCGCCGATCGACAGCGTCTCGATCGGCGCCCAGCGCACCAGGCCCGAGACCCCGGCGATGAAGCCGTTGCCGTGGGCTCCGGTCTCGCCGGCCCAGCGGATCGGCACGGCGCCCACGACGGCGAATTGCCGGCCGACGAGGATCGTCGCCTCGGGCGCCACGTCGAAGGTGTGCACGGAGCCCCAGGGATCCTTGGGCAGCTCGGCGCCGCCGTAGCCCGGCGGCGTGCCGAGGGCGTTGTCGAGCTTCCAGTCGTAGTCGGCGTAGCGGTAGCCGCCGGAGACGCCGACGAGGATCGACTCGTTGATCGGACCGCCGAAGTCGCCCGATAGGCCGAGGTGCCAGGCCTCGAAGGAATCGCCGCCGTCGGTCTCGGTCTCGGTCTCGTAGAGGAAGTCGTTCGCCACGTGGCCGCGCCAGGCGAAGCGCGGCGCTGGATCGTCCGCGATCGAGACCTGCGCGCGGGCGAGGCCGGGCGCGAGCGCGGCGACGCCCGCGGCGAGGTACGGGGCGATCGACCGGCCGATCGACCCAGGAAGGGCGGGGATCCTCACGCGTCGCCGAAGCCCGTCTGTGCGCCCTTCACCATCGCGAAGGGGCCGACGGGCCAGCCGAAGCAATCCACCATCAGCCGGTTCACCTCCTCGTGGCTCGCCACGCCCTCGGCCACGACCCGCCCCGCCTCGACCAGCATGGCCGCGTAGATGCGGTTCGCGACATAGCCCCAGGCCATCGGCTGGTCCTTCACGACGACGGGATGCTTGCCGCAGGCCGCGGCCAGCTCGCGGACGCGCGCGATGGCGTCCTCGTCGGTCGAGGGCAGGACGACGATCTCGGCGAACTTCATCACGACCGGCGGCGAGGCCCAATGCCAGACGAGCACGCGCGAGGGGCGGTCGGTCGCCGCCGCGAGGGCGGCGAGCGGGAAGCCCGAGCTGTTCGAGGCGAGCACGCAGTCCGCCGGCGCCAGGCGATCGAGCTCGCGGAAGACCTTCACCTTGAGGTCGAGGCGCTCGGGCACGCACTCGATCACGAGGGCGACGTCGGCGACCGCGGCCGCCAGGTCCGTGCCGAAGCGCAGGCGCGCGAGCGTGGCGTCGGCGTCGGCGCGGCTGAGCTTGCCGCGCTCGACCGCGCGGTCGACGCCGTAGCGTCCGGTCGTGACGTTGGCGCGCGCCTTGTCGAGCGCGGCCGCGTCGACGTCCGTGCAGACGACGTCGTGGCCGGTCTGCGCCAACACCTGGGCGATGCCGCTGCCCATCACGCCGGCGCCGATCACTGCGATTCGCATGGCTCTTCTCGCTCCTCGTGCTTTCGACTCCGCCCGATTCGGAGGCCCGCCGCTCGACGGGTCACGACGGACCGCATGGCGCTCCCTCGCGGCGCGCGTCGGCTCAGCGCCGCTCGTCGCCCGACGCGTCGGGATCCGGGGGCAGATGGTCGGTGAAGTTGAAGCTGATCAGCGTCGGCTCGGGCTCGATCACGAGCTCGCTGAGCGCGCAGTTGTGCATGCGGCGTTCCCAGCTCGTGTAGTCGCGGTCGAGCAGCAGGCCGAGACCGATCGACAGCGCGCCGCTATGGCTCACGACGACGACGCGTTCGCCCGGGTGGGCGCGGGCGATGCGGACGAGGGCGTCGGCGATCCGCTGGCCCACCTGGAGCGGGGACTCGCCGCCGTGGGGGGCGTAGTGCGGGTCGCGGGCGAGATTCTCGAAGAGGCGCTTCTCGCGGAAGAGCTCCTCGAAGCCGAGTCCCTCCCACTCCCCCAGGTCGTACTCGGCGAGGGTCGGGTCGAGCGTCGGCTCGAGTCGGAGGCGGCGGCCGATCGCCTGGGCCGTGTGGTGCGCGCGGTCGAGGGGGCTCGCGTAGATGCGGCCGACGGCCTGCACGGGATGATGGTGCGCCTCGATCCAGGCGGCGGCGGCCTCGGCCTGGCGATGGCCGTGCGGGGTGAGCGGCGTGTTGGTCGAGCCGTGCCACACGCCATCGAGGTTGGCCGAGGTCTGGCCGTGACGGACGAGGGTGAGGACGGTACGCGCGGCGGCCATGGGGGCGGGAGCATAGGCCGTGCGGTCGGGGCGGCCTACCCATGGGTCGGCGATCCGTGCGCTCGAGACGCCCGGTCCACCGCGCGGCGGTCCGCGTGCTCGGGCGACGGGTGCGCGGATCGAACGCGAAGGGGCGCTCGGGCGACGGGTGCGCGGATCGAACGCGAAGGGGCGCTCGGGCGACGGGTGCGCGGATCGAACCCGAACGGGCGCTCGGGCGACGAGTCCGCGGATCGAACGCGAAGGGGCGCTCGGGGCGCGCCCTACTCGACGGGCTCGATGGCGACGGCTCCGTAGTGCGAGAGCCAGACGACCGGGGTCATCGCCTCGACGCGCTGGCGGCTGGCGGCGCGCGTGAGGGCCGGGCTGCCCGGCGCCGCGTCGGTCTCGATCCCGTCCGGGGCGGGGGGCCCCGCGGCGGACCGGGTGCTCGGCGCCGATGCGATCGGTCCCGCGTCGCTGCGTCCCTCGGAGGCCGTGTCTGCCTGCGCGCCCGTCGCCGCGGCGAGGACGAGGGCGAACATCGACATCGCGACCCGACAACGCCCGATCCCCGACGCCCGGCGTGTCACCGACCCCGTTCGCGGCGCGGCGTCGTCGCGGTCGGCTCGCTTTGAAATGTGGCGAATGGCACCCATTGAGTGGGGCGTTCGGAAAATCCCACAATCCACTTGAGCGTTCCGTGTGGATGGGACCCCACTCTTTGAGTCGGGATGCATCCCGGCCGCAAGCGCCGGGCAGCGCAGGTGTCGAGGGCTCGCAGCGCGCGGTGCGCAGCGCGCCCGCTCGTTCTCAGGCGCTCTCGAGCAGCTCGATCAGCTCGTCCCGGGAGAGCCGGCTCGACCCGTCTGCCTCCTCGAGGGCGGCGTCGGCGAGGGCGCGCTTGCGGGCGTGGAGGCGGAGGATGCCTTCCTCGACGGTGTCCCGGGCGATCAGGCGATGGAGTACGACGGGGCGCTCCTGGCCGATGCGGTGGGCGCGGTCGGCGGCCTGGGCCTCCACCGCCGGGTTCCACCACGGGTCGAGCAGGAAGACGTGGTCGGCCGCCGTGAGGTTGAGACCCGTGCCGCCGGCGCGCAGGGAGAGCAGCATGACCGGCGGCCCGTCCTCGCTCTGGAAGCGCTCGACCACGGCGCCGCGGTCGCGTGTCGAGCCGTCGAGGCGCAGCCACTCGATGTTCCGCTCGGCGAGGCCGGGCTCGACGCGGTCGAGCAGGCTCGTCCACTGCGAGAAGACGAGCGCCTTGTGGCCGTCGGCGACGGCCTCCTCGAGGCGCGCGTAGAGCGTCTCGAGCTTCGAGCTCGCGCCCTCCATGTCGTCCTGCCCGGGCACGAGCGCCGCGTGGCAGGCGGCCTGCCGTAGGCGCAGCAGCGCCTCGAGCGCCGCCATCACGTTGCCGCCGCCGCGCAGCCGCTCGACGACGTCGCGCACGGTCGCGGCGCGCACGCTGTCGTAGACGGCGCGCTCGTCGGGCGAGAGCTCGCAGTCGAGCACGATCTCGGAGAGCGGCGGCAGCTCCGGCGCGACCTCGGACTTGAGCCGCCGAAGCAGGAAGGGGCGGATGCGTCGCCGCAGTCGCGCCGTGACCGTGTCGTCGCCCTCGGCGATCGGCCGCGCATAACGATCCCGGAACGCCGTGCGTCCGCCGAGCAGACCCGGATTCAGGAAGTGCAGCTGGCTCCACAGCTCCTCGAGGCGGTTCTCGACGGGCGTGCCCGTGAGGGCCACGCGCGCGCGGGCATCGAGCCGGAAGGCCGCCCGGGCGATCTGGCTGTCGGGGTTCTTGATCGCCTGGGCCTCGTCGAGGATCACGCAATCCCAGGTCGTCTTCGCGAGCCGGTCGACGTCCTGACGCAGGAGTGCGTAGCTCGTGATCGTGATGTCGGCCTTCGGGTCGAGGCTGCGGCTCGGACCGTGGTAGAGCGCGCAGGCGAGCTCCGGGCGGAAGCGCTCGATCTCGCGGACCCAGCCGTGCAGCACGCTGGTCGGGGCGACGACCAGCGTCCGGCCCTCGACGGCGCAGAGCGCCTGGAGCGTCTTGCCGAGACCCATGTCGTCGGCGAGCAACGCCCCGAGCCCCGCCCGCCGCAGGAAGACGAGCCAGTCGACGCCGCGGCGCTGGTAGTCGCGGAGCACGCCCTCGAGGCCCGCGGGCAGCGCGGCGTGGGGGATGGTCTCGAAGCCCTCGAGCAGCGGACGCAGGCCTTCGAGCGAGGGCGGCGGGGGCTTCTCGAGCGCGTCGCAGAGCCGGGCCAGGTCGGGCAGGGCATGGCGCGCCACGCGACCGCGCGCGTCGAGGGCGCCGAGCAGGTCGGCGACCCGATCGCCGAAGCGTTGGAGCCAGTCCTCGGGCAGGCGGGCGAAGCCGCCGCCTTCGAGCGCGACGACCGACTCGCCACGAGACCACGCCTCGATCACCGCCTCGGCCCGTGCGCCCACCCCGCCCGCGTCGCGCCCCCGGCCGCCGCGGTCCGCCGTCCGGGACGCACCCGCGTGACGGGCGCTCGCGGACGCGTCCTCGCCGGCGTCGCCCTCGCTCGTCGCGTCGTCGGCGAGAGTGAAGGTGAGGTCGAGTCGATCGTCGTCGATCTCGAGCGACGCCTCGAGCCGTCCGCGCAGGGCGAAGTCGTGGTGGGCCGTGCCGGCGACCTCGACGTTCGCGTCGGCGAGTCGGGTCGCGAAGTCGATCGCCTCGCTGGCGCCGAGCCGCACGGCGATGCCGGGCCGCAGCCCGAGCTCGCTGCGTAGCCGCGTGATCGCGGCGTTCTCCGCCGGCTCGTCGCGGATCGGGACCTCGCCGCCGCCGAGGTGCACGAGTCGACCGGCGTCGATGCGTGCGACCGGCGGTCGGCCGTAGACCAGCGTCGGCAGCACCCGCAGGCCATCGCCCTCGCGCTCGACCTCGATCCGCAGCCGCGGCTTCTCGCCCCGCCGCGCGGAGGGCAGCTTGCGCGTCTCGATCGCGAGCGGGATGCGCTCGCCGAGATCCGGCAGCACCTCCGTCACGAGGGTGGCGAGCTCGTCGTCGGCGAAGAAACGCCCGCGCGGCAGGTCGGCGAGCTCGCGTCCGGTCAGGCGGTTCGGTGCGAGGGGATGGATCGCGTCGCCGGCCAGCACGAGGCCGTTGCGGAAGGCGCGCTCGATGCGCGGATCCTGCTCGACGAAGAGCCGCGCGCCGCCGGGCGCGTCGACGACCCGGGCGCGTAGGCCGAGGGGCTCGCGGTCGATGCGCACGGGGCGATCTCCGAGCAGGATCCGATCACAGCGCGAGAGCGGCTCGAGCAGGCTCCCGAGTCGCGGGCCCGAGGTCGCGTCCGCCGGTCGCGAGGCGATCGCGCGCTCGATCGCGACGTCGGCCGTCGTGGCGACGAACCCGGGTCCATCGTGGCGGCCCGCGGCGACGGCGGTCAGGCTGCCACGCAGCGGTGTCCGGCGTCCATCGACCTCGATCGTGCGGGTGAGCGTGAGCTCGCCGCCCTGCTCCTCGAGGACGTAGGCGATCCGCCCGCGCTCGCGGCCCGGGGTCGGCAGGTCGGCGCCGCTCTTCTTCGCCTGGCGCAGCGCGATCACGCTGGCGGCGACGTGCTCGCAGGGGTCGTCCGGGCTGGCGCAGCTGCATTGCCAGTCCTCGTCGTCGGGATGCAGCGTGACCTCGGGCGCGACCAGCGCGCCCCCCGACACGACCCGCAAGGCGATCTCGCCCTTGCGCCGCGACTCGACGCTCACGGCCTCGGCGCGGGCGAGCTCGACGCCGCGCGACCAGACCGGCCGCGGGCAAGCCTCCTGCACCGCTTCGAACAAGGCCTGGATGTCGGACACGCTGGACGACCGCCGAGGGGATTCCGGGGGGAGCGGGGGGAGGGGGGATCCTAACGGATCGGGTCGCGCCCGGTCGAAGCGCGGCGCAGGAGGGCTTCCGCGTTCTTCTGCGCCCACTCGAGGACGAGCGCTCGCAGGCGCGCGCGATCGTTGTCCTCGGGATGGGTCTCGACGTGACGGGCGAGATGGGCGAGGGCGCGACCGACATGCGGCCCGGGGCCGGCGCCGAGGATCGTCATCACGGCGTGCCCATCGAGCGCGAGCCGCCGCATCCGACCCGTCCGCTCGCGCGCCACCCGCGCCTCGGCGACCCGGGCTTCGAGTGCTTCGAGCCTTGCCTCGCGCGCGCTTCGGCCCTCGGACGCGGGCTCCTCGGCGAGCTCGAGACGCCGCCAGGCGAAGAGCCCGTCGAGCTCCTCCGCGCCGACGCGGCCGAGCAGCCGCCGCAGGCCGGCCTCGCGCATCACCGATGCACCCTGGTCGACCGGATGCAACGCCTGCAGCCGTTCGATCCGGCGGGCGAGGGCGTGCGGTACGCGCAGCCGCACCAGCGCACTGGTGAGCGAGGTGCCGCGCAGCCAGACGGCCCAGCGCAGGCTGTCGATCGCGGGCAACGCGGCCACGCGCGGCTCGTTGCGCGGATCGAGGTCGGGGAAGAGCGCCGGCGTGAGGCCGCACTCGCGCAGGAAGCGCAGGCCCGCTTCCGGGCGCGGGGCGGCGAGCACACGGGCGAGGGCGCGGCGCGCCGGGGCCCCTTCCGGCACGTGCTCGAGGGCGCGCGGAAGACCCTCGCGCGCCGCTGCCAGCAGGCGGGGCGTGGGCTCGAGCGCGTGCTCCGAGAGCAGCCGTGCGGCGATCCAGTAGCGCCGCGGCGCCTCGGCCAGGACCGGCGCGGCGGTCGCGGCCGTTGCCGCCGCGCCGTCCGACGCGCCGGGCGGGTCGGGCGCCGGGAGCACGACGTCGAGGCGGCCCGACCGGGTGAGCGCCAGCGCATCCGCCGGATCCGCCCAGGAGTCGTCGGCGCATCGGAAGCCGATCGCGTACGCCGACAGCCCGAAGGCCCGGAGCACGGACCCGATCCCGGTCGCGCCGCCGGGGATCAGGTCGATCGGCCCCGCCGGTGTCGGCTGGGTCAGGCGGAGCCCCCGCTCCGCGGTCACGATCGCCCGTGGCAGCGCATGGAGGAGCGCCTCGGGCGTCGCGCGGCAGACGAGCGTGTGCGTGATCGCGCCCGATGGGGTCGACGATCGGGGCCCCGCGTCGCGGAGGGCCTCGAGCAGGCCTTCGCCCTGGAGCCAGGCGTGCACGCCCCGCGCTTCGAGGTGCGCGCAGAGCTCGAGGAGCTCCGGCGCGAGCGCGCGCAGGGCCGGTGTCCGCGACGGCGGGGGGCGGGTGTTGGGTCGCGGGGCTCGGTCCATGGGAGCGCGCGAGTGTAGGACGGTGATCCGCGGGCGGCCGCCGCCGGCGGTGGCGTCGACGTACGCGTGCCCTGCGGTCCGACTGCGCGCGGCGCACGCCCGGTGCCGCCCGCCTGCGGCCGAGGTCTCGCCCGAAGCAGGCCGTGCGGCCGATCGGTGCGCGAGAACGGATCGAGCGCTCAAGGTGTCGTGAGAATCCACCGACTGCGTCCGGGAGCCGACGGGAGCATCAAGGGCATGAGCACGGGCGCCGAGTACTCGAGCCATCGACCGCGCAGCGAAGACGCCCGGATCGATGAGACCTTCGTCCGCATCCTCTTCGTCGAGGAGCGCAGCGACGTCGCCGACGAGGTCCGTCGCAGCCTGGGGGAGACCGGACGGGGCTCCTTCGAGGTCGTTCGCGAGACGAGTCTCGTGCGGGCCGCGGCGCAGATCCGCGGCGACTCCTTCGACCTGCTGCTGGTCGATCCCCAGCTGCCCGACATCGAACGTTCGGCCGTGCTCGAGCTGGCGAACGACCTGGCCCATCGCCTGCCGGTCGTCCTGCTGACCGGCACGGAGGAGCTCGAGGGCGCGCCGCGCGACCTGCGCGACTTGATCCGCGAGCGGCTCGTCCAGGCGGATCTGCCCCGCAAGCTGCTCTCGGCCATCCGCCGTGCCCGGCGCCTCGGCACGGGCGTGATGACGCCCGAGTTCTGCCGCCTCGAGCGCCTCTGCGGCTAGCGCCGCGCCGGCCGCGCCACCCCCGCCACCCGTCCCCCGCGTCCGCGCTGGACCGCGCCCGCCCGAGCCCCACCGGGGCATCGCGCGGGGCCCGTCTCGTCGTGGACTGAGGCGATCCGCCCCGCTTCTCGGCCCGGCGGACCCCGTTGCGCACATTTCGCGTACGATTTTGCGCTTCTTTCCGATCCGATTTCGGACGTCGGGCTGCCACAAACCCGCTTCGACCACCACTCCCTAGCGACCCCGGGGAGCGCTCCGCGCTCGATCGGGTGACCGCCCATCCCGGGCGGCGGGCGATCGCCCGGCTCCGTCGGACGTCGGCCCCCGCGACGGCCGGACGGGACCAGAGCACGGACACGCAGAGGTGGTGGAGTGGTGATGCGGACGGAATCGATGCGGTGGACGGCCGGGACGCGAGCGGCTGTGTTCTTCGGCCTGGCAGCCTTCTTCTTCCTCGCGGTGGCGCCGGCCGGCGCCTCGCCGGCGCGCTTCACGTCGACGGGCGACGGCTTCGTGGCGTCGGACGTCGCGGGCCTGCCGACGATCGTCTTCGACGACGCCGAAGCGCCCTTCCTGATGGCGGGCGAGGCGGGCGTCACGCCCAATCTCGACGTCGAGTTCACGGGCTCGGGCGGCGCGGTCGAATGCATCCTCCCGACGGGCAGCAACGTCTGCCAGGCCACGACCTTCGGCCTCGACAGCACTCCCTTCTCGATCCTGCAGAGCTGGACGATCACGTCGGTGAACAGCCCCGCGATCGAGGACCAGTTCACCCTCTTCATCACGATGCTCGGCGCGACGTACCAGCCGGGCGAGGTTGTGGTGGAGCTCAACCCGCTCGTGCCCCTCGGCCTCGACACCTCGGCGGTCCCGGGCTTCGTCTGGAACGAGACCTTCGATCCCTTCGTCCACGTCGAGGACGTGTCGTTCCAGTCCTCCTTCGGCGTGACCTACGACTTCCTCGGGTGGACCGTGCGCGAGGGCGATACGATCACGTTCCGGGTCGACGTGCTGACGGGTGCGAACGGGCGCGGGGCACCGTCGTTCCTGGTCGGCGCGATCCCGCTGGTCGTGCCCGAGCCGGGCACGGCGATGCTCTTCGGCCTCGGCCTGGCCGGGCTGGTCGTCGGCGGCCGGAAGCGCGAGTAGACGAGCGTGGATCGACCCGGGCGATCCGGCCGATGTGGGCCGCCCGGGATGCGGTCGACGACGAAGGAAACGGGGGAACGGGTGCGGCAGGTGGGCAAGGCGATCGGTGGGCTCCTGGCGAGTGCGATCCTGGGAGCGACGCCGGCGCTGGCCGGCGAGGTGGACGACGCGATCGCGGCGGCGATCCAGGACGTCGAGCAGGGACGCTGCGATGCCGCCTACGGGCGACTGTCCGGGTGGCCTTCGCTCGAGCATCGCGCGCGCCTGCTGGCGGGCCAGTGCCGGATCCGACAGGGCCACTACCCGGAGGCGCTCGTCGACCTCGACCGCGCCCGGGGCGCGGCGGACCTGATGCCGGAGCAGATCGGCGACGTCGAGCTCTACCGAGGCGTCGCCCTCTACCACCTCGAGCGGTACACGGAGGCGAGCGCGGCCCTCGATCGCGCCGCCGGTCTGACGAGCGAGGAGGCCCAGCTCGAGCTCTACCGCGGCCTGATCGCGCTGCGCGACGGCGACAGCGACCGCGCCGCGCCCTCCCTCGAGCGCGCCGCGCGGCTCTCGCCCGACATGACCGAGCCCGTCGCGTCCTACTACGCGGGGCTCGCCTGGCAGGGCGTCTCCGAGCGCACCAAGGCGCGCGAGGCCTTCCGCCGCGTCGTCGAGATCGACGGCGACGGGCCCTGGGCGCGGGAGGCGCGCAAGATGCTCGACGCGACCTCGCCGTATCCCTACTGGGTGACGGGCAAGGCCGGCTTCGAGTACGACGACAACGTCCTGCTCCGCGGCGGCGTCAGCCTCGCCGTGCCGCCCGGCCTCACGGGCTTCGGCATCAACGGCGACGGCGAGAAGGACTGGCGCGGCGTCTGGCAGATCAACGGCGGCGTCCAGCTCTTCGAGGTCGACGACTGGAGCGGCGGACTCCTCGCGGGCTACTCGGGCAACGCCCACTTCGACCTCAGCGACTTCAACCTGCACTACCCGACGATCGGCGCCTACCTCGCGCGGCGCATCGACTCGGCGACGACCGCCCAGGCCCGCTACGAGTTCGGGCACGGGTGGATCGACGAGAGCCCCTTCATCCAGAGCCACATCGGCGAGCTCAGCCTCACCCACGACTGGCGCGACGCCGGCACGTCCGTCCTCGTGGCCGATCTCATCTGGAACGATGTCCGGTTCACCTCGCCGAACATCGCCGCAGGCCCCGGCGTTGGTGGCCCCTGTGCCGTGCCGACCGACAGCTGCGGACCCGCCGGGGTCAACGAGAATCGCGAGCGGGATCGCGATGGCCTCGGGGTCGGGAGCGCGCTCGAGCATCGCTACCCGATCGCGCTGCCGGTCTCGATGGACGAGGTGCTCGAGGGACTCGATCTCGCGGGGGGCTATCGCTTCCGATACTTCCACTCCCAGGGCAAGGAGTGGAAGCATTTCGCCCACGTGTTCTCGGCGGGCCTGGCCTTCGACTTTCCGGCCGGCTTCGACCTCGATACCCGCGCCTCGTACGAGTTCCGGGACTTCGTGAGCCCTTCGACCTTCCCGGACCGCGAGACCGTGAGCTTCCAATACGGGCTCTCCGACGCCGACCGCAAGGAGCACGAGGTCCGCTTCGACGCCGAGCTCGCCAAGGCGATCACGACGAACCTGTCCGTGAGCGTCCGGTATTCGTATCTCGAGAACGAGTCGAACCGCCGGGTCTTCGACTACACGCGTCACCTCGGTGGCGCCTACGTGAACTTCCGATTCGACTGAGGGGCGAGTCCACAACCGGCCGCGCGGGCTTCGCGCGGCCCGATCGGGATGGCCCGACGGAGAGACCGACATGAATCCGCGCACGCGCAATACGTTGATGATCGGTGGCGCCTTGATCGTGGTCGCCCTGCTGCTCGTCTGTGGTCCGCTCGCGGGCCGCTTCGGCGGGCGCCAGAGCGAGCCGCCGTCGGTCGCGGCCGGACCGCCAGTCGACGCGGCCGGTGCTGCGGCGGTGGCTGCCGCCGGCGCGCTGGCGGGCGCCGAGGCCGCCAACGGCGGGCTGGCCGCCGTGACCGAGGAGCTCGAGGGCGATCCCTGCGATCGGCCGGACGAGGAGTGGGAGAGCGTCCAGGCGCGGCTCGACGCGGGCTGTCCGCCGCGAGGCGGTGACGCGACGGCGGCCGCGAAGGCGGACGACGAGGGCGAGAAGGCAGCGGCGGGTCTCGTGGCCGGTGCGGGTTCGGGTGCGGGCAGCCAGGCGGGAACGGCCGCGCTCGCAGCGGGTGCAGCCGGGGCCACGGCGGCCGGTGCGACGGCTGCGGCGACGGCGGGCTCGGGCGCCGCGGCCGTCGGCGCCGCTGCGGCGCCGATCGCGAGCGACCGGTTCGACGAGGCCATGACGACGCAGCTGGCGTCGATCGGTGGTGCGGCCGGGCCCGTGGTGGACCGCTTCGCACCGCCGGTGGCCGCGGCGGGTCCGTCGCCGCTGGGTCTGGCGGCGTCGGCGCGACCGCTCGGTACGTCGGCCGGTGACCTGCGACTGGCCTGCGACAACCCGGGCTCGGGCTGCCGCAACGTGATCGCGACGCGACTGAATCCGCCGGCCGTGCCCGGGCGACCGACGCCGGGCGGGGGCGTGGTCCAGGAGTAGCGCCGCGCAGCGGCGCCCGGACCGCCTATCCTGTCGATCGACGTCACCGCGTGGCGTGCCCGAAGGGGTCGCCACGCGGTGCTGCGTTCGGGCCCGGAATTACGCCGGCCGGTCTCGGCCTCGGGTGGGCCGGGTCGACGTGCGCTTCCGGTCGGATGCATCGAGGAGGGGGCTGCACATGACGAGCGATTCGGAGCGGGAGACGGAGGCCTCGCATCGTTCCGGACGGGAGATCACCGTGCCGAGCGACGACGGGGACTTCGTCGCCTACCTCGCGGTTCCGGCCGAGGGGCACGGCCCTGGGATCCTCGTGCTCCAGGAGTGGTGGGGTCTCGTGCCCGAGATCCGCGACGTCTGTGATCGGCTCGCGCGGGCGGGCTTCGTCGCGCTGGCGCCCGACCTCTACCGCGGCGACGCCACGCGTGATCCCGACGAGGCGGCGCGGCTGATGATGGGGCTCGAGATCGAGCGCGCCGGGCGGGATCTGGAGCAGGCCGCCGCCACCCTCCAGCGGCGACCCGAGACCGACGGCACGCGGCTCGGCTGCATCGGCTTCTGCATGGGCGGGCGGCTCGCGCTCGAGGCTGCGGGGCGGGTGCCCGCGATCGGCGCCGTCGTCGACTGCTACGGGGTGCATCCGAAGGTCGATCCGGACTTCGCGGCCTGTCGCGCGAAGGTGCTGGGTGTCTTCGCGGAGAACGACGAGTTCGTCTCGAAGGCCGACGTGGCGGCGCTCGCCGACGCGCTCCGATCGGCGGGCGTGGTGCATCGCTTCCGGACCTATCTCGGAGTCCGCCACGCGTTCCTGAACGAGGCGCGGCCGGAGGTCTTCGATCCGGGCATGGCGGCGGAGGCCTGGCGGGACGTCCTGACCTTCCTCGACGCGGAGCTGCGTTAGGCGGCGGCGTGCGTTTCGACACGCATCCGTATGGCGTCGTCGCCGGCTTCTACGACGAGCTCGCAGCGCTCTATTCGCTCGGCCGGATCCCGGCGACGAAGCGCCTCCAGCGCGACTGGATCGCGAGGGGCGATCGCGTGCTCTACGCCGGCGTCGGGCGGGGCGAGGACGCGCTCGAAGCCCTGCATCGGGGTGCTCGGGTCACGGCGGTCGATCTCGCCCCGCGCATGCTCGAGCGCCTGCGTCGTCGCCTCGGTCGGGAGGGCCTCGAGGCGACCCTCCTCGTCGGCGACGTCGCACGGGTCGATCTCGAAGGGTGCTTCGACGTCGTGGTCGCGAACTACTTCCTGAATCTCTTCGACCAGGCACACGCGGAGGCGATGCTGGCGCGACTCGTCGAGCGGGTCGCGCCGGGCGGGGCGCTCTTCATCGCCGACTTCGCCCCGGCGCGGGGCGGACGTCTCGGGCGCTGGCTCACGGCGCTCCACTATCGGCCCGTGAACGCGATCGCGTGGGCGCTCGGACTTTGCGCCTGGCACCCGATCTTCGATCATCGCGCGATGCTCGGCCGCGCCGGACTCGTGATCGAGGCGGAGGTCCGTCTGTCCCTCGGCTGCGGACCCGATCCGGCCTACGTCTCGATCCGCGCCCGGCGGCCGCGTCAGGGGTCGGAGGAAGGGGGCGGAGCCGGGGTCGCCTGCGCCGGAGCATCTCCGTCGGCGCGGCCGTCGTCGTAGGCGGGGGCCGGCGCGGAGGGCGGTGCATCGAGGGCCGCGAGCTCTCTGCGCATGGCCTCGATCAGATCGGCATCGAGTCGGGCCTGGACGGGAGGCAGGGCCAAGCCCGCGCGGTAGTCGTCGCGTGCGCGCGGGAGGTCTCCGGAGAGCCGCGCCGTGCGGGCGAGGGCGGCCCGGATCTGCCTTCGAGCGTGGGGCACGAGGCTGCGATCGTTGGCCAGACGGTCGCGGGCGACGGCGACGAGCGCCTCGGCTCCGCTCGTGTCGCCGGCCGTCGCCAGCGCCTGGGCGAGGGTCGCCTCGGCGACGCCGTGGCTCGATCCGTCTGCGTCCGCCTCGACGAAGAGCTGGCTCGCGCGGCGCGCGGCCGCGACGGCGGCGTCGGCTTCGCCGTCCGCGAGCGCGGCGCGGGCCTGGTAGATGAGCAGCGAGGCGGCCTGCATCCGATCGAGTGGCGCGACCCGTCGCGCGTCTCGGATCGCCGTCGCGATCGCCCGCCGCGCGAGCGGGAGGTCGCCCTCGTGCATCGCATCCCCGTAGACCCGGAACGCGAAGGCGAGCCGCTCCTGACTGGCCGGCTCGTCCTCCATCGCCCCGAGCGCGAGAGCCAGCAGCGGCAGCGACGAGGGCGCCGCCCCGCCCTCCGCCGCCCGGCGCTCGGCGACCGAGACGGCGAGCGTTGCGAGTGCCGGCCCACCGACGACCGGGGTCTCCTCCGCCTCGGCGAAGAGCGTGTCCGCGAGCGCGTCGGCCTCCGCCGTGCGACCGGCCTCGGCGAGGGCGATCGCGTGGCGGGCCCGCATGCCGAAGGTCGCCCGCCGCAGCGCATGGCGCGGCGGCAACGAGGCGACCTGGATCGCCGCCTGCTCGAGATGCACGCCGGCCGTGTCCAGGTCTCCCGCGACGTGGGCCTCCCGCGCGAGCTCGGCGTGATCGCTCCAGGACACGACGCGCTCCTCGCCGTCCGGGCCCCCGTCCGGCTCGCCCGGATCGAGGAGCGCGCGCACCGCCTCGTCGGACTCGTCGGCCCCGACGTCCTCCGCCGACTCGAGGGCGTACAAGGGAGCGACGTCGCCGGTCCGGAGCGATTCGGCGACCGGCGCGGCCGTCGCGGGCGACGTCGAGTCGGGATAGCTCCAGTCGAAGGGCGCGCAGGCGAGACCGGGCAGAGCGAGGGCGAGGAGCGCCGCGACGTTTCGGAGCGTCATGTCGAGAGCCTCACGAAGAGCTCGCCTTCGCGCAGCTCGATCGGGTGCACGGCGAGTGGTTTGCGCGCGGGGCCCGCGGTCGGGCACCCGTCGCGCAGATCGAAGCGTGCACCGTGCAGCGTACAGACGATCTCCAGCCCCTCGATCGGCTCGCCCGCGAGGGGCCAGGCGGCGTGCGTACAACGGTTCGAGACCGCGAAGAAGCCCTGCTCGAGCCGGGCGACGAGCACCTCGCGCCCCGCGATCTCGACCGCGGCCTTCTCGCCCGGGCGCAGCGGAGCGGGCAGGGCGACGCGATGCCAGGTCACCTCGCGGAGGCTCCGAAGGCCTGCCTGAGTGCCGCACACGCGTCGTCGACCGCGCGGCGCGCACGCGGGATCAGCTCGGTCATCCCGAAGAAGCCGTGGAACACGCCGTCGTAGCTCGTGTAGGCCGTGGGGACGCCCGCCTTGCGGAGCTTCTCGGCGTAGGCGTGCCCCTCGTCCCGCAGCGGATCGTATTGGGCGGTCAGGACCGTGGCGGGCGGCAGGTCGCGCAGATCCTCCGCGCGCAGCGGCGACGCGAGGGGATTCGCGCCGTCCTGCTCGGAGGCGAGGTAGTGGTGCCAGAACCACTTCATCATGCCCGTCGTGAGGAAGTAGCCCTCGCCGTTCTCCTTGTAGGAGACGGTCTCGAGACCATGGTCCGTGACGGGGTAGATCAGCAGCTGGTGGACGAGGGCGGGGCCCATGCGATCCCGCGCCATCAGCGACACGACCGCTGCGAGGTTGCCGCCGGCGCTGTCGCCGGCGACGGCGAGGCGCGCGGGGTCGATGCCGAGCTCGGGGGCATGCTCGGCGGTCCAGCAGGTCGCCGCATAGCAGTCCTCGGGTGCGGCCGGGAACTTGGCCTCGGGCGCGAGGCGGTAGTCGACGGAGACGACGACGCAGCCCGCGCCGTTCGCGAGCTCGCGGCAGGTCGAGTCGTGGGTGTCGAGCCCGCAGAGCACGAAGCCGCCGCCGTGGAAGTAGACGAGGCCGGGCTTCGGACCCGGACCCTCGGGCACGTAGATGCGGACCGGCAGCGGTCCGCCGGGCCCCGGGATCGTCCGGTCCTCGACCTTCGCGCAGGCCGGCCCCGAGTTGCTCCCGGGCATCGCCCCGAAGTTCTCGCGCACGACCGCAGGCGGCAACGAGAAGAAGTCGATCTCGCCCGCGGCGGACATCGTCGCCAGGACGGACTGCGCTTCGGGATCGAGGGGCATGGGACCTCCTGCCCCGGACGGGGCTCGCGTACGTCGGATGCTTCGCCGCATCGCGCGGCACCGGAGCCAGCAGGATGCGGGGCCGCGCTGGGCGCGCCGAGGCTAGCACTCCCGTCGCCGCCGGGTGGCGCGATCGATCGCTATGCTCCCGCGTTCGAGGGGGCGAGGCGCGGGGGCCCCGTGACCCGATCGGGAGCTCTGGACGATGCGCAGGACGTGGGCGATCTCTGGCTGGGGCTGGCTCTTGTGCGGGCTGCTCGTCGTGGCGGCCGGCTGTCAGACCTTCAACGTACGGACCGACTGGGACGAGGAGACCGCCTTCGGTCGCTTCCAGCGCTACGCCTGGGTCGAGCCGCCCGAGGTGGAGGGCGCGAGCCCCTTCGCGGACAACGATCTCCTCCGCAAGCGACTCCGCACCACGATCGAGCGGGTCCTCGCCGAGCGCGGCTATCGCGCCGTCACCGACCGCGCCGAGGCCGACTTCCTCGTCACCTACAGCGTGATCCTCGAGGAGCGCATGCGCGTCGACAACGTCGGCTCGACGATCGGGACCGGCTACTACGGCCGTCCCTTCGGCTGGGGCTCGGTCTACTCGACGGCGAACGTGCGCAACTACCAGGAGTCGACGCTGATCCTCGACCTGCTACGACCGGCCGACGAGGCGCTCGTCTGGAGGGGCTGGGGCAGCGGCATCGTCCGCACCCGGGATCGGGACCGCGGTCAGGCGCTGCTCGAGAAGGGTGTGCGCGCGATCCTCGACGAGTTTCCGCCCGAGGCCGACGGCGGCGACTCGCGGTAGCGCCTCGTCGCACGCTCGGGCAGGAGCGGGGACTGCACGGCCTCGTCCTCGAGCGGGAGTGGGGACTGCACGGCCTCGTCCTCGAGCGGGAGCCGGATCCGGAAGCAGCAGCCCCGCTGCGCCGATCCCTCCGGCGGGTCGAGCCACATCCGTCCGGCGTGCTCCTCGACGATGCCATGGGCGACGGAGAGGCCGAGCCCCGTGCCGCCCTCGCTTCGGCGCGTCGTGAAGAAGGGGTCGAAGACCCGGGCGCGGGCGGACTGCGGGACGCCGGGCCCGTCGTCCTCGACGCTGACGAGCAGCGTCTTGCCGCCGCGCTCGACCCGTGCACGCAGGACGACCCGGGCGCGCGCGGGCTGCGCCTCGATCGCGTTGCGCACGAGATTGACGAAGACCTGCTCGAGCTCGATCGGGTTCATGCGCAGCTTGCGCACGGCGGCGGTCGGGTCGATGTCGAGCACGACGGTCGCGCGCCGCTGCTCGGCGAAGCGTCGCGTGCAGTCGACCGTCGTACGCAGGACGCCGCCGATCTCGCCGATCCACTTCTCGGTCGGCTCGGCGCGCGAGAACTGCAGGACGCTGCGCACGATCTGGCCACAGCGGATCGCCTGCTCACGGATGTCGGCCAGCGCGTCGAGGCCGATCTGTCGGCCGCCGGGCTCGTCGGCCGTGAGCAGCGCGAAGTCGGCGGAGGCGAGGATCGAGCCGACGGGGTTGTTGATCTCGTGGGCGATGCCCGCGGCGAGGGTGCCGATCGAGGCGAGCCGTTCCGTCTGGCGCAGGTGCCGCTGGCTCTCCTCGAGGGCATGGGTGCGCTCGGCGATCCGGGCCTCGAGGCGCTCCTGCGCGAGTCGCTGCTCGAGGGCGAGGGCGCGCTGGGCCGTGATGTCGACGTAGCTGATCTGGCGTGCCGATCGACCCTGCCAGATCGCGTCGGACCAGCGCAGCTGGACCCAGCGCCACTCGCCGTCGGGGCGTCGGATGCGCATCTCGATCGGCTCCGTCGGACGGGTCCCGGACCCGTCGAAGGCAGCGCGGATGCGCGCCTGATCGTCCGGGTGCACGATCTCGAAGGGATCCTCCGGCCGGCGTTGGAGCAGGCTCAGACGGTCCACGCCGAGCAGCTCGGAGAGCGCCGGGTTCACGTAGACGATCCGGCCCTCGCACTCGACCGCGAGGCCCTGAAGAGAGCTCTCGACGAGGCTCTCGTAGTTGGCCTCGGCCATCGCTCGTTCGGTCACGTCGTGCATGTGCACGATCACGGCGCCGACGGCCTCGTCCTCGAGTGTGTTGCAGAGCGTGACGCGCAGCGTGCGGCGGTCGCCGCCCGCGGTCTGTGGCAGGGTGCGCGCTTCGAAGCGAACGACGGATCCCGGGCCGGCGAGCATGCGCCGCCACTCGTAGCGAACGCGGTCGAGATCTTCGGGCCAGGCGAACTCGTCGAGACGTCGGTCCTTCGCGGCGCCCGTCTCGAGACCGACCAGCAGCTCCGCCGCCGGGCTCGCGTATCGGATCCGGCCGCTGGCCGCGACCATGAGCGTGCCCTCGGTCGCGTGCTCGAGAAGTCGGCGGTACTGCGCCTCGCGCCGCGCCAATCGCTCGCGCATCCGGTCGCGTCGTGCCCGACTGCGGCGGCTCCGCTGCCCTTCCCGAGCGAGCCCGACGATCAGGACCAGGGAGGTCAGGGCCAGGGCGAGCGCGTGGCGCGCGATCGACGGATCGAGCTCGCCGCCCAGCGCCTCGCGGCCCGCCGCCGTCAGCCGCAGGGCCGCCTGGAGCGCAAGGCCGACGAGGGCCAGCCCGCTCCAGAGGGTCGCCGACGTGCCCCGGCCCGTTGCGAAGGCGATCAGCGGCAGCAGGGGCAGCAGCCAGACCGCATGGTCGCCCCGCGACGCCACGGGCCAGCTCGACGCGAAGGCGAGCACGAGCAGGGCCGTGCAGAGCGCGTGGCCGACTCCGGCGCTCCGCCCGCAATCGGCGGACGAGATCGTCGCCGGCTCGGCGAGCGACCCGGTCCCGGGCCGCGGTGTCGATCGCTGCGCGAGGATCGTCGCGCTCATGTCGCGGCATCCGGCGAGGACCGATCAGCGTGCGTCGCGGCGATCGACGCGGCCGTCGCGCCAGGCGCTTGCGAGGCTTCGAGCCGGGTGATCCGCTCCGACAGGCGCCGCGCGCGTCGCAGCGCGAGCGTCGCGAGGCGCAGCGCCAGGGCGAGGAGCATCGACAGTGCGCCGGCGACGAAGCCGAGGCCGCGCAGCCCGCTCGAGACGAGGCCTTCGACCGCCGGCCGCACGCGCGCCTCGAAGGGACCGCGCGCTTCGACGGCCGCGCTCGTCGCGTCGCCCGCATTGTCGACCGCCGGGGCGGGGCGCCGCCCGGTCGCGCGCTCCGACACGACCGACGCGTTCGGTTCGGCCGTCGGGGCGTCCGGCTCGCCCGGCGAGTAGCCGACTCGGGCGAGCGCGCGCTCGACCAGCTCGCGCGGCAGCGACTCGATCGCTGCGACCTTCTCGTCGAGGTCCCGCAACGCTCCGGGCAGCGGCGTCCACTCGACGAGTGCGCTCGCCGCGCGTTCGAAGGGCGCCGTCGTGAGGATGCTCGCGACGGCGAGGGCGAAGGCGATCAGGAAGAGCCCGTCGGCCAGGAGCGCGGACGAGGGACCGAGTCGGAAGGCGAGGACGTAGAGGAGGCCTGCGCAAGCGATCCCGCCGAGCAGGGCGGTCTGCCAGAGCGAAAGCTCGGAGGTCATCGAGAAGGTCTTCCCCGCTCACGCGTCGCTGCATGGGAACGAGTACCATGATGCCATGTCGGGTCCCGAGGATGCAGTCGGTGGAAGCCCTGAGTCGGCTCCTGCAAAGCCCTCGGTCCGAGAGCGCGAGGGCTGCGACACGATCGAGCGTCGGGTGGCGGCGCTCTATGGTGGGACATCCTGGCACGCTTCGTCGGGCCTGCTCCACGTCGCTTCGATCGCCTGGCCTTCACGCCGGGTGATCGCGATCGGGCCCGCGGCGCCGCCGAGCGAGACGGATCGCTTCGTGCTCGGCTTCGCGCGGGCGCGTGCCGACGTCGTCGTCACGACCGGCGCCATCCTGCGCGCGGAGCCCGAGCTCACGCATGCCTACGCCGAGGAGTCCGGACTCGCCGCGGCCTTCGCGGCGTGGCGGCGCGTGACGCTCGAGCGCGAGCGACCGCCGCGGGTCGTCGTGCTCTCCGCGAGTGGTGGGTTGCCACGGGACTCGCGCGCCCTGCGCGGTGCGGCGGAGTGCCTCGTCTGGACGGGGAGGGCAGGTGCGCGTCGACTCGCGCAGGACGGACCGTCGGGCGTGGCCATCGCGATCGACGAGGCGCTGGACCTCGAACCGCAGCAGTCGCTCGCCCGTCTGCTGCGCTGGCTCTTCGCGGAGGCGGGCGCCGAGACCGTGCTGCTCGAGGCCGGAGCGACGACGACCTCCGCGCTCTATTCACGGGCCGGTGCGCCGGAGGTGGACGAGCTGCTGCTCTCCGGCTTCGAAGGTCCGCTTCGGTCGGAAGCGGAGGGGCCCCCCTTCGCTTCGGCGGCGGCGGTCGAGCGCGTGCTCGGTGCGCCTCGGAGCGAGGCGCACGTCGACGAGCCGAGCGGACCCTGGCGCTTCCAGCGCTACCGGCGCGGCGCCCGGGCCATCCGCCACAGCGAAGGCCCGTCCGGGATCCGGATCTCGTCGAGCAGCTCGAATCCATGGCGCGTGTAGAAACCGAGGTTCGACGCGTTCGACGATTCGAGATAGGCCGGTAGACCGCTCGCGTCGCAGCGGGCGAGGACCGGCGCGAGCAGCGCGCCGCCGATGCCCCGGCGTCGCGCGTCGGGATCCGTTCCCAGCACGGCGAGGTACCAATGCGGCGCCTCGGGATGCGCTCGACTCATCCGATCGCTCATGCGCAGCGCGCGGCCGAACGCGCCGCGCGCGATCCCGAGCAGCCGCAGCAGGAGCCGGAGCTGGCGGGCGGGACCGACGGGTGGCGCGTCCGGCGCCTGCCAGATCGCAACGCCGCGATGGGCACTCTCCGTGTAGACCCGCGCGTGCGTGGCGAAGGACTCGATCGCGAGACCGGCGAAGGGGCCGTAGCGGGCGGCGCGGACGGCGGCGTCGGGGAAGAGCCAGGTCGCGACCGGATCCTCGGCGAAGGCCCGCGCGACCAGCTCGAGCAGGGTGCGATGCTCGGACGGCAGCGCCTCACGCACGCGCGGCAGCGGCGGACCGAAGTCGAGACCGATCTGGCGCTCGTCGACGACGCCCGGTCGCTCCGAGACGCGCTTCCTCGTCATGCGAGCGACTCCCCTCCATCCCGTTCGCGGTCCCGTCGCGCGAGGGACTCGGGTCCGTCCGGCTCGTGATCGCGCCACGCGAGGGACTCGGGTCCGTCCGGCTCGTGATCGCGCCACGCGAGGGACTCGGGTCCGTCCGGCTCGTGATCGCGCCACGCGAGGGACTCGGGTCCGTCCGGCTCGCGGTCGCACCACGCGAGCGTCTCGACGTGGCCCGTCCAGGGAAAGAAGTCGAAGACCTCGAGACCGCGCAGGCGCAGCGATCCGTCTGCCAGCAGCGTGTCCAGATCGCGCTCGAGCGCTTCCAGCCCGCAGGCGAGATAGACGAGGCGGCGCGGCGGACGGATCCGGATGGCTTCCCGCAGCGCTTCGTCGAGCCCCCGCCGCGGTGGGTCCACGAGCAAGACGTCGACGTCGTCGACGAGCGCCGTCTGGTCTCCGGCCGCGCCGGGCAGGATCCTCACGCGGGCGCGCTCCGAGGCGGGTCGTGCGGCGAGGCCGAGCTCGAGGCCGGCGAGGCCGTCGGGGCTTCGCTCGTTGAAGCGCACCTCGCTCGCGCGGCCGAGCAGGGGCAGACCGAGCGCGCCGACGCCGCAGTAGGCCTCGGCGATGCGCAGGCCGTCGGGCACGAGCGCCGCGATCCTCTCCGCGGCCCGGTCGAAGAGCGGCAGATGATTCTGGCCGAAGGCGGCCGGGGGGAAGAAGACGTCCACGCCGCCGATCCGCTCGCGCGTCGCCGACGCGCCGGCGAGGCGCAGCGTCCGCGGGCCGAGGATCGTGTTGCTGCGCTCGGGCTGGGCATTGAAGAAGAGGCCCTGCAGGCGATCGCCGAGGCTGCGCTCGACGGCCTCCGGCAGCGCGTCGAGCACCTCGGGCGTCTCACCGCGGCCGACCAGCACGACCTGCGCGCGTCCCGTCGGTCGCTCGACGACGACCTGCAGGTAGCGGAGCGCGCCGCGATGGGTCGTGTCGTCGTAGGGTGCCACGCCGGTCTCCCGGATCGCCTGGCGCACGACCCGGGCCACCTCGTTCACGAGGGGGTGATGCACGAGGCAGTCGGGCACGTCGACGATGCGATGGCTGCCGCGCTCGAAGAGGCCGATCGCGGGCGCCCGGGCCGTGCCGCGGACGGCGAGGCGGGCGCGATGGCGATGGCCGTGGACCGGGGCGCGATGGACGGGCGGCTCGGGCAGCTTCGCGCGCGCGGCGAGGCGTTCGAGGATCGTCCGGGCGGCGTCGGGCAGGTCGGTCTCGCCGAAGCGTGGGCAGCCGGGGCAGGGCGGTCGATGCGGGCAGGCTTCGGACGGCGACACGCGCGCACTCTAGCGAGCGCCGGTCGCGCGGGCCGGTCGCGCGGTCGGGTCGGCCGCGCTGCTACCCTGCCGCGATGTCACGTCGGGGTCGCAGGAGCGCAGAACGTCCGGGTTCGCGGAGGGAGACCGCGCGGCGGGCGCCGTCCGGGCGCCCGGTCGCGGACGCTCCCTCGCGCGCGGCCTTCCTGCCCACGACGGCGGCCGACGTGGCGGCCCGGGGCTGGGACGCACCCGACGTCGTCTTCGTGACGGGCGACGCCTACGTCGACCATCCCTCCTTCGCGATGGCGATCCTGGGCCGCTGGCTCGAGGCCCACGGCTTCCGCGTCGCGATCCTCGCGCAGCCCGACTGGCGGAGCGCCGAGGCCTGGCGCGCGCTCGGGCGGCCGCGACTCTTCTACGCGGTCAGCGCCGGCAACATGGACTCGATGATCAATCACTACACGGCGAACCGGAAGCGGCGCAACGCCGACGCCTACTCGCCGGGCGGAGCGATCGATCGCCGCCCCGATCGGCCGACCGCCGTCTACGCACAAAGGTGTCGGGAGGCGTGGAAGGGCGTGCCGGTCGTCGTCGGCGGCGTCGAGGCCTCCCTTCGGCGCATCCCGCACTACGACTACTGGAGCGATCGCGTCTGGCCCTCGATGCTGGTGACGTCGAAGGCCGATCTGCTCGGCTTCGGGATGGGCGAGACGACGCTGCTCGAGATCGCCAGGCGGCTCGACGCTGGAGAGCCGGTCGAGTCCCTGCGCACGCTGCGGGGTGTGGCCTATCTGCTCGGTCGGAGCGAGAGCCTGACCGCGCACGCCGCGGGCGACGGGTCGGATGCGCTGGCGGAGGCCCCGGTCGAGCTGCCGGCCTTCGACGTCGTGAAGGACGACCCGACGGCCTTCGCCGAGATGACGCGACTCTTCCACCACGAGACGAATCCGCACAACGCGCGCCGCCTCGTCCAGCCCCACGGCGACCGGTTGCTCGTCGTGAACCCGCCCGCCCACGCCCTCGACGAGGCGACCCTCGATCGCCTGCACGAGCTGCCCTACACGCGCCGTCCGCATCCCGACTGCGAGGCGCCGCCGCCGGCCTGGGAGACGATCCGCGACTCGGTGCAGATCATGAGGGGCTGCTTCGGCGGCTGCACGTTCTGCTCGATCACCATGCACCAGGGCCGCGAGATCCAGAGCCGCAGCCCCGAGTCGATCCTGCGCGAGGTCGAGCAGCTCGCGTCGCAGCCGGATTTCAAGGGCGGCATCAGCGATCTCGGTGGCCCGACGGCCAACATGTACCGCATGCGCTGCACGAAGCCCGACGTCGAGCGCGTCTGCCGAAGGCTCTCCTGCGTGCACCCGAAGATCTGCAAGCTGCTCGACACGAGCCATGCCCCGACCCTCGACCTGATGCGCCGCGCACGCGCGATCCCCGGCGTCGAGCGCGTGCACATCGCCTCGGGCATCCGCATGGACCTCGCCGCCGACGAGCCCGAGTACCTCGAGGAGCTCGCCGCGCATCACGTGGGCGGGCACCTCAAGGTCGCGCCCGAGCACGTCTCCGACCGCGTGCTCTCGCTCATGAAGAAGCCCTCGCGCGGGAGCTTCGAGATCTTCGCCGAGCGCTTCGCGCGCGCCTCGGCGCGAGCGGGCAAGGAGCAGTACCTCGTGCCCTACTTCATCGCGAGCCATCCCGGCTCCGAGACCGAGGACATGATCGAGCTCGCGCTCTTCCTCAAGGCCCGCGGCTACCGCCCGAGGCAGGTGCAGGACTTCATCCCGGCGCCGATGGACATCGCGACCTGCATGTACTGGACGGGGATCGACCCGCTCACGATGCAGCCCGTCGCGACGGCGAAGCGGCTGCGCGACCGGACGGTGCAGCGCGCGCTGCTCCAGTACTTCGCGCCCGAGAACTGGGCGACCGTGCGGGACGCGCTCGTGCGCGCGGGTCGGGAGGACCTGATCGGGGACGGCCCCGAGTGTCTGATTCCGTCGCGACCGCCGGCGCCGCGCCGGAACGATCGGGACGACCCCTCCGCGGGCGGCGGCCGTGCCGGCTATCGACGGGCCTCCCGCGATCGGGGGCGGGGCCGCGGGGCGGGGCGGGAGCGCTCCGGCGGGCGATGAGTCGGGTCCGCCGCGGGAGTGCTCAAGGGGGATGGGCCGGGTCCGTCGTGGGAGCGCTCCAGGGGCGATGAGCGGGGGCCGCCGCGATCGACGGCGGGGTCCGGTTCCGGCCAGTCTCCCGCCCGGGTCGCGCTAGGTTCGCGGGCGCCGCGTCGATCGCCGTCCGCCCGCGTGGTCCGACGTCAGGCGGGAGCTCCGTGTCCGGCGAAGCGAGTCTCGATCCCGAACGCTGCTACCGCGCCGTCTGCTCGCGGGACGCCCGCTTCGACGGTCGCTTCTTCACGGGCGTGCGCACGACGGGCATCTTCTGTCGCCCGATCTGCCCCGCGCCGACTCCGCTTGCTGCGCATTGCAGCTTCTGGCCGAGCGCCGCGGCGGCGCAGGCCGCGGGCTTCCGGCCCTGCCTGCGCTGTCGGCCGGAGGCAGCGCCCGGCTCCCCGGCGTGGCGGGGGACGCAGGCGAGCGTCGGTCGGGCGCTGCGGCTGATCGAGCAGGGGGCGCTCGACGGGGACGGCTCGGTCGAGGCGCTCGCGGCGCGGCTCGGGATCGGGGCACGTCATCTGCGGCGGCTCTTCGAGCGACACGTCGGTGCGACACCGCAGGCGGTGGCGCGGCTGCGGCGGGTGCTCTTCGCAAAGAAGCTGATCGACGAGACGCGACTGCCGATGACCGAGGTCGCGGCGGCGGCGGGCTTTGCGAGCCAGCGCCGCTTCAATGCCTGCCTGAGTGAGGTCTACGGTCGCCCGCCGAGCGCGCTGCGCCGCGTCGCGCGTGGCCGCACGGAGGCGACACGGGACGAGGAGGCCGGGACCGCCGTCGTTCCGCTCGCGCTGGCGTATCGCCCGCCCTTCGACTGGGCGCGGCTGCTCGCCTTCCTGTCGGTGCGCGCGACGCCCGGCGTCGAGGCGGTCGAGGCGGGGCGCTATCTGCGCGTGACCCGGGACGAGGACGGGCTCGGCGTCGTGGTCGTCGAGCACGACGCGGCGCGGCGGCGCCTGCGGGCCCGGCTGCACCAGCCGAGGAGTCGGGCGCTCGCGCGGCGGGCCGCGGACCTGCGGCGGCTCTTCGACCTCGACGCGGATGCGAGGGAGATCGATTTCGTGCTGCGGGGCGCGGGCTGGCTGCGGGCGGACCTGCGTCGGCATCCGGGCACGCGGGTGCCGGGGGCCTGGGACGGCTTCGAGACGGCGGTGCGGGCGGTGCTCGGTCAGCAGGTCAGCGTCGCGGCGGCGACGACGCTCGCGGGACGCGTGGCGGCGCGCTGGGGCGAGGTGCTGCCCGGCGCGCACTTGATCTCGCCCGCGCTCGAGCGCGCCTTCCCGACGCCGACCTCGCTCTGCGAGGCGCCGCTCGAGTCGGTGGGGCTGCCGCGCACCCGGGCGCAGACGATCCGCTCGCTCGCATCGGCCGTGCGGGACGATCCTTCGCTGCTCGAGCCGGGCGTCGATCTCGAGGCCGACCTCGCACGCTGGCAGCGGCTTCCGGGCATCGGGCCCTGGACGGCGGCCTACGTGGCGATGCGCGTGCTGCGGCATCCCGACGCGTTGCCGGCGGGCGATCTCGCCTTGAGGAAGGGGGTCGCGCGCGACGGGGACGAGCCGCCTCCGGCCCGGGCCGTCGAGGACGCGCTCGAGGCCTGCCGGCCCTATCGCGCGTATGCGGCGATGCGGATCTGGGCTTCGGCGGGCGAGCGGACCTAACGACCGGACCCGTCGCCGAGCTCGCGGCGGAGCGCCGAGACGTGCACGATGCCGAAGAGGAAGGTCTGCCAGATCTCGCCAGCGAGCGGGCGCGGGCTGCGGCGGAGCACGCCGAGAAATACGAGACACTCGATCGCGTGAACGACCGCCAGGGCGAGGAAGAGCGTGCGTCCGAACCCGCCGGCGGCGGTCGTCTCGAGGGGCGGGAAGAAGCTCGCGGTCGCGAAGAGCCAGGTCACGCCGATGATGATCTTGCCGATCGGGTAGATGCTCTCGC
The DNA here is from genome assembly GCA_020632655.1 of Spirochaetaceae bacterium. Classification (GTDB taxonomy): domain Bacteria; phylum Myxococcota_A; class UBA9160; order UBA9160; family UBA4427; genus UBA4427. The sequence goes on from JACKFD010000001.1 coordinate 154,540, forward strand.
TGCCGGGTCGTTCGCTCATGCGGGGCTTCGCTCCTCGAGGCGCGTCCGCGTGTCGGGCGCAGGGCGGGCATGATAGCCTCGGCGATCCGACGCGCCGGCTCGCTCGGGCGGGGCCAGGCGGCGCTTCGAGGACGGAGGCACGACGTGCGAGGCGAGGCATGGAAGCGGGATCTCGAGGCCCACGCGGCCCGCGTGCATTCCCAGGGCGGCGAGGACGGTGTGCTGCTGCGTCTCTTCGAGCGCGTCGGCATCCGGCATCGCTACTTCGTCGAGTTCGGCGCCTGGGACGGTCTGCACCTCTCGAATACCGCGAACCTTCGGCGGCACCACGGCTGGCGCGGCCTGCTCATGGAGGGGAGTGATCGGGCCGACGGCGAGCTCGTGCGGCGCGAACACGTCGACGCGGAGAACATCGAGGCGCTGCTCGCGCGCTACGACGTGCCCCTCGATTTCGACCTGCTCTCGATCGACATCGACGGCAACGACTACTGGGTCTGGCGCGCCCTCGAGACCCATCGTCCGAGCGTCGTGCTCGTCGAGTACAACGTCTTCTTCCTGGCCCATCAGGCCCGCACGATCGTCTACGACCGCGACCACGTGTGGGACAAGGAGCGCTACGGCACCTACCACGGCGCGAGCCTCGCGGCCTTCGTGAAGCTCGGCCGGCGCAAGGGCTACTCCCTCGTGTACACCGATCTCGAGGGGCCGAACGCGATCTTCCTGCGCGACGACCTCGTGCCGCGGGACGTCGAGATCCCGCCCGCCGAGGCCTGGACGCGATGGGCGTGGCCACCCGCGGATTGGATCGAGCCGGCGGTCCGGCCCGGAGGCGCGTGGGTCGACGTCTAGAACGATGCCCGCACGGCCTACTACGCAGCGCGACCGAGGCGTCGACCGGCACGACGCGAGCCCACCCCGCGCACGCCGGCCTCAGGCGAGCGCGCGCATCCAGGCCGCGAAGATCGTTGCGACGGCGAGCACGGCCGCGCCGGCCTGCACGGCGCGACCCGGGGCTGGCCGCGCGGCGAAGGGGATCGCCAGCAGGACGCCCGCCAGCGTTCCGGCTCCGAGTCCGAAGAGATGCGCCGAGAGATCGACCTCCGGCCCGCCGGTCCCGAGCATCGCGACCAGCGCGATCCCGGCCGCGAAGGCGAGCCAGGCGCCGCGGCGGGCGGGGGCGGCGTGATGCCTTCGCCAGGCGGCGAGCCCGGCGAGCACGCCGACCAGACCGAAGACCCCGGTCGAGGCTCCGATCGAGCCGTGGGCGGATCCGTAGTAGAGGGCGTTCGCGAGATTGCCGAGGGTGCCCGTCACGACGAAGGCGAGCAGGGCGAGTCCGATCCCGAGGCGACTGGCGAGGGCGGCGAGGAAGAAGCCCCCGAAGAGCGTGTTGCCGAGCACGTGAGGCAGGTCGGCGTGCAGGGTCAGCGCCGTCACGAGCCGCCAGAGCTGACCATCGAGCACCAGCGCCGCGCGGCTGCCCCCCGCCTCGACGAGCGCCGCCGCACGCCCCGACCGTTCGAGACCGAGATGGAAGGCGGGGAGGGCGAGCGCACAGGCGTAGGCGACCGCCGTCTCGAAGCGGGTGGCCATGCGCGCGACGGGCAGGGCGCTCGCGCGGGCGCGTTCCCGCGCGACCTCCGCCCGCTCTTCGCGCCAGGCGCGCAGGATCGCCGCGGCCCGTTCGTGCTCGTCCACCGCGACGGCGATGCCGAAGCCCGCGGGCTCGTGGACGACGCGCACATCGAGTCCCTCGGCCGTCAGCACGAGCGCCCACTCCTCGGCCTCGCGCTTGCGTCGGGTCGTCGGCAGGGCGGAGCGGGTCCCGCCGCTCGGCGGCGGGACGGGCGGCTGCCGGTCTCGGGGTTCTTCGGCCATGCTGGATCGTCATGGTAACGTTGGCGGCGCTCCGGGCCGAAGCAGGACCGGAGCCTACGCCCCGGCCGCGACGCGTGCGTCTCGAGGCGACCCCACGCAGGACAGAGGAGCCCGATGGCCGCGAGTTCCGGAGCGAGCCGGTCGATGATCCGGGTCGAGAAGATCGCCCTGCGCGGGCCGGGCGTCGTCATCCTGACGGGACCGTCGAGCTGTGGGAAGGGCGAGGTCGCGAACGCGCTCTGTGACCTGCTCTCGATCGACGCCCGAAGGCATCTCTCGATGGGCGCGATCCTGCGCTCGACGATCGAACGGTCGAAGAGCGATCCCGACTTCATGCGGCTGCTCGAGGAGAAGTACGCCCTCTCCCGGGAGACCAGCATCTTCGACTGCGTCGATACGACCGACGAGCTGACGCAGAAGGTGCGCCGGCATCTACCGGGCCTCGAGCGCTTCTTCGGTCGCACGCCGAGCCGCTTCATCTCGGAGGAGCTGAGCGGGACGCCGGAGGTCAGCCAGCTCGAGTGGCTGGAGTTCTGTACGGCGCGGGGGCTCCTGATCCCGAATCGCTGGACCCAGGACCTGATCTCGGCGGAGATCGAGCGCACGCTCGCGAGCGTGGACGACGAGGGCGACAGCCCCTTCATCCTCGACGGCTATCCGCGGACCGTCGCGGCGGCCCGCCATCTGCTCTCGTTCCTGCGCTCGGTCGAGGTGCCCGTGCTGAAGGTCCTGCACCTCTCGATCAGCAAGGCGGAGATGACGGCGCGGGCCGGCAAGCGCGGTCGCTTCGACGACGACGAGGAGGCGCTGCGCAGTCGCTTCGACTTCTACGTCGAGAACGTACAGCCCTCGGTCGACTACCTGAAGACGGAGCTCGGCGGGGATCGGGTCGCGCTGATCGACGCCCATCAGCCGGCCTTCGTCCAGGTCGACGGCGAGCGGGTCTTCCATCTCCAGCGCTCGATCGAGAACGTGGTCTCGACGGCGCTCCGGGCGCTGGGGGTGCCGCGCGTGATCGTGCGCGATCTGCTCGAGCGCCGACGCGAGGAGCGCGCCGAGTGAGCATGGGGCCGTCGGGCCCGGCGGGCGTGGTCTCGGCCGCGCTGCCCGTTCCCGAGAGCGACGATCTGGGTCGCTACCTCGAGGACACGATCACGATCGATTGGCAGACCCCTTCCGTGAGCGAGCTGGCGGGTCGACTCGTCGCGGGCATCGAGGATCCCGAGGAGCGGGTTCGCCGCCTCTTCGCCTTCGTCCGGGACGAGGTCGACCACGCCCTCGACGTCGAGACCGAGGTGCTCACCTGTCGCGCGAGCGAGGTCCTCCGGGAGCGGGTCGGGCTCTGCTATGCGAAGAGTCATCTGCTCGCGGCGATGCTGCGCTACGCGGGCTTCCCGACCGGCTTCTGCTATGTGCGCCTGGCTTCGGACGCGGCGCCGGACCGATTCGTGCTGCACGCATTCAACGCCGTCTACTGGAAGCCCGTCGACGACTGGATCTTCCTCGACGCGCGCGGGGGGCGCGCGGGCGCCGCGATCGGGTGTCGCTTCCGGGGCCCCTTCGAGCTCCTGGCCTGGCCCGACGCCGATCGCGGCGAGGCCTTCCTGCCGACGATCCATCGCCGCCCCGCCCGGCGGATCGTCGACCTCCTGGAGCGGGCCCCCGACCTGGCCAGCGTGAGGCGGCACCTGCCCGACTCGATCTGAGCCGGGGCGCCCGCGGGACCGCCGATCTTCCGGGCGGTGCGGACGGTCCGAATCGAGGTACGATCGGCGGGTCATGAAGCAGTCCGACCGTAGGCGCACGAGTCGCGAGCGCATCCTGGAGGCCGCCCGGGAGGTCTTCTTCCGCGAGGACTTCACGGGCGCGAACCTCGACGAGGTCGCCGAGAAGGCGGGCCTCTCGAAGGGCTCGATCTACCGCTACTTCACGAACAAGGCCGGGCTCTACCTGCGCGTGCTCGGCGAGGCGGGCCACGAGTACGAGCGCCGTCTTCGCGAGCTGGTCGAGCACAACGAGCCCGAGCACACGGTCGACCGCGTCCTCGACATCGCCCGCTTCCATCTCCATTTCTGGCTCGAGCACCCGGACCACCACCGCATCTTCTGGGCGGTCGACAACGAGCAGGTGATCGGCGAGCTGCCGCGCGAGATGCTCGACAAGATCGAGAACGTCTGGAAGCGCAACGTCGGGCTCGTGCATGCCGTGATCGAGGAAGGCGTCCGGCGTGGCGAGCTGATGCCCTGCGACGCCTGGACCCTCGCCCATACGCTCTATCTCTTCGAGTCGACGCTGATCGATCAGGACCAGACCCGCATCCGACGCCGCGTGCGCAAGCAGGGACTCGAGGAGTCCTGCCTCTACATCGTGGGGACGCTGATGCGCGGCGTGATGGTCCAGGGAGCGAGGCAGCCCAAGGCCGACTTCACGGTCTTTCCGATGGTCGAGGTCGACGAGGCGGAGCTCGCCCCGCCGATTGCGGCGGGGGCCGAGGGACGTTGTTAGGCGCCCCGCTCGGCGGAGCCATCCGAAAGCGGACGTCGCGCTCCCCGCGGCGCCGCTCAGCTCGACCCGGCCCCGACGCCCCATCGCGGCACCCGCCCACGCGGCACGTGCGGATGGACCTCCCGCTCGTAGAGGCGGAGCATCTCCCAGCCCTTTTCTGGTGCGATCCCGCCGAAGAGCGGTGTGAGGTAGAGCGACGAGTCGTCGCCGAGGGCCTCGATCAGCTCGACCGTCCGGGCTGGTGTCAGCACGCGATAGGCCTCGCTCTCCCGGAGCGTCTCGGCCGTCATCCCGCCCGCGTAGGGCCCCATCGGTGCACCGTACGCGTCGGCGGTCCAGCGCGAGTACGAGTCCAGCACGTGCAGCGCGTGCGGCGCGATCCACTCCCAGTCGCCCTCCGGATCCTCGGAGACCCAGAGGAAGGTCGGACCCTGATTGGGGTACGCGCCCGGATCCGCCTTGCCGAGCCGTCGGCACTCGTCGCGATAGGTCTGCCAGATCGCAGGCTCCATCAGCGGCACGGCGAAGCCGTCCGCCACCCGCGCCGCCGCGCGCGCGACCTTGGGCGCGAAGCCGCCGAGCAGGATCGGGATGGGCGTCTCGGGAATGGGCGCGATCCGTCCCGGTCGGCCCTCGTACTCGAAGGGCTCGCCGGTCCAGGCCTGCTCGAGCAGATTCGCGACGCTGATCGTGAAGTCGAAGCGATCCTCGACGCGTCGGCCGTACATCGCGAACTCCGAGGGCCGGTAGCCGAAGCCGAGCCCGAGCTCGACGCGCCCGCGGCTCAGGATCTGCAGCACGGCCAGATCCTCCGCCAACCGGACGGGGTCGTAGCAGGAGGCGAGGAGTACGGCCGTACGCAGGCGGATCTGGCGCGTGCGCGCGGCCATCGCCGACGCCAGCACGAGGGGGGAGGGGTTGTAGCCGTCCTCCGAGCCGTGATGCTCGCCGAAGCCGATCACGTCGAAGCCGACCCGGTCGGCCCACTCGGCCATGTCGAGGGCCGCCGCGAAGAGCGCCTCGCGCGGGGCGCCGAAGTCCGGCGCCCGCATGTCGAAGATCATCACCAGCTCCATCCCGTCCCTCCTCGCGCCGATGGGCGACCCGGTCCGGTTGCCCCGTCACGCAGCCCGCGGATCAGAGATCCACGTAGCGCAGCCCATCGACCGTCTCGCCCTCGCGACATTGCGCCTTGATCCGCTCGAGCTCGTCGTGGAAATGCGGCGCGTACTCGACGAACTCGAGGTTGAAGCCGAGGTCTTCGAAGGTGTCGAACTGGACCTGCTTCATGCCGCGGTAGCCGTCGCGGGAGATCTCGCGCAGCCCGCATCGCTTCGCGTGCTCGGCCGCCTGCTCGAGATCGTCGACGCGGAAGGCCACGAAGGAGACGCCCTGGCCGCGCTCGGCCACGTGCTTCGCCACGTAGCTCGACTCGTTCGCGGCCTGGAAGACGTCCATGAAGACCTTCGTGTCGCCCTCGCGGAAGTAGACGCAGGAGTTGTAGAAGCCGAACTGCTCGAGGAGGCCCACGGGCGTCATCTCTGCGCCGAAGAGCTGCTCCATGATCTCGCGGAAGCGCTTGAGGCGATGGACGTTGAAGTGGACGTGGTCGATGCCGGAGGTCCGGATGGTCATGGCGGGACTCCAATCGTCGCGCGGCGCGACGGAGTCATGTTTCGTGTAGGGCGTTCACGATAACCGTCGCACGAGAGCCGGGACAAGGGCCGCGGCGTCGAGAGCGGATGCTGGCGTGGAGGCGCGATCGAGGCTCCGAAACGCGTCCGGGTGAACGCGACCGGGCGACGCATCGCCTACGTCAGGGGATGCCGCCAGCGCAGGCCGGGAAAGCGCGCGTAGTCGCGATCCGTCGTGATCCACTCGCACCCGGACTCGATCGCCAGGGCGGCGAGATAGGCGTCCGGAACGAGGTTGCCTCTCGCATTGCCCTCGAGGCAGAGCCGCTCGAAGATCGCCCAATGGCGCGCACCCGGCTCGATCGCGACGGACTGCTCGCACGAAACGAGGGCCCCGACGAAGGCAAGTGCTTCGTTCAACGGGTCGGGCGTCGCGAAGATCCTCGGGTGCGTGACGATCCTGAGGAAGCCGGAGAGGACGAGGCTCGAGAGTCCGAAGGCCTCTTCCCCTTCGACGAGCGACTCCACGAATGCGCGGTGTGCCGTGTGCTGCTCGGCGTCGGTGCGAAACGCGTACACGAGCACGTTGACGTCAAGCAGGACCATCGCGCTCCATCCGGTCGAGCAGATCGGCGCTGTCATCGAGGCTGACGCCGGGCAGTAGGCCACCGCCGGCGCGCGAGACGGGCAGGTCGACACGCGGACGACGCGGCGCTCGCCGCTGGCGGTCGAGCCAATCGCGAAGCGCGTGCTCGAGGATCGCCGTGAGGGTGGTGTCGCGCTGTGCGGCGATCGCCTTCGCGCGGCGCAGGAGCTCGTCGTCCATTCTCACCGTGGTTCTCATGCCGAGCAGGGTAGGGTGAGACATAAATATGTCAACTAATCGATGCCCAGACGCTTGAGCTTCTTGTACAGCCCCTCTCGCGTCAGCCCGAGCTTCCGCGCGGTGCGCGCCTTGCGGCCGCCGTTGTTCGCGAGGGCGCGACGGATCATCCAGGCCTCGACCCGTTCGAGGGCCTCGCGCAGCGTCTCGTCGGGTCGCGCGGCGTGGCCGATCGGTTCGAGGATCTCCGTGATCTTGGGCGAGAGGGCCTTCGGGGTCAGCAGCTGGCCGTTCGGCGTCATCATCAACATGCGCAGGATCTCGTTCTCGAGCTCGCGCACGTTGCCCGGCCACGCATAGCTCTCGAGCAGCTGCGCCGCGCCGAGGGAGAGGGGGCAGTCGGGCTTGCCCTCGCGCGGTCCGTGCAGCGCGAGGAAATGCCGCGTGAGCGGCAGCACGTCGCGGCGACGCTCGCGGAGCGGCGGGATGCGGATCGGGAAGACGTTCAGTCGGTAGAAGAGATCCTCACGGAAGCGGCCGCCCTCGACCTCCTCGGCGAGGACGCGGTTGGTCGCCGCGAGGATGCGGCACTCGACACGCACGATGCGCGCGCCGCCGACCGGGCGGACTTCGCGCTCCTGCAGCACGCGCAAGAGCTTCGCCTGCAGCGGCAGCGCCATCTCGGCGATCTCGTCGAGGAAGAGCGTGCCGCGTCCCGCCTCCTCGAAGAGACCGCGCTTGGCGCGGTCGGCCCCCGTGAAGGCACCCTTGACGTGCCCGAAGAGCTCGCTCTCGAGCAGCGTCTCCGGAAAGGCGGCGCAGTTGATCGCCAGGAAGGATTCCTCCGCGCGGCCGCTGCGGCGATGGAGCTCGCGCGCGACGACCTCCTTGCCGACGCCGGTCTCGCCCGTCAGGAGCACGGTCGATGGGCTCTCGGCCGCAAGCTCCACGAGCTCGACGACCTTCTGCATCGCCTCGCTCACGCCGACGACCCGCGCCCCCGGCCACGCGTCGGTCGGCGCATCGCCGGTCCGAGCGCGCCCCGACGCGCGGGGCGCATCCACTCTCCCGACTGGAGGACGCTTACGCCCCGGCGGAAGAGGCGCCGCATCGGGCGACGCGACGGCATCCAGGGCAGGCTCCGTCCCGACCGTGTCCCCGCCGATCGACTCGTCGGTCGCCACCGGACTGCTCCCCGCCAGGGCCGCTTCCTTCTCGGCCGCGAGGAGCGCGTCGAGGCAGTCGCCGACCGCACTCACTAGCCCGGGGCCGACGCGTCCGGGCTCGATCAGCAGCAGGGCCCGCGCGCCGAGGGCGAGCATCCGCTCCTCGCGATCCCCATCGCTCGCGTCGCCGGGCAGGCAGACGAGGATCGGCGCCTCCGGCATCGCCGCCGCCAACCGCGGAAGCGGCTCCTCGAGATGCTCGCCGTCCTCCGTCTCGAGCAGCACGCCATCGAAATGCACCCGCGGCAGGGCGAGGGCCTCGGCGACATTCGGCACCCAGGTCACGTCGAGCTCCGGCGCCTCGGTCATGCCGCTCGCCGCGAGTCCTCGCCCGCTGCCGACCCAGAGCAGGGATCGAATCGAACGCATGCGCTCCTCCTCGCTGGTCCGCGAGGAAGGTGCCGGGCCGCGAGCCGCGATGCGCTCCAATCGCGCTCCGGGTCTTCTCCGATTTTCCTGCCGGAGCGGACCCGGGCGGGACGAATGGAGCCGGCGGCGGCGGGTGGGATGGCGACGCGACTCGAGGGGGCGGGCGCGATGCTAGTCGCGGGCGGGCTCGAGCTCCTCGAGCGAGTCCGTCTCCCAGCGATCGGGGATGCGATCGAGGCTCGCGATCGCCTCGGCCGCAAGGCGATCCACGTCCGTTCGCTCGCGCAGCTCCTCGAGCATGCTGCGGGCGGCGCGCTCGGAGCCGCAGGGGACGACCGAATGATGGCCCAGCACGTACCACTCCCCGCGCAGCCAGGCGATCCGCCAATCCCCTTCGAGGGGGATGCACTCGCCGTCGGGCTGTACGAAGAACGGGCGCTTCGCCATGCCGGTCTCCTCCGGCCGTCATCCTAACAGAGCGGGCGACGAGAGGGGGCGAGGAATCCAGGCCGTCGTCTCAGCCCGTGAGACGTGGCCCGAAGATTTCCCCCGGCACGCGATCTGCGTAGTCGGCGGGGATGGATGATCTCTCCCCCTACCGCCGCCCCCCGTTCTGCCCCCACGCCGACTGCGATTCCCGTTTGCATCCAACCACCTGGCGCTTCATCAAGAAGGGCTTCTACCTCCGGCGACGCAGACCCCACCGCGTCCAGAAGTACCAGTGTTCACGCTGCCGCCGTTACTTCAGCGCCTCCTCCTTCTCCACCCGATACTGGCTCCGAAGGCCCGAGCTCCTCGAGCCCGTCTTCCATCGACTCGTGGCCTGCTCCGGGTTCCGACAGATCGCCCGGGAGTACGGTGTGTCGCACTCCACCGTCCGGAGGATGAGCGACCGGCTCGGACGGCATTGCCTCCTCTTCCATGAGAAGCGGAGGCCCGGGTTCTGTCCGACCGAGCCGCTCGTCCTCGACGGGTTCCGGAGCTTCGAGCACAGCCAGTACTGGCCGATGGACCTGAACCTCGTGGTGGGCGGCGAGAGCCTCTTCGTCTACGGGTTCAACGATGCGGAGCTGCGGCGGAGCGGGACGATGCGGCCGGCTCAGGCTGCGAAGCGGGAGCTCCTCGAGAAGCGCTATGGCCGGCCGGATCCCCAGGCGACGCGGAAGCGGGTGGAGGAGCTGTTGCGGCGGGTTGTGCCACCGGGTGGATGCGTCGTGCTTCGGAGCGACGAGCACCAGGCGTATCCGCGAGCGATCCGGAGGCTCCGGGACCGGACTTTCATCCACGAGCAGACGAGCTCGAAGGTGGCGCGGACGACGAAGAACCCGCTCTTCGCGGTGAACCTGTCGGATCTGCTGATCCGGCACTCGAGTGCGAACCACAAGCGGGAGACGATTGCGTTCTCGAAGCGGAGGCAGTCGGCGTTGTATCGGTTGGCGATCTGGAGCGTGTGGCGGAACTACGTGAAGGATCGGTCGGAGAACCGGAGGCGGGGGACGCCGGCGAAGGCCGTTGGCATCACCGAGCGGTCGCTCTCGGTTCGGGAGGTCTTGGCGCGGCGGTGTTTTCCGTGGCGGGTGCGGACGGTCCGGGGCTGGCTGGCAGAGTGCTACTTCGGGCGGATCGGGACGCGGGCGGTCGAGCGATGTGGGGCGCACGAGGCGAGGTATGCCATGTAGGCGTAGGCGAGACGTCGGTGGGATGCCGCGGCCGGATCGCGACCGGCCAGGAGAAATCTTCGGTCCACGTCTCAGCCCGTGCGGCGCCGGATCTCGACCCCGCCCGCCTCGTCGCCGATCACGACGGCATCGGCGAGGCCCAGGAAGAAGCCCGTCCCGAGCACCCCCGGAACCGCCACGATCGCGCACTCGAGCGCACGCGCGTCGAGCGGCGGGACGAGCTTTGCATCGAGCACGAGGTTGCCGTTGTCCGTCACGACGGGCTCGCCCCGCTCGTCGAGGCGGACGGCCGCGTCGAGGCCGAGCTTCGCGAGCTCGCGGCGGGCGAGGGGGATCGCCATGGGCACGACCTCGATCGGCAGCCGACCGCGCTCGCCGAGGCGGGCGACGAGCTTCTCGGGCCCGACCAGGATCACGAGCCGGGCGGAGCTCGCGGCGACGATCTTCTCGCGCACCATCGCCGCGCCGTAGCCCTTGATCAGGTCGAGTTCGGGGTCGACCTCGTCGGCGCCGTCGAAGGTGACGTCGAGCCGCTCGACGTCCTCGAGGCCGACGAGCGGGATGTCGAGCCTGCGTGCGAGGGCCGCGGTCGCCTCGCTCGTCGCGACGCCCGTCACGCGCAGGCCGTCGGCGACGCGCGCGCCGAGCGCCTCGACGAAGGCCGATGCGGCGCGACCCGTGCCGAGTCCGAGCGTCATGCCCTCCTGCACCCAGTCGAGCGCCGCCTCGGCGGCCGCGGCGGGTGTGCCGCTCGGCGCTTTCGCCCGCCCGGAGGAGTCGGATCCGTTCCGCATATTAGGCCAGAGCCTCCTCGGCCCATCGCAGGAGCTGCGCGATCGCCGCCGAAGGCTCCGCCCCGACGTCGATGCCCAGCATCCGCCGGCCACGCTCGGCGAGCACGGCGAAGTCGCCCGCCGCCTGCGCCTCCGCGAGGGTGTCGAAGTCGCCGCCGAGCCCCGGGATCGCGAGGGCGGGCTGCTTGCGGGCGGCAGCGCGCTGCCAGAGATGCAGGCCGGCCAGCCGGGCGGGGCCGCCCTTCTGGAGCTGCCCCGTCGAGTGGAGGTAGCGGGGGCCGAAGTCGAGGGTCGTGGCGACGTGCTTCGCGCGACCGATCGTCTCGCGTAGCCGCTCGAGGGGCTCGCGCACCGCGGGCTCGTCGGGGAGGAAGACGTTGATCGCGAATGTGTCGCCGGGCGCGAGGCTCGCGAAGAGCGTGCGGAAGAGGGCCTGCGGGTCGCCGGCCTTCGCGGCGCCGGCGCGAGCGAGGGCGGGGGCCGCCACGAGACGCTGGCCCTCGGCCTCGAGGCCCGCCTCGAGCCCCGAGGTCGATCCGTCCTTGCCGGCCTTCGCCATCCGCTCACGCGCCGCGATCTTCGCGGCCTCGACGTCCGGCTGATCGAAGGGGTTCACGCCGAGCAGCGCTCCCGCGACGGCCGTCGCGATCTCCCAGCGGAAGACCTCCTGTGCGAGGTCCCGCCGCTCGGCGATCGCGATCCGGATGACGGGATGGCCCGCACCCGCGAGTGCGTCGAGCTGCTTCGCCCGCGTGGCCTCCGTCGTATCGCCGTCGAGGGCGAGGTCGACGAAGACTCGATCGTCGGCATAACGGTCGGGCGCGTCGAGCCGCTCGCCCGCGATCGGCACGAGGCCCTGGCCCTGCTTGCCCGTCGACTCCGCCAGCAGCTGCTCGATCCAGTCCGTGAAGGAGGCGAGCTCGGGGGAGGTCGTGATCGTGACCTTGTCGCGTCCACGTCGGGCGAGGGCGCCGAGGGCGAGGCCGAGGCCGACGCCGGGATTGCGATCCGGGGGTACGAAGGGCGCACAGGCGGCGGCCATCGTCCGCGCGCGCAGCAGCAGGGCCTCGGGGTCGAGCCCCATCGCCTCCGCCGGCAGCAGGCCGAAGGGTGAGAGCGCCGAGAAGCGTCCGCCGACGTCGGGGCGTCCGAGCGCCGTACCGAGGAAGCCGAGCTCGGCGGCGCGGCGTTCGAGGGCGCTGCCGGGGTCGGTGATCGCGACGAAGTGTCGGCCCGCGGCGGCCGCGCCCACGCGCTCGGCAAGGCGGGCGTGGACGAGCTCGAAGAGGGCATTCGGCTCGATCGTCGAGCCCGACTTCGACGACACGAAGAAGAGACAGTCCTCGAGGTCGAGCGCCGCGAGCGCGGCCTCGACCGCGTCGGGCACCGTCGAGTCGAGGATGCGAAGTCGCCGCGTCGGCCGCTCCGGCCCCCCCTTTGCGTCGCCGAAGGTGCGGGCGAGCACGTCGGGCCAGAGGCTCGAACCGCCCATGCCGATCACGACCGCCGTGCCCGCCGGATGCCGTCGCACGGCCTCGCGAAGCGAAGCACTCCCGATCGCGACCTCGGGCACCGCCGTCGGCAGATCGAGCCAGCCCATCCAGCGCGCCTCGTCCGCGTTCGAGAAGATCGCCGCATCCCGACTCCAGAGCCGTCGCGTGCGTCCTTCCTTCTGCCACGCCGCGCGCGCGCTCGCGACGTCTTCCGCCGCGGCGCCGAGCGCCTCCCGCGTACGCGGCAGCGCATCGCCCAGCAGCGCCTGCCGCTTCGTCTCGACCGAGAGCAGCAGCCCGTCGAAGGCGTCCTCGAAGAGCGTGCAGCCCTTTGCGAGAAGCTCCTCCGTGATCTCTTCGAGGGAGATCTCGGCGGCGGCGAGGGCATCGAGGACCTCGCGCGCCTCCTCCTTCAACCGCAGGGGATCCTGGCCGAGCGCGTCGGCGACGACGCCCTCCTCGCGGAAGGCCGCGAGGGTCGCATCGGGGAGCGTGTTGACCGTGTGCCGGCCGATCAGGTTGTCGACGTAGAGGGTGCGGGGGAGGGCGGGGTCCTTCGTCCCCGTGCTCGCCCACAGCATGCGCTGGGGCTGGGCGCCGGCGGCCTCGAGCGCGCGCCAGCGCGGGTCGGCCAGCATCTCGAGGAAGCGCGCGTAGGCGAGCTTCGCATTCGCGATCGCGACCTTCGCATCGAGGGCGCGCAGGCGCTCGGCCCGGGCGGCATCGGACGACCGCTCGAGGGCTTTGGCGATGCGGGCGCCGACGGCGGCGTCGATGCGCGAGACGAAGAAGCTGGCGACGCTCGCGATGTGCGAGATCGGCTCGCCCCGGGCGACCCGGGCCTCGAGGCCGCTCTGATAGGCGTCGTGGACCGCCTCGTAGGCGCCGACGGCGAAGAGGAGCGTCACGTTCACGTGGATGCCGTCGGCGATCAGACGCTCGATCGCGGGGATGCCCGCCTTCGTCGCCGGGACCTTGATCATCAGGTTGTCGCGGGCGACGGCGGCGGCCAGGCGATGGGCCTCGGCGATCGTGCCGGCCGTGTCGTGGGCGAGATGCGGCGAGACCTCGAGGGAGACGAAGCCGTCGCGGCCCTCCGACGACTCCCAGACCGGGCGCAGGACGTCGCAGCCGAGCTGGATGTCCTGCACGGCGAGGCGCTCGAAGACGTCGAGGGCGTCTCCCGCGCCCTGCGCGACGAGGGCGCGGGTCGCGGGGTCGTAGTCGCTCGACTTGGCGATTGCCTTCTCGAAGATCGCGGGGTTCGACGTGACGCCGCGGATGCCTTCGCGCTCGACCCATCGGCGCAGCTCGCCGGAGAGCAGCAGCTCGCGGCTGATGTTGTCGAGCCAGATCGACTGACCGTGGCGATGCGCCTCGAAGAGGGGCGACGCGGGGGGCGGGGCGGGCATGGAAGGCGGACCTCGGATGGACGCGGGGGCGGGGGGGCGTCTTCCGGGCGGCAGTATAGACGGTCGGATCCCGATCGGGGCTGCGCGCGGACCGGTTCGCGAAAAGACAGGCCCGGCGAAGCGGGGCTTCGCCGGGCCTGGGCCCGCTCGCGTGGGACCGTACGCGAGCGGGCGGGGTGTGGGGTGTCGGTGTGTAGGAGTCGGCTCGCCCGGGCCGCGTGCTCGCGCGGCGGCCCGAGCCGATCGGCCTACGCCGCCTCGACCGTGATGCGGCGCGGCTGGCGCTCCGCCGTCTTCGGCAGCAGCAGCTCGAGCACGCCGTCCTTCATCTTCGCGGCGACGCGGGTCGGGTCGACGTCCTCGGAGATGCGGAACTCGCGGTGGTAGCCGCCGGCGCGGTACTCGACGTGGACCGGACGCCGCTCGCCCGCCTCCTCGGCGAAGCGCGCGTCGAGGGTCAACACGCCCTTGTCGAGATGGATGTCGACCGCGTCCTCGGCCACGCCCGGCAGATCCGCGTGGATCACGTAGGCGTCGGGTCGCTCGAGGATGTCGACGTCGGGCCGGAACACGAAGCCCGGTCGGGTGTCCTCGGTGACGAGCTCGCTCTTCGCGCGCGGCTCGATCTCACGGCTCTGTTCGTTGCTCATGGCTCGTTCCTCCTGGCGGCCGGCTCGCGCGTCGCCTCGGATCGCGGAGCGGGCTCACCTCGTCGTTCGTCGTTCGCTGCGATCGGCCCCGTTCAGGCCGTCTCGATCGTGACCTGGCGCGGTCGCGCCTTGGCCGCCTTCGGCAGGCGCAGCGTGAGGACACCGTTCTTGTGCGAGGCCTTCGCACCGTCGAGGTCGATCTCGCGCGGCAGCTCGAAGGCGCGTCGGAAGGTGCCCGACTGGCGCTCGCGGCGATGGACCGCGGTGCCTTCGCCGGTGGCGTACTCGATCTTGCGCTCGCCGGAGAGGGTGATCGTCGAGCCCTCGATCGACACGTCGATCGCGTCGGGGGCGACGCCGGGGAGCTCGGCGGTCAGGACGTAGGCGTCGCCTTCCTCGTAGAGATTGACGGGCGGGAAGACGCCGCGGGTGCCTTGATAGGCGGCTTCGCGGGAGAGCAGGGGGCCGAAGAAGGGGGCGTGCAGCTCGCGCCGCAGCTCGTCCAGAAGACCGGACAGCGGGCTGCGCACGGACGGGCGGTGGACCTGATGGCTCGGCATGACTCGTTTCCTCCAGCTTGTCCCGGATGGCATCCATCCGGCTCGGACCCCGGCGGGTGGCCTCCTTCGGGCCGCCGTCCGGGACGCGCGAAGGGGTCAGCACGCATCCCGGGGTGTCAACCCGGCCGGTCGGATCCGCTGCGCGGCGGGGCTAGAGGGCGGTGAGGGCGTCGAAGTAGCCGGGCCAGGTCTTCGAGACGCAGGCCGGGTCGAGGATCACGACGTCGGGCACGCGCAGGCCGGCGAGGGCGAAGGACATGGCCATGCGATGGTCGTCGTAGGTCTCGATCTCGGCGCCGCGCAGGGGGCCGGGCTCGATGCGCAGCCAGTCGGGGCCGGCCTCGGCGCGGGCGCCGAGCCGGCGCAGCTCGGTCTCGAGGGCGGCGAGGCGATCCGTCTCCTTGATGCGCAGGTTCGCGACGTTGCGGATCGTCGTCGGACCGTCGGCGAAGAGCGCGACCACGGCGTAGGCGAGCACCGCGTCCGGGAAGTCGTTCATGTCGATCTCGCCGAGACTGCGCAGCGGCCGCGCCGATCCCACGACGGTCACGCGATCGCCCTCGCGCTCGACACCACAGCCCATTCGCTCGAGCAGGCCGAGGATCTTGAAGTCCGCCTGCTGCGAGCGCTCGGGGATGCCCGCGACCGTCACACGACCGCCCGCGATCGCGGCCGCGCAGAAGGGATAGGCGGCCGACGACGCATCGGGCTCGATCGTGTAGTCGCGGGCCGCGTAGGTCTTGCCGGCGCGCACGAAGAGATGCTCGTCGGCCGGCGCGCCGCGCCACTCGACCTCGGCGCCGAAGTCGCGCATGACCTCGATCGTGAGGTCGATGTAGGGGCGCGAGACGACGACGCCCTCCTTGAAGCGGAGCTCGACGTCGCGGTCCGCGTAGGGGGCCGCCTGGAGGACGGCCGACACGTATTGGCTCGAGCGGCTCCCGTCGATCGTGGCCGGGCCGCCGGGCAGGCCGCCGCCGTGCACGCGGACGGGCGGGCAGTCGTTCCGGCCCTCGACCGTGAGCCCGGCGCCGAGGGCGCGCAGCGCGGTCACGAGGTCCGAGATCGGTCGCTCGCGCATGCGCGCGTTGCCGTCGACGACGATCGGTCCCGAGGCGAGGGTGAGGGCGGCCGTCAGGAAGCGGACGGTCGTCCCGGAGTTGCCACAGTCGAGGGCGTGATCCGGCGGCTCGAAGCGCCCGCCGCGGCCGCGCACGGTCCAGATCTCGCCGGTGCCCGCCGTGTCCTCGGGATCCTTCGCCGTCTCCAGCCCGATGCCCATGGCGCGCAGCGCCGCGCGCATCACGACCGTGTCGTCGGACTCGAGCCCGCCCCGGAGCCGGCTCTCGCCCTCGGCCAGCGCCGCCAGCAGCAGCACCCGGTTCGTGATGCTCTTGCTGCCCGGGACCGAGACCCGGCCGTCGAGGGGGCCGCGAGGCTTGATGGCGAGCTTCGGGGGCAGGACGGGCCGCAGGGCCATCGGGCGGGCTCCGGCCGCCGCCCGCGACGGGGCGGGCCGACGACGCGACGACGGGGGCGATCGGGTGGAGAATCGGTCGCGCACCGTAGCACGCCGCCCCGTCCCGTTGACTTCGCCAAGCCCCTCCGCCACACTCCGGCACCGGTTGGATTCCGTTTTCGTGTCGCCCATTTAGCGGGTCGACACCGGCCGAATCGCCCCGAACCCCGACGGGCGCCCGACGGAGAACCGGTCCTGCCGAAAGTCTGAGTCCGCGTGGCGTGGACGGCGTGTGCGAGGCGCGAGGGCGCGTCACGCCCGAGCGGGTCCCGCGCGCCGGAGCGGGCGCGCGCGGCGACGCAATGCACGCGGGCTGGCGAGCGCGGCCGACCGCAACGAACGAACGAAGCAGGGAACGCACGAACCCGGGTCGCAGGAGAGAACGAAGGTGCCGAAAGTCCTCGTTTCCGATTCGCTGGCCGAGCAGGGCCTGACCGTCCTCGAGCAGGCCCAGGGCCTCGAGGTCATCAACCGCCCGGGCCTCGCCCCCGACGAGCTGCTGAAGGCGGTGGCCGACGTCGACGCCCTCGTGATCCGCTCGAACACGAAGGTGACCCGCGACGTCCTCGAGGCCGGCCAGAAGCTGCGCATCGTCGGCCGCGCCGGCATCGGCGTCGACAACGTCGACGTCCCCGTCGCCACGAAGCGAGGCGTCGTCGTCGTGAACACGCCCGAGGGCAACAACATCACGACGGCCGAGCACGCGATCGCGCTCATGGTCTCCCTCGCCCGGCACATCCCCCAGGCCACCGCCTCCATGAAGGCCGGCAAGTGGGAGAAGAAGAAGTTCCAGGGCATGGAGCTCTACAACCGCACGCTCGGCGTGCTCGGCGCGGGCAACATCGGCCGCTTCGTCGTCTCCCGCGCCAAGGGCCTCGGCATGAAGGTGATCGTGCACGACCCCTACCTCACGGCCGAGGCGGCTTCGCGCCTCGAGGTCGAGCGCGTCTCCCTCGACGAGCTGATGAGCCGCGCCGACGTCGTGACGGTCCACGTTCCGAAGACCAAGGAGACGACCGGCATCCTCGGCGCCAAGCAGTTCGGTCAGGCCAAGAAGGGCCTGCTCGTCATCAACGCCGCCCGCGGTGGGATCGTCGACGAGAAGGCGCTGCTCGCCGCGCTCGAGTCCGGCCAGGTCGGCGGCGCCGGCCTCGACGTCTTCGTCGAGGAGCCGCCGCCCGCGGACCATCCCCTCGTCAACCATCCGAACGTGATCTGCACGCCGCATCTCGGCGCCTCGACCGAGCAGGCCCAGATCAACGTCTCGATCGCCGTCGCCGAGCAGATCCGCGACTTCCTCTTGAAGGGCGAGGTCCGCAACTCGGTCAACGTCCCGACCGTCTCCCCCGAGCAGATGGCCGAGCTCGGCCCCTACATCTCGCTCGGCGAGAAGCTCGGCGCCTTCCAGGGTCAGCTCGCCCAGGGCCGCGTCGACGTCGTCGAGGTCGAGTACTCGGGCGCGATCGCGAACCTGAAGGTCGCCCCGGTCACGATCGCCGTGCTGAAGGGGATCCTCTCCCCCGTGCGCGAGCACGTGAACCTCGTGAACGCCTCGCACATCGCCCAGGAGATCGGCATCAAGGTCATCGAGTCGAAGGTCGCCCGCGCGACGGACTTCGCCTCCTCCGTGACCGTACGCGTCAAGGGCGTCGTCGACCGGCTCGTCGCCGGCGCGATCTTCCACGGCGACCAGCCGCGCATCGTCCGGATCGACGACTTCATGCTCGAGGCGATCCCGGAAGGCTGCACCCTGCTCATCCACAACCACGACCAGGCGGGCGTGGTCGGACACGTCGGCACGCTGCTCGGCAACGCCGGCGTCAACATCTCGCGCATGCAGCTCGCCCTCCACGAGTCCCGCGGAGAGGCCTGCATGCTCGTCAACGTCGACCAGCACCCGGACGAATCCGTGCTGGCAGCGCTGCGCGATGCGGAGAACATGATCGCCGTGCAGCTCCTGGAGCTCTGAACATGGCAACCGTCGTCGCAGTCGGCGCCCAATGGGGCGACGAAGGCAAGGGCAAGATCGTCGACTGGCTCGGTCCGCGCGCGGACCTCGTCGCCCGCTTCCAGGGCGGCAACAACGCCGGCCATACCCTCGTCGTCGAGGGCGAGACGACGATCCTGCACGTGGTGCCCTCCGGCATCCTCCACGACGGCTCGATCAACCTGATCGGGCCCGGCGTCGTCGTCGACCCCGCGATCCTGCTGGGCGAGATCCGCAAGCTCGAGGCCCGGGGCATCCTGAAGGATCCCTCGCGCCTGCGCGTCTCCGGTCGCGCCCACGTCATCCTGCCCTGGCACACGGCGCTCGACGCGGCGCGCGAGGAGCGGGCGGGCAAGGGCAAGATCGGCACGACCGGCCGCGGGATCGGCCCCTGCTACGAGGACAAGGTCGCCCGCCGCGGCATCCGCGTCGCCGACCTCCGCCAGACCGACGAGCTGCGGGGCAAGCTCGAGCGGATCGCCGAGCAGAAGAACGTCGAGCTCACGAAGGTCCACGACTGGCAGCCGATCGACGTCGATGCGCTCTACGCGCAATGCGTCGAGTGGGGCCGCCAGCTCGAGCCCTACATGGACCACACGAGCCGCGTCCTCGACCGCGCGCTCCGCGCCGGCAAGAACGTCCTCTTCGAGGGCGCCCAGGGCACCTTCCTCGACATCGACCACGGGACGTACCCCTTCGTCACCTCGAGCAACTGCGTCGCCGGCGCCGTCTGCACGGGCAGCGGTGTCGGCCCGACGAAGATCGATCGCGTCATCGGCATCACGAAGGCCTACACGACCCGCGTCGGCTCCGGTCCGTTTCCGACCGAGCTCGAGGACGAGGTCGGCGAGGAGCTGCGGCGAGCGGGTGCCGAGTTCGGGGCGACGACGGGGCGACCGCGCCGATGCGGCTGGCTCGACGCGGTGCTGCTGCGTGAGGCCGTGACCGTGAACGGGCTGACCGATCTCGCGATCAACAAGCTCGACATCCTGAGCGGCTTCGACGAGCTCAAGATCTGCACGGCCTACGACATCGACGGCAAGATCACGGAAGACTTCCCCATGACCCTCGCCGAGGCCGAGCGGGCGAAGCCGATCTACGAGACCTTGCCCGGCTGGTCGGAAGACCTGCGTGGCATGACCTCGATCGACCAGCTGCCCGCGAACGCGCGGCGGTACATCGAGCGGATCGAGGCGCTGACCGAGGTGCCGGCGGCGCTCTTGTCCGTCGGGCCGGGGCGGGAAGAGACGATCATCGTGCGGGAGCTCTTCGGCTGAGCGGAGCTAGGTGCTCGTTCGGGCGCTGCGGGGCCTTGCTGGGAGCCGATCCCGGCGATTCGCGCTCGGGGTGAATGGCTCGCCGCCGTCTCGGGCGGAGGGGCGTCGCGGGCGTCGGCGAATCGCAGGTCGCCAGGGCGGAGACGGGCTCTGCTCCGCTCTATTTCACCCCAAGCGCGAATCGCCGGGCTCTGGCGCCTTGCCGGGGGGCGCGGTCGGGGCGGCGGGGCTCCGTTCGGGCCGTCTGTTCCGGCCTTTGCGTTTCGGGACCCCGGTCGGGGTGGGGTGGGCACTTTGCCTGAGAGAGGGGTTGATCCGGGGCTTCTGGCGGTCGATGAGACGCGCCGGGGTCGGGGAGACGGCCTCTGCGGGTCGGCCGATTGCGGGCCGGCCGTGCGATCGGGCGGGAGTGCCGCGTGGCGGGATCGGTTCGGATCTTCTCGGGGAATCTCTGGTACGGGCGGGCGGATGCCGACGCGCTCGTCGATCTGATTCGCGAGTACGAGGTCGACGTCTTCGCCGCCCAGGAGCTCGGCTTCGAGAACGCCGAGGCCATCTCGAGCGAGCTCCCCTACGGCCGCCTCGAGCCGGACTCCGCCTATCACGGCATGGGCATCGCGCTTCGGCGGCCCGCCAAGGTCGAGCGCATCCCCCTGCATTTCCGTGACGCGCGGCGGGCCGTGCTCGATCCCGGGGACTGGCCGGGCCTCGAGCGCACGCTCGACCTCGTGAACGTGCACTTCCAGGCGCCGCACGCGATGCGGCCGTTCCCGCCGCCGCTCGTGCGATGGCGGCAGGTGCGCGGGCTAGAGCGCTACTTCGCCGAGAACCCGAGCGACACGCGCGCGATCGTCGGCGACTACAACGCGACCCCGAGCTGGCCCCTCTATCGGCGCATGATGCGGCGCTTCGAGGACGGGGCCGTGCAGGTGGCAAGGCGGCAGGGGCGGCGGGTCGAGCCGACCTGGGGACCGAGTGCGGAGAGCCGGCGCTTGTTCCGGATCGACCACGCGCTCGTCGCGGGGCTCGAGGTCTCGAGCTTCCGCGTGCTGGACATCCCGGGGAGTGATCACTCGGGGATCCTGCTGGACGTGGCGCCGGCTTCGTCGCGCTAGGCGCGTTAGGCGCTCGTCGCGTCGGTCGGGCCGAAGTCCGCTCGGACGCACCGCGCGCGGGGGGAAACCGGTCGCGCGGCCCGTCCGAGCGTCTCGTTCGGGCGCTTCTACTTCGCCGTCGCCGTGGGGACGCGTGCGAGGGCTAGAAGGGAAGCGCCCAGTCCGCGCCGCGCGGCGTCCGCGCCACCTTCCGCACGGTCCGACGCGTCCGCGACCAGCTCACCGACGCCGGCACGGCCCAGGCATCCACGCGAACGGTCCGCATGGCCCCGCGCGCGCGCGCCGCCGCCCGTCGCGCGGGCACGCAGCCGGGGGAGTTCGTGAGGGTACGGGTCTGTCGGGGAGGCTCGGCGTCGAGGGCGGGGCCCGTGCCGGCATCGAGCGTGGGGTCGAAGGTGAGGTCTGAAGAGGAAGAGGAGGAAGCGAGCTCGGGGGTGGAGGTCGTCGGGGATTCGCTCATGGCCAGGTCTCCTGTAGCTCCGTTGCGGAGGGGGCGGGGTCGACTGTGGCAGCCTAGGCGAACGAAAAGCGAAAAGCAACAGAAAGGCGAAAGTCGGGGCGGGATGGGATTGGATGGGGCGGGCGGGGACGGGTTGGAAGGGAGTGGGGGGGCGGCGTCGGGCGGGCGGGGTCGGTCGACGGGGGAGGGGGCCGGTGGTATCCAACGTCCGGGCCCGTAGCTCAGTCGGTAGAGCAGGAGACTTTTAATCTCACGGTCCAGGGTTCGAGTCCCTGCGGGCTCACCATCGAAATCGCATTCGAACTCGTTGGCTATGTGCCGGCTGTTGAAGCGAAATCCGGCTGATCGGATGGGCGTCCCGAGGTTGCGCGATCGGGGCGAGCTGGCTCTCGCGGACTCGCTTCTCGGCGCGGCGCCTGAGGACCTGATCGACGTATTGACGGAGATCGCGCTCGGGGGGCCCGGTGCCTGCGCGCTCCGGGCGCTCGGGCGGCTCGCGTCTGCCGAAGCGTTCGGCTCCGACGACGCGCTAGCCGCGGCTGCCGCCCTCGCCGAAGGGCTTCGCTCGCTCTTCAATCAGCCAACGGCCATGGCGATGATTCGCGGTCGGGAGCTCGACGCACCGTACTGGCGACATGTCGTCGATTACTCGATCGCGGGGAGCCTCCAGGCCGTCCTTGACGAGTACTTGCACGTCCTGCGCGAGGCCAACGGGCATGCCGGACGGGACGACGTCGTCGCGCTACGGGACGTGGCTGAGGCGGCGGCCGAGGCGCTCGGGATGCGGACCTCGCGTGTCGGCGTCGATGAGATTCGCGTCGACTCGGTCGAGAGTCGGGTCGATTTCAAGCGGTTCCACCTGCGCACTCGCTTCGCGCTCCGCTTCGGCGAGCTCAAGGACGACAGCGGCGAGGTGCTCGCCCGCGCCGGCAGCGTCCGGCAGGCCTTCAACTCGCCCTTCCCGCCGTTCATCCTGGCGAGCACGGCGATCGGCCAGGAAGGTCTCGACTTCCATTGCTACTGCCATGCCCTCTACCACTGGAATCTTCCCTCCAATCCCGTCTATCTCGAGCAGCGGGAGGGGCGGATCCAGCGCTTCAAGGGGCATGCGGTCCGGAGGAATGTCGCTGCGGACGTGGGGCTGGCCGGGTTGCGCGGAAGATGGGCCGGACATGGGGATCCGTGGGACGTGCTCTTCGGGGCGGCGGCGGAGCAGGTCGAGGACCAGGTTGGCGGGCTGATCCTGTATTGGATCTACGAGGGGGAAGGGCAGGGGGCGGCCCGGGTCGAGCGACGGGTGCCCATGCTGTTGATGAGCCGCGAGGTGGGGCAGCTCAAGCGACTCAAGCGTGGTCTGGCGCTCTACCGGTTGGCGTTTGGGCAGCCCAGGCAGGAAGAGATGTTGGCGTTTCTTGGGGAAAATGGCGGGGCGGGAGGGGTGCAAGGGATTTGTTTGGCACCCTTCGTGTTCGATGCGGAGTAGGTGGGATGGAGGCTTCCCGCCGCCTCGAATCCATCGTGAACGGCGGACGTATCCGCATTTCAGCCGCTGCTGACTCGGTCGCCGCCGATCATCGTGAGTACTCGCCGCAAGCTGGCTTGTTGGGACCTCGACCCGCGGCAACCGTGACTTGGTCCATGCGTCGGTGGGCTGGGACTTTGTGCCAGAGGCGGGTGGTTCGAATAGCCTGGCGCGGCCGCATCGGAGGCCTCTGAACGGACCATGGTAGGCCAATAACTATCATTGACTAATTTTCAAGAAATTGTGAGCCTTGGATGCGGCGTAGAGAGTGTCTTCATCCTGGTGAACGAGCAGCGTAATTGATGCGCTTGCCGTCTATCCGGCTGAAGCCTCGGCTCCTTCGAGGAGCCGAGTGGCATGCGTTACTTGTGAGCGGTCGAGTCTGGCCACGGCGTCGCACGGCTCGTCCGTTGGAGGCGACTGGGATGAAAGTTCATGCGGGCATTGCGGGTTTGGCAACGCTTCTGTTGTTGAGCTCGGTGATGCTGGCGGGGTGTTCGGTCGTTCGATTCGATGGGATGTCAGGGCAAGCTGGTAGGGTCGTCTCCCTGGATGCGAGTGATCGGGTCTTGCTGGTGACTAGAGCCAGCGCGCCAGTCGGGTCGGCAGGTGAAAAGTTCAAGGCATGTATCGAGCAGAGTCCGGATGCCTTTCTGACGAGATCAGGCTCGGGATCGGCGAGCGTCGAGACGAAAGGCGTGGCGGCTCAGCTCGCCATCGCGATGGCCGAGGCGGGAATGTCGCTCGCGTTTCGGACGCAGGTGACACAGGCTCAGAGCAATCTGCTCTTCAATCTCTGCCAGCTGAATGCCAATGGAGCTCTGTCTGACAACGCGGTGAGGACCGAGATTCGTCGATTTCAGCATGGCTTGTTGGGGATGATCGCCATAGAGCAGCTGACGGCCCCGATTCGCGGCGGCGGCCAACCGTATGTCCTTTCCACGTCTTCTGCGTCGGCGGGCAAGGATGTCGAGGTGGCCCAGCAACTCCTGAAGCAGGAAGAAGAGAAGCTCGGGGAGCTATCTGCGGCCGTGAAGACCGAAGAGGCGAACCTGGAGAAGATCGACTCCAAGGACGAGGCCAAGAAGGCTGAACGCGAGAAGCAGGAGGCGGTCGTCGCGAAAGCGAAGGAAGAGGTCGAAAAACAAAAGAAGGCTGTCGCGATCGCGCAGGAGCGGTTGAATGCGGCACGACTGGCGGTATCCGTGGCGGCGGGTGGCGCGGCCGGACCGATCAATGTCGTCATGCCGAAATCCGGGTCGGAGATGCCTGAGCATGTTGCCCAGGCCGTGTCCGGCGTGGTTAGCGACGTATTGACCAGAGGGGTGCTGCTCGACGCGTGTGTCGAAGCTCGGCTCGAGCCCGACCGCAGCGCATGGGCGACCGGGGGCGCCGGGGCCTTGGACGTTTGTGAGAGGGCCGTCAAGGCGTACCTGAGTCAGTTCGAGGCTCAGGTGAAAGTCGTTGCAGCCGGGGCGAGGCTCAACGAAGAGATCGCGAGTGCGCTGGCGCGGTGCGCAGGTACGCCGAATCTGGACTTCTGCAAGAATCTCGCAGGGAGCCTGGGTAGGGTTGCTACGCCGGATGGTGGGCAATCCGTTCCTATAAGAGCGGTGGTACCGCTGCAATAGCGATCTCGAGAAGACCCGGCGCCCCCCGTCTGCGCCGTGTACGCCTCTCCAGTAGGCGAGCCGCCCCGAGTTCTCCGGACACTCGCAGAGATGAGCCCGATCCCCATGGCCGGTCTCTTCTGGTCTTTCGTAGTGCATCCCTTCGAGCTCCGCCGGCGGGATGTTCCCGATCGGCTCGAGAACGTGTCGACGATTGAACCCGTCGACACATTCGAGCGTCGCAAAATCGACCTCATCGACATTGCACCCGGGTCGCGTGGAGGCGATCGCCAGTCGCTTCACCAAAGAGCAAGACGCCCGGCGCTCCGCCTGTGCGCACTCGGGCCCCGGGTAGGGGGATGCGGGCAATGCTCGCCTGGGCGTCGTGTCGACGAGGCCTTGTGCGGTCGTCCCGCGAATTCGCCCGACCGAGAGCGGGCAGGCCGCAGCTTGGCACGCCCTCTGCACACGCTGTGCAGCATCCCGGGTGCAGCGGATCGCGGGCCCGGGCGAAGGGAGGTATGGAGATGAAGGTTCTGGCATCGGGGATGGTTTCGACGGGGCTCGCTCTGGGGCTGGCCCTCGGGCTGTCGCTCGCGTGCGAGCGGGAGGCGGAGGAGAGGCCTGCGGTCTCGGCGGCCCGCGCGAAGCAGGAGGTGAGCGAGGCGACGGAGGCCGCTCGTCGTTATGCGGCGGAGCAGCGCGATGCATTGGCCGAGCGGGCCCGGCAGGCAGCCGTCGATGCCGAGCGGGAGCTCGAGCGAGCGCGTCTCGAGGCCGCGGATCTGGAGGGGGACGCGCGGGCGCGGTTCGACGAGGCGCTCGCCCGGGCCGACGAGGCGCGGGCGGCCCTCGGCGAGGAGGTCGATGCGCTTCGGGAGACGGGTGCTGCGCAATGGGACGCGACCCAGAAGCGCATCACGGCCGCCATGGAGGCGATGATCGAGGCGCGCCTGGAGGTGGCGGCCGCGCTCCGAGGGAAGCAGGAGGAGAAGCCCGCCAGCACATCCTGAACGCGCTTGGAGCGCATGTGGGGCTGGGGTCGCGGGCCGCAACTGGACGCCTCCCACCTCACGGGCGGTCGGGGCGTCGCGGGGTCCGGGTTCGCGGCGGACTCGATCGGGATGACCTGTTCGATCGGGCGTGACGACACGTCCCCCTGGAGCCGACCCGCCGTGCGGCGTCGACGGCGGGCCGGTGTCAGAGCACCAGGGGAACGTGCCGTCGCCCTCTTGAATACCCCGGGCCTGTGCCATATTCGGGCCCATGTCGGCCGACGACAGCCGCTTCTCCCGGCTCGAGGAGCTCCTCGAGCTGGCGATCGACCTCCAGGGCTCCTTCGCGGGTGTGAGCCTCGACGACGTGATGACCCGCTTCGGGGTCTCGCGGCGGACGGCAACGCGGATGCTGGGCTCCGTGCGGCGAGCGGTCGGCGAGGCGCTCTTCGAGTCCGAGACGGGGGACGATGGGCGCAAGCGATGGCGACTATCACGGCCCGCGACGAATGGGCTCTTCCGGGTCGGGGCAGCGGAGCTGGCCGCGCTCGCGGAGGCGCGTGACCTGGCCGAGCGCGAGGGGAACGCGCGACTCGCGCGTGAGCTCGAAGGTCTGATCCACAAGCTGCGCGCGCTCTCGCCGCCGGACTGGCTCGTGCACGTCGACCCGGATCTCGAGGCGATCGTCGAGGCGCAGGGCGTGGCCTTCCGGGCGGGGCCGCGGCCGCGCGTCGACGACGCGCTGCTCGAGCAGCTGCGCCATGCGATCCTGACCGGCCGGCGCGTGCACCTGCGCCATCGCAAGATCGCGGGCGGCCGCGCCGCCTGGCAGACCGTCGGCCCGCTCGGCTTCCTCTACGGCAGCCGGCATTACCTCGTCGCCTGGAGCGAGCGGCGCCGGCAGGTCGTGCTCTTCCGCCTCTCGCGCATCGACCGCGTCGAGACCCTCGAGTCGACCTTCGACGCGCCCGCGGACTTCGACCTCGACGCCTTCGCGCGCCAGAGCTTCGGCGTCTTCCAGGAGGAGCCGATCGACGTCGTCTGGCGCTTCACGCCCCGCGTGGCCGCCGAGGCGCGGGAGCACGTCTTCCATCCCGACCAGACCCTCGAGGACGAGTCCGACGGCTCCCTCGTCGTGCGCTTCCGCGCGGGCGGGCTCCGCGAGATGGCCTGGCATCTCTTTACCTGGGGCGGGGACGTCGAGGTCGTCGAGCCGGCGGCGCTTCGCCGGGAGCTCTCGAGCGGGATCGAGGCCGGGATGCGCGCGCTCGGCCGTGGAGGCCGCGGCGCCCGAACGGTCGCAGCGAAGCGTCGCGTGTCTCGATCCGGATCGTAGGCGTGAGCCGTCGGCGTGCGTGAGGGCGCGCCGCGCGCCTCACCCCCGCGCCCCGTCGATCACCTTCTCGATCTCCGCCGCCGGCATCGCCCCCGCCACCCGATTCGCCTCCCTCCCCCCGACCCAGACCGCGAGCGTCGGGATCGAGCGGATGCCGTAACGCGCGGACAGCGGCGGGATCGCCTCCGTGTCGACCTTCGCGACGAGCGCGCGGCCCGCACGCGCCCGCGCGACCTTCTCGAGCTCGGGGGCGACGGCGCGGCAGGGCGGACACCAGGTCGCCCAGAAGTCGACGAGCACGGGAACCGACGCCCCCGCGACCATCGCGTCGAAGACCTCGACCGAGGGCACGGCGACCGGCGCATCCGGCGACGCGATCGCCGCATGACATTTCGCGCAGCGCGGCGACTCGTGCAGCCGCGCCCAGGCGATCCGGTTCTTCGCCCCGCAGCCCGGGCAGGGCACGCGCACACCCCGATCGTCCAGCGTCAGCTCCGACATGTCGGTTCCTCCTTCGGCCTTCGGTTCGCCGCGACCCGCGCGCGCCGCTGCCGGTCACACTCGCGCCTCAGTGTCGCAGCAGCACCAGCCCGACCGGCCGATGGTCGCTCGTGGGGAGGCCGGGGACGGGCTCGGCGTGCTCGCCGTGATCCTCGATGTCGCGGCGCAGGATGCGCTTCTTCGGGTCGCGCGCGTCGGGCTCGGTCCAGTAGACGTAGGCAGTCGGGAGATCGATCTGGACCGCGGAGGGGCGCGTGTCCGTTTCGAGCACCCAGTCGGGATCGCAGTCGTCGAGACTGCAGCGTCGGATGCGTCCATGCCCGGGGCCCTGCTCGGTCCAGTAGAGATGCCGCGCGACGGGATCGATCGCGAGGCCGTAGGGCTGCACGCGGTCGGCGATGAAGACGTCGACCTCGGGCTGGCCGGACGCGTCGAGCACGAGCGAGGCGATCAGGCCGTGCTCGCTGTCGGCCCAGAAGAGGCGACCGTCCCGGGGATCGACCGCGAGGCCGCGCGGGTCGCCGCGGAGCGTCTCGGGGATCTCGAGCGCCGTGCGCGTCGGGTACTGGCCGTCGTGGGCAGGAATGCCGTCGAGGGCGACGAGCCAGATCGTGCCGGGTGCGGCGTTGCCGTTCTCGGCGATGAAGAGGCGGTTGCGTTCGGGGTCGACCGCGAGGCCCTCGATCGCGTGGGTGTTGTTGTCGCAGCAGACGGGGTGGATGTTGCTGCCGTCGAGATCCGATCGCTGGACGTGGAAGGTGGCGGCGTTGCCGAGGCGAGCGGGGCTGCCGGCGAAGAGATGGCTCGCGCGCGCATCGACGGCGACGGAGTGCGGGCTGAAGAGTCCTTCCACGACGAGATGGTGGCGGCCCAGGCGGTCGAGGCGATGGACGGTGCCGCTCTTCGTGTCGGTCCAGAAGAGGTCGGGCTGACCGCAGCCGAGCCCGATACCCGAGAGGAGCAGGGCGGCGAGGACCGAGACCCGAACCGTGCGACGCGGCATGCACGTCCCTCCTTGCGTAGGCGGTTGCATAGCAGGCCGGCCGGGTCGTGCGCACGAGCCCGGTCGCGCGCGTGACCTGCGGTCGCTCCGCGCGCACGGTCGATCCGTGACCGTGACCGTGACCGTGACCGTGGCGCGCACGCCCCGCCCCGGCGAGGCGATCGGCCTTGCGCGAACGGATCCACTCATCGAGCCCCGCGCCGCGACGGCGGCTCGACCGAGTCCTGCCAGTACCGTCGCTGCAGCACGAGCTGCACGAAGAGCAGGCCGTTCAGCACGACGAGCGCCCCGGTCGACGTCCCGGGCCATCGCCACGCCACGCATGCCAGCACGCCGATCACGCCCGCCGACCCGAGCACGGGCCCGAGTCGAACGAGGGCGCTGTCGGGGAAGAACGAGTGGATGACGGCCGCGTTCTCGGGCTCCTCCGCCGCGCGGCGCAGGGTGCGATTCCACGAGCCGAAGAGCACGAGGAAGATGAAGGGGAAGGGGGCGAGCCAGAGGGCGACGTCCGCGGTCCCGAGGCTGCCGGCCTCGATGAACTGGCCGATGCCGAGCAGGAAGGGCACCAGCGAGTCCGTGAGACCCGGCACCCAGACGAGTCGCATGACGAGCTGCGCGTAGTAGACCCAGAGCACGACGATCGCGATGAAGAGCGCGCTCGCCTGGAGCCACGTGTCGAGCGGGACGTGCGCCAGGCCGAGCCGATCGACCTCGTCCGTCAGGCTCGACCAGAGCGTCTCGAGGGCGATCGCCTGGATGATGCTCGTGAGCGTGAGGAGCACGCTCGGGAAATGCGTCTTGGCGCGCTCGCGCAGGGCCGCGGTCTTGGGGTCGGGTAGCACGGCGGTCGCTGCCGGCCCCTCGCTCGACGGGTCACTCGAGTCGTTCGCGTCGCTCACGGTCCGTCGCTCCCGGCCCCCGTTGCAGGACGTGCCGGGATGATTCCGTACGCAGCGCCCGGCCGCCGCCCGCGTCGCGCCGGCAGGTGGTCGGGTATCGACCCCTCAGTCCCAGTCGGTCGTCTCGCCCTCGGCCGACCAGCCCGACTCCGCGATCCGCGCCTCGAGGCGCCGCGTCCGCTCGGTGCTCGGCGGATGCGTCGACCAATAGCCAGAGAGTGAGGCATCGTCGGGCTTCGATACGTCGTGGTGTTCGTCCGAGTCGTCCTCGTCCTCCGTCTCGACATCGGAGCCGACCTCGTCCTCGTCGCCCGATCCGCCGTCGGCCCCCGCGACCAGCACCCGCTCGAAGACCTCGCGCACCCCCGCCGCGTGCCCGTACTCGGCGACGAGCAGTCCGAGTCCGAAGGCATCCGCATCGCTCTCCTGCCGCCGGTCGAACCCGCGACTCGAGAGCGTGCCGAGGGCGCCGACCAGCCCGTCCGCCTGCTCGGCCCCGATCCCGAGCAGCGCGAGCACGGACCCGACCGCGATGCCGCGCCCGATGCCGCGTAGATGATCCCGGCCGGCGAAATGCCCGAGCTCGTGGGCGAGCACGAAAGCCAGCTCGTTCTCGTTCTCCACGCGGTCGAGCAGGCCGCTCGTCACGACGATCGCGCCGCCGGGGAAGGCGAAGGCGTTCGGGGCGGGCTCCTCGACGATGCGCGCGTGGAAGCCGGGGTAGGGCGAGTCGGTCCATCGCGCCGCCAGCCGATCGAGCACGCCCTGCACCCGCGCCGTCCGCGCATCGGCTCCCTCGCCGGCATCGAGCTCCTCGGCCAGGTGCTCGCCGAGGGCGCCGAAGAGGCGCACCTCCGCGCTCGGTGGCACGAAGGGCACGAGTGCCTCGATCGCGAGGGCGACGGCGAAGGTGAGGGCGAGGACGAGCCCCGCGACGCCCGCCAGCAGCCACACGGCCTCGCCGAGGGGCGAGCCCGCGGAGACGTTGACCGAGTCGTCGGGGAGCTTCGCTTCGTAGCGCATCGGCGGGATCGTGCGGGGCGGGACGCGCGGGCGCGACCGACGCCGGCGCACGGGGCGCGGCGCCGAGGCGCGCGTGCTAGGCGCCGAGCCGCCGCATCTTGATGCCCGTGCCGAAGGCGAAGACCTCGATGCCGGCGGTGCCCTTGCCGTTGCGGCGGGCGCTGGCGAGGCGGCTCGACTCGAGGCGCAGGTTCACCACGGCGTGGTAGCCCTGCTTCGCGGCCTCCTCCTTGAGACGCAGGACGGCCTCGCGTCGACCGCGGTCCATGAGCGACTCGTAGGCCTGGATGCGTCCGCCGAAGAGCTGGCGCAGGCTGGCGACGAAGCGCTTGAAGTGGTCGACGGAGACGACGACGTGACCGTGGACGAGGCCCGAGTGGTCGTGGTCCCAGCCGTCGGGCGTGGGCAGACGCTCGAGGGTCACGGCGGGCAGGCGCTTCAGCTCCTCCTCGCGGCGTCGGATGCTCTTGAAGTGGCGGCTCTCGATCCATGAACCGATACCGAAGGCGAGCAGGAGCATCACGCCGGCGAGGAAGAGATTGATGAGGCCCGGATCCATCTCCTCCATCAGGCGCCGACCTTGACCGCGGTGCCGTAGGCGAAGAGCTCGGCGGCGCCCTGGGCGACGGAGCTGGTCGAGAAGCGGATGTTCACGACGGCGTTGGCGCCGAGGGACTCGGCCTGCTGGACCATGCGCGAGATGGCCTCTTCGCGCGCCTCGTGCAGCAGCTCGGTATAGCCCTTGAGCTCGCCGCCGAAGATGTTCTTCAGGCTGGCCATCAGGTCGCGGCCGACGTGCTTGGTTCGGACGGTGCTGCCGGAGACGACGCCGTAGAAGGCGCTGATCGACTGGCCGGGGACTTCTTCGGTATTCGAAAGGATCACGGGTGCACTCCTCGGAGGACGTTCCCGCAGCCGATCGACCCGTCGCGCGCAGCCCTTGACGGGAAAGAGAGCCGGGTCGGCGCGCGAGCGTCCATGCGTGCGCGCGGCCTGCGCCTCGCCTGCGCGTGCGGGCCTCGGCGGGCCCTGCGAAGGGCGGGGCCTAACGTCGAGACGGGCGGAATGAGCGCGGGGTGGCGGGGCGCGGCCTGGCCCCGCGACTCAGGCTTCGAATCGGATCGGCAGGGTCTCGGGCCCGCGGATCAGCGCGCCCCGTCTCCAGCGGGCCTCACCGTCCGGGGCGAGCTTCGGCAGCCGCTGGGCGAGGATCACGAGCGCCTCCTGCAGCTCGAAGCGTGCGAGCGAGGCGCCGAGGCAGTAGTGCGCGCCACCACCGAAGGTGAGCATCGGCTCGGCGTGCTCGCGCGTCATGTCGAAGCGATCGGGATCGGGGTACATGGCGGGGTCGCGATTCGCGGCGGGGCCCGAGGGCAGGACGATGGTGCCGGCGGGCAGACGGAGGCCCTTGTACTCGATGTCCTCGGTCGCGACGCGCGGCGAGCCCGAGCCGGCGGGCTCGAAGCGGAGCACCTCCTCGGCGGCGGAGGCCGCGAGCGAAGGCTCGGCGGCGAGCCGACCCCATTGGTCCGGGTGGTCCATGAAGGTCGAGATCGCGCAGGCGAGCTGGCATTGCGTCGTGTCCTGGCCACCGAAGATCAGCACGGTCACGAGCGCCCGCAGCTCCTCGCGCGAGAGCCGGTCCCCCGACTCCTCGACCGCGAGCAGCGCCGAGATCAGGTCGTCCTGGGGCGCCTTCGCGCGCAGCTCGAGCAGACCGTCGACGTAGGCGTTCAGACTCTCGAGCGCGGCCTCGATGCGCGGGCGCTCCTCGGCGATGCGCGAGCCGAAGGCGAGGGCGAGGTCCCGGCTCCAGGCGTGGAAGCGCGCGAAGTCCTCGGGCGGCACGCCGATCAGAGCGCTGATCACGCGCACCGGGTAGGGGGCCGCGAACTGCGAGACGAACTCGCAGGCGCCGTCCGGGGCGAAGCGGTCGATCAGGTCGTGCGCCGTCGTGCGCATCATCGGCCGCAGGCTCTCGACCCGGCGCGGCGTGAAGGCGCGGGACACGAGCCGCCGCAGGCGCGCGTGATCCTCGCCCTCCTTGTTCGACATGATCTGGTGGAACCAGTCCCAGATCGGCCCGTCGACGATCCCGGCCGGCGGCAGGGCGTCGGCGCCGAGCTCCCGGAAGCGTCGATCGCGCAGCACCTGGAGCACGTCCTCGTAGCGCAGGAACACGAAGCCCATCGGCGTGTGCGCATACCACGACTGCTCCCGCGCCTCGCGATGGGCGGTGTGGATGTCGGCGTCGTAGGCCTCGGCGAGGGTGTCGATGAAGGGGGCTTCGGGCATGTCGTCGGATCCTCCGGATCGCCGGGGCGCGAGGCAGGCGGCGCCGGCCGGTCGGCGCCCCGGAACGGCTACTCGTACTCGAGACCGAAGGTGGCCTTGAAGGCCTCCATGTCCTTGTCCGTGATGCGCTCTTCGACCTTGTAGTGTCGGATGCGCCAGCCCACCTCGGTCTTCACGTGCTCGGCCCAGACGAAGCCGCAGGCGAGGTTCGCCATCGTGACCGTGTCGACCGCTTGTAGATGGCTCGTCGAGCGCGCGGCGCGGCCGTTCGGCTCGACGCGGATCACGTGCGTGTTGATGTAGTGCCGGACCGTGCCCTCGCTCATGGTCACGTCGCCCGAGAGCATGCGCTTGAACCAGGCGAGCACCTCGTCGCGCCCGGACGCCTCGTCCTCGACGCGCCCGTTCGTCGCCAGCTGGATCACCTGCCAGGTCGCGTCTTCCGCCATCACCTCGGTCTCGAGCGTGTCGAAGTCGCCGACGTCGAGGGCCTGGTAGTAGAGCGAGAGCAGCGAGGCGATCTGCGCGTGGGCCAGCGCCTCCTCGGCGGCGTCCATCCTGGGCTTCCTTCCATCGACCCGCGCGCGAGCGGGCGGGGCAGGCGGGCCGATCCGTTCGGAGCCGGAGCGCGACCCGGGGGTGAGGCGCCCAACGATAGGTCCGCGCCCTGCGAACGGCGAACCCCGGACGCGCCCCGCGCCTGGGCCGAGACGATGTTCTAGCCAGGCAGGGGCGATCCACGTCATCGAGGCTGCGTGTCGAAATGACTCGCTTCCCGGTGCAACGGGGTAGAATGCCGCGCCTGCCCGACCTGAACGATCGTTCGTTCGCGATTCGCGTGGGAACGATTCCTGCTTTGGCCTCCCGCACGAAGCTGCATTCGGGACCGCCGCGAGGCGCTGCGGGCGGGCCCACGAAACGATGACGACGAAGGAGACGCCGTGTCCGCGATCGACCCGCTCGACCTGATCGACCCCCAGTCCTACGGCCGGAAGGGCTACCCCTGGCAGGCCTGGGCCCGGCTTCGCCGGGAGGCCCCGCTCGAGCACTTCGAGCCCGAGGGCTTTCCGGCCTTCTGGGCCGTCACGAAGCACGCCGACGTCGTCGAGATCTCGAAGCAGCCCGAGATCTTCCTGAACGGTCCCGGCATGACGATCGCGCGCAACCAGGACCTCGAGGCGAACGCCGCCCCGCCGATCCGCACGATCATCAACATGGACGCGCCGGACCACCGTCAGTTCCGCGGCATCGCGAGCGCCTACTTCACGCCGCGTGCCGTCGCGAAGCTCCAGCCCCTCGTCGAGAAGACCGCGCGGGATCTCGTCGACGAGCTCGGCCGCGAAGGCGAGTGCGACTTCATCCCGCAGGTCGCGTCGATCCATCCGCTCAAGATCATCGCCCGCATCCTCGGCGTGCCGGAATCCGACGAGCCCTTCATCCTCAAGCTGACGAACGAGCTCTTCGGCTCCGAGGATCCCGAGTTCCAGCGCGGCGAAGACCGTCAGGAGAACATGCGCACGCTCTTCGCGGAGTTCTGGGGCTACTTCACGAAGGTGATCGAGTCGCGGCGAAAGCAGCCGCGCGACGACCTCGCCTCGGTGATCGCGAACGCGCGCATCGACGGGCAGCCGATGGGCGACCTCGAAACGATGGGCTACTGCCTGATCACCTTCACGGCGGGACACGAGACGACCCGCGGCTCGATCGGCGGCGGCCTCGACGTGCTGATGGACAACCCCGACCAGCTCGATCGCTGGCGAAGGGATCCCGGGATCACGCCGCACGCGATCGACGAGATCGTCCGCTACGTGACGCCCGTGAACCACATGATGCGGACGGCCTCGCGGGACTACACGTTGCGCGGGAAGAAGATCCGCGAGGGCGATCACCTCGTGCTCTTCTACGCCTCGGCGAATCGTGACGAGGAGGTCTTCGAGCGACCCGACGCCCTCGACCTCGGCCGTCATCCGAATCGCCATCTCGGCTTCGGCATCGGCGAGCATTTCTGCCTGGGCGCGAACCTCGCGCGCATGACGAGCGGCACGCTCTTCCGGGAGCTGACGGGTCGGCTCGAGTCGGTCGAGCGCACGGGGCCGTCCGAGCGCACGGCCTCGAATCTCGTGCCCGGTCTCAAGCACCTGCCGATCCGCTACCGGATCGCGCCCGCGGCATGATCGTTCGGCCCGGGGTCGGGGGAACGCCCCGATCCCGGGCGGCCGTCCCCGCGCGCCGTCGGCCTACTCGGGTGCGACGAGCACCCAGAGCCCGACCGCGATGAAGCCCGCGCCCGCGATCCATTTCAGCACCCGCGGCGGCACGAGCTCCGAGACCAGCGAGCCCGCCAGCACGCCGAGCGCCGTCGTGACGACGAGGGCCGTCGCGGCGGCGGCGAAGACCGTCCACTTCGGGTGCGCCCCGTCCGCCGCGTAGAGCATCGTGGCGAGCTGCGTCTTGTCGCCGAGCTCGGCGATGAAGACGGTCGCGAAGACCGTCGCGAAGAGCTTGTAGTCCATGCCGCGGAGTCTACGCGGGCTCGTGCGTCCCAGCGACGCGCGCTGCCCGCCGAGCGATCCGCATGACCTCCTTTCATCTCCGCGTGTCCGCCCCCGGCCGTTCCCCCGTGCGATGGGATCGAGGTCAATCGAAGCGCCTCGGGAGCCGACGAGGAGGGGACGTGCCGCGTGGCGGCGGGCGCAGGGGGGATCATGAACGGCGAGCGGCTTCGGCCCGGAACCGGGTGGGTGTGGCTGGTGATGGCGGGGCTGGTGTCGGTCGTCGCGGCCGGGTGGGCGACCGCCGCGGACGTCGATCCGGCGGCGGCCTCTGTCCCGGGCTGTGAGACGCGCGCCCCCGAGAGCGGGCGCAGCCTGCGCGCGCTGGTGCGGCGGCTGCGCGACGCGCGGGATCCCGGGCGCGCGGGCCTCGCGGATCGTCTGCGTTGCGCGGTCGCGGCCGAGCCCGATCTCGGGCTGCGCCTGCTGACCCCGCTCGTGGACGCCGGCTCGGATCCCGTCGGCGCCTTGCTCGCGGCGAAGGCCGTGGCGGGCCTCGGCGCTGCGGCGGCGCCCGCCGTGCCGGGCCTGATCGGCCTGCTGGATTCCCCCGACGAGTCCGCTCGGATCATCGCCGCCCAGACCCTCGCTTCGATCGGCACGCCGGCATCGCCGGCGGTCGACCGACTGAGCGCTCGGCTCGAGGCCTCGTCGCCGATCGAGCGCCAGGCGATGGCGACGGCCCTGGCCCGAATGGGCCCCGAAGCGGGCCGGGCCGCGCCGGCGCTGGCCCGTCTGCTCGCCGACCCCGACGCGCGGGTGGCGGGCGCTTCGAGTCTCGCCTTCGAGGCGCTCGCGCACGACGCGCGCGCGGCCTTGCCCGAGCTGATCGCGCTGCTCGAACATGGGGACCTGGCCGTGCAGGCGCGCGCCGCCCGGGCCATCGGCGACGTGGGCCCCCATGCCGCGTCGGCGCTGCCCGCGCTCGACGCGCTCACCGAGCGTGAGGTCCGCGACGGCGCCGCCGACGGCCCGCTCGCGCGGACGCTGGTGGAGGCGCGCGAACGGATCGATCTGCGTCGTGCCATCGAGTCGCGCGGCGTTCGGGCCGCGTCCCTGCTCGGGCTGGTCGAGCCCTGGCTCGCGGATCCCGATCCCGTCCGACGGCGCGAAGGCGCGCGGCTGACGGGCTTCCTCGGTCGGGCGGCCGAGCCCGCCGTGCCCGCTCTCGTCGGGCTCGTCGCGGATCCGGATGTCGAGGTGCGACTCGCGGCGGTGCATGCCCTCGGGCTGATCGACGCCCGCGAGCCCACGGTCGTGCGCGCGATCGCCACGGCCCTCGCCGACCCTGAGCTGCGGCTCCGGCGCACGGCGGCGCGGACGCTGGCCGGCTTCGGCGAGGCGGCGACGCCCGCGAGCGAGGCCCTCCTGTCGTGTCTGGCCGACGAGGACGCCATGGTCCGGCGATCGGGGGCGGAGGCGCTGCTCGCGGCGGATCCGGCGGGCGAGCGGATGCTGCCCGCGCTCGAGGCGCTGCTCGGGGATCCGCGACCGCGCGTGCGACTCGGCGCGGCGGACGAGCTCGCGCGGCATGCGTCGCGCTTCCCGACGATCGTCGCGCTGCTCGTCGAGCGGCTCGAGGATCCCGACGAGAACGTGCGTCTCGCGGCGGCGCGCGGCCTCGGCCGGCTCGGCCCGGCGGGCGAGCGTGCGATCCCGGTGCTGCGTCGGCTGCTCGACGGACCGGACGAGCGCATGCGGCGGGTGGCGGCGGACGTGCTCGCGCGGGTCGGGGGGATGGAGCCCGAGGCGCTCGCCGCGTTGGCGCCGCGCCTCGAGGACACCTCGGGTCCCGCACGGCTGCCCGCGATCCATGCGCTCGAGACGCTGGGGCCGGCGGCGCGCGCGGAGCTGCCGACGCTGCTGCGCCTGCTCAGGCACCCCGACCTGCAGACCCGGCAGGCGGCGGCGCGCGCGGTCGCGAGCGTGCTCGCGGGCGATCCCGCGTCGGTGCTCGAGACGCTCGACGGGCTGCTCGAGGACGGGGACCCGAGCGTCCGCGCGAGCGGCGCCTACGCCCTGGGTCGCTTCGGCGAGGCCGCCGCCCCCGCCGTCGATCGGCTCATCGCCCTGCTCGACGACCCCGACCCCTCGACCCGCGCCCAGGCCGCCGCCGCCCTCGGCGGGATCGGCGCGCCCGCCAGCGCGGCGATCGAGGTGCTCAGGGCGCGCGAGCGGGACGAGGACCTGCGGGTCTCCTCGGCCGCGCGTCAGGCCGTCGCGAGACTGCGCACGCCGACCCGGTCACGTTAGGCGCGAGTACGACGCCCCCGCGATCGGTCAGAGCTGGAGCTGGAGGCCCAGGCCGATCGTGTCGATCCGGCGTTCGTAGAACTGTCCGTTCGGGGAGCGCCCGCTGTAGGCCGTGAGGAGCAGGCGCAGTCGGGTGCGGCGCAGCGTCGGATGCTCGACCTGCACGCCCCCGACGAAGGAGAAGTCCGAGCGCCAGTCGCTCTCCGCGCGGACCTGATGGTCGAGGGCGGCGACCGGCCGCAGATGCCCGCCTGCGAAGGCGAGGGGGCTCGTCAGCTCGATGCCCATCTGCACGATGCCGCGTTCGAGCGCTGGCGAGCGATGGACCATCACGCCGCCGCCGCCGTAGATCCGCCCCCAGCGCCCCATCTGATAGGCGACGAGCAGATCGAGCACCTCGAAGGAGAGGCCCACGCGATCGACGCCGGTGCGCAGCAGGTACTCGTCGCCGAGATGCGAGCTCTGGTGGTAGAGGCGGAGGATCGAGGTGACGTCGCCGAGATGATGGGTGAGCGTGAGGCCGCCGACGAAGTCGGAGTTCACGAGGTCCTGGGAGGGGGCTTCGAGGTCGAAGACCGAGAAGACGCCGCCCTGGACGCCGAGCTCGAGCCGCCCCCAGTCGCGTCTCGGGCTGCGCACGATCGCCAGGCTCTCGCCGAAGCTCACGCTACCGACCCGTTCGAGCTCCGGATCGCCGAGGTACCAGAGGTGGGCGAACTCGAAGCGCGGCCAGCGCGGGTCGGCGAGCAGGGGGTCGAAGAGCTCGTGGATCGAGAGGATGTCGTACCGGTCGCCGTCGCCCCCGCGGCGGCCGTTCGCGATCGGGGCGTCCGTCGCGGTCGCGGACTCCGTCCGCCCGGGCGCGTCGCGTCCGGATGCGGACGTTTCGTCGGGCGCCTCGCCGGCTGCTTCGGCCGGCGCGTCCGCCTCGGTCGGGCGGTCGGCTTCCGCGGGCAGGTCGGCGGGTCGGGTGGCCCGGGCGACGACGGTGCCGTCGATCGCGATCGTCGCGCGGGTCACGCCGTCGATGTCGAGCATCAGGCGGAGCAGGGCGTCGAGCGGCGTCGGGGGTCGCTCGGCGACATCGAGGGCGAGCAGCCCGTCGTGGTACTCGAGCCCGAAGGCCTCGAGCGAGTAGGCGGTCTCGAGCGCGCCCTCGGCGTAGCCGAGCACCCAGTCCGGCTCGGGTGCCGCGTCGGCGCGGCCGGTCGCGGGGGCGAGAGCGAGGCCGACCAGCAGCAGCGGGGCGAGGAGGGCCGGGACCGGTCGGGCGGCGTATGCTCCCGCGCGATGGAAGGTCGAGACGGACAGTGGGGGCTCCCCGGGCGAGGCGGCGTGCGGGCGGGCCCGGCGAGCGTACACGAGTCGACGCGACGGATGCTCGCGCAGGGGGGCGCGCTCGTCGCGGCGCTTGCGATCCTCGCGGCGACCGCCGGCTGGGCGCAGGCGACCGCCTTCGGTGCGGACGAGCCCTGGCAGCGGATCCGTCCCCTCGTCGGGACCGACTCCGAGCATCTGGTGGAGCCGGGCGAGACGCTGCACGACGTGGCCTACGTCCATCGACTCGGCTTCGAAGGCATCCGCCGCCTCAACCGCGAGCTCGATCCCTGGATCCCGCCGGCGGGCAGCGTCGTGCGCCTGCCGACCCGGGCCGTGCTGCCGGCGGTCGAGCCCGAGGGCCTCGTGATCAACGTGCCCGAGATGCGGCTCTACGACTTCACCTCGGCCGGCGACCCGCGTGTGCTGGCGGTGGCGGTCGGCGATCCGGAGGATCCGACGCCGGTCTCACGCTTTCGCGTCGGCGAGAAGCGGGTCGACCCCGTGTGGAACGTGCCGAAGTCGATCCGGGCGGAGCGTCCGCATCTGCCGGCGCAGGTGCCGGCCGGGCCCGACAATCCGCTCGGCACCCGATGGATGACGCTCGGCGCGACCTCCTACGGGATCCACGGCACGAACGTCAAGTGGTCGATCGGAAGGGGCTCGACGCACGGCTGCGTGCGGCTCTACGGCGACGTGATGGAGTCGCTCTTCGAAAGGGTGCCGAAGGGCACTCCGGTCGCCGTCCTCTACGAGCCCTACAAGTGGGGCAGCGACGGGCAGACCCTCTATCTCGAGGCCCACCCCGATCCCTACGACCGCATCCCGAACCACTTCGAGGCGGCGCTCGCGCTGCCGCGGCAGCTGGACCTGCTGCCGCGGCTCGATCTCGACCTCGTCTGGGAGACGGTCCAGCGCGCGGAAGGCGTTCCGACTCCCGTCGGAACGCTTCCCTGAAGGCCTACGCGGTCCTGCGTACGGCCTACTTGTGCACCGTCTTGTCGAACGCGGCCGTCGCCTTGCGGGCGGCCTCGTCGGCGCGCGCCTGAGCCGCGCGCACGTTCGCCTCGGCGGCCTCGGCGCGTCGCGCCGCGTCGGCGGCGCTCTCGGCGGCCGAGCGGGCGCTCGCCTCGGTCGCATCCAGTCGGCGGCCGATCTCGTCCAGTCGCTGGTCGATCGAGTCGAGGCGCGAGTTGGAAGCGCAGCCGCTCAGGCCCGACGTCAGCACCACCGACGTGACCAGAGCCAGCAGACCGAACCCCCTACCGAACTTCGCACGAGACATCATTCCTCCTTCCCGACGGTCTCCCGTCGATCCATGCGTCACAGCCGCCGATCGATCCGATCCGCGCCGACGCCTCGCTCGATGAGCAAGTGGCGTGCCGACGGCGGACGCGAACGAGACGCGTCCTTCGCGCGCTGTTGCATCGGCGCGCGAGCCTAGCGCGGCGACCGACCCCGTGCCCGGGGTGGAACGCCTCGCAGCGTCGCCCGCCGCGACCGCGGAATCCGACCGAAGCCCCTCCGCCGTCGCGCCGGGCGGTCTCCGGCGCGTCGGCCGCCTGCTATCCATTGGGGCCATCGCGGCGCGGGCGACCCGCGCGGGGGGAGGGGCATGCGGATCTCGATCGGAACGCTCGCGGTCGTCGGCGTCGTCGCACTCGGCGGCCTCGCTCTCCAGGCCTGCCACGGCGCACTCGCGCCGGTCCGGGCGACGCCCTTCCCGGCGGATCTCGAGTACCTCTCCCCGGACCGGCTGCGCAGCTCGATGTGGGTGCTGGCCGCCGAGGTCGAGCAGCTCGAGCGGCTGTTGGACCGCGCGGAGGAGCTGGACTCCGCCGTGATGCAGACCCAGGTCCAGGGTGCGCTCGAGCGGATGCGGGGCGCCGCGCGGGCGCTCGACCGGCCGGGGCGGGACTCGCAGCATCCGGTCCTGAACGAGAACCTCGATCGCTTCGTGGAGCGGATCGAGCGGGCCCAGCGCGCCGCCTCCCACACGCCCCCCAACTACTACCCCGCGAGCTCGCTGGCCGGGAGCTGCTTCCTGTGTCACGGGCGGGCGGCGACGGCGGAGCGCTCGGAGCCCTCCCCGGAACGCTGGGCCGCCCGTATCGGCGGCTGATCCGTCGCACACGCAGGAGAGGGTGCGTCGGTCCCCGACCCCGCGTCGTCGGCCGAGCCGGGCGTCTCCACCTCCGTCGCCTCGCGGGCCATCGGCAGGCAGACCTCGAAGACGGCCCCGCCATCCTCGGCCTCGGCGACCCGGATCGAGCCGCCGTGGCTCTGCACGATGCCGTGCACGACGCTCAGCCCGAGTCCGGTTCCGCCCTCCCGGGCGCGACTCGTGTAGAAGGGATCGAAGATGCGCGTGCGCAGCTCGGCCGGAATGCCGGGGCCCGCGTCCTGCACCCGAAGCCGGACCTCCGCGTCGCCGTGCGCACACGCGATCCGGATCGCCGTGCGGGCGAAGCGGACGTCGCGGGTCGCCTCGACGGCGTTCTGAACGAGGTTCACGACGACCTGTTCGAGCTCGATCGCGCTGGCATGCACGGGCAGGGGGCGATCGGGACGGACGACCTCGAGTCGTTCGAAGTCCCGGGACGTCAGGACGCCGCGCAGGGAGTCGAGGGCGAGCTCGACGATGTCCGCGAGATCCTGGCGGCGCTGCTCGGCCCGGTCGTCCGCGGAGAAGCGCAGCAGCGCGCGGGTGATCCGGGCGCAGCGCAGCGCGTCGCGCTCGATCTGCCGGAAGGTCTCGCGCCACTCCGGGTCGAGCCCCGGTTGATGGGCGCGGCCGAGCGCGACCTGCGCGCCGAGCAGGATCCCGCCGACGGGGTTGTTGATCTGATGGGCGATGCCGGCGGCCAAGGTGCCGATCGACGCCAACCGCTCGACGTGCCGGAGCTCGCGCTGGGACTCCGCGAGTGCTTCGGTGCGCTCCTCGACCAGGGCGTGGAGCTCCGTCTGGAAGCGTCGGTCGATCTCGTGCTGACGCGCCCGCAACGCCTCGGCCTGGGCCTTCTCCTCGCGCAGGCGTCGCTCGAGGTGGCCGCGGAGCACCTCGTAGGCGGCGGCGATGGCGAGCGCGAGCACGATCCCGATCGCCGCCGCCCAGAGGTTCCATCGCGCCACGGCGTCCGCATCGAGCTGCGTGGGCGCCTCGAACCCGCTCTGGGTCGCCCATCCCACGGCGCAGAACGCGGCCGCCAGCGCGAGGCTCCAGCCCACGCCGGCGCGCAGACCCCCGACGAGCGTGCCGACGAGCGGTACCTGCATCGCGACGAAGAGGGCACCCGTATCGTGTCCACCCGTCGCGAGGGCGAGATGCGTCGCGTAGACGCACATGCCCAGCAGCAGCAGACTGCGGGTCGGAGCGAGGCCGAGCCCGAGGCGGAAGAGCACGGGCAGGGAGGCGAACATCGCGAGCAGCATCCAGCTGGTCGCGCGGATCGCGGGCGAGGGCGCGGGCGGCGAGACGAAGATGGCGACGAAGAGGCCTGCGGCGCCCACGATGCTGACGAGGAGCATGATCCGAGCGCGCAGCCAGTCGTCGTCGGTCTCCGGCGCATGTCGCGCCGGCAGCAGGAGCCGGGCGAATTCACGCAGGGGCGATCGACGCAGCCAGGCCGAGAGCCCGTCGCGCCCGCCCCGCGCAGGTCGATCGGTTCCTCGCCAACCCGACGCGGCGATCTCGTGCTCGCTGGCCCGTGCTCCCGACATCGTCCCCCGCTCCCGCACCCGGGACTCTACGCGACGCCTGCGCGCCCCACATCCTCCGGTGTCGGAGTACGGGATCCACGGTCGCGGGTCGCGGCGGATCGGGGCGGCTATCCTCGCGCCGATGTCCGCCGCCCCGAGCCTCGACGAGATCGACGTGATCGGACCTGACGGCTACGCGCGCGAGGGCTACCCCCACGCCGCCTGGCGTCGCCTGCGACGCGAATCGCCGATCCATTGGTTCGACCTCCCGGATGGCGTCGGGTTCTGGGCCGTCACGCGTCGCGCGGACATCGTCTGGCTGTCTAAGCAGCCGAACCGCTTCGTGAACGCGCCGCGCCTCGCGATCTTCGAGGGCGGCGCGCCGGTCGAGGGCGAGCGCA
Organism: Spirochaetaceae bacterium; assembly: GCA_020632655.1. GTDB lineage: Bacteria > Myxococcota_A > UBA9160 > UBA9160 > UBA4427 > UBA4427. Next base: position 197,330 of record JACKFD010000001.1, read on the forward strand.
CCTTCATCCGCCAGCTGCTGAACATGGATCCCCCCGACCACACGCTCTACCGCAACGCCGCGAGCGGCTGGTTCACGCCGCGCGCGATCGGCCGTCGCGAGCCGGAGGTCCGGCGCATCGCGGGCGAGCTGCTCGACGAGATGGCCGGCGACGGCGAGCTGCGCGAGGGAGACTTCGTGACGGACCTCGCCGCGCCGCTCACCCTCGGCGTGCTGGCCGACATGCTGGGCGTGCCGCGTGCGGACTGGCCGCGCATGTTCGCCTGGACGAATCGCGTCGCGGGCTCCGCGGATCCCGAGTTCTCCGGCGAGCTCGCTGCCTCGGGTGGCGCCGTGCCGCCCTTCGAGCAGACGCGCAACGAGCTCTTTGCCTACTTCGCGGCCCTGGCCGAGGATCGCCGCAAGACGCCGCGCGACGACATCGTGAGCGTGCTTTCGCGGGCGGAGATCCGGGGCGCGCCGATGCCCGGACTCGAGCTGCTCTCGTACTTCATGCTGCTCGTGGTCGCCGGCAACGAGACGACGCGCAACGCGGCGAGCGGCGGCCTGCTCGCGCTGATCGAGAATCCGGGGGAGCTCGCGCAGCTTCGGGCGGACCCCTCGCTCGTGCCGACGGCGGTCGAGGAGATCGTGCGCTGGACGAGTCCCGTGATCCAGTTCTGTCGCACGGCGGTCGAGGACGTCGAGCTCCGCGGCCGACGGATCCGCCGCGGCGACGCCTTCTGCCTCTTCTATCCCTCGGCCAACCGCGACGAGAGCGTCTTCGCGGACCCCGACGTCTTCCGGGTCGACCGGCGACCGAATCCGCACATCGGCTTCGGCATCGGCGAGCATTTCTGCCTGGGCGCGAACCTGGCCCGGCTCGAGCTGCGGGTGATCTTCGAGGAGCTCGCGAAGCGCCTCGAGTCGATCGAGCTCGCCGGCGCCTTCGAGCGCATGCGATCGAGCTTCCTCGGCGGCGTGAAGCGCATGCCGATCCGCTACCGGATGCGACCCGTGCGTGCGGGCCGTCGCGACTAGCGGCGTCGCGCGAAGAGCGCGTATCCGCTTCGACTAGCGCGGCGCTCCACCGCTGGGATGGGCGTCGTCGTCGCGAGGCTCGGCGGCCCGTTCGACGACCGATCCGCACGCTTCGAGCAGCGCCGCCTCGAAGCAGGCCGGATCCGTCACGCATACACCGTGATCGCCGGGGATGGCGTGGATGCGGGCGCCGGGAATGCGCCGGGCCATCTCGCGCTGGGCGTGCGGCGGCACGAGCTCGTCGCGTTCGGTCAGCACGACCGAGGTCGGCACGTCGATCTGATGGATCCAATCCCGGGAGTCGAAGCGCAGGATCGCGAAGGCCGCCTGGCCGATCGTGATCGGATCGCTCTCGGCGACCTCGTCGAGTACCCGGGCGCGCGCCTCGGCGTCGGGGATCCACTCGGCGAGCAGGCGTCTCGCGACGAGCTGCAGCGCGCGTCGCGGCGCGAATCGCCCGGCGGCGTCGAGCACGGGTGAGAGCCGCAGCCCGAGGCGCTGGCGGGCGTCGTCGCCGAAGTGGCAGGCGGTCGCGCAGAGCACGAGGCCGTCGACCCGGTCGGGATGCCGCTCCCAGAGCAGCTGCGCGATCGGTCCGCCCATCGAGTAGCCGACCGGCACGAAGGACGGGATCTCGAGCGCGTCGGCGATCACGGCGACGTCGTCGGCGCAGTCGGCCAGCCGGAAGCGCTCGCGGATGCGGAGACCGCGGCCATGCCCGCGATGGTCGACGACGACGACGTGATAGCGATCGGCGAGCGCTGCGAGCGTCGAGCCCCAGTTGAGCACGCCGGTCGCGGCGAGTCCATGCAGGAGCAGGAGGGTCGGCGCGCCTTCGCGGCGTGGCGACTCGCGAACGACGGTCTCGCCGTCGTCGCCGAGCGGCACGGTCCGGGCGACGAGCCCGCCGGGCGCGCGCGGCCCGCTCGCCGCGGTCGAGGTTCCTTCCGTCATGCGTCGGATCGGCGTCGCGCCTAGCTCGGCGTGCGCAGGCGCGGGATCACCTCCCGGGCGAAGAGCGAGGCCGACGCCTCGGCCTCGGGCTGGCTCATGCTCCCGTATTTCGGCATCACGAGCACGTCGTTCACGACGCCGAGGATGCGCCGCTGCTCGTGGATCTGTTCGACGATCTCCTCGGGCGTGCCATAGAGGTTCACGCTCGCATACATCTCGGCCATGTTGTCGAGGCCCATCGCCTGGATCGCCTCCGCGGCGTTGCCGTAGTGCTCGTAGCCCTTCGTGCCCTTGAAGTGTGCGCCGGCGATCTCGTAGTGCTCGACGACCGTGAAGAAGTACTCCTTCACGTACTTCGCGCCGAGCTCGCGGGCCCGGTCGCCGTCGCGGTCGCAGAACATGAGCTGACCGCAGAGCGGGGGCGGGGGCGGCGTGTCCCGCAGCGAGCGCCACTTCTCCTGGAAGGGCTCGAGGGCCATCTGCCGGAAGACGGCCCAGGGCTGCTGGGCGAGGCACATGAGCTGGGCGCCGAGCACGGCCGCCTGCAGCGCGGAGTCCGGCGATACGCCGATCGAGTAGACGCGGTCGGCAAAGCCACGGGTCGGACGTGGGCGCAGGTCGATGCGCGGGCGCGAGAAGAACTCCGTGTCCGCCTCGAAATGGCCCTTGTTGAGCGCCTCGAGGATCAGCGCCGTTCCCTGGTCGAAGCGTCCCCGGGCCTCGTCCATCGGCAGGTCGAAGCCCGCGTACTCGCGCTTCGAGAGACCGCGCCCGAAGCCGAGCAGCGCGCGCCCGCCGCATTGCTGATCGAAGAGGGCCATCTTCGCGGCGACGCGATAGGGATCGTTCCAGGGGACGATGACCGCGCCGGTCCCGAGCTTCACGCGTTTGGTCATCCCGGCGACCTGCGCGAGGTACTGCAGGTTGTCCGGGCACATCGAGTAGTCGAAGAAGTGGTGCTCGACCGCCCAGTACGAGTCGTAGCCCAGGTCGTCCGCGAGTCGGGCCAGGGCGAGCTCGCCGCGGACGACCTCGCCGTCGTCCTGATGGCCGCGGTAGTTCTGGAAGATCGAGAGCATTCCGAAGTGCATCAGGGCCTCCTGGGCGGCTGCGCGTCCGGTGCGCGAGTCTACCGCCTCGCGGGCGGCTCCGCGGCGGTACCGTCGGAGTCACGGGCCCTCGTGCCGCTCGGCGGCGGCATCCTCGGAGTCACGGGCTCTGGTGCTGCTCGGCGGCGGCATCCTCGGAGTCACGGGCCCTCGTGCCGCCCGGGTGCGACGCCGGGGCGGGCGACTCGGACAGGGCGCGCGAACCGGGGCGGGACCCCCGGCGTCCCAGGCCTTTGCGGTCGGAAACGGGGTCCGGGCGGAGCGAAGGGAGGAGATTCGCGAGTCATGGCCGGCGATCGCGATCGATGCAGGGGAGACCGGGCGGGGCAACGAGCCCGTCCGACGAGCGGCGGGCGGGGCGGCCTGTGCCGCCGATCGGCGTCGCGCCACGTCCTGCTCGCACTCGTCGCACTCGTCGTGCTCGCGGCGGCACCCGTCGAGGCCTTCCGGGTGACCGAGGGGGCGTCGGGCTGGCTGCGCTGGGATGCCGCGCCGCGGGAGGTCGACGGGCTGGAGCGGTCGCTCGCCGGTGGGCTGCGCTACTCGATCGAGCACGGCGACTACCAGGCCCTGCGCGACGAGTTCCTCTGGCTGCCGGCGCCGCCGAGCGTCGCGGACTTCCGGGCGGCCGTGGCGCGGGCCTTCGAGAACTGGACCGTCGTCGATCCGGTCACGGGCCTGCCGGCGGGCTACCACTTCGTCGAGGACCTCGCGACGCCGGCCGTCGACGATCCGGGCGTACCGGCGAGTCCGAACGGGCACGTCGGCGCCAACCCGGGAGCGGAGATCGACCTCTTCGCGGAGACGCCGCATGCGGGGCCGGCCTTCGGCGCGAGCGTGGTCGTGAACGTGGCGCGGACGACCGACGACCTCACGCTCGTGAGCGGAACGACCGGCTACCCGGGACGCGCGATCGCCGGCGCGGACATCCGCATCAACCCGGCCTACGTCTGGACCCTCGAAGGCTTCGAGCTCCTGCTGACCCACGAGATCGGCCATGCGCTCGGCCTCGCGGATCTCGAGTTCCAGCCGGGCCAGGCGGGCGCGTCTGCGTTCCTCGACGACGACTACGACCCTTCGACCGCAGCCTCCGCGCTCGCCACGCTCACGGACTCCTTCTCGCTCGAGATCGATCGCTTCGATCCGGACGGGTCGCCCTGGCTGATGGCCTTCGAAGGAGACCTGAATGCGGATCCGGGGCTCGACACGCCGGGCGTCGAGCTGCTGATGGAGACCGAGGGGATCTTCGATCTGCTGCGCGAGCGGCCCTACCTGCAGGCCGACGAGTTCGCGGCGCGCCAGTTCCTCTATCCCGTCAGCGTGCCCGAGCCGCGGGGACCGCTCGCACTCGGGGCGGGGCTCGTGGCGCTGCTCGGGATGGCCCGGCGTGCCGCGTCGACCGCGCGCGCGGGCGTCAGGCCGCGGCGACCGGCAGGGTCAGGGTGACGCGACCCGTCACGTGATCCCCGATCGCGGTCGCTCCGCGCAGCTCGACCTCGATCACGTCCTCGTCGCCGCGCCGCTCGACGCTCGCGACGCGCCCGCTGAAGCGCAGCGAGTCGCCGGGCAGGGCCGGCGCACCGAGCCGGATCGCGATCCGTGTGAGCCGCGCCTCCGGTCCCGCCCAATCCGTCACGTAGCGCGAGACCGTGCCGTTGCTCGTGAGGATGTTCATGAAGACGTCGGGGGCGCCCTGGGCCCGGGCGTAGGCCTTGTCGTGATGGACGGGCATGAAGTCGCGCGAGGCGATCGCGCCCGCGACGATCACGCTCGCCGTGAGGGGCAGCACGAGCTCGGGGAGCGCGTCGCCCGGCTGCGGGCGGGGGGTCGGAAACGAAGCGGCTTCCCGGCTCACGCGCTCTCCTCTCCGCCGCTCGCGGCGGGCCGGAACTTGAGGACGCGGAAGCGCTGGCGACCGACGACCTCGCCCGTCTGGTCCTTCCACGTCGTGACCCAGGTGACGAAGAAGCCCGTGCCGAGGCGCGTCGTCTTCTCGTCGGAGATCGACTCGACGACCGTCTCGTTCGAGAGCAGGTCACCGGGCCGCAGGTAGCGCTCGAACTCGAGCTCGGAGTCCGTCGCGCGGGTCGCGCGGTAGCCCGCCGCGTCGAGGACCGAGATCGGGCTCTCGGCGACGCTCTCGGTCGGCGCCCCGCCGCGCTCGGCGAGCCCCTGGATGCGCGGTCGCGGCATCGTCCAGGTCTGCAGCATCGCCGGCGGCGCGACGACGCCCGCGTGTCGCGTCCGCTTCGCGACCAGCTCGTCGAGATAGACCGGATTCTGGTCGTCCATCGCGTCGACCCAGTGTCGGATCATCGGCACGTTCACGGGATCCGGTGCGACCCCGCCCTCGCCGAGCCGCTGGCCCACGAAGGCATCGAGTCGGGCGCGCAGCGTCGTCGGACTGTCTTCGCTCATGCTCCTCCCCGCACAGGCCTCCGATTCTCGACCAGTCGGGAAGGGACGGCAACGACGTCGCGCCGCCCATCGCGTCGGGGTGCGGGCGCGCCGTGGCGATGCCGCCCGCCGTGTCGTGTCTCGGGTAGACTCGCGCTCCACGTCGGGCGAGCGAGGAGGGCGCGCGGGCATGGCTCATCCGAGACGCTTCCGCTTCGGGGTCAAGCTGCGGCAGGCCGACTCCTACGAGGCGTTGGCCGAGCGGGCGCGACGGATCGAGGCCGCGGGCTACTCGACGCTGCTCCTCTCGGATCATTTCTGGGAGGTGCTCGCGCCGATCCCGACCGCGGCGGCGGTCGCTGCGGCGACGCGTACGCTCCGCGTGGGCACGAACGTGCTGGGCAACGACTTCCGGCATCCGGCGCTGCTCGCAAAGGAGATCGCGACCCTCGACGTGCTCTCGGGCGGACGCGTGGAGCTCGGCATCGGAGCGGGCTGGCGGGCGGAGGACTACCGGCAGACCGGGCTCCCGATGGATCGGCCGGGGCTGCGGATCGAACGGCTCGCGGAGTCGATCGAGGTGTTGCGTGGCTTGTGGCGCGGCAAGTCCTTCGTGCATCACGGCCCGCACTACCGGATCGACGGGCTCGCCGGCTGGCCGCGTCCCGTGCAGCCGCAGGGGCCGCCGATCCTGGTGGGCGGAGGCGGCCGCCGCCTGCTCGGCGTCGCGGCGCGCCAGGCCGACATCGTCGGCATCAACCCCATCGCCGCGTCGGGCGTCCACGACAGCGCGACCAATCACGATGCGACGCCCGAGGCGACCGACCGCAAGCTCGCCTGGGTGCGCGAGGCAGCGGGGGCGCGCTTCGAGACCCTCGAGCTCTCGATGAACGCGTACCTCGCGCGGGTGACGGAGGAGCGGGGTGCGGCGGAGCGACTCCTCTCCGAGCGCTTCGATCTACCGCCCGCGGAGGCCGTCCACGTGCCCTACGGCTGGGTCGGCCCGATCGAGGCGATCGCGGAGCGGCTGCAGGGCTTCCGCGAGCGGTGGGGCGTCTCGTACTGGGTCGTGCAGGAGGAGCAGGCGGAGGCCCTCGCGCCGCTGGTCGCGCGGCTCGCGGGTCGCTGATCGGCTGCTCGGATCGTGTCGCCCCCACGCGGCGCCGGGGGCACGCCGCGCTCAGCGGTAGGCGGCCGCCGGGTCGGCCCGCGGAAAGCGTGCGACCCACTCCATGTAGCGGGCCATCGCCTGGTCCTCCGCGACGAGCGCCCCGGCCCGGAAGCGGATGCCCTGCAGCGTGCGGGCGTCGTCGGCGAGCAGGCCGTCGCCGAGGGCCTCCTGCTCGGCGATCTGCTTCCGGCGCTCTTCCGCGCTCGCCACCTCGCTCTTCGGCACGCAGGCGACGTAGTAGGTCTGACAGGTCCGCCCGATCGGCGTCGACGTGAAGAGGCCGACGGTCGTCGTGTCGGCGACGGTCGAGAAGGATACGACGTTCGTACCCGAGACGCGGATGCGCTGTTGGAAGCGGCCCGTCGCGGGGGAGTCGAAGTCGAGGTCGAGCTCGATCCGATGGTCGTCGAGGTAGCGGATCTCGCGCGGATCGAAGTCGAACTCGAAGCCGTGCACGTAGCGCAGGTGCATGAAGTCGAAGGTGTTGCCGATCGAGAGCCAGGGGGCGATCTCGAAGACGTTCGTGCGACGCGCGTGGAACTCGAGATCGTCCTCCGAGTAGTCGCGGACCTCGGGCGGGCCGAAACGGGGACGCTCGCCGTTGTAGGCCCAGACGAGGCCGAAGCGCTCGCTCGCGGGATAGGCGTGGACGCGAGCGCCGGGCGGGATCCGGCCCTGCGAGGGGATCGACGCGCAGGCACCGTCGGCGGCGAAGCGGAAATGGTGATAGGCGCAGCGGACCTCGTCGTCGACCACGTCGCCGAGCGCGAGGTCCGCGCCCATGTGCGGGCAGGTCGCGGTCAGGACGACCGGCTCGGCCGAGGCGCGTCGGTAGACGACGATGCGTCCGCCGAGGAAGTCGCAGCCGTAGGGCCGGTCCGGACCGACATCCTCCGACAGCGCGACGGCGTACCAGCCCTCCGGCTGTGGCTCCTCCGGACGCACGACGGCGTCGAGGCGCCGCCAGTCGATCGGCGCACCCGGCGGCTCGGCGGCCGTGCGGGCATGGCGGGCATCGACGCTCGGATCGCTCATGGCACCTCCCGACGGATCCGCGAGCACTCCCTCTCGGCACTTCGTCCCACCGAGCGCAAAGCCGGATCCGGGGCCGAGCGTAGTGCGTCTCGAAGCGCCGGCACATCGCACCGGTCGCGCCCCGCCCGGCGCCCCACCCGGCGGCCCGGCCGGCGGAACGCGGACCCCCGGGCTCGCGAGCATCCGCCGCCACCGGCGTGCGTCTAGACGAGCGGATGGGGTACCGCCACGTCCCGCGCGCGGATCCAGCGGCGCAGGAAGGTCTGGCGCGGCAGGATGCGTGCCCCGAGCGCGATCTTGTAGGCCGGATCGGGGTGACCCATGTTCCAGAACGCATAGCCCGAGGCGGCGAGTCGCTCCGCGAGCAGCACCTGTTGGAGCGTGCCGAAATGCCGCCAGCTCCGATCGGGTCGGGTGCAGAAGCCCGACAGGCTCGTGTAGGTGCTGCCGAGCGAGTAGCCGAGCTCGCCCGCCACGAGTCGTCGGTCCTCGCGGGCCCGCAGCTCGATCGCGTGGAGGGAGAAGCCGCCCACGCGATGGCCCGTGCGAGGCAGGTTCTCGAGCAGCTCGCGGTAGGGCACGGTCAGCCAGGTCTCGGGGGCGTGATAGGCGAGCAGCCGCTCGACGACCTCGTCGACGTCGGGCGTCACACGCAGCTCGATCGCCTCGCGCTCGAGGCGGCCCGAACGCAGCAGGCGGCGCAGCTGCCGGGAGCGATGCAGGTCCGGCCAGTCGAGCACGGCGTACTCGCGCTGCATCTCGGGGATCAGCACGGCGCCGATCTCCGGATGTTCGTAGGAGATCGAGATGAATCCGGCGTAGGCGAGGGCGACGTAGAAGTCGGGATCCCAATGCTGCGACCAGTAGTAGACCTGGCCGAGATCGGCGTAGACATGGGTCTCGAGGATCTCCTCGTGCAGGGAGATCGGCGAGATCGGCAGGATGCGGGTGCCTTCTTCCTCTTCTTCACTCACGCTGGCTGCAGCGCTCCGGTCAGGAGCGCTCCTCGCGGCGCATCACGACGACCTCGTAGCGGCCCTGCTCGCCGATGAATCCGTTGCCGATCCAGCCGGTCAGGCCGACGATCAGCGCGCCGAGGAGCGCCGAGCCGAAGCCCGCGATCCGCATGCCCTCGAGCAGCCAGGCCACGAGTCCGAGCATGCCGGCGTTGATCACCCAGAGGAAGAGGCCGAGGGAGAGCAGCGTGATCGGCAGGGTCAGGAAGACGGCGACCGGGCGGACGACGGCGTTCACGATCCCGAGCCAGAGCGCCGCCCAGAGCAGCGTCGGCGTGTCGTCGACGACGATGCCGGGCACGAGTCGCGCGGCGAGCCAGATGCCCACGGCAGTGATCAGGAAGCGGATCAGGAATCCCACGACGTCCTCCCTTCGTCCGGGAGCGCCCACGCGTCATCGGCCGCTCCGACTCGTTCGGCCAGGTGCGCCCGCCAGTCGCCACTCGGGATGCGATCGCGGGCATCCGGCACGCGATTGTAGACGTAGACCCAGGCCCGGGTGTCGGCGGGCTCGACCAGATCCAGCGACTCGCGCAGGTAGAGCGACTCGCGCCGCCGAATCGGATCGTAGTCCTCGAATTCGTCGAGGATCGCCACGACCGACGGATCGAGCACGGCGAAGAGCTCCGCCACGACCCGTCCATCGCCGTGACGGAGCGCCGGGTAGTCGACGCAGTCGTAGAGCTCGCCCTCGATCGTGCAGGGACCGACGAAGCGCAGACGATCCGTGATGCGGAGCTTCTCCTGGGCGCCCAGCCCGCGCATGAGCGAGCCGTAGAAGGCGATCCAATCGCCCGCCCGCGGCGCTCCGTCGCTCATGGCTTCCGCCCGACCCGCGCGCGCAGGTTGGTCAGTGCCTCGAAGGGCGTCCCCACGATGCGCGCGTTGACCAGCCAGTCGGGCAGTCCGCCGCCCGGGTCGAGGTGCATCGCGAACGTCACGCGCGTGCGACGGCCCCCGTCGAGGGGCTCGAGGGCCCAGCTGCCCTGCGCCACCCGGATGCGGACACGGCCCGGCTGCTCGGGATGGAAGGTCGGATCGGCGACGATCGCGATCCGGATCGCACCCGTGTCGGAGTCGCGCAGGGAGGTCGTGCGCAGCACGTGATCCCGGTCCGAGAGCGGCCAGGGGGCATCGAGCACCGAGTAGCGGACCGAGGAGCGCTCGTTCCGCTCGAGCAGTCGGGACTCGAGCGTATCGGGGAACCAATCGCGGAATCCTTCCACGTCCTGCAGCACGGCGAAGACGGCCTCGACGGAGGCGTCGACCTCGGCCCGGCCCCGGAACTCCACGACGCCGGAGCCGGGAACCGGCCGAGTATGGACATCGATCCCGTCGGCCTGCTTCGCGAGCTGCCAGTCGTCGCTTCCGGTCGCCTCGACCCGACCCACCATGAGGGGGACGGCGAGCAGGCCGATCAGGATCGGGACGACCGATCCCAGCAGTCTCATGCGGGGCTCTCCTGTCTGGCGCGATCCGAGGAGTCTACCCCCGAGACCCCGCGCGAGTCACGCGTGCATCGGCGGACGCCGCTCCGCCCACGGACGCGCGGCCTCGAGCTCGTAGGCCAGCGCGAGCAGTCGCGCCTCGTCGCCGCGCTTCGCGACGAACTGGCTCCCGATCGGCAGACCGTCGGCGCTCCAGGCGAGCGGCACCGACATCGCCGGATGCCCCGTCGCGTTCCACATCGGCGTGTACGACACGTAGTCGACGAGCGCCTCGAAGACCTGCTCGTAGGGGAGCGTGCCGGCCTGCTCGCCGAGCCGGATCGGCGGTCGACGCAGGACGGGCGAGAGGAGCAGGTCGTGGCGATCGAAGAGACGGTCGAGGCGCGTCGTGTAGCCCTCGAAGAAGCGGGCGGCGCGCGGTAGCGCGTCGGGGCCCGCGCGCCGGAATCGCTCCGCCATCCCGATCGTCACCGGCTCGAGCACACTCGTCGGGTCGAGCCCCTGCGCTTCGACCCGGTCGAGCAGATCCGCCGGGATCGAGGTCCACAGGTCGAGGAAATGCTCCGCGAAGGCCTCGCCCTCGAAGTCCGGCTCGATCGCGACGACCTCGTGTCCCAGCGCCTCGCAGAGCGCGGCCGTCCCTTCCAGCGCCGACCCGACCGCCGGCTCCGCCTCTCGGCCGTAGGCATTGCGCGTGAAGAAACCGATCCGCAGCCGCTCGGGCGATGGCCCCTCGACCCAGGGCAGGGGGGCGAAGGGGGCTCCGGGGTCGCGTCGCTGTACGAGCGTCGAGTAGGCCGCCGTGTCGCGAACGCTGCGACTCACGCAATGCTTCATGCTCAGCTCGACGACGCGTTTCGGCTCGTCGCTCCGGTTGCGGCCGCGACTCGGCTTCAGTCCGAAGACCCCGCAGCAGGAAGCGGGTACGCGGATCGAGCCGCCGCCGTCGGAGGCCTGGGCGAGCGGGAGCATGCCGGCGGCGACCGCCGCGGCCGCGCCGCCCGAAGAGCCTCCGGTCGAGTGTTCGAGGCTCCAGGGATTGCGGCAGGGCCCCAGGGCCGCGGACTCGGTCGTCGCGACGAGCCCGAACTCGGGCGTGTTGGTCTTGCCGAGGACGACGAAGCCCGCCTCGACGAGGCTTGCTACGTGCGCGGAGCTGCGGCGCGAGACGTAGTCGGCGAAGAGTCGCGAGCCCATCGACTTCGGCGTGCCCTCGAGGTCGTCGAGGTCCTTGAGCAGCAGGGGCACGCCTCGAAAGGGGCCCGGCGGCAGCGGGCGTACGGTCTCTCGCGCCTCGCGCAGGGCGCGCTCGAAGAAGCGTGTGGTGACGGCATTGATCGGCCCGTCGCGGGCCTCGATCCGCCGGATCGTGGCGAGCACCAGCTCGGCGGGCGTGACCTCGCCCGAGCGCACGCGGGCGGCCTGGTCGAGGGCGTCGCCGGCGAGGACGTCCTCGTCCGATCGTTGCGTCTCGGCGGGGGGCGGCGACCCGGCGCAGCCGGCCAGAGCAGTGGCCGTGGCCGCGGCGCCCGTTCGCAGGAAATCGCGTCGTGTGATCCCGCGCATGTCGTGGTCTCCTGCGGCGTCCGCCGGACGGGGTGTGCTCGGACGTTCCCGCACGGCGCGGGCGATCGCAACGCATCCGTGTCGGCGCGGGCCGCGCGCGCCGTCCGCAGTCCGGGTCCGCGTGTCGGATGGCGCGCCATCCTCGTTCCGGGCCCGCGTGTCGGATTGCGCGCCATCCTCGTTCCGGATCCGCTCGCGGTGCGTGAGGCGACGGCCTACCGTTGCGCCCCGCCGGATGCACCGCGTCCCATCGTCCGAAGGAGCTGCCCGCGCATGTCCCGTCTCGCCGGAAAGGTCGCCATCATCACGGGGTCCGCCCGCGGAACCGGGGAGGAGGCGGCGCGCCTCTTCGTCGCCGAGGGCGCGCGGGTGGTCGTCGCCGACGTGCTGGAAGAAGAGGGGCGTGCGGTCGCCTCGGATCTCGGCGACGCCGCCTGCTTCGTCCGGCACGACGTGACGAGCGAGGCGAGCTGGAACGCGGTCGTCGCGGCGACGCAGGAACGCTTCGGGGCGCCGACCGTGCTCGTGAACAACGCCGGACTGCTCCACATCCGCGCGCTCCTCGAGACCGAGGCCACCGACGTCGAGCGCTTGTGGCGCGTGAATCAGCTCGGTCCCTTCCTCGGCTGCAAGGCGGTGGCGAAGGCGATGCAGGCGGCGGAGGGTGGCTCGATCGTGAACGTCTCGTCGGTCGATGGGCTGTCGGCGAAGAACGGGCTCGCGGCCTACTCGCCGACGAAGTGGGGGCTGCGGGGGCTGACCCGGGTGGCCGCCCTCGAGCTCGGTCAGATGGGCATCCGCGTGAATGCGGTCTGCCCGGAGGCGGGCGGGCCAGGCATGCGGCGCGAGTTTATGCCCGAGAACATCGACCCGATGCTCACCCTCGCGCTCACCCACGACGTGATCCCGCACAACAAGACGCGACCGGGCATCGAGATCATCCGCGACATCGCGCGCATGATCCTCTTCCTCGCCTCGGACGAGAGTCTGTCCTGCACGGGCGGCGACTATCCGGTCGATGCGGGCTGGACCGCGGGCCGACGCTTGAAGCACAGCCCCGGCTATCGGCCGGACTGATCCGTCCCGGCGGTCGTCGGCGCGCGGGCCGCGATGCACTTCGCGAGGTAGCCCGTCGACGACTCGATCGCCTCGAAGCCGGCGTCCGCCAGCAGCCCCTCCATCGGGTTCGCGGCGTAGTGCGCGTAGTAGGGCTCGTGGAACTCGCGTGGGAAGACGTCGAGCGCCCAGTCGAGCTCCGGGACGTCGCCCCGCTGCAGCGAGTCGACGAGACCGAAGAAGCCGCCGGGCTTCAGCACCCGGAGCGCCTCCTCGAGCGCGAGCTCGCGCACGGGCAGCGGCAGCTCGTGGAAGAGGAAGACCGAGTAGACGGCGTCGAAGCGTCTGTCGGCGAAGTCGAGGTCCGCGGCATCGCCCTGCAGACACTCGACGCGCGGGAAGCCTCGCAGCTGCTCGCGCGCGAAGCGCGTGTAGGGCGGACTCAGGTCGATGCAGGTGATGCGCGCCTCGGGAAAGGCACGCGCGACCGAGCGCGTTGCGCCACCCGTACCCGAGCCCAGCTCGAGCAGGCGCAGCCCGCGACCCCGGGTCTCCCCCAGATGCGCCTTCATCGGGGCGAGCACGAGCCGCCGCATGGCGTCGGCGCCGCCGCGGAAGAGCAGCTCGACCTGGTGCTCGTAGAGATCCGCCGAGCGCTCGCTCAGGTAGCCGTCCGTCTGGTAGTGGAAGTTGCGTCGGTAGTAGCCCGGGAGCTCCGAGAGCCAGCCCCGTGCCTCGGCACCGAAGTCGCGGGCGTCGTGTCGCCGCTTGCGCCGGGCGACCCGCGCGCTGTCGCCCAGGATGCGCAGCAGTCGCGCGCCGTGGCCGACGGGGTCGATCGGCGCGAGGACCGAGAGCGGCATCGTCCCGCGCCCGATCTCCGCCGCGTCCTGCTCGAGCAGCGCGCGCAGCCGCGCGGCGAGCGTCTCGATCGCGCCCGCCGGCGGTCGGATCGCGGGCCGTGCCTGGCCCGCCGCCCGCTGCAGCCAGAACAGGGGCAGGCTCTCCGCCATGAAGAGCCCCGTGCGCAGCGAGTGGAGGCCGAGGGCCAGCGCCTCGGTCGGCCGTTCGAGGGCCCAGCGCGGGTCGAGGTCGCGGATCGACCGGGCGGGCCGCGCCGCGGTCGGCGCCCGCGACGCTCCGGCCGATCGGGCCCGCCGACGCGGTCGCTTCACTTCCGCCGTCATCGCGATCGTTCCTCCTCGGGACGCGTGCGGCGCGGAGTCTAGTCCCCACGAACGGCGCGTGCGGCGGGAGGTCAGCCGGGCAGGCCCAGGATCGCCTCGGTCTCCGCCATCGTCGCGAGGGGCCGACCGACCTTCCCGCACAGCTCGATCGCCTCGCGCAGCAATTCCTCGTTCGTCGGGCTGCGATCGGGCGAGTAGAACTCCTCGACACCGACGTGCAGATGGCCGCCGCGCTCGAGGGCGAGCCGCGCGATCGGCGTCTCCATCAGGTCGCCGCCCCAGACCGAGACCGACCAGGGCAGCCCCGACCCCTCGAGCATGTCGAGGTAGGCGAGCAGCCCGTACTCGGTCGGCTCGAGGCCGAAGCTCACGCCGGGCGTCGTCGCCATCAAGCCGTAGGGGCCGCCGAAGTAGAGCTTGACCATCGAGCCCGCCGGCAGCTTCCCCGCGCGTTGCCAGGCGAGCGTCGTGCGCAGCGCGTTCGGCTCGTAGATGCCGAGGGCGGGCCCCATGCCGAGGCGCTCGCAGAACGCGAAGGCGTAGCGGACGTCGTCGTAGGAGACGCCGTAGACGCCGCCGACGGGCAGGCCGTCGGGGCCGGGCGCGCCGATGTTCGTCGAGCCCGGGTCGAAGGCGCACATGCGCAGCGGAATCTCGCGGGCGATCTGCTCGATGTGCGCGAGCTTGCCGGCCATGTCGGGGGAGGCCGTGAGCGTCGGATACCAGAGCGCGTCCGGGCGGGCCTCGAGGATCGGGCGCCAGGCGCGCAGGTAGTCGCGGGCGGCCTCGTCCCCGGCGAGGGCGATGTCGCTGTTGTGGGCGTGGACGATCGTGGCGCCGAGCGCGTAGCAGGCGAGGGCCTCGCGCACGATCTCCTCGGGCTCGCGCGGCGCGTTCGGATTCTTCTCCTTCGAGGTCATGCCGTTGATCGCGGCTTCGAGGATCACGGGGCTGTCGGGTCTCGCCATGGCGTCTTCCTTGTCTGCGGGCCGGTGCCGAGCGTACCCCGCCCGGACCTCGCCGCCTGCGTCGCGCGAGCCCGTGACGGGGGCCACCGGACGCCCGAAAGCCCGCGCGCCCCCGGGGCGCATCCTCAAGTGGGCTTCCGGGCAGGCCGATGGGCACGCGCAGCGCCGTCTTCTACTACCCCGGCGCGTTCGAGGTCCGCGATGTCCGTCCGCTTCCGCGCCCCCGAGATGACGCCCATCGTCCTGCTCCTCGCCGGCCTGCTGCTCGCGACGACGGGCTGTGTGGGGGGCGCCTGGAGGCAGGCCCTCGAGGAGGACACGCCGGCCGCCTACTACCGCTTCATGCGCGAGCACGGCGAGTCCAAGTACGCCGAGGCGGCGCGCGAGCGGCTCGAGTTCCACAAGCTGCGACGCAACCCCTCGCTCTCGGGCTTCGCCGCGTTCCGCAAGCGCTTTCCGGACAGCGACCTCGTCGACGAGCTGATGCCCGCCCTCGAGAAGCCGGCCTTCGAGGCCGCGCGGGCCCAGGGCACGGCCGAGGCCTACCTCGCCTTCCTCGACGACTTCCCGCGAGGCGCCGAGGCCGCCCGGGCGCGGGGCAACGCAGACTACGTGGCGGCCGGTGGATTCGGTGGCGACCCCGAGCGGCTCGCGCAGTTTGCTCGGGAGCATCCCGAGAGCGACTTCGCGGCGGAGGCCGAGCGGACGGTCGCCGCGGTCGCGGCGCGCCACGCGGGACGGATCGATCGGGTGGCGCTCGTGATCGCGCTCGACGAGACCGCGCCCGAGGCGAGACGCGTGCGCCAGGCACTCACGGAGCGGATCGAGGACCAGGCCGAGCGGCTCGGCGTCCAGATCGTGCCGGTCCCACCGCAGGCCGACCCCCAGGCGCCCGGCGTCCCGGCCGCTCGGCTCGAGGTGCGCCACGTCGAGCAGGCCCTCGCGGCGGATGCGGCGGGCGGCGCGCTGGCCCGACCGCTCGTGCAGGGCGTGACGGAGGTGGTCTTCCGCGACCGGCCCTCGGGCGAGGCGATCGCCCAGCGCCGCTTCGAGGTCAACGTCGAGGACAAGGCCCACGTGCCCGGCACCTCGGTGCTCTTCTCCGCCGCGGGTCGGCGCTTCTGGGACGAGTTCTTCGTGCCCCTCGCTCGCTGGCGCAACGACCACACGATCCGTCCGCCGATCGCACTCGGCCGGCCGGTGGTCGACGTCGATGGCGCCGGTGATCGCGCGATCGCGCTCTACGAGGACGGGGACTTCGATCTGCTCGGCCTCGAGGATCCGATGGAGCCCGTCACGCTCGCCCACTACTCCCGCGGCGAGGACCACGAGAAGTGGAGCGGTGTGCGCATCGTCGGTCCGCGCATCGCACTCTACGGCGAGGAGGGACTCGAGCTCGTGCGCTTCACGCCCGAGGGCCCGGTCGCCGAGCGGACCTTCGATCGCGGTCAGATCGGGCGCGTTCTCGGGCTCGCGCCGCTCGGCGACGCGATCGTGATCGTCGGCGCGAAGGGCATGCAGTGGCTCGATCCCGAGACGGGCGAGATGCGGCGCGTGATGCGCCGCGTCGTCCACGGTGTCGATGCCGTGGACGAGACGCTGGTCTTCGTCGACGAGGAGACGGTCTATCTCGCGACCCTCGACATGCTGGCCGAGGGGCGCGTGATCGCCCAGCTCAAGCTCGGTCGCACCTTCGGCCCGAACAACGTGCGTGTGCTCGACCGGACGGCGATCGTGACGGGTCCGGGGGGTGCACTCGTGATCGACGTCGACGACCCGCACCACCCGAAGGCCCTGGCGAAGCTCTCCTCGCGCTCGATCGGCGAGATCCTGGATGCGACGCGCGTGCGCGGTCGCACCTTCCTGGTCGGAGAGCGCGGTCTGCAGGTCCTCGACCCCGGACTGCGTCGGGTCGAGGAGACGGTCGACGTCGGTCCCCGGCAGCGCGTGACGGTCATGGGCCGACATCTGGTGGCCGCCGCGAACGATGGCATCCAGGTCGTCGACGCGACGCCCTGGGCCGAGGGCCCCGCGCCGGCCGCCGTGCCGGGCGCGGCGGCGACGGAGTCCCTGCTCGACGGTTCGGGCTTCTAGACGCTCCGCCCGATCAGCGCAGGCCGAGCCGACCCGGCGCGACGTCGCTTCGCAGCAGCAGGATGTCCGGCCCCTTGCGGTGCAGCGGCATGCGATGGCCCACGTAACGGCCATCCCTCGCATCGAACCAGAACGACAGCTTCGGGAGCAGCCGCGCCGCCAGCCACGCGACCGCCTCGCCGAGATCCGGCCCGTAGCGCACCTCGACGAGGGCGTTGCCGTCGTCCGCGGCCGGCGCCCGCACCGCGATCATCGCGTGCAGCACGGGCTCGCCCTTGCAGGCGGCGAGCTGGAAGCGGAGCTGGTCCTGGCGACCCTCGAGGATCGGTCGGAAGAGGAGCTGGATCGGGACGTTCACGACGTGATCGTCCTCGGGCAGCTCGAGCTGTCGGCCGCGCTCGTGGCCGAGCAGCCGGAGGTCTGCGTCGACGTCGAACGGGAGCCGGGCGCCCTCGGCCGGTGCGACGTCGCCGGGCGCCGTGAGGGAGGGCGTCGGTGGGTAGCAGCTCACCCTGCGTCGCTCGTGATCGACCACCAGCAGGTCGAGTGCCTCGCCGTCGGCCCGGGTCGCGCGGGAACGCTGCTCGAGCAGTCGCAGACGCGGCGCCCCGTCTTCGTCCACGGGCTCGACCGGGGCGAGACGCGCCCGGGAGACGTTGCGCCCGCCGCCGTCCACGGCCAGCACGACGGTCATGGTGAGCACGCCCGTCTCGTCCGTCGACATCTCGAAGGAGGAACGTCCGACCGCGCGTCCCGACTCGTCGTAGGTCGTTGCGTCCATTGCCTCCGGATCGGGAGCGGGCTCGAGGAGCAGACCCGAGCGGGCGGCCGCCGGCGGTGCGGGTGCGATCAAGAGCGCGGATACGAAGGCGGCGGCGATCGCGAGCGCTCGATGCACGGGCGGGGCGGGCATTGCGCGAGCATACCCCACGAAGGGAGGTCGACTTCGTCGCGCAGTCCGAGCGCACGCCGTGTGCAGGGATCGATCGGCGATGCGGACAGGATGAGTGCAGCGCACGGGGCCCGACGTGGCATGCTGCGTGTGCTGCAACCGGGTCGCGACGTCGAGCCGATGCATCCCGGGCGCGAATTGCGACGCGGACGTCACGGCGTCGGTCGGGGCCGCGCGCTACGCTGCGCGCATGCCGAAGGTCTGGACTCGCAGGCGAGCCGGAACCCCGGAGCCCGGGCCTGCTCGTCTCGTCCGCAGCCCGGCTCCGAATCGTCCGGAAATCCATCAGATCGTCCTGCCGCTCGCGCCGCGGGATACGCGCTCTTCGGCAGCGCCCTCGAGCGGCTGGGCCCTCGACTCGGTGCAGGTCTACCTGATCGAGGACGAGCCGCTCACGCTCGTGGACACGGGCGTCCGCTCCGCCGCGAGCCGGATCGCGCTCGAGAGTGCGCTCGACGAGCTGGGCTACGGCCTCTCGGACCTTCGCCGGATCGTACTCACCCACGCGCATCGCGATCACATGGGACTCGTCGAGACGATCCGCTCCGTATCACCCGATCTCGAGTGCTGGGTACACGAGGCGGACGCCGCCGTCGTCGAGGACTACGGGCAGGCGATCCGCGATCGCATCGAGCAGCTCTCGTCGCTCTTCCTCGAGCACGGCGTGCCGACCGCCGTCGTCGACGGGCTCCATGCGGACCGATTGGCGGGGCTCGCGGTCGATGAGGCCGAGGGCGAGGCGACGCGCGTCACGCGCCGGCTGCGCGATGGTGACGCGGTCGCCGGCAAGCGGATCGGCTTGCGGGTCCATCACGCGCCCGGCCATACGCCGGGACACGTGCTGCTCGAGGACGAGGCGTCCGGGGTGCTGCTGACCGGCGACCTCGTGATGGGGCAGGCGATGCCGCATGCGGAGACCTGCTACCTCGACGAGATGGCGATGCCCGGCGATCCAGCGCGACGACGGCCGCGCTTCCGCGGGCTCGTCGAGATGCGTCGCAGCTTGCGGCGGCTGCGAGGACGTCCCTTCGGCGTGCTGCTGCCGGGCTATGGCGGGGTGCTCCGTCGTGCGGACCGCGCGATCCGCGACACGCTCCTCTACTACGACGTCCGGATCCAGCGCATCGAGCGCGGACTACGACACCTGGCGGCGATGGGGCAGGACGTGACCGTCTACGAGCTCTGGAAGTCGCTCTTCCCGCCGGACGAGGCGCCCGGTCCGATGCGATCGCATCTGCTGCTGCTGATCGGCGCGCTCGATTGCCTCGAGGAGGACGGCGCGGTCGTGACCGAGCGCCGCGAGGACGGCGTGCTCACCCACCACCATCGTTAGTCCGCGCGATCAGTCTCCGTGCGTCTCGAGCAGATGCACGGCGAGCGCGCGCCGATCCGCCTCCGGCAGGTCGAAGATCGGCATCGGTGACTGCGGCGTCAGGAAATACGCCGTGAGGGCGTCGAGGGTGTAGCGGCCGGCGAGTTCGCGCAGCGGCTTCACGACGGCGCCGGCCTCGGCCTGCGCCGCGACGTGGCAGGTGCCGCAGGCGAGCTCGTCGAAGAGCGATGCGCCCCGGCTTGCGAGCGCTCTTCGATCGGCGGCCGGCAAGGCGGCGAGCGGATCGGTCCGGTCGTCGCTCGAACCGGTTCGGAAGCGGTCGAAGAAGCCGCCCGACTCCGACGCGCGGGCCGCCTCGGCGGCGCTCTGCGGGGCCATCCGGTAGATCACGCCGGCGTAGTCGTCGGAGACGTAGAAGCGGCCGTCCCCCGCCTCGATCACGTCGACGGGCCGGCCGATCACGTCGTCGCCCTCGGCGAAGCCGGTGAGGAAGTCGCGCTCCTCGATGTCGCCGGCCGGATTCCAATGCAGCGAGACGACCTTGTAGCCATCGAGCTCCGAGCGGTTCCAGGAGCCGTGCAGTGCGACGAGGGCGGCGTCGCGATAGGCCGCGGGGGCTTCGGGATCGCGGACGAAGCTGATGCCGAGGGGCGCGTTGTGTGCGCGGAAGCCGTGTGCGGGCGGGATCGCCCGGGCGATCTCCGCCTCGTGGCCCGCCCCGAGGTCCGGATCCGGGCGGTTGTCGCCGTTGGCCCAGGGCCAGCCGTAGAAGCCGCCGCGCTCGATCCGGTTGAGCTCGCAGGGCGGGAAGTCGTCGCCGAGCAGGTCGCGGCCGTTGTCGGTGGCGTAGAGGTCGTTCGTACCCGGCTGCCAGTCGAAGCCCACGGAGTTGCGCAGGCCCGAGGCGTAGATCTCGCCGCCGCTGCCGTCGGGCTCGAAGCGCAGGATCGTCGCGCGGCGCGGGTCCTCCTCCTCGCAGACGTTGCAGCTCGATCCGACGTGGAGGTAGAGCCCGCCGTCGGGGCCGAAGCGGAGCGTCCGGGACCAGTGGTTGCCGCCCGGCGGCAGGCCCTCGACGATCCGCTCGATCGGGCCGGCCGCCTCGATCGTGTCCGGGCCCGACTCCCGGTAGGGGATCCGGGCGATCGCCCCGGTCTCACCGACGTAGAGGTGGCCCCCCCGGAAGTCGAGTCCGTGGGGTCGGTCCAGACCGTCGACGAGCACCCGGTTGCCGTCGGAGCGCCCGTCGCCGTCCGCATCGCGCTCG
Source organism: Spirochaetaceae bacterium (assembly GCA_020632655.1). Classification (GTDB taxonomy): domain Bacteria; phylum Myxococcota_A; class UBA9160; order UBA9160; family UBA4427; genus UBA4427. The sequence goes on from JACKFD010000001.1 coordinate 217,902, forward strand.
ACGAGCAGGATCCGGCCGGTCCGGGGCTGGCTGACGAGCAGGCTCCCGCCCGGACTGAGGCGCATGAAGCGGGCATTCTCGATCCCGTCGGCGAAGATCGAGACCGAGAGCCCCTCGGCGGGCCGGAGCCGGCGCGCGATCAGGGCGTCCGTCGGGGCGCGGCGTCCGCGGCCGAGGATCGAGTTCAGGATCGGGCCCTTCACGACCAGCCCGTCGGGCAGCAGCAGCGTGCAGGCGCCCACGCCGACCACTCCGAGGACCACGAACGCCAGGATCCATCGCCGCATCGACCCCTCCCCGCCGAGGCGGCGCACCCCGCCGAGGCGCGCGCGAGGGTACCCTACGCGGGCCGGTGCGCCCGGCGGCCCGGGCGGGCGGGGCGCCCTTCAGACGAGTCGCCCGGCGGCCGATTTTCTGTCCGGATTTCCCGGTGGGACCTTGACGAAAGCCCTGCGCTGGCGGATACATAGGCGCTCTTCATCCCGGCCCGTGCGTGCCGGAGGCAGGATCCAATGCAGAAGATTCGTAAGGGCGACCTGGTCCAGGTCGTGAGCGGGGCCGGCGCGGCCAAGAAGGTCCAGGGTCGCGTCATCGCGGTCGACCCGCAGCAGGGCCGCGTGCGCGTCGAGGGCGTGCGCGTGCAGAAGCATCATCTCAAGCCCGGGCGAAGCGGCGCGCGCGAAGGCGGCATCGTCGAGAGCGAGGGTTATGTCGACGCCTCGAACGTGATGCTCGTGCATCCGGGGGACGGCAAGCCCTCTCGTGTGCGGATCGAGCTGCGCGACGGCAAGCGCGTGCGGGTCTTCGCGCGCGGTGGCGACGTCGTCCCGGAGCCGGTGGGGGCCTGAAGACGGTCGTCGTTCGCCCCGCTCGCGCGATGCGCGACGCGGCGAGTGCGACGGATCGCAGCAGGAGAGGCGAGTGAGCGCGTAGACCGCGCCGCCCGCGAAGGACGGAAGGCAGATGGCGAAGAGCAAGCGCGAACAGATCAAGCTCGAGTCCACGGCGGGGACCGGTCACTTCTACACGACGTCGAAGAACCGGACGAACACGCCCAACAAGCTCGAGTTCAAGAAGTACGACCCCGTCGTACGCAAGCACGTCCTCTACAAAGAGACGAAGCTCAAGTAGACCATCGAGCTCGAGCCGTGCGCTGTGCGCCCCGGCCCGCGTCGGGGCGTCCGCGTTCGGCCGATCGTCGGCGGGGGCCGGCGCATCCGCAGAGCTGGGACCGAGCGAGCGGGCCGCAAGGCGCGTGAGCGAACGAGAGTGGAGAGGGAGCCGAGATGGCCTGGGTGATCACCCGAATGTGTCGCGATTGTCTGGATATGGCCTGCGTCGAGGTCTGTCCCGTGGACTGCATCGTCCAGCACAAGGACAAGGGCGACGCCGACGGCTACGAGAACCAGCTCTACATCGATCCCGAGGAGTGCATCAACTGCGGCGTCTGCGAGCCGGAGTGCCCCTGGGAGGCGATCTTCGAGGACGAGCAGGTGCCCGCGGTCTTCCAGGAGGACGTCGCCCTCAACGCGAAGATCGTCGAGGACCGGGACAGCTTCGAGGTGCCCGAGCGCGAGGACGTGGAGGTGCCGAGCCCCGACCAGATCGCCGAGAACAAGGCGAAGTGGGGCTACGACGGCTGATCGCGCCGACGGTCGGGACGCGCATCGTCTCCGCCGGAACCAGACCTCACGAACGGCCGGCCGCCCCGATGGGCGCCGGCCGTTCTGCATTCCGGCTGCCGTGCGGACGCCGGATGCGTCGCGCCCGATCGCCCCGCGCCGATCCACGCCCCTTTCCATCGCCCCGCGCCGCCCCGCGCCGCACCCCGTCTCATCGCCCCGCGGCGTCGAAGGCCTCCGCCATCACGTCGACCACTGCGTCGATCGCCGTCGGCGAAGGGCCCGCCGGTAGCAGCGCGGCGAAGCGCCGGAGCTGCTCGAGCGCCTGGTAGACCAGCATCCACTTGCCGCCCACCACGCGTGCGCCGCGGGCCTCGGCGTCCCGCAGGAGGCGCGTGCGTTCGGGCGAGTAGACGGCGTCGAGCACGACCATCCCGGCCGAGAGTGCCGTTGCGGGTACGGGGGAGCGATCCTCGCCGAGTCCCACGCTCGTCGTATTCACCACGATCGCGGGCGCGCGTTCGGCGAGGGCCTCGAGCGGACCGCTCGCCGCGGCGCCGAGCGAGCGGACGAGGGTCTCCGCCCGCTCGACCGTCCGGTTCAGGACGTGGACCTCGCAGCCGCGCTCGCGCAGGCCGTAGACGAGGGCGCGGGCGGTGCCGCCGGCGCCGAGCACGACGGCGCGCTGACCCGCGACGGGAACGACGCGTTCGAGGGCGCGCAGCGCGCCGAGCCAATCCGTGTTCGTGCCCACGAGGCGTTCGCCCACCCGCAGCACCGTGTTGATCGCGCCGATCGTCCGGGCCACGGGCTCGACCTCGTCGACGAGCGCGAGCATGGCCTCCTTGTGCGGGATCGAGACGGCGAGCTGGCGGACGCCCTCGCGACGGAAGCGCGCGATCGTGCGTTCGAGCTCCGCAGGCGGCACGTCGAAGGCCAGGAACTCGGCATCGAGTCCGAGCGCCCGATAGGCCGCGTTGTGCATCGCCGGCGAGCGCGTATGCCCGGCCGGATGCAGCACGACGCCGCATCGCAGGGTCAAAGCGCGCCGCCTCCGCCGAGGGTCATCCGCGACTCCGCTCGTGGGCCGCGCGCAGATCCTCCCAGACCGCGCGGCGATTCTCCTGCGTGTACTGCCGGAGCACGTAGGCGGGATGCAGCGTCGGCATCAGCGGGATGCCCTGGTAGTCCTGCCACGTGCCGCGCACTCGCGTGATCGCGATGTCGCGGCCGAGCAGCAGGCTCGCGGCGGGCTTGCCGAGCGTCACGATCACGCGCGGCGCGACGGCCTGGATCTGACCGTCCAGGAAGGGGCGGCAGGCGGCGACCTCGGGCGGCAGGGGATTGCGGTTCTGGGGCGGGCGACACTTCACGATGTTGCAGATGTAGACCTCGTCGCGCGGGATGCCGATGCCCTTCTCGATCATCTGCGTGAGCAGCTCGCCGGCGCGACCGACGAAGGGGCGGCCGGTGCGGTCCTCCTGCTCCCCCGGCCCCTCGCCGACGAAGAGGAGGTCTGCTTCCGGATTGCCCTCGCCGAAGACGATCGTCCGTCGGCCCTGACAGAGCCCGCAGCGCGTGCACTCGCCGAGGTGCTCACGCACCTCCTCGAGGCCCGGTCGCCGACCCGCCCAGGGAACGGGACCCGCGAGCGGACTCGAGTAGCTCGGACTCGTGGTGGTCGCGGCCGCCATCCCCGTTCCGGAATCGACGGATCGGGGGGCGTCTTCGCGCGCCGGCTTGCGAGGGCGGGGCCGATCGCGCTCCGGCGCGGGCTGCGGGGGGAGGGCTGCCGCCGGCGTCGCGCCTGCGTTGGTACCGAGGGAGGTGGCGTCGGGCAGCCGCTCGAAGGCCGTCACGTCCTCTTCGACGAGCTCGCGGACGAGCTCCGCGGCCGAGGCCACCAGCTCGTGGAGCCCGACCATCGGATCGCCCACCGCCTCCGGGTCGCGCTCCATCGCCATCCCGGCCTAGCTCCCTTCCTGCTGGGCGCGGGTGGCGGCGGAGGGCGTCGTGCCATGACGCTGGGCCTCGATGCGCGCCTCGACCTCGAACTCGAAGCCCGGGTCGTTCGCCGCATCGTGGCAGCTGCCGCAGACCTTCAGGATCACACAGGAGTCGCACTTGTCGCCGAGCGAGAGGATCGTGCCGACCTTGCGTGTCGTGTCGCCCACGTGGGCGCCGCCGGGTCCGTGGCACGACTCGCATCCGACGCGCGCGAGGTCCGCGTGACTCGCGACGTCGGCGCCGGCCGGGAAGCCGCCGGGCTTGTCCCAGGCGGTCGTATGGCAGCGCAGACAGTCGGCGTCCGCCGCCTTGCCCTTCGCCTCGAGGGTTGCGACGGCGCGGGCGTGGGGGCTCGCCTGCCATGTCTCGAACTCCGCCGGATGGCAGCTCTGGCAGGCATTCGAGCCCACGTAGTCCGCGGTCGTCGGCAGCAGCTCCCGATTCGGGCCTCCCGACGCGAGCAGCTTCGCACGCTCGGCGTCCGGGAGCGACGCGATGCGGTCGTGGGAGATGCGGGGATGGAAGGTCGCGTAGTCGAAGCCGAGCGAGTGGGTCGGGTTGTGGCAGGTCGAGCAGATCGCGCGGTATTCCGGGGTGTCACCCGAGGAGCCGTTTCCCTTCGGCACGAATCCCGGGGAGAGGTGCGGGCCGCCGCGACCGTGGCACGACTCGCAGCCGACGTTCTCGAGGTGGGCCGGCTGGCGGCGGAAGTCGTAGCCGCCGGCCTCGCCGAAGCCGACGACGTGGCACCCGACGCAGTCCGTGCGGCGGTCGGCCGCGTGGGTCACGAGGGTGTCGAAGGCGGTGGCGTGCTTCGTGTAGCGCCAGGTCGCGTACTCCTGCTGGTGGCAGGTGCCGCAGACGTCGTTGCCGCTGTAGCCCTTCGGATCGAGGAGCATCGGGACGCGCGCGCCGGCGACCGCCGCGACCGTCATCCGCAGCATGCCCGGGTCGCGTTGCTCGCTCCAGCCCTGGCCCCGATGGCGGATGCGGCCCTCGGCGTCGAGCACGTGCACGACGGGCACGCCGCCGGTGATGCCCCAGCGCTCGGTGGCCTTGCCCGACGGATCCAGGTAGGGGTCGAAGTAGTCGAGCCCGAGCTCGGCGAGCGAGCGACGGATGTCGGTCGGGGCGTTCTGGATCGACACCGCGACGAGTCGCGGCCGCTTGTCCGCCGGGAGCGAGTCGAGGATCCCCTCGATCGCCTCGAGCGCCTTGTGGCAGTGCGGGCAGGTATGCAGGAAGAAGATCACGATCGCCGCGCGACCCCGGAGATCCGCCGTCTCGAGCACCTTCCCGTCGGACATCGCGACCACGCCGAGCTCCGGCGCCTGGGGCCAGGCGTAGAGCGCGCCGTCTCCGCCCGTCCCGCCCGTGTCGAGCCGGAGCTGCGTCTCGAGGTCGCCGATGACCATCTCCTCGAGACCCGGGCCGACCGGGAAATGGCCCATCGCGAAGCTCATGTATCCCTCGGCGTCCATGCCCAGGATCGCGAGCGGGGCGCGCAGGCGGAGCAGCTGCGTGATCGAGCCCGAGCTGTCGTCGATCACCGGGAAGGAGAGCCCGTGCTCCGACGTGAAGCGAGCGAGGGCCGGCGTCTGTGAGCCGACGCCGATCCCGACGACCCGGAAGTTGTGGTCGCCCGCCCGCGCAGCGATCGACTCGACGGCCGCCGCGACGGGGGCCGCCTCGGCCACCTCGGGATTGAAGAAGAAGAGGACGACGCGCGAACCGAGCAGATCGCGCAGGGCCAGGCGTCCGCCGCCGACGGTCGTGCCTTCGAACGCGGGCAGGGGGCGCTCGTTCGGGTTGCGCGGCGCCGACGCGGGCTCGGGCTTGCCGACCGGGTGCGCGGACGCGGCGGGGGTCTCGTCTTTCGCGGCCGGGGGAGACGAGGCCTCGGCCGTCGCGGAAGCGCCATCGGGCTCGGGACACGCGGTCAGCGTCGAGAGGCAGGCGAGCGTGATCGCGAGGCCGAGGGAGAAGGAGCGGGACGGGCGAGGCGATCGCCCGGGGCGGGTCTTCGACATGCGCGGCAGGTTAGCAGGCGCGTCGGCGACCGACTCGGGCGCTAGCGCCCCGCCTTCTGTCGCTCGCGGAGCTCGGCCAGCATGGCCTTGAACCCGGCGTTGTTCGCCTCGAAGGTCATCGCCATCTGCATGTTCTGGATCGCAGCGGCGAGGTCGCCCCGCTTGAGCGCCGCCTCGGCCTTGCCGTGGAACTGACGGCCCTGCGCCGTGGCGCCGCGCCGCTCGGCCTTGCGTTGCTCCTCGTGTGACTGGCGTGCCTCGGCGAGCTGGATCCGGAGCGACGACCCGCTCTCGAGACGGGCGTCGTAGGCCTTGCGCCGCCGCGGGTCCCGCAGCACGCAGTAGGCCTCGGTGATGCGCTTCGAGATGCGCTCGCATTGCTCGCGGAGAGGCTCTTCGAGGGTGCGATTCGCGTCCGGGTGGAAGCTGCGCGACGACGAGTGGAAGGCGCGCCGGATCTCGGCGGTGCTGGCCCCCGGCTTCAGGTTGAGCAGCTGGTAGTAGTCGAGCTCGTCCATGATGCGGGCGAGCGCGTGGATCTCATGCGGGTCGATCGCGGCCTGGGCCATCGCTCACACGATCTCCTCGTCCGTGAGCTCGATCTCCGGACCCGAGAGGTCGTCGCCGGAGGTATCGAAGAAGCCGTCGTCGTCGGCCGCGCCGATGTCGAGCGGACCCGACGTGGACTCCTCCGTGAGCTGGATCAGCTCCTCGTCGTCGAGGAGGTCGAGATCCGTATCGCCCTCGGCGTCGAGCTCGAGCTCGTCCCCGGCCGCGCCGGCGAGGTCCTGGTCGCCCGTACCGAAGAGCGACTCGCGCTCCGCAGCCGGCGCGAAGACCGACTTCGGGGGCGCGGGGGGCGGGGGGGCGGGCAGGGCCGCTGGCCCGTCGCCCGGAGCCGGCGTCTGAACGCCGGCGGTCGCGACCCGACCCGCGACGTCCTGCTGGATCATCTGCTGGATCTCCTCCTCGCCGAGTCCGGAGGAGAGGGTGATCTGCGTCGAGGCCTGCTGACCGGTGGCCTGGTCCGTGGCCGTCACGTTCACGATGCCATCGGCGTCGATCTCGAAGGTGACGTCGATCTTGACGTCGGAGCGAAGTCCCTTCTGGTAGCCGGAGAACTCGAACTGGCCGAGCAGCGTGTTCTTCTCGGCGTGGCGATGGTCGCCCTGATAGACGCGGATCTCGACCGACTCCTGATGGTCCCGGAAGGTCGTGAAGGTGCGGGTCTGCTCGATCGGGACGGGCGTGTTGCGCTCGATCACGGGCTCGGCGAGGCCGCCGGCGACCCCGATGCGCAGATCGAGGGGCGTCACGTCGAGGAGCATCGAGTCCTGCGCCTCGCCGACGAGCGACGCCGCGTGGATCGCCGCACCCATCGCCACGACCTCGTCCGGGTCGACGTCGACGCGGGGCTCCTGCTGGAAGTAGTGCTTGACGGCCTCGCGCAGCACCGGAAGCCGCGTCGGACCGCCGACCATGATGACGCCGTCGAGATCGCGCACGGTCAGGTCCGACTGCTGCAGGGCCTCGTCGCAGACCTTGAAGGTGCGCTGGATCAGGTCCTGGACGAGCACGGCGAACTCGGCGCGCGTGATCGTGCGCTCGAGGCCGAGCGGCGCGCCGTCGGGGCCGTTCAGCACGCAGTCGATCGTGACCCGGACCTCCTCGTCGACCGAGAGCTGCTTCTTGGCGTTCTCGGCGGCGAGCTTGAGCTTCTCGAAGGCGAAGGGGTCGTTGCGCGGGTTGATCTTGTACTGGCCTACGAATTCGTCCGCGAGCAGGTCGATGATGCGGTCGTCGAAGTCGTCGCCGCCGAGGAAGGTGTCGCCGCAGGTCGCGAGCACCTCGAAGATGTCCTTGCCGATCTCGAGCACCGAGATATCGAAGGTGCCGCCGCCGAGGTCGTAGACGGCGACGCGCTGATTGAGCCCCATGCCGAAGCCGTAGGCGAGGGCGGCAGCGGTCGGCTCGTTCAGGATGCGCAGCACCTCGAGGCCGGCGATGCGGCCGGCGTCCTTGGTGGCCTGGCGCTGGTTGTCGTTGAAGTAGGCGGGGACCGTGATGACCGCCTTCGTGACCTTCTCGCCCGTGTGCCGCTCGGCGATCTGCTTCATCTCGCGCAGCACCATCGCCGAGATCTCGGGCAGCGAGAACTCCTCGCCGTTCACCTCGATGCGCACGCCGTGATTGGGCGCCTCGCAGATCTCGTAGGCGTAGATCGCCTGCGCCTTCTTGACCTCCTCGGAGAAGAAGTATCGGCCGATCAGGCGCTTGGCGGAGCTGACGGTCTGGGCCGGTGCGTGGATGACCTTCGCCTTGGCCGAGTTGCCGACCTCGACGCTGCCATCCTCGTGGAAGTGCACGACGCTCGCGGAGGTGCGCTCGCCGAAGGCGTTGGGGAGCACCTCGACCTGGCCTTCGCGCATCAACGCGACGCAGGTGTTGCTCGTTCCCAGGTCGATTCCAACGGCGATCTCCGCCATGTCGGTCACTCCTCGTGACGCCCGACGAAAAGGAGGGAGCTTCGCGGCGCCCCCCTGCGTCGACGTCCTCGCATCTGGCGTGGGTCGGACCCTTCGGGGGGCGACCCAGGCATCGGCTCGGCTCCCCGCGTATCGGTCGGGGACCCCACCGACTGAACGGGCAGAGCTCCGCGCGCGCGTCGCGTCCCGGGTCGAAGGGCGAGGCGGGCGTCCGTCGATGGCTCGGTCCCGCGCCTCTGTGCTACTTCCGCCGGGTCCGCGTCGCCGCGGGGGGAGCCGCCGCAGGCGGGACGCGGTCGGGAGGCGAGCGGGGAAGTCCATGTCCGGTCACTCGAAATGGTCGACGATCAAGCGCAAGAAGGGCGCCGCCGACGCCAAGCGGGGCAAGATCTTCACCAAGCTGATCCGGGAGCTGCAGACGGCGGCCCGGCTGGGGGGTGGGGACCCGGAGTCGAATCCGCGCCTGCGGCTCGTGGTCGACAAGGCCAAGCAGGCCAACATGCCCAAGGACAACATCCAGCGGGCGATCCAGAAGGGCGTGGGCGGGCTCGACGGCGACTCGTATGACGAGGCGATCTACGAGGGCTACGGCCCGGGCGGCGCCGCGATCCTGATCGAGACCCTCTCGGACAACAAGAATCGGACGGCGGGGGATATTCGCCATGCCCTGTCGAAGCACGGGGGCAACCTCGGCGCCTCGGGCTGTGTGGCCTACCTCTTCGATCGCCGCGGCCTGATCACCTTCGAGGGCGACGGCCTCGACGTCGACGCGATCCTCGAGGCCGCGCTCGAGGCCGGGGCCGAGGACGTCGTCGAGGGCGAGGGCGCCTGCGAGGTCGTGACCGGCGCGGGCGAGTTCGAGGCCGTGAAGCAGGCCCTCGGCGAGCGCGGCTTCGAGCCGGTCTCGGCGGAGCTGACGATGCAGCCCTCGACCACGGTCCGGCTGACGGGCAAGGACGCCGAGCAGATGCTGCGCCTTGCCGACTCGCTCGAGGACCTCGACGACGTGCAGAACTTCTACGCCAACTTCGACATCGCGGAAGAGGAGTTGGAGAGCCTCGCGTAACGACGACCGGAAGCGCGCGGGGTCGGTCGCGGCCGCGCGAGTGCTCCATCGAGGGGGGTGGAATGCGGGTCCTGGGGGTGGATCCCGGTTCCCAGGCGACGGGCTACGGGCTGATCGAGCGCGTCGATGGGCGCGTGCGACACGTCCGGCATGGCGTCCTGCGCCCCCCGACCGGCGCGGACCTGGCCGAGCGTCTGCGCTTCCTGCATGCCGGGCTGCTCGCGATCGTCCAGACCGAGGGGCCTGAGGTCGCCGTCGTCGAGCGGGTCTTCCTCGCGGCGAACCCGCGCTCCGCCCTCGTGCTCGGCCAGGCGCGCGGGGCGATCCTGGCCAGTCTGGCCGCGGGCGGCGTCCGGGTCTCGGAGCTCGCGGCCCGTCAGGTCAAGAAGGCCGTGACGGGGATGGGCGGCGCGGACAAGGCGCAGATGCAGACGATGGTGAAGCGCCTGCTCGCGCTCGATGCGCCGCCGCCGAGCGATGCCGCCGATGCGCTCGCCCTCGCGCTGACCTTCGCACAGGCCGGACCGCTGGCGGAGCTGGCGGTGGGGCGAGGTCGTGCCCGCCGTCGCAACGGTCGGCGGGCGATGACGGCGCTCGTGACGGGGAGGGCGCGATGATCGCCTGGCTCGAGGGACGCCTGCGGGAGAAGTCGCCGACGCGCATCGTGCTCGACGTGCAGGGGGTGGGCTACGAGCTGCACGTCCCGCTCTCGACCTTCGAGACGCTGCCCGATCTCGGCAAGACCGTCTCGCTGCTCGTGCATACGGCCGTGCGCGAGGACGCGATCCAGCTCTTCGGCTTCGCCAGCGCCCTCGAGAAGGAGCTCTTCCATCTCCTGCTGCGCGCGAGTCGCGTCGGTCCGAAGCTCGCCCAATCGATCCTCTCCGGCATGGAGCCCCAGCGCCTGCTGCGCGTGCTGCGTGAGGCCGACGCGAAGGGGCTGCGCAAGGCGCCCGGCGTGGGTCCGAAGCTCGCCGAGCGCATCGCCGTCGAGCTGCGCGATCCGGCCGAGGAGCTCGCGCGGCGCACGGGGGCCGCGACGCCCGAGCGCGGTGGACTCGCGCCGGCCACGGTCGAGCCGGACGAGGAGCTCTTGTCGGCCCTCGTCAACCTCGGCTATCCCCGGGCGCAGGCCGAGCGTGTGGTCGCGACGGCGCTCGCCGAGGCGCCGGCCGAAGCGGGGCTCGAGAGTCTGATCCGGATCGCGCTGCGGCAGCTGGCGCCGTGACCCACGCGGCGGGCCGACGGGCGATCGCGGCGTCGAGACATCGCGACTGAGCGACGGGCGATCGCGGCGTCGAGACATCGCGACTGAGCGACGGGGCGATCGGATCGTCCGAAGGGGGGAGAGCCTTGGAGCGCGGTGAGCTCAGCCTGGGACAGCGACCCGACGAGCGCAGCGCCGAGGAGTCGCTGCGTCCGCAGAACCTCGAGGAGATGATCGGGCAGCCCCGGCTGCGCGAGAACCTGAGCATCTTCGTGCGAGCGGCGCGCGAGCGCGGTGAGCCCCTCGACCACGTCCTCTTCCACGGCCCCCCCGGCCTCGGCAAGACCTCCCTCGCGCGCATCGTCGCCGCCGAGCTCGGCGCGCAGTTCCGCGCGACGAGCGGCCCGGCCATCGAGCGCCCGGGCGACCTCGCGGCGCTGCTCTCCAACCTCGAGGCCGGCGACGTCCTCTTCATCGACGAGATCCATCGCCTCTCGCCGGCGGTCGAGGAGATCCTCTACCCCGCGATGGAGGACTTCCAGCTCGACATCCTGATCGGCGAGGGGCCCACGGCGCGCTCGATCCGACTCGATCTGCCGCGCTTCACCTTGGTCGGGGCGACCACGCGGGCGGGCCTGCTGACCTCGCCTTTGCGCGATCGCTTCGGCTGGTCGGCGCGGCTCGAGTACTACCCGGTCGGCGATCTCGAGCAGATCGTACGCCGTTCGGGCGGACTGCTCGGCCTCGACGTCGAGCCGAAGGCGGCCCACGAGATCGCGCGGCGCGCGCGTGGCACCCCTCGCATCGCGAATCGGCTGCTGCGCCGGGTGCGGGACTTCGCGGCGGTGCGCGACGGGGATGCCGCCCGGGTCCGCCTCGATACGGCGCGCTTCGCGCTCGGACGCCTCGACGTCGACGACGCGGGCTTCGACGGCCTCGACCGCGACTTCCTCACGACGCTGGTCGAGAAGTTCGGCGGTGGCCCGGTCGGGCTCGAGACGCTCGCGGCGGCCGTCGGCGAGGACAAGGGCACGCTCGAGGACGTGGTCGAGCCCTTCCTCATCCACTGCGGCTTCATCCACCGCACGCCGCGCGGACGCGTGGCGACGCCCCACGCCTGGGCGCATCTCGGCCTCACACCACCCGCCTGAGCCGGGCGGCGTGATCGCGGACGCCTCGTCTCAAGGCGCGGGCGGCACGTCGCGCAGACCGGGTGCCGTGCCGGGCAGGCGGCCCCGGTTGTGCAGCACGACGAGGGGCTCGTCGGCGTCGCTGTCGGTGAAGGCGACGATCTCGTCGAGTCCATCGCCGTCGAGGTCGACCGCGCGTCCTTCGCCGGTCGCGAGCGGGATCGTCTGGCGTCCGGTCTCGCGACCGAAGCAGGGCTCGTCCGGCGAGGCCTGGCCGAGGCGGAACGAGAGCTCGCCCGCGCCGGCGGCCACGCTCAGATCCTGGATGCCGTCACCGTTCCAGTCACCGAGGGTCGGCACGACGCCGCCGGCGACGCCCCGGTCGAAGTCGAGCGCGAAGGCGAATCCGTGCTCGAAGCGCTGGCGGAGGCCGCCCTCGCTCGTCGGGTCGAGCGCGAAGACCCGGACCATCGTCTCGACGCGGCGCGTGAGCAGGACGCGTACGAGCTGGACGATGCCGAATTCGACGCTCGTCTCGATCAGCTCCTGACGGCCATCGCCGTCGAGGTCGGCGAAGGACCAGCCGGCGAAGCCGCCCCGGCGCTCGCGGACGGCGTCGGGCGGCTGGTCGACCGAGACGCCGTCGCCTCGGCCGAGATGGATGCGCAGCCGCGATTGGCCGTCCATCAGCCCGCCGCCGAGGCTGGCGAGCATCAGGTCCGCCCGCGCGTCGCCGTCGACGTCGAGGGCGAGATGGGTCTGCAGCGTCGACTCGTGTCGGCGCTCGAGCTCCTCGTCGAAGGGTGCGAGGGGGATGCGCCGGGTGGGCTCGATCGGGAGGCCCTGCGGTCCGGCGCGATGCACCCCGATCTCCCAACGCGAGAGCGCGAAGAGGTCCGTCCGCCCGTCGCCGTCGTCGTCGACGCGTGCGATCGAGGGCCAGGTCACCTCGGCGATCATCCACTTCGATACGAGGGCGGGCAGGAAGGGATGCTGCGTCCGGTAGCTGGCGTGGACGGGCATCCGCAGCCTGCGCGCCCCGCCAGCAGGCCAGTCCACGAGCCAGGCGCCGTCGAGCACGGGCACGAGCAGGCTCGGACGGCCATCGCCCTGCCAGTCCGCGACGAGCTCGAGGCGACCGATGCCCCAGGGATGGGGTGGGAGGGGGAAGCCGCCGGGCGGGGGCGGCAGGCGGATTGGCGCCGGCGGCCCCGAGAGCGACTCGATGCGAAGGCCGGTCGCGGTGGCGACGACGAGCTGCGGGCCGACGCGACCGGGCAGGGCGGCCACGTCCAGGATGACGACGTCTTCGGGCAGGGCGCGCTCGAGGATCGCATCGGAGCCGGGCTCGAGGGCGCTGCCGCAGGGCATCCAGGTCAGCCATTTCCGGGCATTGGGGGGCACGCCGTCCGTGCTCAGCACGAGCAGGTCGCGTGCAGCGTCCGCGCAGCTCGTGACGGCCAGGGGCCAGACCTGCAGGATGCGTCCGGGGATTCGGTGCTCGAGGATTCCGAAGGCGGCGGAGTCCTCCGTTCGGGCGGCTCGCGGGGCGAGGCCGAGCAGCAGCAGCAGGCCGAGCACGAGCGCGGTGTCGCGTACACCGCGCCGCCCTGCTGCGCAGGGAGAGGAATGCCAGAGGACTGCCACGGCGGGAACATACGCGGCGCCGCGAGAGGCGTCCGGGAGGCTCAGCTCCGCCCCGGTTCCGCCGATAGGGAGCCCTGGGCGCTTCGCGCCCCTGCCGGACCGGTCGGTTCGCAGGGGCCGGGGCCGCAGGGCCGGGGCGCCGCGCGGCGCATCGGGGACCGGTGATCGAAGCGTGCGCATCGTGGCGAGAATCCTGAGCCTTCCCCTCGCCCTCGGCCTGATCGCCGTGGGCGGCTTCGGGCTGCTCGCGAGTCTTGCGCCCGACGCTGCCCCGACCGACGCCGCCCGGGACGGTCTCTACGCGCTCCATCGCGCGCTCGTCGACGCGCAGGTGCCGCTGCCCCGGGACGGGCCGCGTCGACTCGAGGAATGGGTGGCCGGGCCGGTGCTGCGTTACGCGCTGCTGCCCCTCGGTCTCGCGCTGCTCGCCTTCGTGGCGGGGCTCGTCGGCGGAGGCCAGGCGCCGCCGGCGCCGCGGGAGGGCGAGGCGCCGGACTCCCGGGAACGTGCCGCACCCGACAAGCGGGCTGCCCGCAAGCTCGTGAAGCAGGCCCAGGCGCTCAAGAAGCAGGGCCGCGCCGGCGAGGCGGGCGAGCTGCTCTGGAGCCACGACCTGCTCGAGGAGGCGGCGGCGATCTTCATCGAGGCGGGCGAGTTCGTGCGCGCCGCCGAGATCCGACACGACCAGAACCGCTTCCTCGAGTCCGCCGAGCTGCATCTGCAGGGCGAGAGCTACGAGTCGGCGGGCGCGATCTTCGCGCAGCAGGAGGAGTGGGCCCGCGCGGCGGATTGCTACCTGAAGGCCGACCACAAGAGCGTCGCGGCGGAGATGTTCGAGAAGGCCGAGATGTATCGCGAGGCGGCGCGCTGCTACCGCGAGACCGAGTTCATGCGGCATGCCGCGGCGATGTTCGTGAAGTGCAAGCAGTGGCTGCCGGCGGCCGAGTGCCTCGAGCGCGTCTTCGTCGAGGAGGGCGGCAAGGCCACGATGGACCCGAAGAAGGCGGCGGAGCTCGCGAAGCTCGTGCGTCAGGCGGGCAAGCTCTTCCTCAAGGCCGGCGAGCCCGAGCGCGCCTACAAGATGTTCGATCGCGGCGACTGTTCGCTCGAGGCCGGCGAGGTCGCCAGTCGGCTCGGCGATCACGAGGCCGCTGCGGCGCATTTCCGCCAGGCGGGCGAGTTCGAGCAGGCCGCCAACGCGCTGCGCGAGGCGGGCCAACCGAAGGAGGCCGCGCGCCTGCTCGGGCAGCATCTTCGAGACCGCGGCGACAACGAGCGCGCGGCGGGTCTGCTCGAGGAGGCGGGCGACCACATGGAGGCGGGCGACCTCTACCGCAGCCTCGAGCAGTACGAACGCGCCGGCGCGTGCTACGAGGAGCACCACGGCTACGCGCAGGCGGCCGAGATGTTCCAGCTCGCGGGGCTGCGGGAGCGGGCGGGGGAGGCCTTCGAGCGCGCCGGTCGCTTCACGGAGGCGGCGGAGTGCTTCGCGCTCGCCGGTCAGCCGCAGCGCGAGGCGGAGCTGCTCGAGCAGGCCGGCGAATACCTCCAGGCCGGTGAGACCTATCATCGCGAAGGCCTCGACGACGCGGCGATCCCCGTCTTGCAGAAGGTGGCCCAGGACGCGGAGGGCTTCGGGCGCGCGGCGGCCATCCTGGGTGAGATCTTCGCCGCCCGGGGGCAGCTGCCCCTCGCGATCACCAAGCTCCAGCAGGCGATCGGCGACAGCGAGCTCACGCGGGACAGCGTCGGCGGCTTCTATCGCCTGGCCACGATCTACCACGAGGACGGCAAGCATCGCGAGGCGCTCGAGCTCTACGAGAAGGTCCTCGCCTTCGACTATCACTACGCGGACGTCGAATCGCGCCTCGCCGAGGTCCGCGAGCTCGTCGCCGAGCAGGCACCGCCTGCGACCAGCACCAATCCGCCGGCGGAGCCCGGCGCCCCGCCCGCGATCCGCGTCGCCAGCGCCGAGGAGGGCCGCTACCGCATCATCGGCGAGCTCGGTCGCGGCGGGATGGGCATCGTCTACAAGGTGCAGGACACGGTCCTGGACCGGATCGTCGCCTTCAAGGTCCTGCCCCAGGCGCTGACCGGGAATCCGCAGGCGATCAACAACTTCATGCGCGAGGCGCAGGCCGCCGCCAAGCTCAACCACCCGAACATCGTGACCGTCTACGACACGGGCGAGCAGGACGGCCACTACTACATCGCGATGGAGTACGTCGAGGGCACGACGCTCAAGGAGATCCTGCGTCGCAAGGGCGCGATCGCGCCGGCGGGCGTGCTCCACGTGCTGATGCAGATCGCCGAGGCCCTCGCCTACGCCCACGAGAAGAAGGTCGTCCATCGCGACATCAAGCCCGCGAACGCGATGTGGACCCGGGACAAGAAGGCGAAGCTCATGGACTTCGGCCTGGCCCGCGTCGTCGAGGAGGCGCGCAACCACACGACGGTCGTCGCGGGCACGCCCTACTACATGAGCCCCGAGCAGACGCTGGGCAAGAACATCGACCACCGCACGGACATCTACTCCCTCGGCGTCGCGGTCTTCGAGATGGCGACGGGGACCGTGCCCTTCAAGGAGGGCAACATCCCCTACCACCACGTGCACACCGCGCCGCCCGACATCCGTACGATCAAGCCCGAGCTGCCGGCCGCCCTCGCCGCGATCGTGGACCGCTGTCTCCAGAAGGATCCGGCCAATCGCTACCAATCGGCCCGGGATCTGCTCGCGGACGTGCGGCAGGCCCTGGCCCAGGCGGCGGGCGGCGAGCGCGCCGAGAGCTGATCGCTCGCCGGGTCGCACGCGGCGGCGCTATGCTGGCCGCCGCGTTCCACCATCGACGAGGGCCGGGCGATCACCCGAAGCGGTCGTTCGGCTCCGAGAGGTCGCGTGCCGCGAAGAGCGGCCGGAGGCCCACGCGGGAGAGGCGTGCAGCAATCGACGATCGCCCGCCGCGTTCGCTGTGACGGGATCGGCCTGCACGATGGCGAGCCCGTCAGCCTGACGCTCGCACCCGGCGCGCCCGGGACGGGACGCGTCTTCGTCGTGCCGGGCGCTTCTCCCGGAGTCGACCCGGTCGAGATTCCCGCGCGGCCCGATGCGCTCGCGCCGTCTTCGCGGGCGACGGTGTTGGTGTCGGGGCGTGCGGGCGATCGGGTCTCGGTCGGAACGGTCGAGCACCTGCTGGCCACGCTCGTCGCCTTCGGCATCGACAACGTGCGGATCGAGCTCGGCGGTCGCGAGGTGCCGGCGATGGACGGCAGCGCGGCGCCCTTCGTCGAGCTGCTCGAACGAGCGGGACGTCGCGCCCAGGCAGCGTCGCGTCGCATCCTGCGGCTCGATGCGCCGATCGAGATCCGCGACGGGGAGCGCTCGATCCGGGTCGAGCCCGCGCCCCGCTTCAGCGTGCGCTACGGCATCGACTTCCCCCATCCGTGCATCGGTCGGCAGGTCTTCGAGCTCGACCGGCTGGACGCCGACCACTTCGCGCGCGAGCTCGCGCCGGCCCGCACCTTCGGCTTCGTATCCGAGCTCGAGGGACTCGGTCGGGCGGGGCTGGCTCGCGGCGGCAGTCTCGAGAACGCGATCGTGCTCGACGAGACGCGTGTGCTGAATGCGGGGCCGCTGCGCTGGGCCGACGAGTTCGTGCGGCACAAGGTGCTCGATCTGATCGGAGATCTCGCGCTGCTCGGCGCGGTCCTCGAGGCGCGGGTCGAGGTCGAGCGGGGCGGTCACGCGCTCCATCATCGACTCGTGCATGCCCTCGCCGGATCGATGCCCCCGGAAGCCGAGCATGCCGTCGGCGCGACGGGGTCGCTCGGCGGGATCGGCTGAGTCGTCAGGCTTCGTCGTTCTCGGCGAGCTGACGTCCTGCGAAGTCGTCCAGCTCGCGCGCGAGGTCCGAGGTCCGCGTCGGGTCGACGAATTGGAGGCCGACGCCGGGCGTTCGAACGGGGCCGTCGGGTCGGGCATCGTGCCGCCAGGTCACCTTCGCCTCGAGCTCGTGCAGGAGCTCGCCGTCCGGAACGCGGAAGCGCACCTTGACGAGCTCCCCGCGTCCCAGCGGCAGCTCCGTCTGGAGGAACATGCCGCCTGCGCCGAGGGTCGTCGCGTAGTCGCAGTGGATCGCGCCGCGAACCTGGTAGTCGACGAGGATGCGCACGGTCGCCCGTCGATGACGTCGCGTGTTCCTGGGGGTCCGTCGGGCCATGCTTCGTCGCCTCTTCTCGTAGCGGCCTAGCGGCCGGCTTCCAGTCGTTCGCAGAGGAGCGTCGTCACGCGGATCAGCAGTCGGCGTGCCGGCTCGGAGGCCACCGCGAGTGCGCCGAGATCCGCCTGGTCGAAATGCGGTCGGAGCTCCGCGTCGCCGTTGAGCAGCACGAGCGCCCGGAGTACGTCGCGCAGGCTCGCCGCACCCCGGTCGACCGCCTGGGCGGCCGCGAGGGTCCGCAGCTCGTCGCCCCAGGCCTCGAAATCGATCGCCTCGATCGCCTCGATGGAGGTCTCTTCCACGACCCGGCGCACCTTGCGCCGCGTCCAGCGGCCGAGCGCCTGATCGAGCGGGTCGTGGAAGCGCGGATCGCCGCCGTTGCCGCCTGGATCGAGGAAGAGGGCCGCGATCGAGAGGAAGAGTGCACGCCGATCCTCACTCGACAGCTGCGAGAGACCGCGGGCGGTCAGCTCGTCCTCGAGACCGAGCAGGACGCGTCCCGCCTCGACGATCGGCGCGTCGTGTCCCGCGAGCGCTGCCTCACCGGGGGCGGGCCCGTCCGGGGCGAGCGTCGCCAGCACGGGTGCGAGCTCCTCCGCGAGCTGGTGCGCCAGCCGACGCAGCCGCTCCGAATCGGGCGAGTCCATCGGCGGGCCGGGGTGGATCGCGAATCCGAGCCGCGCCGGCGCCGCCTCGGCCTCCTGCGGCGAAGCCAGCCCGAGCGCGTGCAGGATCGCGAGCCCGGCGCCGGCGAGCTCCCGGGCGCCGCGCTGCTCCGCGATCTGGGCGAGGGCGCGCAGGGAGCTGGCGGTGGTGGGCGAGCTCTCGAGGATCGTTCGATGGACCGCGAGCGCTTCACGCCAGCGGTCCGGCGCATGGGCGAGCAGCTTCCCGAGCGAGGTGCGCGCGACGGCGAGCTCGGGCTGGAGCGCGAGGGCCCGTTCGTACGCTTCGATCGCGCGATCCACGTCCTCGAGCGGACCGGAGAGCAGCCTCCCGCGCTCGAGGTGCACGTGGGCGAGGGTCGGACTGGTCGGATCGGGATGCGCGTCGAGGAAGCGCTCGAGGACCGAGTCGGCCTCCAGCCAGTCTCCGGCGCGGCGAACCAGGCGGGACTCGCTGAGGGCGGCCTCGCTGCAGCGAGGGTCCCATCGGGCCGACTCGGCATAACGCGCGAGGGCCTCGTCGTCCCGGCCGGCCGCCTCGGCCAAGCGTGCTGCCCGCAAGGCGATCTTCGCGGCGATCGGGCCCGGCGCCACCGAGTCGAGGGCCTCGGCGCAGAGCCTGCGCGTCGCGTCCTCGGACTCGTGCTCCGCGGCGAGATCGCAGCGCATGGACCAGGCTTCGGCGGATCGCGGCGCGGCCCGGGTCGCGCGGTCGAGATTGTCGCGGGCGCGGTCGACGTCCTCGAGGGCGAGGGCGTGCTCCGCGGCACGGATCGCCTGGGTCGCGAGCAGCTCGGGCTCCGGGCCCTCGTCGCACCATCGCTCGAGCGCCGCCAGCGCCTCTTCGGGGCGGGACGCACGTTCGTGTACCCGGACGAGCCCCTCGTGCGCCTCCTCGAGCGCGGGCTCGAGGCCGAGGGCCTCCTCGTAGCGGGCCCAGGCGGCGTCGAGATGATCTTCCGCTTCGAGGCCGCGCGCGATCATCGCCAGCTGTCGCGCGAGCTGCGGATTCTCGCCTGGAAGGTCGATGCGCCGTTCGAGGACCACGCGGGCCGCGCGGTGGTCGCCGTCGGCGAAGTGGGCCGCCGCGACGCCTTCGAGGGCCTCGACCTGGTCGGGGTCGATCTCGAGGGCGCAGGCGAAGAGCCGTCGGCTGGCTTCGCGATGGCCGAGGATCTGCGCGGCGCGGCCGCCGAGCACGGCCACGTCGAGACGGACGTCGTCTTCGAGTCCCTCGGCCCGAGCGAGCTCGAGGGCGGCGTCGGCGGAGCGCTCGGCCAGGGCATGCGCCGAACGCACACTCGCCACCCGGGTGAGGGCGACGTGGCCGCTCAAGAGCCCCGGATCGAGCTCCACCGCGCGTTCGAGCAGCGCCATCGCGCGCTCCCCGTCCGACGGGTCGAGGCAGGCGGCGGCGTCGACGAGGTGGCGGGCGCCACGACTGGCCGGCGAGTGCTCGGCCGCACGCTCCCAGGCATCGGCCGCCCGCTCGGCATCCCCGGCGTCGCGCGTCAGGGTCGCGACGAGCGTCCACGCCTCGGCATGGGCGGGCGCGACCTCGGCCGCCCGCTCGGCCCGGGCGAGGGCCGCTCGCGCATCGTCGGCCGCGAGCAGCGCGCGGGCGAGCTCGAGGTGATCGTCGATCCGCGCCGCGGAGTCCTCGCGGTCGCACCATCGACCCAGGGTCTCCGCGTGCCGGACGGCGTCGCCGCCGGCCGCGTAGAGCCGCGCGAGCGCGAGCTCGTCCGGCGCGGGCAGGGTCTCGATCGATGCGGCCTCGCAGTAGGCCTCGATCGCTTCCGCGCGTCGCTCCGGGTCGGCGCGGTGCAGGCTCGCAATGCGCAGCCAGACGTCGAAGCGTCGCTCGCGGTCCTCCGGGTTCGCATCGAGCAGGGAGAGCTCGCGGCGGTAGAGCTCGACGACCCGCTCGCTGCGGCCCGCGCTCTCCTCGACCTGGATCAAGGTGCGCAGCGCCCGTCGATCGCGGGGTGCCAGCTCGAGTGCGCGCTCGTAGGCGCGGGCGGCGCGGTCGCCCTGGGCGAGACGATGCCAACACACGTCGCCCAGCTTGCGTGCGAGACCGGCCCGTTCCGTCCGATCGCCGTCGTCGTCGAGACCTGCCTCGAGCGCGAGGGCGAGCCCCTCCCAGTCACGCAGGCGTTCGGCGCATCGCCGAAGGCCCCGGATCGCCTCGCGCCGGAGCTCGGGATCCGACTCGGCCCGGGCAAAGGCCGCGCGCGCGCCGTCGAGATCGTGCAGGGTCTCCTCGCGCAGGCGGGCGAGCTCGAGCCATTCGCGGGGCTCGCCGTCGCGCGTGGCGAGCTGGGTCCCGAGGCGCCGGGCGAGCTCGACGCGCCGTCCGCTGCGCCGGAGCAGATCGTGCAGCCGACGCTCGATGCGGCGGGCGGCCACGTCGTCGAGGGAGGCGTCGGCGAGCGGCGTCAGATGGGCGAGGGCTCGATCCGGATTGCCGAGCTCGCGATCCCAGACGCGGGCGAGCTCCTCGCGCAGGAAGGCGCGGTACTCCTCGGGCGTCCGGCGGGCGAGCTCCTCGTTCGACTCGACGAGCTCGAGCTGTCGCTCGGCCGCACGGACCCAGGCGTCGTGTCGCGCGCAGGCACGCAGGGCCGCGTCGAGCGCGCCGAGATGTCGCAGCTCCTCGTGCACGTCCCCCCGACTCGCGGCCACGTTCCGCAGCAGGTGCGGCAGGGCCGACTCCGGGTCGGAGAGATCGACGCAGTAGAGGGACGCCAGCGTCTGGCGCAGCTCGATCGTCGCTTCGTCCGCGTCCGCCTGCGCGCGCGCCTCGAGGCGCGCTTCGAGGATCCGCGCACGGGCGGCGGGGCGACCGGCGAGATCGTAGAGGCGGTCGAGCTCGGCGAGGATCGGCTCGCGATCGCCCGGGCAGAGCTCGAGCGCCCTCTGATAGGCGAGGATCGCGCGCCCGGGCGCGTGCAGGTCGCGCTCCAGCAGGTGCGCGCGCGTCAGCTCGAGATCGAAGCGCGCCGACTCGTCCTCGGTCCGATCGAGCTGCTCGTCGAGGGCGCGCAGCGCGGCCTCGAAGCGCCCCGCCTGGCGATGCACCGCAGCGATCCGCGCGAGCAGCTCCGGGTCCTCCGGTCGCTCCTTGCGCAGGCGCGTGAGCCACGGGAGCGAGGAGTCGGGCCCGAGGCGCGAGGAGGCGATCTCGGCCGCCTGCTCGAGCAGCGCGACACGCGCCCCCGGCTCGGCCTCCGAAGCTTCGAGGAAGAGACAATCGAGTACGGCCGGCCAGCGCTCGAGCCGTTCGAGCTGCGCACGCAGCCCGCGACGCGCGGCCTCGAGACGCCGATCGAGCGAGACCGCCTCGCGGAAGCTCGCCACGGCCTGCTCCGGGCGATCGAAGGCGCCGGCGAGCAGCTCGCCGCGGCGTTCGAGGTGGCGCGCGCGCTCCGCGGCGGGGTAGGGCTGGGTGAGGGCCATGTCGAGCAGATCGAGCAGGCGCTTCGTCGGGCCGACGCGCTCGGCGAGGGCGATCGCCGGATCGAGGGCGTCGCGTCGATAGGGATGCGCCTCGACGACCCGCATGAGCTCGTCGAGCGCGGCCGCCTCGTCGTCGCGACCCTCGGCGTGGATCTCCGCGAGCTCGAGGCGGAGCGCGATCGATTCGTCCTCGCTCGCGTAGGGCAGTCGCTTCTCGAGCAGGGCGACGAGCGCGTCGTGTGCGCCGGTCTCGCGGTGGATCGCAATCAGCGCATCCTCGATCTCGCGATCGTTCGGCGTCCGGCGCAGCACTGCCTGATAGGCGGCCGTCGCCCGATCGAGTCGGCCGGCCCGGTGTTCCGCCGCCGCGAGCCGCACCCGCCAGGGCGTCACGGTCTCGTCGCTCTCGGCGGTGTCGATCACGTTCTCGCAGAGCCGCGCGAGAGCCGTGTCGTCGCCGATGCGCTCGTAGACCGCGGCGAGCGGCTCGGCGAGCTCCGAGGTCGAGCCGAGCCGCGGATGCGCCGCCTCGAGATGGAGGCGGGCCCGATCGTCGTCCCCGAGCGTCTCCGCGTAGAGTCGACCGAGACTCAGACGGATCGCATCGGCCTCCGCTCCGTTCGGCTCGGGCAGGTGCTCGAGGCGCCCTTCGAGGACGCCCGCGACGGAACGGGGTCGGTCGGTGTGGGCGTAGTGATGCGCGAGGACCTCGACCGCCTCGGCATGGGTCGGCGCCAGGGCGACGACGCGTTCGTAGTGCAGATGGGCCTCGCCCGAGTCGCGTCCGTCGGGGCGACGGGCGTCGTCGAGGAGCAGGCGCGCGGCGCCCACGCGCAGCCCGATCTCCCGCGCCGGCTGCGGCCCCGCCTCGAGCTCCGCCTCGACCACCCGCAGCCAGTCGGCCGGGCGATCGAGCTCGTGGGCGTAGATCTCCTGCAGCTGCTGCCAGACGTGGACGCGATCGGTGACCAGTCCGGCGATCGCCTCGAGCTGCTCGGCGCAGCCCGCCAGGTCCTGCAGGCGATCCCGACAGATCGACGCGATGCGCTCGCGCTCGCCGAGCTGTCGATCGCTGGAGAGCGTGGGCAGTCGTTCGACGAGCAACGCGCGCAGCCGCTCCCAGCATCCGTTCCCCTCGAGCAGGGCCTCGAGGCGTTCGTTCGCGAGGCGCGTGGCGGCCTCGTCGCCGGAATCCCGGGCGATCCGCTCGTAGAGCGCGCAGGCCGACATCGGCTCGCCCAGCGCCTCCTCGAGCAAGGCCGCGCGCTCGAGCTCGAGCGCCACACGGCGCGTCGCATCCGAGGCCCAGTCGGCCCGCTGCTCGAGCAGATCGCAGAGTCCCCGGGCATCGTCGCCCGCGCGCAGCGCCCGCTCCAGCTGGTCGAGGATCGCCTCGTCGTCCGGATGGCGTTCGTGCAGGCGCCTCAGGATCGCAGCCGCGTCCTCCCAATGGCCGAGGGAGTCCAGCAGCAGCGCTGCGCGGCGCTGGTCGAGCTCGAAGGCTTCGGCGGTCTCGTCGCCGAGCGCCGCGCGACGGGTATCCAGCAGACGGGCGAGCTCGGCGTGTCGTCCCGCCATCTCCAGCAGGCGCTCGAGCCGAAGGGTCGCTTCCGGCGGCGCCGCCGACTCCTCGACCAGTCGCCAGCGCACGACGATCGCCGCCTCGAGATCGCCGATCGGATCCTCGAGCAGGGCGGCGAGCTCTTCGAGCGGTGCACATCGCTCCTCGGCGGGCAGCGCATCGGCGAGCTCGCGCAGCCCCCGGGCCAGATCCTGGGGCCGGTCGAGACGACGCCAGGTCTCGCAGAGCTCGCGGCGGATCTCGAGGGCGTCGGGCGTGGCCTCGAGGGCGAGCTCGAGGGTCGTGGCGGCCTCGACGTCCTCGCCGAGCTGCCGATGCAGCTCGGCCTGACGCCGGAGTGTGTCGCTCTTCTCCGCGCCCGACTGGAGGCGGGCCAGTCGGCGTCGGGTGTCGATCTCGTCGCTCTGGAGCGAGAGCGTGGCCTCGAGCCCGGCGCGCTCGACGAGCGCGTCGCGCTCGCTCGGAGCGAGTCGGGTCCAGCGGACGGTCCAGGCGTGTGCGCCCTCGAGGTCCCCGCGCTCGCGGAGTCTCGGGATCGCGGCCCGGGCGAGCTCGCCCATCCGATCGGCGTCGTCGCAGTCGGTGGCCTCGCGCTCGCAGACCTCCAGCAGCAGGTCGGCGTCGTCGCATTGTTCGGCCACCCGACGCAGACCGGCCAGGGCGGTGGTGTTCGTCGCGTCGAGGGCGAGGGCGGACTCGAAGTGCGCGCGCGCGGCCTCGACGTCGTCGTCCTGCTCGAGCAGGAGATGGCCGAGTCGCGCGGCGAGGCCGCTGCGTCGCGTCTCGTCCGACGCTTCGAGGGCCGTCTCGAGCAGCGCACGCAGGGCGGACCAATCCTCCTGCTTGCGATGGATGCGTTCGAGGGCGGCGAGTGCCTTCGGCTCGTCGGGCTCGAGATCGAAGGCGCGTCGCCAGGTCGAGACCGCCGTCTCGGCGTCGGTCAGGTCCTGCTCCTGGAGCGCGGCGAGCTCGCGCAGGTCCGCGGCGCGGATCGCCACCGGTGCACCGTCGAGCGCGGTCAGCGTCTCGAGCACCTCGGCCAGCTCGCGCTTCGCGTCCGACTCGCGAAGCAGCCGGGCGTGGAGGCGCAGGACCTGCTCGTCGTGTCCCCCCGGTCGGTTGGCTGCGCGTCGTACGGCGGTGAGCGCCTGGGCGATCCGGCCCTGGTGCGCGTGCAGCGTCGCGGCTTCGACCAGCGCCCCGCGCGGCGCCTTCTCGCCCGGCAGCGCCATCAACGCGTCGAGCGCGCGAAGCAGCGCCGCCTCGTCGCCCTCCGCCCGCTCGATGTCCGCCGTTGCCAGCAGCACGGAAGGCTCGTCCGGCGCGAGCTCGCGCGCGCGCTCGAGCCAGGCGCGGGCCGCGGGGCGCGAGCCGAGATGGTTCAGCTGGATCTGACTCGCCTCGACGGCGATCGCGGCGCGATGGCGCGCGCCCGAAGCGAGGTCGAAGCGCGACTCGAGCAGCTCGGAGACCGCCTCCCAGTCCTCCCGCTCGGTGGCCAGCAGGAGCGCCCACTCGACGGCCGGCGACTGGAAGGGATCATCGACGAGCGCCGCCTCGAAGCAGGCGCGCGCCCGCTCGCGATCCTCGAGCGGTCCCATGCAGAGCCCGCCGAGCGCGATCCAGACGGGCGCCCGTTCGGGTCCGCGCAGGCGCTCGGCGAGTCGGCGCAGGGTCGCTGCGGCGTCTTCGAAGCGACCGGCCTCGCGATGGATCTCCGCCAGGCCTTCCAGCGCGGGCGGAAAGCTCTCGTCACATTCGAGCGCACGTTCGAAGGCGCGGCGCGCCTCCTCGCGGTCGCCGAGCTGGCGCAGCCACGTGCGCCCGAGCTCCGACTCGAAGCCGGCGCGCTCGTAGGGCGGCATCGGGGTCGCGCCCTCGAGCTCCGCGATCTGCAGCACGAGATCCCATTGCTGGCGCCGCTCGTGGATGCCGCGCAGCTGTCGCAGGGCGGGGCGATGGGTCGGATCGAGACGCGCGAGCGACCAGTAGGTCTCGACCGCCGCGTCGAGGTCGAGCACGCGCTCTTCGAGGAGCTGGCCGAGGCGCAGCAGCAGGGGAGCCTGGCGGTCGACGTCGCCCGCGACGGTCGGGGCCGCGAGCCGCGCGCGGTAGAGCGCGCAGAGCGCATCCCAGTCGCCTTCGAGGAAGAAGTGCTCCTCGAGCGCTTCGAAGGCGCGGCGATCGTCCGGGTTGGCTGCGAAGATCTTCTGCTGGGCGTCGAGACCTGTGCTCAAGCGTGCCTCTCGTGGGATCCGGTCGTCGCGGGGCTTCGGGCATTCTCCGGACGCCTCTATCGACCGTCCGCGCGCCGGCCTTGAACGCGGATTTCACTTGGCGATCCGGTGGGATCGGGGTCCGAGTCGCGGGCGGGAGGAGGGCCGGGTTGGAACGCATTCGCGAGGCCGGCGAGGGGGACCTCGAGCCGCTGGCCGGGCTCGTGGCGCAGGCGTGGCCCGAGGACGGATGGAGCCGACGCAGCCTCGCGGCGGCGTTGACCGTGCCGGGGGCGCGGGCGCGGGTGGCCGTCGATGCGGCGGACCGGTTGTGTGGCTTCGTGCTCGCGCGACGTGTGGCGGATCTGCTGGAGATCGACCTGGTCGGCGTCGCGGTCGCCTGGCGGCGCCGGGGTGTCGCCCGCCGACTGCTGGTGGCGTTGCTTGCGGAGGAGGCGAGTGGCCTCGGCGAGGCGCGACTCGAGCTCGCCGCGGGCAACGCGCCGGCGCGCGCCCTCTACGAGGGCCTCGGATTCGTGGTCGTCGGGAGGCGATCACGCTATTACCCCGGCGGCGACGACGCGCTGCTGCTGTCGTGGCCGGCCCCCGCCTCGACGACGTAGCGCGCGGGCGTCCGCCGGGTCGATCCCCGCATCCGGCGGGCCGCGGACGTCGGGGCCGCGACTTCCAGGGAGGACGCTTGTCCGCGACCACCACCGGCATCGAGTCACGAAGTGCTCCCCTGCGGACGCGGGCACGCGTGATCTCGAACGAGCCCGACGGTCGGGGACGCACGCTGCGCCTCGCCGTGCCCGGTTGGCCGGGCGCGATTCCGGGCCAGTTCCTGATGCTCGGGCCGGGAGCGGAGGCGGGGGTGGCGCGGCGGGATCCGCTGTTGCCGCGTCCGATGGCGGTCTACCGGGACCTGGGGGTCGTCTCGGGGGCGGCCGAGCCCTCGATCGAGGTGCTCTATCGCGTGGTCGGGCGCGGGACGACGCTGATCTCCGAGGCGCAGCCGGGGCAGTCGATTCCCCTCGTCGGCCCCCTCGGTCGCGGCTTTCCCGTCGCGCCGGGTCCGGGGCTCGCGCTGCTCGTCGGTGGCGGCACCGGCATCGCCTCGCTCTACGAGCTCGCCCGGGCGTTGCTTCGCGCGGGGCGGCCCGTGCTCGTCCTGCTCGGCGCGCGGAGCCAGGACGACCTGATCGGGCGCCGGGACTTCGAGGCGCTCGATCTCGAGCTCGTCTGCGCGACGGAAGACGGGAGCCACGGCGTTGCGGGCCGCGTGACCGAGCCGCTGGCCGAGCGGCTCCGGCGGGCGGTCGGCGAGGCGTCGGGTGCCTCGCGGGCGGGGATCGAGGTCTTCGCCGTGGGGCCGACGCCGATGATGCGGGCGTGCGCCGGGATTGCGGCGGAGCTGGGCGTCCGATGCCTGGTCTCGCTCGAGAATCCGATGGCCTGCGGCTTCGGCGTCTGTCTAGGCTGTGCCGCGCCGCGGGCCGAGGGGGGCTTCTCGCTGGTGTGTCGGGCGGGGCCCGTCTTCGATGCGCGCGAGATCGCCTGGGAGGGGCTGCCGTGAGCGGGGCGGAGACGCCGGGCGGCGCGGCAGGCGTCGACGAGCGGGTCGTGCTGGCGGGCATCCCGCTGCGCAACGCGGTGCTCACGGCCTCGGGCACCTTCGGCTACGGCACCGAGTTTGCGCCCTTCCTCGATCTCACGCAGATCGGTGGCTTCGTCGCCAAGAGCCTGACCCTCGAGCCACGCTTCGGGAATCCCCCGCCGCGGATCGCCGAGACCCCGGCCGGCATGCTGAACGCCATCAGCATCGAGAACGTCGGCGTGCGCGCCTTCCTCGAGGAGAAGCTGCCCGCGCTGCCCGAGGGCGTGGTCGTGATCGCGAGCGCCTTCGGCACGGCGCCGGAGGTCTACGCCGAGCTCGTGGCCCGCGTGTCGGCCCATCCGCGCATCGCCGGCGTCGAGATCAACGCCTCCTGCCCCCACGTGAAGGCCGGCGGCATCGAGTTCGGCCAGGATCCGAAGCTGCTGGCCGAGCTGGTGCGGACGGTCCGCGCGGCGACGCAGGGCCCGCTGCTCGTGAAGCTCTCGCCGAACGTGACGCGGATCGCCGACATGGCCAGGGTCTGCGAGGCCGAGGGCGCCGACGGGATCACGCTGATCAACGCCGTGCAGGCCATGGAGGTCGACGTCGAGCGCCGTCGCCCCGTGCTCTCGAACATCCTGGGCGGCCTCTCGGGACCGGCGATCCGCCCGATCGCCCTGCGCATGGTCTGGCAGGCCGCGCAGGCCGTGAAGATCCCGATCTGCGGGGTGGGGGGGATCACGGACGCGAGCGACGCCGTGAAGTTCCTGCTCTGCGGCGCCACCGCGGTCCAGGTCGGCACCACCAACTACCTGGATCCCGGCGCCGCCGCGGCGATCGCGCGGGGAATCGCCGACTACGCCCAGCGGCACGGCTTCGCCCGGGTCGCCGACCTGACCGGCGCCCTCGACGCGCGGCGCGGCTAGCCCCGCTCCCGGCGGGCACCCGGCGCCCGGGTCGGGCGGGGCGCATGGCCCCGGCCGAGGGCCCGGTCCGGGTGGGTGCGGGGGCCACCCCTCCCGTTGCCATCGTCCCGAGTTTCATTTAATTTGCGCGGGCTTTCGGGGACTTCCGGTCGCCGGAGCAAAAGCTTTTCGGGTCGGATGGTCCGTGTGGGTCGGGGTGTCGACGAAGCCCCGCCCGGCTCCCCTGGGAGTGCGCGGGGCATCCGAAGCCACCGGAAAAGCGGGCGATTCGTCCGCTTTTTTTTTTGGCCCGACGCGTCGGGCCGCGAGTTCGAGAGAGACACGAGCGAGAGGGGGCAGACCAGATCTACCGGGACATTCCGGAGCCGTTGCGTGCGTTGATCGAGCCGGTCGTCGAGGAGCACGACTGCGAGCTCGTCGACGTCGCCGTCGGTCGCAGCAGCGGCCAGGGGCTGCTCCGGATCGTCGTGGACAACCGGGCGGGAGACGGGCGCGTGCCGATCGAGCGGTGCGCGGCGATCTCGCGGGAGGTCGGGACGCTGCTCGATGCCGCGGACCTGATGCCCGGGGCCTACTCGCTCGAGGTGACGTCGCCGGGGCTCGATCGGGTGCTCGGGCGCGAGAAGGATTTCCGGGCGGCGGTCGGACAGGAAGTGAAGCTCGAGACGAGGCGCCCGATCGAGGGGCGGAAGCGCTACCGGGGACGACTCACGGCCTGCGAGGCCGGGGCGCTGACGATGATGGTGGACGGGGTCGAGGCTGCGATCCCCTTCGACGAGGTCGAGAAGGCAAACACGATCTATCAGTTCACGCGCGCCGACTTCGCCAAGGGGTCGCGACGCGGCGGTCCGCGGTAGCCGATGGCGCGCGGGGCGGGACGGACTGGGGCGGTGGAACCGAGATGATTGGAATGAATCTCAAGCGCGAGATCGATCAGATCGCCAAGGACAAGGGCATCGATTCGACCGAGATCACCGGCGCCCTCGAAGAGGCGATGCGCCAGGCCGCGCGCAAGCGCTTCGGCCAGGACAAGGAGATCGAGGCCCGGTACAACGACGAGATCGGCGAGGTCGAGCTCTTCGAGTTCCGCGAGGTGGTCGACGAGATCACGGATCCCGAGACCCAGATCCTGATCGCCGAAGCACGACGCGACTACGACCCCGAGGTCGAGATCGGCGACGAGATCGGCGTCAAGCTCGATACCTCGGACTTCGGTCGCATCCTCGCCCAGGCCGCCAAGCAGGTCATCATCCAGCGCATCCGCGACGCCGAGCGCGACAACACCTTCGAGGAGTACCGCGACCGCGAGGGCGAGATCGTCAACGGCATCGTCCGCCGCTTCGAGAAGGGCGCGATCATCGTCGACCTCGGCCGCGCCGAGGCCGTGATCCCGCCGAAGGAGCAGGTGCCGCGGGAGAGCTATCGCCCGGGCGACCGCGTACGCGCCTACGTCGTCGAAGTGAGCAAGGTCGCCAAGGGCCCGCAGATCATCCTCTCGCGCGCATCGATCGACTTCCTGACGAAGCTCTTCGAGCAGGAAGTGCCCGAGATGTACGAGAAGATCGTCTCGATCGAGTCGGCGGCGCGCGAGCCCGGCGGCCGCTCGAAGATCGCCGTCGTCTCCCGCGACAGCGACGTCGACCCCGTCGGCGCCTGCGTCGGCATGAAGGGCAGCCGTGTGCAGGCCGTCGTCCAGGAGCTGCGTGGCGAGCGCATCGACATCGTCCCCTGGAGCCCGGACGCCGCGCGCTACGTCTGCAGCGCGCTCTCCCCGGCCCAGGTCTCGAAGGTCATCATCGACGAGCAGCAGAAGTCGATGGACGTGATCGTCCCCGACGACCAGCTCTCCCTCGCGATCGGGCGCCGCGGACAGAACGTGCGCCTCGCCGTGCAGCTCACGGGCTGGCGGATCGACATCAAGAGCGAGACGAAGATGCGCGAGATCGCCGAGTGGCTGTCGCAGGCGGTCTCCGCCGTCGACGGCTGTGGCGATCCCGAGGCCGACCTGCTGCTGCAGCAGGGCATCACGTCCCTCGAGGACCTGGCGGAGTGCGCGGTCGAGGTGTTGACGGCGCTGCCCGGGATCGACGAGGCCGGGGCAGGTCGCATCAAGGCGAAGGCCGCCGAGCTCGTCTCGGTCAAGGCCGCCGCCGACGAGGAGCGCGCGCGCCGGGAGGCCGAGGAGGATGCGCGGCGACGGGCCGAGACCGAGTCGGCGGTGGTGGCCCCGGCGGCCCAGGCGGCGAGTGGCGAGAACCCGCAGCCCCCGAGCGGGCCGGCCGCGGATCGTCGCGACTGAGAATCGGAGCGCGCCGCAAGCGCGATCGAGCAGAGCAGCGAACAGCGAGTCGGGTGGAGCGTCGGGTGATCGCGACGAGCGCAAGTCCGGCGGGAACGACGCAGGGATAGATGGCAAACATCAGGGCATACAAGCTCGCGGAAGAGCTCGGGATCGAGCGCAACGACTTCGTCGAGCAGGCGCGTCAGCACGGCGTCGAGCTGAAGAGCGCGATGGCGGCGCTCGAAGAGGACCAGATCGAGCTGCTGCGCGAGAAGCTCGGTGGCGGAGCCCGCAAGAGCCGCGTCGTCGAGGAGCGCGTCGAGGCGAAGGACGGCACGACCGTCGTCCGTCGGCGTCGCAAGAAGGCGCCCGAGCCGCCGCCCGAGCCCGAGGTCGTCGAGCCCGCGCCCGCCGCCGACGAGGTCGGGGCGATCGAGCCCGAGCTCGAGCAGACGCCGATCGCCGAGGTCGCGGCCGGGGAGCCGTCCGAGGGCCCGGCCGAGCTCGACGAGGAGCCGATCGCGGCGGAGGCCGAGGCCGACGAGGAGGCTCCGGCCGAGGTCGCGGCGGCCGCGGCCCCCGCGACGCCGCCGAGCGGTCCCGCCGCGCCGTCGCCGCCGCGCGAGTCGCGGTCGACGGACGGGGGCGACTCTGCGAGCGCCCCGGACCGGAAGGGCAAGCAGCGCAAGCGCGTGCGCGAGGTCGTGAATCTCCAGGAGCAGGAGCAGTTCGCGCGTCAGATCACGGGACGCGGCGGCGCGCCGCGCCGCACGACCGTGGCGCCGGCCCGACCGGCGATCAGTCCGCGGGCCCGCCGCCGAGACAAGCTCTCGCCGAAGGTGTCGCCCGCGGTGGCCGCCAATCAGACGAAGCAGGTGAAGGTCGAGGGCGACATCAGCGTCGGCGAGCTGGCGAAGCAGGCCGGTCTCAAGGCGCCCGCGATCCAGGGCAAGTTGATGGCCCTCGGCATCATGGTCTCCGTCAACCAGCGCATCGACTTCGAGACGGTCGAGAAGATCGCGCCCGAGATGGGCTTCGAGGCGGTCGACGTCGGGTTCAAGGAGGAGGAGTTCCTCGACGTGCCGGCGCCGGAGGAGGCCGCCAAGACGGGCGACCCGCGCCCGCCCGTGATCACGGTCATGGGCCACGTCGACCACGGCAAGACCTCGCTGCTCGATGCGATCCGCAAGACCAAGGTGACCGCCGACGAGGCGGGCGGCATCACGCAGCACGTCGGCGCCTATCAGGTCGAGAGTGGCGGCCATCGCCTCACCTTCATCGACACCCCGGGCCACGCGGCCTTCACGGCCATGCGCGCACGCGGCGCCGCCGTCACGGACCTCGTCGTGCTCGTGATCGCGGCGACCGAAGGCGTCATGCCGCAGACGGTCGAGGCGATCGAGCACGCCCAGGCGGCGGGCTGCCCGATCGTCGTCGCGATCAACAAATGCGACCTGCCCGACGCGGACCCCGCCAAGGCCCGCCAGCGCCTCACGGAGCACAACCTCGTGCCCGAGGACTTCGGCGGCGACGTGGTCTGCGTGGACGTATCGGCGAAGACCGGGGCAGGGCTGCCGCAGCTGCTCGAGATGCTGGCGCTGCAGGCGGAGCTGCTCGAGCTGCGCGCGGATGCGTCGCGGCGGGCGAGTGGCGCCGTGCTCGAGGCGCGCCTCGACAAGGGGCGCGGACCGGTCGCGACGGTGCTCGTGCAGGACGGCACGCTGCGCAAGGGCGACTCGATCGTGGTCGGGACCGAGTGGGGCCGCGTGCGCCAGATGCAGGACGACCTCGGCAAGTCCGTGAAGGAGGCCGGGCCGTCGATGCCCGTGCAGATCACGGGCCTCTCGGGTCTACCGAGCGCCGGCGCCTCGTTCCACGTGGTCGAGAGCGACCGCGTCGCGAAGCAGATCGTCGGTCATCGCGAGGATCGCGAGCGCGGTCAGGTCGCCCCGCCGAAGCCGAAGCTCACGCTCGACGAGTTCTACGCCCAGTCCGCCGGCGACGGACCGAAGGAGCTCTCGGTCGTACTGAAGGCCGACGTGCAGGGCACCTGCGAGGCCGCGCGCGACTCGCTCGAGAAGCTCTCGACCGACGAGGTGAGCCTGCGCGTGCTGACCTCCGGCGTCGGTGCGATCACGGAGAACGACGTCAATCTCGCCTCGGCGAGCGGCGCGATCGTCGTCGGCTTCAACGTCCGTCCGGATCCGGCCGCACGCAGGCTCTCGGACAGCCTCGGCGTCGAGATCCGCACCTACTCGATCATCATGAACATGCTCGACGAGGTGAAGGCCGCGATGGCGGGGCTGCTGCCGCCGGTCGTGAGCGAGAAGATGCTCGGACGCGCCGAGATCCGGGAGACGTTCACGATCCCGAAGGTCGGCACGATCGCGGGCTCGTACGTGCTCGAGGGCAAGGTCGTGCGCCACGCCCATTGCCGCATCGTGCGAGACGGCATCCAGGTCTACCAGGGCACGGTCGGCTCCCTGCGCCGCTTCAAGGACGACGTCCGCGAGGTGACCAACGGCATGGAGTGCGGCATCGGCGTCGCGACCTACAACGACGTGAAGATCGGCGACGTGATCGAGGCCTTCGAGCTCGAGGAGAAGCCCGCGACGCTTTGATGGGCCTGCGGCCGGGACCCGGCGTCCGGCGCTGGCGGTCGCGCCGGGATCGCGCCGGCGGATCCGCTGCGCGATGCGACGATGCGCCGACGACATGCGACGGGGCGTCGATCGGGATCGGATCGGGACCGGGCCGCGCGGAGCGGGCATGATCGTCGGAGTCGCCGTCGTCGAGATCCGGGTGCACGAGTCCCGCTCGCTCAAGACCAAGCGCGGCGTCGTGCGTTCCATCCTCGGCCGCGTGCGGAACCGCTTCAACGTCTCCGCCAGCGAGGTCGACGGGCAGGGGACGTGGCAGCGCTCCGTGATCGGTCTGTCGATGACCGGGGGCGAGGAGGCGCCGCTGCGGCGCGCGCTCGAGCGGGCGGTCGAGTACGTGGAAACGATGCATCTGGCCGAGGTGGTGGCCTCGGAGATCGAGATCCTGCGGCTGCCGCTCGAGGAGGCGGGCGGTCTGCCGGACGGAGACGACGAGGAGTGGGCCTGGTCGAAGGGGCTCGGGCAGGACGACTCGGAGGAGTGATCGGGATGGCGGATTCGACGCGGGTGCGGCGCGTGGCGGAGCAGGTCCGCGCGGAGCTGTCGCAGATCCTGCGCGAGGAGGTGCGCGATCCGCGCGTGGGGCTCGTGACGCTCACCCGCGTCAAGCTCGCCTCGGACTTCGGGGCGGCGACGGTCTTCTACAGCCCGCTCGGCGAGGATCCGGACGCGGCGCGGCGCGAGGAGCTGGGTCGGGCGATGGAGGCGGTCGCGGGCTATGCGCGACGGCTCCTGGCGGGCCGCATGAAGCTGCGCCACACGCCGGAGCTGCGCTTCGTGCTCGACGACTCGATCGCGGAGGGCAGCCGGACGCTGTCGCTGATGCGGGAGCTCGGGCTGGACGACGATGACGCGGATCGGGACGGGGACGGACCGGATCGAGGGGAGAGGGACGGGGACGATGGCGAGACGCAATCCGAGGCGTAGACGACCGGAGCCGCCCGGGCCCTCGGGCTTCCTCGTCGTCGACAAGCCCTCGGGCATGACGTCGCACGACGTGGTGGACGCGGCGCGGCGATGGCTCGGGACGCGACGCGTGGGGCACCTGGGGACGCTCGACCCGCAGGCGACGGGCGTGCTGCCGCTCGCGGTGCGCGCCGCGACGAAGCTGATCCCGTTCATCGAGGACACGCGCAAGGCCTACGACGGCACGATCGTGCTCGGTGTCGAGACCGATACCCTCGACGCCGAGGGCGAGGTGCTCGCGCGGCACGAGGGGGCCCTGCCCGAGCGCCCGGCGGTCGAGGCGGCGCTCGCGCGCTTCCGGGGCGACGTGCAGCAGGTCCCGCCCATGTACAGCGCCGTCAAGAAGGACGGCGTCCCGCTCCATCGCCTCGCGCGCAAGGGCCAGGAGGTCGAACGCGAGCCGAAGTGGGTGACCTTCGAGGAGGTCGTCGTCACCCGCTTCGAGTCGCCGGAGGTCGACGTCCGGGTCGCGTGCAGCGCGGGCACCTACGTCCGCGTGCTGGCCGCGGACCTCGGTCGTGCGCTCGGCTGCGGGGCGCATCTCGGCGGCCTGCGGCGAACCCGCAGCGGCCCCTTCGACCTCGAGGATGCCCATCCGGCGGAGGCCTGCGCGGCGGCGTCCGAGTCGGGCAAGATCGAGGACTGGCTGATCCCGCCGGACGAGGTGCTCGACTTCCCCGTGCTCGAGGTGGGGCGCGACCAGCGGCTGCGGCTCCAGCACGGAGGGGATCTGCCCTCGGGCGAGCTCCATCGACTCG
The DNA here is from genome assembly GCA_020632655.1 of Spirochaetaceae bacterium. GTDB lineage: Bacteria > Myxococcota_A > UBA9160 > UBA9160 > UBA4427 > UBA4427. The sequence continues at coordinate 252,427 of JACKFD010000001.1, forward strand.
TGCCCGGCACCCGCGTCTCGGTGCTCGACGAAGAGGGCGAGTTCCTGGCCGTCGTCGAGCTGCGGGCGGACCGGCGGCTCTGGCCGCTCCGGGTCTTCGGCGCCGAGGGGGATTGAGCGCTCGGGGACGGCGTTGCGGGGCCTTCTGCCGGGCGCTGGCCCGTTGCCAGGACCGGCGGCCTCTGCCAAACTCCCGCCCGTTCAAAAATCGAATCGAAAACGACGAGTTGCCCGGACGAGGGTCCGGTGGGCCGACAGGCCCGACATCGCCGCAATCAGGGATACCAGGAGTCGAACGACTTGATCTCTTCAGCCCGCAAGGCGGAAATCATCGAGGCCAACAAGCGGAGCGCCGCCGATACCGGCTCGCCCGAGGTGCAGATCTCGCTGCTGACCGAGCGGATCACCAGCCTCCAGCAACATTTCGACCAGAACGCGAAGGACCACGCCTCGCGCCGCGGCCTGCTCAAGATCGTGAGCCAGCGCCGCAGTCTGCTCGACTACCTCAAGCGCAAGGACGCCGATCGCTACCGGGCTCTGATCGAAGAGCTCGGGCTGCGGCGCTGAGCGCTCGGGCTTCCTGGCCTGCGCCGTTCGAACGGCGTCCCGCGCGATGCGGGAGTCGGCCATACGCGAACCGCTCCCCCCACAGTCTTCGCGCATGGATGATCTCCGGTCACCGTGGCGTTGCTCGAGGCGCGCTGCACGCGAGCGGGTGCTGGCACCCGTTCGTCGATCGATCCGACGGGTCCGATCCGAACGTCGTCGAGGGGCGAAGGCGGACGGGCGGCCCGGAGCGAAGGGCCCCTTCGTCGGGGCCGTCACGATTCTCACCCAACGAATTCCAAGCAACACGAAACCGGCCTGAAACGACCCCGCGCTGAATGGATCAGACGCGAGGGGCTCCGACTCGGAAGAGATTTGAGGGGAGCACGGCCGGTCAGGAGTACAGACATGCCTTATTGGTTCGAACCCACCTCCGTCTCCGTCGAGATCGGCGGACGCACGATGACCCTCGAGACCGGCAAGGTCGCCAAGCAGGCGGCCGGCGCCGTGACCGTCCGCTACGGCGACACGGTCGTGCTCGTCACGTCCGTCCACTCGTCGCCGCGTCCCGGCATCGACTTCTTCCCGCTCACGGTCGACTTCGTCGAGAAGTTCGCTGCGGCGGGCAAGATCCCGGGCGGCTTCTTCAAGCGCGAGGGCCGGCTCGCGGACCGAGAGGTCCTGGTCAGCCGCTTCATCGACCGCTCGATCCGTCCGCTCTTCGCCGACGGCTACAACGACGACACCCAGGTGACGGCGACCGTCCTCTCGGCGGATCCCGAGAATACGGCCGACATGTGCGCCTTCATCGGCGCCTCCGCCGCACTCTCGATCTCCGACATCCCCTTCCTCGGTCCGATCGCCGCCGTGCGCATCGGCCGCATCGACGGGGACTTCGTGATCAACCCCTTCCCCGAGGACCTCGAGCAGAGCGACCTCGAGCTGATCGTGGCCGGCAGCAAGGGCTCGATCGTGATGGTCGAGGGCGGGGCGCAGCAGCTGCCCGAGGACGAGGTGCTCGCAGCCCTCAAGCACGCCCACGGCGAGATCCGCAAGATCATCTCGGCGATCGAGGACTTCGCCGCGAAGATCGGCAAGGCGAAGGTCGAGCTGCCCGCGCCCGCGGACCACTCGGCGCTCGAGAAGCGGATCCGGTCGATGGCCGGCGAACGCCTCGGCGAGGCCTTCCAGATCAAGGAGAAGAAGGCGCGCGGCAACGCGGTCAAGGCGGTCGAGAAGGAGGTCCGCGAGACGATCCTCGAGGAGTACCGCAACGAGCCGATGGAGGTCCGCAGCCTCGCGGATTTCGAGAAGCGCTCGAACGGGCTGCGCACGCTGCAGGGCGACGTGAACACGATCCTGCACGACCTCGGCGCCGAGATCATGCGCGACCGCGTGCTCTCGACCGGCGAGCGGATCGACGGCCGGCGCAGCGACGAGATCCGGCCGATCGCCTGCGAGGTGCGGCCCTATCCGCGGCCGCATGGCATCGCGCTCTTCACGCGCGGTGAGACCCAGGCGACCGTGAGCGCGACCCTCGGCTCGGGCTTCGACGAGCAGACGATCGACGGGATGGCGGGGCGTTGGAAGAAGACCTTCATGCTCCACTACAACTTCCCGCCCTTCTCGGTCGGCGAGGCGCGGCCGCTGCGCGGGCCCGGTCGGCGCGAGGTGGGACACGGGGCGCTGGCCGAGCGGGCGATCACGCCCGTGCTGCCGGAGCACGAGGACTTCCCGTACACGATCCGGGTCGTCTCGGAGACGCTCGAGTCGAACGGCTCGTCGTCGATGGCGGCGGTCTGCGGCTCGACGCTCTCGCTGCTCGACGCGGGCGTGCCGCTCAAGGCGCCCGTGGCCGGGATCGCGATGGGCCTGATCACGGACGGCAAGCGGACCGTGATCCTCTCCGACATCCTCGGCGACGAGGACCATCTCGGCGACATGGACTTCAAGGTCGCCGGCTCGAAGCAGGGCATCACGGCCCTGCAGATGGACATCAAGGTCACGGAGATCGACTGGGACATCATGGAGAAGGCGCTGGCGCAGGCGCGCGAGGGCCGGCTCCACATCCTCGACTGCATGGACAAGGACACCTCGTCCGAGCTGCACGGTCTCAAGGCCCGGGCGGAGCTGCACGACTTCGCGCCGCGCATGGAGACGATGCAGGTCAAGCCCGATCGCATCCGCGACATCATCGGGCCCGGCGGCAAGGTCATCCGCGCGATCCAGGAGACGACCGGCGCCAAGATCGACATCGAGGACTCGGGCAAGGTCGCGGTCTTCGGCCCCGACGGCGCCTCGGTCGCGCAGGCGATCGCGATGGTGACGGAGCTGACCCAGGAGGCCGAGATCGGTCGGATCTACCTGGCGAAGGTCAAGCGGATCGCCGACTTCGGCGCCTTCGCCGAGATCTTCCCCGGAACCGACGGGCTGATCCACATCAGCCACCTCGCCGAGGGCCGCGTCGACAAGGTGACCGACATCGTGGAGGAGGGCGACGAGGTGCTCGCGAAGTGCATCGACATCGACCCCTCCGGCCGCATCCGCCTCTCCCGCAAGGAGGCACTCGCGGACGAGGCCGCCCGCGAAGGCGCCGACGCGTAGCGTGTCGGTCCGGGTCGAGATCGCCCGGGAAGCGCATGCGCGGGACCTGCCGTTGCCCGAGGCGACCACCTCGGGCGCGGCGGGTCTCGACCTGCGCGCGGCGATCGACGACCCCATCTGCATCGCCCCAGGAGAACGCCGGTTGATTCCGACGGGCTGGCGCATCGCGCTGCCCGAGGGATTCGAGGCCCAGGTGCGCCCGCGCAGCGGTCTCGCCCTGCGCCATGGCATACTCGTGCCCAACGCCCCGGGCACGATCGACGCCGACTACCGCGGCGAGATCCAGGTCATCCTGATGAACGCGGGGGACGATGAGTTCCAGGTGGAGCGGGGCGATCGGATCGCGCAGCTCGTGGTGGCGCCGGTCGCAAAGCCGGTCTGGATCGAGGTCGATGCCCTCGACGAGACCGCACGCGGGGCCGGAGGGTTCGGGCATACCGGCCGACGCTGAGCCGGTCCGAAGGGCGTCGCGGCCGCCGGGCGACGCTTCGAGGACACGCAGGGGAGGGGCGGCGTGAGCGAAGGAGCGACCGAGGTCGTGGACTCGAGGGACCGCACGGAGGCGCGGCGTGCGCCGGCAGCGTCCGACGAGGGCGCATCGCGCGCCTTCGCGGCGGGTCCCGTCGGTGCGACGTCGACCCCGCCGCCTCCGCCGGATCCGGACCGCGACGCCGAGGAGGCCGCCCGCCGCGCCGCGCGCCGCAAGGATCTCGTGACCCGACTCGGCACGGCCGCCGTGCTGATCCCCTTCGTGCTCTGGGCGATCGCCCAGGGCGGCCTCGTCTACCTCGCCATCGTCGTCGGCATCGGCCTGCTCGCCCAGGAGGAGTTCTACGGCCTGATCGTCGACAAGGGCGCCCGCCCGATCCGCGGCGTCGGCCTCGGCTTCGGCGTGGCCGTGATGCTCGTCGCCTACTTCGGCAACGAGTACCACGCGATGCTGTTGATGACGCTGACGCTGCTCGTGCTGATGGTCGCGCAGGTGCGCAAGAACGAGATCCAGGAGGCGATGGCCAGCATCTCCGGGACCTTCTTCGGCGTCTTCTACGTGCCCTGGCTGCTGAGCCACGCCGTGCTGCTTCGGAAGTTCGAGGCGGCCGCGAGCGCCCACTACGATCCGGCGCTGCTCGTGTCGCTCGGCTTCCACAGCGAGAGCGGGATCTTCTTCATGGTCTACACGCTCGTCACGATCGTGGGCTGCGACGCAGGCGCCTACTTCGCCGGACGGGCCTGGGGGCGCAAGAAGCTCGCGCCGGAGATCAGCCCGAACAAGAGCGTCGAGGGGGCGCTCGGCGGCGTGATCGCGGGCGTGCTCTTCGGCCTCGCCACGAAGCTCCTCTTCGATCTCTACCGGCCGGACTGGTCGGCGGCGCTGCCGTGGAGCGTGGCGGCGGGCTTCGGATTCGTCCTCTGCCTCATGGGCATCGTCGGCGACCTGCTCGAGTCGCTCCTCAAGCGCGACGCGAAGGTCAAGGACACGGGCGCGCTGCTGCCCGGCATGGGCGGCGTGCTCGACCGGATCGATGCGCCGCTGCTCGGGCTGCCGACGATGTACTACCTGCTGCTCGGCTACGTATTCCTGCGCGCGTCGTAGCGCGCCGCGGCGGGAGAGCGAACGGCGCCGGCGTCAGTCGAGCTCGAGGTTGCGGCGGATGCGGGCGAGGGGCTCCTCGAAGTCGGCGCGGAAGGCCTGACCGCTGACCTGCTCGAAGGCGTCGATGTAGCGGGCCGCCGCCTCGACGCGCACCTCGATCGGCAGCGAAGGCGGCGGGCCATCGCCCTTGTAGCCCTGCTCGCCGAGCCAGAGGCGGACGTACTCCTTGTCGATCGCGGCGGGCGAGCCGCCCTCCGACAGGGCGCGCTCGTAGCCGTCGAGGCGCCAGTAGCGGGAGGAGTCCGGGGTGTGGATCTCGTCGATCACGACGAGGCGGTCCTGTTCGTCGAGGCCGAGCTCGTACTTCGTGTCCACGAGGATCAGGCCCTGCTTCTCGGCGAAGCGGGTGCCCTCGGCGAAGAGGCGCTGGGCTGTGGCGTGGGCCTCGTCGTAGAGGGCCTCGGAGATCACGCCCCGGGCGAGCAGCTCCTCGCGCGAGGTCAGCTCGTCGTGCGCGCCGTGCTCGGCCTTCGTGGTCGGCGTGAGGATCGGGGCGGCGAGCTTCTCGTGCCGGCGCATCCCATCGGGCAGGTCGTGCCCGCAGTAGCGCCGCACGCCGCGCTCGTAGGCCGTCCAGATCGAGGTCGAGCTCGAGCCCGTCAGATAGCCGCGCATCACGAACTCGACCGGCAGCGTGCGGCATTCGCGCACGATCGAGACGCAGGGATCGGGCACGGCGACGAGATGGTTCGGCGCGATCTCGCGGGTGCGCTCGAACCAGAACGCAGCCATCTGGTTCAGCACCTGACCCTTGAGCGGGATCGTCCCGACCACGACGTCGAAGCAGCTGACCCGATCGCTCACGACGATCGTGCGCCGACGACCGGGCGACCGGCCCGGGGAGCGCGGCTCGGGGGCGAAGCGGGCGGGCGTGCCGAGATAGCTGTCGCGCACCTTGCCGACGATCCGCTCGCCGAGGCCGTGGAAGTCGGTCTCGGCCAGGGTCTGCTCGCAGAGCGCGGTCAGGTCGCGTCGGTCGATCGCCAAGGGGGTCCTCCGATGCGCGCCACGAAGAGGCTACGCCGGGAGCTCGTCGGAGCGCACCATGCGACCCCCGACACGGGTCCTCCGATCCGCGCATTCAACCCCACGCGCAGGCGGCGGGCAAGGTCGGCGCAGCACCGTGCGGCGGCCTCGAGGTTTGACCGGCTCTCGGCCGATGTCTACCATGCCGCGCGTCGCGGGGCGCCGTGGCCCGAGTGGCCGATCCGCTCGTGCCGATCGTGCCGGCGAAGCCGGATCGCTCGGAGTCCCGGACCCCTCGGAGACCTGATGTCGCAGCGACCGCTCCCCCCTTCGAGTCGCCCCTTGGACCGGCTCACGCCGGACGAGCTCCGTGCCCTCGAGCAGGCCCACCGCGCCGACCGCTTCCACGACGAGTGCGGCGTCTTCGGCATCCACGGCGACGACGACGCGGCGCGCCTCACCTACCTCGGTCTCTACGCGCTGCAGCATCGCGGTCAGGAGAGCTGCGGCATCGTCGCCAGCAACGGCCGCGAGCACGTCGCCCACCGCGCGATGGGGCTGGTCGCCGACAACTTCGGCGCCGAGATCCTCGACCGATTGAAGGGTCGCTTCGCCGTCGGTCACGTCCGCTACTCGACCTCCGGCGAGAGCATGCTGCGCAACGCCCAGCCGATCTGCGCCAATACGGACGGTGGCCCCGTCTCGATCGCCCACAACGGCAACCTCGTGAATGCCGGCGTGATCCGCCGCGAGCTCGAGGGACGCGGCGCGATCTTCGGCTCGACCTCGGACAGCGAGGTCATCCTGCATCTGCTCGCCCGCTCCCGCGAGGCCCAGATGGAGGATCGCTTCATCGACGCGATCTCCCGGGTCAAGGGCGCCTACAGCATCATCCTGCTGACCGACGACGCTCTGATCGCGGCCCGCGACCCGCACGGCTTCCGGCCCCTCTCGATCGGTCGCAAGGACGGGGCCTACGTCCTCTCGAGCGAGACCTGCGCCCTCGACCTGATCGGCGCGACCCACGAGCGCGACGTCGAGCCCGGCGAGGTCGTCGTGATCCGGCGTGGTCGGCTGCGCAGCATCCGGCCGATGGCGAAGGACGCGCGCGAGCATTTCTGCATCTTCGAGCACATCTACTTCGCGCGACCGGACTCGAACCTCGTCGGCCACAACGTCTACGCCTACCGCAAGGAGCTCGGCCGCGTGCTCGCCCGGGAGCACGACGTGGCCGCGGACATGGTGACGCCCGTGCTCGACTCGGGGAGTGCCGCGGCGCTCGGCTACGCGGAGGAGTCGGGCATCCCCTACGAGACGGCGCTGATCCGCAACCACTACGTCAGCCGCAGCTTCATCGAGCCGACCCAGACGATCCGCGACTTCAAGGTCCGGGTGAAGCACAACGCGATCCGCGGCTTTCTCGAAGGCAAGCGCGTCGTGCTCGTGGACGACTCGATCGTGCGCGGGACGACGCTCCGCAAGATCGTCGGGATGCTTCGCGCGGCGGGCGCGCGCGAGGTGCACGTCCGCATCTCGTCTCCGCCGACGATCGGCCCCTGCCACTACGGCATCGACACGCCGAACCGCGAAGAGCTGATCGCCCACGTGCACACGGTCGAGGAGATCCGTCAGCTGATCGGCGCCGACACCCTCGGCTACCTCTCGGTCGAGGGGCTGCGGATGACCGCGGCGAAGGAGCTCAAGCGCGGGATCTGCGACGCCTGCTTCTCCGACGTGTACCCCGTCGAGGTCGAGGCCTCGGAGGCGGTGCCCCAGCTCTCGCTCTTCCGCGCCGTCAAGGAAGACGAGACCGGCGGCTGAGGACACCCGTCCGCCGTCCCTGCACGGCGGCTGTCGACTCCGGAGCAATCCGCAGGCCCGCCTCGGGGCTGGCCCCGAGACGTGGGGGCGTGGGTCTCGTCGCGGGGGCCGACACGGCGGTGCGTGCGAATCGCGGCCGCACTGCGCTCGACTCGGCCGGTCGTTCGTCCGATGCAGCCGGCGATGCGCAGGCCGCTGGTGGTCGGCCCGCAGCGTCGCGGCGTCCTCTCCACCGCGGGTTCCCCCTTGCGATCCGACTGCGTCCAGGTCCGATTCGACTCCCCCGAGTCGCTTCGTGCGGAGTTCGAGAAGAACATCTCGAATCGGGGCGTATTCGTCGCGACCGAGCGGAGCTTCGAGGCGCGTCAGGCGATCGAGGTCGACGTGATCCTCGAGTACGTCAGCGAGAACGCGCCGGCCGTCACGCTGGCGGGCGAGGTCGTCCACGTCGTCGCGCCCGGCATGGAGGGCAGCGGCATGCTGCCCGGGGTCGCCGTGCAGCTCGATGCGAGTGCGCCCGAGCTGCGCGCGCTCTTCGAGCCGCTGCTCGGGCAGGGGCCGCTTCCGCCGCGGGACGCGGATCGGCAGGGCGCGAAGCGTCGGGCTTCGAAGCGCGAGTCGGTGCGCGTGCCCGTGCGGGTGATGCCGGAGACGCGCCCGCCCTTCGAGGCGACGAGTCGCGATCTGAGCGGAACCGGCATCCTGCTCTCGACCCGCGAGCATCCCCTCGCCCTCGACGAGCGTGTCCGCGTCTGCCTCTGGCATCCGACCGGGCAGAAGAGCGTCGAGGTCGACGCGCGGGTCGTGCGCGAGGTCAAGAACGCGCAGGGGCGGGTCGCCGCGGTCGCCCTCGACTTCGATCGGACGCAATGCGCCGAGCCGCGGGTCCGCGAGGTGGTCGACGCCCTGCGCGAGGCGGGGCATCGCGCGCAGCTCGGCGGGATCCGCGGCTCGCTCGGCGAGCTCGGCCTGCCCAACATGCTGCAGATGTTCGGGAGCTCGTGCCGCGAGGGCACGCTCGTCGTCGAGCACGCCGGCGAGCAGGGCTGGATCGCCTTCGCCGAGGGGCGTCTGCTGGGCGCGGAGATCGGGGCCCTTCGCGGCGTCGAGGCCCTGGCGACGCTGATCGGCTGGGGCGACGGCCGCTTCGAGTTCCAGGCGACCGTCGACGGGGCGCTCGCCGCGTCCGAGGCGCCGGGTCCGTCGCTCGAGGGCGCCGTGCTCGAGGCCGTGTGTCAGCTCGACGAGCGCGAGCGGGACGCAGCGCTCGACGGCGAGACGGCCGACGCGGACGACGGGGAGGCCTGGCAGGAACCCTTTGCGGGTCTGGACGAATCGGAGGCGGACGACGACTTCGTCGTGCTCGACGCCGACAGCACCTTCGCCATCGACGCGACCGAACGGGCGGCGCAGGCGGGCTCGCTCGGGAAGGTCGAGGAGGCCGTGCTCGAGCTGGCCGGGGCGGGTATGTCGCTCGCACGGCTCTTCGAGATCATCCCGGAGCCCCCGGAGCGCATTCAGTCCGCCGTCGAGTCGCTGGTCGAGCTCGGCGTGCTCTGCCCCCGCTGACGGATCCGAAAGACGAGTGCCAGGGCCCCGCCGATCGCGAGCCCCAGCGCGATCGCGATCTCCGTCAGACCCGACCCGGTCGCATCCGTGCGATCCCGCTCGTCGTCGTCCTCGAGGTCGCGGCAGCCCGGGTCGTCCGGAAAATCGATCGCTTCGTCCCCATCGTCGTCCTGCTCGTTCGCGCAGGCCGGACGCGTCCAGCGCAGGATCTCGGAGCGGTAGGCCGCGACGTCCGCCGCGTAGGTCCGATCGCCGTAGGTCGACGTGGCGTCGGGGCGGCCCGTCGTACCGGTGACCGAGGTCATCACGCCCGCGAGCTCCCAGGTCCCGTCGCGCTGGACGAAGACTGCGCCGCCCGAGTCGCCCGTCGCCGCCGCCGCCTCGTAACGGGTCGTGCGGGCGCCGAGCGGCGGGTCGAAGCCGAAGCCGATCGTGATCGTGCTCCAGGCGCCCTGGTTCACGCGCTCTCCGACGAGGTCGATCCGATTCGTGCCCCAACGCTTGCGACCGACCGCGTCCCACTGGAAGCCGAATTGCGAGGTCCCGTCCGCGTCCCACTCGACGACTCGCGCACGGCCGCGGCCGAACCCGATCAGCAGCACCTGATCGCCGCGTTCGACCGGACGGCGGGCGAGGGGGAGCAGGGGCAGACCGGGGTCCCCCTCGCTTCGGTCGATCTCGAAGACCATCAGGTCCGCGGGCGAGCCGTCGAGGTTGAGCAGCGTGCGCTGGGAGCCCGCGATCGGCGCGAAGATGCGGCCTTCTAGGAAGACCTCGCCCATCCCGACGTGGCGCGCGGTGAGTGCCCAGCCGCCGCCGAGGTAGAGGACCGAGGGCCCCTGGTAGCGGCGCTGCGTGACGTGCTCCCAGTAGGGGAAGTCGGGCGGGACGGCCTCGGCGGGCTCCATGTCGGGGCTCGCGAAGATGAGCGCGTGGGCTGCGCCGCTGCCGATCACGCCGACGAGGCCGATCAGCCCGAATGCCACGCCGAGACCGACGACACCCGCCCTGATGCCCCGACGCCGGCGGCGATCGAGGCGGGGCCGGCCCACCCGCCGCCTGCGCGCCGCTCGCGGGATCGTCTCGCGCAACGGGACCCCGGACGCCGGCCTGCTCAGCTCGGGCTGATCCAGGGGGTATCTCCTCGCTGGATCAGCGTATCCCGGCCGAAGGCTTCGTCGTCGCGCTCGGGATGATCGAGGTTGTAGTGCAGCCCGCGGCTCTCCTTGCGGAAGGCCGCCGAGCGGATGACGAGCTCGGCGACGGTCGCGAGATTGCGCAGCTCGATCAGCTCGGGCGTGACGCGGAAGTCCCAGTAGTACTCGTTGATCTCCTCGCGGAGCATCTCGATGCGATGCTGGGCGCGGGAGAGGCGGCGGTCGCTGCGCACGATGCCGACGTAGTTCCACATGAAGCGACGGATCTCATCCCAGTTCTGGGTGATGACCACGGCCTCGTCGATCGGCGTCGCCTCGCCGTGTCGCCAGGCCGGCACGTCGCCCGGCGGCTCGACGGAGGGCCTGCGGGCGATCGACTCGCGCGCCGCCGCCTCGGCGTAGACCAGCGCCTCGAGCAGCGAGTTCGAAGCGAGCCGGTTCGCGCCGTGGAGCCCCGTCGAGGCGACCTCGCCGGCGGCGAAGAGGTTCGTGAGGTCGCTCTCGCCGTGGCGATCGGTCCGCACGCCGCCGCAGCAGTAGTGGGCGGCGGGCACGACGGGGATCGGCTCGCGCGTGATGTCGATGCCGTATCTCAGGCAGCGCTCGAAGATCATCGGGAAGCGCCCGCGCACGAAGGCCGGATCCTTGGCCGTGATGTCGAGCGCCACGTAGTCGTCGCCCGTGCGCTTGAGCTCCGTGTCGATCGCGCGCGCGACGATGTCGCGGGGGGCGAGGTCGCGCATGGGGTGGTAGTCGGCCATGAAGGCCGTGCCGTCGCGCCGGCGCAGGATGCCGCCTTCGCCGCGTACGGCCTCCGTGATCAGGAAGCTCTTGGCCTGCGGATGGAAGAGGCAGGTCGGATGGAATTGCATGAACTCCATGTTGGCCAGCGTCGCACCGGCCCGATACGCCATGGCCATGCCGTCGCCCGAGGCGACGTCGGGATTGCTCGTGTAGAGGTAGACCTTGCCCGCGCCGCCCGTCGCCAGCAGGGTGATCGGGGCGGTGTAGGCGTGCACCTCGCCGGTCGCGGCGTCGAGGACGTAGGCGCCGAGGGCGCGATTGCTGCCCGTGCGGCCGGCCTTGGTCGCCGTGATCAGGTCGATCGCGCAGTGGTCCTCGTAGAGGTGGATGCTCGGGTGGGCGCGCACGCGGGCGAGCAGCGAGCGCTCGATCTCGCGGCCGGTGGCGTCGTGACGGTGCAGGATGCGGCGCGCCGTATGGCCGCCTTCGCGGGTCAGGTCGAAGGGCGGGGCGTCGGGGCCGGCGGGCTCCCGGGGCGGATCGAACTCGACCCCGTGCTTGCGCAGGGCATCGATCGCGTCGGGTCCCCGCTCGACGACGAAGCGGACCGTGTCTTCCTGGCAGAGCCCGGCGCCGGCGTTGAGCGTGTCCTGCACGTGGGCGTCGAAGGAGTCCCGGGGATCCATCACGGCGGCGATGCCGCCCTGGGCCCAGTCGGTCGCGGAGTCCGTCGCCCGACGTTTCGTGATCAGGGCGACCTCGCCGGCCTCGGCCACGCGCAGGGCGTAGTGCATGCCGGCCAGCCCGGATCCGATCACCAGGAAGTCGAAGCTCCGCGCCTCGCCATTCGTCGGACGCCCGTCCGGCGGGGGCGGGTGATCGCCGGCACGCTCCTGGCTCAGGTCCACCCCCGCTCCCTCCGATACCTGGAAAATCGGCAGTCTATCGGGCCCTTGGGGCCCGATCCAACGAAACTTCGCAGGGATTCCGGAGTCACCCGACGGGGTGCTTCGGAGATTCGCGAGCCACGCAGGGCGGAGGCAGGGTGGGCGCAGCCGGCAGGCGAACCGATCGGGACGGGGCCCAGCGCACGGGCCGGGCCGCCCCGCGCGCCCGGGTCGCGACGCTCGTCGTGCTCTGCGGGCTGGCGTTCGCGGCCGAGGCCGGCGCCGGCATCTATCGCTACATCGACGCCGACGGGGTCGTCCACTTCAGCGACGCCCCGGTCGATCCCCGCTACCGGCGCATGGAGACCCACATCGACGAGGGGCTCGTGATCACCCCGCGGCCGCGGACGAGGGGGCCCGCCCAGCGCGGCTACGACGGGCTGATCGCGCGCGTGGCGCGGCTGCACGGCGTCCAGCCGGCGCTGGTCAAGGCGGTGATCGCCGCCGAGTCGAACTTCCAACCGGATGCGGTCTCCCGCGTCGGCGCCCAGGGCATGATGCAGCTGATGCCGGCGACGGCCGAGGAGCTCGGCGTCGAGCGGCCCTTCGGTGTCGTCGAGAACATCGACGGCGGCGTGCGCTACCTGCGCGCCATGCTCGACCGCTACGGCGACGTCGTGCGTGCGCTGGCCGCCTACAACGCGGGGCCCGGCGCGGTCGACCGCCATCGCGGGGTGCCGCCCTACCGCGAGACGCGGGCTTACGTCGAGCGGGTGCTCCAGTACTATCGCGGCTACCGTGAGGACTTCGAGCGGCCTCTGCCGCCCGACTCGCTCGTGCCGCAGGCCCCGGTCGCGAGCGAGCCCGGCCGCGTCACGAACGTCGCGGTCGAGGGGCGGTAGCGGCGTGGCCGGGCCGATCTCGCAGCCGCCCGGGCCGGGGCGAGGCGATGCGCCGAGGGGTCGGACCCTGATCCCGTTCCCGGGACGCGACGAGCCGCGGGGCGGGGCGGGACGCGAGGGGGAGCTTCGAGAGCGATGGGACGACGCGTTGTCCGGAGCGCCTGAGATCCTCGACCCGACCGCGCCCGGCGCCGGGACGCCGCAGGCCGCGCGCCCGCTGCGCCGCGAGGTGTTCTGGAACCTGCCGAACTCGGTCACGATGCTGCGCACCGGCGTGGTGCCGATCCTGCTCTTCCTGCCCTGGGCGACGAGTCCGTCGGGCAGCCGCTTCATGGCCTGGGCCTTCATCATCGCCGCCGTCACCGACGTCCTCGACGGCTGGCTCGCCCGCCGCAACGACGGCCGGCACATCACGCGCATCGGCAAGCTCCTCGACCCCCTCGCCGACAAGCTGATCGTCGCGACCGCCCTGATCATGCTGCTCGCCATCGGCCGGATCCCCCTCTGGGGAGCCGGCATGGTCGTCGTCATCGTCGGTCGGGAGCTCGCCGTGACGGGGCTCCGGGGGATCGCCGGCGCCGAGGGCGTCGTCGTGCAGGCCGCCGGGCCCGGGAAGATCAAGACCGTGGCCCAGAGCGTCGCGACAGGCGCGCTCCTCTTCCATTACGAGACCCTCGGTCTGCCGGCCCACGAGATCGGCATGACACTTCTCGCGATCGCCACGGCACTCACACTCTGGTCGGGGTACCTCTACTTCCGGGACTACTTCGGCTGGGGATCCGCGGCGCCGGCCGCGACGGCGGCCGCGCCGCCCGGGCCACCCACGGAAGGCTGAGCGAGCCCGGGCGACCCGCGTCACGCAGGACGGCCCGCACGCCACTCTCTCATCGTCAGGCCCTGCCGGCCTGGAGGATTCGGATCCATGAGCAAGCTCGAAGCCCTGCACGGGCGCATCGAGACCCGTGATGCGCGCATCGGCGTGATCGGTCTGGGCTACGTCGGACTCCCGCTCGCCGTGGAGCTCGGACGCGCCGGCTTCAACGTGACCGGCTTCGACGTCGACACCCGCAAGGTGCGCGCCCTCGGCGAGGGTCGCTCGTACATCGGCGACGTCCCGTCCTCCGAGGTCGCCTCGCTCGTCGCCAAGGGCCGCTTCCACGCGACCGCCGACTTCGACGAGCTGGCGAACGTCGACGTCATCAACATCTGCGTCCCGACCCCGCTGCGCAAGACGCGCGATCCAGACGTCTCGTACATCGCCTCCGCCGTCGAGGAGATCCGCCGCCACCTGCGCGAGGGGCAGCTCATCATCCTCGGCAGCACGACCTATCCCGGCACGACCCACGAGTTCGTGATCCCCATGCTGGAGGACGCGGGCCTCGTGATCGGCAAGGACTTCTCCCTCGCCTTCGCGCCCGAACGGATCGATCCGGCGAACACGAAGTTCAAGGTCAAGAACGTGCCGAAGGTCGTGGGCGGCGAGACCGCGCTCTGCACCAAGCTCGCCTGCGCCGTCTTCGACACGGTCTTCGAGCAGACCGTCCCCGTCTCCTCGACCCAGGCCGCCGAGATGGTGAAGCTCCTCGAGAACACCTTCCGTGCCATCAACATCGGCCTCGCCAACGAGATCGCGCTCATGTGCGAGAAGCTCGGCCTCGACGTCTGGGAGGTGATCGACGCCGCGGCGACCAAGCCCTACGGCTTCATGAAGTTCACCCCCGGCCCCGGCCTCGGCGGCCACTGCATCCCCGTCGACCCCGCCTACCTCTCGTGGAAGATGAAGTCGCTGAACTTCCCGGCCCGCTTCATCGAGCTCGCGACCGAGGTCAACTCGGCCATGCCCGAGCACGTCGTCGACCGCGTGGCGCACATGCTGAACGACGACCGCCTGGCCGTGAACGGCTCGCGCCTGCTCGTCCTCGGCGTCGCCTACAAGGCCGGCGTCGACGACATGCGCGAGTCGCCGGCCCTCGACGTGATCGCGCTCCTGCGCGCCCGCGGCGCCGACGTCCAGTACCACGATCCCTTCGTGGCCGAGTGCGAGATCGGGGGCGAGATGATGAAGTCCGTCGACCTGACCGACGACGTCCTGTCGAGCTCGGACCTCGTCGTGATCGTGACGGACCATCCCGGCGTCGACTACGAGCGGATCGTGCGCGTCGGCCCCCGGGTCTTCGATACGCGCAACGCGACCCGCGGCGTCCGGCACGATCGGGAGAAGATCACGAAGCTCTAGGGGCGCGGCGCGCTCGACTCGGCCTCCTCCGGCTGCGTACCGACTGCATCGACTCAAGTCGGAATGGATCGATCCGATGAGGGTCGACGAGCGCAGGAACGGAGTCCGGAATGGAGCTCAGCATCTTCGGTCTGACCGTCTCGTTGCTCGAGTCCGAGGGGGCGATCCCGGCCGGGGTGCATTCCCTCGATCGGGCGCCGCACGACGGTGTGTCCTCGACGCGCGTCACCGGATCTGCGGTGGCGCTGCTGGCGTGGTGCCGTGCGACGGAGCGCGTGGTGATCGAGAAGGAGCTGCGCGAGGCAAGGGTCTTCGCGGGCTTCGAGCGATTCTCCCGGGCGGCCTTCGTCGCCCGACGTTTCGCGAAGATCGCCTCGCTCGGCTGCTCCCTCGACGTGGTCGGCGAGGCGGACGCACCGCTCGCCTTCCACACGACCCGGACGGTTCCGATCGAGCGGGGGCCCCTCATGCGGGAGTGGTTCCTGCTCGTGGATTCGAATCGCTATCGGGGGCTGCTGGCCGCCCGGGACCTCGACGGCTTCGGCTCGGGCCGTTCGCCCCGAGAGCGTCGCTTCGAGGGCGTCATCACGCATCGCGGACCCGTCGTGCGCGGGGTCGCGGATGCCCTCGAAGAGTGGATCGGCTTCCAGCTGGGGTAGGGGGCGTCCGCTCGCCGGCCCGGGTCGGAGCCCGGGGAGGGGCGCAAGGCGCCGGAATGGCGACGGATTCGCGGCCCCGCCGCTTGACGGCGCGGCCCGGCTCGCTTAAAAACTGGGTCCCGCCGAGGCGCACCAACCGCCCCGGCCCCGGAAGGACGAAGGACGACAGGTCCAGTCCCCCGGAGACAGATTCCACGCACGAGTAGCTCAGTTGGTAGAGCATCACGTTGCCAACGTGAGGGTCGCCAGTTCGAATCTGGTCTCGTGCTCCACTTACGAAGAAAGCCGTCCCACAGAAGTGTGAGGCGGCTTTCTTCGTACTGGAGCCCTGCCCCGCTCGTGGGCGGGCGGGGCCGTACGCGAATCCATCGCTTTGCGTGACCCCTACGAGCACCATAAGGTAGTCGTCCTCGCAGGGGAGGGGGCGCGATGCGGCGAACTTCGGACGGACGTGCCGATCGCGAAACCTTTCTGAGTCGGTACGGGCCGTGGGCCGTGGTCACGGGCGGGGCCGAGGGGATGGGCGCCGCGTTTGCCGAGGAATTGGCAGGCTGCGGGTCTTCTCTTTGTCTGGTCGACCGTCAAGCTGACAAGCTGGCGGCGACGGCGAAGCGGCTCGAGAACGAGTACGGGGTCTCCGTTCGGACGGTTTCCGGAGACCTGTCCGTCCCGGACACCGTGGAAGCCCTCTTCCGCGAGACGCAGGCGCTCGACGTCGGGATGGTCGTCTCGTGCGCGGCGTTCGGGCAGGTGGGTCCCTTCCTGGACGCCGACGAGTCGGATCTGCTTCGGGCGGTCGACGTCAACGTCCGCGTTCCCCTTCGTCTGGCCCATCACTACGGCCGATCGCTCAAGGCACGCGGTCGCGGTGGGATGGTGTTGCTGGCCTCCGACGCCGCCTACCACGGCTCGCCGTTCTGCGCGAACTACGCCGCGACCAAGTCGTTCAGTCTCGTGTTGGGCGAGTCGCTCTGGTACGAGCTGCGATCGGCCGGCGTCGACGTGATGAGCTTCGTGCCCGGTCCGACCAACACGCCGGGATTCCGACGCGCGTCCCCGAAGCTGAAGGAAGGGCAGCGGGTGCCCGGCGTGATGCTGCCTTCTGAAGTGGCTGCGGCCGCGATCGAGAGCCTTGGGGCCGGCCCGAGCGCGCGGCCGAATCGACGCCTCGCTGCCGAGACGTTCTTCGCCACACGCGTGCTCGATCGCAAGAGGGCGGTGACGCGGATGGGGGATCGACTCTCGGTTGCGCTTCGGCCGACGGATGGCCGCAATGCGACCCCCCGAGCGAAGGACGAGGAGAATCGATGACGGACGCGGCATTTCGTCTGGATGGCAGGATCGCGATCGTGACGGGCGCGGGTCGCGGTGTCGGGAAGGGGATCGCGCTCTCGCTGGCCGAGGCCGGCGCGACGGTCCTGTGTGCGGCGCGGACCGCGACCGAGGTCGCGTCGACCGCGAGGGAGATCGAGGCGAACGGCGGGAAGGCGCTCTCTGCGACGTGTGACGTCACGGATCCCGACCAGTGCGCGCAGCTGATCGATCGAACCGTCGCGGAGTGCGGCGGGATCGACGTGCTCGTGAACAACGCGGGGGGAGGCGGCCACCGTCCGACTGCCCGGCTGACGACGGAGTTCCTGGTCAAGACGCACGAGCTCAATCTCTTCGCCGCCGTTCACCTCTCCCGCCTCGCTTCGGACTCACTCCGCGCACGCTCGGGCAGCATCATCAACATCTCATCGGGGATGGGGAAGGTCTCGGAGGCGAACTGCATCGCGTACGCCTCGGCGAAGGCCGGACTCGAGCAGGCCACGAGGAACCTGGCCTGCGAGCTCGCGCCGGACGTGCGCGTCAACGCATTGCGACTCGGGGCGATCGTCACGCCGGACTTCGAACGGCTGGTCGAGGCCGTACCCGGCATCGACGTGCGGCTCGCGCATTGGACGCCGCTCAAGCGGCTCGGCACGCCGCGCGACGTCGGGCTCGCGTGCGTCTATCTCGCCGCGCCGGCGGGGTCCTTCGTGACGGGGAGCGTGCTCGACATCGACGGCGGGATCCAGATGCCGAGAGGCGCGATGACGATGATGGACGTGGCTCGGACCGAGCCCTCGTTCGAACGCTGAGAGACGTCGGCGGTCGTTCGGGGAAAGCCTCCCTCGAATTCCCGGACCTGATACGAAGCAAGGGCCTCGGCGAATGGCTTGGGAGGGGAAGGGGCCACGTTTCCTACCCGGCTGGGCCCGCCAGGACGCGTCTGGCGTGGATGTTAGGGACGCCCCCCTGCTGATCGCCGTCGAGGCGCGTTCGAATCTGCCACTTCGGGCACCTCGACACCACCCCTCCCTGATCGTCGCGTCGACGGGGCCTGCCCATGCGGTCGACTCGGCGACTGCTGCGCGTCCCGATGGGGCCCCGGAGGCCCATGCGACGCGCCGCGTACGGAGGGGAATGAATGCGTAGGAAGACGAGCTCGATGGGGCTGGCACATTGGAGTGTCGCCACCGCCCTCGCGGGCTGCCTCGTCCTCGCGCTCTCCCCGGCGCACGCGCAGCAGGTCGTGGTGGAGGTCAGCGGACCGCCCGGCACGAATGGAGCATCCGCCATCGGTGGCGTCGACGGTGCTGACGGCGGAGACGCCCCCGCCACCGTCGCCGACGGAGGTCCGTCGTCCGAGAGCGTCCGGGCGACTGCGCGGGGCGGCGCGGGTGGTGCCGGCGGAAGGTCGCTCACGCCGCGCACGGACGGCTCGGGCGGGTCGGGGGGACGGGGCGGCGACGCGACGGCGAGCGCAACGACGATCGGTGCATCCGAGAACGGCTACACGGTCGCGACCGCGATTGCGGGCGTCGGCGGGCAGGGCGGCGAGGCGGCCTTCGACGGAGGGGGCGTCGGGGGCGATGGAGGACGCGGGGGCGACGCGAACGCGCACGCGACCTCCGACAGCAACGGGCCCACCGCGTATTCGCTCGTGCGCGCCTCGGGTGGCACCGGCGGAACCGCCTCGGGCACGGGCGCACGCACGGGCGACGGCGGAGACGCAACCGCTTCGGGCGCGGGACACAGCGCCGACTACACACGCGTCAATCTCACCGCGACCGGGGGAGCGGGTGGCTCCGGATCCCAAGGGGCGGATTCAGGCGACGGAGGGGATGCGTTCATCGGCGCGGACGCGGCGACCGCGAGCGTCTCGGATCCGACGGGCTCGATCCTGATCGAGCAGGGAGCGACCGGGGGGCGCGGCGGGAACAGCTCTCCGGTCGGCGAGGGGCCGGGCGCGGGCGGTCACGGCGGCGATGGTCGTGTGGACTTCGGCGGGTCGAGCTTCGACGCGGGGATGCTGAGCGTGCGCCTCGACAGCTCCGGGGGCTACGGCGGAAACGGCTCGACGGCGGGACGCGGAGGTCAGGCGACGACCCTCGGCTCGGTCGCGAGTACCGGCGAGGTCTCGCTCCACGCCACCGCGTACGGGGGGCCGAGCGGCTCCGCCGCCGACGGATCCCGAACGTCGGGCGGGAACGGCCGGGTCGAAGCGAGCGCACATAGCATCTCGGGCGACGCGACGACGACGGCGATTGCGCGGGGTGGAGTCGGCTCGGCGGGCGGCGATGCGTCCGCTCGCGGGATCGCCACGACCGAGGGCAGCCAGGCCGCCTCCGCCGGCGCGACCGCCACCGCGGGAGCGTCGGGCGGCGTGGCCCACGCGTCCGCGGAGGCGAGGCATGGCGTCGCGCTGGACCCCGCGACGCTCACGCCCGGCGCGCTCGACCTCGTCGTCGTGGAGGCCGTCGCGACGGGCACGGGTGGGGCCGGCGCGGTCGACGCGCTGGCCTCGAGCGTGATCGAGACGCAGGGCGGACATTGGCTGCGGGCGACCAGCCGGGCGGCTGCGCCGATCCAGGGCGGGGGGCCGATCATTGCCGCGGCTCGAATCGGCTCCGCCTCGATCCCGCCCGGTCCATTCGCGACCGGGAACGCCGTCGCCGAGATCCAGACGGCGCAGACTCCGGAGACGGGACTGGCCCGAATCGCCTTCGATCTGAGTGCACCGTCGGATGCCCTCGACATCGCGCTCGAGGCGGAGGCCTCCCTCTCCGGAATCCCGATCGAAGCGCTCGGGGCCATCCATCTCGACTTCGGATCCCTGATCCTCACGGAGTCCGGATTCGAAGCGCTCGACTTCGCGATCGAGCAGGCGGGGGCGACGCTCCTCGATCGGACCTTCAGCGACGGGACGATGGCGTCCATGTTCTTCTCGAGCCCGCTCGATCTCGGTGGGCTGGATCCGTCCGCCCCGGCCGACCTGCGCTTCGTGTTCTCGGTCCGCGGCGCCGGGTCCGAGACGCGTGCGGCGGTCTGGCTCGAGGTCTCGTACAGCGTGATTCCCGAGCCGGGAACGGGCGTTCTGCTCCTCGTCGGGCTGACGATGCTGGCGCGCCGGGGGCCGGGAGCGGGAGCACGCTCGCATCGTCCCTGAGCGCGGGTCTCTTCACAGCCCCACGTTCGGTGCTCGACGACCGTATTCGGCAGCATCTGATCCAGCTTCGCTCGGGACGTCTACCACAGACCCGGGATCAGGCGATACCGCACGCGGCGCGCGTACTCGGCGTAGCCGGATAGCTCCGCGAACAGCGTGCGATCCTCGAGCACCGTCCGAACGACGGACACGGCCAGCGCGAAGCCCGCCGCGACCCAGGTCCAGAGCGAGTCCAGCGCGAGTGGTAGGCCGACGACGGAGAGCAGCGTGCCCGCGTAGCCGGGGTGGCGGACGACGCGATAGGGGCCGCTGTCGCAGACCCGGTGGCCGCGCTCGGTCTGGATGCGGACCATCGTGGTGAAGAAGCGATTCTCCACCAGGGCCCAGACGCCGAACCCATAGCCGGATGCGCAGAGCAGCAGCCCCACGACGTGGAGCCAGGTCGGAAGGGGCGCGCTCCAGCCGTGGCGATGGTCCAGGCTCGCGACGATCACGGGGAGATAGAGGACGCTTACGGCCATCAGCGGGGCGAGCACCCGGTCCCACGCCTTGACGGACTGACCGCGGCCGAAGCGCATCCGGTCGGCCTGCAGCCCCGGATGACGGCGCTCCGCCCAGACCCGACCGCCGACGCCCGAGACGAGTACGAGCAGCGAGAGCATCCAGGCCTGCCACCAGTACGCGTCGCGCCCGACGGCGAGCAGGACGACCGGGACGACGAGGTAGGCGGCCGCAATGGCGAGCCAGGCGGTTGCCGGGACTGCCTCCGGAGAAGCCTTGGGGAATTCCTCCACGGGCGTAGCTTAGCGCCTAGCATCGGGGGGGGCGGACGTCGGATCCGGATCCTCTTGCCACTCGATCTCGAGGCGCCGCCGATCGAGGTCATCCCCCTCCGAATCTCCGCATTGCGCTGGATCCGACCCAGCTGGCCTCCGCGCGTGTCCCCGTCGTTCCGGGGCGAGCCGCCGGCGAGCCCTGGCCACCGCGCGTTCGATTTCGATTGACGCCTCCCTCGATCCGGGCGGAAGATGAGGCGTCCTTCGTCCCGTCGGTCCATCGACGACGGAACGGCTGCACGCGTGCCGGGCGACCTCCCGGTCCAGGGAAGACAGCGATGAAGTGGAAGATCCTCCTGCTGGCCTTGGGGATGTTCGTCACCTCGGGCGCACTGCACGAAGCCGCCGCCCAGAGCCTGATCGTGAACGGCAGCTTCGAGACCGCGACCGTCAGTCCCGGATCGAGCTACGTGCGGCTCGTCGGCGGCGACACGCGCGTCACGGGCTGGACGATCCTCGGCGACACCATCGACTACATCGGTCCCGGCTGGGTCGCCTCCGACGGCGTGCGCAGCTTCGACCTCGACGGCGCACCGGGCGACTCCAGCGCACTCCTGCAGACCTTCGCGACCGTGCCCGGCACGACCTACCTCGTCACCTTCGATCTGGCCGGCAACATAAACGGCCTGCCGACCATCAAGCCGATCCGCGTCAAGGCCGACGCCCAGAGCGCCGACTTCACGTTCGACATCACGGGCCGGAACGCCGTGAACATGGGCTGGACGCCGATCTCGTGGACCTTCGTCGCCGACGACACGAGCGCGACGCTCGAGCTGCTGAGCCTGACGACGCCCGCGACGGTCCAGGGCTGGGGTGCTGCGGTCGACAACGTGTCGGTCGTGGCGCTGCCTGGCGCCGTGCCGCTGTTGGGTCCGCTCGGATGGCTGGCGATCGGGATCGGGCTGATCGCGACGGCTTCCCTGCGACTGCGTGGGGTCGCGGAGGCCTGACGCCGGGCGGGGCGTGGCCTTGGGACGCGGCGAATCGTCATGGGCCGCGGTGGGCGGCGAGAGCCCCCCGGCCCTCAGCGCGGGACCCGACCGCGCACCTCCCGTCCTCGTAGTCGCTGCAACGCGAGCTCGAGCGCCAGGGCGGACGCGCCGAGCAGGCCGAGCAGCGCGATCACGGACGGCGCCTCGCGGCTCAGGTAGAGCAGGGCGATCCCCATGGCACCGAAGCTGGTGAGCGCCGCCGTCGCGACCAGCGCGCGGGAGGCGCCCGTCTCGTCGATGCGCCGCAGATGACCGAGATGCGTCACGCCGTGGACGAAGAGGATCGCGATCGATCCGATCGCCGCGATCTGCGAGAGGTCGAAGCCGAGGGCGAGGATCATGACGAAGAGGCCGCTGATCACGAGTCCCTCCCGGCTATGCGCGATCGGCCGGCCGAAGGCAGCCGGGAGCTCGCCCTTGGTCGCGAGCTCGTAGGTCACGTTCGTGACGGCGTAGAGGTTGGCGTTGATGGCCGAGGCCGTGGAGACGAGCGCGGCGACGGCGATCACCCGGAAGCCGATCGGGCCGAAGATCGGGAGCGCCGCCTCCGCGAGGGCGTAGTCGCGGGCCTCGACGACGCGGTCCGCCGTGAGCTGGCCGAAGACGGCGAGGGAGACGGCGACGTAGAGGGCCATCACGAGCGCGATCGCGGTCAGGATCGCCCGGGGCAGGGTGTGCGCGGGGTCGGGCATGTCCTCGGCGGCATTCGTGATGACCCGGAAGCCTTCGTAGGCGAAGAACGTGATCGCGAGGCTGAAGAGGACGTCGTTTGGCGCGGGGTAGCTACGGGGGGAGAGCAGCTCCGGCTGGAGCGAGACGAGTCCCGCGATGGCGAGCACGAGAAGCACCGAGAACTTGATCGCGACCGTGAGCTTCTCCCAGAAGGCGACGTCCCGGGGACCGCGGAGGTTCACTCCGACGAAGGCGGCCACGATGCCGATCGCGAGCACGTGATGGGCATGGGGCCCGACGGTCGCGGGCAGGAAGGTCGCCGCATAGTTGCCGAAGGTCTTGGCGATGAGCGCCAGGGACACGACGGCAGCGACGTAGAGCACGATGCTCATGGTGCCCGAGAAGAGGCCGACGCCGTAGCACTGTACGAGGTACTCGACGATGCCCCCGGCCGAGGGGAAGCGGGCGCCGAGCTTGCCGAGCGAGTAACCGGAGAGCATGGCGATCAGGCCGCCGGCGATGAACGACAGGTAGACCGCGTTGCCGGCGATGGTGCCAGCCTCGCCGAGGAGTGCAAAGATGCCCGCTCCGATCATCGCCCCGACTCCGAGCGAGACGGCGGACCAGAAGGTGATCGGCTTCTCGGGGTCGGGTGCGGCGGGCATCGGTGGGTCCTGTCGGGGCGGCGGCGTCAGGATACTCCGCGTCGTCCCGACCATCCGGGAATCCTTCGGGAGGGTCGCTTCGTCCGCGGCCCGCGCCGACCGATCGCGTTCGTCCCGTCTGGATCCGGGCTCCCACGCGGAATCCGTCGCAGGCGCAGGTCTACCGCGCCGCCCCGCCCACTCCGCGGAGCCGCGGCAGGAAGCGCCCCGCCTCGAGCCGGTACGCCTCGTAGGGCCGGCCGATGTCCCGGACGAGGTCCCGCTCCTCGAACCACAGTCCTACGAAGATGTAGAGCGTGAAGCCGATGCTGAGCGGCAGCTGTGTGTGCGTCATCTCCGGCGTCGCCCAGATGCCGATCAGGACGCCCGTCTGGATCGGGTGTCGCGAGAAGCGGTACATCGCCCGCTTCACGAATCGCAGCGGCTCGCGACGCTGCTGGCGGAAGTGGAAGTAGACCTGGCGCAGGCCGAAGAGGTCGAAGTGATCGATCGCGAACGTCGCGGCCAGCAGGTAGACCCAGCCGAACGCGAAGAGCGCCCAGAGCAGGATCCTCGCCGCCTCGTTCGAGACGGACCAGACGACGCCCGGGATCGGCTGCCAGGCGCCGACCAGCAGCAGACTCGTCACGCCGGCGACCAGCACGTAGGTCGCGCGCTCGGCCGGCTCGGGGATCACGCGGGTCAGGACGGACTTGAACGCGCTGCGCGCCATGCCCGTATGCACGACGCCCCAGACTGCGACGAGCAGGAGATTCCATCCGAGCGCGTGCCCGCTTCCGGGGCGGGCGAAGAATCCGAAGGGCACGATTCTGGCGAGCGCGGCGATGATCGCTCCCAGGCCGATCACGCCGACGACATAACAGAGGACTCCGTAGATCAGGACGACGATCCGGTTCGGCAGGGACGCGTTCAGGTCGGCGCTCGTCATGGGTGGGCCTCCGATCGTCAGCGGGGGGTGGAGGCTCCGATCCTCGCACACGATGCGCGATCTGCCCGAAGCGATTCCGTCCGAGTCGCTCCGGGCTGGAACCGACCCGTTCGCCATCGAAGGGCGCGCGCGGCGCGAGCCCGGATCCTCGTCGGGCCCCGGGTGCCCCTTGGGAGCCAGCGGGCCGTTCAGCTCGACTCCGCCTTCGCCGCGGCGGCCGCGGGTCGAACGAAGCGAGGCCGGTGCGATCTAGGTTCTCGAGCCCAGCCGGCGGAAGACCGCCAGCGGCGACTCGTCTTCGATCGGATCGTCGTTCCGGGGCAGCACGGCCAGGAGGCGCGCGACGACCGCCTCCGTGTCGTCGATGCCACGAACGAGGAGCTCTCCCGGCAGCAGGCGTTCGATGACGCCGCGGAGCTCCTTCATGCGAAGCTGCTTCGGGTTCAGGCCAGCCGCCTTCAGCGCGATCCGGAGCGTGCCGCGAGCCTGGAGCCGGTCGAGGTTCGTCGCGCGTTCGAGCTCCTCCGCGACGATCGTGAAGGCCTGCCCTTCAGCCACGGTGCGACGTTCCCTTCGGCGCCTCCGCCCCGAGTGTCTCTTCGGAGCGGCGCGCTCCGGGAAAGAAGGCGACGGAGAGGGAGCAGGCCGACACGATACCGAGTAGCGCCGAGACCATCCGCGCGGCCGCGACGTTCGCGGCCACGGCCGGGATCAGCATCTCGGTCGCCATGTTGAGCCAGACCACGCTGCCCGCGATCGTGCAGACGCCCCAGTAGAAGAAGCGGTTCGTCGTCTCCCGATCGACGAACCCGAGGGCGAGGCGTCGCCTGAGCAGGACGTAGTAGCCGAGTGACTCGATCCCGGCCCAGGCGTTTCCGATGAAGCGCCCCATCAGGCTCGCGAGCTGCCAGATGCGTCCCTCGTCGCCGGGATGATGGATCGACTGCCCGAGCGGCAGGGTCACGGCGAGACCGACGGCGCCGATCGCCAGGAACGCGAGGGACAGGAGGAACAATCCCATGGCCCAGGTCGTTCGGGGCCGGAAGACGCGGAGCACGAAGTACGGAAGCAGGGCGTACCCGACGTGGCAGAGGATGGAGGAGAGCTGGTAGGTCGCGTACGCGACGCGCGGGTCGAGGCCTGGCAGGAACGCTGGCGCGATGCCGACCATCGTTCCGATCCCGCCTGCGAGCATGAGCGAAAGACCGAGCAGGCGCTCCGGCAAGCCGCGGGTGTGACGCGCGAGGCCCAGGAGACGCGCGCCCACGAGCAGGCTTGCCGCGCTGAAAGCCAGCAATCCCAACAATGCGATCAGGTCGATCATTCCGGCGCTCCCGTCGAGGCAGCGCATCGGACGCATCGCCCCGGGAGTCAAGCGAAGGCGCGTGCGCTCCGGTCCTCACCGCACTCGAGGCCGCGTCCCGACCGGGCATTCGCCCGACGAGGATGCGCCGAAACGTCCGAACTCGTCACGACGAGGCTGCGCCGGCTCGTTCGGGCTCGTCACGACGAAACGTCGGTCGGGCCCGAGTCGCGCGACGCGCACAAGGAATCGGCCATACACGACGAGCCCCGCGGCCAGCGCGAAGCTCGACGCGAAGGGCGGCTCGGGCACGCCGATCGGCGGTGGGCAGCGCGTCGCGAGGCCACTCGTCGGGTCCGAGCGAGCGCCGAGGACCTGCCCCTCGAAGGGGGGCGAGGTGCCGATCAGGCACGTGCCGGCGGTCTCGCCCTTCAGGTAGACGTCGAAGAAGAGACGCGTGTTCTCGGCCAGATAGGTCTGTGTCGAGGCATTCGCGAAGACGCCCATCTGCGCGTGATCCAGGCCAGGCAGGATCGACTGGTACTTGTCGTCGACGTCCGGGTAGCGCTCGTAGGGCGTGAGGCGCCAATCCGGCTCGATGATCGTGCCGAGGGCGTTCGAGTCCTTCTCGTCCCCGCCGACGAGATCGAAGGCCGGGATCCCGATCGAGGCCCAGGTGTCGTCCATCGGGCCGTCGTCGTAGGCGCCGAACTGGCCCGCGCCCTGGGGCGAGATCGGGGCGATTGCGACGATGCGCTCGTCCCGGAAGCTCGGGGCGCCCTCGAAGTCTCCGCCCGCGAGGGCCATCGACGTGTAGGCACCATAGGAATGCCCCGCATGGCCGAAGGCCGAGAGATCGAGACTCCCGCCGAGGTCGGGCGGAAGCGGGAGGGTGCCGGCCTGGAGCTGGTCGAGCACGAAGGAGACGTCGGCGGGCCGGTCGAAGGTGTGGGGAGTGGGGAAGGACGACGGTCTGTGATTGACGTGGATGGCGAGGTAGCCCGCGGCCGCCCAATGCGTGCCGTAGTACGGGTACAGCGTATGGCCGAACGTCGACCCGGTGCCGCCATGCGAGAAGACGAGCACGGAGGCCACGCCCGAGAAGTCGATCGGATAGTAGGCGGTGTAGGCGATCTCGCGGGAGCGAGCGGCGTCGAAGACCGCGCTCGTGAACGACGCCACCTCGTAGCACGCGGCGGGTCGGGCCGCGGCGAGCAGCGCGATGGCTGCGCCGAGAAGCGGGATCGATCGGCTTCGGGTCATGCGGGACGGGCTCCCCGCGGACTCGGCGGAGGTCGAAGCGCCCGACGAGACGCCCCGACCCGTCTCCGCGCTAGGGCGCTGCGCGACGACCGACCGGCCGTCGCCGCGTCCGAAGCCCCGCGAGCGCCATGACGCCCACCGCGAGTCCTGCCGCCGTACCGGGCTCGGGCGCCGCGAAGACCGACGCGTCGAACTCGAGTCGCAGATGGTAGGTCTCGGAGACGCCGGTCGGATTGTCGAAGACCGCCGAGAACGTGGGCGTTGCATCGATCAGGGTGCCACCGGCGGCGAGCGAGTAGTCGTCGGAGGCGAGGGGATCGTTCGCGCCTCCGGGAGCGTTCACGTCCACGTCCGGCAGATAGAGACGGAAGGCGGCGAAGGCATTGCCGACGTCGCCGGCCTGGGACTCGAGGTAGACGTGGGTCTCGAAGGGATCGAGCAGCAGGTTCGCGGTCGTGAAGGGCAGGATCTCGAGCTCGAAGTCGTAGGCGACCGCGGCGCCGACGGCATCCCCCGTCGCGACCGAGCCGAACACGAAGGCCTCGGCCGAGGTCCAGAACTCGTTGGTCGGGTCGTCGTTGTAGAGGCTGGCGTCGGTGACGCCTTCGGAGACGAGCAGGTCGGCCGTCGGCCACTCGCCCGCGAGCGCGTCCCAGGTCTGCGTCGTCCAGATGATGGGCACGGTCGGGCCCGGCTGATCCGACGCGCGAACGCGCTCGTCGAGCGTCGTCCAGTTGTAGCCGGGACCGCTCCAGGACTCGACGTAGAGCCCGCTATCGAGAAAGTTCATGCCGATCGAGACGTCCCAGGCGGAAGCCGACCCGGAAGACAAGCAGAGGAGGAGGGCAGCCAGCAGAGCCTGGGCCGGCCATCGGGAAGCGCGCGTCAGCGACATGGGATTCAGCCTTTGCAGCAGGAGCTCGAAGGTCGATCGTGGGCCTCGCTCGCCGCCCGACCGACGGGATCAGCACTCGGGCGTGCCGAGTGGCGCGGCGCGAACGTCGCCAATCGAGCGCCGGCTGGCAATGGGAATCGGGGCACGATGCCGCAGAGCTGCCTGCGCGTGGTGGGGGCGGGCCGTCTCGGGGTGAGGAATGGGACGATCGCCCGGGCCGGTCGCTACGCTCGGCGTCGCGAGTCGTGAAGTCACGGCGTGGGGGCCGGTGGGGCGCCTCGACACAGGCGGCGAAGGTCGCAGCCACGGTGCCCCCGAAGAGGGGGAACGTCGATTGCACGGTGCGCGGTCGAGCACTCATCTGCGCATCGCGCGCCATGCCCGTCAGGAGTCGATCCCGTGAGCCAGACCCAGTCCTCCGCCGAAGCAAGCGGCCCCGCGAGCGAGCATTTCGACGTGCTGATCGTCGGGGCCGGGATCTCCGGCGTCGGCGCCGCCTACCATCTCGCCCATCAATGTCCCGGCAAGCGCTTCGTCGTGCTCGAGGGCCTCGAGAGCTTCGGGGGCACCTGGCTGACCCACAAATACCCGGGCATCCGCTCGGACAGCGATCTGTTCACCTTCGGCTACCGCTTCAAGCCCTGGACCGGCCCGCCGATCGCGACCGCGGAGGAGATCCTGAAATACATGGGCGAGGTCATCGACGAGAACGACCTCGCACGGCACATCCGCTACCGGCACCACATCGATCGCGCGACGTGGTCGAGCGACGCGAACCGCTGGACGATCGAGGCGACGCGAACCGATACGGGCGAGTCCGTTCGGCTGAGCGCGAACTTCCTCTGGATGTGTCAGGGCTACTACCGCCACGCCGAGGGGTACACGCCCGACTGGAAGGGCATGGACGAGTTCGAGGGGCCGATCGTCCATCCCCAGACCTGGCCCGAGGACCTCGACTACCGCGACAAGAACGTGGTCGTGATCGGGTCCGGGGCGACGGCGGCGACCGTGATCCCGGCGATGGCGGCGGACTGCCGGCACATCACGATGCTGCAGCGCTCGCCCACCTACTTCATTCCCGGCGTCAACCAGAACGAGCTCGCCGACCGGCTGCGCGCCCTCGAGGTCGACGAGAGCTGGATCCACGAGATCACCCGCCGCCAGATCCTGCACGACCAGGCGGAGATGACCCGGCGCGCCCGGGAGGAGCCGGAGGCCGTCAAGGAAGAGCTGCTCGGCGCGGTCCGCGCCTACCTCGGGCCCGACTACGACATGCGCCACTTCACGCCGAGCTACCGCCCCTGGCAGCAGCGGGTCGCCTTCGTTCCCGACGGCGACATCTTCCAGGGCATCGCGCAGGGCAAGGCCTCGGTCGTGACCGACGAGATCGAGCGCTTCACGAAGAAGGGCATCCTGCTGAAGTCTGGGGAGGAGCTCGAGGCCGACATCATCATCACGGCGACGGGCTTCGAGCTCTGCGTGCTGGGCGACATCGCCTTCGAGGTCGACGGCCGGCCCGTCGATTTTTCCGACACCGTCACCTACCACGGCATGATGTTCACGGGCGTGCCGAACATGCTCTGGATCTTCGGCTACTTCCGGGCGAGCTGGACCCTACGGGTCGATCTGCTCGGCGACTTCGTCTGTCGGCTCCTCGAGCACATGGACGAGAAGGGGGCGCGTCGGGTGACCCCCCGACTACGGCCCGAGGAGGAGCGCCTGCCGAGGCTGCCCTGGATGGCCGAGGACAACTTCAATCCGAACTATCTGATGCGCAGCATGCACCGACTGCCGAAGCGGCTCGACAAGCCGGAGTGGCAACACACCCAGGACTACTGGAACGAGCGCCACTGGATCCCGGCGATCGACCTCGACGACGGACGCCTCGAGTACGCCTGAGGCGAGGCGGGCGGACCGGCAGCCTGGCCGGCAGGGCAGGGCGTCGCAGATCCGGCTCGTGATCGGCGCTTGTGTCATCCGCTTCACGGAGCGGAGGCGGCCCGACGCCTAGTCTGGCCTGCGACGCCGGATCGATGCCGACGAGCGGATCGTGAGGTCCGGCGTTGGCAGTCTGGTCGGACGTCCCACACCCGGCCCCTGGCGACGGAGGTATCCGCCATGTCCTGCACGACCCGGCCCGCTCTGCTTCGGTCCGTTCCGCTCCGATCCCATTGCTGCGGGCTCCTCGCCCTCGCCCTGCTGCTGGGGGCGTGGCCGGCGCAGGCGGTCGACGGCGTGATCGAGCTCAACGCCGCGGCGGTCCAGGCCGGGGGGATCACGCCCGGCGATGCGCCGGGCTTTCCCGCGACGCTATCGCGCGAGGGGCGCTACCGATTGACGGGCTCCCTCGTGCTGACGTCGCGCGCGACCCCCATTCTCGAAGTGACGGCGGATCGGGTCGACGTCGATCTGAACGGCTTCACCCTCGGATACTGCTCGGGCTCGATCTTCTGCTTCTCCGGGACGGCCGCCGGCATCGATGCCGGCCCGGCCGACTTCCTCCGGGTCGGCAACGGCGTCGTCCGCGGCGCGGGCGGGGACTGCATCGACGCTGGCGATCACGCCGTGATCGAGGACCTGATCGTCGAGGGCTGCAACAGCGGGATCGTGGTCGGCGAGAACGCCCGGATCCAGCGCGTGAGCGTCGCCAACTCGGCGTCGAACGGGATCGTGATCTACCCCGGCGGCGTGCTCGCCGATTCGAGCGTGACGGGCTCGGGATTCTCGGGCGTGCACTACCGGCGGAGCGTCCTGATCCTGGACTCGATCATCCGGGGCAATGCGAGCGCGATCACGACGAGCGCCTTCGCGCTCTACGACAGCGGCGGCTACCGCAACACGGTGATCACGGGCAACAACGGATTCCAGGAGGATCAGGGGATCAGCGGCAACCTCGTCGACCTCGGCGGCAATCTCTGCGGCTCCGACACGATCTGCCCGTGACCTCGACGGGATGCGGCCCGGCCATGGGCCATGCCGTCGTCGTGGCGAGGTCTGCCGCACCGATACGATCCGTTCGTGACGGGGCGGCGGGCGGGAAGCCGCGATGCGACACTCGGCATCGCGGCGCGGGGGCCGGACGCCCGCCGCCGGAGGAGCTTCGTGGCCGACCTGCCGACGATCCCGATGGACGACCCGGACTACTGGCAGGATCCCTATCCGATCCTGCGCGAGATCCGGGACCGGTCGCGGCTCGCGCGCACACCCGAAGGCATCGTCGCCGTCCTGCGCTGGGACGACGCGGTCGACGCGCTGAAGGGCGAGGACTTCGTCGCCGAGGGCGTCGAGGTGCTCGAGCGCAAGGGCTTCCGCCCGGGCGATCCGATGCATACCTGGCGGAAGAACGCGATCGGCACGATGGAGGGCGCGGACCATCGCCGCGTGCGCTCGCTCGCCGCGGCCGCCCTCTCGAAGCGGCGCATGGACGGGCTCCGCCCCCTGATCCGTCGCCACGCGAACGCCTTGCTCGATGCGAAGATCGAGGCGGGTGAGCTCGAGGCGCGACTCGACTACGCGCTGCCCCTGCCGCGGCGGGTGATGATGGATTTCCTCGGACTCGCAGCGGACGAGCTGGCGTCCTCGCAGAAGCCGATGGCGGGGGTGAATATCGTCGACTGCTTCGGGCCGAACGTGACCGAGTCGCTCCGGCGCGAGGCGAACGCGGCGATCCAGGCCTCGATGGACCACACGGCGCGCCTCTACGCGCGACGGCGCGAGTCGCCCCGGGACGATCTGTTGACCCATCTCGTCCAGGCGCGCGACGAGCACGGCCAGCTCTCCGAGGGCGAGCTCGTCACGCTCTTCTCGACGATCTTCGGCTCGGGTGCGAGCACCGCGAGCATCATCGCGAGCGGCCTGCTCGAGCTCGCGCGGCGTCCGGAGCAGGCCGCGCTGCTGCGGCGGGACCCGGAACGCTGGAAGCGGGGTGCCTGCGAGGAGACGCTCCGCTACCGCCCGGCGATCACGGCCGTCGGCCAGAAGGCGGGCTCGGGTCTGCGCGCCTTCGACCACGAATTCGAGGCGGGAACGCCCATCTCGGTCCTGCTCGGCTCGGCCAATCGCGATGCGGCCCATTGGGAGGATCCCGAGCGCTTCGACCTCACGCGCGACCCGCGGAAGACGTCGCTCAGCTTCGGCATCGGGCCGCACGTCTGCCTCGGCCACGCGATGGCGCGGGCGACCGTCGAGGAGGCGCTCGCCGTCTTCGTCGAGCGCTGCGACGAGATCGAGGTCCTGGGCGAGGCGCGCTGGATCCCCTTCGTGATGGAGAACAAGCTCGAGGGGCTGCGCCTCCGCTTCCGGGGGCGGGAGGCCGGGGGCGCGTCGACCTGAAGGCGCGGCCGGTTTCGCGGCGGAGCGGCGCGCCCGGGTGGTTCCGGGCGGGCGCATCGGGCATCCTGGCGCGCGATCGCCGAGCGAGACGAGAGGAGTGGGCAGGGCCATGCAGGACGTACTGGGGTATCGGGGCAAGACGGTCGTGATCACGGGCTGCGCCACGGGCATGGGCGCTTCGGCGGCGGAGATGCTCGTCGAGCTCGGTGCCGAGGTCTGGGGGCTCGACCTGCACGACGTGAAGGCGCCGATCCATCGATCGATCCGGGTCGATATGAAGGACAAGGCCACCCTCGACGCCGCGATCGCCGAGCTGCCGCGCGAGATCGACGTCCTGTTCAACTGCGCGGGTGTGCCGAGTCCGCCGATGCCGCCGCTGGACGCGCTGATGATCAACTTCGTCGGGCTCCGTCACCTGACGGACGCGTTGCTGCCGCGGATCCGAGCCGGTGGGGCGATCGCCTCGATCGCGTCGACCGCCGGCATGGGCTGGAAGTCGAACCTCCCCGCGGTGCGCGAGTTCCTGGCACTCGGAACCTTCGATGCCGCCGCCGCGGACATCGCGGCGCATCCCGAGAAGTACCCCGACGGCTACGGCTTCGCGAAGCAATGCATCATCGTCTACACGCAGACGATGGCTGGCGAGCTCTGCAAGCGGAACGTGCGCATCAACTGCATCGCCCCCTCGCCGACGGGCGGCGTCTTCATGGAGAACCTGACGACGGTCGTGCCGGAGGCGGCGATCAAGCCCTTCACGCCGGCGAACGGCCAGGTCGCCGAGCCGGCGGACATGGGCAAGGTGATGGTGCTGCTCGGCAGCGACCTCGCGAGCTTCGTGTCGGGCGTGAACCTGCCGGTCGACTACGGCTACTGCGCCGAGGTCGCGATGGGCCAGCGGGACAACTTGATGAACATCTCGTAGGCGCGTCGGGGCGTCGGCTGCGTGCCCGGCGCGATGGGCCACGGCGTCAGGGCATCTGGCCCGACGCAGACGCGTCTCGTGTGGGGCGCGTCGCGCCTTCGCGAAGCGGAAGCACGACGCACACCCGGGTTCCACGGCCTTCCCGGCTCTCGATCTCGATCCGGCCGGCGTGATCCTCGACGATGGCCTGGGCGACGGCGAGGCCGAGGCCCGATCCGCCTTCGTGGAGCCGCGTGGTGTAGAAGGGGTCGAAGACCTTCCCGATCGTCGCGGCCGGGATCCCGCAACCATCGTCCGAGACCTCGATCCGGGCCTGCTCGCCGCGATCGCCCGACGAGACGTGGACCTGCACGTTCACGCCTCCGCTTCGGGACTCCGCGGCGTTGCGCACGAGGTTCACGACGAGCTGCTCGATCTCGATCGGGCTCATCAGGACGGGCAGCGCCCGCTCGTCGGTGGTGAACCCGAGCGTTCCGCCGCGCTCGCGGACGTAGGGACGGCAGAGCTCGACGGATCGACGGACGACTGCGGCCAGGTCGTCGATCCACTTCGACGCCGAGCCCTGGCGCGCGAAGCGCAGGATGCTCTTCACGATGCGCCCGGCCCGGCGCGCCTCGCCCCCGATCCGCTCGAGTGCTTCCTGCATCGTCGCGTCGGCGTCCGGCCGTTCCGCCTCGAGCAGCGCGAAGTCCGACGCCGCGACGATCGCGCCGAGGGGGTTGTTGATCTGGTGGGCGATGCCGGCGGCGAGGGTGCCGACGACCGCCAGACGATCCTGGTCCTCGAGCCGCGCCTGCGACGCCCGGAGGCGTTCGCGAGCCCAGGCCACGCGCTCCTCCAGCTCGTGTCGTCGCGCCTCGAGCCGGGTCTCCACCTCCCGTCGCTGTGTGACGTCCCGGGCCAGCACGAGCAGGCGACGCTCCTCGCCGACCTGGAGAGGAGAGACGGAGATCTCGAGGTAGATCGCGTGCCCGTTCGCATCCGGAACCGGGAAGACGATCGGCTTCTCGAGGCCGGACATCGCGACCTGCCGCCGCCAGATCGCCTCGCCGCGCGACCGGACCGGCTCGGGGACGTGGTCGAGTGCATTCGTGCCGATCAAGCCTTCGGTGTCGAGGCCGAGCAGGTCCTGCGCCCGCCGATTCACGTAGAGCACGCGCGCATCGGGAGAGAGCTCCGCCACGAGCTCGCGGACGTGGTCGAAGATCGCGTGGAAGTGGGCGCGTTCGATGTCCCGTCGACGTTCGGCATCCCGGGAGGCCTGGTGCGCCGACTCGACGTCCTCCCGGAACGCGACCATCCGGGAGGCGAGCTGCAACGCGGCCAGCGGGATGCCGATCGTGCCGAGCAGCTCGTAGGCGACGACGTTCTCGCTGCGGGTCCAGTCGTTCCAGGCGTCCCAGGCCTCGAAGACGGCGAAGCCGAGCAGGAAGACGCCGAGACCGGGCGCGAAGCGCACGCGGCCCGGCGAACGCATCAGCGCGAGCGCGGCGACGAGGAAGCAGCCCGGACCGACCGACAGCGCCAGGGCGAGCTGGGCGTCGGGCCAGTCGAGGCGATGCAGTGCGAGCCGCGTGAAGCCAGCGGCCAGGGCCAGGCCGACGAGCGGCCACGCCGGCGTCGCGGGGCGCACCGCCGTCAGCACGCCCAGACACATCAGCGGCGCGAAGAGCGCATCCGCCAGGAACCCGAGGTCGCGAGGGATCGGCTGGCCGCCGACGGCGGCGGCGTAGGCGGTGCCCGCTGCGAGGAGGGCGGCCCAGCCGAGCAGCCAGTAGGCGCCGGGCCGCTCGCCGCTGCGCAGCACGAGGAGGCCGACGAGCAGGGCACCCAGCGCGAGCAGGGCGTTCGCCTCGGCGATCAGCTCGAGCAGGGTGGAGTCGGCGGCCAGCGGCACTGCGTGCTCTCCTCGATCTGGAAAGGGCCCCGTCCGCCGCGCGACGGCTCGCC
Source organism: Spirochaetaceae bacterium (assembly GCA_020632655.1). Classification (GTDB taxonomy): domain Bacteria; phylum Myxococcota_A; class UBA9160; order UBA9160; family UBA4427; genus UBA4427. The sequence continues at coordinate 287,403 of JACKFD010000001.1, forward strand.
GAGCGTATCGCGCTCGGATCCGGGTCGCGGAGCCGCCGCGGTCGATGCCATCCGGATGCGAATACAATATGCTGGATACCGGATTCTTCGAATCGCAGGCGCCATGAGCCGGGAGCCGCTCGCTCCCCGGGTCGGGGCCGCGCGAGGGAGAGACAAGCGCATGGCCCCGTCCCGAAACCCGATCCTCGCGACGCTGCTCCCGGCCCTCGCGTTGCTCACGGCGGTGGCGCCGCGGCCCGCCGTGGCGCAGGCGTCGCCACCCGCCGCGACGGGGGACTGGGTGGCGAGCGTGGCGGAGGCCGCCCAGGCGACGCGGCGGGTCTCGGATCTCGAGCGGGGGCGGCTGCTCTACGCGGTCTGCGCCGAGTGCCATCTCGACGACGGCGTCGGCGAGCCCGACGGCACGATGCCCCAGCTGGCCGGTCAGCATCGCAGCGTCCTGGTCAAGCAGCTGCTCGACATCCGGTCGGGGGTGCGACACAACCCGCCGATGTACCCCTATGCCGCGCAGCTCGACGGCGTGCGGGACGTGGTCGACGTGGCGGGCTACGTCGCCTCGCTGCCCCCGCCCAGCGAGGTCGGGGTCGGGCCGGGCACGGCGCTCGAGCGCGGTCGCGCGCTCTACGAGGCGAGCTGTCAGCGCTGTCACGGCGCACAGGGCGAGGGCTCGGCCGACGCCTTCCATCCGCGGATCGGCGGCCAGCACTATCGCTACATGGTCCGCCAGCTGATCGACATCGCGAGCGGTCGACGCGCGAACGCGCATCCCGACATGGTCCTCGTCGTGTCGGAGTTCAGCGCGCGCGACGTCTCGGCCGTCGCCGACTGGGTGTCGCGACGGAGTGCCCCCGACTCCTCCCCGGCGAGGTAGCCCATGTCGAGATCTCCCTTTCCCCGACTGATCGTCTCCGCACTGCTCCTCGTGCTCGCGACGGCCTGCACCTCGCAGCCCGCTGCTCGCCCGGTCGAGGAGCGCTTCGACATCGCGACGCCGCACGGGCTCGAGGAGGTCGCGACACGCGGCGGGCATCGCATCTTCCTGCGGCCCGGCGTGCGCTTCGACGACTTCTCCCGCGTGCTGATCGACGACTTCGCAGTCTCGTACGCGAACGCCCGCAGCGCCGCCGACGCGCCGCCGCGCACCCTCGATGCCGAGACCGAGGCGCGACTCAAGCGGACGCTGCACGACGCGTTCGCGCGCGAGATGCGCGAGCGTTCGTCCTTCGAGGTCGTCGACTCGCCGGGGCCCGACGCGATCCGCGTCCAGGGATGGATCTACGACCTCGTCGTGGAGGAGCCGCCGAGTGGCGACGCCCGTTCCTTCGCGCTCTGCTTCGCCGAGATGACGATGGTGTTGACGGTGCGGCACTCGCAGAGCGCCCAGGCCCTCGCGCGGATCGCGGATCGCGTGCGGCTGAGCTGCGAGGCGGCGCGGGGGGCGCGCTTCCACACGGCGCGATGGTCGGACGTGAAGGAGGCGCTCGTGCCCTGGACGCGCTTCCTGCGACGCTGGCTCGACGAGCTTCGGGAGCTGCCGACGCGCTGAGGTGTCGGGCGCGGCGGCCTAGAGCGAGAGCGGCCGCTCCAGGCAGGTCTGGTACACGAAGTCGCGATGCTCGATCAGGATCGGATCGAGCGCCGCCGCCGTCTCGTCGTCGAGGGCCTCGAAGCCGGGCCGCAGCGCCTCGACCATCGCGCAGTCCTCCGGCGGCAGCGGCCTGAAGAGCGCCATGAACGTCGCGCTGTAGAGATCGAGGGCGGTCGGTTCGCCACCGAGGTAGAAGCGGCTGCCGCGCTCGCGCTGGTCGAGCAGCCGGGCCGCGAGCAGCCCGAGGATCTCCCGGACGCGCGGACCGTAGGTCGCGGCGTCCGCCTCGCGGTAGCCGTACTTGCGCGCGAGGTACTCGGCGACGGGCTTCGGAAAGCCGGGCTCGCCGCGCAGCCCGGCCTCGACGCCTTGCAGCCGGCGCATCCAGCCGAGCCCGTTCTCGCCGCAGATCTCGTGCGCGAGGCCCATCATGGTGGCCCGCGCCGTCGGATCCGCCGGAATCATCGCCGGCCGCGGCGCGAGCCGCTCCGTCAGCAGCAGGATCTGCACCCAGCCCGAGCGCGGCGGCTCGTCGTCGTAGAACGCAACGGGCCCGCTCGGCTCCCGCGTCCACTCGAGCATCGCCGCGTTCCCCGTATCCAGGCGCACCGCCTTCCACGGAATCTTCTTCACGTGCAGCAGCCCCTTGGCCGCCTCGCTCCAGGGGCTGGGCACGCCCGGGACCACCACCATGCGCAGTCCGTGCGCAGCTCGCGCCGCTTCGAAGGCGACGTAGTCGATCGGCATCCGCGTGCTCCTCTGGTCGCCCCGCGCCGGACGGGTCCACGGTCATCGAGGGCGTCTCGTTCGTGGGCCTCGGGGCTTCAGGCCGGCGTGTGTCCGGTCGATCCGGCCCGCATGCCGAACCGACCCCGCGTCCTGCTCCTCGACGACGGCGAGCTCGCCCCCGTCGAGCGCATGCTGCGCAAGATGGACGTGGAGTGCCAGCGACTCACCGGCAGCGAGATCGGACGCCGGGTCGCAGGTCCGACGGACCTGTTGATCACGGCGGGTCGGCGCACGCTGAACGCCATGCCCGAGATCGAACTCGACCCGGACGCACAGGCCCCGGTCTGGGTCTGCATCCACGGCCAGGACTTCCTTCCGATGCGCGAGCGTCTGCGGGAGATGGGCGTGCACTACCTGCTGCAGAATGCGCTCGACGAGGACTCGCGGCGTCGCTTCGTGCGGGAGCTCCTGCGCGTGGGCGCCGAGCGCCGGAGCACGCCGCGACTGCCGGTGGGGGGCGAGGTCGAGTACGGCCTCGAGCGACCGCAGCACTCGGGTCGACTCGTCGAGCTGGCGGTCGACGGTTGCCGGATCCTGACCCAGGAGCGCGTCGCGCCGGGCGAGGTGATGGTCGTGCGGCTGCCCGCCGCGCTGGCCGATGGACGCGCGCTCGAGCTCGGGGGACGCGTGGTGCGCGAGCCCGAGCCGACGCTGCATGCAGGCCATGCCGTGCACGCGACGCCGATCCGCTTCGAAGCCCTCGACGAGACGCGACGCGCGCTGCTCGAGAGCGCGATCCGGGGAGAGCGGATCGGGACCCGGCTCACGGTGCTGGCGGCGCGACCGGAGCCGGCGGCGCCGCCGGCTCCGCCCGAGGCGCCGCCCCCTGCGTACGAGGCGACCGCGACGGACGAGGGCGAGGTCGACGATCGGGACGTGTACCGGCTTCGCGCGGCACGGCACGCCTACGATCGCCCCGTGCAGGTCCTGGGCGCCGACGGGGCCTGGCTCGGCTGCGACCTCTCGCTCACGGGGCTTCGGATCGAAGGCGGGGCAGGGCTCGAGGACGATGCCCGGGTGACGGTGGCCCTCTACGGTGCGTCGCGCGAGGAGCCCGTCGTCGTCGCGGCGCGGGTCGTGCGCGGGCACGACGGGGGTGGCGTCGCCCTGACCTTCGAGGCCCTCGGGCCGACGGAGGCGGCGGGTCTGCGTCGACTGCTCGAACGCGCGCCCGCGTTGGATGCCCTCGACCGGCCGGATCCGGCGGCCGGGCGGATGGTCGTGGCGGAGCTGCGGGACGCCGCCCGCGCCTGACGTGCGCTCGGCTCGAACGATCCGGTCCGGTCGATTGCGACGGCGAGGCGCGGCCCTTGCCCGATCGAGTCGGGATGGCTCGTCCCGACGGGCCCGGAACCCGTCTTCGCCTCTGACGGCTCAGCCCGCCATCCGCTCCGTGTAGTCCCACGACGTCAGCCAGTCCGGCTCGATCACGATCGCGACCTCGCGATCGGCGCGGGCGAGCAGCCATCGCGCGAGCGATCCGTCGCGATCACCCAGGTGGCGATCGATCAGTCGCTCGAGCAGCCGAGCAGCGCCTTCCGTCTCGATGCGAGCACGGCCTCGCCCGCGCACGCCGAAGTAGGGCGGCTCGTTCGGCGCGAGCTCGAAGGCACAGCGCGGATCCTGCTCGAGTCGCCGGACGACCGCGGCGTCACGCTGGGTCGCACAGCGCAGGGCGCCCCCTTCGTAGAGGCTCCAGAGCGAGCAGATCATCGGATGGCCGGCCGGCGTCGGGACCGCGAGGCGCAAGGGCGCGCGGTAGTCGTTCAGGAACGAAGCGACGCGCTCTGCGGGCCAGGCGCTTCGGGAGCTCAAGCCTTTCATGCCGGATCGGATCTCCTCCCGGTCTCGATGCCGCTCGGATCGGACGGGCGTGTCGGTCTCCCGGCGACGGCCTCGACAGGCGTGCGGGCCGCGCGACTCCTCGCCTGGAGCGAAAGACGATAGGCCGCCATGACCGCGCGATGCAGCGGGGCCTGCGTCACGGCGTAGAGCCACCAGGGCAGGCGCGGCTCGAAGTCCTGGAGCGCGATCAGGGCGTGCCGACCATCCGGCGTGACCCGGAACTCGAGTCGCGGCTCGCCCCGGGCGTCGCGACGCGCGAGCAGCCCGCCCGTCACGCGGAAGACCTGCCGCCCGTCGGCATCGCGGCGTCGTTCGAGGACGAGCAGCGCGCGCCGGAGCGGCCGCAGCGTCATCTCGAGCCGATCGCCCTCGCGCTCGACACGCAGGAGCGTCGGGGCGGCGCCCTCGAGCCAACGCGGGTAGTCCTCCGCCAGCCAGGCCACGTCGCGACCGGGCGGGAGCGACACCCGCTGCACCGAGCGTGCGATCGGCCGCTTCCAGATCCGCGACCGCCGGAGCGACTCCTCGAGCGCCTCGGCGAAGGGGCGGCCCGGCCGGCCCATGCGCTGCTGCAGCCAGCCGTCTTCGACCACCATCGGATGCCGCAGGCTCTCGATCAGGGGCCGCACGAGGCTGCGTGACGTCCCCGTCACGAGCGACACCCAGAGCTCCGAGAGCGCGGGCGTCACGAAGGGCACGGGCAGCATCGGCCGACGCCGCCCCAGCACCCGCGCGGTCGTCTGCATCATCTCGCGGTACGACATCACGTCGGGCCCGCCCACCTCGCAGACCCGGCCAGTCGTCTCCTCGTCGAGGCAACATCGCGCCAGGATCTCGACGACGTCGGAGAGCGCGATCGGCTGGGTCGGCGAGGCCGTCCAGGCCGGGCAGATCATGACCGGCAGCCGCTCGACCAGCCGGACGAGCAGGTTCAGCGACGAGCCCTCGGCCCCGACGACGAGCCCGGCGCGTACGGCGGTGACCGGCAGCCCGTGTGCACCGAGCGCCTTCTCGACCTCGAGGCGACTGGCGAGATGCGCCGAGAGGCCGTGGTCGGGATCGCGCGGGAGGAGGCCGCCGAGGTAGACGATGCGACGCACGCCGGCGCGGGCCGCCGCGCGCGCGAAGTTGTCGGCGAGCAGCAGGTCGAGGTCCTCGAAGCGACCCTGGGTGAGCCGCGCGTTGGGGCTCATCGAGTGCACGAGGTAGACCGCCACCTCCGCCCCTTCGAGGGCCCGGGCCGTCTCGCCCACCGAGAAGAGGTCGCATCGTCGCGGGACGACCCGCGGCGTGTCGTCGAGCTCCGCCTCCGGCGACTCCGCGGTCGCCCGCCGGCCGAGTGCGTAGACCACGTCCTGTCGCGCGAGGCGCGTGGCGAGCGACGAGCCGACGAAGCCCGTCGCGCCGGCGATCGCGATGCGTCGGATTCGACGATCCTCCACGATGCGTCCCCCGCGATGCGCGGGTCGGGGCACGGGGGGCCATGCCGGGCGCATCGCGATCGGACTCTAACGGCGCGGCCTGCAGGCGGAAGGGGTGGGCGCTCGGGTGCCGTCGGGCGAGGAGGCGTGGGCGGACGGTGCCAGGCCCGGGGGTGTGGCGATGTGCAATCGAGGGCTCCGGGGCGCCGGCCTAGCGCGTTCCGGGCGGGGCGGCTCCCGCCGCGGCCGCCGCGCCGCGGCGCGCGAGCTCGCGCATGTGCTCGATGTCGCGCTCGTCCGCCTTGCGTCCGACCCGGGTCGTCGTGTCGACGTCCGGGGCCTCGGCGCGCAGGGCGGCCGCCGTGCAGCGCTCCTTCGGGCGGTGCTTGAAGGGGTCGAACTGGTAGTGACGGATGGCGTTGCCGTGGGTGATCCGGTCGACGTCCGCCTTCGGCAGGTGTCCCAGCAGCGCGGCGAGGGCCTCGGGCGAGTTCGGCCAGTTCGTGTCGCTATGCGGGAAGTCGCACTCCCAGCAGACGTTGTCGACGTTGAAGTGGTGGAGCAGCTCGACGCCGATCGGGTCGGAGATGAAGCAGCAGAGCACGTGCTTCAGGAAGACCTGCGTCGGGCCCATGCCGTCCGGGAAGGCGTGCTGCGTCCAGCCGCTGTGGCGCTCCTGGACGTGCTCGGCGCGCCAGAGGAAGTAGGGGATCCAGCCGATGTCGCCTTCCGTGAGCGCGAAGCGGAGCGTCGGGAAGCGCCACCAGATGTCGTTCCAGATCAGGTCGCCGAGGGTGTAGATCGCCATCGACGACGAGAGCGACATCGGCACCGAGGGCGGCGCGTCGGAGGTCGTGGCCGAGCTCTTCGAGGACGAGCCGATATGGCAGCAGAGGACCGTGCCGACGTCGCAGCAGGCGGCGAAGAGCGGGTCCCAGGCGCCCGAGTGGATCGAGGGCATGTCGAGCGCCTCGGGATTCTCCGAGAACGTGACCGCGTGGCAGCCCTTGGTCGCGAGCCGTCGCACCTCCTTCGCGGCGCGCTCGGGGTCGAAGAGCGGGAGGATGCCGCAGGGGATGAAGCGATCGGGATGGCTCCCGCACCACTCGTCGACGTGCCAGTCGTTGTACGCGCGGATCATCACCTCGTTCACGTCCGGGTCGGGCCCCTGGTTCAGGACCTGGCCCGCGAAGCCCGTGAAGTTCGGGAAGTTGAGTCCCGCCAGCACGCCGCCCGCCGACATGTCGCGCACGCGCTCGTCGGGATCCCAGCAGCCGCGGCGCATCTCGTCGTAGCGATGGGCGTCCGTATTGAAGTACTCGCGCGGCTTGCCGGCAGCGGCGTTCAGGCCGAGGTTGCGGCCGGGTCGTCCCTCGTACCACCACTGCTGGCGACCGTTCTCGTCCTCGCGCACGACGGGCGCCTTGTCGCGATGGGCCGCCGGTACGTGGCGGTCGAACATGTTCGCGGGCTCGCAGATGTGGTCGTCCACGCTGATCAGGATCAGGTCGTCGGCGTTCATGTCGTTCCTCCCGGCCGATGGCGGATGCTAGGCCTTCTCGCGTCGCGTGTAGCGGAGCTTGCAGGGCGCGCTCGGCCGCAGGATCAGGGAGGGCATGACCTCGCGATAGGTCTCCGGCGGATCGACCAGCGAGAGCTCGTAGCGGCTCAGGAGCGCCGTCAGGATCGACTTCACCTGCAGGAAGGCGAAGGAGTTGCCGACGCATTTGCGCTTGCCCCCGCCGAAGGGGATCAGCGCGAAGACGTGGTCGGGCTCCGGGCGATGCGGGTCGAAGCGCTCGGGATCCGGGAAGACCTCCGGGATGCGATGCGAGACGTAGGGCGAGATCACGATGTTCGTGCCGATCGGGAAGTCGTAGCCCTTGTACGCGAAGGGCTGCATCACCTGTCGCATCAAGGTGCAGAGCGGCGGATGCAGTCGCAGCGTCTCGCTCACGAAGCCCTCGAGCACGGGCATCTCACGAAGCGAAGCGAGCGAGAGGTCCTCGCCCTTGCGGTAGATCCGGTCGACCTCCGCGATCACCTCCTTCTGGTACTCGGGGTGTCGCGCGAGCTCGACGCTCGCCCAGGCGGCCGTATTCGAGCTCGTGTGGAAGCCGCCGAACATGATCCACACGATCATGCCCGGGATCAGCTCGTCCGCGAGCGGCGTGCCGTCGGCGTAGCGCGCCTCGAGGAAGGTCTCGAGCATGTCCGGGATCTCGGGCCTGGCACCCGCCCGGCGCTCCTCGACGGCCTTCATCAGCAGCGTCTGCAGCTTCGCGCGCGCGCGGTCTCGACGCTTGAAGGCCTCCTCCTCGGAGTGCGCGTCGATCACGGCCTCGGGCGAGATCGATTCCTCGAGATCGTGGAAGAGGGCGCCGAACTCGTCCGTGAGGCGGCGTCGGAAGTCGCCGCCCATCAGACAATGGGTCGAGGTGCGGAGGACGAGATCCTTGTAGGTGTCGTGGAAGTCCTTCTCGCCCTCGTCGCCCCAGTCGGCGATGAACTCCTCGACCTCCTGCGCGATCACCTGGGCGTAGCCCTTCATCTTCGCCGGCCGCAGCGCGTTCGAGAAGATCTTGACCTGCTGACGCTCGATCTCGAGGGGCGCGCCGTATTGGATGCCCTCGCCGAAGACCGGGACCATGTATTGATAGGGGGCCGAGGCGGAGAGCACGGCGTCCGGAGCACGGTAGACCGCTTCCTGGGCGTCGGGACTCGCGATCAGGATGTGCTTCTGGCCGTAGAGGTCGAACTCGGCGAGCTCGCCGCACTCCTGATAGGCGCGGTAGAGGAAATGCGCCGCGTGGGCGAGGAACTCCTCGTAGTGGCCGGACTCGGGCTTCGCGCCGCTCACGATCTTCGGTCGGGGTGCGTCGGTCATGGCAGGCTCCTTCTCGCGAGCGGCCGCGCGGGGCGGGCCGCCGTGGATCATGTCGTCCGGCGCGTGCTGGGTCGGCGGACGGAGGAGGCGCCGCTCGTTCGCGGCGCATCGGCTACTTCGTCCGCCATGCCGCGGGCCTCGCCGCGGGCGCGGGCCTCCGGCGTGCAGAGCGCGCGACGGATCAGTCCCTCGACCTCGGCGATCACGTCCTCGGGCGCGCGCGTCATGCCCTCGGCGAGCCAGTCGGCCAGCTGCACCTGCTGCATCGCGAGCATCATGCGCGCGAGCGCATCGGGCCGTCCGGGCTCGAAGACGCCCGCCTCGATACCGCGGGCCACGATCGCGGCCAGCTGCGCGACGCCCTGCTCCCAGACCGCGGCGCGACCGGACTCGCGCCCCATCGAACCGCGTACGCCCCAGTTGCTGCCCTCGTCGATGTACATGCGGAGGTAGTCGGGGTGCTCGATGAAGTAGCGGACGTAGGCGCGGCTGCCGGCGAGCAGCGCGTCGAGGGGCTCGGCCTCGGCCTCCTCGGCGGCGACGGAGGCCGCGTGGATCTCCCGCAGCCGGGCCTCGTGCAGCGCGTCGACGATCTCCGCCTTGCCCCGGTAGACGGAGTAGAGCGTGCCGAGGGAGAGGCCGGCCTCGGAGGCGAGGTCCTCCATCTTCGTGTTGGGCACGCCCTGGCGCGCGAAGGCGTCGCCCGCCGCCTGCAGCACGAGGTCGCGGTACGCCGCCCGCCGGGCCTCGCGCGCCTGTCCGCGAGCGCGGTCGCGGGCGGGCCGGGTGCGGCCGGCCGGGCGGGCCGAAGAGGAGGGCGGAGACGGGGCGGGAGGACTCATAACTCCATTCTCTCCGATTAGAATTGAATTTCAAGACCTGAAATCGTATTCTTCCGCCGCCGTCCGGGCCGGTGCGCCGGCCGCTCGGTTCCGGGCGCCTTCGTACCTCGATCACGGGAGACCCCGATGGGCCGCCGATTCCCCTTTCCGATCCCCAACGGCTGGTTCGCGGTCGCCTGGAGCGGCGAGCTCGCGGCGGGCGAGGTGAAGCCGCTGCGCTGCTTCGGCCGGGAGCTCGTCCTGTTCCGGACCGAGTCCGGCCGAGCCCGGCTGCTCGACGCCTACTGCCCGCATCTCGGCGCCCACCTCGGAGTCGGGGGGACCGTCTGCGAGGAGACGATCCGATGTCCCTTCCACGGCTGGCGCTGGGATGGGGAGGGGCGCTGCCAGGAGATCCCCTACGCGAAGCGGATCCCGCCCGCGGTCGCGATCGACGCACTCCCGGTCTGCGAGAAGAACGGCGCGATCTTCGCCTGGCACCACCTCGAGGGTGCCGCGCCCGACTGGGAGGTCCCCGACCTGCCCGAGTTCGTCGACCCCACCTGGACCGAGCCCGAGCCCTTCGAGATGGATCTGGCGACCTGTCTGCAGGAGCTCGGCGAGAACGCCCACGACCCCGCGCATTTCGTGACCGTCCATGGCGTCGCCGACGTGCCCCGATCCGACGCCGAGTTCGATGGCCGCTCGAAGGTCAGCATCAACCGCGGCTCGTTCCAGACGCCGCGTGGACCCGTCGAGACCGTGATCCGCGGCGAGAGCTTCGGCCTGGGGCTCGGGGTCACGCGGGTCAGCGGCATCGCCGACATGTGCTTCCTGGCGATGAATACGCCGGTCGACGAGGAGAACCTCCACCTGCGCTGGGCCTTCAGTGTGCCGCGGGTCGGCGACTCGACCCGCGCCGAGGGCGTCGGCCGCGCGTTCATGAACGAGTTCATGCGCCAGCTCCAGCAGGACGCGCCGATCTGGGCGAACAAGGTCTACACGGAGCGGCCCATGCTCTGCGACGGCGACGGGCCGATCGCCCAGTACCGGAAGTGGGCGCGACAGTTCTACTCCGAGGTCTGACCCGCCGCCGCGTCGCGTATGCGTTCCGCGTCCGGATCGGCCGCCGGGTCGCGTATGCGTTCCGAGTTCCACCCCGCCGCCGGGTCGCAGATCCGTACGCGGAGGTCCGCGGAGAGCCGGTCGAGCCCCTGCTCGATCGTCTCGCGGAAGGCGCGGCGCGTCGCGACGAGGCGCGCCCGTCGCGCGCGTCCCGCCGCCACCAGCCCGGGCCAGGAGGCGGCGGGTCCTTCTACCCGGAGCCTGGCTTCGAAGACGAGCTGGATCCAGCCGAGACCCGGCTCGAGATCGGCCTCGAAGCGTTCGATGACGGCGACGATCGGGATCGCCTCGGGCCAGCCCGGCTCCTCCGGCTCGAGCACGCGAAGTCCGCAGGCGCGCAGGGCGTTCCGCAGTCGCTGCGCGACGAGGTCCTCGACGCGCTCGTCCTCGGGCAGCAGCAGCCAACCCCCCGGCCGGCCGAAGGCGTTGCGCTTGCGCCCGATCCGCCGCGCCGCGATTGCGCCCACGGCCTCCGCCGGAGATCCCGCCCTGCGCCGCGTTCGCGCGTCGGGTCGGTCTTCGAGCGATCGAGCGTCCGTCACGCGCTCGATCCGCAGGGCCGCTCCGTGCTCGCGGGTCACGACCGACCCGGCGGGCGACGACAGCGCGAGCGTGTCGTTCGTGAACGCGCAGCCGGACAGGAGCAGCGCCGCGAGCACGAGGGCGAGCCCCGGTCCTTCCGATCCCCGCAAAGCAGATTCCCCTCCCGCCATCGCGATCCCCTCTCGTTCGCGCGTCCGCATCGGCTCCGGTCGCCCGCTCGGCCCGATCGCTTCCCGGCGGGCCGCCTCGCGCAACGTCTGCGGCGGGGCGCCGGGGCACGATGGGCCAGAGGGCGGGGGCGGGCTCGGCGCGAACGAGCGGGCACGGGACACGCGCGAACCGAGGGTCACGCCGGCTGCGCGGCCGGACCGTGCTGGTTCGCGCTCTGCGCCGCCGGTACCCTCGCGCGCGGCGACCGGCGCCCGTCCATCGGGCGCGACCGAAGCGCCGGGAGGATGGAACGATGACCACCGCCACCGCACGCCAGACCGAAGGACGCGGCCGTCTCTACGACGGCCTCCTGGACACGATCGGCAACACCCCCTGCGTCCGCATCAACCGCCTGGCGCCCGATCACGTCACGCTCTACGCGAAGGCCGAGTTCTTCAATCCCGCCGCCTCGGTCAAGGACCGTCTCGCGATCAGCATCATCGAGGAGGCCGAGCGCAGCGGCGCCCTCCGCCCGGGCCAGACCGTCGTCGAGGCGACCAGCGGCAACACGGGCATCGGCCTCGCGATGGTGTGCGCGGCCAAGGGCTACCCGCTCGTGATCACGATGGCCGACAGCTTCTCGATCGAGCGGCGCAAGCTGATGCGCTTCCTCGGCGCGAAGGTCGTACTCACGCCGCGGGCCGAGAAGGGGCTCGGCATGGTGCGCAAGGCGATCGAGCTGGCGGAGAAGAACGGCTGGTTCCTCGCGCGGCAATTCGAGACCGAGGCGAACGCGCGCATCCACGAGAACACGACGGGCCGCGAGCTGCTCGCCGACTTCGCCGGACAGCGCCTCGACTACTGGGTCTCGGGCTACGGCACGGGCGGGACGGTCACGGGCGTCGGCCGCGTGCTGCGGCGCGAGCGTCCGGACACGAAGATCGTGCTGACCGAGCCCGCGAATGCCCGGCTCGTCTCGAGCGGTGAGGCGCAGGAGCGGACGGAGGCCGGCTCGCCCGCCGCGAGCCATCCTGCCTGGGAGCCCCATCCGATCCAGGGCTGGACGCCGGACTTCGTGCCGCTCGTGCTGCAGGAGGCGATCGACCGGAAGTACTACGACCAGATCGTGCCCGTGACCGGCGCCGAGGGCATGGACTGGTCGCGGCGGCTCGCGCGGGAGGAGGGGATCTTCACGGGCATCTCGGGCGGGTCGACCTTCGCCGCGGCGATCAAGGTGGCGGAGGAGGCGCCGCGGGGGTCGGTGCTCTGCTGCATGCTGCCGGACACGGGGGAGCGCTACCTCTCGTCGCCGCTCTTCGAGGGGATCCCCGAGGAGATGTCCGAAGAGGAGCTCGCGCTCTCGCGCTCCACGCCGGGCTATCAGCTGCCGGGCTGATCGCCTCGCGCGCGAGCCACCCGGGGCGAGCACGGGGGCGACGGCGCGTCGCGACGGGCCTTCAGCGCTCCGGCGGATCGGGGCGTCGGCGGCGAGGCGGGCGCTCCGGTGCGAGGATCGGCCAGCCCCGCCGCCGCGCGACCGCGGCGAGCCGCGGGCCCGGATGCACGGGGCGCGGCCGGCCGACGAGATGCATGAGGGCCTCGTCCTCGTTCCCGTCGGCGTAGAACCAGCTGCGGGCGAGGTCGACGCCGAGCTCCGCAGCGAGCCGCCGCGCGGCCCGAGCCTTGCCGGGACCCCAGACGATCGGTTCCTCGAAGGCGCCCGTGAGGCGCCCGTCCGCGCCGATGATCAGTCGATTGCAGAGCACGAGGTCGATGCCCAGCTCCTTCGCCATCGGCTCGGCCTGGTACTGCGTGCTCGAGGAAGCGAGCACGACGCGATGGGCGCGGGCCTGATGGCGGCGCACGAGGTCGCGCATGTCCTCGAGCAGGCGCGTGGCGATCTCGTCGGCGAAGAGGCGTTCGGCCTGGGCGCGCAGGGCCGCGTCCGTGCGTCCCGCGAGCGCCTCGCCGGAGGCCCGGATCCACTCGACGAAGTCGACGCCCCGCACGAAGGCTTCGCGTGCCAGTCGCAGCGTGCGCGCGAGGTCGTTGCGATCGAAGCCCTTGATGCGCAGGTGGTCCCGCACGAAGACGCTCGCCGTGAATCCGCGGATCAAGGTGCCGTCGAGGTCGAAGAAGGCGCCGATCTCCGGACCCGGCGGGCTGGCGTCGATCTCGCGACGGGCCTGCTCGAGCGAGAGCCGCGTCACGACGCCGACTCCGGTGACGCGGCCGGAGCCGGGGGTGCGTTCGCGGTCGTCCGGGCCTCGCGCGCGGGCGCGCGCTCGGGGGACGTCGCGCGCCGCGCTTCGGGATCGAGGGCGAGCACCTCGGCGAGGGCCTCCTCGAGACAGGTCTCGAAGAGCGCGGGCTCCGTGATCGCGGCGGGGTCGTAGTTGACCGTCAGGCTGCAGACGTCCCCGTGCGAGACGAGCACGACCATCAGCGCGATCCCGGGCACGGGACCGACCGCCAGCATCTTCTCGACGCGCGCGCCGGCGAAGTAGACGTCCTGCCGGAGGCCCGGCACGTTGCTCGCCTGCACGTCCGGGAGCGGCAGGCTCGCGTGCACCCGCGCCAGCACCTCCTTCGGCAGGCGCGCCAGCACGGGCGCCGCCTGCTCGAGGAAGGAGAGTGCGTCCTCGTCGCGCAGCGCCCGGACCGTCTCGCGCAGGATCCCGATGCGGCGGCGCGGATCCGGCTCGCCGATCGGTGCGGCGAGCAGGCCGCCGACGAAGTGGTTCCCGCCGACGGGATCGTCCGGGCGTCGCGTGCTGATCGGCATGCCGAGCGGAAGCGTCTCGACGGGCAACCCCAGGCGCTCGTGGTAGCGACCGAGCGCACCGCAGAGCGCGGCGAGATACGCGTCGTTCAGCGAACCCCCCGCCGCCTTCGCCGCCCGGCGCAGGGGATCGAGTCCGCACTCGACGTGGAGCAGACGCCGCGAGAGCCCGCGACCCGCGAGCAGCGGCGAGCCCTCTCCGCCCGCCTCGAGCACCCGCCGCAGCGAGCGCACGTAGTCGAGCGCCAGCGAATCGTCCCGCCAGAGTCGAACGCCGAGCGTGATCGCCCGCCCCGCGACCTGCGCGGCGCCGGCGAGCGCCGTGCGCGGCCAGGCACGCAGGGCCTCGATCGCGAGCTCGTCGGCGGTCACGTCCTCGGGCACCGGCGCCGGCGGCATCGGCCGCGGCGGGGCATCCGGCTCGAGCTCGAGCATGCGTCCCAGCACCTGCATCCCGCCCAGCCCGTCCGCGAGCGCATGACTGCCCTTGAAGACGAGGGCCGAGCGGCCGCCTGCGAGTCCCTCGTAGAGCGTCGCCTCCCAGAGCGGTCGCGCCGTGTCGAGGGGCGCCATCAGGAGCGGCGGCAGCGCATCGAGCAGCGTGCGCAGCGTCGCCCGCGCCGGCAATCGCACCCGGCGCAGGTGGTAGTGCAGGTCGAAGTCCGGATCCGTCACCCAGCGCGCCGGCCCGAGTCCTCCGCTCGGCTCGACGACGTGCTGACGCAGGCGCAGGAACTCGCGGCTGGCCCGCTCGAACACGAGGCAGACGTCGTCCCACTCGGGTCGCCCGTCCAGCACGAGGATCGCGCAGGCCGTGGCGCGGCGACGCGCGTCGTGCTCGCCCCGGAAGAGCAGCAGATCCATGGGGCTCATCGGCTCGCTGGTCGCGGCGCTTCGGGACATGGCCCTTCTTCCAGAACTTCGGCCGGGGCCGGGGGACGAGCGGCCGGAGCGTACCGCATCGACCCCGATCGCCCTCAATCGGCGTCGTCGGCGAGGCGTGCGTCGTGTGTGACGTGCGTCTCCGGCTCGTCCGGCAGGAGCTTCGCGATCGTCGCGGCGAGGCTCGCGAGCGAGACGGGCTTGCTCAGATACGCGTCCATGCCGGCCTCGAGGCATCGCTCGCGATCGCCGCGCATCGCGTGGGCCGTGACGCCGACGATCGGCAGCGGCGGGGCGCCCGTTCGACGTTCGTGCTCGCGCAGTCTGCGCGTCGCCTCGTAGCCGTCGAGGCGCGGCATCTGGCAGTCCATGAGGATCAGGTCGGGGCGCGCCAGACCGACGGCTTCGATCGCCCGCTCGCCGTCCTCGACGAGCTGCACTTCGTGTCCGAGCTCCTCGAGCATGGCGCGCAGCACGAGCTGATTGACCGGGTGGTCCTCGGCCACGAGGATGTGGCGTTCGCGGCTCGGGACGGGCGTTTCGACTCCGCTGCCCGGGATGCCCGGATCCGCGGCCGCATCGTCGGGGGCCTGAACGGTTGCCGCGGAAGCCGCGGCCCGCCGCTCGTCGGCGTGGACGACGGGATCCGGCGGATGTTCATCGGCGGTCGGGTGGGGCGCGTCCGCCGGCGCGAGGGGCAGGTGCAGGGTGAAGGTGGTGCCGGCCCCGGGTCGACTCGTGACGTGGATCTCGCCGCCGAGGAGTCGTGCGAGCTCCTGCGAGATGGCGAGTCCCAGGCCCGTCCCGCCGTGGCGTCGCGTGATCGAGTCGTCGACCTGCGAGAACGCGCGGAAGAGCTTCGACTGGTCTTCCAGCGCGATGCCGCAGCCGGTGTCGTGGACCTCGAAGGCGAGCCGGGGCGCGCCGGTCCGGGCATCCGGGTCGGGCCGCACGCGGATCGTGACGCCGCCCTCGTCGGTGAAGCGGATCGCGTTGCCCGCGAGGTTCAGCAGGATCTGTCGCAGCCGTCCGACGTCGGTCGCGATGCATCGCGGCACGGCCGGCTCGACCTCGTGGTGGAAGTCGAGGCCGCGTGCGCGGGCGCGCTCGCCCATCAACGCCGTCACCTGCCCGACGGCCTCGCGCACGTCGACCGGCGCGAGCTCGACCTCGAGGGCGCCTGCCTCGAGCTTCGAGAGGTCGAGGATGTCGTCGAGGATCGTGAGCAGGGCCGTGGCCGAGCGGTGGATCGTCGCGATCCGCTCGTGCTCCTCGGGCCCGAGCGGCGAGCGGAGCAGCAGGTCGCTCAAGCCGAGGACCGCGTTCATCGGCGTGCGGATCTCGTGGCTCATGTTCGCGAGGAAGCGGCTCTTCGCCTGGTTCGCCTGGCGCTCGCGCGCGGAGGAACGCTCGAGGGCCGAGAGCGCGCGATCCTTCTCGACCTCGAAGGCGAGGGTGAAGCTCGCGATCACGGCGCAGAGTCCGAAGTTGGCGGCGATCGTCAGCCAGGCCGCGCGCTCGGGTGCGAGCGCCGTCGGCCAGACCGTGTCCCCATCCACGCCGAGCGAGAGGAATGCGATCTCCGCGACGGCGATCCCCAGCCAGAAGAGGCCCGCTCGCCGCCCGACGAAGGCGATGCCCGCGACCGGCAGGAGCACGAGCCAGGGCAGGGCGGGCGAGAGCACGCCCCCCGTCTCGAAGACCATCAACGCGTGGATGCCGGCGATCGCCGTGGCGAAGAGATGACCCGCCAGCGGGAGGGGCAGTCCGCGACGGAGACCGACGACACAGCCCGCGATCACGCCCGCGGCGGCCACGACGCCGACCGTGACCCGCTCGAATCCTGCCCAGCCCCAGGCCAGGCCGAAGAAGGGGCCCCAGAATCCGACGGTCAGCCCGATCCGGACGAACAGGCGCGCGCGCC
Source organism: Spirochaetaceae bacterium (assembly GCA_020632655.1). Lineage (GTDB taxonomy): Bacteria > Myxococcota_A > UBA9160 > UBA9160 > UBA4427 > UBA4427. The sequence continues at coordinate 304,160 of JACKFD010000001.1, forward strand.
GGCCCGCGTCGGTGGCGGCGGGGAAGCGATCGGCGGGCAGGAGCAGGTCGTCGAGACGCGACACGCCCGCTCCATCGGGTCGTTCGCGCCGCAGCCTGATGACGGAGCCGCGGCGTCGCGCGGATGCCGGGGCGGAGTCCCGTCGCGTCCGGTGGATGCCCTAGCCTTGCCCGGATGAAGACCGCCGTCGCAGCGCCGCCCGTCCGACACGTCAGGCCCTTCCGCGACGCCTCGCGCACGCGACCGCTCTGGATGCGCGGCCTGAATCGCCTCGCGCGTCTCGCCCCCGGCTGGCCCTCCCTCGCCGCCGCCGACCTCTGGCGCGCGGCCGGCGCGGAGCCGTCTGGAATCGGGCCGACGCCCGCCGCATGCGAGGCCCTCGAGCGACTCTGCGACGCGCTCGCGGCGACGGGGCGACTGCATGGCATCGGACGCATCGCGGCCCGGGACGACACGATCCGGCTCGCCCGGACCCATCTGCGCATCCGTCGCGCGCTCGCCGCCACGCCCGCGATCCTGGACGCGCGGCTTCCCCCGCTCGTCTTCGTCGTCGGCTGGCCGCGCACGGGCAGCACGGCCCTCCACGCCCTGCTCGCCGCAGACCCGCGCCATCGCAGCATCCCCTACTGGGAGAGCTTCGATCCGGTCCCGCCCGAGCGCGGTCCGGACCGACGCATCGAAGGGCTCGAGCGCATGCTCGCCCAGCTCGAGCGTTTCTCGCCCGACTACCACGCGATCCATCCGATGAGTGCGGAAGGCGCCGAGGAGTGCGTGGCGCTCTTCATGAACCACTTCCGCACGCTGCAATTCGACTTCCAGTACCGCGTGCCCGACTACGTCGCCTGGCTGCTCGCACAGGATGCGGGGATTGCGTACGCCGACTACCACGATTCGCTGCGGCTGATCCAGCATCATCGCCCCCACGGCGAGCGCTTCGTGCTGAAGGATCCCACCCATCTCGTGCATCTCGAGACGTTGCTCGCGCGCTTTCCCGACGCACGGATCGTGTTCACGCATCGCGATCCCGTGACGGCGATCAGCTCGCTCTGCAGCCTCTACGCCCATACCCGCGCGATCTTCAGCGACGACGTCGATCCCCGGGCGATCGGGGCCGAGGTGATGACGGGCTACTGGCCGCGCGCGCTCGAGGCGGCGCAGGCGATCCGGGCGCGCCTCGAGCCGGGGCGCTTCGTCGACGTGCGGCAGGTCGATCTGCGTCGGGATCCGCTCGCTGCGGTCGAGCGGATCTACACGCGGCTCTTCGGCGAGGGGCCCGACGCGGCGGGGCGGGCGGCGATGGAGCGACATCTCGCGGCGAAGGATGCCGCGCCCCGCGACCGACACGAGCACGATCTCGCCGATTTCGGAATCGACGCGGACGCCGTGCGCGAGCGCTTCCGCGCCTATCGTGAGGCCTTCGACTTCACCGACTGACGCGTCCGATCCCCGGCCCCGATCGAACGCCTCGCGCGCCCGTACCGACGCCTGCCTCAGGCCTGCTCGAGCCATCGCCGCGCGAGGGCCAGCCGCCGCTCGAGCTGCGGCGAGGTCGCCTCGGTGATGCGCTGGATGCCGATGCGGCGGTTGAGTACGGCGTTGATCTCGGCGTGGGGCTTGCGGATGCGATGGGCGAGGGCGCGGACGGCGGCGCTGTTCTGCTCGCGCAGCTTGCGCTTGCGCGTGCGCGGGGACATCGCGGCGTCGGCCGGCGCGTCGGGCTCCGGCTCGGGGACGGGCCCCTCGAGCTCGGGGGCGACGAGCCGGAAGGGCTCGGCGGCGGTCGGGCGCGGCTCGAGCTCGGGCTCGTCGTCGACCAGCCCGGGAATCGATTCGTGGGGGCCCGTCGCGGGCTCGGCGACGGGGGAGGCGTCGAGGGGATTGCCGTGCTCGTCGAGGGGGATCGCGGAGATGGCCGTGAAGAGGGAGAGCTGGTCGGCCTCCTCGGCGGCGCGCGCCTCGGCGTCGGGGTCGCGCTGGATTTCGTCCCGCTCGCGGTCGTCGGGGCGGCGCAGGCTGTGGCGGCGCTGCTCGGCGATGTTCGCGGCGAAAAGGCGCAGGCGGGGATCGTCGGGGATGAACATGTAGGCGCGCTGGCCGCGGGCGCCGGCGGTCGTGCGCACCAGGCGGCCGACGGCCTGACGGAAGAAGAGGTCGGTGATCGTGTTGGTCGCGTAGACGCCGACCTTGAGGCGCGGGATGTCGACGCCCTCGGAGACCATGCGCACGGCGACGATCCAGGGATCCTCGCCGGCCGCGAAGTCGGCGATCTTGCGCGACGCCGCGGGGTCGTCGGAGACGGCGACCGTCGCGTGGGCCCCGGCGTAGCGACGCAGCAGGGCGGCGATGCCGCGGGCATGCTCCTGGTCCATCGCGATCACCATGCCGGCCGCGCGCGGATCCGTCTCGCGCAGATGGAGCACCTGGCGATGGGCCTTCGCGAGGACGGCGGGCAGCCACTCGCCCTCGACGTCGAGGGCCGTGCGCAGGCGTTGGCTCGCGAGGTTGCGGGAGAGCGGGTCGTCGAAGCCCGCCGCATAGGTCGTGCCGTCCGGGGCGGTCCACTCCATGCGGCCGTTGATGCGCGGGAAGTAGACGGGTCGCACGACGCGCCGATCGCGCAGTGCCTCGCCGTAGCCGTACTCGTAGTCGGCCTGGGCCTCGTCGCCGACGTAGCGCACGAAGGGGATGGCACTCTGGTCCGAGCGGAAGGGGGTGCCCGAGAGGCAGAGCCGTACGGGTGCGGGGTCGAAGGCGTGACGGATGCCGTCGCCCCAGGAGCGGGCCTCGGCGGCGTGGTGGATCTCGTCGAGGACGACGAAGGCCTGCGCGACGAGCCGGCGGAGCGCGCCGGGGTTGGCGGCGACCTGCTGGTAGGTGACGGCGACGCCGTGGACGTCGGAGGGGAGCGCGCCGTCGCCGGCGGACCAGTCCGGGTCGAGGTGGATGTCGAAGCGCTCGGCCGCCAGCGCCCACTGGAGCTTCAGGTGCTGGGTCGGGACGACGACGACGCAGCGGCGCACCTGCCGCGCGACCAGCGCCCGCCGGATCGCGCCGAGGGCGAAGGTCGTCTTGCCGGCGCCCGGCGTCGCCACGGCGAGGAAGCTCGCGTGCACGCGCGCCTCGAGCTTCGCCAGCGCCTCCTTCTGCCACGCTCGGAACCGGATCGCCGCCGCCAAGAGCCCAGGGCCTCCGACGGACTCCCGTCGCTCGCGGGCTGCGCGCGCACGGTCGTCCGCCGTTCGGGATCGGGTCGGGGGGAGGCCGCGATCGTCGATCGGGGGCGCGCAATCTAGCGCAGCCCCGCGCCCGATGAGCAGGGGTGGTCGACCCGCCGTGATTGCCGCGGCCCGGGACCTCTGCGAAGGTCGCGGCGTGTCGCCCTCCCGATCGGCCTGTCTCCGCTCCGCGGCGTCGCCCGCGCGCGATCGGCTCGGTGGGCGATGCCGCGTGCTCGTGCGGCTCGTCCTGCTGATCGGGCTCGTCGGCCTCGCCTGCTCCGACCGCGACGACGTCGAGGGGATCCCGACGCCCTCGTCGACACCCGGTCCGGCAGCGACCGCGACCCCCGCATCGACGCCGGACGCCTTCGTCGGATCGGCGCGCTGCGCGGCCTGCCACCCGCAGGCCGCGGCGGCCTGGCAGGGCTCGCATCACGATCTCGCCATGCAGCCCGCGACGCCGGAGGCGGTCCTCGGCGCTTTCGACGGGCGGGTCGTGGAGGAGGACGGTCGTCGTTGGCGTTTCGTTCGCGAGGGCGATCGCTTCCGCGTCGAGCTCCAGGAGGGCGAAGCCGCCCCGACCCGGCTCGAGGTCGCCTACGTCTTCGGCGTCGAGCCGCTGCAGCAGCTCCTCGTCGCGCGGCCGGGCGGGCGGCTGCAGGCGCTGCCCATCGCCTGGGACACGCGGCCCGTCGAAGCCGGCGGCCAGCGCTACCTCGATCTGGTCCCCGACGTGTCGACGCCCCCCGGCGATCCGCTGCACTGGGACGGCTCGGGCGCGAGCTGGAACGTGCAGTGCGCCGCCTGTCATTCGACGGCCCTCGTCGAGGGCTACGACGCCGACGAGGATCGGTTCGAGACGCGCATGGCGGCCATCGACGTCGGCTGCGAGGCCTGTCACGGCGCGGGGAGTCGACACGCCGACGCGCCGGGCGACGTCCCGATGCCCGTCGCGCTCGCGCGCTTCGAGCCCGGGGCCTGGCTGCGGACATCCGACGCGCGCATCGCGACGCGTCTCGCGCCCCCCACGCCCGATCGCGAGATCGACGTCTGCGCACCCTGCCACGCCCGGCGCAGCGCCCTCGTCGCGCAGCCCGCGATCGGCGCAGCCCTGCTCGACGGCTACCGGCCGACGCTGATCGAGCCCGGGCTCTACTTCGACGATGGCCAGATCCGCGAGGAGGTCTACGTCTGGGGCTCGTTCCTGCAGAGCCGGATGTACGCCGCCGGCGTCCGCTGCAGCGACTGCCACGACCCGCACGCCCTCACGCTGCGCCGCGAGGGCAACGCGCTCTGCACGGGCTGCCATGCGCCTGCCGCCTACGACGGACCGGGCCACCACGGCCATGTCGTCGGGAGCCGCGGCGCGGACTGCGTCGACTGCCACATGCCCGAACGCGTCTACATGCAGATCGACGCCCGGCGCGATCACGCCTTCCTCGTGCCGAGCCCGCAGCGCAGCCGCGCCCTCGGCGCGCCGGACGTGTGTCGCGGCTGTCACGCCGAGCGCGACGCGGACTGGCTCTCGGATCGCATCGCGGCCTGGCGGGCCGCGGGCGGACGGCCGGAGGGGCCGCGCGCGCATTGGAGCGATGCGCTCGTCGCGGGCCCGGACGCGGGGCGCTGGCGCGCGATCGCCTTCGCGCGGGACGCGACGGCCCTCGTGCGGGCGAGTGCGCAGCTGCGTCTCGCGCAGGCGGGCGATGCCGCGCCGGACTTCGATTCGCTCGCGCGGGTCGCCGATACGGGCGAAGACCTCGAGCGACTCGCGGCCATCGAGCAGGCGCGGACGCTCGACGACGCCCTGCGCATCGAGCTGCTCGCCCCGCGTCTCGAGGATGCGCGACGGGCGATCCGGATCGCGGCGGCGGAGGCGCTGCTGGACGTACCGCCGACGGCGATGCAGCCCGCCGCGCGCGCCGCCTTCGCCCGCGCCCGGGCCGAGCATCGCGCCGCCCTCGAGGCGACGTCGGCCCGGCCGGCGTCCCAGGTCGGACTCGGTCTGCTGGCGGAGCGCTCGGGCGACCTCGCGGCGGCTCGCGCGGCCTATCATCGCGCGCTCACGATCGAGGAGCACTTCGTGCCCGCCCTGGTGAACCTCGCCGATCTGGATCGCGCGGCGGGCGACGAGGCGGCGGCGCTCGACGGGCTGCGCCGGGCGGTCGAGGCGGCGCCCGACGAGGCGACGCCGCGTTACGGGCTCGGCCTCGCGCTGCACCGCGCGGGTCGGATCGACGAGGCGCGCGGCGAGCTCGAGCGGGCAGCCCGGCTCGCGCCCGAGGTGCCGCGCTTCGCCCTGGCGGCGGCGCTCGCCCTGGATGCCGCGGGCCGGGGGGACGCGGCGATCGCGCGACTCGACCAGGCGATCGCGCGCAGCCCGCGCGACGCCGACCTGCATCGCGCGCGGGTGTCGCTGCTGCGGGCGGCGGGCGAGCTCGATCGTGCACGGGCGGCGGCGCACGCGTTCCGCGAGGCCCGGCCCGACGATCCCACGGCGCGCGCGCTCGAGGAGGCGTTGGCCGGGGGCGGGGTCCCGGGCGCTGTGCCCGAACCGGCCCCGGGCGCTCCGCCTGGCCCAGCCCCGAGCGGTCCGCCTAGCCCAGCCCCGAGCGACTGACGCCGCCCGTGTCCTCGCCGTGCGCCGCATCCCCGGTCCGCGCGAAGCCCGCGGTCTCCTCCGCGCGCGCGGCCTCGATCTCGCCGCGCTCCGCCTCGGTCAGGAACTCGTAGGTCAGCAGGTCGATGCCCGGTGTCAGGCCGTGATCGGGGACGATCGAGAGGCTGACCCAGGGCGCCGCGCCTTCGCCGAAGGTCACGACCGCGAGGATCTCGCATCGATCCGTCCGGAAGCTCTCGGCATCGAGCTGCTCGGTCAGCAGCCGCGTGAAGCCACCCCAGGCCTCGACGAAATGCTCGCGCGCGCGCTCGAGATCATCGGGCACGCCGCAGACCAGGTAGCGCACGCCGCCCGCCGTGTACTCGCGATGCGTGATGCCGCCCCGCTCACGTGCCTCTTCGAGCAGCGTATCCGCCGTCACCGCCAGGGCGTCGCGCAGCTCCTCCTCGAAGGCGCGATCCACGAATGCAGCGAAGGCAGGCGAGAGCAGCGCGACGCGGGCGAGGTGGTCGTCGAGACAGGCGCGATGGGCGGCGACGGGGTCGCGCGGGGTCGCAGCGGGCGGGCTCGCCTGGGTCGGCTCGTCCTCGGACAGGACGAGCTCCGTGGCCGCCTCGCCGACACCGCCGTGCGTGACCTCCGCGGGCGTCGCGACCGACGCCTCCGGCTCGGGCTCGCGCGACGCCTCCGGCTCGGGCTCGAGCGGCGGCAGCAACGAGAGTCGCGAGCGGCCCCGGCGGATCGGCACCTCCGCCGTCGGTGCGTCGGCGAGGTCCGACCCGGCCGACGGTCCCGCGTCCGCGCCCGGGTCACGGCTCGCGTCGATCGGGTCGTCGTCGTCCGCGAGCCGATCGTCGAGCTCCACGACGCGTGCGGGGGGCTCGTCGTGCGGGGGCGTCGAGGGCTCCCCCGGCATGGACGACTCGACCCGGTCGGCGGGCGGTGCATCCCCGACCGCCCAGGAGACGATCGGCCAGGCCGCGGGCGGGGTCGTCGACGAGCTCAGATAGACGGTCTGGCCGCCGGGTACGTAGCCCTCGAGCACGAATCGAAGGTCGATGCCGGCGAAGCGGATGCGGTCGCCACCCTTGAGCGGCACGCGCTCGCCGGGCTCGAGTCGGCGGTCCGCGAGCTTCGTGCCGTTCGTGCTGCGTCGATCCTCGAGCCAGTAGCGGCCCTCGTCGAGCTCGATCAGGGCGTGCTCGCTCGACACGGTGTCGTGGTCGAGGACGAGATCGTTGTGTGGATCGCGGCCGATTCGGGTGCGGCCGCGGCGCAGGGGGAAGCTCGCGCCGATCTCGCCGAGGCTGCCGCTGGCATCGAGCAGCTGGGCCGAAGGCGCCGCGCGCCGCGGTCGCGGCAGGGCCAGGAGGCCCCGCCGCCGTCGCCAGAAGGCGAGGCCGCCGGCGATCAGCAGGGCGGCCGGTACGAAGGCGAGCAGCGCGAGGCCGAGGCGTCGCCGCGTCCGTGCCTGCGACGCCGCCTCGACGGAAGCCTTCGACGCGGCGCCCTCGGGCCCGGTCGCGACGGCGGGCGCGTTCGCATCGGTCGGCGCCTCCGAAGCGTCGAGGGAGGCGTCGAGCGTGGCGTCGGGATCGTTGCGCGTCCCCGTCGCGTTCCGTGCGCCGCTCCCCGCGTCGGTGGGGTCCGTCGCGAGCGCATAGCGCTCGGCGACCGCCAGCCGGGCGAGCACGTCCTCGACGACCGACCCGAGCTCTTCGGCGCGAATCGCCCGGTAGTATCGGGCGCCCGTCCGTCGGGCGAGCGCCTGCATCATCGGGTAGTCGGCGGCCTCCGTGAACGCGACACCGAAGAGCTGGATGCCCGCAGCGGCGCTCTCCGCCGCGAGATCCTCGCGCAGCGCCCGCCGCGCCTCGTCGTCGCGCGCGGCGCTGCCCGTGTCGAGGCGGCCGTCGCTCAGCAGGACGATCGCGCGTCGCGCCTCGGGGCGTCCGTCGCGGCGCAACGCGTAGAGCGCGCGCTCCACGGCGGCGGCGCTGTCGGTCCACTGGCCCGAGAAGTCGAGCCCGTCGAGGGCGCGCTCGAGGCGCGCGGCGGACGCGGCATCGACGGGGGCGAGGGGGGCGGCGAGTCGCGCGCTCGCGTCGAAGAGCACGACGCCGATCCGCGCGTCGAGCGCCGGCCGGGCAGCGAGGGTGCGCGCGAAGTCGAGCACGGCGGCGCGGGTGAGGCGCGACGGATCGTTGCGACGCATGCTGCCCGAGTTGTCGAGCACGAAGACGACGTCGATCGCCGAGCCGGGGTCGACGCCGGCGTCCGCCGCCGCCGGGGCCATCGTTGCGAAGGCGAAGGAAAGGAAGCAGGCCGCGCCGATCGCGAGCGCGCGGATCACGCGGGCCGCACCGCGTGCTTCGCGTCGCGCGCCGTCGCGCCCGCGCCCCCGACGCTCGTGCCTGCTCGTGCGAACCATCCCGACCCCCGATCCAGAAGGCGCCCTCGCGGCGCCCGTCCACGGCAATGTGCGCGTCGGCCGCGCCGCGTGACGCGCCAGTATACGCTGCGGCGTCCTCGACCCCGAGCGCTCGACGCATCGCGCATCGACCCTTTGGATCCGCGCTCGCAGCCCGCCGGCAGTCGACCGGCAGCGGGCGCGAATCCCCATGCCAGTCGGTCGCCGTCGCGCGCGGAGAGGGGACATCGAGAGGCGTCCGGGCGTTCCTTTTTTTCGTCGAGGCGCATGCCCTCGACTCTGTGGTATCCCGGGGGCGCCCAGGGCGGGGCCGCCTGCGCGCACACGGGCCCGCGGCCGGGGCGTCTGTGCATCGCGCGCGTCGCGCGGGAGGGGAGTGCTTGGAAGCCTTGCTCACGACCGAGAACGCCGTCGCGCTCGCGACCCTGGTCGGACTCGAGATCGTCCTCGGCATCGACAACATCGTCTTCATCGCCATCCTGACCCAACGCCTCCCCGCCGCGCAGCAGGCGCGCGCGCGGCGCGTCGGGCTGCTGGCGGCGATGGGCATGCGGATCGGGCTGCTGCTGGCGATCGGCTGGGTGATGGGACTGACCGCGGTCCTCTTCGAGGTCTTCGATCATCCCGTCTCGGGCCGTGATGGCATCCTGCTCCTGGGCGGGCTCTTCCTGGTCGGCAAGGCGACCTGGGAGATCCACGACAAGCTCGAGGGCGAGGAGGCGGAGGAGGGGGCCGGTGCCGCTGCGGCCTCCTTCGCGGGCGTGATCCTCCAGATCGTGCTGCTCGATGTCGTCTTCTCCCTCGACAGCGTGATCACCGCCGTCGGCATGGCGCGCGAGCTCTCGATCATGGTGACGGCAGTCGTCGTGTCCGTGCTCGTCATGCTCGTCTTCGCGGGGCATATCAGCGCATTCATCGAGCAGCATCCGACGCTGAAGATCCTGGCGCTCTCCTTCCTGATCCTGATCGGGGTCGTGTTGCTGCTCGAGGGCTTCGGGAAGCACGTCGAGAAGGGCTACGTCTACTTCGCGATGGCCTTCTCGCTCTCGGTCGAGCTCGTGAACCTCGCCGTGCGGCGCAAGCGACATCCGCTCCGGCTGAACCGGACCTTCGTCGTGCGGGACGACTGGGTCGTGTCCGACTGGCCGCCCGGCGTGACGCCCGCGCCGGCGACGACGGCGACGAGTTCGGCGCCGCGCGGCGTGGGCGGGGAGCGGGGCGATGGCTGAGCGGCGTCGGGCGCGGGTCGTGCGGGCGGTCGTGCTCGTGCTGCTGCTCGCGCCGGCGATCGTCTGGCTCGGCGTGACGGCGGTCGCGAAGCTCACGGTGGCGAAGGAGGTGCCCTGGTCGACGCTGGCCGGCCTGGTCGGGAGCGCGCTCTTCCGGCCGGTGCTCTGCGTCGTGGGTGGCTGCGAGCCCGAGCTCGCGGAGGGCCTCGTGATCGAGCGCCTGGGCGAGACGCTCCTCGAAGGCACGCCCGTCGCCCTCGACGTCGACGAGCGCGGTCGCGTCCTCGTCGCCGAGGCGGGGCGCATGAATCACGGCACCGAGGACGATCGCGATCACCCGGACTGGCTCCTCGACGATCTCGCCGCGCGGAGCGTCGAGGACCGCCTCGCCTACCAGGCCCGGGCGATCGCGGACGGTCGCATCCCGGACGCCGACCACTTCACGAGCCACGCGGATCGACTCGTCGTGCTCGACGACGCGGATGGCGACGGACGGGTCGATCGACGGCGGGAGCTCGCGCGGTGGAACGATGCGGCACGGGGACTCGTCGCAGGCGTCGAGGCGCGGGAGGGCGAGATCTTCGTGACCGCGATCCCGGACGTCCTCCGGCTGCGCGACCTCGACGACGACGGCGTCGCGGAGGAGATGACGACGCTGCATACGGGCTTCGGCGTCAAGACCTCGCTGATCGGGCACGATCTGCACGGCCTCGTGCAGGGCCCGGATGGTCGCCTCTATTTCTCGGTCGGCGATCGCGGCTATCGCGTCGCGACGCCCGAGGGTCACGTCCTCGAGCCTTCGCTCGGACCCGGGCGCGGGGCGGTCTTCCGGATGTGGCCCGACGGGAGCGGGCTCGAGGTCTTCGCGACCGGACTGCGCAATCCGCAGGAGCTCGCCTTCGACGACTACGGCAACCTCGTGACGGGGGACAACAACGGCGACGGAGGTGACGCGGCGCGGATCGTCTACGTGGTCGAGGGCGGCGAGTCGGGCTGGGCGATGCCCTATCAGACGCTCGCCGGCGACTACGTGCGTGGGCCCTGGATGGCCGAGCGGCTCTGGGACCTCCAGCACGAGACCCAGCCCGCCTGGGTCCTCCCGCCGATCGCACACGTCGGCAACGGGCCGGCGGGTCTCGTGCACGCGCCGGGGCTCGGCCTGCCGGCGCGTTATGCGGACCACTTCCTGCTCTGCGACTACGCCTATACCTACGGGCGCAGCGGTATCTGGTCCTTCGCCGTCGAGCCCGAGGGCGCGGGCCTCCGCGTGGTCGACCTGCATCGCTTCGCGTGGTCGATGCTCGCGACCGACGTCGACTTCGGTTGGGACGGCCGACTCGTCGCGTCGCTCTTCGATCAGTTCGGGGGCAGTCAAGAGCTCGCCCGGATCTCGCATCCGGACTCCCTGGACGACCCGCGCGTCGCGTCGCTCGCGACGATCGTCGCGGAGCCGATGGGCGAGAAGTCGAGTGAGCGGCTCTTCGAGCTGCTGCATTTCCCCGATCAGCGCATCCGACTGCGGGCGCAGTCCGAGCTGGCGGAGCGCGGCGAGACGGCCGGGCTCGCGCGGCTCGCCCGGGACCGCGAGGCATCGCTCGTGCCACGTCTCCACGCGCTCTGGGGGCTCGCCCGGATCGGCGATGCCGGGATCGGGGCGATCACGCGCGAGGGCATCGACTGGGCCCTCGCCGAGGATGCGGAGCTTCGTGCACAGCTGGCCCGGGCGATCGGCGAGTCGGGGGTCGCATCGCTCGCGCCGGCGTTGCGCGACTGGCTCGGGGACGCATCGCCGCGGGTGCGCTTCTTCGCTGCGCAATCGCTCGGCGCCCTGGCCGACCGGGAGAGCCTCGAGCCGCTGGTCGCGCTGCTGCGCGAGAATGCGGACCGAGACGTCTTCCTGCGCCACGCGGTCGTGTTCGCTCTGTATCGACTCGGCCTGCCGGACGCGCTCTTCGTGCATGCAGACGATCCGAGCCGCGCCGTGCGGCTCGGCGTGCTGCTCGTGCTGCGACGGGAGGGGGATGCGCGGATCGCGCGCTTCCTCGAGGACCCGGATCCGCTGCTCGTGGTCGAGGCCGCGCGGGCGATCTACGACGCACCGATCGACGGTGCGATGCCCGCGCTGGCGCGCCTCGCGGAGGGGCTCGGGGCGGCGCACGAGGACGACCTCCAGACCGCCCACGCGCTCCATCGCCGGGTGATCGGCGCGAACGTCCGTCTGCGCGACGCACGCGGCGCGGAGCGGCTGGCGCGTTATGCGGCGGACGCGCGACAGCCCGAGACCCTGCGCCGGCTGGCCCTCGAGGCGCTCGCCGACTTCGCGTCGCCACCGCCGCGGGACCTCACGATGGGCTTCTACCGCCCGCTTCCGCCCGTCGAGCCCACGCTCGTCGCCGGGGTGTTCGAGGCGCGTGGGCGCGCGCTGCTCGATTCGTCGCTCTCGGCGAGGGCGCTCGAGATCATGGGCGGATACGGCGCCTCGCCCCTCGATGAACGCGAACTCGTCGCCCGGATCGTCGACGTGGACGCCGACCCCGCGACGCGGCTCGCCGCCGCGCGGGCCCTCACGGCCAAGGCCTCGGGCGGATCGCTCGAGGATGCGGTCGGGGGCGAGCGCGCAGCCGGGACGATCCTCGACGCGTCCGTACCGGCGCTACGCATTGCCGCCCGCGACCTGCTTTTCGCCCTCGACCCCGAGCGCGGCGTCACCGTCCTGATCGAGGCGGCGGAGGGCGCGGGGGACGAGCGCGAGCGGCAGCATGCGTGGACGCGGCTGGGGGCTGCGGGGACATCGGGGGACGAGGCGGCGCGGGCGGCGATCGGACGTGGCTTCGTCGCCTGGGAGGCGGGGGGCCTCGCGCCGGGCGTCGCGCTCGAGCTGCTCGAGGCCGCGCGGGCGCAGCCGGACCCGGCGCTCGCGGCGCGGGCGACGGCGGCGCTCGCACCGCCGGTTGCGCGGGCGATCGAAGGTCGGGCCTGGGCGCTCGCGGGCGGCGATCCGGCCGCGGGGCGACTCGTCTTCGACACGATTGGCGACTGCCGTCGCTGCCATGCGGCGGCGACGGGCGAAGCAGGGGGCAGCGGGCATGGCGGTGGCGTCGGCCCGGCGCTCGGTGGCGAGCGGGTGCGCGACGCGCGCTTCGTGCTCGAGTCGATCGTCGATCCGCAGGCGCGGATCGCGCCAGGCTTCGGGAACGTCGAGGTGCTGCGTCGCGACGGTGGGCGCCTGGCGGGTCGGCTCGTGTCGCGCGGCGAAGACGGGGCGATCGAGCTCGACACCGGGGCGGCTCGACCGCTCGCGATTCCGGCCGAGGCGATCGACCGGGTCGGCGAGGTGCAGAGCGCGATGCCCCCGATCGGGCTGGCGCTCGAGCCGCGCGCGCTCCGCGACCTGGTTGCCTACGTCCGTTCGCTCGAGTGAGGGGCCTTGCAGGTCGGGCGGCCGGAGTGACCCGGCGACCGCTCGATCCGGTTGTTGGGGCCCGGGAGCTGGCATACCGTCCGGCCACTCGAATCCGCCCCTCAAGGAGAAATTCATGGCGCGAGAAGCAGTCATCGTCGGCAGCCTCCGGACCGGCCTCACCAAGGCCCACCGCGGCTCCTTCAACCTCACGGAGCCCGTCGACTACACCGCGCACGTGATGCGCGAGGTCGTGAAGGAGCAGAAGAACCTCGACCCCGCCGAAATCGAGGACGTGATCCTCGGCTGCGGTCATCCCGAGGGCTGCATGGGCATGAACATGGCGCGCATCGCCGCGATGGTCGCCGACATCCCGAAGACGGCGGCGGCGACGACGGTCAACCGCTTCTGCTCCTCGGGCTCGCAGGCCGTGATGATGGCCGCGAACCAGATCCTGCAGGAGGGTGCCGAGGTCGCGATCGGGGCGGGCGTCGAGACGATCACGATGATGCAGGACGGGACCCAGAACCGGACCCGGCTCGCGAACAAGAACGCGGCCGAGCGCTTCCCGGGCCTCTACTACCCGATGGGCATCACGGCCGAGATCGTGGCCGAGCGTTACAAGATCTCGCGCGAGGACCAGGACGCCTACGCGCTCCAGAGCCAGCAGCGCTACGCCGCCGCCGTCGAGAAGGGCTGGATCGCGGAAGAGATCGCGCCCATGAAGGTCACGCGGAAGGTGACGCCGAAGGAGGGTGACCCCTACGAGGAGGAGGCCGTCGTCGACCGCGACGAGTGCAATCGCGCGAGCACGACCCTCGATGGTCTCGCCAAGCTCCAGCCCGTCTTCAAGAAGGCGGAGGAGGGCGGCACGGTCACGGCGGGCAACGCCTCGCAGCTCGCCGACGGCGCCTCGGCGACCCTCCTGATGTCGTCGGACCGCGCGAAGCAGCTCGGTATCGAGCCCCTCGCGATCTACCGCGGCTCGGCCGTCGCCGGCTGCGGCCCCGAGGAGATGGGCATCGGTCCGGTCTTCGCCGTGCCGAAGCTGCTCAAGCGCTTCGGCCTCAAGATCGACGACATCGACGTGATCGAGCTGAACGAGGCCTTCGCCTCACAGCTCCTCTATTGCCAGCGCGAGCTCGGCCTCCCGAACGAGAAGCTGAACCCGACGGGTGGCTCGATCTCGATCGGTCATCCCTTCGGCATGACCGGCTCGCGCATGACGGGCCTGCTCGTCCGGCACTTGAAGCGTACGGGTGGCCGCTACGGCATCGTGACGATGTGCGTCGGCGGCGGCCAGGGCTTCGCCTCGCTCTTCGAGGCCTGCTGAGCGTTCTCGCGGATCGTGCCGGCGGGCCGGGTGCCCGCCGGCCGTCCCGCCGGGCATCCCGCCGCTCGCCATCGCTCGCGGTCGCCGGTCCCACCCGTCTCCTCGCGCGGAGGCGCGGCGCGTTCATGAGGAAGCCTGGCTCGAAGACGATCGGCGGCTGCATCACGATCAGCAGGAACCCGTCTCGGCGGAATCGCGCCCGCAGCCGGGGCGGCGCGGCGTGGCCTCGGGCGCGCTGGCCGACCCCATCTCCGACGGGCTCAGAGGTTTCCGATCTCCGCCTCGAGCAGGTCCGCGAAGCGCTCGCGCGCCGCCGCCTCGAGCGAAGGCAGATGGCCGCTCGGGTAGAGGCCCTCGTGGGCGCGACGGTCGCGCAGGATCTGCTTCGCGAGCGTGATCTTGTGGACCTCCGAAGGACCGTCGGCGATGCCGAGCGAGTAGGCGCTGATCAGCATCGAGACGAAGGGCATGTCGTTCGACACGCCGATCGCGCCGTGTAGCTGGAGGGCGCGGGAGGTCACGTCGTGCAGCACGCGGGGCGTCAGGACCTTGATCGCCGCGATGTCGCCGCGGACCTTCCGGTAGTCGTTGTATTTGTCGATCTTCCAGGCCGTCCGCAGCACGAGCAGCCGGAACTGCTCGAGGTCGATCCAGCTGTCGGCGATCTTCTCCTGCGTCATCTGGAGGTCGGCGAGCCGGCCGGCCCGGACCTCGCGCGAGAGGGCGCGCTCGCAGAGCAGGTCGAAGGCCTTGCGCACCTGGGCGACGGTGCGCATGGCGTGATGGATCCGGCCTCCGCCGAGGCGGGTCTGTGCGATCACGAAGGCGCTGCCCGGCTTGCCCAGCATGTGGTCCGCCGGCACGCGGACGTCGGTGTAGCGGATGTGGGCATGGCCCCAATGCTCCTCGCCCTCGAGGCCGACGCCGACGTTGCGCACGATCTCGACGCCGGGCGTGTCCGTCGGCACGATCAGCATCGACATGCCCTCGTAGGGGCTCACGTCGGGATCCGTCACGCACATCACGATCAGGAACGAAGCCCAGCGCGCGTTCGAGGAGAACCACTTCTCGCCGTTGATGACCCACTCGTCGCCGTCGCGCACGGCGCGGGTCGTGAAGAGCGTCGGGTCCGCGCCGGCATGGGGCTCGGTCATCGAATAACACGAGACGATGTCGCCGTTCATGAGCGGCTCGAGGTAGCGCTTCTTCTGCGAGGGTGACCCGTAGTGGGCGAGGATCTCGGCGTTGCCCGTGTCGGGCGCCTGGCAGCCGAAGACGATGGGCGCGTAGCGCGAGCGACCGAGGATCTCGTTCATCAGGGCGAGCTTCAGCTGGCCGAAGCCCGGCCCGCCGAGCTCGGGGCCGAGATGACAGGCCCAGAGGCCGCGCTCCTTGACCTGCTCCTTGCGCGGCGGCAGCAGCGCGCGGGTCAAGGGATCGTTCGGGTCGTACGGATTGCGCAGGACGTGATCGATCGGCTCGACCTCCTCGCGCACGAAGCGATCCATCCAGTCGAGCTCCCGCTGGAACTCGGGCTCGGTCTCGAAATCCCAGGCCATGCACGCCTCCTGCTCGTCGCGGTCGCCGTCGATCCCCGACGCCGGACGCTACCAGAGCCTCGGCGGGTCGCGAGATCGGGGGCGGACGCGCGTCGCCACGTTGCTAGCATGCGCCGGTCCCCGTCGAGCGGTCGACGGGCGACCCGTCCTCGTCGAGATCCTCCGCTTCGGATCAAGGAGCCCCGCCCGATGCCCGGTGCCGTCCACTACGAGCTCGTCGACCACGTCGCGACGATCACCCTCGACAATCCCAAGGCGCGCAATGCCTTCGACTACGAGATGTCGCAGGAGCTGCGACGGATCTGGAAGCAGATCGGGGCGGATCCCGAGGTGCGCTGCGCGATCGTGACGGGCGCCGGGGACAAGGCCTTCTGTACGGGCTGGGACATCTCGTCCACGGCCTCGGGCGACAGCCAGAAGTTCGCGAAGATCGCGCGCCGCGATGCGCCCTACAGCCAGATCACGGCGCTCCAGAATCGCTGCTGGACCCCCGTCATCACGGCCGTGAACGGCATGTGCAACGGCGGCGGCCTGCACTTCATCGCCGACACGGACATCACGATCGCCGCCGATACGGCGACCTTCTTCGACACCCATTGCCAGAACGGCCTCGCCGCCGTGCTCGAGATGGTGGGGCTCGCGCGGCGCATCCCGCTCGACTGGGTCTTCCGCTTGACCTACCTCGGCTCGGCGGAACGGGTGTCGGCCGAGCAGGCGCTCTCGATCGGGCTCGTGGGCGAGGTCGTGCCCGCCGCAAAGCTGATGGATCGCGCCCGGGAGCTGGCGGAGATCATCTGTCGCGCGTCGCCGACGGCGCTGGCCCGCTCGAAGCGGGCGATCTGGGAGAGTCTCGACCACGGCCTCGAGCCCGGCCTCGACGCGGCCTACCGACAGCTCGAGCTGCACGCCGACCATCCGGATCAGATCGAGGGGCCGACGGCCTTCTTCGAGAAGCGTGCGCCGCGCTGGCAGCCCTTCCGCGGCGACGACGCCTGAGCGGCGGGGCCCGAGCGGTGGGACGCGAGGGGCGCGGGCGGGACGTCGCCCCGAGTCCTTGCTCGCTCGACCCGGTCGTGTGGCCGCTCTAGGCTCTTCCGGTCCGTCGCTTCAAGGCGGCGCCTTCGATCCCTTCCCGAGTGTCGCTTCCCGGCGGCGCCTTCGAACCCTTCCCGACCTTCCGAATCCCTTCGAGAGCTGGAGGCCCGAATCATGGCAGGACCGCAGATCGCCGCTGGAGAGATCGCCGACTGGCCGATCCTCAAGATCGACTACCTGACGCACGAGGACCGCGTCGCGGCGCTCCTGCCGCCCGGCCTCGAGCCCGGCGCCGAGCCCCACGTGAACCTGTCGATCTATCAGGTCGCCGTCCCCGACGTGCCCGAGTACGGGATCTTCATGACCGTCGACGCCTCGTACCGCGGTACGAAGGGCCTCTACACCCTGGGCTACGGCATCGACCAGGAGTCGGCGATCTTCATCAGCCGCGACATGAACGGCCAGCCGAAATACCCCTGCGAGATCGACTACTACCGCTACGGCGACAAGGTCTCCGCCCGCTGCACGCACCAGGGCTACACCTTCGTCGAGTTCGAAGGCACGGCGACCGATGCGCTGCCCGCGCGCGAGAACCACGAAGAGAACGAGTGGTGGATCAAGGTGCTGCGCGCGGTGGGCGGCGCGGAGAAGGCCTACGACTTCCCGCCCCACGTAGTGCGCGTGAAGAGCACCTACGGGACGCGCGCCGAGATCGCCGTCGAGGGCGACCTCGCCCTGCTCGAGAGCCCCTGGGATCCGATCGCGTCGCTGCTGCCGATCCGCGAGTACCAGGGCGCGCGCCTCTGGTGGCCGCAATTCCTCGGCCGGGAGATCACGCTCGAGGGCCCCCTCGACCCGGACGCCTACTGGCCCTTCGTCGACACGATCTCGGGCTCGCGGTGGCCGGGCACGATGGGCGGGCCGAAGCGGTCCTAGCGGGCGCGGTCCGAGGCCGACGGGGACGACGACGCGGGACGGCTCGCGGGTCGGTCCGAGGGGACGGGGCGATGGGACGGCTCGCGGGCAAGCGCATCCTGATCACGGGGGGCTCGACGGGGATCGGCGAGGCCCTCGTGGCGCGCTGCGTGGGGGAGGGCGCGCGGGTCGCCTTCTGTGCCCGCTCGGCGGAGCAGGGCGCGGCGGTCGCCGCCGCGACGGGAGCCGACTACTTCGCTTGCGACGTGACCGATGCCGAGTCGGTGCGGGGCTTCGTCGAGGCGGCGGCCGAGCGGCTCGGCGGGCTCGACGTCGTCGTCGCGAACGCCGGCGGGTCGGTCGGCTTCGCGCAGTGGCCCGATACGCCGGTCGCCGAGTGGCGGGCGACGATCGACCTGAACCTGAACGGCACGATGTTCACGTGTCAGTCGGCGTGGCCGCATCTGCGGGCGGCGGGCGGGGGCTCGATCGTCGTGATCTCGAGCCTCTCGGCGGTGATGGCCGTCGGTCGCGACCAGCTCGGCAAGATGGGTGGCATGCAGCCGCCGCCCGAGTACCAGGCGTCGAAGGCGGCGATCGACGGGCTGATGATCCATCTCGCGGGCCGGGGCGGCGAGCACGGCATCCGGGTCAACTCGATCCGGCCCGGACGCATCCTGACCGACAAGCTGCTCGGCCTCTTCGGCGGCGACGCGGAGGCGGCGATCTTCTGGCCGCATTACCGCGAGCTGCAGCTCCTGAAACGACACGGCCACGTCGACGACGTCGCCCACGCCGTCGTCTTCCTCGCCTCGGACGAGTCGGCCTTCGTGACGGGCCAGATCCTGAACGTCGACGGCGGCGCCGTCGCCCATCTCTAGGAAGGGAGCGTCATGCGCGTCGGCCTCTTCGTGTCCGAGACCTGGGGCGAGGGCTCCGACGTAGGCGAGATCCGCGATCGCGCGCGGCGCGCCGAGGCGCTTCGTTATGCGAGCGCCTGGGTGCCCTACCTGCCCTGGTCCCTCGATGCGCTCGCTGCGGTCCAGGCCGCGGGCGAGGCGACCCGCCGGATCGAGCTCGGAACCGCGGTCGTCCCGACGTATTTCTTCCACCCCCTCGCGCTGGCGCGACAGGCCGCGACGGTGCAGGCGGCGATCGGTCGTCCACTGCATCTGGGCATCGGCTGCTCGAATCCCGCCGTGATCGCGATGCACGGCCTTCCCTTCGAGCGGCCCGCACGACACGTGCGTGAGTACCTCGAGGTGCTGGAGTCCGCCTTCGCCGTCGGCGCCAAGCCCGCGGGTCCGCGCGAGCAGGCGGGCTTCGTAAGGCACGAGGGCGAGGTCTTCGGGTTGGGCTCGATCTACGGCACGCCCGGTGCGCAGGCGCCGGGCAGCGTGCTCGTCGGGGCGCTCGGGCCGGCGATGCTGCGCGTGACCGGCGCGCACTCGGACGGGGTGATCGCGACCTGGTCCGACGAGGGCGCGATCGCGCGCGTGGTCGCACCGGCCGTGCGGGCCGCGGCCGAGGCGGCGGGGCGACCTTCGCCGCGCGTCGCGAGCGTGATCGCGACGGCGATCGTGCCGAAGGCGAAGACCGCGGCCGCGCGCGACGCGGCACAGCGCGAGTTCGCCTTCTACGAAGGCGCGATGCCCTACCAACGCGTCGTCGAGGCCTCGGACGCGCGCCGCATCGGCGACATCCCCGTGATCGGGGACGAGGAGGAGGTCGCCCGCCGCCTGCGCGCCTTCCGCGACGCCGGTCTCACGGACTTCCTCGCCGCCCCCTACGCTGCCCCCGGCGCCGACTGGGACTCGACCGCCGAGCGCCTCGCCACGCTCGCTCGCGAGCTCTGACCAGGACCTGGCGACGCGACGGGGAGCAGGGCTCGCCTACGCCTAGCGGCTCTTCGGGAGCTGGAGCTCGACCTCGGCGACGAGGCTGCGCAGGATCTCGACCGTGCCGCCGTAGATCGTGTTGACCGGCGTCTGGCGGAAGGCCTCCTCGAAGGCGCCCCCCGCGACCGCGCCGTCCTCGCCCTCGGCGAGCAGTCCCGCCGACCCGACGAGCTGCGTCCAGGCCTGGGCGTCCTCGAGGTAGGAGCTGCCCGAGAACGACTTCGTCATCGCGCCCTTGCCCCCGAGCGGGCGGCTCTCGGCGGAGAGCCAGGTCGAGCGATGGCGCAGGAGTCGCGCGACCTCGGTGTGGATCGCGGTCTGGCCGAGCTGCTCGCGCACACGCGGATCGTCGAAGGGGAGTCCGCCGTCGGCCTGCTCCGCGAGCGCCCAACGCCGCGCGTCCTCGAGGAAGCGCTCCTGCAGGTCGGCATAGCCCATGGCCTGCTCGAGACCGAGCGCGAAGCGCACGACGGACCAGCCCTTGTCGACCTCGCCGACCCGCGCCGAGTCCGAGACCGGGACGTTCGAGAGGTAGACGGCGTTGCTGCGCTCGCCGCCCATCGTGTGCACGGGCTGGACGTCGACCCCCTCCGCGTCCGTCGGCACGAGGAAGACCGTGAGGCCCTTGTGCGGTCGGTCGAGGGTCGCCGTGCGGGTCAGCATGAAGATGTACTGCGCCGTGTGGCCCGTCGTCGTCCACATCTTCTGGCCATTGATGCGCCAGTCGTCGCCGTCGCGCGTCGCCATCGTGCGGCAGGAGGCGACGTCCGAGCCCGAGCCCGGCTCGCTGTAGCCGAGGGCGAAGGCGATCTCGCCCGAGGCGATGCGCGGGACGAAATGCTCGCGGTGATGGTCCGTGCCCATGGCCATCAGCGTGTGCCCGATGAAGCCGTTGTTGAGCAGGCCGATCCAGGGGAAGCCCGCCTTGCAGAGCTCCCAGTAGAGCGTGAGGATCTCGTAGGGATCGCGTCCCCCGCCGCCCATCTCGACGGGCCAGCCCGCCGAGACCCAGCCCTCGGCGGCGAGCTTGCGGTAGAGGTCCCAGTCGTGGCCGCCGCCGTCCTCGTGGGCGCGGCGGCGATCCTCCTCGCTGAAGTTCGCAGCGAGCCAGGTGCGGATCTCGCGGCGTACCTCGTCGGCCTTCGGTCCGAGTCGGAAGTCCATGCTAGGCGCCTCCCAGGGCCGCGCGCTCGGGCGCGAGGCAGAGCTCCGCTACGCGCTGGAGCTCCTCGCGTGCGCCGCCCGCGACGCCGGGCACGGCCGCCGCGCGTCGGTAGTAGAGCTGGATGTCGTACTCCTCCGAGAAGCCGTAGCCACCGTGGGTATGCAGGCTCACGTCGGCCGTGCGCAGCGCCGTCTGCGCCGCCCAGGCGAAGGCCATCGAGCAGAGCCCCTCGAAGCGATCGGGCTCCTCGGCCTCGGCCCAGGCCGCCTCCTGCGCGAGCAGCTCCGCGCCATCGACCCGGATCGCGCACTCCGCCAGCGGATGCGCGATCGCCTGGAATCCGCCGATCGGCACGCCGAACTGGATGCGCTCGCGCGCATAGTCGGCGCCGATCTCGAGGGCCCGCTGGGCCAGGCCGACGAGCCAGAAGCCGGTCAGCAGCTTCCACTCCGCGCTCGCGCGCGCCATCGCCCGGCGCGCCTCGTCGCCCGTCGCGAGCGCCCGCGGCGCGGCGCCCTCGCCACGCTGGAGGCTCCACCACGCGAGCGCACCCGAGCCGGCGTCCCGGAGTCTCGGGCCGCGTCGCTTGCCCGCGTCCTCGGCGACGAAGAGTCCCTCGGCATCGATCCCGACGACCGCGTCCGCGACGGCGCCGAAGGGCACGAGCGCGCGGCCCGTGCGCCCCGAGCCCGTCCCCGTGACCGCGTGGGGTCGGGGCAGGGCGAGCGACACGATCGCCTCGCCCGCTGCGATGCGCGCGACGAGCGGATCGCCGGGCGCGATCGCCGCGAGCAGTCTTCCGGCGACGGCGGTCTCGACGAAGGGCACCGGCGCGAGCACGCGACCGGAACGCTGGGCGACGAGGCCGAGCTCGAGCAGGCCCATGCCGAGCCCGTCGACCGACTCGGGCAGCCCCATCACGTTCGCGCCCATCTCGCGGTACTGCGACCAGAGCGCCTCGGAGAAGCCCGTCTTCTCGCACTCGCGCACGAGGCTGACGGGGCATTCCTGCTCGAGCAGCTCTGCGAAGGTGTCGACCAGGATCTGCTGGGATTCGTCGAGGGAGAGGTCCATGAGGGGGCGGTGCGTCCTCTTTTCGGATGCGGATCCGGATCGGGGTTCGCGTTCGGAGGGACCGCGCTCGAGGAGCCGGGCCGACCGGGGTCTTCGTGCTAGGCGAGGCGCTCGCGCAGGATGCGCAGCACGCGCCGCAGGGGCTCGGCCGCGCCCCAGAGCAGCTGGTCGCCGACCGTGAAGGCGCCGAGGTACTCGGGGCCCAGCCGGAGCTTGCGCACGCGTCCGACCGGGACGTCGAGGGTCCCGGTCACGGCCGCGGGCGTGAGCTCGGCGAGGGTCGATTCCTTGTCGTTGCGCACGAGCCGGACCCAGTCGTTCGCCCCGTCGAGCATCGCCTCGACGTCCGCGAGCGGCACGTCCCGGCGCAGCTTGATCGTGAAGGCCTGGCTGTGGCAGCGCATGGCGCCCACGCGTACGCAGATCGAGTCGATCGGGATCGGCGCGCCGGAGCGGCCGAGGATCTTGTTGCCCTCGGCGAAGGCCTTCCACTCCTCGCGCGTGTCGCCGTTCTCCATGGCGCGATCGATCCAGGGCAGCAGGCTCGCAGCGAGCGGCGCGCCGAAATTCTCCGTCGGCATCGCGTCGTCCCGCAGCAGCGCCGCCACCCGCGCGTCCAGCGGCAGGATCTCCGAGCCGGGATCCGCCAGCAGATCCGCGCTGCGCTCGCCGATCAGTGCCATCTGTGCGACGAGCTCGCGCATGTGCCGGGCGCCGCCGCCGGAGGCCGCCTGATAGGTCATGCAGGTCATCCACTCGACGAGATCCGCCGAGAAGAGCCCGTCGAGCGCCATCAGCATCAGGCTGACCGTGCAGTTGCCGCCGACGTAGTTCTTGAGGCCCGCGTCGATGCCTCGGTCGATCACGTCGCGATTGACGGGATCGAGCACGATCACCGCGTCGTCGTCCATGCGCTTCGCGCTCGCGGCGTCGATCCAGTAGCCGGCCCAGCCGCGTTCACGCAGGGCGCCGAGCACCTGCTTGGTGTAGTCGCCGCCCTGGCAGGTGACGATCGCGTCGTGGCGGGCGAGGGCCGCGAGATCGTAGGCGTCCACGAGCGGCGACGCGGCGCCGTCGACGTCGGGACCGGGCTCGCCGACCTGGCTGGTCGAGTAGAACGTCGTCGTCAGACCCGCGAAGTCGCCCTCGGCGCGCATGCGCTCGAGGAGCACGGATCCGACCATCCCCCGCCACCCGACGATTCCGACGTTTTCGATGCCCATGGGCGGCATTCAGTAGCAGAGGCGGGCACATAGGGCGATACCGCGAAGCGTTGCATGGGCTCGGTGCGGGTGGGCGGCTGTCCTTCGGCCCCGCGGGCGGTACGATCGGCCGGGCCCGTCGACTCGGCACGGGGCGTAAGGAGGCGCGACGCGGGATGCGTGGGGGGCGAGGTCGCGGCGGCGACGCAGTCGGGGGGCGCCGAGTGCCCGGGTGTGCGTACGAGCGGAGGTGGCTTCGTCTTCCGGGCCTGTTGCCGGGCGTCGTTGCGCTGGTCCTCGCGCTCGGGTGCGCGTCCGCGCCGCCTTCGGATCTCGATGCCTGGGACGAGCTGCCCATGGAGCGTGTGGAGCCCTATCCGACCCGGGCCGAACGGCAGCGACGCGAGCGCGAGGTCGCGGTCGTCGCACGTCCGGGCGACGCAGCACTCGAATCGAGCGTGCGCGGCGAGATCGAGCGCGGCCTCCGGGATCGACTCGAGCGGCTGGCGCGGGAGGCGGGCGCCGACGTGCGTCGCGATCCGGGATCGGGCGCGGACGAGACGGCTGCCGAGGACGGGGCGTCCGGTCCGGATCCGTCGCGCGTCGATCCCGAAGCCTCGCCCGAGGCGTCGCCGCCGCCGGATCTCGTGCTGTCGACGCGCGTCGTGCGGGGTCGGCACACGGCGAGCTGGAAGCGGCCCGCGCGTCGGCCCTGGGAATCGGAGGCGGAGGTCGCGCGTCGGCCGGGGACCTGCACCCATGCGGTGACGCTCGCGCTGGAGGTCGGGCTGCACGAGTGGGACGGCACGCTGGCGGCGACCGAGGCGATCGTCTCGGCGCGGCCGCCCAGCCGTCGATGGCGCCTCGAACACGGCAGCGAGCAGTCCTACAAGGACGTCGATCCCGCGTGCAGCCTCTCCTCGGCCGCGCTCGTCGCGCAGCTCGAGTCCACGCTCGACGAGGCGCTGCGCTGTCTCGAGCGCCCGCTCTCACCGCTGCTCGCGCCGCGCGGCTTCGTCACGGCCCATCGCCGCGCCCCCGACGCCGACCGCCACCTCTATCGCATCACCCTCGGATCGGATCATGGCCTCGCCCCCGGCGACGCGATCGAGATCCGACGCGTCGAGCGCGGGAGCCGCGCGGACGACGCGTCCGGGCCCGACGAGCGGCTGCTCGTCGTGGGCGAGGTGACGGATCTGCTGAAGCCGGGGCTGGCCTGGATCGCCCTCGATCCCGAGCGCGCGCTCGCGCCGATCCGGGCCGGCGACGTCGCGCGCCGGGCGAGGCGTGAGGGATTGCTCTCGAGTCTCGTCGGGCCGAGCTGCGAAGAGATCCTGACGGAGTCGAACGCCGGACCGGACGCGTAGCGCCACCACGCGCCCCCTATACTGGGGCGCCCACGGAACGGAGACCATGCTCCTCGACCTCGCCCGAGAGCGCCCGAAGGCGCTGGCCGTCGACGACGGCGACCGACGACTCGACTACGCGGGCCTCCTCGACCGCAGTCATCGCGTCGCCGACTTCCTGCGGCACGAGGTCGGGCTCGCGCCGGGGGGGCACGTCGCCCTGCTGATGGGCAACCGCGCCGAGGTGATAGAGCTGCTGCTCGGCGCCGTGCTGGCGGGGCAATGGGTCACGCCGATCAACTGGCACCTCGCCGACGAGGAGATCGAGTACGTCCTCGCGGACTCGGGCGCGCGGGTCGTCTTCACGGACGACCGCCATGCGCCCGTCCTCGAGCGGATCGGGGCGCGCGGGGCCGGGCCGCGGGCGGTGCGCGCGGGCGCCGAGCTCGACGGGCTGCTCGACGCGATCCGGCTGCGTCCGCTCGATCTCGACACGCCCGCCGGCGGCAACATGATCTACACGAGCGGAACGACGGGGCGGCCGAAGGGCGTCAAGCGCGCGGCGCCGCCGACGGTGCGCGATGCGCTCGTCGGGCACACGAAGTCCGGGCACGCGGCACGGCTCGACGGGCGCGGACCGCATCTGATCACGGGGCCCATGTATCACGCGGCGCCGCTGATGTTCGCGGTCTACGACAACGCGAATGGCGCGCCGATCGTGATCATGCCGCGCTGGGACGAACGGGAGGCACTCGAGCTGATCGCGGGGCGCGAGGTCGCGCACGTGCACCTCGTGCCGACGATGTTCGTGCGGCTGCTGCGCCTGCCCGACGCGGAGCGCGCGGCGTTCCGGGCGCCGAGTCTGCGCATGGCGCTGCACGGCGCGGCGCCGATCTCGGTCGCCGTGAAGCGCCGCATGATCGAGTGGTGGGGGCCCGTGCTCGTGGAGTACTGGGGGGCGACCGAGGGCGGGGTCAACACGCTGATCGACTCGGAGGACTGGCTCGCCCATCCGGGCAGCGTCGGTCGGGCGCTGCCCGCCTTCGAGATCTTCGCGGTCGACGAGACGGGGCGCCGACTGGGCCCGGGCGGGACGGGCGATCTCTACTGCCGAAGCAAGGTCTCGGATCGGCCCTTCGAATACCACGGCGACCCCGAGAAGACCGAGCGCGCCTACCTCGAGCCGGGCGTCTTCACGATCGGCGACATCGGATCGGTCGACGAGCAGGGCTACGTCCATCTCGCCGACCGCCGCTCGAACATGATCATCTCCGGGGGCGTCAACATCTATCCCCAGGAGATCGAGCAGGTCCTCGCCGAGCATCCCGCCGTCGCGGACGTCGCCGTCTTCGGCATCCCCGACGACGAGTGGGGCGAGTCGGTCAAGGCGGCGGTCGAGCTGCGTGAGGGCCGGCAGCCGAGCGACGCGCTCGCGCAGGAGATCCTGAGGCACGCCCGCGCGCATCTCGCCGGCTACAAGGTGCCGCGCTCGATCGACTTCGAGGCGGAGCTGCCCCGCCACCCGAGCGGCAAGCTCTACGTCCGTCGCCTGCGCGAGCGCTACTGGGCCGGACGCGAGCGAAGCATCTAGCCCGACGCGGGGATTCACCGGATTCGGGCGCGCTTGCGGGTGTGGTCGCGGTCGCGCGGGGCCCTTCGTGCGGGCCGGACCTCGGCGTGTCGTGCTGCGCTCCGTCCAGTTTTCTGGTCGATGCCTTGGATCGCTTCGTTGCCGCCGGCGTGCGATCAAGTGCGAACGAACCGTCGCCGATCCCGGAAGGGTGAGTGACGCCGTCCCGTCGAGCGTCGGGCCGCTCGAGGTCCGATCCGTCCATCCCGCGCAGCTTCGCGTGCTGTTGGTCGAAGACGACCCGATGGACCAGCGCCTGGTCCGCCGGGCGCTGCGCGACGTGCGTCGCGTGCGTTTCGAGGTGGAGGTGGCGCCCACGCTCGCTGCCGCGCGCGAGGCGCTCGAGGACGGCGCCTTCGATCTCGTCGCCCTGGACCTCTCGCTGCCGGACGGCTCCGGGGTCGACCTCGTCGATGCCGTGACGCACGTCGCCCCCGAGCTCCCGATCGTGGTCATGACGGGCAACGACGACGAGGAGCTCGCGCTCGAGCTCATCCATCGCGGCATCGAGGACTACCTCGTCAAGTCCTCCTTCGAGCCGGCCCACGTGGGCAGCTGCTTCCGCCACGCCGTCGAGCGACATCGCTCGCGGGCGGCCGTCGAGGCGGCGCGGCGTCACGCGGAGGAGGCCTCGCTGGCGAAGAGCCGCTTCGTCGCGTCGATGAGCCACGAGATCCGGACGCCGCTCAACGCGATCCTCGGGATGGCGGACCTGCTCCTCGAGGCCGAGCTCGAGCTCGACCATCGCCAGTACGTCGAGATCTTCCGTCGCACGGGCCGCAACCTGCTCTTCCTGCTGAACAACGTCCTCGAGCTCTCCTGCGTGGAGTCGGGTCGCTTCCAGCTGCACGAGGGCCCCTTCGAGCCCGTCTCGCTCGCGCGCGCGGCGGTCGAGACCTTCGCCTATGCCGCCCACAAGAAGAACCTCCACATCGCAGTCGACCCGCGCATCGACGCCGACGCGCGCTACGTGGGCGACGAGGACCGGATCCGACAGGTGCTCCTCAACCTCGTCGGCAACGCCGTCAAGTTCACGGACGCAGGCCACGTCTCCCTGCGCATCCAGGAGCGGGTGGGCGAGGGCGGCACGGTGCTCGAGATCGAGGTCGAGGACACGGGACCCGGCGTGCCGGAGTCGGCGCGGGCCGCGATCTTCCAGTCCTACGTCCGGGCGCGGCATGGCGCGCATGCCAAGTCCGGGACGGGGCTGGGGCTCTCGCTCTGCCATGAGCTCATCGCGCGCATGGGCGGACGGCTCTCGCTCGTCTCGCAGGAGGGCCTTGGGAGCCGCTTCACGATCGAGCTGCCGCTCGAGCGTCTCGGCTCCACGTCCTCGAGCCCGCGACGACTCGACGGATCGCGCAGTCTGCTCGCTGCGCCGGACTCGATCGAGCGCGCGGTGCTCGCGTCGGGGCTGCGGGCGCGGGGCGCCGAGGTCGAGGTGGCGGGATCGGCGGGTGCGGCGCGAGCCCTGTTGGCGGCGGACGAGGACCGCCCCTTCGATCATCTGATCGTCGACTGCCGATTCGAGGGCGGTGGTCTCGAGCTCGCGGAGTCCCTCGCCGGGTCGAGCACGCGTCCCCGCCTCGTCGTGTTGATGCCCCTCGACCATCGTCGCGACGACGTCCAGCGGGCGCGCCGGACGGGGGCGGCCGTGCTGCTGCGACCGGCGGATCCCGCGGACGTCTGCGCGGCGTTGCTCGACGAGTCGCCCGGGCTCGCCGCCGAAGGCCTGACTCCGGAGGGCACCGATCGGATCGGCCTCCCGCCTCTGCGCGTGCTGCTCGCGGAGGATTCGCCGGAGAACCGCACGCTCGTCCAGGCCTACCTGAAAGAGGCGCCGATCGAGGTCGTCGAGGCCGTGGACGGCGTCGAGGCGGTCGAAGCGGCCTGCGGCGGCGTCTTCGACGTGATCCTGATGGACGTGAACATGCCGAACAAGGACGGTCTCGAGGCGACGCGCGAGATCCGGGCGCACGAGGCGCAGCACGAGCTGCCGCCGACGCCGATCCTGGCCTTGACCGCCTACGCCTTCGCCGAGCAGGTCGAGGCCTGTCGCGAGGCGGGCTGCGACGAGCACCTCGCGAAGCCGATCGCCAAGCGCGACCTGCTGTCGGCGCTCGGGCGTCGGGGGCGGCGCGTGATCGCGGTGTCAGCGGACCACGAGCTGGCGGATCTCGCCGGCGACTACCTCGAGAAACGACGCGAGGATCTCGCGACGATCCGCGCAGCGGCCGAGGGTGGCGACTTCGACCGGATCCGGATCCTCGGCCATAACATGAAGGGCACGGGGCTCGGCTACGGCTTCCCGCACGTCAGCGTCCTGGGCGCGGGGATCGAGGCCGCGGCGGTCGCCCGGGACGAGAAGCGCCTCGCCCACGCGCTCGACGGACTCTCGGCGCTGCTCGAACGGGCGTGAGCGGATCGCCGGACGAGTCGGGCCGGGACTCGGGTGGCATCCGATTCGTCCCCGTCGCGAGGGCTCAGGTGGCGTCCGATTTGTCCGAGTCGGGCTGGATCGGAACCGTGAAGCTGAACGTCGATCCCACGCCCGGGCGGGACTCGACGCTGATCCGGCCTCCATTGCACTCGACGATCTTCTTGACGATCGCGAGACCGAGACCGCCGGCCTCGTTTCCGTCTCGGGCGGCGAGCGTCTGGAAGATCGCGAAGACCCGCTGGTGGTGCTCCGGTGCGATGCCTACGCCGCTGTCCTCGATGCGGAACTCGAGGTGATCCCAGACGCGTCGACCGCCGATCGAGATCGTGCCGTCCTCGTGGCCCATGTGCTGGATCGCGTTCCCGATCAGGTTCTGGAAGATCTGGGCGAGCTGGATGCGCGGATAGACGACGTCCGGGAGCGACTCGATCCGGATCGAGATGCCGGGGGGCGCTGCGAGGTTGTCGAGGACCTCCTCGACCAGGTCCTGCGTTCGGACGAGCTCGGGCGGGGCGGGCTGGTTCGCGGCGCGCGAGTAGGCGAGCACGCCCTCGATCATGCTGTGCATCCGGGCTGCGCGCTGCTTGAGGAGGTGGAGCTGCTCGCGGCCATCGTCGTCGAGACGTTCGGCCTGATCCTCGCTCAGGTACTCGGCCAGCGAGGCGATGCCGCGCATGGGCGACTTGAGGTCGTGGGAGACGACGTAGGCGAACTGCTCGAGCTCCCGATTGGAGCGGGCGAGCTCGTCCGCACGGCGGGCGAGCTCGGACGTGCGGTCGTCGACGCGTCGGGTCAGCTCCTGGTTCAGGCGTTCGAGCTCGCGCTGCACCTCGAGTCGGTCGCTGATGTCGCGGATGGAAGCGAGGGCGACGCGGCCCGTCGTCGTCTCGAGCATGCCCAGGCTGATCTCGACCGGGAACATCGACCCGTCGCAACGCAGGCCGAAGAGCTCGCGGCCGTCACCCATCCGACGCCGGGTGGGCGACTGCATGAAGCCCTCGCGTTGCTCGACGTGGGCCGATCGGCAGGATTCCGGCACCAGCACCTCGATCGGCTGGCCCACGAGGTCCGATCGCGCGTAGCCGAAGAGCGCCTCGCATCGCTCGTTCACGAGCTCGATCCGGCCGTCCTGGTCGACGATCAGGATCGCGTCCGGAGCCGACTCGAGCAGCATCCGGAAGCGCTCCTCGAGGTCGTGTCGCTCCTCCATCTCGGTCGTGAGGGCGTCGTTGGTCGCGACCAGCGCCTCGTTCGCGGCATTGAGGGCCGCCGGGTCCGGCAGGGCGAGGAATCTCGGAATCAGGGGCCACAGGGCGCCGGCGGTGGCGACGGAGACGAGCGCGGTGGCCGCCTTGACGACGGCCTCGGCGCGGTAGATCGGGTGCCACATGGTCCAGATGCCGAGGATGTGGCTCAGGCCGCAGAGGAAGATGAAGGCGGCGAAGAGGGCGAGCACGCGCGCCTCGGCGAGATCGCGACGGCGGCGGTGGACGACGAGCAGCGCGACCGGGATCGAGAGGTAGGAGACGGCCGTGACCGCGTCGGAGATCACGTGCATCCAGAGCACCTCTGGATTCCAGAGGAAACAATGGCCGTGCGGCATGAAGTCCGCTTCGAAGAGGCGCTCGATGAAGCTGCGGCGCTCGTTCATCGAGGACCGCTCCGGACTCCGCCGCCCGCCGGCGCGACCGAGGTCAGTCGGAGGGATCGAGCAGCCGCCGCAGGAAGTCGCGCACCCGGCCCAGATCGAAGGGCTTGTTCAGCAGGCCGACGGCGTCGACCGGGAGCGAGATCGGCAGGGCCGACATCATCGCGAATCGCGCCTCCGGCTGGAGCGCACGGCAATCCGCGTAGATCGAGAGCCCGGAGTCGGAGTCGGCCAGCATGAAGTCCGCCAGGATCGCCCGGTACTCGTTCTCGACGATCGCGGAGCGCGCCTGACCGACGTCCGTCGCCCAGTCGAGCACCACGTCCGGATCGACCCAGTGCAGGGCGCGCCCCAGCAGCGGCATCAGCTGGACGTCGTCCTCGACGACCAGCAGCCGCGGCGCGTGCAGGCTCGGCCAGGTGTCCGTATGGGTCCGCTTGGGCGGCGGACGGAGGTCGGGGAGGGGAAGGGCGGCCATGGGTGTTCTCCTTGTGGGCTCGCCCCTTCAGATCGTCTGGAATCCCTGCGAGCGGATCCAGCTTCCGTGCAATCTCCTCCATCCTTCGCTCCGTCACGCCCGGACCGGACTCGCGAGTCGGTAGCCGACGCCGCGCACGGCGCGCAGTCGGTCGGCGTGGGGTCCGAGCTTCTTGCGCAGGTTGCTCACGTGGGAGTCGATCGTCCGGGGCGAGACCCGGACCCCGGGCCAGGCCGCCTCCACCAGCAGATGGCGTTGCACGGCCTCGCCGCGCCGGGCGGCGAGGCAATGCAGCAGGCGGAACTCGTGCGGGGTCAGGTCGCAGACCCTCTCGCTGTCGCCCTCCCGCAGTCGCACCTCGTGGCGCACGAGGTCGAGCGTCATGTCGTCGAAGGCGAGTCGCGCATCCCGGCGCCCGTGGCCGCGGAGTCGGGCCTCGACCCGGACGCGCAGCTCGGCGGCGGCGAAGGGCTTGGCGATGTAGTCCTCGGCGCCGAGCCGGAAGCCCATGACCTTGTCCTGGACGTCGGCGCGCCCGGTCAGGAACACCACGGGAATGTTCTCGAGCATCGCATTGCTCTTCAGGCTCGCGCAGAGCTCGAAGCCATCCATGTCGGGGAGCTCGACGTCGACGAGGAAGAGATCGGGGGGCTGCGTGCTCGCGAGCTCGACGCACTCGCTCCCGCTCTCGGCGAAGGCGACGTCGCCGGCGTCGCGCAGGGCGCGACGGATCAGCTCCTGGGCGTCCTTCGAGTCCTCCACGACGAGGATCTGCGGCATCGTCGGACCTCGCTCGTGTCGTTGGTCACGGTTCCGACTCCCATCGGTCGACCCGATGTGGCGCTTCTGTGGATTTTCCTGGACGGTCGACTCGGCACTCGTGTGGGCCGGCGATCGGGCCGATCCGGAGACATCTGAATACCGCAGGAAGGCCCCCAGGATGTCCCGATGCGTTCGCATGTTGTTAGTGGAGGACGAAGCCGTCGACGTGATGACGATGCGACGGGCGATCGATCGCCGGGATCTGCCGGCGAGCGTTCTCGTGGCTGGATCGGCCGAGGATGCGATGGAGCGTCTCGGTCTCGCGGGCGAGGGCGCCTCGGATCGGATCGAGGGCGTCGACCTCGTCGTCGCCGACCTGAAGCTGCCCCGTCTCTCGGGCCTCGAGCTGCTCGAGCGGCTGCGCGCGAGCGAGCGTCACGCGATCACGCCCTGCATCGTGCTCTCGACCTCGGGCCAGGAGTCCGAGGCGGCGCGCGCCTACGCGCTCGGGGCTGCCGGCTATTTCGTGAAGCCCCTGGCCTTCGACGAGTACGCGAACCTCGTCGAGTCGATCGTGACCTTCTATGCGCGAGCGATGCCGATTCCCTTCATGAGTCGAACGGGGGCGTAGGCCGCGGCCGACCGGGGCCCGGGCCGGGCGGATCGACGAGCCGAAGGTCGGGATTCCTCCAGCGAATCTCGACGGGCGGGATCGCGTCCCTGGCCGATCGGAGGGGGGGCCGGGGCGTTCGGGGGGATCGTGACGCGGCTCAGACGAAGGAGACTCCGATGTCCAAGGATTCCGATCCCGCGCGGCGCATGTTGATCGTCGAGGACGACCCGGAACACGCCGCCCTCGCGCGGGTCGCCGCGTGCTCCGCCGGGTTCGACGTCGACGAGTGCGACACGCTCTTCGACGCGGCGGTCCGCCTCGGACGCTTCCGGTACGACGTGGTCCTGGTCGATTGGCGCCTGGGGGGAAGACAGTCGGGGCTCGACCTGATGAGCGTCATGCCGCGCTTCCAGCCCGAGGCCCGCTTCATGATCATGACCGCGGCGTCGGGCGCCGAGCTCGAGGCGGTCGCGGGGCCCGTCCGATGTCCGGTCCTGCAGAAGCCCTTCAGCCCGGCGTCGGGCGGGGCGTTCCTGACGGCAGCCGGCGGAGCCGCGGGCGACGCGTCGCACCGGGGTCGCGAGGTCGATGCCTCGCGGGAGGTCGCTTCGTGCTGGAGAGCATGATGAAGCGGATCGGGCGGGTGCGGGGCGCCCTCGAGCGGTCGGGCCCATGGCGTCTGCTGGTCGTCGACGACGACGAGGAGCTCGTCCGGATCGTCCGTCGTGCGGCCTCGGTCTTCGCGACCGACCTCGCGGTCGACGTCGCGCTCACGGCGGAGGAGGCACGCGCCCTGCTCGCGCGCGAGCGATACGACGTCGTGCTGCTGGACCAGGTGCTCGACGGTACGAACCGGGGCGTCGACCTGCTGGGTGCGATGCCGCGTCGGCAGCCGGGGGCCGTGGTGGCGATGATGTCGTCGATGGGGCGGCCGGGGCTGGTCGAGCTCACGCGCCGACACGGGACGATGCCGCTGCTGCCCAAGCCGATCACGGCGACTGCCCTGCGCCACGTGCTGCACGAGGCGCTCGATCCGACCGGTCGCTACCCGGGGCACGTGGCACCACTGCGATGAAGGCCACCCGGCGCGTCGCGCCTCCTCGACGACGCGCGAGGGGGCCGGCGGGACCGGGGGCCGGCCGGCGTATCCGCGGGGTTGCTGATGCGTCGGCCGGTCCGCCACGTCCGCGGGGTTGCTGATGCGTCGGCCGGTCCGCCACGTCCGCGGGGTTGCGGATGCGTCGGCCGGTCCGCCACGTCCAGGGAAAGGCGTTAGACTCGCGAACGCCGATCCGCCCCGCGGCTCGTCCCCCGAGCCAGCGCGGTCTGCGGCCGACGAGGATCGGAGTCGCGAGGAGGCGGACCGGGGCGATGGCGAGGACGATCGACGAGGTCGAAGCGCGACTCGCCGCGACGTCGCCCTGGCTCGACACGGGAGAGGCCCGCATGCAGGCCGCCGTGTCCCTCGTGCTGCGCGAGCGCGGGAACGATCTCGAGGCGCTCTTCATCCGTCGTGCGGAGTTCGAAGGGGATCCCTGGTCGGGACACATCGCCTTTCCGGGCGGGCGCATCGATCCGGGCGACGCCCACGCCCGCGCCGCCGCCGAGCGGGAGACGGTGGAGGAGGTCGGACTCGACCTCGCACGCGCCCGTCGAATCGGGCGTCTCTCCGACGTCCTCGGTCACGCCGAGTCGATCCGCGTCTCGGCCTGGGTCTACGCCATCGACGGCGACCCGCCGCTCCAGCCGAACTACGAGATCCGTGAGGTGTTCTGGTCGCCGCTCCACCATTGCACCGACCCCGAGCGCCAGGCGATGCGGGAGTTCAGCTACCTCGAGCACTCGATGCCCCTGCCCACGATCCGCCTGCTCGAGGACGCGCGGGCGCCCGTGCTCTGGGGCATCACCTACAAGTTCATGGACGACTTCATGGCCCGCATCGGCCGCCCGATCCCCTTCATGCCCTGGGAAGAGCACGACCTCCGGCCCGACGCCTGATTCGGCCGTGCCCTGCGCGCCCCGGCCGCGCGCCGAGAGAAGCTGGAGTCGGGACGGCACACGCCCGGGACGCCTGGCACGGCCTCCTCAGGCGTTCTTGCGCGTCTCCCGCTCCGCGCGCAACACCGCGCTCTGTCCCTGCTCGTTCTTCATCGCCTCCGCCATCGAGTGGCTCGCGCCGAAGTGCAGGGCCCGCTTCGCGTGGGCCAGCACGAGCGGGTCGATCTCGGCCATCTCCTTCGCCATGGCGCGGGTCGCCTCGAGCACGTCCTCCTTCGGCACCGCGCGGTTCACGAGTCCGATTGCCGCGGCCTCCGTGCCGAGGATCTTCTTCGCGGTCAGGACGAGCTCCTGGGCGCGCGCCATGCCGACGAGCGTCGGCAGCAGATGGGTCGAGCCGAGACCCGGCAGGATGCCGAGGCGGCCGAAGACGAAGCCGAGCTTTGCGTCCTCGGCGGCGATCCGGACGTCGCAGGGCATCACCATCGTCATCCCGACGCCGACCGCGTGCCCGTTGATCGCCGCGAGGATCGGCTTCGGGTAGTCGCGCATCTCGAGGGGCAGCTTGCGCAGGAAGTCCTCCTCGCCGAGCCGCGGTCCCTTCGAGACGTTCCGCCCCTGCTCGTGGGCCTTCAGATGCTCGAGGTCCGCGCCCGCGCAGAAGGCGCGACCGGCGCCGGTCAGGATCAGCGCGCGGACCGCGTCGTCGCGCTGGACCGACCGGATCACGTGGGTGACCTCCTCGCCCATCTCCGTCGTGTAGGCGTTCAGCTTGTCGGGTCGGTTCAGCGTGATCGTCCCGATCCCGTCGGTCACGTCGAAGAGGATGTTCTGGTAGTCCATGGCGCGGGATTCCTCGTCTTTCGCTCGTGGGTGCAGGGGTCTACCACATCCGGGCTCGGCGTCGCGACTCGTCCGACGCCGCCGTGGCTCATCCCTGCCAGCGGTTCCAATGCGTGATCGTCTCGGGCGGCGGACGCCGCGCGGGCCGGAAGTCGGTTCCCACCGTCCAGGCGACCGGCAGCATCGCCGTCTGGACCACGTCCGGCGGCAGACCGAGCACCTCGCGCGCCTCGTCCTCGAAGGCGAGGTGCATCGTCGTGAAGAGGCTCCCGAGGCCCCGGCTCCGCAGCGCGAGCTGGAAGCTCCAGACCGCCTGGTAGATCGAGCCGTAGTACGTCGTCACCACGACGGAGGGCGCATCCGGCGGGAGTCGACCTTCGAGGCAGGGGACGACCAGGACCGGGACCTCGCCGATCCGCGAAGCGAAGTCGCGGGCGTGGTCGTAGACCGTCTTCGTCTGGGCGTCGCGCGCGCTCTTCGCGGACTCTTCGAGCAGGGGGATGCCACGCGCATAGAGCTCGGCCAGACGCCGCCGCTGGTCGGGCTCGTCGACGACGACCCAGCGCCAGTGCTGGGCGTTCGTGCCGGTCGGCGCCTGCTGCGAGAGGCGGATGCAGTCGAGCAGGAGCTCGCGTGGGACCGGTCGCGAGAGATCGAGGCGCCGGCGCACGGCGCGGGTGGTGGAGAGGAGGCGATCGATCTCGGCGAGATCGAAACCGGCTTCGGACATGCGCTGGGCTCCCGCGGCTGGGGACGGTGGACCGTCCGGGACGGATCGCATTGGGCTACGCCATCCGCGTCCGGGACGGACCGCATTGGGCTACGCCATCAGCGTCCGGGACGGATCGCATTCGGCGACGCCATCGGCGTCCGGGACGCATCGCATTCTCCCACGCCACCCGCGTTCGGGCCACGTCCATGGCCGCCTGCCGAGGGCGTTCGATGGGGTATCGTCCGGCCCGCGTCCGGCGGGCCCTTCGCCGGGCGTCCTTTCGTCTGCCCGGAGGACCTTCGATCCGTGTCGTCCATCCTTCTCTCCGCCTCGCGTCTCGTGCTCGCGATCGTGCTGCTCGGCTGGGTCGCGGGCTGTGGTGACCGCGGCAGCCCGGTCGAGGTCGACTACGGCGGGCCCGTCGCGGACTGGCCCTTCTGGGGGGGCGATCGCGGGGCGCGGCACCACTCGCCGCTGACCCAGATCACGAAGCAGAACGTGGATCGCCTCGAGGTCGCCTGGACGCATCACAGTGGCGACTACTTCGACGGCTCCGGCTACTCGAAGCGCACGGCCTTCCAGAACACGCCGCTCGTCGTGAACGACACGCTCTACTACTGCACGCCCTTCATGCGCGTCTTCGCCCTCGACCCGGAGACGGGAGAGGAGCGCTGGAGCTTCGACCCCGAGTTCCGTTCGCGGCACGGCGAGGGGCCCTATCCGCTCATGTGTCGCGGCGTCTCCTACTGGGAGGACGCGACGGCGAAGGCGGGCGCTGCCTGCGCGCGGCGGATCTTCTACGGCACGGCCGACTCGGAGCTGATCGCGCTCGACGCGGATACGGGCGTGCCCTGTGAGGGCTTCGGCGAGCAGGGCCGGGTCGCGCTGCGCGAGGGGATCGGGGAGGCGCCGCCCTGGGAGTACCATCCGACGTCGCCGCCCCAGGTGATCGGGGATCGCGTCGTGCTCGGTGCGCTCGTGGCGGACAACGTGCGCGTCGATGCGCCGGCGGGTGTCGTGCGTGCCTTCGATGCGCGGACGGGGGAGCGGGTCTGGGCCTGGGATCCCGTGCCGCCGGGTTGGCCCCGCGAGCCCGATCCCGAGACCGGGCGACGCTTCACGGCGGGCACGCCGAACGTGTGGTCGATCATCACGGCGGACGCCGAGCGCGGACTCGTCTACGTGCCGACGGGCAATCCCTCGCCCGATCTCTTCGGCGGTCTGCGCAAGGGCCTCGACTACTACGGCAGCTCGACCGTCGCACTCGATGCGGCCACGGGTGAGGTCGTCTGGCACAGGCAGCACGTCCACAAGGACGTCTGGGACTACGACACGCCGAGTCCGCCCACGCTCTTCCAGATCGACGGCGTCGGGGCAGGGGTGCCCGGGCTGCTGCAGACGACGAAGATGGGGCACGTGTTCCTGCTCGATCGGGAGACGGGTCGTCCCCTCTATCCGATCGAGGAGCGGCCCACGCCCCAGGACGGCGCGCCCGGCGAGACGCTGTCCCCGACCCAGCCCTTCCCGACGCATCCGAAGCCGCTGCATCCGCTCCATCTCGAGCCCGAGGACGCCTTCGGCTTCACCTTCCTCGATCGCGGCAACTGCCGGAAGCAGATGGAGCGCTACCGGTGGGACGGGATCTTCACGCCGCCGACGGTCGAGGGCTCGCTCCAGACGCCGCATACCGGCGGCGGACCGAATTGGGGTGGCGTCGCCCTCGACGAGTCGCGGGGGCTCATGATCGTGAACCAGAGCCATGCCGCCGTCATCAACGAGCTGATCCCGCGCGAGGAGGCGGACCGTCTCGATCCGGCGAGCTTCGTCTATCCCGACGAGTTCTATCCGATGCACGGCGCGCCCTACGCGATCCATCGTCGCCTGCTCGCGTCGCAATTCGGCGCGCCCTGCAACCCGCCGCCGTGGGGCAGCCTGACCGCCGTCGACCTGCGGAGTGGCGAGGTCGTGTGGACGCGCGCCCTCGGCACGCTGCGGGAGTCGGCGCCCTTCCCGATCTGGCTCTTCTTCGAGGACTACGGGGCGCCCGCCTTCGGCGGCGGCATCTCGACCGACTCCGGCCTCTACTTCATCGGCGCCTCCCTCGACAAATACTTCCGCGCCTTCGACGTCGAGACCGGGGAGGAGCTGTGGCGGGATCGTCTGCCGTTCATGGCGAACTCCGTGCCCATGACCTACCGCCTCTCGAAGGGCGGCAGGCAGTTCGTCGTCGTCGCATCGGGCGGCAATCCGATCTCGGACATGGGCGACGCGCTGGTGGCCTACGCGCTGCCGGATTGACGCGCCGTGGGCGGTCGACCCGGAGCGTGACGATCGGTCCGAGTCGGGGAGGGGACCAGGATGGGAACGGACATCGAGGCTCGACTGCGACGGCTCGAGGACCTGCAGGCGATCCAGCAGCTCTTCGTCGACTACGGCCAGCACCTCGATGCCGGCGACGTGGACGCCTATGCGGCGCTCTTCACGGAGGACGGCGAGCTCAAGCTCGGACCCCTCGGCAAGGCGAAGGGGCGCGAGCAGATCAAGGCCGTGATGGCCCGCTCGATCGAGGGGCTCGTCGGCTCGAGCTTCCACATCGTCAGCAGTCCGACGATCCGGCTCGAGGGCGACCATGCTTCCTCCGAGGTCATGTGGACGGTCGTGCAACGGGGTGCGGACGGGAAGCCCGTGCTGCCCATGATCGGTCGACATCGCGACGAGCTCGTGCGGGACGCGGACGGAAGCTGGCGCTTCCGCGTCCGTCGCGGCTTCGTCGACATCCCGTCGAAGCTCGGCTGAGGATGCATCGCGCACGGTGAGCCGCCGACTGCCGGTCGTGCTCGGGGATCGGAGACGAGGGTTGGGGGTCGGGGCGACCGAAGCGTGGGAGCGGGCCGGGGGACGAGTCTCCGTCTCCCGATCTCCCCGGTCTCGCGCACGAAGGATCCGCGCGCTCGCCACGTCGCTCCTCGCACTCCTGGCCGTCTCCTTCCCGCCGCATGCCCGCGGCGCCGACGACGAGGTCCCGACGCCCCGGGCCCGCGCCGTGCTCGTCGCGGAGGCGCCGGTCATCGACGGCGTCCTCGACGACGCGATCTGGAGCGAGAGCCCCGTCTACGACGCCTTCACCCAGGTCGAGCCCGTGCAGGGCGCCGCGCCCAGCCAGCGCACGGAGATGCGCATCCTGACCGACGGCGAGACCCTCTACATCGGCCTGCGCGCCTGGGACGACGAGCCCGACCGGATCGTCGTGAATCGCATGGGCCGCGACGAGCTCTTCTTCTACGACGACCACTTCCTGATCACCCTCGACCCCTTCCTCAACCGGCGCAGCGGCTACTTCTTCCTCGTGAATCCCGCCGGCGGCCGGCGCGACGGGACCTTCGAGCGCGACGTGTCGGAGCCGAACTGGGACGGCATCTGGTATGCCGATGCGC
This sequence comes from Spirochaetaceae bacterium, assembly GCA_020632655.1. Taxonomy (GTDB): domain Bacteria; phylum Myxococcota_A; class UBA9160; order UBA9160; family UBA4427; genus UBA4427. The sequence goes on from JACKFD010000001.1 coordinate 343,140, forward strand.
GGATCGATGCGGAGGGCTGGACGGCGGAGCTGGCGATCCCCTTCCGGACCCTCGCGCTGCGCCCGGGCGCCGACGAGTGGGGGCTCAACGTCTCGCGCCGCGTGCGTCGGTCGAACGAGGAGTCGCGCTGGGCCGATCCCTTCGTGCAGCGCTTCATGATCAACATGACGCGCGCGGGCGTGCTCGAGGGCATGAGCGTCGCGAGTCAGGGAGTGGGTCTCGACGTCGTGCCGTCGATGAGCGTGCAGGGGGTGCACGACGAGCTCGCCGTTCCCGACAACCGGGACAAGCTGCGCCTCGAGCCGAGCTTCGACGCCTTCTATCGCATCCTGCCCGGGCTGACGGGGTCGGTCACGGTCAACACGAATTTCGGACAGACCGAGATCGACGACGCCCAGGTCAACCTGACGCGCTTCGAGCTCTTCTTCCCCGAGAAGCGTTCCTTCTTCCTGCAGGACTCCGGCATCTTCAACTTCGGCGGGCTCGAGAGCGAGAACGGGATCCCCTTCTTCTCGCGACGGATCGGGCTCGACGCGAACGTCGAGCCCGTGCGGCTGCTCGGGGGCGGCAAGATCACCGGGCGCGTCGGGCGCTTCAACGTGGGCCTCCTCTCGATCCAGCAGGATCGCAACCAGGGCGTCGACGACACGAACCTCGCGGTCGCACGGGTCGCGGCGGACGTGTTCGACGGCTCGACGATGGGCGTCCTGCTCACCCACGGCGATCCCCGTTCCGACGACGAGAACCTGCTCGTGGGGGGCGACTTCAACCTGCGCACGAACCGGATCATCGAGAACCGTTACGTGACGGGCAGCCTCTGGCTGCAGGAGACCTTCTCGGAGGAGCCGGGACGCGCCTACGGCAGCCGTTCCACGGCCTTCGGCGGCGAGCTCGCCTACCCGAACGACATCGTGAACTGGCGGCTCACGTACAAGGAGTTCCAGCCCGGCTTCGACCCGGCTCTCGGCTTCGTGAACCGGACCGACATCCGCTTCTACGACGCGCTCGCCCGCTACCGGATCCGGCGCACCGCGGGCTTCGCGCGGACGATCGACTTCGAGCTCAACCCCGACCTCACGACGAATCGCGACGACGAGGTGCAGCTCGTGAACGCGCGCATCGTGCCTCTGCGCCTGACCACGACCTGGGAGGACATCCTCGAGGTCTTCGTCTACCACACCTGGGAGCGCGTGCCCTCCGCCTTCTTCGTCGCGCCCCACGTGGGAGTGCCCGCCGGCACCTACTCGACCTCCGGTGCCTACGTGCAGCTCGACTCGAGCCAGGCCCGCGCGGTGCGCGTGATCCTGCGCATCGGCTACGGCTCGCTCTACGACGGGGAGGTGCTGCGGGGGCGCGCGGTCGTCGAGTGGCGTCCGTCGGCCCACCTGCAGCTGAGCGCCGAGATCGACGAGCGACGGCTCTGGAATCTCGAGTCCTGCTTCGGGTCGACGGCGGCGTCCGGGACCTGCGACGCGATTGCTTCGCCCGCCGTCGTGCGCCCGGTCGATTTCCTGCTGCATCTGGCCCGCGTGCGCGCCCAGGTGAACTTCTCGCCCGACGTCTCCTGGAGCACGGTCGTTCAGTGGGAGAACGTGACGGATTCGTTGACGGCACAGTCCCGGATCCGCTGGATCATCGAGCCCGGTCGTGAGCTCTTCTTCGTCGTCGGGCAGGACTTCGACGCCAGCCCGGACGCCTTCCGGGTGGGCGAGACCGCCGTGACGGCGAAGCTGTCCTGGACCTTCCGATTCTGATCCCGGTGCGACGCCGCGTGCGTTCGGGAGGGTTGCGGACGGCCGCGGAACGAGCCTTGTCGGATGGTGTCCGAGCGGGCGATACTCCGCGGGCCGGCCGGCGCGCGACCCGGGCGGGCAGGGGAGGCGAGCAGAGCATGGGCGAGAACGACGATCGCAAGTACAAGGTGGTGGGGACGCGACCGATCCGACACGACGGCGTCGACAAGGTGACCGGTCGAGCCAGCTTCGGCGCCGATCTCGCGCTGCCCGGCATGCTCCACGGCGCGATCCTGCGCAGCCCCCACGCCCACGCGAAGATCCTGCGCATCGACACGAGCAAGGCCGCCGCGCTGCCGGGTGTGAAGGCGGTGATGACCTCGGCCGACCTTCCGGACATCCCGCGTGGCGGCGTGCAGGCCGGTGAATCCCAGGTCGATCCCCGCGACCTCTCGCACAACATCCTGGCGCGGGGCAAGGTGCTCTACCACGGGCATGCGGTCGCGGCGGTCGCGGCGACGACGATCGAGCGGGCACGCGAGGCCTGCGAGCTGATCGAGGTCGAATACGAGCCGCTGCGGCCCGTCCTCTCCCTCGATGAGGCGCTGGCGAAGGATGCGCCGATCCTCGACCCCGAGCGCAAGCCGGGTGGGGTGCCGCCCCTGCCCCAGGGCCCGTCGAACGTGGCGAAGCGTTTCTTCACCGAGGGCGGCGACCTCGAGGCGGGCTTCTCCGACGCCGACGTCGTGCTCGAAGGCGTCTACGAGACGCCCTTCACCCACCAGGGCTACATCGAGCCCCACGCCTGCGTCGCGAGCACGCGGGAGGACGGCAAGGTCGAGATCTGGTGCTGCACGCAGGGGCCCTTCCTCGTGAAGGGTCTCATTGCGATGGTGCTGCAATGGGATCCGAATCGGATCCGCGTGATCCCGAGCGAGATCGGCGGCGGCTTCGGCGGCAAGACCACGATCTACCTCGAGCCCGTCGCGGCCGTGCTCTCGCAGATGTCGGGCCGGCCCGTGAAGATGGTGATGACGCGGGAGGAGGTCTTCCGGGCCTCCGGACCGACGTCCGCCGCGCGGGTCCGGGTGAAGATCGGCGCGAAGCGCGACGGCACCTTCGTCGCCGGCGACACGAAGCTCGAGTACGAGGCCGGCGCCTTCCCGGGCTCGCCCGTGATGGCGGCCTTCATGTGCGCCTTCGCGTCCTACAAGCTCCCGAACTTCCGGATCGAGGGCCTCGACATCGTCGTGAACAAGCCCAAGGTCGCGGCCTACCGCGCGCCGGGCGCGCCGAACGCGGCCTTCGCGGTCGAGAGCCTGATCGACGATCTCGCCCGCGAGCTCCGCATCGACCCGATCGAGCTGCGCCTCAAGAACGCCGTCGCGGCCGGGGACCGCGCGACGTACGGGCCGGTCTACGATCGCATCGGCTTCAAGGAGACCCTCGAGGCCGCCCGCGCGCACCCGCACTACAAGGCCCCCCTCGGCCCGAACCAGGGCCGCGGCGTCGGCGCCGGCTTCTGGTTCAACGTCGGCCTGCAGTCGAGCGCGACCGTCTCGCTCAACGAGGACGGCTCCGCCGTCGTGCGCACGGGCAGTCCGGACATCGGCGGCTCCCGCGCGTCGATGGCGATCACGGTCGCCGAGGAGCTCGGGATCCCGGTCGAGCGCGTCCGCCCGCTGGTCGGCGACACGGACACGGTCGGCTACTGCGACGTGACCGGCGGCAGCCGCACGACCTACGCCGGCAGCATGGCCGTGATCGAGGCCTGCAAGCAGATCGTCGAGCATCTGCGCGCGCGCGCCGCGACGATCTGGGACGTCGAGATCGACGCCGTCGAGTGGAAGGACGGCTTCGCCGTCGGCACGAACGGCGCTTCGGACAAGAAGCCGCTCTCGCTCGCCGAGATCGCCAAGCAGATGGGCCATACGGGCGGACCGATCGTCGCGAGCGGCGCGGTCAACCTGCCCGCCGCGGGTCCGGGCTTCGGCGTTCACCTCTGCGACGTCGAGGTCGATCGCGAGACCGGCCGCCTCGAGGTCGTCCGCTACACGGCGATCCAGGACGCGGGCAAGGCCGTCCACCCGACCTACGTCGAGGGCCAGCTCCAGGGCGGCGCCGTCCAGGGCATCGGCATGGCGCTCTGGGAGGAGTACCTCTTCGACGCGGAGGGCCGGATGGAGAACCCCGGCTTCCTCGACTATCGGATGCCGGTTGCCTCGGACCTGCCGATGATCGACGCCGTGATCGTCGAGGTGCCGAACCCGCTGCATCCCTACGGCGTGCGCGGCGTCGGCGAGACGCCGATCGTGCCGCCGCTGGCAACGGTCGCGAATGCGGTCCGCGATGCGACGGGGATCCGCTTCCACCGACTGCCGATCACGCCCGTGCGCGTGCTCGAGGCGCTCGAGGGCGGCGAGGGCTGATCGGCCGCCGGTCGGCGCGGGCGCGGAGGGAGCGGGACGATGCGACGCGAGATCTTCTCCGAGGAGCACGAGCTCTTCCGGGAGCAGTTCCGACGCTTCGTGGAGACGGAGGTCACGCCGAACGTCGCGGCCTGGAACGAGGCCGGGCGCGTGCCGCGCGCGATCTGGAAGCGGATGGGCGAGGAGGGCTACCTCGGCGCCAACATGCCCGAGGCCTGGGGGGGAGCCGGCGGCGACTTCCTCTACGACGCGATCGTCATGGAGGAGCTCGCCTACGCCCGGGCGCATTGCCTCCAGGCCTCGCTGCACACGGATATCTGCCTGCCCTACCTCGAGAGCTACGGGACCGAGGAGCAGAAGCGGCGCTACCTCGCGCCGGCGATCGAAGGCGACTGTCTCGTCGCGATCGCGATGACCGAGCCCTCGACGGGCTCGGACCTCGCGGCCGTGCGCACGACGGCGATCCGCGACGGCGACGAGTACGTCGTGAATGGGGCCAAGACCTTCATCTCGAACGGCCAGAACTGCCATCTCGTGATCGTGGTCGTGAAGACCGACCCGAGCCTGCGGCACGACGGGATGAGTCTGCTGCTCGTCGAGGCGGATACCCCGGGCTTCGAGCGGGGCCGCAACCTCGACAAGATCGGGCTCAAGGGCCAGGACACGAGCGAGCTCTTCTTCCACGATTGCCGGGTGCCGGTCGCGAACCTGCTCGGGCAGGAGGGGCAGGGCTTCAAGATGCTGATGGAGAAGCTCCAGCAGGAGCGGCTCTGCATCTCGGTCGGCTGCATGGCCTCGATCCGCCGCTCGCTCGACGACACGATCGCCTACGTGCGCGAGCGCGAGGCCTTCGGTCGGCCGATCGCCGCCTTCCAGAACACCCAGTTCAAGCTCGCCGAGCTCGAGACGGAGTACGAGATCGGCCAGGCCTTCACGGATCGCCTGCTCGCCGCCCATGTGCGCGGGGAGGAGATCGTGAAGGAGGTCTCGATGGGCAAGTGGTGGACCTCGGATCTGCAGAAGAAGGTCGCCGCCGAATGCCTCCAGCTCTTCGGCGGCTACGGCTTCATGAGCGAGTACCCGATCTCGCAGGACTACCAGGACGCGGCCGTCCAGTCGATCTACGCCGGCAGCAACGAGATCATGAAGGTGATCATCGCGAAGCGGATGGGGCTCGGTTAGCGCCCTTCGCGTCGACGGTCACAGACGGCCTTGCCAGGGCCGGGCCGGTCGAAGGGCCCGTGCTCAAACATGCTCGGCTGGAAGGCGTTGGTTCTCGCTCGGGCTGCGGGGCGCGCCTGCGCAACTGCGCGCGGGCCCTTCGCCCGGCCCGTCCTCGGGACGCTCGTGGCAGAGCGTTCGGATGGACGCGACCCACCCACTACTCGGAATATGGGCCTGGGTGATGGTACGGGGCGTCGTGCTCGAGACGTTCTGGCAGGGCGATCCGGGGGCGGGGCGGCGTGAGGTGCCGCGCGCAGTTGCGCAGGCGCGCCCCGGAATCCGAAGGGGCATTCCCAGCCTTCCAGCCGAGCATGTTTGAGCACGGTGCCTCGCGCCGCCCCGACCCGGGCACGGCCCCCTGCGACGTACCGGAGTGAGGTCAGCCCCGCGCTGCCACCCGCGCCCGCAGCTCGTGCTTCAGCACCTTGCCCGAGGCGTTGCTCGGCAGCGCGTCCACGACGTCCACGAAGCGCGGGACCTTGTAATTGGCCATGTGCTCACGGCTCCAGGCGATCACGTCCGCGGACTCGACCTTCCGGCCCGGTACCGGCACGACGAAGGCGTGGCCGACCTCGCCCATCCGCTCGTCGGGCACGCCGATCACGGCGACCGCGGCGACGTCGGGGTGCTGGAAGAGCAGGTTCTCGACCTCGGCGGGGTAGACGTTGAACCCGCCCATGATGAACATGTCCTTGATGCGGTCCGTGATGCGCAGGTTGCCGCGCTCGTCCATCACGCCGATGTCGCCCGTGTGGAGCCAGCCCTCGGCGTCGATCGCCTTGGCGGTCTCCGCCGGATCGTCGAAGTAGCCCTGCATGACGTGGTAGCCGCGGGTCCAGATCTCCCCGGGCTCGCCGCGCGGGACCTCGTTGCCCTCCGCGTCGACGCATTTCGTCTCCGTGTCGGGGATCGGTCGGCCGGCCGTCGTGGCGATCGTCTCGTCGTCGTCGTCGAGGCGGCAGCAGGAGACCGTGCCGGAGCTCTCCGTCAACCCGTAGGCCGTGATCACGTCGCGGAAGTGCAGGTCGCTGCGCATGCGGCGCACGAGCTCGACGGGCACGGCGGCGCCGCCGGTCACGGCGAGTCGGAGGGACGAGAGGTCGAAGCGCTCGCGATCGGGGAAGGCCAGCATCGACTGGTAGATCGTCGGCGAGCCCGGCATGACCGTGACCTTCTCCCGCTCGATCCGGCGCAGCACGGGCTCGACGTCGAAGACGGCCTCGGGCAGCGCCGTCGCGCCGTGGATCAGGCAGGCGAGCCAGCCGCTCTTGTACCCGAAGGAGTGGAAGAAGGGCATGATGATCAGGTAGCGATCGCCGGCGCGCAGGCCGACGTTGCGCCCCCAGACGTCGAAGACCTTGAGATTCTGGCCGTGGGCCGTCATCACGGCCTTGGGGTTGCCGGTCGTGCCGGAGGTGAAGATCAGGTCCGAGAGATCCTCGGGCGTGACGCTCGCCGCGCGCTCGCGGGCCGCCGTCGCGGGCACGGACTCGCCGCGGGCGAGGAAGGTCTCCCAGGACTCGCCGTTCCCGCTCTCGCCGGCGAGCAGGATCGTGCGCTCGAGGGCGGGCAGGTCCTGCTTCGCGATCAGGTCGGCGTAGTTCGTGCCGAGGAAGTCGCCGACCGTGAAGAGCAGCTTCGCGCGGCTCTTCGAGAGGACGTAGGCGGCCTCGCTCGCCTTGAAGCGGGTGTTGAGCGTGACGAGGCAGGCGCCGGCCGAGTGCAGGCCGAGGGCGGCCACCTCCCAGCGCCAGCCGTTCGGCGCCCAGATGCCCACGCGATCGCCGCGCTCGACGCCGCAGGCGAGGAAGGCGCGCGTGGCGCGCTCGACCTCGGCGGCGAGCTGCGAGAAGCTGAGCTTGACGTCGCCGTCCTCGAGCGCCGACACGTTGGGCCACAGGCGCGCCGCCCGCTCGAGGGTCTTCGGGATCGTCATGCGATCCCACTGCACGGTGTCGGTCGCGGCGGGCTGGCTCATCGCTCGTTCCTCGTCTCCCGCCGTGGCGCGCGGGGCGCACGGAAGGCGGGCATCGGGTGGGATGCGGGGCGGGGCGAGCCCGACGTCAGTCGCGTCCGAGGATCGCGATGCCGCAGGCCGTGGGGTGACCGCCGATGTTGTGGGAGAGGGCGAGCTTGCCGTCGATGCCCTTCACCTGGCGCTCGCCCGCCTTGCCCCGCAGCTGCAGCACGTTCTCGTAGACCATGCGCACGCCGGTCGCCCCCGTCGGATGCCCGAAGGTCTTGAGGCCGCCGTCCGTGTTGACGGGCAGGCCACCGGTCAGCTCGAAGTCGCCCGAGGCGATGTGCTCCTTGGCGGAGCCCTTCTCGCAGAAGCCCAGGTCCTCGTAGGTGAGGAGCTCCGTCAGCGAGAAGCAGTCGTGCACCTGGGCGAGGCCGATCTGCTCGCGCGCATTCGTGACGCCGGCCATCTCGTAGACGTCGTCCCGGGCCCAGGCGGTCGGCTTCCAGGAGAGGAAGTCGTGGCCGGGATCCTTCTGCGGGTTCGGTCCCGCGCGGACGGTCACGCCCTTCACGAGCACGGGCTCCTTCGAGTAGTGGCTCGCGAGGTCCGTGCGGGTCAGGATCGCCGCGGCGGCGCCGTCGGTCTGGGCGGCGGAGTCGTAGAGGCCGAAGGGCCAGGAGATGATGCGGGCCTTGAAGTAGTCCTCCTCCGTGATCGGACGCTTGAGGAAGGACTTGGGGGCGAGGCAGCCGTTCGCGTGGTTCTTGATCGCGATCTTCGCGAGGTCCTCGCGGCCGGCGCCGTATTTCTCGAAGTAGGTCGCGGCGGCGAGGGAGAACCAGCCGGCCGGGGTCTGGGGCAGGTCGCGCACGCGGTCGACGACGACCGACGGGCCCGAGACGCCGCGATCCTTCGGCTTGTCGTAGCCGACGACGAGGACCGTGTCGTAGACGCCCGCCGCGATCGACAGCGTCGCGAGCCGGATCAGGTCCGTCCCCGTCGCGCAGTAGTTCGTCGAGAAGGAGACGGGCTTGTTGAAGAGCTTGAGCGCGTCGGCGCACTCGTGGGGGCCCTTGTTCGAGTAGATCGATCCCGTGAAGACGGCGTCGATCTGCTCCTGGGGCTTCTCGATCCCCGCGTCGGCGTAGGCCTCGTAGGCGGCGTCGACGATCATGTCCGAGGGCGACTGATCCCAGTTCTCTCCGAACTGGCAGCAGCCGACGCCGACGATCGAGACCTTGTCGCGGATCGATGCTTTGTTGGCCATGGCGAGGGACCTCGTTTGCGTGCTCGTGGTCGGGAGGGGGCAGGTCCGTGTCGGCTCGACGCGGCTGCCCGGGTCCCGGAGGCTTCGGGCGATGGGAGGGGCGGGCGGCGCTAGTCCGGCTTCGGAATGCCCTTCCAGTAGTAGTTCGGGCGACCGCCGGACTCGTGGATACGGCGGAAGACGAACTCGACCTCCTGTCCGATCTTCATGTCCTCGGGCGCGATTTCGACGACCTGCAGATGGATCCGGGCACCGTCGACGTCGACGATCGTCACCACCGTCGGCGGGTTCGGCGTCGGGAAGAAGAAGTCGAAGGTGTAGGTGACGACGCGGCCCGTGCGGTCGGCGAGCGGGACCTTCTCGAAGCGGTCCTTCGCGAAGCAGGTCTCGCAGACGCGCTGGGCGGGGAACTGGATCGCGCTGCAGGCCTGGCAGCGCTGGCCGAGGAACGTGAGGTCGTCGTCGCGCTCCCGGAACAGGATCGTGGCCGAGAGGCCGGGGTTCGTGCCCGCGTCCCACTCGGAGGCCGTCAATCCCTTCGCGTTCAGGTAGTCGTCGTAGCGAGCGACCACGCGCCGTCGCGCGAGGTTCCAGGCGACGCCGCGGCGGGGGGCGAGCTTCTCGATCTGGTCCGTCGTGCGGAAGGCCGTCGCGTCCGCGCCGTTGCCGAAGTTCACGAGCAGCAGGCGCTCCCCCGGCTTCGCCGCCTCGAGCATCGCGGCGAGCTGGAGCGGCGCGAAGGCGGCGCCGGCGTTGCCGAGCTGGCCGAAGAGGGGCGACTGCAGGGCATCCTTCGCGACCTTCGCGGCCTTCGCGACGCCCGCGTGGGAGCGTGCGTCCGGCGCGTAGAGGGCGACGCGATCGAAGTCACCGATCGCGCTGCCCGTGCGCTCGAGGAAGCCCGCGATCGCCGCACGCATGTTCGGGGTGTAGGACTCCTGGATGACGAAGCGGTCTTCCCAGGTATGGACGTACTCGTGGCCGGCCGGGCGCCAGACGTCGGTCACTTCGTCGGTCACGGCGGCGAAGCCGTCGAGGGTCGCGATCGTGTCGCCCTGGCCGATCAGGAAGGCGACCGCGCCGTCCCCGAAATTCGCCTCGAGGCCCGACTTCGGCGCGGCGAGTCGCGCGTCCGAGGCGATCACGAGGGCGCGCCGCGCCGTGCCGGCGGCGACGGCGTCGAAGGCGGCGCGCAGGGCCGCCGTGCCGGCGCGGGTCGAGCCCGTGTGGTCCGCCGTGTGGACCGTGCGCGGCAGGCCGAGTACGCGCGCGACGAGCGCCGCCGCCTGCTTCTCCTCGAAGGGCAGGGTGGTCGAGGCGAAGACGAGCAGGTCGATCGACTCGCGCTCCTGGCCCATGAGACAATGGCGCGCGGCGGTCACGCCGAGCGTGATCGCGTCCTCGTCGTTCCAGGCGACGGCCTTCTCCGGCCCGCCTTCGACGGGCTTCTTCCCGCCGATCACCGAGAGGGGCAGCCGCGTGCGCGGCACGTAGGCACCGTACGAGAGGATTCCCGTCATGCGCTCGATTCCTTCCGCCTGGCGCCCGCGCGGGATGCCGGGCTCCGTCTTGCGATTCCGGATGATGGGCCGTCCGGCGGACGCCCACGATAGGGCGTCTCAGCCGAGCGAGGCCTCGAGGATCTCCGCGATCCGCTCGGCGTGCTCGTCCTGGGTGCCGAAGGCGTTCTCCAGCACCCAGGCCCGCTTGAGGAAGTAGTGGGCCATCACCTCCCAGGTGAAGCCCATGCCGCCGTGGACCTGGATGCCGGTCCGGGCGTTGCGGATGGCCGCCTCGCCCGCCGTCACCTTCGCCGAGGCGACCGCGCGCTCGACGTCGGCGACCTCCGGTGCGTCGAGGGTCGCGCCCGCGTTGTAGGCCCCCGCCCGGGCCGCCTCCTGCTTGATGAACATCTCGGCCAGCAGGTGCTTCACGGCCTGAAAGCCACCGATCGGTCGCCCGAACTGCTGCCGCTCCTTCGCGTAGGCGTTGGCCAGCTCGAGGGCGCCCTCGGCGAGGCCGAGCTGGAGGCCGGAGACGAGGGCCGCGCCTTCGAGGCGCAGACGGGCGGCCGCGGCGGCGTCGCCGATGCGCTCGCCCTCCGGAAGCGAGTCGACCTCGTGCACGGGCGTCAGCGGATCGAGGGGGACCTCGACCGGCTTCGCCGCGAGTCCGCGCGGATCCACGCGGTACACACCGTCGCGTCGCAGCACGAGCAGCACGTCGAGGCTCTCGAGATGTTCGACGAGCAGCGGCTGCGGGTCCGGCGACGTCAGGTCGAGCCCGCCGACGACGGTCTCGCCCGTCGCGGCCCCGTCGACGAGCCCGGCGGCGAGATGACTCCAGACGAGCGGGCCGGGCACCAGGCGTCGGCCGAGCTCCTCGAAGACGAGCACGGCGTCGGAGTAGCCGAGCCCGACCCCGCCTTCGTCCTCCGGCAGGCGCAGGGCGAAGACGCCCATCTCGGCGAGCTCGCTCCAGAGCGCGCGGTCGAAGCCCTGCGACTTCTCGAGCTCCGGGAAGCGCTCGTTCGGGACCTGGCCTTCGACGAAGCTGCGGATGCCCTCGCAGAGCGCCTTCTGGTCTTCGGTCGGTTGGAAGTCCACGATCTCTCCTCGCGCGTCGCCGCGCGTCGCGGGTTTCGGGGCGGGCCGGGCGGGCTCGGCCGGGTGTTCCAGCGGGACCGGTGCCTCAGGCGCCCGCGGCCTTGGGCTCCTTCGGCAGGCCGAGGATGCGCTCGCCGATGATGTTCTTCTGGATCTGGCTCGTGCCGGCGGCGATCGAGACCGAGATCGCGTTGAAGTGGCGGTTCCAGAAGAGGTGGGACGAGAGGTCGCCCACGTCCGAGCGCGACAGGCCCGCACGGCCGAGCAGCCGGATCGAGAGCTCCGTCGCGCGCTGGTAGACGTCCGTGTAGTAGAGCTTGACCGCTGAGGCACCGACGCCCGGTACGCCCGTCGCCTTCGCCTCGCAGACCGAGAGCTTGACCATCGCCCAGAGCGACTCGAGCTCCCCGTAGAGATGCCCGATCTCCCTGCGCAGCGCCTTGTCCTCCCAGGCCGAAGCACCATGGCTCGTGATCTTCTTCGCCGCGCGCACCATGTTCCGCACGTAGGCCTGGAGCTGGATCATGTCGCTCGCGAAGGCCGTGCCGCGCTCGAAGCGGAGCGTCACGTTCGTGACCCGCCAGCCGTCGTTCTCCTCGCCGACGCGATTCTCGACGGGGATGCGCACGTTCTCGAGGAAGACCTCCGAGAACTCGCCCTCGCCCTCGAGCGTGGGCAGCGGGCGGATGTCGATGCCGGGCAGGTCCATCGGCATGATCAGCCAGGTGATGCCGCGATGCTTGGGTGCTTCGGGATCCGTGCGCACGAGCAGCTCGCAGTAGTCGGCGACGTGGGCGAAGGAGGTCCAGATCTTGTGCCCGCTCACGACGTAGTGGTCGCCGTCGCGCACCGCGCGCGTCTGCAGGCCGGCGAGATCCGAGCCGGCGACGGGCTCGGAGAAGCCCTGGCACCAGACCTCGTCACCGCGGATGATGCGCGGGATGTGCGCCTGCTTCTGGGCCTCGGTCCCTTCGGCCATGACCGTCGGGCCCCCGTGCAAGAGGCCCACGAAGTTGACGCCGACGTAGGGCGCGTTCGCCTTGGCGATCTCCTCGAAGTAGATCAGCTGCTCGACGAGGGTCGCGTCGCGGCCGCCGTACTCCTTCGGCCAGTTGATGCCGGCGTAGCCCGCGTCGAAGAGCTTGCGCTGCCAGCTCGTGTCGTAGGCGCGGCGGGCGGGCCAGTCATGGACGGAGGGCGGCTTGCCGTGGGCCGGGACCTCGGCGGCGAGCCAGGCGGCGAGCTCGTCGCGGAACTTCTTCTCTTCGGGGGTGTACCGGAGATCCAAGCGTACTCACTCCGCGACTGCGGCCGGGCGCACGGGCAGGGCGGCCGCTCTGGGGGATCCCGCGCGTGGGGCCGGTGTGCGGCGCCGACGCTGGATCGCAAATACGAGCCGCAGCGTATCGAAACGCCCGGGGGCCGTCAAAGGCCTCGCAGGGGGCGGGGGGCTCAGAAGCGGTCGATGTACTGGACGTAGTCGTCGAGCACGGGGAGCACCTCGTCCCGGGGCGCCGAGGGGATGCGCAGGACGGCCTCGGTCACGCCGGCCTCGCGGTAGTACGCGAGCTTCTCGTCGGTCGGGAAGATGCCCATCGGGACGATGTGCAGGGCATTCGGGTCGCGGCCCCGTTCGACCAGGCAGGCGCGTAGCCGCTCGAGCTCCGCGGCCATCCCGGCGCCACCGATCGGCATCCACCCGTCGGCGTACTCGGCGATGTGCGCGAAGAGCTTGGGGCCTGCGGCGCCGCCGATCAGGACGCGGGGGCGGGGCTGCTGGACGGGCTTCGGCCATTGCCAGGAGGGCTCGAAGCGGACGAACTCGCCCTCGAAGGAAGCGACCTCGTTCGCCCACAGCGCCTGCATCGCGAGCATCACCTCGCGCACGAGCGCGCGGCGCCGCTTCACGTCGATGCCGTGGTTCTCCATCTCCTCGTGGTTCCAGCCGTAGCCGATGCCGAAGACGAAGCGGCCCTCGCTCATCCAGTCGAGGGTGGCGAGCTCCTTGGCGAAGGTGATCGGGTCGTGCTGGGCGGGCAGGCCGATGCCCGTGCCGAGGCGGATCGTCTTGGTGACGGACGCGGCGGCGGCGAGGGCGATGTAGGGGTCGGGGCTGCGCAGGTACTCCTCGCCGAGCTCCGGCGTGCCCGTCGGCGCGGGCGTGCGGCGGCTGGTCGGGATGTGCGTGTGCTCGGGGATGTAGAGGGAGTAGAAGCCCCGGGCCTCGGCCTCGCGGGCGACCTCGACCGGATGCATGGCCTTGTCCGTAGCGTGGATCGTGACCCCGATCTTCATCGTCGCAGGGCTCCCCGGGCGCGGGCCGCGCGGCGTGCGCGACCGGCCATCGTATAGATCGTCCGGGCGATGCCGTCGAACGGCCGCTTCGAATGGCAAGGGCCGGGTCGTGGTCTACTCTCCGGGACCCGGTCGACGCCGGGCCGAGCGCCGCGCAGGCCGTCCCGGTCCACGGCAAATACCGACCGGTCGCGCGCCCGAGCTGCGAGGAGCCCCAGGATTTGGCCAGCGCCACGCCCCCTGCCTTCGATGCGAGCTACGAGCTCGCGGACCGCTACAAGATCGAGTCGGGCCGGGTCTTCCTGACCGGCAACCAGGCCCTCGTGCGGCTGCCGATGATGCAGCGCCAGCGCGACCTCGCCGCGGGCCTGAACACGGCGGGCTTCATCTCGGGCTACCGCGGCTCGCCCCTCGGCATCTTCGACATGAACCTCTGGCAGGCGAAGCGCGAGCTCGAGGCGCATCACGTCCGCTTCGAGCCCGGGCTGAACGAGGACCTCGCGGCGACGGCGGTCTTCGGCACGCAGCAGGCCGTGCTGCTCGACGGACCGAAATACGATGGCGTCTTCTCGATGTGGTACGGGAAGGGGCCGGGCGTCGACCGCTCCTGCGACGCGCTCAAGCACGCGAACTACGCGGGGACCTCGAAGCATGGCGGCGTGCTCGCGCTGATGGGCGACGATCCGGGCGCGAAGTCGTCTTCGATCGCGCATCAGAGCGAGCCGGCGATGATCCATTGCGGGATCCCCGTGCTGAATCCGTCGAGCGTGCAGGACTACCTCGACTTCGGGCTCTACGGCTGGGCGATGTCGCGCTTCTCGGGCTGCTGGGTCGGCTTCAAGTGCCTGACGGACACGATCGAGAGCTCGGGCTCGATCTCGGTCTCGCCCGAGCGCGTCCGGATCCAGAAGCCTTCCGACTTCGAGCCGCCGCCCGGCGGCCTGCACGTCGGCTGGGCGAACCTGCCGCTCCAGGTCGAGCAGCGCCTCTTCGAACATCGCCTCGTCGCCGTCCGTGCCTTCGCCCGCGCCAACGAGATCGACCGTGTCGTCTTCGAGTCGTCGAAGCGCCGCCTCGGCATCGTCACGACCGGCAAGGCCTACGGCGACCTGCGTCAGGCGCTCGAGGACCTCGGCATCGACGAGGCGACGGCCCTCGACCTCGGCATCTCGATCTACAAGGTCGGCCTCGTCTGGCCGCTCGAGCCCGAGCGGCTGCGCGCCTTCGCCCACGGCCACGACGACCTGCTCGTGATCGAGGAGAAGAAGGCGATCCTCGAGGAGCAGATCGCGAGCCTCCTCTACAACCTCTCCGAGCGGCCGCGCCTCTTCGGCAAGCAGGATCTCTCGGGTCGACCCCTCGTGCCCCAGATCGGCGAGCTGAATCCGGGCGCCGTCGCGTCCGTCATGCGTCGCTTCATCACGGCGGAGGTGCCGGAATGGTCGACGCGGCTCCGGCCGGAGCCCGTGCAGCCCGCGCTCTCCGCCGCGGCCGGCGGTCTCGCGCGGCTGCCCTCCTTCTGCTCGGGCTGTCCCCACAACCGCTCGACCGTCGTGCCCGAGGGCAGCATCGCCCTCGGCGGCATCGGCTGTCACGGCATGGCCGTCTGGCTGCCGGAGCGACGGACGCTCGCGGTCAACCAGATGGGCGCCGAGGGCGTCAACTGGATCGGGCAGGCGCCCTACACGTCGGTCCCGCACATCTTCCAGAACATGGGCGACGGGACCTACTTCCACTCGGGCCTGCTCGCGATCCGCGCCGCGGTCGCCGCGGGGGTGAACATCACCTACAAGATCCTCGTGAACGGGGCGGTCGCCATGACCGGTGGCCAGCCGATCGAGGGCGAGGAGATGGCCGGGGAGATCACGACCCCCGAGATCGCCCGGCAGCTCCGCGCGGAGAAGATCCAGCACATCGTCGTCCTCTCGAACGACATCGAGAAATACGCACCCGGCACCTTCCCGCCCGGCGTCGAGGTCTACGACCGGAGCGAGATCGACCGCGTGCAGAAGCAGCTACGCGAGATCCCGGGCGTGACGGCGCTGGTCTACGACCAGACCTGCGCCGCGGAGGCGCGACGCCTGCGCAAGCGCGGCGAGTTCCCCGACCCCGACCGCCGCATCGTGATCAACGAGGACGTCTGCGAGGGCTGTGGCGACTGTTCGGTCCAGTCCAACTGCATCTCGATCGAGCCCGTCGAGACCGAGTTCGGTCGCAAGCGCACGATCAACCAGTCGTCGTGCAACAAGGACTACTCCTGCCTCGAGGGCTATTGCCCGAGCTTCGCGTCCGTGATCGGGGGACGGATCCGCAAGGTCGAGAGCCAGGGGGTCGACCTCGGCGACGGCTCGATCTTCGACGCGCTGCCGGCGCCGGCGGTGGCCCCGCTCGATCAGCCCGTGAACGTCTTCGTGGCGGGCATCGGCGGTACGGGCGTGATCACGATCGGCGCGCTGGTCGGCATGGCCGCGCATCTCGAGGGCAAGGGCGTGTCGCTCCTCGACGTGACCGGTCTGGCCCAGAAGAACGGAGCCGTCGCGAGCCACGTGCGAGTCGCGAAGCGGCCCGAGGATCTCCACTCGACGCGGATTCCGGCCGGCGGTGCGGACCTCGTGCTCGGCTGCGACATCGTCGTGACGACCGGCGCGGACGGCCTGCAGAAGCTCTCGCCCACGCGTACCCGCGCGATCGTGAACACCCACGTCGCACCGACCGCGGACTTCGCGACCAACGCCGACCTCGACATGTCCTCGGCGAGCATGGAGGCCCGGCTCACGGCGGCCGTGGGCAAGGAGCGCGTGGAGCTCGTGGACGCGACGCAGCTCGCGACGGCGCTGCTCGGCGATGCGATCGGCGCGAACCTCTTCCTGGTGGGCTTTGCGCTCCAGAAGGGGCTGATCCCGGTCGGTCTGCCGGCGCTCGAGCGCGCGATCGAGCTGAACGGGCGTTCGATCCAGATGAACAAGAACGCGCTCGCCTGGGGTCGGCTCGCGGCCCACGATCCCGAGCGCGTGCGCGAGCTCGCCGCCACCCGGCTGCGGGGATCCCAGCAGGTCGCGATCGCCCGGACCCTCGACGAGATCGTGGCACGGCGCGTCCGCTACCTGACCGAATACCAGAACGAGGCCTACGCGAAGCGCTATGCGGATCGCGTGGCCCGGGTCGCCGCCGCCGAGCGTGCGACCGGCGCGGAGGGGAGCCGGCTCGCGGAGGCCGTCGCCCGCTACCTCTTCAAGCTGATGGCCGTGAAGGACGAGTACGAGGTCATGCGGCTGTGGTCCGGGGAGGGCTTCCAGCGCCAGCTCGCCGCCGAGTTCGAGGGCGACTACAAGCTCCAGTTCCATCTCGCGCCGCAGCTCTTCTTCCCGCGTGACCCCGATACGGGCCGGGTCAAGAAGCTCACGATCGACCGCCGCATCTTTGCCGTGCTGCGTCTGCTCCGGCACCTGAAGTTCCTGCGCCACACGCCCCTCGACCTCTTCAACAAGACGTCGCATCGCAAGCGCGAGTGGGCGCTGCTGGCCGACTACGAGGCGACCCTCGACGAGCTCGTGCGCGGGCTCGATTCCGGGAACCTCGACCTCGCCGTCCAGATCGCGGAGATCCCCGAGCACATCCGGGGCTTCGACACGGTCAAGGACGCGCAGCTCGCCGCCGCGAAGGAGAAGGAGGCCGAGCTGCTCGACGCCTTCCGGCGCGGCCTCGGCGGGGCCTAGCCCGACCCTCCGCTGGTCGCGCGGTGCCCGGCGCCCCGTGACTGCGAGTCCAGTCCGTCTTCGACGTCGGATGCGTGCGAAGCCGGCAGGGCGCGCGCATCGCCGGCCGCTCGGGCCCACGCTCTGCTGCGTATATTTGAGCCAGCGTGACTCGTTTCCGCTTGACGCGGCCACCATGCAGGAGGACTCTTCGCAGCCGCCTCGGGCGGACGCGGGCGCCCGGCCTGCCGATTCCGGCTCCGCGCGTCGCGCTTCGTCCGCGAGCGTCCCTCGGCCTCCGCACGACCCGACTCCGTGCCGGGATCGAGGCCTCGAGGCGGCCGAAGTCCCGGAACGCAGCAGAGACCCAAGAGACCCAACAGAGGAAATCGAGATGGCCCATGCCCCCATGAGCGCCGCGCAGATGCGGCAGATCCTGGCCAGCCGCAAGATCGAACGTGTCGTCGTGCTCGGCGCGAACGGGACGATGGGCTACGGGAGCGGTGCGCTCTTCACGACGGCCGTGCCCCAGGTGACCTTCCTGGCGCGCACGAAGGCCAAGGCCGACGAGGGCCTCGCCGCCGCGATCAAGCAGGTGCGTTCGCCGACCGTCGCGCTGCGCGTCACGACTGGCGACTACGAGCACGACCTCGCCGCTGCCGTCGCGGACGCGGACCTGATCTTCGAGGCCCTGACCGAGGACTTCGCGATCAAGAAGGACATCTTCGACAAGGTCGAGGCGGCGCGCCGCGACGACTCGATCGTCGCGACCGTGACCTCGGGCCTCTCGATCAACTCCCTCTGTGAGGGACGGAGCGACTCCTTCCGGCGTCATTTCCTCGGCCTCCACTTCTTCAATCCCCCGAACGTGATCGTCGGGACCGAGCTGATCGCCGGCCGCGATACGGATGCGGCGATTGTCGACTTCGTCGACGCCTTCTCGCAGCTGCGACTCGGTCGCGAGATGATCCGCGCCTTCGACACGCCGGCCTTCGCCGGCAATCGCGTCGGCTTCAAGGTCATGAACGAGTGCGCGCAGCTCGCCGGCGAGATCGGCCCGCTGCTCGCCGACAAGCTCGTCGGACCCTATACGGGCCGGGCGATGACGCCGCTCGCGACCGTCGACCTCGTCGGCTGGGACATCCATCGTGCGATCGTCGACAACGTCTACGAGAACACGAACGACGAGGTCCACGAGACCCTCCGGCTGCCCGACTACATGGCGAAGCTGATGGAGAAGGGCGTGCTCGGGAACAAGACGGGCGGCGGCTTCTTCAAGAAGGAGGGCAAGACGCGTCTC
Organism: Spirochaetaceae bacterium; assembly: GCA_020632655.1. Classification (GTDB taxonomy): domain Bacteria; phylum Myxococcota_A; class UBA9160; order UBA9160; family UBA4427; genus UBA4427. The sequence goes on from JACKFD010000001.1 coordinate 361,652, forward strand.
GTACTGGATCCCAGGACCGGCGATTACCGGCCCGAGTCCGAGATCGCGCTCCCCGACCTCGACTACATCGATCAGGTCGCCGCACTCCATCGCGATGGCCGCTACCGCGAGGGCATGCAGGTCTTCCTGAACGCCGAGGGCGAGTACGCGAAGATCGCGCGCGGCGTGATCGCGGGCTACGTCGCCTACGCCTTCAATCGGGTCGGCGAGGTCACGGAGTCGATCGACGGCATCGACCGCATCATGGGCATGGGCTTCAACGCGGCCCCGCCCTCCGTGCTCGTCGATACGATCGGCGTCCGGGGCGTCGTCGACATGATCGGCGAGGCCGGGCTCGCGGTGCCGAAGGTCCTCGCCGAGGCGGCGAAGACCGGCCAGCCCGAGCGCTTCTTCGACCATCCGCGCATCAACATCGGTCGCTTCTTCGTCGCGCAGTGACGCGGGTGGCCTGACCGGGCGCGCGTCGGCGCCCCCGAAACGTCCGCTGCGCGAGATCCCGGGGCGGTGCCCCGGACGCAAGGCGGGTCTTCCAGGAGGTTACGAACATGGCAGCTGGATCCGAAGTCTACGTGCTGGGCGGCTACCAGACGGATTTTGCGCGCAACTGGACCAAGGAGAACAAGCATTTCTCCGCGCTGATGCGCGAGAGCGTGCAGGGTGCTCTCCAGGCCTGCGAGATCGCGCCGGAAGAGGTCGAGAGCGCCCACGTCGGCAACTTCGCCGCCGAGCTCTACTGCATGCAGGGCCATCTCGGCGCCTTCTTCACGGAGGTCGACCCGGCCTTCAGCGGGCTCCCGACCGGTCGCCACGAGGCCGCCTGCGCCTCGGGCTCGATCGCGCTCCTCGCAGCCTCCGCCGAGATCGAGGCCGGCCGCTACGACCTCCAGGCCGTCGTCGGCATCGAGCAGATGAAGACGGTCTCGGCCGACGTCGGCGGCTCCTACCTCGGCACCGCCGCCTGGTACGAGCTCGAGGCGGCTGGCGTCGAGTTCCCCTTCCCGAAGCTCTTCGGCCGCCTCGGCGACGAGTACGACCGCCGCTACGGCCTGAAGGACGAGCACCTCGCCGAGATCTCGCGCCTCAACTACGCGAACGCGAAGCTCAACCCGAACGCCCAGACCCGCACCTGGTACATGAACAAGGACCACGCCCTGTGCCGGACCGAGGACAACCCGGCGGTCGGCGGGCGTGTGCGGATCGCGGACTGCTCGCAGGTGACCGACGGCGCCGTGACGCTCTTCCTCGCCTCGCGCGAGTACGCCGAGAAGTGGGCGCGGGGGACGGGGCGCAAGCTCTCGCAGATCCCGCGCATCAAGGGCTGGGGCCACAACACGGCGCGCCTCAAGTTCGACGACAAGATCGCGGAGAGCGCGAACGCCGAGTACGTGCTGCCGCACGTCCGCTCGACGATCACGAGCGCCATGCAGCGCGCCGGGATCCCGAACGTCGACGGCATCGACGGCATCGAGACCCACGACTGCTTCACGACCTCCGAGTACATGGCGATCGACCACTTCGGCATCACGAAGCCCGGCGAGTCCTGGAAGGCGATCGAGGCCGGCTGGCTCGAGATCGACGGCAAGTACCCGATCAACCCGAGCGGTGGGCTGATCGGCGCCGGACATCCGGTCGGCGCCACGGGCTGCCGGCAGGTCCTCGACGCCTATCTGCAGGTGACCGGCCAGGCCGGTGCCTACCAGGTCGAGGGCGCGAAGAACTTCCAGACGCTCAACATCGGCGGCTCCGGGACGACGAGCGTCTCCTTCGTGATCGGCGTCGACTGAGATCCCAGGCGCAGGCGAGGGGGTGCTCGGGACCCCGCTTGCTCCGTGGGCGGCCCGCGCCTCGCGCCCGGCTAACGATGTGAGCGATCCTGGAGGTGTCGTCTCCGGGCGGCCCGGGTGCGCTCGCGCTCGGACTCCGGGACGCGCTCGAAGCCCGGGATGAGCTCCCGCAGCTCCGAGATCAGGACCCGCTCGGCGCTCGGCAGCTCGTCCTGCCCGAGTGCCTCGCCCATGCCGTCCCAGCGCAGCAGGAACGTGCCGCGCTGCAATCCGCCGGTGTCGAGCCAGTTGGCGTGGCCGGGATCCTCGGCGGCGATCACGTAGTAGTAGGCGCCGTCGGGCGAGAGCAGGGACTGTCGGGTCGTCAGGCTCGAGATCAGGTTCGCGTGCTCGAGAGACGCGAACCACATGTCCGTGAGCTGGATGCCCTGGACCTGTGCCCGGGTCGGGGGCACGCGCAGCAGGACGGCCTCGCCCGGCTCGAGCTCGAAGTAGCCCCCGCTCATCCAACGGCCCTTCGCCCCGCCGAGGGAGTAGGTGTCGTAGGGGGGCGCCACCGTATTCGGTGCCCGGGCCTCGGCATAACGACGATTCACGAAGGCCGGCCAGGTCAGCGCCGTCGTCCGGAACGTCGCCGCGGCGGCGCGCAGCCGGGCCGCGAGCTCGTCCTCGGACTCGGGCGGGCGGCGCCTTCCCTCGAAGCCGACGCGGTCGATGTGTACGTCGCCCGTCGGCGCATCGTTCCAATCGTCGTAGATGTGGCGGACGAAGACCGTCGTGGCGTCGGCCGGATTCGCGAGCCAGCTGCCGCGGAAGTCCTCCGGCGGCGGGGTCGGCGCGAGCCAGACCTCGAAGCTGCCGTCCTCGGCGAGGGCGAGGTCTTCGAAGGCCAGATAGCCCGCCGAGCCGCCGGTTCCCGCCCAGGGCTTGCCCGCGTAGAGCTGCAGCTCGACCCGGGCGGCCGAGCCGAGGCGACCGAAGATGCGGTACGTCTCGCCCCCGCGAATCGGCGAGAAGGCGTAGCGCTGGTCCGGATTGTCGCCGCCCTCGCGCAGCCAGAAGTCGAGGATCCGGAACCAGGGGTAGTCGGGATCCTGCTGGATCTCGGCCTCGAGGCCCTTGGCGAGGCCGCGGAGCAGATGCCGGTAGCCGCCGACGCGCTCGGCCTCCGTGCCGAAGGAGGGGGAGCGGCGGATCTCCTGCTCGACGTCCGCCAGCGTGTCGACGAGCTCGGCGAAGGCTGCCGAGAGTGCGTCGTCCGAGGCGCCCGGCGCCGCGGCTGCGGACCGCCCGGCCGGACCGGCCAGCGCATCGTCGCCGCCGGGACTCGCGCAGGCACCGAGCACGAGCGCCGCGAGGATCAGCGGCAGCACGCCGAGGCGGGGTCCCACGACGCTGGGCGCTCGAAGGGCGTGGGCGGGTCGGGCATCGGCGGGCCTTCTCATATCCGGCGGTCCTCCTGGTCGAAGGGAGCAGCTTCGCGGGTCTTCGACAGGCTGGCCAGGGGGCGTGGACATGGCCTGCCGACTTCGAGCGTGGTCGGGCGGGGTCGACGAACCGTTGCCCGGGCGTCGCGGCCGCGGCGCCGACGCGCTCAATCCCCGCCGAGCGGATCGCGGATCGTGCGGGGCAGTCGGTCGGGCCAGCCCGGAGCCTGCCAGCGGCCGTCGCCGTCCGCGTCGACGTAGATCGGATTCGTGAAGGCGAAGGGCACGAAGCCGGGCAGGGCCTCGGCGTAGAGACCCGTCGCCGGTCCTTCGACCTCGACGGTCACGAAGGCGTCGCGCGGGAAGACGAGCGGGAGCGAGGCGCTCGCGCCGGCCTCGATCGGGGCGCGATGGACGAGCTCGCCGTCGACGTAGGCGCGCCACTCCGCGACCGGCACCCAGGGCGCGGCCTCGACCGCGACGTGGAGGATGCCCGTTCCGCCTGCGTGGAGGTCGCCGAGGCCGGCCTCGTCGAGCCGGACGGAGAGGAGCGGTCCCGTGGTGCCGAAGGCGCGGCCCGCCCGGAGCGACGCGACGAAGCGCGCCTCGTCGAAGGCCTCGACGCGATCGTCGTCGACGGCCACGTAGGTGCGGGGCAGGCCGACGACGTGGCCGAGGCGATGGGAGTCGCTGTTCGCGGTCGCGATCTTGCGCTCGCCCTGCAGCAGGAGGGCGAGCCAGTCGGCGCGGATCCGGCGGTAGCGCTCGAGGCTCGAAGCGTTCATCAGCTCCATCGCGTCGAAGTCGAGATCCCGACCGCCATGCGTCGGCGCGCGCTCGAGGAGCACGGCGTTCGGATGTGCATCGAGGGGACGCCGCGGGTCGAAGGGCTCGCCCACCACGCCGAGATGCTCGAAGAAGGTGTCGTCCCCCGCATCGGTGGGATCGGGTCGGGGATGGTTCAGCTGGATGAAGGGCGCGGAGCGGCGCTGCCTCACTTCCTGCAGCACGTCCCGCAGTCGCCGCCCCTCGAACGCCGGTGCACCGCCCCGCGCAGCGAGCGGGTCGACCTCCATCGGAAAGGCGTTGAAATGCCCACCCGAATGGGGCGAGTCGCCGCCCTCGAAGGAGCTCGTCGCCTCGACGCCGGTCATGCCGACGAGCATCCCCTCGAGTCCGCGTGCACGGATCGCGGGGCGCGGGTCGCGGACGCGATCGTGCTCCGTCGCGACGAGCACTTCGGCGCCGCTCGCCGCGAAGGCCTCGATCTGGCGCGCGGGCGGGAGACCCGAGTCGAAGCTCACGCCGGAGTGCACGTGGAGGTCGGCGGCGATCCAGCCCTCGGTCGGCGCGAGGCGGGCCAACGCGGCGAGGGGGAGGGCGCTCGTGCGCCCGGGCCGTACGTCGACCGTGACCTCGGCGGCGGCGTACTCCGGGCCGCGCACGGCGAGCACGCGATGGCGGCCGGCGGGCAGGGCGAGGCGCGGCCTGGCGGTCGCCGTCGGGTCGATGCGCGGTGCGACGTTCACGAACGGCGCCTCGAGCGCGTCGGGGATCGCCTCCTCGCCGAGTCGGAAGGGCAGGCCGGGCGCGCCGAAGACGAGCGGGCCGCGTCCGTCTTCGGGCAGGAAGACGAGGCGGCCCACGAAGGCGTCCGGCCACTCGACGAAGCCCGTGCGCCCGAGCGCGAGCTCGGGCATCGCGATCTCGGCGCTGGTCGAGATGTGATGGTCGAGGCCCGCGATCTCGGCGGCGGCGACGGTCGCGGGCACCTCGAGCTCGACGCGCGCCTCGCGGCCGAAGGGCGCTCGTGCGCGCGCGCGGTATCGACCCGGGGCGAGCCGGAAGCCGAAGCGCCCCTCGGAGTCCGGGGCGATCTCCGTGATCGGCGCACCGGATTCGTGCTCGATCGCGATGTGCGCGTCGGGGTCGTCGACGCGACCGCGGAGGCGCGGGGCGTCGGGTGGCAGGAGGGGGTCGGTGATCGAGGCGACATCGGCGCGCTCGCCGACCCGGAGACGGAGCTCGAGGGCGAGGACCTCGCCCGGCTCGAGATCCATGAAGGGCAGCTGGAGGAGCTGCAGGGCACCGGGCGGCGACGTCGGCTCGCCGATCCAGGGAGGCCGGGCGAGGGCGCTCAGGAAGGTGAAATGCTCGCCCGTGACGGCGAAGGCGCCGACGCGGGCTTCGCCGTCGGGCTGGATCAGCGCCGCGCCGCGATGTTCGAGGCCGTAGGCGATCGGTGGCAGCCCGGCGCCGCCGACGAGGACCGTGAGATCGGGCGGGACGAGGGCGCCGAGCAGCGATCGCAACGAGCGGCGATCCGAGGGCGGGTGGTCGAAGCCGGTCGAGCGTTCCGGCGCGTGGCGGTCGATCGAGAAGGGGCGCATCCGACCGTTCGGGTGCAAGGCGACGGCCCCGAGTGCGAAGAGACGCTCGCCGGGTGCCACGCGTCGGGCGTGCATCGCGACGTCGAGGACCGACGGCTCGTCGAGACCGACGCGATAGGTCGTCTCGATCTCGACGCCCGAGAGCAGGGCCCGGGTCCGGATCCAGGCATGCGACGCGTCGGCGCCGCCCTCGACCTCGGAGATCGGTACGACGAGGTCCTGGGTGAGGTTCAACATCGGCTGCAGGACGGCCCACTGGTCGTCCGGCGCGCCGCAATGACCCAGGTCGACCAGCACGCCACCCCGCGGCACGAGCGGGCTCTCGTGCGTGGGGTCGGAGATCGCCGCGCAGAGGGTGCCGTTCGAGAGCAGCCAGTCGTCGACGCCGGCCTCGGCGTCCACGCCGCCCACGCGGAGCGCGGGGTCGGTTCCGGCCGTGATCCGCTCGGCGACGAGTGGGGTGCGCGTCGCGATCGGGGACTCCGCCGGCGGGGCCTCGGCGGGCGCCTCCGTCGGGGCCAGCACGAGGCCCGCGGCGAGGATCGACGCGGCGAGATGTCGCGCCGTGCCGATCCTCGCATCGGGTGCGTGGGGCGGGGCGGAGCGAGGCGGGCGTGCGGAGCGCGGACGCATGTCGTTGGCGAGTCTACGGATCTCTGTCAGGCTTGGCGACGTGGAATCGGCGGCGGGCACGCCGCGGCCGGTGATCGCTCGGCCGGACGCGTCCCGCTCGGATGCGCGTCCGGCTCCGGAGGGTTTGCGATGGACCTCGAGACGCGACCGCTCGACCCGATCGGCGTCGAGATCCACGGGCTCAGCCTGGGCGAGGGCGGAGGCGGCCCATCCGAGGAGACGCTCGCGGCGCTGCGCAGGACGGTGGTCGACGAGGGGCTCGCGCTCTTGCGGGGCCAGCGACTGACGCCGGACGAGCAGGTCGCGCTCGGATGCCGACTGGGACCGCTCGAGCCGATGGATCTCGATCGCGACGGTCGGGCGCCGGTCCTGGGCATCCTGTCGAACGTCGGCGCCGACGGCGCGATCCTCGCCGCCGACGATCCGCGCATGCGGCTCGTGAGGATCAACGAGCGATGGCATACGGACAGCGCCTTCCGGGAGGTGCCGGCCTCCTTCTCGATCTTCACCGCCGTCGTCGTGCCGGAGACCGGAGGCGACACGTTCTTCGCAAGCCTCGAGCGCGCCTGGCAGACGCTGTCTGGCGAAGACCGGAAGGGACTCCTCGGGCTGAACGGGATCCACGACTACCGATCGGCCTATCGATCCGAGGCGGATCCGGCGAGCGTGGAGCCGATCTCGAGCGACCCGCGCGTCGACTTCCCGGTCCGCCTGCACCCGATCGCGCGGCGGCATCCCGAGAGCGGACGGACCTCGCTCTACGTGGCCGAGCACATGGGCGGCGTCGAGGGGTGGCCCGAGGCGCGCGGTCGGGCGCTGGTCTCACGCCTCGTCGCCGTCGCCACGCACGAGGGCGCGGTCTACCGCCATCGCTGGCGTGCGGGCGACGTGTTGATCTGGGACAACCGCACGATGATCCATCGCGCCCAGGGCTTCGACCCGCGCCACGCGCGCGTGATGCACCACGTCCGGGTCGCGGGCAGCGAGCCCCCGATTCCGGCCTCTCGCTGAGTCGGCTCGCAGAGCCCCCGCGCTCGCTGCGCGAGCGCGGCGCGGACCCGAGACGGCGCTACTTGCCCTCGAAGTTCGCGTCTTCCTTGGCGGCCATCGCCTTGTAGCCGAGCTGCATGTCGTCCGAGGTGAAGAGCACCGCCGCGCTCGCCGCCTCGAACTGCATCGCCTCGCCGAGGCCCTGCTCCGCGCGGTAGTTGATCGTGCGCTTGATGCCCTGCACGGCGAGTGGCGCGTTCTTCGCGATCTCCGCCGCCAGCGCCCGCGCGTGGGGGATCAGCTCGTCCTTCGGCACGACCTCCTGCACGATGCCGATCCGCAGCGCCGTCTGCGCGTCGATCCGGCGGCCGGTCATCGCGAGCAGCTTCGTCCAGCCCGCGCCGATCTCGTGGGCGAGGCGCATGTCGCCGCCGGCGTCGATCGAGACGCCGACCTTCGGCTCCGGCAGCGCGAACTGCGCGTCGTCCGCCGCGATCCGGATGTCGCCCATCATGGCGACCTCGAGGCCGGCCCCGAGGCAGTAGCCGTGGATCGCCATCAGGACGGGCTGGGGCAGATGCGCGAAGACCTTGAAGCGCTCGTGCACCCAACGGAACTTCTCGTAGTAGTTGCGCACCTTCTCCGCGGGCGAGCGGCCCGTGATGCGGTCCTCGGGCATGCCGAGGTCGACGCCGGCGCAGAAGGCGCGGCCCTCGGCGCGCACGATCACGACGCGCACCGAGTCGTCGAAGCGCAGGTCGTCGGCGATCGCCGAGATCTGGCGCGCCGACTCCCAGCTCCAGGCGTTCAGCTTCTTCGGGTTGTCGAGGACGATGGTGGCGATCTCGCCATCGCGCTCGAGGCGGAACAGGACGGGGCGTTCGGTCATGATCGGAGCTCCTGGCTGAGGGGGCGTCGCCGGTCCGGCCGGCGCAGGGAAGAGCGGGGCATGCGAGGACGGCCCGCCGCCGCGCGGGTCATTTCTTCTTCGGCGGATTCGGATCGAAGGGCCCCTTGCCCATCTGCTCGCGGATCGGCACGAACTCGGGCATCAGCATCGCGCGGCGCTGCCAGTTCGCGCCGTCGACGACGAGCGTATGGCCCGAGATGAAGCTCGCGAAGGGCGACGCGAGGAAGGTCGCGGCCCAGCCGAGCTCGTGGGGCTGGCCGACGCGATGACCCGGACAGCGGAGTGCCTCGCTCTTGCGACGGTCGGGCACGGAGCGGATGTTGGCCGTCTCGTCGTCGTGCGGGAAGAGGCCGGGGACGAGGCCGTTGACCTGGATGCCGTAGGGGCCCCACTCGACGGCGAGGGTCTCGGTCATGTTCTTCACGCCCGCCTTGGCGGCGGAGGAGTGGGCGAAGCCCGGGCCGCCGGTCCAGGCGTAGGCGGCGCCGATGTTGATGATGCTGCCCGGGGTGCCGGCGGCGATGTGGCGGCGGCCGAACTCCCGCGAGCAGTAGAACGTGCCGTTCAGGACGATGTCGGTCACCGTGCGCCAGGCGTTCGGGCTCATGTCCTCGGCCGGAACCGGGAAGTTGCCGGCGGCGTTGTTCACGAGCACGTCGGGGAGGGCCAGCTGTTCGGTCACGGCGTCGAAGGCGGCGGCGACGGCCTCGGGGTCGCGGATGTCGCAGGGCAGCGCCGCGTGCTTGCCGCCGACGGCCTCGACGGCGGCGAGCCCGGCGGCGCGATGTTCCTCGCCTCGGGAGAGGATCGCGACGGAGGCGCCGAGGCGGGCGAACTCGACGGCGATCGCCTTGCCGAGGCCCGTTCCGCCTCCGGTCACGACCACGGTCTTGCCGTCGTAGGTGCCGAGCGGCAGCGCGTTCGCGCCGACGGCGGGCGGTGCGGGCAGGCCCATCTTCGATCTCCTTCGTGTCGGGTTCGAGCGCCGCGATGCGACGACGCGTACGAGAGGGCTTCCTCGTCCGCGCATCGGGCCGCGAGACGGGGCGCGCCATGATAGCCTTCCGCGACGCGCGGCGAGGGGGCTCGAGACGGGCCGACCCCTTCGGCTCGACGGGTACGCCCTGGCGACTCGTGGATGTCCAGTCGGTGCGAGAGGGAGCAGGGAAGCGATGGCCGAGCGTCTGATCAGACTCGAGATCGAGGACGGCATCGCCGTGCTCACGAACGACCGCCCCGACAAGCACAACGCCGCGAACGACGAGATGGACGCCCAGCTCTTCGACGCCCTCGAGGAGATCCATGGCCGCACGGACCTGCGGGTCGTGCTCTGGCGGGGCGAGGGCAAGAGCTTCTCCTCGGGCCGCGACACGACGCAGATCGGCGTGCGCAGCGAGGACATCACGAATTTCGAGTTCATCGAGCGGGGCCATCGCCGCACCCAGCTCTTCTTCACGCTGCCCGTGCCGATGGTGGTGGCACTCAAGGGCTGGGTGATCGGCGGCTCCTTCGAGCGGGCGCTGCTCGCCGACATGCGGATCGCGGGGGAGAGCGCGAAGATGCTCCTGCCCGAGATCAAGCACGGGGTGATCCCGGACTCGGGCGGCACGGCGCGGCTCTTCCAGATGGCGGGGCACGGACTGATCGCGGACCTGGCACTCACGGGCCGGCCGATGGACGCGGAGGAGGCGCTCCGGCACGGCGTCGTCTCCCGGGTCGTGCCGGATGCGGCGCTCGACGAGACGGCGATGACGATCTGCCGCGAGATCGCGGCGAGCCCGCCCTTCGCCGTGAAGATGTTCCGGCGCAATCTCTCGCGCGTCGCGAATCCCCTGCCGCAGCGGATGATGCAGGAGGAGTCGATGGGCATGACGGCGATCTACGAGACGGCGGACTACGCCGAGATGAAGGCGGCGCGGGCCGAGGGGCGGGCGCCGCGGTATCGAGGACGCTAGGCGGACGCGTCGGATACTGCGCGAGCGCAGGGACCGAGGCGGGGCGGTCGGCGGACGCCGTGGTGATCGGGCAGGCAGCCGGGGAGGCGGGATGGGCGACGGGACGATGCGGGAGACGGGGACGCCGGAGCTGCTCTGCGAGGTGCGCGAGCGCGTCGCCACGATCACGTTCAATCGGCCCGAGGCGAAGAATGCCCTCACGATGGACATGAAGGAGGCGATCTACTGCCTCGTGCGGGCTCTCGAGGACGATCCCGGGGTCGGCTGCCTGCTGCTCACGGGCGCGGGGACGGCCTTCTCCGCGGGCGGCGACACGAAGCGGATGCAGAAGGAAGGCAAGCCGCCGGTCATGGAGGATCGCCAGCGTCAGCTGCGCTGGGAGCACGAGCTGCCGCGCATGCTGCATCGCTCGTCGAAGCCGACGATCGCAGCACTTCCGGGCGCGGCGGCCGGTGCGGCCTGCTCGATCGCGCTCTCGTGCGACCTGCGGGTCGCGTCCGAGAAGGCCTTCATCATCACGTCCTTCCTGCGTCTTGGCCTCTCGGGCGACTACGGCGGGACGTGGTTCCTCACGCAGCTCGTCGGGCCGGCGAAGGCGCGCGAGATCTACTTCACGGCGGATCGCGTCGACGCCGCGACCTGTCTGGAGCTCGGGATCTTCAATCGGGTGGTACCGGCCGAGCAGCTGGCGGAGGAGGCCTTCGGGCTGGCGGCGCGGATCGCCGCCGGGCCGCCGATCGCGACGCGATGGATGAAGGCGAACCTGAATCGCGCCCTCGAGGCCGATCTCGAGACCTGCCTGCGCTACGAGGCGGATCGGATGGTCCGGGGTGCGCTCACGGACGACTACGTCGAGGCGGTCGCGGCCTTCGCCGAGAAGCGCAAGCCGGAGTTCGAGGGGCGGTAGGCGGGATCGAGCCCGGATTCCCGCCGTCGCCGGGATTCGCTGATGAATGCCGATCGTGCCTCAGGGCCGGATCGAATAACGCGGCGGCCCCGCCGCGACGTGGGCCGCGACCTCGTGCTGGACCTCGCGGATCCACTCGCAGAGCCGCGGGCGGGTCTCGCGCGGGTCGATCAGGTCGTGCACGCCGAACTCCTCGGTCCGCGGCAGGACCGACTGCGCCCGGGCCATCTCCTCCTCGAGCTCGGCGCGGCGGGCGTCGGGATCCGGCGCCGCCTCGATCTCGCGCCGGAAGGCGAGGGCGACGCCGCTCTCGACGGGAAGTGCCCCGCTCATCGCGGACGGCCACGCGACGACCGTCGCCCCCGGCCCGAGATGGATGCCCTGGGCGACGCCATAGCTGCGCCGCACGACGCAGGCGAACCACGGCACGGAGCTCTGCAGAACGGCGAACATCGCGTTCATGCCCGCCCGGATCGTGCCCGCCTTCTCCGCCGCGAGGCCGATCGCGAAGCCCGGCTCGTCGACGAAGGAGACGATCGGCAGGTGGAAGAGATCGCAGAGCTCGACGAAGCGGCGGATCTTCGCCGCCCCGTCCGCGGTCATCGATCCGCCATCGTGATGACAGTCGTTCGCGAGCACGCCGACCGGATGCCCGTCGAGGCGGGCGAGGCCCGTGATCTGGCTGCGACCCCAGAGCTTGCCGATCTCGAAGAAGCTGCGCCCGTCGAAGACGAGCTCGATCAGCTTGCGCATCTTGAACGCGCGCCTTCGCTCCCGCGGCACGATCTCGAGCAGCGCCTCCTCGGCACGACTCGCGCGGTCGCCTACGTCGAAGAAGGGCGGCGCCTCGCCGACGTGGCTCGGCAGGTAGGAGAGGAATTGCTGCACCTGGCGCAGCGCGTCCTCCTCGTCGTCGGCGACGTTGTCGACCATGCCGTTGCGGCCGTGGATCTTGGCCGACCCGAGCTCCTCCTTCGTCAGGTTCTCCTTCATCGCATGTGCGACGACGGCCGGACCGCCCGTCAGCACCTGGGACGAGTCCTTCGTCATGATCGACAGATGCGACGTCACGAGCCGGCCCGCCGGAAAGCCCGCGCAGGGACCGAGGGCGACGCACACGACCGGGACGGCCTGCAGGCTCTGCATCGAGAGCACGTTCATCATCGGCGGCGCCGTCCAGTCGTAGCCCGAGCGACCGCGGGTGCCCGTGCTCGAGCCGTCGATCGAGGCCCCGCCCGCCTCGAGCATCCGCACGAGCGGAATGCGTCGCTTGATCGCGAGCTCCTCGGCGTAGAGCCCCTTCTTCAGGCTCGCCTGGGTGTAGGCGCCGCCGCGGATCGTGAAGTCGTCGCCGCAGACGACGACGGGTCGGCCTTCGACGCGGGCCGTGCCGAGCACGACGCCCGTCGGCTCGAAGTCGGACCCGTCCGGGGCCTCGCTCCGACCTGCGATCTGGCCGCGCTCGCGGAAGCTGTCGCGATCGACGAGGCGGACGATCCGCTCGCGCACGGTCAGACGGCCGCGCTCGTGATGCCTTGCGACCGCCTCGGTGCCACCCATCTCGAGGGCGCGGGCGCGTCGTCGTTCGATCTCGTCGACCTCGGGCTTCCAGCTCATGGCGCGGACGCTATCACAGGGCGGTGGTACGCTTCGACGCCGCAGACGGGGGGCAGCGCGTGGAGCTCGCAGGCAGGAACGTCGTCGTGACGGGCGGCGCACACGGGATCGGCCGGGCGCTGTGCGAGCGCTTCGTCCGGGAAGGCGCCGCCCACGTGACGGTGGTCGACCTCGACGGCGTCGGAGCGAGGGCCGTGGCCGAGGCGATCGGCGGGACGGCGCGCGCGCTCGACGTGGGCGACCGGGACGCGATGGTTGCGCTCGTGCGCGAGGTCGAGGCGGCAGAGGGGCCGATCGACCTCTTCGTGTCGAATGCCGGGATCCTGATCGAGGGCGGACCCGAGGTCGGGGTCGACGCCTGGGAGCGCATCTACCGGATCAACGTCCTCGCCCACGTCCACGCGGCCCACGCCGTGCTGCCCTCGATGCTCGCGCGCGGCGAGGGCTACCTCCTCAACACCTGCTCGGCGGCGGGTCTCCTCTCGCAGATCGGCTCGGCGCCCTACGCCGTGACCAAGCACGCCGCCGTCGGCTTCGCCGAGTGGCTCGCGATCACCTACGGCGATCGCGGCATCAAGGTCTCGGCGCTCTGTCCCCAGGCGGTGCGCACGAACATGACGGCGGGCATCGAGAACGGCGGCGTCGCCGGGCTCGACGGGATGCTCGAGCCCGATGACCTCGCCGAGGCGACGGTCGAGGGCCTGCGTGCGGAGCAGTTCCTGATCCTGCCCCATCCCAGCGTGCGCACCTACTACGCGCGCAAGGGTCAGGACATCGACCGCTGGATCGCCGGCATGCGACGTCTGCAAGCGCGCTTCGGGGATCCCGGCGGCGGGGGCTGACCGGACCCGGATCGGTGTGCGCGGGCGGGGCCCGGGCCCTTTACACCTTTCAAGACGGAGCGTATCGTTATTGCTCGATCGCCCGTCGCGTCCGCCCGCCTCCTCGCGGTCGGTCCCGTGCGATCCACCCCGAGCAGGAGCGCGACGATGGACTTCGATCTGCATCCGGACGAGATCACCTTCGAGCAGGAGGTCGTCGCGTTCCTCGAGGCGAACCGCTCGCCCGAGGTGATGGACTCGAATCCCGAGCATCTCTCGCAGACCGTCGAGACCCCGGCCAAGCGCGCCTTCATGCGCAAGCTCGCGGAGCAGGGCTGGCTCGGGATGTCCTGGCCCAAGAAATACGGCGGGCAGGAACGCTCGGGCATCTACGACTTCCTGCTGACCGAGGCGCTCTCCCGCTTCGGCGCGCCGCAGCCCGGCAAGGGCGTCGGCATCGTCGGCAAGACGATCATCCGCCACGGCAACGAGGAGCTGAAGGAGTACTTCCTGCCGCGCATCATCCGCGGCGAGATCGAGTTCGCGATCGGCTACTCGGAGCCGCAGGCGGGCTCGGATGCGGCCTCGATGCAGCTCAAGGCGGTGCACGACGATGCCCGCGGCGGCTGGGTGCTGAACGGACACAAGATCTGGACGACCTCCGCGCACTTCGCGGACTGGTACTGGGTCGGCGCGCGTACGAGCGAGCACAAGCACAAGGGCATCACGCTCTTCCTGATCCCGATGAACCACACGGGCTTCGAGATCCATCCGACCTACACGATCGGCGACGAGCGCACGAACGAGGTCTTCTTCAACGACGTCTTCGTGCCCGACTCCCACGTCGTGGGCCAGGTCGGCGAGGGCTGGACCTACATCTGCGAGGCCCTCGATCTCGAGCGCTTCGCGATGCTGCCGGTCGGGCCCGTCGAGATGAAGCTCAAGGGACTGATCGAGTACGTGCGCGAGGCGACCCTCGACGGCGAGCCGCTCGCGAAGGACCCGGTCGTGCGCAAGACGATCGCGAAGCTCTGTGCGGACCTCGAGGTCGCCCGCAAGCTCCAGCGCAAGGTGATCAGCGAGGCGCTCAAGGACCGCGTGCCGACGACGGAGGCCGCCATGTACAAGATGTGGCAGAGCCAGCTCGGCCAGCGCATCGCGAACGCCGCCCTCGACCTGATCGGCCCCGACGCCGCCCTCAAGCCCGACCAGCCCGAGGCCCCGGTCAACGGCCGCTACGAGCGCTCCTACCGCTACACGGTCGTCGACACGATCGGCGGCGGGACCTCCGAGGTCCAGAAGAACATCATCGCGCGACGCGCTCTCGGACTCCCCAAGAACTTCTGAGCCCGAAGGGCTCGCTTCCCGACAATCGCCCCGGCCGAGCCGGCCGCGGCGACGCGCACGGAGATCGCACGCTTGGCACCCCCCAGCGCATCGACGAGCCCGCTGCTCGAGGGCGTCACGATCCTGAACCTCGGGGCCGTCGGTCCCGCCGCGCGCGCGGCCCGCATGCTCGCGGATTACGGCGCGCGGGTCGTGATGATCGCGCCGGTCTCGAAGAAGGGCGGCCTGCAGACGAAGCCCGTCTACCACACCTACGGCGCGGGCCGCGGCTTCGAGCACATGCGCCTCGACCTCAAGGCCGATGCGGGGCGCGAGGCCCTGCTCAAGCTGGCCGAGAAGGCCGACGTCGTGATCGAGTCGTTCCGACCGGGGGTGGTCGATCGGCTGGGTGTGGGCTTCGAGGCGATGCGCGCCCGGAATCCGCGCATCGTCTACTGCTCGACCTCGGGCTATGGGCAGGACGGACCGGCCTCGGGCTGGGCGGGACACGACATCAACTACCAGGCGATGTCCGGCTGCCTCGCCTGCGCGGAGCCGCGGGCCGACGGCGGGCCGCCGGTCCCGGGTGCCACGATCGCCGACAGCGCCGGCGGCGGCATGCACGCCGTGCTCTCGATCCTGGCCGCGCTCGTGAAGCGATCGACGACGGGGGAGGGGAGCTTCCTCGACGTGTCGGCGGCCGAGGGCATGCTCTCGCTGATGGCGCTCTCGATCGACCAGTATCTCGCGACGGGCGAGGTCGCCGGGCCGCGGCAGGTGCTGCTCACGGGACGTTATGCGTTCTACGACCTCTACGAGACGAGCGACGGGCAGTGGATGTCCGTCGGCGCGATCGAGCCGCATTTCTACCGCAACCTCTGCGAGCTGCTCGGGCATCCGGAGTACGCGGGACATCAATACGACGATGCGAAGCAGGACGAGATCCGGGCCGCGTTCCGGGAGGCGTTCAAGCGGCGGACCCGTGACGAGTGGACGGCCGAGCTGCCGGGCCAGGACACCTGTGTCGCGCCCGTGCTGACGATTCCCGAGGTGACGAAGGACGCCCATTGGCGGGCGCGTGGCGTCTTCATGGAGGCCGAGCACGCCGAGCACGGCGTCTTCGAGCAGGTCTCGCCGATCCTGGCGGGGGGTGTCCGGAGCCAGCCGCGGCACGCGGTGCGGGTCGACGACGGGACCGACAGCCGAGGACTGCTCGCCGAGGCGGGACTCTCTTCGGGAGAGATCGACGCGCTCCTCGCGAGCGGGGCGGTCGAGTAGGTCGGGGGTTCGGCGGCGCGCCCGTTGCGCGGGCCGAGGCCGTGCCGGGCGGCAGGACGATGTGAGCGGTCCGACGGATCGCGAGGCAGGAACCGAGGATCCGAGCGGGATCCGCATACGAAGGAGACGAGGATGGCAGCGCAGTCCGCGGACGATCTGCCCGCCGAGGTCCAATCCTGGATCGGGCAGGCGCGGTACGAGGAGAAGACGGAGTTCCCGATCGAGATGGGCTACGTGCTCACGACGATGTCGGCGACCCAGAACGGCAACCCGCTCTATTGGGACGAGAAGGTCGCGAAGGAGCTGACGGGCGGCTTCATCACGCCGCCGACGATGGTGTCGGTCTGGTTCCGGCCGCACGACTGGTCGCCGGGGCGGACCGAGCCCGCGGTGCCGCTCCAGCTGCACTTCGACCTGAAGGAGAAGCTCGGGCTGCCCGAGGCCGTCATGAGCGACAACACGATCGTCTTCGGCGTGCCGATCCGGCCGGGCGACGAGCTGACCACGACCCAGATCCTCTACTCGGTCTCGCCGCTCAAGACGACGAAGCTGGGTACGGGTCGCTTCTGGGAGTTCGGCGTGAAGGTCGTGAACCAGAAGGGCGAGCTCTGCGCCGAGGAGCGCTACACGGGCTTCGGATACAACCGCGGCTGAGGTCGCGCGACGGGCGGCGCGTGCGCCCCGTCGACCCACGGCGCGCAGAGGCGCGTCCGACATCGAAGGAGAGAAGACATGGCCGCGAATCTGTTGATGCGCGACGTGAAGGAAGGGATGGATCTGCCCGTCCTCGAGAAGCTCGTGAAGCCCGTGACGGTCGTCCTGGGCGCCATGGCGAGCCGTGACTGGCGTCCCCAGCACCACGACTACAAGTTCGCCACCGAGCGCAACGGTCTCGATGACATCATCATGAACACGCCGAACCTGGCCGCCTGGTTCGAGCGCTACCTGACGGATTGGACGGGGCCGAAGGGGCGGCTCGGCCGCATCAAGTTCCGCATGAAGGACTCGGTCTACCCGGGCGACACCATGCGCTTCGCGGGCAAGGTGACGGGCACGTCGGCCGGCGCGAAGGGCGTGGGCTTCGTCGACGTCGCGATCGAGCTGACGGCCGGGACGAAGAGCTGCGTGAGCTGCGAGGCGCGGATCGCCGTGCCCGAGAGCGCGGACGTGAATCCCTGGTCGCTCGCTGGAGACGACTGGAAGCCCTGATCGACGCGACGGCGCGAGCCGCGCCGGAGGACCCGGAAGATGGATCTCGACTTCTCCGAAGAGCAGGACATGCTGCGCGACATGGTGCGGAACGTCTGCGCCGAGTACTCGCCCGTCGAGGTGGTGCGCGCGCTCGAGAACGACGAGAAGGGCTATCCCGACGAGCTGTGGAAGCAGCTCGTCGAGCTCGGCCTGGTCGGGATCCTGATTCCGGAGGCCCTCGGCGGGCAGGGACAGACCCTGCTCGAGGCGGCGATCCTCTACGAGGAGCTCGGTCGGGTGCTCGCGCCGACGCCGCACTTCGTCTCGGCCGTGCTCTGCGCGGGCGCGATCGAGCGGGCGGGCAGCGAGACCCAGAAGAGCGAGTGGCTGCCGCGCATCGCGAGCGGCGAGGCCATCCTCACGCCCGCCTGGCTCGAGCCCCGGAGCGGCTATCTGGCGAAGGGCGTGCAGCTTCGGGCGGAGCCTTCGGGCGACGGCTTCGTCCTGCGCGGGTCGAAGCTGCACGTGAGCTTCGCCGGTGCGGCGACGCGGCTCCTGGTCCTCGCGCGGACCGGCGACGCGGAGGAGGCGATCGATCTCTTCCTCGTCGACCCGAAGGCCGCCGGTGTCGCGATCTCCCAGCGCCAGAACCTCGGCTCCGAGACGACCTTCCGGGTCGACCTCGACGGCGTGCGGGTGGCCGTGTCCGACCGGGTCGGTGCACCCGGCTCGGGCTGGGCGACCTGGCACGCGGTCATGCTCGACGGGATCGTGCTCGCGGCCGCCCAGGCGGCGGGCGGTGCTTCGGCGGCCCTCGAGATGACCGTCGACTACGCGAAGACGCGCGAGCAGTTCGGCAAGCCGCTCGGCGCCTTCCAGGCGATCTCGCACTACCTGGCGGACGGCGCGACGGCGATCGAGGGCGGCCGCAACGTCGTCTACGAGGCGGCCTGGAGTCGCTCGGTCGGCAAGGACGTCTCGGCGCTCGCGCCGATGGCCAAGCTCTTCATGTGTGGCGCCTTCCGAGATCTGACGGCGACCTGTCAGCAGGTCTGGGGCGGCGTCGGCTTCACGATCGAGTACGACATCCAGCTCTACTTCCGCCGCGCGAAGCAGCTCCAGATGTCGTGGTACGACGAGCGCGCGCTCTCGGAGCTCGTGGCGAGGCAGGTGCTCGACTGACACGCGGCCTCGCGGCACGGCGGGTCGGACGGCGCCGGCACGCGCCGGGCGGGCGGCGCGGCGAGCGGTGGGGCGGCGTCAGTCGCGCGCGAGCGGGACGAGTACGCCGGCCTCGACGAGCATGTCGATGTCGGCCGGGGCGAGGCCCGCTTCCGCGGCGATCTCGCGGCTGTGCTCGCCGTGCCCCGGCGCGCCCCGGCGGACCGAGAGGGGCGTCCCCTCGAAATCGCCGAGTGGTCTCGGCTGACGGAGTGCGCCCGCGAGCGGATGGTCCATCTCGAAGAGCAGGTCGTTCGCGCGCACCTGCTCGTCGTCGTGGATCGTGGCCGGGTCGTTGATCGGGGCGAAGGGCACGTCCGCCTCGCGCAGCCGCCGGGCCAGCTCCGCCGTCGTGTGCGCGCGGAGCGTCGGGTCGAGCAGCCCCTGCAGCTCGCGCGCGTGACGGGCTCGCGGATCCGCCGTGGCGAAACGCGGGTCCCTCGCGAGCTCCTCGCGCCCGAGCACGCGGCAGAGGCTCTCGAACTCGCGATCCTGGATGAAGCTGATGCTGATGAAGCCGTCGCGGGTCGCGCGGACCATGGGCAGCGCGCTCTTGAGATAGGGCGCCGACACCCCCTCGCCCAGCAGTGCGTAGTTCTGCATCCCGTCCGGCCACAGGAAGGCCAGGCTCGCGTGCAGCATCGAGACGCGCACGTGCTGCCCACCGCGACCGAGCGCCCGCGCCAACAGCGCCGACGTGATCAGCTGGGCGACCTGGATCGCCGTGCCCTTGTCGCAGACCGTGCTGCGGATGAACGACGGTTCGCCCGTCTCGAGATCCGCCTGGTGCATGGCCACGCCCGAGTACGCCTGCATGACCGAGTCGTAGACGGGTCCACTCGCCATCGGCCCCCGCTCGCCGAAGCCGCTGACGGAGACGTAGATCAGCTCGGGATGCATCGCGCGGTAGCGCGCGGCGCCGATCCCCATGCGGTCGACGGCGCCGGGACGGAAGTTCTGCACGAAGACGTCCGCGCCCGCGACGAGACGATCGAGCAGCTCGACGCCGCGCCGCTCGCGGAGATCGATGACGATCGAGCGCTTGTTGCGGTTCAGGCTCAGGAAGAGGGCGGAGAGGCCGCCCCGGCTCGGACCGATCCGGCGCAGTCCGTCGCCCGTGCCCGGCGCCTCGACCTTGATCACGTCGGCCCCCTGATCGGCGAGGATCGAGGTGGCGAGGGGGCCCGAGGCCATGGTCGTGAGGTCGACGATGCGGAGGCCGGCGAGCGGGCCTTGCGACGGGGGCATGGGCGTTCTGTCCGATCTCCGGGTTGCGTGGCGGACGGCATCTCGGGACCGGGCGTCGTCCTGCCTGCTTGCACGGACTCTTCGCCGTGAGGCGAAGCCGTTGCGGGGCTGGCCGAGGATGCGCGAGGCTCGCCGAGAGGCGGCCGGGTCGAGGCTAGCCGATGTCCCGTGGCCGGGGCAGTCGGACCCGGTCGGCGAGGAGGGATCGAGGGTGGGAGCCGGGATGGGGAACGATGCGGACGTCGCAGCGCGGTTGGCCGCCCTCGAGGAGCGGGTCGCGGCGGCCGAGGCGCATGCCGCGATCCTCGACCTCAAGAGCCGCTACGGCGCGCTCGCCGACGCGCGCTACACGCGTCGCGGTCCACGTGCCCAGCCCGAGATCGACGAGGTGGCGGAGCAGCTGGCCGCCCTCTTCACGCCGGATGCCGTCTGGGAGGGCGGCGGTGCGCTGGGGCGCGCCGAGGGACGGGCGGCGATCCGCGAGCGTTTCCGGAGGCCGACGCTGCACTACTCGTGGCATTTCTTCGTGAAGCCCGAGATCGTGGTCTCGGGCGATCGTGCGCGCGGGACCTGGGACGTGCTGGCGATGATCACCACGCTCGAGGGGCGCGCGATGTGGATGGTGGGCGTCGAGCACGACGAGTACGCCCGGGTCGACGGACGCTGGCTGCACACCCGGATGCAGCTCGAGTCGCAGCTGATGGCGCCCCACGATCGCGGCTGGGGATCCGTTCCGGAACGTTAGGCCGAGCTCAGCCGTTCACCGGCCGGATCATCGTCTCGCCCAGCTCCCGCAGCTTTGCCTTCTTGTCCTCGAGCGTCGGATTCGGCGGCAGCTGGAACGAGAGGGGCCAGCTGACGGTGCCCGTCATGCCGAGCTCGATCAGCCGCCCCATCTTCTCCGGCGGCAGCGGCTCCGTCAGCGGAATCAGGCAGTCGAAGGGCTCGTTCTCCCGGCCGAAGCGCTTGCGCTGCACCCGGAGCTCCTCGAGCAGCTCGACGGTCTGCTCGAAGGTCGTGCCCGCACCCGTCCAGCCATCGCCGAACTGGCCGGCCCGGCGCAGCGCCGCCTTGTTCATGCCGCCCACCCACATCGGCACCTTCGCGGTCGGTGTGGGGCGCATGCGCAGGGCTTCGAACTCGTAGAACTCGCCCCGGGCCTCGACGACCTCGCCGGCGAGCAGACGCTGGATGATCGGGATCTGCTCGTCCATGCGCTCGCCGCGACGCGCGAAGGGGACGCCCATGATCTCGAACTCCTCGCGCAGCCAGCCGGCACCGAAGCCGAGCACGGTCCGGTTCTTCGAGAAGATCGCCGCCGTCGAGAGGTCCTTGGCGATCTCGATCGGGTGCCGCAGGGGCAGGATGTAGACGTTGACCAGGAAACGCAGCCTGGTCGTCACCTGGGAGAGTGCTGCGATCGTGGCGAAGCACTCGGGGAAGGGCGTCTCCGCATCGAAGGGCGGCTCGCCGCTCGCGTCGTAGGGGTAGCGGGAGTCGTAGTGCTCGGGCGCGAAGAGATGGTCGGCGAGCATGATGCCTTCGAAGCCCGCCTCCTCGCAGACCGGTGCGAGCTCCATCATCTCGTCGGGATGGGTGAAGGGCAGGGCCTGCCAGAACTGCATCGTCGCTCCTCTCGATTCCGGGTCACGCGTCGCATCCGCGATCGTCCCGCTCGCGCCCGCCCCCGACGATCCGCTCGGTCGGCGGAGGGGGTCGGCGGGCGGCCGGGAGGATCGCAGAGGCCTTGCGGGGCGGCCAGCGATTCCCGTGACCGGCTGGGGAGCGCCTCCGGATCGCCTATCCTCCCCGGCCCGCTCGGCCTCGCGTGTGGATCCGGTGGTCGGGGCCCGACGCGGCGGGCCATCGTGTGGCGGTGACGGCGTCGTGGATTCGAACGTCGCCCCGGCGCGCGATAGCGGAGTCGCGGAATCGAGTGTCGCCCCGGCGCGCGAGAGCGGCGTCGTGGGATCGAGTGTCGCCCTCGCGCGGGGCGTCGAGGGAGTCGTGGATGTCGAAGGCGGAACACGTCGCCGTGGTGGGGGCCTCGCTCGCGGGCCTGCGGATCGTCGAGGCCCTGCGCCGGGAGGGGTTCGCAGGGGGGATCACGGTGATCGGAGCCGAGGAGGGGCTGCCCTACGACCGACCGCCGCTCTCGAAGCAATTCCTGGTCGACGACTGGGAGGAGGAGAAGCTCGCCCTGGCGCGCAACGGTGTCGAGGCGCTCGAGGCGGAGTGGCGTCTCGGCGTGGCGGCGAAGCGACTCGACCCGAAGGAGCGCCGACTCGAGCTGGCCGACGGGAGCGGGATCGCGGCGGATGCGATCGTGATCGCGACGGGCGCCCGGGCGCGGCGTCTGCCCTTCGGCCGGGATCTCGAGGGCGTGCTCGAGCTGCGTACGCTGGAGGACGCGCGGAGGCTGCGGGCGGCGATCGCCGAGGGGCCGCGGGTCGTCGTGGTCGGCGCGGGCTTCATCGGGATGGAGGTCGCGGCGAGCTGCCGCAAGAAGGGGCTCGAGGTCTGCGTGGTGGAGCCGCTGCCGGCGCCGCTGATCCGTGGGCTGGGACCCGTGCTGGGCGAGCGCGTCGCGAAGCGCCATCGCGAGGAGGGCGTCGTCTTCCATCTCGGCGTCGGGGTCGAGGGCTTCGAGGGCGCGGGACGGGTCTCGGGCGTACGACTCTCGAACGGCGAGGTCGTGCCGGCCGAGCTGGTCGTGGTCGGCGTCGGCGCCGCGCCCGCGACCGATTGGCTCGAAGGCTCGGGGCTCGAGCTCGACAACGGCATCCTCTGCGACGCCACGGGAGGTACGGCGAGGGCGGGCGTCTACGCGCTCGGCGACTGCGCCCGCTGGATCAATCCCCGCTATCCCGAGCGGCCCCGCTTCGAGCATTGGACGAGCGCCGTCGAGCAATCCGAGGTCGTCGCGAAGCGGATCGTGCACGGCGAGGCCGAGGACTTCGCCCCCGTGCCCTACGTCTGGACCGATCAGTTCGACCTGCGCATCGCGATCGCGGGCGAGCTGCGCGAGGGCGACGCGATGCACGTCTGTCAGGGATCGATCGACGAGGACAGGTTCCTCGCTCTGTTCGGGCGCGAGGGCAAGCTCGTGGCGGCCGTCGGCTTCAAGCGGCCGCGTCAGCTGAACGCCGCCCGTCGCCGCATCGCCGAAGGCGCGTCCTTCGAGGAGGCGATCGCCGAGAACGCCTAACGGGGAATCGCCCGGCGACCACGTTCGTCGCGCAGCAGGAAGAGCAGGGCGAAGGCCGCGACGTTCAGCACGGCGAGGGTCGTGAAGGCGACGTCGTAGCTGCCCAGCCGATCCCGCAGCGCCGCCGCGAAGATCGGCCCGAGGAATCCCCCCGGCAGCAGCATCAGCGTCATCGCGCCGTAGATCTCGGCCATGTAGCGCTCCCCGAAGCAATGCCCGAGGACGAGCGGATAGACCACGTCGCGCGCCGCCTGCGAGAAGCCGAAGGCCAGCACGAAGAGCGGGACGAGCCCGGGCCCGGGCATCACGAGCAGCACGACCGAGCTCGCGGCGAGCAGGCCGTAGTCGTAGAGGATCGCGCGGTCGTGGCGGATGCGATCGGCGAGGAATCCCCCCGCGACCTTGCTCACGACCCCGAGCCCGACCGCCTGGCCGTAGCGCATGCGGGCCTCGTCCTGGGGCAGGCCGTTCTCGACCAGGAAGAGGACGAGGTGGTCGAGGATCGCCGTGAAGTAGAAGAAGAAGCTCAGCAGCGTGAGGGTCAGGATCCAGAAGCTGCGCGTGCGCAGCGCCGCGCGCAGATCGAGGGCACGCTCGGCGTCCGTGAGGGCCTCGTCGGACGCATCGATCGCGCCGCCCGGCTCGCCGCCGGACCGAGCGGGCACGCGTACGCCATCCCGGGCCCGCGGCTCGCGGACGAGGAAGAGGGCGGCCGGCAGCAGGACGAAGAGCGCGACCGGGACGACGGCGAGCAGGCCGCTTCGCCAGCCGTGGCTGGCGGCGACGGAGCCCGTCAGCATCGCCATCACGCCGCCGCCGAGATTCGACCCGGCGTAGGCGATGCCGAGGGCGAGGCCGCGGTTGCGGCGCACCCAGAGGCTCACGATGTGGCCGACGGTGATGTCGCCCATGCCGGCTGCGCAGAGGCCCACGCCGGCGATCGCGACGTAGAAGCCGGCCACGCCGTCGATGCGCGAGAAGAAGAGGAAGACGGCGGCGAAGGCGGCCGCGGACAGGGCGAGCACGCGGCGCGCGCCGACGCGCACGGCGAGCAGACCGATCAGGGGCGAGGCGATCGCCTGCACGGCGAGCTGGGGCAGGTTCGCCGTCGAGAACTGGGTACGCGTGAGTCCGAGGGCCTCGATCAGGTCGGCGGCGAGGCCGCCCTTCACGTAGGTGAGGCCCAGGCCCATCTGGCAGACGAGGCAGCCGAGCACGACCCAGAGCGCTCGGCCCCGCAGCTCGGAGGTGGTCTCGCGCAGCCGGTCGATCGCGCCGCTCATGCATCGTCCGAGGGACGGCGGGCCGCGCGGGCGCGATGGACCGCGTCCTCGTCGTCGGCGCCGAAGCGGGCGAGGGCGTCCTCGCGCAGCGCGCTCTTCGCCACCTTCCCGCCGACGTTGTGGGGCAGGGCGTCGAGGACGACGAGGGCCTCGGGCCAGAGCTCTCGCGCGATGCCCGTCGCCGCGAGGTGCGTCTTCAGCGTCTCGAGGTCGAGGCTCGTCCCCGGGCGCAGCTCGACGTAGGCCGCGGCGCGCTCGCCGAAGACCGCGTCGGGGATGCCGATCGCGGCGACGAGTGCCACGGCCGGATGCCCCGCGACGCCTTCCTCGATCGCCGCGGCCGAGAGGTTCTTGCCGCCCCGGATGATGATGTCGTCGGTCCGCCCGACGACGCGCAGGTAGCCGTCGGCGTCGAGCTCGACCCAGTCGCCGAGCAGCATCCAGCCGTCCGGCCGGATGAGCTCGGCCGTCGCCTCCGGCGCGTTCAGGTAGCCACGCGCGAGGACGGGCCCTTTCACGCCGGGGCGCCCCTGGCCGCTTGCGGTCACGTCCCGTCCCTCGGCATCGAAGAGCCGCAGGTTCATCTCGGGCAGCGGTCGTCCGGCCGTCGTGAGGCGCTTCGTCGGGGGATCCTCGGGCCGCGTCGCGCTCACGGCGCCGGTCTCGTTCGAGCCGTAGAACTGCAGCACGAAGGCGCCGGTCCGCTCCTCGAAGCTCCGGGCGCGTCGCTCGGGCACGGCTTCACCGCCGGTGAAGAGCGTGCGGAGGGCGAGGCCTTCGCGCTCGAGACGGCCGGTCTCGAGCATCAGGATGAACTGGGTCGACACGGCGGCCAGTACGCTCACGCGATGTCGCAGGAGGGCTTCGATCGCGGCATTCGCGTCGAAGCGACGCAGCAGGACGGTCGGCACCCCGAGCAGGGTCGGGGTCACGTGACCGGTCCAGAGACCGAAGCCGAAGGGCGCGGGCAGCACGCTCATGAACACGTCGTCCGGACGGAGGTGTCCGACGTCGACGGCGAAGCGATTGAAGTGGAGCCAGCGGAGCTGATCGTGCACGACGATCTTGGGCAGGCCCGTCGTGCCCGACGTGGTGTTGTAGAGGGAGATGGCCGAGGCGGAGAGGCCGCGACCCTCGAGCGCGCTCGCCGAGGCCCGGGGCGCCGGCCGGTCGTCGAGCTCGATCGCGTCCTCGACGAAGGCGTCGCGCTCGACGATCAGATGATGCTCGAGCGGGATGCCCGCGCGCCGCAGCGACGCGACCATCTCCCGCGCCGAGGTCCCGCCCATCGACTCGGCGCTCAGGAGGGTCCGCGCACCCGATTGACGGAGCAGGTGGGCCAGCTCGCGCTCGCCGCAGCGCGCGCCGAGCCCGAGCGTGACGAGCCCCGCGCGTTCCGTCGCCTGATAGGCGATGTGGAAGCCGGGGCCATCCGGCAGCCAGACGGCCACGCAGTCGCCGGCCTCGAGACCGATCCCGAGCAGCACCCGCGCCAGCCGGTCCGCCGCGGCGTCGTAGCCCACCCAATCGAGGACCCGATCGTCGACGAGGTAGGCGGGATCGTCGGGTCGGGTCCGGGCGAGCTCGCGCACGCGCTCGGCGAGCGAGTCGGGAAAGGCGGTCGCCTCGAACTTCGAGCTCATCGCGTGGCGTCGCCCGGGCTCAGGCGGAGAGGCGGATCGGCAGCTTCCAGTAGCCCTGCACGAACTCCGTCAGCAGACGCTCCGCCTGATCGAGCTCGACCTCGTAGCGCGGGGCGCGGCGCAGCAGCTCCTCGAGGCAGACGCGTCCTTCGAGGCGCGCCGTGTTCACGCCGAGGCAGGAGTGTGGCCCGTAGCCGAAGCTCAGGATGCGCGGCGGGCGGCGCAGGATGTCGAAGCGGTCGGGGTCGGGGAACTCGCGCTCGTCGTGATTGCCCGAGTGGTAGAGGAACATGATGTTCTGTCCCTCGGTCATCTTCGCGCCGGCGAGCTCGACGGGCCGCTTGACCTGGCGCATCAGGAACTGCGTCGGCATGTCGTAGCGGAGCCCCTCGTTGTAGGCGTCGGGAATGAGGGCGGGATCGTCCACGCACATCTGCCGCTGGTCGGGATGCTCCCAGAGCCGGCGCACGATCGAGGCGAAGGTCTTCGGGAAGGTCTCGGAGCCGCCGATGATCAGCATCGCGAGATGCGAGGCGAGGGCGTCGTCGTCGAGCTTCGCCCCGTCCTGCTCGAACTCGAGCAGGATCTGGAGCACGTCGTCCTTCGGCGCGCCGGCCCGGCGCTCCGCGATCTTCGTGTGGAAGTAGGCGAACATCTCGGCCATCGCTTCGAGCCCGGCCTCGGTCGCGCCGTCGTGCCCCTCCTCGCGCTTGAAGAAGCGCCAGACGAGGTCGTTCAGGAAGGGGCCGTCCTCGGCGGGCAGGCCGGAGATCGTGCAGGCGACGGTCACGGCGACATGGGCCGTCATCTCGTGGATCACGTCGAGCCCACCCGCGTCCCTCGCCGCGTCGAGCCGCTCGCTCGCGATGCGTCGGATCATCGGCTCGAGCTTCGCCACCTCGGGCGCGGCGAAGGGCTTGCGGAAGGCGGCGCGCAGGCGCGTGTGATCCGGCGCGTCCATGTTGTTGATCATGGGGGTGACGGGCTGGACCTTCGTGAGCAGATGGGCGGAGGTCGTGCCCTTCGCGGCGGTCAGGTTCTTCATGTCCGCCGAGGCCTTCCAGATGTCCTCGAAGCGGGACAGCGCCCAGGTGTCGTACTGCGCGAGGTAGTAGGCGGGGGCCTCGTCCCGGAGCTGCTTGTAGATCGGCAGGGGGTCGCCCTTGACGACCTCGTCGGAGAAGGGGTTGTAGTCGACCATGGTGCCCTGCGGCCTCCCCGGGCCCGCGGGTGGGGCCTCGTGAATGATAACGAGACGTATTGTATCGTAATGCCTCATCTGTCGACCTCGCCGGGCCGCCTTCCAGGGGCACGACGACTCGACCGCCGGCCCGGTCGTACCCGCGCACGTGTGCGTGGTCGGCCTGAGACGGGGATCCGCGATGGCGCAGCCCGAGCGCGACGACAAGACCGACCGGAGCGCCCCGCCGCCGTCCGCGAGCACGGGGCGTCCGCGCAGCGAGGAGGCCCATCAGGCGATCCTCGACGCGACCCTCGAGCTGCTGATCGAGGTCGGCTTCTCCGGCCTCACGGTCGAGGGCGTGGCCCAGCGCGCGGGCGTCGGCAAGGCGACCATCTACCGACGCTGGCCCTCGAAGCTGCCGCTGATCGTCGAGGCCTTCGGAGAGCTGCCCGGCTTCGAAGAGGTCGACAGTGGAAGCCTCGAGGTCGATCTGAAGGAGACGTTGAAGCGCTATCTGGAGGCCTTCAACGCGACGTCCCTGGGCGCCGTCTTCCCGAGCCTCGCGGGCGAGCGTGCGCACAATCCCGAGCTCTCGAAGCTGCTCGAGCCGGTCGCGCGCAGTCGTCGCGAGCCCTTCGTGCGGATCTTCGAACGCGCGCGCGAGCGCGGCGAGATCGCCGACGACGTCGACATCGGGCTCGCCGCGGATCTCGTCGTCGGACCGATCTCGGTCACGCTCTTCTTCCGCGGCGGCACGCCTTCGCCGAGGATGGTGGGGCCGATCGTCGACCTCGCGCTGCACGGGATCCTACGGCGGCGGGACGACTAGCACTCCGGTCGCTCGTCGCTCCGTCGAGCCGATCCGCTAGGCCCCGTAGCGCTTCCGCAGCTCCTGCTTGAGGATCTTGCCCGTCGGATTGCGCGGCACGGCGTCGATCAGCTCGAGCTGCTCCGGGATCTTCTGCACCATGAGCTGCTGGGCACGCAGGAAGGTCTGCATCTCCTCGAAGCCGAGGGGGTCGGCCGCGTCCCGGCACTGCACGACGGCGCAGCATCGCTCCCCGGTCTTCGGGTCCGGCAGGCCGATCACGGCGACGTCCGCGACCTTCGGGTGCTGGTAGAGCAGGTCCTCGACCTCCTTCGCCGGGATGTTCTCCCCTTTGCGGATGATCACGTCCTTGAGCCGCCCCGTGACGACGCAGTAGCCCTCGGCGTCGAGGTAGCCGAGGTCCCCGGTGTGGAAGTAGCCGTGCTCGTCGAAGGCGGCCTCGTCGAGCTTCGCGTCGAGGTAGCCGCGGAAGAGCTGCGGCCCCTTGCATCGGAACTCGCCTTCCTCCCCCGGCTCCGCGACCGATCCGTCGCTCTTTACGACGCGCAGATCGACGTCGGGGAGGGAGATGCGGCCCTCGGTCTCGGCAAGCTTCACGCTCGGGTCGTCGATCCGACTCATGGTGAGGATCGGGGCCTCGGTCATGCCGTAGCCGGAGATGATCCCGACACCGCCCATCTCGGCGACGAGGTCGTAGTGCAGCTTGGGCGGCTTGGGCGCGCCGCCGCCCGGGAAGGCGCGGATCTCGGGGAAGAGCGGCGGGTCGGGGCAGGTGCGATGGGCCTTGAGGTAGGCCTCGTGAAACACCGTGCCGGCGGAGCCGAGAGTCACGCCGTGCTTGCGGAGCGTCGGCATCGTCGTGGGGTCCGCGAAGCTCTCGATCAGGATGTGACAGCAGCCGAAGGCGAGGCTCGCCTGCAGCCAGTTGATGCCGCCGATGTGGGTGAAGGGGAAGACGAAGGCGACGCGGTCCGTCGGACGGATGTCGAGGGCGAGGCTCATGCCCTTGGCGGCCGCCCAGAGCGACGCATCCGTGTGTTGGGCGCCCTTGGGATCGGCGGTCGTGCCGGAGGAGTAGAAGAGCCAGCGAACGGGCAGCTCTTCGGGCGGCAGCAGCGCGGGCGGCGGCGGGAGGGCCACGTGCTCGGCCTCGGGCAGAGAACGGTCGACGACCAGCGTGCGCAGGTCGTCGTGCTCCGCGGCGATCTCCGCTGCCATCTTCGGGTAGTCGAAGCCGCGCCACTCGGGCGGCGTGACCAGCAGGGCGGGGTGGCATTGGTTCGCGATGAAGCGCACCTCGCGCGTGCGGTAGATCGGCAGGATCGGATTCTGGATCGCCCCGAGCCGCGCGAGCGCGCCGACCAGCACCATCGACTCGATGCGCGTGGGCAACATCCAGGAGACGATCCGCCCGGGGCCCACACCGAGCTGCGCGAGGCCACCGGCCGCGCGCAGGCAGGCCTCGCGGTAGGCGCGGAACGTGAGCTCGCGGCCTTCGACGTCGACGGCCATGCGGGCGTCGGGGGTGGCTTCGGCCCGCTCCTCTACGAGCTGCCAGAGCGTCGCGGTCTCGATCATGGTCTGCCTCGCTGCGGGCGGTGGGTTGGCGGTCGCCCGCGGGTGGAAGCGCCGACGGTAGCCCGCCGGACGGGTCAGCGAGTCGAGCCCGTGACCGGGAATTCACGGTCGCCCGGGCCCTCGAGCCTGTTCCCCGGGGAGAGCCGGGCTCGGATCCTTGCATACGAGTCGGGTCGTATCGTAATGTCCAGCGGCCCCGACGCGCCCCTGCTTGCGCGAGGCGGTCCGCATCGGCTCGGCCGGGCGGTGCGAGTGGAACCACGATCCGAGCCCCGAGGTGCCCTGGGATGGACGCGCGATTCACCGAAGAGGACGAGGCCTTCCGGCGCGAGATCGCGGGCTGGCTGGAAGCGCACCTGCGCGGGGAGTTCGAGGTCGTACGCGGTCGTGGCGGCCCGGGCGACGAGCACGCCCTCTTCGAGGAGCGCCACGCCTGGGAGCGGCTGCTCGGCGCCCATGGCTGGATCGGCGTGGGCTGGCCGAAGGCGGTCGGTGGCCGCGGCCTCTCCCTCACGCAGCAGATGATCTTCCACGAGGAGTACGCCCGGGCCGGCGGCCCCGGTCGCGTCGGGCATATCGGCGAGGGCCTGCTCGCTCCGACCGTCATCCACTTCGGCACGGACGACCAGAAGAAGCGCTTCCTGCCGAAGATCCTGTCCGGCGACGAGGTCTGGTGCCAGGGCTACTCGGAGCCGGGTGCGGGCTCGGACCTCGCGAGCGTGCAGACCCGCGCCGAGCTCTCGGGCGACGAGTGGATCGTGAACGGCCAGAAGGTCTGGACCTCGGGCGCCGAGTGGTCGGATTGGTGCTTCGTCGTCTGTCGGACGGATCCTGCGGCGCAGCCCAAGCATCGTGGCATCTCCTACCTGCTCGTCCCGATGGACCAGCCCGGCGTCGAGGTGCGGCCGATCGTCCAGATGACGGGCGACTCCGAGTTCAGCGAGACCTTCTTCAACGACGCCCGCACGGCGAAGGACAACATCGTCGGCGCCGTGAACGGCGGCTGGGCCGTCGCGATGGGCACGCTCGCCTTCGAGCGCGGCGCGTCGACCCTCGGCCAACAGATGCTCTTCCAGAACGAGCTCGACGAGATCGTCGCGATCGCGAAGCGCAACGGGAAGGCGAAGGATCCCCTCGTCCGCCAGCGCATCGCGAAGGCCTGGTCGGGACTGCGGATCCAGCGCTACCACGCGCTGCGCACCCTCGCCGGCGTGGACGAGGGGGCCGAGCCGCCGCCCGCGGCCTCGATCTCGAAGCTCTTCTGGGCGAGCTGGCATCGCGATCTCGGCAAGCTCGCGATGGACGTGATGGGCCCCGAGGCGGAGATCGCAGAGGGCGAGCCCTACGACCTCGGTCGGCTCCAGCGCATGTTCCTCTTCACGCGCTCGGACACCATCTACGCCGGATCGAACCAGATCCAGCGCAACATCATCTCCGAGCGCGTGCTCGGCATGCCGCGCGAGCCCCGTTAGGCCGCCGTCGGCCGCGCACCAGACAGGGAGCCCATGAGCGATCGACCGACGAAGCCGTCGCCGCCGGACTACGTGCCGGCCCACGACCTGCTGAAGGGCAAGAACGTCCTGATGACCGCGGCGGCGGGGGCCGGGATCGGCTTCGCGACGGCCCAGCGATGTGTCGAGGAGGGCGCCCGCCTCTTCATCAGCGACATCCACGAGCGTCGGACGGCCGAGGCGGCGGCGAAGCTGGCCGAGATCGGCGGGCGACCCGTCGGGCATCGTCTGTGCAACGTGCGCGAGGACGCGGACGTGCGCGCGCTCGTCGCGGCTGCGATCGACGAGATGGGCCGGATCGACGTGGTGATCAACAATGCCGGTCTCGGCGGCGAGACGCCGATCGTCGACATGACCGACGACCAATGGGACGCCGTCCTCGACATCACGCTCAACAGCGTCTTCCGCATGACCCGTGCCGTGCTGCCCCACATGATGGAGCGACGCGCCGGCGTGATCGTGAACAACGCGAGCGTGCTCGGCTGGCGCGCCCAGAAGGGCCAGGCGCATTACGCCGCCGCCAAGGCCGGGGTCATGGCCCTGACCCGCTGCTCGGCGCTCGAGGCGGCCGAGTACGGGGTGCGGATCAATGCCGTCTCGCCGAGTCTCGCGGTCCATCCCTTCCTCGTGAAGACGACGCCCCAGGAGCTGATCGACGAGCTCGAGGCGAAGGAGGCCTTCGGGCGCGGCGCTGCGCCCTGGGAGGTCGCCAACGTGATGGTCTTCCTGGCGAGCGACTACTCCTCGTACATGACCGGCGAGGTGGTCTCGGTCTCGAGCCAGCGGGCCTGAGCGTTTCGATGTGAAATGCCGGCGACTCCGGCGGCGTAGCGAGACGGGATGGGCGGATGTGGCCCCGATGCACCCCGCTCGACGCGGCCCGGGGCCGGGCGTCTCAAGTCCCTCCGAACGACCTCCGATGAACAGCCTTGTCGATTCCCGAACCCATCGGCCCGGGACCGACGCGCTCGGGGGGAGTGGGGAATGGTTCGAGTCGCCGATCGCGTACGGTCCGCACGGTCCGGATGGGCCGCGCTGCTGGCCGTCCTGAGCGCCGCCGCCCCGATCGCCATCGCCCGGGCCTCGAGCGACCTCACGCAGCTCAGCCTCGAAGACCTCATGAACGTCGAGGTCACGTCGGTCTCGAAGCGTTCCCAGAGCAAGCTCGACTCCCCCGCCTCCGTGCACGTGATCACCTCGGAGGATCTGCGCCGCGGTGGGTTCACGAGCGTGCCCGAGGCGCTCCGGACCGTGCCTGGCGTGCAGGTCGCCCGGATCGGCGCGAACCGATGGGCGATCTCGGTCCGCGGCTTCCTCCAGGAGTTCTCGAACAAGCTGCTCGTGATGGTCGACGGCCGCACGGTCTACTCGCCGATCTTCGGCGGGACATGGTGGGACGCCGAGAATCTCACGATCGAAGACGTGGACCGGATCGAGGTGATCCGCGGCCCCGGCGGCGCGATCTGGGGTGCGAACGCGGTCAATGGCGTCATCAACATCATCACGAAGCAGGCCGCCGACACGCAGGGCGCGCTCGCTTCGATCTGGGGTGGGACCCAGGAATACGGCATCACCACCCGCTACGGTGGTCAGCTCGGCGAGTCGACCCACTACCGCCTCTCCGCCAAGGCCGAGAAGATCGAGGACTACGACTTCAATCAGGACTACAACGGCAACGACGAGTGGCGGAACCTGCGCCTCGGACTCAGATCCGACACCGAGATCTCGGATCGCGACGCGCTCTCGCTCCACGCCGACTTCTACGACATCGACCACGACTACGCGAGCGCGATCTT
This sequence comes from Spirochaetaceae bacterium, assembly GCA_020632655.1. GTDB lineage: Bacteria > Myxococcota_A > UBA9160 > UBA9160 > UBA4427 > UBA4427. The sequence goes on from JACKFD010000001.1 coordinate 394,381, forward strand.
CAATCCCGCGCCCCCCTTCAACGTCACCGCCTTCACCGATCGACAACGAGGCAAGGCCCGCGGCGGGGACGTCGTGCTGCGCTACGGCCATGACTTCGCGGACGGGTCGTCCCTCGAGATCAAGACCTACTACGACCGCAAGTACCGCCAGTCGACCTCGAACCTCGATAGCCATACGGCCGACTTCGCGCTCCAGCACGACATCAAGCTGAACGACTGGTTTGGTCTGATCTGGGGTCTCGACTACCGATACTGGACGACGCACTCGAGTTCCGGCACTACGCCGAGTGTCTTCAATCCGAACGACGAGGACTTCCACCGCGGTGGCGGATTCGTCCAGCTTCGGTTCCAGCCGATCGAGGCGGTCGGCCTCTACATCGGGACGAAGCTGACGGGCAACAGCTGGTCCGGCTTCGAGTACCAGCCTTCGGGCCGGCTCGTCGTGCGTCCGCACGAGGGGCACTCGCTCTGGGCCGCGGTCTCACGCGCCGTGCGAACCCCCACCTACGTCGACCGGGATCTACAGGCGTCGATCGGACCGGTCGTGATCCTGGGCGACCGAGACATGCGGTCCGAGGAGCTCCTCGCCTTCGAGCTCGGCTACCGGTTCTACGCGCTCGACTGGTTCACGACCGAGATCTCCGGCTTCTACTTCCTCTACGAGGACTTCTCGGTCCTCGTCGGTCCGCCGCCGATCGGCCCCTTCGACTTCGACAACCCGACCGAGGTCGCCGTGCGCGGCTTCGAGATCGAGTCGACCTTCCTGCCCGTCGAACGTTGGCGTATCGTGGCCGGCTATTCCCTCGTCACCTTCGACGAGGACGGTCCCTCGAATCCGCTCAGCGCTTCGGGTGTGAAGAATCAGTCGCCCCGGCATCAGGTCGTGCTGCGCTCTGTCCTCGATCTGCCCTGGGCGCTCGAGTTCGACACCTCGGTCTACTACGTCGACGGCTTGCCCGACATCGTGCCGACGCTGCGCTCGAACAACGTGACCCAGTACGTGCGCCTCGACCTCAGGCTCGGCTGGAAGCCGCTCGACTGGCTCGAGGTCTCGCTCGTCGGACAGAATCTCGCCGACGCACGGCATGCCGAGTTCTACGACGTGCAGCAGAACCAGTCGACGCAGGTCCCCCGCTCGGGCTACGCGAAGTTCACCTTCGAGTTCTGACGAGGCCTCGTGCGCGGGGCCGAAACGACGGCGGCCTCGCGTGCGCATCGGCCCCACTCGTGTCCGGGCGGCGCCAGGTTCGAGGGGGCAGGCTATCCTCGCCGCCCGGAGGACCGACCATGTCGATCGCGGACGAGGTGACGGCCCAGATCAAGGACGCCATGAAGGCGAAGGACGAGCGGCGCCTGGCCGCGCTTCGCTCGATGCGCACGGCCTTCCTGAACGAGATGAAGAAGGACGGGGCGACGAGCGTCCCCGACGAGGTCGCCGAGGGCCTGCTGCGCAAGCTCGAGAAGCAGCGCAAGGAGAGCATCGAGGCGTTCTCGGGCGCCGGTCGCGAGGAGATGGCCGAGGCCGAGCGCGCCGAGCTCGCCGTGATCCAGTCCTTCCTGCCGCAGCTCGCGGACGAGCCGACGACCCGGGCCTGGGTCGAGGCGGCGATCGCCGAGACCGGCGCGGCCAGTCCGCGTGACATGGGCAAGGTGATGGGTGCGCTCATGAAGGCGCACAAGGCGGAGATCGACGGCAACCTCGCGCGCGAGATCGTGCAGTCGCTGCTGAAGTAGGGCGCAGCGGGCACCGCCGCGGGCCGGGATCAGGCGGCGTAGAAGCGGCTGATCGTCTCGATGATGCAGGCCGGGCGGCTGCCACCCTCGATCTCGATCGTGATGGTCACCTTCACCTGGATGCCGCCGTCCTTCGTGCGCTCGACGCTCGTGATGGTGCCCTGGCCGCGGATCCTCGAGCCGACCGGTACGGGCGCCGGGAAGCGGATCTTGTCGCAGCCGTAGTTCACGCCCATCGACGTGCCCCGCACCTCCATCAGCTGCGGCAGGAAGAGATTCGCGAGCGACGCCGTCAGGTAGCCGTGCGCGATCGGTGCGCCGAAGGGGCCCTGGCTGGCCTTCTCGACATCGACGTGGATCCATTGGTGGTCGCCGGTCGCGTCGGCGAAGGTGTTGATCCGCTGCTGGTCGATCTCGAGCCAATCGGTCGCACCCAGATCCAGGCCTACGTGGCTCTCGAGCTCGAAGGGGGTCTCGAAGACGCGCATGCTGCACTCCTCTCCGGCCATCGTGGCCGAGGTCGTGGGTTCGGTCGGAAGGGTCGCGGCGTGACGGGGCGCCGATCGATCGCGCACGCAGGCAGGGCCGTCGGATCGAGGCATGGCACGGCGCTCGATCGTGCGATCAGAGACCGATCGCCCGCGCCACGCGCTCCCGATGGAAGGCGGGATCGCCGAGCCAGCTCTCGCTCGCCCGGGCCCGCTTGAAGTAGAGGTGCGGCTCGTACTCCCAGGTGAAGCCGACGCCACCGTGGATCTGGATGTTATCGGCGGCGCACTGGAAGTAGGCCTCCGAGCACCAGGCCTTGGCGAGGGAGGCGTTCGTCGAGAGGTCGTCGCTGCCGTCGTCGGCGATGCAGGCGGCGTAGTAGAGCGCCGAGCGGGCCGACTCGACGGCGACCATCATGTCCGCGCACTTGTGCTTGATCGCCTGGAAGGAGCCGATCGGCCGGTTGAACTGATGCCGCTCCTTCGCGTACGCGACGGCCATGTCGAGACATCGCTGCGCCCCGCCGACCTGCTCCGCCGCGAGGGCGACGGCCGCGAGATCGAGCGCCCGGCGCAGCCCCGGCCAGGCCTCGCCCGGCTCGCCGAGACACGCCTCGCGCCCGACGCGCACCCCCGACAGCTCGACGTCCGCGAGCCTGCGCGTCTGGTCCATGGTCGGCAGCGCCTTGCGCGTGAGGCCCTTCGCGTCGCCCTCGACGACGAAGACCGAGAGACCCTCCTCCACGACCGAGCGCGGCGCACGCGCGACGACGAGGAGCTGGTCCGCCGAGTGGCCGTCGACGACCTGGCATTTCCGACCATCGAGGACGAAGCCGTCGCCGTCGGGCCGGGCGGTCGCCTCGATGCCGCTCGCGTCCCAGATGCCGCGTGCTTCGGCGAAGGCGAGGGTCGTCGTGCGCGCGCCCTCGGCGATCGGGCCGAGCAGCGCCGTCTTCTGGTCCTCGCTCGCGACCTCGAGGATCGCGTTCGCGCCGAGGGCGACGGTCGAGAAGAAGGGCGAGCAGAGCAGGAACTCGCCCGCCGCTTCCTGCAGCACCATCAGGTCGACGTGCCCGAGTCCGAGACCGCCGTAGGCCTCGGGGATGTGCACGCAGGGCCAGCCCAGCTCCGTCGCGATCTGGGTCCAGACGGCGGGCTCGTAGCCGAGCGCCGTCTCCATTGCCGCGCGGATCTGCTCGGGCCCGGAAGCCTCGGCCAGGTAGCTGCGGGCGATGTTGCGGAGCTCTTCCTGCTCCTCGCTCAGTCGGAAATCCATGCTCGGGGGCTCCGGCTCAGGTCCCGTGGACCTTCTGGGGCGGGACGGACTTGGCGATCAGCTCCATCACGGTCGGGCCGATCTCGTCGGGTGCCCACTTTGCGTGCTTGTCGTAGGAGGGGCCCGTGCGCCAGCCGTCGCAGACGCTCACGAAGCCGCCCTTCACTTCGAAGACGCGGCCCGTGACCTCGCGGGACTGCGCGCTGCCCAGCCAGACCACGAGCGGCGAGACGTTGCCCGGATGGGCCTCGTCGAAGCTGCCGTCCTCGGGCGGCTTCATGTCCGTGAAGATCGCCTCGGTCATGCGCGTGCGGGCGGCCGGGGCGATCGCGTTCGAGGTCACGCCGTAGCGGCCGAGCTCGGCGGCCTGCACGAGGGTGAGGGCGGCGATGCCGGCCTTGGCGGCGGAGTAGGTGCCCTGACCGACGCTGCCCTGGAGGCCGGCGCCCGAGCTCGTGTTGATGATGCGGGCATCGACCGCCTCGCCGGCCTTCGACTGCGCGCGCCAATGCTCGCAGGCGTGCTTGGTGATGCAGAAATGGCCCTTGAGATGCACGTTGATGACGGCGTCCCACTCCTCCTCGGAGGTCGAGACGAACATGCGGTCGCGCAGGAAGCCGGCGTTGTTCACGACGACGTCGAGACGCCCGAAGGCGTCGAGGGCCTGCTCGACGATCCGCTTGCCCGCGGCGAAGTCGGAGACGCTGTCGGTATTGGCGATCGCCTCGCCGCCCATCGCCTGGATCTCGCCCACGACCATCTCGGCGGGGCCCTTCGACCCGCCCTCGCCATGGTTCGAGACGCCGAGGTCGTTCACGACCACCCTGGCGCCCTCGGCGGCGAAGGCGAGCGCATGCTCCCGCCCGAGGCCGCCGCCCGCGCCCGTCACGATCACGACCCGTCCATCACAGATGCCCATCGATCTCCCTCTCCGTTCCGTTCGTCCCATTCGCGCTTCGTCCTCTCGGACGGCGCTGGGCTAGAGCCGCTCCAGGATCGTCACGTTCGCCTGGCCACCGCCCTCGCACATGGTCTGCAGGCCGTAGCGCACGCCCCGCTGCTCCATCTGGTTCAGCAGCGTCGCCATCAGCCGCGTGCCCGTCGCGCCGATCGGATGTCCGAGGGCCATCGCGCCCCCGTTCACGTTGACCGTCTCCATGTCCCAGTCGAGCTCCTTCTGCCACGCGAGCACGACGGAGGCGAAGGCCTCGTTGATCTCGACGAGGCCGATGTCGTTCCGGCTCATGCCGGCCTTCTCGAGCGCGCGCTTCGTCGCCGGGATCGGCGCCGAGAGCATGTAGATCGGATCGTCGGCCAGGACCGAGATGTGGTGCACGCGGGCGCGGGGCTTGAGCCCGTGCGTCTTCACCGCTCGCTCCGACGCGATCAGCATCGCCGTCGCTCCGTCCGAGATCTGGCTCGCGTGGGCGGCCGTGAGCTTGCCGCCCTCGACGAGGGGGTTCAGGCTCGCGAGCTTCGCCGGGTTCGGCTCGCGCATGCCCTCGTCGTTCTCGACGCCGGCGAGGGGCAGGATCTCGTCCTTGAAACGTCCTTCCTTCGTCGCGGCGATCGCGCGGTTGTGGCTCGCGATCGCGAGGGCGTCCATGTCTTCCCGCGAGATGCCCCACTTGTCGGCGATCATCTCGGCGCCGCGGAACTGCGAGACCTCCTGCGTGCCGTAGCGCTCCACCCAGCCCTTCGAGCCCGAGAAGGGATCCGTGAAGCCGAGGTCCGCGGCGCAGGTCATGGCCGACGAGATCGGGATCTGGCTCATGCTCTGCACGCCGCCCGCGACGATCAGGTCTGCGGTCCCGCTCATCACGCCCTGGGCCGCGAAGTGGACCGACTGCTGCGAGGAGCCGCATTGCCGGTCGATCGTCACACCCGGGACGTGCTGGGGCAGGCCGGCGGCGAGCCAGCAGGTGCGCGCGATGTCGCCGGCCTGGGAGCCGATCGTGTCGCAGCAGCCGAAGATCACGTCCTCGACGGCGTTCGGGTCGACGCCCGTGCGCGCCATCAGGCCCTTCAGCACGTGGGCGCCGAGGTCGGCAGAGTGCACGCCGGCCAGTCCGCCGCCGCGCTTGCCGATGGGGGTACGGACTGCGTCGATGATGTAGGCCTCGGCCATCGTGTGTCTCCTGGGCCCGGCAAGGGGCCGCGAATGAGGGCGCTCGTCGATTCCGGTGGGCGTCGGGCCCGAGGGATCGCTCCCGACCTAGCGCGTGCAGATCACGGACGAGCCGTGCCCGAAGAGGCCCTGGTTGGCGGTGATGCCGACCTTGGCGCCCTCGACCTGTCGCTCGCCGGCCTGGCCGCGCAGCTGCCAGGTCAGCTCACAGACCTGCGCGATCGCCTGGGCCGGCACGGCCTCGCCGAAGCAGCCGAGACCGCCGCTGGCGTTGACGGGGATGCGGCCCCCGATCTCGGTGTCGCCGTCGCGCAGCAGCTTCTCCGCATCGCCGGGCTTGCACAGGCCGATGTTCTCGTACCAGTCGAGCTCGAGGGCGGAGGAGAGGTCGTAGACCTCGGCCAGATCGACGTCCTCCGGGCCGAGGCCCGCGTCCTGATAGGCGGCCCAGGCGATCGAGTCCTTGAAGGTCCGATCCGGCGCCGAGATGCCGGCGGCGGAGTCGGTCGAGAAGTCGGGCATGTCGATCACCGTGTTCGGGAAGGTCGGCGACACCGTCGACACGCCCGACACCCGGACCGGGTTCTGGATGCCGCGCTTCTTGGCGTACTCCATCGAGGTCAGCACGAGCGCGGCGCCACCATCGCTCGTCGCGCAGATCTCGAAGAGGCGGAGGGGCGCCGACACGAGCGGCGAGGCCAGCACCTCCTCCTCCGTGAAGACCTTCTGGTAGCGCGCGTAGGGGTTGGTCAGACCGTGGCGGCTGTTCTTGACCTTGACCCGGGCGAAGTCCTGCTCCGTCGCGCCGTAGAGGTCCATGCGGCGCTGGGCGTAGAGGCCGAAGTAGGTGGGGTTGGTGGCGCCGAGCAGGCGGAAGCGCAGCCAGTCGGGGTCGAGGGTGCGCTCGCCCTTGTTGGGGGCGAGGAAGCCCTTGGGCGTCGTGTCTGCGCCGACGACGACCACGACCTCGGCCATGCCCGCGAGGATTCGCGTGCGAGCGATCTCGATCGCGTGGGCCCCGGTCGCGCAGGCGGCATAGCAGCTGGCGATCGGGATCCCGGTCCAGCCCATCGCCTTCGCGAAGGTCGCGCCCGCGACGTAGCCCGGGTAGCCGTTGCGCATCGTGTCGCCGCCGACGACGAAGTCGACGTCCTTCCACTCGATGCCGGCATCCTTGATCGCGTCCTTGATCGCGACCACGCCGTACTCGACGAAGTTGCGACCCCACTTGCCCCAGGGATGCATGCCGGCCCCCAGGATCGCGACGTCGTTCTTGCCCATGGCTCTGCTCCTCGTTCGGTCTCGTCGGGCTTTCCCGGCTGCGTTCGTTGGCGGCCCGTCCTCGTCGGGGGAGGGCGGGGCGGGGTCGGAAGGGCTTCAGGCTCCGACGGGCTTCCACTTCCAGACGACGTACTCGTTCTCGTCGTCCTCGTAGAGGGTCGCGAGCACGAGCTGCATCTCCTGCCCGACCTCGATCGACGTCGGGTCGATCCCGTCGGCCAGCTGCCCGAGTACGACCATGCGCTCCTTGGTCAGCTCGACCGCGGCGACCGTATAGGGCTCGAAGGGCTCGGGGGAGACGTAGGGCTCCGGCGGCTTGTAGTGGTTCGTCGTATAGGACCAGAGCCTGCCGCGATTCGAGAGGGCGACCTCCTTGCGCGGGGCGTCGGCGAAGCCGGGCGCGGCGCTGACGGAGACGTCCTTCGGGAAGAAGTAGGTGCCGCTCTGCTCGTCGAGGTAGCCGAGCAGGTGCGGGTCGGATTCGTTCATGTCGAGCCAGCCGTCGATGGCGGGGACGCGCTTCTTGTTGCTCATGATTCGCTCACTCCCGGGCGGCCGCGGGGCCGCCTCTGCTCGTCTTCGTGCCGGCGCGCGAGGCGCCAGGATAACCCTTCCCGTTCCGAATCCTCAGTCGGGCGGCGCCTCGCGTCGCCCGACCAGGGCGTCCCTAGGCGCGCGGTGAGAAGCCGAAGCTCTCGGCCGGCAGCCCGCCGTCGAAGAGCGCCTCCTGCAGTCGGGCGCGATGCCAGGCCGTCGAGCCCCAGGCGAGGTCGAGGGTCCAGGCGCGTCGCATCCAGACGTGCAGGTCCTGCTCCCAGGTGTAGCCGAGGGCGCCGTGCACCTGGAGCGAGACCTCCGCCGCGTCGAGCGCCGCCTGACCCGCGGCGATCTTCGCCATCGAGACGTCGGTGCTGCGCGTGCGCGCGCCGTGCGCCACCGAGTGCGCAGCGCGCTCCACGTGACTGCGCGCGTACTCGAGCGCGACCTTCAGATTCGCGAGGTGGTGCTTGACCGCCTGGAAGGAGCCGATCGGCACCCCGAACTGCTTGCGCTGGCTCGTGTAGTCGACCGACATCGCGATCAGCCGGTCGCAGGCGCCGAGCTGCTGCGCCGCGCAGGCGAGCGCCCCGCGATCGAGGGCCGCGGCCTCGAGCCGGTCGGCGTCGGCCCCGCGAGCGAGGACGCGGGCCCCCGCGGCGTCGAACTCGACCGTGAAGAGACGCTGGGAGGGATCGTTCGAGGGCTGGGCGGTCAGCCTCGCGGCCGCCCGCGGCACCGCATGGAGCGCGTCGCCCGAGCGCAGGATCAACAGGTCGGCGACGTGGGCCTCCGGTACGAGCGGCGAGGCCGGCTGACCGACGGCGACGATCGCCTCGCCCGCCGCGATCTTCGCCAGCCACTCCTTGGCGAATCCATCGTCCCCGCACTCGCGCAGAAGCGGCACGCCCACGACGGCCGTCGGCACGACCGGCTCGGCGAGCCCCGCCCGGCCGATCTCCTCGAGCACGAGCACGAAGTCGATCTCGTTCATGCCGAGGCCGCCGTGCTCCTCCGCGACGAGCAGGCCGGGTACACCGATCTCGGTCAGCTTCGCCCAGAACTCGGGGGAGCGCCCCGTCTCGGTCTCCCATTGTCCGCGCACGAACTCGACGGGGCACTCGCCGGCGAGGAAGTCGCGCACGGTCTCCTGGAGCAGGCGCTGGTCTTCGGTGAAGTTGAACTCCATCTGAGGGCTCCTACTTCCGCGGCATGCCGAGGATGCGCTCGGCGATGATGTTGCGCTGGATCTCGTTGGTGCCGGCGTAGATCGGGCCGGCCAGCGCGAAGATGTATCCGTCGAGCCACTCGCCGACGTCGCCGGCGGCGGGGGCGCCCGGCAGCAGCTCCGCCCGGTGGCCGAGCAGCTTGAGCGCCGTGTCGTGCATCTTGAGATCGAGCTCGGACCAGAAGATCTTGTTCAGGCTCGCCTCGGCGCCGATCTTGCCCCCTGCCAGCAGCCGCGAGACGGTCTGGTAGGTGTTGAGCGTGTATGCCTCGGCGTCCATCCAGCAGCGCGCGACCGTGTCGCGCAGCTCGGGGGCGACGTAGACGCCGCTCGCGACCGTCTGCTTGTAGAGCTCGACGAGCTTGCGGGCCGTGTCCTGGAATCGGGCCGGACTGCGCAGCATGAGGCCGCGCTCGAAGCCCGCGGTCGCCATCGCGACGTCCCAGCCCTTGCCCTCCTCGCCGAGCTGGTTCTCGATCGGAACCCGGGCATCGTCGAAGAAGACCTCGGCGAAGGCCTTCTTGTGGTTCAGCTTCTCGATCGGGCGGACCGTGATGCCGGGCGTGTCGAGCGGGACCAGGATGAAGGTGAGTCCCTTGTGCCGCGAGGAGTCGGGGTCGGAGCGGAACATGCCGAAGAGCCAGTGCGCGAAGGCGCCGCGACTGGCCCAGGTCTTCTGGCCGTTGATGACGAAATGGTCGCCGTCCTTGATGGCCGTCGCCTGGATGTTCGCCATGTCGGAGCCGGCGTTCGGCTCGGACCAGCCCTGCGCCCAGACCTCCTCGGAGGAGGCCATCTTCGGGAGGAAGCGCTTCTTCTGCTCGGGCGTGCCGACCTCCATGATGGTCGGGCCGAGCAGGAAGATGCCATTCTGGTTCACACGACCCGGAGCGCCGGCGCGGTAGTACTCCTCCTCGAAGATCAGCCACTCGAGCAGGTTCGCGCCGCGGCCGCCGTACTCGACCGGCCAGGGCACCATCGCGAAGCCGCCCGCGTGGAGCTTCTTCTCCCACTCGCGGTGCGCCTCGAAGCCTTCCTTCGTGTCGAAGGAGGGCAGCTTCTCCCTGGGTGCGTTGGCCTCGAGCCAGGTCCGGGCCTCCTTTCGGAAGGCCTCCTGCTCCGGGGTGTAGGTCAGTTCCATCTCGGGTCTCTCGTTCTCTCTCGGCGCCGCGTCGCGAGGCTGCGGCGCGCGTTACTCGTCGTCAGTACTTCGCGTCCCGCTTCTCGACGAAGGCGTTGCGCGCCTCCTGGGAGTCGGGGGTCGTGTAGAGCTCGAGGGTGAACCCCTGCTCGAAGCGGTAGCTCTGCTTCACGTCGAGCAGCTCGATGCCGTTCAGCGCCTGCTTGCCGAGGCGCAGCGCCTTGGGGCTCTTGGCCGCGATCGATCGCGCCACGGCCATCACCTCGTCGCGCAGCTTCTCGCGCGGCACGACCGACTCGCAGCCACCGAGGCGGTAGAGCTCGGCCGCGCCGATCGCCTCGCAGGTATAGAGCATGCGGCGCGCCTTCTGGACACCGACCAGCCGCATGAGATGCGTCGCCGCGCCGAGGGCGCCGCGGTCGATCTCGGGCAGCTGGAAGGTCGCGTCCTCGGAGGCGATCACGAAGTCCGAGGCGCCGGCGATGCCGATGCCGCCGCCGATGCAGAAGCCGTGGACGGCGGAGATCGTCGGGACCGGGCAGTCGTAGACCGCGGCGAAGCTGTCGTAGCAGCCGCGATTCAGCTCGACGATCAGGTCGCCGTGCTCGGCCAGCTCCTTGACGTCGACGCCGGCCTGGAAGCCGCGGCCCTCGGCACGGATCACGACGCAGTGGACGTCGTCGCGCCGGCCGAGCTCGGTCAGCTTGCGCGCGAACTCCTTCCAGCCGGCGTTGTTCAGCGCATTCACGGGCGGGGCGTTGATGATCAGCTCGCCGACCCCGTCCCCGATCTCGACCTCGATTGCCATGCTCGTCGTGCTCCGTCTCGCCGTCGGGGCGATTTCCGAGGGGCGTGCTCGCCTTCGCCCCGGCGTCGCGCCCGGCGCCGGATTCCCGTCGCCCGACGCCTCGGTTCCGATCTCAGGGGCAGAGCCGCGAGAGCGTCTGCTCCGCCTCCTCGACGATCCGCCGCACCAGCGCCTCGCAGGTCGGCCGATCCCCGATCAATCCCGCGACCGTGCCGCTCGCCAGGTAGCCGTTCACGGGATCGCCGTCGGCGACGCCGATCCGCGCCAGGATGGGTGCATTCGCCGCCATCAAGAGCTGCGCGTTCGTGAGCTTCTGGTTCCGCCGCATCGCGAGTCCGCTGCGCAAGAGATCGCCGATCGAGGCGCCCGTCTCCGCGCGCAGGGCGAGGGCGTTCTGGAAGGCCATCCACAGCTTCCGAACGGGCCCGGCCTTCTCGAGCCTCGCGAGCAGCTCGTTCGCGATCATGCGCTGGGGCATGCCGTCGAGGGCCGTGCTGACGACGACGTCCGTCATCTCCGCGCGCCGATAGCGCTCGTAGCTCGCTTCGGGCAGCGGGCTCTCGGCGGTCATCAGGAAGCGCGTGCCCATCGCGATCCCTTCGGCGCCGAAGGCCAGCGCCGCGACGAGACCGCGCCCGTCCCGGAAGCCGCCCGCCGCCACGACCGGTACGCGGACCGCCTCGGCGGCGGCCGGCGCCAGCAGCGAGGTCGGGATCGGGCCCGTGTGGCCTCCGCCCTCGGCGCCCTGCACGATCACGATGTCCGCGCCGAGCTGCTCCGCCTTGACTGCGTGCTTGACGGCGCCGCAGGTCGGCACGCAGACGACACCGCCCTGCTTGAGCTTGCGGATCAACGCCGCGTCGGGTGCCCGGTTGTAGCCCGCGGCGCGCACGCCCTGGCGGATGATCGCCTCGGCGATCACGTCGGCGCCGGGTGCGTCCATCAGGAAGTTCACGCCGAAGGGGCGGTCCGTCTGCTTCTTGACCTCGAGGATCGCGTCTTCGACCTCGGCGGGCGGGATCGTGGCGGCGGCGAGGAAGCCGAAGGCGCCCGCATTGCTCGCCGCGGCCGTGAGCTTCGGCGTGGCCACCCAGCCCATGCCCGTCTGGAGGATGGGATGGTCGCAGCCGAGCAGCTCGGTGACGCGGGTATGGAGCGGGTGGGGCAAGCTGGGGGGCTCCGGGATTCCAGGCGTGGCGAGGGCGGGCTCTCCTCGACGTTATTCGGGGTTCGGGACCTCGCGGGCGAGGACGCCCTTCGGATCGATCTTCTCGCGGATGAGAGCGAGCTCGGCGGCCGTGGGCCCGCGCGTCTCGGGCACGTTGCCCTCGATCACGAGCTCGAAGCCCGTATTCGCGACGACCTCGTCGACCGTGACGCCCGGATGGACCGAGCGCAGGCGCATGCGATGGTCCGGCGTCTCGAAGTCGTAGACGGCCAGGTTCGAGATCACGAGCCGGATCTCGTGGTGGCGGCTCGTGGCGGGGCCGAGCTTCGCGGCGCGGTCGTATCCGACGCCCGACACGACGTCCACCTCGGGCACGAAGACCTTCGCGGTCTGGCTGGCGACCCAGTAGCTCGTCGTGTGCGAGATCGTGTTGCCCGGCGCGCCGCGCATGCCGAGCAGCTGGGCCTTCGGCTTCGCGTGCTCGCCGATGCAGGCGAAGTTCTGGTTGCCGTAACGGTCGATCTGGCTCGCGGCCATGATCACGTGGCGATGGCCGTTCCAGACGTGGTCGAAGACCGTGCGGAAGGGCAGCCACGCCTCGACGACGGCCTCCGGGGCGGGGCCGGACACGGGCGCCGGCATGTCGACGACCGTGCAGACGCCGTCGGTCATCAGCAGCTCGGGCTCGAAGGTCGCCTTGGCGAGCCGGGCGCCGATCGCGGGCGCCGTGCCGAAGCAGCTCGCCAGCGTCTCGCCGTCGCCGCGAAAGGCGTCGGCGCAGGCGACCGCGCAGATCTCTCCTCGGGTGGCCTGGGTCATCGCTTGCCTACCGCCTTCTGGTATTCGGCCTCGCTCTCGAGGTCGAGGTACTTCTTCTTGAACGCCTGCCAGGCGTCCTCGTCCTTGGCCGTCGCGGCGTATTCCTTCTGGAAGGCCTCGTCGCGGTCGTAGTCCGGCGGGCACTCCGTGAAGTGGGCGCCGCCGGGCGCCTCGATCACGCCGTCGACCATCGTGCGATTGATGACCCGCGTCTGCAGCGGCCCTTCGTTCGCCATGTCCGCCGTGCCGACGATCTTCTCGACGCTCATGAAGCGGCGCTTCGCCGCGCGACAGAACATGTCGTCGAAGTAGGGGTCGGGGCCGAGGTACTGGCCGTTGCCCCGGACGTCGCCGCGGTTCATGTGGATGAAGGCGACGTCGAGCTCGAGGGCCGGCATCGCGACGAGCTCCTCGCCGTCCGCGTAGGGCGACTTCACGAGCTTGATGTCGGGATTGATCGCCAGCACGTCCGAGCCGAGACCCGCGCGCGTCGGCAGGAAGGGCAGGCGATGGGAGGCCGCGAGCAGGCCCCACTGGAGCATCCCCTCGTCGAGCTCGGCGGCCTGGATCGAGCCGGCCTGACGCGCCTTGCGGAAATGCGGCTCGAGGGGGATCGAGTCGAGGGAGACGAAGCCGTAGACGAGGCGCTTGATCTTGCCTGCATTGCAGAGCAGGCCCACGTCCGGTCCGCCATAGGTCACGACCGTGAGGTCCTTGACCGGCGAGCGCAGGATCTCGCGCACGATCGACATCGGCTTGCGTCGCGAGCCCCAGCCCCCGATCCCGATCGTCATGCCATCCCGGAGCTCGGCGACCGCGTCGCGCTCCGTCGTCCGCTTGTCCATGCGTCTCCTCGTTCGATCCCGACGGCGACCCGCAGGTCCGCCACGATCCTCCGTCGGGGAGGTGGGGCCGGGTCCGGCGTCCGCAGAGTTTGCGCCTTTTCACCCTTCGCGGCTCGGCTGCGTGGCGAGGGGGCACCTCGGTGGACGCGGCTGGCCCCGCGGGCGACCCGATCTCGGTGGGTCCGGGACGCTCGGCCCGCCCGGGGCGAGCTAGGAGAATCATAACGATACGTTCCGTATCTCTCTACCCCTTCGATCGCGAAGGGCGCGTCGCCGAGGCCCCCGGTTGGCCACGGGGAGCGGGCGGTCCGGTCCCGGTCCCGCTCGCCTAGAGCAGGGCGATCGGGTTGATCGGCGAGCCCGTGCCCCCATCGAGCACGAGGGGTGCGGCGCAGAAGAGGAACTCCGATCGGTCGAGGGCCCGACAGGCCGCGGCGAGCTCGCGCAGGTCGGCGTTGTCGAGCAGAGGCATGCCCATCACGGGGATCACGATGCAGTGCACGTGGACCGGCGTGTCGATGTCGAGCGGATTCGGGATGCCCTGGTCCTCGGTCGGGGCGTCGAGCATGTCCCAGCAGAGCATCGCCGCGCGGGTGTCGAAGAGGAACTCGCAGACCGACGCGTGCACGCCGGCCGGGACCGAGTGGCCCGTCCAGTCGGGGTGCGCGGCGAGCCACTCGTCGCGACCGCTGCGCAGGCAGACGATGTCGCCGGCGGCGGGCTCGAAGCCGGCCTGGCGCGCGGCGTCTTCGAGGTCCCAGCCGTGAACGGGGGCGCCGGCGTCGACGTACGCCGTGCCGCGCAGGCGCGGGATGTCGTAGAGCACGCCGCGGCCGACGATGCCCTCGCGCAGGCGCTGGATGCCGAGCGCCGTGCCTTCGGGCATCGCCAGGGCCGGCGTGCGGGCGCCGATCGGCCGATCGTTGAAGTAGCGGCCGCCTGCGCCGGGGATGTGCGAGAGCGCATCGATGTGGGTCTGTGCGAAGCCGTGGAAGAAGAGGCCGAGGAAGTCGGCGAGCCCGGTGGCGGCGCCGACGCTCGCCATGTGCTGGGCGGGATGGGGATTGAGCGGGGACGGGCGGGTGTCGATCGGACGCGCGAGGGAGATCGTCCGCCCTTCGCGGACGAGGGCTGCGGCCCGCCGGCGCTCCGCCGCGCCGAGATGATTCAGCGTGCCGAGCTCGTCCTCCGCGCCCCAGCGGCCCCAATTCGAGAGACGTTCCCGATAGGCGAGGTACTCCTCGGGCGAAGGCGGCGTCCGGTCGGCCAGGCTCATCTCGGCTCCTTCTCGGCGACGGCTCCGGCGCCGTCGGCCAGCCAGAGCTCGGGATCCAGGTTGCGGTCGCGCCACTTGAGCCGCCAGCACAGATGCGGCCCCGTCGAGCGACCGCGCGAGCCGACGGCCCCGATCGTCTGGCCCCGCCGCACGCGCGAGCCCGCCTCGACGTCGATCCGGCTCACGTGCAGGTACTTCGAGAGGAAGCCCTGACCGTGGTCGAGCACGATCATCGCCCCCTCGAAGTAGAGATCCGAGTCGGCGAGCGCCACCACCCCGTCCGCCGGAGCCACGATCGGCGTCCCGACCGGCGCCGCCAGGTCGACGCCGTAATGGGGTCTTGCCGGGACACCGTTGAGGATGCGCTGGGCGCCGAAGGGCGAGGTCCGACGCGCCGCGAGGGGTCGTGCGAAGCGATCGCGGAAGGCGTGCAGCGCCGCGCGCGAGCGGTCCCCGCGCTCCTTGCGCGCGGTCGAGGCCTCGATCCGGGCGAGCTGCTCCTTCGTGAACTGGTCGACCTGCGACGGCGGTAGCCCGTCGATCCGGGAGACGTCGAAGCGGCGGGGCGTGATCGGGAGGCGCCCCGTGAAGACGCGGCCGTCGGGCACCACGAGCCGGATGGATTCCTCGGCCGGCGCATCGCGATCGAAGCCGAGCACGAACTCCCCGGTCTCGTCGGCACGGGTCTCGGCCTCGCCGATCGTGATCCGCGCGTCGGGCTCCGCGAGACAGACGGCCATGCCGCCCTGCGCGAAGCGGCCTTCGCAGCGCATCGGCAGCGCCGCCGTCGCGTCGCGCACCTCGAATCGCGGGCGCTCCTCGGCCCCGGCGCGAAGGGCCCCGGCTGCGAACGATCCGACTGCCCAGGGCAGAGCCGCCAGGAGGGCGAGCGCCGCGCGTCGAGGGCGGCGGGGACCCATGCGGTCGACGGCTCGCCGCCTAACCGCGCGCAAAGCGCCTCGCCAGCTCCGCCGCCAGACCCACGTAGCGCGACGGCGTGAGGGCCAGCAGGGCCTCACGGGCCTCTTCGGGGATCTCGAGTCCCGAGACGAACCCGGCCAGCGAGGCGGCGTCGATCTCGCGGCCCCGGGTCAGCGCCTTGAGCTT
This sequence comes from Spirochaetaceae bacterium, assembly GCA_020632655.1. GTDB lineage: Bacteria > Myxococcota_A > UBA9160 > UBA9160 > UBA4427 > UBA4427. Next base: position 410,217 of record JACKFD010000001.1, read on the forward strand.
CTCGTAGGGCTCCTCGATCCCGTGTCGGCGCATCACGGTCTGCACGGCCTCGGCCAGCACGGCGGGGCTGGCGTCGAGATCCGCGGCGATGCGAGCGGGGTCGACGGCGAGCTTGCCGAGGCCGCGCTGGATCGAGCGGATCGCCAGCACCGCGTGACCGAGACCGACGCCCACGTTGCGGAGCGCCGTCGAGTCCGAGAGGTCGCGCTGCCAGCGCGAGACCGGGAGCTTCTCGGCCAGGTGCCCGAGCACGGCGTTCGCGAGGCCGAGGTTGCCCTCGGCATTCTCGAAGTCGATGGGGTTGACCTTGTGGGGCATGGTCGAGGAGCCGACCTCGCCCTCGACCGCGCGCTGCTTGAAGTAGCCGATCGAGATGTAGGCCCAGACGTCCCGCGCGAAGTCGAGCAGGATCGTGTCGACGCGCATCAGCGCGTGGAAGAGCTCCGCGATCCAATCGTGGGGCTCGATCTGGGTCGTCATCGGATTCCACGCGAGACCGAGCGACTCGACGAAGGCGTGCGTGAACGCCTCCCAGTCGACCTCGGGATACGCGACGACGTGCGCCGCGTAGCTGCCGACCGCGCCGTTGGCCTTGCCGAGGATCGGGACGCCGGCGAGGACCTCGCGCTGTCGCACGAGTCGCGCGCCGACGTTGGCGATCTCCTTGCCGAGGGTCGTCGGCGTCGCCGGCTGGCCATGGGTGCGCGAGAGCATCGGCTGGTCGGCGTTCTCGCCCGCGAGGCGTCGGAGCGAGGCGATCAGCCCGTCGATCTCCGGCAGCAGCACCTGCTCCCGGGCCTCGGCCAGCATCAGTGCGTAGGCGAGGTTGTTGATGTCCTCGGAGGTGCACGCGAAGTGCACGAACTCGAGGGCGCGGGCGAGCTCGGGATCCGCGCCGAGACGCTGCTTGATCCAGTACTCGACGGCCTTCACGTCGTGGTTCGTCGTGCGTTCGATCGCCCGGATGGCGGCGGCGTCCTTGGGCGAGAAGTCGGCGAGCAGGGCGGTGAGATGCGCCCGCGCGCTCGCGGAGAAGGGCTCGACCTCCGGGATGCCGGGCGCGTCCGAGAGCGCCTCGAGCCAGCGCAGCTCGACCCGCACGCGCTGGCGGATCAGACCGAACTCGCTGGTCAGCGGCCGCAGGTCGTCGAGCTTCGTCGCATAACGACCGTCGAGGGGCGAGAGGGCAAGGAGCGAGGCGTGCTCGGATTCGGTCGTCATCGGGTCTCCGTCAGACCCCGGCGAGCCAGGCGCGGGCGTTGCGGAAGAGGCGGATCCAGGGGGCGTCCTCCCCCCACTCGGGCGGATGCCAGGAGTGCTGCACGGTCCGGAAGACGCGTTCGGGGTGCGGCATCATGATCGTGATGCGGCCGTCGGGCGTCGTCAGGCCCGTCAGGCCGTCGGGCGAGCCGTTCGGATTCGCGGGGTAGCGACTCGCGACGTCGCCGTGGCCGTCGACGAAGCGCAGCGCGACGAGCCCGGCCCGCTCCGCGCGCGTTCGCGCCTCGGCGCTCGCGAAGGCGACGCGTCCCTCGCCGTGGGCGACGGCGATCGGCAGTCGGGCGCCCTCCATCCCGGCCAGCAGGATCGAGGGGCTCCGCTCCACCCGCACGAGCGAGAGCCGCGCCTCGAACTGCTCCGACCGGTTGCGCAGGAAGCGCGGCCAGTCTTCGGCGCCGGGAATCAGCTCCGAAAGGTGCGAGAGCATCTGGCAGCCGTTGCAGACGCCGAGCGCGAAGCGGCGGGAATCCGTGAAGAAGCTCGCGAACTGATCGCGCAGCCGATCGTGGAAGAGGATCGACTTCGCCCAGCCGCCACCGGCGCCGAGCACGTCGCCGTAGGAGAAGCCACCGCAGGCGACGAGGCCCTGGAAGGCGTCGAGCGTGCGCGTCCCCGACATCAGATCGCTCATGTGCACGTCGACCGCGTCGAAGCCGGCGCGATCGAACGCCGCGGCCATCTCGACCTGACCGTTCACTCCCTGCTCGCGCAGGATCGCGATCATGGGCCGTGCGCCGCCCGCGGCCGGCGCGCGGCCGGGCGGCTCGAGGTCGAAGGGCACGAGGGCGGAGAGGCCCGGTGCATGCGGGTCGCAGCGCGCATCCTGCTCCTCGTCGGCGCAGTCCGGGTCGTCGCGCAGCCGCTGCAGACGCCAGGTCGCGTCGCTCCAATCGCGACGGAGCGCCGTGCGCGTCGTGTCGAGGACGACGCTCGCGCCCTCCCGGAGCACGATGCGGTCGTCGTCTCGTAGACCGCCCAGGCGATGCAACGCGTCGCCCAGACCGGCGGTGGTGAAGGCGCGGGTCACCCGGCCGAGGTCGGTCTCGCGGATCTGCACGACGGCGCCGAGCTCCTCCGCGAAGAGCTTGCCGAGCGTCGAGCCAGGCAGGTCCTCGAGGTCGATGTCGAGGCCGGTCCCGCCGGCGAAGGCCATCTCGGTGAGGGTCACGAGGAGGCCGCCGTCGGAGCGGTCGTGATAGGCGAGCAGGAGTCCATCCCGCAGCAGGGCCTGGATCGTCTCGAAGAAGGCCCGCAGCCGGGCGGGATCGTCGAGGTCCGGGGGCTCGTCGCCGATCGCTGCGTGGACCTGGGCGAGCGCGGAGCCACCGAGACGATTGCGACCGAGGCCGAGGTCGACGAGCAGCAGCACGGACCCGGGCTCGCGGAGGAGCTCGGGCGTCCGCGCGAGGCGGACGTCGTCGACCGGCGCGAAGGCCGAGACGATCAGAGAGAGCGGGGCGGTCACCGCGCGCTCCTCGCCGTCCTCGTCCCAGACCGTGCGCATCGACATCGAGTCCTTGCCGACGGGGATCGCGATGCCGAGCGCCGGGCAGAGCTCGAGGCCCACCGTCTCGACCGCGTCGTAGAGCCGTGCGTCCTCCCCCGGATGGCCGGCCGGCGCCATCCAGTTCGCCGAGAGTCGGACGTGACCGAGGGCGGGGACGGGCGCCGACGCGAGATTCGTGATCGCCTCTCCGATCGCCATGCGTGCCGCCGCGCGGGCGTCGAGCAGCGCGAGCGGGGTGCGCTCGCCGATCGCCATCGCCTCGCCGGCCCGCGTGCGGTAGCCGCTCGCCGTGATCGCCGCGTCGGCGACCGGCACCTGCCAGGGGCCGACCATCTGATCGCGCGCGACCAGCCCCGTCACGGTCCGGTCCCCGATCGAGATCAGGAAGGTCTTGTCGCCCACGGTCGGCAGCTGCAGCACGCGGCGTGTCGCCTCGGCCGGATCGAGCGCCGACTCGTCGAAGGGCTCCCGCGGCTTCTCGACGCGCTTCACGTCGCGCTGCATGCGCGGCGGCTTGCCCAGGATGACGGACAGGGGCACGTCGATCGGATGGCGCCCACGCTCGGCGAAGTGCGGATCCTCGACGACGAGTTCGCGCGCCGCGGTCGCCTCGCCGACCACGGCGAAGGGACAGCGCTCGCGTCGGCACAGGGCCTCGAAGGCGGCCAGCCCCTCGGCCGAGACGGTCAGGACATAACGTTCCTGCGCCTCGTTGCACCAGATCTCGAGAGGAGACATGCCGGGCTCGGCGTTCGGGATGGCGCGCAGGTCGATGCGACCGCCGCGCTCGCTCTGGTCGAGGATCTCGGGGATCGCGTTCGAGAGGCCGCCGGCGCCGACGTCGTGGATCGAGAGGATCGGGTTGGCGTGGCCGAGGGCGGCGCAGCGGTCGATCACCTCCTGACAGCGGCGTTCGATCTCGGGATTGCCGCGCTGGACCGAGGCGAAGTCGAGGCTCTCGGCGCTCTCGCCCGTCGCCATCGACGACGCCGCGCCGCCGCCGAGCCCGATCAGCATCGCCGGCCCACCGAGCACGACGACCTTCGCGCCCACGTCGGTCGTGCCCTTCTCGACGTGCATCGGTCGCACGTTGCCCATCCCGCCCGCCAGCATGATCGGCTTGTGGTAGCCGCGCACCTCGGGGCCCTCGGCGCCGAGGATCTCCTGGCAGTAGGTGCGGAAGTAGCCGGCGAGGTTCGGGCGCCCGAACTCGTTGTTGAAGGCGGCGCCGCCGATCGGGCCCTCGAGCATGATCTCGAGGGCCGAGGCGATGCGATCCGGCTTGCCCGGGTCGAGCTCCCAGGGCTTGACGGCGCCCGGGATCAGCAGGTTCGAGACGGAGAAGCCCGTGAGGCCCGCCTTGGGCTTGCCCCCGCGCCCCGTGGCGCCCTCGTCGCGGATCTCACCGCCCGAGCCGGTCGCGGCGCCGGGGAAGGGCGAGATCGCCGTCGGATGGTTGTGCGTCTCGACCTTCATCAGGATCTGCGCGGGCTCGTCGACCTGCACGTAGCGCCCGGTCGCGGGGTCGGGCTGGAAGCGCCCGCCGTCGCCGCCGACCACGACCGCCGCGTTGTCCGAGTAGGCCGAGAGCACGCCGTCGGGCGCGCGCTCGGTCGTGTTGCGGATCATCGAGAAGAGCGAGCGGTCGCGGGGCACGCCGTCGATCGTCCAGTCGGCGTTGAAGATCTTGTGCCGGCAATGCTCGGAGTTCGCCTGGGCGAACATCATCAGCTCGACGTCGCTCGGGTCGCGCGCGAGACGCCGGAAGCTCTCGACCAGGTAGTCGATCTCGTCGGGCGCGAGGGCCAGGCCCAGGGCGCGGTCCGCCTCGCGGATCGCATCGGCGCCGCGGCCGAGCACGTCGACGGTCGCGAAGGGGCGCGGCTCTGCGCGATCGAAGAGGGCGGCGGCGTCGTCGAGGCGACGCAGCAGGCTCTCGGTCATGCGGTCGTGGAGCGCCGGGGCCAGGGCGCGCACGAGCGCTGCCTCTTCCTCGGTCGATGCGTCGGCGACGGAGGGCTCGAGCAGGAGGCGATACGTGACGCCGCGCTCGACCCGGCGCACGACGTCGAGGCCGCAGTTGTGGACGATCTCGGTCGCCTTCGACGACCAGGGCGAGATCGTGCCGAAGCGGGGCAGGGCGTGGAGCTCGAGGGCACCCGTCTCGTCGCTCGGCGAAGGGGCGGGGGCGCCCTGCGGCGTCGGCCCGCCTTCGGCGAGTAGCGCGTCGAGCACCCGTCGCTCGGCCTCGTCGAGGGGCCGGGCGGCGTCGATCAGATGGACGTAGTGGGTCTCGAGGGCGCGGATCCCGGGATGCACTGCTCGCAGGGTCTCGAACAGTCGCTGCCGCCGCGCATCCGAGTGGGCCGCAGCCCCGCGCAAGCAGAACATCGGAGCCTCGGGAGAGGGTCTGGAACGGGCCGGAGTCTACGGCGTGTCGGCGCGAGCGGCCAGCGATGGACGGGCTCATTCCAGCCGCCATGCGGATCGGGGCGGCGGGGCTACTCCAGCAGTCGCAGCACGAGCGAGAGATTCGCGTTGGCCTGCCCGATCACGGCGATCGCCGACTCCTGGATGATCTGGTTGCGCGCGAGCAGCGCGCTCTCGAGGGCGAAGTCGGCATCGCGGATCCGGGACTCCGCCGAGGCCGTCGCCTCGATCCGCGCGCCGAGCAGCCGCGAGCGGGACTCGAGGCGGTTCTCCGCGACACCGAAGCGGGCGGCGAGGGCCGAGGCGTTTCCGATCGCCGTGTCGAGGCTGGCGAGGCTCGAGGCGGCGGCGCCCGAGGTCGCGATGTCGAGGCCGCCCACGCCGAGGCCCGAGGCGGTCGCGTCGACACCGGAGACCGTGATCGTGTCGCCGGCGTCGACCCCGACGGCGAGCTCGACCTGGAGCGTGTCGTCGGCGAGGGGCTCGAAGCCGGAGAAGCCGGTCGTCGCGGCGATCGCATCGATGTCCTGGAGGATCGCCTGGAACTGGCTGTCGAGCTGGGCGCGGGTCTGGCCACCGAGGGCACCGGAGGAGGAGGCGACGGCGAGGGCGCGGGCCTCGGAGAGCAGGCTCGAGATCTCCGACAGGCCGCCCTGCGCGGTCTGCGCCAGCGAGATGCCGTCCTGGGTGTTGAGCTGGGCGCGCGACAGGCTCGCGATCTCGGCGCGGAAGCGCTCCGAGACGGCGAGGCCGGCGGCGTCGTCCGCGGCGCGGTTGATGCGCAGGCCGGAGGCGAGGCGGGCGCTCGAACGGGCGACGTTGCGTTCGGCCTCGCGGAGCGAGCGGATGGCCCCGAACGAGATGCCGGTCGAGCCGATGCGGATCGACATGGGGAGCTCCTGAATCCGGTCCGGATCGGCGAGCCGATCGAGGACCGCGTGCGGCTCCCCTCCGAAGCCACGCCGACGACGATGTCCCGGGCTGCTTCGGCTTTCAGAATGAAAGGGTGAAGGGAAAAGCCGCAATCCGGCGCGAATCGGCGCGCGAGCGCCGGCAACGCGGGGGCAGGGCTCGTGCAGCGGTGCGCCTGGGAAACCGGGTCCCCACGCGCCGAGCAGCTTTCGGGTCACCCGCGGCGCTACCTCACGCGCCGAGCAGCTCGCGCGTCACCCGCTCCCGCCGCGCGCGCACCTCGTCCGCGGACTCCTCGACGATCACCTCGTCCGGCTCGATCTCGAAGATCAGCTGACCCGCCTGCACGACCGACCCGTCGGCGTCCTGCATGCGGTTGCGCTTGACCGTTCCGGCGAAGGGGGCGAGCACCTTGTTGAACATCTTCATCACCTCGATGATGAAGAGGGGCTGGCCCTCGTCGAAGTGATCGCCTTCGTCGATCAGCATCGGCAGGTGCGGTGCCTCACGCGCGTAGAAGGTCCCGCCCATCGGCGTCACGATCTCGTTCGCCGAGGCCTTCGGCGGCGGCGCGAGGGCGCGGCGGAGCCGCTCCTGCTCCTCGGGGTCCTCGAAGCGCGCCGGGAAGACGGGCTCGAGCGCGTCGTTGACCGTGATGTCGAGCAGGCCCGACTGGATGGCCAGGCGCGGGATCATCGCCAGCAGGGGGGCTCCGGCCTGGAAGCCGCGATGGCTCGCCTGGCAGGCCGCCCAGAGCGCGTCGTCGGATCCGACCAGCGCCGGATCGCGCTTGCCCTCGAGCCGGCTCGCCAGCTCGCCGAAATCCTGCGTGCCGAGGGCCTCGGCCGCGTGCGCGTAGAAGGAGAGCGCCTCGCCCAGCAGCACGTCGTCGTGTTGCCAGATCATCTCGCTCGCCGGCTTGTCGGGCGTCGTGTCCATGTCGAGGTAGTGGTAGAGCTCGCGCAGGAAGACCGCGACGCTCTCGACGAGCACGACGTCGTCGCCCTTGCGCTGCCAGAGCCGGCCGTCGAAGCGCCCGACGAAGCCCGTGAACGCATGCGGATCGGCAAGGAGTCTTCCGAGCGGACGCAGCAGCAGGGTCTCCTGCGACGCGAGCGCCTCCCGGGCCGACGCGCTCGGCATGCCCTTCATCACGGCCGCCGCCGCCTGATCGAGATCCACGTCCCGCGCGATCAGAGCCGTTGCACCCACCGCCGCGAGGTAGGGCCCCATGAAGCGGGTATTCGGCTTCATCATCGGCTCGACGCCGAGGGTCCAGTTCACGAGGCCGTAGTGGAGCGGCACGCTCGTCTGGAGATTGTCGCCGCGCAGCTCCATGCGGCGCAGGATCTCGGCCAGGCGCTCGAGGTTGTCGCGGCGGCTTGCGCCGTCGCAGAGCACGAGCGCGATGTTCGAGTCGTAGGCGCCGGCGAGGTTGTAGTACGGGAAGGTGCCCGTGTCGGGGTTGCGGGTGCCGATGCCCTGGTCGTCGCGATGCTCGAAGGGGAGCGGCTTCGACCAGCCCTTGATGACCCCGCCGGCGTGCGGCTGGAGCGCGGCATTCACCGCATTCACCCGCACCTCGGCGCCGGAGACCGCGCGCAGCACGCGCTTGGGCTTGGGCAGCCGCGGCCCGTGCAGCGCGAGCAGCACCATCGCCTCGATCAGCCGCTCGACCTCGAAGAAGTCCGTCGGGTCGTCGGGGTTCGTGAAGCGCATCTTGTAGGCGAGCTCGCTGCAGCCGTGCTCGACCTGGATGCGCGTGTTCATCTCCATGAAGAAGTGATCGAAGCCCTCGACGATGCACTCGAAGGTCGAGACGTTGTCGAGGCCCACGCCCTCTCCGAAGCGGGCACCGTCGCGCTCCATGGCGGCGAGGGTCTTGCGCTCCTCGAGCAGGTTCTCGCGATGCTTCGGGTTCGTGGTCTCGTCCGCGGCGACGACGAGCAGCTCGTCGGTCAACGAGAACTCGAGCTGCTTCTGCTCGCGCATCTGGATCGAGCAGTCGCGGCCGCCGAGGGTGATCGCCCAGTCGCCGTTGCCGACGACCTGGATCTCGTTGTGGCGGGTCGTCTCGAGGTTCAGCTCGATCAGGAAGTTCCGGTTCGAGCCGGCCTCGAGGACCTTCTGCTCGGCCAGGATGTCCATGACCGCGGCGGAGGTCTCGGCGACGCGGGAGACGACTCTTTGCCCCTTGCCGCCGCCGCCGCCGATGCACTTGTAGCGGATGCGCTTGCCCGGATACTGCTCCCAGATCTTCTGCGACTCGCGCTCGGCGATCTTCTGGAGCTCGGCGATCGTGACGATCTCGACGGACTTCGAGTAGCCCGCCTGAAGGAGGCGCTCAGCGTTCTCGGCGAGGTCGACCTCGTCGTTCCAGCCGAAGGAGAGGCCCTTCTCCTTCGCGATCTTCTCGAGCGCCTTGCGGTCGCTCGCGCGCTCGACGAGGGCGAGGGCCGAGACGTTGTCGACGCCGGGCACGACGGCGTTGCCGAGGGCGCGGGCGAGCTTCTTCGCCTCGTCCTTCGCGCCGGCGCGCTTGATGACCGAGGAGGAGGGGCCGATGAAGCGGAGACTCGAGGCCTCGATCGCCTCGATGAAGTCGGCGTCTTCGGCCATGAAGCCGTAGCCGGCGAAGACGTGGGTGTAGCCGTTGCTCTCGCCGATCTCGATGATCTCGCGGATGCGGGCGAGCTTCTCCTCCTGGCCGACGCCCATGTAGTCGGCGACGCGGTGGACGTTGGCGGGGAAGCGCAGGTCGCGCAGCTCGGGCGCGAGGCAGCGCGGGTAGACGACGGAATCCTTCTCCGAGAGGAGCATGCCGTACTCGCGCACGCCGATCTCGTCGAAGACGTCGAAGGCCTCCTTGCGAACGGGGCCCCGACAGACGACGAGGCATTTCACGTCGGAGACGTCGAAGGAACGCACCCATTTCGAATCGGCGTCCACGGCCCGGATCTTCTCGCCCTTGCTGTCCAGCATGTCCTACTCGTGCTCCCGCTGCGGTCCGGCCATCGGCGCGGGCTGGTAGTGCCGCATCAAGAAGTCCAGGTTGCGCGCCAGGATGCGCCGGCTCTCCCCGGGCATGACGATCCGGCTCACGCTGCCGAGGGAGAGCGCCTCCTTCGGGTTCATCAGCATCTCCTCGTAGCGCGTGGTCAGCACGGCGAGGGCCTCGTCACGCTCGCGATTGGCATCGGCCTCGGAGCGGCCTTCGGCGAGGGCCTTCGCATGCTGCTTCGAGATCGCGCGCATCTCGTCCTTGAAGACGAAGTCCTTGCCCGCGGCGCCCATCACGGCGACCCGCGCCATGGGCATCGCGAAGACGATGTCGGCGCCCGTGAAGTAGGAGTTGTAGGCGGCGTAGGCGCCACCGAAGGCGTTGCGGATGATCATGGTCATGCGCGGCGTACGCACGTCGATGATCGCGTCGAGGAGCTTCCGGCCAGCCTGGATGATGCCGCGCGACTCCTGCTCCGTGCCGGGCAGGAAGCCCGTCGTGTCCTCCACGAAGATGAGCGGGATGTTGTAGAGGTTGCAGAAGCGGATGAAGCGCGTGGCCTTGAGCGCGGCGTCGATGTCGATCTGGCCCGAGGAGACGGCGGAGTTGTTGGCGACGAAGCCCGTGACCCAGCCGCCGAGCCGGCCGAAGGCCGTGATCATGTTGCGGGCGCGCTGGGGCTGGATCTCGAAGAACTCGCCGTGGTCGCAGATCTGCTGCAGGTAGAGCGTGATGTCCATCGGCGCGTTCATGCCGGCGGGCGAGTCGAAGGTCCTGCGGAAGAGCCGGTCCTCGTCCTCCGTATGCCGGTCGACGGGATCGGAGGTCGCGTGGAAGGGGGCGTGCGAGCGGTTGTCGTCGGGCAGGTAGCCGAGCAGCCGCAGCGCGGTGCGCAGCGAGCCGAGCTCGTCGTTCGTCACGAGGTCGCAGACGCCGCTCTGGCCGTGCACGCCGGGCCCGCCGAGCTCGTCGGCCGTCACGTCCTCGCCGAGCACGCTCTTGACGACGCCCGGGCCCGTGAGGCCGATGAAGGTCTCCTCGCATTGGATCATGAACGAGCCCTGGCGCGGCAGGTAGGCGCCGCCGCCGGCGTTGTAGCCGAACATCAGGCTGATCGAGGGGACGAGGCCGCTGATCTTGCGCAGCGCCGTGAAGGCCTCGGAGTAGCCGTCGAGGCCGCCGACACCGGCGGGCACGAAGGCGCCGGCGGAGTCGTTCATGCCGATCAGCGGCATGCCCTTCTCGCCGGCCATGTAGATCAGGCGCGCGAGCTTCGCGCCGTTGGTCGCGTCCATCGAGCCCGCGCGGACCGTGAAGTCGTGCCCGTAGACCGCGACGTCGCGCCCGTCGACGTCGAGGATGCCCGTCACGATCGACGCGCCGTCGAGCTCCGGACCCCAGTTGCGGAACAGGATCATCGGTTCGCGATCCGTGAGGACCTTGATGCGCTCCCAGACCGTCATGCGGTTCTTCGAGTGCTGCACCCGGACCCGCGCGGGGCCGCCGCCGACGAGCGGGCGCTCCAGCAGGTCCTCGCCTAGCGAGAGGGCCGCGTCGTAGGCGCGTCCACCGGCGGTCGTCGCGTGCTTGTCGCCCGGCTTCGCTTCGACGGGCGGCGTCGCGGGGGCGCGGGCGGCGAGGGGGTTGTGGAGCGCGTACTCGATCTGGGCCATGGATCTCACGTCAGGAGGACGGCGTTGCGTCCCCGGGCATCGTCGCACCATCGGATCCGCGGACCGGACCCGTGCGGGTCGGATCGCCGCAGGGCGACACGATGGAGCGAGCGGTTCGAAGCGGCACTGGCAAGCGCGGTCCCGACGGGACTGCGGAGTCGACTCGGCCCGGTCGTCGGGCGCGCGAACTGTAACGAGTCTGTTTCGAGGCAGCGAGACGTTTCGCATCGCCTGGCCGCCTGCGGGGGGACGGGCGCATCAGCGGCCCAGCCACAGGCCCGTGGCCCACGCGGCGAGGCCCAGGCCGATCGTGCACGCGAGGTAGACGCTTGCGTTCAGCCGCTCCCTCCGTTCGAGAAAACCGATCGCATCGGCGCACAGGGTCGAGAAGGTCGTCAGCGACCCGCACGCACCGAGGGCGAGCAGTGCTCGTCCGAGCCCGGCATCGGAGTCGGGGGGCGCGGCCGAGAGCCAGCCGAGCAGGGCGCAGCCGAGCGTGTTCGCGAGCAGCGTCGCGCGGGCGGGCCCGAGGGCGATCGCACCGAGCTGGCGCGAGGCGGGTCGCAGCGTCTCGACGACGCGGAAGAGTCCCGCGCGCAACAGGGCGCCCAGCGCACCGCCGAGGGCCACCGCGAGCCAGAAGCCGACCCCGCCTTCCCCGACGCTCACGTCGCACCGCCTCCTGCCCGACCGAGCCCGAGCCCCGCCCGGGCCGCCGCCAGTCCGAGTACGAGGCTCGCGAAGCCGTAGAGCAGGGCGGGGGCAGCGCCGCCCAGGGCGAGCAGACGATGGCCCTCGGCGACGAGGGTGGACCAGGTCGTGAAGGAGCCCAGGACGCCGACCGCCAGGAAGGGCCGGAGGAGCGGGTGGGTCGGGCGGACCGTCAGTCGACCAAGCAGGAAACCGAGAGCAAAGGCGCCGATCAGGTTGCTCGCGAGGGTGGCTGCGACGAGACCGGGGGAGGCGTCCCCGAGGTCGACGATTCGGCCGAGCGCGACGCGCAGGGTCGCGCCGATCGCGCCGCCCGCCGCGATCGCCAGCCACTCCGCCGCGGGCGCTGGGGCAGGGCGCCGGGACCGGACGGCGAGCGGGGGCGACATGACGCGCGAGCATATGGGCTCGCGCCGCGCGGCGCATCGCGCACCGGCCGGGACGTCGGAGCGCATCTGTATATAGAAGCGATTGCGTCGACGGGTCGTGCGTATCCCTGCGCGGTCTCGCGGGTTTTCCCGGCCGTCGGGGTGCATGGCCCACGCGGCGTGCACCCGCCGGGACTTGCGAGCGACCCGGGGAGCTGTGCTAAGCGGGTAGGCCGCCGGGCGGTGGGGCCGGAAGTCAGCGCCTCAAGAAACCCGGAAACGGATCCGATCCCGGGTGTCGCTCGGGTGCAGGGGGCCGGCAGCGCGCAGGCAATGCGCCGTCCGGCCTGCTCGCCCGCGACGTCCGGAGCCGAGGGAGCATGGGGAAGTCGCTGGTCATCGTGGAGTCGCCCGCCAAGGCGCGGACGATCAACAAATACCTCGGGCGTGACTTCGTCGTGAAGTCGAGCGTCGGGCACATCCGCGATCTTCCCGTGAGCGGCTCCGGCAAGAAGGTCGATCCCAAGGCGCGTGCGGCCGCCGCGGCGAAGACCCGCAAGATGCCGGAAGCCAAGCGCGAGCAGCACAAGAAGGAGCAGGCCCGCAAGGCGCTCTTCGCGCGCATGGGAATCGATCCGGACCGCGACTGGGAGGCGACCTACGAGATCCTGCCCGGCAAGGAGAAGGTCGTCGACGAGCTGCGGCGACTCGCCCGGGGCGCCGACGCCGTCTATCTCGCGACCGACCTCGATCGCGAGGGCGAGGCGATCGCATGGCATCTTCGCGAAGTGATCGGTGGCGACGCCTCCCGCTTCAAGCGCGTCGTCTTCAACGAGATCACGAAGACCGCCATCCAGCAGGCCTTCGAGGATCCGGGCGAGCTCGACCTCTCCCGCGTGAACGCGCAGCAGGCGCGTCGATTCCTCGACCGGGTGGTGGGCTACATGCTCTCGCCGCTGCTCTGGTCGAAGGTCGCGCGGGGGCTCTCGGCGGGGCGCGTGCAGTCCGTCGCGGTGCGCCTGATCGTCGAGCGGGAGAAGGAGATCCGCGCCTTCGAGCCCGAGGAGTTCTGGGAGGTCCACGCCGATACCCGGACTGCGGCGAAGGCGTTGTTGCGCCTCGAGGTCGCGAAGCAGAACGGCGAGACGTTCCGGCCGACGAGCGAGGAGCAGACGAATGCCGCGCTTCGTCTGCTCGAGCAGGCCGCCTTCGAGGTCGTCGAGCGCAAGGACAAGCCGACGAAGACGCGGCCCGGTGCGCCGTACATCACCTCGACGCTGCAGCAGGCGGCGAGCACGCGCCTCGGCTTCAGCGTCAAGAAGACGATGATGCTGGCGCAGCGGCTCTACGAGGCCGGCCACATCACCTACATGCGGACCGACTCGACGAACCTCTCGCGCGAGGCGGTCGAGGCCTGCCGCGGCGTGATCTCGGCGGACTTCGGCGCGCGTTACCTGCCGGGTGAGCCCAACTCCTACGCGAGCAAGGATGGCGCACAGGAGGCCCACGAAGCGATCCGGCCCTCCGACGTGACCGTCAAGCCGGGCAGCATCGCCGGACTCGAGCGAGACCAGCAGCGCCTCTACGAGCTGATCTGGCGGCAGTTCGTCGCCTGCCAGATGACGCCGGCGGAGTACCTGTCGACGAACCTCACGGTTCGCGCCGGCGACTTCGAGCTGCGCACCCGCGGTCGCATCCTCGTCTTCGACGGCCATACCGCCGCGCAGCCGCCCTCCGGTCGGAGCGGCGAGGAGGCCAACGTCCAGCTGCCCGACGTGCAGGTGGGCGAGCGACTCGATCTCGAGAAGCTCGACCCCTCCCAGCACTTCACGAAGCCGCCGCCGCGCTACGGCGAGGCCAGCCTCGTGAAGGAGCTCGAGAAGCGTGGGATCGGGCGTCCGTCGACCTACGCGTCGATCATCTCGACGATCCAGGATCGCGGCTACGTGCGACTCGACGGCCGTCGCTTCCACGCGGAGAAGATGGGCGAGATCGTGACCGAGCGGCTCGTCGAGAACTTCGGCGACCTGATGGACTACGGCTTCACGGCGGACCTCGAAGAGTCCCTCGACGAGGTCGCGGTCGGCTCGAAGGAATGGAAGAAGGTCCTGGGCGACTTCTACGCCGACTTCCGCAAGAAGCTCGCCGTCGCGGAAGACCAGAAGAAGGGCATGCGCACGAACGACCCGACGGACACGGACATCCCGTGCCCGCAATGCGGGAGGCCCATGCAGATCCGCACCGCCAGCACGGGCGTCTTCCTGGGCTGCTCGGGGTACGCACTGCCGCCGAAGGAGCGCTGCAAGGCGACGGTGAACCTGATTCCCGGGGACGAGGCCGAGTCGGTCGACGACGCGGACACGGAGGCCGAAGGCGAGGGCGAGGCCCGGCTGCTGCTGAAGAAGCGCCATTGTCCGCGCTGCCAGACGGCGATGGACAGCTATCTCGTCGACGAGCGACGCAAGCTCCACGTCTGCGGCAACAATCCCGATTGTCCCGGCTTCGAGGTCGAAGAAGGCGCGTTCCAGATCAAGGGCTACGACGGTCCCGTGCTCGAGTGCGACAAGTGCGGCGCCGAGATGCAGCTCAAGTCGGGACGTTTCGGGAAGTATTTCGGCTGCACGGCCGACGACTGCCGGAACACGCGGAAGCTGCTGCGCAACGGCGAGCCGGCGCCGCCCAAGGTCGACCCGATCCCGATGCCGCATCTGCGCTGTGAGAAGTGCGACGACTTCTTCCTGCTGCGCGACGGAGCCGCGGGCATCTTCCTCGCGGCGAGCCAGTTCCCGAAGCATCGCGAGACCCGCGCGCCGACCGTGGCCGAGCTCGTCGAGGTGAAGGACAAGCTCGATCCGAAGTACCGCTACCTCGCCGATGCGCCGCGCACGGACCACGAGGGCCGACCCGCCGTCGTCCGTTTCGCGCGCAAGACGAAGGAGCAGTACGTCACCTCGGAGGAGGAGGGCCGGACGACCGGCTGGCGTGCGCACTACCACGACGGCCGATGGGTCGAAGAGGTGCCGGAGACGAAGGCCCCGGCGCGGAAGACCGCGCGCAAGGCCGGCTCCGGACCGAAGAAGAAGGCCGCGGCCCGCAAATCGCCCTCGCGGAAGAAGGCGGCCGGGAAGGGCCGTGCCGCCGCGAAGAAGAAGGCCGGTGCGAAGTCGTCGGGCGGCGAGGGCTCGGGCAGCGGCGCGACGAAGAAGTCCGAGCGGTCGTAGGCGCGAGATGGTCTGGCGACCCGTCGAACCGGTCGAGCGACTCGATCGCCTGGAGTCGCTCGACGAGATCCGTCAGCTCGTCGCCAAGTACTGTCTCGCCCTCGACATGCGCGATCTCGACGCCCTCTGCGGTCTCTTTCCGGAGGACGTACGCGTCAGTCGGGACTTGTCGGGGCGGCGGGCACTCAAGGTCTGGTTCGACCAGACGCTGCGCGAGCAGTTCACGGGCACGGCCCATGTCACGGGCAACCACGTCATCGAGTTCGACGATGCGCGGCATGCGCGCGGGCTCGTCTACAGCCGCAACGAGCACGAGACGGGCGAGGCGTGGGTCATCATGACGATGATGTACTGGGATCGGTACGAGCGGGTCGAGGACCGTTGGCTCTTCCGGCGGAGGCTGCCGCTCTACTGGTACGCGACGGACCTGAACGCGCCGCCGATCGGCGAGAACAAGATGCGCTGGCCCGATCGGGCGCCCTACGAAGGGGGCTATGCCCGCTTCTGGCCGAGTTGGGAGCGTTTCTGGGGGCCCGACTACGTCGCCGACTGTGACGTGCCCGCACCGGCCGGGCTCGACGAGTTCCTCGCGCGGATGGCGCCGCGGGACGAGGCGCTCTCCGTCCGGGTGCGGTGATTTCGTCGTGAGGGCGCAGCGGCCCCGAGGCCGTGGGGGACGACGGGTCCTCGGCGCGCTCGGCGCCGTCGCAGCCGGGCTCGGGCTGGCCTCCGACGTGGCGAGCGGCGAGCGGGTGGCCGACGAGGTGATCGCTGGAGCGGCCCCGGACGAGCGCGCGGACGTCACACCCGGGACGGTCGTCCTGCTGCACGGCCTCGCGCGAGGCGCCCGCCACATGCGCATCCTCGAGTGGCGACTCGCGGCGCGGGGCTACCGGGTCTGCAACCTCGACTACGACACGCGTGTCGCGGACTTCGACCACGCGCTCGACGCGGTGCGTCGAAGTCTGCTCGCCTGCGTGCCGTCGTCCGGGCGCATCGACTTCGTGACCCACTCGCTCGGCGGACTCGTGCTGCGCGGACTGCTGGATCGTCATCCGGAGCCCCGGGCGGGGCGTGCGGTGCTCCTCGCCCCGCCGAACGGCGGCAGCGAGATCGCAGATCGGCTGGCCTCGGTCCCGCTCCTCGCGCGCGTGATCGGTCCCCTGGCCGGTCATCTCGGGACGGGCGCACAGGACCTGCCGCGACGGCTGCCGGGGCTGCCGATCCCCGTCGGTGTCATCGCAGGCAGTCGCTGGATCAACCCCGCCGGCCCTTTGTGGCTGCCGACCCCGCACGACGGCACGGTCAGCGTCGAGAGCACAAGGCTTGCCGGGATGAGCGACCACCTGGTCCTGCCCTACACCCACACCTTCATCATGAACCCGGCCGAGGTCGCCGACCAGGTCGATGCCTTCCTCCGGCGGGGACGATTCGAGCGGCCACCCGAGGCGGAAGGGCGAGTCCCGCGGAGGGGTTGATCCGACGCCGGTGTCGGCCGGCGATCCGGGTCGGACGGTCGAGGCGGGGAGGGGGATGGCGGGGGTCGAGCGATCGTCTATCCTTCGCGGGCCTAGAAACGAAGGCCCTGCCCGATCCACCTTTCGAGTTCCACCCGTTCTCAATCCGCTGTCCGCACCCCCGTCCACCTCCGTGTCCGGGGACCCTGCTGCCAGGTCGATTCGACGGCGAGTTCAACTCCGGTTCATTCGGTCGAGACCTTTCTTCGACGGCACGTCGTACCCCACGAAGGGGTCGGCGATGTGTTTCATGTCCGCCCCGTCGTTCTCGTCGGAGCGGGCAATCGCCCGAGAGGAGACCAGGTCTCGGTCCCGGGCACGGAGTGAGTTCGTGAAGAAGATCTATGTTGGCAACCTTCCCTGGAGCACGACGGACGAAGACCTGAAGGAGCTTTTCGGGACCTACGGTGATGTCGCATCGTCCGCGGTCGTGAACGACCGTGAGACCGGCCGCTCCCGAGGCTTCGGCTTCGTCGAGATGGCTCCGGGCGATGCCGACAAGGCGATCGCCGAGCTGGACGGCCGCGAGTACGGCGGCCGCGCGCTGCGAGTCAACGAGGCGCTCGACAAGCGCCGCGGTGGCGGCGGCGGTGGTGGCGGCGGCGGTCGCTGGTAGTCCGGCCCGCGCCGATCGCACCTGAACGAGAGCCCCGATCATCGGTCGGGGCTTTCGTGTCTCTGGCGCCCGCACGTCGATGGGCTGGCCCGACGACCGGGATCGCGCGACGCTTGCCTTCATGAATCAGGCATCGCAACGCGCGCTGCTCGTCCGCCCCCTGGCGCTGGGGGTGGGGGCGCTGGCCGCCGTGGGGCTGAGCGAGGCGCTGCGATCCGGGCTGCTGGTCGCCTGGAACGTCGCGATCTTCGGCGGGTTCGGGCTGGTCTGCTGGCTGGTCCGCGACGTCCGCTTCGCCTCGCGCTTCGTGCTGCTCGCTTCGCCGGTGTCGAGCCTGCTCGGCTGGGGCACGCTGGCGCTCTTCACGCGCGGGCTCGAGTCGCCGTTCCTGGCCGCGTTCTTCCTCGAGGTCGCGTTGTCGGCGGTAGCGATGGGGCCGCGGGGCGTGCTCTGGGTGACCGCGAATGCGATCGGCGTCCTCGGGCTGAT
The DNA here is from genome assembly GCA_020632655.1 of Spirochaetaceae bacterium. Taxonomy (GTDB): domain Bacteria; phylum Myxococcota_A; class UBA9160; order UBA9160; family UBA4427; genus UBA4427. Next base: position 427,943 of record JACKFD010000001.1, read on the forward strand.
CGAGCTGCTCTTCGGCTTCGCGGACGGATGGCCCCTGCTGCTGCTCGAAGGGGGGTTCCTGGTCGCGATCGGCGGCATCGCGGCGATCGTGGCCGCGCGGCGCGAGTCGGGGGAGCGGGCGCTGCGGACCCAGGGCGACGAGCTGGGGGCGCGGCTCGAGACGTTGCAGCGCCAGCTCGAGGACGAGCGCGTGATTGCGCGGGTGGGCGAGAACGTGGCTCGGCTGGCACATGGGCTGAAGAATGCCGTGCACAGCCTCCGCGGCTTCGTCGGGCTCCTCGAGCCCCAGCTCGACGGAAGCGCCGGCGCGCGGGCCGCGCTCGTGGGACTGCGCACGGCGATCGACGAGCTCGAGAAGCTGGCCCGCCTTACGCTCGCCGAGCGGGAGGCGACGAGCGCCCCGCCGGCGACCGCAAGCGCTCCGGCTGCCCGACCGTCGGTAGGGAGGGCGCCCGGCACCGCGACGCCGGTGCTCGAGAGCGTCGAGGCCGCGCGGTGTGAGATCGTTCGCTCGGCGCCCGCCGTCGAGTGGATGCTCGAGGTTCGACCGGTCGGGGCAGAGGGACACGTCTCCTTGCCCGCGGCGACGCTCCTCGAGCTGCTGATCATCCTGATGCGCAACGCCGTCGAGGCGATGCGCGGCGAGGGCCGGGGGCGGCTCGAGGTCGAGATCGACGAGTCCCTTGCGCGATGCCGGATCGCGGTGCTCGACGAGGGCGAGGGCCTCGAGTCGGAGGCGCTGTCGCAGGTCTTCCAGCCGGGCTACACGACCAAGCCGAAGGGCAGCGGCTTCGGCCTCTTCCTGGCGCGTCGGATCGTGGAGGACCACGGCGGCTCCCTCGAGCTCGCATCCCGCGCCGACAAGGGGGCCGTGGCGCGGCTCGAGCTGCCCCTCGTGTCGGCCGAGGGAGCCGGCGACTAGGCTGCGAGGCGCGTACCACGCGCGCGCCGATGGGCGGGAGGGGAGGGCGCGACCCGGTCGCGCAGGAGGCCATGGCGGATTCGATCCTGATCGCGGAAGACGAGCGGGCCTCGGCGGAGTACCTGAAGCTCCTGCTCGAGGAGCGCGGCTTCGAGGTGCGCGTCGCGGGCAACGGCGTGGAGGCGCTGCTGGCGCTCGAGGCGCGGCCGGTGGATCTCGTGATCACCGATCTGCGCATGCCCTCGATGGACGGCTTCGAGCTGCTCTCCCATCTGGCACAACGCTGGCCCAACCTGCCGGCGATCGTGCTGTCGGGCAACGACGGCGTCGAAGACATCCTCGAGGCGGTCCGGCTCGGCGCCGTCAACTATCTGCTCAAGCCGGCGACGCCCGCCGCCGTCGTGTCCGCCGTCGAGCGCGCGCTGCTGACGCGCGAACGGAGCGTGGTGGCGGACGCGACCGTGCCCGAGCTCGTCGGGACGAGCAAGGCGATGGTCGAGGTGCGTCACCGCGTGCTGATGGCCGCGCGCAGCGACGTGCACGTCCTGGTCACGGGCGATACGGGCACGGGCAAGGAGCTCGTCTCGCGCGCGATCCACACGCACTCGGGCCTGGCGAAGGGCCCCTTCGTCGCGCACAACTGCGCGCTCTCGCCGCCCGACCTCTTCGAGAGCGAGTTCTTCGGCCATCGTCGCGGGTCGTTCACGGGCGCGGATCGCGATCGCCGGGGGCTGCTGCGGGAGGCGCATCAGGGCGTGCTCTTCCTCGACGAGCTCGAGACCCTCGATCCGGTCTTCCAGGCGAAGCTGCTGCGCGTGATCGACGACGGCGAGGTCCGACCGGTCGGCGCCGAGCGGCCGGAGCGCGTCGACGTGCGCTTCGTGGCGGCGACGAATCGCGAGGCGCAGACGATGATCGAAGAGGGCAGTCTGCGAGAGGATCTCTACTACCGCCTGCGCGGCATCGAGATCCGCCTGCCTCCGCTGGCGTCGCGGCGGGAGGACATTCCGCTGCTCGTGCGCCACTTCGACCGCGCAGACTCGCCGGGCTTCACGCCCGAGGCGCTCGAGGCGCTCGCCCGCGCGCCCCTGCCCGGCAACGTCCGACAGCTGCGCAATCTCGTGCAGGGGGCCCGGGCGGCCGCCGGGGATACGCCGATCGGCCTTCGACACCTGCCCGACGACCAGCTCGGCTCGCGCCAGGCGAGCGTGCCGTCGGGCATGGGCTCGGAGGGTGTGCCGCGGGGTCTGAGCCTGCGCGAGCTCGAGCGGCGCGCAATCGCCCAGGCGCTCGACGATTGCGACGGCAACCGCACGCACGCCGCGAAGCTGCTCGACATCGACCGCTCGACGCTGCGCCGGAAGATCCAGGAATACGGGCTCTAGCCCGGGACCGGACGAGGTCGGGGGCGCCGAGCGCTCAGACGCCGGGTGCCGGGCCGGCGCTTCGAAGCGGGTCGGGCGACGAGGTCCTGGGGCCGTTCGCGCCCTCCGGGCTGCCTGGGTCTTCGGACGGCGCGCTGGACGGGTGTGCGGTGGCGGCCTCGACGAGGGCGGTCACGCTGCTTGCGATCGGTCCGGCAGACGGCGTCGCGCCCGCGCGGCTCAGCAAGGCATCGAGTGCACTGCGCTCGGCGGCGGTCGGCTGGAGGAACTCGACGCCGTAGCCGGGCGCTTCGTCCTGGCCCGGACCGAGGCGGCGGCGCGTCCACACGACGCGGCCCACGAGCTGAAGCTCCTCGTCGCGGGACAGGTCGATCGTGACGACCACGCGACGACCCGCGGCGAGCGGCTCCCAGGACCGGACGAAGGCACCGCCTCGGGAGAGGTTGGCGGTCGTCTCCTCGGCGCTTCGAAAGAAGAGGCGACCGTCGTCCGGGTCGCGCTCCGGGTCCACCGTCGAGACGCGGACCGGTACCGCGGTCGTCACCCGCGGATGCTGCTGCGGGGTCGTGCCCGCCTGTCGCCACTGTCCCATCGCCCCCACCTCCCTGTCCGTGCGCATCGGCGGACGGACGGGGGCCTTGAGGTCGGGGGCCGCATGACGGCAGAGTCCGGACTCGGTCGGGTGTTTTGCCCTCGTCGAAGGGCGCGGGGCTAGATGTTCAAGCCGAGGAAGGGGAAGCGGATCGCCTCGCCCTCACCGTCCGGCTCGATCTGTCCCTCGAAGAGCAGCTGCTCGGCCTCGCTCAGCTGGTCCTGGGCGCGGCGGGCGGCGCGTCGTCGGCTGGCCTTGCGATGGTCGACCAGGGCCTCCGCGCTCCGGCTCAGGTCGTTCGGCGTGAAGGGCGTGACCTCGGCCTGCTGTGCGCGCTTCTCGAAGATCTCCGTGAGCATCGCCAGCGTCAGTCGCTTGCCCTCGATCTGACCGTTCCGACCGACCGTGCAGAGCAGGGGCCCCGGGGCGTTGCCGCGCAGGTCGAGCCAGTCCTCGAGGCAGATCAGCTCGTCGTTCGACAGCTCGACCCGCCGCGCGCGGCCGCCGCTGCGCGGTCGTACCACGATCGTGCAGACGCCACTCTTGTTGCTGAACTGGACGCTCTCGAGGGAGAGGGCCGTGATCTCGGCGATCTTCAGTCCGAGGTACGCGAAGGCGAAGAGCACGGCGTCTCGCGCGCCCTCGGCGCCCCCGTCCGTCGCAGCGGCCGCCATCAGGGCCCGGACCTCGCCGTCCGCGAGCAGGCGGTTGTTGCGGGGAGCGCTGCGGGCCGTTGCGGCCTTCCGGCTCGTGCGTCCGCGCGCCTTCCTGCCGTTCGAGGCGCCCGCGCCCTTCGCCGTCGAGGCCGCCGCCGTCAGGGTGGCGTCGCGGTCCTCGTCGCCGATCAGGCCGAGCTCGCAGCACTCCTCGATCACCTTCGTGAGGGTCGTGCGGATCTTCTGCACCTCGCGCGTCGGGTAGGTCTCGGGGACGACCCGGTAGTTGCGGGTCGAGTCCTTGCGACAGCGCAGGGCCTCGATCCGCGCCGGCGCCCCGCGCTCCTTGAGGATCGTGAGGGCGGCGGCGCCGTGGTAGGGGCGCACCTGCTGCCAGGGGAACTCGACGCTGTCACACTTGCCGCCGCTGATCACGGTCGCGAGGGTCTCGAGGGCCTCCTCGGCGATGCGGCGGGAGTCCTCGCTCTTGAAGCTGCTGAGGTAGTTCTCTGCGGCGCAGCGCCCCTTGGCGAGCTCCGCGGGATGGAGCAGGAAGTCGACGTCGTCCTGGGGCGAGACACGATGGGGCGGTTCGGAGAGGAGCTCGCTCCGGGTCGGTTCGCTCGGGAAGGCGTCTCCGTCGGGATGGGCGGCGGCATTCGGGGCGGCCGAGAGGGCGACGGGCGAGGAGGGGTTCGAGGAAGGCGTCGAGGAAGGCGTCGAGAAGGGGGAGACTTCGGCGGCCAAGGGGAGTCCTCCGATCTGGGGAGCTGCTGTCCCGGGGCCCCCATTGGTATAGAGGTCGACTCCGATGTCAACGGCGTCTCTCGAATCGCCCGCGGAGGCGTCTCAAAATCCTTTGAAATCAATGTCTTGAAATCGAATCAGAGAACTTCCCGGAGGGATGTTGATCGTTGATTCACCGCTGGATCCCCTGTGGGTGAGGCGGTCGGGGGGAGGGTCGGGTGACGGATACGGAGCAGACGAGTCGTGATTCCCAGGGGGCGAACGAGGCCGAGGCATGGCTCGACGGCTTCCGGTGGCCGGTCCCGACCGCGTTCTCGGGGGCGGTGTCGGCGCATCGATTCGAGCAGGGCGACGTCCTCTATCGCAGCCGACGCGCCTACGAGACGCTGGAAGGGGAGGCGGCCTTCGACGCCGACCGGGGGCTGGCCATCCAGGTGCTCGAGCCGGCCCGTGGCCTGCGCAGCACGTCGGCGATCGAGGGGGAGGGGGATCGTCGCCGGAGCAGCTGGCAGGCCGAGGTCGTCGTCGAGCTGCACGATCTTTCTGCGGATACGCGTGACGTGCGTCGACTGACCCAGGGGCGGCTCTACACCGCATTGTGGCACGGCGACGCGCGATGGCTCGAGGCCGACGCCGAGGACCCGCCCGTGCCGCGGGGCGCGCGGGAGCTGCAGGCCCGCCTCGAGCAGTCGCGGGCGGCGTTCGCGCGGGCGCTCGGTGCGCTCGGTGGCGCGCGCTTCCTCTTCGTGGTCGACCTGGCGAACGAGGCGTCGCGTGCGAAGGCGCGCAGCGTCGAAGAGTCGCTGCGCGCCGATGGTCCAGTCGAGCGGCTCGATCTGCGTCCGGAGCGCGCGGGGATCGAGGCGCCCGACGCCTTCTCGCCGACCCTCGTGGTGCGCGGTCTCGTCGCGCCCGACCGCGACGTCGACCGCGTCCAGGCGCTGCTGCGTCGATGTCTCTACGCGGGTGCGAGCGGCCGCCTGGAGCCGTCCGCGGAGGACGCGACGCGCGACGAGGCGGCCGCCGGTGGCGACCGCTTCTCCGTCGCCCGCCACGGACTGCTCGAGCCGAACGAGCCCTGAAGCGGCGCGTCAGTCGATCAGGATCGTGGCGCGCTCGATCACGATCGGCTCCAGGGGCGGCGCGGGATCCTGGGGGCGACCGAGCGCCTCGATCTTGCGAATCGTGGCGAGGGTCGCCTCGTCGGCGGCGCGGCCGAAGATCGTGTGTCGCCCGTCGAGGGCGCGCGTGTCGCGGAAGGTGATGAAGAACTGGCTGCCGTCGGTGCCGGGGCCGGCGTTGGCCATGGAGAGCAGTCCCGGCGCGTCGTGCACGACCTTCGGATCGAATTCGCCCGTGTAGCGATAGCCCGGGTCGCCGCGGCCGTTTCCGAGCGGGCAGCCGCCCTGGGCCATGAAGCCCTTGATGACGCGGTGGAAGCCGCCACCGTCGTAGAACCCGAGCCGCGTGAGGTAGAGCGTGCTGCTCGCGTGCATCGGCGCGACGTCGTCGAGCAGCTCGAAGCGCATCTCGCCCTGGTTGGTGACGAGCTTCCAGGTGTAGGTGCGCGCCGGGTCGAACTCGACCTTCGGCGGCTTCGGCAGTCGGGTCCGCCAGCGCGGATTCGACTTGTCCACCGGATTCGCTGCGATGAAGCGATCGATCGCGCTCATCGCGACGTCATCGGCCTTCGCCGTCTCCTCGCCCGTGCAGCCGGCCATCAGCAGGACGGCGAGGAGCAGCCCGCCGACACGCGGGCGCAGACGCCGGGAGGTTCCGCGGGAAGGGGTGCTTCGTCTCATGCGGTCGGGATCTCCTGGGTTCGGGCGGGGCCCTACGGGTCGTTCGGTCGCCGGTGGGGCGCAGAGCGTACCGTGGCGGGCGCCGTGGGACAGCTCGGCTCGAGCTGCGTTCGTCGCTGCCGCTTCCGAAGAGGCCGCCGCGCAGGCCGTCGACCCGTTTCGCATCGCCCCGGTCACGAGCGCCGAGCCCCACGCCCGCACAGACCCAGCGCGCGCATCTCCCTCGCGGCCGTCGCCGCCCAGTCGCGGTTCGCGCGCGGGCTGGCCGGGCTCGGATGCAGCACGCGACCGATCTTCGGGCCGGCGTCGCCGAAGACGCCGCGGGCGCGGGTCTCGGCGAAGTGGCCGACGCCCACGATCCATTCGGGATCGAGGATCTCGACGACGCGTCGCAGATGGTCGTCGCAGACCGCGTAGAGTCCCTCGCGCTCGGCGACCGGCAGCTTGTCGGGCGTGCGGTTCCGGCCCGAGGCCTCCATGAAGACGAGGGGACAGTAGTTCGACACGAAATGCGACTCGAAGAAGGACTCGGGCTGGCCCCAATGTCCCGCGATCGCGCCCCAGAGCCGCGCTCCACTCACCTCGCTGCGCGCGCAGGCGAAGCCTTCGACGGGTCGGCGCGGGTGCTCGTTCGTCGGACGATCGATCCGCTCCTCGATGCCCATCCAGTCGCGGACGGCGGCGACCTCGCCGAAGGGCACGCCGGTCTGCGTCATGCCCCAGGGCCCGGGGTTCATGCCGAGGAAGACGACGCGCTTGCGGCCTTCGCCGAAGCGGCGGACGTAGCGTCGGTAGCCGCGGCCAGCGTGGCGCAAGGGGTCGTAGACGTGCGTCACGGGCGCCGCGAAGCGAAGCGAGGCTGCGCGCTCGGAGAGGCGGCGTGCGGCGTGGATCAGACGGTCGGCCCTTCCCATCGTGGCGGAGCTCCGATTCGGGTCGTCGCGTGGGCCGGTGGCCGAGCGCCCGATGCGCGGCTCGCCTGACCGTGGCGGGCCGCCGAGTGTAGAATGATCCGGCCCCGGATGGAGCTTCGGGGCATGTGAGGGAAGCGGAGGAGTCGATGTTGGACGCGGCGTGGATCGTGGCGCTCGTCTTCGGGGTGCTGTCGGGATTGCTCGCCGCGTCGTGGCGACGGGGTGCGGGACGCGTCGCCGAGCTCGAGGCGCGCGCTGCGTCGCTCGATGCGGAGCGGGCGCGCGTCGAGGGCGCGCTCGCGAAGGAGTCGGCGGCGCGTGCGAAGCTCGCCGAGGAGCTGGCCGGGCATCGTCGCAAGGCCGACAAGGCCCGGCGCCGCGAGGCCCGCACGCCCGAGGTGCCGCTCGGCACCGCGACCCGCATCCGTGACTTCGAGGAGCGCATCGCGCGCGCCGAGGCGGCGGGCGAGCGGCTGCGCGCAGAGCGCGACGCGCTCGCAGCGCGCGTCGCCGAGCTCGAGGCCGGTCGCGCCGCCGACGCGGAGCGTGTCCGGGCGGCCGAGGCGAAGCCCGCGCCCGCGCCGGTCGTCATGCCCGCTCCCGACGCGGCCGCCGCACTCGAGGCCCTGCGCGGCGAGCTCGCGGCGAGCCAGGAACGCGTCACGAAGCTCGAGGCGGAGATCGAGCAGGCGCGCCTCGTGGAGGCGCGGATGCGCAAGCGGACCAGCAATCAGGAGCAGCTCTACGCGTCGCTTCGAGCCGAGCTCGACGTGAAGAAGGACCGTCTTCGCGCGCAGGAGGAGCTGATCCAGCGCCTCCAGGCGCTGAAGGCCGCCGTCGGCGCCGCGGACTAGTCGCCGGCGCGCGGAGTCAGCCGTCGCGCCCGCGCCCGCATCTCAGCGACCGCCGCTCGCCGCCTTCGCCTCCGCCCAGGCCCAGTCGAGCCAGGGCAGCACGCATTCGAGGTCGCTCGTCTCGACGGTCGCACCGCCCCAGAGCCGAAGGCCCGGCGGCGCATCGCGGTACGAGCCGATGTCGTGGGCGACGCCCTCGGCGTCGAGCCGCTTCGTCGCGTCCTTGAGGGCGGCCGTCACCTGCTTCGCATCGCGTCCCTGCGCCCAGCCGTCCGAGATCTCGAGACAGATCGACGTGCAGGAGCGCGAGGCCGCGTCCTTCGCGAGGAACGCCGCCCAATCGGAGCCTTCGACCCAGGCTGCGACCGCCGCGAGATTCGCCTCCGAGCGCGCGACGAGCCCGGGCAGTCCCCCGACCGACTCGGCCCAGCGCAGCGAGTCGAGCGCGTCCTCGACACAGAGCATCGACGGCGTGTTGATCGTCGACCCTTCGAAGATGCTCTCGTCGAGGCGCCCGCCCTTCGTCATGCGGAAGATCTTCGGCATCGGCCAGGGCGGCGTATGCGACTCGAGCCGCTCGACCGCGCGCGGCGAGAGCGCGAGCATGCCATGGGCCGCCTCGCCGCCGAGCACCTTCTGCCAGGACCAGGTCACGACGTCGAGCCGGTCCCAGGCGAGCTCCATCGCGAACACCGCGGAGGTCGCGTCGCAGATCACGAGCCCCTCGCGATCCCGGTCGATCCAGTCGCCGTTCGGCACGCGCACGCCCGCGGTGGTGCCGTTCCAGGTGAACACGACGTCGCGGGCGAAGTCGACGCGGCCGAGGTCCGGCAGGTGGCCGTAGTCGGCCTGCAGGATGCGCGTATCGTCGAGGCGCAGCTGCTTGGTCACGTCGCCGACCCAGCCCGACCCGAAGCTCTCCCAGGCGAGCAGGTCCACGCCGCGCGGTCCGAGCAGCGACCAGAGCGCCATCTCGACGGCGCCCGTATCCGACGCGGGAACGAGACCGATCCGCCAATCCGCGGGGATGCCGAGGATGGCGCGGCTGCGGTCCGAGATCTCCTGGATGCGCGCCTTCGCGGGGGCGGCGCGATGGGAGCGACCGACCAGCGCGTCCCCGAGCGCGGCCGTCGTCCAGCCCGGGCGCTTCGCGCAGGGGCCGGAGGAGAAGTGGGGCCTTTCGGGGCGTCGGGTGGGCCGGGTGCTCAAGGTCTTCCTCGGGCGAGCGGGCGGAGGCCGACCGATCGCCGGGCAGGGATTCGAGGCGGCGCATTCTATCGGTCGCCTCGGAGCCGGGCCACGGCTCTCCCCGCCACGGCCGATCTGGTAGCCTCGCCGCGCCCGACGGCTCGCGCTGCGTGCAGACGGTCGTCTCGAGGTGGGGGAGACGTGGCAGCGGGAACATCGGAGACACCCGACCGCCGCGCCGTGCGGGACTTCCTGGAGTCGACCCAGGCCGGGATCTGCGCGGCGCTCGAAGCGCTCGACGGCGAGGCGCGCTTCCGGGGCGAGGAGATCGCGCGGCCCGGGGGCGGTGTGTCGCGACCGCGGGTGCTCGAAGACGGGCCTTTGATCGAGAAGGCGGCGGTCAACTTCACGCATACCGAGGGCGCCGAGATGCCAGGCGCCGCGACCCAGCGTCGGCCGGAGCTCGCGGGTCGGCGCTACGAGGCGATCTCGGTGTCGCTGATCGTGCATCCTCGCAATCCCTGGGTGCCGACCTGTCACGCGAACTACCGCTTCTTCCTCGCCGACGACCCGGCGGGCGGCGCGCCGGTCTGGTGGTTCGGGGGCGGCTTCGACCTCACGCCGTACTACGGCTTCGAGGAGGACGCGATCCATTGGCACCGCACGGCCCGGGCCGCCTGCGAGGTGCACTCGCCCGAGCTCTATCCGCGCTTCAAGGCCCAATGCGACGCCTACTTCTTCCTGCCCCATCGCAACGAGCCCCGCGGCATCGGCGGGATCTTCTACGACGACTTCGACGAGGGCGGCTTCGCCCGCGCCTTCGCGCTCTGGCGGGCCACGGCCGAGGCCTTCCTCGCCGCCTACCGGCCGATCGTGGAGCGTCGTCGCGATCTCGTGTGGGGCGAGCGCGAGCGCGAGTTCCAGCTCTACCGCCGCGGGCGTTATGTCGAGTTCAACCTGCTGCAGGACCGGGGGACGCGATTCGGTCTGCAGGCGGGGGCTCGGACGGAGTCCGTGCTGGCCTCGCTGCCGCCGCGCGTCGCCTGGCGCTACGACTGGTCGCCCGAGCCGGGAACGGCGGAGGCACGCCTCCACGAGGTCTTCCTGCGGCCGCGGGACTGGGCCGACGAGCCGCTGCCACAGCCTTCCTGAGGGCGATCGGGCCCGGATCTGGTAGAGTCCGCGACCGCTCGGAGGCCGTCCGCAGGGCCGAGAGCCTGGCTGAGCGAGCCGCAGCGACGGCGGACGGACCCCCGGATCAGAGGAGCCTCGAATCGGATGACGGCGGACGCAGGCGCGTCGGGCGTGGACGCGAACGGACCCTACTACCGACTGCGCGTCGCGCAGGTGATCGACGAGACCGCGGATGCGCGCTCGATCGTGCTCGAGGTGCCCGCCGAGCTGGCCGGGCGCTTCGCCTATCGCGCAGGTCAGTTCCTGAGCTTCCGCGTCGTGGTCGACGGCCATCGACTCGTTCGCTGCTACTCCCTCGCGAGTGCCCCCGGCCTCGATCCGGCCCACAAGGTGACGATCAAGCGCGTCGTCGACGGTCGCGCCTCCAACTGGATGAACGACCACGTCCGGGCCGGTGACGAGCTCGAGGTGATGCCGCCGAATGGCGTCTTCTGCCTGCGGACGCGCGAGACGCCGATCGTGCTCTTCGCCGGCGGCTCGGGCATCACGCCCGTCATCTCGATCGTGAAGACGGCGCTCGAGACGACCACGCGCCCGATCAAGCTCCTCTACGCGAATCGCGACGAGGCCTCGATCATCTTCCGGAGCGAGCTCGACGCGCTCGAGGCTTCGCATCCCGATCGCCTCGAGATCGTCCATCGCCTCGACGCCGTGCATGGATTCGTCGACGCGCCGCTCGTCGTCGAGCAGGTCGGCGCGCGGACCGACGCCGACTTCTACATCTGCGGTCCGGGTCCCTTCATGGACGTGGTCGAGAGCGGCCTCCAGAGCCTCGATGTCGATTCCGAGCAGATCTTCATCGAGCGCTTCGAGTCGCCGGACTCCGGCGCGCCCGCGGCAGGTTCGTCGGTCGATACGAGCGCGGGCAACGTCGCGGTCGTGCTGCTCGACGGCAACGAGACGGAGATCGCGCTCGGCGACGGGGAGACGATCCTGGCCGCGGCGCGGCGGGTCGGTCTCGAGCCGCCGTTCGCCTGCGAGGAGGCCTACTGCGGCTGCTGCATGGCGAAGGTGCTCGAGGGGCAGGTCGAGATGCGCATGAACGACGGCGGCATCGACCAGCGCCAGATCGACGAGGGCTGGGTGCTCACCTGCCAGGGCGTCGCCAAGGGGCGCGTGCGGATCCAGTACCCGGACTGAGCGCGGCAGGGCGCGTGTGGATCCAGTACCCGGACTGAGCGCGGCTCAGAACTCGCGTCGGAACGAGAGCATCGCCGATACGTTCATGCGCGACGGGATCTGCTGGTCGTTCGCCGCCGCGACCCGCTCGGTCTTCGGCGAGGCGCCGGCGGCGAGGTCGAAGGCGAAGTCGAAGACGCGCAGCCCGATGCCGCCCGTGAGCGCGACCTCGTCGGGCTCGTCGGCCTCGGTGTTCAGGTAGGCGCCGCCGCGCAGCGCGAGGGCGAGCTTCCAGATCGGGATGCGCAGCTCCGTGCCGAGCGAGACGATCCGCGACGAGAAGCCGTCGACGAGCTGCGACTCGTTCTCCGTCAGGTCGGCGTCGAAGGCGACGGCCCAGTTCGGCAGGATCCAGACCGCGGCGCCGAAGCGCACCTGGGGATCGAGGGTGAGCTTGCTGCGGCTGCCCGGGCGCGCCGGGTCGCGGGCGAGGTCGAATTCGGGGCTCGTCACGTTGCGCGCCGTCAGCCCCACGCGCAGCCACTCGAAGGGCTTGACGAGCACGCCGAGGTCGAGCGAGGCCGTATGACTGGTCTCGCGGCGATCGGCGTCGCGGATCTCGTCGACGAGGTCGCTCGCGCTGCCGATCTCGTCGAAGCGCACGAACTTGTTGAAGGTCGTGCCGTAGAGGTACTTGATCTGGGCACCGATCCCGATCTTGCCGCCGATGATCGGAATGGGCAGCGGGTGGCCGTAGGCGACGCCGACCTCCTGCACGGAGAGGCCGCGCACGAAGGTGCCCGAGGCGTTGTCGGCGAGGCTGCCCGTGCCGTCGATCGTCGCGCGGGCGATGTCGACGAGATTGCGCGCGACGCCGGCCGAGCGGACGTTCACACCGGCCTGGTCGGCGGCGAAGACGTACTCCTCGGCCTGCTCGTTCGGAGCCGTCGCGCCCGCGGCGATGAAGAGGGCGGTCACGTCGGCGACGACGTCCGGCCGATCCGGACCGACGTAGCGGATCATCGCGGTGCCGGGGTTGATGAGCGAGTCGATCGCCGCACCGGCCGTCAGCGACGAGACCGAGAGGTTCTGGCGGTCGAAGACGGGGTCGGCGCCGAAATGGGCGAGGCCGATGCCCGAGACGGCGACGTGCTGGTAGCGCAGCAGGAGCGAGGCGTTCGCGCTGCCGACGAGTCCGCTGCCGGGCTGGTCGAGGGCGGGGAGCTGCACGGCGGCGAGGTCGAGGGCCGTGCCGAGCTGGGTCGCGTCGAGGGGATTGCCGGCCTGCAGGTCGGCGACGAGCTGGTCGTAGGTGGCGCCGCCGAGGCCGTCGATGAACTCCGTGACGCGGTCGACCTGGGAGAGGACGTCGCCCTGGGCCGCGACCTGCGCGCCGACGGGCAGGGCGACGCCGTAGGAGCGGGTGAAGGCGAGGGCACCGGGATTCCAGTAGGAGGCGTGCTCGTCGTCGACCATCGCGACGCCCGCTCCGCCCATGCCCTGGTAGCGCGCGCCGACGAAGCTCCACTCCTCGGCGCTGGCCGCCATCGTGAAGAGGCCCATGCCCGGGAGAACGAGGAACGAGGCGGCGAGGGCGAGTCGGAGCACTCGATCGGGGCGTCCTCGCAGGCAGCGTCTCACGGGTCCTGGCCTCCTCGTGCGGCCGACGAACGGCTCGCTCCTACCGGGTCGGCCGGCAGCGGGGGGACTTGAGCCGACGGCCTGCGCAGCGCCGAACGGGGGGATCGACGCCCGGATTCCCGACCTCGATGCGCCGCCCGACGGCTCGTCTCCTACCCTTCGGTCGACGCCGCGGTCCCGCTGTGTCGCGGATCACATCGCCGTCTCCGTCGATCCCCGGTCACCGGCCTCGACGAGCACGAGGTCGAGCGCGGCCTCGAGCGCGCGCAGCGCCTCGTCCGGCGCCTCCACCTTGATGGTCAGCATGCCCATCGCGCGGGCGGGCTTGAGGTTCGGGCCGATGTCGTCGAGGAAGACGACCTGCTCGGGCGGCGTCTCGAGGCGACGACACGCGATCGTGTAGATCGCCGGGTCGGGCTTGCGCAGGCCCTCGACCGCCGACTCGACGAAGACGTCGAAATGCTCGCGCAGGGCCCGGGTGCCATCCTCGAGGCCCGGTCGCTCGGTGTGCGACCAGTTGTTCGTGAGCGCACCCACCCGCAGCCCCGCCCGTCGCAGTCGCGCGATCGCCTCGAGCATCGCCGCCCGCGGTCGCGCCGCCTGCGACATGCGACCCATCATCGCGCGCGCATCGACCGCGAGCCCCGCCGCCCGACAGTCGGCCTCGAAGGCGGGATAGAAGGCGTCGAGATCGAGCTCGCCCCGCTCGAGCCGCGACCATGCGCCGGCCGGCGCCGTCTCGGCCGCGACGCGATTGATGGCGTTCCGCGCCAGGCCGAGCTCGCGCTCGTAGTCGCGGATCGCCTCGAGCGGCGAGCCGAGCACGACGCCGCCGAGATCGAAGAGCACGGCCCGAAAACGCATGGCGCGCAGCGTAGCAGCCGCCCCGGGTCGACTCAGAGCCCGAGCCGCGTGCGCACGGCCTCGCGCAGCACTTCGCGCTCGCGGCCGAAGAGCAGCCAGGCCCGTGGCGCGGTCGCCTCGCCGCCGTCGCCGAGATCGAGCGCGATCCCGTCCACCTGCGCGGCCAACCCACGCGCGATCGCATCGCTGTCGCGCGCGGGGTCGTCCGAGGGCGTCGTCACGACGAGCGCGAAGCCGCGTCGCGCACCCGGCAGGAGGGCCAGCGCCTCGCGCACCTGCGGCAGCGCCCGCCGCACGAGTCCGACCGCGACGAGGCCCATCGTCGCCCGTGCGTTGACCTCGACGACGCCGCGGCGATGCGTGTGCCCGCCGGCGACGTAGCGGAAGGCGTCGACCCCGCAGACGCCGTGGAGTCCGGCCGCCCGCGCGAGCCCCGCGACGACCGCGCCCTCCGCGCGCAGCGTCTCGTCGTCGGCATCGCCCGAGAAGACCCGCCCACGCGAATCGACCTCGCCGACATGACCCCGGTAGACGCCGCTCGGGCTGGCGAGCATCTCGAGCGAGCCGAGCATGACGGGGCGCGGATCGGCCTCGCCGGGCTCGGGGATCCGCAGGCAGACCGAGAGATCGCGCGTGCGCTCGAGCCAGGGCTCGAGCAGCGCCCCACCGCGCGCGGCGAGTCCCGGCAGCGCCCGGATCAGCCGATCGCGTGCGGCGTCGTCGCGGAACGGTGCGACGCCGCCGGCGCGTCCCCGACCCGAGCTGCCCTGCCGCGGCTTGAGCGTGAAGCGGCCGCCCGTCCAGTCCGGCCAGTTCGACACGCGGCGCTCGATCTGCGTGACCGCACGCGGGGCGTCCGCGAGCGCCTCGGGCTCGAGGACCTCGAGCAGGGGCGAGAGCGCCCGGGGCAGGGCGTCGGCCGCGCGGGCGGCCTCGACGGCGAAGGCCTTGTCGTGGACGTGTCGGACGCAGACGGGCGAGGGGCCGAGGAGCGCGAGGTCGAGCTCGCGGCGGGCGAGCTCGGCGACCGTCGGCGTGGGCAGCCAGACGATGGCGCCGGATCCGGATGCGGGCTCGAGCCACGGCCAGACGGCGGCTTCGGGGGAGGGGCCGAGGGCCTCGGGCCAGCCCGCGTCGTCCCGCGCTTCGCAGCGCCCCGCCCGATCGCCCGGGACGTAGCGGAGGGTCTGCCGCGAGAAGAGCAGCGACCAGAGTCGCGCCGCCGTGCGGACCGACGGCACCCGTCGCAGGGCGTCCCAGTCCGAGCCCTCCTCGGCGCCCAGATTCGGAAGCAGCACGACCCGATCGGGCGTCGTCGCGCTCACGCCTCGGGCAGCTCGGCCGTCGTGGAGGCGCCGGGGTCGATCGGCGCCGCGCCCGCGCCGTCGCCGGGCCGGCTCCGCTCCTGGGACGAGCGCGCCCGGCGCACGTGCTCGATCAGCGTCGCGTCGAGCCCCGCGCGCCGCCGGGGCGACACTTCGAAGCGTCGACCCTTGGCGCGGGCGGGCCCGAGCGGGAAGGGCACGCACTCGAGGTAGAGGTCGAGCGGGCTGTGCGTCGTCGTCGACGAGGCTTCCCCGATCCGCCCGAGCCAGCGCGCCGCCAGCGCCACGTGTCCGATCTCGTCGTCGTGTACCTGCTGGCAGACCGCCGCCGACGCCGCGTCGCCCGCCGCGGCGAAGCCGTCGCGGTAGGTGAGCGTGAAGTCGAGGTTGGCCTGCTCGAGGGTCAGGCCCATCGCCGCGAGGAAGGCGCGCGCACCGTGGGGCGAGGCGGCGATCGCCGCGGCGTGGCGCCAGAAGTAGTCGGAGTGGTCGTCGCGCTCGAAGTCGCCGCCGTGCTCGGCGAGCCGTTCGAGGTAGAGCCGGCAATGGCGCTGCTCGTCGGCGAGCGCCGTGACGAGGCCGCGGCGCAGCGGGCCCGGCAGGTCGGGCCAGCGCAGCAGGGCCCAGGCGAAGAGCTCCACCGCCATCAGCTCGTGGTGGGCGAAGCGGGCGAGGCAGGTCGCGCGATGGGCCGGGTCGACGAGCTGGCCGGGTCGCGGGAGGCGCTCCGCGCCACCGCGCATGCGCAGGCCGGGATCGCGGGCCGGTCGCTCGAGGTCGAGCATCGGCCCCGAAGGGCGGTCGGGCAGCGATCGCCCGGACGCGTCGAGCGGCGGTGCGAGCTTGCTCTCGAGATCGCCGCGCTCGAGCACGCGGCGGCAGAAGGCCTGCAGGTCCTCGACCGGCTCGATCGGGCCGACGCGGTCGGAGGGCGCCTGGGTGGGGTCGGAGTCGGAGCGCGGCATCGCGCCGCGCAGGGTAGGTCACGCGGCGGCGCAGGGTGCCTCCGCGGCGCCGATCGCCGTCCGGCCCCGGCCGACGGGCCCCGCGAGTTTCGATCCCGCCTGAAACGTGTTTCAATCTCGCGCCATGGTGGACGAAGCCCCGGAGCCGGCTCTCGAGGAGCGCGCCCGCCGGATCATCGAGACGACGATCGAGCTGGCGGAGCAGGGCGGCTTCGAGGCCGTGCGGCTGCGCGACGTCGCGGCCCATGCCGGCGTCGCCCTCGGCACGCTCTACCGCCGCTTCAAGAGCAAGGAGGATCTGCTCGTGGGGGCGCTCGAGCTCGAGACCCGGGCGATGGAGGAGCGCGTGCGACAGCGGCCGCCCAAGGGCGATACGCCCGCCGAGCGGATCATGGGCTTCTTCGTGATGGCGACCCGGGGCATGTTGCGGCGCCCGAACCTCTCGCGCGCCATGCTGCGGGCGTCGGCGGTGGGCGAGCCGGCCCTCGCGAGCCGGGTCGGGGTCTTCCACGACCTGATGCAGCGCATGATCGTGGGCGCCCTGCGCGGCCGGCCGATCCAGCCGGGCGAGCCGCCGATGACCGATCGCGAGCGGCTCCTGGGGGACGTGCTGAGCCAGATCTGGTTCGCGGTCATGATCGGCTGGGCGAGCGGTCTGCAGACGCAGGCATCGATCCACGAGCGCATGCGGGCCTCGGTCGAGCTGGTGCTCGACGACCCGCACCAGGGGACTTGAGGCGTCGCCCGATCGGGCGCGCCGACATCACCCGTCCGACGGCCCAGGCCGCGCGGTCGGGTCAGAGCCGCTGGCCAGCCGGGCCAGCCAACGCAAGGAAAGGGTTCGGAACCATGAGAGAAGCGGTCATCGTCGAGGCGGTCCGGTCGCCGATCGGGCGCGGCAAGATGATCTCGGGCGACCTGTCGGGTCTGCACACGGCGCGTCTGCTGCGCAAGATCCAGACGGCCGTCTGCGAGCGCGCCGGCATCCCGACGAAGGACGTCGAGCAGATCATCGGCGGCTGCGTCACGCAGGCCGGCGAGCAGTCGAACAACATCACGCGTCAGGCCTGGCTCTCCGAGGGCGACGACTGGACCTGCGGCGGCACGACGATCGACACGCAATGCGGCTCGGGCCAGCAGGCCAACGGGCTGATCAACGCGCTCGTGAAGGGCGGCACGATCGACGTCGGCATCGCCTGCGGCGTCGAGATGATGAGCCACGTCGGCCTCGGCGCGAACGTGATCAATGGCCCCGGCTACTTCATGCCGCCGGAGTGGCCCTGGGACTCGCCGCCGGACCAGTTCACGATGGCCCAGCGCATCGCCGAGAACCGCGGCATCACGCGCGCCGACGCCGACGCCCTCGGTCTCGCCTCGCAGCAGAAGGCGAAGGCGGCCCGCGACGCCGGTCACTTCGACCGCGAGATCGTGCCGATCGAGGTGCCCGTGCTCGGCGAGAACGGCGAGCCCACCGGCGACACGAAGGTCGTGAGCCGCGACCAGGGCATCCGCGACTCCACGGCCGAGGGCCTCGCGGGCCTCAAGCCCGTGATCCCGGGCGGCATCCACACGGCGGGCAACTCCTCGCAGATCTCCGACGGCGCGGCCGCCGTGCTCTTCATGACGGCGGAGAAGGCGAAGGCCTACGGGCTCAAGCCCCGCGCGCGCATCCTGCAGGACGTGCTGGTCGGGACGGACCCCTACTACGGCCTCGACGGCCCGGTCGACGCGACGAAGGCGATCGAGAAGAAGACCGGCATGTCGATCCGCAACGACATCGACCTCTACGAGATCAACGAGGCCTTCGCCTCGGTCGTGCTCTCCTGGGCCGGCGTCTTCGACATCGACATGGCGAAGGTGAACGTGAACGGCGGGGCGATCGCGCTCGGGCATCCCGTCGGCTGCACGGGCTCGCGGCTGATCGTGACCGCGCTCCACGAGCTGGAGCGGCAGGGGCTGGGGACGGCCTACATCACGATGTGCTGCGGCGCGAACGTCGGCACGGGCACCATCATCGAGCGGCTCTAGTCGGGCCGACGCAAATCCGGGTCCCCGCTCCGTCGCACCTCCGGGCGACGGGGCGCGGGCCCTTCCTCGGGAGACGGAATCATGGGTGATCTGGATGGCAAGGTGGCCGTCGTCACGGGCGCGGGCCGCGGACTCGGTCGCGCCCACGCACTCGAGCTCGCGCGTCTCGGCGCGCGGGTGGTGGTCAACGATCTCGGCGTCGCCGCCGACGGCAGCGGTCGGGACGAGTCGGCGGGGCGCGCCGTGGTGGATGAGATCAAGGCGGCCGGCGGCGACGCGGTCGCGCACTTCGGCGACGTCGCGAACTGGGACGACTCGAAGGGGATGATCGACCTCGCGGTGAAGACCTGGGGCGACTTCAACATCCTGGTGAGCAATGCGGGCTTCTGCCGCGACAAGATGATCTTCTCGATGGAGGAGTCCGACTTCGACGCCGTCATCCGGGTGCACCTGAAGGGTCATTTCTGCGGCATCCGGCACGCCTCGGCCTACTTCCGCGAGAAGGGCAAGACGGGTGGCCAGGTCTATGGCCGCATCCTCAGCACGGCGAGCGAGGCGGCGTTCTTTGCCGACCCCGGTCAGCCGAACTACTCGGCGGCGAAGGCCGGCATCATCGCCATCACGAACGGCGCCGCCCAGGCGCTCGCCAAGTACGGCGTCACGGCGAATACGTTCATGCCGCGCGCGCGCACGGCGATGACTCTCGTCGGGCAGACGGCGCAGTTCTTCGAGAAGCCGGCGGAGGGCTTCGACACCTTCGCACCGGAGAACGTCTCGCCGCTCGTCGGCTACCTGGCCTCGCCGGCCGCCGCCAACATCTCGGGCAACGTCTTCATCGTCTTCGGCAAGCAGATCGCCGTGATGGAGTACCCGAAGCGGGCGGCGAACTTCGAGAGCCCCGAGGCCTGGACGGTCGAGTCGGTCGCGAAGACCGTGGGCGGCTTCTTCGAGGGCAAGCAGCCCGTGAAGGACAGCTTCATCGTCCCGCCGATCTTCTGATCGCGTTCCCGGCACGCGCGTCCGGCGGGATCGCCCGCCGGACGCCGCGCGTGCCTTCGAGGAGGGTGCCATGGGCGAGCAGAAGAGCTGGCGGATCGGCGACGTGAAGATCACGCGCGTGCTCGAGCAGGTGGCGCCGCTGCCGCCCGAGGGCCTGATCGCGAACATCGACCCCGCCCGCCTCGCCGAGCACAGGAGCTGGCTCCAGCCCCACTTCATGAACGAGGCGGGCCAGATCCTGCTCTCGATCCATGCCCTCGTCGTCGAGTCGGGCGGTCGCAGGATCGTCGTCGATACCTGCATGGGCAACGACCGGCCGCTGCCCCGGGACATGGGGCCGCTCTCGACCGCCTTCCTCGAGGAGTTGACGCAGGTCGTCGCGCGCGAGGACGTCGACACGGTCTTGTGTACGCATCTGCACTTCGATCACGTCGGCTGGAACACGATGCTCGTGGACGGCGCCTTCGTGCCGACCTTTCCCAACGCCCGCTACCTCTTCGCGCGCGAGGAGTACGAGCATTGGACGAAGTCGCCCGAGGACGAGAACATCGTCTTCCAATACGGCGTGGATCCGATCGTCGCCGCGGGCCTGCACACGCTCGTCGAGAGCGACCATCGCCTGACCGACGAGGTTCGCCTCGAGCCGACTCCCGGCCACACGCCCGGTCACGTCAGCGTCGTGATCGAGTCTCGCGGCGAGCGCGCCGTCATCACGGGCGACATGGTCCACCACCCGGTCCAGCTCGCAGAGCCGCATTGGGGCAGCCATCCGGACACGCTGCCCGAACGCGCGATCGAGACCCGCCGCGACTTCGTCGCGCGCTACGGCGACCAGCCCGTGCTCGTGATCGGGACGCATTTCGCGGGCCCGACCGCCGGCCACATCGTTCGTGAGGGCGGCTCCTGCCGCTTCCGCGGCGCGAGCTGAGCGAAGGCGACGACCTGCGCGTTCAGCTCGATGCCTCGGCTCGAGCCTGGGCGCGTGCGTCCGCCTCGATCGCCTCGAAGCGGGCGCGCACGAGGGCGAGCGACGCGTCGGGATGCGTCAGGATGTGCAGTCGGTTCTCGCGGATGCCGCGCACCACGATCGGCCCCACGTCCTCGGGCGCCATCGCCGTCGCCCGCATGGCCTCGGGCATCGGCGCGGGCTCGGGCATCGGTCCACCGAAGGCCGCGGCGCGATTGCGGGCGGAGGTCTGGGCGAGGTTCGTGTCGATCAGGCCGGGGCAGAGCACGGAGACGCCGATGTCCTCGGGCGCGAGCTCCGCGCGCAGGATCTCCGTGTAGCCGTTGCAGGCGTATTTCGACGCGGTGTACACGCCGACCTGCAGATCGGCGATCGCCACGAGGCCGGCCATCGAAGACGTGTTCACGATGTGGCCGCCCTGGCCGTGGGCGCGCATGCCGGGCAGGAAGGCCTGCACGCTCTTCACGATGCCGAAGAGGTTGATCGAGAAGACCCAGCTCCAGTCGGTCTCGCTCTTCTCCGTGATCGGGCCCTGGGGCGCGGAGACGCCGGCGTTGTTCGACAGGACGTGCACGGGACCGAGGGCGGTGGTCACGGCGCCCTCGGCCTCGGCGAGGGAGGCCGCGTCGGTCACGTCCACGCGCAGGCCCAGACTCTTCGCGCCGAGCGCCTCGAGCTCGGCGGCGGTGCGCCGTGCCGCGTCCCGCTCGATGTCGAGGACGGCGACCTGCATGCCTTCGCGGGCCAGTGCGAGGGCGATGCCGCGGCCGATGCCCTGGCCGCCGCCGATCACGACGGCCGTTCGGCCTCGAAGCTCCTGCATGGGAATCCTCCGTTCGGACGAGGCGCTTGCGGCGCGAGGAGCGGCGCTGCGACGAATGCTCGGCGCGCGACGGGCAGGCGAGGCAGTCCGTCTCGACCGGGGCAAAATGAAACACGTTGCAGCGCGCGGAGCATGCCGATTCGCGCTTCGTGGGGCAACGGGCGGGCGGATCGGGGTGGTCAGGACGAGCGGGGTTGGGGTAGATTGCGGCCTGCATTCCCGTCGGGCGACAGCCTTCCGGGGGGACACAGGCAGGATAGGTAGGAGAGACCCATGAAGGTGGTGGTGGACTACGACCTCTGCGAAGCGAATGCGCTCTGCATGGAGGCCTGTCCCGAGGTCTTCCGCGTGGAGGAAGACGACACGCTGACGGTGCTGATGGACGAGGTGCCGGAATCGCTGCGCAAGAAGCTGCAGGACGCGGAGCGGCTCTGCCCGCGACAGGCGATCCGAATCGAGGGCTGACGCCCGACTCGGAGATCACGGATTCGGACGAGGGTGTGTGACCCATGGGTCGCGCACCCTCGTCTCGTCTGGGGCCTCCGGAAGGTGCCGGAAGGTGCGGGAAGTCGTCGGACGGCGTCGAGAGACATCGATGGGTCTCGGTGCCCGGCGCATCGGCAGGGAGGCGATCGGCGTGGGCGAGTCGGAGTCCGAGGGCGGCAGGCGGTTCGGGCCCGGGCGTGTACGCGGTGATCGCGAGACGATCGCCGCGCGACGAAGCGAGCCGCTCCGCTTCGAGGCGATGCCCGAGTGGCAGCGGCTCGCGCGGGCGATCCGCCGGCAGGTCGCGGCCTCGGTCGAGCTCGACGTGGATCCCTCGATCCTCGGCGGACTCGCGGATCGGGCCGAGGCCCTGGCCGCGGAGCTCGAGGCGGGCGCGACCGGCAAGCGCGTGGGCCTCGTCGAGGCCGAGTGGCACGAGACCGGCGCGATGCACTACCTGCCCTTCAGTCCGATCATGGGCGGGCTGAATCCCGCGTCGATCGGCGTCGAGATCCACCCTGAGCCCTCGATCGACGGCGTCGCCTGCGAGGTCGTGCTCGGCGAGGTCGTCGAGGGCGGCACGGGTCTCGTGCACGGCGGCATGATCGCCGCGATCTACGACGAGGTGCTCGCGGCCGCGAACCTCGTGCGCCGGGTCGGCGGTCCGACCGGCCGGCTGATCGTGCACTACCGCAAGCCGACGCCGCTCCACGAGCCGCTGCGCTTCGAGGCCTGGGTCGACCGGCTCGAAGGACGCAAGATCCTGACCCGCGGCCGATGCCTCGCCGGCGGCGAGCTCGTCACCGAGGCCGAGGGCCTCTTCGTCCACTTCGGCCTCGACCCGGACGCCCCCGACTGGCACGAACGCTAGGTCCGGTTGCGGGCCGACCTGCGTGTGTCGGCCTTGCCAGGCGCCCCGGTCGGTCGCCGTGTCGCGTGCGCAGCTTCTGTCGGCGCGTGGAGGTCCCGCTGGTTGCTTCGGTTGACGTGCCGCGGCGCGCCTCCCGCTTTATGCACACGCGACACGGCGACCGCCCGGGTCGCTAGAGACGAACGTGCCAGGCGTTCGTGCACAGCTCGGCCGGGATGAATGGACGACCGCCCTGCAAGGCCAACGCGTAAGCCGAAACGATCCGGCCGAGCACGGCCGTCATTTCCAAGCAAGCGTCGGGGCGTGTTCGCACGCGAAACGCATCCGGACCGAGCGGCACGGCCGGGGGCCATCCCGGCGACATCAAGGCTCTTGCCGCGCCCGACTTCGAAGCCGAGGCAACCAGCGGGACCGCCGCGCGGCGAGAGATCCCGGAGCCGGGATGGCCCCCGGCCGGGACGCATGGCAAGGCCCACAACGGCGTGAGGCCGCGCTCACCCCATGTACGCCTGGCCGCCGTCGATCGCGATGCTCTGGCCGTTGACGTAGCGGGAGCCGTCGGAGCAGAGCAGCGCGACGAAGGCGCCGATGTCCTCCTCGCATTCGCCGACCCGGCGCATCGGGATCGTCGCGAAGAAGGCCTCGGCCTCCTCGGGGTTTCGCTCGATCCAGCCCTCGAGGCCCGGCGACTTCGCGTGGGGCAGGATCACGTTCGTGCGGATGCCCTCGGCGCCCCACTCGCAGGCCGCCGCCTGGCTGAGCGAGCGGATCGCCTCCTTGACCGCCGCATAGCAGCCGTAGTTCGACATGTCCCAGCGCCGGGTCGCCGTGCTGCCCAGGTTGACGATCACGCCGCCGCCGCGCAGATGCGGACGGCAGAGCTTCATCAGCCGGAAGCTGGCCAGCGGCCCCGACTCCCAGCCCGCCGCGAAGACCTCGTCGGTCACGGCCTCGAGCGGGCCGAGCGGCACCTCCTGGGCGTTGTTGACCAGGATGTCGATCGTGCCGAAAGCGGCGACGACGGCGTCGACCGTCGCGGCGAGGGACTCGGCCGACTTCACGTCACAGGCGAAGGGGCGTGCGCGGCCGCCGCGCTTCTCGATCTCGCGACAGGTCGACTCGAGCTTGGAGAGCGTTCGCCCCGTCACGGCGATCGCCGCACCTTCCTTCGCGAGCGCGAAGGCGATGCCCTGGCCGACGCCCTGTCCACCGCCCGTCACGAGAGCCACCTTGCCGTCGAGCATCCCCATCGTTCCGTCCTCCCTGTCTCCGCGCGTTTCGCCGCCGGGCCGCCGAGTGTAGAGTGCGACGCGGGCGCCGACAGCCGGGCGCGGTCGACGAGCGCCGGTCGCGGGGCGGCGACTCCAGGAATCGGGGAGAGGACGATGGGCGAGGCCGAGATCGCGAAGCTGCGACCGATGCAGGAGCGCTACGCGCGTCCGGACTGGGTGCGGCGACTCTGCGCGATGGGCGAGTCGGTCGGGGGCGGGCTCGAAGGCGCGCGGCGGATCGTGCCGATGGACGCTGAGGCGATGCTCGAGACGGCGGAGCGGAGCCTCGGTGGGGGACCCTTCGGCGATTTCGGCGAGCCCGGCTGGCGGGATCACTACCGGGCGCTCGTGGCGGCGGCGGATGCGCTGCCGCTGCACGTGGTGGGTCGCTTGATGACGCGCCAGGAGATCCTGCGCTCGCTGCGGACGCGTCTCGCGATCGGGCGCGCGTGGGCGCAGGAGCCGGCGATGGCAGAGGAGGAGATCGTGCGGCCCGTGATCGTGACGGGACCGGCGCGCTCGGGCACGACGATCACCTTCGAGCTCCTCGCCCTCGATCCGGACCTGCGTGGGCCGATGGCGGCGGATGCGTTGCATCCGATTCCGCTGGACGGGGCGAGCGAGGCGGATCGGCTCGCGGCGAGCGAGTGCGAGCAGGAGCTCTGGGCGGACGTGCAGCCGGAATTCGCGGCGATCCACGAGCTGCGTTCGGATCTCCCGGTCGAGTGCGTGACGCTCACGACCGCGAGCTTCTGCGGGTCGCATTGGCCGATGGTGTTGGGCGCGGTGCCGATGGATCCGGTCGCGACCTACGCCTTCGAGAAGCGGCTTCTTCAGCTGCTGCAATTCCTCGGACCGCGGCCGCAGCCGACCTGGCTGCTCAAGACGCCGGGGCACATCATGATGATCGACCTGACGCTCGCGACCTTCCCGGATGCGTGGATCGTCCAGACCCATCGCGACCCGGCGAAGACGATGCCTTCGACCGTCAGCACGACGGCCATGGTGCAGTGGCTGCGGACGGATCGGGTCGACGTGGCGCAGCAGGTGCGCGCGATCGGCGCCGCGTTCACGGCGGCGCTCAACTCGGTGGCCGTGCGTCGGCGCGAGGGCGATCTGCCGAATCGATTCGTCGACGTGCACTTCCAGTCGCTGATGCGGGATCCGGTCGAGACCCTGCGTCGCGCCTACGGCGAGATGGAGCGCCCGTTCACGACCGAGCACGGCGAGCGGATCCGGCAATACCTGGCGGAGAAGCCGAAGGGCAAGTTCGGCGTCCATCGCTACACGCCGGAGGAGTGGGGCTTCACGCGGAGCGAGCTGCACGCCTCGCTCGCGCCCTACATAGACGCCTTCGGCATCGAACTCGAGGGCTGAGCAGGGCGGCCGGGCGCTTCAATCCGTGCCGAGCTCCGTGCACGCCTCGGCGAGCGTGCGTTCGCCCTGCCGCGTCTGCACGCCCCGGTCGAGGAAGCGACGCATCCGCGGGATGCGTTCGGCGCGCGGGTCGGTCATCAGGTGATCGAAGGCGCGCTGCTCGCGGAGCAGGTCGGCCTCGACCGTGGCATCCGAGATTCCATGGATCGTGGCCTTCGCCGTCTGCAGCGCCTCCGCGGGGAAGCTCGCGATCCGGCGTGCGAGACGATCGACGAAGGGGCCGAGCTCGTCCGGGGGCAGGGCGCGGTTGATCCAGCCGTAGCGACAGGCCTCGTCGGCATCGAAGTCGTCGCAGCCGAGGATGATCTCGGCCGCCCGCGCACGACCGACGAGGCGGGTCAGCCGGGCCGTGCCGCCGGCGCCGGGCAGGATGCCGAGGGCGACCTCGGGCTGGCCGAAGACGGCCTTGCCCCGCGCCGCGAAGCGCATGTCGCAGGCGAGGGTGACCTCGCTGCCTCCACCGCGGACGTAGCCCGCGATCTCCGCGATCGTGACCTGCGGCAGCCGGCGTAGCCGCTCGAGCACGGCGTGCACGAAGGAGGGCTCCGTGGCCTCCGGTACGGGATCCATCGGGACGCTGACGATCGACTCGACGTCGCCGTGGGCGATGAAGAAGTCGGGGTCCGCACTCCGGAGCACGACGACGCGCGTGGCCTCGTCCCGCTCGAGCTCGTCGACGAGCCCGATCAGGGCGCCGAGCAGCTCGCCGCCGAGCAGATTCATCGGGGGCGAGTCGATCGTGGCCCGGGCGACACCCGCGTCGCGTTCGATCCGGATGCGCTCGCTCATCGCTCCCTCCCTGCGGCTCCGGATCGTTCGGAGCGGATGTCGCGGATCGCCGCCGTCCGCACGGATGCGCGAGTCTAGTGGCGTCGAGTCGGCCGCCACAAGATGCGCCGGGCCGCGCTCCGGGGCGCGATTGAAACACGTTCCATCCTCTGCTTGACTTGGCGGGCTCCGGTCGACGGAGTGCCCCGTGCAAGGAGATCCGGCCCGATGAGTCCGACGCTCGAGAAGGCGCTGACCGCGCCCCACAAGCTCGAATACACCTACAAGCGCTCGCTCGGTCCCGTGCTCTCGCCGTTCTTCACGGCGTTGCGCGATCGCCGCATCCTCGGCGTGAAGCGGCGCGATGGTCGCGTGATGGTGCCGCCGAAGGAGTACGACCCCGACACGAGCGAGTCCCTCGACGAGCTGGTCGAGGTCTCGGACGAGGGCGTCGTGACGAGCTGGTCCTGGGTGGCCACGCCGCGCCGGCAGCAGCCTCTCGATCGTCCCTTTGCCTATGCGCTCGTCAAGCTCGACGGCGCGGACACGGCGTTCCTGCACGTCGTCGACGCCGGCGACGAGGGCAACATGGAGACGGGGATGCGTGTGAAGGCGCGCTGGGCCGACGAGACGACGGGGATGATCACGGACTTCGTGTTCGTCCCGGCTTGATCTGCGCGCCGACCGCTCCCCGGTCGGTGCGACACCGTGTGAGCGCCCGCCGCCGCCGAGCGGAGGGGCGCGACGATGAAGGGCCCCGTCTCGATCACGAGAAGAGGTCGGGGACCCGGAGGAGAGACGCCTTGAGTGATGCCAACGAAGCGGCGAACGAGCCGATCGCCGTGATCCGCACGCCGATCTCGCTCGACTACCACTACAGCGCCGGCCAGTCCGCCTCCCGCTTCCTGCGCGCGATCGCGCAGGGCAAGCTGCTCGGCCAGAAATGTCCGGTCGACGGTCGTGTCTACTTTCCGAGCCGCGGCGCCTGCCCGCAGCACGGCGTGACCTTCGGAGACGAGGTCGTCGAGCTGTCGGACAAGGGCACGGTCGTGACCTTCTCGATCGTGCGCGTCCCGTCCGAGAACATCCCCCTCGAGCTGCCCTACATCACGATCAACGTGCTGCTCGACGGCGCGGACACGATCCTGATCCACGTGCTCGACGCGAAGCTCGAGGACGTGCGGATGGGCATGCGCGTCCAGGCCGTCTGGAAGCCGAAGGAGGAGTGGACGACCTCGACGGCCAACATCCTCTACTTCCGGCCGATCGACGAGCCGGACGCCTCCTACGACAGCTACAAGGAGCACATCTGATGCGCGACGTCGCCGTCGTCGGCTTCACCCAGAGTCCCTCGATGCGGAGCGAGCCCGACCGCAACGAGGTCGAGATCCTGATCCCCGTGATCGACGCCCTGCGCAAGCAGACGGGGCTGACCAGCGCGGACATGGACTTCATCTGCTCGGGCTCGAGCGACTACCTCGCCGGCTCCTCCTTCGCCTTCGTCTCGGGTCTCGACGCGGTCGGTGCCTGGCCGCCGGTCTGCGAGAGCCACGTCGAGATGGACGGCGCCTGGGCGCTCTACGAGGCCTGGGTGAAGATCCAGATGGGCTATGCGGACACGGCCCTCGTGTACGGCTTCGGCAAGCCCTCGATGGGCGACCTGCCGATCACGATGGCGCTCCAGCTCGATCCCTATTCGGTCATGCCGCTCTGGCCCGACACGCTCTCGATCGCGGGGCTGCAGGCGCGGCATTGTCTCGAGAAGGGGATCCTGACCTTCGAGCAGATGGCGGCGGCGGCCGCGCGCGACCGCGGGCACGCCAAGGGCAATCCGAACGCGCAGGTGAAGGGCGACTTCACGGTCGAGGGCATCCTGGCCGAGCCCTTCCTGGCGAACCCGCTGCGCAAGTCGGACTGCGCGCCGATCTCCGACGGGGCTTCGGCGATCGTGCTCGCGGCGGGGGACCGGGCGCGGGAGCTCTCGAAGCGGCCGGCCTGGATCCGTGGGATCGAGCATATCTGCGAGCCGATGGACCTCGGCGTGCGCGACCTCGGGCGCTCGCGCTCGACGGAGATGGCGGCGGCGAAGGCCGGGGTGGGGAAGGGCAAGATCGACGTAGCCGAGCTCTCCGCGCCCTTCACGCACCAGGAGATCCTGGTCGAGCGCGCCCTCGGTCTCGGTCCCGACACGAAGGTGAACCCGTCCGGCGGTGCGCTCGCGGGCAATCCGCTCATGGCGGTCGGGCTCTCGCGGATCGGCGAGTGCGCGACGCGCATCTGGAGCGGCGAGGCGGATCGTGCCGTGGCGCACGCGACGTCCGGTCCCTGTCTGCAGCAGAACCTGGTCTGCGTCCTGGAGGGTGAGTAGCGATGGCGGAGTTGACGGCGGTCGTCGGCATCGGACAGACGAAGTACCAGGCGAAGCGGCTCGACGTCTCGATGCCCGGCATGATCCGCGAGGCGGCCGAGCGCGCGCTCGCCGACGCGAACTGCACCTGGAAGGACATCGACGCGGTCATCATCGGCAAGGCCCCAGACCTCTTCGAGGGCGTGATGATGCCGGAGCTCTTCCTGAACGATGCGATCGGCGGGGCCTACAAGCCCATGCTGCGCGTGCACACCGCGGGCAGTGTCGGCGGCTCGACGGGCATCGTCGCGGCCAGCATGGTCCAGAGCGGCGTGCACGACCGCGTGCTCTGCGTCGCCTACGAGAAGCAGAGCGAGTCGAACGCGACCTGGGCGCTCTCGATCGCGCTGCCCTTCTCGCTCGCGACGGTCGCCGGGGCGGGGGGGTACTTCGCGCCGCTCGTGCGCGGCTACATCCGCCGTTCGGGTGCGCCCGAGGACACGGGCATCCGGGTCGCGGTCAAGGACCGGCAGAACGCCCTGCGCAATCCGCTCGCGCATCTGCATCTCGAGGACATCTCCTTCGACCTCGTCGCGAACTCGCCGATGCTCTGGGATCCGATCCGATACCTCGAGACCTGTCCGAGCTCGGACGGGGCCTGCGCGATGGTGATGGAGAAGGCGTCTCTCGCGAGCAAGCGCTCGGGCAAGGTGGCCTGGATCCACGCGACGGAGATGCGCAGCGAGCCCACGATGTTCTCGGGGCGTGACCAGGTCATGCCGCGCGCGACCCTCGACAACGCGGCGGCGCTCTACAAGAAGGCCGGCATCACGAATCCGCGCCGGGAGATCGACTGCGCGGAGATCTATGTGCCCTTCTCGTGGTTCGAGCCGATGTGGATGGAGGGCATGCTGATCTCCGAGCGCAACGAGGGCTGGAAGATGACCTACGAGGGCGCCACGGCCATCGACGGCGACTTTCCGGTCAACATGTCCGGCGGCGTGCTCTCGTCGAATCCGATCGGCGCCTCGGGGCTCATCCGTTTCGCCGAGGCGGCGCGGCAGGTGCGCGGGCTCGCGGAGAAGCATCAGGTCGACGGCGCGAAGAAGGCGCTCGGGCACGCCTACGGCGGCGGCTCGCAGTACTTCTCGACCTGGATCGTGAGCTCCGAGAAGCCCTGAGGGCCGGTGGGCCACGCGGTGTGTCGGGCCTGGTGTCGGAACGCGGCGTTGCGGGCCCGGTGCCGGAGGCGGGTCACTCGGCGTTGCGGGCGTGGAGCCGGAGGCGGGCCACTCGGCGTTGCGGGCCCGGTGCCGGAGGCGGTCCACTCGGCGTTGCGGGCCCGGTGCCGGAGGCGGGTCACTCGGCGTTGCGGGCCCGGTGCCGGAGGCGGGCCACTCGGCGTTGCGGGTCTGGTGCCGGAGGCGGGTCACTCGGCGTTGCGGGCCCGGTGCCGGAGGCGGGACTCGAACCCGCACGACCGGGAAGGTCGGGGGATTTTGAGTCCCCTGCGTCTACCAATTCCGCCACTCCGGCAGGCGGCCGGCAGCATACCACGCAGGGCCCGTCGCAAGAGCGTCGGGCGTCCCCGTGTCGCCGGATCCGACAGTCCCGGAGACGCATCGGATGCTTTGACACGGCCGGACCCCGTGGTAGGATCCGCGCTCCTGTGGGGCCGTAGCTCAGTTGGGAGAGTGCTTGAATGGCATTCAAGAGGTCGCGGGTTCGATTCCCGCCGGCTCCACCAGGCCTCCCTCTCCCCGTCCTCGTCTCGCTCCGATCGCTCCGCCCTCGAGTCCAGCGCGTCGCCGCGCGCGATGCGACAGGGACGTGCAGGTACTGCGATTCGAGCGGACGACCCGATGATTTGCCCCGTCGTCCCTGAACGTCGACACTCCCGCCTCGGCTCGCGCACGCCCGAGCTCGGTGCCCGGGACGCGGCTTCGGAAGCGGGAGGCTCCACTCGATGTCGGAACGAACGGCACCCCTTCGCCCCGATCAATTCGAGCGCTACCGCCGCCATCTGAACCTGCCGCAGCTCGGCCTCGAGGGGCAGCAGCGACTGCTCGAGGGCTCGGTCCTGCTGATCGGCGCGGGCGGGCTCGGCTGCCCGGCCGCGCAGTACCTGGCTGCCGCCGGCGTGGGGCGCATCGGCCTGCTCGACGACGACGTCGTCTCGACCTCGAACCTCCAGCGCCAGATCCTCTACGCGACGGCGGACGTGGGACGACCCAAGGTCGAGGTCGCGGCCGAGCGGCTGCGGGCCCTGAACCCGGACGTCGCGATCGCGCCCCTGCGCATGCGCCTCGACTCGACGAATGCGCTGGGCGTCTTCCGCGACTACGACGTGATCGTGGACGGGACGGACAACTTCCCGACCCGCTACCTGACGAACGACGCCTGCGTGCTGCTCGGCAAGCCGAACGTGCACGGCTCGATCTTCCGCTTCGAGGGGCAGGCCAGCGTCTTCGATGCGGTCCGCGGTCCCTGCTACCGCTGTCTCTATCCCGAGCCACCGCCGCCGGGCGCCGTGCCCTCCTGCGCGGAGGGCGGCGTGCTCGGCATCCTGCCGGGCACGATCGCGCTCGTGCAGGCGACCGAGACGATCAAGCTGCTGGCGCGGCTGGGCGAGCCCCTGATCGGCCGGCTGCTGCACTACGACGCGCTCGAGATGGCGTGGCGGGAGTTCAAGCTGCAAAAGGATCCCGACTGCCCGATCTGCGGCGACGCGCCGATCCTCGAGGAGCTGATCGACTACGAGGGCTTCTGCGGCATGCCCGCGCGGGAAGGCCCTGCGACGGACGCCGTGCCGACCTGCCAGGCCGTCGAGGTCGCGCGTCGGCGTACGAGCGAGCCCGAGCTCGTGCTGCTCGACGTGCGCGAGGCCGACGAGCGGGCGACGGCTTCGATCGAGGGCGCGCACTGGATTCCCGTGGACGAGCTCTCGCAGCGGCTCGACGAGCTCTCGCCCTGGACCGAGCGGCCGATCGTGGTCTTCTGTCATCACGGCGGTCGGAGCGAGCGCGCGGCGCGGCTGCTGATCGAGCGCGGCTTCTCGCGCGTCGAGAACCTCGACGGGGGGATCGAGGCCTGGGCGCTCACGGTCGATCCGACCGTGCCACGCTACTGAGCGACGGATCGGCGGGGCCGATCGACAGTCGCCCCGGCCTATGGTTCCGTCTGCGATCCACCCCGAGCGCGGAGACAGGCTTGGCCCGCACGATCCCCGACCCCCTCGCCCGACGACACCTGCTCGAAGGCGGACTCGACGCCGTCCGCGCGCGCGGAATCGCCGACGCCTACCTCGAGGCGGATCGGGAGGTCGAGGCGATCGACTTCCTCACGATCGCGCAGGCCCGCGACGTGCTCGCCTCGTTGCAGGAGCGCGCCGTCGAGCGGGGCGACGTCTTCCTGATGCGCGCGGCGAGCCGGGGGCTCGGCGAGGAGCCGGCCTCGGATCGTTGGGACGCCCTGGCCCGGTCGGCGGAGACGCAGGGGCGCGGGCGGGACGCGGAGACCGCCCGGCGCCTCGCGACCGTGGACGCCTGACGGTCGACGTGTCGGAGACCGGACTCGCCCGGGCGCGCAGCGGGCAGGGGGCGCGCGAGACGTCGATCGACTCGATCGAGGCGGCGCTCGACCGTCTTCGGGCGTGGTTCCGACCGGAGGTGGCTGCGGCCATCTCGCTCGTCTGTCTGGTCGAGCTCTCGGGCAAGCCGGGCGGGCGTTTCTGGCTGCGGCTCGATGCCGGGCGCCTCTCGTCGGGGGAGGGCGGCACCCCCGCGCCGGACCTGATCGTTCGCGCCTCCGCCTCGGACTTCTACGCCTTCCTCGACGGGAGCGAGAACCCGGACCTGCTCTACATGGAGGAGCGCATCCGGATCGAGGGCTCCCTCGGCCTCGCACTGTCCTTGCGGCTGGCCTTCGCGCCGCCACGGGATCGAGGCGACGATGGGCGAGGCTGAGATCCGGATCCGGAACGCGCGCTCGCACAACCTGCGTGGCGTCGACTGCGCGTTCCCCCTCGGCGCGCTCAGCGTCGTGACCGGGCCCTCGGGCTCCGGCAAGTCGACGCTGGCCTTCGACACGCTCTACGCCGAGGGCCAACGTCGCTACGTCAGCTCGCTCTCGGCCTATGCGCGCCAATTCCTCGAGCGCCTGCCGCGACCCGAGGTCGATCACATCTCGAACCTGCCCCCCGCGATCGCGATCGAGCAGCGCAACGGGGTCACCGGCGCCCGCTCGACCGTCGGCAGCGCGACCGAGGTGCTCGACCATCTGCGCCTGCTCTTCGCGCGCGTGGGGCGGACGGTCTGCGTCGACTGCGACCGGCCGGTCGACGCGGGCGGGATCCTCGCGACCGCCGATCGCATCGCGGCCGCCCACGCGGGTCAGCGCATCTCGATCGTCGCGCCGATCCGAAGCGGCGAAGGGCGGGCACGCGACGTGCGGGACGAGCTCGTGCGGGATGGTCACGCGCGACTGCTCGGTGAAGACGGCGCCGTGATCGATCTGCTCGAGGGGGCGCCACGGGCGAAGCCATCGAAGACGCGACCCTGGTGGCTGCTGGTGGATCGGCTCGCGCTGGCCGATGCGCCGCGCGAAGGAGCGGACGGCGGGGGCGACGACGCCGATGGGGCGGGCGACGATGCCGAGCGAGAGGCTCAGCGCACACGTCTCGTCGAGGCGGTCTCCCTCGCCTTCGCCCGCGGCGAGGGCGAGCTGCAGGTGCGACCGGCGGAGGCCGGGGCCGAGCCGCGCAGCTACCGCGAGGGGCGCGTCTGCGACGAGTGCGGCCGTCGCTTCCCCGATCCGAGCCCCGGTCTCTTCTCCTTCAACAGTCCCCTCGGCGCCTGCGCGACCTGCGAGGGATTCGGTCGCATCCCCGAGATCGACTGGGATCGGGTCGTGCCCGATCCGGGCCGCAGCCTCGCCGGCGATGCGGTCGCACCCTTTGCGACGAAGACCTCGCGAGGGCTGAAGCGGGAGCTGCTCGCTGCCTGTCGCGCGGTCGGCATCGACGTGGCGCGACCCTTCTCGGAGCTCGACCCGGAGGCGCGCCGCTTCGTGTTCGAAGGCGACGACGAACATTGGGAGGGCGTGCGCGCCTTCTTCGACTGGCTCGAGACGCGGCGCTACAAGGTCCAGGCCCGCGTGATGATCGCCCGCCACCGGCGCTACGACCCGTGCCCCGACTGCGAGGGGACCCGGCTCTCGCGCGAGGCGCGCTCGGTCTTCGTCGACGGCGCCTCGATCGCCGATCTCGGTCGGCTCGACCTCGCCGCGCTGCTCGACCGCATCGCCGACTGGCGTGCGCGCGCCGTCGGCGGTGAGGCGGCCAGGCGACTGCTCGAGCTGCTCGAGCGGCGACTGCGCACGATCCATGCCGTCGGTCTCGGCTACCTCGCGCTCGATCGCCAGGTCCGCACGCTTTCGGGCGGCGAGGCGCAACGCATCCAGCTCGCTACGGCCCTCGGTGGCGGTCTGACCGCCTCGCTCTACGTGCTCGACGAGCCTTCGATCGGTCTGCATGCGGCCGATCTCGAGCGGCTGCTGCGCGTCCTCGAGGCGATCCGGGATCAGGGCAACACGGTCGTCGTGGTCGAGCACGCGCTGCAGCTGATCGAGGCGGCGGATCACGTGATCGACCTCGGGCCCGGCGCCGGTCGTCGCGGGGGACGGATCGTCGCCGCCGGTCGCGTGGAGGAGATCCGTGCGGTCGCGGAGTCCCGAACGGGCGCCGCGCTGCGCGGCGAGCTCGGCTTCGCGACGCGCCCCCGACGCGACCTCGCGCGGGCCCCGCGGCTGCGGATCGTCGACGCGAGCCTCCACAACCTGCGCGACCTCACGGTCGAGATCCCGCTCGGCGGACTCGTCGCGATCACGGGCGTGTCGGGCGCGGGCAAGTCGACGCTGGTGCGGGAGGTGCTGGTCCCCGGACTCGACCCGACGGGCACGCTCGAGCCCGGCCGGCGTGCCTGGCGGGCGATCGAGGGGGCGGATCGGATCGATCGCGTCGTCGTCGTCGACCAGTCGCCGTCCGCCCGCAGTGCGCGGTCGAATCCGGCGACGCTCACGAAGGCCTTCGACCTGATCCGCCAGCGCTTCGCGGCGACGCGCGAGGCGAAGGCGCGCGGCTACGGACCCGGGACCTTCTCGTTCAACGTGCCGGGCGGGCGCTGCGACGAGTGCGAAGGGGCAGGCACGGTGTCGATCGACATGCAGTTCCTCGACGACGTGCGCGTGCCCTGCGACGCCTGCGGTGGACGGCGCTACCGGCGCGACGTGCTCGACGTCGAGATCGAGGGCCGCTCGATCCTCGACGTGCTCGAGCTCTCGCTCGAGGAGGCCTGCGAGGTGTTCGCCGGGGATGCGAAGCTCTGCGCGCGGCTCGAGCCACTGGTGCGCGTGGGGCTCGGCTACCTCGGGCTGGGGCAGCCGTTGTCGACGCTGTCGGGGGGCGAGCATCAGCGCCTGCGGCTGGGCCAGGCCCTCGTCGAAGGCGCGGGTCGCGCGCTCTACGTCTTCGACGAGCCGACGACGGGCCTGCACCCGGCGGATACGGCGATCCTGCTGCGCTGCCTCGACGAGGTGATCGAGGCGGGGGCGAGCGTGGTGGTCGTCGAGCACGACCTCGACGTGATCGCCGCCGCCGACTGGGTGATCGATCTGGGCCCCGGCGGGGGGCCGGAGGGTGGGCGGCTCGTGGCGCAGGGCCCCCCGGACCGGGTCGCCGAGGCCCCCGAATCGCTCACGGGTCGGCTGCTCGGGCTTCGCGGGGTGCCCGCCGCCGGCTGATCGAGCTTTCCCCTCAAAGCCGCGGCCGGGTCCACCGATAGGCGGCCCGTGACTGCAGGGCCGAGACGCCATGACGATCCGAGCGGCGAGCTGCGCGCGCCGTCCTATCTCGATCACCTCGATCGGATCGGGGAGTCGCTCGCGCGGGACGGCGCCCTCGGCCTGATCCTGATCGACGCCTCGGCGCTCGGACGCATCGAGGGTCGCTTCGGCCTCACCGCCCATCGCCGCGCCGCGGAGGCCCTCCGCACGCTCGTGCGCGAGACCCTGCGCGTCGACCTCGGCGACAAGGACCTGATCGTCGGGGGGCCGACGGATCCCGACGAGCTGGCCGTGCTCTTCCTGCGTGCGCGCCGCGACGACCGCTTCTACCGCGAGCGCCTGCCCGAGCTCGTCGAGCGGCTCTCCGAACGCCTCGCCCACGAAGGCCAGAAGATCGTGCACCCCTTCGAGCGCGAGGCGCCGGAGGTGCCGATCGGTCACGCCACGATCTTCCACAATCCCGGACTCGGTCGGGAGCGGCAGGTGCTCTCGCTCTTCGCCCTCGCGCGCGAGGACGCGGCGCTCAACGGCGCGATCGCCCGCCGCGATCGCCATCGCCTCTTCCTCGACCTCGTGCTCGCCGAGGACCTGGCCGTCCTCTACGAGCCGATCGTGAACCTGACGACGCGCGAGGTGCTCGGCTACGAGGCCCTCGTGCGCGGACCCTGGAAGACCGAGCTGCACTCGCCGGGCAGGCTCTTCCAGCTCGCCAGCGAGACGGGCCTCGCCTTCGAGCTCGACTGTCTCTGCCGCCGCATGGCGCTCCGCGGTGCGCGGGGACTCGAGCCCGGCCGCAAGCTCTTCCTGAACTGTCTGCCGACGGCGATCCACGATCCCGCCTTCCGCGGCGACGCGCTGAGAGAGGGCCTCGAGCAGCATCGCCTGCGACCCGAGGACGTCGTCTTCGAGATCTCGGAGCGCGAATCGATCGAGAACTTCGCCGTCTTCCGCGAGGCCCGGGATCACTACAAGGAGCTGGGCTTCCAGATCGCCCTCGACGATACGGGCGTCGCCTACGCAAGCCTCGAGGCGGTCATGGAGCTGGCGCCCGACTTCATCAAGGTGGACCTGTCGCTGGTCCGCGACATCGACGCGGATCCGCCCCGCCAGGAGCTGATGCGCGCGCTGCATGCGGTCGCGGGCAAGCTCGGCAGCCAGGTCATCGCCGAGGGCATCGAGACGAGCCAGGAGCTCGAGACGCTGCAGTCGCTCGGCATCCCCTTCGGCCAGGGCTACCTCTTCGGCCGCGCGGCGCCCTTGCGGCGGGCGCGCTAGCCAGCGACGTGGCCCCGAGCATCGGGCCGCGGCGCGCGCGGGCGACGCGGAGCGCGACCTCCGGTGCCGCGAGCGGAAGGTGCTCGCGAGCGTTCCGTCGTCGCGACGTGTCGGGGTTGGCGGCGAGGGACGGGAATCGAACCCGCCTGGAGCGCGGCGACGCGATCCACACTCGATTTGAAGTCGAGGCCGGGCACCAGCCGCGGAAACCTCGCCGTCGCCGACACTAGCAGGCCGATCGGACTCGAAGGGGAGGGGGGATCACGCGATCCACTCGCCGGGCGTCGCGCCGATCGCCTCGCGCCGATGCGGCGGACGTCGACGGTGGTTCACAGCGCGACGACGACGTGTCATGCTACGCCCGTGACCGACTACTCGTTGGGCGACGTCGCGCGGATCCTCAAGGTGTCGCCGGGCCGTCTGCGCTACTGGCAGAAGACCCGTCTCGTGCGCGCGCGCCCGAACGAGTCGCCCGGCGAGCGGCTCGCCTTCCGCGATCTGGTCGTGCTGCGCGCGATCGTCTCGCTGGTCGATCGGGGGATCCCGCTCCAGCGCATCCGCCGCAATCTCGAGACCCTGCGTGACCGGTTGCCCGAGCTCGAGGATCCGGCCTCCGCGCTGCGACTCTGGGACGAGCGCTCGAGTCGCCTCGTCGTCCGCAACGATGGTCGACTCGAGGAGGTCGGCGGTCAGCTCGTGCTCGACTTCGAGCAGGGCACGGACGCGGCGGCGGCGCGGGTCGCGTCGATGTCGGACTACGAGAGCGGGGGGGAGCGTCGGGAGGCGGATCCGCGCGAAGAGGCGACGACCTGGTTCGAGCAGGGCTGCAGCCTCGACGCCGATCCGACGCGATTCGCCGAGGCGGTCGAGGCCTACGAGAAGGCGCTCGAGCTCGAGCCGGACTATGCGGATGCCTACTGCAACCTCGGCGCCGTGCGATACAACCAGGGCCAGCGCGCCGAGGCGCGGCGCGCCTTCGAGGCCTGCCTCGCCCGGGAGGCCGACCACGTCGAAGCGAACTTCAACCTCGCCAACGTGCTCGAGGAGGAGGGCGAGGACCACGGCGCGCTCGCCCACTACCGCCGCGCGCTCACGGCGGATCCCTTCTACCCGGACCTGCACATCAACCTGGCGCTGCTCTACGAGAAGATCGGACGCGCGCGCCCGGCCTGCGACCATTGGCGCCGCTACCTGCAGCTCGAGCCGGCGGGATCCTGGGCCGAGGTCGCGCGGATGCGGCTCGCGCGGGAGTCCGATCTCGGCTGATCGCCGAGCCCGCGTCGCGCCGAGTGCGGCGCCCGCATCGACGTCCCCCCCACGACGTCCGCACCGCAGCACGTGCGCACCGCAGGACGAGAGGACTCAGTCCTCGCGGTCCTCGATCGACTGCCGGTAGGCCGCGGCATCGAGCAGGGCGTCGAGCTCCGAGGGATCCGAGGGGCGCAGCGTGATCAGCCAGCCGTCGCCGTAGCAGTCCTCGTTCACGAGCTCGGGCTGGTCCTCGAGGGCGTCGTTGATGCTGACGACCTCGCCCGAGAGCGGGGCGAAGAGGTCGGAGACCGCCTTCACGGACTCGATCGTGCCGAAGGGCGCGCTCGACTCGGTCTCCGATCCGACCTGCGGGAGCTCGACGAACACGACGTCACCGAGCTGGCTCTGGGCGTAGTCGGTCACGCCGATCACGACCAGCCGGCCTTCGCGACGGACCCACTCGTCCTCGCTCGTGAAGAAGAGATCCTCGGGAATCTCGTAGTCTGCCACCGCGCCCTCTCCGTGGGGTCGCGCTCCCCTCGTCGGGAGCCCCCGCCATTCGCCCATCGATCCCCGCCCCGGCCGAAGGGGCCCGGGGCGCATGCGACTGCTTCCGCGAATCCGCCGCATCCGCCCGCGGCGTGAGCCCTCAGGACAGGAAGGGCGTCTCGACGATCACCGCCGCGACGTCCCGACCACGAATGCGAATCGCGATCGCCCGACCCGTCCGGGCCAACGAGCGCGGAACGTAGCCGAGGCCGATCGACTTTCCGAGGGTCGGCGACGGTGCGCCGGAGGTCACCCGACCGACCACGCGGCCTGCGTCGACGATCTCGTAGTCGGCCCGGGCGATGCCCCGTTCGGTCATCTCGAATCCGATCAGGCGCTTCGGATCCGGCTCCGCCCCGGCGCGGCGGGCGAGGGCGTCGGCCCCGACGAAGCCCGTCTCGAGGGGCTTCACGAAGCGGTCGAGGCCCGCCTCGAAGGGCGTCGTCTGCTCGTCGAGCTCGTGGCCGTAGAGGGGCAGCGCCGCCTCGAGGCGAAGCGTGTCCCGCGCGCCGAGCCCCGCCGGCACGACGCCCGCCGAGGCACCCGCTTCGAGGATCGCTTCGAAGAGCGGCACGGCGTGCTCCGCCTGCGTGTAGAGCTCGAAGCCGGGCGAGCCCGTGTAGCCCGTGCCGGAGACGAGCACCCCGCGGCCGCCCTGTCGGGCATGCGTGATACGGAAGCGCCGCGGCAGGCTCGAGCCCGCGTCGAGCACGCCCTCGAGCACGCGCGCGGCGGCGGGACCCTGGAGTGCGAGCAGGGCCGTCGCGTCGCTGCGGTCCTCGACGAGGACGTCGGCGCCCGCGCGCGCGTGCGTCCAGGCGGCGATCTTCGCCACGTTGGACGCGTTCACGCAGAGGAACCAGACATCCTCGGCCAGCCGCGTGACCATCACGTCGTCGAGGCAGCCGCCGGACTCGTCGAGCATCAGTCCATAGCGTGCGCGGTCGACGCCGAGGGAGGCGATCTCGCAGGTCACGAGCGACTCGAGGGCCTCGGTCGCGCGCGGGCCCGAGAGATGGATCTGCCCCATGTGCGAGACGTCGAAGAGCCCGGCCCGCTCGCGCACCGCCTCGTGCTCGGCACGGATCGACTCGTACTGCACGGGCATCGCGAAGCCCGCGAAGGGCACCATGCGCGCGCCGAGTCGCAGATGCACCTCGTGGAGCGGCGTACGGCGGAGCTCGCTCAAGCGCGCCTCACAGCCCCTTGCGGCTCCGGTAGGCGGCGAGCGTGTTGCGCAGCAGCATCGTGATCGTCATCGGGCCGATGCCCCGGCGCGAGGGCGTGATGATCCCGGCGATGCCGAGGGCCGCCTCGAAGTCGACGTCGCCCACGAGCTTGCCGTCGACCTCGGTCACGCCGACGTCCATGACCGCCGCACCCGGCTTGATCCAGTCGGCCTTCACCATGCGCGGGCTGCCCGCCGCGGCGACGATCACGTCCGCCCGCCGACAGATCTCGGGCAGATTGCGCGTGCGCGAGTGGCACATCGTGACCGTCGCGTTCTGCTGCTGCAGCAGGATCGAGACCGGCTTGCCGACGATGTTGCTGCGCCCGATCACGACGGCATCGGCGCCCGCGAGCGACACGCCGTGGTGCTCGAGCACGGCCATCACGCCGAGCGGCGTGCAGGAGATCAGCTGGGCGTTGCCGAGCAGCAGTCGGCCGAAGTTGAGCGGGTGCAGCGCGTCCGCGTCCTTCGCCGGGTCGATCGCCTCGGCCACGGCCTCGGGCGAGATGGGCTTCGGGAGCGGCAGCTGGACGAGGATGCCGTCGACGCCGTCGTCGCGGTTCAGGCGATCGAGCAGATCGAGCAGCTCCTTCTCGGAGGTCGACGCCGGGAGCAGGTGCTCGGCGGAGTCCGCGCCGATCCGCGCGCAGGCGCGCTGCTTGCCCTTGATGTAGGAGAGGCTCGCGGGATCGTCGCCGACCAGCACGACGGTCAGCTGGGGCGGGCGATGACCGGCGGCGACGAGGGTGTCGATCTCGGCCTTCATCTCGTCGCGGAGCTGGTTGGCGAGGGCCAGGCCGTCGACGACGATCGTGTCGATCGCTCCCTTCGCCATCAGGCCGCGCTCTGCTTCGACTTGGACTTCTTGTCGGCCTTCTTGCCCGAGCCCGAGTCGCCGCTCGACTCGCTCTTCGAGGAGCTGCTGCTCGAGGCGTCGTTCGAGGACGAAGAGCCCGACCCGCCGTCGTCGCTGCCGCCGCTCTTCTTGCCGCCCGAGCTGCTGTAGAGGTCGGAGTACCAGCCGCCGCCCTTCAGGATGAAGCCGGGGGCCGAGAGCAGGCGCTTGGCCTTGCGGCTCTTGCACTTGGGGCAGGTCTTGATGGGATCCTCGGTGATGCGCTGCTCGCGCTCCCACTCGTGCCCGCACTTCTCGCATTGGTAGTCGTAGGTCGGCATCGGCCTGGCTTCCTCGCTGGCCCCGGACGCCGCGATCGACGGGGGAGGGGGCTCGGGGCGCCCTTGATATCCCATCGCGGGGAGGCTGCCAACGCCTCGCGCGACTCGCGGCGGCGCATGCATCGGCACGCGCGGCGGCGAGGCAAGGGCCGGGCCGGTCGGCGGCGCGGGGTGGGGCGGGCAGGCGTCGATCGGACCGTCGGGCGGCGCAGCAGGCCGTGTCAGGTGCTGCTCGACGCCTCGGCCCGCGGCAGACCGTGTCAGGCGCTGCTCGACTCCTCGGCCGGCAGCAGGCCGTGTCAGGCGCTGCTCGACGCCTCGGCCGGCAGCAGGCCGTGTCAGGCGCTGCTCGACTCCTCGGCCGGCGCGACGGCCGGGCCGGCCGCCTCGGCGGCGGCGCGGCGGGGCTCGGCGCCGCGTCGCTTGTCGCCCTTCAGGTAGGCGACCGTGCCCTCCACGAGGCCGTCGACGTGGGGGTCCTGCTCGGGATCGGACTCGAGGGTCTCGAGCAGCGCGATGTGGGTCTCGGCGGCGCTGCGCAGGGCCTCCGCCAGGCGCGAGCGCAGGGCGCGCATCTCGCGAATGTCCTGGGCGAGGCGGGCGGCGCGGCGATGGGAGGCGTCGAGGATCTTCTCCGCGCGGATCTCGACCTCGGCCAGGCGCAGCTCGCACTCGCGCTCGGCCGTCGTCCGCAGCTGCTCGGTCATCGCCTGGGCACTCACCAGGGTCTCCTTCAGCAGGTCCTCCTGGGCGGAGAGCTCGTCGATGCGCCGCTCGAGTCGTCGGATCCGGTCCGCCTGGCTCTCGGTCTCGCGCACGAGCCCTTCGTAGTCCTCGGAGACGATGCGCAGGAAGGCGTCGACCTCGTCGGGGTCGTAGCCGCGCAGCCTGCGGGCGAAGTGGTGGCTCTGGACGTCGAGCGGGGTCATGCGCATGGGCGAGGCTCCTCCGAGGCGCGCAGCAGGCGGCGGCCCTGCGGCAGGAGATCGGCGAGAGCGCCGCCCTTCTTGAGGATTTCGGCCGGGTCCGGGTCGGGGAGGGACCCGGGCCGGATCTCACTCGCCGCGCAGGGCGCGCGAGCGCTCCGTCGCCGCCCGGACGGCGTCGTAGAGGGCGGCCCGGACGCCCCCCGCCTCCAGGCGTTCGAGGCCGGCGATCGTCGTGCCGCCCGGCGAGGTCACCTGGTCCTTGAGGGCGCCGGGATGGGTGCCGGTCTCGAGGGCGAGGCGGGCGGCGCCGAGGACGGTCCGGGTGGCGAGCTGCTGGGCGGC
The DNA here is from genome assembly GCA_020632655.1 of Spirochaetaceae bacterium. Taxonomy (GTDB): domain Bacteria; phylum Myxococcota_A; class UBA9160; order UBA9160; family UBA4427; genus UBA4427. Next base: position 469,701 of record JACKFD010000001.1, read on the forward strand.
GTCGCGCGGCAGGCCCTGTCGGACCCCGGCGTCGGCGAGGGCCTCGAGGATCAGGAACACGTAGGCCGGGCCGCTGCCCGAGAGTCCCGTCACGGCGTCGAGCAGCGACTCGCTCGGCGCCCGCCAGCACCAGCCCGCCGCCGAGAGCACGGCCTCGACCTGCGCGAGATCCGCCGGCGTCACGGCAGCGCCCGGGTAGTAGGCGGTTGCGCCCTCGCCGACGAGGGCGGGCGTGTTGGGCATCGTGCGGACGACGCGGGCCCGCTTCGGCAGGGCTCCTTCGAGCGCCGACAGCGGCACGCCGGCCGCGATCGAGATCCAGAGCGGACGCGCGGCGACTCCGGGGTCGACGGCCGAGAGCACGTCGGCCACGACGCCGGGCTTCACCGCGATCACGACGACGTCCGCGGCGGCGACGACCTCCGCGTTGTCCTCGACGACGTGAGCGCCCACGGCTTCGGCGAAGGCCTCGCGTGCGGCAGGGAAGGGATCGGCGGCGACGATGCGATCACGGGCGACGCCGGTCGTGACCAGCCCCCCGGCCAGGGCCCGGGCCATCGCCCCGCAGCCGATGAAGCCGATGCGGCTCGAGTCGAGCTCCCCCTTCACGCGTCCGTCTCCTTCGTCCCGTCTTCGCGCGCGTCGCCGGCGCTTCCTGTGTCCGCGCGTTCGCCGAAGAGCGCCGTGCCGATCCGCACGAGCGTAGCGCCCTCCTCGACGGCCACCTCGAGATCCCCCGACATGCCCATCGAAAGCGATGCGCGGGCGAGCTCGGGTCGGATCGCGGCGAGTCCGTCGCGCAGCGATCGCAGCCGTCGGAAGACCGGCCGCGCCGCCTCCGGATCGTCGCTCGCGGCCGGCACCGTCATCAGTCCGCCGAGCTGCAGCGACTCCGCCGCCAGCACCCGGCGCACGAGCGGCTCGAGCTCTTCCGGCTCGCAGCCCCCCTTCTGCGGCTCGCCGCAGAGCGAGACCTGCAGCAGCACCTCGAGTCGCCGACCCGTCTCCGCCGCGCGCCGCGCCAGCGCGTCGACGAGCTCCGGCCGGTCCACGCTGTCGACCGTGTCGAAGAGACGCAATGCGAGCCCGACCTTGTTGCGCTGCAGCCGACCGACGAGTCGCCAGGTGAGCGGCGTGCCGCCGAGCACGGGATCGAGCGCCATCGCCGACTCGATCGCGGGGCGCACGCGACGCATCTCCTGCACGTAGCTCTCGCCGAGCACGTGCACGCCCGCCGCGATCGTCGCGAGGATGCGCTCGGGCGGTTGGCGCTTGGCGACGCCGACCAGCGTGACGTCCGCCGCGCGCCGCCCCGCGCGGGCCGCCGCCCGCTCGATCCGCGCCCGCACGGCAGCGAGTCGCTCGCGCGCTGCCGCGAGCTCGGCCTCCGCGGGACGGCTCTCGCCGCGCGTCGTCGTCACGCGCCCGAATCCGGGTCGGCGCCCCGAAGCCCGTCGTCGTCGGCGGCGACGGGCAGGCCCGCCTCGGCGAGCAGCGCAAGGGTCTCCTCGACCGGCAGGCCGATCACGTTCGTCCGGCTGCCACGCACGGCGACCACGAAGCGCCGTCCGCCTTCGCCCTGGAGCGCGTAGGCGCCGGCCTTGTCGAGCGACTCGCCGACGGCGACGTAGTCGACGAGCTCCTGGCGGGTCGCGGCGCGCATCTCGACCTCGCTCGTGACGACGAGCGAGCGGGCGAGGAGCGCGCCGCTCCGGACGACGGCGACGGCCGTGAGCACGCGATGGACCGTGCCGACGATCTCCTCGAGCAGCGCGACCGCATGGGCCTCGTCGCGCGGCTTGCCGAGGATGCGGTCGCCGTCGCTCACGACGATCGTGTCCGAGCCGAGCACGATCCGCGCGGGCGTCGGCCCGAGTCGTCCCGCTACTTCGAGGGCTTTCGCCCGCGCGAGCCGCTCGACGAGGGCGGCCGGTCGCTCGTCGGGGCGCGGCGTCTCGTCCACGTCGGACGGGACGATCTCGAAGGCGAGCCCGGCCTTTTCGAGCAGTCGGGCGCGGCGGGGCGAGGCGCTCGCGAGGACGAGCCCGAGCGCGGCCGGCCGGGTGTCCGGATCGGGTCGGGGCGCCTCGTCGGGGCCTGCTCTCGGAGATCGGGCATCGGACACGTTCGCGAGGTACCGGCGGCCGCGGCGGGCGTCAAGGGTGCGGGGGATGCGTTAGCTTGCGAGCGATGCGGGTCGCCCTCGCACTCCTGCTGCTCTCGATGGTCCTGCTCGGGCCGGCCTGCGCGGGCAAGCTGCGCTTCTTCGGCTCGGGCAGCGAGGCCCGCTTCCGGCATCGCGAGCTCGGCTACGAGGTCGCCTATCCGAGCGTCCTCGATCGGCCGGGCTGGTCGATGGGCTCGCTGGCGGAGAGCGATCTGCTCGTGCATCACGTCGACGGCAGCGCCTGGGCGCTCGCGTCGAATTGCCGCGCGACGAAGGCGCCGCTCCCGGTCCTCGCGGCCGAGCTGGCCCGGGCGACCGGGGGGCGCACCAAGGTCGAGGGCGTCGCGATCGAGCACGCCGGGCTGCCGGGCATCAGCCAGCATCTCGTGCGGGTCGAGGCCGATCGGTTGTTGCAGCTCAAGACCGTCACGCTGCGCGGGGCGCACTGCACCTACGACTGGATCCTGATCGCGCCGAGCGAGGCGCGGCTGAAGGAGCTCGAGCCGCTCTTCGACGCCTGGTGGCAGAGCTTCGAGCCGGGGCCGGGCGAGCGCGAGACGGGAGATGGGCAATGAGCAGGTCGATCGCCCCGGGAGACGGGGAATGAGCGAGGCGATCGCGCCGGGCGTCTGGCTCGAGTCGACGGGGCGGCGGGTGCTCGCGCTGCTCGACGAGCTCGGGCGCTTCTCCCTGCTCGTGGCGCGCACCTTTCGCGTGATGGGGCGGCGGGGCTTCCCGATCCGGGAGACCGTGCGGCAATTCGAGTCGGTCGCCGTGCGTTCCTCGACGATCGTGCTGATCACGGCCCTCTTCACGGGCATGGTGCTGGCGCTGCAGACGGCGACGGCGCTCGGTCGCTTCGGCGCGAAGCCCTACACGGGCAGCTTCGTCGGGCTCGCCTTCGTGCTCGAGCTCGGCCCCGTGCTGACGGCGCTCGTCGTGTCGGGGCGGGTGGGGGCGGGCATCTCCGCGGAGATCGGGTCGATGACCGTGTCGGAGCAGGTCGACGCGATCCGCGCCCTCGGCGCGGACCCGGTCCAGAAGCTGGTGCTGCCGCGCATGCTGGCGACGACCCTCGGCCTGCCGATGCTCACGATGCTCGCGAACCTGCTCGGCATCCTGGGCGGATTGCTGATCGCGACCCAGGCCGGGATCGGCGCGAACTTCTACTACCAGAGCGTGATCAACGTCGTCACGTTGAAGGACCTCGTGAGCGGGCTCGTGAAGACGCTCGCCTTCGGCTGGACCCTGTCGATGGTGGCGTGTCATCAGGGGCTCGCGACGACGGGTGGCACGGTCGGGGTCGGTCGCGCGACGACCCGCACCGTGGTCGTGAGCTCGATCGCCGTACTCGTCTCCGACTTCTTCCTCAGCAAGCTGATCATGATGTTCTGATGATGGCGGCCGACTCGACACGCGATCGTGTCCCGCTGATCGAGCTCTCGGGTCTCGAGAAGGCCTTCGGCTCGAATCGCGTCCTGCGTGGCGTCGATCTCGCGGTGTTCCGCGGCGAGATCTTCACGCTGCTGGGCGGCTCCGGGACGGGCAAGTCCGTGCTGCTCAAGCACATGGTCGGATTGCTGCGCCCCGACGCCGGTCGGCTGTCGATCGACGGCCGCGACGTCACGGGCCTGCCCGAACGCGACTGGGTCGAGCTGCGCAAGCGCATCGCCTACGTCTTCCAGGGCGCTGCGCTCTTCGACTCCCTCTCGGTCAAGGAGAACATCGCCTACGGCCTGCGCGAGCATCTGGACCTTTCGGAGGCCGAGCTGTCCGTACGGGTCGCCGAGTGTCTCGCCGCCGTGGGGCTCGAAGGGATCGAGGAGCGCATGCCCGCCGAGCTCTCCGGCGGCATGCGCAAGCGCGTGGGCGTCGCGCGCGGCATCGCCCTCGAGCCCGAGGCGATCCTCTACGACGAGCCCACGACGGGCCTCGACCCCGCCAACTCCCGCCGCATCGGCCAGCTCATCACGACCCTGCGCGAGCGCCTCCACGTCACCTCCGTCGTCGTGACCCACGACCTCGAGCTCTGCTTCGCGATCTCGGATCGCGTGGGCCTGCTCGGGCGCGGGCGCCTGCTCGCGGTGGGCACGCCGGAGGAGATCCGGGCGAGTGGGCTGCCCGAGGTGCGTGAGTTCCTGGCGGGCGATCTGGATGCGAAGAAGGATCTCTGGAGCGGCGGGGCGGGGCCCGCGCCGCGGCGAGCCCCATCGGGCGGGGAGTGAAGATGGATCGGGACACGCGAACCAGCATGGCGGTCGGCGCCTTCGTGCTCGTGGCCCTCGCGGGCCTCGCGATCGGGATCCTGTCCTTGAGCGCGGAGAGCGGGCTCTTCCAGTCGCGTTATCGCGTGACGGGCCACTTCAAGAACGTGCTCGGTCTGCTGCCCGGCGCGCCGGTCTGGCTCGGCGGCAAGGAGGTCGGCCGGGTCGATCGGATCAGCTTCGAGTCGATGAGCGACGCACGCCCCGTGCTCGTCGTGATGCACATCAACGCCGACGTGCAGGATCGCATCCGCGAGGACTCGGTCGCCTCGATCGGCACGATCGGTCTGCTCGGCGACTCCTACGTCGAGGTCAGCTTCGGCACGGTCGGCGCGCGCGTCCTGATCGACGGCGACGAGATCCGCACGGCGGACCCGGTCAACGTGGGCGCGCTGATGAGCGAAGGGCGCGACGCCCTCGCCAGCATCAACGAGCTCTCCGGCAGCCTGAACGACGTGGTCAAGACCTTCGCCGAGAAGCAGGGTGCGGAGCGCGCGGTCGACGCGATCGAGGCCGTCTCGGACATCATGATCGAGACGCGCGAGGGCTCGGGCCTGATCCACTCGCTGATCTTCGAGCCCTACCACGGCGGTGGCGCCGAGAGCGTCGCGAAGTCCCTCGCCTCGGTCGACGAGATCCTGCGCGAGGTGCGCACGGGCGACGGGCTGCTGCATCAGCTGATCTACGAGCCGACGGACACGCAGGGCGTGCTCGATCAGGCGCTCGCGGCGAGCGGCTCCCTCAACCGCATCCTCGACAAGGTGGAGCGGGGCGAGGGCACCCTCGGGCTGCTGCTGAACGATCCGTCGGTCTTCGAGGACCTGAAGATCCTGCTCGGCGGGGCCCAGCGGAGCACGCTGCTGCGCTCGATGATCAAGATGGCGGTCGAGCAGGGCGAGGAGGCCGCGCGCTGACAGCGGTCGAGCGGGGATGCCTAGAACCCGACCTCTGCGGTCGGGATTTCGTTGCCAACCCGAGAGCCGTCGAGTACGCTCCGGCGCTTCGCGACTCGCTCGCAAGCTCCCGGTTTTGAAACGCTTTTGATCGTGTCCCGGTGCGCGATGGCGCGTCGGGGGACGCGACCCGCGGATCCGGTCCGGCGAGCGACGTCGGGGCGCGTCGTCGGCAGGGTGCTGCAGGCCCGTCGACGCCGCGGCACCGTACGACGCGCGGCTCCCGAACACCGGGCGCCGTGCGCTCGCCGGGGCCGATGGGCGAGGGGCGATCGGGTGAAAGCGGACGCGAGACGAACGCGGGCGCGGGAAAGGACGTCGAGGCAATGGGGCAGGTGGTGATCGCGAGCCGGCTCTCCGATGGGCGGGTCGTCTTCGTGGCGAAGGCTTCGGAGGGCGCCGCGGTCGAGTGGGCGCTCGAGCTGGACGCCGCCTGCGTGGCGGGCGACGACGCGAGCGCGGAGGCGATGCTCGCGCTGGCCGAGCGGGACGCGCGTGCGCAGCAGACGGTCGTCGAGCCCTATCTGATCGACGTCGAGAACAAGGACGGACGACTCGTGCCGACGAAGTACCGGGAGGCGATCCGCTGTCTCGGTCCGACGATCCGGCCGGACCTCGGCAAGCAGGCCGAGGGGCCGTCCGCCTGAGGCGGGGCGAGGCGTCTCGCTGCGAGACCCGCCGAGCCGACCGCTTCCATCCATCCCGACCGCCGCGTCCCTCCGGTCGGAGCCGAGGCAGAAGACGATGTACCGATACGACGAGCACGATCACGCCCTGGTCCAGGACCGCGTCGCGCAGTTCCGCCGCCAGGTCGAGCGCCGCATGCAGGGCGAGATCACGGAGGAGCAGTTCCGGCCGCTGCGGCTGATGAACGGCCTCTACCTCCAGCTCCACGCCTACATGCTCCGCGTGGCGATCCCCTACGGCACCCTCGACTCGCGGCAGATGCGCAAGCTCGCCTGGATCGCGCGCCGCTACGACAAGGGCTACGGCCACTTCACGACCCGCCAGAACCTCCAGTACAACTGGCCGAAGCTCGAGGAGACGCCGGACATCCTCGCCGAGCTCGCCGAGGTCGAGATGCACGCCATCCAGACCAGCGGCAACTGCATCCGCAACGTGACGAGCGATCAGTACGCGGGCGCCGCGAAGGACGAGGTCGAGGATCCGCGCATCTGGTGCGAGATCGCGCGCCAATGGTCGACGCTCCACCCGGAGTTCTCCTTCCTCCCGCGCAAGTTCAAGATCGCGATCACGGCCTGCGAGCACGATCGCGCCGCGGTCAAGGTCCACGACATCGGTGTGATCGTGAAGCGCGACGCCGGCGGCGAGGTCGGATTCGAGGTGATCGTCGGCGGCGGGCTCGGCCGGACGCCCTTCGTCGGCAAGACGATCCGCGAGTTCCTGCCGAAGGAGCATTTCCTCTCGTACCTCGAGGCCGTGCTGCGGGTCTACAACCAGCTCGGCCGCCGCGACAACAAGTTCAAGGCGCGCATCAAGGTCACGGTCCACGAGATCGGGATCGAGGAGTTCCGCCGCCTCGTCGAGGAGGAGTGGGCCGCGATCCGCGACACCTCGCTCAAGCTCCCGAAGGAGGAGGTCGACCGCATCGCCGCGCACTTCCAGCCCCCGGCCTTCCGCGCCCTCGACGCGACCGCCAGGGCGACGGAGGATCGCGCTGCGAAGGATCCCGCCTTCGCGAGCTGGCTGCGCCACAACGTCGCCCCGCACAAGGCTTCGGGCTACGCGATCGCGAACGTCTCGCTCAAGGTGCCGGGCCAGGCGCCCGGCGACGCGAGTGCGGAGCAGATGGATCTGCTCGCGGACCTCGCCGACGAGTACAGCTTCTCCGAGCTGCGCGTGACCCACGCCCAGAACATCGTGCTCCCCCACGTCGAGCGGGATCGGCTGCCCGCGCTCTACGATCGCCTGGTGCCGGCGGGTCTCGCCGCGGCCAACGTCGGCCTCGTCTCGGACATCATCTGCTGCCCGGGCCTCGACTACTGCTCGCTCGCCAACGCGCGCTCGATCCCGGTCGCCCAGCAGATCGCCGAGCGCTTCGACGCCGCGAAGCAGGAACGGATCGGCGAGCTGCAGATCAAGATCTCGGGCTGCATCAACGCCTGCGGCCACCACCACGTCGGCCACATCGGCATCCTCGGCGTCGACCGCAAGGGCGAGGAGCACTACCAGGTCCAGATCGGCGGCTCGGCCGACGAGAACGCGTCCCTCGGCCGCATCCTCGGTCGCGGCTTCTCGGCGGACGAGGTCGTCGACGTCGTCGACAAGCTGGTCGAGACCTACCTCGACCTTCGGGAGGAGGGCGAGACCTTCCTCGAGACCTATCGCCGGATCGGCCAGGAGCCCTTCAAGGAGCGCGTCTATGGCACTGCTTGAGCGCAAGGACGGCGGCGCCGTCGAGATCGAGGATCGCTTCACCCGGGTCGAGGACGACGCGGCGCTGCCTTCGTCGGGCGGCGTGATCGTGTCGCTGCCCCGCTTCGAGCAGGAGCGGGAGGCACTGCTCGCGCGGTCGGGGGAGCTCGGCGTCTGGCTCGCGTCGAACGAGTCGCCGAAGGCGATCGGCGGCGACCTGGACCGGATCGCCGTCGTGGCCCTCGACTTCCCCGTCTTCAGCGACGGCCGCGCCTTCACGTCCGCGCGGCTGCTGCGCGAGCGCTACGGCTATGCGGGCGAGGTCCGGGCGATCGGCGACGTACTGCTCGAGCAGCTCTCCTTCATGGTCCGCAGCGGCTTCAGCACCTTCGAGGTCCGGGACCCGAAGGCCCTGGCCGAGTTCGAGCGCGTGGTCGGCGAGGTGCGCGTCGTCTACCAGCCGACCGGGGACGGTCGGACGACGGCGCTCCAGCGTCGCCTCGGTCGCGGCTAGGCGGCGGCGTTCGTGGACGTCCGGCAGGGCTTCGTCGCCACGATCGGGAACACGCCGCTCATCCGGCTGCGCGCAGCCTCCCAGGCGACGGGCTGCGAGATCCTCGGAAAGGCCGAGTTCCTGAATCCGGGGGGCTCGGTCAAGGATCGCGCCGCCCTCGCGATCGTGGAGGACGCCGAGGCGAAGGGGCTGCTCCGTCCCGGCGGCACGATCGTCGAAGGGACGGCGGGCAACACGGGCATCGGCCTCGCTCTGGTCGGCAACGCCCGCGGCTACCGGACCGTGATCGTGATCCCCGAGACCCAGAGCCAGGAGAAGAAGGACATGCTCCGGCTCTGCGGCGCGGACCTGCGCGAGGTCCCGGCGAAGCCCTACAAGGATCCGGGCAACTACGTCCACGTCTCCCATCGCCTCGCCGACGAGCTCGCGAAGACCGAGCCCAGAGGCGCCATCTGGGCCAACCAGTTCGACAACGTCGCGAACCGCGAGGGCCATCGCCGTACGACGGGGCCCGAGATCTGGCTCCAGACGGCGGGCGAGGTCGACGGCTTCATCTGTGCGGCCGGGACGGGGGGGACGATCGCCGGCGTCGGCATGGCCCTCAAGGAGCGGAATCCTTCGGTCACGATCGGGCTCGCGGATCCGATGGGCGCTGCGCTCTACCACTACTACGCCCACGGCTCGCTCAAGGCGGAGGGCGATTCGATCTCCGAGGGCATCGGCCAGGGTCGCATCACGGCGAATCTCGAGGGCGCGCCGATCGATGTCGCGTTCCAGATCCCCGACGCCGAATGGCTCCCGATCGCCTTCGGACTGCTCGCGGAGGAAGGGCTCTGTCTCGGCGGCTCGAGCGGTGTGAACGTCGCCGGGGCGATCCGCCTGGCGCAGCAGATGGGGCCGGGACACACGATCGTGACGGTGCTCTGCGATTCGGGGACGCGCTACCAGAGCAAGATGTACAACCCCGAGTTCCTGCGCGCGAAGGGGCTGCCGACGCCGGCCTGGCTCTAGTCCAGGTGGGACGGGCGCGCGCCCCGCGCCGCCGTGCGCGACGCGGTGATGGCGAGGGGGCACGCGATCGCCCATCCTCTGCGAGCCCCCAGCCAGGTCGGAGCCCGCGAGGATTGCGACGCTTTCGCCCGACGACGAGCCGCGGCCCCGAATCCGCCGTGGCGAGCTCCGATGCGACGCTCGCGGGTGTTCGGACCGGCGCACCCGGACGCTCAGGGTGGCTCCGGCGGGTGGCCCGTCTGCTCGCGGTCGCCGTCAGCCTCGTGCTGGTCGTCGACGATGCGCCCGCCGAGGCGCCGTCTGCTTCGGTTCCGGTCGGGCTTTCCGTCGTGGCGAAGGGGCCCCCGGTCCCGATGGACGCCACGGGGCGGCTCGGGGCGACGTCGCCAGTTGCGGCTCCGGCCCCGGTCGAGGCGTCGTCGCAGGCCGCCGCGCCGACTCCGTCCGTCCCTGCGCCGGCCCCGCTCGATCCGGCGCTCGTCGACCTCGAGCGCGAGCTCGAGGCGCTGCTGCGCGGCGAGCTGCCGGAGACCCGTCCGGTCGCGGCGCTCTTCGGTGTCCCGATCGACGATCGGGCCCGGGTCGCCGCCCGCGTGGCAGAGCTCGAGACGCTGGTGGCCGCGCAGGAGGATCGGCTCGCGGCGATGCGCGCCCGGCTCGCCGAGCTGGCTCGGGCGGAGCTCGAGGATCCCCGGCCCGAGCAGGAGCCGACGCCCGAGGCGCCCGCGACCGGCTCGCCGGTCGGGGACGGAGGCGTCGCGCCCATCGCGCCGCCGGCCGAAGCGACGGGGAGCGAGGGGACGAGGGCGGCCGTCGCGGCGGAGTCCGCCGGTGGCGCGGGCTCGGACGGCCCTGCGGAAGCCGGGCAGGTAGAGACGCTGGCGGAGGACCCGGAAGCCGCGACCGCGCCGCTGCGGGCCGCGGCGGAGGCGCGTGCGGCGCGGAAGGCGGCCGAGGCGGAGCGGCGCGCCCGGGAGGTGGCGGAGCGCTCGGCGCGCCATGCGCTGGCGACGGAGGCCTGGCAGACGCGCTACGCCGCGCGCCGTCAGGAGCGGGCGGAGCTCGAGGCGCAGCGCGCGGCCGCGGAGCTCGGGCTCTCCGTCGCGAGCAAGCGACTCGACTACCTCGAGCGTCTGCTGCGTCAGCTCGAACGCATGTCCGACGCCTCGCGGCGGATCCTGCCGACCCTCGCCGAGCCACGGAACGCGCTGCGCGCGCATTCGGCCGAGCTCTCGGGGCTCGTGGGCGCCCTCGACGGCGTCGCCGCGCGCGTCGGTGTCGTCTCGCGTCGGGCCGCGTCGGGCATGATCGTCGGCTTCGTCTCGGATCAGCGCGCCGTGGCCGAGGAGCTCGACACCGCCGCCGCCGCCTACACCTCCCAGGCGCGCCGGCTCGAGCGACTCGCCGGCGTGCTCACGACGCTCGCCGCGGGCTTCGAGTCCGAGGGGCGTCAGGTGCGGGCGGCCTTCTTCCGTTCGGTCGTGCGCAGCGATGGCCAGGCCTCCCTCGACGCGCTCTTCCTCGAGCACCTCAAGCATCAGCGACGCCTGCGCAAGACGATCGGCGAGGCCGCGCACGAGTACGGTCGCGATCGGGTCGAGGCGGTCCGGCAGGAGGCCGAGTCGCTCGTGCCGCGCGCCGTCGAGATCGGGACGACGGGGGACGCACGCGACCTGGTCGATCAGGCGATCGAGCATCGGTTGCGGGTCGAGACGCTGATCGCCGCCGAGACCAGCGCCGCGACGGGCTGGGAGCTCGCCTTCGAGAACGAGCTCGTCACGGTGCTCTCGGAGCAGGCGTCCGCCGGCGTGCGGAGCAGTGCCTATGGATTCTCGCGGGAGCTGGTCGACGACGTGACGAGCGAGATCGCGCTGGCCTGGGCCCGGGCGCGGGCCGGCGTCGAGGCGCGGCTCGAGGACTCGCCTGGCCTGCTCGCCTTCGCGGTGAGTCCCGGCGGTCAGCCGCTGCTGCTGCGCTTCGTGGGTGTCCTGGTCGTCTTCGCCTCCTGGCTCGTCGTGCGGCGCAAGGCGCCCCGGCTGACGGTGCTGACGGTGCGCGGGCTGGCGCGCCTCGAGCCGCTGCGTGCGCGGCTCGGTCTGCTCGTCCGCCTGTCGGGCCTGGTGCAGGCCCTGCTGCCCGTGGTCGTGGGCGTGCTCGCGCTCTGGATCGTGCTCCGGATCGTCGGAGGCGACACGCCGATCGGCGAGGCGCTAGAGGCCGTGTTCGTGCCGGTGCTGGTCTACTCCTTCGGCGCGCGCGCGCTGGTCGGTGCGACGCGTCGCATCACGCCCGGGCGACCCGCGTTGATCCAGATCGCACCCGCCACGCTCGAGCGGCTGCGGCGCACCTACGCGACCCTCGGCGTCGTCATCGTCGTCGCCTCGGTCGTCGACGGTCTGGCCCGGGTCGCGGTCGGGGCCGGGCGGGTCGTCTCGCTGGTCGACGGGGTGGTCTTCTTCTGGGTCGGCATCTGGGCGATCGTCGAGGCCTGGCGCTGGCGCGTGCATCTGGCGGGGGCCTGGCGTGCGCTCACGCCCGAGACCGATCCGCCGGGCCCCGAGCGCCGGGTCGCCGGGTGGATGGCGGTCAGCCGGCTCGGCTTCCTGCTCTCGCCGGTGGCCCTGTTGCGGCTCGTCGGGACGCCGTTGGCGGGATTCGCGAGCGCACGCGCGAGCGAGACCGATCTCTTCCAGCGCCTGCGTGCCCATCTCCTGCGGCGTCGCTCGGAGCGCGCCGAGCCGGTCTCGCGCGGCGCGCGGCGACCGATTCCGGACGAGTACCGGGAGGCGTTTCCGCTCTACCCCGTGCTCGGCGAGGACGACGCGCTGATCGTGCCACGCAAGGACGTGGTCGAGGAGGCGACCTCGCAATGGTCGCGCTGGCGCAGCAGTCGCCTCGAGGGATCCCTGGTGCTGGTCGGTGAGAAGGGGGCGGGCAAGACGACCCTCGCCGGTCTGCTCGCCCGGCGCTTCGCGGACGACACCGACGTCGTGCGTCACACGATCCGGGGCAAGCCCGTGACGCGCAGCGCACTCGTCGCCGAGCTGGCGCGTGCGCTCGACCTGCCCCACGTCGACGACCCCGCCGACCTGGCGGAGCGGCTCTGCGAGGGCGAGGAGCGGGTCGTCCTGCTCGACGAGTGTCACAACGTCTTCCTGCGTCAGATCGACGGCTACGGCGGCTACGACGCACTCGTCGAGATCGTCAACGCGACCTCCAGCCACGTCTTCTGGGTGCTCGTCTTCAACAGCTTCACCTGGCGCTTCCTGAACGAGAGCCGGGGGCGGATGCACTACTTCCGCAAGCTGCTGCCGATCCCACGCTGGTCGCCGGAGGAGATCCAGAAGCTGATCCGGCTCCGGCACGATCGGACGGGCTTCGATCTGCGCTTCGACGAGGTCCTGCTCTCGCGCAGTCACACGGATACCGAGGGCCTCGAGCTCGTGGAGGAGGCGGAGGGCTATTTCCGGCTGCTGTGGGAGAGCAGCGGCGGGAATCCGCGCATCGCGACCCAGCTCTGGCTCGACTCCCTTCGCCCGATCTCCGCGAAGACGCTGGGGGTCGGTCTCTTCCCGGAGCCCGACGCCGAGGTCCTGTCGTCGCTGGCGGAGGACCTGGTCTTCGCGCTCGCGGCGATCTGCCAGCACGAGAACCTGAGCGATGCCGAGCTGGCCCGCGTGCTCAACCTCTCCGAGGGCTTCGCGAGCTTCGCGACGCAGTACCTGCTCGAGTCGGGCTTCATCGAGGCCAAGGACGAGACCGGCGAGCGCTTCACGCTCTCGCCCGCCTACTACCGGTCGGTTCTCCGAGCGCTGCGCAACAAACACCTGCTCTTCGAGTGAGCGGCGGCGCGGAGGAAGGAAGGGACATGGAGGAGTCGAACGCAGCGGCGCAGCCGGACGGGTCGGGTTCGGACGCCGGCGCCGTCCCGGCCGGGTCCGCGCCGCCGGGCCCGCTCGGCGAGATGACGATCCCGGGCCTGCCGAACATCTCGACGCCGAGCGGGGAGGGCGCACTCGCCTTCTTCAAGCCGGATGCCGTGCCCTTCGCGCTGCTCGTGCTCGTCGGGACCGCGCTCTTCGTCCGCTTCGTGCAGCGGGTGGCGAATCGCGCCGCCGAGCGCGCCGTCTCGCATCGGCTCGCGATCAAGCAGGGCGTGACCCTGCTCGGCTTCGCCGCCTACGGCGTGGCCGGCGTCGTCTCGGTCTCGGCGCTCTTCGAGCTCTCCGCCCAGGCGATCTTCGCCCTCTCGGGCACGCTCGCCGTCGCCGGCGGCTTCCTGCTCAAGGACGTCGCCGAGGCGACCGTCGCGGGCGTGTCGATCCTGATGACGCGTCCCTTCCAGGTCGGCGATCGGATCAGCTTCGGCGGCTTCTACGGCGAGGTGAAGGACATCGGCCTGCGCACGGTCCGCCTCGTCACCCTCGACGACAACCTCGTCAGCATCCCGTCGAGCAAATTCCTCTCGGACCCCGTCGCGAGCGCGAATGCGGGTGCTCTCGACTGCATGGTCGTGATCCCCTTCTACGTGACGCCCGCGGCGGACCACAAGCGTGCGCGACAGATCGTGCACGACGCGATCCTGAGCTCGCGCTTCGTCTACCTCGGCAAGCCGGTGGTCGTGCTCGTGTCGATGCACATGGCGGAAGAGGCGGGCGCCTACGTCGAGCTGACGGCCAAGGCCTACGTCTACGACGCGCGCCACGAGCGGAGCTTCGCGAGCGACGTGACGGACCGCGTGCTGACGGCATTCCGGACGAACGGGATTCCGGTGCCCGGTGTCGCAGCGGCCTAGGCGGGCTCGCGGGGCACCGGACGGATGCGGCGGGTCGTCGCGCGGGGTGCGGCGGGGGGGACTCGAGTGGCGATGCGAATCGGAACGGGGCGGCGTACGTCCGCCCCGCGGTGGCGGGTGCTCTGGGGTGCGGCGCTCTTCGGGCTGGCGTTCGGGGCGGGCGCGACGGCGGAGACGAACGGGCTGGGCGGCCCCGGGCCTGGCGACGTCGCTGCGGCGCCGCCCGGTGCCGAACCGAGGACGGGCGCGGCGGCGGGGATCGATCCCTGGCAGTCGGTGCCGCGGATGGTGGGGCTGCTGAATCTGGCGTTGCTCGATCCCGGCGTCGCCGCGTCGCTGGTGCCGGATCCGTGGCTCGACGCCTTCGTGCTCGGTGCGTTGGAGGTCTCGGCCGAAGAATCCTCGACGCGGCTCGGCGAGGATGGCGCGCCGGCCTGGCCGATCGGGCCCTGGTCCTCGGCCGCCTCCCTCGCCGAGTCGATCGAGGCCGTCGACCCGCGTGCGGCGGGTGCGCTCTACGGGGCGCTCGGCAGTCGGCTCGACCCGCGCTGTCGCGCGGCGGGTCTCTCCTTGCGGGCGTGCGACGCGCGCATCCGGCTCGCGCTCGGGCGGCTGACCTCGCCGGCGGTCGCCGCTCGCGTCGGAGGCAACGTCGCGATTCCCGTGACCCGCAGCCAGCGCGACCTCGCCCGGATGGGGCCCGAGGTCGTGCAGGCGAGCACGCGCAAGCTGTCCGCCATCGAGCGGGTGGTCTGGCCGGCGCGCTAGTCGCCGCCTCCGATGAGCGGCGAGGCGCTCGAACGGAGCTCGAGCGGCGCGAGTCGCAGGGTCTCGAAGGGCATGTCGACGTTCGCCTCCCGCAGCGCCTCGAATGCGCGCTCCCGGAGACGGAAGCGCGCGACCAGATGCTCCTTCTCGTCGTCGAGCCACGCCTGCAGCTCGATCGTCGTGTTGTAGTCGTTGAGCGCGGTCACGACGACGCTCGGCGCCGGGCTCCGCATCAGCTGCGGGTCCTGCGCAGCGACGGCGAGCAGGAGCGTCCGCACGCGGTCGAGGTCCTCGCCGACGCCGATCGAGATCGGGATGTCGAGCCTGAGGTGGGGGAAGTTCGTATAGGAGGCGACCGTGCGGTTGACGATCGTCGAGTTCGGGATCGCGAGCATCTTGCCATCCGGCGTCACGAGTCGGGTCGAGCGCATCGTGATCTGGGCGACGCGGCCGTAGTGACCGTCGACCTCGACGAGGTCCCCGATCACGAAGGGCCGGTCCCAGAAGATGAAGATGCCGGAGATGACGTTCGACAGGGCGTCGCGGGCGGCGAAGCCGATCGTGAGGCCCGCGACACCGAGGCTCGTCAGCACGGAGGCCGTGTCGACGCCGATCTGGGCCAGCGCCGTGACCGTCCCGATCGCGAGGATGGCGTATTGGAGCGTGGTCTGGATGAAGGCGCGGGCGGTCTCGTCCACGCCGGCGCGGACCAGGATCGGTTCGAGTGCACGGCGGGCGAGTCGCCAGATCAGGAAGAAGACGGCGAAGGCGAGCAGGGCAGCCACGAGATCGGGCACGAAGCCCGAGATCCGCGCGGCGATCGCACCGGGATCGAAGAGCGCGGAGAGCCGCGTCGTGATGGATTCCAAGCTGCGCCTCCCGCTCGATCGATGGCGCGGAGGGTAGCGACTGGGGGAGTGGGGGACCGCACCGGATCGACCTCGCCGCGCGTCCCGGGCGCGGATCCGGATGCGCTCAGACGAATCCGCGCATCACCGCGGCGGCCAGCCCGTCGACCAGTCGCGTGAGGGGGCCGCGTCGGGCGAGCACCGGGAGTGTCAGCGGATGGGCGTGCTCGAGGTCCGCCTCGAACTGACGATCGAGCAGGGCAGGCACGGGCGGCCCTTCGATCACGAGGTTGACCTCGTAGTTGTGCTGGAGGCTCTGGCGATCGAGATTCGAGGTGCCGAGAATCGCCCGCCGACCGTCGAAGACGGCGGTCTTCGTGTGCAGCATCGAGGCGACGTACTCGTGGACCTCGACGCCCCGCCGCAGCAGCCGCTCGAGGGTCGCGCGGGCGCCGCGGCGCAGCCATGGATGGTCCGTGTCGCCGGCGAGCAGCAGCTCGACGCGCACCCGGCGACGGGTCGCCTCGTCGAGCGCCTCGAGCACGCGGCGATCCGGCGCGAAGTAGGGACTCGTCAGTCGGACGTGGTCCCTCGCCTCGTCGATCCAGTCGACCAGCAGGTCGCGCATGGCGCGGCGGCGATGGATCGGACCGTCCGGCAGCACGCCGCAGCGCACGTCGCCGGGGCGACCGGTCTCGGCCTCGAGCAGCTCGTGCCAGGGCAGCGTCGCCCCGGCGCCGCGGAACCAGCTTTCGAGAAAGACGGCGCCGAGGTCGTGGACGACCGGGCCCCGCACCCGGGCATGGGTGTCGCGCCAGGCCGAGGCGCCCGCTGTCGGTCGTGCCGGCGCATCGTACTCGTCGCCGATGTTGAGGCCGCCGAGGAACGCGCAGCGGCCGTCCACCACGAGCAGCTTGCGATGGTCCCGTCGCCGCGGCGCCCAGTCGGGCCAGAGGGCTCGGAGTGGATTGAACTCGAGGATCGCGCCCCCCGCCTGGCGCAAGGGCTCGAGCGCGCGGCGATCGAGGGGCAGGGACCCGATCGCGTCGTAGAGCAGGCGCACGTCGACGCCGGCCCGGGCGCGATCCGCCAATGCCGCGAGGAAACGACGACCGATCGCATCGTGTCGGAGCGTGTAGGTCTCGAGATGGACGAAGCGCTTCGCCGCGGCGATCGCCTCGAGCATCACGGGGAAGGCCGCGCGTCCGCAGTCGTAGACGTCGACGGCGTTGCCCTCGCTCATGCGTACGGCCCGACGCGAGAAGCGTGTGCGCACCTCGGCCGGACGGCGGACGAGTCCGTGGCGCCGGAGGCCGGCGCGCAGACGAGTGGGGTCGTTCCGGTCGTCGTCGCGCGCGGACATGGGCCGGAGTCTCCGCCGGCTCGTCGTGCCCCGCAACCGCGTCGTTGCCGCTCGGCTGCGCAAGGCCTGCGGCGGAGCGGGCTGCGGAGGGCGGGTGGAAGGGGTCTCGGGCGAAAGCAGCACTCAGGGCGGGGCGACCGATCGACCGATGAGCCCTGCCATGAGCCGATCGAAGAACGAACGGAAATCGGGTCGCTTCCCGGTGGACATCGAGTGTCACGGCACGGCGACGCGTCAGAAGGGGCGGGCCCTGCTCGCCGACGTGTCGCACGACGGCGCGCTGGTACTGAAGACGGGGATCGTGCCGATCCGTGGCGAGCTGATCGGGGTCACGGCGGACACCGCCGCGGGACCGCTCCTGCTGATCGGCTGGTGCGTCCGCCACGTCGACGACGGCTTCGCCATCGAGTTCGACCACCTCGACGAGCGCGCGGCCGCCTTCATCGACGATCTGTCTTCGGTCGTGCCCACCCGCAGCCGCGGACGCATGACCGAGAAGCGCCGCCGCTAGGCGCTTCGGCGCCGCGGCGCGCTCAGCTCGCGGGTCCGGCGACGAGGCTCCAGCGCGTCCCCCCCTCGGCGCAGGCCTCGCTTCGCGCGCGCCCCTCGCGCTCGAGCTTGCGCAGATGCGAGGTGACCGACTGGGCCGCCGCGGGGAAGAGGCTCTCCGGGTAGCCGACGTAGATGCGCTCGACCATCGCCATGGCGAAGCGATCCCCCGCCGCGAGGGCGTCGAGGACCTGCTGCTCGCGCTGGCGCCGATGGGCGAGGTACTCGCGGAGCTTGGCCGTGCCGTCGTCGATGACCGGACCATGGGCGGGGTAGATGCGGGTCGGCCGCTCCTCGAGCAGGCGCTCGAGGGACGCCATGTAGTCGCCGAGATCGCCCGACTCGGCGGGGATGACCGTCGTGCCGATGCCGAGCACGTTGTCGCCGCTGAAGAGCGCGCGCTCCTCCTCGAGCAGGAAGCAGAGGTGGTCGGGCGCGTGTCCGGGCGTGTGGATCGCGCGGAGCGTTGCGCCCTCGGTCCGCACGATCCCGCCGTCGGCGAGCGTCTCGAGCGGGCCCTCGGCCAGGTCGTCGGGATTCGCGACGGCGATCGGGCTGACGCCGCCGTCCGGTCCGGCGAGCGTATGCTGGCGGGGCCAGGGCATCTTGAAGACGGGGACCTCGCCGAGCCGCTCGCGGATCTGATTCACGCCGCCGATGTGGTCGGGATGGGCGTGGGTGAGGACGATGCCCTCGATGCGCTGGACGCCGAGGCGGGCGAGGGCGTCTTCGAGGACGGGCCAGTACCCGGCGAGGCCGGATCCCGTGTCGAGCAGCAGGCGCGCGGGGCCCGTGCCCACGAGATAGGTATTCGTGCCGGGGCCCGTGAAGAGGCTCGGATTCTGACCGAGGGCCACGGCGACGCGCTCCGAGAGCACGGCGAAGTCCGGCAGCCGGGTGCCGCCCAGGATCTGCGGGGAAGCGTCGCCCATCGTCCCTCCGTGGCTACTCGCCCGCGACCGTCATGCGCGCCACGCGCAGCGGCGGCGAGGCCGTCCGGCCGTGCCAGCGCAGCTCGGAGCCCACGCGGTCGATCGACGCGAGCATCTCGCCGAGATTGCCGGCGATCGTGATCTCCTCGACCGGGTGCACGATCTCGCCCCCTTCGATCCAGAGCCCGGCGGCCCCGCGCGAATAGTCGCCCGTCGTCGGGTTGAAGCCCATGCCGATCAGCTCGGTCACGAGCAGGCCGCGGTCGATCTCCGCGATCAGCTCGTCGAGCGTGCCCTGCTGCGGCTCGAGCCAGAGATTCGTCGTGCCCACCCGGGGCGCCGAGCCGGTCCCGCGACTCGCGCTGCCCGTCGAGGCGAGATCGAGCTTGCGCGCCGCATAACAGTCGAGCAGCCAGGTCTCGAGTCGGCCCGCCTGGACGAGGATGTTGCGGCGCGTCGGCTGGCCCTCGCCGTCGAAGGGCTTGCTGCCCAGGCCGCCCGGCAGGCGACCGTCGTCGATGATCGTGACGAGCGGGCTCGCGATCGTCTCGCCCAGACGCCCCGCCAGGAAGCTCGCCTCCCGGTAGATCGAGTAGCCGTTCGCGCAGGACGCGAGCTGCCCGATCAGCGAGGGTGCCGTGCGGTCGTCGAAGAGCACGGGCACCTCGCAGGTCGGGACGCGCTTGCCGCCGAGCCGGCGCAGCGCCCGCCGGGCGGCCTCGCGGCCGACCGAGGCGGCGTCCTCGAGGTCCGCCAGCCGCCGCGCCGCGGTCATCCAGTAGTCGCGCTGCATCGACTCGCCTTCCCGCGCCAGGGGCTCGCAGAACAGACCATGGCTGGCGGACTCGTAGGCGCCGAGGAAGCCCCCGCTGTTCGCGTAGAGGACGCGGGCGAAGCCCGAGCTCGCCTGGCTGCCCTCGGAGTTCACGATGCGCGGGTCGCTCGCGCGGGCCGCGGCCTCGGCCCGGCGCGCGTCCTCGATGCGCGCCTCGAGCGGGACGTCGCGGTCGCTCGGGTCGAAGAGGGCCAGCTCGGGTCGGTCGTTCGCGAAGCCGCCATCGGGCAGACCCGCCATCGGGTCCGGCGCCGTCTCCCGGGCGAGGGCGACCGCCTCCTCGGCCATGCGGGCGACGGCATCCTCTGCCAGGTCGCTCGTCGAGACCACGGCGGTCGTGCGGCCGCCCTTCGCGTCGACCAGCACCCGGATGCCGAGGCCGCGCTCCTGCGCCTGCTTCACGAACTCGACCTCGTCGCCGCGGACCCGGACCTCGCGGTCGTCGCCCTCGACGAGCAGCACGTCCGCCTGGCTCGCGCCGGCGCGCCGTGCTGCGTCGAGCGCGCGGGCGGCCACGTCCTCCATCGATCGCGTGCTCCTCATCCCTCCGTGCCTCCGACCGTGAGCGCATCGACGCGGATCGTCGGCAGGCCCACGCCGACGGGCACGCCCTGGCCGTCCTTGCCGCAGGTGCCGACGCCCTCGTCGAGAGCGAGGTCGTGGCCGATGCGGCTGACGCGGGTGAGCACGTCGGGGCCGTTGCCGATCAGCGTCGCGCCCTTGACCGGCGCACCGATCCGTCCGTTCTCGATCCGGTAGGCCTCGCTCGCGCTGAACACGAACTTGCCGCTCGTGATGTCGACCTGGCCGCCGCCGAAGGAGACCGCGTAGAGCCCGTCTTCGACCGAGCGCAGGATGTCCTCGGGATCGTCCTCGCCGGCGAGCATGAACGTATTCGTCATGCGCGGGAGCGGCAGATGCGCGTAGCTCTCGCGCCGACCGTTGCCCGTCGGCGCCATGCCCATCAGCTTCGCATTCAGCCGGTCCTGCATGTAGGCGACGAGCACGCCGTTCTCGATCAGCACGTTGCGCCGGGTCGGCGTGCCCTCGTCGTCGACGTTGAGCGAGCCGCGTCGGCCGGGCAGCGTCCCGTCGTCGACGACCGTGACCCCCGGCGAGGCGACGCGCTGACCCAGGCGATCGGAGAAGGCCGAGGTCTTCTTGCGATTGAAGTCGCCCTCGAGACCGTGCCCGATCGCTTCGTGCAGGAGGATCCCGGGCCAGCCCGGTCCGAGCACGACGTCCATCGTGCCGGCGGGGCAGGGCTTCGCCTCGAGGTTGAGCAGCGCGATGCGGACGGCCTCGTCGACGAGGCCCTGCCAGCGCGCGGGCTCGCGCATCACGTCGAGCTCGAAACGTCCGCCGCCGCCCTGGTAGCCGATCTCGCGGCGCGTGCCGTCGCTCGCGATGACCTGCACGTTCACGCGCACGAGGGGCAGCACGTCGGCCGTGCGCGTCCCGTCGCTGGCGGCGACGAGCATGTGCTTGTGCTGCGTGACGATGCTCGCCATGACCTGCTTGATCTTCGGGCTTCGGGCGCGGGCGTAGGTCTCGATCTCGTTCAGCCACGAGACCTTCGCGGCGACCGGGACGTCGGTCGGCGCGGTCGTGACGGGGTAGAGATCGTGGGGCGGCGCGTGACTCGCGATCGAGACGGGGGCGTGCTCGCGCGGCGAGTCGGCGATCGCACGGGCGGTGCCGGCGGCGAGCCGCGCGCTCTCGATGCTGAGGTCGTCGGAGTGCGCGTAGCCCTGGCGCTCGCCGCGGATCGCGCGCACGCCGACGCCCTGCTCGAGGTGCCGGTCGCCGGACTTGACGATCCCTTCCTCGAGCGAGACCGAGTCCGTCGTCGTGTACTCGAAGTAGAGGTCCGCGTAGTCGACGTCGCGCTCGAGGGCCGTATCGAGGGCGGTCGCCAGGGCGCGGTCCGAGAGGTCGAAGCGGTCGTGGAAGAAGGCGAGGGCGCGGGTCGACACGGTCTCGCTCGGGCTCGTGCGGGGCGATCGGCTCATCGGGTCGCGTGCTCCTCCGGGTCCAGCGCGAAGGACGGCGCCTCGGCGCCGCCTCGCGCGCGGCGGGATCGCGTCCCGCCCGCCGGGCCGATGGGCCTGCGGGCGGGACGCCTGCGGTCGGCGAGGAGGGTAGCGGCCCCGACGTCCCGGGCAGACCTCACGAGGCCTCCTGCCTCGTCCGAGCGAGCAGGACGTCGAGCAGATCGTCGAGGCGAGCCACGTCCCGCACGTCCACGACCCGAACGCCCAGGCGCGCGATCTGCGCCAGCGTCTCCTTCGGGTCGTCGCCCACGTACGAGAGCGCCTCGAGCGGGACGCCCAGTCGTTCGGCGACGAGTCCGAAGAGGGCCGGGTCCGGCTTGCTGAGCCCGGTTCGCGCCGGGATCGCGAGGACCTCGAAAAATGGAGCCAGGTCGAGGGCTTCGAGGATGTCCGGAAGGCGATGGTCGAAGTTGCTGACGAGCGCCAGGCGGGCGCCCTCGGCGTGCAGGGCCGAAAGCAGGCTGCGGGCGCCCGGGCGCGGCCGCCAGGCGTCGGCCCGGCGATAGGTCTCGAAGAGATCGTTCGCGAAGGCCGTGCGGTCGGCGAAGCGCACGGTGCTGTCGGTGGCCTGGAAGGTCTGCCGCACGAGATCGTGCCACCAGGCGATCTCGGATCGGGCGCGCTCGCTCGGGTCGTCGCCGGGCGCCGAGCGCGGGGGCGCGCGCCGCAGCACGCGTCGGAAGGCGTCGTCGAGTCGCCAGGCGGGCAGGTCGACGCCATGGGTGAGGGCGACCCGGCGGTAGACCTCGCCCACGGGCTCCGCCGTCTCGATCAACGTGCCCGTGGCATCGAAGGCGACGGCCGGTCCGGCGCGGTCGCTGCGTTCGTCGCGGCTCGCGGGACTCACGCGTCGCGCGCCGGGGGGCGTCGTGCGACGGCCACGAAGCTCGCCGGCAGGTCGCGCTTCGCGTCCGGCTCCGGCTCCTGCTCGTCGAAGCGCAGGGTCTGGAGGCCGGCGGCGGCGAGCCAGTCCTCGACGGTCTCGCGCGGGAAGCCGAGCCAGAGCAGACCGAGCTCCGACTGCATCCAGGCGTGCTCGTGGGGCAGGAAGTCGACGAGCACGACGCGGCCGCCCGGCCGCACGATGCGCGCCATCTCGGCAATGGCGCGTTCGGGCTCGGCGAGCGAGTGGAGCACCATGTGCGCGAAGGCGGCGTCGACGCTCGCATCGTCGAGGGGCAGGGCATGGGCGTCACCGATCCGCAGCTCGAGGCGGCCGCTGGCTTCGCGCCGCATCGCCTCCCAGTTGCGTCGCGCTCCCTCGAGCATGGCCTCGGAGCGATCGAGACCCACCACGTCGAGACCCAGGCGCGCGAGCTCGAGGGCGAGCACGCCCGTGCCCGTACCGATGTCGGCGACCTCGAGGCCCTCGGGCACGAGCGCCGACATCGCGCGGGCCCGGAGCAGGTCGTCCCCGAAGACGCGTCGCAGGGCGTCCCACTCGGGTCCGACTGCGTCGAAGAAGCTCCGCCCGGTCCGCGCCTCCCGCGCCGCGAGGGTGCGTCGCAGCATGGCGTCGTCGCGCTCGGCCGTGGGGTCGCCGGCGAGCCCGCCCCGCGCGAGCGCCCACGCCTCGCGCCAGGGGCCCGAGTCCGGCAGCACCAGGCGATAGGCGACGAAGGTGCCCTCGCGTCGGTCCGCGAGCAGGCCGGCCTCGCGCAGGATCGCGAGATGACGCGAGACCCGCGACTGCGCCATGCCGAGGATCGTCATCAGCTCGCCGACGATCAGCTCCTCCTGCTCGAGGAGCCGGAGGATCCGGAGGCGTGTCGGGTCGGCGAGGGTCTTGAAGACCTTCTGCAGGGCCTCGCCAGCGGGCGTCGTCACGCGGGAGCCTCCGTCCGGCGGGGTTCGTGCACCGGCGTACTGTAACAAGACCCGGCCCATCGCCGATGCGGCATCCCGGCCCTTCGCTGAAGCGGCACGCCGGGCCTTCGCTGGCGCGGCAGGCCTGCGGTACCGTCCGGCGCGCTCCCCCGCCTCACTCGTTCGCGTGGACCCCGTCCACCCGCCGCCGAAGACGGCCCCCGATGACCCGACCGACCCGAGACCCAGGGAGCGCCGACCCGCGTCTCGGCGTGCGTCGGCTGCTCGGCGTCGTCACCCGCGTCGAGTCCGAGGAGGTCGCCGCGAGCCTCGGACTGCTCGCGAGCGTCTTCCTGATCCTGCTCGCCTACTACCTGATCAAGCCCGCACGGGAGGGCTGGCTCGCGGTGTCGCCGGTCGGCGAGCTGTCGAAGATCGAGATCAAGGCCTACTCGAGCCTGGGGCAGGTGCTGCTGCTCGTGCCGCTGATGCGGTTCTACTCGCGACTGGTGGCGAGCTGGCCGCGGGGCCGGCTGGTCGCACGGGTCACGATCTTCCTGGGCTCGAATCTCGTGGTCTTCTGGCTGGTCCAGCCCGGCCTGCTGCTCGATCGGGCGCCCTGGGCGGGGATCGCCTTCTACCTCTGGGTCGGCGTCTTCAATGTGTTCATCGTCGCCCAGTTCTGGGCCTACGTCGCCGACTTCTACTCGACCGAGGCGGGGCGCCGGCTGATCCCCCTGATCGCGCTCGGTGCGAACGCCGGCGCGGTGGCCGGTGCCTGGCTCGCCGAGCGGCTGGTGAAGGGCTGGGCCGTCAGCGGGTACGACCTGCTGCTGCTCTCGGTCGCACCGCTCGCACTCTCGCTGGTCCTGCTGCTGCAGGCCGAGCGGCGGGGCCCGAGCGGGCAGGGGGCGCCGACCGGTCCCTCGGGCGGCGGGGCGCCTTCGCCGGGGCGGACGGATCGCGCGGCACTGGCGCTGATCCAGGGGCGCCCGCTGCTGGCGGCGATCGCGGGGCTGACGGTCGTGTTCGGCTGGGTCGGCGCCAACGGAGAGAATCTGCTCTTCTCCGCCGTCCAGAATGCCGTAGAGCTGCGTGCCGCTGCGGAGGGGATCGGGGACGGAGCTTCCCGTTCGGCCTTCGTGCTGGCGGAGACGACCGGCTTCTATGGGAACTTCTACTTCCAGGTCAACCTCGCGAGCTTCCTGCTGCAGGCCCTGGTCGCCTCCCGCCTGGTCCGCCTCGGCGGCTTCAGCGTCGTCTTCCTGTGCCTGCCGCTCGTGTCGGTCCTGGGGTACCTCGCGATGGCCGTCTTTCCCGTGCTGGCGGTGATCCAGGTGGCGAAGGTCACCGAGAATTCCACCAACTACTCGATCCACAATACGGCCCGCGGCATCCTCTGGCTGCCGATGACGACGGAGGAGAAGTTCAAGGCGAAGCCCGCCGTGGACACGCTCTTCGTCCGTTGCGGCGACGGCCTGGCCGCGTTGACCGTCCTGGTGGCGGTGGATTGGCTCGGGGTGGTGCCGATTCGCATCTTCTGGCTGAACGTGGGGCTCGGCGTGCTCTGGGTCGGGCTGGCCCTGTGGATCGCCCGGGTCCGGCAGGGCCTCCTGGAGGAGGCGGTATGAGTCGCGAGCGGATGCGCGGCCTCCGCGGGCGGGCCATCGCGCTCGTGCTCCTCGCCGGCCTGGTGGCCGCGGCGCCCGGGCGCGCCTTCATGCCGCTCTGGGACGCGACGGAGCCGACCCTCCAGGTCGAGCTCGAGAAGACCCTGCGCCGCCTCGGCCTGTCGCGGCTGATCGCCGAGGAGAAGCTCTCGGTCACCCTCGTGGGCATCAGCGACGCCGACTGTCCGCGCGTCGCCGGCGTGAACGAGAACGTCATGATGTACGCCGCGAGCATGCCGAAGCTGGCGATCCTGCTCGCGGCCTTCAAGCGCATCGAACGCGGCGAGATGGTGCTCGACGACGAGCTCTCGGACCTGATGACGCGCATGATCCGCTACTCGTCGAACAGCGCGGCGACCGAGGTGATGGATCGGGTCGGTCGCGAGTTCATCGCCCAGGTCCTGACGTCGCCCGAGCTCAAGCTCTACGATCGCGAGCACGGCGGTGGGCTCTGGGTCGGACGGGCCTACGCGAAGCGCGCTGCCTGGCGTCGCGATCCGCTGCACAACCTGTCCCACGGCGCGACGACCATGCAGGTCGCGCGGCTCTACTACCTGCTCGAGGAGGATCGCCTGCTCGAGCCGTCGCTCGCCGAGCGGATGCGCGAGATGCTCTCCGAGCCCGGCGTGAACCACAAATTCGTGGCGGGCCTGCACGCCCGCTACCCGGGCGCCCTGATGTGGCGCAAGAGCGGCACCTGGCGCGACTACCACTCGGACAGCGCGATCATCGAGCACGACGGCCGGCGCTACATTGCCGTGGCCATGGTGCAGAGTCCGAAGGGCGAGGAGATCCTACGGCGCCTGATCGTCGACCTGGATGCACTGATCTTCCGCGTGCCGGCGCGCTGTCCCGATCCGGACGGCCGGTACCGCTCGGTTCCCGCCCGGTCCGCGCCATGACGCCGGCGGGCCGACGTCCGCGGGCGTCGGCCGAGCGGGTCTCGGCGCTCGTCGTGCTTCTCCTGCTCGCGGTCGGGCGCGCCGCCGCCTCCGAGGCGGGGGACGCCGTGGCGACGCCGACGAGCGAGGTGGAGCAGCCCTCCGACGAGTCGCTGCGCGGCTGGATCGCGGACATGAAGCGCGCGCCACGCGGGCCCTTCCAGGACGTGCGCTGGTTCTGTCGCGACGGCGAGGTGCTGCCGCCCAGGGCCTATGCCTGCGTCGAGCACGGCGGCGGCGTACAGCACGGCCGGCTCGGGGCGCGGGCCATGAAGCTGCGCGAGCTGGGCGTGCCGATCGCGGTCGTGCTCGCGAGTCTCGAGCCCACGCGCTTCGTCGGTCCGCAGGCGGACCTCGCGTCGCTGCGCTTCCTCGTGCTCGAGCGCTTCCTGATCGGTTGGGACGATGGCTGGATCTTCCGGCAGGTGCGCAGTGTGCGCGGGGCGCTGCAGGCCGAGGACGAGGAGGCGGCAGCGGAGACGCTGCTGCGCACGCTGCTCGACGATCCGCTCTGGCGCGAGCCCGCGCGCTTCTTCCTGCTGCGCGAGCTGGTGCGTCTGCTGCCGTACGCGGATCGGCCCGACCTCGCCGGGCGCGTGCGCGCGCTCTCGGCGCAGCTCTCGGAGCTCGATCCGGACTTCGGACCGCTGCGCGCCCGCATCCACGCCACGCCCGAGGCCGCCGATGCCCGACGCGTCCGGGACTACGCCCGGCGTCATCCGGAGCCGCCGCGACCGGAGTTCGAGGAGCTGGCCGCGGCGATCGACGAGCTCTTCCGGCCGCGGGCCGCGACGACGGAGCTCGAAGGGCTGCTGCGGCGGGTGCGGGAGCCGCTGCGCAGCGTGCTGCGGGCGGAGCTCGGCGCGCTCGGCGCACGGGATCCGGCCGAACGCGTGGCGGCGGCGGCGCGTGCGCTCGTGCTCGTCCGCCGCGAGGTCGCGGCCGGGCTCGAGTCGCGCTCGGCCCTCGCGGCGCTGCGCGCGAGCCTCGTCCTCGAGCGGGTCGCCTTCACGAGCGCCCAGGTGCGGCTCGAAGCGCCCGAGGCGACGCGGCGGGCGCGGCTCGACCTGATCGGCGCGCTCGCCCGGGTGCTGCACGGGACGGGGCTGCTGGGCACGCGATCGCTCGAGACGCTCGAGGCCTCGCTCGGCCGGCTGGCCGTCGAGCAGGTGACGCTCGGCGCGCTGCGCGAGGAGCTTTCACTGCTCGGTCGGGCGGCGGAGTGGAGCCGACGCTGGACCGTGTACACCCTCGGACCGGCCATCGATCGGCTCGCGGTCCTCGAGCCGCTCGCGCTGCAGTACGCGCCGGACCGCCTGCGCGGCAGCCCGCTCCTGCCCTACACCCGTGCGCTCGATGGTCTCGTCCGCGACGCACAGCGACTGGCGGGCATCGAGGACCGCGTCCTCGGCGAGTCCGTCGGAGCGGGGATCCGCGCACTCAATCCCGGCCTCGCTCGCGGCGTCCTGCGCGAGGCCCCGACGGCCGGGATCGCAGCGGCCCTGCCGCGGGACGCGATCGCGATCCTGCCCGAGACGATCGCGGAGCTGCCGCCGGTGGCCGGGATCCTGACTCTCGGCGAGGGCAGCTCGCTCTCCCACGTCCAGCTGCTCGCCCGCAATCTCGGCATCCCGAACGCGGTCGTCGACGACGCCGTGGCGGTGCGCCTGCGCGCGGCCGTCGGCGAGGCGGTCGAGGTCGCCGTGAGTCCCGGTGGCGTCGTCCACGTCGAGCGCGTCGCCCCGGACGAGGCGGCGGCGCCGCCGGCCGAGCCGCCGAGTGAGTTCTCGATCGAGATCGACCGCGATCGCCTCGACCTCGCGCGGCGTGGATTGATGCCCCTCGACAGCCTTCGGGCTGCGGACTCGGGGCGGGTGTGCGGACCGAAGGCGGCGAACCTCGGCGAGCTGCGGGCGCATTTCGGGGAGCTGGTGCCCGATGGCTTCGTGATCCCCTTCGGCGCCTTCCGGGCGCTGCTCGACGAGTCGATCGAGCCGGGCGGGCCGGCGGCTTTCGACTGGATCGCCGCGCGCTACGACGAGATCGAGGCGCTGCCCGAGGCGGAGCGCGAGACCGCCGTGCGGGCGCTGCTCGCTCGGATGCGGGACTGGATCACGAGTCGCGACCCCGGCGAGGCCTTCCGCGAGAAGCTCGCCAGGCGACTCGCGGAGCTCGGGTCGACGGGCGTCTTCGTCCGCAGCGACACGAACGTCGAGGACCTGCCGGGCTTCACGGGAGCGGGGCTCAACCTGACGGTCCCGAACGTGGTCGGACCGGATCGCGTGCTCGACGCGATCCTGCGCGTCTGGGCCTCGCCCTTCAGCGAGCGGGCCTACGCCTGGCGCCAGGCGCACATGCGCGATCCGGAGTGGGTGCTGCCGAGCGTGCTCGTGCAGGCGGCCTTCGCCGCGCATCGTTCGGGTGTGCTCGTCACCGCGGACCTTGCGACGGGGGATCCGGACGTCTTGAGCGTGGCGGTCGGCGAGGGGGTCGGCGGAGCCGTCGACGGCCAGGCGGTCGAGTCGATCGCGATCGATCGCGCGACGGGGGCCGTGCGCTTCCTCGCGCCGGCGAGCTCGCCCCTGCGCGCGGAGCTCGACCCGCGCGGCGGGATCCGTCGCGTTCCCGCCAGCGGCGCGGAGTCGCTGCTCGGGCCGGCGGAGATCGACGCCCTGCGTTCGCTCGCCGATCGCGTCGCCGACTTCCCCGCGCTCGAGGGGCCCTCGGGCCAGCGCTTTCCGGCCGACCTCGAGTTCGCCTTCCGCGACGGGCGCCTCGCCCTGCTGCAGCTGCGACCCTTCGTGCGCAGTCGCCGCGCAGAGGAGAGCGAACGGCTGCGGGCGCTCGACGCGCCCTTGCGCGAGCGGGCGGATCGCATCGTCCGGCTCGACGAGGGCCCGGGAGGAGACGGGACATGAGGCGTGGTGCGTGGTCGGGACTCGCCTGCTCGTGGCTGCTGTTCGTTGCGGGCGGGGCCGCGGCCTATCCGCTCGATGGGGACGAGCATACGGGCATCGTGCGGCTGCGAGGCTACCGCGAGCAGCAGGAGCGGCTGCTCGAGCGTGGGACGCTCGCGCCGGGTGCGCTGCTGCCGATGGATCGGATCGTGCTCTCGCTCGAGGGTCGGCCCGGGCTCGAGATCCCGCCGCCGGACGAGGCGCTCTCCCGCCGACTGCGCAGCGTCCTCGGCCCCCATGCGTCGCGTTATGCCGTGAGCGTGCTCGACCTGAGCGACCCCGCGCAGATCCGCTACTTCGCGCACCAGGAGGACCTGCACCAGAACCCCGGCAGCGTCGGCAAGCTGATCGTCGCGCTCGCCTGGATGCAGGCGCTGGCGGATCGCTTCCCCGCCGACCCGGAGGCACGGGCCGCGCTGCTCCGGACGACCGAGGTCGTGGCCGACGCCTACATCCGGAGCGACGAGCACGAGGTGCCCTTCTGGGCACCCGGCGACTCGCGCATCGTGAAGCGTCGTCTGCGCGAGGGCGACCGCGGCTCGCTCTACACCTACCTCGACTGGATGCTCTCGAGCAGCTCGAACGCCGCGGCCAGCATGCTGCTCCAGCAGCTCGTGCTCTTCCGGCACTTCGGTGAGCGCTACCCGACCTCGCCCGAGGAGGCCGAGAGCTTCCTCACGGCCTCGCCGATCAAGGAGCGGCAGGCCCTGCTCGAGGCGCTGCTGATCGACCCGATCGTGCGCAATGGTCTCGATCCGGAGCGCTTCCGCCAGGGTGGCCTCTTCACGCACGAGGGCAAGCGGCGCATTCCGGGCGGCAGCAGCACCGCGACGACGCGCGAGCTCGTGACCTACCTGCTGCGGATGGAGCAGGGTCGGCTCGTCGATCGGTGGTCGAGTCTCGAGCTCAAGCGTCTCCTCTACCTCACGGATCGACGGATCCGTTATGCCTCGCATCCGGCTCTGCGCGACGCGGCGATCTACTTCAAGTCCGGCTCCCTCTACAGCTGCGAGGAAGAGGAGGGCTTCGTCTGCCGCAAATATCACGGCAACGTGCGCAACTACATGAACTCGGTGGCGATCGTCGAGGTCCACGACGAGGCGCGCCCGCTCCGATACCTGGTGGCCGTGCTCTCGAACGTGCTGCGCGAGAACTCGGCCGTCGCCCACCAGACCCTCGCGTTGCGCATCCATCGCCTGATCGAGTCGCTGCATCCCGTCCCGGAGGCCGCGCCGATCCCCGATCCGCCGCCGCCCGCCGCCGAGTCCCGAGCCGATCGGACGCCGGAGGCCGCCGAGCGCGATGCACCCACGCCGGCCGTCGAGGCCGCCCCGCCGTCCCGGGGTCCGGCCCCGAGTGACCCGGCGGAGGCCGCGCTGAGTGCGGACCCCGGACCCTCCGCGGATCGGGACGAGCTGATCGAGCCGGATTGAGGCGCCAGTCGCTTCGCTCGCGCCGGCTCCCGGCGCGCCGGGGCCTCAGCGTGGCGTCACGCTGGGTCGGTCGAGCGGACCCTGCACCCGCACGGAGGTCGCGCCCGCGGCATCGAGGCGCAGCCCGAGTCCCGACGCCATCCGGCGCAGCGAGGGCTCCTCGACGCGCAGGTCCGCGACCAGATCGACCGGCGGCGCCTGGCTGTGGTGGACGAGGCCGATCTCGCCTTCGACGGAGACCGAGACGACGGCGCCCTCGAGTCGCACCGAGTCGAGGCGCGTCGCACCGCTCTCGAGGATCTCGACGATGCCGGTCGACCGGCTGAAGGGCAGGGCGATCGGCAGCGCGTCGGACTCGATGACGAGCGAGGGGCTCTCGAACTCGATCCGGCCCGAGAGGGTGCCGCCCGGGTCGAGCGCCACGTCCGCGTGGGCCGAGAGCAGGCCCGAGAGGCGGACGCCCGTCGCGTCGAGTCGCATCGGCACCCGCGCGAGGTCGACCCCCTCGACGTCACCCCGGAACGCCGACGCCGGTCCGAGCTGGAGTACGCCGTCGATGCGGGCGAGATCGCTGTCGGCCCAGATGCGCAGGCGGGGCTCCCCCGACAGCCAGGAGGTCGAGAAGCGCGGTGCGATCTCGAGGGTCGCGAGGCGCACGCGGTCGACGGCGGGATGCTCGACGGAGACGGCGCGCGCCCGGAGCACGGGCCCGCGCGCGGTCCAGGCGGGTGCCAGCTCGTCGATCGTGACGCGGCCGCCGCTGGCAGCGCCGATCTCCCAGGCGACGCGTCGCGCGACGCTATCCCAGGGAAACAGGATCGCGACGAAGAGCAGGATCAGCCCGATCGCGAGCGGCAGACCCACCGCGCGAGGCAGGCCCGCGCGCGCGGTGCCGAGGAGGGAGGACCGGGTTTCCGTCACGCGCGTACTGTACCAGCCCGTTCCCGTAGCGACCGGGGCCGGCGGTGGGAGGTGGCCGCGCGGTGATCCGGTCCGCCGCGGCGGCGACGTGATCCGTTGCCCCGCGGCGGCGGCCGGACTCGTCAGATCCGGAGCGTCGCCAGGTAGACGCCGTAGCCCACCAGCAGTACGGCGCCCTCCCAGCGCTCGAGTCGACCGCGCGTATAGAGCAGGACCGTCAGCGCGAGGGTGCTCACGACGAGGGCGACGAGATCGCGACCGGCGAGGCCGCTGCGCTCGAGCGGGTCCGCCGTCGCCGCGACGCCCAGCACGCCGACGAGATTGAAGACGTTCGATCCGAGCACGTTCCCGATCGCGAGGTCGCCCTGTCCGCGGAGCGCCGCGATCGTCGATGCCGCGAGCTCGGGCAGGCTCGTCCCGACCGCCACGAGCGTCAGCCCGACGATCGCGGGCGGGATGCCGAGGGCCTCCGCGGCTCCGCTCGCGCCCTCCACGAAGAGCGACCCGCCTCCGGTGAGCATCGCGAGCCCGAGCGCCGTGCGGAGCACGTCGCGCCACGGCGTCTGCGCAGCGGGATCGGTGTCGGTCGACTCGGCGCCGACACCGGCGTCGTGTCCGTCGGAGTCGCTTCGCGCGGCCCCTGCGCCTCCTCCTTCCACCCGACGCGTCGACCGGATGGTCCAGGTCGTGTGCGCGAGCAGGGTCGCGACGAGCAGGGCGCCGACGAGGCGACCGAGGGCGTCCACCCAGAGCAGCGCGGCGATGGCGAGGGTCGTCGCGACCAGGATCGGCGCCTCGATCGTCAGCACCCGGGCATCGACGGCGATCGCACGGACGAGGGCGCTCACGCCGAGGATCAGCAGGAGGTTCGAGATGTTGGAGCCCACGACGTTGCCGAGGGCGATCTCGTCGTAGCCGGCGAGGCTGGCGCGGGTGCTGACGACGAGCTCCGGCAGGCTCGTGCCCCAGGCGACGATCGTCAGGCCCACGACGAGCGGTGTGAGGCCGAAGCGATAGCCGATCGCGCTCGCGCCCCGGATCGCGAGGTCGGCGCCGACGAGCAGTCCCAGCAGACCACAGGCGAGCTCGAGCGCGAGGATCATGGGCGGCTCCGCGTGATGCGCGCGTGCCCGGCCGCGGCGGGCGGGAGCATAGGGAACGGTATGATGCGCCGGAAGCAGGTGGCCCGGCCGGGCGGGGAGGGGGCGGCGTGGACGAGGCGAGGGATCGGAACGAGCCGGCTTCGCTCGTCGAGCGCGGCCGACGGCTCGTGCGCGCATCGGCCGACATCCCGCTCGAGGCGCTCGAGTTCCTCGGGCTGCCTCTGATGCGCACCCGGCGGCGCCCGCCGCAGGGCGCGATGCCCGGCGAGATGGTCGTCCCGATGGACGCCCCGCCGCCCGAGATCCGCTACCTGCACTTCGCTCGGGAGCGGCTCGAAGAAGGGCTCGTGGCGGATCCGAAGGAGCTCGCCCGGCTGATCGCGCAGCCCGATGGCGTGACCTGGATCGACGTCGCGGGCTTCGGCGACCGGGGCGTGCTCGAGTCGATCGCCGCCGTGCTCGCGATCCATCCGCTCGCGATGGCGGACGTCGTGCACGTGCCCCAGCGCCCGAAGGCGGAGCTGCACGACGATCGGCTCCTGGTCGTCACGCAGATGGCACGGGTGGCCCTGAGCGGCGAGGTCGACATCGAGCAGGTGAGCTTCGTGCTCGGTCCGGGCTGGGTCGCCTCGTTCCAGGAGCGTCCGGGCGACGTCTTCGACCCGATCCGCGCCCGCATCCGCACGCCCGCGACGCGCATCCGGGAGTCGAAGGCGGACTATCTGCTCTACTCGCTGGTCGACGCCGTGATCGACGGCTTCTTTCCCGTCGTCGAGGCGCTCGGCGGCGTGATCGAGGAGCTCGAGGAGGAGGTGTTGCAGTCGACGAGTCCGGCCTCGCTTGCCCGCATCCATGCCACGCGGCGCACGCTGCTCACCCTGCATCGACTGCAGTGGCGCCAGCGCGACGCCGTCAACTCGATGCTGCGGGACGAGGACCTGCCGCTCTCGCCCGCGGTCAAGCCCTATCTGCGTGATGCCCACGACCACGCGTTCCAGACCCTCGATGCGATCGAGACCTACCGCGACATGGTCGTCGGCCTGATGGACCTGCATCTGTCCGCGGCCAGCCATCGCATGAACGAGGTGATGAAGACGCTCACGATCGTGGCCACGATCTTCATCCCGCTCACCTTCCTCGCCGGCGTCTACGGCATGAACTTCGACCACATGCCCGAGCTGCATTGGCGCTGGGGCTATCCGGCGGCGTGGCTGTCGATGATCGGGATCGGGGCCGGTCTCGTATGGTGGTTCCGACGTCGCGGCTGGCTCGGCGACGGCCATCGGGACGCGGATCCCCGTTGAACGACGCGGAGAGGGAGGGCGCTTCGCCGTCGGCGGCGGATCCGCTGGCGCAGCTCGATGCCTCGGAGCAGGCGTCGCTCGTGGCGCGCGGCGAGCTCTCGGCGGGGGAGCTCGTGGAGGCGGCCTGTCGTCGCATCGAACGCGTCGACGGGCTGCTCGGCGCGGTGCCGATCCGCCTCTTCGACGAGGCGATCGAGCTCGCACGATCCGGCGAGAGCGCGCCGGGCCCTTTCGCGGGCGTGCCCTTCCTGATGAAGGACGTCGGCGCGCGTCAGGCGGGACAGCCCTACTACGCCGCCAATCGCGCCCTGATGGAGGCCGATCATCGTGCCGCCGCGGACACCCCCCTCGGCGCGCGCTTCCGGCGCGTCGGTCTCGTGACCGTCGGCAAGTCGAGTGCCCCCGAGTTCGGGCTCCAGTCGAATACCTGGCCCCTCGTCTACGGTCCGACGCGCAATCCCTGGGACCCCCGGCGCGCCGCGGGCGGCTCCTCGGGCGGGGCCTGCGCAGCGGTCGCCGCGGGCCTCGTGCCCGTGGCCCACGCGAGCGACGGCGCCGGCTCGATCCGCATCCCGGCGGCGTGGTGTGGTCTCGTCGGGCTCAAGCCGACGCGGGATCGTGTCGTCTGGCGACACGCCGGCAAGGGGCGTCCCGACGTCGAGTTCGTCGTCGCACGCTCGCTGCGGGACACGGCCGCCCTGCTCGACGCCCTGCGCGCGGACGTGCGGAGCGCCCGGGCGGGGGAGTTCGGGGCGGCTCTCGAACGACCGGTCGAGCGGCTGCGGATCGGAGTCCTGACGGAGTCACCGGGAGAGGCCGCGGTCGATCCCGATTGCCGTGCCCTCGTGCTCGAGTGGGCCGACCGCGCGAGCGACGCAGGGCACTTCGTCGAGGCCGGCGGACCGGCGTCGCTGTGCGAGTACGCCGAGCGGGCGCTGCACGGGGCGGTGCTCGGGCCGATCGAGTACCGCGCGTGTCTCGACGAGCTCGAGGAGCGGCTCGGCCGGGCGGCGGGGCCGGGGGACGTGGAGCCCTACCTCTGGGAGCTCTCGCAGCTCGCGGTCGGGACGAGTCCGGCGGCGGCTGCGGCCGCGATGCGATGGAACGAGGCCTGGGTGGCGCGCACGCTCTCGTTCTTCGAGGACTGCGACGTCCTGCTCACGCCGACGGTCGCGGAGCCGGCTCCGCTGCTCGAGGCGCTCGATCCCGAACGCCACGACCCGCTCGCCCTGCTCGAGAAGATGGTCCCGCACATGGCCTTCACCGAGCCCTGGAACGCGACGGGCCAGCCCGCCCTCACGCTGCCCCTCGGTCGGACCCGCGCGGGCCTGCCGATCGGCCTCCAGCTCGTCGGGCGACGCGGCGCGGAGGCCCGGCTGATCGGGCTCGCGGCCGAGCTCCTCGCCCGGTCGCCCGAGGCTTCGCGCGCGCGCCCGCCGATCCACGCCTGAGGCGTCGCCGAACGCCGGGACCGCGGATTGCCGCCTAATACGTCGAGGGTCGACCCATCCGGCGGAAGGCCGCCTCGAGGGCCGGGGTCGCCCGATCCTCGCGCAGGACCCGATTCCAATGCTCGAGCCAGTCCGTGCCGGCCGGATCGGTCGCGCGCGCGAGCGTCGGGAGGCAGCGTGCGAGCTCCGCCTCGTAGGCGCGGTCGTGTCGTGCATACCAGTCGAGCAGCAGGGGCTCGCCGAGCGAGTGGTCCCCCGCCTCGCCGAAGGCCCAGAAGGAGTTCCGCGTCTCCGGGCGCAGGTCCGACTCGAGTCGGGTCCAGGGCACGCCCTCCGCCGTGAAGGCGTCGGTTCCGCAGAGCCCGTCGCCCACGTCGCGACACACGATCGTGCCCGTCGGAGACAACCCGGAATCGAGCTCGACGAGCAGGTTCTGCGGGTTCGGGGTCTCGTAGAAGAGGCCGTAGCGCAGGAAGAGCCGGGCCTTCGCCCGCCCGACCGCCTCCGCGTAGTGCCGCCCCCAGAAGCGCGCGAAGTCCTCGCCCCGGGCGCGTGCGATCGGATGGCCGACCCACGGCAGCGACAGCGCCGGCAGGAAGTAGTGCCCGCCCTGGAAGCGGCGCAGGTCGCGCACGAGGAAGCCCGACTCGCCGCCGCGTACCAGCACGACCAGGACCTCCCCGATCACGGCGAAGCCCGCTGGCGGCTCGAGCAGGGCGTCGATGCGCGCGATCGTCCGCGCCCATCGGATCGCGTCGACGGCCTCCTCGCGCAGGCGCGTCTTCTCGGGCTGGTGGAAGTCCGGGTGGGGGTGGTCCGTCGCGAGCTTGAGGGAGGCGAGGGCGCTGCCGCTCTCGGGGCCGGGCAGCGCGAGGGTGCGCGACGAGGTGAAGCGCGCGGTCCATCGCTCCGCGACCGGGGCATCGAAGAAGGCGACGCCCGGGTCCCGGTTCAGCGGATGGCGGGGGAACGAGACGTGGTCGTCGTGGACGAAGCGACGCACGATCGTCTCGGGCGCCCCGGGCAGCACCTCGATCTCGAGGGCCTCGCGCGGCACGCGCACGACGTCGATCGCGACCGGCGCCGTGCTCGTCCGGAAGCCGACGAGATTCGCCTGCTCCTCCCAGTCGAGCCATTGCGAAACGGGGTCGGGATCGAGGACGAGTGGCTCGTCCGGGTCGAAGCGACGAGGCGGGTCGAGCGACATCAGCTCCCCGCGCCACCGGCCGTCGCGAGCACGGGTAGCATCTGCTTGAGCCCGTTGACGATGTACTCGACGGCGATCGCGGCGAGCAGGAGGCCGAAGACGCGCACGAGCACGTTCACGCCGACGGGGCCGATGCGATGGCCGAGGGGCTCGGCGTAGTGGAGGACGAGCCAGCAGAGGACCGCGACGAAGGCGATGCAGGCGAGCACGAGGATCACGTGCAGCAGGCCGTGGCCGCGATCCATCTGGATGATGACGGTGCTGATCGCACCGGGCCCCGCCAGCAGCGGGATGCCGAGGGGAACGACGGCGATCGCCTCCTGGTCGGCCATCGCCTGCGCCTCCTCGGGCGTATGCCGAAGGGCGTCGGGCCGCGCCATCAACATCGAGATCGCCATCATCAGGATCACGATGCCCCCGCCGACGCGGAACGCCGCCAGGCTCGTCCCGAGGATCGCGAGCAGCGACTCCCCCGTCAGCGCCGCGATCGCGAGCACGATCGCGACCGAGAGCGCCGCCACCCGCGCGGCCCGGGCCCGCTTGCCGGCGGCGAAGCCCCGGGTGAGGCCCAGGAAGACCGGGATCACGGCCAGCGGGTCCAATACGGCCGTCAGCGCGATCGTGAAGCGGGTGTACTCGGTCCAGGAGAAGTCGCTCAACGCGGCGCCGCTCCGGCTTCGTCGCTCGGGGCCGCGTGGCGGTCGATCTTCTCGAAGAAGCGCGCGAGCTCGCCTTCCTCGAGATGCTCGCGCTCCTGCAGCTCGGCGGCGGAGGCCTCGAGCACGTCGCGATGGCGGGTCAGGATCGAGTGGGCGCGCTCGAAGGCGTCGTCGACGATCCGCCGCACGGCGAGGTCGATCTCGCGTGCGGTCTCCTCGCTGTGCCGGCGGTCGGGCAGCGGGCTCGGCCCGCCGAGGAAGCTCTCGCGCGTCTCCTCGTAGGTCGCGTTGCCGAGCGCCGGCACCATCGCATAACGGGTCGCCATGTCGCGCGCGAGCTGGGTCGCCCGGGCGAGGTCGTCGGCCGCGCCGGTCGAGGCCTGGCCGAAGATCAGGAGCTCCGCGGCCCGGCCCCCCTGCAGCACGGCGAGCTTCGACTCCATCTCCTGGCGCGTGACGAGGTAGCGGTCCTCGGTCGGGCGCTGCAGTGTGTAGCCGAGGGCGCCGATGCCGCGCGGGATGATCGAGACCTTGTGCACGGGATCGGTGCCGGGGAGCGCCGACGCCACGAGGGCGTGGCCCATCTCGTGATGGGCGACGATCTCGCGCTCGCGCGGGCTGAGCAGCCGGCTGCGCTTCTCGAGGCCGGCGACGATGCGCTCGATCGCGGAGGTGAAGTCGCCGGACTCGACGGCGGCGGCGCCGCGGCGGGTCGCGCCGAGGGCGGCCTCGTTCACGAGGTTCGCGAGGTCGGCGCCCGTGAAGCCCGGCGTGAGCGCGGCGATCGCGTCGGGATCGACGCCCTGGCCGATCTTCACCTTCTTCATGTGCACGCGCAGGATCGCCGTGCGGCCGCCGCGATCGGGTCGGTCGACGAGCACGTGGCGATCGAAGCGCCCCGCCCGGAGCAGCGCGGGGTCGAGGATCTCGGGGCGATTCGTTGCGGCGAGCAGCACGATCCCGGCGCGCGGGTCGAAACCGTCGAGCTCGACGAGGAGCTGGTTCAGCGTCTGCTCCTTCTCGTCGTGTCCCCCGAAGCCGCCCTGGGCGCCGCGTGCGCGACCGAGCGCGTCGAGCTCGTCGACGAAGATGATGCAGGGGGCGTGCTGACGGGCCTGCTCGAAGAGGTCCCGGACCCGGGCGGCGCCGACGCCGACGAACATCTCGACGAATTCCGATCCGCTGATCGAGAAGAAGGCCACGCCGGCCTCACCGGCGACGGCGCGGGCGAGCAGCGTCTTGCCCGTGCCCGGTGGCCCGACGAGCAGGATGCCCTTCGGCATGCGCGCGCCGAGGCGGCCGTGACTCTCGGGATCCTTCAGGAAGTCGACGACCTCCTCGAGCTCGGCCTTCGCCTCGTCGACGCCGGCCACGTCGGCGAAGGTGACCTGGGTGTCGGTCTCGACGTAGACCTTCGCCTTGCTGCGGCCGATCGAGAGGAGTCCGCCCCCCGTGCCCATCTGCTTCGCCATCCGCTGGGTCATCCACATCCAGACGCCGGCGAAGAGGGCGATCGGGACCAGCCAGGAGAGCAGGGTCGGGAGGAAGGTGCTCTCGGGGCGGCTCGAGAAGTCGACGCCCTTCTCGGCGAGGCGATCCGCGAGGTCGGCCTCGACGCGGCGGGTCACGAACTCCTTCTTGCCCCCGTCGAGGGGCTTCTTCACGACGCCGCGGATCAGGTCGTCCTGCACGACGACCTCGGAGATCTGGCCCTCGTCGAGGAGCTTCTCGAACTCGCTGAAGGGGATCTGCTCGACGCTCTGCATCTCGGTCCAGAGATCGCGCAGCAGGATCACGCCCAGGATGGCGAGCATCAGGAAGGCCATGTGGAAGCGCGGCCGCTCGCGGATCGCCGCCGCCGGATCCTGGCGGCTCCGGCCCGGGCCTTTGCCCTCCGGCCGAGGCGGGCGGCTGCGATCGGGGACGTTCGACGGGTCGGACTCGCGGGCCATCCTCGCGCTCCTCGACTCCGCGGGCACGGCCGGAGTCGCGCCGGAGTCTAGTCGCTCTTCGCGCTCGGGCCGAGCATGCCGTCCGACGCGGAACGCGCGTCGGCCTCGTGCGTCGTGCCGGGCGGGACGCTCGCGGCGGCACCGGGCATGGCCTCGCGTGGCACGCTCGGGGGGGCACCGAGCATGGCCTCGGGTCGCACGCGGGCGTCGAAGGTCGCTTCGTCGACGAGGCCCGAGGCGAGCGCGGCCTCGCGCAGGGTCGTGCCCTCGTCGAAGGCGCGCTTGGCGATCGCGGCGGCGTCGTCGTACCCGATCACGGGCGCGAGGGCCGTGACGAGCATCAGGGAGTGCTCGAGATGCCGGGCGATCGCCTCGCGATTCGGCTGGATGCCCTCGACGCATCGCGTGCAGAAGCTGTCGGCGGCATCCGCCAGCCAGCGGATCGAGGCGAGCAGATCGAAGGCGAGCAGCGGCTTGCAGGCGTTGAGCTGGAGCTGGCCGCCGGCGCCCGCGAGCCCGACGGCCACGTCGTGGCCGAGCACCTGCAGACAGACCATCACGAGCGCCTCGCATTGGGTCGGGTTGACCTTGCCCGGCATGATCGAGCTGCCCGGCTCGTTCGCGGGCAGCCGGATCTCGCCGAGGCCGCAGCGCGGTCCGGAGCCGAGCAGCCGTACGTCGTTCGCGATCTTCGAGAGCGCGACGGCGAGCGTGCGCAAGGCGCCGTGGGCCGCGACGACCGCGTCGTGGGCGGCGATGCCGGCGAAGCGGTCGGCCGCCGGGCGGAAGGGCAGGCCGGTCGCCCGGGCCAGCTCCGCGATGGCGCGCGGGGCGAAGCCGGGCGGGGCGTTCAGGCCGGTGCCGACGGCGGTGCCGCCGAGGGCCAGGGCGTGGAGGTCGGGCAGCGTGCGTTCGATCCCCGCAACGGCCTGGCGCACCTGCGTCGCGAAGGCGCGCCACTCGTCGCCCATGCGCAGCGGCGTGGCGTCCATCAGGTGTGTGCGGCCGACCTTCACGATGGCGTCGAAATCGCCGGCCTTGCGCGCGAGCTCCGCCTCGAGGGCGCGCAGCGCGGGGAGCAGGCGATGGGTGAGCTGCTCGGCCGCGGCGACGTGGATCGTCGTCGGGATCACGTCGTTCGAGGATTGACTGCGATTGACGTCGTCGTTCGGGTGGACGAGACGGCCGGAGCCTCTGGGCCCCCCGAGCAGCTCGCTGGCGCGATTGGCGATCACCTCGTTCGCGTTCATGTTGGTCTGGGTGCCGGAGCCCGTCTGCCAGACCACCAGCGGGAAATGCTCGTCGAGTCGGCCGAGCACGACCTCCTCCGCGGCCGCCTCGATCACGCGGGCCCGCTCCGCCGGCAGCACGCCCAGCGCCGCGTTCGCCCGGGCCGCCGCCTGCTTGACGAGACCCAGGGCGCGCAGGAAGGGGCGCGGGAAGCGCTCCTCGCCGATCGCGAAGTTGCGTCGGCTGCGCTCGGTCTGGGCGCCCCAGTAGCGGTCGGCGGGGACGTCGATCTCACCCAGGCTGTCGGTCTCGGTGCGGGTCGTTCCGCTCACGCGTCGTCCTCTGTTCTTCGCTCAGGCCTCCGCTCGTTCAGGCCTCCGCTCGCTCAGGAAAGAGGCTTGAAGCCCGACACCGAGAAGGTCACGTCGATCAGGTCGAGCGCCGGCTCCCCGCCCGCCCCGGCGCGACCGGGCCGGCGCTTGATGCGCAGACTCTTGATCGACAGCGGCTGGTCGGCGCGCTCGATGCTCGCGAGGTAGTCGACCGCCTGCTGAAGCGTCACGTTCTTGAGGGCGACCTCGACCTTGGTCTCCTCGTAGCGCTCGCTCTCCCCCGACTGACGCTTCTCCATCGAGGTGGGCTTCACGCCGGCCTGCTGGGCGAGCGCCTCGAGCAGGGTCAGCAGGTTCTGGCTCTGGCGCGCCGACTGGATGCGCTGCTCGACCGTCCCGAGGCGGTCGTGCAGCCCGTCCCACTCGCGGCGCGTGCGTTGCATGATCGCGAGGTTGCGCTCGGCATCCTCCGCGCGGGTCCGCGCGTTGGCCGTCGCCCCGGCGACGGGCAGGATCAGCCCGAAGAGCAGGATCACGAGGACCAGCGATCCGCCGGCGATCGACACGAGCAGGCGCTCGCGCGGCGCGAGTCCGTCCCAGACGACGCGGATGCGACCGAGGAGCTCGCTCATGCGCGTGCATCCTGCCTTGCGACGTGTGCCATCCCGACTCGACGCGTCCTCATGCCTCCTCGCCCTCCGCCGAGAGCGGGATGCTCACGTTGAAGCTGACGCCTCCGGAGCGGTCGGTCTTGACCGAGCCGGCGACCCGGGCGCGCTGGAAGGCCTCGGTCGCGGAGAGCACGGCGGTCAGCCGATCCGCTGCCTCGAAGCCCTCCGCCTCGACGTCGAGACGGATCAGGTTGCGGTCGATCGTGACCTCCGTGAGGCGGACGTCGAGGTCGGTCGGGATCGCGCGGGAGAGCTCGGCGAGCAGCTCGAGCGCCGAGCGATCGCCGTTGTAGAGGCCGAGGAAGTCGGCGCGCTCCTGGGCCGAGCGGAGCGCCTGTCCCAGGGCGCCGACGGGGTTGTCGGGGGGCGGCGTCTCGGGGAAGGCCTGGGCGTAGAGCAGGCCCGCGGCCTCGTGGTAGCGGCTCGCGCGGCGATGCTCGAGGAAGATCGTCGAGGCCGTGCTCACGACCAGCAGCACGAGGAAGAGCGCGGCGAGGGCGGCGGTCGGCCGCAGCTCCCGCGCGAAGAGTCGCGAGAAGTCCTGGCGGTAGGCGTACTCGCCCTGGCGGAAGTTCATGTGCGTGACGGTCTCGCCCGAGAGCCGCAGCGCGAGGGCGAGCGCGGGGCCGAAGAGCACGGGATCGATCCCTTCGACGAGCGCGGCGTGCTTCGCATCGGCGGGCATGCGCAGGCGTCGGGCCTCGAGACCCGTGCGGCGGGCGAGCAGCTCGTCGATCCGGTCGAGGCGCGCGCCGCCACCCACGAGGGTGAGGGTCGCCTGCCGGGCGACGGGGCCCGCGCCCTGGCGCGCCTCGGCGGCCTCGAGGGTGCGGACGGCCTCCCGCGCGATGCGATCGACGAGGGCCGTCACGCCGGGCGAGGCGGTCTCACCGATCCGCGCCAGCACGCTCCCCTCGCACTTGAGCTGCTCGGCATCCTCGAAGGAGAGACCGCGTTCCGCCGCGAGCGCTTCGGTCATCGCCCGACCGGCCGCCGGGATGCTGCGCGCCAGGATCGGTCGACCCTCGACGAGCACGCAGTAGGTCGTCTTGGTGTGGCCGATGTCGACGAGGAGCTGCGTGCCCTGCAGCTCGAAGACCGGCGCGAGGTTCGCGAGCACGAGGCCCTCCGCCTCGATCACCTGCGGATCGCAGCCCGTGCCCTCGAGCGATTCGAGGGTCCTCGCGACGTGCTCCCGCTTGGTCAGCGTCGCGGCGACGACGCCCTGGCTGCGGTCGCCGGACACCAGGTTCCAATCGACGAAGATGTCCTCGAGGTCGAAGGGGGTCTCGGCCTCGATCTCGAAGGGGATCGCCTGGGCGAGGCGGCGTCGGTCGGAGAAGGGGAACTCGAGGCGCCGGGTCGAGAGCAGGCTCGCGGGCAGGGCGCAGGCGACCTGGCCGGTCGGCAGATGGTGCATGCCGACGAAGCGCTGCAGGTGATCGGCCAGGGGAGCGCTCGCGTCGACGCGGGGATGGATGCGGAACTGGCCCGGGGAGAGGCTGCGCGGCGACACCTTGAGCTCGACGGCCTTCAGCCCGTGACTGCCGAGGTCCAGGCCGAGCACGCTGCGCTCGAACATCGCCATCCGTCGCTTCCACTCCCCACCGCCGCATGCGGTGCCCGCCGTCGGACCCCTATCGACCGGCGCGAGTCGGGGCCTTTGCCCGGTCTCGCTACTCGCCCCCCCGGAGGCGGCGCCAGGATAGCAG
Organism: Spirochaetaceae bacterium; assembly: GCA_020632655.1. GTDB lineage: Bacteria > Myxococcota_A > UBA9160 > UBA9160 > UBA4427 > UBA4427. The sequence goes on from JACKFD010000001.1 coordinate 512,479, forward strand.
CTGGGGTCCATCGTCCGGTCGCGTGTCGATCACCGCCTCGAGTCGTCGCGTGACGAGCCCCACCCGGGCCTCGGCCACCGCGCGAAAGACCCGGACCTCCGCCGGCAACGTGACCGGGGGATAGAAAGAGCCCGCGCCGAGGTCGCCGTTGCCGACCTCGTTCGGCGACACGCAGCGCAGCGGATCCGCCTGCCCGTCGTCGCAGAGGATCTTGTCCGATTGCCGGAGCTGCCAGACGTCGCGCACGAGTGGCTCCCGCAGCAGCTCGCGGTCGCCGGCGCTGCCGGCGTAGACGATCGAGAGCACCCAGGGCTCGGCCCGGTTCAGGTTGATGCCCGAGAGCCCGCCGATCGGATGCACGGTCATGTAGGCGCGCATCGCTTCGAGCAGCGGCGGGTCGATGCCCTCGACCAGGCCCACCTCGTCGAAGCTGAGGAAGGGGCCGTTCGCCGCGCGGTACGGGGGATCCTGGTCGCGGTAGTAGGCGTTCTCGTCGCGTCCGTCCTGGGCGGTCTCGTCCGGGTCGAGCCAGTCGATCAGGTTCGCCGCGATCGCCTTCTCGTCGTAGGGGCCGCCGCGATCGGCCTCCTTCATGCCATCGATCACGTACCGGAGCACGTCCTCGAGGTAGAGCAGCGCCTCGTCGTCGTCCTCGAGCGAGGCGTCGTCGTCCGCTTCGCCCTCGTCGTTCGCATCCGGCACGGCCTGGGGCACGAGCGCGTTCAGGTTGAGGCGCGCGCCCTCGTCCTCGAGTGTCAGGCGCAGGCGACGGCCGCCCTCGAGCTCGATCGGGACCTCGCCGAGGCGCTCCCAGAGATCCCCTCCACCGGCCAGCGCGCCGCCGAGGGAGGGCGCCGCCTCGCCCCCGGCAGAGGCGTTCTCGGCGTTCTCCTTGAGGCGGAGCAGGTAGACGATCGCTTCCGCGACGCGCAGGCCGCCGCGGGCGAGCGCCTCGGCCTCCGCGGCGTCCACGCGATTCTGCGCGATCGTCGCGTCGATCACGGCGCGACGCTGGAACGTGAAGACGGCCGTGATCAGGGCGAAGATCAGGATCAGCACGACGGCGAGCACGACGCCGCGTCGGCGGTCCCGGACGATCGTCGGGCCGGCGTTCGGGGCCGTCATCCGCCGCAGGCCTCCGGCGCCCGGGCGGCGACCTCCGGGTAGGCCGACTCGAGTCGCGAGAAGCACTCGCTGCCCGCGCTGTCGAGCAGGTCGCAGAGCTCGTCGTCGCCGCCACAATCATCGTCGAGCAGCTCTTCGTACCAGCGGGTGTCGCCCTCGGCGAGGCAGTCCTCGATCGTGTAGCAGGCGGCCTCTCCGGCCGTGCCGGCGCCGAGCTCGATCAGCCGGGCCACGTCGATCGGACTGATCGCGAAGGCCACGCGCCGGGCATGCAGCAGGCCGGGCGGACGCGCCTCGTCGCGTTCGATCTCGCCCGGTCGCGGGTCGCGCAGCAGCTCGAGCGAGATCTCGGCGGCCTCGGGCACGGCCAGCTCCGGGGGCTGGTAGACGGAGCTCCATTCGTCGACCCAGGCGCCTTCGGTGTCGAGCAGTCGGACGCCGAAGCGGGAGACACCCTCCGTGATCCGCATGGCCCCGGGCTCGCTCGAGTCGGGCAGGCCGCGGGTCACCTCGCTCGGTGGACGCGGGGAGCGCCAGCGCCAGAGCACGAGCTCGCCGTCGGCGTCCTCCTCGAGGAACCACGCGACCTCGACCCAGCCCCCGGCATGCTCGCCCGCATTCCGGCGCGGCGCGTTCTGCGTGACGAAGCGGATCGCCGTCGCGCCGAGATCACCGGGTGCGTCCGCCTCGAAGCGCCACGGATACGCGTCGGGATCGACGCCCTCGCCGCGCACGACGTGCACGGCCCCCTCGAGGTCCTCCGCCAGCAGGGCGAGCGCGCCGGTGGCGGCGAGGCGTTCGCGCATCAACGCGGTGGCGGCGGCGCGTTGGCGACCGTTCTCGACGAAGATGCCCGTCACGAGGAAGAGCACGACGACCGTGAGGAAGAACGCGCCGACGACCTCGACGAGCGTGAAGCCGGCGCGGGCCGGGGCAGGTCGCGTCATGGCCGCCTCGGTGGCGACTCGCCCGGATCGAGGGGCCCCGGCTCCTCGAGCGGGGGCGCTCCGTCGCCGCCGGCCGACTGGAAGAGATCGCCGAACTCGGCGGAGGCCGCCTCCCAGTCGAAGGCGAAGCTGGTCCTGCGCACGCGATCGACGACGCCGTCCACGCCGACCCAGCTGACCTCGATGTCGTAGCGGGCGAGGTGCTTGGCCACCTCGGGCAGCTCCTGGGCGAGCAGGGGGCCCAGCTCGCCGGCTCCGTCCGCGACGATCGCCGCCGAGCCGCCGCCCGCGCCCGGAACGAAGCCCGTACGAGCGATGCGCACGACGAAGTCACCGCGGGTCTGCTCTTCCTCCTCGACGAGCGGCGCGATCCCCTGGCGCATCTGGATCTCGAGGTCCGCGAGCGCGGACTCGGCGACCAGATCCGCTTCGAGGCGACGCGCCGAGAGCCCCGCTCGACGCACCCCCATCGAGCTGCTCGAGACGAGCACGGTCATCACCATCACGAAGATCAGCGCCGCCGCGAGCACCTCGAGCAGCGTGAGGCCCTGCGCACGGCGCCGGGCCGCCACCGGACGCGCCATCGACCGCGACACGATCGCACCGGACCGGATCGCGGCGGCACGCGTCACGCTCGCGTCGGACCGGATCGCCGCCCCCCACGTCACGCTCGCGTCGGACCGGATCGCCGCCCCCCACGTCACGCTCGCGTCGGACCGGATCGCCGCCCCCCGCGTCACGATCGTGCCGGACCGTTGCGCCGCCGCACGCGGTCGAGCAGCGGCTCGATCTCGAGCGTGATCGAGTGATCGTCGGCGTCGGCGATCTCGAGCAGCGTGTACTCCGTGGTCCCATCGGCGTCGAACGCGATCTCCGCATCGCCGCCCTCGACCCAGCCGCTCGTCCCCTCGACGCCGACGAAGTAGAGGGCATCGTCGAGCCAGGTGAAGCGGCCGGCCTCGGTGCCGGGGACCGGGTAGTAGTCGCGCGCCGCGTGCTCCGGCGGATGCAGGTCGATCGGCGCGTCCGGGTCCGGCGCCGCGGTCGGTCCGCCGAGGCCACCGAGCAGCAGGTTGCCGAAGCCCCCGCCCGCGTCCTCCTCGCCGAGCGCCGCCATCGCTTCGTCCTCCGTCACCCACCACTCGACGCGGTAGCCGCCCTCCTCGAGATCGATCAGCAGGCGATGGGGCACGCCGGTCAGCACGGCCCGCTGGCGCGCGAACTCGAGGCTCGAGGCGATCGACTCCGAGGCCTCCTTGAGCAGTCGCTGCTTCGAGCTGCTGAGCTGCGGCGCCAACGTCGTCATGGCCAGGGCGATCAGCAGCACGACCGCCATCAGCTCGATCAACGTGAAGCCCGCCCGGCGCCCCGGCGTCCGCGCGCGGCCCGCGTCCGGTCGGAGCGGGTGGGGCGGAGTCGACGTTCGACGCTTCGGGTCGCGCATGGGGTCGTGTGCCTCGCAGGGGAGGTCGTCGCGAGCGGGGCCTCGCCGGACGGCGTGCGTCCGATCAGGTGTCGCTCGTCTCGCTCCAGTTCGCGATGTCGTCCTCGCTCTCGACGCCGTCGGGGCCGAGGGACCAGATGTCGACGCCGTAGGGGTTGTGGTCGCCCGGGACGCGGTACTGGAAGTCCTGGCCCCAGGGATCCTTCAGCGCCTCGGCCTTGATGTAGCCGGCGGGGTTGTACGCGCGCGGCTCGGGCGGCGAGGTCGGCTGGGTGACGAGGGCCGAGAGGCTCTGCTCGGTCGTCGGGAAGCGCGCGTTGTCGAGCTGGTAGAACTCGAGGGCCTGCTCGATGCGCAGGATCTGGGCCTTCGTGTTCTTGATCCGGGCGTTGTTGATCTGGGCGTTGATGCCGACGGCCAGGGTGGCCATCAGCATGCCCATGATCACGACGACCGCCATGATCTCGATCAGCGTGAAGCCCTCGCGTCGACGGGCGGTCTCGCGGGTCTCGTTCCTTGCGTCCATGTCTCGTTTCTCCGGGCCGCCCGCGGCGGCGTCGAGGGAAGGGGGAGGCGGAGAGCGGCGCGCGTCCGCTCGCGCCGGGCCGCTCAGCCGATGCTCTCGGTCAGCTGCAGCATCGGCATCAGCACCGCCATGATGATGATGCCTACGATACCGACCATCACGAGGATCAGGAGCGGCTCGAGCAGGGACGTGAGGCGGGTCACGCTCGTCTCGACCTGCTCCTCGTAGGTGTCGGCGACCTTGATCAGCATGCTCTCGAGCTCGCCCGAACGTTCGCCGACCTCGACCATCGTCGTGACGAGCGGCGGGAACTCGCCGGAGGCGCGCAGCGGGCGGGCGAGGGCGGCGCCCTCGAGGATGCTCTCCCGCGCGTCGTCGGCGGCCTGCTCGAAGACGGCGTTGTTCGCGACGTGGCGGGCGATGTTGAGGGCCTGGACGATGTTGACGCCGCTCGCGAGCAGCGAGCCGAGGGTGCGGGTGAAGCGCGCGATCGCCAGGAAGCGGATCACGCGACCGATCACGGGTACGCCGAGCCAGAAGCGGTCGAGGGCGGATCGGCCGCCCGCCGTCCGCGAGACGGCGCGGTAGGTGAAGGCCAGCGCGGCGAGCAGCAGGAGCAGCAGCCACCAATAGCCCCGCAGCACGTCCGACACGCCGATCACGGCGACCGTGTACCAGGGCAGGTCGAGGTTCTGCGAGATCAGCAGCTCCGTGATCTGCGGCAGCACCATCGTGACCATCACGCCGACGACCACGCCCGCGAAGACCAGCATGAAGAGCGGGTAGGTCAGGATCGAGAGCACGCGGCTGTTCAGCCGGACCTGGTCCTCGAGGTAGTCGGCGATCCGGGCGAGCACGGCCTCGAGCGCGCCGCTCGCCTCGCCGGCCCGCACCATCGAGACGTAGAGGTTGTCGAAGCGCTTCGTCGACACGAGCGCATCGGCGAGCGAGCTGCCCTCGTTCACCTTCTCGCGCACGGTCGCGAAGGTCGCCTTGAGGGTGCGGTGCTCGGTCTGCTCGACGAGGGCGGAGAGCGACTCGACGAGCGGCACGCCCGCGGCGACCAGGGTCGCGAGCTGTCGCGTCGCCATGGCGCGCTCCATCGGCGGGATACGGGCCGGGAGCTTGATCTCGAAGCGCCCCGGCGTCGCACGGGCAGCACTTCGCGGTGAGGCACCGCCTTGTGTCTCTTCGATCTCGGTCAGGTAGACGCCGCTCGAGCGCATCTTCGAGCGCGCGGCGCGCAGGCCGTCGGCGGTGATCGTGCCCCTGGTGGGCTGGCCCGATTGGTTCACGCCCTTGTAGGCATAGACCGGCACGTTTCGTCTCCGTCCTCGACGTCGTGAAGCTCGCTGGACTCGCGCCGTCCTCGGGGTCGCTCGACCCGGCGGGCATCGCGGGCTTCTCGTCGGCCCGTCGCCGCGCGCTCCGGGCTAGACCTGGGCGACGGCGCCTTCTTCCTCGGTCGCGCGGACCACCTCGGCGACGGACGTGGTGCCGGCGAGCACCTTGCGCGCCCCGTCGGCGCGCAACGTGCCCATGCCCTTGCGCGTCGCCGTCGCCTTGATCGTCTTCGAGTCCACGTTCTGGCTGAGCAGCTGGCGGATCTCGTCGTCGATCACCATCAGCTCGAAGATGCCGATCCGCCCCCGGTACCCGGTATGACTGCAGGCCGCGCAGCCCGTGCCGCGGTAGAGCGTCACGGGACGGCCGGGCGGCTTCACGCCGATCTCGCGCAGCTCCTCGTCGGTCGTCTCGTAGGCCTCGCGGCATTGCCGGCAGAGCACCCGGACGAGGCGCTGGGCGAGCACGGCGACGAGGGACGAGCCGACCAGGAAGGGCTCGACGCCCATGTCGACGAGTCGTGTGAGCGCGCTCGCGGCGTCGTTCGTGTGCAGCGTCGAGAGCACGAGGTGGCCCGTCAGCGACGCCTGGATCGCGATGTCCGCCGTCTCCTTGTCGCGGATCTCGCCGACCAGCACGACGTTCGGGTCCTGACGGAGGATCGCGCGCAGTCCCGTCGCGAAGGAGAGCTGGATCTTCGGGTTGACCTCGATCTGGCCCACGCCCTCCTGGGTGATCTCGACCGGGTCCTCGATCGTGATGATGTTCTTGTCGGGACCATTGATCTTGGCGAGGCAGGCGTGCAGCGTCGTGGTCTTGCCCGAGCCCGTCGGACCCGTGACGAGGAAGATGCCGTTCGGTCGCTTGATGATGCGGTCGAGGGCGCCGAGCTGGGTCGGGTTGAAGCCGATCTTCTCGAGGTCGAGCAGCTCCTGCGTGTCGGGCAGGAGGCGCAGCACGAGGCGCTCGCCGTGGGCGACGGGGACGGTCGAGAGGCGGACGTCGTAGTCGCGGCCGGCGATCTTGAGCCGGATGCGGCCGTCCTGGGGCAGGCGCTTCTCGGCGATGTCGAGGTTGCCCATGATCTTGATGCGCGAGGCGATCGCGGGCTGGAGCGAGCGGGGCAGGGGCTTCATCGGCTCGTAGAGCACGTCGTCGATCCGGAAGCGCACGCGGATCTCGTGCTCGAAGGGCTCGATGTGGATGTCGCTGGCGCGCTCCTTGACGGCGCGCTGGAGCAGCGAGTTCACGAGCCGGATGATCGGGGCGTCGTCCGTCGACTCGAGCAGGTCCTGGGGCTCGTGGGAGATCTCGGTCGCGAGGGCGTCGAGGTCGTCGGAGGCCTCGGTCGCGAGCTGGTCCGTCGAGGTCACGCCCCGGTCGTAGGCGAGGTTGATCGCGTTCAGGATGACGGGCTCGCGCGCCAGCACGAGCTCGATCTCGGCCCCGTCGAAGAGGAGATGCAGGTCGTCGAGCGGGGCCACGTCGAGGGGATCGCCGACGGCGACCTGCAGCACGCCCTCGGACGCCCAGCCGAGCGGCAGTAGACGATGCTGCTTGGCGAAGCCGATCGGGACGCGAACGAGCAGTCCCTCGTCGACCGCGTCCGAGTCGATCGACGCGACCACCGGCAGCCCGAGCTGCTGGCCGAGCGCGTGCAGCACCTCGTCGGCGTTCAGGAAGCCTTCCTCGACGAGCACGTCGGCGAGGCGCTCCTGGCTCTCGGCCTGACGCACGCGTGCGGCCTCGAGCTGCTCGGGCGAGAGACGCGTCTCGCGCAGCAGGATCTCGCCGAGCTCGAGACTGCCGGCGCCGACCGCCGCCCCCGGCGCGGCGCTCGTCACGGCGCGGCCTCCCGCAGCACGGTCACCGAGGACGAGTACCCGTAGGCGGCGTCGAGCGTCTCGGCCGTCCGCTCGGCCTCCCAGAGCTCGTCGTAGGGGCCGACCTGGATCGTGAAGACGAGTCGTCCGCGGGCATCGCCCGTCACGAGGGTGCCGTCGTAGCCGGCGTCGATCAGGTCCGTCAGCGTCTCGGTCGCACGGGTCTCGTCGTCGTAGCGGGCGACGGTCACGACGTAACGCGTCAGGCCGGCGGCGGCCTCTCGGGCGAGCGAGGCCGCGCGCTCGTCCCGGGCCGTCGCCTGCGCGGCCTCGAGGGCGCGCATGCGGTCGATCGGGTAGCGGTCCGCGTGGGCGTTCAGCTCGGCAGCGGCCGAGAAGCCCGCACTCGAGCGCGTGCGGTCGATCTCCGCGAGCTCGGGGAAGGCCTTCTCGTCGTCGACCGAGTCCTCGAGCTCGATGCGCTTGCGGATCGATTCCTGCTCGAGGTCATCGGCGCTGCGGATGATGTGCGGCGTCAGGAACACGAGCAGGTTGATCTTGCGCAGACTCTCGTCCTTGGACTTGAAGAGCCAGCCGAGCCACGGGATGTCCTTGAGGAAGGGCACGCCGCGGTTGCCGTCGCTGAAGGTCTCGGAGATCAGACCACCGATCGCGACGGTCTCCCCGTCGTTCACGACGACCGTGTTCTCGATCTTGCGGCTGCTGAGCGTCACGCCCACGGAGTTGACCTCGCCCGCCTGCGAGTCGACGACTTCCGTGAGCTCCTGGAAGATCTGCAGACGCAGCGTGTCGCCCTCACTGATCTGCGGGGTGACGCGCAGCGTGACGCCGACGTCCTGTCGCTCGATCGAGACCGAGGTCGACAGGCCCGAAGAGCCGCCGACGGCGGCGTCCGTGCGGCCGGTCGGGATCGGGATGTTGTTGCCGATCCGGATCTCCGCCTCCTCGTTGTCCGACGTGAGGATGTGCGGCGCGCTCACGATGTTGATGTCGCTCTCGTCCTTGGACGCGGAGATCCCGATCGAGAGGTTGCCCGAGCCGTCGCGGTCGGGGCGCTGGTCCTGATCGAAGGCCTGGGTCGGGTCCGTGAACGACTTGACCCGGAGCGCCTGGCCGAGCAGACCCGCGCCGGGGGCGACGGCGGTGCCGGTCGAGAAGAGCATGTCGGTGTCGCCGTTGATGAGTCGGAAGGCCGCGTTGAAGCCGAGGCTCAGGTTGTCCGTGACGTCGACCTCGACGATCAGCGCCTCGACCAGCACCTGCGGTCGCGACACGTCGAGCTGCTCGATCACGTCCTCGAGGGTCTCGTAGGCCTCCTTGCTGGCCTGGATCACGAGCGAGTTGGTCGCGGCGTCCGCCGTGATCGTCACGCCCTCGGCCAGCGGCGTCACGACCGAGCGCAGGGCCTGGGCCGCGCCGCCCGTCGCGCCCGGAACCGCCGATCGGCTGCCCCCCCCACCGCTCGCGCCCGAGAGCAGGCTGTCGAGGGTGTCGGCGAGCTCCTCGGCATCGGCGTGCTTGAGGTAATAGACGCGGATCCGCCCCTTGCCCGTCACGGGGATGTCGAGCTTGTGGATCAGGCCGCGGATGTCCTCGAGCTGCTGGCGTGTCGCCAGCACGAGCAGCGAGTTCGTCCGCTCGTCGGTCAGGATGCGGACCGAGGGACCGACGGCGCCGCCGGCGTCCGCCGTGGGCTCGGCGTTCGTCGTGCGGCGCCGCGCGCGGCTGCGTCGCTGGGCCGCGGTCGCGCCACCGGCGGTCGTGCCGACCTCGGCGCCGTAGATCTCCGAGAGCTGCTCGCCGAGGATGTTCGCGTCGGCGTGCTCGATCGTGATGACCGTGAGCTCCTGGCGATAGCTCTCGACGTCGATCGCGTCGAGCAGGGAGAGCAGGCGCCGGATGTTGCTCTCGCTGTCGGTCACGATGATCGTGTTGGTCGGCGCATACGCGACGAGCGAGGCGTCCTTCGAGATCAGCGGCTTGATCGTCTGGGTGATGTCCTCGGCGTCGATGAACTGGAGCGGTACGAGGCGCGTCACGAAGCGGTCGCGGTTGGGCGAGGGGCGCCCGTCCTTGATCGTGTCGATGCTCGATTCCTTGACGTCGCGGATCGGGATGATCTTGTAGGTGTCGCCGGGACCGAGGACGAGCGAGAAGCCCTTGACCTTGAGGACGGACTCGAAGACGGCGAAGGCCTGGTCGACCGTCACCTGGGTCGGCGAGACGATCGTGACGCGGCCGCGGACGCGGTCGTCGTAGATGAAGTTGTACCCCGTCATCCGGGAGATCGTGTCGACGACGACGGGCAGCTCGACGTCGTTGAAGTCGAGGGTGACGAGCTCTTCCTCCTCGGCCGCGACGGGCAGGCGGGCGGCGCGTCCACGGGCCTGGGCCTCGGCCGAGCCGGGCCCGAGCGGGCCCAGCAGCGCCAGCGCGAGCAGCAGGAACGCGACGTGGACGACGCGGGGCGAAGGGCAGGCGGGCGGGGTCGGAAGCACGGCGCCGGCTACTCCTGCAGGAGCTCGTCGGCGGTCGCCGAGAGCTGGATGGTCGAGTCGCCCCGCAAGGCGCTGAAGGTCACCTGGTCGGCGGAGGCGAGCTCGTCGAAGATGGCGCTGGTCGCCTCGATCCGGTCGATCACGATGTCGTTCACCTCGGTGATCACGTCGCCGTTCTGGAGCCCGGCGCGCTGGAAGATGCTGTCGGGCTTGATCGCGTCGACCTTCATGCCGAGCATCTCGCCGCCTGCGTAGTGGGGGACGATCCGGGCGGAGGAGAGGATCTCGGAGATGCCCTTTCCTTCCTCGCCGGACAGCGCCTGGAGCCGGTCGTTCAGCGTATCCGTTCGGGCGGGGCGGGCCGCCGTGCGACGCGCCGGGCGGGCCCGGGCCATCGCGACCTGGGGCAGGGGCTGATCCTCGTTCAGCAGCAGCTGCTCGCGCTTGCCGGCATTGTCGAGGACGACCCGCGTGCGCTCGATGGCGGCGACGCTCACGCGGGGGTGGCCCTCGATCGAGTCGCCGACGGCCACGACGAGATGCTTGCGCGTCTTCTCGTCCTCGATCGCCGCGCGGGAGCGCTCCTCGACGCTCGCGGCCGCCGTGCCGAGCAGCCGAAGGGGCAGCTTCGTGTCGGCCAGCGGCTCGTCGGCATCGCGCTCGGGCGGTAGCGCCTGGACGTCGCCGGCCAGCTGGGCGCCGAAGAGGTTGCGCTCGAGGATCACCGAGGGAGCGACGAGGCGTGCGTCGGCCGGGGCGGCTTCACGGTCCGGCGGCGCGCTCGCGAGGGGCACGGGCTCGAGGGCCTCGGCGCCGATCCGGGTCACGATGTCCGCCACGAGGAAGCAGGAGCCCCCCAGCAGCAGCACGTTCAGACCCATGATCAGCCACGATCCCATCGCGCTCTTCATGCCTCCCGACCTTCGGTCCGGCCCCGGACCCGAGCTGTGCGCCGCGGCACGCTTCGGGCTCCCGAGGCGTGCCGCGCGGACTCGGGGCCCGGACGGAGCACTCGCGTCGCACCCACGTCCGCGACGGGCAGGTCTCGATCGGCGGGCCCGGTCCTCGCGACGGCCCCCGCACCCCGTCCGCCGAGATCGCGGGACCGCGCAATATAGCCGGGCCCCCGAGCCCTCTACAACCAAACCATCGGAAATCCGGGCGGTTACTGGAGATCTTTCACTGTCCCGACACGGAACCTGCGGCGGAGCCGCCGGCGCCTCCTGAAGACCCCGGGTCGGCGACGCGGGTTCCTGGCCTCGCGTGGGGCGGGAAGGCGGGGGCCGGCCCGCGATGCCGTCTGCCGCGGATCGCGGGCGGTCGGGGCTCCAGCGTCCGGCCCGATCTGCGCCCGCCGCCGCAACACCCGGTGTGGGCGCAGAAAATCACGGCCCCGCGGATTGACAGAGAGGGACATGGCCCCAGGTTTGGCCGCATTCCACGGCAGGACCCCGGGATGGGTGTCCTGCGAGCCACGACGAGGCAGGCAGACATGGCGAATTCGGGCAAGATCATCGGCATCGACCTCGGCACCACGAACTCCGTGGTCGCCGTCATGGAAGGCGGCCAGCCGACCGTGATCCAGAACGAGGAGGGGGGCCGGACGACCCCCTCGGTGGTGGGATTCACCGACGATGGCGAGCGACTGGTCGGCGCGATCGCGAAGCGCCAGGCCGTCACCAACCCCACCCGGACGGTCTATTCGATCAAGCGCTTCATGGGGCGCCGGGTCGGCGAGGTGCCCGAGGAGACCAAGCTCGTCCCCTACAAGGTCGTCGAGGGCAAGGACGGCGCCGCCGCGGTCCAGATCGACGATCAGACCTTCGCGCCCCCCGAGATCTCCGCGATGATCCTCGCGAAGCTGAAGACGGCCGCCGAGAACTACCTCGGGCAGCCCGTCACGGGCGCCGTCATCACGGTGCCCGCCTACTTCAACGATGCCCAGCGCCAGGCCACCAAGGACGCGGGCAAGATCGCGGGCCTCGAGGTCAAGCGCATCATCAACGAGCCGACCGCCGCGGCCCTCGCCTACGGCCTCGACAAGAAGGGCGACGAGAAGATCGCCGTCTACGACTTCGGCGGCGGCACCTTCGACATCTCGATCCTCGAGGTGGGCGAGAACGTCGTCGAGGTGAAGGCCACGAACGGCGACACGCACCTCGGCGGCGACAACCTGGACCAGCGCCTGATCGACTACCTCGTCGAGCAGTTCAAGAAGGACCAGGGCATCGATCTGCGCAACGACCCGATGGCCGTGCAGCGCCTGCGCGAGGCCGCGGAGAAGGCCAAGATCGAGCTGTCGAGCGCGCAGTCGACGGATATCAACCTGCCCTACATCACGGCGGACCAGACCGGTCCGAAGCACCTCACGCTGAAGCTCACCCGGCCGAAGTTCGAGCAGCTGATCGAGGATCTCGTGGACCGCAGCCTCGAGCCCTGCCGGCGGGCGCTCGCGGACGCGGGCCTCAAGGCCTCCGAGATCGACGAGATCGTGCTGGTCGGCGGCTCGACCCGCGTGCCGATGGTCCAGCGCAAGGTCAAGGAGCTCTTCGGCAAGGATCCGAACCAGACGGTCAACCCCGACGAGGTCGTGGCGGTCGGCGCGGCGATCCAGGGCGGCGTGCTCGCGGGCGACGTCAAGGACGTGCTGCTGCTCGACGTGACGCCCCTGTCGCTCGGCATCGAGACCCTCGGCGGCGTGATGACGAAGCTGATCGAGCGCAACACGACCGTGCCGACGAAGGCCCAGCAGACCTTCTCGACGGCGGCCGACAGCCAGCCCCAGGTCGAGATCCGGGTGCTGCAGGGCGAGCGCGAGATGGCGGCGGACAACCGCGAGATCGGGCGCTTCATCCTCGACGGCATCCCGCCGGCGCCCCGCGGCGTCCCGCAGATCCAGGTCACCTTCGACATCGACGCGAACGGCATCCTCTCGGTCAGCGCCTCGGACAAGGCCACGGGCAAGGAGCAGTCGATCCGCATCGAGGGCAGCGGCGGCCTCGACCAGACCGAGATCGATCGGATGGTGAAGGACGCCGAGTCGAACGCGAGCGCGGACAAGGGCCGGCGCGAGGCGATCGAGAAGAAGAACCAGCTCGACAGCCTGATCTACCAGGTCGAGAAGCAGATCGCCGAGAACGGCGACAAGCTCGAGGCGAGCGACAAGAGCGCGATCGAGAGCGTGCTCGCGGAGGCGAAGACGGATCTCGAGTCGGGCGACGCGGCCAGGATCGACGCCGCCCGACAGCGGGTCGAGACGGAGATGCACAAGGTCGCCGAGAAGCTCTACAAGGCGGGCGCGGCCGGTGCACCCGGGGCGGATGCCGGGCCGGGCGCGGGCGCAGCGGGGGGAGGCGGCGGCGACGACGACGTGATCGACGCCGAGTTCACCCAGGAGAAGGGCGATTCCTGAGAAGCGCCGTCCGCATCCCCTCGTCGAGCTCTACGGCGAGTTTCCCGACCGCTTGCGGGGGGATCGCTGGCAGCCGGCTGCCGACGTCTTCGAGACGGAGACCGAGGTGGTCGTCCGCTTCGAGGTCGCCGGCGTGCGGGGACAGGACCTGCGCGTCAACGTCGAGGGGCCCGTCCTCAAGCTGCGCGGCGTGCGGCGACCGCCGCCGGCCGGGGCGGTCTCGCGACTGCAGCAGATGGAGATCTGCTTCGGTCCCTTCGAGCGGGAGATCGTGATCCAGGCCGTCTTCGACTCGGAGGCCGTGCGCGCCCGGCTCGAGGACGGCTTCCTCGAGGTGCGCATTCCGAAGCGAAGCCGGGAACGTCGCCGGCTCGAGATCGAGTCGGATTGAGCCAGCGGGTGCGCGGCGAGGGGGCGCGAGCCCCGGCGGCGGCGTGACCCCGGCGGTGGGAGCGATGGACGAAGCGGAACGCATCGAAGAGCAGGCCGGTGGCATGGAGATCGAGGTCGGTCGGGGGCCGGACGAGGAGGGGGACGAGCGGACGGAGCTGCCGGGCGAGCTGCCGGTGCTGCCGCTCAAGAACACGGTCCTCTTCCCGTACCTGCTCTCGCCCCTGCTCGTGAACACCCCGGCCTCCCAGCGGTTGGTCGACGAGGTCCTCTTGCGGCCGGATCGGCTGATGGTCTGCACCGCGGTCAAGCGGGACGTCGCCGGCCCGCCGGGCCCCGACGACGTCTACTCGGTCGGGACGGTGCTGCGCATCGTGAAGATGCTGAAGTTCCCGGACGACTCCTATCGACTGCTCGTGCAGGGCGTCGCGCGCGTCCATCTGGGTCGCTTCACGACGACCGATCCCTTCCTGCGTGCCGAGATCGAGCGTCGCGAGGACGTCGGCGAGGAGGACGAGTCCGTCGAGATGACCGCACTCGTCCGCAGCGTCGCCCAGCAGTTCAGCACGCTCGTCTCCGAGAGCCCGCGGCTCTCCGACGAGCTCCAGGTGCTCGTCGCGAACCTCGCCGATCCGTCGAAGCTCGCCGACCTCGTCGCCTCGAACCTCGACCTCGACGTCGCCGGCAAGCAGCAGATCCTCGAGGCCGACCACGTCGGGATCCGTCTGCGTCTCGTCCTCGATCAGCTCTCGAAGGAGACCGAGGCGCTGCAGATCGAGTCCGAGATCAAGCAGAAGGTCCAGACCGAGATGGGCCGTACGCAGCGCGAGTACATGCTGCGCCAGCAGCTCGAGGCGATCCGACGCGAGCTCGGTGAGAGCGAGGACGACGAGGAGGAGGTCGAGCGCCTGCGCGCGGCGGTCGAGGCGGCGGGCATGCCCGAGGAGGCGCTCACCCAGGCCCATCGCGAGCTCGAGCGCTTCGCCCAGACGCCCTCGGCGGCGGCCGAGCACGCCGTGATCCGCAACTACCTCGAGTGGATGACCGCACTGCCCTGGAGCCTGCGTTCGGAGGACCGGCTCGACGTGAAGGCGGCCCGCGAGGTCCTCGACGCGGATCATTTCGGTCTGGACAAGATCAAGGACCGGATCGTCGAATACATCGCCGTCCTGTCTTTGAAGCGGGATCTCAAGGGTCCGATCCTCTGCTTCGTCGGTCCGCCGGGCACGGGCAAGACGTCGCTCGGCCAATCCGTCGCGCGCGCGCTCGGGCGCGAGTTCGTGCGCATCTCCCTCGGCGGTGTGCGGGACGAGGCGGAGATCCGCGGGCACCGGCGCACCTACGTGGGCGCGCTCCCGGGCCGTTTCATCCAGGGCCTGCGCAAGGCGGGCACGCGCAATCCCGTCGTGCTGCTCGACGAGATCGACAAGGTCGGCGCGGATGGTCGGGGCGACCCGTCCTCGGCGCTGCTCGAGGTGCTCGACCCGGAGCAGAACAGCGAGTTCAGCGATCACTACCTCGAGGTTCCCTTCGACCTCTCGCAGGTGCTCTTCATCGCCACGGCGAACGTCATGGACACGGTGCCGCCGGCGCTGCGCGACCGGATGGAGGTGATCGAGCTCCCCGGCTACACGCTCGAGGAGAAGGTCGAGATCGCGCGCGGCTACCTGATCCCGCGCCAGGTCGAGCGCAACGGGATCGGGTCCGTCGGCTTCGAGCTGACCGACGCCGCGCTGCGGCGGGTGATCGAGAGCTACACGCGCGAGGCGGGCGTGCGCAATCTCGAGCGCGAGATCGGGGCGATCTGTCGGAAGGTCGCACGTCGCGTCGCCGAGGCCGCCGAGGAGGCGGGGGCGGAGAAGGTCCAGGCCGTGATCGACGAGGCCGGCGTCGCCGAGCTGCTCGGTCCCATCAAGGCGGAGCCCGACCTCGCGGAGGACGACCTCGTGCCCGGCGTCGCGGTCGGTCTCGCCTGGACGCCGACCGGCGGCGACATCCTCTTCATCGAGGCGACGCGGATGCCGGGGCAGGGCGAGCTCAAGCTGACGGGCTCTCTCGGCGACGTGATGCGCGAGTCCGTGGAGGCGGCCCGCTCCTGGCTCCGGAACCACGGCGAGAGCCTCGGTCTCGACCCCGCCGTCTTCGAGCGCGAGGACATCCACGTGCACGTGCCGCAGGGCGCCGTGCCGAAGGACGGCCCCTCGGCGGGGGTGGGCATGGTCACGGCGCTGGCCTCGGTGCTGACGGGGCGGACGGCGGCGGCGCGGGTGGCGATGACCGGCGAGATCACGCTGCGGGGGAAGGTGTTGCCGGTGGGCGGCATCAAGGAGAAGGTGCTCGCGGCCAAGCGGGCCGGGATCGAGCGGGTGGTGCTGCCCGAACGCAACCGTCGGGACGTGGAAGAGATCGAGCCGGGACTGCTACAGGGGCTCGATCTCGCATTCGTCGGTACGATCGAGGAAGCGCTCGGTCACACGCTCGCGGCGGCGGCCGCGAAATGATCCGGGACGCGTGGCGCGGCCGCGGGGGGCGGTCGCGGCGAGGACGCCTGCCAGCCCGGAGGTTGCGTTGAACCGATTCCTCTCGCCCGCGTTGCTTCTGATCGGCGTCATGCTGCTCGTCCCGGGCTGCGTGACGCGGAAGGCCTTCGACCAGCTCGAGACCCGCTACGACGCGCTGACGCAGGAGCGCGACGCGCTCCAGACGCAGGTCGAGAAGCTCCAGATCGAACGCGACAGCTTCGAGGATCTCTACGTCGAGGCCCAGGAGTCCTACGAGGACGAGCGCGTGGCGCGCACGAGTCTGGCGACCGATCTGACCCAGCTCGAGCAGGAGGCCACGCAGCTCGATCGTGACCTCGATGCCGAACGACTCGCGCGACTCGAAGCGGCGCAGGCACTCGCGGCGCGGGAGGCGGAGATCGCCGCCATGCAGTCGACCTACGACGAGCTCGTCGCGGACCTCGAGTCGGAGGTCTCGGCCGGCCAGATCGAGATCGAACGGCTGCGCGAGGGACTCCGGCTCAACGTGTCGGACGACGTGCTCTTCGCCTCGGGCTCGGCAGAGCTCGACCAGGTCGGTCGCGACGTGCTCGTCAAGGTCGCCCGGCAGCTCAAGGAGCTGACGGACCGGATCGAGGTGCGCGGGCATACCGACGATCGGGCGATCCGCGGTGCGCTGGCGAAGCAGTTCCCGACGAATTGGGAGCTCGCGGCGGCGCGGGCGGGTCGGGTCGTGCGGCTGCTCGAGGAGCAGGGCGTGTCGGGTCGTCGGATGCAGGTCGTCTCGGTCGGGCCGAACGAGCCCGTGGCACCGAACGACTCGCCGGAGAACCGGGCCCGGAACCGACGCATCGAGATCCGGCTGCAGCCCGCGAAGGGCGCGGCGAAGGGCGGGGGCTGAGCGGGAGCGGATGACCGACGACCCGCAGCCCGGGAAGCGAACGCCCGGGTCGGAGGCCGGCGCGTCCAGGCCTGGCGATCGTGCCTCGCGCGGCGCGCGTGGTGGCCCGTCGCTCTTCGCGCTGGCCGGCCGGGCGCTCGTGCTGCTCTCCTTGATCACGCAGGCGGCACAGGTCTATCTCGTGCATCGCCTCGTGCGGCGCGGCTGGATCCGGGGCTCCGACGACTGGCTCGAGGCCCGGGCGGGACGCTTCGCCGCGCGCTTCGTGCGCGTGGCAACCTCCTTTCGAGGCGGGCTGATCAAGCTGGGGCAGGTGGCGAGTCTGCGGGTCGACGTGTTGCCGGAGTCGATGACCCGCGAGCTCGTCCGGCTGCAGGATCGGGTGCCGCCCCATCCCTTCGACGAGATCGATCGCCAGATCCGGCACGAGCTCGGTCGTCCGGCGCGGGCGCTCTTCGCCGAGTTCGCCGAGGCGCCCGTCGCGTCCGCGAGTCTCGGCCAGGTCCATCGCGCGCGGGATCACGCAGGGCGCGACCTCGCCGTGAAGGTCCTCTACCCGGGCGTCGAGCGGTCGGTGGCCGTGGACCTGCGCATGGCGCGCTTCGCCATCTGGCTCTTCAACCCCCTCGTGCTGCCGGACCTGCGCTCGGTGCACGAGCAGATCGTGCGCTCGATCCGGGGCGAGATGGACTACCTCGCCGAGGGGGCGGCGGCGGAGCGGGTCGCCGCCAACCTCGCCAAGGATCCGGCCCTCGCCGAGCACGTCCGGATCCCCCGGATCCATTGGGAGACGACCGCCCGGCGCGTGCTGACGATGGAGTTCATCGACGGCGACAAGATCAACGACCGCGCGGCGCTCGAGGCACGCGGCGTCGACGTGTCGGAGGCCGTCGCCTGGGCGACGCGCGCCTTCCTGCACCAGATGTTCCGGGACTACTTCTTCCACTGCGATCCGCATCCGGGCAACCTGCTCGTCGATCGCGAGGGACGGGTCGCGATCATCGACTTCGGCATGCACGAGTCGATCGCCCCGGAGATCATGGACGGCATGCGGATGAACGTGCTCGCCGCCGTCACCCGGAACGAGACGCTCTGGGTCGACAGCATGATCCGCATCGGCATCCTGCGCGAGTCCGATCGCGACGAGGCCCGCGAGCTCGCCCGGCTCTCCTTCGATCCCGCCTACTACAACCTCACGCCGCGGGAGCTCTCGGAGATCGACCTCGGCGACTACTTCGGGCGGCTGCGTGGGCATCTCTGGATGCTGCGCAGCTTCCGCATGCCGGAGGGACTCGTCGCCTGGGGAAGAGCCTTCTCCCTCCTGTACGGTCTCGCGCTCGAGCTCGCCCCCGGCCTCCGGCCCCTCGACGTCGTGGGACCCTACGTGCTGGGCTTCCTGCAGGCCGGGGCCCCGCGCGAGGCGCAGCCCTCGCGAGCGCGGGAGTCGTGATAGCCTTCGCCGGCGCGAGGGATCGAGCCCTCGGCCCATCGAAAGGACGACATGGCGATCAATGCAGACGAGTTCCGCGCGGCGATGGGATCCTGGGCCAGCGGCGTCACCATCATCACCTCCCGCGAGGGCGAGCAGATCCACGGCATGACGGTCTCCGACTTCAGCGGCGTGTCGCTCGAACCGCCCCTCGTGCTCGTATGCGCGTCGAAGACCTCGGTCACGACGGGATTGATCGAGCGTGGGCGCTGCTTCGGGGTGAACGTATTGCGCGCGGAGCAGTCGGCGCTCTCGAACAAGTTCGCCTCGAAGAAGGACGAGTTCCGCCGCTTCGAAGGCGTCGCGACGTATCGGGCGAAGACCGGTGCCCCGCTGCTCGAGGATGCGCTCGTCAATCTCGACTGTCGCCTGGTGGCGCTCCACGACGCGGGTGATCACGTCCTCTGCGTGGGGGAGATCGAGGAGGCCCGGATCGCCGAAGGGGAGCCGCTGGTCTACTTCCGGGGCCGCTACGGGCGCTTCGAGCCGGCCGGCTGAGCGGGCGCGTCGGGGCGCGAGGCGATCCGGCGACGCCGGATCGAGCGGGGGCTCGAGCGCGACGCGGGACCGGTCGATGAAGGACCGCGAGGTCCCGGTCGACGTCGTGGTCGGGATCCGGGGAGCGCATCTTCCCGTACGCAATGGCTCGTGGGGGGAGATTCGGTCACACTTCGGCGCGTGGGTCGAAGCGCTCGGACGGCGAGGGGGAGACTGGATGAGCAGCTTGATTCGGTGGTTGACGGCGCCGGCGATCGAGATCGCCTCCATGGCGAACGACACGGCGGCCGTCCTGCGGCGGGAGCAACGCTACCGGGACGTCCCGGCGGCCGAGCCGAGCGCGGGGCTGATCGCCGAGGCCCTCGTAGACGGCAGCTTCTCCCTGCTCGTGAGTCTGCTGGTCGGCGTGCCGGAGTCCCACCGCGTCCGCCGCGGCCACCAGGAGCTGCTGGCGATGCGCAGCTTCATCGAGCGCAACGGCTGGTACGACGATCCCTCCGCCTATCACCTCCCGCCCCCGCCCCTGCGTGCACCGCAGCTGACGCCGAAGCGCGCGTCGGGTCTGCGCGGCGGTGTCACGCGCTACGTCGAGATGGTCTTCGAGAGTGAGTACGAGCCGCATCCGGGGGAGCCCGGGCGCGAGCGCTGGCTGGCGCACGAGGACAATGGGACGGCCGTGGCCTACGTGCTGGAGCACGAGGGACTCGATCGGCCCTGGCTCGTCTGTACCCACGGATTCAGCATGGGTCAGCCCGCCGCGAACTTTCAGGGCATGGCCGCGCGGTGGATCCACGAGGAGCTCGGGCTCAACGTGCTGATGCCCGTGCTTCCGCTGCACGGCCCGCGCTCGAGCACGCGCTTCAGCGGCGGTGCGTTGCTGAGCCCCGAGTACGCGAACGTGCTGCATCTCTTCTCGCAGGCGGTCTGGGACATCCGGCGCATGGTCGACTGGATCCGGCGCCGGACGAGCGCGCCGGTCGGGCTCTACGGCATCTCGCTCGGCGGCTACACCGTCTCGCTGGCCTCGGCCTTCATCGACGACCTCGCCTGCGTGATCGCGGGGATCCCCGCCGTCGACTTCACCTCGCTCGCACGCGACAACGAGCCCTGGGCCTACAAGGCCTACGGCGGCGACCTGCAGAGTGACTGGGGGCTCGTGGCGGAGGTGATGCATCCCGTCTCGCCCCTGAGCTTCGAGCCGCGGATCCCCGTCGACCGCCGCTACATCTACGCAGGCGTCGCCGACCGGGTCGCGCGACCCGATCAGGCGCGCGCCCTGTGGCGACATTGGGGGCGCCCGGAGATCGAGTGGATGCCGTCGGGGCACGTCATGGCGTCGATGAAATCCGATCTCAAGCCCTTCGTCCGGCGTGTCGCCGCCCGACATCTCTTCGCGTCGGGCCAGGCGCCCTTTGCGACGGATGCCGCTGTGGAGTGGCGCGACGACGCCGAGGCGGGGCAGGGCCGCTGAGCGGCCTCGGCTGAGGGGCGCGTCCGACCGCGAGGGGATCCGGGGCGCGGAGGACGGGGAACGACGCGGCCGAGTCCGCGGGGAGGGATCGGGAGCGTGGCCAGGATCTATTACGAACGGCTCTCGGACGAGAGCGCGGGCTACCTCGAGGCGGAGACCTCGCGGCGCCGGACCCACACGGCGATGATCCTGGTCTTCGAGGCCGGCCCCCTGGCGACCGAGGGTGGGGGCGTCGACTTCCCGCGCATCCGCGAGGTCGTCGCGCGTCGACTCGGCGAGCTGCCGCGGCTGCGTTGCAAGCTGCGCCGCGTTCCCCTCGACGGTCATCCCGTCTGGGTCGACGATCGCGAGTTCAACCTCGACCACCACCTGCGTCACTCGAGCCTGCCGCGCCCCGGCAACGCTCTCCAGCTCGCGCGCACGGCCGCGCGCATCACGGCGACGCCGCTGGACCGCTCGCGCCCGCTCTGGGATTGCTGGGTGCTCGAGGGGCTCGAGGGTGGACGCTTCGCGATGATCCTGAAGATGCACAAGGCGCTGGCGAGCCTCGAAGGAGCGGATCTGCTGCGCGCGATCCTCTCCGAGAGTGGCGAGCGCGACGACACGAAGGGACGCGTCCGCTTCACCCCGCGACCCGCGCCGTCCCCGGTCGAGCTCTTCCTGAAGGAGGTCGTCCAGGGATGGAGTCCATCCCGACGCGCCGTGGCGCGCGGCGTGCGGCTCGTGACGCAGCCCGGTCGGGCGGGCCGCGAGCTGCGCAATCGCGGTCGAGAGGTGCTGCAGGTCCTCGGCTACAAGCTGCGACACGCGAGCGAGTCCCCCTTCGACGGGCACCTCGGGCCGCACCGCGCCTTCTCCCTGCAGCCGATCGACCTCGACGTGATCCAGCAGCTGCGGCGGACCCTGGGCGGCACGGTGCACGACGGTGTGCTCACGCTCTTCACGGGTGCGCTCCGCCGCTACGTCCAGGCGCGGCGCGTGAGTCCGGCGAACGTGGATCTGCGCGCGGTCACGCCGGTGCTCGAGGGCGACGGTCGGGAAGCGCGTTCCTGGGTCGTCGAGCTGCCCGTCTGGGAGGAGCGGCTCGTCGACCGGCACGAGCTCGTCTGCGAGCAGACCCGGAAGATCCGCGCGCACTCGGACGTCGCCTCCGCGGACGTGTTGTCGGCGGGCTCGGAGTGGAACGCATCGCGCCTCTTCGTGATCGGGGCGCGGGCGCTCAAGACGATCGAGACCGGGCAGATCGCGGTGCTCCAGTCCCCGGGACCCCGCGCGCCTCTGTACCTCGACGGCGCACCGCTCGTGGAGTGCTACGGCATCCTGCCCTTGCGGGACTCCTCCGGCCTCGGGGCGAGCATCATCGGCTACTGCGGTCGGCTCTTCTTCGCGCTGAATGCGGATCCCGATCTGGTCGGGGACCTCGAGCGACTGCGCGAGAGCCTCGAGGAAGAGGCGCGGGCGATCCTCGAGGAGGTCGCGGCTCAGGGGCCGATGTTGCGCGCGGTCGGCGGCGGAGGGGATTGATCGGTCTCGTCCTCGGGCTTGTCCCGGATCGGCTCCGGGGGGCGGGTGACCGTCGGGAGCTCGAGAGTGACGACGACGCCGCCGCCTTCGCCCGAGTGGATCCCGAGCAGTCCGCCGTGCTCGGCGGCGATGCCGTGCACGACGCTCAGTCCGAGTCCCGTACCGCCGGCATCCCGCTTCGTCGTGTAGAAGGGCTCGAAGACCCGCATCTGCTCGCGTGCGGGAATGCCCGGTCCATCGTCGCGGATCTCGATCCGCGCGCGATCACCGCCGGCGAGTGCAACGAGCGTCACGCGGATCGTGCGCGCGCCCGACTCGACGGCGTTCCGGAGGAGGTTGACCAGGGCCTGCTCGACCTGGATCGGATTGACGCGCGCCCAGGGGCTTGCCGGCGGGAGGTCGACGTCGACCCGTGCCTCGTGCTCGTCGGCGAAGGCCGCCGTCAGATGGGTCGAGCGCCGGACGATCTCGTCGAGACGGCAATCCCATTTCTCCGTTCGCTCGTCGCGGGAGAACTGCAGGACGCTCCGGACGATCCCACCGCAGCGTTTCGCCTGGGCCTCGATGTCGGACAGGGCATGGCGGATCTGGCCCGACGCGTCCGGCTCGTCCATCACGACCTGCGCGAGCTGTGCGGCGGCGAGGATCGATCCGATCGGGTTGTTGATCTCGTGGGCGATGCCCGCCGCGAGCGTACCGATCGAGGCGAGACGCTCCGAGGCGCGGAGCTGATTCTCGGACTCGATCAGCGCCTCGGTCGCCCGGCGCCGCTCGTCGATCTCGCACACGAGGTGATGATTGGCGGCCAGCAGCCGCGCCGTCCGCTCGCGGACGCGCTGCTCGAGATCGGCGGCATGCCGTTCGAGCGCCTCGTAGGAGCGCGCGTTGTCCAGGGCCATCGCGATCCACGGCAGGAGCCGGACGAGCAGCGCCTCCTCGGCGCCGTCCACCGCGTTGCCCGGCCAGACGTCGAGCCGCCCGACCGCGCGTCCCGCCGCCTCGAGGTCGTAGCGACGCGGGGCCGTGGGGCCGGCGCGGCCGCCGCGGCGGAAGAAGCGGGGCTCGGGTGAGGACGCCGCCGGCTCTCCCGCCGCGTCGAGGTTGCGGATGAGCCAGAGCTCCGCGGCCGCGATGCCGAGCTCCTCGAGCAGGATCCGGATCAGCACGTCGGCCACGCGATCGAGATCGATGTGCTGCGAGAGCTCGGCGCCGATCGAGTTCACGCGCTCGAGGTCCGAGGCCTGTCGCGCGATGCGATCGTGGGCCTGCTGGAGCTCGCGGTAGCCCTGGTCGATCTTCAGCTGCTGGGCCTCGAGCTCGCGGAGCATCTGGGGGAAGGCGCGCCGGACGCGGAAGGCGCGCAGGGCCCGCGTGATCGGGCCCTGGCGGCCGGAGTGGGGGCGGATCCGGTAGGTCGCCTGGCGGGGCTCCCGCGCCATCTCGACCTCGGAGGCCTCGTGTCCCCAGGCGCGCGGCGTGGCGATCAGGAATCCGTGTACGAGGTCGAAGAGGCCGGGGCAGTCCCGGTAGCCCTCCCGGATGCGAAGTCGCTGGACGAGTCGACCCTCGCCCAGCTCGGCCATCTCGGCCTCGATCATGGGCAGCATGCTCGGTCCCATCCAGCGCACGCCGACCGTGTAGAGGTCGAGCGGGCTGGCCAGGGCGCGCCCGACGACCTGGAAGATCGGAAGCCCCATGGCCGTCGCCTGATCCTCGGCGAGGCGCCGCAGCGCGTCGCCGCCACCCAGGACATCGGAGAGACGCTCGATCAGCGTGGCCAGGTCGTCCCAGCCGACCGACGCCCGCCGCCGTGCGATCGCCTCCTGCAGCTCGGGCAGGTCGTCCGTCAGCCGCTCGATCGACAGGCCGCGGCTGCGGGCGCCATCGACGAGGACCCCGAGCGAGCGGGCGGGCACGACGTTCATGATCGGTCTCCGGCCCCCGGTACGGCAATGCGTATGAGAACGAGTCTAGCCCGGGCCGGGCGCGCCGCCCGTCGGGGGGGGTGGATGAAGTTTTCGCTGGATCAGTCGAATTCAAGTCGAGTTGCTCAAGACCTGCCGGTCCCGATCCGAAGGAATCGTCCAACGCCCCGGGAAATGCGCGTGGGCGACGGGAGCGATCGCATGCAGGGGCATCGGGAACGGATCGATCGATTGGACGAGCTGGTCGCCGACGTGCGCAGTCGTGGCATCGCAGGCTGCTACGCCGAGGATGAGCGAAGCGATGGCCGCCACGTTCGGATCGGCGGCCGGGATCTCGTCAACTTCGCCTCCTGCAGCTACCTGGGTCTCGAGCTCGATCCCCGGTTGATCGAGGGAGCGGTCGAGGCGGTCCGCGCCCACGGCGTCGAGACGAGCTCCTCTAGGGCCTACCTCTCCTCGTCCCTCTACTCGCGAGCGGAGTCGCTGCTGGGGGAGATCTTCCAGGCGCCCATCGTGGTCAGCCATACGACGACCCTCGGACATCTCGCAGCACTGCCGGCGCTGATCGACGAGCGCGACGCGATCCTGATGGATCAGCAGGTCCATTCGAGCGTGCAGCTCGCCTGTCAGTACGTCGCGACGACCGGTGCGAAGGTCGAGCTGCTCCCGCACAACGACCTCGCGCGACTCGAGCGGCGGATCAAGCTGCTCGCAGAACGACACCATCGCATCTGGTACATGGCGGACGGTGTCTACAGCATGTTCGGCGACCGTGCGCCGATGCGGGAGATCCGCGACCTGCTCGAGCGTTACGAGTCGCTGCGCCTCTACGTCGACGACGCGCACGGCATGAGCTGGTGTGGTCCGCGCGGATCGGGGACGGTGCTCGACACGATCGAGATGCATCCGCACATGGTGCTGGTCACGTCGCTGGCCAAGGGCTTCGGAACCGGCGGCGGTGTGATCGTCCTGCCCGACGAGGAACAGCGACGCCGGGTCCAGCAATGCGGTCCCACGCTCATCTTCGCCGGGCCGATCCAGCCGCCGATCCTCGGCGCGATCGTCGAGTCCGCGAAGATCCATCTCTCCGACGAGATCCACACGCTTCAGGCCGAAGTGCGCGAGCGGATGGCCCTCTGTCATGGCCTGCTGGCCGAGCGCGGCAGCGTACCCGTCGTGTCCTCGCCGGAGACCCCGGTCGGCTTCATCGGCACCGGTCCCGTCGGCGCCTGTCAGAGCCTGGTCGAGCGCCTGATGGGCGAGGGCTTCTTCACGAATCCCGCCCAGTTCCCGGCGGCCCCCCTGCGCCGCAGCGGTCTGCGCTTCCTGCTCACGCGACACCACGAAGCGGGGGACATCGAGCGGCTCGTCGATGCGATCGATCGCCACTGGCCCGAGGCCGTGCGGGAGGGCGGGGCGACGCCCGAGGCCGTGTTCAAGGCCTTCGGGCTCGAGCCGCCGGTCGCGACGAGCCGACCCGTGCGGGTCGAGCGTGCGGGTCTCCATCTCGACGTTGCGAGCTCGATCGACAAGCTCGATGCGGCGGAGTGGGACGGGATGATGAGCGACAAGGGCTGTCTCGGCTCGTCGGCGATGCGGGTCTTCGAGCGCGTCTTCGGTCCGGAGGCCGAGCCCGAGAACCGCTGGGACTTCCGCTACTACGTCGTACGGGATGCAGACGGCCGGCCCGTCCTGGCGACCTGCTTCACCCGGGCGCTCTGGAAGGCGGACATGCTGGCGCCCTCGACGGTCTCGGCGACGGTCGAGCAGCGTCGGACCGAGGATCCCCACTTCCTGACCCAGCAGGTCTTCGCGATGGGCTGTCTCCTGTCGGAGGGCGACCATCTCTGGCTGCGCGACCCGGCGGAGGCAGAGACGAGCCGCGAAGCGATGGCCATGCTGCTCGACGCGGTGCGGGCGGATGCACAGGCCCTCGGCTGCGAGGTCCGCGTGTTCCGGGACATTCCGGCCGAGGAGCGCGAAGTCTGCGGGATCCTCGAGCAGAGCGGCATGATGCCGATGCCAGCCCCGGACAGCCTGGTCCTCGACGGCGTGCCCGCGGACGACGAGGCGCTGATCGATCGCCTGGGCCGGGCGAATCGTCGGCATTGGCGCCGCTGGGTGCTGCCCTTCACGGACGCCTACGCGAAGGAGGTCGTCGGTCTGCACGGCCGGGCCCTCGCGCCGGGCGAGGCCGATCGGCTCTACCGGCTCTACACGAACGTGAAGGAGAACAGCCTCGAGCTGAACACCTTCCCGCTGCCGCGGACCTTGATCCCGGAGCTCGCGACCTCACCCGGCTGGGAGATCGTCGTGCTGCGCAGCGCGGGCGAGATCGAGGGGCCGCCGCTCGGATTCTTCGCCGCCTACACCGCGCGCGACGCGTACCTCCCGCTCTTCGCCGGACTCGACTACGCCTACGTGCGTAGCCAGGGGCTCTACCGCCAGCTGCTGCGCCACATGGTCATCCGCGCCCGCGAGCTGGGACGAAGCCGTGTGCTCTTCGGATTCGGGGCGAGCCTCGAGAAGCGCCGGATGGGTGCGCGTCCGGAGGCGGCGTCGATCTATCTCGAGGCGGACGATCATTACGTCTTCGAGGCCCTCGCGACGATCGCGTCGGAGTCCCCGGCCGGCGACGCATGAGCCGGTCGGGCCCGGGCCCTTTGGACGTCGGCCCGCGCAGCGACGCGAGCCGTCGCGTCCGCCTGCCGATTGGCGGGCCTTCGTCGGGTCGCTGGCGCGCGATCGGGCTCGTGTTGTTCGGGCTGATGCTCGGGAGCGGCGTCGCGATCCATGCGTCGAGCGAGCGGGCGCTGCAGCGGGTGGTCGCGATCCCGCCCGAGGCCCTCGATCTCGCGGTCGCGCCCGAGGCGGTGGGCCGGGAGCGTGGTCGGCATCTCGCGACCGCCGTCGCGCAGTGCCATTTCTGTCACGGGTCCGACCTCGCGGGCGCGGAGCTGGCGGACGATCCGCTGATCGGGCGGCTCTGGGCGAGCAATCTCACGGCGGGTCGCGGCGGCATCGGTCGGCACTACGAACGCCGGGACTGGGTCCGCGCGATCCGACATGGTCTGGCGCCCGACGGCCGGTCCCTGCTCTTGATGCCATCGGCGCACCTGGCGGCGCTCTCCGACGAGGATCTGGCCTCGCTGATCGGGTGGCTGGAGGCGCTGCCGCCGGTCGATGCCGAGCGGCCTCGGCGCCGGGTGGGATGGCTGGCACGCCTCGCCATCGCGACCGGACGGGCCCCCGACCTCTTCGCCGCGCGAGAGGCGGGATCCGGGCAAGCGCCCGAGCGTTCCGTTCGCGCCGAAGCGACGGCGCGCTACGGCCGCTATCTCGTGGACGTCGGCGGCTGCCGGGTCTGTCATCGCGACGACCTGTCCGGCGGTCTCCATCCGCTCTCCCTGCCCGGGGAGCCGCCGCCTCCAGATCTCCGACCGGGCGGGGCGCTCGCCGCCTGGAGTCGCGAGGACTTCGCGCGGGCCATGCGCGAGGGAACACGTCCCGGCGGCGAGCCGATCGATCGCGAGTACATGCCCTGGCCCGGCTTCGCCGGACTGAGCGACCTCGAGATCGAGGCGATCTGGATCTATCTGCGGTCGCTCGACGTCGACGAGGGGCGTGCGCTCGCATCCGCCATGCGCTGAGCCGTCGGACGCGCCATCCGACGTGGGTCGGACGCCCGCCTACTCGAAGAGCAGCACGCGGTCGGCGAAGGCCTGGAGCTGCTCCGAGGCCTGGGGGAGGAGGAAGCTCGGGTAGGGCTTCCAGAGCCGCACGCAGCCGCCGCCGACCCCGTTCGAGAGCACCTGCCTTCTTCCCTGTCGGTCGGTGAAGACGCCCTGCAGCTCGCCGAAGTTGTGCGTGTAGAGGGGCGTGTCCGGGGCCTCGCCGCGCATGCCCCAGAGCTTGCTCTCGACGATGTCGCCCGCGAGCTCGAGCGTCCCGGCCTCGACCTCCATCGTGATCCGGTAGCGGGTCGGGACGAAGGCGCCGAGTCGCGGGTGGAAGGCCCACTCGTGATGCTCGATCTCGAAGTCGCCGATCGGGAAGTACTGCCCGCCCTCGCGGAGGTTCAGCGACATCTGCTTCACCCCGGCGAACTTCATCTCGTAGTAGCTCCCGAACGCCTCGTCGAAGTGGAACCACATCCAGTCTTCCCAGCCGCCGATCTCGGCCGCGCAGGTGTCGACGGCGACGTAGCGCTCCCGGAGTGCCGCGCCGCGCAGGGCGACCTCGCGGCCCTCGATCGTGAGCGTGCCCTCGATGCGGCCGACCCAGTTGTAGCCGTAGGCGATGCTATGCGCCGTCAGGTACTTGGGCTTCTCCTTGCCGTACCAGGTCGGGAAGCCCTCGCCGTGGTGGACCATCTGGAGGCGCGTCTTGCGCTCCTCGTCGTGCACGTCGTAGTGCCAGGTATGGTCGTCCTTGCAGACGACCTCGAAGCCGGGCAGTCGGACGCTGACCTCGCGGTCGCCGCGTTCGATCGAGAGGGTGCCGACCGGGAAGGTCTTGCGGTCGGCCTGGGTGAAGGGGTAGCTCGCGATCTTGTGGACCGAGCCGGGGACCTCGACGACGCCCCCCCGCTCGGAGCCGACCTCGAGCATCCAGAGATCGACGCCGGCCTCGGCGATGCCCGTCATGGGCACGACCTCGATGAAGTACTGCTTGCCGTCGTCGCCGTGGGCGTTGATCAGCGTGAGCCAATGGATGAAGCCCGTCTCGAGGGCCTCCTCGGGCACGCCGCGACCATCGTCGTAGAGCGTGGGCTTCGGGTCCGAGACGCGGGACCGGAACTCTGCGAGCGCGGCCTCCTTGGATTGCTTCGACATGGTCGTCTCCCTCCTGGGTCGTGGCCTCGGCTCGGGCGCCGCGCCGGGTGTGGGTTCGGGCGGGCGTGCGGAGCACGGACGCGGGCGGCGCATCGGCCTGGCCCGCACGAGGCTCCCTCGCTCGGGTCGCAACGGACTACTGGATCGGCTCGTCGCCTTCGAGCATCACGCGGTACATGTCGCGGCCCGAGTCGGCCTCGAAGGGCCGCGCGCGATGCATCGTGCCCCGGTTGTCCCAGATCACGAGATCGCCGACCGACCACACGTGGTTCAGCACGTAGCGGGGCTCCGTCGCACGGTCGACTAGCGACCGCAGCAGCGCACGGCCCTCGGCCTTCGGCAGGCCCTCGACCTGGGTCGCGGTCACGCCGATCACGAGCGACTTGCGGCCATCGCGATGCGTCCAGATCAGGGGGTGGAGATGCGCCGGCTCGCTCTCGAGGCGGGCGAGGGACTCGGGCGAGAGGTTCATCGGCGTCGAGTAGGCGTCGAGCTCGATGCGATGCCAGACCTTGAGGCTCTCGAAGCGGCGCTTCTCCTCGGCGGTCAGGCGATCGTAGGCGGCGTAGGTGTCGACGAATTGCGTGTCGCCGCCGGCCGAGGGCTTCGTCCGGCAGGCGAGCAGGGAGGCCTTCGGCGGGATGCCGAGGGAGGTCGCGCCGTCGATGTGCCAGTCCCAGGAGCCCTTCACGAAGAACTCGTCGTTCGCGGCCGGGTCGAGGGCGACGCGGTAGACGCCGGGATGCGCCCGGCTCCAGCCGGCCGAGGTCTTGACGACGACGTCGCCCATGCGCCGCGCGAAGGCGAGCTGGGTCGGGGCGTCGAGGCCGAGACGGGGGAAGACGAGCACGCCGCCATGGATCTCGAGCGCATGCAGCAGCTCGCCCGGGGCGGTCGGGCTCGCGAGCAGGGCGTCCGGGTCGGTCACCTCGACGCGCGCGCCGAGGGGGGAGAGGGGCTCGATCCGGTAGGCCATGGGAAGTCCTCGCTGGACGACGGGGTCGCTTGTTAGTATGTTCGACGTACTATCCATGTCAAGCGAAATCGACGTGCCCCGTCCCTATCTCGGCGCCCTGTTCCGGCTGGTCTGGCAGTGGATGCGGGACCAGATCGCCGAGGAGGTGCGCGCCGCCGGCTACGCCGAGCTGCGCAGCGCCCACGTCCTCGTCTTCCGCTATCCGGGTCCCGACGGCCTGCGCCCCTCGGAGCTCGGCGCCCAGCTCCAGCTCAGCAAGCAGTCGATCAACGACCTGCTCGGCCACCTCGAGCAGGGCGGGTATCTCCGCCGGGCACCCGATCCCGCGGATGGCCGCGCGCGCGTCGTGCGGCTGACGGCGAAGGGGCGGCGCCTCGAGCGCAAGGCGCGGGAGGCCGCGTACGCAGCGGAGCGTCGGCTGGTGGAGCGGATCGGGCCGCGAGAGACGGAGGCGCTGCGCAAGACGCTCGAGCGGCTCGCGCGCGACATCACGACGGCCAGGGGCGTCGACGCGGACTGAGCGACCGTCGCGTGTCGCCGGTCGCGCGTCGATCCCGACACGTCGGGTCGCGCCGAATACAGCCGGGCGCGCCCCGGGCGGGACAGCCGCCCCGGCCCAGCACCGTCACGGCGCACGGACCAGCACGAACCGGGCAGGCCAGCCATCTCCTGGCCAGCAACCCGCCCGCAGACCTCGACGTGTCATGGAGTATGAATGGTGCGGCGAAGAAGACTCGAACTTCCACGGGCCGAAGCCCACCAGCCCCTCAAGCTGGCGCGTCTACCAATTCCGCCACCGCCGCACAGGGGCGCCGATCATAACGAAGGCCGACCCGGGCGCCCATAGGGTCGGGGCCTTCGGAGCGGTCAATTTCCGGCCGGCGCCTCGCTGCCCGAGCCGGTCGCCGCGTCGAGCGCGCGCACCGCGTCGTCCGCCACGCCCGCAGCGGCGTCCGCCGCCTCGCCGGCGGCCGCTCCGATCGCGGAGGCCGCCTCGTCGATCGCCTCGCCCGTCGCGTCGACCGCCTCGTCGACGGCCCCGCCGACCGGGTCCATCGGGATCTCGACCAGCCCCCCCGTCTGCTCGTCGCCGGTCGGCACCTCCTGCAGACTGGGCGCGACGCCGTCCGCGTCCCCGCCCTCGACCGGCACCTCGAAGGGCGCGTCCTCGTCGAAGAGGCGCACGTCCGACGACTTGTAGCCGAGATAGGCGAGGGAGAGCGAAGTGCCCATGAAGATCATCGCGCTGGCCGTCGTGATCCGGGTCAGGAAGTTGCCGGCGCCGCGGCTGCCGAAGATGGTATTCGCGCTGCCGCCGCCGAGGGACGCGCCGAGGTCGGCGCCCTTGCCGCGCTGGAGCAGGACGACGCCGATCAGCACGAAGCAGACGATGAAGTGGAGGGCGTAGAGGAAGGTTTGCATCAGGCGTTCTCCGTGCAGATCGCGGCGAAGGCGTCCGGGTCGAGGCTCGCGCCTCCGACCAGCACGCCGTCGATGTCGGGCCGGGCGAGCAGCTCTCCGGCGTTCGCCGGCTTGACCGATCCGCCGTACAGGATCCGGATCTCGCGACCGATCCCGCCGAGTCGATCGACGAGGCGTTCGCGGAGGCCGGCGTGGACGTCCTGGGCGAGCTCGGGGGTCGCGGTGCGTCCCGTGCCGATGGCCCAGATGGGCTCGTAGGCTACCACCAGTCGGCTCCCGAGCGCATCGCCCGCGGCGTCGAGCACGCAGCCGAGCTGCCGCCCGACGACCTCGAGGGTCGCGTCGCGCTCGCGCTCGGCCAGGGTCTCGCCGACGCACAGGATCGGGCGGACCGAGGAGCCGACGAGGCCCTTCACCTTGGCGGCGACGAAGGCGTCGTCCTCGCCGAAGAGCTGCCGGCGCTCGCTGTGTCCGACGAGCACGTAGCGGCAGCCGAGGGCCTCGAGCATGCCGCGCGAGACCTCGCCCGTGAACGCGCCCTCGAGCTCGGGGTGGACGTTCTGGGCGGCGAGGGCGAGGCCCGATCCCGAGAGCGCGCGGCCGAGGCGGTCGAGGGCGGGGAAGGGCGGGGCGATCGCGACCTCGAAGCGGCGATCGAGATCGGCGGCGTGGGGCGCCATGCGCTCGCGGAAGCGCTCCGCGTAGACCGCGGCCTCGTCCGGCGTGCGGTGCATCTTCCAGTTCGCGACCGCGAGCGGGAGCCGGCTCATGCCCCCGCGTCCCGCGCCGCGGCCGCTTCGAGCGCGGCCACCCCCGGCAGCACGAGGCCCTGCACGTACTCGAGCGACGCGCCACCGCCGGTCGACAGATGCCCGATCCGGTCGCCGACACCGACCTTGTTCACGGCGGCGAGGGAGTCGCCGCCGCCGACGATGCTGCGGGCCGGCGAGTCGGCGACCGCGCGGGCGACGGCCTCCGTGCCGCGCGAGAAGGCGTCGATCTCGAAGACGCCCATCGGCCCGTTCCACAGGATCGTGCGCGCCTCCGCCGCCGCCTGCGCATAACGCGCCGAAGTCTCGGGGCCGATGTCCACGCCGAGGGCATCGTCGGGGATGCGCGTGACCGTCCGCGCCGCGGCGCCTTCCTCGACGCGATCCGCCACGACGTGATCCGTCGGCAGCAGCAGGGTGCAGCCCCGCTCGGCCGCCCGGCCGATCATGCGCCTTGCGTCGTCGACGCGATCGGGCTCGACCAGCGAGCGTCCGACCGGCTCGCCCCGCGCGAGCAGGAACGTGTACGCCATGGCTCCGCCGACGGCGACGGTCTCGGCCCGCTCGATCAGTGCCTCGAGCACGCCGAGCTTGTCGGAGACCTTCGCCCCGCCGAGGAAGCAGACGAAGGGACGCTCCGGATGCAGCGCGACCGAGAGGGCGTCGAGCTCGCGCTGGAGCAGGCCGCCGGCGACGGCGGTCGCGACGAAGGGCACCATGCCGGCGGTCGAGGCGTGCGCGCGATGGGCCGTGCCGAAGGCGTCGTTCACGTAGACGTCCGCGAGGCGGGCCAGGGCCTTCGAGAACTCGGGATCGTTCTTCGTCTCGGCCGCATGGAAGCGCAGGTTCTCGAGCAGCAGGACCTCGCCGGGCTCGAGGGCGGCGACGAGCGCCTCGACCTCGGGGCCGATGCAGTCGGGCGCGAAGCGGACCGGCCGACCCAGCGCGCGCCCGAGCGCCTCGGCCACGGGAGCGAGCGAGAGCTCGGGCTTGCGCTCGCCCTTCGGCCGTCCGAGATGCGAGGCGAGCACGACGCGCGCGCCCGCGGCGACCAGCCGCTCGAGGGTCGGCAGCGAGGCCCGGATCCGGCTGTCGTCCCCGATCCGACCGTCGCGGATCGGCACGTTCAGGTCCGCACGCACGAAGACCCGCCGACCGGCGAGTCCTCCCTTGTCGAGCAGGGCGTCGAGGGATTGGATCGCCAAGGAAGCAGGGACTCCAGTTGGGCGGGGGCCGGGGCGCGCGCAATGTACCGGCCCTCGGGTATGCTCTCAAGTATTCGACTTGACTTCCGTTTTCGTCTGATCCGCTGCCGCGGGCGGGCCCCTCGGTCCGCGAGCCGGGGGGCGACGGCGGGTCGGGTTGTGCGTGGGGGGCGGGCGGGCGACGGCCCGGTCCGGGGAGGCGTCGGCGTCGATGGCGGAGAGGGAGGGAGCGAAGGCCGGGCCCCGGTCGCCCGGGCTTCGGCAGCTGGGCCTGCGGCTGCTGGTCGGAGCGGGGCTCGCGCTGCTCGTGCTCCTCGTGGTGCAGCGTCGCGGCGCGGAGGAGCGCGCCGAGCGCGAGGCCTTCGCCCTCGAGTCGGGCACGGTGCGGGTGGCGGAGCTCGTCGCACCGGCGGAGATCCTGCGCGACGAACGCGGCATCCCCCATCTGATCGCGCGCCACGAGTCCGAGGCCTGGTTCGCCCTCGGCTTCGCGCACGCACAGGATCGACTGGCGCAGATGACCTGGCTGCGGCGGCGGGCCCTCGGTCGCACGGCCGAGATCGATGGCGCCGCGGCGCTGCCCGCCGACCGGCTGGCCCGCCTGCTCGAGATCGGACGCGCATCGGACGCCGCGGTCGAGCGCCTGCCCCGCGCCTCGCGGGAGGTGCTCGAGGCCTACGCCCGCGGCGTCAATGCACGGATCGCGCGCGTCCGACAGGGCTGGGCGCGCGCGCCCCGTGCGCTCGCCGAGCCCCCCGACGCGCTCGAGGCGTGGCGACCCGCGGACTCCCTCGCGGTCGTGAAGCTGCTGTCCTGGTGCATGGGCGGCACCCTCGAGACGACACTCGTGCTCGACGACCTGATCCAGCGACTCGACAGCGTGTCGGCCCGACCCTTCTTCCCGGGACGCGCCTCCGTCGACTTCGGCGTCGCGCCGCGTCTGCCGCGCGCGCCCGCGGCGGAGTCGACGCCGGAGTCGAGCGGGTCGGCCGGGCCGCCGCACGGCTCGACGCGCGCGCTCTGTCGCGGCATCGGTCTGCCGACCGGTGGCGCCTGGGTGGTCGATGGCGCCCGCAGCGAGAGCGGCGCCCCCCTCGTCGTCGCCGACTGGCACGTCGCGCCGAGCGTGCCCTCGCTCTTCTACGAGATGCATCTCGACGCCGGCGCGCTCGAGGTCGCCGGCGCGACGATTCCCGGGTCACCGATCGTCTGGACCGGCCGCAACCCCGACTTCGCCTGGGCGGCAGTGCCTGCGAGCGCCCCCATCGCCGACCTCTTCATCGAGACCCTGCGCGAGGCCCGCGGCCTGTACCAGAACGGCACGCTCTGGGTGCCGCTCGAGCTGCGCGAGGAGGTGATCCGTCATCGCGACGGGCGGGGCGAGCTGCAGGAGGAGATCCTTCGGCTGCGTTCGACGCGCCACGGGCCCTTGATCGAGGCGCTCGAAGGACCCGTGGAGACAGGCGCGTCGCGACATCGTGCGGGTCGCGCACTGTCGTGGACGGGCGCGCGAGCGGGCGATGGCCTGACGTCGATGCTCGCGCTGCTGCGAGTGGACAAGGCGACCGAGGTCGCGGAGGTGCTGGCCGAGCATCACGAGCCGGTGCTCGCCTTCGCCTACGCGGACCGCCGCGGTCGGGGCGGTGTGCAGGTGGCGGGCTGGCTGCCCGATCGGCCGCTGCCGACCGGACTCGTGCCCGTGCAGGGACGACTTCGCAGCTTCGATTGGCGCGAGCGCGCCTCGCTCGAGAAGCTGCCCCATCAGGATCTCGCCTCCGACGGCCCGGCCTGGCTGCTCGCCCTCGACCAGCCCTGGCACCAGCGCGCCGGACTCGATCAGATGGAGTGGCTCTGGCGTTCGGGCGATCGCGCGGCGCGGCTCGAGGCCGAGCTCGAACGCCTGCTGCAGGCGGGGCCGATCGATCTGCGCCAGGCCGGCGAGCTGCTCGGCGACGACCTGGCCCAGCGCAGCCCGCGCGTGGTCGCCGCGATCCTGGCGCTCGCCCGTCGTGACGGGCCGCTGCCCGTGGAGGCGGAGGAGGTGGCGGGTCTGCTGGAGCGCTGGGACGGTCGGCTCGCCGCGACCAGCGCAGGGGCCGCCGCCTATCATCTCGTGATCGAGCACCTGCTCGAAGAGCTGCTGCGCGAGCCCTTCGGAGACGGTCTCTACACGCGCTACCTCGACGCGCCGCACGTCCGGCCGCAGTACGCGATCGAGCGACTGGTCGTGCGGGCCGCGACGCTGCGTCGCTCCGGGGGCTGGACCGACGAGGAACGTGTCGCGCGTGCGGCCCGGGCGAGCCTGCGCAAGAGCTGGATCAGCCTGAGCCATCGCCTCGGTCCCTCCCGCTCGCGCTGGGCCTGGGGCCGCCTGCATCGCTTGAGCCTCCTGCCCTTCGGCCCTGCCGGCACGCCGCGGCCCGGGATCCTGCGCGGACAGCCCGCGATGGGCAGCGGCCAGACGCTCGCCTTCGCCTCCCATCGCCCCGGTCGCTCCTTCGAGGTCGAGTCCGTCGGCTTCTATCGGATCGCGATGGACCTGGCGGCGCCCGACCGCTTGCTGAGCGTGCTGGCGCCGGGCCAGAGCGAGCATCCCGGTCATCCCCACTATCTCGACGGCCTCGTCCGTTGGACGGCGGGGCGGCTGCCGCTGCTCACGACGAGTCGACTCGCGATCGAGGAGGAGAGCACGTCGCGTCTGCTGCTGGAGCCGGCGCCTTGAGTCGCGACGAGGCGGTCGGCTATGCCGAGGTCGGCGACTTCCACGTCGAGCTCGCGCGGCTGCGCGAGCCGGCGCTCGAAGGACGGCCGCTCCTGATCGGCGGGGACCCGCGCAAGAAGGGCAAGGTCGTCGCAGCGAGCGCCGAGCTGCGCGCCCGCGGTCTCGTCCCCGGTCTGGCCTTGCAGGAAGCACTCGATCGCGCGCCCGACGCCCTCTGGCGGCGCACGGACATGCGGGCGGCACGCGAGCTCTCGGGGGCGCTGCGCGGCGCGGTGCGTCGCGAGGTCGAGGCCGTCGAGGTCGAGGGCCTGGCGGGCTTCTATCTGCGGGCGCCGCGGGCGCGGGAGGCCGCGCTCGCACTGGCCGAGAGGCTGCGCGCGGCGGTCGAGGCGGAGACCGGGCTGCCGCTGCAGGTCGGTGTCGCCCCGGTCCGCTTCGCGGCGCGGATGGTCGCGGGGCAGGCGGGGCGGGGCGGGGTGCGGATCGTGCTCGAGGCCGGCTTCGAGGACTGGCTCCTCGCGCAACGTCTCGAGGAGCTGCCTGGTGTCGGCCCGAAGACGGCGGCTCGGCTGGCGGAGCTCGGGGCCGTCGACGTGCCGACCCTGCGCTCGATCGGACGCGACCGGCTCGAGGTCCTGCTCGGGCCGCACGGGCGAGCGCTCTGGCTGCTGGCCTGTGGAGAGGATCCCCGGCCGCTCAGGACGCGGCGGCAGCCGACGACGCTCTCGCGGGAGGAGACCCTCGCCGGGGGCGAGGGGGATCCGGCGGCGCTTGCGGCCGCGCTCGGAAGGCTCTGCGAGCGGCTCGACCGGTCGCTCGCCCGCGACGGCCTCCGGGCGCGTCGGCTGGCGCTGCGGCTGACCCTGGACGACTCGCGCACGCTCACGCGCAGTCGCACCCTCGAGGCCCCCGTGGCCTCGGCGGGCAGGCTGCTCGAGGCCGCGCGATCGCTCTACGCGGCCCTGGCCTTCGAAGGGCATGGGGTCCGCCGGGTCGGCCTCGTCCTGAAGGGGCTCGAGGCGACCGGCGGCGAGGATCGGCAGCTCGACCTCTTCTGAGGTGCCGCGGGGCTCGCCCCGACCGATGCCGGACCGATGCGGCCCCGCCCGATCCGCCCGACCCGGGCGCCTCAAGCGACTCCGCCGCGAGTCCGAAGAGCCCCCGGAGTGGGCCCGATGGAGCCCGCCGGGGGATCGGCGCATGGCACAGAGCGGCGGGGCCGAGCGACGCAAATACCATCGCGTCGCCACCGACCAGGTCATCTCCTTCGCGGAGCTCGACGAGAAGGACCGCCTCGCGGTCTCGAAGAACCTGTCGACGGGGGGCCTGAGCTTCGAGGCCGTCGGCTGCGAGATCAACCTGGGCGACGTGCTGCGCGTGACCTTCAACGTCGGCGAGCACACCCTGGTCGCGACCGGCCGCGTCGTCTGGGCGACGGACGTCGATCCGATCACCCAGGAGATCGGCGTCGAGTTCCACGAGATCGACCCCGAGGCCCTGCGTCTGCTCGAAGAAGAGACGGAGCCCGCCCTCGAGCCCGTTCATCGCGGCTGAATCGGGCGGGCGGGTCGCCGCCCCACCCGCCGCCGTCGCGTCAGCTTGACACCCTGAGGGGCAGGGGCCACCGTCCGGCCCATGGCGGATTTCCACCAGACGGGCGTGATCACGACGCTCCACCGGCTCGGGGAGCCCGACCTCGCCCGTCTCGAGCGCGACCTCGTCCGCTACGCGGAGGAGCGCCCGATCGCGCTCGTGCTCCCTTCCCTCTACTCCGAGATCCACGGCCCCGCGCTCAAGCGCATCGTCGAGGAGCTCTCCCGCGTCCCCTATCTCGAGCAGTGCATCGTGAGCCTCTCGGGCAAGGCCGACGTCTCGGAGTACCGCGAGATGCGTGCGCTCTTCGAGCCCGTCCGCTGCCGGGATGGTGGGGGCGCGATGGTGATCTGGAACCAGGGGCCGCGGATCCGCGCGCTGGTCGATCGGCTGCGGGGAGAGGGGCTCCACGCGGGCGACGACGGCAAGGGGCGCGCCAACTGGATCGCCTACGGCTACGTGCTCGCGACCCATCGCGCCCGCGTCGTGGCGACACACGATTGCGACATCCTCGACTACGGACGCGACCTGCTGGCCCGGCTCTGCTACCCGACCGCCAACCCGAACATGAGCTACGAGTTCGCGAAGGGCTACTACAGCCGCGTCTCGGATCGGATGCACGGGCGCGTGACGCGGCTATTCATGACGCCGTTCATGCGCGCGATGAAGTCGGTGATCGGGCCGGCGCCGCTGCTCGAGTACCTGGAGTCGTTCCGGTATCCGCTGGCGGGGGAGTGCTCGATGACGACGGAGCTGGTGCGGGCGAATCGCATTCCGGCGGATTGGGGCCTCGAGGTCGGCGTGCTGGCCGAGGTCTACCGCAACTGCTCGCTCAAGCGGATCTGCCAGGTCGAGCTCGTCGACAACTACGACCATAAGCATCAGGAGCTCTCGGAGAACGATCCGAGCGCCGGGCTGCATCGCATGGTGCGCGACATCGCGGCCTCGCTGATCCGCAACCTCGCGAGCTACGGCGTCGAGTTCGATTCGGGCTTCCTGAATACGCTGATCGCGGCCTACGTGCGCACGGCCCAGGACGCGATCGCCCGCTACAGCGACGACGCGAAGCTGAACGGCCTCGCCTTCGATCGCCACGAGGAGGAGGTCGCGGTCGAGACCTTCTCGGGGGCGCTGAGGGCGGCGGGGCTCGACTTCGTGCGGGATCCGATGGGCTCGCCGCAGATCCCGAACTGGACCCGGGTCGTGTCGGCGATGCCCGACTTCCTCGCGGATCTGCGTGCGGCGGTCGAGGCGGACGCGCGGGAGGCGGGCTGAGTCCGCGGGTGTCGGTCGGGCGGGCAGACGGGTCGGGGGCGCGCGTGTCGGCCGGGCGGGGAGACGGGCTCCCGCTTCTCGGCCTGCTGGGTGTCGCGGCGGCGCTGCGCGTCGTCGCCTGGCAGCGCACGGTCGTGCTCTTCAACGACGGCCCGGTCTTCCTCGCGATGGCCGAGGCGATCCGGGCCGGACGCGTCGGGCCCGTCGTGGCCCATCCCTATCATCCGCTCTATCCGGCCGCGACGGCGCTCGCAGCCGGGCTGGGTCTTCCGCTCGAGAGCGCAGCGGTCGCCGTGTCGATCGCGGGCGGCGTGCTCTCGGTGGCGGCGATCTTCTTCTTCGTACGCGAGCACTTCGATCGGCAGGCGGCCTGGCTCGCGGCTTGGCTGGTCGCGGTCCATCCCTGGGCGATCGACTTCTCGTCGGACGTGATGAGCGACGGGCTCTACGCCGGACTGCACCTCGTGTCCTTCGCGGCGATGGCCTCCCTCGTCGAGCGGCCGCGGCCCGCGGCCGCCGCGGTCTGCGGGCTCGCCGGTGGCCTGGCCTACCTCGTCCGACCCGAAGGCCTCGGGCTGCCGCTGCTCGCGGCGGGTGGGCTCGGCGTCCGATGGCTCGCTGCGCCCGATCGCCGCAGGCTGACGCGTCGAGTGGTCGGCGCACTGGCCGTGCTGCTCGTGGCGGCCGCCCTCTGCGTCGGACCGTGGATCACGGCGGTGGCGGCCGAAACCGGGGAGCTCGCGCTCACGCGCAAGAAGTCGCTCGCGACGCTCGCCTTCGGCGCGAACGCCCGAGTGGAGGAGGGGGCCGCCGCGTCCGCTCCGGACCCGATACCGACGTCACACATGCCGGTTCCGACAGGGGCGCCGGCGCCGAGCCCGGCGCCGGAGGCATCGCGCGGTTCGGGGAGCGGCGCCGAGCCCGGCGCCCTGCCGTGGCCCGCGTTCGCCGAGACCGTCGCGGGGCCCGGCGCGGCGCGTCCGAAGCGCGACCTGGCCGGGGCCCTCGAGACCGTGTCGCGGGTGCTCCGGACCTCGCTCGCCGCGTTCCGCTACGAGCTGCTGCCCTTCGTACTCGGGGGACTCCTCGTGCTGCGTCGTCGGGAGGGAGGGCTCGGCCGGCGGGAGGCGATCGTGCTCGCGCCGATCGTGGCCTACGGCGCGGTGCTCGTGTTGCTGGTCTGGGGGGCGGGCTATGTGAGTCGGCGCCACGCGCTCGCCTCCTGGCTGCCCGCCGTGGCGTACGCGGCGGTCGGCTGGCGAGCCGGCTGGACGCAGATCGTGGGGCGCCTCGTCGGGCCGCGCGATGGGGGTGGGGATCGAGCGCGCGCAGTCGCTCCGGCGACCGGCGTCGTCCTCGCGCTGGTGCTCGTGCTCGCGCTGGTCTGGGGCCCGCGCGACCTGCGGCTCCGGCGCGCCGATCGCGCCGGCCTGCGGGAGGCGGCGGAGTGGCTCGCGCGGAATCACCCGTCGAGCGGCGGGGTCGCGGCCCAGAAGCAGCGGATCGCCTACTACGCCCACGCGCCCTTCGTGCCATTGAGCGCGGGGCTCGAGGGGGCGCTCGAAGGGCGGCTGCGCGAGCAGGGCGCTCGCTGGGTCGTGATCGAGCGGGCCCGACTCGGCGATCACCTCGGTCTCGAGGCGGGGCTCGGTGGCTGGCTGCGACCGGTCCATCGCGTGCCCGCGGCGCCGGATGGAGCCGGCGTTCGCGGCGAGGTGCTGGTGCTCGAGATCGCGGACTGAGCGGCGATCACGGGCCGGATCTGGCACCCTATGCCGCCCGGAGGGGGCCGGCCGGATGCTCTATCGCTACAGCGAAGTGTTCCGCACGCTGCTCGCGGCGGCGGACCTGGCACTCGTCGGCGCCGCCTGGATGGGCGCCTACGCGCTGCGCTTCGATGCGGGCATTCCGGCGCCGCTGGGTCGGCCACCGGCGATGGAGTACGCCTGGGCGCTGCTGCTGATCGGTCCGCTCTATTACGGGCTCTTCCGATCGCACGGCCTCTACGAGCCCCGGCGCATGGACTCGGCCCTGGGCGAGGCCGGTGCCGTCGTGCGCGCGACGGCCGTGGGCATCCTGGTGCTGGCGGCCGCGACGTTCTTCCTCCGCAGCTACTACTACTCGCGCATGGTGATCGGCTTCTTCGCCGTGCTCGCGCCGATCGGTGTGATCGGACTTCGATCGACGATCCGAATGGCCCTGCGCGCCGCGAGACGTCGGGGCTTCAACCTCCGCTACGTGCTGCTGGTCGGCTCGGGCTCGCTCGCCGAGATGGTGGCGCGCCGGATCCAGGCGCGATCGGACGCCGGACTCGAGATCGTCGGCGTCGTGTCGGATGGGGCGCTCGGTGGGGGGGTCTCGGGCGTCCCCGTGATCGGGCGCTACGCGGATCTCAAGGCGATCCTCCGCGCGCAGCGGATCGATCAGGTCCTGGTCGCGCTGTCCCGCCACGAGTCCGAGGTCTTCGAGAAGGTCGTCGCCGAGCTCGAGGACGAGATCGTCGACGTCAAGATCGTCCCGGACCTCCTCCACGGCTTCAGCCTGCGCAGCAGCGTCGAGAGCCTGGACGGTCTGCCCGTGATCGGTCTCCAGGAGACGCCGCTCGTGGGCTGGGCTGCGCTCGGCAAGCGGAGCTTCGACGTCGTCGTCTCGGCGACCGCGCTGATGCTGCTCGCCCCCGTCTTCGGCGCGATCGCCCTCGCGATCAGCGCGACCGCGGGGCGGCCGGTCCTGTATCGCCAGACGCGCATGGGACACGACGGTCGGGTCTTCGAGATCCGGAAGTTCCGCTCGATGCGTCGTGACGCCGAGTCCCAGGGGCCCGGCTGGACGCAGCCCGACGATCCGCGTCTGACGCGGATCGGTCGTTGGCTTCGTCGCTACAACCTCGACGAGCTGCCTCAGCTCGTGAACGTGCTGCGCGGCGAGATGAGCCTAGTCGGCCCGCGGCCGGAGCGACCGGCGTACATCGAGACCTTCCGCCGGGACGTGCCCGGCTACATGCTCCGGCACAAGGTGCGCGCCGGCATGACCGGCTGGGCCCAGGTGCACGGCTGGCGCGGCGACACCTCGATCCATGAGCGGGTCGAGCACGACCTCTACTACATCCAGCGATGGTCGTTCTGGCTCGACCTGCGCATCCTGTTCATGACGCTCGTGCGCACGGGGCGGGATCAGAGGCCGCGTTGAGGCGGGCTCGGGTCGCGA
Organism: Spirochaetaceae bacterium; assembly: GCA_020632655.1. Lineage (GTDB taxonomy): Bacteria > Myxococcota_A > UBA9160 > UBA9160 > UBA4427 > UBA4427. The sequence continues at coordinate 554,323 of JACKFD010000001.1, forward strand.
GCGGCGGCGGCTGCCTCGGCTCGCTCAATCGCGCAGGGCGCGCGCGACGACGCCCACGACCCGCTCGACCTGCTCGAGCCGCATCTCGGGAAAGAGCGGCAGGGCCAGCGTCTCGCGCGTCGCGCGCTCGGTCTCGACGAGCGGCGCCCGAGCCGCGGCGCCCTCGCTCCCGGTCGACGTGGCCGGGAAGTAGCCGGCCAGGGCAGGCTGCTGGTGGAGGCCGAGGCGGTAGTAGATCTCGCAGGCGATGCCCTCGGCCTCGAGCCTGCCGATCAGACTCGCGCGGCGCTCCGCCGGCACCCGGATCACGTAGCGATGGTAGGTATGACGACCGGGCTCCGGGCAGGGCTCCGGCGTGCGCAGAGGCAGTCCCTCGCCGTCGAAGGGCAGCGGCGAAGGCCGCGCCCCGCGCTCGGCAAAGAGCGCGTCGTAGTGCAGCGCCAGGCGCCGCCGCGCCCGGGTCCAGTCCTCGAGGTGGCGCAGCTTGAGACCGAGCGCGACGGCCTGCAGCGCATCCATGCGCGAGTTCAGACCGATCTCGCGGAACACCCCGGGCTCGGCCTCACCGTGACTGCGGAGTCTTCGCGCCGTCGCGGCCATTCCTTCGTCGTCGGTCAGCAGGGCGCCGGCGTCACCGAGCGCGCCGAGGTTCTTCGTGGGGTAGAAGCTGAGACAGGCCGCCCGACCGCGGGCGCCGAGGGCGCCACCGTGGCGGTCCCGCGTCCCGATGGCCTGGGCGGCGTCGTCCACGATCGCGACGCCGCGCGCCCGACACCACGCTTCCAGCGGCCCGAGCTCGCAGGCGCGCCCGAAGAGATCGACCGGTACGACGGCACGCAGTCCGGGCGTCGCCTCGCCGCGCCGGATCGCATCCTCGGGATCGAGATTCAGGCTGCCGGGCAGGATGTCGCAGAAGACCGGTACGGCGCCGAGGCGCACGAGGGTCGAGGCGGTCGCGAAGAACGAGTACGCGGGGCAGAGCACGCGATCGCCGGGACCGACTCCGAGGGCGCGCAGGGCGATCCAGAGGGCATCCGTTCCGGAGTTGCAGGCGACCGCGAAGCGCGCCTCGCAGAGCGCGGCGAGCTGCGCCTCGAAGCGCTCGACGACCTCGCCCAGCACGAAGCGACCGCTCGCGAGCACGGCGGCGAGCCCTTCGAGCAGCTCCTCCTCGAGCGGCGCATGCTGGGCCGCCAGATCGATCATCGGAATCTTCGCGTCCGCGGCGCTCATGCGGCACGCCACCCCGGCCGCGCGGGGGACCCTGCGCGCGAGCCGATCGATTCGGACGTTCCTGCCGCCGGGCGACGCGGGACGAGCGTCTGCAGCTCGTCGTCGAGGGCCGCGTCGAAGCGCGCGGGCGAGAAGCGCTCGGCCCAGCGACGCAGGGCCGCGGGGGCGAACTCGTGCTCGATGCGCTCGAACGCCTCGACCGCCCGGGCCACGCCTTCCGGGCTCTGCTCGAAGAAGAAGAAGCCGGTCGGCTCCGGGGCGTCGCCCTTGTGATCCGGCGCCGGCAGTCCGGCCGATGCGACGGCGTTCACCGGGCGCACCGTGTCGAGCACCCCGCCGCGCCCGTAGGCGATCACCGGTCGCCCCGCCGCCTGCGCCTCGACGGCGATCAGTCCGAAGTCCTCGCGCTGCGGGTAGAGCAGGGCGCGGCAGTCGCGGTAGAGGCGAGCGAGGGTGCGGTCGTCGACGCGCCCGGTGAACTCGACGTTGGGCAGCCCCTCGCGCATCAGGCGCGCGCGCCCGGGACCGTCGCCCACCACGACCAGGCGTCGACCCGAGCGCCGGAAGGCCTCGATCACGAGCGCATCACGCTTGTAGGGGACGAAGCTCGAGACGAGCAGGTAGTAGTCGTCGCCCGGGCCGGTCGCCGGCTCGATCCAGGACACGTCGACCGGCGGCGGGACGACGCGCGCCTCGCGACCGTAGTGGCGCTCGATGCGGAGCGCGACCTCGCTCGAGATCGCGAGGAAGCGGTCGACCGAGCCCGGCCCGCTCGTTGCGACGTCGAAGCGCCGCAGCGCCCGCACGAGCGGCCTCGCCGCCAAGCGGCGCGGTCCGCGCCCGAGGTAGTCGCCCTGCAGGTCCCAGACATAACGCATGGGCGTGAAGCAGTAGGAGAGATGCGGCACGTCGCCCGGTACGTCGACGCTCTTGGCGACCGCGTGGCTCGTCGAGAGGACGAGGTCGTAGCCCGCGAAGTCGAAGCGGCGGATCGCCCAGGGAAAGAGGGGCAGGAGCTTGCGGTAGTAGGCCGCGCGGCCGGGCAGGGCGTCGAGGGGGCTCGTGACGATGCGCCGCGCCTCTATCGCGGCGGGCACGCGACCGGGCTCGTGGATCAACGTGTGGAGGTCGGCGTGGGGGAAGCGTCGCGCGAGGTGGTGGAGCACCCGCTCACCCCCCCGATAGCCGGTCAGCCAGTCGTGTACGAGCGCGACCTTCAACGGCGCGATGCTAGCAGGCTGCTCGTCGGCGCCGCTCAGGCGGCCGGTCGTGAGACGGCTCGACCGGCGTCGGCGCCCGGGGGCACCGTTTCCAGCCCGAGCGTCACGCCGAGCGCCTCTTCGATCGTGTCGACGGGACGGACGTCGAGGGCGTCGCGCACCTCGTCGGGTACGTCGACGAGATCCTTCACGTTGCGCCGCGGGATCACGACCGTCTCGATGCCCGCGCGGCTGGCCGCGAGCAGCTTCCCCTTGATGCCCCCGACCGGCAGCACGCGACCACGCAGGGAGATCTCGCCGGTCATCGCGACGCGGTCCCGGGCGCTGCGCTTCGAGAGCAGCGAGACCAGCGCGGTGACGAGCGCCACGCCCGCCGAGGGACCGTCCTTCGGGACCGCGCCGGCCGGCACGTGGAGATGGATCTCGCCGGGGGCGAGTGCTTCGTCGTCGAGTCCGAGCGAGCGCGCGTGGGCGCGGACCCACGAGAGCGCGGCCTCCGCCGACTCGCGCATCACGTCGCCGAGCTGTCCCGTCAGCCGCAGGCGCAGACCCTTTCCGCCGCGATGGCGGGCGGCCTCGATGAAGAGGATGTCACCGCCATGGGCCGTGACCGCGAGCCCGACCGCGACGCCGGGCGGGCTGGTCTGCTCGGCGGTCTCCGGCAGATGGGGCGGGGCGCCGAGGGCCTCAGCGACGAAGGCGGGATCGATCTCGATCCGCGCGTCACGCTGCTCCGAGACGCGGCGTGCGCTCTTGCGCATCAGCGTCGCGATCTGGCGCTCGAGGTTCCGCACGCCGGCCTCGCGCGTGTACTCGCTCACGACCGTGTCGAGGGCGGCGTCGCTCACCACGACCTGGTCGGGCGTGAGTCCGTGGGCCTCGAGCTGCCGCGGGACGAGGTAGTCGCGGGCGATCGCGAGCTTCTCGCTCTCCGTGTAGCCCGACAGCTCGATGACCTCCATGCGATCGAGCAGGGCGGGCGGGATCGTCGAGAGCGTGTTGGCCGTCGCGATGAAGAGCACGCGCGAGAGGTCGAAGGGCGCCTCGATGTAGTGGTCGGAGAAGCTCTTGTTCTGCTCCGGGTCGAGCACCTCGAGCAGCGCCGATGACGGGTCGCCTCGGAAGTCGGAGCCGACCTTGTCGATCTCGTCGAGCAGGAAGACGGGGTTGCGCGAGCCCGCGCGCTTCAGGCTCTGCAGGATGCGGCCGGGCATGGAGCCGACATAGGTGCGGCGATGGCCACGGATCTCGGCCTCGTCGCGCACGCCGCCGAGGGAGGCGCGCGTGAAGTTGCGGCCCATGCAGCGCGCGATCGAGCGGCCGAGCGAGGTCTTGCCGACACCGGGTGGACCGACGAAGCAGAGGATCGGCGCGGGCGAGCCCGGCGCGAGCTTGCGCACGGAGAGGAACTCGAGGATGCGGTCCTTGACCTTGCCGAGCCCGTGATGGTCGGCGTCGAGGATCTCGCGCGCGGCGTGCAGGTCGAGATGGTCCTCGGTCTCCTCGCTCCAGGGCAGGTCGAGCAGCCAGTCGAGGTAGGTGCGGATCAGGTGGCGATCGGGCGCGTGCTGCGGCAGCGACGAGAGGCGCTTGAGCTCGCGCTCCGCGAGGGCGTAGGCCTCGTCGGGGAGCGAGGCGGCGTCGAGCTTCTCGCGCAGCTCGTCGATCTCGCGCGCGCCCGCGTCGCCTTCGCCGATCTCCTTCTGGATCTCGCGCATGCGCTGGCGCAGCATGCGCTCCCGGCGCTTCGGGTCGGTCTCGCCCCCCGCTTCGTCGGCGAGGGTGCGCTGGGTCTCGGCGATCGTCACCTCCTTCTCGAGGTGGGCCTCGACGAGCGCGAGTCGCTTCTCGGGGTCGGGCTCGCGGAGCAGCTCGATGCGCTGCGCGGGCGTGAGGGCGATGTTCGAGGCGACGAGGTCGGCCAGGATGCCCGGGCTCGGGATGCCCTGGATGAAGGCCTTCCACTCGTTGGGCATGTCCTCGCGAAGCTCGATGATGCGCTGGGCGAGCATCACGACGCGGCGCCAGGCGGCCTCGAGCTGGGGCGACGACGTCTCCGGCTCCGCGAGCGGCAGGATCTGCACGCGCAGCGTCGGCTCCCATGCGACCGTGCGCATCACGCGCGCCCGCGCGAGGCCGACGACGAGGGCCTGCTTGCCTTCGCGCCGGGCGTCGATGATGCGCATGACCTTGACGATCGTGCCGACCTCGTAGAGCTCGTCGATCTGCGGGCTCTCGGTCGACGGATCGCGTTGCGAGAGGACGAGCAGGTAGCCGTCCTGTCCTGCCTCCTCGAGGGCGGCGAGCGAGCGCGGCCGGCCGATCGCGAGGGGCATCGTCACGCCCGGATAGACGACGACGTCCCGCACCGGTAGCACCGGCAGGATCGCGGGGATCTCGAGCACCTCGGAGCCCGGTACGTCGAGCATCAACGAGGCGACGTCGTCCCTCGCGCGGTCGCCCCCGGCCGGGGCGTCTGCGGGCTGGTCGCGCTCGTTCTCGTCTCGGGATTCGTCGTCGCTCACGGGACTCCTGGCGTGCGGGGGACGGGCCGGGCACGTCCCTCGATCAGGCGGTCCCCCGGCGGAATGCGCGCCAACGTAAACCCCACGACCCCGAGGTCAACCCGTGCACCCCGGCCCGATCGGGCCGGATCCGGACCTCGTGTCGTACCTTGAGAGAGTCTGCAACCGACCGTTCTGATTGGGAAATTGATCCCCTACGACTCCGGCTCGTCCCCGGGCCAGGTCGGCCAGTCCCGAGAGACCCGTCCGCTCCATCGGGGCATGCGCCGCTCGACGTGCGCCACGGGCCCCTCGATCGCGTCGGGCATGGGCATGATGTGCTTGTGGAGCGCCGTCTCGCGCCGCTCGACCGCCTCCGGGCCGAGCTCGAAGGACTCCCAGAGCAGGCGCTTCGAGACCGCGACCGAGAGCGGCGCCGCGTGGAGGGCCGTGTCGCGCGCGATCGCGAGGGCGGTCGGCAGGACCTCGCTGGCGGGCAGGATCTGGGTCGCGACACCCAGGCGGTCGAGCTCGTCGCCGAGGAAGGTGCGCCCGGTCAGCATGATCTCCGCCGCCCGCGCCAGCCCGACGAGCCGCACCATCGTCCAATGCGAATAGGCATCGCCCATCACGCCCCGTCGCACCTGCACGATGCCGTACTTGCCCTCCCGCGCGAAGATCCGGACGTCGCATTGCATCGCGAGCGTCATCCCGAGACCGATCGCGTGCCCGTTCACCGCGGCGACCACGAGCTTGCGGATCCGGAAGGCCGGGAAGGCGAGCGCCGCGGCGCTGAAGCCGTCGAAGCCGCCGCTCTCGGAGACGTCGAAGGTCTTCGCCGCATCGCTCATGTCGGCGCCGGCGCAGAACGCGCGACCGGCGCCCGTGACGACGACGGCTCGGATCGCGTCGTCCTCGTCGCAGCGCCGATAGCAGTCTTCGAGTTGCGAGAGCAGTCCGCCCGAGCAGGCGTTCATCGCCTCGGGTCGGTTCAGGGTGATCGTGGCGACACCGACGTCGTCGACGTCGAAGAGCACCGGGGCAGCGGGATCGGGTCGGCTCGTCATCGCGCGACTATAGGCGAGGCCGGCACGCGCGAGCGGCGTGGCCGCATCGCGGCCGGTCGGTTTCGCGTCGCGCGAGGTCGCTGCCGGATCGCCGCGGGGCCTGGTCGGGGGCACGGCATGCCGCGCGGCTCCCGCTGCCCGGTCGTTTCCGGCGAGCCCGGAAGGACCCGGCGCGCTTCACGATCGAGGGGGCTTTGGTGCCCGGGACTGGAGTCGAACCAGCACGTCCTTGCGAACACTGGATTCTGAGTCCAGCGCGTCTACCAATTCCGCCACCCGGGCACGGCGCGGCAGGGTACGTTGCGCGCGTGGTCGCGTCAAACCCGGATCCGGGTCTCGCGACGACTTTCGGGAGTCGGGCTCGGGGGCCGGACGGCGCGGGGCGCGTCCGGTCCGGACGAGCGGGATCGAGGTGATGTTTGGCGGATCGGGGGCGACGGGGGAACGGGAGCGGCCGAGGGCGAGCGGGCGGGCGAGGCGGCTCGGGCCGCGATCGTCCCACGCGCCGTGGTGCCTCTCGAGCGCATGCGAAGGGGCGCCCGTCGTCGCGTGGCGGCGGGGGGACGCGTCGGCAATCCGGGGTGACCTCGGGGCCCGGCCCGCGCGGCGAACGCGAGGGCCATGTCGTCGCCCTCGTGTCCGCGGCGAGCGAGGGCCAATGGGTCGTGGCCGAAGATCGCGAGGGGGCGCGTTGGGAGGTCGAGTGCCTGGGCGAGCCCGTCGAGGTCGGAGCGCGGATCGCCTTCGAGCCGGTCGGTCGGGGTGCGACGGGGCGCGGCGTGCTCGTGCGCGTCGATCCCTCGAGTCGGGAGGCCTGGGTCTGCACGCTGCGGCGCGCGCGGGGGCGCCTCGAGCTGACACCCTTCGCCGGTCTCGAGGCGCCGCCGCTTCGCCTGCTGGAGGCCGATGCCCAGGCTGCGCCGGATGGTTCGCGGGTCGTCGTCGTGCCGAAGCGCGAGGGGCGGGCCGATCGCTCGCGCCGCAAGGCGGCCCGCTCGCCACGCCGGGCGACGGAGCGTGCGTTGCCCGTGCGGGTGGTCGAGGTGCTGGGCGCCGCGGGTGACCCCGACGCGGACCATCGCGCCCTCTGCTTCAAGCACCGACTGCCCAGCGCCTTCTCCCGTCGCGCCCGCCTCGAGGCCGAGGCGATCGATCCCGACCCGACCGGCGCGGAGCGGAGCCAGCGTCTCGATCTCCGCGCGCTGCCCTTCGTGACGATCGATCCGGCCCGTGCCCGGGACCACGACGACGCCGTCTACGCCGAGCCCCGGCCCGCCGATCCCGTGCGTGCGGTCGACGCGGCATCGGCTGCGCCCGTGCCCTCGGGCCGGGCCGGGCGCGCGCCCGGCTACACGCATCGGCTCTGGGTCGCGATCGCCGACGTCGCGCACTTCGTCGCCGAGGGGGGCTTCGTCGATGCCGAGGCCCGGCGCCGCGGCAACAGCTTCTACTTTCCCGATCGGGCGGTCCCGATGCTGCCCGAGCGGCTGTCCTCGGATCTCTGCTCCCTGCGGCCCGACGAGGATCGTCGTGCGCTCGTGGTCGAGCTGCGACTGGACGCCGAGGGTCGCGTCCTCGATGCGCTCTTCCACGAGGCGCTCATCCGGAGTCGGGCACGCCTCGCCTACGAGGAGGCAGCGGCCTGGCTCGAGGCGCAGGGCACGGGGCGAGAGCGGGACGCGGAGCCGGAGTGGGGCACGTCGCTCCGTTGCCTGGCCGAGCTCGCAGAGCGGCTGCGGCGCGCGCGTCAGCAGGCCGGCGCGGTCGAGCTCGATCTGCCCGAGGTCGAGGTCGTCCTCGACGCCGAGGGGCGGCCCTGCGACGCCCGGGTGCGCGAGCGCAATCCCGCGCATCGGTGGATCGAGGAGGCGATGCTCGCGGCCAATCGCGCGGTCGCGGCGGCGCTCGTGCGCGCGGGACACGAGACGTTGCACCGCGTGCATCCGGAGCCGAGCCCGACGCGGCTGGCGGCGCTCTCGGCGCTGCTGGAGCGGCACGGACTCGAGGCGGGGGAGGCGCTCGAGGAGCCGGGCGAGCTCGCGCGCGTGCTCGAGTCGGCGCGCGGTCACCCGGCGGAGGAGCGGATCCATGGCGCCACGCTGCGGGCGATGGCGCAGGCGCGCTACGAGCCGCGGTCCGGTGGGCACTTCGCGCTCTGCTTCGACCACTACCTGCATTTCACCTCGCCGATCCGACGCTATGCGGACCTCGAGGTCCATCGCAGCCTGCGCCGCCTGATTCGCGGCGAGCCGCCCGAACGCGGACAGGACGCGCGTTCGGGCGACGGGTCCGCGGCGGCGGGGGAGGCGAGCGCGAGCGAGCGGCTCGCGATCTGGCTCTCGGCGCGCGAACGCGTCGCGATGGAGGCGGAGCGGGACGCGCTCGCTCTGGCCTGCTGCGTGATGCTTCGGGGGCGTGAAGGCGAGCGTTTTCCGGCCCGCGTGACCGCGGCGACCGAGTACGGACTCTTCGTGCGGCTCGACTCGCCGGCCGCGAGCGGGCTCGTGCCGATGCGCTGGCTCGAGGGCGAGTGGCGGCACGATGCCGAGGAGGAGGTGCTGATCGGGCCGCGCTCCGGGGCCCGGCTCGGGGTGGGCGATCGGGTCGAGGTGCGTCTGGTCGACGTGGACCTCGATCGCGGACGGCTCGCCTTCGCGCTCGAGCGGACGGGCGGTGAAGACGCCGAACCGAGAGGCCGCCGTCGAGGTGCACGCTCCAAGGGTCCGACGGAGGACCGGCGCAGAGGCTCACGCTCCAAGGGTCCGACGGAGGGCCGGCGCCGAGGCTCACGCTCCAAGGGTCCGACGGAGGGCCGGCGCCGAGGCTCACGCTCCCGGGGCCCGTCCGGGGATCGCCGACGCGGACGCGCGCCGCGTCAGGCGAGCGCGTCGTCGAGGGCCGCGAGCTCGTCCGAGAGACGCTCCCACTCGCGGTAGAGCGTCTCGATCTCGCCTTCGAGGGTGCTCTGCTCCGCCTGCAGGGCGAGCAGCCGTTCCGCGTCGCGGTAGACCTCCGGATCGCCGAGCTTCCACGAGAGCGACTCCTTGCGCTCCTCCTCCTCGGCGATCTGGCCTTCGAGCTTCTCGATCCTGCGCGCGACGCGATCGCGATCCTTGCGTCGCTCGCGCTCGCGCTGCCGGTCCTGCTTGTCGAGACGGGGCCGGTCGACGGTCGGTGCGCCCGTCGTGCCCCCGGCGACCGGGGACGCTCCGCGCGCGCCCTGACCACCCGCGACGGGCTCGGGGCTCCGCGGAAGGACCTCGCTCACCCCGGCGGCCGCCGCGGCGCGTCGTGCCAGGTAGGCGTCGTAGTTGCCGAGGTGATCCTCGAGCCGGCCGTGGTCGACGTCGACGATGCGCGTGGCCAGGGCGTTGATGAAGTCCCGATCGTGGGAGACGAAGAGCATCGTCCCTTCGTAGGCGCGGAAGGCCTCCTCGAGCACCTCGCAGGCCTCGATGTCGAGATGGTTGGTCGGCTCGTCGAGGACGAGCAGGTTGGTCGGCCGCAGCAGCAGCTTCGCGAGCGCGACGCGTGCCTTCTCGCCGCCCGAGAGGACGGCGATCTTCTTGTCGACCTCGTCGCCCGTGAAGAGGAAGGCGCCGAGATGTCCGCGCAGGCGGGGGATCTCCTCCGTACGGGCGTCGCGGGCGAGCTCCTCGAGCACGCTGGCGTTCGGGTCGAGGGCCTCGAGCTGGTGTTGCGCGAAGTAGGCGAGCTCGACGTTGTGGCCGAGGGTGCGCTCGCCTCGGTCGAAGCCGAGGGCGCCGGCCGCGATGCGCAGGAGGGTCGACTTGCCGGCGCCGTTCGGGCCCGTGAGCGCGACCTTCTCGCCGCGCCCGAGGCCGAAGTCGACGCCGGCGTAGACGACCTCGTCGCCGTAGCGCTTGTGCAGATCGGCGATCGTCAGCACGCGCTCGCCCGAGCGCGGCGGCGTGGGGATGCGCAGTCGGATCGCGCGACGATTCTCCGTCGGCACCTCGATCCGCTCGATCTTCTCGAGCGCCTTGATCCGGCTCTGGGCCTGGCGGGCCTTCGTCGCCTTGGCTCGGAAGCGCTCGATGAAGCGCTCCTTCTCGGCGATCAGGCGATCCTGATTGGCCTTGCGGGCGAGCAGCTCCTCGCGGCGGGTCTCGCGCTGGGTGCGGTAGCGATCGTACCCGCCCTCGTAGAGGGTGAAGCCGCCGAGGCCGTCGAGCTCGAGGATCCGATTCGTCTGGCGGCGCAGGAAGGCGCGGTCGTGCGAGACGACGACGACGGCGCCGGGGAATCGATCGAGGGTCTCCTCGAAGAACTGGATCGAGGGCAGGTCGAGATGATTCGTGGGCTCGTCGAGCAGCAGCACGTCGGGCTGGGCGAGCAGGAGCTTGGCGAGCTCGACCCGCATCAGCCAGCCGCCGCTGAAGCTCGAGAGCGGGCGGTCGGCGCGCTCGTCGTCGAAGCCCAGACCGGCGAGCACGGCGGCGACGCGGGCATCGCGCTCGAAGCCCCCCGCCGCGGCGAAGCGATGGCTCGCGTCGTCGTAGCGTTCGGTCAGGGATTCGGGCAGTGCCTCGCCCCGCGTGCCCCGTTCACTCATCTCGGCCTCGAGTCGTCGCAGCTCCTCCTCGAGCCGGTCGAGCTCGGCGAGGGCGCTGCGGGCCTCGTCGCGTACGGAGCGCGTGGCGCGGGGGTCGATCTCCTGCTCGAGCAGGCCGAGTCGCACGCCTCGGGCGAGATGGAGCGCGCCGCCATCGGGCGGTTCGCGTCCGATCAGCGTGCGCAGGAGCGTCGTCTTGCCCGCGCCGTTCGGGCCGACGATCCCGATCCGGTCCTTCGCGCGCACGACGGCATTCGCGCCCGCGAAGAGCACGCGGTCGCCGATGCGTCGTTCGAGCTGGTCGAGCCGCAGGAGCACGAGAAGGATCCGATCCGGTCGGGCGGGGCGTCGGGCGGGGCAGAGCATGACGGTCGCCCTGCGGCCGGGCAAGTCGCGTCGCTGGCGGGGGCAGGGGGGCTCCTGCATGCTTGCTCGGCGATGCGCCTGTCGAGACAAGTGCAGTACGCGCTCTGCGGCCTCTTCGATCTCGCCTACAACGGGGCCGGAGAGCCCGTCCAGGTCCGCGCGATCGGCGAGCGCCAACGCATCCCACACCGCTTCCTCGAGCAGATCTTCGCGCGCCTCCGCCGCGCCGAGCTCGTCGAGGGCAAGCGCGGACCGGGTGGCGGCTACGTGCTGCGGCGCCCACCCGAGGCGATCACGCTGCGCGAGGTGGTCGAGGCGGTCGAAGGCCCCCTCGCGGACCGCCTGCTCGAGGGCACGGCGGACTGGCCCGCCTCGCCGCATCGACCCGACTTCCTCTGGCCCGAGCTGGCCCGGCGCATGTCGAGCCTGCTCGATGGCATCGCCGTCGCCGACCTGTGTCGCGAGGCCGCGCGCAGCGGGATCGCCCGGGACCTCCCGGCCGGCCTCGACTACCAGATCTGAGCCGCGCAGGATCCCGGACCCCGGGCGCGGATCCCCGATCCCGGGGCCGCCGCGCGCGGGCCCCGACGCCCGGGCGGCGCGTCGCGAGGCATCGCGCCGCCGCGCGGGCTCGATTAGACTCGCCCGTCGTCGAGCCCCCCGACGCGAATCGGCCCTGCGCCGCCCCGCATCCGGGCGCGCACAGCGCGGGGTGGGGAACGGGACGAAGAGCGTGGCCGTACGCGTCGAAGTGGATCCCCGGCTCGAGGCCAGACGGATCCCGAGTGACGTCCTGAACGAGATCTGCAACCACGCGCTCGACGTGGCGCCCGAGGAATGTTGCGGCCTGGTCTTCGGCGAGCCGTCCGCGCGCTGGCGGCGCGCCGTGCGGATCACCAACATCATGACGCGGATGCACGTGGCGGATCCGGTGGCCTTCCCACGCGACGCACGCCACGCCTACTACATGTCCGAGCTCGAGTACCTGCGCGCGACGCAGGAGGCCGAGGCGCGACACGAGCAGGTGACGGCGGTGTACCACTCGCATTTCGGACAGGGCTGCTACCTCTCGCAGGACGATCTCGCCTTCGCGGCGCATCCCCTCTTTCCCTTCCCGGAAGCCTGTCAGGTCGTCGTATCGATCCTCGGCGATCGGGTCAGCGAGGTGGGCGTCTTCGAGCCGCGGCCGGACGCCGAGCGGGGCTTCGTGGGTCGGGCGCTGGAGGCGTCGTCGTGAGGCATCGCGCCGAGGCGGCGGGTTGGATGGCCCGGAGCGCGCGCCGGGCCAGGTCGGCGCGGAGCGCCCGGAGCAAGGGGCGGGCTGGCCTCCTGGTCGGACTCGCGCTCCTCGCGGCGGGCTGCGTCTCGACCAAGCTCACGCCCAAGGATCTACCCGAGGAGCCGATCGCCTTCCTCTATTGGGAGGAGCGCGAGGGGGGCAAGCGCAAGGAGATCTTCGAGAAGGCGGCCGAGCTGCCGCCGCGTCCGCCCGACGTGGAGGACGAGGAGCGCATGCAGGAGATCGAGATCCGCGCCCACGTGCGGGGCGAGATCTCGCCGATCCTGCAGCAGAAGCTCGCGAAATATCCCGGGCGACTCACGCTGCTCTGGCCGCACACCGGGCGGCTCGAGACCGTCGAGGCAGCGCCCCCGGACGCGATTCCGCTCGCCTGGTCGAAGGATCGTCTGCGACTGCTCTTCGCCTCCGCCCATCGCGGGGGCAAGCTGCAGCTCTACGAGTACCACCTGGCGCGGAAGGACCTGCGCCCGCTCACGACCGGACCGGCCGAGCATGCACGGGGCGACTACGCACCCGGCGGCGGGCTCGTCGTGCAGCGGATCCGGCGGAGCTCGCCGGTCGGTGCGGCGCGCCAGAGCGTGCACCTCGCTTCCGAGACCGGTCGGATCGGGCGCGCGATCGGCCGGGACGTGCCACCCGGCACGCTGCGGATCTCGCCGCAGGGCGACCGGATCGTCTACGAGCAGGTGCTCGTGCGCCCGCGGGAGGACGGCCCGACGGTCTACGAGTCGATGATCGCGGTGCGTTCGCTCGAGAGCGGCTCGCGGGAGGAGCTGATCGGGAAGGGTCGGGAGCCCACCTGGACGCCCGACGGCGAGTGGATCGTGTTTGCATCGGAGTCGGCATCGGGCTATCGACTGCGGCGCATGCGGCCCGACGGGACCACGCGGGTGCCGATCGGTCCCGGGACCAGCGACGAACGGATGCCCTCCGTCTCGCCCGACGGCGCCTACGTCGCCTTCATCGATGCGGGAAACGGGAGGCGCCGCCTCGCCGTGCGTTCCTTCGACGGAAAGCGGGAGCGGGTGCTGGTCACGAAGGGCTGGTCCGAGCTCCCGGTCTGGTGAGGCCGAGACGCGCGCGATCGGCCTCGGCCGCATCGGCGCGCGGAGCCCTCGCGACCGCATGCGAGCGCCGAGTGTGCACGGCGGCCGATCGCCAACCGAAAACCAATCGAGAGAAGACCCACAGCCGATGACCCAGAAAGACCTCGTCCCCGTCCACGGCGGCCTCGCCGAGCCCGTCGATCGAATCGTTCCCTTCAAGGACAAGGCCGCCTTCCTCTCCGAGGCCGGCGGTCTGCCCTCGATCCGGGTCAGCTCGGCCGACCTCGCGACGGTCCATCGCCTGGCCGACGGCGCGCTCTCTCCGCTCGAGGGTCCCATGAAGAAGGAGGCCTACGATCGGGTCATCGCCGAGAAGTGCGTGCTGTCGAAGGGCGCGCGCTACGCGTGGACGATCCCGATCTCGCTGCCCGTGACCGACGAGGAGGCGGGCCGCGTGAAGCGCGGGGGCGCCTGCGCCGTCGAGACCGGTGAGGGTGAGGTCGTCGCGATCCTCGACGATCTCGAGGTCTTCGACTGGGACAAGAAGGGCTACCTGCAGGCCGTCTACGGCACGGAGCGCGTCGACCATCCGGGCGGCCGCATCGTCGACAACGATGCGCGCACCAAGCTGATCGGCGGCTCGATCCGTGTGCTCCCCCAGCGCGCGAACAAGGAGTACGGCGAGTTCATGCTCTCGCCGCGCATGACCCGCGCCTTCATCCGGGACCGGAAGTGGGAGCGGGCGCTCGCCTTCCAGACCCGCAACCCGCTGCACCGGGCGCACGAGTACGCGCTCGTCTACGGCGTCGAGAAGCTGACGGCCGCCGGGCACTTCGCGGGCGCCGTGCTGAATCCGCTGATGGGCGAGCTGAAGGGCGACGACGTACCCGCCGCGATGCGCATGCGCTGCTACCGCAAGCTGCACAGCGAGCGGCTGCTCGGCGAGGGCGACAAGGATCCCGCGATCTGGGAGAAGGCCGGCTACGACATCTCGGACGTCTTCGAGCTGATCGGGCTCGACATCAAGATGTTCTACGGCGGCCCCTCGGAGGCGGTCATGCACGGCATCTACCGCCAGAACTACGGCTTCTCGGACATCGTGATCGGCCGCAAGCACGCGGACGCGCCCTTCGAGGACGGCTCGGCGATCTGGGGCGACTTCGATGCGCACGAGATCTTCGACAACCTCGGCGGCGAGCTGCACATCCAGCCCTGCAAGGTCGGCTTCGCGGCCTTCTACGAGAGCATCGGCCGGGTCGACCTGACCGAGCGGCACGAGGGCGAGAAGCCCTTCTCGATCTCGGGCACCCAGGTCCGGACGCAGCTCCAGGCGGGCGAGCGGCCCGACCCGCGCATCATGCGGCCGGAGACCTCGGACATCCTGATCGAGGCCTACCGGAAGTAGGGCGATGGCGCTTCGGCGGCAGAGGCGTAGGGTCCCGGCGGCTCTCCTCGCGCTCGCCGCGCTGGGCGGTGTCGCCTGGGCCTGTGCGACGCGGCTGCCGGCGGACGACTGGCGCGCTGCGCAGGCCGGGTCGAGTGCGTGGGGGCCGCCTCCGGCCGCGACGCGCTTCGACCCGTCCACGCCACCCGGGCCCGCGGCGGCCGCCGCAGCGGCGCTCGAGGGCGTGTATCGCGAGCGGGTGGTCTTTGCTCGGCCCGGGATCGAGCTCGCGCAGGTGGCCCTGGCGCCCGGCGGGCTGCGCCCGACCCGGGCGACCGCCGCGCCGGAGGTGCATCTCGTCGTCGCCGGGCAGGCGGAGTGGACCGTCGACGGCGAGACGCGACGCGTCGGGCCGGGCACGACGATCCACCACGCCGTCCTGTCGGAGCATCGCTTCGTCACGGTCTCGCGCGGCCCGCTGCTGGCGTTGCGGGCACGCTGGGCGCCGGAGGGGGAGCGGGCCGTGCTGCTCGAGGCGCGCCGACGACGCCGGGGTGGCTCCTTGACGGCGGCATTCTTCGAAGGGGAGGCCCGCTCGCGCTTCGTATCGCCGATCGAGATGCGCGTTCCGATGCCGAAGTCCTCGCGCCGCGGCGACTTCGCCGCGATGCGCACGGCGCTCGTCGAGGCGAGGGAGTGGGAGCCCGCGCGGCCCGTGGTGAGGGCCTTCGTGGAGTCCCTCGGCGTTCCCTGGGAGAGTGCCGAGCCGGGCGTGCGTGCGCGGGTGATCTTCACGCATCCCGACTTCGAGTGGGGCGAGCTCGTGGTCGAGCCGGGCGACGAGGAGCGACCGATCTTCGGGGGCGACGGGCCCGGGCTGGTGCACGTCCTCGATGGTCGCGCGCGGCTCTCGCTCGCACATGGATTCGCACTCGAGGCGCGGGCGGGCACCACGCTGGCCGTCGAGGCCGGCGAGGTCGTGCGGGTCGGGGCGCGCCGGAAGCGGGATCCGGAGGCGCCGATGCGGGCGGTCTGGGCTCGCTGGGCGCCGGGCGGGAACGCCGACTATCTCTCGCGTGGCGACTTCCTGCTCGAGCCGGCTGGCGAGGCGAAGGAGGCGACGTCGCTCGACCCCGGCCTCCGCTTCGCGCCCGCGGATCGTGTCTCGGGCGACTAGACCATCCGGATGCGCGGCGTGCGGGCGTGCTCGAGGAGCGAGGCCTGCTCGTCGCCGTCGGCCGGATGGATGCCGTACCCGAAGGCCAGGCCGACGCGGACGGGCTGGTTCAGCGCCTCGTCCTTCGAGACCGCGTCGGCGACCGCCCGGGCCAGCTCGAAGACGCGCTCACCGGGGGTGCGGCCCGGCTCGGGCATCAGCACCGCAAACTCGTCGCGACCGATCCGGGCGAGCACGTCGAAGTCGCGGAGATGCCCGCGCAGCGCCTCGGCGAGGCTCGCCACGACGCGCGCGACCTGCACACCGCCCGCCACGGACTCGATCTCCTCGCGATTCTCGAGTCGGCAGACGCAGAGGGCGAGGGCGTTCTCGCGGCCGGCGGCCCGGGCGATCTCCTCGTGCAGCCGCTGGTCGAGGTAGGACTCGTTCGGCAGCCCCGTCTGCTCGTCGAAGTTCCGGTGCTGCTGGAGCTCGCGATGGGAGAGGGCGTGGTCGAGGGCGCGCTCGACGTAGGAGACGAAGCGCGCGAAGACCTGCAGGTCCTCGTCGTCGAACTGACTCGCGAAGAAGCGGTCGAGACTGACCTTGTCGTAGAGCGCCAGCGTGCCGACGACGTGGCCGTCCCGCTTGAGGGGCGCCGTCAGCACCGAGCGGGCGCCATCGACGAGCGCACGCAGGCCGGCATCCTGACTCGCGTCCCGCACGAGGTGCGGCGTGCGCCGGCGTAGCGTCTCGCGGGTCACCGCCTTGTCGAGCTGGAAGAGCGCCTCCTGCGCCGCCCCGTCGGCCGCGCCGAAGTAGGATCGGATCGAATAACGCCGGGTCGTCGGATCCTGGAGACGCAGGATCGCGTGGTCGGCCTCGAGGATCATCGAGACGCTCGACGTCGCGAGCCGCGCCACCTCGTTCGGCTCGTTGCAGGAGAGCATCCGGATCGAGGTCTCGTTGATGGCGTTGATGCGCTCCGCCCGGGTCGCCATGCGCGACTCGCGCTCCGTGCGCGCGATCGTCTCGGCGGCGGCCGCGGCGATCTCCTGCCAGCTCTCGAGCACGCCGCGGGGCTGGCGCTCGCGATCACCGGCCTGGATCGAGAGCAGACCGACGAGCTGGGCGCCCGCGATCAGCGGCAGGGCGGCATACCCGATGCGTCCCTGCTCGTCGCGCAGCAGCACGCTGCGCCCTTCGCGCAGGGCCTCGCCGTCGACGCCGAGGCCGGGCTCGAGGCGGTACTCGCCGCCGAAGCCACCGCCCTTGAGCGACGTCGCCGCGAGGCGCAGCGTTCCGTCGGGCTCGCGCAGGTAGAGATGGGCCACGCCCGTGCCGGCACGCCCGGCGACGAAGCGGCAGAACTCCTGGAGTCGATCCGCGAGGAGCGCGGGGCCGCGCAGCACGCGCGCGACCTCGCGCACGGCGTCGTAGCGCGCGGCCTGGCTGCGCAGCGCCGCGTGGGCCTGGGCGCGCGCGATGATCTGCGCGTCGAGCTGAGCGAGCTGCTCCATGAAGCGGAGGTCTTCTTCGCCGAAGACGTCCGGGCGGGTCGCGTGATGCACGTTCAGCACGCCGAGCACGCGGCCCTCGTGGATCAGCGGCACGCAGAGCGCGGACTCCACGTCGACCCGGTCGCGCACGAGGTCGTACTCTGCCGAATCCGCCCGGCCGTGGAGCCGGATCGGTCTTCCCTCCGCGGCGACGCGCCCCGAGATGCCCTGACCCAGCGCGACCCGGATCTTCGGCCAGAGCTCCGGCTCGACGCCCTGGGCGACGCGAATGCGCAGCGTCCGGCTCTCGGGATCGAGCAGCATCAGGCTCCCCCCCTCGGCGCCCGTCACGCCGACCGCGATCTCGAGCATGCGCTCGAAGAGGGCGTCGGCCTCGATCGTCAGGTCGACCGACTCGACCACCTCGTGCAGCGCCTGGAGCAGCTCGGCCTTGCGGTCCCGGGGTGCGACGCCGTAGCCCCAGAGCAGGCGCGCGGTCAGCGGCGTGACGACCTGGAGGGCGTCGCGCGGGCCGGTGGGCGCGTGACTCGTGAAGTCGCCCTCGGAGTCGATGATCGCGTCGTAGCGCGGTCCGTCGAAGAAGGCCTCGGGATCGTCGACGAGCAGGGGGGCGACGCGTTTGGCGAGTCCGCCCCCGATCCGCCGGGCCCGCTCGAGGGCGCCCGGCACGTCGCGATCGTGGACGCGGCCGATCTCGACCTCGGGATTCGCGGCGAGCAGCTGGAGGAGCCGCAGGGACTCGTCGGAAGCACCCCAGATGCCGAGTCGGCGGCGCATCAGTCGCCGCCGTCCCCGACCAGCGCATCCAGTCGCAGCGAGAGCACGAGGCTCCGCGTCCGTCCGTCCTCGTCGCCGAGCACGAGCGGCAGACACAACGTGCCGTCCGCCTGGACCTCGGGCTGACCCGCCGAGACGACGCGCAGCGCGGCCCCCAGTCCGGCCTCGGGCTTCTGCGTCTCGCCGGCGACCGCCTGCCAGTCGGGCTGGGTCGCGTCGGCGAAGTCGAGGGCGACCGCCTCCGCCACGTCGTCGAGGCCCTCGTTCTCGCCTTCGGCGAGGATCGCGGCCTCGAGCACGTCGTGGGAGCTGCCGGAGAGGTCCTCGAGCTCGGCAGCCGTCCGGGCGGTGCCGACCTCGGACGGCGGCTGCGCCGTACCGATCCCGGCCGGAACCGTCGCCGGTCGAGCCGGTGCCGCAGGCGGGGCGGGCGCGCCGGTCGCACCCGCTCGGCGTGCGCGCACGACGTGCTTCGAGATCGTGGTCAGGGTCGCCAGCACGCCGTGTCCCGTGGTCGCGATCGTCTCGAAGACGGCGGCCTGGTCGAGGCCGATCTTGCGGTGCAGGGCCTCGATCGCGAAGGGATCGGCGATGTCCCGCTTGTTGTACTGCAGGACGATCGGGAAGCCGTCGAGGCGATGGCCGTAGGCGGCGAGGGACTGGCGAAGCTCGTCGATCGCCGGCGCGTTCTCGCCGATGCGTTCCGGCGAGCTGTCGAGCACGAGCACGATGCCGTCGACACCGTCGAGGAGCTGCTTGCGGGTCATGGCGTGCTCGGGCGAGCCGGGCACGGCGACCAGCTCGATGTGGGTCGCCACGCCGCCCACGTCCCCGAGCGTGATCGGCAGCACCTCGTACTGCACCGTCGGGTCGAGCCGTGTGGGCTCCCGCCGGAGATCACCTCGCAGCTCGGGCCGCAGCTTCGCATGGATCGTCCGGAGCGTCGTCGTCGTGCCGGCGCCGGCGATGCCCCAGAAGAGGATGCGTGCGTGGACCTCGGGCATCAGATCTTCCCCTTCTTCGTGAGCAGCCGGCGGGCCTGGGCGCTGACGTTGTTGGAGACGTCGCGGCTCTTCATCAGCGAGCGCAGGTCCTTGTCCTGGAGGTAGTTGAGGAACTTCAGCGCCTGGGGCGTCGGCGTCTTGGGATTCGTGACGAGCGCGAGCTTGATCTGATAGTTCTTGGTCCAGTCCCGGTTGCTCGCGATGATCCGCAGGAGCTCGTCCGAGAGCGAGCGGCTCTGGGCGAAGCCCACGACCTCGGTCTCCGTGAGCTTGGGGCTGCCGAGGACGGAGGAGGAGACGATGCGATTGCGATCCTTGATGAGCAGCGCCCGGGCCTCCTTGCCGCCGACGCGGGCCAGCTTGATCTTCTGCATCACGGTCATCTTCTGGATCGCGGCGTAGAGGCTGCCCTCGATCTCCTCGTCGACGTCCTCGTCCTTCTCGGAGGCGAGCAGCTTCGCGATCTCGCCCATCTCCCCGCCGAGCAGCTCTCGAACCGCGGCCTCCGCCTCGTCCTCGTCGAGCGTCTCGTCGTCGTCCTCGACCGTCTCCCGCTCCTCGAGGCCGAGGAAGCCCAGGATCCGTTCGATCACGGCGCGGCCCGTGAGCGGGTTCGCGCCGAGCGCGTCGACGATCTCCTCGTGACGCATCATCCGCTCCTGGTTCTGGCTGATGATATCGACGACGCGGGGGTGCGGAAGCGTGGCGAGCCAGGCGACCGTCGCATCGTCTGCGGCCGGATTGAGTGCGATCGCCTCGCACCACTTCTCCGTCTCCTTGTGGACGTGGGCGAGGAACGAGAGCAGGGCGGGATGCGCAGGGCCGGTCAGGACGGTCTTGAGGACGTGCTCCGGCAGGCCTTCGAGACTCGCGCGGGCGGTCTCCTTGACGGAAGCATCGGGATCGTTGGCGAGCACGAGCAGCACGGTCGCCAGCTCGGTCGGCTCGAGGGGCAGGGCGCCGCGTGCGGCCATGCGCCGCGCTTCGACGGGCGCATCCCGGCGCGCGTACTTCTCGGCCTGGGGCGAGAGCCGCAGCTTGACCTTGCGAGTGCTCGAGGGAGCGTCGGCCAACGGGCTCGGTCCTCCACCGGCCGTCCGGACCCGGACCTGGCCGTGTTGAAAATGACTCGCCCCGGGCCGGTGGCGCGACTGGGCCGCGGCGCCGGCGCGACGCGCAGAGTGCATCGGCCGTGGAGGAGGCCGACTTGATGCCGGTGCGGCGCGCGCGAGGCGCGGATCCCGGGCTCAGCTCCGGTTCTTCTCGAACAGGATGCGGAGGCCGTCCAGCGTGAGGAAGGGGGCGACCTGCTCGATCGCGCGGCTCTCCGAGGCGATCCGACGGGCGAGGCCGCCGGTCGCCACGACCCGGGCCTCCGCGCCCAGCTCTTCGCGGATGCGGGCGATCATCGAGTCGACCATGCCCGCGTAGCCGTAGAGGAGCCCCGATTGCAGAGCCGCGGTCGTCGTCCGTCCGATCACGGTCCGGGGACGCGCGATCTCGACGCGATGGAGCTTCGAGGCACGTTCGAAGAGGGCCTCCATCGAGATGTGGACGCCCGGGCAGATCACGCCGCCGAGGTACTCGCCGCGCTCCGAGATGCAGTCGAAGGTCGTGGCCGTGCCGAAGTCGACGGCGATGATCGGGCCGCCGAAGAGCTCGTAGGCGGCGACCGCGTTGACGATCCGGTCGGCGCCGACCTCGTGCGGGTTCTCGTAGCGGACCGGCATACCGGTCCGGATGCCCGGTCCGACGATCTGTGGCGGTCGGCCGAAGAGCTTGCTCGAGACGCGCTCCCAGATCGGGACGACGGGGGGCACGACGCTCGACAGGATCACGTCCGTGATCTCGTCCGTCTTGCGGCCCTCGCTCGCGAAGAGCGTGATCAACGAGATCACGACCTCGTCGGAGGTCTGCTCGCGATGGGTCGAGAGGCGCCAATGCTGGGCGAGGCGGCCCTCGCCGTCGTGGTAGTCGAAGACGCCGAGGGAGACGTTCGTGTTGCCGACGTCGATGACCAGGAGGACCGGCTCGCTCAAGACTCTCCACCTCGAACCGGCGACGCGGCCCGAGCAGGAGCTCCGGGTGCGCGCTCGGGGGTTGCAGGGGCAGCGCAGCGGGGCGCCGCGGCCGGCCTCGCGCCGGCGCGCCCAATCATCGCGCGTCGGGGGGCGCCTTCGCCAGCGCGTCCGCGGACGCCGTCGCCGTCGGATCCGCGTGTGTCTTCGCGAGGGTGACGTCGCCCGCCATGACCCGCACGACCTCGCCCCGTCGCGGCCCCGCGCCCACCTCGACCTCGAGGGCGCCGTCCGGTGCGATGCCGAGGGCCACGCCGTCGAGTCGTCGGCCCGCCATCTCCAGCACGCCGACCGGCTCGCCCCGCATGCGGAAGAAGGACTCGAAGCGCGGGCGGAGCGCCTCGAAGCCGCCCGCGGCGTGACGGTCGAGCTGGTCTTCGAGGGCCTCGAAGAGTCGGCGCGTGAAGGCCACGCGATCGACGGGAGCGCCGAGCTCGCTCGCGAGACTCGTCGCGTGGGAGCGGAACTCGTCGGGGAAGAGATCGCGGTCGACGTTGAGATTGACGCCGATCCCGAGCACGGCGAAGGCCAGGCGGGCCCCCTCGGCGCTGCTCTCCATCAGGATGCCCGAGGTCTTGCGGCGGCGGATCAGCACGTCGTTCGGCCACTTGATCTCGACGAGGGACTCGTCGCCCAGGAAGTCCGCGACGGTCTCGGCGACGGCGACCGCGGCTCCCAGGATCAGCGTGGGCGCGTCCGCGATCGATCCCGTCGGGCGCAGCAGCAATGACGTGTAGAGATTCGTGTGCGGCGGCGAGAAGAAGCTCCGGCCGAGGCGGCCACGCCCCGCGCTCTGCCGCTCGGCGACGACGGCCGTGCCCGCCGGCTCGCCGTCGCGCCCGAGGTCGAAGGCGACGCGATTGGTCGAGTCCGTGTCGTCGAGATGCAGGTAGCGGCGGCCGAGCCAGCCTGTGGCGAGTCCGTTCTGGACCTCCTCGGCGTAGAGGCGATCGGGCGCCCCGCGCAGCCGGTAGCCGCCGCCCGGCTCGCCTTCGATGCGGTAGCCCCTTCGGCGCAGCGTGCCGACGTGCTTCCAGACCTGCGCGCGCGAGACCCCCAGCGCCTGCGAGAGCCCTTCGCCCGAGAGCGCGACATCCGGGTGGGCGCGCAGGGCCTGCAGGATCGCCCCCGGACCGCTCGTGGCGTCGAGTGCGGCCGCCACGGCCGCGCTCGCTCCGGGCGGTGTCGCGTCGGACTCGCGTCGACGACTCATGGCGTGCGCCGCGACCGGTCTGCTTCGGCCTCGGTCCCGGGCGGCAGCAGGTCGACCTCGAGGGCGACGTCGGCGCAGCGGACCGAGTGGGTGAGGGCGCCCATCGAGATGCGCGCGACGCCGGTCTCGGCGAAGGCCCGCAGGTTCGCTGGCCCGATGCCGCCCGAGGCCTCGAGCAGGACGCCCGGCGCGTGCCGGTCGACGATGCGCGCGATCGTGGCCGGGTCGAGGTTGTCGAGCAGCAGGAAGCGACAGCCCAGCGCGACGGCCTGGTCGGCCATCGACTCGGACTCGACCTCCACCTGCACGGGGACCCCGTCCGGGGCGCCCTCGAGCGCACGCGTCACGGCGGCTTCGAGGCTGCCCGCGGCGGCGATGTGGTTGTCCTTGACGAGCACCGCGTCGTAGAGCCCGACGCGATGGTTCACGCCGCCGCCGACGGCGACCGCGTACTTCTCGAGATGCCGCCAGCCGGGGGTCGTCTTGCGGGTGTCGACGAGATCGACCGCGAGGTCGGATACGCGCTCGACCAGCCGGCGCGTCTGGCTCGCGACGCCACAGAGCCGGCCGAGGAAGTTGAGCGCCGTGCGCTCCGCGGTCAGGATCGACGCGTAGGCGCCATCGATCCGCATCAGGACCTCGCCGGGCCCCACGTCGCAGCCATCCGCGATTGCATGCGGCTGCTCGATCCGCAGCTGCGGATCGACGGCCTCGAATACGGCGCGCGCGATCGCCAGGCCGCAGACGACGAGCTCCTCGCGTGCCTCGATCCGGGCGCGGCCTGTACGTCCGGGCTCGATGGTGAGGTCGCTCGTCAGGTCGCCTGCGCCCACGTCCTCGGCGAGCGCCAGGTCGAGCAGCGGCTGCCAGCGCTCGCGTGCAGGCAGGGAGACGGAGCGGGGCGCGGGCCTCGCTTTGCGTCGCGGCGGCGGATGGGCGGTCATCGAGGGCGACTCCGGGCGGATCGGTGGCGATCGGCCCGGCAGTCTATCGCAGCCCGCTCCCGGGCCGGACTCAGTCCTCGTCGCCCTTCATGCGGCGGATCTCTTCGCGCACGAGGGTCTCGGCCATCTCCGGGATCACCTCCCAGGCGATCTGCTCCACGCGGGCGAGGACCTGCTTCACGATCGTCTCGGAGAGGTCGGAGAAGGCCTCCCACGCGACCTTCTCGAGCGTCTCGTGGATGCGCTGCTCCATGACCGGCGAGAGATCCGAGATGCGGCCCGTCTCGACCGGCTCGGAGGGCGTGTCGGCGCCGAATGCGTCGGGCTCCTCGAACTCGTCGGAGACGTCGAGGTCGAGAGGCTCGCTGGTCGCCGGCGCGATGCGATCCTGCGGCGGCGGCGCGGCGAAGGCCGGTTCGGCCTCCTGCGCGTCTTCCGCCTCGTCGATCGTCACGGGTTCGGGCTCGCGAAGCGCGTTCGGCGTGGCCATCGGCGTGGGTCGCGGGGCCGCGGCGACGACCGGCAAGACGGGCTGCGCGCTCGCCTCGGCGAGGTCACCGGAGGAGACGTCGTAGTCGGCGACGACGGTCGGTGCGTCTCCGACGGGTGCCTGCAGCGGATCGAAGGAGGACTCCGGCGAGACGAGATCCGCGAAGCTGGCGAAGGAGTCTCCGAGCGGATCGCCGGCCTCGTCGACGGGCACCTGCTCCGAGACGTCGAAGGCGAAGTCGAGATCCTCGCTCGAGACGCTGGTCGGACCGAGATCGATGCGCTCGGGCGCGGTCGGCAGCTCGAAGGCGCGCGTCGGGGCGCCGACGGACGTGGCCGGATCCAGGGCGAAGTCGCTTGCGGGCGGCATCGCGGCGGGGCCGTCCGACGTATTCGCAGCGAGGTCCGCGTCGAGATCGGTCACGACCGGCGAGGCCGAGGAGCCGAAGGCGAAGTCGCTGTCGGGCTCCGGCGTCGCGGCCGGCGGTGCGAGCGGGACGCGTGCGGTCGCGGCGTCGCTCGCGATGCCCGTCGTCGGGGCGTGCACGCGCACGGCCTCAGCGGGCGTGGCGACGGGCGCCGCCGTGGGGACCGCCGGCGGTCGAGGCGCCGCCGCAGGGGGCAGGGGCGGCGGCACGTAGACCGTCGCTTCGCCCGGCTCGTCGCGCTCCGCGTCGTCGAGTCCCATGTCGAGATCGAAGGAGGACGCGCTCATCGCTTCGTCGAGGCCGAGCGGATCGTCGCCGTCGAGGTCCGCCGACAGATCCGCGAGCGGATCGTCGTCGGTCTCGAGCTCCACGGCGCCGACGCCGAAGTCGTCCGAATCGAAGTCGTCCGCGGCCAGCGGGGTGGGATCGGGCAGGGCTTTCGGAGCGGGTGCGGCCGCGGTGGGCGGGGTCACCGCCGTCTTTGCGCTCGGCCGTGCTCCGGCCGCCTCGCCGGAGAGGGAGTCGCCCAGGGCCATCGTGCCGACGGTCTCGAAGGGGTCGGCCTCGGCCTCACCCGGGTCGCCGAAGAAGTTGCCGCCCGAGAGCGCGTCGGCGTCCAGTCCATCGCCGACCTCCGCGTCGGCGTCGATCGAAGGCGTGACGTCGAGGCTCGACGACGCATCCTGGCAGGCGGCCTCGGTCTGTCGCGCGGTCGTGTCGGGCGACGCGAGCGCGGTGAGATCGTTGTCGAAGAAGTCGAAGTCGTCGCTCGCGGCATTGCCGGCGGTCGTGCCGGCGGTCGTGCCGGTTGTCGCGGCCGACGCCGCGCCGGGTGCCGGTCGCGGCGCGCGCTCCGCGCTCCGCATCACTTCGGTCACGCGCTGGACCAGGGCCTGGGCCTCGAAGGGCTTCGTGATGTGTCCGTTGGCGCCGGCCTGGGTCGCGCGGGCCTCGTCGAAGGCCTCGAAGGTTCCGGTCAGGAGCAGGACGGGGACGTGGGCGAGGGCGGGCTCGCGCTTGATCGCCTCGCAGACCTCGTAGCCCGAGAGGCCGGGCATCACGACGTCGGCCAGCACCACGTCGGGCGTGATCTCCCGGGCCCTGGCGACGGCATCGTCGCCGTTGTCGGTCGCGACGATCGTGACGTCCTCGTTCGCGAACGACAGTCCCACGAGTTTCTGGATCACGACGGAGTCGTCGGCCAGCAGAAGCGTCTTGGGCATGGTCCCCCCCGTCCCGGACCCATGGGCCCGGACGCCGATCAGCGTACCGCTCGTGGCTCCTATCGTCTCCATCTTGCCGGTGATTGAATGGTTTTTTGCACATGCCTGAGGGAAAGGCCGGGCCGCGCGATCAAGCGGCGCGAGACCGGCTCCGATAGGCGCACCCGGGGCTCCCGTTACGCGGAGCCCGAGGAGAGGACCCCGGATGCTCCTTCGCTCCGCGGCCAGCACGCACGTCGGGATGAGGCGCCAGGCCAACGAGGACCGCTACGCGATCGTCCCGGAGCTCGGGCTCTTTCTGGTCGCGGACGGCATGGGCGGGCACAAGGCGGGGCAGGTCGCCAGCCAGCTCGCCTGCGATGGGGCCATCCGGGCGATCGAGGCGCTCCAGGGCGCGACGGTCCCGCTCGCCGAGCGCCTGCGCCACGCGGTCGCCTGTGCGAATCGGGAGATCCTGAACGCGGCCCAGGCGAACGAAGAGCTCGCCGGTATGGGCACGACGTTCGTGGGCATGCTCTTTGGTGGGGAGCGGCTCGCGCTGGCCCACGTCGGTGACAGCCGGGCCTACGTGCTCCGGCGCGGCCGCCTGCGCGGACTGACCGACGACCACTCGATCGTCGCCGAGCTGCTCCGCCGGCAGGAGATCAGCGAGGCGGATGCTCGCGCGCATCCGCATCGGCACGTGTTGACCCGGGCGCTCGGCGTGCGCCCGCGTACGGAGCCGGACCTCGCCGAGATGACGCCCCAGGCCGGCGACGTGTTCATCCTCTGCTCGGACGGTCTGACGACCCACGTGTCCGACGAGGAGATCGCCCGGCGACTCGCCGAGGCCGAGGATCTCGAGGCCGCGGCCTCGGATCTGATCGCGCGGGCGAACGGCGCCGGCGGCCTCGACAACGTCACCGTGTTGCTGGTGCGCTGCGAGGCCGACGGCTGATCGCCGAGGCGCGGGACCGGGGCGCTTCCGCGGCCCGCGCGGGTCTCAGCGGTCGACCATCCCCTTCAGCTTCGAGCGCAGGCGCATGACCGCCTTCGTGTGGATCTGGCAGACCCGCGACTCGGTGATGCCGAGGATGTTTCCGATCTCCTTCATGTTGAGATCTTCGTAGTAGTAGAGCGAGATCACGAGGCGCTCCTTCTCGGGGAGCGAGCCGATCGTGTCCGAGATGACGTGCTTCGTCTCCATCAGCTTGAGGGAGGCGAAGGGGTTCTCCGAGTGCACGTCCTCGATGATGTCGGCGAAGGTGCCCGACCGATCGCCATCGGAGTTCGTGCCGCGGATCTCCTCGAGGTTCACGAGCGAGATGCCACGCACCTGGTTGATCAGCGTGTGGAACTTGTCGAGCTCGAGGCCGAGGCTGTCGGCGACCTCCTCCTCGTTCGCCGAGCGACCGAGGCGTTGCTCGACCTCGCCGTAGGCCTTCTCGAGCTTGCGGCCCTTCTGACGCACGCTGCGCGGCACCCAGTCGAGGGAGCGGAGCTGGTCGAGGATCGCGCCCTTGATCCGGAACTCCGCATACGTCTTGAACTTGCAGTTCTTCTCGGGGTCGTACTTCTCGATCGCATCCATCAGGCCGATCACGCCCGTGTTGTGCAGGTCGTCGAGGTCGATGTGGGAAGGGAGGCGGACTGCGATGCGGTTCACGATGTACCGGATCAGGGGCGTGTGCTCGAGGACGATGTCCTCCTTGAGCGTCGCGGGAATCTCGTTGTGCCGTTCCTTGGCTTCGCGGAGAAGCGTCTCCATCTCGATCGGGTCCCCCATCTTGTCCGCCATGTGTCCGCCCGTCGTGCTTGCGGCCCGTGCGTGCTTGCCTGCAGTCGTTGGTGAGCCGGCGGATCCGTCCATCCGGCGCGTGATGGGAGACGGACAAAGCAGGGGACGTGCCAAGCGGCGCGGAATCTTGGGGAAAAGACCGGAGAAATCGGACTCGGCCGGAAAGGACTTCCGCGGGGGGGCGAAAACTCTTTGAAATTCCTAAAGATTCGCTTCGGCACGACCCGCGACGGCTGCGCATGTTTTTTCGTCGACGGCATGCCAATCGCGGCGGCAGCGGCGGCAGCGCCTGCGCAGAACCGTCAAGCGCCCGACGCTCGCCCGCGCAGGGCGTTGCAGAACGGTTCGGATCCGAACGACACCGCACGGATCGGTTCGCGTCGGATCGGAATCCGCGCGTGTGCTGCGGACCGCGCGCGAACGGGATTCGTCGCGACGAGGCGGCGCCGACCGCGAGGGCCGATCGCGCAGGGGCCGCCGGGCGAGCCGGCGACGGAGCGGGTGGGGCGAGCCTAGTCTTCGGGCTCGGGCGGGGTGAGACCGCGCTTCTTGATCTTCTCGAGCAGCGTCGTGCGGTTCAGACCCAGCAGGCCCGCCGCCCGGTTCTTGTTCCAATGCGTGAGCTCGAGGGCCTGCCCGATCAGGTCCGACTCGAAGCGCCCGACGACCTCGTTGAAGTCGAGTCCGGTCGAGGGGACTCGAGGCGCCCAGCTCCGCGTGATCGGGGCCGCGCGGACGTGATCCGGCAGGTCCTCGACCTCGATCTCGCCCTCGCCGACGAGCACCGTGAGCCGCTCGGTCAGGTTCTCGAGCTCGCGCACGTTGCCCGGCCAGTGGTAGTCCATCAGGCGCTGCATCGCGTCGTCGGTGATGCCCGCGACCCGGGAGCCTCGCTCCTGCCGGGCGACGTCGAGGAAGTGGTGCACGAGCAGCGGCAGATCGTCGATGCGATCGCGCAGCGCCGGCACCTCGACGGGCAGCACGTTCAGCCGGTAGAACAGATCCTCGCGGAAGCGGCCTTCCCGGATCAGCTTCTGCAGGTTCTGATGGGTCGCGGCGATCACGCGCACGTCGACCTTGACGGTCTTCGAGGAGCCGACCGGCTCGAAGGTCCGCTCCTGCAGCACGCGCAGCAGCTTCACCTGCAGGTTCGGGCTCATGTCCCCGATCTCGTCGAGGAAGATCGTGCCGCCGTGCGCCACGGCGAAGCGGCCCTCGCGATGGGCGACGGCGTTCGTGAAGGCCCCCTTCACGTGGCCGAAGAGCTCCGACTCGAGCAGCTCCTCGGGGATCGCGCCGCAGTTCACGGTCACGAGCATCCGGTCGGCGCGGCGGCTGTTGAAGTGCAGGGCGCGGGCGACCAGCTCCTTGCCCGTGCCGCTCTCACCCGTGATCAGCACCGTGCTCTCGGTGTCGGCGATCCGCTCGACGACCGAGAGCGTCCGACCGAGGCTGTCGCTCTTGCCGATGATGCTGTCGAATTTGTGCCGCGAACGGAGCTGGCGTTGCAGCAGGCGATTCTCGGACTTGAGGCGGCCGTGCTCGAGGGCCTGGTCGACGAGGCTGCGCACGACGTCGAGGCGCTCGTGCTCGAAGGGCTTCTCGAGGTACCAGTAGGCGCCGGCGCGCAGGGCCTCGACGGACTTCTCGGGCGTGTTGTACCCGGTCATCACGATGCAGGGCAGATCGGGCTCGAGCTCCCGGATCTGGCGGACCAGCTCGATGCCGTTCAGGCCCGGCATCTGCACGTCGCAAAGGACGAGGCCGACGCGTTCGCTGGCGAGGTGCTGCAGGGCCTCGGAGGCGTCCCGGGCCATCAACACATCGTGACCGACGCGCTTCAGGATGCGCTCGATCGCGCGGCGATAGAGCTCTTCGTCGTCGACGACGAGGACGTGGGGCTTCTGCAGGGTGATCTCCGCACGGCGGAGGGGGCGCGCGCAGTGTAGGAGAACGCTTCGGGTCGCGACAGGCGTTCGGATGATCGGCCGCGGCGGATCGGCTACTTTCCGCGGCCCCCGCTGGCGCTGCTCGGGTGTTCGGACCACCCGACGGGAGCATTCGTTCCAGGCCATGACCCACGCGGACTCCGAGGCCCGGAAGTCGACGGCGGCGCTGCGACTCGGCGTGATCCGGGTCGTCGTGGTGGCCGCGGACCGGGCGGATTGGCGGAGCGAGGACGGGCCGCCGCCGGTCGCCGTCGAGACCACGGCCGGGCTGGCCCGGCTCGGGGATCCGGTCGAGCTGATCCGCGCGGATTCCGCCGCCTCGCTGGCGGCCTGCTGCACGGACGGGTCCGTCGACCTCGTGCTGCTCGACCGACTCGGGGAGACGCGGACGGCCGGGCTGCTCGCTGCGCTGCCGGTCCAGGCGCCGCCGACGGTCGTGGTCGTGGGTGAGGGTGAGGAGGACGAGGCGCTGGCCGCCTTCCGCGTCGGCGCCGCGGACTGCATCGCTTTCGGGCCCGACTACGAGGCCGTATTGCCGGTCGTCCTGCTCGAGCAGGTGCGTCGATCGCGCAGTGCGCGACGGCAACGGGCCGCCGAGGACCGGATCCGTTGGCTCGAGGATCTCTACGCCGCCGTGGTCACCGAGATGCCCGCCGCGCTGGCCGTGCTCGACGCCGATGGCCTCGTGGTGGCCGCGAATCCCGAGTTCGATCTGCTCTTTCCCTCGCGAGGGGAGGCGATCCCGACGAGCGCATCGGGAGGGGCCTCGGAGTTCGTGGAGGCGCGGGTGCCCGCGGAGCTGGTCGAAGCGATCGAGCGCGGCGCGCGGACGATCGACGGGGGCGCGCACCACTCGATCGAGCTCGTCCGTGTCGAGGCGGGGGGCGCCGAGGCGCGCGCCTACGAGGTCCGGCAGCGGAGGCTCGGCGATGCCGGACGGATGTTGCTGCTGGTCTCCGACGTGACCGAGAGCGAGTGGCTGTCGGAGCGGCTCGATGCCCTGCGGCGTGACACGCGCGACATCATCGAGAACGTCAACAGCGCCTTGATCGTGGTGGGCCCGGACGGGCGGATCAGCTTCGCGAACCCGGCCGCGGAGCGGATCCTGGGGAGCCCCGGCATCGAGCTCGTCGGCCGCGCGATCGGCGACTGGTTCGCGGCGCCGGCGTCGGGCGCGCTCGAGGAGACGAATCCGATCGAGCGCTGTCTCGCGGACGGCACGCGGAGTCGCGGGGCGGAGACGATGCTGCAGCGCGGGGATGGTCATTGGATCCCCGTCGGCGTCTCGTGCTCGCCGCGGCTGGATGCCGACGGTCGCTCGCGGGGCGTCGTCGCCGTGTTCCAGGACCTCTCGGAGATCAAGGAGCTCGAGCAGCAGGTCCGCCAGACGGAGAAGATGGCGTCGATCGGGCAGCTCGCCGCGGGCCTCGCCCACGAGGTCAACAACCCGATGGGGTTCATCCACGCGAACCTGCGCCAGATGGTCGAGTACCTGGCGGACCTGAATCGGGTTCTCGATGCGATGACGCGGCTGGTGGAGGCGGCGGGGACCGAGGATCGCGAGGCGCTGCGCGCCGCCGCGGCGGACGTCGGCGCGATCTCGAAGGAGATCGACCTCGACTACGTGCGTACCGACTTCGAGAAGGCGCTGCTCGAGTCCGGCGAAGGCGCCGAGCGCATCCGGCACATCGTGAAGGACCTGCGCGACTTCTCGCGCGCCGATCCGCCGGAGCGCACACCCTCGGACGTGAACCAGGCCCTCGACTCGACGGCCAACATCGTGCACACGATGATGAAGCACACGGTCGTGCTCGAGAAGCACTACGCCGAGCTGCCCGAGATCGACGCCTACCCCATGCAGCTCAAGCAGGTCTTCATGAACCTGCTGGTGAATGCGCAGCAGGCGATCGAGGCGCGCGGGGACCGGGAGCCGGGCGTGATCCGACTCGAGACGGCGCACGAGGGCGACCAGATCGTCGTCCGGATCTCGGATACCGGGGTCGGGATCGCCGAGGCCGATCGGACGCGGATCTTCGAGCCCTTCTTCACGACCAAGCCGGTCGGCGCCGGCACCGGGCTCGGACTCTCGACCTCCTTCGCGATCATCGAGCGCCACGGCGGGCGGATCACCGTCGAGAGCGAGCCCGGAAGGGGCTCGACCTTCGAGGTGCGCCTGCCGGTGTCCCCATCCACGTCGGCCGATGCCGCATCCGTCCGCGCGGACGACGCCGACGCGCGGACGGAGGCCTAGCCCGCGATGCCGAGCGATCGGCCGACGGTGCTGCTGGTCGACGACGAGCCCAGCGTGCTCGCCGCCCTGCAGCGGGGGCTCCGGCGCGAAGGCCTCGAGCTGCGGACCGCGGATCGTGCCGCGAGCGCCGTCGCGTGCCTCGAACGCGAAGCCATCGACCTCGTGATCACGGACCATCGCATGCCCGGACCGAGCGGCATCGAGCTGCTCGCGCTGGTCCGCGCCCGCTGGCCGGCGACCGGGCGCATCCTGCTCAGCGGCCATACGGGCGGGATCCCGGCCGAGGCCCTCGCGAACGCGCAGCCGTCGGCCGTGCTGGGCAAGCCCTGGGACGACGTCGAGCTGCGCACGGCGATCCGCGACGCGCTCGGGCGCGAATGAAGCGGGCGGGCCCGCCCGGGTGCGGGTCTGCCTGCTACCGTGCGCGCCATGCGCGTGGTGGACCTCGACCGGGACATGAGCGACGTGATTCCGACGAGTCTCACGCCGGACAGCGAATACCTCTTCGCGCGCATGACCGAGGCGACGCTCGACGCCACCTGCGCTTCGGTCGGGCGCGTCGTTCTCGACGTGGCGAGCGGCGTGGGTCAGGACTCGGTCGCCCTCGCGCGGAGCGGCGCGCGCGTCGTCGGCGCCGAGCCGTCGGGGCGGATGATCGCGATGGCCGAGGCCTTCGGGCGGGATGCTCGGGCGCCCGGCGCCGCGGCGCCGGTCTGGGTGCGGGGCTGGGCGGACGCGTTGCCCTTCGCGGACGACAGCTTCGATGCGTCCTTCTGCAAGGGCGCGATGGATCATTTCGACGACCCCGAGGCGGCGATCGCGGAGATGGCGAGGGTGACGCGGCGCGATGGTCGGGTGGTGCTCGCGATCGCGAACTTCGACTCGCTCGCCTGCCGCATGACCCGGGCGGTCGACGAGCTGCGCGAGGACTGGCTCGGCTGGCCGCCGCTGCGAGGGCGGCGGGGCTACGACACGCCGAGCGATCACTTCACCCGCTACGAGCTCGATTTGATGCGCGAGCAGGCGGCGCGGCATCTCGAGATCGAACGGGTCCTCGGCATCTCGATCGGCTGGGGCATGCCGGGCTGGGCGACGCTCGTCGGCGGTCTGCCGAAGTCGCTGGTCGAAGCGGGTCTGCGTGCCCTCGACGCGCTGGCCCGACGCTATCCGACGCTCGCGGACGTGATCGTGCTCGTCGGGCGTCCGCGAAGCACCTCGTCGACGACCTCGCGGTAGATCCCGGCCGTCGACGCGGCGATGCGCGGCCAGGCGTAGAGCTCGAGCACGCGCTCGCGTCCCCGCTTCGCCATCAGCGTGCGGGCCTCGACGTCGTCGAGCAGACGACCGATCGCGGCGGCGAGGGCCTGCGGGTCGTCGCGCGGCGCGGTGAGACCGCCGCCCGTCGCGTCCATGACCTCCGCCAGCGCCCCGGCCCGCGAGGCGACGACCGGCGTGCCGCAGGCCATCGCCTCGACCGCAGGCAGGCCGAAGCCCTCGTAGCGCGAGGGGACGACCACGATCGTCGCTCGGGTGTAGCGTCGCACGAGCTCGGCCGAAGCGACGCGTCCCGTGAGCGTGATCCGGTCGAGCACGCCGACCTCGCGCGCCCACTTCCGCACGCGGTTGTCCGGGGAGTCGTCGTCGACGAGGGTGAGTCGCACGTCGGACGGCAGCAGCGCGAGCGCCCGGATGAGGGTCCGGACGCCCTTGTTCGGGTCGCTCGAGCGTCCCACGCAGAGCAGCTCGCGCTCCGCCTTCGCAACGCTCGGATCGGGTCGGAAGAGGCTCGTATCGAGTCCGTTGCGGACGTTGCGCAGGCGCGAAGGCGACACCCCGAAGTCCTGCACGATCTGGCGCGCGCTCACCTCCGACGAGGTCAGCACCCGGTCGAGCCGCCGCGCGACGAAGGCCTGCATGCCGATCGGGTAGAACTTCATCGTCCCGATCGCCTCCTTGAGCGTCTCGTCCCGCACGAAGGACGCCCGTCGATCGACGGTGAGCGGATGGTGCACCGTCGTCACGACCGGCAGACCCAACGCGCGCAGTCCGAGCAGGCCGTAACCGAGGCACTGCACGTCGTGGACGACGTCGTAGCGTCGTCCGCTCCGCAGCCGGGCGGCGAGACGACGGAAGGCGCGCACGCTGAAGGCGAAGGGCTCGGGCAGGAAGCCGATCCGACTGGCGGCGAGCTCGTAGAAGTTGAGCGGCGAGAGGACCTGGAGCGGGCGCTCCCGGGGCACGATCTGGTCGGTCTGGTTCAGGACCCACTTCGCCCAGAACTGCTGGTTGGGCAGCTGCTCCACCCGGGCGAAGGGCATCGGGTCCGGGTAGGGCGGGCCGACGAAGACGTCCACCTCGTGGCCGAGTCGCGCCATCTCGCGCGCGAGGAACCAGAGGTAGATCCCCTGACCCCCGGAGTTCATGTTGCCCCGGTAGGCCACGAACGCGATGCGCAGCGGCCGCTCGTCCATCGCGTTCAGGCCGCCCGCGCGGCGATCGGTGCGGCGAGGCGGGCGGCCTCCGTCCGCTTGGTGCCGTAGAGGATCACGCTCTTCGGACAGACGTAGTTCAGGACCCGTTCGAGCCGCGCCATCCACGTAGACGCCGTCGCCCGGATCAGGAACTCGCGGTAGCCGCGCACGAGTCGACTGCGGTCCGCGTCCGGGAGGTGCATCACGGAGCGCAGCACCCAGTAGGGCGTGTGGAAGCCATGGGCGAAGCCGCAGCCCTCGACGTCGAAGCCCGCGGCGGCCAGCCCCTCGGCCAGGTCGCGGGGGCGGAAGATCCGGATGTGTCCGCCCGGACTCTCGAAGTACTCGTCCCCGAGCCGCAGGTAGAGGTGCTCGCTCGTGGCAGTCGGGATCGTGACGGCGATCCGCGCTCCCGGCCGGGCGACCCGGGCGAGCTCCCGTGCCGCCGCTCGGTAGTCGTGGACGTGCTCCATGACCTCGGAGCAGATGATCCGGTCGAAGCTCCCGTTCGCGAAGGGCAGGTGGAAGGCATCGCCCTGCAGCATGGCGCCGAGGCGTCCCTGCTCGCGACCGCGCCGCTTCAGGCTCTTCGAGGCATCGCGCATCGCGTCGAAGTCGAGGTCGAGCCCGACGACGGACGCGCCACGCGAGAGGCTGCCGAAGCAGTGTCGGCCCTCGCCGCAGCCCGCGTCGAGCAGGCGATGGCCCGGCCGGACGTCAAGCCGCTCGAGATCGACCGTCAGCAGCATCGATGACCTCCTCGAAGACGTCGACCAGCTTCGCCGCCGCCTGATCCCATTGGAAGAGGCGCTCGACCCGCGCGCGCGCCGCCCGCCCCATGCGCTCGGTCTCGGCCGGGTCGCGCAGGATCGACCACATCGCGTCGGCCATCGCCCGGGCGTCGCGCTGGGGGACGAGTCGCCCGGCGTGTCCGTCCGTGCCGACGACCTCGGGCAGCGCGCCCGCCGCATTCGCGATCACCGCCAGTCCACAGGCCATCGCCTCGCTCGCCGGGAAGCCGAAGCCCTCGAAGAACGAAGGCACGAGGGCGACGCGCGCGGTCGAGTACTGCTCGACGAGCTCGGGCACCGTCAGCATGCGGTCGACGATCCGGATCCGCTTCTCGAGGCCGTAGCGGCGGGTGAGTCGCGGGACGAGGCCGTGGCCCGGGATGCGCCCGTCGACGATCTTGAGCGTCACGTGCTCGGGCAGCATCGAGAGCGCCTCGAACATCGTGCCGATGCCCTTCTTGCGGTCCTCCGTCCGTCCGACGAAGAGCAGGTCCGCCTGCTTCTCGATGCCCGGGATCGGATGGAAGATCTCCGTATCCGTTCCGTTGTAGACGACCGTGACGTCCTTCTGCGGGATGCGGAAGTACTTCTCGATCGCTGCGCGCGACGCCTCGGAGACGGTCACGATCCTGGCCAGTCGCGGGGCGACCGTCTCCTGCATCAGGAGCGGGAAGTAGAGCGTGCGCTCCACCCGCTTGCGGAGAGACGGGTCGATCGTGAAGTCCGCCTCGCGATCGATGTGGAGCGGGTGGTGGATGACCGAGACGACCGGTACGCCCATCTTCTGGATGCCGAGCAGCCCCCAGGACAGGCATTGGTTGTCGAAGACGACGTCGAAGCCGTAGCGCTTCTGGAGCTCCGGCCAGCGCCGCATCAACCGGATGCCGAAGGTCTGCATCTCGGGGAAGACGCCGAAGCGCGACACGCCCAGCTCCCAGAGCGAGAGCGGCTTGAGCAGCGAGAAGGGCGCCTTCGGATCGAAGGCATCGCCCATCGTCCGCCCGAAGACGTTGTCGTTCGGGATCCTGTGGAGCGGGATGCCCTCCTCGAGCTCCGGATAGGGCGGGCCGGCGAAGACGTGGACGTCGTGTCCGGCGCGCTTCCACTCGCGCGCGAGATAGGCGGCGTAGATGCCCTGCCCGCCGCAGAACATGTTGCCGCGATAGGTGAGGAGGGCGATGCGCATCGGGCTCAGGCCGCGTCTTCGGCGGATCGCGTGGGCGGCACCGGGGCGGCGCCCTCGGTCGGCGGCGCGTCGGTCGCCAGGATCTCCGGGCTCTGGTCGGCGTCGACCTGGATCGTGGCGATCGTGTAGCCGACCCAGGCGACCAGCCCGAGCGCGAAGAACGTGACGATCGCGACCGGGATCGCGAGGGCCCAGTAGCTGCCGTTCAGGAGGCCGATCAGGAAGAGCAGGGCGGCCACGCCGGCGGCGGCGCAGATCGCCCAGCCCTGGGCACGGGAGGCATCGTTCATGGGTCCCTCGCTTGGCTTCGCTCGTTCGGGATCGCTCGAGCGGATCTCGGGATTGCGGGGTCGGTCTCGACCCGGGCGTTTCGTCGTCGCTCCGGTGCGCCGCGCAGCGTTCCTTCGGAGGCTGTACGGCGGGGCCCGGGCGCTCGCCCCGTCGCCCGGGTGCGCCGGTCGACGAACGATCGTTCCGGCCGGGCCCGCGGACGCCGCAGTATGGTGAATTCCCTTTTCCTGTCAACGACTTCGGTCGGCCCCTCGGCACCCCCCGGACCGCTTCGGCGGCACCGGGCGCCGGACTGCGAGTCGCGCGGGCCGGGACGGGATCCGGGGGAGCGGGGGCGCGCCGTCCGGTCGGCGATGAGCGATCCTCGGGCACTTCGAGACGGGCCGGATGGCCCGCGCGAGCGACGCTCGCGCGTCCGCGCCGGCACGAAGGGGAGGACGGAGATGGAGTCGATCGACGAGCGGGCGCCTCGCGCCGAGTCTCTCTGGGCGCGGGGCGAGATCGCCGAGAGTGCCGGGGACCTCGCCGCGGCCTACGCGCTCTTCACGCAGGCGCACGACCTCGTCGTCGATTGCGCCCGACTGCATCGCCGGGCGCACGAGCGACTGCGCCGCGTGAACCGACGCCTGCCGCATCGCGGGGAGCTCGCGACGGACTGGCTGCTCCATCTCCTCGCGCCGCTGGGCTTCTTCGAGCTCGTGTCGTTCTTCGCTCGCGGCGACGGCTTCGCGTCCCGGCTCTGCCGCCAGCGCGCCTGAGCGATCGCCCCCTCGTCGGTGGATCACGCGGGGCCCGGCCGAGCGTCCTCGTCCCGCCCCCTGTCTCCGCCGCCCGCGCGGTCTAACCTCCCGTCCATGTGGGTGGTGGGATTGATGTCGGGCACCTCGGCGGACGCGATCGACGCCGCGCTCGTCGAGTGGCCGGAGTGCGACTCGGCCCGGCCCTTCCGCCTGCTCGCCTATCGCGAGTTCCCCCACGCGCCGACGCTGCAGGCGGAGATCCATCGACTGGCGGCCGGCGAGCTGCCCGGCGAAGCGATGCTCGAGGAGCTGATCCGCCTGGACCGGGAGCTGGCGGATCGCTTCGCGGAGGCGACGCGTGCATTGCTCGACGAGGCGGGGCTGCCGCTCGAGCGCGTCGACGCGGTCGCGTCCCATGGCCAGACCGTCGCCCATCACCCCGCTCGCGGCGGCAGCCTCCAGATCGGCTGTCCCGCGCGTCTGGCCGAGCAGCTGGGGCGTCCGGTCGTCGCGGACTTCCGGCGGCGCGACCTCGCGATGGGCGGCGAGGGTGCGCCTCTCGCGCCCTTCTTCCATCACGCGATCTTCGCCGACGCGCGCGAGACCCGGGGCGTGCTGAACCTCGGCGGCATCGCGAACCTGACCTGGCTACCGGCCGGCGGACGCGTCGAGGACGTGCTCGCCTTCGACGTCGGACCGGCCAACGCCCTGCTCGACGGGGTCGTGCGGCTCGCGACCCGCGATGCGGAGCGCTTCGATCGCGACGGTCGACGGGCGCGACGAGGGCGCGTCGTCGAGGCCTGGCTCGACGCGCTGCTCGACGACGAGTACCTGCGCCGAAGCCCGCCCAAGTCGACCGGCCGCGAACGCTACGGCCTGGCGGAGGCCCGCACCTGGACCGCCCGCGCGGAGCGCGAGGGGCGCTCGCTCGAAGACCTGCTGGCGACGCTGGTCGCATTCACCACGCGCACGATCTCGGACGCCTGGCACGCGATGGCGGCGCGAGTGCCGACGCAGGGGGGCTCACGGCTCTACGTCGGAGGCGGCGGCGTCCGCAACGCCTTCCTGATGGAGTCGATCGCGGGGGCGCTCGGAGAGGTCGTCGTCGAGCCGATGGACGCGGCGGGGGTGCCGTCGGATGCCGCGGAGGCGATGGCCTTCTCCTTGATGGGGCGCAACACGCTCCTGGGTCGGCCGAACCAGATCCCGCAATGCACGGGGGTCGCCCGGGCCCGCGTGCTCGGCGTGGTGCACGGGGGCGAGTGGGGACGGCGCTAGCGCTCGACGAGCCGCGACGGGCGGGGCGGCGCTAGCGCTCGACGAGCCGCGACGGGCGGGGCGGCGCTAGCGCTCGATCAGCCGCGACGGGCGGGGCGGCGCTAGAGCTTGACGACCAGCCCGTCGTCCGCGGTCTCGATCTCGAGGCGGCCGCGCATGCGTGACATCTCCTCGCCGAGGTGCGTGAGGACGAGGCGACCGCAGTCGAGGTCGGCGCGGTGCTCGCGGATCTCCTCGAGGCTGAGGTGGAAGTCGAGCTCCGCGTCGTGCAGCGTGCACTCGCAGATGAAGAGCTCGCTGCCGGCGACGCGGCCGGGCAGGCCATCGAACCAGCCCGTGTCACCCGAGTAGGCGATGCGGTCGCGGCCGAGACGGACCTGGTAGCCCTGGGGATGCGCCTCGAGCTGATGGGCGGTCTCGAAGGCGCGGATCGTCGCAGGTCCCGCCTCGAGCGTCTGCTCGGGGTGGATCTCGCGGTAGTGCACGGGGAAGGTCCAGACCCGGTCCTCCAGATGGTGGCCCATCGCCGTCGCGAGCTGGTACACGCGCGCCTCGATCTCGGGCGGACCGACGATCTCGAGGGGATGCGTGCGGTGGTCCGTGTAGAGCGAGGCGTAGAGGAAGGCGGGGATGCCGCCGAAATGATCGCCGTGGAAGTGGGAGACGAGGATCACGTCGACCTCGTCACGCTCGATGCCGAGCTGACGCAGGCCCGTGTTGGTCGTTGCGCCGCAGTCGAGGAGCATGGCGCCGTGTTCGCCCCGGGCGAAGACGGCGGATTGTCGCCGTCCGCCCGCGCCGAAGGCGTCGCTGGTTCCGATGAAGACGACCTCGCTCAAGCCTCGCTCCCGCATCCGGCGCGCAGTCGCTCCGCCGTCTCGTCGCGCGACGGAGCCGGCGCCGCGCGTCCGGTCCGAAGCCCCTCCGCGGCCCCCGTCTCTCCGGGCTGGATGCTCGCGCGCTCGGTGCAGGGATGGAAGCGCCCGCCCGCGAAAACCGCGTCCCGCGCCGTCGCCGAGTCCGCTACACGCTCCCCGTCCCAGACGACGCAGCGCTCGAGCTGGACGTCGACGCCGAGTCGGGCGCTGCGGTCGACGATGACGCTGTCCCCGGGTCCCAGCCGGTCGACGGGACCGGACCATCGTCGCGCCTCGCCACCGAGGGAGGGCAGCGCCGGCGGGTCGAGATTCGCCTCGAGGTATTCCTGCGGCGTACCGACGGGCTCCCACACGCTCGAGCTGGCCGGGAGCAGGACGCCGCCGGCGGAGATCGCGGCCGATTCGATGGCGGGAACGAGCCAATCGCGCAGATCCTCGAAGGCCTCCGCCGCCGGCCAGCCCTCGAGGCAGGCCCGGGAGAAGAAGCGCAGGCCCGTGAAGAGCCCGCTGCGGGCCTCCGGGCGGGTGGCGCCCTCGACCCGGCGGCGACCGACGCGCACGATGCCGCCGGTCTCGTCCAGGCCGATCGAGCCGAAGCGGTCGGCGCGCGGGTCGTCGCGCAGCACGAGCGTCGCGCCGCGGCCGCTCCGGCGATGGGTCCGGGCGAGCGCTGCGAGGTCCGCGTCGAAGAGCATGTCGCCCGCGAGCACGACGCACTCGGGGCTGCCGCGCAGGAAGTCGGCCGCGCGTCGGATGCCGCCACCCGTGCCGAGGGGACGGGGCTCCTCCGACCACTCGACCTCGATCCCGTCCGGGCAGTCCCCGGCAACGGCGCTCCGGATCGTCTCGGGGAGGTGGTGCAGGTTGATCAGCACCTCGCGCACGCCATGACGCGCGAGCAGCTCGAGCAGCAGGCTGATCACGGGTCGCCCGAGCACGGGCAGCGCCGGCTTCGCGCGCAGCGCCGACAGCGGTCGCAACCGCGTTCCCAGACCGGCGGCCAGGATCATCGCGCGCACGGGGCCACCTGCCTCTCCTGGCGCCGCGCCCACCCTCCCGGCTCGATCCCGCGCTTCATCCGTCCCGCCCTCGGCGGGAACTATCGGCCGACTCCGCCGCCTGCGTAAGTGTCTGGATCACAGAAGTCAGGGCCCGGAGCTCCGGGATCCGGGACTCGAGCCGGCCCGCCGCCCGGCCGAGCAGCGCGAGGCCGCGGGGAATCTCCGACCAGCGCCGCCGGTCCCCGCGCACCAGGCCCGCGTGGACGACGTGGGACACGTCCTTGGCGAGGCGCAGCGTCGCGAGCGCATCGAAGCGCAGGTCCGACTCCGCTGCAGGCGGTGCGTCGGGCAGCTGCGCGCGGGTCTCGACGAGCAGGGCCCGGACGAGCGACTCGGGCAGATCGACCTGCAGGTCGTAGAGCAGGCAGACGAGGTCGTACTCGGGTGGGGCCATGAACGCGCCCTGTACGTCGATCATGACGAGTCGCTCGGCTTCGGTGTCGGAGGCGGGTCGCCAGTGGAGGTTCTCGGCCTTGAAGTCGCGATGGGCGAGGCGGCGTGGCGCGGGCAGCACGCACTCGGCGAGACGCTCGAAGGCCTGTCGCGTCCGTTCGGACTCGGTCGTGTCGGGCGGTCGACCGAGCAGGCCCGGCAGCGTCCAATGCAGCCACTTCCAGCCCTTCGTCTCGACCAGCGCGCGATCGTAGACACGGCCGAAGGCGGGAATCCGGCTCGGGTCCGCCTCCAGGCGCTGCAGCCGCGGGACGAGCGTGCACGCCTCCCGATACAGCGCCTCGCGCCGATCGTCCGGCACGTCCCGCAGCGTCCGCGAGCCCACGTCCTCGAGCAGCTCGAGCGAGCCATCGTCCTCGCGGCCCGCGCTGCGCGGAACCGGCAGCCCGGCCGACTCGAGGAAGCCGCGCAGCGGCTCGAGGGGCGGCTCCGCGAGCCAGACGGGGGCCTCGGGCAGGATCGCGCGGCGCACCATCGCGTCCTCGGGCTCCGCGCCCCCGCGCCGCACCATCGCGTCCTCGGGCTCCGCGCCCCCGCGCCGCCCCGTCGCGTCCTCGGGCTCCGCGCCCCCGCGCCGCGCCGGTCGCTCGGGCTCGAGCCGCGCGACGAGGGTGCGGGGCTCGCCCGTTTCGAAGCGGACGCGGAAGAAGCGTCGACTGCCGAGACCCGCGGCGACCGGCTCGATCGACGCCGGCTCGCGACCGATCAGCGCGCGGACCCGCCGAGCCAGGTCGTCGGTCGGAGGCGGGGGATCGGGCACGGGCCCTCCAGACATTCGCGGCATCGACGTCGCGCGCTCGCGTCAGCCGAAGAAGAAGTGGCAGGCGGCGACCGCTCCGGCGAAGCCGGCGACGTCTCCGGCCAGACACGCGAAGAGCGCATGGCGTCCGTCGACGACACCCGCGGCGCCGAGGTAGACCGCGAGCACGTAGAAGGTCGTCTCGGTCGAGCCCATCAGGGTGCTCGTCATCAGCCCGATGAACGAGTCCGGGCCGTGGTGCTCGAAGATCTCCGCCATCACGCCGAAGGCCCCGCTGCCCGAGAGCGGGCGGATCAACGCCATCGGGAGCACCTCCGCCGGCACGCCGAGGCGCCGCGTGAAGGGATCGATCGCGCCCGTCAGCGAATCGAGTGCGCCGGAGGCGCGGAGCATCGCGACGGCGACCAGCATCACGACGAGATAGGGCACGATGCGCACCGCGACCGCCATGCCCTCGCGCCCGCCCGCGACCATCGCATCGTAGACCCGGGCGCGCTTCGCGAATCCGTAGAGGAGCACCGCGAAGATCAGCACGGGAAAGGTCCAGAACTGCAGCCCGTCGCGCAGGGCCACGGCGAGGCCCGATTCGAGGGCGGTGGCCCGGATCGAGAGGCCGAGGCGCCAGACGAAGAGAAGGGTCGCCACGAGGCAGACGCCGCGCCGCAGCCAGCGCCGCAGGTCGGACTCCGCTGCGCGCGGCGGCCTCTCGGTTTCCGCTTCTCCGTCGTCGGCACCGGCCTCGGCGACCGCGCCGGGGTCCCCCGGCAGATCGGGACGATGTGCGAAGACCGGCAGGCGGCCGAGCGCGTAGTAGGCGAGCACGGCCACGGTCGTCGAGCAGGTCGTCGCGAAGAGCGTCGGCATCCAGATCGACCAGGGCTCGGTCGAGCCGGCCGAGGCGCGCACGCCGATCGTGCCGAGTGGCGGCAACAGCGTGATCGCCGAGCTGTTGATCGCGAGGAAGAGGACCATCGCATTCGACGCCGAGCCCGAGTGCGCGTTCAGCCGCGCGAGCTCCGACATCGCCTTGAGGCCGAAGGGCGTCGCCGCGTTGCCCATGCCGAGCACGTTGGACGCGAGGTTCATCACGATCGCGCCGAGGGCTGGATGGTCCGAGGGGATCTCCGGGAACAGCCGACGGGTCAGCGGGGTCAGCCCGCGCGCGACGACGTCGCGGAAGCCGGCGTCGAAGGCGATGCGCATCAGGCCGAGGAAGAAGACCATGATGCCGACGAGGCCGATCACGAGCTGTACGGCGGCGCGAGCGCTCTCGAAGATCGAAGCGATCACGGCCTCGAGCTGCTCGGTGCCGGTCGAAGCGGCGAAGAGCAGGGCGCCCGCGACGAGCGCGAGCCAGATCGCGTTGAGCATCGGACCCCCCGATCCCGAATTCCGGATCCGTCGCCCCTCGAGCGGATCCGATTGCTCGGCGGCAGGCTCCCCGATAACCTCGCGGTCGTCAAGCGCGACGGCGCTCCCCCCGATGCAGCCGGACATGAGAACGACCGGCTCGGTGATCCGCATGTCGATCGGCAGCCCGCGAGGCCGAGATCCTCGGCGCTCGTCCGGTGGCGCCTTCGCGTCGCGCGCCCGGGTGCCCCGCGCCTCGTGTCGACGCTTCGCGCGTCGCGCCGGTGCCGTTCTGGCTCTCCTGGCTCTCGTCATCGCCGGACCGGATGCTCCGCGGGCGGCGGAAGAGCCGACGCTCGCGGCCCGCGTCGAACGCATCGTGCGGGGCGGCGCGCTCGCTGCGGCCAGCGTCGGCATGCACGTGGCGCGCGCGCGGGACGGCGTCGTCGTCTACTCGCGGGGCGGCGAGCGCCCGATGATCCCGGCGTCGAACCAGAAGATCCTGACGGCGCTCGCCGCGCTGCATCGTTTCGGTCCGGCCCATCGCTTCTCGACGCGCGTCTGGGCGCCCGCTCCCCCCGACGCGGACGGATTCGTCTCCGAGCTGCTGCTCGAGGGAGGCGGGGATCCGGCGATGAACTCGGAGGACTGGTGGCGGCTCGCGGCCGACCTGCGTCGCGAGGGGCTGCGCGGCGTAAAGGGCGACCTGCGCATCGACGACACCCTCTTCGAGGAGCCGGGCTGGCATCCGAGCTGGGGACGCGTGTCGGCGCGCGCCTATCATGCGCCGATCGGGGCGCTCACCGCGAACTACGGCTCCTATTTCGTCTCGGTCTGGCCCCAGCGTCCCGGCTCCGCGCCGCGCGTCGACATCGATCCCCCCGTCGACTACCTCCGCCTGCGCAACACCGCGGTCACGCAGCCGCGCAGCGAGCGGCCGCGGCTCGTCGTCGACCGCTTGCCCGGCCGCGCTTCCGATGGCCCCGTCGAGGAGGTCGTCCGCGTCGAGGGCGCGACGCGGGCGGGCGATCGCGTCGACCGCTTTCCCCGGAGCGTGCTCGATCCGGGACTCTATGCCGGCAGCCTGCTCGCGCTGCAGCTCGAGGCGAATGGCATCTTCGTCGACGGCGAGGTGCGGCGCGGCCCGCGCGGCGCCGAGGAGCCGCTTTCGCTGCTCCTCGATCGCGGCGGCCGGAGCGTCGCCGAGGCCGTCGCGCTCTGCATGAAGTACAGCAACAACTCGATCGCCGAGTCGCTCGTGAAGAACCTGGCGATCGGCCCGGCCGAGGGGCCTGCCGGATCGACCCCGCGGCGGGGTGATTGGGCCGGCGGCATCCGTGCGCTGCGGGAGGCGCTCGGCGAGCTGGGGGTGGATCTCTCGGGGGCGACGCTGGTCGATGGATCGGGGCTCTCGATCCAGAATCGGCTCTCGCCCCGCATGCTCGTCGAGGCCCTGCGCGCGGGTCGCGCCTCGTTCCGCATCGGTCCCGAGTTCGTGGCCTCGCTGCCGATCGCGGAGCTCGACGGCACCCTCGACAAGCGGCTGCGCGGCGCCGGCGGGCGGATCCGGGCGAAGACGGGCCTGCTCTCGGATGCCGGGGTGACGGCGCTGTCGGGCTTCGTCGATCGGCCGGACGGCGAGACGCTCGTCTTCTCGATCGTGGTGAACGGCTTCCGGGAGGGCGCGTCGGGGGCGATGCAGGCGGTCGATCGACTGGCGCTGCTCTTGATCGACGCGGACCTCGGGGTGGCGCAGCCCGGCGGCGCGGAGCTGGAGCACCCGGTTCCGGGTGGGTCCGGATCGGATCCGGCAACGGGGGCGGAGGAGACTGCGGCGAACGCGCCGCCAGCGTCTTGATCATCCGCCGAGCCGACCAGCGGGATCAGGAGCTTCGCGAGACGGGCAGCTCGTTTCGATCGTAGGCGCGCATCACCTGCTCGATGTAGCGCGACGGAACGGTGTCGCCGCTGCGGAGGCGGCGGTCGATCCGGCCGGGGCCCCAGTTGTA
The DNA here is from genome assembly GCA_020632655.1 of Spirochaetaceae bacterium. Classification (GTDB taxonomy): domain Bacteria; phylum Myxococcota_A; class UBA9160; order UBA9160; family UBA4427; genus UBA4427. The sequence goes on from JACKFD010000001.1 coordinate 599,096, forward strand.
CGCCGCGAGCGCGATCCCGACGTCGCCGTCGTAGCGGTCCGACAGCTGCTTCAGGTACGCCGTCCCGAGCTGCACGTTCTTCGTCGGGTCGAAGAGCGTGTCCGGGCCGTTCCAATCGATGCCGAGTCGCGCGGCGACCTCTTCACCCGTCGCGGGCAGGAGCTGCATCAGGCCCATCGCGCCCACGTGCGAGACGGCGAGGTGGTAGCCGGCGCTCTCGACCTCGATCACGGCGAGCACGAGGTCGGGCTCGAGATCGTGTCGTCGCGCCTCGCGCACGATGGTCTGCGCGAGGGCGAGCCGCTCGCGCTCGGGGAGGGCGGTGTGTCGGACCTCGAGGCGTCGCACGATGGCGCCGACGATCTCGGGGGCCGCATCGGCGCGCGCCACCTGCGGTGCTTCCAGCACCTCGGCGGGATCGGCGTCCGACGCGGGCGATGCGTCGTCGACGGCGAGGGAATCCTCTCGCGCGGGCGGCGCGTCTTCGGGGGACAGCCAGGGGCCCGTCGCGGTCGCGAGGGCGGCACACAGGACGAGCGAGGCGAGACGTGCGATGTCCATGTTCAGACGACCCCCGACCAGGGAGCGAGGCCCATGCGGGTGATCGCTCCGAGGTTGTTGAGGACGGCGTAGCCCGTCGACAGCGTGATCACGCCGAAGATCGCGAGCTTGAGGCCGTCGCCGAGCGTGCGGGTCGAGGCGAGGAAGGCCACGGCCGCGAAGGTGACGAGCGAGTCGATCAACAGCCCACCCGCGAGGCCCGCCCGCTCGAAGAGCCAGCGCGCCACGGGGTTCGCCTCGGTCACCTGCCAGCCTTCGATCGGGCTGCTCAGGCAGACGTACGTCGTCCAGTGGTCGGCGCACGTGAGCGCGATCGTGATCAGGGCCAGCCAGCGCAGCATCGGTCCGGGCTCTCCTTGCACGGTCGCCCGATGTAGGGGCGGCCGGCGTCGGTCCAGCCCGGGAAGAGCAAGAGCCGTGCCTGCTCCCGGAGCGGCGGCCGCGACGGACGGTGGTGCGCGGACTTCCCTGCGAAGCTGCGTGTGCGTGGGGCGTTGCGTGGGCGGGGCGATCGGAGCGGAAGGGAAGTCGAGTTCCCAGATTCGGTCTTCGACGTCGGGGGCATGTCGCCGGCAGGCCCCCGGCAGCCTCGGTTGATTCGCAGCGAAGGATGCACCCGCGCCCGCGCGCCCGGCCCGGACGACGAAGGGGCCTCCGCCTTCTCGCGGAGACCCCTTCGATGGATCGGGAACGCCTGGCGCCGGGTCGCGTCCGCCCGTCGGTCTTTCTCGGTCTTCCTCGGTCTTCCTCGGTGTAGACGGGGCCGGCGCAGGGCGCTCAGCGCGTTCGTCGCATGCGGCCCTTTCCGAGCAGCAGCCAGTCGAGCGAGACGTTCTCCTTCGTGGAGAGCGTGATCAGGAAGTCGGTATGCGGGGTCGTGCCGTTCTCGTAGCGATTCACGTTCTGCTGGAACACGCCGAGGTCGCGTGCGAACTGTCGCTGCGACCGTTCGCCGCGCACCTCGGCGAGGCGCTCGGGCAGCTTCTTCTTGATTCGCTTGACGGCAGCATTCGACATGGAGTCGGAGTCCTTTCCCTCATGTGACCGGGTTCGTTCGGTCTCGATTGATCTCGTACGCTCGTGCGAGCGCTCGGCTTCGTTCGTTCTGGCAGTTGCTCGCGCGGGTCCCGCCGCCCGCTCGCTCGCTTCCGTCGACCCGGGCCGTCGTCGATCGATCGCGACGTCCACGGGCGCCGATCACCGCCGAGCGCTTCACGCCCCGTATCGCGACGCGACGCAGGCGACGTACGCTGCGTCTTCGCCGCACGACGGGCGCGAACGTCCCGGCTCGTCATGCGACGATCGCACCGAGTCGGTACACGATCTCGCGTCACGTTGCCTGGTCTCGAGGAGTGGCTCGGAGGATCGGAGCGCGCGCATTCTAGGCAGCCGACATCGCACCAGCAACCCCGATTCGAGGTCGTGTCGTGTGCGTATCGGACGAAGTCATTGCGTCGAAGACACGCCTATCGATCGACTCCGCGGACACGCGCACACTCGACGCGCAACGCTTCGTGGCACCGCGTCGATCGATGCACGCCACCTCGTCTCACGGTCGCGTGACGACGATCACCTCGCTCGCTCGAGTCGACGTGGATCGGGTAGCGTGCCGTCGGGCGATCCCGGGTCGAGGTCGACTCGCAAGCGTCCAGGCATCGGAGATGCGCCGTGCGGATCATCGCGGGACGACTTCGCGGACGCGACCTCGGGCCCGTCCCGGACGGCGTGCGCCCGACGTCGGATCGCGTGCGCGAGTCGCTCTTCTCGGCACTCGGTGCGATGGACGGCTTGCGGGTGCTCGACCTCTTCGCCGGGACGGGCGCGCTCGGGCTGGAGGCGTATTCCCGAGGGGCCGAGGCGGTCGTCCTCGTCGAGCGTTCGCGGCGCGTGGCGCGCACGATCGCGGAGCGGCTCGCACGGCTGGACCTGGCGGCGGACCCGACGGTGCGGCTCGTCGTGGCGGACGCGAAGTCCGCGATCCGGCGACTGGCGCGCGAAGCGTCGCCGCCTTTCGATCTCGTCCTGCTCGATCCGCCCTACGCCGAGGAGGATGCGCGTCAGGCCACCCTCGAAGCGCTCGTCGACGCAGCGCTGCTCGCGCCCGAGGCGAGAGTGGTCGTCGAGAGGCCGAAGCGCCATCCTCTCCCGCCGTCGACGGGGCTTCGCCTGATCGACGAGCGCCGATACGGCGACACGGTCCTGACCTGGCTCGGACCAGCGGGGCGAAGGGAGGCGTAGGCAATCGATGGCGGATCGGAACCGCGGCGGCGCAGGTCGGATCGCACTCTTTCCGGCGAGCTTCGACCCGATCACGAATGGTCATCTGGACCTGATCCGGCGCAGCCGAGCGATCTTCGACGAGACCGTGCTGGCGATCGCCCGCAACGTGTCGAAGAACGCGACCTTCTCCGTCGAGGAGCGTCTCGAGCTGCTCGAGAGCGTGACGGGCGACATGGAGGACGTCTCGGTCCAGGTCTTCGATGGCCTCGTCGTGCACCACGCGGAGCAGATCGGTGCGAGCGCGATCATCCGGGGCCTGCGGGCGATGTCCGACTTCGAGTACGAGTTCGAGATGGCGTTGATGAACAAGCATCTCGCACCCGGTGTGGAGATCGTCTTCTTCATGACGAGCCAGGAGTACCTCTACGTGAGCTCCTCGCGACTCAAGGAGCTCGTCCGTTTCGGGGCGAGCATCGACGAGTTCGTCCCCGCGATCGTCTCCGCCGCCCTGAAGCAGAAGCTGCGCGGGGCCTGAGGCGCCCCGCCGGCTCGCGGATCCCCGTATCCACCACCGTTCGGATGGACCGGTCGGGGGCGAGCCGTTACCCTAGGGGCCCTCTGCACCCGGCCCCGGGCCGGGGCGGGGGTCGGGCGTCGGGAGGGGGCTCGAGCCGCATCGCGTCCGTTCGGGGCGCGCCCGGCACGCACGGCCGGTCCCAGGCCGATGGAGGACGGAGGTCGATGGATCCGCGTCGCATCCTGCTGGCGGTCTCCGGAGGCATCGCCGCCTACAAGACCCCCGAGCTCGTCCGGGCCCTGCGCGCCCGGGGCCACGACGTGCGCTGCATGCTGACGGCTGCGGCCGAGCGCTTCGTGACGCCGCTCGTGCTCCAGACGCTGACCGGTCGCAGCGTGCGCCGGGAACTCTTCGACGCGGGCGAGGAGGGCGAGATCGACCACATCGGCCTGGCCGACTGGGCCGACCTCGTCGTGATCGCGCCGGCGACCGCGAACCTGATGGCGAAGATGGTGCAGGGGCTGGCGGACGACCTCGTGAGCACGGTGCTGCTCGCGACCCGCGCGCCGCTGCTCGTGGCGCCCGCGATGAACGTGAACATGTGGGGGCATCCGGCGACCCGGGAGAACGTCGAGCGGCTTCGCCATCGCGGCGTGACCTTCGTCGGCCCCGAGGCCGGGGAGCTCGCCTGCGGCTGGGAGGGGCTCGGGCGGATGAGCGACCCCGGCCGGATCGCCGACGCAGCGGACGCCCTGCTCGTCGCGCCCTCGCTCCGGGGCGAGCGGGTCGTCGTGACGGCCGGGGGCACGGCGGAGCCGATCGACGCCGTGCGCAGCGTGACCAACCGCTCCTCGGGCAAGATGGGCTTCGCGATCGCGGCGGAGGCCGCGCGGCGCGGGGCGGACGTCGTGTTGATCGCCGGCGTGACGTCGCTGCCGACGCCACACGGTGTACGCCGGGTGGATGCGCGCAGCGCCCTCGAGATGCGGGAGGCCGTGCTCGCCGAGCTCGACGCCGCGACGATCGTCGTGAAGGCGGCGGCCGTCGCGGACTTCCGACCGGCCGCACCCTCCGCGCGCAAGATCAAGAAGGAGGACCTCGGCGACGGCGCCTCGATCACCCTCGAGCTCGTCCCGAACCCCGACATCCTGGCCGAGATCAGCGCGCGCAAGGGCAGCCGCACGATCGTCGGCTTCGCTGCCGAGAGTCACGACGTGGTCGAGGCCGCCCGCCGCAAGCTCGCCCGCAAGGGCTGCGACCTGATCGTCGCCAACGACATCTCGCGCGCGGACGCGGGCTTCGAGGTCGACGAGAATGCGGTGCGATTCGTCTGGCCGAGCGGCGAGGTCGAGGAGCTGCCGCTGCTGCCCAAGTCCGGCGTGGCTGCGCAGCTCTTCGATCGGATCGAGAAGCTGCGAGGGGGCCGATGAGCGGGGGCAGGCCCGGCCGCGCATTCGTTCGGAGCGTCCTGGGGGCGATTGCCGCGACGCTCCTGCTCGCCTTCGCGGCGGGTGCAGAGCCTGCGGTGTACGTCGCGCGGATCGATGGATCGATCAATCCGGCGAGTGCGGACTACCTGATGAGCACGATCGAGCGCGCCGAGACGGCGGGGGCCGAGGCGGTCCTCATCGAGCTCGACACGCCGGGGGGGCTCGTCTCGGCGACCCAGGACGTGATCCAGGCGATGTTGAATGCCAGCGTGCCCACGATCGTCTTCGTGACGCCGCGGGGCGCCGGGGCGATCTCGGCGGGCACCTTCATCACGCTCGCGGCGAACGTCGCGGTCATGCAGCCCGGGACGACGATCGGTGCGGCCCATCCGGTGAGCCTCTTCGGGGGCGAGTCGCCGCCGGCGCAGGAGCCGCCCGCCGGAGGCGAGTCGGAGGCGACTCGCAGCGGCCGGAGCGTCGTCGATCAGAAGACCGAGAACTATCTCGCCGCCTACGTCGAGTCGATTGCCAAGCAGCGCAAGCGCAACGTCGAGTGGGCGGAGCAGGCCGTCCGCCACTCCGTAGCCGTCTCCGCGGAGGAGGCTCTCGAGCTCGGGGTGATCGATCTCATCGCCAAGGACCGATCGGCGCTCGTCGACGCCGTCTCCGGTCGATCGATCGAGGTCGCGAGCGGCGAGCGGATCCTCGACCTCGCCGGCGTGCGCTTCGTCGAGGTCGAGATGAGCCTCGTCCAGAAGGTGATGAACTTCGTCTCGGATCCGAACGTCGCGACGATCCTCTTCGCGATCATGGCGCTCGGCTTCTACATGGAGTTCCAGACGCCGGGGCTGGGGGTGCCCGGGGCGATCGGGCTCGTGGCGATGATCCTGCTCGGCTTCGCGCTGCAGATCCTGCCGATCTCGTGGGTGGGCGTGCTGCTCGTCCTCGTCGGGGTGGGTCTGCTGATCGCGGAGCTCTTCGTGACCTCCTTCGGGCTGCTCTTCGCCGCCGGGATGCTCTGCTTCCTGGTCGGCGGCAACATGGTCTTCGACCGGCCGGAGGTCTCGGACCTGAACGTGGACTTCTTCTCGGTGCTGCTGCCGATGGCGATCGCGATGTCGGTCTTCGGCGGCGTCATCGCATACAGTCTCGGTCGCACGCTCTTCGCACGGCAGACCGCCGGGGTCGACGAGATGATCGGGCTGGTCGGACGATGCGAGGCCGCGATCGATCCGACTGGCACGAAGCGCGGCAAGGTCTTCGTTCGAGGGGAGTACTGGAACGGAGTCGCAGACGAGGCGATCGCCGCGGGAGAGCCCGTCGAGATCGTCGAGATCCAGGGTCTGACCCTGCGCGTCCGGAAGGCGCATCGCGCGGGCTGAGCCCGGCGGTGCAGGCGGATCCGAGGGGGTCCGCGTCAGGAGGGGGAGTTGTTCGGAATCATCATCGGCCTGGCCTTGCTGGTCTTCCTGTTCCTGCTGGGCGTGCGGATCCTGCCCGAGTACGAGCGCGGCGTCGTCTTCCGACTGGGTCGCTACGTCGGCACGCGCTCGGCGGGCTTCCGATGGATCATTCCGGGCGTCGACCGGATGGTGCGGATCGGGCTGCGCGAGATCGTGATGGACGTGCCTGCGCAGGAGGTGATCACCCTCGACAACGTCTCGGTCAAGGTGAACGCCGTCCTCTACTTCCGCGTGCTCCACCCGGAGAAGTCGGTCATCCAGGTCGAGAACTACCTCTACGGCACGTCGCAGCTCGCGCAGACGACGCTGCGAAGCGTCTGCGGACAGGCGGAGCTCGACCATCTGCTCTCCGATCGTGAGCGGATCAACCAACAGCTCCAGGAGATCATCGACCAGCAGACCGAGCCCTGGGGCGTCAAGGTCCGCGCGGTCGAGCTCAAGCAGATCGACCTGCCCCAGGAGATGCAGCGCGTGATGGCGAAGCAGGCGGAGGCCGAGCGCGAGAAGCGCGCGAAGGTGACCCTCGCCGAGGGCGAGCTGCAGGCGGCGCAGCGCCTCGCCGATGCGGCCGCGACCCTGTCGAGCGAGCCCTCGGGTCTGCAGCTGCGCTACCTGCAGACCCTCGCCGAGATCGCCGGTGGCGGGAAGAACTCGACGACGATCTTCCCGATCCCGATCGATCTCGTGCGTCCCTTCTACGACCAGCTGACTGCGGAGCGGGAACGATCCCGGGGCGCTGCCGCCGTGCCCGGACCGCAGACGCGCCTCGAGGGTGGGGACGCTTAGTTGGCGGCCAGCAGGAATTCGGAGAGCGCGGCGGACAAGGCCGGCCGCGGCGTGACGCGGACGATCCTGAACGGGCTCGTGATCGGGGTGTCCCTGGCGATCCTCGGCGCCTGGGCGTGGCAGGGCATCTACTGGCTCGAGCCGGGCGAATCGGCCGTGATCCTGCGGCTGGGCGCCTACGACCGGACTCGCGAGGTCGAGGGCCTCGCATGGCATCTGCCGCCGCCCCTCGAGAGCCACGAGGTCGTCAACACGAGCCGGCTGCGCACGGAGTCCTTCGGCACGCGCGCGACCCGCTCGACGCCCGGCCTGCCGACGGACGCCGAGGAGAGCGAGATCGCCCGCGAGATCCAGCGCGATGCGATCCAGACCGCCGACAGCAACATCGTGAACGTCGCCTACGAGCTGCAGTACAGCGTCGGCGACGCCTACGCCTACCGCTTCTCGATGGCCGATCCCGGCGCGATCCTGCACGACGCGACCGAGGCCGCCATGCGCAGCGTCGTCGGTCGCCGCAGCATCGACGACGTCCTCTCCCAGGACCGCGACCAGATCGCGCGCGAGGCCGCCGCGCAGCTCGAGGGGCTCCTCGCGGCCTACGTGACCGAGGTGGGGCACGAGGCGGCCTTCGACGTCCGGCGCATCAACCTAGAGAAGCCCCAGGCGCCGGAGCCCGTGCGCGAGGCCTTCGCGGACGTGGTGAGCGCGGGTCAGGACGAGAAGCGCTCGTCCCTCGAAGCGACGGGCGACGCCCGCGAGATCGTGCAGCGTGCGCAGTCCGAGGCCGCGGAGATCCGCGAGCAGGCCGAGGCCTACAAGCGCGCCCGGATCATCGAGGCGACGGGCGAGGCCGCGCGCTTCGAGGCGCTGCTGGTCGAGTACCAGGGAGCGCCGCAGGTGACGCGCAAGCGGCTCTACCTCGAGACGATGGAGGAGATCCTGCCGGGCGTGGAGAAGATCGTGATCGAGCCGGATACCGTGAACATGCTTCCGATGCTGCCGCTCGGCCGCGGGGGCTCGGCCGTCGGGGGGGCGCGATGAGGTTCTTCTTCACGCTCCTCGTGGTCGGTGCGGTCGTCGTCGCGGCGCTCTGGGCGGCGCAATACGACAGCGGGCCGATCGTGATCAATCGCGCCGACGAGTACCGACTCGTGCTCCGTTTCGGCGAGCCCGTCGCCGAGCTGACCGACGCGGGCATCGCCCGGGCCGACTATTTCGGGGTCGCCGAGGGGCCCTTCATCCGTCTGCCCTTCATGGACGAGGTCCTCGTCTTCGACAAGCGCATCCAGTACCTGAACGCCGCCGCCAGCGAGATCGAGATCGGGGGCAACGAGCGCCTGATCGTCGACTACTACGCGCTCTGGCGGATCGACTCGCCGCTCGCCTTCCGGCGCAGCTTCCCGGGCGGCGTCGCCGAGGCGCGGGAGCGGATCCAGCGGACGGTCGGGGCGCTCGTCGGGGCGGCGGTGGGCAACCTGACGATGGGCGAGCTGCTCTCGCGGGCCGAGGTGCTCGAGTCGCTCGACGAGCAGGCGAGCGAGCAGCTCAGTCCGAACGGCGTCCGGGTCGTGGAGGTCCGGATCAACCGGACCGAGCTGCCCCTGCCGACGGAGACTGCGACCTTCGAGCAGATGCGCGAGCAGCGTCGCGCGATCTCGCGCGAGAAGCGGGCGATCGGCGAGCGACAGGCGCGGGAGATCCGGGCGAAGGCCGAGCGCGAGGCGCGTGAGCTGGTCGCCGAGGCGCGGGCGCAGGCCGAGGTCGTGCGGGGTGAGGGCGACGCCGAGTCGGCGCGCATCTACGCCGGAGCCTATGGTCGGGATCCCGACTTCTACGCCTTCGTACGGAGCCTCGAGGCCTATCGCAAGACCTTGAAGCAGAACACGACCCTCGTCGTACCGCCGGACCACGAGTTCTTCCGCTTCCTCGACGAGCCGGCTCGTGCACGCTGATCGTCACGCCCGCCGCGGCGGGGATCGCTAGAGGGCTCGCCGCCGAAGTCCGAGGCCGGATGCGAGCGCGAAGGCGAGGATCGTGAGCCAGGGCGTCGGGCCGGTCGCGATCAGACCTTCGCGGGCCAGCGTCGTTCCGGCGCTACGGGCGAGGAAGAAGAGCGCCAGGGCGACGACGCCGGCGAGCGCCGGTCGGGCGATCAGCCCCCGCCCGTCCACCCGCAAGGCGAAGGGAAGCGCCATCCACGTGAAGAGCAGGACGAGGGGCGGCCGGCTCAGACGGTCGTGGAAGCGCCCCTCCAGTCGCCTGCGGTTCGTCGGAGACGCCGGCTCGGCCGATTCGAGGTAGTCCGCGAGGTCGGGCAGATCGAGCAGCGCCGGATCCGCGGCGAGCAGCGTATCCCCGCCGAGGGAGGCGAGGTCGAGGGCGACGGAGACGCCGCGGTAGAAGCGCGGCCGCGCATCGGGGCTGCGCGGGTCGAAGGCCCAGACCGTGGCCTCCTCGAAGCGCCAGGTGCCGTCGGGCTCGATGCGGACGATCTCCGACCGGATCACCCGGACGACCGAGCCGTCGGGTCCGCGTTCGAAGACCTCGACGCCGTAGAGCGACCGCGTTGCGGGATCGGCCTGACGGATGTTGGTGATGCTCGGACCCTTGTGGTACCAGAACGCCGATCGGCGGAAGTCGATCTGGTCCCGGTCGGCCCGGTCGCGGCTCGCGAAGCGACGGTCTGCCTCGAGCGTCACGGTCTCCTGGAGGAGCGCTGCGACGATCGAGAGGAGGACGGCGGTGCCGAGTACGGGGGCCACGATGCGCACCAGCCGGATGCCCGAGGCCTGGATGGCGACGATCTCGAGCACGCGGCCGGCCCAGGCGAAGGTGGCGAAGGCGGCGACGAAGGCCGCGATCGGGAGCAGGTCGCCGAGGTAGTACGACGACAGCCGCAGGGCGATGAACCGGAGGGCGAGGGCGAGGCCGCCGGACGGTCCGGCCTCATCCGCCACGTTCGCGGGCGTCGAGAAGCCGGACAGGTCGTCGAGGTTGAGCACGAGCTCGATCGTCGCCAGAATCAGGACGGCCGCCACGAGCACCGTGACGAAGAGTCCGAGAAAGCGCGCGACGAAGTAGCGCGACAGGATCCGCACCGGGCCGAGTCTAGCGGATCGATCTGGCTCGCAGATCGATGGGCAGAGCGAAGGGCAGGTCGAAGGCGCGGCCCGCGGCCCGCCAAGGCACGAGACAGGGGAGCGCGTTGGAGATCTTCCGGGGAATCGCCGAGCTGTCCAGGCCGTTCCGGCGTCCGGTGCTCACGATCGGCAACTTCGACGGCGTCCATCTCGGGCATCGCGCGATCCTCGACCTCGTGATCGGGCGGGCGAGGGCGCTCGGTGGCGAGTCGATCCTCTACACCTTCGAGCCCCATCCGCGCCGCGTGCTGCATCCCGACTCGGGGCTGCGTCTGCTCGAGACCTTCGACCAGAAGGTCGAGACCCTCGCGGCGCTCGGGCTCGACGCGGTGATCGCGGAGCCTTTCGATCAGGTCTTCGCCAAGGTGACGCCCGAGCGATTCCTCGAGCACCACCTGCACGAGCGCATCGCTCCCGTCGAGGTCTACGTCGGCTACGACTTCCATTTCGGGCGCGATCGCGAGGGGTCGATGCGCCTGCTGACCGAGCGGGGCCCGCATCTCGGCTTCTCGGTCACGGTCGTGCCCGAGGTCTCCGTCAAGGGGCGCGACGTGAACTCGACGCGGATTCGCGAGCTGCTCGCGGCCGGGGAGGTCGAAGAGGCCGCGATCCTGCTGGGGCGACCCTTCCAGGCGCGGGGGAGGATCGTGGCCGGCGACCGACGCGGCCGCACGATCGGCTTTCCGACGGCGAACCTCGATCCCGAGACGGAGATCCTGCCGGCGCCGGGCGTCTACTACGGACGGCTCCGGCGCCTGGCCCCGGAGTTCGCGTCGGAGGGCGCCGGCCTTCCGGTCGTGACGAACGTCGGCTACCGGCCGACCTTCCGGGACGGGCGGAGCCTCGTCGCCGAGGCCCACGTGCTCGACTTCACGGGGGACCTCTACGGTCAGCCGGTCGACCTGAGCTTCGAGGGGCGGCTTCGTGGCGAGCGCCGCTTCGAATCGGTCGACGCCCTGCGCGAGCAGATCGCCCGCGACGTCGCCCTCGCCCGGGAACACCTCGCCTGACGCGATGAAGCCCGGCTGGAACGCCTGGAACGCCCGCCGGATCGGTGGGTTGCGGGCGCAGCTGCCAGGCCGGGAGCGGGTCCGCCCGCGTGGCCGCGCGACGCTTCGCGGCGTCGCTCCGCCGGTCGCGGGGTCGACTCGAATCGCGCCCTCCGGAGCCGCGAGGCAGCTGTAAAGCTGCTTCGGCCCCCCGCCGATAACTCAGCGAGTTTGCGTCCGTTTTGCCCCGGGCAGGACGGGCGAGGAGTCCCGGACGCGACGCGCCCTCGCGAGAGCGAAGGCCTGCGGTCTTGGGGGAGGGGAAGCGTTGAACGACCGCATCGGAGAGCTGCTCGTCAAGGAGAACCTGCTCTCGTCGGAGCAGCTGCTCAAGGCGCGCCAGGAGGCGGCGACCGCAGGCAAGCGGCTCGGCGCCCAGATCACCGCCCTCGGCTTCATGGACGAGAACGAGCTCACGGAGTTCGTCGCGAAGCAGTACGGCGTGCCCTCGATCAACCTCGAGGACTTCCAGATCGAGCCCGAGGTGCTCGCGCTCATCCCCGAGGACGTCGCGACCAAGCACAACGTCGTGCCGGTCAATCGCGCTGGATCGACGCTGATCCTCGCGACCGCCGACCCGTCCAACATCTTCGCCCTCGACGACATCAAGTTCCTCACCGGGTACAACATCCAGCCGGTCGTCGCCTCGGAGGAGGCGATCCGCCGCGCGATCGAGACCTACTACGCCGAGCCCGAGGAGGACCTCCTCGAGGACGTGATGGCCGACTTCGACGACGAAGGCATCGACTTCGTCTCGGGGGAGGACGAGGAGGACGCCGGCGCCCTCAAGCGAGAGGCCGAGGACGCACCGGTCGTCAAGCTCGTGAACCTGATCCTGACCGACGCAATCAAGAAGAACGCGTCGGACATCCACATCGAGCCCTACGAGAAGTCCTTCCGCGTCCGCTACCGGATCGACGGCGTGCTCTACGAGGTGATGAAGCCGCCGCTCAAGCTCAAGAACGCGCTCACCTCGCGCATCAAGATCATGTCCGAGCTCGACATCGCCGAGCGGCGCCTGCCCCAGGACGGCCGCATCAAGCTGAAGCTCGGCAAGGGTCGCGAGATGGACTTCCGCGTCTCGGTCCTGCCCACGCTCTTCGGCGAGAAGATCGTGCTCCGGCTCCTCGACAAGAGCAACCTGCAGCTCGACATGACGAAGCTCGGCTTCGAGCAGGCGCAGCTCGACGACTTCAAGCACTCGATCCATCAGCCCTTCGGCATGGTGCTCGTCACGGGCCCCACCGGTTCGGGCAAGACGACGACGCTCTACTCCGCCCTCTCCGAGCTCAACAAGACGAGCGAGAACCTCTCGACCGCCGAGGACCCCGTGGAGTTCAACCTCGGAGGCATCAACCAGGTCCAGATGCACGAGGACATCGGACTGAACTTCGCCGCCGCCCTCCGATCCTTCCTGCGTCAGGACCCGGACATCATCATGGTGGGCGAGATCCGGGACTTCGAGACGGCGGAGATCGCGGTCAAGGCCGCGCTCACGGGTCACATGGTGCTCTCGACGCTGCATACGAACGATGCGCCGTCGACGATCAACCGTCTGCTCAACATGGGCATCGAGCCCTTCCTGGTCGCCTCTGCCGTCAACTGCATCGTGGCCCAGCGACTCGCTCGCCGGATCTGCTCCGAGTGTGTGGCCGACGATCCCGAGGTCGAGTTCCAGCAGGTCGTCGACGCCGGACTGCGCGAGGAAGAGGCGCGCTCGTTCAAGGCGAAGCGTGGTCAGGGCTGCAGCAACTGCTCGGACACGGGATTCAAGGGCCGCGTCGCGATCTACGAGGTGATGGTGATGACGGACCAGCTCAAGGAGTTCGTGCTGAACGGAGCCTCGAGCGCCGAGGTCAAGCGGGAGGCCATCCGGGGCGGGATGGTCACGCTCCGGCGGAGCGCGCTCAACAAGATGCTCGAGGGCGTCACGACGATCTCGGAAGTGTTCCGGGTCAGCGCCTCGGATTCGATCTAGGAAAGGGTCGACCACTTGGCCAACATGCATCAGCTCCTGAAGGCGATGATCGAGAAGGGCGCGAGCGACCTTCACATCACGACCGGTTCGCCGCCGCAGCTGCGGATCGACGGCAAGCTGCACCCGCTCAAGATGCCGCCCCTCTCTCCCCAGGAGACGAAGCAGCTCTGCTACTCGGTCCTGACCGACGCGCAGAAGCATCGCTTCGAGGAGACGAACGAGCTCGACCTCTCCTTCAGCGTCCAGAAGCTCTCGCGCTTCCGCGGCAACGTCTTCGTGCAGCGCGGAAACGTGGCCGGCGCCTTCCGCGCGATCCCCTTCAAGATCCTGTCCTTCGACGAGCTCGGCCTGCCGCCGGTCGTCCAGGAGCTCGCGCGCAAGCCGCGGGGGCTCATCCTCGTGACCGGCCCGACCGGCTCGGGCAAGTCGACCACCCTCGCCAGCATCATGGATCGGATCAACCAGGAGCGGAACGAGCACATCGTCACGATCGAGGATCCGATCGAGTACCTGCACCCCCACAAGGGCTGCATCGTGAACCAACGCGAGATCGGCTCCGACACGAACTCGTTCAAGGCGGCTCTGAAGTACATCCTCCGCCAGGACCCCGACGTCGTCCTGATCGGCGAGCTTCGGGATCTCGAGACGATCGAGGCGGCCCTGACGGTCGCCGAGACCGGACATCTGGCCTTCGCGACGCTCCACACGAACTCCGCCGTCCAGACGATCAACCGCATCGTCGACGTCTTCCCGCCCTATCAGCAGTCGCAGATCCGCCAGCAGCTCTCGTTCGTGCTGGAGGCGGTCATGTGCCAGACGCTCCTGCCGCGGGCGAACGGCCCGGGTCGGGCGCTCGCCCTCGAGATCATGGTCCCGAACTCGGCGATCCGTGCGCTGATGCGCGACGACAAGATCCACCAGATCTACTCGTCGATGCAGATGGGGCAGGGCAAGTCGGGCATGCAGACCATGAACCAGAGCCTCGCGCAGCTGGTGACGCGTCGGTTGGTCGACCCGGAGACCGCGAAGGGGCGCAGCCCGGACATCGAGGAGCTGCAGCAGCTCGTGGCCAAGGGCCCGGACGCCGCGAGTGCCGCCGGCGGCCGTCGCCGCGGTCCTGCCTGAATCGCAGATTGAGCCGGCCCGGGCCGCCGACCGCGCCTCGGACCAGGGAGAGGGATGGATGCCGATCTACGTCTGGAATGCGAAGTCGCGATCGGGCGACAAGAAGTCGGGAGAGCTCGAGGCATCGAGTCCCGAGGCGGTGGCGCTGCATCTGAAGAACATGGGCCTCACCCCCGGCAAGGTGAAGGAGAAGCCCAAGGACATCAGCGAGATCTTCCCCTTCCTGGCGCCGAAGGTGACGATCAAGGATCTCGTCGTCTTCACGCGTCAGTTCGCGGTGATGGTCGACGCCGGTCTTCCCCTCGTTCAGTGCCTCGGCATCCTCGGGGACCAGCAGGACAATACGACGTTCAAGGGCGTGCTCCGTGCGGTCAAGGCGGACGTCGAGTCGGGCTCGACCTTCGCCGAGGCGCTCGGGCGCCATCCGAAGGTCTTCGATGATCTCTTCGTGAACCTGATCGCCGCCGGCGAGGTGGGCGGCATCCTCGACACGATCCTGAACCGGCTGGCGGTCCAGCTCGAGAAGCAGGAGAAGCTCCGCAAGCAGCTCAAGGGGGCGATGGTCTATCCGGCGACGGTCTCCGTCATCGCCGTCGCGTGTATCGTGCTCCTGCTCGTGAAGGTGATCCCCGTCTTCGAGCAGATGTTCGTCGACTTCGGCGGCACCCTGCCCGGGCCGACGCAGATGGTGATCGACCTCTCGAAGTGGCTGCAGGCCTACATCATGTATCTGATGGCCGGTGTGACGGCGGTGGTCGTTTCGTACACGCAGGCGCGGGCACGAAGCACGCAGTTCCGGTACCAGACCGACAAGCTCATGCTGAACCTGCCCATCTTCGGGAACATCATCAAGAAGGTCGCGGTCGCGCGCTTCACGCGGACCCTCGGCACGATGATCTCGAGTGGCGTGCCGATCCTGGACGGCCTCGACATCGTGGCGAAGACCGCGGGCAACATGGTGATCGAGGAGGAGCTGCAGCAGACGCGCCAGTCCATCTCCGAGGGCAAGACGATCGCCGAGCCGCTCCAGGGGTCGAAGATCTTCCCGGGCATGATGGTGCAGATGGTCTCCGTCGGTGAGGAGACGGGCTCGATGGAGGCGATGCTCACGAAGATCGCCGACTTCTACGACGACGAGGTGGATACGGCGGTGGCGGGTCTGACGTCGATGCTCGAGCCGATCATGATGGTCTTCATGGGTGGCTCGATCGGTACGATCCTGATCGCCATGTACCTGCCGATCTTCACGATCGCCGACACGATCAGCTGATACGAGGTACGGCGCGCACGTGGAGGGGGCCGTCGTGGCGGGGGAGGCCTCGGGCCAGGAGGACGATGCGCAGGCGCGCACGCGGCTGGGCTGGCTCCTCGCCGCCCGGCTGCTGCTCGCCGGGCTGAGTCTCGGTCTCGCGGTCACGCTCGATCGGATCGAGGGGGCGCACGACGACCCCGCGGTCTGGGGCGTCTATTGGACGGTCGCCGCAACCTTCTTCGCCACGATCGTGGGCGCGCTCAGCCTGCCGCGGACCTCGAATCCGCATCGCTTCGCCACGATCCAGGTGGCTTGCGACGTGGGCGTCGTGACGGGGCTCGTCTACTTCTCCGGTGCCGGCGAGTCGGTCTTCACCTTCCTGTACGCGTTGGTCGTGCTCTACGGGGCGCTCTTCCTGGACCGCACGGGCGTCGTGTTGAGCGCAGCGCTCGCGGCGCTGGGATACGGCTTCGTCGTGTTCGGAACCGAGCTGGGCTGGCTGCCGGCGACGGGGGTGGAGACGCGGTCGCGGCCGCTGGCCGTGCTCGTCGCCTACTGGGGTTTCCACGCCGGCGCGCTGCTCATGCTCGGGATGCTCGCCAACACGCTCTCGGCCGAGCTGCGACGGACCGGCGCGGCGCTCGACCGGCGCACCTCGGACCTGCGGCGTCTCCGGGATCTGCATCTGCGAACCGTCGAGAGCATCGGGAGTGGCCTCCTCACGATCGACGGTGAGGGCTCCATCACCTCGTTCAATCCCGAGGCCGAGCGGATCACCGGCATCCCCGCCGCGGAGGCGGAGGGTCGTCGGCTGGTCGAGCTGCTGCCCGGTTCGGCAGAGATCCTGGGTCGCGGCCGGCGGGGCGGAGGGGGTGAGGCCGCGATCGGTCGCGATCGCATCGCCTACCGCAACCGGAGGGGCGAGGACCTCTTCCTGGGGCTCGCGGCCTCGCGCCTGCGCGGGGACGAGGGTGACGAGATGGGCCACGTGGTCATCTTCCAGGACGTGACCGCGGTCGTCTCGATGGAGCAGGAGCTGCGGCAATCCGAGCGACTCGCCGCCGTGGGCGAGATGGCCGCGCGCATCGCCCACGAGATCCGGAATCCCCTGGCCGCGATCTCGGGCTCCGTGCAGATCCTCCAGACCGGCGAGCTCGAGCAGGACGAGGAGTCCGAGCGGGCCCGATTGATGCGCATCGTCGTGCGCGAGGTCGACCGGCTCAATCGCCTGATCGGGGACTTCCTCCGCTATTCCCGGCCCGCCCCCCTCAAGCTCGAGAGCGTACGGCTCGCCGGGCTGATCGAGGAGATCGTCGAGATGGGGCATGCGCCGGCGGCGGAGGGCCTCGAGATCCGACTGGACCTCGATCCGGACGTCCGGGTCGAGGCCGACGCGGCGCAGCTGACGGCCGTCGTCTGGAACCTCTGGAACAACGCCATGCAGGCGATGGCGGGGCAGGGGCTGTTGACCGTGCGGGTCGCTCGCCTCGCGGGGGATCTTCCTCAAGAGCAGGCGCTGGCGGACCGTAACGGACCGGGTGGAGAGGCCTCTGCGCCGCGCTTCACCGCCATGCTCGAGATCCAGGACTCGGGTCCCGGGATTCCCGAGGACGCGTTGGAGATGATCTTCGAGCCCTTCTTCACGACGAAGCGGGATGGGACGGGACTGGGACTGGCGACGGTGCAGCGAATCGTGGAGCAACACGGAGGCTCGATCCAGGCCGCGAATGTCGTGGACGGGGGCAGCTGCTTCCGCATCCTGCTGCGTGGGACGGAGAGCGCCTGATGGCTGCCAAGGACGCTCGCATCCTCGTCGTCGACGACGAGCGGAGCATGCAGGAGTTCCTCGAGATCTTCCTGCGACGCGAGGGCTACGGTGTCGTGACGGCCTCCGACGTCGATGCTGCGCTCGCCCATCTCGAGCACGACGACATCGACCTCGTGATCACGGACATGCAGATGCCGGGCAAGACCGGCCTGGACCTGATCCTCGAGGGCCGAGAGGTGTCTCCCGAGACCGTGATGATCGTCGTGACGGCCTTCGGCACGACCGACAGCGCGATCGCCGCCATGAAGGAAGGCGCCTACGACTACCTGACGAAGCCCTTCAAGGTCGACGAGCTGCGCATCGTGATCGAGAAGGCGCTCGAGAAGAAGGTCCTCGCGAGGGAGAACCGTCGCCTCCGGCAGGAGCTGCGCAGCCAGTCCCGGGATCGCAACATCATCGGGCACAGCCGCGCGATGCAGGAGGTCTACGACCTGATCGCGCAGGTCGCCGAGACGAAGACGAACGTGCTCGTCTACGGCGAGAGCGGTACGGGCAAGGAGCTGGTGGCCCGTGCCATCCACGACCAGAGCGACCGGCACGACCGTCCGTTCGTCGCGATCAATTGTGGCGCGATTCCCGAGAACCTCCTCGAGAGCGAGCTCTTCGGTCACGTGAAGGGTGCCTTCACGGGCGCCGTTCAGACGAAGGAGGGTCTCTTCGAGACGGCATCGGGTGGGACGCTCTTCCTGGACGAGATCGGCGAGATCTCGCTGCCGCTGCAGGTGAAGCTGCTGCGTGCGCTGCAGGAGAAGACCATCCGTCGCGTGGGCGACACGGTCGATCGGAAGGTCGACGTCCGGATCGTGTCGGCGACGAATCGACGGCTCGAGGACGAGATCGCGGCGGGTCGCTTCCGCGAGGACGTCTACTACCGGCTGAACGTCATCCAGCTGACGCTCCCGCCCTTGCGTGAACGCCTCGAGGACATCCCGCTGCTGACGCAGCACTTCATCCGCCGATTCAACGACGAGCTCGGCAAGAGCGTCGAGGGCATGACGCCCGAGGCTTGCGACCGGCTCGCCCACTACGGGTTTCCGGGGAACGTGCGCGAGCTCGAGAACCTGATCGAGCGCGCCGTCGCGCTCGCTCGTGGCTCCGTGATCGACTGCGACCTGCTTCCGCCGACGCTGACCGAGGATCGTGCGGGCCGGGTGGAGCCGAGGATCTCGCAGGATGGCGTGGATCTCGAGCGGATGGTCGCGGACTACGAACGCTCGCTGCTGCTCGAGGCGCTCTCGCTGACCGGAGGCGTCAAGAAGAAGGCGGCGCGACTGCTCGGCATCACGTTCCGCTCGTTCCGCTATCGGCTCGAGAAGCTCGGCGTGGACGACGGCCGCTCGGACGACTGAGACGACCTTCGCTCGCTCAGTCGCGGATCCCGTATTCCTTCAGCTTGTAGAGCAGGGCACGGTGGCTGATCTCGAGCAGCCGTGCCGCATGCGTGCGGTTGCCGCCGGTTCGCGCGAGGGCGCGACGGATCAGGCCCGTCTCGAAGCGCCGTCTCGCGCGTCGCAGGCCGAGGTCGGCGTCGTCCGCTCCGACCTCGCCGTCGGTGGACGGGTGCGCAGCGTGCTCGCCGACGCGCCCGATCGCCCGGGCGACGGCTCCGGCATCGAGGGGACCGTCGGGGCCCGCGATCGAGGCTGCGCGCTCCACGACGTTCACGAGCTCTCGTAGGTTGCCCGGCCAGTCGTAGGCAACGAGCAGCTCGAGGGCCTCGTCGGAGAGGCTTCTTGCCGGGGCGCTGCGCGCATTCGTCGCGTGGGAGAGCTGGGCGTAGACGAGCAGGGGGATGTCGTCGCGTCGTGCGCGGAGCGGCGGCACGTCGAGCCGCGCGGCGGCGAGACGATCGAGCAGATCCACCTGGATTCCATCGAGGTGCCGCTCTGCTCCGGGGCCATGACGCGTCGAGGCGAGCAGTCGCACGTCGACCGTGCGCGCCTTGTCCGGCATGTCGCGCGGGCTCGTCGCTGCGTCGGAGAGCACCTCGAGCAGGCGTTGCAGGACGCCGTCGGGCAGCGCCGTGACCTCGTCCAGGAAGAGCGTTCCGCCCGCGGCGCGTTCGATCAGACCCGCGCGGTGCGGTCCGGGTACGTCACCGCCTGTGCCGTGTGCTGCGGCGAAGAGCTCGTGCTCGAGTCGCGTCGGGTCCGTCGCGCACGGGACGACTACGAAGGGAGACCGGCGACGCGAGGACTGCGCATGGAGTGCGCGCGCAATCGTCTCCTTGCCGACGCCGGCCTCGCCGGTGATCAGCACGGGCACGTCGAGTCCGGCGACGCGTTCCAGACGCTCGAGCAGCTCGATCATGCCGTCCGAGGCGGCGACGATCGTCCGCTCCCCGAGGAGTCGCTCGACGTCGCGATCCGCCAGCGCGAGGCCGTGGAGGAGGTGTCGTCGCGCACGTGCGCGGTCGAGGACGAGCAGCACCTCCTCCGCCAGGAAGGGCGCGAGCAGGAGTTCGGTGGCGAAGGTCTCCTTGCGGAGGGCCCGCAGGCTCTCCGGGCCTCGGTCGCCCAGCAGGACGACCGAGATCTCGGGCTGCCGCCGAAGCGCCTGCGGAAGCAGGGGCAGCCCGTCGAGTCCTCGCGCGCCGGGCTCGCAGAAGAGGACGTCGAAGGGGCGGCGGTCGAGCGGGGGCACGGCCGCGGGACCGGGGAGTGCCTCCACGACCTCGTGCCCCTCGGCCAAGAGGGGGCCGGCCACGCGCCGTCGGACGTCGGGGTCTTCGTGGACGATGAGGATGCGGTCGGGCACGCGGGGCCTCGAGTGGGGCGCACCCACGATCGGGTGGGGACACCGACGGCTTCGGCCGGATCTCCGGCCTCCTGCGCTCGATCGGTGTGCGGCGCGCCGGGCTGAAGGGGCATGCGTGCCGCGGAACCCCCTCAAATCGTCCGCCCGATTGCCATGCGACTGCATGCGGATCAGATGTGATCCGCCGCACAACGAAGCCGCGTCCGGCCGCCTCAAGTCCCTGAAACAGCGATCCGATACCCCAACGGTCGGACCCGGCCAGAGCGGATCGGGTCACGGAGGACGATCGGTGGCCAGCAATCAGGTTCAGAGGTTTCGAGAGAACCTCATGATGAGCAAGGCGGAGCTCGCGCGGAAGGCGGGGCTCTCGACGTTGACGATCGACCGGGTCGAGGCCGGCAGACCCTGCCGTCTCGACACCAAGCGGAAGATCCTGCTCGCCCTCGGTCTCAAGGTCTCCGACAAGGATCGGGTATTCGGCTCGACCGATACACCGAGCGACGCGGCCGCCGCCGCTGGTTCGGGCTTCTCGGGCTACCGGCAATAGGTTCGCGGAGGAAACCGTCGGAATGAAGTTCCATCTACCGGGATTCGGCAAGGCCTCGGTCATCGGGCTCGACATCGGATCGAGCTCGATCAAGGTCGTCGAGATCGCACAGAAGAGCAGGGACAAGGGCTTCGACCTGCGCGGGCTGGGTCGAGCCGCGCTTCCGCCGGAAGCGATCGTCCAGGGCGCGTTCCTCAATTCGAGCGCGATCGTCGACGCGATTCGCGACGCGATCGAGGATGGCCGCATCAAGGGCAAGGACGTCGCCGCGTCCGTGTCGGGCCACTCGGTCATCGTGAAGCGGGTCTCGCTCCCGCAGATGAGCCGGGAGGAGCTCGAGGACCAGATCCAGTGGGAGGCGGAGCAGTACATCCCGTTCGACGTGAACGAGGTGAACCTCGACTTCCAGATCCTGGACGCGAACGAAGACGAGGGACAGATGGACGTCCTGCTCGTCGCGGCCAAGAAGGATCTGATCGACGACTACGTGCAGGTCATCACGGAGGCGGGCCTGAATCCCGTGGCGATCGACGTCGCCGGCTTCGCCGTCCAGAACGCCTACGAGCTGAACTACGACCCCGAGCCGGATGCCGTGACGGCGCTCGTCAACATCGGGGGCCAGGTGGTCAACATCAACGTCATCCGGAACGGGATCCCCGCCTTCACGCGGGACATCATGACCGGCGGCGCCCAGTACACCGAGGAGATCCAGAAGGCCCTCTCGGTCTCCTTCGACGAGGCGGAGCGGATCAAGATCGGCAGCTCCGGCGATGATCAGGTCCAGGACGTGATCCCGCAGGAGGTCGATCAGGCGATGCGGAACGTCTCCGAGGCGGTGATCGGGGAGATCTCCCGGTCGCTCGACTTCTTCATGGCCACCACCACCGATGCGCGGATCAGCAAGGTGCTGCTCTCGGGCGGCGGCTCGAAGATCAGCGGCCTGGCCGCGGCCTTCAAGGAGCGGACCGGACTCGAGACGGAGGCGATGAACCCGCTGGCCCACATGCTTCCGAGCAAGGGCTTCGATCCACAGCTCCTCGAGGATCTCGGACCGCAGCTCGCCGTCGGGATCGGGCTCGCGTCGCGGAGGATCGACCGATGATGATGGAAATCAATCTCCTCCCGCATCGCGAGGCGCGCCGCGCCGCGGATCTCCGGGAGAGCGTGGCCGTCCTGGTGCTGGGCCTGATCCTCGTGGGTGCGGGCATCTTCTTCGCGGACAAGAGCCTCCGCTCGGATCTCTCGACGACGGAGTCGATGATTGCCCAGCTCGAGGCCGACATCAAAAGGTACGAGCCTCAGCAGAAGCTCGTCGCCAAGTTCAAGCAGCAGAAGCGCAAGCTCCAGGACAAGCTCGACGTGATCGACAGTCTCGAAGCGGCGCGGACGGGGCCGGTTCGCGTGCTCGACGAGCTCTCCGAGACCGTACCCGAGCGGCTCTGGCTGACGTCGATGTCCGCGAAGGGCAAGGCCCTCACGCTCGAGGGGCAGAGCCTGGATACGGGCGTGGTCGCCGACTTCCTCCGCGGTCTGAATGCGTCGCCCTACTTCAAGAACGTGGACCTCGACAAGACCACGGGTGGCGCCGTCGTGAACGGCGTGCGCCTCGTCAACTTCGTGATCCGCGCGGACATGGCGTCGCCGGTCGAGTCGAAGGAAGCCTCTTCGTAGGCCGCCGTTTAAGGGAGAATCACCTTGGAACTCAACGTCGATTTCGACGAGAAGCTCGAGCAGCTGGCGAAGGTTCCGAAGCCGATCCGGCTCGCGGTCGTCTCGGCCGTCCTCGTGGCGATCGCCGTGGGCTACTGGTTCCTCGCGTACCAGCCCGCGCTGAGCGAGAAGACGGTCCTGACGGCGAAGGCCCAGGAGCTCCAGAGGGAGCTGAACAACGCCCGAGCCGTCGCAGCGAAAGGCCCGGCCTTCGAGGCGGAGATCGCGGGTCTCGAACGCGACCTCGAGCTCGCCCTGAAGCAGCTCCCGAACCGCAAGCAGTTCGAGGACCTGCTCCAGGACATCAGCACGGCGGGCAAGAAGGTCGGTGTGACGATCAAGTCCATCGATCGTGCGGCGGAGGTGCCGCGGGACTTCTATGCGGAAGTCCCCTTCGATCTCGAGATCGAGGGCTCCTATCACGACCTCGCGCGATTCTTCGAGATGGTCGCCGCCCTGCCACGCATCGTGAACATCGGAGCGCTGGACATCGACGTCGCCTCCGAGAACCAGACGGCGACGCGCCTCAAGGTGAGCGGGAAGGCCAAGACCTACCGCTTCCTGAGCGACGAGGCCTGAGGTCATGAGGGTGGGAGCCGAGGAGCGGGGAGCTTTTATGGGCATGAGACGGACGTCGATCCTCCTGCTCGCGACCTTCGTCGTCTTGACGGCGGGCTGTGGCGAGGAAGACAACACGGGAGCCCCGACGAAGGCCGACTTCGCGGCCGAGCGCAAGGCGCTCGGGAAGGGCGGCAAGGCGCTCGCCAGGAAGTCGGACGAGAAGACGGGCCGCGACCAGGGCAAGGGCAAGTCGGGCGATCCGGTCGCCAGCACGGGCTACGCGCAGGTCGAGCAGGACTACTTCTACGATGCTCGTGACAAGCGCGACCCGTTCCGCTCGTTCCGATTCGTGGAGGAGGATCCCGAAGAGAAGAACTTCGGGCCGCTCGGAGAGTTCGAGGTGGGTCAGCTCGAGCTCTCCGCCGTGATCTGGGACGCGACGAATCCGCGGGCCCTGATCCTCGATCCGGGCGGTCGCTCGTACATCATTCGCGAGGGCTCCGCGATCGGGAAGAACAACGGTCAGGTCATTCACATTGGCGACAACCTCGTCCTCGTCAAGGAAACCTACGAGAACTTCGCAGGTGAGCGGACGACGAAGGACGTGGAGTTGCGGATTCGTTTGAGCCAGGGAGGGTGAGCTCGATGGTCGATCCGAGATTCGGATGGCTCGATAGGTGGATCCAGGGCGTGATCGTGGCGAGCGTCGCCGGGATCGTCGCACTGGGTTGTGCTTCGCCGCAGACGCCTGCTGGAGGGGCGTCGGACGAGATGGCTCAGACGCTCGAGGGGGTCTCGGTCGCCCGAGAGGGCGAGGGCAGCGTCGTGCGGCTCGAGGGACTCGTGGACCCGATCTACTCGGTCACGAGCTCCGACGACGGCGACGTCGTCGTCGTGGAACTGGTGGGGGTGTCCGGCCCGGCCGCGACGAGCCTGATGGGTGAGATGGAGAAGACCCAGCAGGTTGCCGCGTATGATGGCGTCGTGGACCTGGTCACGATCTCGAGCTTCGACGACGAGGGTGGCGAGACGCCGCTCACGCGAGTCGAAGTCGTGCTCGCGGCGGCCGGGGAGGCCACGGTCTCGTCGACCGGCTCGGCCCTCGAGATTGCGATCCGACCCGCGACGGCGATGGAGTCCGGCGAGACGGCCTTCCTCGACGAGGACGCCGAGCTCGAAGAAGACCTCGACGAGGACGTCGAATCGATGGATTCCGACGTGACGCCCTGGAGCGAGGAGCTGGGCTTCGATGCGGAGTCGGGATTCGACGCCGCACCGGTCGCGAGCTCGACGGTCGCGCCGGCCCCGGCGGCGACGGAGCTCTCGAAGGTGTCGACGAGCCGTCACGGCGACGGCGTGCTGGTGTCGCTGGAAGCCGACGGGAACATCGGCAGCCTCGAGGCCTTCACGCTCTCGAATCCGGCGCGACTGGTGATCGATCTCCCCGGGCTCGTGATGGGGCCCGGTGCGAAGACGGTCGAGGTGGGCTCCGCGCTCGTCGAGCGTGTTCGGGTCGGCGCCCACTCCGGCAAGGTCCGGATCGTCGTCGACGGTGGCGCCGAGGCCGGAGAGTTCGAGGGGCGCCAGGTCATGCCCGGAGCGACGGGTGTCTGGGTGGCGATCGGTGAGGGCGCCGAGCTCGCGGATGCGATGAGCGCGGCCCTCGCGGCCTCGGAGTCGGCCTGGGCGGCGCGTGCGCCGGCAGGGTCGTCGGTGGCAGACGACGAGGAGCTCGAAGCGTTCGAGGCGCTCGTCGCCGAAGACGCAGACGCAGACGCAGGAGACGAGATGCTCACGGGCGGCGCCACCTTCGAGGAGGCGCCGGCGGCCCCGTCGGCGATGCCGGCGGAGCCTGCTCTGCCGCTCGCCGAGGTCTACGGTCTTCACTACGAGCGCACGGAAGGCATGGACCGCACGGCGATCCTGTCGGACGACACGATCGCCTACGAGACGAGTGAGCCCGACGCGACGACGCTGGTCGTACGGATCCCGAACGCTCGGATCTCGCAGGAGGCGTCGGATCGGATCTTCCCGAAGACGGGGGGGCCGGTCTCGCTGATCCATGCGTTCCAGCAGCCCGAGGTGGACGTGCCGGAGGTGCGGGTGGTCTTCACGCGCGCACCGGGACAGAAGCCCGTGATCAGCCGGCGTGGCTCGATGCTCTTCGTCGACTTCGAGGATCGGGGCGTCGCGGCGGCGCCGCCGCCGGCCTTCCCGAACGCGGGCGGCGAGGCGTCGCTCGCGTCGACCATGCCCACGGCCGAGAGCCTGGCGACGCGGTCGGCACCGACTTCGGCCGAGGGGGCGGAGCTCGCCTTCGCGACCGGGGGCTCGATGGACGCGGGTGGAGCCACGGGATTCGGCATGGCCGAGGAGGAGACCTTCTCCACCGCGCCGATGGGGCTGGATCCGGCGGCGGCCGTCGCTGCGATGCCTGCGGCCGCGGATACGGCGGCCGTCTGGACGCCTCCCTCGGCGCCCGCCGTGCCGGCGGCCGTGGAGGTGCCGGCGGCGATCGAGGTGCTCGAGGAGGGCGGTCTGATCGACGGCAAGGAGTACCGGGGGCGACGCGTCTCCCTCGACTTCAAGGACGTCGCGATCGCCGACGTGCTCCGTCTGATCGCCGAGGTGAGCGACCTCAACATCATCGCCGGGGA
This sequence comes from Spirochaetaceae bacterium, assembly GCA_020632655.1. Taxonomy (GTDB): domain Bacteria; phylum Myxococcota_A; class UBA9160; order UBA9160; family UBA4427; genus UBA4427. The sequence goes on from JACKFD010000001.1 coordinate 624,677, forward strand.
CGAGGTCTCCGGGAAGGTGACGATCCGCCTGGTGGAGGTGCCCTGGGACCAGGCCCTCGACGTGATCCTCATGACCAAGGGCCTGGGCTTCGTGCGGGTCGGCAACGTCCTGCGCATCGCGCCGGCCGACGTGCTCAAGGCCGAGGAGGAGGTCCGCCTCCAGGAGCGCCGGAACAAGGAGAAGCTCGAAGATCTCGAGGTCAAGCTCCTCCCGGTGAACTACGCGTCCGTGAAGGACACGGAGAGCCTGGTCAAGCGGCTGCTCTCGGCCCGCGGCACGGTCAACCTCGACGAGCGCACGAACACCCTCATCATCAAGGACATCAGCTCCGTGATCGACGAGGCCAGCGCGCTCATCGCGGCGATCGACACGCAGACGCCGCAGGTCATGATCGAGGCCAAGATCGTCGAGGCGAACCTCGACTTCTCCCGCGAGCTCGGCTCGGTCTGGGGGGTCCAGACGAACCAGTTCGTCGACCCCTTCAACCAGACCGGTCTGCGCCAGGACCTCGGCAGCGAGGATCTGACCTTCGTCGACCAGAACAGCCTGGCCTTCGCCAACCCGATCACCTCCGTGCCCACGGGCCTCATGACCCTCGGCGCCCTGATCCTCGATCAGGACTTCCGGGTCGATGCCCAGATCCAGGCGGCGGAGTCCTCGGGTGACGGCAAGGTCGTGTCGAGCCCGCGCATCGTGACCCTCGACAACCGGGAGGCGAAGATCGAGCAGGGTGTCTCGATTCCCTTCCAGACCTTCGAGGGTGGCGATGCCAAGCTCGAGTTCGTGGACGCCGTGCTCTCGCTGATCGTCACGCCGCACATCACGGCGGACGAGAGCATCATCATGGAGATCGAGGTGACTCGGAACGCGCCGGACGATTCGGTCCAGACGCCGACCGGCTCGCCCGCGATCGCCAAGAACGCGGCGGAGACGGAGACGCTCGTGAAGGACGGTCAGACGCTGGTGCTCGGTGGCATCTACACCATCGTCAAGAGCCAGCGGCAGAGCCGGGTTCCCTATCTGCACCGGATTCCGGTGATCGGGAACGCCTTCAAGAACAACGAGGTCACCGACAATCGCAAGGAGCTGCTGGTCTTCGTGACGCCGCGCATCGTGCGGCTGCCGGAGATGGCGCGCAACTAGCCGGGCGAACCGGCAATCGGGATCCAGCGAGGTCCCGACCGGCGGCCCGAAGGACGGGGGGAGCTTGATGCTCCCCCCGTTTTTCTATACTGCCGCCCGTGTCGAAGAAGAGACCCGTCTTCCTGGTGGGCATGATGGGGGCGGGCAAGTCGACGGTCGGGCCGGCGCTCGCCGCTCGTCTCGGTCGGCGTTTCTTCGATTCGGACGAAGAGATCGAGCGGCGGGCCGGGCGGTCGATTCCGGCGATCTTCGAGGACGAGGGCGAGTCGGGGTTCCGGGCGCGCGAGGTCGCGGCGATCGGGTCGCTGGCCGAGCACGAGGACGGAGCGGTCGTGATCGCACTCGGCGGCGGTGCGATCGTCCAGCCCGGCGCGCTCGAGCGACTGCGCGCCCGGGGCGAGATCGTCCTGCTCGAGGCGGACGCCGCCGTGCTGGCGCGCCGGGTCGGGGCGGGGAGCGGGCGACCGCTGCTCGCCGGCCTGTCCGCGAGAGCGCGGGCCGAACGCATCGAGGCGCTGCTCGCGGAGCGCCGCCCCTGGTACGAGGCCGCCGACCATCGCGTCGACGCCGACGCGGGGGTCGACGAGGTGGTCGACCGGATCGTGGCGGCGCTGCGACGCGATTCCGGGTCGGGGAACGGAGCACGACGAAGCATGAGCGAGTCAGGAGCCAGGGCGCCGAAGCGCGCGGCCAGGACGGGATCGAAGGGGGCCCCTGCGTCCGCGCGTCCGTCCAAACGAAGCGCGAAGGGCGAGGGACGGGTCCACGCCCGCGTCCCCGTCGCCCTGGCCGATCGCAGCTACGCCATCGAGCTCGGTCAGGACTGGCTGACGACGATCGGGCGAAGGATCGGAGATCTGCTCGCGTGCGAGCGCATCGCGCTCGTCACCGTACCGACCGTCGCCCGGCGCTATGCGCCCCGGCTGTCGAAGGGCCTCACCGCGAGCGGCGCCCGTGTCGGGCGCATCGTCGTGCCCGACGGAGATGCGACGAAGAACCCGCGCGAGCTCGCGCGACTCTGGGACCGCTTCCTGGACCTGGGCCTCGATCGGCACTCGGCGGTCGTGACCCTCGGCGGCGGCGTCGTCGGCGACCTGGGGGGCTTCGCGGCGGCGACCTTCCTGCGCGGCATTCCCTTCGTGCAGGTACCGACGACGGTGCTCGCCATGGTCGACGCCTCGATCGGCGGCAAGACGGGCATCAACCTCGCCCGGGGCAAGAACCTGGTCGGCGCCTTCCATCAGCCCCGCGGCGTCTTCATCGACATCGACACCCTGCGCTCGCTGCCCCGACGCGAGCGGGCGGCCGGGGCGGCGGAGCTGATCAAGGCGGCGGCGATCTGGGACGCCGAGCTCTTCGCGTGGCTCGAATCGGAGATCGAGGCGTTCCTCGACCTGGAGCCTTCCGTGGTGCTGCACGCGTTGGAACGCGGCTGTGCGATCAAGGCCGAGGTCGTCGCGCGGGACGAGCGGGAGGGGGGGCTGCGGCGCCTGCTCAACTTCGGCCATACGCTGGCCCACGCGATCGAGACCCACGCCCGCTACCGCGGCATCCTGCACGGCGAGGCCGTCTCGATCGGCATGGTCTTCGCGGCGGAGCGCTCCGAGGCCCTCGGTCTCTCGCCGGCCGGCACCCGGGATCGCCTGGCGGCGCTGCTCGAGCGGGCGGGTCTCCCCACGCGAGCGCCGGATCGCCCGCGACGTGCTTATCTATCCGCGATTGCCGTCGATAAGAAGAAGCAAGGCGGCAACATCCACTTCGTCGTCCTGAAGGGCATCGGCAACGCCGGCACGGTCTCGCTCTCGCCTCGAGAGATCCTGCCGCCGGGTTGGAAGCCCTGATCGCCGTCTCGCGAGCGGGGCGAGCGGGACGCGGGGTGGGCGCAGAGCCGAGCGGGGGGAACGTGGAGCCTGGACACTCGATGCTGACGCGCCGGGAGCGGTTGGAGCGGATCGCGATGGCCGAGCGCGATCGTCGCGCCGGACGAGTCGGTCTGGCCATCGCCGCGATCGGCGAGCCCGCCGAGTGGGCGGCGCGTGCGGTGCTCGCGCTGGCGCATCTTCCGGTCGGAGCCGGCGAGGAGGCCCGGCGCATCCTCGAGGAAGGACTCGATCGCTGGGCGGCCGACCTCGGATTGGCCCCGCTCGACGCCGCACCGGTATCCGCGACGCCGATGGCGCCGGAGGCGGTGCCCAGCGCGGTCGCCGCGGCGCGACCCGCCGCGGCCGCCGATCTGCACGATGCGATCGAGGTCGACGAGCTCGAGCGGGCCTTCGCCGAGGCCGAGGCCGAGGTCGAGGCCATGCACGACGTGAACTCGGTGGCCGCACGCGTGTTGATGGACGAGCCCTTCGGATTGATGGAGCTGGGGGCGGACGAGCCGGCGGCGGGCGGCGGGGTCTCGCTGCACGACGTCGAGCCGATCGCGGACCTCGACCTCGTCCCGGACGTCCTGCCGATGGACGCGGCCGTCGTCGAGGAGTCGGTCCATCGACGTGCCGCCCGGGAAGAGCAGGCCGTCGGACGGGGCGCGGAGCGCGGTCCGCGAGCCGACGTGATCGCGACGCTCGAGCGCTGGCTCGGCAATCTCGAACGGCGCAGGGCGAGGAGGGCGCAATGAGCTTCGAGCGGTTGCTGCAGAAGATCGTCGACGAGGCGGGGGGTGGACTCGGTGCGGCGCTGATGGGGCTGGACGGGATTCCCGTGGCCCAGGTCTCGCGCAGGGACGACGGCGACGCGGGCGGGGATCCGCTCGAGGGCGACGTCACGAGCGCGGGCATCGAGTTCGGGCGCATCCTCGCGGACATGACCAAGGCTTCGGACTCGCTCGGGACCGGCCTGCTGCGGGAGGCGGTCGTCTCCCTCGCGCGGGTCACGCTCGTCTTCCACACGGTCGACGACGAGCTGATGCTCGTGCTCGCCCTCCGGCCCGATGGCAATCTCGGCAAGGCGCGCTACCTCATCCGCCGCAATCTCCTCGAGATCCGCGCCGAGCTCTAGCCGCGTGGTCCGGATCGCGAGCGCAGCCACGCGGAGGGGTGTCGCGTGCGGATTCTCGTGATCCACGGACCGAACCTCAATCTGCTCGGACGCCGGGAGCCCGACGTCTACGGCAAGCAGACCCTCGCGGACATCGACGCGGACCTCGCGGCGGCCGCCGCCGAGCTCGACGTATCGCTCGATGTCTTCCAGTCGAACCACGAGGGCGAGCTGATCGATCGGATCCAGCAGGCCATGGGCGTGGCCGACGGCATCCTCATCAATCCGGGCGGCTACACCCACTCGAGCGTCGCCTTGCGGGATGCGCTGGCCGCGACGGCGCTGCCGATCGTCGAGGTGCATCTCTCGAACGTCTTCGCGCGCGAGCCCTTCCGCCATCACTCCTACGTCTCGCCGATCGCGCTGGGCGTGGTCTCGGGGCTGGGCGCCCGGGGCTATCGCTACGGGCTCGATGCGCTCGTGCGGCACGCGCGAGGCGCGCAGAGCCGGGCCTGAAGCCGCCCTCGGCGATTCGCGTTATCGGTGGTGTAGAGGCCTTCGCATCCCCCTGGGAGCAGGCTTTCGGGCGTCCCCCGAACCCCACGCCGAAGTCTCAAGGGGCCTCCTGGCTCGCCGATAGGGATGGGCGAGGGGCACTTCGGACGACGCTGGTCCCTCGCCCGTCCGTCGCGTCGCCGTGCTGAGGGATCATTGGCGCTCAACAAGCGAAAAGTATTGGATGCTGCGCGCAAGTTCGCGCAGAAGGGCGCCAAGGCGAAGGCCCTGAAGGAGTACCAGAAGCTCCTCCAGGCGGATCCCCGGGATGCGAAGCTCCTGCTCGAGGTGGGCGACGCCTATCGACGCTGGGGCCAGGCCGAGGAGGCCATCGCCCAGTACAGCAAGGTCGCCCAGCAGTACCGTCAGGACGGCTTCGACGCGCGCGCCGTCGCGGTCTTCAAGCAGATCCTGAATCTCGATCCCAAACACTATTCTGCGTATGTCTCCCTGGCCGAGCTCTACCAGCGCATGGGCCTCGACTCCGAGGCGATCAGTGCGCTGCAGACCGCCGCCGACGGCTATCACAAGGAAGGTCGCAAGACCGACGCCCTCGAGCTGCTGCGCCAGATGGCGGCCCTCGACCCGACCAACACGACGAGCCGGCTCAAGGTCGCCGAGCTCTTGCGTCAGGAGGGCATGACGCAGGAGGCACTGGTCGAGTACCAGGCGGTCGCCGAGGAGCTCGAGAGTCAGCAGGAGCGCGACCAGCTCATCACGGTCCTCGAGCGGATCCTCGAGACGAAGCCCGACCATCTGCCTTCACTCACGTCGCTCGTTCGCCAGCTCGTCGCCGCCGGTGCCTACGATCGCGCCGAGCCCCTCGCGGTCCGTGCGTTGAATGCCTCGGCGGATCCCACGCAATACGAGCTGTTGATCGACCTCTATGCCCGCTCGGGTGACGAGCAGAAGCTCGCGGACGCGACGCGGGGGCTGGCGAAGCTGTATCGCGACCGCGGCGACGAGGACAAGGCGCGCGAGCTCCTGCAGCGCCTCCCGGTTCCGGAGATGGGATCGGGCTCCCGGCTCGCGGTCGACGTCTCGGAGATGGAGGATCCGGAGGTCTCCGAGCACGAGCTGCTCGCGGACGAGCCCTTCCTGGCGCTCGACGACGACCTCGGCGCGGGCGGACTGACCCTCGGCGGCGACGACGACATCGAGCTGACCCTCGAGGCCGACGACGAGATCCCGCTCGAGACCGAAGCGCCGCCGGCTGCTCGGCCAAAGGCCGCGGCGTCCGCGAAGCCTGCGAAGGGCGGGGCTGCCGCGAAGGCCGAGACCCTGCCCGAAGGCGATCCCGATCAGCTGCTCGCCGAGGCCAACGTCTATCTGCGCTACGGCAAGTCCACGCAGGCGATCGCGAGCCTGCGCGGCATCCTCGCGCAGGACCCCGATCATCGCGGCGCCCTCGAGAAGCTCGGCGAGGCCTATGCCGACGCGGGACGCGGGGCCGAGGCCGTCGACGTGTGGACGCGTGCGGCGCAACAGGTGTTCGAGCTGGGCGATGGCGAGGCGCTGTCGATCCTGCGTGATCGGATCGCGGCGATCGATCCCGCGGCGGCGGCGGCGATCCCGGACTGTGACGCAGGAGGGCGCGGCGGCGCGGACGCGTCGGATGCGATGGAGGACGAGCCCGGGCTGGACCTCGACGTCGAGGTCGACCTCGAGGAGTCCGTCGATCCGGCGTCGATCGAGGACACGGAGGTCGACGCGGGCGGATTCGAGCTCGACCTCGACGACGGGATGGACTTCGACGACGAGCTCGGCCCGGTCGAGACCGGTCGGACCGGTCTCGTGGACGAGACGGCGCAGGTCTTCGACGACGACTCGGTCGGCGGCGACGCCTCCTTCGAGCTCGAGATCGACTTCGACGAGGACGAGACCGAGGACGACGACGCTGCCACCTCCGACGACGACGGCTCGATCGAGATCGAGCTCGAGGGCTTCGACTCGAACGAGGAGGCCCTCGCCGAGAGTGGCCCGCAGAGCACGACGAGCGCCGCGCGGATCGCCGAGGAGCTGGAAGAAGCCGAGTTCTACATCGCCCAGGACATGTACGACGAGGCCGAGGGCGTGCTCCAGCGCATCCTCGAGCTCGCACCGAACCACCCGAGCGCGATGCTCCGGCTGGGCGAGATCGCCGCGGCGCGCGGCAACGCGCCGGACCGGGCCGTGCCCGAGATGGAGCCGCTGGCCGCGGAGGCGACCTCGGGCGGATTCGACATCTCGGCCCGCTTCGAGGAAGAGGACGAGACGCTCACCGCCTCGCCGGACGAGCTCGACGACGACGACGACGATGCCGGATTCTCGGTCGAGGTCGACTTCGACGACGACGATGAGGACGAGAGCGAAGATTCGCTGCGACCTGCGCCTCCGTCATTCTCCGCTGACGAATCGGACGACGACTCGCAGGACTGGGATTCCTCGACGGCGGAGCTGACGGCGCCGACCGAGCCGGCCGTCGCCGGCGCGCAGGCCGATGTCCCGGTCGGGCTCGGCGACCCGAGCGAGACCTTCGATCTACGCGAGGCGCTCGCGGACGTCCTCTCCGACGACGATCAGCCCGCTCGGGAGGCCGCGACGAGTGGCGTGCTCTCGACGGTCGAGGACGGCTTCGAGTCGATCTTCTCGGACTTCAAGAAGGGCGTGAGTGCGACGCTCGAGGAAGGCGACTACGACACGCGCTACGACCTCGGCATCGCCTATCGCGAGATGGAGCTCTTCGAGGACGCGATCGCCGAGTTCCGCGTCTGCCTCGACTCGCCGGCGCGCCGCTTCGACAGCCTCTACCTGATGGGGCTCTGCGCGCGGGATCTCGGCCGCTTCGACGACGCCGTGAACCACCTCGAGCAGGCCCTCGCGCTGCCGGAGCTGCCGGAGGACAGGATGGCCGGTGTCTACTTCGACCTGTCGATCGCGCAGGAAGGTGCGGGCGATCTCGGTCGCGCTCGGGCCATGATCGAACGGGTGCTCGAGCTCGAGCCCGGCTTCCCCGGCGCATCGGAGCGCCGCGCCGCGCTCGCGTCCGGATCCGGTGCCGCGGAGCCGCAGCTCGCCACGCCGGCCGACGAGTTCGAGTCCTTCGACGAGCTCTTCGACGACGCCGGGGACGACTCGGCCAGCGCACCCGTCATGGAGGCGGGCGAGACCTTCGAGTCCTTCGACGACGTGCTGAGCGAGGCCGAGGCAGTGCTCGAGCAGGCCGACGCGGAGGGCGAAGACTCGTCGTCCGGCGAGACCGGTCGTCGCGGCGGCCGCAAGAAGATCTCCTTCGTCTGACCCACGACTTCCGCCCCCGCTCCCGGCCCCGAGGAGGCAGCCTTGGAACACCTGCAGCATTTCGGACTGTCCCAGGATCCGTTCAGCAACGAGCCGGACGTCCGTGTCTTCTTCCCGAGCGGCGCGCATCGCGACGCCCAGCGCCGGGTCGAGCGGGGGCTGCGCCAGCACAAGGGCCTGACGCTGCTGATGGGCGAGGGCGGGATGGGCAAGACGCTCCTCGCCCGGCGCGTGCTCGAGGCGCTCGAGGACGAGGTCTTCGAGGCGACGCTGCTCGTCGTGCTGCCCGGGGCCGCGGATGCGACCGGGATCCTGCAGCGCTTCGCCCGCCAGCTGGGCGCGGACGAGCCCGCCAACGATCGAGCGGCGCTGCTCGGGCAGATCTACGAGCAGCTCGCGATCGTGCGCGAGGACGGCCGCCACGCCGTGCTGATGATCGACGATGCCCAGATCATGACGCCCGCCACGCTCGCCGAGCTGGGCGGGCTCCTGAGCCTCGAGTACGAGGAGCGGCGGCTGCTCTCCATGCTGCTGGTCGGGTCGCCCGAGCTCGATGCGCTCGTGCAGCGGGATCCCGGGATGCTGGCGCGGGTCGACGTCCGGGTGCGGCTGCAGGCGCTCGATCTCGACGGGACGACCGCCTACCTCACGCATCGGCTCGGCTCGGCCAAGGGCGATCCCAGCCTGCTGCCGACGGCAGCGATCCAGGCACTGCATAAATTCGGGCGTGGGCGTCCGCGGCTCCTCAACACCCTCGCGGACAATGCTCTCTTCGAGGCCTACCTCGCCGGGCGGCACGCGATCGATCCGCACGACGTCGAGCGCGCGGCGGCGGATCTCGGCGTCGGCGTGGGAGTCGGGGTCGACCCGGGTGCGGGCTTCGCGGAGCGCGGTGCTGCCGCGACCGTCGCGTCCGCGACGACGGTTTCGGCAGCGATGGGCGCGGCGCCGATCGCGTTGCCCGAGTGCGAGCCGGAGACCCTGCTGCAGCTCGACGAGCCGGCGACGGGGGCCGGGCCGAGGCTCGGATTCGACGATCCGGCCCTGGAGTCGGCGACGGCGCTGAAGCTCGACGAGCCCGCGCTCGAGCGGGAGACCGTGCTGCAGCTGGAGGAGCCGTCGCTCGAGCCGGAGACCGTGCTGCAGCTGGAGGAGCCGTCGCTCGAGCCGGAGACCGTGCTGCAGCTGGAGACGCCGATGGCGGAGCTCGAGCTGACGTCCGAGGTCGATCTCGCCCTCGACGAGTCCGGGGTCGAGCCGCTCGACCTCGACGATGGGCTCGAGGAGACCTTCGAGGCGCATGCGCGCAGTGGACGCCCGGCGCCGCCGCCGAGCCTGGCGGAGCAGACCCAGCCGGATCCGTTCGAGGACATGCTGGACTTCGATCTCGGCGCGTCGGACGAGGACGGGGGGGCGGCCGGGCCGGAGGATGCGGATGGCTTCGCCGCGAGCTTCGAGGCAGACCTTGAAGACGAGGCTGGCGTGGAGCTCTCGTTCGGCGTGGACGAGACCGAGGACCTGGCGGCACTCGAGGAGCCGGACGACGGGACCGACGAGGTGCCCGCGCTGTCGCTCGAGCTCGACGGCGAAGACGAAGGCCTCGACTTCGCGCTCGCCGAGGCGGAGCTCGCTCCGCTCGAGGCGGGCGACGCGGATGCGCTCGACGATGCGTTCGTGGAGCTGCTCGAGGAGTAGGGGCGGGCGTGGAAGGCGGACGGGCCTCTCGTGCCCGTCGCCGGGCTGGCCGACGTGTGCGTCGGGCCCGTCGCGCCATGGGCCTGTACCCGGGCCCGGAGCGCGCTTGCGGAGGGCCGGTCGGCATCTGCTAGGATCCGCGCCGGATGCGCGAGTAGCTCAGTTGGTAGAGCATCAGCTTCCCAAGCTGAGGGTCGCGAGTTCGAGCCTCGTCTCGCGCTCCAATCTTTTCAAGCATTTACGGCCTCGCCCGGACGATCGGGCGGGGCCGTTTGCCTTGGAGTCAGGCAAGAAGTCAGACGGCCGGCCCTGGCCGGACGGGTGGCTCGCCAGAGCCGGCCCGGCCATCGCGCTCCAGCCCCTCCTCCTTACCGACCCACCAGCCCCACCAGTCCCCCCGACACGAGCGACGCGATCCGCGCGAGCACGAGCGGCGCCGAGAGCGCACCGGGTGACGCGAGATAGCGCGGCGCCCACTCGGGATCGAACTTGTCCTTGAAGGCGCGCAGCCCCTGGAAGTTGTAGAAGTGCTCGCCGTGTCGGAAGAGCAGGGCGCCTACGCGGTGCCAGGTCGGGGCGAGTCGATGGCCCTCGAGGCCGGCGAGGGGGGCCATGCCGAGGCTGAAGTGATGGTGGCCTTCCCGCTGGCCCCAGAGCATCAGCTCCGTGAAGAGGAAGTCCATCACGCCAGGCGGCGCTTCCGAGCCGTAGCGCATCAGATCGATCGAGAGCTCGCCCTTCGCCTCGCTCGACCAGATGTTCGCGAAGGCGACGATCTCGTCCTGCTGGCGGACGATGGCGACCGGCAGACGGCAGAGGTAGTCGCGATCGAAGCGGCCGAGGGAGAAGCGCTTCTCGCGTGTGCGCTTGCCGACGAGCCAGTCGTTCGACAGGGACTCGAGGCGATCGAGGATTGCGGGGACGGCCGGGGGCGCGACGAGCTCGAAGGCGTAGCCGTCGCGGAGCAGCCGGTTTCGCGAGGCGCGTAGGCCCTTTCGGGCGCGGCCTTCGAGCGAGAACGTCGCGAGGGGGACGCGTCCCTCCTCGCCGATCTTGCGCAGGTCGAGTCCGAGGTCGAGATAGAGGGGAAGGTTCTCCTCGGAGACCTCGTAGAAGGCGGCTCGGCCGCCGTGATGGTCCGCGAGCTCGAGGAAGCGCCAGGCGAGCTCCTGGCCCTCGGCGGGGTCGCCGACCGGATCGCCCATCGCGACCCATGTCCTTCCCCGCACGCCGTACATGAGGAACGCGCGTCCCGTATCGCCGAATAACAGCTCCTTGTCGCCGAGCAGGGCGAGGTAGCCACCGACCGTCGGCGAGGACGCGACGATCGCCTGGGCGCGGTCGAGATCCGCCGGGCTCGGCGGGGCGGGCACGCGCCGTGCCGGTCGAAGCAGTCGCAGCGAGCCGAGGGCGGCGAGGGCGAGCGCCGCCGTGAACGTGGCGCGCAGGGCGCGCGGCGCCTCCGCCGAGTGGGCGAACTGCCACCAGAGCTCGTGCGAGTACTCGACGTGTCGGAAGGCGAGCTCGAGCGTTGCAACGGTGCCGCTCATGGCGACGAGGGCGGCCATCCACCAGCCTGCCGAGAGGGGCTGATCGAGCAGCGAGCTCCGACGATGGAAATAGCGTCGACACGGCCAGAGCAGCAGCGCCATGCCGGTGAGCACGCTCGCCTCCTCCCAGTCGAGTCCCTTCGCGAGCGAGAGGATCGCGCCGGCGCCCAGCAGGACGAGCGTGCCGACCCAGCCCGCGTCGAGACGTTGGCGGAGGGCATGGGAGAGGAAGAGCAGACCCACGCCGGCGAGGCTGCCGGCGAGCTTCGAGACCTCGAGCAGCGGTAGGGGCACGGCGCGTCGCAGCCAGTGGAGACGCTCGGGGAGCTCCGGCGTGGCGCCCGAGACGAGCAGCACGACGCCCGACAGGAAGATCGTGACCGCGAAGAAGCGCGGGACGATCGCGGTCAAGAGGTCCTGGACGCGCGCGCCCGTGCCCTGGAGGAGCGCCCGATGACGTCTCAGCTCGTAGCCGGCGAGCAGGGCGAGAGCGAGCACGAAGGGCAACAGGTAGTAGACGACGCGATAGGCGACGGCCGTGGCGAGCACCTCGTCCCCGGCCAGCCAGGGCTTCAGCAGCAGGACCATCGTCGTCTCGAACACGCCGAGCCCGCCCGGCACGTGGGAGACGAGGCCGATCACCTGGGCGACGAGGAAGGCCGAGAGGACCGTGACGAAGCCCGCCTCGGAGGTCTCGGGCAGCAGCACGTAGAAGACCGAGGCGGCGAGCAGCCAGTCGACGGACGACACGGTCACCTGCGCGGCGGCGAGGCCCGGCGACGGGGCCGGGATCCGGATGCCATGCAGGGAGAAGGGGGTGCGACGTCGCAGGACGAGGACCGCGTAGCCGAGGATCGCTCCGATCAGGACGAGGCCGAGGGCGCGGCTGTCCGCGAGGGGGAGTCCCGGGATCGCCAGGCGGATCGGATCGAAGGTGTGGAGCACTCCACCGAGCGCGAGGAATCCCGTCCAGAACGTGAGCGACGTGAAGACGATCACGCGGGTCACGTCCTCGGAGCGCATCCCCCAGCCCGAGAGCATGCGAAAGCGGACGGCGCTCCCGCCGAAGATCGAGAGCCCGACGTTGTGGCTGAAGACGTAGGCGACGAAGGAGGCGAGGGCGACGCGGGGATAGGGGAGCTGCCGTCCCACGTAGCGGAGTGCGAGCACGTCGTAGCCGGTGAGGGCAAGGTAGCCACACGCGGTCAGGACCATGGCGAGTGCGAGCCGCGTCGGGGGAAGCGCGCGGAGATGCTCGCGGACGTCCGCGAGGTCGTGGATGCGGAACTCGTGGCGCAGCATCGCCGCCGCGACCAGCACGAGGCCCAGGCCCGCGACCGGTCCCGCGACGGCCAGCAGGCGCTCGCGCAGGGCCCCACCCGCGTCGCGAGCGACCGGCGCGACGTCTCCCTCGGTCGTCACCATCCGCCTCCCGTCGCGCTCGGACTGCATCGCCTCGCTGCGACCCCCTTCCGCCGCCGACGCCCGGTCGAGCCTGGCCTAATCTCGCACGGGGTGCGCGCGGGCGGTGTTCCCAAGGCCTGAGGGCTCCCGCCCATGTCGCCCTCCTTGCCACCGGAGGTGACGGATTGTCTGGTCAGGGTGTCCTGCCGAGTCGTCGGGTCTTCTTCATCCGCCTCGCACGCCAGGCTTTGCTGAGCGGGGCGATCGTCGCGTTCTCGCTCGCGCTGGGGGCTGCGGGGTATCACGAGTTCGTGGGTCTTCCATGGCTGGATGCGACCTTGAACGCCTCGATGATCCTGACCGGCATGGGCCCGGTCGCGCCGCTCGAGACGCCCGCCGCGAAGCTCTTCGGCATCTTCTACTCCCTGTTCTCGGGCGTCGCCTTCCTGGGCTTCGCGACGGTTCTGATCGCGCCCGTCGCACAGCGGTTCCTGCATCGTCTGCATCTCGACATGGCGGATTGACGGTCGATCGGGGCGTCGCCCGGCTCGGAGCCCGGGCGCAACCATACAGACCCTTGCGCGGCCCGGGTGTCCGTCCTTCCATCCCGCGCGAACGCCACGCCCCATGGAGCCCTTGCGCATGTCCGAGGTCATCCTGATCAATCTGACCGGTCCCGATCGGCCCGGCATCACCCGGGACCTGTCGGCGATCCTGGCGCGGCACGACGTGCGGGTGCTCGACATCGGCCAGGCGGTCATCCACGACACGCTCACCCTCGGCATCCTGGTCGAGGTGCCGCCGGAGTCGGAGTCGCATCCGGTCCTGAAGGACGTGCTCTTCAAGGCCCACGAGTGGAATCTGCAGGCGCGCTTCACGCCGGTCGCGATCGAGGACTACGAGCGCTGGGTCTCGGCCCAGGGACAGCCCCGCTACATCATGACGCTGATCGGGACGCGTCTGACCGCGCGGCATCTCGAGGGCCTCGGGGCGATCGCGACGCGGCACGGCCTCAACATCGACAACATCACGCGCCTGTCGGGCCGGATCTCGATGCGGACGCCGGCGGCCGAGCCCCGGGCGTGCATCGAGCTCTCGCTGCGCGGCACGCCCGACGATGCCTCGGCGATGCGCCGGGAGCTGCTCGAGCTGGCCCAGGACCTCGAGGTGGACGTCGCCTTCCAGGTCGACGACGTCTACCGGCGCAATCGTCGGCTGGTCGCCTTCGACATGGACTCGACGCTGATCCAGACCGAGGTGATCGACGAGCTGGCGCGGCGGGCCGGCGTCGGGGAGGCGGTCGCGGCGATCACCGAGGCGGCGATGAACGGCGAGCTCGACTTCCAGCAGAGCCTGCGACAGCGTGTGGCCCAGCTCGAGGGGCTGCCGGCGCGGGTGCTGGAGGAGGTGGCCGAGACCTTGCCCCTCACGCCGGGGGCCGAGCGGCTGATCCGGACGCTGCGCTCCCTCGACTACCGCACGGCGATCCTCTCCGGCGGCTTCACGTTCTTCGGCGCGCATCTGCAGAAGCGCCTCGGCATCGACTACGTGCATGCCAACGAGCTCGAGATCGAGGACGGTCGGCTGACCGGGCGCGTCGTCGGCGAGATCGTCGATGGGGCCCGCAAGGCGGCGCTGCTGCGCGAGCTGGCGCGCCGCGAGGGCGTGCGGCTGGCGCAGACGATCGCGGTCGGCGACGGCGCGAACGACCTGCCCATGCTCGACGCGGCCGGACTCGGCATCGCCTTCCACGCCAAGCCCCGGGTGCGCGCGGAGGCGGAGCAGGTCATCTCGAACCTCGGCCTCGACGGCATCCTCTACCTGCTCGGCATGAGCGACCGGGAGGTGCAGCAGGCCTGACGCGAGGGCGCCCGGCGTCGGGCATCGACGACCGGTGTGGGCGGCGTGGCCGATGCGTGGCCGGCGGGAAGATGCGACGATGGGCCGCCGATGCCGACCGCCGACCGTCCCCAGGAGCCCGCGCACCCCGTCCGAACGAGTGGCTTCCGGCGGGCGACCGAGCCGCTCTCCAATCCGCGATTCCGGAACGTCTTCTTCGGCAACATCGCCTTCTTCCTGGCCCTCGGCGGCCAGGGCGTCGTCCGTCCCTGGCTCGCGTTCCAGCTGACCGGCGACGAGTTCGACCTCGGCCTGATGGGGGCGGCCGTGGCACTCCCGATGCTCCTGCTCTCACCTTTCGGGGGCGTGCTGGCCGATCGCGTGGAGCGTCGCGGCCTGATGATGATGGCCCAGACGATCGCGCTGGCGAGCGAGGCCGGCGTGCTCGGTCTGATCCTCGCGGACCGCATCGAGTTCTGGCATCTGGTCGTGTCGTCCGTGCTGGTGGGCTGCTGCTTCCCGCTCGTGATGCCGACGCGCAATGCCGTGATCGTACACATCGTCGGCAAGCGCGCGACGGGCCCCGCCATGAGCCTGAACATGGCGGGCTACAACGTGACCCGCGTCGTCGGCCCCGCGACGGCGGGCTTCCTGATCCCCGTCGTCGGCGTGGCGGGGGTCTACGCGATGGCCGTCGCGCTCTACGTCGTGGCCATCGCCCTCACCGCCGGAATCGGACGGCTGCCTCCGCCGCCCGGCGTGACCGACCGCTCGGCCCGGCACAACCTGCTCGAGGGCTTCCAGTACGTCGGCGCGAACCGCCTCGTGCTCGTGCTGCTCGCGCTCGGCCTCGTGCCGATGGTGCTGGCGATGCCGGTCCAGCAGCTGCTGGTCGTCTTTGCAGAGAACGTCTGGAAGACCGGGGCGCCCGGGACGGGGCAGCTCTTCGCGGCGATGGGCGTGGGCGCCGTGATGGGCTCCTTCTGGATGGCGACCCGACCTCCGGACGCGGGGCGGCTCAAGATGATGATGATCAGCGTCGTGGCCTTCGGGGGCTTCGTCGTGCTCTTCGCGACGAGTCCCCGCTTCGGGCCGGCGCTCGCGCTGCTGGTGGCGGCAAATGTCTTCCAGAGTGCTTTCAGTACGCTCAACAACGTCGCGATCCAGCTCGTGATTCCGGACTCCCATCGAGGTCGCATCTCGAGCTTCCTGACGATGTCCGCGTCGCTCCCCTTGCTGGGAAGCCTGCCGGTCGCGGCGCTCGCGAAGGCGGTCGGGGCGCCGATCGCGGTGAGCGCGGCGTCGGCGCTCGCGGTCGTGCTGGCGCTCGTCTTCTACGCCGCGAGCGGGGAGCTGCGGCAGCTCGATCGGCGGATCCGGCGGGCGATGCGGGATCATTGAGGCCGGGCTTCTCGCGTGTGCCCGGCGGAGCGCCGGACGCAGCGGGCCCAGAGGGCGGGGAGGGGGCATGGTCATCACGATCTCTCGCGAGTATCTGGCGGGGGCGGCGGCGGTGGCGGAGCGGATCGCGGCGGGCCTCGGCTGGACCGTGGTCGACGACGCCTTCATCGAGGCCGTCGCCGAGCGTTCCGGCTACACCCCCGAAGAGGTGCGCAGCCTCGAGGAGAGCGTGCCGACCTTCATGGAGCGCTTCGCGAAGTCGTCGGCGCTCTCCCTGCCCGAGTTCCTGGCCGCCGCGCCGAACGCGATCGAAGGGCCCGACTCCGAGCGGCTGGCGAGCGTGTCGCGGGAGCTCGTGAAGGAGGTCGGCCGCCGCGAGCGCATCGTCATGGTCGGGCGCGCCGCCGCCGCCGTGCTCGCCCGGGAGCACGACGCGATCCACGTGCGGCTGGTCGCCTCGCTCGCACATCGCGTGCAGATCGCGATGAAGGTCCTCGACCTCGATCACGCCCATGCGAGACGTGCCGTCGTCGAGCGGGACACGAACCGCGCCCGCTACCACCGCGAGTACTTCGACCGCGACTGGAGCGATCCGCTCAACTACCACATGGTGCTGAATACGGAGCTGCTCGGGACGGATCACGCGGCGGATCTCGTCGTGGCCCACGCCCGCTCCCTCGGCTGGTAGTCGGGCTTCGGTTCTCGCGCACGGATCGCGGCCGAATGCCGGGCGGGCGTGCCGCGGGTCAGTCCCGAAGCGAGAGGCCCTGCCGCAAGGGCTCCCGCCGCGGCAGCACGAGCGCGCCGAGATAGCCGACGACGAACATCGCCAGGTTGCCGAAGATCGCCGCGTAGTAGAGATCGAAGGGGGCGGGCACGGCGACCGGCAGGAAGCCCGTCGTCCAGAGCGTGTAGACCAGCGTCGCCGCGATGCCGCACCAGACCGCCCGCGCGTCGCCCCGGCGCGTGAGGAAGCCCATCAGGTAGATCCCGAGCAGTCCACCACCGAGGACGGCCGTCAGCCGGATCGAGATGTCCTGCAGGCTCGGCCCCTCCGCCGTGAGCATCCACACCGCCCCGCCCAGCATCGCGAGGGAGGCGACGCCGCCCGCGAGCCAGGCGACGTGCAGGTAGTGCCGGTCGTCGGCGTCCTTCACCCAATGTCGCTTGTAGAGGTCGACGAGGAAGACCGTCGAGATCGCGTTGATGCTCGAGTCGAGGGACGACATGCCGGCGGCCAGCGCCGCGGCGATCACGAGACCGGCCACGCCGGGAGGGAGATGGCCGAGGACGAAGAAGGGGACGATGCCCTCGGGCTTCGCGGCGCCCTCGAGCATGGCCCGCGCCTCGGGCGCCGGGAAGACCTCGAAGAACGCGAAGAGCGCCGTGCCGAGGAACATGTAGAAGAGCCAGGTCGGCACGCCGACCAGCACGTTCGTCCACATCGCCCGCCGCGCCTCGGCGAGCGACGGCGCCGCGCAGTAGCGCTGGACCGCGTGCTGCCCCGTCGCGTAGTCGGTCAGGAAGAAGTTGAAGCTCATCAAAAGCATCAACGGAATCGTCTTCTGCGAGAAATCGATGGCCCAGCTCGCGCGCACGAGTCGGCCGCCCTCGAGGTCGCCGAGGGCGAACTTGTCGTGGGCCGCCGCGATCTCGAAGACCTGCCCGAGCCCGCCCGGCAGGAGCGAGACGATCGTGGCGAGGCAGATCAGGCTGCCGCCGATCAGCACGAGGGTCTGGATCACGTCGGTCCAGATCACCGCGTCGATCCCGCCGGCGATCGTGTAGAGCGCGACGAAGCAGCCGGCGACGAGGATGCAGAGCGTCTCGTCGAGGCCGGTGAGCTCGTGCAGCATGAGCGCGACGAGGTAGAGGATGAAGCTCACCCGCAAGAGCTGGGCCGCGATGTAGGTGATGGCGCCGTAGGCGCGGACCGAAGGGCCGAAGCGATGCTCGAGGTATTCGTAGGCGGTCATCGCCCGGTCGCGCCGGAAGAAGGGGATCACGAGCCAGGCCGCGACGGCGGCCGCGGCGGGCATGAAGAGGTAGGGCAGGAAGCGCAGCCAGTAGGTCTTGTAGGCGTCGGCGGGCAGGGCGATGAAGGTGATCGAGCTGATCGCCGTGCCGACCATCGAGAGTCCGATCGCCCAGCCGGGGATGCGCCGGCCGCCGACGAAATACTCCTCCGTGTCCCGGTTGCGGCGGGCGAAGTACGCGCCCATCGCCGCCATGCCCGCGAGGTAGACCGCGATCGCGAGCCAGTCGAGGGGATGCAGGCTCATCGACGGTCCGCCGCGAGGCAGTCGAGGGGATGCAGGCTCATCGCGCTTCCGGCACGAGCCTCGGCAGGATCTCGCTGATCGAGCCCCGCAGCAGGGCGTCGGCGAGGGCATCCATCTCCGTCGCGTCCCCGTTCACGATCACGATCCGTGCGCCGCACTCCTTCGCGAGGGGCACCATGCCCGCGATGGGGTAGACGGCCAGGGTCGTCCCGATCGCG
Organism: Spirochaetaceae bacterium; assembly: GCA_020632655.1. Classification (GTDB taxonomy): domain Bacteria; phylum Myxococcota_A; class UBA9160; order UBA9160; family UBA4427; genus UBA4427. Next base: position 643,023 of record JACKFD010000001.1, read on the forward strand.
AGCAGCAGGTCGCAGGCCTCGGCGGCGCGCTGGGCGCGGGCGAGGTCGCGGGCGACGAGCCCCTGGCCGAAGGAGATCGTCGCCGACTTGAGGATCCCGCCGCAGGTCCGGCAGGGCGGATCGTCCTCGCCGCCGCGCACCCGCGCGAGCGCGCGTTCCATCGGCGCGCGCTCGCCGCAGCCGAGACACTCGACCTCCTGCAGCGTGCCGTGGATCTCCACGACGCGCGCCGCGTCCTGTCCCGCGGCCTGGTGAAGTCCGTCGACGTTCTGCGTGACGAGGGTGTCGAGACGGCCGAGGCGCTCGAGGTCGACGAGGGCGCGATGGCCCGGGTTGGGCTGCCGGCGCTCGGCCTCGGTCGCAAGGCGCCATTGCCAGGCGCGGCGGCGGGTCTCGGGGTCCGTGACGTAGACCTGGAGCGTCGCCATCTTCTCGGCCTCGGGGTTGCGCGTCCAGAGGCCCTTCGGCCCGCGGAAGTCCGGGATGCCCGAGTCCGTCGAGATGCCGGCGCCGGTCAGCGCCACGACGTGCCGGGCCTCCGCGATCCAGCCGCGTACGGCGTCGATGCGTTCGGCGAGGTCCGCGTCGAGGGGGCCATCGCCCGAGATCATCCTGCTCCTCCGGTCGGTCCTGGGTCGTGGCCTAGCAGCAGCTCGTGCCACTGCCGGTCCGCTGATCGTGCCAATGTCCGAGGTCGACGAAGAGGCCCTGCTCGGCGGCGGCCCGGAGCGCCCGCTCGGGCTCGATCACGAAGGGCCCCTCCCGCACGACCTCGAGGGTCGCGCGCTCGCCCGGGGCGAGCACGATCTCGCGATCGCCGTCGAAGGCGAGCAGACCAGGACCGGTCCAGACGACGCTCGCCCCGAGCTCGATGCGCTCGACGGCGTCGATGCCGACGGTCTGGTAGAGCCCGGGGGAGATCGGTGCGCGGAGCGACTTGCCCGAGGTCTCCGGCCGGGGCTCGGGGCGCGTGCGGACCTCGACGCCGAAGTCGTCCTCCGCGCCGCAGGGCAGGAGCAGACCACCGACGGGCGACAATCCGACGCTGGCCGGCTCGGCCCGGGCCAGCAGGATGCGCGACAGCTTCTGCGGGTCGGCCTGCAGCAGACTGCCCGGGTGATCGTCGACGAGCAGGGCGGCGTCGATCAGGGCGATCGACTCGCGGCCGTCCTCGCAGCGCACCCGCACGCGCTTCGCCCGCCGCCCGGCGCGATCGCGCGCCAGCCGTCCGGACGCGACGAGACCGGCCGCAGCGCCGGCGATCGTGGCCTCGACGTGGAACGGAAAGACGTTGTTGGTGCCGGTCGAGAGGGGCAGCAGCGCGACATCCGGCCAGACCTGCGCGATCGCGCGGCTCGTGCCATCGCCCCCGAGCGCCACGATCGCGCCGCAGCCCGCCTCGTGCATGGCGAGGGCGGCCGTCTGGCTGTCTCGGCCGCGGCCGGTCAGCGGGCCCTCGAGGATCTCGATCCCGACGTCGAGGGCGAGCCCATCCGTCGCCTGGGCCGTGATGCGGAACGCGTCGCGCGAGAGCAGGATGCGCCGGACGCCGGCGGCCGCGGCGCCGACCACGATGCGCGTGACCTGGTTGCGCTTGTCCTCGATCGTCGAGGTGCCGGCGCGCGCGAAGAGACGACGGGTGTCGCGTCCGGAGTGCGGGTTCACGATGAGGCCGAGCGTGCCCTGCGCTTGCATGGCGCAACGATATGACGTGCCCGCGACGAAGGCGAGGGAAGACCGCGCGATCGCATCGGGGACGGGCCCGGGCGCACCTGCACGGAACGCCCCAGGCGGCGCGTCGACGTGGCGCTCGTTTGCGACTTCGCGCGTCGGCAACGCGCGATCCGCTCAAGCGCAGACCGCGCGCAGGCCGATGCAGCCAGGGCCGGCCTTGCGTGCGTTCTGCGCGCGCGTGCTCGTTGCGGGCGTGCCCTTCCGGGTGGACGGAGGCGGGCGCGACGGCTCTCCGGCGAGGAGGAAGCGGTGTCGAGATCCGGCGAGTCGGCGACCGACGGCGCCCCCGGACGCAGGCGTGGCGCCATGCGAAGGGCGGGGGGCCTGCTGCTCCTCGGGCTCGCGGTGGGCGGGGTCGTCGCGCTGGCGGTCCGCGACGTCGAGTCGCGCCGGATCGCTCACGCGGAGCGGGCCGCGCGTGCGCTCGCCGGCCGCGCGGAGGTCGCGCGGCGGCTCTTCGCGAGCGAGGATGCGCGGCTCGTCTCCGAGCTCGCCCGGGTGCGGGTGGAGCTGCGGGACCAGGCGCTCTGGCCGGGTCTCGAAGGGCTGCTCGACGAGTCCGGACGGCTCGACACGCGCGGGGTGGGCGGGCGGAGGCTGCACGCGCTCCTGTCCCAGGCCCTCGAGCAGGACGATCGTCTGGTGGGCTTCGATCTCGTCGTCGCCGGACACGGCGGGCTCGTCTCGCTGCGCTTCCCGGACGAGGGCGGCGTGGATGGGCGGCCGGGCGCCGACAGCGAGGGGACGGATCCGGCCCGCCTTCGCGAGGGACGTGCGAAGGCGCTCTGGTACGGGGACGAGGTCTCGCGCGCGGTCGCGTCGAACGGTCGGGCGGTCGAGCGCGGCGAGGTCGGCTTCGAAGGCGCGGGCGACGTCGAGCGCGCGATGCTCGGAATGGCGATCGGTCTGCATGCGCCGGGCGAGCTCGTGCAGGGCGCCTTGCGGGCGCGGATCGACGTGGGCCGCATCGCAGCTGGATTCGAAAGGCTCGCGGGCCCGGGCGATGCGCTCGCGGTCGTGCTGCTCGACGGGCGGCGGGTGGATGCGGCCGGCCGCCTGCCCGGCAGTGCGCCGGACCCCCGGCTGGCCGCGTGGGCGGCCCGCGTCGCTGGTCCGACGGCGGGGGAGTCGAGCTTCGAGGACGAGGGACGCCTCGTTCATGCCTCGCCGCTCACCACCGCGGACGGCGGCATCGCGCATCTGTTGCTGCTGCAGGAGACGCCCTCGGCCGCGACCGGGGCCGCCGCCTGGCTGGCCTCGCCCTGGCCGATCGTGCTCGCCGTGCTCGTGGGCGTCGCGCTGGTGGCAAGTGCGCTGATGCTGCGGCCGGCGTCCGCGGCCGGGACGGTCGCCGGGTCGGCCGGTGTCGGGGCGGACGACGGGATCCGTGTCGCGCCGCGCGACTTCGTGCTGCGGGAGTGGCTGGCGGACGTGCGGGGCTGCCTCGAGCGCGAGGCCGCCACCCGGGGCCTGGTGCTCGACCTGCGCTGCGAGCGATCGCTCCCGTCGGAGCTCGTCCAGGATCCGGCCTGGCTCGGCGGGCTGATCGTGGCGATGGGGCGCGAGGCGCTCGACGCGACGACCCTCGACGGGGTCACGCTCGAGGTGGCGGAGGAGCAGGGCCGCGCGCTCTGCTTCGAGCTGCACGCCGGCGAGGCGAGGCTCTCGCCGGTCGCGGGCATGCAGGAGGTGGCCGAGCGGATCGGCGCCCGGCTCGAGTCGCGTCGCGGTGGTCGCATGGCGCTGGTGCTGCCGGGCGCGCTCGCCTGAAATCCGCGGTGCGCGCGGATCGACCCGGCGGGCCGATGGCCGCGCGACGCGTCGCCGAAGGACTCTCGTCAGCTCCGTCGGCTGGCCGCGGGCCAGGGCTGACCGACCTGCTCGGGCGTCTGGACCTGTGCATCGAGTGCGAAGAGGCCGACGCCATGGCGTGCCGTCAGGTGTTCGGTGAGTGTGCGACTCTCGTCGATCGCCATGATGGATTCGAGCAGGCGCATCGACTCCGGGTCCTCCGGCGACAACGCGAAGCCCCGCGCCGGTCCCACCACCAGATCGACGAGATGGCCCATTCCGCCGAGCACGATCGGCTCGAATCGCTCGAGGAGTCGATCGGCGGGCTCCGGCTCGTGTCGGCTCGCACCGCCGTCGTCGCCGCGATGCGGGATCACGCAGAGCCCGTCCGCCGCGATCAGCGAGTCCGGCAACACGGACCAGAGCTCCTCGAGGCGGATCAGCGTCGAGGCCGAGAGCTGGAGCGGCCCGGATCCCACCCGCCCGGCGAAGAGCAGGAGCGCGCCCCCGCGCATCGCCGTCTCGCAGTGATCGAGGATGCGATCGAGCTCCGGCTGACCTTCCAGGGCGTCGCTCAGCAGGATCGCGTGGCAGGGAGCGTCGGCGCGCCAGACGTCGAGGTCGCCGGTCACGACCTCGATGATCTCGCCGAGCCCGGCGAGCTCGATCTTCTGGCGTCGCGCGTCGGCGCAGGCCGGGTCGCGATCGAGCACCTCGAGCCGGACCGATTCCCGCCCGAGCGCGTGCAGCGCCTGGACGAGGCGTACCTCCGCCTCCGGCAGGCTCCCGCCGAGGCTGCGTAGATAGACGAACTCGGGGCCCGGCGTGCCGAGCCAGACTTCGAGCCGTTCCGCCAGGTAGGCGTGGACGGAGACCAGCTCCGGCTGACCGGCGATCTCCCCGAAGCATCGATCGCGCCAGCTGGACAGGATCGGCGGGATGCGGGCCGGCGCCGCGAGGATCGGCTCGGCCGGCGGCGTGTCCGGCGTCGCGTCGCGTTCGATCGGCGCATCGTCGAGCGTCTCGGTCACGTCCACGTCGAAGTCGTCGTCGCACGCGTTCTGCGCGTGCGGCGCGGCGGACGTCACGTCCTCCGCCGCGGGCTTCGCGTCGTCGATCGGCTTCGTCTCGGGCGCTCGCACCGGCGCGTCGACGGGCGGCCGGGCCGGCATCGATTCGGGTCCGGGCAGCGACTTCGACGCGCCGACCGAGGCGCTCCCGGCGCGGTCGTCGGCGTCGTCGTCCGGCTCGGGCGCGGCGTCCGTCGCATCGACCGCCGCGGGCGTCGGCGCCGGGCTCGGGGCGCGCGGCGTGCGCGCGGGCCGGGTGCGCGAGGTCGGATGGACGAGCGTGCGCTGGGAGACCGGTCGCATCGGGTCGCTGCGGGCGGGGCTCGGCGGCGCGAGCGAGATCTCGCCGATCCCACGTCCCATCGCCTGCTCGATCCGGCCGAGCGTCTCGGTCAGGGTCGCGATGCGCACCTCGCGCCGCTCGACCCGGGCCTGCAGCTGTTCGAGGTCGAGCTGACGACGCTCGAGCTCCGTCTCGAGGGACTCGGTGCGATGGCCGACCTGGTCGAGTCGTTCGCGCAGGTCGAGGATCTGCGCGTCCCGCGTGGCGAGTCCCCGGCGCATGACGGCGAGATGCTCCTCGCGGGCGGTGATCTCGAGGTCGCGCGCGGAGAGGGTCTCCTCGAGTGCGGCCTGTGTGCTGCGCAGCTCGTTGTTCTCCGCCTGCAGGCGGGCGGCGAGGGCGAGCACCTCGCGGTGCTGCTCGAGGGCCTCGGCGAGCTGTCCGTCGTGATCCTCGAGCCGGGCCTCGAGCTCGGCGGCGCGATCGGCGTGGTGGTCGATCTCGTGCTGGCGATCCTCGATGCGCGCCTGTGCGATCGCGAGGTCGGTCTCGGTCGCCGACAGCCGGCTGGCGAGTCGGGCCTGATCCTCGAGCGCGTCCTCGAGCCGACCGCGGAGACCGACGACCTCGGCACGCAGCGCGCGTTCGCCCTCCGGAAGCGGGATCAGCGCGCCGCGGGCCGCCTTCAGCGAGGCCTCGAGCTTCTCGGCGCGACCCTGGGCCTGGACGAGCTGGCCGCTGGTCGCGGCGAGCTGGTCGATCAGCTGGTCGCGCTCGATGCCCAGGGTGTCGATCTCGCTGCGCAGGCGCTCCTCGATCTTGTCGAGCTCCGCACGCGGGATGGCGTCGGGATCACGCTTTGCCGCTGCGGCACGCAGATCCTCGACCTCCGATCCGCTCGCCTCGACGGCTGCCAGGAGCGACGCGCAGCGCGTGCGGAGTGCTTCGACCTCGGCGCGCAGCGCAGCCACTTCGGGCGCGCTCGTCCCCGAGCCGGCGGGCTCGGCGTGGGTCGCCGCGATGGCCTCCCGCGCGAGGACCTCGTCCGCCCGCTCGGAGAGCGTGGTCTGCATGCCCTCCTTGGCGGGGCGCGGCGCGACCTCCTCCCACTCGCGCGCGTCGGCGTCTTCGCTGGCCTCGGCCGGCGCCGCCATCGGCGCTTCGACCCGGGGCGGTTCGGCCGGCGCGGTCTCGGCAATGGCCCTGGCGTCGTCCTCGTCCTCGTCTTCCCGATCCGTCGGCGCGTCGGCCGCATCGGACTTCGCTTCGTGTACGTCTTCGGCTTCGTCGTCGGATGCCGCGTCGACCTCGTCGTCGGCCGCCCGGTCCTCGCCGTCCTCGTCATCCGCGTCGTCTGCTTCATCCCCGTCGTCGTCGAATGCGGACGCGTCCGCGCTCTGGAGCTCCGCCTCGGGCTCCTTCTTCGAGGCGGTCCTGGCGGGCGGCGGCGCCTCTTCCTCGTCCTCGGCCGAGTCGGCTCCGGGGCTCCCGTCGCTGCCGAAGCCCATCTGCCGCGCGAAGTCGAGCTCCTCCGCGGACAGGGTCGACGTGTCGACCCGGAACGAGTTGTCCAGGCCGGGTCCGTCGTCGCCGTCGGTCCCTTCGTGCTGGTCGTGGTCGGCGTCGGACATGGATGTGTCCCGCAGGCGGGGTTCCCTCCGGCCTTGCGCATCGGTTGCGGTCGGGAGCGGCTTGACGCGCGACTGGGTCCCGGCGCACAAAGCGAGGCTTCGCCCGACCGCGGATCGGGTGAATCACGGAGACATTCGTCGGGTGTTAGTCGAGGTCTCGTCGTGGGGCGAGCGCGGGCTAGGCGCGGCCGACCTGCGGTCGGCGGCGGGGCGGTCCGCTCGCGATGCGATCGGCCATGCTGCGCACCATGCGTACGGCGACGGCGGGGTTGCAGGTCACGAGCTGCTCGAGCTCGGCCTCGTTGAAGAGGCAGCACCACGTGATGCCCCGTGCGCGAAGCGTCGCGTGCCGTCGCGCTCCGGTGAGCGTGGAGATCGCTCCGAGGAAGGTGCCTTCGCGCGTCTCGACGGCGACGGCTCGATCGTCGATCTCGACCTCCACCGCGCCACGCAGCAGGAGCACCGTGTGCTGGGCGGCGTCGTTCACGTTCGCGATCGTCTCGCCGTCGGCGTACTTCACGAAGTAGCGGTCGAAGCCCGGACCGCGGCAGATCGAGGCCCAGAGCGGGTCGACCAGGGTGTCGATGATCCGCGCGATCTCGCCGGGATCGGCCTGACTGCGGCGGGCCGACGCGATCGTGGCCGTGTCGAGACCGAAGCCGCTCGCGATCGCGCGGATGCGGGCGAGCACCTCGCCCGTGCCGCCCGGTCGCCGGCTCGGGTCGATGTAGAGCAGGCCCATCACGATCTCTTCGAGCGGCGGCGGGCAGTCGAGGGCGACGTCGGAGAGGTTCTTCAAGCCGAAGATGTTGCCCTGCTCGCGGGTGCGCAGGACGTCGTGACGCTTGTTGAGGTCGATGCCCGTGAAGAGCGCCCAGGCGGTCGCCCCCACGCCCCAGAGATCCGTACGGAGATCGAAGTTCTGGACCTTGGCGGTCGCCTGCTCCGGCGCGCGGTAGCCATGGGTGCCGAGCCCGATCGAGAGTCGCCCCTGATGCAGCAGGCCCTTCGACATGCGCGAGGAGTGGGAGACGCCGAAGTCCGTGAGGACGTAGCCACCATTGCCGTCGAGCAGCACGTTCGAAGGCTTGACGTCGAGGTGCAGGATCGAGGCGCGATGGGCGGCGCCGAGGGCCTGCATGAGGTCGGAGAGCAGACGCCAGGTCTGCTCGGCCGAGAGACGTCCCAGGAAGGGCCAGGCATCGGCGAGACTGCCGGCCGGGAAGTACTGGATCGCGGCGAAGGTCGTGTCGCCGTCGATGCTCCAGTCGTAGAGCTTGGGGATCCGGTCGTGGTGTACGGCGAGCAGCGCCGCCAGCTCACGCTTCAGCGAGTTCCGCGCCTGCGGATCGTCGGGGCGCGCCATGACCTTCAGGGCCACGAGCTTGGGCGGACGACCATCGCTCCCGTCGCCGCTCGAGTCGAGGCAGCGCGCCAGGAAGACCGAGCCGAAGCCCCCGCGTCCGAGGCGTCGCAGCAATCGGTAGCGGTAGCGGGCCTTGAGCTCGTCGCCGGGCTGCAGGGCGCGCAGGCCCGACGGGCTCTCCTGACTCTGGCCGCCGGCGGTCGCCGTGCAGTCGAGCGTGCGATCCTCTCCCACCGCATCGGGCTCGGCCTCGAGCACGATCGTCCGGGACGCTCCGCTATGGGAACGACGACGATTGGAACCGGAAGGGGCGCCCAAGGGGTCTCCGTCCGCGGGCCGTCGGGCGGGCCTGCGTGTCGAGACGCCTTATCGGTCGCGGATGGGGGAAGCCGCAGGGCATTCGCGAGCGGCTGCTGCGGCGTTCAGGAGGGCTTGCCGTCGTCCTGCTGCTTGCTTGCCTCCGCCTGCTCCTCGCGGAACTCCTTGATGCCGCGCGGAACGAGCCAGAGACAGATCGGGATCATGATGCCGAACATGATCCGGTTGAAGCCCTGGTGCTCGAGCATGTCGGGGTCGGTCGTCAGGAAGCCGTCGTACCCGAACCAGAGCGCGAAGGCGACCAGCAGCACGGGCAGGAAGAGTGGATGGTAGAGCGGGTTGGGCGGCGGGCCCCGTCGCTCGGCGCGCTCCGAGGCACGGGGATCGCGTTCCGGCGGCGGGGCGGATTGGTCCTGCGACATGCGCCCGAGCATAGCGCCGTCGCGCGCCGCCGAGCCATGCTTCGCTGCTTGCCGCCACGCGAGCCGGGTGTCACGTTCCGCGCGGTGACTGCGACCGGAGGTTCCTTGTCGAAGCCGAGCGACTACATCACCCGTGCGGGCTTTCTCTCGCTCCGCTCCGAGCTCGACTGGCTGTGGAAGGAGGAGCGTCCGAAGGTGACCGAGGCGGTCGCGACCGCTGCCGCCCTCGGTGATCGGTCCGAGAACGCGGACTACATCTACGGCAAGAAGCGGCTGCGCGAGATCGATCGCCGCATCCGCTTCCTGACCAAGCGCCTCGACGAGCTCCAGGTGGTGGATCCCGGACCGCGACAGGATCCCGACCGGGTCTACTTCGGCGCCCGGGTCACGCTCGAGGACGAGGAGGGGGCGACGGTCCGCTATCAGCTCGTCGGGCCCGACGAGTTCGACGCCGCGGCGGGGCGCATCAGCGTCGACTCCCCGGTCGGCCGTGCGCTGATGGGGCGTCGGCTCGGGGACGAGGTCGTCGTCCGCCGGCCGCGGGGCGAGATCGTCTACTCGATCGAGGCGATCGACTACGACGAACGGGAGATGCGCTGAGCGGGCACGCCGGGGACGGCGCGCGCTCGGGGCATCGTGGTAGGCTCGCGCCGTGTCGGACGCGTCGCTCTGGATCTTCGGCTACGGCTCGCTCGTCTGGCGTCCGGCCTTTGCCCATCGCCGCGCGGTGCCCGCCTCGATCGAGGGCTGGGCCCGGCGTTTCTGGCAGGGATCGACGGACCATCGCGGCCTGCCCGACCGCCCCGGCCGCGTCGTCACGCTCCTGCCCCGGGCGCATCCGATGCTCTCGCGCTGTCCCCACCCGCCGGAGCCCTGTTGGGGTACGGCCTACGAGGTCGAGGCGGCGGCCGCCGACGCCGTGCTGGCCGGGCTCGACCATCGCGAGCGCGGGGGCTACGCGCGCCTCGAGATCGAGATCCGCCTCACAGGGCACCCACCGCGGACCGTGCCGGGCCTGGTCTACGTCGCGACACCCGAGAATCCGGAGTTCCTCGGTCCCGCGAGCCCCGAGGCCATCGCCCGACAGATCGCGACGGCCCGGGGGCCGAGCGGCGCGAACCCGGAGTACGTCTTCGAGCTGGCGCGAAGCCTGAGGGCGATGGCGGCGCCGGATGGCCACGTCTTCGAGGTCGAGGCAGCGCTGCTCCGGGTGCTCGGGGAGGCGGACGGCCCGCGCGGTTGAGCGGGCCGGATGGGGGATTCAGGCGGGGAGCCGGGGGGACGATGGACCGGGGCATGCTGCTCGATCTCGCCTTCCTGATCCTGCTCGTGGGGCTCGCCGCGCTCGGAGCGTGGCGGGGTGCCATCCCGAGTGGCTCGGGCCTGCTCGCCATGATCGCCGGCTACGCCGGGGCGATCGTGGCCGCCAGCCTGGGCGCGGGCTGGGTTGCGGAGACGCTGGTCGTCTCGCCGTGGATCGCGCCGGCGATCGCGGGCACGATCGGCTTCGCGGTCGCCTACCTGGTGGCGAGCGCGGCGGCGGACGTCGCGGTCGCCTGGGATCGGGCGCGGGTCGAGCGCGGTGGACGCGGCGCCGTCGACCGCGGATTCGGAGGGCTCTTCGGGCTCGCGCGCGGCGCGCTGCTCGTGGTGCTGCTCGCGATCGGCACGAGCTGGCTCGACGCCGCCCGGGATCTCGGGGTCGTCGAGGGTCTCTCGGGCGTGCCGGAGACCGACGGGTCGAGCGTGGCGCGGGCCTCTGGCGATCTCGTCGAGGCGGCGGTCTCGACGGCGCTCGCCGATGCGGGGCCGGCGGCCGAGGTCGCGGCGCGCATCACCGCCCGGCCCGGTCGCACGCTCGGCAGCATGCAGGGGCTGCTCGAGGACGAGCGCTTCTCGGGACTCTTCGAGGACGCGATGGTCTGGACCCTGATCCAGAACGGGTCGATCGACTACGCCATGAATCGCGCCTCGGTCCGGTCGATCGTGAACGATCCCGAGATGCGAGGGCGATTCGCCGATCTCGGTCTCGTCGGCGAGGCCGCGCGCGAGGATCCGGCGGCGTTTCGCGAGGCGATGTCCGGCGTGCTCGCGGAGGTCGGGCCGCGGGTCGCGCGGCTGCACCAGGACGAGGAGCTGAAGGCGCTGGCGACCGATCCCGAGATCGTCGAGCTCGTCCAGGCCGGAGACACCCTTGCCCTGATGGGTCATCCCCGGATCCAGCGAATCGTCGCCCGCCTGTCGAGCGACCTCTAGAACGACGGGCTGGCCACGCGTCCGAGTGGAGCACGCGGCGCGACCGCTCGATTCGGCGATGGCCCGGCGAGGACACACCGACAACACAGAGAGCCCGCGAACCGGCCGGGGCCGGGCGGGCTCGAGATCCGGCTCGTGCCGACTCGCCGGACGCGCCTAGAAGAGCGGCCGGTCGTCGCCGTCCGGCGCGTAGGCCGAGATCTCACAGCAGAGCGAGATCTCCTGCGCGGACGGTCGCTCGAAGCGGGCCGTGCCGGGGCGGCTCGGGTCGGGTCGGTTCGGGTTCGCGGCGCCGAAGGACGTCGCGGGTCGCTGGATGCGTTCTTCCATGACGCGGGGATATAGCACAGCACCGGCGTCGCCCGGCCAGTCCACCGACTCCGCTCGGGTCAGCGCAGCAGGACGTCGCAGACCTCGCGCAGCTTCCGCACCAGCCGGCCGAGGGCGTTGTCCGGGCGGATCCGGCGCCGCACCGCCACGAGCAGCCGTCGCTCGAGGGCGTAGCGGGTGAGCGGGGGGCGGGGGGCGCGGCGACCGCCCAGGTCGATCGCATCGAGCTCCGCCGCGATGCCCGCGCGCTCGAAGCCCCAGGTCTCGAGGTCCTCGTCGGCCAGCCGCGCGAGGATCGCTCGGTAGAGCGCCACGCGTTCCGGCCGGCCGGTCGCTGCCCGTGCCCATTTCGACAGGCTGGCCGTCGTCGGGCGCGTCTCGCGGGAGACGTTGGTCGGGTCGCCGAGTCCGCGGGTCGACTCGCCGCGTGCGTCCGGGGCCTCGCCGTAGTCGACCATGCCCGCGGACTCCTCGATGCCCAGGAAGGCGCAGAGCTCCCGGGCATGGCGCTCGGGCTCGCGCACGAGCGCCTCGTAGCGGATCGCGTGGATCGGCACCGGCCGGGTGCGCAGGAAGCGCGCGATCGCCGGGACGTAGCGCTCGAGCAGCGGATTGTGCTCGTGCGCGACGGCGTCGTCGCCGTCGAAGAAGGAGTCGACGTAGGAGGACCAGACGGCCATCGGATGTCGCGTCAGCACGACGTAGCGCGCCTGCGGATAGAGGCGCGCCAGGAAGTCGAGCGAGAGTGCGTAGGCCGGCGTCTTGTCGAGCAGGAGGGACGCATCGTCTCCTCCGGCCGCGCGTCGGAGGCCCGCGTAGATCGCGTCCGTGTACGCGCGCAGCGCGTCGAGGTAGGCCGCCTCGCCGCCGGGCAGGGCGGCGACCAGCGCCCGCGCGGCCGTGCGCGTGATGACGGGATCGTAGGGGGCGCGCTCGACGCTCTCGAAGTAGCCGAGGTGCGCGATGGGCGTGATCAGGTGCGGCTCTTCGGGCGCGACGATCGCCGGGTGCGCGCCGAGCATGCGGCTCAGCATCGTCGAGCCCGAGCGCGGCGATCCGATCAGAAAGACGAGCCGATCCTGCATCACGTGCCCTGCGCTCCCCGAGTCGTGTCGGGCGCCGCGCCGGCGCCGCGCCGCCATCGCGGCGGGCTCGCGGGCCGGGACGAACGCCGCGGAGCGCGCGAGGATAACAGCGTGCGAGGAGGGCTACAGCGTCTGGCTCGCGAGGCCCAGGGTCTGCGCCATGCGCTGGGCGTGGACGCGGAGCAGGGCGACGCCGAGGCGATGACCCAGCCAGGGCTTCATGCTGCGCAGGTGCCGGAAGGAGGCCTGGTCGATCTCGAGCAGGCGGACGGGCGTGTTCGCGACCGCAGACTCCGCGTGGGGCAGATCCGCCAGCAGCGGAAGGCCGCCGAAGAGATCGCCGACCGAGAGCTGGCAGAGGGGCTGCTCGATCGCATTCCGGATGCGCACCTGCAGCGTGATGCTGCCCTCGGTGATCAGGAAGATCGAGTCGTTCATCTCACCGTGCGTGCCCTGCCGGTAGATCGTGTCGCCGGCGTTCATCGTGCGGAAGCGCGTGACCTGGGCGAGGCCCATCGCCTCCTCGAGTCCCAGCTCGTGCAGCGCCGTCCGCTCGTAGAGGAATCGCGCGAGCTTCTTGCCCGAGTCGAGGACCTGGTCCCAGACCGCCTCGAGCTGCTCGGGATGCGGTCGCTCGAAGGAGATGCCGGTCAGGACGAGGTCGTCGCTCGGGTCGGAGCGCTGCCAGCAGCCGACGGCATCGATCGCGAGGCGCTGGCTCGGCAGGCCGAGAATGACGCGCTGGATCGATTTGATGGCGAAGGGGGATTGAGTCGCGATGCACGCGCCGCCGATGCTCAGGTCGCGGGTGCGGCCGTGCAGGGCGCCCGAGAAGTCGCTCGTGTAGATCTCGACCGGCACGTCCGTCCCGACGCGGGGATTCGAGCGGACCTCGAGGGGGTCGACGGGCGGGGCAGCGGCCCGGGGCGAGGGAGAGCGGGGATCGGAGTCGGACGGGGTCATATACTCGGCGCCTCGATGGGGCCGTTTCGGTCGGGGTGCAATGGGACTTGAACGCTCCAGCCCGACGCGAGCGGGCCGCGCGGGCGCCGTGGTCGGAGGGGCGATGGACGACGCGACGGGCGCGGCGGCAAAGGCCGGAGTGGAAGTGGGGGGATCGCCCGGGATGCGACGGAACGGACTCGAGCTCGCGGTCGTCGTCGTGACGCTCGTGCTCTGGATCCCGGGGCTGCGCGTGCTGGCCGGCGTGTATGGCGAGGTCGAGTGGGCGTCCCACGGCTTCCTCGTACCGATCGTCGCGCTCTGGGCGGCGACGGCCCATCGCGCCGCCCTGGCCGATCGGCCGGCCCGGCCGCTGCGAGGCGGCGTGGCGCTCCTGGGTGCGCTCGTCCTCGCCTATCTCGCGGCGCTGCTCTTCGGTAATCCGAGCGTGATCGGCCTGGTCGGCGTCGCGACCGTGGTCGGTCTGGTGGCGGCGCTGCGGGGGCTCGCGTGGGTGCGCACGCTCGCCTTTCCGCTCGCCTATCTGCTCTTCATGGTCCCTCTGCCGACGGCCTGGATCACGCCCGTCATCGTCCGGCTCCAGCTGCTCGTGAGCAGCGTCGCCGTCGCGTTGCTGCGGGCCTTCGACGTGGCGATCCATCGCGACGGCAACGTGCTGACGCTGCCCGGGGACGTCACGCTCTTCGTGGCGGAGGCCTGCAGCGGCATCACGTCCCTCGTCACGCTGCTCCCGATCGGCGTCTTCATCGCCTACTTCACGGAGTCCGTGCCCTGGCGACGCGTCGCGCTGGTCGCGGCGGTCGTCCCGATCGCGCTGCTCGGCAACCTGATCCGGGTGGTGCTGACGGTGGCCCTCGCGATGCGGGTCGACGTCGCCTTCGCGACGACCGGACCCGTGCACGAGTGGGCCGGCGTCGCGACCTACGTGCTGGGCTGTCTGTGTCTGCTCGCGGTCGGCGCGGGGCTGCGACGGCTGGGCGGCGGGGCGCGCTCGGACGCCGGCGTTCCGGCATGACGGGCTCGGGGGCAGGGGGCGGGCCGCTCGAGGAGCGCATCCGCCGCGTGGGGCTCGTGCTCGGTCTGGACGCGATCGGCTTCGCGCCGGCGCGTCCGAGCGCGCGTACCCGATTCCTGCGTGAGTGGGTCGCGCGTGGGCACGCCGGCGGGATGGACTGGATCGCCCGCCGGCTCGAGGAGCGCATCGATCCGCGCCTCGTGCTCGAGGGGGCGGAGTCGATCGTGGTGGGCGCGCTCGTCTGTGCGCCGCCGCCGGCCCGCCTCGAGGACGGGTCGGGGCCACCGGGGTCGGGTCGCACGGACGATCGCACCGAGCCCCGGGGTCGGGTCGCCCGTTATGCCGGAGGGGACGACTACCACGAGGTGCTGCTCGAGCGGCTTCGGGCCGTCGAGGCGGCGCTGTCCGGTCTGGCCGGGCGGGCGGTGCGCACGCGCTGCTATGTCGACACGGGGCCGGTCCTCGAACGCGCCGCCGCCGAGGCGGCCGGTCTGGGCTGGATCGGCCGCAACAGCTGCCTGATCCATCCCGAGCTCGGCTCGCATCTCATGCTCGGCGTGATCCTGACGGACCTGCCGCTCACGACCGATGCGGCCGTTGCGGACCATTGCGGGACCTGCCGCGCCTGCCTCGACGCCTGTCCGACCGACGCCTTTCCCGAGCCCTACGTGCTCGATGCCACGCGCTGCCTCTCCTACACGACGATCGAGCATCGCGGCGCGATCCCCGAGCCCCTGCGCGCGGCCCAGGGCGCCCACGTCTTCGGCTGCGACGTCTGCCAGGACGTCTGCCCCTGGAACCGCAGCCGTCCGCGCGTGCCGCTCGCCGATCCGCTCGGCCTGCGCGCCCGCCTGCGTGCGCGCGCCGCGTGGCAGGCGCCGACCCTCGCCTGGCTCCTCGACCTCGAGCCGGATGCGTTCGCGGAGCAGGCGCGTCACACCGCGCTGCGCCGCGCCGGCCATCGTGGCCTCGTGCGGAACGCCCTCGTCGCGGCGGGCAACGCGGCGGACCCCACGCTGCGCGACGCCGTGGCGCGGCACGCTCGAAGCGCGGACCCGCTTCTGCGCGAGCACGCCGAGTGGGCGCTCGCCCGGATCGACGCGGGCGCGCCTGCCGCGTCCGCGTCGGATCCCGCCTGATCAGCGGGAGGCGGGTCGGCGCGCGAGCAGCCGCGCCGTATGCGCCGGCCGCGCCTCGGCGGTCGGCCCTTCGGTGTAGTCGAGGATCTCGAGGCCGGGGAAGGCGCGCGCGAGCTCACCCGGGCCCAGCAGGAACGCATCGCGACCGGGGCCCCAGCCGAGTGCGCGCTGGTCGAGGGTGAAGGTCTCGTAGAGGAGCAGACCGCCCGGGGCGAGCAGGGCCTCGATCGCGGGGAAGAGCGGTCGGTGGAGGTAGCGGAACACGAGCACGGCGCCGAAGCCGCCGGGTCGCAGGGGCGGCGCCCCGCGACCCTCGAGATCTGCGGCGACGGGAAGCAGTCGCCCGCCGCGCGTCGGCACGACCTGCGTGAGCGTCGCGAGCGCCTCGCGATCCCGGTCGAGCGCGACGACCGGCAGCCCGAGATCGGCCGCCGGCACCGCGTGGCGGCCGTGACCGCAGGCGAGGTCGAGGATCGGACCGAGCGCCGCGGCCCGCCGGATCCGTTCGACCTGCGCCGTGAAGTGCGGCGAGGGCGCGCCGAGGGCGGCGCGGCGCTCAGCGTCCCGGGACACGACCCAGCCACCCGGCCATCCGCGCCGGATGGTCCGTCACGATCCCGTCGACGCCGATCGCGAGCAGTGCCTCGATCTCGTCGAGGTCGTCGATCGTCCAGACGTGCACCTCGACGCCTTCGCGATGGGCGTGCTCGACGAGGGCTGGCGTCACGAGCGGGCGGCCGGCGAAGACGGGTGGGATCTGGAGCGCCATCACGTCGTCGGGCATCGGCCCCTGTCCGAGGGCGCTGGCGATCGTCGCCACGATCTCGCCGAGGCAGGCGCCGACAGCGGGCCGAGCGGCGTGCTGTGCGAGCGCCCTGCGCAGCAGCCCCATGACGTCGTCCTCGCCCGCCGTGACGAGGGTGCGATCCGAACGGTCGAACCCGGCGATCAGGTCGAGGGTCCGTTCGATCGCCGCCGCATCGGCGCACTTGATCTCGAGGTTGAAGCGCGCGTCCGGGAAGGCTGCGAAGGCCTCTTCGAGCGAGGGGATGTGAAGGCCCCGTCCACGAAAGGGGGTCGCCCCGTCCGGGTCCTCGAATCGATGGCCCGCATCGAGTCGGCGGAGGGTCTCGAACGCGAGCTCGCCGGCGCAGCCACAGCCGTCGCTCACGCGATCGACGTCGGGATCGTGGAGCAGGATCGGCACCCCGTCGCGAGTCACGTGGACGTCGCTCTCGAGGATCTGCGCCCCGGCTTCGAGGGCCGTCGCGAAGGAGAGCAGCGTGTTCTCCGGACAGACGCCGGCCGCCCCGCGATGCCCGATCACGACGGGGCGCTCGACGTCGAAGAAGGGGTGGGCCATCGGCCGGAAGCTATCCCATCGTTGCCAGCCGGGCCGAGTCACCCCTGCGCTATCGTGCGCGCCGCATGAGCGTGCTGACCCGCGACGTGATCCTCGACGAGCTCGATCGGGGTCGGATCCGCATCGATCCCCTGGATCGCAGCCAGGTCGGCGTCGCCTCGATCGATCTGACGCTCGGCCGCGAGATCCGACAGATCGTCGACGACGGCACGCCGATCCGCGTCGAGGACGAGACGGACTACCGCGACCACACGCGCGTGCTCCCCCTCGATCGCCCCTACCGCCTCGACCCGGGCGTCACGATCCACGGCATCACGGCGGAGCACGTGACATTGCCCGACGACCTGTGCGGGTTCCTCGAAGGTCGCAGTCGATTCGCACGGCTCGGGCTCATGATCCACGTGACCTCGGCCTTCGTGCAGCCGGGCGTCTCGAACCGACAGGTGCTCGAGATGAGCAACGTCTCGAGTCGCGCTCTCGAGATCGTGGCCGGCGTGCGCATCTGCCAGCTCGTGTTGATGCGGACCGACGGCCGCGCCGTCTACCGCGGTCGCTTCCAGGACCAGCGGGAGATCTAGCCCTGCGCGCGGTGGTCCAGCGCGTCACCGAGGCCCGCATCGACGTCGACGGGGCGTGCGTCGCGCGGATGGGGCCGGGGCTGCTCGTGTTGGTCGGTGTCTCGAAGCGTGACGCGATGGCGGATGCCGACGAGCTGGCGCGCAAGCTCGTCGGGCTGCGGATCTTCGAGGACGAGACCGGGCGCATGAATCGCTCGCTCGTCGAGACCGGAGGCACGCTCGGGCTGGTGTCGCAGTTCACCTTGCTCGCCGACGCGCGCAAGGGCCGTCGGCCCGGCTTTGCCGACGCGGCGGACGCCGATCAGGCGCGACCGCTCTTCGATGCGGTGGTAGAGAGCGCGGCGCAGCTTTCCGTGCCGGTCGTCACAGGTCGCTTCGGCGCGACGATGCGCGTCGCCCTCGTGAACGACGGCCCGGTCACCCTCCTGCTCGATACCGAGCGCCGCTTCTGATCGATTCGCAAGCAGGGTGGCGCTGGTTCGAGCCGCACGAAACGCCGCTCGAACCGGGCTCCGCTTGCCGACCTCTCAGGATCCGTCACACTCCCGCGTCGGGGGTTCGTGAGAGGGCGTGCATGGCCGGATCCGTTCGGGTCCGGTCCCTTGCGCGCATCGTGAGAGAGGTTGGACGACCATGATCAGGAATGAACTTCGATCGGGCTTGCGCCCGAAGGGCGGATCTTCGTCCCGCGCCGCATCCGAGACGGGGCTCGCGCGGCGGGACCGACGCTTCGGTCGCGCCGTGCTTACGGGTGTCACGGCGCTCGCCGTCGCGGCGGCGCCGACCAGCGCGCTCGCCGGCGAGAAGGCAGCCGAGGTCGGACGCGAGAGCGGGCTCGGCGCCGCGGCGGCCGTCTCGTCGTTGGTCTACGCGCCGGTCAAGCTCGTGTACGCGACGGGCGGGCTGATCGTCGGGGCCTTCGCCTGGGCCTTCACGGCCGGGGACAACAACGTCGCGGGCAAGGTCTTCACGCGCTCGCTGCGCGGCACCTATGTGATCACGCCGGAGATCCTGCGCGGCGAGGAGCGCCTCGAGTTCATCGGGCGCGACGTGGACTCGCCGACGGCCCCGACCGCCGCCGTCGCCGCGGCCCGCGCGTCGCAGCCGGCGTCGCCGCCGGCCTACGAGTCGGGCTCGGAGTCGGACTACGACTCGAGCTACGACGACATGGGCTGGTAGTCCTCGCCGGACGGACGGCGCGATCGGGTCTTCCGATCGCGTGATGCCGTTCGTGCGATTCGCGGAGTGAAGGTCGATCCATGCAGGTGGCGCCGGGCCCGGACCGGCGCCGCCCGTGGGGTCGGCTGGCGCGGAGCGGGCCGAGCCGCCAGAATCGGGCGCCATCCGATGTCGGAGTTCGTCGCACAGATTCCGCTGGCCTTCGCGTCGGGGCTGATCTCGGTCTTCTCGCCCTGCGTGATGCCGTTGATGCCCGCCTACCTCTCCCTGATCTCGGGCGTCTCCGTGCGCGAGCTCGGCGAGGGCCAGGGCGACCGGGCCCAGCGTCAGCGCGTGATGGACGCCTGCCTCGGCTTCGTCGCAGGCTTCTCTACCGTCTTCATCGTGCTCGGCGCCTCGGCCTTCGCGCTCGGTCGGGTGCTGCGCGTCTGGCACGTCGAGCTCTTCGGCTTCCCGATCGGGATCGCCCAGCTCGCCGGCGTCGTGATCGTCGTCTTCGGGCTGCACATGACGGGCCTGCTGCGGATCGGTTGGCTGCTGCGCGACACGCGGCTCCAGCTCGACATGGGACCGCCCGGCTTCCTGGGCGCCTTCACGGTCGGCGCGGGCTTCGGCTTCGGCTGGTCGCCCTGCATCGGTCCGATCCTCGGCGCGGTGCTCACTCTCGCCGGCAGTCGCGAGACGGTCTTCGAAGGGATCACGCTGCTCGCGGTCTACTCGATGGGCCTCGGCATCCCCTTCCTCGTCGCCGGCTGGAGCATCGACCACTTCTTCAACGCCTTCGCCCGCATCAAGAGGCACTTCCGCACGCTCGAGATCGTGTCGGGCCTGCTGCTGGTGGGCGTGGGGCTCTTGCTGGTCACGAATCGCCTCGCCTGGTTCAACACGCATCTGACCTTCCTGAGCGACTTCGTCGTGGCGGCGGAGGAGATGCTGCAGTGATCGCCGTGCGCGGAGCGCGGACCCCGGCGCGGCGGCAGCGGAGCTGGCTCCGCGTCGCGCCGCTGCTGGCGGTCCTGGTCCTGGCGTGCCTGGAGGGGCAGGAGGGCGCGGAGGGGCCTCGCGTACCGGCGCCGTCCTTCCGCTTGCCGCGGCTGGACGGGGGGGCGGTCGAGCTCTCGGCGCTGCGCGGCAAGGTCGTGGTGCTCGACTTCTGGGCGACCTGGTGTGCACCCTGCGAGGTGCAGATGCCGGTCCTCGACACGCTGTGGACGGAGCAGGGGGGCGCACAGCTCGAGGTGATCGGTGTCTCGGTCGACACCCGTCCGGCCTCCGAGGTGGCGGATTGGGTGTCGGAGCGCGGCTTCGCCTACCCGATCGCCCTGGCCGATCAGACGCTGGCCATGGACTACGGGGTGCGGGGCTTCCCGTCGGTCGTGATCGTCGATGCCGACGGGCGGATCGCGGATCGGCATACCGGCGTGTGGAGTCGGGCGGAGCTCGATGAGGCGATCGCGCGGGCGCGTCGTCGGCCCGAGTCCGCGGCATCCGGAGCGGCGGCGTCCGATCCTTCGCCGTCTTCGCACTAGATTGCCCGTTCGCTTCCTGGGCTTGCACGCCGACCGGGCCGATCTGCGCGGCTCGGGTCGCGGCAGGGGATTGGCTCTCCTCGGCGGCGATGCGTCCGCTCGCGAACGCGAATCGGCGGCGACCCACCCGCGCCGCAAGCTTGAGATCGGTCCAGGATGGGTCGTTCTCTCCTCGGCGGGGCACTCGGTTGCAGGAAACGTAGATGCCGGCGGTGGCGATCGAAGGCGAAGTCTGCGAGGTCGCCAGAGTCGATCCGCATCGCATTAGGCAGGTCCGTGGGACGAAGATCAGTCCTCCACGCACCAGACCGGCTTCGGGATCGAGCAGAAGGTCGCGCCCGAGAGCCACGCCCCGAGCTTGGGCTCGACGGGTGTCCCGAAGGCGTCGGTTGGACCGGTCTGCCAGCTCTGATGCAGTCCCGCGACGGTGCCCAGGGCTTCCTGCGAGTTCGTCCATGCGCTGCAGTTCGCCTCGCCCTCGTCCCCGAAGCCCTGCGCCTCGAAGCCCGTCCGGATCCAGCCGAGGGTCGCGGTGGTGGAGAACGAGGGCGGGCCCTCGCCGCTGTCGCCGGCGGTCTGGCCGAGCAAGTGGTCGTAGGCGAGGTCGGTCGGATCGAGCACCTCCCAGATCGACGCCATGTGGAAGCCCAGAGTACAGGCGCCGAGGGCGTCGCCGCCCGGGAAGAGGTTGCGGGTCAGGTAGAAGCGCCGCTCGCCGCGCCGGCTGCAGGAGCCGTCGAGACAGACGTTGCCTGCGCTCGCGCTTCCGCCGACGACGGCGCGCGCTTCGGCCTCGGCGAGACCGGTCGAGCCGACGACGTTGTGCGCGTAGAGGCTGCCGCTGCCGAGCGAGAGGCCGTGCTCCCCGACCGAGTCGACGCGATTGGCGATCGCCTGGCTCGACGCCGCGAGCGCGATGCCGCTCGCGCCGCAGCTGCGTATGGACACGTCCGCGACGCGCGAGAAGGAGAAGAGCCGAATGCAGTCGCCGGAGAAGCCGACGACGCGTCCGTTCTCGACGCTCGACGCTGCGCCCCCGCCGAGCGTCCATGCGACGCCGGCCGCCTGCCCGGTCGGACAATCGAACACGGAGCACGAAGAGGGGCCCCGGATCGCGTGGCCGTTCAGGTCGAGATGGACCTCGTTCGCGGCGAGCACGATGGCCGGCACGTCCCCGTCGACGACGAGGTCACCCGTCAATCGATAGGCACCGGGACTCGTGATCAGATAGGGGAAGCCGCCCGCCTCCTCGACCACGGTCTGGTTGATCTCGAGCTGACCGGTCTGGGCTCGCGCCCCGGTCGAGAGACCGGTGAGCAGGATCGATAGGAGAAGTCCGCCGACGAAGAGCACACGCATGTCAATCCTCCGGGTTCGATCCCGAGCATCGAACGGCGCGGTGACCGCCACCGTGAATCGCTTCACACGGGACCGTGAATCCCGCCGCGTCGAAGAGACAGCTGGACTCGCCATTCTCTTCCGCTGGCGGAAGCGCTGCTCGAAGCGCTCATCCGCCAGGATCAGATCGATGGCCCCGACCTCGCGGTCTCCCGCGGCCGATCCCGTCTCGGGATCCCGCCAGGTCGCGAGGGGCGGCGCAGGTCTTCCCTCGACGCCTCCGGCTCCGAGATCTTCTCGCCCACGGATCGCCTCGCAGACATCGGGTCGACCGCCCGATCCGGGGCGGTCGCCGGACGGAGCGGGTGCGATGTCGACGAGGCATGAGGCACGCGGTGCTCCGTCTTCGACCGGGGGCGAGGACGCCGCCGAAGCGGCGCTCCGCGTCGTCCATCGGCGGGCGACGCCCGATGCGTGCGTCCGGTCGGCAGCCCGTGGGCAGCGCGGCCGCTCGCGAGGCCTCTCTGCGCGTCCCGCCGCCTCAAGTCGTCCCGGCCCCCGGTCGAAGACGGAGCACGTCGTGCCCCGGGGTCGGACCCGCCGGGCCGAGACGGTGGGGGAGACACGTGTCGGGCGGCGTCGAGACGACCCAACTCCAGGTGAACCGCTCCTACCAGCGCGTCTTCGCGGATGGCGAGACCATCTTCGACGAGGGCGACGAGGGGCTCGACCTCTACGTGATCCAATCCGGTCGTGTGGAGATCAGTCGGAGTGGTGCGGGACCCGAGGACGCGAGGCGACTCGTCGCGCGGCTGGGCCCGGGTGATTTCTTCGGCGAGATGAGCGTGGTGCTCGGAGAGCACCGCACGGCCCGCGCCGTCGCCCTCGGCGAGACCACGCTCCTCGAGCTCGACGGCGAGACCCTCGAGACGATGTGCATGGAGCAGCCGGAGATCGCCATCCGGATGATCCAGCGTCTCGCCACGCGCCTGATCACGGCCGAACGCAAGCTCGCCGCCCTCGGGCTCGACGAGCTGGTGGGACCGCTGGTCCGCTACCTCGTGTCCTTGATGGACGAGTCGGGCGACGAGCTACGCGTCGAGACCTCGCTCCGTCAGCTCTCCGTCGGCAGCGAGCTCTCGCTCGTCGAGACGCACGAGGCGCTGCACCAGCTGATGGACCAGAAGCTGGTGCGACTGGACGGACAGGCGCTGATCGCGCCCGATCGCGCGGCGCTCGCGTCCGCCCTGACCCGACTCGCCCGCGCCAGCTGAGCCGGGCGCGGGCCCGACGACCCGTGCGGCGCTTTGGCCAGCGTCCTGCGCCTCAGGTAGCGTCCCGCCGTTCCGTCGAGCGGGGGGCGCGTGGCACGAGCGGCCACCAGGATCGCAGCGTGGCTCGTGGCCATCGGATGCCTCGTGGCGCACGCTGCGGGGGCGGCTCCGCGCGCGTCGATCGATGCGCCCTTCGAGATCACGGCCGACGTGATCCGCTACGACGACGAGCAGGAGCTCTACGTCGCCGAACGGCACGTGCGCGTCGTGCAGGCCGACCGAAGCCTGAAGGCGCGTTGGGTGGCGTTCAGCACCGCCACCCGGATCGGCGTGGCCGAGGGCGACGTCGACCTGGTCGATGGTCCGGATCGGCTCCAGGCCGACTTCATGGTCTTCGACATCGATTCGCTCCAGGGCATGCTCTTCCAGGGCGAGTTCGATTCCGGGAGCGAAGGCTTCCGCGTGCGCGCCCGCGAGATGATCCGCACCGGGCGCGACACCTTCCGCGTGCGGAAGGGCGTGTTCTCCACCTGTCGTTGCGAGCCGGGCAAGCGGCTGCCGTGGCAGATCCGCTCGTCGCGCGCCGACGTCGAGGTCGGCGGCTACGGCACGGTCCGCAACTCGACCTTCGAGGTGCTGGGCGTACCCGTGCTCTGGATCCCCTGGGCGTTCTTCCCGGTCAAGAGCGAACGCGAGACCGGACTCCTGCTCCCGGAGTTCGCCTTCGGCGGGCGGGGTGGCCCGAATTTCGGATTGCCCTTCTTCTGGGCCGCCCATCCGCAGGTGAACCTGACGCTCACGCCCCGCTACTTCACCCAGCGTGGCTACAAGCAGGATGCCGAGCTCGAGTACGTCTTCGGCGAGCGTTCCGAGGGCCGGCTCTTCGTCGCCGGGCTGCGGGATCGACAGGAGGCGCCGGGCGACAGCTACGACGAGAACCGCTGGGCCGTGCTCTGGGACCACGACCATTGGCTGCCGGGGGACCTGCGCTGGCACACGGATCTGAACCTGGTCTCGGACAACCTCTACTCCGACGACTTCCTCGAGATGAACCAGTTCCGCGCCTTCCGCTTCATCGAATCGACCACGAACGTCGCGCGCAGCTTCGGATCCTCGGGCGGCTATGGGGCGATGATCGGTGCGCGTTATGCCGACGATGCGCAGGGGCCGACGTTCCGGGATCGGGACGAGTACATCCTGCAGCGCTTCGCGGAGGCGCGCGGCGACGTGCAGCCGGGCACACTGCCGAGGCCGCTGGGTCTCGACCTCCGGGTCGACAGCGAGCTCGTCTATTTCGGCTGGCTGCGCGGGCCGATCTCGGAGCGGCTCACGATGGAGGACCCCGGCACGCCGCTGCTCACCTCCTTCCGCCGGGTCGACGATGGGCGCTTCTTCGACATCGGCTTCGACGGGCGATTGATCGGCGGGACGACCGGCGGACAGGGTGATGGCATCTACCAGCCGGGCGAGCCCCTCGACGAGCAGGGCACGCGGCTGCTGCTGCATCCGCGGCTGGCAAGGCCCTTCCATCTGGGCCGCGTCGTCGAGGTGGTACCCGAGGTGGGCTGGCAGCAGGCGCTCTACCAGAGCAATCGGCACGACTTCTCGGAGCGCGGGCTGCTGACGGGTCGCCTCGAGATGCGCGGTCGCCTCGAACGCGACTTCGCCTTCGGCGATGGGGGTCGTGCGCTGCGGCACGTCATCGAGCCCCGGCTGGGCTGGGCCCTCGTGTCCCATCGCCGCCAGCGCAGCAATCCGATGTTCGTCCCGCGCGGCTCGATCGAGCAGCTGCGCCTGCGCACGCTCAGCCTCGAGAACGTCACCCGCAATCCGTCGGATCGGACCGAGAGCGCGAACCAGATCGTCTTCGCGCTCGGACAGCGCTTCTTCTCCCGCAGTCACGCCGGCGCCGTGCCCCGCTTGCGGGCGGATGTCGTCACGGCGATCGACTGGGACTTCGCCGAGAGCGAGGGGCTCGGGAACCTGGTCCTCGAGAGCCGGCTCTTCCCGATCGGCCCGCTCTCCTCACGTCTGCGCGGCGTCTTCGATCCGGAGTCGGCGCTGGTCGAGGCGGGCGAGGCCGAGCTGGAGCTGCAGCTGCCGTCGCCTTTCGCATGGCTGCGGCATGCGACCCTCGCGAGTCGCTATCGCTACCTGCGGCGGGCGCCGCAATTCTTCGAGAGCTTCCGGGGTGAGACCGGACAGCCGCGCAACGGCGACGCCGTGCTGAACCAGATCGACGTGACGAGCCGCGTCGAGCTCGCCGCGCGGATCCGTCTCAGCTACTCGACCGTCTACTCGATCAACGCCGGCAAGTTCCTGCGCAACCGCGGCGGCGTCGAGTACGCCTCGAAGTGCCGCTGCTGGGGGATCGGCGTCTTCGTGCAGCAGGAGCTCCGGCAGGGCTGGGGGGGCGGCCTCGAGCTGCGCTTCCTCGGGCTCGGGGACGACTCGACCAACCTCTTCGATACGGGATTCGGAGCGGGTGTGAACCTGTGAGGCGCCCGGGCGGGCGGCGCCGGGGCATCAGGCTGCGCCCCGCCTTGCTCGGCCTCCCTCAAGGGCCTAAAGTCAAAGGGATTTTCGCCGCCCCCAATGGCCGGCCGAGCGCCGCAGCGCGTCTCGTCGGCCAAGAGACCACCGTGCTCCGCACATCGCCCGAGCAGTTCGAGACGCTCGCCCGCCAGGGAAAGCACGTCCCCGTCGTGCGGGAGATCCTGGCCGATCTCGACACCCCGCTCTCGCTCTTCCGCAAGATCGACGATGGCCGGACGGCCTTCCTGCTCGAGTCCGTCGAGGGCGGCGAGAAGTGGGCCCGGTACAGCTTCCTCGGCGTCGGCGCGCGGGCGTGCTTCCGGGCCCGGGGGCGTCGGGTCGAGTGGATCGAGAACGGCGCCTGCGAATCGATCGAGGCGACGGGGGATCCGCTCGAGGTGCTGCGCGAGCGGCTGCGGGCCTTCGAGGCCGTGACGCCCGAGGACCCCGAGCTGCCGCGCTTCGTCGGCGGCGCCGTCGGCATGATCGGCTACGACTGGGTCCGTTTCGTGGAGGCGATCCCCGATACGAATCCGGACCGGGTCGGTCTGCCCGATGCCTTCTTCGTGCTGCCCGAGCACGTGCTCGTCTACGACAACGTGCGACACACGGCGCTCGTCGTCGTGCATGCCAGCGTCGAGCCGGGCGCCTCGGCCCGGGCCGCCTATGACGAGGCCTGCGAGAGGATCGAGCGGATGGTCGAGCGCATCCGCACGCCGCTCGCCGCCGAGCCGCGCCGGCCCGCGGTGCACGCGCCGATGGACGTGGTGCGCAGCATGAGCGAGTCGGAGTTCCACGACGTCGTCAAGCGCGCCAAGGAATACATCGAGGCGGGCGACATCTTCCAGGTCGTGCTCGCCCAGCAATTCCAGCTGCCGCTCCAGGTCGACGCCTTCTCGATCTACCGGCATCTGCGTGTGATCAACCCGAGTCCCTACATGTTCTTCATCCGCATGGACGACGCGGTGATGGTGGGCTCCTCGCCGGAGATCCTGGTGCGGCTCGAAGGCGATCGGATCGACGTGCGACCGATCGCGGGCACGCGCTGGCGCGGGGAGACGCCCGAGGAGGACAAGCAGCTCGAGCGGGACCTGCTCGCCGACCCGAAGGAGCGCGCCGAGCACCTGATGCTCGTCGACCTCGGCCGCAACGACGTCGGTCGCGTGGCGCGGATCGGCAGCGTCGAGGTCGACGAGTACGCCGTCGTCGAGCGTTACTCCCACGTCATGCACATCGTCTCGAACGTGCATGGCGAGCTGCGCCCCGGCCTCGACTGGCTCGACGTGCTGCGCGCGACCTTTCCCGCCGGCACCCTGTCCGGCGCGCCGAAGGTCCGCGCGATGGAGATCATCGACGAGCTCGAGACCGTGCGACGCGGCTTCTTCGGCGGCTGCGCGGGCTACCTCGACTACTCGGGCAACATGGACATGGCGATCACGATCCGCACGATGGTCGCGAAGGACGGGCGGATCACGCTCCAGGCCGGCGCCGGGGTCGTGGCGGACTCCGTGCCCGAGTACGAGTTCCAGGAGACCATCAACAAGGCCCGGGCCGTGCTCACGGCCATCGACCTCGCTCGCGAGGGGATGGACTGAGGACGACCGGAGGCGATTGGGAAGACGATGCGCCTGTTGATGATCGACAACTACGACTCGTTCACGTACAACCTCGTGCAGTACCTGGGCGAGCTCGGGGCGGAGGTCGACGTCGTGCGCAACGACGCGGCCAGCGTCGACGCGCTGCTCGAGCGGGCCTGCGACGGGCTGGTCGTGTCGCCCGGGCCCGGCACGCCGGACGACGCCGGCGTCTCGGTCGAGTCGATCCGCCGCTTCGGCGAGGCGGGCATTCCGGTCTTCGGCGTGTGCCTCGGTCACCAGTCGATCGGTCGCGCCTTCGGCGGTCGGATCGTGCGCGCCCGCTCGATCATGCACGGCAAGCTCTCGACCATCACCCACGATGGTCGGGGCGTCTTCGAGGGCATCCGGCAGGGCTTCGAGGCGACCCGCTACCACTCCCTCGTGATCGAGGAGGCGAGCCTGCCCGACGTGCTCGAGATCTCCGCCCGGACGGACGATCGGGAGATCATGGGCGTGCGCCACGTGTCGCTCCCGATCGAGGGCGTCCAGTTCCATCCCGAGTCGATCATGACCGGGGAGGGGAAGGCACTGCTCGGGAACTTCCTGGCCCGCTGTCGCGCCGGGGCGGGGCGATGAGCGAGCTCCGGCGGGCGATCGCCGACGTCGTCGCGGGCCGCGTCCTCGATCCCGAGTGCCTCGGGCGGGCCTTCGGCGAGATCATGGACGGGGAGGCGTCGCCGGCGGCGGCCGCGGGCCTGCTGGTCGCGCTGCGCATGCGCGGCGAGACCGTCGACGAGATCGTCGCCGTGGCGAAGGCGCTCCGGGCGCGGGCGACGACCGTCCGCGTGCGCGACCCACGTGTGATCGACACCTGCGGCACGGGCGGGTCGGGGCTCGACACCTTCAACGTCTCGACGACGGCGGCCTTGGTCGTCGCGGGATGCGGCGTCTCCGTCGCCAAGCATGGCAACCGGGCGGCCACGAGCCGGGCCGGCAGCTTCGACGTGCTCGAGGCGCTGGGCATCCGGATCGACCTGCCGATCGAGACCTGCGGTCGGATCCTTGACGAGATCGGGATCGCGCCCTTCTTCGCGCGCACGGCCCATCCCGCCTTCCGACACGTGGCTCCGGTGCGTGCAGAGCTCGGCGTGCGCACGCTGCTCAACTGCCTCGGTCCGCTGCTCTCCCCCGTCGGTGCGCGCTACCAGGTCGTCGGCGTCTACTCACCGGACCTCGTCGAGCCGCTCGCCGGTGCGCTGGCGCGACTCGGGGCGGAGCGGGCGCTCGTCGTCCACGGCGAGGATGGGATGGACGAGCTGACGACGACCGGTCGCAGCCGGGCGGCGCTCGTGGGCGACGGTCGTGTCGCGGCCTTCGAGGTCGATCCCGCGGCACTCGGACTGGAACGTTCGACGCTCGCGGCCCTCGCCGGCGGCGGACCCGCAGAGAATGCCGCGATCCTGCGCCGGCTGCTCGATGGCGAACGCGGCCCGCGCCGGGACATCGTCCTGCTGAACGCGGCGGCCGCGCTCTGGGTCGTCGAAGCGGTCGATTCGCTCGAGGCCGGACTCGTCCGGGCCGCACGCAGCATCGACGAAGGCGCAGCGCGCGCGAAGCTCGAGGCGCTGGTCCGCGCCACGGCCGAGGCCGGCGCGCGACTCGATGCCGGCGCCCAGGCGAGCGACGGAAACGCGTCCCTGCGCGCGGAGGCGCGGCCGGCATGACGATCCTGGACGAGATCCTCGCCCACAAGCGCGTCGAGCTCGAAGCGGCGCGGGCGCGCGAGAGCGACCACGTGCTGGCCGCTCGCGCCGCGGCCGTCGACGGCCGACCCCGCGGCTTCCGGCAGGCGCTCGCCGAGGCCGCGGGCATCGCCGTCATCGCCGAGATCAAGCGGCGCTCGCCCAGCAAGGGGCTGATCCGCGAGGACTTCGATCCGGTCGCGATCGCGCGGTCCTACGTCGAGGCGGGGGCGGCCTGCCTCTCCGTGTTGACCGACGAGCGCTTCTTCGGGGGCTCGCTCGAGATCCTCGCGAAGGTGCGCGCGGCGGTCGATCGGCCCTTGTTGCGCAAGGACTTCGTGATCGACGCCTACCAGATCGACGAGGCTCGCGTGGTGGGGGCCGACTGCGTGCTGCTGATCGTCGCGGCGCTCGACGACGTCGAGCTGACTCGCCTCCATGCGTATGCGAGGGCACGCGGTCTCGACGTCCTCGTCGAGGTACACGACGAAGGGGAGCTCGATCGCGCACTCGCGGTGGATGCCGACCTCGTGGGCGTGAACAACCGCGATCTCCGCACCTTCGAGGTGGACCTCGCGACGACGGAGCGGATCGCTGCGCGACTCGCCGCGAGTGGCCGCGCCGACGACGTGCTGCTCGTCGCGGAGAGCGGCATTCGGGACGCCGCGGACGTGGCCCGGCTCGCCCGGGCCGGCGCCGCCGGCTTTCTCGTGGGAGAATCCCTGATGCGCCAGCCCGATCCGGGGCGGGCGCTCGAAGCGCTACGGAGGCCATCGTGACGGGAAGCGTCCGGATCAAGATCTGTGGAGTGATGACGCCCGAGGATGCCGTGGCCGCGGTCGAGGCGGGCGCGGATCTGATCGGCATCAACTTCGTTTCGGGCTCGCCCCGCGAGGTGGACCCGAAGCTCGCCCTCGAGATCTGTCAGGCGGTCGAGGGCTATGAGGTCGAGCGGGTGGCGCTCTTCCGCGACGCCGCCTGGGACAAGATCGACGGCATCCTGCGGCGCGTGCCCTTCGAGCGCGTCCAGTTCCACGGCGACGAGACGGAGGAGGAGGTCGAGGCGGTCGACCTGCCGACGATCAAGGCGATCCGCGGCGCGGATCAGGAGGCGGCCGAGACCTACCCGGGATCGATCCTGCTCCTCGACCACCCCCATCAGGGCGGAGGCCAGGGCCAGGCCTGGGACTGGCGCGAGGCCGAGTCGCTGATCGCAAACGGCTACGACGTGATCATCGCCGGCGGCCTCACACCCGAGAACGTGGCGAGCGCACTGGCGGACGTGGGCGAGATCCCGCCGTGGGGTGTCGACGTCGCGACGGGCATCGAGGGGCCCGGTCGTCGCAAGGATCCGCAGAAGATGCGCGCCTTCGTCGAGGCGGTGCGTCGACGCGAGGAAGCGATCGAGGCGGCGAAGGAGTCGGGGGAGGGCGCTTGAAGAGCGAAGCCGACGAGCGGGGCATGTTCGGTCAGTACGGCGGCCGCTTCGTCCCCGAGATGTTGATCAGTGCACTCGACGAGCTGGTCGAGGCGTCCGAGCGGATCCTCGCGGATCCCGCCTTCCGGGCGGAGCTCGACGCGTTGTTGCGGGACTACGCCGGCCGGCCCACGCCGCTCACCTACGCGAAGCGTCTGACCGAGCAGCTCGGCGGGGCGAAGGTCTACCTCAAGCGCGAGGACCTCGCGCATACCGGTGCGCACAAGATCAACAACGTGCTGGGGCAGGCGCTGCTCGCCCGGTACATGGGCAAGACGCGGATCATCGCCGAGACCGGCGCCGGTCAGCACGGCGTGGCGTCGGCGACGGCGGCCGCGCTGCTCGGCCTCGAGTGCGACGTCTACATGGGCGCCGAGGACGTGCGGCGGCAGGCCTTGAACGTGTTCCGGATGGAGCTGCTCGGCGCGCGCTGCATCCCGGTCACGAGCGGGTCGCAGACGCTCAAGGACGCGATCAACGAGGCGATGCGCGATTGGGTCACGAACGTCGAGCACACCTACTACTGCATCGGCTCCGTGATGGGGCCGCATCCCTATCCGACGATGGTGCGGAACTTCCAGCGCGTGATCGGGCTCGAGGCCCGCAGCCAGATCCTCGCGGTCGAGGGGCGGCTGCCCGACGTGCTGGTCGCCTGCGTGGGTGGCGGATCGAATGCGATCGGACTCTTCCATCCCTTCGTCGAGGACGAGGGCGTGCGGATGATCGGCGTCGAGCCCGGCGGCGAGGGCCTGCAGTCGGGCCGCCATGGTGCCACGATCACGGCGGGGGTCCCGGGGATCTTCCACGGCAAGCGCACGCTCGTGCTCTCGGACGACGACGGACAGATCTTCCCGGCGCACTCGATCTCGGCGGGCCTCGACTATCCCGGCGTCGGGCCGGAGCATGCCCATCTCAAGGACATCGGTCGCGCCGAGTACGTCGTGGCGACCGACGACGAGGCGCTCGAAGCCTTCCAGCGCCTGTCGCGCACGGAGGGCATCATCCCGGCGCTCGAGAGCTCGCACGCGATCGCCCACGTCCTGAAGCTGGCGCCGACCCTGCCGAAGGACGCGATCGTGCTGGTGAACCTCTCGGGCCGGGGCGACAAGGACGTCGACGAGGTGCGCTCGATCCTCGCCGCCCGCGAGCGCGAGGCGCACTGACACGATGCGCGGGCGGGCGCTCGGCTCGCCCGGATCACGCGGCGCGTCCCTCTACGGACGTGCAGGGGCGGTCGATCACGACTCGGCCGGGGAGTTCCAGACTTGGGTCGCATCCACGATCACTTCGAGAAGCTGCGCGCGAAGGGCGAGAAGGCGCTCGTCCCCTTCCTGACTGCCGGCGATCCCGATCTCGAGACGACCGAGGCCCTCGTGCTGGCGATGGTCGAGGCGGGCGCGGACGTGATCGAGCTCGGCGTGCCCTTCTCCGACCCGACGGCCGAGGGGCCGACGATCCAGCGGTCGAGCGCGCGAGCCCTGGCGCGGGGGACCAGCCTGCGTGCGATCCTGCGGCTCGTGGATCGGCTGCGACCGAAGGTCGACGTGCCCCTCGTCCTGATGGGCTACGCCAACCCGATCCATGCCATGGGCGGGAAGGCCTTCGCGACGGCGGCGGCCGAGGTCGGCGTCGACGGCATCATCATCCCGGACCTGACACCGGAGGACGGCAAGCCCTGGCTCGACCCCTGCCGCGAGGCCGGGATCGATCCGATCCTGCTCGCCTCGCCCACCACGCGCCCCGAGCGGCTGGCGATGCTCGTCCGCGAGACTCGCGGATTCCTCTACTACGTGTCGCTACAGGGGGTGACGGGCGCCCGATCGGCGCTCGCCCGGGGCATCGAGGAGAAGGTCCGCCTCGCGCAGTCCCTCGGCGACGTTCCGGTCTGCGTCGGCTTCGGTGTCGGGACGCCCGAGCATGCCGCGACGATCGGCGCCTTCGCCGACGGCGTCGTGGTCGGCAGCGCGATCGTCGATCGCATCGAGGCTGCGGCGTCGAAGGAGGCCGCGGTCGAGGACGTCGCGCGCTTCGTCGCCTCGCTCAAGGCGCCGCTTCGCGGCTGATCCGCCCGCCGACGAGCGGTCGGCCGAGCAGTCGTTCGACGAGGGTCTCGACCTGGGCTCGGGTCTCCTCGGGCGTGCCCGAGTTGTCGATCACGTGGTCCGCCATGGCGCGCTTCTCGTCGATCGGAAGCTGGGCGGCGATCCGGCGCTCGGCCTCGCCGCGCTCGCAGCCGTCCCGCTTCATCGTCCGCTCGACCTGGACCTCGGGCTCGACCCAGACGCAGACCGTCGCGTCGTAGTGCATGAGCGCGCCGCTCCCGCGCCCGCTCTTCCGCCCCTCGAAGAGCAGCGGAATGTCGAGCACGACGAGCGGCTCGCCGGCCGCGACCGCCGCCTCGGCCCGGCGCATCATCTCGGCGATCACGGGCGGGTGCACGATCTCGCCGAGGCGGGCCCGGGCCGTCTCGTCGCGGAATACGATGGCCGCGAGGGCGGGACGGTCGAGGGCGCCGTCCGCGGCGAGCACGCTCGGGCCGAAGGCGCGCGCGAGCTCGGCGAGCATCGGCTGTCCGGGCGCCTGCTGCGCGTGGACGATCGCGTCGGCGTCGATCGTGACGGCGCCGAGCTCCTCGAGGATGCGCGTCACGGTGCTCTTGCCCGATCCGATGCCGCCGGAGAGTCCGAGGATGAAGGTCATGGGCGGGAGGATCGCGGACGCTCGACGCGGCCTCAAGAGGGCGGGCGGGCCTCCGGCGCGCCGGCGCCGGCGATGATCACGCAGTTCTTGCCGGCGCCCTTCGCCTGGTACAGGGCCTTGTCCGCCTCGGCGAAGAAGCGGCGGCGGTCGCCGGCGTAGACCGCGACGCCGAGGCTGATGGTGATCTCGATCGGCTTCATCCCGTCACCGATGATGAGCCGCGTCGACTCGACGGACATGCGCAGCTTCTCCGCGAGATGGACCGCGCCCGCGAGATCCGTGTTCGGCATCAGGATCACGAACTCCTCGCCGCCGTAGCGCGCGATCAGGTCGGACTCCCGCGCGGTGTCGTTCATGATCGCGGCGAGGCTGGTGAGCACCTCGTCGCCCGCCGCGTGGCCGTAGGTGTCGTTGAGCTGCTTGAAGTCGTCGATGTCGAGCAGGATCATCGCGAGCGGGTCTCGCGTCCGGCTCACACGCTTGATCTCACGCGTGAGGTAGTCCTGGAAGTAGCGGTGGTTGTGGAGCTTCGTGAGGCCGTCGGTGATCGAGAGCTGCGAGAGGATCTCGTTGGCGTGCTGCAGCTCCTCGTTCTTCTCCGCGAGGCGGATGCGGTCCTGCTCGATCTCGAGCTGATTGCTGCGCAGCCGGTCCATCATCTCGTTGAAGGTCGAGGTCAGCAGGCCGAGCTCGTCGTCGCGATTCGCAGGGGCGGGGATCTCGTGGTTCATGTGGCCCTCGGAGATCCTTCGGGCGCCGTCCGAGAGGGCCTTGATCGGCTTCATGATCGCCTGGGTGATGCGGTGGGCGAGCACGCTGAAGAGGAGCACGATGCACACGTCCACGGCGAAGATCTGGTTGCGGATCGCGATGGCGGGGGCGAAGGCCTGGGCGTGTTCGGTCTCGGCGGTCAGCAGCCAGCCGGAATCGCCGATTGCGGTCGAGGTGCCGACCAGCCTCGCGCCGTTCCCCTCGCGGTAGTCCACGAGGTCGCCCCCGAGCGCGCTCTGCACGAGCGCGGCGGGCAGCCGCTCGCCGCGACGCAGGACGGCTCGCGGGCCCGAGGCGGCGACGACGTGGCCGAGTCGATTCGTCACGAGCAGACGCAGACCGCGCAGCCCGGGAGACGAGGCCTGGAGGCGCTCGGCGAGGACGTCGCTCGCGAGGCAGCCCTCGAGACGCCCGACGATCGCGGCGCTGCGCTCCACGACGTCGATCGAGACGCTCATGCAGTCGAGGGGAGGCGTTCGTTCGAGGGCGTTCCGGGGCCGGAAGCGAAGGCGGTCGAAGTCGCTGCGGAGCTCGGGCGGCGGGGCGGGCAGGCCGGCCGGCGACGGTCGCTGGTCCGCGGGCTCGCCCTCGTCGACGCTCCATTCGAAGGCCGGCCCGGGCTCCGCCCCGGCGCTCGCTCGGGCCAGCCCGAGGAGCGCGTCGTGCCAAGGCGTGCCGATCGCGGAGGAGGTGGCGAGACGGGCCGACGCGGCCGCGTGCCAGCTGGCCAGCGACCGGCCATGGTGCGCCAGGAGATGGTGCGCCTGCCGCCGGAGCCCATCGCGCACGTCGCCATGGATCGCGCCGATGCTCAGCCAGCTGACGATCAACGCCGTGAGCAGCGTCGAGGCGAAGACGCAGAGGACGATCCGCGTGGACACGCTGTTCAGGGGGGCGCGGGGGGCGCCGGCCTGCCCGGCGCGGGAGGAGGGCGCGCCGACCTTGGGGCGGGAAGGGGACATCGGGCCTCGGGCGTTGGGGCTCGCAGGCGTATCGACCGGTGCGGGTTGGGCCTTGATCCGGCGGGCGTGCGAAAAACGCTCGTGAATCCGGTGACTTGGAAAGTGCGCCGCGATCCCCGGGGAGGGCTCGGGTCGCCGCGTCCGGGCTGGTAAGCCCTTGCTTTCAGAAGAGAATCCCCGGGGCCGGAATTGCGACGGACTGGGCCCTCCGATATGATGCGCCTTTCTTTTCAGGGGGTTAGCCGCTTTCTCGCCCCATCCGAACCGTCCGCACGCAGGAATCGTCCGCCCGTTCCACAGGCCGGTCACTGGCCGGTAGGAGAGGGAGGGCCGAGTCCGACTCGGGTCGCCCGTAGCGTGTTGCGCAGTCCGCCCGCCTCGAAGGTCGAGGGGATGCCTGCTGCCGGACCTTGCCGCCCATCGCCCCCGAGCTTCCGCTCGGGTCCCGCGTGCCGGCGCTGGAGATCGCTGCCGATGTCGCGACGAGCGCCGACGCCGGAGCCGCGATCCGAAGGGCGGGCCGTGTCCCCCGATTCCGGAAGTCGAAGCGCCCCTTTGGCCAGCCCCGCGTCCGGGGAGACGATCGAGGCGATCGCCCCGGAGATCGCCGACGAGCTGGCGGTGCTGCGTCGCGAGATCGATGCGATCGACGGCGAGATCCTCGATCGGCTGAACCGGCGCGCGCGCTGCGTCCAGCGCGTCGGCGAGCTCAAGGACGGCGGTCGCCGCGGTCCGATCTACGTGGCCGCGCGGGAGCGCGACCTGGTCCGCGCCCTGATCGACAAGAACCCGGGCCCCTTCCCGGATGCCGCCATCCCCCACGTGTTTCGCGAGATCATCTCCGCGACCCGCTCGCTCGAGGAGCGGGTGCGAGTGGCGTTCCTCGGGCCCGACGGCACGTTCAGCCATCAAGCCGCCAGCCGGCAATTCGGCGCGCAGGTGGACCTCGTCCCGGCGACGACGTTGCGCGACGTGTTCACGCTCACCGAGCGGGGCGACGTCCACTTCGGCGTCGTGCCCGTGGAGAACACGATCGAGGGCCCGATCACGGTGACCTTCGATGCACTCGTCGAGACCGAGGTCACGATCTGCAGCGAGATCAAGCTCGAGATCTCGCAGCACCTCATGAGCCGGACGGGACGGCTCGAGGACATCCAGAAGGTCGCCTCGCATCCCCAGCCCCTCGCGCAGTGCCGCCAATGGCTCGAGACGAACCTGCGCGGCATCGAGACGATCGAGACGACGAGCACGGCGGCGGCCGCCCAGCTGGCCCACGCCGACGACAAGGTCGCGTCGATCGGCTCGGAGGTGACGGCCGAGGTCTACGACCTGCTCCTGATCGCCTCGTCGATCGAGGACCACCACGGCAACACGACGCGCTTCCTCGTGATCGGCCGCGAGACGCCCGCGCCCTCGGGCCAGGACCTCACGAGCGCCGTCTTCACGGTCCGGCGCGACCAGGCGGGTGCGCTGCACGACCTGCTCGGCCCGTTCGCGCGGCACGGTGTGAACCTGACCGCCGTGCAGTCGCGTCCGATGAAGGGCAAGCCCTGGGAGTACATCTTCATCGTCGACATGGAAGGACACCAGGCCGACGAGTCCGTCCGGCGCGCCCTCTCCGAGGCCGCCGCCGTGTCCGCCTCCTACAAGGTGCTCGGCTCCTTCCCACGCGCGCTCGAGGCCGTCGGTCCGACGCCCGGGCGCGGCACCCGACCCGTGGAGTCGCGCCCCGTCGTCCCGAAGTCGCCCGCGAAAGGACCCGTTCGATGAGCCTCGTGGATCGGATCAAGCCGCACATCCGGGATCTCGCCCCCTATCAGCCGGGGAAGCCGATCGAAGAGCTCGAGCGGGAGCTGGGCATCCGCGGCTCGATCAAGCTCGCTTCGAACGAGAATCCGCTCGGCCCGTCGCCGAAGGCCGTCGAGGCGATGCGCGCGGCGGCCGGCGACATCCATCGCTATCCCGACGGTGCGAGCTTCGCGCTGCGGCGCAAGCTCTCCGATCGCCTCGGCATCGAGGGCCGACAGCTCGTCTTCGGGGCCGGCGCCGACGAGATCCTCGAGCTGATCGCGAAGACGCTGCTCGGGCCCGGCGACGAGGTCGTCTACGGCTGGCCCTCCTTCGCGATGTACCCGATCGTCGTGAAGGGAATGGGGGCGGTGGGTGTGCCCGTCGCCCTCGACGAGCGCTTCGTGCACGATCTCGACGCGATGGCGAAGGCCGTGACCGAGCGGACCCGGGTCGTGATGGTCTGCAACCCGAACAACCCGACCGGAACGAGCGTCGGAGCGGACGCCTTCGCGCGCTTCGTCGACGCGCTGCCCGACGACGTCGTGCTCGCGATCGACGAGGCCTACTTCGAGTTCGTGCGTCGGGAGGACTTTCCGGACGTCGTGAGCCTGATCGCCCGGCGCCCGGGGACGATCGCGCTGCGCACCTTCTCCAAGATCTACGGTCTGGCGGGGATTAGGATCGGCTACGGCATCTGCGACCCCGAGCTCGCGAGCTACCTCGAGCGCGCGCGGCATCCCTTCAACGTGAACCGCCTCGCCGAGGTCGCCGCGATGGCGGCGCTCGACGACGAGGAGCACGTGCGCCGGACGCTCGAGGTGAACGTCCGCGGCATCGAATACCTGACGACCGAGCTCGGGCGGATGGGGATCGAGACCTGGCCGACGGATGCGAACTTCCTGCTGGCCCGCGCGGGCGCGGGCGTGTACGACGCCCTGCTGCGCAAGGGCGTGATCGTGCGCCCGATGAAGGGCTTCGGGCTCGATGACCACGTGCGCATCTCGATCGGCCTGCCGGAGGAGAACGAGCGGCTGGTCAAGGCGCTCGGCGAGATCCGCGACGGGGAGGCCGCGGCGTGAGCGAGGCCGGGGCGATGCCGGGTGGGCCCTTCGAGAAGCTCGCGGTCGTGGGCCTCGGGCTGCTGGGCGGCTCGGTCGCGGTGGCGGCCCGTCGGCGTGGGTTGGCCCGACAGGTCGTCGGGGCGGCGCGGCGATCGGCGCCGCTCGAGCGGGCGCTTGCGGCGGGGCTCGTCGACGCGATCGCGAAGCCCGTGGATGCCGTCGTCGGTGCGGATCTCGTCGTGCTGGGCACGCCCGTCGGTACGATGCCCGCTCTGCTCGCGGAGATCGCGCCGTCGCTCTCGCGTGGCTGCATCGTGACCGACGTCGGCAGTGTGAAGGGCTTCGTCGTCGAGCACCTGCCGGGGCTGCTACCGGAGGGCGTCGAGTTCGTGGGATCGCATCCGATGGCCGGCAGCCATCTGCGAGGGCCGGATCACGCCCGCGCCGACCTCTTCGAGGGCGCGACCTGCGTCGTCACGCCGCGCGAGGGACAGGCGCCCGGGCCGGTCGAGCGCATCGAGGCGTTCTGGCGGGCGCTCGGCGCGCGGGTCGAGCGGCGCTCGCCGGCCGTTCACGACGAGGAGGTCGCCTGGGTCAGCCATCTGCCCCACCTCGTCGCCTTCGCCTTCGCCGAGTCGCTGCAGGCGGCGCCGACCCGGGTCGGTGCGCTCGCGGGCGGCGGCTTCCGGGACTTCACGCGCATCGCCCAGAGCGACGCCGAGCTCTGGGGAGAGATCCTCGAGCTGAACGGCAAGGCGCTCTCGGGTCCCTTGAACCATTTCGCTGCGTCACTGGCGAAGCTCGCCAGGGCGCTCGAGGAGGGCGATTCCGAATCGCTCGAGAAGCTGTTGAGTCAGGCCCGAGTGCGGCTGGCCGAGGTCGCCCGTCGGGCGTCCGGCCCGTCGGACGAGGACTGACTCGCGTCGTCAACATCGGCCCGCCCGCAAGGTGCGCGCGCGGCCTTCAGGAGCCACCACAACCCAATGACCGATTCAATCACAGAGACCAGCGCAGCAGGAGAGTCCTTCGCGGACCTCTTCGGGAGCAGCGAACGCTCCTTCAAGGAAGGCGAGATCGCGAAGGGCAAGGTCCTCTCGATCGACAACGACTACATCCAGGTCGACATCGGATTCAAGTCCGAAGGCATGATCGCCTCCTGGGAGTTCATGACCGAGGAAGGCGAGATCACCGTCAAGGTCGGTGATACCGTCGAAGTCCTCGTCGAGGAGGTCGAGAACGAGGACGGCCAGCTCGTGCTCTCGAAGGAGAAGGCCGAGCGGCTCAAGGTCTGGGACGAGATCAGCAACGCCTACGACAACGAGGAGGCCGTGGAGGGCACGATCGTCGCCCGCGTGAAGGGCGGCCTCTCGGTCGACATCGGCGTGAAGGCCTTCCTCCCCGGCTCGCAGGTCGACCTGCGCCCCGTGCGCAACCTCGAGGCGCTGCTCGGCGAGAAGGCCAGCTTCAAGATCATCAAGTTCAACAAGCGTCGGGGCAACATCGTCCTCTCGCGGCGCGCGCTGCTCGAGACCGAGCGCAAGAAGATGCGAGAGCAGACGCTCGAGACGCTGCAGGAGGGCCAGATCCTCGACGGTGTGATCAAGAACCTGACCGACTACGGCGCCTTCATCGATCTCGGCGGCATCGACGGCCTGCTCCACATCACGGACATGTCCTGGGGCCGCATCAACCATCCGAGCGAGCTCTTCCAGGTCGGTGACGAGATCAAGGTCAAGGTGCTGAAGTTCGACGCGGAGGCGGAGCGGGTCTCGCTCGGCCTGAAGCAGATCCAGCCCGACCCGTGGATCGACGCGGGCATGCGCTACCCGATCGGCATGCGCATCCAGGGCAAGGTCGTCTCGCTGACGGACTACGGTGCGTTCATCGAGCTCGAGCCCGGCATCGAGGGCCTCGTCCACGTCTCCGAGATGTCCTGGACCAAGCGCGTCAAGCACCCGTCCAAGGTCGTCTCGATCGGGGACGAGGTCGAGGCGGTCGTTCTCGACGTCGACGAGCGGGACCGCAAGATCTCGCTGGGCATGAAGCAGATCGAGGAGAACCCCTGGACGGTGATCGAGGAGCGCTACCCGGTCGGCACCCGCGTGTCGGGCCAGGTCCGCAACATCACCAACTTCGGGATCTTCGTCGGTCTCGAGGAAGGGATCGACGGCCTCGTCCATGTTTCCGACATCTCGTGGACGGAGCAGATCAAGCATCCCTCCGATCGCTTCGAGAAGGGTGACGAGGTCGAGGCGGTGGTGCTGAAGATCGACAAGGAGAACGAGAAGTTCTCCCTCGGCATCAAGCAGCTCCAGCCCAATCCCTGGGACGACATCCTCAAGAAGTACAAGGTGGGCAGCGAGGTGACGGGGCCGATCACGAGCGTGACCGACTTCGGCGTCTTCGTCCGGCTCGAGGACGGGATCGACGGGCTGGTCTACAGCTCGGAGCTCGGCCCGGAGCGCATCGACAATCCTGCCGATCACTTCCAGGAGGGCCAGGAGGTCACGGCGCTCGTGTCCAAGGTCGATGCGAACGAGCAGAAGATCTCCCTGTCGATCCGCGCGGTCACGGACAAGGCGGAGCGGGCTGCCCTCAAGCAGCTGGCCGAGCAGCAGTCCGTGAGCCAGACCACCACCCTGGGTGATCTGCTGGCGACCAAGCTGGCGCAGAAGTCGGGCGCTTCCGACGAATGAGTCTCCGGGGTGCCTGTCCGTCGCGGGCAGGCACCCCGGAGTCCGTCGGCTCGTCGCATGTCTGGGGAGACGGAATGACGAAGAGCGGTTTGATCGAAGAGGTGGCGAAGCGCACGCCTCATATCTCGAAGAAGGACACGGAGGTCGTCGTCAACACGATCTTCGACGCGATGATCGAGGCGCTTCGGAGCGGCGACCGGATCGAGATCCGCGGCTTCGGCTCCTTCCAGGTCAAGATCCGGGAGGCTCGGGACGGTCGGAATCCGAAGACCGGCGAGCCCGTCCACATCTCGGCCAAGCGCACGCCCTTCTTCAAGGTCGGCAAGGAGCTGAAGGAGATGGTGGACGGCGCACCGCGGAGCGACGCGTCGGAGGAGGACGAGCGGGTTCCGGGGCAGGCTTCGGCCTGAGCCTCGTCTCGGGGTGCTGCGTGGAAGGCACTCCGATCGGCTGCAGGGGGTGGGCTTCGTGAAGCGTGCGGTGCTGTGGGTCCTGGGACTGGGGGCGATCGCGGGGGGCTGGGTGCTCGGCTGGAGCCTGCGCTCGGCGAACGTACAGGTCGTCGATCTCGACCTGATCTGGATCCGGGTGCCGAATCTCGAGCTCTGGTGGCTCGTGCTGCTGTCGATCGCCGCGGGATTCCTGCTGGCGACGCTGATCGTGGGCTTCGCCTGGCTGCGGGGAGCCCTGGTGAATCGTCGTTATCGCAAGTCGATCCGTCGGCTCGAGGCCGAGCTCCACGAGCTCCGGAGCCTGCCGCTCTCGGGCCGCGGCGACGCACCGCCGCTCGAGCGGGTGCCTGCGCCGCCCGGTGGACGGGTGCCCGCGCCTCCGCGCGCAGCGGCGGGCGCGGGGCGGGAGTAGTCGATGGCCTGGGGACGCAGGGGGGCGGCCACGAGGCAGGCGGAGATCGAGCGCGCGCTTCGAC
The DNA here is from genome assembly GCA_020632655.1 of Spirochaetaceae bacterium. Lineage (GTDB taxonomy): Bacteria > Myxococcota_A > UBA9160 > UBA9160 > UBA4427 > UBA4427. The sequence continues at coordinate 683,927 of JACKFD010000001.1, forward strand.
GGGCGCTGCGTGCGGCCGTGGCCGGCGACTGGCCGGCGGCGGAGACCTGGCTGGAACGTCTGGTCGAGGCGGACAGCGCCGATCTCGACGCCTATCACGCGCTGGCCCGGCTCTATCGCGACCAGGGGGCGATCGGTCGCGCCATCCGGATGCATCAGAACCTGCTGCTGCGCGGGGACCTGACGACGGACCAGCGGGGCGAGGCGCTCGTCGAGCTGGCGCGTGACTTCGAGGCGGGGGGCTTCCGCGAGCGCGCGATCGCCTCGTACGAGGAGGCGCTCGCCACGTCGCCGCGGGATGCGGGGCTGCTCGCGCGGTTGGTGTCGCTCTGGCACGGACAGGGTGACTTCGAGCGGGCGCTGGTCCTGCTGCGTCGCCTGCGTCGTCGGGATCGGCCCGAAGCGGATCGCCTCGAATCGCGCATCCTGCTCGATCAGGCCCGAACGCGGGCGGACGAGGGGGATCACGACGGGGCGCGGCAGGCGCTGAAGCGCTGTCTGCGTCGGGACGCGGGCTGCGCAGCTGCGTGGGCCATGATGGGCGAGCTGGAGGCGGAGCGCGGTCGGGACGCGCGCGCGCTCAAGGCCTGGACCCGGGCGGTCGCGAGCGATGGCGACCTCGGTGCGACGCTCTATCCGAAGATCGGCGCGACCTTCGCCGCGCGCGGCAAGAGCGAGGGCTACGAGGCCTATCTGCGCGACCGACTCGAGGCGCGGCCGACCGATCGCGCGACCCGCCTGGCCCTCGCGCGCGCGCTGGTGGCGCGGGGCGACGAGCGCGCAGCACGGGAGCTGCTGGCGCGCGGAGTCGAACGCACCCCCGAGCAGCTCACGCTGCACGTGGAGCTCGGGCGGCTCCTGATCGCCTCGGGACAGGAGGCGGAGAGCCTGAAGGCCTACGCGAGCCTGCTCGACGCGCTGGCGAACGAGCCGTCGCAGGGAGGCGCCGGCGAAGCGGGCGGAAGGGGCCCGGGCGGGGAGGCGCGGTCGTGAGCGGTGGCGGACTCGACACGCCGATGATGCGGCAGTTCCTCGAGGTGAAGTCGCGGCATCCGGACGCGGTGATCTTCTATCGGATGGGGGACTTCTACGAGATGTTCCTCGACGACGCCGAGCTCGTGGCGCCGTTGCTCGACATCACCCTGACCAGCCGCGACAAGAACAGCCCCGATCCCGTTCCGATGTGCGGGGTGCCCGTGCACGCGGCGGATGCGCACATCAAGCGTCTGGCCTCCCTCGGTCATCGCGTCGCGATCTGCGAGCAGGTCGAGGATCCGAAGGAGGCCGGTGGCCGACGGCTGGTCCGCCGTGAGGTCGTCGAGGTCGTGACGCCGGGGCTCGTCGGCGATCCGGAGGGTCTGGACGCACGCGCCGTGGTCGCGGTCGCCGCGCTCGCCTTCGGTCCGGAGCCCGGCGTCTTCGGTCTCGCGGTGCTCGACGCCTCGACGGCGGATTTCCGGGCGACGGCGATCACGACGCCGGTCGGCGCCGAGCGGGGCGCGGACGCGGATGCGCTGCCCGACACGCTGGTGCAGGAGCTCTCGCGGGTTGCGCCGCGGGAGCTGCTGCTGCCGAAGGATCGCAGCGAGGCGGTGGGTCGGCGCCTGCGTCCGCTGCTCGGAGAGATCGCGCTCACGACGATTCCGGACTCGGCCTTCGAGGGACATGCGCTCGCCGGGCGTTGGGAGGGCGATTTCGTCTCGGCGACCGACGCCGCCTCCCGCGCCGCCGTCGCCGTCGCCAGCTATCTGGCCGCGAACCAGCCCTTCGCGCTCGAGAGCCCGCCGAGGCTGCGCCGCTACGAGATCGCCGACACGGTCGTGCTCGACCCCGCGACCCGACGTCACCTCGAGCTGCACGAGAACAGCGAGGACCGCGGTCGGACCGGCACACTGATCGCCGAGCTCGATCTGACCCGCTCGCCCCTCGGTGCGCGCCGCCTCTCCCATTGGCTCGCCTACCCGCTGCTCTCGCCGCGGGCGATCGAGGCCCGCCTCGACGCGGTCGAACGGCTCGTCGAGGACGATCGTTCCCGCACGCGTCTGCGGGACGCCATCGCGGGCGTACGCGACCTCGAACGCCTGCTCTCGAAGGCGACGCGTCCGGGCGCCGTGCCGCGGGATCTCGGCGCGCTGCGGACGTCGCTCCGGGCGCTGCCGGCGGTGGCGCAGGCTGCCTGCGCGGTGGGTCGCGAGGAGGGCGGCGGGGAGGCGCTGCTCGCCGATGCGACGGCTGGCGCGGCGGCGGCGCTGCTCGAGGCGCCCGAGCCGCTGCCCGCGCTCGCGACGCTGCTCGAGGAGGCGCTGATCGACGACCCGCCCGTGATCGCGAAGGGTTCCCGGGGCGCCTCGGAGACGGGCTACATCCGCGAGGGCTATCGCAGCGATCTCGACGTGCTGCGCGAGAGCGCGTCGAAGGGGCGCGAGTGGATCGCGGGCCTCGAGGCGGCGGAGCGCGCCCGGACCGGCATCGCGACGCTCAAGGTCCGCTTCCACCCGGTCCACGGCTACTCCCTCGAGGTCGGCAAGGCGCATCTCGCGAAGGTGCCCGAGGACTACGAGCGCAAGCAGACCCTCGCCAGCGTCGAGCGCTTCACGACCGAGGCCCTGCGCGACGTCGAGTCGAAGGTGATGGGCGCGAACGAGCGGGCGGCGAAGCTCGAACGCGAGATCTTCGAGTCCCTGCGCGAGGCCGTCTGCCGGGCCGCACCGGAGATCCGCGAGGCAGCGGACCGCGTGGCGACCCTCGATGCGCTGGCGTCGCTGGCGGAGGCCGCGCGTCGCAAGCGTTGGACCCGTCCGGCCGTCGACGAGAGCGAGTCGCTCGAGATCCGGGGCGGCCGGCATCCGGTCGTCGAGTCGGTGCTCGGCCGACGCGGCTCGGACGGCTTCGTGCCGAACGACACGCGGCTCGATCCCGCCGGTCAGCAGATCCTGCTGCTGACGGGACCCAACATGAGCGGCAAGAGCACGTACCTTCGGCAGGTCGCCCTGATCGTGCTGATGGCGCAGATCGGCAGCTTCGTGCCGGCGGATGCGGCACGGATCGGTGTCGTCGATCGCGTCTTCACGCGGGTCGGGGCGTCGGATCGGCTGGCCCGGGGCGAGTCGACCTTCATGGTCGAGATGCGCGAGACCGCGGACATCCTTCGCCAGGCGACGCGCCGCAGCCTCGTCATCCTCGACGAGATCGGGCGCGGCACCTCGACCTTCGACGGGCTCTCGATCGCGTGGGCCGTCGCCGAACATCTCCACGACACCCGGGGCAGCGAGGCGCGCACGCTCTTCGCGACCCACTACCACGAGCTCGTCGCCCTGGCCGAGAGCAAGCCGCGGCTGCGCAACGCGCATTTCGAGGTCCGGGAGTGGAACGACGAGGTGATCTTCCTGCGGCGCCTGGTCGAGGGCGGAGCCAACCGCTCCTACGGCATCCAGGTCGCGCGACTCGCCGGGCTGCCGCGCAGCGTCGTCGAACGGGCCCGGGCCATCCTGCTGGACCTCGAAGGCGGGGAGCTGCCGGGTGGGCAGCCCGACCGATCGCGCCGATCGAAGGACGGCCAGCTCTCCCTCGCGCTCGCGCCCGCCCGCTCGCCGCGCGTCGACGCCGAGGCCGAGCTGGCGGCGGCGCTGCGCGCCCTCGACCCGAACGCACTCACCCCCCTCGATGCACTCACCTGGCTGGCGCGGCAGCGTACGCAGCTGCTGTCGGCCGGGCGGGTCGATGAGGAAGTCGAATGAACCGGTTGCGGAGTGCTCCGCTGCGGTCCATCTCACGCCTGGCGATCCTCCTGGCGCTGGCTCTGCTTCTGATCGGGGCGGATCGGCCGCCCGGGCTCGGAGACGTTCGCGAGGTCCGGACCTGGTCCTACCCGGGCTATACGCGCGTGGTGCTCGAGCTCTCGCGCGACGTGTCGGTCGCCCAGGACGATCTGGTCCGGCTGGCGGCCAACGCCCGGGCGGGACGCCCGGAGCGGCTCTATCTCGACGTGCCCGGCATCTGGGTGGGGACGCGCTACGACGAGGGCATCGAGGTCGGGGACGGGCTGCTCTCGGCCGTCCGACTCGGCCAGAACACCCTCGATCGCACCCGTCTCGTGATCGACCTCGCGCGCTATTCGGATCATCGCGTCTTCACGCTGCCGAGCCCGGCCCGGATCGTGATCGACGTCTACGGTGACCGGAAGCCCGCCCGCGACGCCGACGATCGGGGCGGACGGCTGCCGCAGGAGCTGCGGCGTGTGAACACGATCGTCGTCGATCCGGGCCACGGCGGCCGCGACCCGGGCGCCACGGGCGTGGGCGGCCTGCGCGAGAAGGACGTGAACCTCGCGATCGCGCGGCAGCTCGCGAAGCGACTCGAGGAGCGCGGCTTCGAGGTCGTGCTGACCCGCGACGACGATCGGACGCTCGACCTCGAGGAGCGCTCGGTGATCGCCGAATCGGCCGGCGGCGACGTCTTCATCTCGATCCATGCCAACGCCTCGCGCCGCAAGGCCGCCCGCGGCATCGAGATCTACACCCTCGACCAGAACCACGAACGCCACAGCCTCGACGTCGCGGCGCGGGAGAACGGCGTGCCGGCGGCGCGCCTCGATCCGCTCCAGCGCGCACTCGCCCAGCTCCGGGCCGGCGAGGTCGCGACCCACTCCGAACGGCTCGCCTCGCTCGTCCACGAGCGGGTGATGCACGGCGCGAAGGAGCGCGACCATACGCTCCCGGATCTCGGTCTGAAGAAGGGGCCCTTCTACGTCCTCTTCATGTCGAGCATGTCGGCGCTGCTGGTCGAGACGGGCTTCGTCACGAACGAGCGGGACGCGGGGCTGCTGCGCAGCCGCGAGTACCAGCACCTGCTCGCCGATCGGATCGCCGAGGGCGTGGAGCGATACCGCCGGCAGATCGAGCTCGGCGTGGCCGCCCGTGCGGGCGGGCTGGGCGGAGACCGCTGATGACGCTGGCCGGCCCGAGCATCGACGCCTACCTCGCGGATCTGCCCGCCGATCCCCAGGCGCGCACGAACGCGGTGGCGCCCAAGGTGAAGGCGTATCTCGCGGATGCCCGCGAGGCGCTGGAACGTCTGCACCGCGCGTCGGAGTCGGGGCGGCGGGTGAACGAGGCGAACTCGGACATGATGGATCGCCTCGTCCGTCGTCTCTACGGGCTCGCGGAGGAGCTCCATCTCGCTCGGGGCGGCGCGATCGAGTCGGGCGTGGTCGTGATCGCGGTCGGTGGATACGCACGGCGGGAGATGTCGATCCACTCGGACGTCGACCTGCTCATCCTCTATCGCGACGGTCTCACCCCTTTCGTCGAGCTGCTGGCCGAGCGATTGCAGTACTGGCTCTGGGACGCGGGGCTCCGCATCGGCTGCGCGACGCGGACGCTGGCGGATACGGTCGAGCTCGGACGGGAGGACGTGACGGTGCGGACCGCCGTGCTGACCGCGCGCTTCCTGTGCGGCGACGGTGAGTTCTTCCACGCCTTCGCGGATCGGATCCGCGACGAGCTGCTGCCCGATCCCCTGGCCTTCGCGATCGAGCAGCAGGAGCTGCTCCGCGAGCGACAGCTCGAGTACGGCGATTCGCTCTATCTGCTGCAGCCGAACGTGAAGGAGGGCGCGGGCGCGTTGCGCGACTACCACTCGGCCTACTGGGTGGCGCGCGGGACGCAGCCCTCCGTCCGGAACGTCGACGACCTGCTCCATTTCGGGTTGCTGACCGAGACGGAGATGGACGAGTACCGGGACGCCCTCGACTTCCTCTGGCGCACGCGAAACGAGCTGCATCTGCGCAGTCGACGCTCGAACGACCAGATGAGCTTCGAGCTGCAGGAGGAGGTGAGCGAGGGGCTGGGCTACGGGTCGATGGCCGAGGCGGTCGCGGTCTCCGCCGCGAAGCCGGTCCCGGACGAGGGGACGCTCGCGGATCTGCGCTTCGAGCCCGACGATCCGGACCTGCCCGTCGAGCGTTTCATGCGCGACTACTACCGGCACGCCCGTGCGATCAAGACCTATTCGGAGCTCGTGATCGAGCAGTGCATCCGTCGCGTGGACCCGCTCGCCGGTCAGCCGAGCGAGGTCGTGACGATCGAGGACGGCTTCCGGATCATCGACGGCCAGCTCGCGATCCCCCACGCGGGTCATCTGCGCGAGGATCCGCTGCGCATCGTGCGCGTCTTCGCGATCGCCCAGCGCCACCAGGTCCGTCTCTCCCGCATGGCGCAGCGGCTGCTACGCGAGAACCTCGACCTGCTGCAGGACGCGCACCGCAGCTCGCCCGAGGCGGCCGAGCTCTTCATGGACATCCTCGACGGCGAGTTCCGAGTGACGCGCACGTTGATGGCGATGAACGACGTGGGCGTGCTCGGCCGGCTGATCCCCGAGTGGGAGCACATCGTCTGCCGCTGGCAGCACGTCGTCTATCACACGTACACGGTCGACGTGCACTCGATCTTCCTGGTCGAGGAGCTGCGACGGCTCTGGCGTGGCAAGTACGCGCGGGCGATGCCCGAGCTGACGGAGCTGATGGCGGAGGTCGAGGATCGCGCGGTGCTCTTCCTCGGCTGTCTGCTCCACGACATCGGCAAGGGCTTCGGCGGCGATCACTCGAACAAGGGCGTGGTCCGCGCCGTGACCGTGCTCGAGCGCCTGGGCCTGCCGAAGGAGCGGGCGGATCGCGTGCTCTTCGTCGTGCAGCACCACCTGTTGATGTCGCACCTCGCCCAGAGTCGCGACCTCTCGGATGCGAAGCTGATCCTGGAGCTGGCGCAGATCTGCGGAGACCGCACGAATCTCCGCAATCTCTACCTCGCGACCTTCGCCGACATCCGGGCCTCGTCCGTCGATGCCTGGACGGACTGGAAGGGGCAGCTCCTGCGCGAGCTCTTCGAGCGGACGGCGGAGATGCTCGAGACCGGAGCGGAACGGCCCGACGAGGCGGTCGCGTTGCTCGAGGCGCGGGTCGGAAGGCGGCGGGAGAGCGCGCGCGAAGAGCTGATCCGGCTCGGGGTGGGCGAGAGCAAGATCGACGCCGTGCTCGACTCGCTGCCCCGGCGCTATTTCCTCTCGCACACGCCGCCGCAGATCGCGCGCCACGCGCAGCTCGTGCTGCGCTTCGGTGACGGACGACGCGTCGTGACCGCCCACCGCGACATGAAGGGCGGGTTCACCGAGGTCATCGTGTGCGCCGAGGACGTCCACGGTCTCTACAGCAAGGTCGCCGGTGTCATGACGGCGTGCGGGCTGAACATCCTCGGGTCGCACGTCTACACGATGCGCGGACGGCTCGCGCTCGAGATCTACCGCACGCACACGCCGCGGGGTGGACCCGACGAGCGGGCGATGATCTGGCAGGAGGTCGAGCAGCAGCTCGAGAGCGTGCTGGCGGGGGAGGTCGAGGTCGGCGAGCTCGTGCGTCGCCGCCGCCGTCCCGTGGGCGGCACCCGGCCGCCTTCGCGCAAGCAGCCCCGCGTGCTGATCTCGAACACGGAGTCGGAGTTCTACACGCTCGTGGACGTGATCGCGGACGACCGGATCGGGCTGCTCTACGACGTGACCCGGACGATCTGCGACCACGGCTTCGAGATCTACATCTCGAAGGCCGCGACCATCAAGGACCAGGTGACGGACGCCTTCTACCTGAAGGACGAGTCCGGAAAGAAGATCAAGGATTCCGAACGCTTGGAGCGCCTTCGTGAAGGACTGCTCGAGGCGGTCCGCGGTCCCGTGGAGGGGCGGCGGACGTGAGCGGAGCCGATGCGGCGGCCCCGGCGAGTCCGCTCGAGACGCTCTGCGACGAGCTCCTGACACGGCTGGCCGTGGAAGAGGGGCTCTCGGCGCGGACCGTCGAGGCCTACGCGAACGACCTGCGCCATCTCCGGGCGCATCTGTCCGAGTGCGGGGTCGATCGCGTGGAGGCGATCGGCCGCCGCGAGCTCGTGTCGCTCGCCGGATTCCTCGACGCACGCGGCATGGCCGCGAGCAGCCGCGCGCGGGTCGTGGTCGCCGTCCGGCGACTCCTGAAATACGCGCAGCAACGGGACCTGATCGGTGCGGCCCCGCTCGAGGCGCTTCAGGCGCCGCGGGGCGCGCGGCGGCTGCCGCGCGTACTGCACGCCGAGCAGACGGCCGCGTTGATCGATGCGGCGCGCACGCCCGATCCGCTCGGCCTGCGCGATGTGGCGATGCTCGAGGTGCTCTACGGCGCGGGGCTGCGGGTCTCGGAGCTGGTGGGATTGCCTCTGTCGGCGGTCGATCGGCGGGGGCTCCTGCTGCGGGTCGTCGGCAAGGGGCGCAAGGAGCGGGTCGTCCCGCTCGGCGACGCGGCGAGCGAGGCGCTCGAGCGGTATCTCGTCGAGGCGCGCCCCGTGCTGCTCGGTGATCGCCCGGATCGCGAGCACAAGGTCTTCCTGGGGCGACGGGGTACGGCGATGACGCGGCAGAACTTCTTCGCCCGGCTGCGTCGGCACGCGATCCGCGCGGGCATCCCGACCGACCGCGTCTCGCCCCACGTGCTGCGTCACGCCTTCGCCACGGATCTCCTCGAGGGCGGGGCCGATCTTCGCGCCATCCAGACGATGCTCGGCCATGCGGATCTCTCGACGACTGAGATCTACACGCACGTGAGTCGGGCGAGGCTGCGCGACACGGTCGAGGCGCGTCATCCGCGCGGGTCGGGCGGCGCACGGTGAAGCCCGCACGTTCGTTCGATGAGGTGCTCGCGGCGCTGCCCGAGTCCACGGCGGTCCTGCTGCGGCGGATCGTCGAGGCGGGCACCGAGCGCAAGGCCGGCCGTCTGTATCTCGTCGGGGGCCCCGTGCGGGACCTGCTGCTCGGGCGTGCGCTGCGCGACGTGGACCTGGCGATCGAAGGCGACGCGGCGGCGCTCGCCCGGGCGATCGCCGTGCCGGGCGAGGGTGGACCCTCCTTCACGGCGCACGATCGCTTCGGCACGGTGCGACTCGAGACCTCCGAGGCCCGTGTCGACCTCGCCGGGTTCCGCCAGGAGCGTTATGCGCAGCCCGGCGCGCTGCCCGAGGTCGAGCCCGGGGATCTCGCGGCGGACGCCCGTCGGCGCGACTTCTCGGTCAACGCGCTCTATCTCCCGCTCGACGCCGAGGCGCCGGCCCGTGCGATCGACGTGATCGACGAGGCGGGCGGCCTTCCGGACCTCGAACGGAAGCGGCTGCGTGTACTGCATCCGCGGAGCTTCCACGACGATCCGACGCGCGCCTGGCGGGCCGCGCGCTTCGCCGCGCGCCTCGGCATGCGGCTCGAGCGCGGGTCGCGCAACGCCCTGCGCGACGCGCTGCGCGACGGGGCCTTCGCCGCCGTGAGCGGAGAGCGCTATCGGCGGGAGCTCGAGCTGGTCTTCGGTGAGGCGGCGCTCGGGATGCACGTCGGGCGGCCGTTGCGATCGCTCTCGGACTGGCACGTGTTGGCGGCGCTCGAGCCGGGGCTCGTGCTCGGGCGGGATCGGATGGTGCCGCTGCGGCGACTCTCGCAGGCGATCGCGGAGCCGCCGTGGCCGGCGCCGCGCTGGCGGCCGTGGGTGGCAGGACTTTCGATCTGGCTGGCGCCCCTGCCGGCGGCCCTGCGCCGGAGGACGCTCGAGCGCTTCTCCGTGCGCGGCGAGCAGGCGGCCCGGATCGTCCGTTTCGGCCGCGACGTCGAGCGCGTCCTGCGTGGACTCGAGCGATCGCGGGGGCGCGGCAGCGTCGACGCGACCCTCTCGGAGCTGCCGGAGGAGACGGTCCAGGCCCTGCATGCGCTCGCCGGGACGGCCGTTCGTCGACGGATCCTGCGCTGGGGCGCCGAGGATCGTCGTCGCCGCGCGCCGGTCGCCGGGACGGATCTGGTCGAGCTCGGCCTCGCCGGGCCCGAGGTCGGGCGGACCCTCGCGCGGATCCGGGCGGCCTTCCTCGACGGCGACCTCGCGAATCGCGAGGAGGCCCTCGCACTGGCCGTGGAGATCGCCCGCCGCGCGGCGGGTCGCTCGAAGCGGAGCGCCGCGGCCGGCCGAAGGCGGCGGCGGCGTGTTGCTGGCGATCCTGCGATCGCCGATACTCGCGCCCCGCATGGCGACGCCGACCGCGAGGACCGTGAAGCGGATGGAGTGTCGCCGCCCGAGACCTCTTCCTGAAGCCGACTCCCCCCAGGCGCCCAGGACGGATGCAATTCCATGAGCGCGTCGACTTCCGCAGTCGATGAGCGAGCGAACGTGCTGGCGGATCTCGGTGGAGATCCCGACGAGCGCACGGACGGCCTCGCCGGCTACGCCGTCAAGCTGCCGGTCTTCGAGGGCCCCCTCGATCTGCTGCTGCACCTGATCCGGCAGAACGAGGTCGACATCACCGACATCCCGATCGCCCGCATCGCCGAGCAGTACCTCGAGACGATCGAGCTGATGCAAGAGCTGAATCTCGACGTCGCTGCCGAGTACCTCGTGATGGCGGCGACGCTCGCGCTCATCAAGAGCCGGATGCTGCTGCCGAGCGAGGGGCAGGACGACGAGGACGAGAGCGATCCGCGCGCCGATCTCGTCCAGCGCCTGCTCGAGTACCAGCGCTTCAAGGAGGCCGCCGAGACCCTGTCGCGCCGTCGTCTGCTGGGGCGCGACGTCTGGAGCGTCGTCGGGCCCGGACCCGAGCGCACGCCGGAGTCGGAGCGCGAGATCGAGGTCGGCCTCTTCGAGCTGGTCGATGCCTTCCGTGCGGTGCTCGAGAACGCGAGCGCCGTGGAGCTCAAGCACGAGGTCGAGACCGAGGCCGTCACCGTGCGGACCCGCATGCTGGTCGTGATGGACCTGCTCGAGAGCCACGAGTCGATCGAGTTCACACGCATCTTCGAGGTCGACGGCGAGTCCGGGCCGCCGAGTCGCGCCGTGCTCGTCGCGACCTTCCTCGCGATCCTCGAGCTCGCGCGGCTGACGGCCCTGCGCATCTACCAGGGGATCTCGGATCGCGGCACGCCGGAGGGGCCGATCCGATGTCGCCGCGCGACGGTCGATGCCGAGACGCCCGAGTGGCGCGAACGCATCACGGACACGATGTAGTCCGCGCGTCTCGCGGGCCGAGCCCGGAGCAGGGGCGCCGCCCGGGCGGCGCGAACGGATCACCGAACCGATGGAGCGCCCGTCCGCGCGGGACCAGCCAGGAGCAAGCGTGAGTCGAATGGACGCCAGCGAGAAGCGCCGGATCGCCGAGGCCCTGATCCTCTCCTCCGCCGAGCCGATCTCGGCGGCGAAGATCGCCGAGATCATCCCGTACTGCACGGAGGCCGTGGCGAAGGACCTCGTCAACGAGCTGAACACGGAGTACGCGGAGCAGGACCGCGCCTTCGAGATCTGGGAGGTCGCCGGCGGCTTCCAGATCCGCACGCGCGCCGAGTTCTCGGGCTATCTGCAGAAGCTGCAGAAGGAGCGTGCCCTGCGCCTCTCGCAGGCCGCCCTCGAGACCCTCGCGATCATCGCCTATCGCCAGCCGACCACCCGGGCCGAGATCGAGGAGGTGCGCGGGGTCGACGCGGGCGCGACCGTCAAGAGCCTGCTCGACCGTCATCTGATCCGGATCGCGGGTCAGCGCGAGGTGCCCGGGCGACCGATGCTCTACGGCACGACCCGGCGCTTCCTCGAGGTCTTCGGGCTCGAGCGCCTGAAGGATCTGCCGACCCTGCGTGAGCTCGACGAGATCGCGCGGGAGCAGGGCCTGCTCGAACGGGCGGGCGATGCAGACCGCGCGACGGAGGACGTCGTGGGCGACGGGGACGGGAGCGGCGAAGAGCCGGCTGCGGCGGTGCCCGAGGAGGGCATGCAGGTCGAGGCCGAGGCGTCCGACGAGGAATCGGCATGGGGCTCCGAGTCCGACGAGTCCGACGAGGAATCGGCGTGGGGCTCCGAGTCCGACGAGTCCGACGGGGAATCGGCGTGGGGCTCCGAGTCCGACGAGTCCGACGGGGAATCGGCGTGGGGCTCCGAGTCCGACGAGTCCGACGGGGAATCGGCGTGGGGCTCCGAGTCCGCTGAGCCCGCAGACGAGAGCTGGGGCGGCGAGGACGAGGCGTCGTGGGCGTCGGGCGCCGACGACGGGGACGGCAGCGACTTCGAGGCGGACCCGACGGACGTCGACGACGACGATCCGTCGGCCTGAGATCGATGGCCCACGGACGGTCGCCGAGGCACACGCGTCGCAAGCGCGCTCCGGCGGAGGGCGCGACGACGACGGAGTCGCCGCGCACTTCCGCCCACGGCGGCCTGCGTCTGCAGAAGCTGCTCGCCGCGGCGGGCTTCGGGTCGCGTCGGGAGGTCGAGCGCTACCTGGACGAGGGCCGCGTGACGGTGGATGGGCGCGTGGCGGCGCTCGGGGACCGTGCGGATCTCGAGGTCCAGGACGTGCGCGTCGATGGCGAGCGACTCGTGCGTGAGCGGCCCGCCTACTGGCTGCTCAACAAGCCGCGGGGCGTCGTGACGACGGTCCGGGACGAGTCGGGCCGACGGACGGTGCTCGACCTGCTGCCGCCGGACGTGGGCCGGGTCTTTCCCGTCGGTCGGCTCGATCGTGAGACGACGGGGCTGCTGCTGCTCACGAACGATGGCGACACGGCGCACGCGCTGCTGCATCCGTCCCTCGGCAACGAGCGCGAGTATCGGGTGACCGTGAAGGGCCTGCTCGACGAGCGGGGTGTCCGTCGACTGGAGCGTGGTGTGAGTCTCGAGGAGGGCCGCACGGCGCCCGCTCGGTTGGCCGATCTGCGGCACGACGTCGATGCCGGCACCTCGAGCTTCACGCTCACGCTGGTCGAGGGGCGCAAGCGTCAGATCCGACGCAGCCTGCTCGTGCTCGGCTTTCCGGTGCATCGGCTCAGCCGGGTGCGGATGGGACCGCTCCGACTGGGACGCCTCGCGGTCGGGGCGGCGCGCCCGCTGCGCGGGGAGGAGCGCCGGGCGCTGCTCGACCACGTCGAGCGCCTGCGTCGCGGGGAGGCACTGCGCGGGGGACGCGACCAGGCCGACCCGGGTGGGCGACCGGCGAAGATCCGACGCGACGAGGCCGGCCCGGGTGGGCGGCCCGCGAAGACACGACGCGACGAGGCCGGCCCGGGTGGACGAACCGCAAAGAAGACCCGACGCGACGACGACCGTGGCAAGAGACCGTCGAAGGGGGGGCCGGCCGAGCGCAGGCAGGGCTCGCCGAAGGGCGACCAGCCCGACCGCCGGACGCGCTCGCCGAAGGGCGACCAGCCCGACCGCCGGACGCGCTCGCCGAAGGGCGGTCCGGCTCAGCGTCGGACGAGATCGAGGAAGGGCGTCAGCAGGTAGAAGGCGAGCAGGAGCCCGAGCAGGAAGCAGAGGCCCTGGGTCGTGTCACGCGGCATGTGACCCCTTGAGCAAGATCCGGTCCGTGCTGCGAGGGGCGGCGGCACGCGACGGGCCCTGCGGCAGGGTCGCGGGATTCCGCGCTGCGTGTCCAGGCTTCCGGCTCCGCCTGCGTAGGGCCTGCCGACCGGGCGACCACGCGGGCCGTCGCTCCCCTCGCGCGAGCGGGGAAGTCGCCTACCCAGAAAGCCCCGTGGACGTCGTCTCGTCCTCGCGACCGAGACGGGAGACGGCGAAGGTGAGCAGCAGACCGGCGATGGCGGCGCCGGTCGCCCCGGCGAGCTCGCTCGGTGCGGGTCGGTAGCGCTCGAGCGGCCAGTCCTCCGGCTCGAGGACGGCGAGCTCGGCGGGCTCGAGCACCCGCCCATGGAGGACGAAGCCCGGCGTGGGGCGGACCGGCTCCTGGAAGGGATAGAGGCCCACCACGGCCCCGACCAGGAGTCCGAGCAGCGCGCCGAGGGTCGGCTTCGGGTGACGCTCGAGCAGCCAGCGCAGGGCGTTGCTCACGCCGACCACGCCGAGCACCACCCCGATCCCGACCGGGATGACGACGTGGAGGGCCTCGGCGATGCGGGCCGGATCGAGTCCGGCCGGGCCGAGCACGCCCTCTTTGAGACCGTCGATCGCCGCGAGGATCGACTCGTATTGTCCCAGCAGCAGCAGCAGGTAGCCCCCCGAGATGCCCGGCAGGATCATCGCCGACGCGCCCGCGAGCCCCGCCACGAAGAGCAGCCCCGTGCTCGCCTCGCGCCCCGAGCCGCCGGCGCCGTTCAGACTCATGGCCACCATCGCCGCGAAGGCCGCGGCCGCGCCGATCCAGACCGAAGGCGTCGCCGGCCGCGCCAGCCGCCAGACGAGCGGCAATCCGCCGAGCGTGAGCCCGATGAAGAAGCTGTACATGAGTGGACGTTCGGAGATCACGAGCGCGCGCGTCGGCCCCGCGAGCAGGGCGATCGCAGACAGGGCTGCGCCCGCGATCGTGCCGAGCACGACGAAGGGTCGCCACGCGAGACGCAGCGTCGTCAGGTCCGCGATGGCGCGGATGAAGCTCGGGTAGACGCCCGCGGCGAGCAGCATCGTGCCGCCGCTGATGCCCGGCACGAGATTCGCGAGGCCCATGAGGGCGCCCCCCAGCAGACCGCGCGGCACGAAGGCGACGAGCGACGTCCGCGCGTGCTCGTCGCGGTCGGACGACTCCTCGTGCATGGCCGGATGCTCCCCCATCGGTCGGCTACTCTAGCAGCCGCCCGCGCGCGCCCGTCGCGTACGGTCGACTCGCGCCGGCCGGGCGCGACCGGGAGAGGAGGCCGCGCATGTGCGGGCGCATGACGCTCACGCGATCGGCGGGCGAGATCGCCGAGGCCTTCGCGCTCGCCGCCGCGATCCCGGATCCCGGCTCGGGTGGCGCCGTGGGATCCGAGCTGCGCCCCCGCTACAACGTCGCGCCTTCCCAGGACGTGCTGACGATCGAGGCCGGGCGCGTGCCGGTCTGGCGGCGATGGGGACTCGTGCCCGGCTGGGCGAAGGACCCGTCGATCGGAGGACGGCTCTTCAATGCGCGCTCCGAGACCGTCGCGACGAAGCCCTCCTTCCGCGCGGCCTTCCGCAAGCGGCGCTGCCTCGTCGCGGCGGACGGCTTCTACGAGTGGACCCCCCGCGATCGCGGTCATCGCCCCCACCATTTCACGGCGGCCGACGGTGGTCTGCTCGGGTTCGCGGGGCTCTTCGAGACCTGGCATGGCCCCGGTGGCGAGGTCGTCGACTCGTGCACGATCCTCACGACCGAGGCGAACGAGGATCTCGCGCCCGTGCATCCGCGCATGCCCGTGATCCTGGCGCCCGAGGACTACGACGTCTGGCTCGCATCCGGGTCCGCGCCCGAGCGGCTCGCCGCGCTGACCGTGCCGGCGTCGGCCGGTCGGCTCCATCGGGTCGAGGTCGGCCGACACGTCAACTCGCCCCGCCACGACGACCCGCTCTGCCTCGAGCCGGTCGGGGTCGATACGCCGGGTCCCCTCTTCGGCGCAGCGGACGGGGCGCGATGAGGGGCTCCGGAACGGCCCGCGTGCGATTGCGGAGGGTCTGCCTCGGGGCGATCGCGCTGCTCTACGTGGCGTCCGTCCCGTGGTACCGCGATCCCGGGGCGCCGCTGCGCCTGTGGCTGGGGCTGCCGGACTGGGTGGCCATCGCGCTGCTCTGTTATGTCGGCGTGGCCGTGCTGAACGGCGTCGCCTGGCTCGCGACCGAGGTGACCGATCCGCCCGGGACGACGTCGGACGCGTCGGGTCCGGGCGACGCGCAGGGCGACGGCACGCGCGGGGCCCTGGCCGTGCGGGAGCGTGGGCGCTGATGGACTTCGGGACGACCGGCCTCGTCGTGCTCGGACTCTTCCTCGCTACGCTGATGGGCGTCGCGGAGCTCGCGCGGCGCGCGAAGCGGGACGCGTCGCCGGCGGACCATTTCCTGGCCGGCCGCTCGCTCGGCCCCTTCGTCCTCTTCCTCACGCTCTATGCGACCGCCTACTCGGGCAACTCGCTGCTCGGCTATCCGGGCAGCGCCTATCGGCAGGGCTTTGCCTTCGTGATGTCGACGGGCTTCATGATGAGCATCATCGTGGTGTTCCACGCGCTCGTCCCTCGTCTGCGTCCGCTCGCCATGCAGCACGGGTTCGTGACGCCCGGAGACTATCTGCGCGTGCGCTTCGAGGGGCCCTTCTCGCGCGCGCTGCGACTGGCGATCGCCGTGCTGATGACGCTCGCCCTCGCGAACTTCCTGCTCGCACAGCTCAAGGCGATGGGGCAGGTCGTGGAGATCGTGACGGCCGGACGCGTGAGCTATGCGGCCGGTGTGATCGGCCTCGCCTTCCTGATCCTCGTCTACGAGACCCGTGGCGGCATGCGGGCCGTCGCCTGGACGGATGCGGCCCAGGGCATCGCCATGTTGCTCGGTCTCTCGGCCCTGCTCGGCTGGCTGCTGCTCGAGGCCGGCGGCCTCGAGTCGATCACCCGTTCCGTCGCGGCGCGTCGTCCGACGGCGGTGGCCGTGCCCTCGATGCGGGTCTGTCTCAACTGGTTCAGCACGATCGTCCTGATGGGGCTGGCGAGCGTGCTCTATCCACAGGCGATCCAGCGCGTGTTCGCGGCGGAGAGCGGCCGGGCCTTGTCGCGCTCCTTCGCGGCCATGACGTTCATGCCGCTCGTCACGACGCTGGTCGTCACGCTGATCGGGGTGGCGGCGATCGCGCGCTTCGAGATCGACGAGGCGGTCGCGGCGGACGGCGTGGTCCCGATGCTGCTGGCGGACTGGGGGGCGCGCGGGGGACCCGGTACGGCGGCGGCGCTGGTCGTCTTCGTGGGCGCCTTGTCGGCCATCATGTCGACGGCGGACAGCTGCCTGCTCTCGCTCGGCTCGCTCCTTTCGCGCGACCTGCTCGGGCGCACGAGCTCCGATGCGGGCGCGACGGCCCTCGGCAAGCGGCTCGCGGCCGTGCTGCTCGTCGCGGTGATTCCGGTGGCGCTCGCGCGGGAGCTGACGCTGTGGCGGCTGATCGAGCTGAAGATGGAGCTCCTGATCCAATGCGTGCCGGCGTTCCTGATCGCGCTGCATTGGCGGCGCCTGGCGGCCGGACCCGTGCTGGCGGGGCTCGTCGCGGGCACGTTCTTCTCGGTCGGACTGACGCTGGCGGGCTGGCCGCGGCTGGGCGGGGTGCACGTGGGCGTGGTGGGCTGCATCGTGAACGTCGTCGTGGCCGTCGCGTTCTCGGCCGGGCCGAGCATCGGGGGACGCGGCGCGTCTACGGCGGGTGGCTGGCGCGGCGGCCCTCCGGCGGATCGGGTGTAGTCGATCGGCAGCGATCCCACGTGAAGGGGCAGGTCGCGCGCAAGCGCGTTCCGCGCGCACGGGATGCCTCCGCATTCGTGCGAGACCCGGCCGCTCGTCGCCACTCAAGGGGCGAAGGGACGCGCGCTGCGCGGCCCGCCGGGAGCCCGGATGACCCTGCTGCTCGGAATCGCGTGCGTGGCCTGGACCGCCTGGGAGCTCGGGCGCCTGGGCCGCGCCGCCTCGGCTTCGGGATCTGCACGGCCCCCGCTCACGCCGCCGCCGGGCTGGCCGGGCGCCGACGCCGCGCCCCGCGCGCGCAGGCCCCGGCAGTTCGCGGCCTGGGACGAGCACGGACGCCGCATCACCGTCGAGGACCTCGGCCGCTCCTGAGCGCGTCGCCGAAGCGGCTCGCGCCCTCGTCCCCGCCGATGCGCCGAGCGGATCGCAGGGCATGGGGTACGGCACGTCGGCGGGATCGCGGGGCATGGGGTGCGGCACGTCGGCGGGATCGCGGGGCATGGGGTACGGCACGTCGGCGGGATCGCCTCGCAGCGCGGGCGACGCGCCGACCCGACCGCCATGGGCGACGCGTGCTTCGCTACGTTTCGCGATCGCCCGCGCCGCGGGACGAGGGCCGGACGGGCGCAGCGGGTGCGTCTTCCGGAAGCCGGGGCGGCGCGGATCGGGGGGTGCGTGGCGACCGAGCGCGACGACGAGAATCCGTTCCTGCTGCACGGGGCGCTGCCGCGCTTCGACCGCCTCGAGGCGAGCCTGGTCGAGCCGGCGATCCGTGCGCTGCTCGCCGAGTCCGAGGCGGCGCTCGCCGGGCTCGAGGCCGATCTCGAGCCGACCTGGTCGGGCCTGGTCGAGCCGCTCGAGTGGATCGGCGATCGGCTCGGCTACGCCTGGGGGCTCGTCGGGCATCTCATGGGCGTCCGCAACAGCGACGCCCTGCGCGAGGCTCACGCGAAGGTGCAGGGCGACGTGATCGCCTTCGGGCTGCGGCAGGCCCAGAGCCGCCCGATCTACGAGGGACTCGAGGCACTGCGCGAGGGACCGGGCTTCGCGGCGCTCGACGCGGTCCAGCAGCGCATCGTCGAGAGTCTGCTGCGCGACGCGCGCCATGCCGGCGTCGGGCTCGGGGCGTCCGAGCGCGCGCGCTTCAACGAGATCCAGACCGAGCTCGGCGAGCTCGCGACACGTTTCGGCAATCACGTGCTCGACGCGACGAAGACCTGGGCGCACGTCTGTCACGACGAAGCGGAGATGGCCGGTACGCCCGATAGCCTGCGTCAGATCACGGCGCAGAATGCCAGGGAGCACGGCTTTCCCGAAGCGACGGCGGAGGCCGGACCGTGGCGGCTGACGCTCGATGCGCCGGTCCTGCTGCCCTTCCTCGAGCACGGGCAGCATCGCGGTCTGCGCGAGGCCCTCTACCGTGCGAACGTGACCCGCGCGAGCTCGGGCGCCCTCGACAACGGCCCGCTCATCGATCGGATCCTCGCGCTGCGGCACGAGATGGCGAGACTGCTCGGCTTCGAGAGCTACGCGCAGCTCTCGCTCGACGCGAAGATGGCGCCGGACGTGGCGGCGGTGGACGCGCTCCTCGAGCAGCTGCGCGAGGCCTCCTACGACGCCGCCGCGCAGGATCTCGAGGACCTGCGCGGCTGGGCGCGGGAGCATGGCCAGGCGGAGCCGATCGCGCTCTGGGACCAGCCCTTCTGGGCGGAGCGGCTGCGCGAGGCGCGCTTCGACTACGAGGAGGAGGCGCTCAGGCCGTATTTCCCCCTGCCGCGGGTGCTCGAGGGACTCTTCGCCCTGGCCGAGCGACTCTTCGGCGTGTCGATCATGGCGGCGGACGGTGAGACGCCGGTCTGGCATCGCGACGTGCGCTTCTTCCGGGTGCGCGACGAGCGGGGGGAGCTCCTCGCATCGTTCTACCTCGATCCCTACAGCCGGCCCGGCGACAAGCGCGGCGGGGCCTGGATGGACGAGTGCCTCGGACGGACCCGGCTCGCGGGGGACGATGGCGTGCGTCGGCCGGTGGCCTATCTCGTCTGCAACCAGACGCCGCCCGTCGGCGATCGCCCCTCGCTCATGACCTTCGACGAGGTGCTCACGCTCTTCCACGAGTTCGGCCACGGGCTGCAGCACATGCTGACCCGCGTCGACTGTGGCCTCGCCTCGGGCATCCGCAACATCGAGTGGGACGCCGTCGAGCTGCCGAGTCAGTTCATGGAGAACTGGTGCTACCACCGCGAGACGCTGCTCGGCCTGTCGCGCCACGTCGACACGGGCGAGCCGCTCCCGGACGACGTCTTCGAGAAGATCCGTGCGGCGCGCACGTTCCGGGCCGGGAGCAACATGTTGCGCCAGCTCTACTTCGCGAGCCTCGATCTCGCGCTGCATCGCGCGGATCCCGCCGCGACCGGCGAGTCCGTGCTCGACGTGCAGGCGCGGGTGGCGGCGAGGACGACGCTCCTGCCGCCGCTGCCCGAGGACCGCTTCCTCTGCAGCTTCGGGCACATCTTCGCGGGCGGGTACGCGGCCGGGTACTACAGCTACAAGTGGGCCGAGGTGCTCTCTGCGGACGCCTTCGGCGCGTTCGAGGAGGCCGGGCTCGAGGATCGGGAGGCGGTGAGCCGGACCGGCCGACGCTTTCGCGAGACCGTGCTCGCACTCGGGGGTGGCACGCCGCCGATGGACGTCTTCGAGCGCTTCCGGGGGCGCGCGCCGACGCCCGAGGCGTTGCTGCGTCACTCGGGGCTCGCGGCGTGAGCGGGGCGCGCGCCGGGGCCAAGCGGGGCTGGAGTCCGGTCTACCGCGTCGTGCGCCGCGTGCCGGAAGGCCGGGTCGCGACCTACGGGCAGGTGGCCGCGATCGCGGGCATGCCCGGCGCCGCGCGTCAGGTCGGCTGGGCGCTCAACGCGCTCGACGAAGCGGATGACGTACCCTGGCACCGGGTGATCAACGCCCGTGGCGAGGTCAGCGGCCGAGGCGAGCGCGAGATCGAGGGGCTCCAGCGCGCACGCCTCGAGGCCGAAGGCGTCGTGTTCGATGCACGAGGTCGCGTCGATCTCGGTCGATTCGGCTGGCGCCCACGGACGCGCGCGACGCGACCCGCGATGGCGGGGAGGGGAGAGGGATGATCAAGCTCGCGATCGACTTCGAGAACACCAGCCGCGAGTGGTGGGAGAACGGCGGCCAGGCGCTCTGGGACTCGATCACAGAGGGCTTCGACAACAACGACGTCGCCGTCGACGAGTCGATCGCCCAGTCCTGGCTGGCGGAAGCCGCGCGCATTCCGGGCTGGGAGGGCGGCCCCGATTTCGCGCCCCATCCGATCTGCCTGAAAGAGGTCGACGAGGACGAGGAGGTTTGACCGAGGGCCCGGAGGCCTGGGCGCCTCTCGATACCTCGGCGCCGCGTGGCTGGGCCGTGCCGGACGTGCTCGAGTCCCTCGCGCGTGGGATCGCCGAGGTGGGAGGGCGTGCGCTCGTCGTCGGTGGCGCCGTGCGGGATCGGTTGCTCGGACGGCCGGGGCACGACCTCGATCTGGAGGTCTTCGGGCTCGACGAAGCGACCCTCGGTGACGCGCTCGGGGAGTTCGGGCTCGTGGGCCCGGTCGGTCGTCAGTTCGCGACATGGCGCGATGCGCGCAGCGGCCTGGACGTGGCGCTGCCCCGGGGCTCGAACGAAGCGTCCGGTGCCTCGCTCGATGCGGCCTTCCGCGAGGCCAGCCGGCATCGCGACCTCACGGTCGACGCGATCGGCTGGGACCCGCTCGAAGGACGACTGCTCGATCCCTGGCGCGGCATCCGCGATCTCGAGCAACGACGGCTGCGCGCCGTCGACCGCACGACCTTCGGCGCGGATCCGCTGCGCGTGCTGCGCGTCGCGCGCCTCGCCGCCTCGCTCGAGGCGGAGGTCGATCCCGTGCTCGAGCGGCTCTGCGCGACGATCGATCTCGCAGCCCTGCCCGTCGAGCGCGTCGCCGGCGAGCTGCTGCGCATGCTCGTCGGTCCACGCGCGCCCTCGCGCGCCTTCCGGGTCCTTTCGCGGATGGGGCAGCTCGAGGTCTTCGCGCCGCTGCCCCCGCTGCGGGGCGTGCCGCAGGATCCAGAGTGGCATCCGGAGGGCGACGTCTGGACGCATACGCTGCTCTGCCTCGATCGGGCGGCGGAGCTCGGGCGGGGACTGGTCCCCGAGGAGCGCACGGTCCTCCTGCTCGCCGTCCTCTGTCACGACCTCGGCAAGCCCGCCACGACCCGCGTCGAGGGTGGGCGGATCCGATCCCTCGGACACGAGGGGGAGAGCGCGCGACGGACGACGGAGTGGCTCGAGGCGCTGCGGCTCTCCGAACGACGGATCCGCGCCGTGACTGCGCTCGTGGCGCACCATCTGGCCCCGGTGCTGCTCGTCGCGCAGGACGCCGGCCCGAGGGCCTATCGACGGCTGGCCCGGCGGCTGGCGGAGGCGGACGTCTCGATCGTGTCGCTCGAGCGCGTGGCGCGGGCGGACCATTGGGGGCGCACGACGCCAGATGCGGCGGACCGGCGCTTCGTCGCGGGGGATCGTTTCCTGGCTGCCGCCGAGGCCGCCTCGGTGCGGCAGGGGATCGGTCGGGACGTCGTGTCGGCGCGGGCGCTGATGCGGCGCGGCGTGGCGGCCGGACCGGAGCTGGGTCGACTGCTGGCGCGCTGTCGCGAGATCCAGGACGAGACGGGCTGGGCCGACCCGGAGCGGATCATCGTGCGGGCCCTCCGCGAGTCGTCCGCCGACGACGGCGCGGCCGACGGCTCGCGTGCACCTTGCGGCTCGGGACCGACCGACGAGCCGGCCGACGCCTAACGAGGGCGTAGCAGCCGCGCACGGGTCGGATCTCCGGGCCTCCGGACGAAGAGCCGGCACGGCTCGCCCGAGGAGGCCAGTACGACCTCCGAGGGCAGGTCCGCGGACTTGAACTCGTAGGCGCGGCAGCCCCGTGGCTGGTCCGGCTGCCACGTCACGAAATAATGCTCGCAGTGCAGGCAGTCGGGACGTTCCGGTCGCGCGGCCATGCGGCGCTCCGCTCGCTCGCTCAGCGCGAGAGCTCGGCCATCCGCTCGAAGATCTCGAGCGGGCCCGGGGGCGGGGAGTCGTCGCCGAACTCGCGATAGAGCGTCTGCACGTTCACGGCGATGCGCTCCGAGTCGAGCCAGGCCGAGTAGTCGCCGAGGGCGATGTCGAAGGCGGCGTCCCGGGCGGAGAGGCCCGCGTCGAAGCGTTTGCGGGTCTCGTCGCGCACGAAGACGAGGTAGTCGCGCACGGCGAGCGCGCCGCGCACGTCCGTCAGCGGGCCGTGTCCGGGCACGATCACGTCGGGCGCAAGAGCGGCGATCTTCTCGCACGCGTCGATCCAGTTGGCGATCGGTCCTTCCCACATGATCGGCGTGCCGTCGATGAAGAGGATGTCCCCCGTGAAGACGGCCCGGGCCTCGGGGACGTGGACGATCACGTCGCCTCGCGTATGCGCGGGCCCGACCTCGATCAGCTCCACACGCCGGGGGCCGACGTCGAGCTCGAGACGCTTCTCGAAGGTCTCGGTCGGCGGGGTCAGTCGGATGCCCTCGAACTGGTAGGCGCCGAAGGCCCGTCTCAGGAAGTCGCCCGCCGCGCCCATCTGGTCGGCACCTGCGACCATCCCGGCCATCATCTCGGGGGTGACCTCGTGCATCTCCTCGGCGGTCGCGCGGGAGGCGAGGATGCGAGCGCCCTCGACCAGCTGGTTGCCGAAGCAGTGGTCCCCGTTGGCGTGGGTGTTGACCAGCGTGTCGATCCGGCGGGCGGCGGGCGTCGCGCGGGCCATGGCGTCGAGCATCCGCTGCGTCCGGGGAAGGTCGTAGAGGGTGTCGACGAGCAGGCTCTGCTCGTCGCCCGTGACCAGCCCGGCGTTGCTCAGGCCCCAGGATCCGTCCGGTTGGATCCACGCGAAGAGGCCGGCGCCCAGGTCTTCCAGTCGCGCATCGTCCCGCATGGCCCCTCCGGATCGTGACGAGCCGGCAGGGTCGCACAGTCGCGCGGGGGCCGCCGCCCGACGCGTCCGCAGGACGACCGCCTGCCTCGCTGGAATCCCTCAACTTTTTCCGCGAGCCGCCGAAGAGGCATGGACGCTGCGGGCTCAGCCAGAGGGGAGTGAATGTCGACGAATGCACTGGCACGAGTGGCCTACCGGGAGGCCGGTCGCGCCACCATCTGCGAGATCCTCTACGGACCCAACGTGCTGAAGCACGCCGTCATCGACCCGGTCAACGGAGACGGCGAGGTCGTCACCTTCTCCGGTCTACCCCTCCCCATCGACTGTCGTCCGCCGGCGGGACGCCGCCGGGGCGAGCAGGTCGGCGTCGTGCCCGAGAAGCTCGTCGATGCCCATGGCGTCTTCGCCTACGCGGGCATCGCCGCCGAACGACTGGCGCTGCGTCGCGGGCGTTTCGCGGGCGCCGATCTCGAGGTCGAGCTGGCCTGGGGTCGATGGGCGGGCGCGGCGCGACGCGGGCGCGAGGAGCTGGCGCGGATCGCGAAGCTGCTCGGCCTCAGCCGACCCGTCGAAGAGTTCTACGCCGCCTACTGCGAAGAGGCGGAGCGTCTGCTCGATCCGGTCTGGAGCACGGTCGAGGAGCTGGCCGAGGCGCTCGTCGAGCGTCGCGAGCTGAAGGGCCACCACGTCGACCGCATGGTGCACGGCGAGGACGTGCTCGAGCGACCGGCGCCGCCGATCTAGACCTTCGCGAGCGAGCGGGGGGACGACGTCCTTCCCGCTCGGCACCCGATACGACGAGGGCCGCCCTCCATCGAGGAGGGCGGCCCTTTGCGTTGCTTGCCCCGGTTTCCCGGGGCCCACCCGGCGATCGCCCTACGGCTCGACCAGGCCAGCGCGGATCGCGAAGCGGACGAGTCCCGACACCTTGTGGATGTCGAGCTTCTCCATCAGGTTCGAACGATGCGAGTCGATCGTCTTGAGCGACACGCCGAGCTCCGAGGCGATCTCCTTCGAGGAGAGTCCCTCGGCGATCAGCTTGAGCACCTCGCGCTCGCGCTCCGTGAGCATCGACACGCCCTGCGGCCCCGCGTCCCCCGGTCGCGCGATCGCGTCCACCACCTGCTGGGTGATCGCGGGCGACAGGTACGAGGCCCCGGCGCGCACGGCATCGATCGCGTTGTGCACGTCCTTGCTCGCGGAGTTCTTGACGACGTATCCCGAGGCCCCGGCGCGCAGGACCTCCTCGACGTAGGCCCGGCTCTCGTGCATCGAGAGCACGAGGATCTTGCTCTGACAGCCGGCCTTGCCGAGCTGGCGCGTCGCATCGATCCCCGACAGTCGCGGCATGTTGATGTCCATCAGGACCACGTCCGGACGCTTCTCGAGCACCAGCGCCACGGCCTCCTCGCCGTTCGCCGCCTCACCGATGACGGTGAAGTCCTCACGGCTCTCCAGCAGACGGATGAGACCCTCCCGTACGATCTTGTGATCGTCGGCGACCACGATACTGACCATCTCGACCCCCCTATGAACCATCGAATCGGGATCGGTAGGGTAGGCGGGCGGCTCCCGAGAGGAATCGGGGGAAAGCCGCAGTTTTGCTGTCCGAAAACCGCATGGTGGGGACGGACGACTCAGCCCGTGCGGCCTTCGGCCGGGATGCGACCGAGGAGGCCGCACTCCTTCATCTTCGCGAAGGCCGCGCTGCGCTGGCTTCGATCGAAGCCGAGTGCCCCCGGATGCCACTCCGAGCCGTCGAAGCCGTAGTAGCGGGCCATCGGCAGCCCGAGCCCCCCGCGATCGAAGTCGGCCTCGAGCGAGCGCCAGATCGAGCAGGGGATCGCCTCGCTCTCCTCGAGCCGATCGATGTGGCCGGATCGATCGAGGTCGAAGCGCGCGAGCAGCTCGCGCGTCCGCTGCTCGTGCCAGCGCGTCGAGCCCCCGTCGTCGCGCAGCCGCCCGCCGTCGAGCAGGTCGTTCGGGAGCGCGAGGGCCGACTCGGGCGCCACGGCCTCCTTCAGGCCTTCCAGGTCGTAGGGCAGGGGGCGGGTCGGCGGCGGCGGCACGGGGGGGGCGCTTCGGGCGACCGGGGTGGGGCGCTCGGACGCGACGGGGCTCGGGCCGCCGAGCGGAACGAGGTCGGCGCGGAGCTCGACCTGCTCGTCGGGCCGGACGCGTACGCGACCTTCGAAGGGACGGAAGCCCTGCTTCTCGACGCGGACCTCGTGGTCCCCGACGCCGAGCCGATGCTCGCGCGCGCCGGTCGCGCCGACGTCGAGGCCATCGATCCGGAGTCGGTCCTCCGCCACGTTGGAGCGCACGACGAGGCGGCCTTCGCCGAGGCAGAGCTCAGGGGCGAAACGATGGACGGAGCCGGGCTCGAAGTAGACGGATCGCGTCCAGCGGTCGGGACAATCCTCCCTCGACACCTCGATCGCATAACGTCCGCCGGGCAGCTCGACGCGGGCGTCGAGCGCGGGGCGTTCCAGGAGGATCTCGTTGCGGTCCGCATCGAGCACGCGCAAGGTCGCGCCCGACACCCCGCCCGTGAGCAGCAGCGTGCCGGGCGCCTCGACGGATCCGGTCCCGGGGACGGGCTCGCGCGTCACGGGGCCGTTGCCCGCGAGCCGGGCGAGCCCGAATCCGAGGGCGAGCCCCAACCCGAGCGCGATCCCGGTCGTCCGCAGACGCGCGCCGACACTCGAACCGACGGACGCGGGCTGTGTCGCATCCTTCGGCGGGGCGTCGGGCTCGTCGAGCCAGGTCGCCAGGCTGCTTCGCAGGGCCTCGATCTCGTGATCGAGCGCCGCTGCCTCTCCGGACGCCTCGCCCTGCGCGCGTCGCTGCTCCAGCACCGCGAGCAGACGGGTCGAGGCGCGGCGCATCGCGGCGGCGTCTGCCTCCGGCGGCAGGGCGAGGATCCGGAGCAGTTGCGCTCGCGAGAGCGGAGGCGGCGTCGGAGCGGACACGGGCGGAGGCTAGCAGCCCCGGCGCATCGCCCCGGGAGGCCCTAGCCTCCCGCGCACGCGCCGTCGTCGGGGAGCCGAGCACCGTGAGTCGAGTCTCTACGCGACCGGCGAACGGGAGTCGCACGGGTCCGCACCGGTCACATTCCGGAGGGTGGGAGCAAGGCATGACGAGGGAGGCCACCTGTCCGTACTGCGGCGAGCGCACGGCGCGCGCGGCGGAGCCCGGGGTGTGGCGCTGTGCGGCCTGCGGACGCTCCTTCCTCGACGCGTCCGAGGCGGCGTCGACGGAGCATGAGGAGGTGGCGCTGCCCGGGGACCCGACGGACGTGCGGGCCCCGATCGAAATCGGTCGCCCCGCGCGCCGCGCGCCGGGTGAGGTGTCGAGCGCGCCCGCGCTCGGCTGGGCGATCGGGTCGTCGGGGCTCTTCTACGGCGTGCTCGCGCTGCTGCCCGCCAGCCGGGTGGGGGAGCTCTTCACGGCGCGCGGCTGGGTGCCCTATGCGATCACGGGCATCTCGTTCTGGGCGCTCTGTCTGCTCGCGGCCCGTGCGCGGCGCCTGGCCCGGGAGCGCGCGCTGCTCGACCGGGATCCGCTCCACGGGGTCTCGGCGACGCCGCTCGATCGGCGCGCCGCCCGGCGCGAGATCGAGCGCCTCGCGAGTCTGCCCGAGGCGGAGCGCGAGAGCTTCGTCGTCGATCGGCTGCTCCGCACGCTGCGACACTTCGCGATCCGTCCCCGCGTCGGCGAGGTCGTCGAGTTCCTGTCGGGCGAGTCGCGGGCGGACGAGGCGCGGGTCGATGCGAGCTATGCGCTCGTGCGCGTCTTCGTCTGGGCAGTGCCGACCTTGGGCTTCATCGGCACGGTCCTCGGCATCGGATCGGCCGTCGCGGGATTCTCGCAGACGCTCGAGGCGGCGGCGTCCCTCGACGGCATGAAGGAGTCGATCGGCAGCGTGACGCTCGGACTCGGCGTCGCCTTCGACACGACCCTGCTCGCGCTCGTGATGAGCATCCTGATCATGTTCCCGGCGAGCGCCGTGCAGCGTCTCGAGGAGGGGTTGCTCGCGGCGGTCGACGACTACTGCGGGGCCGCGCTGATCGCGCGCCTCGACGAGCGGGGATCGAGCGCCGATCCCACCGACTCCTCGGAAGCCTCCGTCGAGCGCCTCGCTCGACGCCTCGTGCAGGCGATCGTCGCCGCGCGGGACGAGGCCGCCGAGCCGGAACGGGACTGACCGGCCATGCCCCGGAGCGATCGCGTCACCGTCTCGCTCTTTCCCTTCATGAGCGTCCTCGCTTGCACGATCGGCGTGCTGATGCTGCTGCTCGCGGCGATCTCGGTGCGTGCGGTCGGCTCGCAGGCCGCCCTCGAAGAGGCCGTCGCAAGGACGCGGCTGGCGAGCGCGGAGGCGCGGCAGCAGGCCGCCCAGGACGAGGCGGTGCTCGTTCGGGCGGAGTCGGCCTGGGCGGCTCTGGACGAGCAGCTCGCGGCGCGCGGCTGGCCGACGGGCTGGTCGGCGGCCTCGATCGAGCGGGAGCTCGCGCGGCTCGAGGCGGACGAGCGGGCGGCCTCGCGCCTGGCGCGCACGCAGCAGGCGCTGCGCAGGCTCGAGCGAGAGCGGGGAGAGGTCGAGACGACGCTGGCGGTCCTCGAGAGTCGACGCGAGACGCTGCCCATCCTGATCGACCCGACCGGCCTGTCCCGACGCCAGAAGCCCTTCTTCGTCGAGTGCGACGGCGGCGGCATCACGGCCCATCGCGCGACGGACGACTTCCAGCATTTCGTCCCCCTCGAAGCGCTCTCGAACGGAGGCGACTACGGCCGCTACCTGCGCCGGGTCGCGGCCCTGCCCGGCGCGCTCGTCGTCCTGCTCGTGCGTCCCGACGGCGTGGCGACGGCGCGGCGGGCGGAGGCGATCGCGAGGGAGGCTGGGGTTCGCGTCGCGCGGCTGCCGCTGCCCGGCACGGGTCCCCTCGACTGGGCCCTCGTTCGCCGGGCGGAGGGTGCCTGAGCGTGGCGAGCGGTGGACGGCGCGGACTGCCCGACAACCTCGACCCGCTGGTCGACACGCTCTCGAACGTCGTGGGCATCCTCGTGATCGTGATCGCGACGATGCAGATCCAGCTCGGCGACGCGCTCGAACGAGTCCTCGACCTCGCGATCCAGCGTGCGGCCGAGGCCGGTGACGGGGCTTCGGGTCCCTCGGCGCGTGCCCTCGCGCTCGACCGTCGTCGCGACGAGATCTTCCGGCGTGCCGACGCGGAGGCCGACGAGGCGACCCGCCGCGCCGACGCGTTGCGCGCCGCGCTCGAGCGCGCCCCGTCCGACGTTACGGCGGACGGGGAGGATCTCGAGTCGCGGCTGGCGGACGCGGAGCGCGAGCTCGCGCGGGCTCGCGAGGCGTTGCAGCGCAGGCGTGAGCACGTGGCGGTGCTCGAGCGGGCGCCGCGGGAGAAGGTCGCGCGACTGCCCGATCCGGCGGTCGTGCAGGGGCGGGAATCCTGGGTGCTCGTGCGGTACGGGCGGATCTACCTGGTCGATCGCGAGGCGCTCTACGAGGCGGGATCGGAGGCGCTCGACCAGATGCTCGTCGGTGTCGAGACCGAGGCGCAGACGCGCGCCGCGCTCGAGGAGGTCGATTTCTACCTGCGCAAGAAGGCCGTCGGCTTCGGGCGCTTCCGCTGGCGACTGGATCGGGAGCGGGCGCTCGCCATGCGACTGGTCTGGGAGGATCTCGACGACGGGCTCGAAGCGACGCGACTCGACGAGGATCCGGCCTTCGCGGCGTGGCTCTCGATCCGCGATCCCGCCCGGGACGTGATCGCCTTCCAGGTCTGGGCGGATAGCTTCGAGGCCTACCTGGCCGCTCGGGAGCGGGTCGAGCGCGCGGGCTTCCGGGCGAGCTGGACGGGCTACGAGACGGACGAGGAGGTGCGGGTCCCGATCCGATTCGGGGCGCGTCGACCCGCGCCGATCGGTCCGATCGAGATCGACTGAGCGCTTCGTTTCGCGCCGGAGAATTCCCTGGGAAGGCGCTCGAAAAGCGCGTATAAAGTAGGGTCCCTGATTGCTGGAGGGTGGGGCCGGGATGGGCGAGCAGCCGGACGACGTCGTGCTCGAAGAGCTGGCCGCGCTCGAGCAGGTGTCCGCGCGGCTGGCCGAGATTCCGCCCGCCCGCACCGCGAGCCAGGAGCCGATCGTGCGCGAGCTCGAGCGGCTGCGCGAGCGTCTGCTCTCCGGCGACGAGAACAAGGATCTCTCCGCGCTCACGGAGCAGTACCACAATCAATCGGCGATCCTGAACCAGCTGCGGGCCGCGGGGCAGGCCGTGCAGGTCGATGCGGCGTCGCCCTACTTCGCGCACCTGCGTCTCGAGGAGGAGGGGCGCGCGCGCGACCTCTTCCTGGGACGCACGACGTGTCTCGAGAAGGGCGTTCGGATCGTCGATTGGCGGGACGCACCCATCTCGAAGATCTTCTACAGCTATCGCCAGGGCGAGGAGTTCGATGAGGAGATCTCCGGGCGCGAGCGTCACGGCTCCGTCCTCGCCCGTCGGATGGTGCGGATTCGCGACGGGGTGCTCGAGCGGGTCCAGGCGCCCGAGGGCGACTATCGGCTCGACCCGTCCGAGCCCTGTGGCTGGCGGCGGGAGGCCTTCGAGTCGCCGCGATTGGCCGGGGGCGAGGCGGCGGCACTCCGCTACGACGGCGCCGAGGCATCGGATCGGCGACTCGGACGGGGCGAGGCGGGCGAGCGGCTGCGCGCCGACAAACATCTGCCCGAGATCACGAGCCTGATCGACCCCACGCAATTCGATCTGATCACGCGGGATGCGGCGGGCTACCTCGTGATCCGCGGGACCGCCGGGTCGGGCAAGACGACCGTCGCGCTCCATCGCATCGCCTACCTCGCCTACGCGGACCCCCGTATCGACGGTCCCGAGACCCTGGTCGTGGTCTTCTCCCGAGCGCTCGCGCGCTACGTCGCCCACGTCCTGCCTTCCCTCGGCCTCCACCAGGTGCGCATCGTGACCTGGCGCGAGTGGGCGCACGAAGAGCGTCGCCGCCACTTCCCCGACCTGCCCACGATGCCGCGGGAGGACACGCCGGCGATCGTCCAGCGGCTCAAGCTGCACTCCGCCCTCGACGTCGCGCTCGAGCGTCAGGTCGCGCGGGTGCCGGGGCCGCGTTCGGGCCGCCAGGCCTTCGACGATTGGGCGAGCGTGCTGACGCAGCGGGGGCTGCTCGAGGCAGTGCTGTCGGAGGTCGCGCCCGGCCAGTTCAGCGCGCGCGATCTCGATCGCTTCATGGAGTGGAATCGCCGGCGGGTGGACGAGCTCGGCTCGGCGCTGGCGGGGGACCTCGAGGCGGACGGGGCCCTCGATCCCGAGGACGATGCCCTGCTGCTGCGGGCGTGGCAGCTGCGGGTCGGGCGGCTGATCGGGCGCGGGGATCGGCCGATCGCCTATCGCCACGTCGTGATCGACGAGGTCCAGGACTTCGCCCCGCTCGAGGTCCGGGTGCTGCTCGGCAGCCTGCAGAACGAGGCGAGCATCACGCTCGCCGGCGACACGCAGCAGCACGTGATGGAGCACTCGGGCTTCACCTCCTGGCCGGCGTTCTTTCACGAGCTCGGACTGGACGGCGCCGAGATCGAGACGCTGCGGGTGAGCTACCGCTCCTCCGAGCAGGTCATGCGCTTCGCGACGTCCCTGCTCGGCGCGCTGCAGGAGGACGAGCAGGTCCTGACGACCCGGAGCGGGCCGCCCGTCGAGCTCTTCCGACTGACGGATCGCGGCGCGTGCGTGGCCTTCCTCTCCGACGTGCTGCGGGAGCTGATGGCGAACGAGCCGAACGCCTCGGTCGCCATCCTGACGCCGAGCCCCGCGGCGAGCGATCTCTACTTCGCGGGGCTCGAGCGCGCGGAGCTGCCTCGGCTGCGACGCATCCGCGACGGTGAATTTCCCTTCAAGGCGGGCATCGAGGTGACCGAGGTGACCCAGGCCAAGGGGCTCGAGTTCGACTACGTGGTCGCGCTCGACGTCGACGCGGCGAGCTATCCCGACACGCCGGCGGCGCGACGCCTGCTGCACGTGGCGGCGACGCGGGCGGTGCACCAGCTCTGGCTGATGAGCGTGGGGACGCCGTCGCCGCTCGTGGCGCACGTGGACGTCCGGTAGACCTCGTCGCTAGTCTGTGTGGCCTCGTGGCTCGAGCCGAGGAGTGGGCGGACGGCCCGCGAGGCAGGAGGAAGGACGGACCATGCAGCTCCGGCGAGGCGATCGCGTTCGGATCCGGAAGCCGAACAGCGAGTACACGGGCTGCCGCGGCACGATCGCGGACGAGCCGGGGGATCCCGGGCCGGGGGTCGTCGTGCTCGGACATCAGGTCGCGATCGACGGGGAGAACGGCGTGACGCGTCCCTTCCTGCTGGCCGACCTCGAGCCGCTCCAGGCGGCGCGGGTGCGCGGCACGGCGTCCGCGGCGCGGCGCCAGGACGCCGACGGGCAGGCGGACTAGCCCGCCTTGATCGCCCGGATCCGGCTCACGCCCCGGAGCGCCGGTCTCCACGAGTTCACGGCGGAGCTGACCCGGGTCGTCGCGTCGGCGCGCGTGCGCGAGGGGCTGTGTACGCTCTTCGTGCAGCACACCTCGGCCAGCCTGCTGATCCAGGAGAACGCGGATCCTTCGGCGCGGCGGGATCTCGAGCGCTGGCTGGCCCGATTGGTGCCCGAGGACGATCCGCTCTACACGCATACGCTCGAAGGGCCCGACGACATGCCGGCGCACGTCCGCGCGGCGCTGACGGCGACGTCGCTCTCGATCCCGATCGAGGCGGGGGCGCTCGTGCTCGGCACCTGGCAGGGCGTCTACCTCTGGGAGCATCGCCGCCGTCCGGGGCTCCGCACGGTCGTCGTGTACGTCGCCGGCGCGGCGGGCGACTAGCCCGCGAGGTCGGCCGGCTCGTCGTCGACGACGCGCACCTCGATCTGCTTGCGGCGCGCCTCGACCTGCTCGCGCAGCGCCTTGCGCGACTCGAGCTCGATCCAATCCTCGACCACCCGCGTGCGGACCTCCTCGAGCTCGGGGATCCGGCTCGGCACCCGCTCGTGGATCCAGACGAGGTGGCTGCCGAACGCCGAGTCGACCGGACCGATCCAGCGCGCGAGGGCTCCGCCCTGGACGCCTGCCGCGAAGTCCGGCCCCAGGCGGGCGACCAGGCGAGCGGGCGTCGCGCCGCGCAGTCGATGGCCCGCGAGGAAGGGATCGCCGAGGGCGGTGGCGGCCTCGGGGGCGATCGCCTCCCGTACGAGCCGGGTGAGCAGCCGCTCCGCATCGCCCTGCGTCGCGTCGCCCCGTGCATCGCGGGACAGGTAGACGTGGGTCAGGTCGAGCATCTCCGGCTCGCGCCATTGCTCGGCCGTCGCCTCGAAATGGCCGCGCAGGGTCGCCTCGTCGATCGGTCGGGCGCGCACGGCGGCGCGGACGATCGCCTGCACGCGGTCGACGAGGCGGCGGCGCACGACGGTGTCGCTGCGTTCCATGCCGAGCTCGAGGGCGCGCTCGAAGAGGCGCTGCTCGCGGGCGAGCGGATCTTCGGACGACGGCGCGTCGGGCCGGTCGGCAGCGTCGGCGCTTCCGGGCCCGGTCTCGAGGAACTGCATGTTGAGCACGAGGCGCTGGCGGACGACGGTGTCGATCTCGTGCAGTCCGAGGTCGAAGGCCTGTGCGAGCCAGATCGCCTCGTCCTCGACCTGGCGGGCGACCGCGCGGGCCTCCTCGGGCGTGGGCGGACGGCCGAGCTGGAGGCGGAAGAGCTCGAGCTGCTCGTCGACGTCGCTCTGGCGGACCTCGACGACGGGCGTCTCGGGCACCCGCGACCAGGCGCTCTGGAGCGCGAAGAGCAGGGCGCCGGCGATCAGGAAGTGGAGCAGGGGCGAACGGAGCAATCCGGATCCTCGCGTCGGTCGATGGGCCGGCTCGTGCGTGGGCGGCGGACCGGAGAGGCTATCGTAGCCGCATGCGGGACGAAGCCGAGCGGAACAAGGCGCTGGTCGAGCGCTACTTCGAGTGTGTCGCGAGCGGGGATCCGGGGGTCGCCGACCTCTTCGTCGAGGAGGCGCTCTGGCTCGCCCCCCAGAGCTCGCCGGTCGGGCGGCGGCACGAGGGCAAGCCGGCCGTGCTCGCCCTGATGGCGAGCGGCGTCGGGCTCTACGACACGAGTCGGCCGATGGACATCCGGCGCGAGGCGATCGCCGCCGAGGGCGACCGGGTCTTCGTCGAGATGACGATCCGTGCGACGAGCGGGCAGGGCGCGCCCTACGAGAACCACTACGTCATGGTCTTCACGCTCCGCGATGGCCGGATCGTCGAGGTCCACGAGCACGTCGACACGCTCTACGCCCAGCGTCTGCTCTTCGATCCGGTCGGTTGGCGCTCGCCGCTCGACGAAGGCTGAGCGGAGCGGGCGGATCCGGCCGCACCGCAGCGGATTCCCGATCGCGGGCCTCGCCGTCCGGGTGAGGAAGGGCCTAGACTCCGCGCCACCATGAATCGCCTCCGAATCCGTCCGTCGTCGGCGGGCCCTCGCCGGTCGGTGAGCCCCGCCTCTACTCCTCCCGGTCCGTTTGCCTCCAGCCTGATCCTGCTCGTCGGCCTCGCGATCGCGTGCGTCACGGGCTGCGGCGGCGACGAGGCGTCCCAGGCGCCCGGTCGCACCGCCGGCTGGTCGCATTACGGCGGCGACGCCGGCGGCAGCCGACATTCGCCCCTCGATCAGATCACGCCGGAGAACGTCGACCAGCTGGAGGTCGCCTGGACCTACCACACGGGCGATCTGCTCGACGGCATCTCCTATCAGCCGGGCAACGACGACGCGGCGAAGTCGAGCCACGCCGCCACGAGCTTCCAGAACACGCCGATCCTGATCGATCGCACGCTCTATACCTGCACGCCCTTCAACCGGGTGATCGCCCTCGACGCCGAGACCGGGGAGGAGGAGTGGACCTTCGATCCGAAGGTCTCGCTCGACGGGATGTATCTGCTGAATTGTCGGGGTGTCTCGGCCTGGACGGACTCCCGCGCCCGGGCGGGCGAGGCCTGCCAGACGCGGATCTTCACGGGCACGATCGACGCGCGCCTGATCGCCCTCGACGCGCGGACGGGCGAGCCCTGCCCGGGCTTCGGTCGCGACGGGACCGTCGACCTGACCGAGGGCGTCGGGGATCCGAAGCCCGGCGAGTACGGCGTGACCTCGCCGCCGGTCGTGCTCGGCGACCGCGTGATCACGGGCGCGATGGTGCTCGACAACCGGCGCGTGGACGCGCCGAGCGGCGTCGTGCGCGCCTACTCCGCGCGCACGGGCCGGCGCCTCTGGGCCTGGGAGGCCCTCGTGCCCGGCCAGGCGACGAGCCAGCGTGGTCGCTACGAGCGCGGCACCTCCAACGCCTGGACGGCGCTCTCGGCGGATCCCGATCGCAACCTCGTCTTCGTGCCGACGGGCAATACCTCGCCCGATTACTTCGGTGGCCATCGCGACGGCCTCGATCACTACTCGAGCTCGATCGTCGCCCTCGACGGCGACACGGGCGAGGTCGTCTGGCATTTCCAGACCGTGCATCACGACATCTGGGACTACGACGTCGCGGCACAGCCCGTGCTCTTCGACTTCCCGTCGGAGCAGGGCGCCGTGCCGGCCGTCGCGGCGGCGACGAAGATGGGCCATCTCTTCGTGCTCGATCGTCTGACGGGCAAGCCGCTGCTGCCGGTCGAGGAGCGGCCCGTGCCCGGTCGGGCCGTGCCC
The DNA here is from genome assembly GCA_020632655.1 of Spirochaetaceae bacterium. GTDB lineage: Bacteria > Myxococcota_A > UBA9160 > UBA9160 > UBA4427 > UBA4427. The sequence continues at coordinate 718,905 of JACKFD010000001.1, forward strand.
GGCGAGGCGCCGCTCTCGCCGACCCAGCCCTTTCCCGTGAAGCCGCCGCCGCTGCACCCGGCGACGCTCACGCCCGACGATGCCTTCGGCTTCCTGCCCTGGGATCGCAGCGCCTGCCGCAAGCGGATCGAGGACGCGCGCTCCGAGGGCATCTTCACGCCACCGAGCACCCAGGGCACGATCCAGTACCCCGGCATGGTCGGCGGGATGAACTGGGGCAGCCTCTCGGTCGACGCGGGGCGGCGCCTGCTCGTCGTGAACAACCAGCGCGTCGCGACCTATATCCGGCTCGTGCCGCGGGCGGAGTACGACGCGATGGTCGAGGAGCGGGGCGGCGCGCCGGCCTTCGGCTTCGAGCCGCAGGAGGGCACGCCCTACGCCCTCGAGCGCTACCCGCTGCTCTCGCCCTACCTGGGCGCGCCGTGCAATCCGCCGCCCTGGGGCACGCTGACCGCGATCGACCTCGCGACGGGCGACGTCGTCTGGGACGTCCCGCTCGGCAATACGCGCGATCTGGCGCCCTGGCCGATCTGGTGGCTGCTCGGTGACCTCGGCGTGCCGAACATCGGCGGCCCGATCACGACCGCGAGCGGCCTCACGTTCATCGGCGCGACGACCGACGGCTACCTGCGCGCCTTCAAGACGGCGACGGGCGAGGAGCTCTGGCGTACGCGACTGCCGACGAGCGCCCACGCGACGCCGATGACCTACCGGGTCGATCCGGCGGGCAAGCAGTACGTCGTGGTCGCGGCGGGCGGGCACCTGCTGCTCGGCACGACACCCGGCGATACGCTGATCGCCTACGCCTTGCCCGACTGAGCGACGACTCGACGGGCGAGACGCCGGCGGCGGCCGGCGCGACTCAGCGCAGGCCGCCCTTGTCCAGCAGCTGGGCGAGGGCGGTCGCCGCCGGATTCTCCTTCCAGATCGTCTGCTCCTTCGGCAGCACGCCCCGGTCCACGAGCCGGTTCATCACGCGCACGACGATCGCCGCATAACGCACGCCGCCGAGCAGCTCGTAGTAGAAGGTGTCGGGGACGGGCACGCCCGCCGCCTCGGCGTACATCTCGCGCTGGGCCTGGCGGCTCGGATCGCCCGGTATGCGCTCCTGGCCGATCGCCTCGTGCATCGTCCGGTCGAAGAGCATCCACCAGCCGACGTCGATCTCCTTCGGTGCGACGGCGATGTTCTCGAAGTCGGTGATGCAGAGGATCTGGTTCTGCGGGCCGTAGATGATGTTGCCCGGGCGCGAGTCGCCCCAGCTGAGTCCCGGCTCGAGGTCACGCGGGAGGTTTGCTCGCAGCCACGCGACGCCGCGGTCGAAGTCGGGATGCTCGCGATCGCCGAGCTCGCGGCGCATGTAGGCCTCCCAGATGTCGATCTGACGCTCGACCGTGGGATCCGCGCCGGGCGCGACGAGCCACTCGAAGCCCGCCTTCCGCCAGTCGATCGTATGGAAGGTGGCCATCATGTCGATGCCGCGGCGGATGATCTCGCGCCGTTCGTCGGGCGTGGCGTCGACGAAGAAGCCCGACTGCGAGTAGGGCGGGTCCTCGGTCATGACGTTGCCGCCCACGAACGCCATGGCGAAGAAGGGCTGGCCGAGGATCGACGCGTCGGCCTCGTAGCCGATCAGGTCCGCGAGCGGCACCTTGCCCGTCCGGGCGAGGGCCTCCATCGAGCGGTATTGGATCTCGATCTCGACGTCGAGGCCGGGCGCCTGCTGGGGGTAGATCGCGGGCTCCGGGTTCTCGAGCCGGAGCACGATCTTGTCCTCGATCGCGCGGCCCGCGCGTCGGTAGCTGAGCGGGACGAAGATCGTCTTCGCCGAGAAGCCCGACTTCGGCTGCTGGAAGACCCCGATCTCGAGGTCCGCAACGTCGCTCCATCGGCTGGCGAGCCAGGCCCGGAAGGGTTCGCGTAGCGCGTCGTCGTCGCTCATCGCCTCGTATCCTCTCCCTCGGATCGGCGCCGTGAGAAGCCACGTCCGCTCGCCGGGCCGCGCGCCGGCCGCGATTCTGGCATACCCGGACGCGGGGTGGGAGCCCCGGCGCGCCGCCTCATGTGTGCGTTCGGGCGATGGCGACGCCTCGGGCCCGTGATCTACCGTGCCGACCAGCCGAGGGCGACGGGAGGCCGACATGAATGCAGACGGGAATCGCGAAGGGGGCATGCTCGAACGGTTGAACGAGCGCTTCGCCGCCCTTGCGGGCTTCTGCTTCGACCACCGGCTCCTCGTCTCGGCGCTCTGCCTCGCGATCCTCGCCGGCAGCGTCTCCCTGGCCATGCACATCGAGGGCGACGCGAGCTACGAGGCCTACTTCTACGAAGGCGATACGACCTACCTCTCCTACGAGGCCTATCGCGAGGATTTCGGCTCCGACGAGGTCGCCTACATCGGCTTCGAGCTGCCCGATCTCGAGCACGGCCCCTGGAACGTCGCTGCGATGGAGGCGCTCGTCTCCCTGACGCAGGCACTCGAGGACGAGGTGCCCTTCGTGTACAGGGTGACCTCGCTCGCGAACGCCGAGCTCACGATCGGCACGCAGGACGGCATCGAGATCACGAAGATCGAGGACGACTGGCCCCTCGATCAGGCGGAGCTGCTCGCGCGGCGCGAGGCCTATCTCGCCAAGCCGATGTGGGTCGGCGGGATCATCAACCCGAGCGCCGACTTCGGCGCCATCATCGTCGAGATGGACCGATCGAGCACGGACCCGCCGGAGGCGATCCTCGCGGAGGAGGACGAGTGGATCTACCCGGGCGAGCCCGGCAACACGGAGAACATGTACCCGCAGATCACGGACGCGCGGATCCAGGAGATCCTCGACCGCCCGGAGTACGCGGACTTCGTCTTCTTCGGGTCGGGTGACGTCCCGCTCAACGCCTACTACAACCGGATCCTCTTCACAGAGCCGATGAAGCTCCTGGCGATCACGGTGCTCGTCATCTCGACGATCCTCTTCATCGCCTTCCGCAGCTTCGTCAGCGTCGTGACGCCGCTCTCGGTGCTGATCCTGACGATGGCCACGACGGTCGCGGCGATGGTGCTGCTCGGGTTCAAGATCAATCTCTCCTTCGGGCCGACACCGACGCTGCTGATGGCGATCGGCGTGGCGCACTCGGTGCACGTGCTCTCGGAGTTCGGTGCGCGCTTCCGGGCCGGCGGGGATCGGCGCCGGGCGCTCGTCGACACGATGTACCTGGTCGGCGTGCCCTGCCTGCTCACGAGCGTCACGACGGCGGTCGGCTTCGCGTCGATGAGCTTCGTCCCGATCCGCAGCATCGGCGAGGGCGGCATCTACCAGGCGATCGGCGTGCTCGCCGCGTTCTTCTTCTCGATCACCCTGCTGATGGCGCTCCTCTCCTTCGGTCGGGCCACGCGCCCTCCGACCGGCGAGGCGGTCGAGTCCGCGAAGGGGGGCGTCGGCACGCGGCGTCTGCTCGACGCGATCGCACGCTTCAACATCCAGCATCGCCGCCCGTTGATCGCCGCCTTCGCCGTCTTCCTCGTGGTGTTCGGGATCGGGGCGACCCGGGTCGAGGTCGACAGCAACTGGCTCGACGACTTCTGGGAGAGCTCCTGGATCTACGCGACCACGACGCGCGTCGACGAGGAGATGGGCGGCACGACGAACATCATCTATCTCTTCGACGCCGGCGAGGACGACGGGATCAAGGAGCCCGCCGTCCTGCGCGAGATCGATCGGATCGAGCAGATGGCGGGCGAGGAGTCCTGGCTCGTCCGCAAGACCTACTCGATCGTCGACATCGTGAAGGATCTCAACCAGGTCTTCCACGAGGGCGATCCCGCCTGGTATCGGATTCCGGAGACGCGGGAGGAGGTCGCGCAATACCTTCTGCTCTACGAGTCGTCGGGCGGCGAGGAGGCGGAGGAGTACGTCTCTTCGGACTATCGCCGCGCGAATCTCGAGCTGCGCCTGCGGCTCGCTCCCACGACGGCGACCCAGGACCTCGTGGCGAAGCTGTCGCGGTCGATCGAGCAGGAGCCGCTTCGCGAGACGAAGCTCTCGCTGACGGGCATCGGCGCGCTCTGGCTGCGACTCATGGACTACATCATGTCGAGCCAGATCCAGGGCTTCGCAATCGCCTTCGGCGTGATCACGGCCATGATGATCGTGATCTTCCGCTCGTTCCGGATCGGGCTGATCTCGATGGTCCCGAACCTCGCGCCGGTCTTCCTGGCGCTGGGGGCGATGGGCTGGTTCGGGATCTCGCTCGACTACAACAAGGTCGGCATCGCGGCGATCGCCCTGGGCATCTCGGTCGACGACACGATCCATTTGATGGCCCGCTTCCGGCACGAGTTCCAGGTGCACGGTCGCTACGAGAAGGCGCTCGAGGCGGCCATGAGCGACGTGGGGAGGGCCCTGATCCTGACCTCGGTGGCCCTCGTGCTGGGCTTCCTCGTGAACGGGTTCTCGGAGATGCGGGCGCAGGCGCTCTACGGCGTGCTGCTCTCGAGCGCGCTGGTCGTCGCGCTCGTCGCGGACTTCCTCTTCATGCCGTCGCTGGTGCTCTGGCTGAAGCCTTTCGGGCCGGAGGGCGAGCGGCGACCCGAGCAGGACGTCCAGTCGTTGCGCCACGCGGCCTGAAGACGGTCGTTCGTGCGAAGGCGTTCGCGTCGCGCGCGGAGCGCGGCGCGATGGCGCTCAGGGCTCGAGCACGACCTTCAGCGAGGGCGTATCCGACTCGACGAGCGCGAAGGCCTCGCGCGCCGCGTCGAGTGGGAAGCGATGGGTGATGACCGCCTCGGCGATCTCCGGCCGCTGCGCGAGGAGTGCGGCCGCCGAGTCGACGTCGCGTCCCGCCGAATGGTGGCCGTAGTACGTGCCCCAGATCATCGTGAGCTCCTTGGCGACGAAGGGCAGCACCTCGATCTGTTTGGTCGGCGTGTAGTAGCCCGCGACCATCAGCACGCGGCCGCCCGGCGCGCAGCGCGCCGCCGCCGCCGCGATCGAGGCCTCGGACCCGTCCGCCTCGACGACGACGTCGTAGAGGCCCTCCGGTCGCGTGCCGAGTCCGATTCGCTCGGCCGCCTCGAGTGCGTGGGGCGCCGTCTCCTCGAGGTCGACCTCGCAGCCGCGGAAACGCGCGCCCGCGCCGGCGAGCAGGCCGAAGCCGGTCAGGTTCGCCCCGACGATGCAGACGCGATCCCGGCTCGCGAGGCGGGCGAGGGAGAGCGCGTGGAGATTCACCGCGAGCGGCTCGATCAGACAGGCGGAGCCGACGTCGAGGCCGCGGGGCAGGGGGACGATCGAGCGGGGGGGCACGAGGACCTCCTCGGCCATGCCGCCCGGGCTGCCGACGCCCAGCACCATCGCGTGCCCCCGCTCGCAGTAGAGGGAGTCGCCCCGGGCGCACGCGTCGCACGCGCCGCAGGGGGCGAGGGGCTCGATGCCGACGGGCGTGCCATCGTCGAGCACGCCCGCGAACTCGTGCCCGAGCGTGAAGGGCAGCGCGCCGAGGCGCGCGAGGTTCACGTCCGTCTGGCAGATCGATGCCGAGCGCGTCCGTACGCGCACGCCTTCGCCGTGGGCCGACGGAACGTCCCGGGTCTGGATGCCGTGCTCGCTGCAGACGACGGCGCGCATCGCGGCAGTATGGCCCATCCGCGCCGCGTGGTCGTGGCGGGGGACGATCGTCCGGGACGCTCTTGCGTGGCGCGGGAGCGTGCACTCCGCCACACTGCGTCGCCCCGGGCGCCTGATGCGACCCGACGGACCGGCGGGCGCCCCGCGGCCCGAGAGGCGGAGCGATTGGCATGAACGCCCCGAACGTCTTCCTCGCCCTGAGCGTCCTCGGGGTGGCGCTCTCCGGTCTCACGTATTTCCGGATCCGCCTGCACCCGACGCAGCTGATCCCGACCTTCCTGATCGGCTGGCTGCGCGGCGAGCTCGCGCTCCAGACGATCGCGATCGAGGCGATCGTGACGGCGGTCTGGATCGCAGCCGGTGCCCTCGCGGCGCCGGCGGGACGCATCGGGCTCGCTCTCACGCTGCTGTCCTGGGGCCTGCTGCTCGCGGTCCATCGCCGCGGCGTGAACGCCGGGGGCGAGATCGCCGCTGCCCTCGCGTCCGAGAACATCGTGCCGGACCGCGACGTGTCGGCGCTCCACGGCCTGCTGCGTCCCTTCGCCTTCGCCCATCCCGAGGTCGAACGCCTGCGCGATCTCGCCTACGGCGATTCGCTGCCCGGCGATCAGGGCGGGCGCAACCTGCTCGACGTCGTGAAGCCGAAGTCCGCGGGCCCCGGCGACCGGCGGCCCGTGCTGCTCCAGATCCACGGCGGAGGCTGGATGATCGGCGACAAGCGGGAGCAGGGTGCTCCGCTCATGACGCATCTCGCGTCCAGGGGCTGGGTCTGCGTCGCGAGCAACTACCGCCTCAGTCCGCGGGCCACGATGCCCGACCACATCGTCGACGTGAAGCGCGCGATCGCCTGGGTGCGCGCGAACATCGAGTCCTACGGCGGAGACCCGGACTTCCTCTGCATCACGGGCGGCTCCGCCGGCGGCCATCTCTGCTCGCTGGCCGCGCTCACGCCGAACGATCCCCGCTTCCAGCCGGGCTTCGAGCACGTCGACACGCGGATCGAGGCCTGCGTGCCCTTCTACGGTGTCTTCGACTTCCTCGATCGGGCGGGGGATCGCGGCCGCGCGAAGATGGAACCGATCCTCGCCGAGCGCGTCTTCAAGTGCTCACCGGCTGCGGCCCCCGAGCTCTGGGACGCGGTCTGTCCGATCTCGCGGGTCACACCCGAGGCGCCGCCCTTCTTCGTGATCCAGGGCAGTCACGACAGCCTCGTCTTCGTCGAGGAGGCGCGGACCTTCGTCCGCGCGCTGCGGGAGACGAGCCGGCAGCCCGCCCTCTACGCCGAGCTCTACGGCGCGCAGCACGCCTTCGAGATCTTCCACTCGCCGCGCAGCGCCCACGCCGTGCGCGGCGCGACGGCCTTCCTCGAGCGCGTGCGCGCGGAGTACGAGGCGCGGCTCGCCGGAGACGGGGCCGATCCCGTCGCGTCGGGTCGGGAAGCCGTCCGGGCGACGGCCTAGCGCGACTCGAGCAGTCGGAGTCCGTCGAGCAGGGCGTTGCGCAGCTCGACCGGATCCACGATGTCGTCGTAGACGAGCCGGTCGGCCATCTTGTAGGGCCCCGAGGCCTGCTCCGCCTCCGCACGGGCCTGCTCCTCGGCCGAGAGCTTCGCCGTCGGCCCGCCACTCGAGGCGGGCATCGCGGCCATCTTCACGCCCGGCAGCGAGAGGCTCAGCGTCTGTCGATCGAAGGGGTTGTGCGCCATCACGACCGACCCGAATCCGAAGGCCTTGCGCATCGTCACGTGGATCTTGGGATTCGCGAGGCGTCGCTCGGCCCGGTACATCTTCCCGCCCCATTTCAGGATGCCGCCGCGCTCGGCCTTCGTCCCGGCCATGACGCCGGGATTGTCGGCGAAGAAGATCACGGGATGGCCGAAATGGCCCAGGTGGTCGATGAAGTCCATCGCCTTGATGGCTGCCTCGGGGTCGACGGCACCGGCATTGCGCGCCGGATTGTTCGCGACGATGCCGATCGCGCGTCCGCCGAGGGACGCGAGGCCGACGACGATCGCGCGGCCGTAGCCGGGCTGCACCTCGAAGAAGCTGTTGCGATCGACCACTCGATCGATCACGTCGTGCACGTCGTAGGGCTTGCGGTCGTCGGGCGGGATGATCTCGACGAGGTCCTCCAGACGACGCGGGCCCGTGTCGCCGTTCTCGAAGCGCGGAAGCGGACCGCCGGCGTATTGCGGGAAGTAGCCGAGGTAGCGCCGCGCGAGCGCGATCGCGGCGTCGTCGTCGGGGGCGACGTTGTGGGCCGAGCCCGCGATCTCGGCGCAGATGCGCGCGCCACCGAGCTCCTCCTTCGTGACGTCCTCGCCCGTCGCCGCCTTCACGAGCGGCGGCCCGCCCGTGAACATGGAGGCGCTCTCGGTCATGATCACGAAGTCGGAGAGCGGCGCGGCGAGGGCGCCGTGACCGGCGGAGGCGCCGAGCACGAGGCAGACCATCGGCACGTGGCCCGAGAGGTCGGCCATGGCCTGCAGGTCGCCCGGCGCGCGGCCGCCCTCGGTGTCCGTGAGCCGATGGCCCGCGCCTTCGAGCATCATCACGAGGGGCAGACGCTCCTGCCTGGCGAGCTCGGCGATCCGGTAGCGCTTGGCCGTGCCGCCGCCGCCGATCGAGCCGCCGAGGACCGTGAAGTCCTCCGCACCGGCGAGGGCCATGCGTCCATTCACGCGACCGCTGCCGCAGACGAAGCCCTCGGCGGGGATGCCCGTCACGGTCCCGACGAGCTGACCGATCTCGCGGAAGCTGCCCGGATCGAAGAGCGCCTCGAGACGTTGGCGCGCGTCGAGCTTGCCCCGGGCGTGCATGTACTTCTCGACCCGCTCGGGCCCACCCATCGCGGCCATGCGGGCGCGGCGCTCGGCGAGCTCGGCCTGCATCGGCGCCCAGGCCTCGCGGTTCGCGGCCGCGTCGCGCTCGCGGCGAGCCTGGCGCGGGGACTTCTTCGGCGCGGCCACTCCGTCGCTCGACCTCTCGTCTCGGGCGTCTCTCGTCATGATCCCTTCGTCGTCTCTCCGCCCGGCGCGATCGGGCGCGGGCGGCTGCGGCCGATCCTCGCGTGATCGGACGAGGTCCGGCGGAGGCCGGTCCGGCGGCTCCTACGCTAGCGGCCCGCGGAGCAGAGGCCCGCCCCCGTGACGAGGGGCAGGTCCGTGTAGGTCCGGATGCCGGGCGCGGCACGATGCAGATGCGGGATCGCATTCACGGCGGGCATCGCCGTGATGATCATGCCGAGCTGCATGAAGTCCTCGAAGCTCCTGCCCTGGAAGCCCTTGGGCGGGCGGATCTCGAGCTTGGTCCGGATCTCGGGCTGCCCCTCGACCCGAACGAGGTAGCCGTGCTCGAGGGGCCAGTCCGGCTCCATGTGCTGGCCCATCTTCCATCGCACCTTGAGCTCGATCACCGAGCGCTCGCCCACGAGCCCGTGCCAGCTCGCCTCGACGCCGGCGACGCAGCCCTCGTCGATGCGCATGAAGCCGAGATCGTGATCCTGCGTGGCCGTGGCGAAGGCGGTCTCGCAGCGCACGTCCGAGAGCTCGATCGCGAGGGCGTCCGCCATCAGGTACACGCCGTCCTGGAAGACGGCCGTGCCGCGCTCGACCATGTCGTGGAGGCCCGGGTGCGTGATCGGGTGTCCGAAGCCGACGCTCTGCTGGGTCTCGGCCGAGGCGTAGCCCGTGGCGTCGACCGACTCGGTGACCGTGATGCGGTCGATGCGGTCGCAGATCCCTGCGGAGACCAGGCCGAGCAGGTTCGCGAAGCCCGGGTTCATGCCGCTGCCGAAGATCGAGCTCCCGCCCTTCGTGCAGGCGGCCTCGATCCGCGCGCGCGACCCGGCGCCGAGGCCATGGCCCGTGATGAAGGCCGCCGTGGTCGAGACGTCGATGCCGGCCTCGAGGAAGCGGCAGACGAGGTCGACGTCGGGCCAGAGAGGGTTGTAGCTGATGCAGTCGGGCTCGAGGGCGAGCAGCGCCTCGACGTCGTTCGTGGCCGCGACGCCCAGGGGCTCGATTCCGGCGAGGGTCCCCGCGTCCTGTCCGACCTTGTCGGGGCTCCAGGCATAGAGCCCGACCAGCTCGAGCCCGGGGTGGGCCACGATCGCCCGGAGCGCGCGGCGACCGACGTTGCCCGTCGTCCATTGCACGACCCGCAGGCTCATCGCGGCGCGCCTCCGCGCTCGCGCTGCCGCTTCAGCTCGAGGCGCGCGATCGTGCGGCGATGGACCTCGTCGGGACCGTCGGCCAGGCGCAGCGTACGCACCTGCGCATAGCTGTTCGCGAGGCCGAAGTCGCTCGTGACCCCCGCGCCGCCATGGGCCTGGATCGCGTCGTCGAGCACCTTGAGCGCCATCGTCGGCGCCTTGACCTTGATCATCGCGATCTCGGAGCGGGCGACCTTGTTCCCGACCGTGTCCATCATGTAGGCGGCCTTGAGGGTCAAGAGCCGCGCGCACTCGATGTCGATCCGCGCGTCGGCGATCCGCTCCTCCCAGACCGAGTGCTCGTAGAGCTTCTTGCCGAAGGCCTCGCGTGACATCAGTCGATCGCACATCTTCGAGAGCGCCCGCTCCGCGACGCCGATGATGCGCATGCAGTGGTGGATGCGGCCGGGACCGAGTCGTCCCTGGGCGATCTCGAAGCCGCGCCCTTCGCCGAGCAGGATGTTCGACGCGGGCACCCGCACGTTCTCGAAGCTCACCTCGCCGTGGCCATGCGGCGCGTCGTCGTAGCCGAAGACCGGGAGGAAGCGCTCGACGGTCACGCCCGGCGCGTTCCGCGGCACGAGGATCATCGACTGCTGCGCGTGGGTCGGCGCCGACGGATCCGTCTTGCCCATCACGATCAGGATCTCGCAGCGCGGATCGCAGATCCCCGAGGTCCACCACTTCCGCCCGTTGATGACGTACTCGCTTCCGTTGCGGCGGATCTCCGTGCAGATGTTGGTCGCGTCGGAGGAGGCGACGGCGGGCTCGGTCATGGCGAACGCCGAGCGGATCCGGCCCTCGAGCAGCGGCTCGAGCCAGGTCTTCTTCTGCTCGGGCGAGCCGTAGCGCTCGATCGTCTCCATGTTGCCCGTGTCGGGCGCCGCGCAGTTGAAGATCTCGGGCGCGAATCCGACCCGGCCCATCTCCTCGCAGAGGGGTGCGTAGTCGAGATTCGAGAAGCCGGGGCCGTAGTCGCTGTCCGGCAGGAAGAGGTTCCAGAGCCCCGCCTCCTTCGCCTTCGCCTTCAGCTCCTCCATCATGTGCGGTGTCTGCCAACGGTCGCCGAGGCCCGCGTGCTGCTCGTAGTAGGCGGCCTCGTTGGGATAGACGTGCGCGTCCATGAAGCGGCGCAGCTTCTCGAGGGCGTGCTGGCATCGGTCGCTGTACTCGAATTCCACGGCGTCTCCTGACCGGGCATCGCCCGGGGACGAGCGGGATGGCTCGCCGGGACGGGCATTCTACGTCGTCGCAGCGGACGACTCCACGGATCGGACCGGGAGTTCCGAGCGATGGGCGGGCCGATCGGGGCATCGTGTCCCGCACGGGGCTACGCTCGCGCGCCATGCAGATCCGACTCGACGGCAAGGTGGCGATCGTGACCGGTGGATCGAAGGGCATCGGCCTCGGCATCGCCCGCGCCTTCGTGGAGGCCGGCGCCCAGGTGATGATCACCTCGCGCAAGGCCGAGGCCTGCGCGGCCGCGGTGGCGGAGCTCGGCGAGGGCGCACATTTCGAGGCGGGGCACGTCGGCCGCGAAGAGGATGCGGAGCGTGTCGTCGAGGCGACCCTCGAACGGCTCGGCCGGATCGACGTGCTCGTCAACAACGCGGCGACGAATCCCTATGCCGGGCCGACGATCGATGTGGATCGGCCGCGCTGGGACAAGACCTTCGAGACGAACCTGACCGCGCCGATGTTCTGGACGCAACGCGTCTGGCGGCGATTCATGAAGGAGCATGGCGGGGCGGTCGTGAACATCTCGAGTGTCGGCGGACTGCGTACGAATCCGATCCTCGGCGTCTACGACGTGACGAAGGCGGCGATGATCCACCTGACGAAGCAGCTCGCCGCGGAGCTCGCGCCGCGGGTCCGGGTGAACTGCCTTGCGCCCGGGCTGATCCGGACCGACTTCGCCCGCGCTCTCTGGGAGGGCGACAAGGGGAATCGGGTTGCCGCGTCCCTTCCGCTTCGACGGCTCGGCGAGCCCGAGGACATCGCGGCGGCGGCGCTCTTCCTCGCGGCGGACGCGAGCAGCTGGGTGACGGGTCAGACCTGGGCGATCGAGGGCGGCGCGCTCGTCGATTTCGGGCGGGTGACCTGAGAGGGTGCTAGGCCGGCGCGTCGAGCCGCGTGCCGTCCTTCGCCGTGAGCTCGAAGACGGGGATCTCGCGATGTCCCGTGGCGCGCTTCTGGTACTGCAGGTAGACGGGGGAGCGCTTCGTGATCGACTCCCAGAGCGGCTCTCGCTCGTCCCCCTCGACGAGACGCGCCTCGACCTCGATCGGTCGTCTCGCGTACCAGATCGTCGCATGGGGATGCGCCCGGAGGTTGCGGGCCCAGTAGGGATCGGTCGGCATGCCGCCCCGCGATCCGACGACCGCGATCCGTCCTGGAGCCGCTCGGAAATGCGGCAGGACGACGGTGCGGGGCTCACCGCTCTTGCGGCCGCGCGTCGTGAGCAGGATGGGTGGGTTGTACGCGACGCCCTCGGAGCGCGCGAAGACCCAGGAGACGGGCGACTCGCCCAGGAAGCGCACACACCAGCGATCGAAGGCGGCGCCCAGGGGCGTGACGGCGAGCCGCACGGCGACCTGCGAGAGCTTCATCGGGAATCCTCCTGCGGCGCGCCTCCGCGCCCCCTGCCTCCAGCCGCGCGTCAGCCGACCGGCTCGTCGCCCGGAGTCTCGCGCGTCGGATGGGCCGGCGCATCGCCGCGCTCGCGAAAGGCCTGGCGGGGCGACTCGTCGAGGGGACGGGGGCCCTCTCTCGCGGCCTCGAGCACGCCCGCCGCTTCGAGGGCGGCGCACGCCGCCGGGTCGAGACCGAGCCACTCTCCGAGCACCTCGCGATTGTGCTCGCCGCGATGGGCGACGTGGGTATTCGCCGCGGCGATCGTCAGGTCACGGGAGCGGAAGGGCGCCGTCGGCAGTCGCAGGCTCGGGCCGGCCTGCGTGAGGAGTCCGCGGTGCTGCGCCCAGTCCGTCCCGGCCAGCTCGCGGGTCGAACGGACGTCGACGGCGACGATCGGCGTGCCGGCCAGGGCCGCGTCGAGCGTGGGGCGGTCCGGAATCCGGGCGAGCGATTCCGCGAGCAGCTCGACGATCGCCTCGCGATGGGTCGCGCGCGACGCTGCGTCGGCGAAGCGCGGGTCGTCGAGGGCGCCCGGGATCGGCAGCGCCTGCGCCAGCGCGGGCAGGACCTGCTCGGGCAGCCCCATCAGATGGACCGCCCGCCCGTTCGCCAGCGTGAAGGTCTCGAAATGCCAGGTCGGAAAGCCGAGCGCGCCGGGATGCCCCGCGATCTCGGCCGAGGCGTGCTCGTTCACGTAGACGAGCGCTTCGGCCATCGAGACGTCGAGGTGTTGTCCCTCGCCCGTCCGCTCGCGGTGGAAGAGCGCCGAGAGGATCGCCTGCGACGCCATCATGCCGGCGTAGAGGTCCGCGTGCTGCATCGACTCGCCGCGCATCCGCCCGCCCCGCAGCGCCCCGCCCATCGCCAGCGTCCCCGCCTCCGCCTGCACCATCGGCGCATAGGCCGGCCGCGCGGCCCACGGCCCGTCCTGACCCCAGCCGCTGATCGAGCAGACGACCAGACGTGGGTTCGCCTGCCGGAGCCGGTTCGCGTCCAGCCCGAGTCGCGCCATCACACCCGGGCGGAAGTTCTCGAGGAAGACGTCCGCCCGCGCCGCGAGGTCCGCGAGCAGGGCCGGTCCACCCTCGCTCTTCAGGTCGATCGAGACGTTGCGCTTGCCGACGTTGTACTGCGCGTACATCGTCGCGTGTCCGTCCACGATCGGCGGGACCTGCCGCAGGATGTCGGGCTCCGGACTCTCGATCTTGACGACGTCGGCGCCCATGTCCGCGAGCATCCGGCCGCAGATCGGACCCGAGAGGACGCGGGAGCAGTCGACCACGCGAATGCCCTCGAGCGGCTTCCGGGCGGCGGGGTGTCGGTCCTTCGGGTGGGCTGCGCGCTCGCTCGTCATCGCCGTCAGCCTACCAGAAGGCCGACGCGGCGCGTGACGCCCAGTCGGGTGGCATGGCAGCGCGGCGCCTTGCCGGGCGCTCGTCGCTCGCCAATCCTCGCCCGGCGCGTCCCGCTTCCGGGGTGGCCCGAGGCCACCGCCGAGGAGGAAGCTTCATGACCGCTGCGCCGAAGGGAGCCCCCGCGTCCTGGCACCCGACCGCCTGCATCCTGTGTGAGTGCAACTGTGGTCTCGAGGTCGAGGTCGGGGGTGAGGACGGTCGCCGGCTCGTGCGGATCCGGGGCGACAAGGCCCATCCGATCTCCGAGGGCTACGCCTGCGAGAAGCCCTCGCGCCTCGACTACTACCAGAACGACTCTGCGCGGCTGACGCGTCCGCTTCGTAGGCGTCCCGACGGCTCCTTCGAGGAGATCGACTGGGAGACGGCGATCCGGGAGGTCGCAGAGCGCCTCAGGGCGATCCGCGACGCGCACGGGGGCGAGTCGATCTTCTACTACGGCGGTGGCGGGCAGGGCAACCATCTCCCGGCGGCCTACTCGCGCACGCTGCGCGCCGTCCTCGGCATGCGCTATCGCTCGAATGCCCTCGCGCAGGAGAAGACCGGAGAGGCCTGGGTCTCGGGCCGCATGCTCGGGACCTTCACGCGGTCGGACTTCGAGCACTGCGAGGTCGGCGTCTTCCTCGGCAAGAACCCCTGGTTCTCGCACGGCCTGCCCCGGGCAAGGGTCACGCTGCGCGAGCTCGCGCGGGATCCCGATCGCTGCCTGATCGTGATCGATCCGCGTCGGACCGAGACGGCGGAGCTCGCGGACGTGCATCTGCAGGTTTCACCGGGCGGAGATGCCTGGCTGCTGGCAGCGATGTTCGCGGCGCTCGTGCAGGAGGATCGCCTCGCAGACGATTGGATCGAGGCGCATTGCGACGGGCTCGAGACCGTTCGGCCGCATTTCGCGGCGCTTCCGATCGCCGAATACTGTGCGCGAGCCGGTGTGCCGGAGTCGCAGGTGCGCGCCGCGGCGAGACGCATCGCGGACGCTCGCAGTGTGGCCTTCTTCGAGGACCTGGGCGTCCAGATGAATCGCCACTCGACGCTCGTGAGCTATCTGCACCGACTGCTGGTCTACGGAACGGGAAACTACGGCCGCCCGGGCAGCGCGCATCCCGTGACGTCGCTCCAGCCGCTGCTCACGATGGGAAGCGGGGAGCGGGACGAGCGCTCGCCCGTCACGGGGGCGCGGATCATCTCGGGACTCGTTCCGTGCAACGTGATCCCCGAGGAGATCCTCACGGATCATCCGCGGCGCTTCCGCGCGATGTTCGTCGAGGCGGCGAATCCGGCGCACTCGCTCGCCGACGGGCCGCGCATGCGCGAGGCCCTCGAGGCGCTCGACCTGCTCGTGGTGGTCGACGTCGCGCTGACCGAGACGGCCCGGCTCGCGGACTACGTGCTGCCGGTCGCGACGCAATTCGAGAAGGCCGAGGCGACGTTCTTCAACTTCGAGTTCCCGCGCAACGCCTTCCATCTGCGGCGCGCGCTGCTCGATCCGCCCGAGGGCCTGTTCCCGGAGGCCGAGCTGCATGCACGGCTGGCGGAGGCGATGGGGGTGATGCCCCGGGACGCGGTCGACGCGCTGCGGGAGGCCTGGCTGGACGGGCGTGAGGCCTTCCGTCGTGGCTTCTTCACACGTCTCGCGGAGGACCCGCGCTTCCTCGCACTGGCGCCGGTCGTGCTCTACCGGGCGATCGGTGACCGGCTGCCGGCGGGCTACGCCGAGGCCGCGGCGCTCTGGGGCGTCGCGCAGATCGCGGCCCAGCGCATTCCGGACTCCCTGCGCCGCGCGGGCCTGGGCGGAGCGGCCGGGGAGGACCCGGGCGAGGCGCTCTTCGACGCCATGCTCGCTTCGGACCACGGCTTCGTCTTCGCGGTGGACGACTGGTCGGATTGCCTCGCGCGGATCGCCACGCCGAACGGTCGTATCCAGCTCGCGCTGCCGGAGCTCTTCGAGGAGCTCGACGGGCTCGCGCAAGGGGCTCGGCTCGATCGGGACCCGGAGTTTCCGCTGGTGCTCTCGGCAGGGGAGCGGCGCTCGTTCACGGCGAACACGATCCTGCGCGATCCGGGCTGGCGGCGGAAGGACGCGCACGGCGCGCTGCGCATCAGCCCGGCGGACGCGGCGCGGCTCGGTCTCGCAGACGGTGGGCCGGCGCGTCTCGTGACCCGTCGCGGCGAGGCGCGGGTGCGGATCGAGGTGAGTGATCGGATGCAGCCGGGTCACGTCTCGCTCCCGAACGGGACCGGCCTCGCCCATCCCGCCGCCGGCGATCGGGGCGGTATCGCGCCGAACGAGCTCACGCGCCTCGAGGACCGCGACCCGATCGCCGGCACGCCCTGGCACAAGTCGACGGCGGCCCGACTGGAGGCCGTCTAGACTCGCGGGCCCGTCCCGAACGCCGGGTGGGCGGGTGGCCTCGCCGGCGGGATCGTGGCGGGGTCGGAGGCAGGCGAGCAGCCGACGATCGTGGGGTCGTCGCAGGGAGGATCACGATGGCCGTACCGACGCGAGAGGCGCTCCTGGCCTGGGCCGAGGGCTACGTGAAGCATTGGAACTCGGGTGACAAGGCGGCCTGGGTCGCCAACTGGAAGAGCGTCGCGCCGGGCAACCTCGTCATGGTCGACCCCGTCGGCACTCCGCCCCGCAGCGGCTTCGAGGCCTGCTGCGCCGACCCCTACGACCTCTTCCAACCGCAGACCGAGTTCTACGTCGATCCCGAGACGCGCTTCGTCTGCGGCAACGAGGTCGGCTGGGTGATGACGAACATCTTCCGCAAGGACGGGCAGGAGCAGCGCATGAAGTCGATCGAGGTCTATCGCTTCGGCGACGACGGCTCGGTCGAGATCCGCACGCATTACGACGTGCCCCAGGCCTCGGATCCCGTTGCCGGCGACCTCTTCGGGACCTATCTCCCGGATCACAGCTGAGGCAGCCCGACATGGCGCTCAGGGCGTCGGGGCGAGCAGCTCCATGCGGAAGACGGGCGCCTCGCTCGCCGCTTCGACGACGCTGACCACGACCGACGCCCGGCCGTCCCGGGTGCCGAAGTCGACCACGACGAAGCCCTCGGCGGCGTGCGCGAAGATCGTCTCCGGCAGATGGGTCACGGTCGAGACGCGTTCCCGCGCGCCGGCGCCGCTCACGACGTAGAGCCCGGCGACGTCTCCCGCTTCGAGCAGCTGCAGGTTGTGGTCGTGGCCGGCGGCGTAGAGCGTCGGCGGATGACGCCGGAACACCGCCTGCGTGCGGGCGATCCAGTCGGCGTAGTCGGTCTCGTAGGTGTTCATGAGTCCGCCGAGCATCCAGCCGATCGGCGTCACCAGCATGTCGCCGAGGAATCCGTAGCTCAGTCCGCCGTGGGGCCCGCCCGTACGCATGGGGTAGTGCGTCGCGACGATCACGTCGGCGCTCGCGTGCTCGGCGAGCGTGGCCTCGAGCGCCGCCAGCACGCCCTCGTGGGTCTCGGGTGTCGGACACGCCGCGCGCAGGCGCTCGTTCAGCCAGGGCGTGGGGTCGAGTGCGACGAGGACGACGGCGCGCACCTCGGGCGACGCCTCACGCAGCACGCGCGTCACCGGGCCCATGCAGCCGTCCTTCGGGACGAACTCGGCGCGACCGTCGCGCCAGCCGTCGACGAAGGCCTGCTGGTTGCGGATCGACTTCGCGTTGCGGTCCTTCTGCAGCATGCCCCAGTCGTGGTTGCCCGGAATCACGATCTTGCGCACGTCGGTCGCGGCGAGCTGCTGGGCGAGGATCCGTTCGCCGGCCTCGCGGTCTTCGTCGGTGAGTCCGTCGTTGTAGACGTTGTCGCCGAGGTAGACGACGCTGCTCGACTCGACGGCTCCGGCCCAGCGGCCGAGCGCGGCGAGGGTCGGATCGTCTTCGAGGTAGAGGCCGGCGTCGCCGATCATCACGACGCGATGGTGGACACGGACGGACTCCGCGGGGACGACCGCCCGGGCGTCGGCGCCCGCAGCGACCCAGGCCGGGCCCTCGGCGCCGTGATTCGGGCCCTTCAGACGATGCGCGCAGCCCGTGCCGAGGAGGACGACGAACAGGGCGAGGATCAGCGGACGCAGGACTCGTTGCATGCAGGACCTCGGAGCGGGGACCGCACGCGTCGTGCGACGACGGCGGCGTCCCCGTTCGGAATGGAGCGGAGTGGGTCGGAGCGGGCGCGCGGGACCTCTCGCGCTCAGTCGCGCGCCGGGGCCGCGGCGAGCTCCCGGCCGGCGATGAAGGAGAAGGTCATGGCGGGGCCGATCGTGCCGCCGCCGCCCCCGTAGCTCGAGCCCGGGCTCCCGATGCCCGCGTTGTTGCCCGAGGCGTAGAGTCCGGGCAGCACGCGACCGAAGGGGTCGAGCACCTGCGCGCGGGCATTCACCCGGGCACCGCCGCAGGTGCCGATGTCCGCGGGCGCGATCTCGGCCCCGTAGAAGGGGGCCTGGTCGAGGGGCGCCAGCGTGATGCCCTTGTCGTCCTGGCCGTAGCGGTCGTAGCGGCTCTCGCCGCGATGGAAGTCGGGATCCTCGCCCTGGGCCGCGAAGGCGTTCCAGCGCGCGACGGTCCGGGCGAGGCCCTGCGGATCGATGCCGAGCTTGCGCGCGAGCTCGTCCAGGCTCGGCGCCTCGACGACGAAGTCGGGCAGGGGCTGGTCGGCCTTCGCACCGGCGACCGTGCCGTCTCGGCGCGGCTTCGAGTCGAAGAGCAGGAACGCGGGCACGTTGCGGTAGCCGAGCTCGCCCCAGTTCTCCCAGGTGTGGTAGCTGCGCCAGGTCGTGTCGTAGTCGGCGGCCTCGTCGTGGAAGCGTTCGCCGTAGCGGTTCACGACGATCGTACCCGCGGCGCGCTTCTCGATCTCGGCGTTCAGCGTGGCACCCATGCGATGGGCCTTCACGGGCTCGGCCTCGCCCTTGTACACGCTGATTCCCCAGACCTCGTTCATGTTGCGGAGATCGGCTCCCGCCGCCTGGGCCATGCGGATGCCATCACCCGTATTGCCGCCCGCGCCGAGCGTGTAGGTCGTGGGCCCGCGCAGGAAGTGGCGCTTCATGTCGAAATCCCAGTCGAAGCCGCCTGCCGCGAGGTGAACGCCCCGCCGTGCACGCACGAAGAAGGGGGCGTCTCCGCGGCGCGCCTCGACGCCGAGCACCTCCCGCGTGCCGTCCGCCCGATCCCGCGTGACGAGTCGGACGGCCGGCGTCTCGGTCAGGATCTCGCCGCCTGCGGCCTCGAAGCCGCGGCGCAGGCCATCGATCAGCTCGGGGCCGAAGAGGCCCTGGCGATCGGTGACCGGCTCGATGCTGCGGCCGCGCTTGAGGGCGCCGGTCCATTCGGGATGGTAGTCGGCGTTGTCGCCCATGATCGTCGACACGCGGAAGGAGAGCGGGCTGTTCGCCTGGACGAAGTCGACCATGTCGGGACCGGCGTCGAGGAAGGCCTCGACCAGCTCGGGCGTGGCTTGTCCCTGGGCGAGGTGGGTGAGATAGGCGAGGGCCTGCTCGCGCGAGTCTTCGATGCCCTCTGCGCGCATCACCCGGTTGGTCGGGATCCAGAGCACACCGCCCGAGTGGCCCGTGCTGCCGCCGACGATCGCCCGCTTCTCGAGGGCGACGACGCGTGCGCCCGAGACGGCGGCGACGAGACCGCCGACGAGTCCGGTCCCGGTCCCGACGAGGACGACGTCGGCCTCGAGGTCCCAGGTCGGTCCGCTCGCACCCGAGGGCGCCTCGGGCGCGCAGCCCAGCACAGCGGCCGCACCCACGGCTGCGCTGCCGGCCGCCCCGCCGAGGAACCGCCGCCGACTCAGAGCGGTCCCGGTCGAGGGGCCGGAGGGAAGCGTGGCCTCGGGCGCGGGCCGGGGCGCGTCGGTGGCGGGGCGATCGGGCGCGTCGGACATCGAGGACCTCCGGTGGGAGAGAAGAGGCGCGACGATAGACGACGACGGCTGCGAGCGGTCGGGGGATGCGACCCGGGGCCCGGTTCCCGTGGGGCTCAAGCATGCCCCCCGGCTCGACCGATCCAGTACTGGTCAGTACTATCCCGTCCGACCGGCAGCGCCCGGGGCAGCCGAGGGGAGGAGGGCACGATGGCCTCGATCCGACGACAAGGGGACGTCTTCGAGATCCGTGAATGCGAGCCGCGCGGCGGTCGGCCGCGCCAGCGCGCGCTCGCGCGCTTCCGGCGCGTCCTGACTGCGGACGTCCTGGAGCGGGCGGCCCTGGCGGCGCGGCGGCCCTTCG
Source organism: Spirochaetaceae bacterium (assembly GCA_020632655.1). Lineage (GTDB taxonomy): Bacteria > Myxococcota_A > UBA9160 > UBA9160 > UBA4427 > UBA4427. The sequence goes on from JACKFD010000001.1 coordinate 739,015, forward strand.
ATCGCAAGGGGCTGCTCGAACGCGCGCGCACCCGGGGCATTCCGATCTGCCTCGAGCGATCGACGACCGGTGCGCGGGCCCTGATCGCGCGGCTGCGGCGGGGCGATGCGCTCGATCCGCTGCTCGTCACGCTCCTGCGCGACGAGCTCGCGCTGCGGCAGGCGGCTCCGCTGCCCGAGCATCTCGCGGACGTGGTGGATTGGGTCGGCGAGGAGGAGGTCGCGCGGGGTCGGGCACTGCGAGGCCTGTTGCGGACGGCGAGTCGGATCGCTCGCTCCCGCGCGGTGCGAGAGGTCGAGGCGGGGCCCGGCTTCCCCCGCTTCAGCTCGGGTGCCGCCTTCGGGTGAGCCGAGGGATCCGGGTCGCGCGGGTGTGCCCGTCGCTCGGGGGGGAGCCATGCTGCTCGACGAACAGATCGTCGCGATCGAACGCGGGCTCACGCAGGCCGACGTGCCGCACGCCTTCGGCGGCGCGCAGGCGCTCGCCTACTACGGGCCGATCCGCGCGACCCACGACATCGATCTGAACGTGTTCGTCCGCGCCGCCGAGGCGGATCGTGTGCTCGCCGTACTCGCCGAGCTCGGGGCCGACGTCGCCAATCCCGGTCTGCGCACGCTGATCGATCGGGACGAGCAGGTCCGGATCCGCTGGGACGCCACACCGGTCGATCTCTTCTTCGCCTACGACGCGCTCCATCGCAGCGCGATGGAGCGTCGTCGCCGCGTCGACTTCTACGGGGATCCGATCCACGTGCTGAGCCCCGAGGACCTGATCGTCTTCAAGGCCACCTTCGATCGGGGCAAGGATTGGCGGGACATCGCCGGCATCGTCTTCGCGTGCGGCGAGCCGCTCGACTACGACTACGTCCGCCGTTGGCTCGAGCGCATCGACGACGACGAGCGACGACGCATCACGCGATTCGAGCGCATCGTCGCGACCGGCGGCGCCGAGCTCGACTGAGCGCCGGACGCGGCGCGCCCGCGCCGAGCCGATCAGATCCGGGCTACGGGCGCTGCGCTGCGGGTCAGATCGACGAAACGCTGCACCCGTGGCAGGTCGGCCAGCACGTCGGGGATCACGAGCGTCTCCCGTACGAAGCCCGCCAGCTCGTCGGCGAGGAGCGACTCGAGCGCGGGATCGATCAGGTCGGGTAGTGCGGGCAGGTAGGCGATCGCGTCGCCGGAGAGTGCGACGCGATGGACGAGGCGGGGCTCGTCGCTCACGAAGACGGGGGTCACGCGGAGGCTGCGACCGTCGCACAGCAGGAGCCGATCGGCGTCGCGACCGTGGGTGCGCCAGATGGCGAGGCGATGATGGCGGAGGTCCTCGGGCTTCTCGGGATGTCCGTGCCGCGCGAGGTAGGTCTCGCTCGCCAGCAGTCGCATCGGGAACTCGCCGACCGCGACGCCGTGGCAGCCGCCGGGGATCTCGTCGTCGAAGGTGAGGGCGATCTCGGCGGGCGAGGGCAGGAGATCCGTCGGTCGTGCGCTCGAGTAGGTCTCGATCTCGAGATCGGGGTAATGGGTCTGCAGTGCGTGACAGGCTCGGCTCCACCCGTCCGGCGGGCGACCGATCGGCAGGGCGATGCGCAGGCGTCCGGAGGGCTCGACGCCGACGTCGTGTACGCTGCGGATCAACTGGTCCGCGGCGGCGAGCAGCACGCTGCCCCGCGCGACGAGCACCTCGCCCGCCCGGGTGGGACGGAGGCTGCCCTGGTCGCGCAGCAGCAGCGCCGTCCCTGCGGCGGCCTCCAGCTGATCGAGCTTGCGACGTACGCGCGATCGCGACGTCGCGAGGCGGTTCGCGGCGCCGAGAAAAGTGCCTTCCTCGGCGAGGACCATGAAGATCCGCAGCTGCTCGAAGTCCATGAGGCCCACCTCGATCCACCGAGCGCGTGGGCGGGAGTATGGCCGATCGGTGTTCGGCGTCCACGGCTTGGTCGACAGACGTACGCGGGTGAGCGCTAGGTCGAGCCTGCTCGTCGTCTCGCTCCGGACTAGCGACCCGACGCGCGACCCGATTCGCCACGGCCAGGGCGGACTCTCGCGCGCGGCGACGTGCGCGCGCCGCATCGATCGGGTCGCCCGCGGGAGGACGACGGGCATCGAGAACGGTCGGAACCATCTCCCATCCGCAAAGACTTCAGCGTGTCGACGATATATCGGGGCCACCGACCTCATCGGCGTCGGGAAGCGAGGCTGGGGTAGCTTCCCGGCCATGCCCGAGGATCGAACTCCGAGCCACCCCGCGGATGCTGCGCCTGCGGACGTCCCTTTCGGGCCCGAGCTGGGCCATCGCACCGTCACCCACGCCTGCATCACGACCTTCGGCTGCCTGACCGGCGACCATGCGCGGATGCACTTCGATCGAAGCTTCGCATCCGGGAGCGAAGGCCGGGGCACGATCGCGCACGGACTGCTGAGTGCGGCCTGGTCACTCGGCGCGCTCACGCTGCACGCGCCCGAACGTCTCGGCGTGGGCGACCCGGCGGCTTCGCTCGCCGGATACTCGATCCGCTTCCGGCGACCGGTGCACGAGGGTGATCGCTTTGCGCTGCGCCTGCGCGAGACGAATCGGATGGCGACCGAGGGGCTCGGGGCGGGCAGCGGACCCCACACGGACTTCGAGCTCGTCGATCAGCGCGGCGAGGTCACCTGCTCCGGCCGCGTGAGCGTGGCGCGGGACGAGCTGGGTGCCCCGAGTCCGCCGCCGCTGCTCGAGATCGGCTCGCCCCGCCGTCCGCCCACGGCCGACATCCTCTACGCCGACGACATGCTCGAGCGCGGTCCCCGCGGCGAGAGTCTGGGACGCACGCTCGGCGAGGCCGACGTCGTCGCGTGGACGGGCTTCACGGGCGAGCTCGATCCCGCCTATCTGAACGCCGAATTCGCTGCGCGGCGGCGGGCCGGCGGACGGATCGTGCCGCCGAT
>JACKFD010000010.1 GCA_020632655.1 Spirochaetaceae bacterium
TTCTGGTCGGGCTGGCGCTTCTCCTCGAGCTCGCGGATATGGGCGAAGCCGACCTCGGCCTCGACGTATTGCCGGATCGAGTGCTGGAGGAGGCCCTGGGTCTCGGTGAAATCGGGATTCATGGCTGCGTTCCTCCGCCTAGCGCGTCATGCCGAGATGGCGGGTGGCGATGATGTTGCGCTGGAGCTCGTTCGTGCCGCCGCCGAAGCGCAGGATCGGTGAGGAGAGGTAGTTGCCCTGCACGTGGGCCTGCTCGATCGAGCGCGGGTCGTCGCGCTCGAGCACGCCCGCGCGACCGAGCACGTCGACGAGCAGCGTCGACATCCGGTAGCGCAGCTCGCTGCCCGAGATCTTCGCCATCGAGGCCTCGCCGGGCTTGATCTCGCCCGACGCGATCGTGACGGCATTGCGGATCGCGAGCGCGCGATGCCGCGCGAGCTCGACGCGCAGCTCCGCCAGCTGTCGGCGCAGCACGGGATCCCGGAGCTTCTCGGGCCGCGTCTTCTTGTAGTGATCGACGACGACGTCGTAGTTGCGCGCGAGGTTGCTCGTCGGCGAGAGCCCGACGCGCTCGTGGTTCAGCGCGTGCATGATCGTCGTCCAGCCGCCGTGCAGCGGCGGCACGACGTCCTCGTCCGGCACGAAGACGTCGTCGTAGAAGGTCTCGTAGGTGCTCATCCCGCTCATCGTCTTGAGCGGCCGGATCGTCACGCCGGGCGCGTGCGTATTCACGATCAGGACGGAGATGCCCTTGTGCCGCTTCGAGTCGGGATCGGTTCGCGTCGCGAGCCAGATGTGCGTCGAGTGCGCCGCGAGCGACGTCCAGATCTTCTGCCCGTTGACCTTCCAGCCGCCGTCGACCTTCTCGCCCTTCGTGCGAAGTGCCGCGAGGTCCGTGCCGGCGTTCGGCTCGGAGTAGCCGATCGCGAAGGTGAGCTCGCCGTTCCAGATGCCCGGGAGGTAGGTCTTCTTCTGGTGCTCGTTGCCGTACTGCGCGATCGACGGCGCGACCGACGTGAAGGTCAGGTTGCCGTAGGGCATGCGCCAGTACTCCATCGTTTCGACGAGGATGAACTGGTAGAGGGGATCCCGCCCTTCGCCGCCCATCTCGACGGGCCAGCACATCCGCATCCAGCCCTTCTCCTGGAGCGCCTTGTAGTACTCGCGCGTGAGCGGGCCGGCCGCGCCTTCGCGCTCGCGCATCTCGGCGGCGAGCTCGGGCGTTCGCCACTCGTGGATGAAGGATTCGACCTCGTCTCGGAAGGCGAGGTATTCGTCGGGCCAGCGGAAGTCCATGGTCGATTCCTCTCGGGTCGGTCCGGATCGAGGGCGACCCGGGGCGAGGCGCGATCGGGCGGGACGGCGGACCCACGCGCCAAAGGGGGCGGGCGGGGGGCGGGCCGGCTCGATCGCGGTCGGCGGATGATACGTCGGATCGAGGGCTCGGCGAGCGGCCGGAGGGCCGTCCGAAAGGGGGCTGAGAGCCCGATCGGCGAATGCTGCCGGTATCCTTCCGGCCCGGTCGCGCGGCGACCTCCAGGGAGGACATCGGGAATGCGTGCGAGAGCGGGTGGCGACGCAGACTCTCGGCGACGCCAATCCGTACGGCGTGCACTCCTGCTCGCCACGACGCTCCTGGCAGTGCCGACCGTCAGTGCCCCGGTCGCGACGGCGGCGGACCTGGTCGCCGAGATGACGGCAGCTTACGAGGATCTGCCGCTTTCGTACGAGCGGGTGCGCGCCCTCCTTCGGGCCGGAGAGTCCGGCGCGATCCGCACGCCTCGGATCCTCTACGACGAGGTGGTGGATGGCCTCGAGCGACGGGTGATCGACCATCTCCGATCGCATCGCGAGCAGCTCGGCCTGGCCGCGACCGACGCTCTCGAACCCCTGGAGCAATCGCTCGCGCGCCAGATTCGCGCGGACTTCGCCCTGAACGTCATCGACAACGCCGCTCAGGCCTACTTCGATCTCGTCGAGGCCGCCGGCAAGCTGTCCGAATGTGGCACGCCTGCATACGTGACGCATCCGCGCGGCGCTCGATTCGCGGTGTGCGTCGTCGAGGGGACCGACGGGACCGTGATCGTGAAGACCCTGCTCGAGCAGACGACCGCCAGCGAATGGGTCTTTCGCGTGGAAGACGGGCGGTACGCGCTCAGCGACATCCTCCTCCCCGTCGACGATGCGCTGATCGGATTCCTGCTGATGTCGAAGTGATTCGTCTGGTACGGCCGCGCCTAGCTTGCCCCGGCGAAATTCTCCCGATCCGTATACGTCCCCGGCTCCGGCCAGTTCGCCGACTCGGTCTCGCAGATGCGCTCGCTGAATCGCCACCGCCCATCCGGACAGGCGACCAGTGTGTCCCGATAGCGGCCGAAGGCCATGATGTTCGGCGCCCCGCCCTGCGGTCCGCCGGTCGAATTGACGGCGACCCAGAAGCTCTCCGCGCGCGCGGTCCCGCCGTCGACCCGGATCAGGACCTGGCTGCAGACGTGCTTCGCATGGACCGCCGGCGGGCGGGGATAGGCCGCGATGTACGCCGCGAGCCGCTCGCTTCCCTGCACGCGATAGATCTCCTCGTAGTCCTTCTGCGCGTCGTTGACGAGGAAGAGCGCGTCGTCCGTGAAGCAGTCCCGCCAGACCGCCTCCTCGCCGTAGTCCATCGAGTGCGCGTAGAGATCCATCGTATGGCGGATCGCCCGCTCGATCTCCAGGTCGGGCAGCTGCCCCACGAACTCCTTCAAGGCCATCGTACGATCTCCCTCTGCCTGCGCGCGACTCGTGCGCCGCGCCGAACTTCAGCCCAGGTGCTTGGCGAACATCTCGAGCAGCCGGCGACGATGACGCTCGTCCGCCTCCGCGTCGTAGCCATGCGCGCCGACGAGCGCGAAGCCGTGGTGGCAGCCCGGGTAGCGTTCGAGGGTGTAGTCCGCGCCCGCCTCCCGGAGTGCTTCGTCGATCCGCTCGGTCTCGCCCGGAATGATGTAGGGATCGTGCTCGGCGACGCCGAGGTAGAGCTCGGCGCGCATCCGATCCGCGAGGAGATGCGGGCTGTCCTCTCGATCGGTCGCCAGGTTCGCGCCGTGGATCGAGGCGGCGACTGCGACGCGATCGGGGTAGGTGCCCGCGGCGTAGAGCGCGAGCGGCCCGCCGAGGCAGTAGCCGACGCAGGCGATCCGTCGCCCGTCCGCCTCGGGCCGCCTGTCGAAGAAGTCGAAGAAGGCCGCGAGGTCCCGCATCACGCCCTCGTTCGTCACGAGCGCGACCATCTCCATCACGCGCGCCTGCTGCACGGGATCGTCCTGGAGGGTCGCGTGATCGAGGGGCTCGTAGTCGCCGGAGCGGTAGTAGAGGTCGGGCACGAGCACGAAGTACCCGAAGCGGGCGAGCTTCTCGGCCGAGGCCAGCAGCGTCGGCCGGATCCCCATGCCGTCCATCAGGTAGACGACCGCCGGCCAGGGCCCATCCCCCGTCGTCGGATGGAAGACGTGGACGGGCACCCGTCCTTCTGCGGTCTCGATCTCGAGCTGCTCGCCATTCATGGGCTGGTCTCCTACGCAGGCGGCTCGACGCGGTGGATCCGGAGTCCGTATGCTCGAGCCCGCTTTGATAGCCTATCCGACCGAGGAGGCACGCGGTCATGTCGAGACTGGACGAAGCGAAGACGGCCCCCCTGAGCGGATCGCTCGGGACGCTCGTCTCGGGACTCGATCTGCGCAAGGACCTCGACGCGGCGACCGTCGCGGAGCTCCGGGCCCTGTTCCTCGAACGACTGGTGCTCGTCTTCCCCGACCAGCATCTCTCCCCCGACGAGCAGCGCGCGTTGATGCGTCATTTCGGGGAGGTGGAGAAGCACCCCGAGCGACCCCGCGTCCTCGAAGACAGCGACGAGGAGGTCGTGATCATCACGCCCGCCGCCGGCGTCTCCGCCGTCTGGCACTGCGACTATCAACCGGACTTCCTGCCCTGCGGCATCTGCTCGCTCAACATGGTCGAGACCGCGGCGGACGGCGGTGGCGACACGATCTTCGTCAACGCCTATCGCATCTACGAGAGCTTCTCCGAGCCCGTGAAGCGACTCCTCGACGGCCTCACGGCGATCCATCGCAACACGGGCAACGCCGGCCGCAACCGCGACGAGGCCTGGTTCCCCCTCGTCGGGACCCACCCCGAGACCGGCCGAAAGGGCCTCTTCTACAGCGCGCACCACGTCCAGGACTTCGTCGAGCTCGTGCCGGAGGACGCCGCCATGCTCCTCGCACGACTGCAGCAGCTGACCCAGAAGCCGAGCTTCTCGCTCCGCTACCACTGGAGCCCCGGCGCGATCGCGGTCTGGGACAACCGCGCCGTCCAGCACTACGTCGTGCCCGACTTCGCGGGCTCGCGCCTCCTCTATCAGGTCACCGTCTCGGCCGACCTGCTGATCCCGCTCCCGGACTACGAGGCGCCCAGCGAGAGCGACCGCGCCGTCGCTGCCTCCGAGATCGCCCCGCGTTAGGCCCCACGCCCCGTGCCGAGCGACCGCCTGCCCAGACCGGGTTACACCCTCTTCGTGCTCTCGCTCGTGATGATGTTGAACGTCATCGACCGCCAGATGCTGGCCATCCTGATCGAGCCGATCAAGCGTGACCTCGACGTCTCCGACGCGGCGATGGGGCTCTTGACGGGCACCTCCTTCGCGCTGCTGCACGTCGTCGCGATGATCCCGATCGCGAGCCTCGCGGATCGTCACTCGCGGCGATCGCTGATCGCCTGGGGCCTCGGCGTCTGGAGCGCGCTGACCGTGTTGACGGGGCTCGCGCGGAGCTTCGGGGAGATGTTCTGGATCCGACTGGGTCTCGGCGTGGGCGAGGCGACGGCCGTGCCGGCGTCGCATTCGCTCGTCTCCGATCTCTACCCGAGCGCACGCCGCGCGACGGCGCTCTCGATGCTGGTGCTCGCCGGCCCGATCGGACAGATGATCGCCTACGCGGGCGGAGGCTGGATCGCCGAGCTCTGGGGCTGGCGCACGGCCTTCTGGCTCTTCGGCCTCCCGGGCATCGCCCTCGCACTCACGATCCGACTCAGCTTCGTCGAGCCCGAACGGGGGGCGGCCGACGGGACGGGCGGACGATGGACCGCGCTTCCCTTGACGGCGGCGCTCCGGATGCTGCTTCGGCTCGCTCCGTTCCGGCATCTGGCGCTCGCGGGTGCGCTCGCCGCCGTCGCGAACTACGCCCTCCTGATCTGGTCGGCCCCGCTCTGGATGCGTGCCTTCGATCTCGGCAGCGGCGAAGTCGGCACGACCCTCGCCCTCGCGACCGGTCCCGCGAACGCGGCGGGCATCCTGCTCGCCGGTCGGCTCGCCGATCGCCAGAGCGCGCGCGACGTGCGCTGGCTGGTCTGGATCCCGGCGATCGCCTGCGCCGCAGCGCTCGGCCCGGCCATCGGCTTCGCGACCGCACGCACGCATGCCTCGAGCGTCGCCTTCCTCGCGGTCGCTTCCTTCCTCGGCGCGATGGTGATCGGACCGGTCTTCACGGCGGTCCAGGGCATCGCCCCGCCGAATGCCCGCTCGATGGCCGCCGCCACGATCTCATTGCTCGTGACGGCCTTCGGACTGGGGATCGCACCGCCGCTCGTCGGCTGGGCCGCCGACCTCGGCGCCGCGAGTCGGGCGGGCGACTCGCTGCGCCCGGCCCTCGTGGGTGCCGTGCTGTGCTTCGGGTGGGCGGCCGGGCACCTCGTTCTGGCCGGGCGGGCCATGGAAGCTCGGAGCCGTTAGGCCGGGCGGGCCCCTCAGCCCGAAGCCCGCAGGCTCCGCTCCTCCATCCCGCCCAGGATCCGGTCCAGCGTGCGGCTCACGCGGGTACAGTTCCGGATCCGCTCGAGCTTCGGCCAGGTCGCCGCCTCGCCCTCGTGGATCATCGTCCGCGTCTCGTCCTCGGACAGCACGGCGAGCAGCTTGGCGGGATTCCAGAAGCGGCGACGGGGCAGGATGTTGATGTCCGCCGTGTAGTCCTGGGTCGCGACGCTGTAGGCCATGCGCGTCACGAGGTTGAAAGGGTAGAAACGCTTGGTGAGCTGCATCGCCAGGGGATAGGTCGCGCGCAGCCACTCCCGGCTCGCGTTCTGCCCGATCTGCCAGAGCTGTCCGGAGAGGCTCTCCTGCGCCCGCGCGTCGCTCAGGGACCAGAGGATCACGGGATTCGTCTGGCTCGTCATGAAATGGTTCACGCCGTAGAGGCGGATCAGCCGATTGGCCGGGAGGTCGTTCGTGACCGACCCGTCCACCCATTGCCGCGACGCGACGTAGGGCTGTCGCTCGCCGAGTCGGTTCCGGGCCGCGAGGGTGACCGGGGGAAAGATGCCCGGGATCGCGCAGGAGGCGAGGACGGTCTCGCGGATGAACACGTTGGGCGAGGTGATCGCATTCATCAGGCGCGATTGTTGATGCAGCTCGCGCGGTGAGATCGAGATGTTGAGTCGACGTCCGGTCCGCTCGAAGGCTTCCTGGAAGGTCCAGTCGGGGATATGGTGCTCGACGAAATGCCGGAGGTCGTCGATGCCCATGCGCCGGTTGCCCTTCAAGAGCTCGATACTGCTCTCGGAGAGACCCATGAAGCCCTCGACGACCGCGCGCGCCTCGAGGGTCTCGAGCAGCTCGTCGTCGCCATGCGTGCCGAGGATGGCCGCGACGATCGCCCCGGCGCTGGCGCCGGAGAGGATCGAGGGCAGGAGCTTCTGCTCGATCAGCGCCCGACTCACGCCGACGTGGAAGAGTCCGAGCGCGCCACCCCCCGAGAACATCATCGCCGTCCGCCCGAAGCAATGACTCGCACGACGGAAGAACTCGAGCTTCTCGGGAAAGGAGATCGTCCCCTCGTCGACGGCCGCGAGCTGCTCGAGCGCGCCGGCGAGCTCGCGGGTGTAGTCCGTGACGAGGTCCTTCGTACCGAAATGTGCGCGTCGGTAGAGGGCCGCAGAGCCGATGCCGCCGGTGTTGCCATGGATGCCCTCGTTCAGATAGAAGAGCAGGCGATGGGCGTCACCCGAGGCGCGGATCGATCGCAGCTCGTCGATCCGACGACGGATCACCTTGTAGTCGTAGCGACGACTCCGATCGACCTGCCGCCAGCGCGCCGCACCGGTCTGCTCGTCCTCCGCGAGAGCGGCCTCCTTCCACTCGGCGTAGGTGCGCGCCTGCTGCATGCGCCGACGCGGCGAGGTCGACGCAGGCGCTTCCGTCGCAGAAGGCGGCGGGGGCGCCTTCCGGTGCCCACGCGCGCGCGCGTCCTGTCGACCTTCCAACGGCAATGCGCCACCCATCATGTCCGTTTCCTCGTCGAGGGGCCCCGATCCCCGCCCGGCCCGGGGGTCGAGTATCGCCCGGACTCGACGCCAGACCAGTCGCTCGGTCCCCCCGAAAGGGGGAAGCAAGCGGCATGCCGGTCGCACCCGGAGCGAATCGAGTCGTCATCCGCCGGTGCGGGCGGCGATCGGCCCGATCGGAGGGCCGACGATCGGGCGGCGGATGACGCCCCCGCCCACTCAGTGGTCGAGCTCAGGGCGCGCTGTCCGCCGGAAGCGGGCTCACGCGTCCGAGACCTCGGCAGATCGACGAATCCATGCGAGGCGACTTAGAATGCCCGCCTCGCGGAGCCCCATGCCAGGAGTCGTTCATGAACCGTGTCCTCTGCCTGCTGATCGCCTTCCTCGCCCTGTCCTGCACGACGGTCCCGCCGGCGGCGGTCGACACGCGACTCCACATCCTGCTGACCAACGACGACGGCTACGGTGCCGTCGGGATCGAGACGCTCAAGGAGGCTCTGCGCGGTGCGGGGCATCGCGTGACGGTCGTGGCTCCGAAGGGCAATCGAAGCGGAAGCAGCGCCTCGATCACCTTCGGCGCGATCCGGGTCGTCGAGGAGGCGACGGACGAGTTCAGCGCCGACGGATCGCCGGCGACGTGCGCCCTGCTCGGACTGACGGCGATGGCCGATCCGGAGGACCCCTTCGATCTGCTGGTCTCGGGGACCAACGCCGGCGCGAATGCCGGCTCGGCGACGGGCATCTCGGGAACGGTCGGCGCGACGACTGCGGCCGTCGCGATGGGAGGCATGCCGGCGTTGGCGGTGAGCGCGGACGAGCTGGGCAAGGAGGGCGAGCCGGGCCACCGCAAGCACTTCGAGGACACGGCCGCCTTCGCCGTCGAGGTGATCGACCGGCTGGTGACGTCGGCCGGCGCGGGACCCATGCTGCCGGCGGGCACTCGCCTCAACGTGAACGTGCCGGGCATCCCCTTCGCAGAGACGAAGGGCGTACGCTTCGGGGTCCAGGGAACGCGTGCCCAATTCGGTCTCGGATTCGAGGAGCGGGCGCCGGGAATCTACGCGCCCGCGTTCCGCGCACCCGCCGGCTCGGGAGACGACGTCGAGGGCTCGGACGCGGCATCGCTGGCCGAGGGCTACGTCACGATCGTTCTGCTCGATGCCGACTACACGGCGCCCGCTCCCCAACGCCGGGGCGTCGAGCGCCGACTCGGCGATCTCTGAGACGTGGCCCGAAGATTTCCCCTGGCACGCGACCTGCGTAGTCAGCGGGGATGGATGATCTCTCCCCCTACCGACGCCCCCCGTTCTGCCCCCACGCCGACTGCGATTCCCGTTCGCAGTCGACTACTTGGCGCTTCATCAAGAAGGGGTACTACCTCCGCCGACGAAGACCCCATCGCGTCCAGAAGTACCAGTGTTCACGCTGCCGGCGTTACTTCAGCGCCGCCTCCTTCTCCACTCGCTACTGGCTCCGAAGACCCGAGCTCCTCGAGCCCGTCTTCCACCGTCTCGTCGCCTGCTCCGGATTCCGACAGATCGCCCGCGAGTATGGCGTCTCCCACTCCACCGTCCGGAGGATGAGCGACCGGCTCGGACGCCATTGCCTGCTCTTCCATGAGAGGCGACGACCGAAGTCGTGCCCGACCGAGCCCCTCGTCCTCGACGGACTCCGCTCCTTCGAGCACAGCCAGTACTGGCCGATGGACCTGAACCTCGTCGTCGGCGGCGAGAGTCTCTTCGTTTACGGATTCAACGACGCGGGGCTTCGACGGAGCGGCACGATGCGGCCCTATCAGGTCGTCAAGAGAGAGGCTCTGGAGCGGAGGTTCGGGAGGCCCGACCCGCAGGCGACGCGGAAGCGGGTGGAGGAGTTGCTGCGGCGGGTCGTGCCGCCGGGCGGGGCGGTTGTGCTTCGGAGCGACGAGCACCAGGCTTATCCACGCGCGATCGCACGGATCCGGGACCGTACGTTCGTCCACACGCGGACGAGCTCGAAGCTGGCTCGGACGCTTGAGAATCCGCTCTTCCCCGTGAACCTGTCGGATCTGCTGATCCGGCACTCGAGTGCGAATCACAAGCGGGAGACGATCGCGTTCTCGAAGCGGCGTCAGTCCGCGTTGTATCGGCTGGCGATCTGGACGGTGTGGCGGAACTACGTGAAGGATCGGTCGGAGAATCGGAGGCGGGGGACGCCGGCACAGGCGTTGGGGATCGCGACGCGGGCGCTTTCGGTGCGGGAGGTGTTGGGGCGGCGGCGCTTTCCGTGGCGGACGGGGACGGTCCGGGGTTGGCTGGCGTCGTGCTATTTCGGGCGGATCCGGACGCGAGCGATCGGGCGTTGCGTGGCGCACGACGCGAGGTATGCCATGTAGGCGGAGGTGATCGAAATCTGGAAAGTGTCACTCGAAGTGCAGACCAGCAGGGGAAATCTTCGGTCCACGTCTCGATCTCTGAGCGAAGCCATCCGCCGTCGTTCGACGTGCGCATGCGCGGTTCCGTCCGGAACGAATCCAGTCGTCTTCCGCCGGTGCGGGCTGCGATCGGCTCGATCCGAGAGCCGACGAAAGAGCGCGGGATCGGGCTCCGATCGCCCGTTCAGTAGTCGAGCTTCCAGTAGAGCACGCCCACCACGACGGGACCGATCAGCGGTAGCCACGGATTCGGCTCCCGGCGGAACCAGCCCACGATCGCGCAGACCGCCGCTGCGGCGAGCGCAGCGAAGCCGAGTCCGGAGAAGGCGAGCAGGAACACGATCGACGCGGTGCCGAACATCTCCTCGAGGCGACCGCTCCCCACGAGCACATAGCAGAGCGCCGCCGTCAGCTGCCCCGCGAGCGAGAGCGGGCCGAAGACATCCCTCGGCCCATCGTCTTCATCCGTCATGTCCGCCTCTCCCCCGAGAAGGTCTGTGCGAGCAGGACGAGGGCGGACGGAATCGTGCAGACGCCCAGAATCGCGCCAAGCCCCCGGTTCAGGAAGGTTCCGAGGCCCGCCAGGATCACCACGAACGCCAGGAGTATGCCGATCACGATAGGCGACGCCCCCACGGCCGGACGACGCAAACCGATCGCGACGAATCCTGCCAGGGCGACCCCGAGCATCCCGGCGAGGCTCGTGTTCGCCACGGCGGGCACCTCCGCGGCGGCAGCGAAGAGCGCGACCAGCCCCAGTGCGAGCAGCAGGGCGAGCCCCCCGAGCATGTACCCGATCCGTCGAGCTTCCCTCGTCCGCCCCATACCCGGAGCCCTCCCTTGGACCCGGCGCGACACGACGGTGCCGGGGCCGCCGCACACGCCGCACTACGCGAAATGCGGCAGCACGTCCTCCACCAGCCGATTCAGCGACTCCTCCCAGGCGCCCTGCTCCGTGCTGAAGTCGTAGGTCATGACGAGCAGGCCTCCGAATCCGCCCGTGTCGTGCTGGAGCTGTCCGAGCTTGTCGATCACGGTCGAGGTCGAGCCGACGAACCAGCTCTTCTCGACCAGGTAGTCGACGGTCACCTCCGAGTCCGCGTCGGCCGGGTCGACCTTGAAGTGGTCGACGAAGCCGTTGCCCAGGTAGAAAGGCAGCAGGTACTCCCGCCAGCATCGGCCCATCGCCCCCTCCCGGACCTGCTTGCGTGCCTTCTCGTCCGTGTCGGCGATGTAGATCTCGCGGACCAGGCGCCAGTCCTTTCGGTTCGGCGTGCGGCCCGAGCGCGCCGCGCCCGCCTCGATCGACGCCCAATGCGAGGCGGTGTGCTTCGGGTTGAGCGAGATGCTGAGGGGCAGGAAGCCGCGCTCGCCGGCGAGCTTGAGCGTCTCGGAGTTCGGGCTCAGGCCGGCGATGCCGATCGGCGGATGCGGCTTCTGGTAGGGACGCAGGTGGTATTTCAGGAAGTCGAAGTCCGTCTCGACCGCGCCCATCTTCCAATGCTCGGTCTGCATCGCGCGCGGTCCGTCGTGCCAGAGCTGGAGCATCACGTCGAGCGCTTCGAGCGTCATGCGGCGGTTCTCGCCGTGCTCCGCGTCGACACCGAAGAGCTGCAGGTCGCTGCCCAGAGCACTGATGCCGACGCCGAGCATGTACCGGCCCTGCGCCATGTGATCGAGGTAGGCGACGCGATGCGCCAGCTCGACGGGGTTGTGATAGGGCAGCAGATGGGCGCCGGGGCAGAGCTTCATCCTCTCGGTGCGCATCAAGGCCTGGGCGATCAGCAGGTCCGGCGCGGGACAGGGCTCCCAGGGCGCCGTGTAGTGCTCGCCGATCCAGGCCTCCTCGAAGCCGAGTCGATCGAGCAGCGCGAGATGATCGAGATCCCAGCGTAGGCCCTCCGCGATTCCCCGCTCCGGCGGGTGGGAGGGCATCATGAAGGCACCGAGATGCATGGCGCTTCCTCTCCGTTGAAACTTCCCGGACGGTCGCCCTCGGCCCGACGCTAGGCCTCGCCCTCGAGGCGCGCGAGAGCCCAGGCCCGACGCTTCTCGCCATCCGGATCCCGGACCGTCCGACAGATCCGATCGATCAGCATCGTCTGCCGACCCTCCGGCTCGTAGGCCGGCCACTCCCCCACCGCCGCGCACGCAGGGCTCCCCGTTCGTGCGAACGCGACCCACGCGGCACGCATGGCCCGCGAGACGGCGAGCGCGTCGTCGCCGGCTCCGGCGAACGCCGGCACCCGATCGACGGCTCCGAGGGCGAAGGGAATATCGAGGGCATGACAGGCCCCGAGACGCCCGTCCCGCATCGGCGAGGTCCAGTCGAAGCGGTACATGAACGTCGCGGACTGATGACGGGACTGCTGCGCCGCGAGTCGCGCCGCCGGCACGAAGAGATTCGCGTCGGTCACGGCGGCGAAGTAGCGGTTCTCGTCGGCGAGCTCGGGGCCCTCGTAGAAGCGCATCAGCTCCTTTGCCGCCGCGATCGCCCGATCGCGCGGCCCCGGCAAGCCCGGTGCGAGCGCGGCAGGGATGTGCTCCATCGGCACCTGCGGAAAGAGGTCGCTCAGGTGGTAGAGCTGCATCTCGTGCGCGGTCGTCCCGATGATCAGCTCGACGTCGCGGGCGCATCCCCGGGCGATCGCGTCGAGCGGGCGCTCGGGCAGGAGCTCGCCGTCGACGACGGGCGCGAAGAACATCCCGATCCGACGCGGGCCGGGCTCCTGGCAGAGGACCTGGGCCTTCAGGATCTCCTCGGGCGCGAGCCGGCGGAGCCCGTCGAGGTCGAGTCCCGGGTCGCCCGCCGCCTTGCAGAAGATCCCGACCCGCAGGTCGGCCTCCTCGCGCGAGAGCATGCCGTCGGGGGCTGCGCTCTGGACGATGGCGCGACGGAAGAGGCCGCGCGCGCCCGGCGTCGCGAGGAGTGCGACGATGCTGCCGGCGCCGGCCGATTCGCCGAAGACCGTGACGTTCCCGGGGTCGCCGCCGAAGGCCGCGATCTCGTCGCGCACGAAGCGCAGCGCGGCCATCTGGTCCTGGAGGCCGACGTTCGGGCTTCCCACCCCGAGGAAGCCGAGCGCGCCTACGCGATAGTTGAGCGTCACGACGACGATGTCGCCCTCGCGCGCGAGGCGACTCGGATCGTAGACGGGACCCGCCGCCGTCCCGCTCGCGAAGGCGCCGCCGTGCAGCCAGACCATCACGGGCCGCAGGCCTTGCGAAGGCTCTGCGTCGGGTGCAAAGACGTTCAGGTGCAGACAGTCTTCGCTCTGTGGATGCGCAACGAGCAGGCCGAGCTCGAGGGAGAGATCGTCGATCCGCTGGATCGGCGCCGGACCGAAGCGGTCCGCCTCGCGAAGACCCGACCAGGGAAGCGGCGGCGCGGGCGGGGCGAACCGAAGCGGGCCGACCGGAGGCGCCGCAAAGGGGATGCCGAGAAAGCGACGCGTGCCGCCGCTCGCGCGACCCCGCAGCCGCCCCAGGCCGATCTCGACGCACGGGGCCTCGGTCACGAGAGCCCTCCCCTCGCCAGCGGGTCGACTCGCTCAGCCCTTCGGCTCGCCCTCTTCCGCCGCGAGCCGCTCCTCGATCGGCGTCCAATGGAAGAGCCCGTAGATCATCGTCTGCACGAAGTGATGACCCATCGACCCGCCGGCGCGCTCGAAGACCGACCGCTTGACGAGGAACTCGACGAGATGCGCGACGAAGAGCAATCCGAATACGACCCGCCCGGCCGTCGCGATCCAGCCGCTTCCGATCACCATGGCGACGACGGAGCCGATCCAGAAGATCCAGACGCATTGTTTCTGCATGCCCAGTCGTTAGCGCGTCTCGGGGCGCGATGCCCTCCTGTGAGGAGGAGGAATCGCCCCCTTCCCCGTCGCCGCGCGGCTCGGAATCCGGCCTGCGCTAGCGTCCGTCGAGCTGTTCGGGAGGCCATGCCATGCCGACGACGAGCCCGAGTCCGAGCGCACGGGAGATCCGTGCGACGCTCGACCATCCCGTGATCGATGCCGACGGACACTACGTCGAGTACGGGCCTGCGATGGCGGGCTTCCTCGCCGAGGAGGGCCTCGGCGATCCGATCGCACTCTACGGCGACGCGGCCTGCGGCACCGGCACCCTCGGCATCGAAGGGATCCCCGCCGCCGAGCGCGGAAGGGGTAGGACGGTGCGCGGACCCTGGTGGGCCCTTCCGGCCGAGAACACGCGCGACTTCGCCACGGCGCTCCTGCCGGACCTGCTCTACGAACGGCTCGACGAGATCGGCATCGACTTCGCCGTGCTCTACCCGAGTGCAGGACTCATCTTCCCGCACGTGCGGACGCAAAGCAGCCGGGTCGGTGCGTGCCGCGCGCTGAACCGTTACGGCGCGGAGATGTTCGGTGCACACGCGGATCGCATGACGCCCGCGGCCGTGATCCCGCTCCACACGCCCGAGGAGGGCATCGAAGCCCTCGAACATGCCGTGCTCGAGCTGGGGTTCAAGACGGCGATGATCCCGAGCTTCGTCGAGCGTCCCGTACCCGCCGGATCCCGCGTACCCTACGACGTCTGGTTCGACACCTACGGGCTGGACAGCGCCTACGACTACGACCCCTTCTGGCGGCGCGCGGTCGAGCTCGGGGTCGCCCTCGCCTCGCACTCGGGCACGATGGGCATCGGCTTCCGCCGCTCACCGTCGAGCTACGTCCACAACCACATCGGCCACTTCGGCGCCGCCGGCGAGGCCCTCGCCAAGTCCCTCGTGCTGGGCGGGGTGACGCGTCGCGTGCCGGGGCTGCGCATCGCCTTCCTCGAGGGCGGCGTGCACTGGGCCGTCGGCCTGCTCGCCGACCTGATCGGACATTGGGAGAAGCGCAACATCGACGTCGTGCGACGCTACGACCCCGCCCGGATCGACACGGCCGAATTGACCCGGCTCTTCGAGAAGTACGGAAGTCGACTGCTCGCCCGAGGCGACGGGGAGCGCGGCGTGGCCGCCAGCTCCTTCGCCTCCGCCGGCCCCTTCGACGACTACGAGCACGTCGCCGTGACGACCGCCGACGAGCTGGCGGATCGCTTCCTGCCCAACTTCGCCTTCGGTTGCGAGGCGGACGACCCCATGACGGCGACGGCCTTCGACACGTCGCGCACGCCGCTGGCGCGGCCGGTTCGGGCCCTCTTCAGCTCGGACATCGGCCACTGGGACGTGCCCGACATGCTCGACGTGCTCGGCGAGGCCTGGGAGAACGTCGAGCACGGTTGGCTCGATCGCGGCTCCTTCCGTGACTTCGTCTTCGCGAACGTCGCTCGCTTCTACACCGAAGCCCGCCCCGACTTCTTCGCAGGCACCGTCGTCGAGGACGCCGTCGCGCGACTGCGCTCGGAAGACTGACGCGACGGCGACGGGCTCCGGTCCTGGCGGCTGCGGCGGAATCGATCCGCCCGTCCGGAGCCCGGGGCCTTCCGACCGGTGGCGAACACCCTGGACGCGGGCCTCTCGGAGGCGACCCGCCTCCACCGGTCCTCCGTCCCCGAACGAGGTCTCCCGGCACTCGAAGACGAGCTCGCCGCGCTCGTTCGTCGGCCTCCGCATGGCCGTCAGGCCCCCATCGCCTCGGCCTCCGGGCCCGTGCGGCGACGTCCATGCCCCCCGGACCCATCGCTCCGTGGACCACGAACGCCGCCTCTCGGACGGGTGCCGCCCGGCCGGGTCCATCCACCCGGTCAGTAGTGGATGCCCACCTTCGCCGCCTGCTCCTTGACCGCACCGATCACCTTGTCGTCGAAGCCGTCGGCCGCGCCTTCGGCCTTGCGATGCTCGCGCTCGGCGACGAGATAGGCATCGCGCTCCTTCACGAGCTCGGAAATGCGCGCCTGGATCGACTTGCGCCGCTCGGCGCGCTCGGCGATCACGCCCTCCTGCTCGCTGCGTGCCAGACCGCGCAGCTCCTCGGGTAGCTCCGCCTCCGCGATCCGGTCGAGGTCCGCTTCGCCGCGCTCGATCGCATCGACCAGATCGCTGCGGCCCGAGTTGAGCTTTCCTCCGGCCTTCGCCAGGTAGGAGAGTCGCGAGGCCGCGGCCGGCGCGGGGGCCTCGAGGGAGCGTGCGACCTTGTCCTTCAGCTCGGTGCGATCCGCCTCGGCGCCCCAGGTGAGCGCCGTCCCCGCGAGCTCCGTGTTGAGCGCGGCGAGCTCGCCGTCGACGGGCGTCGTCATCGCGACCATCGCACCATCCTGCGCGATCGCCGCGTACTCGCCCTGCGCGAGCCCGGCGATCCGCTTCCAGACGGATGCCGTGTTCACGTCCTGCCCGCATTGGATCGCGTTGACCACGATCCCGCGCTTCGCGGCGAGGGCCACGGTCTCGGTGTAGGGCACGTCCTGCTCGTAGTCCATGTGCGGCGGCGCATCCCCGACCAGGAAGACGACGCGATAGACGCCCGCATCCGTCGTCCACGCCATCTGGTTCAAGGCCTCGTGAAGCGCCTGGTTGACGGACTCGGGCCCGTCCCCACCGCCGCCCGCCGAGAAGCGCATGAGCTCGGCATACATCGCGTCGAGGTCCGGGCTGAGGTCGAAGCGACGGGTCACGTAGTCGTCGCCGCGATCCCGGTAGGCGACGAGGCCGATCCGGATCTCCGGCTGACTCCGCGCATTCGCCATCTCGCTCGCGAGCGTCCAGATCTTCTGCTTCGCGCCTTCGATCAGGCCGGACATCGAGCCCGTCGTGTCGAGCACGAATACGGCCTCGATCCTCGGCCGCTTCGCCTCGATCGGGGGTACGAAGCGGACCGGGTCCGTAGCGGCGGAGTCGCCCACCGACTGCGACCACGACCTCGCGTGCGCAACGACCGCGGTCGCGAGCGCAAGCAGCATGAGCAGGCCGAGCTTCGCCGCCCCTGGACGGGTGAGGGCTCCTCGGATTCGTCGGAAGGTCTCTTCGGTCATGTCGAACTCCTTGTCGTGAACCCCGGGTCGAGAGGCTCTCGATCTCGAGGTGGGCTGGGTGGGCGGACACACCGGCTGGACTTCAGCCGAGCAGGTCCTCCTGGAGCAGGGATCGCGCGCGGCGCAGGGCCGCCTCGAAGGGATCGGAGTCGATCGGCGGAGCGCTCCGCGCTTCGCGGGTCGCTGGACCGCCGATCAGACAGAACGCGCTCTGGACGAGGAAGAAGCTCCAGACGCCCATCGCGATCGGGAAGAAGGAGCCCTGACCCGCCCGGGCACCGAGCCAGAGGCCGGCGCCGAGCAACCCGATCTCGATCGCGAAGGCGCGGGCAAAGTGGACCTGCGGCCGCCGATCGCGACGCAGCCACGTCGATCGCAGGACCCCCATCAAGCCCGCGCAGAGGAAGGCCACCTCGGCCGGCGAGCCACCGAAGAGCCAGAGTGCGACCGCGGGGAGTGCGAGACCGAGCGCGGCGCCGAGCCCGATGGTCGGCCGAGGCGCGAGACCGAAGACGTACGCCGCCGAGGCGACGAGCGCATAGAGCGAGAGCGCGCTCGAGTGACCGACCCGGGGACCCGCGACGGCGAGGAAGATCGGTGCAGCGACTCCTGCCGCCGCAGCGAACGCGAGACTTCCGGAGAACGTCGTCGAATACTTCATGCCCGCCCCTCCTGCGCGGTCCCGCGGCGACGAAGGAGCTCGATCTCGACTTCCTCGTCCTTCACGGTCGCTGCGCAGGCTTCGGGATCGCGGGCGTCCCGCTCGGCGACGCGTTCCCGGGCGAGAGCCTGGCGGACCCGATCGCGCAAGGCTTCGAGCTCGATCTCCTGCTCGTCGAGCTTCGCCGCGAGCTGCTCGCGCTCCTCGCGATGCGCGCGAATCGCTTCGTCGAGGCCTTCCGCCTGCCGGCGATGGGCGATCAAGCGGCGGATCGCGAAGCGTGCGAGATCCTCCTCGCCGCGCTCGAGCGCCAGCTTCACGTCCTGATCGAGCTGCACGCTGCGCGCCGCGACCTGCTCGTGCTGGCGGGCGATGAGCTGGAGCGCGGCGTCGAGCTCGTCCCGACGACTGCGCTTGCGCGTCAGCTCGAGCTCGGCCTCGCGCAGGCACTGACGCAAGAGCAGGCCACGGTCTTCGAGCGAGTCGAGGACGCCGTGTGCGTCCGCACGGGCCAGATGGAGGAATCGTCGGAAGAGGGACACGGGGGGCTCCTTTCGTTCGCGGTCGTCGGGTTCGCAGCCGGGTCCAGTCCGGGCGACGCGGCGAAGGATCGGCCGGTCGCACGGGGATCGCTCCAAAAGGTGTGTAAATTCGAGGGCTTGCGATTTACAAAGGATTTACGGAACCGATCCGCGGAGTCGCCGATACTCCCGTCGTGGCCGAGCAACCGGACGACGACAAGAAGGCGCGCATCCTCGTCGTCGAGGACGAAGAGGCGATCCGACGCGGGCTCTGCGACGTCCTCGCCTATCACGGCCATGCCCCGATCGAGGCGGCGACCGGCGACCGCGGACTCGAGCTCGCGCTGGGCGGGGCGTTCTCACTCGTCCTGCTCGACATCATGCTGCCGGGTCGCAGCGGCTACGAGGTCTGTCGGGAGCTACGAGCACGGGGCGAGGACGTCCCCGTGCTGATGCTGACCGCCCGCGGCCGCGAGGAGGATGTGCTCGAGGGCTTCCGCTGCGGCGCCGACGACTACGTGACCAAGCCGTTCTCCGTGGCGGAGCTGACCGCGCGGGTCGAGGCGATCCTGCGGCGCTCGGGTGGCCTCCGTGAAGAGCGCGATGCCTGCTTCGACTTCGGACCGTGGCGGATCGATCCGAGCAACCTTCGCGCCGACGACGGCACGCAGCGCATCGACCTCACCCGTCGCGAGCTCGCGATCCTCGAGCTCTTCCTCCGCGAGCGTGGTCGGATCGTCAGCCGCCGCACGCTCCTCGCCGAGATCTGGCGGGCGCCCGACCCGGATCGACTCGAGACCCGGACCGTCGACATGCAGATCGCGAAGCTGCGCAAGAAGCTCGACGGCGACACGGCGTCGCTGCTCGAGACGGTGCGTGGCGCGGGCTACCGGTTCGGGAGCTAGTCGTGCTGCGTCGCGTCCGGATCGGATTCGCCCTGCTCGCCGCCGTGCTCCTTGCGACCCTCGGCTTCCTGATCCTGCGCACGCTCGCGACGCTCGACCGCGAACGCGAGCTCGAGCATGCCGCCGTCGCGAATCGCGTCTTCGACGAAGCGGAAGGCGCTCTGGCGGACTTCCTGCGAGCGGAACAGGCGCGACCGGTCGCCGCCTACCGTGAGCAGCCCTCCGGCGTCCCGTGGATGGACGAACGACCGGACTTCGTTCGCGCCTATTTCGAGATCGACGATCGCGGCGCGATCCGCACCTCGGCCGGCGAGCCCGGCCTCGAGGCCGAGATTCGCAAGGCCGCAGACGCGGGTCTGACGAGGCTCGGAGAGGTCGCGGATGCGTCCCCCGATGACGAGAAGGATGGAAGCCCGAGCGAAGTGGTCCTGCCGTCACCGGGCGCGACGCTCAACCTGCAATCGATCGACGTCGTGACCGGGCGAGCCAAGGCCGGGAGCGGGGAGCAGACGGAGTCGGAGGCCGACGACGCCTCGCTCTACTCGAGCACCCGCGCACTCGAGACTCTCGGCCGGATCGCCAAGGTGCAGGCGCGAGAAGACGCCGCGGCCGCTCCGCAACGGGAAGCCAAGAAGGAGCTCGCGCGTCGTCGAGCGACGCCCGAAGCCATCGCCGAGAGCGCCCCCGGGCTGGCGACGGCCGCGGCCCCGCTACCCGCCGTCGCCGTCGAGGCGTCCGGACTCGCGGACGCCGATCACGAGGCGATCCCGCCGCGTCCAGCCGCCGCGCCGATCGTCTTCGCCCCTTCCCGACTCTCCGGCGGGCGACTCGACGACGAGCGCCTACTCCTCTATCGCACGGCGCTGGACGACGCGGGGCGCGCGGTCCGGCAGGGGCTGGTCGTATCGATCGATGGCCTGGGCGCCTGGCTGACGCGACGGGTCCTCGGCGAGAGCGAGCTGCGGGACTCGCTCCTGCTCCGGCTCCATGCGCGGGCCGCGGAGTCGCGCGAGGGCCTGCCCTCCGACCGATACGTCTACGCCTATCGCTTCGCGGAGCCCTTCGAGAGTCTGTCGCTCCAGCTCTCGATCTCGCCCCTCGACGACTCCGGCAACGCGCGAAACATCGGCTGGCTCTCGGCCCTGCTCGTCACCGCGAGCACCCTCGGCCTCTACGCCGTCTACCGAACGGTCGCGGCGGCCGTCCACTTCGCCGAGCGACGTTCGAACTTCGCCGCCGCCGTATCCCACGAGCTGAAGACGCCGTTGACCGCGATCCGCATGTACGGCGAGATGCTGCGGGACGGCATGGTCCCCGACGAGTCGAAGCGACACGAGTACTACGCGACGATCGCGACCGAGTCGGAGCGGCTGACGCGCCTCATCAACAACGTGCTCGAGTGGAGCAAGCTGGAGAAGCAGCAACGCGCCATGTGCCTCGAGTCCGGCGACGTCACGCGGGTCGTCCGCGACGTGATCACGACCGTCACTCCCCACGCGAGTGCCCAGGGCTTCGAGATCGACCTGCGCCTCCCACCCGATCTCCCCGCCGCGCGCCACGATCCCGATGCCCTGGCGCAGATCCTCTACAACCTGATCGACAACGCGATCAAATATGCCCGCGGTCACGAGCCAGCCCGGATCGAGGTGGTCGCCGAGGCCCTGGAGACCGAGATCGCAATACGCGTCCGCGACCATGGACCGGGTGTCGACCCGGACAAGCTCCCCCTCGTGTTCGAGGCCTTTTATCGCGCGGAGGACGAGCTCACGCGCCAGACCAAGGGAACCGGCATCGGCCTCGCCCTCGCCCTCGGCCTGGCGGAGTCGATGGGTGGTCGACTGTTGGCGCGGAACCATCCCGACGGCGGATTCGACGTCGAGCTCCGGCTCGCGCGGGCCTAGCCCGACGCGTCCGAAGTCCGACCGCGCTCCCATCCGGGCGGATCGCCGAAGCTCTCCGCGAGATGATCGACCCAGTGCCGGACCTTCGGAGAGAGCTGACGCGTGTGCGGGTAGACGGCGTGGACACCGACCGCGCCTAGCTTGAACGACGGGAGCACGGGCGCGAGCGAGCCGTCCGCGAGGTTCGCCCCCGCGACGAACAGGGGAACCAGGCCGATGCCGATGCCCGCGAGCACGGCGTCCCGCACGGCATGGGCGCTGTTCACGTGCAGCGGGCCTTCGGGCATGACCTGATGGCTCCCATCCGCGCCTACCAGCGTCCAGGCTCGCGGAGCGTTGCGATCGACGACGCAGGGATGCTGCGACAGCTCGGCGGGCGTCGCCGGATCGCCGGCGCGCCGGAGATAGGCCGGCGACGCACAAAGTACGGAGCGCGAGGTCGCGAGGCGGCGCGCGACGAGGCTCGAGTCCGCCAGGCGTCCGATGCGGATGGCGACGTCGATGCCCTCGGCCACGAGGTCGACGAAGCGATCGGAGAGCTCGAGCTCGACGACGAGGTCGGGGTAGCGCGCGAGGAAGGCCGGGAGCAGCGGTAGGATCTGCTCCTGACCGAACGAGACGCCGGCCGCCACCCGCAGTCGACCGCGCGGGGCCACCCGACGGTCGGCCAGCGTCGACTCGAGCTCGTCGATCTCCTCGAGGATCCGCTCGCTCCGCTCGAGGTAGGCAGCGCCCTCTTCCGTGAGTTTGAGCTGCCGCGTCGTGCGCTGGATGAGTCGGGCGCCGAGCGCGCGCTCGAGCTCCGAGACCCGCCGGCTCGCGGCGCTGGTGGAGAGTCGAAGCTCGCGAGCGGCGGCGGCGAAGCTTCCGAGCCGCGCTACGCGCACGAAGACCCGCATCTCCGTCAGTCGATCACCCATGGACCACGCTCCGAGGGGTATGAGTCGGAGATCATCCCGATATTCGGGATTATTACTTCGAATCGATCACCATTATCAAATCTTCCTCGACCTCTAGATTCTGCTGCGTCCGGTCCGCTCCGCTCCCGCACGAAGTCGTCGCGAGGGGAGTCGGCCGGCGCCCCCGGCAAGAGCCAAGGAGGACGGATATGATCGAACGAATCGAACGGACCCTGAATGACGAGCGTTTCCGGGATGTTGCCCTGCTCGGCCTGCGCGGCGTGCTCGCCGCCGTATTCGTCTTCCACGGCGCCCAGAAGCTCTTCGGCGTCTTCGGCGGGCATGGGCTCGAGGGCACGGCGGGCTGGATGGCAAGTCTCGGGATCCCGTTCCCGCTCGCATCGGCGATGCTCGCCGGATCGACGGAGTTCCTGGGCGGACTGGCCCTGGCGACCGGCGTCCTGGCTCGTCTGGCCGCGCTGCCCCTGATCGTGACGATGGTCGTCGCGATGGCCACGGCCCACAGCGGCTTCGATGCGGGCGCCGGTGGGATCGAGTACCCGCTCACCCTGGCGGTCGTGCTCGCGTCCATTGCGATTCAGGGACCCGGGCGCTTCACGCTGCCGAAGGTCGCGACGAGACTGGCTCCCGGCCGGTCCCTCGAGTCGGCGACGAGCGCGTGACCGATCGGCTCGGGCACTGGAAGGCGGTGATCCCGGGCCTCGCGGCCGGGGATCACCGCCGATGGAGCATCGACCCATGAAACCGAACGACGCAAGCAGCCCGACCGAACGGACGACGATCCGGGCATTCCACGCGCACGTCTACTTCCGCGACCCGGAAGAGCGCACGCGCGCGCTCGCGCTCCGACAGGCCATCGCCGTCGAGCATCCCTCGGTCCTCCTCGGGCGCGTCCACGAACGACCGATCGTCGTCCATCCCGCGCCCATGTATCAGGTCTCGTTCCCGCCCGAGGCCTTCGGAAGCGTGGTGCCGTGGCTGATGCTGAACCAGAACGGCCTGTCGATCCTCGTGCACGCGGTGACGGAGGACGTGATGGCCGAACATCGCGACTGGCCGCTCTGGCTGGGCGAACGCCTCGACCTGTCGCTCGAGCGGCTGGCGAGCGTGACGGGATAGCCGGCGAAGCTCGTCTCGTTCATGGGCTTTCCCGGAAACGACTCGCAAGGCGCACGCCATGAACCGGGTATGGCCTGCACGCGCTCCGAACGTCCGGAACCCGACTTCCTTTGCACCGGACTTCGCGGGTATAATGCGACGCCAGGGGTGCGGGTCGGACTGGAGTCCAGACGATGCGTGCGGTCGTGCTCGCTCTGCTTTTCTCGCTCGTGACCATCCCGGCCATTGCTTCCGACGGCGTCCTGGAAATCAATCAGACCTGTGCAGTTCAGACGGGATGCTTCTCGGGAGACGTCGCCGGATTTCCCGTGACGATCTCCACTTCAGGCAGCTACCTGCTGACCAGCGAGCTGATCGTCGACCAGACGATCACCGTGATCGAGATCTCGACGATCGACGTCACGCTCGACCTCGGTGGCTTCACGATCCGAGGACCGGCCCTGAAGCCGATCGGTGGAACCTGCAGCGTTCAACCCGGACCTGGGTCCGGCATCAGGGTCCCGAACGCCGGAACGAGCGGAACCATCGTTCGCAACGGTCGCGTTCGCGGCATGCCGGGCAACGGAGTCGATCTCGAGCTGTCGCCCAACTCCGTCGTGGAGGGCGTGATCGCCGAGCAGAACTGCGTCGACGGAATCGTCGTCGGACTCAGCGGGTTCGTTGCGGACAGCCTGGCTCGATCCAATGGCTTCACGGGCATTCGAGTCGCGGGATACGGTCGGGTTCGCGACTCGATCGCCGATTCGAACAGCACCGGAATCTACGCACCGAATTCTGTGGTGACGGGATCGGTGACCTCGGGCAACACGACGGGAATCAATCTATCCGGCGCCACACCTTCGTCCATTGGCGGGGGCGTCGTCATGGGCAACGTGATTGCCAGCAATGTCACCGTGGGAGTGCAGACCAATGGCACCTCGAATACTGGCGGCTTGATCGTCAACAATCAGCTGACCTTCAACGGTGTGGGAGCAACTGGTGCCATCAACTCGGGAGTTGGTGGCAATGTCCTCTACGGGAATCAAGTATCTTCCATCGGCGTCACCATCGACTGCAATGCGATCGCCGGCGGCGCGAGCTGTCCGCCGTAGCGGCAGGGAGGCGAAGTCCTCTCGCCTCTGGCTTCCGAAACACCCAGCGGGAGGGGACAAAGGCTTGCCGCATCTCGAACGGATCCTCGTCACCGGCGGTGCCGGCTTTCTCGGCCGCGCCCTCGTCCGGGAGCTCCTGCCCGAGCTCCGCGACCCCGACCGCCCGCTCCGGGAGATCCGGATCTTCGACCGGGCGCCGGGCGAGCCCGACGAGCCGGGTGTCATCGCGATCCGCGGCGACGTCGTCGACGGGCAGGCGCTCGTCGAGGCCTGTTGCGGTGTCGACGCCGTGATCCACGCGGCCTCCCTGGTCGACTGGGGACACGTGCCGCCCGCGCGCCTGCGCGCCGTGAACGTCGCGGGGACCGAGCGCGTGCTCGAAGCCTGTCGCGCGAACGGCGTCCAGGCGCTCGTCTATACGAGCTCGATGGACGTCGTCTGTGGCGGTCGTCCCGTGGTCGATGTCGACGAGACGTTCCCCTTTCCCGAACGCTTCCTGAACCTCTACTCCGAGACCAAGGCGCAGGCCGAGCAGCTCGTGCTCGCGGCGAACGACCCGGGCCACGCGAGCGCACCGATCCGGACCTGCGCGTTGCGGCCCGCCGGCATGTACGGCGAGGGCGACCCCTATCACGTGCCGAACGTGGTGCGCGTCGTGCGCTCGGGACAGCTCGGCTTCCGACCCGGCAACGGCCGCGCGCGCTTCCATCACGTCTACGTCGGCAACGTCGCGCACGCCCACGTGCTCGCGACGAAGCGTCTGCTCGCCGGCGACGAGCGGGTGTCGGGCGCTCGCTACTTCGTGGTCGACGACTCGCCGCTCGAGAACTTCTTCGTGTTCATGGAGCCGATCCTCGAGGCCGTGGGGCATCCGCTTCCGCCACGGAATCGGACCGTGCCCTATCCGCTGCTGCTCGTGCTCGGCACGATCGTCGAGGCGGCCGCCGCCCTCTGCCGTCCCTTCGTCCAGTGGTCCCCGGCGCTCACGCGCTCGAGCATCCGGCTCGTCTGCCACGACCACACCTTCGACGGCTCCCGTGCGAGAGAGGAGCTCGGCTACAAGCCGGTCTACGGCAACGACGAGTCCCTTGCGCGGACGATCGAATGGCTTCGCGCGGAGATCGCAAGAGGCGCGTTCGACGCGGATTGAGCCGGCCGCGATAACGAAGGACAGAAGCGTGCCGAGCCCTGAACACGATGCGTTCGTCGAGCTCCTTTCCGAGGGTGGCCTGTTCCCGTCGGCCGATGAGGTCCTCGACGTTCCGCGATTGCGCGCCGAGATGGAAGCCATGACCGCGATGTCCGCGCTGCCGGATGGATGGGTCGCCGATCCCATCACAGCGGGCGGCGTCGGGGGCGAGTGGCTCCACAGTGCGCCGTCCGACGACGGTCGCGTCCTGCTCTATCTCCATGGCGGCGGCTATCTGCTCGGATCGATCGCGACCCATCGCTCGCTCGCCGCCCGGATCGCGGAGGCCGCCGGTATCCGCGCACTGATCATCGACTATCGACTGGCGCCCGAGCATCCCTTTCCGGCGGCGCTCGAAGACGTGCTCGCCGCCTACGACTTCCTGCTCGACCGACGATTCGAGCCGCAGAAGATCGCGATCGGCGGAGACTCGGCGGGTGGTGGTCTCGCGATCGCCTCGCTGATCGCGCTCCGCGACTCGGGTCGCCCCCTGCCCGAAGCGGCGATCGCGCTCTCGCCCTGGACCGACCTCGAGGTGACGGGGGATTCGGTCGAGACTCGCGTCGATCCGATGATCCGGAGTCGGGAGGACCTCCTCGCGACCGCGTCGCTCTACCTGAACGGCGCCGACCCGCGCACACCGACGGCGTCGCCGCTGTATGGGGATCTCGCGGGTCTCCCTGCGATCGCGATCCAGGTCGGTACGGCGGAGAGGCTGCTCGACGATTCGACGCGGATCGCGGACCGGATCCGCCAAGCGGGCGGGCAGGTCGAGTTGACGATCTTCGAAGGCCTGACGCACGTGTTCCAGTCGTTGGCCCCGCACGTACCCGAGAGTCTCGACGCGATCGGCAAGCTGGGCACGTTCCTCGAACGACATCTCTGACGCGGGCCGAGTCCGTCCCGCGTCGCGCCGACCCGGCGCTCAGTCCTCGAACCGCGCCCAGAAGGTCTGGTCCGGCAGCGAGAGCGCCCGCTTGTAGGTGTCGTCGTGGAGACCGAGCAGGCCCGGTCGACGAAGTCCGGGCAGGACTTGCACGTCGTAGATCTCTTCGCAGGTCCGCAGGTAGCGGAGCTCGCCGACGAAGGCGCCCGTTGGCAGATGGAAGATCGAGACGCCGCAGAAGGCTTCCTTGCGACCCGCGAGCGCGAGATCGCCGAAGGTATGCTGCGCTCGGATGCGCGAGTGGCCGACGAAGAGATGGTCTCCTTCGCGCGCGAGCCCGCGTGCGAAGCCCGGGACCCGATTCACCACCTCGACCTGCCCCCGCTCGACGTCGACTGCGACGATCTCTCCCGTCGCCGAGAGCAGCGCGTAGAGTGTCCCGTCGTAGACCCGCGGCGAGTGCGGCATCGCGAGCCCGCCGACGACGACCTCGCCGCTCGGCACGTGCATCAGCAGTCCGCCCCGCTCCTTGTCCGCCCTCCAGCCACCTGCCGTGTCGGTCGCACCGAGCGCCGTCGCATAACGTGGCTCGCCCTCGACGGCCGCGAGTCCGTTCAGGTGACAGCGATCCTCGGGCGCGAGCCGGGACACGAAGGGCGGCTTCCAGACCGGGCGGAAGCTGTGGCGCGAATCGAGCTCGAAGAGGCAGGAGAAGAGCGTGTTGACGCCGAGCAGCCCCTCTCGGGTCCAGATCATGTCGTGGACCGCGAGCGAGCCGACGAAATGGACCGAGCGGGGGACGAAGAGCGCGTCGTAGGTGTCCTGCTGGCGCGGATGGCTGGCAGCGAGCCGCGGCTCGTTGGCGAGCAGGACGATCGCGTCCTTCGTGGCGATCGCCATCCGATCGCCCTCGACCGCGAGCCCCATCGGCTCCTCGAAGGTGCGGGGCAGCTGGATCAAGCGCTCGCCGTCCGAGGCGAGGACGACGACCTTGCCCGCCTGATGGGTCGTGAGGACGAGCGAACAGCCGAGCTCGGCCAGGAGCTCCGGCACGTCGGGCGTGTGCTGGATCGCGAACGGTGCGGTCGACCCGGTCACGCTCCGCGCCGACCTCGGCGCAACCGCTCGAGCCCGCGCAGCAGCGCGAGTCCCGCGGCGAGCAGGAGACCCGGCGCCGGCTCGGGGACGTAGACCGTGCGAAAGGTCCCGTCCAGAGCGCCGAAGACGAGATCGGGGCTTCCGTCGCGATCGACGTGGCCCGCGCTCGCGGCGGCGCCGGGACCGACGTTCAGACCGTCGAGCGGGTTGGCGACGCCCGTGCGCTCGACGAAGGCGGGGTTCTTCGCGCCGCCCGTGTTCTCGAAGAAGCGCACCGTGCCGGCTTCGGCCGCCGTGACGAGATCGAGATCGCCGTCGGAGTCGAAGTCGAGCAGCGCCGGCTTCGCCGGCGGGCCGACCTCGGGAGCCCCGACCGGCAGGGGGTTCTCGAGGCCGGTGCGCGCGACGAAGACGGGGGCGGTCCGGCTGCCGATGTTCTCCAGGTAGTGGAAGGCGCCGGTTGCCTCGCGGGCGACGAGGTCGAGATCGCCGTCGCCGTCGAGGTCGCCGAGGGCCGGTAGCGCGATGCTGGTCCCGGCCGCGAGCCCATCGAAGGGATCGGTCGCGCCCGCGCGCTCGACGAAGAGCGGACTCGTCGCGTCGGCGACGTTCTCCCGGTACACGAAGCTGCCGTCGGCGAGACCCGTGACGAGGTCGAGATCGCCGTCGCCGTCGAGGTCGCCGAAGACCGGATGCGCGACGGCTCCCTCCGCCGCCCCGTCGAGGGGATTCGCCAATCCGGTCCGTTCGACGAGGACGGGGCTCGTCGCGCTCCCCGTGTTCTCGTAGTAGGCGTAGGTCCCGACCGACCGCGCGACGAGCAGGTCGAGGTCGCCGTCCGCGTCGAGGTCGCCGAGGGTGGGCGAGGCGCCGTCGCCGACGTCGAACGCGTCGAGCGGATCGAAGGAGCCGAAGGGCTCGAAGACGGACCGAGCCGGCCGGATCAGCGTGTTCTCGTAGACGCGGTAGAAGCCATACTCGTTGGTTGCGAGCAGATCGAGGTCCCCGTCGCCATCGAAGTCCGCGAGCGCGGCCGTCGCCAGGTAGGTCGTACCGACGTTCTCGCCGTCGAGCGGGTCGGCCGCGCCGACCCGGAGGACGAAGCTCGGGCTGATAGCACTCCCGACGTTCTCGAAATATCGGAAGCTGGCGAAATACTCGCCGACCACGAGGTCGAGGTCCCCGTCGAGGTCGACATCCCCGAGCGTCGGGACCGCAACGAGCCCGACATCCTGACCGTCGAGCGGATTGAGCGGGCCCGTGCGCGAAACGAAGAGCGGGGCGACCGCCGTTCCCGTGTTCTCGAGGTAGACGAAGGTTCCGTCCCCCAGGCCTCCGATCAGGTCGAGATCGCCGTCCGCGTCGAGGTCGCCGAGCGTCGGCGAGCCGACGCCCATTCCATCGAACGGATTGGCCGTGCCGAGGAGTCGGACGAAGTCGGGGCTCGTCGCCGAGTCCTGGTTCTCGTAGTAGGCGATGCTCGTGGTGAGGTCGGGATCGCCATCCCCGTCGAGATCACCGAGAGCCGGCAGTCCCGGGACGACGGCATCGAATGGATCGGCCGCACCGACGCGCTCGACGTAGAGCGGGCGCGTGCGACTGTCGACGTTCTCGAGGTACGAGAGGAAGCTTCCCTGACTGGGCATCACGACGACGTCGAGGTCGCCATCCCCGTCGACATCGCCGAAGGTGGGTCCGCGGCCGCGGTGGTTGACGATCAGGAGCTCCGTTCCGGTTCGCTCGACGAAGAACGGGGGGGCCGTGGCGCTGCCCGCGCGCTGATGGAAGAGCGGAGCGCCGGAGATCTGCCCGGAGACGAGATCCTCGTCTCCGTCCCCGTCGACATCGGCGAAGACGGGTGCCAGGTAGCGCCCGCGAATGTCGGGGACCGGATTGGGCGAGACGCCGGTCCAGGAGACGAAGGCGGGACTCGTCGTCGTGCCCACGTTCTCGGAGACCTGGTATCCGAAGAGGTACGAGAACTCGTAGCCGGTGATCATGTCGAGATCGCCATCGGCGTCGAGGTCGGCGAAGGCCGGAACCGATCGGTAGCCGCCGCCGCCGGTCAGGCCATCCATCGGATTGGCGGCCCCCGTCCGACGAACGAAGACGGGAGCCGTCGGGCCGCCCGTATTC
Source organism: Spirochaetaceae bacterium (assembly GCA_020632655.1). GTDB lineage: Bacteria > Myxococcota_A > UBA9160 > UBA9160 > UBA4427 > UBA4427. The sequence continues at coordinate 29,091 of JACKFD010000010.1, forward strand.
TCGAAGTAGTGGTGGTAGGGAGTCGTATAGGCACCCGAGACGAGGTCGAGGTCGCCGTCGGAATCGAGATCGACGAGGACCGGCGCAGAAAAGGAGGAGCCGACGGTCTCTCCGTCGAGGGGGTTCGCGGCGCCCGTCCGCTCGACGAACGAGGCGTTCGTCGCGGTGCCCGTATTCTCGTAGTAGCTGAATCCGCCGAGCTGTTGGCCCGCGATCAGGTCGAAGTCGCCGTCCTGATCGAGGTCGCCGAACGAGAGCCTCGAGAAAGCGGGGGGCGTCGCGCCGGAGAGGGGATTCGAGACGCCCGTCCGCTCGACGTAGTCGGGGCGCGCCGGGAGGCCCACGTTCTCGAAGTAGCGGAAGGCTCCGCCCTGCGCCGCGACGAGGTCGAGGTCGCGGTCCCCGTCGAGGTCGACGAAGGTCGGCCATTGGAAGGTCGTGAACGCTTCGAGCGGATTGGCGGGCGCCGCGATCGGATCGAAGCTCGCCTGGGCCGCGGCGCCCCGCGGCCCGAGACCCAGCAGCGCCAGAGCGAGGGCCGAGCTCGCCGCCACTCCGCGGAGGACCGCGCGCAGGTAGGCGGCATCTCGCCGATGTCGACGCACGAAGCGGCGCGCCGCCGCCCGCACCTGACGACGCGAGCCCGCCCCGGATGCGCGCGCGGCCCGGGCGAGGGCCCGCGCGCAGGCATTCGGGAGATCGGAAGGGCGCGACATTCGTTGGCTCGATCGCACCGGTCGTGGGCCTTTCCCCTTCGTACGAGCACTCGACCGGGGAGCAGCCGCGCCCCGGAAGCCGGACTCGATCGAGTCGAACAGTTCTACACCGACACGTGGGGGGAAGTCCAGTCGCGATTGCGAACGTCTCGGCGGCTCGAGCCGGCCGAGCGGTCGCACCCGCATCCCCGCTGCCAGCACGCTGCCGCTGACGGCGCTGCGCGCTTGGAACACCGAGGCGGGACGCCGCACCCGTGGTGGCGTTCGACCCGATCGGGACGACCGAACGCATTCGGTGTCAGGCGCTTCCGGCAATCCGCGCGAGCAGGTCGGCCAGCATCTCCGGCCGCGCGAGGAAGGGCGAGTGGTCACCCGGGATCTCGTGGACCTTCGCGCCCGTACGCGCCGCGAGCGCGCGCTGGGACTGGGGCAGGAGGATTGGGTCGGCGGCGCAGACGACGTAGTCGGTCGGGCGGCGGCGCCAGGCCGTGCGTTCGATGCGCTCGCCGGGGCGACCCGTCACGCCCGCACGCAGCTTCGAGACCGCTTCGGCTGCGGCGGCGGGCGAGGCGTCCGGATAGAAGAGCGGGCCCGCGAGCGCCGCGTCGACTTCGAGCGTGCCGTCGTCGCGGCCACGCAGGGCGGCGAGGAAAGGGGCATCGATCTCGACGGGCCCACCGTTCGGAGCCTCTCCGTCGTCCGGCGCGAGGGCGCATAGCAGCACGAGGCGCCCGACGAGCGGATGCTCACCGGCGGCAGAGATGACGGCGCCGCCATAGGAATGGCCGAGGAGGAGGACGGGCGCTTCGTCTCCTCGCGCCGCGCGGTCCGCGGCCAGGAGATCGAGGACGCGCCGAACGGCGGCGACGTCTTCCTCGAGCGAGGTCAAAGGCAGCTCGGGCGTCGTCGCGGTCAGACCGCGCTCGCGCAGCGGAGCGATCAGGGGCTCGAAGCACCAGGGACCGTGAAAGGCGCCATGGACGAGAACGATGTGCGGCATGGGCGAACCTCCGTTTCGGGTCGGTCTCGAGACGTGGCGGCGAGAATGGCACGAAAGCGTCCCGGGTGCCGGCACAGGACAGGCACCATCGTGATGTAACTCGGGATGAAGACGACGGAAGTCCCACCCGGCGTCCGCGCTAGTTTGGCAGGGCCCGCCCCGCCCTCAGACCGCGTGTTCCTCGAGCATCAGCAGGTCCGACTTCGAAGGCCGCGGATGCGCCCGCTGCGGCGCCTCGATGCGAAGCCGCTCGCGCACCCACGCGAGGGGCTCGCCCAGCAGCGACTCGAAGGGCTGCAGGCTGACCCAGTCGGCGCGGGCCCCGCGGCGGATGGCCTGACGGGCGATTCGCCAGTCGATCTGACCACTCGCGATCGCCATCGGCACGAAGATCGGGACGGCCCGATCGTTCACCCGCTGTGCGAGGAAGAAGCACATCAGCGCCGCCTCCCCCGCAACCGAGGTGTCGTAGCCCGCGAGCACGTGCGACAGGTCGTGGATCACCGTCAGCCGATCGCTCCACCATTGCCGCACAGGATCGAGGCTTTCGTAGTCTCGCGACATGCGGTGGCTCGCGTCGACGAGGGCGTGCGCGTCGATCCCGTTGCGATCGCAGAAGCTCGCGTAGACGCGCCCGAAGGAGCCCTCGGGCAGCCGCCGCAAGGCCGCGCGATCCCCGAGCACGGCCGGCAACGAGCTGCGCTCCTTCGCGAGGGTGCGGCCTTCCGGCGTCTCGAGGAGCCGCACGAGCATGCGCTCGTCGCTCGCGCCGCCGATCGCGTCCTGGACGGTATAGGCGCCGTCCACGGCCTGTGCGGGGTCGCCCTTCTGGAGTGCAGTCAGTGCCGCGAGGAGACGGCGCCATTGCACGGGACGCCGTGCTGCCTCGGGAAGATCCGCGATCGTCGGGCCGGCCATGGTCTCGCTCGCCCCCCTCATGCCGTCGATGAACGGCAGCGTACAAGGGGCCGGACCCGCGGTGAAGGGGGCTGTGCCGCTCGGTTCGTGTGGCCGACCGCATGCCTCCGCTCCAACAGGAGAGCACGAGCCGAAGATCGGAAGGGGCGCGTTCCGTGCCATGCGGCCGATCAGCAACCGCCCCCGGCGCCACAGAAATTCCCGCCGCCGCTGAAGGCGCCGGCGGCGACGCCTCCCCCGTTGTTCAGGATGACGTTCTCGTCGTAGTAGCTCAGGACGGCCAACAGCCCTTCGAGGATCATCTGCAGGCCGGTGCCCCCGTTTGCGATCACCGAGTTGCCGATCGCCCGCGAGCGGCCCGACGTGCGGTTGTAGATGCCGTGGGATCCGTTGTCGTGGATCTGGCAGTCGCGAATCTCCGAGCTGTCGTTCGTGCCGATCCCCACGCCCCCATTCCCGATCGTCCGCAAATCGTGCACCCAGGCGTGCGCGCCGAGCTCGAGCCCATCGTCCCCCATCGAGTTGATCGAGCCGCCGTGCACCTCGACGTACGCCACAGACGAGCTCGTCACCCGAATGCCGTCGCCGCCCGCGAACTGAGTGGAATCGTCGGCCCCGCCGCAGGGAACGCCGATCGCGTTCCGACAGGCGATCTCGAAGCCCCGCAGATCGATCGAGACGTTCGTGCGGCTGATCTCGATCGCCGTCTCCGCATTCGTGGGAACCGCGATGTCGCTCGTGAGGGCGAAGCTGTGGCTTCCGGCGAGGGAGCTGATCGTGACCGGAAAGCCCGGCGCATCCCCTGGAAAGCAGCCAGGGCCGGCCGCGCAGGCCTGGCTGATCTCGAGCACGCCGTCCGCGGCGTAGGCAGCCGGCGCGGCGGCGAGGAGCGCGATGCTGCTCGCGAGCAGGCCGAGGAGTCGGGGACGCAAGACGTTCATCTGATGCTCCTGGGTGGCCCTCATGGGGCGAAGAGCGGCCAGGGTACGCCGCCAGACGACGTCGGCGTGTGAAGGCCTTCACAGAGGGGGACGTCGAGGGAGCCGAGCGACAGAGCGGTCTCGGTTCCGGACTCTTGCGCTCGCGCGGGCGCTCCATGGGGTTCTGACGGGTAGGCCCCGCGGAGGGGAGCACACCCCTTCGTGGAGGCGCTTCGATCACCACGGAGATCCATCGGCATGACGGATGAGTCACATCGCGAGCGAGTCGGGCTCCGTACGGGCCGGACGGGCGAGCCGTCTCCGCCGAGCAGGGCCTCTCGGCCGTCGAAGTCCGACGAGCCGGTCGCCACGAGCCGGTGTAGGCTGGGCAGCGGACCGATCCGGCGAGCGGCCGATCCGCCGAGCCACGGGAGACCGCATGACGAGACCCGCCGGACCGATGGAAGAGCACCTGCGAATCGCGATCGACTCCGCACCCAGCGGACTGCTGATGATCGATGCCGACGGACGCATCGTCTTCGTCAATCGCGAGATCGAGCGCTTGTCCGGGTTCGCACGCGAGGAGCTGCTCGATCAGCCCGTCGAGATCCTGATCCCCGAACGCATCTGGACCGCCCACGTCGAATGGCGCGCACGATTCCAGGAGTCGCCGAGCGAGCGCCGGATGGGCGAGGGACGCGACCTCTTCGCCCGATGCAAGGGCGGGGGCGAGATTCCCGTCGAAGTCGGACTCACACCGCTCGTGACCGACGACGGATTCTTCGTCCTCTGTTCGGTCGTCGACGTCTCCGCCCGCAAGCGCGCGGAGCATCGCTTCCGCGTCGCGGTCGAGTCCTCCCCGAGCGGAATGCTGATGGTCGACGCGGACGGCCGGATCCTGCTCGCCAATCGCGAGGTCGAGCGACTCTTCGGCTATGCCGAGGGCGAGCTGACCGGGAAGAGCATCGAGGTCCTGGTACCGCCCCAGCATCGCGACGCACATCCCGCATGGCGGGCGGGCTTCTTCTCACAGCCCGGCGTGCGTTCGATGGGCGCCGGCCGCGAGCTGTACGGCGTCCACAAGGACGGTCACGAGGTCCCCGTCGATGTCGGACTCAATCCGATCGAGACGGACGAGGGCCTGCTCGTCCTCGGATCGGTCGTCGACGTGACGGAGCGACGCCGCGCCGAGGCCGATCGCCACGCGCTCGAGGAGCGCCTGCGCGAGTCGCAGAAGCTGGAGGCGCTGGGTCGGCTGGCCGGCGGCATCGCGCACGACTTCAACAACGTCCTGAGCGTGATCCTCGGGTTCGCGGAGATCCTGCGTGCGGACGCCGGATCGGGGCGCGACCTCGACGCGGACTTCGACGAGCTGGCCGCGGCGGCCGAGCGCGGGAAGGAGGTGACCGCGCGCATCCTCCGATTCGCTCGTCGGCAGGACTTGAACCTCGGTTCGATCGACCTCGTCGAGACCGTCGGCGATGCCGCACGCCTGCTGCGTGCCGCCCTGCCCGCCTCGGTGCAGATCGAGCTGGACCTCGACGGCCCGGATCCCGCGATCGCGGATCCCAGCTCGGTGCACATGATCCTCATGAATCTCGGTACGAACGCCTCGCACGCGATGCCGGAAGGGGGCACGCTGCGCGTCTCGCTCGAGTCGTTCTACGCGCGGGACAGCTTCGTCCGCGCGAATCCCGGGATCCGGGAGGGCGCCTACGTCCGCATGACCGTCGCCGACGATGGGAGCGGCATGAGCGAGCAGACGCGCGCCCGGGCTTTCGAGCCCTTCTTCACGACCAAGCCGACGGGCGCCGGAACGGGCCTCGGCCTCGCGACCGTCCACGGCGTGATGCGCGATCACGGCGGGGCAGTCTGGATCGAGAGCGAGCCGGGTCGGGGCACGCGCGTCCACTGTCTGTTCCCCGCCGTCGCGGAGCTGGCCGAACGGGCGATGAGGGTCGATGCGACGGTGCCGATGGGTCGGGGCGAGCGCGTGCTCTTCGTGGACGACGAAGAGGTGCTGGCGAAGCTCGGCGAGCGCAGGCTGAGACGATCGGGGTATCAGGTCGTATCCGCCGTCGGCCCCGGCGCCGCGCTCGAACGGCTGCGCGGCGAGTCCTTCGATCTCCTGATCACCGACTTCACGATGCCCGGCATGGACGGCATCGCCCTCGCACGCGAAGCCCGACGGCTCCAGCCCGACCTGAACGTGATGATCCTGACGGGACGCGTCGTCGCGCTCCAGGATTCGGAGCTGCGCGCAGCCGGCGTCCGGCGGGCACTCGAGAAGCCCGTGAGCCTCGAGGTCCTGACCCGCGCGATCGCCGAAGTGCTGGGCCACGACTTCGACGAGCCCGAGACCGTGGGACCTGGCTCACTTCCGACGCGCCTCTGAATCGAGGGCCTCGCCAGCAGACTCCTGCCACGCACGATCGGTTCCGATCTCGAATCGACCGACGGCCTCGACGAATTCCGAGACCGGATGCCAACCCAGGTCTGCACCCGCACACTCGGGCCCCTCCGCGCGCCGAGAGCCTGCCTCCCGCCCGTCCTATTGCCAGGTCTCCGCGATCCGGTTCGCATCCGAGTCGCCGGAGCCCGCACCACCGATCGCGAAGACCCGTCCGTCGGTCATCGTCATCAGTCGATGCCCACCGCGCCGGCGCTGCATGTCGCCCGGTTCGTCGGACCAGCTGCCGCTCGCGGGATCGAAGATCTCGCTATGCGCGTTCGCGGTGCCGAAGAATCCGGACAGGCCACCCGAGACGAGGACGCGCCCGTCGGACAATCGCGTCGCGGCATGATTCCACTCCGAGACGCGCATGTTCCCGGTCGCGGCCCACTCGTCCGCCGCGGGGTCGTAGATCTCGGCGCTGGACAACGCCGCACCGAAGGGAAGCGGGTTGCCGCCCGTCAGGAGCACGCGGCCGTCCTCGAGCGTCGTCGCCGTCGCGTTCTCGCGGGGCGTGCCCGGGTTCGAGACGACCGTCCAGATTCCCGTCGCCGGGTCGAAGATCTCCGTGATCGCACCGCGGGTGATGAAGAGACGCCCGTCCGCGAGCGCCGCGACGGCATGTTCGCCCGCCGAGAGATCGATCGACGTCTCGTCCACGACCGTCCAGGTTCCCGTGGCCGGGTCGTAGAGCTCGCCGTCGCGAAGCGCATTGAAGGATCCGTCCATTCCCCCGAAGACGAGGACGCGCCCGTCCGACAGCGTCAAGGCCTCCGCGCTCCGACGCGGCGCGTTCAAGCTCGTGGTCGGCAGCCAGGTCCCGGCATTCATGTCGAAGATCGAGGCCGAAGCGAACGTCTCCTCGATGAGCTCCTGCGTTTCCTCGTCGAACGAGAAGAAATATCCCCCCGCAACCAGCACCTCGTGATCTGCAAGCGGCGCCAGGGCGACGGACTCGAGGAACCCGAGAGGCGGGGTGGCGATGGCCGACCATTGCCCCGTCGACGGATCGTAGAAGGCGCTCTCGGCGTGATCGAACGTGCTCATCACGAGGACGCGTCCGTTCTCATCCTGGCCGACAGGAAGAGGATCGAACACGTCGAAGGGCGCGGGCGCCGTCGCCGTCCAGACGTGCACGTCGACCGAGAGCGACGTCGTCTGCCATTCGGCGCCCTCGTACTCGACGCCGATCGTGGTCGAGCCGACCGCGACGGGATCGGCGACGCCGTACGAACCCTGTGCGTTGCCGATCGTGGCGACGCCTGTGTCGGTCGAAGTCCAAACGACCGCGTCGGTCAGGTCGACGGTCGCGCCGTTCGAGTAGGTCCCCGTCGCCGTGAACGCCGGCGTCGCAGCCAGGGCGACGATCGGATCGGTCGGGCTGATCGTGATCGAGGCGAGCGCGGGTGCGGTCAGGGTGAGGACGGCGATGTTCGATCGGATCCCGTCGTAGAGCGCGGTGGCTCCCGCGGTGCCCTGAAGCAGCGCGGTCGCCAGACCCTTGGTCGACAGCGTGTTGCCGATCTCGAGCTCGATCGAGCGGGTGGACCAGAGGGCCGGTGTCGTGACGTCCTGCGTGCTGCCGTCCGAGTAGATCGCCGTGGCCGTGAGCTGCTGCGTCGCTCCGACCGGGATGGTGGCCGTCTCGGGCGTCACGGCGACCGAAACGACGACCGGCGGCCCGACCGTCAGGTCGGTCGTTCCGGTCACGCCCTCCTGGCTGGCACTGATCGTCGCCGCGCCCTGCGCGACCGTGCTGGCCATTCCCCCGCCCGCGATCGTTGCGTGCTGCTCGTCCGACGAGGTCCAGACGACGCTCGCCGTCAGATCCTGCGTCGATCCGTCGCTGTACGTCCCCATGGCCGTGAACTGCTGGGGCAGGCCGATGGCGACCGACGGACTCGCCGGCTCGACGGCGATCGACGCGAGCGTCGCCCCGTCGTCGTCCGCGCCTCCCTCGAGACAGGCCCCGACGAAGAGCATCAGGACCGCCAGGTACATGGCGATCGAACGATTCGAAGCGAGTCCAGTCGAGATCATGGCATCCACCTCCAGGTCGCTCGATGCGCCGGGATCCGTGAGCGGCCCGGGCGTTCGAACGGGTCGGGGATCGGTGGCGTCACGATCCGGATTTAGGCCTAACACAAAGCTCAGGAATGGATCGAACGAATACGAGGTCACGTCGAATGCGGAGCAGCCCGTCGATCGAAGTATTTCGATGATCGGATCGCATTCATTCGACGGACCGGCCCGTTCGGAGCGAGCGCGGGCGGGCAGGGTCCATGCGGGAGGTCAAGACGAAGCCGAGCGCGCGAGCGTACGTCGAAACAGCGCGCCCCTCGTGTGCCCGCGGAGGACGGCGAGGCGCCTCGGATCTCTGCTCGTGCGGCGAGGGATCCCCGAATCATGTCGCGAACGGGCCGAACAGCTCGCGCGAGATCTCGAAGCAGGTTCTGGCGAGCCGATTGCGCAGAATGGGATCGGGCGGATCGGAATCGAGGGAGGCCCCCGCTGCAATGCGGAAGGTCGAGGTGCTCGCAAGCGTGGGATGACGTCGGGATCCGTTCTGCTGGAGCCTGGCGTGTGGAGGCCCCTTCTCCAACCGAGAGCCCTGAATGGACAACCCGGCTAGCGCGTAGGGCTAGTTCAGGACGAAGAGCAGGATGGCAAAGAGATCCTCCGCATCCGTCCACGATCGCTCGAGCGACCAGCCGGCTTCGGCGGCGACCTTCGCGAAACCGTCTATGGTGAACTTGTAGGAATGCTCCGTACAGATCACCTCGCCGGACTCGAAGGCGAAGGACTCGCCGTCGATCTCCACGGTCTGGTCGACCTGGCTGACCAGATGCATCTCGATCCGGGATGCGTCGGAATCGAAGCGGGCGCGGTGTTCGAAGTGGTCCGGCTCGAAGTTGGAGTCGAGCTCACGATTCAGGCGGTGGAGCAGATTCAGGTTGAAGGCGGCGGTCACCCCCGCGCGGTCATCGTAGGCGCTCTCGAGGACGTCGACGTCCTTGATCAGATCGATTCCGATCAGGAGTCGGCCCGGCCCGCCTTCGCACAGATCCCGCATCCGACGAAGGAGCGCCCGACGGGCGTGCTCGTCGAAGTTCCCGATCGTGGATCCAGGGAAGAAGATCAAGCGACGACCTCCGTCGATCCCGTGCTCGGGCAGGTCGATCTCGGCGTTGAAATCGGCACAGACGGGCCAGACGGGGAGGTCCGGGAATCGGGTCGCGATCCGATCGGCCGCCTCGGTGAGGTGCTCGCGCGAGATGTCGACCGGGACGTATCCGACGGGAGAGCGGAGGGCGCGGAGCAAGCGGTGCGTCTTGGTGCTGCTGCCGCTTCCGAGCTCGATCACGAGCGCTTCGGGGCCGATCGCATCGGCGATCTCGGTCGCGCGATCGCTCAGGATGCCCACTTCGGTACGCGTCGGATAGTACTCGTCGAGCTCGCAGATCTGGTCGAAGAGCTTCGAACCCCGCGCGTCGTAGAGGTACTTACAGGGCAGGGTCTTCTGCCTGGCGCGCAGACCCGCGACCACCTCGGCATGGAGGTCGTCGGGCTCGGGGTGGAGATCGTGGAGCGGCATGGCGCGTGCGGCGGAGTTCTGTCGTTTCAAGGGGACTCCTTGGCGAGTCTGATTCCAGAGAACTGCCAGCGATCGGGCGCGTGGAAGAAGTTCCGATAGCTCGCTCGGAGGTGCGATCGCGAGCTCGCACAGGACCCCCCGCGCAGCACGTGCTGGTCGCACATGAACTTCCCGTTGTATTCGCCGAGGGTGCCCTCGTCCGGTCGATACCCGGGATAGGCGTCGTAGCTGCTGCTCGTCCATTCCCAGAGATCACCGAAGAGCTGTCGCAGGCCGTCGTCGACGGATCCCTCCGCTTCGTCTCGCGCGACATCGCGCCTGCGACCCGGATCCGCGACGTTCGGATGGAGCCGTCCTTCGTCGACGAAGTGCCCGCAGACCTCGCGAGCGCCACAGGCGACCTCCCATTCGGCCTCCGTCGGCAGCCGCGCGCCGGCCCAACGCGCGAACGCGTCGGCTTCGAAGAAGCTGACGTGCGCGACGGGCTCTGCGTCGCAGAGCTCGCGTTCTCCGGCCAGGGTGAACTCGGAAGCGTCGCCATCGCCGCCGCGCCAGTAGAGCGGAGCCCGCCAGCCCTCTCGCTGGACCGTCGCCCATCCCAGGTCGAGCCACAGCTCCGGGCGCCGGTAGCCGCCGTCGGCAATGAACTCGCGATACTCGGCGTTCGTGATCAATCGATCCGCGATCCGAAAAGGTTCGAGGAAGACGCGATGGGCGGGGCGCTCGTTGTCGAAGGAGAATCCCAGGCCGGAATGACCGATCGATCGCACGCCCTCCGCGATCGTCTTCCATCCGAGCGAGTCCGGCGCCGAGCGGGTCGGCGCGAGGGGAGCGCGATAAGCGGGTGCGAGGGCGTTCTGGGAGAAGAGGTGCTTCACGTCGGTCAGGATCAGCTCCTGATGCTGTTGCTCGTGATGCAGCCCGATCTCGAGGATGCGGAGGCTCTCGGCGTCGACGCCTCCGTCGGGGGTCGACCCGATGCGATCGAGTCGGTCGAGCACGTGCGCGTCGACGTGGGCTCGATAGGCGAGAACCTCCTCGAGCGACGGCCTCGTCAGGACCCCGCGTGCGGGTCGGGCGTGTCGCGGGCCCTTGCCGTTGTAGTACGAGTTGAAGAGAAATCCGAATCGGGGATGGAAGTCTTTATAGCCGCGCACGAATTCCTTCAGGAGGAAGGTCTCGAAGAACCACGTGGTGTGCGCGAGATGCCACTTCACCGGACTCGCGTCCGGCATGGACTGTGCGACGCAGTCTTCGGGGGTGAGGCGCGCACAGAGCGATTCGCTGAGGCCTCGAATCTCGTCGTATCGCGCCGCCGGTCGACCCGTGTTCGTCGTCGTGGCGGACGGGGAGCGAGGATCCTTCGCTCGGCTCGAGCCGGATCCGGGACGGACGTCCGGGGAAACGGTCTGCAGGTTCGCCACGCGCTCTCCTCGGCGGAGTCTAGATCAGGGTCCCGGGCTTGGCAGCCGTCGGGAGAGGGAACGACCGATCACGGCGGGACTCCGCCCGTCGAGATCCACGCTGCGATTCGCTTCACGCATCGTCTCGTCGTCGATCTGGCCGAGGAGGGGCTCGAGCGCCGCGACGAGTGACGGTCTTCGGGCCGCGGACGCCGAGAGGAGCAGGACCGCGTCATAGGGTGGGAGTACCGACAGCGGATCGTCGAGCACCACGAGACCATACGCCGGGATGCGACCGTCGGTCGAGAACGCACTGATGGCGTCGACGTGTCCCTGGGAGACGGCGGCGTACATGAGCGTCGAATCGAAGCTCCGCTCTTCCCGGAACTGCATGGCATAGCGACCGCGTACGGCGAGCCATTCGGGGCGGGCGAAGAATTCGTAGTCGCCGCCGATCGAGAGCTCCGGCGATCGCGCGGCGAGGTCGGAGAGCGTCTCGATCGAGAGCTCAGCCGCACGTTCGCGCGTCATCGCGATCGCGTAGGCGTTCTCGAAGCCGAGCGCGCCGAGCGTCACGATTCCGTGCTCCCGCCGGAGCCAGCCTCGGATTTCGTCGAGGACCACGTCGGAGGGCCGGGTTTCGGTGCGCCCGAGATGGTTGGCCCAGATCGTCCCGGAATAGTCGACGTAGACGTCGATCTCGTCGTTCCGGAGAGCGTCGAAGATCACCGTCGAGCCGAGACCGTCTCGGATGCCGACCTCGAAGCCGGCCGCTTCGAGGCGATCGGCGATGAGCGCGGCGAGGATGTACTGCTCCGTGAAGGTCTTGGCGCCCACCACGACCCTGGGACGGTTCGCGTGCGACAGGGTCTCCGCGACGAGTGGTGCGAGCGCGAGTGCGACGCCCGCGACGAAGAGCGTCAGCGAGAGCGCGGCCAGCCTGGCGTCCCGGCGCAAAGCCGAGAGCTCTGCCAGTCGGATCAATCCGTCCAACACGATCGCGAGGACGGCGGCACCCGAACAGCCGAGCAGGATGGCGACGGTGTTCTGCGTCTGCAGGCCGCTGAAGATGTAGTTCCCGAGGCTCGTCGCACCGACCGGCGTCGAGAGGGTCGCCATGCCGACGGTCCAGACCGCGGCCGTGCGAATGCCGGCGACGATGACCGGAGTCGCGAGGGGGAAGCGTACGCGCAGGAGGATCTGCGAGTCGGTCATGCCGATGCCCCGGGCCGCCTCGATCACGTCGGGATCGACGCCGAGCGCGCCAGTCACCGCGTTCCGGAGCACGGGAAGCATGCTGTAGAGCACGAGTGCCAACAGCGCCGGAACGACGCCGATGCGTCCGAGCAGGGGCACCATCAAGGCCAGCAGCGCCAGACCGGGGATCGTCTGCACGACGCTCGCGATGCCGAGCATCGGCGCGGCGAATGCGGGCCGGCGGATCGCCCAGCCCGCCAGCGGAAGTGAGAAGACGATGCCGAGGAGCAGCGCCGCGACCGTCAGCAGGACATGGTGGGCGAAGTAGACGGGGAAGTGGGCGAGCTGGTTCGAGAGCTGTTCGGCGTTCATGCGTCGCCCCGTTCCGGGCGCGCCTCACTCACGTGGAGGATCCGAAGGAGACGTTCGGACTGGCGGCGCGGCGTGGCGAGCAGCCGCTCGACGACTTCGTCGGCGGGCGTCGCGAAGAGCTCGGAAGGGCGGCCGATCTGAAGGATGCGACCTGCGTCCATCACGGCGATGCGATCGGCGAGCAGGAGCGCCTCGGTCACGTCGTGCGTCACCAGCACGATCGTCAACCCGAGCTGCTCGCGCATCGACAGGAGCTCCTCCTGCAGTGCGCCGCGGGTCACCGGATCGACCGCGCCGAAGGGCTCGTCCATGAGCAGGATCCGCGACTCCGAAGCGAGGGCTCGCGCGACGCCGACACGCTGGCGCTGCCCCCCGGAAAGCTCTGCCGGACGACGATCACGGAACTCGTCCGCAGGCAGGCCGACACGCTCGAGGAGCTCGTCGACGCGGTCGCGAATCCGGTCCTCCGGCCAGTGGAGCAGACGGGGAATCGCACCGACGTTCTTCGCGACGGACCAGTGGGGGAAGAGGCCGATGCCCTGGAACACGTATCCGATACGCCGGCGCAGATCGACCGGGTCGGAACGAGCGATGTCCTCACCGTCGACGAGGATCTCGCCGGCGCTCGGCTCGACGAGCCGGTTGATCATCTTGAGGGTGGTCGTCTTCCCGCAACCCGACGCGCCGAGCAGGACGAGGATCTCTCCCTCCGCGACGTCCAGGGAGATCCGGTCGACGGCCGGAGCTCCCCCCGCGTAGACCTTGGAGACGTCTCGCAGGGAGATCATCCGGGCACGTTAGCCCTTCGTCTGCGATGGCGTCGGATGGGGCTGCTCGAGAAGCAGATCGTGTGGACCCGACGATCGAGTCGGGTCGGGTCGGGTCGGGGAGCGACGGCCCCGCGAGAGCTACTTCCAGAGGCACGAATCCGTCTATCCTGTACCGGCAAGAATCCACCAGTCAGGGACGGGAGATCACATGCCGGATTTCAGCTTCGAAGCCACCAGCCGATTCGTGGATCTTCCCGAAGGCCGGCTCCACTACCACGAGGCCGGCGAGGGTCCTGCCCTCCTCCTGCTGCACGGGTCGGGACCGGGGGTTCGCGGCTGGGCGAATTTCGAGAAGAATCTGCCCGCGTTCGCCGGGTCCTTCCGCTGCCTGATCATCGACTTCCCCGGCTACGGCGACAGCGACGCGGTCGCGGGTGAGCCGATGTCGACCTGCGCCAGGGCTGCGATCGGACTGCTCGACGCGCTCGGCATCGAACGCGCGCACCTGATCGGGAACTCGCTCGGCGGCGTGGTCGGCTCGCTCGTCGCCGCGCAGCACCCGGAGCGGGTGGACCGCTTCGTGAGCATCGGGGGCATCGGCTCGAACGTCTTCTCCCCGTTCCCGGCCGAAGGCCTCCGGCTCTTGTCGGCCTTTGCGGAAGATCCGACCCGGGAGCGGCTCGTCGATTGGCTCCACTCCATGGTCTACGACCCCGCCCTCGTGACCGAGGAGCTGATCGAAGAGCGCTTCAAGCAGGCGACGGAGCCGAAGACGCTCGCCACCACGCAGGCGATCTACTCGAAGCAGATGCTCGGCGCGATCACGCAGGGCCGACGCGCGAATCCAACGGCGGCGCTGGCGCACCTCGCCAACATCAAGGCACCCACGCTGCTCACCTGGGGGCGCGACGATCGTGTGACGCCGCTCGACGGGAGCCTGATGCCCATGCGCATCGTCCCGAACTGCGAGCTCCACGTCTTTCCGGACTGCGGGCACTGGGTGATGATCGAATGCAAGGACGCCTTCGAGTCCCTCGTGCTGTCCTTCCTCGAGCGAAGCTGACGCCTGACGCGAAGCTGAAGGCCGAGCCGAGCGGTCGCCTGGACCGCGCCGGCTCGGGCCTTCTCGGCACCGGCACACTCAGGCGCGCGCGGCGCCCTCCTGCTCTCGCACCTTCTGCAGCGCCCCCGTGAAGAGGTAGCAGTGCGAGTCGCGCGGGATGTCCGCGTCCGGCAGCGGCGTGTTGACCTGCTCGGGCGTCGGGCCATGCACCGCAGCCCGCTCGCGCAGGGCGTCGAGATCGAAGCCGTAGAGCTCGGCCGCGTTCTCGCCGAACACGAGGCGACGCGTCTTCTCCGGGATGTCGGCGAAGGTCAGCCGCAGGGACTCGAGGTTGTAGGGGAAGGTGCCCTCGTAGTGGGGGTAGTCGTTGCCCCAGCAGACGCGGTCGGCGCCGACCTTGTCGATGCCGTCGAGCTCGCCGAGGCTCGGGAAGCTCGCGCCGTAGTAGCAATGCTCGCGCGCGTACTCGCTCGGCAGGCGCTTGAGCGGCCAGTCGTCGGCGGAGTAGACCATCTCGCCGATCGATCCCGCCTTCACGCCGAGATGGATCCGGTCGAGCTGCGCGAGCATCTCGGGCGCCCAGGAGCAGCCCGACTCGGTCAGGATGTACTTGAGCTTCGGGAAGCGCTCGTAGACGCCGCTCATGATCAGGTGTCGATAGCCGGCGCGGCAGTAGAAGGGCACCTCCGAGATCCAGAGCGCGTCAGCGAGTGCGCCCTCGCCGTAGTCGGGCGCGCCCTGCCCCGAGTGCTGGTTCATCACGAGGCCGTGGTCCTGGATCGCGGCGAACACGCGATCCCAGGCCCGGTCGTAGAGGGGCTTCAGCCAGTAGGCGTCGGGCGGGATCAGCGGGAGCAGCACGCCGCCGCGCAGGCCGGACTTCGCGATGAACTCGATGTCCTTGATGGCCTCGTCGAGGTCGTTCGGCAGGATCACGCCGATCCCGGCGCGGCGGATCGGATCCTCGGCGCAGAAGTCCGCGAGCCAACGATTGTGGGCGCGGATGCCGGCGAGGCAGCGCTCGTACTCATCGGGCTTCGGCGGGCCGCTCGTGACGATGCTCTTCTTGTAGAAGGGCGGCACCGTGTTCGGGAAGACGACCTCGCCGACGACGCCCTGACTGTCCTGGTCCTTCGTGCGGATCGCGAAGTCCCAGTTGCGCTTCTTCTTCACGCCGTAGTGGTCTTCGGAGGGATTGCGATAGCCGCCGCGCCACGCGTCGAAGTCCTCGCGGTATTTCGGATCGAGGTACTCGCGGTACTGCGCGTGGCTGCCGCCCGCGTGGGTGTCGGAGGTGATGAGGACGTAGGGCTCGTTGCTGCCGGTCGGCATGGAGGGCTCCTTCGGATGCCCGCCCGGACGGGTCGGGGTCCGGATGGGTCCGGTGATGAGGGCTGTCGAACGGCTGACTGATTAGCTTGTATCTGACTGGTTAGCAAGATAGACTGCCGGCCATGCCCGATCGACTCCCGCCGCCGGACCCGCTCGTCCTGATCGACGAAGGGCGGGAGTGCCGTCGCGAGGCCTTCCCCGACCTCCGCCTCGAAGAGGCCGGGCATCTGGCGCACCTGAATACGCTGGGACACCTGATCGAGGCCTACATGCTGCAGAGGCTCAAGCCACACGGCGTGAGTCCCTCGGACTACCGCGTGCTGACGGCGCTGCTCCTCGCGGTCCGCGGCGAGCGCGCCACGCCGCAGGTCCTGAACCACTTCACGCGGATCACGTCGGCCGGGATGACCCGCACCCTCGATCGCCTCGAGGGCGCCGGCTACCTCGCTCGGGTTCCGAACCCCGAGGACCGCCGCTCGGTGCTCGTCGAGCTCACTCCGACCGGTCGCGAGCTCGCCGAGTCCGTGATGCGCGACGTGCAGGGCCATTACGCGGAGACGCTGGAGGGCCTCGCCGACCCGGATCTCAAGGGCGAGGTCGAGACGCTGCGCCGGATCATCGCCCGCCTCGACCGGGCGACCGCCAACAGACGTTAGGTCCGTTCCGAGACTGGACGGACCTTGCGATTGGGAGTGAGCTCATGAAGGCCTGCGTGCTGACTGGCGCCGGAGGAGCGATCGGCGGCGCGATCGCCCGCGTCCTCGCCGGGAGCGGCTGGCGCGTGCTCGGCGTCGACCTCGCCTACCGCGACGACGAAGCGACGCCCTCCCCGCTCTCCGCGCGCATCACCTGCGACATCCGGGACGAGTCGGCCTTCCGAAGCTGCCTGCGCGCCTTCGCCGACGCCGAGCCCGTTCGCGGCCTCGTCAACTGCGCGGGCTTCTATCCGATCGAGCCCTTCGCGGACAGCGACTCGACGTCCTGGCGTCGGCAGGTCGACGTGAACTTCCTCGCCCCCGTGATCGCCTGCCATGCCCTCCTCCCCGGCATGGTCGAGGCCGGCTGGGGTCGGATCGTGAACATCACCTCCGACTCGAGCCGGACGGGCGCAGCGCGGCTGGCGGTCTACGCCGGTACGAAGGGCGGGCTGCTCAGCTTCTCGAAGAGCCTCGCCCAGGAGGTCGGCCGCACGGGCGTGACCGTCAACTGCGTCTCGCCGGGAACCATCCAGGTCCCGACGACCGACGCGGACATGGCCGGCAAGCTCGCGCGCAAGATCCCTGTCGGTCGACTCGGGAAGCCCGAAGACGTCGCCGCCGCCGTGGACTTCCTCATGAGCGAAGCCGCCGAGTACATCACGGGCGAGGTCGTGTCGGTCGGGGGCGGGCTGACGATGGTGGGCTGAGCGCGTCGAGGATCGCTGGCGGTCGGGTGGGCACGGATCCCTGGACGTGCGTTCCCGGGTGGCGGTGCTCGGATGCGCGGGGAACGGACGGGGAAGGGGCGCGATGGGCGAGATCCGTACGCTGAGTACGAGCGAGCTGGACGCTTACGCCGCGGCGATCGAAGAACGTGGCTACGTCGTGGCGGAGAACGTCATCCCCCGATCCACGGTCGAATCCCTGACCGCGACGATCGATCGGCTCCTGGTCGACCTCGACGTTCCGTTCGGAGACAACGCCTTCCTCGGCCGTCATACGCGTCGCATCTTCAACCTGCTCGCGCGCGACCCCGTCTTCCGCTCCATCCCGATCCACCCCGGGACGTTGCCCGTGATCGAACGCGTGCTCGACGACCAGTGCCTGCTCTCGTCGCTCACGGCGGCCGAGATGAATCCGGGGCAGGAGGCGCAAGCGCTACACAGCGACGACGCTTCCCACCGACTCCAGAGACCCGGCCCGCCTTCCGTGGCCGTCGCGATCTGGGCGCTCACCGACTTCACCAGGGAGAACGGCGGCACCCGCCTCGTCCCGGGTTCCCATCGTTTCGATCGCCCGCCGCGACGCGGCGACGATCCCGAGACCGTCTCGATCGAGATGTCCGCGGGAAGCGTCCTCCTCTACAACGCCAGCCTCTGGCACGGCGGAGGCGCGAACCGCTCGTCCGCGCGACGCATCGCGATCGTGTGCAACTACTGCGCGGGCTACCTCCGGCAGGAGGAGTGCCAGCTCCTCGCCATACCGCGCGCGCAGGTCGAGGAATTCGAGCCGCGCCTGCGGCGCCTGATCGGATACTCGACCTATCGCGGGCTCCTCGGCCACATCGACGGCGAGAGCCCGGAGTCGCTCATCGACCCGACGATCGAGACGGACATGGTCTGGCGGCGGATCGGGCGCTGAGGAGCCGGCGCCGCGTCAGTCGAGCTCGAAGAGGAGCTGCAGGGAGACGCCCTGCCTGCCGTTGTAGAGGCGGATGAGCTCGTCGATCGTGAGGCTGCGGCTCCAGAAGGCGACCTCGTCGATCTCGCCGTCGAAGTACTGGCTGAACGACGGCCTCCCGCCGAGCCGGAACTCGTTCAGCGTCGGCGACTGGTCGACGAAGGGGAAGGTCTCCCGGTAGCTCGTGCTGAACCCACCGGGGAAGGCGACCTGAACGCTGCCCTCGTCGACGTTGAGCACGAAGAAGACCCAATCGTCCAGGGGGATCGAGCTACTGATGGCGATCCATCGCCATCGCTCTTCCTGGGTGGCCACGGCGTAGGAGAGGGTCCCGTTGGCGAAGCGCGCCATCTCGTACTCGCCCTCCTTGTTGAAGAGGATCCCGCCTTCGTTCGGGTTGCTGCCGGGACCGCGGGCGCGGAACCAGCCCGTGATGGTGAAGGGGGCCGTCGGTGCGAGACGGGCGAGGCCGCCGGTGTCGGTCACCGCGGCGTAGTCGCCGTTGCCATCCATCGAGAGCGCGTCACCGAAGAAGCCGGGCGCCGTCGTCGCGTTGCCACGGAGCGCGAGGTCGAGCCGGGGGTCGGGCGTCGGTGACCGGTTGGCTCCCGGCGCGTCGGCGTCGAAGGGCCAGTAGGCCACGAGGGCGTCGCGCGCGGCCGTCAGCTGCCGGAACGAGACGGTGTCGGCGACCCGCTCGACGCGGAATCGCGCGTAGTCGTCCGCGGCGAGGATCCGGGCGACCGTGATGGTGGTTCCGCGAGGCGCCAGCTTGTCGCGCAGCTTCTCGAGGCCGAGCCGGAAGCGTTCGGTCGCCGCGTCCCGGCGTTGTGTCCGGCGCGCGTCGTCGGGCTTCTTCAAGTCGGCGAGCTCCGTCTTGTACTGGCTCTGGACGAGCTTCGTCGCGAGCTTCAAGGCCCCGACGATCGCCTCCTCACGATCCGTGCCACTGATCCCCTCTTCGACGGCGCGCTCGAACTCCAGCGCGATCGACGAGCCCAGCGAATAGCTGGAGGGCAGCGCGCATCGTCCGCGCTGCTCGTCCCGCTCGTCGAGGCGCGTCGCGCGCTCCTCGAAGCGCGTTTGGATCGCGATCCGGCACTCCTGGTAGGCCGCATAGGAGTCGGCGATGGAGCTGCCCCGGACCAGCGCGACATGGCGGTCGACGATGCAGCGAAGCTCGTCCTGCGCCCGCCGGGCGTCGAGGGCCATGCGCGCGATTCCGCACTTCGTCGTGGGATCGCTCGCCTGCGCGGCCGGCGCGAGGAGCAGGCCTAGCACCAGTACGAGACCGAGCCGAGCGAGCGGACCGCGCGACCCGAAGCGACCGGGGCGGGCTCGAAGAGTCTGGGGGCGAGTCGTGTCCATGATGCGGACTCCCTTCGACCGGAAGAGTGCCAGGCTTCGGGGAGCCGGTTACCCGAGTCGGGCGGGTCGGCCGCCGCGACCGGACGGGCCCCCCGGGCTTCGGCCTGGCATGGCCGAGGCCGCGGGTGGGGCCCGAGGGTCGGGATCGTCCTCGTTCGCGGGCATCGCGGGAGCGCGCCCGATCGCCGGCAGGGATCGCACGCGGATCTCGAAAAGGCCCGGCCGGGACGATGACAGGTCTTCCCCGGTCAGGAGAAGTCGATTCCTTCCGTAGGCTTCCGGCGCCGGGGATCTTCCTCGGTCGAGGCATCAGCCACGTCGTCCTGGAAGCGATCCGAGCCGGGAGACGACGCGTGCGTACGACGCCGCCCCAACCTACCGGAAATCGCGCGATCGAAAGCGGGGCGCCTCCCTCGCAACACTCGCCCGAGCCGTGCCTGCGCAGTCGTTCCATCCGAACGACGCCGTGGATGCGCATGCGCGCATCGATCCGTTCCTTCCGATCGACCCACGCGGGAATCGGATCACCGACTTCGCGGCGACCGGGATCGATCAGACCGTCGGCGTGTAGACCGGAAGCGGCAACGGGACCTTCCACGCCCCCGTGGTCCATCCGGTCGGAAGCGAGCGCCAGATCGTGGACGTCGACGGGGACGCAGCACCGGACATCGTCTCTCCGAATCTCTACAGCAAGCACGTGGGCGTGCTCCTGCCGGAGCCCGCAGGCGGAATCGCGTGGCCGAGCGCGATCGTGATGCTCGTTGCGCTCGGAGGTCGCCCGCGGTCTGCACCTCGAGCGTCGGCGAGTCGTCGGGCCACCTCGACGGTTCGCGCGACCAGATCGTCGACCGACATCTCGTCGTGTCCGGCGAGCGCGAGCCCCACCCGACCCCGCCAGGGCGCCGTCCAGTGATCGGGAATGTCGCGTCCCGAAAGACCCCAGAGACCACCGATCGTCGCGGCATTGCAGTCCGTGTCCCAGCCCGCGGAGACGGCCTCGCCGATCGCGGCGGAGAAATCCGACTCGCTCTCCAGCAGCGCCCAGCGCGGCGACGAAGACTGCGCCCGCAACACCATCACCGCGGTGCGAGAGCGCGGCGTCGGCCCGTGCCAGTCGCGCCGCCAGCGCCGGCCGACCGGGGCAGACCCAGCCGTAGACGTCTGCTCGGATCTGCGCACCGATCCAGTCCGAGTACGGGTCGTCGGAGCATCGCGACAGATCGAAGTCTTCGGGGATCCCGGGTGACCCGTCTCCCATCGCGTCGAGGAGCGTCCGGTAGGCAGCCCGTTCGGCGGTAGAAGTCTGCGCCGCAGGCAGGACGCTCAGCCACTCCCGAGCCACATCCGCGGCCGTGAGCGCCGCCCCATGGGCCTCGAGCAGCCGCAGGGCCAGGATGCTGTAGTGGATGTCGTCGTCGGGCTCGGCCCGCGTGATCGCCCCGCGACAGCAGGCCGCTCCGTAGTGCGCAACCGACGTGCCGGCGATCGCCGGAACGTAGTCGCGTAGCGGAAGGGCGCCCGCTGATGCGAGAGTCGTGGAGTGCGACGTGTCCCTCGCGGAGGGAGAGCAGCTCGACGGGCTTGCCGAGCTGGCCGTCGCTGATCCGTCCGAGCCATGCGCCGCGTATCCGCCGTTCGAGCTGCGACCCTGCCATGGTCGAGGTGGATCCCAGGCGCACGGCAGTGGGTAGGCAAACCGAGCTGAGCTGTTCGCGGACACCGATCCAACCGCTTTCGACAGATGCGCTGTGCGTTACCAGGACCAACCCGGCCTAGAATGAAGGACGTCCTGGCTCGTCATGGGTGCGAGCGTCGACAGACAGATCGCTCCTCACGACTCCTCGACCGGTAGCCTGGATCGAGACCCGTTCGAATGAACGATGGGACCCCCCAGCCGGGAGACACGACATGTCGAAGGCCACAGCAGCGCCCTTCCCGATCCACGCGAGCGACGACGCACTCGAGGACCTCGAGCGCCGACTCGCGTCGACCCGCTGGCCTGCGCCCGCGGATCCGGGATGGACGCTCGGCACCGATCCGGTGTGGCTGCGAGATCTGGTCGACTACTGGCGGAACGAGTTCGACTGGCGGTCTCAAGAGGACTGGCTGAACGCCACGCTCCCCGGGCAACGAGCCCACGTGCGCGGAATCGACGTGCACTTCTCACACCGACCCGGTCGCGACCCCGCTGCGCTTCCTCTCCTGCTCCTGCACGGCTGGCCGAGCTCGTTCGTCGAGATGCACCGCATCGTCGGCCCACTCAGCGACCCGACCGACCACGGCCTGGGCGGCGGTCCACGCTTCGACGTCGTCGTCGGCTCCCTGCCCGGGCACGGCTTCTCGAGTGCTCCGTCGGATCCAGCGTTCGGTGCCGATGAATGCGCGGACGTCTTTCGCGACCTGATGGTCGACGTGCTCGGCTACGAACGCTTCGCGATCCACGGCGGCGACCGCGGCGCATTCGTCGCGACGAGCCTGGGCCATCGCCACCCGGAGCACGTCGCTGCGATCCACCAGACGCTGCCGCTCGGGATCCCCGACAGCCCCCCGTCCGCCGAAGAACGAGCATGGCTCGAAGAGGTGGAAGCCTGGAGTCGCGAGGAAGGCGGCTACTCCGCTCTCCAGGCGACGCGGCCCCTGTCGCTCGCCTACGGACTCAACGACTCGCCGGTCGGGCTCGCGGCGTGGATCTGCGAGAAGTTCTTCGCCTGGGCCGACTGCGACGACGACCCACTCGAGGTCTTCACACGCGACGAGCTCCTCGTGAACGTGATGATCTACTGGCTGTCCGGCTCCATCTATCCCTCGGCCCGCTTCTACTGGGCCCATCGCCACGCGCCGCCCGCCGCGATCCGCCCGGTCCGGATCGAGGTCCCGACGGGCATCTGCCTCTTCCCGAAAGAGGTCATGCGGCCGCCGCGCTCGGCCGTCGCGCGCAAATACGACCTGCGGCATTGGCGCGAGCCCTTGCGGGGCGGTCATTTCCCCGCCCTCGAGGCGCCCCACATGCTCGTCGAGGACCTGCGCGAGTTCCTCGAGCCCTTCGTCCCCTGACACGAGGGCTCAGGCCGAGGCGAGGGCCGCGAACGCGAGCCCAACGCCCCGACTCACGGCGATGGGCGCGTCCATCACGGCCCGGTGCTCTCCCGCTCGCTCGCAGCAAGCGAATAGAGAACGGGAACCGCGACGAGCGTGAAGAGCGTCCCGATCGTCATCCCGCCGACCAGCACGAAGCCGATCGAGTTGCGCGCCCCGGCACCCGGCCCCGAGACCATCACCAACGGCAGATGCCCGACGACCGTGGCGAGGGTCGTCATGAGGACCGGCCGCAGCCTGACCAGGGCCGCCTCCCGCGCCGCATCGACCCGCCCCAGCCCCCGCTCCTGGAGGTCGTTGGCGAACTCCACGATCAGGATGCCGTTCTTGGCGATCAGCCCGATCAGCGTGATCAGGCCGATCTGGGTGAAGATGTTGATGGTCGTGAAGTTCGTGAACGTGAAGATCAGCGCCCCGGAGAGGGCGAGGGGCACGGAGCCGAGCAGCACGATCAGCGGATCGCGGAAGCTCTGGAACTGCGCCGCGAGCAGCAGGTAGACGGCGAGGACCGAGACGCCGAGCACGCTCGAGAGGGTCTGGCCTTCGCGGCGGATCTGGCGCGACTCGCCGGCGTAGTCGACCGAGTAGCCCAGGGGCAGGATCTCCCGGGCCGCCTGCTCGAGCACCTGCAGACCCGACTCCTTCGTCGTGCCCGGCACGAGCCCGCCGAATACGCGGAAGGCGTTTCGCTGCTCGAATCGCCCCAGTGCACGCGGCACGGTCTCGTCCACCCATCGCACCATCGACGACACGGGCAGGAAGTCGCCCGCAGGCGTTTGGATCCGGAGGAGCTCGAGCGTCGCCGGCGAGCGCCGCAGCGCGTCCTCGATCTGGGGGATCACCTTGTACGACCGACCCTGGTAGTCGAAGCGGCTCACGTGCGCGCCCGAGACGAAGAGGCCGAGCTGCGCCGCCACGTCCGCCGGCGTCAGTCCGAGATCGGCGACGCGGTCCCGATCGATCTCGAGACGCGTGCTGCCTCGATCGATCTTGAGATCGGTGTCCGCGAAGATGAAGCTGCCGCTCTGGCGCGCCGCCTTCACGAGCGCCTCGGCATAGGGCTCCATCCGTTCGGGCGCGTCCGTCGAGAGAACCACGAGCTCGGCGTCGTAATTGCCCGCATTCGGGAGCGCGGAGGGCAGGATCGGGAAGACGCGGATGCCCGGCTGACGACCGACCGAGAAGAAGACGGATTGGAGGAGATCCGGCGTGGCGGCCTCGCGCTGCTTCCAGGGCACGAACTCGAGGCCGCCGAAACCTCCTTCCGGCCGACGAACGGACCAGACGTAGTCCGCGCCCTCGGTCTCGAGCAGGCGCTCGACGGTCTGGTTGGCGTACTCGACGGTGTACTCGAGGGAGGCATCGGGCGCGGACTGCAACACGACGTTGATCGAGCCCTGGTCCTCGACCGGCGCGAGCTCGCGCAAGGAGAACATGTAGAGGAGCGGCGCAATCACGATCGTCGTTCCGGCGAAGAGGAGCACGGGGCCGCGATAGGCGAACGCGAGGTCGAGGGTCGGTACGTAGGCCGAGCGGATCCGATCGAACATGCGCGAGGACGCCCGCGCGATCGCCCCCTCGTCGCTCCCCGTCGCGAGCAACGCACTCATGGCGGGCGAGAGCGTCAAGGCAACCACTCCCGACACGATCACGGCCATGGCGAGCGTGAAGGCGAACTCCTTGAAGAGGGCCCCCGTGAGGCCGCCGAGGATGCCGATCGGTGCATAGACGGCCGCGAGCGTGACGGTCATCGAGATGATCGGAAGGAAGAGTTGCCGGACCGTGAGGAGCGCGGCCTGGTTCTCCGGCATCCCGTTTCGCACGTGTCGCATGGTGTTCTCGACGACGACGATCGCGTCGTCCACGACCAGGCCGACCGCCAGCACGATCGCCAGGATCGTGAGGAGGTTGAGCGAGAAGCCCATCACCGACATCGCCGCGACCGCGCCGAGCAACGAGATCGGGATGGCGACGAGCGGCACGATCGCGGTGCGAAGCGAGCCCAGGAAGAGGAGCACGACCAGGCCGACGATCAGGATCGTCTCGGCGAGGGTCTTGGCGATCTCGGTCAGCGCATCGCGCGTGTAGAGCGTGCCGTCGTAGGCCGTCTCGATCAGGATGTCGCGTGGCGCCGCGGCGCGCGCGGCGTCGAGGGCCTGGTAGAGCGCCGCCGCGAGGTCGAGCTCGTTCGCCCCGACCGCCGGCCAGACCGAGAGGTAGACGGCCTCCGTCGTGTCGAGGCGGACGTCCAGATCCGCCTCCTCCGAGCCGAGCTCGACGCGCGCGACGTCCGACAGGCGAAGCGTCGCGTCCCCCTCCCGCCGGAGCACGATCTTCTCGAAGTCCTCGGGACGCTCGAGCACCGTGTCGGCGCGCAGGTCGGTCTCGACCTCGCTGCTCTCCGCCGACCCGATCGGCGCGACGAGGTTGTTGCGGGTCAGCGCCGCGCGGAGCTCGCCCGCGCCGACCTCGAAGCCCGCAAGCTCGATCGGATCGAGCCAGATGCGCATTGCGGGCGGCCGCGAGCCCTCGAGTCCGATGCGTTGCACGCCGGGCAGGGAGGAGAGCCCCGGCTGGACCTCCCGCGCGAGGTACTCCGTGATCTCGGACCGGCTGCGCTCCTCGGAGGTGACGGCGATGTAGAAGGTCGCCTGGGGTCGATCGGCCCGGCGCACCTCGATCGCTGGAGGCTCCGCCTCGGCAGGCAGATCCGAGGCGATCGAGTCCAGCTGGGCGGCGACCTGGGCGAGTGCGGCGGGCGGATCGGCGTCGAACTCGAGCCAGACCGTGACGGTCGAGACCCCGGCGGTCGTGACACTGTCGACGTAGTCGATGTTCGGTACGGAAGCGACGACCCGCTCGATCGGCTCGGTGATGAAGCCCTTGACGTCCGCGGCGGAGGCGCCGACGAAGACCGTCGTGATGATGAGGCTCGAGGCGTCGATCCGCGGGTACTGCTGGATCGGAAGCTGGAATGCCGCGCGCAGGCCGAGGAAGAGGATGAAGAGGCTGACGACGGCGGCGAGCACACGGCGCCGGACGAAGATGTCGACGGGCGAGTGCGACAGAGACGCCGCACCCTCCTCCGCGACGCCGCCCGCCCTCGGCGAAGGGTCGGTCACGAAGACTCCCCGACACCGGACTCGGAAGCTTCCGTCGCCCCGTTCGAGTCGCGCTTGCCAGGTGCCACGAGCGCGCCATCCCGAAGCTTGAACACCCCGTCCGCCGCCAGCCGGAGACCCGGCTCGAGCCCGGATCGGATGACGATCGCGTCGGCGCCGACGACGGCCCCGGAATCGACGAGCACCGACCGCGCGCGCGTCTCTCCGTCCTTCTCCTCGAGCACGTACACCGTATCGCCGTATGGACTGCGCATCAGCGCCGTCCGCGGAATCACGACCTGCTCCCGAGCCTCACCGATCGGCACCGTCACGGTCACGAGGCTTCCGGCAGGCAGATCACGACCCGAGCGAGGCATGACGGCGCGGAACGAGAGGCTCCTCGACCCGGGGTCGATCGCGGGCTCCCGCGCGACGACACGCGCCTGGATCGTCTCGTCCCCGATCGCGACCTCGACGGGCGACGCCTCGTCGAAGTCGAGCGCCGCCGCCTGGGGCAGCGCGAAGTCGACCCAGACCTCGTCATCGAAGCCCACGACGCGAGTGACGAGATCGCGCTCGGAGACGTACTCCCCGGGCTTCAGGTCCGTGATGCCGACACGGCCGGCGAAAGGGGCCCGAACCGTCTTGCGTCGGATCGCCGCCTCGAGCGCGGCGACCCGCGCGCGCGCCTCCGCTGCCTCCGCCTCGGCCTCCTCGAGCCGGGCCTCGGTCCCGACACCCTCCGTCTCGAGCGTCGCGCGCCGCCTCGCTTCGCGCTCCGTCCGACGCGCGTCGATCCTCGCGGCCTCGAGATCTGCGCGCTCCTCGGCCACGTCGAGCTCGAGGAGCACGGCGCCGGCCTGCACCTCGTCTCCGGACGCGAAGCGTACGGCACGAACGACGCCGCTCCGCTCGATCCGGAGCTCCACGACGTTCTTCGCCTGCAGCGTCCCGATCGCAGTCACCGTCGGCGCGATCGCTCGGACCTCGGAGACGCCTTCGATCACGGCCTCCGCCGGCTCGGGGAAGCTCTTGCCGTAGGCGATCGCCGCCATCACCTGAGCGGCCTTGATCCCGGCCAGTGTCACGATCAGGAGGATGGAGGCGAGGATCGAGACCAGCCAGGCGAGACGCGGTCGTGAGGTCCGAACCTTGTCCGGGGCCGCAGGTGACTTGCTCTGGCTCCCGTGCGGATCGATCCCTCTGCCCTCCGCGTCCATTCCCGAACCTCACACAGCTGATGAACGGCGCGCACGGGGGATCCCCACGACGCAGCGATGGTGGGCGAGGGTAGCGTGCTCGAGGACGGAGGCGTCGGGGCCAGGGATGGACCTGGACGGGTGCGGCAGCCCGACGGTCGTGGCAGGCGTTAGCACACCTCGACCCGACACGTCAGTCGACGATGGGCGCTGCCGGGCGCGAATCTGGACCGGCTGCAGTCGGTCTCCGTCACTCGACGCGATTCCGGAGGATTGCGCCAACCCGGACTAGAATGCGAGCTTGGCACTCAGACCATACGTCCGTGGATTCCCGACGAAGTTCCCCACCAATCCGGCGATCGCAGTGGCGTCGTACGACACCTGCTTGTAGACCTCGTTCGTCAGGTTGCGCACCCAGAGTGCGACCTCGATGTGCTCACCGGGTGTCGAGTATCCGACCCGTAGATCGTGCAGAATGAAGCCCTTCTGACCGATGGTGTACTTCGGAAGAAAGATCTCACCCTGATTGTTCGGTGCTCCCCGACCGTTCGACGGGTCGAAGAACGCGTCGTCCGTGTAGACGACGCTGTACAGCGGCGTGATCGTGCCGAATCGGAACTCGAGTCCGTACTCGACTCGCGCACTCACCTTGAAACGCGGCGTATTCGGCAATCGGTTTCCGGTGAAGTCGATCGGGATCTCGGCAATCCGGGGCGGCGCGCCGTCGCCGACGGCAATCCTCCGGATGCCCGAGTCCTTGAAGTCGAGGAACGCGCTCTCGATCCAGCTCCAGTCCAGCTTGATGACGAATCGGTCGATCGGCTCCAACCGGATCTCACCATCCGCCCCGTACACCCGAGCAGCATTTGCGTTCTCTACGATCCGCTGGGGCGGAGCGCTCGAGTCGTTGGTGAATAGAAAGACCTGATAGTCGGCGTACCGGTAGAGGAAGAGTGCAGCGCTCAAGGCAGCGCGTCCTCCCAGCCAGCTGCTGTCGAACCCGAACTCGACGGCATCGATCGTCTCGGGCTTCGCATACGTGAATGCGTCTCGAGTCGTCCCGTTCGCCACGTTGAACTGCGACCCCTTCCAACCGCGCGAGAACTTCGCGTAGCCCGAGACGTCTTCGGTCATGTGATAGGTGAGGGAGACCTCCCCGGACGGGTCCCAGAGCGTCCGGCGCTCGCGGCAGTCGGGTACACGCGAAGGGTCTCCACCGAAGCCGTCGACACAGAGATTCTGAGTCGGAACGAGCGCGATTCGCGACACGTCGAATTCCTTGCGCTCCCAATTGAAACGAAGCCCCGCCGACAGCTCGAGCGTCTCGGAGAGCTCCCATTCGAGCTCGCCATAGGCAGCCAGGCCGTACAGCCTCTGCTCGAACTCCTGGCTCAGAGGACGCACGTCTCCTCCGGCGAGCGTCTCCTGCTTCGAGTCGAGCTCTTCGATCAGGGTATAGGCACCCACGCGTGCGACGATCGGCAGCGCGTCGAGCTGCACCTCCGCACTCAGGTCCTGCGTGACCTGCCAGGCATCGTCCTCGAGATCGAACTCGAAGATCGTGGTGGGCGTGAAATCGAAATCGACGAGCCGCTCCCGGTCGTAGCGATTGAAGCTGGTCACCGAGCGCAGGTCGACGGGTCCGGCCGTCCCCGACCCTCTCAGACTGATCCCGAACGTCTGTTGCCGTTCGAAACCGGGAAGGTTGTAGGCGCCCGTGAACGGCTTGCGGTCCAGCGGCCGATCCGACGCGAGATTCCTCGCGAGCCCGGCCTGGGCGCGTGCGGTCGCTGCGACACAGGCCGGATCCTCGCGGCAGATCCGGCTCGGTACGCCGAGAACTCCCGCGCGTGCGAGCAGGCCGTCGAGCTCTCGCCGGATCTCGGGCTCGACGTAGCTCTGCGGCGCGGCGGTCGTTCCACCCAGATAGCCACCCGTCGTACCGAGGGGCTGACCGACCGTCGCCAACTGATCGATCTGCGAGACGCGTACGCCGAAGATCCACTTCTGGTCCAGCGGTTCCAGGTCGAGCCGGAGCTGGCCACGCAGTCCCCAGTCTCCGAGATCGTTGAGGTTCTTCTCCAAGCCGGCCGCGATACGCGAGATCCGGAATTGGCTGGGCGGCGGATTCGGATTCCTCACGAAGAGCGGCGCATCGACGACCTCCCCGCAAAGACTCTGCGTGGCACGGGATGGATCGACCACGCGGTCGAGATTGATCGGGTCGTCGGGATCATCCGGATTGAATCGAGGGAGACCGCCGCATCGATTCTCGACCAGGCCATCACGTTGCCGAACCTTGAAGGCGATCCGAGTCGAGAGTCGATCCTCGATGATCGGCCCGCCGACCGCGCCCTCGACCTCGACGAACTCGTAGTTGCCGAAATCCGTACGCAGCGTCGCTCCGAAGTCGCCATTCGGCTCTCGGGACCGGATTCGAATCGCGCCAGCAGACGCATTCCAGCCTGGACCCGACCCCTGTGGCCCCTTCAGGACCTCGATCCCCTCGAGGTCGAAGAGCTGTCCCGCTTGGAAGCCTGGGAGATTGAGAGCCACGTCATCCTGGTAGACGGCGACTGCGCCCGCGGCATTCGCGTCGAACGAGTTGAGCCCGACGCCACGAATGAACAAGGCCGGCGTCGTCGATCCGGCCGTCTTGATCTCGAGATTGGGCGTGAACCGGTCCAGGTCACTGATGTCCGTGATGTTCTGCTTTGCGATGGCATCCGCATCGAATGCCGTGACCGCGTTGCTGGATCGGAGCAGCGCCGCCGTGTTGTCTCCCCCGGTCACGACCATCTCTTCGACGCCCGCCCAGGGGTCGGGCGAGGCGTCCGCTGCGACGGCGGGGTTGCCGGGGGCAATCGTCGCGACGGACAATGCGAGGGCGATCGGACATGTCCGTACGACCGACCGTCTGCGATCGGAGGAACGTCTCGAGTGGAAGGTCATCTTCCCGTCTGTCTTCTGGTATTGGGAATCGATCTCGACGACCGCACCCGATGGAGCGAGCCCGCCCGGGGCGACGTGTCTTCCAATCGTTCGGGACAGGAGGCACCGCAGCCCCTCGCCGAGGGGATCGGCGCGAGCGTCCCGACATCCGGCAGACCGGTTCGATCCGATCCCCGGATCCTCGATCGGATTCCGGCGAGACGCCTCGTTCTCCCGTCGAGGATCGGGTCGCCCCCCACGACCCGATCGTCGACGCGCGGGCCTCAGCTCCGTCGGCGCTGACGATAGAGAGCCGTCAGAAGGACCCCACCCACCCCGAGTGCGAGCAGGCCACCGGGCTCAGGGACCGCCATGCGAAGGCGGGTCGTGTTGAAGAAGACATTGCCCGTCACGCCGCCATAGGAGATCCCGCCACCAACGAGCTGGATGTTGCCGTTTCCAGCGGAATCCCGGTTGTCGTATCCCATCGTCGTGAAGGTGAAGGGACCACCCGATGCGGTCGACGGCGTCGCATCACTTCCCGAGATCGTTCCCGTCGTCATCTCGAAGCCGGTCGCGAATCCGTCCGGAAGGTCGAAGGTCCCGGTGCTGAGCAGGGGGCCGAGCGTCTGGACGGTCCCGTTCGCACCAAGGAAGCTGTTCCCGAACACGAGATTCACGGGATTCTCGTCGATCACGGTCACGCCGGCCGTCACGCCGCCAGGCCATGGGTCATTGTTGGTCTTGACGGTGACACCGCTGGCGGTGATGGGGGCCAGGTACATGGACGTCCGGGCCACACCCTGCATGTTCGCGTTGAAGCCGACGATCTTGGTCGGCGTGGCCGTACCCGGGTTGAACACGAACCACGCGCCGGATCCCTGCCGCAGGTGACGGAGGAGCTTGAACGCGCCACCGAAGGTATTGGGGCCCGGTGTGTAGCCGATGTAGCCCTGGGCGACCGTGCCGGCCGTGTAGCCCGAGCAGGGAGAAGTCTGCGGACACCACGACACGCTGCCGGCCCCCTGACCGGGTGCAAAGGTCACGGCGTCATGGCTCGTCGTGTAGACCTCCGTGTTCTGGGCGACGCTCGGGAAGCCCGGATACACACGCTGATAGAGGCCGGACGTGAGCCACTGGTCAGCAGGAAGCATGATGGTTCGAGCCGAACCGGTACCGGTCGTGCCGACCGTGGTATCGACACGAACCGAGTTACGACTGCCACCGAACGACGGCACGCCGAGATAGAGCGACCCCGTCATCGAGGCGGCCGTCGCCACGTGTGGAAGGATCGTGAGGATGGCCATCATCAAAACCAGTAGCCGCTTGTCTCGCTCGAGCATCGTCGTCGCCTCCTAGCCCACCATGGGCGCTGGAACTCCCGGCCGAAGAACCCGTCCGGGCCGGCCGCAGTCATCTGTCATCTCTCCGTCGATCTGGATCGGAACGCCGTTCACGACCGTCGCACGGACACCCTTGGCGCTAGAGACCCACCTCGCTCCTCCGAGCATCTCCTGCTGGAACTGCTTCTCGCCCGGCCCGACGAGGTCGGGATCAAAGACGACCACGTCCGCTGCATGGCCGGGCGTCAGCAGCCCTCGATCGACGAAGCCGAGCAGCGACGCGGGGATGTGCGTCAAGGCGCGAACGGCCTCCTCGAGCTCCCAGACGCCCCATTCGCGCACCCAGTAGCGGAGGAAGTAGGAGCTGAAGTCCGCGCCGTCGTCGCGGTTCAGATGCGCGCCCCCGTCGGACGTCCCCACGATCATCTGCGGGTGTCTGGATGCGGCGCCGGTCCCCTCGCGCCACTCTTCGTCGTCCGTCCGCCAAAGGAATCGCGTTCCGAGATCGTCGGCGAGCGCGATCTCCAGCATCGCGTCGATCGGATGTCGCCCCGAGGCTTCGGCGATCTCGCGAAGCGACAGGCCGACCCATCGCTGGTTCTCGGGACTCTCCACGCGATCGATTGTCAGTTGATCGAAACGCGGGGGCGGCAAGGTCGAGCCCTCGTCCGGGTCGTCGTTCGGATGATCGATGCCATGGCGAATGGCATCTCGGAAGGCCGAATCCTCGAGCCTGGCGCGCCGCTGCTCGATCGACTTGCACTCCGTGAAGAGCCGATGCATCGCGGGAACCCCTTCGTAGAGGGTCGTTCCTGCGGCCAACGTGAAGGTTCGAACGAACGGACGCGCCATCAGCATCGAGTAGATGGCTGCGCCTCTCGTCCGTGCCGAATCGAGGAATCGCTTCGATTCGGGCCAGGTCGCCGTCGGCGCATCCACCTTGCTACGGGCTCCCAGCCCCTGGATGATCACTGGCCGGCGTGAAAGCGTTGCCAGACGGATCAGGAGGTCACCGTCGTCCGGCGACAGCCCGCCGACGGCGCTGAAGGGCAGATAGGCGAGGCTGCCGCGATTCGCGTTCCCGAGCTCGACGGCGAGGGCCTCGAGCTCCTGGTACGTCGAGAGTCGGCTGGGTACGGGGCGGTCGAGCGCGTCGCAGTCGGTGGGCGAGTGCGATGACGAGAGTCCGGCGGCGCCGGCATCCATCGCTTCACGAAGGATCCGGCGCATCGAGAGGATCTCGTCCGCCGTCGCGCTTCGTTCATGGCATGCCTCTCCCATCGCATAGCGACGGAGTGTGCTGTGCCCGAGGTAGTAGCTCGCGTTGACCCCGAGACTCGAGTCCCGTGCCTCAAGGAGCTCCGGAAAGGTTTCGAAGTCCCAATCGATCGCTCGCAGTGCCGCCAGGCTGATCTCTTCCACCCGCGCAAAGATCTGAAGGATCGCGTCGCGATCCGAGGGTCTCGCGGGAGCGATGCCGAATCCGCAGTTCCCCACGACGACCGAGGTCACGCCGTGGAAGCAGGAGGATCGGGCAAACGGATCGAACATCAGCTGCGGGTCGTAGTGCGTGTGCACGTCGACGAATCCGGGCGCAACGATGCAGCCCGCCGCGTCGATTCGCCGACGACCGGACTCCGCAGAGATCCGGCCGATCTCGACGACTCGGCCGGCGGTGATCCCCACATCGGATCGACGACGGCAGCTCCCCGTTCCGTCGATGACCGTTCCACCCGTGATGACGAGGTCGTACATCGCCAATCAGTCCTCGATGGTCGTACGCGGGTCGGCGTCCGCGAGCAGCCCGCTCGTCCGCTCCATCGCGTCTGAGCGAGCGATCAATCGGACACGAAGCGTGCGCGGGCCGTGAGCCCAGTAGACGGGGTTCGGATCGTCGACGTAGCCAGGGGCCGGTCGGATCTCGGCGACGGCGTTCGAGAAGGCCTCGAGAGCAACCTGGGTCTCCATTCGCGCCAGGTATGCGCCGGGACAGACATGCGGCCCCGCGCCGAAGCCGACGTGATCGCGTGGACGCAGACGATCGAGGCGGAATTCGTCCGGGTCGGAATAGAGGGTCTCGTCCCGGTTGGCCGCGTTCAGGCTGAGCACGAGCCGATCGCCCTTGCGGACCTCGACGCCGTCGATGCGAATGTCGCGGGTGCAGGTCCGTGCGGTGAGCTGGACGGGGGGCTCGATCCGGAGACTTTCCTCGACGACTCGAGGAATGAGTGCGGGATCGGCATGGATTCGGGAAAGGATCTCTGGCTCGAGGGCCAGTCGGCGGAGCACGTTCCCGATCAGGTTCCGGGTGGTCTCGTTTCCGGCCACGACCAGGAACATGGCTTGCGTACAGACCGCGCGGGTGCTGAGACGCTCGCCGTCGACTTCGTTCGTGAGAAGTCGCGTGATGACGTCGGAGGGTGGGTTGGTCGCGGTTCGGCGTTGCTCGACCTGCTCCGTGATGAAGCGCGTGAACTCCGGGTGGAGGTCCAACAGGGGACGGTTGGATCCGCCATCGTTCTCCTGCCTGGCAAGCACTTCATCCGACCACCGCGCAAAGAGCTCGTAGTCGTCAGCCGGGATTCCCAGGATCCGGGCGATCACCGCGCTGGGAATGCGCCGCGCATAGGCGGCCATGATCTCGACCGACCCGTCCACGCTCGTGGCACACGCGTCGAGGGCTTCGGCGATCAAGGTCTTCGCGAGATCACGGACGTAGGGCTCGACCAGCGAGGCGTGGTGATAGGCAAGCGCGGAGTTGACGATCTTGCGGACCATGCCGTGCCGAGGCTCGGGGATCCCGGACAGCATGGTGTCCTCCTCCGCGAGTGCGCCCACGTCGCCGACCGTGCCCGAGAACGAGTCCACGTTCTTGAGGACGTCCCGGACTCCGGCCTGGGTGACGACGAGGTACTCGCCGCTGGCCATCCGATGGAGGGGACCTCGCCGGGCCATCTCGCGGAGGGCCCGAACCAGCTCACTCGGCGGCGTCCCGATCGGGTCGATCTCGGTGGTGGGGATGCCGGGGGCGGAAGACATGGCGCTGGGACTCCTCGCGATCGTGTGGGTCGGTGGAGTCACCGTACCATCATAAATTTTGCAATGTCAAAATTTTTATCGCGATTTGACTACCTGAATCTCCATTTCGCGATCGATGGCCGATCGGGGGGCCGGAACGTCCGTCGACTCGCTACACCCGCTCAGCAGGTGAGGGCTCGGTGCACGCGCCCCAAGGGGCGACGGACAGACGTGTGGCGGGGTGGGGCGCTCGAGGGGTGGCCCGGCGAGGCAACCGAGCGAAGCCAACCCGGCCGCCGTGGCCGATCGGCGCGGGGTCGGCGGGGCGCGCCCGGGCGAACTCGGACGGGGGTGGCGCCGGGCCGCTGGCGCTCAGCGCGGCGCGTGCCCTTGCACGACCGAGGTCACGCGAGCTCCAGCCGCGCGAAGGCGGTTGCCGAAGGCACGCACCTCTTCGGCCATCAACGGGCGCCGATAGCCGGCCATCGAGATGAGCAGGAGCGGACGACCGAGCGCGTCGAAGACCGGCGCATTGAGCACGGCCACATCGTAGGCCTTGCCCTCGTCGATCTGCTCGACGTGATAGGCGGCATGCGCGAGTGCGTCGATTGCGGACTGGACGGACGACGAAGTGCCCACGCCCGCCGTGATCGTCGCTTCCCCGTCGGAGATCGAGAGCAGACCGCCCAGGCGCGCGCGCTCGTATCCCTCCAGACCGACGGAGTACCCCTGGCGCCGAACGGCGGCCACCACGCGGCGGTAGTGCGCCAGCTCGTCGGGCGTCACGTCGGGACCCGCCTTCGCGAGCCAGCGCTCCAACTCCTCGTCCGCATCCCATGCGACGAACGCAAGGCCGAGCGGGGGCTTGAGCGAGATCCGCTGGCCGACCCGCATGTTGACCCACGAGCCCATCGCGCGGCCCGCCTTGGCGACCGCGACCATCTCGTCGCCGACGCGCGCGACGAGCAACAGCTCGAGGTCGAGCTCGCCCGCGAGGCGCCGCATCTCGTCGCGGGCGACGTCGATGTACGGGTTCCGGTCGAGCGCCGCGTGCCCCAGTGCGATCGCAGCCGGGCCCAGCTCGTAGGTCTTGTGCGACGGGTGCCGGCGCACGAACCCCGCCTGCTCGAGCACGGACATCACCGCATGCATCGACGCGTAGTTGACCCCCAGCCGCTCGGCGAGGTCGGAGAGCGTGAAGACCTGCGCCGGATGGGTGGTCATCAAGGTCAGGACGGAGACGGCGCGCGATGCCGCCAGAGCCGGCCGAGCCATGTTCAGGCGCCTGTCGATTCGGGCGGAAGCACGTCCACGGGCATCGCCATTCCCTCAGGGATACGCGGGCGACGTGCCGGCGTGGCAGGCCGCTGTGTGGCCGCACTGATAGCACCTCGGACCCGGCGTCGAGGCGAATTTCCATTGACAGGAAGAGAACTCGCGACGTAGGATCGATAAAGCAAAATCCTTATCGACATTGCAAATCAAGAAGGCTCTCTGTGTCGCCCATTCCGCCCTCCGACCCCCTGAAGGATCTGTTGGACGCCCTGGGACTGCCCGAATCCGCGGCGGCCTCCGTCGAGATCCGAGGGCAGGAGCCCATCCTCCCCTGCCGCTACCCCCTCGCCCAGATGGCGGCCAGCGCCATCGTCGCGGGCGGGATCGCTGCGTCGGACCTCTGGGTCATCCAGGGCGGGCAGCCCCAAAGCATCCGCGTCGACCTCGACGCTGCGGCGGCCGGGCTGATGGGCTTCGCCGTACTCCGCGGAGGCCCGCCCCTGCCCCGCGCGCTGCCGCTCAGCGAGCTCTATCGATGCGGAGACGGTCGCTGGATCCACTTTCATGGAGGCTACCCGGACTCTCCTCATCTCTCGCGAGGCATTCTCGAACGGCTCGACTGTGCAGATGAACGGAATGCCATCGCCTCCGCCACCGCGAAGTGGGAGAGTCATGCGCTCGAGGACACCCTCGCAGATGCGGGCCTCTGTGCAGCAGTCGCACGGACGGCGGAAGAGTGGGCCGCACATCCGCAGGGTGCGGCGCTTCGGCGCTTCGGCCCCGTGGAGGTCCGCAAGATCGCCGAGGGCGATCCCGAGCCGCTCCCGGGTCTCGGTCGCCCGCTTGCAGGGATTCGCGTGCTCGACCTGACGCGCGTGCTCGCCGGCCCCACCTGCGCGCGAACGCTCGCGGAGCACGGTGCCGACGTGCTTCACCTGGCGAGTCCTCGACTGCCGAACTTTCCCGCGTTCGTCGCCGACACGAGCCACGGGAAGCTCTCCGCCCATCTCGATCTCGACCGAGCCGCCGACATCGAGCGGCTTCGGGAGCTCGTCTCGGAAGCCGACGTCTTCTGCGAGGGCTATCGACCGGGCTCGCTCGGTCGACGCGGGTTCGGAGCGGCGGAGCTGACGCGCCTCCGGCCCGGCCTGATCTACGTGACCGTGAGCTGTTATGGGCACGAGGGCCCCTGGAGAGGGCGGCGCGGCTGGGAGCAGCTCGCACAGACCGTCTCCGGAATCGCCCTGGGACATGGGGGCGCCGACCACCCGCAGCTCGTGCCGGCCGCCGCCTGCGACTACACCACGGGCTACCTCGCCGCCGTCGGTGTCCTCGTCGCGCTCGCACGCCGGGCCCGGGAGGGCGGCAGCTACCACGTCCACGCATCGCTCTGTCAGACCGCGATGTGGATCGAGCGCTTCGGCGCCGATGCGCTGGCCCCCGAGAAGCCTGCATCCGTCGAGCTCGGCGGACCACCGGCGCTCGCCTTCGACCGGATCGCACCTTGGTTGACCGAGAGCGAGACCCCGTACGGGCGCCTCACACACCTGGCACCCGTCCTCCAGATGTCCGAGACGCCTCCGCGATGGTCGCGCCCCTCCTCGCCGCTGGGATCGGATCCCGCCCGATGGCCAGCGCGAGGAT
Source organism: Spirochaetaceae bacterium (assembly GCA_020632655.1). Lineage (GTDB taxonomy): Bacteria > Myxococcota_A > UBA9160 > UBA9160 > UBA4427 > UBA4427. The sequence goes on from JACKFD010000010.1 coordinate 66,182, forward strand.
CCCGGTGACCCGCGATCGCAGGAAGCCGGGCGCGGGCGCCAGGTTCTCTCGCAAGCGTGACGACGAAGCGTCTCGTCTGGCCGGCGGCGGAGTGCTCGCGAGTCGGGTGGTGATCGTCACCGGAGCCGCACAGGGTATCGGTGCCGCCACGAGCCGGAAGTTGATCGGAGAGGACGCGTGCGTGCTCCTCGCGGACGTCCAGGTCGAGCCTGGCCGAGCGTTGGCCAAGGAGCTCGGCCCTCGAGCGGCCTTCTGCCCGCTCGACGTCCGCGACGAGCACGCCTGGACGGAAGTCGTCGATGTCGCGATCGATTCGTTTGGGACGATCGACGGCCTCGTCAACAACGCAGGCGTCCTCCGACTCGGAGACCTCGAGACTCTCGAGACGCGTGACTTCATGGACGTACTCGAAGTCAACGTGCTGGGCACATTCCTCGGCATTCGCTCCGTGGCCGAGGTGATGAAGTCACGTGGGCGGGGAGTCGTGGTGAACATCTCCTCGACGGCGGCGATGACCGGCGCGAATCGAACCATCGCCTATACGTCCTCGAAATGGGCCGTCCGCGGTCTCACGAAGGCGGCGGCGGCGGAGCTCGGCGCAGATGGCATTCGGGTGAACTCGGTGCATCCGGGACCCACCGAGACCGCGATGAACCCGGTCGACCGGGATCGCCCCGACGACTGGAGCGTCGAGTACCCGCTCGGGCGCATCGGCCAGCCCGAGGACGTGGCGAACATGGTCGCGTTCCTCCTCTCGGACGAGTCGGCGTACTGCACGGGGGCCGAGTTCGTCGTCGACGGCGGTCGGTCCAACTGCACGCTCGTCCGCAGGTTCGCGGGCGATCCCGACTGGATGACACCGCCTCGCTGAATCGACCCGTTCTCGAGCTGCGTTCGAGCAGTGGGTTCGATCGATCACGCCCCGACGCAGAGGGCACTCAACACAGGAGACTCCATGAAAGACCAGCGCATCTACATCCACGAGATCAATCGCCTGCGAAGCGGGCGGAAGACCGAGCTCTACCAGGCGATGGAGTCACGCGGCGTGCCGCTCTACCAGAAGCACGGTGTGGAGCTCGTCGGGTACTGGGAGACCATCATGGGTCATGGTCCGTGGCCCGAAACGATCTCGCTCTGGGAGTTCGAGAACTTCGGCCACTACGAGAACTTCCTGCGCTCGACCTACGCACCGTCCGACGGCAACTTCGATCTCCGCGATTGGCAGGAGGAGAAGTCCGAATGGTACTCGGGCACGGACTCCTATCTCTGCCTCGCTTCCTCGGCCACGCCGTCCGTCGCCGACCACCGCAAGTCGGGGATCAAGGCCAAGATGATCGTCCACGAGACGATGCACACCGAGCCCAACCGACAGGCCGAATACTGCGAGATCGCGACGGAGATGTTCTGGCGAAGGGTCGCCGAACCCGCCGGCTGTGCCTTGATCGGCATCTTCTTCTCCCCCTGGAAGAACACTCGCGCCTTCAACTTCTGGGGCATGGCGGAGGAATGGGAGGACCTGAACCTGCGAGGCGTCCAGGCGGACGGCAAGGCCTGGTACGACGCCGAAGACAGCAAGCTCTGGAACACCCTCGGTCTCGCGATCCGTTCCGACTTCGACGATCGCTTCGCGGTCCCCGCTCCGTTCTCCACGGTTAGATAGGCAGTCCTGTACCGAGATGCCCGGGTGCCATCCCCATGCGGCGCCCGGGCTTCGCTCCTCCGATCGGCTCTGCCGCACGGACGGCACCCGAGGCAACGCGCGGTCATGCTCGAATCGAGATCCCTCTGGTCGTTGATCGAAGAGCGGGCGTCGCTGACGCCCGACGCACTCCTGGCCATCGACGAAGCGGACAACGCGCTGACGTTCGGCGGATTCAAGGTCCGAGCGGAGCGAGCCGCCTCCGGACTGTCCGCCCTCGGCGTCGCGGAGGGGTCCGCCGTGTCCTGGGTGATGCCTACGCGCATCGACACGCTCGTACTTACCGCTGCCTTGTCGCGCCTTGGAGCCGTCCAGAACCCCTGCCTGCCGATCTATCGGGAGCGGGAGCTCGGATTCGTCACGCATCAGACGAGAGCGGAGATGCTGATCGTCCCGGGCTGCTTCCGCGGCGTCGACTTTCTCCACATCGCCGAGAAGATCGCCGCCGCCCAGCCTGGGCTCCGCGTCCTCGATGCCTCGGAGGGCCTTCCCGTCGGTAGGTCGGCCTCGCTCCCACGGCGGCCATGGGAGACGGATCCCGAAGACGCCCCCGTGCGATGGATCTTCTACACCTCGGGAACCACCTCCGACCCGAAGGGCGCCCGCCACACCGACGCGACCCTCGAAGCCAATGCGCGAGGCATGGCCGCCCGACTTGCGTTGCGCTCCGACGACCGTGTCGCGCTCCCCTTCCCGATCACGCATATCGGAGGGGTCGGCTGGCTCTACGCCGCATTGATGACGGGCTGCTCGCTGATCACGATCGAGATCTTCGACCCGAAGTCGACGATCGAGGTTCTCGCACGCCACGGCGTCACTCAGGGAACCGCCGGCACCGTCTTCCACCAGGCCTATCTCGACGCGCAGCGCCGGAATCCGGGAACACGAATCCTTCCCCGGATTCGCGCTTTTCCCGGTGGTGCCGCTCCGAAGCCCCCGCAGCTCCATTTCGACCTCGCCCGGGAGATCGGCGGCGTCGGAATCGTCTCGGGCTACGGCCTGACGGAGTGTCCGATCATCAGCATGAACAGCGTCCACTGCTCCGACGACAAGCTCGCGCGCACGGAGGGGCGAGTGAATCCCCCGGATGCGCAGATCCGCGTCGTTCTCGATGACGGAGGCGACGCCGCTCCGGGTCAGTCTGGCGAGCTTCGGGTTCGCGGTCCACAGCTCTTCAAGGGCTACGTGGACGCCTCGCTGGACGAGGCGGCCTTCGACGAACGGGGATTCTTCCGCACGGGCGATCTCGGATACCTGGACGACGACGGCTACGTCGTGATCACGGGCCGACTCAAGGACGTGATCATCCGCAAGGGGGAGAACATCAGCGCCCAGGAGATCGAGGATCTCCTCTACGCGCATCCGAAGATCGCGGACGTGGCCGTGATCGGCCTCCCGGACCCGACTTCGGGCGAGCGTGTCTGTGCCGTCGTGCAGTGTCAGCCCGGCGAGGAGCTCGCATTCGACGAGATGGTCGAGTTCCTGCTCGCCCGGGAGCTGATGAAGCAGAAGCTTCCCGAGCAGCTCGAGCTGGCGCCGCGGATTCCGCGCAACGCCGCGGGAAAGATCATGAAGAGGGAGATCCGCGAATGGTTCGCCCCGAGCTGATCCGACTCGCAGGCGGGGCGAATCCTGGCCCGGACCTTCGGCCGGCGAGCGGGAACGACTCGCTTCCCACCTCGGGTCGCCTCCTTCGCGGCCGGACTCCGCGAAACTCGCGCTTCGGGTGGCTCTTCGGACTCGCCTTGGCGGCGATCGCAACCCCCACGCTCGCGAATGCGGAGACGCTCGGAGAGAGCGATTCGAACTGGGTCTTGGGGCTATCCGCCTTCGCCGCCGTCCGCGCGATTCCGGTCGACTCCGCCACCGTCGCGAGCCAGCGCGGCGCCTTCGAAGCCGAGTCCAACCGTGTGTTCGGACTCGTTGGCATCAGCACCGACCTGGTTGGGCCTGCCCTTGGCACTCATCGGGTGTCACCGCGCCCCTTCCTGCGAATCGACGTCGCGACGTTCTTCGACGAAGAGGACCGGATCGTGAACGACGATGCGCCCGGCGCCATTCACGTACCCGTGATCGACAACAACGGCGATGGAACACCGGATGCGCCCACACCGGTCGCAACGATCCAAGGTCTCGGTAGCGCAACCGGTGCCAGGACCGAGATTCCTTCCCTCGGTCTCGCAATCGGCCTCGACTGGCCGCTCACGATTCTCGACGAGGTCGTCCATGTCAAGCCATCGCTCGAGTGGCGTTACGAGAGGGAGCGCATCACGACGATCGCGGGGATGGCCGAGTCCATCGACGGGAGTCCCGACGACTGTCCTTGTCGGACGGCACTCGCCATTGGTCGGAACAGCGAGCCTTTCCATGCGCTCGGCCCGGGACTCGAGCTCGCAATCGAATCCGGTCGACTCGGCTTCCTCGAGTCCAGCGTATTCGTGCGAGCCCAGGCGCTCTACCAGCTCGACCGTCGCGTCCAGGTGTCGGCGAGCGCTCCATTCAGCGACGTCAGCGGAATCCTGGACGTCGCCTCGCGCTATACGCGGTCGCGCTGGGACTACGTCGCGGGCGTCGGGATCCGCCTGGCCCTGAAGCCGAGGGAGCGAAGGCCATGACGGGTCGTTGCCGGGGACGATTGGTTCGGCATGGTGCTCTTCGCCCGGGCAGGTGTCTTCCGGAGCGCGCCGATTCGCGTCGCCCCACGTCTCGCAGACGCGATCTCGTGCGGCGACGAGGGACGCACGCCCACGCCCGCCCGCTCGCCCTTCACCTGGAACGGAGCCGATGATGTCGACCCGCCCTCGCCTTGCGATCGTTCGCAATCCCTACCCCGAGCCCCGAGCCTCCGGCTTGCCCCGAGCCATCTTGCTCCTCCTGACAGGACTGCTCGTCGCATCCTGCTCGGCCGACGCTCCCACGTCGAACGTGACTACGGATCTACACTCGGCACTTACTCTTTCGGATCCACTGCAGCGAGTCGAACGCATTTCCGAGGTCCTGAAGCACGCAGAGCACTCGGATCTCCAGACGATCCTCGACATCTACGAAGGCGAACGGCTGCGACTCGATGTCGCCTCCGCGAGCCTCCTCGCGATCTGGTGGACTCGATTCGACCCTCAGGCTGCCTTCGAACAGGGCCTGACCAGCCATCTCGTCGACGGCCCGACGTGGGCCGGCGCCGTGATTCGTGAGTGGGCACGGCATTCGCCCGATCGGGCTGCAGAAGCCGTGCAGATCGCCTTCTCCGAGCAGGACGGTCCGAACTGGCATCGGACCCTCACGCTTGCACTCGTCGGCGGGTGGCTCGATCACCCCGAGCTGCAGACCGACGCGTTGATGGAGTTCCTTCGCCTGCTTCCGCCGGGCCGACCCCAGAAGGAAGCACTCGATCTGGCACTCGGCCGGATCCTGCGCGAACACGGGACCGAGATTGCGGTCTCGGTGGTGGAGGGACTGCCCGGTCGGGATTCACTGGGCCACGACCCGTTCAAGGTCGACGCCTTCAACCGACTCGCCACCCGACTCGCGGTCGACGACCCGGCGCGAGCGATCCTCTGGGCCGCCCAGCACGAGAATGGACCCTACGGACACGACCTCACGAGCCGCATTGCCCGGAGATGGTCGCGGGACGATCCAAAGGCGGCGCTCGAATGGATCCTCTCCCGCGTCGACGCATCGGATCCACTCGACGACGAGCCGGATCGTCGCGGCCAGCGCGAGCGAACGATCGGCGCGATCGCGCGTGTGTGGAGCGCCAACGACCCGGCCGGTATGACCCGCTGGCTCGACGATCGCCCCCTCTCCGACTCGCTGGCGCCGCTCTTCAGAGCCAGCATCCTGCACGAAGTGCGCCGTGGCGACCCACGCGGCGCCATCGCTCGCATCGAAGAGCGAGCGCGAGGGCCTTTGCGGGACGATCTCCTGATCGATGCGGGTCGCGCGTGGGTGCGTCTCCATCCCGCGGACGCCGAGGTCTGGCTCGCCGAGGGACATCTTCCGGCCGCGATCCAGGAGAAGATCCGGGACGCCAATGCTGCGCCACCGACCGCGTCGAGACGGCGACCCGCGTCATGATCGAACCGTCTCAGAGATTCCGCTTCGAAGAGGACTCGACAGCCTCGAGTGCCGCGCGGGGCTCTCGCTGTCCCGCCTGGAGCTCAGCCAGGATCGACCGCTTCAGCTCCACGGCTTCTTCTCCGCCCCCGAATCGTTCGGATCGCCTCACCCAATCGAGCGCTTCTCGGAGTGTCTCGTGAGCATTCACTCCGGTCGCCTCTTCAGCGAGAGACAGGCGCGCGATCTCGTACGCTGCACGAGCGTGCTCGGGTCGCTCCCTCGTGAGCGCCACCCAGAGTGCAAGGGCCTCCCGGATCCGTCCGCTCGCCTCGAGGCGCCGCGCCGGCTCTTCGTACGCTGCCACGAGCTCGGCATCGAGGCGTCTCGTCGCGGAGTACTCCGACAGGGCCTCCCCGTCGCGCCCCTCGTCTGCTGCACATCTCCCTCGAATCAGATGGGCGCGGGCGTTGCCCGCGTCGATCGCGACCGCGCGATCGACGAGCTCTCTTGCTTCCCCCAACCGCCCGACGCTCAGCAATGCACTCGCCGCGGCGGCGAGGAGATCGGCATCGCCTGGATGCGCCTCCGAGGCCGACAGAGTCAGCTCGACCGACTCAGATGCACAGTCGGCGACCTGGCAGAGGTCGATCAACGCGTGCAGGGCGGGAGCGCTCGCGGGCTTCGTCAGGTCGAGACCGCTTCCCGTCCGGATGAAGTCGGCCGCTTGCCTCGGATTCGTGCGGCCGAGCACGCGAGCACGCTCTGCGATGGCAGCCGGCCAGATCGGCCTGATCGAGAGTGCCTTCGCAAGATCGCGCAGCCGTTGCTCGGGCCCGAAGGTGCTGGCGATGTCCATCATGATCTCGGCCGCCCGTGGATCGTTCGGCTTCTCGCTCGCGTAGCGCGAGACGGCCGACCAGGCCGCTTCGCCCTTCCCCTCCGCGGCCTCGATGCGTGCGAGTCGCAAGGCGGCGTCGGTGAAGGTCGGATCCGATCGAACGGATTGCCGATACTCCTCGACGGCTCGGTCGAAGCGGTGGAGCTGCTCGGCCGCCCGTGCGGCCCAGTAGCGCGCGCCGGGATTGTTCGGCCAGACGGGAAGGACACTGTCCAGCCGGGCCAGGGCAGCACCCGGATCGTCCCGATTGAGGTGGACGCGGGCCTCGATGAGTCCGCGATATGCGTCATTGTCGATTCCCTTCGCGACCTCGAGAGCTCGATCGTCGTGCCCGGCTCGCGCGAGCAGATCTCCGAGCGCCAGGAGCTGGAACGAGCTCACTTCCTCTCGTGGACCGAGACTTCGCTCGTAGGCGGCCGCAGCCGCAGAGAGATCGCCCAGAGCGACATGGTGATCGGCAAACGCAGCCCATGCGTCGCTCGCGACGGCCGGATCCGACCTCTCCGTTCCCTGGACCAGAATCGCCTCCGAGTCCTCGAAGCGGCCCATCGAGAGGAACCGCCTAACCAGGAGGATTCGGAGCAAGCTGTCATCCGGGTCGCGCTCCAGGGTCGCGAGCAGCTCCCGGTTCGCCTCGTCGACACGACCTCGCGAATCGAGGTGGGCCACGAAAGCTTCGAGCAGGCGCCGACTATCCGGATGCCGCTTCCGGCATTCTCGAAACCGGCTCGTCGCTTCCTCTACGAGTCCGCGCTCCGCCGAGAACATCGCTCGCACGGTGCAGACCTGAGCCACGAGGGCCGCGCCGCCTCGCGAATCCGTCTCCGTTGCTTCGAGATCCTCGAGGCTCCGAGCCGCCTCCTCGATTCGCCCGAGAGCAATCAGCACCGAAATCCGGTCGACCAGGCCGTCGAGGTTCGCCGGCTCTCGAGAAAGCACGAAGTCGAGATCCTCCAGCGCATCCCCGAACCTCGTCTTCGACTCGATGAACGCGCTCGCCCGGAGGAGACGTGCATCCACGTCGTCCGGATCCTGACCCAGAAGCTCATCCGCCACTCGAATCGCGCTCTCCCACTCCCGAGCTGCGAGCGATGCGCGCGCGAGCTCGACCTTCGCAGACCGAGCCCACCGATCGTCGGCCGCAGCCTTTCGCAACGCCCAGATCGCGCGCTCCGGCGATCCGCTACGCGTCAGAGCGATCCCATACAGATAGTTCGGCTCGGGGGCATCCGGCGCCTCCTCGAGCAATTCGCGGAGCGGCTCGATGCTCGACGCGAAGTCGCCTCGCGCGTGCAGAGCGCGGATCTCCTCGATCGAAACGGATCCGTGACATGCCAGAAGAAAGACACATTGAACGACGACGACCAGGGCATCGGAAATTCTGCGAAGAGGAACCATGCTTCGGCGATCTCCCATCGACCACGACAGGAATCACTATAACACCACGACGGTCAAAATATGTTAGTCAATGAACTCTCTACGGAGCGCAGATCTCGAGCGTCCCGATGGCTCCCCTACGCTCTCGCATGCGCGGCGATTCTCCTCATCCTTGTGCCATGGGTCGAGATCTCGAATGGAGACCCTCGCATACGAGGCGGAGCCGCCGACCTGTATGGAATGCGGTTCCGAGACGACGTGAACGTCCTCTTCATACTCGTCGACACGCTTCGTGCCGACCGACTTGGAGTCTACGGGTACGACCGCGCGACGAGCCCCACTCTCGACTACGTCGCTCGTACCGGAATCCGATTCACGCACCATCTCGCACAGTCTTCATGGACGAAATGCTCCATGGCGTCTCTCTGGACCGGCGTGTATCCGCCTCGCACGGGTGTCACGCGATTCGACGATGCGATCCCCGAAGAGGCGACGATGCCAGCCGAGCGATTGGCCGAAGCGGGATTCAGGACCGCAGCGATCTGGAGGAACGGCTGGGTCGCCCCGAACTTCGGATTCGCTCAGGGCTTCGAAGTCTACGAACGGCCCGCGCCGGGTGCCGTGCCGCTCAGCGTGAGACGCGAGAAGCCCCACGTCGATCTCCACGGCTCGGACCGTGACGTCGTCAACTCCGCCAAGGAGTTCCTGCGTGCTCACGGGCACGAGCGCTTCTTCCTCTACCTGCACCTGATGGACGTCCACCAGTACGTCTACGACGAGCCGTCAGCGAAGTTCGGCTCGAGCTACAGCGACGTCTACGACAACTCGATCCTCTACACGGATACGAGCCTGGGCGATCTGCTTACCTTCCTCGCAGAGCGCGACCTTCTTCAGCGATCGATCGTCGTGATCGCTTCGGACCACGGGGAGGCCTTCTCGGAACGCGGCATCGAGGGGCATGCGAAGCACGTCTACCGGGAGACGACCGAGACCCCTTGGATCATGAGCCTTCCGTTTCGAGTCGAGGACGGCGTCGAGATTCCGACTCGCACCCGAAACGTCGACATCTGGCCGACCCTCCTGGATCTCCTCGGCCTCGCGCCACTCGAGAACATCGACGGCCGATCGGTGGCTGACGAGATCCTGTCGCTTCTCGCTCGGCGTGAGGACATAGACCCCAGCGAAGATCGACCCGGCCTCTCGGATCCCGTCGCATATTCATTCCTCGATCGCACGTGGGGACAGATCAGACAGCCGCCGAAGCCGGCCGTCGCGGTCGTCGACGGCCCTTTGCGATACGTCTACGCGCGCTCTTCGGATGGGCGCGTGACGGAGCAGCTCTTCGATCGCACGACGGACCCGAGCGAAGCAACAGACGTGCTCGCCGAGCATCCCGATCGGGCTGCGGACATGAGGCGGCAAGCGGAGTCCCACCTGGACGCGTTCGAGGCACCTCCGTGGGGCGACGCGGCGGTGTCGGTCGAGATCGACGCGATGGAGCTGAATCAGCTTCGGGCGCTCGGATACGAGATTCCCTGATGTGCGTCTCGCATCGATCCGCCCCCCTCGAGGCATTCGGTCGTTTGCCCCTCTTCTCATCCGAGGGACCAGCCCTGCCTCGTCGTCCGAGTGGCGCTTTGATGCTGATCTGGCGGTGTACATCGATCTCGTGGCTACGAGATCCAACCACCCACAGCTTCATCGATGTCCAAGACGATCACTCAAGGCGACGAGCATACTGGTGATGAGTGCTATCGACTCGGTGCGTCTCGAGATCGATCACTAAGAGCACGAAGTATCGAACGAGGACCCGCTACGTCACGACCTCGACCGTGGAGAAGCGGGTTGCAGCGATCGCGCCCCTATGGGCCCTCAGAAGCGTCTTCCACGCCATGGGACGACGCCCTGCCCGATCGATTTCGTGCTTGGCGAGCACGCGCCGGATCGTGTTCCGGCCGACGTCGTATCCGACGTTCATCAACGCATCTCGAACGCGCGTGCATCCCCAACGAGAATCTTCGAGTGCCATCCGAATGATGAGACATTGAAGTGGCAACGGCGTCATCGGCGAACGCTGGCTCGGTCCGGCCCTGGCAGAATCCTCTGGAACCGGTGTGTCCGCCGAATGTTCAACCTATGGATCCTGCTCCCGAAATCCATCGGCTGAGCTCTGGCGCACTACAGGGCCACGGCCACCTGAGGAGTGCCTTGGCGGGTGCGATACGAAAGCGCTGAAGGAAGCGCTGCGGGGACATCGCCTACCGGGTCGCCGCGCCCCCGCGACCCGATCGGATCCTGGTCTACCACTTCGCGCTCGCCGCGGAAGAACTGCCGGTCCGAGCCTGTCGAATCCGCAATGGACCTAGCGGAGGGGTCGTCGCATGGAGGCGAGTGCGGCCAGACCGAGTGCCATCAGCATCGCGGTGGACGGCTCGGGGACGGGCACGAAGTCGTACACGACCTCGAGCCTGATCGCGGCATCCGTCCTCTGGCTGAGCGTGAGGTTGCCACCGAAACCGCTGGCGCCGAAGGACGTCAGCGTTGCGAAGTCGAGATCGACCGTGCCGGGCCCGAGGAAGCCCGGACCCGGAAGCTCCGTGCCGATCCGCGCGTCCATCGCGGTAATGGGGACGAGGGCGGACTCACCGGGTGAGAGGCCGAAGCTGCCGGTCGTGGCGATCACCTCGAGGTCCGGGCTCCCGCCGAACGAGAGAGCCGTCGAGCCGAGCTCGAAGACGACCCGGGTGTGGGCGCTCCCGGAGACCGGGACAAAGGCGTTGTTCGTCGCGCCGAGGATGCTGGCGATGGCGCCCGTGACGGTCCAGCGGACCTCCGAGAGCGACCCGAGGGAGACGTCGAATCGGGGCACGGACAGCGTGCCCGAGAAGTCGACGTTGGTCAGCCGGCGCTGGTCGGAGAAGCTGATCGTCGCGGCCGAGGCGGCCCCGGACAGACCGAGCCCGACGAGTGCCCAGAGGGCGAGCGCGGCCCCCGCGGACCAGCCGCGCATCCTCGCGTGGCGAGAGCGCCTGCCCTCGCGAGTACATCGATTCGTCTTCTCCAGCCACGGTCGGGTACGCATGACGCCTCCACGGATTCGGGTGCTCCAAAACTCTGTGGGGCTCAGACCGACGATGTGGCGGGCAGATAGGCCATTGAAGCTGCGTTTTCGCTACCTCCGACATGCAGGTTTTTGACAACGGGTGTCCCGCTGAGGAGAAGACGGCTGTTCGTTCTCAGAATTCGTCCCGAACGCCCGGAGATCGAAAGCGTGCTCAAGGGTCTAGCGGGCACACCGTCTGAGATTCAGTCTCGATCTTCCGGCGCCGACCGTTCAGGATGCCCGGGTGCTCCAAGCCCTCATCACCTAATCATCGATTCTCGTGGCCTCGCTCATGGCCGTGCTCTGCGATAGGCGAGAGCAAGCCGCGCTGGAACTGGCCCTTCGCTAACAGCTCGCGGTCTACTCGAATAAGCAACCTCGCCCCCGCCCGACGGCTGCCGATCAGGGCTTCTGGGTTGTGCTCCGCAGACTGTGGCCGAGATGGAAGAGCGCGCTCGTCGTCGTGCAGCCCGATACCGTGGTGAGCTTGCGTCGGGCGGGCTTCCGTCTCTACTGGCGTTCAATCTCGCGCCCTGGCCCTGGGCGACCTCTAATCTCGCCAGAGGTCCGCCATCTCATCATCCGAATGGCAACCGAGAACCAGTGGCGCGCGCGGAGAATCCAGGCGGAACTCGAGAAGCTCGACATCCGCGTCAGCCTGGCCACCGTCTCTCGGTATCTCCCGAAGAGAGAACCCGATCTCAGTCAGCGCCAAAGCTGGAAAACGTTCCTCTGGAATCACAGCACCGCCATCGGAGCCATGGATTTCTTCGTGGTTCCGACCGCGTCCTTCAAGCTGCTCTACGTCTGGTTCGTGATCGGTCACGAGAGACGCGAGATTCTTCACGAAAACTTGACGGCTCACCCCACCACCGCTTGGGACATCCAGCAACTGCGAGAAGCCTTCCCCGACGAGACGCCGATCCAGCATCTGATCCACGACAACGATTCGATCTTCTCGGAGCGAGTCGACCAGTCAATCGCGGCTTTCGGGATCGAGGCGGAAGTATCCAGCCCCGGGTCGCCGTGGCAGTACGGGACCGCAGAGCGCTGGGTCGGGACCGTCAAGCGCGACCCGCTCGACCGTGTGATCGTACTCGACGAAGCCCACCTACGTCGGCTGTTGCGGGAGTACGTCGAGTACTACAACGAGGAGCGAGTGCACATGGCCCTTCGTGATGCGCCCGTGGGCCGACTTGTGCGAGAGCGGCCTTCTGTCGCGTGCCGCCTCGTCGGTCAACGGCGTCTCGGCGGGCTTCACCACTCGTACCAGTGGCGCGAGGTCGCTTGATCGCTTCGCGGACATGCTCATCGAAGCCGCCGGATCAATTTTGAGGACAGACAGGGCGGCAGGGCAGCCCCCACCACAAAACGCTCTCGAGATGCTTCGCCAGAACAACCTCGTGCTGTATCACCGCCGTCCCTTGCAGCTATCGGGGCCGCAGATCCACCCGGCCATCGCCGCGTTGAGTGGTGGGGACGAACCGGCATCACGCGCCCGAGACGTCCTACGGCAGGCGATTTCGGCGCTTCCGACAGAGCTTGTTCGTGTGAGCGGTCGCGGTCGGTCACTCGAAGTGGCCCGGCAAGAGCCCTTTCCTCGCCGCCGGGACGCCAGTTGTCAGAAACGTCGATTTCGGTCCTGGTGCAAACGTAGCTTGTCTTGCCTAGCCGCCATTTGATCCCGAGCGCGTGGCTGCCCGATCGCTGTCTTCCTTGGAGCCGGTAGAAGGGATGCGAGGACGGCCGCGTGCAGATTCTGCAATGTGCTGCAGGCGTGTCGCGAATGCGGGAATTGGATCGCTCCCTGTGACAGCGTCCCCCCGTCTCGTGCGGGTGCGCGGAGAGGTCTCGATCGGCACGAGCCTTGCTTCTTGCTCTTCATGTCTTGAACCGTCGAGGCAAGGAAGGAGAACACATGTGGTCACTCGTTTTCGGCCTGGCGACGGCCGTATTCTTTGTGCTCGCCCTCTCGATGCCGGGACCATTCAATCCGCTGCTCTTCTGCACGGCTCTGGCGCTTGCAGCCGTCTTCGGCTGGGCCGTCTTCTACGACTACGGTCGATGGCGGCAAGAGCGGGACCGAAAGGGGTCCAAGCCGCGGCGCGATGGCGGCTAGGAAGAATATGCTGGCTTCTCGGCACCACCGATACGTAGCGATCTGACAAGTATGCCCCGCTGGGGCACGTCATCCCCCCTGCCGGGGCTTAACGGCGTGTCTACGTGATCGACTCAACACCAGAGCTCCGGGTCAATCGCCTTGGAGGATGCTGTCGACTACCTTGCCACCTGCTTTTACTACTCCGATCCAAGTAGTCGTACCGACCGCGCCTGCTGGAAGTCTCCTATCCACGACCTGCTTAATCGTCGATAGCGCCCGATCAATTGCGATCTGAGTTGGCTCGGTTTGCAGTTCGACGCGTACTAGCAATGAGTTGAATTCAATCTGCATCTCTGTGGTGCATACAGCCTCTCCCGGCGCGAACATAGAGACAAGCTCTTGGAGGATCTCTTCCTCCTCTTCAGGCGATATCACGACCGGCATTCTCGTCCCCCCTGGCTACTCGGGCCACATGGTCCAGCTGGGCGCCTGTGGCACAGGCCGACTCGCCCACTCGAGGGCCTCAGGTGGAACCGGACAGCCCATGGCAAGCGCCTCCTGAATGGCTTTCCGCAGGCCCCTCTGATACCCCTCGTATGCTTTGCGGTGTCCGGCCCAAGTTCCACTTCCTTTACTGGCGGGCTTCGGGTCGCTCTCACATAGGTGGTGTTGGTCTCTCAGCATCGCTGCGTGCCGATTCCGCTCTTTCCGAAATCGCGAATCTGAAGCGAATCACAACCGACCGACTTCGCCGCAGAGAACTTCGCACCAATTCTCGACGCTTCGCGCGAGAATCCGCGGTCTCTGGGTGGGATGTCGCATCCCCAACACGCAAAGACCCACGGAATCGCGGGATTTCTCCGAACGTCTGAGGGAAATGCGCCGCCAGTCTCTGCTGGCGGAGACTTGGTGGCGGAGAGAGTGGGATTCGAACCCACGGTAGGTTGCCCTACACACGCTTTCCAAGCGTGCGCCTTCGACCGCTCGGCCATCTCTCCGCGGAGGCGGATCGAGCCCGCCGTCTGGACGGCCGGCGATCCGCGAGGCCGGTAGGCTACCGCGACTCGGCCGCCCGCGATACCCGCGCGCGGAGTGCGAGCGGGGCGAGCACCCGGCCGGCTCGCGCGCGAAGACTGGCCCGAACGATCCGGTCGGCTTGGCGACCGCGACGGGAATCCGTCGCGATTTCGAGCCCTTCGGGCCTGTCCCGCGCGAGCCGACGTCGGGCGTGCCCGCGGTCGCGAGGCGCCCTCGACCCGTCGCCGCGGCCGGGGTACGCGCCGTCGCCGCCCCGTCCGCTCAGCCTTCCGCGCCTCGGCACTCGATCTCCACCCGACGATTGAGCGAGCGCCCGGCGTCGGTCCGCTCGTCTGCGATCGGCTGGGTCTCCCCGCGGCCATCGGCCTCGAGGCGGGTCCGTTCGAGGCCGCGTGCGACCAGGGCATCGACGACGGCCCGGGCGCGGCGCTTCGAGAGGTCGAGGTTGTAGGCGTCCGAGCCTTCGCTCGAGGTATGCCCGACGACGAAGACGCGCTCTTCCGACGACTGGGTCAAGCCTTCCTGCAGCGCGGCGAGGATCGGCTCGGACTCCGGCCGCAGGGTCGCCGAGTCGTAGTCGAAGTGCAGGCCGTGCACGATCGCGCCACAACCCAGGGGCTCGACGGCTTGCACATTACACGCCGTAGGCGTGCTCTCGACGGGCTCACCGCCGTAGAGTCGAAACGGCGCCCCGTTCGTCGATCGAACGCCCCCGATCTCTCCCCGCTCGCCGAGGGCGAGCACGAACGCGCTCCCCACGCCCGTTCGCGTCGACTCGCCGAGGGCATGGAGCACGCTGCCGCTGACCGTTCCGCGGAGGCGTCCGTCGCCGTCGTAGCAGCCGGTGACGCGGGCGCCGTCCTGCTTCAGCTCGAGCGACACGCCGCGGCCCTTCCATTGCCCGTGGAACCCCTCGGACAGGGGCACGGCGGCCTGCGCCCCGTAGCCGCGGATCTCGCTGAACTCGAAGAAGGTCTTCTCCGCTCGGACGTCGATCCCACCCTCGAGCCGCACCCGGATCCATCGCACGGGCTTCTTCACGATCGCCGCAATCCGCGTCATCTCTCCTCGCTCCGCGTGCGTCGCGAGCGTGGCCTCCCCGAGCAGATCGAATGGACCCTCGACGCGCGCGACCGATCCGGCGACCTCGATGCGTCGGAAGAAGGTCTGCGCCGGGCTCGGCGTCTCGAGGACGTTCGGCACGCCGAACTCCTCGAAGGTGGTCTCCGCCGGAAGCGAATAGACGAAGTCGATGCGCGTATCCGGCCCGCCCGGCCTGGGGGTCGCGCCGAAGCCGCCATCGTCCCCATCGATCGCGAGCAGCGCTTGATCGAAGCCGACCCGCAGCGCCGTGGCCTCGCCGCCAAGCGCGACGGGCATGGCGCCTTGTGCGAGCGACAGGAGATCGGCACGCCCGGGAGCCATGTCCGCGGCGCGCGCAAGCGGGATGGCGGCCGACAGGACGGAGATCGAGACGATCGCGGCGAGGAATGCGGTTCGGATCTTCGATTCGCGCATGGCGCTCTCCCGTTCGGGTTCGATCCACGAGACGGAACGGCGAGGTCGCCCGCGCCGGGATCGTTCTCGCGCAACCTACCACACGACTTCACGCCGAGAGCGCCGTCCGCGCGTATCGATCGGGTATCGTCCCCGGCGCTCGAGAAAGGACACGCCGATCGATGGCCCGCTTCGCTCCCCGACCCGACCGCCGACTGCTCTCCGTCCTCGTGATCGCGGGGCTGCTCGCGATCCTCGCGTCGGGCTGCCGTGGCCGCCTCGGCCCGGCGAGCGTCCGGATGACGCGCACGGACTACAACGTCGCGGCCCAGGAGACGAGCGCGCAGGAGCTGCTCCTCAATCTCGTCCGGCTCCGCTACCGCGACACGCCCTACTTCCTGCAGATCGCGTCGCTCTCGACCAACATGAAGGCGACCGCTGGACTCACGGGACAGGGCAGCTTCCTCACGCCGGGCGCCGACGCAGGTCTGCTGACCGGCTCCGTCGCGATCGAGGAGTCGCCGACGGTCACCTATACGCCGATCGTGGGCGATCGTTTCGTGAGCGAGCTCCTCGAGCCGGTCGAGCCGGGGATCCTGCTCCTCCTCTCCCACGCCGGTTGGTCGATCGATCGCTTCTTCCGGCTGCTCGTACAGGAGGCGAATGGCGTCGCGAACGCGCCGACGGCCTCGGGGCCGACGCCGGACCTGGAGCCCGTCTACACGGACTTCCTGCGCGCGAGCGAGCTCCTGCGCGTGCTGCAATCGCGGCGCCAGATCGCGCTGATCCGCGGGGCGCTCGACGCGACCGGCCGGGAGCTCGCGACCAACGCGGGCGCGTCCGCGAAGTCCGGCGTCCTGCTCCGTCTGACCCCCGACGCCCTCGGCACCTCGGAGCATCGCGAGCTCGCATCCCTCCTCGGCCTCGACCCATCCCGCACGCTCTTCGAGCTCGTGCAGGGAATCGGCGCCCACTCGCCCCATCGCATCAACCTCGTCCTGCGCTCCGTTCTGTCGGCGATGTTCTACGCCTCGCATGGCATCGCCGTGCCCGATGAGGACCGCGAAGCGGGTCGTGTGACGACGACGCGCACGACGGCGGGTGAGCCCTTCGATTGGCACCGGCTGACGGGAACCCTCCTTCGCGTGGAGACCGGGCGACCGCCGATCCGACCCTACACGGCCGTGCGTTACCGGGGCCACCTGTTCTGGATCGACGATGCCGACCGGGAGTCGAAGTCGACCTTCTCGATGCTCGATCTGGTGATCGCGCTCAAGTCGGGGGACGTGCCGACGACGGGGCCGATCCTCACGCTGCCGGTCGCGAAATAGAGCGACGTAGAGAGAGAAGCACACGGGGACCTCGAGCGTCTGCCCGATCGACCCCGCTCGCATCGGAGGGCCCACGCATGTCCGACATCGTGCTCGTCCACGGCGGCCTGATGGGCGCGTGGTGCTGGGAGGACTTCGCGCCCGAGCTGGAGCGGCTCGACCATCGCGCCCACACCCTCGACCTGCCGATCGACGACCCCGCCGCGACGCTCGACGACTACGCGCGGGTCGTCGCCGACGTGATGGCGCCCCTCGATCGGCCCTGGCTGCTAGGGCACTCGATGGGCGGTCTCGTCGTGCCGCGGGCGGCGCTGCTCCGGCCCGCAGCGGGGATCGTCTTCCTCTGCGCCGGCTTCCCTGCGCGCAACGAGGCCGAGCACCGCGAGAGCGAGGCCGCGCGCGATCCCGGCAACGCCGCCCACTTCCTGCCCGCCGGCGAAGGACGCATCACCCTCGACTTCGAGGGCGCCGTCCACGACTTCTTCGAGGACTGCGCGCTCGACCTCCAGCGCAGCGCCTTCGCACGCTTCCGGCCCCAGGCGACGGCGCCCTTCGAGGCCTTCGCGCCGATCGCACGCTATCCGGACGTGCCGATGCACGCGATCGTGACGACGGAGGATCGGATCGTCTTGAAGGAGCGCCACTCGGCGATGATCCGGCGGCGGCTCGGGATCGAGCCGGTCGAGCTGCCGGGCGGTCATTGCCCCTTCTACTCGAGGCCGCGCGTCCTGGCCGAGACCGTCGATGCGCTGATCCGAGGCACGGATCGCGCGGAACGCGGCTGACGCGCGGCCGAGTTCAGACCGTAGGCCGCTCGCCGACCACGCTCGCCCGCTCCATGATCCGCACGTCGGGCCAGTAGTCGCTCGCGGCGTAGTGCTGGACGGCGCGGTTGTCCCAGATCGCGATCGCGTCGTCGCTCCAATGGAATCGACATTGGTACTCGGGGAGCTCGGCCTGGCGGGCGAGATGCTCGATCGTGGGCAGGCTCTCCTCGCGCGTCATGCCGTCCACGCGCTCGGTGAATGCGCGGTTCACGAAGAGGTAGCGGCGACCCGTGACCTCGTGTCGCCCGGCCGCAGGATGGGTCGGCGCCGGAAACTTCGCGCGCATCTCGTCCCGCCGATCCGGCGGAACGAGTCGCCCGAAGGCACGCATGTAGTCGTGCACCATCCACATCCCGTCGACCCGCGCGCGCCACGCGTCGTCGAGTCCGTCGTAGGCGGCGTGCATGTCCGAGAAGAGCGTGTCGCCACCCGTCGCCGGCACCTTCACGGCGTGCAGGATCCCGTACTTCGACGGGCGCTCGCGCCAGGTCACGTCGTGGTGCCAGAGGTTTTCGTAGCCCCCCATCTTCTCGGACTTCTCGAAGCGGCAGAGCTCGGGAAACTCGCCGTTCGGCGGGATGAAGGGATGCAGCTCGAGCTCGCCGAAGCGACGCGCGAAGGCGACCTGTCGGGCCGCGTCGACATGCTGGTCGCGCAGGAAGACGACCTTGTAGTCGACGAGCGCCCGCTCGAGCTCGGCGAAGACGGGCCCTGGCAGCTCCTCTCGCAGGTCGATCCCGGAGATCTCCGCGCCGAGGGTCGAGCCGACGGGCGTCACGTCGAAATGCTGCCATCGCAGTCCCGCGAGACGCTCCCGCTCCGCCCGCAGATGCGTGCGCGGTCCCATCGTGCGGTCCGCCTCGCGTCGCTCGAGCGCGTCGAAGGCGGCGCGCTCGCTCTCGGGCGTGGGGACGTACTCGCTCTGCACGGAGATCGACGTCGCACTCATCGGGATCCCTCCTCGACCACGCCGGGAGGACCGACGCGTCGGCCGACTCTAGCCCGACGCCTCACCGCGCACCGGCCCCTCAGACGAGCTCCGCGAGCGCCTGCCACGTGCGCTCGACCGAACGCTGCGGATCCGCCCCAACGCCGACCGGAAGGAATGCCATCTCCTCCACCCCCGCCGCCGCGTACTCGTCCCGCTTGCGGGCGATCGCGTCGAGGTCGCCGTGGGGCACGACCGCGTCGATCATCGCGTCCGTCCAGCCGTCCTCGAGCGCCCGGCCCGCATCCGGCACCCCGCATCGCTGCAGCAGCGCCGCGTACGCCTCGTAGCGCGGATACGCCGCCAGGTAGGCGTCCACTCCTGCGCGCACCTCGGCGCGATCCGTCGAGAGGATGCAGGGCATGATCATCACGATCGGCGGCGTCGCTCGCCCCGCGGAAGCAGCGCTCGCGCGGAGCTCCGGCCCGATCGTGTCCCGCACGTAGGCGGGCGGCGCGAGCCAGGGAAGCACGCCGTCGGCGGCGCGACCGGCCGTGCGGCACATCTGCTCGCCGAGCGAGGCGAGCAGGATCGGGACCGGCGGCGCCTCGACGTCGGCCGACCAGTCGACCCGGTAGAGCTCCCCGCGAAAGCTCGAGTGACCGCGCTCGAAGAGATCGCGGAGTACGTGCACATACTCAGTCGTGTGTCGGATCAGCCGGTCGAAGGAGAGCCCGAAATGCTCCTCGATGACGGAGGAGTGGCCGGGACCGAGGCCGAGGCGAAGCCGCCCGCCCGCCGCGGCCTGGGTCGTGCGAGCCTGCATGCCCATCACGAGGGGATGGCGCGTGAAGGTCGGCATCACGTTCGTCGTGAGCAGGATGCGCTCGGTCCGCCCCGCCGCGAGGGCGAAGACGATCAAGGGATCCATGTGGTAGCCGCAGCCGAGCATCGCGGCGTGGAAGCCGAGCGACTCGGCCTGCTCGACGAGCGTGAGGGCCCGCTCGAGCTCCCGGACCTCGGGCGGCAGGACGATGGACTGCTTCACGACGGATCTCCTCGAGTGTGCGCCCGGCCGCGCGTGCCCGGATGATTCCGCGCAGCGACCGCTCGCGCGAGGCCCGACGCGATGCGACCAGGGCACCCTCGGCGAGGGCATGCGCCGGCGGGCGGCACGCCCTCGTCTATGCTCTCGCGCAGCCATCCCGCTGCCCGCCGCCGGAGGACCCGCATGCCCGCCTACACCCTCGTCGTCAACGGAGCGCCTCGCGAGCTCGAGGCCGACGCCGACACGCCGCTGCTCTGGGTGCTGCGCGACGTGCTCGGTCTCACGGGCACGAAATACGGCTGCGGGGCGGGGCTTTGTCGGGCCTGCACGGTGCATCTGGACGGCGAGGCGATCTTCTCCTGTCAGCTGCCGATCGCGGCGGTCGAGGGCCGGAACGTCACCACGATCGAGGGCTTGTCGCCCGATCGGAGCCATCCGCTCCAGCAGGCGTGGATCGAGGAGGACGTACCGCAATGCGGCTACTGCCAGCCGGGGCAGATCATGAGTGCGGCGGCGCTGCTCGAACGTACGCCGCGGCCGAGCGACGACGAGATCGACGCGTGGATGGCCGCGAACCTCTGCCGCTGCGGCACCTACAACCGGATCCGCAGTGCCATCCGGCGCGCGGCCGCGGAGGGACGACGCGATGACTGAGACGAAGCTCACGCGACGTGGGGATGAAGAGATCGCCGACGCCAGGCTCACGCGACGTGGGGATGACGGGATCGCCGACGCCAGGCTCACGCGACGTGGATTCCTCGAGGTCTCGGGTGGGATCGGGCTCGGGCTCGCAGTCTCGCTGCTGGTTCCCGCTTGTGCCGGATCCAGCGGCCCGAACGGAGGTCCTGGGCGACTCGCCGGCGGCGCGAGCGCGCTGGACGGCGCGGCTGGTCACGAGGTGAACGCCTACGTGCGCGTCGGCCCCGACGGCCAGATCACGATCGCCGTGCCGAAGTCGGAGATGGGTCAGGGCGTGCTGACCTCGCTCGCCATGCTCGTCGCGGAGGAGCTCGAGGTCGACTGGTCGGCGATCCGCTCGGAGCACGCCCTCGCCGACGAGTCGCGCTACGGCCGCTGGTCGACGGGTGGCAGCCGCAGCGTGCGCGAGGGATACGAGCCCTATCGCCGGGTCGGCGCCGCGGCGCGGATGCTGCTCGTCGAGGCGGCGAGTCGGCGCTGGGGCGTGTCGGCGGGCGAGTGCCGCGCGGAGAAGGGCGAGGTCGTACACGACGCGACCGGTCGACGACTGGGCTACGGCGAGCTCGCGGAGCAGGCGGGCGGGCTCGAGCCGCCGACCGAGGTGCCGCTCGCGCCGCGCTCGGGCTTCGACGTGATCGGGCGGGAGCTGAAGCGACTGGACACGCCGGCCAAGGTCGACGGGTCGGCCGTCTTCGGCCTCGATGTACGCGTACCGGGGATGCTCGTCGCGCAGGTCGTGCGGCCGCCGGAGCTCGGCGGCTCGGTCGGGTCCGTCGACGCGTCGCAGGCCCTCGCCGTCTCCGGCGTGCAGCACGTCGTCGAGATCCCGAACGGTGTGGCGGTCGTCGCGACGCATTTCTGGGCCGCCACGAAGGGTCGGCGCAAGCTCGCGGTCGAGTGGCGCCCGGGCCCGCACGCTGCGCTCGACGACGAGGCGATCCGCGAGCGGATTCGTGCGGCCGTCGCGGCGGGCCGAACGGTTCGGGACGACGGGGATTGCGATGCGGCCTTCGCCGCGGCGGGGCGCACGATCGAGGCGGTCTACGACTTCCCCTACCTCGCCCACGCGACCCTCGAGCCGATGAACTGCACGGCGCGCGTGGCCGACGGCGAGTGCGAGATCTGGGCGCCGACGCAGTCGCCCACGGCCACCAGTGCGGCGGCGGCAGCGATCACGGGGCTGCCCCCGGAGCGCATCCGCGTACACACGGCGATGCTGGGCGGCGGCTTCGGCCGACGGTCGGCGACGGACTTCGTCGAGGACGCCGTGCATCTGTCCATGAAGCTCGGGGTGCCGGTCCAGGTGGTGTACACGCGCGAGGACGACATGCGTGCCGGCCTCTACCGCCCGGCCGGGACGAACGTGCTGCGTGGCGCCGTCGACGCGGACGGATGGCCCGTCGTCTGGGATCATCGCATCGCCAGCCCCTCGATCATGCGCGAGAAGGGCTGGACCGCGATGATGAAGGACGGCATCGACGTCGCGGCCGTCGAGGGCGTCGCGAACCTGCCCTACGCGATCCCGAACGTCTTCGTGAGCTGGGCCGACCTGTCGCTACCCGTCTCCGTGCATTGGTGGCGCTCGGTCGGCAGCTCGCAGAACGGCTGGGTGACCGAGTGCTTCCTCGACGAGCTCTGCGCGCTCGGCGGCAAGGACCCGGTCGAAGCGCGTCGACGCCTGCTCGCGGACCATCCGCGCCATCTCCGCGTGCTCGATCGCGCGGCCCGCGAGGCCGGCTGGGGTGATCCGCTGCCCGCCGGACGCGCGCGCGGCGTCGCGCTGCACGAGTGCTTCGGCAGCCTCGTCGCCCAGATCGCCGAGGTCTCGATCGACGAAGACGGCGAGCCCCGGGTCCATCGCGTCGTCTGCGTCGTCGACTGCGGCGAGGTCGTCCATCCGCCCGGTGTGCGTCACCAGATGGAGAGCGGCATCACCTTCGGTCTCTCGGCCGCGCTGCATGGCGCGGTCTCGATCGAAGGTGGCCGGATCCGCACGGGCAACTACGACGACTACCCGATCGTGCGGATCGATCGCATGCCCCGGGTCGAGACGCACGTGATCGCCGAGGGCGATCCGATCGGGGGCATCGGCGAGCCGGGCACACCCCCGATCGCCCCCGCGGTCTGCAACGCGCTCGCGGCACTCACGGGTCGCCCGATCCGGCGGCTGCCGATCGGACGCGTCGCCGCGCAGGCCTGAGCGCTGGGTTACGCTGCGCCCTCCCCCGCAGCAGGAGCATGCATGTCGACGTCACGCGAAGAGGCCCACAAGGCGACCGTCCTGAAGATGTGGAAGGCGCTCTCGGAGTTCGACTTCCCGACCCTCGAGAGCTGTCTGCATCCGGACGTGCACTACGAGGACGTGCCGACCGACGACCCGGGCGCGCACGGCCCGAAGAACGTGGTGAAGCGGCTCTCGATCGCCTGGGACCATCTCGACAAGCAGGAGCAGATCACGCATCACATCGCCGCCGACGGCGACTTCGTCTTCCTCGACCACACCGAGATCTGGACCTTCAAGACCGGCGAGAAGGTCCAGCACACCTTCTGCACCTTCCACGAGATGCGCGACGGCCAGATCGTGGCGTGGCGCGACTACTGGGACGTCGCGCGCTTCGTCGGCCAGTTCCCGCAGTGGTTCCTGGCGGAGATGGCGAAGAGCTCGGCGGCCGACTTCGGCGGGTAGACCATCACCCCGCGGGTAAGTGATCGTCGCGGCCAGCAACCTGCTCAATCGTCTATTCATATACTGTATACTTCCTGCCGGTCCGGCGTGAATCCGCCGCCGGCAGGAGGTCCCTCCGATGGCCCTGACCCTCGAGCCGCTCGCTCCCTTCGGCGCCCGCATCGTCGACCCCGACGTCGACTATCTCCTCGAATCCCCCGACGCCCCCGACGAGGTGATGCGGGCCCTCGAGCAGAATTGCGTCCTGCTCTTCCGCGGACTCCATCTCGACGACGCCACCCAGCTCGCCTTCGCACAGCGCCTCGGCGAGATCGTCGTCAAGCACACCCCTGGCTGGAGCGCCGAGTTCCCCGGCATCTACCGTGTCGCCCTCGACCCGAGCGCGAACGACGAGCTCTACGTGAAGGGCTCCTGGGACTGGCACATCGACGGCGCGACCATGCTCGGTGCGCCGGCGAAGGCGTCGCTGCTCAGCTGCCGCGTACCGCCCGGATCCGGCGGCGAGACGGAGTTCGTCGACACCTATGCCGCGTACGAGCGCCTGTCGCGCGAGGAGAAGGAGCGCGTCGGTCGCCTCAAGGTCTGGCACAAGGTCCGCGCCGACGCGTACTCGACGCCCATCCATCTCGCGCCGGGTATGCGCGAGCGGCTCGAGCAGGAGCCGGCGCAGCTCCATCCGCTCGTCTGGACGCATCGCGACGGACGCCGCTCCCTCGTCCTCGGCGTGACGACCGCCTCGGTCGAAGGCCTGGAGCCCGCCGCGGGTCGCACCCTGCTCGACGAACTCCTCGCCCACGCCACGCAGCCTTCGGCCGTGCTCTCGCATACCTGGCAGGTCGACGATGTCGTGATGTGGGACAACCGCGGCACGATGCATCGCGCGCGTCCCTACGCCGACGACTCGGGTCGCGACATGCATCGCATCACGCTCGTGGGCGACGAGCCGATTCAGTAGGCGCCACGCAGGCAGGAGGGATCCGATCCGATGGACGAGACCGGCATTCGCGCGATCACGGACGAGGAGTTCCACCACTACCGCGAGCACGGCTGGGTCAAGCTTCCCCAGCTGATCTCCGAGGATCTCGCCGGCCGGCTGCTCGAGCGCGCCAAGGGCATCATGGGACCCGATGGCAGCCAGAACGTGATGCGCGGCGACACCGACGTCGCGTCCAATCCCTGGCAGGACCATCACGGCGTCTGCGAGGAGGACGAGCTCTTCGGCGCCGTCGGCCTCGGCGCCGAGATGGGCCACAACGCCCAGCGCCTCATGCGCCGCGACATCGGCGTGCTGATGTGGACCAACCTGCTCGCCGTCAAGATCGGCACGCAGCAGAAGACCGGCGTGCCCGCGTCGGCGCCGACGGATTGGCATCAGGACGGGCCGGGCAGCCTGCCGATGGATCGCGCAGGCCGCATCACGTTCTGGATCGCACTCGATCACATCACGCCGGACATGGGCCTCGTGCGCTGGATCGATCGCTCGCACACGCTCGGCGCGCTCGGGAACATGGTGAAGGACGGGCACCTCCGCTGTCCGCTGCTCGACGTCTATCCCGAGCTGCGGGAGATGCCCGTCACGAAGCCCGAGCCCTTCCGGCCGGGGGACGCGACGGCGCACGCGATGTACACGGTGCACGAGGCGCCGGCGAATACGACGGATCGGCCGCGCTGGACGATGATCCTCAACTACGTGCCGAGCGACACGATCTACACGGGCGTACAGACGGGCTCGCAGGCGTCGCTCAAGAAGATCGCCAAGGCGGGGCTCTCGGCGGGCGAGCCCTTCGGCGGGCCGCTCTATCCGCGGATCTACGGTTAGTCGCGCCGCCTCGCGCAATGAGCCAGGACCGCCGGGAGGGATCGATGCGCTTCGAGGGCAAGGTGGCCGTCATCACGGGCGGCGCGCGTGGGCTGGGCAGCGCCTTCGCGGACGCGATCGTCGCGGAGGGCGCGAAGGTCGCTCTGCTCGACGTGGACGAGGCGGAGGTCGGGCAGACGGCCGGCGCTCTCGAGAAGCAGGGCTTCGAAGCACTCGGCCTGCGCTGCGACGTGCGGGACGAGCACGAGGTCGAAGCGGTCGTCGCGCGGGTGGCGGAGCGCTTCGGCCGCATCGACTTCCTGATCAACTCGGCCGCGCTGCATCGCCGCAAGTACAACCAGCCCTTCAAGTTCCTCCCCCGCGACGAGGTGCGCGCGCTCTTCGACGTGAACGTGATGGGGATCCTGAACTGCTGCCTGGCAGTCCGGCCGGTGATGGCGACGAATGGCGGCGGCTCGATCGTGAACCTCACGTCGACGGCGGGACATACCTCCGTGACACCCTACGGCGTCTCGAAGCTGGCGGCCCGCGGACTGACCCTCGCGCTCGCGGGCGAGTTCGCCGAGGACGAGATCCGGGTGAACGCGGTCTCGCCAGGCTTCGTCGGCTCGGCCGGCAGCCTCGCGGAGTATCCGAAGGAGAACCTGATGTCGCTGCTCGCCTCCCAGGGCGTGCGGCTGCCGGAGTCGATCCTCGCGCGATGCTCGAATCGCGACCTCGTCGACGTCTTCATGAGCCTCCAGCTCACCCGCCGCGAAGGACGGATGGACGACATCGTGAAGGCCCTCCTCTACCTTTGCTCGGACGACTCGGGCTTCGTCACGGGCGAGACCCTCAAGGTCGGCGGCGGCTCGGCGGCGGGGTTCTGAGCCCCGCCCGCCGTCCGGGCCCGATTGGCCGGCCCGGATCGATCCCATAGACTCGGCCTGCACCCCATCGGCGTCCCCCACCCGACGCCTCAGCAGGTACGCCCCATGACCTACGACCTCGTCCTCCGCAACGGCCTCGTCGTCGACGGCTCGGGTCTCGGCTCCTTCCGGGCCGACGTCGGCATCGTCGGCGACCGCATCGCCACGATCGGCCGCATCCGCGCCCGCGGTCGCGAAGAGATCGACGCCGACGGCCTCGCCGTCACGCCGGGCTTCATCGACGGCCACACCCATCTCGACGCCCAGGTCTTCTGGGACCCGATCGGCGCGAACTCCTGCTGGCACGGCGTGACGAGCGTCGTGATGGGCAATTGCGGGTTCACCCTCGCGCCCTCGGCAGAGGAGAACGCGGCGCTCGTCGTGCGCAACCTCGAGCGGGCGGAGGACATCTCGGGCAAGGCGATGGCCCAGGGCATCCAGTGGAGCTGGACGACCTTTGCCGAGTACCTCGACACCCTCGACCGGCTGCCGAAGGGCCTCAACTACGCCGCACAGATCGGACACTCGGCGCTCCGCACCTACGTGATGGGCGAGCGGGCCTTCGAGGAGAGCGCGAGCGAGGACGACCTGCGCGCGATGAGCGACGAGCTCCGCGCGGCACTCACGGCGGGCGCGATCGGCTTCAGCACGTCGCGCACGCATCAGCATCGTACCTCCGACGACCGCCCCGTCGCCTCGCGCATCGCGAGCTGGGAGGAGGTCGACCGGCTCGTGCACGTGATGGGCGAGCAGGGGGCCTACATCTTCCAGTTCGTCGAGGATCCGCCGGACGCGGATCGGGCCGAGGCGCGATGGAACGAGCTGATCGCGCTCTCGGCGTCGGCAGCCGTCCCCTTCGCCATCCCCGCCCTCGCCTTCGCCGATCGCATCCTGCCCGTGCTCGACCGCTGCGCCGAGCGCGGCGGACGCATGTTCGGCCTCGCCCATTGTCGTGGCATCGGCACGATGTCGTCCTTCCGCACGCAGCTGCCCTTCGACCGGCTGCCGGTCTGGCGCGAGCTGCGCGCGCTGCCCCTCGACGAGCAGCGCCGACGACTCGAGAACGATCCCGAGCTCGTCCGGCGACTCGTTACGAGCGCGCACGAGAGCCAGTACGGCGAGGCGGTCGGAGGCGAAGCACGGCCGCCGGAATTCGACCGCATGCGCGTGCTCGACACGCCGGTCCCGCCGAATCCCTCGGTCGCCGACGCGGCCCGCGCGCGCGGCCTCGATCCGGTCGAGCTGATGATCCGCGCCTCGCTCGAGGCCGACTTCGACCGGTTCTTCGCGCAGACGCTCACGCCCTACGATCAGGACGACATCCTGCGCATCCTGCGGCACCCGCATACCGTGATGGCCTTCTCGGACTCGGGCGCGCACGTCAGCCAGATGTGCGACGCGTCGATCCAGACGCATCTGCTCGCGCATTGGTGCCGGGACCTCGGCGCCTTCTCCTTCGAGGAGGCAATCCGCATGCTGACCCTCGCGCCGGCCCGCGCCTGGGGCTTCCACGATCGCGGCCTCGTGCGCGAGGGCCTCGTCGCGGACCTGAACGTGATCGATCCCGCGACGGTGGCGCCTGCGATGCCGAAGGTCGTGCACGACCTGCCGGCCGGGGAGAAGCGGATCGAGCAGCGCTCGACCGGAATCAAGGCGACGATCGTGGGCGGGCAGGTCCTCGTCCGGGACGGCCAGCATACGGGCGCGCTGCCGGGCCGGCTGCTCCGGCGACGGATCGCCCGGGACTGAGCGCGGCGTTCGTCGCGCGATCCTCGGGCCGGTCGGACGATCGAGGTCGAGCCTCGTTCAGGCCGCCTCGGCGTGTGGTCCTCCGGACGCGAGCACTGCACCGTGCGCGCGTCGACGCCACGACAGCCAGACACCGACGATCGCGATCCACCCGATCCCCGAGAGCCACGCGCCGACCACGAAGCTCGTCGGCCGATAGACGAGCACGACGCGCCGGTCCTCCGGCGTGACCGCGACGGAGAGCAGACCGTCCTGCGCCTCCTCCACGACGCGACCCGACGGCTCGACGACCCGCCAGCCCGGATCGACGTTCTGATTGATGACGAGCCGATCGGGCGCAGCGACCGAGAGCTCGATCTCGAGTCGATTCTGGAGCCATCGCGCCGTACGCACGGCGCCCGCCGACTCCGCGAGCCACGCCTCGCCCCGGTAGTCGCGCGAGCCGACCGCCCGCGCACGGGTCGGACCGGGCACGATCTCGTAGGCGATCGTCGAGCCGCGATGGGCGAGGAAGGCCGGGTAGAGCGCGCCGAGGGAGGCGAGGAAGGGCGTGCGGGGGCGGGCGCTGAATCCAGTCGCGTCGTAGGGCGGCAGCCCTTCGTACTGCCGGAACTCCGCCTCGCGCGGCATCGGGATCGGCGGAATCGGAAAGGCGTCCGAGAGCGTGCGAGCGCCGACGAGGACGAGGTCACACGCGATCGCGAGACTGCAGGCGAGCGCGAGCCCGCGCGCGAGGACGGGCTTCGCGGTCCATGCCTCCACCCGACGCACGAGGGCGTCGAGACCGATCGAGGCGAGGATGCTCGCGGCGAGCACGGCCCCGAGTCCGAAACGTTGGGGCATCCGGAGCTGGTCGAAGACGGGGAGTGGATGCAGCACGGTCCACGGACTCGGCCAGACGGTCGCGCCGAGCGAGAGCCAGAGACAGACGGCGCCGGCCACGCACCACGGCGCCGCACGGCGACCGCCCGCGACGATTCCGAGGAACGCGAGGAAGAGCGGCAGGACCCCGACGTAGAGGCTCTCGTGCACCAGCGTCCCGTTGAACTCCTCGGGTCGCTTGCGCCAGGCTTCGAGCAGGGCCTGATCCCGATCGACGAGGGCGTGCAGGAGCGCCGCACCCGTATAGCCCCCGACGGCAGCCGTCGTGCGCGGGTGGCGCTGCATGAGCTCGACGGAGGGCAGGAGCTTCACGGCGGCCAGCGGTAGCGCGAGGACGACGACCAACGCGAGCGCCGACACGCGCCGCCGGAGCGAAGCACCCGAGAAGCCGGCCTCGCCCAGCACGAGCGCCGCCAGCACGAAGCCCGCGATCACGAGCGGATAGACCCCACCGCCCAGGAACATCACCGCGAGCAGCGCAGCCGTCGGCAGCACCCAGATCCGGTCCTCGGCCGAACGGCGCATGCAGAGCACCAGCCAGGGCACGTACGCCGCGTTCAGAGCCCAGACGTGCCCGACCGTAAGATGCACGACGATCCAGCCGTCGAAGGCGAAGACGAAGCTGCCCGCGGCCGCCGCGACCGGGCTCACGCCGACGTGCCGAAGCAGCGCGTGCATCCCGATCAAGGCGAGCAGCAGATGCAGCACGATCTCGAGCTTGAGCCCGACGACGGCGCCGAAGCCGAGCACGATCGGGAAGCTCGGCGCCAGCACGCGCGACTCGGGATTCGCGAGCAGCGGCACGCCCGACCGGTAGTAGGGGTTCCAGAGCGGGAAGTCCCCTTCCGCGAGCAGGGCCTCGCGCGCCACGGCGTGATGGAAGGTGTGCTGATCCCAGTCGAGGATGCCCCACGCGTCGGGCGCACGAAGAAGCGGCGCGGCGAGGCAGAGGGTCGCCACGACGAAGCCCAGCAATGTCATTCGCGGCAGGCCGACGAGCGCGAGGAGTCGCATCCGCAGGAGACCCCGAACCTTGGAACGAACCCGATCACCCTATCACGTTAGGCCGCTCCTTCGACGCAGAATTGTTTCGGGTCCATCGCGACGCCGCGGGCGAATCGCCCCGCACCCCACGGCCCCCTGCCTGCCGACCGCCCGCTCAGGAGCGCGCAGATCCGCCCCCAGAGCCCCGTTTCCGCTCAAGTTCCTGGCCCTGTCGCCGATCAGGCGGAGGCGGCGCCCGCGGCCGCCGACGAGACCGACACCCACGAGGGAGATCCCGCCATGGCCCTGCGCCCGCTCGCCTTCAGCCTCCGTCTCCGGGACGGCACCCGCACCCTCCGCGTCCGGAACGATCCCGAGGCGCCCGAGCGGTATCGGGTCGAAGACGAACGCAAGGGCGAGCCCGTTCGCGTGCGTCGACACGGGTCGGCCCGGGAGGCCGTCCGGGACGCGGCCACGACCTGGCGCAAGCGACTGCACTGAGAGAGCCCGGTCCGCTCCCGTGGCGATCGCCGTCAGCGACCGGGCGGCGCGTCCACCTCGAGGACGGTCTCGATCATCAGCGCACTCCGGCTCCGTTCGAAGTCCATGAAGCGACTCGCCGAATCGATCCCGCGTCGGTACTGATCCGGATGCAGCTGGATGCGCCGCGCCAGGAAGTCGGCCGTCTCGAACTGCTCCATCGCGATGCCGTCGATCGCGGGCGAGTCGGCGTCGAGGCGCTCGATCACGACGTTCTGGCTGTAGTCGAGGGGGCCGAGGGTCTGGCTCAGGGCGATCCGGGTATGCCGCTCCATCCAATCGTCCTCGAAGCCGATCGGGTCGAGCTCCGGCCGTCGGACCATCAAGGCGATCATGCGAACGCCCGGCGACGGCTGGCCGACCGGCCAGGTCCGCTGCCAGCTTCGTGGCCGCCGCTCCCGTACGCGATACGCATGGACGCGTAGATCCTCGCCCGCCCAGCGCCGAAGATCCCGGACCAGCGCCGGAATCGCCGAGAGCGGCGCACGAATCGCGAGCATCCCGTCGACTGCCGGCTCGGCCCCGGACGCGTCGTCGATCGGCAGGTACTGCACGACCTCCCGCGTTCGCCCATCCGCGGCGACGCGGGGTGAGAGATCCTCGACGACGCGACGACGAAAGGCGCTGACCGGATCCCCGGGTACCCGCTCGAGCAGCACGAGGAGCTTGCCCATCGCGCCCTCAGGGCCCCACGGCAGAGCCCAGGCCGTCAACGTGGGAGCGGTCGAGGCATCCGCGTCCGTCAGCCCCGCGCCGTAGCCGGCGACGACGAGCTGCCGACCGTCGCGATCGAGTCGATAGGTCGACGGAATCCCGTTCACCGAAGCCGGCAGGCGCTCCCGCCAGATCTCCTCGCCCGTCGCAGCGTCGAAGGCACGCAGGAAATGATCGAGCGTCGCACCGATCAGATAGACGCCCGACGCCGTCACGATGCCGCCCCCGAAGCTCGGCGTCCCGAGCTCGAGCCAGAGTGGAAACGGCGCCAGATCCCGGGTCGTCCCGAGCGGTCGCGTCCACAGGATCCCGCCCGAACGGAGGTCCACCGCCGTGAGCGAGCCCCAGGGCGGCGCATTGCACGGCGCGCCGAGGGGTGAGAGCAGCGTCATCCGCCGCAGTGCCCACGGCGTCCCCTCCATCGGAAAGCGCTCCTCGAGCGGCTGCCGCGGCACGTCCGCCAGCGCCGCGTACGCCTCGCGCGAGAGCAGCTGGATCGCCTGTGCGACGTGGGTCTGGTTGGCGATCGCGACACCGCGGACGGGATCGACCGCGACGCCGCCCCAGTTCATGCCGCCCGCCGAGTGGGGAAACTGGATCGAGCCTTCGCGGGAGGGCGGCGTGAAGAAGCCGTCGAAGCGATGACGGGCGAACGCCTTCGCGCAGGCACGACGATCGAAGGGGGTGAAGCCCCAGGGCTCGAGCGCCGTCGGGTGCAGCGGCGGGAGATGCGTCGGCCAGGGCTGCGTCGGCGACAGGACCTCCCCCGCAACGGCGCCCTCGGTCGGCGCCGGGCGCTCTTCGACCGGATGGAGCGGCCGCCCCGTCTCGCGATCGAGCAGGAAGAGGAAGCCCAGCTTCGTCGGCTGCAGGACCGCCGGCCGACCCGCGCCGACACCCGGGATCTCGAGCAGCTCGGGCTGTGCAGGCACGTCGTAGTCCCAGAGATCGTGGTGCACGGTCTGGAACTGCCAGACGAGCGCCCCCGTCTCCATGTCCAGTGCGACGGTCGAGCTCCCGAAGGCGTCCAGTCCGTCCCGCAACGCGCCGTAGTAGTCGGGCGAAGGGTTCCCCGTCGGCGCGAAGACGAGGCCCCGCTCGGGATCCGCGGACAGGCTCGACCAGACGTTCGGCGATCCCCGAACCCAGGCCTCCCCCTCGCCACGCCGCTCCCGCCAGGACGTCGGGGCGGGATCCCACGACCAGAGCAGGCGTCCCGACCGGATGTCGTAGGCCCGCACGACCCCCGACGCCGTATCCGTCCGCTGATTGTCGAAGACGAGCGTGCCGACGATCACCCGATCGCCGACCACGAGCGGCGCCGAGGTCGGGTGGTAGTCGCGTGTCCCCGCACCCGCGATGCCGTCGAGGAGCGACACGCGCCCCGCCTCGCCGAAATCGTCACAGGGTCGCCCGTCCGCCGCGTCGAGCGCGATCAGCTCCGCCGCGCGCGTCCCGAACACGATCCGCGTGTTGCATCGCCTGCCCGGCTCCGGCAGCGGATCCCGCCAATGGCTCACCCCGCGACAACGGAGCGGATGCGGCGAGCCCGCGACGTCGCCGAGCCCCGCCTCGAAGCGCCATCGCTCCTCGCCCGTCTCCGCGTCCAGCGCGAAGACGTTCATGAAGGGCGTGCAGTAGTAGAGCGTGCGCCCCACGACGATCGGATTGATCTGGAAGCTCGTCGCCGGCATCGGATCGAGCTCGAGCCGGGTCGGATCGTGATGACTCCAGACCGGCTCGAGGCGGTCCACGTTCGTCGGGTCGATCTGCGTGAGCGGCGAGTACCGCAAGCCATCGAGACCGCCGCCGAAGGCCGGCCAGTCCGCAATCGGGCCCGAGGTGTCGAGCGGGCTCGGCTCACGGCAGCCTACCCAGAGCAGCTGCAAGAGGAGCAACGCGCGCAGAGCGAACGTCACACGTCCAGCCCCTCGACCGCCCGCAGACCGAGCGCCTCGAAGCACCCGGCCAGATCCGCGGCCACCGACGCCTCGACGGGGAGGCGCGGGCGGCGGGGCCACCCGCCCGGAAGTCCGAGCCGGCGGAGCGCACCCTTGGCCGCGGACATGCCGCCACCGCGCTGGGTCGCCGTGAAGAGACGCAGGACCTTCGCGAAGGCCGCGTCGCGCGCCGCGAGCTCGCCACGACGATGGTGCTCGATCACGCTCACGCAGAGCCGCGGGGCGAGGTTGCCCTCGCTCGACAGGAAGCCCTGCGCGCCGAGCGCGAGCGCCGTGAGCGCCTGCATCGGCCCGCCGACGTGCAGGTCGATGCGCCCGTCGAGGACTTCGAGCATGCGCACGAGACCCGGCAGCGCCTGATGCGTGAAGTTGATCCCGATCACGTTCGGATGCCGCTCGACGATCCGCGCGACCAGGCTGGACGGCAGGTCGTAGCCCATCGCTTGATGCGAAGAGAGGACGACCGGGCAATCGACCGCGTCGAGCACGTCGCCGAGATAGCGCTCGAGCTCTTCGGGTCGCGGACGGTAGCCATGCCCCTGATCGAGGGAGTAGAGCTGGATCGCGTCGAGCCCGACCTCGCGCGCGTCCCGAGCGAGCTCGATCACCTCGCCGGCGCTGCGCGGCTCGACCCCCATGGCTCGAACGGGCACACGCCCCGAGAGCTCCTCGCGCGCGATCTCGAAGAGCCGGCGACGTTCGTCGCGGGTCAGGACATAGCCCTCGCCGCTACCCGAGCCCCCGACGTAGACGCCGATCCCGGCGCTCGCGAGCCTTCGGAAATGCCCGCGCTGGCCCGCCTCGTCGAGCGCGCCGTCCTCGCGGAAGGCGGTCAGGGAGATCACGAAGGTGCTCGCTCGTCGATCGCTCACGTTCCCTCCGTACGCGCCCGTCCGCTCGACTGGTAGAATCGCCGCCGATTATGCAGAACACGAATGCGTCGGGCACCCGGACGAGAGCCGCCGCCGAACGCGCACGCGCATGGCGCGAGGCGGGTCTCTGGGACGAGACCACGCTCTTCCAGCACGTCCGAACCCACGCACGAAGCCGACCCGACAGCCTCGCCGTCGTCGATGCCGGCGGGCGTCGGACGACATCCCGGGCCGAGCTCTTCGAGACCGCCCTCCGGCTCGCCGCCCATCTCCATCGTCGCGGTGTACGCGAAGGCGACGTCGTCTCCGTCCAGCTCCCGAACCAGCGCGAGGCCGTCGCCGCGGCGGTCGCGATCCAGGGCCTCGGCGCGATCGTGAATCCCCTCCTGCCCGGGTACCGCACCCGAGAGCTCGCCCACGTCTTCGAGGTCGCGCGACCGAAGGCGATCCTGACGCCCGCGACCCACCGCGACTTCGACCATCGTCCGCTCGTCGACGACGTACGAACGCGCACGGGCGTATCGCCCTGGCACGTCGTCGTCGGCTCGCCGGAGGGTGGAGAGCGAGAAGAGATCGGGGGCGACGTCGGCTTCCATGCGGCCTGCCGCGAGGGCGCCGCCGCCGCCCGACCCGACGCTCCGGGCGGCGACGCCCGGTCGGTCTCCGAGGTGATCTTCACGTCGGGCACGGAGTCGGCGCCCAAGGCGATCCTGCACACGGAAGAGACCGTCGGCTTCTCGCTCCGCGTCGCCTGGCAGGACATGGGTCTGTGCGAGGACGACGTCGTCTGGATGCCGTCGCCGATCGGTCACTCGACCGGCTTCAACTACGGCCTGCGCATGGCCCTCCACTTCGGCCTGCCTCTCGTGCTGCAGGATCGATGGGATGCGCGCGCGGCGATCGGGCTCGTCGACACCTTCGGCGCGACGTACACGCTGGCGGCGACGACCTTCTTGAAGGACCTGGTCGATCTCGCCCGTGCGGAGGGGCGGCGGCTCTCGTCGCTGCGTTGCTTCGGCTGCGGCGGCGCGCCCGTTCCGCCAGCGCTCGTGCGCTACGCCCGGCAGGTGGGGATTGGCGTGCGACGGCTCTACGGATCGACGGAGGTGCTGGTCGCGACCTGGAATCGCGCGGACTCGCCGATCGCCTGTCTCGACGAGACCGACGGTCGAGCGCTGTCCCAGGTCGAGGTCGAGGTGCGCGATGACGCCGGTCGACCGTGCCCGGCGGGCGAGCCGGGCGAGATCCACGTGCGGGGTCCGAATACCTGCGTGGGCTTCCTCGACGATCCCGAACGCGAGACCCGGACGATCTCCGACGAGGGCTGGGTGCGCTCGGGCGACCTCGGCGTGCTCGACGCCACGGGCCATCTCACGATCGTCGGTCGCAGCAAGGACATCGTGATCCGCGGTGGCCTGAACATCGCCCCGCGCGAGATCGAGGACCTGATCCTCGCCTTTCCCGAGGTCGTCTCGGCCGCGATCGTGGGCGTTCCCGATCCGCGGCTCGGGGAGCGATGCTGCGCCTGCCTCGTGCTGCGCGAAGGGGCCGAACTCGACCTCGAGAGCCTGACCCGACGCCTGCGGGACCAGGGCCTCGCGACCCACAAGCTGCCCGAGCGGCTCGAGATCCTGGACTCGCTTCCGACGACCGCTTCCGGCAAGATCCAGAAGTTCCGCATCCTGGAACGGCTCGGCGGGCACGGGAAGGAAGAAGCATGAGCGATCGCGATGCGAAGGAGCGTCCGGGCATCCGCGCCGAACGGCTTCCGCTCGAGACGCAGGGAACCTTCGCTGCGCTGCTGACCCTCGACCGGCCGGAGAGCCTGAACGCGATCGACCTCGCACTCCTCGAGGAGCTCGACGCGCATCTCGACGCAATCGATGCGGATCCCGCCATCCGATGCCTGCTCGTCACGGGCGCGGGCCGCGCCTTCAGCGCAGGCGGCGACCTCAAGGGCTACATCGAGCTCCAGCGAGACGCCGTCGCCTTCCCCCGCTTCGTGAAGGAGCTCCATCGCATCTTCGGCCGACTGCGCGCGATGCGCCTGCCCGCGGTCGCCCTCGTCAACGGCGTCACGGCGGCGGGCGGCCTCGAGCTCCTGCTCGCCTGCGACTTCGCGATCGCTTCGCGGGCCGCGCGGATCGGCGATGCGCACCTCAACTTCGGCCAGATGGGCGGAGGCGGCGTGCTGAGCCTGCTGCCCCGCCTGATCGGATGGCAGCGCGCGACGCAGCTCGTCTTCTCGGGCGATTTTCTCGAGGCCGACGAGGCGCTCGCCTGGGGACTGGTCAGCCAGGTCGTCGAGCCCGACGCCCTCGTCGACGCGGGGCGCACCTTCGCGAGTCGCGTGGCTCGAAAGAGCCCCCTCGCCGTCGCGAACGCGAAGAGCGTGATGCGGGACGCCTGGGAGCAGCGCCTTCCGCTCGAGGCGAGCCTGCGTCTCGAACGCGACGTGAACTCCCTCTACTGCCTCGAGTCCGAGGACGCGCGCGAGGGGCTCGCGGCGTTCGCGGAGAAGCGTGATCCGCGCTTCCAGGGACGTTAGTCGGACGCCAGGCCGACCTTGCGCGAGGACGAGATGC
Source organism: Spirochaetaceae bacterium (assembly GCA_020632655.1). Classification (GTDB taxonomy): domain Bacteria; phylum Myxococcota_A; class UBA9160; order UBA9160; family UBA4427; genus UBA4427. The sequence continues at coordinate 102,484 of JACKFD010000010.1, forward strand.
GCCCGGAACCGACGATCGATCTCGACAATGCCTTCTACTGGGAAGGGCTCCGCGACGCCGAGATCCGACTCCAGCGCTGCGAAGCCTGTGGCCGTCGTCGCACCCCACCGCTCCCGGCCTGCCCCGACTGCGGCGATCCCCGCGCGACGATCGAGCCCGCCTCCGGCCGGGGCCGGATCTACAGCTTCGTCGTCGCCCACCGCGCCTTCTCCCCCGCCTTCGAGGCCGACGTCCCCTACACGGTCGCCGTCGTCGAGCTCGAGGAGGGCGGACGGATGCTCGCGCGGCTCGAGGGCGGCGACGGTCCGCCGCGGATCGGCGAGGCCGTCCGCGCCGCGTTCCGTCTCCGAGGCGGCGACGCGGATGAGACCGAGTGGACCGAGGCTTTCTTCGTCCGCGCTCCGGCGGGCGGGGACGAAGGGGAGCCCGGCTGATGCAGCCCGCCGCGATCACGGGCGTCGGCTACACGGCGCTCTCCCACGCCTCCGGAACGAGCGTGCTCGAGCTCGCGCGAAGCGCGTGCGCGGCGGCGATCGAGGACGCGGGGCTCGACCGGAGTGAGATCGACGGGGTCGCGAGCTTCATGCTGAACGACGACTCGGTCCCCTGCCTCGCCGTCGCGACGGCGCTCGCGCTCCCCGAGCAGCGCCTCGTGCTCGACCTGAACCTCGGCGGACAGGCGCCCTGCCACCTCGTCTCGCTCGCGGCGCAGGCGATCCGGTGCGGGCAGGCGCGGCATGTCGTGGTCTACCGCGCGATGAACGGGCGCTCGGGCGCGCGCGTGGGTGCCATGCACTTCCCGGGTCTCGGTGGCGCCTATCGCTACCCGATCGGTTACGAGTCCTATCTCATGTACATCGCGATGTGGGCGCGTCGCTTCCTCTTCGAGACGGGACAAGGCGAAGAGGATCTCGCCGCCGTCGTGCTGGCCCAGCGCGAATACGCGCTGCGAAACGAACGGGCCTTCCGGCGCAAGCCCCTCGATCGCGACAGCTACCTCGGCTCACCCTTCGTGGTCGAGCCCTTCCGCGGGCCCGACTGCACGATCGAGGTCGACGGGGCCTGCGCCGTCGTCGTGAGCGCCCTCGACCGGGCTCGCGACCTGCGCCATCCGCCGGCCGTGATCCGGGCGAGCGCCTATCGCGCCGGTCGCCGCGCCGGCCTCGACATCGGCGACCATCTCTACTGGGAGGACTACACGCGCAACTACACCTCGTGGCTGCGCGACGATCTCTTCCGCGAGGCCGGTCTGGCGCCTTCGGACATCGACTTTGCCGAGATCTACGACTGCTTCAGCAGCACGGTCCTGATGGGTCTCGAGGGCCTCGGCCTCTGCGAGCGTGGCGAGTCGGGGGCGTTCGTGCGCTCGGGCGCGACCCGACTCGACGGCGCGCTGCCGACGAATACCCATGGCGGACTGCTCTCGGAGGGCTACCTGCACGGGATGAACACGGTCGCGGAGGCCGTATTGCAGCTGCAGGGTCGTGGCGGCGACCGGCAGGCACCGCGGCACGACCACGGGATCGTCACGTCGGGCGCGTTGATGGACGGCTCGGCTTTGATCCTCGGCCGGGATCGCTAGGCCTACCACCCGCCTACCAGGCGGTCCAGCCTCCATCGACCGTCAGGATCGTACCCGTCACGTAGCTCGACGCGGGCGACGTGAGGAAGGCCACGGCCGTGTCGAGCTCTTCGAGGCGACCGACGCGACCGAGGGGTGTCAAGCGCTCGATCTCGGCCTTCTGGTCCGGGGCGATGTCGCCGACGCGCGGATCGATCGTGAAGTCGGTCGCGAAGTAGCCGGGCGCGAGGAGGTTCACGCGGATGCCGTGTGGCGCCCACTCGATCGCGAGCTGGCGCGTCAGGTTCGCGAGGCCGGCCTTCGAGGCGGCGTAGCCGACGGAGCGATGGACCGAGTTCGCGCCCAGGCTCGCGACGGAGCCCACGTGGACGATCGAGCCGGGCTCGCCCCGCTCGATCAGGCGGCGTCCGACCGCCTGCGACGCCTCGAACGCGCCCGTCAGATTCACGGCCAGGGCCTGGTCCCATTTCTCCGGACTGTGCCGTTCGGCCCGTCCGAGCCGCGACACGCCGGACGCGTAGACGAGCAGCGAGACGCCGCCGAGTGTCGCCTCGACCTCCGCGACGCATCGCTCCGAAGCACCCCGCTCGCCCGCGTCGAGCACGAAGGCACAGGCCTTCCGCCCGTGGCCACGCAGGCCCGCGGCGACCGCCTCGAGCTGCTCCCGGCGGCGAGCCGCCACGGCGACGTCCGCTCCGGCCCGCGCCAGCACGTCCGCCGCGCGCGCTCCGATTCCGCTGGAGGCGCCGATCACGAGGGCGGTCGTGCCCGTCAAGTCGAAGAGACGGCTGATGGACGGGTCGGCCAAGGACGGATCCTCCGCGAGAGCGGGGTGGGCAGACGAATGGATCGGGAGGCTAGGATAGTCGGCGACCGGCATCCGGCCTCGTCCCTCTCGATGCGGCGATCCCGGCATCGACCCATCGTCCCGCCCGCCCGACCCAAGGAGGCGCCATGAGCGACCGCAACATCCCGCAGCACGGCTACCGCCTGATCTCCGCCGACAGCCACGTGAACGAGCCGCCGGATCTCTGGACCAAGCGGGTCCCGATGCGACTGCGGGATCGCGCGCCGCGGATCGAGCGCTTCGACGAGGGCGATGCCTGGGTGATCGAGGGCGTGTCGGACCCGATCAACTTCGGCATGAATGCGTGCGCAGGCCTCGAGCCCGAGGAGATGCGCGGCTGGATGCGCTTCGAGGAGATGCGCCGCGGCGGTCACGACCCCTCCGTGCGGATCGACGAGATGCTGCGCGACGGCGTCGACGCCGAGGTGCTCTACCCGACGCCGCGGCTCGGCAACGCGATCGTCGCGAACCCGGATCCCGAGTACCACGTCGCGATGATCGCAGCGTACAACGACTGGCTCTCGGAGTACGTCGAGTACGCGCCCGCGCGCTTTGCCGGGCTCGCGATCGTGCCGAATCGCGGCGCCGAGGCCGCGATCGCGGAGATCCGACGCGTCGAGGGACGACCGGGGATCCGCGGCTTCATGATGGGCTGCTACCCGAACGGCTCGCTGCACCCGACCGAGGAGGACGACGCGGTCTTCGGCCTGCTCGAGGAGATGGGCTCGACGCTCAACATCCACGTCGCCATGACCCAATCGATGCCGAGCGCGCACAAGGCGAAGCTGCCGGGCTGGGGCCGCCTCTTCGACGTGCCGACGCGCATGCTCCAGCTGATCTTCTCCGGCGTCCTCGATCGCTTCCCGAAGCTCCAGATCGCGGTCGCCGAGGTCGACTGCGGCTGGGTTCCCTACGTGAAGGAGCAGATGGACAACAACTACCATCGGCTCGAACCGAACTCGCGCTTCGGTCTCTCGATGCCGCCGAGCGGCTACATCGAGCGCCACTTCCACTTCGGCTACATCACGGACACCCTCGGCATCGACCTGCGCCATCGCATCGGCGTCGACCGCATCCTCTGGTCGAGCGACTACCCGCACATCAGCGCCGACTGGCCGAACTCCTGGCGCACGATCGACGCCAGCATGTCGGGCGTCCCGCGCGCGGAGCGTGATCTGATCCTCGCGGGCAACGCGAAGCGGCTCTACGGGTTCGTCGATCCGACCTGAGTCCGGAACGTCTCCGAAGCGCCCGCCCGCCCCGCGTCGCCGCGATCGCGTTCTGTGGCGACACGCCACGCAGAGTGGGGGCGATCGCGGCACGGGTCCGGGGGCTCGGGACGTCCGCCGGGCCCGGACCTGCGGGCTTTCCCTGATTTGCCGCTCCGTGCATCAAGCCCACTCCGTTCGGGGACGATGGCAACCGCACGGCGGAGGGCGGGGCGGGGCATGGCGGAGTCGCAGGTACGGGGATCGATGCTGCGATCGGTGTTCCTGGCCTTGTCGGGAATGCGCAAGGCCCGCGCGCTCTCCGAGGAGCGGATCGCCTCGAGCCTCTCGCCCGCTGCGATCCGCTTGATCGAGCACGCGCCCCTGCCGATCGGCTGGTATCCCGTCTCGATCTATCGCGAGGCCCTCGACCTCTTCTGGGAGGTGGGCGCCCGGGGCGACGCGGCGCTGCTCGCGCGGGGCGGCGCCGAGGTCGCCCGGAAGATCTTCCACGACACGGCCTATCGGGAGTTCTTCGGATCCGAACGCGGTCATCGCGCCCGCGATCGCGACGACCTGATGCGTCGGCTCCGCTTCGTGACCCGGCTGAATCGACTCTTCTACGACGACATCGAGCTCGCAGCATCCTACGACCCCGAACGCGACGAGGTCTCCCTGACCTACGAGAACGCCGCGGAGTTCTCCGAGGCGATGTTCGTCGGCACCCACGGCCATCTCGACGAGCTCGCCAGCCTTGCCTTCGGGCTCCACGACGAAGCGGGCAAGCCGCAGATCCGATGGCATGCCTCGCGCCCGACGGCCGATCGGATCGTCTTCTCGCATCCCGCCGCCCCCTTCGTCACGACCGCCTGAGCCTGCGAGACCGCCCGGGCCCCGCACTCGCGGCAGGTAGCCCGCCGACATCGTCGCGTCGATGGAGTACGACCCGGTCGCATTCCGGCCGAGCTTGTGCGCGTCCGTCGATTCCAGTAGAACGAATCGAACCGCGTCGCCCTCCCATCTGGCCGAGCACATGACCCAGCCTCCCACGACCGACTTCAATCCCTTCGATCCCGTGCTGCGACGCGATCCCTACCCCCGCTATCGACGGCTGCGCGACGAGACACCCATCGCCTTCTCGCCTTCGATCGGCTGCCATCTCGTCGCGCGGTTCGCCGACGTCGAGACGCTCTTCCTCGACCCGATCGGCTTCTCGAATGCCGCGATGGCCTCGACAGTCGGCGGCGAGGAGGGCCCCGCGCAGCCGGAGCGCACGGGCCGCGTGCTGCAGACGACGGATCCGCCGGATCACGATGCGCTCAGACGGATCGTGAGTCGCGGCTTCAGCCCGCGCTCGCTGGCCGCCCTCCGCCCGCGTGCCCGGGCCGCGGTCGCGGAAGCCCTCGAGACGGTCCGCGCAACCGCGCCCGGCGACGTGGTCGACCTCGTCGAGGCGCTGTCGGGCCGGGTGCCGGTCGTGATGATCGCCGAGCTGCTCGGGATCGAGCGCGAGCGGCACGAGGACTTCCGGCGCTGGAGCGATGCGATCGCCTCGTCGCTCTGGGCGGCGGGGGGAGCCGACGCGAGCGGCGCGGTCGCTGCGCTCGGCGCGCATCTCGATGCCGTCGTCGCCGAGCGGCAGCGCGCGCCCCGGGGCGACGTGATCTCGAAGCTGATCCATGCGAAGGAGGACGGGGCGGGTGTGCTGCGGCCGGACGAGATCCCGGAGTTCGTGACGAGCATGCTCGTCGCCGGCTACGAGACGACCGCCAACCTGATCTCGACCTGCGTGCGCCTGCTCGCGACGAAGCCGAGACTCGCCGAGGAGGTCGCCGCAGACCGCGCCCTCGTGCCGGCCTTCGTCGAGGAGGTGCTGCGACACGACGGCCCCGTGCAGCTGCTGATGCGGCGCACGACCCGGGCGGTCGAGCTGGGGGGCGTCACGCTGCCGGGCGGCGCGATGGTGCTGCCGCTGCTCGGTTCGGCGAATCGCGACGAGCGGCGCTTCGTCGACCCGGACCGCTTCGACCTCCATCGCGAGGACGGAGCGCATCTCGCCTTCGGCCAGGGCGTCCACTTCTGTCTCGGCGCGGCCCTCGCGCGCATCGAGGCGCAGGAGGCGGTCGACGGCGTGCTCGACCTCCTCGACGCGCTCGAGTGGCTCGGCGATCCCTACGAGCCCGTGCCCGCGCTCATGATGCGCGGCCCGAGCACGCTGCGGTTCCGTCGCCGTCAGGCACGAGGCCCGGCGCGATCAGCGGACACAGACGGCGGCGTCACGCGTCGGTCCCGGCGACGTCAGCGGACGCGGACGACGACCTTGCCCTGGACCGCGCCGGCGGCGATGTGCTCGATCGCCCGGCGGCCGTCGGCGAAGTCGAAGACCTGGCTGCCGACGTGGGTGAATGCGCCGCGCCTCCAGTAGTCCGAGAGCTCGCGGTGCGCCCGGTCGTAGACGGCGCGCGGGAAGGCGCCCGGCAGCGCACCGACGAGGGAGATGTTCGGGAAGAGCGTCTCCGACACGTCGATCCGCACCCACTCGCCGCTCGCGAAGCCGATCACGACGAAGCGCCCCTCGAAGGCCGTCGCCTCGAAGCCCGCCCGCCCGGCGCGCCCGCCGACCGGGTCGTAGACGACGTCCGCGCCGCGCCCGCCCGTGAGGGCACGCGTGCGCACGGCGATGTCCTCGCTGCGATGGTCGATGACGTCGTCGGCGCCGATCTCGCGACAGAAGCGACTCTTCTCGGGACCGCCCGCGACGGCGATCACGTGGGCGCCGACGGCCTTCGCGAGCTGGACCGCAGCGCATCCCGAGCTCCCCGACGCGCCGAGTACGAGCACGACGTCCCGGGGCGTGAGTGCGGCGCGGCGCACGAGGCCGATCCAGGCCGTCCAGTAGGGGATGTAGAAGCCCGCCGCCTGCACGGCCGTCATGCCTTCGGGCAGGTCGTAGACGGCGCCCGCCGCCATCAGGCATTCCTGCGCGAGGCCGCCGCGACCCGCCTGGAAGGCAGTCGTCCCGAAGACCCGCCGCCCGATCATCGCGGGATCGACGCCCTCGCCGACCGCGACGACCGCCCCCGCCGCCTCCTGCCCGGGAACGAAAGGGAGCGGCGGCGTGAGCGGATAGCCGTTCCGACACATGAAGACGTCGGGCAGGCCGAGCCCCGCCGCCTCGACCCGGATCTTGACCTCGCCCGGCCCCGGCTCGAAGGCGGGCACGTCCTCCTCGAAGGTGAGCGCCTCCGCCGGCTCCCCGAATCGCGTCACCCGCCACGCGTGCATCGCCCCTCCTCCCCCGCCTCGCGCGCGATGCGCGTTCGGGTCGAACCGCCGCGACCCCGATCGAACGCCCAGCCCCGATGCTCAGCCCCGATAGGCGTCCCGGATCTCGTCGAGTCGCGCCTCGAGCAGCTCGCCCATCGTGTGATGGCTGAAGATCCAGAACCGACCCGCCTCCATCGCCTCGAGCGTCCGCCGCGCGACCTCGTCGGGCTCGAGCGCGCCAGGCTGTGTGAACGCCGCCTTGACGGTCGTGCGGAAGAGCTCGCCCGCTTCGCTGCGGGTCTCGCGCTCGCCGGGTCGATTCCGCTCGCTGTCCATCACGCCCGTATTCGTGTTCTCGGGCAGGAGCACCGAGACGCGGATCGGGCTCCCCTCCTGCGCGAGCTCGATGCGGAGCGTCTCGGAGATCGAGACGACGCCGACCTTGCTGACGGCGTAGGGGCCGATGCAGGGCAGGCCGCTGATCACGCCGGCGATCGACGAGGTGTTCACGATGTGCGCGGGGCCACCCTGTCGGCGGAAGATCGGCAGGAAGACGTCGAGGCCATGGATCACGCCCCAGAGGTTGACCCGCAGCACCCACTCCCAATCCGCGAGGGTCTGGTTCGCGATCGGGTTGAAGGTCGAGACGCCCGCGTTGTTGAAGAGCAGATCGACGCGGCCGAAGCGCTCGAGCGTGCGCTCGGCGAGGGCGCCGACCGAGTCGCGGGAGCCGACGTCCGTCACGACCGCGAGGACCTCGCCGCCCGCAGCCTCGACCCGCTTCGCGGCGCGTGCCAGCGCGCCCGCTTCGACGTCCGCGAGCACGACCCGTGCTCCCGCCCGCGCGAGCGCTTCGCCGAGACCGAGACCGATCCCGCTCGCGGCGCCCGTCACGACCGCCACCTTCCCTTCGAAGCCCATGCCGACTACTCCTCGTCCTGCACGGCGTCGCCCCGCTCCGACTTCAGGGCAGCACGCCTCCGTCCACCTGGATCAGCTGCCCCGTCGTGTACGACGACGCGTCGGTCGCGAGGTAGAGCGCCGTGCCGACGATCTCCTCGGGCTCCGCCACGCGCCCGAGGACGTTGCCCTCGGCCACCGCGTCGGCCGCCGCCTGATTCGGGACCGACGCGCGGAAGCTGTCGGTCCAGAAGGTCCCGCAGACGATTCCGTTGACGCGGATCCCGCGCGGCGCGAACTCCTGCGCCATCACCTTCGTGAGCGTGTTCAGCCCCGCCTTCGCGCAGGCGTAGACCGCCGTGAACGGAATCGGACGGACCGAGGCGACGGAGCTGATGTTGAGGATCGTCGAGCCCTCGCGCATGTGCTCGGCGGCGAGCGCCGAGAGTCTGAGCGGCCCCTTCAGGTTCACGCCGATCGTCTTGTCGAAGAGCGCCTCGCTCACCTCGCGCAGACTCGGCGCGACGGGCGCGATCCCGGCGTTGTTGACGAGCACGTCGATACGCCCGAAGCGCTCGACGGTCGCGTCGACGAGCGCTCCGCAGGCGTCCCAGTCGCCCACGTGACAGGCGATCGCCTCGCATCGTCGGCCGGTCCGATCGCGGATCTCCGCGGCCGCCGCCTCGCAGGCCTCGAGCTTGCGGCTCGCGACGACGAGATCCGCGCCCGCCTCGGCGAAGGCACGGGCCATCGCGAGCCCGAGCCCCTTGCTACCCCCGGTCACGACGGCGACCTTGCCGCTCAGATCCGGCGCACGCACGCTCAATGGACACCTCCTCTCGAATCGGACGGGCACGCGCTCAAGCCGTTCCCCCTTCCACGAGGCGCGCCGCCCGCTCGAGCAGTCGGTCCGCCATCGGACCGAAGAACGCGTGCGCGGGATTGTGCGACTCGCCGCGGACGTGCTTCGCGTGCGTGCCCTCGAGCACGATCGCGAGCTTCCAGGGCGAGAAGACCTGGTACCAGTCGAGTCGTGCCAGGTCGCGTCCCGTGGCCCGCGCATAACGCTCGATCATCACGTTGGCCTTCGGCAGCGAGTCCACGAGGAATCCGCCCGGCTGACCCGCCGAACCCAGGGCGAGCGCGTTGCCCGGCTCGGGGTAGAAGATGAGCGCCCAGGCGAGATCGACGAGCGGGTCGCCGATCGAGGCCATCTCCCAGTCGACCACGGCGAGCGCCTTCGCCGGGCACGTCGGGCTGAAGAGGACGTTGTCGAGCTTGTAGTCGCCGTGCACGAGGGCGGGCGGCTGCTCGGGCGGGCGGTTCGCTTCGAGCCAGGCGGCGACCGCGTCGACGTGCGCGAGCTCCCGGCATCGATAGCTGTCGAGCTGCGCGAGCCAGCGCGGCACCTGCCGTTCGAGATAGCCCTCGGGCCGGCCGAGGGACTCGAGGCCGCAGGCGCGCCAGTCGACGCGATGGATCTCTGCGAGGGCGTCGACGTGCTCTTCGAGGGCGCGGGTCTGCTCCTCGGGCGAGTCGGCGTAGGCCTCGGGCAGGGTCTGCCGGATCGGGACGCCGTCGACGAACTCCATGACGTAGAAGGGCGCACCGGCGACGGTCGGGTCGTCGCAGGCCGCGACGGGACGGGCGATGCGGACGTCCTCGTCCCGGATCGCGTGCAGGATGCGGTGCTCGCGGAGCACGTCGTGGGCGGTCGACGAGGAGGCGTGGGGCGGCGCGCGGCGGAGGACGAGGCGCCGTCCGTCGCGCTCGATGCTCCAGATCTCGCAGGAGCCGCCGCCCTTGAGCGGTCGCGTCCGGATCGGGTGATGGCCGCCCAGCACCTCGTCGAGCCAGCGTCCAAGGCGCGCGTCGTCGAGCGGTCGGGGCTCCCGCGAGGACGTGCGGCTCATTCCCGCACCTCGTGCGTCGTCGGGCATGCGCTCGTCACGCGGCGCTCCGCGCCTCGGCAACCAGCCGCGCGAAGGTCTGCTCGCCGGCGGGTCGCAGCGAAGGCACGTGATCGCTCGGCCAGCCCTCGACGGGCTCGACGCCCTTCAACGTGTCGCGGGCGACGACGACCTTGTGGACCTCGTCGGGTCCGTCTCCGATCGGACCGAAGCGATGCACCCGGTACCACATCTCGAGGGGCAGATCGCCCGAGTAGCCCATCGCCCCGCAGACCTGGATGCCGCGATCGAGCACGCCGAGCAGCATGCGCGACGTGTACGCCTTCGCCATGGAGATGTCGACGCGAGCCGCCCGGGCGCCGATCCGATCCATCTTCCAGGCCGCCTGGAAGGTGATGAGCCGCGCCGCCTCGATCTCCGAACGCGACTGATAGAGGAAGTCCTGCACCATCTGATGGTCCGCGAGGCGCCGGCCATGGGACTCGCGCGAGACGGCGCGCTCGCAGGTGATCTCGAGCGCACGCTTGGCGAGCCCGATCCAGCGCATCGCGTGATGGATCCGCCCGCCGCCCAACCGCTTCTGCGCGAGCACGAAGCCGTCCCCGGGCTGGCCGATCAGGTTCTCGTGCGGAACGCGACAGCCTTCGAAGCGGATCTCGGCGTGGTTGCCGAGCTCGCCGTAGACGGGCTCGGGATGCGCCATGGTCGGGATGTCCCGCACGATGTTCATGCCCTGCGTGCCCTTCTCGACGACGAACATCGAGGCGTGGCGATGGGGTCTTCCTTCCGGGTTCGTCTCGGCCATCACGATCAGGAAGTCTGCGAAGGAGCCGTTCGTACAGAACCACTTGTGCCCGTCGATCACCCACTCGTCGCCGTCCCGCCGCGCCTGTGTGCGAAGTCGCGTCGGGTCGGCGCCCGCTTCGAAGGGCTCGGTCAGGGCGAAGGCGCTTCGCAGCCGACCCTCGATGTTGGGCCAGAGCCAGCGCTCCTTCTGTGCTTCGTTGGCGCCTGCCGCAAGCAGCTCCGTATTGCCCGAGTCCGGCGCTTGATTGCCGAAGATCTCCATCGAGTACATGCAGCGCCCGATCAGCTCGTGCATCAAGGCGAGCTTCATCTGACCGAAGCCCGCGCCCCCGAGCTCGGGATCGAGATGACAGGCCCAGAGGCCCTGGTCCTTGACCTGCTGCTGGAGATGGCGACGCACGAGGGCCCACTCGTCGGCGGGCAGCTCGCGCAGGATCGGTTCGAGGGGGATCAGGTCGCGATCGATGAAGGCCCGCATCCAGTCGAGCTTCTGCTGGAATTCGGGCTCCGTCTCGAAGTCCCACGCCATCCCGATCCTCCCGTCACGCCGCGTCGTTGTGGACACTGTATAGTACGCTGATATCCTCCTCTGCCATGCCCCGTCGCTCCGATCGCCCCCTCGACCGCGACCTGATCGCCGCCTGCGCCCTCGCCCTCTTTCGCGAAGGCGGCCTCGCCGCGGTCACCACGCGTCGGGTCGCGTCGGCCCTGGGCGTATCGCCGATGGCGCTCTACGTGCACGTCGGGAACAAGGAAGGGCTGCTCGACGCCGTGGTCGAGCGCCTCATGCGCGCGATCAAGATCGACCTCGACAGCGAGGCGTCGTGGCCTGCACAGGCGGAGCAATGGGCGCATGCCTTGCGCGCGGAGCTCTCGGCGCATCCGGGTGCGATGGATCTGCTGCGCACGCGACGATGGGCGCTCGTGCGATGTACGGAGCCGCTGATCCGGGCGCTGCTGGCAGCGGGCTTCTCGGAGGAGCGGGCGATCCGCGCGGCGCGCCTCGTCACATGGGTGACGATGGGCTTTCTGAGCGTGGAATCGGGCGTCGATCTGTTAGGCTCCGATGATCGCCAGGCGGATCGACTCGAACGCTCCCTCGATCGGCTCGAGGTGCTCGAGGGTCGCGCCGCGACGTCACCCGCCAGTCGGGGTCGTGGCGTCGACCGCGCGGACATCGACGCCCTCTTCTCCCTCGAGCTGCGCCTGATCGTGCGGGGCCTCGAGGCCGGGCTCGACCTCGAGCCACACGACTGACCCGGACGGGTCGCGAAAGGACGAATCCGGATGCGTGCATGGCAGGTCGTTCGCCACGGAGCGCCGAGCGAGGCCCTCGAGCTGCGAGACGTCCCCACGCCCGAGCCGGGCCCCGGCGAGATCCTCGTCGAGGCGTCCGCCAGCGTCTGCAACTACAACGAGGTCGACGGCTGCTATGGCCGCTACCTCACCATCGACCCGACCCTCCCCTACACGCTCGGCATGGAGTGCGTCGGGCGCGTCGTCGCCGCCGGCCCCGGCGCGGAGGCCTGGCTCGGCAAGCGGGTGACGACGAGCGGACCGGGTGGGACGGGTGCCCATGCGGAGCAGGTCCTCGGCTCGGCGGCGATGACCTTCGAGGCGCCGGATCGGCTCGACGACGCCGAGGCCGCGGCCTTCTTCTATCCCTTCCATCTCGCCCATCTCGGCCTCCACGAGCGGGGACGCCTCGCCAAGGGCGAGACCGTCCTGGTCCACGCCGCCGCGGGCGGCGTCGGCTCCGCCGCGGTCCAGCTCGCCGCCGCCGCCGGCGCGCGCGTGATCGCGACCGTCGGCAGCCAGGACAAGGTCGGATTCGTCGAGTCCCTCGGCGCGGACGTCGTCGTGAACTACCGCGACGTCGAGTTCGACAAGGCAGTGCTCGAGGCGACGGGCGGGCGCGGGGTCGACGTCTGCTTCGACGGCGTGGGTGGGGACGTGACGATGCGCTCGCTGCGCTGTCTCGTACAGGGCGGGCGCCATCTGATCGTCGGCTTCGCGAGCGGGATCGAGGCGGAGGAGGTGCCGATGGTCTCGGGGCGCGTACTCTGCTTCGGCAACTTCGATCTCATCGGGGTGATCCTGACCTATCTCGACGCGCCGCCCTCCGGCATCCCCGGCGAGTACGCCCCCGTGCCGGTCCCGCGCTTCAACCCCTGCTCGACCGAGACGGGCCGGCGCGTCCAGGCGCACCTCGTCGAGCTCCTCGAGGCGGGCCGCATCCGACCCGTCGTCGGCGAGCGCTTCCCCTTCGACACGCTGCCGGTCGCGCTCGCTCGGATGGAGTCGCGGGCGACGATGGGGCGGATCGTGATCGAGCGTTAGGCGGCTCGACCGGTCGGATCGAGACGCCGAGGCGGCGCGTCAGGTCAGGACAGGGACGCGAGCAGCCCGACCGAGTCGAGGTCGTCGAGCGACGCGATCGATCGGGCCCGGAAGGCCTCCGTGAACACGCGTCGCGACTCGGCGTCGTAGGGCGGGACCATCGTCAGGAACGACGCGATCACGGTGTAGGCCGCGTGCAGGCGATGGGCCGTCCAGGCGTCGTCGAAGGAGAGCGGGCTGCCGCCGAGGGCGCGACGCGTGTCGACGTAGTGCCGCACGAGGTCGCGCTCGCAACGCTTTCGCTCCAAGGCATCCATGCCCATCGTGAGGAAGAAGCTCACGTCGCGCATCGCCGGGTAGACGCAGAGCATCCCCCAATCGAGGAAGCCCACGCGCCCCGCGTCGACGAAGAGGTTCCCGATGTGCGCGTCGGCGTGGATCAGCGTCCGGGGCCCGCGCGCCCAGAGCGCCTCGACGCCCTCCGGATCGTCCGCATAGCGTCGCGCGACCTCGAGATACGCGGCAGAGACCTTGTCCGCGTGGTGCTCGATCACGTGCCGCAGCGTGCGCACCGTGAACTCCGTCGAGCGCGGCCGCGTCTCGCTCGCCCAGGGCGCGATCGCGGCCAGCTTCTCCGCGTCCTCGAAGCGCACGTGCAGCTCCGCCAGGTCCTCGATCGCGCCCGCGGCGAGATCCCCGGAGATCGCCCAGGTCCCGTCCGAGACCGCACAGCCCCGCGCGCTCAGATCCTCGAGCAGGAGCACGAAGTCGCCCCCCGACTCGGCCTCGGCGTAGTGGACCTCCGGCATCCGCATCGAGAGCCGGGGCGCGAGGTCGCGATAGAACCACGCCTCCCGGGTGCCCATCCCCGTCGCGCCGATCCGCGCGCGATGCTCGGGATTCGTGGGCGGCAGCTTGCAGAAGAGGGTCTCGGGGGCGCCCGCGGCGACGTCGTAGTCGAGTCGGAGCCAGGCGTGCAGGTTCGTGCGCTCGGTCCGATCGAGGACCTCGACGCCGCCGACGCGAACGCCGGGATGGCGCACGGCGAGCGCCCGGAAGAGCCACTCGGGCGTCAGGTCGTCGACATCGGCGGGCAGGGATCTCGTCACGGCATCTCCAGCAGGGTCGAGGCTCCGATTCGGCGCCCGGTCGGCGCGCCGAAGATCCGGCACGGGGGCCGACCCGAGGTCCGCCCCACGCATCGCCCACCCGCGGACCCGTCGGACCGCGCGCGCGAGGGGCGAAGCCTAGTCGAAGCGCGATCGGTCAGACAGCCTCGGCGGCGCGGGCACGGGGCTCGCGCCGACACTTCGAAGGCACGAACTAGCGGGGTGATTCCGTCGCATCAGCAGCTCCGCGGTCTGGCAGAATGGATCCCGTATCGGAGCCGACCGCCTCCGCGCCGCCCGAACATCCGGGGAACGAACGCCCGCATGCCGACGTTGCTCTACGTCTTCGCCTTCGCCTCCGGCTTCGCGGCGCTCGGCTATCAGGTCGCCTGGACGCGCATGCTCTCGATGAGCTTCGGCAGCTCGACCCTGGCGGCGAGCGCGGTCGTGGCGGGCTTCATGGGCGGCATGGGTCTCGGCGCCTGGCTCTACCATCGCGTCGGAGATCGGCTCGCGAGCGCCCTGCGCGCCTACGCCCTGCTCGAGCTCGGCATCGCCCTCTCGACGGCCCTGGCGACCCTCCTCTTCCTGCGACTTCCCCCCGTACTCGCGGCGCTCGCGTCCACGGCGCCGGGATTCGTCGATGCGCCGATCGTGCGCGTCGTGAGCGTGGCCATGCTCCTCGGGCTCCCCGCCGTGCTGATGGGCGCGACCTACCCCGCGCTGTGTCGCGTGCTGATCCACTCCGCCGACGAGGTCGAGCGTCGGCTCGGATGGATCTACGGGATCAATACGCTCGGCGGGGCGGCGGGGTCGATGGTGGCGGGCTTCGCGATGATCGAGCTGATCGGATCTCGCGGGACCGTCCTCCTCTCGAACGCCCTGAACCTGATCGTCGCCCTCGGCGCCTTCGCGCTGGTCGGTCGCGAGACCCGCGGCACGCGCGCGCCCGATCCGTCCGAGGTCGACGAGCGCCTTCCGGGCGGACTGCCCGACTGGCTGGCGGGCCTCGTGCTATTCGGATCCGGGCTGGCGACGCTCGGCTTCGAGATCGTCTGGCTGCGCGCGCTCCACTACGTCCTCGGCGCGGGCACCTACGTGCTGAGCGCCACGCTCTCGATCTTCCTCGTCGGCCTCGGCCTCGGCGGGCTCCTCTCGCGAACGCTGCTTCGACTCGGCCGTCCGGAATGGAGCCTGGGCTGGGGCCAGCTCGCGGTCGCGCTCTTCACGATCCTCGCGATCGCGGCGGAGCATCGGATCCTGACCTCGCCCGCCCTCTTCGACCGCATCAGCGCCTTCTCGCGCGATGCCCTCGCGCTGCCCTGGCTCGTCTCCCTCGTGACGGCGGTCGGCGTCGTGATCGCGCTCGTGCTGCCGGCCACGATCTGGATGGGCCTCGCCTTCCCCCTCGCGAGCCGGCTCTTCGTGCGACGCGTCGACCATCTCACCGCCCGGGCCGGACTCGCCTATCTCCTCTCCAACCTCGGCAGCATCGCCGGTGCGATCGGCGCCGCCGTCTTCGTACTCCCGACACTCGGAAGCGTCGGCGGGACGAAGCTCTTCGTCGCCGTGAACGTCGTCCTCGGGCTGCTCGTACTCCTCCACGGCGGGGATCGACGCGTGCGGATCGGCGCCGTCGTCGCGTCCCTCGCGCTGCTCGCCCTCGCGGCCCGTCTACCCGAGCGCCTCGCCTTCTCGCCGCTGGTCGCCCGGGAGAACCCGCGCGCCGTAACGCGTCTCTTCGAGGAGGAATCCGATCTCGGCACGGTGCAGGTCCATGCCTGGCAGGGCCGACCGGACGCCCTCGCGATGTCGATCGACGGCGTGGTGATCGGCTGCTCTGCGGGCTGGAGCCCGGGGCTGCACTCGAAGCAGCTGATCCTCGCGCATCTGCCGATGTCCCTCGATCGGGACATCCGGCATACGCTGAACCTCGGCGTGGCATCCGCCTCGACCCTCCGCACCCTCGCTCGCTATCCCTGGGTCGAGACCCTCGACGCGGTCGAGATCAACCCGGCGGTCCTGCGCGGTACGGCGCATTTCCCCGACGCCGTCGTACTCGAAGACCCGCGCACGCGGATCTATGTCGAGGACGCCGTCCATCACCTCCTCCGCACGACGACCCGCTACGACCTCGTCATCAACGACGCCAAGCAGAACGTGAAGTTCGGGGGCAGCTCGAAGGTCCTCTCCGAGGAGATCTATCGCTACTCGCTCGAGCGGATGAGCGAGTGCGGGCTCTTCGCGCAGTTCATCCCGACGCTCTATCCGAACGAGTCGCTGCGACTGATCCTCCGCACCTTCGCGGCGGTCTTCCCGGAGACGGAGATCTTCCTCGACGCACCGAGCGCGATCATGCTCGTCGGGTCGCGCTGCCCGATCGGCGGCCGTACACGCCCGACCCGCGAGGCGCTCGAGGCCGCGAGGGCTCCACGCGAGATCGAGGACGTCTTCGTCTCCGACGCCACGGCACTCCCCGCCCTATGGGTGAGCAGCGCCGCCGAGCTGGCGGACGCGATCGGCCCGGGCCCACGCAACGACTGGAATCGCCTCCTCCTCGAGTTCTGGAGCATGCGCATGCCCCCGATCTCGCCGCGCACGATCGCCGCGAGCATGCGCCTCGTGCAGCCGGTCCGCGCGGAGGACGCCCCGCCCCCGTGGCTCGACGACGTGCGCGAGGAGTGGCAGACGATCCAGCTGATCAACGAGGCGATGATCCGGGTGAACGAAGGGGATCCGGCCGGCGCCGAGGCCATCGCGGAGGCGGCGCAGGCACGCGATCCCGATCACCCACTGCTCCGTCGCGTGCTGCGCTGACCGACGATCCGGCTGCGGGGCCAGGTCCGGCGCGGACCGGGTATCGTCCCCGGACACGATCGACGGGGAGACGCAGCTTGGGCATCGCCACGAAAGGCCTCTCGGAGACGACCGACGCGGAGATCGAGGCCGCCCTCGCGCATGCGAGCCTGCCGGCCCTCATGATGTCGATGATCCACATGAGCGGGGAGACGAGTCTGCTCGACGGGCCCGTGCGCCCTCGACATGCGCTCATGTTCGACATGGATGCCGGGATCGCCAGCGGGGATGCGGCGGCGATCCGACGCCGCGCGGCCACGATCGTGCGTGACTACGTGGACCGCGGCGCGCCGCCGCCGTCACCCCTTCCGCGCGAGACCGTCGAACGGATGATGTCCGTGGCCCTCGCGGACGAGGCGATCAGCGAGGATGCCCGCGGCTTCCTGCTCGAAGAGCTCGCCCTCGGCGGCGCCGATCCGCGACGCCTCGACATCGATCCCCGCGCGCTCGCCCGACGCGGCGAGTCCTTCCACGTCGTCGTGATCGGCGCCGGCATGTCCGGCCTGCTCCTCGGCCATCGTCTCGCGCAGCAGGGCGTTCCCTTCACGATCCTCGAGAAGAACGACGCCGTCGGCGGCACCTGGCACGAGAACCGCTATCCCGGCTGCCGCGTCGACATCGCGAGCTACAGCTACTCCTACTCCTTCGAGCAGGGGGCGTGGCAGCATTTCTTCGGACCGCGCGCCGAGGTGCAGGACTACTTCGAGGGCGTTGCCGAGCGGGAGAAGCTGCGCGAGCGCATCCGCTTCGGGGCGACGGTCGAAGAGGCCCGATGGGACGAGGCCTCGCGTCGTTGGATCGTCGCCTACGCGCAGGACGGACGACGGCAGGAGATCGAGGCGGCCGTGCTCGTCAGCGCGATCGGGCTGCTGAACCGGCCGAAGATCCCCGCGATCCCGGGGCGCGAGGATTTCCGGGGCGTGCAGATGCACACGGCGCGATGGGACGAATCGGTCGATCTGCGCGGCAAGCGGGTCGCCGTCGTCGGCACGGGGGCGAGCGCCTTCCAGCTCGTGCCTGCGCTGGCGGACACGACCGAGCGCACCTTCGTCTTCCAGCGCCGCCCCTCGTGGATGTTTCCGAATCCGGAGTACCACGCGGCGATCACGGACGAGCACCAATGGTGCCTGCGGAACCTGCCGGAGTACGCGAGATGGTTCCGGATCGTCTCGATGTGGCCGCAATTCGACAAGGCGGCGGGCGATCTCATCATGGTCGACCCGGACTGGGACGATGGCGGCGCGTCCTGCAGCCAGGCGAACCGCGTCATGCGCGACGAGCTGACGGCCTGGATCACGAGCCAGATCGACGACCCCGAGCTGCTGGCTCGGGTCGTGCCCGACTACCCGCCCTTCGGCACACGGATGCTCCAGGACGATGGCACCTGGCTCGCGACCCTGTCGCGCGAGGACGTCGAGCTCGTGCCGCACGGCGTCGTGCGGCTGACGGAGACGGGGGTCGTCGCGGCCGACGGCGTCGAGTACGCGGTCGACGCCGTGTTGTGGGCCACGGGCTTCGAGACGGGCCGCCTGCCGGCGATCGATCTCGTCGGCCGGGGCGGAACGCGACTCTCGGAGGCCTGGGGCGACGAGCCGAAGGGCCATCTCGGGATCACGGTCCCCGGCTTCCCGAACTTCTTCTCGATCGTCGGCCCGAATACGGGCGTGCTCCACTCGGGCAATCTCATCATCGTCTCCGAGTGCCAGGTCAACTACATCCTCGACGCCATCCGCCTGCTCGTGGAGGAGCTCGACGAGCTCGACTGCCGGAGCGACGTGACCGAGGCCTATCACGCGCGCCTCTCGTCCGAGCTCGAGCGCTCGATCTTCGCCCGTGTGCCGAGCTATTTCAGCAACGCGGCCGGAAAGGTCGTCGTCTGCATGCCGTGGAAGCTCGCCGAGTACTGGCGATGGACGCGTCGGGTCGATCCGAAGGACTTCCGGACGACGCGCGGCACGGACTGAGAGGTCCGGGATGACCTTCACCTTCGACCCGTCCGATCCGACCTTCGCCGATCGATCCCACGAGATCTACCGGCGGCTTCGAGACGAGTTCCCCGTCTGGGTCGATCCGAAGGGACGCTTCCACGCACTCTCACGACATGCGGACGTCCTCGAGGCGACACGGGACTGGCGGACCTTCTCCTCGACGGGGAAGCTCGAGGCGGTCTACGGCAAGCCGACCATGAACTCCTTCGATCCGCCGCGGCATGCGCAGCTCCGCGCGCTGATCTCGCGAGGGTTCACCCCGCGCCGAGTGAGCGATCTCGAGTCCCAGATCCGCACGATCGCAAGAGAGCTGCTCGACGGATTCGTGGCGGAGGGGCGCGCGGACGTGGTCTCGCAGTACTCGATGTTGCTTCCGTCGATCGTGATGGGGCGGCTGATCGGTCTGCCCGAAGAGCTCGTTCCGGTCTGTCGCGCGCTGACGGACGAACACATGACCCAGACCGATCCGTCCCAGGCGGTCGGTCCGACGAGCCGCGCCTACGCGATCTTCGCCGAGCTCTACGAGGAGCGTCGCCGCGAGCCGAAGGACGATCTGCTGACGGCGCTGCTCGAAGCCGAGATCGATGGCGAGCGGCTCAGCGAAGACGACCTCCAGGCCTTCGGCTGGCTGCTGCTCGTCGGTGGTAACGACACGACGACGAACCTGATCGGCAACGGCCTCGAGCTCTTCGCCCGCCATCCCGACACGCGCCGCGCGCTCGTCGCCGATCCGAGCCTGCTCGGCAACACCGTCGAAGAGGTGCTCCGCTACGCATCCCCGACCTTCTCGCTTCCGCGCACGGCGACCCGAGACGTCGAGCTGCACGACTGCCTGATTCCGAAGGGGGCCCGCGTGCACCTGCTCTGGTCCGCGGCGAACCTCGACGAGCGTGTCTTCCCCGATCCCGAGCGCTTCGACATCCATCGCGACGCCTCGGGCCATCTCGCCCTCGGCCACGGCGTCCACTACTGCCTCGGCGCCTCCCTCGCGAAGCTCGAGGCACGCATCGCCTGGGAGGAGCTGCTCGCGCGGATCCCCGACTACGCGCTCGTCGAAGAGCCGCGGCATTTCGTGTCGGGCATCTTCTACGGCTGGGAGGCGCTGCGGATCGGGTTCCAGGCGTGACCCCGGTCGGACTCCGACGCGTGCGTCAGGCTTCTCGCGCGATCACGACCTTCCCGACGTGACCGCGACCCGCAAAGTGTGCAATCGCATCCGCCGCACGATCGAAGCCGAAGGTCGAGTCGATCACCGGCTCGAGGCCGGTCTCGGCCGCGAAGCGCAGCAGGTCCTCGAGGTCCGCTCGGCTGCCCATCCCGTTCGCGAAGAGCGTGAGGACCTTGTGGTTGATCGGGAGCATGTCGACGTAGTCGATCGATCCGAGCCCACCCACGATCCCGACCATCGCGATCCGGCCGCCCGCCTTCGTGGCCCGGATGGACTGCGGCAGCGTATTCGGCCCGCCGACCTCGACGACGAGGTCGACGCCGACGCCATCCGTCAACTCGAGGACGCGCGCGCCCCACTCGGGCGTCTCCTGATAGTTCACGACCGCGGCGGCCCCCAGCGACTCGAGCCGAGTGGCCTTGCTCGCCGAAGAGGTCGTCGCGATCACACGGCAGCCCATCGCCCGCGCGAGCTGCACGGCGAAGAGCGAGACACCCCCGGTGCCGAGCGTGAGGACCGTGCTGCCGGGGGCGACCGCGAAACGTGCCGGACCGCCCATCAAGCTGCTCCACGCACTGAGTCCGGCGCAGGGCAGGCTCGCCGCCGTCACGAAGTCGAGCGCATCCGGGATGCGGACGAGCGAATCCTCGCGTTGGATCACCTCCTCGGCCAACATGCCGTCGGTCGTGATGCCGAGAACCTCGCCGACCGACTCCGGCCGCGGCACACCCGCGAGCCAGCTCGCATGGGGATTTGCGACGACGCGGTCTCCCGGAGCGAAACGCGTGACGCCCGCGCCGACCTCGAGCACCTCCCCCGCGCCGTCGAGCAGCGGAATCCGACCGTCTACGGGAAAAGCGCCCGAGAAGCAGTTCAGGTCCACGAAGTTGAGCGAGTTCGCGCGAATGGCGACGAGCACCTCGCCGGCTCGAGGCTTCGGCGCGTCGACCTCTTCGAGCGCGAGTCCGACCGGCGCACCCGGCACGGGACGAAGCCCGGCGCCTCGACCGAAGACGTAGCGCTTCATCGCCCTCGCTCCCCGCTCGGTCGGGACCCGACCCGGGCTCCTCGCGCCGCGCATCTCACGCGGCGAGCTCCTCCGGCTCGGGCGGGTAGCTGGCGGGCTTGCCCGGATCGTAGGTCTGCGTGAGGAGCGAGATGAAGCGCTGATCCGTCATCGGATCGCTCGGCACCTCGAACTCGAGCCCACGCCGACGCAAGTCGTCGATCATCGTCTCGAAGACGCGGTCGTTGTCGATGTCGTCCGTGTGGTCGAGGGTCCGCTTCAAGTCCTCGTAGTCCGAGTAGACCTCGCCGCCCCAATGCACGAGGAAGCGGAACTCCTCGGCCGGCACCTTCTGGATGACCTCGCCGTCGGTCGTGATCTGCCAGCCATCCGCGCTATCGGGATCCGCGCTCATGAGCGAGTCGATCCGGAGACCCGCCGGCCGGCGCAGATGCGCCGGACCGCATGCCTCGGCCGTGTGGAACATCATCTCGTTCTCGACGACGACCGCACGCCCCCACATCGGCGCCTTGATCTGTCGCGGCGTGGCTTGCGGTCCATCGGGCCAGTAGTTGAATCCGCCGCCGACCCGACCGCGGTAGTACCAGGCGATGACCTGCGCCTTCTTCGCGCGCCAACGCTCGAAGAGGCCCGACTTCACCATCATGTTCATCAGCCAGACGGGCGTCGTGCGATCGGTGATCCCGCGGAAGCGGGTCGCATCGACGTGCGGCGCGTCGCTTCCCGGGCACGGCCCCTGGATGTTGAAGAGCATGCTCTCGGGCCGCGCGTAGTCGGCCTTCCAGTAGGCGCGCACGAGGTCGAGGAACTTCCGGTTGAAGAAGCAGTCCTCGATCTCGGGGTGCAGGACCGTGCTCCCCTGGGCGAAATAACCGCGGAAGACGGGCGTCATGAACATGTCCCAGGTCGGCTCGAAGCCTTCGGGAATCATGCCCGAGGTCGTGGCCACGACCTCTTCGGGCGACTGGAAATGCTGCGCCAGGATCAGCTGCCACGGCCCCTTCCGTCGCACGACGTCGAGCATGCGTCGATGTTGGTCCTCGCTGAACGCGCCCTCGATCACCTCCGGCGGCGCGACCGGCCGGAATCGGGTCGAATCACTCATCACGCGTCTCCTTTCGCGGCGGCCAGATGTTCGAGGAAGAACCGGACCACGACGTCCGTCGCCTCCTGCGCCTCGGGCAAGGCGAAGTTGTACCAATGTGCGTGGGGCATCGCCTCGAAGACGTAGAGCTCGGCCTCGACCTCGGCCCGCCGCAGGGCGCGATGGAAGAGTGTCGTCGCGGAGAGCAGCGCGTCCCGTCCGCCCGTGAGCAGCAGGGCCGGCGGCCAGCCACGCAGATCGCCGCGGATCGGCGCGTAGAGCGGGTCGTCGGGGTCGTGGTCGCCGAGGTAGGCACGCCGCTCGCTGGCCGGATGCTCGAGGGGGAGCAGGACGTCGCCGAAGAATCCCGAGAGTCCGAAGAGATGGGCGCTCTCGCCGAGATGCCCGACGTCGCCCCCGGCCGTGAAGACGCCGATCGCCGCGGGCAGCGGGAGCCCCTCCGCGCGCAGCCGCGCGACGAGCTGTGCGGTCAGGAACCCGCCGGCGGACGCGCCGTAGACGCCGATCTGGTCCGGCGGATGATGGTCGAGCATGCCGCGGTAGACGGCGAGCGCGTCGTCGACGGCGGCCGGATAGGGATGTTCGGGCGCGAGGCGATAGTCGACCGCCAGGACGGGCAGACCCGCGTCATGCGCGACCGGAATCGCTTCCACGAGGCACCCCGAGCCGAGCACGAAGCCCCCGCCGTGCAGGTTCATCAGCACGCGGCCACGGCTCTCGGACCGGAGGGTCTTCGGCTTCACGAGATGACAGCGGACGCCACCGACCTCGATCTCCTCGATGTCGACCGGATAGGCCTCGGCCGCCGCGTCCGAGAGCTGCTTCATCATCTGGTCCGTCGCCTCGCGCATCGCCCACATCGGTAGATCCGAGGGCGGCGGCGACGCTTCGCCCCAGGGCGGCGTCGCGAGGAAGGCGCGTGACGCATCGCTCACCTCTGCCGCCGGCGGCATCACCCGCGGCCCGAGCCGGACCGTCCCGTCCTTCTCGACGACGAGCCCCGTCTTCCGATCCTCCGCCATCGCGTCCTCCCTCCTCTGCCTTCCGTCGAGCCCCTGCTCGCCTTCGAGCCCGCGTCCCGGTGCGGCGCCCCGCCGACGACTAGCGATACAGCTCGACCGGCGGCACCCGATCGAGCAGCACGTTCGCCGCGTGACAATACCGATCGAGCAACGCCCGTTGCTCCGCATCCGGCTCGGCATGCGCCGCCTGCCCGCTTCGCAGCATCGCACACGCCTCGTCGATCCAGCCCGGCTCCTCCGGCAGCGCGAAGAACGCGACGATCCGGCGCAAGGCCGCCTCGGGATCCGCCATCAGATCCTCGAAGCGGATCTCCCCATACTGCTCCGGCGCGAGCTGCTTGACCGCCCGCATCCCACGCAGGGTCGATTCGCTCCAATCCCGAAGAAAACACTCGAGCGGGACGGGATGATCGAAGACCGCACGCAGCCGCGGCGACATCGGCTGCTCGTTGTTCAGGTCGCGCTCGTCGAGGTCGCTCCATCGGATCCCGTCCGCCGTCTCGAGCCCGTATTGCTTGAACGCGCGGAGCCGGAAGTGGTTGTGCGTGCGCATCGAGAGCGCGACGTCGAGCGGATCGCGATGCAGATGCAGGAAGCGGCCGCGCGGAAAGAGCTCGACCAGCTCGGGCAGGCTCGCGATCGAGCCGCCACTCCGCTCGATCCAGATCGTCTTGCCCGCCCGCTGCGTCACCCAGCCGAAGAGGGCTTCGTACTGCTCGCTCAAGAGCCGTGTCGGCTGGCGACGCGCAAAGGCGAGGATCTCGTCGAAGACCTTCGGTGGATCGTCGAAGAGCGGACCGAGCGGCAGGAGCACGAGATCCGGCAGCACGCCGTCGCGGTAATGGCTCGCATCGACCGGCGCCGGCGCAGCCGCCGCGTCGAAGGTGATCTCCGGTGTCGCGAGGTGCGTCACGATCTTCTTCATCTCGCCCGTCGACTCGAGGCCGCAGTCGAGCAGCCGCTCGAGCTCGTCGCCCGAGACGGGTCGCTCGCCGAACTTGCCGTAGAAGTCGAGCGAGATCATGAACTCGCTCAGCACGGCCACGCCCGGGTGCCGATCGATCATCTTCGAGAGGATCGTCGAGCCACATCGCCCGGTCCCGACGATGAAGCGCGCCTCTCCGGCGATCCGTCGCTCCGTCATGCGTGCCTCCCCGCCCGGGTCCGGATCGTTCCGACGCCGCCCGACCCGCTCGCGATCGGATACCGTGTCGTGGTCGGGCGCCACGACCCGACGCACCCGAGGACCCGTCATGACCCGAGATCCTATCGACCCCGAGGACCGCCTGGCCATCGGCGATCTGCTCGCCTCCTACTGCCACGCGATGGACGCCAGCCGGGCGGACCTCTGCATCCGACTCTTCGCCGCGGACGCCGTCCTCGAGACGCCGGTCGGCGCGGCGACGGGGCGGGACGCGATCCTCGCCTGGATCGAAGGACGACTCGCCCTCAGGCCGAAGGGCTTCCAGGTCGGCCACTACCTGCTCAATCCACTCTTCGCACGCGTCGACGCCGAGCGGATCCGCGCCCGCAGCATGCTCCTCTACACGCGCCAGTCGACCGAGCCGGAGGGGCGGAGCGAGCTGCTCAGCACGGGCATCTACGAGGACGAGGTCGTCCGCACCGCGGCGGGCTGGCGCTTCGTACGACGGCGATGGAACCTCGGTGAGCCCCTCGACGACGCCTACTACGCCGCGTTCGCGGGCTAGGAGCGCCTCGCCACCCGACTCAGCCCCCGACCCGCCCCGTCTCGAAGGACGACAGATCGTCCCGATCGACGCGCTCCTCGTAGACCGCGAAGCAATGCGGCCATTGCGTCACGATCCGGCCCGAGGCCGTCCGGTAGTAGTCGTTCGCGCCGGCCTGCCAGACCTCGATGCTCTCGAGCTCCTTCTGGAGCTGCTCGTTGTAGGCGTCCATCACGTCGCGGCGTACGTCGATCCAGTCGACGCCCGACCGCTCGATCTCGCCGAGCAGCCGCAGCATGTACTCGATCTGGAACTCGAGCATCAGGATGATCGAGTTGCCGCCGTTCGTATTCGGTCCGTAGAGCATGAAGAGGTTCGGGAAGCCACTCGTCGTGACGCCGAAATAGGCCTCGGGGCCCTTCTCCCAGGCTTCCCGGATCGAGCGACCGCCGCGGCCCCGCACGTCGATCACGCTCACGTACTGCTGCGTCTCGAAGCCCGTGGCGAGGATGATCGTGTCGACCTCTCGCTCGCGGCCGTCCTGCGTGACGACGGCGTTCCGGGTCACGCGCGCGATCGGGTCGGTCACGAGCTCGACGTTCGCGCGGTTGAAGGTCTGGAGGTAGTCGTTCGACGCGAGGGGCCGCTTGGCGCCGAAGGGATGGTCGGGCGTGAGCTTCGCGCGCAGTGCGGGATCCTCGACGACCTCGAGCGCCTTGCGGCCCATCTCCTCGGCGATCCGGAAGAAGGCGGGCTCGGTGTAGGTGAGCGATTTCTCGACGATGTCGTAGAGCTGCTGTCGGCTCTCGGCCATCTGTTCCGGGTGCGCGCGGAACCCGGCCTTCTGCTCGTCCGTATAGGGCTCGTCCTGCTTCGGCAGGACCCAGTTCGGCGTGCGCTGGAAGACGTGGAGCTGCGTGATCCGAGGCGCGATCTTCGGCACGAACTGCACGGCGCTCGCGGCGCTGCCGATCACGGCGACGCGCTCGCCCGTGAGATCGTGCTCGTGGTCCCAGGTCGCCGAGTGGAACATCGTGCCTTCGAAGGAATCGAGCCCCGGGATCTTCGGAATCGAGATCGGCCCGAACATGCCGACGGCGCTGATCAGGAAGCGCGCCTCGACCTCCTCTCCGCCGGCGAGCGCGAGTCGCCATCGCGCCGCCCGCTCGTCCCAGCGCGCCGACTCGACCGTCGTGCCGAGCCGCAGATGCGGATCGAGCCCGCGCTCGCGGGCCGTGCGCTCGAGGTAGTCGCGGATCTCGGACTGCGGCGGGAAGGGGCGGGACCAGTCCGGGTTCGGCGCGAAGGAGTAGCAGTAGAGGTGCGCGGCGATGTCGCAGGCGGCGCCGGGATAGTCGTTGCGATACCAGGTGCCGCCCACCCGCGTCTCGCGATCGAAGATCAGGAAGTCGTCGCGCCCCGACTCGAGCAGCTTGATGCCCGCGCAGAGGCCGCCGGCGCCGGCGCCGATGATCGCGAAGCTCGTCTTCGTGGGCTGGGACACGGGGGATCCTCCTCGGTTCTCTACCGCTGCGCATGGGCGTCGGGGGCCCGATCGCGGAGCCCGCGTATTGTGCCAGAAAGCGAGGCGTGTGCGACGGCCTGGCACGGCGATGCGTGGGCGTCCCGGGGTCGTTGTGCCAGCCTCTCCCGGGACGCGGCTGCCCGCGATCGGGTCCACGAGGAGAGCCGTCGGCATGACCACGAATGGCGAAGCGCGATTGATGAACGGCGAGGCCTGGGACGAGTTCTGCGATCGACTGAAGGCGATCGGTCGGCAGGTGCGTCGCCCCGAGGTCCCCGCCGATCCCTTCACGCGGGCGGAGGGCTACCGCTACCTGACGCGCGTGCTGCGTTCGTCCTTCGACATCTTCACGGAGCACGCGGATCCGCTCTTCCCTGTGATCTACCGCCCCTGCGACGAGATGGTGAAATACGGCGGCGACGACCCCGACAAGTACCTCCAGAAATGCGTGCTCTCCGGCGACCGCGACTACGTCCTCCGCGGCACGCGCGGCACGGTCCAGTCGATCAGCTTCCTCACGCAGGGCAGCAGCTATGGCGACGGCGGGACGATGATGCCGACGGGTCATCTCGACTCGAGCGATCTCGAGATCGGACCCGACGGACGCTTCGAGATCCGGGTGAGCGCGAAGGAGCAGCCGGGCAACTGGCTGCCGATGAAGCCCGAGACCCAGGCGCTCCTGATCCGTCAGATCTTCGGTGACCGACGACGCGAAGAGATCGCAGAGCTCGAGATCGCGTGCGTCGACGCGCCGCCGACGCCGGCGCCCCTCGATCCGGACGTCTTCGAGGCCGGACTCCGCCGCGCCGTCGCCTTCCTCGACGGCACGGTCCAGCTCTTCTGCAACTGGTCCGAGCGCTATCAGCAGCACACGAACGAGCTGCCGCAGGAGGATCCCGAGCTCTGTCGCAGCGTCGGTGGCGATCCGAAGATCCGCTACTTCAACTCCTATTGGGCGCTCGGCCCCGACGAGGCCCTCGTCGTCGAGCTGCCGCGCGTGCCCGAGTGCGAGGCGTGGAGCTTCCAGGTCTGCAACTACTGGCTCGAGTCCCTCGACTACCGCTACTTCAGGACGAACGTCAACAAGCGGACGGCTCACGTCGAGCCGGACGGACGCGTGCGCATCGTCGTCTGCGAGCGTGATCCCGGACACGCGAACTGGATCACGACGGCCGGACATGCGAACGGCACGATGCTCTTCCGGCTGACGGACGCGAAGGAGGTCGTCGAGCCCGTGACGCGCGTCGTGCCGTGGACGTCGCTGCGCGCGTAGCTCCCGACGGAGGGTTCCAAGGAGGCGAGGGTCGATGGCCGCGAACGTTCGTTCGAGGCCTCGAGCGTTGCCAACTCGACGAGCTCCGCCCAGACTGTTCGCGAGCATCATGGGGGACTGCGATGCAGACATCCGTCGCGATCGGCCGTGCGCGCAGGGCGACGACCGAAGGATTCCGCGCTTCGGTCACGTGTCTTCGGACGCTACGAAGCGCCGCCCTGGCGATCGCACTGAGCCTCGCGGCGAGCGACCCGGCCCTCGCACAGAGTCGGATCGGGCTGATCGGCGACAGCATGATGGTCGCCACGAACACCGACCAGATGTGCGGCTCCGGCGGCGAGGTGCTCACCTGCTTCGAGCAGAAGCTCGGGGGTCACGACCTAGCCTTCAGCCATGGCGGCGGCGCGTTTCCCTGGTCGATCGCGGGGCGGCTCGGCTACGGCGAGGGCGAGATCCTGAACGCCGCCGACGATGGCGAGGAATGGAAGGACGCCCTGGCCCAGGCCCAGCGCGTCACGGCGGATCCCGCGATCGACACGGTCTTCATCCAGCTCGGCGCGAACGACGTCTGTGCCGACTACGGGCACGATTTCTCGAACGACCTCGCGGAGACCGCCGCCGAGATCGATGCGACGCTCTCCCACCTCGTGACGACGCTGCCCGAAGGTGCTCGGATCTACTGGTCCGGTGTCGTCGACGTCGTCGCCTTCCGCGACGCCCTCGCGGATCGCCGCCACAACTTCGCCTTCCGGACCTGCCAGGGCCTCTGGGACCTCGACTTCGACACGCTGACCGACGAGGCCGTCCGCAGCGTCTGCAAGGACCTCGACATCCCGAACGACGCCTGCGACGGGCTACGCGAGTTCGACGTCATCAAGGACGCCCTCCTCGACGAGCTCGTCGGCTTCTTCGTCGACGCCTACAACGTCGAGACGCCCTGCGGCGCCGTGCTCGACGGACGCAACACGCAGGACGATCTCGACCGCGCGCGCGCCTTCAACATCGCCCTCAATCAGCTCCTCGAGGAGCGTGCGCAGCATTGGAGCCAGGCGCAGGACCGCGTCGAGATCCTCTTCACGAATCGCGTCTTCGACGTCGAGATTCCGCCCTACTTCGTGTCGCGCCTCGACTGCTTCCATCCGAATCGCGCCGGACAGATGAAGCTCGCCGAGGAGATCTGGCGGGGATTCGAACCGCTCCAGGCCGGCAACGTCGCCTTCTTCGTCGACGAATTCGACGACCCGGACCTCTGCACCCAGGAGTTCACGACCTGGGACTCGTGCTGGTACGACTACGGCGACCCCGGCTTCACCGTCGGCGTCGACGGCCGCAACCGCCTCGAGATCGCCAAGGAGACCTCGAATCGCCGCGAGCATTTCGTCGCCCGCGACCTCGGCGACCTCTCCGACAAGACCTTCGCCTGGCTCTCGTTCAACCACAAGCGACAGTACTTCGACGACGGCGGCGACTACGTGATCTTAGAGGTCTTCCAGGACGGCCTCTGGCACGAGCTCGACATCTTCCAGGGCGGCGGCAACGACCGGAACGCGCATCCCGGCAACTACTACGACCTCACGCCCTTCCTCTCGTCCGATGTGCGCATCCAGTTCAAGCCCTCGAGCCAGGGCTCGATGAAGAACGGCGACAGCGTCCGGCTCGACAACTTCAACCTCTTCGCCTGGGGCCCGACGGCGGTGCCGGAGCCCTCGCTCGGTGGAGTCGGGGGTGCGGCGGTCGTGGTGACGTTGGTGGGAATGGGGCGGCGGCGCGTGCGGCGCTCGTCCCGACCGAATCCCGCCGACGAGATTCGCCGCGCCTAGAACTCGACCGTCATTCCCACCTGCAGATCCCCCCGCGTGTACGCGTCTCCGATCCGCACGAAGCCCGCACCGACGTTCCAGTAGAGCGACTCGCGGACGAAGTGGAGATAGGCGAGTCGCGCCCGGCCGCCGACCTGCGTGTCGACGCCGTCGCCCGAGGCGTCGACGAGCTGGAGCGCCGGACCGCCCTCGACCTCGACGAAGCCCTCGCGGCCGATCCGGACCCGGCTCGAGAGGCCCGGCTGGACCTCGAAGAAGAATCGCGGGCTGAAGTAACCGCCGGGCTCGGGATCCGAGGGCCCCGGTCGCACGCCGAATGCGTCGTCGCGGTAATGATGGAGGTCGACGCCGAGCGTGCCCGACAGCGTCCACCGCTCGGAGTCGTGAATCGCGTAGTCCGCGCCCGTGCCGAGACCAACGAAGGGGTTGTCGTCCGCCCGATCCGCATCGACCCATCCCGCATAGGGTGAGGCCGACAAGCCGAAGCGGCCGAGCTCCTTGCGGATGCGCCCGCTGAAGCGGTTCTCCCGCGCAGCCCCGATCCGCACGCCACCGACCCGCTCTCCCGCAAGTGCGACGTAGGAGTCCTCGCGAGGGCTGCGCGCGAAGCCGACCTGCCACTCGAGACCTTCCCGATCGACGGAGTACGCCGCGCGCGCGAGCACGTTCCGAGCCGAACTCCGCCCGAGCGAGTGGTAGCCGAGCCCGACGCCAATCTTCCGCTCGGGGTCGAGCCGAAGCTCCGCATCGCCGCTCAGCCATGCCCCGGCCGTGTTCTCGCCCGAGCGCCAGTAGTCTTCGAAGCCCGTGCCGACCTTCAGCGTCAGGAAGGGCGTGGGGTCGAGCTGTCCACGCACCCCGGCGCGAATGCCGTTCAGCTTCGATCGCGAGGGGCCACGCTGGATCAGCCCGTGGACGAAGGGCTCGACGCGCGGCTCGCGACCGACGAGGAGATCTTCGCGCAGGCTCGACGCGCGCCGACCGCCACCGCCGTAGCGAAGGGCGAGATCCGAGTGGTGGAGCGCGCGGTCGCGATCGCCCTGCCAGGCATACGCGGCGGCGAGACCTTCGTGCGCCGCGGGCTGGCGGGGATCCCGGGCGAGGACCTGATCGTATTGCTCGATCGCGCGCTCGGTGTCGCTGCGCTCGGCGGCGAGGAGGCGCGCGTACTTGAGTCGGATCGGTACGTCGTCCGGCCGCGCGCGAAGGAGCGTCTGGTACTGCTCGAGTGCCGCCGCGCGATCGCTCGACTTCTCGGAGAGCAGATCCGCGTACTCGATCCGCGGCTCGATCTCCTTGCGCTCGGCGAGCACGCGCCGGTACTGCTCGAGGGCCTCGGCGCGATGTCGCGAGTGCCGCGCGAGCACCCGCGCCTGATCGAGCCGGAGCGAGGAGTCCTTCGGACGCCGCGCGACGAGATCGCGGTACATCGTGACGGGCTCGTCGCCCCGCGGATCCTTCCGATCGACGAGTCGCGCGAGCGTGCGGCGTGTCTCGAAGTCGTCGGGGCGCTCGGCGACGAGCTTGCGGTACTCGGCGATCGCCTCGGCGAGATGCTTCGGATCCCAGAGCAGGAGGTCACGGTACTCGGCGCGCCAGGTGGCATTCCCGGGCTCCGCCTCGAGCAGGATCCGGTACTGCTCGAGCGCCTCCTCGAGGCGGGCGCGGTCCTGGGCGAGCAGGCGCGCCATGCGATGACGACGGGCTGGATCGTCCTCCAGCCGGAGGCCCATCCGGAAGTAGCGGATCGCGTCGTCGCGCCGATAGGCGTAGCGCTCCCACGCGAGGTACTCGGCCTGCTTGAAGGCGATCTCGGGATCGTCGTCGAATCGCTCGAGGTAGCGATCGAACTGCTCGATCGCCCGGGTCGTGAGCCCCTGCTTCTCGTAGGCGATGCCCAGGCTGCGCATCGACTCGCGATTGCCGGGATTGCGCTCGGTCGCCTTCTCGAAGGCCTCGATCGCGGCCTTGTAGTTGCCGATCTTCATGTTCGCGCGACCGCGCAGCAGGTACCAGGACTCGGACATCGACTCCGAGCCCTCCTCGGCAAACGTCGGCGTCGCGGCGCCGAGCCCGACGAAGAGCGCGAAAACCATCCAGACGAAGAAGCTACGCCGCAATCCCGACCTCCCGACCCGCATCTTCCTCGCCGGCCTCGATCCACTCGATTCCCACCCGCCATACGAAGGGCAACGCGCGACCGACGTGCACGACGCGCCCGAGACCGGGCCCCTCGTCGAGCCCGATCAGCCACCACGGTTCGCCCACGCGCGGCGGTGCCCCCGCCCAGAGGAGCCCCGCACCGAGCGGCGAGAGATTCCGGACGAGCGCCGACTGCTCGCGCAGATCCCGCACGACCCGGATCGCGCGGAGCCGCCCGCGACGCGGATGTCTCCTACGACGCGCACGCGCGGGCCACGGGAAGCGCAGTACGGCCAGCACGAAGGCGATCGCCGACACGACATGACTGCGGGTCTCGCGCGCGTGCACGTCCGACCAGGTCGCCGGATCCGCCATCACCCCGAGCAGGATCGTCCGACGGACCTCTTCCGATGCGCCTTCGAAGGCGACGCCCACGCGCACGCGGCCCCGCATGCGCTCCTGGTAGACGACCCGACCCGCGACCTCGAACGCGTGCCCGCTCGACCCGATCCCGACCCGGAGATCCCGCGGCAGCACCCGCGCGCCGTCGAGCTCGACCGAGCAACCCGACAAGCTCAGGTCGACGACGCGCCCCGCGATGGCCCGCTCTTCGTCCGCGACTTCGAGTCGCGCGGGCAGATCACAGACGACGCGGTTCTCGCCTCGGCGCTGCGGCCGCTCCCAGGCGATCATCGCCGCACCCGCCAGGAAGACCAGGTTGTACCCCGCCCAGGCGAGGTTGAAGAAGTACGCGTCCTTCTCGATCCCGAAGATCCAGAACTCCCAGAGCCCCTTCGCGATTGCAAAGACCGTGATGCCCGCGACGAGCAACGTCCATCTCGACGACGACCAGTCGAAGCGCGACGTCTCGGTCACGAGCCCCTTCGGCGTGACGGCAAAGCCGAGCGACCGCGGCAGCAAGAGGTCGACCATCGAGCGCGCGAGGGGCGCGCTGACCGCGTTCTCGTAGAACGAGCCCCAGAAGGGCCGCGGCCAGTCGGGGATCAGCACGGCCGGAATCATGGGCAGCACGACGAGGTAGGGGATCAGGAGCGCCGTCAGGACCGCCACGTCCGAGAAGATCGGATGCAGATGGAAGAGCAGGTAGGCGAGCGGTGCCGACCAGAAGACGACCCGCGCGAGCGGAAAGAAGAAATAGTAGAGCGAGGCGAGGTAGCCCACGCGATGGCGCAGGGAGAGGCCCCGGCAGAAGAGCGGATTGTCGCGGAAGAAGATCTGCAGACAGCCGAGCATCCAGCGTCGGCGCTGGACGAGGTACGAAGCCAGGTTCTCGGCGGAGAGGCCGACGGCGAGGTCGCGGTCGACGAAGACCGATGTCCAGCCGGCGGCGTGGAGGTGCTGGCTCGTATGGATGTCCTCCGTGATCGATAGGAGCTTGAACCCGCCGACACCCTCGATCGCCTTGCGCCGGAAGACGGCGCCCGAGCCGACGAAGAAGCTCCCGCCCCAGCCGTCGCGTCGCGACTGGATGCCGTGGTTGAACATGTCCTGCTCGTTCGGGATGCGGCCCGATACCCGGAAGCCGTGCTGGAAGATGTCGGCGTTGCCGAAATGGTGTGGCGTCTGGACGAACCCGACGGCCTCCTCGGAGAAGAAGGGCACGGTCTCGGCGAGGAAGGTGCGGACCGGGACGTGGTCCGTGTCGAAGACGACGACGAGGTCGCCCGTCGTACGCGAGAGCGCGTGGTTCAGGTTGCCCGCCTTCGCGTGCCGCTTCGGGCCTTCGATGTACCGGGCGCCGAGCCGCTCCGCGAGCGCGCGGACCTCCTCGCGATGGCCATCGTCGAGCACGTGGACCTCGAAATCCGGGTAGTCCATCGATCGCGCCGCGAGCAGCGTGCGCTCGAGGATGTCGAGGGGCTCGCGGAAGATCGGGATCATCACGTCGACCGAGGGCGCGAAGCCGTCGACCGCGGGACGCTGCCTCGGACGCGGCGCGCGCGTCCCGACCTGCACCACGAGGAAGACGACGGAGACGAAGCAGTAGAGCTCGGCGCCCCAGAGCGCGAGGCTGATCGCGGGACCGAGGGGCTCGACGAAGTTGAGCGAGTGGACGCCGCGCCAGACGAGGTAGTGCAGACAGATCGCGATGGCCGGAACGAGGAAGAGGCCGACCGCGATCGGCCGTAGCCGCGGACCGCGCGCCGCACGCGCGACCGGGAAGACGAGCAGGCAGGCGACGAAGGGAGCCCAGGGAAAGGTCTCCACGAAGGTCTGTGTATCGAAGGGATGCAGGAAGCTCAGGAACTCGTCGAAGCGGCGGGCGACGCCGACGTCGAGGGCGGCGTCGAACCAGAGCCAGTTGTGCAGGTAGTAGGGCGTATCCCGCCCGGCGAGCGCCTTCTCCCAGAGCGGATCGAGCTTCTCCTCGCGCAGACGCCGGGCGAAGTCGCGGTCCTCGATGGCCGCGAGCGAATGCGCCGTCGCGTAGAGGGGCAGGGCCTCGAGCTTCGATCGCGCCTGCCCGCGCAGCGTGTAGCGATCATAGAGGCTCCCGCTCTCGTCGTACGCTGCGCGCAGCGGCGCGAGCATCTTCGCCCGCAGCTCCCCCTGCCAACGCCCGTGCCATCTCTCGTCCGCAGCCACCCGCCAGTAGATCGGGAAGGCGTCGTAGCCGAACTCCGCGATCCGCCGATCCCGCGGTGATTCGAGATGGAGCTCGCCCGACTCCCGCGCGACGTACACGATCTCCGGCGGAAAGAGCAGCTCGCGATCGACGAAGAGCCATCGCAGCACGTCGTAGGACGTCTCGATGACGCGCGCCCAGGGATGCCCGTCGTCGACCTTCGCGAACTCCGCGTAGGCGTAGGGAGCGAGATAGGCGACGTGCAGCGTCGGCATCTTCTCGCGGAGCGCCCAGTCGCCCGCGACCGGGAAATAGCGTCCCCCCGCGTCGAGGATCTCGAGTCGCCAGATGTCGCGAATGACCTCGAGCGCCTCGGTCTCGTAGGCGGGCTCTTCGAAGAGGCGGGCGGCGAGCAGGAGCGCGAGGGCGATGTCGCTGTCCGCGTCGGTCGCGGAGTGGACGTCGAGGACGCGGCCCTTCCACTTCCAGGCGAAGAGACGATCGTCGCGGACCTGGAGGTTCCGCTTCGTCCAGTCCCAGACGCGATCGAAGGTCTCCCGATCGTCCGACCAGACGGCGCGGAGCATCCCATAGCCCTGCCCTTCGGAGGTCGTGATCCGATCCTCGTCGAGGCTGACGACCCGGCCGTCTTCGACGTAGCGGAATTGATAGAAGCTCCAGAGGGCCGACAGCTCGTCGAGGCGCGCGACGCGATCCGGGGACGGCGGGGGCGGCGGCGGCGGCGCGTCGTCGCGGGCGCCGGCGCAGCCGAGCCCGAGCAGGACCATGGCGGCGAGCGCAGCCCAGGAACGAATGGCGCGAGGAGTCGTGGACGGACCGCCCATTTCTCGCGTCCGGGCGGCCTGGCGCCCCGTTCTACCCGCTCGGCCCTGCGTCATCGCGGGCCAAACTCTACACCGCCCCGGGGACAGCCCGCTCCAGGGCCACACCGCCCCGGTCTCTCAGCCCCGCTCCACCAACCGCCGCAACGCCGCCCGCATGGCCTCGTAGACCTCCGGGTCACCCCTCTCCAGGTGCAGCGCATCCTCGATGAATGGCCGGAAGAAGCGCCAGCCGAAGACGAGGGCAAGCGCAGTCGCCGTCGTGGCGATCGGCGCTTCGAGCGTGTCCGCCCCGCCGAGCTCGGGCAGCCGGTCGAGGGTTGCGTGGCGACGATGGGCCTCCGCCGACGGACCCGACGAGAGCAGCGTCCAGGCGAGCAGCCGCATGTAGGCGCCGCTCTCGGGCCCCTCGACCCGCGGCCCGAGCAGCTCCTCGAGTGCGCCGAGATAGTCGAGCCCCTGCTCCTCGACCTGCTCGGCCCATCGCTCCGCATAACGTTCGAGCAGCCGATCGAAGAGCCCGTCCTTCGTGCCGAAATGGCGATGGACGAGGCCGTAGTTGACGCCGGCCTCCTGGGCGATCGTGCGGAGCGAGACGTTCCCCGGACCGGCCTCGGCGAAGAGCCGGTCCGCCGCATCGAGCACCGCGTCGACGACCTCCCCCCGCCCCGTCGGACGCTGCTTGACAGATGTAGCCATGGGCTACAGAATAGGCCGCGCTGACCTGTAGCCAATGGCTACATCCACGCCGGAGGACCCCCCGTGAAGTTTTCCCTGATCTACGAGGCGCAGACCGCGGACACGTCGCGCGCCGGTGATGCCCGCGTCCTGAACGAGATCGTCGAGCAGGCGATCCTCGCCGAAGAGGTCGGCTTCGACGTGATCTGGGCCGTCGAGCACACGGCCCTCGAGCAGTACGCGCACATGAGCGTGCCCGAGACCGTGCTCGCGTTCATCGCGGGTCGCACGTCGCGCATCCACGTCGGCCACGGCGTGATCTGCCTGCCGCCCAACATGAACCATCCCGTCAAGGTCGCCGAGCGCTGCGCCGCACTCGACATCCTCTCGAACGGACGATTGCAGGTCGGCTTCGGCAAGGGCGGCACGCAGCAGGAGTCGGGCACCTTCGGCTACGACCTCGAGAAGCTGCCACCGATGATCGACGAGGCGATGCGGCTCGTGCCGCGCATCTGGATGGAGGACCTCGTCGAGCACCACGGCGAGTTCATCGACATCCCCCCGCGCCCGATCCATCCGAAGCCGCTGCAGGATCCGCACCCTCCCCTCTACATGGCGTGCACGCGCGACTCGACGCTCAACGACGCCGGCGCCCGGGGCATCGGCGCCCTCGTGCTCGGCTTCGGCGGCCCCGAGCAGGTCGCGAAGAAGAACGCGATCTACCGCGAGGCGTACAAGAAGCGCAATCCCGCCGAGCAGGTCGGCTACCGACCGACCGAGCATCTCGCGGCGCTCTGCCCCGCGATCGTCCTCGAGGACGGCCAGGAGGCCCGGCGCATCGGCCTGCGCGGCCAGCGCTTCTTCATGGAGTCGATCGCCTACTGGAACACGAACGGCGAGACGCCCATGCCCGAGCCCGACACCTGGCCCGACGACCTCACGGTCGACGCCGGCGACGGCACCTCGGTCATCAAGTCGGCGATCGGCGCCGAGCGCATCTCCGTCGACTTCTCCGACCCGAGCATGGCGCTCCTCAACCCGAACCACGCCTACGGCACGGTCGACGACTGCATCGGCTACGTGAACCGGCTGATCGAGGCGGGTGCGGACGAGATCCTCTTCCTGAACCAGATGGGGACCGTCCCGCAGTGGGCGATGATGGAGACCATCCGGAACATCGGGAAGCACGTGATCCCGAAGTTCCGTTAGTCGCGCGGAGACGCGGGAGCCCTCCGTGAAGACCATGATCTACGGCGTGACCGGGTACACCGGCCGCCTCGCCCTGCGCACGGCCCTCGCGGCCGGCGAACGACCCGTCGTCGCCGGCCGCAACGCCGCGAGCGTCGGCCGGATCGCGACCGAGCACGGCCTCGAGGCGCGCGCCTTCGCCCTCGAGGATCGCCGGAGCGCCGTCGAGTCCCTGCGCGACGTCGACGCCGTCTTCAGCGCCGCGGGGCCCTACTCCGCGACGGCCGAGCCGATGGTCGCGGCCTGCCTCGAGGCGGGGACGCATTACGTCGACGTGACGGCGGAGAACGCGGTCTTCGAACGGCTCCAGTCGATGGACGCGGCGGCGCGGGCGGCGAACGTGATGCTGCTGCCGGGGCTCGGCGCGGGCGGCGCGCCGACGGATTGCCTCGCGGCGCATCTCAAGCTCCGGATGCCCGATGCATCGGAGCTCGAATTCTACGGTGGCAGCCTCGAGGTCGTGTCGCGGGGGACGGCGAAGTCGGCGATGGAAGCGGTCCACCTGCCGACTCAGGTGCGGCGCGACGGGCGGCTCGTCCCGCTGGCGGCGCCGATCCGCGTCTCGACGACGATCGACGGCGAGCCGCTCGACTGCGTGACCGTGCCCCTCTGCGACGTGCTCGTCGCGGGCTGGTCGTCGGGCATCCCGAACATCACGACCTGGGTCGAGGAGACCGGCGCCGTCAAGCAGATGAGCTCGGTGCCGGATTGGTTGAAGCGCGTGCTCGCCACGCGTCTGGGACAGAAGCTCGTGAAGTGGCAGCTCGACCGCGGTGTCGAGGGGCCGACGGACGCCGAGCGCGCGGCCGGCTCGTACCGCAACTTCGCGATCGCGCGGAACGCGGCGGGCGACGCGGTCGCCTCCGTGGCGCGAGGGCCGGAGGGCTATACGCTCACGGCGCTCTCGGCCTTCGATGCGACGCGACGTGCCGCACGGGGCGAGGGCAAGGCCGGCTACCAGACGGCCTCGTCGGCCTTCGGGTCCGCCTTCTTCACGTCGCTCGAAGGCTGCCGGATCGAGGACATCGACGTGCCCGAGGTCCGGCCGCAAAAGGACGGATGAGATGACCGAACGAGCACGCTTCGTCGCCGTGACCGGCGCCGCGTCGGGCCTCGGCGCGGCCCTCCTCGCGCAGCTCCGCGCCGCGGGCCAGGACGCGATCGGCATCGACCTCCGCGGCAGCGACGTCGACGCCGACCTCGGCGATGCAGCCGGCCGCAAGCGCGCGATCGAGGCCGTGCTCGACCGCGGCCGCGGCCATCTCGACGGCCTCGTCGTCGCCGCCGGCGTGGGCCCCTACGCCGCACCCGAGACCGTCGTCGCGGTCAACTACTTCGGCTCGATGCGCCTCGTCGACGCGCTGCGGCCTGCCCTCGCCCGCGGTCACGCGCCCGCCGCGCTCACGATCGCCTCGATCGGCGGCTACTTCGACGGGAGCATCGTCCCGCCGATGCTCGACGCCTGTCTCGCCGACCACGAGCCCGAAGCACTCGCGATCGCGAAGTCCGGCACCGGCACCCAGGCCTACTCGACCGTCAAGCGCGCGATCGTCGTCGCCACGCGAAGCCGTGCCGCCGAGTGGGGCGCCGCGGGCGTGCGGCTGAACGTCGTCGTGCCGGGGAACATGTCGACGCCGATGCTCGAGGGCGTCTACGCGACGCCGGGCATGGGCGACCAGACGCGCGAGATGCCCGTGCCGCTCGGACGCGACGGCGACGCAGCCGAGGTGGCGGCAGTCGCCGCGTTCCTGCTCGGCGAAGGCGCGTCCTACGTGCATGGCGCCGCCGTGCCGGTCGACGGCGGCGTACTCGCCGGGCTGCAGCCCGACCCCTTCGGCAAGGCGTGAAGCGACACGGTTCGTCTGCCCGACCGCGCACCTCATTCCGCTCCCGCGAGCCCAGGTAATAGAAGAAGGAGACCGACATGAGCGATTCGAGCTTGCAGGGCAGGGTCGCCCTCGTGACCGGCGCCAGCCGCGGCATCGGACGCGGCATCGCCCGCCGCCTCGCGCTCTCCGGCGCGCAGGTCTTCCTGACCGCGCGCAGCCTGAAGAAGTCGATCGCCTTCGAAGGCACCCTCGAAGAGACCGTCTCGCTCGTCGAGCAGGCCGGCGGTCGCGCCGTCCCCCTCGCCGCCGACCTCGAGAAGCCCGCCGAGCGCGACGCCCTCGTCGGCCACGTCCTCGACCAGGCCGGCCGCCTCGACATCCTCGTCAACAACGCCGGCCTCGCCCAGTACGCGCCGATCGCCGAGATGCCCGACGCCTACTTCGAGCAGACGATCGACCACTACCTGCGCGTCCCCTTCAAGCTCGCCCAGG
Source organism: Spirochaetaceae bacterium (assembly GCA_020632655.1). Lineage (GTDB taxonomy): Bacteria > Myxococcota_A > UBA9160 > UBA9160 > UBA4427 > UBA4427. Next base: position 141,744 of record JACKFD010000010.1, read on the forward strand.
CCGCGATCCCCGCCATGCGCGAGCAGGGCAGGGGCTGGATCGTCAACATCGGCTCCGTCACGGCCCAGCGCCCCTTCAAGCCCTACGACGACTTCGCGCGCTTCGGCGGCGCGACCGTCTACGCCGCCATCAAGGCCGCCCTCAACCGCTTCACCCAGGGCCTCGCCGCCGAGCTCGAGAACGACGATATCGCCGTCAACCTCGTCGCCCCGAGCACCGCGATCAGCACCCCCGGCGCCGACCGCTACGTGCCCGCCGACTACCCGACCGAGCCCGTCGAGTACCTCGCCGAGTGCGTGTACGAGATGTCTCGACTACCGGCGCGCGAGCGCACGGGGCTGCTCGCGCACAGCCTGCACTACGCGCGGCATGCGAAGCTCGCGTGCAAGGGGCTCGACGACGGGAAGGCGCTCCCGCTCGCGGAGATTCCGGACTACGCGCATCCCGAGGTGATGGCGGCGGGGGAGTAGCGCGGGGCGGGCGGGGCATCGAGTACCAGTCCGCCCGTGCCGACGAGGCCTCCCTCCCAGATCGGGTCGACGAGATCGGTCGAGAGTGGTCGCTTCGAAGCGACGAGCCGGACGAGCGCCGCCGCCGGCATCAAGGCGTCGAAGTCGTCTTCGCTCCGCTCGGCTGCGTCGACGTCTGCGAGGACGACCTCCGTTTCCTTCAGCCAGTGCGCTTCGCGCAGCTCACGCAGTCGCTTCGCCCGCTCGGCGACGACCGTCTTCGCGACTGCACGCGGTCCCGTCGGCAGGCTCTCCGCGAGGGCGATCGCATAGCAGGCACGCGGGTACGACTCGGCGATCATGACCCGTCCGGCTGATCCGATCTCGTCCAGCTCGGCCTCGAAGGGCCAGAGGGCGAAATGCGGCCCTCCGGACCGCCGCAGCTCGAGCAGCTCCTGCCACAAGGCGACCGATCCGCTCCCGACCGTGCCCGGGATGCCACTCAGCGCAAACACGGGCTTCGCCCCCGTCGCGCGCTCGATCTGTCGCAGCACGCCGGATCGGCCGCCGGCGCGCTCGATGAATCGGGTCAGTCCGCCGTCGCCCTTCGCGACCGCGAAGAAGGGCGTCTCCGGACGCCAATCGGCGGGTGCACGAATCGGTCCATCGAGCCCACCGACGCTTTGGAGCCAGGCCACGGCCGCCGGGAAGTCCCGCGCCTCCGTGCGCGCGCCGAATCGAGCCGGCAACCCGAGCACGGCATCGACCGCGACGAGACACCCGGTCCCCGCTCGATCGGCGAGTGCCTCTGCACGAACCAACACCTCTCGAAACGACCAGCCGCCCGCCGGCGGCTCGGCACGGTCGATGATCCAGCCCCCCGCGTCGGGCGTGGCCACGCAGACCGCCCTGCCCTTCTTCTGCTTCGCCCAATCGACGCTGACGATCGGGACCGGCCGCTCGAGCGTCGAGTCGCTTCCCGCCCGCACCAGCACGCGCCGTAGGAAGGGGAGCATCGGCCGATCCGCCTCCGCCCAGTCGAGGCCATCGATTTCGCCCGCCGTGATCCAACGCGTCTGCGCGTGCTCGGTCGACCGAAGCTCGCCCCCCGTGACCGCCGCGCGATACACGTCGAGCACGATCTCGCGACCGTCGACGATCGACTCCCCGCGCCCGATCCAGTTCCCGACCTCAACCGCGAGACCGAGCTCCTCCTCGATCTCGCGCGCGAGGGCGGCCCGCGGCGACTCGCGCCGCTCGACCTTACCGCCCGGGAACTCCCAGCAGCCCGCGAGCGCCATGCCGGGCCCCCGCTGTGCGACGAGACAACGGCCGTCGCGGACGATTGCGGCGCCGACGACGTGAAGCGGGGAGGAGGTGGACGCGCGACGGGGCGATCGCGGCCGGCTCATCCGTCGACGGCGATCGGACTCGCCACGCGCTCGATCACGAGCTTGCCCGACCGCCCCCAACCCCGACAGCGGCCACATCGCCATCGCGTGACGCGCGTGCGCGCGAGGCGGGTCGCATGGCAGACGGGACAGCGATGTTCCCAGACGCGGGACGCCGTGATGGCGCGCTGGCGCGATTCCGGGAGCTCCGCGAACGGGATGCGAACGCGGGGCTTGAAGCCGGCCTTCGTCATCAGGTCCTTCCACTCGGCGCCGTGCGGTCGCACGGCCGGACCGTAGAGGAGATGGACCGCCGCATGGGCCGCCTCGTGACAGAGGACCTCTTCGCGCAGCTCGCTCGAGGCGTCGAGCAGCCAGGCCGCGAGCGTGATCTCGCCGCGGCGCGGGCGGAAGCTGCCGAGGGAGCTCCGGAGGCGGGTGCTCACGCGCAGGACGACGCGGTCGGGCAGCTCGGGGAGGGACCAGAGGGCGGCCCGATGCTCGAGGGAGCGACGGAGGGGCTCAAGCGGCGTCGGAGCGACGGTCGTCACGGGGCAAGGATTAGCAGGACCGCGACGATCGATCCCCGCCCCTACGGCGCCCCGCGCACGAGCCGCCCCCGCTTCTCGTTTCCTCACGGCACCCTCGCCGAGCGCGTCCCGATCTGGCCCATGGGCCTCGGTGAACTGGACCTTTATTCCAGAACCCACGCCGACGATAAACTGTACACTCATTTGTACACCTGGTCAGCGGGGGCACCCACCATGGCATCCAACAAGGTCTCCGTCGCCGAAGCGCGACAGCACTTCGCTCGCCTGATCGAACGCGCACGCAAGGGCAACCCGATCGAGATCACACGACGGGGCGAGCCTGTCGCCGTACTGCTCTCGGCCGCCGAGTACGCGGCCATGACCGGCGAGCGTCCCTCGTTCGTCGATGCCACGACCCGCGTACGCGAGCGCCTGGACGTCGAAGCGCTCGACATCGGCGAGGAGGACTTCGACGGACTGCGCGATCGATCCCCGGGACGCGAGATCGCGCTTTGACCCTTCGATACCTGCTGGATGCGAACGTCCTCTCCGAGGCCATCAAGTCCCATCCGAACGAGCGAACGCTGGAACGGTTCGCCGAACACGACGGGGAGCTCGCGACGTGCGCGATCGTCTGGCACGAGCTCTCGTTCGGAGCCGCTCGACTGCCCGCCTCGAAGAAGCGCCGTGCGATCGAGGCCTACCTCGAGGAGGCCGTTCGAGGCACGCTGCCCATCCTTCCCTTCGACCAGGAGGCGGCCACCTGGCATGCGCGGGAGCGCGCACGCCTCGCAAAGAGCGGACGCCTACCGTCCGCAGCGGATGGGCAGATCGCCGCGATCGCACACGTCCACGATCTCGTCGTCGTGACCGCGAAGGGGAAGGACTTCCGGCGATTCAAGGACCTGGTCGTCGAAGACTGGTCTCGCTGAAGCACTCGACCGAGCCGAATCGACGAGCGCTCGCGCGCCCCCCTACTGCGCCCCGCGAACGAGCCGCCCCGGCCGCGCCCCCGTATCGCGATCGTCCTTCCGAACGACGACCCCACCCACGATCGTCGCCGCATACCCCACGGCGCCTTGCAGCAGCCGCGAGCCCGAAGCCGGCAGGTCCTGCACCAGCCGCGGCGGCAGCAGCGAGAGCTTCTCCAGGTCGATCACGTTGACGTCACCGCGCTTGCCGACCTCGAGGGTGCCGCGATCCGTCAGGCCGTAGAGCGCCGCCGTATCGTGCGTCTGCATCTGCACGGCCCGCTCGAGGGAGAGCTTCGGGCCGCGCGCGCGCCCCTTCACCCAATGCGAGAGCTGATAGGTCGGCATGGACGCGTCGCAGATCGTCGCGAGATGCGCCCCGCCGTCGCCGAGCCCGAGCACGGCCGCCGGATGGTTCAGCATCTCGAGGATCGCCTCGTGGTCGCCGCCCGCGTAGTTGAAGAAGGGCAGCAGGAACATCTGCCGACCCTCGTCCCCGGTCATCAGGTCGTAGACGATCTCGACCGGCGTCACGCCCTTCGCCTTCGCGAGGCCGTCGACCGAGCGATCCGCCGTCGGCTCGTAGTCGAGGTCGTCCATGAGCGGGAAGACCATCGCCGGCATCATGACGGCGAGCTGGCCGATGTCCTCGTACTTGTCGCCCGAGCCCTCTGCGTCGGCCTCTGACAGGATCGCCTCGCGCACCTCGGGTCGGCGCAGCTCGCGGGCGAGCTCTGCGACGGAGGCGCACTTGGCGGCGAGGCGCTTGTAGGTCGGCCGCTTCATGAAGGGATGGCGCGTCGTGAGGCCGAGCAGCATGCCGAAAGGCCGGTTCGCGATCTGGGCGCGCAGCTTCGCGCCGTCCTTCTCTGCGTCGAGTGCCAGGTCGAGCAGCTCCTTCCAGAGATCCGGCGCCGACAGCGACTGCAGCACGAGGAAGGAGACCGGGAGCCCCGTCTCCGCCGAGAGGCGCCGCATCCACGCCATCTCGGAGATCGCATCCTGCGGATCCTGCCCGTCCGTCCCGGCCTCCGCGACCTGGAACACGACCGGGCGCCCCGTTTTTGCGATCGCGCGACCGATCGCGAAGAGCTCGTCCTCGGCCGCCGTCGTTCCCGGAACCGGATCGCCTGCGAGCGTCACGTGCGCCTTGACGCGCGAGGTCGAGAATCCGAGCGCGCCTGCCTCGACCGCCTCGGCTGCGAGCGCCGCCATCTTCTCGACGTCCGCCGCCGTCGCCTTCTCGTTCGCGATCCCGCGCGCGCCCATCACGTAGGTCCGAATCGCCACGTGCCCGACCTGCGTCGCCACGTCCATCGCGAAGCCCCGCCGGTCGAGTGCGTCGAGATATTCCGGGAACGTCTCCCACTCCCACGGAAGCCCCGCACGCAGCACGTCGCCCGGGATGTCCTCGACCGACTCCATCGTCGTCACGAGCAGGTCGTGGTCCGCCTCGCGTGCGGGCGCGAAGCCGATTCCGCAGGAGCCGAGGACGACGGTCGTGATGCCATGGGCGTTGCTCGGCGCGAGGGTGTCGTCGAAGAACGCCTGGCCATCGTAGTGCGAGTGGATGTCGACGAAGCCGGGGGTCACGACGAGGCCGGTCGCGTCGAGGGTCTCGGTCGCGGTGCCGGGGAGGGAGGCGCCGATCGCGGCGATCTGGCCGTTCTGGATGGCGAGGTCGGCGGTAAAGGCGGCGCGGCCGGTGCCGTCGACGAGGGTTCCGCCGCGGATGAGGAGGTCGTAGTGGGTGGGCATGGGGGGGCTCCTTGGGGTGGGTGCGTTCCGGTCGCGGGAAGGGCTGGAGAGTCGCGGCCGGAGGATTGGCGGGCGTGGGCACGAAGTCTACCGAGCCTCAATTCGGCTGGCCCCTCTCGGCGACGGGTGAGGCGGGCGGGGACGAGGCGGATTGCCGCAAAGTCGCGGGTGGGATGCGACTACTGGCTCCTCGATCCACTTCCTTCGAGGTCCGAGGAGCCTCCATTCGGACCGGATCGGCAGGATCACCTGCTGATGTCCGGGCGGACTCCACTCTGGCATCGATCGACGTAAGAAGAGCGACTTGTCGCCGTCACCCGACGTGTCGCGTTCTACGGATTCCGGCACATCCGTCGCTACCAGTCAGGTCGATTCGAAGACGGCCCAAAGCGACTCCGGAACCGACTCTGCAAGTTTCCAACGAATCGTGATCGGCTGATCCCCCTCCCAATCGACAAACTCGACGGGTCCACAGTAAACAAATGGCGCTCCCCGTCCGTTGATCTTCGAGTGCTTTCGCACGAAAAGACGGATCGTGATCCCCCGCTCCACGTGGTGCTGGAAGCTCTGCCCCGTCCCCGATTCTCGCCGTGTCCGGTTCTGGCTCTGCCACTCGAAGAGGTCACGCGAGAGGAATCGATCGCCGTAGCGGTGCGCCTCGGGCAGGGTTCCCTTCTCGAGCGTGACAAATAGGAAGAACTCGTCCCCTCGCCGAACGACTCCTTGGCCCCAGTTCCGCGAGTGGTCGTGGCCGAACCGCTCCGCGATCTCCTGGCGCGGATAGCTTTCCCATAGGCCCACGCCCGTCGTGCCCTCACCAACCGATCTCAGCTGCCACGTGCCGTCGATCTTCGCGAACTCAACCTGGTATCGCGTCCCCGGCTGCCCAGCGTCCGCCCCAAACCAGCTTCTCAGCACCTCCGGCAGAACATTCTCTTCGCCCCCCGAGCGGCGCATCACGTTTACGGCGATCTTCACAAAGTTGGCCTGAAGCCGTTCGTCGCCGACGTCGACCTCGACCCAACCTTCCGGAATCCCATCCACGCGTCTGCGGTCGGGCAGCCGAATGATGGGATTCCCGTCGGAGTGACTCACTCTGCACTGGAAGCGTCCGCCCTCGCCCCCCGCGACCGAGGGCCGCATCAGGTATTCGGCGAGACGGAACTCCGCGAGCTCCCTCACCAGATTCCGGAAGTCCTCCACCTGACCGGCGGGGATATCGAACGTACTCTCGAACGTGTCGTCCCGATACGCGAAGTACTGCCGCCCCGCCGTCCCTCGCCCGCCAGCCCAGGCCGCGATCGGATTCGCCTCGAGATGTCGCCGAAGCTCGTCCTGTGACTCGATCGACGCCCCCACATCCGCGACGAGCGCCGGCGAGCGTCGCGCCACGCGCTCGACTGCTGATGTCAGCTCGCCGATCGTGATTCGCCCGGGAAACTGCTCCTCTTCAAGCATCGCGAGCAAGACAAGCATCTTGTAGCTGCGTGTCATCGCGGTCGATTCGAGACTCTCAACGAAGGACCCGCTGATCTCGTCGCGGCTTAGGAGCGTCGACGCTTCCGCGAGGTCTCCCATCGCCTCCACGAATCGAAGCCAAGATCCATAACCCCGAGCAACCGCTCGAGGCGAGTAGCCGTCATGGAGCGCCTCGGAGGCGGTCGGGCGCCGACCATGCAGCTCCCGAAACGTCTCGTAGTAGCTGCGAACCACCTCGCCGCCGACGGGTTCTCGCAGCAGAGATCGCAGCAGATCCACAGCCTCGAGCTCGTACGTCACCTCGCATCCCGGCGGAAGGTCGACCTCGCCCGTCTGGAGGCGTTCTAGGACGTCTCGGATGTGCTGATCCCCCGGCGCGAGCTCGAACAGTGCCTGGACCTTCAGCAAGAACGATCTGTGATTCCCGATGTAGTCGATAACAGCGAGGTCCTCCTTGCCCTCGGCTTTCCGGAGGCCACGGCCGAACTGCTGGGTCCAGAGGAGCTGCGACTCCGTCGGACGCAGCATGAGAACTGTATCGATCTGAGGGATGTCCACGCCTTCATTGAACATGTCGACGGCGAAGACGACGTCTAGCTCTCCGGACTCGAGCCTCTCGATCGAACCCGCACGGGGATCGCTGCCTTCGCCGGAGTGGACGGACGCCGCTCGGATTCCGGATTCCAGAAAGAAGTCGCGCATGTAGTCGGCGTGACGCTTCGAGCAGCAGAAGGCAATGGTCTTCTTGCCGCCGTGTTTCCGAAGCTGCTCCAGTGCGTTCTGGGCGCGGTCCCGCGTGGCAACGGCCATCGTGAGCTGTTCCTCGTCGAATCGGTGGCTTCGCCATGGGATGTTCGAATAGTCGACGAGATCGGGGACGCCGAAGTAGCGAAAATTCGACAGGAAACCGCGTTCGATCGCCTCGGGCAGGCCGCACCGGTAGACGAGGTTCTCGCCGCAAAGCGACAACAGATCGCCGCCATCCGTGCGCTCGGGGGTCGCCGTTAGACCGAGTAGGAATCTGGGCTCGAAGTAGTCGATCAGGCGGCGGTAGGTCTGGGCCGAGGCGTGATGGAACTCGTCGACGACCACGTAGTCGAACTCTCGGCGATCGAATCGACGGAGGTGCGCCTCGCGGCTGAGGGTCTGCACCGAGGCGAACAGCACCTCAGCGTTCTCGCCTTTTTGTGTTCCGGTGTACAGACCGAGCCTTGCCGCCGGCCGAATTCGTCGAAACGTCTTCATGGCCTGGCCGAGGATCTCTTCGCGGTGGGCCACAAAGAGCACTCTTCGGAACTCGGGGCGATTGCTATCGAAAGCGGAGAGCCACGTCTTCCCGAGTCCAGTTGCGAGCACGACGAGGCCCGCCCGCGCACCCTTCGCCCGTGTCTGCTCCAATGCCGCGAGCGCTTCCTTCTGGATCTTGTGAGGTTCGGGCGGGGGCTCAGGCTTCTCGGCTGTCACCTCGACCCGGTCGCCCGGCGTCGTTGCCTTCACGTCGGCACGACGCCTGCGGTAGGCGTCAATCCAGTCCTGATCGAGTACGACCGTCGACGGACCTCGAAACAGCGACTCGAAGCCCCGCACAACCTCGGCGAATCCCGCCGCATCGCGGCTCGGCACCACGCGGTAGTTCCATTCAACCCCGTGGCTGAGCGCCGTCCGCGTGAGATTCGAGCTTCCCACGAAGGCGACACCACCCTCAGCGTCGCCCTCGAAGATGTAGGTCTTGGGATGGAAAGATCGGTCGGCGGCGGAGAAAATGCGTAGCTCAACCCGATCCTCGAATTGCGCCCGAAGATCGAGGAGCTGCTCGAGTGCCGCAGGGTCAGTCACACCCTGGTAGTCGCCCGTCAGAAACTCAAGGCGGCCGCCTCGCTCGCAGAGATCGTGGAGGTGATCGTCCAGTAGGTGAATGCCGCTCGGAAGCACGAACGCCACGGCGAGCCGAGCAACGCGGGCCGCATCGAGGTGGGCCCTCAGATGAGGGAGAAGCGGATCGTCCTCCCCGCCCCGAATTAGCGCCCGAAGCTTGGTGGCGGACGGAAGCTCTTCTCGGTCTCGTACGACGGAGCTTCCGTCCTCTGAATCTCGAAGATAGTTCTGCATCTTCGGAATGACGCCGCGGACGCCACCCCTCGGATCGGCCATATCCCCCGCGTACCGGGGGATCACATGAACGTGGAGATGCGGGACTGTCTGACCCGCGGCCGGCCCCACGTTTACACCGATATTGAAGCCGTCGGGCCGGTGATCACGCTCGATGGCCGTGCGGGCGATCTCGACAGCGGCGACGAGCTCGCGTTGCTCGTCTAGTGTCGCTTCGAACCAGCTCGAAAAATGGCGCTTTGGAATCAGCAGGGCGTGGCCGGAGCTGACCGGGAAGCCGTCCCAGAGACCGAGGACGCGTTCTCCCAAGTGAAAGAGTCGATCGACGGAGGGGCGGCAGAACGGGCAGTCTTCGCTCATGCGTCGACCGGGATCGGGATCGGCGCCCGCTCGATCACAAGCTCACCTGAGCGACCCAGCGCTCGGCAGCGGCTACATCGCCAACGGCTCATTCGGATGCGGGCGAACCGTGTGGCTTGGCAGACGGGGCAGCGGTGTTCCCAAGCGGAGGGTCTTGCGAGATGACCCTGCTGCGACTTGGGCAGCTCTGCGACAGGGATTCGGATGCGCGGGACGAACCCGGCTTTCGCCACCAAATCGCGCCATTCCGGACCGTGGGGCCCCACGGCTCGTCCAAAGGTGACGCTCACGGCCGCGTGGGCCGCTTCGTGACAGAAGACTTCATCTCGTAGCGCGACGGGTCCGTCCGTTAGCCACGCGGCGATCGTGATCTCGTTGCGTCTCGCGCGAAAGCTTCCGAGCGTGCGCCGAAGCCTCAAGCTTGTCCGAAATGAGACCTCGTCGGCCAAGCGAGGGAGCCCCCAGAGCCTGCCCCACTCGGCCGCTAGCTCATGAAGTGCTTGATCGCCCCCTGCGTCATGAAGTCTCAACACATCCTCGCGGACACACGGTAGCTTCGAAGAAATCCTACGTTCGTCGATCAATCGAAGAAGATCAAATCCGCTCGCGCCTACTAGAAGTGTCAGTCATCGATGAACCGCCGACATGAATGCTGGCATCACAGCATGTAGCTTCGATCGAAGCTCTTCCCAGTTCGAATCGTCATCGTACACGAAGCCCGGTATCACGACTCTCACATAGGGCTGTCCTGTCGAGTCATTTCCCTGTTCCAGAGATGCCCCTTCGGGCAGCGATTGACCCGCCATAACCCCGCAGATCCTCTCTCGCCTCTCTTCGGAAATTCCCGTTCGGCCGCCGTCGTAGTTGATGTTGAGCGTCCCGTTAGCCTTGCTTTGATAGAGGAGCCACTCGCCCCTCGAATCCTCGTTGCTCTCGGCAACCCGAAGCCATCCCTTCCTATACATGCGCCTGCGGACTTGTAGCCCGTACCGATCGACCATCTCCGAGACCAACGGCTCCAAGATGTAGATGCCTGGATCCTCGGCGACCCGACTCACCTTCTTCTTGTGCTTCGCAGTCGCCGTGAGACCGTACACGCGCGGAACGAGCGTTCGAATAGAGCTTCCACCGGCCTCATGAAGGTATTGGCGCAGCTCGACCGCGATCACCTCGCAAGGATCCATCTGCCCATTCAAGAACTCGACTATTCGCAGAAGCGACGACGGAATCCGATCAGCCGCGAAGACCAGCCGAATGCGGCCCGCCTCCAGGTTTGTTTTGACGTCCGTCCAGAAGGTCTCGATGTCGTCCGATTCTCCGAGCTCCGATACTTCCAAATGGCTCGACAGCACCTCGTCGGGCAGCCGCCCCGCTTCCTCGCATCGAGCTTCGAATTCCTGTTGAATCCGCTCCGGCGACCAATGCTCGACCAGATTCGCGGCATAGTCGAGCATCTGCCCGACCACCTGCCGTCGAAGCTCCGGATTCGTTGCGATCTTGGTTTCTACGAGAGTCGGCACGCCGTCTTGATCGAGGAATAGATGGTCGAGGCGCCAGCGATGGCTCTCGTCACCGTCGTGTGCGATCCCCGCTTCCCTCTTGATGAGTAGCCACCGCCGAGGGCTCTCCGGGTCGACCTGCTCCCCAGCGAGAAGGTCCGGATATTGCTCGAGCAATCGCTGAAGCACGTCTTCCCGAGCGTAGGGCGTCGCTTCCATCGGCTTGAGCTTGTCGTCTTCCGACACGAGGTAGATTCGGTCGCTCATGCGATTCTCTGCCTTCTAGTCCTGCGGCGAGCTCGGCGCCACGTGTGTTCGGAAGCGTATGTCCAGCCGATTCAGAACCAGTCTCCCGCGACACCACGTCGGCAGCGTTCGGAAATCTGAAAATTCCCGTACCCAGCCCGACGCGTGGGACAGCGTAACAGGGGCAATGGTGTCGCCCCGACCATCAACGGCCGGATACGTCGTACCAATGAGAAGGCCGCGATTCTCTGAGATTCTCTGCGACGCGGATCGGACAGTGGCGAGCAATCTCCGCTCGAGCCACCGCAATGGCGGTGGAGGGAGTCGGGGGCGAACTGGTCTCTGGCGCCCTTTCCCTGATCTGCAGGGTATTTTCAGGGAACTCCCTCGTTTTCGGGGCCGCGATTCGCCATCCCAAGCCGATATCCTGCATCTTTCCAGGGAGTTGGATGCAGATTCGCTACTTTGAAGAACAGGGAATTGTTTTCAGCGATCAGGGAAGAGTTCGGCGCGAACAGGGACCGAGACTAGTTCGCGTGCCTGGTTGGCGAGACAGTGCATTGTCGCTGGCCATCCACCACCCCCTATGCCGAGGACAAAATCGCTTGGCCATGCGCTTGGCCACGCTATGTCAAGAATTGGCACTTCGAGCATCCACACTGCGGGGTCGCGGTCGCTGAGCTCCATGTGATCGCGATGTGCTGAGGACGCTTGCCGCGCGCCGCCGTATCCCGTCTGCCGCTCGTTGACCATCCTGCCGCCAGATGATCCTGCTCTGTGGACTTGTGGGGATGCCCGTAATGATTTGGGCGGCCGTACGAGTAGACGTGCCGCCCCGTCTGTTTTCCAGCGGGGTGAACAGTGACGCCCGGGTGCCCGTGGGCCTTTCCGCCATGGTGAGGCACTACGACAGCGTGTGCGACGCTACCAGACGACCGGTTGACGCTGGGAACTTCCGAATAGTCCGCGTCGCCAGTCAGGAGAACGTCTTCGGCACTTCCTGATGTGCTCTTTCCCCGAACTCGCAAGGCCAGCCCGCTTCCATTTCGACTGGTCCCCGTGCAGCGCTCAATCTCAATCCTGCCTCTGGTACGCCGACGCCAAGCGGAAGGCCAGCGGCGGACAGTGCCCCGAAGCATCAGCTTGATGGCGAAGGCTGCATGGATCGCCCCTAGAGGAGCCTGATCCGGGACGATCCAGATGCCCTTTTGCAAATACGGAAACCTCGCCCCACTCGACCAATGGTCCCAGTCCCAGTGCGACAAGAAAACGGGCGGACTCGGAACGGTGCAGGGAACGAATCTTGAGGGAAAAGTCTTTGCGTGCTGAGTAACTCCCCCGCCAGCGTCGAAGTACAGGAGCGCGGCCCCGTGGCTCTCCCATAGACCATTGAAGTTTCCCTGGCCTACATCGAGGACGCCGACAAAGTCGGGCTGCGTGCGACCACGAAGAAACCTATTCAGCTCACCCTCGGAGAGCAGCGGGACTCGCCTAATCGAGAAGTGCTTCCGTAGTTGCGCCAACTTCTCATAATCCACCTCATCAACGGTGGATACCGCGCCCTCTTCGCCCTCTCCAAAGAGATTCGAAAACCGAAGACTCCGAAGCTCCCCCGCCGCCTCGAAGCGGACGCGCCACCATTGCCCCTCCTGCCTCAGACGAAACGCGGACTTTAAGCCCCTTTCTTCCGGCGGCAGCGAAACTTCAATGATCGCCAAGGGCCAGGAGGAGACTTCACTCGAGAGATCGTCGGCCTCTGCCCGACCGTCGAACCAGGCAGCACCCACGCAATCCAATCGCGCCGTGGCAGTTCCCTCGGTCTCCAAGGGGTCCTCCACCTGATCGACCAGCGCATAGAAATCCGACGGAAGAGGCGGCGAATCAGCACCGCTCGTCAGGAAGAAGCTGACCTCACCCTTATTCGGCGGCATCTCCCTCTCCCTCTCCCTCTAGGACGCTGCCCTTCGCCCTGGCTACAGCCTCAAAGCTTGTGCGAAGCCCAAGGCGAATGCGACGCCAAGCGCCCATTGCACTCTCCGCAAGCCGTCACTTCGCACCAAATCAGCCATAGGAGCAAGCCACGACAAGCACACCTCGGATTCGCGGATCGCGCCCTGCCTCGGGGCGGCCTAGACCAAAGCTTGCAGGCCAATCCTAATCCAATTCGACTTCATGATAGAAGGTCTTTGCACTGCGAAGGCTCTCGGTGGTGAGATATTCGGACTCTGATTCGAGCGCATCGACGAGTTTCTCTCGGGGCACTTCCGTGCCACGAGTCCGAGTCCCATGCTTGCCAGAGAGGGTCGAGTTCATGGTGGTCAGACGACGCGGCTGCCGATCCCCTCGCTTCTTAAAGCGTTCCCACAAGAGGTTCTTAGGCGTCGCATTGAGACTGCCGTGGTGGCCGACCTTGTAGAAGTCCACTTGACTCAGCTGTCGCCGCATCTCGGCTGTATTCGGTGCTGCCTCGAGAGCGTAGAGCCAGTTCTCAATCTGAGCGTCGCCGGGAAAGAGGAGCCGCCGCTTTCGGCGCCCAATCTTCACCTCAAAGAGCAGAATCAGGCTCGTATTATTCATGGCGTGGTCCAGCTGGCGGACCACCTGCAGCAGCTCCTCTCCACGTAATCGATCCAATCGCGGCAGAAACCAGCGGGCCTCAACGGGTACTCGATCTGGATCGACGATCTTTGCCCGAGAAAAAAGAGGCCTCCGACCAGTTCTCGGTCCGGAATGTGCCTTAGCCTGCAAGTGCCAGAACTCGGCCGCGTCGGAGGTCCGTTGCTTTCGAATCTCTTCTGACTGTTCCAGGGTCGGGGGGCCAAGTACGTGTACTTGGACCCCTGGGAGCCATCGATCGAGCCCCGACCTCTGTCCGTGAAAGAGGTAGACGTTGCGACCCATGGATTTGAGACTCTTGACAGCTTCCGCGTTGCTCAGGTTGTCCTCTCCGAGGAATGCGAGCTGCCGCCGAACGGTCTCGGAGATCCTTCTTCGGGGGTTGGACGCCTCGTCCAACGCGTATTTAGCCACCTGCTCCATGTGTGCGAGCGAGGCCACGTGCTGCCGCCCGGCAGGACTCACCCGGCTGGGCCCCTTGGCGTCGGGCTTCGCAGTCGGATCTTCCGTCCAGGGCTGAGCTATGACTCGAGGCTTGAGTCGAGCAATAACCTCACCGGCCTTGCCCGCGAATCCGGAGATGTGATCCTTGTGGCGGTGAGTCGCCACGACGGCATCAAGCCGACCACCGCAGGTTTTTTCAATGTGCTCCGCGATCTGCAGGAGCGTCTTCCGCCCACGTCTTGGAAGAGCGGTCGATCCGAAATCGATCAGCACATGACGATCCCGTGCGTGGCCCTCATAGAAGAAGGTGACGAGGAAGCAATCGCCGAATCCGACTTGGTAAGAGCGAATTCGGACCTTCTCAAGCTTGGGAGCCATTACCACTGCTCTCCGACCGGAGTTGCGTCACCGATGTTCTTCGCTCTGTGCAGGTTTGAAAGTCTCTGTCGAAACGACGCTCCCTTCTCGAAGAACCCATACCGCCAGAGATATTCGAGATGCTCCGCTTGCTTCTCCTGATTTTCGATGCCCGTTCCGATTGAAAACTTGAGCTGCCCGAAGTCGTTGAAGATCAGAGTCGACCCGCCACGGATCACGACGTACTGGTCGTCTGGCATTCCCTCAGGCTTCTCGATTCCGAGTCGCTTGAGCTCATGTGCTTCGATCCCGATCTGCTGAGTACATGCCGCTACGCTTTCGCGAAGATGGAGACCTCGTTCGGGCGCGATTCGCAGGCAGTATCCCGCTCCCCTAGAAGGTTGAGCCACCGTTAAGCCCCCGGCACCATGGTGCCGGGGGCCAGGAGACGACGGTGGCAGAGGAGAACTTGGACAACGTCCAGCGATGGACGGCGAAGCGGAGAACAGCCCTGGTGCTGCAGGTGATCCGCGGCGAGACATCGGCTCAGGAGGCGGCCCGGAAGCACGGCCTGACCGTGTCGGAGGTCGAGGACTGGCGAGATCGCTTCCTCGCGGGAGCGGAGAACGCCCTTCGGTCGAGACCTCGAGACGAAGAGGCCGCCAAGGATGACGAGATCCGGAAGCTCAAGCAGAAGGTCGGCGAGCTCGTCCTCGACAACGACATCTTGCGGGAGGCCGCGAAGCCCTACCGCCCTACGGAAGGGAGGACGTCCGAAGAGTGAAGACGGTCCTCCCGCAAGCCTCGCTTCGACGGATCTGCAGCGTGCTGGCCGTGTCGCGTTCGGCGCTCCAGGACCGCAACGGCGGTCGGCGAGAGCCGGTCGTGGACGAGCTCCTGGCGGCTCGGATCCATCGGCTGATCCAGCAGCACCCGACCTATGGGTACCGGCGGATCTGGGCCCTTCTACGGTTCCGAGAAGGCGTGCGAGTGAACCAGAAGGCCGTCTATCGGGTCCTGCGCGTGAAGGGCTGGTTCGTCCATCAACGGCAGCCGAAGGCCCGGCCTCGGGTTCGGGCGAGCCGAAGCGTCGCCCCCGCCAGCAACGTCCGCTGGGCGACCGACGTGACGCACATCCCGTGCGGTCGGGATGGCTGGGGACATCTCGCAGCCGTGATCGACTGCCACGATCGCGAGATCGTGGGCTACGAGTTCGCCCTGCGAGGCCGAGCCA
The DNA here is from genome assembly GCA_020632655.1 of Spirochaetaceae bacterium. Lineage (GTDB taxonomy): Bacteria > Myxococcota_A > UBA9160 > UBA9160 > UBA4427 > UBA4427. Next base: position 157,187 of record JACKFD010000010.1, read on the forward strand.
GGGAAGCGGAGCGCGCGGTCGAAGAGGCCTGCATCCGGCGGTTCGGGACGCTTCGTCCTCGAGGTCCGAAGCCGATCGTGCGGTCGGACAACGGGTTGATCTTCCAGAGCCGCCGGTTCCGGGAGGCCTGTCGGGACTACGGACTCCGCCAGGAGTTCATCACGCCCTACACGCCCGAGCAGAACGGGATGATCGAACGGTTCTTCCGCAGCTTGAAGGAGGAGTGCGTCTGGCAGCACTCGTTCCGGAGCTTCCGGGAGGCCACCCACCACGTGGATCGATGGATCCGCTGGTACAACGAGGAGCGGCCCCATCAGGCGCTCGACTACAGAAGCCCGAGTGAGTACCGGGCTCAGCTACTCAACCAGGTGGCTTGATCTCGGGGGAGCGCTACAGCAGGGCCGGATTGACTCTACCTGGATGTAGGCGCCCTCGTAGAAGCCGAGCACGCGGCGGTTCTCCCACACGAACCGAAACATCTCGTTCGGATCACTTCGCAGCGGCTCAAAGTTGAGCCCCTGATACGAGACCTTCTTCTTGAGCTCTCTCCATAGACCCGCTTCCGGACGGCCCTTCCCGTCACTGCCTGGCTCGATTCCGAAGGCAGAGAAGGACTCACGAAGTCGCTCCCGGAAGCCATACTTCTGGTCGTCAGGACGGATCTCATGATCCGCCGTAAGCACAGCGCTCAGGAAGTCGCCAAAGTTGATATGGATCGGGGGTGCGTAGTCGAGCGCACGGATGAGCATCGTCAGCAAATACTCGGCGATCTCCGAAGCCTCCTCGACGACCCGCTCCCGATCGACCCAGCCCCCGCGGTGCACCGCCAGGACCCGGATTCGCTCGAGCCAGGTATCCAAGAACGACTGCAGGACCGCTGCGACCAGGATTTCGCCCCGTCGGTGCGGGTGCTGGAACTCGTCGTCGTCGAGGTACTTTCCCGAGGGTTCTAGGTCGAGCGAACGGCGCAGCGCGCTTCCGCGGATCCTCGAGAGCTCGCTTCCCATGTCCTCGGCCAGCCCGAGAAGCACCCACTTCTTCAGTCTGGCGCGTGTAAGAGCCTTCTTGCTGACTAGGCCGGATGCCCGATCCTCGTTGGCTCCGGATGTCGAGAGGCCATGGTCGAGGAGCTTCGCGACGACATCTCGCATGGAGAAGACCGACAGGAGTGCACAGAGATCCGAGAAGCCCTCGTGGAAGGCGGCCTGGTCGGGAGAGGACGGTTCGATGAATGAGGCGCGAATCCCGTCGAGCAAAGCATGGGTCGCCTCATGGGCCACCACATCGTGGGAAAGACACGTGAAGATTGTGCCTCCATCTCGGGCCGGGAAGTACCCAAAACACAGCGCCTCGTCGTCGCGAGAGTAGAACGCGTTGGCGTCGGCGAAAGCGTGGGGGGCCACCTTGATCTGATGCCCGCCGAAGCCCCATGCGACCCCACGACCAAGTGCAAACTCGAAGCGAGCGAGCATCTTCATCACGATCGCATAGGCGTTCTGGGCGTGAAATCCGGGGTCTCGAAGGACGGTCTTCGTGGAAGCCTTCTCGAATGGGTCGCGCTCGGGGTCGTCTTTCGGGTACTCGTAGGGCTGATAGAGCGTCGAGGTGGACGCGTCGTAGTCGATAACGTGGACTCGTGACCCGCGTGGTCCGGGAAGCAGAGCTTCAGCATCAAGCGCAACCTGCGCCGTCAGGATCCCCCGCTCGTCTCGAATGCTTGGGTCCTGGGCGACGATCGTCAGGAAGCGCTGCTTGGCCACTCGCAGACCTCGCTAGACGTGGGCGGCGCTCCGAGTTCGTCCAGACTGGGTGCGCCTACACCGCATGTAGGAGCTCAGGTAGATACGTCTCGAGGCGGTGACTGAGCAGTGCACCCGCGTGCCGCGAAAGCACCTTGATCTCCGGATCCGAGAGCTTCTTCAGGTTGGTCGAGATCGCGGATGCGAAGGCGGCATCGCCGTCGAGTTCCTGCCCAACCACACTATCGATGGAGAACCATACCGGACGTGGTCGCTGGTTCGCCTTGGATGTGAGCAGGAGTCGCTGGAACTGAAGCCCCCGCACCTGCTCCATCAGGATATCCAGAGCCCCCCTCAGGACGGCTGCACCTGACGTAGTGGGTTGCTCGTCGATCGAGAACGGCTTGCCGGCGTCGCTTACGATGACGTAGTCGAGGTCGTTCCGGGCTCTAAAGAGTGGATTGACCCCCAAGTTGTCGTAGACGCCGCCGTCTGTGAGGCTCACATAGTCCACCGTCGGAGCTGCATACTCCCGAGCGTCAAGCACCAAAGGCGGAAACACGGGCGGAAACGCCGATGAAGCCGCGACTGCACGGCTAATCCGAAAGTTTGAAATGGGCCGGACTCCCAGCTCCCACTCTCCCACCTCCGTTACGCCTCCCCCGCCCGTAACGAAGAAGAACATGTTTCCTGTCGCGAGGTTGGTGGCGTTCAGGTACAGCCGAGGACCGTTAGCGAGGCTTTCTAGGGTTCTGTCCTTGAAGAGATGCGCATCGTAGCTATCCGCGAGCTTGTCCAGACGCGTCTCGAAGGGGTCGAGGGCTCCTGCCAACACGGAGGAGACGGCGATGGAGCGCGTGCGCAGATAGTCCTCGAGGCGATCGAGTGCGTCGGGCTGCCCCCAGTTGGCGGCCAGAAATGCGCCCGCGATGCTGCCGCCGCTCACGCACGAGATGACGTCGAGCTTCTCGAGCAGTCTTAAGGCTTCGAGTCTGCGAAAGACGCCGAGGTGAAATGCCGCCGCTCGGAAGCCACCACCGGAGAGGGCGAGGCCGATTCGCTTCGCCTGGCTGCTCATTCGGATTGTCACGAATCCCCCCTACCGCTGCTTCAAGAGGCCGACACGAAGCTGCCCAGTCACATCCATGCTCACACCAACGTGTGTCTTCATTAGTCCTGCTGAGATATCCAACTAAGAGACTCCCCGTTCCCAGACCTCGCCAGATGAAGCCACGGAACCGATTGTGAGATCTTCTCGAACCAGAGGCCCACATCTCGCGTCAACCAGAACCACGAATGAACAGCGATACCTTCTTCCCGTGATCAGAATTCCACAGGCATCGATAACCTATGGACAGCCTGACGACTCAAGCCGGGGGCGTCTCGTTCACATAGTCCAGGACGGCCCGACCTCACCGAAGAAGCGGCAATTGCGGGATCAAGAACCGATCGCGGACGCCCTCGATCATGCAAAGGAGTGACCTGTGCAAAGTCGATTCGGCGGCGACGGTGCGGACGCATTCGGAACAACTTTATCTTGAGCGTGCTCGGGGTTCGCCGCAATCTGCCAAGAGAATGGGCAGGGCAGCGGCAACTCTGACTTGACGTGCGGCATCAATTCTGTCCATTGAAGGCCAAACGTCCTCAATCCCCCCGAGACTCTGCGAGGAATAGACGTGAGACCGACTCTTCTCCTTGTCCTAACCGCACTGTCCCTACTTCCGTCCGCAGGCGAAGCGTCAGGTATTTCGATCGCATGCCTGTTTAACGATCAGTGCTTATGCACGGCTCCCGATGGATTCAAGGAGATCAGCAACAGCTCGGCTCTGAGCTTTTCGACATTGGCAAAGGGGCTCGCCGCGCAGCTCCGTTCAGAGACTTCGCATCGCCGGGAGCCACCACCGCTCCCGGATTTTCTGCAGGCGCCAGGCGTAATGCTCTACAACATCTGTGTAGCCACTCGCCAGGGCTACCTCGAAGAGGAAGACGCCAAAGAGCTCGTCATGTCGTACCTTGCCCCGATCCCGCTTCCAACATCGAAGCCTGGACGCGATAGACCGGCCAGTTCGTCGTCCTTCGACCTAACGTGCGGCAGTCGGCCTCCCGACCAAGACCGAGCTTCGGATTCCCTGTTTGTGATCGTCAATTCAGGCGATCACGCCGTGCACGTGTCCGCAACCGGCACCGGAGATGTGACGTTACCAGCCTTGACGACGGAAGTACCGCCGAGATCCCAGGTGCGGCAAAACATCGTTGCCCAGTGTCGGACAGGAAGTGGCCGCGGGGGCATCAAGCCCGCCACGGGGCAATTCACGCTCGTATTTCAGTCGGGCTCGACGCAAAGGTCCTGTAAATTTAGCTTCGAATGCCCTGGTTCGGTAAAGACATTCGAGGACAACGCGGATCTCGGATTTCTGGAGTACGTGGAGTAGGTCGCGAAGAGTTGTGCGTTTTCAGAATTTGTCCCGAACGCCCGGAGATCGAAATCGTGATCAAGAGTCTAGCGGGCACACCGTGTGAGATTCAGTCTCGATCTTTCGGCGCTTACCGTTCAGAATGCCCGGGTGCTCCGAGCCCTCATCACCTATTAATCGATTCTCGTGGCCTCGCTCATGGCCCTGTTCCGCGATAGGCGAGAGCAAGCCGTACGGGAACTGGCCCTTCGCCAACAGCTCGCGGCCTACTCGAATAAGCAACCTCGCCCCCTGTGCGTTGCCAGAGCTGGTCCGGCCCGGAATCATCGATTCTTCTAATCCGGCGGTCGATTGCTCAACGCACGATGGTAGTCCGCTCGAAACCGAAGACTCAGTCTCGTACCCCCTCGAGGCACGCCGCAGAATGCGCCTCGCCATGCGGCAGCTGCTGAATCTCGTAACGATCGCCCTTCCGTGCGTCCCCGCGTTCTTTCGAAGCCGAAGCCAACAGGCGCTCGTCGAACTCGACCTCCGCCAGCAACTCGCGACCTTCGCCGAGAAGGGACGCCCGCCCCGCCTCACGCCAACCGATTGGGGATTCTGGGTGATGCTGTCACGGATGTGGTCGGGGTGGAAAGAAATCCTGGTCATCGTCCAACCGGATACCGTCGTGAGATGGCATCGAAAGGGATTTCGACTCTACTGGCACGCGATCTCGAAGCCTGGTCCTGGTCGGCCCCCGATTGCGGCCGAGGTGCGAGCACTCATTCGGCGACTCGCCAACGAGAACGGCTGGCGCGCCCGAAAAGTTCAAGCCGAACTCGAGAAGCTCGGAATATGCATCGGCCTTTCCACGGTCTCGCGATATCTCCCTAAGCGACACTCCGACCGAGCTCAGCGCCAGCGATGGAACACATTCCTTCGAAATCACCGACACGACATCGCGGCGATGGGCTTCCTCGTTGTGCCCACCGCGGGATTTCGGCTGCTGTATGCCTGGTTCGTGATCGGGCATGACCGGCGGGAGATCCTGCAATTCGGCGTCACCGAGCATCCAACCTCATCGTGGATCAGGCAACAGCTGCGCGAAGCGTTCCCACACGACACGTCACCGCGTTTTCTCATCTTCGACAACGCTTCCATCTTCTCGGACCGGGTTACCGAGGCAATCCGGAATCTCGGGGTCGAACCGCGGCGAACTGCATTCCGGAGCCCCCGGCAGAACGGGGTCGCCGAGCGATGGGTTGGCAGCGTTCGGCGAGAGCTGCTCGATCACGTGATCGTGTTGAACGAGAACCATCTTCGACGCCTTTTACGTGAGTACGTCGACTACTACAACGCCGACCGCGTCCACACGGAGCTTCGAGATGCGCCCGATGGCCGGGCCGTCCAGTGCCGACCTTCGCCGAAGGCGCGAATCATCGGCGTTCCCAAGGTCGGCGGACTCCATCATCGCTACGAGTGGCAGGACGCGGCTTGAGCATCGTGACTCACCGACCCCGGAACGGCCACGAACCCGTTCGGATGGATTTTGGCAACGGACAGGTGCAAAGACGCGTTTGCGACTGCGCCGCTCGTTCCTGGTAGCGAAGCACGGCGCCGAATCGCGCAGATGGGATTGGACGGCGCCGCCGCTGTGGAAGCCACTCGTGCCCTGATCGACCAATCAGTTGTCGAGCCGTTGATGGTTTCGTTCGCGGTGATGGTGCTCGACGTGCTCACTGAGAACCCGCCTCAGACTTACCCCCATCTACGCGAGCGCGGCGCCTTCAAGTAGTTCTTCGGCGGACACGGTCCGTTCACTCGTGGGCCGGAGCACGTCTCGAGCGAGGTCTTCCTTGTCTCTCAGAAGCTCGGCTAGCCGCTCCTCAACAGTTCCACGAATGCGAGGGTAGTAGACGTACACCGGCTTCGTCTGGCCACGCCGGTGAACACGGTCGGTAGCCTGGTTCTCTACCGCGGGGTTCCAAGGGCGCGTGTAGTGAATGACGTGGTTGGCGGCAGTGATGTTGAGCCCATAGCCAGCGACCTTTGGCGATAGAATCATGACGTCGAATCCGGTTCGCTCGCAAAATGCATCCACAATCTCTTGCCTGCGATCGGTCACGTCTCCATTCACGATCTCCGGCCAACTATCGAATCGCGCCGAGATCGCTCGTTGGAGAATCCGCTGCGTCGACTTCCACTCGGCGAAGACGAGAGCTTTCTCATCCTTCGCGCGGATCTCGGAAAGAACGTCTAGGGTCCTTGCGAGCTTTGGGCACTCAGCAACCAGTGTTTCTGCGTCGGCACTCTCCCAGTCACCCCGATAGGTTCTAGGGTGGGCGCAGATCCTTAATAGGTCACCGATCGCCTTCAGAACAGCTCCCCGACCACCGAGCTCAGCTTCGCGAAGAGCATCGCGGTACATCAACCTCTGTTGCGGGCTCAGATCAACGACGAGGTTCTCGACCCTCTCCTTGGGAGGAAGCGTCGTGAGGACCTCATCCTTCTTTCGGCGGAGGTAGTGAGGGTCAAGCCTTGACAGCAATTGCTCGACGATGGCTGCCCGATCGCTCTCATCGGCTTGGCTGAGAGCCTTCTCGAATGTCTCCCGAAAGTCGCTCCATCCACCGAGCAGCCCTGGCCTCACGCGGTCCATGATTGACCAGAACTCGATGAGGCCGTTCTCAACAGGTGTACCCGTCATGGCAATTAGCTGATCGCACTTCAAAGCCTTGACCGCGCTCGTCCGGCCCGCCGTCGGGTTCTTCACGAATTGTGCCTCGTCGAGCGCAACTACTCTCCAGTCGATTGTTCCTAGCTTGACCTGGTCACTTCTTACGGTGTCATAGGTGGTGAGAACAATTTCATGTTTAGAAAGATGGTCGGTACTCCGTCGTCGCCCGGGGCCTTCGTGTACCACGACGTCGCTCAGCTTGGGCGCGAATCGCTTAAGCTCAATCTGCCAGTTGCGAATAAGCGTCTTAGGAACGACGACTAACGAGGGCTTGAGCGCCCCCGCCTCCTTTAGCGCACAGAGGTGTGCGATGACCTGGGCGGTCTTTCCCAGACCCATGTCGTCAGCAAGAAGTCCTCCGGCCCCTCGGTCATGAAGGTACGCAAGCCAATTGAATCCTATGAGCTGGTGGCTGTCTAGCTCTGCCGCAAACGAGTCTGGGGGCGTGAGTGTCGGCAGCTCGGCGTGCCACGGTCGGTACGCGCCCTCCAGCTCGGGCAGCTGGATCTGAAAATCCAGCGACTCAATGTTCGAGATGACGTCGAGCACAACCGAAGCGCGTACGCCGCCGGAAGCATCTGTGCGCTCTCTGAGCGCCTGAGCCGTTCTCGAGAATTGATCGCCGGAGTCCACATCAATCTCGATCCAGTCGTCTCCGTGCTTAATCCAGCGATCGCCGATCTCTCTTGCCTTCTCCTTGAGCCGCTCATACTCCTCTTGTGAAAGGGCCTTGCCCTTCTCGAGTTGATCGTCGTCGGACGGACCTACAGGGTCTAGCATGACCCCTGTATCGAACTCGAGCCAGCCTCGTGACCGCTCCCGAACGTGAATGTAAGGTCGAGAGTTGTAAACCCGGATCTTGAAACCTTGGACGCGTTCGGAGAAATCTCTTAGGCTGACGCCCGGCGGCAGGAACGCCTCAGGATTACAGAGGAACTCAGGTACGCTGGGTCCCTCAAGCCTTCCAATGCGTGACAGGTTTTCCACCTGGTCACGAATGTCCCGCCGCAGAACGATGCGTCTTCGGGATTCGTCGGGACCGTCGAGGCTGGCGATCCTTCGGCTCTGACCATTACCGAGGACAAACCTCTCGCTGCGAAGCTCTCCGATAGTGGGTTCAACGACGAGCGCGCCGTGATCCTCGGTGATCTCAAACCCGACCTCGTCGGCCAGAGTCACATCTTGTCTGGAGAGGAATGCATCAAGATCAGCGCGACACGCCTCCGCCGCTGCGCGGCACCCTGCGATGTACTCAAATCGGTCTTCAGTCGTCGCATCTTCGCTCGGCCGGTCCTCGACGCGGGTCAGAAGCCGCCATACTGCGTCGGTTACGAGAACAAATCGGCCGCCGGTGACGCGAATTGCCGGGCCATGCCGATCTTTGGGATTGAGGACTCCATACACGTCGTGTCGCAGAACCGCTTCGATGGCGAAGCGAGGGCTCGTCGGGACGCCGGTTGCTTGGATGGAGACGCGAATGTCTTCAGGTTCTGGGAGACCAAGCGCGCGGGCATCACTCGCGTCGACCTCTAGCATGTGCGTCCAGTTGACGAGCCAATGTCCCGGCCCCACCTCCTCGACCAAGCCGTCGGACCAGAGGCCTTCTAGCAGCAGAAGCTCCGGCGGGGGAGCCGCCTCCGAATCGGAGCGGATTCCGACCAGCTTGCCCATCGGAAACGTGTAGGGCTCCGAGGTCTTGTACTCGGCTCCCTCAGTGGTGATCGTGGGCGAGAGCGACATGGCCCAGGCTACCTTCGCTGCCTTAGCAGGCTCGTAACCGTGCGACTGGCATCGCTCTGCCAGCCTTCCGGATGGAGGATTCGGTATGGAGTGGCGTTACCAGGGTGCCTTACGAGACGCTTACGCTCCTGATAGACCCGTGGATTCTTGCTTCTAAGACTCTCGAAGTGTCCCCAGTCCTGCTCGGCGTACACGTAAGCCGCATAGCCTTTGTTAGCGAACTCTATGACGAGGAGCGGAGGGATGTGGAGCATTGCCGCCTCGCCTTCCGCAACCCGAGCTACGCGGACGATTTGGGTTCCAAAGCCGCGCTCCCAGAATTTGAAGCGACCGTGGGGATCATCGATAGAACCGAAGAACTCTTTGAGCTCTCGAAGAGCGATCCAGTTTGCGAAGTCGATCCCCGCCCCCGCGGAGCGGGCTTCAATGCTGCGCCATGAGGTGCTCTTAGCATTAGCCTGCGGATGGCCGATCTCACGCACCACCCTGTCTGCGAGGTCTTCGCTCCACGCACGATCCGCTCGAAAGGTGACGACGTAGTGGATGCTGAATTCGTGTCGCACCCGGGTTGGAGAGGCGTCGAGCCACCGCTCCAGCGTGCTGGTTCCCTGTGATGCGAGGAGCGCTCGGCTTCCGGTCGTGAGTAGCTTGGTCATCAACTCCCGAAACAGCGCGCTGTCTTCGACAATCGGCTCACTCAGCGGGGGGAGGTCCTGCAGCCACGCTGCCACCTTCCGTTGCTGAGAGCCCTCCAGATCGCCTAGTAATCCTACGCTCAGCCCATCGTCTGACAGCCATGAATCGAATCGCGACCGGCTCTCGATTTCGGGGACAACGGCGCTCAAAAACCTTTCGTCGCGCGTCAGCGCCTTGAGGAGTGGAGTCAGCTGCGACGATCCACCCCGTGTCACAAGCAGGTGCCAGCAGCGTCGAGCGAGCCGCTTAGACGGAGCCGCGGCAGCGAGCGAGACGGCCTTCCGCGCGATTCCGGAGATTGTCTCGATCGCCACGAGGTCGGCAAGCAGGTCGAGCTCTTGACGACGCAGGCGCCCCGCAAGATTAGGCACTATATCCGCCGGCGTGGCGGACAGAAGCTCCCTAAGATGCTCCAGGGCAGTCGGATCCGGGTTTTTGAGGTCTGCTGAGATCTCGTGTCTCTCGGCGATCCGCGCGCAAGTATTGGAGAGGCGCTCCATCGGTAGATTTCGAAGCTGAGACCATCTGTTCTCAGACATCGGTACCCACCATGTCGAGGACACGCATGAAAATCTCGTTCAGCTCCGCACGGAAGTCGTTGTCGCGAAAGTCGAGATGAATCTCGACTCGTCGCCAAGCCTCAAAACAAGTGGACTGGGATATACCCGGCTCGTCGCACTTCTTCGGACGTCGAGAGTCGGAAGCTCCCGCAGCGACTCCCTTGGATTGGAGATTCTCGCGGTGGCGAGGCGGCACTTGAGAGTCCGTGGTGAGGAATGTGAGCACGGAGTATGCACGAGACTGGGATACGCGCAGGTTTCTTCCATAAGGATCGTCGCGAAGCGCCTTCGGATCGGAATGTCCTCTTACCTCGACCTTCTCGAGACGCTCCCAAAATCGCCCTTCACCTGCCGCAAGGCGATCCAGGATTCTTGGGACCGCGATTCGCAAGAGATCGCGCCCGGCCGGCCTGATCTCATCACTATTGAACTCGAAGAGAATCTTGTTTGGAAGTTCAATAGCACCCGTTTCACAGTCGATGCTCACCTCGAGCTCGCGCAGCTCTTCGTCCCTGCAGAGCTGTCGTACGGACTCAGTCCAGGCGTTCAGCTCCGCGGCCTTTTCGGTCAGAAGCCGCCGAATGTCATCGTGAGACCGTCTCATGGCGATTTGTGTCATCGCGATCATGAGGATGAAGACCATCAGAAGGCCGGCCATCAAGTCCGAGTAGCTCGCCCAGAAGTCACCGCCGAGGGACCTCTCCTCAGAGGAAAAGCTTCGGTCGCGCCTACTCACGCCGTCGCCACGGGAGCCACCAGCGTCGGGTCTCTTGCGGCTCTTCGCCCGCGCTGGGAATCGCAGGGGAGAGTATCGTTTCAGGTTCTTCCCCAGGCTCGGCCGTACGAGGGGGAGCGATCCGGGCAACCCTGGCGGCCTCAAGGCCGCTTGAAGAATCTGGGCGACCGGAGGACGCCGGGGGGCTAAACGGCGCGACTGGCGGCTGCTGCACGAGGCTCAGTCGAATCTGCTCGAGCACCGCGCTGATATTTTTCTCGGCCTGCTTGATGGCCTCAGTGAGCTGGGGGCTTTCAGCACTTTGCTCATCTTCCGTGCTGAACTGGGGGGCAGCCAATGAACGTTCGAGGCTGGTTGCGATATCGGCAAGCTGGTTCGCGAGCTCGGATTGACGCGCCTGGGCGTCGCCCAGCTTCTCTCCGATCCCCGCGATCTCAGTCGTGCGGTTGACGAGGGAAGTGAGCAGCGATTCGGCGGCTTGCTTGCCTGCTCGTTCCGTCTCGGCGAGTTCGTGAATGGCGAGTCCGAGGGTTGCAATTGGCGCGAGCTGCTCGGGCAGAGTCGTACCGAGGCTCCTGAGATATTCACCCGAGTCGCGCACGCCCTCACGCACGTCACGCAGTGTGTCCTCAAGCTTCGCTAGAGGTGTAGCGAGACGGTCGAGCGTGTCGTTGCTCTCTCCGACGGTGCCGCTCAGCTTCCCAAGAGCTTGGCTCATTAGATCGTCGATTCTGCCAAGCGCTTGAACGAGATCGTCAGCCAGCCCTTCGCTGAGCGTTGAGATCGCTGTCCTGATTTCTCCAAGACTTGTCTCAACCAGATCGCGCTGGCCGGCGAGCGAGGACTCCGCCAGCTCTAGTGAGCCGCGAACCTCCTCGGCCGTTCTGGCGGCTGCCTGCTGGGCTGAGGAGATGGATTCCGCGGTATTGCTAAGTGCCGCTCCCGCCTGGTTGAGGTGCTCCAGAGCGGGAGATAGGTCGGTGGAGGCGCTGCCCAAGACGCCGGCCGCGGATCGGACCTCTGCGGCCGCCAACGCGAGATCATTTGCGATCTGGCCTTGCAGCTCTGCCGTGGCCTGCATCTGCTCATGGGACTGACTGACCTGCTGAGCCAGCGCGCGCTGCTGCTCGATCGCGGCGGCGAGAGCGCTGCGCAGATCAGAGAGATGCGAGCCGATCGCAGATTTGAGGCTCTCGTTCAACCCCTGGGTGACCTTGTCAAGCGCCGCGAGCTGATGCTCTCCGACGCTGCTCGAGATCTGCTGCAAGCCCGCTTGAATCTCGTGGAGCCCGTTTCTGGAGGCCTCTTGGTACTCGATCATCAGATCAGTCAGGCTGTCTTTCAATGAGTCAATAAGATCTTCCTGCTTCTTTGAGGACTGTGTTCCCATCTCGGCGGGGCTTATCCAGCGGAATACATCCTGGACGAGCATGTCGAGATCGTCTTCGAGCCTCTGCGCCGTCCCCTCGATGTAACGGAGAGCAAGAGAAAAGATGATCGAGAAGACCAGTCCCAGCACGGACGTGCGGAACGCCAGACCGAGATTTCCAGTCAGCTGCGTGACCGCCTGCTCGGCCTTGCGTGTTTCGTCAGATACGGCAGTTGGCGGATCGGAAGCACTGCCCGACCCGGATGTCGTGGAGTCCGAGCGAGGGTTCGGCGCGGGCTCCGATCGCTCGCTCTGTGCACGTTGAGCGGCGAGATCGGCGGTTGCGATCGTGAGACCGACAAAGGTGCCGAGAACGCCGATCGCAATAAAAATGCCGGGTAGGCCACCGACCAAGCTTCTTCTTGCTCCCGGACGAATCAGCGGAATGTCCTCGAAGACGTCTCGGAGACGGACAGGTGATCCGCCGGTCGGCAGACTGTGGAGTGTTGGCGAGGCGCTTCGCCATTCGCGGAGAAAACGCGCCCACTGCTGGTCGATCGGTGATCCGGATAGAAGCTTTGCGAGCGCGTCCTGCCGGCCTGGTTCAGGCTCATGAGCAAGCATGGTGCGTGCTCGAGTGAGCAGACCAAACATCGGAACGCCGATCTGAGCCAATCGCCACAATAGGGGGAGCAAGACGAAGAGAAAGGACCCGAGCGCGATCGCAATAATGAGATAGATCGCAAGCTGCGTCGGGAGATGGTCCGGCGCGAGAAACGTCAATAGCAGCTGCTGGGCCGAGAAGGGCTTCATCTCTTGTGCGCGGCTTCCTGGCATGGCCACCGAGGATCGTCGATCGGGCTAATCGAATTGCGTACCGCTACCACCCCTTGAGAGTGGATCCCATGGCGAAGGCTGCGAGCGGGTCTCAACTTAGTTTGCGCGCCCGAATTTTCGGCCGCGCGAGAACCTGTTTGCTCGACTTCATCCAATTCTACTCGAGAGATGGGGTCTATCTAATTGCTTCCGAAGCTCGTTTGCTGATTTGCACGACTCCTGCCGAGTGCAGGTTCGGCGAGTGGGGCGATCCACGCGTGCAGCTCGCGGCAGCGACGGGACGAACGCACGTCGCTCGCAGACGGAAGGTCAGCCGCGCTCCTGCGGACTCGTTCCCCCCAGATGATGGGTCTCCTGGTAGCCCTGCGGGGCAATTGGCTGGATTAAGGTGTGGTAGTCGCGATCTGATCTGACAGTCACCCTGGTCGTGGACCGTCTGTCGGATCGGGTCTAAGCGGCGACTTCGCCGATCGCCTTCTCCGCCCAGATCTTCATACCGTCGTCGAACGTCTCCTTCGGCGTCGGTCCGCAGCACATCTTGCCCTGGTGCGTCCGCTCCTCGTCGTACCGCACGAGCCAGGTATCGAGATCCCGTTGGAGCTCCGCGAGGTCACTGTACAGCTTCTTGCGGAACGTGACCTGGTAGAACTCCTGCAGGATCGTCTTGTGGAAGCGCTCGCAGATCTCGTTCGTCTGCGGGCTCTTCACCTTCGTCTTCGAGTGATCGATGTCATTGATCGCCAGGTAGAGCTGGTAGGGCAGCTCCTCCACACGACCGCAGAACTCGGTCCCTCGATCCGTCAGGATCCGGAGCACGCGCCCACCCTGGGCCTCGAAGAACGGCAGCACGCGATCGTTCAGCAGGTCCGCCGCCGTGATGGCCGTCTTCTGCGTGTACAGCTTCGCGAAGGCCACCTTCGAGTACGTGTCGACGAAGGTCTGCTGGTAGATCCGTCCCACGCCCTTGATCGTCCCGACGTAGAACGTGTCCTGGCTTTCCAGGTAGCCGGGATGCTCGGTCTCGATCTCGCCGCTCGACTCGTCGTCGTGACGCTTCCTCTCGAGCGCCTGGACCTGGCTCTCCGTGAGGATGATCCCGTCTGCGTCGACCTTCTTCTCGAGCGCCGCAGGGTGATGTTTAAGGGTCTGCAGGCCGTGGCGCATCCAGACCCCCCGGACCCCGGCGGGCGAGATGTGAAGACCTCGCTTCCGGAGCTCGTTCGAGACACGAACCTGCCCAAGGGCAGGTTCGTCGATGGCCAGGGCGACGATGGCCTGCTCGATCTCGGGAGCCGTGCGGTTCCGGAGGTTCGGCTTCCTGCGAGACTTCTCGATCAGAGCCTCGACGCCGCCTTCCTCGACGGCCTGCTTGTAGCGGTAGAACGTGTCCCGGGAGTAGCCCATGACCTTGCAGGCCCGGGAGACGTTGCCGAGCTCCTCGGCGAGGTTGAGGAGTCCGACCTTGTTCTTGATGATCTTCTGTACTGTACTCATCGGGGGTTGCCCCTCTGGAGACGCAGTGTCTCCGGTTGTGTTGGTCCACAAGCAGGGCAAACCCCTTCTCGATCGCTCGAAGAGCGTCAGATTGAGTCGGAACTACTGCAGCTCAGGAGTGGATCCTCGCGCAGGGTCATACGCTCGTACACCTGGAGTAGCTATTGGGCGCCTGGAGTACAGCGCCGCTACCGATTTCCAGTACGACGATCGCGTCCCTCACGAATGAACTGCGGCCAGGAATGCAGGCATCACGGCGTGTAGCTTCGAGCGAAGCACGCCCCAGTTCGAATCATCGTCATACACAAAGCCGGGAATCACCGCTCTCACGAATGGCTGACCCGTAGCATCGATGCCCTGTTCGACTGTGACGCCCTCGGGTAGCGACTGTTCTGCCATCACAGCGTAGATCTGGTCTCTCCTCTCTTCGGTGATTCCGCCACTTCCGCCATCGAAGCTGATATTGAGAGTCCCGATCTTCTTGTTCTGGTAAAGCAGCCACTCGCCCCTCGAATCTGCATCGCTCTCAGCAATCCGCAGCCACCCCTTCCGATGCATCCGCCTTCGAATCTGCAGCCCGTACCGATCGACCATCTCCGACACCAACGGCTCTAGGATGTAGATGCCCGGATCCTCGACGACTCGACTCACCTTCTTCTTGAACTTCGCGGTTGCCGTCAGCCCGTAGACTCGGGGAACGAGTGTTCGAATGGATGCCCCGTCCGCCTCGTGCAGGTATTGGCGGAGTTCGACCGCGATCACCTCACACGGATCCATCTGCCCATTCAAAAACTCGACGATTCGCAGCAGTGATGAGGGAATTCGATCGGCCGCAAAGACAAGTCGAAGTCGCCCCGCCTCCAGATTCGTCTTCACGTCGGTCCAGAAGCCTTCGAGAGCGTCCGCGCCATTGAGCTCGTTGAGACCCAAGTGGCTCGATAGAACTTCGTCGGGTGGCCTTCCCGCTTCCTCGCAGCGGGCTTCGAACTCCTGCTGAATCCGTTCCGGCGACCAGTACTCAACAAGATTCGCCGCGTAGTCCAGCATCTGCCCCACGACTTGCCTCCGAAGCTCGGGGTTCGTCGCAATCTTGGTCTCGACGAGAGTCGGAACACCGTCCTGATCCAGGAAGAGATGATCGAGACGCCACCGGAAACTCTCGTCTCCGTCGTGAGTGATCCCGGCCTCTCGCTTGATCAAGAGCCATCGCCGAGGGTTCTCGGGGTCGACTTGCTCTCCGGCGAGAAGGTCCGGGTACTGCTCGAGTAGACGCTGCAGCACGTCTTCTCGCGCATACGGCGTTGCTTCCATCGGTCTGAGCTTGTCGTCCTCAGAGACCAGGTAGATTCGATCGCTCATTCAACTCTCGGATGGAGAACAGGATTTTCAGACAACGGGGTAGATAGCCCACCCCACATGGGTGCGCCGACTAGCTTCTCCAGGGCGCGCCCCTCGAGTACAGCCACGCATGGTCCGTGGACACCGCGCTCACAGGTGCGGCCTTGGCCGGCGGCTTCCAATCCTCAGGCGGCAATAGGCACCGGGATATCTCGCCATCGCCGGAGAGCGGATCTAGCTCTTCCGCCTGCCCGAGAGCCCATTGGATCCAATCCCGCTGCTCATCCGTCCGGCACTGATGAGGATCCGCCTGAACGGCCGCGAGGAACGTTCGAACCAGGTTCGCCTCCTCATGCGCTCGAGCAAGCCGCACCAGGTCCTGCCGCAGCCATTCCTGATACGCCTCCTCCCGCTCGATTCGCTCTCGCTCACGTTGGCGCTCTTCGCGTCGACGGGCCTCTTCCTCTCGCTCGAGTCGCCGCGCCTTCAGCACCCGCGCCGTCGCATACATCGATTGGATGAACCGCCCAATCTCCGCCTCGATCGGCTTCGACGCTTGCTCCCGAATCGTTTTCGCCTTCCCCGACGCTACGTACTCATCGATCCTCAGCTCGAGCCGCCCGTGAGGCGTATACGTGAACCGGTCGTAGGAGGACCAGCGGTTCTCGATTCGCACCTTCTTCCGGCCACTGGGCTCCCAGATCGAGAAGTCGACGGGCTCGCCCTCGATCACTGCAGCGGCCTTCACTTCGTCCCGGTACCGCGGTGTCATCTCAACCTTCGCACCCAGGCGCTCGAGTGCTCGGACGAGGGCCTCGACGATCCGCATCGCACGCGAAAGCTGCGCGGGTGAGACCCGAACGACGAGACCCTTCGGATTCCGGGGGCAGGCACGGCCATAGTCGTCGACCGGCGCCCCTTTGAGCTCTTCGAGGGTCTTGCGGACGATCGGGTGTGGGTTGTCGAGGCGCTTTGGGACGCGAACCTCAGGTCGCGGAAGCTCACCCACGTCGGGCACAGCTTCGGGCGGGCGGATCACTACGCACTCGCGTGCCTCCCCCCGAAGTGGCGGAAGTGGCGGGACCCTGACCTTCTTTCCCGCCTCTCGCTTTGCCCAGAACCCGACGGGCGGGGTGGGTACGCCGAGGCGGCGACAGGCCTTCTTGAGCCCCACATCCGATATTCCGTAGTCCTGCGCGATCTGGCGCATGGGGCGCTCCCAGACCTGCTTGTAGATCTCATCGCGGTGAAGGTAGATCTCCGACATAGTGGCTCCTCTCGTCGTTCGAGCAGCAGCCACAAGACGTACCAAGACTCCCGAGCTGCGTCTCAAAAGCCGAATCCGAGGCCATCCGAGCGACCGCGAAAAGCCCGAAGAGCAGGTCGCTCCAGCGACAACGGGCGGCAGAACGTCTTCTTTCCCTACGAGTTCCCGGAGAGGAACCGCTCAAGAGGAGCCAGCTCCTCGAGCAGCGAAGCGACGTGCTTAGCGAAGCTTCGATCCCGGATCCGAGGATCGCCGACCTGAAAGGTTCGCTCGATCATGATTTCGAAGTGACCTTGACCGTCAACCTTTCGCTCAAGATCGTCCATCTTCTGCAGGATGTAGTCCACGTCAATTCGTTGAACGCAGTCGAGTTCAACAATGCATGCATCGCTCGCTTCAAAGCGGCGGGGTCGGATCTGCCATCGGCGACGAATCCGAAGCCGCCACTCGGGAAGGCCCCTCAGAAGCTGCAGAAATCGATCGGGATCAGCTTGAATCGCTCGCTTCGCAGCTCGCGTAGGTCGCTGGCCTTCCAGGAGCAGCCGGAGACTGAAGTCTTCGCTGCCTACCGCGAAGGAGAAGTGTGGCTCATGTACGGGCTGAGCGGCTCGCGAGAGCGTGGACCAAGAGTGCGACCCCTCCGCCCGAAGGTTCCCCACCTGTTGGTGGCTGAACTCTGAGAGGGAAGCCGGCAACTGCTCACGCACCGCGGATACGAACTGGGCCAGGTAGTGCTTGACCCGTCGCTGGTTGTCCTTTGCGTCCTCTCGATCCCGAAAGGTAAAGGCCGCGAAG
The DNA here is from genome assembly GCA_020632655.1 of Spirochaetaceae bacterium. GTDB lineage: Bacteria > Myxococcota_A > UBA9160 > UBA9160 > UBA4427 > UBA4427. Next base: position 174,891 of record JACKFD010000010.1, read on the forward strand.
TGCTCGGGTCGAAACCCGTCGAACTCGCCCATATCGATCTCCTGGCGGTAGGCGATGATGCGCAGATACTCGATGAACTGCTCGAGAAGTAGCGTCGTCAGCGAAGTGGGGCGGCGCTGACGAGCGTGTGCAAGCTGGTCCGCGAAGAAGGCGTAGATCTGCCGCCACGTGACCAGTCGGTGCTCGGCCATTGCTCCGAGCGTGTCGGCATGTGCCGCGAGCTGTCGGGGATCGAAACTGCCGACGACCTTGGTCTC
>JACKFD010000011.1 GCA_020632655.1 Spirochaetaceae bacterium
GGCGCGCTGGTCGAGCTGTACGACGTTGCCGTCGGGATCCCGCAGGAACGCCGTGCGCACGCGCCCCCCCGCCGGCTCGCCGTAGGCGAGTGTGTCCCCCTCCGCAGGCGGCACGACGACGGTCACACCCGCCGCGTCGGCCCGCGCGACGATCGCATCGACGTCCTCGACCCAGAAGCCCCAATGATGGGTGCCGACCTGGAAGAGCGTCGCGGGCTCGCCGAAGGGCGCGTGGGAGAGCTGCTGGTCGAGGACGATGAATGTCTCGTGCGCGCCCTCACGCCAACGGAGGTAGACCGCGCGACGCTTCTGCGGCTTGCTGCCGCCGAAGCCCGGGAGCTCCTCCTCCGTATCGAGTGAGACGTGCAGCCCGAGCACGTCCCGGTAGAAGCCGAGGGAGCGCTCCATGTCGTGTACGCCCACGGCGATGTGGCTGATGGCGTGGATCGCACTCATCCTCGTCCTCCCGAAGGCTCTCGGCGGGGCCGGGACGCCGCGCGACACCGTGCGACGCGATCCGACGACCGGACCATTCTGGCACGTGGCGCGTGGCTCGGCGCCTGCGCTCGCCCCCGCACGAAGGGGGCCGTGCTACCTCCGGCCGGGTCGCGTCGCCCGCTTCCGCCGCCTAAAGATGGGGTGAACGCCGGCCGATGGCTCCCGCATCAACGCGCGCTCCGGTTGCCCCGTTGCGGTTGCCGGCTCCTCCCCGCCAGGGGTAAGCTGGCAAAAAGGTCCATTTCCCGGACGGTTACAGAGGCAGATGCCGATGATGGAATCCCAGCTCGTGATGCAGCAGGGGGACTTCGAGAAGGTCCTCGCGATCATCCAGAAGCTGGTCCGCGACGCGAACGCCAAGGGCGTCTTCGTCGTCGACAAGGCCGGGCAGCTGATCGGCGAAGCGGGCGAGATGCAGGGCATCGACAGCACCAGCCTCGCCAGCCTGACCGCCGGCTGCGTCGCCGCGACCGGGGGCCTCGCCAAGATCGTCGGCGAGGAGGAGTTCCCGATCCACTTCCACCAGGGTCAGCGGGACAACCTGCACATGAGCCTGGTCGGCGATCGCATGATCCTCGTGATCGTCTTCGACGAGCGGAGCTCCCTCGGCCTCGTCCGCCTGCGCGTCAAGAAGGCGGGCAACGAGCTCGCGCGCCTCTTCGAGGAGATCCGGAAGAAGGCCGAGACCGAGGCCCGGACCCACGGCTCGCCCTTCGCCGAGATCACCGACGACGACATCGACAACCTCTTCGCCGACTGACCCGTAGCTCCGGGAGTCGCACCCAGACCTCGCTCGCCGCCGCCAACCCCTTCGCCCGATCGGATCACCCCATGTCGTTCATCAACTACAGCTCGCGCGAGATCAACTGCAAGATCGTCTACTACGGTCCGGGTCTCTGCGGCAAGACGACGAACCTCCAGCACATCTACCAGAAGACCAATCCCGACGTGAAGGGCAAGATGATCTCCCTCGCGACGGAGACCGAACGCACCCTCTTCTTCGACTTCCTGCCGCTGGCCCTCGGCGAGATCCGCGGCTTCAAGACCCGCTTCCATCTCTACACCGTTCCCGGTCAGGTCTTCTACGACGCGAGCCGCAAGCTGATCCTGAAGGGCGTCGACGGCGTCGTGTTCGTGGCGGACAGCCAGATCGAGCGGATGGAGGCGAATCTCGAGAGCCTGGACAACCTGAAGGTGAACCTGAAGGAGCAGGGCTACGACCTCGCGAAGGTCCCCTACGTCGTGCAGTACAACAAGCGCGACGTGCCGAATGCGGCGCCGCTCGAGGAGATCCGGAAGCTCTGCAACCCGATGGGCGTACCGGACTTCGAGGCCTGCGCGACGACTGGCCAGGGCGTCTTCGAGACACTGAAGGCGGTCGCGAAGCTCGTGCTGGCCGATCTCAAGAAGATGGGCGGCTGAGCTCCAGCCCGCGCGCTACGCCAATCTCCCCGACGCGACGACCTGGACGCGACGCAGCCGGATCGGGCCCCGCGCTCGGGACGGGTCGACCCGCGCTCCCCGCTGCAGCATCTCGAGCTCGCCCGCCGCGACCCGCCGCGGCGCCGCTGCAAGCGCCGCACGCCCGATCCCGTTCCGATCACGGCCGATCCTCCGGACGCGCGACCTCGCCCGCCTGCAGCCGCTCGCGGATCCAGCGCGCCGTCTCCGAGTCGTCCTTCCGCCGCGCCGCAGACCGCCGTTCGAGCGAGCGCAGCGGCATGGCGAGGCGGGGATTGCCGGCGAGACGGTCACGATGGCGCGCGAGGAAGTCCCAGTAGAGCGGCGTGATCGGACAGCTCGACTTCGGGTCGAAGGCGCAGCCGTCGCAGTAGTCGGACATGCGATGGATGTAGGCTGCGCCCGAGACGTAGGGCTTCGTCACGAAGAGGTCGCCGAGGGCGTACGTGCCCATCCCTAGGACATTCGGCTCGACGACCCAGTCGTACGCATCGACGTACGCGATCCAGAACCAGTCGGAGAGTGCCTCGGGGTCGACTCCGAGCAGGGTCGCGAGATTCGAGAGCACCATCAGCCGTGTGATGTGATGGCCGTAGCCCGTCTCCCAGACGTCCGAGACGACGTGATCGAGGCAATGCAGACCGGACGGCTCACCCCAGAACGCCGGCGGCAGCGGATCCCGCGCTTCGAGATGGTTCGGTCGACCGGAGGGCGCGAGCGTGCGGAATCCATCCGTCTGCTCGTGCACGTGGCGCACGAGCTCGCGCCATCCGAGAACCTGCCGTACGAAGCCCTCCTGGCTCGGCAGGGGCAGATCGCGGGCCAGCACGTCGTCGATCACGCGACGCGGCAGGAGCCGGCCGTTGTTCAGGAGCGCGGAGGCACGGGTATGAAACAGACCGCGCGAAGCCGTCGACATGGCGTCCTCGTAGGGCCCGAACGCGGGCAGGCATTCTTCGAGGGCCCAGCGCCAGAGCCGCTCGGCATCTTCCCGACTCGACGGCAGGCTCGCGACGTCGAGCCGCCCGGGATGCTCGGCGAAGCGCTCCTCGACGAGCCGTGCGACCTCCTGCTTCACGTCGTCGACGGGAAGGGTCGGGGGCGTCGGCGCCGGCGGCTCACCGCGCCAGGGCCTGCGGTTCTCGGCGTCGAAGCTGAGCCGCCCGCCCACGGGCTTCCCGGCCTCCATCAGGATGCCCGAGTCGCGACGCACGCGGCGATAGAAGCGATCCATGCGCCAGGGCGGACCGTCGGGAAAGGTCGCGTCGAATTGCGCGCGGGTCGTGAGCCAGGTCTCGTTCGGCAGGACGTCGATCCCGCCCTCGGCGACGAGTCCGGCGAGATCCGTGCGCAGCTCGTACTCCGCCGCCTTCATCATGCGCAGGGGCCCGCGCTCCCGGACGACCTCGCGCAGCAGGGCGCCGTAGCTCTGCTCGCCCACGCGATGATCGATCGCGACGCCGCGGGCGGCCTGCTCGAGAGCGAAGTGGCGCAGGCTCGCCAGCACCATCGCGAGCTTCTGTTTGTGGTAGGCGCGCTGCCGCGGCTTCCAGGTCGTCTCGACGAGGACGATGCCGAGGCGCTCGGGCGGCTCGGTCGCGAGGGGGCCGACCGCGTCGGTGAGCTGGTCGTAGGGGACGAAGAGCCAGCGCCGATCCGACCCGCTCGTTCGTGGGGGGCTCGCGGCGGCGAGGCGGCGACGGAAGGCGCTCAAATCGGGGCTCCGGCGGGCTCCCTCGGACTCTATCCGCGCGTCCGCGATCCGGAAGGCGGCCGCGCGGCGCTCGCACGTCTCCCCGAGCACGACGTCGAAAGGCACCGGCACGGCCCGCGCGCGGAACGTATGATCCCGGCTCCGCTCACCCCGAGACGCCCCGGCGCGGGCCCTCGATCCGGCGCCCCGAACGCCATCACCCGGATCCGCGACCCGAAGCCCGTTCGCGAAGGAGACATGCGATGAGCCAGAAGATGTTCGATCGATACAAGGTGATCGACGTCGATACCCACATCACGGAGCCCGCCGACGTCTGGACGGCGCGCGTCTCGAGCAAGTGGGGCAACAAGGTGCCGCACATCCGCCGGATCGACGGTCGCGACATGTGGTTCATCGGCGACGACCCCGCCGGCGGCCCCGGCTTCTACACGATGGCCGGGCACGACGACACGTTCCCGAACGTGCCGATGGGCTACGACGACATCCCCGCCGCTTCCTACGACGCGAAGGCGCGACTCCAGCTGATGGACGAGGAGGGCATCTACGCGATGGTCCTCTATCCGAATCTCGGCGGCTTCGGATCGGGCGGCTTCCTGCGCCTCAAGGAGCCGGCCCTCATGCTCGAGTGCGTGCAGGCCTACAACGACTTCCTCGTCGACTGGTCGAGCGCGGACAAGAACCGGCTGCTGCCCGTGCTCGCCCTGCCCTTCTGGGACGTCGAAGAGTCCGTGAAGGAGATCGAGCGCTCCGCCGCCAAGGGCCATCGCGCCGTCCTCTTCGGCAGCCGCCCCGAGACCTTCGGCCAGCCCCCGCTCGCCCATCGCCATTGGGATCCCGTCTGGGCCGCGACCCAGGACGCCGGCCTCTCGATCAGCTTCCACATCGGCTCCGGCGACATCAGCGACGTCGTGAACGACGCGGCCGGCATCGGCCCGAAGGCGAATTTCTCCCGCGGCGGCTCCCTGGCCCTCCTCGACAACCAGAACTGCCTCGCGAACCTGCTCTTCGGCGGCGTCTGCGCGCGCTTCCCGAAGCTCGACTTCGTGTCGGTCGAGAGTGGCGTCGGCTGGCTCTCGTGCGTGCTCGAGATGTTCGACTGGCAATGGACGAACGGCGACGTCGCGAAGGAGCATCCCGAGTACGACCTGCTTCCTTCGGAGTACTTCAAGCGCCAGGTCTACGGCTCGTTCTGGTTCGAGAAGCGCGGCATCGACCAGGCCCTCGAGACCTTCCCGGACAACCTGATGTGGGAGACCGACTACCCGCACCCGACCTCGCAGTACCCGAGCCCGAACAGCTCGGCCGTGCACCCGGCCGACTACGCGGAGTCGGCCCTCGGCAACGTGCCCGAGGAGACGGTCCGCAAGGTCCTGCAGGACACGCCGGCGCGGATCTACGGCGTCGAGCTCTAGCCTCGCGCGCCCGACGCCGCGCACCCCGCACGAATCGCTTCGGGGTCGATCTCGACGACGGTGTCGGGATCGACCCCATGCTCGACGAGGAAGCGCAGGCGCGCCGCGCGCAGCGCACCCGGGTCGCGTCCCCCGTCCCTCACCTGTGCCTCGAAGAGCGTCCACTCCTTCGGAAAGGCGCCGCCGACGAAGTTCACGGTCGGCACGCCCGAGCGCTGGGCGACCGCGAGCGCCTGCAGGCCGTCGAAGCGATCCCCCATCAGGTGGAAGGCAGCCGCCTCGGGTGGGATCACCTCGACGAGGCGCTCGACTTCGCAGGCCCACCGGACGCCGTCGTAGCTCGGCACGCGACGCAGCTGCTCCGCCCCGCAGACCAGCGCGATCGCGAGCGCCATGAGCGCCGGACCGCGACCCCGCAGTCGCGCGTCGCGTACGAAGCAGGCGAGCGCGATCGCGGCGGGTAGCGCGAGAAAGATCCCGATCCGACTCACCGCACGCACCGCGCCGAGTCCGGGAATCGTGTAGTACCAGAGTCGCCACAGCCGGACCCCGAACGGGAACCAGGTCAACGCCACGAGCAGCACGGCGATCACGAGCGCCGCCAGCCGAACGGAGGGCTCGCCGCGGCGCCGCCAGGCGACGACGAGCAGCACGCCCGTCGTGACGAGCCCCAGACCGATCGCCTGCTCGTGCGCCTCCGGCAGCCCCGAGAAGACGGGCCAGCGCGCGGTCCATCCGTAGAGGACGTTCTCGGGCCCCATGTAGAGATACGAAGCGAGTCGCGGAAGACGAAGCTCGCCCGCCCCGACACCCACACGCCGACTTGCCGCGCGCGCGTCGAGGTAGCGGATCGCGAGCGGCGCCAGGAGCATCGCCGAGACCAGGACCGCGGCCACGAGGCCACCGGCTCGACATCGGACCCGCTCGAGGACCCGGGCCCGCGTATCGTCCAGCACGAGCGCGCAGGCGAGCGCGACGGCGCTGATCAGCGCCATGAAGTAGCCGACGTAGAAGCCGCTCCAGAGCTGGAGCAGTAGACAGGTCGCGTAGCCGGCGATCGCGACTCGCTGACGCGCGGGAGAAGCGTCCCGGGCGAAAAACAGACAGACCGACGCGAACGCGCCGAGCACGAAGAGCTGGGGCAGGAGCTGCGGATGGCCGAGCTGGGCCAGGCGCGCATTCGAGAACGCGAAGAGCCAGGCGCCCAGGCTCGCGGCGAGCGCATCCGCACGGAAGACCCGCCGCAGCAGCAGCCACGTCGCGACGTAGTCCAGCGAGACCGCGACCAGTACGAAGAGTGCCCAGGCCCGTTCGGGCGTCGCGCCGAGGGCGCGCCAGGGCGCGTAGAGCGGCGAGAAGCCCAGCATCAGATCGCCGTGCGCCAGCGTGCCGGCGAGGGGATGACCGATCGGTGCATCCCAGAAGGACCCCGCGGCCACGCCACCCGAGAGCCACAGCCAGACGTGCTCGATCACGAAATGGAGATGGATCGTGTCGCTTCGATCGCCCGGGATCCTGGCGAGCCCCGAGCGGAGCACGGGATGGAAGGCGGCCGCGAGGCCCAGCAGCAGGAATGCGACGGCCGGCAGCGCGCTCCGCACGCCGCGGCGACCGCGTCGGAAGGCGACCTCGAGCTCCCGGATCCACACGCGCGAGAATCTCCCTGTCCGACGAGAGGCAACAGTCAGGGAGCGTAGGAGCCGATCGAACCCCGGTCGACGACGCGAGCCGTCCGACCGGAGCGGCCGGCTCCGGCAGCGCGGCCCGATCCAACAGCCTAACTTCGCGCCCTGCTCCCCTGGCGACCCCGAGGCTCGACCATGCTCCCGCTCTGCCGCTCCCGCTGCTCTCGCGATCACGCGCTGGATCGCGACCCCGAGAAGGCCCTCCCCCGCGCACTCGGGATCGTCCTCCTGCTGGCGCTCGCCGCCGCCCCCGCCTCCGCCCAGTGCCTCGCGAATCCCATCGTCTGCGAGAACCAGCTCCCGGGCACGAGCGACTGGCGGATCGACGGGCCGATCTCCGGTGACGTCGACGCCGAGATCCAGGGCTACGGGTCGGCGACGAGCGTCGACCTCGGCGGCACGCTCGATCTCCACGTCACGGTCGAAGGCGGCGACGATTGGACGCTCGAGATCTTCCGCATGGGGTTCTACGGCGGGGACGGTGGCCGTTCGATGCTCGCGGCGGGGCCCTTTCCGGGCATCGACCAGGGCCCCTGCGCCGTGCTGGCCGCCAACCCCGCGAGCCCCGCGCAGCCCGACCCGAACGCCTCGGTCGAATGCCAATGGTCGGTCGGCTACTCGCTCGTCGTCCCGACGAGCTGGACCTCGGGCCTCTACCTCGTGAAGCTCGAGGCGAGCGACGGCTACCAGGCCTACGTGCCCTTCGTCGTGCGCGACGACGCGCGCGAGGCCGACTTCCTCTACGTGCAGGCCGTCATGGCCTATCAGGCCTACAACCAATATCCGGCCGGCACCGCGCAGAGCCTCTCGTTCTATACGGGTGGCACGGCGAGCCGTCCGTGGCTGAAGCGTCTCTCCTTCGACCGCCCCTACGGCAGCGCGAACTTCCTGCGCAACAACGAGAGTCCCTTCTCGAACAACGCCGACGGGAGCGGGGGCTTCTTCACCTGGGACTTCCCGATGATCCTCTGGCTCGAGGAGCAGGGCTACGACGTCGTCTACGCGACGAACGTCGACCTGCACGCCGATCCGGGCCGGCTGCTCGAGGTCCGGGGCATGCTCTCGGTCGGGCACGACGAGTACTGGACCGACGAGATGGCGACGGCGGCGGCGAACGCCCGCGACGCCGGCACGAACCTCGGCTTCTTCGCGGGAAACCACGTCTTCGGCACGGTCGCCCTGCAACCGGCGACGGTCGGCGGCGCTGCGAATCGCATGATGGAAGGCCTCACGAAGGGCCTCGGGCCCGACGTCGGACCCGGCGCCGGCGATCCCGACGACATCGTCGACAAGATCAAGCGACAGGCGCTCTTCGGACAGGCCCACACGGGCTGCTGCGTCCGCAAGCCGATCGTCTACTACGACCTGCCCTGGATCGTGTCCGAGGCCGACCATTGGGTCTTCGAGGGCACGGGCTTCCAGAACGGCGACGCCGTCCGCGGGCTGCTCGGCTACGAGCCCGACGCCTTCGAGCCGGGCTGGCCCGCGCCGGCGAACCTCCACTTCACGCTGCTCTCGGACTCGCCCTTCACACCGACGGCGGCGGGTGCGCCGGGCGGCGACCCGTCGCCCGAGGACTGGCTCCGGCCCTGGCCCCTCGCCTCGGCGCAATCGACGATCCACCAGGCGCCGAGCGGGGCCTGGGTCTTCTCGGCCGGCACGACCGACTGGCCCTGGGGCCTCGCGACGCCCTTCGCAGCCGGCCCCCCGCCCTACGATCCCGCGAGCGGCGACGGCCTGCCCACGAGCCAGGGCTACTCGGCGAATCTCACTCTCGCCGGGTCCGGCCAGCTCGTCGAGGACGGCGGCCTGCCCGCCTGGCGCGCCAACGGGTCGGGCGGGCTCGCCACCTGGGTCCGCGTACCCGAAGGCAGCGAGGCGCAGGGACTCGTCGACGGCTACGAGCACACGTCCGTGCTGCGTCTCGAGTCCGGGGGATTCGTCGCGAGCTACTACGCGTCCGGCGGCCGACGCTTCCTCCCGATCCTCGGCCTCGCGGGCGGCGACCTCGAGGTCGCGCTCGAAGGCGGCGGCACCTTCGTCCTCGCGAGCGGCGCCGCGGCCACCGACTACCACACCCATCGCGTCGTCTACGACGGGACGACCGGACTCGCCACCTACTCCTTCGATGGGGTCGACGTCGCGACCTGGGCCGGCGCCACGACCACGCAGAACGGCTTCTTCTTCGGCCAGGGCTCCTCGTCGACCCCGGGCGTCGCCCTCTACCGCAGCGTCGGCTTCGGCCCGACCACGCCGCTGGCCCCCGATCCGCGCATCCAGACGATGAGCGCGAACCTCCTCGCGCGCCTCGCGAGCGTCTACGACCCCGCTGCACCGATCGCCTACGACGCCGCGATCGGCGACGGTCTGCCGGCCCGGCAAGGCTTCACCAACTCGCTCACGAACGGCGGCGCGGGCAGCTGGATCGCGAACGACTTCGGTGCGCCGGCCTGGCACGCGGACGGCACGGCCGGTCGCGCGACCTGGGACGTGATCCCGAGCCCCGCCACGAAGGCACTGGCCGCCACGCAGGGCTGGCGCATCGAGAGCGTGCTGCGCGTCGTGGCCGGCGACTACGTGACCGACTACTACGCCGACGGAAGCCGACGCTTCCTGCCGATCCTCTCCCTCGTGGCCGGCGAGCTCCGGGTCCAGCTCGAGGGCGGCGGCGCACACGTCCTCGCGACGGGCCCTGCCGCGACCGACTATCACACACACGAGGTCCGCTTCGATCCCGCGACCGGCCTCGCCACCTACTCCTTCGACGGTACGCCGATCGAGACCTGGGCGGGCAGCGCCACGACCCAGAGCCAGATCACCTTCGGCCAGGGCTCGACGTCGATCGCCGGCGAGGCGTACTACCGCGGGATGCGCTTCGAGCTCCTGCCCGTCGCCGTGCCGGGGCTCGCGCCGGGTGCAGCCCTCGGCGCGCTGTCTACGGGAATCGCCGCGGCGAGCTCGATCCTCGCGCGTCGGCGGCGCGCCCTGCGAGACCGGCATGCGGCGCGCACCGGCTGAGCGGTCCGGGCTACACTGCCGCCATGCCGCTCGCCGACGTCGCAGGTCACAAGCTCTACTACGAGATCCACCCGGCCCGCGAGCCCGTCGAGGACCTGCCGCCGGTCGTGCTGGTGATGGGGACCGGCGGGCGCTGCGCGGGCTGGCTGCCCTTCCAGGTCCCCGCCCTCTCGGCCCATCGCGACGTCGTGATCTACGACCATCGCGGCGTCGGCGAGAGCACGGACCCCGGCACGCCCTTCACGACGGCCGACCTCGGACGCGATCTCGTCGCCCTGCTCGACGCCCTCTCGCTCGAGCGCGTGGACGCGGTCGGCCACTTCCTCGGCGCGATGACGATCCAGGAGGCGGCGATCCGGGCGCCCGAGCGCTTCCGCCGACTCGGGCTGATCGGCTGCTGGGCGGCGCCCGACGCGAAGCGGCGCATGCTGCTCGCGGAGTGGGCCGCGCTCGCGCGGGGCGGGGCGAGCGCCGAGACGATGATCCGGCATCGCATGCTCTGGACCTTCTCCGACGAGGCCCTCGCCCAGGTCGACGAGCTCGTCCTGCCGAACATCGGCTACCTCGACGATGGCCAGACGCCGCTCACGGGCGAGCTCTTCGCGCGCCAATGCGAGGCCGCCGCGGGCCACGACACGCGAGGCCGGCTGGCCGGGCTCCCGCATCACGCGCTGCTGCTCTGTGGGCGGCGCGACCTGCTCACGCCCTCGAAGTTCGGGCGCGAGATCGCGGAGGAGATGCCGAACGCGCGCGACCTGACCCTCTCCTACAGCGGCCATGCCGTGACCGCCGAGCGGCCCGAGCGTCTGAACGACGTGATCCTGCACTTCCTCGGCGACGTGTCGTACGACGAGGGCTTCCACCAGCTGCGCCGCGAGCGCGGACCGCGACCGGCCTGAGCGCCGCGACCGGACCGGGGCGCCTCGTCGCCGGCCCAGCCGCGGCGACGCTCAGATCGTGCGAAAGCCGAGGGTCGGCAGGCTCCCGCCCAGGACGGGCGACGCCGCCACGCGCGCGCGCAACGCCGCCCCCGTGAGTCCCGCGCCGCCCGCGACCAGCACCCGGTTGTCGTAGTCCTCGACCGTGATCGCGACGACGGACTCGAAGTCGCGGCGCATCGACCGCGCGACCCGGGCGTGCTCGTCGAGGGTATTGCTGACGAGCAGACCGCCGCGCGCGAGGCAGTCCCGAGCGAGCGCATGCGCCGGCTCCGGGATCCAGTCGGGCTTGTGCACGTCGTCGCCGTGGCCGATGAAGACGTCCTCGAGGATCGCATCGAAGCGGCCGCGACCGAGCGCGGGATCGACGGCGGCCTTCTCGAGCCAGACGAGCGCGTCGGCGACCTCGATCCGCACGTCGAGGGCATCGAGGTCGAGATGCGCCCGCGCGAGGCGGACGACCTCGGGATCGAGCTCGATGCCCGTGATCTCGGCCTCGGGTGCGAGGGCGCGCGCGAGCCGCGCGACCGAGCCGCCGCCGAGACCCAGCACCAGGATCCGCCGTCGCCGCCGCGGCGGCAGCCAGAGCAGCGGCGCCGCGATCGCGTCCCAGACGCACAGGGTCGCGATCTCGCCCGGTCGGTAGAACGAGGCGAAGGTCTCGTCGACGACGAGCGAGCGCGCGCCCCCTTCGTCGTCGATCCGCACCCGCGGCCTTTCGTCGCGGGATGCCCGGCCATAGGATCTCGCCATGTCCGCCCCCCTCTTCGACGGCCTCGGTCCGCCCGGGCCCGACGATGCCACGGAACCGGATCGCGTGCGCGTGGCCCTCCCGGTTCCCGTCGATCGCGTGTTCTCCTACCGCGCGAAGACGGGGGCTCTGGCGGGCGATGCGCTCGTCGGCGTGCGGGTGCAGGTCGGGTTCGGCGGGCAGAAGCTCGTGGGACTCGTCGTGCCCGACGACGTCGAGGGCGCGTCGCCGCCGGAGTCGAGCGAGGAGCCCGCGCGGCACGCGCTCTCGGCGATCGAGGCCGTGCTCGACGAGGAGCCGGTCGTCTCGGAGTCGATGATCCGGGTGCTGGCGGCGGAGGCGCGCGAGATCTTCTGCCCGATCGGCCTTGCCCTCGCCCATGCGCTGCCGCCCGGCTCGACGCCGCGCACGGCGCGCCCCTTCGCGCTCACGAAGCGCGGCGAGCGGGCCCTCGCGACGGGTGCGCTCGGGCGCGAGGCCGGCGGCGGCGATGCCATCCCGCTCCTGCGGCAGCTGGCCGAGGGGCCGGCGACGCTCGGCACGCTCGTGCGGGCGCTGCCGCGCGTGCCCGTCGCCAGGCGGCTCGAGGGCCTGCTGCGCGACGGCCTCGTCGAGCGACGCGTCGAGCTGCGCCGCGCCCGGGCCCGCGTGCCGACCGAGCGCTTCGTGCGCGTGCGCGGACACGTCGACGCCGAGGCGATCGCCGCGACCTCGCTCGCCCGGGCGAAGCGCCAGGCGGAGCTGCTGTGCGAGATCGCCGAGGCACCCGAGGGCCTTCCGACCGCGCGGCTCACCCGCCGCGACGGCAACGCGGGTGCGCTGCTCCGGCAGCTCGAGCGGCGCGGCCTCGTGGCCTTCGAGGAGCGTCCGCGTCTCACGGCCGCGAGCAGCGTGCTCGACGGCGGCGCGCGGGTCGAGCTGACGAGCGACCAGCGCGAGGCCCTCGGCCCGATCCGCGACGCGATCAAGCGCCAGGTACACGAGACCTTCCTGCTGCATGGCGTGACGGGCTCGGGCAAGACCGAGGTCTACCTGCAGGCCGTCGAGGAGGCCCTCGACGCCGATCGCCAGGCCCTCGTGCTCGTCCCCGAGATCACGCTCACGCATCAGATCGTCGCACGCCTGCGCGCCCGCTTCGGCGATCGCGTCGCCGTCCTGCACAGCGGCCTCAAGCCCGGCGAGCGCCTCGCGCAGTGGGAGCGTCTGCGCGCGGGCCAGACCGCGATCGCCGTCGGCGCGCGCAGCGCCCTCTTCGCCCCGCTCGAGCGCCTCGGCCTCGTCGTGATCGACGAGGAGCACGACGGCGCGTACAAGAACGAAGAGGGCTTCCGCTACCACGCCCGCGAGCTCGCGGCGCGGCGGGCCGAGGAGGCGCGCTGTCCCCTCGTGCTGGGCTCGGCGACGCCGTCGCTCGAGACGCGCCATCGCGCGGATACGGGTGCCATCCGACGGCTCTCGCTGCCGCGCCGCGTGGGCGGGCGGCCGCTGCCGGCGGTGCAGATCGTCGACCTCGCGGCGGAGCGCGAGAAGCATCCGCGCGGGCGCAAGCTCGTGCTCTCGCGGCCGATGCGCACGGCGATCGAGGAGACCCTCGCCGAGGGCGGCCAGACGATCCTCTTCCTGAACCGGCGCGGCTTCTCGACGCGGATCTTCTGCTTCGTCTGCGGGCACGCGGAGCGATGCGACGACTGCGACGTGGCGCTCGTCTTCCACGCGGCGGAGCATCGCCTGCGCTGCCACTACTGCGACCACGTGCGCGCCGTGCCCGAGCGCTGCGCGGGCTGCGGCGATCCGGAGACGGCGCTGCTCGGCGTGGGGACGGAGCGGCTCGAGGAGGAGGTGCAGGCGGTCTTTCCGTCGGCGCGCACGATGCGCCTCGATCGCGACGTGGCGGCGCGGCGGGGGCATACGGAGTCCGTCCTGCGCGCGCTCAAGGACGAGACCGTCGACATCGTGATCGGCACCCAGATGGTCGCCAAGGGCCACGACTTCCCGGGCGTGCAGATGGTCGGCGTCGTCGCCGCCGACATCGGCCTCCACCTGCCCGACTTCCGCGCCGCCGAGCGCACCTTCCAGCTGCTCACCCAGGTCGCGGGTCGGGCCGGGCGCGCGAGCCGGCCGGGCCGCGTCGTGGTCCAGACCTTCGTGCCCGACCACTACGCCCTCGTTCCGGTCGCCACCCACGATTTCGAAGGCTTCTACCGCGAGGAGATCCGCCATCGCGAGGCCCTCGGCTACCCGCCCTTCGGCCTGCTCACCCGCGTCGTCTTCCACGCCGAGGACGAGGCGCTCGTGCGCGAAGCGGGCACGGCCCTCGCCCGCGCCGGCCGCGCGTTCCTGCGCGAAGGCGCCGCCCTCGAGCTGCTCGGCCCCGCGCCCGCACCGATCGCGAAGCTGCGCGGCCGCCATCGCGCCATGCTGCTGCTCAAGGGCCGCGACGAAGCCCTGCTGCGGCGCGTCTCCGAGGCGATCCTGCTGGCCGCGCGCCGGCTGCCCCGCGGCGTGCAGGTCGCGCTCGACGCACGCCCGGTCAACATGCTATAAACCCGCCGTTTCCCTTTTCGATCCAGCTAGTTAGGGGGGCAGCCCCGGAGCGCCCGACCCGCCGCCGACGGCGGCGCCGCCCTGACCCCACCCGACCGGCCCCGCACCCGCCGACCGCTGCCCGAGACGAACGACCGGCGCCCGACCCGAGCGAGATCCATCACGATGGCCCTGCGAGAAGTCCTGCAGTTTCCCGATCCGCGACTCAAGCGCGTCTCCCTGCCGATCCCGGAGGTGACGGACGCGATCCGCGAGCTCGCCCGCGACATGATCGAGGTCATGTACGACGAGCCCGGGATCGGGCTCGCCGCGCCGCAGGTCGGCGAGGCCGTCCGGCTCTTCGTGATCGACACGGAGTGGAGCGACGAGGAGGTCGGCCGCAATCCCGTGGTCGTGATCAACCCCGAGATCTCCGACCGCCAGGGCCGCATCACCTGGGAGGAGGGCTGCCTCTCGGTCCCGGACTACAACGCGACGGTCGAGCGCGACGCGCGCATCACCCTTCGCGGGACGGACCTCGACGGCAAGCCGATCGTCGAGCACGCCGAGGGCCTGCGCGCCGTCTGCATCCAGCACGAGGTCGACCACCTCGACGGCATCCTCTTCATCGACCGCATCAGCCGGCTCAAGCGCAGCCTCTACGTCAAGAAGCGCAAGAAGCAGCTCGCCGAAGAGTCGGGCTAGTCGACGCGTGCCCCCCGCTCCCCCCCGGCTCCGCCTCGTCTTCTTCGGCACCCCCGAGATCGCCGTCCCGACCCTCGAGCGACTGATCGCCGGGCCGCACGCGGTCGTCGGCGTCGTGTCCCAGCCCGACCGCCCCCGCGGCCGCGGCCGCAAGCTCTCGCCCTCCCCCGTCGCCGAGGTCGCCTTGCGCGAGGGACTGCCGCTCCTGCGCCCCGAAAAGGTCGGCGAGCCGTCGTGCATCGAAGCCCTGCGCGCGCTCGAGCCGGATCTCGGCGTCGTCGTCGCCTTCGGCCAGTTCCTCCCGAAGAAGATCCGCGAGCTGCCGACCCGGGGCTACCTCATCAACGCCCACGCGAGCCTGCTCCCGAAGCTCCGCGGCGCCGCCCCGATCGCGCGGGCGATCGCCGAGGGCGAGAGCGAGACCGGCATCTCCGTGATGCGCATCGAGAAGGAGATGGACGCGGGCCCGACAGCGCTCGTGCTGCGCACGCCGATCGGCCCGCAGGAAGACGCGGCCGAGCTGACGACGCGACTCGGAGCGCTCGCCGCGGACGCAATCGCGCAGGCGGTCGACGCGATTGCACGGGACGAGATCGTCTGGACCGAGCAGGACGCGTCGCGCGCGACCTTCGCGGCGAAGATCGACAAGGCCGACGCCGTGCTCGACCTGCGCGAGCCCGCTTCGCGGCTGGCCTGTCGGATCCACGCCGTCTCGCCGAAGCCGGGAGCGACGCTCACGCTGCTCCCGGGCGGCGGGAGCGAGGGCGTCGATCTGAAGGTCTCGCGCGCGACGACGCGCGCCTTCGCGCCGGGCGAGCGACCGGAGGTCGGGCGGATCGAGCGGGTCGATCCGTCGGTGGCGGGCGACGGCGAGGGACCGCTGCGCATCGCAACGGGGGACGGCTGGCTCGTGCCGCTCGTGCTGCAGCGGCCGGGCGGACGACCGCTGCCGGTCGCGGACTTCCTGCGCGGCTTCGAGATCGCGGCGGGGGCGCGGATGGCGGTGGTCGCGGCGGCGGCGGCAACGGACGAGGGCGACGGCGCGGCGCCGCGGGCGGGCGCCGGGGTCGAGGGCGCGATGAGCACGGGGAAGAGCGCCGGGGCGACCGGGCGAGGGGCGCGATGAGCACGGGGCAGGACGGCGGCGGCAAGGAGCGGGGACCGGGCGGCGCCGGACCGGGGCGGGGCGCCGGATCGGGCGGTCGCGGCAAGTCGCGATGGCCCGGACGCGGCACCGGCACGCGCCAGTCCGCGGGTCCGACGGCGCCGCGGGTGATCGCGATCCGCGTGCTCGAGCGGGTCCAGCGCGCAGGCGCCTACGCCGACCTCGCGCTGCACCACGCCCTCGTGCAGAGCCGCATGCCGGCGGCGGATCGCGCGCTCGCGACGGAGCTGGTCTATGGAACGCTGCGCTGGCGGGGGCGGCTCGACTATCTGCTCGGGCGGGCGCTCGACCGCGACCTCGCGAAGCTCGAGCCCCTCGTGCTGACGGCGCTGCGGGTCGGCGCCTATCAGCTCTGCTTCTCGGATCGCATCCCGGACAACGCGGCGGTCGACGAGGCCGTTCGCTGCGTGCGGGCGCTCGGGCTCGAGCGGGCGACGGGGCTCGTGAACGCCGTGCTGCGGCGGCTCGCGCGGGAGTGGCGGGAGTACGCGCTGCCGGAGCTCGCGAGCGATCCGCTCGCGCATCTCGTGCAGGCGTGCTCGCTGCCGGAGTGGCTGGCCGAGCGATGGCTCGAGCAGTACGGGCCGGAGCAGGCGGCCACGCTCGCGCTCTCGATGAACGAGCCGGCGCCGCTCACGGTGCGCGTCAATCGCACGCGCACGACGCGCGAGGCGATCTCGGCGTCGCTGCGCGAGCGATTCCCCGACACGACGACGTGTCGCTGGGCACCGGACGGGCTCGTGCTCGGGCGCAAGGGCGACGTCGGGCGGGACGAGGCCTTCCTCGCCGGCGAGATCTCCGTGCAGGACGAGGCGAGTCAGCTCGTGGTGCACCTGCTCGATCCGCACCCCGGCGAGCGCATCCTCGACGCCTGCGCCGCGCCCGGCACGAAGACCGCCGCGATCGCCGAGCACCTCGCCGGCGAGGGCCATGTCCTCGCGATCGACCGCCATCCGGGAAGGCTGCGCCTCGTCGGGCGTGGCATGCGCCGGCTCGGACTCGGCGGCGTCGCGACCCTCGAGCGCGATGCGACGAAATCCCTCACGGATCTCGTCGGCGAGGAGCACGGGCCGGCCTTCGACCGCGTGCTCGTCGATGCGCCCTGCTCCGGGCTCGGCGCGCTCCGCCGCAATCCCGACGCGAGATGGCGGCTGCGGGCCGAGGATCTGCCCGCCCTCGCGAAGGTCCAGCGTCAGCTCCTCGAGTCGACCGCCGCCGTCTTGAGGCCCGGCGGAAGCCTCGTCTACTCTACGTGCACCGTCACGCCGGAGGAGAACGAGCAGGTCGTGCGCGGCTTCCTCGCGACCCGGGCCAGCTGGCGGATCGCGTCGCGCGACGAGGCGCCCGAGTCGATGCGCGAGCTCGTCGACGACGAAGGCTTCATGCGACTCCTGCCGCATCGACACGACACGGACGGCTTCTTCGCCGTGCGCCTCGTGCGCGGCGAGAAAAGCGGCCAGTAGATCGAGCCCGAGTGCGCGGCAAGAAGAGCGGCCAGTAGATCGAGCCCGAGCGCGCGGCGAGAAGAGCGGCGCCCAGGCCGAGCCCGAACGATTCCCGAACCGTGACGCGAGTGGAGAGAGGAGAGCGAGCATGAGCCGAGCTTCGAGAGAGCCCCTGATCGCGCCGTCGATCCTCGCCTCCGACTTCGTGAACCTGGCGAGCGAGCTGGCCACGATCGAGAGCTGCGACCTCGTGCACGTCGACGTCATGGACGGCCACTTCGTGCCCAACCTGACGATCGGCCCGCCCGTCGTGAAGGCGATCAAGCAGGTCTCGCCGCGGCCCCTCGACGTGCACCTGATGATCGAGTCGCCCGAGACGTATCTCGCGGACTACGTCGACGCCGGCGCCGACGTACTCGGCGTGCACGCCGAGGCCTGCCCGCATCTGCACGGCACCCTCGGCACGATCCGCAAGCTCGGCCGCGAGCGCGGTCGCGTCGTGCGCTCCTGCGCCGTGCTGAACCCGTCGACGCCTGCCGAGGCCGTCGAGTTCTGCCTCGAGGAGGCGGACCAGATCCTCGTCATGACGGTCAACCCGGGCTTCGGGGGGCAATCGTTCATCGAGGCGATGCTGCCCAAGATCGAGACGATCCGCGGCTGGATCGAGCGCCGCGGCCTCGCGATCGACCTCGAGGTCGACGGTGGCGTCACCCGGGACAACATCGGCCGCGCGGCCTCGGCCGGGGCGAACGTCTTCGTCGCCGGGACCTCGGTCTTCGGGCAGGCGGATCGGAAGCTCGCGATCGAGGCGCTGCGGCAGGCGGCGCGCGAGGCGTAGGCCCCCGCCGGGCAGGGCCGGCCGGGGGCACCGGATGCCCAGGCCGTCCGATCAGCGCCCGAGAGCCTCGCGCCCCCCGCGAGCCTTGGCAGCCCGAAAAGGGCCCGGGAATCAGCGCTTTACGGCTTGAGCCCCGCGTTCGACCCCGTATACTCCGGCGCTCGGTCGGGGCGTGGCGCAGTTTGGTAGCGCGCTTCGTTCGGGACGAAGAGGTCGCTGGTTCGAATCCAGTCGCCCCGACCAGTCGCGCTCGACACCCTCACGCGTCGAGCGCCGCCCGCCCGATCCGTCGCCACGCGACGACCCCGAACACCGCCCCCACCGCGACCCACGCCCCGCTCGCCCCACCCGGCTCCGGCACCGCGAACACATCCCCGTCCGCATAATCCAGCACGTACAACCGCCCCGCCGCATCCTCTCCGAACGAAGAGATCGCCGCGATCGTACCCACGTCCGGCACGAAGCGCGGATCGAAGCGATGCTCCGTGAGCTCCGTGTAGTTCGTGCCGTCGAAGGCGCCCGGGGCGGAGCCGTCGAAGCGGAGCGACCAGAGGTCGCCGCTGCCGAAGTCGCCGAAGAAATAACGTCCCTGCAGCTCGGCGACGGGACCGCGGTAGACGTAGCCGCCCGTGACGGCGATGCCCTCGAAGCCGGCGGGCGGGCCCGAGCAATTCGACGGTCCCGACGGATGCGGGTAGTCGAAGATCGGCTCGAGGTTCCCCGGCGGACGCGCGCCGCCGACGGTCGGCGTCGCGATCGTGCCCTCGCGCAGACGCCAGCCGAGGTTCTCGCCGCCGACGCCGCCGCCGACCAGCACGTCGACCTCCTCGCACGCACCCTGCCCGACGTCGCCGATCCACAGGTCGCCCGTCTGCCGATCGAAGCTCGAGCGGAAGGGATTGCGCAGGCCGTAGACCCAGATCTCGTCGTCGCCCGTGACGCCGACGAAGGGGTTGTCGGCGGGGATGGCGTAGTTGCGCGTCGTGTCGGCGGGGAAGTCGTCGGCGTCGACGTCGATCCGCAGGATCTTGCCGAGCAGGTTGTCGGTCACGTCCTGGGCGTTGCCCGTGACGGGCGTATGGCCCGTGCCCTCGTCGTTCGCGCCGCCGCCGTCGCCGGTCGCGACGTAGAGGTAGCCGTCGGGGCCGAAGCCGATCCAGCCGCCGTTGTGGCTGGCCTGGGGCTGATCGATCGCGAGGATCTGTAGCTCGCTTCCGGGGTCGGCGAGGTCGGGGTCGGAGGGGGAGACCGTGTAGCGGAGGATCCGGGTGTCGGGGTCCGTGATGTAGACGTAGAGGAAGCCGTTGGTCGCGTAGTCGGGATGGAAGGCGAGGCCGAGCAGGCCCTGCTCGAAGCCGGTCGCGAGGCCACCGACGGTCAGGAAGGGGGTCGCATCGACCGTGTGCGAGGCGGGGCGGACGATCTGGATGTTCCCCGTCTGCTGCTCGATCACGAAGACCCGCTCGAAGTCGCCGGGCGGCGCCGTCAGGAAGACCGGGCGCGAGAGGCCGGCGACGACGCGCTCGACGAGCCCCTGAGCGCCGCTCGGCGCCGCCGCCGACACGCAGAGCGCCAGCAATCCCGCGGCGGTCGCGAGCAGGCCGCGGACGCCCGACTGGGCGCGAAGGCGGGGAGGGAGCGGACGCGACTCGATCTTCATCTTCTCTCTATTCTCCGTTGGGATTCACTCGACCGGGGGCTTCAGGCCACACTCCGACCTCGAGGCATCGTGGGCCTGGCGCCCGGAAAGTGGCACGTCGCGGGCCACCGGGCGGTGAGATCCATCCCCTCCGCCGTGGAGCCCTCCCCCGCTTTCTGTTAGAAACTGTCCGCCCACGGTGCCGCCGAGGGGTCCCGGCCTCCGCCCACCCGGTGGGTCGCCGGGAGCGGGCCTTCCGGGGCCCGACCGCGGGCACGCCCCGATCAGACGACCGGCACGCACGGCCTGCGCGATCCGTGGCCCGGGCCCAGGCCCCGCCACGGCGACGTCGCCGCCCGACGTCCGGCGCGAGCCGAGATCAAGAGCTGTCCCGACGTCCGGCGCGAGCCGCGATCACGAGCCGTCCCGACCGAAACGGACCCACCCCCAGAGGAACCATGAGCCAGTCTCCGCCGATCATCTACACCTGGACCGACGAAGCCCCCGCCCTGGCGACCTACGCCTTCCTCCCCGTGATCCGCGCCTTCGCCGGCGCGACGGGCGTCCCCGTCGAGACCCGGGACATCTCCCTCGCCGGCCGCCTCCTCGCGGTCTTCCCCGAGCGCCTCTCGCCGGAGCAGCGCGAGGCCGACGGGCTCGCGGAGCTCGGCGAGCTCGTGAAGACGCCCGAGGCGAACGTGATCAAGCTGCCCAACGTCTCCGCCTCGATCCCCCAGCTGAAGGCCGCGATCAAGGAGCTGCAGAGCAAGGGCTACGCCCTGCCCGACTACCCCGACGAGCCCGCGAACGACGACGAGCGGGACGTCAAGGCGCGCTACGACAAGGTCAAGGGCAGCGCCGTCAACCCCGTGCTGCGCGAGGGCAACTCGGATCGCCGCGCGCCGAAGGCGGTCAAGGAGTACGCGCGCAAGAACCCCCATCGCATGGGTGCGTGGAAGAAGGACTCGAAGACCCACGTCTCGACGATGTCCGCCGGCGACTTCTGCCACAACGAGCAGTCCGTGACCGTGCCGACCGCGACGACGGTCCGGATCGAGCTCGAGGCGAGGGACGGGAAGAAGACGGTCCTGAAGGACGGGCTCAAGCTGCAGGCCGGCGAGGTCATGGACGCGACGTTCATGAGCCGACGCTTCCTCACGGCCTTCCTCGCGGAGCAGATCGAGGACGCGAAGAAGCAGGGCGTGCTCTTCTCGCTGCACATGAAGGCGACGATGATGAAGGTCTCGGACCCGATCATCTTCGGCCACGCGGTCCGCACGTTCTTCGCCCCGGTCTTCGAGAAGCACGGCGCCGTGCTCGAGAAGCTCGGCGTCGACGTGAACAACGGTTTCGGCGATCTCGTGCAGAAGATCGCGGGCCTGCCCGAGGCCGAGCGCAAGGCAATCGAGGCGACGATCGAGGCGACCTATGCGGCGCGGCCGGCGATCGCGATGGTGAACTCCGACAAGGGCATCACGAACCTGCACGTGCCGAGCGACATCATCATCGACGCGTCGATGCCGCCCATGATCCGTGACTCGGGCGGGATGTGGAATCCGAAGGGCGAGCTGCAGGACTGCAAGGCCGTCATCCCGGACTCGAGCTACGCGGGCGTCTACCGGGCGGTCGTCGAGGATTGCCGGGCGAATGGCGCCTACGATCCGGCGACGATGGGCTCGGTCCCGAACGTCGGCCTCATGGCCCAGAAGGCCGAGGAGTACGGCTCCCACGACAAGACCTTCGAGATCGCGACCGACGGCACGGTCCGCGTGATCGACGCCTCGGGCAAGGTGCTGATGGAGCACGTCGTCGAGCAGGGCGACATCTGGCGCGCCTGCCAGACGAAGGACCCGGCGATCCGCGACTGGGTCAAGCTCGCAGTCGCCCGCGCCCGGGCGACGGGCTCGCCGGCCATCTTCTGGCTCGACGCGAACCGCGCCCACGACGCGGAGCTCATCAAGAAGGTCGAGGCCTATCTCCCCGAGCACGACACGAAGGGGCTCGACATCCGCGTGCTCTCGCCCGTCGAGGCGACGAAGCTCTCGGTCGAGCGGATCCGCCGCGGCGAGGACACGATCTCGGTCACGGGCAACGTGCTCCGCGACTACCTGACGGACCTCTTCCCGATCCTCGAGATCGGCACCTCGGCGAAGATGCTCTCGATCGTGCCGCTCATGAACGGCGGTGGCCTCTTCGAGACGGGTGCGGGCGGCTCGGCGCCGAAGCACGTACAGCAATTCGAGCAGGAGGGACATCTGCGCTGGGACTCCCTCGGCGAGTTCCTCGCGCTGGCCGCCTCCCTCGACCATCTCGGCGAGCATTTCGACAACGACGCCGCGCGCCTGCTCGGCGAGACCCTCGACCAGGCGACGGGCCAGCTCTTGCTGAACGACAAGGCGCCCCGGCGCAAGGTCCACGAGCTCGACAACCGCGGCAGCCAGTTCTACCTGACGCTCTACTGGGCGCAGGCCGTCGCGGCGCAGACGAAGGACCCGGCCCTCGCGAAGCGCTTCGCACCGATCGCCGAGAAGCTCGCATCGAGCGAGTCGAAGATCCTGCAGGAGCTCGCGGACGCCCAGGGCGCGGCCCAGGACCTCGGCGGCTACTACCGCCCGGTCTTCGAGCGCGCGGACCGGGCGATGCGGCCGAGCGCGACGTTCAACGCGATCGTCGAGGGGATCTGACGCCACGGCCGCGGCCGCACATCCTCGATCGTGCCCGGGCCGGGCCGATCGGGGGTACCGTACTCGAACATGCTCGGCTGGAAGGCTTGGGATGCTTGCTAGGCCGGCGGGGCGGGTGCGCGGCGTTAGTCGTGCGCCCGGATCGAGTCGAGCAGCGTGGCACCCGAGTTGAAGCGCAGGGTGATCGCCGCCTCGCCGCCGTAGAGGAGGCGCTGGTCGCCGCGGAAGGGCGCCTCCTTGTACTCCGAGAGACCCGCCGTCCCGCGCGCCGAGAGCTCGACGCCGACGGGACCGGGTAGCGGCAGCCGCCAGCGCAGTCCGAGGAAGCCCACTCGGTCGTCCTCGTTCACGAGCTCCTCCTCGACCCGGGACCATCGCCCGCCGAAGAGCACCTGCACGTTCGGCGTCGCATACCAGCCCGCCGTGCCCTCGACGCGGTAGACGACCGCATCGACGTCGAAGGGCAGGGCCGAGCCCGATACCTGCCGCCGCGTGAAGTCGAAGCGCACGCCCCAGTCGACCGGTCCCGAGCCGAGATCGGGCACGAAGACGATCGCCTCGGCCGACCCGCCGTAGGCGTCCGCGTCGAGCCCGCCATCCGCCATCAGCCGGTCGTAATGTCCACCGGCCGCGAAGGCGCCCCTCGACGGGTCGCGCCAGAAGAGCTCGAGCTCGCCCCCGATCGCGTCGAGCTCGCTCGCGTCCGGATCCGCCGCGTCGAGGCTCCGGCGCGTCTCGGCAAATCCCCCGCGCACGCGTCCGCGCGCGCCGGTCGAGCGCGTGATCGGCACGGTCGCGACGAGCTCGCCCCAGGCGGCGTGCGCGTCGACATCGTCGGTCCGGAGCGTGCCCGAGGTCACGGCGCCGAAGAAGGTCGTGTCGACGCCGTCGACGTGCTCGAAGCGATAGCCGCCGGTCGCGCGGACGTTGATGCGGGCGACGGCAGGCGACGGCGGCACGGGCTCCTTGCGCACCCGCGGCGGATAGGGCGTCCAATCGGAGCCGCCCCGCGCGATCGGTGCGATCAGCACGAGGAGCAGGAGGGTGATCGGCGTGGCCGCACGCATCGCGCGCGCGATCTCCGCCGCCGGGCGTCGGCCCGGCCCGTCCCCTCCTCGAGTCTGCACGCTGCTCCTCCGCGATCCACGCTCTTCACCGGGCGCGGAGCCCGCGTCCCGTCGGGCCTCGCCGCCCGGTCGGCCCCGGGCCGGCGGCCCTCCGGCGGCGTTTCGGCGGGACGCGCGCCGGGATGAAGCCCGAAGCGGCCGGCGGCGGAGGATACGCCGCTCGCTAGAGGATCGTCAGCGTCCGCTCGGCCGTATTCGTGCGTCCCGACGCCGTCGTGATCGTCAACCGGATCACGTACTCGCCCGCCTGGCCGACGACCACGGGCGCGGGCGCAGCACTCGACGAGTCCCCCCAGCCCGCGAAGTCCCAGCTCCAGGCCACGATCGGATCGCTCGGATCCGAGAGCGACTGGTCGACGACCTGCACGGTCGCGGGGGCCGTCGCGCCGTCGCCCGCGACGAAGGCGAAGTCCGCCGTCGGACCCGCGATCACCGTGACGACGAGGCTCGCCTGCGCCTCGAGCTGCGCGAGTCGCACGGTCTGCACGACCTCGTAGACCCCGGGCACGGGAAAGGCGTAGCTCGGATCGCGTTCGCCCGAGCCCGAGGCGGCGGGCGGGGTCGGCAGCGTATGGGTGTCGAAATCCCATCGCCAGCTCGTCGGCTCGACACAGCCGCCGGCCGGATCGGGGCAGGACTCGTCGAAGAACTCGACGGCCTCGCCCGCGACGACCGGCCCCGCGGCGATCGAGAATCCCGCCGACACGGCGCTGGCCGGCTCGACGAAGCGGATGTTGTCGACGTAGGCGACGGGGCTGCGGAAGCCGTTGTTCGCGTTCGTCACGCGCAGGGTGAGGGTGAAGAGCGTGTCCGGGGTCGCGCCCGGGAAGGCAGTCGCGAGATCGAGGCTCGCGGTCTGGACCGGCGTCGCCCGAACGGTCGCGCCGTCGCGCGTCGCGAAGCGCGACGACCCGCCGGCGTAGGGCGTCGCCACGTCGGCCCGCGCGCCATCGAGCTCGACGCTCGTCGTGTTACCCCCGATCGTCGCCGAGACGGTCGCCGTGAAGGCGTCCATCACGGTCGAGGCCGGTGGCTCCGCGTAGAGGAGCGCGTAGTCGAGCTCGATCACGGTCTCGTCGACGGGCGCCAGGAAGACCTGGCGCAGGCCGTTCTCGACGCTCGCGACGGGGCTCGATCCATTCGTGCCGAGGCCTTCGAGCACGGCCCAGCGCGCGCCGTCGGTCGGCATCCCCGCGTCGGCGGCGCCGCCGAAGGCGCGATGCTCGGCGACGACCGTCTCGGGCGTCGGGCGGAGGGGCGTCCAGGGCGCATCGATCGCAGCATTCGCCGTCTGCGACTCGAAGCTCGCGTCGAGGATGTAGACGCTGACGGCGTCCGGTTGCGTCGTCGTCGACTGGATGCGGGCCGCCGAGGCCGTCGCGCCGGGACCGCTCACGTCGAGCGTGACGTCGTAGCGACCGATCGCTTCGTAGACGTGGGTCGGGCTGCGGCTGCTGCAGACGGGGATCGGGTCGATCGGATCCGGCACGGCGGGCGCCGGGTAGGTGCATCGCGCGCCGTCGCCGAACTCCCAGTCCCAGCGGTCGATCAGACCCATCGATCGGTCCTGGAACCGAACGCTGAGCGGTCCGGCGCCCCCGGCGACGTCGGGCGCGAAGTCCGCCACGGCCGCGCCGTAGACGACCTCGTACTCGATCGTCCGCTCGCCCGGGATCGGCGAGTCGAAGGAGGCAAACGTGACGCTGATCGTGTGGAGACCGGGATCGGCCAATGCACGAAAGATCCTCGGCGACGAGCCCGCAACCTGTCCGTCGACGGTCCAGATCAAGAGGCCGCTGCGACCGCCCGTGTCGGCGGTGAGCTGGACGAAGCCGGGGGGCGAGCCCGAGGGCGGAGTGGCGATGATCTCGAGGCGATGGACCGTGACGTCGAGCGTCACCGTGTCCTCGCCGCCGGCGTTCACGACGCGCTGCTCGATCGTGTAGGCGCCTTCCGTCGCGTAGAGGTGGCTCACGCTGGCACCCTGCGCCGTCGTCCCGTCGCCGAAATCCCACTCGATGGTGCGCCGATCGCCGACCGACGTGTCCGTGCAGGAGATCGTGAACGGCGCGTAGCCCTCGTTCTGGACGCAGCCGAAGCCGGCGGTCGGCGTATCCGCGACGTCGACGAGCGCGCTCTTGCGCATCGTCGTCGAGCCCGGGCCACCGTAGACCGTGAGGGCGACGGTGTAGCTGCCGGGCTGGTCGAAGGTGACGACGGGATTCGGCTCGCTGCGCGTGCCGAGGGGACCGAAGTCCCAGGCATAACGGTCGACACTGCCCGTCGAGGTGCTCGTGAACTGCACGGTCAGGCCCGGCAGCCCCGACGTCACCCCCTCGCTGAACGAGGCCTGCGGGATCGCGACGCCGGCGCCGACGCCGACTCGCGCCTCGGTCTGCGACTGACACGCCGCGGCGAGGGCGACGAGGCCCGTCGCGAGGGTCGCGCGTGCGGCGCGGCGGAGCAGGGACTGGGGGGCTCGGCGAGAGGCGGCGGTCATGGACGGCGCTCCGTGATCGCGCGGGTCCGACCTCCCGAGGCGGGGTGGACGACGGACTCGCAGCGGGGATCGGTCGGGGCCCGCGAAGGAGCTCCCGGACGTGTGTGCTGCGCAGACACGATTCCGCGACGCGGCCGTCCGACTCCTCCCGATCGGCAGCCCGCGCGCAGAACGCGGGGCAACCCCGCGCCGGACCGGGCCCCCCGTCCCGATCCTGCCGGCCGCGGGCGGTCGCCGCCCGGACCATCTTTGCACTCGAGCTGCGCGGCCCCGATCCCGGCGCGAGGTAGTGGAAGCTGACCGGCGTCCGCGTCGCAGACGGGACGCCTTCGTTACCCTGCGCCCTCCGCGCGGATCCGGAGTCGCCCATCCGGGAAGGAGAGCATGTGGACCATCTCGACGTCGTGATCGTCGGCGCCGGTCTCTCGGGCGTGGGCGCCGCCTGCCAGCTGCGGGCGCTCTGTCCCGGGAAGACGGTCGCGATCCTCGAGAGCCGCCACGCCCTCGGCGGGACCTGGGATCTCTTCCGCTACCCCGGCATCCGCTCCGACAGCGACATGCATACCCTGGGCTATCGCTTCAAGCCCTGGACGGCGCGCAAGGCGATCGCCGACGGACCCGCGATCCGCGAGTACATCGAGGAGACGGCCGTCGAGCACGACGTGCTCCCGCTCGTGCGATTCCATCACGCGCTGCGCGAGGCGTCCTGGTCGAGCGAGGAGGCGCGCTGGACCCTCGAGGTCGAGCGGACGGATACGGGGGAACGGACGCGGCTCTCCTGCGGCTTCCTGCTGCTCTGCGCGGGCTACTACCGCTACGACCGCGGGCACGAGCCCGACTTCGTCGAAGCGGAGCGCTTCGGCGGGCGCGTCGTGCATCCGCAGCATTGGCCCGAGGATCTCGACTACGCGGGGCGCCGGGTCGTCGTGATCGGGAGCGGGGCGACGGCGATGACGCTGGTGCCCGCGATGGCGAAGGATGCGGCGCACGTGACGATGGTCCAGCGCTCGCCGACCTGGGTGGTCTCGCGGCCGGACGTCGATCGGATCGCCCGGGCGCTCGGGTACGTGCTGCCGGCGAAATGGGCCTACGCGATCACGCGTTGGAAGAACGTGAGCCTCCAGCGCCTCCTCTACGAGCGCACGAGAACCCGACCGGAGCAGGTGCGGGAACGGCTGCTCGGCATGGTGCGCGCCGCACTCGGCCCCGACTACGACGTCGAGAAGCACTTCACCCCGCGCTACGACCCCTGGGACCAGCGCCTCTGCCTGATCCCGAACGGCGACCTCTACGAGGCGATCCGCGAAGGCCGCGCGTCGGTCGAGACGGACGGGATCGAGCGCTTCACGGAGCGCGGGCTGCGACTCGCCTCGGGTCGCGAGATCGAGGCCGACGTGATCGTGACGGCGACGGGGCTCGAGCTCGAGGTGCTGGGCGGGGTCCGCTTCGCCGTCGATGGCAAGCCCGTCGACTTCGCCGAGACCTGGTCCTACAAGGGCATGATGTTCTCGGGCGTGCCGAACCTCGTGCAGACCTTCGGCTACATCAACGCCTCCTGGACGCTGCGCGCCGACCTGACGGCCGAGTGGGTCTGTCGCGTGCTCCGACGCATGGACGAGGTCGGCGCGAGCCAGGCGACGCCCCGGCTGCGCGACTCGGACCGCGACATGCCGGCGCGGCCCTGGATCGAAGACTTCACCCCCGGCTACATGCAGCGCGCGATGCACCGCTTCCCGAAGCAGGGGGACCGCGAGCCGTGGCTCAATACGCAGAGCTATGCGAGCGACCGCAAGCTCCTGCGCAAGGGCCCGATCGAGGACGGCGTGCTCGTCCTCGAGCCGAAGGCGCTCACGCCTTCGTGACGCCGGTCCGCGCCGCGGGACCTAGTCCTTCTTCACGACTGCCCACTCCGGCGCCTTCATCTTGTAGGGGATCTCGCGGCGATCGAGGATCTGGTTGATGACGCGCTTGTAGCCCGTCTTCGACATCTTCCAGACGCCGTCTTCCTTGCGGTACTCGTCGTCGTAGTAGACGAACATCTCGTCGACGAACTCGTGCCCGCGATCGTAGTAGTAGTGGTACATGGCCCAGATCCCCTTCGCCTCGGTCGGGCTCTCGAGGGTGATCTCCGGCATGCCGGCCATCCAGTAACAGATGATCTTCGCCTCGGGATCGTGGGAGTCGATCAGGAAGCGCAGCAGCGCCTCCCGATCGTCGAAGACGTAGGCCCCGTCCGAGTAGGACGTCACGACGTCCGCCGTCAGCGTCTCCTTGAGCGCGTCGTGGTCGCCGAAGGTCATCGCCCGGAAGTACCGGTACTTCATCGTCTTGATGTCTTCGAGATCCTGCAGCCGTGCGACCTGCGCCGCGAGCGCCTCGACGTTCGCCATGTTCCCTCCGAGCCCGGCGCATCCGGCGCGAGGCCCCTGCCCCGCACCGAAGGTCGCCTTCGATCCAGCCGCCGGAGGGTATCAGGTCGTTCGGGCGCCGGGCGCGAGCGGGCTCGTTCCGAGTGGCTAAGCTCGCGCGGCTCCGCGCGTGCTCGACCCGCCGGCGCACCCTGGACCTGCGCTGCCGAGCCTGGCGGCGGCCGAGACGGAGTCGTGTTGGAAGAGCCGATCGGGCAGCCCGGGCAGCGAATCGGCGGCGGCACCCCCACGGCGCCGGCGGCCGCTGCGGACGTCGTGGCCACGACCCGACCGGGCTGGGTCCTCGCGATCTGCTTCGCCCTGACCGCGCTGAACGTGATGGATCGCCAGGTCCTCGCGATCACGGCGAGCGCGATCCAGGCCGAGTTCGGCCTCTCCGACACGCAGCTCGGCGTGCTGACCGGCTTCGCCTTCGTCGTGATGCACGCGACCGTCGGCATCCCGATCTCCTGGCTCGCCGACCGCACGAACCGCCGCAACGTGATCGCGCTCGGCCTCGTCGCCTGGAGCGGACTCACGGCGGCGACGGGGCTCGCCCGCGGCTACGCCCAGATCTTCGCCGCGCGCGTCGGCGTCGGGATCGGCGAGGCCGTCGGCAGCGGCCCGATCCAGTCGCTGCTCTCCGACTACTTCCCCGTCGGCCGGCGCGGCTGGGCCATCGCCGTCAACGGCGCCGGCGGCAACCTCGGCGCCTTCGTGGCGCTCCTGCTCGGCGGCTTCCTCGTCGACGCCGTGGGCTGGCGGGCGACGTTCTTCGTGTTCGGCGCGCCGGGGCTCGTCGTGGCGGCGCTGCTCTACTGGACGGTCGAGGAGCCGCGGCGCGAGGGCTCGCCGGAGCGCGCGGGCTCGGTGTCTCGTGACGACGCTTCCCGACCCGCGAGCGCCTCGACCGGCCTGTCCTTCCGCGAGAGCCTCGGCCGCTTCGCGCGACTGCCTTCCTTCTGGCTCCTGACCTTCTCCGCCGGCTTCAACCAGTTCACGAACTACGCCTTCCTCTTCTTCCTGCCGACGGCGATGATGCGCCTCTACGACCTCGACGCTTCGCGGGCGGGATCGCTGCTCGCGCTCTGCCAGGCCGCGCCGACCTTCGTCGGTGTCCTGACCTCGGGCTGGCTCGTGGATCGGCTCGCGCCGCGCGACACACGCTGGCATCTGCGCGTGCCGGCGATCGCCTCGGCCCTCGCCGTCCCCTTCGCGATCGCCTTCCTCGCGTGCGAGGGCCTCGGGCCGGCGCTCGCGCTCTGCGTGGTCGCGTCGTTCTTCGGGACGATGTGGGTCGCGACGGGGAACACGGCGATGCAGACCATGGTCGATCCCGCCGTGCGGGCGACGGCGCATGCGAGCATGATCTTCTTCTCGAGCGGGTTGGGACTCGGCCTCGGTCCCGCCTTCGTCGGCTGGGCGAGCGACGCCTGGGCGCCGCGCTTCGGCGTGGACTCGCTTCGCTACGCATTGATCGCGGCGGCGCTCGTGCAGGTCCTCGGCGCCGCGGCGCACGCGCTCGCCGCGCGGCGCTACGAAGAGGACTCGCGCCGGGCGCGAGGCTGATCGACGTCGCGGGCGCGGACGCACGCGACCCGGCCGCGAGGCCTACCCCCGCGGCGCGAGTGCCTCGATCGTCGGCCAATGCGGCACGCTCGAGCCTTCGGGATGCAGAGGATGGACACACACGTGCGTCGCCCCCGCCGAGGCGTGCGCGTCGACGCGTGCTCGCAGCGCCGCCGCGTCCCCCATCGCCACGACCGCCTCGACGACCCGCTCGCTCACGCCCCCCGGCAGCGACGCATCGAAGTCGCTCTCGTCGAAGCCCTGCCGGATCAGGCTGTTGCGGTAGTTCGGCAACGTGAGGCCCATCGAGATCGCGGCCGATCCACGCGCGATCGCGAGGGCCCGCGCACGGTCGGGCTCCAGCACGACCTTCTGCTCCGTGCAGAGCAACCGATCCGGCCCCAGGATCGCCCGCGCCCCCCGCGTATGCTCGGGCGTCACCATGTAGGGATGCGCGCCGTCGGCGCGGTCCCGGGCGAGCTCGAGCATGCGCGGGCCGAGGGCGGCGAGCACGACGGGCGGCCGCTCGGGCGGCGGCGTCGCTCCGAAGGACGCCGCTTCGAAGCGGTCGAGGTAGGCCTTCATCGCCGAGACGGGACGTCCGTACACGTGACCGCGCACGTCCTCCACGAGCAGGCGATGGGAGATGCCGATGCCGAGCAGGAAGCGCCCACCCGACTGCTCGGCGAGCGTATGCTGCGCCGCCTTCATGGCCATCGCGTCCCGGGCGTAGACGTTCGCGACGCCGGTCGCGACGACGAGCCGGCTCGTATGGTCGAGCAGCCGCGCCGCGAGGACGAAGGGATCGCGCCCGCCCGCCTCGGGCAGCCAGAGTGCCGAGTAGCCGAGGGACTCGACGCGCCGCGCGAAGGCGACGCACTCGTCGCTCGTGAGCCCGTCGGGATAGAACCAGAGCCCGGTCGCGCGCAGATCCATCGTCCCTCCTGCCCCGCTCAGGCCGACTCGTCGCCCGGCGCCGTCGCGACCCACTGCGTGCCCGCGCCGCCGCGATCGGCCCGCTCGCGCTCGTGCTCCTCGATCGCTTTCTGGATGCCCCCGGCGAGGGCGGGCATGAAGGTCGCGGCGTTGCGCGTCGCCCAGGCCATGCTGCGGCGGCGGTTGCGATTGAGATCGTTGAGCGCCGGCATCACGCAGCGCGCGATCAGCTCGTAGCTCTTGCGCGTCGCCTCGGGGCTCGCGCAGTTGTGCCCGAGCAGCAGCACGGTCCCGAAGCCCCCCGACTTCTCGACGAGCGACTCGATCACGGCGACTGCGTCGTCGGGCGTGCCGAGCGTCAGCTTGCCAAAGACCGGCAGCCCCGGCCCCGTCCACTCCTCGAGCATCTTCTCGGTCGAGCTCGCGAAGGGCGGCTTCACGCCGCCTAACGCCTCCATGTAGCCGGCAAGCCGGAGCGTGCCGTGCTCCATGTCGCGGCGGGCCTGCTCGCGGGTCTCGGCGATATGCATCGGGACGACGCAGCGCCAATTCGCGCGATCGACCGACTGGCCGTGCTCGCGCGCCTTCTCCTCGCAGACCTGCCAATGCTTCGGGAGCTGCTCGTAGCCCTCGGGCCCGCTCGCCGCGAGGGAGAGCAGACCGAGCCCGTATTGCCCGGCCGCCCGCGCGCCCGAGGGCGAGATCGCCGAGGCGACGGCGATCTCCGGCGAGGGCCATTGCACGGGCGGGATCTGGATCTGCGCCTCGCGCAGGTCGAACCAGTCGGTCTTCTTCGTGACGACCTCACCGCGCAGCAGCGGCACGATCACGTCGAGTGCCTCGAGCATCATGCGGCGCTGCTCCGACGCCTCGATGCCGAGCATGAAGGCGTCGGTCACGAGCTGGCCCGGACCGCAGCCGAGCATGACGCGCCCGCGCGTCTGGTGGTCGAGCTGCATGATCCGGTCCGCGACCATCAAAGGGTTGTGGTAGGGAAGCGAGACGACGCCCGTGCCGAGGCGGATGCGGCTCGTGATGGCACCGGCGTGGGCGATGAAGAGCTCGGGGGAGGCGATGATCTCGTAGCCGCCCGAGTGGTGCTCGCCGATCCAGGCTTCGTCGTAGCCGAGGGCGTCGAGATGCCGCACGAGCTCGAGGTCGCGATGGAGCTGCTCGGTCGGGCTCTCGTCGGCGGGATGGAAGGGAGCGAGGAAGACGCCCAGGCGCAGCGGTCGACGGTTCAAGACGGAGCCTCCAGATACGATCGAAGGCCACCCGTAGCATGTCGCCCGGGCGCGATCCATCGCCGGCCCTTCCCGCTCAGCGCGCCGCCTCTCCCGCGTAGACCGTGCGCCCCTTTGCGATCGTCTCGACGATCGGGATGTCGCTGATCGCCTGGACCGGCACCTCGCGCGGATCGGCGCCCAGCACGACGAGGTCCGCCTGCTTGCCGACCGTGATCGAGCCCTTCCGATCCTCCTCGAAGTAGGCGTAGGCTGCGCCGAGGGTGACCGCGTGAAGGGCCTCCTCGACCGTGATCCGCTCGTCGGCGCCGAGCACGAAGCCGCTGCGTGTTCGGCGGTCGACGGCGGCCTCGATCAGCCGCATCACGTCGGGCGGCACGACGGGCGCGTCGTTGTGGATGTTGATGTGGAGGCCCCGGTCGAGAGCCGAGCGGAGCGGGCTGATGGCGAGGGCGCGGGCGTCGCCGAAGCTCACGCGATGCCAGTCGCCCCAGAAGAAGCAATGCGACGCGAAGAAGGAAGGCACGATGCCGAGGGCGGCCATGCGGTCGAGCTGGTCCTTCCCTGTCAGCTGGGCGTGGATCGTGACGGAGCGATGGTCGGGACGCTCGTCGACGGCAAGTGCGCCGATCGCGCCGTCGACGCCGTCGATCATGAGCTCGATCGCGGCGTCACCGTTCGCATGGGCAATGTAGGGGATGCCGGCGTCGATCAGGCGCTTCGCGTGGAAGCGGTAGTGCTCGGGCTCGAGGATCGGGTAGGCGACGTAGTCGGGGGGCGCGCCCGGCGGCCCCTCCGCGTAGGGCTCGCGCAGCCAGGCCGTGCGACCCTGGGGCGAGCCGTCGAGGGCGAACTTCACGCCTGCCACCCGGAAGCCGTTCGCGTAGTCACGCGCGTAGCCGATCGATTCGAGGGACACGTCGCGCTCGAAGGTATTGCCGACAAGATAGGCCGCGACATCGACGGGTAGCGGGCGTGCGGCGGCGAGACCGCGCAGCCCCTGGATCAGCTCGGGCGCCGCCGCGCCCTCCTGGATCGTCGTGATCCCGTAGCGGGTGTTGTAGTCGATCGCCGCCTGCACGAGACGCGGGAAGGCCTCGGGCGTCATGGCCTTGGCGAACTCGCGATGGAAGGCCGCCTGGGCCGCGTTCTCCTCGAGCACGCCATTCGGGATCGTCGTGCCGGGTCGACGCCGGACATGACCACCCGGCGGATCCGGCATCCCCTCGCGATAGCCGAAGCGCTCGAGCGCCGCGGAGTTCGCCGTCGCGAGATGCCCCGAGACGTGCACGAGCACGATCGGATGCTCGGTCGAGGCGCGTTCGAGATCGTCGCGGTCCGGATGCCGCCCTTCCGCGAGCAGCGAGTCGTCGTAGCCGTAGCCCGCGACCATCTCGCCCGGCGGGATCGCGAGGGTCTCGATCCGCTCGCGCAGCGCCTGCACGATGTCCTCGACCGACTCCATCGGCCCGACGGGCGGCGACGACGCGTTCAGCAGATCGACGTAGACCATCGCGAGGGAGAGATGTCCATGCGCGTCGATGAAGCCCGGGACGAGCGCCCGGTCGCCGAGCTCGACGACCCGCGTCGCCTCGCCGATCAGCCCCGACACGTCGCGCCGCGACCCGACGGCGACGATCGTGTCGCCGCGCACGGCGACGGCCGAGGCGCCCTCGGTCGCGGGATCGACGGTGAGAATGTGGTCGCCGATCAGGACGAGATCAGCCGGGGGCGATCCGGAATCGGTTCCGGTCGGTGCACCGGCGCAGGCCGCGGTGAGGACGGTCGTCAGGATCAGCAGTCCGAGGTCGATTCGCATCACGAGAGCGATCCTCCGCAGGGGGCGATGCCGGGACGCCCGGGGACGCAGCAGCATAGCGTCTCGGCCGCGCCAGCTGGCCCGAGCGACCGCTGACCCGCGGATTTCCGACCGGGATCCTCCGAACGCTCTGTTAGGATGCGGATCCGCCGACATTTCGTGGGAGGTCACGTGGACGTTCGGACCCGGCTCTTCGCCTTCGCCAGCCTGCTCATCTTCTCCGCCGTCGCCTGCGCCAAGCCTCCGCCGAAGCACGAGTACACGCTCCTCCCGGGCCAGGCGCACGGACCCGGGATGCGAAGCGCGCTCGTGGCCCCTCTGAATGCGACCCTCGACCGACCGAAGGGACTCGAAGTCGCGGACGAGCGGATCGACGCCCTCCTCGACGCACACCTCGAGTCGAAGGGGCTCTCGGTCACACGAGCCTCCGCAAGCGATTTCCGACGTGCGGCAAGCCTGGCCGCTCGACGTGTCGAGAAGGAGCGCCTCACGGCTTCCACGGGGACGGTCTCGAGTGAGATCTCCTTCGAGGAGCTCGTGCCCGTGATCTTCGAGATCCTCGAGGTCGAGCCCGATCTGCTCATCCTACCGAATGTCGTGATGCGCCACGCCTCTGCGAATGGCGGCAGCACCTTTCGATGGGACGGTGTGCGACGGCGCGAGACCGGTTCTGCGAGTGGAAGTTTCACGGGGGAAGGGTTCGAGGTGTCGTCGCTCTTCGTCGCGGCCTATCGCGCCGATGGGACCAGGGTCTTTTCCGGCTTCGGCGGACTCGACACGATCTACGAGTTCGTCTGGGCCAAGCGGGGCATGGAGCTGCGTCAGGATCGACTCCAGAAC
Source organism: Spirochaetaceae bacterium (assembly GCA_020632655.1). GTDB lineage: Bacteria > Myxococcota_A > UBA9160 > UBA9160 > UBA4427 > UBA4427. The sequence continues at coordinate 34,920 of JACKFD010000011.1, forward strand.
GAGGAGTACCTCGCCGAGGGCGTCTGCATCGCCTTCTACCCCTTCTTTGGCGAGGACGAGCGCTGCTGAGCCCGCCGATCCCGATCCGCACGGGGTCTCCGCCACGCCGACTCCCGCTGTCAGGGCCCGATTCGGATCGTCGAGATCGGGTCCCTCTCCGCGTCGGCACGAACCGGAGGATCGGGTAGATAGGGCTGATCGGACATGAGGTGACGCGTCAGGAATCGGCGCACGGATCGTGCGACGATGACCGCCTCGTTTCTGCGATAGCCATGCTCCATTCCCTCGATCAGGAGCTCCTCCCACTCGGCGCCATAGAGGTCGAGCATGAGTGCCATCCGATGGGCATGGTCGACGTCTACTCGGCGATCCTTCGTACCGTGGATCAAGAAGACCGGCTGCTGGATCCGATCGGCATGATAGGCGGGCGAGGATTCGATGAGCCGATCGCGCTCGGTCTCGGGATCCCCGATCCACTCGGCATCGATCTCGAGCGCACGCTTCGAGTCCGCCGTATCGCTCGAGTCCGAGATGAGTGGGAGATCGCTCACCCCCATGATGCTGACGGCGCATTGGTAGCGACCCGGAAATCGGATCAGGCTCGCGAGCGCCGAGAAACCGCCGTAGCTCGCGCCGACGATGCAGACCCGACCGCCGTCGATTTCCGAAAGCGACGTCGCGTGGGCAACCGCCACTTCGATGTCGTCTTCGATGCCACGGGCGAGCTCCCGCTTGCCCGCGCGCACGAACTCCCGACCGAAGCCGCCGGACCCCCGGAAGTTGACCTCGAGAACGGCGTAGCCCCAGCTTGCCAGGTACTGCACGAAGGCGTCGTAGCCGCGGTCGTCACGGAGCTCGAAGGGACCACCGTGTGGATGCACGACGAGCGGGGCTCCACCGTCCCCCGGCGAGGAACGCGGACGCGTGAGATACGCCTCGATCCGGATGCCGTCCGTCGACTCGACCGTGAACACCTCGCTCGCCGATAGCTGGGATCGATCGACTTCGTTGGCCTCGCGAGCCATCGCAAAGACGCCGTCCTGGCGACGATCGCCGACATAGTAGGCCCCGGGCTCCGTCTCGCTTGCGAGCCGGAAGGCGAAGCGATTTCCGTCGGCGCTCAACCCGAGGAGCTCTGCACGTTCCCGCCCCGGCTTCGCATGCAGCTCCTCCGCGACTCGGCGTGAGAAGTCATCGAAGAGCTCCACGTGCCGGCGACCAGCGAGGTCGTACTCGACTCCGATCACGGCTCGAGTGTCGACGTCGTAGCGGATGTCGACGAGGTCCACGTCCGGCCGCCGGAAGACGACACGTCCGAACTCGCCGGTGTCGGGATCGAGCTCGTGCAGGCCGATCGTGTCCTCGCCCGCATGGGCCAGTACGAGAAGCTTCTCCCCGCGCTCGTCGAGGCCTGCGGGCTGGATCACCTCTCCTTCCTTCTTGGCGTCGAACTCGCGGATCGGGAACGAGTCGATCCGCCCACCCGTCCCGGCGTAGATCCGATACTGCTCGTCCTTCCGCATCCAGACGGCACGCGGCCGGCCGGCTCCGTCGACGATCCAGCCGTAGGCCTCGCCGCGACGTGACGCAAGCTCGCGTCCAGGGAGGACTGCGACGCCGCGCGTCGTCCGCTCGGTTCCGAACGCCATCAGCTCCTCGAGCGGAGTCCGCTGGAGCGAGGCCTTGCCGTAATGGTTGAAGGCCCAGATCACTTCGCCGTCGACCAGCGGCAGGGGATCGATGAGGCCGCCCGGGAGTGCCCGCTTGCTCGTCCTTCCTTGGATGCGTCCCCCGTCCGCGGACAATCGGATCCACACGTACGCATGACGGCCCGCCTCGTCGGCGACGAGGGCCAGGAGCTGGTCACGCCCCACCCACCAGATTGCACGGACCGCACCCTCGATCGCCAGGACCGGCTCCACCTGCGATCGTCCCCAATGCTGTGCGAGGACCCCCGACCGCTTGCCACGCTCTCCGATCGCCGCGACCCACTCACCGTCGGGCGAGACGAGAACGCTGCGCACGCCCGCTGCGTAGTGGAAATTCTCGGCCGATTCCCCCGCCACGAGCTCGCCCGCGACCAGGACGAGCCCCACCAGCAGGAGGAGTCCCGTCCAGCCGCCCCGCCCCATCCGCGGTTCGCCCTCCGTGCTCATCCTTCGCTCCCGTCCCCACTGGCCGCCCGGACGCGCCGTCGCTCCCGCGAGTAGTGCTCGAGGAAGCCGTCTCCGCTCGACCCGCCGTAATGGAGCGGGAACCGGTCGATCAGGTCGGGGCTCGTCTCGAGGAGCGAGCGCACTGCCATCGCCGAGTGGTTCCGATTGCGCAGGCTCATCCAGCCGTACGAGCCCGACGCGAGGATCTTCGCCACGAGCAGCTCACCCGCGTAGCTGAGATGGCCGGCACGGATCTCCACCTCGAACTCGCGGTCGTTCTCGAGGTCGATCCTGCGCGGGTCGTGCAGCGCGAGGCGCCCGTCGTCGCCCCGCAGCTCGATGCGCGTCCACTCGTAGCTTCCCGCCGGCAACCGTACGACGAAGAGATGGCGGCCGATGGGCAGGTTGCTCGCGATCTCCCGATCCGAGAGCAGCAGCCGCTCGATCGGGACCTCGCTGTCGACATGCACCACGAAGAGCCCCTCGTCCTCCGCGAGCACGAGTCCGCCGCCGTCGGTCACGACGGGCGGGGGCCCCGATCCGGCGCAGCCCGCGAGCCATGCGACGAGCAGGGAGAGGTGCAGGATGGAGCGGAGACCCGGGCGCGTGCGGGGCGGCGTCATGCGACTAAACTAGCGTGCCTCCGGACCGGATCGACGCCCCGGATCGAGACCCCTCCGTCAATTGGTTGTGCCCGATCGGAATCGGACCGCCCCTTCGCCCCGACGAGCTCGCCGACGCCTCTTCCCGATCCCCAAACACCATCTCCATCGCCGCCCGGAGCCCCCATGCCGATCGACCTCCTCCTCCGCCACGCCGACCTCGCCGACGGAACCGGCTCCCCGCTCCGCCGCGCCGACCTCGCCGTCGAAGGCGATCGCATCACGGCGATCGAGGCGCCCGGGGCGATCGACCCCGGCCGCGCCGCCCTCGTGATCGACGCCGAAGGCCGGCTCGTCACTCCCGGCTTCATCGACCCCCACACGCACTACGACGGTCAGGCGACCTGGGACGATCGCCTCGCCCCCTCCTGCGAGCACGGCGTGTCGACAGTCGTGATGGGCAACTGCGGGGTCGGCTTCGCGCCCGTGCGCGCGAGCGATCGCGCCGTGCTGATCGACCTGATGGAAGGCGTCGAGGACATCCCCGGCTCGGCGCTGCACGACGGGATCCGATGGGCCTGGGAGGGATTCCCCGAGTACCTCGACGCGCTCGACCGGATGCCGCGCAGCCTCGACGTCGCGGCCCAGCTGCCCCACGGCGCGCTGCGCACCTTCGCCCTCGGCGCGGGCGCGGATCCGAACGCACCCGCCTCGGCGGAGCAGATCCGCACGATGGCCGCCCTCGCCCGCGAGGCGGCGGAGGCCGGGGCGATCGCCTTCTCGAGCAATCGCATCGCACTCCACACGTCGACCTCGGGCGAGGCCGTGCCCGGCACCTTCGCCGAGACGCGCGAGATCGCGGCGATCCTGCACGGCCTGCGCGAGGGCGGCTGCTCGCTCTTCCAGGTCGTGCCGGCCGGACTGATGGGCGAGGACCCGGACGGCTTCCGCCGCGAGGTCGAGCTCTATCGCACACTCAGCCTCGAGACCGGCTGCACGATCGTCTTCACGATCGCCCAGAACAACGTGCAGCCCGGCCTCTGGCGCGAGATCTTCGCCCGAGCCGACGCGGCGAACGCCGAAGGCGCCAGGCTCGTGCCCATGACGATCAATCGGCCCGGCGGCCTGCTCCTCTCCTGGGACACCTTCCATCCCTTCAGCGACCGCAAGAGCTACGTCGAGGTCGCCGACCGCCCGCTCGCCGAACGGGTCGCCCTGCTGCGCGATCCTTCCCGTCGCGCGCGGATCGTCTCGGAGCCGATCGAGACGCCGATGTTCGAGCACGCGCATCGCATCATCACGAGCAGCCTCGGCAGCACCTACCTCCCGACGACGCCGTCGCTCGCCGAGCCCGATCCGGCCGCGAGCCTCGCCGCGCGCCAACGCAAGACGAACGCAACGGCCGACGAAGTCGTCTACGACGCGCTCTGCGACGCGGCCGAGGCGATGGGCGGTTCGGGCTTCCTGCACGTCTACATGGGCAACTACGCCGAGGGCAGCCTCGACGTCGTGCACGAGATGATCTCGCGACCGGGCACCCTCGTCGGCGGCGGCGACGGCGGCGCGCACGTGACCGTGATCTGCGACGCGAGCTACCCGACCTACATGCTCGAGCACTGGGTGCGGGAACGCACCCGCGGACCGCGCATCCCGATCGAGACCGCGATCCGCAAGCTCACGCGGGATCCCGCCGAGCTCTACGGCTTCTGCGACCGCGGCATCATCGAGGTCGGCCGCCGCGCGGACCTGAACGTGATCGACCGCGAGCGGATCGGTCTCGAGGCGCCGCGCATCGAGCACGACCTGCCGAGCGGCGCGCCGCGCCTGCTCCAGGGCGCACACGGCTTCGAAGCGACGATCGTCGCGGGCGCGGTCACGAGCCGCGAGGGCCGCGACACGGGCGCCCGCCCCGGCCGACTCGCGCGACGCTAGTCCGACCCAACTCCCCGTTCCGGAAGCGCTTTCCCGATCGCCCCCCGGTCACGGCCCTGCCCCATCCTCGCTTCATGGCAGGCGAATCGGGCTCGCGACGAAGGCTTCCGCGAGAGAGCTTCGTGATCTGGCTCGATCGATCCTCGCACTCCGCTGCGGAGCTGCAGGGCGAGATCGAGCGGACGTCGACATCGGAGCGTATGCGCTTCGAGTCGGGCATCCGGCTCCTCGAGATCCTCGCCGCCTCCCGACCGCAGGCGGGCGCGTCGCCCGCCGAGCGGTCGACCGACCTGCCGGAGCCGACCGTACGGCTCGATCGGGAGGATCCGTCATGACACACGAAACCCGGAGAGCGGGTGGAGGGCGCCGGGTGGTCCGGCTCCTCTTCGCCTCGACTCTGCTCCTGTCGGCCGCAGCACCGGCCGTCGCCCAATGGGTCTACGTCCCGGACGGCGCGATCGAGGCGAGCGGCGTGTTCCTCACGCCACGCGACCTCGTGAACGACTCCGGCGCGGGCCCGCTCTCGGCCGTCCCCGTCGCCGGACTGCCCGAGACGAGCGGCCTCGCGGCCTACGAGGCCGACTCGAACGGCGACACGCTCTTCGTCCCTCGCATCGCCATCGAGCTCCCGGGCCCGACCTACGCGATGCGACAGGACGTCGTGCGGGCTACCGGCGCGGGCCTGGTCCTCGAGCTCGATGGGAGTGCGGCAGGTGTTCCGCAAAGCGTTGCGATCGACGCCCTGGCCCGCACGGCCTCGGGCGAGCTGCTGCTCTCCTTCGACACGAGCGTCGAGCTGCCGGGGCTCTTCGTCGACGACGAGGATCTCGTGCTCTGGAACGGCGCGGGCTTCGCGCCCTTCTTCGATGGGTCGGCGGAGGGCGTACCGACTGCACTCGACGTCGATGCAGCGAGCTACGACCCGGTCGGGAATCGGCTTCGACTCTCCTTCGACACGCCGGGCGAGGTCGGCGGCATCTCCTTCGAGGACGAGGATCTGCTCGAGCTCGATCGCAGCTCGGGCGTCTGGTCCCTCGCCTTCGACGGCTCGGCGCGGGATCCCGCGCTCGCCGCGACCGACATCGTGGCCGTGCCCGAGCCGGGCGTAGTGCTGCCGGTCGCCGCCGGCGCGGCGCTCCTCGCAGGTCTCCGCGCGCGCGTTCGCGCGGAGCGTCGTCCGGCCACCGCTTGAATCGACCCGGAAGTCACCGGGCGCGACTCGCCTCCGAGAACCATGCGCCGACGCCGAGCGGCCGACGCGCCAGGGAGAACGACATGACCTTTCGAATCGGAACTCCGTCCCCCTCCTTCCGCCACGTCTCGACCGCAGGCCTGCTCGCCTGCCTGGCGAGCCTCCTGCTGGTCGCGTCCGGTGCGTCCGCCCAGGGCTTCATCGAGATCAACCAGGCCGTCGTCGATGCGAATGGCGGCTTCCCCTACGTCATTACGGCGCCCGGCAGCTACCGGCTCACGGGCAACCTGATCAAGACCGGCGCCGACGGGAGCGTGAACGCGATCGAGATCGACTCCTCGAACGTCGACCTTGATCTCCGCGGCTTCTTCATGGCGGGCCCGGGGACCTGCACCCGGAACCCCTCCACCTACGCCGTGACCTGCACGGGCCACGTCCCGGGCCAGGGTGTCCTCGTCTCGGTCGGGAGCAACGACGTCACGATCCGCAGCGGCATCATCAAGGGCTTCTTCAACGGCGTCGTCTCCTCGGCCCTCGGCACCCGCGCGGACTCGCTCAGCGTGAACGAGCATGCCTTCGTGGGCGTCCAGCTCTTCGGCGACGGGAGCGAGGTCCAGAACGTGAGCGCCCAGCGCAACGGCACGAGCGGGATCACGGTCCAGAACCACAGCCACGTGACCCAGTGCAACGCGTCGCAGAACGACGACTACGGCGTCCTCGCCAACCTCAACAGCAGTGTCGATCGCAGCTACGCGATGGGCAATCGGCTCGGCGGCATGTCGCTCAACCCGACGGCGACCTTCTTCCTCAACAGCGTGCTCGACAACCTCGGCACCGATCCCGTCTTCTCGGGCATCGACGGCGGCGGCAACATCTGCACGAACGCGGCCGGATCGGCCGCGGGCTGCTGACACGCACGACGAGGCCTCGCGAGGACGAGCGCCGATCGGACCGGGCTGCCCGGCCGGTCGGCGCCTCGTCTTCGTGGACCGCTCCGACTCGCGCGCGGAGGCACAGGGCGCGGGTCTGCCCTAGGCCTCGACCCGCTCGCGCATCTCCTCGATGTTCGGGATGTCGCCCTCGCCGTAGCCGGGCATGATCTGGTTGTAGCCCTGATACGCGCCGATCAGATCCTTCGCGCGCGGATGGTAGTGCTGCAGGTAGATCGTGCGGCGGCGGTTGGGGCCGGTCGGCGGTGGTCCGGCGTGCAGGCCGCAGCCGAAATGCACGGTCGCGTCGCCCGGCTCGGTCTCGAGGGCGACGAGGGGATAGCGCTCGGGCGTGATGTCGCCGGGCACGTTGTGATAGGCCTTGCCCCAGCTTCCGGCCATCATGACGAGCTGGCTGCTCGAAGGCCCGGCCGCATCGACCTGGATCCCCACGAGCGCGCAGGGGCAGGTCACGTGGCAGGCCCCGAAGCCGCAATCCGTGTGATAGGCGAGGTTCGCGAAGCCCGTCGCATCGTCCTCGAGCCCCTCCTTCTTCACGACCGCGAGGATGCCCTCGATCCGATCCGGGACGGGCACGACCTCCTCCTTCGCGAGGCCGACGAGCGCCCGGGTGCGCGGATGGTCGTAGAGCCCGGCGATCGTCTCGCTGCGATCGGAGAGGTAGGTCAGCCGGTAGGGAAAGCGCTCCCCCTTCGCGTCCGACGCCCACCAGGACGAGAGCTCGCCCTCGACGGCCTCGGCCGTGACGCGGTCGAGCTCACGGCCGAGCTCCGCGACGAGCGACGGATCGTAGGCGCGGCGCACGACGAGGTAGCCCGTCTGCCGCAGGAAGTGCGACATCTCCTCGGGGTCGTCACCGACCTCGAAGCGATGGTGGAGATCGAGGGGGCGCCCCGCGAGATCGCGGAAGTCGAGGGACGCCGGATCGTAGATCGGTCTCCCCGAGTAGAGACATCGGATCGCCGGCTCCCAGTCGTCCCAGCTCTCGAAGTCCCCGCGCAGGAAGCGGACCGCGTGGCTGTAGAGGAGGCCGAAACGCGTCCGATACTCGTAGAGGTAGTCGCGCCAGGACTCCTCGTCGACGAGCTCGAGCACGGTTCGTGCGTCCGAGGCGATGCCCGCCTCGATCGTCACCCGACCGTTCCGACAGCGATAGCTATAGGCGCGTCCGCCGGGCAGCGTGATCGCGATCGGGCGCCGGCCCTCGACGTCCCAGGCCACGCGATCGCTCCCGCCCGCCTCGAGACGACGCGGCAGCTCCTCGCGATGGAAGGCGTCGAAGTCGACCGGTGGAAGGCCGGCCCGGCGATAGGTGCCGAAGGTCGTGTCCCGTCCGATCGCAGCTGCCGACATCTCCGCCTCCTCCCTGCCGGCCCGCGCGAGCCGCGCTTCGTCTAGATCTCCGCCCGGCGCAGCCGGAGCGCGTTCCCGATCACGGAGACCGAGCTCAGGCTCATCGCCGCCGCCGCGAACATCGGGCTCAAGAGCAGCCCGAAGACGGGATAGAGCACTCCGGCAGCGACCGGCACGCCGATCGCATTGTAGACGAACGCGAAGAAGAGGTTCTGCCGGATGTTGTGCAGGGTGAGCCGGGAGAGCCGTCGCGCGCGCAGCACGCCACGTAGATCGCCTCCGACCAGCGTCACGCCCGCGCTCTCCATCGCCACGTCCGTCCCCGTTCCCATCGCGATCCCGACCCGCGCCTGCGCGAGGGCCGGTGCGTCGTTCACCCCATCCCCCGCCATCGCCACGACCCGGCCCTCCTGCTCGAGTCGCCGGATCGTCTCCGCCTTCTGGTCCGGGAGGACGTCGGCGACGACCTCGTCGATCTCGAGCCGCCGCGCGACCGCCTCGGCCGTCGTGCGATCGTCGCCGGTCAGCATCACGATCCGCAGCCCCTCGTCGCGCAGACCCGCGAGCGCATCCGGCGTCGAGGCCTTGATCGGATCCGCCACGCCGATCAGCCCGGCGAGCCGACCGTCGACTGCGACGAAGACGACGGTCTGCGCCTCGGCGCGCATCGCGTGGGCCGACTCGTCGAGCGCTGCCGCATCCGCGTCCGCACCGAGCGACTCGAGGAGCTTGCGGTTGCCGACGCCGACCGTCCGCTCGTCGACCCGACCGACCAGACCGAGCCCCGTGCGCGACTCGAAGCCCTCGACCTCGCGCATCGCGACCCCCCGATCCCGAGCGCCCTCGACGATCGCGCGCGCGAGGGGATGCTCGCTGCGACGCTCGAGGGCCGCGGCGAGGCCGAGCAGCTCGCGCTCCTCGACGCCCGATGCGGCGACGACGTGGACGAGTCGCGGACGGCCCTCCGTGAGCGTGCCGGTCTTGTCGACGACGATCGTGTCGACCTCCCGCAGCAGCTCGATCGCCTCGGCGTCGCGGAAGAGCACGCCCTCGGTCGCGGCCCGCCCCGTCGCGACCATGATCGACATGGGCGTCGCCAGACCGAGCGCGCAGGGGCAGGCGATGATCAGGACCGAGACCGCGTTCACGAGGGCGTAGGCCATGCGCGGCTCGGGCCCGAAGAGGCCCCAGGCGATCGCGGTCGCGACCGAGACCGCCAGCACGCTCGGTACGAAGATGCCCGCCGCGACGTCGGCCACGCGCTGGATCGGCGCGCGGCTGCGCTGGGCCTCGGCGACCATCCGCACGATCTGCGCGAGCACGGTCGCAGCGCCCACCCGCTCCGCCTCGATCACGAGCGATCCCGTCCCGTTCACGGTCGCCCCGGTCACGTCGTCGTGCACGCGCTTCGTCACCGGCATCGGCTCACCCGTGATCATCGATTCGTCGACCGCGCTCTCGCCGTCGATCACCCGCCCGTCGACCGGCACCTTCTCGCCCGGTCGGACCAGCAGCCGATCGCCGACGGCGATCGCGTCGAGGGACACGTCCTCCTCGCCCCCGTCCGCCCGCAGACGCCGAGCCGTGCGGGGCGCGAGGCCGAGCAGCGCGCGGATCGCGGCGCCCGTGCGATGGCGCGCGCGGAGCTCGAGCACCTGGCCGAGCAGCACGAGGGTCACGATCACGGCCGCCGCCTCGAAGTAGACCGCGACGTGCCCGCCGTGCCCCCGAAAGGAGTCGGGGAAGAGGCCGGGTGCAACGGTCGCGATCACGCTGTAGCTCCAGGCCGCGCCGCTCCCGATCGCGATCAGCGTGAACATGTTGAGATGACCCGTCCGGAGGGAGATCCAGCCCCGCTCGAAGAAGGGCCGGCCGCCCCAGAGCACGACCGGCGTCGCGAGCACGAGCTGCGCGAGGATCAGGCTGCGGGGGGAGAAATGTCTCGAGAGCGGATTGCCCGGCCACATCTCGACCATCGCGATCGCGAAGACCGGTAACGTCAAGACGAGCGAGCCCAGGAAGCGACGCGTCATGTCCGCGAGCTCCGGACTCTCTTCGTCCGTCGCACTCGGCGTCATCGGCTCGAGCGCCATCCCGCAGATCGGGCAGGGGCCCGGCTCGTCCCGCACGATCTCGGGATCCATCGGACAGGTGTAGAGGACGCCTTCGGCCGCCGCCGGCGCATCGCGCTCCTCGACCGGCCGTAGGAAGGACTCCGGGTCCTCGCGGAAGCGCGCAAGACAGCGATCGCCGCAGAAGTGATAGGTCGTCCCGGCATGGACGTGCTGGCGTGGGCCGTTCGGATCGACGGTCATCCCGCAGACGGGATCGATCGCCTCGGTCTCGGATGCGCTCATCCTATCGCCCTCCGATACGCGCGAAGCGCGCGAAGACCTCCATCAGCTCGTCGACCTTCTGCTTGCGCTCCTTCGACCGGCCCGAGGCGATCGCGTCGGAGACGCAGGTCTCGACGTGGCCCTCGAGGAGCAGCTTGCCGAGGCCGTCGAGGGCCGCGCGGACCGCCTCCACCTGCAGGAGCACATCCACGCAGTAGCGGTCTTCCTCGATCATGCGCTCGATCCCGGCCACCTGGCCGGCGATCCGACGGAGGCGCTTCGTCGCCTCATCACGGGTCCTGGACTGCGTCGCGGGAGCGTATACAGGCGGGGGGTATCCAGCCAGGCCTACCTGTCCTGCGCACGCCCCTTCCCCGGCTCCCTCCAGTCGAGGATCGCCGTCGGCGACCAGCGTGCGTTCATCGGCAGACTCGACTCCCAGGGCTCGCAGAGTCCCCGGGCGCGCACGAACTCCTGGGCCATGAAATGCTGGCCGTTGTAGCGGCGGGCCTCCTCCTCGGTCGCCAGCCAGAGGCAGGCGCGAGCCGGCACCTCGACCGGGCAGAAGAGCGAGCGCGGGTAGCCGAGGCGATGGCCCTGTGTGAAGTAGCGCTCGGTCAGGACGGGTCCGGGATCGACGTCGAAGGCGAGGATGCCGTCGCGTCCGTGCTCCGCCGCGAGTCCGTCGGCGAGCTTGCCGCAGGCCGCCTTCGAGCAGTTGTAGGAGACGCTCGCGCCACCGCGACCCGGCGGACCGCCCTGCCGTTGGTAGTTGTGCCGCGTCGACAGGTTGAGGACGACACCCCGCCCCGCCTCGAGCATGCCGGGCAGGAAGTGCTGGATCAGCGAGACGGGCGCGAGGAAGTTCGCCTGCATCTTCGCCGCGAACTCGGCGAGCGGCGTGTCCCGGATCCAGGCGTTCGTGTACCGGCCCATCTCGTACATCGCGTTGTTCACGAGCACGTCGACGCCGCCCCATGCCTCGAGCACGCGCTTCGCCCCCGCGTCGACGGAGGCGGGATCGAGCAGGTCGAGCTGGATCGCGAGCGGGCGGCGCCCCTCGGCCTCGACGAGCGCCGTCGTCGCCTCGAGGCTCCCTTCGAGGGGCGTGAGCCGACCCGTCTCGTCCTGCTCGCGCCCCTCCCCTTCGCGCAGGGTGCGGCCCGTGAAGGCGACGTCGAAGCCCGCCCGCGCGAACTCGCGCACGATGCCCTTTCCGATGCCGCGGGTGCCGCCCGTCACGAGGACCCGTCGCGTCCCGCCTTCCGAAGGTCCCATGTGCGTCTCCTTGCCCCCTGGCCTCCCGGCCCTGTGCGGAGTCGTTGTCTCCCGACCTTCGATTCTGCCAGAATCGACGCCCGAAGGAGGAACCCGAATGAAGCTGTTGATCACGGGCCACGATGCGAAGGGCCGCGCCGTCTTCTCCCACGCGGGCAGGCCGCCGCGCGAGACCTCGCCGGGCAGCTACGAGCTGTGGTCGACCCGCGGCGCGCTCTCCGTGCCGGATCCGACGGACGCCGCGAAGCCGGCTGCGATCGGCTACTTCCCCGCCGAGGGCGAGACGGCCTTCAAGGTCGTGAGCGTGCCGGGACGGACTGCGCGGGCGGCGATGGGCGACGTGCACCACGAGATGCCCGCCGACATCGCGCGCTTCTTCGACGCCGAGGATCCCGAGATGCACACGACGGACACGATCGACTACGTCGTGATCCTGTCGGGCGAGGCGGAGCTCGAGCTCGACGACGGGCGCAAGGAGGTCGTGCGCGGGGGCGACTGCGTCGTCCAGCGCGGCACCCGCCACGCCTGGCGCGTCACGAGCGACGAGCCCCTCGTGATGGCGGCGACGGTGATCGGCGCGCAACGACGCTGACGGGTGAACGCGTCACTCCGGTCGCGACGTGGCCGCGCCCTCCGGCAGGGACCAACCCCGCCACACGAAGTAGATCGCGGGGTAGACCAGCAGCTCCATCAGGAACGACGTCGTCACGCCCCCGACCATCGGGACGGCGATCCGCTTCATCGTGTCCGCGCCCGTCCCGTGGCTCCAGAGGATGGGCATCAGGCCGGCCAGGATCACCGAGACCGTCATGGCCTTGGGCCGGACCCGCTGCACGGCGCCGTGATGGATGGCCTGCCGTAGGTCCCCGGTCGTCTCGAGCGCGCCCCGCTTCTTCCAGTCGTCGTAGGCCACGTTCAGATAGAGAAGCATCACGACGCCGGTCTCGGCGTCGAGCCCCGCCAGCGCGATGATGCCGACCCACACGGCCACGCTCATGTTGTACCCGAGCGCCCAGATCAGCCAGATCGCGCCGACCAGGCTGAAGGGCACGGCCAGCATCACGATGCCGGTCTCGACGACGCTGCGCGTGTTCAGGTAGATGATCAGGACGATGATCAGGAGGGTGATCGGGACGACGACGAGCAGCCGCTCCTGCGCCCTCTGCATGTACTCGTACTGGCCGGACCAGACGAGGTTGTAGCCGGCAGGGAGGGTGATCTCGCCCTTCGCGATCGCTTCGTCGACGACCTCGCGTGCGCGCTCGACGTAGCGCCCCACGTCGATGCCGCGCAGATCGACGTAGATCCAGGTATTCGGGCGGCTGTTCTCGCTCTTGATGCCGGGGGGGCCCTTCACGACCTCGAGCGTCGCCAGCTGACCGAGCGGGATGTGCTGCCCGAGTGGCGTCGGCACGACGATCTCCCGGAGCTGATCGAGGTTCTCGCGCAGCTCGCGGGGGTAGCGGAGGTTGATCGGGTATCGCTCGAGACCTTCGACCGTGGTCGAGACGTTCATTCCGCCGATTGCCGTGGCGATCACGTCCTGCACGTCCCGGAGCGTCAGGCCATACCGCGCGATCTGCTCGCGATCGATCGTGAAGTCGACGTAGTTGCCCCCGACGACCCGCTCGGCATAGACGCTGAGGGTCCCGGGCACCCCTCGCAGCACCGTCTCGACCTGCTCGCCGATCTCCTGCAGCGTGTCCAGATCGGGTCCGGAGACCTTGATGCCGACGGGGGTCTTGATACCGGTCGAGAGCATGTCGACCCGCGTCTTGATCGGCATCGTCCAGGCATTCGTGACGCCGGGGAACCGGATCGCGGCGTTGAGCGCGTCGACCAGCTCGTCGGGCGTACGCGGGCGATGAGCGAGCTTGCGCCCGTCCATGTCGAGGACATCGACCGCCGGCCACTCCTCCTCGGGCTTCAGCGTGATCGTCGTCTCGATCATCGTGAGCGGCGCCGGATCGGTCGCCGTCTCCGCCCGACCGACCTTGCCGAAGACGTGATGCACTTCCGGAAAGGCACGAATGATCCGGTCGGTCTGCTGCAGGACCTCTCGCGCCTTGGTGACGGAGATGCCGGGCAGCGTCGTCGGCATGTAGAGGAGGTCGCCCTCGTAGAGCGGCGGCATGAACTCGGAGCCGAGGCGGCTCCAGGGCCACCACGTTCCGGCCACGGCGAGGGCCGCGACGCCGATCATCGCCCAACACGCCCGCTTGTGGCGCAGGATCGACTCGATGATCGGGTGATAGACCGCGACCAGGAAGCGATTGATCGGGTTCCGATCCTCGGAGAGGATCCGACCGCGGATCAGATACCCCATCAAGACGGGGGCGAGCGTGATCGAGAGGAACGCCGCGGCCGCCATCGAATAGGTCTTGGTGAAGGCCAACGGCTTGAAGAGCCGACCCTCCTGCGCCTCGAGCGTGAAGACCGGCACGAAGCTCACGGTGATCACGAGCAGCGAGTAGAAGAGCGTCGGCCCGACCTCGATCGACGCGTCACGGATGATGTCCCAATGCGGCTTGCGGTCGCGATCGCGCTCGAGATGCTTGTGGGCATTCTCGATCATGATGATCACGGCATCGACCATGGCCCCGATCGCGATCGCGATTCCGGAGAGGCTCATGATGTTCGCCCCGATGCCCTGTGCGTACATGACGATGAAGGCCATCAGGACGGCCATCGGGAGCGTCAGGATCGCGACCAGTGCACTCCTGAAATGGAAGAGGAAGGCGACGCAGACGAGCGAGACGGCCAGGGACTCCTCGATCAGCTTCCCGCGCAGGGTCTCGACGGATCGCTCGATCAGCCCCGATCGGTCGTAGGCGATCTCGATCTCGACGTCCTCGGGTAGCCCGCGCTTCAGCTCGGCCAGCTTCTCCTTGACCCGCCGGATGACCTCGAGCGCGTTCGCACCCGATCGGACGACGACGACGCCCCCCACGGTCTCGCCCTCGCCGTTCCACTCGGCGAGGCCCCGCCGCATCTCGGGCCCGAGCTCGACGCGGCCGAGGTCGGAGACGAGGATGGGGGTTCCGTCGGGCCGTGCGCCGACGGCGGCCTGCGCCAGCTCTTCCGGGTCGGAGACGTATCCCTTCACGCGGAGGATGTACTCGGTCTCGGACATCTCCATCACGCGCCCGCCGACCTCGTCGTTCGAGCGCTGGATCGCGGTCCGGACCCGGGAGAGCGGGACGTCGTACGCGCGCAGCTTCTCGGGGTCGACGGTGACCTGGTACTGCTTGACGAAGCCGCCGAGGCTGGCGACCTCGGAGACGCCTTCGACGGCGGTCAATTCGTATTTCAGGTACCAGTCCTGCAGGCTGCGCAGCTCCTGCAGATCCCGCGTGTCGCTGTTCAACGCATACATGAACGCCCAGCCGACGCCCGTCGCGTCGGGCCCCAGCGTCGGCGTCACGCCGCGCGGCAGCTGTCCCTGCAGCTGGCTCAGGTACTCGAGCACGCGGCTGCGCGCCCAGTAGAGGTCGGTGCCGTCCTCGAAGATCACGTAGACGAACGAGTAGTTGAAGAAGCTGTATCCCCGGACGACGCTCGCGTAGGGCACCGAGAGCATCTTCGTCGTCAGCGGGTACGTGATCTGATCTTCGACGATCCGAGGCGCCTGCCCCGGGTACTCGGTGAAGAGGATCACCTGCACGTCGGAGAGGTCGGGAATCGCATCGAGGGGCGTTCGACTCGCCGCGTGATAGCCGCCCAGCCCGATCGCCAGCCCCATCAGCAGGACGACCAGCTTGTTCTCGATCGAGAAGCGGATGATGCGCGCGATCATCGCACACCTCCGACGCACGATCGTCGCGGCGCCGCGAGGGTCGGCTCGGCGATCGGGCCGCGCGCATCACGGCGCACGATCGACTCCGACTTCCTTCGCCGGCGCGGGCGCTCGCTCTGGCTTCGACGAATCCGTGACCGGGATGAGGGACATGCCGCAGATCGGGCATTTGCCGGGTCCCTCGGCGTGGACGTGGGCATGCTCGGGCATCGGACACGTCCAGTGCGAGATGCGGGGCTGCTCGATCTGACCGTCGTGTCGAGCGACCGGAACGAGCTCCATGCCGCAGATCGGGCACCGACCGGGCTCGTCGTAGAGGACGTTCGTATGCTCCGGCATGGGACAGACGTAGAGGAGATCGTCTTCGTGCCCGTGTTTCGCGATGGGCCGCGAGGCCCGATCGGTCGCCGACTTCACGGGTGTCGCACCGTCCACCGCGCCGGGCTCGAGGAACTTGATCGCTGCCTCGCGCAGCCGGCTCTCCGAGTCGAGCAGGAATTGTCCCGACACGACGACCTTCTCTCCGACCGCGAGTCCCGACAGGACCTGGAGATGGTCGTCCCCCGTCCGCGCCCCCACTTCGACCTCGCGGGCCTCGTAGCGCCCCGGCTCGGTCATGACGAAGGCGACGTTCCGACGCCCGGTCCGGATGACCGCG
Organism: Spirochaetaceae bacterium; assembly: GCA_020632655.1. Classification (GTDB taxonomy): domain Bacteria; phylum Myxococcota_A; class UBA9160; order UBA9160; family UBA4427; genus UBA4427. The sequence goes on from JACKFD010000011.1 coordinate 51,173, forward strand.
AGATCGGGGACCAGCGTGGCCTCCTCCGCGATCTCGCTCGTCAGCTCGAGCGTCGCGTACATCCCGGGCTTCAGCTCGTAGCCCGGGTTGTGGAACTCGATCCGCACGGGCACCTCGCGCTCGCTCGCCTCGAGGTAGGGATAGATGTAGGTCACGCGTCCGCGAAAGGTCTTGCCCGGCAGATACGTGAGCGTCATGAGGGCTTCCTGACCGACGTGGACGTAGGGGACGTCCTGCTCGTAGACCTTGCCGATCACCCAGACGCTCGAGAGGTCCGCGATCCGGAACGTCTCCATTCCTGCCGTGACCTTCTGCCCCTCGATCACGTTCTTCTCGGTCACGATGCCCGTGAAGGGTGCATGCAGCGTCAGGGTCTTCTGCACCTTGCGTGTACGTTCGAGCTCCGCGATCTGCGCCTTCGAGATGTCGAAGAACTCGAGCCGCGTGCGCGCGTCGCGCAGCAGCCCTTCCGAGTGGGCCCGTGCGAAGGGCACTCCGGGCACCTCCTCGTCCCGGACGTTGGCGAGCGCGGCCAGATACTCCTCCTGCGCCGAGAAGAGGGCCGGCGAGTAGAGCTCGAAGAGGCGATCCCCCGCGTGCACCTGGACGCCCGTCTGGTCGACGTAGAGCTTCTCGACCCAACCATCGACCTTGGTGTTCAGGGCCGCGAGGCTCGTCTCGTCGTAGTCGACGATGCCGACGGTGCGCACGGTCCGCGCGACGGGCCCGCGCACCACCTCGTCGATCCGCACGCCCATGTCCTGCTCGGTCACCGGATCGATCCGGATCGCCGCCGCGTCGGCCGCCTCGTCCGCGTAGACCGGAATCAGATCCATCCCCATCGAGTCCTGGCCAGGCTCGTCGTGGATCTCCCCCGGATTCATCGACGACTTCCAATAGAGGACCCTGCGCTCGCCCGACGACCCGACCGGCCCATCCGCCTTCGAAAGCCCCATCGCCGCCGCTCGGTCGGCGGCCATCGGCTGCAGCTTCATACCGCATTTCGGGCAGTCGCCGGGATGGTCCTGCACGACCTCCGGATGCATTCCGCACGTATACCAGGTCGTCCCTTCCCGGCTCTGCGCGGAATCGGTCGCCTCGGCATGGACGTACTCCGGCGCGCCCACCGGCGGCGAGCTGCGAGTCGCCATCCAGAGCAGCAGGCCGACGCCAAGGACCGCGAGGAGCGACACGACGAGGATCGATCGGCGCTTCATCGGAGGTCCCCCTCGGCCGCGGAGCCGCCGTTCGGCGCGGCCGTCGGCATCCCGGTCGTTTCGTCGGTCGGCCCGGCGGCGTTGCGCGGAAGGCTCGCACCGACCAGCTGCTGCAGGTCGGCGAATCGCTGCTCGAGCCCGACCAGGGCGCGATGGTAGTCGAGGGAGAACTCGAGCCAGTTCCGCCAGTTCTCGATCAGCTCGGAGAAGCCGATCTCGCCAGCCTGATAGGCGGCCGTGCTGACTTCGACGGCCTGCAGGGAGCGCGGCACGATCAGGTCCCGGAAGAGCACGGCCTGTCGGTATTGCGTGTCGATCTGGACCAGCGTGTCCTGGAGACCGAAGGCGACCGCGTTGCGGGTCTCCTCGAGCGCCTCGACCGACGACAGCGTCCGGGCATTCGCTTCGAGGACGCCCGCACGGATGCGCTGCCACCAGATCGGCAGGGTCAGGCCGATCGGCAGGCTCCAGTTGTCGTCGCCGGTCGCGACGGGGCTGATGCCGGAGCCGATGAACGCGTAGCTGACGCCGACGCTGAAGTCGGGAAGGTACTCGAGCTTCGCCAGACGGATCGACTCGAGATCCCTGCGGATCTGCTCGCGCAGGCCGACGAGTCGCGGATTGGAGTCGACCGCCCGGTCCATCGCGGCATCCAGCTTCCAGTCCACCGCCTGCAGATCGAAGGCCTTCGGCGCGGGCAGATCGGCGTCGACCGGACGATCCATCAGGACGTTCAAGCGCGCCCTCGCCGTCGCGCGGCGTTGATCGAGGGTGATCAGCTCGTTCGTCAGGGCGTAGATCTCGACCTCGGAGCGCAGCACGTCCTGCTGCGTCGCAGCCCCCGTCCGATATCTCGCCGCTGCGACGTCGCGAATCCGGGCGAGCAGATCCTGACTCGATCGCGTGATGTCGATCGATACGTTCGTCAGACGGTATTCGTAGTACGCGCGGGCCGTGTCGGCCGCGACCCGGATCCGGACGTCGGCCAGCTTCGCGAAGCCGATCAGGACCTCGCGTTCGGCGATCTTGCCTCGTCGCGTCAGGCGACCCGGAAACGGAATCCGCTGCGTGACACCGATCTGCGCATCCATCATCCCCGCCGCCGTCTCGACCATGTCTCCCGTCGGCGGGAGGAACGTGAGCATCGGGTCCGCGAGGGAAGTCACCTGCGGCACGCGGTAGCCCATCGCCTGGATGTCACGGATCGCACGACGGATCGACGGGTTGCGATCGAGGGCAAGCCGCGCGAAGTCGTCTAGATCGCCGTCCGCGGGGATCTCGAGGTCCTGGGGCCGATCACGCCCCTCGGCTGCCTCGAGCGCTTCGCGGACGACCCCTTCATCGTCGTCGACCGCCGGGGCGAGCCCTTCCGCCGTCGTCGCGACGCGTCGCTGCAGCGAACGGTCGACGGTCCCGCAGCCGAACAGCGAATGGCCGACGAGGATCGTCGCCACGAGAGCGGGCGCGGCCCGCCTCGTCACACGGCTCCTCGCCCCCACCCCGTACGGGCGCAGCCGGGGCGCGCGATGGATCGACATCGAGTACTCCTGCGCCGCGCGAAGCCCGCGACGACCCGAAGGCGAGGGGCGTGCCGCCGCGAGGATAACCCGGCACGACGGGAACGCAGACGATCCACACGACGCGCCCCGCGCATTCTGCCGAACCGTCACGAGGCAGCGTCGATCGCCCGATCCGGCTAGGCTTCCGCGCCCGAACGAGGGAGCCGCCCCGAGCCGGACGACCGGACGACGAGGCGGAAAGACGAGGAGAGTCGCGCAATCATGGCAACCTTCGGACTGGTCGTCGGCGGCGGCCCCGCCCCGGGCATCAACGGCGTGATCCGCGCCGCCACCCTCGCCGCCCGCGAGCGCGGCCATCGCGTGCTCGGCATCGTCCAGGGCTTCGAGTGGCTCATGAAGGGCGACATCGACCACGTCGTGGACCTCGACGCCGAGGCCGTGCTGCGCATCCACGAGCTCGGGGGCTCGATCCTGCGCACCTCCCGCGCCAATCCGACCCGCGACCCGGCGAACCTCGACCGCGTGGTCGACGGCCTCGCCCGCCTCGGCATCGACCATCTGATCTCGATCGGCGGCGACGACACCTGCTTCTCGGCGCGCACGGTCGCCGAGGCCGCCGGCGACTCGCTCAAGGTCGCCCACGTCCCCAAGACGATCGACAACGACCTCCCCCTCCCGCCCGGCATCCCGACCTTCGGCTTCGAGACCGCCCGAGCGAAGGCCTCCGAGGTGCTCTGCACGCTCATGGAGGACGCGCGCACGTCGGGACGCTGGTTCTTCATCGTGATGATGGGCCGCAACGCCGGCCATCTCGCCCTCGGCGCCGCCACCTCCGCGAGTGCGACCCTCGCCGTCGTCGCCGAGGAGTACGGTGGTCGCAAGATCCCGCTCGATACCCTCGCCCGCCGCGTCGAAGGCACGATCCTGAAGAGCACGGCCCAGGGCCGACCCTACGGCGTCGTCGTGCTCGCCGAGGGCCTCGGCGAGTCGATCGATCCCGCCGACCTCGCACATCTACCCGACCTGCCCCGGGACGAGCATGGCCACCTGCGCCTCGCCGAGTTCCCGCTCGGTCATCTCGTGCGCTCGCGTGTGCAGGAAGCGCTCGGCCAGCACGGCATCAAGGCGACGATCGTCGTCAAGGACGTCGGCTACGAGCTGCGTTGCGTGCCGCCCTGCGCCTACGACCAGGACTACACCCGCGAGCTCGGCGCGGGCGCCGTCCGTACGCTCCTCGACGGCCAGGGACACGTGATGATCACCCGCCAGAACGGGCGCATCGTCCCGATCCCCTTCGCCGACATCCTCGACCCGAAGACGGGCAAGACCCGAGTGCGCATGCTCGACACCTCGACCGAGAGCTTCTCGACGGCGCTCGCGCTTCAGACGCGTCTCGCGGCGAGCGATCTCGCCGACGAGGCGACCGTCGCGAAGCTCGCGGGCGTGAGCGCGCTCGACGCCGAGGCTCTGCGCGGGCGATTCGCCTAGCGCGCGAGAAGCGGCCCCGCGACCAGCCGGATCATCCCGTAGCTCACGCCGCCGACGAGCAGCGCCGCCAGCAGACCCACCCCGAGCGGCCGCAGCCCGAGCCCTCGCAGACGCGTGAAGCTCGTGCCGAGCCCGACCGCCGCCATCGCGACTGCGAGACAGACCGTCGCCGTCTGCGTCGCGAGGTGGATGAGCTGCCGCCAGGTCCCGGGCTCGAGCACGCCGAAGGGCCGCGCCCCGAGATCGCCGAGCGTGCGCAGCAGACTCATCGCGAGGAAGCCGATCACGAAGCCCGGAATCGCCTGCCGGACCTGTCGGCGCAGCGAGAGTCCCGAGGTCGCACCCGTCCCCGCACTCCGATCCCGCGCCGAGAGCACGGCCATCAAGGGAATCACGGCGACCATGAACATGTTGCGCTGCAGCTTCGTGACGGTCGCCGCGTCGAGCACCTCGGGCGTACCGAACTGCGCGAGGTAGACCATGCCGGCGCCCGCGACCTGCGCCGTGTCGTGGATCGCCGTGCCGAGGAAGAGGCCGATCCGGGTCGGATCCGCGTCGAAGAGCCAATGGCCGACGTAGGGATGCACGAGCAGCGCCAGCAGGCCGAAGAGCGTGACGCAGCCGACCGCGTAGCTGACCTCGTCGTCCTCGGCGCCGATCACGGGCGCCATCGCGACGATCGCCGAGTTGCCGCAGATCGCCGTCCCGACCGCGATCAAAGTCGCAAGGCGCGGCGGCAGCCCGACGGCGCGACCGAGGCGCGTCACCAGGAGCAAGGCGGCCGCGATGCAGGCGACGACGACGGGGAGTGCCACGAGGCCGATGGCGCCGGTCGCCGCGAGCGAGAGGCGGATGCCGAGCAGGGCCACGCCGATCCGCAGCACCTTCTTGAGCGCGAGGGAGAGGCCCGCCTCGTAGACGGTGGGCAGGCCGATCGCATTGCGCACGAAGAGTGCGAGGAGGATCGCGACGAGGATCGGGCTGACGGGCGTCTTCTCGAGCCCCATCGCTGCACCCGACAGATCCGCGAGTCCCTGACCCGCGAGCGCGATCAGCCCGGCGAGGGCGAGGCCCGGCAGGGTCGAGCCGGCGAGGCCGAAGTAATGGTTGCCCGTCCTCTGCCAGGGCGCCCAGCCCTTCCGCTCGGCGTCGGTCTCGGCGGGCCCGAGCCAATCCGGCACGCCTTCGAGGCTGTCGAGCCACTCGAAGAGCTCGGGATTGCGGTAGGGGTCGCCGAGGTTGCGGGCCGGTCGGATCGGGTACAAATCGGCGTCCCCCCACGCAAGGCGCCGGCCCGGGCTCCGACGCCGGCGCCGAGTATATGCGAGGCCTAGCCGATCGCGGGCAGGGCGACAGGCGTGGCCCGACGCGCGGGACCCGCCGGCAGCAGCGCGAAGAGCGTCATCGCGACGGCGATCAGCCCGACGAGCCCCATCAATCCCGCCGCATAGCCCCCCGTCCGATCGACCGCCTGCCCGAAGCCGATCGGCGTCAGGAAGAGCATCGGGATCCCCACGAGCGCCGCGAGCCCCATCACCTGCCCGAAGGCCGCGACCCCGAAGAGTCGCCCGATCAAGGCCCCGTAGACCGGCATCATCGACCCGCCGACCACGCCGCAGACCACGAGCAGCGCGAGCGACGCGACGAAGCCCGGCCCGATCATCAATCCGCCGAAGGCGAGGCAGAGTGCTCCGCAGAGGCCGAGGAAGAGCAATCGCGGATGGATGCGATCGGCGAGGGAGCCGAGCACGAGCGGCCCCGCGATCGCCCCGAGCGACATCGCGAAGGGCGCGAGCGCCGCCGCCTGGGCCGTCGCGCCGTGGTGCATCAGGTAGGGGATGGAGTTCGCACCGACGACGATGCCCTGCGCGCCGAAGGGGGCGGCGGCGAGGGCGAGCAGCCAGAAATCCCGCGAGCGCAGGATCGCCGATGCGTCCCAGGGCGTCGCGACCGCCCCTTCGACGGCCGCCGCGATCGGCGTCGCCGCGCCGACGCTTGCCGGGTCGGCACCGATCGCCGCGATCCCCTCGGCCCCCGCTTCGCCCGCCGCCTGAGACGCCGACGCGTCCCCACCGTCCGGCTGCTGCCCCACGTCCGCCGGTCGATCCACGATCCCGAGCCAGACCGCCGGCAGCCCCACGACCAGCGTGATGGCCGCGAATCCCAGGAGCGTCGTGCGCCAACCGACGGCCTCGATCGTGAATGCCGCGAGGGGCGCGATCACGACGGGGCCCGCCGGACCGCCCGCATTCGCGAAGCCGAGCGCGCGCCCCCGCATCCGGTCGAACCACATGGCCATCGCCGTCGACGAGGCCATCGGCCCGAGCATCGCCATCCCGACCGCACAGACGACGCCGAAGAGCAGGCCGACCTGCCAGAGCGCCGTCGCCTGCGCGAGCCCGAGCAGCCCGAGCGCGAGCAGCCCGGCGCCGATCGCCATCACGAGCCGGATCGCGCCGCGATCGAGCAGCCGGCCGGCGAGCGGCATGGACGCGTTCATGACGAGGCTGAAGAGCGCCACGCCAAAGTTGAACTGCGTCGCCGTCGAGCCGAACTCGCTCGCGATCGGTGCGGCGAAGACGCCGACCGTGCCGAGCGTGAAGCCGATGGCGATGGCCTGGGTCAATGCCGCGAAGGCGCAGACCCGCCAGCCCGAGAAATGCGGATGGGGCGCGACGGCCATGGCGCGATGGCTTCGCCTAGCCCTGGAGCATCGTGATCATGTTGTAGAGGAGCGCCGGGCGGTCGTTACCGACGACGTGCACCGCGACCTCCTGCTCGACCCGCACGCCCTTCTTGCCCGCCTCGACCGAGACGAGGCGCATGCGCGCGTGGACCTTCGAGGGGACGGGGACGGGGCTCAGGAAGCGCAGCTTGTCCGAGCCGTAGTTGACGGCGTTCTTCGCGCCGACGGTCTTGTAGGCGGGCTTGCCCTTCGCGTTCAGCATCGGGAGCAGCGAGAGCGTCAGGAAGCCGTGGGCGATCGGGCCGCCGAAGGGGCTCTCCTTCTTGCAGCGCTCGACGTCGATGTGGATCCACTGATGGTCGCCGGTCACGTCGGCGAACTGGTTCACCATCTCCTGCGTGACGTCGACGGGCTCGCCGAAGGGGCCGAACTCCTCGCTGACGTGCTTCTGGAGGGCGGCGATGTCGTCGAAGCGGATCTCTTCCACGGGGTTCTCCTGGGGTCGTGGGTCGCCTCGGCGCGCGGCGGGCGCACGCGGCGGCGATCACGGGCGATGGGTGCGAGGCACGGGGCGCCGGGCCCGCGTGCGGCCGCGACGGGCGCGACCGCTCCCATTGCTACCACAGGCGCGATCGGTCAGCAGCCGGCCGCCCCACGCTCGGTGGCGTACGCGACCCCGCCCAGATTCACCCGTCCGTTCGCCTGGAGGTAGACGGGATAGGCGCCCCGCTCGCCCTCGTCGGTCTCGTAGGTGACGACGATCCCGCCGCCCGCCGACTCGACGCCCCATCGCCCCGTGACGACGCCGCGGGAGGCCCCGCCGGCCTGCCCCGGCACGGACCAGCTCGCGTCGCGGTCGAGATGGAAGCGGCCGGAGCGGCAGAGGGTGAGGGTCGTGAGCGAGCTGTTCGAGCTGATGACCGAGCCCGAGTAGGCCGTGAGGCGGGCGCCCGAGAGGCCCGACCGCCACTGCTCGAGGACCGAGTCGGCGCGCGTCACGCTCGCGACGACGAGGCCTCCGCAGACGAGCAACAGGGCGACGAGACGCACGGACGGCGGGACGAGCTTCGAGATCGGCATGGCGACTTCCTCCGACCGCCCGGACGCGCGGCGGCTCACGATCCGGAGGCTACGGCCCACGCCAGGGCCCGCTCTGTGAAGCGTTTCACACAGGCGTCGTTTTCGGGGCGCGCGCGGCCCGGAGCGCCTCGGGCGTGTCGACGTCGCGCAGGCCGGCGTCGTCCGCGATCGCGACCTCGACCACGGCGGCCGGATTCGCCTCGATCACCGCGCGCCCGCCGACCTCGCCCTCGAGTGCTTCGAGCGCCGGGAGGAAGGACGCGCCGAAGAGGACGGGGTGGGCGCGGCGGCCGGCGTGGGTCGGCACGACGATGCGGCGGGCGAGCTCGGCCTCGGGCACGGCGTCGAGCAGCGGGCGGACGTGCTCGGCGCGCAGGCCCGGCAGGTCGCCGACGCAGACGAGCAGGGCCGACGGCCCCCGCCGCGCGGCCTCGCGTGCACCGAACGCGAGGGAGCTTCCCATGCCCTCGGCCCAGCCTGCGTGCCGCAGCACGCGACACGCGAGCCCTGCGAGTGCGGCCTCGACCCGCTCGGCTTCGAAGCCCGCGACGACGAGCACGGTCGGGACACCCGCCTCGAGCATCGCCTCGACCGGCCGACGCACGATCGCGCGACCGTCGACCTCCTCGACCAGCTTGTTATTCGTGGGACCCATCCGCGTCGAAGCGCCCGCCGCGAGTACGAGACCGATGACGCCGTCGCGCAGCGCATCGGATCGTGCGTGCGGGTCGCTCACCCGCGTGCGGGCGCGTGACCGCGCAGGCAGGCGGTCATCTCTGCCGCGATCGAGACGGCGATCTCGGCGGGGCTGCGGGCGCCGATGTCGAGGCCGACCGGGCCGTGGATGCGGGCGAGCGCCGCCTCGTCGAGCCCCACCTCCCCGAGGCGGTCTCGACGCTTCGCCTGGGTACGTCGGCTGCCGAGAGCGCCGATGTAGAAGCAGGGCGCGCGCAGCGCCGCGACGAGTGCCGGCTCGTCGATCTTCGGGTCGTGGCTGAGGGTGACGACGGCGCAGCGGGCGTCGAGGCCGTGGCGCGCGAGCGCCTCCTCGGGCCAGGCGTGGTCGAGGTTCGTGCCGGGGAAGCGCGCCTTCGTCAGGAAGCCCTGGCGCGGGTCGACGACCGTGACGCCGTAGCCGAGGTCGCGGGCGAGGACGGCGAGGTGCTGGGCGATGTGCACGGCGCCGACGATCACGAGGCGCGGTCGGGGTGCGAAGGGATGCACGAAGATCGCCTCGCCGTCGAGCTCGACGAGCTGGCCCCGACCGGAGACGATCGCCTCCTCGACCGCCGCGACGAGACGCGGATCCGAGTCGGTCGCGGCACCCGTCCCGGCGAGCGCCTCCGCCGACGTCACGAGCCGCTCACGCCCGTCCGCGAGCCAGACCAGTCGAATGCAGGTCGCCCGCTCGTCGCGCGCCGCGAGCAGCGCCTCGAGGCTCGCGCGCTTCACTCGACCCGCTCCACGAAGATCCGCACCTCGCCACCACAGGCCAGGCCGACGGACCAGGCCGTCTCGTCCGCCACGCCGAAGGTCAGCAGCCGCGGCGCACCCGAAGCGATCACGGCCGCCGCCTCCTCGATGACCGCGCCCTCGACGCAGCCGCCCGAGACGGAGCCCTCGAACTCGCCTCCCTCCGCGACCGCGAGCTGGCTCCCGGGCGGACACGGCGACGAGCCCCAGGTCGCCACGACCGTCGCGATCGCGACGCCGCGCCCCGCCTCGCGCCAGCGTCGCGCGTGCGCGAGCGGATCGAGGCTCGGATCCTCGAAGGCCGGCACACCGCCGGTCACGGCATCCCCGGAGCCCCCGGCGATCGCACCCACGAAGTGGATCTCCGCGTCGGGACCGAGCCGGATGTAGCGTGCGTCGTGATGCAACACGCCGTCGATCGCGACCGCCGCGTGCTCGAGCTGACCATCGAGGGCCGGGAAGCGCGCGTAGAGCTCGCGCAGCAAGGCGTCGACACGGCCCGCCTCGATCTCGACGCGGGTCTCGCCCTCCGTGAGGTGCTTCTGGCCCGCCGAGAAGATGACCGTCGCCATGGCTGGCAGCACTCCGTCGCGCGCGCGACGCCGTGCTAGGCGCGCTGCTCGCGCATCACGGCCGCGGCGTCGAGCACGGCCCGGATGATCTTGTCGTAGCCCGTGCAGCGGCAGAGGTTGCCCGCGAGGTAGTAGCGCGCCTCCGCCTCGGTCGGGTCGGGATTGCGCTCGAGGAGCTTCTCCGCCGCGACGATGAAGCCCGGCGTGCAGATGCCGCATTGCAGCGCGCCGTGCTCGAGGAATTGCTGCTGGAGGGGCGTGAGGGTCTGGCCGTGGGCGACGCCCTCGATCGTCTTGATCGTGCGTCCCGCGGTCTCGGCGGCGAGCACGAGGCAGCTCGGCACGAGCTTGTCGTCGAGGATCACGGAGCAGGCACCGCAGTCCCCCGTCGTACAGCCTTCCTTCGTGCCCGTCAGTCCGAGGTCGCCGCGCAGCACCTGGAGCAGGCTCTGCTGGCCCTCGCAGAGGAACTCGACATCCTCGCCGTTGATCGTCGTCTCGACTCGAATCTTCGCCACGCGTCCCCTCGCTCTCTCGTTCCCGCCCGGGCTCCGCTCTCGCGCCCCGGTCTCACTTCGTCCGCCCGGCCTGCCGACCGGGCCCCTCTCCGCCTCGGCCGACGGCGCCCTCAGCGCGCCTGCGCGCGCTCGTAGGCGATCTTCGCCGCCCGCTTCGTCAGCACGCCCGCGATCTTCTTGCGGTAGGCGATCGTGCCGCGCTTGTCGTCGATCGGCGTCGCCGCCGCACTCGCGGCCGCGGCCGCGGCCTCGAGCGCCGCGTCCTCGAGCTTCGACCCGACGAGCGCCGCTGCTGCCGCGTCGACCGTGAGCACCGTCGGCGCGACCGCCCCGAGCGCCACCCGCGCCGCCTTGACGACGCCCTTCCCGTCGAGCTCGAGCCAGACGCCCGCACCGACGACGGCGATGTCCATCTCCGAGCGCGGGATCAGCCGGAGGTAGGCATCCGCTGCGTGGGGCGGAGGCGCGGGCACCTTGAACTCGACGACGAGCTCGCCGCGCTCGAGCACGGTCTTGCCCGGGCCCTTCGTGAACGACCCGACCGGCACCTCGCGTTCGCCCTTCGGTCCCGCGATCACGGCGACCGCGCCGCAGGCGACGAGGGCCGGGACGCTGTCCGCGGCGGGGGAGGCGTTGCAGAGATTGCCGGCCCAGGTGGCCCGGCCCTGGATCTGGCTCGAGCCGATCAGGTCCGTCGCTTCCGCGATCCCCGGCCAGAGGCTGCGGATCTGCTCGTTTCCGTAGATCTCGACGGCGGGCACGGCGGCGCCGACGACGAGGCCCGTCGAGTCGATGCGGAGGGCTGCGAGTCGCGGGATCCGCTTCACGTCCACGAACATCCGCGGCGCGCCAGCGCCGAGCCGCATCTGGACGAGCAGGTCGGTTCCGCCCGAGAGCACGCGAGCGCCCTCTTCTCCGGCGAGGAGTGCGACGGCGCCGGCGACGTCGGTCGGCGCTTCGAACAGGGATGCTTCCACGATCGGGTCCTCTCCGCGTAGGTCGCCGCGACGCCCCGCGACGGCCCCGCCGAGTATGACTCGGAATCCCGCGCCGACACAGGGGGCGTCCGAGGCCGCGGGCAGGCCAGCGCGCCGTCGTCTAGGCTCGCTCGACCTGGCCAGGGAGCGCCCATGCCCGTCGACCGAACGATCCGAGGCCGCGTCGCCGTAGCCGGCGTCGGCGAGACCCCCTATTACAAGCACGGTCAGTCGCCCGACGCGCAGTTCAAGCTGACGCTCATGGCGATCCTCGCCGCCGCCGAGGACGCCGGGCTCGACCCGCGCGAGATCGACGGCTTCGCGACCTACGCGAACGATGCGAACGATGCGGGGCGACTCGCCACGGCGCTCGGCTGCCGGGAGCTGCGCTACGCGAACATGGTCTTCGGCGGTGGAGGCGGCGGCGGCTCGGGCGCCGTCGGCAACGCCGCCGCCGCGATCCACGCGGGTCTCGCCGACTGCGTCGTCGTCTACCGCGGCCTCGCCCAGGGCCAGGGCGTTCGATTCGGCCAGGCGGGCGGCTACCCGACGCAGATCGCCGGCGAGCCCGCGACCTGGATCCCCTACGGCGTGATGTCCCCGGCCCAGATGTTCGCCATGCGCACGACCCGCCTGATGCACGAGCACGGCATCGAGCGCAGCGCGCTCCGCGCCATCGCCCTCGCGAGCTACCACCACGCCCAGCAGAACCCGCGCGCCGTGATGCGCGGGCGGCCGCTCGACGAGGCGGGCTACGACGCGTCGCGATGGATCGTCGAGCCCTTCAAGCTCTTCGACTGCTGCCTCGAGAACGACGGCGCGGCGGCTCTCATCCTGGTGCCCGCCGAGCGCGCGAAGGACCTGCGCAAGCCGCCCTGCTACGTGCTCGGCGCGGCGCAGGGCGCGGAGTACCGCTCGTCGGCGGGCACGCACAACAACCCCGACTACGCGACGGCGAGCTTCAAGACCGTGGCGCCGCGGCTCTACGCGATGGCCGGGGTCGGGCCCTCGGACGTCGACGTCGTGCAGAGCTACGAGAACTTCACGGGCGGCGTCGTGATGAGCCTGATCGAGCACGGCTTCTGCACGTACGAGGAGGCCAACGAGTTCCTCACCCTCGAGAACCTGATCGCGCCGACCGGCCGGCTGCCCCTCAACACGAGCGGCGGCAACCTCGCCGAGTGCTACATGCACGGCCTCGAGCTGAACATCGAGGCCGTGCGCCAGATCCGCGGCGAGTCCCCGAACCCCGTGCCCGGCGCGAACGTGGCGCTCGTGAGCTCGGGGCCGATGGTGACGCCGGCGACGAACGTGATCGTCGGGTCGGAGGCGACGCTATGAGCGAAGGCAGCACGGTACTTCCGACGGGAATCCCCGGGCCCGTGCCCTCGCCCGACGGTCTCGACGCGCCGTACTGGGAGGCGACGCGACGACACGAGCTGGTCGCGCAGCGATGTCGCGCCTGTGGCGGCTGGCAATGGTATGCGGAGTGGATCTGCCATCGCTGCCACTCGTTCGACCTCGGCTTCGAGCCCGTGCCGGGGCCGGCGATCCTCTTCAGCTGGGAGCGCGCCCATCATCCCGTGCATCCGGCGCTGCGCGACGCCGGACCCTACGTCGTCGTGCTCGTCGAGTTCCCGGAGGCCGACGGGATCCGGATGCTCGGCAATCTCGCGGGCGATCCGATGCAAGCGGTCGAGATCGGTGCGCGGGTCGAGCCGGTCTTCGAGGACCACGACGAAGGGGCGATTCCGTTCACGCTCGTGCAGTGGCGGCGGGGCTGACGCGCAGCCCACGAACGCGCCTCAGCCCCCCACCTCCGCGAAGAACGCCAGCAGCGCCCGACACAGCGCCTCGGGCTGCTCCTCCGCGATCCAATGCGCACAGCCCGGGATCGTCCCCCCGCGCACGTCCGTCGCCACGCGCTTCATCGCCGTCACGCAGAAATCCCCGAAGCCCATCTCCCCGCCGAGCGCGAGCACCGGCATCCGGAGCGGCGTCTTCGCGTTCTCCTTGTTGTGTGCGAGGTCGGTCCAGAGCGCGCCGTAATGGGCCATGCTGGCGCGCAAGGCGCCCGGAGCGGAGAACGACGCGACGTACTCGTCGATGTCCTCGAGGGTGAAGGCGCCGGGGTTGTAGCAGTCGCGGTAGAAGTGGGTGAGGAAGATCCGCTCGCGGCCGGAGACGAGGGCGACGGCGAGATCGGGCTCGGCGTTGAACGAGAGGTGGAAGAGGCGCGTGAAGTAGCTCGCGGCCTCCGCCTCGTCGATCGTGATCGAGACGTCGAGGATCGCGAACCCCCGCACGTCCTCGGGATGCGCGCACGCATAGGCGTAGGCGGTCGGTCCACCGAAGTCGTGCCCGACGAGGAAGACCTTCTCGAAGCCGAGACTGCGGACGAGCTCATAGATGTCGCTCGCGACCGTGCGCTTGTCGTAGCCGTCGACGGGCTTCGAGCTCTGGCCGAAGCCGCGAAGGTCCGGGGCGATGACCGTGTAGCGCTCTGCGAGCACGGGGATCACCTTGCGCCACATGTACCAGGTCTGGGGCCAGCCATGCAGCAGCACGACGGGGTCGCCCTGCCCGGCCCGCACGTAGTGGATCCGAAGGCCGTTCACCTTGGCGGCGTGATGGGTCCAGGGCTCGGATCCTCGGGCGGTCGACATGCTGCACTCCCCGCCCGACATGCGAGTCGGACCTCGAAGCCGGCCCGATCGCGCGCACGCCGGCGTCGCGAGAGCCTAGCCGGCGCCGCCACTACCGGCCGCCGATCGCGAGCCGGGTTGTCGCCGCCACCGATCTCCGTTTCCCTCTCGGCCGCCGCAGAGATCGCGGGGAGAGACCAGTCTTGTTCTACTTCGACTTCGGACGCTGGCTGCGGATGATCCGCTACGCCTTCCGCGACGAGCACGATCCGAAGCGGCGGCGCAAGCTCCTCTCTCTCCTGCTCCTCCGCGTGCCCCTCGTCGCAGGGGTCAACGCCGTCTGCTGGGCGCTCGACCCGATCTTCTTCCCGGGCCTGCGGCGCACGCGGATCGTCGAGCCCGTCTTCGTCGTCGGCCACGCCCGGAGCGGCACGACGCACCTGCACGACCTCCTCTACCGCGACGAGGCGCGCTTCTCCTGCTTCCTGATGTGGGAGCTCTTCTGGCCGGCTCTGTTGCCAAAGAAGGTCATTCGACTGGCCGCGGAGATCGACGCGCGTTGGCTCGGCGGTCTGCTCGAACGACGGGCCCGGGCGCGCAGCGACGCGCGTTATTCGAAGACCCGCGACGCGCATCATCAGGCGGCGGACTATCCCGAAGAGGACGACGGGATCCTGACCTACTCATGCAGCTCGGGGTCCTGGTCCCTGCGCGTGCCGGACCTCTCGATCGTGAGCGTGCACTATCTCGACGAGTGGCCGGAGCGCAAACGCCGTCGGCTGATGCGCTTCTACCGGGAGTGCATCCGCCGGCAGCTCCATCTGAACGGCGGCGACAAGATCCACCTCAGCAAGAACCCGACCTTCACGGGGCGGATCGAGAGCCTGATCGAGTTCTTTCCCGACGCGCGCTTCATCGTGCCCTACCGGAATCCGCTCGAGACGATCCCGAGCCTGCTCGCCCTCATGCGTGGGTTCTGGAAGATGCGCGGGGTCGACGAAGCAACCATGGAGCGGGGCTTCGCGCAGCTCTACGAGCAGTCGATCCACTCCTATCTCTACCCGGCGGAGGTGCTCGCCCGGCATCCGAACCAGCCCGTCTTCGAGATCGACTACCGCGAGCTGGTCGAGAATCCGCGCGGTGTCGTCGAGGCGCTCTACGAGCGCTTCGGGTACGAGATGGACTCCGGCATGCGCGATCGACTCGACGAAGCGCAGGCGCGCGCCGGCCGACACGAGACGTCCCATCGCTACTCGCTCGCCGAGTTCGGCCTCGACGAGGCGGAGATTCGCGCGCGGCTCGCCCCGCTCTTCGCGCGCTACGGCTGGGTGGGTGTCGGCGCGCCCGACGCCACCCAGCGCTAGGCCCGACGGTTGCGGCCCCGCCGACGAGGGCGGAATGCGTCATCGATGCAAGCGAACGCCACATTGGATTCAGAGCGGCGGAGCTCGCAGCGGCCTCGCCAAAATCTCCGCCAGGCTCAGGTTGCCAGTCATGCAGCGTGCGGGCTCAGTAGATCGGACTTGGGTCGAGTTCGGACAAGGCTAGAAGTTCTCGGCCAATCGACTCGAGCTCGCCTCCGTTCCAACGTGTGACGAAGTGATACCGGTCTGCGTCAGAGACTTCGAGAATCCAAGTGGCTCCATCCATCCCCTCAGGCGCCTCCGTTACCGGAAGCGACCAGTAACCGAGGGACGCCACAGCGGAGTCGATCGAATCCATCTGCTCCACGGATAGTCGGATTTCGCCCTGCCTCGTTACGGCTCCACCGATCGGATCGGATGTCTCGGTCGCGATCAAGCTTGCAGCGCCCGCGGCTCTCTCGATCCGAACAGAAATCGCGGGATGAAAGCTCCGATGCCACAGGAACCGAATCCGACGATTGTTTGGTGCCGGGGGCGAGAGCGGAGGCTCTCCCATCGCGCACAGGAGGTTCGAGTACTACGCGTGAGTGAGGTCGCCGAGCTGGTTGTCTTCGAAGAGTTGGCGTGGGAGATACGGGAGATGCGCGACTTCGCGATGATTTCGGCAAGCGATCTGGCACTCAGCTTGAACATCTGGCGTGGGAGCGGCGAACGAGGCCGGGGGGCGAAATCGCGCGACCCGAATCGATTCTTCGGCGAACGATTCGATCGCGGAGCGCACGGGGGCAAGCAACGACCGCAAAGCTGCGAGCGTGAGCACCAGCAGGACTACGGCTACCAAAGCGGATAATGCGTATCGTCGCATGCTGTATAACAGAGTGGCTCTTCAACCTGCGGCGTACAGGGCCGGCGCCAGCCGGCCCTCGCCAGCTCGCCGTCTGGTTCAGGAGCTAGTTATGCGGCGTGACGTCGCCCCGCAGCTCCTGGAGCGATCGCCGCAACGAATCCTGCGGTCAGGATGATCCCTCCAAACAGCATCACGCGGTCAGAGTCGACTCCCGGCGTGAGTGTCGACTGCGAGGGGTCACGCGGCGAATAGTAGACGCGCACAGCGCCGTCACCCCAACGACCCCTAGGATCGAATCGGAGGTACGAATCCCCTTCATAGCGAATGCCGTCGACGACGTACGAGTACTTGATGCGGTAGCGCCGCAGAGTGCCACCCCGACCGAGCCCGTGGCGCTTGACGGGTGCGGGCGAAGTGAAGCCCGACCAATCAGAATGCATCGCGCGTCCTGTCACAACCGGCCAGTCGGCTCCGCCGCGTGCGGTCACAATTGTCTCGGCGATTCCGAAGACGCTTGCCAGTATCGCGATCCAAGAGAGAAGCTGAACTGCTCGCCACCGATAGAAGCGCGTCGGGATCCCTCGAGTCATGCCGTATAGCGATCCCCTAACCGCCCGCCGCGCGATCGCCCACGACCGCGAGTACCTTCGCAATCCGCGCCTCGAGCTCGGCACGCGTGTCCGCGAGAATCGTGACATGCCCCAGCTTGCGCCCGGGCTCCGGCGACTTCCCATAGACGTGGACGAAGACGTCGCGCTCCCCGTCGAGCGGCGAGAGATCCCGCAGCTCGCCCACGAGGTTCACCATCGCCGCGGGCCGCGGCGTCGCCGTCGAGCCGAGCGGAAGCCCCGCGACGGCGCGGATCTGGTTCTCGAACTGGCTCGTCGCCGCCCCCTCGATCGTCCAATGCGTCGAGTTGTGCACGCGACAGGCCATCTCGTTCGCGATCAGATGCTCGCCCTGCTGGAAGAACTCGACGACGAGCACGCCCACGTAATCGAGCTTCGCCATCACGGCCTCGAGCCCTTCGACCGCGCGTGCGAAGAGCGCCTCCGAGACCTGCTCGGCCGGCGCCCGCGACAGGTGCAGGATCCCGTCGACGTGCACGTTCTCCGTCGCCGGCCAGAAGACCGTCCGCCCATCGCGACCACGCGCCGCCCCGACCGACACCTCGCGATCGAAGTCGACGAAGCCCTCGAGGATCAAGGCCTGCGACCCGAGCGCCTGCCACGCCGGTTCGACGTCGGCCGCCGACCGCAGGACCGCCTGTCCCTTGCCGTCGTACCCGAAGCGCCGCGTCTTGAGCACGGCCGGCAGTCCGACCTCGGCGATCGCGCGGTCGAGCCCCGCGCGGTCGTCCACGACGGCGAAGGGCGCGGTCTCGATCCCGAGCTCGCGAAAGAGCGTCTTCTCGCGCAGCCGATCCCCCGAGACCACGAGCGACCGGGGCGAGGGATGCACGGGCACCCGCGCGACCAGCCGCTCGACCGTCTCGCTCGGCACGTTCTCGAACTCGTAGGTGACGACATCGCAGGCGGCGAGCGCATCGAGTGCCGTCGCATCGCCCCAGTCCGCCGCGAGATGCCGCGTGACTCGACCCGCGACCGCGTCCGGCTTGGGATCCAGCACGAGCGTCTCGATCGCGAGCTGCTCCGCCGCTTCGGCCAGCATCATGCCGAGCTGCCCGCCCCCGAGAATGCCGACCTTCATCGAAGGACCGCCTCTCGCCGGCCCATCTCCCAGCGCCCCCGATCGCCCCGCATGCGGCCCCTCAGCCCTCGGCCGGATCGGGCCGCGCGAGCACGTCCGCCGTCTGCTTCGCGCGCCAGGCCTCGAGCCGCGCGCGCAGCTTCGCGTCGTTCGTGGCGAGCATCGCCGCCGCCAGCAGCCCCGCATTCTTCGCGCCGGATGCACCGATCGCGAGGGTGCCGACGGGGATGCCGCCCGGCATCTGCACGATCGAGAGGAGCGAGTCGAGGCCGCTGAGCGCGCGACTCTCGACGGGCACGCCGAGCACGGGCAGCCAGGTCTTCGCCGCGAGCATGCCGGGCAGATGCGCCGCGCCGCCCGCGCCCGCGATGATCGCGCGCAGGCCGCGGTCGGCGGCCGTCGAGGCGTACTCGAAGAGCAGGTCCGGGGTGCGATGGGCCGAGACGACGCGGGTCTCGTGGGCGACCGCGAGCTCGTCGAGGACGCGGGCGGCGTGCTCGAGGGTCGGCCAGTCGGAGGTCGACCCCATCACGATGCCCACGCGCGGCGCGCTCTTCGCCATCCGTCCTCCCCCCGCCGCCCCGGCTCGGGCGGAGCGGATTCGCTCGCGCGCCGGAGACCCTCGGGATCGCCGGGTTATAGCAGCGCGCCGAGAGGAGACACAAACCAGTCGATTGGCGCGCTTGCCGCCGCCGGCTCCGTTCCGCACCCTTGGGCGCCACGCCGCCCTCCGCGACGTCTCTCATTCCACCGATGGAGACACGACCCATGCCCCTCGCCACCGCCGACATCGTCGAGATCCTGCAGCTCTACTCGAAGTACAACACGGCCATCGACACCGGCGACGGAGAGGGCTTCGCAGGCTGCTTCGTGCCCGACGGCGTCTTCCATAGCGGCGGCCCCGCCGGCGTGATCGAGGGCGAGGCGGGGATCGCCGAGTTCGCCCGCCAGACCCATGCCGCCCTGCCCGGCATGCGCCACAACGCGACCAACATCGTCGTCGAGGGCGAAGAGAACGTCGCCTCGGGCTCGGCCTTCCTGATCGGCTACCTCGTCGACGGCGGCTACAAGCCGATCGTGACCGGCCGTTATGTCGACGAGCTGACGCGCACGAAGGCCGGCTGGCGCTTCACGAAGCGCGTCTTCACGATCGACGGCTGAGCCGCGCGCGTCCCCGGCCGGAGCCCGCGCGCGCATGCCCCTGCTCACGCCCTACCGCGTCCTCGACCTGACCGACGAGCGCGGCCAGCTCGCCGGCATGATCCTCGGCGACCTCGGCGCCGACGTCCTGCGCATCGAGCCGCCCACGGGCTCCCCGGCCCGCCGCGCCGCCCCGCGCCTCGCGGACGGCCCCGAGTCCGAGCGCAGCCTCTGCTTCGCGGCCTACGAGCGCAACAAGCGCTCGGTCGTGCTCGACCTCGAGCGCGCGGCGGATCGCGAGCGACTGCTCGCGCTCGTCGCGGGCGCGGACTTCGTGCTCGACTCCGGTCCGCCGAGCGTGCTCGACGGCGCGGGCCTCGGCTTCGAACGTCTGCGCGAATCGAACGACCGGCTCGTCCACGTCCGGGTGACGCCCTTCGGCGAGGACGGCCCCTGGGCCGGTCGGCCCTGCGCGGATCTCACGATCGCGGCCCTCGGCGGACCGGTCTCGCTCCAGGGCGACGCGGATCGCGCGCCCGTCCGGCTCTCGGTGCCGCAGGTCTGGCGCCATGCGGGCGCCGAGGCGGCGGTCGCGGCCCTCGTCGGACACGCGCGCATGCGCACGACGGGGGAGGCGGTCTTCGTCGACGTGTCGGCGCAGACGGCGATGACCTGGACGATGTTGAACGGGATGACGGCTGCGCCGATCCAGGGCTTCGACTACCAGCGCGATGGCGCGAAGCTCCAGATCGGCCCGGCGGACCTCGATCTCGTGCATCGCTGTCGCGACGGCCACGTCATCGCGCTCTGCCTCGGCGCGCTCACGCGCAAGCTCATGCCCTGGATGCTCGAGGCCGGGACGATCGACGAGGCGTGGATCGCGCGCGAGGACTGGGAGACCTACGACCGACGCATCTTCCGCGGCGGCGACTTCGCGATCCCCTTCGAGGAGCTGCTCGAGACGCATCGCCGCTTCTTCGCGACGAAGACCCGCGCGGAGCTCTTCGAGCCGGGGCTCGCGATCGGCGCCACGATCGCGCCCGTCATGACCCTCGACGACATGCTCGGCTTCGACCAGCTCGGCAAGCGCGACTACTTCGTCCCGATCGAGCTGCCCTCGGGCCACGCCGTTCGCGCGCCGGGCCCCTTCGCGCGTCCCTCGAAGACGCCGCTCGGGATCCGGCGCCGGGCACCGCGACTCGGCGAGCACACGAGCGAGGTCCTCGAGGAGCTCGAGCGCGCACCGAGGCGACGCGCAGCCTGGCAGGCGGACCCGCGCCCACTGCCCCTCTCGGGCCTCAAGGTCGCCGACTTCAGCTGGGTCGGCGTCGGTCCCATCTCCGGCAAGTACCTCGCCGACCACGGCGCCGACGTCGTGCGCATCGAGTCGGCGACCCGAGCCGACAATCTCCGCACGGCCGGCCCCTACCTCGACGACCGGGCCGGCTGGAACCGCTCGCAGTTCTACGGCGAGTTCAACACCTCGAAGCGCAGCCTCGCCCTCGATCTCAAGCACCCGGAGTCGGCGCCCGTGAAGCGACGCCTGCTCGAATGGGCCGACGTCGTGCTCGAGAGCTTCACCCCCGGTGCCGCCGAGCGGCTCGGCCTCGGCTACGAGGCGGCGCGGGCGGCGAAGCCTTCGGTCGTCATGGTCAGCACCTGCCTGATGGGACAGAGCGGGCCGCTCGCGTCGATGGCCGGCTACGGCTACCACGCGGCAGGTGTCGCCGGCTTCTTCGCGTTGACGGGCTGGCCGGACCGACCGCCCGTCGGACCCTGGAATGCCTACACCGACACGGTCGCCCCGCGCTTCCTGACCGCGACGCTGCTCGCCGCCCTCGACCATCGCCGCCGCACCGGAGAAGGCCAGCACATCGACCTCGCCCAGATGGAGGCCGCCCTGCATTTCCTCGCGCCGGAGCTGCTCGCACGCCAGACGACGGCCCTCGAGTTCCCGCGCCTCGGCAACCGCGCACCCGACGCCGCACCGCAGGGCGTCTACCCCTGCGCCGGACAGGACGAGTGGTGCGCGATCGCGGTCGAGACCGACGCGCATTGGCAAGCGCTCCGGACCGCGCTCGACGAGCCCGACTGGGCGAGCGACCCGGCGCTCGACACCATCGCAGGGCGACTCGCGGCCCACGACACGATCGATGCGCGGCTCTCGGACTGGACCCGCACGCGCGACCCGCGCGACGTGATGGAGACGCTCGTGCGGGCGGGCGTACCCGCCGGCCACGTCCAGCGCAGCCGCGACCTGCAGCAGGACCCGCAGCTGCGGCATCGGCGCTTCCACCGCTTCCTCGAGCACGGCGAGATGGGCCGGGTGCCCTACTCGGGCCATCAGTTCCGGATCCGCGGCCATGACCACGGGCCGCGCTTCGCCGCCCCCCTGCTCGGCGCCGAGAGCTTCGAGGTTCTCGAGGGCGCGCTCGGCTTCACGCCCGAGGAGATCGCCGGACTGATGGCCTCGGGCGCCATCACCTGAGCCACTGCGAAGCGCGCCGCGCGTCCGCAGCGCCCCGTTTACAGGGCGTCGCGAATCGCGGACGCTCCCGGCCATGTCGGCCCCCGACCCGCCCGCTGCGTCCTCCGGCCCGGTCACGGGCGTCGCGAGCGCAACCCCCACCCGCTCCGCCACGGGCGTCGCGAGCGCAGCCCCTGCCGACTCGGCCACAGGCGTCGCGAGCGCCGCCCCCGCCGGCTCCGCCACCGGCGTCGGCCTCGCGGTCGGCTGCTATTTCGTCTGGGGCGTGGTGCCCGTCTACTGGAAGGCGCCGAGCGTCGTCTCGATCCCGTCGGTCGAGGTGCTGATCCCGCGCATCCTCTGGACCTGCACGCTGCTCTTCGTGGTCACCCTGGCCACCGGGCGTCGCCACGAGATCCGACCGCGGGAGGCGCGGGACTGGGCCTGGACCCTCGGTGCGGCGCTGCTGCTCGCCGTCAACTGGACCGTCTTCATCTATGCCGTCCAGACCGATCGCATCGTCGCGACCAGCCTCGGCTACTACATCAATCCCCTGATGAGCGTGCTGCTCGGACTGGTCGTGCTCGGCGAGCGACTCAGCCGGGCGCAGGCGCTCGCGATCCTCGTGGCGGCGGTCGGCGTCGCGGCGATGACCCTGCGCGCGGGCGAGCTGCCCTGGATCTCTCTCGCCCTCGCCGGCAGCTTCGCGACCTACGGCTTGATGCACAAGCTGCATCCACATCCTCCGCTCGGCGGTCTCGTGCGCGAGATGCTCGTGCTCTCGCCTCTCGCGCTCCTGGGCCTCGCTGCCCTCGCCCACGCCGGCGACTCGCGACTGGTCGCGGCCGACCTCGGCACACAGGCCTACCTCTCGCTCGCGGGCGTCGTGACCGCCGTGCCGCTGTTGCTCTTCCACGCGGCGACGCGGCGCCTGCCGCTCGTCTCGGTCGGGATGTTCCAGTACATCGCGCCGACGATCACCCTCGCGATCGCCGTGCTGCACTACGGCGAGCCCTTCACGCCGGCGCATGCCGCGGGCTTCGGACTCGTCTGGACGGGACTGCTGCTCTTCACGTTCGACGCGCTCCGGCGGGCGCGACAGGCATCCGCACTGCGTTCGCGCGGCGAAGTCGGCTGACGACGCGAAGACGCGGCGTCCATCGCGCCCGACGCGCGCAGCGATGTGCAACTCCTCCTGCGGCGGCCCGACGACGTTCCGGATTCCGTCGCGCCTGCCGCACGCGGGCGAGCCGCAGGCCGAACGTAGGATCGCCGCGAGAGCGCTTCTCCCATCCGAATTCGAAGCTTTCGCGCGGCGGCGAGAGTTGACATCGCACAGGCCGGGTGTGAAGATCGCGCGATCGGACGAGCCCCTCGACCGGAACGCCCGCGACACGACGGGACGATGCTGTATCGGACGGACGAGCGAGCGATCGCGCCGCACCCGTCCCGCGGAGACGCCATGACGCCGGAAGACATTGCAACGGAGTTCGCCGAGATCTTCGACGAGCTGCCCGTCGAGCAGATCAATGAGATGCTCGCGAAGAACATCCCCTTCGAGACGATCGAGTTCTTCTCCGAATACGCCGAAGCCTTCGCCGACGGCGCAGGCATCGGCGGTGAGAGCCGCGGCCGCCTGCCGAACCTGCTCCTCTTCGGATACCTCGTCCGGGTGCTCGAGGAGCGGCTGCTACCCGAGCCTTCGCTTCCCTCCTAGCAAGGGCGACGGGGCGTCGGCCCCGACCGCGACGGATGCCTCGGCACACCTGCCCAGGCGTCGGCGCCTGACCTAGGATCCTGCGCCATGAGCGACACCGATCGACCCGTCGAGATCCGCACCGACGCAGCCCCCGCGCCCGTCGGCCCCTACTCCCAGGCCATCGCGAGCGGCGACCTCGTCTTCGCCTCCGGCCAGATCCCCCTCGATCCGAAGACCGGCGAGCTCGTCCGGGGCGAGATCGAGGACGAGGCGCGTCAGGTGCTCGCGAACCTCCGGGCGGTGCTCGAGGCCGCCGGGAGCGGACTCGATCGCGTGCTGCGGGCGACGGTCTACCTGACGGACCTCTCGCTCTTTCCGCGCGTGAACGCGGTCTACGCCGAGGCGTTCTCGGCCGACCCGGCGCCGGCGCGGGTCACGATCGGCGTGGCGTCGCTGCCGCTCGGAGCGAACGTCGAGATCGACGCCATCGCCCGACGTTAGGCGGGAGCCGACCCGAGGCCCGGGGCCGGACCTGCGCGACTCGTCGTCTCGAGACGCGCGTCCACCGCGCGTCGGGCTAGCGCGCGCCCGGCGTCGACGCGGTCGCGCGGCGCGCGAGCCGGGGCAGGTTGATCGCGTTGACGACGACGTGGGCGGCCACGGGCGCCGCGAGGTGGCCCGTCCGCTCGAAGAGCCAGCCGAATCCGGCCCCCACGAGCACGGCCCAGAGACTCCAGAGTGCGAGCTCCCGGCGCGGCAGGAAGTGGCAGGCGCCGAAGATCACGCTGGCCCAGACGAGTCCGACGGCCGGCTGGAGCGCGCCGCGGAAGAGCATCTCCTCGCCGAGTCCGCTGGCGAGCGCCAGCAGCAGCGCATCCCCGACTCCGATCCCCGCCAGGCTCTCGCCGAGCAGATCCGCGAGCGCCCGCCCGAGCCGGGTGAAGCGGGTCATGAGCTCCGAGGAGAGGACGACCGCCAGGCCCACCCCGGCCCCGGCCAGCCCGGCCACGACCGGGTCCCAGGCGGCCGCGATCGTGTCCGGCCCACCCGGGTAGAGGATCGACTCCCCCCCGAAACGCATGCGCCAGACGAGGGCCGCGCAGCCCATCGCCCCGTAGAGCACGAGCGACGCCCGCACGAAAGCCGTCCGCGAGGCGCCCGGAGGCCGTACCGGCGGACGCGGCGCAGGCGGCTCCGCCGGGCCTTCCGCACCCCAGGGATCGTGATCGCCTTCGCTCATGCCCCTCCGCCTCGCAGGACCGGGCTGCGTGCCCCGGCGTTCGGCCCGTTGCCGCCGGGAAGGGCCGTGGGTAGCCTATGCGGCCGGACGTCACCCGTCAGGCCCCCGCGCGCCGCAGGACGGCGCGACTCAGTTGCACCCCGGTGATCGCGACGCCTCCGTCGCAGCCGGGCTCGGGGCCAGCGGCCCATCGGAACGAGGGTCGGCAGACCCGTCGGGCCCCCGAGATCATTCGACCCATCCGCTCGACGCGCCACGACGCGCCGCGACCACCCCTTTCGTTCGAAGCCCCCCGGAATCGAGGAAGACCATGGACGAGCGAGTCCCGATGACTCCCCGCGGCTACGAGGCCCTCAAGGAAGAGCTCCAGCGACTGAAGTCCGTCGAGCGGCCCGCCAACGTCAAGGAGATCGAGGAGGCCATCGCCCACGGCGACCTCTCCGAGAACGCCGAGTACCACGCCGCGAAGGAGAAGCAGGCGCATATCGCGGGTCGGATCGCGATGCTCGACGACCGCATCGCCCGCGCCCAGGTGATCGACCACCGCGGCCAGGACCCCGACAAGGTCCGCTTCGGCGCGACCGTCCGCCTCTCCGACATCGAGAGCGGCGAGGAGATCACGTACACCCTCGTCGGCGAGGACGAGGCCGACGCGCGTGAAGGGCGGATCTCCGTCACGTCGCCCGTCGCCCGGGCGCTGATGGGGCGCGAGGTTGGCGACGAGGTGCGCGTCAAGGTGCCGAAGGGCACGCGCGAGCTCGAGGTGCTCGAGATCCGCTTCGACGAGCTCTGAGCGAAGGGCCACAGGTCGGGCGCGACCGCCCCGTGGCGCCGGGCAGCCCGCTCGCGAGGTCCCGCGGGAGGGGCGATTTGCGCGGCCGCGAGCGTTGCGGATGGGACCCCAGGGCCTAAACTCCCGCGCGCTCGAGCCCTCCGTTCCCCGGTAGCTCAGCTGGTAGAGCAGGCGGCTGTTAACCGCCTTGTCGCAGGTTCGAGTCCTGCCCGGGGAGCCATTCGTTCCTCATCCGCTTCGCGCGCGGATGCGCGCCTCGCTGGGCCCCGTGCACGCGTCGCTCCCATGCGCACGACGTGTCCCTGGGTCGGTCGCAGAGGTCGACCTCCCGTCCAGGCTGCGATCGACGTCCTCGATCGACCGGGCTCGCCCGATTCGCGCTCGAAGGCCGTCGCCACGGCCACTACGGTGCCCGGCGCAGGTGTCTCCGCAGGCCGGGTAGACCCACCGCGAGTAGCAAGCCGACCAGCAGGAAGAACGCGCGCCAGCTCATCGACGGGACAGCGGATACCACGGTCTCACAGTTCAGACCGGTGAAGCCCGGTGGGCAGCTGCACGTGTACCCGTTCACCAGGTCGAAGCACGCGCCGCCGTTCTGGCACGGAGCCGGCGCACACTCGTCGACGTCGATCTCGCAGTTGGTGCCCGTGAATCCCGCGTCGCAGACGCAGGCATTGACGACGCAAATCCCATTGCCGGAACAGCTGTCATCCGGGGGGCAGGCGGCCTCGGCCGGTGACACCGTCAGCAACGTCGACACCAGCATCATCCAAGCCAGACCCGTCACGGGTACGCGCATGGCCATCTCCTCGATACCGCTCGGAACGGCCGCATCATATCACGGCGCAGACGCAGGATGACGCAAGGAGAGTAGGCGGCGGTCGGCACTCGAACGGTTCCGCCCAGCCAGACCCGACGGCGCCAAGCAGCGCCCTCGGGGCGAACGCTCCGCGAACGAGGATTCCCCATCGCCGCCATCCCTCCGCCCAGGACGCGTCGTCTGGAGTGGAGCTGTCCTCAGCTGCGCGCCCACGCAAGAGGTCTTGGTCGAAGCTCGCGATGACGCTCGCCGTCGAAGCCACTCCGGGCCCCCGGTTCCGGGAGAGCCCATCCGGATCAGACGAGTTCGACGCGATGCTCGAAATGGGCCCGGACCTTCTGCCGTGACGACATGCACGTCACGGAGGCAGGATCCATCGCTCGCGCGCGCATCCTCACCGAAGAGCGAACGCCGATCGCTCTGCCACTCGATGAGGATGTTGGCGGCCAGACGCCTCTCGAAACCTTTGCGCGAGGCCGCGGGACGCGTCCGGATCCGCCGGCTGCCGGGACATTCGGTCCCCGGCATCGACGCAAGGAAGGATTCGACCCGCTCCACGCCCGAAGGCGGCGCGCGCGCTCAGCTGCAGATGTCGCGATCCGTGGGGTCGGGCTCGTCGGCGACGCCGGGCAGCTGCGCCCAGGGCATGCTGCGCATCATCTCCGTCATGCCCTTCGTGCACTCGCGCAGCTTCTGCACGGTCGGATCGGCGCGCATCTCGCTCGACATCTCGAGCGCCCGCGACAGCGCCTCCTTCTTCTTGCCCGCCGCACAGAGCGTCTCGATCTCCTTCGCCGCCGCCTCGCCCCTCGCCTGAAGGGCCTCGATCTTCGCCTGATCGATGCCCGCGATGCATTGCTGGGTGGCCTCGGCCTCCGCGGCCATGCGCTGCATCGCCGCGGGGTCCTGGAAGCGGCGCATCATCTCCGCCGGATCCATCCCCGGCGGCTGCTGCGCCGCGACGAGCACGGGCGACACGAGAAGCAGCAGCGGAATGGCGGCCTGCAGGATCGTTCGTACGGACATCGTCGGTCCCTCCATCGGATCTCTCGGTCGGTGAGGCATACGCGCTCGCACGCTCCGCTCGAACTCAGTGCCCGAGTCGATGCGCGAAGGAACGCGCGCGAGCCCGACGCTGCGCCTCGCGTTCGGCCGGCGTGACCCGGACGGTACCGGGCGGCAGCGCTTCGTCGAGTCGTGATCGCTTCACGACGCGGACCGCTCCCAGGGCTCCGTCCGGATCCGCGTCCGGGGGCAGCACCTGCCAGCGCACGGCGATGATCCCCGCCGACAGGCCCTCCGGATCGAGCCAGTTGTGCACGCCCGGATCTTCGGCAGCGATCACGAAGGTGAAGCGGCCGTCCGCATCGGGCCGCGCCTGACTCGCGTTCAAGCTCCCCGTGCGATCGACGTACTCGGAGGCGACGCCCCATGGATCGGTCAGCTGGACGCCGAGGGAGCCGGCGCCGAGCGCGTCGAGCGTCAGGACGAGCACCTCGTCCTCGGCGAGATCGAAGTGTCCGCTCGTGGAGAGCCCGCGCCCGCCCGGGCGACGGCGCGGCGGGACGAGCGCATTCGCGGGGCGCGAGTAGAGGTAGCGGTCGTCGTAGGCGACCCAGAACGGCCCGAGTCGTCCCAGATGCTCGACCACGCGCGTAGCGAGCGCCGCCCGGCTCGGAGCGGGATCGAGCGGCGGGCCGTCCACCCGCCGCACCTCGAGCCGGACCGGCTGCTCGCGCGCCCAATCCCCGAGCAGGTCGCGGACGTAGACCGGAAAGCGACCCGTACAGGGGATCTGCATGGCGTTCGGACGACCCGCCGGCGGATCGCAGTCGATCTGGACCTCGAAGCGACCCTCGTCGTCGACGACGAGGGCATCGCTGCGCAGCGTCGCGACGAACCCCGCGCCCTCCGCCGGCATCTCGTCGCTCTCGCTCGGCACGGAATCCATCACCGTGAAGTGGAGCTCCGTCGGCCCGACCGGCGGAAAGCGCCCCTCGATCACGTAGCGGGACGCGCCGTCGACCATCAGACTGCGATAGACGTTGTCGGGGTTCTCGATGCCGTAGCCGGCGCGGGGCATCGAGAGTCCGTGCCAGACATGCGGCGCGTTGGCCCCCCAGAAGACGACGGGCCGACCGGGGTCGCCGTTCACGACGGCGTAGGTCGCCGCCGTCGCCATCGACTCGGCGGCCCGCCGCGCGCTCGCCGCGCCGCTCGGCGTGCGACCGACGGGATGGGCACGCAGGCTCGCCTCGAAGCGGTCGATCGCGCCACGCACCTCGGGTGTCGCCAGCAGCTCGAGGGCGAGGGCCTCGCGCTCGAGCTGTCCGGGCGTCGCGAGCAGCGGCTCGGGCGTCGCATGCGGGGTCGTGCCGCCCGCGCAGGCGACGGCGAGTGCGCCGAGGAGCGGGAGCAGGCGGAGCTGCGGCGGCAGCGGGCGTCGCAGGTCTCGTCGTCGGCACGTGGATCCGTTCGTCTCTTTGCTCATGCGCGCGGGTCTCCTCGTCCTGCCGTAGGGATCGACGCGGAAGATGGCGCGTCGCGCCGCTCCGCGCCGGACCGGAGAGTCCGGGCGAGAGCCAGACAGCAAACGACTCCCGCCGTGACGAAGCCCGGGCCGAGACCCAGCAGCACGACGTGCTGGCCCCGCGCGTCGACGAGGGCGCCGACGAGCGGCCCGAGTGCGATGAAGCCGCCGCGGAAGAGCAGGCTGCGCATCGACACCAGGCTCGCGCGATCGCCCGACGGGATCTCCCGCTGTTCGGCGTGGGCGAGCAGCGGTGACGAGAGCCCACGGCTCAGGTTGAACGCGAAGTAGAAGACGAAGCCCCAGGTGCCGTGGCTGAGACCCATCCCGAGATAGCCGAGCGCGACGAGTCCGCAGCACGCGAGCAGCACGCCGACCAGTCCCACTCGTTCGCCGAGCCGCTCGCTCGCGAGCGCGCCCAGGGCGACCGTGTAGTTGGCCGCTGCCCAGATCGGGCCGAGCCAGGAGACCGGCACGCCGGCGTCCCGGGCGTAGAGCTGCACGAGCCAGACGGGCACGAAGCTCGCGAGCCCGAGCACGACCGCGACGGCGAAGAGCGCGCGCAGCCGGGGTCGCTCGAAGGCGACGTAGCGGATCAGCCCGCGAACGTGCGCGAGGACGCGCTCGGGGACGTGGCGCGCATAACGTGGCTCGACGAGCACCAGCGCGACCACGAGATTCACGACCCACACGCCTACCATCAGCTGGAAGGGGAGCCGCGGCGAGAGCGCGAAGAGCAGGCCCGCGGCGAGGGCGGCGCTGCCCTCGGCAACCTGCGCCCAGAAGCGCGCCCGCCCGATCCAGCGCGTGAACTCGGACGTCCGACCGAGCTCCTCGAGCGACTCGTAGAGCAAAGCCGATTTCGTACCCGAGATCAGAGACAGGGCCGCCCCGAGCAGCAGCTCCGCCGCGACCACGCTCCAGAAGCCCTCGGCGACGGAGTAGACCCCCCAGGAGCCGATCGACGTCCAGGACGCGAGGATCATCGTGCGGCGGTACCCGATCCGATCCGCCAGGTACCCGGACGGGAACTCGAGGATCGCGAGCGACGCGGCGAACGCGGCCTGCACGACCATCACGTCGGCGACGGAGAGGCCGAGGTGCTCGTGCTGGAAGACGGTCAGCACGGCCATCGGGAAGAGCGCCATCATCAGGCCCTCGTGCGCGCAGAGGAGCCAGGGATTGCGCGCGAGCCGTCTCTGACGCGCGTCCTGCTCCCGGCCCGGTCCCGCCGAGGCGCTCGCCGTCATGCCGCGTCAGAGCCCCGCCGGCCGCGTCCCGATCACCCGCTCCCGCTCGAGTCGCGCGAGCTCGGCGTCGTCGAGTCCGAGCAGGCCTTCGAGGATCTCGGCGTTGTGCTCGCCGAGTCGCGGCGCCGGACGCGCGAGTCGACGCGGCGGGCCATGGACCAAGCGCAGCGGATGCGTCGGCGTCGGGACATCGCCCGCGATCGAATGACGCGCCGTCTGCACGAAGTCGCTCGCGACGACCGGCGGCAACGAGGTGCCCGATCGCGTCGGCCGCACGACTGCCGCCGGCACACCCACCGCGAGCAGCGCTTCCGCCGCAGCCTCGGGCTCGTGCGCGGCCGCCCACGTCGCGATCGCGGCGTCGATCTCCGGGCCACCCGCCCGCCGACCGGCGGCCGTCGCGAAGCGTGGATCGGTGCCCCACGCCGAACGTCCGATCCGCTCGGCCAGGGCCCGCCACTGGATCTCGTCTTCGACCGAGAGCGCGAGCCATCGCACGCCCCCGAGCTCGTCGCGCCCCGCGCAAGCGTAGAGCCCCTGCGGCGCGAGATGCGGCGACCGGTTCCCATCGCCACGCATCAACACCCCGGTCGCGTCGTACTCGAGGATGCCCTCGGCCGCGACGCCGAGCGCCGTCTCGACCATGACCGATTCGATCGCGCAGCCCCGCCCCGTGCGATCGCGATGTGCCAGCGCGGCGAGCACCGCGAAGGCCGCGTGCAGG
The DNA here is from genome assembly GCA_020632655.1 of Spirochaetaceae bacterium. Taxonomy (GTDB): domain Bacteria; phylum Myxococcota_A; class UBA9160; order UBA9160; family UBA4427; genus UBA4427. The sequence continues at coordinate 81,933 of JACKFD010000011.1, forward strand.
CCCGCGAGCGGATCGGCGCAGGCCCGCGGCGTGAGGGGCCCCGCGCGTTCGCCCGCATCGGGTCCGTAGGCCGTCATCCAGGCCAGACCCGACACCTGCTCCATCGTCTGCGCGAAGCCCACCCGCTCGCGCCAGGGCCCGTCGAGCCCGAAGGCCGGCATACGCACGAAGATCGCGCGCGGATTCGCCGCCTCGATCCGCGCCGCATCGATCCCGAAATTGTCCATCACGCGCGGCGAGAAGTTCTCGACCACGACGTCGCTCACGGCGACGAGTCGCATCAGCAGCTCGACCCCGTCCGCGCGCGTCAGGTCGAGGGTGAGCGAGCGCTTGCCCGCGTTCGCGGAGTGGAAGGTCGGCCCGTACTCCCACCAATCGGCCATGTCCGGCTTCGCCATCGTGCCGAAGCGCATGCCGTCGGGACGCTGGATCGACTCGACGTGGATCACGTCCGCGCCGAGCCCGGCCAGCACGTATGTGCCGTAGGGCCCGGCCCAGAAGGCCGTGAGGTCGAGGACTCGCAGACCTTCGAGCGGCGCCGCGCCAGGCGCGGGACGCGAAGCGGGCGGTCTTCGCGCGGCCTCGGGCCAGGTCGCATCGCGCCGCCTTGCTACCTCGAGGGTCGGCGCGGGCTCGAAGGGGCGACGCGGCCAGGCGCTCGAGGCGTAGGGGATGCGCGGCTGGAGGAAGTCGCCGCGCGGATTCCGCACGAACACGCCGCGGGTGCGCAGATGATCGAGCTTCGGGAGGCTCTCGCCGTTCCCGATCGGGGCCGCGGGCACGCGCAGGAGCTCGCAGCGCTCGAGCAGCTCGGCCGTCGTGTGGCGTCGCGTGTAGTCGCGCACGATCGGCACGAGCTCCGCCGATCGGGCGACCCGCGTCATCATGTGATTGAGACTCGGATCGAGGCCGAGCTCGGGCCGCTCGATCAGGACCGCGAAGTCCTGCCATTGCTGGGACGTGAAGAGGCAGAAGCCGATCCAGCCGTCGGCGGTCGGCTCGATCGACGGGACGTCCTCGCTCGCGGGCAGCTGCCAGACGCCCGAGAGATGCCCCCAGACGCTGCCGGCATTCGTGAGCGTCGGCAGGATCGCCTCGAGCTTCGAGACATCGACCGTCGCGCCGACGCCGTCGCGGTCCGACCCGCGCAGCGCCGCCAGCGCGCCGACCGCGAGCACGGTTCCCGAGAGCCAGTCCCCGACCTCGCCGCCGGCGGCGAGCGGCGGCTGGCCCGACCGACCGCGGGACGCCGTCGAGCCGCACCACGCCTGGAGCGTGAAGTCGTTGGCCGGTCGATCCGACCAGGGCCCGCCGCGGCCGAAGGCCGAGATCGAGAGCCAGCTCGCCCGGGCGTTCGCGCGAGCGAGGGCCTCGCGCCCGATGCCGCGCGCGTCGAGCCAGCCCTCCGGTCGCGACTCGAGCACCAGATCCGCCTCGCGATAGAGCCCACGCAGCAGGTCTCGATCCGCCTCGCGCTCGAGGTCGAGGGCGAGACTGCGTTGGCTCGTGCGCAGGTAGCGGAAGAGCAGCCCATCCCCGGCCGCGTCGAAGGAGTCCTGCGAGAGACCGCGCCCGCGCAGGGCGTGACCCTCCGGCGGCTCGACTGCGATCACGCTGGCGCCCGCGTCGGCGAGCAGCTTCGCGGCATAGGCCCCCGCCACCCCGGTCGTCAGATCGACGACGCGGATTCCGGCCAACGGCTGGGATCGTCCTTCGGTCGTACCGGTCATGCGGCTCCCTGCTCTCGATTCCGCCTCGGCGACTCGCGAGGCGAGCCCGCTCGGCGTCGATCCATTCGATGCACGCGGACCCGACCGGGTCCGCGTCGTGAGGGGCAATCGACGCATCGCAGCATCGGGCCGATCGCTGCGCAGCGTGCCCCGTCGCTCGGGACGAATCTCCCTCTTCCGGTTCGCGTCGACTGCGCCAAACTCTCGCCGGGTCGCGCGGCGGTCGATCGCCGGTGATCCTGGTCACACCTCATGCCGCGTGCGTCGCCTACCGTCGCGCGGCCCCCTCGTATCGGGAGTCTCGATTGATCCGCCTCAGCCCTCGCCCGGCGCGCCTGGCCTTCGCCTTCCCGTTCGCCGTCTCGCTCACCCTGACCCTCGTCCTCGCCGCCCAGCTCGTCGCCCCGAGCCCCGCGACTGCCCAGGAGGTCGCCTGGGTGCGGGGCGAGGTCCGGCTCAACCTGCGCACGGGGCCCGGCAACCAGTACAAGATCCTCGGAGTCGTGACGACGGGGGACGAGCTCCGGGTGATCAGCCGCGGCGAGGACTGGACCCAGGTCGAGACCGCCGAGGGCAAGCGGGGCTGGATCCCGGGAGGCTACCTGGCGACGGAGCCGCCGCCGACGCTGCGCGTCCAGCAGCTCGAGACCGAGACGACCGCCCTGCGCGCCGAGCTCGAGGAGATCCGCGCCGAGGCCTCGCGGCTGCGCGAGACGAACGCGACCCTCGCCTCGACGGACAGCGGTCAGCGGGAAGAGATCGAGGCCCTCAAGATCGAGAACTTCGAGCTGCGCGCCGGCAGCACGACGCAGAAATGGATCACGGGCGCCGCGATCCTGGCCGGCGGCATGCTGGTCGGGGCCATCCTGCATCGCAACTCGACCCGACGCCCCTCCTCGCGCATCCGGCTCTGAACGTGGAGATCGAGGGCCTCTCGGTCGTCGACGATCTCAAGCTCGGCATGATGCTGCCGGGCAACGATCGCCGGACGGTGCTCGACCGCGCGCGCAAGATGGAGGCGGCGGGCCTCCACTCGATCTGGGTCGGCGACCACATCGCTTTCCACATCCCCGTCGTCGAGAGCCTGACGCTCCTGTCGTTCTGCGCGGCGGCGACGGAGCGGATCGAGCTGGCGACGGGCGTGCTGCTGCTGCCGCTGCGACATCCGACCTTGACGGCGAAGATCACGGGCTCTCTCGACCTGCTCTCCGAGGGGCGCCTGATCCTCGGCGTGGGCGTCGGCGGTGAGTTCCCGCCCGAGTTCGAAGCCGTCGGCTCGCCCATCGCCGAGCGGGGGCCGCGGACGGACGAGGCGATCGGCATCCTGCGGCGACATTGGACGGAGGAGTCCGTCGCCCACGAAGGCGAGCATTTCCGCTTCGGGAAGGTGAAGATCGAGCCGAAGCCCGTGCGCCCGGGCGGGCCGCCGATCGTCGTCGGCGGACGCAAGGCCGTCTCGATGCGCCGCGCGGGCCGGCTCGGCGACGGCTACATCTCGCACATGTGCGACGTCGCGACCTACGCGTCGAACCTCGCCGCGATCGGGCGGCACGCGCGCGAGGCCGGACGCGCCGGCCTGCCCTTCCACACGGCGGCGCTCCTCTTCACGGTCCTCGACGACAGCTACGAGGCCGCCCACGAGCGGGCCTCGGCGATGCTCGGCCGCATCTACAACACGGACTTCCGCGAGGCCTCGAAGCGCTACTGCCTGCTCGGCAAGCCCGAGGACTGTCTCGAGCAGATGCGCGCCTTCGCGCGGGCGGGCTGCCGCCACTTCGTGATCTCGGCCCTCTCGGACCCGGACGAGATCATCGAGCACGCGACCTCGCGCATGATCCCCGAGCTGCGGAACGTCGTCCGCTAGAGAGACGCGCGGGCGTACGTCGGAACGGCGTCGTCTGGAGCGAGACGCAGCCGTACGCCGCACCGTCGTCCGCTAGAGAGACGCGCGGGCGTACATCCCGGCGAGCACGCCGATCGCCATCAGGAAGCCGAGCACGCCGGCGACGACCGCGGTGCGGCCGGCGATGCGATGGCGCCGGGTCGTGACCGGATCGGGCTCCGGATCGGAGGGATCGTGGCTGACGAGTCGCGTCTCGCGCAGCCGCCGGCCCTGCGTCCACGCCACGCCGCCCGCGACGAGCATCACGAGCACGAAGAGCTCGTGGATGCGCAACACCCAGACGTCCAGCGTGCTCCAGGCGGCCTGGTCCTCGCGCCCGAGCACGAAGACCTTCGCGAGATAGGCGCCGAGGAACCCCAGCACGAGCAGCGTCGCGATCCGCATGGCGCGCTGATGGCGTGCGATCTCGCCGCGCCGCGCATAACGAACGCCCACGAGCGCGAAGCCCACGAGCATCGCGAGGTCGAGCAGCGCCGCCGTCCAGAAGAGGAGCTTGGGATCCATGATCCTTCGAGCGATCTCCGGCCGCCGCGGGAGCCGCATGCGGGAGGCGCGCAGCGTAGCGAAGCCGTCTGGTCCCCGCGCGAGGCCTTCACTCGACCCGACTGGTCGCCTCGAGCTCGCGTCCCGCCGTCTCCGGGAGCGCCCATACGACGATCGCGCCGAGTGCGGTCAGCGACGCCACGGCGACGGCGGCCGGTGCGATCGACGCATCCGCCGCCGTCGCGAGGCCCACGACGAAGAAGCCAAGCGAAGCACCGAGCGTCTCCGCCAGCGTCTCCCAGCCCATCGCCGTGTTGCGACTCGACGTGGGGAAGAGCTCGCTCGCGATGATCCGCATCAGGACGTTCGCGCCCGTGAGCAGGAAGACGAAGGGCACCCAGACGATCGGAACCGCCATCGAGGGACCGAAATAGAGCGCGAAGGCCGCAACCGGAAAGAGTCCGAAGCCGGCCATCGCGACGGGCCTCCGCCCGAAGCGATCCGCCGCCCAGCCCATCGCCGGGTTGCCGACGATGCCGAACATGCCTGCCAGGATCGCCATCGTGGAGTAGGCCGAGGGCGTCCAGCCGTGGGTCGTCTGCACGAAGTCCGAGAGCAGCGTGAAGGCCGGGCTCGACCCGAGCGCCACGCTCGTCGCCATCGCTGCGACCCCCAGGCTACGCGCCGGATACGCACGCAGCAGCTCGAACATCGGCCCGAAGAAGGCGGCGGACCCATCGCCCGCCGCCCGCGTCGAACGCATGCTCAGGAAGCGACCGGTCTCGGGGATGCGGCGCCGGAACATCGGCAGCAGGAAGAGCGGGGCGCAGCCGGCGAGATAGAGCGCGCGCCAGCCGCCGGGAAGCACGTCGACGAAGGCGTAGAGGAGCGCGCCGAGGCCGTAGCCGAGGGAGCCGATCGCGCCGAGCAGGCCGATGCCCCAGCCGCGATGTCGGGCGGGGAGCTCCTCGGCGACGATCACGACCGCCGTCGCCATCGACGCGATCACGAAGCTCCGGGTCAGCGTCTGCAATGCGACGAAGCTCGCGGCGGTCGGCGCGAAGGCCGAGAGCACGGTGCCCACGCTCATGCCGACGATCGCGCCGAGGAAGACCCGCCGACGGCCGAAGCGGTCGGCGATCGGTAGCACGAAGAAGCCCGGCACGGCCCCGAGGCGCGTCCAGGCCATCAGCGACGTGAACGCCCCCTGCTCGAGTCCGAACCCCTCGCGGATCTGCTTCATCGCGGAGGACAGGACCGAGAGGTCGTAGTTCTCGAAGAGCGACGCGAGCGCGACGAGCCCGACGAGGTTCACGTAGCGCGCATCGAGCCCGATCGGCACGCGGCCGAGGAAATGCGGCAGCCACCAGGGGCGCTTCGCGCGGCGGGGAGGCTCGGGGGTGCAGGCGGATGCCGCGCGACCCGCGACCTTCGCGCCGAGGTCGTCTTCGCCCGCTCCGTGCTCGCCGCCGCTCTCGCCGGAATCCCGCACGCGCCCCGCTCCCGCGGCGCGACGGCGGGACCCGCTCCCGTCCCCGGCGCCCGGCGCACGCTAGCAAGCTCGCCCCACACTCGACTGACTCGCGGTCTCGCGCGACCGGCCGATCGGGTCGCTCGCATCGTCGCGCCCGGGCTCCTCCGGTAGGATCCGGCCATGCCCGTCCTCGCCATCCTGCCCGCCCGCTACGGCTCGACCCGCTTTCCCGGCAAGCCCCTCGTCCCGATCGCGGGGCGGCCGATGATCCAGCACGTCTGGGAGCGCACGCGCAAGGCGGCGGGCGTCGATGCGGTCGTGATCGCGACCGACGACGAGCGCATCCGCGCGGCCTGCGAGGCCTTCGGCGCCGAGGTCGTGATGACGGCGGCCGATCATCCGACGGGTACGGACCGACTCGCCGAGGTCGCGCAGCAGCGGCCGGGCTACGAGGTCGTCGTCAACGTGCAGGGCGATGAGCCCTTGATCGAGGGCTTCGTCGTCGAGGCCGCGATCGCGGCCCTCGCGAAGGATCCGCGCGCCTCGATGTCGACCGTCGTGCATCGCGCCGAGCCCGAGGCCTGGGACGACCCGAATCGCGTCAAGGTCGTCGTCGACGTCACGGGTGCGGCGCTCTACTTCTCGCGTGCGCCAATCCCCTATCGACGCAAGGACACGAGCCTCGTTCCGCTCCAGCACGTCGGCCTCTACTGCTTCCGACGCGAGTTCCTGCTCGAGTTCGTGGGCCTCGCCCGCACGCCCGCGGAGCAGACCGAGGAGCTCGAGCAGCTGCGCGCCCTCGAGAACGGCCATCGCATCGCCGTCGCCGAGATCGAAGGCTGGCGCAGCGTGCCGGTCGACGTGCCCGAGGACGTCGCGGTCGTCGAGGCCGCGCTCGCGGCCGGGGCGGGCCGAGGCGCCGGCGGGTGACGCGCGCGCGGATCACGGCCGACACGGTCCGCGAGTGGGGGCGGCGTTATTCGAATTGGGGGCGCTGGGGGCCGGAGGACGAGCTCGGTGCGCTCAACTTCGTGACGCGCGAGCGCGTGCTCGCCGCGACCGCCCTGCCCCGTCGCGGCGAGGTCGTCTCCTGTGCCCTCGCCTTCGACGACAAGGGACCGCAGACCGGGCGCGGCGGTCGACACAACCCGATCCACGTGATGCTGCAGGACGGAGGCGACGCGCTCGCCGGCGCGCAGGACGGCATCCCGGGCGGGTTCCGGTACGCGGACGACGCGGTCACGATGCCGCTGCAATGCGGCACGCAATGGGATGCGCTCTCCCACGTCTTCTACGACGGCAAGATGTACAACGACCGCGACATCGCACTCGTCACGAGTCGCGGCGCGCGCAGGAACGGAATCGAGGCGGCGAAGAACGGCGTCGTCGCGCGCGGCGTGCTGCTCGACCTGCCGCGCCATCGCGGCGAGCGCTGGCTCGCCGACGGCTTCGCGATCGGGCCCGACCTGCTCGACGCCTGCGCCGAGGCGCAGGGTGTCGTCGTCGAGTCGGGGGACGTCGTGCTCGTGCGGACGGGGATGATGACGCGCTGCCTCGAAGCGGGTTCCTGGGAGGGCTATTGCGGTGGGCCCGCACCCGGGCTCTCGGTGCACTCCGCGGGCTGGCTCTACGACCGGGAGGTCGCGGCGATCTGCACGGATACCTGGGGCGTCGAGGTCCTGCCGAACGAGACCGAGGACTGCTTCCAGCCGCTCCACATGATCGCGCTGCGCAACACGGGCGTGCTCTTCGGCGAGATCTTCGCGCTCGATGCGCTCGCGGCGGCCTGCGCCGAGGATCGACGCTGGGCGTTCCTCTTCGTCGCGCCGCCGCTACCGATCACGGGGGCGGTCGGCTCGCCGATCAATCCGCTGGCGATCCTCTGATCGCGCGTCGCGGCACGTGCCCGATCGAACGCCGGGCAAAAAAAGACCCTGGGAACAGACGAGGTATCCGGAGATCCTCGTCCCGCGGCGGCTACGACATCCGCGTTCCCAGGGACGGCGGCGTTGGGAACCTGCGTCCCAAGCAGCACCTAGCGTAATCGACGAAACGGTTCAGCGTTGCTAGGACGCCACCACCTCACTCGTCGTAGTGCTACGTTGGTACATTCTTACCTCCCAAAGTCGGCATGGGGTCGTAAGACAGACGCCCCAAAGCGTCTGTCAGGTTCCCGGGCTCAGGTGGTCGCCGTAACCGCCCCTCCGGGCCGCTCCCGCATCCCATCCCCCATGAATGGACAGCGGTGAACTCGGGGATGAGTGATTCCCCTGTGCCGCAATTTATCGGACGCTCCCGGCCCGAGCCAGAGTCCGGAATTGCCCAGGACCTGCGCATCGACGCGCTGCGCCGATCCCGACCCCGCCGCCCGCGGGCTCGGCTAATCTCGGCGCCGGAGAATCCCCGATGAGCCCGCCCTCCGATCCCTCCACGACGGCCACCCTGCTGGTGAGCTGCGACGACCGCCCCGGCCTCGTGGCCGCGCTCTCGCAGCTCCTCTACGCCCTCGGTCTCAACATCCTCGACGCGGACCAGCACACGGACGCCCTCGCCGGCAAGTTCTTCCAGCGCATCCGCTTCGACACGGCCGTCCGCGAGGGCCGGGCCGTAATCGACGGCAAGACCCTCGAAGGTGCGATCCGCGAGGTCGCGGAGCGACACGAGATGGCGTGGGAGCTCCGCTTCGACGACGACCCGCGTCGCGTCGCGATCTTCGTGTCGAAGACGGACCACTGCCTCTACGACCTGCTGCTGCGACACAAGGCCGGCGATCTACGCTGCGAGATCCCCCTGATCGTGAGCAATCATCCCGACCTCGAACCGATCGCGAACCACTTCGGCATTCCCTACCACGTCTTCCCGATCACGAAGGCGAACAAGGACGAGCAGGAGGAACGGGAGATCGAGCTGCTGCGCGCCCACGACATCGAGCTCGTCGTGATGGCGCGCTACATGCAGATCCTCTCGGCCCGGATGATCGACGCGTTCCCCATGCGCATCATCAACATCCACCACTCGTTCCTGCCCGCCTTCCAGGGCGGCAAGCCATATCACCAGGCCTACAGCCGGGGCGTGAAGCGGATCGGCGCGACGGCGCACTACGCGACCCTCGACCTCGACGAGGGCCCGATCATCGAGCAGGACGTGATCCGCGTCTCCCATCGCGACACCCCGACGGAGCTCGTCCGGAAGGGGCGCGACGTCGAGCGGATGGTGCTCTCGCGGGCGGTCGCCTGGCATCTCGACAGCCGCGTCCTCGTCTACGACAACAAGACCGTCGTCTTCGACTGACGGCCGCGAGGACCCAGCGCATGGATGGAAAGCTCCTCTTCCTGGCCCTCGTGATCGGGATCCTGATCCTCGCGTGGGTGGGTGCGGGCGTGCTCTGGCGCGCGGCGGACATGGCCGAGATCGTGGCGCCCATCGATCCCTACGCGACCCGCGACCTCGAGGTCACGGCCCTCGGCACGGGCGGCGAGTACGAGAACCCGCGACGACACGGCCCATCCACCGCGATCGGATTCGGTGAAGAGGTCGTGCTCGTCGACGTGGGGCGCGGCGTCGCCGAGGCCCTGCGCAGCGCGGCCATTCCCCTCGACCAGCCTCGGGTCGTCGTGCTGACGAGCCTGCTGCCGGTCAACACCATGGGCCTCGACGATCTGATCTTCACGAGCTGGCTCACGCCGGGACGCGCCCCCCTGCGCGTGCTCGGTCCGCCCGGCACGCGGGCCTTCGTCGAGGCGCTCGCCACGGCCTACGCACCCGGCGGCGCTGCCCTCGGCGAGGCCCTCGCCTTGCCGAAGGAGGGTGCGCGCGTCGCGGGCGAGGACGTCGAGGACGGCTTCGTCGAGACGCTCGGCGGGCTGCGACTCGAGGCGCGGGCGCTACCGGGCGGGCCGCTGCCGACCCTCGCCTGGCGCTTCTCCGACGGCGACCATCGCATCGTCGTCTCGGGCGCCGGCTGGGGACGCGACGTGCTCGCCAGCTTCGCCGGCGGCGCCGACGTGCTGGTACACGAGGCCGCCTACCTGCCGACCGTCGAAGAGCTCGAGGGCACGGGCAACGAGGTCGAGGATCCCGAACGCATCCGTCGCGAGAGGGCCTTCCACACCTCGCTCGAGGACGTGGGCGACCTCGCGACCGATGCCCAGGTCGACCGCCTCGTCCTCGTACGCCTGCGTCCGCCGCCGCTCTTCGAGCTGCAGTACCGGTCGATCGTCGCACGCGATTACGAGGGAGAGATCCTGCTACCCGAGGACGGGGACGTCGTCTTCCCCTGACCCGCAGCCGCCCCGTCAGCTCGCCTCCCGAAGCGCCCGGCACGCCTTCCAACGCCGCTCGAGCTCCATCGCCACCCGCATCGCCTCCGCCTCGTCTCCTGCCGCGAGGGCCCGCCGGATCCGGTCGAGCACGCGCTGTCGGACGGCCTGTGCCACGACCCGCTCCGCCATCTTCGCCTCCTCCTCGCATGGAAGGACGGAAGCCTCCCCCGATCGATATCGCTCGAGTCCGGGCGGGCTACCGTGAAGCGCACCACGCCCGGGTACGAACGCGACGAGGGCGTCGCGCGCGACCCCGTCCCCGACCCCGGAGGCCCGCCATGAAGCAGAGCGCCACGAAGGTCCTCTTCTCCACCTGTGGCGCCGACCAGGCGGACGACCTGGCGCGCACCCTCGTCGAGGAGCGCGTCGTCGCCTGCGTCAATGCGATTCCGGGCGCGGTCTCTCACTACTGGTGGCAGGGGTCGGTCCAGCGCGACGAGGAGGTCGTGCTCGTGATGGAGACGACGGCCGAGCGTCTATCCCGGGCGATGGAACGGCTGCGCGCGCTCCACGCCTACGAGGTCCCGAAGATCGTCGTGCTGGACCCCGAGGACGTCGACCCGGACTACGCCTGCTGGCTGCGGGACGTCCTGGCCTAGCCTAGAGGAGCGCGCGCGGCGACTCCCGGGCGACGAGCCCCACCTTGAGCAGCTTGCCGGTCGCATTCCGCGGCAGCGGCTCGCGACGCACGACCCAATGGACCGGCACCTTGAACGCCGCGATGCGAGCGGCGACCCAGTCCCGCAGCGCATCGACGTCGACGGCGTCCGCGGATCGCGGAACGACGATTGCGAGCACCTCCTGCCCGAGCTCCTCGTGATCGACGCCCAGCACGGCCGCTTCGTCGACGGCGGGATGGGACTCGATCGCCTGCTCCACCTCGATCGGATGGACGTTCTCGCCGCCGCGCAGGATCAGGTCGCGCGCGCGGGAGTCGATGTAGAGGTGGCCGTCCTCGAGGCGGCCGATGTCGCCCGTTCGGAGCCAGCGATCGTGGGAGAGCGACTCCCGCGTCGCCACCTCGTCGTTCCAGTAGCCGAGCATGACGAGCGGACTGCGCAGGTGGATCTCGCCTTCGCACCCGTCGGCCACCCGGGAGCCCTTCGCGTCCCGGACCTCGACCTCGACGCAGGGCATGGCGCGGCCCGACGACCGGGGGCGCTCGGCGAGGTCCGAGCCCGAATTGATCGTCGCGATGCCGCCGGACTCCGTCAGCCCGTAGCCGAGACCGATTCCCGCCTGCGGCAGACGCTTTCGAATCTTCTCCTGAAGCTCGGGGGAGAGCGCCGAGCCGCCGGAGCCGAGGTTCGCGAGGCTCGTCAAGCGGTAGACGTCGACCTCCGGATGGTGCACGACGCGATGCACCATCGTGGGCGTCGTCGACCAGCTCGTCACCCCTTCCTCGTCGATCAGGCGCATCACGTCGACCGGATCGAAGCGCCCCTCGCGCAGCACGACCTTCGCGCCGACCGAGAGCATCATCACGACGCCCGCGACGAGCCCCGACACGTGGAAGAGAGGCGTCGTGAGCAGCGTGCATGGCGGCGACGACGGCATCGGCGCCCCGCTCGCGATGCGCATCGCCGCGCCGTTCAGCGTCTGCAGTGCGACGCTCGCGAGGAAGGCGCGATGGGAGAGCACGGCGCCCTTGGCGCGGCCGGTCGTGCCGCTCGTGTAGAGGATGCAGGCGGGATCGTCCTCGTCGATCTCGACCCCGGCCAACGGATGCGGCGTGCCGACCAGCGCCTCGAAATCCGACTCGATCTCGACGATCGCCCGCCTCCGGGTGGAGTCGGGCAGCCGGGCGAGACGCTTTCGATCGACGACGATCAGCTTCGGATCCGAGTCCCCGATCGCGTGCTCGATCTCGTCGCCCACCCACCAGCCGTTCATCGCCACGACGATCCCGCCCAGGCTCGTGACGGCCCAGAAGGTCTCGATCCACTCCGGCCCGTTGGCGGCCAGGATCGCGACCCGGTCGCCGCGCCCGATGGCGTACCGCTCGGCGAGCCCGCGGGCCAGAGCGCCGACGCGCTCGCGGTGTTCGCGGTAGGTGCGTCGCCGCGAGCCACACACGAGGAACTCGCGGTCGTCGTGCGCGGCCGAGGCCACGAGCAGCTCGCGCAGCGAGCGGGGCCGCGCCGCGAAGACGGGCATGCGGACCCCCAGCACCTCTTCCTCGCGCAGCTCGAAGGGCGAGCCCGCGGCCGTCAGCTGGTCGTAGATCGGTTGGAGCGTGGACATGGTTCTCCTCGGTGGATGGGGCGACGCCGCGCAACGCTTCAGTCGGACAGGGTCCGCTCGTAGAGCGCCTCGATCCCGGCAATGTGCGCATCGAGGTCCTCGCGGCGCCAGTCGCCGGTCGGGATCGGCGGGTGCACGACGACCTCGACCGTCGTCGGCCGGATCACCAGCCCGTGCCGGGGCAGCGCGTCGAGCGCGTTCTTGATCACGACGGGCACGATCGGAACCCCCGCCGCCATCGCGAGATGGAAGGCACCCTTCTTGAAGCGGCCGATCCGGCGGGTCGCGCTGCGCGTGCCCTCCGGCGCGATCACGACGGAGAGGCCCTCGCGGAGGGCCTCGACGGCGGGCTCGAGCGCTTCGATCGCCCTGGTGCGATCACCCCGGTCCACGAAGATCACGCCCGCCGCCTTCATGAGCGGTCCCACGATCGGCGTGGTCTCGAGCTCCTTCTTCGCGATGCCGACGACGTCGCGGCGCGTGAGCTGCGCCATCAGCAGGGAGTCGAGGCCGCTCTGGTGGTTGAAGATGAAGACGGCGGGACGATGGGCCCAGAGATGCTCCTCGCCCTCGACGTGGAGCTCGACGCCCGTGACGGCCGTCGTCATCTCCGAGTAGGTCGAGAGCATGACGTCGGCGCCCTTGCGCAGGCTGCCGCTCGCGATCGTGGCCGGCAGCGCGGCGAGGGCCGCCGGGCCGAGCGAGGCGAGCGATCCCATCAGCCCCGCGATCTCGCGGGCACCCGGCCGGCCGCGACTCCGGAACTGGTAGGCGGGCCAGCCACGCCGGGCCCCGACCCGCGCGAGCTCCGGGTCGGGATTCACGAGCCGAGGATGGCCGACCTCGTCGAGCAGGGAGAGGTCGTCGTGGCTGTCGGTGTAGAAGTAGCTCTCGGCGAGGTCGACGTCGTGCTCGCGCGCGAAGGTCGTCGCAGCGACGGCCTTGCCCTCCTGCCAGACGGCGGGCCTTCGCACGCGTCCCGTGAAGCGTCCTGCTTCGTCGAACTCGAGATCCGTGCACAGAACGTGCTCGATGCCGAGGTCGTTCGCGAGGGCCTCGACCTGGAATCGGGTCGCGGAGGAGACGATCACGACCGTGTGACCACGGGATCGATGGGCCGCGACGAGCGCGCGGGACTCGGGATAGACGTCCGCTGCCAGATGACGCGTGAAGATCCGCTCACCCTCCTCCATCAGCTCGGCCTCGGTCTTGCCTCGCAGCCCGATCGACGTCTCCTCGAGGAAGCTCGGGAAGCTGGTCTGGCCTGCGCCGAAACGGAGCGCACCCGCCGCGGTCCTGGCCATCTCCAGCAGACCGGGGCGCTCTTCCGCGAACCGATCCTTGACGAACGCGCCGGCCGAGAAGCCGGCGAGCAGCGTCCGGTCGACGTCGAAGAACGCGGCGATCTTCGGGCCTCTCGGACCTCGCTCGATCTCGCGCGTGAGCTCTCTTCGGGAAGCCATGGAATCACTCCTCTCCTTCAGGCGGTCGGCGAGTCGGTCGCCGAAGCGCTTCCGTCCAGATCGATCCCGACGGCCGCCGCGATCTGGGCGAAGCTGCGCTCGACGGCGTCGGCGACGAGCTCGAGGTCGGGGACGGCCTCGTAGTCCGCGTTGAAGCCCCAGCAGAGCTTCCCCGCGTAGCTGACCAGTGCGATCCCGAGCGCCGTGTTCTCGGCGATCGGGACCTGCGAATAGAGGGACTCGAGTCGGGCGCCGAGCAGGTAGAGCGGCTGCTGCGGCCCCGGCACGTTCGTCACCATCAGGTTGTAGGGAGCGCCGCCCGTCGCTGCGCGACTCGCCAGGCTCATCAGGATCGTCGGGGTCCACTCGGCGATGCCCATGATCAGGTCCACGTCGAGGGCCTGCTTCGAGGCCTTGAGCGCTCGGGTCGCCGCGTGGATCTTCTCGATCCGCTTCATCACGTCGGGCTCGTCGACGGGTGCATCGACGAACCACTGCGAGACGCGGTTGCCCATCTCCCGCTCGCCCTCCGCGCGCAGACTGACCGGCGCAGCGATGCGGAAGTCGATCCCGTCGAGGGACTCGCCTCGCACCAGCAGGAACTCGCGCACTGCGCCGGTGACGGTCGCGATGACGAGGTCGTTGATCGTGCAGCCGAGCGCGCGGCGTACGCGCTTCACCTGACCGAGGGGCATGTCCCGCCAGTCGAAGCGGCGATGGGGACCGACCGGCGCGTTGATCGCCGTCTGCGACGGCAGCTCGCGCATCGAGCCCATGGTCTGCCGGATCGAGCCCACCCGCGTCGCGAGATCCCGACCAAGCTCGCCGAGCTCGCCCCGGGCCTGCCCCAGCCCGCGGAGCAGCCGGCCCGGGAGGCTTGCATAACGACCGACTTCGTCCGCCAACAGCTCCGCGGCGCTCGGCGCCTTGCGCGGCGTCCAGGGCGGCGCGGGCTCCGTACGGCGCTCCGCCGGATCCGTCGAGTGGAGGATCTGGGCGAGATCGCGGCCCGCCATACCGTCGACCATGCAATGGTGGATCTTGCTGATGACGGCGAAGCGCCCGCCCTCGAGTCCCTCGACGACCCAGGCCTCCCAGAGCGGCTTCGAGTGATCGAGGGGCTGCGCCATGATCCGCGCGGACAACCGCTTGAGCTGCTCCTCCGTTCCGGGTCGGGGCAGACTCGTGTGGCGCACGTGGTAGCCGAGATTGAACTCGGGATCGTCGACCCAGACGGGATGGCCGACGACGGGGATCCACTGGAGCTTCTGGCGATAGCGCGGAATGAGGTGGAGGACGGCCTCGGTCGCACGGCGATAGGCCGCGACGTCGATCCCGCCGTCGGGCGTCGCGAGGGGACCCGCCTCGTAGATCAAGGTCGCCGAGACGTGGAGCGGAGTGTGCGGCTTCTCGAGCACGAGGTACGAAGCGTCCATCGCGCTCAGCCGTTCGCAGTGGGTCTCGATCATGGCCAGCTCTCCAGCCTCGCACGAAGCAAGGCGAGTGGGGTCAGCGGATGGCGCCCGTACGGCGCGCGGAGACGAGGGCCTCGATGCCGTCGATCCGCCGGATCGTGTCCGAGAGCTCCGCTGCGAAGCGCAGTCGCGCCTCGACGATCTCGGCGGGATCGCCGGCCAGGAGCCCCCGATTCCCGGCCAGCCGGACGCCGTTCTGCAGGAGCGTCCGGGAGACGGACTCCGCGCCCCGGATTCGTCGCTGGCGCAGGTACTGCTCGCCCTGGAGAAGGCAGTCGCGGACGAGGGCGCGCTCGTCCGTGACGGGCGCCATGCCGAGTGAAGCCAGCCGGTCGGCGACGATCGAGTAGGCCTCGAGGAATGCCCGGAGCGTTCGGTTCGCCTGGAAGGGGCGGATCGACTCGAGGATCTCCCGGGCCTCGTCCGGATCGTCGACCCTCTTCTCCCAATCCTGCGCGTGCAGCGAGAGCTCGTGGCGCAGCTCGTCGACGAAGAGCGGCTTCTCTGAGAAGAAGAAGTCGAACTTGAGCAGGTCCCGCAGCCGCAGCGCTTCCCCCCAGAAAGCCTGCCCAGCTTCTCCGACCGCCGCCTCGCTCGCCCGGAGCAGTGCGAGCTCGGCGATCGCACCGTTCGTGAGGAAGTGGATCATCGTGTTCCGGTAGTAGGCCGCCGCGAGGTGCTGCCCCGGCGCGATCGAGTAGATCCGCTCGGGTCCCGCATCGAAGCGCTCGAGCACGCCGCTCGAGACCAGCGTATCGAGGGTCGCCTCGACGGCCTCGAGCGACTCGAAGCGCAGCTTCTCGGAGACGGGCAGCCCGCGCCCGGTGACGAAGCCGGTCAGATCCGCGAGCTCGCGATGGATCTCCTCGAGTGCCATCGCGCGGTCTCCCGAGCCGAGCATCGCGAGGGTCGCGAGCGAGATCGGCGTGACGGGGGTGACGCGATTGATCCGCGAGCAGACCTCGAAGGCGAGCTTCGGGACGACGAGCGGGTCCTGCACGCCCTGCCCGTTCGGCTCGCCGAGCGCGGTGCGGAGCGAGATCGGCTCGCCGAAGCGCAGGTCGATGCTCCCGTAGTGACGGCCGAGACCCTTCAGGAAGCGGAAGAGCCAGCCGATCCCCTCGCGCTCCTTGGGCGCGCCCCTCTGCTCGGCCGCGTAGTCGGCGACCTCCGAGATCTGGTCGTAGGCGACCGAGACCGGAACCAGGATCACGTCCTCGCTCTTGCCGCGGAGGTAGGAGTCGACGACGTAGGCGAGCAGCCCGTAGCGCGGCGGAAGGAGCTTGCCGGAGCGCGAGCGCCCGCCTTCGATGAACCACTGGAGCGGAAAGCGCTTCTCCACCAGGAAGTCGACGTAGCTCCGCATGACGAACTTGTAGACGGGGTCGTCCCCGAAGCTGCGTCGGATGAAGAAGATGCCGGCGCGGCGCGCGATCGGCCCTTGCGGGAAGAAGTTCATGTTGTCGCCGCCGGCCGTATGACTCGGCGGGAGCCCGCGCTCGTGGAGGGCGCGGAACACGACGGGGTGGTCGAGATTCGACTTGTGGGTCGGCAGGAAGACGACCGGATGCTGCGAGGAGAGCGCGCGAATCGCCTCGATCTCGACCGGATCGACGCGCAGATGGTCGTAGCCCCGCGTCGAGGACGAACGACAGAGCCGCGCGAAGACGTCGATCCACAGAGGGCTGTGGCTCGCCGCGATCTCGCGCAGGGCCCGGTCGGCCTCCTTGCGAACGCGTTCGATCGGCCGACCGGCCTCGCGTGCGATCTGCTCGAGCCCGCCCCGGAAGGCGGGGCGGTCGAGGATCTCGGCCTTCAGGAAGCGGGGGATCTTGTAGCGACCCCCTCGATGTCGTCGCTCCGCGCGATCCAGGGCGAGCGCAGCCTGTCGCACGACGAAGGGCACGAGTCCCGTGGTCTCCGCGAGATCCGACCCGAGCGCCTCCTGCCAGCGACGTCGCAACGCCCGGGCGGTCGCGGGCTCACCCGCGACGACGCGGCAGCGGTCCGGGGCGAAGCGCTGGATGAAGCGCGCGCGGAGCGGGCCCGGATCCCGCGGATCGCCGAGCAGCATCAGGTCGAGGAGTCCGGCCTCCCGGCGCCCTTCCCGCTCCGGCGCCAGCCAGACGACCCGCAGTGGCGCGACCCGCAAGGGCTCGCCCGAGGAGAGGCAGACCTCGAGCGCCGCGCCGTCGATCGGACGCGGGCGGCGCGAGCTCGGGATGCGGATCGCCTCGACCCGGTCGGCCGGCAACCCGTCGGGCCGCGCCGACTCGATCCACGAGCGGAGGACTTCCACCTCGAGCGCGCTGGCCGCATCCAGCAGGAAGAGGACCCGTTCGCCGGGGGCGCCGGGCCAGGCGGGATTCGGGATCGCTTCGCTCGTCGACGGATCCATGAGGGGCTCCCTTCGCTTCGTCCCCCCGATTTCTACGCTTCTTTCAGAAATCCTTCCAATGCATTGTTAATATCGACTCCATGCGTGAAACGAATATCCAGGCGATCGACCTCAATCTGCTCACCGCCCTCGAAGCCCTGCTCCGGGAGGGGAGCGTCTCCGCGGCGGCTCGTGCCGTCGGCCTCAGCCAGCCCGCGATGAGTCGCGCGCTCGGGCGGCTGCGAGACCTCCTCGGGGATCCGCTGCTCGTGCGCGCGGGGCATCGCATGATCCCGACGCCCCGCGCCCGGGCGCTCGAAGCGCCGCTCGCTCGGACGATGGAGGCGATCCGGCGGACCTTCGAGCCGCCCGGCGAGTTCCGCCCGCACGAAGCGTCGCGATCCTTCGTCGTCACGTCGATCGACACGACCCAGGCGGTCGTGCTGCCGATGCTGCTCGCGCGCCTCGCGACCCAGGCCCCGGGCGTCGAGGTGTCGACGGCTCCCTTCCGCTCGACCGGGGAGACCTTCGGGCAGCTCGCCTCGGGCCAACGGGACCTCGCGATCGGGAGCTTCGACTCCGTACCCGACGGAATCCGGAAGGCCCTGCTCTACGAGGATCGGATGGTCTGCCTCGTCCGGAGCGACCATCCCCGGATCGGATCGCGGCTCGGCATGAAGCGCTATCTGGCGGAGTCGCATCTGGCCGCCGAGTCCGGCCCCTCGGCCGAGCGACCCTTCACGATCGAGCAGCTCCTCGGACGACGCGGCCACGAGCGGCGCGTCGTCTGTCGCGTCGACCACCTCGGCATGGCGCCCTTCATCGTGGCCCGCACCGACCTGATCTGCTCCGCCCCCAGCCGTACGATCATGCCCTTCGCCCGGGGCCTGGGCGTGCGTGCGCTCGAGCCTCCCTTCGAGACGCCGCCCTTCTCGCTCCACCTGGCGTGGCATGCACGGAGCGAGGCGGACCCGGGCAACACGTGGCTCCGGGAGACGATCCTCTCGCTCTTCGCGGACGATCGGCGGAGCCTGCCTGGCGGACAAGTGGGCCCGCGACCGGGAAGGCGTCGCTCTCGCTCTCAGTCCGGCAGCGCGTAGGCCACATAACGCGATCCCGACTTCGTTCCCAGCTTGCCACCGCCCGCCGCGACCACGACGTATTGCCGCCCGTCGACCTCGTAGGTCGCGGGCGTCGCATAGCCCGCCGCCGGCAGCCGCGTCTCCCAGAGCACCTCGCCCGTCCACTTGTCGAAGGCACGCAGCTTCTCATCCGCGGTCGCGGCGATGAAGAGGAGGCCACCGCCCGTCACGACGGGGCCGCCGTAGTTCTCCGTCCCGGTCCGGACGAGACCGCGGGCCGCGAGATGCGGGTACTCGCCGAGCGGCACCTGCCACCGGAGCTCGCCACGCGCGAGGTCGATTGCGGTCAGCGTGCCGAAGGGCGGCTTCGTGATCGGCACGCCCTCGTCGTCGCGCAGGTACTCGTAGCCCGCCGTCACGTACTTCGACTCGCTGCCGGGCCGGGCGTCGAGCTCGGCGAGCGCCGCTCCGGGATCGTCGGGGTTCGCGATGTAGGTCGTGAGGCGCTCGAGGGTCGGGAGCGGCAGGTCGACGAAGCTCGGCATGCGCCCGCCACCGAGCGCGATCACCGTCAACAGCTCGACCATCGTCCGGCGCTCGCCCACGTCGCGGATCGACGGCCCGACGCCCGTCCCGCGCAGGTCCGGCCCATGGCAGACGCCGCACTTCTCGAGGTAGAGCCCGCGCGGATTCGAGCCGGGCGGCCGCTCCATCAGGCGCAGCACGGCGCCGACTTCGTTCGCGTTCACGAAATAGAGCCCCGACTCCGCGTCCCAGGCCGCGCCGCCCCACTCCGCGCCTCCATCGAAGCCCGGATACATCGCCGAGCCCTCCAGACTCGGCGGGATGAAGTTCTCCCCCGTCCGCACGCCCGCGAGCCGCTCGAGCTGCGCCTCGTAGAAGCCCTCGCCGCGCGCGCGGTCGATCATCGAGCGGTCGAAGCCCTGTCGCGTGAAGGGCGGCGGTGCCGTTGGGAAGGGCTGGGTCGGCGAGACCCACTCGCCCTCCATGATCGACGGATGCACGGGGCGCTCCTCGATCGGGAAGACGGGCTCGCCCGTCTCGCGATCGAAGACGAAGAGCAACCCCGCCTTCGTCGGCTGCGCGACCGCGTCGACCATGCGCCCCTCGTGCTCGAAGCGCACGAGGTTGGGCGGCGCCGGCAGGTCGCGATCCCAGAGATCGTGGTGCACGAGCTGCTGGTGCCAGATCCTCTCGCCGGTCGCCGCGTCGAGGGCGAGTACGGAGTTCGCGAAGAGGTTGTCTCCCGGCCGCTCGCCGCCCCAGAAATCCGGCGTCGCGGAGCCCGTGGGCAGGAAGACGATGCCCCGCTCGACGTCGAGGGTGACGCCGGACCAGGAGTTCGCGCCGCCCTGCCGCGTCGAGGCCCCTTCCGGCCAGGTATCGACGCCGACCTCGCCGGGATGCGGGATCGTATGGAAGATCCATCGGATCGCGCCGCTGTTCAGGTCGTAGGCCCGGATGTCCCCGGGCGCCGCGCCCTCGCTCTCCCCGACCTTCGTGCCGATCACGAGCAGGTCGCGATAGACCGCGCCGGGCGTCGGCGACGTCACCTCCCCGCGTCCATGCGCATGCGAGAGCCCCTCGCGTAGATCGACGCGCCCGCCGCTTCCGAAGCTCGCGACCGGCTCGCCCGTCGTCGCGTCGAGCGCCCAGAGATCGTGCCCCGAAGCGGCGAGGATGCGACCGCCGTCGGGTCCTTCCCAGTAGACGACCCCGCGGTTGTGCCCCTGCGAGGCCGAGCCGTGCGCGACGGGATCGAAGCGCCACAGCTCGCGACCCGTCGCCGCGTCGAGGGCGAAGGGATGGGCGCGGCCGGTCGTGGCGTAGAGGACGCCGTCGACCACGATCGGGTTGCATTGGATCTGGGAGAGCGAGCCTTCGAGAGGGCCCGTGTCGTAGGTCCAGGCGAGCTCGAGTCGATCGACGTTGGTGCGGTCGATCCGGGTGAGGGGTGAGGTGTGCGAGCGGGCGGGGTCGCCGAGGTAGTGGCGCCACTCGCGGGCGGCACGCGGGTCGGGAAGCGGGGGCTCCGCCTCGCGCAGGCCGACGCACGAGGCACCGAGCAGTGTCACGCCCGTCGCGAGCCAGAGTGCCGAGAGCCCGAGACCCGCCCCGCCGATCCGCCGCTTCCCCCTCACGCGTCCCCTCCCCGGCTCGCGGTGCGGGCCGGTCCCGCCCGCAATCGGACGCCCGGCCGCGGCACTCACGGCGAACGCGAGCATAGGAGATCCGATCGCGGCCACGCGCGTCGCGCGACTCGTCGGCGACCGGCGACCCGGGGGCTCGCTGCAACCCGGATCGCGGCCGCTAGAGTCCGAGCGCCGAGCCGCAGATGGCCGGAGCCGGCGATCCCGGACGACCGGCGCCCCGGCTCGACGACGGAGCTCCGACATGGCGCATTTCCTCGCGACCCTCGACTCGCCCGCCTCGGCGGCGGCGACGTTCGCCTACCTCGCGGACTTCGCGCACTGCGCGGCGTGGGATCCGACGGTGGCGGCGGCGCGACGCATCGGTCGTGGGGCGATCGGCGAGGGGAGCCGTTTCGAGGTCGTCCTGGCGGCGGGCCCGATCGAGCTGCCCTTCACCTACCGCGTCACGCGCTACGAGCCACCTCGACGGCTCGTGCTCGAGGCGGCGGGGAGATGGCTGCGCTCGCTCGATCGCATCGAGATCGAGCCGCACGGGCGCGGATGTCGCGTCCGCTACGACGCGGACCTGCGATGGCTCGGCCCCGCCTACCTGCTCGACACGCCGACACACCTGCTCTTCCAGCTCTCGGGGCGGCGCTCGGCCCACGGCCTCGAACGCGCGCTCGCCCGACTCGCGCGCGACGACGAGGACTCGAAGGCCGAGCGCGGCCCGCGACGCCGACGACCGGCGACGAAGTCACGCGTCAGGGCTGGAGCCGCGTGACCCGCCAGCGGTCGTCGCCCTCACGCGCCGCCTCGGGGCTGCGCGTCCACCGCGCCCGATCGTGCAGCCGCCCCGCCCGCTCGACCCAGAGCTCGATCCGCTCCGCCTGCACGACGTAGCCGCCCCAGTCCTCGGGTCGCGGAATCGCTTCGTCCCCGTCGACTCCGCCCCATCGCCTCGCCGTCTCCTCGAAGGTCCGTTCGAGCGCCTCGCGCGAGGCGACCGGTCGACTCTGCTCGCTCGTCCACGCCGCGATCCGGGAGTCCCGGGGCCGGCTCGCGAAGTAGGCATCGGAGTCGGCGTCGGGCGCCCGGATCACGCGCCCCCCGAGCCGCACCTGGCGCGCGAGCGCATCCCAATGGAAGACCAGGCTCGCGCGACCCGTCGCGTCGAGCGCGCGCCCCTTCACGCTGCCACGGTCCGTATAGAAGGTGATCCAGCCACGCAGGGGATCGAGTCCCCGCGCCAGCACCATGCGCACGTCGGGCTCGCCCTCCGCGTCGACCGTCGCGAGGGCGACCGCATCGGCATTCCGGATGTCCGGATGCGCCCGCGCCTCCGCGATCCAGCCCGCGAGCATCGCGAGCGGCGACGGCGCCAACGGATCACGCAGCCAGGCCCCCGGCTCCGTCGCGGCCCCCGAACCACCAGTCGCCCCTCGACCCCTTCCTTCCCGAGTCATCGATCTCTGCTCCCCGACCGTCCGGCCGCCGCCCACCCGGTCCACCACTCGAGACCCCGCCTCCCGAGGCCCGGGCGCGCCGCCGTCGCGAGCGCGCTAGAAGTCTCCGTCATGAAATTCGTCCTCAGCCTGCCCTTCATGATGCATCCCTTGATACCGGAATTCCTCACCCAGGAATCCGTCGCCGAGGCGACCCGGGCGGCCGAGGCCGCGGGCTTCGACGCCGTCGCCGTGACCGAACATCCGATCCCGAACGACGACTGGCTCGCGAGCGGGGGACACGATGCCCTCGATCCCTTCGTCGCGCTCTCCTTCGCCGCGGCCGCGACGACGCGGATCCGGCTGCTCACGAACCTCACGGTCGTGCCCTACCGCAACCCCTTCATGCTGGCCAAGGCGGCGGCGAGCCTCGATCGACTCTCGGGCGGACGCCTGATCCTCGGCTGCGGCACGGGCTACCTGCGCGAGGAGTTCGACGCCCTCGGCATCGACTTCGACGAGCGCAACGCCCTCTTCGACGAGTCCCTCGACGTGCTGCGCGCGACCTGGAAGAGCGAGAGCGTCACCTTCCGGGGCCGACACTTCCACGCGATCGGCAACACGGCGAACCCCGCGCCTGCCCAGCCCGAGATCCCGATCTGGATCGGCGGCAACTCGAAGCTCTCGCGCCGCCGCGCCGCAGAAAAGGCCCAGGGCTGGATGCCGATCCCGAATCCGCGCGCCCTCGGCGGCCGCCGCCGCACCGTGCACGTCGACGGCCTCGACGACCTGCGCGAGATCACGCAGTACATGCTCGACCACGCCCGCTCGATCGGACGCACGACGCCGATCGACGTCTTCTTCCCCGCCCTCGAAGGCGTGGGCGAGCGGGGCCTCGACGCCCCCCGCCACGCCGACTACGTCGCACGGCTCGCCGAGATCGGTGTGACATGGGTCCTCGCTCCGATCGGCGGGCGGGACCTTCCGAGCCTCCGGGACGCGATCGCCGCCTACGGCGAGGACGTGATCCGGAAGGCGCGATGAGCGGGTCGGACGCGACGGGCGGAGCGACGCACGGGCACGCCCGCCGAGGCGGGTTCGAGGTCCTCGACGTCCACCACCACGTCGGGAATGCCTTCCGCGCTCTCGGCGGCGCCGTCGAGTCCGCGCCGGAGCTCTCGGCCGAGGCCTACGCACGCAAGGAGATCGAATCGCGCCTCGAGATCATGGCGGCGGGCGGCGTGCAGCAGGCGATCGTGATCCCGGGCCACGGCTACGAGCGCACGAACGGGATCGCCGACACCCGCGCCGAGAACGACGCGATCGCCCGCTACCGCGACGCCCGCCCCGATCGATTTCCCGCCGCCATCGGCATCGTCGAGCCCCGCGACGGCGAAGCGAGCCTCGCCGAGCTCGAGCGTGCCAAGCACGAGCTCGGTCTCGCGGGCATCAGCTTCCACACCCGCTTCCAGGGCGTGTCGCTCGACAGCCGATGGATCCTCGCCTACGTCGGAAAGATGGCGGAGCTCGGCCTCGTGCCCGTCATCCACGCCATGAACGAGACGCCCGAGGAGGCGCTCTGGAAGCTCGCGGTCGTGGCGCGCTCGATCCCCGACACGCCCGTCCTCGCCCTCGACGCCTTCGGCTCCTACGAGTCCACCCGGGAGTGCTCCTTCATTGCCGAGGTCGCGCCCAACATCCTCTTCGACACGAGCCTCTCCTACAACTTCGACTTCATCGAGGATTTCGCCCGCCGCTTCGGCGCCGAGCGCGTCGTCTTCGGAACGGATCTCTACTCGCACCCGGTCGGCCGCCGCATCAGCCACCTGCTGCCGCAGATCGAAGCGTCGGCGCTGTCTCGGCGCGAAAAGCAGCTGATCCTCGCCGGCAACGCGCGGCGGCTCTTCGGACTCGCCTGACCCCGCCCCTCGCGCGGCAACGTCGCCGTCGCCGACACTCGCCTACGGCGCGGAGTAGGGGTCGACGGCGTCGCCGCCGCGCTCCTGATAGGTGGCGCGGCCGGGGCGGATGTTGAGGAAGCGCACACCCTCGGGCCAGACCTCGAAGCCGTAGTCC
This sequence comes from Spirochaetaceae bacterium, assembly GCA_020632655.1. Classification (GTDB taxonomy): domain Bacteria; phylum Myxococcota_A; class UBA9160; order UBA9160; family UBA4427; genus UBA4427. Next base: position 106,160 of record JACKFD010000011.1, read on the forward strand.
GTACCCGCCTCGAGATAGACGACGGTCCCGGGACCGCAGCGACGCCGGCCCATCGAGAAGCCACCTTCGATCACGTACATGACCTCGTCGTGATCGTGATGATGCACCGGAGCCACGAGACCGCCGGGCAGCCAGTTCACGTGCACCCAGGGCCCCTCTTCGAGGTCGCCCACGAGCTGCCCCCCGCCGTCGGGATGGTCGCCCTCGCCGCGCGGACCGCCGCGGATCCAGGGCGCATCGTCGATGTGCATGATCAGGGCACGTCCCATCCGGCGACTCCTCCCTCGCTTCTCCGGGATCTTCGCGGTCCGAGCAGGTCGCGCCCGGTAGCCCGCGCGGTCAGGCCCGCCCGCCGGGCAGAGCGACCGTCTCCGTGTCGCGCCCCGCGCGCAGGATGCGACCGGGGCGGGCGTCGGTCGCGCGTCCGTCGCGGACGATCGTCGTTCCGGCAACGATCACGCGGGCGATCCCGGTCGACTCGGCGAAGAGGCGCGAGGAATCTCCCGGCAGGTCGTCGCGCTCGTGGATCTCGCCCGAGCCCACGGTCGCCGGATCGAACAACACCAGGTCGGCGTGATGACCCGCCGCGATGCGACCGCGATCGCGCAGCCCGAAGAGGCGCGCGGGCCGATCCGAGAGCGCCTGCACCGCGCGCTCGAGGGGCCAGAGCTTGCGGCCGCGCAGGCAGTCGGCGAGGAAGTCCGTCGTGTAGGGCGCCCCGCACATCCGGTCGAGATGCGCACCGGCGTCCGAGCCGCCGAGCAGCGTATGCGGACTCTCCCAGGCCCGCAGCCGCAGCTGCCAGCTCGCGTCGTCGTCGTCCGGCGGCACGGGCCAGAGCGTCGTGCGCAGCTCGTCCTCGATCACGATGTCGAGCAGCACGTCGAAGTCCGACCGACCGCGCTCGGCCGCGATCTCGCGGACGAGGCGGCCGACGAGCCCGGCATTCGCCTCGGCGTGCGTCTCGCCGATCCGGAAGTTCGCGAAGTCGGCGACCCGGGCGAAGACCCCGGCCTCGGGCGACCGCGAGCCCTCGAGCAGGCGCTTGCGCACGGCCGGATCACGCAGGGCGGCGATCCGCTCCGGCACCGGCCGCGTGAGCACGTCCCGCCAGCCCGGCAGCTGATGGATCGGCGAGTAGTGGAGGAAGCTCATCGTGAGCCCGACCAGCGTCGGCATCGTGAGCGCCACGACCGTGGCCCCCTTCTCTGCCGCCCGCTCCTGCGCCCGCAGCTGGTTCTCGAAGCGCTCGGGCTCCTTCGAGTCGATCGTGAAGACGTTCCAGTTGAGCGGCCGCCCGGCGCGAAGCGACATGCGCGTCATCAGATCGACCTCGGCGTCGGAGAAGCCGTGCAGACAGCCGTCCGTGATGAACTCGAGCGTCGTCCCCGCGTGTTGCCCCGTCTCGTCGCAGAGTGCCAGCAGCTCGTCCTCACTCGCCGCGCGCGAGGGCACGGGCTCACCGTCGCCGTCGCGATGCGTGAAGGAGCGCGAGGTCGAGAGCCCGATCGCGCCGGCCTCGATCGACTCGCCGAGCAGCGCGCGCATGCGCGCGATCTCGTCCTCGCTCGCCCGTTCGCCGACCGCCCGCGCCCCCATCACGCTGCGGCGGATCGCGCAGTGGCCGACGAGGAAGGCCGCGTTGACCGCCGTCTGGCCGTCGAGCCGGCCGAGCCAGTCGCCGAAGCTCCGCCAGCGCCAGTCGAGCCCCTGCTCGAGCGCTTCGAGCGGCATGCCCTCGACGACCGCCATCATGCGCCGCAGGTAGTCCGCGTCGTCGGGTCCGAGCGGCGCGATCGAGAAGCCGCAGTTCCCGCCGATCACGGTCGTGACGCCGTGCAGGTTCGAGGGCGAGGCGGCGGGATCCCAGCAGAGCTGCGCGTCGTAATGCGTGTGCGGATCGACGAAGCCCGGCGTGAGCACGAGTCCGTCGGCCTCGATCGTCTCCCGCCCGCTCGCCGCGCCGCTCTCGCCCTCGCGCCGCACGAAGACGATTTGCCCGTCCGCGACCCCGACCTCGCCGCGGAAGCCCGGGCGGCCCGTTCCGTCGACGATCTCCGCTCCCCGGATCAGGACGTCCACGCTCTCGCTGGCCATCACGCGCCTCCTCGCTCTTTCCACTCGTTGCGCTGTTCGCGCCCGCTACGCCCGTCGCGCACGTGGCGCCCGTCGCGCCCGTCGCGCCCGCTCTCGATCGACCCGATCGCGTCGGCTCGAAGCCCGGCCTCCGATGGGCCTCGTCACGGCTCCCGGCGAGTTACGCTACCAGAAAGAGAACGGGAGGACGCATGCCCGAGATCCCGCCGATCATCGACGCAGACGGTCACGTCGTCGAGCCCGCCCTGGTCTTCGACGAGCTGCTCGAGCCCCGCTTCCGCGAGCTGGCGCCGCGGGTCGTGGTCGAGGGCAGGACGATGCGCTTCCGGAGCGGCGAGCGCGAGGGCTTCCGGATGCTGGCGCCGCCCGAGAGCCTGTCGGCCCCGCGGCAGGCCGGCGAACGCAGCGGCTCCGGCGATGCCGTCGCCGGCGCCGTCGATCCGGCGAAGCGCCTCGAGGACATGGCCCTCGACTCGATCGGGCAGGCCGTCCTCTTTCCGACCTGGGGACTGATGATCCAGCAGGTCGACGAGCCCGCCGCGGCGATCGCCCTCTGCCGCGCGATCAACGACTGGCTCGCGGACTACTGCCGCCACGATCCCGCACGATTGCATGGCGTCGGTGTGCTCCCACAGACGGGTGCCGAGGAGGCGCTGGCCGAGGCGCGGCGATGTCTCGAGACGCTCGGCTTCCGCGGCGTGTGGCGACGCCCGGAGCGCATTCCGGGCACGCCGGCGCTCCACGATCCGACGTACGAGCCGCTCTGGGCGTATCTCGCCGAGGCGGATCGGCCCTTCGCCCTGCATCCCGGGCTGAACGGGCTCGTGCCCTGCGACCCCTTGCGCGAGCGCTTCGACGACGACTACTCGGCAATGCACGCGGTGCACTTCCCGATGGAGCAGATGATGGGACTGACGGATCTCGTCGCCTTCGGCGTGCTCGATCGGCATCCGACGCTGCGGGTGGCGTTCCTCGAGACGGGTGCCGCCTGGGCGCTCCCCTATCTCCATCGTCTCGACGAGCACCTCGAGCTCTTCGGCTTTCCGAACCGACCGAAGGAGAAGCCGTCGGACCAGTTCCGCCGGCAATGCTTCGTGAGCGTCGAGGAGGCGGAGCCGGGGCTCGCCGCCATGCTTGCGGCCTACCCCGAGAGCGTGATGTTCGCCTCGGACTACCCGCATGGCGACGGCGTCTTCCCGGGCTCGACCCGCGAGCTGCTCGAGACCGACGCCCTCGACGAACGCCAGCGGCGAGCCGTGCTCGCCGGCAACGCGAGGCGCTGCTACGGGCTCTGACGACCCGGCGGACGCGATCACGAAGCGATCGAAGGAGGAACGAGACGTGCCCGACGACCTGCCCGACATGAAGCTCTTCGACGCGATCTACGGCCTGCGCGCGACGCGCATCTACGAGGACCGCCCCGTACCCGACGAGGTCCTCGACTCGATCCTCGAAGCGTCCACCATGGCTTGCAGCTCGGGCAATACGCAGCCCTGGGAGTTCGTGGTCGTGACCGACCCCGAGCAGAAGCGCCGGATCAAGGCGGAGATGGTCGACGCGTTCGCCACGATCGACGCCGAGCGCGCCCAGACCGAGGCGCAGCTGACCGACTCGTCCGGGCGATCGGTCACGGGCCGCGCCGCCGTCGAGCACCTCGACCGCGTGCCGGCGATCGTCGTCGTGTGCTGGAACCCGGATCGCGGCATCCGCATGAAGGGCGAGTACGCCGAGAACCCCGACGGCTCCCTGCGCGAGACGCGCGAGATCCCGGGCGGCCGCGGCGTCAGCCTCTTCCAGGCCTGTCAGAACATGATGCTCGCGGCGCGGGCCTGGGGCGTCTCGTCGCTCTTCACGACGTTCTTCTTCCTGCGCCGCGAGGCAATCAAGGAGATCCTCGGCATCCCGCCGCGCATCTTCATGGAGTGCGCCGTCTTCCTCGGCTACGCCGACGAGAAACTCGGCCGACCGCGACGCATCCCGGTCGAGAAGGTCACCCATCGCGATCGCTGGGGCGGATCGTGGGGCACGCCGCGGGGCTGAGGGCGCGGCCGACGCGAGGGCGGTGCACGGAACGCGGTCCGCGCGCTCGCGGGATCACGCGCATGCGAGCGTCGGTCCAGTCGGGGGCTTCCCTCAGAGCCGTCGCAGGATCGCACCCTGGGAGTTGAAGAAGAACCCGCCGCAGCCGATCAGCGCGGTCTTCGCGTCCGCCACCTGCCGCTCCCCCGCCTCGCCTCGAAGCTGCGTCACGGCCTCGCGCAGATGCCCCGTGCCGCGCGACGCCCCCTCGGAGAGCGAGCCGCCGTGGGGGTTCATGGGCACGCGCCCGTCGATCATCACGGCCCCGCGCTTCTCGTCCCAGTGCTCGCGCATGAAGCGCCCGGCGCCGCCCGGCTTGCAGTAGCCCAGGTTCTCGATCCAGCCGAGGGTGATGATGCTGAAGCCGTCGTAGGGGAAGAAGACGTCGACGTCCTCGAGCCAGAGTTCGCTGCGCTCGCGCAGCGCCTCGGCCACGACGTGCTGCCCGTGTCGCGCCAGGCTCGGGAGCTGGTCTTCCTCGTTCGGCCCGACCATGCCCGCCGTCGCCGCATGGATGACGACGGGATGCTTCGTGATCGCCTTCGCCTTCTCGACGGTCGTGAGCACGAAGGCGTCCGCGCCATCGACGGGGATGTCCATGTCGAGCATGCAGAGCGGATCGCGGATCATGCGTGCCTGGAGATAGCCCTCCATCGTGAGCGGCTTGCGCATCGCCGCCTTCGGATTGCGCGCCGCGTTCGCCCGCATGTTGAGCGCGACGAGGCCGAGATCCTCGCGCGAGGCGCCGTACTCGTGCAGGTAGCGCGAAGCCCAGGTCGTGTAGGCCGCCGAGGGGTCCATCGACTCGGGCATGGGCGGCTTCGCCGTGCCCGTATTCATGGCGAGGTAGCGCCGGAACGGATCCTGCGCGGCCGAGCGCGAGTTCCAGGGCGCTCGTGTGAACGCGTAGTAGAGGAGCACCGTGTCGCATTGCCCGGCGAAGATCGCCGCCATCGCGTCGATCAGCCCGAACATCGCGACGGGCATCGGGCTCGAGTGATGCGTCACGCTCGACAGGCCCAGCATCGCCGCCAACTGACTCGGCCGGGGCGCTCCGGGCTCGAGCGCGCCGACCACGCCGTCGATCTCCTCGCGGGCGATGCCCGAGTCGCGGATCGCCGCGATCGACGCCTCGCAGGCGAGCGCCGCGGGCGAGCGCCCCCCGGCGTCGCGGCTGAACTCAGTCGAGCCGAGCCCGACGATCGCGACCCGGTCACGGATCGGATTGCGCCGCGCCATCACCCCTTGCCTCCGCGCTTCGCGCCCTCGCGCAGCCGGAAGACGGGAAAGGGCGAGCCGTAGCGCTCGACCCAATCGAGCTCGACGGGCAGCCCGATCTCGACCTCCGAGGGGTCGCAGCCCACGACCGTGCTGCTGAAGCGCACGCCCGGCTGCTCCTCGAGATCGACCGCCACGACCGGATGCGGCCCCTTCGCGTAGTCGACGCCCGGCGCCGGCGCGCCCTGGTGCAGCGCCATCGCGAGATGGATCGTGCCCCGCCCGCTCACCTCGGTCGGCGTGATCCGCGACGACCAGCACTCGGGGCAGATCGGCTTCGGCGGATGGTGGAAGCGCCCGCAATCGTCACATCGATCGATGAGCAGCTTCCGATCCAGCCAGCCCCGGAAGAGGTGCTTGTTGTCGTGCGTGACCTGCACCCAGGGAAATCGATCGACCAGCTCCGCGTCGTCGACGGATGCGCCCACGCCTCAGGCCGCCGGCGTTTCCGTGATGTCCGCGTCGAGGTCGAGGCCGTAGTAGGCGGCCGGGTTCTCGAGCAGCATCTTGTGCCGGTAGGAATCGTCGACGCCCTCGAAGCAGTCGTCGAGGAACTTCTTCGAGTTCGGGTAGGAGCCGACCGAGTGCGGGAAGTCCGAGCCGAACATCAGCCGATCGAAGGGCAGGTGCTCGCGCATCTCGATCGCCTTCGGGTCGCGGATGATGCCGAACCAGAAATGGTCGAGGATGTACTCCGAGGGCTTGCGCGGCAGCGTGCGATCGAAGGGGCCCTTGAAGATCTGGTAGTTGTCGTCGATCACGAAGAGCGCCCAGGGCAGCCAGCTCGCGTTCACCTCCGCGAAGTAGAACTGGAGCGCCGGGAATCGATCGAGCACGCCGCTCACGATCAGCTGACTCATGTTGTACATGGGCGGCTGGCCGGAGACGCGCTGGGTCAGCGTCGCCGCGAAGCGATCGCCGCTCGTGCCGATCCCCACGTGGCTCATGTCGGGCGACATCTGTCCGAAGCCGAAATGCGGCGACATCCGGATGCCGAGCTCGAGGCTGCGCTTCCAGAACGCGTCGTCCTCGGGCTTCGAGAGACCCGAGCCGTTCGGGAACATGTGCAGGGAGACCGAGTGGATGCCGACCGAGGCGAGGTACTCGATCTCGGCGATCGCGTCGTCGATGCCGGTCGTCGGGACGACGCCGTTTCCGATCAATCGATCGGGCGCGACGGCGCAGAAGTCCCGGGCGAGAAAGGTGTTGTAGGCGCGGATCAGCGCGCGGTACACGTCCTTGTCGGCGATGCTCTCGATCGCGCGCGAGGCGAAGATCGGAGGGAAGAGGACCTCCGCGTCGATGCCGTCGATGTCCTGCTCGCGCAGGCGCTGGGCCGCGTCACCCGCACCCTCGGCGGGGCTGCCGTCGGCCTTGAAGTAGCTGCCGCCCTCGATCTTGATCGGGCCGCGCCCCGTGATGTTCTGACCGTTCGGGATCAGCGGCTGTCCCTCGATCAGCCAGGCCTCGCCACCTTTCGGGAGACGAATCAGGCGCGGCGCGCGATCACGATGCTCCTCGGGCATGTACTTGACCCACGACTCGGGCGGCGTCTCGACGTGTCCGTCTCCCGAGATGACCCGGTACTTGCGTCCCATGGCTGGCTCCTCCCGACCTGTTGGCGTGTCGGATCACTATAGACGAAAAGCCGGGACGCCAGGGTGCGGATTCGCCGGGCCTTCGGGGCCGCGCGACACGCCTCGTCGCCCCGTCAGCGCCCGCCCGGCGCCTGGCAGACGCGGAGGCGAGCGCGGCGGCGGGGGCGAGCCCGATCCGAACCCGATCGCCGCATCCTTCCCGGCCGCCGCCTACGGCTCGACCGGATCGCGACTGACCTGCACGATCCGCTCCGCGGGCACCCGGAGCTCGCGCAGCAGATACGCCGCGAAATCCGGGGCGTAGTCCTGCTCGGCGATCGCCTTCTCCATGCAGAGCAGCCAGGCGTCGCGCTCCCGCGGCCCCACCGGAAGATGCGCGTGCGCCGACGGAATGCGGATCGGGCCGTACTTCTCCGAGAAGAGCTTCGGCCCGTTCAGCCAGCCGCAGAGGAAGCGGGCGAGCTTGTCGCGCGAGACCGTGAGGTCCCGCGGATGCATGCGGCGGATGACGCGCGCCTCGGGGAGCTCGTCCATGATCCGGTAGAAGGCATCGACGAGCTTCGTGATGCCCTCCCGCTCGCCCGCGGCCCGGTAGGAGGTGTCGCCCTCGCCGTAACGGGGTCCGGTCTGGATCTCCATCTCAGCCGATCACCTCCCGGACGCGCCTTCGCGACTCGTCTCGCAATGCCTCGGGCAGCGGCCCCTTCTCGGCGAAGCGTACGTTCGCCGCGAGATGGTCCGGGTTCTTCGTGCCGACGATCGTCGTGTCGAGCGCGGGATGCGCGAGCACGAAGCGCAGCATGAACTCCATCCGCGTCATGTCGCCCAGCAGCTCGTCGAGCTTCGCGCGCTCCCAGACGTCCCGCTTCTCGACGACGAAGCGCCGCCAGAAGTCGTGTGTGCCTCCGTCCCCCTGGTCGGGCGCGGGCGCACCCCGCGCGACGCCGCCGCGCACGATCGTCGCGGCGCCCGACTCGGCGGCGCGCGCGAGGACGGACTCGTGCTCGGGCTGGAGGGCCGAGTAGGGGATCTGGAAGGCGTCGAAGACGCCCATCGCGATGTGGTCCTCGAGATCCGGCAGCACGCTGGACATGCCGAGGAAGCGGACCTTGCCCTCGTCCCTCAGCTTCTGCATCTCGTCGACGGTCCCGGCGGCCTCGATCGTGGCACGCGAGGGGCTCGAGTGGATCTGCACGAGATCGAGATGGTCCGTGCGGAGTCGTCGCAGGCTCTGCTCGACGCCCGCCCGGACGTTCGCGCGAGAGAAGTCGTGCTCGAGACGACCGTCCTTCAGGACGGGATCCCGGCCGACGAGGCAGCCGCATTTCGAGGCGAGGAAATACTCGTCGCGGCGATGGGCGATCGTCGCACCGATCAGCTCCTCGGAAGGGCCGTAGTCCGGCGCCGTGTCGATGAAGTTGATGCCGGCGTCGAGCACGGCGTTCAGCAGGCGATCGGCGTCCCGGATCGCGCTCGGTCCGCGGAAGGGAATCAGCTCCATCGCCCCGAAGCCCAGCCGACTGGCCTCGAAGCCGGTCCGACCGAAAGCCCGCCTCGCATGCGTCATGACTCCCCCTTCCGCGTGCATCCGCCCCTGCCCCGCCGCCGCCATCCACCCGGCGTGGCGCGACGACGCGCGCGACGCGACGGACGCCGGCTCAGCGCGCCCCGAGACCGTAGCGATGCTCGATCGCGGCCTGCCGCTCGGCGATCTGACGCCGCCGCGCCTCGACATCGACCCGCACGGCCCCGGCCGGGAAATGATTCGGCAGGTCGTCGAAGGCGACGAGCTCGACCCGCGGCTCGTGCTCGGCGGAGAGCGGGCCGACGCCCTGCCAGCGCAGCAGCATCTGCCCCTGCGGTGCGGCCGACGCATCCAGCCAGTTCGCGAAGCCCGGGTCCCGCGTCGCGATCACGAAGCGGTAGACACCGTCGGGGTCGAGCCGGGCCTGCCGCGTGTTGAGCGAGGTCACCTGGTTCGCGAAGTCGAGGGCCTCGAACCAGTCCGTGCCGAGCTGGAAGCCCTGATAGCGCGCATCGCTCGGGCGCGTCGTCACGACGAGCGCCTCGTCGTCGCCGAGTCGGTAGCGCCCGGTCGCGTTGTACTGCCCGCGCAGTCCGCCGCTCTCCCCGCCGAGCCGCCGCATCGGCCGCAGACTGTTCTCGGGCAGCGCACCGTAGAGCTCCTCCGTGACCGCGAGGTAGCCCGTGAACGCGTCGAGCAGGTAGCCCGCCGCAGCGTCGATGCGCATCGCCACCGTCTCGTCCGACACGGGCGTCGCCGCCTCGCCGCGACTGCCCACGCGTTCGAGACCGAGCTCGCCGGCGCGCTCGCTCGTCCAGTCGCCGTAGGTGTATCGGACGAGGATCCGCCGCGAGTCCGGGCGCAGCTCGATCCAGTTCCGTTCGCGCGGCGCACCGCCGATCAGGATCTCGAAGCGACCGTCCTCGTCGACCTCGAGCTCGTCGAGGCCGAGGGCGCCGTGGGCCGCGAAGGGACGATGCACGCCGGGGTAGCCCTGGTAGACCTGCACGTTGAAGTCCGCGGTCGTCCCGAGTCGGCCGCGGAGGCGATAGATCGCGTCGTCTTCGCAACGCGCCACGAGGTAGAGATTGTCCGGGTTGCCGAGGGCGAGCTTCGCGAAGCGCTCGTCCTGGACCTGCAGCCACGGATGCCGCGTGTCGGCCCAGGCCAGCTCCTCGTCGACTGCGCGGCGCAGGAGGCGCAGCACGTGCAAGGCCCCCTCGCCCCGACCGAAGGGCGCGCGGGAGGGTTGCGCCTCGCGCGCGATCGCGGCGGTCTCCTTCAGGCGATCGGCGAGCCGTTCGAGGGCGAGGTAGGGGTCGTCCGTCCGGGCCTGCGCGGGGTCCTCCGCGAACGCGATGGGTCGTGTCTCCGCCGAGGCGACGAGCGCCGCGCGCGAGGGTGAGGGCTCGGGCTCGTCGGCGGGCGTGGCGCAGGCGAACGCGACGCAGGCCGCTACGAGCGCGGACGCGAGCACGGACGGGGAACGCAGGCCGCCAGGGCGCTCCGGATCCGAACGCCCATCACGCGAGGCCCAGGCGCCCCGCGCGTCAATCCGCACGCGCGGCCTCGGCGCCCTTCGGCCGGCGATGCAGCGGGCCGGCGGGCAGTCGGCCGTCGACGTCGGTGAAGCCGTATTCGTCCGCGAGCTCGCGCGAGATCAGCGCGCGACCGCTCTTCTCCATTACCTTCGGATCGCAGGCGAGCGCCGCGACCGCACGGCCCGTGAAGCGCAGGCTCTCGGCCTGCGAGAAGTCGAGCCCGGGGATGTGACGGGAAGCGCGCTCGTTGCGCTCCGTGAGCACGAGGCCGGGCCAGAGCGAGACGACGGCGACGCCCTGCTCCCGGAGCTCGATCGCCGCGTCCGCCGTGAAGCGATCGAGGGCGGCCTTTCCGACGCCGTAGGCCACGTGCCAGGCGTACTCCGCAGCACCCGAGGAGCTGATGTTCGCGATCAGCCCACCTCCCCCTTCGATCATGATCGGCACGGCGAGCCGGCTCGCGGCGTAGGCCGAGCGCGTGCCGACGTCGATCATGTCGTCCCAGTTCGAGAGCGGCAGCTCCCAGAAGGGTCGGCCCGAGGTGAGCTCGTCGGGGATGATGAAGGCGTTGTTGACGAGCACGTCGAGGCGGCCCTGCTCGGCCTGTACCCGCGCGAAGAGCGCCTCGACTGCCGCGTCGTCGCGATGGTCACACGCGACGGCGATCCCGCGGCCGCCCGCCGCGTCGATCTCGGCCGCGACGGCCTCGACCGTGCCCTTTGTCGGCGGCGTCGCGTCGCTCGTGCGACGCCCCGTGCAGTAGACCGTCGCGCCGCGGGCACCGAGCTCGACCGCGCAGCCGCGGCCGATCCCGCGGCTCGCCCCCGTCACGATCGCGACCTTGCCTGCGAGGGGCCGCTCGGCCGCCACTCAGGCCGACTCCTCGGCGACGATCCGCTTCGCCTCCGCCTCGACCCGCGTGCCCGCGAAGAAGTCCGGGTTCACGCTCGTGTAGAAGCGGACCGGATTCACGCAGACGAACTCCCGGAAGGCGGCCTCGTCGAGCAGTCCCTTCTCGACGAGCTCGTACGCCTCCTCGAGGATGCCCGTCATGTCGGGCACGTCCCAATGCCCCATGTCCGAGCTGAACATCGCCCGCAGCCGCGCGCCCATCGGGTTCACCCGCTCGTCGAAGGCGAAGGCGACGGTCCCGTCGTCGGCCTCGCAGCCGAAGTAGAAGCGCGGCACGAAGAGGTCGTGGAGGTCCTGCTTCTTCTCGATCGCGCACGCCTTGTACTCGTCCAGCTCGGGCGGCTCGGGCTCGAGACGCCGGAAGGACTCGGCGATCGCGGCCCCGTCGCGCTGCATGCGCTCGTCGCCGTAGCGCGTGAAGAGGTCGAGGAGCTCGTCCGTATCGATGCGTGCCGGGTCGAGATGGTGGATCGCCTCGGCGCTCCGCTTCTCCCAATGCGACACCAGGCCCGCGTAGAGTTCGCAGGCCCAGCCGACGCCGCCCTCGAGCAGCCCGAAGGAGAGCTCGGGGAAGCGCCGCGTCACGCCACCCAGGAAGATCGAGCGACAGAACGCCTCCATGCTCGCGCCGAAGGAGCCGATGTGGTTCGAGACGTAGCTCGAGACCGAGCGGCGACTGCCCCAGCCCATGCCGGGCGTATGCGAGGCCGGCGCCACGCGCAGCTCGACGCAGCGGCGCCAGAAGGGGTCGTAGTCGTACTCGCTGTCGAGGCCGAGCGCGTCGATCCGCTCTCCCGACCCCGAGCCCCAGTTCGGCACGTCGCGACCCGGCGAGGCAGCGCCGCCCGACCCGGCTGCGCTCGCGCCGATCGGGCGATGCACCAGGCCGTTGATCATGATGGCCTTCATGCCGAGCTCGCCGACCGCGTGCTCGAGCTCGGCGATCGCCTCTTCGGGCGTATGGGTCGGTACGAGCGCGACGGGCGTCATGCGGTCCGTATAGCCGCCGTAGAGCTCGTGGTGATAGACGTTGAGCGCGCGACAGGCGATCTGACGCAGCTCCGCCTCGCGGATCGCCGGCGTCGTCAGCGTGCGGCTCGGGTAGAGGACGGCGAAGTCGATGCCGAAGTCGTCGAGCCGCTCGTAGAGCAACCGCGGCAGATGCGCCGTCGCGCGGTCGAGCGTATTCGCGGCGGGCAGCGTCCACCACGGCGGTCGCGTCGCCCAGGTCTTCCGGCGATCCGCCTCGCTCAAAGCGCTCCAGGGCCGCAGGACCGTGTCGTCGTAGTCGAGCCCGCCGGCCGCCTCGAAGCGCGCCGCGAGATCGGCGCCGCCGAGATCCTTCACGAAGTCGAGGAAGAAGGCCTTGAGCACGGGGGCCGTCTCGATCCAATGGCCGTCGGCGTCGACGACCGGATGCCCGAGCTCGTGGCGGATCGAGGCCGCGCGACTACTGCGCGAGCCGACGCCGCGGGCGCTCAAGAGCGCGGCCCGCCGGCAGCCGTCGCCCCCGACTCCGCCTCGCGGTCCGCCAGCGCGCCCGCATGGATGACTCCGTCGTCGTGCTTGAAGCGCGCGCGATAGGCGGCCTCGGTCACCTTCGGCAGGATCGCCTCCACGGCCCGCACGTCGACCGAGGCGGCGAGCCCCTCGGCGCCGGCGCGGGCGAGCATCTGCGGCAGCCGCGTGCGGATGCGCTCGAGGGCCCACTCGAGGGGGTCGCCCTGGGCGATCGGGTCGATGTGCACCATCTCGTTCGTCTTGCGCGCCCACGAGACGTAGTGGTAGTGCGGATCCTCGTCGAAGCAGTCGAAGCGCAGGTACTCGACGTCGCGTCCGTCGGTCCGACCGAAGACGTGGAGCGAGACGCCGCGATCGTCGATCACGTCGGGGGCCTGCTGGCTCGCGAGGTCCTGGCGGCTGATGTGCGCGGCCGTGATCGCATCGTCGAGCAGTCGGTACTCGACGCCGATCGAGACGGGGCCCGCCTCGAAGCGCTCCGTATGGGCCTCGACCGGGGGAATGGGCATGATGTCGTAGCGCGTGATGCCGCGTTCGATCTCCATGGGGGGATCCTCCTGCTCGGCCGACCGTGGGACCGCAGCGCCAGAGCCGGCTCAGTCGACCGTGAGACCGTAGAGCAAAGCCGTGTTGTCGTACAGGATGCGCCGTGCGTCGTCGTCGCTCATGCGCGAGGCGAGCTCGCGGCAGACCTCGTCACTCCGGGGGTAGGTCCCGTCCGAGTGTGGGAAGTCCGTCGCCCAGAGGACGCGCTCGGCGTTCATCCCGGGCAGGGCGAGCTCGACGGAGTAGTCGTCCTGGAAGGTGACGTAGACGTTCTCGTCGAAGTAGTGCGACGGGGGACGCGTGATCGTGCCGTACCCCTGCCAATGCCGATGGCGCTCGAAGGTATGGTCCATGCGGTACTTGAAATGCGGCACCCAGCCCGCATCCGCCTCGACGCACACGACGCGCAGCTTCGGATGCCGCTCGAAGACGCCACCGAAGATCAACATCGCCATCAGATCCTGATTGCCGCGGATCGTGATCAGGTGCTGGATGATCTTGTGTCCACGCTGGTGGTCGCCGAGGTCACCGCGGGTCGTGAGGATGTGGAACGAGACCGGCAGGCCCAGGTCGACGCAGGCCTCCCAGAACGGATCGTAGTCGGGGTGGTCATAGTCCTCGAAGGCCGCGTTCCCCGAGAGCATGACGCCCTTCCAGCCGCCCTCCTTCGCGCGCACCAGCTCGGCGATCCCCTCCTCGACGGTCCGCAGGTTCACCTGCGGCAGGCCGACGAGGCGCTCGCGATCCGGATCGCAGAAGCCCTCGAGCCAGCGGTTGTAGGCGTCGAAGCAGGCGCCGCGGTAGTCGATGTCGGGGTGGTTGCAGAGCACCATGCCCATGCTCGGGTAGACGATCTCGGCGGCGACCCTCTCCTCGTCCAGGATCTTCAGGCGCTCCTGGCCGTCCCAGCACGCCGGATGCAGGTCCTCCCATCGCACGGGCTCGCCGAATCGCTCCGGTGGACGCCCGGCCGTACACACGAGCCCCATCGGCACGCCCTCGGCGAGCGGCAGGTTCGGGATCGTGAAGATCGCCCCGCCGCGCTCGGGCTTGTAGACCGCACGCGGTCGCACGTCGCGGTACTTCGGATCGATCTCCGCGTAGGTCGCGTCGACCTCGCCGACGTGGGAGTCGGCGGAGATGCGACGCCCGGTCGGGTCGCGGCGTCCGCCTCGGTCCCCATCACTCGCGTGCTCCAACATCACGGATTCCTCCCGTTGGCGTCCCTCGATCGGACCCGTCCGAGTCTATCAGGACGGCGGGTCCGAGGTATCCTCGCGCTCCGGCCGGGGCCGGCCAGACGAAGGAGAGGCGAGATGGAGCGGTTGAAGGGTCGACGCGCGTTGGTGACGGGAGCGGCTTCGGGGATCGGGCGGGCGAGCGCCCTGCGCCTCGCGAGCGAGGGAGCGGCGGTCTTCTGCGCCGACATCGCCGCCCAGGGCGCCGCGCAGACCGCCAAGGAGATCGAGGCCGCGGGGGGCGTCGCCGCCTGCGGGAGCGTCGACGTCTCGGACTTCGCCTCCTGCCAGTCGATCGTCGCCGCCGCCGTCGAGGCCCTCGACGGGCTCGACACCCTCTGCAACATCGCCGGCATCCTGCGCCCGGGCCACACGACCGAGATCGACATGGGCGTCTGGGACCAGACCGTCGCGATCAACCTCTCGGGCACCTTCTACATGTGTCGCGCCGCGCTGCCGACCCTGCTCGAGGGCGGTGGCGCGATCGTGAACATGGCCTCGGCCGCGGCACTCCAGGGCGTCCCCTACAACGCGGCCTACTGCGCGTCGAAGGCCGGCGTCGTGGGCCTCACGCAATCCCTCGCGGCGGAGTACGCGCGCCGGGGCGTGCGGGTCAACTGCATCTGCCCGGGCGGCGTGCAGACGCCGATGACCGCGAAGGGCCTCCCCGTCGAGAACATGGACCCGGCCCTCATGGCGCGCATCGTGCCGCTCATGCCGCGCGTCGCGCAGCCGGAGGAGATCGCGGCCCTCGTCGCCTATCTCGCATCGGACGAGTCGGGCTACATGACGGGCACGGCGGTCAAGATCGACGGGGGGCAGGTGGCGTGAAGCGGAAGCGGACGACTCGACGCACTCGATGACCTAACGCCGACGCCCCGCGAGCACAGCGAGCCCCGCGAAGACCAGCACGGCCGTCCCCGGCTCCGGCACGACGCCCGGCGGCGTCTGGCCGAAGCGCAGGTTGTCGAGGCCGACGTTGTCCTGGGATCCCGGCGCGATGTTCGAGAGGTCGATCCGGACGAGCAGCTCGGCGGCCGAGAGCGGCGTCGCGAAGGCCACGCTCGTGTGGCCGGGCGTCGAGGCGGAGCCCGCGACGACGACGTCCGTCGCACCGAAGAGCTCGGTCGATCCCGACAGCACACTCACCCCCGCGATCGTCGTGCTCGCCGCGCCGAAGTAGGCGAGATCGAATCCGTAGAGATCGACCTCGAAGCCTGGACTCGCGACGAGGCGCACGAAGAGGAGGGGCGCGCCCGCCGTGCCAGGCCCCTCCGTGAAGACGACGTTCAGCAGGTCTCCGTAGCCCTGACCCCAGAGACGCACGCCCGCATCGGTCGCGGTCGCAAGGGAGGACGTGATCTCGATCGTCACGTCGGGCGTGAAGCCCTCCCCCGCCTCGCCGTAGGTATAGACGCCACCGGACACGGCCATCGAGGGACCGATCACGCCGTCGCCGTAATCCGTCGGGTACGACCCCCCGCTCTCGGTGGGCACGACGTCGGCGCCTCGCCGCGTCTGGTCGAAGGTCAGGATCGTCGCCCCGGCGTTCGACGGTGCGACCAGCCCGCCGGCCAGAAGCAGGGTCGCAAGGCCTCCGCCCAGGGATCGGGCGGAAGCGAGGGCGAGGACCCGGGGCGAGCGGGACGGTCGCTCGATCGACATCGGCACTCTCCTACCGGACCTACCGGAATGAGTGGTGCCGACGGGGCGGACGTGTCTGGAAATGTGTCGGCTCGGGGCGGGCGCCCGGGCGATCGGGGCCGGCGGGATCGGAAGGCTGGGATCCCGTTCCATTCGCATTTCGCGGGATCCAACCGATTTTCGATGGCTCGTGACAAGGCGACGTGGCGGCGATCGAGCCGGAAGCGACACGCCGCGCGATGCCCCGGGTCTGTTAGTCTCCGACACGCCCGTCGAGGAGCTCCCGAAGATGCACCACGCTGTCCTTCCGCCCGCTGCCTGCCCGCCCCTTCCCGACTCGCCGAACATCGCCCCGATCGGCCGCCCGGATCCGGGACGGCTCGGCCGGCTGCTGATCGCCACCGTCCTGGCGTGCCTCGCCGCGGCGACGGCGAACGCGCAGATCTCGCGCCAATGCGTCCCCGACCCGGACGATCCCGGCGCGCCCTTGCCGAGCGAGTGCCGGAGCTTCGCCTTCGACATCGAGATCACGGTCGTGAGCGACCCGGCCTCCCTCTACGGATCGATCTCCCCCGGCAGCCAGCTCCAGGGCACCTTCACGACCTTCACGGCGTTCCCCGATCTCGAGACGGCGAACGGCGTCGGCCAGTACCTGAACGCCGTCGAGTGCATGACCCTCGAGCTCGGCGACCGCGTGATGCACGTCGAGCTCGAGCCCGTCGAGATCTCGCTGCCGCCGAGCGCGAGCGACCCGGGCATCACGGTCATGAACGACGTTCCGCAGGACGCCGGCGGCTTCACCCTCTTCACGGACTCCGTGACCTGGCTGGTCGCCGGTCCCGGATCGCTCGACCCCGACGCCATGCCGGGCCCGGACGACGCCATCGACGGCGGCGGCGGCTTCTCCTTCGGCATCGGCGACACGTGCATCCCGCCCTTTCAACTGCCCTGCCCCCGCACCCTCGTCGTCGACGAGGGCTACCCCGAGGCACCCGGCGACACGACGGGCCTGACCTCGGCGCTGATGACCTTCGACTTCCTCAGCTTCCAGAACGACTACGCGACCGCCAATGCCGACCTGCTGGCGATCGTCGATACGGACCTCGTCCCCTGCCCGGAGCCGACGGCCGGAGCGGGCCTCGCCCTGGGTGCCCTGGTGGTACTCGCGTTCGCGACCTGCCGCGCGCGAGGCCCAGCCCGGCACGACCCGACACACGATCGCGTCTGAGGCCGCGCCCTGCGATTCGCGGGCCCTTCGCTCGGCCCCGCTCCGCCGAAGCGCGGGGGGCACACCGCTCGGATATTGGATCGCCGAGTCCGGAGCGGGATCCGAAGGGGCGTTCCCACCCCCCTTCGAGCGGCCCCTCCGATCGGACGACGACCGAACGCCTCGTTCGCTCATCGGAGCGCATTGCTTCGGGGATCTGGAATAGAATGGCTGCTAGTTCCACGAGGAGGATCCCCGATGTCCGACCTGCCGCCTCCCGCTCGAGCCCGCGTCCGCAGTCTGACCCGTGCCGGCTGGCTCGCACTCTTCTCCCTGTCCGTGCTCGTGCCGGGGGCCGCCCGCGCCGCCCTCGTGCTCGGTCTCGAGATCGCACCCGGCGTGTCCCGCCCCGGCGAACAGCTCGCCGTCGAGATCACGGTCTCGAATACCGACGCCACGCCCCGCACGGGCGTCCTCCTCGACCTCCCCGTTCCCGTCGGCGTCGCGGACTTCAATCGCGTACTGCTCTCGGGCTCCTTCACTTCGGGTAGCTGCACGCAGCTCGGCGGGACCGGCGTCTGCACGGCGGGCGAGACGATCACCTGGAGCCTCGGCACGCTCGACGCCCACCAGAGCACGACCGTCACGCTCCCTCCCATAGTCGGCGCCCTGGCAGACGGGGCGACGATCTCCTTCGCACCCATCGCCGACGACAGCATCTCGATCCCGATCAGCGTGATCGGCACGACGACGGTCGACTCGACCCGGCGTCTGGAGCTCACGATCGACGAGCGCTTCCAACCCGTCGCGAGCAATGGCGACCTCGTCTACGCGCTCCACTACGGAAACTCGTCCGCGGTCGACGCCGCACCGAGCGCGCTGCTCAGCCTCCCCCTGCCGGCCGGCACCAGCTTCGTCGCCGCCTCGGACGGTGGCGTGCTCGTCGGGTCGACGATCGAGTGGGCGCTCGGGACGCTGGCGCCGGGCGAGTCGGGGACACGCGAGGCGACGCTCCAGGTCGGGAGCCTGGCGGCCGGCACGCTGCTTGCTGCCGAAGCGAGCCTCGCGGACACGACCGACGCCGTGCTCGCCAACACGATCACGGAGGTCGATTCGAACGAGGACCTCGCTCTCGGCCTCGAGCTCGTGCCCGACCCCGCACGTCCCGGCGAGCAGCTCGCCGTGGAGCTCACCGTCACGAATCGCGACGTCGTCGCGCATACGGGCGTCAGCCTCGACCTGCGACTGCCGCAGGGAATCGATCCCTTCAACCGCGTGCTCGCCGACGGCCCCTACGTGTCGGGCTCCTGTACGGAGCTCGGCGACACGGGGATCTGCAGCCCCGGCGAGGAGATCGTCTGGAGCCTCGGCACACTCGACGCCGGCCAGAGCTCGACCGTGAGCATCCCGCCCATCGTGTCGGCGATCGCCGACGGCTCCCTCGTGCAGCTCCGCGCCGTCGCCCACGGCTCGGGCAGCGACGATCGTGTCGCGGCGAGCTCGACCTTCGCCGTCGACGCGACGCGTCGCCTCGAGCTCGCGATCGACGAGCGCTTCCAGCCGGTCGCAAGCAGCGCCGAGCTCGCCTACCTGCTCCACTACGGCAACTCGTCGACGGTCGACTCCGCCCCGGACGCCGTGCTGAGCCTGCCCCTGCCGGCGGGCACGAGCTTCGTCGGCGCCTCGGACGGAGGCGCGCTCGTCGGCTCGACGATCGAGTGGGCGCTCGGGACGCTGGCGCCGGGCGAGTCGGGCGTGCACGAGGCGACGCTCCTGGTCGCGAGTCTCGCCGATGGATCGCTGCTCGCTGCGGAGCCTCGGCTCGCGGACACGACGGATCTCGTCCGGGCGACGACGATCACGGAGATCGACTCGAACGAAGATCTCGTCGTCGCGCTCGAGGTCGCGCCGGATCCGGCACGCCCGGGCGAGCAGCTCGCCGTGACCGCGACCGTGACGAACCACGACGTCGTCGCGCATACGGGTCTGTCGCTCCTGCTGCGTCTACCGACCGGAATCGACCCCTTCAACCGCGTCCTCGCCGACGGCCCCTTCACGTCGGGGTCCTGCACCGAGCTCGGTGGGACCGGCGTGTGCAGTCCCGGCGAGCAGTATCTCTGGAGCTTCGGCACCCTCGATCCCGGCCAGAGCACGAGCGTGAGCATCCCGCCCATCGTGTCCGCGATCGCCGACGGCTCGCTCGTGCAGATCCGCGCGATGGCCCTGGGCTCGGGCAGCGACGATCGCGCCGCCTCCAGCCGCACGCTCGCCGTCGCCGACGGCCGCCGACTCGAGCTCGTGCTCGCCGAGGATCGCGACCCCGTCGCACCCGGCGCGACGCTCGAATACACCCTGACCTTCGGCAATCCCTCGTCGAGCCAGGACGTCACGAATGCCCTGCTGCAGTTCACCCCTGCAGCGGGAACGAGCTTCGTGTCGGCCTCGAACGGCGGCGCGCTGGTCGGCTCGCGCGTCGAGTGGAGCCTCGGCACGGTGGCCGCCAGGGACCACGGCCAACGGACCGTATCCGTCCTGGTGGACGGCGGTGCGGCAAAGGCCGACCTGCTCGCGGCGCAGGCCTCCCTCTCGAGCGATGATGGACCCGGAATCAGCCTCGAGGCCGTCACGGAGGTCGACGATCAGGAAGCCCTGTCCCTGGAGCTCGAGCAGATCGGCACGCCGCTCGAGTTCCTGCAGGCGACGGTCACGAACGTGGATTCCGTCGCCCACACGGGCGTATCCCTCGTCGTACGCGTGCCCGACGGCCTGCAGGACTTCCTGCGTGGCGACGTCTCCGGCCCCTTCACCTCGGGCTCCTGCACGGAGCTCGGCGCCACGGGACTCTGCTCGAGCGGCGAGCAGCTCCTCTTCAGCTTCGGCACGCTCGACCCGAGCGAGAGCGCGACGGTCTCGCTCCCGCCCACGTTCGGCCGCCTGCCGAACGGCGTCATCGTCGACGTCCATGCGATCGCGATCGGCACCGGAACCGACGACCGCGCGACCCGAACGCTGCCCGAGCCCGGGCTCGGGGCCATGCTGATCTGGGGGAGCGGCCTGCTCACGCTCGCCGCGTGTCGCCGTCGGGCTCGATCGGCCTGCTCGCCGGACACACGGTCGGCGAGCGGCTGAGCAGCCGTCGGTCCGGGCTCGCGCGGAGCGGGACCTCGGACTCCGCGGGAGCGCGGGCTCCGATCGGGCGGTCCCGGCCAGCGCTACCGTAGGCGGGTGACCGAACTGCCGAACGCTCCCATACCCGCTCGCGCCCCCGATGCCCCCTCGCGCGTCGGCGCACGCGTCGAGTGCGATGGCTACGCGATCGTGTCCGACCTCTTCGATGCGGCCACCTGCGCGCGGCTCGTCCAGCAGGTCGACGAGATCGAGCGCGAGCACGCGATCCCCTTCGGTCAGAACGACTTCGAGGGCTTCCGGACGCGGCGGATCTTCAACCTGATCGCGCGCGGCCCGCTCTTCCGCGCGCTCGTCGTCGACGAGACCTTGCTCTCGCTCGTCGAGGCGATCCTCGGCGAGGGCTTCCTGCTCTCGGGCACGACCTCCATGCACATCGGCCCGGGCGAGACGGACCAGCTGCTGCATCCCGACGACGGCATGGTCACGCTGCCCCGCCCGCATTCCGCCACGATGGTGACCGTGCTCTGCGCCCTGTCCGACTTCCGCGCGGAGAACGGTGGGACCCGGCTGATCCCGCGCTCGCATCGCGACCCTGCGATCATGCCGAGCCCCGAGTCCCAGACGAAGGCGATCCGCGCCGAGATGCCGGCCGGGAGCATTCTCGTCCTGAACGCCTCGACCTTTCACGGCGGCGGCGCGAACACGACCGCGGACGAGCATCGCTACGGGCTCTCGATCCAGTTCGTCGCCGGCTGGTGTCGTCAGCAGCAGAACCTCATGCTCGGCACGCCCCGCGAGCTGGTCGCGACCTACCCGCGAAGACTGCAGGAGCTGATCGGCTACTCGATCTTCCGCGGCGTGATGGGGCACGTGAACCGCGAACATCCACTGCGCCTGCTCGGCACGGACGTCGAGACGAAGATGGTCTGGGACGAGATCGGTCCGGGCGAAGGCGACGACTGATACCCGTCACGAGTCGGCGGCGGACGAATCGCTTCGCGCGTCAGCGGCGTGTGACACGCGTCGCGAACTCGACGAGCGCGCGATGGAACGCCTCCGGCCGATCGAGGTAGGCGGGATGTCGCGCACCGGGCAGGATCAGGACCCGCGCGTCGCGGAACGCGGCCGCCAGGATGCGAGCCCCGGACACGGGAAGGAGCCGATCGCGCTCGCCCCAGACGACGAGCGCCGGAACCGCGCTGCCCTCGAGCCGCGCGAGCCAGGCCTCGGCGCCGACCGGCGCGACGGGCACGAAGCCCGCGACCCGATCGGGATGCGCCGCAACGAAGGGCAGGCTGAAGCGTCCGCTCATGGAGGGCGACACGATCACGGGTCGATCGATCTCGAGCGCGGGCAGCAGCTTCGCGAGGAAGGTCGCGGGCTCGGCCCTGGCCGACTTCGACCCCCCGAAGCCCGGCAGATCGATCGCCACGGCGCGGAAGCCCGCCTCGGCCAGCACACGGAGGGTGCCGAGCTGCTCCCAGGTCATAGACGAGAAGGCCGCGCCGTGCAGCAGCAGGACGGGCGCGCCCGACGCGGGGCCGACCGAACGACCGCGGATCGCCTGGCCCTCGACGACGACCTCGATCGCGGAGCTCGGAAGGACGCCGTCGGGCTCGGACTCCGCGACGGCCCGCGCCGAGCCGATCGACCCACAGAGCGCGGCGAGCAGCGACGTGGCGGCGAGGCTCATTCGGAGCCGATCCCAGTCCATCTGCGCGCACCTCCCCACCATTCGATCGCGGCTCGTCGCCTCGCCGCTTCCCGGCGGAGAGCCTAGCCGCTCGCCGCACGCTCCCGCGCTTCGCGGCCGGAGGACGCAGCGTCGACTTGCAACCGTCGACATCGTCGGCTCGCCCGCGCATCCTGCCCGACGACCGACGCTCCAGGAGACGGGTCATGACGCTCGAAATCGAAGCGACCGGCCAGGCCTGCGGCGCCCGCATCCGCGGCGTCGATCTGACGAGGCCCCTCGCCGCCGAGCTCGTGGCCGGGATCCGCGCTGCCTGGCTCGAGCACCACGTGCTCGTCTTCCCCGACCAGCCGATCGACGACGACGACCTCGAACGCGTGACACGCTACTTCGGCCCCTTCGGCGATGATCCCTTCCTCGCTCCGATCGCGGGGCGTAGGCACGTCGCGGCGATCCGGCGTGACGCCGACGAGACGACGCCGATCTTCGCCGAGGCCTGGCATACGGACTGGAGCTTCCAGGCGACGCCACCGGCCGGCACCTGCCTGCGGAGCGTCGTGCTGCCGCCCCGCGGCGGTGACACGCTCTTCGCGAACCAGCACGCGGCCCTCGATGCGATGCCCGCGGACCTGCGCGCGCGACTCGAAGGCCTGCAGGCGATCCACTCCGCACGCCTGCCCTACGCACCGACGGGGGCCTACGGCGACGCCGATCAGGCGCGGGGTCGGAGCATGGACATCCGACCGAGCGAAGCGGCGCTCGCAGAGCAGCGCCATCCCCTCCTGCGCGCGCATCCCGAGACCGGCCGCCCCGGGATCTTCGGAGCGATCGGCTACATCGTCGGCCTCGAGGGCCTCGACGACGCCGACGCGATCCCGCTCCTCAAGGAGCTCCTCGCGTGGCAGACGCGCGACGCATTCGTCTACCGCCACGTCTGGGAGCCCGACATGCTCGTGATGTGGGACAACCGGAGCGTGCTGCACGCCGCGACCGGGGGCTACGAAGGCCACGCGCGGCTGCTTCACAGGACGACGATCGGGGAGCGCTGACGATCGACGTGCCGGCGTACGGCACATCTCGACCGCGATGCGTCGGAGCGACTCGAGACGGGCGCTACGCGTCCGAGCGCGCGATGTATCGGCGGTTGATCCGCAAGGCCAGCGCGCTCAGCAGCAGCAGGAAGATCCCGAGCGCGACGAGGGCGAGCGGCCAGCCGATCGAGCCGACGAAATGTTCGGCCGTGAACCAGGCGACGAAGCCGAGGATCGCGACCGTGCTCGCGAAGAGGAGCGTGCGGCGTCGGAGCCAGGCACTCAGCACGAGCCCGCCGCAGGCGACGAGCAGGAAGCCGAGCTCGAGGGGCGTCTGCTCGACGAGGTCGAAGAGGCCCGCGTAGACGCCGGCGGCGCCCATCAGATACCAGAAGGGCGTGATCTCCCGATGGGCCGTCCGCTCGAGCCCCATGCAGGTCGACACGGTCCCGGCGCCGAGGAGCAATACGATCGGCGCCCAATCGATTCCGACGAGATCGAGCGCCGTGCCGATCAGCCAGAGCGAGAAGGCGAGCGTCGTGAAGAGGAGTGTGGTCCGGCGGAAGTGGCCGAACGTCGCGCCCTGCTGCGCGACCATCACGCCGCAGGTCAGCAGTACGGCATGTCGCCACTCACCGCCCGCGGAGAGCTCGTCGATCGCGATCAGGATCCCCATCGGCTGCAGCAGGGCCGCCACGAGGAAGAGCGGCGTCGACGCCCGCTCGAAGCGCGCGTCCGAGAGACTGACGAGGCCCATGACGAAGGCCGCGAGGCCGGAACCGAGGGAGACGATGATCCGGGCTGCCGTGTTCATCGTGTCCCAATGGAGCCCGACGAAGACGCCGATCCCCGCGAAGACGAAGATGCCGCCGAGGTAGGCGAGGATGTTCCCGACGACGCCGGCGCGGCGCGGAGCGTCCTCGGGCGCAGGCGCCGCGAGCAGAGCCTCGATCTCCGCGAGGGAGACGTCGTGCTCGCGCGCGAGCGATGCGATCCGGTCGAGCGCCTCGTCGCGCGTCGTCATCCCCGGCGCTCGACCCAGCCGAGGAAGCGGACTCCGTAGTACGAGTACGGCGTCTCCGAGGGCAGCTCGATCTCGAGGATCGCACCGCGCTTCGAGATCCGGGTCGGCTGACGGCGCGAACCCGACCCGAAGAGCTCACGGAAGAGACCGCCGCCCGCGCTGCGCGATGCATCGAATTGCCAGCCGTCCGGCGCCGTCAGGGTCGTGATCAGAGGACGCCCCGCGAGCTCGGGCACGACGACCTCCGTCCCCTCCTCGCCCGGCTCGACGCCGACCGGGACGACGATCTCGATCTCGTGAACCGAGCCGTCGGCGGCCCGGTACTCGAAGAGACGGGGCAGCTCGTCGTTGTGACCGGGCGAGAGGGCGAAGACGTGCGCACGAAGCTGCCCTTCGGAGACGTCGACCACGACGCGACGGGGCTTCGCCGCAGCCTGCGGCTGCCACGCATCGACCGCGAGGACGAGGTCCCAGGTCGGGGGCTCGACGAGGGCCCGCGGAAGCAGGGTCGCCAGGGCGAAGGCGCCTACGACGAGCAGCGGCAGCGCGATGCTGACGACGATCATCAGGTTCTCACGAAGGAAGCGCTTCACCCGGCACCCTCCCCCTGTCGCGTTACGCGCGGTCGATGTCCTCGGGACGGGAGACCACGCACAGCTCGGCGACGAGGGGCTCCTTGGCGCCCATCAATCGCAGGTTCGCCGTGCCGCTTCGATGGCCCTGGGTGCGCAGCCAGTTCGGGCGGCCGGGATCCCGCTCGGACACCACGATCGTGACGCCCCCGTCGGCGTCGTAGTGCGCCGTCCGCTTGTTCAGATGGATGGGGGCCCGCGTGTAATCGAGGGACTCCGTCCAGACGTTGTTGAGCTGGAAGCCCCAGGCCGAGCACTCGGGAATCGTCGGGATGCGGATCACGAGGAACTCGTCCTCCGCGACCGACCACGCGGCGCTGTAGTAGAAGATGTTCGGATCGCCGCCCATCTTCCGCATCCGCTCGGGATCCGTGAGGGGCAGCACGTTCAGGTTGCGGCGAAGCGCGGCCGACTGTCCCGTCCAGGTCTCCGCGCTCGAACGGACGAAGCGCACCGTCTCGAGCAGCCCGGCCGAGATCGGCTCGAAGTCGCATCGGAAGGACTCCCCGTCCGCATCGACCCGCGTGAGCGCCAGCCGCAGCGCTTGCTTGGCGTCCATGTCGTCGAAGGTGCACCGGACGAGCAGGCTGCGGGTCTCGCTCGTCATGTCGAGCACGGCGGCGACCGGCGCCTCGCCCACGCGCGCCCCCCGCGAAGCCGCATCCACCTCGCGGCTGCGGATCGCGATCTCGACCGGACCCGACCGACAGCCGGGGATCGCGTCGCCGTCGAGGCTGCCCGTGACGCGGTACTCGCCCTTCGGACCCACACCCGTCGTCATCAAAGTGAAGTAGCTGCAGCTCCGGAAGTCGCCGCGAAGCCGGTACTCGTATCCGCCCGAGACCGTGGCACCGAGGTAGGCAACGTCCGGATTGTCTCCGCCGAAGCCCTTGATCCGCTCGTCACAGAGCGCGAAGAGGTACGCGTCCGCCGGGTCGGCCCCCTCGACGTGCCGCTCGAGGCCCGTGCGCAGCAGGCGCGTCAGGTAGCGGAGCCCCTCCGCCGCATCGAGCGGATCGAGGGGCAGGTCCTCCCGCACGAGCTGCCGACCCGCCTGCTTCAGCTCCTCGCAGAAGGCCTCCCAGGTGTCCTGCGCGCGAAGCTGGAGCGCAGAGGGGCCTGCTTCGTTCGCGTCCGTCGATCGATCCGCCATCCGACTAGCCCTCGCTCGGAACGCCGAAGTACTCCATGTAGCGCGCGAGCGCCTTGCGCTCGGCGTCGGCCGCCCCCGGCTCGCCGCCGCCGGTCTTGTAGTGGTGCTTGCCGAAGACGCCCTTCGGCTTGTTGCGGAGATAGGTCTCGATCTTCCCTGCCGCGTCCGCGGACATGGAGAGCCCGATCGCCTCGTACGCGCCGCGGATCGCCTTCATCGGATCCTCGCAGAAGTCCTGGTAGATCACGTTCGCGTACTGCCCCTTCGGAATCGTGCCCTCCTCCATCCAACGGATGATCCGATCCCACATCTTGACCCGGCCCTCGACCATCATGATGTCGTCGAGCATGTTGCCGCTCCAGGGATCGTCCGTCCGCCACCAGTAGATCGTGCCCTGCACGCTCACGACGGAGTCCGTCGTCGTGACCTGGTCACGGTGCATGAAGATCAGCTTCGCGTCGGGGTAGGTCTCGAGGAGCTGCGGGAGGACCGGCATGTGCGTCGGCCCCTTGAGCAGCCAATGGGGCTTCTTGTACTTCCACTGCAGCAGCTTCAGGATCCGCTCGTGCCACGCAAAGGTCTCGCGGATGTCCTGCTTCCGGAAATACCCGACGTAGGACGGGATCTGGAAGGCGCAGTAGTAGACCTCCGAGAGGAAGGTCAGGTAGAGGAACTCGATGCACTCGACGGGCAGGTCGCCCGCCTGCGCGTGCATCGTCTTCCACTCCGGCGCGATCCGCTCCGGCAGGGTGATGAGGCGATGCGCCTTCTCGATGCGCGGGTCCGTCTCGTAGGTGGCCTCCTCCGGCGGCGGACAGGGGAACATCGCCTCCCATCGCTTCACCACCCGGAACTGCTCGTCCTGCGAGAGCGCCTCGTGGAAGATCGTCGTGCCGGAGCGGCCGGAGCCGACGATGAACACGGGCTCCGTGATGACCTCGTCCTCGATCTCCGGGTGCTGCTTGTAGCAGTCCGTGATGCGCAGGCGCGCCTCGAGGTAGATCAGGAGGTCCGAGCGCGTGAGGATGCGACCGGCGAAGTTGAGCTTCGCCTCGTTCTCGATCGCGTCGATCAGGACCCGGAAATGGTCGCGCCAGCGGTCGTCGCCGAAGTCGTCGAGCCCCGTGTTCCTGCGGGCCTCCGCGAGCAGGCTCTCCTCGTCGAGGGGAACGATGCTGCGGATGTTCAGCCACTCCCCTTCTTCGTTCAGTCGCGCGACCCACTCGGGCCGCGGCGCAGGCTTCCAATCCGTCCGTCGATCGTAGGCGCGAGGGCTCATCTGCTTCTCCCCGCCCCGCGAGTCCGCAGGCCTTCGCTCGCGAAAGCAGGAGAGCCGCGGGGCTTGAACGCTGCCGTCGACGCTATCTCCCGGGTCGGGCGCGAGCCAGCCCCGATCCCGATCCGGGACCCGGTCGCGATTCGAGAGGCCGTCCGCCCCTCACTCCGGCAAGGCGTACGCCACGATCGCGTCGTCCGACGGCGACCCGAGCGGGAAATGCCCGCCCGCCGCGATCACGACGTATTGCCGTCCGTCTTCGCCCACGCGATAGGTCATCGGCGTCGCATGTCCCGAAGCCGGAAGCTCGGCACTCCAGAGCATCTCTCCCGTCGCCGCGTCGAAGGCCCGGAAGGTCCGATCCATCGTCGCTCCCACGAAGACGACGCCGCCCGCGGTCTGGATCGGCCCGCCCTGGTTCGGCGTGCCCCACTCGAAGAAGCGACCGAAGGCGGGTGCCAGCTCCTGCAGGTGACCGAGCGGGCGCTGCCACTCGATCTCGCCGGTCGCGAGGTCGATCGACGTCAGCTGTCCCCACGGCGGCGGGGTGCAGGGCATGCCCCAGGACGAGAGCAGGGGCGCGCGCACGACGACGTAGGGCGTGCCCTCCTGCGGCTGCGCGCCGACGAGGTCCGTGCCCTCGAGCGTGCCCTCGGCCTCCTCGCGCGGAACGATGCGCACGATGAAGGGGTTGCGCATGGAGTTGACGACGAGGCGACCGCGCTCGGCGTCGACCGAGACCGCACCCCAGTTGACGCCGCCGCCGAGACCCGGGAAGACGATCGTGCCCTCGTAGGAGGGCGGCGTGAAGATCCCGTCGTTGCGCAGCGAGGCGACGAGCTTGCGGCACTCGGCGCGATCGATCGGCGTGAGCCCCCAGACGTCCTCCTCGGGCAGCGCGTGCGGATGCAGCGGCGGCGGGCGCGTCGGGAAGGGCTGGGTCGGCGAGACCACCTCGCTCGTCACGCCGCCCTGCGGCACGGGTCGCTCCTCGACGGGGAAGATCGGTTCGCCCGTCAGCCGGTCGAGCAGGAAGACGTGGCCCATCTTCGTCGCCTGCGCGAGCGCCGGTCGCCCGCCACCCGGGCCCGGGTGCGTGTAGAGGACGGGCTGCGAGGCGATGTCGTAGTCCCAGAGGTCGTGATGGACGGTCTGGAAATGCCAGCGACGCTCGCCCGTGCGCGCGTCGAGGGCGACGATCGCGCTCGAGTAGTAGTCGAGGCCCTGGCGCTCGCCGCCGTAGTGGTCCGGCGCGGCGTTGCCCATCGGCAGGAAGACGAGCCCGCTCTCCTCGTCGGCGGAGAGCAGCGTCCAGACGTTCGGCGTGCCGCGGGTGTACTCGGCGCCGGCGGCGACGTCGGCGGCGGTCACGGGCTTTCGATCCAGTGGCACGGGATCGAAGGCCCAGACGAGCCGGCCGGTCCTCTGGTCGAAGGCGCGTACGACGCCGCCGGGCGCATCGACGCGCTGGCCATCCGTCACCCAGGCTCCGGTCACGACGTTTCCGGCGACGACGAGCGGCGGCGAGGTCATGTAGTACTCGGCCGTACGGAGGTCGCCGAGGCCGACGCGCAGGTCGACCGTGCCGTCCTCTCCGAAGTCGCGGCAGGGCTCGCCCGTCGCGGCGTCGATCGCCATCAGACGCGCGTCGAGGGTGCCGAAGAAGATGCGCGACGTGCAGGCGGCCCCGGGCCCGCCCGACTCGATCCGCGCGTGCGCCACACCCCGACACAGAGGGTTGTAGATGCCCGCGAGGTCGGGCTTCGCATCGAAGCGCCAACGCTCGCGACCCGTCTCCGCGTCGATCGAGACGATCTGATTGCGCGGCGTGCAGAGCACGAGCGCGTCGTCGACCAGGATCGGCGTGACCTGGAGCGAGGTCGTGGGCGTGACGTCGCCGCTCTCGTAGCGCCAGGCCTCGACGAGCGAGCCCACGTTCTCCCGCGTGATCTGCGTGAGGGGCGAGTAGCGGCCGCCGCCGAGGTCCCCGCCGACGTGGGGCCAGCCGGCGACGGGACCCGACCGATCGATCTCGACGGGCCCGGCGTCGCAGCCCACGAGCCCGAGCGAGACACCGACCGCGAGGCCGACCAGCACGGCGAACCGCCCGAAGGAGGCTCCGACTCCGATCCCGGACCCGCCTGCAACGCCGACCCGAGCCGGGTGCTGCCTGGCCGTGTTCATGCCCCTGCCCTCCTCGCATCCCGGAATGGATCGCAGCGAGCGAAAGCTCACCGCGTTCGGTCGCCCGCGGATCGACCGACTCCGACCGCGCGAGACGCTACCGGACGCACTCCGGTGCCGCCGCGCTCGGAAGGCGCGCTTGACGAGACGCGTGAGGGATCGCGGCACCGACTCCGGCCGACGCCCCGACCGGGCCTAATCCCAGAACGGGTCGTCCCGACCCAGCTCCGCGAGCCGGTTCACGACGGGCAGCAACGACTCGAGGCGCTCGCCGCGCCGCGCCGCCGCGACGTGCTCGCCCCGCTCGTCCCATACGTGGCAGGTATTCGTCTGGCCCCGGATCAGGCTCTCGCGCTCGCCGGAGGCCCCGGCCCGCTGCGGGATGCCCGCCGCGCGCCGGCGGCGGATGTCGAGGGACCAGGTCGACTGCACGACCGCCGGCGCCATCGCCTGCAGCAGCGCGTTCGTATGCGTGCAGCCGTTCGGCCCGCCGAAGAGATCGCGGATCTTCCGGGTGAAGCCGCGCGCGATCGAGAGGCCGACGAGCTTCTCGTAGTCCGCGGCGATGACCGGGCAGCGCGAGTGCGGATGCGTCTCGAAGAGCACCCGGGCCGACCGGATCTCGAGGCCGGCCGTCGCGACGCGCAGCTCCACCTGCATCTGGTGGATCTCGAGCGGCTCCGGGTCGTCCGGCACGTAGAGGCCGGCGGGCTTCGTGTCGGAGACCGCACCGCGCACGAGGATCTCGTCGTCGGAGAGGCGATAGACGCGGGTCTCGTAGCGCCGGGTATGGATCAGGTCGAGGTCGTCGTCGTCGGGAAGGAGGGACATGGCCTCCTTGTCTAGCATGCCCGACGGCGCAGGACCCGATCCGCGTCGAAGCTCCCGGGCCCTTCGTCTATCGTCGCGCCCGATGTCGGCCCCGGTAGCGCCCCACTCGAGCGAGCTCCTCTCCTCCGTCCAACGTCGACTCGTGCTCGTCGGCATGATGTGCGGCGTCTCGCTCGCCGCGCTCGACCAGATGGTGCTCGCGACGGCGGTCGGCACGATCGCCGGCGAGCTCGGGAACATCGGCCAGGCCCCCTGGATCTTCACGGCCAACCTGCTGACGAGCGCATCGGCCATGCCGATCTGGGGCAAGCTCGGCGATCTCTACGGTCGGCGCCGCGTGTTCCGGATCGCGATCACGCTCTTCGTCGTCGCATCCCTGCTCGCGGCCCAGAGCCGGACGATGCCGGAGCTGCTCGTCTGCCGTGCGCTGCAGGGCCTGTCGGGTGGCGCACTCCTGACCGTTCCCTACGCGATCCTCGGCGACATCGTCCCGCCCCGCGAGCGCCCCGCCTACCTCGCCTACATCTCCGTCGTCTGGACGACCGCGGGCTTCCTCGGTCCGCCCCTCGGCGGGCTGCTCGTCGACGGCCCGGGCTGGCGATGGATGTTCTACCTGAACGTGCCCGCGGCGATGGTCGCGTTCTTCCTGATCGGCTGGGGCTACCGGCTGCCCGTCCAACGCATCGAGCACCGCATCGACGTGCTCGGCGCCGCGCTGCTGATGGGCACGGTCGGCTCCTTCATCCTCTATACGTCCTGGGCCGGCGAGGCCCTCGGCTGGGGCTCGCCCGCAGCCCTCGCCTTCCTCGGCGCGAGCGGACTCCTGGGCCTCGCCTTCGTACGCCAGGAGCGCCGCGCAGCCGAGCCGATCCTCGCGCTCCACCTGCTCGGCCAGCGCGCCGTCTGGCCGCCGCTGGTCGCGAACTTCGTCTTCGGGCTCGCGAACATGGCGATCGCGATCTTCGTGCCGCTCTTCTCGATCGCCGTGCTCGGCACGAACGCGGTCGCGGCGGGTCTCACCCTCGCGCCGCTCACGGCGGGCATCCTGCTCGCGGGCATCGTGATGGGACGACGCGCCGCGCGGACGGGACGCTTCCGTCGCTACACGATGGGTGGCTTCCTCGTCTACGCCGTCGGGGTCACGGGGCTGGCCCTGGCCGGCCCCGGCACGACGCGTCTCGCGTTCGGCGCCTGCACCCTCGCCCTCGGCTTCGGGGGTGGCACGATCGGGGCAATGGTCGTCTCGTCGTTGCAGAGCGCGGTCGACGCGCGTTACATCGGCGTGGCGAGCTCGTTGCCGGGCTTCTCCCGCACGATCGCCCAGACGATCGGCACCTCGGCCCTCGGCACCTTCTTCGCCGTCCGCCTCGGCGTGCACGTCGAGCGGGCGGTCGCCCCCTACGCAGCTTCGGCGCACGATGCCCAGGCGCTGATCGACGCACCCGGTGCGATCCGGGATCTCTCGGAGCCGCTCCGGGGCGTCCTCGTGGAGGCCTATCGCGCGTCCTTCTCCGAGTCCTTCGTCCTGATGGCGGCGATCATCCTGAGCGCGCTGGTCGCGGCCCGCTTCATGATCGACCCCGACGAGCGACGCTGACGGGATCAGTCGCGGTCGCGCGCGATCGTCTCGTCACCGAAACGGCGCAGGTAGTCGAGCTTCTGCTGGAGGGTCGAGTCCCGGCCGATCGTGTAGGGGAAGGGGTAGCTGACGGTCGAGGTCATGCCGAGCTCGACGAGCCGCACACGCTGGTCCTGCGTCACGCCGTCGGGCAGGGGGACCACGGCCTCGAAGGGCAGCGACGAACGTCCCGCCTCGCGACGGATGCGCGCGATCTCGAGCAGCACCTGCTCGGCGTCCTCGAAGCGCTGACCCGAGCCCGACCAGCCGTCGGCGAGCTGCCCCGCCCGACGCAGGGCTGCCTTGTTCTGCCCGCCCATCCAGATCGGGACCGGCTTCGAGGGCGCCGGCTGCATCGCCATCGGCGGAAACGCGTAGTGCTCCCCCTCGTGCGAGACGACCTTCCCGGACGTGAGCTTGCGGATCACCTCGATCGCCTCGTCGATCCGCTCCCCGCGCTTCTCGAAGGTCCGACCCAGGACGTCGAACTCGTCACGCATCCACCCCGCCCCGATCCCGAGGATCGCGCGATTGCCGGAGTAGACCGCCGCCGTGCCCACGAACTTCGCGACCTCGATCGGATGCCGCAGGGGCAGGATGTAGACGTTGGTCGCGAAGCGCAGACGCTTCGTATGCTGGGCGAGCACGGAGATCGTCTGGAAGGCGTCGGGGAAGGGAGCCGAGCCATCGAAGTCGGGACGTCCGTCGGCGCTGTAGGGGTACTTCGACTGCAGCGTCTGCGGCACGAAGACGTGGTCCGAGAGCAGGAGACCCTCGAAGCCGACCTCCTCGGCCACCGGCGCGACCTCGATCAGCTCGTCGGGCTGCGTATAGCCGAGCGCCTGCCAGTACTTCACGAACGCCTCCCGCTGCGGTCCGACGATCGGACCCCCGACAGCCACGTGGCCGGTTGCCGCCTCGACCCCCAGACCGAGCTCAGAGCAGCATCGGCCTTTCCTTGTTCTCGAAGGCCGGGCACTTGTACGCGTCCCGGGGCAGCGCCGCGCGATCGAAGGGCGTCGCGACCTCCGCCTTCGTCGGACCGATCTTCGCCGCCAGCGGCGCGAGCTTCGCGAGGTCGAATCCGTAGAGCCGGGCCGCATTGAGCCCGACCATCTGCTGGATCTCGTCGGGGTCGACGCCCGCGAAGGTCGCCTGGAGATGCTGGCGCGTATAGGGATGCGAGCCCTCGACGTGGGGATAGTCGCTGCCCCACATGATGCGGTCGACGCCGACCTGGTATCGATTCGCGCAGTCGCCGGCGGGCAGGAAGCTCGCGCCGAGATGACATTGCCGTGCGAAGTACTCCGACGGCTTCAGCGAGAGGTTCGCGACGGTCGGCCCGCCGAAGATGTGCTCGGAGCCCTGATCGTTGTACTTCATGCGATCGAAGAAGCCGTCGAGCCGGGGCAGCGTCTCCGTCACCCAGCTCGTCCCGACCTCGGTCAGCACGAACTGGAGGCTCGGATGGCGCTCGAAGACGCCGCTGAAGATCAGGTGCCAGAGCGAGCGCTGGGCCCACCACGTCACCTCGAGCATGAACATCGCCATCGACTGCGGCAGATAGGGGCCCATGTCGGGGACGGCCGCGCCGGCGTGATGATTGATCGGCATGCCGAGCTCTTCGCAGACGGCCCAGATCGGCTCGTAGACCGGCGCGTAGAGCGGCTCGACGCCCGAGCCGGGCGGCGCACCCGGCAGCAGCACCCCGCCCGAGAGCCCCGCCTCCTTCGCCCAACGGATCTCCTTCACGGACTCCTCGACGAAGGGCAGGAAGATCTGGCAGATGCCCGCGCGACGGGCGGGCGCCTCGGCGCAGAAGTCGGCGAGCCAGCGATTGTGCGCCTGGATGCCGGCCCATCGCCGCGCATGGTCCTCGCCGAGCTCTGCCTCACCGAACTCCGAGTGCATGGTCGGCGCGAAGGGCGGCGACGTATTCGAGAAGATCACCTCCGCGACGACGCCGTCGGCCTCCATCTCCTCGAAGCGGCGCTTGCCGTCCCAGTTGCGCCAGCCCATGAGCTCGGGATCGCCGTCGACGCCGATCGACCGGTTGCCCATCACCTCCTTCATGATGCGGAGGTTCTCCTCGCTGAAGGCGAGCCAGTCGCGGTAGTCCGACTGCCATTTCGATGCGAGGTAGGGCCCGTAGCCCTCCGGGCTCGGGCCGGCGTGGGAGTCGGCGGTGATCAGCAGGTAGCGATCGAGTCCTGCGAGGGGGGAGGCCATGGGTGTACCTCTTCGACGCTCGGGTCGGCGCAGCAGGGGAGACGTCGGCGTCGCGAGCACCATGCCCGGTCGCCTTGCCGTGGCGGCGAGTGTAGGAGCCTCCCGAAGCGGACGCAGCCGGGTAGCGCCTGCTCCGACGCAGCGGCACCATCGGCCCCGAGTCGCCGACAGGAGGAGCCATGCCCTTCGCGCTTTCGCCGATGACGAGCGCCCTCGGCGCCGAGGTCCACGGGCTCGATCTTCGCGCCCCCCTCTCGCCCGAGGACTTCGACGCGCTGCATCGCGCACTCCTCGAGCACCTCGTGCTCTTCTTCCGCGACCAGCCGCTCGACCCGGAGGAGCAGCTCGCCCTCGCCCGCCGCTTCGGCGCGATCGACGTCCATCCCTTCGGTCGCCATCTCGAGCGCCATCCGCAGGTCGGGCTGCTCGACCAGACGAGCCCGAAGCGCGACGGGGCGAATCGATGGCACGCGGACTCGACGTTCATGCCGAGGCCGCCGAAGGCGTGCGTGCTGCGCGCCGTCGAGCTGCCCGCGACGGGCGGCGACACGAGCTGGGCCTCGATGTACGCGGCCTACGAGCTGCTCGCGCCCCCGATCCAGCGCCTGCTCGACGAGCTGACGGCCAGCCACGACGTGACGGGCCCGCTCGTCCGCGCGATCCAGGGCGGACACAGCGTGGGCGGCCTCGAGGACGTGCAGGCGGCCTGGCCCCCGATCCCGCATCCCGTCGTCTGTCGCCATCCCGACACCGGGCGCAAGCTCCTCTACGTGAACTCGAATTTCGCGACCCACATCGAGGGCGTCTCCGAGGCGGAGAGCGAGATGCTGCTCCACTTCCTCTTCGACTGGATCCGCTCTCCCGAGATCCAGGTGCGCTTCCACTGGGAGCCCGACTCCGTCGCGATCTGGGACAACCGCTGCACCCAGCATTTCGCCGCCGCCGACTACGTGGAGCGCCGCATCATGCACCGCGTGGTCGTCGCGGGCGATTGGGAGCCGGCGCGTTAGGCCGCCCTACGCCTCGCCCGGCGCCTCGCCCGGCGGCAGCTCGGCCGCGCGCCGCGCCGGCCCGCCTCGATCCCCCGAGAGCCCACGGCTCGCGATCTCGTTGCGGAGCGGCTCGCCGCGCACGTAGCGCCCGAGGTTGTCGAGGAAGAGCTCGCCGAGTCGCTCGTCGCCGCGGGGTGAGTAGCCGGCATCGTGCGGCGTGATCACGCAGCGCTCGAGGGTCCAGAGCGGCGAGTCCGGGGGCAGCGGCTCCTCGGCGACGACGTCGAGCGTGGCCCCCCGGATGCGCCCCGCCCGCAAGGCCTCGACGAGCGCCGGCTCGTCCACGACCCCGCCCCGGGCGACGTTCACGAGCACGGCGTGCTCTTGCATCGCCTCGAGCTCCGCGCGGCCGATCATGCCGCGGGTCTCGTCGCTGTAGGGCATGCAGAGCACGACGTAGTCGGACTCGGCGAGGAGGGCGTGCAGCCCGTCCGGTCCGACCTGGCGGTCGAGGAGCGGATCGTCGACCCGCGTCCTGCGGCAGCCGACGACCCGCATGCCGAAGGCCTTCGCCACGCGCGCCGTCGCCCGACCGATGCCGCCGTAGCCGACGATGCCGAGGGTGCGACCGACGAGATCGCCGCAGGAGACGATCTCCCAATGCCGACGGCGCTGCTGCTCGAGGTGTCGGGCGACCTCGCGCTCCCAGAAGAGCACGTAGGTGAAGATGTACTGCGCGATCGGCTCGGCGTGGATGCCCGACGCGTTCGTGAGCCGCACGCCCCGATCGAGCAGCGTCTGCCAGATCGGATGATCAACGCCCGCGCCCGGCGACTGGACCCATCGCAGGCCCGGCGCGTGGAAGAGCTCGAGCACCCGCTGCGTCGCGGCGGGGTACTTCGTGACGCCGAGGGAGAAGTAGAGGACCTCCAGTCCCGCCGGATCGCCGTCGAGGGCGCCGTCCCCGCCCAGCGTCAGGACCTCGAGCTCGGGCGCCATTCGAAGCGCCGCCTCGCGCAGGCTCGCGACCCGATCCCCCGTGACACAGATCTTCACCATGCCCTCCCCCGGCGCTTCCGACGCGCGCCGCACGCAAGGTAGGCCGCACTCGGACGCGCGCACAGCACGACCGACGCGAGCAACGACGCCGCAGGCGCCGACTCCGGGTCTGCGCCAGACTCCCCCGACCGATCGACTCGCCGGGGAGACATGCGCCATGGACGACCGGGAACGCCGACGACTCGCCCTCGAATTCCTGGAGACCTTCTCGGGCCCCGACGTCGAAGCCGTCCTCGCGCGCATGACGCCCGAGCCCGCGTGGGCCTTCTTCGCGAATCGCTTCCCCGGACGCGACGGCGTGCGCGCGATCCATCGCGCTTCGAAGGAGCTCTACCGCGAGGGCTCGCACGATCGGCGGATCGACGGCCTCTGGGTCGATGGCGATACCGTCCTCGTCAAGACCACGCTCCGCGCCCGCACCTTCAAGGACGAGGACTACGAGAACCTCTACATGATGATCCTCCACTTCGAGGGCGATCGGATAGCCCTCGTGGAGGAGATGATGGACACGGCCTACGCGAACGAGAAGTTCGCCGGCTGGCAGATGGGCGACTGAAATCGGCGGCCCGCCTCAACGAAGGCCAGGGCCCGGCTCGAAGGCGATCGGCAGGGCCTCGAGGCGCCGCAGATTCGCGAAGGGCACCCAGCGCGGCTCGTCCACGAGCAGCTCGACCTTCGAGAGGCACGCGAAGAAGGCCGGCAACGCTTCCTGGATCTCGGCCCGGGCGAACGCCGCGCCGAGACATCGATGGGCGCCCCAGCCGAAGCTGAAGGAGTGCGGCCCCTCGCGCGCGACGTCGAAGCGATCGGGATCGTCGAAGACGCGCGGATCGCGATTGGCCGCGAGGATCGAGAGCCAGAAGGGTCGTCCGGCCGGGATCTCGACGCCCTCGATCTCGAGCGACGTCGCCCGCTCGCGCGCGAGCACCGGCACGATCGGCTCGCAGCGCAGCACCTCCTCGCCCACCTGCGCGGCGAGCCCGGGCTCACGCTCGAGACGCCTGCGCGCCTCGGGGTGCCGGACCAGCAGCGCGACCGCGACGGCGAGCATGCTGCGCGAGCTGTCGTGCCCCCCGAAGATGAGATTGATCACGAGCACGACGAGGTCCTCGTCGCTCCGGCGATCGGTCGACGCATCCGCCGCACGGATCAGATCCGAGAGCAGGTCGTCCTTCGGCGCTCGCCGTCGCTCTCGCAGCAGATCGCGCACGGCATCGGAGAGCGCGATGGCCGCCCGCTCGCCCCGCTCCCGCAGCTCGGGCGTCAGCGCGGAGGACAGGGCGCTGCCGAGGTCCGTCGACCACTCGGAGAACTTCGCCTGATGCGCCTCGGGCACGCCGAGCGTCTCGCAGATCAGTCGGATCGGCAGCTCGTGGGACCAGTCGTCGATCACGTCGAGCCGCCGCGCGTCGGCGTGGCGGCCGAGGATCTCCCGCGTGAGCGAGCGGACCCGCGCGCGTTTGGCGTCCGCCGAGCGCGGGGTGAAGGCGCGGTTCACGAGGTTGCGCAGGCGGCGATGCTCCGGGCCGTTCAGGTTCGTGAGCATCAGTCGCCACCAATCGACGAGCGGTCCCGCGGCAACCTGGCTCTCGACGAAGTCGAGGGCGTTGCTCGTATTCGCGTGATCGCTCGCGAGGCGCTCGACGTCGCGATAGCGGAGCACGATCGCCTCGCCCGTGCCGGAGAAGGCGACCGGATGGGCCTCGCGGGCCGCACGCAGGACCGGGTGCGGATCCTGCCAATAAGCCGGATCCGAGAGGTCGATCGTGTGCGGACCCTCGGCCATCGCGCCCTCCCCCGCCGCATCCGACGCCGCCCGCCGTCGACGACGGGTCGACTCTGCCCGCTTCGCGCCGCAGGTCGCGGATGATACCGTTCGCGGGTCGTGCACGGGCCGGGGGGACGCTGCGGCGGCAAGCGGAGGACGAAGCCGATGGCGGGAAACGAGACGGCCGAAGGGTGGCAGAGCCAGAGTGGCGCGACGACGGCCGAAGGGTGGCGGATCCAGAGCCGGGCGACGAGCGAGGGCTGGCTCGAGATCTCGCTCGAGCGCGTCGCGACGCCGCAGCCCGGACCGAACGACGTCGTGATCCGGGTCGAGGCCGCGCCGATCAATCCCTCGGACCTGGGGCTCCTCTTCGGCTTCGCGGACATGACGCGCGCCGAGGCGACGGGAACGCCCGAGCGACCCGTCGTGCGGGCGCCGATTCCGGAGGGCGCTCTTCGCATGCTCGAAGGGCGCCTCGACGAGGCGATGCCCGTCGGCAACGAGGGTGCGGGCACGGTCGTCGCCGCCGGCGAGGCGCCCGAGGCGCAGGCGCTGCTGGGCCGGACGGTCGCCGCGGTCGGCGGGGCGATGTACTCGCAGTATCGCGTCGTGCCGCATTTCGTCTGTCTGCCGCTCCACGACGGGACCACTGCGGAGCAGGGTGCCTCCTGCTTCGTGAATCCGCTCACGGCTCTCGGCATGGTCGAGACGATGCGCGCCGAGGGACACTCGGCCCTCGTCCATACGGCGGCAGCATCGAATCTCGGCCAGATGCTGAACCGCATCTGCCTCGCGGACGACGTCGAGCTCGTCAACGTCGTGCGACGCACGGAGCAGGTCGAGCTGCTCCGCGGGATCGGCGCGCGCCACGTCGTGAATTCGGGAGAGCCCGACTTCCGCGCACGCCTCACCGACGCGATCGAGGCGACCGGCGCGACGATCGCCTTCGACGCGACCGGCGGCGGCCGACTCGCCGGTCAGATCCTCTCCTGCATGGAGGCGGCGCTGATCCGCAAGGCCTCGTCCTATAGCCGCTACGGCTCGACGACCCACAAGCAGGTCTACCTCTACGGACGGCTCGATCGCAGTCCGACGGAGCTGCCCTTCGACATGGGCTTCGCCTGGGGCGTCGGCGGTTGGCTGCTCACGCCCTTCCTGCAGAAGATCGACCCCGAGACGGGCGCGCGCCTGCGGCGACGTGTCGCCGACGAGATCGGGACGACCTTCGCGAGTCACTACAGTCGACGCGTCTCGCTCCGCGAGGCCCTCGAGCTCGAGCACGTCGCGACCTACGGCCGACAGGCCACCGGCGAGAAATACCTGATCGAGCCCTGGCGCTGAGCCCGGGGCGACCGAAGCCCGAACGTCCGTCGGCCGGCCCGGACCGTCGGCGCGGAACGCAGAAGCACGAAGCACCCCAGGAGTCCCCCATGCCCGACCATCCCGTCCGCGACGACATCTCGCTCCTCGACCGCTTCTTCTACCTCGATCCCTGGTCGAAATACGCGTGGATGCGCGACGAGGCCCCCGCCTACTGGGACCCGAGTGCCGATGGCGGCCTCTGGGGCGTGACGCGTTACGAGGACATCATGACGATCGCGAAGACGCCGGAGCTCTTCTGCTCGGGCAAGAGCTCGCGGCCCGAGCGGGACAGCTGGATCCCGTCGATGATCAACCTGGACGAGCCCCTCCACAAGCGACGCCGAAACATCGTGAATCGCGGCTTCACTCCGCGCCGCGTCGCCGAGCAGGAGCCGAAGCTCCGCGCGCTCACGACCGAGCTGATCGACGGCGTGATCGAGCAGGGTGAGTGCGACTTCGTCCGGGACATCGCGCGCTGGATCCCGATGGTCGCGATCGGCGACATGCTCGGTGTCGAGCCCGAGGACCGCGGGCAGCTGCTCGAGTGGAGCGACTGGATGCTCGGCGGGGGCGAGATCGCCGACGTGATGGACGACGCGGAACGACGGGAGAAGCAGCGCAGCTACACCCAGGGCTACTTCGCCTACCAGGCGAAGGTGATCGCCGACCGCAAGCAGAACCCGCGCGACGACCTCGTCTCGCTGCTGGTGACGGGCGACGTCGACGGCGAGCGCCTCGACGACGAGGAGCTGCTCCAGGAGAGCCTGCTGATCCTGATCGGCGGCGACGAGACCACAAGACACGTCATGACCGGCGGACTCGAGCTGCTGATCAAGCATCCCGACCAGAAGCGCAAGCTGATCGAGGACCCTTCGAAGATCGCGGTCGCCGTCGAGGAGATGCTCCGCCTCGTCTCCCCGATCCTGAACATGAACCGCACGCTCACCCGCGACACGACGCTCCACGGCGAGAAGCTCCGCGAAGGCGACCGGGTGCTGCTGCTCTACCAGGCGGGAAACCGGGACGACCGCATCTTCGCGGATCCCGATCGCTTCGACGTCGAGCGCTGGCCGAACCGGCACGTCGCCTTCGGCGGCTACGGCGTCCACCATTGTCTCGGCGCCGCCCTCGCCCGCCTCGAGCTGAAGATCCTCTTCGAGGAGGTGCTCGCGCGCATGCCCGACGTCGAGATCTCGACGGACGCCCCGCTCAAGCGGCGCCCGAACAACTTCATCACGGGCATCGAGGAGATGCCGATCCGATTCACACCGGGGCGAAAGCGGGGCCAGGCGCCCGGAAGGCACGGCGCATCGCTTCAGAAGTAGTAGCCATGCCGGCCCGTGCGCGTGGGCACGAACATCCCCTTTCGCCGCCTGATGGACGAGTAGTGGGTGATGATCGTCTTACGCAGGAGCGACGGGTCCCGCGGAGCCGATCCGCGATGCATGAGATGCCCGTTCCAGATCAGCACGTCGCCCTTCCGTCCGAGGAAGGGCACCGGCTTCACGGCTCGGCGCTCTATCTCCTGCTCGAGGATCGGGACGAGGAAGGACTCGGAGGTCTTCGGCCAGACGCCCGTCCGTTCCTCCGGCGGCACGAAACGAAGCACGCGCTCGCGGCTCACCTGGAACCATCGATGCGATCCGGGGATGTACTCGAAGGGCCCCGCGTCGGGTGAGATGTCGTCGAGCGCGAACCAGACCGCCGCGTAGTAGTTGTTCACGCCGGGCGGATTCAGGTACGAGTCCTGATGCCAGGCACGCTCCGTGCTGACCCAGCCGGTCAGATTCAGGTGCATCCCCATCGGCTCGCCGATCAGCTCCTCGAGCACGGCCATCAACGGCTCGTGGAGACAGAGCGCCTTGATCTCCTCGACTTCGACGTACGGGTTGACCGTCGGATACCCGTTCGGGGCCTCGATCCGCTCACGCACACGGCAGTATGCATCGACCAGGTCGTGTGGAACGAGCCCGGGCAGCACGAGGTAGCCATTCTCCCGCCAGTATCGCTGCCGCTCGGAGAGACCTCTTTCGTCGATCTGACGACGATCGAGGCGCGGCAGCTCGTGGTCCGGCAGGTCTTCGACGAGGTCTTCCAACGTTGGATCCGTCGAGGCGGGCCGCCACTCGAAGTAGAGACGCGCATCCCGCAGCTCGAGGCGGGCATCGGGCGAGATGTGGACGTTCACCCGAAATCGCTCGGAGGCGTGGGACACGATCCCCTCGATCGAGATCCGTTCCCATCCCTTCGAGCCCTGGTTCGCGTCCGCCCATTGGTTGACCTCGACGCCGTCGTCAACCCAGAGGCGCACGCTCCCGGGTCGCCTGCACCGCACCCACGCTTCGAATACGTAGTGGTGGCTGCGATGCGGGTCGGGCTGCGCCAGCTCCTGATAGAGGACCGCGATGCGATGAGGCGCCGCGCGGATGAAGAGACGCGGCCCGTCGTCTCCTCTAGCGACGAGTCGCGCTCGCGCCGCGTCGCTCTCGCTGAAGAAGCTCCACGCATCCGACCGCAGCGGACTCGCCCCATCGTCCGGCAACGATCCCGTCGCGCGTGCGACCTCGGGCACGACGACCGGTTCGAGCCGAACCCGATCCAGAGGCGCGGCCCGAAGACGCCGCATTCGACGCAGCAGGTTCTGGAGGCGGTCCATGCGTCCCTCGGAGCGGAGTGGGTCGATGGCGAGAAGCGACTACCTTGGCATAGCGGCGCGCGAAGGTCGAGACGAGGACGGATGCGCAGGACCGTGCGTCTGGTTCTGCGAGGATCAGGGCACTAGCCTCCGACCGACGAGGTACCCCATGCCTTCCCGCCCCCGATCCCCGAACGAGCTGCTCGACCGCGCCCGATCCCTCGCGCCGCTGATCCGTGCGCATGCCGACGAGAACGAGCGAAAGCGTCGACTCGCCACGCCCGTCGTCGACGCGCTGCACGACGCCGGCCTCTTCCGCATGCTCCAGCCCCCGTCGGTCGGTGGCTCGGGGCTGCACGCGATCGAGGCGGTGCCGATCCTCGAGGAGATCGCCTGCTCGGATGGGTCGACCGGCTGGAACCTCGCCATCGGCGCGGGCAACAGCGCCTTTCTCGCCTTGCTGCGCGACCCCGCCGCGCTCCAGAGCCTCGTCGGCCAACCGAAGTCGCTCGGCGCGGGCTCGGTCAACCCCACGACGCTCAGGCTCGTCGCGTGTCCGGATGGCTACCGGGTGTCCGGGACCCTGCGTTATGCGTCGGGCATCCACCAGGCGACCTGGCTCGTGGCCGGGGGGCTCGTGCTCGACGAGGGTCGGCCGCGACTCACCTCCGATGGACTGCCCGAGATCGTCGGCGCCTTCTTCCCGGCGGGCCGGGTCCGTATCCTGGACACCTGGTACCCGAACGGTCTCGCCGGAACCGGGAGCCACGACGCCGCCGTCGAAGATCTCTTCGTGCCCACACGCTTCACCTTCGAGTTCGGCGCGAAGGGGTCGACCGGCTTCGATGCACTCGCCGAATTGCCGACCTTCAGCCGCCTCGGCGCGAACCTCGCCGCCGTAGCCCTCGGCATCGCACGACGCGCGATCGAGGAGCTCTCGACCCTGGCCCGGACGAAGCCGGCCATGATGGGCACGACGCCGCTCGCCGAGACGCCGCGGGTGCAGACGGAGGTCGGACGCGCCCACGCGCAGCTCGATGCCGGTCGCGCCCACCTCGAAGGCGTCGCAGGGGTCATCTTCGATCGCGTCGCCGCCGGCGCCGTCCCCGATCGTACGGATCTCGCCCGGCTGCGCCTGGCCTACCTGAGCGCCGTGGAGCACGCGGTCGACGCCGTGGATCGGATGCGAAACGTCGCCGGCATGACGGCCATCGCGTCGGGTAACGCCCTCGAGCGCTGCTTCCGGGACGTCCACGCGCTCACCCAACACCTCGCGATCTCGCCCGCCCATTACGAGCGCGTCGGCAAGGCGCTCCTCGGCCTCGACGTCGGCTCCGGCCAGCTCTGATCCCTGTCGCCTTTCGGCGCATGAATCTCCATTTGATGGGCGAGGCTGGATCAAGCCCGTTTCCGGAGCCGTATGTCCGGCTCGTACCGATTGGCATCGAGAACGTTCCAGGCGATACCGATCGACGCGCCTCGCCCATCGATCGAGGACGCCGATCCGTCGACGGGTTGACAGAGACACGCCGAAGTGACACCTAGTGCTAGGCCGAGGGAGGCGATGACGACACGCTCCACTCCGCACCGCGCCTGGCAGAGCGAAGGGTCGAGGCTCCGATCGGCTCCGAGTGGGACGGAGGAGTCGAGCACGCCCCACGCGAATCGCACCGAGGCGAGACGACGGCAGCATTCGGAGGGGGGCGTGTTGCTCGCTCTCGCCGACTGGTTCCTGCCGACTTCCGTCGCGAACGATGACCCGAGCGCCCTGCGCCGCGTACGCCTCACGATGGCCGTCGGCTTCTTCTCGGGCTGCGGCGTCTCGGCCACGCTGGTCGTTGCCACGGAACATCCCGACTCCACGACGCTCCGGGCGCTGACCTACTCCCTCGCGATCCTGCTGATCGCCGTTCCGGCGATCGTGAAGGCCGGCGTCCCGATCCGCGCCATCCAACACGCGATCATCGCCCTGCTGGTCGGCTACTCCCTCACCCTGGTCGGCGCGACCGGCGGCATCGACTCGGGTGGCTTCTTCGTGGCGCTCCTGACCCCGCTCTACGCGATCGTCCTGCTCGGGGGTCGGGCCGGGCTCGGCTGGACGGCGATCCTGGGTCTCGCCCTCGCGGCAATCGGCTTCGCGGTCCTGCACGGCTACGACGCGCCCGTCCACCCGAATCCTTCCGAGGTCGCGCGCTGGGCCTTCTGGGGCTGTCTGGCCGGCATGGGCGCGGTCATGGCCGCCGCCCTGACCTACGAGACTCTCCAGGCCAACACCCTCCGGCGCCTCGTCGACGCGATCGCGATCGCCGAGCGCGAGCACGCGCGACGGCTCGCCCTCGAGTCGCATTTCCGGGAGAGCCTCCAGGCCCAGGTCGAGCGCCGCACGGCGGAGCTCGCGCGATCCCGCGAGCAGCTCCGGCAAGCGGACCGGCTCGCCTCGATCGGCACGCTCGCGGCGGGCGTCGCCCACCAGATCAACAATCCGGTCGGATCCATCCTGCTCGGCGCCGAGGTCACGCTCGCGACGATCGAGCCGGAGGACCGGGAGAACGACCGCGCCTATCGTGAGGCGCTCCGCCGCACGATCGCCGACGCGCGACGCTGCGGCGACATCGTACGGAGCCTGCTGCGCTTCTCCCGGTCCGAGCTCCAAGCTCGGGGCCCGATCGATCTCAACGACGTGACGCGCACGG
Source organism: Spirochaetaceae bacterium (assembly GCA_020632655.1). Lineage (GTDB taxonomy): Bacteria > Myxococcota_A > UBA9160 > UBA9160 > UBA4427 > UBA4427. The sequence goes on from JACKFD010000011.1 coordinate 150,655, forward strand.
CGATCGGCACGATCCACGACGCGAGCGATCACGTCGATCTCGTGCTCTCGCCTTTGCCCCTCCCGATCCAGGGGAACGCCATCGAGATCGAGCAGGTGATCGTCAACATCGCCTCGAACGCGCTGCAATCCGGCGCCCGGAACGTCCGGGTCGCGACACGAAGGATCGGGACCGAGGCACACATCGAGATCCGCGACGACGGCCCCGGAATCCCGGAGGCGCATCATGCGCAGATCTTCGACCCCTTCTTCACGACCCGAACGCGCGAGGGTGGAACGGGACTCGGCCTCAGCGTCGTCCACGGCATCGTCACGGACCACGCCGGGCGGATCACGGTCGAGAGCGACGTCGGGCGCGGCTCGCTCTTCGTCGTGGTCCTGCCGCTCGACGATGCGACCTCCCGGGCAAGCACGCGTTCGACCCCGAAGCCCCGTCTCGTCGACGATCGTGATGCGGCGAGGTCGGCGGCGGTCTCCTGAGGAGCCCGTCCTCGCGACGTCCTTCGAGTGGATCCGACGCGGAGCTTGGGTCCGACGCGATGTTCGACTACCCTCCCGCGCGTCCCTTGGCATCTCCACCTGTCGAGGCGATCCGTTGGCGAATCGGAATGCCAGCTCCGAGGGCCGCCGACCCGCCGCCGCAGCGAAGAACGCGGCGCGTCCCCTGCAGCTTTGCGACGAAGACGGCGTCTTCCTCTCGATCGAGACCGCGGCCGCCCCCTCCTGCATCGCGGGCCTCACGATCGTCGACGCCGCCGCAGCCCCCGGCTTCGGCCTCGAGCGATACCTCGAGATCCTCGGCGAACGCACGCGAATGGTCGAACGTTTCCGCTGGCGACTGATGCCGACGCCGCTCGGTGTCGACAACGCCTATTGGGTCGAGGCCGAGGATTTCGAGGTCGCCGACCACGTCAAGGCGATCGCCCTGCCGGCGCCCGGGGATCGACAGACCCTCGCGCGCATCGTCGGACTGCTGCACGGCCTCCCCCTCGACCCGAACCGACCGCTCTGGGAGTGCTGGTGGATCGAAGGGCTCGAGGGCGGCCGCGTGGCGACCCTTCTCAAATTCCATCACTGCCTGATGGACGGGGAGTCGGGCATGGGGCTCGCCCAGATCCTCCTCGACCTGACGTCCGAGCCGGCCCGGTTCGACCTTCGGCCGAACGAGACGGAGGAGCGGCCGCCCCGCGCGCCGACCCCCGCGGAGATGCTCCGGAGCGCGGTCCGGAACGCCGCACGTCGGCCCGCGCGGATCGCGCTGCATGCGCGGCGGGCGCTCCGCGACGGATTCACGCGCCTGGCCGCCGCTCGCGGCGATCGCCCGGAAGGGGCGCCGAGCGTACCGACCACGCCGTTCAACGCCCGGCTGAGCGGGACCCGGGCCTTCGCCTACGCCACGCTCCCGCTCGGACCCATCCGGGACGCCGCGAAGCACTTCGACGTGAAGGTGAACGACGTGCTCCTCGAGCTGCTCGCGTCGACCCTGCGCCGCGTCCTCGCGAGGGAGTCGAGGCTTCCGTCACGCTCGATCGTGGCGCTCTGTCCGGTCTCCCTGCGCCGCGACGGGGACCGCAGCGCGGGCAATCGGCTCTCGAGCATGCCGGTCTCGCTCGCCACCGATCTCGCGGATCCCGTGGCACGCCTGCTCGCGATCCATCGGAGCTCGAAGCTCGCCAAGGCACGCCTCGAGGAAGGTGCGTTCGAGGTGATGACGGCGTTGACCGAGTGCTTCCTGCCGGGCGCGCTCCGACTCGCCACGCGAGCCGCGCACGCCGTCCCGTCGCTGCTGCCGCTGCCGGGCAACCTCGTCTTCTCGAACGTGCGGGGTCTGGGCGTCCCTCTCTACCTCGCGGGCGCGCGGGTCGAGGTGATCCATCCGATGTCGATGCTGCAGGTGGGCAACGGCATGAACGTCACGGCCGTCAGCCACGACGACCAGGTCGACTTCGGATTCCTCGTCGACGCCCAGCTCGTGCCGGATCCCTGGGGCTACGCCGACGCGCTCGAGCGGGCGCTCGAGGAGCTGACGACGGCCGTGGAGGGTCGACTCGCCGCGGAAGGCCGACCGGTCCGGTCCCGATCGACGGGATCGGGCGTCGCGATGGACGCAGCCTCGAGCTCCGACTCGAGCTCCGACTCGAGCTTCGAAGGGGAAACGGAAACGAGCGAGCCGATCGACCTCATGCTGATCATGAGCGGACTCGCCCACATCCGTGCGCCGTCCCGCCGCCGACGGTCGTGAGCGATCAGGCCCAACGCACCCACCCCCGGCCACGTCGCCGAGGTCGACTCCCGCACGACGGCGCGTGCGAGCGGATCGATCAGGGCGTCGCGGCGCCCCGGCACTCCGTGCAGCGATAGCCCGGGCGCTTCGCCGCCTTGTCACTCGGCGAGAGTCGCGTGCGGAAGAGGATGTCGAGCGCGCCGGTGAAGAACCCGTAGTTGTGGTCCATCGAGCCGGCGTGATGCTCGTTGTGATGCCAGGCCGAGACGAGGAAGCGGCTGTGGGGCGAGGGCATGAAGGGCGGGTCGAAGCCGGCGTGGAGATAGGTGCCGTAGAGGAAGTTCAGGGTCGCGAAGGTCCCGATCAGAGCGACGTCCCAGATCGGGAAGAGGAAGGGGATCCAGAGGATCGGCGACGACTTGATGAACATGTCGAGGGGCTGGTCGGCCATCACGCCGAAGGGCGTCGGATTCGAGTAACGGTGGTGGTGCTTGTGGATCTTCCAGAGCAGGTCGTTCCGATGGCAGGCCCAATGGAAGGTCCACTCGAAGACCTCCATCACGACGAAGACGCCGAAGATGCTGACCGGTACGTACCAGAGCGGATACTCGGATACATCGGCGTAGAGGCGGTTGTAGCCGTGATAGGAGCACCAGAAGGCGATCGCGATGCTCCCCATCACCATCGACATGGAGAGCACGCCGTCGAAGACCTCTCCGCGCACCTGGTCCGCGCGGGTCGGCTGCTGCTGCGTCTTGAAGCGACGCGCGCCCCGGGCGAGGCGCGATCGGTGGAGCAGCAGGTAGAGACCGCCGCAGACGACGAGGTACCAGCCGACGCCGATCGCGGCGAGCACGGGCCAGAGCACGAAGAAGGGAAGACCTTCGAAGAGGGAGAGCAGCATCGCGGCAGGGTAGGTCAGGAACGAGCGCGGATGCGGACGACCATCCGACCGGGCTCGCCACGGCGTCGGACGGTCGTCTGGAGGAGGTGCGCCTCGGCGTCGGAAGGTCGTCTGGAGGAGGCGCACCTCGGCGTCGGAAGGTCGTCTGGAGGAGGTGCGCCTCGGCGTCGGGGAGCGAGTCCCCCGATCCGTCCCGCGCACGGAGCGGCACGGATCGGCCGCTCGGCGAGCCACCGGGGCGCGCTTGCAGCGCGCTCGTCCGTCGCACACCCTCTAGCCGACTCCACTCCCGATACCGAAGAGGACCCCCCTCATGCCCCGTCCGCCGCGTTGGCTCTCGTCCCCGTCCGCCTCCCGCTCGCGTCGACCGCTCGTGCTGCTCCTCGCGGCCGCCCTGCTCTTCACCGCGTCCACCGCGCAGGCGCAGGGCCTGCTCGAGCGCATGCGCGAGCGGGCCGCCTCCCGCACGGAGAGCGAGACCGAGAATCGGGCGAACCGACGGGTCGACGAGACGGTCGACAAGGGCCTCGACTGCGTCTTCAACCCGATCGAGTGCGCCCGCAGCAAGAAGGAGAGCGCGCCCGCTCCGAGCGAGGCGCCCGCGGCGACGCCGCCGCCGGTGAACGCCGCGGCCGACGCGACCGAGTGGTATGCGGAGCAGAAGGGCGAGCACGTCGGGCCGATGGCTCGCGAAGAACTCGGCGCGATGATCACGCGCGGCGACGTCTCGGCCGAGACGCTGGTCTGGCACGAAGGGCTGAAGGCCTGGACGCCGGCGGGTCGGGTCTCGGAGCTGTCGGCTGCGTTCAAGAAGGGACCGCCGCCGCTGCCGCCGAAGCGATCGGGGCCGCCGCCGCTTCCCGCGCAGCGCTGAGGCGCCGCCGGCTCGACGCTCCACGCGGCGCAGTGCCGCGGCACGTCCGTGCCGACGCGCCGCGCCGGTCCGCCCTGGCTAGCCCCGCTTCGCCATCACCTCGAGCAGCCCGTCGATCTCGGCGAGGTCCGACGTCGCCGTGTTCAGCCAGCACTCCTGGACGCCCATCTCCTCGTAGGCGTCGAGCGAGGCGCGCACCTTGTCCGGCGTCGAGCGGTCGACCTGCGAGGCCATGTACTTCGCCGCGGGCTCGCCGATCACCTTGATGTACTTGTAGACGTAGGCCTTGAGCTTCTCGTCGGCGTTCGGCGCGAGGCTGTACCAGAAGCCTCCGATCCGGATCGGCGGCTTCTCGCGACCCGCCGCCTCCCAGGCCGCCACGACCCGCTCCTGCTGCTGCTTCATCTCCTCGGGCACGCCGTTGCCCGACCAGGAGTAGATGCCGTCCGCCCACTTCGCCGCGCGGGCGACCGCCTTGGGCCCCATCACGCCGGCGAGGATCGGCGGGCCGCCGGGCTGCACGACGCTCGGTCCGATCGGCTCGGCGCCTTCGAAGGGGAGCTCCCCCGCCCAGGCGCGACGGATCTCGGCGACCTGCCGATCCATGCGCCCGTAGCGACCCTCCATGTCCTTCTCCATGCAGCGGTAGTCCTGCGGTCGTCCACCCGTGCCGACCGTGATCATCGTGCGACCCCCCGAGATCATGTCGAGCGTCGCCGCATGCTTCGCGACCTTGAGGGCGGGATGCATCGGCAGCACGTAGAGCGTCGGCACGATCTTGACCCGCTTCGTGACCGCCGCCGCCGCCGCCATCAGCGCCATCATGTCGACGCTCGAGCCCACCATCCGCTCGCCGCAGGACAGCGCCGAGAAGGGGCCTTCGTCCACGCGTCGGAACCACTCGAGCGTGACGTCCCGCGTCAGGTCGTCCTGGGTGTAGGGGAAGCAGAGACCGATCTTCATCGCCATGCGTGGGGTTCCTCGTCGTTCGCAGTCGGGCCGCGAACTCTAACACGACAGCCCCTCGCCGCCCGATGGCCGGAGCGACCGGACGCACCGGCGCGCCGTTGACCACGATCCCGGCGACGAGGCCTCTCCGACCCGGCAACCCCACCCTCGAGTGCGTCATCTGCCCCTGCCGATCGGGGCAGGTGGCCCATCGACCTCGTCGAAGGTCGGGTACGCATCCGCGACGCCGCGCTCGGACGTACCGCAAGCACGCCCCGCCGACGCTTCGGACCCGATGCGCCCGGGGCACGCTCGTTGCAGACGGGCGAAGCCGTCGCCTTCACGCTCCCGAGTCCGGGACGCGCCGGAGCGACGGAAACGGTTCGGATCGGAGGCGAAGCGATCCGGGAACGTCGACTCGAAGTCGGACCCGAGCCTCGGGACTCGCGCCTCCACAGGACGGCCACCATGTCATCACACTCGACCACAGAATCGTCCGCTTCGCCGTATTCGCATCGAGACGACTCCCGTGAGACCCCCCACTTCGCCGAGACCCGGCCGAACCGCGGTCGATCGCTCCGCCGCATCGCCACGCTTCTCACCCTCGGCTGTCTCGCATCCGGAGCCACGCCGGCTCCCGCCCAGACGACCGCGATCAAGGGCGTCCTGAGCGGCTTCGACATCAACAACGACACCGGCGAGCTCGCCTACGGCTTCGAGATCGACTTCGAAGGAGCCGACGAGAGCGACCTCTACGCACCCGGTGCCGGCGAGGCCTATGGCCGACCCACCTTCGTGCCCTACCCCGGCGGCGTGAAGGTGCGCTGGGAGAGCCTCTACCACCCGGAAGACGACAGCTACGACCACCACACGCTGCCGCGCGACCCCGCAAATCCGACCTTCTCCTGGAACGACTGCTACCAATGGGGCAGCGGCTATGCGACCGCGGGCTGCGAGCATTTCAGCCAGGGCGTCCTGCCCTCGCTGCTCGACAAGAGCGTCTCGATCTCGGCGCGCTGGCTCCTGCGCGACCCCGGTCAGCCGGGCGTGCTCGTTCCCTCGGCGACGCCGATCGGCCTGCCCTTCCCGACCTACGCCGTACAGGCCGCGACCGTCACGGTGAAGGTCGATCCGCCGGAGCTCTATGGCGATGCGCAATGGGTGAAGATCTACGTCGCGGAGCTCGATGCACCGCTCACGCCCGAGCAGCTGACGATCGACAACCCGCTCGTCCCGATCGATCCGGCCCAGCTCGAGATCGATTGGGACATCATCCAGCCGGAGCCCGCCAGCGGCTGCAATGGAAATTGCGGCAATGGCGTGAGCGGGGGCGGGAGCGTGAAGCCCGAGACGCGCGCGGTCGTACGGCGGGTCGAGACCTACCAGTACACGGGCGCCTACGACGCGATCACGCATCAGGCGATCTGCCTCGACGGCTTCTGTCTCGCCCCGTCCGCAGGCGAGCTCGGCCCGGTCGTGGGGGCGGTCAACTCGGCGGTGAACGTGGACTCGGACGCCGTCCTCGTCTCGCTCTCGGGCCCGGGCCGCGTGGACGACGACGATGGGGCGATCGGATGCGGCAGCAATTGCGCCGAGTTCGCCGATGCGGGCAGGGTCGTCACGCTCATCGCCGATCCGGGGAACGCCGCCTTCTGGCCGGGCTGGAACGGGCCCTGCACGGGCAATGCGCTCGAATGCACCTTCGTCGCGCAATCGGGCCCAAACGAGGTGGCCGCGGGCTTCCGGGATGTCTTGCGGCTGCGTGGTCGCGTGGACGGCGACGGCAGCGGGCTGGTCGCAGCCGTCGCCGTGGACGACGGGATGATGTCGACGGCGCCGCTCGCCTGCGGCGACGGCGGGAATGTCTGCTCGACGGACGTCAGCGAGGGGGCGGTCGTCACGCTGCAGGCGTTTCCGACGCCGGGAAACGTCTTCGTGGGCTGGTCCGGCGACTGCGACGGCGACGATCCGACCTGCACCGTGTCGATGTCGGGTGCGCGCGACGCGAACGCGACGTTCGCGGTGCCCGAGCCCGGCCTCTGGGCCTGCCTCGCGAGTGGCGCGCTCGCGCTCGGACTCCTCGACCGGCGTCGCGCCTGAGGTCTTGTCGACGGGGAGGCGGATCGATGCAACGCCTCCCCGTCGCGCTCCCCGTTCAGGCGGGGCCTTCGCTCGCCAGCTCCCGCTCCGACCGCAGTCCGAGCTTGCGCATCGCGCTCGCCGCGGGACAGAAGCCCGTGAACGACTGCTGGAAGAGGTTGGCGCCCACGAAGACCGTGAGCCAGACGAAGCCCGGATGGACCCACTGCGTGAGCGCCACCGAGAGCAGCACCATGAGCCCGGCGAAGGCCTCGACACCCTTCTCGATCGACATGACGTTCCCTCCTCTTCCCGATCAGCTCGGACCGAGCAGCTCGAAGCCGGCCCGCACGTCGCGAAATCGCGCCTCCGCGTCCTCGAGCTCGAAGGCATGCGTCGGAATCACGAACGCCCCCGCCCGCAGCCCCGCGAGCGCGATCTCCGCCGCACGCGAGGCCGGCATGTAGAGCTTCGCGAGCCGCTCCGTGTCGACGTCCGAGAGGTCGGGCGACGACGGATCACGCTTCGTGCCCCCGCCGCGCGAGGCCCGGTAGGCATTCGAGTTCTCGAGCAGGCCCGAGACGACGGGGCCCGGGCAGAGCACGCTCACGCGGATGCCCTCCGGCTCGAGCTCCGCGCGGAGCGAGTCCCCGATCGAGAGCACCGCGTGCTTCGACAGGTTGTAGAGGTGCATCGGCACCGAGCGGAGATAGGCCGGATTCGAGAGGCTGTGTTCCGAGCCCGTGAGCAGCATCTCGCCGCCCCGACCCGTCTCGCGCATCCGTCGCACGAAGGCCCGGCAGGCGTGCACCACGCCCCAGACGTTCACCCCGAGCACGAGGTCGATGTCTGCCTGCTTCGCGTCGAGGATCGAGCCCGGCACGATCACGCCGGCATTCGCGCAGAGCAGGTCCAGGGGACCGAGCTCCGACCACGCTCGCGAGACGAGCTCGTCGACCGCGGCGGCGTCGCTCACGTCACAGGGCGCGCAGGCCGCCCCGAGCGAAGCCGCCCGCTCCTTCAGCCGTTCCGCCGCGACGTCGCTCATGAAGACCCGGGCGCCCCTCGCCACGAGCGCCTCGCAGAGTGCGAATCCGATGCCATCCGCCGCACCCGTCACGAGCGCCGTCCGACCGCGCCAATCGTCCATCGTTCCTCCTCGCTCCGCCTCTCTGTCTACCAACCGATCTCGAGCGACTCGAGGCCGTGCAGATAGAGACTCGGCTTGTAGCGCGGTCGCTCGGTCACGAGCTCGAACGCAGGCAGCCCGTCCATCAGCCCGCGCATCGCGATCTGGATCTCCGCCCGCGCGAGCGACGCGCCGAGACAATGGTACGCGCCGACGCCGAAGCTGTGGTGACGCCCGTCGCGGCGCGAGAGGTCGAGCCGATCCGGATCCGCGTAGCGCGCCGGATCCCGGTTCACCGCCCCGCGGAACGTCGCCACGGTCTCGCCCGCCCGGATCGTCCGGTCGTGATAGGGCAGATCGACGGTCGCCACCTTGGGCGTGATCTGGACCGAGGTGTCGTAGCGCAGGAACTCCTCGCAGGCGGCCTCGTCGAGGCCCGGATCGGCGCGGAAGCGCGCGAGCTCGTCGGGATGCCGGAGGAGCGCAAGCACGGCCTTACCGATCAGGTTCGCCGTCGTCTCGTGCCCGGCCTGCAGGAGCAGGATGCCCGTCGCGACGAGCTCGAGCTCGCCGAGCCGGCCGCGCTCGTCCTCGACACGGATCAGGTCGGAGAGCAGGTCGCCTCGAGGCGTTCGGCGTCGCTCGTCGATCAATCGCAGGAAGTAGTCCGTGAGACCCCGGGTTGCCTCTTCGCCCCGGCGTTCGCGTTCGGGCGTGAGCGCGCCGACGTCCCCGCGCCGCGCAAAGTCCTCCGACCATTGGAAGAAGAGCGGGACGTCCTCGACGGGCACGCCCAGCATCTCGCAGATGACGATGATCGGCAGCGGGAAAGCGAAGTCCGCGATCACGTCGAGTCGACCCGCGTCCCGACGCGCCGCGAGCAGCTCCGACACGATCTCGCCAATCCGCGGTCGTAGCCGCTCGACGGCGCGCGGGGTGAACGCACGCGAGACCAGCGCGCGCACCCGTGCATGCTCCGGCGGATCGAGGAACTTCATGAGCCGCTTCATCATGCGGAAGAATTCGCTCTCCGTGCCCGCCGTGCCGGTCGCGAAGATGTCGAGCACCCGCGAGTCGCTCGACAGGGTCTTCGCGCGAACGACCGTGTCGTCGTCCTCGAAGCGCGTGATCACCCAGGCGAGTTGGAAGGCCGTGTTCTCCGTCTTGAAGATCGGGGCTGCCGTCCGGAGCTGGTGGAGGAGCGGGTAGAGATCGTCGCCCCGGAGCGTGGGATCGAGGATCGACCGCAGGATCTCTTCGGGGCTCGTCGGCAGACGGGGATCGAGCCGCGTGAGCGACGCCGACGAGAGGCCTCGCGCGGCGGGCCGAGCCGGCGTCAGGGCATCTGAAGAGCTGGATCCGATCGAGCCGACCATGGTGGCCTCCTCGCCCGGGCCTCGGGGCCCGCCCCGAAGCCGTAGCACTTCGGTGTGTGCCCCGATAGATTGACCGGGAATCCAGAGACGGGCGGGCGATCCATGGCACTCGACTTCCAAGCGACGACAGACGACCTCGACCCCATCCCCCATGCCACCGTCGACGACCCCCACCCCGTCTACCGACGCCTCCGCGAGGAGCACCCCGTCCACTACGTCGAGGCGCGCGACCTCTGGGTGCTCTCCCGTCACGCCGACATCCTGGCCGCGATCAAGGATCCCGAGTCCTTCTCCTCGAGCGAGGGCGTCGTGCCGAGCGGCTTCGTGCCGGAGAAGAAGACGCTGATCGTGCTCGATCCGCCGGAGCACACGGCGATGCGCAAGGCCGTGATGCGGGCCTTCACGCCGCGGCGGATGGCGGCGATGTCGGATCGCGTGCGGGGCTTCGCGCGCGGGCTGCTCGATCGACTGGACGAGCACGCGGACGCCGAGGGTCGCGTCGACGTCTTCGAGGGGTTCACGGACCCGCTCCCGATCTTCGTGATGGCGGAGCTGCTCGGCGTCGACCCGTCGGAGCGGCCGATGTTCAAGCGCTGCGGCGACGCGATCGTCTACTCGAGCGGCGCCGATCCCGCGACGCTCCTCGCGGCCCAGCGCGAGCTCACGGACTACCTCGAGGTCGTCTTCGCCGAACGCGTGAAGCATCCCGGCGACGACCTGATCAGCGTCCTGCTCACCAGCTCGGACGAGGGCCGCGCCCTCACGAAGGACGAGCTGCTCGGCCTCTGCTTCCTGCTCCTCGTCGCCGGGACCGAGACGACGACGAGCGCCCTCGGCAATGCGCTGCTGCTGCTCGAGCGCGATCGCGCCTCGCGCAAGCGCCTGGTCGAGGACCCCACGCTCCTCGAGAGCGCCGTGGAGGAGATCCTCCGCTACGACTCGCCGGTCCAGGGCCTCTCCCGCGTCACACGACGCGACGTACGTCTGCACGGCCGGACGATCCCGGAAGGCGCGCGCGTGCACCTGCTCTACGCCTCGGCCAACCGCGATCCCCGCGCCTTCCCCGATCCCGACCGCTTCGACATCGCGCGCACGCCCAACAACCACGTCGCCTTCGGATTCGGCATCCACTTCTGCCTGGGAGCCAGCCTCGCCCGCCTCGAGCTGAACATCGGCCTCGCGGAGTGGCTGCGACACGCCCCCGACTACACGCTCGAAGTCGACGAACTCGAGCGCCTGCCCTCGGACACGAACCGCGGCTTCGCGAAGCTGCCGGTCCGGCTCTGAGCCGAGGCATGCCGGATCCGGGCGCTCTCGGGCATCTCCTCGACGCCCGCCACTACGGCGTGCACGGCTATCCGCACGAGACCTGGGCCCGGCTGCGCAGGGAGGCCCCCGTCGCGTGGGTCGAGCCCGACGAGGGCATCCCCTACTGGGCCATCACCCGTCGCGCGGACATCGTGCGCATCTCGCGCGAGCCTTCGCTCTTCACGAATCGCCCCCGCTTCAAGGCCTCGGTCGGCGGCGAGGAGTCGGCGAAGTCGCCCACGCTGTCGAGCATGGACCCGCCCGAACATCAGACCTACCGCCAGCTCGTGAGCCGTCGCTTCACGCCCCGGGCCCTCGCGCGGCTGCGCGACCCGATCGAAGCCGTCGCCGCGGAGTTGATGGAGGGGCTCGGCGAGCCCGGCGCCGAGGTCGAGCTCGATTTCGTCGATCGCGTCGCGGCCCCGATGCCGATCCTGATCATCGCCTGGCTGATGGGCCTGCCGCGCGAGGACTGGCGCCTCGTCTACGGCATGACCCATGCGATGACCGGCTTCGCCGATCCCGAGTACCAGCAGCCGGGCGAGACGCCTGCCGACACGATCGCCCGTGGCCGGCGCGAGATCTACGCCTACTTCGCCGAGCTCGCCGCGGCGCGCCGGGCCCGACCGGGCGATGACCTCGTCAGTCTGCTCGCGCGCGCGGAGATCGATGGCCGGCCGATCGGGCAGGAGGAGCTCCTCGCCTACTACCTGATCCTGATCGTCGCGGGGAACGAGACGACGCGGAACGCGATCTCCGGCGGCGTCCACGCGCTCGCGAACGACCCGGCCTCGTGGCGGCGCCTGCGCCGCGACCCCGCGCTCGTACCGACCGCCGTCGAGGAGATCCTCCGGCACGGCAGCCCCGTCATCCACCACGCGCGCACCGCCGCCCGCGACGTCGAGCTTCGCGGCGTGAAGATCTCGAAGGGCGAGACCCTCGCCCTCTTCTACCCCTCGGCGAACCGCGACGAGACCGTCTTCGACGCCCCCGAAGCGTTCCGGATCGACCGCCGCCCGAATCCCCATCTCGCCTTCGGCGTCGGCGAGCACGTCTGCCTCGGCGCCCATCTCGCGCGCATCGAGATCGAGCTCGTCCTGCGCCACCTCGCGCGTCGCGTCGAGACATTCGAGGTCCTGGGTCCCGTCGAACGCCTCGCCTCGGCGAACGTCGGCGGCATCAAGAACCTCCGCGTGCGGATGCGGATGGCCAGGCTGGAGTCGGCTTCGAAGCCGGCCTAGCGGATGAAGCGCGCCGCGAAGGCGTCCATCGCCCGCTTCTTCGCGTCGACCGAAGCGCAGCTCCGATCCTGGTAGCCCCAGGCCTGCCCCATCGTCGCGGTCACTCCCCGCCCCGCCAGATCCGCGAAAAGTGCCTCCGAGGGCTCCGCATTCGCGATCACGAAGACCTGATAGTCCTCGGGCACGGGTTTGCCTGCGGCCCGCCTCGCGTCCAGCCGTGACGAGAGCGAGTCGAGCAGCCCGTTCACCTCGTCGACGTCGTAGTTCATGCCGAGCCAGCCCTCGTGCCGCACGGCCCGATCGAGCGCCGCCTCGCTCTTGCCTCCGACCCAGATCGGCACGGGCCTGGACGGCTTGGGCGAGATCCCCGACGGCTCGATGTCGAAGAACTCGCCGTGGTAGGCGACCTCGTCCTCGGTCCAGAAGCGCCGGATGATCTCGAGCATCTCGTCCATGCGCCGACCCCGACCGCGCACGGGATGGCCGAGCATCGCGATCTCCTCCGTCAGCCACCCGGCGCCGACCCCGAAGCGGAAGCGCCCGCCCGAGAGCCGATCGAGGGTCGCCACCTGACTCGCGACCGAGAAGGGCTCGCGCATCGGCAGCACGTAGACGTAGGTCATGACCTCGAGCGTCGTCGTCGAGGCGAGGACCGTCGCGGCGCTCACGAGGGGATCGGGGAAGTCCGTGCGATGGTCGAAGGGCGTGGGGCCACCGGAGGGATGGATCGATCCGTACCGGCGCGGCACGACGACATGGTCCGCGAGGGCGAGGCCGCGGAAGCCGACGGACTCGGCATGCTTCGCGATCTCGACCATCTGGTCGAGGTCCTCGTCGATGTAGCTGAGCCAGTAGTCCATGGGTGGATTTCCCTTTCGATGAGGCGTCGCAGGAGCAGCTTCTCCACCAGCTGATCGAGACCTGACTTCCGCGGGCGGACGCGACGAATGCTAACGCGCCTCGGGGGAAGCTCGATCGAGTTCTGTGGCAGGCCCGTCTCCAGTCGAAATCGAGCACGCCGCCGGAACGCGTTTCGTGCCACATAGCATCCGTGCCTACCACTCCGTCTCGATGCGGTCGAACCGTGAGGAGGGAAGACGGAGCATGACGACACGGGAGCGGAGCTGGCGCTTCGGTACGCGGATGGGGACGATGCTCGGTCTGGCGACGTTTGCGGTCGCCGGCTCGGCGCAGGGAGTGAGCTTCCGTGGGATCGGGGATCTGGCCGGCGGGGAGACGTACAGTCAGGCGTGGGGTGTCTCCGGCGACGGACGGGTCGTCGTCGGCACGTCCTACTCCGCCGACGGCCGACAAGCGACGCGCTGGGACGTCGAGAGCGGCCTGCAGGGTCTGGGAATCCTGCCGGGCGGCGGAGTCTATGCGCTCGGACGGGCCGCTTCCCAGGATGGCTCCGTCGTCGTCGGGATCACGGACTCCGCTCTCTCGATCGACAGCCACGAGGGCGTGGAGGCGTTTCGTTGGGATGCCGTCGGCGGACTGCAATCCCTGGGCGACCTGCCCGGCGGAGAGTTCGAGAGCATGGCCTTCGACGTGACGCCCGACGGGACCTATGTCGTCGGCTCGAGCAGCGTCCGGACGCCCGACCACTTCGCAGATCCCCAGGAGAGCGGTCGTCAGCCCTTCCGTTGGGACGCGGTGAACGGGATGGTCGCCCTGCCGCTCCCCGCCGACGCAACGCACGGCGGGTTTGCATCGGGCGTCTCGGCGGACGGCCGCACGGTCGTCGGCTCCTACCAGACCGACACGGTCGAGGTCCCGTTCATCTGGCGGGAGGACGAAGGGACGAGCGTGATGGGCGACTTCCCGGCCGACGCGTACCGATCCGAGGTGCGCGCGCTGTCACCGGACGGACGGATCGCCGTGGCCTGGGTGAGCCTCCTCGGACGGGACGGCGGTTGGATTCGCTGGGAGGATGGCGTCGGTGAGCTGATCACCGGTGCGCGCGGCATCCCGAATGCCGTCGATGCGACGGGCTCGATCGTCGGCGGTGACAACTCGACCTTCGGCGCCTTCATCTGGACCCGGGAGACCGGCATGGTCGCGGTCGAGGACTTCCTGTCGCGCTACGGGCTCGACGTGAGCGGCTGGGAGTTCGACTCGATTCAGGGCTTCTCCGACGACGGCCGCACGATCGTGGGATTCGGAACGAACCCCGACGGCTTCAGGGAGGGCTTCGTCGCCGTGATTCCCGAGCCGTCGACGGCAATGCTGCTCGGCCTCGGCCTGTCGGTTCTCGCGACGCGACGACGAGTCGCCACGAGCTGAAGCCCGTCGATGCGTCGGTTCAGCCGGCCGCGCGGGCCGATCGCCCGCCCGACGTCGGCAGCCGCGTCAAAGCGACCAGCGCCACCAACACGAGCCCGATCCCGCCCACGAACCCCGGCCGATATCCCCCGGTCAGGTCGTGGATCCGCGCCAATACGATCGGGCCGAGCACGGCCCCCGGCAGGAACGCCAGCATCAGGACGCCGTAGATCTGCGCGAACCAGCGCGCGCCGAACACGTCCGCGATCGCCATCGGCAGCAGCACGTCCCGCGCCGACGTCGCGATGCCGAAGAGGAAGCCGCAGAGCTGCAGCCGCCAGACGTCGTCGGCGAAGGGGACGAGGGCGAGGCTCGCGGCGAGCAGGCCCGTGTTCAGCACGAAGGCCGTCTTCGGACGCATGCGCAGGGTCACGATGCCCGCGCCGAGCTTCGAGAGGATGCCGGCGCCGACCGTCAGGCCGAGCGCCCCCTTCGCCTGGTCTTCGGAGTAGCCGAGATCGACGAGGTAGAGCACGAGGTGATCGAGCAGCCCGAGCTGCACGAGCGCATAGCAGAAGAGCGCGTAGAAGAGGATCCAGAACGCGGGCCGACGAATCGCGGTCGCGAGCTCGACGGACTCACGCAAGCGAACCGCCTCGGGCGCGCCGACCGGATCGCTCTGGTCGGTCGGCTCGACCGAGCGGGCCGGCTCCGCCCGCCTGATCGGATCGACGATCTCCGCCTCGATCCCCTCCCCCGGCCGCGGATCGCGCACGGCGAAGAGCGCGAAGGGCAGGATGATCGCGAAGCCGCCGAGCCCGACGACGAGCGCCGACGTGCGCCAGCCGATCCCGCCCGAGACCGACGCCATCGCCGCGATGAACGCGACCGCTCCGAGATTCGTGCCCACCATCGCGAATCCGAGTGCCAGGCTCCGTCTCCGCTCGAACCAGCGCGTCACGACCCCGCCGATCGACACGTCCCCGATTCCGGCGTTGCCGAGCGCGAGCAGGATCATGGCGAGATAGAACTGCGCGACTCCCTGCATCGTCGCGAGCGCGACGACCGACGCCGCCAGCAGCCCGATCGACGCAACCACGACCGGCCGCACGCCGAAGCGCACGCAGGCCGTGCCGACGAAGGCCTGCGCAATCGAGGAGACGAGCAGCATCGGCGCCATGCCCGAAGACCAGACCGTCCGCGACCAGCCGAGGTCCGCGATCACGTCAGGCGAGAGCGCCCGCGTCGCGTAGAACCAGCCCGCGCCCACCTGGCACGCCGTGCAGCCGAGCACGACGAGCACGGGGCGCAGACGACTCGCAGCGGACGCACTCGATCGATCGGCCGCGGGCACGGGCGTCGTCGCCAA
>JACKFD010000012.1 GCA_020632655.1 Spirochaetaceae bacterium
TCGCAGCGTGATCCGGATGGACGGTGTGGCCTGAGCGGGCCGCTCCCTGTCACGATGAGCGCCTCGAATCCTTCAGACCGCCGCCCGGTCGTTCGCGAGTCGTCGCGCGGGGCGCAGGTCGCATCGCTCCTCGCGCTCGTCGTCTGTCTCGTCCTCGCGTTCCGCGAGATCGCGGCGTTCTCGCCGATCGCGGCGATCAATGCGAATCTCGGGGATCCCCTCGAAGGCCAGCTCTTCGTCCCGAACCAGAAGCCCCACCTGCTGATCTTCGGGCTCTCCCTCGTCTTCCTGGCCCAGCGCGCCCGATTGCTCTGGCGCCTCGTCGGCTCGCCCGCGACGGCGTGGAGCGCGCCTCTGCTCGTTGCGGCGCTCGCGCTGAACGTCTGGTCCCATCTCGTCGGAGCCCCCTTTCTCGGCCTCGTGGCGCTGTCGGCGAGCCTGATCGGTGTCGCGGGACTCGTGGCGGGCTCGCAGGGGGCGCGGGCGATGCGTCTTCCAGCGCTCTTCCTCCTGCTCGCGCTGCCGATCCCCGGCTACGTCCTGAACGGGCTGATCGATCCGATGCAGCTGATGACGGCGAGGGCGACCGGCTGGCTGCTCACCGCGCTGGGCATCGAGCATCAGGTATCGGGGGACCTGATCCATACGCGATCCCACGTCTTCCAGGTGATCGAGGGCTGCAGCGGCCTGCGTTCGATGGAGACGCTCCTGATGGCCGCGATCGTTTATCAGCATTGGCTGCCGCACTCTCGCGCCGTCTCCTGGCTCGTGGTGCTGGGTGCCCCCGTGATCGGCCTGATCGTGAACCAGCTGCGGGTCCTCTGGATCGTCTTGAGCCCGGGCTCGAGCGTCGCGAACTCCCATACGACCCAGGGGCTCGTGATGATCGTCGTCGGCGTCCTGCTGATCGATCGACTGAACGCCTTCCTCGTCGCGCGTCTCCCGCGTGAGGTCGCATCCGATCCGGACGTCCACGACGCGGATCGCCATCCCGACTGGCCCTTCCGACGGCTCGCCGCCGCCGGCGTGGCCTCGTTGCTATGCGCGGGGGCGACCCTTGCCGAGCCCTGGGAGCCCGAGCGGCCGCTGCACCGGAATCCGAGCCGCTACCCGGGGCGGATCGCCGGATGGGAGGTCGACGTCGACTCCATCGATCACGAATTCTTCGGCTCGACGCGACATACCCAGGCGGTCTTGCGAACCTATCGCCGTGGCAAGGAAGCGGTCTCGGTCTTCGTCGCGGCGGATGCGCGCAAGGAGCCGCTCGTGAGTGGTCTGTCGCCCAAGAACGAGCGCTTGAAGCCGGGGCGCGAGGTGCTCGCGCGATGGCGGGTCGAGAACGGCGAGGGAGACGGGGCCGAGGCTTCGATCCAGCGTAGTCGCGAGGGGCTCGAGTACGTCGTCTCGTGGCAGCAGGGCGTCGCGGGGCCGCTCTCGGAGCTGCTGAGGACCGTGCTGGTCCTCGATCGATCGCCCCTCCAGCGGACCTGGGATGCGATGGTCTTCCGGATCGCGACGCCGATTCCGGATGCGCACGCCACGTCCCGCGAGGCGGCGGAGGCGCGCCTTCAGCCCTTCGTCGAGCTCGCCCGCGAGCTTTTCCCCACCCGCTAGGCGTCGCGCGAGGCCGGCGTCTCCCAGGGCCACCAGACGTCCGTATCCGGGTCGATCGCGACGCAGAGGCGCTGTCTGTGGGAGCAGTCGGCGATCGCCCGCAGTCGCGACGGATCGGAGCCGGGCTCCGGTCGGCGTTCCGCCGCCGAGAGCTTGCGCGCGGCGAGGCCGAAATAGTCGGCCCGGAAGCGACCCCCTTCCGCCAGATGACGATCGATCGCCTTCGCGTCATCGAGGACGACGCGCAGCGCCTCGCTCGCAAGATCGAAGTCCGCCGGCAGCCGCTCCTCGAGCCGGGGATCGAGGGCGCCCTGGACCGACAGGATGCGCTCGCTCCGGAAGCCGATCCTGCGCAGCATCCGATCGAGCACGGGGACGGAGAACGAGAACCAATGCCCCCAATGGATCCCGAGGTCGATCCATTCCGTCGCGAGGCCATCGCGATTCGGAAGGTGCAGGAAGAGGCAGCCGCCGTCGCGCAGCAGCCGATGGCAGGCGAGCAGCGTGGCGAGCGGATCGAAGGTGTATTGGAGGGAGGCGTCGATCATGACGACGTCGAAGGAGCCCGGCGGCTCCTCGAGGTCCTGGACAAGCCCGTTCGTGACCTCGAGGCCGAAGCGTCGCGCGGCGAACTCGACGAACTCGCGCCCCGGCTCGACGCCGCGGACGTCCCATCCCCGCTCGTCCCGCAGCCAGGCCAGAGCGATCCCGGGGCCGCAGGAGACGTCGAGCAGCCGCCCCGTCTTGCGGTAGCGCTCGAACTCGTACTGCCCGGAGATCACCTCGATCACCTGGCGACACTGCCCGATCAACGATTCCGTGGCCGCCTCGTCGGCGCCCGGGAAGCCGTCCACGCCGAAGCGATGCCGGTCGACGATCTCGAATCGGGGCAACGGATTGATCGACGAGAGCCCGCACTCGCGGCAGGTCAGGTATTGCAGGCTCAGATTGCGGCCGAGGTCCGGCTCGGGCTCGGAGTCCGCATAGCATCGCTCGGGGAAGGGCAGGTGCAAGCGCTTCCAGACCTCGAAACGCCCGAAGCCGCAGAAGTTGCAGGTGCGGTAGAAGACGGATCGGGGCTCGGCGGCAGCGGGAGCCAGGCGAGCGGAGTGCGCGAGGGGCGGGCGCCGCAGCATCAGGTAGAACTCGTTGAAGGGCTTCGCCGTGGGCACGAAGTCGATGATCTCGAGGCCCTCGACGTAGCCGCCGGTGATCAGCGCTTCGACCTGGTCACGGAACTCCTCGTCGCGCCAGACGTTGCAATGGACGTCGGGCTCCCCGAAGAGCTGCTGGCTGCGGATCTCCTGGAAGAAATCCTTCATGGAGCGCTGGTACTGCGCGCGGTAGATCTCGTTCCAGGCGAGCGAGAACTCGGCGATCTCGCTCATCGAGGGACGCGTGGCCCGCTCGAGCTGGCGCTCGACCAGGCGCGGGAGCGTCGTCGAGGCGCGAACGACGTCGGGGGTCTCGCGCTTGTCGGGCAGGGCGATGAACAGATGGCCACCGGGGACGAGCAGCTCGCCCAGGTCGTTCAGGGTGGTGATGACGTCGGGGATGTGCTCGAGGACGTGGCAGAGGACGACGTAGTCGAAGCGCTGCGGGATCTGGCGGTAGGCGGCCAGGCCGGGCTCGACGATACAGTCGACCGGGCAGACTGTGTCGAGCGGGATCCCGAACTCGGTCGCGAGATGGAATTCGCTCCGCATGTCGGCGATCGAGCAGGTGCCGATCTCGGGGGGCACCGTCGGCAGGTCGAAGCCGCCGAACTCGAGACCCCGGCGGCTCCGGACGTCGACGTGGCTCGTAAGGAATCGCCGCCGGCGCGCCTGGTAGTGCGAGCGGTCGAATCCCTTGATCCGCGGCAGGAGCCCTTGCAGGCGGCTCGCTTCACTCGGCATCGATCGCACTCCACTCGAACGAAGAGCGGCCTCCGGACCGCGAGGGGTCGGGAGGCCGCTCCATGGACTCGAGGGCTGTCAGCGCTTCGCGCCGGGCGCCTCGCTGCGTGCCTCAGCGCGCCGGCGAGAAGCCGGTTCCGCCGAAGCCGCCCACGATCGTGAAGCCGGCCGTGCTCTCGTCGAGGAACCAGTTGCCGGCGGTCGTCTCGTAGACGCCGAGGTCGAGGGTCGTGTCGCCGTCGAAGTCACCGACGGTCGGGGTGAAGCCCGTGCCGCCGAAGCCCGCCGTGATCGCGACCGTGGCGTTGCTCGACTGCAGTGCGAACCAGTTGCCGGCCGACGCCTGGTAGACGGCGAGGTCCGCCGAGGCATCTCCGTCGTACTGGGCCGGGACCGGGTCGAAGCCGGGGCCACCGAAGCCGGGCGTGATCGTGAAGCCGTCCGTCGACTCGATCGAGAACCAGGCGCCGTTCGTCGTGTCGTAGAGCGTCGGATCGGCGCTGCCGTCTCCGTCGAAGTCGGCCGGCGCTGCCGTGAAGTTCGCCCCGCCGAAGCCCGGGATGGCCCGGAAGCCCGAGACCGACTCCAGCAGGAACCAGGCGCCCGCCGTCGCGTTGTACACGCCGAGGTCGGTCTGGCCGTCTCCGTCGTAGTCCGCCGGGACCGCCGTGAAGCCCGTACCGCCGAACGCAGGCGTCGCCGTGAAGCCCGCCGTCGTGCCGATCGAGAACCAGTCGCCGTTGACCGTGTTGTAGACGGCGACGTCCGCCGATCCGTCCCCGTCGTAGTCGGCCGGCACCGGGAGGAAGCTGGGGCCGCCGAAGCCGCCGACGATCGTGAAGCCGTCGGTCGACGCGTCGATGAACCAGTTGCCAGTCGCGGTCTCGTAGACGCCGACGTCGGTCGAGCCGTCGCCGTCGAAGTCCGCGTTGACGACGAAGGACGGGTTGCCGCCGCCCCCGCCACCCGCGGTCGCCGTGCCCGCCAGCACGAACGCGAAGATCGAGAAGCCGAGTAGGCCGGTAGTGAGAATTCGCACGGGTGACCCTCTCCTGTCTTTCGAATACGCGGTGGTGCACCCGCTTCGTCGTATCGAGGTACGAGTCAGCCGAAATGCAAGGACCCGTTTCCGGATCTCTTCACCGCCCCCCGCGACGCCGCGATTCCAGCTCTTCTGAAATCGATCGGAGCCGCTGAAAACCCATGAGCCTCGAGCGCGTCGCCGCACTCCGTTTCGACGCTTCGTGCCGTCCGATCCGGTCACGCATGAGCCGGTCCAAGCCTAACCCGATTCCTTGCGTTCAGCACTCGACGGATGTTGGCGCGGATCCGCATGGACCAGTCCGGGCCGGGAGTGCAGCCGAAGGATTCATGGCCTTTCCCCCTCAAGGGAGCCGTTGCTCCTGCGGCCGCTTCGAATCCTACCTGTCACGCCAACCGTTGACAATCTGATTCTTCGCGTCTGCTCGAGTCATCGAGCGATCGTGCGCGACGCGTCTTCGTTCCATCGGACGCTGGGACGCGAAGCCGTCACGTCTCGCCGCGCGGGCGGCAGATCGGGCGATAGCGCGGCGTGAAGAGGGCGCCTTCCTGGTGGTAGCCGGGATTCGAGAAGGGATCGGGGCGCGCGAGCTGCGCCGACCACTTCGTCTGAAGACGCCTCAGATCGTCGGTGTGCACGGCGGTCGACCGCGTCCTTCCGGAAGCGGCCGTCGGTTCTAGACAGGGCGTGCACTCGGCGTGCGGGTCGCAGAGCACGCGGAGTCCGAGCTCCCACGCGCGTAGACAGAAGTCGACGTCGTGCAGCGCGGTCGCGTAACCCGGGTCGAAGCCGCCGATCCGGTCGAAGACGTCCCGCCGGACCGCGAGGCAACCGCCCGTGATGGCGGACACCTCCCGTAGGCTCTGGGCGATGCCGAGGGGGCCCGGCTCGTCCCGGCGCAGGCCGCCCGTGAACGTGCGCACCATTTCGGGGCCGCCGACCACGACGCCCATGTGCAGGATCACGCCACGGCGAGACGAGATCCGGGCGCCGACCACGCCGACCGGCTCGCGCTCGACCGTCGCGACGATCTCCGCGAGCCAGGCTCTCCACGCGTCCGCGCTCGTTTCGTCCCAGGGACGCACGCCGTCCAGAAAGACGAGCACGCCACCCTGCGCCCGCGCGGCGGCCGCGTTCCAACGCGCGGCGACGCCGGGGTCGGCCGGCGAGCCGGCGGGGTCGATCGCCAGCCACTCGACCTCGAGTCCGATCGCGTGCGGCGCCGCATCGACGCCCGACGCATCCAGCCGGACGCCAGCCTGCGGCCGCCCCGTCGAGCCGACGCCGTCGACGCCGCCACACGGGGGCTGCGTCGGATCGGCTGCGTCGCCGCTCCCGCGCAGCACGCTCACCTTCCGGTCCGGCTGCGGCGCGCGGACGATGCGGGCGTAGCCGCGTCCCGCGCCTTCGACGATGTGGGCGCGCTCCCCGCGCCGCGCGATGTCGGTCTCTACGGCGCGTCGACCGGCCTCGTAGGCCCAGGGCTTGGCTTCCGCATTCGGATCGGCGGTGGAGCCGTGCGCCATCCGCCAGTGGTAGAGGACGGCGGGCAGGTGCACGATCCGCCGCGCGCGTGTGTCGGCGCGTAGCGCGAGCTCCCAGTCCTGACTCCCGTCGAAGACCGGGTCGAAGCCGCCGAGCTCCTCGAGGAAGGCCCGGCGGTAGACGCAGAGATGGCCGAAGTACATGCAGGTGCGCAGCAGGTCGCTCGACCGATCGGGTTTGAAGGCCGGATCGCGCAGCCGTCCGCTGCGCGTGATCTTGTCCTCGTCGCTGTAGAGCAGATCGAAGGGCTGGGCCCGGGCGCGGCTCACCACCAGCGACAGCGCGTCCGCGGTCAGCTCGTCGTCGTGGTCCAGCAGCGCGACGTACTCGCCGCGTGCGATTGACAGGGCCCGGTTGCTGGTGCGCGAGATGCCCTGTCGGGAGTCGTTGTAGAGGAGCTCGACGCGGGGCTCGCGGTCTCGCCACTGCTCGAGCAGTCCGCGGACCTGCGGGTTCGCGGATGCGTCATCGACGATGCAGAGCTGCCACCTCGGGTAGGTCTGCCGACGGACCGAGGCGAGCGCCTGCTCGAGCCAACGCACATCGGGGTCGCAGACGGGCATGACGATCGACACGAGCGGGCCGGGCCCGGCGCCGGGGTCGAGCACGGAGGCGCGCGCCTCGAGCTGGTCGGCGAACCAGCGCTCGTAGGCCGTCTGACCGCGCAGGATCCTCGAGCCGAGGTCGTCGATCGCCTCGAAGGCGCGTCGCAGGCTGCGTCGCAGTCCGCGTTTGCGTACGAAGCGGGCCGTCCGCCGGAGGGTGCCCGTCCAGGTGGCGAGCTCCTCGAGCCGGCTCAAGCCCCGCTCCGATACCGATCCAGCACCTCCGGGACCGAGCCGTCGAGCTGGATGCGTCCCTCGTCGAGCAGGATCGCCCGATTGCAGATGCGTTCGATCAGTCCGAGGTCGTGGGACACGAGGACGAGGATGCCGACGCGGTCGATCAGGCTCTCGATCCGTTCGAGCGCCGACCGGATCCAGTACTGGTCGCCGACGGCGAAGACCTCGTCGAGCAGCAGCGTATCCGTCTCGAGCTCCGTCGCGACCGCGAAGGCGAGCCGTGCGTACATGCCCGTCGAGTAGTACTTGAGCGGCACGTCGACGTAGTCCTCGAGCTCGGCGAAGCGGAAGATCTCGTCGAGCTTGGCCTTCATCGTCGAGAGCGGGGTACCGGCGATTGCCGACGCGAGATGCACGTTCTCGCGACCCGTGAGCTCGGCGTGGAAGCCGAGACCGAGCTGGAGCACGGGCGCGATCGTGCCGACCCGCGTGACGCGGCCCCGCGTCGGCGGATAGATGCCCGCGAGCACGCGCAGCAGCGTCGTCTTGCCAGCGCCGTTGCGGCCCACGATCCCGAGCCTGTCGCCGCGGACGAGCTGGAGGTCGATGTCCTGGAGCGGCCAGAGCTCGCGCGGGGCGGAGGGTGGGATACGGACGCGGCCGAAGACCCGACCGAGGGTCTGCAGCGCAACGCTCTTCAGGCTCGAGTGCCGCTCCAGCACGAAACGCAGGGCGACGCCTTCGGCGACGATCGACGGCGGCGGCTCGTTTCGCTTCCCCGGGTCCGGGCGCGGCTCTCTTCGGGCGCTAGACATCGTCGACGACCATGGTCCTGCGAGCGGGCTCCATCGGCTCAGAGGTGGAAGACGAGATCGTCTTCCTTCCACCAGAAGAACGCGAGGCCCAGCACCAGGACCAGGAGCGAGAGGCCGCTGGCCAGCATCAGCTCGTGTCCTGACGGCGCCTCGCCCCAGTAGATCGGACGGACGAAGAGCTGAAGGATCCAGTAGACGGGATTGAGCTTGAAGTAGGGCTGGAACTCGACGGGGATGATCGGCGTTCCGTTCGGGAGCGCCAGCGGATAGAGGACCGGCGACGCGTACATCCAGGCGGGCAGCATGACGGTCACGATGTGGTTCAGGTCGCGCAGGTAGACCGTGGCGACCGAGAGCATCACACCCAGTCCGAGCGAGAACGCGAAGAGGCAGAAGAATCCGAAGGGGAGATAGATCCAGGCGACCGAGGGAAGCACGCCGAGCTGGGGGCCGACCAGCGCGAGCAGCACGCTGATCGCGAGCAGCAGGTTCACGAAATTCGCGCCCGCGGTCGCGAGCGGCAGGACCAGCTTGGGGATGGGCTGCTTCGTGACGAGGTCCTCGCGATGGATGATCGAGACCGACGCATCGGCGAGCGTCGACGCCAGGAAGCTCCAGGGCAACATCGCCGAGAGCAGGAAGACCGTGTAGTGCGCCATCTCGATCCGGATCACGAAGTGGAACACGACGGCCAGGATCGCCATCGTCAGGACCGGGCTGACCAGCGACCAGACGAAGCCGAGGGCCGTCCGTCGATATCGGAGCGCGAGCGTCTGCACCACGAGCAGCCAGAGGAGCTCGCGGTAGCGAAGCAGGCGCTCGACTTTCGCGACGACCGGATGCATGGATTCCGTATGCGACGACGCGCGCCGGCGGCGCGCACCCGTGATCTGGCGATGCGAGCCGTGCCGCTCGTCGCCGCCTCTCGACCTCGTCGGACCCGCCCGCAGCGGCGCGCGCCGCGCGGAATCCGATCGAGCCCCCCGAAGACGCGCCGGACGGTAGCAGCGCTTTGCATCCCGCCCTCGCGATGACGATCGCGCGCCCGCTCTCGACCCGCGGGGTCACGCCGTTGCTCCGTCCCGCCGGCTGACGCGCGTCTCCCCGATCGACTAGCTTTGGCCATCCCTTCGCCCGCTCGCCCGTCCCGCGCCGAAGACGGCCGCAGCCCGCACCCCGAAGAGGAGCAGTCCAGTCCATGGCCGAACGAGCGAGGCGGCGCGCCCTCCTGGTCCTGGGCATGCACCGCAGCGGCACGTCCTGCGTCGCCCGGGTGGTGAATCTCCTCGGGCGAGGCATGGCGGCGCACCTGCGACCGCCGCGGGACGACAATCCGACTGGCTTCTGGGAGCCGCGCGAGCTGAGTGAGCTGAACGATCGGATCCTCTCCGTGCTCGGGACGGCCTGGCACGAGCCGCTTCCGTTGCCCGAAGGCTGGATGCAGCGCCCCGAGCTCGAACAGCCGACCCGCGCCCTGCGCCGGTTGCTTGCGGTCGAGCTCGAGCGTTCTCCCGACGTCGTGCTGAAGGACCCGCGGCTCTGCCTCCTCTTTCCTCTCTGGCGGGAGCTGCTGGCCGAGCTCGACTGCGAGGTGCAGTCCCTGCTCGTGGTGCGGGATGCGCGGGCGGTGGCGGCGTCACTCTCGCGCCGCGACGGGCTGCCCGACTGGCAGTCGGAGCTGCTCTGGCTGCAATCCGTGCTGTCGGCGGAGCTCGCGACCCGCGGTGAGCCGCGAGCGCTGGTCCACTACGAGGAGCTGGTGCGCGACTGGCGGAGTGCGCTGGCGGATGCGTCGCAGCGGCTGGCGCTGCCCCTGCCGTCCGACGGAACCGAGGCCGCTCGGGCCATCTCGAGCTTCGTGTCCAGGGACCTCGACCACGCCCCGATGCCGGACGCACCGCCGGGCAAGGACGGATCGGCCTGGATCGCCGAGGCGATGCGCGAGCTGGCGCGACCCGGCGCGCTCGAGGATGCCGAGACGAGGGGGCAGCTCGACCGGCTGCGGAGCGAGCTCGTGGCGGCGAACGTGTATCTCGCCCCGTTGCGCGCCATGGCCCGGGAGCAGGCGGCGCAGCGGGCGCGCGAGACCACTGCGATGCGAGAGCGTGAGCACGACCTCGAGCTCGAGCGGGATGCGCTTGCGGATCGGCTGCAGGAGGCCGAGGCCGGGCGGGCCACCGCCGACCGGAGGCTCGCGGTGCTGCGCGGTGTGCTCGAGCAGAGCGCGGACCTGCGGGAGCAGCTCTCGGATCGCGTCGAGCTGGTCGTCGAACGATTCACGTCGCGCACGGCCGAGATCGAGACCGACCTCACGCAACGTCTGGAGGCGGCGCGCGACGCCGACGTAGAGCGGGCCCGCCAGCTCGAGCTGGTCGGCGAGCACGACCTTCGGCTGCGCGAGCTGACCGCACGGCTGGCGGCACTCGAGGCCGAGGGCGAGCGGAGCCGGGCGGAGGAGGCCCGGGCGGCGCGGACTGCGCTCGAGGCCGCGCTCGAGTCCGCCGAGTCGGCGCGCCGCGAGGCGGAGGCCCGCGCGGCCCGCCTCGACGAGCGCGCCGCTTCGGCGGAGTCCGAGCTCGATGGCACCCGCCGCGAGCTGGAGGCGCACGCCGAAGCCCTGCAGAACCTGCTCGGCTCGCGCTCCTGGAAGCTGACCCGCCCGCTGCGGGCCTGGAAGCAGCGGGGCGTCGGGGGCGGGCGCGAAGCGGCCGTGCTCGAGGGGCCGATGGCCTGGGAGGAGCTGCTTCCGGGCCGCCCCTTCCGGCAACGCTTCCAGCCCCCCGTGTCCGAGCTGGCCGGGCTCGGGGTGGGTTTCTTCACGTACGGTCGGCGGAATCGGAGTCGCGTGCGTATCCGGCTCTTCGACGAGGGGGGCATGATGCGCTCGCGCCGACTCCTCGCGGAGACGACGCTCGAGGGAGAGGAGATCCAGGACGGCGCCGCGAGCGTGTTCCGGCTCCCGCGTCCGATCGAGGCCGCTTCCAGTCGGTCCCTATCGATCGAGATCGAGTCCCTCGACGGTCGACCGGGCGAGAGCGTCAGTCCCGCCGTCGGCGGGCGTCTCTACGAGGGCCGGATCCTCTCGGCGAATCGGTCCCTCCCGAGGGCGAAGCGGAACGGTCTGCTCGTGCTCGACTTCCTGACGCGGTCGGCGATCGCGCGAAAGTCGTTCGCCTTCGTATCCGGTTGCCCGGGCGACGCCCATCGCTACCGCTGCGAGCACCAGGCGGAAATGCTCCGGCTGCAGGGCTACGCCGTCGACGTGTTCCCGGCCGACGTGATGCCCTTCAGTCGACTACTCGAGTCCTATCAAGTCGTCGTCTGTCATCGCGTTCCGCATACCCGCGAGTTCGAGGCCTTCGTCGAGGCGGCTCGCGAACGGAAGGTGCGCGTCGTCTTCGATACGGACGACCTCGTCTTCGCACCGGAGGTCGAGCATCAGATCGCGGCCCTCGACGACCTGTCGCCCTCGGAGCGCGATCTCTGGCTCGACGGCGTCCGGCGCTATCGCCGGAGCCTGCTGCTCTGCGACGCGATCGTGGTCAGCACGCCGGGATTGCAGGAGTCGATCCGGCGCCGCTTCGAGGTCGAGCCCTTCCTCTCGCGCAATCGTGCGAGCGATGAGATGGTCCAGGCGGCCGAGCGCGCCCGGAAGAGTCGGCAGCACAGCGGGCGCGCGCTGCGGCTCGCGTACCTGAGCGGTACGGCCACCCACGAGCGCGACTTCGCGCAATGCGTGCCGGCGCTGCGGGCCGTGATGGAGCGGCACCCGACGGTGCATCTCGTCCTGGCCGGGCATATCCGGGTTCCGACCGAGCTTCTGGACTTCGAGGATCGCGTCGACCGGGTGCCCTTCATGCCGTGGCAGCAGCTGCCGGAGCTCTACGCGACGATCGACGTCAACCTCGCCCCACTCGAGCCGGACAACGAGTTCACGGAGGGCAAGAGCGAGCTCAAGTACTTCGAGGCTGCGCTGGTCGGCGTGCCGACGCTCGCCAGTCCGGTCGGCGGCTTCCGGGATGCCATTCGGCACGGCCAGAACGGCTTCCTGTGTGGTACGCGCGAGGAGTGGACGACGGCGCTCGAGCAGATCGTCGCGCAGCCCTCCCTGCGCGAACGGATCGGCCGCACCGCCATGGAGGACGCCTACCGTCGCTACACCTCGCGGGGCGGCGCGAGCGAGACGGTGGCGATGTGGCTCGATCTGCTCGGCGCGCACCCGGAGCCGGGCGCGAAGCTGTCGATCGCCTGGGTCCTGCGCGCGCCGATCGCCAATACCGGAGGCGGCTACAAGAAGGTCTTCCATCTCGTCGAGCACCTCGCCTCGCGCGGCCACGAGGTGACGGTCTACGTCGAGCCGATCGCCCATCTCGAGGGCCTCTCGGAGCCGGAGATCGAGGCGTTCTGCCGGACGCATTTCGAGTGCGGCGCAGCCACGATCCGCGTCGGCCACGAGTCGATCGCGGATTGCGACGTCGCGATCGCGACGAACTGGCCGACCGCCTACGTCGTCGATCGGCTCGCCAACGCGCGGCTACGGGCCTACCTCGTCCAGGACGACGAAGGCGAGTTCTACGGCCGCGAGGATCCCCTGCGCCGCGAGGCCGCCGCGACCTACGACCTGCCGCTCCTGATCGTCGGCATGGGGCGCTATCTCGCCGAGCTCTTCGGAGGTCGCAACCGGCTCTCCTATCCGCACGTCGACTTCGCCCTCGATGACGCCTTCTTCGGGGCTCGCGACGCGGTCGAGCAGAAGCTCGCGGGGCTCGCAACGACGAAGACGCCGAGCCTGCTCTTCTTCGCCCGCCCGGGCATCCCCCGGCGCGCGTTCGAGCTCGGCGTCGAGGCCCTGACCCGCTTCCACGAGGCCCGCCCCGACGTCGAGATCCGCCTCTACGGCCTCGACGAGCCGCGGGATCTCCCGTTCCCCTACGTCGACCTCGGCATCGTCGACCAGTCGACGACCGCGGCGGAGATGCGCCGGGCGAGCGTCCACCTCTCCTTCTCACGGACGAATGCCTCGACCGTCATGTTCGAGGCCATGGCCTCGGGCGCGGTCGCCGTCGAGCTCGATGCGCCGGGCGTGCGCTCGCTGCTCGATGATCCGTCGACCTGCCTGCTCTGCGACGACTCGCCGTCTGCCGTGGCGCGCGCGCTCGAGGAGCTCTTCGGCGACGGGCGACGCATGGAGCGGATCGCCCGGGCCGGGCTCGCCAGTGCCTCCCGATTGAGCGTCGAGTCGATGTGTCGGCAATTCGAGGAGATCCTGGTCCATCACGCGTTGGGCACTCGGGATGATTGACCCGGGCGATGCGGTGGCGGACGAGGCCGCGTCGGTCCCGACGTCCGATCGCGAGGGCGCCGATGCGTCGTCGCGGAAGCCCCGGCTCCCGTCCACGCGGAGCTCGTGGAAGCGCCTCGCGTCCAGGCTCAGCCACCCCGATCGCGTGGCCTACCAGGAGCGCCGTCGTGGCTTCCTGTCGGCCCACGTCGCACTCGATCGGGCGACCGGCATCGAGTTCGGCGCCTTCGATCTACCGACGGTGCCGGCCGCGCTCGGGCGATGCACGATCGCGGACATCCGGAGCGAGGTCGAGCTCGCCCGGCGCTTCGGCCATCCGATCGAAGACATCTGCCCGGTCGACTACGTCTACGACCCCGCGCGGCCGGTCGCCCAGCAGATCGATGGCCGCTTCGACTACGCGATCCTCTGCCACGTGATCGAGCACGTGCCCGACGTCATTCGGGCGCTGTGCGAGCTGCGAGAGCTGCTGGTCGAGGGCGGGATCCTCTTTCTCGCGGTACCGGACAAGCGCGAGACCCCCGACGTCGGGCGACCGTCGACGACTCTCTCGCGACTGATCGAGCGCGCGCGGCAGCAGGCGACGGGGCCGTCCTTCAGCGAGGTCGCCGAGTTCGCGCTGGCCTGGCGGAGCGACGCCCGGACGCTCTACGACGATTCGGTCCGGCGCTTCTACGATGCGGTCGCCTACGAGCTCGCGCATGGCACGCCGGACGTCCACTGCAACGTCTGGCGTGACGAGGAGCTCTTCGATCAGCTGCGCGAGCTGATTCGAGGTGGCTATCTGGCCGACCTCGAGATCGTCGGGACGCACCCGACGCAGTCACCCTTCAACGAGTTCTACGTCGCGCTGATGCGGGTCGGTGAGCGTGGGACGTTCGATCCTGCGCGCGGCGCGGCGGGTGACGGCTGAGCGAGACCCCGTTCGTCCGGAATTCCGATCGTCACAGGAGGTCCCATGCCCGCCCCCCTCGCCGGAATCAAGGTCGTCGAGATCGCGAGCTTCGTCGCCGTGCCGGCCGCGGGCGCCCTGCTCGCGGATCTCGGGGCCGAGGTCGTGAAGGTCGAGGTGCCCTGGGGCGAGATCTATCGCCACTCGAGCCCCCGGCTGATGGGCATCGAGCACGACTTCCCGGCGGCCCCGCCCTTCCAGATGGACAATCGGGGCAAGCGTTCGCTCGGCATGGACCTCGCCCTGCCGCAGGCGCAGGAGGCCTTGCGGCGGGTGATCGACGGCGCCGACGTCGTGATCACGAACGTGCTGCCGGCGCGGCTCGTGAAGTACGGCCTCGATCCGGAGACGCTGCGCGCAGCGAGGCCGGAGCTCGTCTTCGCACGGCTCTCGGGCTTCGGTGGCGATGGGGATCGCGCGAACGACCCGGCCTTCGACTACACGGCCTTCTGGGCGATGTCGGGGCTGATGGATCATCTGCACGACCGCGACGCGGCGCCGGGCTGGATGCGGCCGGGGGTGGGGGATCACTCGGCGTCGATGGCGATGGTGGTGGGGATCCTGGCGGCGCTGCGGATGCGGGATGCGACGGGCGAGGGGCAGGTCGTCGACGTCTCGCTCCAGCAGATCGGGCACTACATCAACGGCAACGACATGGCCTATGCCCTCGCGACGGGCGAGCAGCCGCCCTATCACGATCGTCGTGCGCCGCGCAATCCGCTCTGGAACCACTACCCGACGCAGGACGGGCGCTGGCTCTTCCTCGTGATGATCGACTCGGATCGCTATTGGCCGCTGCTGGCCCGGGCGATCGGAAGGCCGGAGCTCGCGCGGGACGAGCGATTCAAGGGGGCGATCGAGCGGTTCAAGAACAATCGCGAGCTGGCGGCACTGCTCGAAGAGGTCTTCCTCGCACGCACGCTCGAGGCGTGGGGCGAGGCGCTCGCGAGCGAGCGGCTGATCTGGGCGCCGGTCCGGACGCTGGTCGAGGCCTCGCGGGACGCGAATGCGGCGAAGAGCGGGATGTTCCCGACGGTCGAGCATCCCGACTACGGCGTCTTCCGGACGGTGGCGCCGCCCGTGCGGATGTCGGCTCACGAGATGACGGGCGGGACTGCGGCGCCGACGCTCGCGGCCGACACGGCGGCCGTGCTCGCGGAGGCGGGCGTCGACGACGAGACGATCGCGCTGATCGTGGCGTCCTCGAGCTAGGCGCCGCGCGAAGGGAGAGGACGTGTATACGCTGCAGGAGCTCTCGGATCGGGCGGAGATCCAGGATCTGCTCGTCGCGGAGGCGAGCGCGATGGATCTGCGCGAGTGGGCGCGCTGGGAGGCGTGCTTCACGCCCGACGCGGAGATCGACTACTCCGGCAACGACGGCGCGGCGGGTCGGCCCGCGATGGTCGGTGCCTGGCTGGCGGAGGTGCTCGGTCGCTTCCACTCGACGCAGCATCTCTCCTCGAATGCCGAGATCGCGCTCGACGGGGATCGAGCGCGGGCGCGGACGATGCAGTACATCGCCGTGAAGATGGAGACCTCGCAGGACGTGCGGGTCGTCTTCTCGGGAATCTGGTTCCGGGACGAGCTCGTCCGCACGCAGGCGGGCTGGCGGATCGCGGCGCGCGTCGAGGAGCTCGCCTGGCGACACAACTTCCCGGCGGACTTTCGACCTCCCGCGCGCTGAGCGGGCCCGGGCGCGCGCGGCGGTGCCGGATGCCGATCGAATCGACGGAGGAGGCGCGGATGCGACGCTACAAGTTCCTGGTCTTCACGAACGCGGTCGACGGGCGCGACGAGGAGTTCAATCGCTGGTACGACGACGTGCATCTCGACGAGGTGATCGAGGTGCCGGGCTTCACTGGGGCCGAGCGTTATGCGCTGCGGCCCGGCCCCGGCGAGGACGCGCCACCCCATCGCTACCTCGCGATCTACGACATGGAGACCGACGACGTAGGTGGCGCGATCGACGAGCTGATGCGGCGGGGCACGCAGGGCGGCTTCCGGATGACCGACGCACTCGCCCCCGACGCCCGCACCTGGCTCTACGAGGTCGTCACGCCGCATCGGCGACGATGACCGCCGACGTCGGGTGGAGCGCGCGACGCCTCGCGGGCGCTCGGGCCTCGCTCGGCGCGGCCGCTCGCGTGATCGCCCGGAGCCGCGGGCGGAGGAAGGGGATCGCGAGGGCCGCGGTCAGGCCGAGCATCGCCACGCCCGTCGCGATCCCGAGGCGCGAGGCAGAGACGCCGATTCCCAGCATCAACGCCGCGAGGCTCGCGGTCTCGTAGCCCTCCACCCGTCCGAACGTGCGGAGCTGCGTATGCGCCGGCGTCGCGACCTGGATCATCGTCGCGCCCGAGACCCACGCACAGCCGTTCGCGACGCCACAGGCCCCGAGCAGCGCGATCATCACGCCGGGCTGCCTCGCGAGGCCGAGGGCGAGGGTCGCGAGCGCAGAGAGGCCGAGACTCGTGACGAAGAGGGGAGCTCGCGCGGTGCGTCCTCCGAGTCCCGCGGCGAGCGCCGCACCGAGCATCGCCCCCACGCCCAACGCCGCCGCGAGCGGACCGGCCCCGGCCGCGTCCAGGCCGAGCACGTCGCTCGCGAGCGCCGGCGTCGCGAGCTCGAGCGCGCCGCACAGTACGCTCGGAATCGCGACGCAGGCGGCGACGAAGCGACCGTCGCGATCCGGGTCCCGGGTCGTTCGGAGCGGGATCCGCCGGTCGGTGCCAGCAGACGCCCGCACGCGATCGCCGGAGCGTCGCGCGACGTGCCCTCGGCTCGCGGACTCGGCGGTGGCGATGGACGCGATCGCGAGCAATCCCGTCGCGGCGCCGAGCGCCGTCTCGAGACCGCCGAGGCCCAGCAGCAGGGCGGCGCCGAGGGGGCCCGCCGTATCGCCCGCGCACTCCGCGAGCACCCGCGCCGCGTTCGTGCGCGCGAGCGCGTCGTCGTCTTCGGCGAGCTCGCGAGCCCGCACGTTCGACGCCGGGCGCGTGAGGGAGAGTGCGCCGGCCGTCGCCGTCGACACGAGGTAGAGGCCGGGCGCCGCGACATCAGCCGCGAGCATCGCGGCCAGCCCCCCGGCGAGCAGCGCCTGGACCGCATGGACGCGCGGCAGCAGCGCGCGCCGCGCGATCGCGCCACCCACGCGGGCGAAGGCCGGCGCAGCAAGGGACGCGGCGGCGAGATGCGTCACGGCGACCAGGCTCGCCTCGAGCACGCCCCCGCGCGCCTGCGCGTGGATCACGATCGCGAGCCAGAAGGCGGCCTCCGCCGTCGACGCCGCCGCGAGGCCGAGCACGTGGCGACGGAGCATCACGCTCGGTCGACGTCGTTGCGCGTCGAGCCGGCTCATCGCACCGGTCCCGCGGCGACCCCCCGCGCGTCCGCCGCATCCCGTCCGGGGCTCGATGGCGCGACGACGTCCTCCCGGAGCGCGCGTGCGATCGCCGCCGCGACGCGCAGGCCGCTCTTCGCTGCGCCGTCCGAGTGGCCGCCCTCCGTGTAGTCGCCGGCGAAGTGGATCGGGCCGTAGGCGCGGCGGAGGAGCTCGGAGCCCGCATCGAGCGGCGAGCGACCCGGGCGCCAGGTCGCGATCGCGGCGGGGTGGTAGGTGTAGACGTGGGTCTCGACGACGCGTTCGCGCAGGGCGGGATCGCGGTGGGCCAGCGCGTCGAGCAGCGCGTCGATGCGCGCCGTACGCGAGGCGGCGTGGAAGGCGCGGGCCTGCGCGCCGTGTACGAGCAGCGAGACGATGCGTCGACCGTCGCCGGCGGGCTCGCTCGCGGAGTAGATCACGCCGAGCGGTCCGGGCGTCAGCAGCACGTCCGAGAGGTCGAGACCGCCCTGCGTGGCTGGCGTCGGGTCGGGGCCGAGCACGAGGTGGACCGTCGCGTACTGGCCGAAGCCGAGGGAGCCGAGTGCGGCCTCGTGCTCGGGCGTGAGGGCGGGCTCGAGCTGGAGCTGCGAGACGCGGTAGAAGGGGATCGCGAGCACGACGCGTCGCGCGCGGATCGACGCGACGCGACCGTTCTGCTCGTAGTGCACCCGCGCCGCGCCGTCGGCCTCGACCCGGACCGCGGTCACGCGCGCGGAGAGTCGGACGTCGCGGCTCGCGCGGGCCAGGGCCTCGAGGAGTCGGCCGTTGCCGCCGACGACGGAGTGATAGGTCTGGCTCTCGCCGAGCAGGAACGCGAGGTCGAGGAGGGCGTAGAGGGCGCTGACCTCCTCCCAGCCCGCCGCGAGCTCGCACTCGACGTGGAGCCGGAGCCAGCTCTCGGCACGCGGGGAGAGCATGGCGTCGCGCTGGACCCAGTCGGCGAGCGAGATCGCCTGCAACGCCGCGACCTCGGGATCGGCGAGTCCCACGGACTTCGCCCGGGCGAGCCGCTCGCGGGCGTGTGCGAGCCAGGCCTCGAGGCGCTCGCGCTCGGGCACGGACAGGAAGCTGTCGAGATGCGCACGCAGGCTCGTGCCGACGAGCGGGAAGACACGCTCGTCGATCTCGACGCTCGACCAGGCCGTCGGCGCTGCCTCCGTCTCGAGTGCGAGGCCGAGCGCGCCGGCGATCCGGACGAGCGGGCTGTCGTGCCAGATCTCCTGCAGCCCCGCCTCGGCGCGCAGGCCGCCTTCGTATTCCATGGTTGCGGCGCGGCCGCCGACGACGGGTCGCGCCTCGAGCACGACGGTTTCGAGGCCCTGCCGCTCGAGCTCCCAGGCCGTCACGAGTCCCGCGACCCCGGCGCCGACCACGACGACGTCGACGGGGTCGGCATCCGGATCGGCCGCCGCGACCGTCGCCTCCGGTCGAGCGAGGCCGAGCAGGAAGAGAAGGAGGAGGAGGGCTGGTCGTCTGCGGCGCACGGTCGGGATGCGCGCGTCGCGACGTCGGGAGGAGCTTGCTGCGGGACCGAGCGGGGAGGCGGGCTCTTGCATGCCAGAGGAGACGGTCCGCGGCGGCAACCGATATCGCGGTGCGCCGAGCGGGGGCCTGGAGCGCCGCCGGCGGCGTTGCGCGACCCCGCCGAGCCGCCTCGTCGCCGCCCGCGGGCTGTGCCAGCATGAGGCCGCCTCGACCCATGGATCCGACGACAGGAGCCCCCGTGACGCGATTCGTCGAGAACACGATCACCTTCCCCTACCGCCGCTCGCTCGGTCCCGTGCTCGGCCCCTTCATGACGGCGCTGACCGAGAAGCGCATCCTGGGCGTGCGCGACGGCGACCGGGTCTTCGTGCCGCCGATGGAGTGGGATCCGGCGACGGGCGAGGAGCTGGCGCGCGACTTCGTCGAGGTCGGGCCGGCCGGCACGGTCGAGTCCTTCACCTGGGTGCCCGAGCCCTCCGCCCAGCATCCCCTCGATCGCCCCTTCGCCTTCGCCTTCATCCGGCTCGACGGGGCGACGACGCCGCTCCTGCACGCGGTGGATGCCGGCGCTCCCGACGCGATGCGCGAGGGACTGCGGGTGGCGCCGCGCTGGCGCGGCGCGCGGGTCGGACGCATCGACGACATCGTCTGCTTCGTCCCGGGCACGAACCCCCAGGTCGACGGCGACGACGTGGGGCCGGCGGCCGAGCCCGTGAAGATGATGGACTACGTCGCCTCGACGACCTACCGCAATCCCGTGCCGATCGCGGCGGATCGCGCGGTCGCGGCGTCGCGCGAGGGGCGCCTGCTCGGCCATCGTTGTCCGTCGTGCGGCGCGCTCTACGCCGGCGGACGCGGCTACTGCGTGATCGACGCGATCGAGATCGGGCCCGAGCACGAGGAGGACCTGCCGCTCGCGGGCACGATCACGAACTTCGTCGTCGTGACGCCCGTGCAGTACCCGGGGCAGACGGAGACCGAGCCCTTCGCGCGGGTCTTCGTGCTGCTCGACGGCACGGACGTCGTGCTCGGTTGGCAGCCGACGGTCGCCGTCGCGGCCGCCGACGTGCGGGTCGGTCAGCGTGTCGCCGCCGTCTTCGCCGACCCCGACGAGGAGATCGAGGAGGCCGGCGTGATGGGCGGTCACTTCGGTCGACTGAAGGGCTGGCGACCTTCCGGTGAGCCCGACCGGAACGACCCCGACCTCGTGAACAGGATCTACTGATGAAGACCTCGAAGGACATCGCGATCGTCGGCTGGGCCCAGACGCCGATGGTGCGCCGGACCGAGCTGACCGAGACGCAGATGCTGATGCGGGTGATCACCGATGCGCTCGACCCGCTCGGCCTCACGCGCGCCGACGTCGACTTCACGTGCCTCGGCTCCTGCGACTACATCACGGGCCAGGCCTTCTCCTTCGTGTCGAACCTCGACGCGATCGGCGCCTGGCCCCCGAAGCGCGACTCCCACGTCGAGATGGACGGGGCCTGGGCGCTCTACGAGGCCTGGCTGCGGCTGCAGGAGGGCGACATCGAGATCGCCCTCGTGACGGGTTCCGGGCGCTCGTCGACCGGTGACCCCGCGCTCATCTACCCGATGGAGATGGATCCCTTCTTCCTCGCGCCCCTCGGCGCCGATCCGCTCACCTTCGCGGCGCTGCAGGCGCGGGCCGTGATCGCGGCCGGCATCGCCGACGAGCGGCGCATGGCCGAGACGTCGATCCGCGCGCGCGGCAAGGGGACCGTCGACGAGCTGCTCGCCCGGGACTACGTGCGTGCGCCCTTGCGCCGACACGACCTGCCGCCGATCACGGACGGCGCGGCGGCGATGGTGCTCGCGACGGGCGAGCGCGCGCGGAAGCTCGTGAAGCGCCCCGCGTACATCACGGGCTTCGACCATCGCAGCGAGTGCCACAATCCCGGCTTCCGGCCCCTCGACGACTCGCCCTCGACGCGCATCGCCGCGCGCGAGGCGGGGCTCGGCGACGGTCCCGTCGAGGTCGCCGAGCTGCAGGCGGCCTTCACGCACGAGGAGCTGCTGCTGCGGCACGTGCTGGGTCTCGGGGAGGACGTTCGGGTCAACCCGTCGGGCGGGGCCCTGCGGCAGAACCCGATCATGGCGACGGGGCTTTGCCGGATCGGGCACGCCGCGGACCACGTCTTCGGCGGCGGCCGCCGCGCGCTCGCCCATTCGACGAGCGGTCCCTGTCTGCAACAGAACCTGATCTGCATCGTGGAGGGCCGGAGGTGATCCGCTGCGCATTCGTCTGCATCGGCTCGTGTCTGCAACAGAAGCCGACCTGCCTCGTGGAGGGCCGGTCGTGATCCCCTGTGCAGTCGTCGGCGTCGGGCAGACGCACCACAAGACGCGTCGTCACGACGTCTCCTTCGGCGGGCTCGTACGCGAGGCCGTGTTCCGCGCGCTCGAGGACGCACACATGACGATGGCCGACGTCGACGCCGTCGTGCTCGGCAAGGCGCCCGATCTCTTCGAGGGCGTGATGAAGCCCGAGCTCTATCTGGCGGATGCGCTGGGGGCCGTGGGCAAGCCGATGTTCCGGGTGCATACGGCGGGCTCGGTCGGCGGGACGACGGCGATCGTCGCGGCGTCCCACGTGCAGGCGGGGAAGCACAAGACCGTCCTCGCCGTCGCCTTCGAGAAGCAGTCCGAGGGCAACGCCCAGTTCGCCCTCGGCAGCGGCCGCGGTGCGTCGCTCGGCGCGGGCGGCGCCTTCGCCCCCTTCATCCGCTCCTACATCCACCGCAGCGGCGCGCCCGAGCACATCGGCTGGCTCGTCGCGGTCAAGGATCGGAAGAACGCGCTCAAGAACCCCTATGCGCACCTGAAGATCGAGGACATCTCGGTCGAGAAGGTGAAGAGCTCGAACATGATGTGGGACCCGATCCGCTTCCTCGAGTCGTGTCCCTCCTCGGACGGCGCCTGCGCGATCGTGCTGACCGACGAGGCCGGCGGCAAGGCGGCGGCGGCGGACGGCCGGCCCCCCGCGTGGGTACTCGGGACCTCCTCGCGCTCGGAGCCGCCGGCCTTCCCGGGCCGCGATCCCGTGCGCCCCGCGGCGTGTCTGCAATGCGCCGACGACGTCTACAAGCAGGCGGGCATCACGAATCCGCGCAAGCAGCTCGACATGGCCGAGCTCTACGTGCCCTTCTCGTGGCACGAGCCCATGTGGCTCGAGGCCCATCGCATCGCCCTGCCCGGCGAGGGCTGGAAGATGGTCGACCGCGGCGAGACCGAGATCGGCGGGGCCTTCCCGATCAACTGCTCGGGCGGCGTGCTCTCGTCGAATCCGATCGGGGCCTCGGGGCTCCTGCGCTTCGCCGAGGCCGCGAACCAGGTGCGCGGCGCGGCGGGCGGGACCCAGGTCGACGGCGCGCGGGTCGCGCTCGGCATGGCCTACGGCGCGAACTCCCAGTACTTCAGCATGTGGGTCGTGGGGCGCGAGCTCGATCCCTTCGCCTAGCGTGGGGCTCGTCGGATCGCTTCGACACGGGCTCGAGGGCTCCGCCCATCGCATGGCGCGGACGCGAGCCGCCGCGCGTCGCACCGCTAGACTGCCGCCTCCTGCGAACCCAACGCGGAGGCTACGACTTGGAGCTCCTGACCGTCGCGAACGCCGCGAATCTCGGCGTGCTGATCTTCCTGCAGGCCGTGCTCGGCTTCGACAACCTGCTCTACATCTCGATCGAGTCCCAGCGTGCGCCGGTGGAGAAGCGGGAGCAGGTGCGTCGAGCGGGCATCCTGATCGCGCTGGTCCTCCGGATCGTGCTGCTCTTCGTGATCATGACGCTGCTCGATCGCTTCTCGGCGCCCTTCTTCTCGGTCCACTGGACGGGGGTCGTGGAGGGCGACTTCACCTTCGCGACGATCGTCTTCCTCGCCGGGGGCGCCTTCCTGATGTACACGGCCCTCAAGGAGATCTCGCATCTGCTGGCGATCGAGCACCTCGACTCGCCGGTCGAGGCGGCGCCGAAGTCGGCGGCGCGGGTCGTTGCGATGATCGTGACGATGAACCTGATCTTCTCCTTCGACTCGATCCTCTCGGCGCTCGCGATCACGAAGGTCTTTGCCGTGCTCGCGACGGCGATCGTGATCTCGGGGTTGATGATGCTCCTGCTGGCGGATCGGGTCTCGGCCTTCATCGAGCGCAACCGGAAGTACGAGGTGCTGGGCCTCTTCATCCTGCTGATCGTGGGCGTCGTGCTGCTGGGGGAGGGCGGTCACGTCGCGCATCTCACCCTCGCGGGCTTCCGCGTCGAGGCGATGTCGAAGACGACCTTCTACTTCGCCATCTCCGTACTCGTCGTCGTCGACCTGCTGCAGTCGCGCTACCAGGCGAAGCTCGCCCGGCAACGTCGGATCCAGGCGGCCACGGCGATCGCTTGAACGGCGGACGGGGCGGGCGGTGCGGTCATCGATCGATCGTCCTGCCGGCTGCTCGACGCTACGCTCCGCGCCGTTTCGTCGGGAGCACGGCCGACCCGAGCGGGTCCGGGCCGTCGCGAGGGGGTGGGGGATGAGGCTCGAGGCAGGGACGAATCGGGATCGGTCGATCGGTCGGGTCGCGGCGGGAATCGCCGTCGGCCTCGGGCTGGCGCTCGGGGGCTGCACGTGGGTGCCGCTCGAGACGGCGGCGGAGGGCGTGCGAGTGGCGGACGCGTCTGCAGTCACCCATTGCGAGCGCGTGGGCTCCGCCCGGGCCCGGACCAAGGTGCGGGTCGGGATCTTCGCACGCAACGAAGACAAGGTGCGCGAGGAGCTCGAGACGCTGGCGCGGAACGACGCGCCGGGTCTGGGCGGCGACACGGTCGTCGCCGAAGGGCCCCTCGGCGCCGATGGGGTCCAGCGCTTCGGCGTCTACGACTGTTCCGGACGCTGAGGGACGAACGCGCGGCGGGCGCCTCGTACGCCGGGCAGCCTTCGCTTCGGTGAGCGACGAGGTCGGGCCACGGGTCGTGCGAAGACCGCGACTCAGCCCCGGAGCACGAGCCGGATCTCGGGATGGGCACGGGCCCAACGCGAGCCGATCCAGCGCGCTGGCTCGACGAGTCGGTAGGTCGGGAACCGAGCGAGCAGGGTCTCGAAGGCGATCCGTGCCTCGAGCCGCGCGAGGGAGGCGCCCAGGCAGAAGTGGATGCCGTGCCCGAAGGCGAGGTGGCGGCGCGCACCGCGCGATGCGTCGAAGCGGTCGGGATCGGGGAATTCCCGCTCGTCGCGGTTCGCGGCGCCCCAGACGAGCAGCACGCGTTGCTCGGGAGGGATCGTGGTGCCATGCAGCGTGATCTCGCGTCGTGAGCGCCGCGGCAGCGCCTGGGCCGGGGGCTCGAAGCGCAGCATCTCCTCGACTGCGGCGGGGATCCGGTCGGGCTCGGCGGCGATCCGGCGGCGTTGCTCGGGGTGTTCGGCGAGGAGCACGGCGCCGTTGCCGATCAGGGCGGTCGTCGTGTCGTTGCCGGCGACGATGAGCTGGTAGCAGAAGCCGAGGATCTCCTCCTCGGTCAGCCGCTCGCCTCCGATCTCGGCCGCGAGCAGGGCCGACATCAGGTCTTCGGCGGGGCGCGTCCTTCGCTCTCCGAGGAGCCGCGCGAACTCCTCGTAGATCCGCTCGGAGGGCTCCCGGATCGCGTCCGTGATCGAGAGGTCGGGATTCGTCGCGAGCATCTTGCGGGTGTGGCCGAGGAAGGTCTCGCGGCGTTCGGCGGGCACACCGATCATCTCGGCGATGATCCGACCCGGGAGGGGCTCGGCGAAGTCCGCGACGAGGTCGCACTCGTCGCGGTCGACGAGCGCGTCGAGCAGCTCGTCGGCGAGG
Source organism: Spirochaetaceae bacterium (assembly GCA_020632655.1). GTDB lineage: Bacteria > Myxococcota_A > UBA9160 > UBA9160 > UBA4427 > UBA4427. The sequence continues at coordinate 24,648 of JACKFD010000012.1, forward strand.
CGTCGGACACGAGGCTCCATCTGGCTCACGCGCCGCGCGGTGAAGGCCCGCGAGACGAGCGCCCGGAGCCGATCGTGTCGCGGTGGGTCGAGGTAGTTGAGCATCGGCAGCAGCGACGCGGCCTCCTCGATCCCCTCGGTCGTGAGCGCGTCCACCTGCGACGTGGCCTGCCAGACGTCCTCGAAGCGGGAGATCGCCCAGAAGCCCCGCTCCGGATTGTGGTAGACCGGATGCTCGTCGCGAAGCGTCCGATAGATCGCATGCGATCGCTGCTGGAACTCCGGCAGGAAGGGGTCGTAGACGAAGGACGCGGGGTCGGACACGGAGCACCTCGATCGATCGAGATCGGACGGGTAGAGGGTGGCGGACGCCCGTGCGCGCCGGGCTCGACCCGGGACGCCCCATCATAGACGGCTCGTCCGCGCAGCTCCCGCTTCGTCTCCCCGAGTCCCATGTTCGATGGAGTGAGCGGGAGGGGGGAGGAGCGAGCCAGGCCCTGGACGGCCAGGAACGACCCCTTCGACGGGCAACGGCGACACCTCGGGCCTGCGTTCCGTGACGGGTGGCGAGCCTTGGCTGAAGAGCCGAACCTTCAGCCTGCGCAGCGACCCTTTCGAGCGCCGCTGAGCCGAGGAGCCGAGCCCGACGGCCCCGCATTCCCGCCGCGATCTCGCGACATGCCAGGAGAGCCCATCATGCGAAACGGATTCAAGGTCTTCGACGCCGACGCCCACGTCGTCTACCCCGCCGATCTCTGGGACCGGTACCTCGAGCCGCGCTTCAAGCATCGCATCGACCGCCGCAACCCCGCCGGCCTCGAGACCTACAACCCCGTGCTCGTCGACGGCCGCTACTCCCAGCACGACACGAGCCTCTACGGCCAGTTCCAGAAGGCGATCGACTGGACGCACGAGGACATGGTCGCCCAGTACGGCGAGCTCGCGACGAAGGGCTTCACGGGCGCGCGCTGCGCCCGGGCGATGGACGTCGACGGCATCGACGTCATGGTCATCTACGGCCCCGAGTACGACCTCTGGGTCGACGGCATCGATCCGGAGCTGCAGGCCGCCATGGTCCGCGCCTACAACCGCTGGGGCGCGGACATGCGCGCCGACTCCGGCGGTCGCGTCCTCACGAGTGGCCCGATCCCGCTCAACGACGTGACGCGCGCCCTCGAGGAGATCCGCTACGCCTACGAGGAGCTCGACATCCGCAGCTTCTGGGCGCGGCCGAACCACTTCAACCATCGCAATCTCGGCGACCGCTACTACGACCCGATCTGGGAGCTGCTGCAGGATCTCGACGTGCCCTTCGCGACCCACGAGTTCATGGGCCTGCGCGGCCAGAGCGAGGGCGTCGACCGCTTCAAGACCTTCACGGAGTGGCACACGATGGTGCATCAGGTCGAGGCCCAGGCGGCCTCGCTCTCGATGATCGTGCACGGCGTCTTCGAGCGCTTCCCGCGGCTGCGCTGCTCGTACATGGAGGCGGGCTGCGGCTGGCTCCCCTCCTGGCTCCATCGCATCGACGAGCACCTCGAACTCTCGGGCGGAGCCGAGTTCCCCGAGCTCACGATGGATGCGACCGGGTACTGGAAGCGCAACTGCTACATCACGACCGAGTGCGAGGATCCCTTCGTCGCCGACGTGATCCGGTGGCTGGGCGACGATCGCATCCTCTGGGAGTCGGACTTCCCGCACCCCGACTCGAAGTATCCGCATACGACGAAGGAGTTCCTCGATCTGACGCCGGAGGACATCTCGCTCGAGAGCAAGCGCAAGATCCTCTGGGACAACTCGATCGACTTCTATCGCTTCCCGGAAGGCTATCTGCCGTCGCAGTTCAAGGAGGCGACGGACAAGCCGCTGACGGCGGCGGCCTAGCGCCGAGGCGCGGGCGGGGCGGGCGGGATCAGGCGCTCCGCCCAGCCCGCGTCTCCGGTGTCGACGATCGAATGCGTCGACTCGGGCCACTCGTCGGGCGGTTCGTAGCGGGCCAGGCTCGTCGCGAGGAAGTCGGGACCGGCGTCGGAGGGATCGCGTCCCTCGGCCTCGCGGCGGCGCAGGCGCTCGAGCGCGATCCCGGGATCGCATCGGACCTCGAACAACCGGACCTCGACGCCGCTTTCCTCGGCCCATCGACGGGCGCGATCGCGTTCGGCGCGCTCGGTGAAGCTCGCGTCGAGCAGGGCGACCCGCCCGCTCGCGACGATGGGCGCCGCCCGCTCGAGCATCGCCGCATAGACCCGCGCGCGCGCCTCCGGGCGGTAGAGGCCCGTATCGGGCGCGGCGGAGGCACGGGCGTCGGTGGGTAGCCGGGCGAGATGCTTGCGCACCCGGTCGGAGGCGATCGCGATGCCGCGGCCCGCGCGGACGAGGGTGCGGGCGACGCTGCTCTTGCCGCAGCCGACCGTGCCGCAGAGGAGCGCGAGCGCGCCCTTCGCGGGGGGCTCGAGCAGGCGCTCGGCCAGGCCGAGATGGCCTTCGAGGCTGCGGCGGGCCGCGCTGCGCTGGGCCTCGGGCACGCTCGTCTGGCCGGCCGCCAGGGCGGCGACCTTCGCGCGCACGAGCGCACGATAGGCGGCGTAGAAGTCGACGACCTCGAAGAGGCCGTAGTCGTCCGCGCGCGCCGCGTAGTCCGAGAGCAGCGACTCGGCGAGCTCCGGATGTCCCCGATAGCGCAGGTCCATCGCGAGGAAGGCCAGCTCCGAGGCCGTGTCGATCCGTCGCAGTGCGTCGTCGAACTCGAGGCAGTCGATCAAGAGGGGCTCGGCGGAGGTGTCCTCGAGCCAGACGTGGTCGAGGTGCAGATCGCCGTGACCATCGACCGCCCGGCCTTCGACGCGGCGCCGCTCGAAGGCCTGCGCCAGCGCGTCGAGTCTCGCGCGGATGTGCTGCTCCACGCGATCGATGCGCGTCGCATCGACGAGACCCGAGTCGGCGAGGGCGCGACTGCAGTCGAGCACGGGCCTGGCGATCCGCGCACGCCAGGCCGCGGCGTCGAAGGGGGCGGGCCGACCGAGGCCATGGCTCGCATGGAAGTGCGCGAGCTGCCGAGCGACCGCTTCGAGATGCTCGGGCGCGAGCGTGCCGGCCTCGAGGCGGGCGAGGGCGTCGGTGCCCGCGGCGAGGCGACGCATCACGACGACGTGCTCGGCCCCGGGGTCCTCGATCGACTCGCCGACGGGGCCGACGCGGGGGCCCGCTTCCGTCGCGACGATCGGGGCGACGCCGAGGTAGACCGAGGGCGCCAGTCGACGGTTGAGGGCGACCTCGCGGAGACAGTCCGCGTTGCGCGCCGCTCGCGTCCCGAAGTCGAGGAAGGGGAGACGGACTGACTTGCGAAGCTTGTAGACGCGATCGCCGACGAGGAAGACGTGGGAGATATGCGTCTGGATCCATTCGACCCCGGGCGCATCCGCATCCCAGGCCGAGGGGCGGGCGAGCTGGCGGGCGAGGTCGTCGTTGTCGGCGTCGGGCTCCGCGCCGGGCGGTCCGCTCACGCAGGCTTCGCCTTGACCGTCAGCACGGGGCAGGGCGCCAGCCGCACGACGCGCTCGGCCGTGCTGCCGAGCAGCATGTGGTCGAGACCCGTGAGGCCGCGGGTGCCGAGCACGACGAGATCCGCTCCGAGCCGCTCCGCTTCGTCGACGATCGCCGCGGCGGCCCGCTCCATCACGACGCGGCCCTTCGTCTCGACGCCGCGGGCGCCCACGTCGGCGACCAGCTTCTCCATCGCGCCCTCCGCCTCCTTGCGGATCGGCTCGACGATGTCGAAGGGCGTCGTGAAGTCGCCGCCGAGACCGGCGTAGAAGGGGGGCACCTCGAGGTGATAGGCGTGGAAGAGCTCGATGCGCGCATCGAAGCGGCGGGCCAGCTCGACGGCCAGGTCGAGGGCGGCCGTCGCGTCGGGTGAGAAGTCGGTCGGGACGAGGATCGTGCGGATCTGCATGTCGGGGCTGCCTCCTGCTCCGGACCGGAAGTGCAACGGCCGTGCCGCCAGGTCGAGCGGGTCACGGGCTCCAGCGCGGTCTCCCGCCCGAAGACCGGGGCGCGTCCGTCCGTGTCGGGGCAGGGAACCGCAGATCGTGGCGGTCGGCCACCCGGTGCTCAGCTCGCGAGCGGCACGACGCGAAGCATCTCGTAGGCCGGCTCCCGGTCGGCTGCGGCGGCCGGGCGCGCCGATCGCTGCGCGGGGGCGCGCGAGGCGTAGAGGGCCAGTCGATCGAGCCGGACGTGGACCGTCGAGACGTCGATCGAGGCCGCCCAGGCGAGGGCTTCGCGGCGTGCCGTGCGGTCCGCCCGCCGCGCGATGCGCGCGAGCGTGAGATGGGGATGCGGCGGTCGGCTGTCGGCGGGTCGGTCGGCCGCGGCCAGCGCCCGGTCGCGCAGCCCCCCGAGCAGCGTCGCGAGCGTCTCCCCCGCCTCGTCCCGGGCGAGGACCCGCGCGGCGAGAGCCGAGGCCGTGCGCGCCGGCCCCATCGCCTCGACCCGGCCGAGCCGACCCGCGCAGGGCGCCGGCAGGCCGCCTTGCAGCGTCGCCCAGGCCGCATCGGCCTGCGTCGGCTCGACCCGACCCAGGAACGCGACCGTCACGTGCAGGTCGGCCCGATGCACGAGACGGATGGCGTCGGGCGCAGCCGGCAGGCGCTCGAGCCAGTCCCCCGCCTCGACCGGAAACGCCACGAAGACGCTCGCCAACGTTCCTCCCGCCCGCATCGCCCGTCCGCCGCGCCGGAGTCTTCCACGTCGGGCGTGGGCGTGCCGGCAGCGCGACATGCGGTGCAAGCAGGGGGCGAGACCCGGGTGCGAACCCCGCTGTGGGATCGCGGCCGGCCAGGTGAAATCTTCGGTCCACGCCTCAGGCGATGCGATCCTCGGGCGGTGGCAGGGCGCGCTCGATCGCGAGCCGCGACCGACGCAGGCTCGCCTTCACGGCGTCGCGGGACTTGCCGGTCCGATCGGCGATGTGCCGGATCGGCGCGCCATCCGCATAGCGGAGATGGAAGATCGAGCGGTTCTCCTCGCCGCGCAGCCGTTCGAGGGCGAGGTCGCAGCGTTCGAGGGCGCGCGCCGCGTCGAGGCGGCGCTCGATGCGCGCATCGAAGGCGGGCTCGCCCGATTCCTCGGCACTGCCCGGGCCGATCATCCAGCGATCGCCGAAGCGGTAGAAGCGCAGGCAGACGTGGCGCGCGATGCCGAGCAGCCAGGTGCGCAGGCTCGAGCGACCCTCGAACCGTTCGATCGATCGAAGCGCCTGGACGAAGGTGTCGTGGGTCAGGTCCTCGGCCTCGGCGTCGCTCCGCACGCGCTTGCGGATGAAGCGGAAGACGGCGTCGCGATGTTGCGCGTAGACGATCTCGAGCAGCTCGGGATCGCGTGCTCGGAGCCGATCGAGCGGGAAGAGGGACTCGTCGGGCTCGCTCGGCCCATACGCGCGCTCCGCGACGACCACCCGTCGCAGGGCCGGTCGCGACGGACTCGCGCGGTCGGCGTCGGGCGTCGGGGCGGCTTCGATCTCGAAGGGGTCGGGCAGCGGCATCGACATGAGGAGCACCTCGCGTACCCGAGTTGTGCAAGCGACGTGCCGCGTGTGGCACGACTCGAGCGCAGCGGGGTGCGAGCGCGCGCGACGTGCGTGCACCCGTGCGAGGTTGAGGACCCCATCGCCGATCGGCCCGCGCGCGCCTGGCGGAGTTGCCTACTCGCTGCTGCTCTGGCGGACGTCGTGCACGACGTAGAAGAGGCAGTCGCTGGTGGCGATCGCGGCGTCCATCGTGATCATGATCGGCATGAAGGGCCGTCGCGCGACGAGCGCATCGTGCTGCCGTTCGAAGTAGTCGGCCGCGCGATCCCGGCCGGCCTCGTCGATCAGCTCGAGCGGACAGTCCGCCTCCGCGGGCCCGACCCAGCCGACCCGGGCGCCGGCGGGCACGACCTCGAAGTTGTGGCGGTCGAGATCGTCGGGCATCGTGAGATGCGCCGACGGATCGAGCGCCTGCGCCATCACGAGTCGCCGGCCGGGCCGCATCCGCGCGCGCATGGGCATGCGCAGGATGCGGACCTCGACGCCCCGGTCGAGGGGCTCGAAGAGCGACTCCGTCTCGAGCAGCGCCGACAGGCCCGCGCGGGCGATGCGATCCGCGGCGTCGTCACCGCTCTTGCCGACCTCGACCGTGACCGCGGGGCAGGACGACACGGCCTCGAGCAGCGCGCCCAGCCGGAGATGGCTCCAGACGAAGTGACGACCGAAGCGGGCGGCCAGCGCGAGCGCCTCGCGCGAGGGGTCGAGGCCGATCGCGTAGGCGGGGTTGCGACCCGTGTTGTTGTGCAGGTCGACGACGGCCTCGGGCCGCTGATGGTCGATCAGGTCGAGGATCGCGTGGGCGATCCGGGCCTCGGGATCGACGCCTTCCGTGTCGCGTGGATCGCCGAAGCAGCGGTTCAGATCGCGACGACCCGGGACGCTGCGATGGGTGAAGACGGGATGCAGCCGGGCGGCCTCGACGTTCGCCACGACGCAGATCGCGTCGACCGCGGGCACGACGCCGCTGCGCAGCCAAGCGTGCATGGCGAGGAAGCCCGAGGGCTCGTTGCCGTGGAGCAGGGTCGTCACGACGCGTGTGCGCGAGCGGTCGCGACCCGCGACGTGCCAGGCCGAAGCGCCCTCGAGTCCTTCGAGGAAGGCGAGCGGATCCTCGGGCACGTCGTTGCAGCGCGGCGCGTCGTGCACGCGCAGGGCGTCGCTCATGCCGGCAGGCTCCAGCGATCGACCGGCTCGCCCGAGCGCGAACGCTCGAGGTAGGCGCGGAACATCGCCGCGATCGCCTCGGCCCGCGGTCGCGTCCGCTCGGCCGCCGCGAGGGCGCGGCGCTGCCAGACCGCGGCGGTCTGTCCGGTCCCCGCGCGCCGCTCGACGATCGCGAGCAGTCGGCTGGCGTCGCCCGCATCGACGCCCGCGCGCAAGAGCCCCGCCTCCGCGCGCGCGAGCAGCTTCGGCGCGAGCCGGCGCAGCGGCTCGGCGTCGCCGGACCCGCCGAGCGCCGCGGGCCACTCGAGCTCGACGTCGACGCCCTGCCGTGCGGCGCGATAGAAGTCGGCGTGCACGCGCTCGAAGGGCGTCGTGCGCCGCCACTCGCCGGCCTCGTCGCGCGCCGCCGTGTCGAGGCCGAGCCCGATCAGGAAGGCGGCGCTCGCGACCATGTCGATCACGCTCGGTCCGGCGGGCAGGGCGCGCATCTCGATGCGCAGGTGGCCGCCGCCGGCGGGATCGTAGATCGCGCGATTCCAGCGCCAGACCGTGCCCTGGTGCAGGCGCAGCTCGCGCAGTCCGGGGGCGCCCGGCCCGGCGAGCGCTTCGCGCGGCTCCTCGACGTCGAGGACCGGCAGGAGCGGCGGATGGCCGAGGACGGGCTCGCGGAAGAGCTCGAGGGGGTCCGGCGTCCAGCTCGTGCCGAAGGAGACGCGCGCGGGGCGGCCGTCGCGGCCGCGTTCGGCGCGGTGGTCGACGGCCTGCTTGAAGAGGGCGATGCGCGTCTCGTCCCAGAGGCGATGACCGAGGAAGGTCGGTGAGTTGGCGCCGAGGGCGAGGGCGGCCGGCGTGGCGAGCTGGATCGCGTCGTAGACCCGCGCGAAGTCGTCCGGTGCCACGCGCAGATGGAGCTGGAAGGAGGTCGCCGCGCCCTCGAAGGTCACGTCCTCGCAGTCGAGCCGGAGGATGTCCTCGCCGTGGATGTCGAGGGAGAAGGGCGCGTCGCGCAGTCCGCGCAGCGCACGGGAGAGCGCCTCGTAACGCAGGCTGCTCGTCATCGCGTCGCCCTCGAGCTCCTCGCGCGAGAGCGTCGGCAGGATCCCGATCATCGCGGGCCGCACGCCGTGCAGCGCGCACGCCCGCTCGAGCTCCGCCAGACAGTCGTGGCACTCGTCGATCAGCCGGGTGAAGGATGCGCCGGCGAGCGGCCCGTAGGCGAGATTCGCCTCGAGGTTGAAGCGGTCGAGCTCGACCGTGAGCCGCGGGTCGACGGACTCGCGCAGTACCTCGACGTTGCGCGGTCGCGCGCGGTCGTCGGGCCCGACGAGCGAGACCTCGAGCTCGGCGCCGAGGGTCGCCTCGCCCGCTCCGAAGCCCGGCCGCGCGAGCAGCGCCTCGAGCACTTCGAGCGAGTCGCCGAGTCGCCGGGCGAAGCGCGCCCGATCCTCGTCGTCGAACTCCGTGCGGTCGATCTCGATGCCCATCGGCGCGCGAGTGTAGACACGAAACGCCCCGCTCGCGTGCCACCGATCGACGCGCGTGTCACCATCGCGCGGTGTCCGACGCCGCCGCGCCGCCTCCGCTCCCGTCGCCTGCCGCCTCCGCCGCGCCGCCTCCGCTTCCGCAGCCTGCCGCCTCCGCCGCGCCGCCTCCGCGTCCGCCGGTCCCGACCCTCGCGGCGCGGGTGGGTCTCTTCGCCGGACCGGCCCTCGCGATCGCCTGGCTCGCGGTCGGTGCGCTCCTCGAGCCCGACGCCGGAGCGCGGGCGCCGGGCGATCTCGACCCGGCCGGCCGGGCGACGGCGGCGGTCGCGCTGTGGATGGCGATCTGGTGGCTCGGCGAGTCGATCCCGATCCATGCGACGGCGCTGCTGCCCCTCGCGCTCTTCCCGCTGCTCGGGGTGGCGACCCCGGTCGAGGCGGCTGCGCCCTACGCGCATCCGCTGATCTTCCTCTTCATGGGCGGCTTCATGCTGGCGCTCGCGATGCAGCGCAGCGGTCTGCATCGCCGCTTCGCCCTCGCCACCCTCGCCGCGGTCGGCGATCGGCCGGCGAACATGGTGGCGGGCTTCATGGCCGCGGCCGCGGCGCTCAGCATGTGGGTCTCGAATACGGCGACGGCCGTGATGCTGCTGCCCGTCGGCACGAGCGTGATCGCCCTGGCGGAATCGCGCGCACCGGCCGCCTGGAACGACGCCGGCCGGCGCGGCTTCGCGACGGCGCTGCTCCTCGGCATCGCCTACGGCGCATCGATCGGGGGCGTCGCCACGCCGATCGGGACGCCCCCGAATCTCTTCCTGCTCTCCTACCTCTCGTCGGAGCTGGGTCTCGAGATCTCCTTCGGACGCTGGATGGCCGTCGGGGTGCCGCTCGTGCTCGTGATGGGACCGGCCTCCTGGTGGCTACTCGTGCATCGGCTCTTTCCCGTGCCGGAGGCGCCGCTCGAGGGCGGTCGTGAGGTGATCGCTCGGGATCGGCGCGCGCTCGGGCCGATGAGCCCGGCGGAGCGGCGGGTGCTCGGGGTCTTCGTGGTGGTCTGCGGGCTCTGGATCGGCGAGCCCTGGCTCGCGGGCGTGGCGCTCGGCGCCTGGCATCCGCTCGCGGGGCTCGGGGATGCGGGCATCGCGATCGGTGGCGCGCTCGCGCTCTTCTGCCTGCCGGACGGCCGCGGCGGGCGGGTGCTCGACTGGGAGACGGCGAGCACCCTGCCGTTTGGCGTGCTGATCCTCTTCGGAGGTGGCCTCTCACTCGCCGCCGCGATCGGCCGGCACGGCGTCGACGACTGGATCGGGGCGCAGGGCGCCGGGCTGGCCGGCTGGCCCCTCGTCGTGATCGTGGGTGTGGTCGTGACGGGGATGGTCTTCCTCACGGAGCTGACGAGCAATACGGCCTCCACGGCGGCGCTCGTGCCCGTGCTCGCGTCCCTCGCGACGGGGATCGGCCTGCCGCCGATCGCCCTCGCCGTGCCGGCCGCGATCGCGGCCAGCTTCGCCTTCATGCTGCCGGTCGCGACGCCACCGAACGCCGTCGTCTTCGGCTCCGGGCGTGTCGCCCTCACGGACATGATCCGCGCGGGGCTCTGGCTGAACGCGCTCGGCATCGTCGTGATCACGTTCTTCGTGTTCGCGCTCGTGCTGCCCGTGCTGGGCGGCTGATCGGACCCCGGGAGCGGACGGGGGCGGCGGGCGGCCTGCGCGTGCGTCGCGAGACGGTCGTGGGCTAGGCGGGCAGGACGGGGACGCCGATCACCAGGCGATGCAGACCGAGGACGATCGCCGCGTAGAGGGCGAGGCCGAGGGCGATGGCGATCGCGTCGTTCGCCGGGCGCTCCGGCAGGGTCGGGATCGCGCGCGGGCGTCTTCGCGCGAGCGAAAGATGGTCGGCGACGGCCCAGACGAGGAACCCGCCGAAGAGCAGCACGTCGGCGAGCAGGCCGTTCGCGAGCAGATGGGCGCCGGCCCAGAGCTCCGTCGCCACGAGCGTCGGATTCGCGACGAAGCGCCGGATCCGACCCGGGAAGTAGGTCGAGACGAAGAGCGGCAGCGCGGGCAGCAGCACGATCAGCGCCACGTGGCGCAGCCAGGTCGGTGGCGTGTAGAGGACGACCGGATCCTGTCTCGCGAGGCCGTAGCCCACGACGAGGAGCACGAAGCCGGCCGCGGCGGGCAGCGAGTAGACGCCCTTCCAGGGCCAGGGCCCCAGCCGCTCGACCATCCGGTCGCGCAGGGGCTCGTTCACGATCGAGATCGAGTGGATGCCGAGGAAGAGGAGCAGGCCGAGCACGAGCCAGGACACGGGAGACCTCCGATCGGGCGCGGGTCGCGAGCGCCGGGGGTCGAGGCGCCGGGCGATCGCGGGGGCATAGCAGAGTCGCGGCGGCGGATGCTGCCGGAGGCGCGGGACGACTCGTCACGGCGGGTCACGAGGACGTGGCGGTTTGTCGCGGCCGACCGGGTCATCGCGAAACTGACGCCGATGTCAGGTCCGGTATGCCGCTTGCAGCAGCGATGGGCGTCCTGGCCGCCCGTCCCGCCCGCCGATGCGGCCGGCGCCCCAAGGCGTGCTTCCGGACCGGAGGAGAGAAACGATGGCCGACTTCCTGAATGCCTACTCGATCCAGACCTGGCTGGAGTCCTGTCCGCAGGGCTACCTGCAGGACACCGAATACGGTCATGCGGCCGGCCTGAAGGAGCCGGCTCTGATCCTCGAGAATCCGACCCTGCGCGAGGAGGCGATCGGCACGACGGTCCAGCTCGTGGTCGGCGAGCGCGCCGCCCTCGCGGCCTCCTCGGGCCTCATCAACGCTGCGCCGGACCACGCGAGCAAGCGCTTCCTCGCAACCCAGACCCTCGACGAGGCACGTCACGTCGAGATCTTCACGCAACGCCTCTACGACCTCGGGGTCAAGAAGGACGAGCTCGAGGACACGATCGCCCGCCACGCGAACCCGCACCTCGTGCGCTTCGCCGAGATCCTGCTCGAGAAGGTCGACAAGGGCGATTTCGTCGCCGGCGTCGTCGGCCAGAACATCGTGCTCGAGGGCCTCGCCTTCAGCGTCTTCGAGATGATGCAGGCGAGCAACGTCGAGCTGAACCCGAAGTTCGCGCAGACCCTCTCGGGCACGATCGCCGACGAGCGTCGCCACGTGGGCTTCGGCGAGAACCGGATCGGCTCCCTCGTCCGGCAGCATCCCGAGAAGAAGCCCGAGATCGAGCGCATGCAGAAGGAGATGGCCTACCACATGCTGGCGACCTTCGCGGATCGCTTCCGGGGCCAGGCGGCGACCCTCGAGGAGAGCCGACGCATCACGCAGGCCGCGGGCGAGGGCTCGCCGACCCGCCGCGTCTGGCACGGCACGGATCTCGCGAGTGCGGCCCCCGAAGAGCTCGAGGCGGTGCTCGCAGGTACGGTGCTGGCGGAGTTCAAGACGCGACTCGGTCGGATCGGGCTCGACTACCAGACCCCGGACCGACCTTGAGCGGCGAGCTCCACGCCCGGGATCACGCCTCCTTCCTCGCGGAGGTGCATTCCTTCGAGTTCTGGTTCCAGTCCGTCGAGGGCTATCTCGCGTCGCATCCCTACGGCGTCACGCCCGGCTCCGAGCTGCCCGCGCTGTCCGGGACCGAACGCGACGCGCTCGCGGCCACGCTATCGACGTACTGCGTCGGCGAGGCCGCGGCGCTCGATGGCGCGAGCGGCCTGATCGGCTTCGCGCCGAATCGCGCGGCGAAGATCTTCCTCGCCACCCAGGCCGTCGACGAGGCCCGCCATCTCGAGGTCATGCTCCATCGCCTGGCGGAGCTCGGCGTCGACCCGCACGCCGACTACGAGTCCCGCGCCCACGCGAGCCTGCTCGCCTTCCGCGATCGGCTGATGCACTTCGTCGCGGCGAAGGACTGGGAGGCGGCGCTCTTCGCGCAGAACGTGATCCTCGAGTCGATGGAGTTCGCCGCGTTCCACTCGCACATGCAGACGGCGGATCCGCGCACGGCGGAGATGCTGGCGGGCGTCCTGAAGGACGAGCGCCGGCACATGGGCTTCGGCGAGAACGACCTCGGACGGATGCTCGCGCGCAGCCCGGCGACGCGACAGCGCCTGCGGGCGATCCGCCAGGAGCTCGATGTGCTCGTGCTCTCGACCTTCGAGGACAGCCTGCGCGAGCTGGGCACGCCGGCTTCGGAACGGCCCGAGGTGGGGCGCCTCTATCTCGAGACCGTGGCGCGGCTGGGATTCGAGCGATGACGGATCCGCTGCTCGAGACTCCGGAATTCGATCCCGCGAGCGGGGCCGAGGGCGACACCGGCGCGGATACGGGTGCCTCCGAAGACGACAAGACCCGTCCGCGCCGTCGCTACGTGATCGAGGACGACACGGGCTTCGACGAGGTGCCGCGCAAGTATCGGCGCTTCTATCGGCGCTGGGCGGGCTCGCGGGACGCGCTCGCGCCGAACGAGGTGCTCTGTCCGGTGTGCCGCGTCGTGATCCGCTCGGCGCGCGAGCTGCGGCCGGGCGATCGCGTCTACTGCATGCCCTGCATGTCGCGGCTCACGGTCGTGGTCGGCGAGGGCGGGCGGCTCGAGGCGCGCGTCGAGTATTAGTCGCGCCGCGGCTCGAGGCGCAGGCCGAGCCCTAGTCGATCAGGTAGTGCAGCAGGTCGTTGTGCGTGACGATCCCGGCGAGTCGGTCGTCGTCGTCGATCACGACGAGGGCGTGGATGTCGCCGCGGCCGATCCGCTCGATCGCGGCATCGACCGACTCGTCCTGATGGATCGTGACGAGGTCCTCGTTCATCGCATCCCCGGCCCGCTCGCTCTGCGGCATGCCGAGCACGTACTGCTCGCCTTCCTCGCGCCTGGCGAGGTGCACCACGTCTCGGGCGCTGATCATGCCGACCGGTCGATCGTCGTCGACGATCGGGACGTGATGGCAGCGCTCCTCGCGGAGCAGCGCGAGGATCTCCTCGAGCGGCGTATCCGGTGTCGCCGTCCGCACGCGGCGGGTCATGACGTTCGAGACGCGCACGGCGGGGCGTCGACGGGACATGGTTGGACCTCCTGCTGGGCTGGACGCGCGCGGAGCGTCGCACGTCGGACGGTGTCCGGCATCGGGGCGGCGTGACCTGTGGCGCTCCGGGTGGGCATGAGGCGCATTGCCCCGGATTGCGAGGCTCGCTGACGCGGCGACGCGGTACATTGCGCCACGCTTGGCGTGAAAGTTGCTCACCTCTCGCTCGGAAGTCGCGAAACCGGGGCGCGCCGCTCGGCGGGTCCCGGCCGCGTGCCGGGATCGTCTGGCGCGAGCGCGGAGGAGGGGAGACGATGGCGAGAGGACGGGGCGCGTCGGAGGGGGCGGTCGACATGGGACTCAAGCTCCGGATGCGCGGCGAGGAGCGTCGCATCGCCTCCCAGCACGAACGACTCGACGACCTCTGTCGCGAGGTCTACGCACGGATCGGAAAGGACGGGGCGAGCTCCGCCCTCGACGAGTTCGTCCTCTTCGAGACCGCCCTCGACGCCCACATGTCCGTCGAGGAGGAGATCTACTTCCCCGCCCTCCACGGTCTGCGCGCCGACATCGGCGAGGAGCTGACGGGTCTGGTGGAGGAGCACGGTTGGCTGCGCAGCCAGGCGGCGCAGCTCGAAGGCCTCCTTCGCGGCGGCGACGCCGAAGGCGCCCGCGCGGCCCTCGACCGACTGGCCCGCGACGTCTCGACCCACGAGCAGCTCGAGGAGGCGTTGATCGCCCGCATCACAGAAGGGCCCGTCACGCCGATGGGTCACTCGAGCCTGGAGGCCTGATTCCTTGCAGACCGATTTCTGTCGCCGTCTCGGCATCGAGTTCCCGATCTTCGCCTTCAGTCATTGCCGCGACGTCGTCGCCGCCGTCTCGAATGCAGGCGGCTTCGGCGTGCTCGGCGCCGTCGGCTTCTCGCCCGAGCAGCTCGAGATCGAGTGCGCCTGGATCGACGAGCACGTGGGCGACCGGCCCTACGGCGTCGATCTCGTGATCCCGCAGCGCTACGAGGGCATGGGCGAGCTCGACCCCGCGAAGCTCGAGGCCCAGCTGCGCGCCGCGATCCCGCCGCAGCATCGCGAGTTCGCCGCCAAGCTCCTCGCGGACCACGGCATCCCCGAGCTGCCCGAGGACGAGCGCCATCACGAGCTGCTCGGCATGAGCATGGCGACGGCCGCGCCGCAGCTCGAGGTGGCCCTCGCCCACGACAAGGTCCGGATGATCGCGAACGCGCTCGGCACGCCGCCGGCGGAGGTGATCGAGCAGGTCCAGAAGAGCGGGCGTGTGATCGGCGCGCTCTGCGGCAAGGTCCATCAGGCGAAGGCCCACGCGAAGGCCGGCCTCGACTTCGTGGTCGCGCAGGGCACAGAGGGCGGTGGTCATACGGGCGAGATCGGCAGCTTCGTGCTCTGGCCGCAGATCATCGAGGCCGTCGCGCCGCTGCCCGTGCTCGCGGCGGGCGGGATCGCGACCGGAGCACAGGTCGCCGCGGCCCTCGCGCTGGGTGCGCAGGGCGTCTGGACGGGCTCGATCTGGCTGACGGTGCAGGAGGCAGAGTGTCCGCCGGCGCAGATGGCGTCGTATCTCGGTGCGAGCAGCGAGGACACGGTCCGCTCGCGCTCCTTCACGGGCAAGCCCTGCCGCATGCTGCGCAACGACTGGACGGAGGCCTGGGCGCGGACGGATACGCCGGATCCCCTCGGCATGCCGCTGCAGAACATGGTGACGATGGACGCGGTCTCGCGCACGAGTCGTTATGCGTCGTCCCCCGGCTCCCAGGCGGTCGCCTTCAATCCCGTCGGTCAGACCGTCGGGCTGATGAAGGAGGTGCGCTCGGTGCGCGAGGTCGTCACGGATCTCGTCGAGGGCTACGTCGACGCCGTGGAGCGTCTGAACGCGCTCGCGCCGGCGTAGCGCAGGGACCCCCGGTCCGGTCGCCAGGCGGGGCATCGTCCCGAGTGCGCGTCTATCCTCGCGGCCATGCTGGACTACGAGAACGAGGACGCCCTCGGTCTCGCCGCGCGGGTGAAGCGCGGGGAGACGACGGCGGAGGCGCTGCTCGAGGCGGCCCTCGCCCGGGTCGACGCGCGGGACGGCGAGCTCGGCGCCCTCGTCGTACGGGCGGAGGACGTGGCGCGGCGCGCGATCGCCGAGGGGCTGCCGAGGGGGCCCTTCGAGGGCGTGCCCTTCCTGCTGAAGGATCTGCACCTCGGCTGGCCGGGCGTCCGGCTCACGAACGGCTCGTCGCTCTTCGCCAGACACGTGTCCCACTTCGAGAGCGAGCTCGTCGCCCGCTACCGCCGCGCCGGACTCGTGCTCTTCGGCCGGACCCACTCACCCGAGTTCGGCCTCACGACGACGACCGAGTCGCGGCTGCACGGCGCGACCCGCAATCCCTGGGATCCGAGTCGGACCGCGGGCGGATCCTCGGGTGGCGCGGCGGTGGCCGTCGCCGCGGGCTACACACCGATCGCGAATGCGGGCGATGGCGGCGGCTCGATCCGCATCCCCGCGTCCTGCTGCGGACTCTTCGGCCTCAAGCCCACCCGCGGCCGCACGCCGGCAGGGCCCGACGCGGGCGAGGGCTGGTCGGGCATGACGACCCTGCACGCCATCACCCGATCGGTCCGTGACAGCGCCGCGCTCCTCGACGCGACGAGCGGTCCCGATCCCGGTGCACCCTATGCCGCACAGCCCCCCGCGCGTCCCTTCCTCGACGAGGTCGGGGCTCCGCCCGGTCGACTGCGGATCGCACTCCAGCGCCGCACCTGGAACGGCGTCGAGACGCACCCGGACTGCGAGGAAGCCGTCGAGGCGGCGGCGGCGCTCTGCCGTTCGCTCGGGCACGAGGTCGAGGAGGCCCCCTTCACGGTCGACGCGGCGGCCATGCGCGAGGCGACGCTCGTCATCATGAGCGTGTCGACGCGACTCGCCCTCGACGCGCGCGCCGCCGCCCTCGGGCGGACGCTCGCGCCCGAGGACGTCGAGCCCGCGACCCGGGCGATCCTCGGATACGGCGCGAAGCGGGGCGCTGTCGATCACGCCCGCGCGGTACAGACGCTGCACGCGACGGGTCGAGCGCTCGCGCGGCACCTCATGGACTTCGATCTCGTGCTGTCGCCCACGATGGCGACGCCGCCCCTGCCGATCGGCCGCCTCTCGCTCTCGAATCCCGACGTCGAGGAGCAGGGGCGCTCGGTCCTCGCGACGATCGGCTTCACACAGCTCGCGAACGTGGCGGGCAATCCGGCGATGAGCGTGCCGCTCGTCTGGAGCGCGAGCGGGCTGCCGATCGGGGTGCAGTTCGTCGGGCGCATGGACGACGAGGCGACACTCTTCCGGCTCGCGGGTCAGCTCGAGCAGGCCCGGCCCTGGGGCGCACGACGGCCCGTGCTCGCGCCCGCGGCGCCCGGCGGCGGGCGCGATCCGGCACGACTACGCTCCCCATCCTGACCCGGCGGCTGCGGCCTGCGAGCGAGCCGACCGGAGGAGGTGTCCGCATGCGAGCCGTGGCCATCGCGTCGCCGCCCTGGGCAGACCTGCCCGAGGATCCCGAGGCGCTCTTCGCGCGCATCCTCGACTGGCATCGCCGCGGCGACGACCTCGTCCGTCTCTACCACCAGCTGCGCGCCGTGGCCCCCGTCTGGCGTGCGCCGGTCGAGCGGCTCGGAAGGCCCTGGGTCATCACGCGTCATGCGGACGCCAGCCAGCTCGTGCGCGACACCTCCCTCGTCAAGGACGCGCGCACGATCGGCATGGCCGGCGTCGGCGGCGGCGGTCCCTGGATCCAGATCCTGCTGCGCATGTTCGCCTTCCAGCCGAAGGAGCCCCACGCCCGCATGCGCGGTCTCGTCAATCGCGGCTTCACGCCGCGCTCGATCGAGCAGCTGCGGCCTCGGGTTCAGGCGTTGGTCGACGAGCTGATCGACGCCGTGATCGACGAAGGCAGCATGGACCTCGTGTCCCAGTTCGCGTTCCGCGTGCCCGTCACCGTGATCAGCCAGATGCTCGGTGCGCCGCTCGAGGACGTCCCGCGCATCGAGCGCTGGTCCGGCGACTTCGCGCGGCGCTCCGACGAGGGCGCGGCCCTCACGCCCGAGGTCGAGAAGATGGGCGACGAGGCCGCGACCGAGTTCGCTGCCTATCTCGACGAGCTGATCGCCGCCCGGCGCGCCCGGCCCGCGGACGATCTGCTCACGCGCCTGCTCGAGGTGCAACGCGAGGCGCCCGACCTGACCGACGCCGACATCGCCTCGACCGTGATCCTGCTCTTCCAGGCCGGGCACGAGACGACGGCGAACCTGATCGCGAAGGGCTCCCTGGCCCTGATCCGGAATCCCGACGAGGCCGAGCGTCTGCGCCGGGACCCCTCGCTCATCGAGCGCGCGACCGAGGAGCTGCTCCGATACGACACGCCCGTCCAGCTGACGACCAAGTTCGCGACGAAGCCGATCCCCTTCCACGACCGTACGATCGAGCCGGGCGATCCCGTGTCGTTCATCTGGGGCGCGATCAACCGCGACCCCGAGCACTTCGCAGATCCCGACCGGCTCGACCTCGGCCGCACGAACCTGGACCACTACTCCTTCGGAATGGGCGCCAACTACTGCCTCGGCGCCAACCTCGCGCGCCTCGAGATCCAGCACTCGATCGAGACGCTCTTCCGGCGGATCCCGGGATTGCGCCTCGGCGAGGGCGAGATCGTCTACAAGCCCCAGCTGCATCTGCACGGGCTCGCGCGCCTGCCCGTCGCCTGGTAGGCGGCGCGTCAGCGCCGGAGCGCGACGTTCGTGGAGCGCACGCGGCCGCGGCAGCGCGCGGCGGCCGTCGCTTCGCTCAAGCCCTTCGGCGGGCGACGTTCGTCGACGGCGTGCGGGGCAGGTCGAGGGTGCTGATCAGGCCGGGGGCGTGGGCTCGGACGGCAGGGATGGCGTTGATCACGCGCATCGCGGTCGCCTGGACGCCGCCCGTGTTGTGGTCGCCGTCCTCGCCGGTCACGAAGCACTCGAGCTGGACGCCGGGATTGCCCGTCACGATGCAGCGATGGACGCCGGGGCGGCCGGCCGGCGGCATCGGCCAGTCGGGTGCTTCGTCGGCCGACAGACGATTGACGTGCTCGGTCACGACGACAGGGCGTCCGTCGACGATGCCTTCGATCTGGAAGCGGACGGCCGAGCAGGTGCCCTTCTCGACCTTCATCATCGGCGTCTCGAAGGACTCCTCGGCGTAGTAGCGGTCGAAATGCTCGCGCATCTCCTCGAGCTCGACGCCGAGCCGATCCGCGACCATGCGCACCATCCCGCCCCAGCCCATCGAGAGCACCCCGGGCATCGCGAGCGGCGGCGTGTAGTCGGCGGGCCGACCGAAGCCGAAGGACACGCCCGTGAACTCCGGATCCTCGTAGGTCGAGTAGTCGCAGAGCTCCTGCACGCGCACCTCCTCGATCTCGCCGACCAGCTCGAGGGCCGCCAGCGGCAGCGCGTCCCCCGAGAAGCCCGGATCGATCCCGCTCACGTAGAAGGTCGATCCCCCGGCCCGACAGGCCTCCTCGAGCGGAGCCCGCATCCCCGCGTCCGCGTGCGGCGGATGGATCAGATAGATCATCGAGGTCGAGACGACGTCCACGCCCGCGCGCAGGATCCGCGCGAGCTCGGGGATCACCTCGTGCGGTCGCGTCTCGGCCTTGACCGTGTAGACGACGACGTCCGGCCGAAGGGCCAGCAGCGCGTCGACGTCGTTCGTCGCGCGCACGCCCGTCGGCTCGGGCAGTCCGGCCAGCGTCGCCGCGTCCTTGCCCTGCTTGCCCTCGCTCCACGCGTGCACGCCGACCAGCTCGTAGTCGGGGTGCCGGATCAGGTGCCGCAGGCTGTGGAATCCGACGTTGCCCGTTCCCCATTGCACGACGCGATGGCTCATCGACCGATCCTCCTCGAAGATCGTCGGACGATAGCGTCGGGACACGCGGCGTCCCGCGCGTCGGCCACCGCGGCTCAGAGCCGCATCGGCACCTTCGCGTAGCCGCGCACGTTGTTGTTGTGCGCCCAGACCAGGTTCGCCTCGTCGACCTCGTAGTCGGGGAAGCGCGCGAGGATCTCCTCGAAGGCGACGCGGCACTCCTGGCGGGCGAGGGACTTGCCGAGGCAGAGGTGGTGGCCCTGGCCGAAGTGGACCGTGCGGTCGAGCTGGCGATGGATGTCGAAGCGGTCGGGGTCGGGGAACTGGCTCGGATCGCGATGGGCCGCGCCGGTCAGGAGCAGCACGCGCACGTCTTCCGGGATCGTCACGCCGTGGCGCGTCCAGGGCTTCGTCGTCCATCGCCCCTGCACCTGCGAGGGCGGATCGAAGCGAAGCATCTCCTCGACGGCGTTGCGAAGCAGCGTCGGATCGGCGACGAGCTCGGCGCGCTGGTCCGGGTGCCGGAAGAGGGTGACGGCGCTGTTGCAGATCAGGCGGGCCGTCGTCTCGTGGCCCGCGCTGCCGAGCAGGAGGCAGAAGCCGAGCAGCTCCTCGAAGGAGAGCTTCGTCATCCCGCCCGTCTCGTCGTCGCGCAGCTCGGCGCCGATCAAGGCGCTGATCAGGTCGTCCTGCGGCCGTGCCTGCCTTTCCTGGATGAAGGAGACGAAGTAGCCGAGGACCTTCTTCGAGGCCTCCTGTGCGATGGCCGGGATCTCGAGGCTATTCGACTCGCGGTGCATGAAGACGTTGGTCCAGCGCCTTACGTCGTCGCGGTCGGCCTCGGGCACGCCGAGCATCGCGCTGATCACGTCCATCGGCATGACGGAACCGAGCTGCTCGAAGAGATCGATCTGATCCCCCGGCTCGAGTCCTGCGAGGCGGTCGCGCGTGATCTTGCGGACCGTGGGCTCGAGCTCCGCCACGCGACGCGGCGTGAAGACCTTCGAGATCAGCTGACGCACCCGCGTGTGCTTCGGCGGATCCATCGAGATCATCAGCGGCAGCGGCGTCGCCGTCTTCTCGAGCGTCTGCCCCCAGGTCGACGTGAAGGTCTCCCAGTCGAGATGCGCGTCCCAGACGTCCTCGAAGCGCGAGAGCGCCCAGAAGTCCATCGCCTCGTTGTGGTAGACCGGCGCGTGCTCCCGCAGCCAGGCATAGGTCTCGTAGGGCGCGATCTGCGTGTTCCAGTCCGTCGGATCGTATTGCATGGCCGGGTCCTCTAAGGGGCGTCGGGGCGACGCTCGCGATCGTCGAGGCCTTCGATCAGGCGATCGAGGGTGTCGGAGAGTGCGTCGAGGCCGGGGCGACCGACGATCTCGGCGTAGGCTTCCCAGATGCCGGCGAGGATGCCGCGGGTCTCGTCGAGCAGCTCGATGCCCTCGGGCGTGAACTCGATCCGCTTGGCGCGGCCGTCCTCGGGATCGGGGCGACGCGCGACGTAGCCGAGGGTCTCCATGTCGCCGACGAGCTCGCCCATCGCCTGCTTCGTCATGCCCGCCCGCGCCGCGAGCTCCGTCAGCCGGCAGCCCTCGATCGGCAGGTAGGTGATGACCGAGGCATGGGCCGTGCGCATGCCGGCGTGGCCGTGCCGGGCGAAGGCCCGGGCGGCGCGGGTGCGGAAGTCCTGGCCGATGCGCATCAGGTGCCAGGCGAGATTGCGGCGGCGGAAGGTGTCGAGGTCGGCGAGGTCGTACGCCGCCGCGAGCGACTCGGCGCGCGCTGCGGTCGTTTCGGTGGCGGTGCGGGGCGTGTCGGGGGCGGCGGGCATGGCGTCGCTCCGCTTCGGCGGGGCCGGGCATTCGGCCCGGCCGGGGTCGGCGCGGGATGATAAGGGGGCCTGACTAGATGGCAAGGGTGCTGGAGGGGGCGCGGCGGCCGGTACGGCTCGCCAGAGCGGGTGGGGGCGGCCGGTGCGGGTTCCGACTCAGAAGTGGAGGGCGGCGCCGGCGCGCGGGGCGATGCCCGGGGCTTCGAAGCCGATGGCTTCGCGGTAGGTGCGGTTCGTGAGGTTCTCGATCTCGAGGAAGAGGTCGATTCCGGTTCGCACCCGCCAGGTCGTGCGCAGGTCGAGGCGCAGGTAGCCGGCGAGGGTCTTCTCGGCGGCGCCCGTCTGGAAGGAGGTCGTCTTCGAGGGACCGACCGCGAGCGCGCGCAGGTCGAGCTCGACGAGCGGGTGGGGTGTCCAGGCGAGCCCGGCGTAGCCGCGCCAGGTCGAGCGGTTGGGCGGCGTCGCGGGGGAGCCGCGCAGATCGGTCGGGTTCCAGGTGAGTCCGCCGCGGACATCGAGTCCGCGCGTGACGCGGCCTTCGAGCTCGAGCTCGACGCCGCGCGAGAGCAGCTGCCCCGCATTCGCGAGCGCGAAGCGCGTCGCGTCGAAGACGATCACGTCGCGCACGCGCAGCTCGAAGTAGCCGAGCTGCACGCGCAGTCGATCGTCGCTCGTCGCGGCGCGCAGCCCGATTTCGAAGCCGCGGCTCTTCTCGACGGCGAGGGTCGGATCGCCGACCAGCGGATTGCGCAGCGCGTAGAAGCTCGGGCGCTTGAAGCCCTCGCCGTAGTGGCCGAAGAGACGCACGGCCGTACCGGGGACGTCGACGGTGACGCCGACGGAGGGGGCCACGCGATCGCGCTGGTCCGGCGTGGAGTCGAAGCGCAGGCCGCCGGAGAGCGTGAGCCAGGGACCCACGTCCTGCTCGAGCTCGGCGAAGAGGCCGAGGGTGCGGCGGCGATCGAAGAAGCCGGCGGGCGTGAAGGGGCCCGAGCCGGTGCCGGTGAAATCGAGATACGTGTCGCTCTCGCCGTGCTCGACCACCCCGTCGACGCCGGCGATCACGCGGGTGTCGAGTGCGAGGCCGCCGATCGCCCACGCCGGCGGCGTCCAGTCCGTCACGAAGGAGAAGTCCCAGCGCGTGTACTCGTCGCCAGCGCGCGAGGGTGGGACGTCGGCGAAGGGGTCGAAGGGCAGGACGGGATCGATGCCCGGGGACGTGAGGTCTTCCCGGCGGGCGACGCGACTGGCGCGCAGGTCGACGCGCAGGATCTCGCCGAAACGCCGGCCGAGCCCCACGCCGGCCAGGATCTCGCGCACCCGGCGATCCTCCATCGTGCGCAGTGTCGCGAGCTCGGGCCCCCCGCTCGACTCCGGAAAGCCCCGCGCGCTGCTCTCGTGGATTCGCGTCGTCGCATCGAGCTCGACGGCGAAGGGCAGCGTCGCCTCGAGCCGCGCCTTGAGGCTCGCCCCGTCGTAGCCCCCGTCGGAGTTCGGATCGCGGAACGTGTCGAAGGCCGCCCCGAGCGAGAGCCCCGCGATGCCACGCAGCCCCGCGCTCGCCTCGCCCGCGACGGATCCCGTATGGAAGCGTCCGCCGCGTCCGCGTACGTGCGTGCGGAGCGGAGCGTCCGGGCCGACCCGGCGCGTGATCACGTTGATCGCGCCGGCGAGCGCGTCGGAGCCGAAGGTCGCGGAGCGAGGGCCGCGCACGATCTCGATCCGCTCGATGTCGACGAGCGCGAGCGTCGTCGGGTCGAAGGAGCCGCCGCGGGCGTTGGTCGGGTCGTTCAGTCGGATGCCGTCGACGAGCACGACGACGTGGTTCGGGTCGAGACCGCGCAGCGAGAGCTGCGCCCGCCCGCCACGCCCGCCTTCGCGCGTGAGCTGCAGGCCCGGCACGAAGCGGAGCGCGTCGTCGACGGAGGTGCTGATCGTCGTCTCGAGCATCGCGGCATCGAGCACGCTCGTGGCGTTCGGGACGTCGGCGAGCGGGCGGGGCGCGCGTGCGGCCGTCACGACGAGGACCTCGACGGGTCTGGTCGCGGCGGCGTCTCCGGCCGGGGTCTCCGCGCCCGCCACGCCCGTCCACGTGATCGCCAGGCACGCCCAGGCGGTCGCGAGGACCCTCGCGCCGATCGACGCCGCGCGATCGGGACCCGGACCGGGCTCGCGCGGGGGCTTCAGGTCGGCGTGAAGGGCTGCGAGGAGGCGTCGGGACACGGGCGGCCGATTGTCCGGGCTCACCGGCGACCCGGCAACCGCCATGGCGCGCCGGGCAGCCGCCGGGGCGGCTCGTTACCCTCGGCCGGCGTCGTCCGACCTCGTCCCGTCGGCGCCGGAGGTGGCCATGTCCGATCTGATCATCCGCAACGGAACCCTCGTCGACGGCACGGGCGCCCCGCCGCGCGCGGCCGACGTCGTGATCGTGGGAGGCCGCGTGCACGAGATCGCTGCGCCCGGGCGCGCGGCGCGCGAGGGTGCGCAGGTGCTCGATGCGACGGATCGGCTCGTCACGCCGGGCTTCGTCGATGCGCATACGCACTACGACGGGCAGGCGACCTGGGATCCGGAGCTCGCGCCGTCTTCGTGGCATGGCGTGACGACTGTCGTGATGGGCAATTGCGGCGTCGGCTTCGCGCCGGCGCGACCCGATCGGCATGCCTTCCTGATCGAGCTGATGGAGGGTGTCGAGGACATCCCGGGCACGGCGCTCGCGGATGGCATCACCTGGCGATGGGAGTCGTTCCCGGAATACCTCGACGAGCTCGATCGGCTGCCGCGGGCGATCGACGTGGCGGCGCAGGTGCCCCACGGCGCGGTGCGCGCCTACGTGATGGACATGCGTGGCACGCACGAGCATCACGCGACGGGCGAGGACCTCGCACGCATGGCGGCGATCGTGCGCGAGGGCATCGGCGCAGGCGGCGTCGGCTTCTCGACGAATCGTCTGCCGCTGCATACGTCGATCCATGGCGACCCCGTGCCCGGCACCTTCGCGAACGAGGCGGAGCTGATGGCCCTCGCCCGGGCGGTGCGCGAGACGGGCAAGGGGCTCGTGCAGAGCGTGCCCGCCGGCGCGATGGGAGAGGATCCCGAGGCACCGCTGCGCGAGGTCGAGCTCTATCGTCGACTCTCGCTCGAGACGGGCTGCGTCGTGACCTTCACCCTCGTTCAGGTGCAGACGAATCCCGACCAGTGGCGTCAGGTGCTCGCGGCGGCGGAGCGCGCGAACGAGCAGGGCGCGCGACTCGTGCCGCAGGTGGCGGGTCGGCCGGCGGGGCTCTTGATGTCCTGGGACACGTTCAATCCCTTCATGACCCGGCCCGCCTACGGAGCACTCGCCGGGCTGCCCCTGCGCGAGCGGCTCGCGAAGCTGCGCGAGCCCGCGGTGCGGCGCGCGATCCTGTCGGAGGGGGCGCACGACGCGGTCGGCATGGCGATGATGCGCAACAGCTACGACACGACGTTCCCGCTCGACCGGGGGCCGGTCTACGAGCCCGAGCCGGAGCAGTCGCTCGCGGCGCGGGCCCGGCGGGAGGGCAAGGACGTCGACGCGCTCGCCTACGACCTGATGTGCGATCTCGGCTCGCAGGCCGGCGACGACGGACAGCCGGGCTTCCTGCACGTCTGGTTCTCGGGCTACAAGGGCGGGAACCTCGACGACATCGGCGAGATGATGCGCCACCCGCGCACCGTCGTCGGTCTCGCCGACGGCGGCGCGCATTGCAGCATGCTCTGCGACGCGAGCCTGCCGACCTACGTGCTCGAGCATTGGGTGCGCGACCGATCGCGCGGGCCGCGCATCCCGGTCGAGGAGGCCGTGCGCATGCTCTCGAAGGATCCCGCCGACCTCTACGGCTTCGGCGACCGGGGCACGCTCGAGGTCGGCCGGCGCGCCGACGTGAACGTGATCGATCTCGCCGGGCTGAGGCTGCACACGCCCGAGATCGTGCGCGACCTGCCGACCGGGGCGCCGCGGGTCGTCCAGCGGGCGGACGGCTTCGACGCGACGGTCGTGGCGGGTGAGATCACCTGGCGCGCGGGGCGTGCGACGGGCGCGCGGCCCGGGCGGGTCGTGCGGAGCTAGGCGGGCGCGGGCGGATAGGAGAGGAGCGATGCCGATCGAGCCCTTCGCGCCGCGCTTCATGCCGGTCGGCGTGCTGACGGCGGCGCTGCAGGAGCTGACCCCGCGCGAGGCGCGTGACGACGATCCGGACCTCGCGATCGAGGATTGGCTCGCCTTTGCCGCGGAGCTCGACGCGGACTGCATCCAGCTCTCGGCCGCGCTGCATCCCACGCGGGCGGACGTCCCGCCCGAGGCGATGCTCGACCCCGTCGCGAATACCCTCGATCTGCGCGAGCCCTTCACGTCGGCGCGGGCGCGTCGGGTCGAGGCGGCGCTGCGCGCGACGGGCGTCGGGATCGCGGACGTGGGCTACTTCGACGACATGCTGCATGCCGATCCCGCGATCCGGGCGAAGAAGCATGCGTTCATGCTCGAGGTCTTCGACGCGGCAGTGGCGCTCGGTGTGCCCGCGGTGTGTGGCTTCGTCGGTCGCAACCAGCTGCTCTCGATGGAGCAGAACCTCGTCGACTTCGAAGAGGGCTTCGTGCCGCTCCTCCAGCAGGCGAAGGCGCGCGGACTCGAGTACCGGATCGAGCAATGTCCCATGCCGGGCTGGACGAGCGGCGACTCCTTCCACAACAACCTCGCCTACACGCCCGGCACCTGGATCGCGCTGCACCGGATCTGCGAGCGGCACGGCGTCGGCGACGTATTCCGCATCCACTACGACCCCTCCCACGCGATCCTGATGGGTCAGGACACCCGCTCGATCTTCCAGTACCTGAAGGACGAGGGCTATGCCTTCCTCGTCTCGGGCTTCCACGTGAAGGGCCAGGTCATCGACGCGCGGGGCGTCGCGGCCTGGGGCTACGGGGGCCAGAGCGTCGGGCGGGGCGACTGGGTCGACGGTCGGCCTTCGACGGATCCGCGGGACCGCGCGCAGGCCTGGCGCAAGCAGTCGGCCTTCGCCGAGCACGAGCTGCCGGGCACGGCCCGCCACGACCCGCTCGCCTACCTCCAGAACCGCAGCGTCGACTGGCTCGACCATCAGCTCGCCGCCCGCGAGCTGCTCGAGCTCGACGTCGAGCGCACGCCACTCATCGTCGAGCACGAGTACGGCCCCGCTCGTGTCCAGGAGCGGGCCGCGCTCGCGCCGATCCTCGAAGGCTCGATCGCCTTCGCCCGGCACATCGATCGCGCCGCCGCGGCGATGTACGCCCTGCAGCGCGAGGTGCTCGCCGCCCAGGGCATTCCCGTGCAGGGCGTCGGCCGCGAGCCATACCGGAGCTAGGCCAGGCGAGCGCCGACCGGCGATGTGACGTCCCGGTCGGCTGGTCCGGAGAGGGAGGAGAGC
This sequence comes from Spirochaetaceae bacterium, assembly GCA_020632655.1. GTDB lineage: Bacteria > Myxococcota_A > UBA9160 > UBA9160 > UBA4427 > UBA4427. Next base: position 51,056 of record JACKFD010000012.1, read on the forward strand.
GCCTTGCAGAACGGGAAGGAGCGTCCGCCGATCCGGATCGCCCTCGTCGGGCATCGATTCATGGGCGCCGCCCACGCGAACGCCTGGCGACAGGTCGCGCGCTTCTTCGTGGACTGTCCCTTCGAGCCCGTGCTCGCGGTGCTCTGCGGTCGCGACGAGGCCGATCTCGCCCGGGCCGCCCGCCGCTACGGCTTCGAGGCGATCTCGACGGATTGGCGCGAGGCCGTCGCGCGGCACGACGTCGACGTCGTGGACGTGTGCACGCCGGGGGACCTGCACGCCCCGATCGCGCTCGCGGCGGCCGCCGCTGGGAAGGTCGTGCTCTGCGAGAAGCCGCTGGCGAACTCCGTCGCGGAGGCGTCGCGGCTGGTCGACGCCGTTCGCCAGGCGGGCGTCACGAACATGGTCTGCCACAACTATCGACGGCTGCCGGCCGTCGCGCTCGCGCGTCGATGGATCGAGGCGGGGCGGATCGGCCGGATCCGGCACTTCCGCGGGACCTACCTGCAGGATTGGCTCGTCGACGCCGAGCATCCGCGAACCTGGCGACTCGAGCGTGCGCGGGCGGGAAGCGGCGCGCTCGGCGACCTCGGGGCCCACGTGGTCGATCTGGCGCGCTGGCTCGTCGGCGAGATCGAGGCCGTCTGCGGGCTCGTCGAGACCTTCGTCGCGGAGCGGCCGCTCGAGGGGGGCGGGCGGGGGGCCGTCGACGTCGACGACGCCGCGCTCGCGCTGCTCCGCTTCGAGGGCGGCGCGATCGGCACGCTCGAGGCGACCCGCGTCGCCCCCGGTCGCAAGAACCACAACCGCTTCGAGATCAACGGCAGCCGCGGCTCGATCGCCTTCGACCTCGAGCGCCTGAACGAGATCGAGCTCTTCGAGCACGAGGGGCCCGATGCGGGCTTCCGACGCGTGCTCGCCACCGATCCCGGCCATCCCTATCTCGAGGCGTGGTGGCCGCCGGGCCATGGCCTCGGTTACGAGCACGGCTTCACGCATACCGTGCTCGACCTGCTTCGCGCGCACGCCGCGGGCGAGCGGCCGCGGCCCGACTTCGCCGACGCGCTCGCGACGCAGCGCGTGCTCGAAGCGATCGAGCGGAGTGCGTCCGCGGGGCGCTGGCTGCGGACGGACGCCGAGCCGGATCCGGGCTGACGCACCGCTCTGCGGCTCAGTCCGCGACCCGAGCGACCTCGACCCGCTGCTCGCCGAAGACGATCTCGACCCGGTCGACGGGCCCCTCGCTCGTCGCGTCGAAGCGCAGCCGCACGCCCTCGTCGCCGAGGAAGAGTCCGTCTCCGGCCTCCACGAGTGGGCTGCGCGCGCTGCCCGAGCGACCGAGCGCGAGCTGGTCGTCTTCGCGCACGATCTCGAGCTCCACCCCGACGATCGGGACGCGGTAGCGGCCCGTGTACCGATCGAGGCGATGCTCGACGGGCAGCGCGCGCAGGGCGTCGACGGTCCAGGGCGAGTGTCGCGAGGCCGTCGCTGCCCGGATGGACGCGACACGGTCGGGTGTCACGGGCCGATCGGCGTGTCCCCAGGCGCGGCGCAGCCAGGTCGCGAGCCCGGCGAGCGTCGCATCGTCGAAGCGCGGATCCGCGGCGTGGCCGGGCATCGCGAGGTCGAAGCGTTCGCCGCCGACCTCGATCGGTCCCTGGAGACCCTGCAGCACGATCCGCAGCAACCACTCGTCGGCGTCGCGCACCCACGGCGAGCCGGCGAGCGGGGGCGCGAGACCCGCGAGACCGCGTCCGTCCTCGCCGTGGCAGGTGGCGCAAGTCGCCTGGAAGAGCGCGCCACCCCGCGTCCGCAGCCTCTCTTCCTCGGCCGTGAGCGCACGCGCCCCACCCGGACGCGTGTCACCGGGCCAGGTCACGCCGCGTCGCACGGCCTCGAGCTCGGCGCCGAGCGCCGTCGCGCGATCCCCTTCGAAGATCGCGTGGGGGGCGTCGAGCACGATCCGCTCGGCGCCGCGGCGCTCGCCCGCCTCGGCGAGTCCGCGGGCCAGCGCGCGCGCGAGCCCGATCGGCTCGAGCACGGCCATCCGATCGAGCAGGCGCCGGGTCGCGGCGGCGTGAGCGCTCGCGTCGTCGCCTGCGAGTCGGATCGCCCCGGCGAGGGCGGCGAGCCAGGCGGGATCGGGCTGCTCGCCCTGCGCGAGCGCTTCGTCGAGAGCGATCTCTTCGAAGCCCGTCAGGCCCGAGAGGACGGCCTGACGAACCAGGGCATCGCCGTCGCGCGCACGTTGCACGAGCTGGGAGACGGGGCGATGGGGCGGGGGCAGCGAGCCGAGCGTGTGGATCGCCTGCAGGCGGACGTGTGGATCCGGATCGTCGAGGGCGGCCAGGCCGCCGGTGGCGAGCGCTTCGACACCTTCCGGCGTCGAAGCGAGCCCGGCGCCGGCGTGGAGGGCGGTCTCGCGCGTCCGCGGATCGGGATCCGCCAGCGCGCGCCGCCAGGTCCCGACGTCGAGCGCATCGAGCGCGGCCAGCGTCCAGAGCGCGTGGCTGCGACCGATCGCGTCGAGCTCGTCGAGCGCGCGGAGGGTGGCGAGGAGTCCGTCGGGTGTCTCGCCGTCCGGCTGCGCCGCGCGCATCCCCCGGCCCGCCGCGACGAGCCCACGCTGCGCGCGGTCGCGCACCCAACCGTTCGGGTGGTCGAGCGCGCGCAGCCGATCGGCCGTCGTCGCGAGCGACGGTGGACCGCGATCGATCGGCCGATCCGTCCGCACGATCCGCCAGATCCGGCCGGTCGCCCCCGGCGCCTCGAGATCGTTCGTGCGTACGTAGTCGCGCAGGTAGTCGGACACGTAGTGCGCGTGCTGGATCACGCCCCGGTACATGTCGATCACCCAGAGTGCACCGTCGGGACCGACCTTCACGTCGACCGGGCGGAAGCGCTCGTCGGTCGAGGCGAGGAACTCGCGCTCGCTCCAATCCGGATCCGCATCGAGGACGTGCCTCGCGCGCAGTCCCATGCCGTCGGGCTCGAGGTCGAAGCGGGCGACGACGGCGCCCGCGGACTCGGGGACGAAGGCGTCGCCATGGAACTCCGGGCCGTACTGGTCGCCGCGCTGGATCGCGACGCCGCTGACGGCCGTCGGCGCATCCTGCCGTCCGTCGCGGCGCAGCGCGCCGGGCTGGTCCGCGCGGTTCAGGCCGGGTGCGACGCGCACGCCGTACACGCGCTCGTCCGGAGCGAGGTCGACGGTGAGGCCCGGCTTCGCGTGGGCCGTCGCGGTGGCGGGATGACGCAGGGCGTACTCGCCGGGGAAGAGATCCACGTAGAGGAAGGCCGAGTTGTGATTCGAGTAGAGGCGTCCGGCGTCGTCCATGGCCAGACCCCACTGGCCTCGGAAGAGCGTGGGCGATACCTCGAGCCGGGGCGGATCGTTCGTGCTCGCGGCCGGTGCGAGTCGCAGGCGTCGGCGCGACTTGGCGCTGTAGAGCCAGCCGTCGAGGCCGGGCAGCAGGCCGTTCTCGAGGTGCTCGACGTTGCCGGGGCCTTCGGCGTAGTCCCCGAGTCGCGTGCGCTCGGCGTCGGTGCAACGGCCATCGCCGTCGGCATCGCGACAGAGCCAGAGATCGGGTGGGGCGGCGACGAGCACGCCCTCGGGCAGGACGACGATCGCGCGGGGCAGCACGAGTCCGTCGAGGAAGACGCGGCTCGTGTCCATCCGTCCGTCCCCGTCTTCGTCCTCGAGGCGGACGACGCGGCCGAGGGGCGCATCCTCCCCCGTGCCCGCCAGGTCGGGCATGAAGCCTCGCATCTCGACGACGTAGAGCCTTCCTTCGTCGTCCCAGTCCATCGCGACCGGATCGACCACGAGCGGCTCGGCGGCGACGAGCTCGACCTCGAAGCCGGGGGCGACGCGAAAGGCGTGTCGGGCGTCCTCGGGCGAGAGGACCGGCGAGGGCGGACGCTCGATCGACGCGAGTACCGCCGCCGGATCCGGTCCGCGCCAGAGGCGGAGGGCGAGGACGCCGACCGCGACCAGCGCCGCCGCGATCGTCGCCCCGATGACGAGCACACGCCTCATCGAGCCTGCTCCAACTTCGACGCCTTCGTCGCCTTCCATCGAAGAATCCGAGGTCACGCCCCGTGCGCAGCCCCGCCGCACCCGTCGTCGCCGCGGTCACAACGGATAGCAGCCGGCGCCCCGGCCCCGACGTGCCGACGTCCCGCGGAGCGGATAGAGTCCGGGACCGCCGCGTGGCCTGCACGCGCGGCGAGGCCGGCCGCAGCCCGCCCGCCGGGCCCGCCGAGCCGACCCACGATCCCTCGTACGAACGAAAGAGCAAAGACGAACATGAGCGACAAGTCCGCCCTCCTCTCCGGCCTGCGGGTCATCGAGTCCAGCCTGCTCGGCCCCGGCTTCATCGCGACCTTCTTCGCCGACCTCGGCGCCGACGTGATCAAGGTCGAGCCGCCCTCCGGCGACTACATCCGACAGATGACCTGGCCGATCGTCGAAGGCGTCTCGCTGCTGCATCTGCACACGCATCGCGGCAAGAAGAGCGTCTGCCTCAACCTCAAGACCAAGGAGGGCATCGAGCTCTACAAGGAGCTCGTCAAGGAGGCGGACGTCGTGGTCGAGGCGATGCGGCCGGGCTCCCTCGCGAAGCTCGGGCTCGGCTACGCGGAGCTGAAGAAGGTGAACCCGAAGGTCGTGTTCTGCACGATCTCGGGCTACGGCGCGACCGGGCCCTACAAGGACCTGCCGAGCCACGGCATCGCCTACGACACCTGGTCCGGGATCGTGCAGCCGATGGAGGACGACCAGGGCTTCAAGCGCATCCCGCCGATGCTGCCGAACGTCGGCATCAACGTCGGTCCGATGCTCGGCGCCGTCGCCGTGCTCGCCGGCGTGATCAAGGCGCGGGAGACGGGCGAGGGCTGTGAGATGGAGCTCGCCCAGTCCGACGCCTCGGCCTACATGGACTGGTACCGGATCGAGACCGAGCGGGCCTATCGCCGCCCCGAGAGCGAGGTCACGGGCAATCCCTCGGACAACTACGAGCGGCGCCCGGCGGGCCTGGCCGGCATGTGGGGCGGTGTCCGCTACCAGATCTACGAGTGCAAGGACGGGCACGTCCTCTTCATGGCCTCGGAGCAGGCGTTCTGGAAGAACTTCTGTGAGGGCACGGGTCGGACGGACCTCTTCGAGAAGTGGCCGGGCTCGAAGTACGCGGACCATGCCCGCAACAATCTCGAGCTGCAGGCCGAGCTGAAGAAGGTCTTCATGACGAAGACCGTGACGGAGTGGCTCGCCTTCGCGAACGAGCACAACACGACGATCGCCGTCTGCAACGACCACGCGTCGCTCGGGGACGATCCGCAGTTCCAGGACCGCATGGGCTTCCTGCCGATCGATGCCGTCGGCTGCGAGCAGCTGCCGCTGCCGGTCTTCGTGAACGGCCAGAAGCTGCCGGTTCCGACGAAGGCGCCCGAGGTCGGTCAGAACACGGACGAGGTCCTCACGAACGTCCTGCACAAGAGCCCGGCGGAGATCGCGAAGCTGCGCGAGGCCGGGGTCTTCGGCGACGCGAAGAAGTAGTCCTTCGCCGGCCGCGCGGGGCGCGAGTGCGTCCCCGCGGCCGGAGGGTCCGTCGAGGGCTAACCGGGCCCCGCGGTCCGGGGGCGCCGGGCCCGACGGCCGGGCCGGAAGGGCGACACGAGGGCGCTGTCGGCGTCGACGAAGCGATCCGGCCGATCGACGGCCTTCGTGATGCCGACCCGCGGTCCCCGCACCACGCGAGGCGGATCCTGGTGCGGCTCCCGCGCGTGCAGTGTCAGGGGGCCGCGTAGCAGGCTGCGTCCATCGTCCGCGAGCTCGAGGCCGAGCGCCTGCGCGAGGCGCCCCGGTCCGCTCGTGAGCGCCGCAGGCCGCGCGCCCGCCGCGAGGCCGCGGAGCGCACGCATCCGCGCGACGCCTTCGAGCGGCTCCGCGGCGCGCAGGAGCACGGCGGCGCCCTCGCCCGGGCGGCCGCAGACCACGTTCACGCAGGTGTGGATTCCGTAGCTGCGGTAGGCGTAGAGCCGGCCGGCGGGTCCGAACATCACCCGGTTGCGCGGGGTCGGTCCGACGTGGGTATGCGAGGCGGGGTCGCTGCCGTCGCCCATGTAGGCCTCGACCTCGACCAGTCGCACGACGAGTCGCGTGCCGTCGGGCAGCCGATGGACCAGTCGACAGCCGATCAGATCGGCGGCGACGGCGCGGGCGTCGCGCGCGTAGAAGCGCTGGCGGAGGGGAGTGGCGAGGGACAACGGCGGAGTATCCCGGAAAGGCCCGAGGGCGCACGTGCGGCCCGTGAACCGAGGCTTGAGCGTCGGGCCGGGAATGCCGAAGGCGGTTATGCTCCGCGCCGTCCGATGCGTCGCGAGCGTGTGCGCCGGATCCGATGCGCCGCTCGGGCTGGTCCCGCGCGCCTTCGGTCTCGGGGGGGCGCATCCGGATGCGGGGTGCGGGAGAGAGGTCGTCGATGACGCAGGCGAGCGGGCAGGGACGGGGCGGGGTGATCGAGGAGACGGCGTTGGAGGCCGCGCCCGACGACGAGCCGCGCCCGCCCGACTCGGTCTATCTCGAACGTTTCGGGATCAACGCCGGCTGGGTCGAGGAGGTCCACGACCAGTTCCGCATCGACGCCCGCTCGGTCGACGAGAGCTGGAGTACGGAGTTCGGGGGCGTGGTCGAGCCCCGGGCGATCCGCGAGGAGCTTCGCCGCGAGGCCCGCGCCCGGCGACGCGAGCCGGCCCCGGCTCCGCGACCCGCGTCGCCACGTGCGCACGCCGCGACGAATGGCAGCGCGGTCGAGGCGGGCGTCGTCGAAGCCGGTGACGTGGCGGCGGCGGCAGGCGCTGCAGCGCTAGAAGAGCTGCCCAACCGCTTCGGCGCTGCGCCCCGGGACGTCTTCGAGGCGCCGGTCGCGCCGACCGAGGCGATGCCGAAGGCGCCGGCCGGGCGGCCGACCTTCGCCCCCCACGACGACCGCATGCTGCTCGCGGCGGACAAGCACGCTCGCGTGCTGCGCTTGATCCACTCCTACCGTGCCCGGGGCCATCGCATCGCCCAGAGCGACCCCCTCGGCGGTCAGTCGACCTACTTCCCCGAGCTCGACCCGGCCCACTACGGCTTCGGGAACGAGAACCTCGACGAGCCCTTCATCGCCGGCGATCTGCCCGGCGGGTCCGTCCAGACCCTGCGCCAGATCCTGACGCGCCTCGGCCGGACCTACTGCGGCCCGATCGGCGTCGAGTACACGCACGTCCAGGATCCCGGTCGCAAGGCCTGGCTGCGCGAGCTGATGGAGGAGAGCCAGAACCATCCGAACCTCGACGACGGCGAGCGGCGTCGGATCCTCGAGAAGCTGGCGGCGGCGGAGCTCTTCGAGAGCTTCCTCCACACGAAGTTCCTCGGTCAGAAGCGCTTCTCGCTCGAGGGCGGGGAGAGCCTGATCCCGCTGCTCGACCACATCGTCGAGAACGCGCCGGCATTCGGCGTCAAGGAGGTCGTGCTCGGCATGGCCCACCGCGGACGGCTCAACGTCCTCGCGAACATCCTGGGCAAGAGCTACGAGTCGATCTTCTCCGAGTTCGAGGACTCGCCCGACGTCGACGCGCCCTTCGGTTCGGGCGACGTCAAGTACCACAAGGGCTTCTCCAGCGATCGCATCGTCGGATCGGGCGAGCGCGTCCATCTGACGCTCACCTCGAATCCCTCGCATCTCGAGGCGGTCGATCCCGTGGTCGAGGGCCGCGCCAAGGCGAAGCAGGTACGCGCCGGCGACACCGAGGGCGAGACGATCGTCCCCGTCATCATCCACGGTGACGCGGCCTTCGCCGGCCAGGGCATCGTCGCCGAGACCCTGAACCTCTCGCAGCTCGTCGGCTACTCGACGGGCGGCACGATCCACGTGATCGTGAACAACCAGATCGGCTACACGACCACGCCCGCCGAGGCGCGCTCGACGCTCTACTGCACCGACGTCGCGAAGATGATCCAGGTCCCGATCTTCCACGTGAACGGCGACCATCCCGAGGCCGTGATCCACTGCGCGAAGCTCGCGATGGCCTATCGCCAGCGCTTCGGCGACGACGTCGTGATCGACCTCGTCTGCTACCGCCGCCACGGACACAACGAAGGCGACGAGCCGGCGTTCACGCAGCCGCGCCTCTATCGCAAGATCCGCGAGAAGAAGTCGGTCGAGCATCTCTATCTCGAGAAGCTCGTGACCGGCGGCAAGATCTCCCGCGAGGAGGCGGAGCGGATCGAGGAGCGGCGGCGCGATGCCTTGAAGGAGGCGCTCGAGAGCATCCACTCGCAGCCGCCCGGTCCGGACGAGCCCTACGACCCGCGCGGGCCGTGGACGGGCTATTCGCGCGTGCGGCCGCACGAGGAGGTCGAGACGGCGCTCCCGGTCGAGCGACTGGCGCAGATCGCCGAGGGCGTGGCCCGGGTGCCGAGCTACTTCCACGTGCACAAGAAGCTCGTCTCCCTGCTCGAGACCCGGGGCAAGTCGATCGGCGAGGGATTGCCGATCGATTGGGGTCTCGGCGAGGCGCTGGCCTTCGGCTCGCTCCTGCTCGAGGGCACGCCCGTCCGCCTCTCGGGCCAGGACTGCTCCCGCGGCACCTTCTCGCATCGCCACGCCGTCCTCGTCGACCAGGACTCGGGCGAGGAGTACGCGCCCCTCGATCACATCGTCGACCACCAGGCCCGCTTCGAGGTCTACGACTCGCTGCTCTCGGAGGCCGCCGTGCTCGGCTTCGAGTACGGCTACAGCCTCGCCGACCCGAGCACCCTCGTGCTCTGGGAGGCGCAGTTCGGCGACTTCGTGAACGGCGCGCAGGTCATCATCGACCAGTTCATCACCTCGGCCCACGTGAAGTGGGGACGGATGAGCGGCCTCGTCATGCTGCTGCCGCACGGCTACGAGGGCCAGGGCCCCGAGCATTCGAGCGCGCGGATGGAGCGCTTCCTCCAGACCTGCGCCGAGGACTCGCTGCAGGTCGTGAACTGCTCGACGCCGGCCCAGTACTTCCACGTCCTGCGTCGACAGATGCGCCGCAGCTATCGCGCGCCGCTCGTGATCTTCACGCCGAAGAGTCTGCTGCGGCATCCGAAGGCCGCATCCCACGTCGACGACTTCGCGACGGGCACCTTCCAGGAGACGATCGACGACCGCGTCGCGGCGGCTCGTCCCGACGACGTGCGACGTGTGCTCCTCTGCGTCGGCAAGGTCTACTACGACCTCGTGGAGGAGCGCGCGAAGCGCCTCGCAGGTCGGGAGCACGAGGTCGCGATCATCCGCGTCGAGCAGCTCTATCCCTGGCCCGAGCGCGAGCTGGCCGGGATCCTCTCGCGCTACGCGCGCGCGGCGCATCGCCTCTGGGTGCAGGAGGAGCCGCGCAACATGGGCGCCTGGACCTTCGTACGCGATCGCATCCAGTCGATCCTCGGCAAGGACGTGACACTCGGCTACGCGGGACGCGAAGAGGCCGCGAGCCCGGCCGCAGGCAGCCCGCGCATCCACCGCGCCCAGCTCCAGGCCTTCCTCGACGACGCCTTCCGCGAAGACCGCTAGCAGCTGCGGCCCGATCGCGATGGTCGGCCGTGCCCGGCGCCCCGGTCGGTCACCGTATCGCGTGCGCAGCTTCTGTCGGCGCGCGGAGGGACCGCTGGTTGCGTCGGTTGGTATGCCACGGCGCGCCTCCCGCTCCATGCACGCGCGACACGGCGACCGACCGGGGCGCTCGAAACGTCGGAGCCGGCTGTTCGTCCACAGCTCGGCCGAGATGAAATGACGACCGCCGTGCACGGCCGGCGTGTTAGTCAAGATGTGCTGGCCGAGCAGGGCCGTCCTCTCCAGACGATCGTCGGAGCGTGTCCGTCCGCGAAGCGAGGTCGTACCGAGCGGCACGGGCGGGGGCCGTCCCGGCGACATGAGACGCGAGGCGCGCCGCGGCACCCTCTCCGAGGCAACCAGCGGGAACGCCGCGCGCCGAGAGAAGCTGGAGCCGGGACGGCACACGGCCGGGACGCCTGGCAGGGCCACCAACGGCGGCCGGTCGCGCCCCACGAGCCCCCCGTTGACGGCGGCCGTGCCGCCGCCGAGACTCCTCGGTCTGCGCGGCGCGGGCTCCGTTCCCGGGGCCCGCACGACCACGGGGTATGGCATGGATCTGAGCTACGGCAGTGAGATCGAGGCCTTTCGCGGGGAAGTTCGAAGCTTCCTCGATGCGAATTGGCCGCCGAAGGGCGACGACGCTTCGCTCTCGCGCGAGGAGCAGACGCGGCGCTTCCGGGAGCGGGCGACGGCGGCGGGCTATCTGAACCGGCACGTGCCGAAGCAGTACGGGGGCTCGGAGCAGCCGCCGGACGCGTTGCGCGCGACGGTGATCCGTGAGGAGTTCGCGCGGGCGCACGCGCCGACGGAGCCGCGGGGGATCGGCACGATGATGCTCGTGCCGACGCTGCTCGAGCGGGGGACGGACTGGCAGAAGGAGAAGTTCGTCCAGTCGACGATCATGGGCGAAACGACCTGGTGTCAGGGCTACAGCGAGCCCGGATCGGGAAGCGACCTCGCGAGCCTGAAGACCCGCGGCGAGCTTCGCGACGGCGAGTGGATCATCAACGGGCAGAAGATCTGGACGAGCTCGGCCATGGAGGCGGACTACATGTTCTGCCTCGTGCGGACGGAGCCCGACGCCCCCAAGCACGCGGGTATCTCCTACCTGCTGATCGACATGAAGCAGCCCGGCATCGACGTCCGGCCGCTCAAGCAGATGACGGGCTCCTCGGAGTTCAACGAGGTCTTCTTCAACGATGCCCGCACGCCCGAGGACTGGATCGTGGGCAAGCGTGGCGAGGGCTGGCTCGTCTCGCGCACGACGCTCAAGCACGAGCGCAACGGGATCGGCGCCGCGGCCCAGGCCGTCGGCACCTTCCAGGCCCTGGTCCGGCTGGCGCGGGAGACGCGGATCGACGGGAAGCCCGCGATCGAGGATCCCGCGATCCGACGCGCGCTCGTCGAGGTCGAGGGCTATGTCCGGGCACACGAGTACTCGGGCTACTGGCAGATGTCGAAGGACCTGAAGGGCGAGAACGCCGGGGTCATCCAGCTGATGAACAAGCTGAACTCGACGAACATCGGGCATCGCTTCGCGAAGCTCGCCATGGAGATCCTCGGCGACGAAGGTCTGCTCGCGCCTTCTTCCCATGGCCTGGGCCTGGGCATCCAGTCGACCTCGGACTGGATCGCGCAGTACATGTCGTCCCTCGGCGTCGCGATCGCCGGCGGCAGCGCGAACATCCAGAAGAACGTGATCGCCGAGCGTGGCCTCGGGCTGCCGCGGGACGCCGCAGCCAATCGCAGCAAATAGCGCGGTCACGCGAGCGGGAGGCGTCGCGCGCGCCGACCCCCGCGCGGCGTGACGCCAGGACGGGAAGGCAGGGACATGGACTTCGATCTCTCCGACGAGCAGCGGATGCTGCAGGAGACCGTGGCGGGCTTCCTCGAGAACGAGTGCCCGATGCCGCGGCTGCGCGAGCTCTTCGACGACGAGACGGGCTGGGACCCGGCGCTCTGGAAGGGGCTCGCCGAGCTCGGCGTCGCCGGCATCCACCTGCCGGGCGAATACGGCGGGAGCGAGATGGAGATCCTCGACCTCGCCGTGATCGCCGAGGTCGTCGGTGCCGCCGCGGCCCCCGTCCCGATCCTCTCGCACTCGCTGGCAGCGCTCGCGATCCTCGAGGCCGGGAGCGACGCGCAGAAGTCGCGCTGGCTGCCGCGTCTGGCGGGTGGTGATCTGCTCGGAACGGTCGCGCTCGCCGAGGCGGAGCGCGGCTGGCAGCCCGAGGATTGGACGGTCGCGCCGGGCTCCACGATCACGGGCGCGAAGGAGAGCGTCGAGTTCGGTGAGCAGGCCGACCTCTTCGTCGTGGGGCTCGCCGGCGGTCGCCTCGGGGTCGTCGAGCGGAATGCGCCCGGCGTCGAGATCCAGCGCGTCGAGGCCTCGGACCGCACGCGGCGCGTCACCCGCGTCTGCTTCGAGAAGACGCCGATCGAGCTGCTCGAACGCGAGCCGGCCGCCGCCGCGGCGCGCATGCGCGACGTGGGCCTCGTGCTGCTCGCGGCGGATGCCTTCGGCGGGGCGACGAAGCTCGTCGAGGCGAGCGTCGCGTACGCGAAGACCCGGGAGCAGTTCGGTGTGACGATCGGACATTTCCAGGCGCTCAAGCACCAGCTCGCCGACATGGCGGTCGAGACCGAGCCGAACCGCGCGCTCTACTGGTATGCCGCCCACGCACAGGATCACGTGCGCGAGGAGGCGCCGCGCATCGCAGCCATCGCCAAGAGCCACATCACGGACCGCTTCCAGCAGGTCGCCCGCGACGCGACCGAGGCGCACGGCGGCATCGGCTACACGTGGGAGGGGGATACGCAGATCCTCTTCAAGCGAGCGATGTTCGACCGCGTCTTCCTCGGCACCCCGCGCGTGCATCGCGATCGGGCCGCCACGCTCGCGGACTGGTAGGCCGAGCGGCGCCCGGGCTCACTCCGCCCGGTCGGCCTCGTCCGCGTCGGCGCGGATCCGCAACGTGCGCAGCCGGTTCAGCGCCGCCGCGAGCTCGAAGCGGCGCGGGCGCGCGAAGGCGCCCGGATGGCGTCCGGGGCGATGGAAGGGATCGAGGGCATCGAGGCCTTCCTCGTCGAGGAAGCGGTCGATCGCGTCGAGCAGCGCGGAGACCGTCGGCGGATCGTCGGCGGGGCGCTCCACCAGACGCGTCGCGGCGAGATGGAGCGCGGCGGCGATCGCGCGGGTCTGGCTCGGATCGAAGAGCTGCTCGACGGCGCGCAGGTCGATCGCGGTCGTGCCGTAGACGATCTCCTCGCAGTCGCGGCTCGAGAGCTTGACCTCCTTGCGGCCGCGCCGGGCGTCGAAGCCCGAGGCCTCGGGCACGCGCGGCCGGGGTCGATCGAGGGGCGGGCGCTCGACGCGCGGCGCGAGCGCCGCGGCCGCTGCGGCGACGGGCAGACCGGCGATCTCCCGGGCACGCCGGGTCACGTCGAGCGGGCGATAGGCCTTCATCTCGATCACGGCATCGGCGACTGCGAAGTAGTCCCCGGACCCGCCCATCACGAGCACGGTCGAGACGCCGAAGCGCTCGAAGAGCGCGCGAACCCGCTCGAGGAAGGGCGTGATCGGCTCGTCCCGCGGATGGATCAGCGCCTGCATGCGCGCGTCGCGCACCATGAAGTTCGTGGCCGAGGTGTCCTCGTCGAGCAGCAGGCCCGAGGCGCCGGCTTCGAGGGCCTCGGCGATGTTCGCGGCCTGACTCGTGCTGCCGCTGGCGTCGGCGGTCGAGAAGCGCCGCGTGTCGCGGGGGGCCGTCTCGCCGGGGCGGATCGGCAGGCGGTCGATGAAGGCGTGGATGTCGACTGCGGTGACGGCGCGTCCGTCCTCGGCGCGGATCTTCACCAGGTCGGGATCCGACACGCAGCTCTCGCGGCCGTCCCCGGGCACGTGCGCCACGACCGATCGTTCGATCGCGCGGAGCAGCGTCGACTTGCCGTGGTAGCCGCCGCCGACGAGCAGCACGACGCCCCGCGGCACGCCCATCCCGCGCCAGACACGACCCGGCATGCCCGCGTCCGCGTGGGGCACCTCGATCTCGACCCGGAACGCCTCGGGTGACTCGAAGGGCAGGGCGTGCTCGCGGGGCATCGGCCGCTCGCTCGCGCCACTCTCCCGCGCGAGCAGTGCACCATCGCCGACGAAGGCGACGAGATCGAGCGCTCGCAGCCGCGCGCGTACGTGCTCCTGGTTCTCGACGCAGTCGACGAAATGCCGGAGTGAGGTGTCGTCGTCGTCATTGCGTTCGACGAGGGCCCGGGTCGCGATGCGCGGCAGGGTCTCGACGAGCAGGAGCCGGGCCTCGCGGCCGAGCGCCCTGCGACCCGCGGCCGGCAGGCCGACCTCGATGCGCGCCTCGACGAAGTCGTCGCCCACGATCATCGCCGTGCGCTCGAGCACCTCCGACCCCCCGGCGTCGATCGTGACGAGGCCGCCCTTGCCCGAGCCGGCGCGCCGCGGGCTCTCACGCCGGATCGCGTCCCGGAAGCGCCGTGCGAGCCAGGCGGCGCTGGCGATCCGGCGCGTACGGCCCGCGAGCGCGTGATCGGGCAGGCGGGCGACATCGAGCGGCACGCGCACACGCAGCTTCGACGGCGCGGCGAAGGGATCCGCCTGCACGCGGTCGACGAAGAGCTCGAGCTCCGCGAAGCGCCAGCCCCCCTCGATGTCGCGATAGGCCTTGTAGCCACGGCCATCGAGGCGTTCGAGGCAGGCGGCGAGGTCGCTGGCGGATCCACGCAAGACGATCTTCCTCGGAGGTCGGTCCGCTCGATCGGAACGGCCCGGCAGGACGCCTGACGACCGCAGGTCACGTCCCGGCAGACGCGGGGGGCGGTCGGCGCGAGTGGATCGGGCAGTCTAGTCGCGTCGTGCCAGCGTCGCCGGTCAGAGACCGAGCACGAGCTGCTCGCCGCCGGGCCGACGGAAGGCGGCGGTCGAGAGCGGCGGATGGGGAGCGTCGAGGCCGAGGCGGCGGGCCTGGATGCGGAAGACGTCGGCGATCTGCCTCGCGAAGATCCCTTCGCCGCGCAGGCGCGATCCGAAGCGGGGGTCGTTGAGCCGTCCGCCGCGCAGGGACTCGAGACGGTGCAGGACCTTGTCGCGGCGCAGGGGGCGATGGGTCAGGAGCCAGTCGTCGAAGAGAGCGCGCAGGCCGTGCGGGAGGCGGAGCACGATGTAGCCCGCGCGGCGGGCGCCGGCCGAGGCGGCCGCGGCGAGCAGCGCGGGCGTCTCCTCGTCGGTCAGCCCCGGGATGATCGGCGCGACCATCACGCCGGTCGGGATGCCGGCGCGCGCGAGCGTCTCGATCGCGCGCAGGCGCTCGTCCGGCGACGAGGCGCGGGGCTCGAGCGCGCGCTGCAGAGGACGGTCGAGGGTCGTCAGGCTGAGCGCGACGGAGATCGCGCCGTACTCCGCGAGGCGGCGGAAGAGGTCGATGTCGCGGACGACGAGGGCGTTCTTCGTGATGATCGTGATCGGGTTGCGGAACTCCGCGAAGACCTCGACGCATCGCCGGGTCAGCTCGAGCTTCCGCTCCAGCGGTTGATAGGCGTCGGTCACGCCCGAGATCGCGACGACCCGGGGCTGCCAGGACGGGCGCGAGAGCTCGCGTCGCAAGAGCTGCGGCGCGTCCTCCTTGACGAGGATCTTCGTCTCGAAGTCGAGTCCGGCCGAGTAGCCGAGGTACTCGTGGGTCGGGCGCGCATAGCAGTAGGCGCAGCCATGCTCGCAGCCGCGGTAGGGATTGAGGCTCGCGTCGAAGGGGAGGTCCGGACTCTGGTTCGTCGTGATGGCACTGCGCGAGGGGTCGCGCAGCGCCAGCGTCGGCGACGGAGCGGCGTGCGGCGAGGGCCCCTCGTCTCGCGAGTCCTGCTCCGGGCGCGCGCCTTCGGGCGCGCCACCGGCCGGAATCGGGAGCGACGACGCCAGCGCATCGAGATCCGGCTCGATCCGACGCACCTCGAAGCGACCCGTCGGGTTGGTCCGCGCGCCCCGACCCTTGCGCGCCGGACGCAGGGCCGGGGGCTCGCTCGCTCGAAGTCGCGTCGACGGATGGGTAGACGGGCGCGTCGACGGATGGGTAGACGGGCGCGTCGACGGATCGGTCGGGAGTCGCGTCGACGGGTGGGCCGAGGGGCGCGTCGACGGGTGGGCCGAGGGGCGCGTCGACGCGCGGGGAGATCGGGCGGGCTCGACGGGGCGGGAGGGGGGCGGCGCCATGGGGGCGAAAGCTAGACGAAAGTCGATCGCTGGCAAGCCCCGCCTCCGATCGGCGTGGCTCAGCCGGAGCCGAGGTAGTGCTCGAGCGCCGCCCCGGCGTGCCGCCCGAAGCGCCGCGCGATCGCGAGCTGCTCCTCGATCTGGCGGACCACGCGTCGGCCCGCGGCGAGGGGGCGCTCGCGGAAGAAGGCGCGGATCTCCGCGGCCCGGTCGAGGGGCAGCGCCTCGGCGGTCGCCGCTGCCACACGGGCCAGCAGGATCGGCGGCATCGTGCGCTCGAGCCGGCGGATGTTTCGTCGGAAATGCCCCCAGGCGGCCTCCGCCGTCGACGGCTCGGTCAGGAGTGCGACGAAGAGCGTGGCGCGATCCGGCAGCGGCGCGAGTGCCTCGTCGAGGGTGGCTCGGAGCGTCGCGGCGAGGGCCTGCGGCGTCGAGACGCCGGGCAGCGCGAGCAGGAAGCGCCGGCGCGCTTGCGGCGTCGAGGCCCGTCGGACCGCCTGCTCGAGTGCCGCCTGCAAGGCCGCGTCGCCGCCGAGCGCGCCGAGTCGGGCGAGCTCGTCGGCCAGGTCCGGCGAGAGCGGATGGCCCCCCTCGAGCTGCGCACGCAGACGGTCGCGTGCGTGTTCGAGGACGGGCTCGGAGCGCGCGAGTCCGCCCACGATCGACAGCACGCGCGCCCGTCGCATGCGCGTGCGCTCGTCGTCGTCGCTCGCGGGCTCGAGTCCGAGCGCATCGACCTGCGCGCCGAAGTAGACCGCGATCCACGCGCGCAGGCGCGCCTCGACCGCCGGGCCGCGATCCCGGGCGAGCCGTCGCAGCAATCGACCGAGCACGTCTTCCACCGCAGCGAGCACGTCCGGCTCGTCCTCCCGACCGAGCGCGGCGATCGGATCGAGCAACCGCTCGATCGGTGCCCGGGTCGCGCGCGCGAGCGCCCATTGATGGCCGACCAGGCCGATGCGTTCGAGGGGCGACAGGCTGTCGAGATGCGCCGTCAGGTCGTCGAGCTCGCGCTCGCCGTGGGCGACGCGGAAGAAGCCCGCCTCGCCGGCGTTGCCGTAGACCCAGGTGAGCTCGGCGCCGTGCCCGGGCATCTGCTCGCTGCGCTTCGTGAGCAGGTGCCGCAGCGCACGGGCATCCCCCGCCTCGTCGCGCCCCACACGTCCGACCCAGGGAATCGTCCAGCGCTCCTTCGCGATCGCCGCGCCCCGTGCACCGCCCGGGGGCCGGAGCAGGAAGCGCTCCTGACGGAGCTCGATCGTCCCGAGGCCATCCTGCTCGCGTCGGCGCAGGCTGATCAGAGGGTGGCCCGTACGCTCGGTCCAGGGAGCGATGATCTGACGCACGCGCTCGCCCGACGTCTCGGCGAGCGCGTGCCAGAGGTCGGCGGCCGTCGCGCAGCCCTCGCGATGACGCCGCACGTAGAGGCGCACGCCTTCGCGGAAGGTCTCGCGGCCGAGGTAGCGCTCGAGCATGCGCAGCACCGACGCGCCCTTGGTGTACGTGATCGCGTCGAAGTTCTCGAGCGCCTCGTCGGCATCGCGGATGGGCGGCGCGACCGGATGGCTGCTGCCGAGGGCGTCGAGCTCGAGGGCCTGCTCGCGGCGATGCGCGAACTCGAGCCAGACGCGCCAGTCCGGCTGCCAGGCGTCGACGATCTCGTAGGCCATCCAGGTCGCGAAGGACTCGTTCAGCCACAGGTCGTTCCACCAGGCCATCGTGACCAGGTTCCCGAACCACATGTGGGCCAGCTCGTGGGCGATCGTCTCCGCGGTGCGCTGGCGATCCTCGGCGCTCGAGTCCGCCGCGTCGAGCAGCAGGATCGAGTCGCGGAAGAAGACGGCGCCCGCGTTCTCCATCGCACCGAAGGCAAAGTCGGGCAGCGCGAGCAGATCGAGCTTCGGGTACGGATGGGGCAGGTCGAACCAGCGCTCGAGTCGCTCGAGGCTCTCTGCGGCGGCCTCGCGTGCGAAGGCCGCCAGTCGCTGGCGACCGGGCAGCGTGTGCACGCGGATCTCCGTCGTGCCGACGCGCAGGGCGGGCGATGCTTCGAAGGGCCCCACCGCGACGGCGAGCAGGTAGCTCGAGAGCGGTGGCGTCGGCTCGAAATGCCAGGTCCGGCGTCCGTCGGCGACCGCGTCCTGCGACTCGACCGGGGCGTTCGAGATCACGGCCAGGTCGGCGGGCGCCGTGACGGACACGCGATAGCGCGCCTTGATCCCGGGCTCGTCGAAGGCCGGGAAGAAGCGCCGCGCGTCCGTCGGACAGAGCTGCGTCGCGAGCCACGGCTCGTCCGCGATCGCCGAGCGGGCGCCGGCGGCGGCTGATCGAGTGCCTGCGGCGGCTGATCGAGCGCCTGCGGCGACTGATCGAGCGCCTGCGGCGACTGATCGAGCGCCTGCGGCGACTGATCGAGCGCCTGCGGCGACTGATCGATAGAGCCCGCGCAGGTCGCTCCGCACGCGTCCCTCGAAGGCGAGCTCGAGGCGGAGGGAGCCCGCCGGCAGGCGGCGATCGAATCGCAGCAGGACGGTCTCGCACTCCGGGTGGAGCTCGACGCGGGGCTTCAGGATCTCGCCGTGGAGTCGCACACGCACGCGCGAGAGCCGCAGATCCGCCGCGTGCAGCTCGAGCTCGCGTCGACCGCGTGCGAGCTGCAGGACGTAGCGCGCCTCGCCTCGGAAGCGCTTCTGCGCGGGGTCGAGCTCGAAGTGCAGGTCGACCGTCGTCGGGCGGACATCGGCCGGGAGTCGCGTCGTGCGCCGGCGTCGCGGCGCGCGCGTCTTCTTCGGGTTGCGCCGGTTGGCAGCCGGGCGCGCGGGCGGACGGGGCGGCTTCGATCGGGTCGCTCGCGTCAAGCGCCGGTCTCCTGCTGGCTCGCGGCATCGATCGGGCGAGCCTGCGGCTGCCAGGGAGCATGCCACAGACGTACGTCACCGCCGCCCGTCGAGTCGTCCCGAAACCGATGCCGCCAGGTCGCCGCCCGCTCAGCGTCCTCGCGCTCGCGGCGGCCGCAGGACGTCGATCCGCGCCCGCCAGCGCGCCAGCCCCTCGCGCAGCCGCAGGCGCGGGCCCGGTCCGGGGCCGCCTGCCGGCAGTCCCAGGGCGCCCAGTCCCCGGGCCTCGGCGAGGTAGAGCGCCCGCGTCAGATGGAAGGGCTGCGTCACGAGGACGAGCGGTTCGTCAGCGTGATGCGTGGCGAGGTAGTCGATCGTGTCGATCGTTCGCGTCGCATCGCGATCGAGGCCGATCGCGTCCTCGGGAACCCGGGCGAGGACGAGCGCCTCGAGCAGCGCTTCGGCCTCGTTCGCGCCCTCCCGATCGCCGCCGCCGCTGCACAGCAGGCGGACCGATGGGCGTCGATGGTAGGCGGCGGCCGCTGCCGCGACGCGTCCGACGAAATGCGGATTGGGACGGCCCGACGGGCCTCGCGGCGGGCAGCCCAGCACGACGAGGCGTGCGCGTTCGGGCAGGCCGTCGAGGGAGTGGAGGATGCGCGAGGTCGTCTGCGTCATGGCTGGGTCCGGCGGTCAAGGTATGCTGGTTCGGGTCGGCCCGCTGCGGGGGGCGGCGCATCTCGGGGGGGACGCGACGATGGCCATCGTCCAGGGGAGCGGCGACGCGCAAGGGGGCGCGAGTGCGGCCCGCGAGCAGTGGCAGAGCCGTTGGGGTTTCCTGCTGGCCGCCGTCGGCTCCGCCGTCGGTCTCGGCAACATGTGGCGCTTCTCGTATCTCGCGGCCGAGAAGGGTGGGGCGGGATTCGTCGCCCTCTACCTCTTCTTCACGGTCCTGATCGGGCTGCCCGTGATGCTCGCCGAGCTCACGATCGGCCGCGGCGCCCGGCGCGGGCCGATCTCGGCGCTCGCGCACTACGGGGGCCCGGCCTGGCGCGCGCTCGGCGTCGTGTTCGTCGCCGCCGGCTTCCTGATCCTGTCCTACTACGGCGTGATCGGCGGCTGGACCCTCCGCTACAGCGTCGAGGCGGCCCTGCTGGGCTTCCCCTCTCCGGCCGGCGAGCATTTCGGCGACGTCGCCTCGGGCTGGGACAGCCTCGCGACGCAGCTCGTCTTCATGGCGATCACGATCGCGATCGTCGCCGGCGGCATCGGCGGCGGCATCGAACGGGTCGCCCGCGTCGCGATGCCCGGGCTCTTCTTCGTGATGGTCGCGATCGCCGTCTACGCGGCGACGCTCGACGGCGCCGGGGCGGGCTACGCGTACTACCTGAACTTCGACGTCGCCCGGGCGATGTCGCTCGACGTGGCCGTGGCCGCGGCAGGGCAGGCCTTCTTCAGTCTGAGCCTCGGCATGGGCGCGATGCTGACCTTCGCGAGCTATCTGCCGCGGGAGTGCGACCTGGCGACGGAGACGGTCGTGATCTCCTTCGCAGATTTCGGCGTCGCCTTCTCGGCGGGGCTGATGGTCTTCCCGTTGATCTTCGCGCTCGGCATGGGGGATCAGCTCTCCGAAGGCACGATCGGCGCGCTCTTCGTCGTGCTGCCCGAGGCCTTCGCGGCGATGGGGGCGATCGGGCGGGTCGTGGGGGCGGCCTTCTTCGTGGCGCTCGTGATCGGCGCGCTGACCTCGGCCGTGTCGCTGCTCGAGGTGGTGGTGTCGGCGGCGATCGACGCGATCGGCTGGGAGCGGCGGCGTGCGGCGCTCGTCGCCGGCGTGGCCGTCGCTCTGGCGGGCGCCTGGTCCGCCTTCGATCTCGACGTGCTCGATCTCGCCGACAGCATCGCGACGAATCTCTTCCTCGTGGGCGGCGGGCTCGCGATCGCGATCTTCGTCGGCTGGGTCATGCCGGATCCCATCGGCGAGGCGGCCGTCGGCGCGACGCGCGGCCGCGTGCACACGATCTGGCGCGCCTTGCTGCGTTACGTCGTGCCGGCCGCGCTCGTCGTGATCCTCTGGAGCTCCGTGCAGGAGACCTGGGCGAAGCTGTGGGCGCTGCTGGGCTAGGGCGGAGCAGGCTGGGCCCGAGCGGCGATCTCGTGTATCCCTCGTGGCCGGTCGCGGCACCGTGCCGGGATCGACGAGATGCTCGCGCGACGCGAGGCCGGCCTCGAGCGGGGCGGAGCGGGCGTCGGGTCGAGTGGAGCCGGTGTTGGATCGAGCGGAGCGGGTCTTGGGGAGAGCCGAGCGAGCGATGGCAATCGAGCTGACGGCCTCCAGGGCGGACCGGGTCCGGCTCGCGACCGCGGCGAGGTGTGCGCGCCGCGCGCGGCGGCCGATCCTGCTGGCGTTGCTGCTCTGCGTGGCCAGCTGCGCCAGCCCACCCCCGCCGCGCACGCTCGTGCTGCGGGTGTCGAACCAGCTCGGGCGACCGGTGGCCGAGATCCGCAGCAAGCCGTGTGAAGCGGGCGAGTACGCGATGGAGCCGCTCGAGGACTCCCGGCTCGGGCCGGGCGACACGAAGGGATTCGTGCTTCCGCCGAGCTGCGTCGACCTGGTGGCCTACGACGAGCGGGGACGGGTCGTCGGGGAGCAGCGCGAGCTGCGGATGATGCCCGGGGCGAGCTGGGTGCTGCGCCGATGAGTGCGGGCGGCTCGTGCACGTGGGCGCTTCGTGCGGACGGCGGGCGCCGCGAGGGGAACAGGAGGAGCGGCACGATGCAGCATCGAAGACTTCCCGGGCTCGTCGTCGGGCTGCTCGGCCTCGTCGCCCTGGCGGGCTGCGGCACGAGCACGCCCTACTACCTGATCGAGTCGCGACTCGTGCAGAGCAGCCGGCATCTCGGATCACCGGACGTGACCGAGACGCCGGTCTTTCGTGGGATGCGCGGGGGCGTCCGGACGCTCGGCCTGCAGCCCCCCGACGTCTGTGCCGATCGGGGGCTCTCCCGGAGCAGCGGCGGCGGCGATCCGCAGATCGGTGTGCTGCGAACGCGCTGCGGCGTCGAGATGGCGGAGCTCGAGCGGGCGCTCGCGCGGGCCGGCTACCGCGTCGTGTCCTGGGGCGCGATCCATCACCTGGCGACGCGCCAGGAGAAGCCCGTGCTCGAGGCCGCGAGCGAGCTCGACGTCGACGTCCTGCTCCAGGTGAATGCCCTCGAGCGGGTCGAGCTGCAGCCCGGGCGCGACGCGCGCTTCGAACGCCGCTTCTACCGCGCCCGGCGCAGCGGCGAGCGGACGGAGCCGGCGCGCGTGACGCCCGTCCGCCGCAGCGAGTTCGAGGCCCTGGTGGCGCCGCGCGAGGCGCGCCTCGTGACGGGCAAGCGGGTCGGGGCGACGATCAACGTGAGCGCCATCCAGGTCGCGACGGGTGCAGCGCTCTGGTTCTACGAGTGGACGCGGGTCGACGAGGTCGCCTCGCAGCCCCTGGTCGAGGTGCTGGCGGACTGCGACGATGCGGGTTGCGCCGAGGTGCGCGAGACCGCACCCGTCGAGTCGGACGGACTCGTGGAGGGAAGCATCTCCGGCATCTCGCTCGCCGGGGATCCCGCGGACGAGAGCCAGGCGATCTTCCAGGAGCTCGTACGCGAGCTCGTGACGGATCTGGCGGAGCGGTTCGCCGGACGGCGTTCCTGAGGCGCGGGCCCTCGCGGGCCGCGGTGGTGCAGGCCGGCCGCGGGGCGGCGCGGGGCACGAAGGTCGGGGTCGAGGTGTCGGTTCGAAGCCCGGATCGGGCGATCGAGGAGTCGGGATGGCGAGCATCTTCACGCAGATCATGGAGGGCAGCATGCCCGGCCACGTCGTCTGGAGCGACGACGTGTGTGCAGCGTTTCTGACGATCGCGCCCCTCAAGCCGGGCCATACGCTCGTGGTACCGCGGGCCGAGGTCGACGCCTGGACCGATCTCGAGCCGGACGTGATGAAGCACCTGATCGGTGTCGCCCAGGCGGTCGGTCGCGCCCTCGATCGCGCCTATCAGCCCGAGAAGGTCGGCCTCACGATCCTCGGCCTCGAGGTGCGACACGTCCATCTGCACGTGTCGTGCATCTGGAAGCCGACCGACCTCGACTTCGACAATGCGGACAAGCACGCGTCTGCGGAGAGCGTGGCTGCGGCGGCGGAGGTCGTGCGCGAGAGCCTGCGCGCACTCGGCTACACGAGCGTCGTCTAGAGGCCGAAGTGGTCGCGGATGATCCGCAGCGACAGCCGATCCGTCAGGAGCCGCCGTCCGAGCCCGACGAGCCACGCCTCGCGACCGACGGCGTAGCGCACCCGTGGACGCCTCGCGCCGAGCGCGTGCGCGACGGCGTCGGCGACGATCCCGGGGCCGGGTGCGAGGGGGAGCGCCTCCCGGATCGCGAGCTCCGTGCGGCCCGCTTGCTCCGCGTAGGGTGATGCGCCGTCCGGCTCGCCCCAGTCCATGCCGTCGTTGAAGGGCGTGTCGATGTCGCCCGGCTCGATCAGGCCGACGTACACGTCGAAGGCGTGCAGCTCGTTCGCGAGCGCCAGGACCAGCGCCTCGATCGCGGCCTTCGAAGCCGAGTAGTGGGCCTGGAAGGGGATCGGGGCGCGACCGGCGAGGGAGCCCACCAGCAGGATCCGGCCGCTTCGGCGCTCGCGCATGTGGGTGATCAGCGGGCGGAGCACGCGCAGCACGCCGAAGTAGTTGGTCTCGAGCTGCGCCCGGGCCCGCTCGATCGAGGTCTCCTCGACGGAGCCGAAGATGCCCCAGCCCGCGTTGCAGACGAGCGCATCGAGATGCGGCGTGCCCGCGAAGAGGGTGGCGAGACCCGCCTCGACCGACTCGTCGTGACAGACGTCCATCTGGATCCACTCGATCTTCGGACCCTCGCCGGAGAACGCGGTCCGGGCGCGCCGGCTCGTGCCGAAGACCCGCCAGCCCTCGCGCTGCAGACGCTCGGCCATCGCTGCGCCGAGTCCGGAGGACGCACCCGTGATGAGGACGGTCTTCTGGGGCGGGGCGGACACGCGATCTCCTCGGATGCTGGTCGGGATCTCCCGGACCGGTGGCTCAGTCGCCGTCGCGCAGGCTGCGCCGTCGGATCAGCGGCAGGATGACGGGCCAGCCGTAGACGAGCGGATGACGGCGCTGTCGCTCCGTGAGCTCGATGCGTCGGCCCGTATGCCGCTCGAGCTTCCAGAGCACGTACGGTACCCAATCGCCGAAGGTGAAGGCCGTCTTGAAGAGACGCACCAATCCGAGGGTCCGCGCGAAGGGGCGCATCAGGCGCCATCGCAGCCGTCCGAGCGCCCGTCGCCGCGGCGCGAGCTCGACCTCGAAGGAGCGCGGATGCTCGGTCGCCGCACGCAGGTGTCCACGTCGGGCGAGCTCGCGCAGCGCGAGGTAGCCGACCGCGTCGTAGCGCTCGGGATCCGCACGGTAGAGCGACAGGATCGACTCCTCGGCCTCGGGTCGGCGCTCGCTGTCATAGGTCCGGCGGAAGGCCTCCTGCCAGAACGCGGCGAGCGAGAAGCGGAGCACCCCGTTCCGCTCCGGGAGGAGCATCACGAGTCGCCCGACCATCGTCACGACGGCCTCGGCGATGCGCCCCTCCAGAAAGGTGCGGGCGTCCTCGTCGCGAACGCAGAGGGCGCGGACGGGCTGGGCGAAGCGCGCCCAGACGTAGGGGTGCCAGGCCGAGAGCGCCGTGCCGCGGGCGAAGTCCCGGCGGCTGATCACGCCGTACTTCGTCCGCAGGGTACGTCCCTCGTGCTCGCACTCGAGGTAGAAGACGTTGGGTGGCGCGATCGCGTTCGCCAGCGCGAGCAGGGGGTTGCCGTAGGTGCTTCGATAGCGGTCGACGACGACCCAGAAGTCGAGCACGCCCTCGTCGGTCTCCGCGCGCAGGCAGGAGCCGTAGAAGAGCACGCCCAGCACGGCCTCGGGGTGGCGGCTCGCGATCTGCTGCGCGAGCCAGGCGGGACCCGGTCGAATGGGCTCGCGGAGCTCGCGCGCGACGATCTGGCGGAGTGCTGCGAGGTCTTCGCTCGGGGCCGGCATCTGGTGCGGTGTCCGACGACGGCTCGCCGCGGGAGCGCGACCGTCGTTCGCGAGCGACGTCGCCGCGGCGTGCTGTGCACCCATCCGGGCGCCGCGTCACGCGCGGACGAAGTGGACGACGCGCTCGGCCGAGAGGGCGATGCTCCGGTCGGGATCGGGCTGCCAGAGCTCGCCGTCGACCGTGAAGCCGCAGCTCATGCGGAGCTCCGCGCGCTCGACGTTGCGACTGGTGTAGCCGGCCTCGGGCGTCACCCACTCCGCGGGCTTGCCGCGCAGCATGCCGACCGCCGCCCGACCGATCCGCTCGCAGGGCGCGGAGATCGAGGTGAAGCGGACGCCGCCGGGCCCCTGGCCCCAGAACGGGCGCATGCGGGCGAAGAGTCGCGACAGCGTCGAGGCGATCACCAGGTGGAACTCGCCCTGCGCGACGGCCTCGCCATCGAGCAGGATCTGCACCTTGTCCGGCGTCAGGATGCCCGACTGGTCGCCCGTGATCGCGCGGCCCAGCAGGCCCGCCGTCACGAGCGTCGCGCCGGGCACGCCCTCGACGACGCTGCGCTTGCCGTCCTGGTCGAAGAGGCGATGGTTCAGCTCGATCGCGCGCTTGATGATGCCGGCCCCGAAGAACATGCCGTACTGGGCCGCGCGCTGGATGCCGTAGCCGTAGGAGACGCGCAGCACGCGCCGCGGCTCGACGCGCTCGGCGATCCGGCCGTCCTCGGCGCAGGCGATCAGCTCGGCCAGGCCGCGGAGCGGGTCGCGGTCGGCGTCCAGATCCATCGCGCTCATGTTGGTCCGCCCCGCGCGCAGCGGAGCCACGAGCGGCACGTTCTCGCCGAAGACCCCGCCGCCGAGCAGCTCGGTCAGCACGTATTGGAGCGTCCCGTCGCCGCCGTTCACGACGAGCAGGTCGACCTCCTGGCGGGCGAGCTCGGCGAGCGCCTCGGGCATGACGCCCGCGTGGTCCGTCTCGACGTGGAGCACGTCCGGGTGGCTGCGCAGGAAGCCGAGCATCCGGCTCACCTGCTCCTGGCTCTTCCCGGCGCGCAGGTTGTTGACGACACCGATCCGCAATGGGCGCTCCGATTCTCTGGGGGCGTGACCTCTGGAGGTCTGGTCTCTCGGGCCTGATCTCTCGGCGATGACGTGTCACCGCCCGACGAGGACGCTCGTGTCGATCGGGTGAAGGACGGGGCTCGCGGAGCCCGGACCGAAGAGATTCAGCGGCCGGAACTCGGATTCAAGAACGTGATGGAAGCCACACCCGTCACGCTGCGATGCGCAGCCTCGTCTTCGGTCTCCCGTTTGGAGTTCGTTGGACTCTCGGATTCGCCGGATTGGGGGAGGGACGGGGTTTCCGGCGCGGGCGCAACGGTAACCTCGATCCGCGCGTCCGCCCAGACCTCCTGGGGTCTGGACTTCCTTCGGAAGAACCACTGGAACGGCTGAGGAATCACGTCCAGCGGGTCGTAGCGGAGCCATTCCGATCCGAGGTGGATTCGCCCCGAACGAGTCAGATCCGAGAAGCGGACGAGAGACGGGATCGGGTAGCTCCCCCTCGGGCCTCCCGCGGGCCACGTCTCCTGCCAGCTGGCAGGCGGATTGCCGCCCCCGTCCAGGGCGCGTCCCCGACGGTCCCGGAGGACGTACCAGGCCCGCTCGAAGCCCTGGCCCCGCACCAGCTGCAGGCCGTAGAAGTGTCCCTGAGCGCCGGATCCGTAGACGTCGATGCGCCGGTCCACGAGCTCCGCCTCGTCCCGGCTCATCCAGGTATGCGCGAGCCAGGTGCGGCCGCGCGTAGCGAGCGGGGTGGTCATCCAGGGGGCCAGGATCGTTCCCTCGGTCGGGGACGCGATCGCGAGGACGTCGATG
The DNA here is from genome assembly GCA_020632655.1 of Spirochaetaceae bacterium. Classification (GTDB taxonomy): domain Bacteria; phylum Myxococcota_A; class UBA9160; order UBA9160; family UBA4427; genus UBA4427. The sequence goes on from JACKFD010000012.1 coordinate 77,706, forward strand.
GCGTAGCTGGGGGGGAGTCGGTCCCTGGGCACGGCGACGCCGCCCCGCTCGGGGAAGTCGAAGAAGAGCCGGATCTCGATCTCGTCCTTGGTGATGCGGAGCTCGCCGCGGGGGCGATGCAGATCGAGATGGCTGGCGGCGATGTCGAAGAAGAGGCGGTCCGGAGAGGCCGTCCAGCTTCCCTCGCGGCGTCCGTTCTCGTAGCGGAAGGGGGGGCGCCCCGGCTCGGTCAGATGGCCGACGGCGACGGCGGTGTGCTCGCCCGGTCCGGCGTTCGTCAGCAGGAATCGCTGGCTGATGCGATGCCCGCTGTCGAGCTCGACGTAGAGCGTCCAGTACTCGCTCGCGTCGTCCCCATCGAGCCAGCGCGCGGACGGGTCCAGCACGGGCGCGGGCGGCAAGGGCGCGACGTCGGGTCGCCCACGCTCGGGGGCCGGCGGAGGCAGGCTCGGGTCGGCGGGTGCGGACGACGGCGACTCGGTTCCGGTCGACCTCGCGAGGCCGGGGGGCGGCTCCTCGGGGCCCGGCGCGCCGGCCCGGGCGAGGGCCGGGAGCCAGGCGCCGAGCGCCAGAGCCAGCACGAGGCAGCCCGTTCGGCGCGTCCCGACGCGAGCGGGTGCGGGGCCGGTCGATGGCGCCGGGGTGCGGGGGCGGCCGCGGGGGGACTGCTCAGTCACGATGGATCGGAATCTCCGCGTCGCGGGACGGGCGTCCGTCGCGAGCCTGGCCCGATGATCCCGGGAATCAGGGAAGGGCCTCGCTGCCGGGATGATGGATGAGGCTGCGATCCGCGCTCCGGTTTCGATCGAGCGGGATCGAGGCTATCACACGGCCCGCCATGGGCCGATCCGTCCGGCCGCGCCAACCGGGGGCGTGATTGTCCGAGCCGATCCGTTTCGCACACCTCTCCGACTGGCACGCCACCACGTTGGTCGGGGGAGGCCGCGGACTCCTGCGACCGAAGCGGCTCTCGGGGTGGGCCTCCTGGGCGCTCCGCCGGCGGCACCACCACGACCCGGCGGTGCTCCGCGCCGCGTTCCGGGATCTGCGGGCGCGCGGCGTACGGCGGGTGCTCGTGACCGGGGACCTGACCCACGTCTCGCTGCCCCAGGAGTTTCGCGCCGCGCGCGGGCACCTGGCCGAGCTCGGGGAGCCCGAGGCCGTCTTCCTCGTGCCGGGCAATCACGACTGCTACGTGCCCGTGCCCGCCGCCGAGTCGTGGGACGAGTGGGCGGCGTATCTGCGAGGACAGTCGCGCGACACGCTCGCGCCTGCGCTCGCGGCCTGCGTGGTCGACCCGCCCGCACGCGATCGGGCTCCGAGGCATGCGGACTATCCCACGCTGCGGGTCGAGGGGCGGCTGGCGGTCGTCGGGCTCTGCTCCGCCGTGCCGACGCCGATCTTCCGCGCGGGGGGACGGCTCGGGAGCGCACAGCTCGAGCGGCTCGAACGGCTGCTGGTCGAGCTCGGGCGGATCGGCCTGTGTCGGGTCGTCCTCGTGCACCACCCCGTGATCGAGGCGATGGAGCCCCCCCGACGTCGACTGGAGGATGGCGCGGCCCTGCGATCCGTCCTCGAGCGCGCCGGGGCGTCGCTCGTCCTGCACGGACACAAGCATCGTCGGCGGGTCGGCTTCCTCGCAGGTCCCGACGGTCCGATTCCCGTGATCGGCGTCCCGAGTAGCTCCGAGGTCGGCAGCCGCCCGGAGAAGCGCGCGCGCTACCACGTCTACACGGTCGAGGAACGAAAGGGCGACGACGCCGGGTCGCCATCCGGGCGCTTCCGCATCGCTGCGGAGGTGCGCGGCTACGACGCCGCGTCGGGCGAGTTCGTGGCCGTCGACGAGCCGCTCGTCATGCACCCCGCGCCGTAACGGCACGCTCGTCGAGGATCCGGCGGACGAGCACGAGGTCCTCGAGCTTGTCCACGTCGACGGCGGCCTCCGCGATGTCGAGCGGGATCGCGCGCGCCTGGGCACCGATCCGCCGCGAGGCACGCACGAGAGCCTGGTCGAGCGTCAGCCTGCGCGTCACGAAGAGGATCAGGTCGAGCCAGCCGAACGCCTTCGCGATCCGCCAGGGACGCTTCCGCTCCTGCTCGACCCTTTGCCAGAAGAGGGCCGCCCGTCGGGCGGCGGGCGTGCGGAACAGGAAGAGGTTCGCGCCGGAGTAGGCGCCGTCGCGGAAGCGCAGGTAGGTCCGGCGCGCGGTCGGGAAGCGGGCCTCGATCGTGCGCCGGGAGACGAGGGCGACGGCGAGATCCGGCGCCGCCGCCTCGGCACCTTCGAGGAAGCGCGCGAGCATGTGCTCGTCGAGCAGGGCGTGGTCCGCGGTCGTCACGAGCACTGGCTGGTGCTCGAGCCGTGCCGCGTCGAGGCTCTCGAGCACGCTGCGGCTCGGCGAGGCCGTGCTCCCGAGCAGCGTGACCTCGCCGGCGGCGACGCGACGCGCGAGGGCGGGCTCCGCGCGGGCGAGCTCGGGCGCGTCGATGTTCACGATCACGTGCTCGATCGACGGCCACGCGAGCAGGCGCTCGACGACGCGCACGAGCATCGGCTGGCCCTCGATCTCGAGCAGCGCCCGATGGACCGCGCCCGCCGCCTCGGCGAGGGCATCCGGCCCACCGCGACGCCCGGCGAGTACGACGGCCACGCGCGGCCGGGCGACCCCGGACGGCGACCCACCGACATCGGGCCCCTCGGCCGGGCGCATGCGGGCTTCGCCACCGATCCCGGTGGCGGAGCTCAGGACCAGGCCGCCCGCGTCTCGCGCAGCGCCGAGTCGATCGCGCGCACCTCGGCGAGCAAGCGGTCGAGCTCTTCGAAGCTGATCTGGCTCGGGCCGTCGCAGGGCGCGTGCTCGGGATCGGGATGCGCCTCGATGAAGAGGGCGTCGATCCCGGCGGCGACTGCGGCTCGCGCGAGCGGCGCGACGAAGCGGCGATCGCCGCCCGACGAGCCGCCGTTCGCGCCGGGGTACTGCACGGCGTGGGTCGCGTCGAAGCAGACGGGAGCGAACGAGCGCATCTGCACGAGACCCTGCATGTCGGTCACGAGGTTGTTGTAGCCGAAGCAGGTGCCGCGGTCCGTGATCAGCACGTCGTCGCAGCCGAAGTGCTTGAGCTTGTCGACGGCGTGGCCCATGTCGTGGGGGGCGATGAATTGCCCCTTCTTCAGATTCACGGGGCGGCCCGCCGCGGCGCAGGCGGCGATCAGATCGGTCTGACGCATCAGGAAGGCGGGTACCTGGATGATGTCGGCGACCTGCGCGGCGAGCTTCGGCTGGCTCGGGTCGTGCACGTCCGTGAGGATCGGCATGCCCGTCTCGGTCTTCACGGCCGCCAGCGTGCGCAGGCCCTCGTCGATCCCGGGGCCGCGGAAGGAGTCGTGTCGCGAGCGGTTGGCCTTGTCGAAGGAGGCCTTGAACACGACCGGGAAGTCGTACTTCTCGGCGAGCTGCTGGATCGTCCGGGCGACCTCGATCGTGTCCGCCTCGTTCTCGATCACGTTCAGTCCACTGATCAGGACCAGCGGCGCTCCATCGCCGACCGGAATCTTGCCAATCCGCATTCGCGTCCTCTCTCCTTCGGCGCATGTCTCGTTCGGCGCATTGGCGCGACCGCATTGGCCGCTTCCATTCCGCCGTGCGCGCGCGCAGGCTCCCTGCCTCGTCGGGCGGAGAGCCGTCCCCCCTCGTAGCCGCTGCCGGCCCGGGGCCTCGCGGGCCCCTACGCGGCACGGGTCGTCGCAAGCGCGGGTGCGGGGGGCGTTCGGCTCGGTGATCGGATGCCCGAATGGGCCCCGCCCCGGATTCGTCACAGCCCCCCACGGTGCGCTTCGGCGTCCGGCACGCGGCCGTAAGTATGCCCGGATCGGGCGAGGCGTCGAGGGATCCCGGGTCCGTCCCGGCGCCGGAATGGGAGGGCGGCCGATGGCGAGCCCGAAATCGGCGCAATTCTGAGGGGTTGAGCCATCGATCGGGGCGATGCGTCGTCGCTTCGGGCCTGTTGTAGACTCGCGCGTCTCCGGATCCCCCCGCCCGGTCCAACCGTCTCCATCCGCGTCGGTCCATGCGGAGCCGACGGGGCGACCCCGCCCGACGAGGGATCAGCATGCCCGACCCGAGACACGACGGCGCGGCCCTGCGCGCCGAGATGGAATGCGTCGTGCTGCCCGTGCGCCCGGGCGTGGTGCCCTCCGGTCGGCCGCCGGTCGAGATCTTCCTCGGCACGGAGCCCGCGCAGTACCGCGCGAACCGGGTCTTCGGCTGGTCGATCGAGAAGGTGCGGGATCCCGCGCGCGAGGTCCGCATCCATCTCATGAGCGAGCTCGACGGCTTCGATCGTCGCGGCTGGACGACCGGCTTCACGAACTACCGCTTCGCGATCCCCGCGCTCATGGGCTTCCGTGGGCGGGCGATCTACAACGACGAGGACGAGATCTACCTGACCGACCCGGGCGAGCTCTTCGATCTCGATCTCGGCGGCAGGGGCTACCTCGCGATCAGCGATACGGAATCGTCGGTCATGCTGATCGACTGCGAGCGCATGGCTCCGGTCTGGACGCTCCAGGAGGCGCGCCACGCCTGGAAGCGTTCGCTGCTGCGCAAGGCGACGAAGGCCGCGGGGGTGCGTGGCGACCTCGATCCGCATTGGAACGCGCGCGACGAGGAGTTCGAGCCCGGGCATAGCCATCTCCTGCACTACACCACGCTCCATACCCAGCCCTGGCGTCCCTTCCCCGAGCGCTTCGTCTACCAGGAAGGGCACTACACGCAGCTGTGGCACGACCTCGAGCGCGAGGCGATCGCCCGCGGATTCGAGTTCTTCACGCGCGAGCAGCCGAGTCGAGGCTTCGCACGCGTCGTCGAGCGATTGGGCGAGCTGCCGGTCGGCGAGATGGGCAGCGGCATCGGCGTCTCCGGCGAGCTCGCCGCGGCGGTCGAGGCGATCGTCCGTCGCACGAAGGCCGCGTCGCTGCTCGAGCTCGCGCCCGATCTGCGCGGCGACGCGACGCAGCGTCCCGCGCGCTTCGGCCTCGACGTCGAGCGCCGCGTCGGTCTGCTCGAGCTCCTCGCACGGGGCGACGACGCGCGATCGGACGTCGTCGTCTGCGTCGACGGACTCGAGGCGCTGCCGGTCTGGGACGTGCCGTGGCTGATCGACTCGCTCTTCCGTGCCGCGCGCCGCGGTGTCTTCGTCGGCGTGCGCTGTCCCGAGTCGCCGCCGCGCCGGCGACTCCTGCTGCCGCCGCAGGGGACGGTGCACACGCCCGATTGGTGGCGCTCGCATTTCGAGGTGGCGGCGGCGCGCCATCCCGGGATCGCCTGGGAGCTGATGACGACGCGCGGCAAGGCCTTCGCGCCGGAGCGGATCCACGTGGCGAGCGGCGGTCCGCGGCACGATGCGACGCCACCCCTCGTCTGGACGCTGACCGACGGCGCGCCGGGCAACGAAGCGCAGGTCGAGGCGCTCGTGCGCGAGCTCGGCTGGCCCGCCGAATCGATCACGCCGGGACCCGGGGCCGAGCGGCGCGGTCGACGCGGCCTGCTCGCCCGACTGCGCGGCGAGCCCGGCGACGCGCATCCGGAGCCCGAGCCGCAGGCGTCCTGGCCCGACCTGCTGATCGTGGCGGGGCGGGCGGCGGCGCCCGCGGCGCGTCGTCTCCGCGAGCGATCGCGGGGTCGTACGCGGGTGGTCGCGCTCGGCGCGAAGGCATCGACGCCCGTCGAGGCGGTGGATCTCGCCGTGACGCCCCGCGGCGCCATGCTCTTTCCACATCCCGACCGGATGATCGTCGAGCGCCCGCTCGTCGCGAGTGCGCCGGTGCGAGCGGGGGGCCCGCGCGGCGTCTCGCCGATCTGGCGCGAGCGGCTGGCGGGGATTCCCGGGCCGCGGATCGCGCTCCTGATCGGCAGCGGCACCTCCATGCTCGGCCTCGACGGCGCTTCGGCCGAGGCGCTCGGCCGCCTCGTGCGTGACAGCGCGGCCGGTCTGGGCGCATCGGTCGTCGTCTCCGCGAGCCGGCACGCGTCGCCCGAGGTGCTCGCGCGCTGTCTGCGCGGTCTCGGTCGAGCCGCCCTGGTCCACCGCGACACCCCGGAGCAGCGTCCCGGAGAACGCGCGTGGTCGGCCATCCTCGAGTCGGCGGAGATCTTCGTGATGGCCGGCCTCGGGGAGACCGCCGTGGCGGAGCTCTGTGCGACCGGTCGCCCCGTCTTCCTCGCGCCCCAGCGCGCCGTCGCACGCGGTCCGATGCGTCGCGTGGCGGACGCGCTCGTCGATGCCCTCGTGGCCCGCGCGAACGCCCGACCGGAGAACGATCGCGGCACGACCCGCCCGCAGCAGGGGCTCGAGCTGCTCGCCGCGCGATGGATCGCCCGCGGCGTCGTGCGTCCGCGACGCGACGTCGAGTCGCTGCGCGGACGGCTGGTGCGGGGCGGTCACGCCCGATTGCTGCGCGCACCGATCCGCGCAGCCGACCTCGCGGGATTCGCGCCGCCGCCGGTCTCCGAGGTGGGGCGCGTCGCCGATCGCATCCGCGCGATGCTCGGCACGCAGGACGCGCCCTTCGAAGACGCGCCCTTCGAAGAAGGTCCGGGCGCGCCCGGGCCGGACCGCGCATAGGCCGCGACGGGCGCGCCTCGGAGCCGGCCGCCGGCCCGCCGAGGCCCCGGGCCGTGCTCAGCCGAAGGTGCGCGTGATGCGATCGATCGCCTCTTCGACCTTCGAGCGCATCCCGAAGGCCGAGAGCCGGAAGTAGCCCTTGCCGCAGGCCCCGAAGCCCGAGCCCGGCGTGCCGACGACGTTCGCCTTCGAGAGCAGCGCGTCGAAGAATTGCCACGAGTCCATGCCGTCGGGCGTCTTGAGCCAGACGTAGGGCGCGTCGACGCCACCGAAGGTCTTGAAGCCGGCCTTCGAGAGACCCGACAGGATCAGCCCGGCGTTCGCCATGTAGTAGTCGACGTTCGCCTGGATCTCCTTGCGTCCTTCTTCCGAGTAGATCGCTTCGGCGCCGCGCTGTACGGGGTAGGGGACGCCGTTGAACTTCGTGTTCGTGCGACGGCTCCAGAGCTTCGCGACGGGCACGGCGTTGCCCTTCGCGTCCCGGCCCATGAGCTCGTTCGGAATCACGATGTACGCGCAGCGGATGCCCGTGAAGCCGGCGGTCTTCGAGAAGCTGCGGAACTCGATCGCGCACTCCCGGGCGCCCTCGATCTCGAAGATCGAGTGCGGGTAGTCGCCCGTGATGAAGCGCTCGTAGGCGGCGTCGAAGAGCAGGATGGCCTCGTTCGCACGGGCCCACTCGACCCACTTCGCGAGCTCGGCCTTCGACGCGACGGTTCCGGTCGGGTTGTTGGGCGAGCAGAGGTAGACGAGATCGACGGGGCGCGTGGGGAGAGAGGGCAGGAAGCCGCTCTCCTCCGTGCAGGGGAGGTACTCGATGCCCGCGTAGCGGCCGCTCTCGTCCGGCGCGCCCGTCCGACCCGCCATCACGTTCGTGTCGACGTAGACGGGATAGACCGGATCCGAGACCGCGAGGGTCGCGTCCGGGGCGAAGATCTCCTGGATGTTGGCGCTGTCGCATTTCGATCCATCCGAGACGAAGATCTCGGACGGGTCCACGCGGACGCCGCGGCTCGCGAAGTCGTGCTCGGCGATCGCCTCGCGCAGGAAGTCGTAGCCCTCGGAGGGGCCGTAGCCGCGGAAGCCCTCGGCGGTCGCCATCTCGTCGATCGCCGCGTGCATCGCCTCGCGCACCGCGGATGCGAGGGGCAGCACGACGTCGCCGATGCCCAGCTTGATCACGTCGGCCGAGGGGTTGGCCTTCTTGAAGGCGTCCATGCGCCGCGCGATCTCGGGGAAGAGATAGCCGGCGGCCAGCTTGAGGTAGTGGTCGTTGAGTCGTGCCATGGGTGCTTTCCGTGAGCGGGCTCTCGCCTCGGTCGATTGCGAGGCGCAAGCCTATCAGGAAGCCCATGGCGCATCAATTTCATCGCGGCCCGTGCGGCGCAGGATTCGGTGGGAGACCGGCTGGAAAGGCGCGAATGCGACGCCCGAGCGCGAAGCGGTCTCCGGAAAGTCGTGGCGCGCCCGCCGTCGCAGCCTGGCGTTCGGGCCCGCATGGCGCATGGCGCGGCCTTGTGTGACGCGTCGTGCGGGCGACCCGCGCGACTCAGCCGATCGCGAGCCGCACGCGACCCGTGTCGACGAGGCTGGTCACGAAGTCGTCGAGCTCCAGCTCGTCCTCGGTCCAGCCGCTCGCCGCGGCGATCAACGTCCCGAGCTCCAGCTCGACGCCGCCGCCCTCGGCCAGGCATGCGCCGAGCCAGTCGTCGTGGCCCGCCTCGAAGTCCATCATCGCGCCCCCCTCGGCGGGCGCTTTCGCAGGATGCGTGCCAGCGGTCCGGGCCGGGGTTCCGGGTCGTGGACGGTCGGAAAACCCTTGGACGGACGGCGGGTTTCGGGTGCGCCGGCGGGAGACGGCCGGCCGCCCTCGAGCCGGGCGCGGCCGCGGGGCGTCGGGATCCCGACGGCGGCGATCCGATCCGAACGTCGACCGACGCTAGATTCCGCCCGCCGCGAGCGGAGGGAGCGGCCGCGACGCACCGAGGGGCGGGGTCGACGGCGCTCGCGCTCGCGCGCCCGGGACGAGGAGACGGGGATGGCAGCGAAGGCAGGCGGGCGCGAGGACGTGCGGGGACTCGCGCTCTACGGGTATCCGCAATGTCCGTATTGCCGACGCGTGCTGGGGGCGATCGAGGCGCTCGATCTCGACGTCCCGCTGCGGAACACGATGCAGGAGTCCGAGCGGCGTCGCGAGCTCGTCGAAGCGACCGGACGCGGCCAGGTGCCCGTGCTGCGCATCGAGTCCGCGGACGGCGACGTCGAGTGGATGCCCGAGTCCGAGGACATCGTCCGCTATCTCGAGGAGCGCTTCGGCGAGCGCTGAGTCGGGGCGACCCGATCAGTCGTCCGCGCCCGCGATCTCCCGCGCCAGCAGGTTCAGGAAGAGACCGACGTCCGTCACGACGCCGATCGACTCGAGCGATCCGCGATCGGCGAGCTTCGTCACGACGGCGGGGCTGATGTCGACGCAGATCATTCGCACGCCGGCGGGCGTCATGTTCCCGGTGCCGATCGCGTGGAGCATCGACGAGAGCATCAGGATCATGTCGACGCCCTCGATCGCCCGCGCGTAGGCCGATTGGGCGCGTTCGAGGTCCATGATCGTGTCGGGCAGCGGGCCGTCGTCTCGGATCGATCCCGCGAGCACGAAAGGGACCCGCTTGCGTACGCAGGCGTGCATGATGCCGCCGCGAATCACGCCGCTCTCGACGGCTGGACGGATGCCGCCGGCGGCGCGGACGCGGTTGATGGCGATGAGATGGTTGCGATGGCCTTCGTGGACGGGCTTGCCCCGGGCGAGGTCGACGCCCAGGGAGGTGCCGAAGAGGTCGTGCTCGATGTCGTGCACGGGCAGCGCGTTGCCCGTGAGCAGGGCCTGCACGTAGCCCGACTCGATCAACCGCACGAGGTGCGGACCGCCGCCCGTGTGCACGACGACGGGACCCGCCACGACGGCGATCCGGCCGCCGCGGTCCCGGATGCGGCGCATCTCCCAGGCGATCTCCTTGACCGTCGACTCGACCCGTCGCTCGCTGCTCACGCTCGCGTTCATGAAGCCGAAGTCGCCCGAGCGCTTCGCCTCGGGAAAGCGCACGCGCACGCCTTCCACGCCGCAGACGACCCGATCGCCGGGCACGAGATCCCGGATCAGCGTGCAGCGCGGCGTCTCGCCCTCCCGCCCGACGACCACCACCGCGTCCATGCGCTGTCGGGCGACCGGCGCCCATCGCGCGCCCAGCCGGATCTCCGTCGGGTAGATCGTGGTCGAGTAGAAGCCCTCGGGCGCGACACCGACCTGCGTCACGACCTCGACCCGCGCCGCCCGCTCCGCATGCGGCGTCCGCGCACCGACCGCCATCAGCTCCGACACGACGCCGTCGAGCCGCTCGGCGGTCGGGGCGACCACGTGCAGCTCGACCCGCGACTCCTGGTCCTTGCGCTCGGCGAGCGAGAGCCGCGTGACGCGGAAGCTGCCTCCGGCCTCGGTCACGACGTCGAGGGCCCGGTTCAGTCCGCCGGTGTCGAGCAGGTGGCCTTCGAGCTCGACGCGGGTCGAGCGGATCGCGGAGGGCGGGCTCGGCACGATCGGATCGAAGGGCGGCTGATCCAGCAGGAGCGAGAGGCATTTGACGCCACCGCCGGCCTTCAGGAACTCGCCGACGGGATGCACGTGCGTCTCGAAGCCCCATGCCGCGAGTGCCGCCCGCAGCGGATCCGAGGCCTGGTTGAGGAAGAGGTGCTGGCCGATCCGCAGCACGTTGCAGGCGAAGCCGATCGCGTCGCGATCCTCGACCGCGAGGCGCCGCTCGGCGGGGATGCGTCGCGCGATGTCGCGTTGGCTGCGCTCGTCGAAGGCGGCGGGGTAGTAGAGCAGACGACCCTCGGGCAGGGGCGCGAAGCACGTGTCGAGGTGGTAGAAGCGCGGATCGACCAGGCGGAGCGAGACGACGTCGACGCCGAAGGTCTCGCCCAGGGTCACGTGGGTCTCGAGGGCGGTGCGTACGCCGTAGCCCGCCCAGAGCAGCGGCTCGCCGGGCTGGAAGAGCGCGTCGCCCTCGCCCTCGAAGGGATCCTCGCCGGGCAGCGCGACGAGCTCGATGCCGGCCTGTGCGAACCAGTCGGCGAAGGGCGGCTCCTCCGCGGCCCGCTCGGGCATGCGGAAGCGCGCCGGCACGACGCGGCCGTGGGCGACCAGGCCGGCGTTCGCCGTGAAGCACATGTCGGGACTGCCGGGGCGCGGGTCGACCTGCTCGATCGTGGCATGGCGGGCGAAGCCCGCGACGAGCTCGTTCCACTGCCGCTCGGCGAGCGCGCGGTCGACCCGTCCGATCTGCCCCTCCATCCAGGGGTTGATCACGTAGTCGACGGCGAAATGACGAGGCGGACAGACGAGAATGCGCATGGGCCGTCTCCCGAGCGTCCGGATCGACCCGACCTCGCGCGTGCTTGAGTGGGCCACGCGCCCGGGCGGGCACCGCGTAGAATACCCGCATGCTCGCGATGCGATATCACGGCGATGGAGCCGGCCTGCGTGCGGAGGAGCGGCCGCGCCCCGATCCGGGCCCCGGACAGGTGCGCGTCGCCGTCTCGACCTGTGGCGTCTGCCGGACGGATCTGCACGTGGTCGACGACGAGCTGCCCGATCCCGTGCTGCCGATCGTGCCGGGCCACGAGATCGTGGGGCGGGTCGAGGCGCTGGGCCCCGGCGTCGCGGGCCTTTCGCCGGGCGAGCGGGTCGGTGTGCCCTGGCTCGGGTACACCTGCGGCGAATGCGAGCCGTGCCGACGCGGTCTCGAGAACCTCTGCGATCACGCGCGCTTCACGGGCTACCAGATCGACGGGGGCTATGCGGAGTGGACGATCGCCGACGCGCGCTACTGCTTCCCGATTCCCGATGCCTACGACGACGTCGAGGCGGCCCCGCTGCTCTGCGCGGGGCTGATCGGCCATCGGGCGCTGCGCATGACGGGCGACGCGCGTCGACTCGGAATCTACGGCTTCGGCGCTGCGGCGCACCTCGTGGCACAGGTGGCGCGCTTCGAGGGTCGCGAGGTCTTCGCGTTCACGCGGCCCGGGGACGAGGCGGCGCAGGCCTTCGCACGCTCCGTGGGCGCGGTCTGGGCCGGTGGCTCGGACGAGTCGCCGCCCCGGACGCTCGACGCGGCGATCCTGTTCGCGCCGGTCGGCGCGCTCGTTCCGGCGGCCTTGCGCGTCGTCGGGAAGGGGGGCGTCGTGGTCTGCGGGGGCATCCACATGTCCGACATCCCCGGCTTCCCCTACCGCGACCTGTGGGAGGAGCGGGTGATCCGCTCGGTGGCGAATCTCACGCGCGCGGATGCGCGCGAGTTCCTCGCGCTGGCACCGCGCGTGCCCGTACGATGCGAGACCGAGGTCTTCGCACTCGCCGAGGCGAACGATGCGCTCGAGCGCCTGCGCAGCGGCCGGCTGACGGGGGCCGCCGTGCTGCGCGTCGCGGACGGGACGAACTCCTGCGCGTCACGCGTCAGGACGTGACGCGGAGCGCGTTCAGGCCGTCGCGGCGCGTCGGGGCGCGCCTTCCAGCGGGCGCGTCGTCCAGGCGGCGGCCCGGCGATGGAGCCGTACGATCGGAATCTCACGATCGGTGCGGAAGCGGTACTTGCGATGGGCGGGGATGGCGGCCTGGAGGCGACGCCAGTACTCCATGCGCTCCTCGGGCGGCGCGAGGGACCAGCCGACCTCGAAACGCTCGCCGCCGACCTGGACCCGGGCGGTCTCGGCTGCCTTCAGGTTCAGCCACCAGGCCGGGTCGCGCGACGAGCCCCCGTTCGACGCGACGATCACGAGGTCCCCTTTGTACTCGACGTAGGCGAGGGGGAGGGTGCGATCCCGTCCGGTCTTCCGCCCGCGCGTGGTCAGCAGGAGCATCTTGATCCCGATCAGATTGCCGCCGATCAGCCCGCGGGTGCCACGGTAGATCGCGCAATGGGCTCGGGTGAACATCTGCCAGTTGGCCATCGGTGCCTCGGGCCCGGGCACCCACGGCGGACCGGGGACCGGATCGGGATTGTCGGGTGGGGGTGAGGGAGGGGGTTCAGCGGCGCAGGGCGCCGACCGATGAGGCCGGAGACTAGCATTTGGAGGACAGGAAATGTCCACTCGGGTCCGACGAATCGCGGCCGTGATCGCGGCCACGCTCCTGCTGACGACGACCTTCACGACGACGGCGGTGGCCCAGACGCGCTCCCAGAGCGACGCGGCGAACGCGCCGCCCGCGGTCGACGTGCTCCTTCTCCGACCGGCGGGATTCGTGAGCCTCGTGGTCGGAACGGGGCTCTTCCTGGCGTCGATGCCGATCGTGCTCGTGACGCGGCCCCACGAGATCGGCACGCCCTTCGATCAGCTCGTCCTCCGCCCCGCCCGCTATCTCTGGGCGGATCCGATCGGCGGCCACTAGGAACCACCCGGGCAGGGCGCCGTGCGCGCGCTGCCTGGCACGACTCTCGATCGCCTCGGACGGGGCCTACGGGCCCGGTTCGGGGCGATCGTGCGTTCGCGGCCGGCCGAGCGCCTCGCGACGCTCCGAGGGCCCGGAGCACGCGGGTCGCCCGCCGTCAGAGATGCCGAAGCGTCTGCTTGAAGACCACGATCGCCATCGCGATCAGCCCCGAGTAGACCATCCAGAGCATCACGGTCTCGACACGCTCGGAGTAGCGCGGGATCCCGGCCCGATCCTCGACCGCCCAACGTCGGAAGCGAAGCCCGCCCGCGACGTAGAGCAGGCCGCCGAGGGAGAGCGCGAGGGTCTGGGAGAGCGGCCAGGTCTCGACGGACATCGCGGGGTCCATCGGCCGCCCGGCGCGGCGGATCGATCGGGCGGACTGCGGAGGTGCTTCGGGTGAAGGCCCGGATCGACGTCGCGACGGGACGTGTGCCGGGGCCGGGCTCGCCGGGCGGCGAGCCGCGCCTGGGGTGGGCGACGGGGGTCGAACCCGCGACCTCCGGAATCACAATCCGGCGCTCTAACCAACTGAGCTACGCCCACCACCGGCGAGGCGGCGCAACGTACCGGGGCGCTGTTGGGGTGTCAACGCGGCGAAGTGGACCACTCCGGCCGGCGCGATTCAGTAGACCTCGCGCTGATAGATCACGCCGTCACGCCCGCCCCAGATGCCGAAGCTGGCCCGGGCGCGGGGATCGTCGTCGAGCACACCGTCGAGGGCACCGTCCTCCGGCCAGTCGAATCGCAGCCAGGGCAGGTTCGCGCCACCCGGACCGAGGTCGACCGTGATCTCGACCTCGCCGACCGCATTCGGTGTCGACAGCCGGAGGCCGGCGTCGCCCGCCAGCAGGGGCTGGTTCGCGATCGTCGGATCGGTCGCGAGCGTTGCGGGCGTGCGCACGAGTGCGAGGTGGGTCTCGCGCACGAGGCTGCAGCTGTCGTCGTCGTCGTCCACGAAGGCCGTGCCATCGAAGACCTGCGTGCCCAACCGCATCGACAGGTCGAGGAGCTCCGAGCCCGCGGCGTTCTCGAAGCGGAGGCGGCCGAGCTGGATGCGCTTCGACACGTCGAACGCGATGCCCGTGCCGGGCTGCGTGCCGCCCACCCGGAACGGATTCGACGGCCAGGCGACGCCGTCGAGGTCGAGCACGTCGATCGCCAGCTCGATCTCCGCGTCGAAGGGAGCGAAGGAGGGTTGTCGTTCGACCGACACGCCGTCGCCGGCGGAGAAGCGGAGCGTGCCGACGCCGCCCGTCTGACCGGTGACGACGGGATCCTGTGTCGTGGGCGGCAGGCCCGAGACGTCGAGGCTGCCGCGATCGATCGAGTAGGTCCGGTTCGCCAGGGATGCGTTCGTGAGCCGCCACCACGTCCCGGCGTAGTTCCAGGTCGCACCACCGGCGGCGTTGACGGCCTGCACCGTGAGGATCGGCTCTGCCCCGGCGACGAAGCCGAGAGGCTGGCCGGCCCAGGTGAACGCGCCCAACGCACAGCCCGACTGCCAGCGCGGCGCGTTCGCCGTGACCTCGAAGCGGCTCGGCGTGAACCGGCCCACGATCCCCGAGCGCGTGCCGGTCACGTCGCCGGTGCCGAGGTAGTCGCCGTCGGCGACGTGGGCCTCGAGTCGGATCGCGCCGACCTCGTCGAAGCCGAAGGCCGATCCGGTGAACACGCCCGGCTCCTTGTCGGGGGAGAGCAGACTGCCGTTCACGAGCGCGCCGTCGTCGGCCGTGCCGTTGCGCCCGCCGGCCGGGGCGACGAGCTCCGCGGAGACCAGACGGAGGCCTTCCGCGTTCACCTCGCGCCCGAAGTTCGGCGTCGGGTCCCCGTCGGCATCCACGACCCGGATGGTCGCGCGGAATGGCTCGCCCGCGCCCAGGAAGACCGCGCCGTCGGGCGTCGCGGCGCCGGGATTCGTCGAGCCGTCGGGCCGCGCGATCGATTCGACGAGGAGGTCCGCCGGTCGGCTCACGAAGGCATCCGTCGAGCCGGTGGGGAGCGCGCTGGCGGCGAGGCTGCTCTCGAGTCGCGCGTGCAGCTGGACGCGTCCGACGTCCTTGTAGCTCGCGACGAGCTTCGCCTGCCCGTTCACGAACTCGACCGCGAGGGTCGTCGCATCGGTCTGTCGTCCGCCGATCGCCACGCCATCGACGACGATCGGCCGCGTGCCCGTCGTCGGGTCGTGGTAGTCGCTCCAGAGCGTGAGCTTCATCGCGCCCGAATAGCTCTCGATGATCCCGCACTCCGGATTCGCACTGGTCGTGCCGTGGGCGGCGACGTGGATCGGGAAGGGTCGTCCCGCGACGGTGGCGACGATCGGGTCGTCGACGATCGTGGGCGGGGGATTCGGAAGGGGATTGGCGGTCAGGACGAGGCCCGAGGCGGAGAACGTGAGGAGCCCCTCGCGATCGTCGTCCTGGACTGAAGGGCGGGCGGGCTCGTAGGCGTCGAGGTCGAGGCTCGTGCCGGAGCCGCTCCCGTCGCCCGCGTACACGACGCCGAAGCGGGCGACGCCGGCGTCGGCCGCGACGAACGTGTAGCTCGCGAGCCCGTCGGTCGGATCCGCATCGGAGAAGCTGCCCTGGTTCGTGCTGGCGCTGGTGAAGCGACCCGTGCCGACGCCGGTCGAGAGCGTGATGGTCTCGGTGTAGGTCGTCTGTGGAATGTCGCCCGCGGTCATGACGGAGACGCCGAAGGGCTCCTCCTGACAGTGGATCGCTTCGCCGTCGTGGTCGATGACCAGATAGTCCTGGGTCGTACAGGTCGTCTCGTAGCGGATCTGCACGTCGTCCAGGTAGATCGAGGCGGCGGCGTTCGTGACCGAGGCGACGAAGCGGATCTGGGTGTCCTTCGAGATCCAGGACGTGATGTCGAAGGACTGTGCGACGGGCGAGCTGGTGTTGCCCGTGAGCGGGTAGGTCGCAAGCGTGCTGAACGTCGCCCCGCCGTCGCGCGAGACCTGGACGGAGGCCACCCCCGACCCCGTGACGTATCCGCGGAGGTAGGAGAAGGTGAGCGTCGCCCGGCTCGCGCCCGAGAGGTCGACCGCCCGGCGCGCGCCCCGATTCGAGAAGGTCGTGTAGCCCGAGAAGGGCGTGCCGATCCGGAGGCAGAGCCCCGCGGCGCATCGGTTGCTGCTGACCGTCGTGTAGTCGGTCGAGTAGCCGTTCGACTCGCCTACCTCGATCCAGTCGCCGGACCAGCTCCGGGTGCCGTTGTTGCCCGAGTAGGAGTAGGTGTCGAACTCGTCGCGGACGGTCTCGACGCCGGGCGCCTGGAAATAGAGCGTCGTCGGCTCCCCGGCCCCGACCTGGTACACGCCGTCGGTCACCGAGAGCTCGACGGCGCCCGCACTCGGATGCACGAGTCCGACCCGGACCCGACCATCGTCGTCGTCCGCGAAGACGTATCGGGCGCGCCCGCCACCGAGATCCGTCAAGTCCCCCTTGCCGCTCACCAGCGTCCAGGTGCCCTCGCCGGTCGAGGTCGTGATCTCGATCGTGCCCATGTAGTCCGAGTCGCGGTCGTGCTCCGCGTTCTGCTTCTCGATCGTGATCTCGGCCCGGTCGCAGGTCGTGACCGTGGTCGAGTGGTCGAGCGAGAAATGCGGAACGGACGTCTGGAGCTGGATCTGCAGGTAGTCGACCTTGATGTAGGCCTGGTAGCCGTAGTTGTCCTGGTTGACGACGAAGAGCGTGAAGCGGCCGTCGGCATCGAGGTAGCGGGACGGGTCGCTGGCGAGGGAGAAGGAGAGCATGCGGTCCCAGGTGCCAGACATGCGCCCGAGGATCTCGTAGCGTCCGTCGCGATCGTTCCACGCGTAGACGAAGATCTCGTCCTCGCGATAGGCCTGAGACACCTCGATCCGGACGTCGATCGCGTCGATCGTCCTCGGGTCGTCGTCGAAGACCGCCTCGAAGAGCATCGCCGCGTTGTCACCCGCGCCCGGATCCCAGGTCCGATAGCGGTAGTTGTCCGAGCGCCGCAGGTAGGCCCGCTCGGTCGTGCTGGCGACGTTCCAGTTGGCCCAGCCGGGGATCGTGTCCCGCCGGGCGGGAAAGCGCGCCGACGCGATGTCCGAGTCGGACATGTCGATCTCGCCGTCCATCGCCTGGAAGGAGACGAGTCCCGCACCCGCGGCAAGGGGCAGCGCGCCCGTCGCGAGACCGAGCAGCATGGCCGCGACCCACGTCCCTCGTCGCACCCGCGGCGCGTTCCGTTCCGTGGCCGGCAGGTTCTGCATGGAGGCCGGATCGGGTTCGCGTGCGTCGATCTTGAAGCACGCATCGGCCGGCGCGGCGCGTTCGTCGCGACCCGCGCCGTCCGCGCGAGACCGCAGGCGAAGTCCGGGTCCAGACTGGGCGGATCGGTCGAGCGCGAACGAGGAGATCCCCGGATGCGCGCGGAGCCCGACCGGGGTTGGCGTATGCTGCACGCGGCTCCTGCTCGGATGGAGGGCGTCGCGGCGCGATGACGAGAACGGATCCCTCCGCCCGCGGCCCGCTCGTCGCGCGCCGCTTCGACGGCTGCGCGAGAGAGCTCGCGGCGCGTCGCATCCGGGTCCACCTCGAGTGTGATCCCGTCGACGAGCCGCCCGCGACCGGACCGGCGATCACGGCCCTCGATGCGCTCGTCCGCTTCGTGCTCGACACGACGCCGGACGGCTGTGAAGTCTACGTCGCGACCCGAGGCGATCCCGGTGCGCCCGTTGCATCGGGATCCGGTGAGATCGTCGTTCGATGGCAGGTCGCCGGGGAGCGGGTCGCGGATCGGGGTATCGTGCCGATCCGGCCGTTGCCGGGCGACGCGGACCGGCATGCGACGTCGCGCCGGGCCCGTCGGGTCGTGGCGCTCTTCGAGGCGCTCGCCTGGGAGCTCTCGCTCGGATCGACGCCGGGGGGCGGCGAGCTCCTCGCGCGCGTACGGATCGGGCCGTCGGTCCATGACGGGTGAGTGTCGAGCGGGAACGAGATCCGGGACCCGTGGCGGGTGAGCGTCGAGCGGGAACGGGACCGGGGGCCCGTGGCGGGTGATCGTCGAGCGGGAACGGGACCGGGGGTCCGTATCCGAATCGGAGCGGGCCGCGTAGGGGGGATCGTGCGGAACGATTCCGCCATGCGGACCCGGGGTGGGCCGCGTGGGGATGCCGGGAGAGCAGGCGACATGGTGAACGATGGGGCGGAGCGCGGCCGGGGTGGCGCCGCGGACGGTGGGAGGCGGAACGGGGTCGGTCGGCTCCGGCTGCTCGCCGTCGTGGTCGGGTTGGTGGCGCTCGTCCTGCTGGGGCGCCAGGCGGGCGCCTTGATCCCGCGCTTCGCCGAGTGGGTCGAGGGCCTCGGCCTGCTCGGGCCCGTCGTCTTCGTCGCGGGCTATGCGCTCGCGGTCGTGGCCTTCGTGCCGGGGTCGCTGCTCACGCTCGCAGCAGGGGCGCTCTTCGGCGTCCTCGAAGGCGTGGTCTACGTCTTCGTGGCGGCGGTGGTCGGCTCGACGCTGGCCTTCCTGCTGGCGCGCCACGGGGCGCGAGCGGCGGTCGAGCGTCGCATCGAGGGTGACGCGCGCTTCGCCTCGATCGATCGCGCCGTGGGACGGGAAGGTCGCAAGATCGTCTTCCTGCTCCGGCTCTCTCCCGTCTTCCCGTTCAACCTGTTGAACTACGCCCTGGGGCTCACGCAGGTCCGGCTGTGGGACTACCTGCTCGCCTCCGTCGGCATGCTGCCCGGAACGATCCTGTACGTGTACGCGGGCAAGCTCGCCGGCGACGTCGCCGCCGCGGCCGGCGGCGCCACCGTGGAGCGTGGTCCGGGCCATTGGATCGTCACGGTTCTCGGGCTCGTCGCGACGGCCGTCGTGACGCTCCTGGTCACGCGCATCGCGCGCCGCGCCCTCGACGAGGCGACCGGCTCCTCCGAGGCGGTCGCCTCTCCGCCGGTCGATTCGAGGACCGGTCCGCTCGCCTAGCACGAGCCGACGCTCCCGTTACGTCCCTGCGGCGGGGCCCGGACCCGCCCGTTCGCGATCGAGGAAGGGAAATCCGACATGTCGAGTCGAGTCGTCGTCGAGCCTCAGGACGAATGGAACGAACGCCTCGTACGCAACGTGCACCCGCCGGATTGGCGCAATCCCACGCCGAGCGGTCGCTACGACCTCGTCGTGGTCGGCGCGGGCACGGGCGGGCTGATCACGGCGCTCGTCGCCTCGAGCCTCGGTGCGCGGGTGGCCCTCGTGGAACGACACCTGATGGGGGGGGACTGCCTGAACGTCGGCTGCGTGCCGTCGAAGGCGCTGATCCGCGCCGCGCGGCAGGTCCACTCGGCGCGGGAGGCCGCGGCCTACGGCCTGCCCGAGCCGCCCGCCGACGCCGTCGACTTCAAGGAGGTGATGCGTCGCGTGCGGGAGATCCGTGCACGCATCAGCCACGAGGACTCGGCAGAACGCTATGCGAAGGAGTTCGACATCGACGTCTTCCTCGGGACGGCGCGATTCGTCGCGGCCGGTCGCGTCGAGGTCGACGGGCAGGTCCTCGACTGGCGCCGAGCCGTGATCGCGACGGGGGCGCGAGCGGTCGCACCCCCGATTCCCGGCCTCGCCGAGGCCGGCTACCTCGACAACGAGAGCGTCTTCGGACTGGTCGAGCTTCCGCGGCGGCTGGCCGTGATCGGCGGTGGCCCGATCGGCTGCGAGCTCGCCCAGTCCTTCCGTCGCCTCGGCGCCCGTGTCACGCTGCTCGAACGGGCGGAGCGGATCCTGACGCGCGAGGACCCCGAGGCCGCGGCGATCGTGCAGGCGGCGATCGTGCGGGACGGCGTCGAGCTCGCCCTGGGCGACGCGATCGAACGGGTCGAGCGCTTCGTGGGCGGGAAGCGACTGCATCTGCGTGGGGCCGATGGCTCGACGCGCGTGCTCGAGGTCGACGAGATCCTCGTCGGCGTCGGCCGCGCGCCGAACGTCGAGGATCTGGGGCTCGAGCGGGTCGGCGTCGAGTTCGATCCGCGGGAGGGCGTGCGGGTCGACGACGGCTTGCGCACGACGAATCGGCGGATCTGGGCCGTGGGTGACGTCTGCATGCAGTGGAAGTTCACGCATGCCGCCGACGCCGCCGCGAAGATCGTCGTGCAGAACGCACTCTTCGCGCTCGGCCCCCTCGGTCGCAAGAAGGTGTCGGACCTCGTGATGCCCTGGTGCACCTACACCGAGCCCGAGCTCGCACACGTCGGGCTTCATGCCCACGCCGCCGCGGCGCAGGGCCTCGAGATCGACACCTATCGAGTCCCGCTCTCCGAGGTGAATCGGGCGGTGACGGACGGCCAGGAGGAGGGCCTCGTGCAGATCCACGTGCGCCGGGGTAGCGACCGCATCGTCGGTGCGACCGTCGTCGCGGCCCACGCCGGCGATCTCGTCACCCAGCTGACGATCGCGATCCAGCACGGCCTGGGGCTCGGCGCCTTCACGAGCATCATCTACCCCTATCCGACCCAGGGCGAAGCGATCAAGCGAGCGGCGGGGGCCTACACGCGGACGAGGCTGAGCCCGCTCGTGAAGAAGATCCTCGCGCAGTGGATCGCCTGGCGGTGCTGATCCGGCCGTCGAGCGCCGAGGCCTACGGTGCCCCGGTCGCATCTGCGGCGTGGGCGAGGTCGTTGAGCGACCAGTCGTAGTCGAGATAGCGCTTGCGCGCTCTCCGCCCCGGGCCACGGAGCCAGGCGGCGTCCTCCGCGGGCACGTGGCGCGCGATCGTCTCGAGCACGCCGCCGGTCGTCTCGAAGTCCTCCTCGAACCAGTCGAAGATCCGCGAGAGGGAGACGACCCGCGCGTCCCGATCGATCGCGACGCCCTTCTCCGGGCTCGCGAGCCAACGCCGCATGGCGGCATCGAGGTCCGTATCCAGTCGATCCGGCCGGAAGGGCGTCCGGGCCAGCGGTGGGCAGGAGGTCGAGGCGCAGACGATGGCCGCGTGGATCCGTGGCTCGCCCTGACGGCGCAGGATCTCGTGCTCGATCGAGCCGAGGGAGCGCTCGACGCCTTCGATCGTCGCGACGCGCAGGTCCCAGACCGGCGAGAAGAAGGAGCCGATGTCGCGGATGCTGTCGATCGGTCGATGCGCGCGAACGAGCTCGATGGTCAGGATGTTGTAGGCGTTGATCCAGAAGGCGAGGCGGGCGGGTCGGCCCAGTCGGCTGGGGCGAGCGGCGCGGATCTGTTCGACGAGGAGGGGCCAGTCGGCATCGCCGTCGAGCGCTTCGTAGTCGACGCGCGTGCCCGCCGGATCGTCGACCGCCCGCGTATGTCGGGTGAGCAGGCGGGCGTAGAGCGCGAGGTCGAAGCCGGCCTCGACTTCGGGATCGACCGTCACGCTTTCCGGCGTGCGCGGGTCGGAGTCGGGTCCTGTGCTCGGCGGCGTGCGCGGGTCGGAGACGTCTGCGCGGGCGACCTCGAGCGGCATCAGCCCCACGAGTGCGAGGCACGCCAGTAGAAGGCCTGCCGTGCGCCGCCGGTCGATGCGTCGTCGCGGGGCAGGGCCGATCCGGTGCGATGCGTGTGCGCGAGGGGAGCGAGGATCCGTCGGCATGCTGGAGATCCCTCCGGTCCAGGGCGCGAGGGCGAGGGCT
This sequence comes from Spirochaetaceae bacterium, assembly GCA_020632655.1. GTDB lineage: Bacteria > Myxococcota_A > UBA9160 > UBA9160 > UBA4427 > UBA4427. The sequence continues at coordinate 99,420 of JACKFD010000012.1, forward strand.
TCGAGAGTGGCACGTCGAGCACGCGAGCGGAATGCCTCGAGGAGGGATTGCTGGCGACCTCGCGCTCGGGGGATATGCTCCGCCGCGCAACGGCAGGAGGACAGACGTGGTGGAGCGTGAAGCGGTCGGCGCGAGCGAGCGGAGGGCGAGTGCGGTGGGTCGTCGCGGCGTCGGTCCGACGTCGATCCGAGTGCTCGGAACGCTCGTCGTCGGCGGACTGCTGACGCTCGCCGGATGCTCGGACGATGCTGGCGATGCGGCGTCGACGACCCGCGCGCCGGGCGCCGAGCGTCCCGCTCCGATGCCGGCGCCTTCCAGTCCGTCTGCTCCCGCCGCCGGGGCACCCGCGGCGAGCGCGCCGCGGAGCGAGGCCGAGCTCGTGGAGGCCGGCCGGGGCGTCTACAACGCCAACTGCATCGCCTGCCACAACATGGATCCGACGCAGGACGGTGCGCTCGGACCGGCCGTCGCCGGTGCGTCCCCCGCGCTGCTCGAGGCGCGTGTGCTGCGGGGCGAGTATCCCGAGGGCTACGTGCCGAAGCGCAACACGCGCGTGATGGTGCCGCTGCCCCATCTCGAACCGAAGCTGCCCGAGCTCGCGGCCTACCTCGCCTCGCTCGACTGAGTCGGCCGTCGACGGCGCGCGTCGCGAGAAGACGAGATCGCGAAAGCAAAGGGCCCGCCCGGCACGAGCCGGGCGGGCCCTTCTATTTCGGATCGCGGCGTCCGCGGCTCAGCTGTTGAGCAGCGAGCCCACGAGGTAGAGCACGAGCCAGAGGGCGAGGCCGCCGTGGATCGTGCCCGAGACCGTCGTCAGCGGCTTCTGCGTCGCGGCGCCGGGCCCGATCAGACCGTTCACCTCGACCGCGAGGATGATCGCGCCGGCGACGACCCAGTAGAGCAGGTCGTTCGTGCCCGACAGGAAGCCCGGCAGGTTCGCCGCCGAGATCATGAAGAAGAGCATCGGGATCGAGAAGAGCGTGTTGGTCCGCGAGGCCATGCCGGCCTTGCCGCCGCGCGCCGCCGCCTCGGGAATCGGCTGACCGCCGCCGGCGACCTGCTCCGCGTTCTTGATCACGACCTGCTGGGCCGGCCAGATCACGAACCAGACGTTGAACCACATGAGCGTGCCCATGATGCCGCCCGTGAGGATCTTGGTCATGTAGCCGTCGGAGAGCGGGATGCCGAGATGGCCGAAGCGATAGAGGACGATCGTCCAGCCCGACAGGAAGGTGAACATCGCACCCCATCGGAACCACCACAGCGCGTTCGGCACCAGGCCCCGGGTCATCGCACCCTTCGCCTGCCCCCCGAGCTCGCTGCCGAAGAAGGGCGTCTGGATGAAGTTGAAGTAGTAGAGGACGCCGATCCAGGTGACGCCGGCGAGCACGTGGAGCCAGCGCAGCAGGACTTCGATCCCGTTGCCGGAAGTGATCAGATCCATGGGCAGTTTCCTTTCATCTCATCCAGGTCGGGGCGGTCGGTCGATTCGCGACGGCCCGAGGCAGGCCGTCCGTGGGCGCGCCATGTCCTCGAATGTCACATCCCCGAAGGCAGGTTCGCGAGCCCCCATTCTATCCGTCCGATCCCGGGAATCTAGGGGCATCACCGCATCGGATCGCAGGTCGATCGGTTCGGGCTCGTCGCACGAGAGGTGATTCGGGCCCGGCGCGCGCGAGATCGCCGATCGATCGCGACGCATCGATCCCGCGATCCGATCGGGGAGGGCGGATCCGATCGATCGTCTATTCTCCCGCGCTCGGCGGATCGATGGGGGTCGTGACCGAGGGGGAAGCACGCCGGGTGTGGCGCCGGGGCGTGCGAGGTGGAGTCGATGTCGAGACGACGGATCCTGGTGACCAGCGCGCTGCCCTACGTCAACGCGGGGATCCATCTCGGCTATCTCGTCGAGGCCCTGCAGACGGATTTCTGGCTGCGCTTCCAGCGCCTGCGCGGGCACGAGGTCCGCTACTTCTGCGGCGACGACACGCACGGCACGGCGACGATGCTCCGCGCCGAGCGCGAGGGCCGGACGCCCGAGTCGCTGCTCGAGGAGATGAAGGCGGCCCACGTCGCGGATCTCGTCGGCTTCGGGGTGGTCCACGACCACTACGGCAGCACGCACTCTGCCGCGAACGAGGCCTTCGTCGCCGAGATCTGGTCCGCGCTGCGCGCCGCCGGCTGCATCGACGAGCGCGAGGTCACCCAGTTCTACGACCCCGAGGCCGGCATCTTCCTCGCCGACCGCTTCGTCGTCGGCGGCTGCCCCCGCTGCAAGAGCCCCGGCCAATACGGCGACAACTGCGAGGTCTGCGGCGCGACCTACGAGCCCGGCGACCTGATCGATCCGAAGAGTGCGATCAGCGGGGCCGCGCCCGAGGAGCGCAGCCACGTCCATCTCTTCGTGCGTCTCGAGGAGTTCCACGCCTTTCTCGAAGAGTGGACCCAGGCGCCCGGCCGGATGCCACCCGAGACGGCGAACTGGCTGCGCGGGACCTTCCTCGCAGAGCCCCTGCGCGACTGGGACGTCTCGCGCCCCGCTCCGTATTTCGGCTTCGAGATCCCCGACGCGCCGGGCAACTACTTCTACGTCTGGGTCGACGCGCCGATCGGCTACATCGCCGCGACCCGCGAGTGGTGCGACACGACGGGGGAGGACCTCGACCGCTGGTGGCGCGACCCCGAGTGCGAGATCCATCACTTCATCGGCAAGGACATCGCCTACTTCCACACGCTCTTCTGGCCCGTGATGTTGAAGGCCGCCGGTTTCCAGCTCCCGAAGGCCGTGCACGTGCACGGCTTCCTGACCGTGAACGGCGAGAAGATGAGCAAGCGCAAGGGGACCTTCGTCCTTGCGCGCACCTACCTCGACCACCTCTCGCCCGAGTACCTCCGCTACTACTACGCGAGCAAGCTCTCGTCCCGGGTCGACGACATCGACCTGAACTTCGATGAGTTCGTGCAGAAGGTGAACGCGGACCTCGTCGGCAAGGTCGTGAACCTGGCGAGCCGCACGGCGCGCTTCGTGAAGGGCGAGCGGCTGCCGGCGACCTATCCCGCGAACCGGGACGGCGGACTCTTCGCCGCGGGTGCGGCGGCGGGCGAGGAGATCGCCGCGGCCTTCGAGTCCCTCGATACGTCGAAGGCGATGAGGCTGGTGATGGGGCTCGCGGATCGCGCCAACGAGTTCGTCGAGTCGCGCGAGCCGTGGAATCTGAAGAAGGATCCCGCCCGGGCGCAGGAGCTGCTGGAAGTCTGTGCGATCGCGCTGAACCTGTTCCGGCAGATCACGGTCTATCTCGCGCCCGTGCTGCCGCGCTTCGCCGAGGAGTCGGCGCGCCTGCTCTCGCTCGACGGCGGGACGTCCTGGGCCGACGCCGCGCGGCCGGTCGAGGGCGCGATCGTCGCGAAGTTCCAGCACCTGATGGAGCGGGTCGACCCCGAGAAGGTGGCGGCGATGATCGAGGCGAGCCGCGAGGCGGCCCAGGCGAGCGAGGTCGAGGCGGCGGCGCGGGGTCGCGCGGGCGGGTCCGGGACGGATGCGCCGGCGCTGGCGGGCGAGCCCCTCGCGCCCGAGTGCACGATCGACGATTTCGCGCGGGTCGATCTGCGGGTGGCGGAGATCCTCGAGGCGAAGGCGGTGCCCAAGGCCGACAAGCTGCTCGAGCTGACGCTCTCGCTCGGCGGCGAAGAGCGGCGCACCGTCTTCGCGGGCATCAAGAAGGCGTACGCGCCCGAGGATCTGGTGGGGCGACTGACGGTCGTCGTGGCGAACCTCGCGCCCCGCAAGATGAAGTTCGGCACGAGCGAGGGCATGGTCCTCGCGGCCGGGCCGGGCGATTCCGAGCTCTTCGTGCTCTCACCCGACTCCGGCGCGAAGCCCGGGCAGCGGATCCGCTAGGGAGACCCTGCGAAGCCGAGGCAGCGGGTCCGCCAGGGAGACCCTGCGAAGCCGGGTCAGCGGATCCGCTAGGATCCGCCCGCGCCCACAGCCCGCGCGTCCATCCCGACGCGTGCCCCCGGAGCCTGCGTGGCCGAAGCCTTCGACGCCCTCTCGGACGAGCACGTCCGCTTCATCGAGCGCCAGCCCGTCTTCTTCGTCGCGACCGCGGCGCGGGACGGCCGGATCAACCTCTCGCCCAAGGGCATGCCGAGTCTCGCGGTCGTCGACGCGCACACGATCCTCTGGCTGAACCTCACGGGCAGCGGCAACGAGACGGCGGCCCACCTGCTCGACACGAACCGCATCACGCTGATGTGGTGCGCCTTCGAAGGGCCGCCGCTCATCCTGCGCGTCTACGGCCGGGCGCGGGCGACCCATCCCGACGAGCCCGAGTGGGCGGCCTGCGGCGAGCGGATCGAGCCCGTGCTGGGGGCGAGGCAATACTTCACGGTGGACATCGAGCGCGTGCAGACCTCCTGTGGCTACGCCGTGCCGCAGATGGACTACCGCTCGGATCGCACGGCCCTCACGAAGTGGGCCGAGAAGAAGGGCGAGGCCGGCATCCGCCGCTACTGGTCCGAGAAGAATGCGCGCAGCCTCGACGGCCTGCCGACCCGCGCGCCCGATCCCGCCGAGGATCCGTCCTGAGTCGCGCCGCGGGGCTCAGCGACGCAGGCCCATGTTCAGGATGCGCTGGATCAGCGCCTCGTAGGACAGCCCCACCTGCTTGGCCGACTCGGCGAGCTCCTCGTAGTTCGCGAGCTCGGGGTTCGGGTTTGCCTCGAGGAAGTAGAGCCGGCCCTCGTGTGAGAGGCGGTAGTCGATGCGCGCGTAGCCCTCGAGCGAGAGCATCCGGTAGATGCGCTTGCTGTAGCGCTCGAGCTCCGCGAGCACGCCGTCGGGCAGGCTCGTCGCGCGCTTGATGCGGACATTGTGCTTCTCCTGATAGGCCACGTTGTGCTTGAGGCTCTCGGTGGCGATCAGCTCGTCGCCCGGCTCGAGGTTGCCCACGACGAGCTCGCGCGGGGGAAGCGCCATCAGGCGGTCGTTGCCGAGCACGCCGACGTAGAGCTCGCGGCCCGAGATGAACTCCTCGACGATCGCGTCCGTGCCGAGGCGCTGGTGCACGAATCGCACGCGCGCCTCGAGCGCCGCGTCGTCCCGCACGATCGACGCCTTCGAGATGCCCATCGACGCTTCTTCGACGAGCGACTTCACGATCAGGGGGAAGCCGAGCTGTTTCGGTCGCTTGACCCGACGGCCCGTGCGGACCGTGAAGAATCGGGGCACGGGGATGCGATGGTAGGTGGCGACCTTCTTCGAGAGCGCCTTGTCCCGGGCGAGCACGAGCCCGCGCGGATTGTTGCCCGTGTAGGGCACGCGAAGCAGCTCGAGGAAGGCGACGACGTGCTGGTCGTAGATCGCCTCGCCCTGGAACTCGTCGAGCAGGTTGAAGACGATGTCCGGGTCCCAGTCGCGGACGGCGTCGCGGATCGCCCGGATCGAGTCGCGCACGCCGAGGGTGCGGGTCTCGTGACCCAGCTTGCCGAGCGCCTCGAGGATGTCGCACTCGGTCTTGATGCGATGGAACTCGTTCTCCGAGAGCGAGTAGGGGTCTTCGGGGGGGACGAGATCCTCGTGCATCAGGGCGAGGACGCGGAGCTTCTTGCGGGCGCGGGCCCGCCGCCGCCGCGTCGCGACGGATTTCTTCGGCTCGTCGGAAGAGGAATCGCTGCCTCGCTTCATCGTGCCGGCTCTCTCCCGGGCTTCCGCCCCTTGCTCCAGGCGACCTCGCGGATGCATCGGTCCGAGGTCCTTCGTGTCCGTGCTCTCGCGGACGCGCCATCCGCGGCGCCTGCCTCAGAGTGCGTGCCAGTCGCGTCCGCGGTAGACGAACTCCGCGCTGCGGGCTGCCAGCAGGATCGCGAAGTCGACGACCAGGGCGCGCGGGGCGCCCGGCACCCGCAGCTTCAGCTCCTTGGCGCGAGCGATCATCTCGCCGAGCACGGTGTCGAGGGCGAGCTCGTGCTTGCCGGTCGCCCGAGCGACCCGGCGGCGGATCTCGGCCCGGTGCTGGCGGAGGAACGCGGCGGCGGTCTGCGAGCGCGCCGAGCACTCCTCCGCGGAGCGGAAGAAGCGTCGCAGGTCCGCGTCGTAGGCGCGTGAGGGCAGCGCGTGGTAGCGCTCGCGCTTCGCGCGGTAGTGCTCGCGAAGGGTCGTCTTGAGCCGATGGAGCGGGTCGGGTCGGGCGCGACTGCGGATGGGCGGACGTTTGCCGGCGAGGCCGGCCATCAGCTCGTCGACGTACTCGAGCTTGCGCAGGGCGGGCCAGCCCTTGTACTGGCGACGCCAGCCGGATCCCGGCGTCAGCCAGAGCGCGAAGGTCTCCGCGAAGTCCTCGTCCGGATGACTCTGGGCGTACCAGTGCGGCAGGTGGACGACGTAGCGTCGGCTGCCGGGATTCGGGCGGTAGTAGTCGGGGTAGGGCTCGGTCGAGGAGCCGAAGATCTCGCGCCATTGCCGGCGATGGTGGAGCCGGTAGGCATGCTGCATCGCATGCCCCGCCTCGTGTCGCAGCAGACGCAGGCATTCGGCGCGGGTGCCCCCCTCGACCTCGAGGATCTGCCTCCGCTCGAGGCGCTTGAGGCGCGGATGGGCGAGGTAGAAGGGAATCGCGATGCCCGGAATGCCGGCCGGGGAGAACCACTCCTCGGAGAGCCAGCAATGCGGCTTCATCCGCAGGTCGCGGGCCTCGAGCTCGTCGTAGAGCTGCTCGATCAGCGGGGCGAGCCAGGTCCCATCGATCTCGACACCCAGGTCGCAGAGCCGCCACTCGAGCAGCTCTCGATCCGTGCACGTCTCCCAGGGTCGGCGGCGCGGCATCGCGCGAGTCTAGACCAGATGCGGCTGCTCGCTCTGCTCGGAGCGGATTCCGGTGTCGATGCGCTCGCGTGGCGAGGTAGGCTATGGGCTCTCCGGCCGCGGCGCGCGACCCGGGAGCCGGCGACGATGCCTCCGGCCGCTCGATCGCGCCCGCCTCGACCCATCCCCGACTGCCTCGCCGAGGAGCCCCCATGCTGACGAAGTTCGACGACTACCCGATCCACCAGACGCCCGAGCCCCTGGCGGTCGTGGCGACCTCGGACCGACACGCCTACGACCGCTACTGGTTCAACGGCTATCAGGACGACGGCGCCTTCTACTTCGGCATCGGCGCCGCCGTCTACCCGAACCTCGGCATCGTCGACTGCGGGCTCAGCATCGTCCACGACGGCGAGCAGCACGCCTTCCACGGCTCGCGCCGAGCGCCCGCGGAGCGCAGCGAGATCGAGGTCGGCCCGTTCCGGATCGAGATCCTCGAGCCGATGTTCTCGCTGCGCATCCGGCTCGACGAGAACGAGACCGGGATCTCGGCGGACCTGCTCTGGATCCCGCGCACGGCGAGCTTCGCCGAGGAGTTCCAGCGCTCGAAGCGCACGCCGACGAGCGGCGCCCGACACATGGAGGCGACGCGCTTCAATCAATTCGGCCGCTGGAAGGGCTGGATCCGCTACGGCGGCCGGACGGTCGAGATCGATCCGGCCCGGGTCTACGGGACGAAGGACCGGTCCTGGGGCATCCGACCCGTCGGTGATCCCGCGCCCCCCGGTGCGCCGCCGACGGAGCTGCCGGCGATCAACTTCCTCTGGTTCCCGCTGCATTGGCAGGAGCGCTGTACCCACGCCGGCATCTTCGAGAACGAGCACGGCGTCTGCTGGCACTGGGACGGGATGATCATGCCGACCTACGAGCGGCGCGAGGACATCCCCGGGATCGAGGATCCGAAGATGGAGCCCCTGGCCGGCGTCGACCATGCGATCCACGAGTTCTTCCCGGGCACGCGTCGTGCCCGGCGCGCCGCGGTCTCCCTCAAGCACCTCGACGGGCGTCTGACCGAGATCGAGCTCGAGAGCCTGCTCGTCTTCCGCATGAAGGGCATCGGCTATTCGCATCCCGAGTGGGGGCACGGCAAATGGAAGGGGGAGCTCGCGATCGGAGGCGAGTCCTGGAAGATCGAGGACTGCGCCAACATGGAGCTCCCGAACCAGCACATCCAATCCGTCGTCCGCGCCCGCCTCGCTTCGCCCTCGGGCGAGCAGCAGGGCGTCGGTGTGATGGAGCAGATCCACATCGGACCGAGCCGCCGCTACGGCTTCAAGGAGTTCCTCGACCCCGCCCGCTGAGGCGGTCGCCGCTCGATTCGAAGGCTGCGATACCCTTGCGCGTCGGCGCCGCCTCTTGCGGTCCCGTCTTCCGGGAGCTCCACATGGCCGACATCGAGATGTGCCGGGATCACGGCCTCGAAGAGGACGAGGCGCGTCGTCGGATCGAGGGGCTCGCGGAGCGGATCGCCGATCGGCTCGGCGGGACCTGGTGCTGGGAGGGGGACGAGGCGGTCTGCGAGGCCCGGGGTGCCAAGGCGCGGGTCCGTTACGACTCGACCTCGATCTCGCTCGCGGTGACGCTGCCGCGGTTGATGCGGCCCCTGCGAACGCGTCTCGAGGCGAAGGTCGAGGAGTATTTCGAGCGCTACTTCGGTCGTGACTGAGCTCCTCGCCGGAGCGAGCGCCCCGGACGGGTCTCGCCTGCACGGCCGCGCCCATGCCGCGATCCGCAGCTGGGGCGCGGGCATCGTCAATCACGGCGGGTACGACGATCTCGCGCGCTGCCTCGAGAGCCTCGCGGTCCAGTCCCGGAGGCCCGCCTGCGTCGTGGTGTACGACACGGGGGTGTCGCCCGAGCGCCTCGAATGCCTGCGCCGCGACTGGCCGGGCGTCCGCTTCGAGTCGGGTCCGAACGTGGGCTACGCCGGTGGGGCGAATCGGGTGGTCGAGCGGCTTCGGGACGAGGCGGCGCCCGTCGACTTCGTACTGCTCCTGAATCCGGACGTGTTCCTCGAGCCGGACTTCGCCGCGAGCCTGATCGACGCGATGGAGGCGTGTCCCGAGGTCGTGATCGCGACGGGCAAGCTGCTGCGCGCGGACGGGGTCACGATCGACAGCGCCGGCATCGTCCTCCCGCGCCATCGCAGGCCACGCGACCGCGGCAGCGAGCAGCCCGACCGCGGGCAGTACGAGGCGCGCGAGCGCGTCGATGCGGCGAGCGGTGCGGCGATGATGCTGCGCGCGGGCGCGATCGATGGACTGACGATCGAGGGCGAGCTCTTCGACGAGACCTTCTTCGCCTACCACGAGGACACCGATCTGTGCTGGCGCGCCCGTCGCCTCGGGCACGTCATCCTCTACGAGCCCCGCGCCGTCGCGCGTCACGCCCGCGGCTGGCAGAAGGCCGCGCGCTTCCGGATCCCCGCCGCGGTGCGCCGCCACTCCTTCAAGAACCACTATCTGCAGCTCGTGAAGAACGAGACCCTCGGCGGGCTGCTCGCGAACGGTCCCTGGATCGTCGGTTGGGAGCTCTTGCGGCTCGGCTTCGTGCTGCTGCGCGACCGGGAGATGCTGCCGGCCTACCGGGAGGCGTGGCGGCTCCTGCCGGTCGCCCGCCGTCGCCGCCGGCTCGTGCAGGCCCGGAGCGCCCGGGGCAGGTCGGAGCACATCCGGTAGCATCCGCCCCTACGCGCCCGATCGTCCCGAGGGCCCGCAGCCGGGGCGAGGACGAAGAGAAGTAGAGAAGAGACGAGGAAGAGAGGAGACCGCGCATGTCGACCGCTGTTGCCGAGACCGGAGAGATGGCTCGCCTCGAGATCCGCAAGGGTGTCGACGGGCGGCTTGCCGTGGGCGGCCTCGAGCTCGTCGCCTGCCGTCGCGAGGTCGGGGAGATCGACGGCGGCATCACGCTCTACGTCTGGAGCGCGCTGCCGGACGAGGCGCGCGAGCTGCTGCGGATCGACCTCTTCCGGAACCGACCGCACTACCACGCGCCGGCGGAGAACGAGGCCGAGACGCGCATCCCGCCCGAGGACCCGGTCGCCTGGGGCATCGACGCGATCACCGGTCGGGCGCCGGAGCTGCTGCGTCAAGGTGGCTTCGACGGCGTCGCCGAGCGGGTCGACCTCGCGGCCCTGGCCGCGGCCGGTCCCGCGATGCGCGGACTCTTCGACGGGCTCGCGGAGCCGACGGAGGTCTCCTATTTCGAGGTGCCGCGCGCGGTCCTCGAAGGACTCGCTGCGAGCTGATGCCCGCCGCCCTCGAAGGACTCACGGCGAGCTGATGCCCGCCGCTCTCGAAGGACTCACGGCGAGCTGATGCCCGCCGCTCTCGAAGGACTCACGGCGAGCTGATGCCCGTCGCCCTCGAAGGGGAAGCGGCGTCGGCAGCACCGACCGGATGCGAGCGGAGGCGGCCATGGCGCACATCGAGTCGATCAGCGCCGTGACCCTCGTGACGGCGGACATGGCCCGGGCGGTGCGATTCTACGAGGCGCTGGGATTCGAGCGGCGCTACGGCGGCGGGAGTGCCGACTTCACGAGCTTCCACGTCGGCGAGGGATATCTGAACCTCGCACTCCGCCGCGATGCCGGCGACGTCGATGGCTGGGGCCGGACGATCCTCTACGTCTCCGACGTCGATGCCATGCACGAGCGGGTCCGCGCGGCGGGCTTCGTGCCCGAGTTCCCACCGCGCGACGCACCGTGGGGCGAGCGCTACTTCCACGTGCGGGACCCCGACGGACACGAGCTCTCGTTCGCGCGCCCCCTCGACGGCGACGCCGTCGCGCGGACGGCGCGTTAGGCGACGCGCGGCCCTGCGGAGGGCGGCGGTCGGCCCGATCAGCTTCAGGTCGCGTGCGTCTCGGCCAGGATCCGCGCCGCTGCGGCGGCGACGTCGTCTTCGACGTGGTCGCAGCCGGCGGGCGCCGCGGGATTCCGTCCCGAGACGCCCGAACGCAGCAGGATCGTGCCGCGGCAGTCTGCGTGACGACCGGCGAGCACGTCGCGTGGGCTGTCCCCGACCATCCAGCTCTGCGCGAGGTCGATGCCGTGCTCCCGGGCTGCGCGGAGCAGGAGGCCGGGGCCGGGCTTGCGGTCCGGATGCTCGATCACGTCGGGGCCGGCCCCGCCCGACTCGACGGGGCACGCGTAGAAGGCGTCGATGCGCGCCGACGGCGCCTCGGCCGCGAGCAGCTCGGCGAGCCGCGCATGGATCCGATCGAGCCCCGCCTCGTCGAGTCGGCCCCGACCGAGAAGGGGCTGGTTCGTCACGACGATGCAGAGGAAGCCCGCGTCTCGGAGCCGCGCGAGACCGTCGCCGGTCCCGGGCACGAGGCGCACGGCCGCCGGGTCGACCAGCTCGTGCACGTGCTCGATCAGCGTCCCGTCCCGATCGAGGAAGACCGCCCGCCGCTTCCCGATGCCGGGCTTCGGCGGGAGGGGCGCAGCGGGGGCGGCGTCGGCATTCGCCGGATTCGGGTCCATCGGCGGCCGAGCATCGCGATCCCGGCGCCGGAAGGCCACCCGTCCTCAGGAGGCATGGCGCCCTCGGGCTGCGCGCATGCCGCGCGTCGCGAACCGGGTGCCGGGCATCTCGAGGGCGCGCTGGTCTATGCTCGCGCGCGGCCGGGGCGCCTCGGCGGGAGCGCGATGACGGACTTCGAGGACTTCACGCAGGACTACTTCGACGCGCTCCAGGCGGCTGCGCGTCGACTCGACCCGAAGGCCCTCGCCGCGACTCTCGACGTGTTGCGCGGGGTCGCCGCCCGTGGCGCCACCCTCTGGATCGCCGGCAACGGGGGCAGCGCCGCCCTCGCGGATCATACGGCCTGCGAGATCGGCAAGGGGACCCACGTCGAGCCCCACCCGCCGATCCGGGCGGTCTCCCTCGCGGCGAACGGGCCCATGCTGACGGCAATCGCCAACGACGTCGCCTACGACCAGGTCTTCCGCCGGCAGCTCGAGATCCACCTGCGCGAGGGCGACGCGCTGCTCTGCATCAGCACGAGCGGGCGTTCGCCGAACGTGCTCGAGGCCTGCCGCTACGCCCGCAAGCGGGAGGCGCCGACGGTCGCCTTCGTCGGCTACGACGGCGGCGAGCTCGCGCGGCTCGCCGATCACGTCGTGCACGTGCCGGTCGACAACTGCGGCATCTCCGAGGACGTGCTGCAGAGCGTGATGCACGTGCTGACGCAGTACCTCGAGCGGGAGCGCCGGGCGCGGCCCGCCTAGCGCGGCTGCGGCGCGCCGGCGGCCGGGGGAGGGGACGATGAAGGGCCCGCGCGACGTCGAGCCGATCCGGGCGCAGGACGACGAGATCGAGCGGCATCTGCGGGACGCGCAGCTGCCCTCGCTGCTCGTCGCCCTGGCCCATGTGACCGGGGACGACTCGCTCCTCCAGGACGACCTGCGTCCGGAGGACGGATTCCTCGCAGCGGCGCAGGGGGGCTACGACGAGGCTCGCTGCGACCGCGCCCGGGCGCTCTGCCTCGACGCGCTGCGGCGCCATCGCGACGCGGGCTGCCCCACGCCTCCGCCGCCGGACGACGCACGCCTGCGTCGCTGGCTCGAATTCCTCGCGCGGCAGGTGGACCTCGACCGGACGCTGCCCGTGCTGAAGGCGGAGCTCGCTCTCGACGGCGCCGACGTCCGCGCACCCGCGTGGCGGAAGTCGACGGTCGCGCCGGAGCGGTCCTTCCGGGTCGCGATCATCGGCGCGGGGATGTCGGGCCTCGTGGCGGCGCTGCGACTCCAGCAGGCGGAGATCCCCTTCGTGATCTTCGAGAAGAGCGACGGCGTCGGCGGCACCTGGCACGACAACGTCTATCCCGGCTGCCGCGTCGACGTCTCGAACCACTTCTACAGCTACTCCTTCGCCCAGCGCCTCGACTGGCCCCAGCTCTTCTCGCCCCAGGAGGTGCTGCTCGACTACTTCCGGACCTGCGCCGATCGCTTCGACCTGCGCCGACACGTCCGCTTCGGCACGGAGGTGACCGAGGCCGTCTTCGACGAGGCGCGGGGCGTCTGGAACCTCGGCCTGCGCACCTCGGACGGGGCGACCGAGCGCTTCGAGGCCCAGGCGATCGTGAGCGCCGTGGGCCAGCTGAACCGGCCGAGCTGGCTGGACATCCCGGGACGCGAAGACTTCCGCGGGCCCGCCTTCCACTCGGCGCGCTGGCGGACGGACGTGCCGCTCGAAGGGCGGCGGGTCGGCGTGATCGGGACGGGGGCGAGCGCCTGCCAGCTGATTCCGCCCGTCGCCGATCAGGCGGACTCGCTGGTCGTCTTCCAGCGCACGGCGCCCTGGCTCCTGCCGACGCCCGACTACCACGCCCCCGTGCCGGAAGGGCTCCGCTGGCTCTTCGAGCACGTGCCGCACTACGCGGCCTGGTACCGCTTCTGGATCTTCTGGACGACTTCGGAGGGACTGCTCGGCTCGGTCGAGGTCGAGGACGACTGGCCGCATCCCGAGCGTTCGGTGGGTCGCGCGAACGACGCGATCCGCGAGATGCTGACGGCGTACCTCGCGGAGGCCTGCGCGGGCGATCAGGCGCTCTTCGAGAAGATGCTGCCCGACTACCCGCCCTTCGCGAAGCGCTTCGTCCGGGATGACGGCCTGCTGCCCGCCACGTATCGCCGCGACGACGTCACCCTCGAGACTACGGGCATCGAGCGCATCACGGAGCGCGGCGTGCGCCTCGTCGACGGCCGCGAGGTCGAGCTCGACGTGCTGATCTACGGGACGGGCTTCAAGGCCTCCGACTTCCTGGTGCCGATGACGATCGTCGGACGTGGCGGGCGTTCGCTGCACGACGTCTGGCAGGGCGATGCGCGGGCGCATCTCGGGATCACGCTACCGGGCTTCCCGAACCTCTTCCTGCTCTACGGCCCCAACACGAACATCGTCGTGAACGGCAGCATCATCTACTTCTCGGAGTGCGAGGTCGACTACCTGGTCGACTGTCTGCGCTTCCTGCTCGAAGGCGGACACGCGGCGATCGACTGTCGAAGCGAGGCCCACGATGCGTACAACCGACGGATCGATGCTGCGAATCGGCGTCGGGCATGGGGGGCTTCGGACGTGAGCGCCTGGTACAAGAACCGCTTCGGGCGGGTCTCGCAGAACTGGCCGTGGGGGCTGCTCGCCTACTGGGACCAGACCCGCGCGATCGATCCGGCGGAGTACGAGGTGCTGGGGAGCACCGACGGCCCTTAGGCCGCGCTGGTCGCGACCTGCGCCCCGGCGCCGAGCCGCGCCATCACGTGCGCGATGATCGACTGCACGGAGCGGTCGAAGGACGTGTTGTCCACGACCGGTACGTCGCATCGCTCGGCGAGCTCGAGCAGATGGCGTTGGATCGCGAGGATGCCCTCGAGGTGGTCGATGTAGCGATGGGGCGTGCGTCGGCCCTGCACGACGGCGCGGGCGTGGAAGCGGCTGCGGAGCGCCTCCTCGTCGCGGGTCGCGACGACGAGCAGGACGACCTCGGCGGCCTCGCGATAGGCCGCGAGATCGAGCAGGTCGGGGACGATCGAGACGCCGTCGATCACGAGATGCGCGCTCTCGGAGATCGTGCGCTCGATCGAAGCGCGAACGCCGATCGAGACGGCGGCGGCCTGGGCGCGGAACCCGTCGATCACGCTCGGTGGGGCGCCGACGCCGCGCGGGAGCTTCTCGTGGGCCTCGTAGGACGAGGCGTGGATCGCGGGCACGAGCTCCTCGGGGATCAAGAGGCGCATGATCTGGCGGATCGAGTCGGTCGATTGCACGCGGCCGATGCCGAGTCGGCGGGCGACCTCGAGCGAGAGGGAGGTCTTGCCGACGCCCGAGGTGCCGGCGAGGAGGAGCACGACCGGTCGGTCGGACTCGCGATAGCGGCGCCAGAGCAGGTAGCGGGCGGCGAGCTCGTCGCCCGCGCGATGCTGGATCACGCGATGGGCGAGCTCGCGGAGGTCGGCGCGGTCGATGCGATGGATGCCCGACGCGACGAGCTCGTGCTCGATGTCGCGTGCCACGGCCATCGCCTGGCCCGGCTCCATCGCCGCCGCGAGCAGCGACTGCGAGAGCAGCCCTTTCGAGAAGGGCATCTGCTCGCCGTGCCCGACGACGACGATGCCGAGCTCGTCTTCGGCGCTCGTGGCGGAGTCGAACGCGGCGTCCGGGCGGGCGTCGGTCCCGATCGAGGAGGGCTGCGGCAGGGGCGGCTCCGCCATGGATGGCAATCCGGACTCTCTCTCGGGCCTCGCGCGGTCGGGTCGGTCGGGAGGTGGTGGCCCAGGGCGGGGTCGAACCGCCGACACCGCGATTTTCAGTCGCGTGCTCTACCAGCTGAGCTACCGGGCCACCGAAGGACGCGAAGCTTACCCGACGCCACGCCGGCGTCGAGGCCGCTCGGAGGATCGGATGAGGTTCCCGACGCCACGCCGGCGTCGAGGCCGCACGACGGCTTGCGGTCGAGCGCCCGGTCGAAGGGCGGGGATCGCTCCGGATCCCAAGGGGGTTGCCGGCTGCATGGCGGCGGGGGCTCAAGCGGGGCGCCGGCTCGTCGATGTCGATTGCCATGAATGCGGAATCCTCCACCGGGGCCGTCATCGCACAGGCCACCGACGGCCTCCTCCACGGGTTCCGACCGATCGGGAGCTTCCTCTCGAAGGACGGGATTCGGCCGAAGCGCGCTCCGGCAGGCTTCCGCCGGATCCCGGTCATCCTGCTCGGACTCGTCCTGCTCGGCGCCGGGAGTGCCGGCGCGGAGGATGCGGACGACCCGGAAGGCGCGAGCCCCGAGCCGACGATCGAGCTGGCCGGTCCGGCGCTCGTCGAGGCGATCCGGGACGGGGGCTTCGTCCTCTATCTGCGGCACATGGAGACCGATCGAGGGCGGCCCGACGCGGAGCAGATCGACCTCGCCGACTGCGCCACGCAACGGGTGCTCTCTGCCGAGGGGCGCGGGCAGGCGGACCGGATCGGACGCGCGTTGACGGAGTTGAGCGTGCCGGTGGGCGCGGTCTGGAGCAGCCCCTACTGCCGGTGTCGGGACACGGCGCTGCTCGCGTTCGGCGGAAGTCGGACCGACGACGCCCTGCGCTATGCGCGGCACGAGGCGACCGCCGAGCGCGAAGCGCTCGCGGAGGCGTTGCGGGAGCGGCTCTCGAGGGCCCCCGCCGACGGCACGAACACGGTCCTCGTCTCCCACTCGACCAACATGCTCTTCGCGACCGGTGTGTCACCGCGTCCCGAGGGCGCGCTCTACGTCTTCCGACCGGAGGGCGCGGCGGGCTTTCGCATGGTGGGACGGATCCTGCCGGACCAATGGGAACGCCTGCTCGTCCAGGTGCCCGCGCGCGAGGGCGCATCGCCCGCGTCTCCGCGTTAGTCCGCCGCGAGGGTGGATGACCTGCGTCACGGCGCGGGCCCGCCGCGGCCGTGCATCGCCCGCTTCTCCGCGTTGGTCCGCCGCGCCGGCGTCAGCTCGCGGGCGGATCGTCCGCCTGGTCGTCCGTCCGGAGCGAGGGTGCCAGGGCGGAGACGGGACCGACGATCGAGACGTGCTTCATCACCACGTTCTCGATCGGCCGGTCGCGCGGTCCCCATCGCCCCGTGCGATCCGTCTGGACGCGGCTGATCGCGTCCACGAGCTCGAGCCCCGCGACCACGCGCCCGATCGGCGTGTAGCGGCCGTCGAGATTGCGGTCGTCGGCCTGCATCACGAAGAACTGGGTGCTGGTCGAGCCCGGTCGACCACGATTGCCGAGGCCGACGACGCCGCGCACGAAGGGGGCCTCGCCGAACTCGTCCGGGAGCTGCTCGTCGTGGCCGCCGAGGCCGTCGTTGGTCGGGTCCCGATCCCGGGAGCGGGGATCACCGCCCTGGATCATGAAGTCCGGGATCACGCGATGGAAGGTCGTGCCGTCGTAGTAGCCGGCGCTCGCGAGCTCGATGATCCGCGCGACCGTGACCGGTGCGAGCTCGGGCATCAGCTCGATGTCGATGTGGCCCGGACCGGCCGATCCGTCGATCTCGAGTCGGAGGACGGGGTGGCTCGGGTCGCTCGGCCAGGCGAAGGGATGGGACGCGGTCGGGCTCGTCGTCGTCGCCTGGCGCGCATCGGGATCCGTCTCGACGCGGTTGCAGCCGGGCGAGGTCGCGAGGCCGAGGAGGGCGGTGAGGACCAGGCTCGCGAGGCGTCTCGGGGACGTCGCGTCCGTTGCGTGTGTTAGCGTGCCGCGCATGCGGAAGACATCGACCGGAGCGATCGCGGAGCTGAGCCCTTTGCTGGACCGGAACGCCGCCGGTCGTCGTCGTCGGCGGCGTCGGTCCACGTCGGCTCGGATCGTTCTGCTCGTCCTGCTCCTGCTCGCGGGTCCGTTCACCCAGGGCTGCGACGCGGCGGAGCCCGCGCTGCCCGCGGCGGGCGCGTCGGCGACGGGACGCGCGGGCATGGTGGTCTCGACCCATCACGCCGCCGCGAAGGCCGGTGCGCGCATCCTCGCCGAGGGCGGCAATGCCGTCGACGCGGCGGTCGCGACGGCCTTCGCCGTCGGCGTGGCGCAGCCCTTCTCCGCCGGCGTGGGCGGCGGCGCCTTCGCGCTCGTGCGCCTGCCGGACGGCACGTTGCGGGCGCTCGATGCACGGGAGACGGCGCCGGCTGCCGCCTCGTCGACGATGTACGTCGACCCGGGCGTGCCGAAGGGCGCGTCGGTCCACGGGCCGCTCGCGGTGGCCGTGCCCGCCTTCGTGCCGGGGATGGTCGAGCTGCTGCGGGCGCACGGGACGATGCCCCTCGCGCAGGTGCTCGGGCCGGCGATCGAGCTGGCGGAGCAGGGCGTCGAGATCGGCCCCTACCACGCGCGCATGGCGGGCTACATGCGCGGGCGACTCTCGCGCGAGACCTTCCCCGAGACCTGGCGTATCCAGTTCGAGCCCTTCGATCCGTCGGCGATGGTCGGTGCGCGACTCGTGCAGAAGGACCTCGCCGAGTCGCTGCGTCTGCTTTCGCAGCGCGGCGAGGCCGTCTTCCGGGACGGCGTGGTCGGCCGGGCCATCGTCGAGGAGGTCCGGTCCCGGGGCGGTCTGCTCAGCCTCGACGACCTGCGCGCCTATCGCCCGCGCTGGCGGGAGCCCGTCGTGGGCACCTATCGCGGCATCCGGGTCGCGAGCTTTCCACCGCCTTCCTCCGGTGGCGCCGTGCTCGTGCAGGCGTTGAACGTGCTCGAAGGCTTCGAGCTGGCGACGCTCGCGCGCGACGGGGCACCGGCGATCCATCGCGTGACCGAGGCGATGAAGCTCGCCTTCGCCGACCGGGCGGCCTACATGGGTGACTCCGACTTCGTCGACGTGCCGATCGCGCGTCTGGTCTCGAAGCCCTACGCCGAGGCCCAGCGCGCCCGCATCGACGCCTCGAAGGCGACCGAGATCCGCGGCCCCGGGCAGCTGCCCGACGACGCGGGCACGACCCATCTCTCCGTCACCGACGCCGAGGGCCGCGCCGTCGCGCTCACGATGACGATCAACACGCCCTTCGGCTCGGGGATCACGGCGAGGGGCACGGGCGTCGTGCTGAACAACGAGATGGACGACTTCGCCGTCGCGACGAACACGCCCAACAGCTACGGCCTCGTCGACACCCGGGGCGCGAACCTGCCGGCGCCCAACAAGCGGCCGCTCTCGAGCATGACGCCGACGATCCTCGATCGCGACGGGCGGCTCTTCATGGTGAGTGGCAGCCCGGGCGGACCGCGGATCATCTCGACGACGCTGCTCACGATCCTCGACGTCGTCGACTGGGGCCGGGATCCGCAGACCGCCGTCGGCTCGCCCCGCTACCACCATCAATGGGATCCGAATCGGCTTTCCGTCGAGCCGGAGGTGTCCGACGCGGTCGTCGCCGAGCTCGAGGCGCTCGGGCACGAGGTCGAGCGCAGCCCGCGTCATTGGTCGGCGGCCGAGGTGATCGTCGTCGATCCGGTGACGGGGCTGCATCGCGGCGGGTCGGACCCGCGCACGGACGGCGCCGCGATCGGCTGGGACGGTCCGCCCGCGCAGGATGCGCCCCGTTAGGCGCGTCTTCCGGGATGTCCGCCGCGTTTCGCGCGTTACGCCGCCGCCCGCTCCGCTCCGACCCGCTCAGGGATGGACGGCGCTCACGCTGTAGGCGTCGAGCCGGAAGATGCGGCGCGCGACGCGCAGCACGTCGTCGGGCGTGACGGCGGCGAGCGCTCCGGGATAGCGCTCGGTGTGGTCGGGGCCGAGGCCGTAGATCGCGTCGAGGGCGATGTGGGCGGCGCGGGCGTGGCTGCGCTGGGAGTCGATCGCGAAGCTTCCGGCGCCGTAGCGGATCGCGCGTTCGAGCTCGTCGGCGGCGGGCGCCGACTGGAGCAGTCGATCGATCTCTTCGAAGATCCCCGCGCGTGCGCGGTCGAGCTTGTCGGGCGCCGTCGCGATGTAGATCGTGAAGTGGCCGGGTGCGAGCCCCTCGACGTTCGAGGCGGAGACCGTGTACGCGAGGCTCTGGCGGTCCCGGAGCTCGAGGAAGAGGCGTCCGCCCTGGCCGGCGAGGAGCTGGGCGACGAGCTCGAGGGCGTAGCGATCCGGATCGTCGAGGGTGAGCCCGCGGAAGCCCACGACCAGATGCGCCTGGGCCCGGTCCTTGATCAGCGCCGCTTCGCGTACACCGACCGGCCGCGGCTCCTCCGGAGGTCTCCGCGAGAGCCCGGGGCCCGACGGCAGCGCGCCGAGATGCTCGACCGCCAGGCGCCCGACCCGCTCGGGGTCGACGTCACCGACGACCGCGAGCGCCGCGCCCTCGGCCCGCACGAGTCGGTCGGCGTGCTCTTCGAGTCGCTTGCGACCGAAGCCCTTCACGGTCTCGTGCTCGCCGAGCACGGAGAGCCGGTAGGGATGACGCTCGAACTCGGTCCGCGCGAAGAGCTGATAGGCGCGTTGGCCGAGGCGATCCTCCCGACGGTCGAGTGCGGCGAGGGTCTCGCGGCGCTCGCGCTCGATCTCCTCGCGGTCGAAGCGCGGGGTGAGCAGCGCCTCGGCGAGCAGACCGAAGGCCGGGTCGAGGGAGTCGCTCAGGCAGTCGAGGGTGATGCCGAGGGAGTTGCGTCCCGAGAAGCCGTCGATCTCCGCGGCGAGGGCCTCGACGTCGCGGGCGAACTCGACTGCGCTCCGCTTGCGCGTGCCCCGGGTCCACATCGCGTTCAGGAAGCGCGTGAGCCCCGAGCTCGACTCGTCCTCGGCGAGCAGCCCGCCGAGGAACGCGAGGCGGGTCGCGACGACCGGCACCTCGGGTCGTCGCAGCACGTGGACCGAGAGGCCGTTGTCGAGCTGCGCATCGAATCGCTCGCCGACTCCGTCCGCCGCCAGGCGCATCGGCCCGAAGCGCAGCCGGAGCGCCCGATCGCCCGCTCCGTCCACCGAGCCCGAGCGGGGGAGCGGACCCGGCTCGACCGTTCGCGACGCCTCGCTCCGGCTTCGCCGCGGCCGCGCGGCCGCCGTGAGTCCGTCCTCGACCGCCTGACGCAGGGCCCGCTCGTCGAGCTCGGGATCGCCGGACTCGGGTAGCAGCGCCGAGAGGACGAGGGACTCCGGTCGCAGGAAGCGACCCGCCGCCTGCAGCAGGTCCTCCGGCGTCGCGTGGCGGATGCGCTCGAGGGCGTCGGCCTCGCGCTCCCAGCCGCCCCCGATCGCCTCGAAATGGCCGAGCTTCGCCGCCACGCCCGACACGCTCTCCCGCTCGAACTGCTCGCTCGCGAGGAAGTTCACCCGCGCGCGCTCGAGCTCCGCCGCCGAGACCGGCTCGCGCCGCAGCCGGTCGGTCTCCTCGACGACGCGTCGGATCGCTTCGAGCAGGCGTCGCGCATCGGTCTCGAAGCCGATGCTGAACAGACCGCGGTCGAGCGGCGTATAGGCGCTGGCATCGATCCGGTCGACGAGCCCACGGTCCTCGCGGATGCGTTGCACGAGGCGGCTGGACTCGCACTCGCCGAGCACGTAGGCGAGAAGGTCGAGGTGTACGGCCTCGGGCTCGTCGAAGCGCGAGGCGGGCCAGGAGAGATCCACGCGATGGCCCTCGAAGGGACGTCGCAGCAGCGCCACACGCAGACCGTCGGCCTCGGGCTCGAGCGGTCGTGGGCGGCGGGCCTCGCCGGGCGGCGCGTCGGCGAAGAGCCCTTCGATCTCCCGGGCCACCTCGGCCGAGTCGAAGTCGCCGACCGCGATCACCATCAGGTTGTCGGGCGTGTACCAGCGCTCGAAGAAGCGGCGCACACGTGCCCGATCGAAGCCGGCCACGTTTTCGGCGGGGCCCAGGATCGGTGCGCCGTAGGGATGGGTCCGGTAGGCGGTTCGGAAGGCGAGGTCGCCGAGGACGTGGGCGGGCGTGTCCTCCGAGCGCCGGATCTCCTCGAGCACGACCTCGCGTTCGCGCACGATCTCGTCCTCGTCGAAGCGCGAGTGACGGATCGCGTCCACGAGCACGGCGAGTCCCTGTCGCCAGGCCGCCGAGGGCATCGTCACGTGGTAGACCGTCGCGTCGAAGGACGTGTAGGCGTTGATCTGTCCACCGAGCCCCTCGACCTCGCCGGCGATCTCGCCGACGCCGCGGGTCGCGGTCCCCTTGAAGAGCATGTGCTCGTGGAAGTGGGCGAGTCCCTCCTCGCCGGGCCGCTCGTCCGCCGAGCCGACGCCCGCCCAGACCTGCAGCTCCACGACCGGGGCGCGGTGGCTCTCGCGCAGGAGCAGCTTCAGGCCGTTGGGGAGGACACGACGGAGGGGCATTCGCTGGGACAAAGCGGGCGGAGGGTACCGGAGGCCCGGCGTGCGCGCAGGACGCCGGCGGCCCGCCGGACTAGCCTCCGCGCATGTCGGAACGCCTGGTCGCGCGCAGCCCATCGCCCGTCGCCGGGTCGTCGTCCTCCGCCGCCGACGCTTCGTCGGCCTTCGACGACGGCGCCGTCGGGGTCTACGTGCACTGGCCCTTCTGCGAGCGGGTCTGTCCCTACTGCGACTTCGCCGTGATCGCGGCGCGAAGGCCCGATCGCGCGCTCGAGGACCGCGTGGCCAGCGCGATCCGGCGAGAGCTCGAGGCGCGTCGGGCCGACTTCGCGGGTCGCCGCCTGGCGAGTATCTACCTCGGCGGGGGGACGCCCTCGCTGTGTCGTCCCGAGACGATCGCTGTCCTCGTCGCGGCCGTGCGGACGGCGTTCCCGACCGACGCGTCCATGCCGGTCGAGACGACCCTCGAGCTCAACCCGAGCACGACGGAGCTTTCGCGCCTGCCCGCCTTCCGGGACGCGGGTGTCGATCGGCTCTCGATCGGCATCCAGTCCTTCGACGATCGGCAGCTGAAACGCCTGGGCCGCGCCCATCGCCGCCCGGTCGCGCTCCGGACCCTCGAGGCCGCGCGCGACGCCGGCTTCGACAACGTCTCGATCGACCTGATCTTCGGCGGTCCCGATCAGACCCTCGCGGATCTCGATCGCGACCTCGACGCGCTGCTCGGCTGGCGACCCGAGCACGTCTCGACCTACGAGCTGACCTGGGAGCCCGACACGCCCTTCGGTCGCGCGCTCGCCCGCGGCCGACTCGAGGCCTGCGACGAGGCGCTCGCCGTCGAGATGATGGCGCGCATCGAGTCGCGCCTCGAAGCCGCTGGCCTCGAGCGCTACGAGATCTCGAGCTACGCGCGACCCGGACGACGCGCCCGGCACAACGCGCGCTACTGGCAGCGGGAGGCCGTGCTGGGGCTCGGTCTCGGTGCGCACTCCTTCGAGGCGCGGACGGCCGCGCATCCCCACGGCGCCCGGCGCGCGAATCCGCGTGGGCTGGACGACTGGCTCGCCGCCGTCGCGCGCACGCCGGCGCGGGCGGGGGCGCTCGAGACGCTCTCCCTCGAGACCGCGCGCGGCGAGGCCGTCTTCCTCGCGTTGCGGCAGCGGGAGGGACTCTCGGCCCGGCGCTTCGCCGCCGAGTTCGGCGCCCCGCCGCGCCACTTCTTCGCGGCGGAGATCGACGACCTGGTCGCACGGGGCTGGCTCGTCGAGGGGCGGACCGCGCCGGGCGATCTCGTGCTCAGTCCCGCCGGACGGCTCGTCGCGGACAGCGTGGCGGCCGAGTTCGTCGCGGTCGGGGCGGCGCGTGGATGACGGCGCGGCGCGTTTCCCGCGCGCCGGTCCAACGCCTGTACGAACGTTTCCGGCGTGCCCGTCGAGCGCCCGCGTGAATTGACGCTCCAGGGGCGCGGGGGTATACGTCGACCGCCGGAATCATTGGGGTTTTCATGCTCGGAGCGAAGTCCGGAGCAGGATCGGGTCCGTCGAACGGGGAACGCACCCGTCGGATCGTCGTCGCGCGTCCGAAGATCCACGATCCGCGTCCGCATGCCGACCTGACCGCGCGCCAGGCGATGGTCCTGCGGACGCTCGTGTCGGCCTACGTGGGCCACGCCGGGCCGGTCGCATCGGCGACGCTCGCGCAGCTGATGCCGCAGCCGCTCTCGCCCGCGAGCATCCGCAACACCCTGGCCGAGCTCCACGACGCGGGCCTGATCGCGAAGGCGCATGCCTCGGCGGGTCGCGTGCCGACGCCGCTCGGCCTGCAGGTCTTCGTCGATGACCTGCTCGAGCTCGCCGAGCTCGCGCCCTATCAGCAGCGCCTGCTCGATCGCGCCTTCGACGGCATCGACGCCTCGGCCACACCGCGCCAGGCCTCGCACCTGCTCTCGGAGCACACGGGGCAGCTCGGCTTCGCCGTGGCACCGCGCGTCTCGCAGCTGCGGCTCGAGGCGCTGCACCTCGTGCCGGTCGGCACCCGGCGGGTGCTGGCGGTGCTGGTGACCGAGGCGGGCGGGATGATCCAGCGCCTGGTCGAGCTCGACGAGCCGGTGCCCCGGCGCGAGCTGGAGCGGGTCGCCCGGGTGCTCGCGGAGCGCGCGATCGGGCGCACGCTCGTCGGACTCCGGGCGCATCTCGAACTCGAGCGCGAGCGGCTGCGGGGCGAGGCCGACGACCTCCTGCGCCGGGCCTGGCGGGTCGGGCTGCGGGCCTGCGAGGGGCCGCCGGATCAGGATCTCGTGGTGGCGACCCGGGTGGCGCTGCTCGATCAGCCGGAGTTCGCCGATCCCGAACGGATCCGGAGCCTCTTCGCCGCGCTCGAGACGAATCAGCGGCTGCTCGACCTCCTGCAAAGTCTCGCCCAGGCCGATAGGGGCGAGGCGCGGGGTGGGCTCGCGATCTCCCTCGGAGCGGAGCTCGGCGAGCCGGCCCTGCGCGACTGCGCGCTGCTCGCGATGCCCTACGGCGGAGCGCGGGAGACCGGTGCGCTCGGAGTGGTGGGCGTGATCGGGCCGCAACGCATGGACTACGGGCGGGTGATCCCGCTCGTCAGCTACTGCTCGGAGCTCGTGACGCGCAAGATCTGCGCATGAGGGCCGTCGCGCCGACGCCCGATGGGCCGGATCCGGCCCGGCGGCCCACTTGCCATCGAGTCGCGGGTGAACATCGTCGGACGCTCGGGGGTACGCGCCGGGCTCGAAGCAATCCGAGCGCCGGGAGGACGCGGCCGAGATGAGCGATCGACCCGGGCGGGACGAGGATCGCGTCCGTCACGAAGGACCGTACGAAGGAACGCAGGTCGAGGAGGCCACCGAGGTGAGCGAGGACGAGGGGCCGCAGATCGAGGCCAGCCCGGAGATGACCGAGGCCCTGAGGGAGGCGACCGAGGCCGTGGAGGCCCGCGAGTCCTCCCGTCGGGGGGGCGCGGCCTCGGCCGACAAGCTGACGATCGAGATGCTCTCGGGTGAGCTCCGGGACCTGAAGGAGCGGCACGAGGAGCTCGTCCGCGAGTACGAGGAGCACAAGGACACCACGCTCCGCTTGCAGGCGGAGTGGGAGAACTTCAGACGGCGCAGCCTCAAGGAGAAGCAGGAGAGCCTGAAGTTCGGCCACCAGAATCTCGTCAAGGATCTGCTTTCCGCTGTCGATAATCTTGAGCGCGCGCTGGAGCATGGGGCGCAGAATGCCGGAGCGGAGGCCAAGGGAATCCTCGACGGCGTCGAGCTGGTGCATCGCGAGATCCTGGGAGCCTTCGCGAAGCACGGTGTCAGCGAGATCGACGCGGAGGGCAGGCTCTTCGACCCGGCCGTTCACGAGGCCATGGGACAGATCCCGAACGGAGCGGTGCCTCCGAACACCATCGTCCAGGTGCTCCAGAAGGGTTACGTGATCCACGACCGGATGCTGCGTCCGTCCCGGGTCATCGTTTCCCGCGAGCCGACCGAAGCGGAGGGTGGATCGGGCGGCAGCACGGACTAGGACCCCGGATTCCTCGCGACGGCGTCGCAGGCGCCGGGGCGGGGGAAGGCGGGGGCCATGTCCAAGGTCATCGGGATCGATCTCGGCACGACGAACAGCTGCGTCGCCGTCATGAACGGCGACCAGGCCGAGGTGGTCGCGAACTCAGAGGGCGCGCGAACGACGCCGTCCATGGTCGCCTACACCGAGAGCGGCGAGAAGCTCGTCGGCCAGATCGCCAAGCGCCAGGCGGTCACCAACCCCGAACGCACCATCTTCGCGACCAAGCGCCTGATCGGCCGCAAGCTCGAGGCGGACGAGGTCCAGCACTTCGCGAAGATCGCCCCCTTCAAGATCGTCGCCGCCGACAACGGCGATGCCTGGGTCGAGATCAACGGCCGCGCCTGCTCGCCCCAGGAGATCTCCGCGATGATCCTGTCGCGGATGAAGGAGACGGCGCAGGAGTTCCTCGGCGAGACGGTCGAGCAGGCCGTCATCACCGTCCCCGCCTACTTCAACGACGCCCAGCGCCAGGCCACCAAGGAGGCCGGGCGCATCGCCGGCCTCGAAGTCCTGCGCATCATCAACGAGCCGACGGCGGCGGCGCTCTCCTACGGCATCAACCGCGACGAGGACCAGAAGATCGCCGTCTTCGACCTCGGCGGCGGCACCTTCGACGTCTCGATCCTCGAGCTCGGCGACGGCGTCTTCCAGGTCCTCTCGACGAATGGCGACACGTTCCTCGGCGGCGAGGACTTCGACAACGTGATCGTCGATGCGCTGGCCGCGAACTTCGAGAAGGAGAACGGGATCGACCTGCGCTCCGATCCGATGGCGCTGCAGCGACTGAAGGAGGCCGCGGAGCGCGCCAAGCAGGAGCTCTCCTCGGCGACCGAGACCGACATCAACCTGCCCTTCATCTGCGCCGACGACGAGGGCCCCAAGCATCTCGTGCACACGCTCACGCGCGAAGACCTCGAGATCCTGGTTCAGGACATGGTCGCGCGGCTCGAAGCGCCCTGTCGCGTCGCCCTCGAAGATGCGGGGCTGTCTGCGGCCGAGATCGATCAGGTGGTGCTCGTGGGCGGCATGACGCGCATGCCGCTCGTCCAGCGCAAGGTCGAGTCGATCTTCGGCAAGCCGCCCATGAAGGGCGTGAATCCGGACGAGGTCGTCGCTTCGGGTGCGGCGATCCAGGGTGGCGTGCTGACCGGCGAGGTCGAGGAGGTGCTGCTCCTCGACGTCACGCCGCTCTCGCTCGGCGTCGAGACCCAGGGCGGCGTGTTCACGAAGATCCTCGAGAAGAACACGACGATCCCCTGCACCAAGAGCCGCGTCTTCTCGACGACCGAGGATCACCAGGACGTCGTCCGCATCCACGTCCTGCAGGGCGAGCGCGAGATGGCCTGCGACAACATGACCCTCGGCCGCTTCGAGCTGGTGGGCATCCCGCCGGCGCCGCGCGGCGTGCCCCAGATCGAGGTGACCTTCGCGATCGACACCGACGGCGTCGTGAACGTCTCGGCCAAGGACCTCGGCACGGGGCGCAGCCAGTCGATCGCCGTGACCGCCTCCTCGGGTCTGACCGAGGAGGAGGTGCAGCGGCTCGTGCACGAGGCCGAGGGCCATGCGATCGCCGACCAGGCGCTGCGCGGGCTGATCGAGCTTCGCAACAAGGCCGATGGGTTGATGTACTCGGCCGAGAAGACACTCGAAGAATTCGCCGAGGACGTCGAGGCAGCCGACCGCGACGGGATCTCGGCCCAGATCGCGCGGACCCGCGAGCTCGTCTCGGGGGAGGATCCCGGGGCGCTCGAGGCGGCGATCCAGGAGCTGTCGCGCCTCAGCTACGCGCTGACCGAGAAGCTGTATGCGAGCTTCGGCTCCGAGGACGAAGACCTCGGTGCGGGCGGGGACTGAGCGGCCGGACGCGCCCCGTCGCCGCGTGCCCGGCAGTCCTCCCGCTTGACATCGGGCGCGCGGTGACGAGGGTTCCTCGGATTTCCACCCGCAGGGACATCCGGGGTGGCCCGAGGGGAGCCGCGTGAGCAAGAGGGACTATTACGAGGTGCTGGGGGTCGGTCGCGCGGCGACCGAGGCCGAGCTCAAGAAGGCCTACCGCAAGCTGGCCCTCGAGAACCACCCCGACCGCAACCCCGACGACCCCTCGGCCGAGGAGCGCTTCAAGGAGATCTCGGAGGCGTATGCCGTGCTCTCCGATGCGGAGAAGCGTGGCCGCTACGACCGCTTCGGCCACGCCGGAGTCGGGGGCCCCGGCGGCGGGCATCCGGGTGCGGACTTCGGTGACCTCGGGAACTTCGGCGACCTCTTCAACGACCTCTTCGGGGACATCTTCGGCGGTGCCGGCGGACGGGGCGGGCGCGGCAGTCGCCGCGGCCGGGGCCAGCGGGGTGCAGACCTCCGGTACAACCTCGAGATCGACCTCGACGACGTCCTGAACGGCTGCGAGCCCTCCCTCAAGATCCCCAAGATGAACCGCTGCGAGCCCTGCTCGGGCGCGGGCACGGCGCCGGGCACGCAGCCCTCGCGCTGCGGCCGCTGCGAGGGCACGGGCCAGCTGATGTTCCAGCAGGGCTTCTTCCGCGTGAATCGACCCTGCGACGCCTGCGGCGGCGCGGGCGAGGTGATCACGTCGCCCTGTCCGACCTGCCGGGGCGCCGGTCGCGTCGAAGGACAGAAGACCATCACGGTCAAGGTGCCGCCGGGCGTCGAGGACGGTGCGCGACTGCGCGTGACGGGGGAGGGCGAGGCGGGAATCGCGGGTGGCCCGCCGGGCGACCTCTACGTCGTGATGGTGCTCGGCAAGCATCCGCTCTTCGAGCGCGACGGCACCGACCTGCACCTCGAGGTCCCCGTCGCCTTCGTGCAGGCCGCGCTCGGAGCGGAGATCGAGGTCCCGACCCTCGACGGCAAGGTCAAGCTCCAGATCCCGGAAGGCACGCAGTCGGGGCGCGTCCTGCGCCTGCGCGGCAAGGGCCTCCCGCCCCTGCAGCCCCGTCTCGATCCCGCCCAGCTCAAGAAGATGCGTGGCGACCTCTACGTGCGGGTCTTCGTCGAGGTCCCCACGAAGCTGAACGCGCGCCAGCGCGAGCTGCTCGAGGAGTTCGCCGCGCAGTCCGGCCACGAGGTCTCGCCGACGACGAAGGGCTTCGTCGAGAAGCTCCGCGACCTCTTCTGAGCATCGAGGGTGCGCGCGCGATCCGCGTTAGACTCCCGGCCACTCGGAGGGGGGGCTCGGATGGGGGGCTGGCGCCAGGCGCGAAGCATCGTCACGGTCGTCGTCGTGCTCGCGGGATCGTGGGGCTGCGCCCTGCGCGGACCCGCGCCGGTTCCGCCGGAGCAGCGCGCCGCCTACGACGCCGCCATGGGGCATCTGCCGGCCGATCCGCGCGCGGCCGAGGTCGCGCTCGAGGCCTTCCTCGCGACGCATCCGCGTGGGCCCCTGGCCGACGACGCCCTCGAACAGCTGGCGCAGATCGCCTTCGCGGAGGATCGACCGGAGGACGGGACCCGGCTGCTGGGCCGGATCCTGAGCGAGCACGCCGACGGTGATCGGGCCGCCGCGGCGCGTCTGCGACTCGCGGAGATCGAGTACGGCCGGGACAAGCGCGTCGCGGCACGCCGCCTGCTCGAGGCGCTCGATGTCGACGATCTCTCCGTCGCCGAGCGGCGCGTGGCCCTGCGGCTGCGGGTGCTGCTCTCGCGCACGCCCGTCGAGCGTCTGCGGCGCCTCGCCGACCTGCGCGCCTCGCTCGAGCAGGAGCTCGAGGCCGCGATGGTCGAGGGCGTCGCGGTGGATCGCGCGCGCACGCGACTCTCTGCCGTCGATCACGAGATCGACGAGATGATCCACTCGGCCGTCACGCCGGAGCTCGAGTCCCTGCTGCGGGAGCTGCGCAGTCGGCCGCCGGCGTCGAGGGTCGCGATCGCGCTGGCGCGGCGGGCGCTGGACGCCGGCCAGCTCGATCTGGCGCAGGAGCGCATCGATCGCGCCGATGCCCTCGTGCGCGACGAGCTCGGGCGGAGCGAGACGGCCGAGCTGCGCAGCCGCCTCGCGCGCCTGCGCGAGTCGGCGCTCGTCGAGGCGGACCTGCCGCCCCTGCGCGAGCTCGTCGGCCGCGTCCAGCCCAGGACGGAAGGGGCGAGCGGCTCGATCGGCGTCTTGCTTCCGCTCTCGGGGGAGTTCGCGGCCTTCGGTGAGGAATGTCTGAACGGGATCCTGCTCGCCGCCGGACTCTTCGAGGCCGACGAGGTCGCCGCGGATCCGACGCTCGTCTCGCCGCGCGACGCGTACGACTTCGCATCCAGCGCTCGCCCAGGAGCGCCGAGGGACGTGCGCCTCGTCGTCCGGGACACGGCGGGAGACCCTGCCCGGGCCGCTGCGGCCGTGCGCGAGCTGGCCGGGGACCGCGATGTGCTGGCGATCGTCGGGCCCGTGTTCAGCGCCGAGTCGATGGCTGCGGCCGATGCGGCCGAGGCTGCGGGCGTTCCGCTGGTCACGCTCTCGACGCGGGAGGGCGTGGCCTCCGGACGGGCCCACGTCTTCCGCACGCGTACGACGCCGTCCGACGAGATCGAGGTGCTCGTCGCGCATGCCTTCGACCAGCTGGGCGCGAAGCGATTCGCCGTGCTCTATCCCGAGACCCGCTACGGGCGGGGCATGAGGAAGCTCTACTGGGACGCCGTGAGTGCGCGGGGCGGCAAGGTCGTGGCGGCCTCGAGCTACGACCCCGAGGAGACCGACTTCACGGAGCCCATCCGCGACATGATCGGGTACCGCTTCCTCACCGCCGCCGAGCGCAAGGCCCTGCGCGATCGGGAGGAGGTCGTCCGCGCGGCGCGACGACTGCCCCCGGACGAGGCGGCCCGGGCGCGCGAGGAGGCGTACGCGGCGCTCGGGCCCGAGGGTGATCCGCTTCCGCCGATCGTCGACTTCGACGCGCTCTTCGTACCGGACGTGGCCGAGACGATCGCGATGGTCGCGCCCGGTCTCGCGTTCAACGAGGTCCGGGGCGTGCGACTGCTCGGCTCGAGCGACTGGCTCGACGAGGAGCTGCTCAAGGTCGCGCGACATCACGTGTCGGGCGCCATCGTCAGCGCATCCTTCTATGCGCAGCACGACATCCCCTTCGTCGCCGACTTCGTCGCGCGTTTCGAACGGACCTTCGTCGAGGCGCCGGGCGCCTATTCGGCGCAGGCCTTCGATGCGACGAACCTCGTGCTGGTGCAGATGGCAGCGGGGCGAAGCGATCGCGAGGCCATCCGGCGCGGACTCCTCGACGTGCGCGCCTACCCGGGTGCAAGCGGAGTGTTGACGATGCGGCCGGATGGGAATGCACGACGCAGACCCTTCCTGCTCGGTGTGCGGGGACAGCGTTTCGAGCCGCTGGATTGAGCGGATTGCCTGCGCATCGCCGGTCGAAGCTGCCGGTCGATTGCCGCTCCATCCCAAGTTGCAATCCATGAGAGCGGGCCGTGGATGGCGCCTAAAGTCGTCCATTGGCCGACCGCTAATGATCCCATGGATCGAAGGCCCCCGGCTCCGCGCTTCCCGGAAGAGCTCCCCGTCCTCGCGCTGCGCGAGTTCGTCGTCTTCCCGTACATGGTGCTCCCGCTCTTCGTGTCGCGTGAGCGATCGATCGCTGCGATCGACGAGGCGATGGACGCCGACCGGCTCGTCCTGCTCGTCGCACAGCGCGACCCGGAGACCGAGGATCCCGATCCCGATCAGCTCTACCGCGTCGGTACGGTCGCGATGGTGATGCGCACGCAGCATCTCGCGGACGGACGCTTGAAGGTGCTCGTCCAGGGGCTCGGCAAGGTTCGCGTCGACTCCGTCATCGATCGACACGACGGGCTCTGGGTGCGTACCTCGCCGATGGACGGAGACGAAGAGGGCGCCGAGGAGTGGACGGTCGAAGGCGAGGCGCTCACCCGCGCCGTGCGAGCGCGGGTCGAGGAGCTGCTGCCGCTCAAGAACCTGCCGCCCGAGGTGCTCGCAATCACGACGAACGTGCAGAGCCCGGGTCGGCTGGCGGATCTCGTCGCTTCGAACCTGCGGCTCCGGCTGGCCGAGGCGCAGGAGGTGCTCGAGGTCCAGGACCCGATCGCACGCCTGCGCCGGGTCGACACGCTGCTCAAGCGCGAGATCGAGAGCTCCGCGTCGCAGATCGACCTGCCCGCCGGTCCGGCGCGGGACGAGCTCTCCCGCGAGCATCGCGAGGCCTTCCTCCGCGAGCAGCTGCGGGCGATCCAGAACGAGCTCGGCGAGGTCGATCCGCGCGCGGAGGAGTTCGACGAGTACCGGTTGAAGGTCGAGGAAGCGAGTCTGCCGGAGGTGACGCGCGAGGAGGCGATGCGCCAGCTCCGCCGGCTCGAGCGCATGCATCCCGACGGGCCCGAGGCCCAGGTGGTCCGGAACTACCTGGACTGGGTCGTGGAGCTGCCCTGGGACCGCTGCTCGCCCGACCGACTCGATCTCGAAGAGGCCCGCGACATCCTCGATCGGGATCACGCCCATCTCTCGACCGTGAAGGACCGCATCCTCGAGTTCCTGGGTGTGCGCAAGCTGCGCCAGGACTCGCGCGGCCCGATCCTCTGTCTGGCCGGTCCGCCCGGCGTCGGCAAGACCTCGCTCGGTCGCTCGATCGCGCGCGCGATGGGGCGGGAGTTCGTGCGGGTCTCCCTCGGCGGGGTGCGCGACGAGGCCGAGATCCGCGGTCATCGAAGGACCTACGTGGGCGCGCTCCCCGGCCGCATCATCCAGGCCATGAAGCAGGCGGGGACGAGCAATCCCGTGATGATGCTCGACGAGCTCGACAAGCTCGGCAACGACTTCCGCGGCGATCCGAGCGCCGCCCTGCTCGAGGTGCTCGATCCCGAGCAGAACCGCGAGTTCAGCGACCACTTCCTGAATACGCCCTTCGACCTGTCGCGCGTGCTCTTCATCGCGACGGCGAACATGCTCGACCCCATCCCCGCACCGCTGCGCGACCGGATGGAGGTGATCCAGCTCGCCGGCTACACGCCGGAAGAGAAGTGCGAGATCGCCACCAACTTCCTGATCCCGCGCCAGGTCGAAGAGCACGGCATGGCGCCCGACGAGCTCACCTGGACCCGGAACGCGATCACGTCGCTCTGCTCCGAGTACACCTACGAGGCCGGCGTGCGGAACCTCGAGCGCCAGGTCGCGGCGATCTGTCGCAAGGTCGCCCGGCGCCGGGCCGAGGGCGATGAATCGAAGGTCGTGATCAACACGAAGAGCCTCGATCGCCTGCTGGGCCCGCCGCCCTACCGCAACGATCACGCCGGCAAGCACGCCGAGGTGGGCCTCGTGAATGGCCTGGCCTGGACGCAGGGAGGCGGCGAGGTGCTCTCGCTCGAGGCCAACCTCTCGCACGGCCGCGGCCTCGTGCTGACGGGGCAGCTCGGCGACGTCATGAAGGAGAGTGGCCAGGCGGCGCTCTCCTTCGTCCGCTCGATCCTGGGTCAGATCGGCGTCGACGAACGCATCTTCACGCGCCGCCAGGTCCACGTGCACGTGCCGGCCGGTGCGACGCCCAAGGACGGACCCTCCGCCGGCGTAGCGATCGCCACGGCGATCGCTTCGCTCGCCAGCGGCATCCCGGTTCGCGCCGACGTCGCGATGACGGGCGAGGTCACGCTGCGCGGACGCGTGCTGCCCGTCGGTGGCGTGCGCGAGAAGGCACTCGCGGCGCTCCGCAGCGGCATCACCACCATCGTCATCCCGGAGAGCAACGTCTCCGACCTGCGCGAGATCCCCAAGGACCTGAAGAAGCGCCTGACCTTCCTGCCGGTCGGTCACATGCGCGAGGTCCTCGATCAGGTCCTCGTCGAGCCCCTCGAGTGGCGGGCGAAGGAATGTGCGAAGAAGGCCCGGCCCGGCGTGCCGCGCACGACGACGCCGATGCACGCCGCGGACTGCGAGCCGGGCGAGTCCATCTGAGCGAGTCGCGGGGGCGCGTCGACGACGCGCTTCCAGCGAACACGGATCCGTCGTCTTGCCGCGACCTCGGCACGGGGCCTACGCTCGGCGGATGGCCGCACGCCCGAAGCGCAGAAGGACCCTCGCCGACGTGGGCGAGGGTGCTCTGATCGACCGCATCGTGCGCCGCGCCGGCCTCGAGCCCGGAGGCCGCTGGGTGCTCGGGATCGGCGACGACGCGGCGGTGCTCGCGACGCGCACGGGCGAAGAGCTCGTCTTCACGACGGATGCCCAGGTCGAGGGCGTGCACTTCCGCTTCGATCGCGAGCCCGCGCGCGTCGTGGGCCGGCGTGCGCTCGCCGTGAATCTCTCGGACCTCGCGGCCATGGGGGCGTCGCCGGTCGGTGCGCTGCTCAGTCTCTCTGCGCCCGGGTCGCTCGCGCTGTCGCGCTTCGACGGCCTGATCGAGGGCTTCGTCGACGAGGCCGGGCGCTACGGGTGTCCGCTCGTGGGCGGGAATCTGTCGAGTGCGGAACGCTGCAGTCTGCACGTGACCGTGATCGGCCGCTGTCGCCGCGGGCGGGCGCTGCGACGGAGCGGGCTGCGTGCAGGCGATCGGCTCTTCGTCACGGGACGCCTCGGCGCGGCTGCACTGGCCCGGCATACGGCGGATCGCCACGGCGCGGCCCTGCGTCGCGTCCCCACGCCGAGACTCGTCGCAGGGCAGGCGCTCGCCGGTCTATCGGGCACGCGCGCGTGCATCGACCTCTCGGACGGCCTCGCCACGGATCTCGCGCACCTGCTCGAAGGCACGGGGTTCGGGGCTGACGTCGATCCCGCGAAGCTGCCCACGCCGCGGGGATTCGCCGGGCGCTGCCGCGCGCTCGGGCTCGACCCGCTCGCCGTCGCGGCGCTCGGCGGAGAGGACTACGAGCTGCTCTTCGCCCTGCGCGACGGGCCGGCACGGGCCGAGGGGCACGACCCCCGAAGTCTCTCCCGTCGTCTCGGCGTCGCCGTGACCGAGATCGGGCGGGTGGGGGGGGCGCCCGGGGTGCGGGGCCTGCCGCCGGTCGCTCGGGGGCATCATTTCGGCGGCCGGCGCTAGGGCGTCCGGTCCCGCTCGTGCCGACCTCTCGCCGCCGTCAAGCCGGGGTGGGGGCGGGCCGATACGACGCCCGTGCGATTCTCACTCACGGGCAAATTCGTCCTCGGCTCGCTCGTCGTCGCCGGCGCTACGTCGCTCGTGCCCGATCTGGCGCGTCGCTTCGGGATCGGCTTCTCGACCTGGGGCTCGCTCTTCGTGGCGCTCGGCGTGGGCGGCGGCATCGGCTTCTTCCTGTCGCGCATGCTCGGCACGAAGTTCGCCGCGCTCCGTCACGCGACGGAGAGCATCCGCGACGGCGACCTGCGGATCGCGATCACGGGACCGTCGCTCTCGCGCTTCCGGGACGAGATGGACGATCTCGCCGCGAGTCTCGAAGGCATGCTCATCCGTCTTCGCCAGCTCGTCACGCAGGTGCAGCAGACGGCGAGCTCGGTCTCCCATTCGTCGACGGGGCTCGAAGGCTCGCTCGACCATCTCCGGCGCAGCAGCGAGGGCATCCAGCTGACCGTCGACCAGGTCGCGAGCGGCGTCGAGCAGGAGCAGGAGCTGCTCGGTCACGCCTCGCACCGCATGGCCGAGGTCTCCCGCGAGATCGACCTGAACGCGGGCCGCGCCCGGGAGGCCTTCGGCTTCGCCGCCGAGGCGAACCAGAAGGCGGGCACCGGCGTCGAGGTCGCGCGACTCGCGATCGAGAAGATGAAGGCCGTCTTCGAGCGTGCCGAGAGCACGGGCGACAAGGTCTTCGAGCTCGAGGCCAAGACGCGCCACGTCCACCAGATCACCGAGATCATCACCTCCGTCGCCCACCGCACGAACCTGCTCTCGTTGAACGCCTCGATCGAGGCGGCGCGGGCAGGCGAGGCCGGGCGTGGCTTCTCCGTCGTCGCCGACGAGATCCGCAAGCTCTCCGAGAGCGCGGGCCGGAGCGCCGACGAGATCAGCCAGCTGATGCACGAGATCCAGGCGGACACGGCCATGGTCGCCGACGAGATGCGCGAGTCGAAGCAGGTGATCGGTGACGGCCGCGAGGACGTCAACACGATCGCCGGCGCACTCGCCCAGATCAGCACCGCGGTCTCGGAGGCGGCCCAGCGCTCCGAGGAGATCTTCCACGGCGCCGACAGTCACTCCCTGAACGCCCAGAGCATGGTCGAGGCGATCGAGGAGATCGCGAAGGTCGCCGGCAACAACGGACAGAGCGTCGCGGAGCTCGCCGAGACGATGCGCACGCAGCTGCGGACCCTCGGCGATATCTTCGACTCGGCCGAGAGCGTGAGCCGGCTCGCGGCGGAGCTCGAACGCTCGCTCACGATCTTCCGCACGGTCGGTGGCGAAGCGCTCGGTGTGGCCGCCGGCGTCGACGCGGCACAGGGCGACGCCGAGCGGGCGTCCGACGGCGAGGGCGTCGCACGCCCCGGAGCACGCTCGTGAGCGCCGCGCCGAGTCCCGTCGAGGGCACCGATCGTCTGCTGATGTTCCTCTTCGAGGACGTGCGCTACGCGATGCCGATCGCCTGGGTGGTCGAGGTCGCCGAGAAGGATCGGGTGACGAGCGTGCCCTCGCTCGCGCTGCCCGTCGGCGGCGTCATGAACTGGCATGGCGAGGCCTTGCCGCTCGTGGCGACGGAGCTCCTGCTCGGGCGGGAGCGTCACGAGGCCGGGGCCACGCCCTTCGGCGCGGCGATCACGGTCGGCTACGCCCAGGAGCAGGTCCTCGTCCTCGCCGCCAAGCCCGGCAGCCAGGCACGGCTCGGCATGCCGGTCGATCGCGTGATCGGTCTGATCGACGGTGAAGGATTCGTGGCGTCCCGCTCCTCGGGCGGACGCCTCGTCGTCGAGCGGCGGCCGGTGGACGGCCGTCTCGTCCACATTCTCGACCCGGCGACCGTCGTGGCGCGCGGGGCAGAGGTCATCGAGAGCGCCACGGCCTAGCGTCGCGGGCTCGATTCGGGGGGAACGACATGGCACGGGTACTCATTGCGGACGACGCGTCCTTCATGCGCCAGATGATCCGGGAGATCATCGAGCCCGAGGGCCACGAGGTCGTCGGGGAGGCGACGAACGGGATCGAGGCGGTCGATCTCTACAAGGAGCTCCAGCCGGACCTCGTCACGATGGACATCGTGATGCCGAAGCGCTCGGGCATCGACGCCGTCAAGGCGATCCTGGCGAACCACCCGACGGCCTGCGTCGTGATGTGCAGCGCGCTCGGGCAGGAGACGCTCGTGATGGAGGCGCTCCAGGCCGGTGCCCGCGACTTCATCGTCAAGCCCTTCAAGCCCGACAACGTGATCGCCACCCTGAAGAAGACGCTCGAGAAGGCCGACTGATCGTGGGCCTCGACATGGCCAAATATCGACGGATCTTCCTCGAGGAGTCGACGGAGCACCTCGGGGAGATCAGCCGTGCGCTGCTCGATCTCGAGAAGGAGATGGCGAGCGTCGCGGCGATCGACACCATCTTCCGGATGGCGCACTCGATCAAGTCGATGGCGGCCTCGCTCGGCTACGACCCCGTCGCCGAGCTGTCGCATCGTCTCGAGGACCGCATGGAAGGCGTGCGCGCGGCCGGCCGGGTCCGCGACGTCGAGGAGCTCGGACTCCTCTTCCGTGGGCTGGAGGCGCTCGAGGCGATGGTGGCCGCGGTGTCCGAGGATCAGCCGCTCGCGCCGGTCGACCCCGGGCTGATCGAGGAGCTCGGTCGCCCGGCCGGGGCGGGAGCCGAGCGGGACACCGCGATGGCCGTGGGGGGCGAGCCAAAAAAAGTACGGACCCAGAGCCCGTCGCCGAGGTGACGGGCCACGCGCCGGAGCCCGCGCCGACGGCTCCGGCGGATCCCGCCCCTGTGTCCGATTCGCCCGGTCCGACGGATCCCGCCCCTGTGTCCGATTCGCCCGGCCCGACGGATCCCGCCCCTGTGTCCGATTCGCCCGGCCCGGCGGTTGCTGCCCTCGTGTCCGATGCCCGCGCGCCGTCCGCGGCGGATCCCGTCCCGAGCGGGGCGACGCCTTCCTCGAACGGCGCGGCGGCGCGGACGGCGGATCGCGGGCGCGCGCCGGCGGGCGCCGCCACGGAGGGTCGGAGCCCTGCCGCGGGTCCCGCACCCAGTCCGACGGTGCGCGTGCGGACCGAGACTCTCGACCGATTCCTCTCGGCCGTCGGCGAGGTGATCCTCAGCTCGAGCCAGCTTCGCACGGGCGTGGCGCGTTATGCGCAGGATCCCGAGGTCGCGGACGGCTTCGACCGGGTCGATCGTCGCGTCGCCGAGCTCCAGCGTCGCGTCCTCGAGCTGCGCACCGCGCCCCTCGTGCGCGTCACCGAGAACCTGCCGCGCACGGCCCGCCAGCTCGCCGAGAAGCTCGGCAAGCGCGTCGAGGTGGAGATCGTCGGCGCGGAGCTCGAGCTCGACCGCTCGATCCTCGACCGGCTCGGCGAGCCGCTCCTGCATCTGGTCCGCAACGCGGTCGATCACGGTCTCGAGCGTCCCGACCGACGGCGCGAGACGGGCAAGTCCGAGGTCGGACGGCTGCGGATCGAGGCGCGTCGACAGAAGGACTCGATCGTGATCGACGTGTCCGACGACGGTCGGGGCATCGACCTCGCCTCGGTCACGCGCCGCGCGCTCGAGGCCGGCCTGATCCATCCCGACCTCGCGGCGGACCTGCCGCCCGAGGAGGTCGTGGCCTTCATCTTCCACCCGGGCCTCTCGACGGCCCACTCGATCTCCGAGGTGTCGGGCCGCGGCGTGGGCATGGACGCCGTCAAGGCGACGATCGAGAGCCTCGGCGGCGCCGTCGAGCTGCGCACGGAGCTCGGTCGTGGCACGACGACGACGCTCGTCGTGCCGATCACGGCGGCGGTCCAGCGCGTACTCCTCGTCGGCATAGCGGGCGAGCGCGTCGCGCTGCCGATCGCGAAGGTCGAGCGCATTCTCGAGGTGGCGACCGAGGACATCGAGGAGGCGGCGGGGGATGCATTCGCCCTCGTCGAAGAGGAGCCCGTGCCCGTGCTCGAGCTCGCCCGACTGCTGCGCATCGAGAGCGCGGCGGCGGAGCGCGCGTCCGTGCCGATCGTGCTGACGGAGGTCCGGGGCGAGCGCATCGCCTTGCGCGTCGATCGCTTCGAGGGTCAGCAGGAGATCTACGTGAAGCCCGTGCCCGAGCTGCTCGCGCCCGTGCGCATCCTCTCGGGTCTGACCGTGCTGGAGGACGGCTCGCCCGTCTTCCTGCTCGATCCGAATCAGCTGGTCTAGGACGGTCGATGAGCGATCCCGCGAGCAAGCACCCGATCGATCGACTGGTCACGCTGGCCCACCTCGGCGCCGTGCGTGCGGCCGAGGCCTACGCCCAGCTCGCCGGGGAGCCGATCCACGCCGTCGAGCCGGTCCTGCTGGGTCGGGTCGAAGGCGGCACCTCGAGCCGCCCGGAATCGTCGATGAGCGGGGACGAGGGCGTCGCGTCCACCGCCGTCGTGTTCGAGTTCGACGGTTGTCTGGACGCGCTCGTGGGCATCCTCTTCCCCGAGCCTTCGCGCGAGGCCCTCGTCCGGCGCATCGTCTGCCTCGAAGAAGGACCGCTCGCGCCGGAGATCGTCGAGTCCGCCCTGATGGAGGTCGGCAACATCCTGGCCTCGCACGTGGCCTCCGCCATCGCCGATCGGCTCGGCGACCGCCTGCTTCCCTCGATCCCGTCGATCGAGATGGAGGCGGGGGACGAGGCGCTGGCCGAGCTCGTCCTGCGCAGCGTGGACGACGGCGTGCTGTGGATCGAGTCGGCGCTCGTCGACGAGGCCGGCGCGCTCCGGGGCCGGCTGGTGCTCGTGCCGACCGGCGATTCGCGCCCCCCCGAGTCCGCGCGCGCCGCCGCCCTCGGCGGGCTTTGATACGCTCGCGTCCCCGTTCCGTCCGGACCGGGGAATGCGCGATGGCCCCGCGGCGGAGGCGTCGTGCATCCGAAGCCTTCGCGGCGACAGGAGACGAGCTTGGATCCGACGGTCCTTCGCGAGCTGCTCGAGGGCGTGCGGCGTGGCTCGGTCGACGTCGAGGCGGCCGCCGAGCGGCTCTCGCGTCCGCCCTTCGTCGATACGCCGGGCGGCCGCTTCGACACGCATCGCGCGCTGCGCCAGGGCATTCCCGAGGTCGTCTACGGCGAGCGAAAGACCGCCGGGCAGATCGTCGACGCCGCGCGGGTGCTGCGCGAGGCGGGCCAAGCCGTTCTGGCCACCCGCGTGACGGCGGACAAGGCCGAGCAGGTGCGCGAGCAGCTGCCGGAGATGGACTACGACGAGGTCGCGCGCCTGCTCTGGCTGGGGCCGGAGGCCGTGCCGGACGTGGGCAAGGGCCTCATCCTCGTCGTCACGGCGGGGAGCGCGGATCTGCCCGTCGCCGCCGAGGCCGTGGGGGTCGCGCGCCGCTTCGGCAATCGCGTCGAGCTGTTGCAGGACGTCGGTGTCGCCGGGCTCCATCGGCTGCTCGCCTCGATCGACCGGATCCGCGAGGCGCGGGTGCTGATCGTCGTGGCGGGCATGGAGGGGGCGCTGCCCTCGGTGGTGGGTGGCCTCGTGGACAAGCCGGTGATCGCGGTGCCGACGAGCGTGGGCTACGGGGTCGGCGCCGGCGGCTTCGCGGCGCTGCTCGGGATGCTGACGAGCTGCGCGTCGAACGTCAGCTGCGTGAACATCGACAACGGATTCGGGGCGGCGCACGTGGCGACGCTGATGAACCGGCTCTAGCGACGAGGCGGGGCGGGCGGGGATGGGCACGATCCTGCATCTCGATGCGTTCTCCGGCGCGGCCGGCAACATGTTCATGGGGGCGCTGCTCGATCTCGGCCTCTCGCGGAAGGCGCTGCTCGACGGGCTCGCGCCGCTGGGCCTCGAGTTCCGGCTGGTCGTGAAGAAGGTGGAGCGAAGGGGCTTCGCCGCGCGCTACGTCGACGTGCGCGTGCCCGAGGCCGCCAAGGCGCGGCGCGCCCGCACCCGCGCCCATCGCCACGGTCCGCACGGTCACTCGCATACCCACGCCCATGGGCGCCACTACGCCGAGATCCGACGACTGATCGAGCGGGCCGGCCTCGAGCCCGACGTCAAGAAGCGCAGCCTCGCGATCTTCGAGGCCCTCGCGAACGCCGAGGCGAAGGTCCATGGAACCGACGTCGAGGCCGTGCATTTCCACGAGGTCGGTGCCGTCGACGCGATCGTCGACGTGACGGCGGCGGCGATCGGTCTCGCGCGCCTCGACGTCGAGCGCGTGACCTGCTCGCCGATCGGGATCGGGCACGGGACGATCGAGTCGGCGCACGGGCGCCTGCCGCTGCCCGCGCCCGCGACCCTCGAGCTGCTGCGAGGGCTGCCGACGACGCCGGCGGGCGTGGCCTGGGAGACGCTCACACCGACGGGTGCGGCGATCCTCCGGACGGTCGTCGACGAGTTCGGCGAGCTGCCGGCGATGACGATCGAGAAGGTCGGCTACGGTGCGGGGAACGATCGACCGGGGCCGCTCCCGAACGTGCTACGGGCCGTGCTCGGTCGGGGACGCGTCTTCGAGGGGGATCGCGTGCTGGTGCTCGAGACGAATCTCGACGATCTCGTGCCGGAGCATTTCGACCATCTGATGGAGCGACTCTTCGAGGCGGGTGCGCTCGACGTGTCGCTCTCGCATCTGCAGATGAAGAAGAATCGGCCGGGCTTCCTGCTGCGGGTGCTCGCCCGACCCGTCGACCGCGACGTGCTCGCACGGATCGTCTTCGCCGAGTCGACGGCGATCGGCGTCCGGATCTCCGAGTGGGATCGCCTCAAGCTCGAGCGCGAGGTCGTCCGCCTGAAGACGAAGCTCGGTCCCGCGCGGGTCAAGCGGATCCGCGGCGTCGATGGATCGATCCAGCACTCGCCGGAATACGACGACTGCAAGAAGATCGCCGTGCGAACGGGCCTCGCCCTGCGCGAAGTGGTGGCGGAGGTCGAACGGGCTGCGCGCGACGCCGAGCAAGGGCGAAGCGGATGAGCGCCGCGGAGCGGATCGTTCCCGAGCCCTTCGATCTCCAGCCCGAGCGCGAGCGAGCGACGGGCGCCGCGGCCCTCTGCCTGCACGGCCTCACGGGCACGCCCTACGAGGTGCGCCCGGTCGCGGACGCGCTCGTCGCGCGGGGCGTGCGCGCGCGCGGAATCTGGATGGCCGGGCACGAGGCGGGACACGAGGTGCTCGCGCGCACCTCGCACGGGGAGTGGGTCGAGGCGGCGCGCGTCGAGCTCGAGCGA
This sequence comes from Spirochaetaceae bacterium, assembly GCA_020632655.1. Taxonomy (GTDB): domain Bacteria; phylum Myxococcota_A; class UBA9160; order UBA9160; family UBA4427; genus UBA4427. The sequence continues at coordinate 140,906 of JACKFD010000012.1, forward strand.
CTGCGCGCGGAGCACGACCGGGTCTTTCTCGTCGGCGTGTCGATGGGCGGGCTCGTCAGCCTGCGCCTCGCGCAGACCGAGCAGGTCGACGCGCTCGTCGTCGTGGGCACGCCGCTCGTCCTCGCGCCGCCCGTGCCGCAGCTGGTGCCGCTGCTGCGGCACCTGATGCCCTTCCGGCCGAAACGCGGCTCGGATCTGCAGGATCCGGTCGCCCGCGCGCGGCATCCCGGTCTCGAGGCGATGCCCCTCGCCTCCGTCGTCGAGCTGATCGCGCTGCAGGCGAGGGTGATCCCGGCGCTACCCGAAGTGCGTGCGCCGATCCTGATCGCGCATGGTCGACGCGACCGCACGGCACGCCCGCGCGACGCCGCGCGCCTGCATGCGGAGGTGGGCTCGACCGAGAAGGAGCTCTTCCTGCTGGAGCGTTCGGGGCACGTGGCGACGGTCGACTACGACGGCGCGGCGCTGTCGCGCGCTGCCGCGGACTTCCTCGCGCGACGCTGAGCGGGCGGGCACGCGCGGCGAGTCAGGCGTTCGCCTCGAGCCAGCTCAGGTACGCGATCAGCGCAGACTCGTCGGCCTCGGTCATCGTGCAGAAGCGCACTCCGAGCCCCTGGCGCCGGGTGCCCTGCTGATCGCCGCGGTAGAGCACCTCGCCCGCGAAGACGACGTGCCGGCCGCTGTCGGGCAGGGCGATCTCGGCCTGCAGTCCGCTGTGCAGCGCCAGGTCGATCTCGGTCGCGAGGAAGATGCCGCCGCGCCCGACCTCCGTCGCGAGGCAGCTCGCGCCGAGCTCGGGCAGCCGCGCCGCGACGCGCAGCGGATAGCGCTTGAAACGACGGTCGCGCGGTCGGTCGACGATCTGATCGAGCTTCTCGACGAAGCGAGCTGGGTCGGGCAGGGCCGTCACGTAGCCCGCGGCACCGACGGCACGGGCCGCCTCGCGCCGACCGGCGTGGGGCGTGTCGTCGAAGAGGACGATCGGCATGTGCGCGATGCCGGGCAGCGCGCGGGTCGCCTGGGCGAGGCTGGCGCCATCGCTTCGGCCGAGCACGTACTGCGAGAGGATGAGGTCGGGGGTCGTGCCCGCGAGACGGGTGAGGGCTTCGGTCTCGCTGCGCGCGGTCGCGGCGACGTAGCCCTGGCGCTTCAGCGCCTCCCGCAGCGGCGCGTTCTGGATCAGGAGGTTGCCGACCAGCAGGACCTTCGGTCGACGGATCGGGGCGTCGCTCGGCGCGGGGCTCGGGATCGCGATGCCGAGCGCCGGCGGCGTGGCGCGGGTGGCCGACGGGGCACGCACGGCTCTCTGGCGTCGGGCCTCTTCGCGCGTCCGGGCGATCCGTTCGATCTCCTCGATCCGCGTGCCGAGTCGGCAGCCGAGCTCGGCGCCGGAGTCGAGCGCCACGCTCGCGTCGAAGACGCGCTCCTCGAGACCTTCGAGGGGCAGTCCGCTCAGACGTCCGACGCTCGGCAGGATCGTCTCGTCGATGCGCACGGCCATCAGACGTGCGTCCCGGGGCTCGCCGGGCAGCGAGAACGCGAGCACCGACGCGCCCTCCGTCGCCCCCACCTCGACGCCCCGCTCCGCCAGCGTGCGTGCGGTGTCCCGGAGCTCGCGGGTCCGCGTTCGCCAGGCCTCGCGAAGTGCGGTCTCGATCGCCGCCGCATCGCTGCAGCGGCGGACGTCGAGCATCGGCAGCCCGAAGAGCGCCCGCGGTCGCAGGCACTTGACGTGATCGGCGCCGACGGTTGCGAAGACGACGCGGTCGATCGTCTGCGCCCCGGTCAGGCCCTCGAAGGGCGCGGGGCGCAGGGGCATCGAGACGAGCAGGCTTCGGCCGTCGGGCATCGGACGGACCGCGAGCCCCATGCGCGTGAAGCGGTCGAGCTGGCGCTGCTGGGTGCGCTCGAGCTGCGGCTTCGACTCGGGCATCGATGGGGACTCCCTGGATTCGTACGCGTCGGGTCGCGGGGACGGCCTGCAGCTGCGAGTCGGGGGGCACGACGGGCGGCCGGCCCGGGCCTTCTCCGCTCGGGGTGTCTGCGCTCCCGCGTCCCCGGTCGCCGGGATCGACCCGGCACCTGCACGCACTCTTCGTCTCCCGGGGGCGGGGTCTTGATGACCGCGGGACAGGGGGTGTACGCCCGGATTCGACCCGGCCAGGGGGGCGCCAGAGACGATGTGGGGCTAAAGCCCTACTTCCCTGGCGCCGATACAGCCGGAGGTCATGGAGGTGTGACCCGGATCACGATTTCCTGGGAGCGCCCCATGCACCGCCTCACGATCGCCCTGGCTCTCCTGTCGATCGTCTCGACCGTGGCCCTCAGCCGGTCCGTGCTCGCGGACACCCGTCGCCAGCCCGCCCTCGAGCCGATCCTCGCGCCTCTCGGCGAGGGGTCGATGGGGGAGCCCGCCGACGACTCCCGCGCGGCGAGCTTCCTGCTCTTCGGCATCGGCGTCGCCGGCCTCGCGGTCGCGGGCGGGCGGCGCCCCTTGAACGCCCGCCCCTCGGTGCAGCGCTCGAACGCGCGCTAGTCGGGTCCCGACGCACGATCGGGTCCCGCTTCGCGCCCGCCCGCTGCGGCGCGGCGCGGCTTGCCGGTCCGTGGCCCCTCACCGCCCGCTACCCTCGGCGCCGCCTCCGGGAATGGGCCCGGTCGAGGGGAGCGGGGGAGCGAGGCTTGGAAGGCTCAGCAGCCGACCCCGGACCCGTCGCGGCCGGTACGCAGCGCGTCGACGAGACGCCGCCGATCGGATCGGCCGGCTCGCCCGCCCGGGTCCAGGCGCATCGCGTCGCGGGCTTCGAGGCGTTGCTCGCGCCGCTCGGCATCCCGATCGCCGCGGAGCCCGACCCGGGCCGGTTCCTCCTCACGGCCTGCGACGGTGCGCTCGAGCTGCGACCGCCGGGCGAGAGCGATCGACGCGGCATCCAGGCGGATTTCCCGCCCGATCGGGAGGTCACACGGGGGGGCTGCCGGCAGCCGTCCCGTCCCGAGCTGCTCGTGCGGGCCTTCGGCGCGCGGATCGATGGGATCCTCGACCTGACGGCCGGTCTCGGCGCCGATGCGTATCGGCTCGCCCGTGCCGGACATCGTGTCTGCGCCGTCGAGCGGCATCCCGCGGTCTTCGCGCTGCTCGTCTCGGGCTTCGAGCGGGCCCGGCGGCGAGGGGACGTACCGGAGGAGGTCGCGAATCGGCTCCGTCTCGAGCACGGCGAGGCCCTCGAGCGGATCCTGGCGATCGATGCACCGGGGGTCGGGGTCTATCTCGATCCGATGTACCCGCCGCCGCGTCGCAGCTCCGCCCTGCCGAAGCGGGCGCTCCAGGTCTTGCGCCAGCTCGTCGGGGATTCGTCGGATGCGGCCGAGCTGCTCGCGGCCGCCCGGTCGCGCGCGGCGCGCGTCGTCGTCAAACGACCGCATCGCGCGCCCCCGCTCGCGCCCGGCACCAGTCACGCCCTCGCGAGCAAGCTCGTGCGCTTCGACGTGTACGTGAACGCGAGCCGCGTCCGGCGCGCCGGCGACGCGGCCGGGACGTCGAGGGAGGACGTGTGAGCAGTCCCTTCTGGGCGTACGTGGAGGCGTTGCCCGAGACGGGCGTCCTCGTGCTCTCGCCCGAGGAGTCCCGGCACGTCGCCGCGCGTCGACTGCGCGCCGGCGATGTGATCGTGGCCTTCGATGGGCGCGGGCGGCAGGCGCCGGCGCGCGTCGAGCGGATCGGGCGTCGCGACGTCGAGCTGGTGGTGCTCGGTGTCGAGACGACGCCCGCGCCGAGTCCGCCCTTCGTGCTCGCGAGCGCGATTCCGAAGGGGGAGCGACTGGCGACGATGCTGCCGATGCTGACGCAGCTCGGGGTCGACGTCTGGCAGCCGCTCGAGCTCGAGGACTCCGCCGTGCGGCGCATCGATCCCGAGGCGCCCCGCATGCGGCGCATCCTGATCGAGTCCTGCAAGGTCGCCCGGCGCGCCTGGACGCTCGTGATCGAGCCCGTCTGCGCGCTCGAGTCGCTGCTCGCGAAGGACGCGACGGGTCCCGTCGTCTACGGCGATCGAGAGGGTCTGCGTGGCGGGCTCGACGCGGCGACGCGCCTGGTCGTGATCGGGCCCGAGGCGGGCTTCAGCGAGCGGGAGCATCGCGCCCTGCGCGAGGCCGGCGCGACGCCCCACGCCTTTGCGCCCCACAACCTGCGGATCGAGACCGCGGCGATCGCGGGCGCGGTCGCCGCCTGGCTCGCTCGCGGCGAGCGTGCGGGCGGCACGTCCGCCCCCGTCCTCGCTGGAGGCTCCGGCTGATGTCCAGCGACGACCTGCTCGAACGGATCCTGCGCGCGCCGGTCTACGACGTGGCGATCGAGACGCCCCTCGACGAGGCGCCGCTCCTCTCGGCGCGCCTGCACAACCGCATCCGCATCAAGCGCGAGGACCTCCAACCCGTCTTCTCCTTCAAGCTGCGCGGCGCCTACAACCGGGTCCGCAAGCTCTCGCCGGCGGAGCGGCGTGCGGGCGTCGTCGCCGCCTCGGCGGGCAATCACGCGCAGGGCATCGCACTCGCCGCCGAGCGGCTCGGCTGCTCGGCGAAGATCGTGATGCCCCGCACGACGCCGCGCATCAAGGTCGATGCCGTCACCCGGCTCGGTGGTGAAGCGATCCTCGAAGGCGACAGCTACGACGAGGCCGCCGCCCGCGCGCGCGCGATCGAGACGGCGGAGGGGCGCGTCTTCGTGCATCCCTACGACGACCTCGACGTGATCGCGGGGCAGGGCACGATCGGAATGGAGATCCTGCGCCAGCATCGCGGCACCCTCGACGCGGTCTTCGTGCCCGTGGGCGGCGGTGGGCTGATCGCGGGGATCGCGGCCTACGTGAAGCGCATCTCGCCCGGGACCCGCGTCGTGGGCGTCGAGCCCGAGGACGCGGCCTGCCTCGCGGCGGCCCTCGCGACCGGACGGCCCGTGGACATCGGGCCCGTCGGGCTCTTCGCCGATGGCGTGGCCGTGCGCGAGGTCGGGCGCCATCCCTTCGAGATCGCGCGGACGGCCGTCGACGAGGTCGTGACGGTCGGGGTCGACGAGATCTGTGCGGCGATCCGCGACGTCTTCGACGACACGCGCTCGATCGCGGAGCCGGCGGGCGCGCTCTCGATCGCCGGTCTCAAACGGTGGGTCGCGCGGGAGGGCGTGCGTGACGCGAACCTCGTGGCGATCGACAGCGGCGCGAACATGAACTTCGATCGGCTCCGACACGTCGCCGAGCGTGCGGAGATCGGCGAGCAGCGCGAGGCCCTCCTCGCGGTGACGATTCCCGAGCGGCCGGGTGCCTTCCTCGAGCTGTGTCGGGTGCTCGGAGACCGCGCCGTCACCGAGTTCAACTACCGCTACGGCGACTCGGCCGCGGCCCACGTCTTCGTCGGCGTCGCGCTGCGCGGCGGTGGCGCGCAGGAGCGCGCGAAGCTGCTCGCGGATCTCGAGCGCGAGGGCTTCGAGGTCGTCGACATGAGCGGCAACGAGATGGCGAAGCTGCACGTGCGCTTCATGGTGGGCGGCCGGGCCGAGCGCGCCGACGAACGTCTCTTCCGCTTCGAGTTTCCCGAGCGGCCGGGCGCGCTCACGCGCTTCCTCGAGAGCGTGGGCGAGCGTTGGAACATCAGCCTCTTCCACTACCGGAACCACGGCGCCGCCTTCGGACGCGTGCTGGCGGGGCTCGAGGTCCCGGCGGCGGATGCAGAGGCGCTGGCCCATCGCCTGGCCGAGCTCGGCTATCCCTGGGTCGAGGAGACGGAGAATCCGGCGACCGCGCTCTTCCTCGGCTAGGACGATCGGTCGGTTCGGCCGGGCTCGCCGCGTGCGTCGTCGGGGGGGAGCAGGCTGTGCAGGCGCCGGAAGTCCTGCCGGATGTTCCAGGCGAAGAAGGGGCGCGCGAGGCGACCGAGCAGGGGCGAGCCCTCGAAGTGCAGGAAGCGCGTGGCCCGCGGACCTTCGGGTCGGGCCGCCATGCCGACCTCGCCGAGCCGCGAGCGCATCAGGCACCAGCCCGGACGCAGCACGACGTCGAACTCGCTCCAGCCGAGGATCGGATTCCGTGCCGCGAGCCGCAGCCGCTCGCCCTGCTGCTCGAGCGGGCGTACGTCGGCGACGAGCCCCTCGAAGCGGGGCGTATTCGTCGCGAGGTCGGCGACGAAGGACCAGACCCGATCGAAGGGCAGGGCGAAGAGCGTCTCGTCGACGGCCACGTGCGGCAGACCCGCGGCGAGTGCGCGCATGCGCGTCACGGGATCGATCTCGACCTCGGGCCAGGCATATCGGCTCGCGTGGATCGGCTCGTCGCTCATTCGTTCCACCTCTCGCGAAAGGCCTCGCGCGCGCGGTGCAGACGGCTCTTGATCGTGCCCCGGGCGCAGTCGAGGACCTCCGCTGCCTCGGCCTCGGACAGCCCCTCGAGATCGCGCAGCACGAGCACGGCCCGCTGGTCGGGCGAGAGCGCATCGAGCACCCGTGCCACGTCGCGTCGCAGAGCCGGGTCGGGCGGCGGTCCGCTCGTGTCGTCCCAGTCCGCGATCGGAGGCTCGCGACGACGGCGGGTCGCGTGCCGGATCGCCTCGCGCGTGGCGATCCGTCGGACCCAGCCGCGCAGCGCGTCCGGATCGCGCAGCCCACGCAGGTCGCGCATGACCTGGATCAGCGTCTCCTGCGCCGCGTCCGGTCCGGCGTCGAGGGCGATCGATCCGCACAGGCGTCCGACCCAGGGCGACAGCGCATCCAGCACGTCGCCCATCGCGAGCAGGTCCCCGCCCTGCGCCTCGCGAATCCGCTCGCTCGTCATCGTCGGGGCAGGGGGCGGCGACCCGGCGGAAGGTTCCCGTCGACCGGAGGCTTCTTCGTCTCGCCCGGCTGCGTCGTCGCTCGCGGAGCCGATCGTCCCGTCCCCCATCCCCGGGCCCGCGACCCGGGGCCGAGGCGAAGGCTGCCCGCGCTACGTTCGCGGCGCAACGACGCCGCCGGGCGGCAGGAGGCTCGATTGACTCGACGATCCCCGACCGGTCCGCGTGCGCTCCGCGGAGCGCACGCGCGCCACTCGCGCCCTACAGATCGCCCGCTCCGCCCGGCCACCGTCCGGCGACGCCTCGGCCTGCTCGGGCTGACCCTGGGTGCTCTCGCCTGCTCCGACGCCCCGCCCCAGGAGTCCCTCTCGATCCACGGCGCGGAGCGGCCCCGAGCCGTCATGGCGGAGGGCGACGAGCGACAACGCGCCGGTGTCGCCGCGCTGACCCGGACGGGAGGCGGCGCGAGGACTGCGCCCGACACCCAGATCCTCTTCGGCGACCTCCACGTCCACACGACCTTCTCGCAGGACGCCTACCTCTTCGCCCTGCCCGCGGTCGGTGGCGACGGCGCCCATCCGCCGGCGGACGCCTGCGACTTCGCGCGCTACTGCGCGAACCTCGACTTCTTCGCGCTCACGGATCACGCCGAGTCCCTGCGCCCCGCGCATTGGGAGATCACGAAGCAGAGCCTTCGCGAGTGCGATGAACGTGCGGGCGATCCCGGCAATCCCGACCTCGTCGCGTTCATGGGCTTCGAGTGGACGAATGCCGGACTGACGCCGGAGGAGCACTACGGCCATCGCTGCGTGATCTTCCCCGGCCTCGACGACGCGAGCCTGCCCCCGCGGCCGATCGCCTCGGCCGACAAACGACCGGCCTATCTGAAGACGGCCGAGGCGATGGCGCGTCTGCGCTGGCTCGACCCGCTGCATTGGGGGCGCTACGGCGAGTACGTCGAGTACGGGAAGGCGCTCCAGGACTTTCCGGCTTGCGAGGAAGGGATTTCCTCGGCGCGGCTGCCGGAGGGCTGCTTCGAGGTGGCTGCGACCCCTGCGGACCTGCATCGCAAGCTCGACGAAGCCGGACTCGAGGCGCTCGACATCCCGCATGGAACGGCCTGGGGTGTCTACACGCCCGCCACGACGACGATCGACAAGCACCTCGACGCCGCGCAATACGACGCCGACCGCATGCGCCTGATCGAGATCGCCTCGGGGCACGGCAACTCGGAGTCCTATGGAAGCTTCCGGGAGTGGGAGGTCGGCGCGGACGGCGAACGGATCTGCCCCGCCCCGACCGAGGACTACCTGCCCTGCTGCTGGCAGGCCGGCGAGATCATGCGCAGTCGCTGCGACGGCCTCGATCCCGACGAGTGCGAGCGGCGCATCGCGCTGGCGCGGCAATACGCGACCGAGGCCTACACCCGGGTCAACCGCGTCTTTCCCGATGCCGCGCCCGAAGAGTGGCTCGACTGCGGGCAGTGCCGGGACTGCTTCAAGCCGAGCTTCGACTATCGCCCCCTCGAGTCCGTGCAGTACGGGATGTCGATCTCGAACGAGGCCGTCGTCGACGAGGACGGTCGCCCTCTGCGCTTCCGCTACGGCTTCGTCGGCTCGAGCGACGAGCACTCGGGTCGCCCCGGCACGGGCTACAAGCAGGTCGATCGCGCGCTGATGACGGACGTGAACGAGGCTCCGGGGAGCGGGCTCGGGGCGCTGCTGGGCGGCGGGTCGGGACCCGATCCGCAGATGCCCCAGCGGCCCGGGCAGGGCGACATCGGCGTGAGCGGCAACGACGGGCGCACCCAGGCCTTCCTCTACCCGGGCGCCCTCGCGGCGGCCCACGCTCGCAGCCGATCGCGCGAGGACCTCTGGGACGCATTCGGGCGACGCGAGGTCTATGCGACGAGCGGCCCGCGCATCCTGCTCTGGTTCGACCTCCTGAATCCACCCGGCGCGGGGCGCAGGCCGATGGGCAGCGAGGTCGAGATGCGCGAGACGCCGCGCTTCGAGGTGCGGGCGCTCGGCTCCTTCGAGCCCAGGCCGGGATGTCCGGACTGGTCGCGGGAGGGCCTCGGCGGCGAGCGGCTCGCCTCGCTGTGTCGGAACGAGTGCTACTTCCCGAGCGAGGTCCGCCGGCCGATCGTCGCGATCGAGGTCGTGCGCATCACGCCGCGGATCGCGCCCGACGAGCCGATCGAGCCGCGCATCGAGGATCCCTGGCTCCGCCTCGAGTGCGAGGACGCGGGCGAGGGCTGCGTCGTGCGGTTCGAGGACGAGGACTTCGCCTCGCGCGGTCGCGACACGCTCTACTACGTGCGGGCCCTCGAGGCGGCGCGGCCCGCGATCGCCGGGAATCCGCTCCGTCCGCGTCGCGGCGACGACGGCCGGGTCGAGTCGATCGAGCTCTGTGAGACCGGGGACGACTGCCTCGACCCCGTCGAGGAGCGCGCCTGGTCCTCACCGATCTTCGTGGACTTCGCCCGCGGCGGCGACGAGGGAGACGGCGGAGACGATCGGCGCATCGTCCGGCTCGACCTCGACTGAAGCGAGCCCTGCGCGGGCGCCTGCGGTCTCGTCGCCCGGCGACGCCGGCGTCCATTCCTCCTCGCGCAGTCGGATCGGACCGAAGCGTTCGGGGAAGAGCCCCTGCTTGTCGGCGTAGAACGCGCGCACGTGATCCATGTCGCGCACCACGTCGCCCGAGGGCTCGAAGGCGGGCCCGAACCCGCCCCGTCGCTGGGCGTAGTCGAGGAAGCTCATCACGATCGGGACGCCGGCGCGGCGTGCGATGTGGTAGAAGCCGGACTTCCAATGCTCCGTGCGCGCGCGGGTGCCCTCGACGGGGACGACGAGGGCGAGCTCGTCGTGCTCGCCGAGCGTTCGCGCCATCGCCTCCACGAGCTGCTCGCGGGCATGGCGCCGGACGGGTACGCCGCCGAGGGCCCGCATGATCGGACCGAGCGGAAAGCGGAAGAGCGTGTGCTTGCCCATCCACGCGATCGGTATGTCGTAGACCGCGGCGAAGGCGAGCAGGTAGGGGAAGTCCCAGTTCGACGTATGGGGCGCGGCGATCAGCACGTAGCGTCGCGGCGCGGGGCGCGCGCCGGAGGTCGTCCAGCCCGTCATCCGAAGGAACCAGCGGGCCAGGAGACGCCGCACGCGTCGTTTCGACATCGCGCGAGCGTAGCAGCGCATCCGGCGCGCACGCGGTCGGCCGACTACACTCGCCGCGCCCATGAACTCCCGACAGCGCGCCATCCTCGCCGTCGCCCTCGTGACCCAGGGCGTCTCGGTCGGCCTCGTCTACGCCGTGCCCCCGGTCTTCCTCGAGGCCCTCGAGTCGACCTTCCATGCGACGCGGACGCAGATCGCGGTCGGGCCCGTGCTGATCATGGCGGGCCTCACGGTGGGGGGCCTGCTGACGGGGGTGGCGCTCGATCGCGGCTACGCGCGAGGCGTGCTGCTCGCGGGTGCGAGCGTGTTGATCGCGGCCCTGCTCGTCGCATCGCGCGCGACGAGTCTCGCGACGCTCGCGTGCGTCGCGGTCGCGATGGGCTTCTCGACGCCCTCGATCGGGCCGCTGGCCGGAGCGAGTCTCGTGACGCGCTTCTTCGACGAGGGCCGAGGGCGGGCGCTCGGGCTGATCGGCATGGGTCCACCGCTCGGATCGGGCCTCTTCGCTGCGGTCGCGGGATGGTCGCTGCTCGCGCTCGGGCTGCGCGAGAGCTTCGTCTTCTTCGCCGGCGTGGCCTTCGTTGCGGTCGTGCCGCTCGTGTGCTGGGCGGTGCCCGCGCGCTTCGAGTCGCGCGCGGAAGTCGCGGGGCAGGGGGGAGCCGCCGCCGTGTCGATGCGCGAGGTGCTGGCGCGGCCGCTCTTCTGGTGGAGTGCGATCGTGTTTGCGCTCGCGGCGGGCATCGCGACGGGCTGGACGACGCATGCGGCCGCCTATCTCGGGGGTGTCGGACTCTCGCCGGCGCAGCAGAGCGGTGTGTTGGCGGCGCAGTTCTGGCTGGGCGTACCGGGGGCCCTCGTGTTCGGCACGCTGGCCGATCGGTTTCCGCTCCGGGGACTCTTCGTCGCGTTGCTGGCGGCGGAGGCGGGGCTCTATGCGGGCTTCGCGCTCGGGCCGTCGCCCCTCGCGGCGGGCGTCATGGCCGGCGCCTTCGGATTCCTGTCGGGCGGCCTGATCCCGCTCTATCTCCTGATGCTCGGTCGGCGCATGGGGCCCGATGCGCTCGGCCGGGCGATGGGACTGTCGAACGTCGTGATGCTGCCCGTGATGTCGGGGGCCGTGCTGCTGGCGGCGGCGGTCTACGAACGGACGGGGGGCTACGCTGCGGGCCTCGGTGTCTTCTCGGTCGGCATGCTGATCGCGATCGGCTGCATGATCGCCTCGGAACGGAGCGAGCGAACGTCATGACCCGCGAATACGGCTTCCGCGATGCCGGCCTCCGCTCGCCGCTCCTGCGCGGGCTGAACGTCGTCGGCGCTCTGGCGGCGAAAGTCGGCCTCGAGCCCGCGCTCGACCCCGACGCGATCGAGCGCGCCGCGATCCGGGCCGCCGGGTCCGACGACTTCGGCAGCGACAGCTACCGCGAGCCCCTCGAGCGCTACGTCGAGTCGGTCGAACGCGAGGCCGACCTCTCGACCTTCGGCCGCCTCGTCACCCGGCAGATGTTGACGACCCAGCTCACGAAGCGCATCGAGCTGCGCGAGTGGACGAAGGCCCATCCCGAGGCCGCGAAGCAGGAGATCCGTCGCCCCTGGATCATCCTCGGCCTGCCGCGCACGGGCACGAGCATCCTCTCGATCCTGCTCGGCCTCGATCCGATGGTGCGTCCGCTCCTGCAGTGGGAGGCGGGGGCGATCGTGCCGCCGCCGACCCTCGCGACGGCGAACGAGGATCCGCGCATCGCCCTGGCGACGAAGCGCTTCGAGCAGCTGCACGCGATGAATCCACCCTTCAAGGCGATGCATCCGACGGGCGCGATGCTGGCCGAGGAGTGCGTGCCGCTCCTGATGCTCGACCTGCGCACCCTGGGCCTCGAGACCCAGGCCTTCGTGCCGAGCTACGGACGCTGGCTGCAGGGCTGCGACATGACGCCGGCCTACGTGCAGCACAAGATGGCGCTGCAAGCGCTTCAGACGGGCCAGCCGACCGAGAGCTGGGTGCTCAAGACGCCGAACCACCTCTGGTGTCTCGAGACGCTGCTCGAGTTCTATCCCGACGCGCGGCTGATCTGGACCCATCGCGACCCCGGCCCCGTCACGGCCTCCGTCGCGAGCCTGAATACGGCCCTCCAGCGCACCTTCTGCCGCGAGCAGGACGTGCACGCGATCGGCGCCGACTGGCTCGGCAAGCTGCGGCACGCCGTCGCGAAGGGCATGGAGTTCGATGCCCGGACGCAGGCGGGCTGGTGCGTGCACGTCGCCTATCAGGACCTGATGCGCGATCCGCTCGCGACCATGCGCGGGATCTACGCGCATTTCGGGGAGCAGACGAATCGCCTCCACGAGCGGCGCATCGAGGCCTGGCTCGCCGAGAAGCCCCAGACCGCCCACGGCCGGCACGCCTACGATCCACGCGACTTCGGCTGGACCTACGACGGGCTGGCCGAGATCTGGAAGGATTACCGGGAGCGATTCGGGATCGAGCGCGAGGCGCGCTGAGCGTCGGGTCGACGGCCCGCGTCTGCGGTCGGGACTCGCGCGGCGTTCCCGCCTAGCGTCGCTCGAACGCGGGCTTGCGTTTCTCGGCGAAGGCCTTCGGCCCCTCCTTCGAGTCCTCGCTCGCGAACACGGCCTGGCCGTAGTCGAATTCGTAGGCGAGCGCCTCGTCGAGGCCCATGCCGTCGGTCTCGTGCAGCGTGCGCGTGATCGCCTCGACGGCGAGCGGGCCGTTCCCGGCGATCACCTCGGCGATCTCCCTGGCCTTCGCGAGGGCCTGTCCGTCGGGCACGACGTGTCCGATCAGGCCGATCTCGAGGGCCTCCCGGGCCTTGATGTGCTTGCCCGTCAGCAGGATCTCCGCCGCGTGTGTGTAGGGAATCTGGCGCGGCAGGCGAACGGCGGACCCGCCCATCGGATAGAGCGACCAGCGCGCCTCCGAGACCCCGAAGCGCGCGCTCTCTCCGGCCACACGGATCTCCATCGCCTGCAGGATCTCCGTGCCGCCTGCGATCGCGACGCCTTCGACGGCGGCGATGATCGGCTTCGTCGGTCGGTAGCCGCGGAAGAGGGCCTTCCAATGGATGTCCGGGTCCTCGGCCATGCGCGCCTGGACGTCGATCCCGGGATCCGCGTCCCCGGCATCCCCCGCCATGCCCTTCAGGTCGGCGCCCGAGCAGAAGTTGCCGCCGGCTCCGGTCACGATGATGCAGCGGACGTCGTCGTCGGCGGAGGCCTCGCGATAGGCGTCGTACATCCGGATCAGCATGGCCCCGGTCAAGGCGTTGTAGCGCGAGGGCCGGTTCATGGTGATGGTCATGACGTGACCATCGCGCTCGACGAGTGCGTCCGGCATCAGAAGAGCATCGCGTCGAGCGAGATCGCGCCCGGTCCGATCAGCAGGAACATCCCGCACACGACCGCCAGGTTGATCGTGTACTCCGCACCAGGGGGATCGTTCGTGATGAGGTAGCCGGCGCCGCGATGGCCCACGATCCCGGCGACCAGCATCGTGAAGATCAGCACCACGCAGGCCGGCCGCGTCAGCAGGCCCAGCGCGAGCAATGCCCCGCCGCCGAGCTCCGAGAGCATCGCCATCCGCGCCTGGACCGCCGGCATCGGCACGCCGAGATCCGCCAGCCAGGAGGCGAAGCCATCCATCGAGCCCGATCCCACCCAGCCGAGCTTGCCGAAGGCGTGGATCATGAAGCAGATCCCGATCGCGACGCGGCCGACGAGCAGGGCGACGTCGACCAGCAGCGGATTCGTATCGGTGAGCAGCGCGCCGAGGTCCATCGAAGGGCTCCTTCGTGCAGGGTCGAGCGTTTCTAGCACAGCGAAACCGCGTGGTCCGCGTCGCACGACGGGGCTTCCCGGCCCCCTTCGACGGGCCTCGAAGGGGTCGGGGTGATTGAGACCCCGGCCGACCCGGCCCATACTCCCGCGGTCTTCGAAGCGACCGGCCGGGACGCCGATCGCGCCGGGTCCGAGCGCAGTCCGACGAGCGGGTCGCGTAGCGGGAGCTGGCGAAGAAGGGCGAAGACGAGAGGATGATCGACCCGATGAGCGCATCCCGAGGACCGGTCTTCGAGCGGGTCGAGGCCAGCGCCGACTTCCCCGCCATGGAGCGCGAGATCCTCTCGCTCTGGGAGTCGCTCGACGCCTTCGCCGAGAGCAATCGTCGGCGTGAGGGCGCGCCGGCCTTCGTCTTCTACGACGGCCCGCCCTTCGCGACCGGCACGCCGCACTACGGGCATCTGCTCGCCGGCACCATCAAGGACATCGTCCCCCGCTTCTGGAGCATGCGCGGTCACTACGTCGAGCGTCGCTTCGGCTGGGATTGCCACGGGCTGCCGATCGAGGCCCTGGCCCAGGAGGCGCTCGGTCTCGCGGGTACGGGCGAGATCCTCGAGCGCGGCGTCGACGTCTTCAACGAGCAGTGCCGGTCGATGGTCCAGGCCTACGTCGCCGAGTGGCGGCGGACCGTCTCGCGGATGGGGCGATGGGTCGACTTCGACGACGACTACAAGACCATGGACGTCGACTTCATGGAGTCGGTCTGGTGGGTCTTCAAGCAGCTCTGGGAGAAGGGCCGGGTCTACAAGAGCTACCGGATCATGCCCTACAGCGCGAAGCTGGCGACGCCGCTCTCGAACTTCGAGGCGAACCAGAACTACAAGGACGTACAGGATCCCGCGATCACCGTGCGTTTCGAGGTCGTCGACGGCGCCGAACGCGTGCTGCCCGGAGGCGGAGGAGGGCCGCTCTTCCTCACGGCCTGGACGACGACGCCCTGGACGCTGCCGTCGAATCTCGCGCTCTGCGTGGGGCCCGCAATCGAGTACGCACTCGTCGAGGACCTCGAGAGCGGGGATCGGCTCGTCTTCGCGGCGGCGCGGCTCGCGGCCTACGACGCCGCGCTCGGTGAGGCGCTCGCCGCGGCCGAGGGGGACGGCCCGGGTCTCGCGGGCGAGCGGTACCGGCTGCTGCGGCGACTGCCGGCCTCGGACCTCGTCGGTCTTCGTTATGCGCCGCTCTTTCCGTATTTCGCCGACGAGCCGGGCGCCTTCGTCGTGCTGCAGGACGACTTCGTCACGACCGAGGACGGCACGGGCCTCGTGCACATCGCCCCGGCCTACGGCGAGGACGACTTCCGGGTCGGCCGCGCGGCGGGGCTCGGCCTCGTCGACCCCCTCGACGCCGAGGCCCGCTTCGTCGCGCCCGTCGTCGAGTACCAGGGCCAGATCTGCAAGGACGCCGACCGCGCGATCATCCGCCGGGTCAAGGAAGAGGGGCGTCTCGTCGCGCAGGACACGATCCTGCACAGCTATCCCTTCTGCGAGCGGACCGATACGCCCCTGATCTACCGGGCGATCGACGCGTGGTACGTGAAGGTCGAGGACCTGCGCGACGATCTCGTCGCGGCGAACGACGCCGTCGGCTGGGTGCCGCCTTCGGTCGGCTCGAACCGCTTCGGCAACTGGCTGCGGGACGCGAACGACTGGAACATCAGCCGCAACCGCTTCTGGGGCTCGTGCATCCCCGTCTGGGTGAACGAGGCCGATCCCGAGGACACGATCTGCGTGGGCTCGCGGGCGGAGCTCGAAGCGCTCTCGGGCGTCTCGGTCGACGACCTCCACAAGCACGTCGTCGATCCGATCGTGATCGAGCGCGACGGGAAGACCTATCGCCGCACGCCCGAGGTGCTCGACTGCTGGTTCGAGTCGGGCTCGATGCCCTGGGCGCAGCAACACTATCCCTTCGAGCGCGCGTCCGAGCTCGACGCCTTCTTCCCCGCGCATTTCATCGCCGAGGGCCTCGACCAGACGCGCGGCTGGTTCTACACGCTGCTCGTGCTCGGCACCTCGCTCTTCGGCCGCAGCCCCTACCGCAACGTGATCGTGAACGGGCTGATCCTGGCACGCGACGGCAAGAAGATGTCGAAGCGGCTCAAGAACTACCCCGACCCGAACGAGATGCTCGACGAGTTCGGGGCCGACGCCTTGCGCGCCTACATGATCGATTCGCCGGTCGTGCGGGCGGAGGAGCTGCGCTTCGACGAGGCCGGTCTCAAGGAGATCGTGCGCACGGTCGTGCTGCCCTACTGGAACGTGCTCTCCTTCTTCACGACCTACGCGAGCGTCGACGGCTACGACCCGCGCAGCTGGAAGCCGTCTCCCGTCGCGGCGCGCCCCGACATCGACCGCTGGATCCTCTCCGTGATGCAGAGCCTCGTGCGCGACGTGAACCGCGAGATGGAGGCCTACCGCCTCTATACGGTCGTGCCACGGCTCGTCGGCTTCATCGAAGACCTGACGAACTGGTACGTCCGCCGGTCCCGCGCGCGCTTCTGGAAGAGCGAGGACGACGCGGACAAGACGAATGCCTTCGCGACGCTCTACGAGGTGCTGACGACCTTCTCGAAGGTGCTCGCGCCCTTCATGCCCTTCCTGACCGAAGAGGTCCACCAGCGACTCGTGCGTCCGGTCGATCCCGAGGCGCCCGCGAGCGTGCATTGGTGCGACTATCCGCAGGTCGATGCGTCGCTGATCGACGAGGCCCTCGAGCGCCGGATGGCGACCGTGCGCGCGGTCGCGGCCCTCGGCCGTCGCGTGCGCGAGGACCATCGCATCAAGGTCCGCCAGCCGCTGCGCTCGATCACGGTCGTGCATCGAGATCCGGTCGTGCGCGCGGACGTCGAGGCCTCGGCGGCGCTCGTCGCCGACGAGCTGAACGTGAAGCAGGTCGCCGTCGAAGCCGACGAGAGCGCCTTCGCGACGGTCGTGGTCAAACCGAACTTCAAGACCCTGGGCAAGCGCTGCGGGCCGAAGCTCAAGCAGATCGGCCCCGCGCTCGCGGCCTGGGGCTTCGACGAGGTGGCGCGGCTCGAGGCGGGCGAGACGATC
>JACKFD010000013.1 GCA_020632655.1 Spirochaetaceae bacterium
GCGCTGCACCTCCCCGCGAGAACCCAACACCCAATCCAGATGTGACTTGGCCACGTCCACGCCGACACAGAGGCCCATGTTAGACTTCTCCCTGCAACGAACTCGGGCTCTTGGATACGGGCTCCTCGCCTCTTCTCAGAGGAGAGGGCCCAGGCAACCGTTCGAGCTTGCTGCTGCTGTGGAGACGGTGACCCGTGCTTGTTAACGGTCTTCGGACCGGACCAAGTCCCTTGCGGTCTACCGACTCCGAGTACCCGGCCGGCAGAGAGCCGCTACTCTCTGCCGGCCGTTCTTATGTTAGGGAGTGAATAGATAAGAGTTCCTGAACCAGACGGCGAGTTGGCCGAGGCCGATGCGGCCTCCCCCAGCTCGACTATTGGCCCGGGAGGGCCAAGAGAAGCTCGCTCTTGCCGGCTGGCGCCGGCCTTGTACGTTGACGGCGATCGGCTGCGGCGAACGCCGCAGGCTAAGAGCCACTCCGTTATGCGGCACGACCGGCCAAGCCAGATGCGACTGACGAATGGCGGCCTTGATGTGTCGGTGCGTCTGCTGGCGGCGCTGGCGCTCGTGATTCTCGGGGCGTGTGGTCAGTTCGATGCCGAGGAAGACGCCTCAATCCGCGAGGAGGTAGCTCAGCAGCTGAAGGAATCGCGTTGCCTGCGCGCGATGAGTGATGGTCTCCGCTCGTTGGCACAAGCCGAGCTCGACGATCCGGGACGGCTCCCGCTCGAGGACGCGCAAGCGGAGTCGGCTCGCCTGAAGGTTGAGTTTGAGAAATGTGCCAAATAGGCTCGCGCCGTATAACTAGCTCCTGAACCAGACGGCGAGTTGGCCGAGGCCGGCGCGGCCTCCGCCCCACTCGACTC
The DNA here is from genome assembly GCA_020632655.1 of Spirochaetaceae bacterium. GTDB lineage: Bacteria > Myxococcota_A > UBA9160 > UBA9160 > UBA4427 > UBA4427. Next base: position 867 of record JACKFD010000013.1, read on the forward strand.
TCGCCCTGGGAGGACGAGAGGAGTGAGCTCTTGCCGGCTGGCGCCGGCCTTGTGCGCTGACGGTGATCGCCTGTGGCGAATGGCGCAGATTCAGAGCAAATCCCTTATGCGGCATCCGCGAGGCGCCTGTGCCCGAAGAGACGAAGAGTGTGCTGGCGGTTGGTGCGGGAGTCCTGATCGGCGTCCTGATCTCCTTCGCCGGTCTCTTCTACGGCCTTCGCGTATTTGCCGATATTCCCAGCGGAACGGCCCTTGTTCTGTCCGCGATTCCTAGCGCTCTAGTCCTTGCTGCCGGCGGGGCCGCACTCCTCAGGGGATCCGGCGGGGCAGTCCGAACGCGCATCTCATCAGTCTGGAAGGGCCTCCCATTCTGGCTCGGCCTAGCACCAGTAGTCGTGTTTGCAGGCTGGCGCCTCGTCGGTGCGCTTGCTCTCTCCGGTCTGTCTCTCCTCGGCCTTCGAGAGCCGATTCCCCCGATTCTTCTTTGGGGAATTCACGCCTGTGGCGCCCTGGCTGGCTTTGGCCTGCTGGTGCTCGTACGCCATCAGGTTGCCTCGTATGCCGAGCAGGACGCCGCAATACTAGCTCCTGAACCAGACGGCGAGTTGGCCTCGCCCGTCCCCGGCACCGCCCCCTCGACTCTCGCCCTCGGAGGCCGAGAGAAGCTGGCTCTTGCCGGCTGGTGCCGGCCTTGTACGCTGACGGCGATCGCCCGCGGCGAACGCCGGAGGTTGAGAGCAACTCCGTTATACAGTCCACCCGGCTGCATGGATGCCGTGAATGCATTATGGGGCGGCCGTGACGCGTCCTTCGGCGACCGGGGAACGGAAGATCTCTACCACGGCCGGCGGACTACACGGGTTCGCCGGTTTCCAGCTGACGTACTTGGAGCGGCACTTCGGAAGCTCGACCTCCTGAACGCGGCCCATGCGCTGCTCGACTTAGGCTCCCCGCCCGGGAATCGTCTCGAGATTCTCCGTGGTGACTGGGCCGGCTTCCACAGCATCCGCGTAAACGACCAGTGGCGATTGGTCTTTCGCTGGTCCGGGAATCAAGCGCACGACGTGCAGCTTGTGGACTACCACAATGGGTAACTATGCAGCCGGAAAGGCGAACGCCGAACCACCCTGGCGAGATTCTGAAGGCAGAGTTTCTCGAGCCTCTCGGTCAGTCCCAGGTCGCTCTAGCGGAGCACTTGGGTGTCTCCGTGCAAAGGGTGAACGAGTTGGTCCGTGGCAAGCGCGGCGTGACGCCAGAAACGGCGTGGCTTCTCTCGCAGGCGTTCGACACGACGCCGGAGTTCTGGCTGAACCTGCAGGCGGCCTATGACCTTGCCGTATCGAGGCCCCTGCGAAAGGTATCTCGCCTCAAGCGCGCCTCCTGAGGGGGCGCCCTGTAGAACTAGCTCCTGAACCAGACGGCGAGCTGGCCTCGCCCGTACCGGCCTCCGCCCCATCGACTATCGGCCCTTGGCAACCCGATTGAACCAGGCTCGTACGCGCCGGTGCCGGCCAGTTGGATGGTCTTCGACTGGATGTCGAGAGCCCCGGCGAGCGCTGGTCACCTCTTCATCCAGAATGCTCGGCGGGGAAACGCGCCGAGCGCTCATGGGCGTCTTATCTCGAAACAATGCCGCACCTGTTCGGCCAGATCCCGACTCGAAGCCTGGAGTGGCGCGGCAGAGTCGTGGGCAGCTCCCGATCAACGACACCGTCGCCCGGAAGGAGACGGTGCATCCGGATGGTATGGCTGGGCTGAACCGGAGCTTCTCCCGGATACCGACTTCTTCCAGCGTGTCAACGTGATTCACCTGGCGGACTAACGACCGAAAGTGCTTCCCTGTTCTGGAGTTGCCGCCTGACCGGCGATTCCTCGTCCCGCCCGACTGCCAGGCCGAGTGGTTCGATCCATTTCTCCGCCACGCGTGATCGTTCCGCGTTGCAGCAGACACTATTCGGGAGAGGACGACTGATCATGCCCGCACGGCAATCTGGTCTCGCAGTCGTCGGGTCCTATATGTACCCCCACGAGGCTGACGTCGCGAAGGTGTTGCTGGAGTCGCGCGAGGTTCCCGCGTGGGTGCTCGACGATCTTCAAGTCCGCACTCGGTGGTATCTGTCGAATGCCCTGGGAGGGGTCGAGGTCGCGGTGCACCCGGATGATTAAGCACGGGCTCGCGCGAGCGTCGCCGATGACTACTCGTCGCTGCTGCATGCGCTGCCGGAGTTCGATCTGCCTGCGGGCGCCGAAGAGATCTGCAGAGCCTGCGGCTCGCATCGCGTGGATCTCTCCCGACAGGTTTCTCGGGTGTCCCTGAGAACGTTGGCGGGTGGTCTGCTCTCCTATCTGACCGGGCAGATCCTTCGGTTGCGCACGATGCGAGAAACTTGGAATTGCATGGACTGCGGCGCATCGTGGGAGAACGAGCGATCGAGCTGAGCTTTGCCGCATGGGTGGCTGAAATGCGAGCCGTCGACGCAAGCGTCGATCCGAGCGAGTCCTGTACGAGGGACGAGTCGAGCTCGAGGAGTGGGTCCGCGCTTGGGCCGCGTTCGCCCGGGCCACCGAGGGCAGCCCGGAATGGCGCCGGGCTTCCGGGCGTACGCGGAGGCAGGCGAGCGGATCGACGAGGGGCCCGCGCATGGCCGGACCGCGTGGGTCGTGGCGGCGCTCCGAGGTCTCCGGCGGACTTGCCGCTATGCTCGCAGCTCGAACCCTCCGGTCCTGCGCCGCAGGTGCGGAGGCCGATCGGAGAGGCATCGGATCCATGTTGCGCGAATTGATGGCGGGAATCGTTCTCGCATTCCTCGCCGCAGGCTGCAGTCGGCCGGAGCCGCCCGTGCTGCCGCGCGTTGCTCGCTCGATCCTGATCACCGACGCCCGTTCGGGCGCGAAGGGCGAGCTCCCGCTCTCGGAGTGGAATCCGGTGCTTCGCGCGCTCGGGGACTGTCGTTGGGAGTCGGGCTGGTTCTCGGTCTTCGAGCCGGAGCTGACGATCGAGGTCCAGGGCAGCCCGGGGCGTACGGTGCGTGTCCATCTCGCCGGGTCCGAGGTGAACGGCGGTGTTGAGCACGGCTATTCGCGTTGCCGGCTGTCCGAAGCACGAGCCGACGAACTTCGACGCGCGTGCCTCCGCGCGCTCCGCTGAGGCTCTCGACGGTTTCCACGGGTGGGGCCGGACGGGGCAGCCGGACTCCGAAATCGCAGGGATCGACGCGAGGCGCTCGCGATCGTGACGGCGCATCCGAACGGGAGCAGGATCTGCGTGGGCATCGAGAACGAAGCACTCAACGGGCCGGCCTTCGCACTCCTCCTGACGTCGCTGTACGTGCTGCGCTTCCGCGGATGGACCCGGCCGGGGCGCGTGGCGGCCTACTTCGCCTTCTTCCTGATTCTCGAGACGATCGCGTCCCGCTACCTGATGCCGGAGGGAGCCTTCGGCGGTGGGCTGGGGCTCATCTGTCTCGGGCTGACCGTTCCCGTCGTGGTCGCCTGTGTACTCGTCTGGCTTCACGAAAGACGGCAGGGCGAGCTCTAGAGGCGGGTCATCCGGGCCGTTGTGCTCTCGGACGGCGCGCCCGGCCGATGTCCGATACCCGACAGGCAAGCGGCGGCGCGTCGCGAGAGGAGGAGTGATGCCGGTCGATACACCGAAGCTCGAGACGAGTCATCTGATCCTGCACGTCGCCGACACGGACGCCACGATCGACTTCTGGTGTCGGAGTCTCGGAGGTGTCCTCGAGTCCGACGAAGAGCTCGAGGCTCCGGCGCTCGATGCGATCTTCGGGCGCTCCGGCGTTCGGATTCGCGACACGTTCATCGCGATCGCGGGTCTCCGCCTGCATACCATCGAGACGCTCGACGTCCCGCGCACGCGCGCATCCCTTGCACCCTTCGAGAAGCCGATCGGACTCTCGGGCCTCTCCTTTCGAGTGGACGACCTCGATGCCGCGCATGCGCGCGCACAGGCGGACGGACGCTCGCCGACGGAGATCCACGCCTTCGACGATCTCGACCACCCCGTCCGCATGTTCTTCGTCGAAGATCCGAACGGATTGCGGATCGAGATGATCGGCAATGGCCCGTGACGGTCCATCAGCTCGCCCGTTTCGCTCGGCAGACGGCTTTCGCGTCGGGAATCCGTGGCGCTCTGATAGACTGCGATTGGAAGCCACTACGCGCACTCTTCGAACGGCGAGGTGGATCATGCAGATGCGGATGCTTGCCTTCCTGCCGGCGGCGATCGTGGCGACGGCCGCAGTCATGCTCGCGACCTCCCTCTTCGTCGACGTCGTCGAGGCGGGGCTGCCGAGCCGTCCGACGCAAGACGCTGGCCCCTATCGCGTCTCGCGGTACGAGAGCCTCTGCGACGGTCTGTTCCGCGAGCTGCACGAGCTCACCCATCGCGCGACGCGATGCGACGACGATCCGCGCTGCGAGCGTTCTCCGCTTCTCTGCTCGGGCGCACTCGACGAGGAGATCGATCGCGAGTACCGCAGCCTTCAGGCCGAGCTCGAGACCTCGTGCGGCTTCTCGGGGGATCTCCTCGATTACGCCTGGCGATCGGCGCCGGCCGGTCACACGCCGGACGCGACGGGCACGAGCTGTGGAGACGCGCACGACTGGCTCGAGGCGGCGACGGTCGGTGAGGCGCGGCCGGCTTCCTACTCCTTCTGAGCCGCGGCCGGCCGGAAACGTGCAATGAAGCATTGTCCGAATCCGGACTGTCGCGGACGCGTGCGGGACGGTCGCGTCGCGGAGTTCGCCGACACGATCGAGTCCTGCCTGGATTGCGATGCGCGACTCGTCCCGGGGCCGGCGCTGCCCGACGCCGAGGAGCCAGCACTCGAGTTCCACGCGCTCGAGACGGTCTTCGTGTCGACGGGTCGCGTGACGGCGCGGGTCGTGGCCGGTCTGCTCGAGGCCTCGGGCATTCCGGTCTACGTGAAGGGGGAGATGCTCGCGGGCGCGATCGGCGAGCTGCCGGCGACCGTCGATCAGCTCGAGGTCCAGGTCCCGTCGGAGCGCGCGGATCGTGCGCGGGAGATCGTGGACCGGTACGAGCGCGGGCAGCTCGACCTCGATGCGGGTCATTCCGTCGATCTCGATCTCGACGGCGAAGCCGAAGGGCGCGACGCCTAACGCAGGGAGACCGTGCCGTTCGAGGTCCGCAGCCGGATCGGCGTGCCGCCCTTGCCGACCCGTCCACGGATGCGCCCGCCGCCGTCGCCGGTCTGATCCTCGAGCGTGAGGTCGTTGCGGATCAGTCCGTTCTCGACACGAATGTCCACGTCCGCGTCGGGCTGCTCGGGCAGGTCGAGCACGATCCGCCCGTTGCTCGTCGTCAGCGACACGCCGGGATCGCCGAGCGCGTCGAGCGAAGCACGGATCACGCCATTGCTCGTCGAGGCGTCGAGGGAGCCGCGATGGCCACCGACCTCGATCTTGCCGTTGCTCGAGCGCGCGCGGAGATGCCCCCGGGTGCATCGACAGGCGACCTTCGCATTCGCCGTCGTGACGTCGATGTCGCCGTTCACCTCGCAGATCGAGACGGAGCCGTTGCTCGAGCGCGCGCGGATCGGCCGGTCGAGGCCCTCGCAGCAGATCTTGCCGTTCGTCGAGCTGAGGGCGACGGTCGTGTCGCGTGGGACGCAGAGCTCGAGGTGCGCGACCGCATGCTTCGAGCATTTGCGGGGGATCTGGACCTCGATCTCGAGGACGTCGACCTGGCCCGAGCTCTGCACGCGGATCGCGTCGAGGAGCTTCGTCGCGAGGTCGGCGCAGTCGGCGCGCACGCTCTTGTGGACGCGGATCTCGATGTCTTCGCGGTCCTCGCCGACCACGCGGGTCTTGCCGTTCGCGTTGTGCACGGAGATCGCGCGACCCGACGGCGCCGGGACGACGAGGACCTCGTTGCGGCTCGCGGACTCGCCCCAGGGCATGCGCGAGAAGAGGCTGCGCAGCAGCCCGCCGAAGCCGGGGCCCGAGACCTGGGTGCGCGACGGGCGCTCGCTCTCGCTCTCGCGCGTCACGGCCGCCGGTCCGCCTGCGGCCCATCGAGTCGGGGGGTGGTCGCCCTCAATGGAATCGCCTCTGATCGTCGTCGTCCTGCCAGCGCCGACGCTCGCGCTCGTCCTCCCGATGCACGGCGCGGATGTTTCGTCTCATCCGCCAGCGTCGCCACTTGAGCTTCAGGGTCTGCAGGGTGGGAGCACCGGGGGTGCGCCCTTCGTTGAGCAGGTAGATCCAGCCGACGAGGGCACCGGCGAGATGGCCCGTGTGGCTGATGTTGCTGCCGGGTCCGCTCTGCATCCACTCCATCAGGAAGAGCAGGGGGATCAGGTAGATCGCCTTGAGCGGGATCGGCGGGAAGAGGAGCATGATCGTGCGGTCGGGCCAGGTGAAGGAGTAGGCGAGCAGAACGCCCATCACGGCACCCGATGCACCGACGGTCGGGATTCTGAGCTCGAGCGCCGTCGTACCGATCCCGAGCAGGCCGAGCATGTAGGGAAGGCTCGCGATCATGAACCCGGCGCCGATGCCGCATACGAGGTAGTAGCGGAGGAAGCGTTGTGCGCCCCAGACGAGTGCGACCGGCGAGCCGAACATCCAGAGCGAGAACATGTTGAACGCGATGTGGAGGAAGGAGGACTCGCTGTGGAGCCACATGTAGGTAAACATCCGCCACAGCTGGTAGTCGCCCCAGACGGAGAGTGGCGTCACGGCGCCCCACTCCGAGACGAGGCTGCCGTACCCGCCGGCGCTTCGCGTCAACAGCTGCGCGATGAACACGACGCCGTTGGCGATCATGATGTTCTTGATGATGTCCGGCGTCTGGGGGGGGCCGAAGCTCATCTGTGCGCCGCCGCGTCCGTACAATGCTCCACCACTCCAGGGGGATCCCTTTCGAGGGATCGGGGTCGACCGGGTCGGGTCGTCTCGTGCGGGGGACCCGGTCGGGATGTCGCTCGGGGAAGGCTCGGAGGGATGACCTCGGCATGACCCGTCGGGAGGGGCGCGGCTCCCGGGGGCCCCAGAGAGTAAGGATCGTTGAATGAGGGGTCAACGAAACTCCCGCATGGCTTGAGCCGGGCACGGTTGCCCCGCGGGTCCAACGGGCGCCCAGCTTCGTCGCCCGCGCGACCCGGGTCGTCTCAGCCCCCGCCCGCGAGCCGATCCGCCGCCAGCAGCAGCGCCATCGCCGACTTGCCGTCGACCACCGCCCCGCTCCGTACCCAGTCGAGCGCCTCGCCGAGCCCCATCGGCGCCAGCTCGATCACCTCGTCGGGCTCGAGGGCCTGGCGCGCCGGCTCGAGGTCGAAGGCGGCGAAGAGATGGATGACCTCGTTCGTGAAGCCGGGCGAGGTCCAGATCGCCCCGAGCTTCTCGAGCCGCCCGGCGCGATACCCCGTCTCCTCGACGAGCTCCCGGGCTGCGCAGTCGGCGGGGTCCTCGCCCGCGTCGAGCTTGCCGGCCGGGATCTCGAGGATCTCGCCGCCCGTCGCGTGGCGGTACTGACGGATCATGAGCACGCGATCGGCGTCGAGGAAGGGCACGACCGCCGCCGCGCCCGGATGCGGCAGCAGGTCGAGCTCGATCCGGTTCCCGTTCGGCAGATCGACCGTCTCGGTCACGAGCTCGAAGCGCGCCCCCTTCTGCACCCGTCGTTCCGGACGTCGCTCGCTCATGCCGGGCAGGGTAGTCTGCGCGGCATGAGTCCGCGCCCCTTCGAACGACCCGCGACGATCGCCCTGCCCGACACGCCCGGCCTGCCGGCGGGTGCCAGCCTCGAAGGACTCTGGCTGCCGCCGCGGGGAGAGGACGGCAGTCGTGGCGGCGCCGTCGTCGCACCGCCGCATCCGCTGATGGGCGGGAGCATGGACTCGCCGGTCGCGACGGAGATCGCATTGGCGGCGAGCGACGCGGGCTACACGACCGTGCGTTTCAACTGGCGGGGCGTCGGGGCGAGTGCCGGGACGCCGTCCGGGGAGACGGGCGACGCCGATGCCGACTATCACGCTGCGCTCGAGTTCGTCGAGGAGAGCGTCGACGGGCCGATCGTCGCCTGCGGCTATTCGTGGGGTGCGCTCGCTGCGGCGCGGATCGCGATGCGCGCGCCGCGGGTGCGGCGACTCGTGCTGGTCGCGCCGCCGCCGGCCATGCTCGATGGACCGGCGCTCGCGGCCTGGGGGCATCCGATGCTCGTGATCGCCGGGGATCGCGACGGCTACGTGCCGATCGACGAGCTCCGCACGGGGCTCGCGGGCGCCTCGGCGCTCGAGCTCGTCGTGCTCGAGGGCGTCGACCATTTCTTCATGAAGGGCCTGGGGGAGGTGGGGCGGAGCGTGCGGCGCTGGCTCGAGGGTTGAACGCGTCCGCGCCTAGCGCGTGATCGGCAGGTCGACGCGGAAGCAGGCGCCGCCGCTCTTCGCGTCCGGTCCGACCGTGATCCGTCCGCCGGCCTCGTCCACGATCCGTTTGCAGATCGCGAGTCCGAGCCCGCCGACGCCGTTCTCGCGACTCGTCCAGAAGGGCTCGAAGACGTGGGCCGCCGCATCCGGCGCGATCCCGGGTCCATCGTCGGCGACCTCGATCACGACGTGGTTGATCGCGTCCTCGCTCCAGTCCGCGCGCAGCCGGATCGAGCCGCCCTCGGAGGTCGCCTCCGTCGCGTTCAGCAGCAGGTTGAGCAGCAGCTGCCGCAGCGCATCCTCACCCACGGCCACCGCCGGCAGTCCGTCCCGCAGCTCGGTCGAGAGCTCGATGCCGCGCTCGCGACATCGGTAGCGGATCAGCTGCAGCGTCGTACCGATCGTGTCGACGACCCGCGCGCCCTCGTCCCCGCTTCGCGGGCGCACCTTCGGTCGCGCGTGCGCGAGCAGGTCGTCGAGCAGGCGCTCCAGGCGTCGGACCTCCTCCGTGACGATCTCCCGGAACTCTCCGTGGAAGTCCGGATCGTCGAGCCGGTCGGGGAGCAGCTGGAGGAAGGTCTTGACCGAGACGAGGGGATTGCGGATCTCGTGCACGATCTCCGAAACGACGCCGCCGAGCGCGGAGAGGCGATCGAGCCGCCGCACCGCTCCGTCCAGCCGCACCAGCCGATCGACCGCGAGCGTCGTCGAGAGCGACTTCGAGAGGTCCGCCGCCACCTCGCCGAGCACGGCGATCGTGCGCGGTCGGAGCCCGCGCGTCGGCCGGGCGGAGAAGACGAGCAGGACTGCGGCCGGCGTCGCACCGAGACCCGCGACCGGCGCGGCCGCTGCGACGCCCCGGACGCCGAGGGCGTTCAGCTCCGGGCCGAGGTCGCCTTCGTTCAGACGCTGGACGCGCTCGAGGCCGGCGAGCGCCTCGTAGAGTGCGCGGGTCGGCCGGATGCGATGGGCGGCCGAGCCCGGTAGCGCACCCAGGACGCGCGGCTCCTGGTCCGGCACCTCGCTCCAGGCGACGGCGGCGGCGACGCCGTCCTGTCGGGAGAGCCGGCGCAGGCCGTTCATCAGGAGCGTCTGGCCCTCGGAGCCGACCGTGTCGCCCTGCGCGTCGCGCGGCAGCAGGAGCGCGTCGAGCAGCGCGTCCTCGGCGGCGCGGCGGCGGTCGATCGCGCGCCGGGACTCGCCGCGGCGGTCCCCCGCGACGGGCCGGGCGAGCGTCGCCGAAGCCTCCGGCGCAGCGGCGCCGTCGTCGGCACGCGTACGAGCCGATCGCGCGTGGACGCCGCCCTCCACGCGCACCCCATCGTCCGCGTGTACCCCCATGGGCCCGGAGTTACCGGATTCCGTGTGGCCCTGTCAACGTGGGGCGCGCGTCGATCGACTCAGAAGACGTCGTCGCGCGCGGCGCGGCGGGACTTCCGTACGGTCGTCTGCTCGGTGAAGCTGCGCTGGGGCGCGGTGCCTTCCAGGAAGGGCTGGAAGTAGGCGTCCTCGGTATTCGCCTCGGCGAGCAGGCCGGAGGCCCGGTCGATGCGCTGGAACTCGATGTGGGGGGGGACCGGGAAGTCCTGGCGCGGGTAGGGCGCGAGGGCCTCCTTCATGAAGTCACCCCAGATCGGCAGCGCCGCCTTGCCGCCGCTCTCGCCCCAACCGAGCACCGTGTTGTCGTCGTGGCCGACCCAGACGCCGGTCGTCAGCTCCGGCGAGAAGCCCATGAACCACGCGTCCGTGAAGTCGTTGGTCGTGCCGGTCTTGCCGGCGAGGGTGCGACCGAGGGAGCGCAGCCCCTGCCCCGTGCCCTCCTGCACGACGGCCCGGAGCAGGTCGCACATGAGGTAGGCGTCGGCGGGCGAGATGATCCGGGACGAGGGCATGATCTCCGCGTCCGGATAGCTCTCGTCGTCCTCCTCGTCGTCTTCGGAGCGCAGCGGCTTCAGGATCGGCGGCGGCACCTCGCCGAGGGGCACGTCCTCGACCAGCACGTTGCCGTCGCGATCGACGACACGGGTGATGAAGCGCGGCACGACCCGCGTTCCGCCGCGGGGATAGACGGCGTAGGCCCGGGTCAGCTCGAGCAGGGTGAGCGCGCTCGAGCCGAGCGCGAGGGAGAGGTCGGCGGAGAGCGGCGCCTGAATGCCGAAGCGGCGGGCGTAGTCGATCACGTAGCGCACGCCGAGGTCCCGGAAGAGATGGACCGTGGCGTTGTTGACCGACTTCTTGAGCGCGTCGCGCATGGTCATCGGGCCGTAGAACTTCCGCCCGTAGTTGCGCGGCGCCCACGTGAAGCCCGTGACGGGGTCGCGGTAGACGACGGGCCGGTCGATCACGGTCGAGACGGGCGTGTAGCCGCGGGTCAGGGCCGCACCATAGATGAAGGGCTTGAAGGCCGAGCCCGGCTGGCGCGCCGCCTGGACGGCGCGATTGAACTCGCTGCGCGCGAAGTCGTAGCCGCCGATCATCGAGATCACGTTGCCCGTCGCGTTCTCGATCGAAAGGAGCGCGCCCTCCGCGAGGGGCTCCTGGTAGATGTCGAGACGTGCGAGCGGGACCTCGCTCTGTTGCTTCGCCTCGGAGGGGTCGACGCCGTCGGTCTCCGAGTCCTTCTCCGAGGACTTGCCGGGCAGTCGCACGAAGCGGGCGACGTCGCCGACGTGGAAGATCGACGTGATCTTCGAGACCTTCGTCGGGTAGACCTCGGGGTCGGGCTTCCGGGCCCAGTCCACGTCCGAAAGACGGGCCTCGCCCTCGACGCCATGGCCGAAGCCCACACGCGCGCGGTTCGCCTCCGCGTCGACCGCGAGCACGACACCTTCGACGGGCTCGTCGAGCGCGAGACGGCGCAGCAGGACGGGCTCGCTGGCCCCATCCTCTTTCGCACTCGCGTCGTCGGCGGCGTCGGTCTCGTCGTGGGCGTCACGCGGCGCGGCGTCTGGCGCAGGCGGCGCGCTCCCGACGGGCCAATGCTCGAAGCGATCAGCGTTCGTCTCCGCGAGCTTCGTCAGCTCGGCCGGGATCGCGTCGCGCTCGACCTGACGGATCGGGCCGCGGTAGCCGCGGCGATGGTCGTGGGCGCGCAGCCCGTCCTGGACGGCCTGGCGGGCGACACGCTGGAGGTCGACGTCGAGGGTCGTCTCGACGCGCAGGCCGGCATTCAGCACGACCTCGCCCTCGAGGGCCTGGTAGAGATAGCGACGGACCTCTTCCGTGAAGTAGCCGGCGACCTCGATGTTCGTGTCGTCTACGTGCTCGCGGAGCTCCGGTCGGTCGGCGAGCTCGGCCTGGTAGGTGGGCTCGTCGATGTACCCGTCGGCGAGGATGCGGCCGAGCACGTAGCGGCGTCGGGCTTCTGCGGCGTCGGGGTTCCGGCTCGGATCGTAGGCGCTCGGGCGTTGGACGAGGCCCGCGAGCAGCGCCGCCTCCGAGATCGTGAGGTCGGTCGCGTCCTTGCCGAAGTAGCTCCGGGCGGCCTGGCCGACTCCGTAGGCGCCGTTTCCGAAGTAGATCTGGTTCAGATAGAGGTAGAGGATCTCTTCCTTGCTGAATTGCTGCTCGATCCGCCGGGCGAGGATGATCTCGCGCATCTTGCGCTTGTAGGTGCGCTCGGGCGTGAGCAGGAGGCTCTTGACCATCTGCTGCGTGATCGTGCTCGCGCCCTGGGCCTTGCGGCCTTCGACGAGGTTGGTGATCGCGGCGCGGGCGATGGCGACGAGGTCGATCCCCTCGTGCTCGAAGAAGGCGCCGTCCTCCGCGGCGACGAAGGCGTAGCGGACGTGCTCGGGCATCCGGTCGATCGGGACGAGTCGACGCTTTTCGGTGTAGAACTCGCCGATCAGCTTGCCGTTGCGGTCGAAGACCTCGCTCACGACCGGCGGACGGTAGTCGTCGAGACTCTGGAAGTCGGGGAGGTCGCGAACCAGGGTCAGGTAGATCGCCAGGACGCCGGCGGCTGCACCCAGGGCCAGCACGGCGAGCACGCCGAGGGCGATCCGGACCCCCCGAGACCGGAAGAAGGCCATGTGTTCTCCGAGGTGGCGAAGGCTAGCCGACGCGTCCCGCCGGGCGCTACCGAGAAGGCTCGCGCACGGGCCGGGCCGGCCCTTCTATCGGCGTGCGGCATCGAACGGCTGAGTCCCGCGTGGACGAAGGCATCGTTCCTCGTCGGCGCGACGCCCGGCGCTCGTCCGAATGCGGCGGGCTAGGCTCCCGGGCTCCCCGGGGCGGCTCGCGATCGTCTCGGACACCTCAGCTTCGTCGGAGTTCAGCATGTCCACGCCCCGCGATTCCGTGCGCCCGCTCACCCTCGCCTTCGTGATGGATCCGGTCGAGGCGGAGCCGATGAAGGGCTCGACCACGATCGTCCTGATGCGGGAGGCCCAGGCGCGCGGCCATCGCGTCCTCTACGTGGATCCCGCGGACCTCGTCGTCGACCGCGGCCGGGTGCGCGCCCAGGCCGTGCCGATCGAGCTCGACCTCGGGAGCGACCAGCCCGTCCGCCGCGGCGAGGCCCGGGTCTGGGATTTCGACGAAGAAATAGACGTCTGCTTCCAGCGCAAGGACCCCCCGGTCGACCGCGACTTCATCGTCGCGACCCAGATCCTCGACGTCTGTCGCCGGACGATCGTGCTGAACCGCCCGACGTCGGTGATCGCGTTCAACGAGAAGCTGCTCGCGGTCCAGTTCGCCGATCTGATGCCGGCGACCCTCGTCACGCGGCGTATCGCGGACCTGCGCGCGTTCATGGTCGAGCAGGGCGGTCAGATGATCGTGAAGCCCCTCGATGGCAAGGGCGGCGAGGGCATCTTCCACGTCGTCGAGCACGACCGGAACCTGAGCTCGATCCTCGAGCAGTCGACGGCCTTCGGTCGACGGGCCGTGATGGCGCAGCAATACCTGCCGGCCGTGCGCCAGGGCGACAAGCGCATCCTGCTGCTCGAAGGCGAGCCGATCGGGGCCGTGCTGCGGGTGCCGGCGGACGCCGAGAGCCGGGCCAACCTGCACGTCGGCGGCGTCGCCGCGCGCGCTCCCCTCGACGAGGCCGACCGGCGCATCGTCGCCCGCGTCGGCCCCTTCCTGAAGGAGCACGGCCTCTTCTTCGTGGGCATCGACGTGATCGGCGGATTCCTGACCGAGGTCAACGTCACGAGCCCCACGGGCGTGCAGGAGATCAACGCACTCGAGGGCGCGAAGCTCGAGGCCCTCGTGATCGACCGGGTCGAGGCCCTCGTGGCGAGGCGTTAGGTCGCAGATCCGTGCCGGGTCGTCTCGGCGGGTGTGATGCGCGCGGGTGGCGGTCGTCCGGGTCGGGGATCGGAATCCCCGACCCGGCGCGCGCGAGGCGGGTCGCCGCACGCACCCATCCGCGCGGAACCTTCGTGCGCCCGCTCGGCACGAAGAGCGCGGTGGACACGAATACGCCATCTTCTCGCGAGTCCATCGCCAAGGAGGCCTCGTCCATGCCCCGCTCGCTCCGGATCGCCCGATCCTTCCTCTCGACGCTCTCCGTCCTCGCGCTCGTGGGCGCGACCGGCCTCGCCGGCTGTCGCCACCCGGAGCCGCCGGCGCCCTCGGCGACGAACCTGACCGTCGGCACGGTCCAGAGCCAGATCGAGGTCGGCATGGATGCGGCCTCCGTCGCCCAGGCCCTCGGCTCCCCGAACATCGTGACGACCGACGACCAGCGCCGCGAGACCTGGATCTACGACAAGGTCTCGTCGGAGATGGTCGACACGCAGAACTCGGCCTACGGCACCCTCATCATCCTGGGCGGCTCGACCTCCCAGCGCCAGCGCTCGAAGACCCAGCGCACGCTCACGATCATCATCAAGTTCGACGAGGCCAAGAAGGTCCGCGACTTCTCCTACAACTACTCGCAGTTCTGAGCGGTCGGGGTCGGCATGAGCGGTCGTGATCGCGCGCAGGATCTCGATGGGCCTCTTCGGGGCGGTCCGCGCTCGTCGCGGCGCATGCGATCGCTGACCCCCGCCTTCGCGGTCTTCGTCCTGCTCGTCGCCGCTGGCTGCTCGACGGGTCCGAAGACGACATCGAAGGACCTCTTCGTCCTGACCGAGGACAGCGCCGCCAACAAGGCGATGCAGACGCGCCTCTTCGAGACGAAGAACACGAACGAGCTGCTCTCGGCCTCGGCGGCGGCGCTCCAGGACCTCGGCTTCCAGGTGACCGAGACCGACCGGAGCCTCGGCTTCCTGCGTGCTGCGAAGGAACGCAGTGCGCGGGAGTACGGCCAGGAGATCCGGCGCGGGATCGTGGCCTTCCTGACGACCCTGCTCTCGGCCTTCTCGCAGGGCGGGAACACGATCGTCCTGATTCCCGTCGATCTGCAGCAGCAGATCGCGGCCTCGCTGATCGCGCAGCCGGTCCAGGAGGACGACAAGCGCCAGGAGGTCCGGATCGTCTTCTACCGCCTCGTCTGGAAGGGTGATGGGCAGTCGGGCGACACCTACCTCCCGCCCGGGGAGCAGCGGATGGAGATGCTGCGGGACGCGGAGATCTACCAGCAGTTCTTCGCGCGGCTGTCGAAGTCGGTCTTCCTCGAGGCGGAGAAGATCTGAGCAAGCGCGCCGGGATGGGCGCGGGAACGGGAGTCTCGAGCATGATCGATCGGGCCGTGCGGAGCAGCGGATCGGGTGCGTCCACGAGGAGTCGACGGCTCCTGCTCTGGGCGCTCGTCGCGTCCTGCCTCCTCTTCTCCTTCGCCTGCGCGAAGCCGAAGCCCGAGCCGCCGGCCCTGCTCGCGCCGACCGAAGAGCAGATGAAGATCCGGAACATGCAGACCCGGACCTTCGACATCAGCGACCGCAAGGTCGCCATGCGCGGCGTGATCTCCGCCCTGCAGGATCTCGGCTTCATCATCGAACGCGCGAACGAGCCCCTCGGCATGGTGACGGGTGCGCGCTTCGCCGAGCCCAACTACTACGACGTCGTCGGCATCACGGTCACGGTCCGCCAGGCGAACGCCAGCCAGACCACGATCCGGGCGAACGCCCTCTTCAACAACGAGCCGATCACGGACCCCGAGGTCTACCGGAACTTCTTCGCGACCCTCGAGCGCTCCTTCTTCATCGGAAGGAACTGATCGCGTGCGGAGTCGGCGAACCGCGCATCGACGGACGAGCAGGCTCGCGGCGGTCCCGGGCCTGGCCCTGGCGTTGGTGCTCCTCTCGGGCTGCGTCGGCTTCGCCAGTCGTCACGAGATCCAGGGCGACAACTACGCGCAGGTCCTCGCCTCCGAGGCGAGCCAGGTCCAGGTCCGCAACGCCCAGAGCCGCATCTTCGACACGACCGACAAGCAAGAGCTGATGCAGGCCGTGATTGCGACCTTCCAGGATCTCGGCTTCCAGGTCGAGGTGCTGGACGTGGATCTGGGCCTGATCTCGGGCAAGAAGTTCCTCTCCGACGAGCGTCCGCGCGGAGCAGGTCTGCCGAGCTACCTGCTCTACGACGAAGAGAGCCTCGTCGTCTTCAACCGGGTCTACCGGACCTGGGGTCCCTTCCAGCATCGCAGCGACCTCGTCCGACTGACCGTCACGATGCGCCAGCGCAACGCCACCCAGATGGTCGTCCGCGCCTCGGCGCAGTACTACCTGCGACCCGTCGAGCAGCCCGAGGCCTACCAGAAGTTCTACGCGGCCCTCGAGAACGCGCTGATGGTGGAGCGGCAGACTGCCCGCTGAGCGCGAGAACGGGCTGATGGTCGTGCGGCGGACCGCCCGCCGAGCCGCGGAGAGCGCGCCGACCGCGCGTCCAGCGCGCCCGCCTTGCGGGGCGTCCCCGGGATTGCGGTACCGTCTCGCGATGGCCGCCATCGAGGGAGCACGACCGGCCGGGCGCACGACGCCCTACGGGATCCTCTGCGTCGACGACGAGGAGGCGATCCTGGAGTCCCTCGAGCTCACCCTCGGCGGCGAATACCGGATCTTCACGGCGACCAGCGCCGAGGAAGGGCTCGAGATCCTCGAGCGCGAGGAGATCGCCCTCGTCATCTCGGATCAGGTGATGCCCGGCATGCGGGGCGTCGAGTTCTTCGAGAAGGTGATCGAGCGCAATCCCCGCGCGATCCGCATCCTGCTGACGGGCTATGCGGACATGCCCTCGCTGATCCGGGCGATCAACGAAGGTCGTATCTACCGCTACATCCCGAAGCCCTGGGAGCCCGACGACCTGCGCATCGCGGTCAAGCGCGGGCTCGAGGTCTACGAGCTCTCGAGCGAGAACGCCGCGCTCGCCGACGCCCTCGCCGAGGCGAACGAGCGGCTCCGCGCCGAGAACGTCTACCTCCGCCGGGAGGTCGAAGGGCGCTACTCCTTCGACGGCATCATCGGCGACGCCCCGGCCATGCGGCGCGTCTTCGACGTGACGGAGAAGGTCGCCCAGACCGATGCGACCGTGCTGCTGACCGGCGAGACCGGGACGGGCAAGGATCTGCTCGCCCGGGCCATCCACTACTCGGGGCCGCGCAAGGAGAAGAAGTTCGTCGCCCAGAACTGCGGCGCTTTGCCGGATACGCTGCTGGAGAGCGAGCTGTTCGGGCACAAGCGCGGTGCGTTCACCGGCGCCCACGTCGACAAGAAGGGACTCTTCGAGGTCGCGGACGGCGGCACGATCTTCCTGGACGAGATCGGCGAGACGGAGCCCGGCATGCAGGTGCGGCTGCTGCGCGTGCTGCAGGACGGTGAGATCCGCCCCCTCGGCTCGTCGGAGACGCGCAAGGTCGACGTTCGCGTGATCGCGGCGACGAATCGGGACCTGAAGAAGATGGTCGAGGAGGGGCGCTTCCGGGAGGATCTCTACTACCGGCTGCGGGTCGTCGAGATCGAGCTGCCGCCTCTGCGCGATCGGCGCGGGGACGTCCCGGCGCTCGCCCATGCCTTCCTCGACAGCTCGGCGAAGAAGATGAAGCGCGAGTTCACGGGCTTCTCGAACGCGGCGATGGACCGACTCGTGGCCTTCGACTGGCCGGGCAACGTCCGCGAGCTCGGCAACGAGATCGAGCGTGCCGCGGCGCTTGCCGGGCCGGGCGGGACGATCGGTCTCGAGGACCTCTCCGAGCACGTCCGCGGGCCGGCCTCGCGATCGGGCGCTGCGTCACGGTCACCGCTGGGCGCCGAGGGCGCGCTCCCCGGCCGCGTGGGCGAGGACGGGCTGGCCGGCCCGATCGAGGACTGGGATCTCAACCGCGCGGTCGATCGGCTGAAGCGCCGGATGCTGGTCGAGGCGGTCCGCGAGGCCGGCAGCAAGAGCCGGGCGGCGGAGAAGCTCGGGATTCCGCGGCAGTCGCTGCAGAAGATGATGAAGCGGCTCGAGATCGGGGACGACGAGCTGACCGCGCCGTCGGAGACGGATTAGCGCGGGGCCACGACGCGAGAGCCGCGTCCGATTCCGGCGAAGATCGCGTCGGGTTTTCGGGTCGCGATCGGAAGGGGTCGGTTAAGATGTCGAAGATGGAGACGCTCTTCGCCACCCGCTTCGAAACCCCGATCGGTCCCCTGCGCATCGTGAGCAGCGACAAGGGACTCGCCTTCGTCGAGCTGCCCCACGCGAGCGGGCGCGGCTTCGCGGGCTGGCAGAAGACGCACGCGCCCGACGCGCGCGTCGTCGACCGGCGCACGGCGCACGAGGACGCGATCGACCAGCTCCTCGAGTACACGGAAGGCGCGCGTCGCGAGTTCGAGATCGACCTCGACCTGCGCGCCACCCCGTTCCAGCGCGCGGTCTACGGCCAGGTCGCGAAGATCGGCTGGGGCGAGACCCTCTCCTACTCGGACATCGCCGAGTCGATCGGCCGACCGACCGCCGTGCGCGCCGTCGGTGCGGCGAACGGCGCGAACCCGATCCCGCTCGTGATTCCGTGTCATCGCGTGATCGCCCGTGGCGGCGCGCTCCAGGGCTACGCCGGCGGCCTCGAGCTGAAGGCCCGGCTGCTCGCGATGGAGCAGGCGCTGCCGCCGGCGCCCGTCGAACAACCCCGTCTTTTCTGAGCGATCGCCTTGGCTCGCTTGGGCTCAGGCTTTCTCAGGCGCTCGCCCCGGCTCGCTTGGGCTCAGGCTGTTCTGACCCGCGCTCGCCTCAGACCTTCGCGAGGGCCTGCTCGATGTCGGCGATGATGTCGGCGGCGTTCTCGATGCCGCAGGCGTAGCGGACGAGGCTGTCCGTGATGCCGAGGCGGAGGCGCTCCTCCTTCGGCTTGTCCCAGAACGACATCGTGACCGGCAGCTCGATCAGGCTTTCGACGCCACCGAGGCTCGGCGCCTGGTAGGGGATGCGGGTCGCGTCGATGAAGCGCATGGCGCCCTCGAGGTCGGTCTCGATCTCGAAGGTCACGACGCCGCCGCAGCCCTTCATCATGCGCTTCGCGACCGCGTGGTCGGGATGGCTCGCGAGGCCCGGGTACCAGACGCGCCGGACCTTCGGATGCGCCTCGAGGTAGGTCGCGAGGGCGAGGCCGTTCGCGTTGTGCCGCTCCATCCGGATGTCGAGTGTCTTGATGCCGCGCAGGAGCAGCCAGGCGGCGTGGCTGTCGATGATCCCGCCGAGCACGCCGAGGGCCTTGCGGACGGGCTCGACCATCGCGCGCGGACCCGTGAGGGTACCGGCGAGGAGGTCGTTGTGGCCGCCGAGGTATTTGGTCGCGCTGTGCAGGACGAGGTCGGCGCCGTCTTCGAGGGCGCGATGGTTGACGGGGGTGGCGAAGGTCGAGTCGATGATGATCTGGACGCCGCGCTCGTGGGCGACCTTCGCGAAGGCCGGCACGTCGATCACGCGCAGGTAGGGATTCGTCGGCGACTCCGTGAAGAAGAGCTTCGTGTTCGGGCGGATCGCCTCGCGGAAGGCCTCGAGGTTGCTCGGCTCGATCACGGTCGTCTCGACGCCCATGCGCGAGAGGTACTGCTCGATGAACTGGCGGGTGCGCCGGTAGCAGTCGCTCGTCACGATCAGATGACTGCCTTCGGGCAGGAGCGCCATGAAGGTCGTCGTCGCGGCGCACATGCCCGAGGCGAAGAGGACGGTCTCCTCGCCGCCTTCGAGGGCGCTGATCTTGCGCTCGACGGCGCGCCAGGTCGGGTTGCCGTAGCGACCGTATTCCTCGCGGTTGCTCTTGCCCTCCTGGTAGTCGGTCACCTCCTTCGAGTTGCGGAACCAGAAGGTCGACGTCTGGTAGATGGGCGTCGTGATCGCGTTCGCTTCCTGCTGCCGCAGCTCGCCCGCATGGACGGAGCTCGTGGCGGGGCCGCGGTCGCGGGGCTCCTCGGGCAGGTCGCGGGACGGGTCTTCGGAACGGGACGGATCGGAGGGAGCACCGGACATGGAACCTCTCGCGGAGATCGACGGAAGCGGCCCCACGCGCGCTCCAACCATCGAGGTGGAGGGCGGCGAACGGAGATGCTTCGGGACGTGTCGATCAGGCAGTGACGCTTAGCAATGGCCGGCGGGCTCCGTGGGAGCCTCGACCGGCGACTCGGCGGGTGGTCCGAGGGCCTGCAAACGTCGGAAATCAACCCCTTGCGTTCGAACCTGGAGCCGCAACCCTACGGCCGAACCCGAGTGGCGTCAACTCCCGTCGTCGTCCGACCCCATCCCGCGGTCGCGCCGCGCCAGTCGAGCGGCGTGCGCGGATGCGGAGAGGGATCCCCGAAGCATGAACGATCGAATCGAAGCGGTCGGCCGACGCGTCCTGGTGTTCTGTGCCTCGAGCGGCAGCTGCGATCCGGTCTTCCATGCGGCGGCCGCCGTCCTGGGTCGCGATCTCGCGCGGGCCGGCCATACCATCGTCTATGGCGGGGGCGCGGTCGGCTCGATGGGCGCCCTCGCCGACGCGGCGCTCGCCGAGGGCGGACGGGTGGTCGGCATCATCCCGCGCTTCATGCGCGAGCGCGAGTGGGCGCATACGGGGATCTCGGAGCTCCAGCTCGTCGACGACATGCAGCAGCGCAAGCGGCGCATGCTCGAGAGCGCCGATGCCATCGTGACCCTGCCCGGCGGCTCGGGGACCTTCGAGGAGCTCTTCGAGGCGCTGACCTCGAAGCGGCTCGGTCTCTTCCCGAAGCCGATCGTGATCGTCAATCAAGCCGGCTTCTACGATCCACTCTTCACGCTGCTCGGGCGCAGCGTCGAGGAGCGCTTCATGCACGACGCGCACCTCGCCATGTGGCACGCAGTCGATCGCGTGGAGGACGTGCTGTTGGCGATCGAGGCAGCGGCGCCCTGGCCCGAGGACGCGATCGGATTCGCGACTCGATGACGGCGCCTCGCATGCCAGGCGCGACGCGGGCGCTCGTTCGCGAGCTCGTGCGGGCGTATCCGTTTCCGGATCCGAGCGAGAGCGATCCGCGCGGCCTGCTCGCCTGGGGCGGCGACCTCGAGCCGGAGCGGCTGCTCTCGGCCTATGCCCAGGGCATCTTCCCCTGGTACGACGAGCCGCCGATCCTCTGGTTCTCGCCCGATCCGCGCATGGTGCTGCTCCCGGCGGAGCTCCACGTCGGGCGGAGCCTGGCGAAGCGCGCGCGCGCGCGGCCCTTCGCGCTCACGATGGACACGGCCTTCGAGCGCGTGATCCGGGCGTGTCGCGAGGCGCCGCGGCCGGGTCAGAGCGGGACCTGGATCACGAACGACATGGTCGAAGCCTACTGTCGGCTGCACGCGCTGGGCTTCGCGCACTCGGTCGAGGCCTGGTCGGAGCCCGGCGGCGATCTCGTCGGCGGGGTCTACGGGCTCTCGCTCGGACGGGCCTTCTTCGGGGAGTCGATGTTCGCGCGCGCAGCGGATGCGTCGAAGCTCGCCTTCGTCGCGCTCGTCCGGCAGCTCGAGGCCTGGGACTTCACGCTCGTCGACTGCCAGGTCCGGACAAAGCATCTCGCGCGCTTCGGGGCGAGGAGCTGGTCGCGGGAGGTCTTCCTCGCAGCGCTCGCGCGAGCGCTCGATGCGGAGACGCGGCGGGGGCGATGGGCGTTCGAAGCACACGAGCCCATCCGCCCGGATGCGTCGTGATGCTCCGGGACGGATGGGCTCGTCGTCTCTTCGCGAGTCGTCTCGTCTACTTGCCGTAGACGACCGCGCAGGTGCGGTCCGCGATGAGGTAGTTCTCGATCCGGTAGTCGACGATCTCGGCCTTCTTGATCCCGCTCTTCTGCGCCGCCTTCACGACGGAGACGTCGCCGAAGGGCCCGATCATGTGGAAGAGGATGAACCAGGCGCAGGTCTCACCGGTCTTGAAGTTCGACGAGAGGTCGACCTCCTGGATGTCCGTGATGTTGCCGAAGGGCGTGACGTTGGCGATGCAGCCCGAGGTGGTGAGCGCCAGAGCCGTCAGGACGACGAGCAGGATGTTTCGCATCGGGATCTCCTTGTGTGGAACGGGGCGATCCGAGACCGGATCGCCGGTCGAGAACGCGCCTCGTGCGCGCGGCGGGAGTGTAGGGCTACACGCTCGCCTTCGCTCCGCAATCGAACGACTTCCGCGACGCGAACGGGGCGTTCGTTCACGACGGTCATGGTCGATCCACACGATGAAGGGCGCATAGCGCGCTTCGTTCGGGGTGAATCCCTGCAGTCCCTATGAGACGTGGCCCGAAGATTTCCCCCGGCACGCGATCTGCGTAGTCGGCGGGGATGGATGACCTCTCCCCCTACCGACGCCCCCCGTTCTGCCCCCACGCCGACTGCGATTCCCGTTTGCATCCAACCACCTGGCGCTTCATCAAGAAGGGCTTCTACCTCCGCCGTCGCAGGCCCCACCGGGTCCAGAAGTACCAGTGTTCACGCTGCCGGCGTTACTTCAGCGCCTCCTCCTTCTCCACCCGATACTGGCTCCGAAGGCCCGAGCTCCTCGAGCCCGTCTTCCATCGACTCGTCGCCTGCTCCGGGTTCCGACAGATCGCCCGCGAGTACGGCGTCTCCCACTCCACCGTCCGGAGGATGAGCGACCGGCTGGGACGGCATTGTCTTCTCTTCCACGAGCGACGTAGACCGAAGTCGTGTCCGACCGAGCCGCTCGTCCTCGACGGGTTCCGGAGCTTCGAGCACAGCCAGTACTGGCCGATGGACCTGAACCTCGTGGTGGGCGGCGAGAGCCTCTTCGTCTACGGGTTCAACGATGCGGAGCTGCGGCGGAGCGGGACGATGCGGCCGGCTCAGGCTGCGAAGCGGGAGCTCCTCGAGAAGCGCTATGGCCGGCCGGATCCCCAGGCGACGCGGAAGCGGGTGGAGGAGCTGTTGCGGCGGGTCGTGCCGCCGGGTGGGGCCGTGGTGCTTCGGAGCGACGAGCACCAGGCGTATCCGCGAGCGATCCGGAGGCTCCGGGACCGGACTTTCATCCACGAGCAGACGAGCTCGAAGGTGGCGCGGACGACGAAGAACCCACTCTTCGCGGTGAACCTGTCGGATCTGCTGATCCGGCACTCGAGTGCGAACCACAAGCGGGAGACGATTGCGTTCTCGAAGCGGCGGCAGTCGGCGTTGTATCGGCTGGCGATCTGGAGCGTGTGGCGGAACTACGTGAAGGATCGGTCGGTGAACCGGCCAAGGGGGACGCCGGCGAAGGCCGTGGGCATCACCGAGCGGTCGCTCTCGGTTCGGGAGGTGTTGGCGCGGCGGTGTTTTCCGTGGCGGGTGCAGGGAGTTCGTGGGTGGCTCGCGGCGTGCTACTTCGGGCGGATCGGGACGAGGGCGATCGAGCGATGTGGGGCGCACGAGGCGAGGTATGCGGTGTAGGTGGGATCGGCGAGGTGGATTCCCGGGCGACAGACCGCGATCGGATTGCGAATCATGAGGTGAAATCTTCGGTCCACATGTCAGAGGTCGATGGGCAGCTGGAGATGGCGTTCGTAGATGCGGTCGCGATGCTCGAGCAGGCCCGGATCGAGCGCCTTGGCGAGCGTCGGCGACAGGCCACCGTAGGCCGCCCGCAGCATGTCTGGCATCGGGCAGAGCTCGTGGGGCAGCGGCCGGAGCATCGCCGCGAAGGTCGACCAATAGATGTCGACCGCCGAGAGCGCGTCACCGACGAGGTAGTCGCGGCCGGCGGCGCGCTGGCTCGCGAGCTGCTCCGAGAAGAGGGCGAAGATCTCGAGCAGGCGCCGCTCGGCGCGCTGCCAGTCCTCTCGGCTCCAACCGTACCGGTTCGCGAGCACGCGCCCGGGCTCGAGGGCCGGATTCGAGTCCGCGCCGGGCTGCGTCAGCATCGGCGCCAGCAGCTGCAGCCGCCGGTTCCAGCCGAGCCCGTCCTGGCTGCAGATCTCGTGCGCGAGGCCGAACATGAGGGCCCGATCCCGTGGACGCGAGGGGATCAGCGACGGCTCCGGCACGAGCCGCTCGGCCAGCATCAGGATCTCGTGCCAGCCCGTCCGCGCCGGCTCGTCGTCGAGCACGGCCTGGGGCGCGTTCGCATGGCCCGTCCACGCGATCAGGTTCGGGTCGATCTCGCCACCGGTCTGGCGGACCGGCGTGTACCGGATGCCCTTCACGTGAAAGATCGACTTGGCCGCCTCGCCCCAGGGCCCGGGCACGCCGGTCGTGAGCACGAGTCGCAGGCCGGGCAGGGTCTTCGCCTCGGAGGGCTCGATGTACTTCATCCGTTCTCTTCTCCTCGCATCGGCCCGTCGGAGGTCAGTGCAGCGGTCCGCGCAGATTCGCGCTCGCGAGCCCGTCGTCCGCGAGCAGGTCGCTCGGGTCGCACCCGAGGCCGTCCGCGAGCAGCAGCAGGTCGTCGTAGGGGATCCGCTCGGCGCGCTCTTCGATCGCCTGGATGCGGTTCGGGGTGAGCGTGCGACGGAGTCCGCTCGCCGCGAAGCAGGCCTCCTCGATCGCGCGCACGAGATCGCGCGGTGACCAGCCATGGTCGTGGCGTCGACGTCGCACGGCGAGTCCGTCGGGTCGCACCAGACGATCGCGGTCGGGGTCGCGCGTGGGAACCGGACGTGCGCCCGGACGCGGACGGGGGGGCGGGGGCAATCGGTACTCCTTCGAGGAGCGCGAGTGTAGACTACCCGGATGTCGATGCGGGCCGGACTCGAGATCCTGGAGCGTGCGGCCGAGGCGCGCGGGCGCATCCTCCGGGCCGAGGCGGATCGCGAGGGCGCGCGGGTCGGCGTGCTGGTGCTGACCTTCGACGTCGGTCGGGTCCTGATGCGACCCGCGGACGACGGCATCGAGGTCGTCCACGTCGAGTCGCGCGAGGCGCTCCCGGACGGCCTCGCGTCCCTCGAAGAGGAAGAGCCGTGGTGGCGCGTGATCGGCCAACCGATCACGGCCGCCTGGCCCGGCGGCGTCGAAGAGGGCGTCGGCGCGAGCGGCCTCGGGCGCTTGATGGTGTTGAAGCTCCGCTTCAGGGAGGAGCAGGAGAATCCGCGGGTCGTGTTGCTCGAGGCGACGGGCTCGGCGATCCGCGTGGGGCTCGAGGCGAGCTGAGGCGGGATGCGTGTCGCGCGCGGCGGGCTCGGGCGAGCGACGCGCGTCGAGGAAGTCGGAGGAGTCGGATCATGGCGGACGGGAAGGGCGATCGGAGCGGGGCCGCGGACGGCGGCAAGGTCGAGCGGAGCGACGCGGAGTGGCGCGGCGAGCTCAGCACGGAGTCCTATCAGGTGGCCCGCTGTGGCGGGACCGAGCGGGCCTTCACGGGGCGCTACTGGAACGAGAAGGCGGCAGGCACCTATCACTGCGTCTGCTGTGACGCGCCGCTCTTCCGGTCGGAGGCGAAATACGACTCGGGCACGGGCTGGCCGAGCTTCTTCCAGCCGATCGACGAGTCGGCGGTCGCGGAGAAGGTCGACCGCGCTCACGGAATGATCCGGACGGAGTCGCTCTGCGCGCGCTGTGACGCGCATCTGGGACACGTGTTTCCGGACGGTCCCGCGCCGACGGGGCTGCGCTACTGCATGAACTCGGCGTCGCTCCGGCTCGAGAAGGACGACGATTAGGAGGACGGGCGTGGCGTCGACGAGCGGGGCTGCACTCGACGCGTTCGATGCGATCCTCTTCGACAACGACGGGGTCCTCGTCGACACGGAGCCCCTCTTCCTGCAGGCGACCCGGGAGCTGCTTGCGACGGTCGGTGTCGCGCTCGAGGCGCGCGACTATCACGACATCTCGATGCGACACGGGCGCAGCGTCTTCGATCTCGCGTCGGCTCGGGGTGTCTCCGACGAGGCGATCCGGACGCTGCGTCGGCGCCGGGACGACCGCTATGCCGAGCTGATCGACGAAGGCGTGCGGGTCTTCGAGGGCGTGGTCGAGACCCTGACGGGGCTGCATGGCGTGCGTCCCCTCGCGATCGTCACGAGCTCGGGTCGCGAGCACTTCGAGCGCATCCACCGCCAGACGGGCCTCACCCGCTTCTTCGAGCACATCCTGACCGACGGCGACTACGCGCGTCAGAAGCCCCATCCCGAGCCCTACCTCGCCGCGGCGCGTCGCCTCGACGTCGACCCGGCGCGTTGTCTGGTCGTCGAAGACACCGAGCGCGGCCTCCGTTCGGCGCGCGCCGCCGGGATGACCTGCGTCGTGATCCCCAACGCACTGACGGCCTCCGGGGACTTCGAGGCGGCGCAGGCCCGGCTGCGGTCGATGACCGAGCTGATCGGGTGGATCGGGCTCGGCGGATCGGGGCCCGGGTCCCGGGCGTACGGGGCTTGACTGCGCGACGATCGGAACGACGGAATCGGGTCGCTGGCCAGGACTCCGTGTGCGAGGGAGCGGCTCCGGAATGAATCCCTACGAGGTATTGGGCGTTGCGCGGGACGCTGCGCCCGACGAGATCAAGAAGGTCTACCGCCGACTCGCGCGCGAGACCCATCCCGACCTGAATCCCGGCGACGCCGTCGCCGAGACGCGCTTCAAGCAGGTCTCGACGGCCTACGACATCCTGTCGGACGAGAAGAAGCGGCGCGCCTACGACGAGTTCGGCGAGATCTCGCTCGAGGCGGGCTTCGACGCCGACAAGGCCCGCGCTGCCCGTGACCAGTTCGAGGCGCGCTTCGGCTCCCCGGACGACGACGCCTTCGGCGAGGGCTTCGCCTTCGGTGGGATCGACGACTTGCTGCGTGGCTTCGGGGCGGGGCGAGGGGGACGGGGAGGACCGCGCTTCGCGATGCGGGGCAGCGACGTCGAGGCGTCCATGTCGCTCGGCTTCGTGGAAGCGGTGCGCGGCGGCGAGAAGCGCCTGCACATCGCGAGGCCCCGCGCCGATGGTGGCGTGATCGAAGAGGACGTGACCGTCCGCATTCCACCCGGCGTGACCGACGGCGGTCGCTTGCGGATTCCCGGCAAGGGCGGCGAAGGGCATGGTGGGGCGCCGGCTGGTGATCTCTGGATCCGCGTGCGGGTCGAGCCGCATCCCGTCTTTCGTGTCAGCGGGCGGGACCTCGAGTTCGACCTGCCGATCCGTGTCGCCGAGGCGATCGCGGGAGCGCGGGTCGAGGTGCCGACCCTCGACGGGCGGGCGACGCTCACGATTCCGCCCGGGACGAGCAGCCACGCGCGGTTGCGACTGCGTGGGCAGGGCGTGCCGGCCGCGGGCGGGCAGCCCGCCGGCGATCTCTACGCGCGAATCAAGATCGTGGTCCCGAAGCAGATCGACGACGAGACGCGCGCCGCGATCGAGCGGATCGAGCAGGACGATCCGCGGAAGGGGCTCTTCTGATGACCCGCACGCGCCGCATCGCGATCCGCGAGGTCCTCGTGCACATCGGCGGCGACGATCGGATGCTCGCCTCGCTGCGCGAAGAAGGCCTCTTCGAGGCCGACGAGCTCGATCCGCGCGAGGCCGACGAGCTGCGGGTCGCCGCACTCATGATGGCCGAGCTCGGCGTGAACCCGGCCGGCGTCCAGGTCGCCCTCCACCTCCGCCGCCGCCTGCTCGCGATCGACGCCCGCCTCGGCGTACTCGGCCGCGAGCTCGGCACCCGCGACCCGAACGACGGCAAGCGCTGATTCGACTGAGCGAGCTGTTCGTACACGGCTCGGCCGGGAGAATGGACGACCGCCTGGCACAGCCGACGAGTCAGCCGAAATGATCGTCCGCGCACGGCCTCCATTTCGGAATCATCCGTCGGAGCCTGTCCGTCCGCGAAGCGCATCCATCCCGAGCGGCACGGGCGGCGGCCGTCCCGGCGACATGAGGCTCGAGCCGCGCCGAGCGTTGCAATCGAGGCAACCAGCGGTCCCGCCCGCGCGGCGAAGGAAGCTGGAGCCGGGAGGGCCGACGGCCGGGACGCCTGGCACGGAATCCAACGGCAGACGGCCGCGCTCTACCGCTTCAGATGCGAGCAGTCCTCGACGTACCCGATCATGCGCAGCCGCTCGCAGTCCTCGTAGGTCATCTCGACGTCCTCGCTCTCGACCGCCTTGCCCTCGGCGGCGAGCCGCTGGAGGCGGGCCATCTCCTCGAGACGGGCCTCCGACTCGGGGTCGGAGAAGGGGTCGAGCTCGCCCGGATCGCCCGAGACGTCGAAGTACTCGCGTTCGGGCAGGCCGCGCGGGTTGCCGGCGTTGGCCACGATCAGCTTCTCGTTCTCGGTTCGCAGCGCCCAGAGCACGTTGCCCTCATGGTCCTCCTCGGAGAAGACCTGGCGATCCTTCTCGAGGCGCGTCGAGAAGGGCGCGCGCAGATCGATGCCCTGCATCGTCTCGGGCACTTCGATTCCGGTCGCACCGAGCAGCGTCGGCCCGACGTCGATCGAGCGCGCGATGCCCGAGTCGGCGCCGCGGGCCGGTGCCTCGCCGTCCTTCGCCCACTTGATCACGAGCGGTACGTGGATCTGCTCGTCGTAGAGGGTCAGGCCGTGCCAGAAGCCGCCGTGGTCGTCGAACTCCTCGCCGTGGTCGGCCGTCAGTACGATGATCGTGTCGTCGTAGAGCCCGAGCGCCTCGAGCTTCGCGAGCAGCTTCCCGAAGTTGCCGTCGAGGTACTCGATCTCGCCGCGATAGAGCGCGTGGAGCCGCTCGGCCATCTCCGGCTCGGGATCGGGCATCGAGACCCTGGCTACCCCGACGCCGTTGTAGGGGTGCTCGAAATAGGGATCGTGTGGATCCATGTAGTGGAGGAAGAGGAAGAAGCGCTCGTCCTTACGATCGTCGAGCCAGTCGAAGGCGACCTCGTTCACGACCTCGGAGTCCTGATAGAAGTCGTTGAACCAGGTCTTGTCGCCGCCGAGGACGCCGAGGGCGACCTGGCGGACGAGCTGGTAGATGATGAGCTTCGAGCTCGACTCGGCGGCGCCGGCGATGTAGTCGGGGCCGAGGTAGTAGTAGTCGTCGTAGCCCTGGTCGAAGCCGAAGCTCTCGGCGAGGTTGACGTTCGAGACGATGCCGCCCGTCGTATAGCCCGCGTCCTGCATGGCCTCGGAGATCAGGACGAGGTCCTGCGAGAGCGACGAAGGCTTCGACATCGCGACGTGCGTCGAGGGCAGCGTCGAAGTGAGCAGCGACGCGGTCGCCGGCTTCGTCCACGACGCGTGGGAGAATGCCTTGTAGACGGTCCCCCCGTCTTCCGCGAGCCGGCAGAGGTTCGGCGTCGCGAGGTCCGAGCCGTAGCAGGAGAGGTGATCCGCGCGCAGCGTGTCGACCATGACGAGGATCACGTTCGGCTTCGACGCGAGATCCGCGCTCATCGCCCCCTTCCCGACCCGCGCCGGCGCCTCGGGCGCGAACACGACCGAGAGCAGCCCGCCCAGACCGAATACGCCCACCACGAGCAGCGCGAGCGGTGCGAGCGGCGTCGTCAGCTTCGTCGCGATCGGCTCGAGCAGCTTGCGCAAAGGCCCGAGGATCACGAGCAGCACGATCGTCGCGGCGACGAGCACGCCCAGGATCACGGGCAGGGGCGGCATCTGCTCGAGGTAGACGTCGCGCCGCAGTCGGAAGAGCACGACGAAGAGGCCGAAGGGCACGAGACAGGCGCCGAGACCCAGCCGCGGCACCCAATGTCCGATCTCGTGTCGATCCATCGGCAGCACCGCGAGGAAGAGCCCGCCCAGGATCGAGAGCGAGCCCAGGATCGCGGCCCACATGAGCGGTCCATACCAGAAGACCTGGCTCTCCGTGCCGAGTCCACCGTGCCGGATCACGAAGGCCTCGCCGAGACCGAGCAGGAGACCCGCCAGGATGCCCGCGAAGCAGCCCGCCGAGGCCGAGCGCCAGAGCCGCTCGCCGAGCGGGACCGCGTCCTCGTGACCCGCGTGGGTGTCGACGTCCTGCTCGAGGGAGGCCGCCGCCCGCGCCGCCTGCTCGTAGTCGACCTGCACGCCGTCGACCCGCGCGAAGGCCGGTTTGTAGTCGCTGCCGCGACCCCACCAGAAGAGGAAGCCGAGCATGGTCGGCGCCTCGGCCGCCCAGAACCCGAGCGCCGCCGAGACGATCGCCGCCGCCGGGCCGATCAGGTGGCCGAGCAGCAGGAATTGCGCTGCCTCGCGGATGCCCTCGCCGGCGATCGTGAAGGGGCTGATCACGGTCGCGAAGATCTGGATCGCGGAGCCGAAGGTGATCATCCAGAAGTCCGCGCCCGGAGCCCCGATCGCGAGCGCCGTGTAGTAGTACATGACGGCGGTCGTGAAGTGGACGAGGAACGAGAGGAAGAGGATCTGGAGGACGATGCCCGGATGACCGCGATAGGCGGCGGCGGAGTTCGAGATGCGCGTGACGAGTCCCGTGATGCGCTGCTTCGCCGGGATCGGGACGTTCACGAGGATCCACTGCACGAGGCCCGGGAAGAGCAGCACGGCGACGAGGCCGCCGATCACGCCCAGCGCGAGCGGGATCGAGAGCATGGCGAAGAGGGTCGCGTTCTCGCCGAAGATGCCGATGCCGAAGGGCAGGGCGACGAGGAAGGTCATGAAGACGCCGGAGAAGCCGCAGACCTTCTCGACGAACTTCGCCGCCGTGACCTCGACGGTCTTGCCCGTGAAGCGCGCGGCGTCGAAGAGCGTGTAGCCGTCGAGGCCGGCGGTCGAGGGCAGGAAGGTGCCGATCGCGCGGCCGATCAGGAACGACCCGAAGATGTGCCAGAAGGGGAGCTCGATGCCCTGACCGCGGAGCATCAGCTTCCATCGGTACATGGACGAGAGCATGCCGATCGCCTTGATGCCCGTCGCCATGCCGACGCAGAGCCAGAAGGTGCCGGCGTCGATCCGCGCGAGCTGGTCGCGGATCAGCTGCAGCGCGATCACCTTCTCGCCGCTCTCGACCTCGATCGGATGCGTCAGCAGGGCCCAGAAGCAGAGCACCGTGAACCAGGCCTTCAGCACGGTGAAGAGCCGGTCGCGGGTGGGTCCCTTGGGCATGCGGAGCCCGACGATCGCCAGGATCGCGATCACGAGGGCTTGGATCAGGGTCGTCATCGGGCGCGAACTCCTCCGGATCGGGGACGGGCCGCAATGGGCTCCCGCGTTCAGGGAGTGGGTGGTTCGAAGGCGCGGGAAGGTAGCGGTCGAACGGCGCTCGGGACTGAGGCGCCGTCGATCCGCCTATCGGCTGCGCAGCAGCTGCCGGCGCGCGCGCTGGTAGGCGGCCTCCGTGATCCGCCCGGCCCGGCGATCCTCCTCGAGGTCGGCCAGCGCGCGGAGCTGCTCGGGATCGAGGGAGCCGACCGGGTCCTCCTCGTCGAGCAGCTGCTTCCGCTCGCGCTGGGTCATCGGTGCCTCCTCGAGCACCTCGCGCCGACGCCGCTCGCCGCCGGTCGAGCCCGGCAGGCGGTAGGCCTGGCGGAAGGTCGGGTCCTGCCAGGCGATCTCGAGCTCCTGGGGTCCGAAGTAGTAGAGGAGGTCCCCGCTCACGAGCCGGAAGTCCATCGGCTCGCGGTCGCGACGAGGCTTCGGCAAGCGATCCCGGTCGCGCGGGATGGGCCACTCGACGCGGCTGAGGTGGAGGTAGAGGTGCCCGTCCTTCATGTGCGCGAGGAAGCTGGTGAGGAACTTGCGATGCAGGATGCCGAGTCGCATCTCCTTGCGGACGGCGAGGATCGAGACCTCCTGATCCGGCCCGACCTCGGCGAACGCGTTCGAGAGGGCCTGCGCGACCTCCCCGACGATCTCGGGATGGAAGGCCGGCTGTCGCACGATGCCGCCTCCCTTCTCCGGCTCCTCGATCTCCACGGCGTTCAGGACGTTCACGAGCCGCTCGGCCGAGACGATCGCCGGATGCTCGAAGCCCTTCTTCTGCGTCGTGAAGCCCTTGACCTCCCGCACGAGGTCGACCTGGATCCGATTGCCGTCGAGGAAGGACTCGCGCGAGAGGCGCGTGACACAGCCGGAGCCGGCGAGCAGGACGAAGAGCGACCCGAAGGCGAGGAGGGTGGGGGCGAGGCGCGGGCGGGCGGGACGTCGCATCGCGTCAGGATAGCCAATCGGGCCCGACCAGAGCGCCGACCAGGCGATGGGTCAGGAAGCTCGCGCCCCAGGCGACCGCCAGCAGGTAGGCGAAGGCGAAGGCCGGCCAGCGCCAGGAGTTCGTCTCGCGCCGCATGATCGCGAGGGTCGACGCGCATTGCAGCGCGAAAACGAAGAAGACGAGCAGCGACGCCACCGTCGCCGGCGTGAAGACCTTCGCCCCCGTCCGCGGATCGACGTCCGCGCGCAGCGCCGCGCGCAGGGAGTCCTGTGCATCGTCTTCCGTCGCGTAGATCTGCGCCAGCGTCGCGACGATCACCTCCCGCGCCGCCTGGCTCGCGATCAGCCCGACGCCGATCTTCCAATCGAAGCCGAGCGGCGCGATCACGGGCTCGATCGCATGGCCCAGGCGACCCGCGACGGAGTGCTCGAGGGCGTACGCGCGGGCGGCCGACGGGTCGAGATCCGGCGGCGCCTCCACGCGCGGAAAGTTCAAGAGGAACCAGAGCGCGATCGACGCCGCGAGGATGATCGTGCCGGCACGCCGCAGGAAGGCCCAGGCGCTCTCGTAGACCTGCGTCGCCCAGACCCGGAACGTCGGCCAGCGATAGGTCGGCAGCTCCATCGTGAAGGGCAGCCCGTCCCCGCGCACGAGCGTGCGCTTGAGCACGGCCGCCACGACCAGTGCCGCGAGCGCACCGCCGACGTAGAGCGCGAGCAGCACGAGGCCCTGCAGGCCGATGGGGCCCCAGACCGCGCGCGCGGGCACGAAGGCGCTGATCAGCAGGGCGTAGACGGGCAGCCGCGCCGAGCACGTCATGAGCGGCGCGACCAGGATCGTGACGAGGCGATCGCGCGGGGAGGGGATCGTGCGCGTGGCCATGATGCCCGGTACGGCGCAGGCGTAGGAGGAGAGCAGCGCGACGAAGGAGCGTCCCTCGAGTCCGATGCGCCCCATCAAGCGATCGATCACGAAGGCCGCCCGGGCCATGTAGCCGAGATCCTCGAGCAGATAGAGCAGCGAGAAGAGGATCACGATCTGTGGCAGGAAGATCACGACCGAGCCCACCCCCGCGATCAGCCCGTCCGCCACCAGATCCGCCATCCAGCCCGAAGGCAGCTCCGCCCGCGCGAGCTCGGCGAGCGACGAGACGACCGCGTCGATCGCATCCATCGCCGGCCCGGCCCAGCTGAAGATGAGCTGGAAGAAGGCGACCATCACGGCGACGAAGAGCAGCCCACCCCAGACCGGATGCAGCACGATCCGGTCGACGCGGGCGGTCAGGTCGTGCCGCTCGGGCGGACGGGTCACGACCGCCTCGGCGATCGACTCGGCCCAGCCGGCGCGCTCGCGGCGATCCGCCGGCGGCAGGATCGCCGGTCGGGTCCAGTCCTCGGGCCGCGCGAGCAGCGCGCGCAGCCGGTCGAGGCCGCGGCCGCGATGGCCGACGACGCCGACGACCGGCACACCGAGCGCCGCCTCGAGCCGCGGGAGGTCGACGGTTCCGCCCCGGGCGACGAGCTCGTCGAGCATGGTCAGCACGACGATCGACGGGCGCTCGAGGCGAAGCGCGTCGCCGAGGAAGGGCAGGGAGCGCGGCAGGGAGCAGGCGTCGGCGACGAGCACGAGGGCGTCGGGTCGGGCGACGCCCTCGATGCGGCCGGCCAGCACGTGCTCGACGACGGCCTCGTCCGCCGAGATCGGCGCGAGTCCGTAGGTGCCGGGCAGGTCGATCAGCGTCGCCCGCCGCCCGTCGAGATCGAGCGCCGCCTCGCGCCGCTCGACCGTGACACCCGGGTAGTTCCCGACCCGCGCGCGCAGCCCGGTCAGCGCGTTGAAGAGTGTGGTCTTGCCCGCGTTCGGACTGCCGAGCAGACCGAAGACCGGTGCCTCGCCGACCGCAGGCGTCGAGCCGGGCTCGTGGGCGGCGATCGTCGTCACGGGGCGTCCGTCGCCTCGCCGATCGGGCGATCCGCGTCGCCCCGCCCGTCCGTCGCGTTCGCGACCCGCACCCGGGCGCTCTCGCTGCGACGCAGACAGAGCTGGTAGCCGCAGAGCTCGAAGACGGTCGGATCCCCGAGCGGCGCGCGGCGCACGACCGAGATCCGGACGCCGCTCCGGAGGCCGAGGTCGTCGAGTCGTCGGGCGATCGGATCGTCGCCCTCGACGTCCTCGATCCGCACGGATCGGCCGGGCGGGATCCGGTCGAGGGTCACGCTGGGGCTCATGGCCGCGGGGAGACCTCGTTCGCCGCGCCGTCGCATCGGATCGGCGTCAGGCGGGGAATTGAAATCGAATGTCGATTCCAGAAGTCGCGGAACGTAGCGATCCCCCACGTCTTTTGCTCGCCTCCGCGGTGGCGACCGCCGCCGAGCCAGGAATGCGAACCTGTTCGCGTGGTGTGGATCGCCGGGCTCGAGCCCGCACAGGCCGGCCTCAGTCGTCGCGGCGGGCATCGCGCTGGAAGGTCGCGTCCCGCTCGCTCTTGAGCTGCCGGCTCATGAGCGCCTGCCCCGCCTCCTGGGGCGTCTTCTCGCCCTCGAGCACGGCGCGGACCTGGGCGGCGATCGGCGCCTCGACCCCGAGCCGGGCGGCGAGCCGGACGGCGGCACGGGTCGTCTGGATGCCCTCGGCGACCTCGCCCAGCTCGGCCACGATCTCGGGGAGTGGACGACCGCGACCGAGGCCGAGGCCCACGCGGCGATTGCGCGAGAGGTCGCCGGTGCACGTCAGCAAGAGGTCGCCCATGCCCGCCAGGCCGAGGAAGGTCTCGGGCTCCGCACCCTGGGCGACGCCGATGCGCGTGATCTCCGCGAGCCCGCGCGTCATCAAGGCGGCCCGCGCATTCAGCCCGGCCTCGGCGCCATCGGACATGCCGACCGCGATCGCGATCACGTTCTTGAGCGCGCCCGCGGTCTCGACGCCGATCACGTCGGTCTGCGTGTAGCAACGGAACCAGGGGCAGGAGAGCGTCGCCTGGACTGCGATCGCGAAGGCCTCTTCGCGGCAGGCCAGGGTCACGACCGTCGGCCGCTGGCGGGCGATCTCGCGCGCGAAGGAGGGACCCGAGAGCGCCACGATACGCGGGTGGTGCTCGCGATCGAGCACGTCCTCGAGCACCCCGTGCATCGTGAGGCCCGTCTCGTACTCGATGCCCTTCACGGCCGAGACCACGATCGCGCCGGGCTCGATGTACGGCCCCGCCTCCTGCATCACGGCGCGCAGCGAATGGCTCGGCACGGCCAGGATCACGAGCTCCCGCCCCGCCAGCGCCTCGCGCAGGTCGGTCGTGGCCTCGATCCGCTCGGGCAGCTCGAACTCGCTCAGGTAGCGCGGGTTGCGCCGGTCGCGATTGATCGCCTCGACCGTGCCTTCGCTGCGCGCCCAGAGCTTCACGTCGTGCTCGCGCGCGCCGAGCATCGCCAGACAGGTTCCGAAGCTGCCCGCGCCGAGGACCGCAGTGGGTGTCCGCACGCGCGGACTCTACCACCTCGCCCCGGCGCGCCCGGACTTGCGCCGGGGTCGGGCGAGCGGCGCGCTTTCGTTGACGCTCTGGGGGGCTACGGCTACTTTTGCGCCTCCCTCCGGGATCGGTCGGGCGGTTCGTGCGGCACTCCCCTTGCTGCGTCGCCGCCTCGCCAGACGGAAGCTCCGATGCCCGCCGCCACTCCGTCGCCCTCGGTCGTCGGCCCGCTCCTCTTCGTCTGCGCCCTGCTCCTCGGGCTCGCGGCCGTGCCGTCGTTCGCCTGGCTGCTGCGTCATGCGCTCCCGCGTGCTTCGCGCGCGCGGGTCGACGTCGAGCCCGTGCACTTCGGCGTCTCCGAGCGCGCGCGACGATCGCCGCGACACGCGGTGCTGCTGCATCGCGCGCTGCTGACGACCGCGTTCCTCGTCCCGATCGCCCTCGTCCTCGTGCCGAGCATCGTCGCGCTGCGCGCCCTCGGCCCCCGCGGCCTGCAGTCTGCGATCGCCCTCGTGCTGCCCGTCCTGCTCGTGACGCTCCACGCGCGACGCAGGAGCCCCGGCTCGTGAGTCGCGGCGAGGAGCGGCGATGAGCGACGTCGTCGCCGCCGGGCTCGTCGCGGGCGTCTGGCTCGCGGTCGTGGCGATCGCGCTCGCGAGCAGTCTCGTGATCGAGCGGCGCATGCGACTCGGCCGACGCCTCGAGCGACCCGAGCTCGCGCCGCCGCGCGCGGTCTGGGGCGGTGGGATCGAGCATCCGCCCTCGCGCTACG
The DNA here is from genome assembly GCA_020632655.1 of Spirochaetaceae bacterium. Lineage (GTDB taxonomy): Bacteria > Myxococcota_A > UBA9160 > UBA9160 > UBA4427 > UBA4427. The sequence continues at coordinate 36,862 of JACKFD010000013.1, forward strand.
CACCCGCCCGCGTGCTGGCCCTGCTCGCCCGCATGGTGCGCACCCGAACGCGCATCGTCGGCCTCGCCCGCCCGCTCCGAGTCTACGGGCACGTCGTTGCCTGCACGGCCCTCGCCGGCGGCCTCGCCCTCGTGCCCTTCGGCGGTCGTTACGGCGCGACACAGGACGGTGTCCCGCTCGTCGCCCTCGACCTGGCCCATGGCCTCGTCGCCCTCGCCTTCGTGCAGCTGCTCGCGGCGGCCTCGACGATCGCCGTCGGCCTCGGCGATCGCAGCGCCTGGTCCCGCTTCGGCAGCGTCCGCATCGCCAGCCGGAGCCTCGCCTCGACCGGCCTGCTGCTGATCGTGCTCGCGCCGATCGCCCTCGAGGCCGGCTCCTTGCGACTGCACGACATCGTCGAGACGCAGCAGGCGGGCTTCACGCCGCTCGGCTGGCTCGCGGCCGAATCGGGACTCGCCGCGGACGTCCTGCGCTGGATCCACGAGAGCGGTCGCCTCCCGGCCTGGAACGTGTTCGCGCAGCCGCTCACGGCCGTGCTCTTCGTCGTGACCGCGGCGCTCGTGATCAGACGCCCGCTCGCCTGGGATCCCGCCACCGGTCATGTCGCCCTGGCCGGTCTCGGACTCGACGCCGACCCAATCGACGAGTACTGGGCGCGCGTCGAGTCCCGTCTCGCCCGCCTGCTCGCGGCCGCGCTCTTCGTCTCGCTCTTCCTGGGCGCGGGCGCGATCCCCTTCGTCGAGTCGCGCACGCTGATCGATCGACTCGCGCCCTATTTCGGGACGGGCCTGCCCTCGTTGCTGGTGCTCGGGCTCGAGGCGGTCGTCTTCCTCGCGAAGGTCCTCGCGACGCTCGCCCTGCTGGCCCTCGTGCGTCGCGCGACGGCCGTGCTGCGCGACGATCAATGGATCCGGCTCGTGACGCGTCGGCTGATTCCGCTGGCCTGGGCGAACCTGTTGCTGATGGGGGCGATCCTGCTGGTCTCGACCGAGCTGAGCGAGTCGGCGCGCGCGACGCAGGCCGAAGCGGCGGAGTCTTCCGCGCATCCGGCAGCCGACGCGAGCCCGCAGTCGGAGCCTGAGTCGGCGACGGCGGCAGCCGGGACGGGTGGGGCGTCGTGAGTACCACCTTCCTGACGTTGCTGGGCGCAGCGCTCGGCTGTGCGTTCTTCGCGATCGCCGCCGGGCGCAACCTGAATCGCGCGCTCGTCGCGTCGATGGCCTTCGTCGCGCTGCTCGGGGCGGCGCTCTGGCAGGCCGGCGTCGGCTTCGTCGCCTTCGCGACGACGATCCTCGTGGCGACGGCGATCCTGACGGTCCAGCTCTTCGGCTGGATGCTCGTCGACGTGGATCGGGATCACGTCCCCGTCACCGATCGCGGGACGGCGCTCGCCCGGGGACTCGCCTTCGCGCTGGTCGCCCTCGTGCTCGGACTGCTCGCGAGCGCGCTCGTCGAGGACGGGGCGCTATCCGGAGCGGGCGCACGGACGACCCTCGGCGCGTCCGACTCGAGCGGATCGCCGGCGGTCGAGGCCCTCGGCGTGCTGCTCTTCGGGGAGTGGAGCGAGCGGACGGCGCTGCTCGGCTTCGCGATGGCCGCGGGTCTGCTCTCGGCGCTCCTGCTGCTGCGCGACGACGGGAGGGCCTGAGCGATGGGGGCGATCTCGTCGGGCGGGGCGCTGGTCCTCGCAGCGCTCGTGCTCTTCTGGATCGGGATGCTCGGGATGCTGTGGCGACGCAGTCTGGTCGGCATGCTGGTCGGGCTGCTCTTCGGATGGGTGTCGGCGGCGCTATCGGCGATCGGCTTCGGGGTGTTGCGCGGCGGGGCGCCGGAGGACGCGCGGGGTGCGGCGCTGGTGCTGTGGCTGGGGATCGTCGGCTTCCTCGAGCTCGTGGTCGGTCTGTCCATCGTGCTGGCGCGCATCGAACGACGCGGCACGCTCGACGCCGACGACGCGGGGCTGCTCGAAGGCTAGGGCGGGGACGCGCGGCCGAAGGCGCGCCGCGGCATCACGGAAGGAGCAGGAGTGCCGGAGTGGGACGAGAGCCTGGGCGCCACGCTGATCCATTGGATCGCAGGGCTGCCCTTCGCCTCGGCGATCGCGCACGGCGCCCTGATCGGTCTGGTCCGCGCGCAGGTCTCGGACCGCTCGGTCTGGGCGCTCTCGCTCTCGGCCCTCGGCATCTCCTTCGTGCTCAGCGCGGCAGCGACCTTCGAGCTGCTCGGCCGCGGCGGCGTGGTCCCGATCCTCGACACGATCGGACCCTGGGTCGGCGGCGGCGTCGGCGCCCGCAGCTTCTCTGCCGAGCTGACCTTCCAGCTCGATCCGCTCTCGGCCGTCTTCTGCCTCACGATCACGAGCATCGCCCTCGCCGTCTACGTCTACACGATCGGCCTGCTCCGCGGCGGCGGGTTCGCACGCGAGCTGGGCCATCGCACCTTCGCGATGCTCGACCTGCTCGTCGGCTCGACCCTCGTGCTCGTGCTGGCCGACAACCTGCTGCTCTTCTTCCTGGGTTGGGCGGGCGTCGGGATCGCGACCCAGCTCTTCGCCTCCTTCGACTTCGAGGGCGCCGAGGCGTCGCGAGCGGGGGCCACGACCTTCGTGATCGGGCGCGTCGGCGACCTCGGGCTGCTCGGCGCGAGTCTGCTGCTCTTCGACGGGCTCTCCCGCGCCGGGGCGCCGACGATCTCCTTCCAGGGCGTCCAGTCGGCGTTCCGACTGCTCGAGGGGCAGGACCTCGCCTGGCTCGCGCGGGGCGACGGCGACGCGCCGCTCCTGCTCGAGATGGTCGGGCTCGGACTCGCCCTCGCCGCGATCACGAAATGCGCGCAGCTCCCGCTCCATTTCTGGCTGCCCCGGGCGAGCGACGCGCCGGTCCCGGCGAGCGCGCTGATGCAGTCGTCGACGACGGTCGTGGCGGGGGTCTACGTCCTGCTGCGCTTCTCGTTCCTGCTCGAGCACGTGACCGTCGCGCGCGAGGGGCTCGTGGCGATCGGTGCCGCGACCTGCCTGCTCGCCAGTCTGGCCGCCGCGACCCAGCTCGAGCTGCGTCGCGTCGTCGCCTTGTCGACCTCGGCCCTGCTCGGACTCGTGCTGGTCGGCATCGGACTCGGTGCCTACTCGACCGCGACCTATCTGCTGCTCGCGCATGCCTTCGTGAAGGCGCATCTCGTGCTCGCCTACGGGATCGTCGTGCGCGTGCAGAAGGGTGACACCGACCTGCGTCGGATGGGCGGCCTCGGCCCCCGCATGCGCTGGACGCAGGGGATGGTCGCGATCGCGAGCCTGGCGATGCTCGGGGTCTTTCCGGCGGCGGGCTTCTTCCCGATCGAGGAGACGCTCGCCTGGATCGCGAGTACCTCGCGTCCGGCGAGCGGCTGGCTGCTCGGCGTGGCCTTCCTGAGCCTCACGGTGCTGGCCTTCGCACTCGGGCGGGTCTTCTTCGTCGTCTTCTGGGGACCCGTACGGCCGGGTGGCGTCGTCGATCGTCAGTTCACGGATCCGGGCGGCTGGATCCAGCGCAGCCTGACCGCCCTCGCATTCATGAGCCTCGCCGCGGGGCTGCTCACGCCTTCGCAGTTCTGGGGCGATCTCTGGGGCATTCCGGCGACCGACTCGATCGGCCACTTCCTCTCGCCGTCGCTCGCCGGCGCCCCGGACCCGGAGCTCGCCGGCGCCCCGCGCGTCCGTCTCGTCGCCGGTCTGATCGCGAGCATCGGCGCGGGGCTCGGTCTCGCGGCGTGGCGCCATGCGCGACGCGGCTACCGGGGCGAGCCGGAGAACGCCGCCGCCCGGGCGGGGCTGCTCGCCCTGCGCGAGGGCCTCTTCGTCGAACGGCTGCTGGTCGGCATCTTCGTGCAGCCGGTGCGCGGCCTGGCGCGTTGGGCCCTCGTCGGCGGGGTCGAGACGCGCCTGATCGATCGCGGCCTCGTGCTGGGCGGGACGGGTCTCGTGCAGCGGCTGATCCGCTCCGTGCTGCGTCGCGTCCAGAACGGTCGGCTCCAGAGCTACGTCCTGCTCGGACTGTTGACGCTGCTGGTCGTCGTGAGCTTCCTCGTCGCGGGCAGTGGCACGGCCGAGGGCGGGGTGCCGCGATGACGCGGGGGGACCGGGCGTGACACTCTGGAACGAGCAGGTCCTGCTGCTGGTGGTCGCGTTGCCGGGTGCGGTCGCCGTCGGCATCGCGCTGGTCGGTCTGCTCACGTCCGTGCTCGGGCTGCCCGCCCTGCCGGCCGCCTTCTGGCGCGGCGTCGGTGTCGCGACGGCGGCGCTCGACTTCGGGCTCGCCCTGCTCGGTCCGCTGCGGCGCTTCGATCCCGAGCAGCTGGGCCTCCAGCTCGTCGCGCGCGTCGGCTGGCGCGATCTCGAAGGACTGCATTGGCTGCTCGGCCTCGACGGCATCGGTCTCTGCTTCCTGCTCGTGACGACCGCGCTCGTGCCGCTCGCGCTGCTCGCCTCGCGCGCCCAGCTGCGCGAGTCCGCGCGCACGGAGGTCGCCCTCGCGCTCGTGCTCGAGACGGCGCTGCTCGGCACGATCGCTTCGGCCAACCTGCTGGCCTTCGTCTTCTTCTGGGCGCTGTCGGTGCTGCCGATCCTGGTCTGGGTCGGGCGCTTCGGCGGAGAGGGGCGCAGCGCCGCGGCCTCGCGCATCTGGGCGACCGAGTCCCTGGCGCTGGCGGCGCTGCTCTTCGTGGTCTTCGTGCTGCGCGACGCGAGTGTGACGCAGCTCGGTCGTCCGGTGCTCGACCTCGCGACGGCCGGGCCGATCGGTGGACCGGCCGTACCCTCGCTCCTCGACGTGTTCATCGACCCCGCCGACCAGACCCTGCTATTCGTCGCGCTCGGGCTCGCGCTCGCACTCCGCATTCCGCTCGTGCCACTGCATTTCTGGCTGCCCGCGGTGCACGCGGCGGCGCCGACGCCGCTCTCGATCGTGCTCGCGACGGGCTTCGTGCAGACGGCGGCGATCGGGCTCCTGCGCTTCGGACTCCCGCTCCTGCCCGATGCGGCCCGGGCGGCGGGACCCTCGATCGCCGTGCTCGGGATCGTCGCGCTCGTCTACGCCTCCCTCGTCGCGCTCGTGCAGAAGGAGCTTCGGCGACTCGTCGCCTGGTCGTCGATCGGCTACGCGGGCTTCGCGGTCTTCGGCATCGCGACCCTCGACATCCAGGGCATCACGGGGGCCGTGGTCCAGCTCGTCACCCACGGACTCGCGACGTCGGCGCTCTTCATGCTGACGGGCTTCCTGGCCACCCGTCGCAAGACGACCGAGGTCGTCGCCTTCGGCGGGCTCGCGAAGCCGATGCCGGTCTGTGCGTTCTTCTTCGGGCTGATGACCGCGTCGCTGATGGGGCTGCCGCTGCTCGGGGGGTTCGTCGGCGACCTCTTCGTGCTGCTCGGCAGCCTCGGCACGCGGCGCGAGCTCTCGCTGGTGGCGCTCGTCGCGATGGTCGTCTCGGCCTCCTACCTGCTCTGGGTACAGCGCCGCGTCTTCCTCGGCCCCGTCGACGAGCCCGCCAATCGCGGCCTGATCGACCTCGATCGCGTCGAGCGCTTCGTGATGCTCGCGATCACGGTCCCGATCGTCGCGATCGGTCTCTATCCGAATCCGCTGCTGCGGCGGATCGAGCCGGCCGTGCTCGAGATCCTCTACGAGATGGATCGCCGCGCGCTGCCGGAGGAGGGTGAGCCGCAGGACGGCCCGCCGCCCGCAGAGGAGGGCGCTGTGGGCGGGGGCGTGGCCCGGCGCTCGGACCCGCCGCGCGCGGAGGCGCGGGTCGCGTGGGCAATCCGTGCACCGCTCGCGGGGGTGCGTCGATGAGTCGGGCGGCGCTGCCGATCCTGCTGCCCGCGCTGGGGGCGCTGCTCGTGCTGGCGGTCGATCTGCTCGGGCGCACCCGTCCGGTCGACGCCGCCGCGGCCCATCGTGCCACGGCGCTCTCCGGCATCCGCCTGGCCGCCGTCGCCCTGCTGACGTTGGGCGCGATGGGGCTCTCGCTGCGCGGGGCGGCACCGGTCGCGGTCGGCTCCGTGCTCGCAGTCGACGCCTTCGCGACGCTCGCCATCCTCTTCCTCGTCGGCTGGGCCTTCCTCGTGCTCTGCCTCTCGCTCACGCATTTCGGGATGGCGCGCTCGCGACCGGCCGAGCCGCTCGCGCTCCTGCTCTTCTCGCTCGCCGGGCTCGCAGCGGCGACGGCGACGCGCGACCTGCTGACGTTGCTGGTCGCGCTCGAGCTGGCCTGGCTGCCGCTGGTCGCGCTGATCGCGATCGACTCGCGCAGGCTCTCCTCGAGCGAATCGAGCCTCAAGGCGTTCTTCGCGCACGGCTTTGCGAGCCTCGTACTCGCCCAGGGGCTTGCCTTCGTCTTCGGTGCGACGGGTCGGCTCGAGCTCGACGCCCTGTCGCAGGCGCCGGGGCAGCCCCTCCTGCTCGACGTCGGCGTGGCGCTCTTGATCGCGGGACTGCTCGCGCGGGCGGTCGTCGCGCCCTTCCATCCCTGGTCGCCCGACGTGCACGAAGGCGCGCCGTCCTTCGTCACGACCTGGATCGCGACCGGGGTGCAGGCGACGAGCTTCTTCGTCCTGCTGCGTCTGCTGCACGCGCTCGTGCCCGCGGCGGACGGCGACGGTGCGGTGCGGGTCGTCGCGCGTCTGCCGGAGCTGCTCGGGGTGCTCGGCGTGGTCGGGCTCGTCTGGGGACACGCGATGGCGCTGGTGCAGATCGGTCTGCGGCGGATGGTCGGCTGGCTCGGCGTCGGGCAGGCGGGCTTCTTCACGCTTGCGCTCGTCGAGGCGCGGGGCGCGGGCGGCGAGGCGCTCTTCTTCGCCCTCGCGGCCGCGGGGATCGCGGTGGCCGGCGTGCTCGGGACGCTCGCGTCTCTCAGCCATCACGAACGCGCCTGCGAGAACGTCGGCGACCTGGCAGGCATGGCGCAGCAGAGCCCCATTCGCGCGGTCTTCTTCGCGCTCTTCCTGCTCTCGCTCGCGGGCTTTCCCGGAACGATGGGCTTCGTTGCGAGACTGCGCATCCTGTCCGCGCTCGATCAGGGGGGACATCGCGGGCTGCTGCTGGCGGGGCTCGCGGCGACGGTGCTCGCGCTGATCGCCGCGGGGCGACCGCTGCTCGCGATGTTGCGGCCACCGGAGCTCGGTCGTCCGACGAGCCGCGCGCTCAGCCACGAGCAGCTCGTGCTCGCGCTCTGCGGTGCTTGCATCCTCTACCTGGGGCTGGCACCGCTCGGCGAGGTCGGCAACGTCGCGAGCTGGCTCGACGCGCGCATCGATCTCGCCGTCGCGGGCCTGCGCGACTGATCCGCGCCCGGTCGCCTACCAGCGAGGCGTGCGGCTCAGCAGGCGCCGGACGCTGCCGTCGCGGCGGGTCACCTGCAGGTCGTCGAGCAATGCCATCAGCGGCATCGCCGTCCGTCGGCTCGTCCCGATCAGCGCCTTGAGCGCCTGGGTGTCGAGCGCGTCGTGCGCATCGAAGTGTGCGAGCACCCGACCCACCAGCTCGAGCACGGCCGCACGATCGAAGAAGAGATCGTCGGGCGCCGCGATCAAAGCCCCCTGCCGCTCGAGATAGTGGGCCAGCGCGCGCAGCCGGGTCGCATCCAGGCCCGTCTCGTCGGCGATCGTGCGCAGCGCGGGCGCCTCGAGTCCGGCCTCTGCGAAGCGCCGGGCGAGTCGATCGGCGATGCCCCGCTCTTCGTCGTCGAGCCGGGCCGTGAAGCCCGTGCGCGACACGACCTCGCCGTCGATCGCGACCGCGCCGGTCTCGGCCAGCCGGGCGACCAGCGCGGCCCGCGCGGCGGTGGGCACGTTCCCGGGCAGACCCGCCATGAGAGCCGCTCGTGACATGCCGGGCTGCAGCGGATCCCCTTCGTGGAAGGCGTCGAGGGTCTCGAGCAGCGCCGAACGCAGCCGGTCGGCCGCCTCCCGGGACATACACAGACGCGCGTCGAAGCATTCGATCGCGCCGGCCTCGACGAGGCGCGCGAGGATCGAGTCGATCGCTTCGCCGTCGAGCCCGGTCTCGCGTCGCAGCCCCTCGAGGTCGGCGCCGGAGAGCGCCGACCGCTCGATGCGCGCGAGCAGTCCGGCGGTCTCGTCGCCTCGCGCGATCCGTTCGAGCTCGGCGCGCAGGGCGGGGTCGCGACGGCGGCGATGGGGCGGGGCGACGTCGAGCACCCGGCCACCGCCGAGGGTCGCGCCCACCCCGGCGTCCCGCGCGAAGCCGCGGATCACGAAGCGGTCGCCGGGCAGCAAGGCCAGGGGCGGGCCTTCGACGTGGATGCGGGCGAAGCCCGTGCCGCCCGGCTCGACGGGCTTCTCGCCGATCGGGGCGACGCGCGCACGCCGCTCGGTCGTCCCGCAGAGCAGCTCGACCGAGGTCGGCTCGGCGAGCGGCGTCTCCCGCGAGAGCCAGCGCAGCGTCGCGTCGAAGACCGTGGTCGGTAACAGGGCGGCGGGCTCGGTCAGCACGTCGCCGCGATGGATCTCGTCGCCCGCCCGGTCCTGCAGGTTCACGGCGATGCGCGCACCGGCGAGACTCGTGGCGACCTCTTCGCCGTGGCGCTCGAGGCCGCGGATGCGCGCCTTGCGCGCGCCGGGCTCGAGCACGACGGCCGCACCGACGGCGAGGGGTCGGCCGGTCCAGGTGCCCGTCGCGACCGTGCCGAAGCCATGCTTCGTGAAGACCCGGTCGATCGCGAGGCGGGCCGGGCGGCGATCGTCCCGGCGCGCGGGCGCAGTGCGCACGAGCGCTTCGAGCGTCGCGCGCACGGCATCGAGTCCTTGGCCCGTCTGCGCACTGGCCGCCACGATCGGTGCGTCGGCGAGGGGCCCGGCGGCGAGTGCATCGCGCACGTCCTCCGTCGCGAGCTCGAGCATCTCCTCGTCGACGAGATCCGACTTCGTCAGGACGACGAGACCGCGCTCGACACCGAGCAGCTCGCAGATCGCCAGGTGCTCGCGCGTCTGCGGCATCACGCCCTCGTCCGCGGCCACGACCAGCATCACGAGGTCGAGCCCGCTCGCGCCGGCGACCATCGTGCGCACGAAGCGCTCGTGGCCCGGCACGTCGACGATCGCGACGGCGAGATCGTCGGCGAGGGCGAGGGGCGCGAAGCCGAGCTCGATCGTGATGCCGCGCGCCTTCTCCTCGGGCAGGCGGTCGAGGTCCTGTCCGGTCAGCGCGCGGACGAGCGCGGTCTTGCCGTGGTCGATGTGGCCGGCGGTGCCGAGGACGAGGGGCGGGGCGCCGGGGGGAGCGGGCCCGGGGTCGCGGGCGGGATCCCGGGCGGCTTCGGTCCGACGGTCGAGAGGCTGCGCCCCGGACACGGCGGGCCGACCTAACGCGGACCGATCCGGTCCACCCCCACGTAGGGCACGAGGGCGCGGGGGATCGTGACGCTGCCGTCGGCCTGCTGATGGTTCTCGAGGATCGCGACGATCGCGCGGGCATTCGAGATCGCCGTGCCGTTCAGGGTGTGGACGAGCTCGTTGCGCTTGTCGCCCTCCCGCTTCACGCGCACGCGCAGGCGGCGGGCCTGGAAGTCGGTGCAGTTCGACGTGCTCGTGATCTCGCCCCAGTCGCCCGACTCGCCGCGGCCGGGCATCCAGGCCTCGAGGTCGAACTTGCGGTAGGCCGGCGCGCCGAGATCGCTCGAGGCGATGTCGATCACGCGATAGGGGATCTCGAGGGCGTCCCAGATCCTGCGTTCCAGGCGGAGCAGCTCGGCGTGCTGGGCCTCCGAGTCCTCGGGCCGACAGAACACGAACATCTCGACCTTCGTGAACTGGTGCACGCGGTAGAGACCGCGGCTCTCCCGGCCGTGGGCGCCCGCCTCGGTCCGGAAGCAATGCGAGACGCCCGCGAGCTTGAGGGGCAGCTCGTCCTCGGAGAAGATCGTGTCGGCGTACATGCCGCCGAGGGTGATCTCGCTCGTCCCGATCAGGCAGAGCTCGTGTCCCTCGATCGAGTAGATCTGCGACTCCTCGCCGCGCGGGCTGAAGCCGAGCCCTTCGATCACGTCCGGTCGGGCGAGGTCCGGGGTCACGATCGGGACGAAGCCCTCGGGCAGGATCTGGTCGAGGGCGAAGCGCTGGAGCGCGAGCTCGAGCAGGGCCGCCTCGCGCTTCAGGTAATAGAACTTCTGTCCCGCGACCGTCGCCGCCCGCTCGAAGTCGACGAGATCGAGGTCCGCGGCCAGCGCGAGGTGGTCCTTCGCCTCGAAGTCGAAGCGTCGGGGCTCGCCGCTCGTCGCGACGAGCTTCCAGTCGTCCTCGCCGCCGCGGGGGCTCTCGGGATGCAGGAAGTTCGGCAGGCTGCGGAGTGCCGTTTCGAGCGCAGTCTCGGACTCGCGCAAGGCGAGCTCGGCCGCCGCGACGACGTCCTTCAGCCGGCGGCCCTCGGTCGTGTGGGCCTCGCGCGCCTCGGGGTCGAGCTTCTGCTTGCCCGCCTTCTGATGCTCGTTGCGGAGGCGGTTGGCCTCGTTCAGCTCGTGGCGGAGTGCGTTGACCCGCGCGTGCAGCGCGATGGCGGAGTCGACGTCCGCCCGGACGTGGCGCGCGCGGCAGCTCTCGACGATCTCGTCGCGGCGTTCCTCGAGGATCCGGGCGTCCAGCATGACGGCGTAGGGAAGCACACGCCCCTTCGCGACGCCATGAAACGGGTACTAGGCGCAGGCCGTGCGCAGGATCGCGTGACCGGTCGCGAATCCGGTCCTAGAGTCCCGGCGTCGGGGGACGCCCGACGCGACGCAAAGCGAGGAGATCGTCATGGTGCATCGGTCGGCTTGGGGGGAATCGATGGGGCGCTGCCAGGGCGCGGGCTCGGCGACGGGTCGGCGCGTCGCCGCGGCGCTCGCGATCCTGATCGGACTGGCGCTGGGGCTCGGCGCGCTCGGCTGCGGAAGCGGCGAGGGCGACGGGGGATCGGGTGCTTCGAAGTCGTCGGAGCCGCCGGTCGACCCGCACGCGCCGCCGAGCGTCGATGCGGCGGCCCTCGCGAAGAAGGCCGCGGCCGTCTTCGGCAAGCTGCCCGCGGCCGCGGAGAAGGAGACGAACCCCCTCACGCCGGCGAAGATCGACCTCGGCCGGATGCTCTACTACGACACGCGCCTCTCGAAGAACCACGACGTCGCGTGCAACTCCTGCCACAAGCTCGATGCCTTCGGCGTCGACGGCGAGCCGACCTCGCCCGGCCATCGCGGCCAGCGCGGCGAACGCAACTCGCCCACGGTCTACAACGCCGCCCTGCACCTCGCGCAGTTCTGGGACGGGCGGGCGGAGGACGTGGAGGCCCAGGCGAAGGGGCCGGTGCTCAATCCGATCGAGATGGCGTCGCCGTCCGAGGAGCACGTCGTCGGCGTGCTCGCATCGATCCCGGGCTATGTCACGGCCTTCGCGGAGGCCTTCCCCGACGACGAGACGCCGCTCAGCTACGACAACATGGCGCGGGCGATCGGCGCCTTCGAGCGCAAGCTGATCACGCCGGGTCCCTTCGATCGCTTCCTGGCGGGCGACCTCGACGCGCTCGACCCCGCCGAGCGGCGCGGACTCGACGCGTTCCTCTCCCTCGGCTGCATCTCCTGCCACAACGGCGCGACGGTCGGTGGCCTGCAGTACCGCAAGCTCGGCCAGATCTTCCCCTACGAGACGAAGGACCCGGGTCGCTTCAACGTGACGGGCAACGAGGCCGACCGCTTCGTCTTCAAGGTGCCGTCGCTGCGCAACGTGGCCGAGACCGGGCCCTGGTTCCACGACGGCTCGATCACGAGCCTCGAGGAGGCCGTCCGGCTGATGGGCTACCACCAGCTCGGGCTGACGCTCGAGCCGAAGCAGATCGCGGACCTCTCGGCGTTCCTGCGGAGCCTGACGGGCGAGATCGACGCGGGCTACGTCGCCCGGCCGGAGCTCCCGGCCAACGGACCGGATACGCCCGCGCCCGACCCGAACTGAGGTCGGGGCGCGGAGGGTCGGACGCGCGCGGCGACCTGAGATCGGGGCGCGGAGGGCCGGACGCGCGCGGCGACCTGAGATCGGGGCGCGGAGGCACGGACGCGCGAGTCGAGCACTCGCCGAGCGGGAGGAGGTGCCATGGGAATCCTGAGCTGGCTCTTGTTGGGGCTGATCGTCGGTGCGCTGGCGAAGTGGATCATGCCCGGACGCGATCCGGGCGGGATCTTCATGACGATCGGCCTCGGCGTCGCCGGCGCCTTCGTCGGCGGGCTGATCGCCTCGACCCTCGGCATCGCGACGGCGGGTGGCTTCAGCCTCGGCGGGATCGCCGTGGCGACGGGCGGCGCCGTGCTGCTGCTCTTCGGCTACCGGAAGCTGAAGAGCTGAGCTGAGCGGACCGTGTCGGCGAATCCGACTCCAGCCACGAGACGTCTGCGCCGAAAGGCTTGACGAACGATCGTTCGTTCGTCGATAATCGGCGGGCCGCGACCTGCGCCCGTCGCGTCGCTCGTCCGATGCGCCCCCAGTCCCCGTGCTCCGCCGCTCCCGATGGGTGCGCGTGCGCCCGGGCATCGAACACAGAGACTAGAGAGGAGCTCCTCGATGGCCGCCAATCCCGTCCCGCATGCCGGCCCGCCGGCCGGTCCCGCCGACTTCCGCCTCGTTCATCCCGAGGACTACGCCCATCACGGCTACCCGCATCACGTCTGGGCGCGGCTGCGCGCCGAGGAGCCCGTGAGCTGGGTGACGCAGCCCGGCAATGCCGTCGACTTCTGGGCGATCACGAAGCACGCCGACATCACGGAGATCGGCAAGAACCCCGAAGCCTTCCTCTCCGGCCCGCGCCTCGTCGTGCAGCACATCGAAGAGGACCCGAACCAGAACATGCCGAAGACGCTGATCCAGATGGATCCGCCGATGCACGGCGAGTTCCGTCAGATGATCAGCCGCCGCTTCACGCCGCGCATGCTGCAGAAGATCCACGACCCGATCGAGAAGATCGGCCGCGACATCGTCGAGAACCTCTACCAGCGCTCGAACGAGGGCGAGTGCGACTTCGTCGACGCGGTCGCGGCGCCGCTGCCGATCGCCGTGATCGGCTGGCTGCTCGGCGTACCGGAAGAGGATTGGCAGATGCTCTTCGACTGGACGAATCGCACGCTCGGCGCGGGCGATCCCGACTTCCAGGAGGAGGGCTCGACGCCGCGGGAGACCGCCGATCGCGCCCGGATCGAGCTCTTCACCTACTTCTCGAAGATGATCCAGGACCGCCGCGCGAATCCGCAGGACGACCTGATCACGGTCTTCACGCAGTCGGAGTACCAGGGCAAGCCGCTCAACGACCTCGAGGTCCTGACCTGGTGCTTCATCATCGTGATCGCCGGCAACGAGACGACCCGCAACGGCACGAGCGGCGGCATGCTCGCCTTCGTCCAGCACCAGGACCAGCTGCGCAAGGTGCAGGCGGACATGGGACTGCTCGACTCGGCGATCGAGGAGGTCGTGCGATGGACCTCGCCGATCATCCACTTCGCCCGGGTCGCGACGCGGGACTACCCGCTGCGCGACAAGGTCATCCGCGAGGGTGACACGGTCGCGCTCTTCTATCCCTCGGCCAACCGCGACGAGGAGGTCTTCGCCGACCCCTACTCGTTCCTCGTCGACCGCCGCCCCAACCGCCACATCGGCTTCGGCGTCGGTGAGCATTTCTGCCTGGGCGCGCACCTCGCTCGGCTCGAGATGCACGTGGCCTACAAGTACCTGCTGCCGCGGATCGAGGAGATCGAGCTCGCGGGTCCGGTCGACCGGCTGCACTCGGGGCTGGTCGGCGGCGTGAAGCGTCTGCCGATCCGCTACAAGCTGCGGCCGGAATAGCGCGCGGCGGGTCGGCGGTTTTGGGAAGCCGATCCCGGCGATTCGCGCTCGGGGTGGATGGCTCGCCGCCGTCTCGGGTGGCGTGGCCTGGCGGGTCGGTGCGAATCGAAGGCCGCCATGCTGGCGACGACCTCGGCTCCGCTTGATTCCACCCCGAGCGCGAATCGCCGGGCTCTGGCGCCGTGCAGGTCGGGGCTCGCGCACGCTCTTCCTCTGCGAAGGGGGGCGGACGTGCCCGACCCGGGCGTTCGGTGCGAGCGCGTTCGCGTGCGGGTCGGCGGGGGGATCGATTCCGGCATACTGTGGCCCGGTCGGTGATGGCGTCGTGATGGAGCGGCGCGGACGGCGAACCGGGAGCGCGGGATGGGGATCGATCGGCGGGGATTCCTGAAGGCGGGTGTGGCGCAGGCGGCGCTGCTCGCCGGCGCTTCGGCTTCGGGGCTCACGGGGTGTGCGACGCATCCCGGTGCGGCGGGGATCCCGCCCGGCACGGATCCCTTCCGGCACGGGGTTGCGAGCGGTGATCCCCTCGCCGATCGCGTGATCCTCTGGACGCGCGTCTCGCCCTTCGCGGATCGCGTGGGCGAGACGATCGCGACCGACTGGTGGATCGCGCTCGACCCGGACGGTCGCGAGGTCGTGCGGAGCGGCATCGAGCGCGCCTGGCCCGAACGCGACTTCACGCTCAAGATCGACGTCGACGGTCTCGAGCCCGGGACGACCTACTACTACGGCTTCGCGACCGCAGCGGGTCCCTCGCCGACGGGGCGCACGCGCACGCTCCCGATCGAACAAGTCGACCGCGTCCGCCTCGCCGTCGTCTCCTGCTCGAACTATCCCAAGGGCTTCTTCAATGCCTACGGTGCGATCGCGGCCCGAGACGATCTCGACGCCGTGCTGCATCTCGGCGACTACCTCTACGAGTACGCCGAGGGCGAGTACGGCTGGGGCGTGCGGATCGGTCGCATCCCCGACCCGATCCACGAGATCGTCTCGCTGCGGGACTACCGTCGTCGCCACGCCCAGTACAAGACCGACCCCGACCTGCAGGCCGCCCACGCGCGGCATCCCTGGATCACGGTCTGGGACGACCACGAGAGCGCGAACGACTCCTGGCGCGAGGGCGCGCGGAACCATGATCCGAAGGGCCGCGAGGGCGACTGGTCCGATCGCAAGCTCGCCGCGATCCGCGCCTACTACGAGTGGATGCCGATCCGCGAGCTGCCGACGAAGCTCTTCCGCCAGTTCCGCTTCGGCGACCTCGTCGACCTCGTCATGCTCGATACCCGACTCGAGGGTCGAGACGATCGCACCTCGCACACGGACCACGAAGCGGCCCGCGATCCGGCGCGCACCCTGCTCGGTCGCGAGCAGACGCGCTGGCTGCTGGATGCGCTCGATGCCTCGCAGGACAGGGGCACGGCCTGGCGCGTGATCGGCCAGCAGGTCGTGTTCTCGCCCACGACCGACGGCGTCGCGGACTTCAACCCCGACGCCTGGGACGGCTACCGCGCGGATCGCCGCGCCATCCTCGATCACCTGCGCGATCGCTTCGTCCACGACGTCGTCTTCCTGACCGGCGACGTCCACTCGGCCTGGGCCTTCGACGTCCCGCCGCCCCTCGACTCGGGCGAGACCTACGATCCCGCGACGGGCGCCGGTGCGCGGGCCGTGGAGCTCGTGACCCCGGCCGTCAGCTCGCCTCCGCTCGGGAGGACGAGGAAGGGCAAGCGCTCGCTCGACGGGCTCCCGTCGCTGCCCCACCTCCGCTACCTCGAGGGGCGCTACAACGGCTTCCTCGTCGTCGATCTCGATCGCGATCGCGCCCGGGCCCGCTTCGTCTTCACGGACTCCGTCAAGAGGCGCTCCGCCGCGACGCGATGCGGACCCGCCTTCGAGACCCGGCGCGGCGCGAGTCATCTCGTCGAGGTCGACGCGGGGGGCGGCGACGGCGCGTGCGCGTGAGGGGATTGCGCGGACTCGGGCTCGTCGCGCTCCTCGCGACCGCGGGGCTCGGGCCGCGGGTCGGCCTGCTCTGCGCGTCGGCTTCGTCGGCGCAGTCGCTCCCGAGTGGCTCCGGTCTGCCGATCGAGCGCGAGCGCCCGTCGCTACCCGCATACGAGGACGAGGACGAAGCACCCGGTCTCGAGCGCCCGCCCGAGTCGACGCCTTCGCCGGGGACGGCGCCCTTCGCGGCGGGCCCCGGCGTGCTCGTGCGCGCCTTCCGCATCGTCGGCAGCACGATCTTCAGCGATCGCGAGCTCGCCGCCGTCGTCGCGCCCTGGACGGCGCGCGTGCTGCACGCCGAGGACCTGCCGCAGGTGACGGACGCGCTCACGCGGCTCTACGTCGAGGCGGGCTACGTCAGCTCAGGCGCCTTCGTGCCGGACCAGACGCTCGAAGACGGGACCGTCGAGATCCGCATCGTCGAGGGCCACGTCGAGCGCGTCGAGCTCGCGCCCGGTGGTCGACTCGGTCTCTCGTTCGTCGAGCCGCGCCTGCGTCGCGGACTCGCGGCGCCGCTCGACCTCGATCGCCTCGAGCGCGCGCTGCGCCTGCTGCAGACGGATCCGCGCATCGCCCGCGTCGACGCCGTCCTGCTCCCCGGCGAAGCGCGCGGATCGAGCGTCGTCCGTCTCGCGATCGAGGAGGCGCGGTCCTGGGACCTCACGCTGCGCGTCGCGAACGACCTCGCCCCCAGCCTCGGCGCGAATCGCGCGAACGCCCGATTCGTCCATCGCAACGTCGCCGGATTCGGCGACACCTTCCGCGCCTCGGTCTCCGGCGCCCGCGGCCTCTTCGACCTCGACCTCGGCTACGCCCTTCCCGTCACGCCCTGGCTGACCGAGCTCGAGCTGACGGGCGGCCTGGCACGGGGCGAGGTCGTCGAAGGGCCCTTCCAGGACGATGGCTTCCGCAACGAGCTCGAGGATTACGGCGCCTGGCTCGCCCAGCCCCTCTGGCGGACGCTCGAGGACGAGGTGCGTCTCGTCGTCGGCTTCGAGCGGCGCAGCAGCCGGCTCAGCGTCGACAGCGGTCTACCCGTCCGCTTCGAGACGAGCGACGCGAATGCGAGCGGCAGCCGCATCCGTCTGTCGCTGCTCCGCCTCGAAGCGAGCTGGCTGCATCGCGGCCCCGACCACGTCTCCGCCCTCCGCCTGCGCACGACCCAGGGGCTCGACGTCTGGGACGCGACCTCGCCCAACTCGATCACACCGAGTGATGGCGTGCCGGCGCTGCCCGACGGCGAGTTCACGAGCTGGCTCCTCCAGCTCCAGCACGCGCGCCGCGTCCCGACCTGGCTCGGCGACGGCGAGCTCGTCGCGCGGGCGGACGCGCAGATGGCGACGGGTGCGCTCTTCTCGATCGAGTCCTTCGCGCTCGGGGGGGCGTCCACCGTGCGCGGCTACCGCGAGAACGCGGTCGTGGCGGACGGGGGTGCCGTCGGCTCGATCGAGCTGCGGGTGCCCGTCCTGCCGACGAGCCTGCGGCCGCACGAGCTTCGGGTCGCACCCTTCTTCGACGTGGGCTTCGCGTGGGATACGCACGATCGCGACGCCGCCGACTACGACGACTGGCTGGCGGGGATCGGCTTCGGACTGCTCTACCGCTATGCGGACCGCTTCGAGCTGAACGCGTACTGGGGGCGGGCGCTCAGGCGGCCGCAGACAGGGGAGGGGGGCGATTTGCAGGGGCACGGGTTCCATCTGGAGGGGAAGGTGTTCGTGTTCTAGGGCGGCGGCCGCGGAGGGATCGGGCGCCCGGGGCGAAAGATCGTGTCGTGCGGGCGCGTCCGAGAGGGGCTGCACGAAGCGATCGGCGTGCGTCAGAACGACACGGGAAGCGGATGGCGATCCTTCTGAAGCGTGCATACGACCCACCGTCACGAGATGACGGTCTCCGGATCCTGGTCGAACGTCTCTGGCCGCGCGGTGTGTCGAGATCAACCGCGCGAATCGACGCCTGGGTCCGGGACGCGGCCCCTTCGACGGAGCTTCGGCGATGGTTCTCGCATCGCCCGGAGCGATGGCCCGAGTTCAAGCGTCGCTACTTCCGGGAGCTGGACGAGAGTGGGGGGGCGGTCGACCGCCTTCGCGCGCAGATCGATTCGGCCGCCGGCCCCGTGACCTTCGTCTACGCGTCGAGGGAGATGCGGTTCAACGCCGCGACGGCGCTCCGGGAGTACCTCGAAGGGAGCCGATGAGGCTCGTCTGGCTTCGGCTCGCCTCCGAGCCACGGCCGGCTACATCCAGCTGCTGATCATCAGGAACGCCGCCCAGTACCCAGGATGCGCGAAGCGCGGCTGCTCGCGGACCTTCTGCTGGGCCGCGCGCAGGGCGCCCGCGCGGGTCTGGCCCGGCTGGGCGAGCTCGCGGTAGAACGTGTCGACGAGGCGTGCCGTCGCTTCGTCGTTCACGGGCCAGAGGGTCGCGAGCGCGCTCCGTGCGCCCGCCCGGAGCGCCACGCCCGCGAGCCCGAGTGCTGCGTCCTCGTCGTCTGCGGCGGTCTCGCACGCGGAGAGCGTCAGCAGCTCGAGGGGCTGGTCGCGGCGGAAGCGGGTCGTCGCGACGAGCTCGCTCATGCGCTCGAGGCCGAGCCGGCCATCGCTCGCGAGAAGGAAGCTGTCCCGACCGTCGGCCTCGACGCGGCCGTGGGTGGCGAGGTGCAGGATCGAGTAGGGGCGGCGGCGCAGCTCCTGCTCGAGCTGGTCGATCCGGAAGGCGTCGTCGAAGAGGACGCGATGGTCGGGAAAGAGCGCGGCGAGACCATCGATCTCCTCGCGCGTGTGGTCGAGCCGCTCGAAGCCGGCGGTCGCCTGCTCGAGGCCGGCGGCGAGTAGCGCGAGGCGGTCTCGGTCGATCGGGGCCGGGCGCGTCAGGCGCAAGCTCGGTACGACGGCGACGGGCTTCAGGTCCACGAGGAAGCGCCCGCTCGTCGCGTCGTAGAGCGCGGCGAAGGGGATCGTGCGCAGGATGCCTTCCGGGACGACGACGAGGGTCTCGACGCCGGATCGTGCGAGCTCGGCCTCGATCGGACGGACGAGCGCCTCGTAGAGCGCGGCTGCGGGCCGAAGGTATTGCCGCGTCGTCCGCTTCTCGAGGAAGCCGCGCAGCGTGCGCGTCTGCTCGGCGAGGGCCCCGGGCTCGATCGGCGCGCGATGATAGGCGAGCTCGCCCTCGAAGCCGGTCAAGAGGGCGACGCGATCCTCGAGCAGGATCGGGTAGAGGACGAGGGTGCCGGGGAGGGCATCGGACGGCGGTGCTGCGTCGGCGGCGAGGCAGGCGTCCTCGAAGTGGTCCTCGAGCTCGGCGCTGCGGATCGTCTCGAGCAGGTCGCGCACCTCGCGGAGTCGAGGCTGCACGGCCGACGTCGCGTCGCCCGGGCGCGATCCTCGCATGTCGAGTTGTCGCGCATCGACGTCGTCCAGCAGCATCGCGAGGAGCTGCTGGGTCGGGGCGCCGAGCGCCTCGTCGACGACGGGGTCGACTCGGGGCGCGTCCGGGTGCTGCGCGAGACGCGCACGGCGCAGGGACTCGCCGCGGCGCGCGGTGCGGCGCAGCAGATCGAGGGCGGCATCCCGCTCTCCGCGTCGATCGAGTGCCCGGGCGAGGATCCCGCTCGTCCGCAGCGAAGCCAGCACGTCGTCCTCGCTCTCCGCGCGCGCGAGCACGTCGCGTCCGACCGCGATCGCCTCGTCGTCGCGTCCCGCGTCGAGGGCGCGCTCCGCCCGCTCGATCCGGGCCCAGAGTGCCGCGCGCGGATCGGTCGGTTCGGCCTCGGTCCCGGTCGCCGCGGGCGGCGGCGGCCGCACGACCGGCGGCAGCGCATAGAGGCTGCCCTGCGCCTCCGTCCGGCGATCGCAGCCCATCGCGAGGCGGGTCGTCGGATCCTCGACCGCGACGGTGGGTCGCGGGATCACGTTCAGCACGTTCGTGTCGGCGGAGAGGATCTGCACCTCGCCGTCGAGGGCGCTCGTGCCGCCCGTCGCCGTCACGACGGAGCCGGGCGTCTGCACGAAGCGGCCGGCCTGGATGCGGATCGCGCCGCCCGCGCCGGCGGGTGCGCTCGCGTCGAGGCGCGCGGCGGAGAGCACCACGGCGCGCGCGGCGAGGTCGAGATTGCCGCCCTGGTTGCCGGGGGTCGCGCCGGCGCCCGCGGTCGCGCGGATCGTCGCGTGGTCGACGAGGATCGAGCCGCCCTGGCGAATCGTGACGTCGCCGCCCGCGCCGTCGACGCCGGCGCTGGTCGTGATCTCGCTGCCGCCCGTCATGCGCAGCTGCTCGCCGACGAGGCGGATCGTGCCCGTGTCGCCGAGGGCCGTGTTGGCGGTCGTGATGCGCGCGCCGCGTTCGAGGCGCAGGTGCCGTGCGGCAACGTCGACGTTGCCGCCGCTCGCGCCGACGCGGCTCGTCTCGGCTTCGATCGTGCCCCCGTCGAGCACGACCTTCGCCAGCGGCGTCGCCGCGCCGATCACGATGTCGCCGGCGGCGCCGTTCTGCGTCGAGGAGACGTTGATCGTCGCCCCGTCGTCGACGCGGAGTCGTCGGCCGTCGATCCGGATGCTGCCACTCGCGCCGAGGCCGGGATCGCTCGTGTTGAGGGGCTTGGCGAAGATCCCCGAGCGCGTGCCGACGCCACTCCCCGTCACGAGCACGTCGTCGGCGCGCACGACGACGTCCCCCGCCGTGCCATCCCCGTCGACCGTCGACTGCACGACCGACACGCCGCGCACGCGCACGGCGCGCGCTGCGAGCTCGATCCCGCCGCTCGTGCCGTCCTGGATCTGCGAGTCGACGAGGGCGCCCTGCACGAGGTCGATCGTGCCGTTCGGGGCGGAGAGGCGGATGTCGCCCGTGTCGCCGGGCGTGCCGTCGGGGGCGCCGGGAAAGCGATTGACGGCCGCGCGGGAGGAGACGACGGCGCGGTCGAGGACCAGGTCGCGGGTCGTCGTGATGTCGATGTCGCCGGCGCGGCCCTCGCCGCCGTAGGGATCGCCCGGGCGGGCGAGCAGCGTGAGGGTCTGGATCGTCGGGCGGCTGGCGCTCGTGCCGGGGTTGGTGTCCACGGCCTCGAAGCGGGCGGTCTCGATCCGGATGTCGCCGCCGCGGCCGTTCTGGTCGGTCTCGCTCACGATGCGCGCGCGATGTTCGAGGCGCACGCGCTCGTCGGCGCGGATCGTGACGTCGCCGCCGCCGGCCTGCTGGTCGGGGGGCGGGGACGTGCCGGGTTCGTAGGCGCCGACGTCGTAGGAGAGGAGCAGGGTGCGCGCCGGCTGGCCGGCATCGTTGCCGAGCACGACTTCGCGCGCGTCGATCGTGAGGTCGCCCCCCGTGCCCGTCCCGACGTTCTGCACGACGAGGGTCGCGCCGTTGCGCATCGAGAAACGGTCGACGTCGATCGCGAGATCGCCGCCCGCCGCGCCCGGCCTGTTGTCCGCATAGCAGTCGTCGTTCGCGCAGGCCGTGCCGACGACGACGAGGGTGTCCGGGCCATCGAGCGTGACCGAGTCGGCGACGAGGCGCACGTCGCCGCCATCGCCGACGTCTGGACCGGGCACGCCGCCGGAGCCGCGGTCGCGGAAGGCCGTGCTCAGGATCGTCGCGCCCGTGCCGGCCGTCGAGTCGCCGAGCCGGATCGCGCCCCGCACCTCGACGTCGATCGCGCGGCCGGGATGCGCGGCGGGACCGAGGTGGTCGGCGAGGATCGTCGCGTCGTCGAGCGAGAGCGAGTCGCCGCGCACCACGAGGGTCTGATCGTCGCGCCCGCTCGCGT
The DNA here is from genome assembly GCA_020632655.1 of Spirochaetaceae bacterium. Lineage (GTDB taxonomy): Bacteria > Myxococcota_A > UBA9160 > UBA9160 > UBA4427 > UBA4427. The sequence goes on from JACKFD010000013.1 coordinate 58,475, forward strand.
CGACGAGCGCGTGCTCACGGAGCTGGATCGGGGCGAGGGTCGGGAAGGCCGAGAGGTCGGGTGCGGGACTCGAGCCGTCGGGGATCGCGACCTCGCCCGCTGCACCGACGGCGACGAGGGCCAGGGTGCCGGAGGGCGCCGCGAGGCTCGGCGTGCTGCCGGGCGCACCGGGGCCGTCGATCGTGATCGCGCCGCCGACGAGCGAGAGCGTCGCATCGTCGGGCACGACGAGCGACGCGGCGCGACCCGCGAGCGTGTCGCCTTCGAGGGTGATCGGGGCGGGCGTCGACAGGAAGCCCCAGGCCGTCGGGTCGGCGCTCGTGAGCGTCACGACCGCGCCCGGCGTCGAGTCGCCGAAGCGCACGCCGTCGGCGAAGTGCAGGTCCGACGCCGTGCTCGCGTGGAACGAGCCCTGCAGGTCGAGGCGGCCTTCGGGACCGACGACGACGCCGCGGGCGTTGTAGAGGTAGAGGTCTGCGCCGGGGATCGTCGAGCGCAGGACGCCGTCGATGCGCGTCACGGTCGCACCGCCCACGTGGGCGACGACGCGGCGGATGCCCGAGCCCGGGGCGTCCTCGACGAAGGTCGCGCTCTGCCCGGTCGGAATGTCGAAGCGCGAGAAGCGATGGAAGAGGTTGTCGCCGGCGCGCCGACCGTAGGCCTCGCGGATGAGGTAGTCGGTCGTGAGGCCCGGGGCGTACTCGCCGGCGCCGACGGTGTCGCTCGAGAAGGCGGGGTCGAGGACGACCTGGGCGTGGGCGGTCGATGTGACGACGACGCCGAGCAGACCGGCCGTCGCCAGCCGTCGGCGGGCGCACGCGCGGAGGAACGTCGCGATCGCGTGGGGGGGCATCGACCTGCTCGCCTCGTCTCCGGTCGGGCCCCGGTCCGCTCCACCGCGGGCCCTCGCAGACCATCTCATAGCCCGCCGCCGGCGGCGACCGCCTCGATCCGGCGCCGCGCGCGCGCGGCCTCGCGGGCGACGAGCAGGCCGGCGAGGACGAGGCCCGAGGCGGCGAGGGCGAAGATCGGGGGATAGCCGTGCTCGGCGGCGACGTGGCCGAGGGCGAGGCCGCCCAGGCCGATGCCCACGTTGAGTCCCGCCTGCACGAGGGCCATGCGGCGTCCGCGCTCGGCGGGCGGGCAGTCCTCGAGCACGACGCCGCTCCAGGCGGGATAGAAGAGACCGTGGGCGAGACCGAGCCCGAGACCGATCACCAGCAGGCCCAGTCGGTCGAGCCAGGCCATCGAGAGCACGACGAGCGTGTAGAGCGCGAGGCTCGCGAGGGCGACGCGACGCAGACCGATCCGGTCGAGCCAGGGGCCGAGGATCAGGCGCGCGGCGGCGGCCGTACAGGCGTTGGCGATGAAGAAGATGCGCAGCTCGCGGATGCCGAGACGGAGGGCGTAGGGCTGGTGGAAGTTGACGACGCAGCCGTAGGCCACGCCGAGCAGCCCGATCACGAGGATCGCGACGAACATCTCCTCGCGGCGCAGGATCGAGCCGAGCGGAACATGGGGCGTGCTGGCGCGATCGAGTGGCGCCTCGCGTACGAAGAGCGAGAGCCCGGCGCAGAAGGCGGCCGCGCAGGCGGCGATCACGAAGGCCACGTCCCAGCCCGAGGCCGCGACGACGGCCTCGACCGTCGCCGGCGCGAAGGCGCCCATGAAGACGTAGGCGAGGCCGAAGAGGCCGATCGCCTGACCGACGCGTCGGGGCGGCGCGGCATCGACGCAGAGTGCCGCACCCGCGGTCCAGGCGGCGGCGAAGGCGATCGACTGGACGATGCGCAGCGCGTAGAGCGCCGGACCGATCGCGTCGATCGCGACGTAGGCGGCCGAGCTCACGGCCATCAGGGCCGCGCCGCCGACGAGGAAGCGCTTGCGCCCGTGCCGGTCGACGAGCGATCCCGCCGGCACGAGGAAGACGACCATCGAGATCGCGCTCGCCGCGACGACCGCGCCGATCTCCGCCGGCCCCGCCGCGAGCTGCGTCGCCAGGAACTTCGGCAGCATCATGAACGACGAGTGCGAGAAGCCGAAGCCCGCCTGCGCGACGAGCAGGAAGACGAAGCGACGGTCGAAGGACTCGGGGGACGAAGAAGTCATGGCGAACGCTCGATCCGGTCGCGCGCCCCGTGTGCGAAGCCACCGTCGTCGGGGGCCCGGCTCGTCGCTCGGTCCCGCTCCGCGCGACTCCTCCCGAGGAGTCGCGAGCTTGCGGGCCGGGAACGACGAAGCCCCCTTCCGACCGGTCGCTGCGCACGCCGAGCCACCCCTTGTCAGGGTGGGTCCGGGGTCGCTCCGGGGTGGGAAGAGGGCTTTCGGTCTACGGCAGCCTCACGCTGCCTATCGTCCCTGGGGTCGTCTCTTCCCACCCCGTACGTCAATCATCGGCTTGACCGCAAGACGGCACGTGGCCATCGAACGCCAGGCATCGTGACGAACGCACGGATGCCAGCCCGAGCCGATCGTCGGATCGACGATCGTGCGGAGGCCGGCAGGCGTGGGATGGACCGTTCGGGACATCGCGCCCCTTGTTAGGGCAGTCCCGGCGCCGCGTCAACGACGAGCGTGCCCACGTCGAGCAGCTCGCCCCCCGCGCCATCGTCGAAGACCTCGACGCGCACGAGCAGCCCGTCGCCGAGGCGGGCGAGCGACCTTGCCCGGGCGCGGATCGGGCCGACCCGCGCGAGCTTCAGGTAGTGGATCTCGAGGCTGCGGACCCGGACGGGCCGGTCGAGCCGGGACGCGGCGAAGCGCTCGCCCGTCGCCTCGAGGAGCGTCGCGACGATCCCGCCCTGGAGCGCGCCGAGCGTGTTCATCAGGTAGGGGACGACGGCGATCCGACAGGTCGCCGGGTCGTCGGGATCGGGCTCGAGGCCGATCCGGTCGAGCAGCGGCGCGCGCAGCCCCGAGCCCTCGGTCGCGAAGCGCGAGAGGGGCGCCGCGTCCTCGGCCCAGGCGACCCGCGCCTGGAGCTCGTTGCGCTTCGGCAGGATCGCGAAGCCCAGGGTCGCGAGACCGAGGGGGCGGCCCTTTGCCTCGGCCTCCGTCGCGAGGCCCGTCTCGAGCCCGACCTCGATCACGAGGGTCGTGCGGCCCTGCCGGATCACCCGGGGCGTCGCGCGGACGTGCCCCTCGCTCGGCAGCGCATCGAGCTGCAGGCTCAGGCTCGAGGTCGCGATCCACTGCGGCAGGACGGCGCGGATCGCGGACTCCCCGGCCACGATGTCGACGATCGTCGCGAGCACGCCGGCGCGCGGGGTGCCGGTCGCGTCGAGGATCTCCGGCACGATCGGGATCGAGATCGTCGACACGCCGTCGCGTCGCGCGATGGTCGGATCGAGGTCGCGGGTCACGTGTTGGTCGGGGGGGTAGGACGGCGCTTCGGACGGGGTCATGGCGGAGGGAGGCTAACGACCGCCGCCCGTTCCCGCCGCCCGGCGGGTCGCGCATCCGGACGCGGGCGGTCGCACCGGACGCTCCGCCGCGATCCGGTCGAATTGACACGTGAACGATCCGGACTAGGGTGCCGCTCCGGCGGACCCGCCTCGTGATTCCGTTTGCTGGACGTCATTGCGTGTACCGTTCCGTTCGGAAGAGGACTGATCCATGACGCCCGGGTCCGATGACCGGGATCCGACACCGCGCCACGCCGCGGAGCCGGGCCTGCGCGCTCGCGCGGACGCCGCCTTCGGGCGCTGGGCCGGCCGGGTCGTCCGTCTGCGATGGATCCTGATCGTGGGGATGAGCGCGCTCACCCTCGCGCTCGGCTCCCGCCTCCCGCTGCTCGAGACCGAGACCTCGACCGAGGACTACCTCTTCGATCGGGATCCGGCCAAGATCGCCTACGACGCCTTCCGTGAGCAGTTCGGGCGCGACCAGGCCTGCATGGTGCTCGTCGAGCCGAGCCGCGTCTTCGATCGCGACTTCCTCGAGGCCCTCGCCGCCCTCCATCGCGACATCGAGGCGTCCGTTCCGCATCTCGCCGAGGTGACGAGCCTCTACAACGTCCGCTCCGTGCGCGGCGAGGGCAGCGAGCTGCTCGTCGACGATCTGCTCGAGACGATGCCCGAGGACGAAGCGGCCCTGGCAAGGCTCGAGCAGACCGTTCGCGATACGCCGAGCTACCTCGACTCCGTGATCTCGGCGGATGGAGAGGTCGCGATCCTGCTCGTCGAGGCGGACGCCTACTCGAGCCTCGGACGGTCGGAGCACGACGAGAGCGTCGACGATCTACTGGCCGAGTTCGACGTCGACGGGAGCTCGACGGGCGGCGAGGCCGTCGAGGACACGGCGCTCGTGCCGCTCACGGGTCGCGAGAACACGGCGTTCACGCGGGCGCTCCTCGAGGTGATCGAGCGCCATCGCGCGCCGGGTCTCACGATCCGACTGACCGGACAGCCGCTCATCACCTACGCCCTCGCCGACGCGATGGCCGCCGACGTGCCGCGGATCTTCGGCGCGGCGCTGCTGCTGATCGGCGTCGCGATCGCCTTCCTGTTCCGTCGTCTCGCGCCGGTCTTCCTGGCCGCCGTGATCGTATCGACCTCGCTCGTCGCGACGATGGGCGTCTCGCAGCTCCTCGGCATTCCGGTCAGCCTGGCGTCCCAGATCCTCCCTTCGTTCCTGCTCGCCGTGGGCGTCGGCTACTCCGTCCATCTGATGACGCTCTTCTTCCGGGAGCTCGCGGAGGATCCGGATCGCGGGCGCGCGCTCGAGGGGGCGCTGCGTCACGTCGGGCTGCCGATCTCGATGACCGCGGTCACGACCGCAGCCGGATTGGCGTCCTTCCTCGTGGCGGAGATGGAGCCCGTGGCGCAGCTCGGCATCATGGGCGCGGTCGGCGTCGCGATCACGCTGCTCTACTCGCTGACCCTGCTGCCGGCGCTGCTCGTCGTGCTGCCCCTCGCGCCGGGGCGGGGCCGCGGCCTCGACGGTGGGAATCCGCTGCTCACGGCGTGTGCGCGGATGGCGATCCACCACCCGCGGAAGCTGGTCGCGGCGGCGGTCGTGATCGCGCTCGCCGCAGCGGCGAGCCTGCCCTTCCTGCGCTTCTCCTCGGATCCGATGGACTACTTCGAAGAGGGCTACTGGCTCCGGGACGGGACCGAGTACGCGGATCGTCGCATCGGCGGCATGCAGACCCTCGAGGTCGTGATCGACACGGGTCGTGAGAACGGTCTCCACGAGCCCGAGGTGCTGCGCGCGATGGCGGGGCTCGAAGGGCTCGTGTCGGAGCTCGCCCGGCAGGGCGAGCACGTCGGCCGGACGGCCTCGCTGCTCGACGTCGTGCGCGAGACCCACCGCGCGCTCAACGAGAATCGCGCGGCCTACTACGCGATCCCCGACGATCGCGAGCTCGTCGCCCAGGAGCTGCTGCTCTTCGAGAACAGCGGCTCCGACGATCTCGAGGACCTCGTCGATCGCCGCTTCAGCAAGGCGCGCTTCAGCATCCGCACGACGTGGGAGGACGGGCGCGACAAGTTCGCGTTCCTCGCGCGGGCGGCCCCCCGGATCGAAGGCGCGCTCGATGGCGTGGCCGAGGTCGATCTCACGGGCTCGGTCGCGCTGATCGCGCGGGTCGCGACGGCGACCTCCGAGAGCCTCGTACGCAGCTACGTCCTCGCCCTCGTGCTGATCACGCCGATCATGGTGTTGCTGATCGGCAGTCTGCGCGCGGGGCTCGCGAGCCTGGTCCCGAACCTCGTCCCGATCCTCGCGACCCTCGGCCTGATCGTCGGCCTCGGGCTCGAGATGGACATGTTCATGCTGCTCGGCGGCTGCATCGCGATCGGGCTCGCCGTCGACGACAGCATCCATTTCATATCCGGATTCCGGCGGCACTACGCGGAGCACGGGGATCCGGAGCGGGCGGTCGAGGAGACGATGGAGACGACGGGCCGGGCGCTCCTCTTCACGTCCGTCGTGCTCGTCGCGGGCTTCGCCGTCCTCTCGCTCTCGACGATGGCGAATCTCGCCAACCTCGGCTGGATGACCGCCTGCGCGATCGCGCTGGCCTTCGTGCTCGACGTGACGGTCACGCCGGCGCTGCTGGTTCTGCTCTACCGCCAGCGCTGACGGGGCATGCTAGGCGCGTCCGACGTCGACCAGCTCTCGCAACGTCTCGACGAGCTCGTCGAGCTCTCGAGCGAGTCGGCCGGGGATCGCGTCGCGACAGACCCGCGCCATCGCGTCGAAGTACCAGACCTGCTCGGCCGCGCCGGCATTGAAGCGTTCGAGCGTCGCCTTTCCCTCGTGTCGGAGGTCGTCGACCAGCTCGCCGAGGTTGTGGCGCTTGTCGCAGGCAGCGACGAGGCGACTCGGCGCGGCGGCGCCGGCGAGCTGCGTGAGGTAGCGCTCCTTGCGCTCGCGCCAGGGGCCCTTGCTCGCGCCGGCCTCGGCGGGTGTCGTGTCGGTGCAGTCGAGCACGATGCGCAGGACCTCCGTCCCGAATCGCTCGTCGATCAGGCCCTCCCGCTCGGCGCGCTCACGTGGGCTCTCGGCATCTTCGAGCGCATCGTGCAGCAGCGCCGCGATCGACTCCGTGGGCCCGCCGCCCGCGCGGATCACGAGACCCTGCACCGCGAGCAGATGACTCATGTAGGAGGTCGTGCGGCCCTTGCGTGTCTGGTGTCCGTGCCAGTCCCAGGCGAGTCGGGTGGCTTCGAGCAGGATCGGGCGCGCGGCGTGCAGCGTGGCGGCGGTCGCGTCGGGACGGCTCGCTCCCGACGTGGCAGCCGGCATGCCGGGATCGCGTGTCGAGCGGTCGGCCACGATTCAGATCCGTTCCAGGGGACGCGGCGGTCCCGGCGGTGGAACGGCGCGGATCGCGTCGCCCTCCTTCACCTCGCCCGATGCGAGCACGATCGCCATCACGCCCGCGCGACGGACGAGCTGACCCGCCTCGTCGCGCCAGGCGAAGCGGGCGAGCAGGCCGGGACCGAGGTCCTCGATCTGCGCGCAGGGATTGCGCAGGCCGGTCAGCTCGAGCACGACGTCGGCGCCGATCTCGAGCCGCGTGCCGACCGGCAGATCGTGCAGGTCGAGGCCCTCCGTCAGCAGGTTCTCGCCGAGCGTGCCCGGACCGACCGCATAGCCCTCGGCGGCGACCGATCGGATCCGCTCGGCCTCGAGCAGCAGCACCTGTCGGAGGTTCGGCTGGCTCGGGTCGAGGGCGACCCGGGAGCGATGCTTCACGGTCGGGCCGCAATGCGCATCGCCCTCGACGCCGAGGCCCGCGAGCAGGCGCAGGCCTGCCCGGGGCTCCTTCGAGAAGTCGTGGCCCGGGCTCGAGGCGAGGCTCGCGACGCGGCCTTGCATGCGCAGTCCTCTCGGATCGGGCCCGGCAGTATGCCATAGGCGGCTCCTTTCGGATTGCTACGCTCGCGCGCATGACGGATACCCCCTCCTCCTCGTCGAAGTCCCCCTCCCGAACCGAGCTCGAGCCCGAATGGCAGCGCGCCTTCGACTGGGTCGAGCGCGAGGTCGGCTGTCGCATCCGCTCCTTCGAGCGCCAGCCGCGATGGCGACCGGCCTTCTTCCTCGAGACCGAGCGCGACGGCGCGCCGCTTCCGCTCTATCTGCGCGGGGAGCGCGGCGCCCTCGACCACGGCGTCTATCCCCTCGAGCACGAGGCGAAGGTCTTCCAGGTGCTCGAGTCCGAGGGGCTGCCCGTCCCGCACGTCTACGGGATGATCCCCGATCCGAAGATGATCGTGCTCGATCGCATGCCGGGGCGCGCGGATCTGTCGACCGCGAAGGACGAGGCCGAGCGCGTCTCCGTCCTGAACCACTACATGGATCTGCTGGCGGATCTGCACGCCATCGACCCGAAGCGCTTCGAGGCGATCGGCGTCGAGCGGCCGCGCGGGCCCGAGGCGCTCGGCTTCGCGGATCTGGCGCGGTGGGAGAAGGCCTATCGCGCGGCGAAGAACCGGCCCGACGCGATCATCGAGTTCAACTACGGCTGGCTGCGGCGCAACGTCCCCCGCGACCGCGAGAAGGTCGCCTGTCTGCAGGTCGACTCGGCGCAGTTCCTCTTCGACTCGGGAAGGGTCACGTCCTTCCTCGACCTCGAGCTCGCGTGCCTGGGTGACCCCGCCGCGGATCTCGCCGGCATGCGCGGCCGCGACATGGCCGAGCCGCTCGGGCCCTTGAATCCGGCCTTCGAGCGCTACTTCGAGAAGACGGGCGAGCGCATCCCGAAGTCCGTGATCGACTATCACACGGTCCGCTTCAACCTCGCGACGCCGACGACCTGTGCGCCGATCGTCGCGGAGCCGCCGGACACGGTCGACTTCATCCAGTACCTGGCCTGGTACTGGGTCTGGGCGCGGGCCTCGGTCGAGGTGATCGCCGACTCGATGGGGATCGCGCTGCCGCAGCCGACGATCCCCGAGCCGGCGAAGAGCGAGGCGTCGCCCGCGCACGACCTGCTCGTCCGCAAGCTCGGTGCGCTGCGCAGCCAGAACGAGGGCTTCCTGCGCTACGAGCTCGATACGACCTGGCGCAACGCCGTCTATCTCTCGCGGGTCGAGTCGATGTGGCCCGAGATGGAGAAGGAGGAGGCGGCGGAGATCGACGCGATCCTCGGTCGCAAGACGGCGCCCCTCGACCGCGCTGCCGAGCTCGAGGCCTTCGTGCTCGAGAAGGGGGCCGCGCACGAGGAGGCGCTCCTCGGCCTCTTCCAGAAGCAATGCCTGCGGCGCGAGGCGCTCTTCCAGCCCGTCGCCCGGGAGCTCGACGGCAAGCACATCCAGCTGATCGACTAGGCTCGCCCGACTGCGCGACGCGCCATGCGGGCGTTCGCGCGCTTCCGGTGCCCTCTTGCGGTCCGTATACAGATCGGTCTATGTGTCTACCCGCTCAGAGGGCGGCGGCGAAGCCGTCCCGCACCCCTTTCAGGAGACACCATGGCCGAGCGCAACGCGAACGCGGGCAACCCCCACGCGGGTCTGCCGATCCACGACGACGACGCGACGATCGCGGCGATGCTCGAGGACGTGAGCATCCCGACCCTCGCCCTGTCGATGGTGCACATGACCGGCGACCCGTCCTGGATCCGCGGGCCGATCCGTCCGCAGGGCCTCTTCCTGAACGAGATCCAGGGCTTCATGCCCGAGGACCAGAAGGCGGAGATCCGGAAGCGGGCGCTCGACGCCATCGTCGCCTTCCGCGACGGCGGCTGCGTGTTGCCGCCGCCGCCCTCGCACGAGCTCATCAAGGAGATGATGGCCTGGCTCGTCTGCACGCCGGTCCCGGGCGAGTACGTGCCCATGATGCTCGAGGAGATGGAGCTCGACGGGGGCGATCCGCGCGCCGTGGCGACGACGTCGCCGGCGGAAGCGAGGGCGGCGCTGCCCGTGCTCGTCATCGGCGCGGGCGAGTCCGGCGTGCTCGCCGGCATCCGGCTCAAGCAGGCGGGCATCCCCTTCACGATCATCGAGAAGAACGCGGGCGTCGGCGGCACCTGGTGGGAGAACTCCTATCCGGGCTGTCGCGTCGACGTGGGCAACCACTTCTACTGCTATTCCTTCGAGCCTTCCGACAACTGGACCGAGTACTTCGCGCAGCAGCCGGAGATCCAGGCCTACTTCGAGGACGTCGCGAAGCGGCACGACCTGATGGGCGACATCCGCTTCCGGACCGAGGTCGTGAAGGCGACCTGGGACGAGGCGGCGGGTGTGTGGCACGTGGAGGTGAAGACGCCCGAGGGAGCCGTCGAGGTCCTCGACGCGCGCGCCGTCGTCACGGCGGTCGGCCAGCTGAACCGGCCGCAATATCCGGACATCCCGGGGCTCGACGCGTTCCGCGGGCCGATCTTCCACTCGGCGCGCTGGGACCACTCGGTCGATTACAAGGGAAAGAAGGTCATCGTGATCGGGGCCGGCGCGAGCGGCTTCCAGATCGTGCCGACGATCGCGCCCGACGTTGCGCAGCTCACGGTCTTCCAGCGCACGGCGCAGTGGATGTTCCCCAATCCGAACTACCACGAGAAGGTGCCGGCGGGCATGACCTGGGCGATCCGCCATCTGCCCTTCTACGGCCGCTGGTATCGCTTCCTGCTCTTCTGGCCCGGGACCGACGGCTCGCTCGAGAGCGGCCGGATCGATCCGAGCTGGCCGGATCAGCAGCGCGCCTGCAACGCCGCGAACGATCAGGCCCGCCAGATGTTCACGGACTGGATCACGAGCCAGGTCGGCGACGATCCGGAGCTCCTCGCGAAGGTGATCCCCGACTATCCGGCGACGGGCAAGCGGACGCTGCAGGACAACGGGAGCTGGCTCGGCGCCCTCAAGCGCGACAACGTCGAGCTCGTCCGAGAAGGCATCGATCACATCGACGCGACCGGCGTCGTGACCGAGTCCGGCGCGCGCTACGACGCCGACATCATCGTGCTCGCGACGGGCTTCATGATGGCGAAGGTGCTCTTCCCGATGGAGTTCTATGGGCGCGAAGGTCGGAGCCTGAACGAGTTCTGGAAGGACCGCCCCTCCGCCTATCTCGGCATCACGGTCCCGGGCTTCCCGAATCTCTTCATGATGTATGGCCCCTCGACCCACCTGAACCACGGCGGGAGTCTGATCTTCCACTCGGAGTGCCAGATGCGGTACATCGGCGCGGCCCTCGACCTGCTCGCCGGGAGCGGGAAGAAGGCGATGGAGCCCAGGCCGGAGCTCTACGAGGAGTATCACGCGAAGCACCAGGCCGAGATCAAGCAGCTCGTCTGGTCGAGCCCCGCGATCAAGCACACGCATTTCCGGAACGCCGCGGGCGAGATCCACACGGTCAGCCCCTTCCGGCTGGTCGACTACTGGAGCTGGACCCGGAGCGTGAATCCCGACGACTTCGTGCTGCGCTGACCAGACCGATCGCCGGAGCGCAGGGATGAGTGACGAGACGCGCAGGCGGATCCTGTCCGCGGCCGGGGCCTGCCTCGAGCGGGACGGCATTCGCCGCACGACGATGGTCGGGATCGCGGAGGAGGCCGGACTCTCCCGTGCCGCCCTCTACAAGTACTACTCGGACAAGCCGTCGATCGTGGTCGAGGCCCTGGCGCGACTCGACGACGCATTCTGGAGCAGCGCGGTATCGCGCGTCTCGGCGCGCAGGACGATCGGTGCGCAGGTCGCCGAGGCGATCCGATTCACACTCGAGCAGGATCCCGGTGCCCTCGCGATCCGACTGCGGGCCGAGGAGCCGGATGCGTTCGCGGCGACCGTGGGCGAGGGATTGCGGGCGATGGCGCCGGGCATGGCGGCGTTCTGGCGCCCCTTCCTCGAGGCGGCGAGAGAGCGGGGCGAGGTGCGGCCCGACCTCGACGTCGAGCGCGCCTGTGAGTGGATCATGCGCATCGTGATCTCGCTCGTGACGATGCCGACCGACGACAAGAACCATCGCCGCCTGATCGAGGAATTCCTGATCCCAGGCCTTCGCTAGCCTCCCGCAGATGGAAGGTCTGCCCCCCGCCTTCACGCAGGCCACCCGTGCCTGGCTGGCTTCCCGCTTCCCCGCGCCGACCGACGTGCAGTCCCGCGGCTGGCCCCTGCTCGCGGCGGGCCGGCACGCCCTGCTCGTCGCGCCGACGGGCAGCGGCAAGACCCTCGCGGCCTTCCTCGCTGCGATCGACCGACTCGGTCGACTGCCCGAGGACGCCGAGCCCGGCGTGCGCGTGCTCTACGTCTCGCCGCTCAAGGCCCTCGTCTACGACATCGAGCGCAACCTGCGCGCGCCGCTCGAAGGCATCGCCGCCGAGGCCGAGCGCGAAGGGGCCGCCGCCTCGTTCCGCGTGCCGCGCGTCGCCGTCCGCACGGGCGATACGACCCCCCACGAGCGCCGGGTCCAGGCGCGGCGGCCGTCCGAGATCCTCGTCACGACCCCCGAGTCGCTCTACCTGATCCTCGGCTCGCAGGCGCGCGAGACGTTGCGCACGGTCGAGACGATCATCGTGGACGAGATCCACGCCCTCGCGCCCACCAAGCGCGGAGTGCATCTCGCGCTCTCGCTCGAGCGCGTGGCGCGACGATGTACGCAGGGTGATCCGCAGCGGATCGGCCTCTCGGCGACGGCGCGTCCGACCGACGCGATCGCGCGCTACCTCGGCGGCGATCGCGCGGTCGAGATCGTCGATGCGAGCGGGCCGCCGCGCCTCGATCTCGCGGTCTCCGTGCCGGTGCCCGACATGACGCGCCCGCTCGAGGGCCTCGACGAGGCCGACCCCGATGCGCCGCCGAGCCTCTGGACCGCGATCGAGCCGGCGCTGCTCGAACGCATCCGGGCGAGTCGGAGTGCGATCGTCTTCGTGAACAGTCGCGGCCTCTGCGAACGCCTCGCCCATCGCCTGAACGAGCTGGCCGGCGAGCCCCTCGTGCGCGCGCATCACGGCAGTCTCAGCCACGAGAAGCGCCGCGAGATCGAGGCGGCTCTCGCGGCGGGCGAGCTGCGCGGCATCGTCGCGACGAGCTCCCTCGAGCTCGGCATCGACATGGAGTCCGTCGACCGCGTGCTGCTCGTCGAGAGCCCTGGCGCCGTCGCCCGCGGCCTCCAGCGCATCGGCCGCGCGGGCCACGCCGTCGGCCGCACGAGCGAAGGCGTCGTCTTCCCGAAGCATCGCGCCGACCTGCTCGAGGCCGTCGTCGTCGCGCGCGGCATGCGCGCGGGCGAGGTCGAGCCGATCACGGTCCCGCGCAACGCCCTCGACGTACTCGCCCAGCAGATCGTGGCCCTCGCGGCGGAGGACGGGCCGATCGAGGTCGCCGCGATCGAGGCCATGCTCGCGCGAACGGCGAGCCATGCGGGTCTGCCGCGGCGGCTGCTGGACGCGGTCCTCGACATGCTGGCGGGCCGCTACCCCTCGACCGACTTCGCCGAGCTGCGCCCGCGGATCGTCTGGGATCGCGAGCGCGACCGCATCGAGGCGCGTGCGGGCGCCGGCCGGATCGCGCTCGTCTCGGGCGGCACGATCCCGGATCGCGGGCAGTACGCCGTGCACCTCGGCGAGGACGGGCCGCGACTCGGCGAGCTCGACGAGGAGATGGTGCACGAGTCGAAGCCCGGCGACGTCGTGACGCTCGGGGCGTCGAGCTGGCGGATCCTCGAGATCACGCGCGATCGCGTGATCGTGGCGCCCGCGCCGGGCGAGGCGGGGCGGCTGCCCTTCTGGCGCGGCGATGGGCCCGGTCGGCCGATCGAGCTCGGACGCGCCCTCGGTCGCTTCGTCCGGGAGCTGTCGGAGCAGTCGAGCTCGCAGTCACCCGAGCTCGTCCGGCGATGGCTCGTGGAGGAGGAGGGGCTCGACGAGTACGCCGCGGGCAACCTCGTCGACTACGTCGAGGCGCAGCGCGCGTGGACGGGCAGCCTGCCGACCGATCGCCGCATCACGATCGAGCGCTTCCGCGACGAGCTCGGCGACTGGCGGGTCTGCATCCTCTCGCCCTTCGGCTCGCGTCTCCACGCGCCCTGGGCCCTGGCGATCGCGTCGCTGCTCGAGGAGAAGGGTGGCTTCGATGCGCAGCCGCTCTGGACCGACGACGGGATCATGTTCCGCTTCGCCGATGCGGATCGCCTGCCGGACACGAGCATCTTCCTGCCCGAGCCGGGCGAGGTCGAAGCAAGGGTCGCGGACGCCGTGGGTGACTCGGCGCTCTTCGCCGCGCAGTTCCGCGAGAACGCGGCGCGGGCGCTCCTGCTGCCGCGCCGTCGGCCGGGAGCGCGCACGCCGCTCTGGACCCAGCGCCTGCGCGCCCAGAACCTGCACGCCGTGGCGCGGCGCTTCCCGGATTTCCCGATCATGCTCGAGACCCATCGCGCCTGCCTGCAGGACGTCTTCGACGTTTCGGGGCTCGTCGAGCTGATGGACGCAGTGCGCGCGGGTCGCGTGGGGATCGACGACGTCGAGACGCCTTCCGCCTCGCCCTTCGCGCGCTCCCTCGCCTTCGCCTACACCGCGACCTATCTCTACCAGCTCGACCTGCCCGTGGCGGAGCGGCGCAGCCAGGCGCTCATGCTCGATCGGCATCTGCTCCGGGAGCTGCTCGGGGCGGTCGCCTTGCGCGAGCTGCTCGATGTCGACGTGATCGATCGGGTCGAGGCGCAGCTGCAGGGCGTGGACCCCGAGCGCCAGGCCCGACACGCAGATGCGTTGCACGATCTGCTTCGCCGGGTGGGCGACCTGTCGCGGTCGGAGCTGGCCCGCCGCTTCGAAGGCGACGCCGCGACCCTCGATCGTCTGCTCGAGGAGCTCGTCGCCACACGTCGAGCGGCCGTCGTCCGGATCGCCGACGAGCCGCGCTGGGTCGCGGCCGAGGATGCAGGCCTGCTGCGCGACGGCCTCGGCATCGCGCCTGCGCCCGACCTGCCCCAGGCCTTCCTCGAGGCACCGGCCCTGCCCCTCGAACAGCTGCTGGTGCGCTTCGCGCGGACGCACGGGCCCTTCACGACTGCGGCCGTCTCCGGGCGGCTCGGCCTCGCCGTCGCCGCCCTCGAGCCGATCCTCGCGAGCCTCGCCGCGCGGGACCGTCTCGTATCGGGGGAGCTCGATCCGCGCGGCACGACCCGCGAGTGGTGCGACCCGGACGTGCTTCGGCGCATCAAGCGCGAGACGCTCGAGGCCTTGCGCGAGGAGATCGAGCCGGTTCCCGACGAGGTCTTCGCGCGCTTCCTGATCGAGTGGCACGGAGTCGGCGATGCGGGCGCGCGCGGAGCCGGCGCGCAGTCGAGACGCGCGGGGCAGCCCGGCCCCGGCGCGGAGACGGGTGGCGAAGGGAGCCCCGGGCCCGGCGCGGAGGCGATGCTCGAGCGCGCGCTCGATCGTCTCGAGGGCTGGCCGGTCTCCTTCGCAGAGCTCGAACGCTCGATCCTGCCGGCCCGGGTGCCGCGCCATGCGCCCGGAATGCTCGACGCGCTCGGGGCCCAGGGGCGTCTGGTCTGGATCGGTCGCCGCGCGATCGGCGAGAAGGACGGCCGGGTCGTGCTCTACCGTCGAGAGCACGTCGCCGCCCTGCACGATGCGTCTTCGACGATCGCGGGCGCAGTGGAGGACGACGGGTCCGTCCGGGACGAGTCGGCGGGGGCGGACGACGAGACGAGCCTGGTCGGGCGCGCGATCCTCGATCACCTCGCGACGCGGGGCGCCTCGTTCCTGCCGGAGCTCGTCGGGGCGATCGACGTCGAGGGAAGCGAGACCGTGATCGCCGCGCTGTGGGAGCTCGTCTGGCGGGGGCTCGTCACGAACGACACCTTCGGGCCGCTTCGCGAGCTCGGTCGACGCGCAGCGCCTTCGCGGCGGAGGCCCGCGGTACGGCGAAGGGCGACGGCATCGGCGGGGCGATGGTCCCTCGTCGCGCCGCTCGTCGCCGCGAGGCCTTCGGATACGGAGCGACTGCACGCGCGCGCGCTGCGCGTGCTGGAGCGACACGGGATCGTGTCGCGCGAGGTGCTCGCAGCCGAAACGGAGTCGGGTCATCTCGCGGCGCTGCGCAAGGTGCTGCGCGAGATGGAGGAGGCGGGGCGGGTGCGGCGCGGTCACTTCGTGGCGGGGCTGACGGGCGTCCAGCTCGCGCTGCCCGGCGTCGTCGATCGGCTGCGCGCGCTCCGGACGCCGCCGGCCACGCCGCAGGCCGTGCTGCTGGCCGCGAGCGATCCGGCCCAGCCCTGGGGCGCCGTGCTGCCCTGGCCCGCGACGCGTGCGGACGGCCGACCGCAACGCCGGGTCGGCGCGAGCGTCGTGCTCGTCGACGGCCGGCCCGTCCTCTTCGTCGATCGCGCCGGCGATCGCGTGCTCTGCTTCGAGTCCGACGAGAGCGAGGCGGGCCGCGCGCGGGTCGAGTCGGCCGCGCGAGTGCTCGCCCGGGGCCTCGGGCGCCTGGGGCGTCGTCGGCTCGAGGTGGTCGAGATCGACGGGGAGCCGGCGACGCGCTCGGTGCTCGCGCCCTGCTTCGAACGGGCGGGCTTCCGGCGCGCCTATCGCGGACTCGAGGTCGAGCGAGCGTCGGATTCCCTCGGAGACGCGTGACCCGGATGGACGACCTGAATGCCCATGAAGGTCGCTGCGGCGACCGATAGCGCCGAGAGTCCCGCGCCGGTCGCGAAGGCGAAGGCGAAGGCCTCGGGTCGGGCGTCGCCACCGTAGGCGAGCGTGAGGACCGTGATGCCGAAGGCGGCGCCGCCCTGGCCCATCAATCGATTCGCTGCCGCGGCGATGCCGAGATCGCCCTCTTCGACGGAGCGGGCGATCGCCGCCGTGATCGAGGGCTGGCTGAGTCCGTGGCCCGCGCCCTGCGCGACCAGGCCGAGGACGAAGAGTCCGAGACTCCAGGTCATCGCCGCGAGGGCGACGAGCCCGCAGCCGAGCGTCAGCAGCGCACACCCGACGACCGAGGCCCAGCGCTCGCCCATCCGTTCACCGAGCCGACCGCCGACCGGTGAGGCGAGGGTCAGGGTCGCCGTGCGGATCAGGATCAGGTACGACGCGGCGGTCACGGAGTAGCCGCGGAATCCGAGGAGCATGGGCGCGACGATGAAGGAGCCCATGTAGGCGGCACTCGTGAAGGCATTCGTGAGCAGCGTCGCCGTGAAGTGGCGGGAGCGGAAGAACTCGAGCGGGAGCAGCGGCGCCTCGACGCGGCGCTCGACGGCGACGAAGGCCACGAGCCCGAGCAGGCCGACGACGGCGCTCGCGATCACGCGCTCGGGCCCGTGCGCCAGGTCGCGCAGGCTGCCGACGGCGAACATGAAGCCCCCGATTCCGACGGCGAGCGCCGCAGAGCCCCAGACGTCGAAGCGCACGCGCTTGCGAGGGGTCTCCCGCAGCACGACGACCGCGAGCGCGAGGGCGACGGCCGAGAGGGCGGCCTGGAAGAGGAAGACGATCCGCCAGCCGAAGAGGTCGACGAGCGGACCTCCGGCCACGAGCCCGAGCGCCGGCGCCGCCGCCGTCGTCATCGACCACCAGCCCATCGCCCGCACCCGCTCCTCCGGCGGATGCACCGAGAAGATCAGCGCCATCGCCGTCGGCTGCGTGGCCCCGCCTAGCATTGCGGCCAGGGTGCGGAACGCGATCAGCGACGGCGCGTCCCAGGAGAAGGCCGTGAGCGCCGCGACGGCGGTCGCACCGGCGAAGCCGAGCAGGAAGACCGTGCGATGCCCGCGCAGGTCGCCGAGCTTGCCGAGCAGGGGGAAGCTCACGGCCGAGAGCAGCATCGGCCCGGACACGACCCAGGCCATCGTCGTCTCCGAGGAGCCGAACTCGACGGCGATCGGGGCGAGCGAGACCGCCAGGATCGTGATCGGAAAGCTCGTGGCGAACATGCCGGCCAGCGCCGCGAAGAGCACCCACGATCGATAGCCGCCCCGCGACTCGAGCCGTTCGAGCAGCGCCGCACGCCAGGGGCCGAGCGCGTGTCGTGCCGCCTCGCCCGTATCCGCCGCCTCGAGCCGACCACCCGGCGATCGGGGCGCGGCGTCACGCTGCGGGGAGCCGGGGGAAGGGGTCATCGGGCGGCCAGCGTAGCGCCTCGTCGGGCGCGTCGAAGTGGTAAGGTGGCTCGGGTCGGGACCGGCTGCGCGACGCGCGGTCGCAAGCGTCGGCGAAGCGCGGTCCGTGCGGAGCGCCCGGGCAGGAGCGAACGGGCAGGAGTCGCCGGGAAGATGGAGGAGCGGTCGGACATGGACGCGCCGCCGTCGCGCGAGATCGAAGGCATCGACCTCGACCTGCTCGAGGCCTGGATGGACGACCAGGGTCTGCCGCCGGGTCGCATCGAGCGCGTCGAACGACTCACGGGCGGGACGCAGAACGTGCTGCTCCGCTTCGAGCGCGGTCGACACGCCTATGTGTTGCGGAGGCCGCCGCTGCACAAGCGGGCGAACAGCGACGAGACGATGCGACGGGAGGCGCGGGTGCTCGCTGCGCTCGCGGGCTCGGACGTGCCGCATCCCGGTCTCGTCGCCGCGTGTCCCGACGAGGCGCTGATGGGTGCTTCCTTCTATCTCATGGAGCCGGTCGAGGGCTTCAACGCGACGCGGGGATTGCCGGCGCTGCACGCGGGGGATCCGGCGATCCGGCGCGGGATGGGCTTCGCGATGGTCGAAGGGATTGCCTCGCTCGCGGCGCTCGATCCGCGCGCGATCGGACTCGAGGGATTGGGGCGGCCCGAGGGCTATCTCGAGCGGCAGGTCTCGCGGTGGCGACATCAGCTCGAGGGCTACGCGGAGCTCGAAGGCTACCCGGGACCGGAGATCCCGGGCGTCGAGCGCGTCGCCGACTGGCTCGAGGCGAATCGGCCACCGGACGAAGAGCCCGGTCTGCTGCACGGCGACTACCACATCGCGAACGTCCTCTTCTCGTATACGGGTCCATCGCTCGCGGCGATCGTCGACTGGGAGCTCGCGACGGTCGGCGATCCGCTGCTCGATCTCGGCGCGCTCGTCGCGGGCTGGCCCGACGACGACGGTCGCTCGGCGCTCGGCAGCGTGAACGGGGTGATCGAAGGCCTGCCGCGCGCGGCCGAGCTGGTCGCGCACTACGGCGAGCGGTCCGCCCGCTCGCTCGACGCGATCGACTGGTACGTCGTACTCGCCTGCTACCGCCTCGGGATCATCCTCGAGGGCACCCATGCCCGGGCCTGCTCGGGCCGGGCCGATCGGCAGGTCGGCGACCTGCTCCACGCGACGACGGTGGCCCTCTTCGAGCGGGCGCTCGGCCGGATCTGAGCGCGGCCCGCGGAGCCCGCGGGTGGAGCCGGGCGGGGTGGGCGCGGCACGGCGGGTGGAACGGGGGCGAGCGCAGCACGGGGTTGCGTTCTCGGGGTCGGGGCGACTGCTAGGGTCCGCCGGACGATGGACCTCTCCGTGCTCCCGCCGATCAACGCCGCGCTCAACGCGACGGCGACCGTGCTGCTCCTGCATGGCCGCTCGCTGGCCAGGCGGGGTGAGGTCGTTCGCCACAAGCTCGTGATGTCCTGCGCCTTCGGCGTGTCGAGCCTCTTCCTTCTTCTATACGTGGCGCACAAGGCATCGCGCAGCTTCGAGAACACGACCTTCAACGCGACGGGTCTCGCCAAGACGGCCTACCTGCTGCTGCTCGCGTCGCACGTGCTGCTCGCGATGAGCGTGCCGGTCTTCGCGATCGCGCTGATCCGGCTCGGGCTCCGCGACGAACGCGACCGGCATCGCCGTCTCGCGCGCGTGGCATGGCCCGTCTGGATCTACGTCTCGGTCACGGGCGTGCTGATCTACCTGCTGCTCTACCCCTTCAATCCCCCGGCTTGAGCTGTGGCGCGAGACGAACGTGTCGGGGTCGGGGTTCGGGTCGGAAGCGCGAGGTGGCGCGTGGGGTGGAGAAGACGCGTGATCGAGGCGGATGGATGGTGCGTGAACGGATGCAGCGATTCGTTGCGGCCGCTTCGAGTGCGCGACGCAGCGAAGCGTCCGGGCGGGTGTCGAAGTCGCGAAGAGGCCCGTCGGTCTTGACGAATCCGAATGCGATGGGCTACCTCGCGAACGTTTCTGCCGGTCGAGAACGCCCCCCTGAAGCGCTCCCAGCCCCGCCTCCGGGCTTTTCCGGAGGCATCGTCGACAGCAGGCGCGAGCCGCAGCCGATGCGGTCGGGCGTGTCGGTTCGGGTCGTTTCGTACGAGGTCGAGAGCGGCGCTTCGCGCGGTCCGACGCAGACGAAGCCCGTCGAACGAACGGCCTCGAGCCGAGCGAAGCAAAGCAGCGAAGCGGAGAGAGGATGAGCGTAGTGCGTATGCGTAGTGGACGACTCACTCCGGGCGGGAACGCTCGGGCAGGCGTGACGCGAACGGTCGTGGGACTCCTCGCGATCGCGTTCGGATCCCTGGGCCTCGCCACGCTCGCGAGCGCGGAGGGCGAAGCCGCCTCGAGCGCACGCGGTGAGCAGCTCTTCGCGCTCTGCACGCAGTGCCACGGCACGGCGGGCGAGGGCAATCGCGACGCCCTCGCTCCGGCGATCGCCGGCCTGCCGGCCTGGTACCTCGAGGCCCAGCTCAACAAGTTCCGCGCGGGCATCCGCGGCCTGCACGCCGAGGACACGGGCGGCCTCCGCATGTACCCGATGTCGCAGTGGCTGCGGACCGACGAGGACGCCAAGGCGGTCGCGGGCTACGTCGCGAGCCTGCCGGCGACGAATCCCGCGCCGGCCCTCGAGGCCCACGGCGATGCGGGTCGCGGCGCGGGCTACTACGCCGTCTGCAGCGCCTGCCACATGCCGAACGGCTCGGGCAACCAGGGCATGGGTGCGCCCCCGCTCGTCGGGATGAACGACTGGTACCTCCTCGAGTCGATCCGCAAGTACAAGGCGAGCATCCGCGGCAGCAATCCGCGGGACAACCTCGGGCAGGCGATGATCGGCATGGTCGCGACGTTGCCGAGCGACGAGGCGATCCTCGACGTGATCGCGCACATCCAGTCGCTCGACAAGTAGGACCGCGAGCGACCGCAACGAAATCCAGAACGAGCCAGGGAGCCGGAGCAAGACATGAGCGATTCGAATCACGACGAATGGGTGCCGCCCTCGGCCGAGGCGCTCTCCGATCGCCTCTTCGCGGTCTCGATGGTGGGCGTCCTGAGCTTCATCGCGATCGTCTTCCTCTTCATCCTCTAGACGTCCCGATCCCCGGACTCGTCGCCGCCGCGGCCCGACGGCCCCGAACCTCCGAACGAACGATGCCTCCGGCCATGGAGTGAGACATGATCCTCGAGAGCCTTCTACCCGCCGCGTCGAGCTATGCCCGAGACATCGGCTTCCTCTTCGATCTGATCACGCTGCTCGTCGGCGTGCCCTTCCTGATCGCCTGCTACCTCTTCTTCGCCTTCATCTTCCGCTTCGCGGCAAAGAAGGTCGACAAGGCGATGTACATCACGGGCTACGAGCACGAGTACATGAAGTGGATCCACAGGGCCCACGTCCCGATCCTCGTCTTCGACGTGATCATCGTGATCTTCGCCGTGAACGTCTGGTACAACGTCAAGCAGAACCTGCCCGAGGCCGAGTCGACGGTCCGCGTGATCGCCCAGCAATGGGCCTGGACCTTCGTCCACCCCGGCCCCGACAACACCCTCGACACCGCCGACGACATCACGACCGTGAACGAGCTGCACGTCGCGAAGGACACGCTCTACCACTACAAGCTCGAGTCGAAGGACGTCCTGCACAACTTCTCCGTGCCGGTCTTCCGCCTCAAGCAGGACGCGATCCCCGGTCGCGTGATCACGGGCTGGTTCGAGCCCACCCTCGCGGGCGAGTACGACATCCAGTGCGCCGAGATCTGCGGCATCGGCCACGGCCTGATGCCCGCCCGCATCCACATCGAGACCCCGAGCCAGCACGCGGCCTGGGTGGCCGAGAACTCGCCCTTCTCGCTCGCGAAGGCGTCGGCGCCCGAGCTCGAAGTCGCCGAGCGCTGATCAGAGGGCGTAGCGCCTCGACCCATTCCGGCAGCCATCCCATCAGGCATCCAGGCAGACATCCAGGCCGACCGCCAGGCACGCATCCCCAGGAGAGATTGACATGGCCGAGACGATCCACGTCGGGCACGCCGAGGAGCATGGTCATCACGACCATCACGAGATGAGCTTCCTCGAGAAGTACGTCTTCCCGCTCGACCACAAGATGATCGCCATGCAGTACATGTTCACGGGCATGTTCATGGCGCTGATCGGCGGCTTCTTCGCCTACGCATTCCGGATGCAGCTCGCCTTTCCCGGAATGGACGTGCCCTTCTGGGGCGTCGTGACGCCGGCGGACTACAACGCGCTGGTCACGAGCCACGGCTCGGTCATGATCTTCTGGGTCGCGATGCCCGTGTTGATCGCGGCCTTCGGCAACTACCTGATCCCGCTGATGATCGGCGCGGACGACATGGTCTTCCCGAAGATCAACCGGCTCAGCTATCAGATCTTCCTGATCTCGGCGATCATCATCATCGCCTCCTTCTTCGTCGAGGGCGGCGCCTTCGGTGGCGCCTGGACGGCCTATCCCCCGCTCTCGACCAAGGCGCAATACAGCCTGACGCCGATCGGCTCGACCATGTGGATCACGGCCGTGGCGCTCGAGTTCGTCGCCTTCCTCCTCGGCGGCATCAACTTCATCACGACCGCGATGAACAGCCGCGCCCCCGGCATGAAGATGTGGGACATCCCGATGGTCGTGTGGATGATCGTGATCGCGAGCATCCTCTTCATGCTCTCGGTCGGCCCGCTGCTCGCCGGCGGCATCATGATGATCTTCGACCAGCAGCTCGGCACCGCCTTCTTCGACCCGGACCGCGGCGGCGATCCGATCCTCTGGCAGCACCTCTTCTGGTTCTTCGGTCATCCCGAGGTCTACGTCGTGCTCCTGCCGGCCGTCGGAATCGTGGCCGAGGTCATGACGGTCTTCTCTCGCAAGAAGCTCTTCGCCTACAAGACGGTCCTCTACACGGCGATCGGCACGGGCGTCCTCTCCTTCACGGTCTGGGCCCACCACCAGTTCATCGCCGGCATCGATCCCCGCATGGCGAACGTCTTCACGGTCACGACGCTGCTCATCTCGGTCCCGATCGCGGAGATGATGTTCGTCTACATCGCGACGCTCTACGGCGGCAAGATCACGCTGACGACGCCGATGCTCTGGGCGCTCGCCTTCGTCTTCGAGTTCCTGATCGGCGGCATCACGGGCATCTTCCTGGGCGCGTCGGGCAACGACATCTACATGCACGACACCTACTTCGTGCTCGCCCACTTCCACTACACCTTCTACCCGATCGCGATCATCGGAACCTACGCCGGCTTCACCTTCTGGTTCCCGAAGATGTTCGGCAAGATGATGAACGACGGCCTCGGCAAGCTGCACTTCTGGCTGACGATCATCCCCTTCAACCTGATCTTCCTGCCGCTCTTCGTGCTCGGCGCCTCGGGCCAGCATCGCCGCATCTACGACTACACGAACTTCCCGGAGCTCGCGCAGCCCTGGCAGCAGGACCTGCGCCAGCTCGCGACGATCTCGCTGGTCGTGATGCTCGGTGCGCAGGTGATCTTCTTCTACAACGTGATCAAGAGCTGGATGTCGGGTCCGCCCGCCGGCAAGAACCCGTGGAACTCGGGCACGCTCGAGTGGACGGCGACCTCGCCGCCGCCCCACGGCAACTGGCCCGAGGGACTCCCGACCTGCTACCGCGGTCCCTACGAGTACAGCCACCCGGATCACGACAAGGACTACTGGCCGCAGAACGAGCCGGCCTGAGGCGGTTCGACGTGCGCGGCCCGGACGGCCGCGTGCGTGACGGCGTGAAGGATCGGATCGGCCCGCGCGGTCGAAGCGAAGCGAGGGCAGGGACCGCTCGAACGGCCCGCCCGGGATTGGAGTGAGAATGTCCGCGAGACCGATTGCAACGACGCGAAGCGCTGCAGGCATGCCGACGGCCCGCCTGGCGGTGTGGTGGATCATCGCGTCGGAGATCGTGATTTTCGGTGGTCTGCTCGGGTCGTACATCATGCACCGTCTCGCCCATGGCGTCTGGGCGGACTACGCGGCCGCGACCAATCCCTGGATCGGCGGCTTCAACACCTTCGTGCTGCTGACCTCGAGCCTGATGGCGGTGCTCGGCCATCAGGCGGCGGAGCGGGGCGACGGTCCGCGCGCGGCGAAGATGCTCTACCTGACCTGCGGCGGTGGGCTCCTCTTCATCTGCGTGAAGGCCTACGAGTGGACGACCGAGATCAGTCACGGCATGACGATCACGGCCAACACCTTCTGGTCCTTCTACTACACGGCCGCCGGCATCCACGCGCTCCACGTGATCGCGGGCTGCATCATCATGCTCTTCGTCGCGCAGACCGCCAAGAAGAACCTCGAGCTCCACCGCGTCGAGATCATCGGCATCTACTGGCACTTCGTCGACGTCGTCTGGATCTTCCTCTTTCCGCTCCTCTACATCGCGAAGTAGGAGGCGAGGCCGAAACCATGAGCGCACACGAAGCACACGGTGACGAGTTCTACGTCAAGACCTGGGCGATCCTCCTCGTCCTGCTCCTGATCTCCGTCCTGGGCCCGCTCCTCGGGCACCCGGTCCTGACGCTGATCACGGCCTTCGGCATCGCCGTCGTCAAGGCGTACCTCGTCGCCGTCCGGTTCATGCACATCAACCTGACGCCGCGCTTCGTGACCTACGCCGTCGCGACGACGCTGGTCTTCATGCTGCTCTTCTTCGCCGGCACGGCGCCCGACGTGATGAAGAACCACGGCACGAACTGGGTGAAGCCCGCGTGGATCCAGGCCGAGGCCGCTTACGCCGCAGAAGTGGCCTCCGGCGCCGCCGGGCACCATGGCGCCGGCGGTCACGGCGAGGCGCCGCACGGCGGCGAGGCAGCGCCGGCGCACCACTGATCCCGGGTCCGGCCCGGCCCGTGGCCCGCATGGCCCCGGGTCCCGGATGGGTCTTCGTCCGCCGAGAGCCCGTCTCGCTGGACGCATCCCGGATCGGAATCTAGTTTGAACACGGGGGGTGGGGAGCACGAGGCATGAGTGTGGGTTCCTACCAATCGTCCAGGATGCGGCTCGTCGCCGAGGAGCGCGGCGAGCCCCGCGTCGTCTCGAACGGCGTGCTCGGCATGGTCCTCTTCGTCATGACCGAGATCATGCTCTTCGCGGGCATGATCAGCGCCTTCAGCATCGTGCGCGCCTCGTCGGCGATCTGGCCCCCGCCGAACCAGCCGCGGCTTCCCTTCGAGGAGACCGCGATCAACACGCTGGCGCTCTTCGTCTCCGGGGCGCTGCTCATCCTCGCCCAGCGCCGCTTCGCCGAGAGCCGCCGCGCCGCCCGCGCCCCCCTCGTCGGCTCGATCGTGCTCGGGGCGTTCTTCGTCCTCTTCCAGGGCTGGGAGTGGGCGTCGATGCTCGCCCAGGGCCTGACGCTCACGTCCTCGACCCTCGGCAGCTTCTTCTATCTGATCGTGGGGACGCACGCCCTGCACGCGATCGCGGCGATCTGGCTGCTCTTCCGGACCTGGCGCCGGCTCGAGCGCGGCTGGCTGCACGCGAGTCAGCTCGCGACGGCGGCCGTGCTCTGGTACTTCGTCGTCGGCGCTTGGCCGCTCATCTACTGGCGGGTCTACCTGTGATCCGGGCTCGCACGACGAACGCGCGACCGTCCTGGCGCGCCCTGCGCGCGCTCGGGTCGGGACTCCTCGTGTCCATGATCGTGGTGGCGCCGCAGGCGACCCTCGCCTGCTCGGTCTGCACGGCCGGCCGGGACGAGGAGAACCAGCTCGCCTTCCTGCTCTCGACGATCTTCATGTCCGCCCTGCCGTTGCTCGCCCTCGGCACCCTCGTCTTCGTACTCTGGCGGCGGATGCAGAAGCTCGAGCAGGAGCGGGAGGCGTCGCGCGCGGCCAGGCCGGTCCCGGCGACCCTCACGGCCCCGGTCTCCGGGCCGCCCGCCTGATTCCTTCCGGTCCGCCCTTTCCTGGCGGCCTCCGGAGCCCCGTTCGAGCGCCCCGATCCTCGCGCTCAGCGCCCGACGGGCACCAGGCTCGCCGTCTCCGACTCGAGGTCGAAGACGATCCGGATCTCGCCCGCGTCGAGCTGCCGGAGCACCTGGGCGACCTTCTCGTCGAGCGACCACTCGCCATGCCCGTAGTCCGTGCCCTCGCGCGTCACGAACTCCTCCACGAGCCCCCGCAGCGCCGCAGCGGAGAGCTGCTCGGGCTCGAGCTCGAGGCCCTGCTCCGCGGACGCCGTCGAAGACGCGGCCGAGCCGGGGCCCCGGGCATCCTGCGACTCGTCGGTCGGGTCGTGCATCGACGGGCAGGCTAGCGGCCCGGCCCGCCTGCGTCCGCCCGGGTGCCGCCGGGTATCATGCGGAGCCTGCCGGCGGAGGGAGAGCATGACGCGCGACGACACGACCTGGCTGGGGGTCGAGGCGATCCAGACGGCGCTCGCAGCCGGCGCGACGAGCGCGCGGGCGCTGGCCGACGCGACCCTCGCGCGCGTCGAGCGACTCGAGCCGAGCCTCTCCGCCTGGTCGGCGCTGTGGCCGGAGCGGGTCAGGGCTCGCGCCGACGCGCTCGATCGCGAGGCGGAGCGACGTCGCAGTCAGGGTCTGCCCCTCGAGCCGCTGCACGGTGTGGGTGTCGCGCTCAAGGACCTCTGTGACGTCGCCGGCGAGCCGACCCGAGCCGGCACGACCGTGCTCGGCGACCCGCCGGCGCAGGAGGATGCGGAGGTCGTCCGCCGCCTCGAGGCCGCGGGCGCGATCGTGCTCGGCAAGGTGAAGATGACCGAGGGCGCCTTCGTCACCCACCATCCGAGCATCGTCCCACCGGTCAATCCCTGGCGCGCGGATCGATGGACCGGGATCTCCTCGAGCGGGTCGGGCGTTGCGGTCGCGGCCGGGCTCTGCGTCGCAGCACTCGGTACGGATACGGGTGGCTCGATCCGATTCCCCTCGTCGGCCTGCGGGCTCTCGGGCCTCAAGCCGACCCATGGACGCGTCTCCCTGCGCGGCGTGTATCCGCTCGCCCCCTCGCTCGATCACGTGGGTCCCATGGCGCGTTCCGTCGACGACGTGGCCCGGGTCTTTGCCGTGCTGGCTGGGCACGACCCGCGCGATCCCTGGAGCCTCGCGAAGAATCCGCCGCTTCCGCTCGGTCGGGCGCTGCTTCCGCGCGCGCGGGGCCAGCGGATCGGCTACGACGCACGTCATGCGGAGGAGGGCGTCGATCCCGAGGTCGTCGCGACGACGCGGGCGGCCCTCGAGGTCTTCCGATCGCTCGGGGCGGAGATCGTCGAGCTCGCGCTGCCCGACGTGGGGGAGGCGCTCGGCGCGTGGGTCTGGCTGGGTGCCACGGAGATCGCCGAGGCCCACGCCGAGCCCTTCGCCCGCGCGCCCGAGGCCTACGGACCGGAGCTGCGCGGCATGATCGAGCAGGGCCTCGCCGTCGAGGCGCGCCAGGTCGCCCGGGCGTGGCAGACGCGTCTCGCCTTCGCGCGCCGCCTGGAAGGCGTCTTCGAGCAGGTCGATGCGCTCCTCGCGCCCGTGATCCCTGGGCGATTCGCGGCGGGCACGAACCTGATGGCGATGGATGGGGATCCGCGCGCCGCGACCGCGACGCGCTTCACGTCGCCCTTCAACCTCTCGGGATCTCCTGCCCTGACGCTATGCGGCGGCTTCGACGCCGATGGAGGCCCGATCGGCTTCCAGCTCGTCGGCCGCCACCTCGAGGAGGATCGTCTCCTCGCCCTCGGCCGCGCCTACCAGTCCGCGACCGACTGGCATCTGATGCATCCCGACGCCTAGCACGGACCGGGCCCCGCCCCTCGACATACCCGCCCGTCAGCGCTGGAGCATGCCGCGCGCCGTCTCCTTGATCCGATCCGCCGTCTCCGCGTCGGGCTCGGTCTCGAGATCGCGCATCGCCGCCGGCACCGCCAGCCCGCGCTGGACGGCAGGCCGCTCCTCGATCCGCGCCAGCCATCGCTCGACGTGCCCGAGGCCGTCGAGCGGGACGCCCGACCAGCCGTGGATCCGTACCCAGGAGAAGTTCGCGATGTCCGCGATCGAGTAGGCATCGCCGGCAAGCCACTCGCTCTCGGCGAGCCGCCGCTCGAGCACCTCGAAGAGTCGCCGCGACTCGTTCTGGTAGCGATCGATCGCTGCCTGGATCTTCTCGGGGAAGTAGCGGTAGAAGACGTTCGCCTGACCCATCATCGGCCCGACGCCGCCCATCTGGAACATCAGCCACGAGATCGCCCGCGCGCGACCCGCGACGTCCTTCGGGATCAGGGCGCCGGCCTTGTCGGCGAGGTAGAGCATGATCGCGCCCGACTCGAAGATCGCGACGTCGCCGCCACCGCCGGCCGGATCGTGGTCGACCATCGCGGGGATCCGGCCGTTCGGGTTGATCGCGAGGAACCAATCCTCCTTCTGCTCGTTCTTCCCGAGGTCGATGGCGCGGGTCTCGTAGGGCAGGCCGAGCTCCTCGAGCGTGATCGAGGCCTTCCAGCCGTTCGGCGTCGGAGCGGTGTAGAGCGTGATCATGGATTCCTCCGGTCGTGCGCGGCCAGGCGCCCGTGGGCGTGGTCGCGAGCATAGGGGGCGGTACTCGGCTCCGCCCGGGAGTGGCTATCGTTCGGGACCCGTCCATCGCCGCCCCCGCGGCGCTTCACGGCTCGTCGCCCGCGACCCGAGGCCGGCGCCGGACCGTGCCGAGAGGTTCCTGCTCGCATGAAGGTCGATGCCCCGCTCTACTCCTTCGATGCCCCGGAAGCGGAGGTGTCACGGCTCGAGGCCCGGGGCTACGCCGGCGCGTTCACCTACGAGGGGCCCCACGATCCCTTCTTCCCGCTCCTGCTGGCGGCCCGGGCGAGCGAGCGGATCCAGCTCTACACGGCGGTCGCGATCGGCTTCGCGCGCAATCCGATGATCCTCGCGAACATCGGCTGGGACCTGCAGACGCTCTCGAAGGGGCGCTTCCTGCTCGGGCTCGGCACGCAGATCCGCCCGCATGTCGAGAAACGCTTCGGGATGCCCTGGTCTCGGCCCGTGACGCGCATGAAGGAGATGGTGCTCGCGATCAAGGAGATCTGGCGTTGCTGGGAGGAGGGCGGTCGCCTCGACTTCCGGGGCGAGATCTACCAGCACACGTTGATGACGCCGATGTTCAGCCCGGGGAAGGCGCCCTACGGGCTGCCGCCGATCTTCCTCGCCGGAGTCGGCCCGAAGATGACCGAGGTCTGCGGCGAGGTCGCGGACGGCTTCTTCCTGCATCCCTTCGGCTCGCGGGACAGCTTCGAGAAGCTGACCCTGCCGGCGCTCGAGCGCGGACTCGAGCGCGCGGGTCGCTCGCGCGACGACCTCGAGATCTCCGTCCAGGTCATGATCGCGACGGGTGCGACCGACGAGGAGGTCGAGCGCATGCGCCAGTCGACGAAGCAGCAGATCGCCTTCTATGCGTCGACCCCCGCCTATCGTCCCGTCCTCGACGTGCACGGCTGGGGGGACCTGCAGCCCGAGCTGAACGCACTCACGAAGCAGGGACGCTGGGCCGACATGCCGGGGCTCGTCTCGGACGAGCTGCTCGAGGCGATCGCGATCTGCGCACCGATCGGCGAGGTCGCCGCGCGGGTGCGCGAACGCTTCGGGGGACGCGCCGATCGGGTCAGTCTCGTCGCTCACTGGACGCGGGATCCGGACGTCTGGGACGACGTGGTGCGTGACCTGTCGGCGGCCGACTGAGGAGCGGGGCGACGAGCCCGGGGAGGGGACGATGGCGTTGGTGCGCAGTCGATGGGTCGAGCTCTTCTGGCGCTGGCATCCGCGGCTCTATCGATGGTCGGGCGGGCGGATCGGCGGAGAGCTGGTGGGCCTCCCCGTGTTGCTGCTCGAGACGACGGGGAGGAGGACGGGGACCCGCCGGGAGACGGCGCTCACCTATCTGCCGCGGGGACGCGACTTCGTGGTGATCGCGTCCGTCCTGGGAGAGCCCCGGCATCCGGGCTGGTACCTGAACCTGCGCGCTACGCCGGGCTGTCGGGTGCAGGTCGGCCGCGAGCGCGTCGACTGCGTGGCGCGGGATGCCGAAGGCGAGGAGCGGGAGGCGATCTGGGACGCGCTCGTCGCGCGCTCGCCGGAGTACGAGGTCTACCGCGAGCGCACGGAGCGGCGGATTCCCGTGGTCGTGCTCGAGCGCGCCGCGGGTTAGTCCGCGACGACGTCGGCACGCCCGTCGCGTCGCGGGCCAGGCGGAGACGCCCCGAGAATCCCCGTCGTTCGTCGGATCAGGAAGCCCCTCTCGGCCAGCGCGCGACGAAACGCGCCCCGGCCTCCGGACACGATCCCTCGCGCAGCTCGACGTCCCCGCCGTGCGCGCGCAGGATCGCGCGGCTGATCGGGAGGCCGAGTCCGAGACCGCTGCGGTCCGAGTCGTCGGTCCGGGCGAAGCGATCGAATACGCGCGTCCATTCGGCGATCGGGATGCCCGCGCCGCTGTCCTCGACCTCGAAGGCCACGAAATCGGGCTCGACGGCGTCGGTCGTCGCCCTGAGCCGGATGAAGCCGCCGGCCGGCACGTGTCGCCGCGCGTTGTCGAGCAGGTTGCCGAGGGCGCGCAGCATCAGGGCGACGTCGGCTCGGACCCGTCCGACCCGACACTCGACTTCGAAGCGGATCCCGGCCTCCTCGCAGGCCGGGCCGTAGATCTCGCGAAGCGTCTCGCAGAGCTCCGAGGCGTCGATCTCCTGCATCCGCGGACCGAGCTGGTCCCCCTCGCCGCGAGCGAGCAGCAGCAGGCCTTCGACGAGCCGCGCGATCTGTTCGGCGGTGCGATGGATCTCCTCGATCGTGGCGGTCGAGGGGTCCTCCTCCGGATGCTCGAGGAGCCAGAGCTCCGTGGCGCTCGCGATGCGGTGGACCGGGGTGCGGAGCTCGTGGGCGACTTCGTGGCTGAAGCTCGTGATGCGCGCCAGGCCGGACTCGATCTGGTCGAGCAGCTGATTGACGGCGAGCGCATGTCGATCGACGTCGTCGCGAGTGCCGCGGGTCGCAAGTCGGGCGCCGAGTCGCGCGGGCTCGATCGATTCCGCGACCCGGGTCGCCTCTCGCAGCGGCGCGAGTGCGCGGCGCGTGGCCGGGAGGGCGACGATCGTCACGAGTCCGACGCCGATCGCGAGGCTCAGCCAGAAGCCGAAGAGGAGCTCGTCGCGTTCCTGCACGAAGCGATCGCTCGAGATCCAGATCGTCGCGGTCCTCCCGGGCGCGAGCCGTCGACTCGCGATCAGGTCCTCGCCTGCGCCGATGCCAACCGGCTGGAGCCATCGCCACCCCTGCGACGTCGCAGCAGCATCGGAGCGTGACCCACCTGCGACGAGGACATCGCCCGCTTGGTCGCGA
The DNA here is from genome assembly GCA_020632655.1 of Spirochaetaceae bacterium. Lineage (GTDB taxonomy): Bacteria > Myxococcota_A > UBA9160 > UBA9160 > UBA4427 > UBA4427. The sequence continues at coordinate 89,365 of JACKFD010000013.1, forward strand.
ACGCTGAATCCACCGCCGTCCCGCGCGAGCTGCTCCGTCAGCACGGACCACATCGTCTCACGCCGCTCCGCGTCCACCTCCTTCCAGGCGGAGGCCATCTGGTCGAGGCGCTCGTCCAGCTCACCCATCGTCAGCTCGAGGAGCTCGTTCGCCGAGAAGAGGTGCAGCCCGAAGAGTACGACCCCGACCAGGGGAGCAAAGAGGACGGCGAGATTCGCGCCGACGCGCACGTCGACGCGCCGGGCGATGCGCTTCGATCGATCAATCGAACGCATAGCCCACCCCCCGCACCGTGCGGATCGGATCGAGCGGCTCGAGCTTCCGACGCAGGCGATTGACGTGCACATCGACGACGTTCGTGCCGGGGTCGAAGCGGTAGCCCCAGACGAGCTCGAGCAGCAGAGCCCGATTGAGGACCTCCCCGCGTCGTTCGACGAACGCGAGCAGGAGATCGAATTCCGTGCGGGTCAGGTCGAGGCGGTGGCCCTGACACAGCACGCGGCGATGGATCGGATCGATCTCGAGCCCGTCGACCCGGATCGGGTCGACGCGCTTCGCGGGACGCCTGAGAAGTGCGCGCAGCCGCGCCAGCAGCTCGGCGAAGGCGAAGGGCTTCACGAGGTAGTCGTCGGCGCCCCGATCGAGCCCCTCGACGCGATCCGAGATCCCGTCGAGGGCGGTCAGCATCAGCACGGGCACGTGCAGCCGGCTTTCGCGGATCCGTTCGAGGACGTCGTACCCGCTGCCGCCCGGAACCATCACGTCGAGGATCGCCGCATCGATCGGTCCCTCGGCGAGCTGCGCGATCGCCGCCGCGACGTCCGCCGCGTGGGCGACCTCGAATCCCTGCCCTTCGAGCCCACGCCGAAGCGTCTGCGCCGTCCGGACGTCGTCCTCCAGGAAGAGGATCCTCACGTGCTCCCCTCGTCGTGCTCGTTCACGCCGTCGACCGCCGAGAAGGTACGCAGGAACGCCATCCGGTGGCCAGGCAGCGAAGATGAAGAAGCGTTCATGAACGCGATCCGATCTGGGACGGGCGGGCGGCGTCCGATAGAAACCCCTCATGACGATCCGGATCCCCGTCGTACTCGCCTTCGTGTCGCTCTGCGTCGCAGGCTGTCTGCACGCGCCGCCCGCACCCCTCTCTGCGGAGGCCTCCGCCGACCGACTGGACGAACGATCGCCGTCCTCGGCCGACGTCCGGGAGGTGCTCGCCCTGTGGCGTGGCGAGCCGGTCGAGGCCTGGCCGCCCGAGGTCTGGAGCCTGGACGCCCTGCTGGCGGCGGCGATCGTCCACCACCCGATGCTCGCGATCGCCCGATCCGATCGCGCGCTCTCGGAGGCCCATCGTCGCGCGGTCGCGCAGCTGCGGAACCCGACGCTCCAGATCCAGCCCACACGGGTCGCGGGTCCGACGAGCGCCGTCTCGCCCTGGATCGCGAGCATCCGTCCGACCTTCTACTTCGAGACGGCCGGCAAGCGTCGGCGTCGGATCGCGGCGGCGGAGGCTCGCGCGCGTGGCAGCGCTTCGACGCTCGAGCGGGACCTCTGGCTCGTGCGCGAAGCGGTCTTCCGGGCCGCGTTGTCGACGCGCGCCTGTGAGCGCCGCCGGCTCGTGCGCGAGCGGCTCGAAGCGTTCCAGCACGAGCTGCTCGACCAGCTCGAGCAGAAGCGGGTGACGGGGGCGGTCTCCGCGGGCGAGGTCGATCAGGCGCGGGCGGCCGTCGCGCAGGCTGCGGCCGATCGTGTTGCGGCCCAGCGTCTCGAGGTCGAGGCACGCGTAGCCCTCGCGACGGCGCTCGGTGTTCCGCTGGCTTCGCTCGAGCACCTCGTGCTCGATCCGGCGATCGATGCCGTGGGCGAGGCGGTGCGGGGGCTCGACGCCTCCGCACTCCGTCGCGCCGGGCTGACCGGCCGTCCCGACGTGTTGGCGTCATTGGCGGAGTACGACGCGACGGAGGAGGAGCTGCGACTCGAGCTCGCGAAGCAGTACCCCGACGTGCAGCTCGGGCCCGGCTACGAGTACGACCAGGGGACGGATCGATGGTCGCTGCAGCTCACGATCGGCCTGCCCATCCTCAGCCAGAATCGCGGCGGGATCGCGGAGGCGATCGCCGCCCGCGCTCGCGCGGCGGCCCGATTCGAGGCCGTACAGCTGACGGTCCTCGAGGAGATCGATGCCGCGGCGGCGACGTTCCGAAGCAGTCGCGACGAGCGCACACGGCTCGAAGAGCGACTCGCGACGGCGAACGCGCAGCTCGTGCGGGCCCGGGACGCGCGTGCGGCGGGCGCACTCGCCCGGGCGGCGGTGGTCGCGAAGGAGATCGAGGTCGGGCAGGCGCAGCTCGCCTATCTCGATGCGGTCGAGCGCAATGGTCTCGCCTTCGTGCAGCTCGAGCAGGCCGTGGAGCCGAGGGAAGCGAGCGGGAAGCTGTTCGAGATGGGGACGTTGCGATGATGGACCCGCGGCGGGCGCTCGCGCTGCTCGGGGCAGCGATCTTGTCCTGGACGCTCGCCACGCACGCGTTCCCGTCCCGTCCGGCGAGCGCCCTCGCGGATCCACCCGTCGCGAGCCTCGCGGCGAGCGGTGCGTCGACGGATGCGCAGGCCGGCTTCGAGCTCGTCGAGACCCGGCCCGCCACGATCCGGCCGAGGGTCCGCGGTTATGGACGCATTCTCGATCCGCTCCCGATCGTGGAGGCGATCGCCCTTCGCGATGCGGCGAAGGCGGCGTCCGATCAGACCCGCGCCGAGCTGGCTCGCGTGCGGACGCTCGCCCGGAACGAGGAGAACGCCTCGATCCGCGACCTGCAGCTCGCGATCGCGGCCGAGGCGCGGGCGGCGAGCGACCTCGAGACGGCGCGTGCCCGACTGGTCGGCCTCGTCGGTCCCGAGCTCGAACGCGATCGCGATCTCTCCGCTCTGGCTCGACGCCTGCGCGATCGGGAGACGTCGCTCGTTCGTGTGGGCGTGCCCGGTGATCCGCCGGCCCTCGACCCCGAGCAGGGCGTCGAGCTGACGACGCGTAGATCGCAGGCGACCGCGAAGGGCGTGCGCTTCGTCGGCGTCGCCCCGCTCGCCGATCCCGGCCTGCCGGGCGCCGGCTGGCTCTTCCTCGTGGTCTCGCCGATGCCTGCGCCGGGAACGCCGGTATTCGCGTCGATCCAGACGGGGGGCGGGCCGATTCCGGGGGGCGTCGTGCCGTGTCGGGCGATTCTGCGCAACGCCGGACGGGAGCTGGTCTTCGTACGTCTGGGCGACGGGTCCTTCGAGCGGCGCGAGGTCGTGATGGTCGAGTCCGGAAGCGACGACTGCTTCCTGTCGAGCGGCGTCGCGCCCGGCGAGCGGGTCGTCGCGACGGGCGCACAGCAGCTGCTCTCGAGCGAGCTCCTCGGGACGCAGGACGCCGCATCGCCTTGAGTCGGGAGAAGCGCCCCGCATGCTGACCTGGATCATCGAGACGTCGCTCCGCAATCGCGTGCTCGTCGCGATGGTCGCGCTCGGCGTGCTGGTCTTCGGGCTGGATGCGACGCGAAAGGCGCGTCTCGACGTCTTTCCCGACTTCGTGCCGCCGCAGGTGACGATCCAGACGGAGGCGCCGGGACTCACGCCCGATCAGGTCGAGCTGCTCGTCACGACCCCGCTCGAGACGACGCTCGGCGGCGTGCTCGGACTCGAGACGCTCCGCTCCGAATCCATCCAGGGCCTCTCGGTCATCCAGGCGGTCTTCCGGGAAGGCGTCGACGTGATGACGATCCGGCAGGCCGTGAACGAGCGCGTCGCCCTCGCGGCGTCGCGACTGCCGCTCGGGGTCGCGTCGCCGACGGTCGAGCCCTTGACCTCGTCGACGATGGACGTCTTGAAGATCGGGCTCGTCTCCGAGCGGATCGACGCCATGGCGCTGCGGGATCTCGCGACCTGGACGGTGCAGCCGAAGCTGCTCTCGGTACCCGGTGTGGCGCGGGTGAACGTCTTCGGCGGAGAGCGCCGGCAGCTGCAGATCCGGATCCATCCCGACGAGCTCGTCGCGCGGGGGCTCGCGCCCGCGGACGTGGCCGCGGCGGCTCGTCGCGCGACGGGCGTCGTCGGCGCCGGCTTCGTCGACACCGAGAGTCAGCGGATCACGATCCGGAGCGAAGGCGAGTCCCCGACGGCCGACATCCTCGCGGAGGTGCTCCTGCAGCGCCCGTCGGGTGGTACGCCGGTTCGCCTCGGAGACGTGGCGGAGGTCGTCGAGACCGGTGCCCTCAAGTTCGGCGACGCAACGGTCCAGGGCCGACCCGGCGTGCTGCTCACGGTATCGAGCCAATACGGCTCGAATACCCTCGAGGTGACGAGCGCACTCGAGCACGCGCTCGACGAGCTGCAGCCGCTCTTCGACGCACAGGGCGTAGAGCTCTTCCGACGACTGCACAGGCCGGCGACCTTCATCGAGACGGCGCTCGGCAATCTCCGCTCCTCGCTCGTCGTCGGCGCCGTACTCGTGGCGCTGGTGCTCGTGCCCTTCCTCGGCGAGGTACGGACCGCTGCGATCTCGGTCGTCGCGATCCCGCTCTCGTTGCTCGGGGCAGTGCTCACGCTCGAGTGGCTCGGCGCGACCCTCGACACGATGACGCTCGGGGGCCTCGCGATCGCGATCGGAGAGGTCGTCGACGACGCCATCATCGACGTCGAGAACATCGTCCACCGCCTACGCGAGAACGCCCTCCGCGCCGAGCCCGAGCCCGTCTTCCAGATCGTCCTCCGCGCTTCGGGCGAGGTGCGTGGCGCGGTCGTGCACGCGACGCTGATCGTCGGGCTGGTCTTCGTCCCGGTCCTCACGCTCTCGGGCATCGCGGGTCGCTTCTTCGCGCCGCTGGCGCAGGCCTATCTCCTTGCCGTCTCCTTCTCGTTGCTGGTCGCTCTGACCGTCACGCCCGCGCTCTGTCTGCTCCTCTTCGACGGGCGCGTCCGATCGATGACCGAGCCGCGTCTGCAGACCTGGCTGAAGGAACGCTATGAGCGCCTCCTCGAGCGCGTGCTCGATCGACCGCGGCCGTTGGTCGTCGTCTCGCTCGTCGCGAGCGTGCTGGCGATCGGCGTCGTTCCCTTCCTGGGCGGCGACTTCCTGCCCGCGTTCCGGGAGAGTCATCTCGTGCTGCAGATCTCGGAGGCGCCGGGCGCGTCGATCGACGAGATGCTCCGGATCGGTGGGCGCGTATCGAACGAGCTGCTCGGCTGGCCGGAGATCGCGACGGTCGAGCAGCAGGTCGGTCGGGCCGAGCAGGGTGAGGACACCTGGGGACCGCATCGCAGCGAGATGCACGTCGAGCTCTCGCCCGCCGCCGCCGGGCACGAGGAGGAGGTCGGCGACCGGGTCCGTGCCTTCCTGGCCGGGATTCCGGGCATCGAGTACGAAGTGCTCAGCTTTCTCGACGATCGCGTGAGCGAGACGCTGACCGGCGAGACGGCTCCCTTCGTCGTCAACGTGAGCGGGACCGACCTCGACGCCCTCGAGCGCACGGCGGATCGGGTCGCCGCCGTGCTGCAGGGCGTGCCGGGTGCGTCGGAGGTGCGTGTCAAGGCGCCGTCGGGGTCACCGATGCTCGCGGTCCGCCTGCGGCCGGAGCGTCTCGTCGCGCACGGCTTCCAGCCGATGGACGTGCTCGACGCCGTGCACCTCGCCTATCAAGGCGAGGTCGTGGCTCAGGTCCACCGCGCCGGCCGACCCGTGGACGTCGTCGCCATCCTCGACGAGCCGTCTCGGCGCGAGCCCGGGGACGTCGCGAGCCTGCTCGTTCGGGGTGTGGGCGGCGAGCTCGTTCCGCTCGGTCTGCTCGCCGATGTCGAGCTGACGAGCGGGCGGGAGTCGATCCTGCACGAGGACCTGCGTCGGCGGCAGAGCGTGGTCTGCGTGCCGCGTGGGCGTGATGCCGTCTCCTTCGCGAACGAGGCGATCGCGACCCTGCGCAAAGGGGTTCCGCTCCCACCCGGAACCGATCTCGAGTTCCGCGGAACGGCGCAGGCCCAGATCGAGGCGCGGCGGGAGCTCCAGATCGAATCCGCGGCCGTCGCAGCGGGGATCGCCGTCGTGCTCTGGCTCGCGTTCCGGGATCTGCGTGCGGTCGCGCTGATCCTGGTGAACGTGCCCTTCGCGCTCGTCGGCGGCGTGCTGGCGATCCTCGCGGCGGGGGCATTCGATCCGGCGATCCGCGAGCTCACGATGGGATCCCTCGTCGGGTTCATCACGCTCTTCGGGATCACGATGCGGAACTCGATCGTGCTGATCTCGCGTTATGCGGATCTCGTCCGGGAGACCGGAGCGGCCTGGGGGCGGGCGCTCGTGGTGCGGGGGGCGCGGGATCGCGTCGTGCCGATCGTGATGACGGCGCTCGTCACGGGACTCGGGCTGCTGCCGCTGGCGGTCGGGACGGGGACGCCGGGACGGGAGATCGAGGGGCCGATGGCGATCGTCATCCTCGGCGGGCTCGCGAGCTCGACGGTCCTGAACCTCGCGCTGCTCCCGGTGCTCGCCGGACGATTCGGGCGCTTCGAGGCGGGGGGCGGGGACGAGGCGGGGGGCGGGGGCGCGGGGCGACGGTGATCCGCTCGTCAGTCGCGGATCTGGGCCGCGAGACGGGCCGCCGCCTCTTCGAACTCCCGGACCGTGTCCGCGATGATCGCGGCGACCGGGCGCACGGAGTCGATCCGGCCCGCGACCTGACCCGTGAGCGCGACGCCCTCCTCGAGGCGTCCCTCGAAGTAGACCGCGTGCACGCCGCCGCCGAGTCCCCGCATCGCGTCGCCGTCTCCCTGCTCGAAGCGCTCCGTCGTCGTCGTGCGCAGCGCGCGCAGGGCGGGTCCGTTCGGCGTGCGCAGGAAGGCCGTGTCCGTCTCCGCGGCGGCGACGATCGCCTGCTTCCAGGCGTCGTGGACGGGCGACTCGAGGGCCGAGACCATGCGCGTGCCCATCTGCACGCCCTCGGCGCCGAGCGCGAAGGCCGCCGCCATCGACACACCGTCGCAGATGCCGCCCGCGGCGATGATCGGGACGTCGACGCGCGAGCGCACGAGCGGGAGCAGGACCAGGCTCGAGACCGGGCGCGGGTTCTTGAAGCCGCCGCCTTCGCCGCCTTCCACGATCAGGCCGTCGACCCCGGCATCGACCGCCTTGAGGGCGGCACGCAGGGTCGGCACGACGTGGTAGACCGTGAGGCCCGCCTGCTTGAGCGCCTTCGTGTACTGCGTCGGACTGCCAGCGGACGTCGTGACGAAGCGGACGCCTTCGCCGGCGACGAACTCGACGATCGAGGGGTCGCGCACGAAGGCCTGGGCGATGTTCACGCCGAAGGGGAGGCCCAGGCTCTTCATCTTCGAGATCTCGCCGCGGATCGCGTCGAGCTCGCCGGAGGAGGTCTCGATGATGCCGAGGGCGCCGGCCTGCGAGACGGCGGAGGCGAGCTGCGCCCGCGCGATCCAGCCCATCGGCGCCTGTACGATCGGGACCTCGACGCCGAGGTCGCGGGTCACGCGGTTGTCGAAGCGCATCGCGAGCTCCTTCGTCGGATCGCGGTAGCTGGATCCGGCGCGCCAGCGTAGCCCCTGGGCGCGGGGGCGTCGCCGGTGGGCGGCCGCGATCGCTGGTGTAGCTTGCGCTCGCTTCGGCCGAAGAGAGGAGCGTCGCCGGTCGAGCGGGTCGGCCGACGGGGGAGATCGATCGATGAGCCAGGGCTTCGTCGGCATCCAGCAGGCGATGGACCTTCCGGGTCTTCGCCTCGTGCTGCTGCGCGGGATGCCGAGCCCCTGGTCCCAGGCGGCGCGCGGGATCTTCCACGTGAAGGGTGTCCCCTTCGTGAAGGTGCATCTCGCCCCGGGCGAGCCGCGCGAGCTGCTCCGGGTCTGGACCGGGCAGGACGCCTATCCGGCGGCGATGTACGGGAACGAGCGACCGCGGACGAGCTGGGAGGAGATCCTCTGGCTGGCCGAGCGGCTCGGCCCCGAGCCTTCGCTCGTGCCTCGGGATCCCGAGGCGCGCGCCCAGATGTTCGGCCTCGCGCGCGAGCTCTGTGGCGAGATGGGGCTCGGCTGGTGCCGTCGGCTGATGGCGATGGCGCCGATCCTCGCGAAGCCCGACGCCTCGCGCGACGGACTCGGGTACAAGTACCGGTCCAGTCCGGCGGAGGTGGCGGAGGCGGAGGTGCGGATCCGCGAGATCCTCGGACTGCTCGTCGATCGGCTCGAGGCGTCCCGGGCGCGCGGAGGACGCTATCTGCTAGGCGACCGTTTGACGGCACTCGACGTCTACTGGGCGACCTTCTGCAACCTGCTCGCGCCGCTGCCCGAGGCGCAGATGGCGCTGCCGGAGACGCTTCGGCCCGCCTTCACGACCCGGGATGCCGAGACGCGCGCGCTACTCGATCGCGGGCTGCTCGCCCATCGCGACTTCGTCTACGAGACGCACCTCGAGCTGCCGGTCGAGCTCTGACGTCCAGCCGTCGACGTCCTACTCCTCGGCGTCGGACGAGCCGGACGGGTCGTCGGCCCATCGCCACTCGAACGAGAACGTCGTCACGTAGAGGTCCTTCGGCACGATCACGGGATCCTGCTTGAGGCGCTTCTTCTTCTCGGCGCGGGCGATCGCCTCGATCGCCCAGGTTCCGAGCAACGGATGCGGCATCTCGAGCACGCGGATCTCGCGGGCGCGTCCGGCGTCGGCGAGTCGGAAGGAGACGACCACGCGGCCCACGATCTTCGAGCGTTGCGCGTAGGGCGTGTAGCGCGGGCGGGTGATCGCGAGCCAGCCCGGGGGCGACTCGTAGCGCTCGGTCTCGAGCTGCCGCACGCGGAACACCGAGGAACCGTCGGCCTCGGGCAGAGCCATCGGTTCGCTCGTGTAGAAGTCCTCGAGCATCCGGCGATGGGCGGCGGCCATCTCCTGCTCGCCGAGCTTGTCGTAGCAGCGGATCCGCGCCGTGATCGCCTCGCGCGCGTAGAGGCCGATCGCCATCACGGCCTCGGCGCGATCGAGGGAGTCGAGTCCCTCGACGCATTGTCCACGGCGGGCTTCGGTCCGCGCGGACTGGACGGCGAAGAGCCGCTCGCGCTCCCGCACCTCGTCCCAGGCCTTGCGGCAGCCCGTCGGCGCGAGCGCGGCGAGGATCACGACGACGAGCAGGACGCGAGGTGCGACGCGACGGGGCCGGGAGACGGGTCGATCCGGAGCCACGCGCCGAAGGGTTCGGCCACTCCGGTCGGAGGCGGCGCGCGACGGGGGGTTCGGACGCGAATTCGTGCGGATCATGGGCGCTCCGGTCGTTCGGCTGGGCTTCCGAGCATAATGCTTCGTCCCCGCTCCGGGTATCTCGTTCAGTCCGTCGCCTCGCCGGCTACGTCGAGCACGGCGGCATTCGTCTCGGGGAGCAGCCAGACGAGCGGCAGCACGAGCAGGGTGATCCCGGAGAAGAGCGTGATCGCGTCCGCGGTCGAGCCCAGCGCCGTCGTGACCCGGCCCGCGAGCATCGGGGCAAAGACGAGGCCCAGCCGCCCGAAGAGATTGTTGGTCGTACCGGCCGCCGTCGCGCGGACCGAGGTCGGGAAGAGCTCCGCCGACCAGGTGATCGCGATCGTCCAGATCCCGCCGAGTCCGATCAGCAGGAAGTACCCGAGGTAGATCGCCGGGCTCCAGGTCGAGCGGTAGCAGAGCAGCGTCGCCGCGAAGGCGGCGACGAAGTAGAGCGTCGCTGCGGGTCGGCGGCCGAGTCGGTCCATCGCGACGCCCGACAGCGAGTAGCCCAGGAATCCGAAGGGGATCGTGCCGGCGGGCAGCCAGACGAGGTCCGCCGCCGTGAAGCCGCGCTCGCCGAATACGTAGAGCGTGAAGAAGTAGAGCGCCGTGCCCGACCAGACGTTGATCGCGAGGAAGAGCGCGATCACGAGCACGAGTCGACGTCGATGCGCACGCGCGAAGAGGCCGGCGACGAGTGCGAGCTCGTCGCGCAGGCTGAAGCGGGTCGGTGGGCGGGCGCGGAAGGCCCGCGTCTCGGGCAGGCGCTTCACGTAGAGCGGGAAGAGGAGGAGCGGCAGTGCACCGATCAGGAAGAGGCCCCGCCAGCCCAGGCCCGCAGCCTCGAGCGGCGCGAGCAGGGATGCGGGCATCGCAGCACCGATCGTGGCGACCGATCCGAAGAGGCCGTTCACCCGGCCGCGGATCTCCGCGGGCATCTCCTCGGAGAGGATCACGTAGGCGAGCCCGAGCTCGACGACCATCGCCATGCGCGCGAAGACCTGCAGGATCGTGAACGTCGCGAGGCTCGGTGCGAACGCCGTCGCCAGCGTCAGCACGGCGTAGGCGAAGAGCGCGCCGAGGAAGACCGGCCGTCGCCCCAGCCAATCCGCGAGATGGATCACGAAGAAGGCGAGGACCATGCCGGCGCTCGACCAGCCGAGCGCGTCGCCCAGGGCCTCGCGCGAGGCCTGGAACTCCTCCTGCAGCCAGGGCTGGACGAGGGAGACGAGCATCGTGTCGAAGCCTTCGAAGAAGGTGGCGATCGAGACCAGCACGAAGAGGCCCCGATGCGCTCCCATTCCGGAGAGCACCCCGCGCGCACGGTCCGACGTCGCATCCACCTTCGTCGATCTCCCTCGGACGTCGATCGGGCGGCCCTCGTGGGCCTCGGAGCGGAACGTCGATCCCGCACGCGGGCGCGTCGCCGCTAGCGCGATGCGCACGGGCGACGGATACTGGCCCCTCGCTCTCGAGGCCCCGTCGATCGACGCGTCCAGGACGCCCGGATCGTCGCTCGACCGCCGAGCGCGAGAGGCTACCACGCGGCCGGGAGGTCGTGGCTCGTGGAGGCGTTCCGATGATCCGCACCCTCGGTCTGATCAAACGCCGCGCCGACCTCGATCGAGCGGCCTTCCGCGAGCACTACGAGTCGGTCCATGCCCCGTTGGCCCTGCCGCACATGACGGGCCTGCTGCGCTACGTCCGCTACCACGTCGAGTCGGAGCTCTTCGGCCGACCTCCCTTCGACGTCGTCTCGGCGTTCTGGTATCGCGACAAGGCGGCGATCGATGCGGTCTTCGCGACGCTCGAGGGCTCCGAGGCGGGGGCAGCGATCCGCGCCGACGAGCTCACCTTCATGGACAAGCCCGGCAATCGCATCCTGCCCGTGAGCGAGCGGCGGATCGTCGACGGCGAGGAAGGCGACGAGCATTTCTTCCTCTTCGTGCGGCGCCCGACGGAGACTGCGCGCTTCGACGCCTCGGCCCGGCTCTACCGCGATCGTTGGCCCTCGCTCGTGGCGGCGGCCCGGGCGGACTGGGCACTCTTGCGGGACGGCTTCCCGATGGGCGGGGGAGAGCCGGTCTGGGACTCCGTGCTGCAGCTGCGGACGGAGCGACCCGAGGCCGTGCGCGACGCGGCCGTCGCCCTCGATCGGGAGGGCTACGAGGTCGTCGTGGTCGCGACGCGGCGGTGCGAGACGCCGATTCCGGCCGGCGCTCAGTAGTCGAAGCGCGTTCGCAGATCGGGCGGCAGGATCGGGCAGGCGTCCTTCGGTGCGGCGAAGATGCGCTTCCGGACGCGGGCGATGGCGTCGTAGGCGGCGTCGAGCCAGGCCGAGGGCAGCGCGCCGAGCAGACGTGCGAGCACGCGCCACGCCCCGCCGAGTCGCGCGGCGATCTCGAGGGCGGCGGCCGAGCGGGTGAGCAGGCGGCCGTCTTCCAGTCGCAGGACGATGCTGTCGGGGAGCGCGTCGACGTCGACGTCGGGTCGGCTCGCGACGTGTCGGGTGAAGTGCTCGCTCTGCAGGGGGGCGAAGCGCAGGCGCAGCGGCTCGGGTGTGCCGGTCTCTTCGGAGAGCACGACGCGGACGCTGCGATGGCAGAAGCCGCAGTCGCCGTCGTAGTAGAGCACGGCGTGGGGCGCCCTGCCGGTCTCGTCTCGGCGCGTGGTCCGGAGATCGGCGAGTGCCGCGGAGCGGCCCGGCCACCAGCCCGGATCCGCGGCGAAGAGCATCAGCAGCAGGAAGGGCCACGGGTCCGGCGAGGTCGCCGCGAAGGCCGCCCACCAACCCACGCGCCACAGTCCGAGGGCGAGCCAGAGCCGAGGACGCAGGCCTCGAGCGAGCCCACCGAGTGCGAGGGCGAGCTCCAGACCGGCCGAGGCGCGCCCGATGCCGGGTGATGGCAGGTCGGCCTCGGGCGAGAGTCCGAGCAGGGACACGGCCGCGCCGCGTGCGACGACCAGCACGACGAAGGCCCATGCGAGGTCGCCGAGCCATCGCGGTCGCTGCCAGCCACCGCGCGGGTCGATGCGTCCCCGCGCGTCGAGCGAGCCGAAGGGAGCGGGTGGCACACAGGCGTGGAGCAGCAGCAGCACGCCGAACGTCGCCAGGCCGACTCCCGGCCCGTCGAGCCACCGGCCGCCCGGCCACGTCGTCTCCATCGTCGTCGCCCTCGCAACGACGCCGACCCCGAGCAGCACCGCCACGATCCGATCCCGCCAGCCGACCGCGAGCGCGCCGCAGCCGGCCAGCGCGGCGGCGCCGCCGACCAGAGAGAGCCCGCTCGCTCCAGCCGGGAGTCCCGTCGCGATCGCGCCCGCGAGTCCGACCGCGAGCAGCACGCGGTAGAGCGAGTACTGCCCGCCCGTCCAGCCGCTCGTCCGATCGCGCTCCGCGTCGGCCGCGTCGCTCACACGGCTCCGGCGCGCAGGTCCGCCAGCTTGACGACGCGGCAGCGCACGGGCGGATGGTCGCCCTCGGACTCGATCCAGCGGAATAGCATGCCGCCGCAGTCGTGCCCGCAGGTCTCGAGCCAGTTCGGGAATCCGGGCCCGGGATCGTCGTGGGCGATCACGATCCGCAGCCCGCCGTCCGGCTCGTAGTGCGCGGTCGCCTTGTTGACGTGGATGCGATGACGCAGGTAGTCGAGGGACTCCATCCAGAAATTGCTGAGCTGGAGGTTCCAGGTGCCCTTCGCGGGGATGCGGTCGGCCTCGACGAGCAGGGCCTCCTCCGGGCCGAGTCGCCAGTAGCTCTGGAGGTAGTGGATGTTCGCGTCGCCACCGGCGCGCTGGCATCGCTCCTGATCGTCCGAGGGCAGCTCGTTCACGTGCCGCTCGTAGTCCTCCATCCAGTCGATGAAGAGGTTCGAGGTCCGGGTGACGAAGTTGGCGGCGCGCTCGAGCGCGGGCTCGAGGGCGAGGGGATCGAGGCGGTCGGCCCGGGCGTCGTCGCCCGGATCGAGGCACTCGATGTCGTAGCGGGCGGGCGTCTCGTCGGCGCGGACGTTGAAGGTCTGGCGCACGATGATCATCTCGCTCTCGGGCAGCATGGGCAGCCAGTTGCCGGGCTGCTCCTTCGCACTCACGAGGATCTCGAAGTCGCCGTTCGGCTCGACGTGCATCTTGCGCGAATCGATCTGGCCCGTCGGCCACATCTCGCCGTCGCGATCGTAGCTGCCGGCCTTGGTCCCGAAGCTCAGGTAGGGAACCGTGCCGAGGTTGCCGCGGATGCGGTAGTCGTGGCGGCCCGAGACATTGCAGTTGTGATAGATGTTGTCCGGGTTGTCGTTGCCGATCTTGATCGTCTCGTTCGAGAGCTGGTAGAAGCGCGGATGGCGCGGATCGCCGGACTCGATCTGGCTCTCGAGGCTCGCGCGCACGAGCCGGGTCAGGTAGCGGATGCCTTCGGCGCGATCGAAGGGCGTGGCCGGCGTGCTGGGCCGGAGCAGGGTCTCGCCGGCGCGTTCGAGGGCGCGGCAGAAGTCGCGCCACGCGCTTCCGTCCACGATTCGTCGTTCCTGCTCCGCCTGGGACATGCTCGCCTCCTTCCGGCCGCGTCCTCGCCGCGGCGTCCGGTGATTCTGGATGGTTTCGGAGGGAGGGTCAATCCGGGTCCGGAGGGCTCGGGGCGTGCGCGATCGGCTCCGGCTCGACCTCCGCGAGGGGCAGCGCGATCACGACGCGGGTCCCGACGCCCGCCTCGGACTCGATGCGGATCGTGCCACCGTGATCCGTGACGATGCCATGCGCGACGGAGAGGCCGAGTCCGGTTCCGCCGACCCGCGTGCGCGTCGAGTAGAAGGGCACGAAGGCCCGCTCGCGCTCCCGCTCGTCGAGCCCCCGTCCATCGTCGACCACCTCGATCAGCGCGATCTTGTCCCGCGTCTCGAGCGACGCGACGACGATCGCGCCCCCGTCGCGCGACTCGATCCCGTTGCGCAGCACGTTCACGAGCGCCTGCTCGATCTCGATCGGGCTCACCCGGACGAGGACCGACTCGGCCGGGACGTGGACGGAGACCTCGGCGCTGCGATCCGTCGCATAGGGTGCGATCGCGCGCCGGGCCCTTTGCAGGATCCGGCCGAGGTCCTCGATCCACTTCGCGGTCGGCTCGTCGCGGGCGAATTGCAGCATGCTGCGCACGATGCGTGCGCAGCGTCGGGCCTCGGCGAGATTCGTGCGCAGGGCCCGCTCGTAGATCGCCGCCGCCTCCGCCTCCTCCGCGCAGAGCAGGGCGTACTCGCTGCTGTTCAGGATCGCGCCGATCGGGTTGTTGATCTGATGCGCGACGCCGGCGGCGAGGGTGCCGATCGCCGCGAGACGCTCGGCCTCGACCAATCGGTTCTTCGACTCGACGAGCTCCCGCGTCCGGTCGGCGACGGTCTGCTCGAGCTGCTTCTGGTGCCGCTCGACATACGCCTCTGCGCGCTTGCGCGCGCTCAGGTCCTGCGTGACGACGAGGACCTGCCCGTCGTCGCCCATCGTCGCGGCCCCGACGAGCATCGGGATCCGCGCGCCGTTCTTCGCGAAGAAGGCCTTCTCGTAGGGCTGGGCGGCCCCGGTCCGCCGGATCTCCTCGATCGCCTCGAGGTCCCTCGGTCTGAGGTCCTCGGGCGTGATCGCGATCCAGTCGAGCGGCAGGTCCGACTGCTCGTAGCCGAGGGGCTGGAGGAAGGCGTCGTTCGCCTCGGTCATCCGACCACTCGGGGAGCCGAAGCAGACCCCCAGGATGTTCGAGTCGATCAGCATGCGGAGCTGTCGCTGCTCCCGGCGGAGGCGCGCCTCGAGCTCGACCCGCTCGGTCACGTCCATCGTCGCCCCGGCCACCCGGACGATTCGGCCCGACGCGTCGCGATCGAGCTCGGCGAGCACCCGCAGCGTGCGCAGTGACCCGTCGTTCGCGCGTCGCACCTGATAGTCGAGCTCGATCACCCCGTCGACCTCGAGACCGAGCACGTAGCCCATCGCCATCCGCTCTCGGTAGCCGGGCGGAATCGCATCCTCGAAATCCCGCTTGCGAGGGCCGCCCGGCCGCGGCTCGAGCCCGAAGAGCCGGAAATGCTGGTCGGACCAGTACACGAAATCGGTTTCCGGGTGGTACTCCCAGCTTCCGAGGGAGGCGAGCCGCTCGGCGCGATTCAGGCGACGTTCGCGCTCGGCAGCGGCGCGCTCGTCGCGGCGCCGCTCGGTCACGTCGCGCAGCCGCCCGAGGACCCGCAATGCGCCGTCGGCGGTTCGGTAGGAGGTGAGCTCGGTTTCGTACCAGCGGATCCCTCCGGCGCTGGTCCTCGCCGGAAAGGGCCGTGGCCTCGAAGCGGCGACCACGTCCTCGGTGATGCGACCTTCGTCGAGGAGCTGGCGTGCGATCGGTTCGGCCGTGTCCGCCGGGTAGAAGTCGCGGATGTCGGCTCCCAGGAGCGAGCCGCCGGGCGCGAGTCCGAGGTGGTCTGCGTTCGGGCCGAGGAAGGTGATCCGACCCCGTTCGTCGACCTCGACGACGACGTCCCGCGTCGCCTGGGTGATGAGCTTGAGTCGCTCCTCGAAGGAGTGCGTCACGTCCTCCTGCTCCATCACGGAGCGACCGAGGCGATGGATGGCGAGCGCGGTCTGGGCGGCAAAGAGCGGGAAGCCCCCGGCGATCCAGATCGGCAAGGCGAGGCGGTCGTATTCGCCTAGCATCCGCATCCTCGCGTCGAGGCACTCCGCGATCGAATAGACGAGGAAGGTCGCCCCGAGGATCCGCTCGCCGATCGGCATGGCGGAGAAGGGCCGCCCCGTGAGCCGAGTCGCGACGACGCCCGCGAGCAGGACGAGGGCCGGGTCGGTCACGACGGCGACGGCGTAGCCGGCCGTGGGGTGGCCGCTCAGATGGAGACCCATGCGTGCGACGCCGATCACGAATCCGGAAGGCAGGACCCAGGACGGGACGGGACGCCCGACGTGTTCGTACGCGCCCGCCAGCATCAGCGGGCCGACGGTCGAGCTGAAGAGGAAGCCCACGGGTCGCAGCTCGGGAACCTGGGGGACCCACGCGATCAGCCAGCCCGAGGCGAGCAGTGCGCTCCAGGCGAGCAGCCAGGTGCCGAGGGCGCGGGCGCCGACGCGATGACTCGTCAGGCCGAGCAGGACGATCAGCAGGATCAGGGGCGCGAGGCCGAGCATCGCCACGCTCTGGATCGGCGTCATTCCCCCTCCCGCGAAGCCCCCGAGCAGTATAGACGGATGCGCACGCCGAGTGGGGGCCGGCACACGCTACGCTCGCGGGCCACCCTTCGACGCCCGCAGGAGCCCCGCCCCATGCCCAGCCTCGTGGAGCGCGATCAGGCCGTCGTCTGGCATCCCTACGCTCCGCCCGTCGCGACCCCCCTCTTCGCCGTGCGGGAGACCGAGGGTGTGTCGATCCGACTCGACGACGGTCGTTGGCTGATCGACGGGATGTCGTCCTGGTGGTCCGCGATCCACGGCTACCGGCACCCGCACATCGACGCGGCCCTCCGCGACCAGCTCGGGCGAATGCCCCATGTGATGTTCGGGGGAATCACCCATGAGCCCGCCGTGCGGCTCTGCGAGCGCCTCGCCGCGTGCGCGCCCGACGGGCTCGAGCGGGTCTTCCTGAGCGACTCGGGCTCGGTCGCGGTCGAGGTCGCGATCAAGATGGCGCTGCAGACGCAGATCGCACGCGGTCGACCCGAGCGGAGCCGACTGCTCACGATTCGCGGCGGCTACCACGGCGACACCTTCGGCGCGATGGCGGTCTGCGATCCCGTGACGGGCATGCACGGACTCTTCGAGGGCGTGCTCGCGCGCCACCTCTTCGCGCCGCGACCGGAGTGCCGCTTCGACGAGCCTTGCGAGGACGAACACATCGCCGGGATCGCCGGGCTGCTCGACGATCATCGCGACGAGATCGCCGCGGTCATCCTCGAGCCGATCGTGCAGGGTGCCGGGGGGATGTGGTTCTACTCGCCCGACTATCTTCGGCGGGTGCGCGCGCTCTGCGACGAGGCCGAGGTGCTCCTGATCGCGGACGAGATCGCGACGGGCTTCGGGCGGACGGGGCGACTCTTCGCGTGCGAGCACGCGGGCGTGACGCCCGACCTGCTCTGCGTCGGCAAGGCGTTGACGGGCGGGACGATGACCCTGGCGGCGACGCTCGCGACGGGCGACGTCGCCGAGGCGCTCGGGCGCACGACGTCCGAGGGCGCGCCCGGCGTGTTCATGCACGGTCCGACCTTCATGGGCAACCCGCTCGCCTGCGCCGCCGCCAACGCGAGCCTCGACCTGCTCGACACCGGAGAGTGGCGTTCGCAGGTGGCGGCGATCGGCGAGCGACTCGAGGCGGGGCTCGAGCCCTGCCGCGCGCTCTCCGCCGTGGACGACGTGCGCGTGCTCGGCGCGATCGGTGTGGTCGAGCTGCACGAGCCCGTCGACATGGCCGTCGTGCAGCCGGCCTTCGTCGAGCAGGGCGTCTGGATCCGGCCCTTCGGGCGTCTCGTCTACACGATGCCTCCCTTCGTCACGCCGCCCGAGGCGGTCGACCGCATCACGGCGGCGATGCAGGTCGTGATCGGCGCGATCGAGCGCTGACCTGGGGTCAGACCTCTCCGGCTTCGCAGGTCCACCCTGCGTCGTTAACATCGGACGTCGCTCGCGCGCCCCCGGCGCCGGGCCCGACCGGCCGCGGCGCACGGCGCGTGCCGGCCGTCCTTCCCCGCTTCCGCGCGTGAGCGCTCCGCAACCCCGCCTCGCCAGGAGACCGAGCATGGACCTGTCCTACACCGAAGAGCAGAACCGCTTCCGCGAGGAGGTCCGCGCCTGGATCGCCGACGCGATGCCGCCCGAGATGCGTCGCAAGGCGGACGAGGGGCGCAACTTCGAGCACGAGGAGATGATGGCCTGGCATCGCATCCTCTTCGCCAAGGGTTGGGTCGCGCCGAACTGGCCCGAAGCGGTCGGTGGCCCCGGCTGGGACGTGGCCCGGCGTTCGATCTTCCAGGAGGAGTGCGTCCGGGCGAATACGCCGGGCCTCTCGCCCTTCGGCCTCAGCATGGTCGGCCCGCTCATCATCCAGTACGGGACCGACGAGCAGAAGCAGCGCTTCCTGCCGAAGATCCTCTCGGGCGAGGAGGTCTGGTGCCAGGGCTACTCCGAGCCGAACGCGGGCTCGGATCTCGCGAACCTCCAGCTGCGCGCGGACAAGGACGGCGACGACTACGTGCTGAACGGCCAGAAGACCTGGACGAGCCACGCGCAGTACGCCGACTGGATCTTCGTGCTCTGCCGCACGAGCAGCGCGGGCCGCAAGCAGGAGGGCATCACCTTCCTGCTCGCCGACATCGGCAACACCCCCGGCATCGAGGTCAAGCCCTTCCTCACGACCGGCGGCACGCTCGCCTTCTCGGAGACCTGGTTCAAGGACGCGCGCGTGCCCCAGGCGAATCGCGTGGGTCCGGAGGGAGGCGGCTGGTCGATGGCCAAGGCGCTCCTCGGCCACGAGCGAACCGGCATCGGCGGCATCGCCGAGTCCGACCGCGGCCTGCGCAAGGCCAAGCAGATCGCGCAGCGCACGAACGTCGGTCACGGCCGCCTCTTCGACGATCCCGACTTCCGGCGACGCATCGCCCGCAAGGAGATGCGCCTGCGCGCGATCGAGATCCTGAACCTGCGCCAGCTCGCCGCCGCCCAGCTCGGGCACGCGCCCGGCGCCGAGAGCTCGGTCCTCAAGATCGTCGGGACGGAGATGCAGCAGGAGACGACCGAGCTCTGCATGGACGCCATGGGGCACAACGCAATGGGCTGGCTCGATTCGCCCGAGGAGGCGCTGCCCGCCTATCAGCAGTCGGTCGCCTCGCAGTTCAACTACATGCGGGCCGCGACGATCTACGGCGGATCGAACGAGATCCAGAAGAACATCATCGCGAAGCAGATGCTTCGCCTGCCCGGAGCCTGATCCGATGAACTTCGACCTGACCGAAGAGCAGCAGATGATCGTGGACCAGGCGGCCAAATTCGTCGCGAACGAGTCGCCGGTCGAGCGCTTCCGCAAGCTCCGCGAGACGGAGCGCGGCTGGGAGCCTGCGATGTGGGCGAAGATGGCCGAGCAGGGCTGGCTCTCGATCGCGATCCCCGAAGAGCAGGGCGGCTTCGGCGGCAGCTTCGTCGACCTGGCCCTCATCCTCGAGCAGCTCGGTCGCGGCCTCGTGCCGGAGCCCATCATCGCCTCGGCCGTGCTGGCCGGCGGCCTGCTGTCGGAGCTCGGCACCGAAGCCCAGCGAGCGTCCTTCCTCACGCCGATGATCGAGGGACGCACCTCGCTCGCCTTCGCGTACGCCGAGGAGCAGAGTCGGTACAACCCGGCCGACTGTCGCCTCGCGGCGAAGAAGCAGGGTGGGGGCTACGCGCTCACGGGCGAGAAGGTCTGGGTGCTGAACGGCCACGCCGCGGACCAGATCGTCGTGGTCGCGCGCACGGCCGGCGGGCCGCTCGACGAGGCGGGCCTCTCGCTCTTCGTCGTCGACGGGAACGCGAACGGGCTGACGCGGACCCGTGTCCCCGGCATGGACGGCCAGCGTACGGCGGTCCTGCGCTTCGACGGCGTCGAGGTCGGCGCCGATCGCCTGCTCGGGCGCGAGGGCGACGCCTTCGCGTCGATCGAGAAGGCCCTCGACCGCGGCGCCGCGGCGGCCTGCGCCGAGGGCTTCGGCCACGTGCAGGAGCTCTTCGAGCGGACCGTCGCCTACTTGAAGGAGCGCGAGCAGTTCGGCGTGCCGATCGGCTCCTTCCAGGCGCTGCAGCACAAGGCGGTCGACATGTACGCGGAGATGGAGCTGTGTCGCGGGGCGATGATCCTGGCAGCGATCCAGGTCGACCATCCCGACGCGGAGCTGCGCAAGGCCGAGGTCTCGGCGGCGAAGCTCCAGCTCTCGGACGGCGGCTGGCTCGTGCAGAAGAATGCGATCCAGCTCTTCGGCGGGATCGGCGTGACGGACGAGCAGGACGAGGGCCTCTTCTTCAAGCGGTTGCGCGTGCTGCAGGGGCTCTTCGGGGACGCGGACTGGCACGTCGCACGCTTCCAGGGGCTGAAGCGCTTCGACGCGATCGATTGAGGCCTGGTGCCTCGTAGCGCGATCCCTTCCGTGTGTCGGGTGACACGAGCATGGGACGCATTTGAGCCGATGGGACGGCAGATCCACGATCGGACCCCGAAGCATGCGTCGATTTCCGTTCGCCCCGTCCGTCGTGCTCGTCTTCGCGCTGTCCGTCGCATCCGATGCAGACGCCGGTCGTGACGGCCGCAGTCGGTCGAACACGGACGTCTCGCCGACCTATCGCATCGAGCCGAACGTGCGCGCGGACCACCACGATCACTCCGGTGCGTCCCCGGGCGACGTGCGCAGTCTCGACGGAAGCGGCAATCATCTCGACGACCCGGAGCGCAACGCAGCCGGCACGCCCCTCCTTCGAAGCGTCGAGGCGGACTACGCGGACGGCGTCTCGTTCCCGGCCGGCGCCGAGCGGCCGGCTCCGCGCGCGATCAGCAACGCCGTGCACGCCCAGGACGACCTCGTTCCGAATCCACTCGGCACGAGCGACTTCCTCTGGCAGTGGGGTCAGTTCCTCGATCACGACCTCGACCTGACCGAAGGCGTCGATCCGCCGGAGCCCTTGCCGATCGCCGTCCCGCTCGGCGACCTGCACTTCGATCCCACGGCGAGCGGAAGCGCGACGATTCCCTTCAACCGCTCGATCCACGACCCGCGCAGTGGAACGGATCGCGCGAACCCGCGCGAACAGCTGAACGAGATCACGGGCTGGATCGACGCGTCGAACGTCTACGGCTCGGATCCCGAGCGGGCTGCGGCGCTGCGAGCGAACGACGGCACGGGCCGGCTCGCGACGGGCCCCGGCAGGCTCCTGCCCGACGACGACGGCACGCTCCCGAACGCGACCGGCGGAACGGTCGAGACGCTCTTTGTCGCCGGCGACGTGCGGGCCAACGAGCAGCTCGGCCTGATCGCGCTCCACACGCTCTTCGTGCGCGAGCACAATCGGCTGGCCGACGAGATCCGCCGTCTCGACCCGACGCTCGACGGCGATGCGATCTACGAGCGCGCCCGCCGTCGGGTCGGCGCCTTGATGCAGATCATCACCTACGAGGAGTTCCTGCCGGCCCTGCTCGGCCGGAACGCGATCGCGCCGTATGCGGGCTACGACCCCGCGGTCGACGCACGGATCGCCAACGAGTTCTCGACCGCGGCCTTCCGGTTCGGTCACAGCGCGCTCCCGCCGCGTCTGCTGCGTCTGGACTCGCGACTGCGCGAGATGCCGGAGGGCCACGTCCCCTTGCGGGACGCCTTCTTCCACCCCGACCGCATCCGCTTCGAGGGCGGCATCGATCCGATCCTGCGCGGTCTCGCACACCAGCGGCATCAGCGGATCGACGTCTTCGTGATCGACGACGTACGCAACTTCCTCTTCGGGCCGCCCGGCGCCGGCGGCTTCGACCTCGTATCGCTGAACATCCAGCGCGGCCGCGACCACGGCCTCGCGCGCTACGACGACGTCCGCGTCGCCTACGGGCTGCCCCGTGTCTCGCGCTTCGACGAGATCTCCCCCGATCCCGCGATCCGGGCGCGACTCGCATCGGTCTACCGGGAGGTCGACGAGATCGACCTCTGGGTCGGAGGACTCGCGGAGGACCCGGTCCCCGGCGCCCACGTGGGCCCCCTCGTGCGCGCGATCCTGATCGAGCAGTTCACGGCGCTGCGCGACGGGGACCGATTCTGGTACGAGCGCGCGCTCGGGCGGCGCGAGCTCGATCGGCTTCGAGGTACACGCCTGTCGGACGTGATCCGTCGGAATACGGCGATTCGCGGCGAGATTCCCGACGACGTCTTCCGGGTCGCCCCGCGCGACCGGCGTCGCAGCAGCCGCCGTCACCGCCCGGCGTCGGTCCGGGCGCCCGACCGGCTCGAATTCGAGCTCGTGATGCACGATCCGGATCAGGACTGAGATCGATCGGCGTCTACATTGCGTCTCGATCGACGCAGCGATCGACCGCCTCGACGGGGGTGCTCAAGGCACACACGGAGGGTGGCCCGCACACGCCAGGCCGGACTCCCCCACAGGTCGATTCAGTAGCTCCTGGATGAAGATCCCGACGTCGGCCCCGTCCATGAGCCCGTTCCCATCGAGGTCCGAGTTCGAATAGGCCGAGCCTTGGTTGGTCAGGAAGAGCCCCCAGTCCGACCCGTCGACGAAGCCATCGTTGTCCAGATCCCCGTCGCATCGGTTGCCGTAGCCGTCGACGTCGTAGTCGAACTGGCTCCATCCCGTGGCATTAGGCACGAGCAGGCAGTTGTCGAGCGGGTCGGGTACGAGGTCGCCGTCGGCATCCGGGAAGCTGACGGCAGAGTCGGGGTCGGTTCCGGCGACGATCTCGTCGCCGTCGGATACGCCATCGCCGTCGCCATCCGTCTCGAAGGCGCTCGGGATCCTGCACGGAACGTCGCCCTGATCGACGCGCAGGGACGCCGCCGCGCAGGATAGGGACGACGGACCGGGCACCCCATTGAAGAGACTGATGAAACGACCGAAGTCGGCTCCGTCGGTCGAGCCGCTCCCGTCGAGGTCGGTCAGCGCGTTCGCCTGGTTGAAGGAGGAAACGAAGAAGCCGAAGTCCGCACCGTCGACCCGACCCGATTGATCGAAGTCCGCATCGCAGTGGTTGCCGAAGCCGTCTGCGTCCGTATCGAGCTGCCCCCCCGTCTGGCCAGCTTCGTTCGGCTCCGTGAGGCAGTTGTCGAAGGGGTCGAGTACACCGTCCGCGTCAATGTCGGGGACCGAGAACGGGTCGAGCGGGTCGGACCCGAAGGCGGTCTCCATGCCGTCCGGTGCCCGATCGCCATCCGTATCCCACCGGTTCGGGTCCGTCTCGGTCCCGGGATCGAAGACGCCATTCCCGTTCGCGTCTTCTCCGGTAGCGCACACGTCGAGGACGGAGCTGCTCCCGTCGCAGAGCCCGTCGTGGTCGCGGTCGGCGTCGAGGGGGTCGAAGCCGGTCCGGAGCAACGGGGTTACCACACCAGCGGGCTCTTCGTGGAGGATGTCCAGGTCGCCGTCGGAGTCGAAGTCCGCGACGGCGATGGCGATGTTCGGGGCCGAGTGGATCGACGAAGCGATCGGCCGTAATGGACCGAAGTCGCCTCGACCATCGAGGTTCTCGTACGATGCGAGGTAGTCCGAGATCAAGGCGAGAAGATCCGGATCTCCGTCGCCGTCCAGGTCGGTCAAGAGGATGGGAGTTCGCGATCCGGAGGGCGCCGTGCCTTCCGAGCCGATGATGTGAGCACGCCAGGTGCGACCGGTTCCGTCGACATTCTCGTGCCAGACCATGAGCCATCCGGTGTGATTCGCGAAGTCCAGATCTCCGTCTCCGTCGATGTCTGCAATGGCGACCGGGGGGGCCGCCGCCAGAATCGGAGATGGCAGCGCCGTTCGGTCCGGGTAGATCGAAACGCGTGGATCGAAGCCGCTGGCTACGGCGGCGCTCCCGAATCGGATCGACCCGCCGAAATGAATGTCCAACCGGCCGTCCGCGTCGAAGTCTCCGAACCCGAGTCGACTGACCGGGAAGTCCTCGAGCGCGCGCCTTGGAGCGAAGCCGCCGATTCCATCGGCATTCTCGTAGACGAAGAGTCCACGCTCCACGCCGGACACGTCGAACGCGACGATCAGATCGAGGTCGCGGTCGCCGTCGACATCGACCAGCCACACGGGGGCTCCTCGGGAGGCCTCGGCGTCGAAGACCTCGATCGGCGCCCGAGGCTCGAATCCGCCGGTCGCTCCCCCGTTCCGGAACCACCGGACCTCGGTATCCCGACCGCCCCCCACGAAATACAGGATCTTCGATCCCACGAGATCCACGAAGCCATCCCCGTCGATGTCGGCCGCGTCCAGGGTGAGGGGGGCATAGCTTGCGTCGATGGCTTGCCAGGAGCCGAAATGCCCGTGGCCGTCGTTGGCCTGCCAGCCGAGGCCGCCCTGGCTCGTGGACACGAGATCCGGATCGCCGTCGGAGTCGAGATCGGCGACCAGAATTTTACTCCCGGTTCCCGCGATGATCGGTGATTCCGAGAAGCCGCGACGGCCCGGCTCGTCCGAATCCGAGAGCCCGTCGTCGTCGCTGTCGGGATCGGTAGGGCTCGTTCCGAGTCGCACCTCGGACCCGTCGAGGAGCCCGTCGTCGTCGCTGTCCGGCGCGGAGGGGCTCGTTCCCGTGACCCACTCGTCGAAGTCGCAGACGAGATCGCCATCGCGATCGGGTGCATTCTCGCACGGGACGACCGGCGGACCTTCGGTGGGGTCGTTCGGCTGACTGCATCCGGGGTCGCCTCCGGAAAAGTCGATCCGTCCGTCGAGGTCGTTGTCGCGGAAATCTTGACAGGCCGGCGAGGAGGTCTCGACGACCGCATAACGGACCCGCGCGCCGAGCGTCGCGTCGAAGTCGCCAAATGCGAACTCGCTGATCGTGGTCGACTCGCCCACGAGATCGCTGGCCACTTCGACTCCGTTGACGAAGAGGTCGGCCCCGCTTCCATCGCGGTTGCGCTGGAGCTCGATGAGGATGTACTCCGTCCGTGTACGCCCGGGAACGACCGGCGGGACCACGATGGTCCCCGGCTCGTTGACGATCTGGACGAGCGTCGCACCGGTCGACTCGCTTCCGAAGCGGAGTCTGTGCATCTTCTGTCCGACGACTGCCTCGATCTGGCTCGCGGCGCTCGGGGCGATCCCGGGATCGACGACGCGAAGGATCGCTCGAAGGCTCAGGCCGGCTACGCCCGATCTCCGGTAGATCAGCGTCGTCTCGCTGGAGTCCTCGATCTGCCACGACGCCACCTCCGGATCGTCCGGATCGGATGGGATCGAAGTCCCCGCTCCAATCGGCTCGGGCGCGTTCTGGTACCAGCTCGCCTCGGTCGCGGGGTCGGCGGCGCCGAGATGGGCGGCGGCGGGTGGGGACGCGACGAACAGGACGCGCGCCGTCACGAGACCCGTCAGGACGAAGCACCGGCCGATCACGGCGCGAACCCGATCGAGCCGCGCGGAGCGGTTCGCCGGGTTGGGTCGGACGCGAATCAGGGCGAACGGCATCCGATCGATCCCCGGTACTGTGAGTTGTCCTGAGCCACGCATCAAGGTGCGTGACGATAGTCCTCGCACGTCGCATGCGTGCTGGACAATGCCGGTCCGAATGCGAGCTTAACACAGCGCACGATCTCGAGGACGGATTTCTAGGCCCGCCGTGAGCGTCGGATCGATCCGGCGATTCGCATCGGAATCGGATCGCGTGCGGGACGACCCGTCACCTCGGGGGCGTCAGGCTCTCGACCGGTCATCCTGTCTCCCGCGGCAACGCGCAGAGGCTCCCGCCCATCCGTCCCTCCACGTCGATCCACAGATGCGGCAGCTCCATCGACTCGAGCCACGAAGGCCCCGCCTGCTCCGAGAGCAGCGCGATCGTCGAGGCGCTGCCGGCGACGACGCAGAGCGGCGCCAGGACCGTGACCGAGGCCAGATGCCGGACGGGCCAGCCCGTTCGCGGATCGAGCACGTGGCCGTAGCGCACGCCTTCGACCTCGATGCAGCGCTCGTAGTCGCCGCTCGTCGCGAGCGCGCCCTCCGAGATCGAGACCGTCGCGACGAGCCCGTCCGGTCGCCGCGGATGCCGGACGCCGATCCGCCACGGCGCGCCGTCGGCTCGCGGCCCGACCGCGCGCACGTCGCCGCCGAGATTCACGAGCGCGTGCTCGATCCCTGCGTCCGAGAGCACGCGCGCAGCGCAGTCGGCCGCGTACTCCTTCACGATCCCACCGAGGTCGAGCTCGAGCCCGGGCTCGGGAAAGACGAGCCAGGGTCGCTGCCATTCGAGTCGTCGCCAGCCGACCCGGGCGAGCAGTGCCTCGATCACTTTGGGCTCCGGCAGGCCCCCGGCGTCGCGGCCGAAGCGCCAGGCCTTTCGCAACACGCCCGAAGTCACGTCGAAGCGACCCGCGCTCTCGACGTAGCAGGCCTCGGCGTAGTCGAGCAGTCCCGCGGTCTCCGCGTCGACCTCGATGCGTCCGCCCTCGGCGGCGACGCGGTTGATCGCCGAGAGGTCGCTGTCCTCGCGGAATCGCGAATAACGTCGCTCGAGCCGGTCGACCTCGGCGACGACGTGCGCGACCGCCTGGGCCGCGTCGCCGGTCCCCTCGCCATCGATCCGGATCTCGCAGGGCGAGCCCATCGCCCGGAACCCGTGCCGCGCGATCGTGTCGTCGACAGCCGGCGCCACGCTCAGAACCGCAATCCCCAGCGCGCGTGGAAGGTCCCCTCGCGCTCGAGCTGATAGCCGTTCCAGTCCGTGGCGAGCGGTTGCAGCCACTCGACGCCGAGCTCCATGCCTTCGAAGGCGCCGCGCGGGACGATGACCCGCAGGCCGAGACCGAGATCCCAGAAGCATCCGCCGTAATTCGTCGGCTGGTCCATCGGCGTGCGCAAAGCACTCGGCCGGTCGTAGCGTCCCGTGAGATCCCCCTGCCAGGCGAAGACGCCGCGCAGCGAGACGTCCAGCCAGTCGAGGAGCGCGACACCCCCCCAGACCGTCGACTGGAGCTCGTCGCCGAGCGCATAGCCCGTCTCGCCCTCGGACTCGAGGCGCAAGAGGCCCAGGACCTGCGCGCCGAAGGAGAGTCGCGCGTGCCGGCCCGTGACCGTGAGGCTCGGCAGCAGGTCCCAGGTCCCGCTGCCCATCTGCATGCCGTAGTGGACGAAGCCGCGCTCCTCGCGATGGTCGCGGCGGAACTTCTCGCTCGTGTCGCCGGTCGGCGCGCTCACGACGAGACCGAGATGGGCCTCGTGCCAGCCCGCGTCGTAGAGCCGCGCGAGAGCACCGAGACGCGTGTCGCCGAGGCCGCCGGTCGAGTGCCGATCGTGGTTGGCGTGCACGTCGACGAGCCCGCCTTCGAGCGGTCGAAGCGCCATCTGCGTGTCGACGTAGGACGGCATCGCGAGGAGGGTGAGCCAGTCGGTCGGGGCGTACATCAGGTCGAGCATGTGCATCACGTGCGTCATGCGCTCGGCCGCCACGCTGCAGGGCGCGCCGCCGCAGGCCTCGGCGACGAGCGTGGCGTCGTTCGGCGTGCTCGAGCCGGTCGAGAGGTTGCCCGCGCGACTCATCAACATCGTCCGGTAGCCGATCATCAGCTCGCCCCGCTGCTCGAGGACGTGCGCGAAGAGCACGCCGGCTGGCGTCGCGGCATGTCCTCGCTCGGCGTGCCCTGCGTGCCCGGTCTCGACCTCGGCGCCCAGCACCTTCACGTCGTCGCCTTGCTTCCGCTCGCGATCGAGCGCGCGTCGCGAGAGATCGAGGTGCAGCGCCGCGTCGATCGTCCACGAGTCGAAGGTCGAGTAGCTGCCCTCGCCACCCCCGCCGAGGCGCAGGCTGCCCGAGTGACGGTAGTAGTCGAAGCCGAGCTCGAGGGCGAGGCCGCGCGCTACGCGGCGACGGACGGCGATGCCGCCGGAGAGGGTGCCGTAGGCGGAGAGGCGATGGTCGGCGGAGTAATGGTCCGGCAGGAGAGCGGGATCCCAGGGTGTCACGCCGAGGACGTTGCCGTCGGGATCGGTCTGGATCGAGAGCCAGGCCTGATTCGAGACGACGAGGGTGCGGTAGAAGTCGGCCGCGTCCTGGCTCGTGTAACGGACACGCGGCGTCACGAGCCAGTCGCGTCCGATCGCCTGCCGCCACTCGAGCTCGAGGGCGTGCACGTCGAGGCCCCAGTCGTCGTGGCGCAGCGTGTAGCGGAGCGACGCCGCGGCCTCGATCGCGGGCAGATCGTGTAGCAGGCGCGTCGACCAGACGATCTGCGTGCGCTCGCGCGGCCTCCGGTCGAGCAGCGCGTGCACGTCGGCGTAGAAGCCGCCGGGCGGCGCGAGGAATTGCTGGTCGGGATCGAGGAAGGCGACCTCGACGGCCTTGTAGGGATGCGAGAGATAGCCGCGCGCGTGCCGGAGCTCGAGACTCGACTCGATCAGGGCATGTCGCGTCAGCGTACGCGTCACGCCGGCGCCGAGGGTCCAATCGTCCCGCTCGTCGCGGAGCGCCGGGCTGCCGGAGGCGCGGTCGTGGATCCGGTCGGCGAAGGCGCGCGTGTCGAGGTAGGGCACGGCGTCGTGATCGAGCGTCGCGTCGATCCGGCTGCGCGTGTAGCTCGCGGCGGCGCGCAGCACGGTCCGACCCGCATCGAGGTCGAGGCGAGCGTCGACGCCGATCGAGCCCGACAGATAGTCCGGCTCGATCGAGATGCCGCCTTTCATGCCCGCCTCCGCGTCGTCCCACTCGTGCGCGACGCGCAGGTCGACCTCGCGACGCGTCTCGGGGGAGGCGGAGGAGAGGGTGTGGACGAGGCGGTCGTCGACGCCGCCGGTCGGTATGCCGAAGCGATCCGTGGCGAGCGGCCGGAGGTCGCCGTCGAGGCGCAGCGGACCCGAGAGGAAGGGCGTCGCGCCGGAGACGCCGTCGGGGGCGCTGGGCCGGTTGCCGAAGAACGGACGCGGCGCCGTCGTGACGGGGCTCGCGCCGGTCCACGTGTCCTGGAAGAAGTCGACGTCGACCTGCCAGCGATCGAGCAGCCCGAGCGTGGCGCCCACGCGCAGATGATCGACCTCGATCGGGTCGTAGCGGCTCTCGACGCCCGGCAGACGACGCTCGCCTTCTTCGTAGTGACCGAATTGCAGACGGACCTCGTCGTCGCCCCCCGCGCGCGCGGCGGCCGGGATCAATCCGGGCAGACCGAGAGCGACGGCGGTCAACGTGCGGAGTCGCGTCCCGGCGAGCGTCCGTTCGCGGGTCGTCGGCGGCGCTTCGGCGGGGGGACGCGGCGGCCGGCCCGCGCCTTCAGTCGCAGCCACATCCCCCTCCACTCGAGAGCCCCCCGCCCGCCCCGGACTCGCGGCTGCGCCGGACGTGGTCGAGGAGATCCGAGTGCAGGGGATGCGGCTCGGGCTGCATGGCGGGCAGGGCCAGTCGCTCGCGCTCCCAGGGCTCGACCTGTGCACAGCCGAGCGAGAGCAGCAGCCCGAGCACGAGCCCCCGTCCGAGATGGACCGCCGAACGCGAGGTCACGAGCGGGGCTCCGGGGCGAGCACCGCCTCCGACTCGAGCATCGTTTCGATGCGCTCGCGCAGATCGCGCGCCTCGCGCGGCCGGAAGCCGCGCTGGATCGACGTGACCCGGCCCTCCCGATCGATCAGGACCGACCACGGCATGCCGCTCACCCCGAAGGCGCGTGGGCACTGCCCGCTCGGATCGCGCGAGACCTCGAAGTCGATCCGGTGCTCGGCGAGGAAGTCACGCGCTGCGTCGGGGTCGGCGTCCAGGTTCACGGCCAGCACCCGCAGCCCCCGCGGCCCGAGATCCCGCTCGAGCTCGTCGAGAAAGGCGAAGGCCGCCTCGCAGCTCGGGCACCAGGACGCCCAGAAATCCACCAGCCAGACCTCGCCCTCGAAGCGGCGCTCGACGCCGGAGGGCGGTCCGGCGGACACGGGCGGCAGCACCGGCGACCCGTGCGCCACGCCCTCGCGCCCGGGGATCGACTGGAGGGTGCAGGCGGGGGCGATCTCACCGACGGCCTGCGCGCCCGCGGGCGCGTCCGGCAGGAAGAGCAGGAGGACCGAGGTGGCCAGCGCCGTGGCGACGGGCCGGGATCCGGTCGATCGATCCGCTCTGCGTTGCATGGTCATGGGCTGGCCCTCGCCCCCGGCGGTTCGTCCGGCCCGTCGGGTCACGGCGAGGGCCACGCGCGATGCGGCGAAGCGCGCCGCGGCTACGCTGCGCCAGGCGGTCGCATAGCACGCTGCCGTGCGACCCCGCAGCGCCCGCGACAACTTGCCGCAGGCCACGCCGGGCGGGACCGACGGCCGGGATCGTGGCCTCTACGGGCCGCGCGCCGGGCCCCGGCCCGAAATTGCGGCCTCTGCGGGCCGCGCGTAGCCTCCCCGGCGTGGAGTCGAACCCGCGCAGCGCGATGCGCGTCCCGGGCGGACGCGGCGAGGATTCGCGGGCCGAGGCCGTGCTGCGATGGCTCGTGCCGCTGCGCTTCCTCGAGGTCGCGGCGCAGGGCCTCGCGCTGCTCGTGGCGTACCAGGGGCTCGCGCTGCCGCTGCCCTACGCGCGGCTCGTGTGGATTCCCGTCGCCGTCCTCGCGACGAACCTCGCGCTGGCGAAGGGGGCTCTGCGCGAGCGCGTGGCGGCCCGCCCGCTGGTCCTGTCCACGCTGCTCTTCGACTGCGCG
This sequence comes from Spirochaetaceae bacterium, assembly GCA_020632655.1. Taxonomy (GTDB): domain Bacteria; phylum Myxococcota_A; class UBA9160; order UBA9160; family UBA4427; genus UBA4427. The sequence goes on from JACKFD010000013.1 coordinate 119,968, forward strand.
CTCTTCACGTTGCTGCTCCATTGGAGCGGGGGGCCGGACAGCCCCTTCTCGGCGCTCTACGTGATCCCGATCGTGCTGGCTGCGATGACCGGGAGCCGGCATGCGACCTGGATCGTCGCCGCGACCGCGGCGGGGCTCTACGCGCTCGTCTTCCCGCTCTCGGCGCCACAGCATTTCTGGCATGCCGCGGCCTGGCCCGGCGCGACGGTCGGGCTGCATGCGGTCGGCATGTGGGCCGCCGTGCTGGTCGTCGCCGTCGTCATCACCTTCTTCATGACGCGCATCGTCGAGACGCTCAAAGGACGCGAGGACGAGATGCGCCGACTCGGCGAGCTGGCGGCACGCAACGCCCGACTCGCCTCGCTCACGACCCTGGCGGCCGGCGCCGCCCACGAGCTCGGCTCGCCGCTCGGCACGATCGCCGTCGTCGCCCGCGACCTCGAGCGCGCAGCCGAGGCCGCGCGACCGCCGGACTCGTTGCTCGAGGACGCGCGGCTGCTGCGCTCGGAGGTCGAGCGGTGCCGTGCGATCCTCGATCGCATGCGGGCGAGGGCGGTGCACGAGGCGCGCGAGACCGAGGCGCCGCTCTTCGCCGAGGACGTCGCCGACGCGCTCGAGGAGGTGCTGCGCGAGGACGAGCGGGGGCGCGTGGCCGTCGACGTGAAGGCGCCGCCCGGTGTACGGCTCTGTGCCCGGGCCGACTACGTCGAGGTGGCCGGTCCCGTGCTGCGCAACGCGCTCGACGCCTCCTTGGCGGACTCGACGGTCGAGGTCGAGGTCGTCCTCGAGCCGGGCGGGCTGCTGCGCACGGTCGTACGGGATGCCGGCTCGGGGATGGATGCGGAGACCCTCTCGCACGTCGGCGAGCCCTTCTACACGACGCGGCCGCCGGGTCGGGGAACGGGCCTCGGCCTCTTCGTCGTGAACCTGCATCTCGAGCGGCTCGGCGGCTCGCTGGTCTTCTCGTCGACGCCCGAGGTCGGCACGACGGCCGTGCTGGAGTGGCCGGTCGAGGACGAGGCGCCGACGCCGCCGGGCGGGGGATCGACGACGTGACGACCGGGGCGGCTACGCGCGCGTGCATCCTGCTCGTCGACGACGACGAGGCGTTTCGACGGCGACTGGCCCGCTCGCTGCGCGAGCGCGGGCCCGAGGTCGTGGAGGCGGGCTCCCTCGCCGAGGCGGTCGCGCAGCAGGCGGCGAGTCGACCCGCGCGCGCGATCCTCGATCTGCGCCTCGGCGACGGGTCGGGGCTCGAGGTGCTCGCGGCCCTGCGCGAAGCGGATCCCGGGATCGCCTGCGTCGTCCTGACGGGCTACGGCAGCATCGCGACGGCGGTCGAGGCCGTGCGGGGCGGTGCCGTCCACTACCTGACCAAGCCCGCCGACGCGGACGAGATCCTCGCCGCCTTCGGTACGCCCACGACTCCGCCCTCCCTCCCGCCTGCGTCGGAGCCGGAGGTGCCGAGCCTGCACCGCGTCGAGTGGGAGCACATCCAGCGCGTCCTCAACGACTGCGACGGCAACGTGTCCGAGACCGCCCGGCGTCTCGGCATGCATCGCCGTACGCTCCAACGCAAGCTCGCGACGAGGCCACCCAGGCGTTAGGCAGGAGGCGGCGCGACGGCCTACTGGTCCTGGCGGACGGAGTGCGACGAGCCGGTATGGATGCCCGTTCCGCCCGGACCCGTCCAGCAGTGGTAGGTGAGCTGGTAGAACTTCGGGCCGGCGCCGGTCTTGTCGACGAGCACGTGGTACACGCCGGCGCCTTCGTCGAGCACGATCTCGGGGCTCGCGAGGATGTCCGCCGCGAGGTCGTCGCTCGTGCTCGCGAGGGCGCTGCCGCGCTGCATCTGGGCGCTCACCCTGGGTGCGGCGCCGGGGGAGGAGTCGCGCACCTGGATCACGAGGGAGGCGGGCGGGCCGCTGCCGTCGTCGAAGCAGGTGATGCGGTAGTAGTCCGTCGCCGAGGCCGCCGTGCCGAGGCTGCCCGCCTGGTCGTGCGCGCGCGTCTCGATCGCGACCAGCAACAGGACGACGAGCGTCGCGAGCGGCACGAGGGTAAGGCCCTTCCAGCGAGTCGGTCTCATGTCGTCCTCCCGGCGCGGGGCCTTCTCGCGTCTAGCCCGGGAGCGAGGCGGCGGCCGGCGACGCCCGCCAGCGCGCCCGCGAGCAGCATGCGCCCCAGGAGCGACGCGGCGGGGACCGGGCTCGGCAGGCCCGAGAGCGAGGTGCCCGTCGCGGTGCCGGTTCCGCCGGAGCCGGTCCAGCATTGGACGGCGATCTCGTAGCCCTCCTCGCCCGCGTCGGTCTTGTCGACGTAGACGTCGTAGAGACCCGGCCCGCCGTCGAGCCAGACGACGGGGCTCGCCGAGGCGTCGCCGTCGACGGCGTCGCTCGCACTCGTGGCCGCGTCGCCCTTGCGGATCTGCACGCTGACGGTCGGAGCGGCGACGGGAGCGAGGTCCCGGACCGAGACGGCGAGGGAGGCGGGGATGCCCGCGCCCGCGTCGGAGCAGGTCACCTGGAGGAAGCGCGCGGCCGCGGCGTCCGCGGCGAGCGTGTCCGTCGCCGTCAACGCGGCGGCCGGCGTGGCGAGAAGGCCGGCGCCCAGGAGGGCCAGCGCGAGGCCGCGCGGCGTGTGGACGAGGCCGGTCGCGAGCCGCACTCCGACCGATCTTCCAAGGGGGATCGTCATGCGCAATCGAGCCTAACGCAGCGCCAGGATGGGGAGCCTGCGTCAAGTTGCCGCAGCCGGTCCCGCTGGACTGCGACAATCGACCGCGCTCGGGATGGAGCGGTCTCCGCGATACTGGCCGCGCTCGATCCCTCGGGCCGACGTGCGGCTCGAGACTCGGACGGGAAAGTCAGCGGAGGAAGCAGGAATGGGGCGCGGGACGCGCGGGTGTCTTTGGGTCGGATGGATGGTCGTGGCGGGACTGCTGTGGGCGGGTGACGCGCTCGCCGTCGGGGCCGTCTCGTTCCAGACCTGGGACGGGGGTCTCTCCGAGGCCCATGTCATGAGCGCCGGCTCGAGCGCGACGCGGACGGGTGCCGCGGCGGCGCCCTCGGCGATGGCGAACAACCCCTCGCTCGACGGTTCGGCGTGGGCGCATACCGGGGCCTGGTGGAGCCTGCACGTCGGGACCGTCGACGAGCTCGTGATCCGTGTCGAGTCCCAGACGCCCTCGGCCTTCGCGCCGGGTGTGGCGGCCTGGGCGATCGGGAATGCGGGGCCCTTCGACGGCGGGACGACGTCCTGGGGCGGCGAGATCTCGACCGCCGGCTTCGGCACGCCGCACTCCTTCAACGCCTACTCGCCGCTCGGCAGCGCCGGCACGCTCTGGATGCAGGCCGGCGAAGGGGGCAACGCGCAGGAGCTGCTCGGCTACGCGATCTCGGGGCCGTCCTACGCGGGGCCCGGCGGCTGGGGCGAGACCATCCTCCACGGCGCCCACGATACGCGCGTGTCGAGCGTCTTCGCGACGGCGGTCGCGGGATCGGCGGGCGCGGGATTCGTCGAGCTCGTGCTGTCCGGCGTCCAGGCGGGCTGGCTCGCGCTCTACGTGGGTGGCACGGACGGGTCGCTCAGCGGCTCGCTCTACGACGTGACGATCACGGCGGTGCCGGAGCCGGGCACGGCGCTGCTGACGGGGCTCGGGCTCGCGCTGCTGGGCCTCGGTCGCGGGCGCGGGGCCCGGTCCTGAGATGCGGGCGGCCGGGCACGGACGGATGCGACGGCGCGTGGGTGGGTCGCGATGGGCCGCGTGCCTCGCGCTCGTGACCGCGATCGGTCTGCCGGTCGCGGCCCGCGCGCATTTCGGGCCGACGCCGGTCTCGCTCGCGGGAGTCCCCGTCCCGCCCGTGCCGGGGCTCGTCGACGGACCCGATCCGATCATCGTCGATCCCGCGGCGGCGATCGTGCTCGGCAAGGCGCTCTTCTGGGACGTGAACGTCGGCAGCGACGGCGTCGCCTGTGCGACCTGCCACTTCCACGCCGGCGCCGACGCGCGCACGAAGAATCAGCTCGCGCCCGAGGGCAAGAATCCGCTCGTGCATGCGCCGCTCTTCGATCCGACGGCGACGGGCGCCTCCCAGGGACCGAACGCGACGCTCGGGCCGGCGGACTTCCCCTTCTTCCAGACCGTCGATCCGCTCGATCCGCTCGGTGTCTTCTCGCCGACCTTCGTCTCGGACGACGTCTTCGGATCCGCCGGCAGCTTTGGCGGCGCCTTCGACTCCGTCTCGCCGTCCGCATCGGCGGACGTCTGTGCACGTTCGCCCGACGCGGACTTCGAGGTGAACGGCACGGGCGTGCGGCGCGCGGAGCCGCGCAATGCGCCGACCGTGATCAACGCCGTCTTCAACTTCCGCAACCTCTGGGACGGCGCCGCGAACAACGTCTTCAACGGCTCGAGTCCCTGGGGCGATCGCGATCCGAACGCGGGGGTCTGGGTGCGGACCGGGCCTTCGACGGTCGAGCACGAGCGGCTCGCCCTCGTGAACTCGTCGCTGGCGTCGCAGGCTTTGATGCCGCCGATGAACGCGATCGAGATGGCCTGCGAGGGCCGCACCTTCGCCGACCTCGGGCGCAAGCTCGCGGGGCGCACGCCGCTCGAGGGCCAGTCCGTGCACTGGGCGGACGGCGTGCTCGGGCCCCTCTCGACGAGCACTCCCGGACAGCTCCGGCCGGGACTCGCGACGGACTACGCGACGCTGATCCGACAGGCCTTCGCGCCGCGCTACTGGGACTACGCGCCGGTCGGCGCGTTCGGGGCGCCTTCGAGCGGCGACACGACGCCCTACAGCCAGCTCGAGGCGAACTTCGCGATGTTCTTCGCGCTCGCGATCCAGCTCTACGAGTCGACGCTCGTCTCCGACCAGTCGCCCTTCGACCAGAGTGCGACGGACACCGAAGGGATCCCGATCGACCTCGATCCACTCGCCCAGGACGGCTTCACCGCCTTCCGCGTCGGCCACTGCGCCCTCTGCCACATCGGCCCGCTCCTCACGCCCGCGGCCGTCGAGACCAACGCCGTTCTCGTCGAGAGCGATCCGCTCGCCTTCGGCAACGAGACCTTCACGGTCAGCACGTCGCACAACGTCGTCACCCGGCTGAGCGTGGTCGGCGGACCCGCCTTCGTCGACACGGGCTTCGCGAACAACGGCCTCGAGCCCGATGCGCACGACGCCGGACTCGGTGGGCTCGATCCCTTCGGTCATCCGCTCTCGTTCTCGGACCAGTACCTCGAGCTGCTCGCCGGCAACCCGGGCGCGGTCGTCGACGCGCCCGTCGCCGGGATCCGGGCCTGCGACCTCGAGCTTCCGATCGCCCGCGACCAGGCGACGAGCCATCCGGCGTTCTTCACGCAGGTCGAGGGCGTGATCCCGCAGCCCCAGGACACGACGGGCTGCTTCGATCCCCTCGGCGCCTTCCTGCCGAGCGAGGCGGCGGCGGCGGCCGAGCTCGCGAGCCCGACCAACACGAAGATGCGGAGCGCTTCACGGGGCTCCTTCAAGATCCCGTCGCTCCGGAACGTCGAGCTCACGGGTCCCTACATGCACGACGGCAGCATGGCGACCCTCGAGCAGGTGCTCGAGTTCTATACGCGCGGCGGCAGCTACGAACCCGACGCGAAGCATTTCGGGACGGTCTTCCCCCAGGTCGAGCTGCGCTTCATCCCGGGCCAACGCGAGGCGATCATCGCCTTCCTGGAGAGCCTGACCGACGAGCGCGTGCGCTACGAGCGCGCCCCTTTCGACCATCCCGAGCTCGTCGTGCCCCACGGTCACGTGGGCGACGACACGAGCGTCTCGGCGGGGAGCCCGCTCGACCCGTCGCTCGCGCAGGACGAGTGGCTCGTCGTGCCCGCGGTCGGCGCCGGCGGACGTCCGTATCCACTCGAGCCCTTCGCGGCGCATCTCGTACCCGAGCCCTCGTTCCTGCTCGGTGACGTGTGGGGCTGCTTCGGGGTCGTACTCGCGGCGCGGGTCGCCGCGGGCAGGCGGCGGGCCCGATCCCGCTGATCCGGCGCGGGCCGCGCCGCGGCCGCCCACGACGCTACCCTTCCGCGCGATCGGGGATCGTCGTGGCACTCGGGCCCATCGCTCGAGGCGACGGTCCGCCCGCCCGCGCGGACGATCCGGACGGCGGGGCGAGCTCGAGGGGAAGACGATGACGAGCGGGACGAACGACTACGACGTGATCGTCGTGGGCGCGGGCTTCGCGGGGCTCTACGCGCTCCACGAGCTCCGCAGCCAGGGGCGACGCGTGCGCGTCTTCGAGGCCGGGGACGGAATCGGCGGCACCTGGTTCTGGAACCGCTACCCCGGCGCGCGCTGCGACGTCGAGAGCATGTACTACTCCTACAGCTTCGATCCCGCGCTCGAGCAGGAGTGGCGATGGACCGAGCGTTATGCGACGCAGCCGGAGATCCTTCGCTACATCGAGCACGTCGCCGACCGCTACGATCTGCGCCGCGACGTCCAGCTCGAGACGCGCGTGGAGTCGGCTCGTCTGGACGAGGCGACGGGGCGCTGGCACGTGCACACGAGCGACGGGCGCGACTGGACTGCGCGCTTCGTGATCATGGCGACGGGCTGCCTGTCTTCGAGCAACGTGCCCGACTTCGAGGGGCTCGCGGACTTCCGGGGCGAGCAGTACCACACGGGACGATGGCCGAAGCGGTCGCCGGATCTCGCGGGCAAGCGGGTCGGTGTGATCGGGACGGGCTCCTCGGGCATCCAGTCGATCCCCGAGCTCGCGAAGCAGGCGGCGCATCTCACCGTCTTCCAGCGCACGCCCAACTACTCCGTTCCCGCCAACAACGCACCCCTCGCGCCCGAGGCGCAGGCCGCGGTCAAGGCCGACTACGCGCGGCTGCGTGCGATGGGCAACGGCTTCGGTCCGGTCCTCGAGCCCAATCCCTACAAGGTCTCGGAGTCGACGCCGGAGCAGGTTCGAGCGGTGCTCGACGAGCGCTGGGCCGTCGGCGGACTCGGCTTCCTGTCGGCCTTCACGGATCTGCTCGTCGCCCCCGACTCGAATCGCCTCGTCGCCGACTACGTGCGGGACCGGATCCGGGAGCGCGTCGACGATCCGGAGCTCGCCGAGCAGCTCTGTCCCGACACGGTCTACGGCTGCAAGCGTCCCTGCATCGACACGGACTACTACGAGACCTACAACCGTCCGAACGTCTCGCTCGTCGACGTGGGCCGGCATCCGATCGAGCGCTTCACGAAGACGGGGATCGTCGTCGACGGGCGGGAGCATCCCCTCGACGTCGTCGTCTTCGCGACGGGCTTCGACGCGATGACGGGCTCGATCTTCAAGGTCGACATCCGCGGGCGCGGCGGCGAGTTGCTGCGCGAGAAGTGGGAGGCGGGGCCGCGCACCTACCTCGGGCTCCAGACGGTGGGCTTCCCGAACCTCTTCTTCGTGACGGGGCCGGGCAGTCCTTCCGTGCTCAGCAACATGATCAACTCGATCGAGCAGCACGTGGAGTGGATCGCCGACTGCCTGCAGGCGATGGACGAGCGGGGCGCCGCCGCGATCGAGCCCGAGCGGGGAGCCGAAGACGCGTGGGTCGAACATGCGAATGCGCTGGCCGCCCACACGCTCTACTGGAGCTGCAGCTCCTGGTACCTCGGCGACAACATCCCGGGCAAGCCGCGGGTCTTCATGCCCTACGTGGGCATCCCGCTCTACCGCCAGAAGCTCGCGGAGGTCGTGGCGAAGGGCTACGAGGGCTTCGCCTTCGAGCCGCTCTCCGGGAGGGGTTAGGCGGAAGGGCCTGGCCGGGCCGGGCTCGCCGGGTGGTAGGATGGCCGTCGTGCACGCCATCGACCGCCGCCGTCTCGTCCTCGCCGGACTCGCGCTCGCCGCGGCTCTGGCGCTCGTCTACGCACCCGTCGTCGGACACGATTTCGTCGATTTCGACGATCGTGTCTACGTGGCCGACAACCCGGAGATTGCGTCGGGACTCGGTTGGGACGGCTTTCGCTGGGCGTTCACGACGGGGTACGCGGCGAACTGGCATCCGCTGACGTGGCTCTCGCACATGCTCGACGTCGAGCTCTTCGGTCTCGAGCCCGGGGCCATGGCCGCGGCGAACGTCGGTCTGCACGCCCTCGCGAGCGTGCTGCTGCTCGTCTTCCTCGCCCGCGCGACGGGCGCATTCTGGCCGGCCCTCGGCGTGGCGGCGCTCTTCGCACTCCATCCCCTGCGCGTCGAGTCGGTCGCCTGGATCGCCGAGCGCAAGGACGTGCTGGCCGGCGTCTTCTTCATGGCGACGCTGCTCGCCTGGCTCGGCTGGGTGCGCCGGCCCGGGCGGCTCCGGTACGCGTGGGTCGTGGCGATGCTGGCGCTCGGTCTGATGTCGAAGCCGACGGTCGTGACGCTGCCCTTCGTGCTGCTGCTCCTCGACGTCTGGCCGCTCCGCCGGCTGGAGCGCGGGAATCTGCGGGCCCGGCTGATCGAGAAGGGGCCGCTCTTCGCCCTCGTGGCCGCGTCGTGCTGGCTGACGCTCCGGGTGCAGCAGGCGGGGGGCGCGATGCGGGACGTGGCGCTCTCGCCGCTCGACCTCCGGATCGCGAACGCCATCACGGCCTACGCGACCTATCTCCGGAAGCTCGTCTGGCCCTCGGATCTCGCGGTCTTCTACCCGCTGCCGCGAACAGGGCTGCCCGAGTCGCCCTTCGGCCTCGAGGTCGTCCTCGCCGCAGCGATCCTCCTCGCGATCTCGCTCGTCGCCTTCGTCGAGAGGCGACGGCGGCCCTGGCTCGCCGTGGGTTGGTGCTGGTATCTCGGCGTGCTGGTGCCGATGATCGGTCTCGTGCAGGTCGGCAATCAGGCCCTGGCCGATCGCTACACGTATCTGTCCGGTATCGGACTCGCGATCCCGATCGTCTTCGGCTCGACCGAGCTCGGCGCGTGGGTCGAGGAGCGACTCGGCCGCGCCCGCGCGCAGATCGTGCTCCTCCCCCTCGCGGCAGCGATCCTGCTTGCCTTCGCTCTCGCGAGCCATCGCCAGGTCCTCGTCTGGCGCGATCACGTGTCGCTCTTCGAGCACGCCCTCGCCGTGACCGAGGGCAACTACCTCGCGCACTACAACCTGGGCACGCGCGCGCTCACGAGTCGGCCGCCACGCCTCGGCGAAGCGCGGCGGCATCTCGAGGCCGCCGTCCGGCTCGATCCCGGATACGCCGAGGCGCGACTGAACCTGGGCAACGTCGAGTGGCTCGAGGGCGACGTGGTGCGTGCGACCGAGCTCTATGAAGAGGCGGTGGCGCTCGATCCCTTCGATCCCGAGGCGCATCTCTCCCTGGGTACTGCCCGCTTCGAAGCGGGCCGGGTCGGCGAGTCGCTCGAGCACTTCGAAAGGGCGATCGCGCTCGAGGCGTCGAATGCCAGGGCGCATGCGAACCGCGCGACGGTCCTGCTGAACCTGGGACGGCTCGAGGAGGCGCGGCGCGGCTTCGAGCGGGCGCTCGCGCTCGATCCCGGCATGGCGGCTGCGCGCGAGGGGCTGCGCGCGTCGATGGGACGCTGATCGCGCGTCCGCTGCGAACGAGCGGGGCGGGACGGGCGGAACGGATCGTCGCGCGGCTCAGTTCTGGCCGGGCACGAGATGCTTCTCCTTCGCCCGGTCCTGCTCGTACTCGCCGCGGTTCTCGAGCCAGTCACCATACTCGAAGGGCTTCTCCTTCGAATCGTCGAGGCCGGCGGGCGGCTCGGGCTCCTCGATGTAGAGGGGATTGCGTCCGCCGTCGTCCTGCAGGGCGGAGGCGTCCTCGTCCGTCGTCTCGGGGGCGTATGCGCCCTTGCCGCCGAAGCGGCCCTCGTTCGCGTAGTCGCCGAGTCCCTGCACGCGGTCGAGATCGATCTTCTCGTCCTCGACCTCGTAGAGCCAGCTCATCGGAACGCCCGCCGTCCGCGCCTCGTCGCGCAACGAAGCGATCTTCTCGCGCACCCTGGCGAGCTCGGCCTTTGCCTCGTTCGCGTTCGTGCGATGGAAGTGTCGGACGCCGCTGCGCCGGTAGTTGCGCCGATTCGCGTCGGCGTACTCCTTGGTCGCCAGATCGATCGTCACCTCGAGGCGGGCCGCCTGCATCCGGAGGTCGCGGTAGCGCGCCTGCCAGGCGTATTTCTGATCGAGGTCGACGGCGCCGGCGGTCGAGGCGAGCAGCCCGACCAGGAGTGCTGCGACCAACGCGATCGGGAGACTCGGGACGCGGATCCGCGCTCGCCAGGCGGGTGTCACGCGGTCGGCTCGCTTCTGATGCATCCGGCTCTTCCTCCTCGCTCCGGGTCCCGGGCGGCCCGGACGGGCCGCGGCGTCGACGGCTCCGATCGGCAGAACGGGCGCAGGACTCAAGCGGCCGGATCGACCCCGAGCTGCGCGACGCCCGTCACGAGGGGCCGGACGGGCGTCGCGCGAGGTGCGGGTCGGTCGGGTCGTCGCTTCTGTGAACCCGGCAACGGTCCCGTCGCGGCGCGCGTGGGAGGCTTGCTCCCGTGAGGAGCGGGTCAGGGGTCGGGCCGAGGGGCCCTGGCGCTCCGGACGACCCGGCAACCCGCGGCGCGCTCGAGAGGAGAGACCCATGCGATTCCATCCCATCCGGATTCCGACCCGCGCGGCGGAAGCTCGGCCCTTCGCCATCGTGCTGCTGCTCGGACTCGTCGCCCTGCTGCCCGGCCCGAGCGCGGCGCAGACCCCCGTCCTGGACTGCCTGGACGACTACGGCATGGCCTTCGTCGGGGGCCATAGCGCCGCCGTCGCCAACTCGAACCTCGTCTTCCTCTTCGGTGGACCGGGAGGTGGGGCGGTGCTCTGCGGCGATCCGGTCGAGGCGTCGGTCCACGCGATCACCACGGCGAGCCTCGGTCAGGCCTGGCTCTCGGGCACGTCGGGGATGCTCACGACGACGATCGGCCTCGCGGGTCCCGTCCAGAGCAGCGTCGGTCGCTCGTTCCTGGCGGGCGACCTGATCTATCGGTTCCGGGTCGTGCCCGACGATCCGACCTCGACCGCACCGGTCGACATCGACTTCGTCACGCGCACCGAGGTCCTGCATGCCCAGCTCACGACCACGGGACTCGGTATCGCGAGTCAGTCCTTCCTCGCCGAGTACGGCGTGAGTGCGTTCCCGGAGCCGCCGCTCTTCCCGGCCTGGGAGCATCAGGACCTCGCCCCCACGACGGGCACCGTGACCGACGTCGTGCACACGGTCTCGGTCCCCGTGAACGTCGACCGCTACTTCGTCGCGTCGCTCTCGCAGGCGACGAATACGCAGGGACGGCGGTTGCCCGACGGCTCCGGCACGGCGGCGCTCAGCACGCTCTGGAGCTTCGAGGCGTCGACCGACGCCCCGGCGACGATCGTCTGGGAGATCGAGTCCCAGCTCGGTCTCGTGCCCGGGCTCGACGCCGTACCGGAGCCGGCGCTCGGGGTCACGCTCGTTCCGTTGGCCGCGATCGTGGGGGATGCGGCCCGGCGCGCGAGGCGGAGGCGCGCTGCGCGGCGCGGCGTCTGAATCGGATCGGGCACGGCATCGCGCCGTGTGGTCGGACCCGCGCGCGGGGCACGTAGTGCTTCGGGACCCGGGCTGAGATCTGCGGCAGACTCCCGCACCCCTCGCACGTGGGAGCCCGACGCATGAACGAGACACGCAGGAATGTCGCGCGGATCGTCGCGCTGATCGTTTTCCTCGTCCTGGTCCCCATCCTGCTCGCGCGGTTCTGGGACGGGCCCTTCGGCATCATTCCGGGTGGCCCGTTCTCGAGCGGCGCGATCGTCGAGGGCTCGGAGCCCGACTGGTCCTTCGTGCGCGACATCGACGAGGTCGAGCTGCAGCTGCTCGAGCCGCCGCGGTCGCGCACGACCTGGATCGTCGAGCACGAAGGCAGCGCGTACATCGCCTGCGGCTACATGGGCACGGCGCTCGGTCGGATCTGGAAGCGCTGGCCGCACGACGCGGTCGAGGACGGCCGGGCGCTGCTGCGGATCGGCGATCGGATCTACCCGCGCAGGCTCGTGCGGATCGAAGAGGGGCCGGTCGTGCCCGCGATCCTCGCGCGCCTCAACGACAAGTACGTCCACGCCGACGCGCCGATGCCGGTCGAGGCGGTCCGCCGTGGTGAGATCTGGCTCTTCGCGTTGGCGCCGCCGGGTTGAGCAGAGCGGACTCGGCTCCCGACGGGCGCCCTGGCCGATCGCCTAGCGTCGGAACTGCCTGAAGTCCGGCGCGCGGCGCTCGACGAAGGCCGCGATCGCCTCCTTGTTCTCGGGGCTGCCGAAGAGCCGGCGCATCGCCTCGCCCTCGAGCGCCCGGGCCTTCGCGATCGACTCGGCGTGGAAGGACTTCACCATCCGCTTCATCTCGACGAGTGAGCTCACGGGCCATTGCGCCATCTGCCGCGCCTTGGCCCGCGCCTCTTCGAGCACGCGATCGTCGGGATAGGCGCGGGTCGCGATGCCGTATTCGACGGCGCGCGCGGCATCGACCCAGTCCGCCGTGTAGAGCAGCTCCGCTGCCTGCTTCTGGCCGATCGCGAGGGGCGCCATGTAGCAGGCGGCCGCCTCGGTCACGAGGCCGAGGTTCGCGAAGGGCATGCGGAGCCGGACGCTCTCACCGACATAGACGACGTCGCAATGGAACAGGACGGTCATGCCGTAGCCGATGCCGCAGCCGCGCACCGCCGCGACGAGCGGCTTCTCGAGCGCACAGATCGCGTCCATCATGAACTCGAAGGGCTGCGGCCCGCCCGAGGTGTCCGGCGGCGCCGTCAGGTCGAGACCCGAGCTGAAGTCCTCGCCCGCGCCCGTCAGCAGGACGGTCGCGACCGCCGGGTTCGCGTTCGCCTCGAGGAAGGCCTCGCCGACCGCGCGGAACGCCGCCGGGCTCATCGCGTTGCGCCGCTCCGGTCGATTCATCGTGATCGTGAAGACGCCCTCGTCGTCGAGCTCGGTCAGGGCGAGGGGGGCTGCTCGGTCGTCGGACATGGGTCGGGCCTCTCGGGGTCGTTGGCTGCTTTGAGTTCGGTGGGGGCTCGGATCCGAGGCGGCTGGCCCCGAGGCCGTCGCATCCCGGCTTCGCGCGAGTCTACCCGGCCCGGTCCGACGCCACCAAAGGCGGTTAGACTCCCCGACCGACCGCGAATCGACCCGATCCGGTCCCGCCCTCTGCACGGAGACGCCCATGCCCATCAGCCCGATGGACGAGTACCTCGCCCATCAGACGACCGAGACCTTCGACTACGTGTTCACGAGCGATCGCAACTTCTACGATCGCTACTACTTCAACATGCACGACTCGAAGGGCGACTTCTTCATGGTTGCCGGTCTCGGTCAGTACCCGAACCTCGGCGTGACCGACGCCTTCGCGGCGATCTCCCACGGCTCGAAGCAATACGTCGTCCGCGCCTCCCGCGCCCTCGGCAGCGACCGCCTCGACACCTCCGTCGGCCCCTTCCGTGTCGAGGTGATCGAGGGGCTGCAGTCGCTCCGGCTGCGCTGCGACGAGAACGAGTGGGGGCTCTCCTTCGACATCCGCTTCGACGGGGCCGTCCCGGCCCTCGAGGAGCCGAAGACCTTCGTCCGCAACCGTTCCCGGGTCATGCAGGACGTGTCGCGCTACTGCCAGGTCGGCCACTACACGGGAAGCGTCACGGTCGCGGGGCAGACCTACGACGTCACGCCCGACCACTGGCAGGGCGCGCGCGACCGCTCCTGGGGCGTGCGGCCCGTCGGCGAGCGCGAGGCCCCCGGGATCGCGATCGAGGACATGAAGAACAACGTCCACGGCTTCTTCCATCAATGGATCCCGCTCCAGCTCGACCGCGGCATGTACAAGGTCATGCTCGATCGCGACTACGAGGGGCGCATGATCGTCGAGGAGGCGGCCTTCATCCCCTCGATTGGACGTCCGGGCGGGATCCGACACTTCGGCACGCCCGAGATCGAGATCGACTTCATCTCCGGGACGCGCGAGATGAAGTCCGCGCGGACGCGGATGCCCGCCCTCGAGCCGGGCGGCGAGGACGTCACGTTCACGAGCACGCCGCTTCGTACGGTCTATCTCGCCGCCGGTACGGGCTACATCGCGAGCGAGGAGTGGGGGCACGGGCACTACAAGGGGCCGCTCGTCGTGCAGGGCGAGACCTTCGACATGAGCACGCAGGCGCAGCGGTCCCGCTACGCCATGCTGAACGAGACGCTCTGCCGCTTCGATCTCTCGACCGGCGAGGTCGCCTACGGCATGCACGAGAACATGTGCCTCGGCGTCTATCGGCCCTTCGGCTTCGACGAGCCGGGGAAGATGGCGCCCTGAAGCGGCGCGGGCGTCGAAGCGGCCGGGGCCGGACCCGGCACCTCGCCTAACGCGGGACGAGGCCGCCGTCGATGTTGAAGGTGGCGCCCGTGACGAAGCTCGAGGCGTCGCTCGCGAGGTAGAGGGCCAGGCCGATCAGCTCGTCGGGGTGCGCGGCGCGGCGCTGGAGCGCGGCCTCGTGCATGGCCTTCTGGGCCTCGGGCGTATTGTTGCGGACCATGTCCGTGTCGATCGTGCCCGGGGCGATCCCGTTCACGCGGATGCCTGCCGGGGCGAGCTCCGCGGCATTCGAGCGGACGTAGGCGAGCAGGCCGGCCTTCGCCGCAGCGTACATGTGCGTGTAGGCGGAGAAGAGGAACGCACCCGCGCTCGAGACGTTGATCACGGAGGCGTGCTGCGACGCCTCGAGCCCCGGCAGGCAGTACTGGGTCAGGAAGACCGGCCCGCGCAGGTTCACGCTCATCGACTTCTCCCAGGCCTCCGGCGTCATGTCGCGGAAGGGCTGGGCGAGGGCGTTGGCCGCGTTGTTGACGAGGATGTCGATCGCGCCGTAGTGGTCGAGGGTGCGGTCGGCGAGGGCCTTCAGCTGATCGAGCTCGCCCATGTGGGTCGGGACGGCGAGGGCCTCGCCGCCCTGGGCGCGAATCGCGGCGACCGTCGCGTCGCAGGCGTCGGCCTTGCGGCTCGCGATCACGACCTTCGCGCCGGCGAGCGCGAACCCTTCCGCGATCGAGCGGCCGATCCCGCGGCTGCCGCCCGTCACGATCGCGACCCGGCCGGTCAAGTCGAAGAGTGCGTCGAGTCCCTTGCGGTCCATCAGGTCGGATCCTTTCGTGTCGGTTCGGGCGGGCCGTCCGTCGGGACGGACTTCGTGTCCGCCATGTGCAGCGTGATCTGGGTGAAGGGGATCGTCCAGCCCTGCTCGTTGCAGACGTCGACGCAGAAGCGGGCGAGGGCGCGACGCTGGGCCTGGTAGTCGAAGGCCTGGGAGCCGTCGAGGTCGACGCGGACGAAGTAGTCGAGCGACGAGGCCCCGGCCTCCTTGAACTCGACCGCGAGGTCGACGAAGGACTCGGACCAGCGCGTCTCGAGCCAGCGCGCCTCGACCCCCTCGCGCATCGTCTCGCGCATCGTCGTCGTGATGCGCGCCTGGTCGCCGTAGTCGAGACCGAAGCTGATCTCGACGCGGTAGCCGCCGGAGAGCTTCTCGATCCCCTGCTGCACGAACTGGGCGGCGGGCATCACGACGCGACCCTGGCCGGGGACGCGCAGGCGGACGTGCTCGACCGACTGGAGCTCGACCTCCGCCGGGCGACCATCGGGTAGCAGCACGACGTCCCCCGGCTGGGTCGGGAACCAGGGCTCGGGCTCCTCCCAGGGGCGCGAGCGGAGCGTGGCGATGTCGGCGATCGGCAGGCGGATGCGGCCCCCGAGCAGCTCCGGATTCGAGAGGGTCGAATAGAAGGAGATCGACTCGACGAGCCAGGGCAGTCCGTTCCAGACGAGTCGCTCGCCCTCGCGCACGACGCCCATGTCGAGGATCAGCACGGCCTGGGTCCAGAAGCGCGGGATCGCCTGCTTCGAGGTCCAGATGACGCCGAGGATCAGGAGCAGCATCAGGATCAGCAGCACCCAGTCGCCGAAGAAGTAGAGGGCGACGAGGAAGACGAGCAGCGCGCCGATCACCGTGAAGGCGGAGTAGACGAGGGAGAAGACGCGGAACTGGAAGGTGTCCGAGCGGCGCGAGAGGATCGCGCGATCGGCGAGGAAGCTGCGCAGGCGGCGGATGCCGAAGAGGAAGCCCGCCGTCGCGAGCAGCGCGAGCAGCAGGTTGCGTCCGCGGCTCTTGAAGAAGAGCTGGAAGACGTTCTCGACGGCCTGCCGGATCGACTGGCTCTCGCCGAGGCGTTGCTCGAGCTTCTGGCGCGCGACCTTGAGCTCCGTGTCGAGCCCGTTGCGGCGACGGGTCCAGCTCTGCCGCTCGGCGTCGATCGCGGCGACGAGCGCCGGATCCTCGAGCTCGCTCCCGACGGCGGCGAGTCGGTCGAGGGCGATGTCGACGCTGGCGAGCTTCTCGTCGAGATGGGCGATCTCGGTCCTGAGCCGGTCGATCTCACGCGGACGGCTGGTCGCGCGCTTGAGCTCGTTGACGAGTGGGCCGAGCAGGTCGCGCAGCTCGCGGGTCAGATCCAGCTGCTCGAGGGTCGGGTCGGCCTCGATCGACGTCGGATCGACGCCCGAGGCGAGCTCTGCGAAGTTGCGCGAGAGGGTCCCGAGCTCCTCGGCGACCGAGCGGATCTCGGCCTCGAGCTCGGCCTCGCGTCCGCGGGCCTCCTCGCTCCGCAGCGTCGCCTGCAGCTTGGCGAGATGCGCCTCGAGCTGCGTGCGGGCCTCGAGCACCGCCGCGAGGCTGGCGGCGCGTGTCGGCGGCGCGACGGGTGCGGGCGGACCCGCCGTCTTCGCGCTCCCGGTCGCGGCGGGAATCTCCACCACCGCATCCGGTGCGGCGTCCTCGGCCATCGCGGGGGCGACGAGCGCCAGGACAGCCAGCAGTCCCAGCCAAGCTCCGCGCGCAGCGCGCATTCGCGACCGGGAGAGGCGGATCCAGGGGCGCATGATGCCGCTTCGGTTAGCACCCCGACTGCCCGGCGGCCAGCCGACGCATGCGTGCCTGCGCGCGATCGGAGCAGGCGACCGCAGCGGGGAGGGCCATCCCCGATCCCGGGCTAGACTGCTCGACCCGAGTCGCGTCCCGGACGTACGCGACGCGGGTCCACGCGCGATGCGAGCGCGACCGGGGGAGGAAGCATGCTTCGAAGATTCGTCACGATCGCGGTCCTCGTCGTGGCCTTCGTACTGACCGTGGTCTACGTGGCCGGGCGTGGCTGGCTCGGCGAGACGGGTCACGCGGGCTCGCCCGAGGCGCGCGCCGTCGATCCCGCGCGAGTGGCGGCGAAGGGCGCGGCCGTGCGCGAGGCGGCGCTCGACGTCGGGGTCGCGCGTCCGAAGCAGATCCTCTTCGGCGACCTGCACGTCCACTCGACCTTCTCCTTCGACGCGTTCACGCTGAGCCTGCCGATGAGCGGAGGCGACGGCGCGCATCCGGTCTCGGACGCGTGCGACTACGCGCGGCATTGCTCCTCCCTCGACTTCTGGTCGATCAACGACCATGCGATCACGCTCACGCCCCGGCGATGGAGCGAGACGATCGATGCGATCCGTCAATGCAACGACGTGGCGGGCGCCGGCGCGAACCCCGACCTGGTGACCTATCTCGGCTGGGAGTGGACGCAGGTCGGCGCGACGCCCGAGACGCATTATGGGCACAAGAACGTCGTGCTTCGCGGCCTCGACGACGTCGAGATCCCGAAGCGGCCGATCGCCGCCGGGGCCCCGCTCGGCATCGACGACATCGAGGACCAGCTGCCCTCGCCGCTCTTCATGGGTGCCTACGGGCTCTGGGATCGCGCGCGGGGCGGACTCGACTTCGTGACCTATCAATACGAGCTGACGAGCGCCTCGCGATGCGCGAAGGGCGTGCCCGTGCGCGATCTGCCCGACGACTGCCAGGAGACCGCGGCGACGCCCGGCGAGCTCTTCGCGAAGCTCGAGGATTGGGGCGTCGACTCGCTCGTGATCCCGCACGGCACGACCTGGGGCTTCTACACGCCCGCCGGCTCGTCCTGGGACAAGCAGCTCACGGCCGAGAACCACGACCCGAAATTCCAGCGCCTGATCGAGGTCTTCTCGGGCCACGGCAACTCGGAGGAGCTGCGCGCCTTCGAGGCGGTGACGATCGCGGCCGACGGCACGCGCAGCTGTCCTGCGCCCTCGAAGGGCTACCTGCCGAGCTGCTGGCGCGCCGGCGAGATCATCGAGGAACGATGCCTCGCGGAGGGCGAGGACGCGTCCGAGTGCGCCGATCGCGCGGCGCGCACGCGCCAGCTCTTCGTGGACGCCGACAACAATGGCGGTCCGAACGTCGTGCCGGCGACGGAGGTCGCGGATTGGCAGGACGCGGGACAATGTCGGGACTGCTTCCAGCCCTCCTTCAACTACCGACCGAAGAGCTCCGTCCAATACATCATGGCCCTCGGTCGTGACGACGGGCAGGGCGGTCCCTTCCGCTTCGACTTCGGCTTCATCGCCGCGAGCGACAACCACTCGGCGCGACCCGGCACGGGCTACAAGGAGGTCGCCCGCACCGAGTTCACGGAGCAGCGCTTCGGGAACTTCCGGAGCACCCCCGTCGCCTTCCGTTTCGACGAGCCCGAGTACTCGGCCGAGCCCGAGCCCTTCGTCTTCGATCCGAAGCGCATGGCACCGCTCGGTGCCTTCGAGGTCGAGCGGGGTGCTTCGTTCTTCCTGAACGGTGGCCTCGCCGCCGTGCATTCGCACGGGCGCGATCGCGACTCGATCTGGGACTCGATGCAGCGCAAGGAGGTCTACGGCACGAGCGGTCCGCGCATCCTGCTCTGGTTCGACCTGCTGAATGCGCCGGGTCGCGGATCCGCGCCGATGGGCAGTCAGGTCACGCTCGGCGAGGATCCGATCTTCCAGGTCAAGGCGGTCGGCTCCTTCGAGCAGGCCCCGGGCTGCAGCGACGACGCGACGAGCGCCCTCGGCCCCGAGCGTCTCGCGCGGCTCTGCCAGGACGAGTGCTACAACCCGACCGAGGTGAGGCGCCCGATCTCGCGCATCGAGATCGTCCGCATCCAGCCTCAGCGCACGCCCGACGAGGCGATCGTCGGCCTCGTCGAGGATCCCTGGCGCGTGATCGACTGCGAGCCGGATCCGCAGGGCTGCGTCGCGACCTTCGTCGATCCCGACTACGTGCGCGGCGGACGCGACGTGCTCTACTACGCGCGTGCGATCGAGGCCCCGAGCCTCGCCGTCGCGGCGGACCCCCTCGGTTGTCGGCGGGACGAGAACGGGCGCTGCGTGCAGGTCGATCCCTGCTTCGGTCGGCCGGACGACGACGAGTGTCTGGCGCAGACCGAAGAGCGGGCGTGGTCATCGCCGATCTTCGTCAATCGGCCGCGGTCGTAGCGCGCCCTCACGCGGGTGACCGTCCGTTCGACGGGGCGAGGGCGTCGCGGCTCCATCCATCGTGGCATAGTAGGGAGCGATCGATGGACCGGTCGGAGGTGCCCCGCGTGCGATTCCGTCTCCTCTTCGTCCTGATGGCGGCGCTGCTCGCGGTCGCGTGTGGTCGGACGGCCATGCGCGTCATGTCGCGCGCAGTCGAGTCGAATCTCCGCGCGGATGCCGTCGGGGCGCTGCCCGACGGGCTGCACGTGACGCTCTGCGGCGCCGGGGGGCCGCTGCCCGATCCGAAGCGCTCGGCGCCCTGCACGGCGATCGTCGCGGGCGATCGGCTCTTCCTCGTCGACGCGGGCTCCGGCGCGGCCCGCAATCTCGCGGCGGTCGGCTATCAGGCCCCCCGCGTCGACGGCGTCTTCCTGACGCACTTCCACTCCGATCACATCGACGGCCTCGGCGAGCTCGCCCTGCTGCGCTGGACCGGCGGCAGCCATGCCGACAAGCTCCCGCTCTACGGACCCGAAGGCGTCGCCGAGATCGCCGAGGGGCTCGCACACGCCTACCGGCTCGACTCGACCTATCGCGTCGCGCATCACGGCGAAGCGACCGTCCCGCCCTCCGGGTCGGGCTATCGCGCCGTCTCCTTCGCGGAGCCTTCGGAGGGCGAAGGTACGGTCGTGCTCGACGAGAATGGGCTGCGCGTGACGATGTTCCGGGTCGAGCATCGGCCCGTCTCTCCGGCCGTGGGCTACCGCTTCGACTACGCCGGTCGGTCCGTCGTCCTGAGCGGCGACACGGCGCGGAGCGCGAACCTCGAGCGCTTCGCGGCGGGCGCCGATCTGCTCGTGCACGAGGCGCTCTCGCCGACGCTGATGGGCGTCGTCGAGGAGGCGGCCGGGCGCGCGGGCAACGAGACGATGCGCAAGATCGCGCACGACGTGCTCGACTATCATGCCTCGCCGGTCGATGCGGCGCGAAGCGCGGCGGCGGCGGAGGTCGGCCATCTGCTCTTCTATCACGTCGTGCCACCGCTCCCGGTGCCCGGTCTCGCGGGTGTGTATCTCGACGGTGTGTCCGAGGCCTACGCGGGCCCGGTCACGCTCGGTCGCGACGGGACCGCGATCTCGCTCCCGGCCGGGAGCCGCGAGATCCGCGTGCTGGAGGATTGAGGGTGGGTGTCCTCGGGCGTTGGCGGCGGGATCTCGGCTTCCTGCGGACGCTCGGTCCCGTCGCGCTGGACGGATTGCGGCTCGCGCCCGATCGAAAGGTCGAGCTCTCGGATCTCCTCGCGCGTCATTTCCGGAAGCGTCGTGATCGGGTGGCCCTGGTCGACGAGGAGCGGACGCTCACCTGGGGTGAGCTCGATCTCGAGGCGAATCGGGTGGCGCATTGGGCGCTCGCGTCCGGGCTCGAGCGCGGGGACGTCGTCGCGCTGCTGATGGAGAACCGGGTCGAGTACGTCTCGACCTGGCTCGGTCTCTCGCGGGTCGGCGTCGTGACGGCGCTGCTCAACACGGATCTCCGGGGCGATCGCCTCGCGCATTGTCTACAGGAGGCGCGCGCACGACTCGTCATCGCGGGGCGGGATCTCGAGGACGCCGCGCGCGAAGCGATCGATGGACTCGAGGAGCGGCCGCAGCTCTTCGTCTCGGGCGGTGGTCGCGGCGGCTCGAGCTCCGAGCTCGCGGCGGGGCGTGATCCCGGCGGATCGAGCGCGAGTGGAGCGCCGGACCTCGATGCGATGCTCGCGAAGGAGTCCGATGCGCCGGTCGACGAGCGCGATCGCGAGGCCCGCCGTGCCGGCGACCTGCTCTTCCTGATCTATACGAGCGGCACGACGGGGCTTCCGAAGGCGGCCCGCCTCAGCCACGCCCGCGCCGCGCGCATCGCCCTCGGCGCCTACCACAGCCAGCGCCTCCGACCCGACGACCGCACCTACTGCTGCCTCCCCCTCTACCACACGGCGGGCGGGATCATGGCGACGGGCGCGATCCTGCTCGCCGGCGGCACCCTCGTGATCGCCCGACGCTTCTCTGCGTCGCGCTTCGCGAGCGACTGCGTCCGGCACCAGATCACGACCTTCCAGTACATCGGCGAGCTCTGCCGCTACCTGCTCCAGTCGCCCCGCCAGCCCGACGAGGCGCGCCTGCGGATCCGCGTCGCAATCGGCAACGGGCTGCGCCCGGAGGTCTGGCAGCCCTTCCAGGAGCGCTTCGGCATCGGTCGCATCGTCGAGTTCTACGGCGCGACCGAAGGCAACGTCCCGCTCGTGAACGTGGCCGGCAAGCCCGGTGCGGTCGGCCAGCTGCCCTTCTTCATGCGCCGACCCATGGGTATCGAGCTCTTGCGCTTCGACATCGACTCGGAGGAGCCCGTTCGCGGCAAGGACGGCTTCTGCGAGCGTTGTGCGGTCGGCGAGCCGGGCGAGCTCGTCGGGCGGATCACGGCCCTCGCCGCCTTCGAGGGCTACACGAACGAGGAGGCCACGCGCAAGAAGATCCTGCGCGACGTCTTCGAGGCCGGGGACGCCTACTTCCGAACGGGTGATCTCCTTCGCTGCGACGAGGAGGGCTTCTTCTACTTCGTCGATCGGATCGGGGACACGTTCCGATGGAAGGGCGAGAACGTCTCGACGGCGGAGGTCGCGGTCGTGCTCGGGTCGGAGACGGGCGTCGCAGAGGCGAACGTCTACGGCGTCGCCGTGCCCGGGGTGGAGGGGCGCGCGGGCATGGCGGCGATCGTCGCCGGGGAGGACTTCTCGCTTCCTTCCTTGCAGGAGCGGATCGATCGCGAGCTCGCGGCCTGGGCACGTCCGCTCTTCCTGCGCCTGCTGCCTTCGATGGAGATCACGGGCACCTTCAAGCATCGCAAGATCGACCTCGTGCGCGAGGCCTTCGACCCGGCCGAGGTCCCGGATCCGCTCTACGTGCGAGATCCGGACTCGGGGACCTACGTGCCCCTCGACGCAGAGCGATACGCCGGGATCACCTCCGGCGCACTGCGCCTCTGAAGCGCGCGGTCCGGGCGTCGGAACGTCTGCGCGGCTGAGTCACGCGCGGTCTCCGGGTCACCCGCGTCGTGACCCTTCGCTCTGGATCGGCCTGCGGCCCTATGTCAAGCTGGACGCCGCGCCCCCCTCCGGCCTCGCCCGGGCCCAGGCAGGAGTCCCCCCGATGTCCGACGTGTATCGCCTCTACGGCGTCGAGCTCTCGCCCTACTCGGTCAAGGTGCGCTCGCATCTCCGCTACAAGGGTGTGCCCCACCTCTGGATCGTGCGCGACGCCGAGACGACGGCGGAGTACCAGGCGAAGGCGAAGCTGCCGATCATCCCGCTCCTCGTGACGCCGGAGGGCGAGGCCTGGCAGGACTCGACGCCGATCATGGAGGCGATCGAAGCACGCTTCGCCTCGCCGTCGATCGATCCCGACGATCCCGTCGCGGCCTTCGTCTCGATCCTGCTCGAGGAGTTCGGCGACGAGTGGGGCAACAAGTGGATGTTCCACCTGCGCTGGGCGCGGGACGAGGACGCGCTCTCGGCGGGCGGGCGGATCGCGGCGACGATGGCGAAGCCCGGCGACGAGGGCGCGCGGATCGCGATCCGAGAGAAGGTCGTCGAGCGGATGCGCGGTCGCGTCTGGTTCGTGGGCTCGAGCGCAGAGACCGCAGCTCGGATCGAACGTTCCTTCCGCGACGCGATCGGGCTGCTCGATCGGCACCTCGCGACGCGGCCCTACGTCTTCGGCGGCCGGCCGTCCTGGGGCGACTTCGGGCTCTGGGGGCAGGTCTACAACGCCTGGACCGATCCGACGGGTTCTGCCTGGATCGAGTCGAGCGGCCGTCACGTACTCGACTGGATCCATCGCATGCTCTGGCCCCGCGCCGAAGGCGGCTTCGAGTCGTGGTCGACGCTCGCCGCGACCCTCGAGCCCTTCCTCGCGAGTCAGGTCGGCGCCCTCTTCTGTCCCTGGACCCTCGCGAATGCGGTGGCGATCGAGTCCGGAAGCGAGACGTTCACGGTCGATCTCGCCGGCGAGCCCTTCTCGCAGAAGCCGCAGAAGTACCACGCGAAGAGTCTTCGCGCGCTGCAGACGAGATACGCCGCGCTGTCGGCGGGCGATCGCAAGGCCGTCGATCCCGTGCTCGAACGGACGGGCTGCCTCGAGGCGATGCGCGGCGGAGGCGGGGCGTGATCGACCTCTCCGCGGCGGCTTCCGACGGAGCGGTCGCGCCCGCGGCTGGGCCCGCGACGAGAAACCCCTTCCAGGAGTCCCCCCGATGAAGCTCGCGCTCGGCGCTCTCGCCTTCGGTCCCCAGGTCAACGTCAAGCTCGACCTCATGCTGTACGCCGAAGGGCTCGGATTCGACTCGGCCTGGACGGCGGAGGCCTACGGCAACGACGCCGTCACGACGGCGACCTGGATTGCCGCCAAGACGACGACCCTCAAGGTCGGCACGGCGATCATGCAGATGCCCGCGCGGACGCCCGCCATGACGGCGATGACGGCGACGACGCTCAACCAGCTCTCGGGCGGCCGCTTCAAGCTCGGCCTCGGGCCGTCGGGTCCGCAGGTCGTCGAGGGCTGGCATGGCGTGCCCTACGGCAAGCCCCTCACGCGCACGCGCGAGTACATCGAGATCGTGCGTCGCATCTGGGCCCGCGAAGCGCCCCTCGAGTTCCACGGCGAGATCTACGACATCCCGTGCAAGGGCGCAGGCACGACGGGTCTCGGCAAGCCGCTCAAGAGCATTCTGCACGGCGACCCGGCGATCCCGATCTACACGGCCTCGATCAGCCCGAACGGGCTCGTCTGCGCGGCGGAGGTCGCGGACGGCGTGATCCCCATGATGTACGACCCCGAGCGCTACGACGATCTCTTGAAGCCGCATCTCGAGGAGGGCTTCGCGAAGTCGCAGGCGCGGACCGGTCGAAAGAAGAGCCTCGCCGACTTCGACGTCATGACCTCGTGCACGGTCGTCGTGAGCGACGACGTCGAGCAGGCGATGGGCCCCGTCAAGGCGAACCTCGCGCAGTACATCGGGGGCATGGGCGCGCGCGACAAGAATTTCTACAACGACTACGCGAAGCGGATGGGCTTCGAGGAGGCCGCGACGAAGATCCAGGACCTCTTCCTCGGCGGGCAGCGCAAGGAGGCGATCGCCGCCGTGCCCGACGCCCTCGTCGACGCCGTCCATCTCGTGGGACCGCGGGCGAAGATCCGCGAGCGCCTTCAGGCCTGGAAGGAGGCGGGGCGACGACGCGAGGTGGGCACGATGCTGCTCGGCGCGTTCCAGAAGGAAGCCCTCGAGCTGGTCGCGGAAGAGCTGCTCTAGACTCGTCGCGAGGAGGCCCCCCCATGACGACCGCCCCCCGCGCCGCGAAGACCCGGACCGTCCATCGCACCTGCAACCTCTGCGAGGCGACCTGCGGCGTCCGCATCGACGTCGAAGGGGATCGCGTCGTGCGGGTGCGAGGCGACGACGAGGATCCCTTCAGCCAGGGCTACATCTGTCCCAAGGGCTCGACGCTCGGCGCGCTGCACCACGATCCGGATCGATTGCGACGTCCGCTCGTGCGGCGGAACGGACGGCTCGAGGAGGCGAGCTGGGAGGAGGCCTGGCGGGCCGTCGACGCGGGCTTCGCGCGGGTCTTCGAGGCGCACGGCCGCTCGGCCCTCGCGATCCTCGTCGGCAATCCCGTCACGCATCATCTCGCACCCTCCTTCTATCTCCGTCCGCTCATCTTCTCCTCCGGCACGCGCAGCCTCTTCACGGCCTCGACCGTCGACCAGATGCCCCAGCACGTCGTGTCCGGACTGCTCTGGGGCGATCCGAGTGCCTTCCCGATCCCCGACATCGATCGCACGGACCATCTCCTCATGCTCGGCGCGAACCCCATCGCCTCGAACGGGAGCCTCTTCACGGCGCCGAACCTGCCGGCGCGCATCAAGGCCATGCGACCGCGCGGTGCGCGCCTCGTCGTCGTCGATCCGCGGCGGACCGAGACCGCCGAGCGTGCCGACGAGCATTTCTTCATCCGCCCGGGCACCGACGTCTTCTGGCTGGCGGCGCTCCTGAACGTGCTCTTCGCGGAGGGGCTCGTCGATCTCGGTCGCCTCGAGCCCTGGGTCGAGGGTGTCGACGAGATCCGCGCCCTCGTCGCCGATCTGACACCCGAACGCGTCGCCCCCATCTGCGGCATCGATGCCGCCACCACGCGCCGTGAGGCCCGCGCCCTCGCACGGGCGGCGGCCGCCGCCGTCTACGGTCGTCTCGGCGTGCATACGGTCGAGTTCGGCACGGCCTCGGCCTGGCTGATCGCCTGTCTCAACGTCCTCACCGACAACTTCGATCGTCCCGGCGGCGTGATGACGACCTCGCCCGTTGCGTCGCGCATCGACGATCGGGAGCCCGGCGGCCGGGGCTGGCGGATGGGGCGATGGAAGAGCCGGGTCAGCGGTCGGCCCGAGGTCAACGGCGAGCTGCCCGCGGCATGTCTCGCCGAGGAGATGGAGACCGAGGGCGAGGGACGCCTCCGCGCCGCCCTCACGATCGCGACGAATCCCGTGCGCTCCTACCCGAACAGCGACCGCCTCGACCGGGCCTTCGCGGATCTCGAGTTCCACGTCGCCGTCGACTGCTATGTCAACGAGACCACGCGCCATGCCGACGTGATCCTGCCGCCGCCCTCGGCGCTCGAGGAGGAGAACTACGAGCTGACCTTCCTGTCGAACGCCGTGCGCAGCTTCGCGAAGTACGCGCCGCCGGTCTTCGAGCGCGAGGGTCCGGCCGACGAGGATCTCTACGCGAAGCTCGCGCTCGTGCTGCGGGGCGAGGGGCCGGAGGCGGATCCGGTGACGCTGCACGAGACGCTGGTGCGCGAGGCCGTCGAGTCGCTCGTGGGCGATCCGTCGAGTCCGATCGGCGGACGCGACGCGAAGGAGATCCTCGCGGCGCTCGAGGGGCACTCGCCGGTCGGGAAGCTGCTCGACCTGCGACTCCGGACGGGCTGGCAGGGGGACCTCTTCGGCGACAAGGAAGGCGGTATCTCGATCGCGAAGCTCGCGGAGCATCCGCACGGCGTGGATCTCGGGCCGATGGTCGAGCGCTTTCCGGCGCGGCTGCGGACGCGATCGGGGCGGCTCGAGCTCGCGCCGCCGGAGCTCCTGGCGGATTGGAAGCGGGTGCGTGCGGCCTTCGATCAGGCGGTCGCGGCGGCGACGGCCGAGAACGGCGGGTCCGTCGAGGAGCGCTCACTCCGGCTGATCGGTCGGCGACACGTGCGCTCGAACAACTCGTGGATGCACAACATCGAGCCGCTCGTCTCGGGCCGGTCGCGATGCACCCTGCTCGTGCATCCCGAGGATGCGGCGGGGCGGGGGCTCGTGAACGGAGCGACCTGTGAGGTGCGCTCGCGCGTGGGGCGTGTCCGAGCGGAGGTCGAGACGAGCGAGGCGATGATGCCGGGCGTCGTGTCGCTCCCGCACGGCTGGGGCCACGACGTCGAAGGCATGCGAATGCGCGTGGCGAAGGGCCATCCGGGCGTGCCGAGCAACGTACTGACGGACGATGCGCGGATGGATCTCGCGAGCGGGAATGCGGTGCTGAACGGGATTCCGGTCGAGGTGGTTCCGGTCGCATCCTGACGCCAATGGATGTCGTGTCAGGCGTCCCGGGTGTGCGCCGTCCCGCCGTCAGGTGACGACGCCTTCTCGGCGCAGCGTCGCGAGCTCGTCGTCGCCCAGGCCGAGGTCGGCGCGCAGGATCTCCCGCGTGTGCTCGCCGACCAGCGGCCATTTCGTCGTGGGGCCTTCCGGGCTGCCGGAGAACTTGATCGGGTTGCCGTGCACGCGGACGGCGCCGGTCGGGCTCGTCGGCGTCGGCACCTCGATGATCATCTCGTGCGCGCGCACGTGCGGGTCTTCGAAGAGGTCCTCGCCCTCGTAGCTCGGTCCCGCGACGACGCCGGCCTCGGCGAAGATGCGGCTCACCTCGAGCTTCGTCTTGTCCGCCGCCCAGCTCTCGAGCGCCGGTCGGATCACGCCCTCGAGGTTCGCACTCCAGCCTTCGCGCGTCGCGAAGCGCGGATCCTCGAGCCAGTCTCGCCGACCGATCACGTCGCAGAGCCGCTCGAATTGATGCTCGCGGCCGACCTGCAGCACGAAGAGTCCGTCCTTCGCGGAGAAGGATTGCAGGATGCCGGGCCAGGCGGCGATGCTCTGGTCGTCGATGCCGATCGAGGGACCGAAGGCGACCATGTCCATGATCGAGATCATCGCGTCGAGCATTGCGACGTCGACCTTCTGTCCCCGCCCCGTGCGATCGCGGCCGCGCAAGGCTGCGAGCAGGCCGATCATGGCGAAGAGGCCCGTACCGATGTCGCCGATCGCGCCGGCGACGCCGATGTTCGGCCGGCGACCGGGCTCGGGGCGGAAGGAGTAGAAGCCGCCCATCGCCTCGGCGACCACGGCGTAGGCCGGCCAGCTGCCGTAGGGCGTCTCGCGCAGGCTGCCGAAGCCCGAGACCGAGACGTAGACGAGGCCCGGGTGCAGCTTCGCGAGCGCCTCGTACCCGATCCCGAGTCGCTCCATCGTGCCGGGCTTGAAGTTCTCCGTCACGACGTCGTATTTCGGGACGAGTCGGCGCAAGAGCTCGGCACCCTTCGGATTCTTCAGGTCGATGCCGAGGCTGCGCTTGGCGAGGTTGTTGCGCAGGAAGGTCGCGCCCGCCTGCGAGCCGTCGCGATCCTCGATCGCAGGCAGGCTCGAGCGACCCGACTCGCCGCGGGTCGGATGCTCGACCTTCACGACATCGGCGCCCATGCGCGCGAGCAGCTGGGTGCCGAAGGGCATGGCCTGCATCTGCTCGACGGCCAGGATGCGTACGCCTTCGAGGGGCAGGGGCTGTTTCGGATCCATCGCGCTCGTTCTCACTCCTCGCCGATCCGCGTCGGCGTCCTGGGTTCGTCGCTTCGGTCGCGCGGGACGCGTCCGTTCTTCGTAGCTCGCTTTCGTCAGGCCGTCTGCGTCGGCATCCCGAGCTCGGCCAGGATTTCCTGCGTGTGCTCGCCGAGTCGCGGCGCCGGTCGCTCGTAGGCCGTGGGCGTCCGATCGAAGCGCGCGGCGGCGCGCGGCTGTCGGAGCCGACCCGCGACGGGATGCTCCGACTCGAACAGGAGCCCGTTCTCCACGACCTGCGGATGCCGGATCACCTCGGACAGCGGCAGGATCGGCGCGCAGGGTACCTGCTCCCGATCGAGCAGCTCGAGCCATTCGGCCGTCGTCCGCGTGCGCAGCACGTCCGCCGTCTGATCGAGGCGCTCCTTCGCGTAGGCGACGCGGCCGGCCGCCGTGCGGAAGCGATCGTCGTCGAGCCACTCGGGATGCCCGAGCGCGCGCGTGAGCCCCTGCCACTCCGAGTCCGAGACCGCGCCCGCCGTCATGTAGCCGTCCGCCGTCTCGAAGACGAGGTCCTGGGCGAGCGCGTTGCGCGGCACGTCGTTCTCTTCCCCGACGAATGTCATCCCCGCGAAGCCCTCCGGCCAGGCGAGCGCCACCATCGCGTCGATCATCGAGAGCCGCACGTGCTGTCCCTCGCCCGTCCGCTCGCGCGCGAGCAGTGCCGCCGTGATCGCCTGGGCCGCCGTGATCGCCGTGATCTTGTCGGGAATGATCAGCCGACACATGGCCGGCCGACCCGCGCCGCGATTGCCCTGGATCGTCGCGAGGCCCGAGAGCGCCTGCACGATCGGGTCGTACACACGCTTGTGTGCGTAGGGTCCCGTCTCGCCGAAGCCCGAGATCGAGACGTAGACGAGGTCGGGGCGTAGGCGGCGCAGATCCGGCTCGCCGATCCCCATCCGCTCCGCGACACCGGGCCGGAAGTTCTGCACGACGACGTCCGCCGTCGCGACGAGCCGCTCGAAGGCCTCGCGATCATGCGCCTGCTTGAGATCGAGCACGATCGAGCGCTTGTTGCGGTTGGTCGTCGCGAAGGTCGCCGTGATGCCTTCCTTCGACACGCCGAGCCGCCGCACGAGGTCGCCCACGCCGGGGCTCTCGACCTTGATCACGTCGGCGCCCTGATCGGCGAGCAGACAGGTCGCCATCGGGCCCGAGATCATGGTCGTGAGGTCGACGATCCGATGGCCGTCGAGGGGGCCGGGCATGGGGGCTCCTGGGCGTGGCGCGTGCAGGCCGGGCCGGGTCGGGCCGGCTTCGGGGCACGCAGGCGAGGGCATACGCTAGCAGGACCCGCGCGCCGGTCGGACGTCCGGTCTGGGTTATGCTCGGCTGCTCGGTTGTCGCGTGGGCCGCTGCCGGTCGTGGCCGCGGACACGCACGCGGCGATCGCGAGTCCTTCCTCCGATCGGGTCCGGCGAGGGCCCGGAATCCGGGAGCCGAGCCCTTGGCCACGAATCCTGCCCAGGCCGCGGATGCGCAGGAGAGCGACGAAGCGGGCGCGCGGCCGCCCCTTCCGTCGGGCGTCGTCGCCTTCGTGAAGCGCGACTGCCCGACCTGCGAGCTCGTCGCGCCGGTCCTGGCCGCGCTCGCGAAGCGCGTGCCGCTCACGGTCTACACGCAGGACGATCCCGGCTTTCCCGAGGCGCTCTCGCCCGTCGACGACACGGCGCTCGCGGTCTCGTGGCAGCACGGGATCGAGGCCGTGCCGACGCTGTTGCGCGTCGAGTCGGGGCGCGAGGTCGAGCGCGCCGTCGGCTGGCATCGCGAGGAGTGGGAGGCGCTCTCGGGCGTCGAGGGTCTCGGGCCGGGGCTGCCGGCGCTGCGGCCCGGCTGCGGCTCGCTCTCGGTCGACCCCGCGCATGCGCCCGCGCTGCGGGCGCGATTCGAAGGCGGGAAGCTCCATGCGCGCCGCGTCGCGCTCTCGTCGCTCGAGGACGAGATGGAGATCGCCTTCGAGCGCGGCTGGAGCGACGGGCTACCCGTCGTGCCGCCGACCGAGGCGCGGGTGCTCGCCATGCTCGATGGCACGGATCGCGATCCGCAGGACATCGTCGCGACCGTGCCGCCGGATCTCGTGCCCTGCACGGTCGAGAAGGTCGCGATCAACGCGGTGATGGCGGGCTGCCGACCGGAGTATCTGCCCGTCGTGCTCACGGCCGTCGAGGCCGCCTGCACCGATGCCTTCAACGTGCACGGGCTGCTCGCGACGACGATGTCGGCGGGGCCCGTGCTGATCGTGAACGGTCCGATCCGGCGGCGGATCGGCATGAACTCGGGCAAGAACGTCTTCGGCCAGGGCAATCGCGCCAACTCGACGATCGGCCGCGCGCTCCAGCTCGTCGTGCGCAACGTCGGCGGTGGCCGACCCGGCGACGTCGATCGCGCGACGCTCGGCAATCCCGGCAAGGTCGGCTTCTGCTTCGCCGAGGACGAGGAAGGCTCGCCCTGGACGCCGCTCGCGACGGACTTCGGACTCGAAGCGGGCACGAATGCCGTCACGCTCTTTCCGGGGGAGGGGCCGCGCACGATCGTCGACCAGCTCTCGCGCGAGCCCGAGTCGCTCTCGCGCAGCTTCGCGGCGGCACTGCGCTCGATGCTCTCGCCGAAGATGGCGCTCGCCTTCGACGTCGTGCTCGTCGTCTCGCCCGAGCACGCGCGCATCTACCGCGAGGCCGGATGGTCGAAGGAGGACCTGCGCGCGAAGCTGCACGCGCTGACCCTCATGCCGGGCGACGAGCTCGTACGCGGCGCCGGCGGGATCGCCGAGGGGTTGCCGGAGGGCGTGCGCGGACAGTCGATCCCGAAGTTCCGGCCCGACGGGATCCACATCGTCCATGCGGGCGGCGGCGCGGGGCTCTTCTCGGCGATCATCCCGGGCTGGGCGAATGGCGCGATGGGCAGTCAGACCGTCTGCCGCGCGATCGATTGAGGATGGGCGCGTCGGCCGCGACGTCGACGCGATCCGGAAGCGAATAGAGAAGGAGAACGCATCATGACCATCCTGCTCGACCCGACCAGCGAGCGCGTGCCCGCCGCCCGCGAGCGCGCCGCGCGGCTCGCCTCGATCGAGGGCCGCACGATCGGCCTCCTCGACATCGCCAAGATGCGCGGCGACGTCTTCCTCGACCGCCTCGAGGAGCGACTCGCGGAGCGCGGCGCGAAGGTCCTGCGCTTCAAGAAGCCGACCTTCACGAAGCCCGCGCCGATCGACCTGCGCCAGGAGATTGCCGAGCGATGTGACGCCGTCGTCGAGGCGCTCGCGGATTGAGGGAGCTGCACGTCGTGCAGTGTGCACGACATGACGGACCTCGAGGATCGCGGCCTGCCGACCGTCTTCGTCTCGACGGTCGAGTTCGTGGACGGTGCGGAGGCGCAGGCGAAGGCGCTCGGGACGACGCCGATCGCGGTGTACGTCGCGCATCCGATCCAGGATCGGACGGACGAGGAGATGCGGGCGCTGGCGGATGGGGCGTTCGCGGAGGTGGTGGCGAGCTTGGTGGGGGAAGGACGGGCCTAACGGCGAAGACGTCGAGACGACTAGGAGCTCGTGTCATTCCTTCCGGATGAACCGGTAGCGCCTCGTTCCAGCGTGCCTACCCATGTCGCGCGAGCCCGGCCGCAACCGGGATGCACGTTCGCGATGCCCGCGACCCTCGGCTCCGTGTTCGCCGTGCACCCGGCGCCCCCCGTCAAGCACGCCTGCATCCAATCCTGCTGCGCGCCCAGGTGCGGTGCGACCAGTAGGCCGCCACTCTCGCTCCATACGATTTCGATCGATTGATCCCCCGATTCGTTCCAGCACCGCCAGGTACCGACCTTGCTGCCGTCCGCCCACTGGCCGCGCACGCGCATCCGGCCCGTCGGGTACCACTGGACGTAGGGGCCATCCAGGCGATCCGCCTGGTAGTGATATTCCGCGCGCGCGACACCGGATGGGTGATGGACCCGCATGACCTCGCTTCCGTCGGCGGGGTCGAGCGTCATGCGCGAGTCGATTGCACCGTCGGCCCCGAAGAGCGAAGTCTCGATCTGGTGTCCGTTCTCGTCGAACCTCGTCGTGAGCCAGACGTTGCCACGCTCATCGAAGAGGAGACTGGTCCCGGCATCCTTGCCATCACGGCTGTGCGCAACGCCCGCGAAGCGATCGTCGATCCAGATCAGAGTTGGACCGCTCGCTATGCCCTCCCTGTCTACGCAGATGGCCGCGGTCCGAACCGGGCCTTCGCCGCCGAGCATCGTCCACGGTCGATCGGAGCCGAGCAGGATCCTGCCGCCGTCCGGGCAGATCGCCGAGATCGGGTACACGGGCGGAGCCAGGAGAGCGAAGGCGACGGCGCCGGCGAGGAACGCGACGAGGAGGGGGCTCCACTTCATGGGCCGGAAATCGACGGCCCGACCGCTCTGCTTTAGACCCCAGACGCGTTCTGCCTTCGTCGCCTGGCGCCCGTCCCACCGGATCCACGTTGGACTACCGCTCGTGGTGCGAAATGATCCCCCCATCCTGCTCCATTGGCGTTGTGAGGGGTCCTGAGTCGTTCGTTGATCTCGAGTCTTGGCATTCGCCCGGCCGGCACGGTAGTAGTCTCCTTCGCAGCGGATCCAAGGAAGCCGCCCCATGAAACCCTTCGTCTGGATCTCCCTCCTCCACGCCGTCGTCGTTTCGATTGCCGAGATCGCCCGGAACCAGGGTGGCTGGCAATGGTGGCCGTTCTGGACGATCGACTTCGTCGCGGCCGCGCTGCTCTTCGCTGGCGGGCTTGCGCTCGCGCGCAGATGGACGCTTCCTGGCGCGCTCGTGCTGACGGCGGGATGGGGGTTCTCGACGGCGATGAACTGGATGAGCTTCGCGTCGCACCTCGAGGCGAACCTGCGCGACGACGCCTCTGTCGAGCCCATCGCCTACGCGGCGGGGTATGGCGTTTTCAGATCGGCAATCTGTCTGGTGCTCAGCGTGATCCTGTTACGCCCGCCGCAGTTGGATTGAGTCATCTCCCCGGGCTTTCCGAGCACGTGTGTGTCCCTCGATCGAATCTTCGTGATCGAGGTCCCCGGCTCGGGGAAGCCGAGCCAGGTCATTCGGAGCGACGAGCGCGCTCCCCGGCCCGCACGCCGCCGCCCCCGCTTTCCGGCACGTCTCGGATCCTCTACAACCCCGGGTGTACGCGTCGCCTCGCGTCGACGATGCGACGAGCCCTTCGCCCCGTCGATCATGGAGACTCCAATGCGTGCGCTCTCGCTCCTCGTCTGCTTGTCGATCATCCTGCAAGGCGCACCCGCACTCGCCGATTTCGAGAGCCGAGCGAATGCGCCCGAGGCGCGACGCGTCGACCCCGCGCCATCCTCTCGCCTCTCCCACGCATGGCCGCCTCTCGGCTCGATCTACCAGGTCGCCCAGCTCGAGGGCGATGGGACGAGCGCGACCGACCTGGACCGACGCATCGCCGAGCTCGAAGCGAAGCAGGGTGCGATCAGCACGAAGCCGGCAAAGATCGGCATGATCACGGGCGGCGCCGTCGCGGGGATCGGGGCGAGCGTGGCGCTCGTCTGCTGGATCATCAATTCGCAGAGCGGCATCAACTGCTCGGGTGACGGGGCGGCGGTCGGCGATCCGTCGATGACGGGAATATCTCTGATCGTGATGATGAGCGGAATCGGCCTCGCCGGTCTGAGCGGCCTCCTCTACGTGCATCAGGAGAAGCGACGTGACGAGCTCGGCCGCGAGATCCTCGACCTGCGCCGGAGCCGGGATGCCGCGACCGCATCGATGCCCGACGTGCATTTCGACGTCGCGGGGGGCCGAGGGCTCAGGCTCGATTGGCGGTTCTGAGCCCTTGGACGTCGGCGCACTCGTTCTCGAACGCGTCCGGCTCGAAGATCGCGCGGCACTGGAAGCGCTCTTCGACGACTACCTGCGCGAGCTGGCGTCGCATCGGGATGTCGCGGTCGGCGCGACGGACGCGCGCAGCCATCCCTATCTGCCCCTGTACTGGGCGGAGCCTGGTCGGCATCCCTTCTTCATCGTCGACGAGGGGCGCCGAAGCGGCTTCGCGATGGTGCGCGAGGTTCCGAGCGAGGCTGTCGTCCAGATGGCCGAGTTCTTCCTCGCGCCCGGGGTGCGGCGACGCGGTCTCGGTCGGCAGGCGGTCGCGGAGATCTGGCGGCGACTCCCGGGAGATTGGCAGCTGCAGGTGCACGTGCGGAACGAGGCGGGCATTGCCCTCTGGGATCGCTGCGTACGTGCGTCCGCGCGCGGCGAAGTCCGGGTGTACGAGGTGATCGAGGACGACGGGCGACGCCTTCAATTCGACTTCGAGATCCCCGCGCGCTGAAACGTCCGGGTCCGGTCGCTTCGAGCGCGACCCGCACGGCATCGACTCCAGCCTCTACCGTCTGGACTCGGGCTCTACCTCAGCCGGCCGTCGCCCGCGCTCGACGAATCGTCGCCGCGAGCGTCGTGCCGAGGAGCACCGCGAGCCCTCCGACTCCGAGCGAAGGCACCGGCGGTCCCGGCGGATTCGTCGCCAGGTCCCAGTCCGCGAGGAAGGCGGGATCGAGACCGAGTCCGTCGAGGGGTGTCGGGTCGTCGTAGAGCGGCGCCATCAGCTGCAGATCCGGGAATCCCGTCGAGCCGTCGCGGTCGAAGTCGCCAGTCGCCCACGCGGTGCCGCTCGATCCGTACGCGGCTGCGACGATCAGCAGATCCTGGACGTCGACGTCGTCGTCGAGGTCGGCGTCTCCGAAGGCGAGCGGCGTGAGCAGCAGGATCGACTCGTCGCCGAAGGCGGGTCGACGTCCGCGGGTCACGACGCGTCGCGCGTCGTCGATGAACCCGAGGTCGACGTTCCAGTCCGAGAACGAGGCCTCGAGCAGCTCGTCGTAGCCCCCCGCCAGCACGCCTTCTTCGGCAAAGAGGATGCCGCCGGAGGCCGATACGTCGCCGAGGTCGTTGTTGTCGTAGAAGCCGACGAAGCGAGAGGGCAGCTGGCTCGGGTTCAACCGAACGTAGCCGTTCGCATCGTCGTGGAGATAGGTGAGGTAGTTCTCGTTCACGACCGAGGCGAGATCCGCCGCGACGACGCTCTCGCCCGCGTCGTTCACGGCGAAGGCGATTGCATCTTCGAAGGAGACGGATCCGATCGGCGCCGGCAGGCCGAGCGGCGTGACGACCTGCGATTGGAGATCCATGCGCAGTCGGCCTCCGACGATCAAGCCGGAGTCGCTCAGGTCGCGGACGAGGGCCGTGAAGCCGAGCGGACTCAGGTTGATGGGCGCCGCACTCGTGCTGAAGAGGGTCGTCGGGCCCCCCTGGAAGCCCTGGATGCGCGAGAAGCCGACGATCTGTCCAACCGCGTTGATCGCGGTCGCCTGACCGCCGTCGACCGGTAGGTTCTGACCGGACACGGAGACCGTCGCGGGCGTCGCCAGGAGCGCAACGTCGTATCCCCCGAGACCGTTCGGCGTCCAGATCGCGGGATCGCCGAGATCGTACGGGAACCCGCTCACGGCGACGGCGCCGACGATCACGCCTTGATCGTTTGCGTCGAAGGCGACGCCGGACGCGTAGCCGGCCGGGAGGGGAAGCGTCTGCATCCCCGCCGCCAGCGTCGCGACGAAGGGCTGCGGTACGCCGAGCAGGGTCTGACTTCCGACGGCATGCCCGACGCCGCTCGCACCCTCGAGGAGCGTCGTCGCGCCGAGTGTCGCCACGACATCGACTCGATAGGTCGGCACGGTCGCGCGTGCGGTCGCGGGCGAGATCAGGAGCGCGGCCAGGAAGAGGGACAAAGAGAGGGGGCGAAGCGTTCGGAGCAGCTGCATGACTCGATTCGAATGGGCGGGTAGGCGATCTCGCGATGTTAGGGCGTCGCGTCCATCGACTCAATGCAGCATCGGTACGATCCGACGACCTTTCGACTCGACGCGCGGGCGTCGCGCGCAGTCCGTGCGCAACATCGCCGATCGCGAGGTCGCAAAGATGGAAGGATCGACCATGGATCGCGCAGGATCCGGCGTGAACTCACGAATGCGCGAGACGGAAGGGCACACTCGTGGCGATCCGTCCCGCCGGATCGAGGTCCTCGACGGTGATCAGTGCGCGGAATCGTCGCGGCCGAGCACCTTCCCCTTCAGCTCCGCTTCCGTGACACCCACCCCCAGCCACTCCGCCGCG
>JACKFD010000014.1 GCA_020632655.1 Spirochaetaceae bacterium
CGGCGAAGTCGCGGGGCTCGTCGAGAACCAGCTGAACGCCGCGGATCCGGTCGTCGTGGCCCTGCCCGGCGGGCTCGCCTCGTCCTTCGCGTCGATCGCGACCGAAGGGACCGGCCAGCTGCCCCTCGATCCGACCCTCGGCCGCGCGCTCAAGGTCGAGAAGGCCCGCAAGACCCTCGGCCAGTACATCCAGGACGGCGGCGTCGTCGGCTACGTGATCATCGCGCTCGGCCTCGCCGCCCTCGCGCTGACGGCCTTCAAGGCCTTCGAGATCCTGCGCTTCCCGGTCGCCGAGCTGACCGTCGTCGACGGCATCCTCGAGGACCTGGCCCAGGGCAGCCAGGCCGCCGCCGCGAAGCGCGCCGGGGGCATCGAGGGCGTCGCGGGCGAGCTGCTCCAGACGGGTGTGCGACACGCGACCGAGTCCCGCGCGGTCCTCGAGGAGCTGCTCTTCGAGCCGATCCTGCGCGTGCGTCCGCGACTCGAGCGCTTCCTGCCCTTCCTCTCGATCACGGCCGCCGCGTCGCCGCTGCTCGGCCTGCTCGGCACCGTGATCGGCATGATCAACACCTTCCAGCTCATCACGATCTTCGGCACGGGCGACGCGAAGAGCCTGTCCTCGGGCATCTCCGAGGCGCTCATGACGACGGCGCTCGGTCTGATCGTGGCGATCCCGACCCTGATCCTGCACGGCGGACTGTCGCGGCTCGCGAAGCGGAAGCTCGGTCAGCTGGAAGAGGTATCGGTGGCATTCCTGAACGGCGTCGACGTGCTGCGCGGCGCCGACACCCGGAGATGATCAAGGTCGGTCGTCGACTCGATCGTCGGCCGGACCTGGAAGGAGGCGCGAGATGGAAGGCTTGAGCCGGATCCTGGACATCTGGGAGAGCGGGGGGTGGGTGATGATCCCGCTCTTCGGTCTCGCGGTGCTGCTCTACGCGCAGGCCTTCGGTCTGCTGATGGTCGCGCGGCGGGCGCGCCTCGACTCCTCGTCGGCGGCGATGTGGTGGGACTGGGTGCGCAAGCCGGCGAATGCCGAGGGTCGCGTCCGCGAGATCATCGAGTACACGCAGCAGGGCCGGAAGACGGGGGACGAGGTCCGCAACCGCTTCGACGACGTGCGGCGCTCCCTGATCGGTCTGCTCGATCGGCGCACGGCCTTCGTCTCGATGCTGGTCGCTGCAGCACCCCTGATGGGCCTGCTCGGCACGGTCCTCGGCATGCTCCAGACCTTCTTCGGCATCTCGACCGGCGGTGGCGCCGAGACGGCGGGCGTCGTCGCGGCGGGCATCTCCGAGGCCCTCGTTACGACCCAGACGGGCCTCACGATCGCGCTCCCGGGTCTCTTCATCGTGATGATGATCCAGCGCCAGCGGCAGTCCCTCGACGCCAAGCTCTCCCGCCTCGAGAGCCTGACGCTCAGCCATCTGCTCCTCGACATGCCGGGCCAGGGAACCGCGCCCGACGAAGAGAAGAGGGTATGGCACGACGCAGCGTGATCGGTCAGGAGGAGGAGACGGGGATCGAGCTGTCCCCGATGATCGACTGCATCTTCATCCTCCTCATCTTCTTCATCGTGACGACCGTGTTCGTCGAGGAGAAGGGCCTCCAGGTCGACAAGCCCGACGCGGCCGCGCTCCCGTCGTCGGAGCCCTCCGAGAATCTCGTGATCGAGATCTCGGCGCAGAACGAGATCCGGATCGGCGGACAGTCCGTCACCCTCGCGGACGTGACGCCTCGCGTGAAGGCCGCGCTCTCCGACCCCGACACGGCGGTCGTGATCCGGGCGCACGAGAAGTCGCGCCACGCCGTCTTCGTG
The DNA here is from genome assembly GCA_020632655.1 of Spirochaetaceae bacterium. Classification (GTDB taxonomy): domain Bacteria; phylum Myxococcota_A; class UBA9160; order UBA9160; family UBA4427; genus UBA4427. The sequence continues at coordinate 1,820 of JACKFD010000014.1, forward strand.
AGCGTCTGGGACGCCGCCAAGCGGGGCGGTGCCGAGATGCTGAGCTTCAGCACGATCAACTGACTCCGAGGCCGCCCGGTCGGGCGGCGGAAGCTGGATCCCCCCGAGATGCCGCGACCCAACATCGCCGCCGAGCCGGACGTCGAGGCCCGGATCGATCTCTCGCCGATGATCGACTGCATCTTCATCCTGCTGATCTTCTTCATCGTCACGACCGTCTTCATCGAGGAGCCCGGCGTCGACGTCTTCAAGCCCGACGCCTCGGTCGACGCGGATCTCGAGAAGAACAGCATCATCATCGCCGTGACGGCGGACAACAAGGTCGTCTACGGCGGACGCGAGCTCGGCGTCGCGGGCGTCGGCGCGCGGGTGCGGCAGCTGCTCAATAAGGACGAGCTGCCCGTGATCATCCAGGCCGACGCGAACGCGGACCACGGCGTCTTCTCCGACGTCTGGAGCGAGGTCAAGAACGCGGGCGCGAAGAAGATCAGCCTGTCCACGAGGAACGACTGAGGCCCGAGGACGATGCCCCCCGAGCGATCTTCCCATCATCCCTTCCAGGTCGAGTCGTCCCGGAAGGACGTGAGCCTGAGCTTCCTGCTCGGCGCGATCTTCGCCTTTGCGCTCTTCGCGGCGATGGCGGCGATCCAGCTGCTCGGCGACACGCCCGAGCTCGAAGCGGACATGGTCGAGAAGGTGCTCGTCTACACGCCGCCCGAGGTGGAGGAGATCGAGGAGGATCTGCCGCCGCCGCCGGAGGAGGAGCCGCCGCCGGAGCTCGAGGTGGAGCCGCCGCAGCTCTCCCTCGACCAGCTCGACATCGCCCTCAATCCCGGCACGGGGGGCGCCATCACGGGCGACTTCGCGATGCCGACCGTGACGGCGAGTGCTGCGTCCCTCGGCACCGAGGACTTCATCGACTTCTCCGAGCTCGATCAGGTCCCGCGGCCCATGCCCGGCTCGAATCTCGACTTCCCGCGTCGCCTGAAGCGCAAGGCCGTCAACGGTCGCGTCGTGCTGCTGATCAAGCTCGACGAGCAGGGGCGGGTGATCGAGTCGGAGGTCGAGTCCTCGAACCTGCCCGAGTTCGAGAAGATCGTTGCGAGCCAGGTCGCGAAGTGGCGCTTCACGCCGCCGACCCGGGGCGGCACGCCCGTGCGCGCCCAGGCCCGCTTCCCGATTCCCATCAACATCAGCGGCTAGGCCGCGCGAGGACGCCCCCGATGCCTCATCGCCCGCTCGAGACTCCCCACGCCCGATCCCCCCGCGCCGTCCGCGCGAAGGGGCGCGTCGGCGGCGTTGCGCTCACGCTCGTGGCCCTCTGCGGGCTCGTCGCGGCGGGTCCCGCCCCGGCTCAGTTCAAGCCCTGGAGCGGCGCCTCGATCGTCGACGATCCCGAATGGCAGAAGAGCTTCCTCGGCAGCTACGGCTTCCTGTCCGGCGCCGAGCCCGACGTGCGACCGAGCGAGCTCGAGCTGCTGAAGGAAGTCATCGACCTGATGAAGGTCAATCCGAAGGCCGCGGCCCTGGCCCTCGCCCAGCGCAAGCCCGCCGACAGCAGCGCCGCGATCGATTTCGTGCTGGCGAACCTGCAGTTCCAGAACGGCGAGAACGCGGCGGCGGCGGAGACCTACGAGGCGGCGATCTCGAAGTTCCCGGACTTCCGCCGCGCCCACAAGAACCTGGGCCTCCTGCGGGTCCAGACGAACGACTTCGCCGGCGGAATCGAGCACCTCTCGAAGGCGATCGAGCTCGGGGAGCGCGACGGCCGGGCCTTCGGTCTGCTCGGCTACTGCTACGTCAACGTCGAGAACTACGTCGCGGCGGAGGCGGCCTACCGTAACGCGATCCTGCAGCAGCCGGACGTGCGGGACTGGCAGCTGGGTCTTGCGCGTTCGCTCGTCGCGATGGAGAAGAACGAGGAGGCGATCGCGCTCTTCTCCGCCATGCTCGAGAAGGATCCGACCGACGCGACGTCCTGGATGCTGCAGGCGAACGCCTACCTCGGTCTCGACCAGCCGATGGCGGCGGCGGTCAATCTCGAGGCCGTGCGCATGCTCGGCAAGGCCGAGGCCTCGACGCTGACTCTGCTCGGCGACATCTACATGAACGAGGGCGTCTTCGACATGGCGAAGGACGCCTACCTCGCGGTCGTGGAGCGCGATCGCGAGGGGAAGCAGTTCCAGGCGGCGCGCCGTGCGGCGGACCTGCTCACCCGGGCCCAGGCCTACGCGCAGGCGGCGGACCTGCTGGGCTCGATCGAGCGACGCTACGGGAAGTCGCTGTCGCGCGACGAAGGGCTCGACCTGAAGACGCTGCAGGCGAAGGTCGCGAGGGCACAGGGACGCGACAAGGAGGCGGCGCGGCTGCTCGAGCAGGTCGTCGATCTCGACGGCACGCGCGGCGACGCGCTGCTCGAGCTGGCCCGCTTCCATCGCGACGTCGGCAACGACGAGAAGGCCATGCTGATGCTCGAGCGGGCGCGCAACCTCGATGCCTTCGAGTATCCGGCGCTCGTCGAGCTGGCGCAGGCGAAGGTGGCGGCCAGGGACTACGCCGCGGCGGCCTCGCTCCTGCGCGAGGCGCTCGAGCTGAAGAACGAGCCGCGGGTGGAGCGCTTCCTCGCCCAGGTCGAGGAGGCTGCGCGCCGCTAGCTCGGCGCCGCAGACACACCCGAAGGGATGTGCGAGATGAGCCTTGGGAGGGGGCCGCGGCGTTCGCGGCGAGTGCATCGGCTGCGCGTGGTCGCGTTCGTGATCGCTCTGCTCGGCGTCACGTCGGGCACGGCGTGGGCGCAGGGCGGGACGGGCACGATCTCGGGTCGCGTCTTCGACGCGGAGTCCGGCGCACCGATCGAGGGCGCCACCGTCATCCTCGCCTACCCGGAGCAGGCGGACGGAAGCGACGCGCCGCAGCAGGTCGTCGTCACCGGCATCGAGGGCGACTACGAGTTCGGCGCCGTGCCGGCAGGCTTCTACGGTCTCTCCTTCATCAAGTCGGGCTACCGCGCGTCGAACGTGACGAACGTCCAGGTCGTCTCGGGGAAGGACGCCGTCACGAACTTCCCCCTGCCGCCCGCCCAGGCGCTCGCGGGCGGCGACGTGATGGAGCTCGAGGCCTACACGGTCGAGGCCTCGGTCGTGGGCGACCTGATGAACGACCTCGAGCTGCGGCTCGAGTCGGACCAGATGCTGAACCTGCTCTCGGCCGAGGACCTCTCGAAATTCGCCGCGAGCGACGTCGCCGACGCCCTCAAACGCGTGGCGGGCGTGAACGTCGTCGCCGGTCGCTTCGCGATCATCCGCGGCCTCGAGGAGCGCTACAGCGCGACCCTCTACAACGGCGCCCCGGTCCCCAGCCCCGACCCCGACCGCCAATCCGTCCAGCTCGACCTCTTCCCCTCGGACATCGTGTCGAGCCTCCAGCTCGCGAAGACCTTCGAGTCCACCTCGCCGAGCAACGCTGCGGCCGGCTCGATCGATATCGTCACCCACGACTACCCCGACGAGCTCACCTTCAAGTGGACCGCAGGCACCGGGTTCAACGAGCCCGCCCTCGACAACTTCCTCCGCCACCAGGACAACTCGCCGATCGGCATCATCGTCGACGGCGACCACGCCCTCGAGTCCGACATCAGTGGCTTCGTCGGCGGCACCTTCGATGTCTTCGACCGGGAGCTGCAGTTCAAGCTGGTCGTTGCTCAGGAGATCGACTTCGAGACCTTCGAGGGCATGCAGCAGTCGCGGCAGCCCGAGCTGCCCGTCACGCGTCGTGGCTTCGTGATCGGTTCCGGCGACCTCAGCAAGGGCGTCCTGTCCCTGTCCGGTGGTCGCTTCGACCTCACGCAGAGCGCTCGGATCGAGCAGGACACCTACTTCGGCGCCTTCGGTCTCGATCTCGACCGCGAGGGCGACCATCGGATCGACGCGTCGGCGTTCTACACGAAGAAGCAGCAGGAGACCGTTCTCCTGCTCGAGAACGGCTTCTTCCCTAACGTCGACTACGCCGCGCTCACCCCGGAGGACTACCTGCGGCCGCAGACCTTCGAGGACTTCGCGACCCGGCAGTCGTTCCTCGGTTCCTTCCGAGAGGAAGAGAGTGCGGTGAATCGCGGCCCGCTCTCGTTCCTCCCGCGCTACCAGAGCGCGTCCTTCGACGAGTCCCGTGAGCTGCAGATCTACCAGCTGAACGCCCAGCACGATCTCGGCGAGCTGTTCGAGGGGCTCGAGCTCTCCTGGATCGCGAACTACTCCGAGACGAAGCAATCGGAGCGCATCTTCCAGTCCCGCTACTGGTACGAGCCGAACGTCGTCCCCGAGCCGATCCCCGGGAGCTTCATCCCGACAGGCTTCCCACCGAAGGTGTCCGATTTCGGCCCGGGGCAGTTCACGGGCGGTACGGCCGGCACCACGATCTACTTCGACAACCAGATCGAGGAGAACCAGTACTTCTTCCGGGCGGACCTCGGCTACGCCTTCTCGCCCTGGCGCCCCCTCGAGGTGGCCCTCGGCACGGGCTTCTGGTTCGAGCAGGCGAACCGGTCCGTCGACGTCCTGACCTCGGTCACTCCCGTTCCCCTCGCGGGCCGCGGAGGTGTCGTCGGTACGGGCTCGACCGCCTACGTACAGGCGCCCGATGCCGCGCAGCTGGGTCGACGGCTCTTCTCGGCCCTGGGGCTCGACGACCTCGAGAATCCCGGACGTTCGCGCTTCAAGCGCGAGGTGATCGCCTGGTCCGGTGACGCCAAGCTCACGTTCGCCGAGGACCTCGACTGGCTCTGGAACTACCACCTCGACTTCGACGTCTTCGGCGGGGTCCGCATCGAGAACCTCCGCATCACCTCGATCAACGATCCGCGCAACGGCTTCTGCTCGGACGCCTCCCGCGAGGCCAATGGTCCGAACGGCCGCTGTCCGCCGGGCACGATCCCGCAGATCTTCCCCGGCACCTATCTCTTCATCGATCGCTTCGACAATCCCGACAACCCGATCCTCGCGGAGCCGACGCCGCCTCCCGGCTTCGTCTACAACGACCAGATCCTCGGAATCAACCTGCCGACCGACGAGAACGGGATCGTCGACGTGCTGAGTCTGCAGGACATCTTCCGGGTCGTGAACGGGGAGATCGACGAGCTGCAGATCCTGCCCGATCTGGGCATCACCTGGCGCGTCGCGGACAACGTCATGCTTCGAGGCGCCTGGTCGCAGACCGTCGCGCGGCCGTCCTTCCGGGAGCTCGGCTACTACGTGACGATCAAGCCGGGCATCTCGGACTTCATCGTCGGGAATCCGCAGCTCGGGCTCTCGAAGGTGGAGAGCTTCGACGTACGCGCCGAGTTCACCTGGGGCGAGCTCGGCGATCTTGCGGCGATCAGCTTCTTCGACAAGACGATCGACAACCCGATCGAGGCGATCGTGCTGCGCAATCCGACGGATCTCGTCTACAGCTACCGGACCTGGCGGAACAACCCGAACCAGGCGACGTTGCGCGGCGTCGAGCTCGAGGCGAGACAGAATCTCGGGATCCTGCACGACGTGCTCGAGGTGATCTCGATCGGCGGCAACTTCACGTACATCGATGCCGAGGTCGAACGTACCCCCCTCGAGATCGCCCGGGCCGCGGCCTTCTACGGCGCGACCCAGGCGGACATCGATGCCGGCCTGATCCACTTCAGCAGGCTGAAGCGCAAGCGACGCCTCTTCAACCAGCCCGAGTGGATCGCGAATGGCGACATCACCTTCGACCATCCCGACTGGGGGACGAAGGCGACCCTCTCGATCTTCGCGATCAGCGAGGTCCTCGATACGGCGGGCTCGGGCAACCTGCTGCCGAACGGCAACCTCGACTCGATCAATCTCGACCGCTTCACGGACGAGTACTTCCAGGTCGACTTCGTGATCAGCCAGACCTTCGGGATTCCGCGGATCCCGGGCGAATGGACGGTCAAGACGTCGATCAAGAATCTGACCGACTCGAGCCGCGGCGTCATCTACGACCAGTCCCAGACCGTCGACGACGTCCACGAGCGGTCGTTCAAGCAGGGCCGCGACTACACCTTCGGCCTCGGCTACACGCTCGTCTACTGAGCCCGTCGCGCCCGGCCCCCGTCCGGCCTAGAACGTGCCCGTCGGTGCCTTGGGGTTGAGCGCGGCGCCGAGGGCCGCGTCGAAGATCCGGGTCGCGAGGACGGCCGTACGTGCGTCGAGGGGCGGTGCGCCGTGATAGGCGCCCGGGCAGTTGTAGAGCTCGACGGGTACGCCCGCGGCGAGCAGGCGCAGGGCGTACTCGATGCCCTCGTCGCGGAGCGGGTCGAGGCCGTTCGTCTGCACGAAGGCGGGCGGTAGATTCGAGAGGTCCTGCGCGCGAGCCGGCGCGGCGTAGGGCGAGGTCCGCGTGCGGTCGGCGTCCTCGCCGAGATAGTGGAGCCACATCCCCTCGTTGCCGGCGGCGTTGAAGCCCGGGGCCCCTTCGGCCTGATGGTGGGAAGCCGTGCGCAGGCGATCGTCGAGGACGGGGATCATGAGGGCCTGGTAGGCGATCCGCGGACCGCTGCGGTCGCGGGCCATGAGCGTGAGCGCCGCGGCGAGGGCACCGCCGGCGCTGGCGCCCGTGACGACGAGTCGATCGAGGTCGACCCCGAGCTGGTCGGCGTTCGCAGCGACCCATTGCAGCGCCGCATAGCAATCCTCGGGGCCGGCCGGGAAGGGATGCTCGGGGGCGAGGCGGTAGTCGACGCTGACGACCACGCAATGGTGGTTTCGGGCCCAGTCGGCCTCCATGCCGGCGAAGCTCTCGGGATGCATCAGGCAGAAGGCGCCGCCGTGGATCTGCAGCAGGACGGGCAGGGGCGCGGCGCGGCGGACCTTCGGCTGGTAGACGACGACGCGGACGTCGGGCGCGCCGGGCGGGCCGGGGACGAAGCGCTCGGCGATGTCGAGCTCGCGGCGATGTTCGTCGCGCAGCTCGAGACCGGGCATCGGCTCGACGGGCAGGTCGCGGGGCGGGATCGGGAGCAGCTCGTGGGCGCGGGACATGGCGTCCTCCTTCGCGCCCGATCCTATCACGCGGGATCGACGCGGAGTGCCTCGGATCCGCGCCTCAGAGCCGGCGGACCTCCGTCGGAGCGCGCGGTCCGTCGCTCAGAGCCGGTCGGCCTCTTCCTGCGCCCGCTCGAGCATCCAGTCGACGCGCGCGAGGACCGCGTCCACGTTCGACGATGCGCCGAGCCCGCCGCCTGCACCCGCCCGCAGGCGCGCCGCCACGCCCTCGACGAGGCAGGCCATCTTCCAGAAGCTGAACGCGCGGTAGAAGCCGAGGGCGGACAGGTCGAAGCCCGAGCGCTCGGCGTACATCGCGATCGCTTCCTCGCGCCGCGGGAAGGCGGGATGCCGCGTCGGCGAGGGCGAGCCGAAGTCGTGCTCGTCCTCCGGGTCCGACCAGTAGAGGATCGACCAGCAGAAGTCGGCGACCGGGTCGCCCAGGGTGCAGAGCTCCCAGTCGAGCACGGCGACGATCCGATCATCGGCGCCGAGGACGGTGTTGTCGAAGCGGTAGTCGCCGTGCACGAGACCGACGCCCTGCTGCGGCGGGATCGAGCTGCCGAGGCGATCGTGCAACGCGTAGACGCTCGGCAGCTCGCGCCCCTTCGAGGCCTCGAATTGTCGCAGCCAGCGCGCGAGCTGCCGCTCGACGTAGGCGTCGTGTCGGCCGAGATCGGCGAGGCCGACGGCGTCGAGGTCGATCCGATGCATCGCGACCTGCACGTCGACGAGCGACTCCGCCGCCACGCGACAGCGCGCGGCATCCATGTCCGCCGCGTCCGCGGGCCCGCGCAGGATGCGGCCCTCGGCGAAGCCCATCACGTAGAAGTCTGCCCCCGTGACCTCGGCGTCGCTGCAGTAGGCGACGGCCCGGGGTACGGGCACGCCGCACTCGGGATGGCTCGAGAGCGCCTCGAGGATGCGCCACTCGCGACCCATGTCGTGGGCCGTCGCGATCCGTGCGCGCACGGGTGGCCTGCGCAGGGCGAAGCGAGCGCCATCCTTCGTCGCGACCCGATAGGTCAGGTTCGAGCCACCGGCGGCGACGAGCTCGAAGTCCCAGGGGCCCCGCGCCCCGTCGACGTGCTCGTCGAGCCAGCGTGTGACGGATTCGACCTCGAGCCCCCGGATCCCTTCGCCCACCTGCTTCCTCCGTCGTATCGTCGCGACGTCGTAGCGTCGCGGGCCGAGCCGTCGTGCCGTCCTCAGGAGCGCGACAGCAGCGCCTCGATCTCGTCCGCCTCGAGCCCCGCCTCCGCGAGCACCTCGCGCGTATGCGCCCCCAGGTTCGGCGCGGGGCGGCGGACGTTGGAGGGCGTGCTCGAGAAGCGCGGGGCGCTTCGCAGGACGGGGGCGCGGCCGGCGCCGGGCTGCTCGAGCTCGAAGACGAGGCCGTTCGCCCGGACCTGGGCGTCGGCGAGGAAGCCCTCGAGGTCGTTGATCGCGGCGATCGGCGCCCGCTCGCGTCGCGCGCCTTCGACGATCTCGGCCGTCGTCCGCTCACGCAGCGCGCCCTGCATCACGTCGACGAGGGCCGCTGCGTTCGTCATGCGCCCGACGAGCGACGCGAAGCGCTCGTCCCCGATCAGGTCCTCCCGGCCGACGATCCGGCAGAACGAGACGAATTGATGGTCCTCGATCACGAGCACGGCGACGTGCCCGTCGCGCGTCTCCCAGGCCCGGAAGAGCAGCTCGCCGACGGCGGAGGACTCCTGCATCTCGCCGAAGGCCGTCGCGCCGATCTGGTCGAGGTGCACGAAGCCGCCGAAGGCATCGAGCATCGGGATGTCGATGCGCTGGCCCTCGCCCGTGCGCTCCCGGGCGTAGAGCGCGGCGGCGATCGCGAAGGCCGCGTTCAGACCCGCCGTCTTGTCCGCGAGCAGGTTCGAGACGAGTCGCGGCGCCTCCTTCGTCCCGATCATCTTGGCGATCCCCGAGACCGCCTGGATCACCATGTCGTAGGCGGGCAGCTCGGCCGAAGGGCCCTCGGGCCCGAAGCCGCTGATTGCGGCGTAGACGAGCCGCGGGTTCTCGCGCCGCAGCACGTCCCAGCCGACGCCGAGCCGGTCGAGCACGCCCGGGCGGAAGTTCTCGAGCACGACGTCCGCCTGGCTCGCGAGGCGGCGGAAGGCCGCGGCGCCGCGCTCGCTCTTGAGGTCGAGCACGATGCCCCGCTTGTTCCGGTTCATCTGCACGAAGAAGCCGGTCATGTCCGCCGCGCGGGCGCCGCCCATGTAGCGGGCGGAGTCGCCGATCGGCGTCTCGATCTTGATCACGTCGGCGCCCATGTCGCCGAGGATCTGGCCGCAGAGCGGGCCGGAGACGATCGTCGACAGGTCGAGGACGCGGACGCCCGCGAGCGGTCCCGTCGGCTTTCCACCGATCTCGACGTGCATGGGCTCCTCCGGATCCGGTCGCGTCTCGGGACCGGGATCGCACGGCGTCGCCCGGAAGCGGGCGCGCGTCGCGCGCGACGTCGCGGAGCATAGGCGGCGCGCCCGCGCGTCGCCGGCGCCGCGGAGACGCCCAGGGCGAGCGCACGGAAGGCGCGATCGATCCCCTCCGCGCCGATCGTGCCCCGCGAACGGAACGTCTATGCTGGGCGCCGTTCCACCGCCCGGCCTCGGAGCCCGCTTGAATCCCCTCGACCGAGACATCCTGGAATCCGCCGAGGTCGCGGCACGGCCGACCCCTGCCACGGAGCCCGTGCGGGAGGACGACGAGGCCGGGTACGTGGCGATCCCGGCCGCCTCGAGCGGGCTCGCGGAGGCGGCCGAGACGTTCCGGCTCCCGCACTACGGGCGGCTGTGGACGTCGAACGTCGTGCAGTTCGTCTGCTTCCAGGTGCTCTTCCTGGCGATGCAGTGGCTGGTCACGTCGATGACGCCCCTGCGCAGCGCGGTCGGACTGATCGGCTTCGTGCAGGGCGGCACGATCGCCCTCGCGTCGCCGATGGCGGGCGTGCTCGTCGACCGGCGCGCGAAGCGCGACCTGATCACGATCGGCCGGATCGGCCTCGCGACGATCTCGATCGCCGTGGGCACGCTCGCCTTCTCGGGCGCGATCGCCTACTGGCAGATCGTGGTCTTCTCGGTGCTCGGCGGCCTGCTCACCTCCGTGCTCAGCCCGGCCACCCAGACCTTCGTCGTCGACGTCGTCGGTCGTCGCCGCACGCACCACGCGATCTCGCTCAACGCCGTCGGCGCCTCCTTCGGCATGATGGGCGGCGGCGCGCTCGGCGGCTTCCTGCTCGGGGCGGCGGGCGTCTTTCCGACCTTCCTGATGGCGGGCCTGGGTGTCGTGCTCTCGGCGATCGTGGTGCGTTCGATCCCGGTCGCCGGGCGCTCCCTCGCGTCCGCCGAGGCGGGTGCGACGGCTTCGTCCCCGCTCGCAGACCTGCGCGAGGGCTTCGCCTACGTGCGGGCGAGACCGCCTCTGCTGCTGGCGCTGCTGGCCTGCGCGATGGCCGTGTTCAACGGCGCGCTCAATCCGATGCGGATCTTCTTCGCGCGGGACGTGCTCGACGTCGGGGCGGAGGGGCTCGGCTGGATGGCGGGGGTGAATGGTGTGGGCACACTCGCGGCGGCGGTGCTCGCGATCCTGCGGCCGCCGCAGCGGCATCTCGGGATCCTGATCGCCGGCACGATGCTCGCCTTCGCGACGGGGCTCGTGCTCTACTCCTTCGCCTTCAGCTTCGGCTGGGTGCTCGGCGTCGAAGGCTGGCTCGGATTCACGGGGCAGCTCTGGAACATCTCGGCGCTGATCGGGTTCCAGCTCGCCGTGCCCGAGGCGATGCGGGGGCGCGTGCTGAGCATGGTCTTCACCCTCGCACAGCTGGGCTTCCTCGGCGTGCTCGGTGTCGGGGCCCTCGCCGATCTCGTGGGCGACCAGACGGCGCTCTTCGTCTTCGGGGCGATCCCGACCGTCCTGTTGACGGGGCTCCTGGTCTTCGGCTGGCGCACGCTCGAGGCGATGCAGGAGGCCGACGCATGATTCCGACGCCGAAGGACATGTTCGAGGCGTGGCTCGCCGAGCCGCTCGGCCGCGAGTGCGAGGATCCGCGCTTCGACGTGCGGCGCGCGCGGCCGGAGGAGTTCGAGCGGATCTGGGACGTCGTCGACGCGGCCTTCGGCACGCAGCGTCCGCGTGCGGCGTACGAGTGGATGTACCGCGCGAATCCGACGGGTCTCGCCCGATGCTGGATCCTCGAGGAGCGTGCGAGCGGTCGGATCCTCAAGACCGGCGCCGAATATCCCTGGCCGATCTGGTACGGCGATCGGGTCGAGCGCGGCCTGCTCGCGGGCGACGCCGCGACCTTGCCCGAGTGGCAACGCAAGGGGCTCTCGGCCCTGCGGCGCACGGTCCGCCGCAGTCATCCCTGGTACCCCACGTTCTGCACGATCGCGGGGCCGAACGAGGGATCGCGCGTCGTGAGCGCGAAGGCAGGCGACGCCGACTCGCTGACGGGCGACCTGCCCGGCGGCGTGGCCGTGCTGCGCGCGTCGGGGGTGCTCGAGCGGGTCGGCGCGCCCGGCCCGGTCGCGGCGGTGCTCGGTGCGCTCGCGGATCCGCTGCTCGGCGCCCAGCGCGCGCTCGGCCTGCGCCGCGCCCGCCGCGCCCCCGGCCGGATCGAATCGGTCCATCGCTTCGACACGGCCTACGACGAGGTCACGCTGCGAACGATGTCGTGGCCGAAGTACTGGTGCCCGCACAACGCCGACTTCCTCAACTGGCGCTACCTCGACCATCCCCTCGAGCGCTACGAGGCGATCGCGCTCGTCGAGGACGAGCGTCCGGTCGGCTACGCCGTGCTGCGGATCGCGGGACGCGAGGCGGGCCTCGCCGAGTTCGCCGCGGAGGCCTCGCCCTCGCCGCGGGCGGCCCGGCTGCTCGCCGGCGTCTTCGAGCGCGTACGCGAGGCGGGCTGCGCCCATCTGAGCTTCTTCAGCACGAACGTCTGGCGGCATTGGCCGCTCTTCCGCCGGGCGGGCTTCCTGCCCTACCGCACCCGCAATCATCTCGAGGCGACCCATCGCGAGGCCGGCGCCGTCGCCCAGGACATGCGCGCCTGGCAGATCACGCCGGGCGACCGCGACTATCACTGAGTCGCCGAGCGTTCCCGACGCGCCCGCCGTCGCGCGATCCGCTGCTAGAAGCGGATCGGGTCGAGGTCGTAGTCGACGGAGAAGACGAGGAAGAAGGTGTCGACGCCGGGCAGGTCGATGCCGCTGTTGCGCCGCTCCGTGCGTCGGTAGCGGAACTCCGCCGTGCCGCTCAGGTGGCGCGTGAGCTCGTGGCGGTAGCCGGCGATCGCCGTGAAGTTGTCGCGGCGGGCGTTGCGCTGCTGGACGCGGGTGAAGCCCGTCGAGCGCAGCGTCGAGTCGTCGCCGTTGCCCGAGGGCGCATCGGCGTCGACGACGACGAAGTCGACGACGGTCGAGTCGGTCAGCACCTCGCGACGATCCCAGCTGCCGGCGACGAAGACGCTCCATCGCTCGCCGGGCGGGCCGTACTCGAGCTGCAGCGCCGCGCGATCGAGGCTCGAGGCGAGGGCGTCGCCGGCGGTCGTGCTCTGGCGGCGGGAGTAGGTCGCCGTCAGGTCGAGGGCGGCGAGCTGCGCTTCGAGGGAGGCGTTGCCGAAGAAGGTGAGGGTCGAGTCGCTGCCGACGCGGCCCAGGTTCGTGAGGTCGAAGCGGTCGAGCCCCCCGAGATCGGTCGCGGGGATCGGGGCGAAGGCGGCACCCGGCGTCGTCAGATCGCATCGGCTCGCGACCGGCTGGGGCACGCCGCCGACGAGCTGGACGTCGCAGGTGTCGATGTCCGCGCGGAAGAGCTCGCCGCGCACGCGCCCGCCGACGAAGCGCGTCTGGAGCACGTGACCGCGCTCCTTCTCCTCGGCCTGGATCCAGGAGGGCCCACCGCTCGCCGTGAAGGTGACGGTGTCCGCGATGTCCCAGACCCAGGTCAGGTAGGAGTTCACGTACTCCGCCCGACTGCCGAAGCGCGAGAAGGCCTCCTGGAAGTCCTGGTTGACGTACGCGAGGCCCGTGCCGAGGAAGTGGCGCGGCGCGAGGCGGTAGCGGAGCTCGGCGCCGACCTCCCAGGCCTGGCTGTCGTTGCGATCGATGTTCTCCTCGAAGTCGACCCAATGATGCTCGCCGCGCACGCGCAGCTCGAGCAGCCGCGTCAGGTCGTGGAGCAGCATCAGCTCGAGGTCGTTTCGGAAGTAGCGAACCTGGTTCGGGTCGAGTGCCGTGTCGCCGAGGGTGATGTCCTGGCGCGAGAAGCGCAGGTTCGAGATGTCGCGGAACTGGTTCGTCACGCGCACGCGGGTGCGGGTCGTGAGGTCGTAGCTCGCCCGGGCCTGGAGCCGGCTCTCCCAGTTGTCGACGCCGCTCTGGTCGACGTAGAGCTGGTAGGCGCCCTGGAAGTCGAGCGAGTACTGGAAGCGGTCCTCGTCGTCGGCGATTCCGAGCCGAGGACCGATCTGGAAGCTGTTCGCCTCCTCCTCGTTCCGCTCCGCAGAGAAGAAGTTCGAATTGAAGACGTACTGGCCGTTCACGCCGAGGGTGAGCTCGCGCGCGCGGGCTGGACCGGCGATCGCCAGCAGGGCGAGCGCGAGGATCGCGACGCGGACGGATTCTCGAACGGAGACGGACATGGGGGCGTCACTCGGGCACGATGATCGTGTCCCCCGGCTCGAGCAGGATGTTGGAAGCCGGAGCATTCCCCCTGATGAACGCGGAGTAGTCGAAGGGATACTCGACCTGGCCTTCGGGTGTCTCGCGCAGGATGCGGATCCGGCGCTTCTTGGCGAAGGGCGTGAGCCCGCCCATCGCGGCGATCGCGTCGACGACGCGCGTGTTGCGTTGGAGCTCGACCTGGCCCGAGCGCAGGATCCCGCCGCCGATCACGCTGGCGACCTGGCTGCGCATCTCGATCACGGCGATGTCGACGCGGGGGTCGGCGATGTAGTCCGAGAGCGCCGCGCGGATGCGGTCGGCGAGCTCGAGCGGCGTGAGACCCTCGGCCTGGATGTCGCCCATCAGGGGGACCGAGACCTTGCCGTCGCGCCGCACGAGCAGCTCGCCCGAGACGTCGGGATGCTGCCAGACCGTCAGCTCGAGCCGGTCGGGCACGCCGATCCGGTACTCCCGCGCCTCGCCCACCACCCGGACCGGCGGCAGCGGGGCCATCGGGTCGGCCGCCGGCCAGTAGGCGAAGGGATTCCAGCCACAGGCGAGGCCGTTCGCGACCAGCCCAACGAGCGCGACCCGTCCGAGCGAAGACGCCCTGCGTCCGCGAGGGGTCCGCGAGTCCGCGTGATCCCGTACCCGATCCATCGATCTCCTCCTCGAGTCCCCGCTCGCGTCCTTCATCGGCCGAGCACCATCCGTCCCGCCCAGGCCACCGAGGGCCGCAGCTGCGCGCGGAACAGGGCCGTCGCATAACGCTGCACGGGCAGCCTCATGACTTCGTAGTCCTCCGCGGGCGGCAGCGAGTCGATGCCGCGCAGACCGCCGAAGGCGAGCCGGTAGCCCGCCGACCGGACCGCCCGACGCACCCTTTCGTCGCAGGCGCTCGCGGGATAGGCGAGCACGGGCGGGGGGGCTGCTTCGCCGAGGCCCTGCTCGATGCGTCGCTTCGAGGTCGCCAGGTCCTCCGCGAGGGCCGCGTCGTCGAGGCGCGTCATGAGGGCGTGGCGATGGCCGTGGGCACAGACCGCGACGCCCTCGCCCGCGAGCTTGCGGAGCGCGTCCCAGCCGAGCACGCGATGGACCGGAGGGAGGTCGGCGAGCGGTGCGAGGAGCCCGTCGAGCCAGCCCATCGCCGCGTCGTGCTCCATCGCCTTGACCCGCGCGCGGATCCGGCGATGGGCCTCGCGCCGCTCGCGCGCGTCGCCGAGGGGCAGCCGCCCGACGCCGGCCACGTCGACCGCCTTCTCGCGCGTGCGGGCGAGCGTCGCATGCAGCCGGTCCCACCAGAATCCACCCGCCGCCGCCCCGCCCGCCGTGTCCGCGTCGGGGAACGCCGTCGAGACGAAGAGCACGGCCGGCACGCCGACCCGCGCGAGGATCGGCCAGGCCCGTTCCGCGAAGTCCCGGTAGCCGTCGTCGAAGGTGACGAGCACCGCGCGTGGGGGCAGCGGCCGCCCGGTGTCGAGCGCGTCGATCAGGTCGGCCAGCGAGATCGGGCGGTAGCGCCGCGCGAGGAGCTCCATCTGCGCCTCGAAGTCCCGGGGCGTGGCGCTCAGCAGACCCGGGTCGAGATCGGGCTCGGCCTCCGGCTCGTCGACGCGGTGATAGGCGAGCACGCGCAGCCGATCGCCGCGGCGATCGCCCGCCTCGAGCACGCCCAGCAGGCCGCTCGCGGCGAGGACCGAGGCGGCGCGGCCCGCGAGCGCCTTCATCGTCGGGCCACGCCAGCCGCCCGCCCGGGCGGTGCGCTTCCGGCCGGCGTCTCCCAGACGGCCTCCCGCTCGCGGCGCAGCGAGACGAGCGCGGCGACGAAGCCGACCAGCAAGCCCAGCCCGGCGCCTGCGGCGAGCAGCAGCATCGGTCGCGGCCAGACGGGCGACTCCGGCAGCACGGGCTCGGCGATCAGCCGCGCGCTCACGCCGACCTCGCCCGATCGCGCGAGCCGGGTCAGCAGGCGCTGGTCGAGGAGCTCGCTGCGCCGGGCGTCGGCCATCTGGCTCACCCGCTCGACCTCGCCGAGCAGCAGCGCTTCCTCGCGCCGGTCGCGCTCGATCGTCGCGAGTCGGCCGCGCTCGCGCTCGTAGAGCTCGGTCAGCTGCTCCTCGAGACCCTTCGCGGCGGCGACGTCGCGCTTGAGCGCATTGGGCGTCGCGCGGGAGCTCGCCGCGAGCTGGGAGCGCAGGACCGAGACCTCGCGCTGGGCGGCCTCGACGGCGGGATGCTTCGGCTTGAGGGTGAGGCGCACGCGGGCGAGCTCGGCCTCGGCGGCCCAGAGCTGCTCCTGCAACGAGCGGACGGCGGGGTCGAGGATCGCGAGCTGTTCGCCGCCGGTCGCGAGGCGGTTCTCGAGGGCGATGCGCTCGTTGCGCGCCTCGGTCAGCTGGCGGGAGAGATCGCGCACGAGGTCGTTCTGCGCTTCGAGCGTGTTCTGCGCCGTGCCCAGGATCTCGTTCTCCTTGCGCAGTGCCTCGAGCTTCGCCTCGAGATCCGCGGCCTCGGCGTCGAGCACGGCGATCTCCGCCTCCTTCGCCTCGAGCTGCTGGCGCTGGGCCGCCTCCTCGCTCTCGGCGAGGACGGCGCGATAGGCGTCGACGATCGCCTCGATCAAGCGCGCGCCATGCCCGGGATCGGGGCCGAGATAGCCGAGCGCGACGACCTGGGTGCCCGAGACCGGCGTCGCCCGGATCGACTCGAGGGCGTCGTGGAGGCCGTCGTCGTCCGGGTCGAGATGTTCGGCGCGCGGGATCGCGGCGACGGCGCGTGACACCACCGACGCGCTCTGCATGATCTCCGCCTGCGTCGCGACGAAGGAGGAGCTGCCCGCGCTCGCACCGGCGGCCGTCACGCCACGGGTCGCGACGTCGTAGCGATCGAGCACGACCTGCGCGGAGACGGGATAGAGCGGTGTGCTCGCGAGCCAGATCAGGACGGCGAGGGCGACGCCGCCGAGCAGTCCGAGCAGGAGCATTCGGCGTCGTTCCCGGATCGCGCGCTCGATGTCCTCGAGGCGCAAGGCGAAGCCGGTCTCGCCCTGGCTCGCGCGCTGCTCCTGCGAGTAGAGGGAGAGGACCTCCTGCACGCCGGCGCGGGTCAGCTCGAGGCGCACCTCGGGTCGGCGCTCGTCGTCCTGCGGATCGCTCGGGCTCGGGAGATGGGAGTCGCTCAAGGGGGTACCCGGCGGGTGGCCCGACCGGGGCCCGCGATGATTGAGAAGGAGAGACAGAGGGGCCCGGCTCGCGCGGAGCGGCCTCCTCCCTGGCTCCGATCAGAATGTGGCCTTAACACTACGAAAGGTGTGCGACGATGGCCGATTCCTGGCGCGAACTCAAGCAGAGATCGCGCGGGGGGGCCATGGCTGCCGGCGCCTTGCCGACCGCCTGCCGCCCGGGGCCGGATTCGGGGGATATCCTCCCTTCGAATTCACCTTGCCTGGGAAATCGGCACACACTCATGCGTGGTGAAAACGTTACGCTCCGGACTCGTCCGCTCATCGGAACCTGTGGCGGACGAGTCGATGGGCGCATTGGCCGGGACGACGGGCACAGTCTGGACATGCGGAAGCGGAAGATGGAGATCGGCAGGGAGCGTTTGCGGCAGGCTCTGGACCGCCTCGGTCGCGATCTCGCGGTCGCGGGCGGCCCGCGCAGTCGGCGTCGCACGCCGCATTACGCCGCCAAGAAGCGCGCCCTCGACCTCGCGATCTGCCTGGCCGCGCTGCCCTTCGCCTTGCCCGTGCTCCTCGTCTGTGCGGCCCTCGTCAAGCTCACGAGCGAAGGGCCGGTCTTCTTCGTGCAGGAGCGGACGGGGCAGGGCGGGCGACGCTTCCGGATGCTCAAGTTCCGCACGATGGTGAAGGATGCGCCGGCACTTCGGGCGCGGTTGGCCGAGCAGCTCGCGCACGAGGGGCCCGACTTCAAGCTCGTCGACGATCCGCGCATGACGCCGATCGGCCGCGTGCTGCGCAAGACGAGTCTCGACGAATCGCCGCAGCTCTGGAACGTGCTGTGTGGGGACATGAGCCTCGTCGGTCCGCGCCCGACCTCCTTCGCCGCGGATCGCTACGACCTCTGGCATACGGAGCGGCTCGAGGTGCCGCCGGGGCTGACGGGCCTCTGGCAGGTCGAGGCCCGCGGCGACATCGACTTCGACGAGCGGGTGCGCCGTGACATCGCCTACGTCCGCAATCGCAGCCTCGCCCTCGACCTCTCGATCCTGCTCCGCACCATTCCCGCCGTGCTGCTCCAGCGCGGCGCCTACTGACCCGCCGTGCTGCTCCAGCGCGGCGCCTACTGAGCGCCGACCATGTTTCCGCTTCTCCGTCGCCACCAGACACTCTGGGCCGCCTGGGTCCTCGGCTCCGCGGCCCTGCTCTTCGCGTCGCCCGTACACGGCTTCGGCTGGGCGGAGCTGCTCGCCTGCACGGGCTCGCTCGTGCTGGCGCTGGACGAGCGCGTGCGGCGGGAGGCGTTGCTCGCGGTCGGACTGCCGGCGCTCGCGCTGATCGCGCTGCTGGATCCGGAGCCGATCGGCGTGGCCAGGCTGGCCCTGCTCTGGGGCGTCTTCGCGATCGGCGTGGTCTTCGGGGCGCGCGCCCTCGACGACGGACGGGCGCTCGAGCGGATCGCGGGGCAGCTCGTGACGATGCCCCAGGATCCCGAGGCCGTGTCGCGCTTCGAGGGTGCGGTCACGCGCGAGATCGGACGCGCGCGGCGGCACGAGCGGAGCTTCGCATTGCTCTCGGTCGCTCCCCTCCGTCGGACCGGTCCGCCGGACCCGGTCGCGGCCGGCCGTGGCGAGACGAGCGGCCTGCTCGAGGCCCTCGCCGAGGCGCGCATGCGACAGCAGCTCTTCGACCTGCTGACCCGCGAGCTGCACGTCTACGCGGACGTCGTCATGATGCCCGATCGCGTGCTGGCGCTCGTGCCGGAGACGGACGCACGCGCGATCGACAGCCTGGAGAAGCGCCTCGCGGCGGCGGCGCTGGGCTCGCTCGGGATCGAGATGCGGATCGGCACGGGGGTGTTCCCGCGCGACGCCGTCTGCGTCGAGGAGCTGATCCAGGCCGCGGATGCGGCCCGCGAGCGCCGGCGCGGCGAGGTCGGCGCGCGCGCGGTCGCCGCTTCCGCCGCTTCGCGCGCGTCCGAGGAGCCGCGCGGATCCACCGCCGACGGCGTCGACCAGGCCTAGCATGGACGGGCTCGCGAGGAGGATGGGGGTCGGGACCGAGGCGCCGGCCCCGGCTCCGGACGCGGTATCGGACGGACCGCGCCGCGTCGCCTACGTGATGTCGCGCTTCCCGAAGCTGACCGAGACCTTCGTGCTCGACGAGATGCTCGAGCTCGAGCGGCGCGGCGTCGCCGTCGAGATCTTCCCGCTCTGGCGCGAGCGAGCCGACGTCGTGCATCCCGAGGCGCGTCCCCTCGTCGAGCGCGCACACTACACGCGGACCCTCGATCTCGCGATCCTGCGCGACAACCTGCTCTGTCTCGTGCGCCGCCCGCGCGTCTACCTCGGGACCCTGTGGGCGATCGTCGTCTCCAACGTCCGCAGCGCCCGCTACCTCGTGGCCGCGCTCGCGATCTTCCCGAAGTCCGTGCACATGGCCAGGCGCCTCCGGGCGCTCGGTGTCGAGCACGTCCACGCCCACTTCGCGAGCCATCCCGCCGCCGCCGCCTTCGTGGTCGGGCGGCTGGCCGGGATCCCCTGGAGCTTCACGGCCCACGGATCCGACCTCCATCGCGAGCAGGCCATGCTCGACCGCAAGGTCGCCGAGGCCGCCTTCGTCGTCGCGATCTCCGACTACAACCGCCGCTTCATCCTCGATCGCGTCGATCCGCGTCATGCCGACCGCGTCTGCGTGATCCACTGCGGCATCGAGCCGGATCGCTTCGAGTCGGCGATGCCCGGCGAGCTCCGGGGCGGCCGACTCGAGCTCGCCTGCATCGGCACGCTCCATGCGGTGAAGGGGCAGGGCGTACTGCTCGAGGCCTGTGCGCAGCTCGAGCGGGCGGACATCGCCTTCCGTTGCCATCTCGTGGGCGACGGGCCGGATCGTGCGGCGCTCGAACGACGGGTCCATTCGCTCGGTCTCGACGAGCACGTCGTCTTCCACGGCCGACAGCCGCGGGCCGTCGTCCGCGGGCTGCTCGCGAGGGTGCACGTCGCGGTCGCACCGAGCGTCCCGACCGCGGATGGAAGACGCGAGGGGATCCCCGTCGTCCTGATGGAGGCGGCGGCCTGCGGGCTGCCCCTCGTCGCGAGCCGCCTCTCCGGCATCCCCGAGCTCGTGGAGTCCGAGCAGAGCGGACTGCTCGTCGAGCCCGGCGATGTCGACGGCCTGGCCGCCGCCCTCGCGCGACTCGCCCGCGAGCCGGAGACGCGGGTCCGACTCGGCCGCGCGGCGCGGGCTCGGGTCGAGGCCGGATTCGCCCTCGCCGCCAACGTCGAGCGGCTGCGCGCCCGTTTCGCGGAAGCCGCCCGGAGCGCTCCGTGATCGCCGAGCGCCTCCTCGACCGGGCTGCGCCGTGAGCGGGACCCTGCTCCTCGCCTGGGTCGGACTCGCGCTCGCCGCGATCGCAGCCCCCTACCTGCTCTACCCGCTCGTCCTCTTCGCCCGGGCGCGTCTCGCCCCCGTCCCGGTCGCCGCGGCCGACGATGCGCCGCGGGTCGACCTCGTGATCTGCGCCCACGACGAGGCGGCGTCGATCGGCGAACGTCTCGAGAATGCCCTCGCGCTCGACTATCCGCGGGATCGTCTGCGCATCTGGGTCGCCTCCGACGGCTCGACCGACGGCACGGTCGAAATCGCGCGACGCTTCGAGGGCCGCGGCGTGCACGTGCTCGATCTGCCGCGGGGCGGCAAGGCGGCGGCGCTCGCGGCGGCGGTCGAGGCTTCGGCGGCGCTCGAGCCGACGGCTGACATCCTGGCCTTCTCCGACGCGAACAGCCTCTGGACGCGGGGATCGATGCGCGCCCTCGTTCGCCCCTTCGCCGACGAGCAGGTCGGCGGGGTCGCGGGCGACCAGCGCTACGACGACGGCGGCGGGCCCGACGGCGCGATCGGCGAGCGCAGCTACTGGAGCTACGACCGCGTGCTCAAGCGCTGGCAGTCCCAGGCGGGCAACGTCGTCTCGTCGACCGGCGCGATCCACGCCGTGCGCCGCGCGCTCTTCGAGCCGCCGCCCGCGGACGCGACGGACGACTTCATGATCTCGACCGGCGTGATCGCCCGCGGCCGACGGCTCGTCTTCGCGCCCGACGCGATCGCGCTCGAGCGACCCGCGGAGAGCGGCGGCGGCGAGTTCCGACGCAAGGTCCGCATCATCACCCGCGGCCTGCGCGCGGTCGCCTATCGCCGGGCCCTGCTCGACCCCCGCCGCACGGGGCTCTACGCCTTCGAGCTCGCGCTGCACAAGCTCTGGCGGCGACTCGCCTTCCTCCCGCTCGCGGCGCTCGTGCTCGCGGCGCCGGCCTGTCTCGCGGCGGGTGGCGCGCTGGCGCTGCTCGGGGCGGGGGTGCTGGGGGCCGTCGGGCTCGGGACGGCGGGGCTCGTCTGGCCCGGCCTGGCTCGACTGCGGCCCGTCGCGCTCGCATCCTACGTCGTCATGGTGAACGCCGCCTGCGCCGTCGCGACCTGGAATGCCGTACGGGGCCATCGCGTCGCGCGCTGGGACACGGAGCGCCCGGGCGCGTCGTCGACCTCCTCGTCGACGGAGGCCACGTCGTGATCTGGCTGTCGACGGCCGTGCTCTTCCTCGTCTACCTGAACGCGCCGGCGGTCGCCGTGCGGGTGCACGGCGCACCCTTCGCCCTCGGTGCGCTCGTGCCCCTCGCCCTCGTCGTGCCCGTTGCGTGGCGGGTGCTCGTGCGCGGCGAGGAGCTGCGCTTCCCGAACGTGCTGCTGGCGACGGCGCTGATGCTCGCGCTGCACGGGCTGAGTGCGGTCTTCTCGGTCCGGCCGATGGAGTCGATGGACGCGCTCGAGGCGTGGCTCGTCGAGGGGCTGGTGCTCGCGTGGCTGATCGCGAACGCGGTCCGTACGCGGGCCGAGGTGATGGCGGCGGCGGGGGCGCTCGTCGCGGCCGGCGCCGTGATGGGCGCGATCGCCCTCGCGCAGCAGGTGCTGGGACCGGTGGAGCATCCCTTCTTCGGTTTCGGACAGCTCGACTCCGAGATCAGCGATGCCGCCGGGCGGGTCACCCGCCGCCTCGCCGGCCCGATCGGCGAGACGAACCGCTTCGCACAGATCATGGCCGTGCTGATCCCGATCGCCGTCGGCTGCGGGCTCGCCACGCGCGATCGCACGCGATGGCTCTGGCTCGGCGCGGCCGGGCTCGTGAGCCTCGGCATGCTCTTCGCGTTCTCGCGCGGCGCGATCGTGGCGCTCGCCCTCGTCGTGCCCTTCGCCGTGGCGTTCCGGCTGGTTCGGATGCGACAGGTCGTCGTGGCCGGCGTGCTCGGCGTCCTGTTGCTCTTCGCGATGCCCCACTACGCGCAGCGCGTGGCGAGCCTCGGCGAGATCGCGCTGCAGGCTCTGGGCGTCGCGCCAGGCGGCCTGCGCAACGCGGACGGCGCGGCGCGCGGGCGACTGACGGAGATGAAGTCGGCGGGCCTGCTCTTCCTCGACCATCCGCTCCTCGGGGCCGGCCCCGGACTCGCGCCACTCTACTACGAGCAGTATGCCGGCGTGGTCGGCGGCAAGGTCCGCACGGGCACGCGCCGCTCGCACAACCTCTACCTCCAGCTCGCCGCGGAGACGGGCGTCGTCGGTCTCGGCGCCTTCCTTTTCTGCGTCGGGCTCGCCTTCCAGCAGATCGACCGAGCGCGCCGACGCTTCGAGCGCGGGGATCGAGGTCTCTGGGGCCTCGCCTGCGGCCTCGAGCTCGCGCTGATGATCTCGCTCACGACGAGTCTCTTCCTGCACGCCGCCTACATCCGTTATTTCTGGATCCTGATGGGCCTCGTCGTCGCGACCAGCGTCCAGCCGGGTGTGCCCGCGCTCGCCGCCTTCCTCTCGCGCATGCTGCGCGAGACGGCCCAGCGCATCCGGGCGGACGCATGAGCGAAAGCGGCGACACCGGCGACGGACCGGCCTCGGGCGACGCGGGCGCCGTCAGCCGCCAGCTGCGGGGCGGCAGCCTGCTGCTCGTCGGGCGGCTGCTCGCGAAGGGGCTCAACTTCGCGGTCCAGGTCGCGATCGTGCGCCTGCTCACGAAGGACGAGTTCGGCGCCTTCGCCTACGGCCTGGCCCTCGTGCTGGCGGGCGAGCTCGTCGTGAAGGGCGGCCTCGGGCGCGGGGCGAATCGCTTCGTGCCCTATTACGTCGAGCGCGGCGAGCGGGCGGAGGTGATGGGGACGCTCGCGCTCGTGACCGGGGTGATCGTCGTGCTCGGTCTCGTCGGCTTCGGCGTGCTGGTCGGCGTCTCCCGGCTCGGCCTGGCGGGGTTCCCATCGGGCGAGGGCGGAAGGGTCGTGTTGCTGCTCTCGGTGCTCGCACCGGTGCAGGCCCTCGACACGATCGGGATCCAGGCCCTCGCCTGCTTCTCCCGGCCGCGGGAGATCTTCTTCCGCAAGCACGTGCTCGCGCCGGTGCTCCGGCTGCTCGCGGTGGCGCTCGTCTTCGCCCTCGGCGGGGACGGCGCGATGCTCGCGCTCGCCTACGTCGCGGGCGGCGTGCTGGGGCTCGTGATCTGCCTGCAGCTCGTCGTGCGTCAGCTCTTCGTGCACGGCGTGCTGCCGCTGCCGATCTCGGCGTGGCGGGTGCCGTGGCGACCGCTCATCCGCTTCTCGCTGCCTCTGATCAGCTCGGATCTCGTCTTCATCGTGATGACCTTCGTGACGACGGTCGTGCTGATGACGACCGACGGCGAGCAGGGCGTCGCGTCGATGCGGGCGGTCGTGCCTGCGGCGATGCTGAACCTGCTGGTCGTGCAGAGCTTCTCGATGCTCTTCCTGCCGGCGGCCATGCGCTTCCATGCCCGCGGCGACCGCGCGTCCCTCGCGGCGCATCATTGGCAGTCCGTCGCCTGGGTCTCGGTCCTCTCTTTTCCGATCTTCGCCCTGACCTCGGGCGTCGCGCCGGCCTTCGTGCCGATCGTCTTCGGCGAGGCCTACGCCGACTCGGCGCCGCTGCTCGCGATCCTCTCGGTCGGCTACTTCGCGGGCGTCTGCATGGCCTTCAACGGCGAGACCCTCCAGGTCTTCCATCGCACGCGCGCGATCGTCGGGACGGACCTGCTCGCGATCGGGGCGAGCCTGGCGCTCGCCTTCCTGCTCTGTCCGCGCTGGGGGGCGCTCGGCGCGGCCCTCGCCGTGACCGTCGCGCGCATCGCCAGCACGATCGCCCGACAGATCGTCGTGCTGCGCGCGCCGGACTTCGGTCGCGTCCCGCCGGCGCAGAAACGCGTCTGGGCGAAGCTCGCCCTCGCCAGTGCGGCCGTGGCGGCGCTCGGCTGGACGGAGGTCCTGCCGGTCTGGGGGCAGGTGCTGGCGACGGCGCTCGTCTCGCTCGCGCTGCTGCGCTCGACGGCGGCGAGTCTCGACGTCGCGCGCTCGTTTCCGGAGCTGCTGCGGCTGCCGTTCTTTGCGAAGCTCGTCGGCGTCTGAGGGGAGGGCGATGGGCAAGGGATCGACGGGCATCGCCGCCGTGGCCGCGCTCGCGGCGCTCGTGCTGCTCGGCGCACGATGCGAGGCGGGCGCGCTCGAGCCCGACGGGCGACCCGCGGCGCGGCTCTCGGACGGGCTCTGGATCTCGCGCGCGGCGCTCGCTGCCTTGCCGACGAGCGGGCCCGCATGGGAGGCGCTCGTCGCGCAGGCGCGACTGCCGATCCCGCGGCCCGACCTCTCGAATCAGGACGATCCGAGCAACGTGCGCGTGCTCGCGCGGGCGCTCGTCGCGGTACGCACGGCTGACGAGGGGATGGCGACGTCGGTGCGCGCGGCCTTGCGGCGCGTCCGGGGGACCGAACGCCGCGCGACCGCGCTCGCCGTCGGGCGGGAGCTCGTCGCCTACGTCGTCGCCGCGGACCTCGTCGGACTCGAGGACGAGGAGCGCGCGGCCTTCGAGGCCTGGCTGCGGCGCGTCGCGGCGCAGTCCTTCCAGGGGCGCAGCCTCCGCACCGCCCACGAGGATCGGCCCAACAACTGGGGCACCCACGCGGGCGCGACGCGACTCGCGATCGCAGCCTACGTCGACGATCGACGCGAGATCGCCCGGGCCGCGTACGTCTTCCGGGGCTGGCTCGGCGAGATCGACGGCTGGCAGGGCTTCGCGTTCGGTGCTCTCGACTGGCAGGCGGATCCGCGCCGACCGCAGGCCGTGAACCCGCGCGGCGCCGTCCGCGCCGGTCATCCGATCGGCGGCGTGCTGCCCGACGACCAGCGCCGTAGCGGCCCCTTCCGCTGGCCGCCTCCGAAGGAGAACTACGTCTACGAGGCCTTGCAGGGCGCCGTGACCCAGGCCGTGCTGCTCGAACGGCTGGGCTACGACCCGTGGAAGTGGGGCGACTCGGCCTTGCGTCGGGCCTTCGAGTGGCTGCACGAGGAGGCCCGCTATCCCGCCGAGGGCGACGACACCTGGCTGCCCCATCTCGTCAATCGTGCCTACGGGACACGCTTCCCCGCGCCCGTCCCGAGTCGACCGGGCAAGGGCATGGGATTCAGCGACTGGACCCACGGCGCCCCCGCACCGCCGTCGCCGCACTGATCCCCGACGCGGCAGCGCCTTCGCCGTCGCGCTAAGTACTCGCTCGCGACGCGTCCGCCGGGATCGCGCGCCGGAGGGCATCGTCATGGAGATCGGAGTCGGCCTGCCGACGAATCTGCGCGGGACGAGCAAGGACCTCGTCGTCGAGTGGGCGCGCCGCGCCGAAGCCGCCGGCTTCGCCTCGGTCTGCATGGGCGAGCGGCTGACCTACGCCGGCTACGACTGGGTCCTCGCGCTCACGGCGGCGGCGACGGTCACGACGCGGATCCGGCTGCTCGCGAACGTGATCATCCTGCCGATCCATCCGGTCGGCCTCGTCGCGAAGCAGAGTCTCAGCCTCGACGACTACTCGGGCGGGCGCCTCAGTCTCGGCGTCGGGCTCGGCACGCCCCTCGACGACTACGATGTCGCGCCTGCGCCGCGCGAGGGGCGGGGGCGGCGCTTCGAGGAGAGCCTCGCGACCTTGCGCGAGCTGTGGAAGGGCGAGTCGCTCGTTCCGGGCGTGCGCGCGATCGGGCCCGCGCCCGTACGCGAAGGCGGGCCGGAGCTCCTGCTCGGCGCGAACGGGCACAAGGCGCTGCGTCGCGTGGGTCGCTTCGCGGACGGTGCCGTCACCTGGAGCTTCGGGGCGGATCCGAAAGAGGCGCGCGCGATGTTCGACGTGGTCGAGGCGTCGTGGCGCGACGCGGGTCGGCCGGGCCGGCCGCGCTTGCTCTGCGGTTGCTACTACTCCGTTCCACCGCATGCCGACGCGGACCTCGAGGCCTACTTCCGCGACTACTATCCGAAGGTCCTGCCCGGTCAGGTCGAGCAGCTGCTCTCGGCCGTGCGCACGACGACGCCCGAGGCGATCCGGGCGGTCGTGCGCGAGTTCGAGGCGATCGGCTGCGACGAGTTCGTCTTCGTGCCGGTCAAGCCCGACCTCGCGCATCTCGACGGGCTCGCGGAGATCGTCTTCTGAGTGCCCGACGCGGGGCTTGCCGTCCGGCTCAGTCGCGCGCGTAGCTCGGATCGGGCCGTCGGTCCGGATCGAAGAAGGGCTTCTCGCCGTCGACGGTGCAGCGGCGGATCGCCCGCCTCTGCGGGAAGTGGTCCGAGACGCCGCGATGGAGCGTCGTGCGCTCGTCCCAGATCGCGAGCTGTCCCGGCTGCCAGCGCCAGCGCACCTGGAAGCGCGGCTCCGCGACGTGGCGATCGAGGAAGTCGAGGATCGCGTCGCTCTCGCTCGCCGGGAGGTCGACGAGGCGATGCATCACTCCGCGATCGGTCATGTAGAGGCTGCGGCGGCCGCTCTCGGGATGCGTGCGCACGAGGGGATGCCGAACGGCCGGATAGGCGGCGCGGAGCTTGTCGGCGAGCCCAGGGATCCCGCTCTTGCGCTCGGCGATCTCGACGAAGCTCTCGTGGCAGGAGTGCTCCGCCAGGAGCCCGTCGAGCAGCTCGCGCACCCGCGGCGAGAGCGCCTCGTAGGCGGCGCTCGTCGACGCCCACATCGTGTCCCCGCCCCAGGCGGGCACCTCGACGACGGAGAGGAAGGCGATCGCCGGCGGCTCGGGCAGCCAGGTCACGTCGGTATGCCAGAGATCCGTGCCGGGCGGATTGTCGGCGTCGTCGACGATCACCTGATGGCCCGGCTCTTCCGCGCCGAAATAGCGTTCGATCGGGTAGAGCGTGAGCGGGCCGAAGCGGCGGGCCAGGGCGAGCTGCTGGTCGCCGTCGAGGGGCTGGTCCTCGAAGAAGAGGACCTCGTGGGTCGCGAGGGCGTGGACGAGCTCGTCCCGCGTCGCGTCGTCGAGGGGCTCGCGCAGATCGAGTCCGCTCACGACGGCGCCCAGCACCCCGATCCTTTGCGCCTCGAAGGCGGCGTAGCGGCGCGTCATCGCATGCCCTCTCCCGTCTCGCGCGGGCTCAGGAGAGACCCATCTTCTCGTCGAGCTTGAGCACGCGGATCGCGTTCTCGCGCAGGAATTTCGGCCAGACCTCGTCCTTGAAGGGCACGTGCTGGCGCATCTCCGTGAACTGGCGCTCGAGGGAGATGCCGGCCGGGAAGTAGCCGCAGTAGAGGATCTTGTGTGCACCGCGCGTATTGGCGTACTTCACGATCTCCTCCGGGTAGTGCTTGGGTGCGAAGGCGCTCGTGCAGTAGTGCAGGCCCGGCCACTTCAGCATCAGCTTCATCGCGAGCTTCTCCCAGGGCTCGCAGCCATGCCGCGTCACGAGCGTGAGCTCCGGGAAGTCGTAACAGACCTGGTCGAGGTGCTCGACGTATTGCGGGTAGCTCGGCATGCGCGGGCCGACGATCCCCGCGTTGATGAACATGGGCAGGTCCGCTTCCACGCAGGCGGCGTAGATCGGGTACATCTTCGCGTCGTTGATCGGGACCTGCGGAAACTGACCGCAGGGAAAGCAGCCGACGGAGACGATGTCGTGCTTTGCCTTCGCTTCGTGGATCGCGCGGACGCTGCCCATCACGTCGTTGCAGTCCGTGAGGTCGAGGCCGAGCACGAAGCGATCCGGATGGCGCTTCTTCGCCTCGATCCCCTTCGGACTGCATCCCGTCTTCGCGATCTGCACGTTCCATCGATCCATCTCGGCGAGCGTCCACTCGATCGGATCCGTCCCGGGATCCACGACGTCGGGCACGTTCTTGAACATGTACTCCGCCGGGAACTCCATCTGCTCGATCGTCTCGCGATCCTTGTAGAGCGGCCGCATGAATTGATAGGCGGCCTTCTTGTCCTCGACGCTCGTGTAGGGGAAGCCGACGCCGAGGTCGATGATGCCGAGATCGTCCGGGAAGCCCATGGTCTCTCCTCGCCTGTCGTGTTCGGGTGGTAGCATGGTGGAGCACGCGAGCGGGGCGTCAAGCGGCGACGATGGGCCGTCCGGAGTCCGGGCGTCGGGTGTCGCGGGACGGAGGCGGGTGATGCATCGGGGATGCGGGGGGCGGGGGATCACGATCGTCTCGGGACTCCCGCGCTCGGGCACCTCCTTGATGATGCAGATGCTCGAGGCCGCGGGATCGTCGATCGCCCGGGACGACGAACGGCCCGCCGACGCGGACAATCCGCGCGGCTACCACGAGCTCGCGGCCGTGAAGCGGATCCGCGCGGACGCGGACTTCGTGCGGGAGCTCGAGGGGCGGGTCGTGAAGGTCGTCGCGCCGCTGCTGGTGCATCTCCCGAGCGGGCCCGATTACCGGGTTCTCTTCCTCGAGCGGGATCTCGAGGCGGTGCTCGCCTCGCAGGCCACGATGCTCGCACGGCGTGGCGGGGCGACGGACGCGGACGAGCAGGCGGCGCTCGCTCGCGCGTTCGGGAAGAGCCTCGAGCGGGCGCGTCGATGGCTCGCGGAGCGGCCGGCGATCGCGACCTGCTTCGTCTCCCATGCGCGGCTGCTCGCGGATCCCCTTCCGGTCGCGCTCGAGATCGCGTCCTTCCTCGAGGAGAGCGGCGCCTTCGCGGAGCCGCCCGACGCGATGCGGCGTGGAGAGCGGGCGCGCGCGATGGCCGACGTCGTCGATCCGACGCTCCACCGCGCGGGCCGTGCCTGATCCCGCGCATCCCCGGCCGTCTCGCGTCCGGCGCTCCGAAGGGGAGGGCCGACGGGCGCCACGGCCGCCGCTCGGAAGCGCCCTTCGGTCTGGCTGCACATCGCTTGCGGGCTCCGACGGGGCGTGACAGATCGCCTCGACGGGTGCGGGCCGCCATGCGAGAATCGAGCGCCGGCGGCCGCGTCGCCTGCGTCGCCCCATGCGCCCCCGAGCCACTCCCAGTCACGTCGGGTCCGAGCCCGACGAGGAGGATTCCCGATGCACGACCTCGTCCTTCGCGGCGGCCGGATCGCCGACGGCACCGGCCAGGACACCTTCACGGGCGACGTCGCCGTCCAAGATGGACGGATCGTCGAGGTGGGGCGTGTAGAAGGGCGCGGTCGGCGCGAGATCGATGCCGATGGACGGCTCGTGACGCCGGGCTTCGTCGACATCCACACGCATTACGACGCGCAGGCGACCTGGGATCCGCATCTCCTGCCCTCGGGCTGGCACGGCGTGACGACGGCGGTCGTCGGCAACTGCGGTGTCGGCTTCGCCCCCGCGAAGCCCGAGCAGCGCGAGATGCTGATCAGCCTGATGGAAGGCGTCGAGGACATCCCGGGCTCGGCCCTCGCCGAGGGCATCCGCTGGGAGTGGGAGACCTTCCCCGAGTACCTCGACGCGCTCGAGCGCTCGGACATGGCGATCGACCTCGGCACGCACGTCCCCCACGGCTCGGTCCGCACCTACGTGATGGGCGAGCGCGGCGCGCGCAACGAGGCCGCGACCGCCGACGACATCGCCCG
This sequence comes from Spirochaetaceae bacterium, assembly GCA_020632655.1. GTDB lineage: Bacteria > Myxococcota_A > UBA9160 > UBA9160 > UBA4427 > UBA4427. The sequence goes on from JACKFD010000014.1 coordinate 31,603, forward strand.
CATGGCCGCGATCGTGAAGGAAGGCATCGCCGCCGGCGCCCTCGGCTTCTCGACCTCGCGCACCCTCGGCCATCGCGCCCTCGACGGCGAGCCCGTCCCCGGCACCTTCGCCCAGGAGGACGAGCTCTTCGGCATCGGCCGAGCCCTCGGCGAGCTCGGCGAGGGCGTCTTCGAGCTCGCCGCCGCCGGCGCCGCAGGCGACATGGGTGGCGACGCGATCGACTCGGCCCTGCGCGAGATCGAGTGGATGGAGCGGCTCTCGAAGGAGATCCGCCGTCCCGTCTCCTTCGCGATGCTGCAATTCGACTCGGCGCCGAACCAATGGCGGGAGCTCGTCGCGATCTGCGAGAAGACCCGCTCGAAGGGGGCCGACCTGCTCGCGCAGTTTGCACCCCGCCCCTTCGGCATCCTCACGGGCCACCAGACCGAGGCGAACCAGTTCCTGAACCGACCCGCCTATCTCGAGATCGCGCATCTGCCGCTGCCCGAGCGGGTGGCACGGCTCAAGGACCCGGCCGTGCGCGCGCGCATCCTCGGGCCCGAGCGCGACGATCGCGCGGGCTTCGGCAGCATGCTCGACGACCCGAACATGCAGAAGAAGATCTTCCCCCTCGGCGATCCGCCGGACTACGAGCCGGGCCCCGAGAAGTCGATCTGGGCGATCGCCCAGCGCGAGGGTCGCTCGGCGGACGAGGTCCTCTACGACTACATGCTGCGGGACGAGGGGCGCGAGCTCCTGCTGCTCACCTTCTTCAACTACAGCGACGGCAATCTCGACCTGATGTACGAGCTCATCAACAACGATCGTGCGGTCGTGAGCCTCGGCGACGGTGGCGCGCATTGCGGCGTGATCTGCGACGCCTCGCTCCAGACCTTCATGCTCACGCATTGGGTGCGCGACCGGAAGCGCGGCCCGAAGGTGCCCCTCGAGCAGGCGGTGGCCCGCATGACCCGCGATACGGCGCGCGTCTACGGTCTCCTCGACCGCGGCGTGATCGCGCCGGGCTACAAGGCCGACTTCAACGTGATCGACTTCGACAACCTGGCGCTCCTGCGTCCCGAGATGGCCTTCGACCTGCCGGGCGGCGCCCGGCGCCTGCTCCAGCGCGCCCGGGGCTACGACGCGACGATCGTGTCGGGCGAGGTCACGATGGAGAAGGGCGAGGCGACCGGGGCGCGACCGGGCCGGCTCCTGCGCGGCGCCCAGCCCGCGCCGGCGTAGGCGTCTCCTCGCGGCGGCTCGCGTCCGCCGCGAGCGTTGCCCCCTCGTTCCGAACGCGATCGCAGCAGTAGACCCAAGGAGTAGACGACGCATGGCCGCCCCCGCCCTCGACGGATCGACGCTCATCGATCCCGCCTCCTACGCACGCATCGGCTACCCGCACACGGACTGGTCGACGCTGCGCAGGAGCGCGCCGATCGAACGTTTCCAGCCCGAGGGCTGGCCGCCCTTCTGGGCGATCACGCGGCATGCCGACATCGTCTCGATCTCGAAGCGCCCCGACGCCTTCCTGAACGTCGATGGCATCAACTTCGATCGCAATCCCGAGGCGCGCGGCCAGGCGCCGGTCCAGATGCGCACGATCATCGAGATGGACCCGCCGGACCATCGGAAGTACCGCGCCGTCGCGAGCAAGTTCTTCACGCCGCGCTCGCTCGGCGCCTGGGACCCCATCGTCGAGGAGATGGCGCGCAAGCTCGTCGACGGGCTCGGTCGCGAGGGCGAGTGCGACTTCGTGACCGAGATCGCGTCGATGCATCCGCTCAAGATCATCTGCCGCATCCTCGGCGCCCCCGAAGAGGACGAGGCTTTCGTCCTGCGCCTCACGAACGAGATCTTCGGTCGCGAGGACGAGGAGTTCCGTCGCCCCGGGACGGCGACGCCCGAAGAGTCCGTGATGCAGGCGGCGATGGAGTTCTACCAGTACTTCCAGAAGATCCTCGCGGACCGCCGCGAGCGACCGCGGGAGGACCTCGTCTCGCTCTTCGCGAACGCCAGGGTCGACGGCGAGCCGATGAACGAGATCGCGACGATGGGCTACTGCCTCGTCATGTTCATCGCCGGCCACGAGACGACCCGCGGCGCGATCAGCGGTGGCATGAAGGCGCTCCTCGACCATCCCGCCGAGCTCGCGAAGTGGCAGGCGGATCCTTCGCTCGGGAAGACGGCGATCGAGGAGATCCTCCGCTACGTCACGCCCGTCAACACGATGGCGCGGACGGTGGCGCGGGACGTGACGATCGGCGGCCGGCAGCTCTCCGAGGGCGATCGACTCGTGATGTTCTACGCCTCGGCGAATCGCGACGAGGCGGTCTTCGACGATCCGGATGCGTTCCGTGTCGACCGCAACCCGAACCCGCATCTCGCCTTCGGGATCGGCGAGCATTTCTGCCTTGGGGCGCACCTCGCGCGGAAGACTTCCGGGGCGATCTTCGGGGAGCTCGTGCCGCGGCTCGAGCTCGTCGAGGCCGCGGCGCCCGCCGAGCGGGTGCCGTCGAACCTCGTCCCCGGGCTCAAGCATCTGCCGATCCGATATCGACTCCGGCCGGGACGTTAGGCAGGCAGGCGGCGAGAGGGGCTCCGAGCTTCGTGGCGCTCCGTCGCGGTGAATCGAACGAGGAGGAATCGCTCATGGCCCGATCCGAATCTACCGCCCCGGCCTCCGAAGGATTCGGCGGACGCGAGGCGCTCGCGCAGCACGCCCCGGCCGCCGCCGTCGCCCTCGACGACCTCGAAGCCGTCGCCTGGCGCCGGGCCGACGCCGACCTGCTCGACCTCGCGGCCAAGGTGATCGCTTCGATCCACGGCATCCCGCCGCTCCCGCGGCCGGCCGAGTCGGGTCCGAGTCCCTGGGCGGACCGCGACGTGACGGGCTGGCGGGACTTCCCGGAGCTGGGCGACCGCGAACGCGGCGCGCTCGCCTTCGCGGAGCAGTTCAGCCTCGACGTCGCACGGGTCGACGACGCGCTTCGCCAGACGCTCTTCGGGGCGTTGGGCGCCGACGCCGCCGAGTTCGCCCAGGCGGTCTACGTCGCGGACGTGATCGCCCGGGCGCGCGCCGTGCTCGACCGGCTCTTCGGGCCGGGTCCCGCGCCCGCGGCCACCACGGCGACCCGGGCGCTCGCGCCCGACGCGAGCATCTGGAACGGCATCGAGGAGCTGATCCGGGTCGTGCCGGGGCTGCAGGGACTCGACGCCGTGACGACGGAGCTCGTCCGGCTGCGCGGCGCGCGCCAGCATCATTGTCGCGTCTGCCAGTCGGTCCGGAGCCGCTCGGCGATGGTGGCGGGCGCGACCGACGAGACCTTCGATGCCGTCGACGGCTACGAGACGAGCGATCTGCCGGACGCAACGAAGGCCGCCCTCGCCTGGACCGACGCCTTCATCTGGACGCCGGGCCGGATCTCCGACGAGGACGTCGCGACGCTCGCCCGGCACTTCGACCCGGCGCAGCAGGTCGAGCTGGTCCTCGACCTCGCGCGCAATGCCTCGAACAAGTTCGCCGTCTCGATGGCCGCCGACGCCGCCAACGTGACGGAGGGCTACGAGATCTACGAGGTGCATCCCGACGGATCGATCGAGTACGGCCTCACGGCGCCCTGAGCCCGGCCCACGCCCTGCGCCGGGTCGCCGAGCCGAGCAGTGCCAGTGAGCCGGCGACGAGCCCGGCCGCGAGCCCCGGCTCCGGCACGCCATCGAGCCGCATCGCCTCGACCCGGATCGTGCTCGCCCCGATCTGCGTGCCCGTCCAGACGGGGTCGTGGATCCGCACGCCGAAGAGCGCATCGCCCCGACCGATCGCGTCGTTCCAGAGATCGGTCACGTCGACCTCGACCTCCCAGGCGCCGTTCGTCGGCAGCGTGATCAGATCGACGAGATCACCGAGTCCGAAGGTCGAGAGCGAGACGACGCCGTCGCCCGGGTAGCTCGAGACCCGGAAGGTCTTCGACTCGCCGTGCACGAGATCGATGTCGCTGGCCGTCAGCGTCAGGACGAGGGTCGCGCCCGCGCTCGTCGATCCGCCGAGGGAGACGAACTCCGCGTAGTGCTCGGCATCGAAGAAGGTGCTGAGGTAGACGCGCCCGAGCTCGCTGCTCGGTGCCAGGAAGAGGTCGTCGGCCGCGCCGTCCGGGATCGGGCCGTCGCGCAGCGAGTAGGCGACGCCGGGATCGAGCGCATGCGCGGGCGGCGTCAGGATCGGGACGAGCAGGAGGACCAGCAGGACCGGGATCAGCTCGACCGGACGGCCGAGACGGGGCGCGGATCGACGGGGCATGCGAAGCGATCTGCAACGGCCGTGCCGATCGAGCCCAACACTCCGGTGCGTCTCACGCGCGCGAAACGGACACCACGCGTGCTCGCCTCGGAGGGCGAGGGTCTGACGTCACGCGCGTGTGTCGGTGCGCCTCCGATCGACTCGACCTCGTCGGCCTGGCCCGGCCGAGGGCCCGGCGGCGCCAGGGCTCAGGATGTCGCCTGCGCCGGCACGCGACGCAGGGCGGCGACGATCGCCGCCGCGGCGAGCAGCGCGAGGCCGAGGGATCCGAGGCTCGGCACCGGGGCCGGCGGGCCGAGCAGGGTCCAGCCGGCCGCGACGGGATCGAAGCCCGTGCCCGTGAAATCCGTGTCGAGGTCGTAGAGCGCCGCACCGACCACCAGGGAGAGGTCCACGACGAAGCGCAGGTTCGCCCCGCCGAGATTCGCGCCCGCGACGTTCGCGCCGAGCATGTCCGAGCCGCTCAGATCGGTGCCGTTCAGGTTCGCCCCGGCGAGGTTCGCATTCGTCAGCACGGCATTCGAGAGGTCCATGCCGTCGAGGGCGGCGCCGGAGAGGTCCGCGCCGGGCAGGACGGCGCCCGGGCCCACGAGATGTCCGTTCACCAGACGCCACTCGATCGGCAGCACGGCGGGCGTGCCGACGAGTCCGCTCGAGACGGCGCCCGTCAGCAACGTGCTCGTGAAGTCCGCGAGAGCGATCGTCGCGTTCGTGAAGTCGACGTTCGTGGCGTTGGCGCCGGTCACGTTCGCACTCGTGAGGTCGGCACCGTTCAGCACGACGTTGCCGAGCTGGGCCCCCGCGAGATCGGCGGCGACCAGGCTCGCGCCGGTGAGGTCGGCGCCGAGCAGGTTCGCCCCGGCGAGGAGCGTGCCGGCGAGATCCGCCCCGACCAGGATCGCGTGGTCGAGGGCGGCGTTCGTGAGGTCGAGTCCGGCCAACGCGAATCCGCTCAGGTCCGCGTCCGGCAGGAAGGCCCCGGGGCCGAGCAGGTAGCCGCCCAGGAGCTGCCAGGGCGCGGGCAGCGCGGTCGGGGTGCCGACCACGCCGCTGCCAGCGACGCCGTCGAGCACGGCGCCGGTCAGGTCCGCGTCCGTGAGGATCGCCATCGTCAGGTCTGCGTTCGTGACGACCGCGTTCACGAGGAGCGCACCCGTCAGGTCCGCGCCGACGAGGGTCGAGCTGCCGAGCTGGGCGCCCGACAGGTCCGCACCCGCGAGGCTCGCGCCGAGCAGGTCGGCGGCGAGCAGATCGGCATCGACGAGGTTCGCGCCCGCGAGGTTCGTACCCGAGAGCATCGCGTGATCGAGGACGGCGCCGCTGAGATCCGTCCCGGAGAGATCCGCCCCCGCCAGGTTCGCGAAGGAGAGCCGCGCGCCGGGACCCACGAGGTAGCCGTTCAGGATCTGCCAATCCGTCGGCAGCGCCGTCGGCACGCCGACGAGGCCGCTCGACTTGGCGCCCGTGAGCTGGCTGCCCGTGAGATCGGCCAGCTCGAGGGTCGCGCCCGTCAGGTCGACGAAGGTGACGATCGCGTTCGTGAGCGTCGCGCTCGTCAGGTCCGCCCCCGCCAGGCTCGTGCTGCCGAGCTGGGCGTTCGAGAGGTCGGCCCCGACCAGGCTCGCCCCGCCCAGATTCGCGCCGATCAGGTTGGCCCCGACGAGGCTCGCGCCGGCGAGGTCCGCTCCGGCGAGATTCGCATTCGTGAGGACCACGCCGTCGAGATCGACCCCCGCGAGCATCGCCCCGGCGAGCTCCGCCGACGGCAGCACCGCCTCCGGTCCGATCAGATAGCCGTCGACGATCAGCCAGCCCGTCGGCAGGGCCGCCGGCACGCCGACCAGACCGCTGCCCGACACGCCGGGAAGCAGCGCGCCCGTCAGGTCGGCGTTGGTGACGATCGCGCCCGTCAGATCGACGTTCGACATGTTGGCGCCGGTCAGGTCGGCATTCGTCAGGTCGGCGCCCGAGAGGTCGGCGCTGCCGAGCAGCGCGTTCGAGAGGCTGGCGTCGAGCAGGATCGCGCCGGCGAGGTCGGCGCCGAGCAGATCCGCGCCACTCAGGTCCTCTCCGGTCAGATCGGCGGCCGGGCCCGCCGCACCGGCGAAGGGATGGACGCCGCCGCCGAGCAGAGGCCGGTAGAGGAGCGGATCGACGATCGTGCCGTTCGTCTGTTGATAGGTGCCCGCCTGGGCCACGGCATCGATCGACAGGGCGAGCACGAGGAGCAGCAGGAAACGAGGGGCGCGCATCATGGAGCTCGGGTCTTTCAGCATGGGGCGGAGGACGCCCTGGACCGCGACCGGCAGGGGATCGCTCGAGGCGCGTCGCGTTCCGCCGGCGACGGGGCGTTCGAGGAGCATCCGTTCGTCGTTGCGCCGCCCGCTCCGCATCGACGGGCAGAGCCTAGCGGAGCGCGGTCGGCGCCGGACGCCGGACGTTTCGTGGGATCGAATCTCCGACCGCGCGCGACGGCTCGGGGCTGATAGGCGACCGGCCGGATCCCATCGGAAATGAGGCGTGAAGTCTCGGATGGCTTCGACTCCCTTCGGCTTCCGACACTCCCTCCGATGTCCAGTGCCCGCGGCGGGTGGCGAGGTGACGGCGAGCCGGGATGGCTGCGGGCTGCTTGCGTCCCGCGCTCGGGGAGGGGTCTCGCGCACTCGCCTCCGGGGGCGCCGGGTCGCGGGCATGCGCCCGGTCGAGCCGTTAGGCTCCGACGCCATGCCGGCCGAGTCGTCGATCCTGCCCCTCGAGAGCCACTACGCCCGGGACCTGCACGGCCTCTACGCGCCCTGGCAGGCGGCGCGCTTCCCGGCGCCGTCGCTGCGGCTGCTGAATGCGCCGCTGGCCCTCGAGCTCGGGCTGGACGCGCAGGCCCTCGACTCGGCTCCGGGCCTCTCGGCGTTGCTCGGGCAGGTCGTGCCCGAAGGCGCGCGCCCGCTCGCGATGGCCTACGCGGGGCATCAATTCGGCGGCTACTCGCCGCGGCTGGGCGATGGCCGGGCGCTGCTTCTCGGTGAGCTCCCGGATCGACGTGGACGACTGCGCGACGTCCATCTCAAGGGCTCGGGAGCGACGCCCTTCGCGCGGGGCGGCGACGGCAAGGCGGCGATCGGGCCCATGCTGCGCGAGTACGTCGTGAGCGAGGCGATGCACGCGCTCGGGATTCCGACGACCCGGGCGCTCGCCGTCGTGGCGACGGGCGAGGAGATCGTGCGGGAGGGGCGGCTCCCGGGTGCGGTGCTCGTGCGCGTGGCCTCGAGCCATCTGCGCGTCGGCACCTTCGAGTACGCCGCCGCGACCGGCGACGCGGATCTGTTGCAGCGGCTCGCGCGCCACGCCATCGCGCGCCACTGCCCCGACGCCGCCCGGACCGAGCGGCCTGCGCTCGCGCTCTACGAGCACGTCGTGGCGGTGCAGGCGGAGCTCGTGGCGCGCTGGATGCTCGTGGGCTTCGTGCACGGCGTGATGAACACGGACAACACGACGATCTCCGGCGAGACGATCGACTACGGTCCCTGCGCCTTCCTCGATCGGCACGGCACGCAGAGCGTGTTCAGCTCGATCGACCACGCCGGTCGCTACGCCTACGGCAACCAGCCGCGCATCGCACAGTGGAACCTCGCGCGCTTCGCCGAAGCGATCCTGTCGCTCGTCGATCCGGACCCCGAGCGTGCCGTCGCCCTCGCGAGCGACGCGCTCGAGGGCTTCGTGGGGCGCTTCGAGCGCGCCTGGCGAGGCGGTCTCGCGGGCAAGCTCGGGCTCGTCGAGGGGGACGAGCCGACGGCGGTCGAGGCAGACGAAGGCGGTCTCGCGGGGCCGAGCCTCGACGCGCTGCCGGGTCTGCTCGCGACGCATCGCGTCGACCACACGCTCTTCTTCCGTCGTCTCTCCCTCGCCGTGCGAGGCGACGACGAGCCCGTCCGCGCGCTCTTCGAGGAGCCCGAGGCCTTCGACGCCTGGGCATCCGGTTGGCGGGCGGCGCTCCCGTCGGACGAGGTCGGGCGCCAGCAGCGCGCCGAGGGCATGGACCGGATCAACCCGATCTACGTGCCCCGGAACCACCGCCTCGAAGAGGCGCTCGCCCTCGCGACGCAGGGCGACGACGCTTTGCTGCATGCGCTGCTCGACGCCGTGACGCGGCCCTTCGTGGAGCGCCCGGGCCTCCAGCATTTCGCCGAGCCCGCGCCCCCCGACGCGCCGCCCCATCGGACCTTCTGCGGCACCTGATCCGCCGGATCCGAGCGCGCGCCGTGGGCCCTCGCGACCCGTCGCGCAGGGCTCACGACGGCTGCGCGGCTGTCCTACGCTCGCGGACGCCCGAGCCAGCGAGGAGCCACGATGATCTCTGCCTGGGACGACTACCCCGTCCATCAGACCCACGAGCCGGTCCGCTACGTCGCAACGAGCGATCGCAACTTCTACGACCGCTACTACTTCAACCTGCACGCCTCGAGCGGCGAGCTCTTCATGGTGATGGGGCTCGGCCAGTACCCGAACCTCGCCGTGCAGGACGCCTTCGCCTGCGTGCAACGCGGCGAGGACTACCGCGTCGTGCGCGCCTCGCGCGAGCTCGGCGACCGCATGGACACGAGCGTGGGTCCCTTCCGGGTCGAGGTCGTGAAGCCGCTGGAAGAGCTGCGCTTCGTGCTCGAGGAGAACGAGCACGGCATCGCCGCGGACCTGCTCTGGCGCGGCGCGATGCCGGCGGTCGAGGAGAGCAACCAGTTCGTTCGGCGCCACGGCCGCGTCCTCTTCAATACCTCGCGTCTCGCGCAGACCGGCTGCTGGGAGGGCACGCTGCGTGTCGGCGACGAGCGCTTCGAGGTCACGCCCGATCGCTGGTGGGGCACGCGGGATCGCTCCTGGGGCATCCGCCCGCACGGCGAGCCGGAGCCGGAGGGGATCCTGGCCGGGAGCGGCGGCTCGATGAAGGGGATGTGGAACTACTTCCCCATGCAGTTCGCCGACCACTCGATCCTCTACATCCTGAACGAGGAGGACGACGGCACGGTCGCGCTCTACGACGCGCGGCGGATCTGGATCGATCCCGCGAAGCCGATCGAGGAGCTCGGCGGGGTCGAGTACGAGCATCGTCTCGAGCCGGGCACGCGCATGATGAAGGGCTCGGTCGTCCGCTTCCCGCACGCGCCCGCCGGTCCCCTCGAGATCCACTGCGAGCCGCTCTGCCACGCCTTCATCGCGATCGGCACGGGCTACACGCCGATCGAGCCCGACTGGCGGCACGGCATGTATCAGGGCCCCCTCGTCGTCCAGGGCAAGCACTACAAGACGAAGGAGATCGCACCCCTCGGCCAGCTCACGATCGTCGATCACGTCGGCCGCTTCCGATACCGCGATCCCCAGCGCGGCGACCAGGAGGGCTACGGCCTCTACGAGCACTCCTTCATCGGCCCCTTCCACAAATACGGCATGAAGGACCGCGCGGACGGCGCGAGCTAGGAGGAACCGCATGTCGACGCAGCAGCCCGAAGACGTTCCGGCCATCTCCGATTGGAGCCGGCTCCTCGCCGGCAAGGTCGCCGTCGTGACCGGCGGCGGGGACGGGATCGGCGGAGCGATCTCGCGCCTCTTTGCGCAGCACGGCGCGACGGTCGAGATCGCCGAGATCGACGCCGATCGCGCCGAGCGGACGCTGCGCGACATCGAGGCGGCGGGCGGCCGCGCGCATGCCCACGTCGTCGACGTGCGGGAGGAGGACGACGTCGCGCGCCTCGCGAAGGCCGTGCTCGCTCGGCACGGCGGGATCGACGTGCTCGTCAACAACGTCGGCGACTACCGTCCCCTGGCGCCCTTCCTCCAGTCCACGCCCGAGACCTGGGACGCGATGTACCGGATCAACCTGCATCACGTCTTCCTCGTGACGCATGCGTTCCTCGCCTCGATGATCGCGCGGGGCGGCGGGTCGATCGTGAACCTGCACTCGGTCGAGGGGATGCGCGGGTATCCGGGGGAGCCGGTCTACGGGGCGATGAAGGCGGCGGTCGCGCACTTCACGACGTGTCTCGCCGCGGGCCATGGGCGACAGGGCATCCGCGCCAATGGCATCGGCACGGATCTCTGTCAGACGCCCCAGGTCGACTACCGCACGGGCTTCGAGGCGTCGGAGCATCTCTGGCCGTCCTGGGCGCCCGTCGGTCGGCTGGGCTGGCCCGAGGAGCAGGCGCGGGTCGCGCTCTTCCTCGCCTCGGACCTCTCGAGCTACGTCACGGGGCACAACATCCCCGTCGATGGCGGCACGAAGGCCGGCGGCGGCTGGTTCTTCTCGCCCGCGGCGGGTCGCTTCGTGAACCGGCCGACCGGGCTCTGAGCCGGCGCGCCGGGGAGGGCGACGATGCGCGGGGATGGCTGGCTCGTGCTCGCCTTCACGCGCTGCAACGCGCCGGCGCGGGCCGACGAGTGGGCGGCCTGGTACGACGCGGAGCATCTGCCCGCGCTGCTCGAGGCGGGCGGCGACGTCGTGACCCGCTTCGAGCTCGTGCCGAAGCCCGCGCCCGGCATGCCCTCGATCGGCTTCTCCCACGTCGCGATCCACGAGTTCCGCGGCGCCGACGCCGAGGCGCGGGTCGCCCGCACGCTCGAGCGGGAGGCGGCACTGCGGCGCGCGGGCGATTCGCATCCGAATCATTGTCTGATCGACGTGCACGTGCTCGCGGCGCACGGCGCAGCGGGGGCGAAGTCGGATCCCGATGCGGCGCTCGAGGGGCACGTCATGGCCTACGTGATGTGCAACCAGTCCGGGCGGGAAGCGGAGTGGGATGCCTGGTACGACGCGATCCACCTGCCGGACATGATGGCGTCGCAGGCGTTCCGGGCCGGGAGTCGTTGGCGGCGACACGACGCGGGCCCGTACGCCGCGCGTCACCTCACGCTCTACGACGTCGCGGGCCACGATCTCGAGGAGGCGGTCGTGTGCTCCGCCGCCGTCATGCCGGGCATCGCGGCGGCGGGGCGCAAGCTCGACTGCCACGTCGGTGCGATGACCGTGACGCTGCGGGCGTGCGGTCGCCACGGCGGGGCGGGGCTGCGGCGGATCGTCTGAGAGCCCGCTTCGGTGGCGGGCCGGGCTGGCGCGAGTGGCGATCCGCTAGGGGCGTTCGATCGCGCCGACATCGCCGAGCGTGCCCGCCGGTCGCGCGACGCCCTGCTGGTCCTGCAGCTCGAGGCGAACCCGGAAGGCGGGGATCCGCGCCAGGGAGAGCGTGATGTCGGGATTCTCCGCGAGGCGCCCCGGCGCGAAGAGCGTCTCCCACGCGACATCGCCGAGGACCTCCGGGCCGAGCGCCGGCAGCCCTTCGGCGAGCAGCGCGTCGTCGAGGCGATGCCAGAAGTGGATCCAGGGATGGTTCGGGAGCTCCTTGGGCCAGGTCTGGGCCGGGCCGAACCATCGCGTGGCCGCGAGCGTCACGATCGGCGCCCCGTTCGGGTCGAGGTAGGGCTGGAGGCCGGGCGTCCCGTCGTCGAGGTCGACGCTCTGCAGGAAGGCCTCGAAGTCGGCCGTGAAGGTGGCGGCGAAGCCCGTCAGCACGAAGCGATCCTCGATGCGCCCGAGCACGATCGCGAGGAAGTCGTCGGTCCCACCGCCGGCTATCGCGTACTCGCCATAGACCTCGCTCACCTCGTAGATCGAGGCCGGAATCACGTCGCGCGCACGATCCCAGGGCTCGTAGCGGAGCACGGTGAAGGCCCCGTCGTCGGTTCCGACCGAGCGGATATGCGCCGAGCGCGTGATCCCGCTCGTGCGGTCCACGACCTCGTCGACGCCGAGGCCGGTCTCGTCGCCGACCTGCGGAAAATGCCGGCGGACGAGGGAGGACCAGCCCGACTGACCGACCGGCGCGAGCATCTGCGAGAAGTCGATCACGCCGATCCGGTTGTAGCCGAGGCTGCGGTAGTAGAACGTCGAGCCCGTGAAGAGATCGTGCGCCCAGGTCGCGCCGCCGACCTCGTGGACCGTGTTTCCCGCGATCACGGAATGCCCGACGACGAGATCCTCGATCGCGTGGGCATTGCCGATCGTCGCGGCGATGCCGCCGGCGAGGTTGGGCTTGCCGAGGTCGTCCGTGCGAGGCACGCCGTGCACCTCGTTCTCGACGACGGTCGAGGCCTTGAGCGTGAGGTAGCCGTTCGAGAGGTAGATCCCGCCGCCGCGCCAGTAGCCGGTCGCGAGGACGAAGGGCGGCAGCCCCGGCGCGGTCTCGACGAGGTTGCGGGCGATCGTGCTGTTGCGCACGACGAGGCGTTTGCGGTTGCCGATGCCGCCGCCGTCGGAGTAGACGCCGCCGCCATAGGTGAAGAGACCCTGGATCCGATTGCCCGAGACCGTCGAGCGTTCGATCGTCGAGGCCGCGTCGCCGATCGTGGCGCCGCCCACGGAGTAGACGCCGCCGCCCGCCGCCCCGCCGCCGAGCACGGAGTTGCCGGCGACGACGCAGTCGGTCATCTGCAGGATGTTCGCGTACACGCCGCCGCCGAAGGCGCCCCGATCGCGCGAGGGATCGAAGTCGCCCTCGACGTGATTGTCGTGGATCTCGCAGTCGGAGAGCTGCGCGCGCCCCCAGACCGCGAGGCCCCCACCGCGCGCCAGCGTCCAGGGCTGATCGGGGTTCGTCGCCGAGATGTCCTCGGCGACGTTCACGCCGCCCGTGATCGAGACGTTGCGAAGCGTCAGATCGCCGTAGACGGCGAGCACTCGAGCGGGATCCATCGCCCCGCCGAGCCACGCGATCGTGATGCCGCTCGGCAGCGCCGAGGCGTCGAGTACGACCTGCTTGCGTGCGTAGAGTGCGGAGCGTCCGTAGTCGCGCTCGAACCAGCCGACGAGGTAGGAGACGGGTCCGCTCGGCTCGTTGCGGATGCCCATGACCTCGCCCTTCAGGACGCTGTGCTCCTGGGCGACCTGCGTGAGGCCGATCGTGCCCCCGTCGAGCGCCGCGTCGAAGACGATCGGCTGACCGCTCGCCGCCTCCGCGAGGGCTTCGCGGAGCGTGATGGCGCCGACCGGGGCGGCGCCGGCGTCGAGCAGGCTGTCCACGACGATGGGGGCGGGCGAGCTGCCGCCCTCGCTGCAGGCGGCGAGGATCGGGAGCAGGAGCAGGCAGGCGAGCCAGCGCATGACGCGGGAGCGTACCCCACGCCCCACGGCGCCCCGCCGTGCTCCGGCGCACATCGCCGCGCCGCGCTCGGCCTGCGCGCGCCGCAGCATCCCCGCCGCGCTCAGTCGGCGTCGCGCGGGTCGAGGCGTTCGCGCAGCTCGCGCTTCAGGAACTTGCCGCTCGCGTTGCGCGGCAGGGCGTCGTCGAGCAGCCAGATGTACCGCGGGATCTTGAAGCGGGCGAGGCGCGAGCCCAGGAAGTCGCGCAGCTCCGCGGCCGAGAGCTGGCCCGGCGTCGCCGACGGGACGACGGCGGCGCCGACCTCTTCGCCGAGACGATCGTCGGGTACGCCGAAGACCGTGCACTCGGCCACGCCGTCGTGCTCGTGGATCGCGGCCTCGACCTCGGCGCAGAAGATGTTCTCGCCGCCGCGCAGGACCATGTCCTTGGCGCGGTCGACGATGTAGATGAAGCCGTCCTCGTCGACGCGGGCGATGTCGCCCGTGCGCAGCCAGCCGTCGACGATCGCCTCGGCCGTCGCCTCGGGTCGGTTCAGGTAGCCCTTGATGACCTGGGCGCCGCGCACGCAGAGCTCGCCGATCGCACCCCGCGGCTGCTCGCGGCCCTCCGGATCGACGACCTTCGTCTCGAAGCAGGGCATGGCGGGGCCGGCGCTGTCGGGGCGATCGACGAAGAAGTCCGAGCTGACGGACGTGATGATCCCGCAGGTCTCGGTCATCCCGTAGCCCGTGCCGGGGCGCGCCGTGCGCAGGCTCGCGTCGATCTTCTTGACGAGATCCGGCTGGACCTGGGCGCCGCCGCCGGCCAGCGTCTTGAGCGACGAGAGGTCGCGCTTCGGGAAGTCGGGATGCAGCAGCAGCTCCCGCGCCATGACGGGCACGCCGCTCAGGGCCGTGATGCGTTCGGCCTCGATCAGGCGGAGCGCCTCGCCGGCGTCCCACTTGTACATGTGCACGAGCTTGCCGCCGAGCAGCGTCATCGGTTGGGCGACGCAGTTGTTCGCCGTCACGTGGAAGAGCGGTGTCACGACGAGCGCCGAGGCGCCGGCTCCGCCCGCGAGCGCATTCTCGCTCGGTGAGGCACCGCGGGCGGCGGCAAGGGCGGCGGATTGCACGGCATTCGCGAAGGCCATGCTCAGCACATTGTGCACGCAGCCGCGATGGGTGAGCTGGGCGCCCTTCGGTCGACCCGTGGTGCCCGACGTGTAGAAGATGCAGGCGTCGTCGTCGGGATCGATCTCGACCTCGGGCAGGGGCCCCTCGCCCGCGACGACCGCAGCCCAGGGCACGACGCCTTCGCGCGGCCCCGGGAGCCGCACGCCCACGAGCACGCGCTCCCCGATCTCGTCCGCGTGCTCGGCGAGCCGGTCGAGGCGCTCGGCGTCGGCGATCACGACCCGCGGATCCGAGTCCTGCACGCCGTAGACGAGCTCGGGGCCCGTCCACCAGGCGTTCAGCCCGACGGCCGCGATGCCCACGCTCGTGCAGGCCCAGTAGGCGAGCATCCACTCCGGGTAGTTGCGCATCGCGATCGCGACCCGGTCCCCGGGCCGCACGCCCTGCTCGAAGAGCCAGCGGGCCAGCGAGGCGACCTGCCGATGCGCTTCCGCATAGCTGCACCGCTCGTCCCGGTAGACCAGGTAGTCGCGGTCGCCGTGGGCCGCCGTCAGCTGCCAGAAGGCGCGAAGACTCGGCGGGGCGTTCCGGTAGGTCAGGATCGACTGGCCGCGGACGTCGGTCCGCACGGTCTCGAAGCGGCCGCCCGGGCCCGTCAGCTCGGCCCAGGCCTCACGAAGCTGCTCGTACACGTCACCTCCGGGGATCGGCGCAGTGTAGTCGGCGTGCCCGGGCGCGGCGATCGAGCGCGTGCGACCCGGAGTCGATCGGCCGCGGCCCGGCGTCCGCTCGGGTGATCGCCCCCGCTGGAAATTGTTTCTTCGGATCGACGCCGATCGTGCGCCATGGGTCGATTTTCCAGCTGCGGCGGTCGATAGGAGGTCCAACGCCCCGAATCCGCGACCGACCCCGAGGACCCCGGCATCCGCATGGCCACGGACGAAGAATCCGATCTCGCCCGCGAAGACACGCGCTCCCTGATCCTCGTCGTCGAGGACGATCTCACGGCCAATCGGCTCGACGAGATGCTGCGGCGACCGGACGGGACGCGCTGGGAGATCACGCGGGTCCTGCGCGTCGAAGAGGCACTCCTGAAGCTTCAGGAGAAGCTCTGCGACGCGATGCTGATCGACCTGTCGGTCCACGAGGGCTACGGACTCGACTCGCTGTTGCGCGCGAGCGCCGCGACCCGCGCCGTGCCGGTCGTCGTGCTGACCTACCAGCGCGACGTCGCGACCGCACTCAAGGCCGCCCGCGCCGGCGCCCAGGACTACCTGACCAAGGGCGAGGTCACGCCGGACCTGCTCTCGCGCACGCTGCACCACGCCATGGAGCGGCACCGCATCCTGCAGGACCTGACCGACGCCCAGCAGCGTCAGCGCTTCCTCGCGACCCACGACTCCCTCACCGAGCTCCCCAACCGCTACTGGTTCATGGAGCAGCTGCGCATGCAGATGAGCGCCGCCGATCGCCAGGGGCGGCAGCTCGCCGTGATGTTCTTCGACCTCGACGGCTTCAAGGCCGTCAACGACAACTTCGGACACGCCGTCGGCGACGAGCTCCTGATCGACGTCGCCCGGCGCCTGCGCAAGTGCATCCGCAAATGCGATCTCGTAGCGAGGATCGGCGGCGACGAGTTCCTGGCGGCGATCCAGGACGTGAAGTCCGAGGAGGCGCCGATGCAGGTCGCGGATCAGATCCGCAGGGAGCTCGAGAAGCCCTACCACATCGAGGGCAACGAGTGCTGGATCAGCGCCAGCGTCGGCATCGCGATCTTCCCGCAGCACGGCGCGAACCCGGACCAGCTGATCCAGAGCGCCGACACCGCGATGTACGAGGTGAAGTCCTCGGGCAAGAACCGGGTCAGCCTCTTCAACTCGGAGATGAACGACAAGGTCGTCGAGCGCTTCGACCTCGTGAACGGGCTTCGCGAGGCGATCCGGAGCGGCCAGCTCACGCTCATGTACCAGCCTCAGGTCGACGCCGCGCTCGAGGAGATCGTCGGGGTCGAGACCCTCGTGCGATGGCACCACCCGTCCCGCGGCCTCGTCTCGCCGGGCGAGTTCATCGAGGTGGCCGAAGAGGCCGGCGTGATGGTCCAGCTCGGCGAGTGGGTGCTGCGGACGGCCTGCGAGGACGCATCGCGATGGCGGAACCTCCGGGATGCCCGGGTCGCCGTCAACATCTCGGGTCGCCAGCTCGACGCGCCCAACTTCAGCGAGCGCGTGATGCGCATCCTCGAGGAGACGGGGCTGCCCGTCAGCCGCCTCGAGATCGAGCTGACCGAGTCCCTCGCGGCCAGCGACAGCGCGCTGCGGGTCGTCGCCGACCTGCGCAGCCGGGGTGTGCGCGTCGCGATCGACGACTTCGGGACGGGCTACTCGTCGATGACGCTGCTCAAGCGGCTGAACGTCGACGTCCTCAAGGTCGACCAGTCCTTCGTGCGCGGTGCGGCGCAGACGGATCCCGACCGGGTGATCCTCGAGGCCATGATCCACATCGCGCGGGGCCTCGGGATGGACATCCTCGCCGAGGGCGTCGAGACGCTCGACGAGATGCGCGCCCTGCTCGAGCGCGGCTGTACGCAGATGCAGGGCTACCTCTTCGCCAAGCCCGTCGAGCGCATGCGCATCGACCAGTACGCCGCCGATCCCGAGGCGGGCTGGCGCATCCCCCTCGTCGACCCCGACTCCTGGCGCCCACCCGCGCGGGAGGAGCCCGTCAAGCGCGAGGCGACCTTCCGCCAGATCGGACGTCTCGGCTTCCGGAGCGGCGCTACGGTCGATCCCGACGAGCACCTCTACCCGGCGCTCAAGGAGTAGGCGGGTCCCGCCGCTCGTGGCGAGGCCCCGGCGCGCTCCCGACGACGCGACCGGCGGATCCGGCCCGTCCGGGGCGCGTTGACAGCCTTCGTCCGTCTGGTTGACTAGGCCCTCTCGAGACGGGAGGAAGCGTGATGGGCGGAGCCGAGCGGGCTCGCAGTCGGGCGCGGCGTGATCCGCGCATCGTGATCGTCGGTGCCGGACCGGGTGGCCTGGCCATGGGCATCAAGCTGATGCAGGCCGGCTTGACGAACTTCGTGATCCTCGAGAAGTCGGATCGCATCGGCGGCACCTGGAACCACAACCGCTACCCCGGCTGCGCCTGCGACATCCCATCGCATCTCTACTCCTTCTCCTTCGAGATCAAGCGCGACTGGTCGCGCCCCTACGCGCCGCAGCCCGAGATCCTCGACTACCTCGACGGGGTGGCCGAGAAGTACGGCGTGCTGCCCTTCTGCCGGTTCGGGGACGGCGTGCGGCGCGCGGTCTGGGACGAGGCATCCGCGCGATGGACCCTCGAGCTCGAGTCGGGGCGTAGCGTCGAGGCCGAGATCGTCGTGAGCGCGATCGGCATGTTCAACGACCTGGTCTTCCCGGCGATCCCGGGCCTCGACGAGTTCGCGGGCACCTGCATCCACACCGCCCGCTGGAGCTGGGAGCATTCGCTCGCGGGCGAGCGCGTCGCCGTGATCGGCAGCGCGGCGAGCGCGGTCCAGCTCGTGCCCGAGGTCGCGAAGGAGGCTGCACGGGTCCATCTCTTCCAGCGTTCCGCCAACTGGGTCCTGCCGAAGGAGGACGACCCCTACACGGAGGCGCAGCTCGAGCATTTCCGGAACGACCCCGACGCCGCGCGGGCGGTGCGTCAGGAGATCTTCGACGGGATCGAGGCGGGCAAGGCCTTCGTGGATCGCTCGATCGGCGAGGAGCTCGAGGCCGCGGCGCTCGGGAACATGGCGGTCGTCGAGGATCCGGAGGTGCGCGCGAAGCTCGTCCCGACACATAAATGGGGCTGCAAGCGACCGCTCTTCTCGAACGACTACTACCCCGCGTTCAACCGACCGAACCTCGAGCTCGTGACCGAGCCGATCGAGCGGATCACGCGGGACGCGGTCGTCACGGCGGATGGACGAGCCCGCACGGTCGATACCCTCGTGCTCGCGACCGGCTTCGAGGCCACGCGCTACCTCTCGGCGATCGACGTCGTCGGGCGCGGCGGGGTCTCGATCCACGAAGCCTGGAAGGACGGCGCTCAGGCCCATTTCGGCGTCACGACGGCTGGCTTCCCGAATCTCTTCATGCTCTACGGCCCGAATACGAATCAGGGCTCGCTGATCACGATGATCGAGTGGGAGGCGGATCACGCGCTTCGGCTGATCCGACACCTCGTCGACGAGGATCTCGCCTGGGTCGATACGCGTCCGGAGCCGATGGCGCTCTTCAACGAGCGGCTCCAGAAGGAGATCGCGACGATCGAGCCCTGGCAGGACGGCTGCAGCAACTACTACCGATCGCCGTCGGGTCGGGTCGTGACGCAGTGGCCGCACTCGATGGGCGCGTTCCGGGATGCCCTCGCGGCGATTCCGCTCGAAGACTACGAGTTCGTCGGGCGGGGCTGAGACGCGGAGGGGGCTCAGCGGTCGAAGGCGCGATCGATCAGGAAGAGGTCGTGTCGGCTGACCCGGTCCTGTGCCGAGTCGTCCCGACTCGGTCGACGCGTCCGGCGTTCGAACGCGGTCAGCTGCTCGAGATCGGGGCAGTCGCTGGCACCACCGATCGTGGTGCACGCGTAGGCGCCGCAGGCGCGCCCGAAGGCCAGGGCCGCAGCGAACTCTTCGAGCCGCTCCTCCGCGGCGTCCGATTCGTCGCCGAAAGGCCCGACGAGCATCGACGCCGCGATCCCGGCGCCGAGCGCGTCGCCGGCCCCGGTCGAGTCCGCGACCTCGTCGATCAGCAGGGGCCAGGCGGCGATCGGTTCGGCGTGACCGACGAGCTGGCCGATCGCGCCGAAGCGCTCGAGGGTCACGACGACCGTACAGCGCTCGCGGAACCAGCCGAGGATCGATTCGAGCGACAGGTCCGCCAGCTCCGCGTCCGCACAGAAACGGCGGACCTCGCCGATGTCCAGCTGGAAGACGTCGACCTCGTCACGCAGGATCCGCTCCCATCGCTTCGTACCCAGCGCGTACTGGGCGCTCCCGAAGTTGACGATCTTACGGGACGAGGCCAGCTCGGGCGCGGTCAGGATGCGCTCGCTCAGCTCGCCCGAGAAGCCGGGCGCGCCCCGTCCGGGCGGCCGACGATCCGCATGGACGTGCCCGAGCATGACGACGTCGGGGCGCCGGCGAGGCGACTCCTGGATCGCGCGCAGGTGCGACTCGACGTGCTCGCCGTATCGACGCATCAGCTCGGGGGAGAACTCGTTGAGCGAGGCCCGGCTCGCTCCGTCCCGAAGGATCGTCGTGAAGGGCGTCGAGAGCGCCGGCCCGCGGATCGTGAGGTCCCGGCGCGTGTAGGAGACGCCACCGGTCTCGGCCGCCGCGTCGAGCGCCTCCAACACGAGCCGGCTCATCGGATCGGCCTTCGCGATCGGCAGCACGGGATGCACCGGCACACCCAGGGCGAGCAGGCGACACGCGTGGTTGACCGAGCTCCCGCCGGCCAGCCGGGGCTGCGGCTCGGTCGAGTACTTCGCGTCCGGGCGCAGCGGGCCGGGCAGTCGGTAGCTGTGCTCGACGTTCGCGCCCCCGATCGTCAGCACGCGCGACTTCGCGAGGCGCGTGCGGGCGGCGATCATCCGCTGGGTGTCGGCGTGCATGGGCGAGGGGATCTCGATTCGAGGGCGGAGGGCGGAGGGCGGAGTCTGCGACGTCCTTCGGGTCGCGCACCGCACCGGCGGCGTGGCCGCAAGACACGTGCCGGCCGCGTGGCGGCGACGGCGCCTAGGCTATCACGGACCGGCCGGCGTGTGGCCGCGTCGCGCTCCGTCCGGCGCGGTTGCCGCCATTCAGGCGCCGAGACGCCGTCGCTGCCAGGTCCGCTTCCGAATGCCTCTGGCCGTGGCCAGCTGCTCGATCGTGCGTTCGTATTGACCGACGAGGCCCTGTGTCTCCGAGGGCCAGTCACAGGTCTCGGCGAAGGCGCGGGCGCGGGCGGCGGTGGCCCGGCGGCGATGGGGATCCACGAGGATCTCGCGAATCGCCCCGATGAGGGCGCGCGTGTCCTCGGGGTCGACGAGTGCACCCGTCTCCGCGTTCTTGACCATGTCGGGGATCCCCCCGGCGTTCGCGGCGATGACCGGGAGCCCGGAGCTCATCGCTTCGAGGACGACGAAGCCCAGGGTCTCCGTCTTCGAGGGCATCACGAAGAGGTCGGCGCTCGCGAAGGCGGCGGCCAGCTCCTCGCCGCGCAGGAAGCCGACGAAGCGGGTCCGGGTCCCGGTGAAGAGGCGCTCGAGGTCGGCTCGCGCGGGGCCGTCGCCGACGATCGCGAGGTCGCAGCCGGGTAGCTCGGCGAGTGCGGGTCGGAGCAGGTGGAGCCCCTTCTCCGGCGCGACGCGGCCCGCGTAGAGGAGGACGGGTCGGGCGGTCTCCCCTCCGCTCGCCATCCGTGCTCGCATCCCGTCGTCGCGCTTCGCGGGATGGAAGAGCTGCGTGTCGACGCCGCCGCGCCAGATGCCGACGTCCTCGATGCCGTGGGCTTCGAGCTCGTGCTTCGTGAACGTCGAGGGGCAGAGATTGCGCTGGGCGAGGCCGTGGATGCGCCGGATCAGGGGCCAGATACAGGCCTGCAGCAAGCCCAGGCCGTAGCCGCGCAGGTAGCGCGGGAGATCGGTGTGGTAGGACGCGACGACCGGGATCCGCAGCAGGCGCGCCGCGAGCATCGTCCACAGGCCGAGGCAGGCGGGGCCGACCGCGTGCAGCACGTCGGGGCGGAAACGGTAGAGCTGCCAGAGGATGCGCGGGTCCGGCAGGCAGATCCGCAGGCCGGGATAGGGAGGAAAGGGCGGGCCCGGCACCGCGAGCACCCGCGCGCCGGCGTACTCCGGAACGGATCCCGCCGGCGCGATGACGAGCACTTCGTGTCCCTGCTCGACGAGACACCGGATCGTGTTGCGCAGGCGGTTGGTGATGCCGTCGATCTTCGGCAGGAAGACTTCCGTGGCGATGGCGATCCTCATGCGGTCCTCCCGGACTGGAAGGCGTCGTCGGGCTCGCCGGCGACCGGACCTTCCTTCGTGGGTGCGAATCGGCTGCCGCGGCGCCAGGCGAGGCGCTGGAGCCGGTAGTAGAGGTCGGGTGCGAGGCCGTAGAGCGTCTTCAGCGCGCGGAACGAGAGCGGCTCGGCGTCGCTGCCGACCCAGCCCCCTTCGTCGATCCAATGAGCGATCCGCCGCGCCACCTCGTCGGCCGGCGGTGCGCCCTCGCATCGTCGCGCGCGGATCCTGCGCGCCCGCTCGTCGAGTCGCAGGACCGGCGCCCAGGAGAGCGGCCCCCGGATCACGCCCGGCCGATAGAGGCGGACCCGCACCCGCGGACTCGCCCCCTCGACGATCGGTCCCACGCCCGTCACGAAGTGGTGCAGGGCGGACTTCGAGGCGTGGTAGACGGGTCCGAAGCAGGATGGGCTGCCGTCCGCGATCGAGCCGATCGCCACGACGTCGAGCGGGCGCAGGCTCGGTGTCTCCGCCGCGGCAAGCACGACGAGCGACGGGAAGATCGCGTTCAGCCGGTAGATCTCCTCGGTCGCGTCGCAGAGCGGCAGGCCCGCACGGCCGATCTCCGTCTCGATCCGACCCGCGTTCAGGACGAGGACGTCGGGGTCGAGGGCGAGCAGGTCGCGCGCGTCGTCGGCGTCGCGCTGCGCGTTCCGGACGATCCGGTCGCAGGCGTCCGAGAGCGCGTCCTCGCGATGGGAGACGCCGACGACCTCGTGACCGAGGCTGCGGTAGTGGCGTCCGAGGGCGCTGCCGAGGGTGCCCGTGATGCCGGTGATCACGATGCGCCGGGGCTCGTCGACGTCGCTTCGAGGGGTCTTGCTCATGCGTGGTCCGATCTCCCGCCATCGACGCGCTCCGCCACGCGGAGGGCATTTGCCGCGATCGTGAGGGCCGGTCCGACACCGAGGGAGGTCGGCAGGAACGAGCCGTCGACGACGTGCAGGTTGTCGAAGCCGTGGACCCGACAGTCGCGATCGAGGACCGCGTGTCGGGGATCGTTGCCGAAGCGACAGGTGCCGACCTGATGGGCGAGGTGGTCGTGCGCCCGGCCCGCCACGTGGGTGAAGGCTCCGGCCACGCCAGCTCTTCGAAGCGTGCGCCCGAGCAGACGCGCCCAGCGCCGCCCACGCTCGAGGTCGTAGGCGCGGAAGCGGCGCGTGAGGCGGACGTTTCCGAAGGCGTCGAGCCCGACGCGGTTCTCGGGCGCGGGCAGGTCTTCGAGCGTGCCGGCGAAGAGGAGCAGTCGGTCGCGAAGCGCGTCGGCCATCGCGGTCGGGAGAGGCACGCCGAGCTGGCGACCGATCGAGCGGGGGCCGGGGATCGGGATCTGCTGCACGACGCCGAGCTTGGCAGGCAGGTCCGGGGCGCCGAGGTAGTGGTCGCTCCATCCGAGCTGCTTCACGAGCCGATGTCGCGCCCCGGTCGAGCGCCCGAAGGCCGCGACGGCGAGCACGCCGAGATGGCACATGTGATTGCGCCCGAGCTGATCGCTCGCGTCGGGCACCTCGGAACGGAGCAGCAGGGCGGGACTGCCGATCGCCCCCGCGCTCACGGCGAAGAGGCCGGCCGTGACGCGCCGCCGCTCCCCGGAAGCACGCATCGCGAGCCGGACCGCGCGAACGCGCCGCCCCGTGAACTCGATCCGAGTGGCCTCGCAGTCCTCCCAGACCTCGAGGCCGGCGTTGCGTCGCGGCGCGACGGCGCGATTCCAGCTCGACGCGCGCGCTTCGTGCGGGCAGAGCAGACCCGGGCAGCCGGGGCAGCGACGACAGCGGTCGAAGTCGATCGCGAGGGGGAGTCGGAAGGGCCGCAGGCCGGTGCGAACGAGTCCCCCTGCAATCCGCGTGTTGACGGGCTCGAGGTCGGGCAGGGCGCTCTTGTACGGGATGCGTCGTCGGCCGAGGTGCGGAGCGCTCGCGTGCGCATCCCCCGCGACGCCGTAGAGGTCCTCGGCCCGCTCGAGGTAGGGCTCGAGCTCGGCGTAGTCGATCGGCCATCGCGCCAGCCAGTCGGGCAGCCTCGAGCCGTAGCTCTGGCCGGGCGCGAAGTCCGCGGGCGCGGGACGCATCATCACGGCGCCGAAGAGCGCGGTGCTTCCGCCCGGGAGGCTGCCCACGACGGGTCGCATGGGCCTTCCGTTGATCGAGGGCGGTGGGTCCTCGGAGGCGACGCGACGCTCGAGCATCGCACGCTCGTCCTGCAGCACGGCGGGATCGACGATCGAGCGGCCGCGCTCCACGAGCAGCACGCGCCAACCGCGGGCGGCGAGCTCGCCGGCGAAGGTGCCGCCGCCGGCACCACTTCCGATCACGATCGCGTCGAAGTCCAGGACAGGCTCCCGAGTGCTGCGGGTCCGGGGGCGGGACTCCGAAGGGCTCGTGGGAAGGGTCGGCCCCTTCCTTGACTCTCGTGTCGCGGGCCCTCGAAGAATCGATGACGTCCGTCTGGAGCCCCCGTAACAAAGTCACACGAGCCGGCGACGGGCCTCGGATCGGAGGCAGGAGATCGGCCAGCCCCGCTCCTGCGCCAACCGGGCGAGTCGACGGTTCGCGTTCACGGGTCGCGGATGTCCGACGAGCTCGAGTAGAGGGAGGTCCTCGTCGCTGTCGGTGTAGAACCAGCTCTTCTCGAGATCGAGGTCGTAGGTCCGGGCGAGCTCGCGTCCCGCGAGGGCCTTGCCGTGGCCATAGCAGACCGGGCGCAGCAGTCGTCCCGTGAGCCGGTCGCCGTCGCGCTCGAGTCGGGTGCAGCGCCAGGTGTCGATGCCGAGGGCCGCGGCGATGGGTGCGACCTGATAGGCGGTGGCGGAGGAGACGATCACGATGCGGTGGCCGGCTTCGCGATGGGCGGCGATCAGTCGAACGGCATCCGGCAGGATCGTCCTCGCGACGCGAGTCTCGAAGACGCGATGCCCGAAGTCGACGAGCTCGGAGACGTGGCGGCCGGCGACGCCCGCGAGGGTGGCGGCGAGGAAGCCGCTGAACTCGAGACGGCCGAGCAGGAAAGAGACGATCGCCCGGCTCGAGCGGGCGAGCTCGGGCAGCGACATCGCGCCGGAGCGGAGCTGCGCTGCGAGCATGGCCGTCGCGGAGTAGCCGGCGATCAGCGTGCGGTCGAGGTCGAAGAAGGCCCCGATGTTGCGACCGTGTGCAGAGGCGACGACTTCGGCGATCCGCTCGTCGACGCACCCGGAATCGGGCGCGTTCGCACGAAGTCCGTGGCTTCCGAAGGCCATCCCCCGCCCCCCGAGCGAGTGGATCGTGGCGCGTGGCTCGCGTTCGGCTTCGCACCAGGATCCGCGATCGCCGGTAGGATCGGTGGGAGGCCGTCTGACACAAGACGGCGAAGGCAGTCGTCAACGAAACGTGCCGACCCCGGAACGCGCTCGCCTCGCGGACGACACGGAGTCGTCGCATCCCGACCTTCCGGAGGCGCGAGGGATCCTCAGCCGTCCTGCTCGAGCAGCTCGCGACAGAAGTCGACGCCCGCGGCGAAGTCGACGCCGCCGGTCGCCTCGTAGACGGGGAGGTCGCGCAGCGCCTCGAGGTAGCCAGTCGGGTCCGGGGGCTCGTACCCCTTCGGCGCCGGGCCTCGCTCGGGCAGGAAGAAGGGCCCGGGCGACTTCATGACGGCGTCGAGCAGGTCGCGACGCTCCGCGAGCGAGACGGCGCGGAATCGCGCGCTCGCAGCATTCCTGTGATTCCAGGCGAGGATCAGGAGCGCCTTGCAGGGCGCGGCGAGACGGATCCGTCCCGGGCCGTAGACGAGGTCGATGAGCGCGTCGTATTTCTCCTCGAGCTGCCAGAGCTCGTCGCGCGAGAGCTTCTCGAGTGCCTCGCGGCGTTCGTCGTCGAGGATGCTGCGCAGATCGGGATTGGCGAGGGCCGTGCCGGGGTTGATGCGCGGGTGCTTCGGCACGCCGAAGATCCGGGTGCCGCCGGGCCCCGGGCCGAGCAGCAGCCGGTCGTTGCTGACGAAGTCGAGGCCCGAGGAGATGAGGTGCAGCGCCAGCGTCGACTTGCCGCCGCCGGATAGGCCAGCGAGCGCGAGACCCTTTCCGCCGAGCGCGACGCCGGCGGCATGGCCGAGGACGAGGCCCTGGTTCATCAGGTGTGACGTGTACTGGAAGTTCACGAAGTTCACGACCTGGTTCGGATGCGTCAGGCAGTCGCCGACGGCGATCCGCAGGTCGCGGCCGACGAGGAATTGCATGCCGGTCCGGACCTTCAGCACGACGCGCCCGTCGGGCAGATCGCAGAAGGCCTCCTTGCGCGTGCGCTTGCCGGGCTCGCGCGACCACTCGTGGAACGTGAGGTCGAGCTCCGGTGGGAGACGGTGGTGAGCGCGGATCACGATGTCCGGCTCCCGCGACGACTCCCCTTCGTCGAAGGCCTGGAAGTAGTCCGACAGCCGCTCGACGAGTTGCTCCGAGTTCGACAGGACGTCGATCCGATGGCCGCCGAAGCAGAGGGGGAGACGGATCGCGGCCGGGTCCGACCGCTCGAGCTGCTCGGCGATCTCCTTCAGGGTCTGGCTCATCGCGGGTTCGGGTCTCCTGGTGGGTGGCGATCGGAATCCGGTCGGGGTGTCAGGCGCCCGCGAGCTCGCCGAGCACGTGGTCGACGAGCAGCGCGGCGCCGTCGAGACCGAGGCCCTCGCGCAGACCGCGGAATCCGCCGAAGGCCGAGACCTCGAAGAGCACGGGGCCGTCGGGCGTCAGCGCGACGTCCACGCCCGTGAGCGTCAGGCCGAAGACTTCGGCGGCGCGGGCGGCGAGATCGACGACGGCGGCGGGCGGCTCGAAGGCCTCGTAGCGACCCCCGGAATGGATCGTGGTCTCCCAGGCGCCCGCGCCGGCGACGCGTGCGTAGGTGCCCACGTAGCGACCCGCGAGGAAGATCACGCCGAGGTCCCGTCCCGAGAGGTCGAGCTTCTTCTGGATGTAGAAGAGCGGATGACCCGTCTCCCGACGGTGTCGCTCGAGCTCGGCCTTCAGGTCGTCCTGTGCGCTCAGCAGACGGAAGCCGCGGGCCTTCGTCGAGTAGATGGGCTTGACGACGGCCTGGCCGAAGCGTTCGATCGCTCGCGCGGCCTCGTCGAAGTCCTCGGTCAGCACGGTCGGCGGCATGGGAAAGCCGCGTGCGACGAGCGTCGTGGTGCAGGCGACGCGATCGACCATCTGGAGGATGCGACGAGGCGAGGAGAAGATCCGGACGCCTCGCGTCTCGACGAAGCGGAGCAGCTCGAGTCGGTCGAGCATGTCCGGGCCGTACTCGCGTCCGACCTTCTTCACGATCAGGGCGTCGAGGGATCCCAGGTCGAGGTCGCCACGGAGGACCTGGCCCGACGCGAGGTCGGCGACGACCCGATCGAGCTCGATGACGGCTCGGAAGCCCGTCCGGGCCTCGACGGCGTCGGCGAGGGCCTCCGTCGACCACCCACCCCCGACACCCACGACGCCGATTCGCGGCGCCGGGCCCTGCACCCTGCTGCGTCGCTCTTCAGTCAACGAGGAGATCCTCGGGCGCGCGGTAGCGCAGCAGCGCCTCGCCCCGGAGCGTCGAGAGCTGTTCGAGCAGGTAGCGACCGCGCAGGAAGAGACCCTTCGCGAACTCCTCGTCGAGCACGAAGCGGGCCGAGGTCACGAAGGAGCGGGCGAGCCCGGCCGCCAGGCGCGCCTCGAAGGTCGTGTCGCCGGTCTCCCGGGCGAACTCCGCCGCAAAGTCGTGCACGCGGCTGATCACGTCCTGGATCCGGGCCCTCACGGGTCGGTCGAAGACCCGCAGGCGGAAATGCGAAACGAGGAAGACCGAGACGTCCTGCACGAAGTCCGTCTGGTGCGAACGGTGCAGGTCGATCAAGCGGATCGAGTCGAGCTCCGGGTCGTAGATGACGTTGTCGACGTTCAGATCGCCGTGTCCGAGGACGGAGAAGGGCGCGACGAGCGCCTCGTCGACGTGACCGCATCGCGCGACCAGCTCGTCGAAGGGCGTCACCTCGACACCACCCAGGCTCTCGGCGCCCCGCGCGAATTCCGGGTGCAGCTCGTAGACCGCCGGGAGGCGCTTGCGGACCTGCGCAATGAAATCGGGATGCGTCGGCTCGTCGAGTCGGGTCTTCGTCCAGATCTCGCGCAGCGCGCTCTTCAAGCGAGCCAGCGCCGCGCGGAGCTCGGGCGGCTGGCTCTGCAGGAGCAGCTGCTCGAAGGTCCGACCCGGGAGGTATTCGAAGAGGATCGCGCCCGAGTCGCCGCGCTGCTGGAACGAATAGATCCCCGGCGCGTAGCCGGGCAGGATCCGATTCCAGCGCTGCACGCACTCGCGCTCCTCGGCGAGCTTCTCCGGCGGCCCCTCCTTGAAGACGATCATCCGCTCCTCGCCGCTCGACCGGTCGACGACGCGGTCGATGCGGCAGCCCGAGCGCGTCTCGCCGAGGGCTTCGAGGGTGACGACCTCGGTCTCGGCGTCGCCGCCGAAGGTCCCGCTCGAGGCCATCGTGTCGCGTAGCGCCTGGAATTCGTCGATCTTGATCCGTTCGCCGAGGGCGGCCGAGAGGATGGCCTCGCCGACGTTCAGCAGGGCGTCGCCCATCCGCTCGAAGTAGTGGGACATGAAGAGGATCGTGACGTTGGTCTGGGCATCGCCGCCCGCGTCCAGACGGTCGAGCGTCTCGCGGAAGGCCGTGGCATGGAGCTCGTCGAGACGCCGCTCGATCTGGCATATGTCGAGCGCCTGCTGGACGTCGCGTTCGCGCAGGGCGGGCTCGATCGCGCGAAGACCGCGGATCATCTCGTCGAAGTTCGCGTCGATGTCGAGGTCGGAGACGAGCTCGGGCGCGGCGAGATGATGGAACTGACCGACGAGGTTCTCGCAGAAGTCCGCGATCCGCTCGAGGTTGCCCGTGATGAGGTCGATGCTCCGGAGCAGCTCGAGCTCGAAGCGGTCGTTCCGGTCGGCCTCGCGGACGAGCACGAAGCATTTGCGCTGGATGATCTTGCGCAGGTGGTCGACGTAGTCGTCGCCACGCAGGATGGTCTGGCGGGTCTTCTCGGAGGGCGAGAGGAGATAGCGGCGCGTGCGCTCGAGCTGGCGGATCACCTCGAGGACGAGGAAGTGGAGGTTCTCTTCGGCGCTACCCAGGGACAGCAAGGCGTCAGCTCTCGTCCTCGAGATCGGCGGGATCGGAGTCGGCTTCGGCGGAGCCGTTGATCAAGAGCGGCCCCGCGTCGCTCTCCTCCTCGGTCTTCTGCTTCCAGGAGAGCTTCACGGTCAGACCGAAGCGATCCGACTTCGCATCCGCCGTCACACCGAAGCGGACCATGCCGTTCGGCTCGAGGACGATCTCGCCATCCTGGTCCCGGAACTGGAGGGAGCCCTTCTCGAAGCCTTCGGCGAGGGCCTTGAGGTAACGGACGACCGCCTTCGAGTCCTGCATCGACTCGTGACGGAAATTGGTGGGCTTGCTCTTCATCGTCGGCCGATCTCCGATCAGCCGGCCACGATGGTGAGCTCTTCGGGCTCGTCCGTTCTCCACGCGATCTCGAAGGAGAGCCTCTCCTTGCCCCGCTTGCTCGAGGCCTTCACCTCGAGCTCGACGCGTTCGGGCGGAGAGAGCGTGAGCGCCTCGTCCTTCTGGCGGAAGTGGATGCTGCCCTGCCGGAGGCCCGCCACGATCGCCTCGAAGTAGGCGGCGACCTCGTCGCGGTCCATCGAGCTGCCGAAGGAGAGCTTGCCCTCCTGGGCCGCCGACGCGCCGTGTGCCTTCTCGGCCTTGCGCGTGATCTGCTCGGCGGCCTTCGCCGCCTCCTTGGCCGCCTTCTTCGCGCGCTTCTTCTCTTCCTTGGCGGCCCTGCGGGCCTCCTTGGACTCGTCCTCGGATTCCGCCGGGGCATCCGGGGCGTCTGCGTCCAGCTGGGCCTCGGCGCCGTTCGCGCCGCTCGGCATGGGGATCGTCGAATGCACCGACTCCGGCGCACCCGCTTCGGGGGCGTCGTGACTCATTGGGGGGGCCTCCTCGTGGCGCACATTCTAACCGGTGTCGTGCTAGTCGCAGCAAGTGTGCTGCACTCCGACACCTTCACATTCCTCGCAATCTTCACACGGAAGTCACCCAGCCCCCGTAGGCGGCGGGATCGAAGACCTTGATCGCGGGGTGGTCGGAGCTCAAGCCGTAGATCGTGCCGTCCTCGGCGATGATCGTCGCGGCGGCGCCCTCGCCGGCCAGGGACTCGATCCTGCGCGTGTTGCGGTCCACGCAGGCATCGCAGGCGAAGTTGAGCACACCTCGCCGGAAGTTCATGTGTTGCCCGAGGAACACGTTCCGGTGTCCGTGCACGATCGCGTAGACGCCGGCTCGCTGGAGCCGATGTCGTCCGACGTCGGTCATCGGCAGGTCGAGGTCCCGATACTTCGTGCGGAAGACGTTGCCGAGCGGGCCGTTGTAGAGCTCGAAGGGCGTCGTCTCGAGCGCCTCGCGGAAGCTCTCCTGCACGGCTTCACAGCCTCGCTCGGCGATCCAGGCCGCGGCCTCGTCGTCGACGCCCGCATGCGCGAAGAGCATCGATCCCTCCCGCATCGCGATGTGCATCCGCGAGAAGACCCAGTGGTAGGGCCCGTCGGCATCGAGGAAGAGGCCCCGCGCCCGCTCGAGCGCCGCGTACATGTCCCCGAGCGACATGCCGTAGGCGCGACAACGCGCCTCGAGCTCGATGGTCTTCTCCTGGATCCGCTTGAGCTCCTTCTCGATCCGCGCGGGCGGTACGAGGCCTTGCGCGAGCTTCGGGAACTCCTCGAACCAGCTGCGTTGCGGGAAGAGCCGGCTCCGAACGGCCTCGTCCGAGAGGCGCTGCGCCCCGTCCCCGCCGGCGAGATGCGTCTCGAAGACCTCCCGGAACAGCGTCATCGTCTTCTTGCCCATCCGCACGAAGAGATGCGCGAGCCCCGGGTCGGTCGCCTCGGCGTGCCGGATGCCCAGGAAGGTCCGTACGTCGTGGTTGCCCGCGAGCAGCGTGAAGTGGACACCGCTCCCGGCGAAGTGTCCGATCGCGTCCAGCAAGGGCAGGTTCGCCGGTCCCTTGTCGAAGAGATCGCCGCCGATCACGAGGTGGACGTCCCGTCCGAAGGGCGTGAGGGCGAAGCCCTCGTCGGGGATCGCGGCGAGGGCCTCGTCGCTCTCGCTCTCGAGATCCGGGCTGTCGACGACGCCGGCGACGATCAGGCTGCGCCAGAAGGCCTCGCGGTCGGCGTGCAGGTCCGTCAGGAAGCAGATCGGCTGACGCGGTGCGACCCAGGTCTTGCCCTCGAGGTAATGTCGGATCATCCGCTCGGAAGGCGTGTCCGCGTCCGCCGGCGACTCGTGCAGCTTCGGCACCTCCGCCTGGGCCCAGCTCTCGAAGTGCAGGGGCTCGCCCGTGCCGGGACTGCGTCCGACGGGCGCCTCGATGGACTCGTCGATGTAGTGGAGGAAGCGGCTGGCGAGGTGGTGTGCGACGACGCTCATCGTTGGACGGTCCCTCGATCATCGGCGGTGACGGGCGCGGATCTCGCCGCGCGCGAGACCCAGTCGCCGGCCACCTTCACCCATTCGGTATCGCTTCGGCGCTCCAGGTAGATCGCCTGCGCATAATCCATCGTGAAGCGGCTCACCGTCCCGACCTCGAGGGCCCCGAGGTGGACCGCCGCGTGGCGCAGACAGCCACCATGGGCAACGAAGAGCCGCACGCGATCCGATCCTGCGTCCCCCGCGACCTCGTCGAGGCTCGCGCGCAGGCGCGCCGCTGTGCGGGCGCCCGCCTCGAGCAGCGACTCCGCGCCGGGCACGGGCAGGCGGAAATCGGGAATCCGGCGCCACTCCGGCGGCAGCGGTCCCAGGCGCGGATCCCGGGCGAGCGTCGCTGCGATCTCGCCGAAGGTCAGATTCGCGCAGCTCCCGAGCCCTCGCTCGAGAAGCTCCATGCGGTCCTCGACCTCGAAGGTCCGACCCGTCAGCTCGCGGAGTGCGCTCGCGAGCACGGTCGCGGTCTCGTGCGCGCGCAGGAGCTGCGATGACTCGAGCCGCTCGTCGAGCTCCGCGCCGAGGGACTCGACCTGCTCGAGGATCGTCCGGGCGGCTGCGCGCGCCTGGTCCCGTCCGCGGGCGCTGAGCGGGGTGGGCAGGTGTGCGCTCGGCATGTCCGAAGGACGATCGAAGTGCCCGTGGCGCACGAGCGCGGCGATCCGACGTCCCACGCGCGGAGGGGAGGCTTCGTCTCGGGGCATGGAGCGGGCGTCGGACGGCACGCGTATCCCAGCTCGGCGCAGGGGCGCCACGAATCGGACGCGGATCCCGCGAGCCGGGCGCGCGTGAACGGGATCGCACCGTGCAGACTCGCGGACGGAGCCCGTTGGGCCGCGAATATACCCATCGGGCCGATGCCGTGCCGAGCGGATTGCGAGACGGAAAGGTGACGCTCTCGTGAAGAACGGGAAGCGATCCGTCCAGCCTAGACCGCGGCGTCCGCACTCCAGAACGCGCGCATGCCCCGGATGAGCCCGTCGTCGTCGAAGGCCATCACGTCGATGATCTCGATCGCGTGGTCGGGGCCGAGATTCGCGCGCATCGGGAAGGCCGCCTCGCCCGCGGCGACGCGCGGGTTGCCCGTCAGCTCGAGGCGCACGGCGCCGGCCGCTGCCGCGTAGAAAGCGCGGATCTTCTCGCGGCCGCGGATCGGATCCGTCCCGATCGGATCCTCGAGGGTCGCGTCCTCGGCGTAGAGCGCGGCGATCGAGTCGGCGTCGCCGGCGTTCATGAAGGCGACGTAGCGCTCGATCGTCTGCCGGATGTGGTCGTTGCTCGCGGCCATCGGACCCTCCTGTGATGGCGCCGATTCTCGACGAGGCAGGATCGGCGGTCAACCACAGGTCCACACGTCCCGCGCCGGGGTGCGGGCGGTGGGCCCGCGGGACGGCGTGAGTCCCGCTACGGTCGTGGGACGCATTCGGAAGCGTGCTCCATCGACATGGTTCGGGGCGCATTCGGGAGGGCACCCATTGGACATCGGTCGGGTCGGGGTCTGGACGCGGACGGACGGCATGGCTCTGGGCGAGGCGATCGAGCTCGCCCAGCAGATCGAGGCCCTCGGCTACGGAGCGCTCTGGATCCCCGACGCCTTCGGTCGCGATCCCTTCGTCCACGCCGCCTGCCTCTTCGAGCATACGCAGCGTCTCGTGATCGCGACCGGCGTCGTCAACATCCATCTACGCGAGCCCCAGGCGACGGCCTGCGCCTGGCGGGCGCTGCACGACCAGTCGGGCGGGCGCTTCCTGCTCGGTCTCGGCGTCTCGCATCAGACCGTCATCGAAGGGATGTTCGGTCGCGCCTACCCCAGACCGGTGCCGAGCATGCGGGCCTATCTGGATGCAATGGAGAAGGCGATGTGGTGGGGGCCGGCGATCGACGCGGATCCGCCGATCGTCCTGGCCGCGCTCGGGCCGAGGATGCTGGTGTTCGCTGCGGAGCGCACGCGAGGGGCGCATCCCTACTTCGCGCCGCCCTCGAATACGCGTCGGTCCCGGGAGATCATGGGCCCCGACGCGTGGCTCTGTCCGGAGCAGAAGGTGCTGCTCGAGGAGGATCCCGAACGGGCGCGTGCGCGGGCGCGGCAGGCGATGGCGGGACCGCTCACGATGCCGAACTACCGGCGCAACCTGATGCGTGCGGGCTTTGCGGAGCACGAGCTCGACGACGGCGGGAACGATCGCGTCGTCGATGCGATCGTCGCCTGGGGCGGACCGGAGGCGCTGGTCGCCGCCGTCGACGCACACCTCGAGGCGGGGGCCACGCACGTCTGCATCCAGCCGCTCGATCCGGACGACGCGACGCGGCCGAGTCTGAAGACGCTCGAGGCGCTCGCGCCGCGGCTGGGAGTGGGGGCGGAATGAGCGACGAGCGGACGCAGGATCGTGTGGGGCGGCGCTTCGCGGGCCGTGTCGTGATCGTGACGGGGGCGTCGCGGGAGCCGTCGATCGGGCGCGCGACGGCGATGCGGGTCGGACGGGAAGGGGCCTCGGTCGTCGTGAACGCGCGCGAGGCGGGGCCGCTCGCCGAGGCGGAGCGCGCCCTCGCGGAGGCGGGCATTCCGGTCGTCGCGGTGCGCGGGTCGATGGAGGAGGAGGCGACGGCGCAGCGGATCGTCGAGGCGGCGGGCGCGGCCTTCGGGCGCCTCGATGGCGTCGTCAACACGGTCGGGGGCAATCGCTTCCTCGGCTCGCCACGAACGATGACGCGATCGGAGCTGCTCGAGACGATCGAGCT
The DNA here is from genome assembly GCA_020632655.1 of Spirochaetaceae bacterium. Classification (GTDB taxonomy): domain Bacteria; phylum Myxococcota_A; class UBA9160; order UBA9160; family UBA4427; genus UBA4427. The sequence goes on from JACKFD010000014.1 coordinate 65,464, forward strand.
GAATACCTGGGGGCCGGTCGCGCTCGTGCAGCGCGCGATCGAGGGCGGACTCGGGGCGGGCGGGGCGGTCGTGAACGTGTCGAGCGGCACGGTGCGCAAGACCACGCCGAAGATGATCGCCTACGCGGCGGGCAAGGCGGCCCTCGACGCGATCACGCGCACCCTGGCGCGCGACCTGGCGACGCTCGGGATCCGGGTCAACGCCGTCGCTCCGGGCTTCACGCGGACCGACGGCACGCGGTCGATGTGGGCGCCCGACGACGGCGCCGTCGCGGCGCGCAACCTGCCCCTCGGCCGGCTCACCCGGGCGGAGGACATCGCCGCGGCCTGCGCCTTCCTGCTCTCCGACGATGCGATGCAGATCACGGGCTGCGTGCTCGACGTCGATGGGGGCAACCATCTGCAGGGTGGCGGCTGGACACCGATGACCGACCCGACGATCCAGGGGCGCACCGGCTGAACACCGGATGGACGATGGATCGCGCGTCACGCTTCGCGGCGGTCGCGACCGGATTTCTCGGGCGCCGTGAGTGGGCTCACGAATCGGAGGGCGGTCGCTCCCGAATCGGGGAGCATGAATCACGTCGATCTCCGATCGTTCGCGTCCCGCAATCCGTTCGCAGCACCCGATCTCCGTCGCGGCACCTCACCCCGGGCTTCCCGGTTCAGTCGGTCGATGGTGTGCGTCTTCGCCGTCGTCTTCGCCTTCGCCGGCTCCGCGAGCGCCGTGCTGCGCGAGCATCGGGTGCACTTCGCGCCGAGTCCGTCGGAGACGGCCACGGGCTACACGCTGCACCTCGGTGTGTCCCCGGGCATCTACGGCTACAGCGTCGACATCGGCGCGCCGCCCGTGACGAGTGGCGAGATCGTGTACGCGGTGGATCTGGAGGACACGCTCGACTTCTACGTCGCGATCAGCGCCTACGATGCGAGCGGCCTTCGGTCGACGCCCTCGAACGAGCTGCTCGTCGCGGCCGCGCCTCCTCCTCCTCCTCCTCCGGCCCCGGACCCCGATCCCACACCGGTCCCGGACCCGACGCCGGACCCCGATCCGACGCCCGCCCCGGACCCGACGCCGGACCCCGATCCCACGCCCGCCCCGGACCCGACGCCGGACCCCGATCCCACGCCCGCCCCGGACCCGACGCCCGCTCCGGATCCCACGTCCCGGATCGACGGATCGCAGCTGGGGCTCTCCGTCGCGACCGACGGCCGCCTGCACGTCCTGCTGACCTCGGGGCGATCGGCGCTGCTGACGGTCGACTCGCTGGCCGCGGCCGGTGACGTGCGGGTCGCCCGCTGCGATCTCGATGACGACGGAGACTCCGATCTCGTGCTCGGTTTCGGTCCGGGCAGCGGGGGACAGCTCTCGCTGGTGCACCTCGAAGATGGGGTCGTCGCCTCGCTCGACGCGCTGGTGGCGGGCTCGGAGGCCTATCGTGCCGAGGACGGTCAGACGCATCCCGCATGTGGCGACGTCGACGGCGACGGACGCGCGGAGATCCTGGTCGGCTTCGGCCCGAGCGCGTCCGCGACGTTGCAGGCCTTCGACGATCGAGCCACCGGATACGCCGCACTGCGCGCTCGCGGCGTCGTGGACGGATTCCTCCTCGTGCCGCGTCCGACGAAGGTGAAGCGGTACGGAGCCGCGACGATCCCGGCGCTGGGCGACATCGATGGCGATCGCCGCGACGAGCTGGTCGTGGGCTTCGATCGAGCGGGCATCCGCGAGATCTCGATCCTCGACGATGCACGCGCGGGCTTCGCGTCGCATCCCAACGTCACGAACGGGGACGCCGTCGTGCAGGTCGCGCGGCGCGGTCAGATCGATTCGGGCGGCGGAGGCACCTTCCCGGCGCTCGGCGACTGGGACGGAGACGGGCGCGACGAGATCGCGGTCGGCTTCGGTCCGCGAAGTGGAGGCTGGATCGTCTTCCTCGAGGATGCCCTCGCCGGGCCCTACGAGCGGAATGCCGGCTTCCTCCGGGCTCCGTCGGGTCGTGCGGACTACCGCGCGAGGGACGGTGAGACGAGGCCGTCCTTCGGTGATCTCGACGGTGATGGTCGGGCGGAGCTCGTCGTGGGCTTCGGACCCGGCGCCGACCACGAGCTCGAGGTCTTCGACGACTTCGTGACGGCGGGCGACGCGATCCGGGAGGGCGGGATCGGCTTCGCCACCGGCGCGCCGGGCGAGGTGCGTGTGCCGTCGGCGGAGGCGGCGCCGTGAACGAGCGCTCCGGGCACCCCGGCCAGGGGGCCCGGAGCGGCCGACGCCGTCAGCCCGGCAGACGCTCGAAGCTCGGTACGCCCTCGGCGAGGCGATGGTAGGGCTGCTTGTCGCAGGTGAAGATCGCCATCTGGGGCGCGCCGAAGACCGAGGGATCGTCCAGGGTCCCGACCTTGATCATCACCATGCCGGGCATCGCGCGCGTCGTGACGTGGGTGCCGCAGTCGGGGCAGAACTCCCGGGTCACGGGATGCTCGAGGTCCGATCGGCGGAAGGCCTTCGTCTGCCCCTTCGTGAGGCGGAAGCCGTCCTCGGGCACGCCGACGATCAACACGGAGTCACCGCCCGAGATGTACTGGCACTCGCGGCAGAAGCATTGCCCGCGCAGCCCGACGTCGCCGGTCGACTCGTACCGGACGTTCCTGCAGTAGCAGCCACCTTCGAGCTTCATCCCCGACCCTCCTCGTCCCGCTTCGTGCGAGGCAGTCGACCGTATCACAGCCCCCGGATCCCTCGCGCCGCGCCGCCTGCGCTTGCTCGCGCCCCCCGGCTCTGACATCGTGACGCGCGGGGCCGGGCGCCGACGACGCCGGGGCCCGGCGGGAGGGTCTGCACGTGGCGGAACGCTGGCGGCGATGCAGCGCCTGCAAGGGCGACATCGCACTCGGGGCGACTTACTGGGTCTGCAACGTGTCGACCTGCAACCGCAAGCGGACCGGGCTCGTCTTCTGCTCCGTCGACTGCTGGGAGATCCATCTCCCGACGGAGCGACACCGCGAGTCGTGGGCCGTCGAGAAGCAGGCGCCGAAGACGCACGATGCGCCGGAGCCCGCGGCCCCGCGTCGCGAGTCGGCGGGATCTGCCGCGCGTTCCCCCCGTCCGGGGTCGAAGTCGGATCGGCCTGCGGTCCTGATCCGCAAGGCTGCGTCGGAATCCGGCGCGGCACCGCACGCGGGCTCGTCGGCCGGATCGGCGGCGCCCGCCGTGCGCGCAACGGGCGGTGGGGCGCCGGCGCGGGGGCCCGGTCGCGACGGCGCCGAGGACGAGATCCTCGTCGTCGCGAGCAAGCTGAAGGCCTACGTGCGGGAGCGTTCGGGCTTCAATACGTCGGATCGTGTCCTGTCCCGGCTCTCCGACGCGCTGCGCCAGATCTGCGATCGGGCGATCCGGAACGCGCGGGCGGCGGAGCGCCTGACCGTGCTCGATCGCGACGTGCCCCGGGACTGAGCGGCGGACGGCGTCGCGTCGCTCGTATTCCGGTCTGCGCCGGGGTCTGCAGCACCACCCTCGACCCGTCGATGGCTCCGCTACTCTCGCGACCCGCTCACGAACCCGGCTGCCTCCGGCTCCGTGGCGGGCGGGACGGGGAGACGCGGCCGATGGCAGACGATCGACGCTACGAGACGATCCGGATCGAGAAGCAGGGCGCCGTCGACTGGCTCGTGCTCGATCGGCCCGAGAGTCTGAACGCGATCGACCTCCGGATGGCAACGGAGCTGCGCGACTACTTCGGCCGTCTCGAGGAGGAGCGCTCCGTTCGCGTCGTCGTGATGCGGGGCGAGGGGCGCGCCTTCTGTGCCGGTCTCGACCTCAAGGACGCGGCGACCGTGATGGGCCCCGATGGCCCCTATGGCCGCGGGTTCGGCTTCCAGGGCTATCTCGCGGACGTCTACCTGCGCATGCGACGTTGTCCCCAGCCGATCGTCGCGCTCGTGCACGGCGCGGCCTGTGGTGGCGGATTCTCCTTCGTGCTCGCCTCGGACATCCGCATCGCCGCCGAGAGCGCGAAGATGAACGCGGCCTTCATCAAGGTCGGGCTCTCGGCCTGCGACATGGGCTGCAGCTACTTCCTGCCGCGGCTCGTGGGGACCTCGGTCGCCTCGGAGCTCATGCTGACGGGGCGCTTCCTGCGGGCGGAGCGGGCGCTCGCGACCGGGCTCGTCTCCGAGGTCGTCCCCGACGATCGGCTCGTGGACGCGGCGCGGCCCTACGTCGAGGAGATGCTCGCGGCATCGCCGCGAGGACTGCGCATGACCAAGGAAGGTCTCACGATGGCGATCGACGCGGCCTCGCTCGAGGCGGCGATGGCGATCGAGAACCGCAACCAGCTGCTCTGCAGCCAGAGCGCGAACGTGGCCGAGGGCATGCGGGCCTTCGTCGAGAAGCGGCCGCCCGTCTACGTGAACGACTGACGAGAGGAGGACCTTCCATGGAAGGCCTGGGTACGACCGGATTCTGGAAGATCGCGGAGGAGGATCGGGATCGCCTCGCGATCGTCGATCCCGACTATCAGGAGATCAGCTTCGGCGGTCTCTACGACCTCGTGAACCGCATCTCCCACGGCCTGCGCGCCCTGGGCCTCGAGCGGGGCGATCACATCGCGACGACCCTGCCGAACTCGATCGAGCAGGTCGCCCTCGTGATGGCTGCCTTCCAGAGTGGCTTCTACATCACGACGATCAACTGGCATCTCGTCGGCCCCGAGATCGCGTACATCCTCGGCAACGCGGAGTCGAAGGTCTACGTGACGAGCGAGCGCTTCGCGAAGGAGAGCCGACGCGCGCTGGAGGAATCGGGCCTCGACCCGGCGCATGCCTTCTCGATCGGCGAGGTCGAGGGCTTCCGCCCCTTCTCGGCGCTCGTCGACGGGCAGCCCGCGACCCGTCCCGATTCGCTCTCCGCGGGCTCGATCATGTTCTACACGTCGGGCACGACGGGGCGGCCGAAGGGTGTCCGGCGCGCGCTCGACCCGCGCCATCCCGACGAGGTCGCGGCGGCCTCGGGCATGCTGCTGCTGCTCTTCGGCGTGCGGCCCCACGACGGGCACGTCGAGATCACGCAGGCGCCGACCTATCACACGGCGGTCAACAACTGGACGACGATGGCCCTCAACTGGGGACATCCGGTCGTGCTGATGGACAAGTGGACGCCGGAGGGGGCCCTCGAACGCATCGAGCGGTACAAGGTCACCTACAGCCACATGGTGCCCACGATGTTCAACCGCATGCTGAACCTGCCCGAGGAGGTCCGGAAGCGGTACGACGTGTCGTCGCTGCGCTGCATGATCCACGCCGCCGCGCCGTGCCCGATCGAGACGAAGTGGAAGATGCTCGACTGGTGGGGCGACGTGATCTGGGAGTACTACGCCGCGACGGAAGGCGGCGGCACGATCGCGCCCCCCGAAGAGTGGCGGAAGTATCCGGGCACGGTCGGTCGTCCGTGGCCGACCTCGGAGGTGATCGTCGTCGACGAGAACGGCAAGGAGCTCCCGGCGGGTCAGAGCGGCACGATCTACATGAAGATGGCCGGCAACAGCTTCGAGTACTACAAGGCCGAGGAGAAGACGAAGGAGTCCCGCCTGCGCGACTTCTTCACGGTCGGCGACATCGGCTACTTCAACGACGACGGCTATCTCTTCCTGAACGATCGCGCGAACGACATGATCATCGCCGGCGGCGTCAACATCTACCCGCAGGAGATCGAAGGCGTGATCCAGCAGCATCCGAAGGTGCAGGACGTCGCCGTCTTCGGGATCCCGAACAAGGACATGGGCGAGGAGATCAAGTGCGTGATCGAGCTCGTGCCCGGGACGGAGCCTTCCGACGCGATCCGCGAGGACATCGTCGCGTTCTACCAGGACAAGATGGCCAAGCAGAAGTGGCCGCATAGCCTGGACTTCACGGACGACATGCCGAGGGATCCGAACGGCAAGCTCTACAAGCGCAAGCTGCGGGATCCGTACTGGGAAGGGCACTCGGGCAAGATCGTCTGAGTCCGGGGTCGCGGCGGCGCGCGAGCCGCCGCCGCGACCGCTCAGATCATCATCGAGCTCGGGTCGAGGCCGAGGAAGGCCCGCCCGACCTCGCCGTAGCCCCGCTCGTTCGCGAACGCATGCTGCGTGATCGTCGAGACGTCGCGCCAGATGCGGTCGAGGGGCGAGGACGCGTAGAGGGCCGAGCCACCCCCGGCCTCGTACATCCGTCCGGCTGCGCTCTTCGCCGCGCGGAAAGCGTGGATGCCGGCCAGCCGGTAGGTCGCGCGTTCCGCGAGAGTCGGTTCGCGGCCGGCGCAGACCGTCTCGAAGAGCGCCGCCGTCGCTTCGTAGAGGTAGCTCCGCGCCGAGCCGAGCTCCGCCTCCGCGAGCGCGACTGCGCGCTGGACGAGGAGATCGTCGCGCAGCCGACTGCCGCCCGGGAGGCTCACCTTCTTCTCGGCGAGCGTGCAGAGCTCGTCGATCGCCGCGCGGGCGAGGCCGAGGGAGACGCCGGGGGCGTTCGCAACGATGAACCAGGGGTAGGCGTAGAGGGGGCGATCGATGCGCGCCTTCTCGAAGAGCGAGAAGGAGTGCGCCTCCGGGACGAAGACGTCCTCGACACTCCAGTCGTTGCTGCCGCTGCCGGCGAGGCCCGTGGTGCGCCAGTTGTCATGCACCTTGCAGGCGCTCGCGGGAAAGAAGGTCATGCGGACGATCGGGTGACCGGCTTCGCCCATGAGCGGCGCGCCGTCCTCGCCGACGACCAGGCAGCCGCCGACGAACCAGTCCGCGTGGAGGCTCGCGCTGCCGAAGGGCCAATGGCCCGTCACGCGATAGCCGCCGTCGACGCGAAGGGCGCGGCCACGCGGGACGAGCACGCTCGCGGTCACGATCTCGCGGTCCGCGTAGATCTCCTCCGCCGCGGCCTCGGAGAGATGCGCCGCGTAGTAGCCGCCGTCGGACCCGATCATCGCGACCCACCCGACGGACCCGTCCGCGACCGACAGCGTTTCGACGACCTCGAGCTGCGTCATCGGATCCGCCTCGGCGCCGCCCATCGCCTCGGGCATCGCCATTCCGAATACGCCCGCGCCCTTGAGCGACTCGACGAGCGCGTCGCCGAGGCGGCCCGCCCGCTCGGTCTCGACCGCCGCGGCTCGGATCCCGGGCAGCAGGTCGCGGACGCGTTCGAGGATCTCTCCGCCCTGGCGCGGGGCCGCTCCACTCGACATGGCGATCTCCTCGGTTCCGAAGGCTCGGGTAGGGCGGCCTCGCTCGTGGCGCGGGCGCTGTGCGGGTCGGGAATGCGGGCCGACCGAGCATATCCGTTCGCCCGGTCGTTACCATCGCCGCTTCCGGTCCCGGCGCCGCACGACCGCGGTCCGGCCGCCGGGATCCGGCACGACGAGCGCGTCCGGAGCGCGCAGGAGGATGGAGCAGGATGGCGGGCATCTTCGATCTGACGGGGCGCCTCGCGCTCGTGACGGGAGCGGGACAGGGGATCGGCGCCGGGATCGCGCGGCACCTCGCGGCGCAGGGAGCGCGCGTCGTCGTGAACGACATCCGGCAGGAGCGCGCGGAGGCGACGGCCGAGGTCGTGCGGCGCGCCGGCGGGCAGGCGGAGGCGCTGGCCTTCGACGTGACGGACCGGGAGGCCGTGCGTGCGGCGATCGCGACGCGCGGCTTCGACGTCGTCGTGAACAACGCGGGCAATGCCGGCGCCCAGCTCATGCACCCGCGCCGCTTTCGGGACATGGACCCGTCGGAGTGGGCCGGGCCGATCGACGTCAACCTGCACGGCGTGATGAACACGACCCACGCCGCGCTCGGGGGCATGTGCGACCGCGGCTTCGGGCGGCTCGTCACGATCTCCTCGGGCGCAGGCGTGGTCGGCTTGCCGATCGGCGTCGCGCCCTACGGCGCGGGCAAGGGCGGCGCGCTCGCCTTCATGCGCCACATCGCGATCGAGAACGCGGGCAGCGGCGTGACCGCCAACTCGATCGCGCTGGGCATGATGGAGATGACCGAGGTGCACGACGCCGCGCTCGTGGCGAAGCTCGCGGCCTCCGTGCCCTGCCGGCGACTGGGCACGGGGGACGACGTCGGACCGGCGGTCGTCTGGCTCGCCTCGGACCAGGCGGGCTGGGTGACGGGGCAGACGATCCACGTGAATGGCGGCGGGCTCACCACCTGAGACATGGATCGAAGATTTCCCCTGGCCGCTCGCGATCCGACTGCGGCATCCCATCGCCGTCTCGCCCACGCCTACACCGCATACCTCGCCTCGTGCGCCCCACACCGCCCGATCGCCCGCGTCCCGATCCGCCCGAAGTAGCACTCTGCCAGCCAGCCCCGGATCCCCCGTGTCCGCCCGGGAAAGAGCCGCCGCGCCAAGACCTCTCGAACCGAGAGCGACCGCTCGGCGATGCCCACGGCCTTTGCCGGCGTCCCCCGCCTCCGATTCTCCGACCGATCCTTCACGTAGTTCCGCCACACACTCCAGATCGCCAGCCGATACAACGCCGACTGCCGCCGCTTCGAGAACGCAATCGTCTCCCGCTTGTGGTTCGCACTCGAGTGCCGGATCAGCAGATCCGACAGGTTCACCGCGAAGAGCGGGTTCTTGGTCGTCCGCGCCACCTTCGAGCTCGTCTGCTCGTGGATGAAAGTCCGATCCCGGATCCGCCCGATCGCCCGCGGATACGCCTGGTGCTCGTCGCTCCGAAGCTCGACGCATCCACCCGGTGGCACCACGCGTCGCAACAGCTCCTCCACCCGCTTCCGCGTCGCCTGGGGATCCGGCCGGCCATAGCGCTTCTCGAGGAGCTCCCGCTTCGCAGCCTGAGCCGGCCGCATCGTCCCGCTCCGCCGCAGCTCCGCATCATTGAACCCGTAGACGAAGAGGCTCTCGCCGCCCACCACGAGGTTCAGGTCCATCGGCCAGTACTGGCTGTGCTCGAAGCTCCGGAACCCGTCGAGGACGAGCGGCTCGGTCGGACACGACTTCGGTCTACGTCGCTCATGGAAGAGCAGGCAATGCCGTCCGAGCCGGTCGCTCATCCTCCGAATCGTCGAGTGCGAGACGCCGTACTCGCGGGCGATCTGCCGGAACCCGGAGCAGGCGACGAGTCGATGGAAGACGGGCTCGAGGAGCTCGGGCCTTCGGAGCCAGTAGCGGGTGGAGAAGGAGGAGGCGCTGAAGTAACGCCGGCAGCGTGAACACTGGTACTTCTGGACCCGGTGGGGTCTGCGATTGCGGAGGTAGAAGCCCTTCTTGATGAAGCGCCAAGTGGTTGACTGCGAACGGGAATCGCAGTCGGCGTGGGGGCAGAACGGGGGGCGGCGGTAGGGGGAGAGGTCATCCATCCCCGCCGACTACGCAGATCGCGTGCCGGGGGAAATCTTCGGGCCACGTCTCTCGGGCTGAGCGGCCGGCCTGCCGGGCCTGGCGTCCGACCGACGCCGACCCGGCGGCCGTTTACGATCCTCCGATCCGCTTCCCCTCGCACCCAAACGGGTGCATCGCCCGCGGGATGTTCCGTCCTCGAAGCAAAACCCGCAGAAAGCCTGCCACTTTCCTGCGGTCCCCGTGTTAGAAGAGGGCTCTCTGGGAAGAGCGCCGGCGTGGCCCCGGGCCCGTCGGACGTCGTGACGCGACACCGCCTTGCGGGTCGGCCCGGACGCGGAGACCCGCGACGGGGGCGTCGACGACGCGACGCATGTGGATGCATGTAGTGCGCAGGCACGGGAAGTCGAAGCCGATGATCAAGCTGCTGAAGGTCTCTCTCGCTCTGCTCGCCGCGCTGGCCCTGGAAGGCTTGATCGCGGGGAGTGCTGCCGCGATCCCGCTCGGATTCTCCTGCATCACGGGCAACCTGGCCGGTGACTGCGCGATCGGCGAGGCGCAGCTCGCCGTGGACGTGAGCGATCTCGGCGGCGGGCAGGTGCTCTTCACGTTCACGAATGCCGGCCCGGCCGCGTCCTCGATCACGGACGTCTACTTCGACGACGGCACCCTGCTCGGGATCGCCGGCCTGATCGACGCGGACGATGCAGCGCTTGGCTACTACGGTGATGCGGGCGTCGACTTCAGCCAGGGTGCGTCGCCGCCCGACCTGCCCGGTGGCAACACGATCGGCTTCCAGACGACCGCGGGCTTTCTCGCCGACTCCGACCCGCCCGTCTCGCAGAACGGCGTGAGCGTGGGCCAGTCCCTCGGCGTCGTCTTCTCGCTCCAGGCGGGCGGGACCTACGCGGACGTGATCTCGGAGCTCGCGACGGGCGAGCTGCGCATCGGCATCCACGTCCAGGCCTTCCAGAGCGGCGGAAGCGAGAGCTTCGTCAACGTACCCGTGCCGGAGCCCGGGACGGCGCTGCTGCTCGGGCTCGGGCTGACCGCGCTCGGCCTGCGCCGCTGCTCGGGCTCGGACTGACCGCGCTCGGCCTGCGCCGCTGCTCGGGCTCGGACTGACCGCGCTCGGCCCGCGCCGCCGCTCGGGCTCGGACTGACCGCGCTCGGCCTGCGCCGCTGCTCGGGCTCGGACTGACCGCGCTCGGCCCGCGCCGGAGCTAGCGCTCGGTCGTCGGATCGGCGTCCGGGGCCGCCGAGAGTCGGTCTTCGGGCCACGCGGGCTCCGCGAAGCTCTTGCTCGGCCGCGCCAGCACGTAGCCCTGCACGAGATCGCATCCGAGGTCGACGATCGTGCGCAGCTCCGCGAGGGTCTCGACGCCCTCGGCGACCGTGAGGAAATCGAGATCGCGCGAGAGGCGGACCATCGAATCGATGACCTTCCGCCTGGTGCTCGAGCGGTCCACGTCCCGGATCAGCTCGATGTCGAGCTTCACGACCTCGGGTGAGAGTCGGGCGAAGGTATTGAGGCCGGCATAGCCCGCGCCGAGGTCGTCGACGGCGATCCGGAATCCCCGCTCCTTCAAGAAGCCGACGCGTCCCGTGAGGTCGGCGATCGAGTCGAGACTCGCGCGCTCCGTGATCTCGAGGACGATCCGCTCCGGGGCACGGAAGAGCGGGTTGTCCTCCGCGAAGAAGTCGGGATCGGCGAGCGATCGCGGGTGGAGGTTGACGAAGAGCGTCTGGTCCGGGGCGAGGTCCTGAAGCCGGGCGCCGATGCGCTCGCGGATGACGGCCTCGACCTCGAGCACACGTCCGGTCGCCTCGGCGGCGTCGAAGAGCGTCTTCGGGTCCGGCAGGTCGGGGTGCAGCGGTCGGGCGAGGACTTCGTGGCCGAAGGTGCGCCGCCCGCGGCCGTAGGCGATCGGCTGGAAGGCGAGGGTGAGCGTCTCGATGGCCTCGTCGAGCGCGTCGATCGCTGCGTCGCTCGTGCTCGGCATGGCCATCGCCGCGCGCCGCGCGGCCTCGCGAGCCTCGAGCGCCGATCGGAGGCATTGGACCAGGTCGGCCTTCGCGCAGGGCTTCGTCAGGAAGCGGAAGATCCCGGCGTCGTTGATGGCGCGGATCGTGGCGTCGAGACTGGCCTGTCCGCTGAGGATGATGCGCGTCGTGTCGGGGAAGTCCCGGTAGACATGGCTCAGGAACTCGGCGCCGCTCATCTCCGGCATCCGCTCGTCGGAGACGACGACGTCGCAGGGCTTTTCCCGGAGCAGGCTCAGGGCTTCGGCGCCGCTGGTCGCCGTCAGCACCTCCCAGGGCTCGTTCCGGAGCAGCAGGCTCAGGTTCTTGACGACGCTCGGCTCGTCGTCGACGAAGAGAATCCGCGGAGTGGCAGCCATCGAGCTAGTCCTCGTCGTCATCCGCCGTGGCGCCCACCCAGACGGCGATCGGCTCGATCAGTCCGGTGTTCGCGGCGAAGTTGCGTAGTCGGTGTGCGATCATCGCCGTGATCTCCGTGCCGCGCGCCGCGACGATCACGCCATCGCGGCTCCGCACGTCCTCGTCGAGGATCATCCCGGCCGAGAGGTCCCCCGCGGCCACGCAGATCCGCGTGCGGTCCTCGTCGGCGAGCTCGATGCCTTCGAGCGCGTCGAGCAGCGCCTCGGGGTGCTCCTTCCGATTGCGCAGCCGACCGATCGCGACGGGCGCCGTGTCACCCCGCGAGAGCAGGCGATCGAGCGCGGTGGCAATGCGAATCAGCTCTGCACCGGTTCGAGCGGGAGGCCAGCTCGAAGGATCGGCGTCGGGGTCGACGTCCGTCGCTTCGAGCTGGTCGCGGATCATCTCCGCGACGTCCTCGAGGCGCGGGATGCGCGTGACCAGATCGAAGGCGATCCCGGGATGGCGCTCGAAGGCGTCGCGCTGGGTCTCGTCGAGATCCTTGCCGAGCGCGATCCGGTCGAGGATGTCGATCGGGACGGCGACGCATCCGACCTGCGAGAGCGCCGCGGCGACCTGGTAGCGCCAGGGCTCTTCGAGCTCGAGCGCCGTTGCGAGCTGGCGGACGATGGACTCGATGCGAGAGGTGCGCTGCAGGGCAGGGGGGCTCACGAGGCCCAGGATCTGTCCGAGAATGCCGAGTGCGCCGCGCAGCGTTCCTTCGAGCAGCTCGTGCTCGACGCGCCGTAGTCGCGCGGTCTCCGCAGCGGACAGGACGGCGTCGACGAGAACCTCCTTCGGACAGGGCTTCGTCAGCATCCGGACGATGCCGCCCTGGTTGACCGCGGCCGCCGTCGACTCGACGTCCGCCTGCCCGGTCAGGAGGATGCGCTCGGTCATCGGCCAGCGCGTACGCACCTCCGACAGGAACTGCGCGCCGTCCATCTCCGGCATGCGCATGTCCGACACGACGACGTCGAAGGGGCCGTCCTCGTCGAGAGCCGACAGGGCGGCGCTCGCACGCTCGGCGAGCTCCACCCGGGCGACCTTGCGAAGCTGGAGCTTCAGGCCCTTCAGGAGCTCGGGCTCGTCGTCCACGCAGAGCACGCGCGGTCCCGGGGCGCCCTCCCGCATCAGTGTCCCTCTTCCGCGGCCAGATCGAAGAAATCCGACGCCATCTGGCGCAGCGTCTCGAGGTCGGGCTCGCCGCCGAGGAGCTCGGGCACGGCGGGGTCGATCGAGCCCGGACCATGCACGCCGCGCACGAGCTTCTCCTCGATCTCGCAGAGGAGGTGGTGGGCCGCGTGCACGCAGACGGAGGCCAGGTCCGGCTCGCCCGGAATCGCGAACAACGCCTGGTGACGCGCGACCGACTCCACGATCCGCATCGGCAGCCCCCAGGCCGCGAGGAGCCCCGCGCCCAGGGCGGCGCAATCCTCTCCCTCCCACTCCGTGCCGATCACGAGCAGCCGACCGACGTCGTGCAGCAGCCCGCTCGTGAACGCCGAGGGCAGCAGCTGCTCGTCGCCGAGGGCGACCTCCCGCGCGATGCGTCCGGAGAGCCGCGCGCAGAGCAGCGAGTGGCGTTGGAGCGCTTCCACCTCCGAGACGGGGTGGTTGCCCTTGCGGGCCACACTCTGGAAGACGGATTCGCTCACGACGAGCGCCGCGATCGTGTCGAGCCCGAGGCGCGGAATCGCTGCCTCGAGGGATGTGATCTCTTGCGCGAGGCTGAAGAAGGAGGAGTTCGCGAGCTGGAGGATCTTGGCGGCGACGGCGGGATCCTGCTCGATCGTCTCGGCGAGATCCTGGATCCGGCACTCGGGGTCGGCCACGAGGAACTGGATGTGCTCGAGGGTCGCGGGCGGCGACGGCAGCGACTCGATGCCGCCGAGACGCATTCGCTTCTCGGTGTCGCGGATGAGTCGGCGGGCCGTCAGGGCGAGCTCGAGCGAGCGCAGCAGCTGATCGCGGGCGCAGGGCTTGGCGAGCCATTGCTGCGCGACGGCCAGACCGCGCATGGTCGCGCCGTCGTCGGCGTGTCCCGAGAGGACGATACGCACCGCCTCCGGACGGATCTCCCGCGCCTCGGCGAGGAAGGAGGCGCCGTCCTTGCCCGGCATCCGCATGTCGCTCACGATCACGTCGACGGGCAGATCGGCGACGACCTCGAGGGCGGCGCGGGCTCCGATCGCAAAGTGCATGTCCCAGTCCTGGCGGCGCTTGCGCAGCGTGCTCCGGAGACCGGCGAGGATGTCCTTCTCGTCGTCGACGAAGAGCAGGATCGGGGTCTCGTTCGGCTCACTCATGACGCGCCTCGATGGGGAGCTCGATCGTGAAGGTCGTGCCGACGCCGACGCTCGAGACGCATCGCAGCTCGCCGCCGTGCCTCTCGACGACCTTGCGTGCGATCGCGAGCCCCTGGCCCGTACCGCGTCCGACCTGCTTGGTCGTGAAGAAGGGATCGAAGATCCGCTCGCGGATCTCCTCCGGAATGCCACCTCCGTCGTCCGAGATCTCGACGACCACGCGTTCGTCGCGAACGCTCGTCCTGATCGAGATCCGTCCGAGCTCGCCCTCGTGATTGGATTCGATCGCGTGCGCCGCGTTGACGATGATGTTGAGGAACACCTGGTTGAGTCCGCCGATCTCGCATTGCACCTCGGGCAGACTGCCCAGGTCGAGATCGATCTCGGCGACGTATTTGTACTCGCTCCGGGCGACGATCAGGGTCGTCTCGAGGGCGTGATTGATGTCGGCCGGGGCCAGCTCGCGACCACCCGGATGGGAGAAGACCTTCATCGCACTGACGATGCGGGCGACGCGCGCGACCCCGTCCATCATCCGTTCGACCGATCCCGGGATCTCTTCGGCGAGGAAGTCGAGGTCGGCCTCCTCGATCGACCTGCCGAGCGCGTCGGCGGCCGTCCGGGCGTCGCCCTCGTCGAGGACCGCGCTCCGGAGCGCGATGGCCGCGTCGAGTACGCACTGCAGGTCGTCCCACGCCTCGCCCAGGAACTGGGCGCTGTCGCCGACGAACTGGATCGGGGTATTGATCTCGTGGGCGATGCCGGCCGCGAGCTGTCCGATCGACTCGAGTCGCTGCGCCTGTCGCAGCTCCAGCTCGAGCTCCCGCCGTTGGCGAAGGTCGAGGCCGATGCACACGGCGCCCTCGACCTCGCCGCGCTCGCCGTGGAGTGGATTCGAGGAGAGGAGGACCGGAATCGTCGTACCGTCCCGATCGACGAGCTCGAGCTCGATCTGGTCCTGGGGGGCGGCGAGGAGATCGAATTGGCCCGCGCCACCCGTCGCGCGCAGCAGGCGGCCGATCGGCTTGCCCTCGATCTCCTCCTTGGAGAGCCCGACCAGCTGCGCCGCGGCGGCGTTCGTGAGGGCGATCTCGCCCGTCGGGTCGATCACGAAGAGTGCCCCGTGGACCGTCTCGAGAACGCGGGAGAGCCGCTCCTTCGCGCGGTAGAGGTCGCGGGTCTGGTTCTCGATCATCGACTCGAGCGTCGCGATCCGAGCCCGTGCCCGATCGAGCTTCCTGTGCAGGACGTCGCTCATGCCGCGCCGTCCGAGAAGCCGAGCTCGAATCGGCAGGCGTCCGCGCCGTCGTGCGCACAGCTCGACTGGTGGTAGTCGATCTTCGTACCGAAATGATCCGAGACGCCGTCGAGGAATCCCTCGACCAGATGGCAGAAGCCACGCTCGGATCGATAGGTCATCACGAGGCGGTCGGGACCCGCATCCTCGCAGACCAGGCGCGGCGTGATCGCGTCGGGGAAGAGCTTCTGCACCTCCACGTGGATCACCCCGTCGACCGAGACCAGGAACTCCTTCGCCGTCATCGTGCTGTCGGCGAAGTCCGGATGGGAGGCGACGAGTCGGGGCAGCGCGAAGCGCCCGAAGGCGCGGAGGGCGTCGGGGAGCGGGATCCCGAGCCGCGCGATCGTTCGGCCCACGAGCTCGAGGAGGTCCGCGTCGGGATAGAGGCCGGGGCCGACGAAGGGACCTTCGGTCTGCAGGTCCGCCTCGTCGAGGATCGCCTCGTACGTGTCGTCCCCGAATCCCTCGCATACGAAGTCTTCGAAGAGATTGAAGATGACACCCTTCATCGTCCGACCTCCCGGTCCGTTCCTACCGGAACGATCGCTTCGGGCTGCAATCGGACGGCTCCGAGGGGGACTTGAGACACGGCAGGGCAGCGGCCGGCCTCGAGTCCGCCGGATGCAGCGCGTGTGCAGATCGGCGGCAGGTGTGCTCCGGGTGCGACGCATGGGGCGCGGCGTGATCGGCGGCCGTGGGTGTCTGGCGACCTCGGACGGGTCGCGGTACAACGGCCGCGTGACGGCCTCCATCCCCTCCGGTGCGATGCTTCGACTCCCGCCGATCGTGCTGGGCGCGATGTGGCGGAGTCTGCCCGGAGCGGAGGGGGCGCGTGCGCGGCTCGTGCACGAGGCGATCGACCTGGGGCTCACGGCGATCGACACGGCGCCGCTCTACGAGTTCGGCCGGATCGAGGAGGAGCTCGGTCGCGCGCTGCGGGGGCGTCGCGACCGGGTCATGCTGCTGACGAAGGTCGGGCTGCGATGGGACGGTGATCACGGCGAGCCGCTCTTCGCGGCGGAGATCGAGGGGCGTCGCCGCGTCGTGCGGCGCGACAGCCGGCCGGTGGCCGTCCGAAAGGACGTGGAAGCGAGCCTGCGTCGGCTGCAGACCGACGTGATCGACCTGATCCAGGTGCATCACTACGACGACCGGACGCCCGTCAGCGACACGATCGGCGAGCTCTTGCGGCTGCGTGAGGAGGGCAAGGTCCGCTCGCTCGGTGTGAGCAACTACCCCGCGGCCGCGCTGCGTGAGGCGATCGTGGCGGCGCAAGGGCGGGGAGGTCTCGCGACGACCCAGGAGCACTACAGCCTGCTCGAGCGTCGGATCGAGTCGGAGGTGCTCGGGCTCGCGCGGGCCAAGGGCGTGGGCGTCCTCGCCTTCTCTGCGCTCGAGGCGGGTGTGCTCGCGGGGCGCGGGCTGGCGGATGCGCGCGCCGTCGAGGATCGCGCGCCGATGGGGCATCCGAAGAACCTGCGCCGGATCAACGAGGCGCTTCGCGGCACGGCACTCCCGATGGCGGCCGAGAAAGGCGTCGGGCTCCCCGAGCTGGCGCTCGCCTGGGTCCTCGCAGCGGACGGCGTCCAGGCCGCGATCGCCGGTGCTTCGAGCTCCGAGCAGCTCGAAGCCCTCGCCCGGGTCCCGGAGATCCGACTCGCGTCGGAGGAGCGCGCGCGGCTCGGAGACGTCTTCGCGCGCCTCGAGCTCGATCCACATCCGGGCGTGCCGTGGCGGATGCGCGCGGAGGCCTTCTTCCGCCGACGTGTGGCCGGGCTGCGCCGACGCCTGGCGCCGCGCAGGCGCTGAGCGCGAGCCGGTTCACCCCGGCGATCGCGCTTCAGCGGACGCCGGGGCTGCGGCGTTCCGCGATCAGCCGACGGGCTCGTTGAGCTCGACGACGTTGCCGGCGGGATCCTTCATGAAGGACTGCCGACCGACGCCGGCGATCTCGAAGGGCTCCGAGACCTCGAAGCCGCGTGCGCGAAGCTCTTCGCGAACCTCGTCCAGGCGGGACACCAGGAGTGCGAAGTGCGGACCGATCGGTCCGCGCTCACGCGGCTCGTGGTCGGGGACCTGGATCAGGTGCAGCTGCTGGGCCCCCTTGGCGAGCCAATGGCCGGGAAAGCCGAAGTCGGGTCGGGGCAGCTCTTCGAGACCGAGCACGTCGACGTAGAAGTCGCGAACGAGGTCGGCGTCGTGAACGTTGATCGAGACGTGGTGGAATCCGACGATCGGCATTCGTCCTCCCCTGTCTGCTTCGGTCCGGACATCGAGTGGGCACGGTCGGCGTCGCATGATAGCCACGTGCGGATCGAGCGGAGGGGCCGAGCTCGTCGATCGACCGCGTGTGTGGCCGCGTTCCGGTCGATCGGATCCGGGCGTGAGACGTGGCCTGCCGGGCGGATGCGTGCGAACGGCGGGTCGGTCGCATCGGGCCTGCATTGTCCTGTGTGTTCGCGCCCGTCTGCACCCGAGCTGCGTACGCGTTGCCGTGTGGGTTTTCCTCAATGGAGCGTGACGGCGTGTCGAATTCCTCCCAGCAAGGGAGGCAAGCGTCGTGAATCACCCCTCTATTCATTCGCGTTCCGCGCGCCATCGGACGGGCCCGGCCATCGGCATCCGTCGCGACGGCCGTCACCTCGGCCTGTGCCCGCTGCTCGCGGTCGCGCTCCTCCTCTCTCTCGGGATCGCGCTGCGTTCCGACGTCGCGCGCGCCGAGGCAGGAGCCGACGAGCACGCGGCGGCGATGAAGAGCCTCGACGAGCAGGTGCAGGAGATCAAGTCCGAAGTCCTTGCGATCGGCGCGGAGCTCAGCAACCTCGAAGAGCGGCTCCTCTATCCCTCGAACAGCCAGGTCGCGGTCTTCGTATCGATCGGGGAAGGCGAGACCCTCGAGCTCGACTCGATCCGCCTGTCGATCGATGGAGAGCTCGTCACCCAGTACGTCTACAGCTGGAAGGAGCTCGAGGCCCTGCGCCGTGGCGGCGTCCAGCGTCTGCATACCGGGAACGTGACGACGGGCGAGCATCGACTCGAGGTCGTGGTCGCGTCGGGGAGCGGTCGCAACGAGCGCAAGGAGTCGAGCCACAGCTTCGTCTTCGAGAAGCGGGTCGAGCCCGCACTCGTGGGCATCGAGCTCGGCGGTCGCGCAGCCGGTGATGCCTCGATCTCGCTCGGGAGCTGGTAGTCCCATGCGTTCGATGCGGGCGCAGCTGGCGTTCCTGATCGCGTCCGTCGCACTCGCCGCGCCGAGCCCGTCGGCCTCGGTCGAGATCGAAGACCCCTTCTTCGGCGAGGCCCTCTTCTACGCCGACCAGGGTCTCTACTTCGAGGCGCTCGAGCGGCTCGACGCCGAGCTCGCCCAGCATTACGGGGTCGACGAGCCCGTCCTCGACAAGCTCCATCTCCACATCGACGATGCGGAGTTCTCGGTCGGCGACTTCGAGCTCAGCTATCGGATGCATCTACGCGCCGGTCGAGCCATCCGCGCCGTGCTCGAAGGGGACGTCGACGAGGACGTGCGCGCACGAGCAGCCCTCAGGCTGGCCCGGATCCACTACCAGAAGGGCCAGCACGCCGAGGCGCTGCAGGTCCTGGATGCCATGCGGACTCCTCTCCCCGGAGACATCGAGGCCGAGACGGGCTTCCTCCGCGCCAACGTCCTGATGGCGCTCGATCGCCCGGCGGAAGCCGCGGAGATCCTGACGACGCTATCGGGGGCGTCGCAGCTCGAGGGATACGCAGCGTACAACCTGGGCATCGCGCTCTTCGAGGATGCGAAGGTCGGCGAGGCGCTGCGCGCGCTCGATCGCGCGGGCCGCATCCGCGGAGGCGGTCGCGAGACGCTCGCCATCCGCGACAAGTCGAATCTCGTGCTCGGCACGATGCTCTTCGAGGCCTCGGAGTTCGAGCGCGCACGGGCACCCCTCGAACGGGTTCGGCTGGAGGGCCCGTTCTCGAATCAGGCCCTGCTGCGAGCCGGCTGGTCGGAGGTGTCGGGCGAGCATTTCGACCGCGCCGTCGTGCCGTGGTCGATCCTGGCGGAGCGGGATCCCACGGATGCGTCGGTGCAGGAGGCCCTGCTCGCGCTGCCCTACGCCTATAGCCGGCTGGAGGTGCATGGTCGCGCCGCCCATCTCTACGAGCGTGCCGCGCGATCCTTCGGCGACGAGATCACGCGCCTCGACGCGTCGATCGAGAGTGTGCGGGAGGGCGCGTTCCTGCGGGCTCTCGCGCGCGAGGAGATCCGGAAGGACACGGATTGGGTGGTCCGGCTGCGCAGCCTCCCGGACGCCCCGGAGACCTTCTACCTCGTCTCCTTGATGGCTTCCCATGACTTCCAGACGGCCCTCCAGAACTACCTCGACCTCGAGGATCTCGGTCGGAAGCTGTCGGGCTGGCGGGTCTCGTTGCGTGCGTTCGACGAGATCGTCGACATCCGGCGGCGCTTCTACGACCCGAAGCTGCCGTCGATCGACCGTGAGTTCCGCGAGCTCGACGCGCGCTATCGGCTCCGACTGGAGCAGCGGGACCACCTCGCCGAACGCCTCGAGAAGATGCTGATCGCGCCGGCGCCCGCGCTGCTCGCGACCTCCGAGGAGCGCGTGCTCGCGAGTCGGCTCGATTCGATCGGCGAGGCGATCGCGGGCCTCGCGTCGGAAGAGGGCGCGGCCGCTGCGCGAGAGCGGTTGTCGCGACTTCGCGGCGTCCTCCTCTTCCGCCAGGAGACCGGCTACCACGACCGACTGACCCGCGTGCACGAAGCGCTCCGACTGCTCGACGGGGATCTCGCGAAGCTCGCCGGGACCTACGAGTCCTTCGTGCGGGTCCGACAGGCGGCCAGCCACGGCTACGAGGGCTACGCCGACCCGATCGCAGGCCTCGAGGCTCGCGTCGCCTCCGCGATCCGGCGGCTCGAGGCCCTCCGACAAAGACAGGGCAGCATGCTCGAGCTCGTGGCGACGCGGGAGCTCGCGCGTCGACGGGAACGCCTCGTCGCCTATCAGAACCAGGCGCGCTTCGCGTTCGCCGACAGCTACGACCGGGCCGCCAAGGCCCAGGCGCGCTGAGGGGGCGCCGACCATGCGTGATCATCGCCGGGTGCTCCTGATCCTGCCGCTGCTCCTCGGAGCCTGTCTGGGCGACGGAAGCCGCAGGACGCTGGCTTCGCTTCGCGACGTCGAGCCCGACCTGCAGGAGGTCGCGGTCGACGACGGGATCGACCAGGCCATCGCGGGCTATCGGCAGTTCCTCGAGGAGGCGCCGGCCTCGAGTCTGACGCCGGAGGCGATGCGACGCCTCGCCGACCTCAAGCTCGAGAAGGAGTTCGGTGTGGAAGGGGGGAGTGCGGCCCCCATGCCCGCCCCGGCTTCGGGAACCATCATGCAGGCGAACGCCGAGGAAGGCTCCGCACCGGCTTCCCTGGCCAGCATCGCCCGGGACATCGAATCCAAAGGCGACTTCGTAGAGCGCGCCTCGGCCGCCAGCCGCATCGACTACGCCGCGATGCCCGCGGAGCTCGACCTGCCCGGAAGCGAGCTGAGCGCGTCGCAAGGACCGGCCGAAGCGATCCGCCTCTACGACCGGATCCTCGAGCAGTATCCCGGCTACCCGCACAACGACGAGGTCCTCTACCAGAAGGCCCGCGCCCTCGACGAGCTCGGCCGGAACGACGAGGCGATCGTCGTGACCCGTCGACTCGTCGCCGAGTTCCCCGACTCGCGTCACATCGACGAGGTCCAGTTCCGACGCGCCGAGTACTTCTTCACGCGGAAGAAGTACCTCGAGGCCGAGGAGTCCTACGGCGCCATCGTGGTTCGGGGTCCCCGGTCGGAGTACTACGAGCTGGCGCTCTACAAGCTCGGCTGGACGCTCTACAAGCAGATGATGCTCGAAGAGGCGCTCGACCAGTACGTCGCCCTGCTCGATCACAAGGTTGCGAGCGCCTACGACTTCGACCAGACCGACGACGAGGCCGACCAGGCCCGCATCGAAGACACCTACCGGGTCATGAGCCTCTGCTTCTCCGACCTCGGCGGCCCGGAGGCGGTCGAGACCTTCTTCGAGCGGAAGGGGGCTCGGAGCTACGAAGATCGCGTCTACGAGCAGCTGGCGGAGTTCTACTTCGAGAAGCTCCGTTACGCCGACGCCGCTTCGGTCTACCAGGCCTTCGTCGGGCGCTATCCGTTCCATCGTGAGTCGCCGCGCTTCAGCATGCGCGTCGTCTCGATCTACGAGGCCGGCGGATTCCCGAAGCTCGTCCTCGAGTCGAAGAAGGCGTTCGCGGCGGACTACGGCCTGGACTCGGCGTACTGGACGCATTTCGACGTCCAGGGGGCGCCGGAGGTGGTCGCGTACCTGAAGGCCAATCTCCGCGACCTGGCGACCCACTACCACGCGGTCTATCAGCAGTCGGAGCCCGGCACGGATCGGGTGGCGAACTTCGAGGAGAGCTCGCGCTGGTACGGGGCCTACCTCGCCTCCTTCGCGCAGGATCCGGAGGCGCCGTCGATCCACTATCGGCTGGCGGACCTCCTGCTCGAGAACGAGGACTTCGGCGACGCGGCCCGGGCCTACGCGCAGACCGCCTACGACTACCCGAGACACGACCAGGCCGCGGCCGCCGGCTACGCGTCGATCTTCGCCCGCCGCCAGCAGGAGAAGGCGGCTCTCGAGTCGGACAAGCAAGCGGTCAAGCGCGCTGCCGTCGCGGACACGCTGCGCTTCGTCGACGTCTTCCCCGAGCATGAGCACGCCGCCGGCGTGCTCGGCGCGGCGGTCGACGATCTCTTCGCACTCGAGGAGTTCGGCGAGGCGATCGTCGTCGGACGGCGTCTGATCGAGCGCTACCCGGCTGCGGACGCGCCCATCCTGCTCTCGGCGTGGAGCGTCGTGGCGCACTCGTCGTTCGAGACCGGGGCATTCGAAGACGCCGAGCGGGCCTACGAACGGGTGCTGGCGCTGATGGACCCGGGCGCGAGGGAGCGCGACGCGATGGTCGAGAACCTCGCGGCGTCGATCTACAAGCAGGGCGAGCGGGCTGCCGAGGCGGGTGACCATCGTGCCGCCGCCGACCACTTCCTCCGCGTCGCCCGCTCGGCGCCGGGCGCGGCCATCCGTCCCGTCGCCGAGTACGACGCCGCGGCCGCGCTGATCGAGGTCGCGGACTGGGCAGCGGCGGCCGAGGTCCTCGAGGCGTTCCGAAGGACGCATCCCACCCACGAGCTGGGCCCGCGGGCCACGCAGCAGCTCGCCTTCGTCTACCGGGAGCAGGGTGAGCCGGGCCGAGCGGCCGAGGAGTACGCCCGCGTCGCGGAGGAGGCCGATGCACCGGATCTGCGTGCGGAATCCCTGCTCGTTGCCGGTGGGCTCTTCGAGGAGGCGGGGCTCGCGGAGCGCGCGCTCGGCGTGTACCGCACCTACGTGACCGAGTTCACCCATCCGATCGACCGGGCCGTCGTAACGCGTTCCAAGATGGCGCAGATCCATGCATCCCTGGGCGACGTGCGCGCACAGCACGCCGAGCTCCGCCGCATCGTCGAGATCGACGCCGGGGCGGGCGAGGAGCGGACGCAGGCCGTTCGCGTGGTGGCGGCTCGAGCGGCGCTCACGTTGGCCGAGGTGGTGCACGCACGCTTCGCCGAGATCCGACTCGACCAGCCCTTCGAGCGGAGTCTTCGCGAGAAGCAGAAGCGGATGAACGAGTCGCTGAAGGCCATGGACGCGCTGGTGGACTACGAGGTCGCGGAGGTCACGGCTGCGGCGACCTTCTACATCGCCGAGGTCTACGCGGACTTCAGTCAGGCGCTGCTCGACTCGGAGCGACCGTCGGACCTCGGAGCTGCGGATCTCCAGGACTACGAGATGGCACTCGAGGAGGAGGCCTTCCCCTTCGAGGAGCGGGCGATCGAGACGCACGAGAAGAATCTCGAGCTGATGTCGGTCGGCGTCTACAACGGCTGGATCGAGAAGAGTCTCGCACGACTCGCGAAGTCCATGCCGGGGCGATACGCGAAGTTCGAATCGAGCGGCGGGCCCATCACGAGTCTCGAGACCTTCGTCTATCGCGTGCCGGCTTCGCTGATCGCGCCGCCGGCGCCCGAGGCGGCCGCGGAGCTGGCTGCGACGGACGCGGGTACGGTCGGCGGCGAGCCGGGCCCGGACGTCGCGCGCGCGCCGCTCGACGCTTCGGTCGTCGAGGGAGCCGAGGCCGATGTCGCAGACGGCGACTCCATCGAAGCGGACTCGAGCGAAGCGTCCTCGGCCGCGGCGAGCGCGGTCTCGGAGGACGCGCCGCCGGCAGCGCCGGCGCCGGTTGGAATGAACCAGGGTGGGGTGGAAGACGATGTGCCTTCGGAATGAAGGGAGCCGGACACGCGGATCCCGACTCGTCGCGATCGCCCTCGTCCTCGGTCTGGCTGCGACGAGCGGCTGCCTCGGGACGAGCTCGGAGTGGTCACGGCCGCGCGAGCTGCGGGACGCCAACGGATTCACGATCACCGAGACCGTGAGGCCCGGACTGGGAGCGCGCGGCGACTTCGACCGCGCGTTGAAGGCCCTCGAGGCCGGCGACACGGCGCGGGCGATCGAGCTGCTCGAGGCGGTGACCGCGGCCGAGCCGGGACTCGCGCCGGCCTTCATCGACCTCGGCATCGCGTACGCCCGGGACGGAAAGCTCCAACAGGCCGAGACGAGCCTGCTCCGCGCCGTCGAGCTGAACCCCCGTCATCCCGCCGCACAGAACGAGCTCGGGATCGTCTATCGCCGGATGGGACGCTTCGCGGAGGCCCGCGCGGCCTACGAAGCTGCACTCGTGTTGCACCCGTCCTTCCACCATGCGAGGCGGAATCTCGGGATCCTCTGTGATCTCTACCTCGCGGATCCCGGCTGCGCGCTCGAGCAGTACGAGCTCTACCTGCAGGCCGCGCCCGAGGACGAGACCGTCGCGATGTGGGTCGCGGACCTCGCGAACCGGCTCGGTCGTAGCCAGGAGTGAAAGCGATGCGGCGTTTCGTCCTATCGATTGCGTTCTTTGTCCTCGCCGTAGCGCCCGGGTTCGCCGAAGAGCCGGGCGGGGAGGGAGAGAAGCTCGTGTCGGGCATGTCGATCGTCGGCAACGACGAAGCACCCAAGTCGCTCGTGATCGTTCCGTGGAAGAGCTCCGCCCTCGGCGCGTCGATCGACGTCGAGCAGGGGCTCGACGACGGGCGCGCGCCCGTGGATCGCGAAGTCTTCGTTCGCGAGCTCGACTACTACGAGATCAGGACGGGCGAATCCAGGTAGCCCGGATTCGCGTGGCTCGGCGCATCGCGCTCCGGGCCGATCGGATGCGACCGCATCCTTCGCCGCGAGCGGCGGGGCGGTCATGGGAGGAATCGAAAGTGGACTTCATCTACTCGATCGTCGGGTTCTTCGTGACGGGGGGTCCCTTCATGTATCCGATCCTGGCGGTCTTCGCCGTCGGGGCGGCGATCGCGGTCGAGCGCTACGTCACGCTCTCGATCGTGACGTCGCGCAATCAGAGCGTCTGGTCCGAGATCCAGGCCGCGCTCGTCGAGGGGGATTTCGATCGGGCCCGCGAGCTGACTCGCGACGACGACTCGACGATCTCGAAGCTGCTCTCGATGGGACTGGACCGTCAGGGAGCCGTCCGTCGACGTGAAGACATCGAGATCGCGATGGAAGAGAGCATGATGGAGATCATCCCGCAGCTCGAGAAGCGGACGCCCTACGTCGGACTCGCCTCGAACATCGCGACGCTCCTCGGCCTGCTCGGAACGATCATGGGTCTGATCCAGGCATTCACCGCCGTCGCGAACGCGAACCCTGCGGAGAAGGCCGACCTGCTCTCCGCCAGCATCTCGGTCGCGATGAACACGACCGCGTTCGGTCTGATCGTCGCGATCCCGCTGCTCATCACGAGCCAGGTCCTCATGGCCAAGACGAACGAGATCGTCGACAGCCTCGAGATGGCCTCGGTGAAGGCTCTGAACGTCATCTCCGCCAACGCGAAGCGCCGCGTCGAGGCCTGATCCGTCGATGGCGCGCCAGCACCATTACAGACGCCGGACGAGTCAGCCGAGCGACCTCGACATGACCACCTTCCTCAACCTGATGGTGGTGCTGGTCCCCTTTCTGCTGATCACGGCGGTCTTCTCGCGGATCACGATCGTCGAACTGAGCCTGCCGAGCTCGGCCGGTGGCTCGTCTGCCGTCGAGCCGAAGTTCCGCGTGGAGGTCGTCGTGCGCGACGCGGGCCTCGAGCTGACGAACGGTCGGACCGTGATCGCGGCAATTCCCAAGGTCGAAGGCGCCTACGACCTCTCGACGCTGGGTGAGATGGTGATGGCCCTGAAGCGGGAGAATCCGGACTCGAGCGCGGCCTCGGTGCTCCTCGAGCCGCAGATCGAGTACGACCATCTGATCCAGGTCATGGACGTCTTGCGCAGCGCCGTGGTCCCGGGCGAGCCGCTCCCGACCGGAGAGCAGCAGGTCGCGCAGGTGGCGCTCTTCCCGGACATCTCGATCGGAGACGCGCCGTGAAGGGCTCCCGTCGCATCAAGCGCATGTCCCGAAATCGGTCGATGGTTCCGAAGATGAACCTGACGTCGCTGATGGACGTGTTCACGATCCTGGTCTTCTTCCTGCTCGTGAACTCGGCGACGACGGAGGTTCTCGAGACCCCGAAGCAGATCAAGCTCCCGGCATCGGTCGTGGAGGAGAAGCCTCGAGAGACGATCGTGGTCTTCGTCAGTCCCGACGAGATCACGGTCCAGGGTGAGGTCGTGGCCCGAACGCAGGACGTGATCGCCTCGGATGCTCCGGGTATCCCGGCGATCGGGGCACGCCTCGCCGAGCTCGGCCGGAACATCATCGGACTCAACACACGGAACGTCGCCCGGAGTCAGGAAGTCACGATCCTCGCCGACCGGGAAGTGCCCTTCGCCGTGCTGAAACGCGTCATGTCGACCTGCACGGCCGAAGGCTACGAACGCATCTCGCTCGCCGTGCTCCAGAAGGCCCCGGAGACGGCGCTCTCGCAGAACTAGCGTGGACACGTGGACCAGGACGTAGAACGACACGACGAATCGGAGCTGCGTGCCCATCTGCGAGAAGCGCGGGCCCGGGTGGAGACGCTCGTCGTCGATCTCCGCGCCGTGGACTCGGAGCTCGAGGGTCTCGGAGACGACCGACGACGCTTCGCGGCGCTCGAGCGTGCCTGCGTAGCGCTCGACGAGCTCGACGAGCTGGGTGCATCCGATCTCTTCTGGTCCGTCCGTGAGGCGGGCGGAGGGGGCGCGGACCACCTCCGTCTCGTGCGCGGTCGGATCGACGAGTTCTCGAAGCGCCTCGACGAGATCGAGCGACGTCGACTGAAGATCCTCGAGGAGATCCATCGCGCCGAGGACGACGCCGACCTGATCGCCGGCGACCTGCTCGAGGTGGAACGCCTGGAGGAAGAGCGCAAGCTCGAATGGACGATCGAGCGAGACGTGCCGGGCCTCCTCCTCCGCGCATCGAAGATGCCGTGGGCGCGAGGTGGCGAGGACGATCGGCGCTTCCGGAAGGCCCTGGCGATCTCGCTTGCGCTCAGTCTCCTGCTGGGTCTGCTGCTTCCCTTCGTGGACCTGCCGATCCCCGAGCGCTGGGAGGCCGTCGAGGTGCCCGAGCGCTTTGCGAGCCTGATTCGCGAGGAGGTCCCGGAGCCGCCGCCCGTCGTGGAGCTGCCCGAGCTCGAGCCCGTCGCCCCGAGCGACGAGGCCTCCGACGAGCCCGCGCAGGAGGTGGTGGCCGACGTCCCCGCACCGAAGGCGTCGGAATCGCCGGCGCCGAAGGGCGATTCGGGCTCGAAGGGCATCCTCGCCTTCCGAGAGAAGTTCGCGGGTCTCGCCGAGGATCTGCCGGCTGCGCGCCTCGGCTCGAACGCGCGCATCACGAGCTCGGGCGACGCGATCGCCGGCCTGCCGGAGCGGTCGATGGTGGCGACGCGCGCCGCCGGCTCGAGCGGAGGCATCAACGTCTCGAATCTGAGTCGGGACGTCGGCAACGGCGGGGGGAAGGGCCTCGGCGGGGTCCAGGTCGCGCGGGCCACGAGCTCGATCGGCGACGGCAATGGCACCGGGAGCGGTCGGCCCCTCGCCGGCGGACCCGCCGCGGGACGCACGGACGAAGAGATCCAGATCGTCTTCGATCGGCACAAGGCCGCGCTCTACCGCCTCTACAACCGTGAGCTCCGCCGCGACCCGACCCTCAAGGGCCAGATCGTGCTGCGCATGACGATCGAGTCCGACGGCAGCGTCTCGCTCTGCGAGGTGAAGTCGACCGACATGAAGTCGCCCACGCTCTCCGCCCAGGTCGTCGAGCGGGTCAAGACCTTCGACTTCGGCGCGAAGGACGGCGTGCCGCCGGTCACGATCATCTATCCGATCGACTTCCTTCCGGCGGCGTGAGGCAGGGCACGCAGGCGCCGACCGCGCAGGACGAGAAGCGAAGAGCAGCGGACCAGGAACGATTCGACATAGCGAGCCCCGGGCTCGCACAGATTCAGACAAGGGCAAAACCACCGAGAGGTGGTGACGCAAAGTCACCGGTCTAAAGGGCTACGAGCCCCATGACAGCGGGACCGCCGGAATCGAGTCCGCTGGTCGGACCGTCTCGGTCCCCCCTCGCAGATGCATGCACGCGTCGGGTGGATCGAGGACGGAATGCTTACGGGCGGGCGACAGGACGAGCGGAGGATCGGGATCGCGATTCGGATCGCGCTCCTCGTCGCGCTGCTTTCGCTGTTCGCTACGACCCCCTCCTTCGCACAGGGCGTTCCGGGCACCTGCTCCCCCGCGCTCGGCACGGCCGATCTGATCGACCACGACTTCGGCGTGAGCTCCTGCGAGCTCTGTGGTCGAGGCACCGTGCGGATCGAGATCGAGAATCCCTTCGGTCCGAGCGACGACCTCGACTTCTCCGATCTCGTCCTGACCGAGGATCTGCGGAGCTCGGGCCTGACCTACGTCGCCGGCACGACCGTCTTCACGGGCACGAACATCACGGTACCGGCGTCCTTCGAGCCGACGGTCGGTGGCCCGGCCGGCTCGCTCGTCACGTGGGACTTCACGGGAACCGGGCTCGTGCTCGACGGACGCCCGGGCGGAGCCGGCAATCGCGCCCGTCTCTTCGTCGAGTTCCAGGTCGAGCGCGATGCCAGCGTGACGGAGGAAGGGCTCGTCTCGGCGAATCGGGGCATCGAGGCCTCCCTCGACCTCACCCCCAGCTGCGCGCCCGCGGATCGTTTCGGCACGACGACCGGCGTCGGCACACTCCCCCTCGACGAGCCCGAGCCCCAGGTCATCAAGCTCGGCCGCAACGTCGACGCGGGGCAGGGCGTCGGCAGCTACTCGGACCCCGTCTACGGCCATGCCGGCGACGACGTCATCTGGCGGATCGAAGTGCAGAACGGCGGCGATGCGCCGCTCCAGGACTTCGTCTTCAGCGACTCGATCGTTCCGGGCAACTTCACGTTCGACTTCGTCTGCGACACCGAGACCGGCGCCACGACCGTCGCGGGCGGGGGCGCCTCGGCGGACTGCGTCTCCGTCGGCGGCGTGACGGACGTGCTCGGTCTCGACGTGGCCGCGACCTTCGGTGGCGGCGCGAACCCCTACATCGTCGCCCCCGCGAATGGCAGCGGCTTCTACTACCTCGTCGGCGAGATCACCGACTCCTGTACGAACCGCACGAACACGGTCTCCGGCGTCGAGTGGGGCTGCCAGTCGGAGCCCCCGCCCGGCGGGATCTCCGCAACCTCGGGTGGGCTGACGGCGGGTGACGACGCGCTGCTCAGCACGCTCTCGGTCGAGACCGGCGTCGACGTCGACGTCGCGCTCACGGGCATCTCCCTCTCGCAGCCCATGGGCGCGACCGGCACGGTCACGATCACGATCACGAACAACAGCGGCGGCACGATCAAGGGCGACGCCGACGGCATGCGGTTGCGCAATCTGCTGCCGGCGGAGTACGTGATCGACCCGACCTTCACGCCGACCATCACGACGACGCCCGCCTACGGCGCGAGCTATCCGGGCATGATGGACACGGTCACGTGGACCAACCCCGTGGCCGGCACCTTCCCCCTCGTGACCGCGGATCCGCTCCAGCCGCTGGCCAACACGGACCTCGAGTTCGAGCTCACGAGCAGCACGGTCCATCCGGACTTCCCGACGACCATGCGCCACATGATCCGACACGGCGACGTCGTGCGGATCCGCTTCCGGACCGTCCTGATCGACCCGACCTGGTACGACTACGTCGCCAATCTCGACGTGCGCGAAGAGGATCCGTCGAGCAGCCCGCCCGGCACCGACCCCGTCGAGAGCTTCCCGATCGCCGATCGGGCCGAGATCTGGTTCGACGAGTTCTGCACGGCGACCGAGCATCAGATCACGGTCGACGAGAACTCGACCGCGCGGCCCGAGGACCTCGACGTCGATATGTCCGGGGCCGAGCTGATCTTCATCCTCACGAATACGGGCGATCCGCTCCCGCTGACCGTCGCCCTCCGGAATCGCGGCGGGCACAACGCCGACGACTACGCGCTCTACGTGACCTTCGGCGAAGCGATGGTCGTGACGACCGTGCCGGCGGGCTGCTCGGCCACGACGAATCCCCCCGCCCGCCCGCCCTGGCAGATTCCCGTCGCACTTCCGACGACGGCGAGCGTCTACGTCTGCGATCGGGGCGTGCTGAATCCGGGAGAGACCGAGCTCCTGAACTTCGAGGTCGTGAAGAACACGGCCGCGAGCTTCGACGACGACCTCACGTTCCGCGCGGACGTGATCGGCGAGATCACGCTCTCCGACGGCACGCCGCTCTGGTTCCCGACGCCCACGGCACGCACCGACGGCATCACGGATCGCGCGAACGACTACTCCGTCGATGCGGTCTGGGCGCGCGTGATCGGATACAACCTCTTCAAGGACCAGCTGGGCATCTGCACGGAGAACAATCCGCCCCCCGGCACGCCCGACGACGAGATCCAGATCGGCGAGGAGTGCAGCTTCCACGTCGAGTCCGGTGGCTGGTTCGGCTTCGAGACGCCCGGATTCACGTACATCGCCGTCCAGAACATCCGGGTCATCGACAACCTGCCCAACGGTCAGGGCTACATCTCCTCGACGAATCCGCTCGCCACGAGCACGGCGGCCATCCAGGGCGTCACGCTGAACCCGCCGCCGGCGCCGCTCGACGAGACGCCCTTCGACTGGACCTTCAACACGATCGTCCCGGGCGAGCGCATCACGGAGAAGGACCATTGGTTCCGCGTCGACGTCACGACGAGGCTCTTGAACGACCCGATCGACTCGAGCGCGAGCCCGAACCAGCACGCGGCCCAGAGCTCGAACGTCATGACCTCGACCTTCGACGCCGTCTTCTTCAACGACTCGACGATGGCCGAGGAGCTCTACACGCTCGGGCCGAACACGATCGGCTTCCCGCGCGAGGTGCATCGCCGCGTAGACCTGACCGTGACCGAGCCGAACCTCCTCGTGACGACCGAGGTCTGCAACGAGACGCGTTACGGAATCGGCGCCGCCTGCACGAACTTCGTTCCGCTCGCCGACGACGGCGACGCCTTCGATACCTACGTCTACCGCGTGACGGTCGAGAACGAGGCGGCCAGCGGAGGCTTCGCGCGTGCGCCCGCCTACGACGTGACCGTCACGACCGTGACCGACCCGAGTGATCAGCTCTTCGTCGATCCGCTCACGGGCGACACCCTCGACAACGATGCGGACACGCTCGTGGACGGCGCGGATGGCGCGGGCGAGGGATCGATCACGGACAACGTCCTGCAGAACGGCACGCCCGCCCAGGTCGTCGCCTCCTACACGCACAGCGACGCGCTGCTCCGGATCGACGCCGGCGACAGCGTGCAGCTCTACTTCCGCGTCGATCCCGACGATCGGGTGGCCCCGCTCCAGTCGCTCGTGAGCACGGCGACCGCGGCCTACGACAGCCTCGAGGGGGCTTCGGGGGCGCAGACGGCGCCGCAGGGCGCGAACGGCGAGGCGGGCGGCGCGCGGCAGTACGTCTCGGCCCCGGGCGCCGCGACGATCCGGATCATCCCGGTCGAGGTCAGTCCGAAGCAGATCCTCCGCGTTTCGAACTCGACCCTGGTCCTGCCGACGAACCCGCAGCCCGTGTCGATCGGCGAGGAGGTCGAGTTCCAGATCCAGGCGCTGATCCCGGTCGCGCAGCTCCGCAACTTCACGATTCGCGACGAGCTGCCGGCGGGACTCTCCTGCGCGGAGGCGCCGGCCGTCGATCTCGATGCGCCGCCCTACGACGCGGCGGGATTCGTGCCCGGTGGCGTCTTCACGCCGACCTGTACCGACACGGAGGTCGTCTGGAGCTTCGGCGATCAGACCGTGACCCAGTCCGACCGCGTCGACCGCCGCTTCGACTTCATGGTCCAGTTCATCGCCCGCGTGGACAACGTGGCCGGGAACCAGGAGGCCGTCGTGCTGCGCAATGGCGGCACGTCGACCGTGACCGAGGTCCGCTACGTCGACGAGGCCTCGAATACGGTCGTCCTCGCGATCGACGAGGCCGCTCTCGTGGTGCGGGAGCCCGTGCTCGAGCTGACCAAGACCTTCTCCGTCGCGACGGTCGACGCCGCCGACCGGCCGCGCGTCACGGTCACGCTCACGAACACGGGGACGGCGACCGCCTACAACCCGCGCGTGCTCGAGGACCTCTCGTCCCCGGAACTCTCCTACGTGGGCGACATCGCCGGGGCGACGCCGCCGACTGCCGACCTGCTGACGCTCGGCGCGGACTTCCCGCTCTTCTCCTGGGCGCCCGGCTTCGCGATCCCGCCCGGCGACAGCGTCAGCTTCTCGTTCGCGGTCGAGGTCGCGCTTTCGGCCGAGCCGGAGCAGCTGCTCTCGAACACGATCGAGTCGGACTGGACGTCGCTCCCGTCCACGACCACGGCCCTCAATACGGGCGGGTCGATCGCCGCGAACGGCGACCCGCGCGGCATGCGAAACGGCGCCCTGCCGAATGCCGGCGATCCCGTGAACGACTACGAGGCGACGGTCACGGAGACGGTCCCGGTCGCCCCGGTCACCGTCGTGAAGACCGATCTCGATCCGCTCCAGGCGCCCGAGATCGGGAGCCATCGCTCCTTCCAGATCGAGATCGGCCTGCCGGAAGGCACCACGCAGGGTCTGCGGGTCGAGGACGCGCTCGACTCGGGCTCCGTCGGTTACGTGCTCCGGAACGACGCGACCTACGACATCACCTACGAGTTCGTCGGCCTCGCCACGATCAACGGCCTCCCGCCCGACGAGACCGCCTTCACGGCCGTCCCCGTCGACGGCACGACCGGAACCGCCGTCTGGACGATCGGCACCGTCGTGACCGCGAGCGAGGACGATCTCGCCGCGAGCCTGATCACGCCCGCCCTGCGCATCCGCTACCGGGCGCGGATCGAGAACGACCTCGCGACCAACGTCGGCAGCACGCTGCAGAACACGGCCACTGTCTACTCGATCCACGGCGAGACGGGGCTCGAGACTTCGGTCCAGGACGCGAGCGGCGTCGTGACCGTGACCGAGTCGGATCTCACGGCGACGAAGATCCTCAGCAACGTCACCTCGGGCAAGGCCCCGACCGACCCGCCGGCCTTCGGCGATCTGCTGCAATACGTGGTCACGGTCGTGAACGGCGGCAATGCGACCGCCTACGACGTGAACGTCGTGGACACGCTGCCCGGGGAGCTCGAGCTCGACGCCGGCTTCACGCCGACGGCGACCGTCGATGCCGTACCGGTCGTCGGCTTCGTCGCTACGCCGACGGGTGCGCCGGCGGGTCCGCTCGTCTGGGGACGCCAGAACGGCGACGACTCGATCGACATCCCGGCCGGCAGCTTCCTCGAGCTGACCTATCGGGTGGAGGTGACCTCGCCACCGGCAGACGGCGCGGCGCTCAGCAACAGCGTCTGGATCGATTGGACCTCCTTGCAGGTCGATCCGGGCAGCGTCTACGAACGTACGGGCGCGGGCTGTCCGACGACGACGCCCCCGAACGACTACTGCTACGGGCCCGCCGTCGCGACGGGCACGGTCGATCCGGCCCCCGCCGCCTCGCCCATCGTCAAGGCGAATACCCAGGCGACGGCCGCGGTCGGCGAGGTCTTCCGCTATCGACTCACGATTCCGCAGACCCCCTACGCCTTCGACGCCTTCGACGTCCGCATCCTCGACGACCTGACCGCCTCCGCCGCGGACCTGCGCTTCCTCTCCGTCACGAAGGTGTCGGGCAGTGCCCCCTGGACTCCCGCGAACACGGGCACGGCGACGGACCTCGTCATCGAGGACGCGACGGTCGGCATCGACATCCCCGCCGGCGAGCAGATCGTCTTCGACATCGAGGTCGTCCTCGAAGACACGCCCACGAACGTCGCGGGGCTCACCTTCACGAACACGGCGAACTACGTCTACCGATGGCTCGACGGCAACAGCGCGACCGAGCGTACGGGCGCGGCCGGCACCTCGGCGCCGATGACGATCGTCGAACCCGACGTCACGATGACGAAGAGCGGGCCGGCGACGATGACTCTCGCCACGCCCGCGACCTTCACGCTCGACCTCGCGAATGCGGGAGGCGGCGCGGCCTGGAACGTCGCGATCCTGGACCGCCTGCCCGACGGCCCGAATGCGGGCGTCTGTGACACGGCGCCGGCGAACGTGACGGCGCAGGTCTTCGAGTCCGATGGCACGACGCCGGTGTCCGGCGTGCTCGTCGAGGGCACGGACTACAGCCTCGACTTCCAGGGCGTGCCGACCTGCGAGCTTCGCCTCGCGATGCAGACGGCGGCGACGACGATCGGCCCCGGCCAGCGCCTGATCGTGACCTACGAGAGCGTGCTCGACGTCGACAGCCAGAACGGCGAGACGCTCGAGAACATCGCCGGGGCGACGTCCTGGTGGAGTGCCGACGGCAGCATTCCAGCCACCTCCGGCGATCGTCGCGAGACGACCCGCACGCTCAGCGACGGCACGATCGGCACCCTCGACCACGAGGACGCCTTCACGACGACGGTCGCGCTCCCGGACTACCGCTTCGAGAAGACCGTCGCAAACGTGACGCGGGGCGACGATCCCGCGATCGCGGCCTCGCCGGGGGATCGGCTGCGATATCGCCTCTTCGTGCAGAACCTCCGCAACGCGCCCCTCGACGCGCTCGCGATCCAGGACGAGCTCGACGGGCTGAACACGCCCGCGGTCTTCGTGCCGGGGTCGCTCACGCTCACGGTCGTTCCGGCCGGCGCAGACGTGACCAACACGAACCCGACCGGTGGCGCCGCCGGCACGGGCCTCGTCGACATCCGCGGCCTCAGCCTGCCCCTGCAGAACGACAGCCTGGTCGTCGAGTTCGAGGCGACGCTCGCGCCCGTCATCGCGAACGGAACGGTCGTGCTGGATCAGGCGCGACTCTCGACGGGCGGTGTCTTCTTCGCGGAGAGCGACGACCCCGTTCTCAATGGTCCGGCGGATCCCTTCGTCCCCGACGACGAGGACCCGACGGGCGTACCGATCGAGTCCGCTCCCGACTTCGTGGTCGAGAAGGTGTCGAGCTACGTGACGGGCGATCCGGCCGTACTGCTCGCGGGCGAGACGCTCCGCTACACGATCACGGTCAAGAACGTCGGCAGCGACGACGCGAGCGACGCGACGCTGCGCGACGCGATCCCCGTCAATACGACCTACCTGCCCGGTAGTACGATGCTCAATGGTGTCGCCGTCGCGGACGGAGTCGGCGGGGCGCCGCCCTTCGCGACCGGGCTCCTGCTCTCGGCGCCCGAGGATCCGACGCCCGGGGCGATGCGCGCGGACGCGTCGGCGACGACGGCGAACGTGGCGACCCTCGTCTTCGACGTGGTCGTCGATCCGGGCGCGGCGGACGGGACCGTGATCTCCAACCAGGCCTTCGTGAGTGCGGCGGCGGGGGGCGTAGTCGACCAGCCTTCGGACGATCCGCGGACGGTGCTGCCCGACGATCCGACCCGCGACGTGGTCGGCAACTCGCCGCTGCTCTTCGCGCCGAAGAGTGTGGCGCTGCTCGTGGACGGCGGTGCGCCGGGGGTCGTCGATCCGGGCGACACGCTTCGGTACACGATCACCGTCTACAACTCGGGTGCGGTCGACGCGACGGCGACGACGCTGATCGATTCGGTGCCCGCGAATACGACCTGGGTCGCGGACTCGCTCACCCTGAACGGCCTGCCCGTCGGGCAGCCGGACGGCGGCGTCTCACCGTTGGCCAGCGGCATCCCGATCGCGTCGAGCGACCTCACACCGCCCATTCCGCTCGCCGGCGCGGGCCGGATCACGGCCGGCGGGAACGCGGTCGTGCAATTCGACCTGCTCGTGAACCCCGGCACGCCGGGCGGCACGATCATCAGCAACCAGGCGACGGTCGGCAGCGCCGAGCTCCCGAACCTCCTGACCGACGGCGACGGCAATCCCGCGACCGGACCCGAGCCGACCCAGGTCGTGGTCGGCAACGGCCAGCAGCTCGCGATCACGAAGCAGGTGGCGGTCGTGGGCGGGGGGGCTGCGCTGCCGGGCAGCCGGCTCGAGTACACGGTCCGCGTCCAGAACATCGGCGCCGTCGCCGCGACCAACGTCCTGCTGACCGACGACCTGACGCCGCTCGGCGCGCAGCTCACGTACGTACCGGGCTCGGCGACCCTCGACGGCACGACGACGGGGGTCTCGGTCGTGGGCGCGCTGATCACGGCGGACCACTCGACGTCGCGCGGGCCGCTCGCGCCCGGCGGCGTGACGACCTTGCGCTTCCGGGCGGATCTCGCACCGGGCCTCGCGATGGGCGACGTCGTGACGAACACGGCGATGGTCCAATGGAATACGCCCGCCCAGACGGCGCTGGCGAGCGTCTCGATCTCCGTGGGCGGCATGCCGGGGGTCGGCGCCTTGAACGGGCGGGTCTGGCACGACGCCGACTTCGACCAGACCCTCGACCCGACCGAGCGGGCGCTCGCGGGCTGGATCGCCGAGCTCAGGCGGAACGGCGTGCCGATCCAGACCGGCACGACCGACGCGACCGGCGCCTACCGCATCATGGGCGTCGCGCCGAACGACGTGACCGGAGACGCCTACACGCTCGTCTTCCGCGCGCCCGACGCCGGCGCGGGCACGGCGGCCCTCGGCCGCACGAACTCGATCTTCACCGACGGCCTCCAGGTCGTGAGTGCCGTCGTCGTGACCGCCGGCAGCAACCTGCAGGACGTCGACCTGCCGATCGATCCGAACGGCGTCGTCTACGACTCGGTCCTGCGCACGCCGATCGGGGGTGCGACGGTCCGACTGCTCGACGCCGGCTCCCAGGCGCCGGTCGCCGCGAGCTGCTTCGACGATCCGGCGCAGCAGGGCCAGGTCACGGGTGCCGACGGCTACTACAAATTCCACCTGAACTTCGGCGACGCGAGCTGTCCGAGCGGCGGGACCTATCAGGTCGAGGCGACGCCGCCCGGGACCGACTTCGTCGGCGGCATCTCGCAGATCATCCCACCGAGCTCCGGGACCGCGACGCCCTACTCGGTGCCGGCTTGTCCGCTCGACGCGATTCCCGCGCCCGTCGGCTACTGCGAGATCCAGGACTCGGAGTTGGCACCCGCTCCCGCGATCGCCGCGGGCGACGCGCGCACGAACTACTTCCTGCACCTCGTGCTGGACGCGAGTGCGCAGCCCGGCTCGAGCCAGGCCTTCAACAACCACATCCCGCTCGACCCCGTGCTCGGCGGTGCCGTCGCGATCTCCAAGACGACCCCCTCGACCAACGTGAGCCGCGGCGTGCTCGTGCCCTACCAGATCACGCTCAACAACACGCTGGGCGTCGCCCTGCCGGACCTCAGCCTGCGCGACGTGATCCCGGCCGGCTTCCGCTACGTCGAGGGCTCGACCCGGGTCGATGGCCAGAAGCTCGAGCCGACGATCAATGGCCGTGAGCTCCTCTGGCCGAGCGCGGACCTCGGCGGCATCGACGCCCTCACGACCCGCACGATCGTCATGCTGCTCGCGGTCGGCGCGGGCGTCTCCGAGGGCGAGTTCGTGAACCGCGTGCAGGCGCTGAGCAGCGTGACCGGGCTCGCACTCTCGGGCGAGGCGACGGCGACCGTCCGGGTCGTACCGGATCCGACCTTCGACTGCACCGACGTGCTCGGCAAGGTCTTCGACGACGCGAATCGCAACGGCGTGCAGGACGAGGGCGAGGCGGGGCTGCCGGGCGTCCGTCTGATGACCGTGCGCGGCCTCGCGATCACGACCGATCCGCACGGACGCTTCCACATCACGTGTGCGGTCGTGCCGAACGAGGAGCGGGGCAGCAACTACGTCCTGAAGCTCGACGATCGCACGCTGCCCTCGGGCTACCGCATGACGACGCGACAGACGCAGGTCCGCCGTGCCACACGCGGCAAGGCCCTCCGCTTCCAGTTCGGTGCGGCGATCCATCGCGTCGTCGGACTCGATCTCGCGGACCCCGTCTTCGAGCCGGGCGCGACCACGATCCGCGGACAATGGCTCCCGCGCATCGAGCGCCTCGTCGACGAGCTCACGAAGGCGGACTCGATCCTGCGGCTCTCCTACGTCGCGGACGTCGAGGCGAAGAAGCTGGTGGAGCGTCGCCTCGAGGCGATCGAGTCGAAGATCCGGGAGGCGTGGGCGGCACGGGGCGGGGGCGAGCTCGTCGTCGAGACGGAGATCTTCTGGCGTCGTGGCGGCCCGCCCGAGCAGCCGCGGACCCCGAACGGGACGCAGGACACGAGCGCCCTCGAGTCGTCGCTGCCGCACGTGGGCGCCGGGCCGCCCGGCTGGCAGGCGCCGCTCGGCGAGGCCGGCGAGCGCCATCTGCCGACGGACGAGCCGATCACGCAATGGTCGGTCGATCCGGAGCTGCTCGACCAGCAATTCGGCGACCGGCTCGAGGAGCGGGAGGTCGTCAAGGAGAAGGTCGAGACGGTCAAGCTCGCGAACGTCGTGCCGCCGATCCGCTTCGCCTCAGGCGTCGCCGACATCTCGCCGGGTACGGTCGAGCGGCTGCGGGTCGTGCTCGAGGGCATGCAGCATCTCGAGAACGTGCGCCTGCATCTCGTGGGACACGCGGACGATCGGCCGCTCTCGCCGGAGCTCGCGGCCCGCTACCGTGACAACGAGGGGCTCTCACGCGAGCGTGCCGGCGAGGTCGCCGAGTTCCTCGCGCGGGCCCTCGACCTGCCACCCGAGTCGATCTCCTACGCCTGGGCCGGTGCTGCGTCGCCGATCGCCTCGAACGGCTCGGAGGCCGGGCGCGCGCTGAACCGCCGCGTCGAGGTCGAGGTCTGGTACGACCAACGCGCCGAGGTGAGCGCGGTCGAGGAGGTCGTCATCCCGCAGGACTGGAAGCGCGTCAAGGTCTGTCGCACGGAGACCGTGTGCAAGGTGCGCTACCGCGAGGGACACGAGCGCCGCGCCCGGGTCCGCAACCTGGTTCCGCCGCTTCCCTACGGCGACGAGATCGTCGAGGTGCCGGCGGACTTCGTCCGACAGGTCGAGGAGGCCTTCCGCAACCTGAGCGAGCGGCGCAACGTGACGGCGAAGTTCGTCGCCTACACGGACGACATCCCGCTCGCTGGCCGGGACGAGCGCCTCTACGGGACGCATCTCGCGATCTCGAAGGCGAGGGCGCGTCGCGTGGCACTCGAGGTGCAGGAGCGTCTCGGTCTGCCGAGCCGGGCGGTCGCGAGCGAGGGGCGGGGCGATGCGCGGCCGCTCGCGTCGAATGCGACGCCGAGGGGGCGGGCATTGAATCGCCGCGTCGAGGTCGAGTTCTGGTACGACGACGCGCTGCTCGAGATTCCGGACGAGCTGCAGGTCTGCCCCGAGGCGGGCGAGGCGGAGCTCGTGACGCGGGTCTACGACCCGCCCTGGGGCCGCTTCGAGCCGATTCCCGTCGAAGAGGGCGAGGCGAAGATCCCCTCCGATCTCGCTGGACAGCTCGAGCGGGCCATGGGCGAGATCGCCGGCCGTGAGAACGTACGCCTGCGCTTCGTCGGCTATGCGGCGAACGAGCGGCTGACCCGTCGGCAGGCGGAGGTCTACGGCGACGACATCGGCCTTTCGGCCGCCCGCGCGCGCCGGGCGATGGAGCGGATCCAGGCGCAGCTCGAGCTGCCGGATGCGCGCGTCGAGCACGAGGGCCGCGGCTTCGTCCAGTCCGAGGACGTCGTGAACACGGGCTTCATCCAGGGCGAGACGTCCTACGTGATCGCGGAGGTCGTCTACGACGAGCCGGCCGTGCTCGACGACTACGAAGGGCTCGAGATCACGCCGGTCACCCGCGAGCTGCGCCCGAGCGACCCGCTCGCGCTCAACCTCATGCGCATCACGGTCGACGGCGAGCCGATCGACGATCCGGCGCGGAGCTCCGCCGACATCCAACGCTGCACCGACGTCGCTCTCGAGGATACGGACATCCAGTTCCGCTTCGACGATCTCGACGGCGAGCGCCGATTGAGCCTCTCGTCCACGCCCGACGCCGTCGCGGGCGGCGAGCCGGTCCTGTTCCGGATGTACACGAACTACGCCCACTGGATCGAGCGGGCGGAGGTCCGGATCTTCGATCTCCACCAATCGCTCAAGGACGAGCCGCTCGCGGTCGTCGAGCTCGATCGGCGTGGCCTCGCACGCTGGCTGCCTTCCGAGGCGCTCGAGAGCGATGGGCCGAAGCGGGCCTTGCGTCTCGTGCTGCGGGCCTACGGGGAGAAGGGACGCTTCGACGAGACCGCGCCCCAGTCGCTCTGGCTGCTGCCGGATCGCGCGGAGCCGCTCTCGCTGACGGACGTGTTCGGTCTGTCTGCGCCGCTCGCAGAGGCGCCCCTCGATCCGGCCGAGGCCGAGGCGGGCGCCGAGGCGGAGCTTCCCGCTTCGCGTGGCGCAGGAGCCCCTTCGGACGGGAAGGGCGCCGACGATTCGGGCGCGGGTCGGGCGGACGACGCGGACGGCGGGACGGACGGGGCTCCGGGTGCCGGCGGAGTCGACGGGGCGGGCGGTGCGACGTCGTCGCGGCTCCTCGCCGGCTACGGCGAGAGCGAGGCGATCGCGCAGAACATCGAGATCGGGAACGCGGGCACCGTTCGCGTCACGGGCCACGGCGTGCCCGAAGGCCACAGCGTCTGGCTCGCCGGGAGCGAGCTGCCCGTCGACGACGAAGGCAATTTCGTCGGCGAGGTGCTGCTGCCGAAGGGCCTGCACACGGTCGAGGTCGCCGTGCTCGACGAGGAAGGCAACGGCGAGCTCTACCTGCGTGACCTCGAGGTCGAGCGCGACGACTGGTTCTTCGTCGGCATCGCCGACCTCACCCTCTCGGCCGACCTCGCAGGCGACCGTCCCAAGGTCCTCGGGGGCAACAACGGATCGGATACGAACGCCTTCGCGAACGGCCGACTCGCCTTCTACACGACCGGGAAGTTCGGCGAGGACTGGAAGCTGACGGCGACGGCGGACACGCGAGAGGGACCCGTCGAGGATCTCTTCACGAATTTCCTCGACAAGTCGCCCCAGTCGCTCTTCCGGCGCCTCGATCCCGACTACTACTACCCGACCTTCGGCGACGACAGCTCGATCGAGGAGACCGCGCCGACCCTCGGCAAGTTCTACGTCAAGCTCAGCAAGCGCGACAGCCACCTGCTCTGGGGCAACTTCACGGTGCGCTACCGCGACAACGAGCTCGCCCTCGTCGAGCGTGGCCTCTACGGCGGGAACGCGCGCTACCGATCCGACGCGACGACGCGATTCGGGGAGCGACGCTTCGTGGTCGACGGGTTCGCAGCGGATCCCGGCACGATCCCGAGCCGCGAGGACTTCCGCGGGACCGGCGGCTCCGTCTACTTCCTGAAGCGCCAGGACCTGCTCGTCGGATCGGAGCGCCTGCGCGTCGAGGTGCGGGACAAGGCCACGGGCATCGTCTCCGAGGTCATCACCCTCCAGCCCCAGCTCGACTACGACATCGACTACATCCAGGGCCGGGTGCTCCTGAGCGAGCCCCTCTCGGCGATCGTCGGGGACGACCTGCTCGTCCGGAACGACGGCCTGAGCGGCAACGAGGCCTGGCTCGTCGTGCAGTACGAGTACACGCCCGGCTTCGACTCCGTGAATACGCTGAACGTCGGTGGCCAGGCCCACGCCTGGATCACCGACTTCCTCAAGATCGGCGCGACGGCGAGCCACAATCAGAACGAGGGCGTCGACAGCAGCCTCTACGCGGCGGACCTCACCCTGCGCAAGAGCCCGCGCTCCTGGATCAAGCTGCAGGCGGCGCGGAGCGAGGGCGTCGTCTCGACGGCGGAGGTCTCGGGCGACGGCGGCTACACGTTCACGTCGATCGGTGATCCGGGCTTCCGGGTCGACGACGCCTACGCCTACCGCGCCGACGTCGCCATCGGCTTCGCCGACCTGCTGGGCTTCGGCCGTGGCGAGCTGAACCTCTACGGCCAGCGGCGCGAGGCCGGCTATACCGCGCCGGGTCTCGCGACGCCGCGCGACGTCGATCAGTACGGGGCGCTCCTCCGGATGCCCGTCCTGGACACCGTCCACGTGACGGCGAAGGGGGATCGGACCGTCGAGGATCGGGGTCTCACGACCCTGGCGGCGGAGCTCGACGTCGAGTGGTCGATCGGCGAATTCTGGAGCGTCGACGTCGGCGCGCGGCACGACGAGCGCGAGGACGACTCGCCGGTCGTGGTCGCGACGCAGGAGGAGGGCGACCGGACCGACGCGGTCGTCCAGATCGAGTTCGACCCGAAGGCGCGCTGGCGCACCTGGATCTTCGGTCAGGGCACCCTTCGCGCGACCGGCGATCGACCCGACAACCATCGCGGCGGCGTCGGCGGCGAACTCCGCGTGAACGATCGGATCTCCGTCGACGGCGAGGTCTCGCACGGCGACCTCGGTCCGGCGGCCAAGGTCGGCACGGCCTATCAGCACAGCGAACGGACGAACCTGTACATGAACTACGCGCTCGACAACGAGCGCGGCTTCGACGGACTGCACGAACGACGGGGAAGCCTCGTCCTCGGCACGCGTTCGCGCTTCACCGACAGTGCCAGCGTCTACGTCGAGAACCAGTACCAGCACTCCCGGGTCACGGGCCTGACGCGTTCGATGGGCGTGACCTACGCGCCGACGGAGCGATGGACCTTCGACGTCAACTGGGAGGACGGCACGACGCGGGATCGCCGCACGAGCGCGGAGACGGAGCGCCGGGCCGGTGGCGGACGGGTCGGCTACCGCTTCGACCGGGTCGACGTCTCGACCGGCGTCGAATACGTCTTCAACCAGACCCAGCAGAGCGACGGATCTCGCTCGGATCGGACGACCTGGCTCTTCCGGAACAACCTCAAGGTCCAGATGACCGAGGACTGGCGCCTGCTCGCGAAGTTCAACCACGCGATCAGCGACAGCTCGCAGGGGAGCTTCTTCGACGGTGGCTTCACGGAGGCGGTGCTCGGCTACGCCTACCGCCCGATCGCCCACGATCGCCTGGATGCCCTCGTGAAGTACACCTACTTCTACAACGTCCCCGCCGTCGATCAGGTCGGTCAGAACGGGACCGCCGCCCAGTTCATCCAGAAGAGCCACATCGCGTCGATCGACGTCACCTACGACCTCACGAAGACCTGGTCGATCGGCGGCAAGTACGCCTTCCGCCGGAGCCAGGTCAGCGTCGACCGCGACGACCCGGACTTCTTCGACAACGACGCCCACCTCTACATCCTGCGTGCGGACTGGCGCTTCCTCGAGAACTGGGAGGGGACGCTCGAGGGTCGGATGCTCGACCTGCCCGACCTCGACGAGCGGCGCGCCGGTGCGCTCACGACGCTCTACCGCTACTTCGGAGACCATCTGAAGGCGGGCATCGGGTACAACTTCACCGACTTCTCGGAAGACCTCACCGACCTGAGCTACGACCACCACGGCATCTTCTTCAACGTGGTCGGCTCCTTCTGATCGAGCATCCCGGCTGCCACGCCCCTGCATCGCGGCTGCGCATCCCCTGCTTCCGCGAGCATTCGCCCGCACGCTGCAGTCCGCCGGGTGTGACCTCAAGCCGCATGCGCCGCGGACCGATCGATCGGTCGCATGGGGATTCGCGTGCCGGCGGAACGGCCGCGTGATCGACCGGCGAAGGGGTGGGGCACATGAAGATCCGGCAGTCGGTCTGGACCGCGGACGAGGGCTGGACCGAACGCCGCTCGGATCGGGGCTTCGGCTCGGCGGACTGGGTGCTCGTCTTCGGCGCGCGTTACGCCCTCGCCCGACCGGACCGGCTCGCCGAGATCCGGGCGCAGCATCCCGAGGCACTCCTCTCGGGCTGCTCGACCGCAGGGGAGATCGTCGACACGGAGGTCCGTGAGGAGTCCCTGATCGTGACCGCCGTGGACTTCGCCGACACGCGCCTCGCGGCGACGGAGTGCATCGCGACGGAGGCCCTCTCGACCTTCGCACTCGCGCGGCGGCTCGCCGAAGGCCTCGACCCCGACGGCCTCGTGCATGTCTTCGTGCTCTCGAACGGACTCCGCGTGAACGGCAGCGAGCTGGTCTCGGGACTCGCGAATCATCTCCCCGAGCACGTCGTCGTGACGGGCGGGCTCGCGGGGGACGGCGACCGTTTCGAGGAGACCCTCGTGCTCGGGCAGGCGGGCGTGCGGGACGACCTCGTCGTGGCGATCGGTCTCTACGGGCGTTCCCTCGAGGTCGGTACGGGATCGCTCGGCGGCTGGGATGCGTTCGGGCCCAAACGACGCGTCACGCGGGCGAAGGCGAACGTGCTCTACGAGCTCGATGGGAAGCCGGCGCTCGAGCTCTACAAGCGATACCTCGGAGAGCACGCGCAGGGCCTTCCCGCGACGGGCCTCCTCTTCCCGCTGAGCCTCGTGGGCGCGGGCTCGGAGCGGGCGGTCGTGCGCACGATCCTCGGCGTGGACGAGCGGGACGGCAGCATGACCTTCGCCGGGGACGTTCCGGAGGGCAGCACGGTCCGCCTCATGAAGGCGAACTTCGACCGGTTGATCGACGGCGCGGCGGGGGCGGCGCGATGTGCCGGCGAGGGCCTCGACGCCTCGGGATCCGAGCTCGCGATCCTGATCAGCTGTGTGGGTCGGCGCCTGGTCCTCGATCAGCGCGTGGAGGAGGAGATCGAGGCCGTGCGAGACGTGCTCGGTGACGGCCCTGCGATCTGTGGCTTCTACTCCTACGGCGAGCTCTCGCCCTTCGCGTCGGGCGCGCGCTGCGAGCTCCACAACCAGACGATGACGATCACGATCCTGCGAGAGCGATGAATCCCCAGGACCTCCACTCGTTGCTCCTGCGACAGATCCGTCAACGCTTCGGGCGCGTCGACGAGGTCCCCGAGGACCTGTTCGACTTCCTGCAGGTCGTCAACGACGCCTACCATCGCGCCGACGCCGATCGGGCGATGATCGAGCGCTCGCTCGAGATCTCCTCCGAGGAGCTCTGGGAAGCGAACGAGGCC
This sequence comes from Spirochaetaceae bacterium, assembly GCA_020632655.1. Taxonomy (GTDB): domain Bacteria; phylum Myxococcota_A; class UBA9160; order UBA9160; family UBA4427; genus UBA4427. Next base: position 110,437 of record JACKFD010000014.1, read on the forward strand.
CTCGAGGAGCGCGTGCGGGACCGGACGGCGGCGCTCGAGGCGGCGAAGGAGGCGGCGGAGGCCGCCAGCGAGGCGAAGTCCCGGTTCCTCGCGAACATGAGCCACGAGATGCGGACGCCCCTGCACGGCGTGATGGGCGCGGCGCAGCTCCTCGAGTACCGCGATCTCGACACCGATTCGCGCAGGCTGCTCGAGATGCTGATGCGCTCGGCGCGGGCCCTGCTCTCCCTGATCGACGACACCCTCGACCTCGCGAAGATCGAGGAGGGCCGACTCGAATTCGAGAACGTCTCCTTCTCGCCCCAGGCGATCGTCTCCGAGGTCTTCGAACGCATGCAGCCGGTCGCTCGCGAGAAGCGGCTCCGACTCGTCGGGCCGGACTGGCGCGAGATCCCGCCCTACGTCCTCGGTGACCCGACGCGACTCGGCCAGGTGCTCACGAACCTGATGGGCAATGCGATCAAGTTCACGCGGGTGGGCTCGGTCGAGGTCGCGATGGACTGGGAGGAGCGCGCCGGCGAGAAGGTCGGGCTCCGGATCGAGGTGCGGGATTCGGGGGTGGGCGTACCCGAGGACAAGCGGGAGGCGATCTTCCAGCGTTTCCAGCAGGCGGACACGAGCACGACGCGCACCCATGGCGGATCGGGGCTGGGCCTCGCCATCTCGCGAGAGATCGTGGAGCGCATGGGGGGGCGCCTCGAGCTCCGCTCGACCGAGGGCGTCGGCTCGACGTTCACGGTCGCCCTCGAGCTGCCGATCGACCGTCAGCCGAAGCTCGCCGGCGGAGAGGCCGGTCGGACGCTCGGCGCGGCCGTCGATGCGCGGGTCCTGCTCGTCGAGGACAACGCCACGAATCGACTGGTGGCCCGCAGCATGCTCGCGCAGATCGGCTGTGCCGTGACCTGCGCGACCAACGGGCGGGAGGCGGTCGAGCAGGTGCGCGAGGGGGAGTTCGACGTCGTGCTGATGGACTGCCACATGCCGACGCTCGACGGCTTCGGCGCGACGCGTCAGATCCGCGCGCTCGGCGGGGCACGGGGGAACGTTCCGATCGTCGCGATGACGGCCAGCGCCGTATCGGGCGAGCGCGAACGCTGCCTCGCCCACGGCATGGACGACTACCTGAGCAAGCCCGTCGAGCTGCACTCGCTGCGGGCGATGCTCGATACCTGGAAGCCGGGGCGCAAGCCGTCGTAGCGCCCCCCGCGTCGTTACGCGGACGCGGCATGGCGCCGGTCGCAAGGCCGGTTGCGCGCCCGGGCGGCACCTGCCGGACGGGCTCCCGCCCTGATAGTGTCTGCGTCGATGTCCTGCTCCCCCGTCCCCCGATCGAAGCACTCGTTCCGTCGAGCCCACGCCCGTCGCTTTCCGTCGGAGGCTGGGTGCAACGATCGCGACGCAACGCGCGAGAGACGGCCGCGACGTGGAGGCGCTGGATCGAGGCGGGTCGGATCGCTCGGCGTACTCCTCTGCCTGCTGCTCGTATGGACGGGCTGCGGCGATTCGACCGAGGGCGCCGGGCGCGGTCGCCCGCCGACGCCGGTCGTCGTCGGGAAGCCCTTCGAACGGGCGTTCGCCGATCGGATCGAGGCACTCGGAACGGCCCGGGCGAACGAGTCGGTCGTGATCACGGCCCGCGCGACCGAGACGGTCGCCGAGGTGCATTTCGAGGACGGCCAGCACGTCGAGGCCGGCACGACCCTCGTCACGCTCCGGAGCCGCGAGGAGCGTGCGCAGCTCGCCGAGGCGCGTGCCCGGCTCGAAGACGCGAAGGTCCGGTATCGCCGCGTGGCCGACCTGGCGCGGTCGGGCACCGAGTCGCAGTCGCGCTACGACGAGGTGCGCACGGCGCTCGAGGCGGCCGAGGCGCAGGTCGCCGAGATCGAGGCGCGGCTCTCGGACCTGCGCATCCGGGCTCCCTTCTCGGGCGTGCTCGGCCTGCGCGAGGTGAGCCCCGGGACCCTCGTGCAGCCCGGCGATCGCATCACGACGCTCGACGACATCGACCTGATCAAGCTCGAGTTCTCCGTCCCCGAGACCGTGCTCTCCATCCTACGTCCCGGTCTTGCGGTCGAGACCCGCAGCGCCGCCTATCCCGATCGTCGCTTCGAGGGGCGCGTCACGGCGATCGACAGCCGGGTGGATCCCGAGACGCGTGCGGTCCGCGGGCGGGCCGAGATCGACAACGCCGATCACGCGCTGCGCCCGGGGATGCTGCTGACGCTCGTCCTCGAGGCGAATCCCGGCCGGGGTCTCGCCCTCGCGGAGGAGGCGCTGATCCCGATCGGGTCGAGCCAGTTCGTCGTCGTGCTCGGGGAAGACGATGCGCCGCAGCGGGTCGAGGTGCGGATCGGTCGTCGGGTGCCCGGCTTCGTCGAGATCCTCTCGGGACTCGAGCCCGACAGCCGCGTCGTGGTCGACGGGGCGAGCCTGATCCCGCCCGGCGGCATGGTCCGCGTCCTGCGCGAGCAGGCGCCGCCGGGCGCCTGAGGCCGCCGCGATGTGGCTCTCCGATACCTCCGTAAGGCGCCCCGTCCTCGCGACCGTCCTCTCCCTGCTCCTGATCGCCTTCGGCGTGCTCTCCTTCCAGAACCTCCCGCTACGGGAGCTGCCCGACGTCGACCCGCCGATCGTGTCGGTCCAGACGACCTACATCGGCGCCTCGGCCTCGGTCGTCGAGAACCGCGTGACGAAGCCGATCGAGGAGCGCCTCGCGGGCATCGAGGGCATCCGCAAGATCGTCTCCGAGAGCAGCGAAGGCGTCTCCCAGATCACGGTCGAGTTCGAGCTCTCCCGCGACATCGACAACGCCGCCAACGACGTACGCGACCGGGTCTCGATGTCGCGCGACGACATCCCGGACGAGGCCGACGCGCCCGAGATCTACAAGGCCCAGTCCGACGCGAGTCCGATCATGTGGCTCAACCTGAGCAGTCCCGACCTCGACCAGCTCGAGCTGACGGACTACGCCGACCGTCGGCTCGTCGACCGCTTCTCGGTCGTCGACGGGGTGGCGCGGGTCGTGCTCTCGGGCGCGAAGCACTACTCGATGCGCATCTGGCTGGATCGCATCGCCCTCGCGGCCCGCGAGCTGACGGTCGCGGACGTCGAGACCGCCCTGCGCCAGCAGAACGTCGAGCTACCGGCCGGACGGATCGAGTCGATCGAACGCGACCTGACCGTGCGCGTCGATCGCGGCTACTCGAGCGCCGAGGACTTCCGCGCGCTCGTCGTCAAGCGCGGTGACGAGGGACAGCTGGTCCGGCTGGGGGACGTCGCGCGCGTCGAAGTCGGCCCCCTCGAGTCCTCCGGCGGCTTCCGCGGGAACGGCCATCCACGCCTCGGCATCGGCATCGTCAAGCAGTCCACCGCCAACACCGTCAGCGTCGCGAACGGCGTGATCGAGGAGGTCGGTCGCGTCCAGTCGAGTCTGCCGCCGCACATGCTGCTCGAGACCGGTTGGAACAGCGCGGACTACGTCCAGGCCTCGGTCGACGAGGTCTACCGCACGCTCGGCATCGCGATGGTCCTGGTCGTCTTCGTGATCTACCTCTTCCTCGGGACGAAGCGGGCGGCGCTGATCCCGGCGGTGACCGTGCCGATCTGCCTGATCGCGACGTTCACGGGGCTCTGGGCCTTCGGCCTCTCGATCAACCTGCTGACGCTGCTCGCCCTGATCCTCTCGATCGGGCTCGTGGTCGACGACTCGATCGTCGTGCTCGAGAACGTGCAGCGACGCATCGAGCTCGGTGAGCCACCGCTGATCGCGGCCTACCGCGGTACGCGCGAGGTCGGCTTCGCCGTGATCGCGACGACGCTCGTCGTGATCGCGGTCTTCGTCCCGATCGCGTTCCTGGAAGGCACGACGGGGCGGATCTTCCGGGAGCTCGCCGTGACCGTCTCCGTGTCGGTCGCGGTCTCGAGCCTCGTAGCACTCACGCTCTCGGCGATGCTCTGCTCGAAGATCCTGGCCCGCTCCCAGCCCGACGCGGGGCTCGCTCGATTCGCGAGCCGCGTCGTCGCGTCCTCGCAGGAGGCCTACGGGCGCGTGCTCGAGGCGGCGCTGCGCCGGCGCGGCGTGATCGTCGCGATCGTGGTCGCGACGGTCGCCCTCGCGGGCTGGCTCGTCGGACTGGTGCCGCGGGAGCTCGAGCCCAAGGAGGATCGCGGCGCCTTCATGATCTTCATGCAGGCGCCCGAAGGCGCGAGCTTCGAGTACACCGACGCGCACATGAAGATGCTCGAGGAGCAGGTGCTCTTTCCGCTCGTCGACGAGGGGGCGATCGAGTTCGTGCTCACGCGCGTGCCCTTCGGCTACACGACGGACACGTCGATGAACACGGGGATGGTCATCACGGTGATGGCGCCGTGGGGCGAGCGCGACGTCACGGTCGACGAGGTGATGGGTCGGGTCGCCGCGGAGGCGAGCGCGATCCCGGGCGTGATCGCGTTCCCGATCTCGCCGAGCACCCTGGGTCGCAGCACCTCGAGCCGGCCCGTGCAGCTCGTGGTCGGTGGATCGCGACACGAAGAGGTCGGCGCCTGGCAGGAGCAGGTGATCGCCGAGGCGTCCGAGCGGGTGCCGAGCGTGCGCGGGCTGCTCGGCAGCTACCGCCCGACCCAGCCGCAGCTGCGCGTCGAGGTCGATCGCGATCGGGCGGCGGATCTCGGCGTCGCCGTCGCGGTCGTCGGCCGGACCCTCGAGACGATGCTCGGGTCCGCGCGGGTCACGACCTACGAGGATCGCGGCGAGGAGTACGAGGTCGTGCTGCAGGCGGAGGCGGCGCAGCGCGCCTCGCCCACCGATCTCACGAACCTCTACGTCCGTTCCGATCGGAGCGGCCTGCTCATCCCGCTCTCGAATCTCGTCCGCATCACCGAGCGCGCGGACGCCGGCAAGCTGCGTCGATTCAACCGCCTGCCCGCGGCGACGATCGAGGCGAGCCTCGCGCCCGGGGTGAGCCTCGGCGACGGGCTCCACGACCTCGAGACGATGGCGCGGCAGATCCTGCCCGAGGACGCCCACTTCGACTACGACGGGGACTCGCTCGAATTCGTGGAGTCGAGCAGCGCCGCCTACTTCACGTTCCTGCTCGCGCTGCTGATCGTGTTCCTCGTGCTCGCCGCGCAATTCGAGAGCTTCGTCCATCCGGCGGTCATCATGTTGACCGTGCCCCTCGCGGTGGCGGGCGCCCTGGCCGGCCTCCACCTCGCGACCCTCGGCGCACATGCGGGGCTCTGGCACACGACGGGCAGTCTGAACATCTACAGCCAGATCGGAATGACGATCCTGATCGGCCTGGCCGCGAAGAACGGCATCCTGCTCGTCGAGTTCACGAACCAGCTCCGGGCCCAGGGGATCGCCTTCGAGCGGGCGATCCGCGAGGCGGCCCGCGCGCGCCTGCGACCGATCCTGATGACCGGGATCTCGACCGCGCTCGGGGCGCTGCCCCTCGTGCTCGGCAGCGGCCCCGGGTCCGGCGGGCGGCGCGCGATCGGTATCGTCGTCTTCGCCGGCGTGCTGTCCGCGACCTTCCTCACCCTCTTCGTCGTGCCGGTCGCCTACTCCTTCGTTGCGCGCAGGACGCATACGCCGGGCGAGCTCGACCAGGCCCTCGACGAGCTCGATCGGAGCACGCCCGCGGTCGTCGGGCTGGGCGGAGAGCTCGAGGGCTGAGGCCGAGAGGCGATCCTTCGCGCTCGACCGGCATATGCGATGGGCCGGCAGTCGCGATGCATCCCCGGCGCTCCGCCGTCTTCCTTCATCGGACGGCGTTCCGGGACTCAGTGCAGGGCCTCGACCCGTCGATATGGGCGATCGTACCGTTCCCCTCAATCCGGAGTCGGTTTGCCCCCGCTCGCTTCGCTCGTCGCGGACTGGTCCGTCGTCGGCCAGCTGCCCGCCTCCGCGTCCGTCCTCGCGGTGGCGCTGGCGCTCGTGCTGTTGGCCCACCTGCGCCAGGCCCGCGCCTTGCGACGCGTGCGATCGATCCTGCGCGCTTCCGCCGCTGCGCATGCGGCCTCGGGACAGGGCAGCCTGCTCGTCGATCGCAAGGGCGTCGTGCTCGCGGAGATCGGTCCCGTCCGCGCGCTGCTCGACTCGGCGACGGACCCGAAACAACCGCTCGCCTTGCCGGGCCCGATCCGGGGACTGCTCGCCGACGAGACCGAGCAGAGACGCGTCCTCAAGACGACGTCGGGGCGCCTGCTCGAGCTCTCGATCGCCGCCGAGCAGGGCCGGCAGGACAAGGAAGGCCTGCGCGGCATCGTCGTGCGGGACGTGACCGAGCAGCGCAAGGGCGAGCGCCACCTCGTCAAGCTCGCGCACTACGACAGCCTCACGGGCCTCGGCAACCGACGCCTCTTCCTCACCCAGCTCGAGGCGGCCCTCGCTGCCTCCGTCGAGAGCGGCGTCCGGACGGCGCTCTTCTACATCGATCTGGATCGCTTCAAGGAGGTCAACGACAGCCTGGGCCACGGCGCGGGCGATCGGCTCCTCAAGACCCTCGCCACGCGCTTCCGGAAGCGCTTCGGGGCCGGAGCGAACGGGGCGTCGCGCGGGACGGTCGGCATCTATCGCCTCGCCGGCGACGAGTTCGCGATCGTGACGCAATTCGAAGGCGACGTCGCCGAGATCGAGTCCCGTGCACGGGACCTGATCACGCTGATGGCCGAGCCCGTCACGATCGGCCAGCGCACCATCGACTCCTCCGGCAGCGTCGGTATCGCCCTGCATCCCGAGCACGCCTCGGACGTCGAGGATCTGGTCAAGCACGCGGACGCCGCGCTCTACGTGGCCAAGGAGGCCGGCCGGGATCGCTTCGTGATCTACGACCCCGAGATCACGCGTGAAGCCGACCGCTCGCGCAAGGTCGAGGAAGAGCTGCGCCACGCGATCGAGCGGGGCGAGCTCGCGCTCCACTACCAGCCGAAGGTGGAGGTCGAGGGGGAGACGGTCGTCGGCTTCGAGGCCTTGCTGCGCTGGTACAACCGGGATCTCGGATACGTCGGGCCGAGCGAGTTCATCCGGATCGCCGAGGAGCGCGGACTGATCACGGAGATCGGCTCCTGGTGCGTGCGGGAGGCGTGCCGCCAGATCCGCGTGTGGCTGGACGCGGGCTTCGACGTCGTGCCGGTCTCCGTGAACGTGTCGAGCGCCCAGTTCCGCGAGTCCGAGGTCGAGCGGGTGGTGGGAGATGCGCTCGTCGAGTTCGACGTGCATCCGTCGATGCTCGAGGTCGAGCTGACCGAGAGCCTGCTGCTCGCCGACGACGATCGGACGGGACACGCGCTCCGGGAGCTGCGGGCGATCGGCGTGCGGATCGCCCTCGACGACTTCGGCACGGGCTACTCGGCGCTCACGTACCTCAACCGCTTCCCGCTCGACGTCGTCAAGATGGACCGCGGCTTCCTTCGCGACATCGAGGACAGCCCGGCCGCGGCGGGCATTGCACGCGCGGTCGTCTCGCTCTCGCACTCGCTCGGATTCGAGGTCGTCGCCGAGGGCGTCGACTCGCCGGTCCAGGCGGATCTGCTGCGCAAGATGGGCTGCGACCTGATCCAGGGCTTCCTCTTCTCTCCGGCGATTCCGGTCGAGGAGGCGACCCGCTTCCTCGCGGCCGAGGGCTTCCCGCGCCCGCGCATCGAGCGCATCGTCGAAGGCAGCGCTGCGAGCGCGGGCGGTGCCGGCGTGCAGAGTCCGGCGGCGTCGGCTTCGCACGCCGGGCGGGGCGCGCGGCCCGATGCGAAGGCGCCGGCGCGGATCCTCGTGATCGACGACGAGTGGTCTTCGCTCGGCTCGGACGCCCTGCGCCTGATGCGCCTCGAAGCCGACGTGCATCTCGTGACCGGACTCGACGAGGCGAGACTCTTCGTCCAGCAGGAAGAGCCGATCCTCGATCTCCTGATCTCGTCGCCTTCGATCGACCTCGCGGCCGTCGGAGAGGTCCTCGAGCAGGTGCGCAAGCTCGCACGGGACCACGTGCCGCGCTGGCTCGTGATCGGGGATCCACCGGATGCGGAGCGTCGCGAGGCCGTCCGGACGGCGGGCGTCGACTGGGTCCTGTGGGCACCCTACGCGGATCCGGAGCTGCGATTCTTCGTTGCGGCGGCGCGGACGAATCGCAGCTGGAAGGTCAACCGTCAGACCGTGCGCGTGCCGGTCGATGCGATCGCCTGGATCCGGGCCGGGGGCCAGCGTGCGACTGGCGTCGTGACGAGCCTCTCGCGACGCGGCGCCTTCATCGAGACCGAGGACGAGTTCGAGAGCGGTCAGCCGATCCGTCTCGAGTTCAAGGTCGAGTCCCGGCGCATCTCGGTCTTCGCGAACGTGACCGGCATCCGACGTCCGGCCGACGGGGACGACGACCAGGCGGCCGGCATCAACGTGATCTTCTACGAGGTCGACGAGCGGAGCGATGGGCTGATCGCCGAGGCGATCGAGCGGATCTGGATGCGCTTCCTGCCCTGATCCCGCGCTCCCGATCCCGCGTCGATCCGCCGTGGGGCGACACGCCGGGGGTTCTCCTCGGTGGCGGGCTCGGGCGTCGTCCGGAGGCCCCCGTTCCCGGCTCAAGTTCGGACGCGGCGCTTCGATCCGGGGGAGTCCCCCCTGGTCCACGCGGCCTGATCGGGAGGCTTCGCGGTCGTGCGGATCCGAACCAAGCTCACCACCGGTCTATCGGCGATGACCGTTCTCGTCGTGATCTGCGGTGTGAGCGGCTACCTCGCCGTGGGCTCCCTCGGCCGATCCCTGGCCTGGGTCTCGGGTCCGGCGCATCGTGCGCTCGCGGGCCTCGGCGCCGCACTCGTCGCGGTCGAGGGGGAGATGCTCGCGGTGCAGCGGGTGCTCGACGGGGAGACGTCGACGGCGCGCGCGTCGGTCGAGGCGGCCGAGGTCGAGCTCGCCCGGGCCCTGGACGCCGTGGGGTCGTCGGGCGTGATCGAGAGCGGACGTCTCGAGGCGCTGCGCTTCGAGCGGGTGGCCTACCTCGACGCGCTCGGACGCCTGCTCGCGGCTCACGACGAGTTCGTGACGGCGCGAGACGCCTTCGTCGTCGAGGCGGCCCGCTTCGTCGAGCTCGGCGAGGTGCTCGAGGAGGTCGGCGACGGCGCTGTCGAGGAGCTCGCCCGGCATCCCGATCGGGCCTACAGCTGGAAGGGTGGCCTGCGTGCGCGATGGGAGGCCGCGGATGGCGGCATGGAGAGCAACATCGGTCTGCTCACCTCCCTCCATCACATGCAGCGACTCCAGGCGGGCGATCCGCCGGAGGAGGTGCTGCCCGAGATCGAGCAGGCCTTCGCCTTCCTCGAGCGGGCGATGGACGGGATGCTCGGGACGGGGACCTTCGATGTCCCCCTGCGCTCGGGGCCGGAGAGCATGGCAGAGGCCTACCGCGCCGCTTCGGATCGCTACCGAAGCGCCTTCGATCGGTACGTCGCGACGACGCTCGCATTGCGCGCCGTCGACGCGAGCTACCGCGAGCAGACGACGTCGTTCCGCGACGCGGTCCATGAGCTCGTCTCCGTCGGCGAGGCGAAGGTGAACACCGAGATCGCGGCGATCTCGCGGGTCGCGTGGATGGCCCGGTCGGGCATCTTCGCCTCGGTCTTCGGCAGCCTCTTCGCCGCCGTCGTCACGGGTCTCGTGATGCTGCGGACGACGGTGAAGCCGATCGCGGAGCTGGATCTGGCGCTCCACGAGATCGCGGAGGGAGAGGGCGATCTCACGGCCCGGCTCGACGAGTCGAGTCGGGACGAGCTCGGGAACGTGGCCCGATGGTTCAATCGCTTCGTCGAGAAGCTCGAGTCGATCTTCGTCGAGGTGATCCGCAGCGCCCGCATGCTCGAGAAGCAGGTGGACGCCGTCTCGGCGGCGAGCCACGTCCTCGCGCAGAGCTCCGCGAAGCAGGCGGCCAGCGTGCAGGAGATCTCGACGGCGGCGGAGGAGATCGCGCGCATGTCGGAATCGACGGCGGCGATCACGGTCGAGGCCAGCGGGATCGCCGTCGCCGGAAGCGAGGCCGCGAGCCGCGGCCGGAGCGAGATGGGCGAGATGGCCATCGCGATGCGGGCGATCGAGGAGTCCTCGACGAACATCTCGCAGATCCTCGACGTGATCGAGGGGATCGCCGTCCAGACGAACCTGCTCGCGCTCAACGCCGCGGTCGAGGCCGCCCGGGCGGGGGAGGTCGGCAAGGGCTTCGCCGTCGTCGCGGAGGAGGTCCGGACGCTCGCGCTGCGAAGCTCGGAGGCGGCGCGCGAGACCTCCGAGCGGGTCGAGGAGGCGAGGCGGGCCGTGTCGGCGGGCGTGCGCGTCACGTCGAACGTGAGCCTCGCCCTCGACTCGATCGTCGACTCCGCCTCGAAGATCGAGTCCCTGCTCGAGGTGGCGTCGAGCTCCGTCTGCGAGCAGTCGAGCGCCGCTGCGAACATCACGCGGACGATCCTCGAGGTGGATCGCCGGACCGCGGATACGGCCGCGAGCGCCGAGCAGCTGGCTCACGACGCCGAGGTCGCCTCGCGGGCGCTCCATCAGGTCGTCGGCGCGACGCGCCGGTTCCGGCTCGGATCCGGAGCATGAAGCGGCTCCTCCGATTCCGGCTCCGATCTGGAGCATGAAGCGGCTCCTCCGATTCCGGACCGGCTCTGGCGGGTGGAGCGGACCCGTCGGCTCCGGAACGTGCGATGATCGCGCGCGATGGGGGGACGCCGAGGCGTGGAACGAGGCATCTCGCGTGCGGGGCGGAGCGGGCGCGAGGGGTCGGGCGTCGCCTCGCTCGTCGCGGTCGCGGGTCTGGTGCTGCTCGCCGCGGAGCCGCTCCGGGCCGATCCCGTGCATCGCGGCGCCGAGCGCAATCGCGACGCGCGCTCGAGTCCGGCGCGGAAGACGCGCCCGCCCGCCGACACCTCGGAGCCGGGCTCGATCTGGGACGTGCTCCGGAGGAGCGACCGCCTGACCGGCGGTTGGGGCGGTCTGCGGGATCGGCTCTCCGAGCGCGGTGTCGACGTCGAGTCGACCGTGATCGTCGACGCCTCGGTTCCGTCTCGGGGCGCCCTCCGCCAGAGGGAGGCCGTGCGAAGCCTCGTCGACCTGAACGTCTCCCTCGACCTCGGGAAGCTGGCGGGCTGGTCCGGGGCGACGGTCTTCGCCGACGGCTACGGATACTGGGGGCGAAGCGGCTCGGGCGACGTCGGCGACTTCCAGGTCTACTCGAACATCGACAACGACCTCGACCGCGTGCAGCTCGCCGAGCTGTGGATCCAGCAGGAGCTCTTCGGTGAACGCGTCCGGCTCAAGCTCGGGAAGCTCGACGCGAACAGCGAGTTCGCCTTCGTCGACGTGGCGGGCGAGTTCGTCAACTCGTCGGCCGGATTCAGCCCCACGATCTTTCCGCTGCCGACCTATCCCGAGCCCTCGACCGGCGCACTCGTCTTCCTCTATCCGACCTCCGGACTCTACGCCGGCATGGCGCTCTTCGACGGCACCGGCTCGACCGGCTTCACCACGGGCAACAGCGGCCCCCGCCGCTTCTTCGACGACGATCTCGAGAGTCACGCCTTCCTGATCGGGGAGGTCGGTCTGCGCTGGTCCGAGGGCGTCGCGCCGGGGCCGGGTCGGCTCGCCGCCGGTCCCTGGCATCACACCGGTCGCTTCGATCGCTTCGACGGGGGGCGCGACCACGGCACGACGGGATTCTTCGTGCTCGCCGAGCAGCGCCTCCTGCGCTTCGCGAGGCCGAAGCCGGATCGGAGCGACGACGACCCGGGTCGTGGCCTCGACGTCTTCGCACAATACGGATGGGCGGATGCCGACGTGAGTGCGGCCGCCCAGCACGCGAGCCTGGGCGTCGTGGCGGTCGGCCCCTTCGATGCGCGGTCCGACGACGCCCTCGGTGCGATGGTCAGCTGGGTCGACTTGAGCGACCGCACGGGCGCGGGCTTCGACTCCGACGAGACGGCCTTCGAGCTCTTCTACCGCTTCGCCCTGACGGGTGCCGTCCAGCTCAAGCCCGATCTGCACGTCATCCACCGACCCGGCGGCGTGTCGGGCAAGGGCGTCGTGGTCGGCACCCTGCGCATCGAGGTCACACTCTGACGCGTCGCGAGCCGCCCGCGGTGATCGGCCCGAGGATCGCCTAAGATCGCGCCATGCACACGCCCTCGCTCGAGGACGAGGCGATCGACCGGGTGGACCGCTGGCTGCGGGCGGCGATCGACTCGACCACGGGCCGCGAGCAGCGTGCCTTCGCGCCGCTCCGCCGACTGATCGAGGATCCGCAGGGCGTCCCCTTCGCGATGCGCTTCATCGATCGCGTCGTGCGCCCCGACGAGCCGGAGATCGCGGCGCAGCAGCTGCGCGCACTGGTCGCCGACGCGCCGCTCCCGCGCTTCCTGCCGGCGACCGACCGTGCACTGCTGCGCCTCGGCGCCTGGCTCTCGCGTTGGCTGCCGGGTCTGGTGATGCCTCTCGCGCGGCGTCGGATGCGTGGACAGGTGGGCGATCTCGTCCTCGACGCCGATCCCGAGCGACTCGCGCGTCATCTCGCCCGGGCCCGCGAGGCGGGCTACGCGCAGAACGTGAACCTGCTCGGTGAAGCCGTGCTGGGGGAGCGGGAGGCCGCGCGGCGGCTCGAGGCGACCCTCGCGCTGATCGATCGGCCCGAGGTCGACTACGTCTCGATCAAGCTCTCGTCGGTCGCGTCCCAGCTCGACTACTGGGACTGGTCGGGCAGCCTCGAGCGCGTCGTGGAGCGCCTGGAGCGGCTCTTCGACCGCGCCCGCTCGAGTCGACCGCGCACCTTCGTGAACCTCGACATGGAGGAGTACCACGACCTCGAGCTCACGCTGCAGGCCTTCATGCGCGTGCTCGACGAAGATCGCTTCCTCGACTTCGAGGCGGGCATCGTGCTCCAGGCCTATCTGCCCGACGCCTTCGAGGCGCTCGAGCGCCTGCTCGCCTGGGCGAAGGCCCGGTCCGCGCGAGGCGGTGGGCCGATCCGGATCCGCCTCGTGAAGGGGGCGAATCTCGCCATGGAGCGGGTGGAGGCGGCGCTGCACGGCTGGGAGCAGGCGCCCTTTGCGACCAAGCACGAGGTCGATGCCAGCTACAAGCGATGCCTCGATCGGGCGCTCCGTCCCGAGTGTCTCGAAGGCGTGCGGATCGGTGTTGCCAGCCACAACCTCTTCGACGTGGCCTTTGCCCTCGGACTCGCTCGAGCGCGCGGCGTCACCGAACACGTCGGCTTCGAGATGCTGCAGGGCATGGCGCCGGCGCTCGCGCGCGAGGTGCGCGCCGAGTCGGGCAACATGCTGCTCTACACGCCGGTCGTGGGGGCCGAGGACTTCGACGTCGCCGTCGGCTACCTCTTCCGCCGACTCGACGAGAACGCCTCCCCCGGCAACTTCCTGCGCTCGCTCTTCAACCTGCAACCGGGCTCGGCCGTCTTCGAGACCGAGGCGGAGCGCTTCCGTCGTTCGGCCGCCGATCGCGACGTCGTCTCGAGCACGCCTCGACGCCGCCAGGCGCGACCCGCCGCTGCCGCGCGGGCACGCTCGGGGCCCGACACCGCCTTCGACAACGAGCCCGACACCGATCCGGCCCTGGCATCGAACCGGGCCTGGGCGGCCCGCGTGCTGGCCGAGCCTCCTTCTCCGCCCCGCACGCCCGTCGAGACCCGGCGTCAGGCCGTCGACGAGGCGCTCGATCGCGTGCGTCGGGCGCAGGCAGACTGGTCGCGGCGAAGTGCGGCCGAGCGGCGTGACGTGCTCTACGCGGTCGCCGACGAGCTGGCGCGGCGGCGGGGCGAGCTCGTGTCGGCGATGGTCCACGAGGCGAACAAGACCTTCGCCCAGGCGGATCCGGAGGTGTCCGAGGCGATCGACTTCGCCCGATACTACGGGCTGGCGGCGACCGGACTCGAGGATCCCACGCTGCTCGCGGAGGACGTGCGCTTCGAGCCCTTCGGCGTCGTCGGCGTCGTACCCCCCTGGAATTTTCCCGTCGCGATTCCGGCCGGTGGCGTGCTGGCGGCACTGGCGGCGGGCAACGGCGTCGTCGTGAAGCCGGCTCCCGAGACGCCGCGCTGCGCCGAGCTCGTCGTCGAGTGCTGTCACGCGGCGGGCGTGCCGCGGGATCTGCTCGTCTGTCTTCGCGTGCCCGAGGACGAGACCGGCCGGCATCTCGTGACCTCGGTCGATGCCTTGATCCTGACGGGCTCGATCGATACGGCGCAGCTCTTCCAATCCTGGCGCCCCGATCTGCGCCTCTTCGCCGAGACCTCCGGCAAGAACGCCCTCGTCGTCACGCCCCACGCCGACCTCGATCTCGCCGTGCGCGACCTCGTCCAGTCGGCCTTCGGCCACAGCGGGCAGAAATGCTCGGCTGCGAGCCTCGCGATCTGCGTCGGCCCCGTCTACGCGTCGCCGCGCTTCCGACGTCAGCTCGTCGATGCGGTCGAGAGTCTCTCCATCGGCTCGACGCGTGAGCCCGGGACGTCGATGGGGCCGACGATCGGACCGGCGAGCGAACGGCTGCGCCGGGGGCTCACGCAGCTCGATGCCGGGGAGCGATGGCTCGTCGAGCCGCGTTGCCTCGGTCCGCGGGACGGCGGCGAGCTCTGGACGCCGGGCGTGCGACTCGGTGTGGCGCCCGACTCGTGGCTCCATCGGACGGAGTGCTTCGGTCCCGTCCTCGGCCTGATCCCTGCCCGGGACCTCGATCACGCGATCCGCATCCAGAACGCCGGCGCCTTCGGTCTGACCGGCGGGCTGCACTCCCTCGACCCCGAGGAGATCGAGACCTGGATCGAGCGCGTGGAGGTCGGCAATGCCTACGTGAACCGTCCGATCACGGGCGCCATCGTCCGCCGACAACCCTTTGGCGGGTGGAAGCGCTCCGCGGTCGGTCCCGGTGCGAAGGCGGGCGGGCCGAACTACGTGCGCCAGCTGGGGACGTGGCGGCCGACCCGGGCGCTCGATCCCGCGCGGGCGGAGGCATCGGATCTACGCTGGTGGCAGACGCATTTCGGTGTCGCGCACGATCCGACGGGTCTCGCCGCCGAGTCGAACGTATTCCGCTACCGGCCGATCGCGGGGATGTTGATCCGCGCGCTGCCGGACGCGGACGAGGGCGCGCTCGAACGGGTGCGGTCCGCGGCGCGGACCTGTGGGGTCGAGGTCGTCGAGTCCCGCGCCGGGGCGGAGTCGGACGAGGCCCTCGCGGCGCGTCTGACGACGCTCGACGTCGCGCGGATCCGCGTCGTCGGGCCGGCGACGGACGGGCGCGCGGTCGTCTCCCCCGTCCTGCGGCGGGCGGCGGTCCTGGCGGGGATCCACGTCGCGGACGAGCCCGTGACGGCGAGCGGTCGCATCGAGCTGCTCCACGGGCTCCGCGAGCAGGCGGTCAGCCGGACGCTGCACCGTTTCGGGAACCCGAGCCTCTTCGCGGGGGCCCGCGGCGCCGCGGCGGCTCCGGCCGGGGGGGCCGGGCGGGGCGGGTGACGGATCGGCCCGGCATGGCATTGGGGCGTCGATGACCCGTCCGGGCCGGATGCCGCCCGACGCGGGGACGCGCTACATGCACGATTCGAGTCGGCCACGGAAGGCCGTTCAAGGAAGGGAGAACGAGATGGGTCGGATCACACGTCTTTTCCTCGTGCTGGCGGCGGCGATCGCGCTGGTGGCCGCACCGGCGATCGGCCAGGTCCGCGGGCAGTCCGAGCAGGAGAAAGAGGAGTTCATGCGCAAGGCGCGCGAGGAGCAGGAGCGCATCCGCGCCGAGGCCGACGAGCGGCGGGCGGCGATGGAGGAGCGCGCCAAGGAGCGGCGCCGCGAGATGGAGGAGAAGGGCGAGGAGGCGAGCGACGACGCCGAGGCGGCCAAGGAGCGCATGCACGAGCGCCACGAGAAGACCGAGCGCAAGGCCGAGGAGGTGCGCGAGCGCACGCGCGAGCACGTGGAAGAGGGCAAGGCCAAGGGCAAGGAGAAGGCCGCGGCCGCGAAGGAGAAGGGCGAGAAGGGCCGCGCCAACGCGATCGAGCGGGGGCAGGGCAAGAAGCGCGGTTTCTGGCAGCGGATGTTCGGGGGCGACGACGCACCGGCCGCCGAGACGGCGACCGAGTAGTCCTCCCGTCGCAGGGATTCGGGCGAGCGCCCTCCTCCGATCCGGAGGAGGGCCTCGTCGTTTCGGGCCGGCACGCCTCGCGCGCGACCACGTCGCGGCTGCGGGCGGATCGCTCGGCGCATGTCGACGTCGCGGCTGTGGGCGGATCGCTCGGCGCATGTCGACGTCGCGGCTGCGGGCGGATCGCTCGGCGCATGTCGACGTCGCGGCGTCCGGTCGCCCGGCGTGTGCTTCCCCGCCCGCCCGATGCATGTCCGGCCTCGTGTGAGCGTGTTCGCCCCGGCGTCGGCCGACTATAGTGGCCGCCGGCCGCGCGCGGACTACACCCGGAGTGCGTCCGTGCCGATCCGAGACCAGACCCGGCCTCGTTCGCCCGGGTAGTGGAGGTTTCCTGGATGAGGTTCGAGACCCCGCCCGGACGCGCCCGGGGCAGCACCTGGCTCGTCGGGCTCGCCGCGCTCGCCGGCCTCGTCCTGCAGGCCGCCTGCGCGATGCCGCCGCCGCCCTGGCGCGAGGTCCCCAACTACCCCGTCCGCTTCAGCGACCTCCGCACGATCACCCTCGTCCCGCCGCTCGTCTCGGTCTACGCGATGTCCGAGGGCAACTTCGAGCAGGAGGTGGACGAGTGGAGCGACGCGGCCTACGAGCACGCGCGCAACGCGATTCGTGAGCGGGTCGAGGGCATGGGCAAGCGCTTCGTGCCCTACGCCGGAAAAGAGGGGCCGCGGCCCGACTTCCGGGTCGGGGTCGCCGACGTGAATGCGCGGCGGACGCTGTCGCCGGCCGGCGAGAGCTGGCTGCTCTTCGAGTCGGTCAAGGAAGCGATCCTGCGGCATACCTACGACCTCACGCAGGTCTTCCCCGCGCGCATCAAGGACTTCGACTACACGCTCGGCCCCGACGCCCGGGCGTTGCTGGCGGGGACCGACGCCGACGCCTATGTGCTGATGATCGCGACCGACGCGATTCCGACCAAGGGACGTCAGGCGCTGGTCGGCGTCGGCGCTGCGGCGGCGCTCTACACCGGTAGCTACGGGGGGCCGGGGGCGACGCCGGCGGAGCTGACGCTCGCGCTCGTCGAGTCGGATAGCGGGGACATCCTCTACTTCAACCGGGTCTCGATGCCCCTCTCGGACCTGCGCGACGAGGCCTCGAATCGCAAGCTGGTCGACATGGTCCTGAAGGGCATGGATCGATGAGCGCACGCGAGAGCGGATCGCGACATCGAATCCGGGAGAGCGGTGGTCGACGCGCGGGCGCGATCCTGCTGCTCGGCCTCGCCGTGCTCGGCACGGCGATGGGGTGCGCGCGGGTGCCGCTCGCGCCCCTCGACGCGCAGCAGAGCACGGCCTCGCTCGCGGACGACGAGGCCTACCTCTGGAAGCAGACCCGCGAGACGCAATTCGAGATCGAGTCGAGCGGCCTCGTGCTCGAGGATCCGGCCATGGACGCCTACCTCGCGCGGGTGCTCGCGCGCGTGACGCCTTCGTCCCTGGTCGAGGCGGGTGTGACGCCCCGGGTCCAGGTCATCTCCGACGTGGCGATGCACGGCTACTCCTTCGCGAACGGCGTGATCTACCTGCACGTGGGTCTGCTGGCGCGCATGACCGACGAGACGCAGCTCGCGACGGTGCTGACCCGCGAGCTCGCGCACGTGATCCATCGCCATGCGCTCGTGCTGCGCCGCGACGCGAAGGGTCGCGCGGACGCGATGGCCTGGATCGGCGTCGGCAGCTCGCTCTCGAGCTATGGGGGCGGGGCGAAGATGCTCGCCCAGGCCTACTCGATCTCGACCGCCGTGATGCTGCCCCAGGACCTCGAGGTGAAGGCCGACGAGGAGGGGCTCGGACTGCTCTCCGCCGCCGGCTACGACGTGAAGGCGACGCCCGACTTCTTCCAGATGACCCTCGACTACCGCAAGGAGCTGCACCAGCAGGGGCCCCTCGCCTGGATGCCCTACGTGGCGCCGCCCTTCGTCACGGGTCGGATCACGAACTATCGCCAGCTCCTCGGGACGCGCTTCTCGGGAGGCAATCGGGTCGAGCCGCCGATCGCCGATCCCGCGACCTTCCGGCGCAACGTCCACCCGGCCACGCGACGACAGGCCGAGCTCGAGCTCGCGGCGGGCGTCTTCCGCTCCGCCGAACGGACGGCGAAGCTCGCGACCGAGTCGGACCCCTCGGACGCGCAGGCCTGGGTGCTGCTCGGTCGCGCGCTGCAGGGCCAGCGCGACAAGCCCATGAACGGCTACGAGGTGCCCTCGATCCATCGCGTCCGCGAGGCCTACGAGCATGCCCTCGAGCTCGATCCGCGCGACGCCGCGGCGACCCGCGAGCTGGGGCTCAGCTACTACCGGAAGACCTCGCGGGTGCGGGCACCCGAGGCCTCGCGCGCGGCGCTGGCGCATTTCCGCCGCTACCTCGCGCTCGCGCCCGGTGCGACGGACGAGGCGTACATCCGGGGCTACGTCGAGGAGCTCGAGGCGGAAGGACGGGGGAGGTCCAGTCGATGAGGATCGGGAGTCGATGGTCCGGCGCATGCGGCGTCGCGGCGTTGCTCGTTCTCGCGCTCGTCGGCTCGCTCGGGTGCGCGCCGATCTGGTCGCCGACGGCGAAGGGCCCGGGGCCGCATCCGCTGGCCTCGATCCAGATCACGGCGTCGGGGCTCGACGACTGGGGCTGGGCGTCGTACGAGGCGCTCGGGGGCGTCTGGCACTTCACGCGTCAGGGCGACGAGCTGAACCAGGTCTGGATGCGGCGCTGGCCGAAGAGCCAGGTCGTGAAGGGGACGAACCGCTCGATCCGGGACGACATGACGCTCCAGGAGATCGCGGCGCTCTCCCTCGACAGCCGACGCCTCGACGACGGCGTGGCCCGGCTCGAGGTGGTCTCGAACGAGCCGGCCCGGGTCGGCAACCGGGATTGCTACCGGATCGACTACCGCCATCGAAACGACATCGGCCTGCTCAAGCGGACGGTCGAGTACGGCTGTCCGGTCGGCACCTGGATGTACCGCTTCGAGTACATGGCGCCGGCGCAGTACTACTTCGATGCCTATCTCCGCGAGTTCGAGGCCTTCGTGCGGTCGGTCGCGTTCAAGGTGCCGGGGGCATGAGACGCGTCGTGCCTTCGGTGGAGCGGGACGCGAAGCACGACCGGGGACGGACGCGTCGGGCGCATTCCGTGATGGTGATGCTCGTGGCGGCGGCGCTCGGGCTCGGGTGCCAGACGATGCTCGAGCAGGTGGGTGTCGCGTTCCTCTACGAGGCCGCGGAGCTCCCGGCCGCGCAGACCCATCTCGACCTCGCCTATCGCTCGGATGCCGCCGCGCATCCCGACAAGCATCGCCTCGACCTCTTCGTGCCGGCGCCGGGCGCCGCCGCCTGGCCGACCTTCGTCTTCGTGCACGGCGGCGGCTGGACCTCCGGCGATCGCGCGACCGAGGCCGCCGGCGCCGAGGTCTTCCGCAACATCGGTCGCCACTTCGCGTCCCGCGGCGTCGGCGCCGCGATCATCAGCTACCGGCTCCAGCCCGAGGTGGGTTGGCGGGATCAGCTCGAGGACGTGGGCGCGGCGATGCGTTTCCTGCGCGATCGGGTGCCGAGCCACGGCGGCGATCCCGATGCGTTCTACCTCTCGGGGCACTCGGCGGGCGCCTGGCTCGCCGCGCGCACGGGATTCGACCCGGTGGTGCTCGAGGGGGCCGGCTTTCCCGCCGCCAGTCTCTGCGGGCTCGCGCTCGTGAGCGGCGCCGCCTACGACCTGATGGACGAGGAGACCTGGCGGGTCGGCGCCGATCGTGGGTATTTCGAGGCGCGCTTCGACGACGGGCGGCCGGATTGGGCGAGGCTGGGGTCCGTCGTGCCCTTCGTGCGGGCGAGCGTGCCGAAGACGTTGATCCTCTACGGCTCGTCGGAGTCCCGGGCGCTGCGCCGCCAGAGCGAGCACCTCTACGAGCTGATGCAGGCCGAGCACGCGCCGGTCTCGCGCCTCGTGCTTCCGCGCCAGACCCACCAATCGATCGTGCTGACGCTGAGCCGGGACGACAAGCGCGCCGTGCCCGCGATCTTCGACCTGATGGCGCAGAACGAGCACTGCCCCGCGCGGCCGCCCCGGGGCTGAGGCGACCGGCATCGGCCCGACGGAAGGCCGCCTAACGTCCGACGCGCTCGCGGATCCGCTCTAGCCCGGCGTCGTGGATGCGGATCACGCGCTCGGGAAAGGCGCGCAGGAGGCGGTCCGCGAGGGTCTCGGCGTCGCCCACGAGGTACCAGTCCGGCGGCGTCGCGGACAGCGCGTCGGCGCTCCACTCGAGATGCTCCCGGGAGATGGCGGCGTAGCGATCGGCGCGCTCGGCGAGCGTCGGGAGCGCGTCCTCGCGATCGAAGCCTTCGAGCAGCGCGTCGAGTCGCGCCGAGGGGGCGTCCGCCTCGAGCGCGAGCGCGCCGCGCATCCGGTCGTGCAGGAGCGCCACCTCGCAGGGCTCGAGCGGGACGCTGCCGAGGGCGACCCAATGTGCCTCGATGCCCGTGACGAGGGCCGCGACGCGCTCGGGGCGCGTGCGCGTGCGCACCTCGAAGTGGTCCGCGGCCTGCACGGCCCCGATCTCGTAGGCGAGGGCCTGCCGCTGGCGGAGATCCTCGAAGAGACGACCGGCCGTCGCGTCGCCGAGCAGGCTGGCGAGCATCTCGAGCGTCGCCCGAGCGGCCCCGTCGAGGCCCGGCGTGCGTCGCGAGGCGAGCAGCTCGACCTGGCGTGCGCCGGGCTGATCGAGGACGTGGAGGATCGGCCGGTCGTCCCGCGTCGACGTCGCGTCGCTCGGGTCCGGGTCGGTCGGGTCGGGCGCGCGGGCCTCGCCGGAGGCCTGCGATGCGCGGGGCGCCCGATCGCGCGCGGCGAAGCGGATCGACCGCCCCGGCGCGCGTTCGAGGCCCGCGACCAGCCGCTCGAAGCCATCCGCGGCCGAAGGCGCGTGGGCGGCGTAGGCGACGAGGACGCCGGGCGTGGCGAGCCCGCGCTGGAGCGCGGCGTGGAGGGTGGCGGGATCGAGCCCATCGAGCGCCGCCCGCGCGCCCGCCGCCCGCGCCGCTTCGGGCCCGTCTTCGACCGCCTGCCGGAGCCGCCGTGCGGCGGTCGTGGGCGCCAGCTCCTCGGCCATCAGCAGCAACGCCAGCTCGGGTCGCAGGACGGCCCAGGGCCCGTCGCCGATCGGTGTCGCTTCGAAGAGCCGGGCGAGCGCGGCGATGGCGTCGTCGAGCCGACCGGCCGGAAATTCAAACGCGAGGAAGCCGCGATCCCCGGCCAGGCCGGCTCGCGTGCTCACGCCGCCCGCCCGCATCGCCCGTCTCAGCGCCTCGGGCTCCGCTGCGAGCTCCCCCGTCGACCAGGCGAGCAGGACCGCGCGCGCCCAGCTCGGTGACGCGAAGGCCGAGCGGGGCAGGCTGATCCGGAGCGACTCGCGAACGGCGTAGGGCGATGCGACGACGACGGCGTCGAGGCCGCCCGGGAGCACCGCCCGATGCGCGTCCGCGGGCAGGGGAACGTTTGCGAGCCCGGACGGCGTCGGCTCGAGACAGCGGGATCCGAGCTCGATCGCACGGCCGTGTACGTCGGGCGGCTCGACCGATCGCGGTGTCTGCGCGCAGGCAAGCCCTGTCGCGAGCCCCGCAACGAGCATGGGCATCGTGAGCGCCTGATGCGCTCGCGCACGACCGCGATCGCCTGCTCGTGCGGGCGTCACAACAGAGACCGCTCGAGGGACGCGCCCACGGCGTCGGGCAGCCACTCGAGCACGGGCTTCAGCCATCGCATCGGCCCGGTCGGAGCGATCACCAGCGTCGAAGGCGCCGACTCGAAGGTCCGCCGGGCGACGTCGCGAACGGCCTCGGGCGTGAGAGCGGCGAGCGCATCGAGCCGCTGCACGAAGGCGAGGGGCTCACCCGTCTCGACCATGTCCCGCGCGACGACACCGGCCAGCCCCTCGTTCGTGTCGACGGCGGCGAGCCCCTCGCTCTGCTCGTGCACGATCGCGCGACACAGCTCGGCGGCGTCGGGCCCCTCGCGCGCGAGCCGCGCCACCCGCGTCTCGACCTCCTCCCGGATCTCCGCGAAGCGGGCGAAGGTGCGGGGCGCGAACACGAAGCTGAGCAGGCCAGCTTCGCGCAGGGCGAAGGAGATCGAGTAGGCCTGCAGCGCGAGGCGACCCTTTCGCGCGAGGGCGAGGCGCGCATCGCGATGGCCGAGTAGCAGGTCGTCGAGGACGGCCACGGCGGGGGCGTCCGGATGTCGGGCGGGCACGGCGTGCCAGACGAGGCCGTAGACGGGGACGGGCGCGAGCGGGTCTGCGAGCGTCACGTGGCGCGGACGGGCGTCGACCTCGACGGGCGGCGGGGGCGCGGGCAGGGCGCGCGGAGGGACGTCGCCGAAGCGCGTCTCGATCACCCGGCGCGCCTCGGCGGGATCGATCGCGCCGACCACGACCACGAGCGCGTTGCCCGGCGCGTAGTGCTCGGCATGGAAGCGCGCGACGTCCTCGAGACGGATCGCGCGACGTTCGGCCTTCGGGCCGAGGGGCGAGCGCGCATAGGGCGTCCCCGCCCAGAGCCGCGACAGGAACGCCGACGCGCCGACGGCGTAGGGCACGTTCGAGAGGCGCAGCGCCTCCTCCTCCTCGATCGATGCGAGCTGGGTCGCGAGTCCGTCGTCGGAGAGGGCGACGCCGCGCATGCGATCCGCCTCGGAGGCGAGCACGCGATCGAAGGCGCCGGGTGGGATCGTCTCGACGTAGTCCGTGAGGTCCCAGTCGGTGATCGCGTTCACCCGGCCGCCGACGTCGCGGACCCGGCGGAAATGCTCGCCGGGCCCGATCGTCGGCGAGCCATCGAACATCAGGTGCTCGAGGACGTGCGCGAGTCCGCCGAGGCCTTCGGGATCCCGCCGGCTGCCGACGTCGTAGGCGATCCGGACCGTGACGGAGTGCTCGCCGTCGCGTGGCACGACGACGTATCGGAGGCCGTTCGCGAGGCGGCCCGTCTCGACGCGCGGCACGAGGCGGGACGCGAGCGGCGCGGTTTCGATCGGCTGACAACCGGCGCCTGCGGCGGTCGGCCACAGCCCGATCGGCGCGAGTCCAGAGAGGACGAGGACGAGGGCGATCCGAAGACGCCGGAGGGCGGGCGCTCTCTTTCGGCGGCTCACGTCGCGTCCCCTTCCGTTGCGTGGGCGTCCCGTTGCGTGGGCGTCGAGGCCTGCGCGAAGGAGCGAGTGTGTCCCACGACCCCTCGTCTGCCAACCGCCCGCGCTGCTTGCCGCGGCGCGCGCGAGCGGGAAGACTCGGCGGGCATTCCGGGAGGACGTCCATGCAGAGCGACATCGAGATCGCGCGCTCGATCTCCCTTCGGCCGATCGTCGAGATCGCCGAGCGCCTCGGCCTCGACCGAGGCGAACTCCAGCTCTACGGCGACGACGTCGCGAAGGTCGCGCTCTCCGTGCTCGATCGGCTGCCCGAGAAGCCCCGCGGTCGCCTCGTGCTGATCTCGGCGATCACGCCGACCCCGGCAGGCGAGGGCAAGACGACGACGGCGATCGGTCTCGCGGACGGGCTGACGCGGATCGGCGAGTCGGCGTGCCTCGCGCTGCGCGAGCCCTCGCTCGGCCCCGCGCTCGGCATGAAGGGTGGCGCCACGGGCGGGGGCCGGGCGCAGGTAGCACCCAAGGATCGCATCGACCTGCACTTCACGGGCGACTTCCACGCCATCACGACCGCGAACAATCTGCTCGCTGCACAGATCGACAACAGCCTCCACCAGGGCAATCCGCTCGGGATCGATCCGCGGCGGGTGCTCTGGCGCCGGGCGATGGACATGAACGACCGTGCGCTGCGCGAGATCGTGGTCGGGCTCGGGGGGGCCTCGAACGGCGTGCCGCGGGAGGCGGGCTTCGACATCACGGCGGCGAGCGAGGTGATGGCGATGTTCTGTCTCGCGAGCGGGGTCGAGGATCTGCGCGCGCGTCTCGATCGGACGCTCGTGGCCTTCGATGGCGCGGGCGCGCCGGTCTTCGCGTCGGCGCTCGGGGTGACGGGGGCGATGCTCGCGCTGCTGCTCGAGGCGCTGCGCCCGAATCTCGTGCAGACCCTCGAAGGCACGCCCGCCTTCGTGCACGGGGGGCCCTTCGCCAACATCGCTCATGGCTGCAACAGCGTGCTCGCCACGCGCATGGCGAGCGGCCTCGCGGACTGGGCCGTGACCGAGGCGGGCTTCGGCTTCGACCTCGGTGCCGAGAAGTTCTTCGACATCAAATGCGTCGAGGCGGGTCTCGAGCCCTCGGCGGTCGTGCTCGTGGCGACGATCCGGGCGCTCAAGATGCACGGCGGCGTCGATCTCGAGGCGCTCGAGCGCCCCGACGCGGAGGCGGTGGGGCGCGGGCTCGAGAACCTCGAACGACACGTCGAGAGCGCCCGCACGTTCGGCTTCACGCCGATCGTCGCCCTGAACCATTTCGCCGCCGACACGCCCGAGGAGGTCGCACGCGTCGAGAGTCGCTGTCGCGAGCTCGGCCTGCCCTTCGCGCTCGCGGATCATTTCGTGCACGGCGGGGCCGGCGGCGAGGCGCTCGCCCGCGTGCTGGTCGAGCACGCGGCGCGCGAGCCCGGTCGACTCCAGCCGATCTACCCGCGCGCCGCTCCGATCGCCGCGAAGATCGAGGCGGTCGCGACCCGCGTCTACGGCGCCCGCTCGGTCGCGTTCACGGGCCGCGCCCGGCACGACCTCGCGCGAATCGATCGGCTCAGACTGGGCGGGCTGCCGGTCTGCATCGCGAAGGTCCCGGGCTCGCTCTCCGACGACCCGAAGCGCCGCGGCCGTCCGCGCGACTTCGAGATCACGGTCCGGGAGCTGCGCATCGCCGCCGGGGCGGGGTTCGTCGTGGCGCTGACGGGCGAGATCCTGCGCATGCCGGGCCTGCCGCGCGCGCCGCGCGCCGCCTCGATCGACGTGCGCGACGGACGGATCGAAGGCCTCGGCTGAGCGAGCCGCTCGACGGCGGCCAGCGCGACGAGTCGGCGTCGGGCCGCTCGGTGCCGGTCGACGCCGCAAGTCGTCCCGGGGCCGCTCGGTGCCGACTGACGCCCGCTAGTCGGGGTCGGGCAGCTCGACCCAGAAGACGCCGCGCAGCTCGCCGACGTGGAAGCCCGTCGCGCGATCCTCGGGATAGAGGTGCTCGATCCGGGCGGCGAGGTCCGGCGCGATCGCATCGCCGTGGCAGCTCAGACAGAGCGGCTGCAGCAGGATCGGCTCGACGTAGCCGGTCCGACCCTCGCCGAGCGGCAGCGTGCGCGGCGCGCGGTCCTCGGGATGCGTGAGCCAGTCGTCGATCACGGGCGCGACCCAGTCCGGCGGCGCGTTGGCGGGGTTGCGCAGTCGATGGCTGCTGCGTCCGAGGCGCACGCCGTCACGGGACTGCGCCCGCGCGATCTCCGGCGCGCGCAGCCGACAGGCGGCGACGGCCTCGACGGGGCCCCGGGCCAACCCTTCGCGGAGGGCCTGCTGCAGGTCCTGCTTGAAGGGCTGGAGCAGCGCGGCTGCCCGCTGCGCGGCACCCGGCGCCTCGGTCTCGTTCGAGGCGGGCGTCGGGGCAGGCGTCGTTCCCGGCTCGCCCGCGGTCGGGGCGGAGGTCCAGAGACCGAGTGCAAGCGCGAGCACGACGACGGCGACGCGGGCGAGCAGGCCGATCGAGCCGCTTCGAAGGCAGCGGGGCGTCATGCGTTCTTCCTCCGGCCGGGCGACCGCGCGTGCGTGACCTCGGCGCGCGGAGCATACCGCCTCGTCCGGCGCACGATCACGTGGTCTGCGGGATCGCTGTGTTAGCCTGCCGACCATCGACGTGCCGGGTCCACCTCGGGCGCGTGCTGCGGAAGGGGGCGGGGTGATGAGTGAGGCGACGCAGAGCCTCTACGAGCGCGTCGGCGGCGAGCCCGCCGTCGCCCGGATGGTCTTCGACTTCTATCGAAGGGTCTTTGCCGATCCGCTCCTCAGCCCCTTCTTCCAGGGCATCGAGGCTGATCGCTTGCAGACGATGCAGCGCGAGTTCTTCTCCGCCGCGCTCGATGGTCCCGTGCGCTACACGGGACGCCCGATGCGCCAGGTACACGCCGGACTCGGGATCGAGCTGCGGCATCTGCGCGCCTTCCTCGACCATCTCATGGAGACGCTCGAGGGATCCGGGCTGAGCGAGCAGGACCGCTACGACATCCACAGCCGCATCCACACCTACGCCGACGAGATCACGGGACGCATCGCCCCCGACGGCTGAGCGCCTTCGGCGCGCGTCCGTACGCCCGTCTGCGCGTGCGGTCCATCGCCACGCCGCGCGGCGCCCGACCTCGCATGCGCCCCGTGTCGCGAGCCCGGCGATTCGCGTCGGCGGTCCGACGGCGCCCCGTCCCTGGCACGCCCGATGCATCCCGCCCGGTGCACGCCCGGCCGCGGGCGCGGACGAGGAGGGCGGGCCATGTCGAGACCGGCGATTCCCACGGCACGTGAGGTGATGCAGCAGGGCCTCGTCACGGTGCGGCCGGAGGACGATGTCGAGAAGGCCGTGCGAACGCTGGTCCGGCGCGGCGTGTCGGGCGCACCGGTCGTCGATCGCGAGGGGCGGCTACGCGGCGTCCTCTCCGAGCACGACTGCATCCGGGTGCTCGCGCAGGCGATCGAGGGGCGATGGCCCGAGGGCCGGGTCGAGCAGCACATGACGCGCGAGGTCGAGTCCGTGCGCCCCGACGAAGACCTGCTCGCGATCTCGGCCCGCTTCACCCACGGACACCATCGCCGTCTGCTCGTCGTCGAGGGCGATCGCGTGATCGGCCTGCTGAGCCGGCGCGACCTCCTGAGGGCGCTCGAGGCCTTCGAAGGACGACTCGCACCCGGGCGCAGCCGGTCGACCTGGGACGAGATCGCCCTTCGCCATCAGACGCTCGATTGAAGCCGGCGCGTCCACGCGACGAGCCGCGACAAGGAGAAGACTTCATGTGGACCCATCACCGATTCCCGCGCCTCGTTCCGGCGGCGCTCCTCTCGCTCGTCGTAGCGAGTCTGAGCGGCTGCCTGTTCATGGACGTGAAGCTGCCCCTCGACCAGGACCTCGACCGGACGCAGCTCGGCTCGAAGCGGGGTGAGAGCCAGGCCCAGAGCGTGCTCGGACTCGTCGCCTGGGGTGATGCGGGCACCCAGGCCGCCGCCCGCGACGGTGGCATCACGGAGATCCGCCACGCGGATCAGGAGCGCTTCGCGATCCTCGGGTTCGTCTACGCGCGCTACCGCACGATCGTCTACGGAGAATGATCGTGCGGATCGGACGAAGCACGACCGGGCTGGCCCTGCTGGCGATCGCGATCGGCTCGAGCGGATGCGTCGGGGGGCTGCTCTACAGCCAGACGACTCTGCCCCTCGACGTGAATCTCGAAGGCGCGCCCTATGCGCAAGGCCGACAGGCGGGCTCCTGGAAGACGGTCGACATCCCGGTCTGGCCGCCATTCCGGGCTCGGGTGGACTGGGGCAGCATCGCGATCGGGGATGCGCTCGAGGAAGCCGGCATCCGAACGGTCCACTACGCGGATCTCGAGACGATCTCCGTACTCGGTGGGATCTACGTGGATCGGAGGCTGCACGTCTACGGGGAGTGAGCGCTGGCGTGGCGCCGCCCTGCGCTAGTCGCCGCTCGTCGCGGCGCGATCGACGTCGCGCAGCAGCTGGGCGCCGCAGTCCCGGCAGAAATGCGCGTCCGTGCGATGGCCCTCGGTCAGACAGACGGGGCAGGTCCGCGTCGTCACGGGCTGCGGATGCGCGGCCTGGGTCAGCTCGGCGGTCACGATGCCGGTCGGGATCGCGATGATCCCGTAGCCGAGCACCATCAGGAGCGAGCTGACGAGCTGGCCCACGGTCGTGCGCGGCGTGATGTCGCCGTAGCCCACGGTCGTGAGCGTGACGATCGCCCAGTACATCGCGCGCGGGATCGACGTGAAGCCGTTCTCGGCCCCTTCGATCAGGTACATCGCCGCTCCGATCACGACGACGATCGTGAGCACGGAGAAGAGGAAGACCGTGATCTTCGCCCGCGAGTTCCGGATCGCCGTCATCAGGACCTGGCTCTCGGATACGTAGCGACCGAGCTTCAGCACGCGGAAGACCCGCAGCAGTCGCAGGATGCGGATCACGAGCAGATGCTGGCTGCCCGGGATGATCAGGCTCAGGTAGGTCGGCAGGATCGAGAGCAGGTCGACGAGCCCGTAGAAGCTCGTCGCATAACGAATCGGATGGCGCACGCAGGCCATGCGGAGCAGGTACTCGATCGAGAAGAGGCCCGTGAAGAGCCATTCGGCGGCGACGAGGGCTTCGCGATGGTGCTGTCTGAAGTCCTGGACGCTGTCGAGGCAGACGGCCACCACGCTCGCGACGATGGCGGCGAGGAGCGCCACGTCGAAGGCCTTGCCGCTCGGCGTGTCGGCCTCGAAGATGACGACGTAGAGCCTCTCGCGCCAACCGGCTTCGTCCCGATCCGCCAAACCCGCAGCCCCTCCCCCGGCCCCTCCCGTCGCTCCGGCCGCCACGCGGCGCGTTGGCGCGTCGGCGGTTCCGGCGATCGGGCGGCGAGCATACAGCCGGCCGTCGCCTCGCAAAACCGCCCGCATCGGATCGGCCAGCGGGACCGCGCGCAGTGATCGCACCCGGCGACGCCGTCTGGCGGCGGCGCGGGGTCGCGTTAGCGTGTGCCGGGGCGGGGCCCGTACGTCGCGGTCCCGGCGTGCGCCGCTCGGGAGGGGTCGTGGCCGATTCGATGCTCCGCGGTCCGCTCGCCGACCGCTATTCGCCCGAGAAGATCCCGGATGCGATCGACACGATCGTGATCGGCAGTGGCCTCTCGGGTCTCACCTGCGCCGCCGTCCTCTCCCGCATGGGCCAGCGCGTCCTCGTCCTCGAGCAGCACTACGTCGCCGGCGGCGGCTCGCACCAGTTCCAGCTGAAGGGCGGGCACTTCTTCGACTCGGGGCTCCACTACCTCGTGCCCTACTCCGGTCACCTGCTCTGGCTCGCGACGGGTGGGCGCGAGATGCCGCTGCGCTTCGAGCGCATGGGCGAGCCCGACGGCACCTTCGATCGGATCGTGCTCGGCGACGGGTCGCCCTTCGCGATCAAGCACGACGAGGCGCATCTGCCCGATCTCTACGCGCGCTTCCCGGACGAGCGCGAGGCGATCGACGCGTATCTGCGCGTCTCGGAGTCCGTACTCAAGCGCTTCCCGCTCTTCGTGCTCTCGAAGGCGCTGCCGAAAGGGCTGCAGAAGCTCTGGCATCGTTTCGTGCTCGGCGAGACGTGGCGCCGCCTCGCGGGCCGCAGTCTGCGGAGCGTGCTCGAGGAGATCACGGACGAGCCGCGCCTCGCGGGTCTGCTCGCGGGCCCCTGGATGGATACGGGCGCACCGCCCGATCGCGCGAGCTTCCTGCTCGGCGCCTGCGTCGCGCGTGGGCTCGCGATCGAAGGCGGCGCCTATCCCGCAGGCGGCTCCCGCTCGATCGCCGAGCGGCTCGTGCCGGTCGTGACCGGCGCGGGCGGTCGTGTCCTCGTGCGCGCCGAGGTGGCCGAGATCCTCGTCGACCGCGCGGGCGAGCGGGTGACGGGCGTGCGCCTCGCGGACGAGACGATCGTGCCCTGCCGTCGCGTCGTCTCGAGCACGGGCTACCACAACACCTTCGGCCGGCTCGTCTGCGACGACGTGACCAAGCGGCTGGGCATCCCGCGAAGGCTGCCGATCGGGCAGTCCTGCGGCTTCGTGATGGCGAACATCGGCCTGCGCGGCAGCGCCGAGGCCCTCGGGCTCACCTGCGCGAACCTCTGGTACCACCCGACCCGCGACGACGGCGACATGTTCGGCGCGGTCGAGGACTTCATGCGGGATCCGCGGGACCCGGCGCACGATCCGATGATCATGGTGACGTTTCCGTCGATCAAGGATCGCGAGTCGGCCGGCGGGCAGCGTGACCCGAAGACGACCTGCCAGATCCTGTGCATGGCGGAGTACGCCTGGTTCGAGCGCTTCGCGGATCGCCGCACGCGGCGGCGCGGACGGGACTACGAGGCGCTCAAGCAGGCCTGGGCGGATCGGCTGGTGGCGCTCCTGCTTCGCTTCTACCCGCAGCTCGAGGGGGCGATCGAGCTCGTCGACGTGTCGACGCCGCTCTCGATCGAGCACTACCTGGGCGCCGAGGGCGGCGGCGCCGTCGGTCTCGACCAGGTGCCCGAGCGCTTCACGGACTGGTCCCTCGTCGAACGTCTCGATGCGCGCACGCCGGTCGAGGGGCTCTGGCTGACGGGCCAGGACACGATCACCTGTGGCCAGCCGATCGTGCAGGGTGCGGGGCTCGTCACGGCGTTCCGGATCGCCGGCTTCTGGCGCACGATCGACTATCTCGCTCGGACGGCGCCGCCGATCGTCGCACAGGTCGTGCGCGACGCGCGGTTGCGGAGGAAGGGCGAGTCCGGGGAGGTGCCCGCCGCATGAAGATCGACGTCTTTTCCGAGTTGCAGCCTGCGCGCCCGACCGGCGAGATCGACGCCGCGCGACTGCTGCACGAGACCCTCGAGCAGGCGCGCGCCGCGGACGAGGGCGGCTTCGGCTGCTGGTGGGCGGTCGAGCACCACAGCGCCCCGGCCTTCAGCATCAGCTCCGCGCCGGAGATGATCCTCGCCGCGATCGCCGGCCGGACGGAGCGCATCCGCCTCGGCACCTCGGGCATCCTGGCACCCTTCGCGATCCATCATCCCGTGCGCCTCGCCGAGCGCGCCGCCTGGCTCGACGTGATCTCGGGCGGCCGTCTCGAGCTCGGCCTCGCGCGCTCGGGGGGTGCGGAGTGGGAGACCTTCGGCGTCGACGCCGAGCGCACCCGGGCGGAGCTGCAGGAGGCGATGCGCATGATCGCCGCGATTTGGACGCGGGATCGATTCGCCTGGGACAGCGAGCTGATCCGCGTGCCCGAGCGGGAGATCGTGCCGCGGCCGTTGCAGCGACCGCATCCGCCGCTCTGGCAGACGGTGACGGGGCCGGAGTCCTGCGAGATCGCGGGGCGCCTGGGGGTCGGGATGCTCGGCTCCGCGAACTTCTCGCCGCTTGCGCTGACGAAGGGCGCGATCGAGGCCTACGAGCGCGGGCTCGCCGAGTGTCGGCCGGCGGGGGCCTTCGTGAACGACGCCAGGGCGATCTTCACGATCGTGCACTGTCGCGAGACGCGCGAGGAGGTCGTCGCGAGCGGGGCCGCGGAGGCGGCGCTCTGGTTCATGAACGAGGCGCCGAACGTGTTCCGCGTGCGGCGCGAGAACTGGGTCGGGCTGATCCGCGGCATCCAGGGTGGCGGCGCGGCTTCCTCGCCGATGATCGACGGGCCCGAGGCGCCGCCGACCGAGGCGGAGCTCGACGATCCCGTGCCTTTGATCGCGCTCATGAATCGCCAGCGCGCGGGCCTGCCCCTCGATCCCGAGGAGGTCTACGAGGCGGTCGCTGCCTACGACACCTGCCTGATCGGCGACGTCGAGAGCTGTCTCGCGAAGTTGCGCGCCTTCGACGCGCTCGGCGTCGACCGCCTGATGTGCCTGATGCAGTTCGGAGGCCTTGCGCATGCCGAGGTGATGGAGAGCCTGCGCGTCGTCGGCAAGCACCTCGTGCCGCGGGTGGACGGGGCGGACTGAGAAGGCGCGGTCCCGGGGCGGGGCGGGGCGGATTGAGAAGGCGCGGTCCCGGGGCGGGGCGGGGCGGACTGAGAAGGCGCGGTCCCGGGGCGGGGCGGGGCGATCGCGCTGCGCGGGACGTCGCCGCGGCCGGCTAGGGCGTGTACCAGATCGGCGAGGACCAGGCGCGCTCCTGGATCGTGCGCGGGATCGAGACGTCGTCGCAGGCCGCCGGTCGCTCGGCGGAGTCGAGTGCGAGACATTCGAGTCGGGAGTAGCGGCAGCTCGGGGCCTCGACGACGCGCACGTAGTAGAGCGCGCGCGTCGTGGGGTCGAAGTCGGGATCCTGCCAGACGCGGCAGAGCTCGCGGGCGCCGGCCGCGGAGGCCGCCCTCGATAGAGAGCAGGTCGCCGGGTCGACGCCTTCGGCCGAGCCCGGCCCGCCCGCGACGTCGTACACGCGCTGGTGGAGGTCGCCGTCGTCGCCGACCCAGCCCTTCACGACCTGCAGCCGCTCGAGCGGCATGCCGGGCTGCTCGGCGGTCCCGGGATCCGCGCGGCCGATCGCGAGGAAGCGCGGCGCCTGCGCCTCGCCGCGCGTCGGCAGGTCCCCGCCCATCGGCACACCATGCGCATCGCCCATCGCGAGTCGCTCGGCACTCGTGCAGACATCGTCGGGCATCGCCCAGCCCCCGTAGAACCGCACCTCCATCCGCGGCCCGCTCGTGCCGAAGACCTCGCGCCGCTCGAGGGCGTCGAAGATCGCGTCGCGGCCGTTCTGCCGGGCGAGCACGCCGACGAGGCCGCCGGGATTGTTCGCGACGTTGCCGGCGGCGGCCGGGTCGGGGGCGACGCGTTCGGCGGCGTTCGCGTCGCCGATGCCGAGGTGGCCCGCATAGTCCGCTTCGTCGACGGCGCCGCCCGTGCCGTTGTGGGTGTCGGTGCTCGCGATCAGGCCGAACTTGAAGGGGTTCACCCCGAGCTCGGCCTCCTGGCGCAGCCCCTCGATCAGCGCATAACGCGCGTAGCTCCGGGGCGAGAGGCAGTCGGGGCCGCGATGCAGCCACCAGCCGGCGCCGGGCCCCTCGTAGCAATCCGGCACGTCCCGGGTGCCGCGCACGTTCTCGAAGGCCGGGTCCTCGAACTTCTCGAAGTCGCAGAGCTCGTCGATGCCGCCCTGCACGCCGGGCAGGCCGTTCCGGCACTCGGAGTCGCCCTTGTGCTGCATGATCTCGACCAGGGGCTCGAGACGTGCGCGAAGCGCGGCCTGCCCGGCCTTCGCCGTGCGCGTCCAGGCGCCGGGGTAGTCGACAGCGAACATGCGGCCGTTGCTGATGTTCGAGTTGTGTGGAATCGCGAGGACGTCGCAGCCCGTGCCCGCCTCGAGGCACTCGCGCTCGAGGGCCTCCCAGAGTGCGACCTCGCGATTCGCCTCGAGGTAGCTGATCGGGCGCGCGGGGACCGCGGCGCCGCGGAAGATCACGTTGCGATGGAGGTTCGACCCGAGACGATGGGAGCTGTATTCGTAGCCGACGAAGGTCGTCTGTCGGCAGGGCACGTTCCATCGCGCCGCACTCGCCTGCACCTCCCCCCAGACCCGCCCCGACCGCTCGAGGCACTCGGCGAGGTCGTCGCCGCAGGTCGCTTCGTCCCGCCCCGGGAAGGGCGAGAAGATCTGCTTCACGAGCTCGGGCGCGCGGCCGACGCCGCTGCGCATCGCCTGGCAGAGCGCGCTCGCGGTTCCCGGCGCCTCGGGGTCCGTGCAGATCGAGAGCTCGCCCAGGAACTCCGCATGGTCGGTCACGGCCATGAAGTCGAGGGGCCGCGGATTCGCGACGCGGCGCGTCGGACGACCGGCCTCGTCGAGGGGCGGCAGCCAGGCCTCGCCGCCGAAGGCGTAGCGATAGGCGTCGTCGGGCGTCGTCCGCACGTCGAACATCCAGGCGTCGCTCGAGAGCGCCGTATGCACGTGGAGGTCGCCGTAATAGGCGTTGCGCGTCTCGCTCGCGTCGGGGCAGACGAGGGTGGGTCGGGGCGGCGGGGGGGCGTAGCGGACCTCGGACTCCGTGGTCGCGGCATCGCCGGGATCCGTGGGGCCGGCGTCGCAGGCGAAGGCGAGCCAGCCGGCCACGAATGTCGCTACCAGGCGTTCGATCGGCCGACGGGTCGTCGTCATCCGATCGGGATCCCGGGACCACGAAGCTCCGTCATCCGTCCGCCCTCGCGCTGGCTCGAGGGCGGACTCTACCGGATTCCGGGGGCGCCGCGTCGCGCGCGGGCGCCTACCGCACGCGGACGGGTAGGGACGAGAAGCCCTGCACGAACTCCGTCCGGAAGCGCGTCGCGCGATCGAGGTCGACTTCGTATCCAGGGAATCGCTCGAGCATGACCTCGAGGCAGACCTTGCCCTCCATGCGGGCGACGTGGGTGCCGAGGCAGGCGTGGTGGCCGGCGCCGAAGGAGAGGAAGCGCGGCGCGCGCCGGCGGATGTCGAAGCGGTCGGGATCCTCGAACTCGCGCTCGTCGCGGTTGGCCGAGGCGTAGAGGAAGATCACGGCCTGGCCCGCGCGCAGCGTGCGCCCGTGCAGCTCGAGGTCGCGCTTGACGGTACGGCCGAGGAACTGCGTCGGCATGTCGTAGCGGAGTACCTCGTTGAACGCGTCGACGATGCCGCTCGGGTCGGCGACGAGCATCGCGCGCTGGTCCGGGTACTCCCAGAGCCGTCGCAGGCAGCTCGCGAAGACCTTGGGGAAGGTCTCGGAGCCGCCGATCACGAGCATCGACACGTGCGACGCCGCATCCGCATCGGAGAAGCGCCTTCCGTCGATCTCGAAGGTCGCGAGCCGCGGGAGGCCCTGGGGCGCGTCGGTCGGCGACTTGCGGAACGCCTTGATCTGGTCCTCGCAGTAGGCCGTCAGCTCGGCGAGGGAGGCGAGTCCCTTCTCGGTCACGCCGCCCGAGTCGGGATCGTGATGGAAGAAGCCCTGCACGAGCTCGGTCAGATGCGGGCCGTCCTCGATCGGCAGGCCGATCGCGAGGCAGGCCGAGGCGACCGAGAGCCGGGCCGCGAAGTCGCCGATCGCGTCGAACTCGTCGCGGTCGGCGACCTCGTCGAGCAGGTCGTTCGCGAGCCGACGCGCGATCGGCTCGAGGGAGCGCACGTGTCGCGGCATGAAGCATTGCCGGATCACGCTGCGCAGCTGGGTATGGAGGGGCGGGTCCATCACGTTCAACATCGGCGCGACCGGCTGGTCCTTCGTCAGCAGCTGCGCCGGCGTCGTGCCCTTCGCCGCGATCAGGTCGTCGTTCGACGACGCGTCCCAGATGTCCTGGAAGCGCGAGAGCGCCCAGGCGTCGTACGGCTCCATGTAGTGGACGGGATCCTCGTCGCGCAGGCGCTTGTAGATCGGCAGCGGATCCTGGCGGACGGCGGCGGAGAAGGGGTCGTAGTCGATCGCCATGGCTGGCTCCTCGTCGGCGCGGGGTGCAGCCGTCGCGGGCCCGGGCGCTTCGCCCATCGCCGCGCGGTCGGGCCACGCAGTACTGATGGGTTCGAGAATAGTAATTGAGATTCCTTTTTCAAGAAGCTAGGGTGCGTGTGGCGCCCGGCCTCGAGCTCGGGTCCGTCTGGTCGGGCGCGGCGGGGCCAGGACGGGCCCCGAGGGGTAGGGCATTGGCGGCAGCGAGGCGGGGGCGATCGCCGGTCGTGGCGGCGCGGGAGGCGATGTACCGGAGCGTCGTGCTCGACGCGGCGGAGCGCGTCTTCGGCCAGGCGGGCTACCACGCGGCGAAGATGCAGGACCTCGCGCGCGAGGCGGGCATCTCGCTGAACACGCTCTACGCGACCTTCCCGAGCAAGCGCGAGGTCTTCGAGGCGCTGCACGAGACGCGGGGCCGGGCGTTCCTCGAACGGGTCTCGGAGGCGCTCGAAGGCGACGGCGACGCGCGGGCGCGGCTCGCCCGGGGCGTGCACGCCTTCGTCGACTACCTGAGCGCACACCCGGACTACTTCCGCGTCGACCTGCGCGAGGGGCGCTCCTGGGCGATCGGCGACGTCGAGGCGAGTCCGACCTTCCAGGCGGGCATCGAGAGCTGGACCCGGCTGGTGCGCGAGGGGATCGCGAGGGGCGTCTTCGTCGACGAGGATCCACACGTGATGGCCGTGACCGCCTTTGGTGTCATGCAGATCCAGCTCGCGGCCTGGCTCTCCCGTCCGGATCCGCCGGAGCCACGCGTGATCGCCGAGCGCATCACGCGCCAGCTCGAGCGGGCGCTGGGGGTGGAGGGGGCGGAGCGCTGAGGGCTTCCCGAGCGCCGCGGCGCGCGAGACCGGGCGCGAGGTCGGTCTGCGCTCAGCGGCTTTGCACCTGCTCGAAGCGCGGGCAGTGGCGCTCGTGGTCGTTGACCATGCCCACCGCCTGCATGAAGGCGTAGACGATCGTCGGACCGCAGAAGGAGAAGCCGCGCCGCTTGAGGTCCTTCGCGATCCGCTCCGACAGCGGGGTCTTCGCCGGCGCGCTCCGGAAGCTCTTCGGACCGTTCACGATCGGTCGGCCGTCGACGAAGTCCCAGAGGTAGTCGGCGAAGTCGAGGCCGGCCTCGCGCATGTCGAGGTAGACGCGGGCATTGGCGACGGCGGCGCGGACCTTGCGCGGGCTGCGGATGATGCCCGGGTTCTCGAGCGCCTTCTCGATCCGGCGCTCGCTCCAGCGCGCGACCTTCTCCGGCACGAACCCGTCGAACTCCTTCCGCATCGTCTCGCGCTTGCGCAGGATCGTGATCCAGGCGAGGCCGGCCTGGAAGCCGTCGAGCTGGAGCTTCTCCCAGAGCGCGCGCGAGTCGCGCTCGGGCACGCCCCACTCGAGGTCGTGATAGGCGCGGTAGAGGGGATCGTCGGCGGGGGCCCAGGGGCAGGGAGGCGTCTCGGTCATCGCCGCCGAGGATAGGGCCTCCGGCGTCGATCCGGCGGATGCACGCCCTCGTCGACGGGGGACTCGTCGTCGTCCGCCGGGTCGAGGCATCCGGGATCGGCCGGATGGTCGATCAGCCCGTCGCCGTCGTTGTCGCGGCCGTCGTCGCAGGCGATCTCGAGGGCCTGCTCGGCGTCGTCGAGGGGCGATCGGCAGCCGGGGTCCTCCGGATGGTCCGTCCTGCCGTCGCCGTCGTCGTCGCGACCGTTCGAGCAGGCGAAGGCGCAGATCGGCTCGCCGGCCTCGGCGAAGGCGAGCTCTGCGAGGGGAACGGCGATCCCGGAGCTGGCCGTCGCGACGAGCACGAGCTGCTCGGATAGAAAGAGACTCGCGATCGTTCCGGCTGCATGGCCGTCTTGTTCGGTCTCGAGTACGCGATCGGTCTCGCCCAATCGGGTCGTACCCAGGCCCGCGTCGAGCTCGAGGGACTGTTCGGGGTCCGCGTCCCAGGGCATCGGCGCCGGGAGGATCGGCCGCATGCCCGGCGACATGGGGAGTCCCTCGACCTCGACGCCGGCGAGCAGACCTTCCTCGTCGAAGGTGAAGGTCCCACGACCGAGTACGCGCTCGAGGGGTGCGTTCGAGAAGACCGGTCCCTGCGTCGCGATCTCCAGTCGAGGCAGGTGGGTGGCCAGGAATCCCGGGTCGGAGGAGACGAACTTGAATCCGGGCGGGCGATCGAAGAGCTCCTCGATCACGCTCGGTGGAACGACCGAGAAGAATGCATTCACGAGGCTGGCCGATACGCGAGGCGAGCCAGCGCCGATCGAGCCGACATCGGGCTCGTGGACCGGGATGGGCGTCGTCATGGCCCAGGTGAAGTGGCTGGGACCGCTTCGGGCCACCCGGAGCGTCGTGGAGTGGCTTCGGCCCAGCGAGTCGAATGTGGTGACCGGGATCGGGAAGGCTCGGTCGCTCCGGACGGGATCGACGGAGCCCGGGAGGATCGGCCCGTCGGCGTCGAGCTCGAAGACGAGGCGGATCGACTCCGTCGCACGGGGCGGGATCGGCACGTTCGGGACGAGGACGTCCGAGGGGGCCTCGGCGCGCACGCCGGTCTCGAGATCGAAGCGGTGGCCCTGCACGCGTTGGTAGGCGCTCGTCGTGAGGCGGCCACGGGACGTGAGGTGGATCGAGCCGACATCCTCGATCGGCCTGAGGGCGGCCCAGCTCGGATCGAGCCGGCAGACTCGGCGTGTGCGCGGGTGCTCCGGGCACCCCGCGCCGTCGTCTTCGACGGCCCATTCGAGGCTCGACTGGAAGAACTGTGTCGACGCGCCGTAGGGGCCCGACAGGGCAACCTCGATCGTGTGCTCGCTCTCGCCCGGGCGCCCGCGATTCTGTTTCTCGCGCGAATCTTCGGTCCCGTCGTCGGCCCATCGCAGGGGAACCGACAGGCTGCGCGGCTCGAGCAGTCGGCCGTGGGAATCGAAGTGGACCGTCGAATGCACCCACGCCTCGCTCGTCGGGCTCGTCGCGTCATCCGCATCCTCGCCACCCGCCGAGACGGGCCCGATCGAGATCGTCCAGGTGCCCGGTTCTGCTTCGCGGTGCCACTCGATCGAGAGCTCCCGCGGCTCCGCGTCCCGATCGTGGACCGTGACGACCGAGCGGAACGGGGCCGGCACGTCGATGCCCATCCCGGCGAATGGCGTCGCGGGCGTGTCCGCGTCGAGGTTCACGACGAGGTCGAGGCGGCGGGTCGGGCGCGGGTGGCAGCGCGGGGTGGCCGCGCGTCGCACCGTCCTCTCCACGCGATCGTGGCGCAGTCGGCGCTTCCCCTCGCGGTCCGATGCGGTGCTCGGGAGCGCGCCGAGGACGAGTGCCAGGCAGAGTGCGAGCGATCGGGTCGGACGGTCCATGGGCGCCTCCGGACGGGGGATCCGTCGATAGCCGACGCCTAACATCTCTGCCTGGGGCCTTCGCCGGAGCAGCCGCATGCCGGAGCGCCCGACGGGCGGAGAGCCACGGAGTCGCGGCGCCGCGCCGCACGAAGGTGCGCGCGTCGCCGCGTGTCCTGCGTCGACTTCGCCCCGGGTCCGGGCTATCCCTCCCGCCCATGCCGGCCGCCTCCGCCGATCGTCGCACGGGCCTCGCCTGGGCCTTCGCGGCGGCCCTCGGCTCGGCCGGCTTCGTGATCCCCTGGAAGCTCGCGAACGAGGCGGGCGACCCCGCGCACAGCGTGCTCCTCCTGCTCGGCGTCGCCGCCCTCGCCAACAGCCTCCTCGTCCTGGGCCAGCGTCTCGCCGCCGGCAGCCTGCGCGCGTCGGGATTGCGCGCCGACCTCGGGGTGGCGGCGCTGCTCGCTGCCTTCACGCTCTTCGGCAACGTCGCGAGCGCGCGGGCGATCGCCGTCCTCTCCCCGGCGCTCCTGAACGTGCTGCTCCGGGCGGAGGTCCTGCTGGTCGCGGTCTTCGCCTGGGCGATGCTCGGCGAGCGGGTCGATCGCCGCTTCTGGCTCGGCGCCGGGATCGCCCTCGTCGGGCTCCTCGTGATCCAGGGGCATCCCGCCGAGATTGCGACGCGCGCCTTCCTCACGAGCGGCGCCGGACTCGCGATCGGCGCGGCCGCCTGCTTCAGCATGCTCGCCGTCGTGACGCGCCGCTTCATCCACGCGATCGATCCGGTCGTCGTGAACGCGCTGCGGCTCTGGATGGCGGTCGCGCTCTGGTTCCCGTTCTACGAGGCGCCGCGGCTCGATGCGCTGCCCCGGGAGCAGGTGCTCTACGCGGGGCTGGCGGCCGTGCTCGGACCCTTCGCGAGCCGACTCTGTCTGATGCTCTCGGCGCGTCATCTCGCGGCCCGCGTGACGACGCTCGCGAGTCTGACGGCGCCGGCGATGACGCTCGGGCTGGCCTGGTTGCTGCTCTCGGACTGGCCGAAGCCGAACGAGCTGATCGGCGGGGCGATCCTCGTGGCGGGCATCGCGATCCCGCTACTCGGTCGGCGCCGACGTCCGGATCCGCCGATCCCGGGTGACGAAATTCGAAGCGCGGCGGGCGATCAGTCGATGCGTTGATCGGAGAAGAGGGTCCACTCGGCGATGCGCCAGCCCGAGTCGGTC
This sequence comes from Spirochaetaceae bacterium, assembly GCA_020632655.1. Classification (GTDB taxonomy): domain Bacteria; phylum Myxococcota_A; class UBA9160; order UBA9160; family UBA4427; genus UBA4427. The sequence continues at coordinate 150,306 of JACKFD010000014.1, forward strand.
TCGACGACGCGTCCCTCGTAGCGACCCGTTCCGACGATCGCGGAGGGGCCGCCGCGGGTCGACGTGCGCAGCTGCAGGTAGACGGCGACCCGTGCGCTCGATGGCGTCTGGTCCCAGACGATCGGATTCGTCAGGAAGTGGCGTCGCTGGACGCCCTCGGCGCGGAAGGTCGCGTGTCGGTCGCGCAGGGCGGCGACGATCTCCTTCCGGCTGGAGCCCATGACCTGGGGCGCCGGGGCGAGGCCGGGGGCGGATTCGGGGAAGACGATCGTGAAGCGCGCGTCCGGCGTGAAGAGTGCGCCGAAGGCCTCCGTCTCGAGGGCGTCCGCGAGATGGGAGTAGCGATGCAGGAGGTCGAGGATGGCCAGGCGGTCCGACGCTTCCCGTCCGGTCGGAATGGTGGAGGCGCCCGGGAGCGTCGGCTGCAAGGCCGCTGTGGAAGGGGGCGGGGCGGAGGTCTCGGCGCGAGCAGGGCCCGCGACGGCAGTCAGCATCGTGAAGGCGAGTCCGACGAACATCGCGGTCTGCCGCACGGCGCGACAGCCCCCGATCGATCGCGCCGGCCGCGCTCGGCCGGGGATCGTGGGGTCGACTCCGCTCGACGGCCCATTCATGACTGCGGACCTCCCTCACGCATTCGCGCCGTACCGGCTGCTCCGTCCCGGCGACGGGCCAGCGAGTCGCGAGTCTATCGCTGATCCCCCTCGCGGCGGTCTCCGAGGCGGACGCGGGACGGGTGAAATCTCGGGTCCACGACCGGAGTTCCGGCGGACCGTACGCCGCGTTCGTGAGCGAAGCCGGGCCGGCAGCGAGCCGGCAGCTGGGGCCCGACGCCCCGACTGCAGGTAACCTGCATCGCCTTGCACGCTACTCCCGACGAGGGAGTCGCCACGTCGATCAGCAGCAGGACCCGGCAGAGTCA
>JACKFD010000015.1 GCA_020632655.1 Spirochaetaceae bacterium
GCGGCTGCCGGCGGACGTGGCGGTGCGGGCGGCGGCGCCGGCGCCGCCGGGCTGGGACGCGCTGCGGGCCGCCCGGGGCAAGCACTACCGCTACCAGATCTGGAACGGGCGGGTCCGGTCGCCCTTGCGGGCGGCGCGCTGGGCCCACCTGCCCGAGGCGCTCTCGCTCGAGGCGATGCGGCGGGCGGCGGGGGCCTTCGTGGGGCGGCACGACTTCGCGGCGCTGCAGGCGGCCGGCTCGTCGGTCAAGACGACCGTGCGGACGCTCACCCGGCTGGAGCTGTCGGGGGAGGCGGGGGGCGAGCTGGTCCTGGACGTCGAGGGGGAGGGCTTCCTGCGGCACATGGTGCGGAACCTGGCGGGGACGCTGGTCGAGATCGGGCGCGGGCGCTGGGGGCCCGAGCGGGCGGCTGCGCTGCTGGCCTCGCGGGACCGGGGTCTGGCGGGACCGACCGCACCGGCCCACGGTCTCACCCTCGTCGCCGTGCGGGACGACTTCGATACGGGACCCGCGCCGCGGGCAGCCGGCGAAGCGCCCGATTCCATTGACGGAAGCGGTCCCGTCGGGTAAAAACTGCGCTTCCCGGAGGCCCCTGGCGGGGTCCCGGTTCCGCTCGCCCACGGCCCGCGTCGATCCACTCAGGGGGTCCCGCACCGCCCGAGGATCCGCTCGGGGCGAGCCCGATCGTGACGAGGGTCCGTGGTCGACTGCGGCTGCGGACCGCGAGGAGTGGATTTTCTACATGGCCAATCGAGCCTTCGCTGCGACGAAGAGCGTGAGCGCCGACGAGGTCGAGCGCCGCTGGTACGTCGTGGATGCCCGGGACATGGTGCTCGGCCGGCTCGCGACGCGGATCGCGACCGTGCTGCGCGGCAAGCACAAGCCGACCTTCACGCCCCACGCCGACACGGGCGACCACGTGATCGTCATCAACGCCGACAAGGTCGTGCTGACCGGCCGCAAGCGCGAGCAGAAGACCTACTACCGCCACACGGGCTACATGGGCGGCGTCCGCTCGATCACGGCGGACAAGCTGCTCGCTTCGGCGCACTCCGATCGCGTCGTGCGCGCCGCCGTCCGCGGCATGCTGCCCAGGAACCCGCTCGGCCGGAAGATGCTGTCGAAGCTGCGCGTCTACGCCGGTCCCGAGCATCCCCACGCCTCGCAGAAGCCGGAGGAGCTTCCCCTTGCCTAGCCCGAGCGACGTCATCCAGGCCACCGGAAAGCGCAAGACCTCGATCGCCCGCGTCCGCATGAAGCTCGGCTCGGGCCAGCTTCTGGTGAACGGCCGGCCGATGGACGAGTACTTCCCGCGTGAGGCGCTCCAGATCATGGTGCGCGGTCCCTTCGACAAGACCGAGAGCCTCGGCCGCTACGACATCGACGCGACCTGCTCCGGCGGCGGCGTCGCCGGTCAGGCCGGCGCCCTGCGCCACGGCATCGCCCGTGCGATCGAGAAGCTCGACCCGAACCAGCGCGGCACGCTCAAGCGCGCCGGCTACCTCACCCGCGATCCTCGCAAGAAGGAGCGCAAGAAGTACGGACAGAAGGGCGCTCGCGCGCGCTTCCAGTTCTCGAAGCGCTAGGCGCACCGGTCCGGCGAGCCGGACCCGGCCCGCGTGCCGCGAGCTTCGATCATCCACACGGCCGGCTTCCTCGGGAGCCGGCCGTCGTGCTTTCGGAGGACCGACATGCCCCGCTCGTCGTTCCGACCCGGCCGGGCTGCGCCGCGCCGCACCGGGCACCCGCTTCGTGCGCGCGCGGCGAGCGGGATCTTCGCGCTCTCGGCCGCGCTGCTGCTCGGCGGCCAGACGGGCTGTCTGCTGCTCGCGGCCGGCGCTGGCGCGGGCGCCGGCGCCACCTGGTACCTGTCCGCCGCGCGCGACCAGGTCTCGCAGGATCCGCGGGCCGTCGTCGCGGCCGCCGCGAGCGTCCTGCGTGAGATGGACATCGCCGTCGAGAAGCGCGCCGCGACGGCCCTCGACGGCGAGGTGATCGGGCGGACGGCCCGGGGCGAGCGGGTCGAGGTGCACGCGACCTCGAGCACGGCGGGCACGACCGAGATCATCGTGCGGGTCGGGCTCGTCGACGACGACGCGGCCCAGCGCATCCTCGGGCGGATCGTGGCGCGGCTCTGAAGAGCGCGACGGAGCGCCTCAGATCCCTTCGCAGCCCCCGATCCGGCCGCAGAGCGTCGTGGCCAGCTTCCGCGCGCGGTCCTCGCGCCAGCTGCCCGTCACGTCCTGGGTGATCCGCACGTCCACCAGGATCCACCAGTGCTGCGCCTGCGGTCGGAAGTAGACGCCCGTCACGCTGCCCCACTCGTTCATGCGGAGGCCGCGCTCGGCGAGCACCACGCCCGCCTCCGACTCCTGCCGGACGACCTCGTAGCCCGCTTCGCGCAGCGTGTCGGCGGCGTGCTCGGCGAGTGCCGCGCCGTCCAGGGGCGCGAGCGACTGCACCACGAAGGACTGGCCGGGTCGGCCGTCGCGGAGCTCCCTTCGCGCGGGCGTCTGCGGCCCGTCGTGGGCCGCGAAGTCGACGTCGTTCGCGGAGGCCGGCAGGTCGGAGAGCCGCGCGACGCCCAGGCATCCGCTCGCGGCGAGGCCGAGGGCGAGCAGACCGCAGGCGGCGAGTCCGCGCCTGGCAACGAGAGCGGGTCGCGATTCATGGCTCGCCATCACGGTCTCCGTCGAGTCGGCGGCCGAGTATGACACAGTCGGCGGGTCCCAGAGGTTCGTCCGCGCGGCTCGGACCGCTCACCGGGTGTCGAACGATTGACGCCCCCTTGGCCCGCAGGCTATACCCCGGCCGACCCCCCCGTCCGAAGCAGGTGTGACTGAGCAGCAAGCCCGCGGCGGCCATGAATCCGTCGCGTTCGCCCCTGGCGTCGTGAAAGACGCCGACGCAGGACTCTCGTCGGACTCCGGCCGCGATGCACGCGCTCCGGAGTGGCGTTTCGCGAGAGCAGGCATCGTCCGGATCGACGCGAATCGATCCCCGATGTCGCGGGCGAGGCTCCCCCGATGACCCGGTATCACGTCCAGCACGTGCCGGGGGACGGCACCCGGCTCGGACTCTCCGTGTCGGCGCTGGTCTGGCGGGGTCGGGAGCTGCTCCTGATGCGCCGGTCGGACAACGGACTCTGGGGCCTGCCCGGCGGCTACGTCGAGGTCGGCGAGTCGGTCGCCGAGGCGGCCCGGCGCGAGGTCGCCGAGGAGACGGGCTGGCGGGTCGTGCTGGGTCGGCTCGTCGGGGTCTACTCGGATCCGGCGAGCCAGGTGGTCGACTACGAGCGGCCCGATCGCGGCCGCGTACAGATCGTGAATCTCTGCTTCGAGGCGCGGCCGGTCGAGGCGGGTGCGGCCTCGACGCCGGAGGAGAGCCTCGAGACGGGCTTCTTCGCGGCGGACGCGCTCCCCGAGCCCTTCGTTCCGATCCATCGGATCCGGGTCGAGGACGGGCTTGCGGGGAGGGGCGAGGCGGCCATCCGATGACGCGGTGGACGGCAGGGGATTCGGAGGCGCTCGCTCCGGGCGCGGGGAGCGAGGGGTACCATGGGACGAACGGGTAGAGGGGGGAGTGGAGCCATGGGTTCGAGACCGACCAAGTACATCTTCGTGACGGGGGGCGTGATGTCCTCCCTCGGCAAGGGCCTCGCCTCGGCATCGATCGGGGCGCTGCTCGAGGCGCGCAGCCTGCGGGTCACGTTCCTGAAGCTCGATCCCTATCTGAACGTCGATCCCGGGACGATGAATCCCTTCCAGCACGGCGAGGTCTACGTGACCGAGGACGGGGCGGAGACGGACCTCGACCTCGGCCACTACGAGCGCTTCACGACGACGACCCTCGGCAAGGTCAACAACATGACCGCCGGACGGATCTACGACCAGGTGCTCTCGGCCGAGCGGCGTGGCGACTATCTCGGCGGCACGGTCCAGGTCATCCCCCACGTGACCGACGCGATCAAGGGCGCGATCCGGGCCGCGAGCCAGGACTGCGACGTCATCCTCGTCGAGATCGGCGGCACCGTCGGCGACATCGAGTCGCTGCCCTTCCTCGAGGCCATCCGCCAGTTCCGCGGCGACGTCGGCCGCGAGAACTGCTGCTTCATCCACGTGGCGCCCGTGATCTACCAGTCGACCGCCGGCGAGGTGAAGACCAAGCCCGTCCAGCACTCCGTCAAGGAGCTGCAGTCCGTCGGTCTCGCCCCCGACATCATCCTATGTCGGACGGACCGCTTCCTCTCGAAGGCGATCAAGACCAAGATCGCGCTCTTCTGCAACGTCGACGAAGACGCCGTCATCACGGCCAAGGACGTCGACTCGATCTACGAGGTGCCGCTCGCCTTCGCGAAGGAGAACCTCGACGAGAAGATCGCCCAGGTGCTGAACATGTGGACCGGGCGGCCGGACCTGCGGCATTGGGAGCGCCTCTCGAACGTCCAGCGCAACCCCGATCGCATCATCCGGATCGGCATGGTCGGCAAGTACGTCGACCTGACCGAGAGCTACAAGAGCCTGAACGAGGCGCTCTACCACGGCGGCTTCGCCTGCGGCGCCGAGGTCAAGATCGAGTACTACGACTCGGAGAAGCTCGTCGACACGAGCGTCCTCGCCGGTCTCGACGGGATCCTCGTGCCCCATGGCTTCGGATCCCGCGGCGTCGAGGGCAAGATCCGCGCGATCCAGTACGCGCGCGAGAACGGGCTGCCCTTCCTCGGCATCTGTTTCGGCATGCAGCTCGCCTGCTGCGAGTTCGCGCGGCACGTGGCGGGGCTCGAGGGCGCGAACTCGACCGAGGTCGACCCGAATACCCCGCATCCCGTGATCGACCTGCTGCCCGAGCAGCACGCGGTCGAGGACATGGGGGCGACGATGCGCCTCGGCGCCTATCCCTGCGTGCTGCAGCCCGGCTCGAAGGCCGCCGAGATCTACGGCACCACGCAGATCAGCGAGCGCCATCGCCATCGCTACGAGTTCAACCCCGCCTACCGCGACCGCCTGCAGGCGGCGGGGCTGCTCTTCTCGGGCTCGAGCCCGGACGGCCGGCTGGCCGAGGTGATCGAGCTGCCGGGCCATCCCTTCTTCGTGGCCTCGCAGTTCCACCCCGAGTTCAAGTCGAAGCCCTTCGATCCGCACCCGCTCTTCGAGGCCTTCGTGCGCGCCGCCGGTCGCCGCGCCGAGTCGAAGAAGGGCCAACCCGCCGCGGCGCCGAGCGCGGGCTGACGCGCGCGCCGCGAGAGCCACAAGAAGAGAATGAGGAGCCGAGTCGAATCATGAGCCGAACCATCGCCATCACGGGCGCCGCCTCCGGCATCGGAGCCGCCCTCGCCAAGCGACTCACGAGCGAGGGCCATCGCGTCATCGGCGTCGACGTCCAGAAATCCGACATCGAGGCCGACCTCTCGACCGCCGCCGGCCGCAAGGCCGCGATCGCCGCGGTGAAGGAGGCCTGTGGCGGCGTGCTCGATGGGCTCGTGCCCTGCGCCGGTCTCTCGGGCCTGCCGAACCGCGCGGGCTCGATCCTCGTCAGCCTCAACTACTTCGGCACGATCGAGCTGCTCGAGGGCCTGCGCGAGTGTCTCGCGCGCGCCGAGGCGCCGGCTGCCGTGGCGATCAGCTCGAACTCGACCACGACGACGCCGGCGGGCATGGTCTCGGAGGAGATCGTCGCGACGCTGCTCGCCGGCGACGAGCAGAAGGCCCGCGCGATGGCCGACGAGACGGGGTCGCTCGCGGCGTATCCGACGACGAAGACGGCCGTGGCGAGATGGGTGCGGCGGCATGCGCCGACACCCGAGTGGGTCGGGCAGGGCATCACGCTGAACGCGATCGCGCCGGGCAAGACCGCGACGGCGATGGTCGCCGAAGGGCGCGCGGACCCGATCATCGGCCCGCACCTCGACAAGTTCCCGATCCCGCTCGGCCGCGACGGCAAGCCCGAGGAGCTCGCCGCGCTGCTGGCCTTCCTGCTCGGTCCCGAGGCGCGCTTCTTCGTCGGCTCCTTCATCGTCTGCGACGGTGGGACCGACGCCCTCACGCGGCCCGACGACTGGCCCGCGCCGCCGCGACCGAAGGCCTGAGGCGGAGGCGCGGCGAGCCGATCCGGGCGTGAGCCCGGCGGCGGGCCGGACCGGGCCTCGCTGGGGTGGAATCCGCGCCCGGGTCCTTGTCTTCTGCGCGGGGATCGCTAAAAACTGTGCCTTCGTGGGGCGTTAGCTCAGCTGGTTAGAGCGCCGTGTTCACACCGCGGAGGTCGGTGGTTCGAGTCCACTACGCCCCACCATTCTCTTCCTCTCTCCCCTGCGCGCGGTCTTCGTACACCGCGCGGCGCTCCGGTCGCGGTTCCCGGCGCGTCGACTTTCCGACCGCTGTGTGAAGCAGGCACGGTCGGGCCCCCGGCGCGCCTCGTAGGCTGACTCCATGGATGGCGAGCGCTCTCGCCGGAGGAAGCCACGATGACCCGATCCCGCCTCGTTCCGTCCCTGCTCATCGCCGTGCTCGGCCTCGCCCTGCAGGCCCCGTCCGCCGTTGCGAGCGACGGTGTCCTCGAGATCAACCAGACCTGCGCCACCACGACCGGCTGCTTCTCGGGCGACTCGGCGGGCTTCCCGGTCACGATCTCGGCCCCCGGCGCCTATCGCCTGACGAGCGAGCTGATCACGCCGCTCTTCGGCGGCGCGAACGTGACACTCGTCGAGGTCACGGGGGACGACGTCGACCTCGACCTGAACGGCTTCGGCCTGCGCGGTCTCGTCCCCTGCACGGGCGTGCCCGCCACCTGCAGCGTGTCCGGCAGCGGTCGCGGCATCGACGCCTCGGGCGCCGGCCTCGCCGTCCACGACGGCCAGGTCTTCGGCATGGGCAGCCATGGCGTCTTCGCCGGCCAGGATGCGCACCTCTACGACCTCACGGTCCGCAGCAACGCCGGCAACGGGATCTTCGTCTCCGCCGGCAGCCTGATCGAGCACGTCGTCGCCAACGGCAACGGCGGCGCGGGCATCGCCAGCATCGGCTCCGTCGTCGTCCGTGACGCAGTCGCCCGCGGCAACGACAGCCTCGGCATCTCGCTCCAGTCCGGTAGCCAGGCGAGCGGCCTCGTCGCCAACAACAACGCCAGCCACGGCATCGTCGCCGGCCTCGGCAGCGAGATCAGCGACTGCACCGCCGTCGCGAACGGCGGCGACGGCGTCCGCGTGTCGAGCCAGTCGACCGTCCGGGACTGCACGACCCGCCAGAACGTCGGCGCCGGCATCGGCGCGACCGGCTCGGGCAACCTCGCGATCGGCGTCCACAGCTTCGCCAACGACCGCTACAGCCTCGAGGGCGCCTTCGTCTACCAGGACTCGTATCTGGGCTGCTCGAACAATTCGAGCTTCTCGGCGTTCGAGCCGGGGGTGGGAGCGGCGATGACGAATGGCTCGAACAGCGTGCTCGTCTGCGTGTCGTTCTAGGGGGCCGGGGCGGTCGCCCTATACTGATCAGGCTGCATGGAGGACGGACCATGATCTCGTCACCCGATCCGACCCGGCGCCGCCTGCCTCGCTGGAGGACGCCCTGGCTCGCGATCCTGGGACTCGTCTGCGGAGCCCTCACCCCGCCGTCTGCTCCCGCCACGACGCTCCCCGTCGTCTACCACAGTCCCGCCGACGACGGCGCCCGCCCGAGCGCTCCGACGGTCTTTCCATCGGGAGCGACCTTCGTGGTCCATCTCTACATGGACGAGTCGAGCGGAGGCGTGCAGGCCTCGGCGAGCGACGTCTGCGAGAGCGGCGGCGGGACGGAGCGATGCGGCTGGGACCTGGTCGTGGAAGGCGTGGGCGACGTGGACTTCGTGTCGTTCGTGGGCGTGGGCGACGTCGTCTTCGGTCTCAGTCCGGCACCCGCGCCGCGGCTGCGCATGAACGGCGGCGCGCCGATCTCGGGTGAGCTCGGGGTCGTGAAGCTGGGCGATCTCGAGGTCGCGACCAGCGGGGAAGGCTCGGTCGAGCTGATCGAGGGGGTGGTGGCCGATGCGGCGCTCGCTCGCGTGGTGCTCGCTGCGTCGCCGGTCGTGGTCGTGGTCGTGCCGGAGCCGGATGCGATCGCGATGCTCGGGGTCGGACTGACGTCGCTGCTCGCGCGAAGGCGGCGCCGGCGCGAACGGATCGCGGCGATCGCAGGTCGGCGGGCGGACGGTCCGTCACGAATCGGGATCGCCTGTGTCGCGATGATCGGGTCGGTCGTCGTCGCCCCCTCGTACGCCGGCGCGCAGTCGCTCTGTGATCCCGGCGACCTGAACGACGACGGCCAGGTCGACATCCTCGACAGCACGGTCCTCCGCCGCTCCCTGGCCGAGCTCAGTCCCGGGATCGCGCCGAGCTGCGTCCCGCCCGACTCCTCGGCCGCATGTCGCTCGGGTCGCCGCATCGGGTATCCGGGCACGGGCAACACCTGCAACTTCGCGACGTCACCGGGTGCGCCCGCGCTTCCTGGCATCGCGCTCTCGGAGAAGAACTACGCCGAGCTCTTCACGGGCACGGGCTACGACGCGCCCTTTCCGGGGGCCAGCACGGCCAAGGCCTGCGGCGCCTGCCTCGAGGTCTTCGGGCCCTCGGGCTCGGCGATCGGCATCGTGCGCGAGGTCGCCGACATCGGATCGGTCGGAGACCACGGCAAGCCGAATACGCCCCATCTCTCGTTCGCACTCGCCGACGCCATCGGTGTTCCCTACGGCCTCGGCGGTCCCATCACGTTCCGGGTCGTGCCGTGCCCGGTCACGGGCAATCTGCAGGTCCGGCGGATGTCGTTCGCCAGCACGGGCTTCCTCAGCTTCGTCGTCTACAACGGTGTGGATGCGATCGAGCAGGTCGAGTTCCGGGAGGCCTTGCCGGGGCAGCCCTGGGGCACGCTCACCCAGACCTGGACGAACCGCTGGGAGCTCCTGAACGCGCCGACGGTCTATCCGTTCCAGCAGTCGAGCACTCAGGTGGAGCTTCGCGTCACGTCGCTTCGGGGCGACGTCGTCGTGACGCAGCCGATCCCGCTCCCGTCGTTCACATCGGCCTTCGAGGCGTACTTCGACGCCGGCGTGCAGCTGCCGACGCGTGCGGCACCGGGTGGGACCTGCGACTACGTGCCGAGCTGCGGCGATGGGTACGTCGACTCGGGGGCCGGAGAGACGTGCGAGCCTCTCTTCTCCTCCGCGGTCTGCTCGGATCTCGGATTCTCGAACGCAGCGCCCGCGCCCTGCGATCCGGACCGGTGCCAGCCGCTCGCCTGGGACTGCGTGCCCTAGGCCTGGTCCGCGGCCGCCGGCAAGCTTGTCTCCGCGCGCCTTTCCCCGTACAGTCCGCCCGCTGGCCCGGTAGCTCAGCTGGATAGAGCACCAGCCTCCGAAGCTGGGGGTCGCGCGTTCGAATCGCGCCCGGGTCACCAGCCTACCGTCGGCGCTGCGCGCCTCTCGACGGGCCCTTGCGGCCCGTCTCGCGCTGAAGGCTCTGGGGGTGCGTGCGGGGCAGCGCGCCGCGCGACCGAGACCGCCAGCTTCGGAGCAGAAGCTGGGGGGGAGCCGCGACCGATGAGGGAGCGGCGAGTACGACCGATGAGGGAGCGGCGAGTAGGAGCTTCTCTGCGCGCCCGCGGCGCGCGGAGAAGCGGAGGGAATGCGCGTTCGAATCGCGCCCGGGTCACCAGCCTACCGTCGGCGCTGCGCGCCTATCGACGGGCCCTTGCGGCCCGTCTCGCGCTGAGGGCTCTCGGGGTGCGTGCGGGGCAGAGCCGGCGGGTCGCGGCGCCCCGCTGCGAGGGGCCGCTCCCACCGACGCCCCGTGGCGCGGGCTCGTCCTCCGTGCGCGCGCCGTCGGGCCGAGCGCTGCGGGCCACGGCCGCAGAGAAGATTGTGCAATCGACATTCCTCTGGTTCGTAGGTGTGCCGAGTCCCGCGTCAGTCGGGGCTCCGGGCTGGCACGCAGCCTGCACCTGCTGCCGAGGCGACCGTCTCGGATGAGGTCGTCGAGGTGAGCGATCGGCGGGGCGGGGGAGGGCTGGCTCGATGGACCGCGCGATTGTCGTCTGCGGAGCGATCGTGGCGGCAATCGGCGGTGCCGTCTTCCTATGGAAGGTGTGGGGACTCGGTCTGCCCATCACGCCGAGCGAGGACTCGGTCGTCTGGCTCGTACAGCTCGAGATCGCGGCGCGCGGATCCGAGCGCGGGTCGGGCAGCATCCGCATCGCGCTGCCTCGGGACGACGCACGCCAGCGCATCTTCGGGGAGCATTTCTCCTCCGACGGCCTCCAGCTGGAGACGCGGAAGAACGAGCTCGGCGAGCGGACGGGTCTGTGGAGCGGTCGGATCGACGAGGTCGATCACGTCGGCTACCGCTTCCACGTCCAGCTCTTCCCCACCGACCGGACGCGGCGGACGCCGCCGCTGCGTTCGGGAGCCGACGCCGAGGCGGTGATCGACCGGGCTCGCTACACCCGCTCGGAGCGTCGCTTCCCGATCACATCCGAGCCGGTCGCGGCGCTGCTGGAGGAGCTGCCCCTCGAGTCGGGCGATGGCGACGGGGAGTGGGCGCGCACGCTCTACGCCTTCGTGCGCTATGAGATCGCGAGCGCGGCCTCGGCGCCGGACGACGCGCTGCTCACGCTGACCCAACGTAGCGGGAGCGAGAGCGGCCGGGCGCGCTTGCTCGTGACCCTGCTGCGGGCCGTCGGGATTCCCGCTCGCGTCGTCCGCGGGCTCGAGCTCGACGAGCAGCGCCCCGCCCATCGGGTCTGGGTCGAGGCCTGGCTCGACGAGGCCTGGCGGCCGATGTCGACGGGCGAGGGGCGCTTCGGCTCGGTCCCCGATCGGTTCGTGCGCTTCTCGACGGCGGACGAGTCGATCGTCCGTTCGACCGGCACCGCGGCGCTCGATTGGACCTACTCGGTTGCGCGGAGGCGACTCGCTCGCGAAGAGGTCGAGAGCCTGATGATGCCGACCTCGCCGCTGTTCCGGAGCGCCTCCCTCTACCGGCTCCCCGTGCAGGTGCAGGGGATGCTTCGCCTACTCCTGCTCTTCTGTGCGGCGACGCTCGTCGTCTCGGTCTTTCGCGTCGTCGTCGGGGTGCCGAGCTTCGGCACCTTCATGCCCGCCCTGCTCGCGCTGGCGATGCGCGAGACGGGGCTCGCCTACGGCGTGCTGCTGGTCGTGCTCGTCGTCGCCGTCGGGCTCGTCGGTCGGCTCCTCCTCGAGCGGCTCCGGCTGCTCTTCGTTCCGCGGGTGGGGATCCTCGTCTGCCTGGTCGTGCTCTCGGCGGCCGCCCTGGGACTCGTGGGCGAGTCCTTCCAGACGGCCGGGCTCTTCGGCGGGATCGTCCTGCCGATCGTGATCGTGACCATGATGATCGAACGCGTCGCGATCGTGCTCGCAGAGGACGGGGCGCGGACCGCCGTCGTGCGCGCGCTCTGCTCCGCGCTGATCGCACTCGCCGTATTTCCCGTGCTCCGATCCGAGTCGCTCGGCCATCTGCTCTTCGCCTTCCCGGAGCTTCTCCTGGTCATCATCGGCGTCCAGATCTGGCTCGGCGGCTACACGGGCTTCCGGCTGCTCGAGCTCGTGCGCTTCCAGGCCCTGCGCCGGGTGGGGGCGTCGGGATGATCTGGGAGGAGCTGACGGACGCGGGCGTGCTGGGGCTGAACCGGCGCAACCGGGAGCTGATCCAGCGCTTCAACCCGCGCGCCCGACTCCCGCTCGCCGACGACAAGATCCGCACGAAGCGACTCTGCACGGAGGAGGATGTGGCGACGCCGAAGCTGCTGGGGGTGATCGAGAGCCACTCGCAGATGAGCCGGATCCCGGATCTGGTCGGGGAGGCGAGCGGCTTCGCGCTCAAGCCCGCTCACGGTGCGCAGGGCAATGGGATCCTGATCGTGACCCACCGCGCGGGCGAGCGCTTCGTCTCGAGTCGGGGGCGGCGACTCGACCTCGGCGACCTTCGCTTCCGCGTCTCGGAGATCCTGGCGGGGCGCTTCTCGCTCGCCGGTCAGGAGGACGAGGCCTTCTTCGAAGAGCTGCTGCAGGTCCATCCGGGCCTCGCGGAGATCTGCTCGGGCGGCGTGCCCGACGTCCGCATCGTCGTCTATCGAGGGCATCCGGTGATGGGCATGCTTCGATTGCCGACGGAGCGATCCCAGGGTCGCGCGAACCTGCACAAGGGCGCCGTGGGGGCCGGGCTCGATCTCCGGACGGGGGAGCTGTCGACGGCCGTCTGCGAGGATCGATTCGTCGAGCGACACCCCGACACCGGGGCGCCGGTGGTCGGTGTGAAGGTCCCCGACTTCGAGTCGCTCCTCGTCCAGGCCGTGCGCGCGGCGGACGGGGCCGACCTCGGATACGTCGGTGTCGATCTCGTGCTCGATGCGGAGCGGGGACCGGTCGTCCTCGAGCTGAACGCGCGGCCGGGGCTCTCCATCCAGCTCGCCAACGAGTCGGGCCTGCGGCCGAGGTTGCGCGCCGTCGACGAGGCCCTCGGCGCGATGCCCGACGCGTCGGCCGGAGACCGGATCGAGTTCTGTCGCGCGCTCGACGGCGAGGCGTGGAGGGAAGGCGCATGAGTGCAAGGCGATCGGGCCTCGCGAGGTCGATGCTCGGCTGGGTTGCTCTCCTGCTCTGCGCGGGCGGTGCGGCGGCCGAGGCGCCCGATGCGCCGAGCGTCGAGGTGCTCTTCGAAGTGCGGCTCTGCGCGGACGACGAGAGCGCAGCCGTCGAGATCCACGTGGAGCAGCAGGGCGGGCAGCTGCGGCGGCTCCGCTTCGCGCTCCCGGACGAGCGGATGCGGGGCTTCGAGGGCGATGGCGAGATCCGGGAGGCGTCGGGGGAGGTCGTCTGGGTGCTGCCCCGGCTGGGCGGCTCCCTCCGCTACATGGCGGTCGTGGATCATCTGCGGGATCCGGCCGAGTACGACGCCCGCTGCACGGACGATTGGGCGCTGCTGCGCGGCTCGGACCTCGTCCCGATCGCGACGGCGACGGTCGTCGAAGGCTCCGTCGCCCGCACGCGGCTCCGATTCCGACTGCCGTCGGGGTGGCAGGTCGTGACGCCCTTCGAGGCGATCGAGCCGCGCCTCTACCGGATCGATCGTCCGGGGCGCCTCTTCGAGGCGCCGCGGGGCTGGATCATGGCGGGTGATCTCCGCGTGCTGGACGCCGAGATCGGATCGACGCGGGTGACCTTCGCCTCGCCGGCCGGCCAGGAGACGCGAGACCGGGATCGGCGGGCGCTGCTTCGCTGGGCGCTGCCGGTGCTGAACGAGATCCTCGGGACGGCCTCGCGGCGATGGCTGGTCGTGAGCGCCGACGACCCGATGTGGCGCGGCGGGCTCTCGGGGCCCGATTCGCTGTATCTGCATGCGGATCGACCGCTGATCGCCCCCGACGACACGAGTCCGTTGCTGCACGAGATCGTGCACGTCGCGATGGGTGCGGAGGCCGGGCCGGAGAGCGATTGGATCGTGGAGGGGCTCGCGGAGCTCTACTCCCTGGAGCTGCTGCGTCGCGCCGGTGCGCTCTCTGGCCCGGAGTGGGAGCGCGCCCTGGCGGGCATGCGCAAGGAGGCGGCGGGGGTCGAGTCCTTGGCGGAAGGGCCGACGACGGGGGACGCCACGAAGCGGGCGGTGCTCGTGCTGCACGAGCTCGACAGGCGGATCCGTTCGGTGACCAAGGGCGACGCGAGTCTGGACGACGTGCTGCGGCGCCTGGTGGAGGGCGATCGGGAGCCGCTCACGAAGGACGGGCTCCAGCGGCTGGTCGAGTCGCTGAGCGGCGACTCGATGGATTCCTTCTTCGGGTCGTTGCCCGACTAGCATTCCGTTCGAGGGCCGGCGCGGGTCGCGTCGGCTGGGCTCGGTTGGCTAATCGTCCCCCGCCCGCTTGTTCAGCATCTTCAGGATCTCGGCCGTATGGAGCTTTTCCGCCCGGATCATCCCGCGCGCGTACTCCTCGAGCGAGACGCTCTTCCCTTCGACCAGGCCGAGCAGCGCCTCGTAGAGCGTGACGCCCTGGCGCTCGTGGGCCACGAGCTCCTTCATGATGTCGTCGATCGAGGCGTGGTGCGTGCCGACGAGCTCGCCGATCCCGAGCGAGACCTGCCCGCCGATCGTCGTGACCTCCTCGCCGGCCTGGGTCGCATGAGCCAGCGACTCCTGGGCCTGCGCCTGCATCCACGAGATGATCGGGATGCGCGCGTGGCCGAAGACCATGAGCGAGTACTGCGTGTAGCGGACGGCGCCGGCGAGCTCGTGCTCGACGATGCGGTTGAGGGATCGGATCAGGGCGTCGCGATCGATGGACATCGGCGGGCCTCCTTCGGGTCGGGCGCACGCCGCGTTCCGTGTGGCGCGCGTGCGTCGTTCGGCACGACGGGGAAGGTAGCGGGTATGCACGCGGTGACCGTCGCATCGGCGGCTCCGAGGCGTCTGGCGGGCGCTCCCGCATGGCCGTCGTGGATGAGGCTCAGTCGCCCTGCGCCGCCTTTTCGAGCTCCGCCACGTCGATCCTGCCCATCGTGAAGAGCGCCTCCTGCACCCGGCGGCCCTGCTCGGGATCGTCGCTCGACATCAGTCTCGGCAACGCCTCCGGCACGACCTGCCAATGCACCCCGAAGCGATCCCGCAGCCAGCCGCAGCGACCGGGCTCGCCGCCGTCGGCGCAGAGCGCGTCCCAGAGCCGATCCGTCTCGGCCTGGTCATCCGTCAGGACCGAGATCGAGAAGGTATGCGTCGACTGTGCCTCGGGGTTCCCGGCGAGCATCATGAAGGGCGCACCGCCGAGCGAGAACTCGACGACCAGCGCCGGCCCGTTCGGGTCGGGCCGCACGACGTTGTCGATGCGGCTGTCCGGGAGGAGCGACACGTAGAAATGCGCGGCCTGCTCGACGTCGCGTTCGAGGAAGAGGCAGGTCCGGACCCGGGCCAGGAGCTCCATTGGTCGGCCCCTTCAGCAATCGAGGATCGATTCGAAGCCGCCAAAGATCATCCGCTTGCCGTCGAAGGGCATCTCGGACGCGCGCATCGCTTCGTCCTCGTGCAGCTTCGCCCAGGCTTCGTCGCGCACGGCCTTCGAGGGCCAGACGATCCACGAGAACACGACCGTCTCGTCGGGCTGCTGCAGGACGGCGCCCGGCATCGAGTTCGTCGCGCCTTCGGGCACGTCGTCGCCCCAGCACTCGCGGAGGGAGAGGGCGCCGTAGCGGAGGAAGACCGCGGCGGTCTGCTCGGCGTGCTCGAGGTAGCGCTGCTTGTTCGCGGTCGGGACGGCGCACAGCATGCCATCGACGTAGCGCATGGGGGGCTCCTTCTTTCGATCGGGGGCGGGACGCGCCCGGCGACGCGGCGGGGCCGGCCGCGCCCGTGCGCAGTCGTCCCGTCGCTTGAATATAGGTTGGTATCAACCTAAAATCGGCCCGTCAATGCCGAAGCCCGTCTCCTTCGAAGAGGTCCTCGAGGTCCGTGACGCCTGTCTCTGTCTGCACGCGCGACGGGCGGCGCGGGCGCTCGCCCGTCGCTTCGACGAGGCGTTCCGGCCGATCGGGATCACGAACGGGCAGTTCTCGCTGCTGGCGTCGCTGAACCGGCCGGGCTCGGCGCCGATGGGGGCCGTCGCTCGGCTGCTGGGGATGGACCGGACGAGTCTGACGGCGAGCCTGAAGCCCCTCGAGCGCGACGGCCTGGTCCGGGTGGAGGTCGATCCGGAGGATCGGCGCGGGCGAAGGCTCCGCATCACACGCAAGGGACGCGGCGTCGTGGCACGCGCGCTCCCGATCTGGAAGGCGACCCACGCGGAGGTCGAGGCCGCGCTCTCGGGCGTCTCGGCGGACTCGCTTCGTCGCGGGCTGCGAGCGCTCGAGTAGCCGCGATCGCAACCTGGGTGCGTCGGGGTCGACGGGGACGGCCTCGGCCCCTCGCGAACGATGGCCGGATCAGCGCACGCGAAGCCAGCCCGGCGGCACGCCTCGCCGGCGCGCACGCTCGGCGAAGTTCTCCTGCTGACGGCGCGTCACGTCGAGGCGACTCTTCGTCTGACTACACGCCTCGACGGCGGCCATCTTCCGATCGTAATGCTGGCGCTTCGTCTTGTAGCGCCCGGTCCGTTCGTCGTAGCGGTCCGGAACGCTCACGTCCTCGCAGGCCTCGACCTGCTGCTCGAGCTGCTCGATCTCTCTCGCATAGCGCTCCGCATCGGCGCGCCAGGAGGCTTCGTCGCGTCCATCGACGAGGTCGGCGTCGGCCGCCGGGCCGTTCGGGCTCGCGGGTCGCTGGGCATCTCGCAGACGCTCGGGCGTCTCGCGCGCGGCCGGGGCGGCCGGTGTGTCGATCTGGTTGATGTGGCCGGTGCGGCCGGTCGTCGCGGCGGAGGCGCGGGCCTGCTCGCGGTAGGCGGGCGGGACGCTGCCGAGATCCGACGTGAAGTGCGTGTTGCCGTCGGCGTCGGTCCAGCGGTAGAACTCGGCGGAGGCGCTCCCGCTCAGCAGGCCGAGCGCGCTGATCGTGAGGACGAGAGTCAGCCGGGCGGGACGTCGGCTCATCGGGTGCCTCCTTCGGTTGCGGGATCGGGTCGATCGGGTTGCCCGGACCATCGACGGATCGGCCCTGGGGCTGAAGTCCGCGCTCCGCGCTTCGATCCACGGCGTGGCACCCGACCGTGCGGTGCACCGAACGAGGGCCGGGACTCCGTCCACGCCGCGCTCGATCGAGGCTCGTCCGCGGCTCGAATCCGTTATCGTCCGGGGCCACGCACATTCCCGATCGAATCGACGGCCTCCGGCGCGCGATTCATGGAGTCCCGATGTCCCTGCGCGCCCGGACCGCGATCGTCGGCGTCGGCCAGACGCCCTTCACCCGCGGCACGGACTGCTCGACCCTCGAGCTGCATCTGCGCGCAGCCCTCGAAGCGATCGAGGACGCGGGCCTCACGCCCGCCGACATCGACGGCGTCATGCCGAACGAGCTCGCCGGCACGATCGCCGAGGATTTCATCCTGAACCTCGGTCTGCGCGATCTCGCCTTCTCCTCGACGATCCGCACGGGCGGCGCGAGCTTCGTCTCCGCGATCCAGAGTGCTTCCCTCGCGATCGCCGGTGGCGTGGCGAAGAACGTGCTGCTCGTCGCCGGCCGGCGCGGCTACTCGGCCCAGCGCGTCTCCCTCACGAGCGAGGGCGCGATCCCGCCGCATCCCGTCATGCGCCACATCGACGAGTTCGAGCGCCCCTTCGGCAACACGGTCGCCTCGCAATGGTTCGCCCAGGCCGCGCGCCGGCACATGCACGAGTTCGGCACGACGAGCGAGGATTTCGGGCGCATCGCCGTCGCGATCCGCGGTCACGCGAACCGCAATCCGCGTGCGCTGATGTACGAGAAGCCGCTCTCGCTCGAGCAGCACCAGGCTTCGGCGATGATCGCGGACCCGCTCCGGCTCTTCGACTGCTCGCTCGAGACCGATGGGGCGACGGCGATCGTACTCAGCTCGGCCGAGCGCGCGCGCGACGCACGCAAGCCGCCGGCCTTCGTGCTCGGCCTGGGGGAGGGTCATGGCGACCCGCCGACCTCGATCACGCAGAAGCGCGATCTGACGCGCATCGAGGGGCTCGAGATCGCGGCGCGACGCGCCTACGCGATGGCCGGAATCGGACCCGACGCGATCGACGCGGCGCAGATCTACGACGGCTTCACCTGGATCGTCCTGGCCTCGCTCGAGGCGCTCGGATTCTGCAAGCGTGGGGAAGGGCGGGACTTCGTGCGCGACGGACGGATCGCGCTCGGCGGTGCGCTGCCCGTGAACACGTCGGGCGGATTGCTCTCCGAGGGGCATTGCTCGGGGGCGAACCTAGTGAGCGAGGCCGTGCGGCAGCTGCGGCGCGAGGTCGAGCCGGAGCGACAGGTGCGCGATTGCGAGTGCGTGCTCGTGACGGGCGAGGGCGACTTCCACGAGGGCGCGGCCCTCGTGCTGGGGCGGGACCGATGAGCGACGGCGGAACGACGGGGAAGAGCGGCGATTCGAAGACGGTCACGCGACCGATGCCGCCGCGGACGGAGCTCTCGCAAGGGTTCTGGGACGCGGTCGCGCGCGGCGAGCTCGCGGTCCAGCGCTGCGGGGCCTGCGGACTGTTGCGGCACTACCCGCAGCTGCGCTGTCCCGCCTGCCAGAGCGCGGAGGTCTCCTGGCAGCCGCTCGCGGGCGAAGGCGAGATCCATTCCTACACGGTCGCCCATCGCGCCTTCCACCCGGCCTGGAAGGAGCACGTGCCCTACGTGATCGCGACGATCGAGCTCGACGAGGGGGTGCGGATGGTCTGCGACCTGCTGGGCGCCGACCCGGACACGATCGCGATCGGGCAGCGTGTGCGCGTGCGCTTCGAGGATCTACCCGGCCAGGGCCGGATGCCGCGCTTCGACGTCGTCGACTGACGGTGCACGCAGGCGCCCGGCGCGCAGGCGATGCGCAACCGAGGGGTCGCGCGGCTTGCGGCGACGCATTGCGATCGGCCGAGGTCGACGCGGCCTCACCATTCGCATCGCCGGGGGCACTCCCTGGTGGGGCGCAGTGTGGGGCTCGCCGTGCGACGTGGGCGGACGCTCGCGTCGGGGCCCGGGCTCGTCGACGGGGAGTCGCGACGCGTGCGATGCATCGAGACGGAATACGCGGGAGCGGCGCCGGTGCGCTGCTTCGAGACCGACGAGCCGGCGCTGCTCGAGGCGGTCTTCCGACTGCGTTACGTGGTCTACGTCGAGGAGATGCGGCGTCGGCAGCCCCATGCCGACCCGGTCGCGCGGCGGCTGGCGGAGCCCCTCGATCGTGACGCGCTGCACGTGGTGGCCTGTGCGGCGGGGGCCGGGCCGGGTGAGGTCGCCGGGGGCGAGGGGCTGCTGGGCGCGCTGCGCATCAGTCTCTCCCGACATGGGGGCCTCGAGACGATCGAACGGCTCTACGGACTCGACGCGGGCGGATTCGGGGATCGTTCGATGGTGATCACGCGTCTCGTGACGCGGCCCGAGGCGCGAGGTGGAGCCTCGAGCGCCGGCCTTGCCCTCGCGTGCGCGGCCTATCGGATCGGGCTTCGCGAGCGACTCACAGCGGGCTTCATCGACTGCCACGTCGGCCTCGAGCCGCTCTTCGTCTGGCTCGGCTTCGACCCGATCCGACGCTTCACCCACGCCGACTACGGCGAGATCGCCGTGATGCGCATCGACCCCCTCGACCGCGCGCGGCTCGCACGGACCGACTCGCCCTTCCTGCGGATCCTCGCTGCCGCCGAGGATTCGGGCTCCGTGCATTCGGTCCCCACCGTATCGGGCGAGCGCGAATGCGCTCGAGTGCCTGAGCGCGAAGCATGATCGAGACGCCGCCGGACACGATCGAGGAGTTCCTGCGTCTGCCCGTCGCGCTCGAGAGCGACGATCCGCGCTTCGTCGTGCGGCGGATCCCACCGGCGGAATACGAGCGCGTCTACGCCTGCGTCGACGAGGCATTCGGCCGGGTGCGCCCGCGCGACCACTACGACTGGATGTACCGCCGCAATCCCTACGGACACGCGCGGATCTGGGGTGTGGAAGAGGTGGCGACCGGGCGGCTGCTCAAGACCGGGGCCTTCTTCCCCTGGCCGATCTGGCGGGGCGGCGAGGCGATCCGGGGCTCGATGGCCGGCGACGTCGCGACCGTGCCGGACTGGCAGCGCCAGGGCCTCACGCGGATCCGCCGCATCGTGCGCCGCTCGCATCCCTGGGCCGGCACGATCTGCACGATCGCCGGCCCGAACGAGGGCTCGCGCATCGTGACGCGCAAGGCGGGCGAGGCGGAGACGATGCTGGGGGCGCTGCCGGGAGGCGTGCTCGTCCTGCGCGGGGCGGGTGTGCTCGGGCGCGCGGGCCTGCCGCGGCTGGCGGCGCGGCCGCTCGGTCGCGTGGCGGACGGGGTGCTCGCGCTCTGGTCGCGACTCGGACTGGGGCGCGTCGAGCGCGGCGTGGGGCAGGGCGCCTCTCGCTTCGAGCCGGTCACGCGCTTCGACGTCGCCTTCGACGCGGTGACCGAGCGGACGATGTCGTTTCCGGGCTACTGGTCGCCGCACAACGCGGACTTCCTCAACTGGCGCTATGTCGACCATCCCGTCGAGCGTTATGTGGCCTTCGCCCTCGTCGAGCACGAACGGCCCGTCGCCTACTCGGTCCTGCGGCTCGACGGGGAGCAGGCGACGCTCGCGGAGTTCGCGGCGGAGGGCCTCCCGTCGCGACAGGGCCCGCGTCTCCTGGCCGAGACGATCGCCGTCGCCCGGGCGGCGGGCTGCGCCTGGGTGGACTTCTTCTCGACGCCGACCTGGCGGCATTGGGGGCTCTTCCGACGGGCGGGGATGCTGCCCTTTCGCACGCGCAACCATCTCGACGCGGCCTACAAGCTCGACGAGGCGGGGGTGCAGGACGTGCGGCGCTGGCAGCTCACGCCGGGCGATCGCGACTACCACTAGTCGGACGGCTCAGCGTACGGGTCGGACGCGCAGCGCCGCGGGCGCGCGCAGGACGCTCTGCCGCGGACGCGCCGCCTCCGCATCGATCAGCTCGAGCCGCGGCAGGCGCTCGAGCAGGACCTCCATCGCGACCTGCAGGTTGCGTCGGGCGAGATGCGCTCCCGGACAGCTCTTCACGCCGCGACCGAAGGTGAGGGCGTCCCGGCTCGGTCGCGAGAGGTCGAAGCGGTCGGGGTCGGCGAAGACCGCCGGGTCGCGGTTCGCCCCCGCGATCGCGAAGAGCACCCAGGCATCCGCGGGGAGGTCGACGTCCCGGAAACGCACGGGGCGGGAGGCGGCGAGCCGGGGCAGGACGGCGATCGGTGTCTCGAGGCGCAGCCCCTCTTCGACGGCGGCGGGCACGAGGGACGGATCCTCGCGCAGGCGTTCCTGCAGCTCGGGCCGACTCAGCACGAGCGAGAGCAGGTTCCCGAGGCTGCCGTGCGTCGTCTCGCCTCCGGTCGGGAAGAGCAGTCGGATGTGGCTCTCGATCTCGGTATCGGACAGCCGTCGACCGTCTACCTCGGCCGCGAGCAGCTCCGAGATCACGTCCTCGCGCGGCTCACGACGTCGCGCCGCCACGACGGGCCGGAGATAGGCCGTGAACTCCTTCGCCGCGGCTCGCGCGGCGTCGGGCTCCTCGCGGAAGCGGAGCAGGGCGAGCGCCCAGGCGTGGAAGGCGTCCTCGCGCTCGCGCGGCAGACCGAGCAGGCGCGTGATGACCTTGTACGGAAAGCGCGCCGTGAGCTCTGCGACGAGGTCCCACGGTCCCTGCGGTGCGCGCTCGAGCATCGCGTCGACGAGCTCGTGGGCGAGGGCGCGCAGGCCCGCCTCCTCGAAGCGCGTGATCGCCCGGGAGCGGAAGGCCGGCGTCGCGAGACGGCGGTAGACGAGGTGCCGCTCGCGCTCCGGCATCGAGATGAAGCTCTCGCCGATCGCCGGCTCGAACGAGGCCCGGTACATCCGATGCGGCGGGAAGGCGTCGACGTCGGCGAAGGCCTCGAGCAGCGCGGCATGTCCCGTGATCACGAAGGCGGGCTGCCCGCCGAAGCGACAGGGGGCGATCGGTGCGATGCGACGGAGTGCATGGAGCGTCTCGTGGAGTGCGTCGCCGGGCAGGGGCTCGAGGGCGAAGTCGCAGTCGCGGGGATCGCGCGCCGACCCGTCCGTGCGCCGGACCTCCGCTGCCGTCATGCGAAGCTCGACGCCTCGGGGCCGATCCGCGCGGCATGCGGCGTGAGCACGGCGCGGTCGAGGCCGTAGACGCGCAGCGCGTTCTCCCCGAGCATCGCCCGCAGCTCCGACTCGGGCACGCCGTCGAAGGTCGCGTGCAGTCGCGCCGAGGTCTCGGGCCAGGTGCCCTCGTCGTGCGGGAAGTCCGCGCCCCAGAGGATCGTGGGCACGCCGATCGCGTGGCGTCCCTCGCACTCGCTGCGGCTCATGAACGACGCGCCGACGCTGCATTGTCGGGCCCAATACGCGGAGGGCGACATCGAGAGCCCCTCGGCCAGCGTCATCGTGGAGACCGTGCCCGCGTACTGCTCGTCGAGCTGACGCAGGAGCGGCGCGACCCAGCCGGCGAACTGCTCCGTGAAGACGAGGCGCAGGCGCGGGTGGCGCTCGAGCACGCCGGACCAGAGCAGGTGCCAGAAGAGGCGGTGTGCGAACCAGCCGACCTCCGTGAAGAAGATCGAGGTCGAGCCCGGCAGGTCGCCGAGCGGGAGCCCCTCGCCGCCGTGGGTGTGGATCGGCATCGCGAGGTCCTCGCAGACGCTCCAGATCGGCTCGAAGCGCGGGTCGTGCCAACCGGGCGCGTCGAGGGGCTGGCTGCGCAGGATCACGCCGCCGAGACCGGCCCGCTTCGCCGTCTCGATCTCCGCGACCGCCGCCGGGACGTCGTCGACGATCCCGACGAGGGCGAGGCCCACGTGGCGCTCGGGCTGCGGCGAGTCGTGCACGAAGTCCGCGAGCCAGCGGTTGTGGGCGCGGCAGCCCGCGGCCGCGGCGTCGGGTCGCGTCGGGTCGAAGGGATGGCCGAAGAGGTTGTAGAAGGGGGGCGCCGCTCGGCCGGCGGGCTGCGGAAAGATCACCTCGGCGGCGATCCCGTCCGCGTCCATCTGCGGCAGCCGCAGCCACGGCGACCAACGCGCCGTGAGCGGCGCCCGCTCGTCGTCCCCGTCGTCGGACGGAATGCGCGGCCCGATCAGGCTCGCCGCGCGACGTCGGATCGCCTCGGGATCCGCGAGCATCGCGTCGTAGTCCGCCCGCCAGGCCGGGTCGAGGTACTCGCGGTAGATGGCGGGCGGGGCTCCGGCGTGTCCGTCGCACGAGACGATCAGCAGGCGTGACATGGGCGCCTCCTCCGAGCGGAGTCGACCCTATCACACGCCGGCATCACGAGGGAAGTGCGTCGAGCTGCGGTCCGTCGAGTGGGTCGATGGGCGCCGCGCGGCTGCGGCTCAGTCGAGGTGGTAGATGCGCGCAGCCGTGCCTTCGAGCACGTCGTGCACGACCTGCTCCGGCAGCCCGGCCATCGCCCGGTCGATGTAGTCCGCCGGATGGTCCGCGGGCGTCGCGGGACCCGGAGACATCGACGTGGGATGCGGATAGTCCGTCTCCCACATGATGTTCTTCGGGAAGCGCGCGACCGCGCTGCGGAGCGCCTCCTCCTCGAACCAGAAGCAGCCGTAGATCTGGCGCTCGAAGTACTCGCTCGGGAGCAGGTCGTATTCCGGGTGCTCCTTGGCGACGCCCCCGTTGCGCCACTGCCAGTCCATCGCTTCGATCGCGCTGCCGAGCCAGCCGACGCCGCTCTCGACCGAGACGAGGGGGAGGTCGGGGAAGCGATGGCAGACGCCGCCGAAGATCAGGTCGGCGAGCTGCTTCGAGTTGTCGATGAAGATCGTCGAGGAGACGCGAGCGAAGTTGGCCTTGACGCCGCAGCCGGCGCGATCGTCGATCAGCTCCTCGAAGGAGCCGCCGCCGATGTGGAAGCTGATCGAGAGCCCGTGCGCCTGGGCGGCCGCGTAGACGCGATCCCAGTGCCGGTCGTGGAGCATCGGCTGGCCCCAGACCTGGGGCTGGTTGCAGGCGAGCACGGCCTTGTGGCCGAGGGGCGCGCAACGCTCGATCTCCGCCACCCAGGCGTCGACGTCCCAGAACGGACTCGCCATCACGGGGACCAGGCGGTTCGGGTCGGCGCTGCACCACTCGACGAGGAAGTCGTTGTAGGCCCGCACGCAGGCCAGCATGAGGTCGGGATCCTTCAGCTTCAGGAAGGCCTGGGAGCCGAAGCCGCCCGTGTTCGGGTAGAGGACCTGAGCGAAGATCCGCTCCTCGTCCATCATCGCGAGCCGTGCCGTCGCGTCGTACGAGGCGGGCGGGCACTCGTCGAAGGTGAGCCGCGTCTCGGGGATCGTGCCGTCGAAGCCCGCGGCCGTGACCATGCCGGGGCCACCCGCGACGTCGCCGCCGATGATCCAGAGGTCGCGGCCGTCGACGCGCTCGATGTGCGGGATCGCGTCGCCCCATTTCGAGGCCACGCGCGAGGTCCAGGTATCCGGCGGCTCGGTCACGTGGGTGTCGGTATCGATGGCGCGGTATCGGTCGAAGAACGAGCGGCTCATGGCTTCCTCCTCGCCGGCGATCGCCGACGTGCGGGGTGGGGCTTCGTTCAGGACGGGGCAGCGCTCCCGTCGGCGTCGTGTGCGACGTCGGTGTCGGGGGCGGCGTCCGACCCGGCGGACGCAGCGGTCCCGTCGGTGTGACGCGGCGCGCGCGCCGACGGGTCGGGGCGGTTGACCAGCATGTGGGCCGTCCGCGTGAAGGCCTGGAGGAGGGCGCGGTCGAGGGGCGCATCGAGCGCCGCGTCGAGCAGCGCGAGGCGCATGCATTCGACCCAGGCGTCGGCGAGGGCGGGATCGATCGCGTAGGGCGCGTGGGCACCCCGCATGCAGACGTGACCGAAGCGCTCCTCGTAGCGCGGGGGGCCGCCGAGCCAGCCGCACAGGAAGGCCGTCAGCCGGTCGCGCATCGGCTCGAGATCCGCCGCGTGCATCGCCCGCAGCCCGGTCGCGAAAGGCTGCGTCTCCATCGCGTCGTAGAAGCGATCGACCAGCGCGCGGACGCCCCGCTCCTCGCCGAGGTCCAGATAGGGATCCATCACACCCCGCTCGGCGTCGACTCGCGGGTCGACGCATGCGCACCTCGTGTGCAAGCGATGTACCAGTCACGCCGCGGGGGCTTCGCCGTCGCGGCGGCCGGAGCGCATGTTCGTCGCGGGCCCCCGGTTGATCCGCGAGGCGAAACGGCACGCGGTCCTCGCGAGTAGGGCTCGATGTCACACCCCGACACGGGGGGATCGGCATGGCCGCAGGGGCCGTGCGCGGCGTTCCGGGCGCGCACGACCCCGGGCCCCGCGACTCAGGCCGCGGCGGGCAGGACCTCGAGGATCCGATCCGTCCGCGGCGCGCGCTCCATCGCCGCGAAGGCGTCCGCGCGCACGTGCTTCCGCGCGATCTGCTCCTCGATCATGGCCGGCGTCACGAGCCCGTCCTCGACGCACTCCCGGAGCAGACCGAAGAAGTAGCCCTCCTGATTCGGATCCGGGTGCACGCGGTAGTGCCCGAGCAGCGCATGGTCGCCTAGCAGCCGTCGCCGTGCCCAGAGCGCCCAGCCGAGCGGTGGGAATCTCCGGAACTTGTCCGCCGGCGTGAAGTCGATCGGGAGGCCCGCCTTCCACGGCTGCGTCCATCGCTTCGTCGTGTGCAGCATGCGCGTCTGCTGGCTGAATCGATCGAGATCGTTCCAGCCGCTCTCGAAGAGACCGATCGACTCGCGCGGCTCGTGTCGCAGCGTGATCCAGTCCTTGTAGTCGAGCGTCTCGTCGAAGAGCGCCTGGAACTGCTCGCGAACGCGCCAATGGGGCAGCTTCTCGCAGTCGAGCAGCATCACGCTCGTGGCCATTCGTCCCTCCACGGATCGGCTGCGGCGATCGCGCGGACGACAGAAGATCGCCTTGCCCTGCATGTCGCGGGAGAGCAGGTCCCAGACGTCGCCGACGGCGAAGACGTCGGGGTCGATCACGACCGCGCGGCCCTGGTAGCCCATCAGCTCGGGCGGCATGAAGCGCAGCGGCGTGAAGGATTGCAGGTCCTCGTTGCGCCAGATGCGCTCGATGCCGTCGCGCAGGAAGGGCTGGCCCTCCTTCTCCTGCAGGAAGGGATGCTTCCCATGCTCGATCAGGCAGACGTCGAACCGATCGTTGTGTCGGCTCTGGCGCCTGAGCGAGTGGGCGCCGACGAGGGCCCCCAGGATCTGCTTGTGGTTGGTGTGGATGAAGACGCAGGGCTTCTGCCTGCTCGGCTCGGATTGGATGGTCCCGTTCACGATCGTCCCCCCTCTACGATTCGGGCTGGCCCCTCGCCGACCGGCGGCGGGCCGGGCCTCCGCGACGCGGCCAGCGGCACGCGTCGATCCGGTTCTTCGCAAGGCCCGTGCCGAGAGAGGCTGGACGCAGGCCCGATCCCGATGGCGGACGCAGAGGGGATCGCGGAAGCTCCGGACCCGGGGCGCTACGCCTCGAGCCCGAACGATCCGCGAGGAAGACGCCATGACGAGAGACGTGCTCGGGCTGCATCCCGACCCCGCCCGCATCGACACGCGACACGAGATCCGCACGATCTCCTTCGAGAATCCGACGGGCGAGCGCGGCGGCGCCGCCCGCAGTCATGGCGGACGGAAGGGCGCACCGAACCGCATGATGCTCCCGGGCGAGCGCATCGTGCTCGCCGACGTCGCCGGGCCCGGCCGTGTGCGGCATCTGTGGATGACGTGGCCGCCGATGCCGCCGACGGCGATGCGCGGGCTCTGGATGGAAGTCTTCTACGGCGACGCGCGGGCGCCCTCGATCTCGGTGCCCTGTCTCGATTTCTTCGGTCTGCCCCTCGGTCGCCCGGTGGTCTACGCGTCGGCGCTCACGGCGGCGCAGGAGGGACGCGGCTTCAACTCGTGGATCCCGATGCCCTTCGCCGATCGGCTCCGCATCGAGCTGGTCAACGACACGGGGCGCCGCTTCTGGTTCTACTACCAGATCGCGTACACGCTCGGGCCCGAGGACGCGGAGACGGGCTTCCTGCACGTGCGCTTCGCCCGGGAGAATCCGACGACCTTGAAGCACGACTTCACGATCGTCGACGGGCTGCGCGGCCCCGGTCGATTCCTCGGCTGCAACGTCGGCATCCGCGTGCTGCCGCAGGAGGGCTTCAGCTGGTACGGCGAAGGCGAGGTGAAGATGTATCTCGACGGCGACGACGAGCATCCGACCTGGTGCGGCACGGGCCTCGAGGACTACGTCGGCACCGCCTGGGGCATGGGCCAGCACGCGACGACCTATCAAGGCGCGCCGCTGATCGCCCAGGCGCCCGAGGCCGGCATGCCCGAGTTCGTCTCGTTCTATCGCTGGCACCTGCCGGACCCGATCGTGTTCCGCGAGTCGCTGCGGGTCACGCTGCAGCAGATCGGCGCGGTCGCGGTCGCGCGGGGACAAGAGGCGATCCGGGCCGAGATGGAGGCGGCGGGGCGTGCGGCGGGTGGCGGCTTCATGTCGCTCGCGGCGGACGGACCGCTCGATTCCTTCGGGCTCTGCGAGCGTCAGGACGACGTCTGTGCCACGGCCTTCGTCTACTGCCGGGACGTGCAGCCGGTCCCGCGGCTCGACCCGCCGGCCGCGTTGGCGGACCTCGCCCGGCGGGAATGGGAGGCGGCGAGCCCGTTCGAGGCGGCGCTCGAGCTCCTCGGCGACCTGGCCTGAGGCTCGCCTGGGCCGTGCGGAACGCGTCGAGCCGGCCCGGATGGCTCGCGCGACGAAAAATGGGCAGATCGTCCAGACACTTTTTTCGCCGACGGGCCACTGACCTGCGTGCCTGCCGAGGCGTCGCTTCGGACCGGTCGCCCGCGCGTCGCCGAGACCGTCGGGACGCCAGGGCGGGCGAGGGCGGGGCCCGCGCGGGATCCCGTCCGTCCGTCCCCCGCTCCCGGCCCACCACGCGCCCGCGTGGCGAGCCCTCCGAGGAATGCCCATGAAGACCCGATTCCTGACCCTGCTGATCGCGGGCCTCGTTCCCTTCGCCCTCGCGACCACGGCCAGCGCCCACAAGCTGACCGGCGCCGTCTACTGCGATGCCAACCAGAACCAGATCGAGGACCTCGAGGACCTGCCGCTCGGTGGCGTCGAGGTCGTGGCCGAGAACGTCGACGACGGCGCCTCGAGCAGCGACTTCACGACGGTGGACGGGTTCTTCTTCATCGAGTTCCTCTACCCGGGCACCTGGGAGGCGACGCTGAATCCCGACACGCTGCCCGCGGACGCCGTCGTGCTCGGCACGCACCCGTACCCCTTCGTGCTGAGCGAGGCCGATCCCTTCGACAAGCACAACTTCCTGGTCGACTCGTCGATCTGCCACGCGCCGGTCTGCGGCGACGGCATCCTCGACGAGGGGGAGATCTGCGACGACGGGAACAACGAGGATGGCGACGGCTGCTCCGCGATCTGCACGGATGAGGTCGCCGAGGGATGCACCCCGGGCTACTGGAAGCAGGACCACCACTTCGACTCCTGGACCGCGCCCTACACGCCGGACACGCTCTTCTCGGCCGTCTTCGAGGACGCCTTCCCCGGCAAGACCCTCGTCGAGGTCGCGAGCCTCGGTGGCGGCGGGCTCAACGCCCTCGGTCGGCACACGGTGGCGGCGCTGCTCAACGCCGCCTCCGCGGACGTCGGCTACAACGAGTCGGTCCAGACCGTGATCGACGCGTTCAACGCCGTCTACCCGGGCACGAAGTCCGAGTACAACGCGCTCAAGGACGACTTCCAGTTCCTGAACGAGCTGGGCTGCCCGCTCAACTGAGGCAGTCGGGGCCGGCTCGACCGGCCGGAGCGAATCGAACGGGGTCGTGCACTCGCACGGCCCCGTTCCTGCTTCGGGGTCTCGGCGGGCGGTCGACCCTTCTCCGCTTGCTCAGCGATCCGGCTGGTAGTCGCGCAGCGGGTCGCCCGCGTCCTCGGCCGGCGCGGGGAGGATCTGTCGGAGGTGGTCCTCGAGACGCCAGCCGCGCCAGGACTCGCGCATCTTCCACTGCTCCGGGTAGCCGAGGGAGACCTCCTCGAAGCGCACGCCGTCGACGTAGCGCGTGCAGGGAATGTGGAGATGTCCTGAGATCACGACCGCGGCCCGGAAGCGGCGATGCCAGTCCTCGGTCGCCCGGGTGCCGCACCAGAGCTTGAAGCGCGGGATGCGCGGGAGGACGGCGTGCTCCTCGCGCAGGGGGAAGTGCGCGATCAGCACGAGGGGATGGGGCGAGTCGGCGAGGGCGGCCGAGAGTCGTCGTTCGCTCTCGCGCACCCGGGCGGCGCACCACTCGCGCACGCTCGGGTAGGGGTCGGCGTGCAACAGCGCCTCGTCGGTGCACAGGACCTGGGACTCGCGCGCCCAGGCCACGGCGCGCTCGACCGGGACGTCGTCGGGCCGGAAGCTGTAGTCGTAGAGCACGAAGAGCGGCGCGAGCACGTGTGGGCCGCCTTCCCCCGGCCAGACCGCGAAGGGATCCTCGGGCGTGAGCACACCGTGTCGACGACACAGTTCGACGAGCGCCGCATAGCGGGCGACGCCGCGCAGGCCCGTCTTGCGCGGCACGGTCCAGAGCTCGTGGTTGCCCGGCACCCAGACGAGTCGCGCGAACTTTCGCGCGAGGAGCTCGATCGCGCGCTCGACCTGCTCGAGGGTGTCGCCCACGTCCCCGCAGAGGACGAGCCAGTCCTCGGGACGTTCGGGCAGCGTCTCGAGCGCCGCGAGGTTCTCGCGGAATCCGACGTGCACGTCGCTGATCGCGTAGAGCTTCAAGGCGTTCGTCCGTTCCGTGCGCGGGTCGTTCGGGTCGGGTGGGGGCTCACGAAGCACCCTCCCGGGCGACATCGAATCGCCGCAGGTAGGGCGCGAAGCGCGCCTCGATCTCATCGGCCTCGAGGTCCCACTCCTCGAGCCCGTAGCGATGCCCCCCATGTCGGCCGGGCGGGCGCTCGGCGCGGAAGCGGCGCATGGTCTGCTCGGTCTCCCCGTTCCAGGGCAGATCGAAGCGCTCGTGGATCTCGCGGATCGCGGCGATCGGATCGGCCGTGAAGCGCGCGAAGGGGAGGTCGAGGTAGCGCTCGGGATGGCGCGCCTCGTCCTGCTTGCGCACGCGCAGGAAGTCGTCCATGCCCCGCTGCCAGAGATCGAGCGTCGCGCGGCCGAAGACCTTCCGGTCGTCCGTCTCGTTGAGGGGGGCGCGCGAGGACCAGCACAGGCTGCAGACGGAGGGCAGCACCTGCGCGGGGTCGCGATGGGTCTGCACGATCCGCGCGTCGGGGTAGGTCGCGAGGAGGGCGTCGAGGGCGAAGAGATGGGTCGAATCCTTGAAGAGCCAGCGGGGCGGCGTGGTCCCCGGCCCGCCGGGCGGCGCGCCGAGGCCGATCAGCTGGACGGCGCGGCGATGGCGACGATAGGCGGGCTCCATGTCGCATTCGAGCCACCAGGCTGCGTAGCCCGGCACGTCGACGTTCGCCGGCCAGCCGGAGTGGGCGAAGCACTGCGCAAAGAGGTTCCAGCACTCGTCGGGCAGGTCGGCCTCGATCTCGTGGATGGCGCGCATCGCGGGACTGCGCGCGTAGACGCTCTCGAGTCGGTCGGCCGCCTCCCGGAAGTCGGGATCCTCGCCCCAACGCGCACGCGGGGGGCGCGGTCGCGGGGTGCGCATCAGCCAATGCTCGAGGGACTGGACGCCGGGGCTGCGGGACATCAGGTGGTGGAGCGCGGTCGTCCCGGAGCGGGGCAGGCCCACGATCACGATCGGCGCCTCGATCGGCACTTCGCCTGCTTCGGGATGCCGTCGCCAGCCCGCTTCGAGGACCAGCCGGGCGATGAGCGCGTCGACGATCAGGCCGCGTACCGCCTCGCGCCCGATCGGGGTCAGTCGCGCTTCCGTATCGAGCGAGCGGCAGAGCACGCCGAGCGCCTCGCGGTAGTCGTCCGCGCCGAAATCGTCGAGACCGCGGGCCGCCCGCGCCGCGTCCTGGAAGGCCTCGATCGAATCGCTGAACCCCGGCATCCGGCTCCTCGTTTCGGACGATAGGGCATCCCGCGCCGGATCCGGAGGCGAGCCGCTATCGTCGGCCGTCCCGGTCCGCAGGCAGGCGGTCGCGGGCAGAGGAGCGCCGCGAAGCCATGATCCGCTCGAATTCTTGTCCGTTCCCGTCGCCGTCGACCCTTCGTCTGCTCGGACGACGTCGTCTGCTTGCGCAGTCCGTCGCCTTCGGCCTGGCGATCGGACTCGCGTCGACCCTCGGCGGCTGTGCGGGATCGGGTCCCTCCGAGGCGGTGGACATCGATCCCGAGGCCGCCCAGCGTCTCGAACGGCATCGGGCGCTCGCGAGCGCGCACGCCTTCGAACAGCTCCAGCAGACCCTCGACGAGCAGGCCGAGCTGATCCTCGCCGACGCCCGGGA
Organism: Spirochaetaceae bacterium; assembly: GCA_020632655.1. GTDB lineage: Bacteria > Myxococcota_A > UBA9160 > UBA9160 > UBA4427 > UBA4427. The sequence continues at coordinate 31,059 of JACKFD010000015.1, forward strand.
CGAGCGCGAGGCCTGGGAAGGACTGCGCGCCCTGCTGCGCGTGCTCGCCATGTCGATCGACACGAGCCTCGACGGCAACCCGAAGGCGCCGCACTTCACGCGCATGGACACGAACATCCGCAAGGTGGGCGGGGACAACCCCGACGGCGAGTACGACCACGTCGTGCTCGACAACCGCTGGGACTACGTGATCCGCGGCAATCTCGGGACCGTGCGGCACCTGAGCTTCACGATCCTCGGGCCCCGGACCGAGGGACGATCCGGCGCGATCGCCTACCTGAACGAGCGCACCCTCGGTGCGACGGAGGAGGGCGACTTCGAGATCCACCTGACGAAGACCCCCGTCGACCATCGCAACTGGGTCGACACGAGCGGCGGCATCAGCTCGATCCTCGTCCGTCAGTACATCGGCGACCGACAGGCCGAGATCCTGGCCCGCTACGAGATCGAGGTCGTGGGTCGTGAGCCCTTCGTCGGCATTCCCTACTCGACGGACGAGGAGGTCGCGAAGGCCCTCGCCGCGACCGCCTACTCGACCCGCTTCATGACCACGATGCACAGGACGGTGCTACCGAAGCTCTGGGACAGCCCGAACGTCTTCGTGCGGGCGAATTCCGGCGACTTCGGCGCCGACATCAGCAGCAACGACAACCTCTACATGATGGCGGCCTACCAGGTCGATCCGGACGAGGCGCTCGTGATCGAGGGCGACCCGCTCGACGTGCGCTACTGGAATCTCGCCGTCGAGTCGCGCTGGCACGAGACCGTCGACTACCAGACGCGAAGGACCCATCGCACCCTCGACGACTCCGTCGTCGATGCCGACGGCAAGCTCCGCTTCGTGCTCGCCCACGGCCCGACGCCGCACCCGAACTGGCTCGACACCGGCGGGAACCGCGAGGGCTTCCTCACCTTCCGCTGGGTCGGCGAGCGGGACAACGTCGCGGCGGTTCCGGTCGTGCTGCGCGTGCCGCGAGGCGACGTCGAGCGCGTGCTCGCCGAGCGCCGCGGGGTGACGCCTTGAAGTTCGGGATCTTCCACGAGCTGGCGACGCCGCGGCCCTTCACGGCGGAGAACGAGCGCAAGGTCCTGATGAACGCCCTCGAGCAGGTGCGCGTCGCCGACGAGGTGGGCTTCGACACGGTCTGGGCCGTCGAGCACCACTTCCTCGAAGGCTACTCGCACTCGAGCGCGCCGGAGCTCTTCCTGACGGCCTGCGCGATGCAGACCGAGCGGATCCGGATCGGGCATGGCGCGGTCGTCTGCGTGCGCGAGATGAACCATCCGATCCGGGTGGCGGAGCGCGCGGCGACCCTCGACCTGCTCTCGGGCGGGCGACTCGAGTTCGGGACGGCGCGCTCCTCGACCTGGACCGAGCTCGGGGGCTTCGAGGCGGATCCGGACCGCACCAAGCAGGACTGGGACGAGTTCGTGCGCGCGATCCCGGGCATGTGGACGCAGGAGCGCTTCTCCTGGCAGGGCAGCTGCTTCTCGATGCCCGAGCGGGCGGTTCTGCCGAAGCCCTTGCAGAAGCCGCATCCGCCGATGTGGGTGACGGTCACGAGTCCGGGGACGGAGCTCGACGCGGCGGAGCGGGGGCTCGGCTGCCTCGGCGTCGCGACGGCGAGCCTCGCCGAGCAGGAGCGCCGAACGAAGGAGTACAAGCGCCGCATCCAGCTCTGCGATCCCGCCGGACACGTCAACGACCGGGTCGCGACGCTCAACTTCATGTACTGCCACGAGGACCTCGCGGTCGCGGCGAAGCGGGGCATGAGCTTCCTCGGGACCTTCGGCCTGCTGAACTCGCATCTGCTCTTCACGCGCGAGGCCTGGCCGACGACGGCCTATCAGTCCCTCGGCGGCGTGTCGGCCCCGGCTGCGTCGAAGGGCGGCGGCAATCCCGGCGCGGCCTACGGCGTGCCCGACGGTGTCGCGATCGGAGATCCGGCCTCGATCGTGCAGGCGATCAAGCGATGGGAGTCGGTCGGCGTCGACCAGGTCAACTTCCTGGTCAACGCCTGCGAGATCCTGCCCCAGGAGCAGGTCCTCGAGAGCCTGCGGCTCTTCGCGCGGGAGGTGATGCCGGCGTTCCGCGAGGAAGGGGGAGGGCGCGCGTGACGCTCGTGATGACGGGGACGGGCGACGCTTCGCGACTGGCCGAGGGAGCGCCCGTCGTCGAGGCGCTCGCAAGGGAGCCGCTTGCGCTGCCGGGCTGCGTGTTCGTGCAGGCGCTCACGGAGATCGAGAGCGGGCCGATGTGCGAGATGCTGCCGCCGGCGCTGCATCCGACCCTGCCGCCGGTCGTGGGCTTCACGGTCTGGGACGCGCCCGACTCGGTCTGGGGCCCCTTCCGGCTGGCGCAGCTGCGCATCGAGTGTCGGAGCGGGCTGCGGCCGCGGGGGCTGCTCGTCTCGGCCGTCGTGGACCAGCCCGAGGCCGCGGCGGGACTCGCGAGCCGATTCGGCTTCCGCGTGACGACGGGGGAGGTCGTGCTCGACCGGGGCTACGACGCGACGCGCATCCGGGTCGCGACGGCCGGGAAGGCGGGGCTCTTCGAGGCCGTGCTGCGGGCGCCCCAGCGCCTCGGCGAGTCCGACACGCAATTCGTCTCGAGCCTGCATCCCGCCCGGATGCCGCGGGGCCTGCGCCTCGTGCAGGTCGACGTCGACCATGCGGTCAAGCGCGCCGAGCGCACGCGCTTCGGGATCGAGCACTTCGACGCGGCGGGCTGGGGGGAGGCGCGGATCCGGCCCAGCCTCGCGCTGCCGGCCGTCGTCGGGGTCGCGGACGTGACGCTCCGCCCGATCCGCTACGTGTGTCGCCCCGACGTGCTGGCCTTCGAGGGGACCGAGGCCGTCGACGCCTCGGCGGCCTAGCCGGCCGCGTGCGAGCAGGGCGCTACGCTCGGGCCGCCGAGCCGACGCCGGGGACGGCGTCGATCGTGACGCGCATCGAGTCGAGTCGGGGCCGACGCGGCCCGCCAGGGAGGAACGAATGGACGCCGATCGGATCGTACGGGACTTCTGCGCCGCCTGGGGTCGTGCCGACCTCGACGCGATCATGGGCGCCTTTGCCGAGGACGCCGTCTACCACAACATCCCGCTCGAGCCCTGCGTCGGGAAGGGCGCGATCAAGGGCTTCATCGAGGGCTTCCTCTCGACCAGCCCGGGCGGCATCGACTTCGACATCCGCCACCAGGTCGTGAAGGGAAACGTCGTGATGAACGAACGCGTCGACACCTTCGAGATGGAGGGACGCCGCACGCCGATCCCGGTCTGCGGCGTCTTCGAGCTCGACGACGAAGGCCGTATCGTGGCCTGGCGCGACTACTTCGACATGGGTGCGATGCAGGCGGGGGCCTGAGCCTGGCGCGGGAAGGGGCGGATCCGAGCGCAACGGTGCCGGCACCGGGCGCGGGTGCGGCGCGTTATGCGCTCGGCATGCTGACGATCGCCTACGGGCTCAACTTCGTCGATCGGCAGATCCTGGTGATCCTCCAGGAGTCGATCAAGGCGGACATGGGCCTCGCCGACTGGCAGCTCGGACTGCTGAGCGGCTTCGCCTTCGCGGCGATCTACGTGACCGCCGGCATCCCGATCGCATGGTGGGCGGATCGCGGCAATCGGCGCAACGTGATCGCGCTCGCCGTCGCGGTCTGGAGCGGCCTGACGGCGCTCTCGGGCCTCGCGCAGAGCTACCCGCAGCTGCTGCTGGCGCGCGTGGGCGTCGGGCTCGGCGAGGCGGGCGGCAGTCCGCCCGCCCACGCGATGATCAGCGACTCCTACCCGCCGGCGCGGCGTGCGACGGCGCTCGCGATCTACTCGGCGGGGCTGCACGGCGGCATCTTCGCGGGCTTCGTGCTCGGCGGCGTGATCGACGAGTACTTCGGCTGGCGCGCGGCGTTCCTGGTGGTCGGGCTGCCGGGCGTGCTCTTCGCGCTGCTCTTCCGCCTGACGGTCGAGGAGCCGCCGCGGGGTCGCTTCGAGTCGGCACAGGCCGCCGCCTATCGACCGGGGCTGCGCGAGACGCTCGCGCTGCTCTCGGGCTTCCGCTGCTTCTGGTGGATCGCCGCCGGCGCGGGGCTCACGTCCTTCGTCGGCTACGGCGTCGGGAACTTCGTGCCCTCCTTCCTCGTCCGCAGCCACGGACTTGGCGGCTCGGAACTCGGGCTCGTCATGGCCTTCGGCGGGGGTGGGGCGGGGCTCGTCGGGACGCTGCTGAGTGGTCGGATCGCGGATCATCTCGGCGTGCGCGACCGGCGCTGGTACCTGTGGGTGCCGGCGCTCGCGGGGCTGGCGGCGCTGCCGATCTCGCTGCCCTTCCTCCTGCTCGACGACACACGCATCGTGCTGATGGCGATGGTCCTCGCGACGGTCCTGATCAACACCTACCTCGGGCCGGGCATCGCGATCGTGCACGGGCTCGTGCCGCCGGCGATGCGCGCGCTCTCGTCGGCGGTCTTCTTCTTCGTGCTGAATCTGATCGGGCTCGGGCTCGGGCCGCTGACGGCGGGGCTGCTGAGCGATCGCTTCACGGCGAGCCATGGCGAGGACGGGCTGCGTTATGCGCTGCTCGTGGTCTCGGCGATCGGATCCCTCGGCGTGCTCTGCTTCGTGCAGGCGGCGCGACAGCTGCCGCGGGACCTCGAGACGAGCGAGCGCGTACTGGCCTCGGCGGGTGCCGGGCCCGCGTAGTCGAGCACCCCGGCCTCGCGCGGCGAGAGCTCAGAGCCCCTTCGGCTTCGTGCCGATCACCTCGGACCGCTCGAGCTCGGCGATCTCCGCGTCGGAGAGCCCGATCTCGGCGAGGACCTCGTGGTTGTGCTCGCCCATGGTCGGCGCGGGGGTGCGGTTCCATCGATCGACCGTCGCGAAGCGGAAGGGCGGCCGCACGTATTGCTGCCGACCGACGACGGGGTGGTCGAGCTCCTCGAAGAAGCCGCGTGCGACGAATTGCGGATGCTCGCTCTGGATGCGCGGATCCCAGAGCGGCGCCGCCGGGATGCCGCGGGCGAGGAGCGCCTCGACGGTCTCGTCGACGTCGCGTGCGGCCAGCCAGCGCGAGAGCCCCTCGTCGATCACGCCGTGCTTGCGCCGTCGCCCCGCGTGGGTCGCGAGCTCTTCGTCCTCGGCCCAGGCGGGTCGGCCGAGCAGCTCCTTGAGCGCGCTCCATTGCCGATCGTCCGTCACCGCCAGGGCGATCCATCGCTCCTCGCCGGCGCACGCGTAGACGTTCTGCGGCGCGCCCTCCGGCCCGCGATTGCCGTCGCGGGAGAGCTCGACCCCGTAGGCCGACCACTCGATCGCCGTCTCCGCCGCCGCGTTGAGCGCCCCCTCGACCATCGTGCACTCGAGCAGATGCCCGCGCCCGGTCTTCTCCCGCTCCGCGAGTGCCACGAGCGTCGCGAAGGCCGCGTGCATGCCCGCGAGCGGATCGCAGGGCCCGCGCTGGATGCGCGGCTGATCCTCGGCATGCCCCGTCATCCAGGCCAGCCCCGAGATCTGCTCCATCGTCTGGGCGAAGCCCACGTTGTCGCGCCACGGACCCGACAGGCCGAAGGCCGGCATGCGGACGAGGATCGTGCGCGGGTTCAGGCGATGGACGTTCTCCCAGTCGAGGCCGAAGTTCTCGACGACGCGCGGCGAGAAGTTCTCGATGAAGACGTCGGTCTGCTCGATCAGCTTGCGGCAGACGGCGAGGCCTTTCGGATCGGCGAGGTTGAGTGTGATGCCGCGCTTGTTCGTGTTGGCGGCCAGCGTGATGCCGCTGCGCTCCCACCAGCTGGGCTGGTCGAAGAAGATCCCGCCCGCCATGCGCATGCCGTCGGGGCGCTGGATCGCCTCGACCTTGATCACGTCGGCGCCGAGGTAGGCGAGCATCTGGCACGCGGAGGGGCCCGCCCACCAGGCGGTCGTGTCGAGCACGCGCACGCCCTCGAGCGGGAGTCGGGTTCGGTCGCCGCGCGCACGGGCGGCGGCAGGGCTGATGCCCGCGACGGGGCGCTTGCGCTGCGTCGCCGTCGCGAGCGTGTCGGCGTGCTCGCCGAGGGTCGGCACGGGCTCGAAGGGCCGCGGCCCGGCGCCGTCGAGCAGGTAGGGCTGTCGCGGCTGCTCGAAGTCGCCGCTCGGATTGCGCACGAAGACGCCGCGTTCGCGCAGGTGGACGTGGTCGAAGACGCTGCGGCCGCTGTTGACCGGCGCGACGGGAATGCGCAGGAGCGAGGCGCGCTCGACGATCTCGTCGGTCGTGTGGCGGGTCGTGAAGGCGCGTACGATCTCGTTCCACTCGTCCATGCGCGCCATGCGGGTCGCGATCTGGCGCCACTCGGGCGCTTCCTGGAGATCCGGACGCTCGATCAGGAGCAGGAAGTCGCTGAACTGCTGGGCCGAGTTGGTATTGAAGCCGACCCAGCCGTCGAGGGTCGGCTCGATCGAGGGGATCTCGACGGAGCGTGCGAGGGGGCGGGGCTCGGGCCGACCGGCGAGGGCGTACATGAGGTCGGCGTAGGTCGTGGAGCCGATGTTCATGACCTCGGCGAGGGAGAAGTCGATCGCCTCGCCCTGGCCCGTGGCCCGGGCGCGGTGCGCGGCGGCGAGGCCGGCGACGGCGGCGAAGGTCGCGCCGATCCACTCCGTCGTACGCCCCCCGCACATGAAGGGCGGCATCGTCGCGAGGCCGCGGCCCGCGATCGCGCCGGCGTTGGCCTGGATCGTGAGGTCGGAGGAGGGGACGTTCGAGTCGGGGCCACCGCGTCCGTAGGGCGAGATCGAGAGCACGACGAGACCGGGGAAGCGCTCGCAGAGGTCGAGGCGATCGATCTCGCCGGGCGCGAAGGTCTCGACGACGAGATCCGCCGACTCGACCAGACGCAGGATCGCCTCGTCCTCCGGTCGCCCGACGACGGACTGCTTCGAGGTATTCAGGAACTGGAAGAGGGCACCGTCGCGCTCGCCGAGGTCCTGCCCGCTCGCGCTCCAGCGGCGCATCGGATCGCCGCCCGGCGGCTCGACCTTGATCACCTCGGCCCAGGCGTCGGCGAGCAGCTTCGTCGCGTAGGCGCCGGCGATCCGGTTGCTGAAGTCGACGACCCGGAGGTCGCGCAATCCGTGCATGGGAGATCCCCCTGGCTCGCGGCGCCCCGGCGCCGCGGGTCGTCGACTATAGAGCGGAAGGTCGGGGTCGCGCCGGCTCGCGAGCGAAGGCGGGCGCGGCCGGCCGGCTCAGAAGCATTTCCAGGGCGCGGGCAGGTCCGTCGAGGCGGCGAGCGTGAAGCCCAGGCGGCGGAACTTCCAGCCCTCCGGCGTGCGCACCATCTCGTCGTCGTAGATGCCGACGTGCAGCTGGGCCTGACCGGCGGCGTCGACGGCGAGCAGCGCGTGCCAGCGCGCGCGCGCCGTGTCGCCTTCGATCTCGATGCGCGGATTCGAGATGTGGTGGAAGGCGAAGGGCATGATCGCCTCGCCGGTGAGCATGTACTCGCGGATGCCGGCGTGTCCCTGGCCACCGCCGAACTCGCCCCCGTCCCAGACCCCGTCCTCGACGAAGAGCGCCAGCACCGCGTCCGCGTCGTGGGGCTTCGTGCCGGTCCAGCCGCCGTCGACCGCATCCGCGTAGCGGGCCTTCAGGGTCTGGATGTCGAGGACGTCTTGCGCGATCGAACTCATGGGACCTCCTGCCGGGCCGTCGGGGCCCGTGCGCGTCGGCGGCGCGCCGAGCGGGGACGGTATCGACTCCCCGGGCCGGGCACGATGGGAGGGGGGCGGATCGGGCTGTCCCCGGGGCGGCCGGATCGTTTATGCTGGCCCGGGACCCGACGGGCGTACATCGCGCGCGGGGCCGTCTCGCGTGAGACCGGCATGCGAGGCTCGAGAGCGCGAGCACCCGGAGTGCGAGATCCGCGAGTGCGAGACCAGAGGAGGTCGAGATGGCCGAGGTCCTGGATTCCTTCTGTCGCTTCTGCCACGCGAGCTGCGCGATCAAGGTCACGGTCGAGGATGGGTGCGCCGTCTCGGTGATCGGAAACAAGGACAACCCCGTCTACTGGGGGTACACCTGCGCGAAGGGTCGGGCGCTGCCGGCACAGCACGCGAATCCCGAGCGGCTGCTGCGCTCGATGAAGCGGGGGTCGGACGGGCGGCATCGGCCGATCCCGGTCGACCAGGCGATGGACGAGATCGCCGCAAAGGTGTCGCGACTCGTCGCCGATCACGGGCCGCGCTCGGTCGCGCTCTACACGGGCACCTACTCCTTGCCCTATCCCGCGGCGACGCCCGTCGCGGGGGCGTGGCTGTCGGCGCTCGGCTCGCCGATGCACTTCACGAGCGCGACGATCGACCAGCCGGGGAAGATGATCGCCCCGGCCCTGCACGGCGTGTGGCAGGGGGGCGCCTGCGACTTCGACCACGCCGACGTCTGGATGCTGGTCGGGGCCAATCCGACGATCGCGAAGTCGATCGGCATCCCCTGCATGAATCCGGCGAAGCGGCTGCACGACGCGGTCAAGCGCGGTCTCCAGCTGATCGTGATCGATCCCCGCCGCAGCGAGGCCGCGAAGGCCGCGGCCGTCCACCTGCAGCCGCGACCGGGCGAGGATCCGACGGTGCTGGCGGGCCTGGTCCGGTACATCCTCGTCGAGGACCTGATCGACCACGACTTCGTCGCCGACCAGGCCCACGGTGTCGACCGTCTGCGCCAGGCGGTCGCGCCCTTCACCCCGGACTACGTGGAGCAGCGCGCCGACGTGCCGGCCCTCGAGCTGGTGCGGGCCGCGCGACTCTTCGCGTCGCGACGCAACGGCGGTGCGAATTGCGGTACGGGCCCGAACATGGCCCGGCGCGGCAACCTCAGCGAGTACCTCACGCTCGTCCTCAACACGCTCACGGGCCATTGGAAGCGCGCGGGCGACCCGATCCGCAATCCCGGCGTGCTGATGCCGCCCGTGACGGCGCGCGCGCAGCCCGGGGCGCCCTATCCGGGCTGGGGCTTCGGCGAGAAGATGCGTGTGCGCGGCCTCGCGAATACGGCGGCGGGGCTGCCGACGGCGGCGCTGGCGGACGAGATCCTGCTGCCGGGGGAGGGGCAGGTGAAGGCGCTCTTCAGCCTCGGCGGCAATCCGATGGCGGCGTGGCCGGATCAGGACAAGACCCTCGCGGCGATGCGCGCGCTCGATCTGAACGTGACCCTCGACATCAAGATGTCGGCGACGGCGAAGCTCGCGGACTACGTGATCGCGCCGAAGCTGTCGCTCGAGGTGCCGGGCATGACGCTGCCGACGGAGTCCCTGACGCCCTACGCGATGGGCTACCCGGTTCCCTACGCGCAGTATTCGCCGGCGATCGTCGACCCGCCCGAGGGCTCGGACCTGATCGAGGAGTGGGAGTTCTTCTACGGGCTCGCCCAGCGCATGGACCTGCCGCTCACGATCACGGCGGCCTGGTCCTGGGGACCCGATGCCGAGAGTCCGGCGACGACCGAGCTCGACATGCGGAGCAAGCCGACGACGGACGCGCTCTTCGAGGCCCTGACGAAGGGATCGCGGATCCCGCTCGCCGAGGTGAAGCGGCATCCCGAGGGCCGGATCTTCGAGGATCCGACGGCGCGCGTCGGGCTGCCCCGGCCCGAGTGCACGGCGAAGCTCGAGGTGGCGGACGGGACGATGATGGCGGAGCTCGAGGAGGTCGCCGGCGAGTCCTTCGGTCGCGACCGGGCCTTCCCGTATCGCTTGATCAGTCGGCGGCTACCCGACGTGCACAACTCCGCCGGCCGCGACATCCCGAGCCTGGTCCGGAAGTACCGCTACAACCCGGCCTTCATGCATCCGCTCGATCTCGAGATGCTGGGCCTCGAGCCCGGGTCGGTCGCGGAGATCCAGTCCGAGTACGCCTCGATCCTCGGCATCGTCGAGGCGGAGGAGGGGCTTCGGATGGGCGTCGTCTCGATGCCCCACGGATTCGGGGACGCGCCGGATCCCGACAACGATCTCCGGGTGCGCGAGATCGGCAGCAACACGGGGCGCCTGAGCCCGGTCGACCGCGACTACGATCCGTATAGCGGCATCCCGCTCATGAGCGCGATCCCCGTGCGCGTGCGTCGCCATCAGGGCCCCATCCCCGACTGAGGAGGACGCGTCGCGCATGGGTGTATTGGATCTCGCGGGCCGGGGCGCGCTCGTCGTCGGCGGGGGCCAGGGGATGGGTCGGGCAACGGCCCTCTTGCTGGCCCGAGCCGGCGCGGACGTGGTCGTGCTCGACATGGATCGCGCCCGAGCCGGGGCCGTCGCGGCGGAGGTCGAGGCGCTCGGGCGACGCTCGGCGGCCCTGTCGGCGGACGTGACGGACGCCGCGGCCGCGACCGAGGCGATCGCCGGGGCGGAGCGGGCTCTGGGCGGACTCGACGTGGTCGTGGACATCGTCGGCGGTGCCTCCTGGGCCTCCCTGCTCGACGTGGACGAGGCGACCTGGGAGCGCGACTTCGCCGTCAACCTGAAGCAGCACCTTTTCGTGGGACGGGCCGCGGCCCGGAACTGGATCGACCACGAGCGAGCCGGTGTGCTCTGCGTCGTCGCGTCCGTGTCCGGCCTCTTCTCCTCCGCGCGACACGGCGCCTACGGCGCGGCCAAGGCCGGCGTGCTCTCGTTCGTGCGCACGGCGGCGGAGGAGTGGTGGCCGCATGGCATCCGTGTCAACGCCGTCGTGCCCGGCGCCGTCCGCACGCCGCGCATGGAGGCGGAGTGGGCCGCGGGCTCGACGCCTCGACCGGCCGACGAGCTGCTCGACCGGATGGCGATGCCCGAGGACATCGCCGGGGCGATCGCGTACTTCGTGTCCGATCTGTCCCGCAAGGTGACGGGGCAGTCGATCGTCGTCGACGGAGGCTGGACGACGCGCTTCCCCTACCGACTGACGCCCTGATCGGTCGCTTCGCCGCTGCGGCGCGCGGGCCGCGCGTCGACCCGCGACGAGCCGACCGAGCGCCCGATGACGAGTCGACCGTCCGGAAGGACCCGACCCAAGGAGGCCCGCATGAAGCTCGACCTGCTCTACGAGGTGGACGCCCCGAAGCCCTGGGGCGCCCCGCATCCGCGCGGCCAGCGCGAACGCGAGCAGCGCGCCTACTTCGAGGCCATCGAGCAGATCAAGCTCGCGGACTCCCTCGGCTTCAACACGATCTGGGCCGTCGAGCATCATTTCCGAGAGGGCCGCTCGCATTGCCCGGCGCCCGAGGTCCTGCTCGGCGCGCTCTCGCAGGTGACCGAGCAGATCGGGCTCGGCTTCGGCGTGACCCTCACGCCCTTCGGCTTCACGCATCCCGCGCGGATCGCCGAGAAGGTCGCGACCGTCGACATCCTCTCGCGCGGGCGGGTGCAATGGGGCACGGGTCGCTCGACGCCGATGGAGCAGACGGCCTTCCACGTCGATCGGGAGCGCTCCCGCGATCAGTGGAAGGAGGCGATCGAGATCGTCTGCGGCATGTGGCGCGAGGAGCGCTTCTCCTGGAACTCGCCGACCTTCCAGTTCCCCGAGCGCGTCGTGACGCCCAAGCCCTATCAGGATCCGCATCCGCCCTGCTGGATGGCCGCGACCTCCGACGGTTCGGCCCAGGTCGCCGGCGAGAACGCTCTTGGCCTGCTCAGCTTCTCGATCATGCAGCCCCTCGAGAAGATGGCGAGCCACATCCGCGCCTATCGCGCGGCCCAGAAGCGCGCGAAGCCGCTGACGGACGTCGCGACCAACAAGGTCGCCGCCTACACCCTCGTGCATTGCGCGGACTCGATCGAGCAGGCCGAATCGAACGGCATCTGGGACTCGGTCGGCTGGTGGTACCAGAACCTCGCGCAGTTCACCCTCGACTGGGAGCTGGCACATCTGAGCCAGGCCGAGCAGGACGAGACCTTCCCGCTCATGAAGCCGCTGCTCGAGGGCAACGTCCCGGTCCAGACCTTCCACGAGGCCGACATGATCGTGGTCGGTGATCCGGATCGATGCTTCGAGAAGATGTGCCACTATGCCGACCTCGGCTGCGACGAGCTCATCTGCTACGTGCAGTTCGGCTACCACTCCCACGAGTCCGTCATGCAGACGATCGAGCTGATCGGTCGCGAGGTGCTGCCGGAGATCGAGAAGTACACGCCGAAGCCGCTGACCGAGGCGGAGGTCGAAGCGGGCTGAGGCTTGCCGGACCGACGGCACGGGACGCGCGCGATCGGCGCGCCGGGGAGGATCATGAGCGAGCGGGGAGCGCAGGGATCGCGGCCGGCTGGAACCGACCTCCGCGAGGTCTTCGGCCTCGAGGGTCGCGTCGCCGTCGTCACGGGGGCCGCTTCGGGGATCGGTCGTTCGATCGCGGAGGTCTTCGCCGCTGCGGGGGCCTCGGTCGTCCTCGGGGATCGCGACGCGTCGGGGGCCGAGCAGGCGGCGGCGGCGATCCGCGCGACCGGCGGACGCGCCGTCGCACAGTCCGTCGACGTCTCGCGGCGCGAGGAGGTCGAGGCACTCGTCGCGCGCGCGACCCGCGAGCTCGGCGGCCTCGACGTGCTCGCGAACGTGGCCGGCATTCCCCTCGACCATCGGCTCGAGGACATCTCCGAGAAGGACTTCGACCGCATCCTCGGCGTGAACCTCAAAGGGACGCTCTACGGCTGTCAGGCCGCGATCCCCGCGATGGCCGCGCGTGGCGGCGGCAGCATCATCAACGTCTCCTCCGGCGCGATCGATCTGCCCCGGCCGATCTACGGTCCCTACGCCATCACCAAGGCGGGCGTTGCGCAGCTGACGGCGACGCTCTCGACGGAGGTGGGCGATCGTGGCATCCGGGTGAACGCGATTGCGCCGGGCGCGACCATCACCGCCTTCACCCAGCGCCATCTGCGCCGGCCCGACGGCTCGATCGACCAGGTCGCCTACGACGGTTTCGTCGAGGCGATGCAGGGCATGTCCCCGCTCGGACTGGTCGGCGAGCCGGTCGACCAGGCCTGGCTCGTGCTCTTCCTCGCGTCGGATGCCTCGCGCTTCTGCACGGGCCAGATCTGGCGGGCGAACGGCGGATCGACCTTCGGCCGATAGCGCTCGTCGGCCGCGCGCGTCCAGTGAAGAGGGGGGCATTCACGGCGATCGCTGCGGTGGCGCGGCTGCGGACCGCTTCGACGGGCCTGCGACCGCTCGACGATTGACAGTCGGCGGGCTCGCTATACGCTCGCCCGTGTCGGTCGCGGAGCGCTTCACGCCGGGGCCGGCCGAGGGCGCGCGATGGTCATCGCCAGACGACTCGAACGCTTCCTCGGCGCCGTCGGCGTCGAGTACGAATGCCTCCCCCATCCCGACTCGGGGTGCAGCGCCGAGACCGCGCGACGCAGTCGGGTTCCCCTCCATCGTCTGATCAAGCCGGTCCTGCTCGAGGACGAGCAGGGCTTCGTGCTGGCGCTCGTGTCGGCGGCCCAGCGGGTCGACCTGGATCGCCTCGGCCGGCAGCTCGGTCGCCGGCTCGGTCTCGCGAGCGAGGCGTCGATCGCGGCGCTCTTCGACGACTGCGAGCGCGGCGCCGTGCCGCCCCTCGGTCTCGCCTACCGCGTGCCGACCATCTACGACCGCGGCCTCTCGGGGTTGCCCGAGGTCTATTTCGAGGCGGGCGACCACGACGAGGTCGTGCACATGAGCGGCGAGGCGTTCTGCGAAACGCTGGTCGGGGCCGAGTCGGGACGTTTCGGGCGGCCCATCGGAGAGCGACGCTCGGGACGGCGGAGTCGACGAGCCGCCCTCGAGGGCGAGCGGGGAGGACGGGCGATGGAGCGAGTCGAGGTGTGGACACGGGGCTTCGGGATGGGAGCGGGGGCGATCGGGGAGCTCGATGGATTCGAGCAGGCGGAGAGCACCCTGCGTCGGGTGATCGGGGGAGGGCGTGGCGGCGACACGGCCTGGTGGTCGAGCTTCGAGCGCAGCATCGTGGCGCTCGGTCGGGCGGTCGAGGACCACGTGCTCGAGACGGAGTCGTCCGATGGGCTGCTCGGCGAGATCGTCCAGCGGGCGCCGCGTCTACGGGATCGCGTCGATCGGCTACGCCTGGAGCATCGGGAGATGCGGGATCGCTGCGCTGCACTCCGCGGCCGCCTGCGCGACGGGGCCTCTCCGGATGTGCTGCGCGCCGACGCGCAGGCGCTCCTCGAACGCTGCGATCGTCATCTCCATCGCAGCGCCGACCTGATCTTCGCCTCCTTCGGCGTCGACCTCGGTGGCGAGTAGGGCGGCGGTACGCAGCCCGTCCTGGACGGTCGGCGAAGGCGCGTCCCGCGCCTAACGTCGAGCACGCGTGGCCGCCGTGCGTCCGGCCCGCCGACCGAAGAAGGTGCCGTCGCCGAGGGAGAGGCCGCTGCTGTAGCCGCCGACGGCGAGCCCGGAGGTCGAGCGGCCGGCGGCGTAGAGGCCCGCCAGCACGCGACCCTCCGGGTCGAGTACGCGCCCGTCGACGTCCGTCGCGAGCCCGCCGAGGGTGAACACCGCGTAGCGCGCGTGCTCCGTCGTGCAGTCGATCGCGGCGAAGGGCGGCGTCTCGAGCGGTCGCAGGTAGGGCTCGCGCTTGCCGAAGAGCGGATCCTCGCCGCGCCGTGCATGGTGGTTGAAGAGCTCGATCGTCGACTCGAGGGCGCCCTCGGCCAGGCCGAGCTCCCGACCGAGCTCGGCGGGCGTCTCGCCGACGGCCACGACCTCGAAGCCGTACTCGGGCTGCACGAAGAAGCCGTCGTCCACGATCAGCCAGCAGCGTCCGTCCTGGCGAAGCAGGGCGTAGTCCCCGAGTCGCCCGTAATAGGCATCCTCGTTGATGAATCGCTGGCCCTGCGCGTTGACGAGCAGGCCCGCCTTCAGGTCCCAGGGCTGGGTCACGGGCAGCGAGACGGAGACCTTGTCGAGGTGTCGCGTGCCCGCGCCGGCCTCCATCCCGAGTCGGATGCCCGAGCCGTCGTCACCGTCCGCCGCGACCCGCATGGAGCATTTCCGCGCCTCGGGTCGATAGGCGTCGAGCATCTCGTCGTTCAGCACGAAGCCACCGGTCGCGATCACGATGCCGCCGCGGGCGCGGACCGTGCGCGGCTCGCCGAAGACCTCGAGGCGCGCTCCTGTGATCGCACCGTCGCGCTCGCGGTAGAGCGCCGTGCAGCTCGCATTGAATACGGTCCGGGCGGGGGAGGCCTCGACCGCCGTGCAGAGCGAGCTCATCACCTTGTGCCCCGCGGCGCCGGGTACGGCGGCGACGTGTCCGCGGGGCGCGGGCTTCGCGAGGTCGCGGAAGGGATGGACGTTCTCGGAGCCGGACCAGACGAGGCCGTCGTCGGTCGGCGGCTCGCCGGACTGGCCGTAATAGAAGGTCGACTTGTAGGGGATGCCCTGGGCGACCAGCCAGTCGAAATGCTCGACCGTGCCGTCGCAGTAGAGCTCGAGCTTGCGATCGTCGCGGCCGGCACCGATCGACGCCTGGAGGTACTTGAGCATCTCCTCGGGCGAGTCCTCGAAGCCGCAGGCCTTCTGGAGCGCCGTGCCACCGCCGAGGTAGATCACGCCCCCCGACATCGCCGAGGTCCCACCGCCGCCCCCGGCGCGCTCGGCGACGAGCGTCGTGGCCCCGGCCTCGACGGCGCCGAGCGCCGCCGCGGCTCCGGCGGCCCCGAGGCCCACGACCAGCACGTCGACCTCCTCGTCGAATCGAGTCAGCTCCCCCGCGTCCAGCACTTCCGTCTTCATGATCGATACGCTCCCCGGACGGCCCGGCCGGGCCGACGCGACATGCTGTCGCCCTCGATGATCCCGGTCAAGATGCGCCGCCCGCGGCCGCGCCCGCCCGCGCGCGGTGGAGCGCGAGTCGCGCGTCGAAGATCGCCGGGAAGGCCTCCGCGAATCGTCGCCGGCAGGGCCCGACGATCGAGCGCACCCGTCGCGTGTCGACCACGGCGCCGAGCGCCACGCCGGGCGGTGCGCCGACCTGGATCGTCGCCTCGCGTCCCGCCCGCTCGGCGGCGAGGGCGGCCACCTCCTGCATCGTCACGACCTCGTCCGAGGCCCAGTTCACGATCCGCGCGGGCACGCTCGCCGCCGCGAGCAGCGGCTCGATCTGCTCGATCATGTCGTCGATGTGGATGACGGAGAGCGGCTGCGGGTCGTGCACGGCGAAGACGGGGCGACCGTCGAGCACGGCGTCGATCACGTTCGTCACCATGTCCATCGCACAGCCGTAGGGCACGCTCGGCCGCACGATCGTCGTCGGCAGCTCGAATGCCTCCGCACAGAATCGCGCCACCGCCTCGAGCGTCACCTTCGAGACCGGGCTCGAGGGGCCCCAGGGCGCCGCGACGAAGCCCACGTCCTCGCTCTCCTCGAAGGCGTGGTACGGGTCGTCGTGCCGGGAGTAGAGCGTGGCCGCCGAGACGACGAGCGCCGCACGTGCCCCGCGACAGCGCGCGAGGATCCGGCCCGGGGCGATCGCGTTCACGCGGATCGCCTGCTCGAACTCGCCCGAGGGTCGGCGCGTGTAGGCGTAGTGCAGGACGAGGGTCGGATCCGTGGGCAGCGCGTCGAGGTCGCCCGTCTCGAGGTCGATGGGCGCCGTGCGCACGCCGGCCGCCTCGAGCTCGGCGCGCAGGGCGGGGTCGGTGAAGCGCGCCGCTCCCCAGACCTCGTTGTCCCGCGCGAGGGCCCGGGCGACGGGGCGTGCGATCGCGCCGGTGACGCCGGTGATCAGGATCTTCTCGTTGCGGAGCATGGGCTCTCCCCGGTTGGCGAGGCGTGGGCTTGGCGGGCGCGGAGGGCGCCACGGAGGATCGGCGGACGGCGGCCCCCGGTCGGACCGGTCAGAGTCGATAGCCGCCGTCGACGCTGATCACCTGGCCCGTCACGGGGCGACCCGCGTCCGAGGCCAGCAGCACGACCATCGGGCCGAGCTCGTCGGCCTCGAGGATGCGGCGCTGGGCGCTCTCGGACTCGGCGCGTTGGCGGGCCTCGTCGGCGGTCTCGTCCTGGGCGCGGCCGAGGGCCTCGAAGTCGACGAGATCCGTGCGCGTCCAGCCCGGACAGACGCAGTTGACCGTGATGTCGTGGCGGGCGAGGTCGACCGCGAGCTGGCGCGTGAGGCCGACGATGCCGTGCTTGGCGGCGGTGTAGGCGGGGCTCGCGGCGGCGTGCTTCGAGGCGCCACTGCCGATGTTGATGATCCGACCGCCACCGCGTTCGCGCATCGAGTGCACGGCGGCGCTCGTCGACCAGAAGGCCGAGGTGAGGTTGAGCGCGAGGTTCGCCTCGAAGCCGACGAGGTCGCCGGCGAAGACGTCCGGGTTGCCCGGGGCACCGCCGCCCACGTTGTTGACCAGGATGTCGATCCCGCCGAAGCGCGCGATCGCCTGGCGGACGGGCTCCTGCGCCGAGTCGCGGTCCATCGCGTCGGCGACCACGCCGGTCGCGCCGATCGCCTGCGCCGTCTCGTCGAGGGTCCGCCGCGTGCGGCCCGAGATCACGACGCGGGCGCCGGCCTGCGCGAGGGCGCGAGCGAGGGCAGCGCCGATACCGCGGGAGCCGCCGGTCACGACGGCGACACGATCCTTCAGCTCGAGCGAAGTGGACGGGTCGGGCACGTTGGGGACTCCTCGGGCTCAGCCCGGCGTGTGTTCGAGGGGCGAGCGGTAGTAGCGGGCGACGTGGGCCTCGATCACGTAGACGACCCGGGCGGACCACTTCCTGCGCGGGAAGGGCCGGCCGATGTACTGCTGCGAGAGGCGGTCGAGCACGACGAGCTCGTCGTCGGGACGCGTCTCGATCACCCGCCCACGGATCAGCGCCTGCTCGTAGGGATTGGCGTAGTCCGTGATCGAGAGGGCGACGCGGCCGTCGAGGGCGAGGTTGCGCCCCTTGAGGCCCCGGGCGTCGGTCGCGACGAGCACGTGATCGCCTTCGCGGCCGACCCACACGGGCTCGACCTTGGGCGAGCCGTCCGGCATCAGGGTCGCGAGGGCCGCGAAGTTGGGCGCGTCGAGCAGTCGGCGCACGTCTTCGCCGAGCCGGCGGGCGCGCCTGGCGTCGGGGGTCGGGGGCGCGCCGGGGGCCGGGGCCGGTCTGGGTTGGTCGGCATCGGACATGCGGGGATCCTAGGCCTTCCGGCAGCTGACGGAGAGGGCCTCGCCGGTCAGGTAGCTCGCGTAGTCCGAGGCGAGGAAGACGATGGCGTTGCCGATCTCGAAGGGCTCGGCGGAGCGACCGAAGGCCTCGTTGCGCCGGACCATCTCCTCGAGGAACTCGCGCGAGGCGACCTTCTCGAGATGGGGATGGATCGCGAGGCTCGGCACGACCGCATTGACGCGCACGCCGTGGGGTGCGCTCTCGAGGGCGGCACAGCGCGTCAATGCCAGCAGTCCGGCCTTCGAGGCCGCGTAGGCCGTCTGGCCGGCCTCGGCGCGCCAGGCCGTGATGCTCGAGACGTTGACGATCGCCCCGCGACCGCGGGCGTACATGCCGGGCAGGGCGGCTCGCAGCATGCGGAACGTCCCCGTCAGGTTCACGTCGAGCACGTCTTGCCAGGCCTCGTCGGAGGTCTCGACGACGGGCTGCGAGAGGCCGAGTCCCGCGTTGTTGACGAGCACGTCGAGGCCGCCGAAGGCCGACTCCGCCCGTGCCACGAGCCGCCGCACGTCCGCCTCCGATCGGACGTCGCAGGTCTCGTGCAGCACCTCGCGCCCGATCGATCCGGCGAGCTCGTCGGCCATGCGCTCGAGCCGCGCCGCATGCCGATCCGAGAGCAGGACGCGCGCGCCTTCCTCGGCGCATCGCCGCGCGGTCGCGAAGCCGACCCCCGTTCCCGCCGCCGCCGTGACGAGCACGCTGCGCCCGGCGAGCAGTCCGCCCTTCATGCCGAGGCCCTCGTGTCGGCGATCCGCGCGAGCGTCACGCGAGCAGCCCGCCGTCGACGACGAGCGTCTGGCCCGTCACGAAGGACGCCGCGGGGCTCGCGAGGAAGCGCACGGCCCGCGCGATCTCGACGGGATCCCCGAGTCGTCCCATCAGGTTCTGCGCGCCCATCTCGGCCTCGAAGGCCGCGCGCTCGGTCGGATCCCGCGGCAGGATCATGTCCGTCGCGACCGAGCCCGGCGTGAGTGCGTTCACGCGGATCCCGTCCCCGGCCCACTCCTGCGCCAGGGTCGACGTGAAGTTGATCATCGCGGCCTTCGAGGCACAGTAGGCCCCGAGCCCGCGCATCGGGCGATGGGCACAGGCGGCGGTCACGTTGACGACGGCCGCACCCCGGGCCGCACCGGCGACGGCGAGCAGCGGGTGCGCCGCCTGCGAGAGGAAGAGGGCGGCCTTCGTGTTGACGCCGAAGACCTCGTCGAACTCCGCCTCGGAGAGGCGTCCGACCTTGTGAGGCCGCAGGATCGCCGCGTTGTTGACGAGCACGTCGAGGCGGTCGATCCGCGCTGCGAGCAGATCGATCAGCGCGCGGCCCGCGCCCGCGTGCCCCGCCTCGTAGCCGAGGCCTTCCACCGATCGACCGGTCGCGTCGCCGAGCGCCGCGGCCACGCGGGACGCCTCGGCTGGATCCCGACCCGTGAGGAAGACGCGCGCCCCGGCGAGGGCGAGCTCGTGGGCGATCGCCCGACCGATGCCGCGCGTGCCGCCCGTGACGAGGGCGATCCGGTCGTCGAGGGCGAAGGCGGCGTTCGCATCGTCGGCGGGCATCTCTCGATCTCCTCGGCCGGTGCCGGCTAGGCGGGCGGTCGCGGAACCGTCGGCGGCCACTCACCACCGCCGAAGGCCTCGAGGGTCGCGCCCGAGACGTAGCTCGAGTCGCGCGCGGCGAGGAAGAGGACGGCGTGCGCGATCTCCTCGGCCCGGGCGAAGCGGCCCGCCGGGATCGCGTCCGTGATGGCCTTCTTCTGCGCCGCGTCCCCGAAATGCTCCCCCGCCAGCTCGGTCTCGACGAGCCCCGACACGACGCAGTTGACCCGGATCGCCGGCCCCCACTCGACCGCCTGGGACCAGGTCGCGTTCATCAGGCCCGCCTTGGCGGCGCCGTAGGCGACCGAGCTCGGGGTCGGGCGCTGGGAGCTGATGCTCACGATGTTGACGATCGCGCCGCCGTGGGGGCGCGCGACCATGTGCTGGTGGACCTGCTGGGAGAGGATGAGGGGCGCGTTCAGGTTGAGCGCGAGGATCTTGTTCGTGAGCTTCGGCGAGGCGCCGGCGCTCGCGACGGAGGGGGCGCCGCCGGCGTTGTTGACGAGCACGTCGATGCCGCCGCTCGCCTCGGCACATCGGGCGAGCCAGGCCTCGGTCGCCTCGGGCTCGCGGACGTCGATCGATTCGGACGTGATCGTGGCGTGGGCGAAGGGCGTCTCGGGCGGGCGGCGGCTGCAGGTGTGCACGCGGGCGCCCGCCTCGGCGAAGGCTTCGCAGATCGCGCGGCCGATGCCGCGGGAGCCGCCGGTCACGACGACCGTCTGGTCCGAGAAGTCGAATCGCGTCTTGCCTGAACTCACGCTCGCTCCTGTGCGATGGATCCACACTGCGTCGGGGCCACCTGTCTCCCCCCGCCGCTTCGGCGATCCGGTGCCATGCCCGGCTCGGGCAGCGGGCCGGGGAGACTACTCCGCCCGGGGCTTGCCCGCCGTCACCCCGCCGTCGACGACGAAGTCCGCACCCGTGCAGAACGAGGACTCGTCGCTCGCGAGGAAGACGACGACGTCCGCGATCTCCCGCGCGCCGGCCATCCGGCCGAGCGGGTAGCGGCCGTAGGCGGCGTCGTAGTCCGCGTCGCTCCAGCCCTTGCGCTCGGTCATCTTCGTCTTCGTGGGGCCGGGCACGACCGCGTTCACCCGGATGCCCTTCGGACCCAGCTCGAGGGCGGCGGACTTCGTGAGTCCGCGCACGGCGAACTTCGACGAGGCATAGGCCGTGAAGCCCTCGCGCCCCTCGAGTCCCTGTACGGAGGAGAAGTTCACGATCGAGCCGCCCCCCGCCGCCTCGATGGCCGGCGCGGCCGTGCGCACGCCGAGGAAGGCCCCGACGAGATTCGTGTCGACGACCTTGCGGAAGAGCTCGAGGTCGGTCTTCTCGAGGGGCGCGACGCGAATGATGCCCGCGTTGTTGACCAGTACGTGCAGCGCACCGAAGCGCGCGACGACCGCTGCGACGGCCGCCTGCCAATCGGCCTCGCTCGTCACGTCGAGCTCGACGAAGAGGGCCGCGCCCGGCCGCGCCGCCTCGAGCTCGGCGACGAGCGCGTGACCCTCTTCGACGCGTCGGTCCGCGATGGCGACGCGCGCACCCTCGGCGACCATGCGCCGCACGGTCTCCGCCCCGATGCCCCGGGCCGCGCCGGTCACGAGGGCGACCTTGCCCGCGAGCCTCATCGCGTGATGACCCGCTCGCCGCGTACGAAGGCATCGCGCGCGCGGTCGCCGTCGCCGAGCAGGTTGAGCTGGTAGGTGTAGCCCTGCTCCATGCGGTAGTTCGTGTGCATCTCGTAGACGTCGAGATGGTTGAGGGCTGCCTTCGCGAACTCGAGGGCGGCCTTCGGCTTCGCGATCATCTGTGCGGCGAGCTCCCGCGCCTTGGGCATCAGCTCCTCGGGCTCGGTCAGGTAGGCGACCGTGCCCCAGGCGTGCAGCTCGGCCGCCGTCGCCGGCTTGCACGTCAGCGACATCTCGCGCAGCTTCATCGGCGCGACGAGCTTCGCGAGATGCGACGCGCAGCCGAGGGCGCCGTTGTCGACCTCGGGCAGGCCGAAGCGGGCCTTGGTCGAGGCGACGATGATGTCGCAGCTGGCGACGAGGCCGATGCCGAGGCCCATGCAGAAGTCGTTCACGGCGGCGATCACGGGCACCCGCGCGTTGTAGATGCGATGGAAGGTGGCGTAGCAGGCCTCGCCGGAGCCGAGCAGATGGTCCCAGCCCGGGGTGCTCTGCATCTCCTTGATGTCGATGCCGGCGTTGAAGCCCTTGCCCTCGGCGGTCAGGATGATGACCCGGACGCCCTCGTCCTCCTCGAGGGCCTTGAAGGTGTCGTGGATCTTCCAGGTATCCGCGACCGTGATCGAGTTGACCGGGGGATGGTGCATCACGACCTCGGCGACCTGGTTCTGGATCTCGACACGGATGCTCATCGCGGTATTCCCCGGCTGGTTCGAATGGCTTAAATTTCGCAGGTTTGCCGCGCCCGGCAAACCGACCGGCGCCGATTCCGACGGATCGGCGCCCGCACGACCGAGGAGCCCATGACCCCGCCTGCCGCGACCCGGAGCACGATCCCCCGCATCA
This sequence comes from Spirochaetaceae bacterium, assembly GCA_020632655.1. Taxonomy (GTDB): domain Bacteria; phylum Myxococcota_A; class UBA9160; order UBA9160; family UBA4427; genus UBA4427. The sequence goes on from JACKFD010000015.1 coordinate 53,341, forward strand.
TCAGCGTCGACGACCACGTCGTCGAGCCGCCGCACGTCTGGAGCTCGCGGCTGCCCGCGAAGTACCGCGACCGCGGGCCGCGGGTCGAGATCCTGCCGCGGGGCGTGCCCAAGCTGGTGGACGGCGTCTGGGTCGAGGAGCCGGGGGACGGTCCCGAGATGGCCGCGTGGTGGCACTACGACGACCATCGCTACCAGCTCCGCCTGATGATCGCCTGCCCGGGCCTGCCGCCCGAGGAGGTCAAGCCGATCGGCGTGACCTTCGACGACATCGCCCCCGGCTGCCACATCCCCAAGGCCCGCATCGCCGACATGGACGCGAACCACGTCGAGGCCTCGCTCTGCTTCCCGAACTACCCGCGCTTCTGCGGCCAGATGTTCGCCGAGCGCGAGGACAAGGTGCTCGCGAAGCTCTGCGTCGAGGCCTACAACGACTGGATGGTCGAGGAGTGGTGCGGCGACTCGGAGGGCCGCCTGATCCCGCTCTGCATCGTCCCGCTCTGGGACGCCGAGCTCGCCGCCGCCGAGATCCGGCGCAACGCCGCCCGCGGCGTGCGCGCGGTGGCCTTCTCCGAGCTGCCCGCCTGGCTCGGGCTGCCCTCGCTGCACGGCTCCTACTGGGATCCCTTCATCCGCGCCTGCGAAGAGACGGAGACCGTGATCTGCATGCACATCGGCTCGGGCACCAAGACCGTCAGCACGGCCCCCGACGCGCCGACGATCATGAGCTCCAACCTGATCGCCTGCAACTCCGTGGCGTCGATGCTCGACTGGATCTTCTCCGCCAAGCTGCACCAGTTCCCGAACGTGAAGCTGCTCTACGCCGAGTGCCAGATCGGCTGGATCCCCTACTTCATCGAGCGAGCCGACGACACCTGGCAGACCCATCAATGGGCCCAGGGCGAGACGCGGCTCCCGAACCCGCCGTCCAGCTACTACCGCAGGAACGTCTACAGCTGCTTCTTCAAGGATACCGTCGGCATCGACCTGATCGACCGGATCGGACTCGACCAGGTCATGTTCGAGACCGACTACCCGCACCAGGACGGGACCTTCCCGCGCACGAAGCAGGTCGCGGAGGAGCTCTTCGGACATCTGCCGCAGGACCAGGTCGACAAGATCGCGCGGGAGAACGCGATCCGGCTCTTCGGGCTCGGTCTGTGAGTGCGGCCGCGGGGCGGACCGCAGCGGCGGCGCCGGGGCGGAGCGGGCTGCCGATCCTGAACGGCTGGTACGCCGTCGCCGTCTCCGAAGCGCTCGCTCCCGGTACGCTCGAGCGGCTGCACTACTTCGGTCGCGAGCTCGTCGCCTTCCGGACCGAGGGCGGCGAGGCGGCGGTGCTCGACGCCTACTGTCCGCATCTCGGTGCGCATCTCGGGCACGGCGGGCGTGTGGAAGGCGAGTGGCTGCGCTGTCCCTTCCATGGCTGGGCCTTCGATGTGCAGGGCGCTTGTGCGGAGATCCCCTACGCGAAGCGCATCCCGCCGAATGCGCGCGCCGGGAGGTACCCGACCGTCGAGCGCAACGGCTTCGTCTTCGCGTGGTGGGACCCGTCGGGTCGCGCGCCCTGGTACGAGATCCCGGAGATCGCCGAAGCGACGGATCCGGGCTGGTCGACGCCCGACCGCTACGAGTGGGACATCCGCGCACACGGCCAGGAGCTCGCCGAGAACGGCGTCGACTCGGCCCACTTCAAGTACGTCCACGGCACGCGCAACGTGCCCGCGACCGAGGCCGAGGAGGACGGGCCGTACCGGCGCGCCTTCTCGCCGATCCGGATGAAGACGCCGCGCGGCGAGGTCGAAGGCGGGATCGAGTCGCGCCAGGCCGGCATGGGATTCGCTGCCACCCGCTTCACCGGCATCTGCGAGACCCTCGAGCTCGCCACCACGACGCCGATCGACGCGGACCGCGTCCATGTCCGCTACGCGTTCCTGCAGCCTCGGGTCGACGGGCAGGACCCCGTCGGCGGCGCTGCCGCGGCGATCATCCGCGACATCGTGAAGCAGATGAACGAGGACGTCCCGATCTGGGAGAACAAGGCCTATCTCGAGCGGCCCGCGCTCTGCGATGGCGACGGGCCGATCGCGGGCCTGCGACGCTGGGCGCTGCAATTCCATCCGGCGGAGACGCCGGCTTCGCGCACGTGACCTGAGAGGAGCGCCGGTGCCGAGAGAGCTTGCAGACTTCAACCTCGACGAGGAGCGCGTCGCGTTCCGGGACACGCTGCGTCGCTTCGTCGAAGAGGCCCTGCCGATGACGGCGGTGCGCGGCGTGATCGACTCCGGCGTCGCCTTCGAGCGCGACGTGTGGACGCGCGCCTGCGACGAGCTCGGACTGGCCGGCATCGCGATCGACGAGGCGGACGGAGGTCAGGGCTTCGGCGCGAAGGAGCTGGCGATTGCACTGGGGGAGCTCGGTCGCGGGCTCGCGCCGCTGCCGCTCCTCGCGAGCGCGGGGCTCGCGGCGCGGGTGGTCGCGGCGGTGCTGGGGCGCGGCAAGGCCGGTGAGTGGCTCGGGCCGGTCGCGGCGGGGGAGATCGCGACGCTCGCCTGGCTGGAGGCCGGGGGCGACTGGGATCCGGCCGCGACGGCGCTCGAGGTCGAAGGCCAGGGGGCCGGTGTCCGGCTGCGCGGCGAGAAGCATTTCGTGCTCGATGCGCCGCAGGCCGAGCGGATCTTCGTCGTCGCGCGGGCGCCGGGCAGCCATTGCGACGAGGGGCTCGGGCTCTTCGCCGTCGAGCGCGAGGCGGCGGGCCTCTCGATCCACGCGCAGGAGGGGCTCGACCCGACGCGTTCGCTCGCACGCGTCGTCTTCGACGGCGCTCCGGCACGGCCGGTGGGCGAGGCGGGGGCCGCGGGGCCGGGCATCCGCCGCGGACTCGAGGAGGCGTCGGCGCTGCTGGCCGCCGAGATGGTCGGCGGATTCCAGCAGGTACTCGAGACCGCGGTCGCCTACGCCGCGGAGCGCCATCAGTTCAGCCGCCCGATCGGCTCCTTCCAGGCGATCAAACACAAGTGTGCGGACATGCTGATCGGCTTCGAAGGGGCGCGCACGGCGAGTGACGCCGCGATCGTGGCGATCGACGAGGACGACCCGGACCGGGCGGAGCTCGCGATGGTGGCGAAGGCGCATGTCGGTCCCGCCTACGTGCGCGCGGCGATCGAGAACATGCAGATCCACGGTGGCGTGGGATACACCTGGGAATACGACGCGCATCTCTACTACCGCCGCGCCGTCAGCTCCGGCGCATTGCTCGGCGACGCGACGTTCCATCAGGATGCACTCGTACGAAGGATCGCAGCGCGGCGCGCGAGCACGACCACGGGTGCGACGCCGGCGCAGGGAGGCCGACGATGAGGCGGGCGGATACGGCGGAGGAGGCGGCCTTCCGGGCGGAGGTCCGCAGCTGGCTCGAGGCGAACGCGCCCGCATGGGCGGGGCAGGCCGGGCCGGCGGTGCTCGACCACTCGGTCGAGGCCGAGCGCGCGCAATGGAAGCGCGCGCAGGAATGGCAGCGCACGAAATACGACGGGGGCTGGGCGGCGATCACCTGGCCGCGCGAGCACGGCGGCCGGGGCGGCACGCCGGTCCAGGCGCTGATCTTCGCCGAGGAGCAGGCCCGCTTCGGGATCCCCGGCAGCTTCATCGACGCCTTCCTCGGCATGATCGGCCCCGCGCTCATCCGCTTCGGGACGGACGAGCAGAAGGCCCGCTACCTCCCTCCGATGCTGCGGGGCGACGAGCTCTGGTGCCAGCTCTTCTCCGAGCCCGAGGCGGGCTCGGACCTCGCCGCCGTGCGCACGCGCGGCCGCGTCGAGGGCGACGAGCTCGTGATCGACGGCCAGAAGGTCTGGACGACGAGCGCCCAGTACGCCGACAAGGGCTTCATCGTCTGCCGCACCAACCCCGACGTGCCGAAGCACGCGGGCATCACCTTCGCGCTGATCGACATGCACCAGCCGGGGATCGAGGTGCGCCCGCTCGTCACCGTGCGCGGCGATCGACACTTCAACGAGGTCTTCCTCTCGAACGTGCGGACGGAGCTCTCGAACGTCGTGAACGGCATCGATCGCGGCTGGCCCGTCACGACCTTCGTGCTCATGAACGAGGGCGCCTTCATCGGCACGAACGATCAGGGCCGCACGAGCGCCGAGGATCTCGTCGCGGAAGCTGCGGCGTCGGGGCGCCTCGAGGACGCCGTCGTGCGCCAGCGTCTGGGCGTGGCCTGCGTGCGGGATCGTGTGCTCGGTCTGCTGCGGGATCGCTTGAAGGACGCGCTGCTCGACGGGCGGGCGCCCGATGTCGACGGCTCCGTGCTCAAGATCCTCTCGGCCGAGTGGGGACACGACAAGGCGGCGACCGCCGTCTGGCTGCAGGGCGCGTCAGGGCTGCTCGCGGGCGGCGACGCGCCGCAGGGCGGTCTCTGGCAGGACCAGCTCCTCTCGCGCGGCTCGACCAGCGTCGGCGGCGGCACCCTCGAGGTCCATCGCAACGGCCTCGGCGAGCGCGCGCTCGGGCTGCCGCGGGAGCCGCGCTTCGATCGCGATGTGCCCTTCAAGGCCCTGAAGATCTCCAGCTGAGACGTGGATCGACGATTTCACCTCGGCTCGCGATCCGACCGCGGCTTGGATCCCAGCCCCGTCCCCGCCTACACGGCATACCTCGCCTCGTGCGCGCCACATCGCTCGATCGCCCGCGTCCCGATCCGCCCGAAGTAGCACTCTGCCAGCCAGCCCCGGATCGTGCGCATCCGCCACGGAAAACACCGCCGCGCCAACACCTCCCGAACCGAGAGCGACCGCTCGGTGATGCCCACGGCCTTCGCCGGCGTCCCCCGCCTCCGGTTCTCCGACCGATCCTTCACGTAGTTCCGCCACACGCTCCAGATCGCCAACCGATACAACGCCGACTGCCGCCGCTTCGAGAACGCAATCGTCTCCCGCTTGTGGTTCGCACTCGAGTGCCGGATCAGCAGATCCGACAGGTTCACCGCGAAGAGTGGGTTCTTCGTCGTCCGAGCCACCTTCGAGCTCGTCTGCTCGTGGATGAAAGTCCGATCCCGGATCCGCCCGATCGCCCGCGGATACGCCTGGTGCTCGTCCGTCCGAAGCACCACGGTGCCACCCGGTGGCACCACGCGTCGCAACAGCTCCTCCACCCGCTTCCGCGTCGCCTGGGGATCCGGCCGTCCGAACTTCCTCTCCAGCACGCCCCTCTTCACGGCCTGAGCCGGCCGCATCGTCCCGCTCCGCCGCAGCTCCGCATCGTTGAACCCGTAGACGAAGAGGCTCTCGCCGCCCACCACGAGGTTCAGGTCCATCGGCCAGTACTGGCTGTGCTCGAAGCTCCGGAACCCGTCGAGGACGAGCGGCTCGGTCGGACACGACTTCGGTCTACGTCGCTCATGGAAGAGCAGGCAATGCCGCCCCAGCCGGTCGCTCATCCGCCGGATCGTCGAATGCGACACACCGTACTCGCGGGCGATCTGGCGGAATCCGGAGCAGGCGACGAGTCGATGGAAGACGGGCTCGAGGAGCTCGGGCCTTCGGAGCCAGTATCGGGTGGAGAAGGACGAGGCGCTGAAGTAACGCCGGCAGCGTGAACACTGGTACTTCTGGACGCGGTGGGGTCTGCGATTGCGGAGGTAGAAGCCCTTCTTGATGAAGCGCCAGGTGGTTGGATGCAAACGGGAATCGCAGTCGGCGTGGGGACAGAACGGGGGGCGGCGGTAGGGGGAGAGATCATCCATCCCCGCCGACTACGCAGATCGCGTGCCAGGGGAAATCTTCGGACCACGTCTCTCGGGCTGAGCGCGTCCTCCTCGATACGCGTCGGCGCCCACGCGTGCGGACGTCCCGGGTGCGCGCCCGCGCGCCGGGGTCTAGTGTTCGCCGTCGGCGTGCACGACCAGGACAGGCGTGCTGCGCCCACGCTCGAGATCCAGACAGAGGAGCCCCACGATGCCCAAGGTCCATTCCGTCGACGCGGTCACCCCCGCGCTCTCGATCCAGCCCGTCAACTTCTCGGCGAAGGATCCGGGCGTCGGCGGCTGGCGCTTCCTGATGGAGCAGGCGAAGGGGGCCGACGCCGCGGGCATCGACCGCCTCGTCGTCTCGGACCACGTCATCCTCGGCGAGAACCTCGAGGCCTACGGCGATCCGAAGACCGGCGGCATGACGGGCGGTGTGCAGCCGACGGGTCCCGACGGCCATTGGCTCGACCCGCTCGTCGTGCTCTCGATGTGGGCGGCCGTCACGACGCATACGCGCTTCATGACGGGCATCCTGATCGCGGCGCTGCGGCGCCCGGCGACCCTCGCGAAGCAGCTCTCCACCCTCGAGGTGCTCTCCGAAGGACGGCTCGAGATCGGCGTCGGCGTCGGCTGGCAGCGCGAGGAGTACGAGGCGAACGGCGTCGAGTACGAAGGCCGCGGCAAGCTCCTCGACCAGACCCTCGAGATCTGTCAGACGCTCTGGCGCGACGAATCCGCCGCCTACCGCGGCGACGGCGTCGCCTTCGAGAAGATCCACCTGAACCCGAAGCCGCTGCAGCCCTGCGGCGTGCCCTTCTGGATCAGCGGCCGGCTCAACAAGAACGTCCTGCGACGCATCGCGCGCTTCGGCAGCGGCTGGATTCCGTGGGGCGAGGACGCGATGAATCCGGTCGCCGGGCTTGCGCAGATCCGCGAGGCGCTCGAGGCGGCGGGACGCGACGCGAAGGGTTTCCAGGTGCAGAGCTACATCCCCGTCGCGACCGGTGCGGGCGGGAAGATCGACGTCGAGAAGACGATGTCCGTGGTGCCCGCGATGGTCGAGGGCGGCATCACGGACCATCGCATCACGCTCGATCTGCCGAAGGAGCAGGCCGCGGTCGAGGACTACCTCGCCCCGCTCGTCGAGTCCTTCCGCAAGGCGGCGGGTCGACGCGGCTGAGCGCGCGACCGGTCAACCGATCTCGACGATCTCGAAGTGTCGCTCGCCGGCGGGCGTCCGGAGCTGCGCCTCGTCGCCGGCTTCGAGGCCGAGCAGCGCGCGGCCGAGCGGCGCCGCGGGCGTGAGGGTGCGGACGTGCTGACCCGCCTGCTCGAGCTCGAAGCCTCCGGCGACGGGCACGAGCCAGGCGTGCTCGAGGGCGTCCGATTCGAGATCGCGCAGCGTCACGAGCGAGCCGACGGCGATCGTGTCACCGCTCGCTCCGACCGGGAGGCGCGCGAGGCGATCGCGCGTCTCACGCAGCGCTTCGACCCGCTCGGCGAGGCCGCGGGCGAGGTAGCTCTGCTCCGTCGCGCGCGTGTCCTTCGCGTGCTCCGAGCGGCTCTCGGCGTGGGTGGCGCCCGCAGCCGTGTCTCGCTGGCGGCGCTCGACGGCCGCGAGGTCGGCTTCGACCCGCGCGCGCAGGCCTTCGAGCAGGCGGACCTTGTCGAGTCGCATGATCGTCTCTCCCGGGCGGCGGAGGATACGGGAGTCGCGTGGGACGTGTGGTTCGGGGGAGATGGCTCGGATACCGTCGCAGCGCCCGACGGCGGATCGTCGCGGTTCCTTCGCGGAGGCGTTCGATGAAGCTCCATCACGTTCCGGGCGCGCGCTCCTGCCGGGTGCGTTGGCTGCTCGAAGAGCTCGGCGTTCCCTACGAGCTCGCGAGCCATCGCCTCGGCGATCCCACCCTGCGCACACCCGAGTACCGCGCCCTCAATCCCCTCGGTCGCGTGCCGACGCTCGAGGACGAGGGTGTCGCCTTCTACGAGTCGGTCGCGATCGTGCAGTACCTGCTCGAGCGCCACGGCGGCGGTCGACTCGAGCCGGAGATCGGTTCGCCAGAGCGCGGGCCCTACCTGCAGTGGCTGCACTATGGCGAGGCGAGCGTCATGCCGCCGATGAGCACGATCATGGCCCATCGCTTCATGCTGCCCGAGAAGGATCGCAGCGAGAAGGCCCTGGAGATCGCCCGCCGGCAGGTCGTGCGGGCGCTCGGACCGATCGAGGCGGTTCTCGCCGGGCGCGAATACCTGCTCGGCCCCACCTTCACGGCCGCCGACATCACGACCGGCTACAGCGCCCATCTCCTGCGCAGCGTCGGCGAGCTTCCCGACGACCTGCCCGACATCCACGCCTGGCTCGCCCGCCTGGGCGAACGCCCCGCCTACCAGACCGCCTTCGAAGGCGGTCTGGGCGTCTAGCCACCTCCGGCCCGCAGGCCCTGCAACGCCGCCCTACTTCGTGCCGAACAGGTTCCGCTTCGCCTCCTCGTCGAGTCCCCCCGCCATGTCGCTCGCCAGCTCGCGGCCCGCCTCGAGTCCGCGCACGAAGGCCGGTCGCGCGAGCAGCTCCTCGTACCAGCGCCGCAGGTGGGGTCGGTCGTCGAGGGTCTGGCCGTGGTGGTCGCGCATGTGCACCCAGGGCCAGCAGAGGATGTCCGCCATCGAGAACTCGAAGGCGATGTAGGGGCGATCGGCGAGGCGCTGGTCCAGCACGCCGTAGAGGCGCCGGGCCTCGCGTGTATAACGCTCGATCGCGTAGGGGATCTTCTCCGGCGCGTAGTTGCGGAAGTGGCCCGCCTGCCCACACATCGGTCCCTGGTTCGCCATCTGCCAGTACATCCACTCGATCGCCTGCACGCGGCGACGTGGGTCCTCGGGCAGCAGACGGCCCGTCTTCTCCGCGAGGTAGTGCAGGATCGCCCCGGACTCGAAGACGGAGATCGGCTCGCCGCCGTCGCTCGGCTCGTGGTCGACGATCGCGGGCATCCGGTTGTTCGGGCTGATCGCCAGGAAGGCGGGCTCGAACTGCTCGCCGCGGGCGATGTTGCAGGAGACGATCCGGTAGGGAAGGCCGAGCTCCTCGAGGGCGATGCTCACCTTCCAACCGTTCGGGGTCGGGAAGTAGTGGAGGTCGATCATGGGGCGAGTCTATCCCGGTCGCGGGTGCCCCGGCTCGGTCCGGCGCGTGGGTCGATCTTCAAAACGGCGTCTCGATAAGAGGGTCATGTCATTATCGGTGGTGTATGCCCGGGCCCGGTCGGCACGTGGGCAGCGCGGTGTCAGCCGAGCCGTGCGTCGCCGCGTGCGCCCCGGACGGCCGACTTCTCGAGCACGAGCTGCCAGGTCCCGATGTGTCGGGAGACGAAGCCGGCCTCGCAATAGCAGAAGTAGAACTCCCAGAGACGCAGCAAGGCGTCGTCGTAGCCGCGCGCGCGAAGCGCTTCGGCGCTCCCGGCGAGCCGCGCGCGCCATCGGCGCAGCGTCTCGGCGTAGTGCGCCGTGATCTCCTCGCGCTCGCTCGCGACGAGCCGGGTCTCGCGCTCGCAGAGCTCGTCGATCACGCGAAGGGAAGGGAGGCAACCGCCTGGAAACACGTAGCGTTTGATGAAGTCCACTGTCCGGGTCGCGCGCTCGTAGGCGTCGTCGGCGATCGTGATGCATTGCAGCGCCATGCGGCCCTGGTCGACGAGTCGCTCGTCACAGACGCGGAAGAAGGTCGGCAGGTATTGATGGCCGACGGCCTCGATCATCTCGATCGAGACGAGCTTGTCGTACTGGCCGCGCAGGTCGCGATAGTCCTCGAGCAGCAGCTCGATCCGGTCCTCGAGGCCGGCCTCGCGGATCCGTGCCCGGGCCCCGTCGTGCTGGGCGCGGGAGACCGTCGTCGTCGTGACGTGGCAGCCGCGGGTGCGCGCCGCGTGGATCGCGAAGCCGCCCCAGCCGGTCCCGATCTCGAGCAGCCGATCGCCCGGACGCAGGTCGATCGCCTTGCAGAGGCGCTCGTATTTGTGGATGGACGCCTCCTCCATCGACGCCTCGGGCGAGGGGAAGACGCCGGAGGAGTAGGTCATCGTCGGGTCGAGGAAGGCCTCGAAGAAGTCGTTGCCGAGGTCGTAGTGGGCGGCGATGTTGCGGCGGCTGCCGCGGCGGTGGTTGCGACGCAGGCCGTGCAGGAGCCTCCGCGCGGGCGTCGCGAGTCGCGCGGCCCCGCCCTCGAGGGCTCCGCGCATCGTGTCGTTCGCGAGGATGATGCGGATCAGGCTCGTCAGGTCGCTGGCCGTCCAGTCGCCATCGATCCAGGCCTCGCCGCTGCCGACCGTGCCGCCGAGGGCGATCGTGCGCCAGAACGAGGGCGCGAGGACGCGGACCTCGACCGGATCGGGGAAGCGCTCGGTCGTCCGCCCGAAGACGTGCACGCGTCCTCCTTCGTGCAGCCGGATCTCGCCCTCGTCGACGTATTCGAGGACGCGCAGCAGCGCGCGTCGCATCAGCGCTTCGACGGGGCCCGCCCGTCTGCCTCCGGGCGGGGACGGCCGGGATCGGTCGGAGGATCGGGTGCTCGGCGTCAAGGCTCGCTCCTCGTGAGGCCCGTCGGCGCGGTGGCGGCGCAGAGTGCCGGATCGTCGAGCCGCCGGGGCCAGCGGCGCGCCGGGTGCGGTACGAAGGCGACCCGCTTGCGCCAGAGCCGGAAGGCCTGTCGATGGATCGCGGCGAGCACGTGGGCCGTCTGGGCCGGGTGGCGCAGGCAGGCGCTGCGCAGGGCGCGCGGCTCGAGCTCGCGTCGCGTGGCGGCCAGATCGGCCTGGAAGTAGGGCGTGCCGGCCTGTCGGCGGGCGTCGGGCGCCCGGTCGCGCCACTCGTTGCGGATCGAGACGGTGAGGCTGCGACCGGGGGGCGTGACGCGCCATGCGTAGCGCATCCCGAGCTCCATGAACGGCGAGACGTGGAAGTCCTTGTCGCAGCGCGCGCTGCGAGGCGCGGACTCGGCGCCAGCGGCGTCGGACTCCGTCGACGCGAGGTCGAGGACATAACAATGTCGCTCGCGCCAGGGCGTATTCGTCACCTCCGCGACGAGCACGTCGAGCGCGCGCCCCGTCGCGTCGAAGCCGAAGTAGAAGCTCGCCGGATTGAAGCCGAGGCCGAGATGGCGCGGACTCGTCAGCAGGCGCACGGGGCCTCGCAGTCCGCGTCCGAGCCGCGCGTGGACGAGCCGCTCGACGCTCGTCCGGAGCGGTTCGTCGGCGGGGCCGAGATGGTCCTCGCGATGGAAGGAGACGGGGGTGCGCCCGCCGACCGACCAGAGGCGACTCGCGCCGAGGGCCTCGGCGAGGCGTCCCTGCTCGAGCTCGTCGAGGTCGACGTAGAGCAGCTGCAGGCGGAAGCGGAAGCCGTGCTCGACGGGCTCGAAGCGTCGATGCCGGACCATGCCGTCGTAGAGGCAGCTCTCGAACGCGTGTCCCGTCATCGCCCGGCCTGCTCCAGCTCCTCGATCGCCTGCAGCGCCGAGACCACGCCGTCCTCGTGGAAGCCGTAGCGCCAGTAGGCGCCCGCGAAGTGGACGCGGTCCCGGCCGCTCACGAGCGGGCGCTGGCGCTGGGCCTCGAGGGCGCGCGTGTCGAAGACGGGATGGGCGTACTCGATCCGGCGCAGGATCGTGCCCTCGGCGATCGCCTCCGTCCGGTTCAGCGTCACGCAGAACGACGTCGGACTGCGCAGCCCCTGCAGCGCGTTCATCCAGTAGGTCACGGCCGGGGCCGTCTCCTTGCCCGGCAGGCGATGGTAGTTCCAGGCCGCCCGGGCCCGGGGCGCGCGGGGCAGCAGGCGCTCGTCCGTGTGGAGCACCGCCTCGTTGCGCTGATAGCGGATCGCCGAGAGGATCCGGCGTTCGTCGTCGCTCGGGCGATCGAGCAGGGCGAGGGCCTGGTCGCTGTGGGTCGCGACGATCGCGCGATCGAAGGGGCCGAGCGGCCCCGTCGGCGTGTCGAGGTGGATGCCGTCGTCCGCGCGCCGCAGTCGGCGCACGGGGCAGCCGAGGCGCACGCGCAGCCGATCGCCGCGGCGCTGCAGCATGGCGTCGAGGTAGCGCCGCGAGCCGCCCACGATCGTCCGCCAGCGCGGGCGGTCGCGCAGCTGCAGCAGCCCGTGGTTCGCGAAGAAGCGCAGGAAGGCCCGGGCCGGGAAGTCGCGCAGCTGGTCCCGGGTGCCCGACCAGATCGCGCCGCCCATCGGAAGGATGTGGTCCTCGAGGAAGGCCTCGCCGTAGCCCTGGCGCTCGAGCCAGGCGCCGAGGGTCTCGTGGTCGTCGTCCTGCTCGACGCGCTCGGGGGCCTCGCGCTGGAAGCGCAGGACGTCGCGCAGCATGCCCCAATGGCGTAGGGAGAGGAGTCGGCGGCGCTGTGCGAAGAAGCCGCCGAGGCCCGTGCCGCTGTACTCGAGACCCGTCGACTCGCAGCGGACGCTGAAGCTCATCAGGGTCTCACGCGTCGCGACGTCGAGCTCGCCGAGCAGGCGCACGAAGTTGGGGTAGGTGCGCTCGTTGAAGACGATGAAGCCCGTGTCGACGTCGAGGCGCCGGCCGGCGTGCTCGACGGCGACGGTATGCGTGTGGCCGCCGAGGCGCGGGGCCGCCTCGAAGAGCGTGACCTCGTGGCGGGGGGCGAGGCGGTAGGCCGCGACGAGACCGGAGATCCCTGAGCCGATGACCGCGACCTTCACTGGGCTCCCTCGGGCAGATGCGGGTCGCGCGTGACCGCCCCTCGACCCGTCGACGCGCGTCTGACGCGGTCGACCCTAGCGCCGCGATCGTGGGCGTCCAGCGCGTCGCGCGAGTCCGATCCGCGATCCGCCGCCGCGCTGCCCCCTGCCGCGATCCGTGGCGACCAACCCGCGATCCGAAGGGCTAAGATGCGCGCCCACCCGAACGGGACGTGGAGAGGTCGATGGATTTCGGACTGAGCGAGGAGCAGGAGCTGCTCCAGGAGACGGTGCGGGGCTTCGCCCAGAACGAGTGCCCGACGACGCGCCTGCGGGAGCTCTTCGACGCGGGCACGGGGCACGACCCGGCGCTCTGGTCGGGGCTCGTCGAGATGGGGATCGCGGGGCTGATCGTGCCCGAGGAGCAGGGCGGCGCGGGCATGGAGCTGCTCGACCTCGCGCTCGTGGCCGAGCTGCTCGGGGAGTTCGCCGTGCCGGGTCCCTTCCTCGGTCACTCGCTCGCGGCGCTCGGCGTCACGCTCGTCGCCGATCCGGCGCAGCGCGAGGCGATCCTGCCGGGCCTCGCCGACGGCTCGCAGATCGCGACGGTCGCGCTCCAGGAGAGTGCCTTCGGCTTCGCTCCGGGGGAATGGACCGCGAAGATCGAGGGCGATCGGGTCTCCGGAACGAAGGCGATCGTGCCCTCGGCGGGTCAGGCGGATCGTTTCCTGGTCGGGCTGCAGGGCGGACGACTCGCCTGGGTCGACGCGAAGGGCGAGGGCGTGCGCATCGAGCCCGTGGAAGGCGTCGACCGCACGCGCCCGATCTCGACGGTGCACTTCGCGGGGGCGCCGGCTTCGCTGCTGGGCGGCGACGAGGCCTCGGCCTGGCGCCTGCTCGACGCGGCGAGCGTGCTGCTGGCGGCGGATGCCTTCGGCGCGGCCAGCAAGCTGATCGACCTCGACGTGGCCTACTCGCTCTCGCGCGAGCAGTTCGGCCAGCCGATCGCGCAGTTCCAGGCGATCAAGCACACGATCGCCCGGATCGCGACCGACATCGAGCCGGCCCGCGCGCTCTTCTGGTACGCGGCGCATGCCTGGGATCATCTACCGGAGGAGTCGGCTCGCGCGGCCTCGGTCGCCAAGGCGCACCTCACGGATCGTGCGATGGACGCGGCGCGCCAGTCGGTCGAGCTGCACGGCGGCTATGGCTTCACCTGGGAGTGCGAGGTGCAGATGTGGTTCAAGCGGATCATGTTCGACCGCTCCTGCCTCGGCACCCCCGACCGACATCGTGAACGAACCGCCGAGCTCGGCGGCTACTAGCCCGGAGAAGGACGAGATGGATCTCGAGTACAGCGCCGAGCACGAGGCCTTCCGCGGTCGGGTGCAGGAATTCCTGAAGGGCTGGCCGCTCACGGGCGCCGAATCGAAGCTCCCGATGGAGGAGCAGGAGGCGATCTTCCGCAAGCGCGGCATCGAGGCGGGCTTCGTCTACCGCAGCGTGCCGAAGGCCTACGGGGGCTCCGAGCAGCCCCGGGATGCGATCGCCGATCGCATCATCCAGGAGGAGTTCTACAAGGTCGGCGCGCCCCGCGATCTGCTGACGCAGGGCGCCGGCATGCTCGTGCCGACGCTGCTCGAGTTCGGGACCGAGGCGCAGAAGGAGCGCTACATCCCGCCGGCGCTGACCGGCGAGGAGCGCTGGTGCCAGGGCTACAGCGAGCCCGGCTCGGGCAGCGACCTCGCGTCGCTGCAATGTCAGGCGCGGCTCGACGGTGACGAGTGGGTCCTGAACGGACAGAAGATCTGGACGAGCTCGGCCCAGCGGGCGCACATGATGTTCGGCCTCTTCCGGACCGAGCCCGACGCGAAGAAGCACGACGGCATCTCGTACCTGCTCGTGCCGATGGACCGGCCGGGGATCGAGGTGCGGCCGCTCAAGGAGATGGCTGGCGGCCACGAGTTCAACGAGGTCTTCTTCACGGACGCGCGCATCCCGGCCGGGAACATCGTCGGCCAGCGCGGGCAGGGCTGGCAGGTCTCCCGCGCGACCCTCGTGCACGAGCGCAACCTGATCGGGAATCCCTTCATGATGCGCGAGGCCTTCTCGGACCTGCTGGCGCTGGCGCGCTCGCGCACGCGAGACGGCCGTCCGGCGATCGAGGATCCCGGCATCCGCCGACGGCTCGCCGAGATCGAGGGCTACGTCCAGACCTGCGAGCTCTCGAACATGCGCCAGTTCACGGCGGCGAATCGCGGCGAGATGCTGAAGGTCATGCGGCCGATGATGATGAACAAGGTCTTCTCGACCGACACGATGCAGCGCATCGCGCGCTGCGCCTACGACCTGCTCGAGGGCGACGGCGTGCTCGCGCCGCTCGAGGAGGAGCTCGACAAGTGGGGGCGCACGGCGTCGCCGACAGGCTGGGTGCTCCAGTACATGTTCTCGCTCGGCCCGGCGATCGCCGGCGGCGCGACCAACATCCAGCTCAACATCATCGGCGAGCGCGGCTACGGGCTGCCCCGGGACCTGCGCAGGACGAGCTGAGGGGGGGCGCGTCCGCGCGACGGCTGGGTCGGTCGGGGTGGCGCGCCGCCCGTCGGAGCGTCGGGACCGGTCCGGGGCCGTCCTCAAGCCCGGCCCGGGGGCGACCGATCGGCCCCGGCATGGACGAGGACCTGAAGCGCGCATGCCTGCGGGCCGGGATCAAGCTCGGCGTCGGCCTCTCGGTCGTCGCGGCGCTGGTCGGCCTGCGCATCGTCACGGTCACGCCGTCGGGCCTGGCGAGTGATCTCGCGGAGCTCGAGGCGGTCGATCGCGAGCGCGCGGCGGAGCGGGAAGACGAGCGGGCGAGCGGGGATGACTCGCCCACCGCCGGCCGGCGCGGCGAGTCCGGCGCGTCGGACGCGCAGGCGCCCCTCGGACGACTCGAGTCGGGCCTGCGCGGTGTCCTCGGCGAGAGCGGGACCGAGGTCGAGCCCGACGCCGAGCGCCTCGTGGCCTGCCGACTGGGCGAGCGCGTCGAGTTCATGCGGGCAGCCGACTGCGCGCTGCGCGGCGGACGCGGCCGGACGGTCGCGGAGAAGAAGGAGACGCCCTGAGCGAGCGCGCCGAGCCCGGGTCGCGCGGTCTCGCCGGGCGACGTCGCGGGTCTCGCCAGGCGCTGGCACGGGTCTCTCGCCAGGCGCCGACTCGGGTCTCGCCAGGCGCCGACTCGGGTCTCGCCAGGCGCCGACTCGGGTCTCGCTAGGCGCCGGCGCGGGAGGCGTGGACGGTGCCCGATTCGCCGGAGGTCGGTGCTTCGTCTCCGGCTTCGCCCATCGTCAGCGGGTCCCGGAGCCGTGACCCCGCCAGGATGCCGAAGGCGGCGACGAAGGCGCCGAGCGCGTAGCCGTCCCGGAAGTCGCTCGGCGACGCGCTGTCGGCGCAGAGCGCCGTCAGGATCGAGACGCCTGCGACCGCGCCGATCCCGGTCGTCGTCGCCATCGTCGAGACCGCGATGCCATGGTCCCGCTCCTCGACCGACGAGGCGACGAGCGTGCTGAGCGAAGGCTGGGCCAGGCCCATGCCGACGCCCGCCAGCACCAGCCCCGCGATCACGAGGGCGAGGGATTCGAGGCTCGCGCCCGCCGAGAAGGCCACCATCGCCAGGAAGACGAGGGCGGCGCCAGCGAGGATCGCCGTGCGCTCGCCGTAGGTCGCGCCGAGATGACCACCGACGGGCGAGCTCGCCGACAGGGCGATCGGCCGCGCGATCGTCCAGAGCGAGGTGGCCGCCTGACCGAGGCCGAAGACGCCGAGCATGATCAGCGGGCTGATGATGAAGCCACCCATGTAGGCGAACTGGAGCACGAAGCCGATCGCGAGCGGCAGCACGAAGTTGCGCTCCCGGAGCAGCGCGAGGGGCAGCAGCGGATTCGGCGCACGGCGCTCGATGCGCGCGAAGAGGGCGAGCAGGAGCGGCGTCGCGGCGAAGGCGAGGGCGACGCCGGGATCGAGCAGGCCACGGATCGGCGCCCGGTTGATGCCGAAGACGAGCGCGAAGGCCGCCAGCGCGAGGGTGGCGGCGCCGCGCACGTCGAGGGTGACGCGCGTCTGTCGCGGCGTCTCGACGAGGACGACGCTCGCGACGCCGAGGGCGACCGCCGCCAGCCCCGCCTGGATCAGGAAGATGGGCCGCCAGCCGATCGTCTCGACGAGCCAGCCGCCGATCGCGAGGCCCACGACCGGTCCACCGGCGATCACGACGCTCATCCAGCCCATCGCCTTGACGCGCTCGCGCCCCGGATAGGCGCGGAAGAGCATCGCCATCGACGCGGGCATCGTCGCCGTACCCGAGACCTGACCGAGGGTGCGCAACGCGATCAGGCTCGCCGCACTCCAGGCCGAGGCGGTCGCCGCCGCCGCGAGCGTCGCGACGAAGAAGCCGCTCAGGTAGACGCGGCGATGGCCGTGCAGGTCGCCGAGCTTGCCGAGCAGCTGGGCCGAGACCGCCTGCGCGAGCATCGGCGCCGTCACGACCCAGGCGATCGTCGTGACGTCGCTGCCGAGGTCGTCGGCGATCGCGCGCAGCGAGACGCCCAGGATCGTCATCGTGAAGGTCGTCGCGAAGCAGCCGGCGAGGCAGGTCCAGAGGACGAAGCGGCGATGGTCGGGATGCCGGGCGAGGCGGTCGCGGAGACCGCGCGGCGCGGCCTCGGGCGTCGCGTCGGCCGGGTCGCGGGGAGACGCCGGACGCGCGGAATGCGGGGTGGACATGGATCACTCGGGTGGCTGCGGGCGACGGCACTATAGCGGGCGGGGACGGGGTCGCTTGCGGCGCGGGGGCGGCAGGGATTGCCGCCCGGACGTTTCAGATCGAATGCCACTCGTTCAGGTCGTGATGCCGTGCGTGCATTCGTCGTCGCAGGCGCGTCGTGCGCGGGGCAAGACGGTGCCTCCCGCGGCGATCGAGGCCGTCCCGGCGCCGCTCGCACAGAGGAAGGGGGCTGGCACCTCGCTTGCAATTCGCGGGCGGGGCAGGTCCTTGCGGGCGGCGCGCGGCGCGATGCACGTGGGTCGGATCGGAGATCGGGGTCGCGGGCGCGCCGGCTCCGGGCCGGAACAGTGGGGAACAAGATGGGTTTGCGGGTCAACTCGAACATCGCCTCGATCAACGCGCAGCGGAACCTGGTCGGGACGACCGATCGGCTCCAGAAGTCGCTCCAGCGTCTCTCCTCCGGCCTGCGCATCAGCCGGGCGGCGGACGATGCTGCAGGGCTCGCGATCTCCGAGCAGTTCCGGGCGGAGATCCGCAGCCTCCAGCAGGCCCAGCGCAACGCGAGCGACGGCATCTCGATGCTGCAGATCGCCGAGGGCGCGCTCAACGAGACGAGCTCGATCCTGATCCGACTGCGCGAGCTCGCGATCCAGTCCGCGAACGGGACCCTGGGCTCCGCCGAGCGCGCCACGGTCGACCTCGAGTTCCAGGGGCTGCTCTCGGAGATCGACCGCATCGCGGCCGTCACGGAGTTCAACGGCACGCTGATCCTGCAGTCCGCGGCGGCCACCGTCTTCCAGATCGGCACGGGCAACACGACCGACGACCGCTTCACCGTCAGCGCCGTGAACGCCGGCGCCAGCGCGATCGGCCTGAACGCCGTGACCGTCTCGACCGTCTCGGCCTCGCTGAGCGCGCTCGGCCTGCTCGACTCCGCGATCTCGCAGATCGCCTCGCTCCGCGCCGCCTTCGGCACGGCCCAGAACCGGCTCGAGTCGGCGATCCGGTCGATCGGCATCGCCGTCGAGAACACCGCCGCCGCCGAGTCGCGCATCCGCGACGTGGACTTCGCCGTCGAGACGGCGGAGCTGACGCGCAATCAGGTGCTCCAGCAGGCGGGCATCTCGGTGCTCGCCCAGGCCAACGTCTCGACCCAGAACGCACTCGCCCTGCTGCAGCAGTAATCGCCGGGCCGCGCGCTCCCTCGACGCGGTTCCAGCGGTCCGCGTCCGATCGCGCGTCCGATCGCGCGACCGGGCGCCGCCCTCGCGCGCCGGCGCGTCCTTCGCGTTCGGAGGGCGGTTCGCCCGGGTGCCGAGGCAGCCGACCGGCAGCCCGCCGGCAACGGGCCGCCTCGCCGGGCCCCACCGAGACGAATCCAGGCTTTTCGCACGCCATCGCGCCACGTCCGGCTGGAAAGGGTCACTCATCCCTATGACACGGGATGAATCGGCCGCGACCCGGGTGTCGGATCGTGGTCACGCGTCGGAAGCCTCCGCCATCGGGGGGCCGCGCGAGGAGCAGACCGTCTTGTTGTGCCGTTCGAACGCTGAGGCGTCCGTCCCCGGTGACGTGCACGCCGAACATGCTGAGCCTGCCGAAGCCATGGAACCTGCCAAGCGAGTCCGAACCCGGATCGATCCCCAGCCCGCGCGATCCACGCGCGCCGCAGCGCCCGGCCGCCGTCCGTCGCGCCCCGACCGCGAGCTGCGGCCGACGGGCGGGGCGGAGGAGGGCCCGGTGGCGTCGCTGCCGTCGCTGAGCGACCAGGCGCTGCTCGAGGGGCTGCGCGCGGAGAGCGAGCCGCATTTCGCCGAGCTCTACAACCGCTACTTCCAGCGGATCTACAACTTCGTCTTCGCCCGCATGCGCAACCATGCCGAGACCGAGGAGGTCGTGCAGGAGACCTTCCTCGCCGTCTTCCGATCCTTCGGAAACTACCGGGGGCAGAGCTCTCTGCTCTCCTGGATCTACGGCATCGCGAAGAACACGACGAACAACGCCATCCGGCGCTCGCGCAGTCAATCGGAGCGGATCGAGCTCGCCGACGACGACGAGCTGGCGCCGCGCACGCCGCTCGAGGGGGGCGCGCCGGACGAGGCCCTCGACCTGCAGGTCTTCGGGGCACAGCTGGCGCAGCGCCTCGAGCGCCTCGCCGACTGGCAGATGGAGATCTTCGAGCTGCGTCACTTCGAGAATCTCTCGATTCCGGAGATCTCCGAACGCACGCGTCGCTCGAGCGATGCCGTGCGGTCGAGCCTCTACCGCGTCAAGCGGATCTTCTTCGAGGCCGCGGCGGTCGGCGGGTCGCCGTCGAGCGGGGAGCCGCGATGAAGCGTTCCCTCGACGGGATCGGCGGCGGGGGCGGGATCGACGAGGGGGCGGGCGCGGTGGGCGAGCCCGCCGCGCGTGCGACGCGCCCCGAGGCGATCGGAACGGCCGCGCTCGATCGTGCGCTCCTCGCGGAGTTCACGGAGTTCCTCTCCGACGGTGCGCGCGTGCGCAGCCTGGCGCGGCCCGACCCGATCTTCCGCGAGAGACTTCGTCGGCGATTGTGGCGGACCTTCCTGGTCCGCTCGGCGCGGGCCCTTCGCGGCGTGCACTGAGTCGCGAGCCGGCGACCGCCTCCACTCGGCACGCGACGGTCTCCCGCGTGGTCGGGCGTGGCGCGCGGGTCGCATGCGGTGATCGCCCCGGCCCGAGCTCCACTCGACGCCGCAGGTCCGCTCCGAGGAACGGACGAGGCGCGCTCCCGCTCGCTCCGCCGGCGACGGAAGAGTTGAGTTCCACGCGAGGGCGGTCGATGAGTCCCCGAAAGGATCGTTGCGACGAGGATCACGGGATCCTTGCGTCGGACGTCGCGAGGGGTCATGTCAGACGCAGCGGGATTCTTCTTGAGCCGACAGCCGATCGTGGCGGGCGAGCGCCGTCTGATCGGTTGGCAGCTCGTGTTCGGGTCGGCGAGCGGAGAGACGCTGTCGTCGAACGCCGAGCGGAGCGAGCCGTATCTCGAGGCGCTGCTCGAGTTCGGGGGCTCGGCGCGCTGGGACTCGCTGCTATGCGGCGCGCGGGCGGTCCTCGCCGTCGATCGTCGGATCCTCTTCAGTGAAGTGCTGGAGTGCATGCCGCGCAATCGTCTCCTGCTCGGCCTCGCCCCCCTCGACGAGGTCGACGCGAACCTCTCCAACCGGCTCCACGACCTGAACAGCCGCCGGGGGACGCGACTGCTCTTCCTCGACTACCACCGGCGCGACAAGCGCGAGCAGCTCCTCGACCTCGCCGACGCCGTCCAGATCGACGCCTTCGGCCTCGATGCGGAGACGCAGGGATTGCTGGTGCGGCGCGCTCAGCGTCGCAAGCTCCAGATCCTGGCCTCGTCGATCCAGCGCGACGTCGATTTCGTCCGCTTCCGGGAGGCGGGCTTCGACATGCTGCACGGTCAGAGCTACTCGGATCCGTCGAAGAGCGACGAGACGCGGGCGACGGCCGACGGTCGGGTGCTGATCCAGCTGCTGGTCGAGGCGCGGGGCGAGCTCGAGATCGAGAAGGTCACGAAGCAGTTCGATGCGCACGAGAGCCTGAAGGAGGGCCTGCTGCGGCTCGTCAACAGCCTCGAGCTCGCGCGGGCGCAGAAGATCGAATCGGTCGGGCAGGCGCTCGTGATGATCGGTGCGAAGGGGCTGTCGCGCTGGCTGAACCTGCTGCTCTTCCAGATCGGGAGCCGGCACGGGACCCGGGGACCGCTCTTCCGGGTCGCCGCGAGTCGTGCCCGTCTGATGGAGCTCGCGGTCGTCGGGAGTGGCACGGAGGATCCGGCGATCAAGCAGAAGGCCGAGACGGCCTTCCTGGTCGGCATCCTGTCCCTGGTGCACGTGCTCCTGGGCGTGGATCGGAAGGCGGCGATCACGGGCCTGACGTTGCCGCCCGAGATGACGGCGGCGCTCTCGGGCTACGAAGGCCAGCTCGGTCGACTGCTCCGACTGAGCGAGTGCCTCGACGCCGGCGAGTTTCCCGAGGTGGTGGAGATCGCGGCCGAGCTCGGCCTCGCGCCGGCCACGCTCTGGGTTCATCAGAGCGAGGCCTACGACTGGGTCATGCGGATGATCTAGGTCCGCCGCCGCGGCCAGGATCCCGGGCCGCGGGCGTGGCCCTCATCCGGATCCGCCGTCGTGGCGTCATCCGGATCCGCGGGCGCGGCCGCCTCAGGTCACCTCGAGGGCCCGCGCCATCACGATCTTGCCCGAGCGGACGATCTCGATGATGTCGTCCTCGTCGAAGAGGTCGATCATCGCGTCGAGCTTGTTGCTGCTGCCGTAGACGCGCAGGATCACGCTCTCCGGCGCGTAGTCGACGACCTTGGCGTTGAAGTGTTCGGCGATCTCGAGCACCTCGCGCCGCGTCTCGCCGACGCAGCCGATCTTGATCAGCGCGATCTCGGTCTCGAAGCGATCCGTCGTCGTGTGGTCGAGGGCGTGCACCACGTCCACGAGCTTGGCCAGCTGCTTGATGATCTGCTCGAGGGTCGCGGAGTCGCCCGAGCAGGTGACCGTCATGCGGGAGAAGCCCGAGCGGGCGCCGGGGGAGACGACGAGGCTCTCGATGTTGTACCCGCGTCGCGAGAAGACCATCGACACGCGCACGAGCACGCCCGGCGCGTCGCGCACGAGCAGCGCGATCGTGTGCAGGTCCTTGCGGTCGATCTTGCCGCGACTCTTCTTCGGTCGTTCGAGGTCGCGCGGGGCGGCCTCGAGGGCGGTGGCGGGGCTCATGGGAATTCCTCGGCTCCTCAGGTGCTGCCGGTGGGCTTGGCGAGCTGCTCCTTGGGCTTCTCGATGATCATCGCGGAGAGCGGCGCGCCCGACGGGATCATCGGGAAGACGTTGTCCTCCTTCACGACCTCCGCGACCACGACGCAGGGGCCTTCGTCGTAGTCGTGGGCCTCCTGCAGCACGCGATCGACGTCGGCGGGGCGCCGGATGCGCAGCGCCTTGATGCCATAGGCCTGAGCGAGCTTCACGAAGTCCGGATTGCCGACGAGGTCGACGCCCGACAGGCGGTTCTCGAAGAAGAGCTCCTGCCATTGCCGGACCATGCCCAGGTAGTTGTTGTTGACGATCAGGCATTTCACGGGCAGCGAGTGGATCGCCGCCGTCGCGAGCTCCGCCTGGGTCATCTGGAAGCCGCCGTCGCCGACCACCGCCCACACCTTCTTCTTCGGGCAGCCGAGCTGGGCGCCGATCGCCGCCGGGAAGCCGAAGCCCATCGTCCCGGCGCCGCCGGAGGAGATCCAGTGCCGGTTGGTCGTCGAGAGGCAGAACTGCGCGGCCCACATCTGGTGCTGGCCGACGTCGGTCGTGATGACGGCATCACCGCGGGTGATCTCGTGCAGGCGATCGAGCACGAGCTGCGCGCGCAGGCCGCCCTGCTTCGCGTAGCGGAGCGGGTAGCGCTGGCGCCAGGCCGCGCATTGCGTGAGCCATTCCTCCGTGTCCGCCGCCGTGACCTGGGGGATCAGCTCCTCGAGCACGAGCCGCGCGTCGCCTGCGATCGCGACGTCGGGCTTCACCATCTTGCCGAACTCGGCGGGATCGATGTCGACGTGGATCTTCGTCGCGTCGACGCAGAACTCGTCGAGCTTGCTCGTGATGCGGTCGTCCCAGCGCGACCCGATCGACATGATGCAGTCGCAGGCGTCGACGGCCTTGTTCGCGTAGGCCGTGCCGTGCATGCCGAGCATGCCGAGATGCAGCGGGTGGGTCTCGTCGGCGGCGCCCTTGCCGAGCAGCGTGTTCACGATCGGCGCGCGCAGCTTCTCCGCCAGTCGGATCACGGCCTTGCCCGCGTTCGAGATGACGGCGCCATGGCCGACGAGCAGGACCGGTCTGCGCGCCGCCGCGAGCAGGTCCGCGGCCTGGCGGATCCGGGCGGGGTCGCCGTGGGTCGGCACGGCGTAGCCGGGCAGCTCGACCTCGTCGACGAAGGGCGCGTCGCAGGGACCTTGCGTCACGTCCTTCGGGAGGTCGATCAGCACGGGGCCGGGGCGACCCGTCGTCGCGATGTGGAAGGCCTCGCGCGTCGCTCGCGGGATGTCGCGCGCGTCCTTGAGCAGGTAGCTGTGCTTGACCACCGCATAGGTGATGCCCGTGACGTCGGCCTCCTGGAAGCCGTCCTTGCCGAGCATCGGGGTGATCGTCTGGCCCGTCAGCACGACGACCGGGACGGAGTCCATGTGCGAGGTCAGCAGACCGGTCACCGTATTCGTGGCACCCGGGCCCGAGGTCACGAGCACCACGCCGGGCTTGCCCGTCGCGCGCGCATAGCCGTCGGCCATGTGCGCGGCGCCTTGCTCGTGGCGGACGAGGATCAGCTTGATGTCGGAGTCGACGAGGGCGTCGAAGATCGGCATGGCCGCGCCGCCGGAGTATCCGAAGATGTACTCGACGCCTTCGCGCTCGAGACATTGGATCAGCTTCTCGGCGCCGGTGGGAATGCGGGCATCCGGCGGACTCGCGCTCTTCGTCATGGCAGTCATTCTCTCGGGAGTCGGTTCGGGCTCGGGAGTCGGTTCGGAGAATCGGATCGTGCGGCCGGTCGGGCTGCAGCGGGCGGCACGGGCGCCCGGGCCCGCCGTGCTGCGCGTGCCCGGCTCAGGCGCGGGAAGATTGCATATTCGGAGCGATCGGGCATCGGGTATCCACGCGGTCGTCGTGAAGATCGGCCTGTGGATCCCGATCGGGCGGCCGGAGGGCTCGCTCGAGTTCGACATGGGCGGGTTTTGGCAGACAAATTCGCTTTCTGGAAAGCCAGGTGCCCCGGATCTCGCCTGGAGCCGATGCCCGGACCGGCCGCAGACGGGCATGGCCATCGGACCGGCGGCCCGCCGGAACGGGCAGCCCCTCGGGCGGTCCGCCCTCCGAGCGGGTAAGCTCGGCCCGGCCTGGCGCCGACCCCGGGCGATTCGGCTTCGGGGGTCGGGTCGACCGGCCGACGAGCCGGGTCGGGCCCGGGTCGATCACGATGGCCGAGGGGCTCGAGGGGGGTCGCGTGGACGAAACGAATCGGTCTCTGCGGGGGGCTCGCCGCCTCCGCCCGGCGAGCCTGCTGCTCGCACTCGCGCTCGGCGCTGCGCTGACCGTCGGCGGGCCTGCCCGGGCGGACGAGTACGACCCCGAAGACGCGGGGCATCCGCTTCGGATCATCGCCTACGTGCTGCATCCAGTGGGCGTCGTCCTCGACTACGTCGTGCTGCGCCCCGCCCATTGGATCGCCAGCCACGAGCCGATGAAGACGCTCTTCGGGCACGAGGACTGACCGCGCACGATGGGCCGCCGCCGACGTCGCTTCGGGGCATCGCGGCTCCTGGCCCTCGGGCTGACGGCGCTCCTCCCGGCGATCGCCGTCGCCGGCGCTCCGGACCTCGGCTGGCTGGCAGGCGAGCTCGGTCAGGTGCTCCACGTGCAGGGCATGACCTTCGTCGCGAGCGAGGGTGCGTCGAACGAGATCCTGGTGCGGGCGACGCGCGCACGCTTCTACCCGGCGCGTCAGGTCGCGGATCTCGAGGAGGTCGAGGTCGAGGTCACGCCGGCCGACGATCGGGTCGGCTTCTCGATGCGCTGCGACGCGGGCCGGCTCAATCTCGCGACCGAGGGCTTCGTCGCGGAGGGACACGTCGCCGGCTCGATCGAAGGTGGGCGGACCTTCGAGGCGCTCTGGGTAGCCTATGATGAGGTCGACGGAGTGCTCTACACCGACGAGCCGGTCCTGATCGTCGATCAGGGCGGGCGCTATCGGGGGGGCGGCTTCCGCTACTTCGTTCGCGAGAACCGCTTCCGCTTGCAGGGCGGGGCCACCGTCGTGCAGGAGCCATGAACCGAACCCCGCCGAGCCCGGTCTGCCCGCTCTCCGGATCGCGCGCCGCCGAGTCCGCCTCGAGCCGCGCGGCCGCGCGCACGTCCGACCGCAGCACCCGGCCGGTCACGCCGCACGTCCGCTTCGGGCGTCTCGCGCCCGGCGCGTGGCGCCTGCTCGTCGGCTGGGCGGTCGCGGGCGGGCTGCTCGTCGCGGTGCCCGGTCCCGCGCTGGCCGGGCTGCCGGTGCGCGTCGCCGTCGCGCCCTTCGCCGTCGAGGGAGTCGCGGGGCGGGCCGTCGAGCCGGATCGGGCCGACCTCGGGCTGCGGGTGGCGAAGGTGCTCACGGCGCGGCTCGGACTGCGCGATCCCGAGCGTCTGCTGCCCCCCGGCAGCTTCGTCGCCAGCGACGAGCTCGAGCCCCAGGCCGAGTCCGTCCGACGATGGGCCTGGCAGGCCGCGGTCGAGGCCGTGGTCGTGGGGCGCGTGGCGCGGCCCGAGGGCGCCGCATCGCGCGAGGTCGTCGAGGCGGTCCTGCGTTCGGGGCATTCGGGTGCGGAGCTCGCGCGGCATGCGGTGGCGCTCGATGCGGTCGGCTCGCTCGACGCGTCGATGGACCGACTGGCGGCGGCCCTGCTGGCGGACCTCGGTCATGCGGACGCACCGGTCGCGTCGTCGGAGCCGGCCGGGTCGGTGGGGCCGTCGGGGGAGGTGCCGGGGGGCGTGGCGCCGACCCGCGACGCGGGGGCCGGGGCAGGGGACGCGCGTGGGGGACGACGGGGACTCGATGCGGACCTCGGCCTCTCGAACTTCGAGAAGGACGCGCCGATCGAGATCCACGCCGAGGAGGCGGAGATCGTCTCGCACGACGACGAGCGTCTGCTGGTCTTCCAGCGCAACGTCCGCGTGCGGCAGGCGAACGTCAGTCTTCGCAGCGATCGCCTCGAGGCGCTCTACCGCAAGGGCGAGTCCGAGCCGCGCCAGCTCGTGGCCCAGGGCCGCGTGCACGTCGATCAGGACGGGCGCCGCGCGCGCTGCGATCGGGCGGTCTACGTGCGGGACGACCAGACCCTGCAATGCACCGGTCACGCCGAGCTGGTCCAGGGCTGCGACGTCGTGCGGGGCGAGTCGATCGAGTTCGACCTCGCCCGGGATCGGGCGCGCGTCGAGGGCGCGGCATCGATCGTGATCCGCCCGGACGAGGACGGCGCGGAGCCGGGCGCCGCGGCCGGCTGTCCCGCGGCGCCGGGGCGATCGTGATGGCGGGGCGCGAGGTCCTCTCGGCAACCGGGCTGGTCAAGCGCTACGGCGAGAAGGTCGCCGTGCGCGGCGTCGACCTCGAGGTGCGCTGCGGCGAGGTCGTCGGTCTGCTGG
The DNA here is from genome assembly GCA_020632655.1 of Spirochaetaceae bacterium. Taxonomy (GTDB): domain Bacteria; phylum Myxococcota_A; class UBA9160; order UBA9160; family UBA4427; genus UBA4427. Next base: position 79,777 of record JACKFD010000015.1, read on the forward strand.
GGCCGAACGGGGCGGGCAAGACGACGACCTTCAACATGATGGCCGGGAGCGTGCGGCCGAGCGAGGGCAAGGTCCACCTGGGCGACCAGGACATCACCGAGCTGCCGATGTACCGGCGCGCGCGGCTGGGCATCACCTATCTGCCCCAGGAGGCCTCGATCTTCCGCAAGCTGACGGTCGCCGACAACATCGGCGCCATCCTCGAGACCGTCGAGCCGAACCGCAAGCGGCGCAAGGAGCGCCTCGCCGACCTGCTCGCCGAGCTCGGCCTGACCGAGAAGGCGGGGCGCAAGGGCGCCGATCTCTCCGGTGGCGAGCGGCGGCGGGTGGAGATCACGCGCGCGCTCGTGCTCGATCCGATGTTCATGCTGCTCGACGAGCCCTTCGCCGGCGTCGACCCGATCGCCGTGATCGACATCCAGAAGATCATCGAGCAGCTGCGCGCCCGCGACATCGGCGTGATCATCACCGACCACAACGTGCGCGAGACACTCTCGATCTGCGATCGCGCGTACATCATCAAGGACGGTCGGATCCTCCGGCTCGGCACGCCGGCCGAGATCGCGGCCGATCCCGAGGTGCGTGAGGTCTATCTCGGGAAGAACTTCCGGCTCGGTTGAGTCCCGGACTCCGAGCGGTGTGGCCACCCCCCGGGCCCCGGAGCGTGCAGGCGCAGCACACGGGGGCACCGCCTTCCCGACGGCGCGGGTTGCGGCATTCTATGGCTCAAGCGACCCCCCCGCGTGGACGCGAAGTAGAGTCGGCCCCCTGGCGCGGGCCGGTCGTCGAAGAGGGCTCATGGCCATCGAACTGAAGCAGCAGCTCAAGATCTCGCAGCAGCTGGTCATGACGCCCCAGCTGCAGCAGGCGATCAAGCTGCTCCAGCTCAACCAGCTCGAGCTCGTGAACCTCGTGCAGCAGGAGCTGCAGGAGAATCCCGTCCTCGAGGAGGCGGACGTCGAGGAGGAGACCCAGGCCGAGCGCGAGGACGCGACGCCGGAGGACTTCGGCGAAGGGGCCGGCGACGACTTCGACCCGGCCGAGGCTGCGTCCTTCGAGGCCGACCGGGGCGGCGAGCCGGGCGACGACTACGGCGACGGTCCGGGCGAGATCGACTTCGGCGAACGCGCGCAGGACGACCCGATCGGGCTCGCCGAGACGGCGGCGACGGAGGTCCCGGGTGAGTCGGCCGGGGAGGGGCCCGGCGATGAGCAGGCGCCGAGCGACGCGGACAAGATCGCCGACGTCGAGTGGGAGGCCTACCTCGACAGCAACCCCCTGACGGGGCTCGAGAGCCGGGTGGCGAGCGGCGACGACGATCGGCCCTCGCTCGAGGCGACCTACGCCCGGCGCCCGAGCCTCGCAGAGCATCTCGAGTGGCAGCTCCAGGTGACCGACCTCGGTGCGGCCGAGCTCGAGATCGCCCGCTGGATCATCGGCAACATCGACGAGCGCGGATACCTCTGCTCGACCGTCGAGGAGATCGCGCGGCAGGCCCGCGCCGCAGTGCCCGATGTCGAGCGAGTGCTGGCTGCGGTGCAGGCCCTCGATCCGACCGGCGTCGCCGCGCGCGACCTGCGCGAGTGCCTGCTGCTCCAGATGGACGCCCTCGGTCTGCGCGACGGATTGCCGCGTCGCCTCGTCGACGAACATCTCGACCTGCTCCAGAAGCGCGACTTCCGCGGACTGACGCGCGTGACGGGCGCGACGATCCAGGAGGTGGCGGAGGCGGCCCGCGTGATCGGCGGGCTGGAGCCGCGACCCGGTCGGGGCTTCGGCGGCGAGGATCCCGTCTACATCACGCCCGACATCTACGTCTACAAGATCGGCGACGACTTCCACGTCCTGCTGAACGAGGACGGCCTGCCGAAGCTGCGGATCAGCTCGATGTACCGGGACGTGCTCTCGCAGGGCAAGGACTCGCCGCCCGCGAATCCGGCCCTGGGCGAGCGGGACACGAAGAACTACGTGCACGACAAGGTCCGCTCGGCGATGTGGCTGATCAAGTCGATCCACCAGCGCCAGCGCACGATCTACAAGGTCATGCAGAGCATCATCCGGCACCAGCGGGACTTCTTCGAGATGGGCGTCGACCATCTCAAGCCGCTGAATCTGCGCGACGTCGCCGACGACATCGAGATGCACGAGTCGACCGTCAGCCGCGTCACGACCAACAAGTACGTGCACACGCCGCAGGGCATCTTCGAGCTCAAGTACTTCTTCAACTCGAGCATCAGCCGTTTCGACGGCGAGGCGATGGCGAGCGAGAGCGTGAAGGAGAAGATCCGCAAGATCATCGAGAGCGAGGACCCGGCCCGCCCGATGTCCGACCAGCGGATCGCCGAGATGCTCAAGGCCGCCAACATCGACATCGCCCGGCGGACGGTCACGAAATACCGCGAGGCGATGAACATCCTGTCCTCGACGAAGCGCCGGCAGGTCGTCTGAGCAGGTCGCCGCTGCGGGCTCGGGGGAGACGCGGCGCGCGGGGGCGCCCGGCTCGGACGGGGATAGCGGGCGGCGGGTCGGCAGGATAGAGTGCGCGCCGCGCGCAAGGCGGAGCTCCGATGAAGATCACCGACATCCTCGTGAGGGACGCCTCGATCCTCGACCTCGCGGCCGAGGTCAAGGACGACGTGCTCGCCGAGATGGCGGGCGCGCTCGCGGCGACGGAGACGTCGATCGAGCGGGCCGGCCTGCTCGCGGTCCTCCGGGAGCGGGAAGGCCTCCAGAGCACGGGAATCGGCGAGGGTGTCGCGATCCCCCATGGGAAGCTCGCGGGCCTCGACCGGCTGCTCGCCACCTTCGCCCGCAGCCGCGAAGGCGTCGACTTCGAGTCGATCGACGGCCAGCCGACGCAGCTCTTCTTCCTGCTGGTCGTACCCGAGAACTCCGGCGGCCAGCACCTCAAGGCGCTCGCCCGGATCTCGCGCTTCTTCCGGGATGCCAGCTTCCGCGCGAAGCTGCTGGGCGCCGAGGACCTCGACGAGATCTTCCGCGCGATCGAAGAGGAAGACGCGAAGTTCTGAGGGGGGCTTCCTTGGAGTCCAGCGCGACCCGGGCAGCACCGACCGGACTCGACGAGGCGGGGGAGCTCCAGATCCACGGCTCGCTGGTCGACGTGGGCGGGCTCGGCGTGCTGCTGCTGGGACCGAGCGGCGTCGGCAAGAGCGAGTGCGTGATCGAGCTCGTGCGTCGCGGCCATCGTCTGGTCGCCGACGACATCGTCCGCCTGCGGACCCGACCGGGCGAGGGCGCCGCCGCGGCGACGCTTCTGGGCTGGGCGCCGGAGCACATCCGCCACTACGTCGAGGTGCGCGGGCTCGGTCTGATGTGCGTCGCGGACCTCTTCGGCTCGGCCGCGATCCGCGACCGCTGCGAGGTCGGGTTCATCATCCGGCTGGAGGCCGCGGACTCCGGCGTGTCCTTCGAGCGCATCGGCCTCGAACGACCGAGGGAGAGGCTGCTCGGGGTGGAGGTGCCGGCGGTGCGATTGCCCGTGCACGCAGCGAGCAATCTCGCGACCCTCGTCGAGCTCGCGGTCCGCGACTGGCAGCTCCGCCTGCGCGGCGTGAACGCGGCCCAGCGGCTCGACGAGCGGCTGCGTCGGCACGGCGCGGGCGGGTCGACGTCGATTCCTGCGGCGGCGGGCGATACGGCTCCCGGCGAGGAGGGCGCGCGATGATCGTCGAGCCCGAGGCGCCCCGGATCGTCTTCGTGGCGGGCCTGTCGGGCTCGGGCAAGACGACGGCGATGGCCGCGCTCGAGGACCTCTCCTTCTACTGCGTCGACAACCTGCCCGTGCAGCTGGTGCCGCAATTCCTGGCGCTCTGCACCCAGGCCTCCTCCCCGATCCGCAAGATCGCGCTCGCCCTCGACGCCCGGGAGCGGAACTTCCTGGCGCATTTCCCGGAGCTCGTCGCCGAGCTGCGCGGGCAGGGGGCGAGCGTCGACGTGGTCTTCCTCGACTGCAACGACGAGGTGCTCGAGCGCCGCTACCGCGAGACGCGTCGCGTCCACCCGCTCTCGCCGGAGGGATCGGTTCGCGCGGGCATCGAGCGCGAGCGGCGCCTGCTCGACGAGGTGGTCGGGCTCGCCGATCTCACGATCGACACGACCGCGCTCAACGTGCATCAGCTCAAGGACACCATGGTCCGCCACGTGACCGGCGGCAGCCGGCGGACGGTCGTGAACCTGCTCTCCTTCGGCTTCAAGCACGGCACGCCCGCCTCCGTCGAGCTGCTCTTCGACGTCCGGTTCCTGCCGAATCCCTACTTCGAGGAGGGGCTCCGGGCCGGCACGGGGCGCGACCCGGAGGTGGCGGACTTCGTGCTGCGCAGCGAGCGCGGGCGGGCGTTTCGCGATCGCCTGGCGTCCTTCGTCGAGTACCTTCTGCCGATGTACGACGAGGAGGGCAAGGCCTACCTCACGATCGGCGTGGGCTGCACGGGCGGGCGACATCGCTCGGTCGCGATCGTCGAGTCGATGGGGGAGGGCCTCACGCGACTCGGACGCGACGTGAGTCTCACGCATCGGGACATCGACCGGCCGGTCTGACGTGCGGCTCGCGCATCGGGACATCGACCGGCCGATCTGAGGCCGCCCCGGAGACGGGCAAGGGAGGGGGAGTCGGCGTGAAGGTCGGAGTGCTGATCGTGACCCACTATCGACTGGGGGAGGAGTTCCTCCAGGCGCTGCGGCTGATCCTGCCGGAGGCGCCGGAGTTCGAGGCCGTATCGGTGGACCCGAACATGACCGTCGAGACGGTGCGCCAGGCGATCGCTTCGGGGCTGAAGCGCGCGGACAAGGGCGCGGGGGTCCTGATCCTGACGGACATGTTCGGGGGCACGCCCTCGAACATGAGTCTCTCCTTCCACGACGAGCACCAGGTCGAGGTCGTGACCGGCATGAACCTCCCCATGCTGATCAAGCTCGCCACGCTCCGCGACGAGAAGCCGCTCGACGAGCTCGCCCGCTTCATCAAGGCCTACGGCCAGCGCAACATCTCCGTCGCGAGCGAGCTCGTACCGGAGGGCGACGTGCGGAGCGGCCATGAGTGACGGGACGAAGGTCGAGCGCGACTTCGTCGTGCGTTCCGAGCTCGGTCTGCACGCCCGACCGGCGGGGCGACTCGCGAGCGTGGCCGGCCGCTTCCAATCCGAGGTCAGCCTCGGTCGCGGCGAGGAGTGGGTGAGCGGCTCGAGCGTGCTCTCGATCCTCTGTCTCGCCGCCACCCGGGGCACCGTCCTGCGCGTCCGCGCGATCGGCGTCGATGCCGAGCAGGCCGTGATGGAAGTCGGCGCGCTGATCGAGTCCGACGACGTCTAGACCCGGCGAAGACCGGGCCGGACGCGACCCGGGAAACGGCTCCCGGCGCGCCGGACGTGCACGGAGCGCGCTCCCGGCGGCGTGAGAGCGCCTACGCGGACGCCCCGGAGGTTTGATCGGCCGGTCGGGGTCGCCTACCCTGCCGCCCCGTTCGCCCCGTGAGGCGATGACCAGACACCAGGAGAAGCCCATGGGACCGCGTTCGATGTTCACCTCCGAGTCCGTTTCGATGGGCCATCCCGACAAGATGTGCGACCAGATCTCGGACGCGATCCTCGACGCGATGCTGACGCAGGATCCCCGGGCGCGGGTCGCCTGCGAGACCACCACGACGACCGGGCTCGTGCTCGTGTGCGGCGAGGTGACGACCACGGCCCAGGTCGAGATCCCGACGATCGTCCGCAACGTCGTGCACGACATCGGCTACACGAGCTCCGACATGGGCTTCGACGCGTCGACCTGCGCGGTCCAGGTCGCCCTCGGCAAGCAGAGCCCGGACATCTCGCAGGGCGTCTCCGAGGGCGAGGGGCTCCACAAGGAGCAGGGCGCCGGCGACCAGGGGATGATGTTCGGGTACGCCTGCGACGAGACGCCCGAGCTGATGCCGGCGCCGATCCGCTTTGCCCATCGCCTGATCGAGGCCCATCGCAACCACTTCGAGAGCGGCGAGATCGGCTACCTGCGCCCCGACGCGAAGAGCCAGGTCACGGTCGAGTACGACGACGACGACCGGCCGGCGCGGATCGGCACGGTCGTGATCTCGACCCAGCACTCGCCGGACGTGACCCACGACCAGATCCGCAAGGACGTGATCGAGAAGATCATCCGGCCGGCGCTGCCGGCCGAGCTGATCGACGACGACACGATCTTCCACGTGAATCCGACCGGGCGATTCGTGGTCGGCGGGCCGATGGGCGACGCGGGTCTCACGGGCCGCAAGATCATCGTCGACACCTACGGCGGAATGGGTCGGCACGGCGGTGGCGCCTTCTCGGGCAAGGATCCGTCGAAGGTCGACCGCAGCGCGGCCTACGCCGCCCGCTACGTCGCGAAGAACCTGGTGGCCGCCGGTGCGGCGCGCCGCTGCGAGGTGCAGCTCGCCTACGCGATCGGTGTGGCCGAGCCCGTGTCGATCCGGGTCGACACCTTCGGGACGGGCTCCCTCGACCGCGGCCGGCTCGAGAAGATCGTCCGCAAGCACTTCGACCTCACGCCGCGCGGGATCGACGAGTCGTTGGACCTGCGCCGGCCGATCTACCGGGTCACCTCCTATCACGGACATTTCGGCCGAGAGAACGTCGGGCTGCCGTGGGAGCGGACCGACAAGGCCGAGGCGATCCGCGCGGACCTCTGAGAGCGGTCGGCCCGTGGCTCGTCTCCGCGCTGTGAAGGAAGGGGCCCGGGCCGGGGGTGTGGCCCTGGTCGGCCTGCTGGGGGTCGCGGCCATCGGCCTGCTGGGCTGCGGCACGGCCATGGCCCGGAGCGGCGCCGGTCCCGAGCCCGTGGTGCGCGTGCTGCTCTACGAGGGCACGGAGCCGATCGACGTCGGGCCGGCCCGGGCGGCCCGTCCGGTCGCCCTCGGCACGGGCGATCGGATCCGGGTGGACGGGCGCGAGCTGGCTTCGCCCTGGGTGCCCGAGGGCACGGGGCCCTGGCGGGTCGGTCGACGGGTCGTGCGCGGCCGGATCGCCATCCAGCATCGCGATGGCCTGCTCCAGGTCGTGAATCGGGTGGGCCTCGAAGACTACGTCGCCTCGATCGTCGGCGGCGAGATGGCGCCGAGCTGGCCGATCGAGGCGCTGCGCGCCCAGGCCGTCGCGGCCCGCACCTACGTCCTGCACGAGGCCGGCCGTCGGCGATCGGAGCCCTGGGACGTGCTGGCCACGGCGCAGAGCCAGGTCTACCGCGGGATCGAGACCGAGACGAGCGAGACCCGGGCCGCCGCCCGCTCGACCGCCGGTGAGATCCTGGTCCATCGCGGCGAGCCGATCCTGGCCGTCTTCCACTCCACGGCCGGCGGTCGCACTGCGACGGCCGGCGAGGTCTGGGGGGAGGACCGCCCCTATCTGCGGATGGTGGACGTCGAGGACGAGGACGATGCGCCGCATACCTACTGGCGGACGGTCTTCGCGCCCGCGGCCCTGGCCGGCGTGCTCGACGCGGCGGGGCTCGGCGTCGGCGAGCTGGCCGGGGTGACGGTGGCCGGGCGGACGGGGAGCGGTCGGGTCGAGCGGCTCGCGCTCCAGGGCTCGCGGCGCACGCGCACGCTCGAGGGGCCCGAGCTGCGAGCGCTGCTCTCGGGGATCGGGCTGCGCAGCACGCTCTTCGAGGTCCGGCGAACGCCGGAGGGGATCGCCTTCGTCGGCTCCGGCTACGGGCACGGCGTGGGCATGAGCCAATGGGGCGCCCGCGCGATGGCGCAGCGCGGCGCGTCCTATCAGCGTATCCTCGCGCGCTTCTATCCCGGTGCGCAGCTCGATGCACGGGGGGTCCAGCGGCTCGCCGCGAGCGATGCCTGGCCCCTCGTCGGAGGAGGAAAGTGATGGATTCCGGAGGCGTCGCAGGGGGCGGACTCGTGCCCCTGCAGGCCCAGGGCGGGGTCGACCTCGCCTTCTTCCTCATGATGGGCGCGATCTTCGCGATCTTCTACTTCCTCGTGATCCGCCCGCAGCAGAAGCAGCAGCGCGAGCGCGAGGCCTTCCTGCGCACGGCGGCACGCGGCGACGAGGTCGTCACCCAGGGTGGCATCCACGGTCGCGTGAGCGCCGTGGAGGGCGACGTGCTCGAGGTCGAGGTCGCGCGTGTGCGGGGCGAGAAGGTCAAGCTCCGGATCAGTCTCTCGCGCATCGACCAGCTCACGAAGGCCGGCGCCTCCGGAGCGCCCGAGGCCGAGGCGTGACGAGAACGAACGGTCCGGCTTGCGAGAACGACGATTCCCGGACGCGGGAGCAGGGGAGAGGCCCGTGGGCGCTTCGATGACGTGGAGGGCGGCGGCCATCGCCGCGTTGGTGGTGCTCGGCGGCTTCCTGACCGCCGCCAACTTCGTGCCGAAGGAGGAGCGGGTCGCGAGTCGATTCTGGCCCGACGAGGGCCTGCGGCTCGGACTCGACCTGCGCGGCGGCATCCATTGGGTCGTCGGGGTGAACCTCGATCTCGCGATCGACCGAGAGCTCGACTTCGTGGCCGACTCGATCGAGGAGCAGCTCGAGAAGGACGGCATCGCGCTCGGGTCGCGCTCGATCGAGGACCACACGCTCCGGTTGCTGCTCGCGAGCGAGGCCGACCGCGACAAGGTCGTCGAGTACGCCGACGACACGAACGTGCTCGACGCGTCCGGCGAAGAGGGCCTCGAGCTCCGCTACCAGCTCTCGGAGGACTGGCAGGAGGACGTGCGCGACCGGACGATGTCCCAGGTGCTCGAGGTGCTGCGGCGGCGCATCGACGATCCCCAGCGCGGCATCCCCGACTCGGTCGTCACGCGCCAGGGCGACGATCGCGTGCTCGTGCAGATCCCCGGCGAACAGATCGATCGCGATCGCGCGCGCGAGCTGCTGAAGAGTACGGGATTTCTCGAATTCAAGATCGTCGAGGACTCCGACAACACGGTCGACGCGCTGCTCGCGCGGCATCCCGAGGGTCTCGGTGACGATCGCGAGATCGTGACCCAGCGCGATCCCGAGACCGAGGCGGTCCAGGCGGCCTACCTCGTGCCGCGGGATCCGGCGCTGACCGGCGACTACCTCGAGGATGCCCGGCTGCAATTCGACCCGCAGCAGCGGCCGATCGTCGAGTTCCGCTTCAGCCCGCAGGGCGGAGAGCTCTTCGGCAAGCTGACCGAGGAGAACAAGAACAAGCCCCTCGCGATCATCCTCGACGACAACGTCTACAGCGCCCCGATGATCCGGGCGCGCATCACGACCCGCGGCATGATCGAGGGGCGCTTCTCGGCGGAGGAGGCAGCAGACCTCGCGGTCATCCTGCGGGCCGGCTCGCTCTCGGTGCCGGTCGTGATCGAGGAGGAGCGCACGGTCGGTCCGGGCCTCGGGCAGGACTCGATCGAGCGCGGGGCGCTCGCCTGTGCGGTGGGCCTGATCGTCGTGCTCTTCTTTGCGGTCGGGTACTACCGGCTCTCGGGCGGGTACGCGAGCGTGGCGCTGCTCGCGAATCTGGTGCTGCTCGTGGGGCTGATGTCGCTCTTCGAGGCGACGCTGACGCTGCCCGGGATCGCGGGGCTCGTGCTGACGGTCGGCATGGCGGTCGACGCGAACGTGATCATCTTCGAGCGCATCCGCGAGGAGCTGCGGGCGGGCCGCGCGGTCCGGGCGGCGATCGCCACGGGCTTCAGCAAGGCGCGCTGGACCGTGCTCGACGCCAACATCACGACGCTGATCACGGCCGTCATCCTCTTCGAGTACGGGACGGGGCCGATCAAGGGCTTCGCCGTCACGCTCTCGGTCGGGATCGTGACGAGCGTCTTCACGGCGCTCGTGATCACGCGGCTCCTCTTCGACCTCTACCCGGGCCATCGCAACGTGCCCACGCTCTCCATCTAGGGAGGCCCCCGTGCCCTTCTTCGAGATCATTCCCGACGACACGCATTTCGACTTCCTCGGTCGTCGCCGGATCTGCATCGCCATCTCCTGCGCGCTGATCGTGATCGGCGCCGTCTGGGCGATCGCCTTCGGCGTCCCGATGGGCATCGACTTCGTCGGTGGCACGGAGCTGCAGGTCCGTTTCGAGGACGCCGTGGCGGTCGACGAGGCCCGGATCCGCGAGGTCGCGAGCGCGGCGGGCTTCGCGGCGGAGGTCGTCCGCTTCGGCGAGGCCGACTCGAAGGAGTACCTGATCAAGTACAAGGACGAGGGCGAGTCGGCGTCCGGCGACGGGCTCGGATCGAATACCCGCGTGATCCAGCTGGAGGACGCCTTCCGGAGCCAGATCGGCGCCTTCGAGGAGCAGCGCGTCGAGTACGTCGGCCCGAAGGTCGGCGAGGAGCTGCGCGCGGACGGGATCAACGCGCTGCTGCTCTCGGCCCTCGCGATCCTCGTCTACATCGCCTTCCGCTTCACGAGCCGCTACGCCCCGGGCGCCGTCGTGGCCGTCGTGCACGACCTCGCGATCACGGCCGGGCTGCTCGTGATCGCGGGCGTCGAGTTCGACCTGCGGATCCTGGCCGCGATGCTCGCGATCCTCGGCTACAGCCTGAACGACACGATCATCATCTACGACCGCATCCGCGAGAACCTCGAGCTGCACACGAAGCGGGATCTCGAGGAGCTGCTGAACACGAGCGTCAACCAGACGCTCTCGCGGACCGTGCTGACGTCGGCGACGACGTTCCTGGCGGTGGTGGCGCTCTACCTGCTCGGCGGCGAGGTGATCCGACCCTTCGCCTTCGCGATGATGATCGGCGTCTTCGTCGGCACCTACTCGTCGATCTTCATCGCCTCACCGCTGCTGCTCTTCCTCGAGCAGCGCTACGGCGCGGCCCGCGGCGGCGGCAAGGGAACGGCTCCGGGCAAGGCCCGGCGGACCGCGGGCGCCTGAGGGCCGAGCGGGAGACGCCGTCGACCGGCTCGCCCCGGCCGGGCCTCCGAACAACGGAGGCGGCCGGGCGAGCGGCGATCAGGCGCTCTTGAGGGCCTCGGCCGGGGCGCTCTGACCGGCCGGTGCGGCGGCGGGCGGCGAGGCGGCGGCGCTGGACGGCTTGCGGGTCTCGACGGCGGGGCCGGCGGACATGTCGATGTTGCCGTTCAGGACCGCGCCTTCCTGCACGTTCAGGCGCGGCGCGCGGACGTCGCCTTCGACGACGCCGGTCGCCTGGATCTCGATCCGCTCGGTCGCCGTGAGATTGCCCTTCACCTGACCGATCACGATGATCGACTTGGCCATCACCTCGGCCTTGAGGCGGCCGTTGGCGCCGATCGTGAGCTGGTGGTTGGTGAGATTCACGTTGCCGTCGACCTGGCCCTCGATCTCGAGATCCTCGTCGCCCGTCAGCTCGCCCTTGAAAACGATCGATTGACCAATCGTGGCCATCCTCTTCCCCCCCTGATGTCCGGCCCGCTCTGCCACGGTCCGCTGCTGCCCGGTCCCTGTCTCTCCGGCTCGAGAGCCGGCGCTCGTCGCTGCATCGTCCCGTGATCGCGGGTCGCTTCCGGGCTCCGTTCGGGTCGGGCTCACAGGGCGGGTCGTCCACGTCTGGGCGCGATCCGATCCGGTCCCCGTCGCCGCACCGCCGGGTGCGGACTCGGTCGTGCGGTCAGCCGAGGGCTTATCCCCTCGTCCTCGCGAGCTGAACAACCCCACGTGCTCCCTCCGATCGCTTTCGCTCCGGGCCATGCCCGGGCGCGAGGTCTCGGAGATTAACGCATCCCGGATGCTCGCAAGCCGCCGTTTTCCTCCCGATCCGTACCCTTCCGGCCGTCCGCCTCCTCGAGTGTGACGCTCGTCGCGAGACGCGCGTCGATTCGCGACAAACCGACGATCACGGGCCCCCTTCGACCGGATTGCGTCCTCGCTGTAGCGCTTCGATGCGATCGCATGCGGTTGCATCCCCCGCGGCGTGCCTCCATCATCCGGCGCGCGTCCCCGACCCGCCTCCCGGACCGAGTCGCATTGCAGGCTGCAAGGCTGCGAGGTCTGTTCGTCTCTGTCTCGAGACGACATCGCGTCGGAGCGGAGGGGACCGGGCGGCCTGCGAGGCCGCGCTGTCACCCGGAGTGGCCTTCGGGCCCGGAGGAATCGGATGAGACGTTCGTCGCTTCGTGGGCTGGTGCTCGCGATCGCCTGGGGAATCGCGGCCGGCCCGGCTGGCGCCCAGTCGTCTCCGCCCGATGCGGTCCCCTCGTTCTCGGACGAGCGTCTCTGGTCCGAGGAAGGGGCCCCCGCGTCCGGCGAGCTCCCCCCGGATCTCGAGCCGAACGCCCCGATCGTGGAGTCGGGCCAGCCGCTCAGCCTAGACGAGGCGGTGGCTCTATCGCTTCGCAACAACCTCGACCTCGAGATCCAGCGCTTCGCGCCGCTGATCGCGGAGGCGGATCGGGACGGGGCATGGGGCGCGTACGATCCGGTCTTGAATGCGGACGCGCGGTACGACGTACAGAAGACGCCGAATACGTTCTTGACTGCGTTCAATCCGATTCAGGTGAACCGCGATCGAGTAGAAGGAGGTGGCGTCGGGATCGACCAGAAGATCCCGCTGATCGGTGCAGACGTGAAGCTGCGTTTCGACAGCACGTCGACCGTGACCCGCAGCCGGTTCATCAATCGCGATCCCCTCTACAACTCGAGCTTCTTCGTTTCGAGCACGATTCCCCTCGCGCGCGGCCTGATCTGGAATCAGCCGTGGACGCAGGTCAAGATCTCGAACCTCGAATTCGGGCGGTCGATCGACGACTTCCAGGGCTCGGTCATGAACACGGTGCGGGGCACGGTCGAGGCCTACTGGACGCTGGTCGCCGCGGCCGAGCAGGTGCGGGTCGCGCAGAAGAGCCTCGAAACGGCACGTGCGCTGCTCGAGCAGACGCGCACCCAGTACGAGGTCGGCGTCGTCTCCCGTGTCGAGGTCGTGGAGTCGGAGGCGGGTGTCGCCGAGCGCGAGTTCCAGGTGATCCAGCAGGCAGCCGCGTATCGGAACGCCCAGGACGTACTGATCGACGCCGTTCTCGGAGCAGAGCTCGCGGCGACGACGACGCTTCAGCTATCGCCGACGGAGGATCCCGAGGCGTACGAGATGCGCTCGGTCGACGTCGAGCGGGCCGTGGAGCAGGCCTTCACGAGCCGACCGGAGCTTCGTGCCGCCGATCAGCAGATCGAACAGAGTGAGGTCAACCTCAAGTTCGCCAGGAACCAGCGGTTGCCGCGGTTCGATGCGGAGCTCCGCTACGGCTACATCGGTGTCGCGGGCCGGAGGAACCAAGCCCTCCCGCCGCCCACGCCGCCGGCTCTGCCGCGGCCGGAGAACAGCGTCTACGGCAACTCGGTCGACGACTTCTTCCATGGCAACGGAAACGAGAACTTCACGGCCAAGGGCGTCTTCTCGATCCCGATTCCCAACACGGCCGCGCGAAAGCAGGTCGCGAGAGGTGAGTTCGAGCTGCGGCGCGCCGAAGCGACCCGCCTGCGCCTCGAGAAGACGATCATCATCGAGGTCCGCAAGGCGGCCCGCGAGCTGCTCGCCTCCGCCCAGGGCATCGAAGCCGCGGAGCGCGCGCGCCTCTCGGCCGAGGAGCAGCTGCGCGCCGAGCGGGTCAAGCTCGAGCACGGGGAGTCGACGCCCTTCGAGGTGCTCGATCGCGAGAAGAGCCTCGTCGAGGCGGAGAGCAAGAAGATCGACGCATTGCGGGCCTACCGCTCGGCGGAGATCGGGCTCGAGCGCGCCCAGGGCACGATCCTCGACTTCTTCCGGGTCGAGATCGACGACGTGCGGGAGCCGACCTCGTAGTGTCTCGTCCCGGGGCGGGGCCCTCGCCATGGCCGAGCGCGCCCGCGTCGCGGCCCTGATCCTCGGAGCCGGACGCGGCGAGCGGCTCGGGGCGGCGCTGCCCAAGGCCTTCGTCGAGGTGGTGGGGCGGACGCTCGTCGAACGGTCGATCCGGGCGCTCGCGGCTGCCGACGTCTTCGGCGTGCTGCAGCCCGTGCTCGGCGCGGAGGATCTCGGGCGCTTTGCGGCGCTCGGAATCGAGGACGTCGAAGGGCTGGCGGCGCCCGTCGTCGGGGGGCGCGAGCGGCAGGACTCGATGCGGGCGGGTCTCGCGGCGCTGCCGGCGGCGATCGAGTGGGTGGCGGTGCACGATGCGGCGCGCTGTCTCGTGTCGCCGCGGGACGTGGTCCGGGTCGTCGAGGTGGCGCGGGCGACGGGGGCGGCGATCCTGGCGGAGCCGGTGCGGGACACGATCAAGCGCGTCGAGTCGGGGGCGATCGTCGAGACGCCGCCGCGCGAGGCCTTGTGGGCGGCGCAGACGCCCCAGGTCCTGCGGCGGGACTGGCTCGAGGCGGGGCTTGCGGCGGCGACGCGGGACGGGCGTCAGGCGACGGACGATGCGCAGCTCGTCGAGTGGCTCGGGCACGTCGTGCGGATCGTGCCGGCGAGCGGGCCGAATCCGAAGATCACGCGGCCCGAGGACCTGCGGCTGGCGGAGAGCCTGCTGGCGTCGGGGACGGACGAAGAGCCGGCGCACTTCGGAGAGGGCGCGCGCCGCCGGGCGGGCGTGGGGGAGATCGGCTCGTGAGGATCGGACAGGGCTTCGACGCACATCGCCTGGTCGCCGGTCGCCCGCTCGTGCTCGGCGGCGTGACGATCCCCTTCGACCGTGGGCTCGAAGGGCACTCGGACGGCGACGCTCTCTTGCACGCCGTGGCCGATGCGATCCTGGGCGCCCTCGGCGAAGGGGATCTCGGGCGGCATTTCCCGTCGAGCGACGAGCGCTGGCGCGGTGTGGCGAGTGGCGAGATCCTCGCCGCGGTCGTGCTGCGCATGCGCGCGGCGGGGCTGCGGATCGGGAACGTCGACGCCACGATCGTCGCGCAGGTACCGCGGCTCGCACCGCATCAGCCGGCGATGCAGGCCGAGCTGACCCGGCTGCTCGGCTGCGCGCCCGCGCGGGTCAACCTGAAGGTCACGAGCACCGATCGGCTGGGTGCCTTCGGCCGGGAGGAGGGCATCGCCGGCCTCGCCGTCGTGCTGCTGGAAGAAGGGGAGAAGGCGGCGTGAGCCCGATCGAGTTCTACGACACGCGAACGCGCAGCCGGCGCGTCTTCGAGCCCCTCGAGCCGGGCCGCGTCGGGATGTACAGCTGTGGGCCGACGGTCTACGCCCCGCCGCATATCGGGAACCTGCGCTCGCGGCTCTTCTCGGACCTGCTGAAGCGTTTCCTGCTCGCCGAGGGCCTCGCCGTCACCCACGTCATCAACATCACGGACGTGGGCCATCTCGTGTCGGACGCCGACGAGGGCGAGGACAAGATCGAGGCGGCGGCGCGGCGCGAGGGCAAGACGGCGGAGGAGATCGCCGAGCATTTCACGCAGGTCTGGCGGGACGACGGCGCGGCGGTCCACTGCCTGCCGCCCGAGCACAACCCGAAGGCGACCGAGCACATCCCGGAGCAGATCGAGCTCGCGCAGCGTCTCGAGGCGGGCGGCTATCTCTACCGGATCGCCGACGGGCTCTACTTCGATACGAGCCGCTTCCCGCGCTATGCGGAGCTCGCGCATCTCGACCTCGAAGGGCAGGCCGAGGGCGCGCGGATCGGCGTCGTCGAGGGCAAGCGGAATCCGGCGGACTTCGCGGTCTGGAAGTTCGCGGAGCCCGGCGTGCGGCGGCTGCAGGAGTGGGACTCGCCCTGGGGCCGCGGCTTCCCGGGCTGGCATCTCGAGTGCTCGGCGATGAGCGTGCGCTACCTGGGCGAGCGCTTCGACATCCATACGGGCGGGATCGACCTCGCCCCCGTCCACCACACGAACGAGGTCGCCCAGAGCGAGTGCGGCTATGGCGTGCATCCCTGGGTCAACTTCTGGATGCACAACGAGTTCCTCGACATGGGCAGCGAGAAGATGTCCAAGTCGAAGGGCAACGTGAAGACGCTCTCGGACCTCGTCGCCCGGGGCATCGACCCGCTCGCCTTCCGCTTCTTCTTCCTGCAGGCCCACTACCGGCAGCAGCAGAGCTTCACCGACGAGGCGATCCAGTCCGCGGCCACGGGCTTCCGCCGGCTGCAGGGCATCGTCGCCGAGCTCGCCGGCTGCGACGACGCGGGCGATCCCGATCGCCAGGCGCCCTTCCGGGAGCGCTTCCGGGACGCGCTGGCGGACGACCTGAACGCGCCGCGGGCGATGGCCGTCGTCTGGGACGTGGCGCGGAGCGATACACTCCCGGCCGCGGATCGCCGCGACCTGCTGCTCGGCTTCGAGCCCGTGCTCGGGCTGGGCCTCGACGAGGCGAAGGCGCGGGTGGCGGCGGCGACGGCCCGGGCCGAGGAGGCCTGGGAGCAGGATCCGCGGATCGACGGGCTGCTGGCCGAGCGTCAGGCGGCGCGGGCGGCAAAGGATTGGGCGACGGCGGATCGCATCCGCGACGAGCTGGCGGCCGACGGGATCGAGATCGTGGACTCGCCGTCGGGGCCGCGATGGCGACGCAAGGGGGCGTAGGACCGCCCGGCGAGCGAACGGGGTGGGGGTCATGAGCGAAGCCTTCCGCATCGAGTCGGAGTTCGAGCCGTCCGGGGACCAACCCCAGGCGATCGACCAGCTCTGCGAGGGCATGGCCCGGGGCGACAAGCACCAGACGCTGCTCGGCGTCACGGGCAGCGGCAAGACCTTCACGATCGCCTGCATGGTCGAGCGGCTGAACCGCCCGACGCTCGTGATGTCGCCGAACAAGACCCTCGCGGCCCAGCTCTACTCGGAGTTCAAGGAGCTCTTCCCGAACAACGCCGTCGAGTACTTCGTCTCCTACTACGACTACTACCAGCCCGAGGCCTACATCCCCTCGAGCGACACCTACATCGAGAAGGACTCGTCGATCAACGACGAGATCGACAAGCTCCGGCACTCGGCGACCCACTCCCTGCTGACCCGGCAGGACGTGCTCGTCGTGGCGAGTGTGTCGTGCATCTACGGCCTGGGGGCGCCCGAGAACTACGGCTCGATGCACGTCTTCGTCGAGACGGGGATGAGCCTCGTGCGCGACGATCTGCTCCGGCGGCTCGTCGACATGCAGTACGACCGCAACGACCACGACTTCCATCGCGGCACCTTCCGGGTGCGCGGCGACGTCGTCGAGATCTTCCCGCAATACGAGGGGGAGATGGCGATCCGGGTCGAGTTCTTCGGCGACGAGGTCGACTCGATCGCGGAGATCGATCCGCTGCGCGGCAAGGTCGTGGCGCGGCCGCGCAAGGCGATGATCTACCCCGCGAGCCACTACGTCGCGACCCAGGAACGGCTCAAGCGGGCCGCGTCGGGGATCCGCGAGGAGCTGCAGGAGCGGCTCGCCTTCTTCCAGAAGCAGAACAAGCTGCTCGAGGCGCAGCGGCTCGAGCAGCGCACGCTCTACGATCTCGAGATGCTCGAGACCATGGGCTTCTGTCACGGGGTCGAGAACTACTCGCGCTGGCTCGACGGACGCGAGGCGGGGCAGACGCCGTACACCCTCTACGACTACCTGCCGAAGGGCACCATGATCGTGCTCGACGAGAGCCACGTCTCGGTCCCGCAGATCGGCGGGATGTACAAGGGCGACCGCGCGCGCAAGGAGACCCTCGTCGAGTACGGCTGGCGGCTGCCCTCCGCCCTCGACAATCGCCCCCTGCGCTTCGACGAGTGGGAGGAGCGCGCGGGCCAGCGCGTCTACGTCTCCGCGACGCCCGCCGACTACGAGCTCGAGCGCTGTCAGGGCGTCGTCGTCGAGCAGATCATCCGGCCGACGGGCCTCGTCGATCCGAAGATCGAGCTGCGCCCGGCGAACGGGCAGGTCGACGATCTGCTCGGCGAGATCCAGGCCCACGTCGGCAAGGAGGAGCGCGTGCTCGTCACGACGCTCACCAAGCGGATGGCCGAGGAGCTGACGGACTACTACGCCGAGCTCGGCGTCCGCATCCGCTACCTGCACAGCGACGTCAAGACGATCGAGCGCATGGAGATCATCCGCGAGCTGCGCGAGGGCAGATTCGACGTGCTCGTCGGCATCAACCTGCTGCGCGAGGGCCTCGACATCCCGGAGGTCTCCCTCGTCGCGATCCTCGACGCGGACAAGGAGGGCTTCCTGCGTTCGACGCGCTCGCTGATCCAGACGATCGGGCGCGCCGCGCGCAACGTGAAGGGGCGCGTGATCCTCTACGCCGACAAGCAGACCGACTCCATCCGGGCGACCCTCGAGGAGACGGAGCGTCGGCGTGGCCGCCAGGAGGCCTACAACGAGGAGCACGGCATCACGCCGAAGACGATCCAGAAGCGCATCACGAGCCTGCAGGACTCGATCTGGGAGCAGGACTACGTGACGGTCCCGCGCGCGGACGAGAAGCGCGAGGCCTCCGTGCCGCGGCACGAGCTGCCGGCGCTGATCGAGCGCCTGCGCAAGGAGATGCGCGAAGCGGCCCGCGAGCTCGAGTTCGAGCGGGCGGCGGAGCTGCGCGATCGCATCAAGGCGCTCGAGAGCGAGCGCATCCGACTGACGTGAGCCGCGGAGGCGTCGAGGCATGATCGGGTCCGAGCCGCCGCCGGAGGACGGATCGTCCGGCCCCGTTCCGGTGCGGTCGGAGGACGGATCGTCGGGCCCCGTTCCGGTGCGGTCGGAGGACGGATCGTCGGGCGCCGCTCGGGTGCGGTCGGAGGACGGCGCGTCGGGCCCCGCTCGGGCGCGCCCACCGAAGGAGTCCCTCGCCGAGCAGGCCGAGCGACTGCCGACCGCGCCCGGCGTCTACCTCTTCAAGAGCGCACGGGACTCGGTCCTCTACGTCGGCAAGGCGCAGAGCCTCAGGAGCCGCGTGCGCCAGTACGTGAGCGGGGGCGATGGTCGGATCCGGATCCCGGCCCTCGTCGAGCGTGCCGTGAGCGTCGAGGTCCTCGTCACGGGCAACGTGAAGGAGGCGCTGCTGCTCGAGAACGAGCTGATCAAGCAGCATCGCCCGCCCTTCAACGTCCGCCTGCGCGACGACAAGCAATACCTCGCCCTGCGCATCGACGAGCAGGAGGCCTGGCCGCGGGTGACGATGGTGCGTCGCTTCCGCAAGGACGGGGCGCAGTATTTCGGGCCCTACACGTCGAGCGTCGCCCTCAAGAGCGCGCTCTCGAAGCTGCGCCGGCTCTTCCCCCTGCGCTCGTGCACGGAGGGCACCTTCAAGGACTACGCGCGGCGCGGCCGGCCCTGCATCGAGTACGAAATGAAGCGCTGTCTCGGGCCCTGCGTCGGGCTCGCAGAGCCCGAGGCCTACGCCGAGCAGGTGCGCGGCACGATCCTCTTCCTGCGCGGCAAGTCGAAGGAGCTGGTCGAGGACATCGAGCGCGAGATGGCGGAGGCCGCCGCGGAGGAGCGCTTCGAGGACGCGGCGCGCCTGCGCGACCGCCTGCAGGCCGTCGAGCGCACGATCGAGTCCCAGCAGATCGTGACCGAGAAGGGTCTCGATCGGGACGTCTTCGCGATCGCGCGCGAGGGCGGGGAGGTCGACGTTCAGGTGCTGCACGTGCGCGAGGGCCGTGTGATCGGGGCGCGCGACTTCCCCTTCTCGGACGTCCGCCTCGACGACGACGAGGTGATGGCCTCGTTCCTCGGGCAGTTCTACGGCTCGGGGGAGGGGCACGCGCCGCCGCGGGAGGTGCTGGTCTCGGTCGACTTCGAGGACGACGGTGCGCTCGAGGCGCTCTGGCGCGAGCGCTTCGATCAGCCCGTCACGATCCGCCGTCCCCAGCGCGGCGGCACCCGGCGCCTCGTCGAGATCGCCGAGCGCAACGCGGCGCTCGCGCTCTCGACCCGCCTCGCGGCAAGGGACAGCGTGGCGACCGCCCTCGACGAGCTGGAGGAGCGTTGCCATCTCGGCGTCCGGCCCCATCGCATCGAGTGCTACGACGTCTCCAACCTCCAGGGCACGCTCGCCGTGGCGAGTCGCGTCGTGTTCGAGGATGGCGAGCCCGTCAAGAAGGACTACCGGCGCTACCGCATCAAGCAGGCGGAGGCGGGGGACGACTACGGCTGTCTGCGTGAGGTGCTCGATCGCCGGTTGGCGCGGGTCGAGCGCGAGCCGCTGCCGGACCTGCTGATGGTCGACGGCGGCCGCGGCCAGCTCGGCGTCGTGTCCGCCGCGCTCGCCGACGCGGGGCTCGAGGTCGAGACGCTCGGGATCTCGAAGGAGCGCGACGAGGACTCGCGCAGCCTGCGCGTGAAGCGGGGCGGCGGGCTCAAGGCCGAGCGCGTCTTCCGCCCGAATCGCACGAATCCGATCCAGCTCGCCCCGAGCAGCCGCGGCATGCTGCTGCTCCAGCGCATCCGCGACGAGTCCCATCGCTTCGCGATCGAGTTCCAGCGCGAGCTGCGCTCGAAGGTGAACCTCACGTCGATCCTCGAGGAGCTGCCGGGCATCGGGCCCGGCAAGCGGCGCGCCCTGCTCAAGACCCTGGGCTCCCTGCGCGCCGTGCGGGCCGCCAGCGTCGAGCAGCTCGCGGCCGTGCCCGGCCTGTCGCAGCGCGACGCGGAGTCGATCCGGCGCTTCTTCGACGCCCTCGCCGCGGAGGCGGGGCCCGAGGCGCCGGGGGGCGACGGGGCGCTGGATGCCGCACCCGCCGCGCCGGGGGACCGGACGGATCCGGAGGCCGCACCCGCGGCGCCTGGGGACCGGACGGATCCGGAGGCCGCACCCGCGGCGCCGGGGGACCGCACGGATCCGGAGGCCGCACCCGCGGCGCCGGGGGACCGCACGGATCCGGAGGCCGCACCCGCGGCGCCGGGGGAGGAGACGCCCTCGGAGGTCGAGGCGGCGCCCGACGCCGCCCGCGAACCCGGCTGACCCCGGGGTCAAGCGACCGGGCGGCGCGGCCGATCCGCTCCCGAGCGCCGTCGCGCTGGAGGCCGGGAGCATGGCCCCGTATCCGAGTCCGTCGCGCCCCGGGCGGTGCGACCCTTCCACTCGTGACGCCCGTCGTCGGATCTGCCGCCGGGACACGGCCCGCCGGCGCCTGCGTGCTCTCGCACTCGCGCTGGGGCTGCTCTGCGGCGGCCTCGGTCTCGGTCGAAGCGGCCCGGCGGTCGCCGAGATCTACCGCTGGAAGGACGAGCAGGGCCGACTGCATTTCGCCCAGGACCTCAGCCAGGTACCGCCGCGCTTCCGCGCGCAGGCCGCGGGCGGCAAGCTCGACGAAGGGGCGGGGCGCGCGATCCAGACCTACCAGGCACCGCCCCCCGCGGCCGTCCCCGCCCGATCGGGATCCCGCTCGCGCGCGGGCCGCTCGGCGCGTCCCGACGCGCAACCGGTCCATCGCATCCGCGTGCAGCGCGCCGGCTCGAGCATGCGGGTCGACGTGCGGCTCAACGACTCGGTGATCGCGCCCTTCATCCTCGATACGGGGGCGAGCGACGTCGTGATCCCGGAGTCGGTCGCGCAGGAGCTCGGCCTCCCGCTCGACGGTGCGCGGACGGCGCTCTACGGCACGGCCAATGGGGTGGTCGAGTCGAAGCTGGTGACGCTCGACAGCGTCGAGCTCGGCGGGGCGCGGGCGGAGAAGGTGCCGGCCTCGATCAGCCGCTCGATGTCGATCGGCCTGCTCGGGCTCTCGTTCTTCAACCACTTCGAGTACCAGATCGATCCGGGGGCCGGCATCGTCACCCTGCGACCGAACGGATTGGTCGAGGACGGTCATATCCGCGGCGGTCGCAGCCGTTCGCAGTGGCAGGGCCAGTACGAGTCGCTCGCCCAGCGGCGGCAGGCGATCGAGCGCGCACTCGAGAACGCGAACCCGAACGCGTCGCGTCGGCGGGGGGAGCTCGAGGCCGCACTCCTCGAGGTCGAGCGGCAATACGAGGCGCTCGAGGACGAGGCCGACGACGCGCGCGTTCCGATGCAGTGGCGGGACTGAAGGGGCGGCACCCCCCGATCCAGCCGACCGGAGTGAAGGGGCCGCAGCCCCCGATCCAGCCGACCGGAATCCGGCCTGTGAATGCCCACTCTGGGCAATCCGCTTCCGCGCCGCGGCCGCGCCACCATCGCCCCGCGCCGTCCGGCGCCGACCCTCCGCCCGCTCGCGCAGCGGAGTCACCGCCGCCCCGCACACGCCCTGCGCATCCGGGCCGCCGCCGCCCGTGGCATCGAACTTGCTCTCCTGCCTCGGACCCGAGCGCGGAGTGGGGCTGCGCGCGATCCGATCGCCGAGTCGATCGGGAGACCTGGAGCGCGGCGGATGCGGTGGAGCTCGATCCGGAACCTGTGGACGCGATGGACGGGGACGTCGGCGCGCGGGGATCGGTCCGCAAGCGCGGATGGACGGATCGTCCCCTCCGATCGTCTCGCGGTCTGGGAGGACCGGCTCGTGGACCACGGCGTGTCGGCCGAGTGGGCGGGGCGGCTCGCGGCGCGCCTCGCACCGCTCGAGGGCGAGCTCGGGGGCCGGGCCGCGGATGCGATGTTGCTGGGCGCGAGCCTGGCCGTCGAGGTGCAGGCCGAGGTGCAGGCCGACATCGAGCGCAACCTGCGCGACGTCCGCGAGGTCGAGCGCCTGCTCGGCGCCTTCAGCGGCGAGCTCCAGAAGCTCGACGAGGTGCTCGAGGTGCTCTCGGCCTACGCGCAGCGGATGCGCGCGCAGCCGGGCAAGCCGGATCGCCGCACGCTCCACTGATCCGTCTCGTCCGAGGAGAGGCGGATCCGATCGTCCACGCATGCTAGTCGGTCGTTCACGGGCTCGTCGCTGCGATGCGAGGCGGCATGCTCGTGGCGATGGGCGCCGTGCTGCTCGCCGTCTCGGTCGCGGTCGGGATCCTGTGGGCGGATGCCGAAGGCGCCGGCACGAGCGGCGTCGCGGCCTGGCTCGTCTCCGGCGCGGTCGTCCTCGCGAGCTACGCCTTCTTGTATCGGGGGCTGCGGCGCCGGAGCGCGCGCGGGTCGGCCCTCGAGTGGGGCGCGTCGCGCGCGTACGCAGTCCGGATCGCGGCGTGTCTGCTCGCCGCGGCCGCGGGACGCGGCGGACTCGAGGCGGCGCTCGCGGCGGCGGCGCGCGACGCGGGCCGGGCCGAGGCTTCGTCCGCCGCGATCCGGATCGTCGAAGGCCATGTCGCTTCGCGTCGCGTCACGCCCTGGGGTCTCGAGGTCGAGCTCGTGGCCGTGCGCACCGTCGACGGGGGCGGCGACGGCCCGGCCCGGCTGCTGCTGGGCAGCACGATCGGGCGGGCGCGGCGAGAGGGCGGGGCTGTGGCCTCGGCTCCAGTCGATGCCCGGGTCGCGGAGGCGCCCCCGGACTCGCGGGCGGAGCGGCTGCTCTGGCCCGGGGAGCGGGTGCGCGTCGGCGTGCGCTGGGCACCGATCCGGGGGCGACGCAATCCCGGTGGCGCCGACGCGGGGCTACGGGCGGCGCGCCGCGGCTTCGGGGCGCGCGCACGGCTGGCCACGCCGGACTGGGTCCTGGCGGTGGCACCGGCCGCGGGCGCGGAGGGTGGGCTCGCGACGAGCTTGGTGAATCGGCTGCGGGCCGTGCGTGAGGGGATCCGGGCGGGGCTCGCGGCGCGCTGGGACGACCCGTCCGGGGGCGAACGGGCGGACCGGAGTGGGAGCGAGCGGGTGGGGCGCGACGCGGCGGCCCTGGCCCGCGCCCTCGTGCTCGGGGATCGCTCGGGTCTCTCGAGCGAGGTGCGCGATGCCTTCCGGCGCGTCGGGCTCGCCCATCTGCTCGCGGTCTCGGGGCTGCACGTCGGCTTCGTCGCGCTGCTCGCCGGGGCGCTCGGTCATCTCGCGATCCGGATGGCGGGTCGGCTCGGCATGCCGATCGGGGGCTGGCCCTTCGCGGGGCCGCTCGGACTGGCCGTGGCGGGGGCGGTCGCCTACGCCTGGCTGAGTGGGGCCGGGGTGCCGGCGCTGCGGGCGAGCTCGCTGCTGGGGCTCGCGGTCGCGGCGCGACTCGGGCGGCGCTGGGTCGGGCCGGCGCCGGCGCTGGGGGCTGTCGCGGGAGCGATGCTCGTGCTCGATCCCGCGCTTCTCTTCGATGTCGGGGCGCTGCTCTCCTTCGGCGCGTGTCTTGCGCTCGTGCTCTCGGGCGATTGGGGGCGGGGCCCCGAGCCCGAGCTGTACGGGGTGGAGCGGGGCGGGGCCACGTCGGTCGATGGGGTGCCGCGCGACACGGGCGGTCGGGGGCTGTTCGTCGGCTCCGTGCTGCACGGCGCCCATCGCGGATTGCGCGCCTCGCTCGCGGTCTCCTTCGGAACGCTGCCGATCCTCGCCCGGGTGGGGCTACCGGTCGTCGCCCTCGCGCCGCTGCTCAACGGTCTTGCAATTCCCTGGACGGGATGGCTCGTCCTCCCGAGCGCCGCGATCGCGGTCCTGGGCTCCGGCTGGCTGTCGGCGCGGAGCGTCGAGGTGCTGCTCTGGCCCGCGGCGATGCTCGTCGAGAGCGTGCTGCGCCTCGCCGACCGGCTGCCTCTGGAGCCGCTCCTGCATCCGCTCGGCCCGATATGGATCGCGGGAATGGCCCTTCTCGGACTCCATTGCCTTCGTCGCGGCAGGCTATCGGTCGCCCTGGCCGTCTGGCTGGCGGTGGGCGTCCTCGGGGCCGAGCCCGGGCCGGTGGCGCCACCGATCTGGCGGGCGCCGGGGTCGGTCTTCCTCGACGTGGGGCAGGGGGACGCCACGCTCGTGCGCGCACGCGGGAGCGCGCTGCTGGTCGACGCCGGACCGGGCCCCGCCGACGGGCGGGGCGGGGCGGGTGTCGCGCGCGCCTTGCGGGCGCTGGGTGTCCATCGCCTCGATGCGCTGGTCGTGACCCACGGCGATCTCGACCATCGTGGCGGCGCGCCGGGCGTCCTCGACGCCCTCCCGGTCGACGAGCTCTGGCTGCCGGCCGCGGGTCGGGACGATCCGGCGCTGCTCGCGCTCGTCGAGGCGGCGGGCGCGCGCGGCACGCCGACCCGATGGCTGCACGCGGGCATGGCCCTCCATCTGCGGGGCGAGCTGCGGGTGGACGTGCTCTGGCCTGCGGCGGAGCGGGCTCCGGGTGCCGGACGCAACGACGCGTCCCTGGTGCTGCGGACCACGCTCGCCGGGCGCTCGACCTTGCTGACGGCGGACGTCGGCGAGCGGGTCGAGCGGGCGCTGCTGGCGGGTGGTCTCGCCGAGTCCGGGCGGCTCGACGTGCTGAAGCTCGGCCATCACGGGAGTCGCGGCAGCTCGAGCGCGGCCTTCCTGGAGGCCCTGCGTCCGGGGCTGCTGGTGCTGAGCGCGCCCTGCGATGCGGCGCGGGGGCTGCCGAACGCCGGGCTGCTGCGGCGTCTGGGCACGGCGGGCTTCCGCCTGGCCTGGACCGGGCGCGACGGCGCAGTCCGCGTGGCGTCCGGTCCGGGGGGAGGCCTCGTCTGGCAGGGCTGGGGCGGGGCGCGTCGATGCGAGGGCGACCCGGAGGCGAGAGCGAAGGACGCGACGGCCGCACGGAGGGAAGCAGGACTTCGGGGATCTTCCGGAGGACGCGTGCGCCTAACGCCCGAGGAAGCGCGGCGCGCGGCGCTCGGTGAAGGCGCGCTGGGCCTCACGGGCATCTTCCGTCCGACGCAACGGACGGCCGAGCTGCTCCTGCCGACGATACGCCTCGGGCAGCGGCAGGCCCTCGATCTCGCGCACCCCACGCAGCGTCGCCTGCACGGCCAGGGGCGCACAGCGGGCGATCGAGTCGGCGAGCGCGAGGGCGCGCTCCCGGAGCTCGGCGGCGGGGACGAGGGCGTTCAGCAGGCCGATCGCCAGGGCGCGCTCGGCATCGATCGGGCGGGCCGTATAGAGGAGCTCGGCTGCATGCACCGCCGGGATCTGGCGCGGCAGCAGCACGGTGGCGTGGCCCGTCGGGTAGAGGCCGAGGGCAACCTCTTCGAGCGCGAAGGTCGCTTCGGGCACCGCCAGGCGGATCTGGCTCGCCAGCATCAGGTCGAAGCCGCCGGCGCGGGCATGTCCGTTCACCGCAGCCACGAGGGGGACCCGCAGCGGTCCGCTCGTCAGCGTGGCCCGCCCGACCGCTCGGAGCCCCTCGAAGTCCTCCGCGTCGATCCGCTCGCCGCGGGCCAGCGCCTGGGACGCGGGGATCGTGCTGCGCAGGTCCATGCCCGAGCAGAAGACGCGATCCCCGGCGCCGGTCAGGATCGCCACACGGAGCTCTTCGTCCGCGTCGATGGCGTCCCAGTGTCGGGCGAGATCGCGCAGCGTTCCGGGGTCGAGGGCGTTGGCCTGCTCGGGTCGGTCGATCGTGACCACGGCGACATGGGGATGCGCGGCGGGGCGCTCGAGTCGAGCAGTCATGGGCGGGCTCCTGGTCCGGGTCGCGATCGGGTTGCGAGAATCTTCGTTCCCGATCCGGATGGGTGTCGAGACCCCGGGAGAACGGGTCCAGAGACCGGGGCGGGACCCGACGGGTGAAGCGCGGAGCGTAACGGAGACGGCTCCCGGCCCGAGCCGCGGCGAGCGGGGATTCTTCGTGCCCGCCCTGCTCGCGGTGCGGGATGCGCGGTCGGCGGAAGCAGGGGACACTCGCGCGCCACATGGTGGTGGCAGGAGACGACAGACGCGGAGTGGGCGATGGAGACGTCGACCCGCCGATCCCGGACGGGGCGACGGCGCTCCGGGCGACGGCGACGGAATGCTGGCCGCGTGCGCTGATCGCATCCGGACGGGCCGAGCGTCTGGCGGCCTACTGGCGGACGTCGCTGGCCGAGTCGGCGGCGGCCGGTCTTCCCCCCTTCGCCCGGCACGCGTGGAGCGAACGACTCGCGGATGCGCTCTACGAGGCGCGGCGCGCGCGGCGGCTCGTTCGCGGCCTCGAGGGGGCGGAAGCCCAGCTGGCCTCGGAGGCGGTCGGACTCCGGGCCCGGTCTCGGGCGACCGCCCCGGGCGTTGGCGAAGCGGAAGGGGAGGCCTCGCGCCTGTCACGGCTGCTAGTGGTGACGGAGGATGGGGCACCGCGCTTCTACCGCGCGGTGGAGTCCCTGAGGCGTCGACACGCCGGGCGGCTGGAGGTCCTGGTGCTGGCCTGCGACGAGGTGCGGCTCGGGGAGCGGCTCTTCGGTCGGGGACGGCGGGCGCGGGCCGTGCTGATCGCGCACAAGGAGTCGCTGGTCCGCTTCGGCGAGGCGCTCTGGAGCGGACTGGGCGAGGTGTCCGACTCGAACCGTCCCGAATGAGTGCCTCGAGCAGCCGGTCCGCAGCGGGCGGGCAGAGGGGCGCGGATGGCGTTTCGGCCGCTCCCCTTTCAACTTGAATGGAAATCTCGTTTCAACCTGCAACGCATTGTTTTGAAAGGGTTTTGTTCCACGGGGAACGCGATGCGATCCGGCTGCCGTCCCGACGCGGACGGGCCGCCGGTCGCGCGCGGGTCCATGCGACGGACGTCGTGCGTCCGCGGGATCGGACGCGTCAGCCCGTGCTCGGAGGCGTCGGGCGGATCGATGGCGCTCGGTCCGGCTGCCGGATCTCGGCGTGCGCGATCGACTCGTCGGGCGTGTCGAGACGGCTGCGGACGCGACTCAGCAGGGCGCTGGGCGTGAAGGGCTTCTCGAGCAGATCCTCGCGGCGGCGGTGCAGCCCGTGGCGGGCGAGGGTCTCGTCCGTGAAGCCCGACATGAAGAGCACCCGGATGCCGGGGCGGAGCTCGCGGGCGCGGCGGGCGATGGCGGGGCCGGAGGTGCGCCGCAGGACGACGTCGCTCAGGAGCAGGTGGATCGGCTCCTCGTAGCGACTGCAGTAGCGCAGGGCGGCCGTCGCGGACTCGCAGGCCAGGACGCGGTAGCCCTGACTCTCGAGCGTGCGCTGCACGAGGCGCCGCACGGTGCCCGAGTCCTCCACCAGCAGGATCGTCTCGTCGCCGCGCACGCTGCGATCGACCGCGGCGGGCTCGGGGGGCTCCTCGTGCGTGCGAGAGACCGGGAGGTAGACGGAGAAGGTGGTGCCGGCTCGCGGCATCGTCTCGACGTGGATCTGCCCGCCGGTCTGACTGACGATGCCCCAGACCGATGCGAGGCCGAGGCCGGTCCCCTGATCCGCCTGCTTGGTCGTGAAGAAGGGCTCGAAGATGCGGGAGCGGGTCTCCTCGTCCATCCCGATGCCCGTATCCGAGACCCGCAGCACGACGTATTCGCCCGGCTCGAGCAGGCCGGACTCGACGCGGAGCGCGTGCGCGAGCCGGCAGTTCAGCGTCTCGATCTGCAATCGCCCGCCGCGGGGCATGGCGTCCCGGGCATTCACGACCAGGTTGACGATGACCTGCTCGAGCTGCCCGGGATCGGCCATCACCCGGTCGAGTCCCCCGTCCTGCAGCGTGACGAGCTCGATGTTCTCGCCGATCAAGCGTCGCATCATGCGATCCACGTCGGCGACGATCGCGTTCAGGTCGATCGACTCGGGCTGGAGCACCTGGCGGCGGCTGAACGCGAGCAGCTGGCGCGTGAGCCCACCGGCGCGCTCGGCCGCACGCAGGATCTCCTCCGCATCGCGCCGCGCGCCATGTCCCGGCCCGATCTCGTCGAGCACGAGGTCGCTGTAGCCGATGATCGCCGTCAGCAGGTTGTTGAAGTCGTGGGCGATGCCGCCGGCGAGTCGACCCACGGCCTCCATCTTCTGGGACTGGCCCAGCCGCAGCTCGCTCTCGTGCAGCGCCTCCTCCGCGCTGCGCCGCGCCGTGACATCGTGCAGCACGACCGCCAGGTAGCTGTGCGCCGGCTCGTCCTTGCTGCGAAACAGGAAGACCGTCGCCTCGGTCCGGATCGGTGTCGCGGCGTCGCCGGGCGTCAGCTCGAGGTCCCCGGTCCAGCCGGCCGCCTCCGTGAGCGCGGGCAGCACCTGATCGCGCAGGCGCGCGGCATCGGCCTCGCTCAGCAGCTCGAAGAACGAGCGCCCTTCGAGCGGGCGCGAGGCCCCCGAGCCGACGCGCGCGATCGCCGCGTCGTTCGCGAAGAGCACGGACGCGTCCGGTTCGCAGACGAATACGAGGTCGGCTCCGAGCTGGACGACGCGATGGAGGAGCTCGCGGCCGAGCTCCGCGTGATGACGTTGACTCACGTCCCGGGCGAGGCTCAGCGTGCGGATCGAGCCGTCCGAGGCGACGAATCCGCTCGACTGCGTCTCGAGCCAGCGGAAGTCGCCATCCGCGTGCCGCACCCGCGACAAGGTCCGGGCGCGCTCGTCTCCGGCCGCCACACGCCGCCGCGTGTCGACGTAGTGGAGCTCGTCGTCCGTGTGCAGGAAGTCGTGGACGGGCCGGCCCACCAGCTGATCCGGTCGATGCCCGAGCACGGGCTCGACCCCGGGCGAGACGTAGGTGATGCGACCTTCCGCGTCGGTCTCGATCAGGATGTCGTCGGAGCCGAAGGCCAGCGCATCGAAGCGGTCCTGGTTCGCGCGGATCTCGGCGTCGATCCGCGCCTGGTCGATCGCCGCCGCCGCATGCGTCGCGAAGGCCGAGAGGAGCGATCGATGCAGGTCGGGATCGACGATCGCGTGGGATCCATAGCCGCCGGCGAGGCCCAGCACGGTTCCGTCCGCGCGTCGCAGCGGCAGTCCGGCGTAGGACTCGAAGTCACGTCCCAGTCGGGCGCGCACCGCCGGGACGAGCTGCGCGAGCCCGCTCGGATGGATGCACGTCTCGCCCTCGAGCACCTTGGCATCCGGCAGGTCCGTGACGTCGAGGTGGGACTCTTCGAGGAAGGCCCCGTCCACGTACGCGGCCACGACCCGCACCTCGTTTGCGCCTTCGGGTCCGACCGTCGCCAGCACGAAGCGCGACATCTCGAGCACCTCGGCGAGGTCGGCCACCGTCCGACGCAGCGACTCGGGCCCCTCCGCGAGCAGGCCCGTCGCGATCTGCCGGAGCGCCTGCTCCACGCGCTTGCGCGGCGTGATCTCCTCGCAGACGACCGCGAAGAGCCGGCGCTCGTTCGCGTCGAGGAATCCGTCCCAGCGCAGCGTGTACCAGGCGGGGCGTCCGTCGGGCGACGCGTGCTCGAAGTCGATGGCGCCACTCGGTGCGGCATCCGGGCGCGTCGAGGCGTACCAACGGTTCGCCATCGAGCGCCGGACCTCCGTCGTCGACTGCGCCGTGATCGCCTCGAAGTGCGTCGGGGTGCCGAAGGTCTGCTTGAAGCGCTGACTCGAGAAGAGGATCGTGCCTTCCGCGTCGGCCACGGCCGCCAGCCGCGCGCCGTTCTCGACGAGGGCGCGGTAGTAGTCGTTGCGCTGACGGTCGACCTCCTGCACGGCGCGCTGCTGCGTGACATCGCGGCAGCTCGCCAGCACGCGGAGGACGCCGTCGTCTTCGAATACGCGGACGACCGCCTCGAACGCGACGAGCGTGCCGTCCGGACGCAGGGCGCGGAAGCGGACGATCGTGCTCGAGCCGGTCTCGACGACCTTCCGGAAGAGCGCGACCGTCGCGGCGCGGTTTTCGGGAACGAGGACCTCGACGAAGCTCAGACCGACGAGATGCTCCGGGGGCAGGCCGAGCACGGCGTGGACGGCATCGCTCACGAACGAGATGCGGCCGTCGGTTCCGCATTCGACGAGCACGTCGGGGGAGCGCCGGAGCAGCTCGAGCGCACGGGCTGCGCTGTCGACCGCGCCCGGGCCGGCCGGCCGGGCCAGACCTCGGGCCTCTCGTCCCCCTTCGCGAGACTGCTTCGCGCTCGGCATACGATCGGCTCGGTCGGTCCCGGGGTCGGGCCTCGGGAGTTCCCTGGGGTAGGCGCAGTGGATACTCTATCTCGCGTCGGTGACGAAAACCACAAAAAATCCGGGATTCTGGCGCGTTCCTTGCCAGTCGGGGCCAGTGCGACGCGATGTCCCAGTTCGACCGGGCGCCGCGTCGCGCGAGCGTGCGGGGAGGAGAATGTGCTGCGCCGTTCCCGGCCAGCCGCCGGGCCGGCGGGCTCAGTAGAGCCCCAGCATGCGCCCGGCCATCGCCAGCACGGCCAGCACCAGCACCGGTCGGATCAAGCGCTCGCCCCCTGCGACGGCGGCGCGCGCCCCGAGCTCGCCGCCGAGCGCGAACCCGACCACGAGCGCCGAGGCGAGTCGCCAATCGACCTGGTCGTGCAGCACGAAGACGGGGACCGCGACGAGGGTCAGCAAGCCGATCACGACGACCTTGATCGCGTTGGCCCGCACGAGGTCGAGACCGCTTCGCGCCAGCGCCGCGATCAGGAAGAGCCCGACACCAGCCTGGATCGCCCCGCCGTAGAGGCCGATCCCGAAGAAGATCGCCGCATTCGCGAAGGCCGAGCGCGGCACGTGGGGCTCGTCGTCGGCGCGTCTGCGTGATCCGCGCAGCATCGGTACGAGCAGCGCGATCATCGCGACGCCAAACACGCGTCGGAAGAGCTCGGCCGAGATGCGCGAGGCGACGGTCGCGCCGAGGAGCGAGCCGATCACCGTCGGGATCAGGATCGGGAGCGCGTCGCGCAGCCCATCGAGACCCTTGCGGCGGAAGCGCCAGGTCGACACCGCATTCTGGAAGAGCACACCGATCCGGTTCGTCCCATTCGCCGTCGTCGCCGGCAGGCCCAGGAAGACGAGCAGCGGCACCGTGATCAGCGAGCCGCCGCCGGCCAGCGTGTTGATCACGCCCGCGACGAGTCCTCCGAGCGCGAGCACCAGCCAGGTCGAGAGCGGATCCATCGTCGCCTCGTGATCGATCGACAGGGAGCGGCGCCACGTGTCGCCGACGCAAGACGGGGCAGCTCGTGCGGGCGACGCTCGCCAGCGGGCCGCCAAGCATGCACACTCGGACGCGGCATCGCCAGCGTCCCGCGTGATCGCCGTCGGTCGATGCGATTCGTCGGCGCCGGGCCGCGAGACGGACGAGGGCAGGGGATGGGGCAGGGGGGCTCGAGGACGTGACGCGCAGCGGTCGATGCGGGAGCTGGAGCTCACCCTTCGCTTCCCGGGACCTGGTGCGCGGGGCGCTCCGGCTCTCGGCGCCCCGGCTCGTCGGTGGACGTGCGTTCTGGATCGAAGGACGGCCGAGCGAGGGCGGGCGCCAGGTCGTGATGTGCGGCGATCTCGCCGAAGACGGAAGCGGCCTCCTTCGACTGGCGGAGGCGAGCCCGGACGGCGTGAACGTCCGCAGCCGGGTGCACGAGTACGGCGGTGGCGAGTACACGGTCGGACGCGATCGGCTCTTCTTCGTGGACGACGCCGACGGTCGCATCCACGCGTGTCGCTTCGGAGGATCCGCGCGACCGATCAGCCCTCCCGGTGCGCGCTACGCGGATCTGCTCCTGTCGCCCGACGAACGCTGGCTGGTCGCTGTCGAGGAACGGCCCCGCGAAGGAAGCGAGCCCGAGAACCGACTGATCGCGATCGCCTTGCGGGCGTACGAGGGGCCGGGCGGCGTCGAGGCCGTCGGTCCGCCGCGCGTCGTCGCGTCGGGGCACGACTTCTACGCGTCGCCGGTCTTCGCGCCCGACGGCGGTCGCCTCGCCTTCCTCGCCTGGGACCATCCGGAGATGCCCTGGCTCGGCACCTTCCTCGAGACGCGCAGCTGGAGCCTCGACGGGCCGCGCGACGCCGTCATGCGCGTCGCGGGCGGCCGCCGGGAGTCGTTGTTCCAGCCACGCTTCTCGCCGCGCGGCGAGCTCTTCGTCGTGAGCGACCGCTCGGGCTGGTGGAATCTCGCCCGCGTCGGCGCGTCGGAGCTCGAGCCGGTGCATGCGCTCGCCGGGGAGCTCGGTCGCGCGCAATGGGTCTTCGGTCAATCGACCTGGGACTTCCTCGAGGACGACGCGGGCGAGCACGGGGAGCGACGCGCGCTGGTGAGCGTCGCCCGGGATGGGCGCGACGTCCTCGGCGTGCTCGACCTCGCCGACGGCGGGTTCGAGGCGATCGACGGCGACTTCGTCAGCGTGCAGGGCGTCGACGTCGAGCGGGGTCTCGCCGTCCTGCTCGGGGGCTCGGCCTCGCGCGCGAGCGGCGTGCATCTTCTGCGCCCCGGGCGTACGGCGCCCGTCTGCCTGCGCGAGAGCGCCGCCTCCGACGTGTCGGCCGACGCGATCTCCGTCGCCGAGGCCCGTCCCATCGCATCCGTCGCCGGTCGGACGACGCACGCGTTCTTCTACCCGCCCTGCAATCCGGACTGGCGGCCGACCGCGGGCGAGCGGCCGCCGCTGCTCGTGAAGAGCCATGGCGGACCGACTGCCCGGGCGAGCGCCGCCTTCGATCCCCGCATCCAGTTCTGGACGAGTCGCGGCTTCGCGGTCGCCGATGTCGACTACGGCGGGTCGACCGGGTACGGACGCGCCTATCGGGACCTGCTCGAGGGCGCCTGGGGCGTCGTCGACGTCGAGGATTGCGTCGCCGTGGCTCGTGCGCTCGCGGGCGAGGGGCTCGTCGATGGCGACCGGCTCGCGATCAGCGGCGGGAGCGCCGGGGGCTACACGACGCTGTGTGCACTCACCTTCCACGAGGCCTTCGCGGCCGGAGCGAGCCACTACGGCATCGGCGATCTCGAGGCCCTCGCACGCGACACCCACAAATTCGAGTCGCGCTACACCGACTGGCTGGTCGGCCCGCTGCCCGAGGCGCACGCGCGCTACGTCGAGCGCTCCCCGATCCATCACGTCGATCGGCTCGCCTGTCCCGTGATCTTCTTCCAGGGGCTCGAGGATCGGGTGGTGCCGCCGAGCCAGGCCGAGGCGATGGTCGCGGCGCTGGCCCGACGCGGATTGCCGCATGCCTACGTCCCCTTCGCGGGCGAGCAGCACGGCTTCCGGCGCGCGGAGAACATCCGCACGGCACTCGAAGGGGAGCTCTACTTCTACGGACGGCTCTTCGGCTTCGAGGCGCCGCGGCCCGAGGCGGTCCGGGTCGTCGGTGTCGATGTCTGATCACGCCGGGATCCCGGTCGGGTCCTTGCGGCGGGGCGTGCGTGCTTCGCGTTTGCCGCTCGCGTTCCTCGCGCCCGGGCTCGCGGTCTGCGTGGCGCTCGCGGCCTGCATCGCGCCGCGCGGGGGCTGGGACGTCGCGGCGCTCCTCGAGGGCGAGCCCGCCCTGCGTGAGAAGGGCGCCGGTCGACTCGGCGACCTGCTGCCGCATCCGGTGCTGTACGCGGGGGCGCTGCGTCTGGTCGCCTGCCGCTTCGAGGGTGGGGAGACCGTCCGCGTTCGTGGCGGCGGCGCGGGCTGGCGCGCGGATTGGGCAGCGGCGGCGACCGATGCGCTCGACCGCGGGCTCGCAGGCATCACGCTCGCGCTCGAGCCGGAGCGGGCCGGGGGCACGCCGCGCGTCGCCGGGAGCGGCATCGTGGCGGCCATCGCGGAGATCGATGTGCAGGTGAGCCCGGATCCCGCCGGCGCGGGACCGAGCGGACTCGGCGACACGCTCGTCGTGTGCGACGTGGGGCCGCGAGCCGATGGAGCCGGGTTCCGCGGCCGGCTGCTGCGGGCGGAGATCCGCATGCGGCGGGGCGGCCTCGATCTCGTGGGTCGGCCTCGGGAGGCGAGCGCCGAGGAGTGGGTGGGCGGACTGCTCCACGAGCTCGGTCACGCGCTGGGCTTCGCGGGTCATGTGGCGAGCGGTGACTCGGTGCTCGTGCGCGAGGCCCACCGACTGCGGCGCTTCGGGCGCACGGCGCTCGCGGGCGGCGCGATCCGCGATGCGACGCTCGAGGCGCTCTACTCGATCCCGGCCGGTCGCGACCTGGGTGGCGTCGCGCTCGCGCCGGGCTCGCGGCGCTGGGTCGAGGGGCTCGAGCGGCTGCGGGCGGAGCGGATCGGCCGCGGCGACCGCTGGCTCGGCGCGCGGACGACGGTCGGCGACGAGGAGGCACGGCTCGTCTGGCTCTTCGAGCAGGGCGACGCGCTGGTGCTGCGCTTTCCTCGCTGGCGACGCGATCTCGCCGAGGGGGCCGGGGTCGAGGCGCATCCGGAGGCCGCGACGCGCCGGGCGATCGAGGGAGAGGCCGAGTCGGAGCGCCCGGCCTCGGGCGCGGCCGGGCGCGGCGAGGTTCAGTCGTCGATCGACGCGTCGATCGAGCGCGCCTCGGCCATGCGTCGCTCGGCCTCGTCGCCCTCGCCGAGGGCGCGCAGCACGACCGCGAGCCGGAAGAGCACGACCGCGTCGTCCGAGCCCGCGTCGGCGGCGAGCTCGAGGTGCTCCCGGGCGCGGACGGCGTCACGGGCGGGCTGCTTGTAGAGGGCCCATCCGAGCAGCGACTGATAGGCGGGCTCGTCGGGCCAGATCTCGACGGCGTTCTCGAGGTAGACGAGCGCGCCCTGGAAGTTGCCCATCTTCGCGAGGATCTCGCCCTTGCGGAAGGCCGTCTCGGCCTGGGCGAGGCGCGCCATGTCGATCTCGGGCACGTCTCCGTCGCCCCGATCGTAGGCGGCACGCTTCTCCGCGTCGGAGAGGGTCTCGAAGGCCTCGGCGATGCGCGCGAAGACACGCGCCGCATCGTCCCGGAGGTCGCCGAGTCCCAGGCGGGCGAGGGCGTCGGGATGGTATTTCTTGGCCGCCTTGAAGTAGGTCTTCTTGATCTCGGCCGCGTTCGCGTCCGTCGCGACGCCGAGCGCGGCGTAGTGGTCGAGCTGCGACAGGCCGGCCAGGCGCTCCTCGATCTCGGCGCGCAGGGCGTTGGCCTTCTCGTCCTTCGGACCCGCCTCCTTGCGCAGCGCGCCGGCGCGGCGACCGGCGCCGGTCCGATCGAGATCGCCGGAGGAGACCTCGAGCTCGATGTCGAGGTCGAGCGGGGGGGCATCGGCGAGCGGCGTGTCGGCCACGCGCACGACGCCCGCGTGCAGCAGGGTCCAGAGCGTCGCGGCGGCCTGCGGATCGCCCGAGCACTCGCCGAGGATGCGACCGAGGCTCCTGCGTCCATCGACCAGCGAGATCGCCCGGCGCGCCATCTGGTCGCCGCGGGCGAGCTGGCGGACGACGCGATGGAAGCGGGGTGTGATCTCGCCGACGAGATCGGCTGCCGCCATCAGCTCGGCGAAGAGGCGCTCCGGGCCCCAGCGCTTCGCGAGCTGCGACTGGAGCAGGGCGAGGACGTCGTGAGGCTTGCCCGCGGCGTCGTCGGGCGGTGTCCCCGGCTCCCAGCGATAGGCGCCGCCCTGCCAGGCGAAGGTCTCGGCGATCCGCTGCCGTGCATCGTGGCGCAGGGCGACGTAGAGCGCCTTCGGGTCGAGCAGCTTGAGTGCGAGGACGGCGGAGGCTTCGGGGCACTCGCGCTCGCGGGCGAGCTGCTCGATCCGCCTTCGATCGGAGAGCGTGACGTGTCCCGCCTCCTCGAGACGGCGCCCGAGGCCGTCCTCTTCGCGGTCGCCCACCTCGACCGAGACGGGATGGCCCTCGACGATCGTGACGAGACGTTCGCGCTTGCCGTCCGCGATGCGCAGCCGACCGCTGCGGCGATCGCGCCAGGCGGTCGCGAGCAGGACCGGCACGGAGGTCTTCGCGAGCAGTCCTTCGTCGGGGAGTCTCGGGGCCTGCGCGTCCGGCATGTTCAGATCCGGTGGCGCTGGGCGTCGGCGATCTGGAAGGCGGTCGCGATCGCCTCGGAGAGATCCTTGCGCAGGACGAGATGGGAGGACTCGAGGCTCGCCATGGCGGCCTCGGCCGAGGGGGCGATTCCCGTGATCAGGCTCTGGGCGTCCCAGGACTCGATCGTCTCGAGGACCTGCTCGAGGGCGGCGGCGCCGAAGCCTTCGTCGAGGGGCTGTTCGCGCAGGTCGACGACGACCGTGCGGATCTCCGAGATGCCCGGATCACGGCCGAGCATCTCGACCGTCCCGAGCGCCTCGTCGAGGGTCGTGAAGGGCAGGACCATGACCGGTCCCCAGATGTGCACGACGGCCTGGGAGCGATCGAAGCCGCCGTCGCGAGCACCGCCCCCGATCGGATCGTGGGCCGAGCGCGCACCCGCTGGCCGCACCGCGATCGCGCGGAAGGCCGTGAAGGGCACGTGGTCGACGAGCCATTCCATCGTCGCATCGCCCCGGGTCGCCCAGTCCTCCGCCTCGAGCGCTTCGAAGCAGCACGACGCGGCCCCCGTCGCCGCGCACTCGACCTCGCGCACGAGCAGGTTGCGGCCGAGGCTGCCCGAGAGCCAGCCGCTCGTGTATCCCGCGCTCATCCAGCAGGCGGGCGAGGACGCCACGCCGAGCCGCGCGCAGCGCGCCTGGGCCTCGTGGTGCTCGGGCCATTGGCCGCGCACGGCGAGTGCGTCCTCCCGATCCACGCTCGGCTCGAGGGACCAGCGCAGCACGAGCGCCGTCGTGTCCGGCGCGCCGAGCCGCCCGTCGCCGATCGCCTCCTCCCGGTCGCCGCACATGCGCGCGGCGTCGCGCAGGCCATGCAGCAGGCCGATCTGGAAGAGGGCGAGGGCGGCGTCGCGCTCGCCCAGCTCGTCCTCGAGCTCGACGAGCAGCGAGGCGAGGAAGCGCCCATCCACGAAGAGCTTCGGATCGTTCATGAGCAGCGTGTCCGGCCCGAAGCCGAGGGCCGTCAGCATCTCGAGCGCGCGGACGCTCGGGTCCATCGCATCGTTCTTGGCGGGGGGATTGCGCACGACGTCGACTCGACCTGACTAGCCTTCGATGAACGCGTAGATGTCGAACTTCTGGTCCTTCGAGATGAAGGCCTCGCCCTCTTCCTCGAGCAGCTTGAGGAAGGCGTCGACGACGACGGGATCGAACTGGGTGCCCGAATACTTGTGGAGCTCCGTGACCACGACCTCGATCGGCAGCGCCTTGCGGTAGGGGCGGTCCGAGGTCATCGCCTCGACCGTGTCCGCCACGACGATCACGCGGGAGGGCAGCGGGATCTGGTCCCCGGCGAGCCGGTCCGGATATCCCTTGGCACATCCGTCGTACCACTCGTGGTGGTGGCGCACGCAGGGCACGACCGAGCGCAGGAACTCGACCGGCTCGAGGATCTTCGCCCCGATCTCCGGGTGCTTCATGATCTCGCGGTATTCCTCTTCGTTCAGCCGGTCGGGCTTGGTGATGATCGCGTCGGGGACGCCGATCTTGCCCACGTCGTGGAGCAGGCCCGCGAAGTAGATGCGCTCGATCATGTCCGTGCGCAGGCTCATCTCGCGCGCGATGCGCGAGGCGTAGACGGCGACGCGCTCGGAGTGGCCGCGGGTATAGGCGTCCTTCGCGTCGATCGCCTCGGCGAGCGCGCGGATCGTCTGGATGTAGGCCGTGCGGAGCTCGGTGTGCTTCTGGTCGAGCTGCTTCGTGCGCTCGCGGACCTTCTCCTCCAGGTTCCGGTTCATGTCCTGGAGGCGGAAGTTCTGCTCGCGGGTGACCTGGTTGAGGCGCTTGATCTCGGCCTTCAGATCGTAGTGGTCGAAGGCCTGGCGGAGCGTCGCCTTGAGCTCTTCGTCGTTCCAGGGCTTCGTGATCAGCCGGTAGATCTCGCCCTTGTTGATCGCCTCGACGGCGATCGCCATGTCGGTGTACCCGGTCAGCATCATGCGGACGACGTCGTTGTGTCGGTCGCGCACGGAGGAGAGGAACTCGACGCCACTCATCTCGGGCATGCGCTGGTCGGAGACGATCACCTGGGGACCCGCGCGCTCGATCAGCTCCATCGCTTCGCCGGGATGGTTCGCCGTCAGGACGTCGAAGTCCTCGTTGCGAAGCAGGCGCTGGATCGCCTTCAGGATGTTGACCTCGTCATCGACGAACAGCACGGTGTGGTCTTGCACCGGAGCCCCCTGGCGACGCCACCCGCCTTCCGTGGCGAGGGTCGATCCGCGTTGGTCGCGGGTCGCCCGGGCGTCCCGCGTCCGACGCGTATCGGTCCGAGTGGGGGCTCGCGTTAGAGCCGCGAAGCGCGCTCGGAGCGGGCAGGAGGGGGCGATGCTCCGCAGGAGGTACGAGCGCTGCAGGTGGGTGGCATCGGGCGTGCAGGTCGCGCGTGGCGAACGCGCGTCGGCTCGAGGAGGGCCCTTGCCTCGTCCGGGTGGATGGCCCCGGGCCCGAAATCGACGGACCGCCGGGCGCCGGCGAGGGAACGGGGCTGGACGTCATTCCCGCCGTCGGTCGTCGGGCCGGGGCTGGACGTCGTTTCCGCCGCCGGTCGAGGGACCGGGGCTAGACGTAGTTTCCGCCGTCGGTGTGGATGCGCGTGCGGGCCTGGCGGAAGCGGCTCACCTCGCGGGCGAAGTCCTCGTTGGACACGGGCTGCGGGACCTCGCCCGCCGCGTCGCAGCGCGCCTTGCCGCGCAGGACGGCGTGGAGCATCCGCACCCAGTCGCCGATGCTCGGGTCGCTGATCGAGCCGACGACGCCCGCCCAGTCCATCTTCTCGAAGAGCGTGCGCTGGGCGCGACCCTCGGCCTTGGACGCGTGGATCTGCAGGGCCTGGATCACGTCTTGCGGGAAGGTCGGGTTGACCTCCACGACCCGCTCGAAGCGGCCGGGCGAGAGGAACGCGTGGGGGAGTCCGTCCGGATAGCTCGTGCTCCCGACCACGAGGCAATGCTCGACGGCCAGCGCGCGATCGATCAGCTCGAGCAGGAGATCCATGATCGGTCCCGTCGGCAGCTCCGCGGCCCGGCGACCCGTGTCGTGGGCCTGCGTGAACTCGAGCTCGTCGAAGAAGATCGTGGTCGGCGGCAGCTCCTCGAGGGTCCGCGACCAGCCCTGGATCAGCTCGCCGACCTTGCCGGCGCCGTGGATCACGTCGAGCACGATCCGCGGGACGTCGACGCGCACGAAGGCCATCTGCGTCTGGACGGCGAGGGCCTCGGCGAGCAGGGACTTGCCGCTGCCCGGGCGCCCGATCATCAGCAGGGCGCTCGGAGGGAAGGTGCCCCAGCGTCCGTAGACCTCGGGACGCGTGTGGGCGTAGGCGTAGGTGAGGATCTCCTCCTTGGGGCTCGCGAGGCCCCCGATCTCCTCGAACTGGATGTCGGGCGTGGGGACGATCCGGGCGCCGCGCGCGAGGGGGTCGACGGCGCGTTGGAAGCTCGACCAGAGGTTCGTGGCGCGTTCGGCGTCGATGCGTCGCTGGTTCATGACGCGGCAGTCTAGCGGCTCGGGGGGTGGGGGATCGGCGGCGATGGGCGCCGGGGTGCACGGCGGGTGGCTTCCGGTGGCGGCCGGGCTGCGCCATACTGCGCGGCCTCGCGTCCCCATCGTCTATCGGTCAGGACTCCAGCCTTTCAAGCTGGTGAGGCGGGTTCGATTCCCGCTGGGGACGCCACCAGCCGCCGGCCAGTACGGCGTCTTTCCACGCTGCTCCCTTCCTCCTCCTCGACGACCGTGAGGTCGCCTTCGTCGTCCTTCGGTCCGCGGCGCGGAAATCCGCCGCACTGGCCGGCGGCTGGTACACGTTCAGTCCGATCGGGCGAGCTTTGTGCATCGGCGCGATGGGTCTGCTCGTGCGCTCGTCATCCCCCGCGCAGGCGGCGGAAGACGGCGGCGGGGGAGGTGTCGTCGGGGGCGTCGGGGGCGGGGGCGACCTTCGTGAGGGCGAGGGCGATGGCTCGGCAGATCCGATTGGCGTCGGGGACGCCGCGGGTCGCGAGCTCGTCCGGCAGCAGGCGCTCGACGGCGACGGCGACCTCCTCGCGCGCGGCGGCGCTGGTGAGGCCGGCGCGCTTGAGCGCGATGCGCAGGGTGCCGCGGGCCTCGAGGCGCGTGAGCGGCGACCCGGCTTCGAGGGCGGCGGCGGCGGCTTCGAAGGCGGCCGAGTCAGCCATGCGATGCCTCTGCGGCGGCCTCGTGTCCCGGGCCCTCGAGCCAGCGTCGATACCAGGGGGGCGGCACGAAGGTGAGCACGCAGGCCAGCGCGGCGACGAGGCCGGCGACGGACTGCAGCAGGATGATCGGCGTCGAGGCGGTCGTGCCGCGCAGCAGCAGGCCGAGCCCGGAGCCCACGAACATCAGCCAGGTCGCGAAGAGCGCGATGGCCCAGGCGAGCAGGCCGTAGACGTCGGCGCGGGCGGCGAGTCCCACGCGCGCCCGGCGCCGGAGGGCGACGTGGCAGAGGAAGGCTTCGACGGCGCCCCAGGCGAAGCCCGAGGCGCGCGTTCCGAGGCCGAGCCAGAACAACCCGTTGCGCTCGCGGTACATCGCCATCGAGAAGCCGTGCTCGAGGCCCTGGCCGACGTAGGAGACGAGCAGGAGCGCCATGGCCGCCAGGAAGAGTCCCCGCGCCCAGCCCTGATCGGGTCGGAAGACCCGCCAGGTCACGAGCCAGAGCGCGCCGGCGCCCACGTCGAGGGCGAGCAGGCA
Source organism: Spirochaetaceae bacterium (assembly GCA_020632655.1). GTDB lineage: Bacteria > Myxococcota_A > UBA9160 > UBA9160 > UBA4427 > UBA4427. The sequence goes on from JACKFD010000015.1 coordinate 121,001, forward strand.
GACGCCGACGAGCACGTGATCCACCGGCGGTGGCAGCTCGGGGAAGAGGCTTGCGGCGATGACGGGTACGAAGCCGAAGGCACCGCCGAAGAGGAAGGCCGTCCCGATCGCGAGCTCGGGCAGCTGGCGCGTGTGCCACCAGAGCGCCAGCAGGCGTAGGCCCACGACGAGCGAGGCGACGAAGAAGCAGCCGAGGCCGATCGCGGGCAGCAGGAGGGACATGGGGGAGGGCTCCGTTCGCGAGACGGGTCGGAGCGACGGGCGGGCCGCTTGAGCGGCCGGTGGCCGTCGGGTCGCGGTCGGCGGCCCGGCGGTCGGGCGCCGAGACGTCGTGGGGTGGGCCGCTTGCGGTGTTCACCGGGTCTGCCAGAGTCGCGGGCGAGGGGATCCGATGACCGAGACGACGCTCGACCTCTTCGACCATCGCGTGACCCAGGGCCTCGGCGAGACCCTGGCGAGCTGGCGCCGCGAGTCTCCTGTCGTGCGCGTGCGCGACGTCGCGGGTGACGCGAGCCGCGTCTACGTGGCGCGCATGGCGGATTGCTGGCGCGTGCTGCGCGATCCCGTGACCTTCGCGAACGGCAACGGCTTCAAGACGGTCGAGATGCCCGACGAGGAGCGCATGCTGGGCGAGATGGATCCGCCGCGGCATCCGCGGATGCGGCGGATCCTGCGGCGCTCCTTCGACAAGCGCGCGGTGGAGGCCGAGCGGGACTTCGCGCGGAACGCGGCGCACGAGCTGCTCGACGGCTTCGCGACCGGCGACCGCGTCGACCTCGTCTCGCGATTCAGCGACCGCATCAGCAACCTCTCGAGCTTCCATCTCGTCGGCTTCCCGCTCGAGGACACGGACCGGATCATCGCCTGGTCCCGCGAGCTGCTGCACAGCGAGTGGCCCGAGCGCAATCGCACCGAGCGCGGCCAGGGCCTCGCTGGCGCGTTCCCCGAGTTCGCGCACTACCTCGACAGCCTCGTCGCGAGCCATCGCGGGGGCGCCGACCCGCGCAGCTTCGTCGCCCGCTTCGCCCGCGCCGAGATCGACGGCGTTCCGCTCTCGCCCACGGTCCTCCGCACGCTCACGGCGCACGTCGTGCTGGGCGGCCTCTCGACGACCACGAACCTGATCGGGAGCCTGCTCTACCGGCTGCTGCGTGATCCGGCGCTGCACGCGCGGCTGCGCGCCGAGCCCGACCTCGCGCCGTCGCTGGTCGAGGAGGTGCTGCGGCTGGATCCGCCCGTGCTCTTCGTGATGCGCGTCTGCCGGCGGTCGACGGAGATCGGCTCGGTGCCGATCGCCGAAGGCGACTCGGTGCTCGTCGGCATCGCGTCCGCCAATCGGGACGAGGCCGTCTTCGAGGCGCCCGACGAGCTGCGCCTCGACCGGGGCCTGCCGCGACACATCTCCTTCTCGGGCGGCGCGCATCATTGCATCGGCGCCGGGCTCGCGCGCCTCGTCGCCCAGGAGTCCGTCCGGGCCTTCGTCTCGCACTTCGACGTGGGTGACGTACGGCTCGCCGCGGACTTCGAGTACCAGGGCGTGCCGGTCTTCCTCGAACACGGCCCGGTCCGGCTGCCGGTCGACATCGTGCGGCGCGCCGGCGACGCCTGAGGCCTCCGTCCGCGCGAGGCGGTCCGCGCCGAGCGGGCGCTCAGGCGGCGGCCTGCACCTCGAGGCGATGGATCGCCGACACGTGGAGGTTCGGACAACGCTCGGGGCCGCCCGCCCGCTCCATCTTCGGCAGCACGGGGATCAGCGCGCGCAGCGCCGCCCGCAGCTCCCAGCGCGCGAGGTTGGCGCCGAGACAGAAATGCGCCCCGTAGCCGCCGAAGGCGAGGTGGCGGTTCGGATTGCGGGTGATGTCGAAGCGGTAGGGCGCGTCGAAGACGGCGGGGTCCCGATTCGCCGCGGGGTACCACATGCCGACCGCCTCGCCCTCGCGGATCGTGACACCGTCGAGCTCGAAGTCGCGCACGGCCGTGCGCGCGAACTGCAGCACGGGCGAGGTCCAGCGCAGGATCTCCTCCGCGGTCGACACGATCAGGTCGTCGTCGTCCGGGCGCGAGCAGAGCAGCTCGAGCTGGTCGCGATGCTCGAGGAGCGCGGCGACGCCGCCGCTGATCGCGTTCTGCGTCGTCTCGTTACCGGCGGCGAGCAGCACGAAGAGGTAGCCCTGCAGCTGCTGCTCGGTCAGAGGCACGCCGTCGATCTTCGCGTGCACCAGCTGCGTCGAGAGGTCGCGCGCCTTCCGGTCGCGCTTCCTTCGATCGTGTACGACGCCGACCATGTAGTCGGTCATCTCCTCGACGGCCCGCCATTGCGCCTCGTTGCGGGTCTCGCCCTCGCGGTAGAAGTCCTTTTCGGGCGCACCGATCATGACGTTCGTGAGCTGCTTGAGCCTCCGCCAGTCTCCATCGGGCAGGCCCATCATCTCGCCGATCGCCGACAGCGGCAGCTTCTCCGCGAAGCCCTTCACGAAGTCCGTCGTCTCGCCGCGCCGACCCGCGGCCAGCAGCTCCGCCTCGAACTCCCGGGCGAAGGTCTCGGAGAGGCGCGCGAAATGGCCTTCGAGCGAGCGCAGGGCGGCGGGGGTGAAGCGCTTGGCGACCAGCAATCGGAACGCGCGGTGTCGCGGGTCGTCCATCAGGATGAAGTCGGACACCTCGTCGGGATCCCAGCCCCGGGACTCGATGCGGATGCGCTGCGACAAGGCCTGACGCTCGTCGTCCTCGATCGACTGCAGGCGCAGCCGGCGGCTGTTGACGAAGACCTCGGAGTGCTTCGAGATCGTGAGTACGTCGGCGTGTCGCGTGATCGCCCAGAAGGGCTCGATCCCGTCGCGCTCGTACCAATGGATCGGCGACTCGCGGCGGAGCAGGTCCCACTCCGCGAAGGGATAGCCCCGGGTCAGGTAGAGGTCGGTCGAGTGGATGTCGAGGGTGTCGAGGGAGAGGTCCGCCATGCGCTCGACGGTATCAGCGGCCGCTCGGGCTGCACAGGCCGACCGTCGCGCCGCTCGGGGCGCGACCCCGCATGGCCCCGCCGCGTCCGGGCCGAGGCGCGCCCCCCGGCCTGCTAGCGTCGCCGGACGCCCGTGGCCGCGAGCGGCGGTGCGGGGAGGAGGGAGCGGGTTGGAGAATCAGCCGGTCGTCGACGCCCATCACCATCTCTGGGATCTGAAGGAGAACCGCTACCCCTGGCTCTCGCCCGACCGCGGCCCGGATCCCTTTCCGGACTTCGAGCGACTCTGCCACGACTACCTGCTCGAGGATTTCATGGCCGATGTGTCGCGGCAGCACGTCGTGAAGTCGGTGCACGTGCAGGCCGAGCACGACGAGGCCGACCCGGTTCGCGAGACGGCGTGGCTGCAGCGCGTCGCCGACCGGCCCGGCTCGGGCGGCTTCCCGCACGGGATCGTCGCCTGGGCGGATCTCTCCGACCCGGGCGTGGAGGCCGTGCTCGAAGGCCATCGCGCCTACCCGAACGTGCGCGGCATCCGGCAGATGCTGAACTACACGCCGCCCACCCCGGGCCAGCCCGCGCCCGCCTTCGGACATCACGGCGACCTGCTCGCGAACGAGGGCTTCCAGCGCCGCTTCGGCCTGCTCCGCAAATACGACCTCTCGTTCGATCTGCAGATCTTTCCGTGGCAGACCGAGGCGGGCGCTGCGCTCGTCGCCGCGCATCCCGACACGGTCTTCGTGCTGAACCACACGATCATGCCCTTCGATCGCTCCGAGGCCGGGCTCGCCGTCTGGCGCCACGCGGCCGAGACCTACGCCGCGCTGCCGAACGTCTCGATCAAGATCTCGGGACTCGGCATGGCGCCGGGGGGCTTCGAGCCCGGGATGGCCGAGCGGCTCGTGCGCGAGACGATCGAGGTCTTCGGCCCGTCGCGCTGTCTCTTCGCGAGCAACTTCCCGGTCGACAAGCTGATGGCCGACTACGACACGATCTGGGGGCTCTTCCGCCGCTCGATTGCGACCTACAGCGAGGCCGAGCAGGAGGCGATGCTGCGCGGCAATGCCGAGCGCGTCTACCGCCTTTGAGGCGCAGCCCGTGGGCTCGCGGTCGGGCGCCGACGCATCGCCAGGACGCCGAGCGTGCCTAACGCGCGCGAGGTGCCGGCTGCGCGCCGCGCACGAGGCGGCCCGGCGTGGCGCCCGTCGGCGTGTCGTCCTCGAGCACGACCTCGCCCGACACGAGGGTGTAGCGGTAGCCGCGGGCGCGCTGGACGAGGCGCTTGCCGCCGGCGGGCAGGTCGTAGCGCATCTCGGGCCGGTGCAGCCCGAGTCGCTCGAAGTCGATCACGTTGAGATCGGCCTTCAGGCCGGGGGCGAGCCGGCCGCGATCCTCGAAGCCGAGCAGGCGCGCGGTGTCCTGCGTCTGACGTTTGACGACGAAGGGCAGCGAGAGCTTCTCGCCCCGCTCGCGATCCCGCGCCCAATGCGTGAGCAGGTAGGTCGGGAAGCTCGCATCGGAGATGAAGCTCACGTGGGCGCCGCCGTCGCCGAGGCCCGGCACGGCGAAGGGATGCCGGAGCATCTCGAGCAGATGGTCCGCATTGCCGTATACGTAGTTGAGCGCCGGCATGAAGACCTGCCCCGTGCCGCCCTCGGCGAGCATGACATCGAGCGCGACCTCGGCCGGCGCGCGCTGCGTGCGGCGGGCGATGGCTTCGAAGGAGGCCTCGGCCGGCGGCTCGTAGCAGGGCGGGTCGCCGAGGGAGAAGAGCCGGGTCGCCTCCATCAGCATCCCGCCCGCGACGACCGCGGCGCGCGTCTCGGGATCCCGCAGCCGCGCGATCCGCTCCGCGAGGGGCCGTAACGCCAGCGCCTGCATGGCGGGATTCGCCGAGAAGGGATTGAAGGTCGACTCGAGCGACATCACGACGCCGACCGGGCGCGGCGCGACCTGCGCCCGCAATGCCACGCCCTCGGCGTTCGCCTGCTCGATCAGCGCGAGCATCCGACGCCAGTCCTCGGGCCGCTCGTTCAGCTGCGCGACCGTGACCGAGAGCGGTCGCCCGCTGCGCTCGGCCATCTGGCGGATCATCGCGAACTCCGGCTCGAGGTCCGGGAAGTCCCCCACGATCTCGAAGACGCCGGCGCCCGCCTGGCGCAGGCCCTCAGCGATGCCCCAGAGCTCGTCTGCCGTCGCCGTGTAGCTCGGGGTATGCGCTCCGTCGGCCGTCTTGTGGTTGATCGTGCGCGAGGTCGTGAAGCCGACGGCGCCGGCCTCGATCGCCTCCCGCGCGAGGCGCGCCATCTCGCGGATCTCGTCGGGCGTGGGACGTTCCTCGTGGTCGCCGCCACGATCGCCCATCACGTAGCCGCGCAGGGCGGCATGGGGCAGCTGCGCGGCGAGGTCGAGGGCGTGGGGCTTGCGCTCGAGGCTGTCGAGGTACTCCGGGAAGCTCTCCCAGTCCCAGGTCAATCCCTCGGCGAGGGCCGTGCCCGGGATGTCCTCGACGCCCTCCATCAAGCGGATCAGCCACTCGTGCCGATCCGGCTTCGCCGGGGCGAAGCCGACGCCGCAATTGCCCATCACGACCGTCGTCACCCCGTGATAGATCGAAGGCTCGAGCAGCGCGTCCCAGGTCGCCTGGCCATCGTAATGCGTGTGCAGGTCGACGAAGCCCGGCGTCACGACGAGTCCCGCGGCGTCGATCTCGCGGCGCCCCGCGCCCGCTCGGCCGCCGACCGCCACGAGGCGATCGCCGTCGATCGCGAGATCGCCTTCGAAGGCTTCGCCGCCGCTGCCGTCGAGGATCGTGCCGCCGCGAAGGACGAGGTCGTGCATGGGGTTCGCTCCTGGCGAGGCTCCGGGACCGGGCTCGCGGCCGGGGGGCGGTCGAGTGGGTCGGGTTCGGATCGGCGCGCGGGCCGCCGACGGGCGGACGGTGCGACGAAGGGGAGGGTATCGGGCGGGGGCGAGGGGGAAAGGGAGGGCCGAGGCGTGTGCGCCCGCCCGGCAATCCGCTCAAGGCGGAAGCGGCTCCGGCCGATGGAGCGGGGGACCGGCGAGAGGCAGCCGGTCGCCGCATCTGGAATCGAGCCGGTCCGGGATCACCCGGGCCGGCTCTTTCCTTTTTCGGGGCTCCGCTGCGGGGCCGAACGGGGGGCGCCCGTCCGGCTGGACGACGGGCTCGTCCCCGGGCCCGCTCAGACCCCCGAGCCGAACGGCTCCCCGCGCGTCGCGACGCCGTCCCGGGCGTCGCCGTCGACCGGCCCCGTGCGCGCCTCGAGCGGGCGGATTCGCGACTCCATGCGCTCGAGATAGGCGACTAGGCGGGCGCGTGCGGCGAGCGCGTCGGCACAATGCGGAATCGTTCCGGCGCGCAGCACCCGGAGCATCGCGTAGACGGCCACGTCCGCCCCGCTCGGCTCGTCCGCATGGAAGAAGGGTCGGTCGCGCAGGAAGCCCTCGAGATCGTCGAGGCGCGCGACGAGCTGCTGGATGATCTCGAGCTCCCGGGCCTCGGCGCGGGTGCGCGGCGTGCGTCCGAAGGGGCGCGCGATCTGGTCCCGCAGGCGTGCGAGCAGCGAGTCGTCGACGGGACGGTCGTCCCCCGGTCGCGGATAGCGCGCCGCACGCCAGCGATTCCAGTAGAAGAGCAGCGAGCTGTCGGTCCAGTCGGCGAGGCTGCGCTGGGCGCTGGCCGTCTTGGGGTCGAGGGCGTAGAGCGGCGGATCGGGATGCAGCGTGTCGAGCCACTCGAGGATGCGCGGCGAGTCGGCCTTGCGACGCCCGTCGATCTCGAGGACGGGCAGCGTGCGCGCGATCGGACTCCAGCGCCGCACGTCCTCGGGGTCGTCCGACACGACCCGCTCGAAGGGCAGGCCCTTCAGCCCGAGTGCCGCGGCGACGCGCTCGGAGAAGGGATTCATCGACTGCGTGTAGAGTCGGATGGACGACGTCGTCGCCCCCGCGCGTCCCGGGTGGCTGGCCTCGCTCATGGCTCTCCGGTCGTTGTCGGCCCGCTGGGGCGGCGCGTCGGGCGCGGTCGGGTCCGCGCGACGCTGCCGAATCTAGCAGGCATCGGGCGCGCGCCGGTCCACACGGCTGCCCTCCGCGCGCGGATGGTAGACTCCGCCGCCGTGCTCCACCTCGCTTCCACGACCCCGCCCGAATGGCTCGCGCGCGCCCGGGCGGCGCTCGACGACGTGCTGCTCGACCACGCGCATTGCGAGAAGAAGGCGGCGGGCGCGGCGGTGAAGCTGCTCTTCTCGTACCCACATCACCGCTTCCTGCAGGAGCCGCTCGCTCTGCTCGCCGGCGAGGAGCTCGACCACTTCCGCATCCTGCTCGCGCGACTCGACGCGCGCGGCGTGCGCTACCGATCGATCCGGCCGGGCCCCTACGGCATGGCGCTGCACGCGCTCGTGCGTCGCGACGAGCCCGATCGGCTGCTCGACCTGCTGCTGATCTCGGCCCTGATCGAGGCGCGCAGCTGCGAGCGCTTCCAGCTCCTGGCGGACGGGCTCGCAGGCGACGAGCCCGAGGTGGCGGCGCTCTACGGCTCGCTGCTCGCGAGCGAGGCGCGTCATCACGGGCTCTACCTCGCGCTCGCGACGGAGCTGGTCGGGCGGCCGGCGATGGAGCGCCGGCTCGAGGTCCTCTCGGCGGAGGAGGCACGGATCGTGGGCGAACCCTGGGAGGGGGTGCGGCTGCATGCCGGATGAGCCGCGTGCGGCGGAGGGCGCGCTCGTCGGGCCGATCCCGCGCCGGGTGCAGGTCGACGGGGCGTCCTTCGCCGTCGTCGACGTGCCCGCTCGATCGCCCGACCCCCTGGCCCTGCCCTTCGTCCTGCTCCACGGATTCACCGGCCATCGCGACGACTTCGCGGGTGTCCTCCACGAGCTCGCCGCCCACCGCCGGGTGATCGTGCCCGATCTCCGCGGGCACGGAGGATCCCAAATGGATCCAGGGCCTTCCGGCTGGTCTCTCGAGCAGCTGGTGAAGGATCTCGCGGGCCTGCTCGACACGCTCGGCATCGAGCGCTGCGACCTGCTCGGGCACTCGATGGGCGGGATGGTCGCGCTGCGCTTCGTGCTGGCCCATCCCGAGCGGGTCCGGTCGCTCGTGTTGATGTCGACCGCGCCGGAGGTGCCGGAGCGGCTCTCGCGCGAGCGCTTCGAGAAGGCGGCGGCGATCGCCGAGGCGCGCGGCCTGGGGGCGCTGCAGGAGATCACGGAGCGGATCGGTCGGAGCGAAGGGCGCACGGGCGACGAGACGAGCGAGCGCTACTGGGCGCACCACCGGCGGCGCATGACGGCGATGACGCCCGCGAGCTATCGCGGACTCGGCACGGCGCTCTTCGAGGGCGGCTCCGTCGTCGACCGGCTCTCGGAGATCCGCTGCCCGACGACGATCCTGGTCGGCTCGGAGGATCTCGACTGGCTGCCGGGCGCCGCGCGCTTCGCGCAGCATCTGCCCGACGCCGAGACCATCGTGATCGACGGCGCCGGTCATCATCCGCATCAGGAACGGCCCGAGGCCTGGCATCGGGCGATCGAGGCCCATCTGCGACGCGCCGATCGATCGCGCTCGCAAGCAGGAGGAGGACGGATGTCGCTGCAGGCCGGGCATGTCGGGATCGAGACGGCTTCGGGCGGGACGATGGGCGCGTACTGGGCGCGGCCAGAGGGGAAGGGGCCCTTTCCGGCGGTCCTCGTGTTCATGGAGATCTTCGGTGTCAACGACCACATCCGCGACGTGGCCCGACGCGTCGCCGCGGAAGGCTACCTCGCGCTGGCGCCCGACTTCTTCCATCGCACGGGTCCGGGCCTCGAGCTCGGCTACGACGAAGCGGGCATGGCCGAAGGCATGAAGCATCTGGGCCGGCTCGAGGCCGAGCAGATGATCGCCGACGCACGGGATGCGATCGCCTGGCTGCGCCGCCGCGATGACGTCGTAGGCGACCGGATCGGTGCGATGGGCTTCTGCATCGGCGGGCACATGACCTACCTGACCGCCTGTGAGACCGACATCGTCGCCGCGGCGGCCTACTACGGCGGGGGCATCGCCGCGCCGCAGGGGCCCGGCGGCGGACCGTCGACGCTCTCGCGCACGCCGGGGATCCGCGGGCGGATCGAATGTTATTTCGGGGGCCGGGATGCGATGATCCCGATCGCGCAGGTCGACGCGATCCGGTCGGCCCTCGCGCAGGCGGGCGTCGAGCACGAGGTGGTCGTCTACGACGAGGCCGACCACGGCTTCCACTGCGACCAGCGCGGGACCTATCACGAGGCCTCGGCGCGGGACGCCTGGCGCCGGACGCTGGCGCTCTTCGACGCGACGTTGCGGCGCTGAAGCACGCGCGATCGCGCGTGGCGGCTCGGCGTGACGAGGCGCGCGGCGCCCGCGCGGATTGCGCGAACTGCATCTCACCCGATCAGACGTGGATCGACGATTTCACCTCGGCTCGCGGTCCGGCCGCGGCATCCGATCCCCGTCTCACCCACACCTACACCGCATACCTCGCCTCGTGCGCCCCACACCGCCCGATCGCACGCGTCCCGATCTGCCCGAAGTAGCACTCTGCCAGCCACCCCCGGACCGTCCGCACCCGCCACGGAAAACACCGCCGCGCCAACACCTCCCGAACCGAGAGCGACCGCTCGGTGATGCCCACGGCCCTTGCCGGCGTCCCCCGCCTCCGGTTCTCCGATCGATCCTTCACGTAGTTCCGCCACACGCTCCAGATCGCCAGCCGATACAGCGCCGACTGCCGTCGCTTCGAGAACGCAATCGTCTCCCGCTTGTGATTCGCACTCGAGTGCCGGATCAGCAGATCCGACAGGTTCACCGCGAAGAGCGGGTTCTTCGTCGTCCGCGCCACCTTCGAGCTCGTCTGCTCATGCAGGAACCGACGATCCCGTAGCCTCCCGATCGCCCGCGGATAAGCCTGGTGCTCGTCGCTCCGAAGCACGACGCATCCACCCGGCGGCACCACGCGTCGCAACAGCTCCTCCACCCGCTTCCGCGTCGCCTGCGGATCCGGCCGGCCATAGCGCTTCTCGAGGAGCTCCCGCTTCGCAGCCTGAGCCGGCCGCATCGTCCCGCTCCGCCGCAGCTCCGCATCGTTGAACCCGTAGACGAAGAGACTCTCGCCGCCCACGACGAGGTTCAGGTCCATCGGCCAGTACTGGCTGTGCTCGAAGCTCCGGAATCCGTCGAGGACGAGCGGCTCGGTCGGACAGAACCCGGGCCTCCGCTTCTCGTGGAAGAGCAGACAATGCCGTCCCAGCCGGTCGCTCATCCTCCGGACGGTGGAGTGCGACACACCGTACTCCCGGGCGATCTGTCGGAACCCGGAGCAGGCGACGAGTCGATGGAAGACGGGCTCGAGGAGCTCGGGCCTTCGGAGCCAGTAGCGGGTGGAGAAGGAGGAGGCGCTGAAGTAACGGCGGCAGCGTGAACACTGGTACTTCTGGACGCGGTGGGGTCTGCGTCGCCGGAGGTAGAAGCCCTTCTTGATGAAGCGCCAGGTGGTTGGATGCAAACGGGAATCGCAGTCGGCGTGGGGGCAGAACGGGGGGCGTCGGTAGGGGGAGAGATCATCCATCCCCGCCGACTACGCAGATCGCGTGCCGGGGGAAATCTTCGGACCACGTCTCAGCCGATCAGCGTGCGCAGTGCGGCCAGCAGACGGTCGACGATCTCGGGTCGGGCATTCTCGCCCATCAGACCGATCCGCCAGATCCGACCCGCGAGCGGCCCCAGTCCGGCGCCGACCTCGATGCCATGCTCCTCGAGCAGCCGTGTCCGCACGCTCGCCTCGCCGGCCTTCTGCACGCGCTCGGGCAGCAGGACCGAGGTGAGCATCGGCAGGCGATGCGCCGGCGCGACGAGCGGCGTGAAGCCCGCCGCCTCGAGACCTGCGACGAGGCGCTCGCCCGCCGCCGCGTGGCGCGCGAAGCGCGCGGGCAGGACCTCGTCGAGGACGCGATCGAGTCCGGCGGCGAGGCCGTAGATGGCGGTGATCGGTGCGGTGTGGTGGTAGACGCGCTTCTCGCCCTCGTAGTAGCCGGCGAGCAGCGAGAGATCGAGGAACCAGCTCTGCACCGGCGTCGACCGCGCCTTCACACGCGCGATCGCGCGATCGCTGAACGAGACCGGCGAGAGTCCCGGCGGGCAGGACAGGCATTTCTGGGTGCCGCTGTACGCCGCGTCGACACCCCAGGCGTCGAGCTCGACCGGCCGACCCGCGAGCGACGTCACGCAGTCGAGGACGACCATGGCGTCGGCCTCCCGCGCGGCTGCCGCGATCTCCTCGACGGGCTGGCAGACGCCGGTCGACGTCTCGGCGTGGACGAAGGCGACGACTCGCGGTCGCACGGTCCGGATCGCCTCGATCATCCGCCCGGGCTCGAGGATCGTGCCCCACTCGGCCTCGACCTTCGTGACCTGAGCGCCGGCGCGCCGGGCCACCTCGGCCATGCGACCGCCGAAGACGCCGTTCACGCCGATCACGACCGGCTCGCCGGGCTCGAGCAGATTGACGAGCGCGGCCTCCATGCCCGCGCTGCCCGTCGCCGAGAGCGGCAGCGTCATCGCGTTGCGCGTGCCGAAGACCGTGCGCAGGCCGTCCTTCACGCGGTCGAGCAGGGCGATGAACGCGGGATCGAGATGGCCCAGCAGCGGCAGGCTCATCGCCCGCAGCACGCTCTCGTGTGCGTTCGAGGGACCGGGGCCGAGCAGGAGTCGTTCGGGCAGGCTTTCGAGGATCGGCATGGCGGGCAGCGTAGCGGCTCGCGCGCCGGGCCCGGAGGCCGGTGGGGCTCGGGTTGACACGGATCGCGCCGGGCCCGGAGGCTGGGGGGCTCGCGTCGACACGGATCGCGCTGGGCCCGGAGGCTGGGGGGCTCGCGTCGACGCGGATCGCGCCGGGCCCGGTGGGCCCTCGGGCTCGTGTTGACACTGATCGCAGCGGGCCGTAGTGTTGCGGCCGTTGGCCCCCCAGGGATCGAGCGGGTCGGCCGTCTGTTCCGGGCGCCCCGCGTCCGCTGTGGGACGTGACGGTCGGCCGGACGATCGCACCGGGGCCGAGCTCCAGACGACGTGACCGCGCAAGGCGAGGGGGTCGACCGGGATCGGCCGGGCCGATCGCGTTGCCTCGCGTCGGGACGCGAGCCCGGGACGTGGGGGCGGGTTGGCCAGGCGAGGGAATCGAGGACGGCGCACGACCGGGCTCGTCGCGGGGAGCGCGCTGCTCCTGGCGGGGCTCGCGCTGTACCTGCTGCTGCGGGGAGGCGGTGTGGACGAGCCGCAGCGGCCCACGAGCAGCGGATCGGTGGATGCCCCGGCTCTCGACGAGCACGACGAGCGGAGCCGCGAGGCGATGCGCGAGCTCCTGCGCGAGGCGGATCGAACGGATTGAGGCGTGCTTCGCGACTCCGGTCGCGACATGCGGGGCGCGGCGATGCGCCGGGACGATCGGAACGAATGGGCTGGCGGACGCGAGAGGCGTACGAAGAAGAAGAGCGCGAGCGGCTCGCGCCCTGGGCCGCGCGGGCGGGGGACTCCGCCGGACGCCTCGTGCCCGAGCCCGAGCACGCGTACCGCACGGCCTTCCAGCGCGACCGCGACCGGATCGTGCACGCCCGGGCCTTCCGACGCCTGGAGTTCAAGACCCAGGTCTTCGTCCACCTCGAGAACGACCACTACCGCAACCGGCTGACCCACACGATCGAGGCGGCCCAGATCGCGCGCACGATCGCGCGCGCCCTGCGGCTGAACGAGGACCTGGCCGAGGCGATCGTGCTCGCCCACGACCTCGGCCACACGCCCTTCGGTCATGCCGGCGAGGCGGTGCTGGCGGAGCTGATGGAGGCCGATGGCGGCTTCGACCACAATCGTCAGAGCCTGCGGATCGTCGACCTGCTCGAGAACCGGTATCCGGAGTTCGCCGGTCTGAACCTCTGCGAGGAGACGCGCGAGGGCGTGCTCAAGCACGGGGCGACCTGGAGCCATCCGGTCCCGTTGCCCCCGACCCGCGCGCAACGCTCCCTCGAGGCCCAGGTCGCGGACCACGCCGACGAGATCGCCTACGTCCATCACGACCTCGACGACGGGCTGCGCTCGGGCGTCCTCTCCGTCGGGCCGCTGGACGAGCTGGCGCTCTGGAAGGCCGCCGTCGAGCGCGTGGCCGCCCGGCGGGCCTGGGGCGAGGAGGTCGTGTCGGCCTCCGTGGGGCGTGCGGTGGTGATCGGGGCGCTCGGCGACATGCTGATCGGGGACCTGATCCGCGAGACGAGCCGTCGGCTGGAGATCGATCCCCCCGGCTCGCTTGCGGCCCTCCGCGGTCGGGCGGAGCCGCTCGTCGGCTTCTCGCCGGAGATCGATCGGGGCAAGCGCGAGCTCAAGACGTTCCTCTACCAGAACTTCTACCACCATCCACGTGTCCGACGTCGAACGCGCAAGGCCGAGTGGATCGTGGGAGACTTGTTTCGAACCTACCGGGACGACCCGAGCCTGCTGCCGGAGCACGTGCGTGCGCGCTTCGGCCGGGAGGGCACGATGCGGGCGATCTCGGACTACATTGCCGGTATGACCGACCGCTTCGCGACGGAAGAGCACAGGCGACTGCTCGACCCTCACGCGCCCTGAGCGCGCGAGCGCCGGCTCGGGTCCGGCGGGGGTGGGGCGCGGGCGCCCGACGGGAAGCGGGACCGAGGAAGAGCCGGCGAGAGAATGGATCGGAAGGAAAGATGAGCCTGGCCGACAGTCTGGAACGAGCTGCGACGGATCTGCAGGGTCTCGCGGACCGCATCCGCCCCGCCAACGGGGATCCCCACCGCCTGCTCGAAGAGCTCGACGGCGAGCAGGCCCGGCAGGTGCTCGCGTGGATGCTCGCCGAGGCCCCCGCCGACGCCGAGGAGCTCGTCGAGGCCTGGAGCGAGGTCGACGCCGGCGCCCGGGTGCTGCTCTCGACCCCCGAGTCGGGCCTCGCGAAGCCCGGCCGGAAGCTCCTCCGGCGTGCGCACCATCGGCTCCGTTCTCGCGGCCTGGCGGTGCCCGAGGCGCCGGCCCCCGCCCGCGTGGCCTCGCCCCGGGCCTCCGTGGTGCAGGACGATCTGCAGCAGGCACATGTCTCCGTGCCCGATCCGCGGGGCGCGCGCATGGCCTATCTCGTCGAGAGTCATCCGGCCGGTGGGGCGCGCCTCTTCGAGTGCCGCTTCGATCTCGAGCGCGGCATCCTCGACTTCAAGGTCTACAACGCCGGCCGCAGCCGGGTCCGGGGCTTCCTGCGCAGCCTCACGGCGGGCGTGGCCCAGCGACTCTTCCCCGTCGACCGTGACGCCCTGCGCGCGCTGCTCCGCCGCGCCAGCCTCGCCCAGGCCTCGGATCGGCCGCTGCCGACGGCCTTCGTGGAGTGGCGCGGGCGCCTCTTCGACGAGTCGGTCGCGTCGCATCCCGTGCCGGGCGCCCTGGCGCGCGAGTCGCTCGGGCCGGCGGGCGATCGCGCGGCCGCGCTCGAGGAGGTCGGCAAATCCGTCCGCGACGGCCGCATCGGCCCCTGGCCGCCCGCCTCGAGCTGGCTCGTCGAGACCGAGCAGCGGGCGCGCGAGGCCGTCGCGGGGCTGGAAGGCGCTGCGCGGGGCGAGGCGATCGATCGCTGGCTCGAGGAAGCGAGCCGTGACCTGGCCGCCCGCTCGGAGGCGGACCTGCTCGCGCGGCACCTCGAGGAGCTCGCCTGGGTGCGCTGGCAATCGGACGCGGAGGAGGCGGCGCGGGCGCTGCTCGCGGCGGCGGATGCGCTGCGCGAGGACGTGGATGCGGTCGGGGCGATCGCGCGGGCGCGCGTCGAGGAGCTCTTCTCCCCGCTGCTCGCCGAGCTGCGCGTCGTCGAGGTGTCGGCGAGCGGAGCCGATGCGCCGGACGACGGACGTTAGGCGAGGGGGACGGGCGTGCTGCTCGCGCAGAACCGACATTGGCGCGTCACGCGGGGCAAGGGCTCGAAGGAGATCGTGATCGGTCTCGAGAAGGAAGAGCTGCCGGAGGACTGGCGGGACTTCCGGGACTTCCGACTGGAGATTCCGGTCGATCGTTGGAATCGGATCGTGAAGCACGTACGCACGGATCGGAAGCTCTTCGGCGGCGTCGTGCTGGAGTTCGTCAATCAGGAGGATCAGCTGCCCATCGTGCTGGGACAGGACCGTCTCTACGGAGACCTCCAACGCGTCGTCCAGGACGCGACGTCCACGCTCGTCGAGAGCGGAACCCTGGCACTGGCCGTGGTCGACATCGGCGCCGAGTAGGCGCGTCGGCCCGATCGAGCGAGCGGCGGATCCCAAGACCGCCGGGTCCCGTCCCCCGCCTCGAGCGGGCAGGGCGCGACACGGCGACCAGGCGCAGACGCGCAGGAAAGAGAGTTCGAAGCGATGATGAGGCGATTTTCGAGGCGACGGCGAGGCGGCAGCGAGGGGCGTGGGCGGACGATCGAGGCCGGCGAGTGGCTGCCGAAGCTGCTCGAGCACGGCGTGATCGAGGCTGCGCGGCTCGAGCCCTGGGCCGAGAGCGGCGTGCCCGATTCGGTCGCGGCGGTCGGGCGGGGCGAGGGCCCCGACGGCAGCGCACTGATCGTGGCGTTCTCGCCGGGCTCGGCGACCGAGGCCCTGCTCGGCGGACTCGCCGCGGCCCAGCGCGCCGTGGAGACGGATTCCTTCGCCGGCGAGGTGAAGATCGTCGCGCCGCAATGGCCTTCGGGGGCGCGACGCCTGCTCGGACTGCTCGGCCGTCTGCCCTACGGCCTCGAGCCGGTGGTCGCCGCCGGCCTCGGCGGCGACCGGGTGATCGTCGACGTGGAGCCCGCGGCGCCGCTGCTCACGCTGAACGCGGCCCAGCTCGCCGCGCGCCTCGCGACGCCGGAGCTGCGGGTGGCCTTCGGCCGCGCGGCCCAGGCCCTCGAAGGCCTGGCCGCCAAGCACGGCGGCTGCGTGCGCGCGGGCGCCGATCGACTCGAGCTCGTCGTGCTGGCGCGTCGGGTGGCCGAGCTGCGCCTCGAGAACGAGGGCATCGTGCTCGAGACCCAGATCGGCGGTCGCACGACGACGCCGCTCTCGGGCGCCGATCTCGCGGGTGCCTTCGATGGTCTCGAGGGGCAGCTGCGTCGCCGACTGAACGATCGCAAGGTGCGCGAGGGCGAGGAGGGGCTCCGCGGTCGGCTGGTGGCCGAGCTGGCGACGGGGCACGAGCTGCGCAGTCTGCGGCCCTGGCCGCTGCCCGGCAGCGAGCTCGACGAGATCGACGCCGTCGGTCTCGGCGCCGAGGGCGAGCCGGTCGTCGTGGCAGTCCGCGAGGAGCTCGACTGGGCCGCCCTCGCCAACGTGCTCGAAGCGCTCGCTCCGGTCGAGGCGTTGCTGCCCGTACTCTTCGCGGAGGCGGCGCCGCCGCTCCGCCTCGGTCGTCAGCGTCTGCTGCTCGTGTCGGCGCGCTTCGCCGAGGGGCTCGAGCGCGCGCTCTCGGCCCTCGTCCTGCCCTTCGAGCTGCGGGACGTGGCGAGCACGAGCGGTGCGCGCGTCGATCTCGTGTCGCGGGCCGCGGGCGAAGGGGCACAGCCCCGCCCGGGCCGTCGCGGTCGGCGTCGGGGTGGGCGGGGACGTTCGGGATTCGACGAGGGGCGGGGGGACGCGGACGAGCGGCCCTCGTCTCGCGAGCCGGCGGAGGACGATGCGGACGATCGGGGCGACGCCGAGGAGCTCGCCGCGGAGGAGCGCGGGTCCGAGGCCGACGAGAACGGCGGACGCGGGCGTCGCGGGCGACGGCGACGCGGGCGACGGGGCGGACGCGGCGCCGAGTCGGAGGGCGCGGACCTCGAGCGCGAGGCCTCGGGACGGGAGTCGCGGGAGCTGCGGGAAGGACGTGAGTCGCGCGAGGGTCGGGACGCGCGCGACGCCGAGGACGGCGGGGGCGAGGGCGGACGCCGTCGTCGCCGCTTCGAAGAGGTCTCGCTGATGGATCTCGACGACGGTCCAGGCGACGACGAAGGCGAACGTGCCCAGGAGGGCGAGTCCCGCGGCCGCCGCGGGCGATCCCGGCGCCGTGGACGGCGCAGCGGACGGCGCGGTGGTGCCGGCGACGAAGGTGAGGCGACGGCCGAGGCACCGTCCGAGGAGGAGAGCGCCGAGGTCGTGACCGAAGAGGACCTCGTCGATGCCGACGATCTCTCGGAGATCCTCGCGCGGCTGCCGGACGACGTGCCGGAGTTCGAGGGTGGGGAGGCCCGGGCACCCGCCTACGACGACGAGGAGGAGGACGAGGAAGAGCGGGGACGCGGCGGGCGTGGTCCCGCGCCGCGCGCCGTGGAGGACCCGATCGACGAGGTGCGGGCGGCGATGCGTCGGCGCTCGGCGGTGCTGGTGCACGCGGATCCGGACTCGCTCTTCGCGGCGATCCTGCTGGCCCGCGACATCCGGCAGCTCGAAGGGCTCTGGATCTATCCCCAGAGCGAGCTGATGACCTTCTTCCGCAGCATCGCGACGGACCTGCGCGACGACACGCCGATCTTCGTGATCGGCTTCACGCCGTCGCCGGCCCGCGACGTCGTGCAGGCCTCGTCGCTCTACCGCGGAAGGCTGCACTGGTTCGATCGGCATGCCTGGCCGCCGGAGGACCTGATGGCGCTGCGCGGCTCGCTCGGGGCGGACGCGGTGATGGGCGGGGACGGGCTCGACAGCACCTTGCCTCTCGTGCTGGAGACCTGCAGTCGGCGCAGTCGCTTCTCGGACAAGCTCGTGGATCTCGCGACGGGGCGCTTCACGCAGCACGACTTCGAGCGTTGGGGTCGGCTGTGGCGCGCCCGGGCGGAGGAGATCAGCCGCAAGACCGGTGACATCCGGAGCGATCTGGCGCCGCTGCTCGCCGGACGCCCGAGCGACCTCGCGAAGGAGGCGGCCGCGCGCGAGCTGCCGCCGCCGCCGCCCGAGGTGGCGTGGATCGCCGAGCGCGACTTCCGGCTCGTGTACTTCGGGAGCCACGTGATGGTCGTGCTCGAGGTCGATGCGAGCCTCGACGTGCATCTGGCGGCGCGCATCGCGCGCGAGCGCTACGACGCGACGCTGTCCCTCGCACGGCGCGTGGACGACGAGACCTTCGTCTTCGCGGGCGACGAGGGGACGGGCAAGCGGGCGCTCGACTACCTGGCGGTCTCGGAGCATCTGGCCGAGAAGCTCGAGTGGGTCGAGGCGCGGCCCGACGCCGACCACGTCGCGCGCTTCCGGGTGCGTGATCTCGCGCGGCATCCCGAGCGGATGGAGGAGATCCTGGCCGAGATCGCGATGGGGCGATCGCTGCTCGAGCGCTGAGCCGACGTGGGCGCGGAAGCCTCCCTCGTGGAGATCTTCGTCTCGGCCCAGGGCGAGGGGCCCGAGGTCGGGCGCACGACGGTCTTCGTCCGCTTCGGCGGCTGCGACCTGCGCTGCGGCTGGTGCGACTCGCCCGGCACCTGGCGGCCGGGCGCCGTCTGTCGCCTCGAGGTCGAGGCGGGCCGGGGCGTCTTCGAGGAGCGCGCGAACCCGCTCCCGATCGACGTCGTGGTCGAGCACATCGAGCGCCTGGCCCCGCGGCGCTCGACCTGGATCAGTCTGACCGGGGGTGAGCCGCTCCTGCAGCCGGACGCCGTCGAGGCCGTCGTCGACAGGCTCCACGCGGCGGGGCGTCGCATCTACCTCGAGACGCATGGCCTGCACGCGGCGGCCCTCGCGCGCATGGTCGAGCGGATCGACCTCGTGTCGATGGACTGGAAGCTCGCGAGTGACGTGCAGTGGGGACCACGGGTGACGCCGCTGCCCGGGGAGGACTTCCACGACGCCCACGCCGCGTTCCTGCGCGTGGCCAGGCGCGCCAGGGCGGTCTACGTCAAGGTCGTGGTCACGCCGTCGACCCGGGACGCCGAGCTCGACGCGATGCTCGACCGGATCGCGGCGATCGATCCTTCGACGCCGCTCGTGATCCAGCCGGTCACGCCGACGGGCAGCGTGCGCGAGCGGCCCGACGCCGACCGGCTGCTCGGCTGGCTGGCCCGGGCCGAGTCACGCCTCGCCGACGTGCGACTCGTGCCGCAGACGCATCCGATCTACGGCGCGCGTTAGGGCCTCGAGCTCCGTGTCGAGTCGCGCGGCGGGGGCCTCACCGAAGCGCTCGGCGAGATAGGCCCGTGTGATCGCGTCGAAGGCCTCGCGTCCCTCCGCATCGAGCGCCGGAGCGACCTCGCCCAGGAAGTCCCGGGCCGAGGTCGCCGGGCCGCGGACCCAGCCGCGCCGGGCCAGCAGACGCTGGGCCCGGCGATAGGTCGCGGGGACGAGGGCGTCGTCGCGGCGCGGACGGCGAATGATGACCAAGGCGAGGCCGAGGACGAGCACGCCGCCGATCGGCGCGAGGCGACGCAGCGTCGCGCCGCCGCTCCGCCAGGCCTCGAGCCAGCCCCGCTCCGGGGCCTCGGCGGGGTCCACGCGATCACGCCCCTCGCGGCGCGCGTTCCAGGCCTTCCACAGCGAGCGCATCGCGCCGATCTGGTCCGCGCTGTCGAAGTCGACGACGCGCTGGAACCACCAGAGCTCGATCGCGCTGCCGAGCTGGGCCAGTCGCTCCCAGGGCGAGAGCGCCGTCTCGGCGCGCAGGCGAAGCGTGGGTGGCGTCGGATCGAAGCGCACCCAGCCGGCCTGCTCGAAGTGCACCTCGACCCAGGCGTGGGCATCGGCGTGCGTCACCTCGACGAAGCCGCCCAGCTCGTTGGGCACGCCGCCGGCGAAGCCGTTCACCAGTCGCGCCGGCAATCCCTGGCTTCGGGCGAGCACGACCATCGCGCTGGCGAAGTACTCGCAATGCCCTTCGAGATCGCCCAGCACGAAGGCCTCGACCGGCGATTGACGGTCGTCGCCGAGCGGCGGCGGCGAGAGCGTGTAGCGCCCCTCCTGCCGCAGGCGCTGCTCGATCCGCAGCGCCTTCTCGTAGTCCGACCCCGCACCCTCGACGATCGCGTGGGCGCGCTCGGCGACGCGCGGGTCGAGCGCGGGCAGCTCGAGGTAGCGGATCGCCGCGCGGGCTCCACCCGGGCCGGGCTCGCTCGGCGGCCGCGCGTGGTCGTGGGCGAGGCGCTCCGGGTCACGCGGTACGGGTCGCGACCAGATCGTGTAGCGCACGCGCTCGTCGGCGCGGCCGGGCAGGTACAGGCCGCCGTTGCGGTCGGTCTCGAGGTGCTGGAAGGGGCCTTCGATGCGCTGGACGCGACCGGGCGCGAAGACGACGCCCGCTTCGACGGGCTCGCGCAGGATGCGCTGGGCGGCGAGGGGGTCCTGTCCGGGCGGCTCGAGGTCGATGCCGAAGCGACCGACGCCCGAGATCGAGCGCCGGGCGGCGGCACGCTCGGGCCGCGAGATCGACCACTCGCGACCGTCGAAGGCGTCGAAGGCGAGGCCCCGCCAGTAGGCCTCCTCCGGCGGCGGCAGCTCGCCCTCGACGGGCTCGACGCGCAGCACGACCGAGCCGTCCTCCCGGATCGGTCCGCCCTCGCCAAGCGAGACGCGATCGGAGAAGCCGGCGATCGCGAGGCCGCGCCCCGGGCCGTTCCGCATCCAGCTCGTCTTGAGCCGCGGCAGCAGCACGAAGAGCGCCATGGCGAGCACGAGGCAAGCGCCCGTCGCCACCAGGGTCATGCGCCGCAGGTCCGGGGCGATCGCACGGTCCGCCGCGGCCGGGTCGCCCGCCTCGGCCGCCTCCATCTGGAGCGTGTGGACGAGCAGGGTCCACGTCACGGCGACGACGAAGGCCAGGACGAGCGGCGGGAAGAGCACGCTGTCCGTCAGGTTCGAGGCGAGGATCACCTGGAAGAGCGAGAGCGCGACGAGGACGAACTCGGACTTCCGCGGCCGCGCGTCGAGCAGCTGGAGCCCTTGCGCGAGGGAGGTGAAATACGCGAGCGAGATCGTGGCCGGGTTGCCGGCGAGGGCCGATCGGATCGTCACGGTCGTGATGCCGGCCATGAAGACGTTGAGCCAGACGGGGCTGCGTCGGAAGGCGGGCGGATCGTGGCGTGTGGCATGGCTCACGGCGAAGGCGACGAGCTGCACGGCGACGATCCAGAGCGGCAGCTGCTCGGTCACCCAGAGCGCGGCGCTCGACACCACCGCCATCGCCCAGGCGGCGGCGGGCCTCGGTCCTTCGACCGCGCCTCGGAACTCGCGCCGACTCATCGGCCGGGCGCTCCGGCCGGCCGGAAGACGGTCGCGGGCTCGCCCTCGGCCTGGGCCGGCGTGACCCGGGCGAGGAAGCGGAGCAGCTCGCGGCGATGGGCCGCGCCGGTCGCGGGGGCGAAGCGGCGGGCGCGGGTCCGCAGGCCGACCTCGAAGCCGGCCTCGAGGTGCGCGACGACCTGTGACGCGGCTTCGGAGATGCGCTGCTCGATCGCCGGGGTCGGCAGGCCGGCGGGCAGCTGGAGCAGCACTTCGAGTCGGGCCCTGGCCTCGCCCTCGCGTTCCCCGACGACGAGCCGGCCGGCGCGCAGACTGCGGCGCCAATGGACGCGAGCGAGGCCATCGCCGGCGAGGTGGTCCCGCAGACCGCCGATCGTGTCCCCGCCCCGGGCGGGTTCGGGTCGCGCCTCGCCCTCGTGCGGGTCGTCGCTCGTCGGGGCACCGATCGGCAGCGGATGCACGGCGGGATAGACGAGGGCCGTACCCGGCGCCTCGAGCTCGACGGACTTCACGAAGAGGCCGAAGGGGAAGCGTGTCGACACGCGCAGCGAGTCGAAGACGAGCTCGCCGCGGCGCTCCGGGGCGAGGGCATAGCGTCGGTCGACGCGACTGCGCGGTCCGACCCGCAAGGTGAAGCAGCGCCCGACGCTCCGGGGTCCTTCGTCGGCGAGGGCGCGGTCCTCGATCGTGAGGGCGAAGGACGCGACGCGGCGCTGGTCGTTGTGCACACGCAGGACGACGGAGTGGGTCGCGGCCGCGAAGAGCTCGCGCGGCAGGTGCCGCTCGATCCGGATCCCGCGCAGCGACGCCTCCGAGAGCACGCCCGAGAGCACGAGGAAGGCCAGCATCAGCGCGAAGACGAGATAGAGGAGGTTGTTGCCCGTGTTGAGCGCGGCGAAGCCGACCCCGAAGATGATGGCGACGAAGCACCACCCGGCGCGGGTCGCGCGCAGCGAGCGCGGGGGGCGCAGTCGCCTTCGCGCACGCCTCAGAGCGGAATCGCGACGCGATCGACGATCTCGCTCACGATCCATCGGGCCTCCTCGGCGTCGGGGCGCAGGCCGCCGCGGGCGTGCACGGCGACGCGATGGGCGAGGACGTCGACCGCGAGCTCGCGCAGGTCTTCGGGAATGCAGTAGTCGCGTCCGTCGATCAGGGCATGCGCCTGGGCCGCGCGCCGCAGGGCGAGCGCGCCGCGCGTCGAGGCGCCGAGGGCGAGCCCCTCGTGCAGACGCGTCGCCTCCACGAGATCGATCAGGTAGGCGAGCAGGCTCTCCTCGACCTTGACCGCGAGGGCTGCCTGCTGGAGTCCCACGATCGCCTCGAGGTCGATCACGCGCTCGAGTCGCGGCAGGGCGTGCAGCCCGGGATCCTCGGCGAGCACCCGCGCCTCGTGCTCGCGCGAGGGGTAGCCGATCGAGAGCCGCATCAGGAAGCGGTCGAGCTGGCTCTCGGGCAGGGGATGCGTACCGTGGTGCTCGAGCGGGTTCTGGGTCGCGACGACGAAGAAGGGCTCCGGCAGCGGATGGCTCACGCCGTCGACGCTGACCGTGCGCTCGGCCATCGCCTCGAGCAGCGCCGACTGCGTGCGCGGGCTCGCGCGATTCACCTCGTCGGCGAGGACGAGGTTCGCGAAGAGCGGTCCCGGCTGGAAGCGGAACCGAGTCGGGGCACCTTGGGTGCCGGACTCGGGAATCGACAGCCCCGTCAGGTCGCCGGGCAGCAGGTCGCTCGTGAACTGGATGCGGCGGAACTCGGCGTCGAGGGTGCGGGCGAGGGCCTGGGCGAGGGTCGTCTTGCCGACGCCGGGAACGTCCTCGATCAGCAGGTGGCCGCGCGCGAGCAGACAGACGACCGCACGCCGCACGACCTCGGGCTTGCCATGGACGACGCGCTCGATCTCGCCGATCCAGCGGCGCGTCGCGGACTCCGCCTCCCGCGCGGTCCACGCCTTCGCCCCGGACTCCGCTGTCCCGTGCGCGGTCCCCTCCGTCGTCCCCGCTTCCGACATCGATCCCACCTCTCGACTTCCCGGCCGTTTCGGTCGGGTCATCGTCTGCCATGAGGGCGGGGACACACGCTCGGTGGCCGGCGCGTCGGCATCGGCAGGATGCGCGCAGCGGGTCCGCAATCCGCGGATCGGGCGACGCTAGAAGCTGTACTTGAGCTCGGCGTAGAGGCGATCGTTGTCGTCGAAGGAGCCCAGCGCGCGGTCCGGGCCGCCGACGAAGACGAGCCAGCCGCCCTCGGCCTTCCAGTCGTCGGTGATCTCGTACTCCGCGGAGAAGCGCAGGATCGTCCCGTCCTGGGCGCGCTCGCCGAGGATCACGGCCAGCGCCGTCAGATCCAGTCGCTCCCGGAGGAAGGGCCGCGTGATGCGCAGACCCGTCTCGAAGTTGCTCTGGGTCGAGAGGTCGGGGACGCCCTGGCGGCCCGGGTAGTTCAGGATCTGCCGCGTCACGACCTCGACCGCGATCGTCAGGCTGTCGGGGCCGTAGTACTCGACGCCGACCATCGCGTCGATCCGGTCCTTGTCGTCGTTGAAGAGCGTGAAGGGCGGAAAGGCCATGGGCGGGTTCGGCTTGATGCGGAGAACGCGAATCTGGGTCAGGTACGCGAGCTCGGCCTTGAGCAGCCAGGGACCCCGCGTGAAGTTGCCCGCCGCACCGGCCATGCCGAAGCGGTTGGACTCGGCACGGATTCCGGTGGGCGGCTCGAAGTCGATGACTCGGCTCGTTTCGTCGACCCAGGCGCCGTAGAGGGAGAAGTCCCAGCCGCTGAAGCGGCCGTCGAACTTGGCGGCGATGCCGGGGGTGCCGTCGAACTCGCTGCGCCCGTCGATCGGGAACCTGGGAGAGAAGCCGGCGGGGATGTTCGGGAAGAAGTCGCTGCCGGGCGGGGGCTGGCGGTCGTAGCGGCGCTCGGGGACGACGAGGAGCTGACCGCTCCAGGGCCCCGACACGGCGTCGAGCTTGACCATCGCCTTCGGGCGGCGCAGGTCTTCGATGTCGACGAGGCCGGGCTCCTTGTTGTCGAGGGGGTTCACGACGTCGACCACGCGGAAGGTGTCGGAGCGGCCCCAGTTGACGATCTTGCGGCCGATCGTGAGGTCGAGGTTCGAGGTGATGGGCCCCGCGACGTAGACCTCGCCCGTGTCGACCTGCCACTCGTAGACGTCGAGGACCTGTCCGCCGTAGTCGCTGCGGCCCATGATGCGATAGGCGAAGTCGTACCAGCCGAGGCCTTCGGCGCGGATCGTCCACTCGTTCGGGAGCTCGATGTCGAGCTGCAGGAAGAAGTCGAGGTCGAGCCGACGCAGCTTGCCGAAGCTGCTGAAGCGGCCGGGCTGGTCGAAATGCGGCACGGAGTGGTCGATGTAGCTGTAGACGAGGCCGGAGGCGACGGAGCCCGAGAGGTCGACGTGCTCGTAGAGCAGCTCGCCGCCGGGCAGGGCGGCCAGCCACTCGGGCGGTCCGTCATCGAGACCTTCGAGGGCGCTCTCGTCGAACCCGTCGTCGAAGCCGCCCATCAGATCGTCGAGGTCGTCCTCCGCGACGAGCGGAGCGGGCGCGAGGAAGGCGCCCAGCGCTCCGATCAGCGCCGCCGCGAAGAGCCTCGCGCGCATCGTTCAGGGACCGGTCTCGAGTCCGCGGACGGTGAACTGATCGAAGTCGAGGGCCTGGCCGAACTTCACGTCGGAGGTCCGCAGGATCGTCTTGTGGAGGGTCTGGTCACCCTTCTTGGTCGTCATCGTCATGAGCGTCGGGACCCAGATGCCGTCGATCTGCTCGAGCTCCTCGACGTCGAGATACTTGTTCCGCTTGCCCTGCTTCACCCAGATCTTCGAGCGGATCACGACGTCGTTGTCCTTGCGGACGAATACGATCATCTTCGTGTAGCCGGTCTCGTCGATCTCCTCCTCGTCCCGCGGCACGGCCTCGATCACCCAGACCGGATGGCCGCCGACCTCCGCCTCCTGGAGGAGCTTGTAGTCGTATTTCGAGAGCGGTCGGTCGGTCATGTCCGCGTAGGAGAAGTCCGAGCCCATGAAGCTGCCGCTCTTGTCGCTCGAGGCGATGCGCTTGGTCTTCTTCAGCGCCGGCAGGTAGAGCCACTGGTCGTCGTCCTTCGCCTCGTCGTCGTAGTCGTAGGTCAGGAAGCCCGTGTCCTCGACGTCTGCGGGGCTCAGGAAGAACATCATCGAGTAGGTGTCCTCGCCCTTGTCCTTGGAGAACGAGCGCAGCTCACGCACCCGCCGCTTGTCGTTCTTGTCGATCAGGATCATCTGCAGGTTCGAGGTCTGGTCGTCCCCGTCGTCGCGCTCGTCCACCCGCACCATGATCTCGCGCGCCTTCGGGTCGTCGGCCGCGGCCGGCGCCGCGAGGCCGCCCGCCAGGCCCGCCGTCAGCAGGCAGGCGGCGAAGAAGAGGGGCGCCAGTCCGGGTCGCACGATGCGCGGCATTCCGATCCTCCACGAGAAGAAGGGGGTCGACCCCGGCAGGGTCGGTCGAACGCAGGCCGCAGTAAACCCCAGATCCCGAGGCCGGAAAAGGGGATCGACGGGACGTGTCCGGGGACGTCGATCGGGGACGCCACCTTTGGTTGCGCTCGCATCGCGTGTCGCGATCCGTCGGTATCGTCGCGCCCGGCGCGCCGAAGACGCGTCGGGCCGAGCGGGTGCCGACGTCGGAAGGGAGCCCGGATGAGCCAGGGGACGAGCCCCACCAGAGCATGGCAATCCCGCGTCGAGGCCGGCTTCGAAGCCTGGGGCCGCCTCGTCTTCCGCCATCGCTTCCTCGCGGTGGCGTGCTGTCTGATCGTGACGGGCTGGCTGGTCGCCCGGATCCCCGAGCTGACGATCGACAACTCGACCGACGCCTTCCTGCTACCGGACGATCCCGCCGTCGTCGTCTACAACGCCTTCCGGGACCAGTTCGGCCGCGACGACCGCCTGCTGGTCGCCGTCGAGAGCGACGACCTCTGGACCTTCGAGGGGCTCGAGCGGATCCGCTCGCTGCATCGCGCGATCGAGGACGAGGTGCCCTACGTCGTCGAGGTCGAGAGCCTCTTGAATGCCCGGGTCACCCGCGGCGATGCGGACGGACTCGTCGTCGAGGAGCTGCTCGAGGTCTGGCCCGAGACACAGGCCGAGCTCGACGCCATCCGGGCCTACGCCACGTCGAATCCCCTCTACCGCAACGCGCTGCTCTCGGCCGACGGCCGCGTCGCCGCGATCGCGATCCGACCCGAGACCTACACGACGCGTGGTCGCGCCGAGGACCTGCTCGAGGGCTTCGACGCCGGAGGCGGGGGCAGCGCAGCGCCGGATGGGCCGAGGCGGCGGGGCGGCGGACCGGGGCCCGCGTTCCTGACGGCGGAGGAGGGCGACGAGCTCGTCGCAGCGATGCTCTCGCTCGCGGAGCGCTACCGCGCGCCGGGCGTGGAGATCCATCTCGCTGGCGCGCCCGCCGTCACCTACCGCATCAACACGGGCATGACCCGGGACTTCCGGCTGCTGATGCCCGTGACCCTCGTCCTGATGGCGATCGTGCTCGGCGTGCTCTTCCGTCGCGTGGGCGGGGTCGTGCTGCCGCTGCTGGTCGTGCTGCTGTCGCTGGTCGCGACGCTCGGGACGATGGTGCTGCTCGGGATCCCGGGCTCGACCGTCGTGCAGATCCTGCCGGTCTTCCTGCTGACCGTCGGCGTCTGCGACGCCGTGCACATCCTCGCGATCGTCTACCGCCGCCGCATGGAGGGCGAGGCGCCGGAGGATGCCGTCGCCCACGCGCTCGGGCACGCGGGCCTCGCCGTCCTGATGACGAGCGTGACGACCGCGGCGGGCATGCTCTCCTTCGTGACGGCGGAGATGGCGGCCGTCCGGCATCTCGGCGTGCTGGCGCCGATCGGCGTGGCCCTCGCCTTCGGCTACACGCTCGTGCTGCTGCCGGCCCTACTGGCGATCTTCCCGCTGCCCGTGCCACGACGCGGACGCATCGCGAACGAAGGGGTCTTCCCGCTCGAGTCCTTCCTCGTCGAGGTCGGCCGCTTCTCCGTGCGGCATCCGTGGCGGGTGCTCGTGCCGACGGCGGGGCTGACGGCGATCGCCGTGCTCGGCGCGCTGCAGACGACCTTCAGCCACAACGGCCTCAAGTGGTTTCCCGAGGACGATTGGCTCGTGACGGGTGCGGCCGCCTTCGACCGCGCGCTCGGCGGCTCGGTCACCCTCGACGTCGTCTTCGAGGGGCGCGAGGCCGGCGCCGTCCAGGAACCCTGGCTGCTGCACGAGATGGAGCGACTGCAAGGCGAGATCGCCGGCCTCGCCCGGGACCCGATCGTCGTCGGTCACGCGATCTCGATCCGCGACATCGTGGAGGAGACGCATCAGGCGCTCAACGAGAACCGCCCCGGGATGCGCCGCATCCCCGAGACGCGACAGGCCATCGCCCAGGAGCTCCTGCTCTTCGAGTCGAGCGGCAGCGACGACACGGAGGAGTGGGTCGACTCTACGTACCGTCAGGCACGCCTCAACCTGCGCGTGCCCTTCACCGACGCGCTGGCCTTCCCGCCCTTCCTCGCGCGGGTCGGCGAGCAGGTCGAGTCGCGGCTGGCGGGGCGCGCCGACTACGAGCTCACGGGGCTGATGCCGCTGCTCGCGAAGATCTTCGAGCAGGTGATCAGCAGCATGGTGCGCTCCTACGCCTTCGCGATCGCCGTGATCACGCCCTTGATGATGCTGCTGCTCGGCAGTCTGCGGCGGGGCCTCGTCAGCATGGTGCCGAACCTGCTGCCGGTCGTGGCCGTGCTCGGGGTGATGGGTTGGCTGGGTCGGCCGCTCGACATGACGACGATGATCGTGGGGGCGATGGTGATCGGGATCGCCGTCGACGACACGATCCACTTCATGCACAAGTTCCATCGCTACTTCCAGGAGACCGGCGATCTCGAGTTCGCCGTCTGCGAGACTCTTCGCACGACGGGCTCGGCGCTCCTCTTCACGAGCCTCGTGCTCGCCGCGGGCTTCGCGATCTTCGGCCTCTCGGAGATGAAGAACATCCAGACCTTCGGGCTGCTCTCGGCGTGGGCGGCGGTCGTGGCGCTGCTGGCGGACCTGCTCGTGGCGCCGGCGCTGCTCGCGGTGGTCGAGGGCTGGCGGCGAAGGCGGGCGCAGGCCGCCGCGCGGCAGTAGTCGTCGTCCGGTCGCTGGCCTTGTTCGGCCCGCCCGATGCGTCGCGGCTTCGCGATCCCGGGCGCTGTGCTACCACCGCGGGCGATGCGCGTCGGGCGAGGCGTCCGCGCGTCGGGTGGGGGGACGCGTGAAGGCCTTGATCTTCGACACCGAGACCACGGGCATGGTCGAGTTCCGCAAGCCGCCCGAGGATCCGAGCCAACCCGACCTGATCCAGCTCGGGATGATGCTCGTCGAGACCGCGGACTGGACGCCGCGGGCGCGGACCTCGATGCTGGTGAAGCTGCCGGAGGGCGCACGGATCGATCCCGGTGCCCAGGAGGCCCACGGCATCTCCGAGGAGGACTGCGCGCGCTATGGGATCGAGTCCGTCGTCGCCTGCTCGCTCTTCAACCAGGCCTGTCTGCAGGCCGACATCATCGTCGCCCACAACCTCTCCTTCGACGCCTCGATCATGAAGACGGCGCTCTTCCGTCTCGGCAGGAAGCCCCATCGCATGGACGGTCGCCAGCTCGTCTGCACGAAGGAGGCCTCGACCGACGTGCTCAAGCTCCCGGGCAAATACGGCTACAAGTGGCCGACCCTCGCCGAGGCCTACCTCCACTACACGGGACGCGAGCTGGAGGGCGCCCACGACGCCTTCGTCGACACGGAGGCCTGCCTCCAGATCTTCCGCGGGCTCGTGCAGGAAGGGGTCGTCGAGCTGGTCGGGCGTTAGGTGCGATCAGTCCCCGGCCGAAGCGTTCGGGACCTCTTCGAAGAAGCGCTCCGTGGGCGCCTTCTCCTCCGCGAGCCGCACGAGTCGCGCGATCATCGCCTCGAGGTCCTCGCCGAGACTCCGATAGACGGCTTCGTGTCGCGGGAGCTCCCGGGCGTAGGTCCCGCTGAGCGCCAGACACGCGTCCGAGAGCCGCGCCGCCTCGGCGACCCGCTCGGGCTCGAGCACCGCGAGCGGCAGCGCGCGCAGCAACGCGCGGGCCTCCTGCTCGAGTCCGTCGCGCTGCGCGTCTCGGTCCGCGGCACCCTCGAGTCCGGCCAGACGATCGCGGAAGGCCAGCACGCTCTCTGCGATCAGTCGTCGGTCCTCGA
>JACKFD010000016.1 GCA_020632655.1 Spirochaetaceae bacterium
AGAGATAGAGTCCGACACCCTCGCCCGGCTTGCTCGGCGGCGGTGCCTGGGCCGCCTTGCCCGACAGCACCTCCTGATGCGTGACGCCGCCGAACATCTGGCGGAGGCGATCGTCCCAGGCGTCGGCGGTCGAGGCGACGACCTGCACCGCGAAGCGCAGCTCCTCCTCCCGGAACTGCTCGCCGAGCAGCGTCTCGTCGAACCAGATCGAGCGGTGCTCCACGTCGAGGGTGAAGCGACCGAACATCAGACCGAAGTTGAGTCGCGCGAGGAAGAGAGCGAGCTCCGCCGTCACGTTGATGCCGACGTTCGTGATCGCGAAGACCCGGATGACGACGCCGCCGTCGAGGCCGGCCCGGGGCGCCACCATCACGTGGACGTTCCCGATCGGGAGCACGTAGTCGCCGTCGGGATCGCGGCGGGCGGGACGGCCGAGGATGTCCTGCACGATCGACTCGATGCGTTCACGGGCGACGGCGAGCTTCTTGCGGGCCTCGTGCTCGAGGCGGTGGCTGCCGTGGGCGATGTCGATCGGGGCGTCGGGCTTCGCACCGAAGACCGTGACCCGTACCTCCTGCAGCAGGTCCACCGCCTGCTCGGCGCTCTCCGCCTCGTGCGTCCACGACACGACCGGATCCTCGGGCGCACTCGACTCGAAGCCGCGCGCGTTCAACGCCTCCCGCTCTGCGGCCGTGAGGGCCGGCAGCGGCGTCGGGCGTCCGGGCACCCGTACCTCGAGGGCGCCGTCCTCGCGTCGCGTCACCTCCGTCGCCTGGAGCATCTGACCGACCGTCGCGACGACGACGCAGTCGAAGGGCTCGAGCGCCTCGATCTCTCCGATCAGGAAGGCGCGTGCGGCCTCCGGGTTGCTCATCGCGGATCCTCCCCGATCCGACCGACGCGGGCGGCGTCCGGTCCGCTCCCCGGGGCTGCAGGAAGCGCGCCACCCTCCCGAGCGGACCGAACGCAACGTCGCACGCCAAGGGCTCAGCCCGACGAGGTCCGTGACCTCGCGCGTGACACGGCGCCACGGGCTCCGCCCCCATCGACCCGCTCCGGTCGACGCGACGGGACGGGATGCGATGCGACCCGACGCGGCCCCTTGCAACGCAACACGCAGAGACGTCTGCTATCGAAGCGCCGAGCCGGAGTCCCCCGCATGAGTCCGCCCCCGCTCGAGTCCGTGCCTCCCCTGCTGGCGATCGTCGTCGGCGGCCTGGCCATGAGCGCGATCGCGCTCGTGGGCAGTGTGACGCTGCTGCTCGACGAAGCGCGCCTGGCCCGGCTGGTGCGACCGCTCGTGGCCTTCGCCGCGGGCTCGCTGCTCGGCGGTGCGTTCTTCCACATGTTGCCCGCGGCCCTCGCAGGCGGACTCGATCCGATCTCGTCGGCGCTCGCGTTGATGACGGGCTTCTCGCTCTTCCTCGGACTCGAGCAGCTGCTCCACTGGCACCATTGCCAGCGCGCGGACGCCGCCTGCCGACAGCCGCTCACCTACCTCGTGCTGCTCGGCGATGGCCTGCACAACTTCCTCGGCGGCCTCGGCGTCGCCGGCGTGATGCTCGTCGACCTGCGCCTCGGCCTGGCGGCCTGGCTCGCGGCCGCTGCACACGAGATCCCCCAGGAGCTCGGCGACTTCGGGGTCCTCGTCCACGGCGGCTGGCCGCGAGGTCGCGCCCTGCTCTTCAATCTGCTCTCGGGTCTCACGTTCCTCGTGGGCGGGCTCGTCGCGTATGCCGGCGCCGCGACCCTCGACGTGACTTGGCTGGTCCCCTTCGCGGCGGGCAACTTCGTCTACATCGGTGCGTCGGATCTCGTGCCCGAGGTGACGCGCCACGGCGACGCGTCGGCGTCGCTCCTGCACTTCTCGGCCTTCGTGGCCGGGGCGGGACTCTTGTGGGGCCTGCGTGTGCTGCTGGGCGGCTGAGGCGCGAGGCATGGGACCCGAGAGCGGCCCGCGACGTCCGACCTAACGCGCCCCACCCGGGAGCCAGCCGCGCAGGCCCGGGCGACGCGACTCGATCCGCTCGGCGGAGGTCTCGGCGCCGGCCTGGCGTGCGATCTCGAGGGCCGTGTGGTCCGTGTCGCTGCGCATGCCGCGATCGGCGCCGGCCGCCAGCAGTCGCTCGACGACCTCCACGTGATCGTTCGAGGCCGCCGCCATCAGGGCCGTCATCCGACGAGCGCCGCGGCGATTGACGTCGGCGCCGGCCTCGAGCAGCCGCTCGACGATCGCGAGATGACCGCGACTCGCCGCGGCGATCAGCGCCGTATCCTGCCCCTCCGGAGCGCGCGCGGGATCGGCGCCCGCCCCGAGCAGGCGTTCGACGAGCGCGGCGTCCCCCTGGCGGGCGGCCACGGAGAGCGGCGTGCGCGCGTCACCGCAGTCGCCATTCGCAAAGGCCCCGCGCGAGAGCAGCAGTGACTCGATCTCGCGCTGCCCCTGCTCGATCGCGCGACAGAGCGCGCGCACGACGTCCTCGTCCCGCTCGACCTGGCCGAGCAGCGCCTCGGCAACGCCTCGCCGGCCGGCAGCGCTCGCCTCCGAGAGCGCCGCACCGATGCTCGCCGCGGTCCAGGAGCCCCCGGCCTCGCGCAGCGCGTCGAGCTTGGCCGGACTCGCACCCGCCGACGCGAAGTCCACGACCGCTCGCCCCATCCCGTCCCGGGCATGTGGACTGGCGCCGGCGCGCAGGAGGAGCGCGAAGACGGCGTCGGCACCCGGCTCCGTGCTGCCCATCGCCTGCATCGATGCCGTGGTCCCCCCCGCGCCCGGCGCATCGACCGCAGCGCCCGCGGCGAGCAATGCCCGCACGACCTCGACGTACCCTCCGGCTGCCGCACGCGTGAGCGCCGTCTCCCCGCCCGAATCATGCACGTCGCTTCGCGCGCCCCGGTCGAGCAGCTGCCCGACGAGCGTGGCATCGCCGCGGCGTGCGGCCTCCACGAGCGGCGGCATCGTCACGTCGTCACCCTTCGCACCCGCCCCCGCCAGAGCCAGCGCAGCGGCCGGCGAAGGGCCCACCGTGGTAGGCGAGCCGCGACGCACGAGATCCCGATGCAGGTCGACATGCCCGAAGCGTCGCGCGACGGATGCGGCGCTGGAGCCGTCGTCGAGCGTCACGCGGACGTCGGCGCCAGCTCCGATCAGATCCCGCGCGAGGTCGGCCCGGCCGGCCTGCGCCGCGACCATGAGCGCCGTGTATCCGGAGGCGGCGCGCTCGTCGGCTGGCGCCCCGGCGGCCAACAGCATCCGCACGATCTTGCGGTTGCCGGCGCGGACGGCTTCGATCAGCGCCGGCTCGCCGGCCCGCGAACGGACGCCCGGCGAGGCGCGATGGTCGAGCAGCAGGCGCACGAGGTCCGGCTGATCCTGATCGATCGCGAGCAGCAGAGGACGCCAGTGCTGATCGTCGCCGGGCGCGCCGTCGATCGGCGCGCCGCGTGCCAGCGCCTCCCGCGCCGAGCCCGGATCCCCCACCCGGATCGACTGTTCGAGGGCGGCGCGCGGATCGAGGCGATGCGCGCGCACACGGGACGCTGCGGCGGAGTAGGCGACGGCGCCGGATTCGCGCAATTCCTTCAGCTGCTGGCGCGCCTCGCGATGGCCCGCGCGCGCGGCGAGCTCGAGCAGCCGGATGGCCTCGTCGCGGTCGCGCGCCACGCCGCGCCCGTCGCGCAGCAGCATCGCCAGGGCGAAGCGCGCGTCGTCGTCGCCGCCCTCCGCTCCGGCCCGGAACCAGCGTACGGCCTCGTCGAGATCCTTCGGCACGCCCTGCCCCGAACGATGGGCGACGCCCAGGCGGTATTCGGCCTCGTGATTGCCGCGCGCCGCCGCGCGCCGCCAGAGCTGGACGGCCCCTTCGAAGTCGCGGCGACGCACGGCCATGCGCGCTTCGACGATCGCCGGATCCTCTTCGGGGGGTGCTTCGCCGAGCTCCTGGGCCGCCACCGCCGCGGGCCACGCGGGAACCAGCGCCGTGCACGCCCCGATCGTCAGCGCGGTTGCGAGACCGACCGACGCGGCGAGGCGCTTCATGCCTCGCCCCGCTTCGTCACGATGTCGATGCCCATCGAGCGCAGGAAGTCGGTCGGCAGGATGCCGCCGGCGCAGACGATGACGACGTCGTTGTCGAGGGTGAGCGAGCCCGTCTGGGTCTCGAGCTCGACCGTGTCGCGTCCGATGTTCGTGACCTTCGAGCTCAGGAGCACGTTCAGCCGACCGGCCGCTCGGACCCGCTCGATGGACTCGCGATTCTTCGGCTTGGCGCGGCCGAAGGCCTCGTTGCGATAGGAGAGCGTCACCTCCGTCCCTTCCTCGTCCGCCAGGGACCAGGCCGCCTCGAGCGCGCTGTCGCCGCCGCCGACGACGAGCACGTGCTTCCCGCGATACTGGGCGGGATCGATCAGGCGATAGACGACCTTGTCCTGCTCCTCCCCGGACACGCCGAGCTTGCGCGGCGTGCCGCGGCGCCCGATCGCGAGGAGCACGGCCTTTGCGCGCAGTCGATGGGAGCTCGAGCGGACCTCGAAGGTGCCGTCGGCCTGGCGCTGCACGCTCTCGACCCGCTCGCTGTAGCGGATGCGGACGCCCGTCTCGGCGATGACCCGCTCCCAGAGCTCGAGCAGGGCTTCCTTCGTCGTCTCCCGCAGCTTGACCTTGCCGAAGATCGGCAGGTCGACCGGCGCGGTCATGACGATCTTGCCGCGCGGGTAGTGGGCCACCGTGCCGCCGAGGGACTCCTGCTCGAGGGTCTCGAAGGAGAGGCCGCGCTCGGTCGCCGCAAGCGATGCGGCGAGACCGGCGGGGCCGGCGCCGATGATGACCACGTCGAGCAGGTCGGCCCCGTCCATCTTCGCGCGCGCGACGCGCTCCGCGATCGAGGCCATGGCCTGCTTGCCCTGCTCGATGCCGTTCCGGATCAGTCCCATGCCCCCGAGCTCGCCCGCGACGAAGAGCCCCGGCACGTTCGTCTCGAAGGTCTCGGAGACGGTCGGGATGTCGACGCCGCGCTCCTCGGTACCCAATACGAGGGTGATCGCGTCGAGCGGGCAGGCGGACTTGCAGGCGCCGTGGCCGATGCAGTTGGCGGGCGTGATCAGCTCCGCCTTGCCCGCCACCAGACCCAACACCTTCTTCTCCGGGCAGGCGTCGACGCACGTCCCACAGCCCAGGCATTTCGCCGGATCGACGATCGGATGCAGCGACGCGGGCTGCATCAGCCCGGCCTCCTGGGACTCCTGCAGGACGGCGGAGGCGTACGCGTGCGTCCGCCGACGCGATCGTGCGTAGAGCCACCAGGTCAGGATCATGATGGTCGAATAGACGACGATGCCCTCGATCGTGGTCACGACATGCACCCCGCTCGCCGCGCACCCGAAGGCGCCGCAGCCCGAACATCTCCCCCCTCAGGAGCTAGAACTCCCATCGACCGCCCGCCTGCACGAAGTAGGTCGACTGACGCGTATCGTCGCTGCCCGGCAGCGGCTCGACCCACTCGATCCCGCCCTCGGCGCTCAGCAGGACCGGCCCGATCCGCCAGTCCGCCTCCAGACTCGGTCGGAGACTCGATCGGCCGCCCTGCACGACGGAGTCGCGCCACTCCCAGCGCAGCCGCGGGCTGACCCGCACCTGCTTGGCGAAGCGGAACCGCGAATAGCCCGAGACGGCGAGGGCCCGCGTGTTCTCGCCTTCGTAGTAGCGCACGGCGACGCTGCCGACGCCGCCCTCGAGCAGCCAGTCGTTCACCAGCAGCTGGACCGTCGTCGCGACGTCGGGGCCGACCGCCTCCGTGCCCGGCACGTCGGCGTTCGTCTTCGTCTCACCGAGATAGGTCACCGTCACGTCCCCCGACAGCTGGTACTTCTGGCTCGGTCGATGGGTCACGCCGGCACTCCCGGTCCAGATCGGGAGCAGCCGGTCGAGCGCCAGCTGGCGGATCTCGCTCGTCGAGCGTCGATCCTGCAGGGCACCGAGGTCCGGCGAGATCTGCCCCTGCAGGGCCAGCTGCATCGTCACGACCGGGCTGTTGCGCCGCTCCACGAGCAGACGGAAGTCCGTATCCGGACGCGCGAACCAGGTTCCCGAGAGGATCGCCGTGTTCAGCACCTTGAAGTAGACGTCGTAGTCGAAGTAGGCGAAGGAGTAGCCCTTGGGGTTCGAGTAGCGGACCTCACCCCCGATCGCGGCCCGGTCCGTCAGCCCGAAGGTGTTCTGGCCGATCCCGTAGATCTGCGCACGGAGCCCCTCGATCCACAGGTCCGAGAAATCGACCGCCGCTCCGGCGAAGACCGAGTCCGTGTTCGGCCGACTGTCCGACGTGCTGGCGACGGGCATGCCGACGACCGTCGAGAGGGAGATGCCATCCCAGACCCGGATCCGACCCGAAGCCCCGTCGAAGCGGCCGAGCACGCCGCCGTCGCTGCGACGCTGGCGTCCGACCGTCAGCTCGAGACCCCGCTCGCGGTTCTCGGCCTGCAGGCGCAGACGGCTGAAGCGGCGATCGTCGCTGCGCCCCGTATCGCTGAGGTCGACGTCGTAGGTGCCGGCGAAGTCGCCCCGGAATTGCCAATCGCCCCAGGTGAGCCGTCCCGTGACGTTCGCGTCGTTCAGCACGTCCGAACGGAGGAAGGTCGCGCCCGCAGTCTCGTCGATGGACTCGGTCCGGAAGTAGGTGACGGCCAGACTGCCGAAGACCTCCGGCGAGAGGCTTCCCTTCTTCCGGGCGCGCTGGGCCGCCGCCTTGCGAGCCGACGGCGGCACGTCCCGCAGCTCGGGCGTCGGGGCGGCGTCTGCGGTGATCAGCGCATCGAGACGCTGCCGGACGCGATCGGCGTCCTCGCCGGCCGGGTATTCCGAGAGGAACTGCTCGTACTCCGCGCGGGCATGGGCGATCTGCCCACGTCTCTCGTGGGTCACGCCGAGCAGCTCGAGGGCGCGTCGCCGCGCGCCGCCGACGCCCGGCGTCGCGGCGCTCTCGAGCACCCGGGTCAGCAGCGCGATCGCCAGGTCGAGCTGTCCATCGCGGATCGCGAGCTGGGCACGCTCGAGGAGCTCCGCCGCCTTCGGATCGACGTCGCCGGTCGGTGCCGCCGTGCCTTCGGGCGGGAGCGCGGCCTTCGGGCGTACTGCCCCCTCACGCTCGACCCGGATGCGCAGGGAACGCAGATCCTCGCCCTGGCTCACGGTGAACTCGAAGTCGCCGGAGAAGAGGATCTCGACGAGGCGCTCGTCCGGATTCGAGGAATCGAACGCCACCTCGACCAGGGGCGCGTCGGTCCCGGCCGGGATCGGCAGGAGCTCGCGCGGCGAATCGGGCTCGAATGCACCGCTCAGGTCGAGCTGATCCACCTGGATGCGCAACATCGTGCCGTGGCCCCGTGGCGAATGCTGCAGGTATCGCAGCGAGATCTCGAATCGGAGGTCCAGGATCCAGCCGTCCGGGATCTCCCGGACCTCGAGGGAGCGGAACGCCCGCCCGCCCCGCGACTGCGCCCGTGCCCCCGTCGGAAAGAAGAGGAGGAGCATCGCGATCACCAGCGATCCCAGGGCGACGAAGCCCCCTACGCGCTCTCGATGACCGAGCGACCCCATCCCACCCATCCGATCCTGGAGCTGCGCATACGAGGAGGGCGCCGCAACGCGTCCGGACCCGTCCGGCTCGCGCTGAGCGCCCATTGACTCGCCCAGAGGGTTCGGAGCCCCAATCGGCTCCCTTGATTCCCTTCGACGAACAATTCGGGGCCAAGGGTGACGATGGACACAGCCGCCGACAATTTTTGGGAAAATAATACCAATATTGTCCATACTCAGGAACAGAGCCGGCCGATCCGATGGAAGCGATCGGGCCGATGGGACGCCCTTGCGGCGACCCGTGCATCCCGCCGAGGCGACGGTCGGCTCGAGTCGTCGGATCGCCGGGACGCGCGGGCCGACGGACTGCTCGGAAGGGTCGTCTTCCGAGCGTCGACTCGGGGCGAACGCAGGCAGGAGGATGAGTCGAAGCATGGCGGGGGCGGTGCGGGTACCGACGTCCGAGGGCATCGAACGCTCGGCGCAGGAAGATGGCGGCACCGGCCTCGGACTCGTGAGCCCCCACTTCCTCGTCGGCGTCACGTGCTTCGCTCTGCTCGGGGCCGGTCCACTCTGGATCGACTCGCTGGACATGTCTCCGCGCAACGGCGTCGGCTACGCGCTCGGCATCGTGGGCCTCGGCGCGATGACCCTGCTGCTCGGCTACTCCCTTCGCAAGCGCGTGCGACTCCTGCGCCGTGTCGGGCCGATCCGGTCGTGGCTCGAAGCCCACCTGATGCTCGGGCTGATCGGTCCGACCGCGATCGTCTACCACAGCAACTTCGACCTGAAGTCGATGAACGCCACGGTCTCCATGCTCGCGATGCTCGCCGTCGCGGGCAGCGGCGTCGGGGGGCGCTTCCTCTATGGGCGGATGTATCGAAGCCTGGCGGGGTCGCGACGGACGGTGGGCTCGTACATTCGCGACGCACAGGGAAAGCTCGAGCCGCTCTCGCGCGCGCTCGACCACGTCCCCGAGGCCCGTGCCCTGATCGACGCGTTCACGGCGTCCGTCGTGGCGCGGCCTCCGCTCCCGCTCCTCCCGGTGAAGGCCTTGTCCATGCGGCCTCGAGCCTTCCTGAGACGAAGAGCCGTCGTCGCCGCCCTGCGGCGCGCCGCCCATCCGGAGCCGGTCCCGATCTGGGCACGCGACTCGCTCAAGCAGTATTTCACGCTCATGCGGCGCGCGGCGCAGCTGACCTTCTTCGAGCAGCTCTTCGCTCTCTGGCACGCGATCCACGTCCCCTTGACCTACCTGCTCTTCCTCTCCGCGATCGTGCACGTCGTTGCCGTGCACCTCTACTGAGCGCAGGAGTCCCGTGCAGTGGCCCTCTCCTCGAGCAGCAATCGCCCCGCCCGGACGGGACCCGGTCCCCGGGCTCGCGGCGTCCTTTCGTGGCTGCTGTGCGGGAGCACGCTGCTCGTGACGTTCTCCGCCGTGCATCCGGCCCGGGCCTTCGACTGGGAGAAGATGGTCATGCCCGGCCCGCTCGTGAGTGCGCACGAGGAGTACGAGGCCGACTGCGCCTCGTGTCACAAGGCCTTCGACGTGGAGG
Source organism: Spirochaetaceae bacterium (assembly GCA_020632655.1). Lineage (GTDB taxonomy): Bacteria > Myxococcota_A > UBA9160 > UBA9160 > UBA4427 > UBA4427. The sequence continues at coordinate 9,130 of JACKFD010000016.1, forward strand.
CCCAGCGCACGCTCTGCCTCGACTGCCACGAGCTGGTCGCGGCCGACATCGAGACCCACGAGGGCTTCCACGGCCGACACCCCCTGGCGAGCTCGGGTCAGTGCAAGCTCTGTCACTCCGAGCACCTCGGTCGGGACGCCGACATCCGCGGCCTGAGCGATGCCAACTTCGATCACGACACGACGGACCACCCCCTGCTCGGGGCCCATCAGAGCACGGCCTGCGCGAGCTGCCACGTCGCGGACGTCGCACGGCGGGACGCCCCGAACGACTGCATCGGCTGCCATCGGGACGACGACGCGCACAACGGCGCCCTCTCGGAGGACTGCGCGAAGTGCCACGACGAGACGCGTTGGACGACGACGCGCTTCGACCACGACGAGACCGACTACCCGCTCACGGGGGCACACGAAAAGGCTCCCTGCGTCGGCTGCCACGTCGGCGCCCGCTACGAGGACACGCCGACGACCTGCGTCTCCTGCCATGCGATCGACGACGCGCACGACGGCCGCTTCGGAAAGGACTGCGCGAGCTGCCACGACACGGCGGGCTGGGCCAAGAAGGGCTTCGATCACGAGCGGGAGAGCGGCTTCCCCCTCGTCGGGGCCCACGCGAAGACGGCCTGCGCGACCTGCCATCGCCAGCCGCCGGGTGAGCGCGAGCTGCCCGAGGACTGCTCGGGATGCCACGCGAGCGAGGACGTCCACGCCGGGCGCTTCGGGACGACCTGCGACGATTGCCACGACTCGACCCGCTGGTCACCAGTCGTGTTCAAGCACGGCGACCGCACGGGCTTCTCGCTCATGGGCGCCCACGCAAAGGTGCCCTGCAACGACTGCCACACGGGAAACGACGCTTCCCTGAACGAGGGGGCGACGTGCATCACGTGCCATCGCGCAGACGACGTGCATCAGGGCACGCTCGGCGAGGATTGTGCGGAGTGTCACGACGAGAACGGCTTCACCGCCCGCGTCCGCTTCGACCACGACCTCACGCGCTTCCCGCTCCTGGGCATGCACGCGGTCGCGCCCTGCGAGTCGTGTCACGAGAGTCACGACTTCAAGCGCCAGAGCCTGAACTGTGTCGCGTGTCATGCAGTGGACGACGTCCACGACCGATCGCTGGGTTTGGATTGCGCGATGTGTCACACACCCAACGGCTGGGAGGTGTGGCGCTTCGATCACGACAAGCAGACCGATTTCGCCCTGCACGGCGCCCACGAGGGCCTCGAGTGCTCGGCCTGTCACGATCGCCCCGCACCGGATGGCATCCGGCTCGCCCACGCCTGCGTCGAGTGCCACTCGGACGACGACGTCCATCGAGGCGGCTTCGGTCGGACCTGCGACAGCTGTCATAGCGACGAGGCCTGGAAGCCCGCCCGGCTCGGAAGAAGGCAGAGAGGTCGAGAATGAAGCGGATCCTGCTCGCAGTCCTCGCCCTCGCCCTCGCGTCGCTGCCGTTCTCCGATACGGCGAGCGCGCAGTCGAATGGCGCCTTCTTCGATCACGACCTGACCGAATTCCCGCTCACGGGTCGTCACCAGACGACGAATTGCGAGGACTGCCACGTCGACGGCACGTTCGAGGGCACGCCCATGAACTGCAACGTCTGCCACGGCGCCGGCTCCTCCCGCGCCGAGACCCGCCCCTCGACGAGCCACGTCCCGATCCAGACCTCCTGCAGCGACTGCCACACGACCCGCTACTGGGAGCCTGCCCGGATGGACCACTCCACCATCACAGGCAACTGCAGCAGCTGCCATCTCGGCAGCTCCGCCCAGACCAAGCCCGCCGGCCACATCCAGAGCTCGGATCAGTGCTCCGACTGCCATGGCACGCTGAGCTGGCAGGGCGCCCGATTCGACCACGCCTCGATCGTGGACAACTGCTTCACCTGTCACAACGGCACGACCGCCACGGGCAAGACGCCGACGCACCTGCCGACGAGCAACACCTGCGAGAATTGCCACGTGCCCGATCGCTGGCTCCCGGCCACGATGAACCACGTCGGCATCACCGACAACTGCATCACCTGCCACAACGGCAATCTGGCCACGGGCAAGATCCCGAACCACCCGCTCTCGCCGGACACCTGCGAGCTCTGTCACACGACGCAGCGCTGGACGCCGGCCACCTCCTTCGATCACACGGGCATCGTCGATAACTGCTTCTCCTGCCACGACGGCACCAGCGCCCGAGGCAAGGACTCGAACCACATCCCGACGAGCAACACCTGCGAGAACTGCCATACGCCCGGCGGCTTCACGCCGGCCACCTTCGACCATACGGGCGTCGTCAGCGGATGCTTCACCTGCCACAACGGCACCACCGCGACCGGCAAGACCACGAACCACCTGCCCACGGGCAACACCTGCGAGACGTGTCACAACCCGTCCGGCTGGGTCCCGGCCACCTTCAGCCATACCGGGATCGTCGACGGCTGCTTCGCCTGCCACAACGGCTCGACGGCCACCGGCAAGAGCCGGAATCACATTCCGACGGGCAACACCTGCGAGAGCTGCCACAACCCGGCGGGCTGGCTGCCCGCGACGATGAACCACACGGGCATCGTGGACAACTGCTTCTCGTGCCACAACGGGAATCTCGCGACGGGCAAGATCCCGAACCATCTGCCCGCACCGAATACCTGCGAGATCTGCCACACGACCCAGCGCTGGTCACCCGCGACGACCTTCGATCACACGGGCATCGTCGACAACTGCGTATCCTGCCACGACGGCAACCAGGCGCCCGGCAAGAGCCCGACGCACCTGCCGACGAGCAACCTCTGCGAGAACTGCCACACGCCGAACGGCTTCTCGCCGGCCACCTTCGACCACACGGGCATCGTCGACAACTGCTACTCCTGCCACAACGGCAGCCTCGCGATGGGCAAGAGCCCGAACCACATGCCCGCGGACAACACCTGCGAGACCTGCCATCGTCCGACCGGATGGACGCCGGCGACCTGGAGCCACACCGGCATCGTCGACAACTGCTACACGTGCCACAACGGCACGATCGCGACGGGCAAGTCGACAAATCACATTCCGACGAACAACATCTGCGAGACGTGTCACACGCCGAACGGCTGGGTCCCCGCCAGCTTCGACCACGCCGGCATCGTGAACAACTGCTTCACCTGCCACAACGGCACGTCGGCCACGGGCAAGGGCACGAACCACATCCCGACGGGCAACACCTGCGAGACCTGTCACAACACGACGGCCTTCTCGCCGGCCAGCATGAACCACGCCGGCATCACCTCCGGCTGCTTCAGCTGTCACAACGGCAGCCTCGCCACGGGCAAGATCCCGAACCACATCCCGACGAACAACACCTGCGAGAACTGCCACACGACGAACGCGTTCGCGCCGGCGACGATGAACCACGTCGGCATCTTCCAGAACTGCTTCACCTGCCACAACGGCAGCCTCGCCACGGGCAAGATCCCGAACCATCTACCCGCGCCGAATACCTGCGAGCTCTGCCACTCGACCCAGCGCTGGTCGCCCGCGACGACCTTCGACCACACGGGCATCGTCGACAACTGCGTGACCTGTCACGACGGCAACCAGGCGCCGGGCAAGAGCACGAACCACCTGCCGACGAGCAACACCTGCGAGAACTGCCACACGCCGAACGGCTTCGCACCCGCCACGATGAACCATGTCGGAATCGTCGACGGCTGCTTCACCTGCCACAACGGCTCGTCCGCCACGGGCAAGAGCACGAACCACCTGCCCTCGAGCAATACCTGCGAGACCTGCCACACGCCGAACAGATGGGTGCCGGCCGGCTGGGATCACACGGGCATCGTGGACAACTGCTTCACCTGTCACAACGGCACGACGGCGACGGGCAAGTCGACGAACCACGTCCCGACGAACAACACCTGCGAGACGTGTCACACGACGAACGGCTGGGTCCCGGCGACCTTCGATCACACCGGCATCGTCGACAACTGCTTCACCTGCCACAACGGCACGTCCGCCACGGGCAAGGGCACCAACCACATCCCGACGGGCAATACCTGCGAGACCTGCCACACGCCGAACGGCTGGATCCCTGCCTCGATGGACCATACGGGCATCGTCGACAGCTGCTTCACCTGCCACAACGGCAGCCTCGCCAGCGGCAAGAGCACGAACCACATCCCGACGGGCAATACCTGCGAGGCCTGCCACACGCCGAACGGCTGGACCCCCGCCACGATGGACCACACGGGCATCGTCGACGGCTGCTTCACCTGCCACAACGGCAGCCTCGCCAGCGGCAAGAGCACCATGCACCTGCCGACGGACAACACCTGCGAGAACTGCCACACGCCGAACGGCTTCGCGCCGGCCACCATGGATCACGTGGGCATCTTCGACAACTGCTTCCAGTGCCACAACAACAGCCTGGTACCGGGCAAGTCGCCGACCCACGTCCCGGCGCCGAATACCTGCGAGCTCTGCCACTCGACCCAGTACTGGTCGCCGGCGACGACCTTCGACCATACCGGCATCGTGGACAACTGCTTCAGCTGCCACAACAACAGCACGGTCCCGGGCAAGCCCACGAACCACCTGCCGACGAACAACACCTGCGAGAACTGCCACACGCCGAACGGCTGGGTGCCCGCGTCCTTCGACCATACGGGCATCGTGGACGGCTGCTTCAGCTGCCACAACGGCAGCACGGCCACGGGCAAGAGCACGAACCACATCCCGACGGGCAACACCTGCGAGACGTGCCATACGCCGAACGGCTGGACTCCCGCCACGATGGACCATACGGGCATCGTCGACGGCTGCTTCACCTGCCACAACGGCAGCCTGGCCATGGGCAAGAGCACGAACCACATCGCGAGCGGCAACGACTGCCAGGTCTGCCACACGACGAACGCGTGGACGCCCGCCGGATTCGACCACTCGGGCGTGGCCCCCGGCACGTGCAACAGCTGCCACAACGGCACCACCTCGACGGGCCAGCCGACGGGACACTTCTCCACGACCCGCTCCTGCGACGATTGCCACACGACGAATGCCTGGCTGCCGGACAACTGGGATCACGCGGGCACTGCCTACCCCGGCGACCACCGCGCAAACCCGAGCTGTCGGGCCTGCCACGGAGGCAACAGCGACGTCGTGACCTGGAGCGCCCCGGCCTATCAGCCGGATTGCGCCGGGTGCCACGCGAACGACTACCGACAGGGCGTGGACCGGCACCGCAATCGCACGGTGAGCGAGAACCGCGATTGCGGCGCGTCCGGTTGTCACAGCGTCCGGGATCGGGAGTGGTAGCACCGTGCGCCGAGTGGCAACGCCGCATCTGCGCCGAGTGGCAACGCCGCATCTGCGCCGAGTGGCAACGCCGCATCTGCGCCGAGTGGCAACGCCCCGTTTGCGCCAAGCCTCTTGACCGGGCAGATTCCCTGACCCTGGGCCGGCGCAACGTTCGACGCCTTTCCGCTCGGACGCTGCCGCAGCGCTCGGGATCAGGGCGCCGGGTGCGGAGAGTCCGAGCGGAATGGGGCGGAGCGTGATGGACCCGATGAGCGCGGAAGACCCGTGCAGACTCGAACCTTCCGGACACCCGATGCCCGCGCGCCGACCTTCCCTTGCGGTTCGGGGCCGCAGCGATCGATCGGGATTCCCGATCCTCCTCCTGCTTGCCTCGTTCGCCCTCCTCGGCACGTCCGCCTCGACCTCCGCCCGGGCGGCCGAGCTCGAGGGTCTGCCGGGTGACGCGAGCTTCGACCACGATACGACCCTCTTTCCGCTCACGGGTCGCCACCAATGGGTCGAGTGCTCGAGATGCCATCCGAACGCGCAATTCGAGGGCACGCCGACGCGCTGCAACACCTGCCATCTGGGCGGCGCGGGCATGGCCGATACGGCCCCCTCCGCGACCCACATCCCGGTCCAGGCGATCTGCAGCGACTGCCATACGACGGACTACTGGGAGCCGGCGCGCATGGACCACTCGACGACGAGCGCCGAGTGCAGCAGCTGCCACGAGGGACCGATGGCGACCCGCAAGCCCGCGGACCACATCGCGACGACCCAGGATTGCGACGCCTGCCACGGCACGCTCACCTGGGAGACCACGCGCTTCGACCACGAAGGCATCGTCGACGGCTGCTTCGCCTGCCACAACGGGTCCCAGGCCCGGGGCAAGCCCGGCGACCACATCGCCTCCTCCAACGACTGCGAGCTCTGCCACTCGACCCGCCGCTGGTCGCCGGCCGCACGGTTCGATCACTCGGGTGTCGTGCCGGGCACCTGCAACGGCTGCCACGACGGCTCGATGGCGCCGGGTCAGCCACGCGGCCATTTCTCGACGAGCTGGTCCTGCGATCGCTGCCACACCACGAACGCCTGGTTGCCCCAGCGCTACGACCACGCCGGGACCGCCTACCCCGGCGACCACCGCGTGAACCTCGACTGCACCGACTGCCACGGGGGCAACAACGCCGTCGTGACCTGGTCCGACCCGACCTACCAGCCCGAGTGCGCGGGATGTCACGCCCGGCGCTACGAGCCCGGGGAGCACCGCGGCCGATCCGTCGCGCAGAACGCCGACTGCGGCGCATCGGGATGCCACAGCGTCCGGAGTCGCGGCTGGTAGGCCGGGCTCCGACCACCCGAATCGACCTGACCCTTCGCCGCCGCCCGAGGAGACGATCCACATGTCCGATGTCGAAGACACGCAGCCCCGGGACATCCCCACCTCGCGACGCCACCTACTGTTCGCCGGCGCCGGCGTGATCGGCGGTCTCGCGGCCGGCGCGCTCGGCGGCTCCGACGCGAAGGCCTCGAGCGCGGAGCAGGTCGAGCACCACGCGCACGCACCGCAGCACGCCGGACGGAGCGCGCTCGCCCGAACGGCCCGCGAGTGCATCGCCGACGGTGAGACCTGCCTGGCCCACTGCTTCCAGCGATTCGCCACGGGCGACGCGAGCCTCGCCGCCTGCGCGGCGTCGGTCGAGGAGATGCTGCAGGCGTGTGAGACCCTGGCGAAGTTCGCGACGATGGACTCGCGGCATCTCGCGGCCGTCGTCCGTTTCTGCGCCGCCGTCTGCGAGGACTGCGAGCGCGAGTGCCGCCGGCATGCGCAGGAGCACGACTCGTGCGCCGCCTGCGCCGAGTCCTGCGCCCGCTGCATCGAGGCCTGCCGAGCCTTCCTGGACGCCTGACGGAACGGCCGAGTCCGCACGACGTGCCATCTCGCCTCAATCGGCGACATCCGGGCACGTCGCCCCCCCACCGATCGCGACGGACGGTGCCGGTCGTCACGGGACGGGAGCGCGCAGCGCGTGTGATCCCCGCCGCGCCGTGGCGGCCAACGCCGAAAACGCCGATGCTCCGCGCCCATTCGGTGCGCGATGCGCATCCAGACGTCGCCGATCGATCGCGGCGACAGGGGGGAATCCGATGATCGACCGATCCGTCTCTTCGTCGCCGTCGTTGACCTGGCGCCGGGGCGCGCGGCGCCTCACCGCGAGCGGCCTGATCGCCGTCATGACCGGAGTGGTCGCGGGGGCGTCGACCGCGATGGCCGCCGAGCCGGACGAGCCGCGCCCGACGATGCGCGCGGTCTTCGAGGAGATGAAGGTCCTGATCCCGCTGAGCCTGGACGAGGGGCGCTGGAGCGATCCCGCGAACCAGACCCGGATCCTGCAGGCGCTCGACCGGCTCGAGCGCCAGGCGGACGCCCTCGAGCGGCACGGTCGGGCCCGCGAGGTCGGCTTCGACGCCCTCGCGATCAATCTCGCCGACGACCTCCGACAGGTGCACGGCTACTACCGCCAGGGCGCCTTCGACGAGGCACGATTCTTCCTGACGGGCAGCCTGCAGAACTGCGTGTCGTGTCACGTGCGCCTGCCCTCGAGCCAGAGCTTCCCGCTCGCCGACGAGCTGCTCTCCCAGGTGGAGATCCAGGCCCTCGATCCACGCGAGCAGGCCTGGCTGAACGTGACCGTGCGGCGCTTCGACGCGGCGCTCGCGGCGTGGGAGGCGCTGATGGCGGATCCCGAGGTCGCGCCCGCCCAGCTCGACGCGAGCGGCGTGCTCGTCGACTACCTGAACGTCGTGCTGCGCGTGCGCACGGACATCCCGCGCGCGAAGCGCACGCTCGAACGGCTGTCGCGCCGCCAGGACGTGCCGGTCTACCTCGAGAGCCGCCTCGAGAGCTGGCGCACGGCCCTCTCCCAGATCGATCCGGCGCGCTACGGCGGCGAGCGCCCGCCCTCCCTCGAGCGGGGCGTCGAGCTCGCGGAGACCGCGAGCATCGTCAACGAGGGCCCCTTCGGTCGGGACGGCCTGATCCAGGATCTGGTCGCGGCCAGTCAGCTCGTGCGCTGGCTCGAGGCGGATCAGGTCCGCCAGCTCGAGGCGAATCGCAACCCGACGGACGCCGAGCGCCTCGATCGGGCGCGCGCCTACTACTGGCTCGGGGTGGTCGAGTCCCGCAGCCTCGATGGCTTCTGGGTCAACCTCTCGGAGCGCCATCTCGAGGCCGCCGTCCGTGCGGATCCGAAGGGGCCACTCGCCCGACGCGCCTACAACCGACTCGAGGAGGCGCAGGTGCTCGGCTTCGGCGGATCGTCGGGCGTGCACCTGCCGGCCGACGTCTGGACGACGCTGAAGGAGCTGCGCGAGCTGATGGGCCTGACGGCGCCCTTCCCGCCCGGCGTCCGCCCCGAGGACGACGCCGCGACGCAGTCGACGCCCTGACGAGCGAGTGCCCCCGCCCGACGAGTCGGGACGGGGGCACTCCGGGCGCGTCTTCGGAGACGCTCGCTTCTCAGAACGTGTAGCTGACCATCCAGGTCGCGCGTTGCTCGAAGATGTCCTGTCGCTGGCTCAGGACGCGCTCGTAGGAGAAGCCCGTCGAGATGCCATTGTCGAAGGGCACCCGCACGCCCCACGCCATCGTGATCAGTGTCTCGCCCGCCATGTTCGACGAGCCGAGGTTCGCGATGTCGGCACCCTCGAAACGGCGATGCGAGGTGATGCCCGCGCCGAAGAGCACGTCCTGCGCCGCCTTGAGCGGAGCACGATTGGCGACCGGATTGCCGTCCCGCAGATCGACCGTCGCCGAGCCGTCGCCCGAGTCCACCCAGCTCATGCCGTTCAGCTCGATGAAGGGCACGACGAACCGGGCGCCGGGGATGCAGTCGGCCTCGAAGGCCTTGTCGAGGTGGAAGTTGTAGAAGAGCGACGTGCTGTCCTGGTCGCCGTCGATCGGGATCTGGGCCCCCAGGTCCGCGATGAAGTGGACGTCGTTCGGGCCCCAGGAGGCGCTCACGGCGGGAATGAAGACGCCGTCGCCACGCCCCTGGAACATGTCGTCACTGCCGAGCGGGATCTCGTAGCGCAGGCTCGGCGACACGATCAGGCCCTTCTCGCGGTCGTCGATCGCCGCGTACTTGAACCCGATCGTCACGTCCATGAAGCCCTCCTCGTTCTCGAGGAAGCCGTTGTCGGGACGCAGGATGGTATAGCCGTCCTTGGTTGCGATGAAGCCGAGGCGATCGGTCAGTGCGAGCCGAGCCTGCAGCGCGATCACGCCCGCCTCACCGCCCTGGAACACCGAGTCGGAGGGGAAGTTGTGGTAGATGCCGACGAGGTTCAGCTCCGTCGTGATGTAGGGATCCTCGAAGAGGTAGGGCATCGACATCGGCGCCACATGACCTTCGGGTCTCACCTCGCGATCACAGTTGAAGTCCGGGAGCAGCTCGCCGCCCGCACACTCGACGGCCGCGGCCGCCCCGGCGCCGAGCCAGACGAGGCCCGTCAGGACGAGACCGAGCAGCCAGGCCGCTCCGCGCGTCGACGCGCGCTCGCGTCGCGACGCCTGCCCTCGCGTAGCCCGCACTCGTCTTCCATCGTTCCCGGGAATGCATTGCCGACTCCTTGTTCGATCGACTGACCGGGGCGGCCTTCCATGCCATGCCTGCCGTCGCAGGACCGACCCGCACATGCCCCCGATCGACGTCCGGGCATGCGCGACCCGGAAGTGCAACGCGCGTGCCGGATGCACCGCAGCTCACGCGCACCAGACGGGGCGCGCGAGCCCGGATCCGCGACGAAAAGGCACAGCTGTCCTGGAATGTCGCGACCGATCGGTCGTCGAGGCCGTGGCGCTAGGCGTCGCGTGCGGCGAGGCAGTCGACCTGGGTACGTCGCGCCTCGAAGCCGGCGCGCGCGAGCTTGCCTGCATCGACCGCATTCCCATGACGCAGCAGGTCGTAGAGCTCGCCGGCGACGGGCGCGAGCCCCAGGGCTCGCAGCGCCGCGCGGCCGACCGGTGGCGCGAAGGGCAGTGCGACCGCGCGCCGACCGCCGGCCCGACGCACGGCCTCGCCGAGGCGGAGCAACCCCGAGGAGGCCACGTTGAAGACACCCGTCAAGCCGACCTCCGCGGCCCAGACGATCGCCGCGACGGCGTCGTCGGGATGCAGCATCTGCACGGCCGGGTCGAAGCCCGGACAGACCGGAATCCGATCGCGCGAGAAGAGCTCGGCCAGCGCCCCGCGGAAGCCTGCCCCCACGATGGCCTGCAGGCGCAGGATGGCGACCTCGACGTGGGGCTTGCGCTCGGCGATCGCCCGCACGTACTCCTCGGCCTCGGCGATCGTCTCGGCCGGCCCCGTGGCGAAGTCCCCGACGCGCTCCTCTTCTCGATGGAGTAGAGGGCGATAGCTCGACGCCGGATAGTAGTCGGTCGACGAGACCACGACCCAGCCACGCACGGGCGAGTCGTCGTGCGCGACCGCCGCGCCGACGCACATCGCCGCGATCACGTCCGCCCCTGGCGTGCGCGCGCGGGCGCCCGTGCGCGCCTCGACGAGCGCACAGTCGACGACCGTATCGATCTCGTCCTTGCGCAGTCGCTCGGCAAAGGCGCGATGGTCCGGGGACCACGGGAGGCACTCGATCCCGGGGCCGTCGTCCGGGATGAAGCCGGGCCGCGACTCGAGACCGATCGCGCGCTCGACACCGGGCAGGGCCTCGAGTGCCGCGAGCACCCGCGCGCCTAGCGGTCGCCCCGCGCCCAGCACGACGACGCGCCTCATCGCCTCATCCCCACCACGGATGCCCCCGCGCCGCGATCAGCTCGTCGAGCGCCGCCTGCATGTCGCCGCGAATGCGCTCCGCATGATCCATCGTGGCGCTCCGCGGGTAGTGCTCCTGGCCGGCGGGCTCGTCGAAGTGGACGGCCGGCAGCACGCGCGCGCGGATCTTGGCCGGGAACCATGCGATCGAGCCGAGCACGGGTCCGAAGAGCAGCGCGTTCAGGGTGAGCGGAAAGCGATGGCGCCCGAGCTCGAGGTTCGCGACGACGGGGGTCGTGTCCTCCGTCCCCATCAGGGCGATCGGCACGACGGGCACGCCCGCGCGCATCGCCGTCTCGACGAAGCCACCCCGGCCGAAGCGTTGCAGCCGGTAGCGCTCGCTGCGCGGCTTGACGGGGCCCTTCTCGCCTTCCGGAAAGACGACGACGAGGGCACCCTCCTCGCCGAGCAGACGCTGGGCGTTGTCGGGATGGGCGACGACGCCGCCGATGCGACTGAGCGCGGTGCCCGCGAAGGGGAAGCGCCAGAAGCCATGGTGCGCGAGGGAGAAGACCCGACGCCCGAGCTCCGCTTCGATGCCGTACTGCACGATGCCGCCGTCGACGGGCATCATGCCCGCGTGGTTCGCCACGAGCAGCGCCCCACCCGCCCGCGGCACGTGCTCGAGCCCCTCCCACTCGACGCGCCACCAGTGGCGGTAGGCCGCCATGAAGAGGCTGCCCTCGCTCCCGTCGCCGAGGCGACGCCCCCAGCGATCGAGCCCGGGTCCTGCGTCGGGTATCGCCTTCACGGCTCGATCCGCTCCGCCAGCCGGCGGCCCGAGATCTGCTCGATCGACAGGGCGACCACGGCGTCCTTCGACGCCCGCGCCCAGGGACGGACCGGCGCATCGAAGGCGCGATCGCCCGGCGGGCACTCTTCGAGCCGGCCCTGCACGACGACGCTCCAGCCCGTGTGCTCGAAGCGGTCCGCCGCAACGATCGCGAAGGCCGCCGGGTCGCCGCGACGTGCGGCGTCCAGGATCTGCCCCACGCCCGTGCGCAGCACCAGACGATGGTCCTGGAGTGCGAAGTTCACGGGACGCATCTCCGGCGCGCCCGACCCCGGCAGCGCGATCAGCCCGACGCCACCGCCCGCCAGCAGCCGATCGCAGTCCGCACGCCCGAGCGCGACGAGACCCTCGCCCCCGGCGAGCGCCCCCTCCCCATCGGAGGACGTCCCGTTCGACGCGTCTCCGGCCGCAGGCTCCGATGCCGCTCCCTTCGTCACGTCATTCTCCCCGTTGGCGGGACGACTCGCCTCGTCCTGCCGCAAACTTTCACGAAGCGTGCCACCTGGATCCCACCTCGATCCTCTGCGAGACTGAGCGCCGTGGCCGATCGCCACGCGTGGCGACATACGGCCTCGAAGAACCGTGCGCGCTCGGGCCATCCGGATGACCGCTCGCGCTCTCGGCGCGCGCCGTCCACGAGGCGCGCCGGGGCCGAACGACGCCACACGGCAAGCCATGGCACAGCGGTTGCATTTCCAAGTCCAGCCGCATCCCCGAACCCGGGGCACGAGGAGATCCACCATGAAGCTCGAGACCATCGTCGTCGCCACCGACTTCTCGGAGAGCGCGAACCACGCCGTCGCCGTCGCCGCCGACTACGCCAAGCATTTCGAGGCGCAGCTCGTGCTCGTGCACGCCTACCGTGTCGACATCCCCGTCGCGTCGCCCCTCACGGGCGGCGGCTACATCCTGCCCGAGGGCTTCTACGAGCAGCTCGCCAAGCAGGCGAACGCGCAGGTGGAAAAGGCGGCGAAGGCTCTCGAGAAGGAAGGGGTCGCCGCGGTCGGGGTCGCCGTCGACCAGCAGGCAGCCACGGCGATCGTCGAGGAGGCCCGCGCGCGCAAGGCCGACCTGATCGTGATGGGGACCCGCGGCCTCACGGGCATCAAGCATCTCGCCCTCGGCAGCGTCGCCGATCGCGTGGTGCGCACGGCGCCCTGCCCCGTCCTCACGGTCGGTGGCGAGGACTGAGGTCGCTCCCGGCCCCGGTGAGGGCCGCCATCGCCTGATCGGGCCCCTGGCAATGGATCAGGAGCTGGTGCGCCAGGCCGGCGTCGCGATGGACGTGGACGGCCTGATAGGCCTCGCTGCGGATCATGTCCGTGAAGTGCTCGAAGGACGGGTACATCATGATCCCGACGGCGTCCCACTCGAGGTCGCCGTCCCCGATCACCAGCGCGTTCGCCCGACCGAACCAGACGGGCCCGCCCCCCATCGCCTCGATCAGCTTCGTGACCGCGGCGCCGTAGAGCCCGTAGGCCTGCTCGCCGGTCAGGTCGCTCTCGCGACCGTCCGCGTACTCGGCGCGGGGCTTGAACTTGAGCAGGTTCAGCATGTAGAGCGGGCCCTCGGGCCGACACGCAGCGAAGCGGGCGAATTGCTCCGGACGGGGCTGGACGGCGGGCATCGCGGACTCCTTCGAAGGGGGGAGGTCGGACGGACGACGAAGGGCCGACACCCGCCGAGTCCGTCCAGAGGGTGCCGCGAACACCCGGACGATGCGACCCGGCGTCGCACGCCCCGGGCCGTGGCGGCGCGGATCGCGGCGACTCGCTGCGATAGCCTCCGGCCATGCCCATCAAGACCCCCGTCTGCGAGCTCTTCGGCATCGAGGTCCCGATCTTCCTGGCCGGCATGGGCGGCGTGGCCTACGCCGACGTGTGTGCCGCCGTCTCCGAGGCGGGCGGGTACGGCACCCTCGGCATGGCAGCGGAGTCGCCCGACGGCATCCGCCGAGAGATGCGGCGCGTCCGCGAGCAGACGGACAAGCCCTTCGGCGTCGACCTGCTCGCGGCCCTGCCCGAGCAGATGATGGCCGCGATCGACGTGATCATCGAAGAGGGCGCCTCGGCCTTCATCGCGGGCCTCGGGGTCCCGGGTCCCGTCGTCGAGCGTTGTCACGAGGCAGGCCTGCTCGTGATGAGCATGTGCGGCAAGGTCAGCCACGCGATCGCCGCCCAGGAGGCGGGCTGCGACGTCGTGGTCGCGCAGGGCACCGAGGCCGGCGGTCATACGGGCCGGGTCGCGGGCATGGCGCTCATCCCCCAGGTCGTCGACGCCGTCGACATCCCCGTCCTCGCCGCCGGGAGCATCGTCGACGGTCGTGGCCTCGCCGCCGCCCTCGCCTTCGGCGCCCAGGGCGTCTGGATGGGCACGCGCTTCATCGCCTCCCACGAGGCCCGCGCCGCCGACGTCTACAAGAAGCGCATCGGCGAGATCCGCGAAGAGGATACGATCGTGACGCGCTGCTATTCGGGCAAGCCGATGCGCGTGATCACGAACGCCTACGTCGAGGAGCGCGAGCGCGACCCCGACTCGATCCTGCGCTTCCCCGAGCAGATGTTCGCCTCGATGCGGACCGACGTGATGTCGGCGCTGGCCGGCCGCACGGAAGGGATCGACCCCGAGCGCGCGGCCATGCCATGCGGCCAGGGCGCGGGCGCGATCCATGACGTGCTGTCCTGCCGCGAGATCGTCGAGAAGACGATGCGCGAGGCCGAGACGACGCTCCGCCAGCTCGGCGGCCTGGTCGGATGAGGGCGGACGCGACGACGGGGCCGACTCGCCAGGGCGACGCCCACCCCGGACGCACGGTGTGAGCGGCCTCGACTTCGCGAGCGTCTGGGAGGCGATCGCCGATGCGATCCCGGACGCGGATGCCCTGCTCTGCGGAGACGTCCGGCGCAGCTGGCGCGAGTACGACGAACGCGCCGCGCGTCTCGCCGCCGCCCTCGCGAAGCGCGGGCTCCCGCTCCGGGCCAACGTCGGCCTCGCCCTCTACAACGGCCCCGAATACTCCGAGGCGCAATTCGCCTGCTTCAAGCAACGCCTCACCCCCTTCAACGTCAACCATCGCTACACCGCTGCCGAGCTCCGATCCCTGCTCTCCGACGCGGACGCCGAGGCGCTCTTCTTCGACGCCAGCCTCACCCCGGCGATCGCCGGGATCCGCGCCGCGCTCCCGGGGCTCCATACCTGGATCCAGGTCGGCGGCGCGACGACGCCCGACTGGGCGCTCGACTACGAGGCCTGGCTCGCCGACCACGACCCCGCCCCGCGCATCCCGCGTTCGGGAGAGGATCTCTGGATGCTCTTCACCGGCGGCACCACCGGCCGACCGAAGGGCGTGATGTGGCCTCATGCGAGCATGATCGAGACGATGCAGGCGACCTACGCCGGCCTCAGACTCGAGGTCCCGCGCACGATCGAGGAGGCCGTCGCCTGCGCGCGTTCGATCCACGCCTCGGGCCGCGCGACGCGCCAGCTGGCCGCCGCCCCGTTGATGCACGGCACCTCGGGCATCGCCGCCCTCACGACCCACACGACGGGCGGCGCCGTCCTCACCCTGCCCGAACGCTCCTTCTCCGGCGACGCCCTCTTCGCGAGCGTCGAGCGCCATCGTGCGACGCACCTCACGATCGTGGGCGATGCCTTCGCGCGTCCGATGCTCGAGGCGCTCGACGCCGCCGCCGCACGCGGCGAGCCCTGGGATCTCTCGTCGATCTTCCTCGTGCTCTCCTCGGGCGTGATGTGGAGTGCGCCGATCAAGCGGGCCCTGCTCTCATACAACCCGCGCATGCGGCTGATGGACTCGCTCGGCTCGTCGGAGGGAGTCGGCTTCGCCGCCAAGCTCGAGACCGACGCCGGAACGACCACGACCGCTCGCTTCCGCCTGGGTCCGAACACGAAGGTGATCGACGATGAGGGGCGGGAGGTCGAGCCCGGCTCGGAGCGGACGGGCCGGCTTGCGCTCGGAGGCCCCCTGCCGCTCGGCTACTACAAGGATCCCATCAAGAGTGAAGAGACCTGGCCGACGATCGGCGGGCGGCGCTACTCGATTCCCGGCGACTACGCGACGGTCGAGGCGGACGGAACGATCGTGCTGCTCGGACGGGGCTCGGCGTGCATCAATTCCGGGGGCGAGAAGATCCATGGCGAGGAGGTCGAGGAGGCGCTCAAGCTCGACCCCGCCGTCGCGGACTGCCTGGTCGTCGGCGTTCCCGACCCGCGCTGGGGCCAGGTCGTGACGGCCGTCGTCGAGCTGGCGGAGACGTCCGTCGAGGACGACGCTCTGATCGCGGGCGTCAAGGCGAAGCTGGCGGCATACAAGGCGCCGAAACACGTGGTGCGCGTCCCCCGGATCCAGCGCCAGGCGAACGGCAAGCCGGACTACCGCTGGGCGACGGCCACGGCCCGTGAGATCCTGGGACGTTAGTCCGTTCGACGATCCGGTCGCGGCGAGCGGGGCGGCCCGGCCCGCGGCCCGGCCAGAGGAGATTCCGATGGGAGAGCTCGAAGGACGCGTCGCCCTCGTCACGGGGGCGAGCCGAGGCATCGGAGCCGCGATCGCGAAGCGGTTCGGTGCCGAGGGCGCCTCCGTTGCGATCACGGCCCGCACCCTCGACGAACGCGACAGCCATCTCGAGGGCAGCCTGCGAGAGACCGCCGCCGCGATCGAGGCCCTCGGTGGGCGGGCGCTGCCGATCGTCGGGGATCTCGCGGACCCGGGCTGCCTCGACGGCCTCGTCGCCCGGGCCCGCGACGCGCTCGGGCCGATCGACGTCCTGGTCAACAACGCCGCGGCGGCGTTCTACCTGCCCTTCGAGAAGACGAGCGAGAAGCGCTTCCGGATCGCCTACGACCTCAACGTCTTCGCCCCCTGGCGCCTCGCGCAGCTCGTCGCCCCCGAGATGCGCGAGCGCGAACGCGGCTGGATCCTGAACATCTCCTCCGCGACCTCGACGCTTCCCCGACCTCCCTACTCCGACTTCGAAGCGCTCTCGATCCTCTACGGCTCGACGAAGGCCGCGCTCGAGCGGATGACGGCGGGCCTCTCCGCCGCGCTCTCGAAGCACGGGGTCTTCGTCAACTCGCTCGCCCCCGTCGGCGCCGTGCCGACCGAGGGGACGGAGGCGCTCGGCGTCGTGCCCGACGAGGCCCTCGCCGTGGCCGAGAGCCGGGAGGCGATGGCGGAGGCGGCCCTCGCGCTCTGCACGACCCGCGATCCGGCCATGACGGGCCGCATCACCTTCTGCACGCCGATCCTCGAGGAGCTCGGTCGACCGGTCCTCGGTCTCGACGGACGCACTCGATTGCCCGGACCGCGCGAGGCGCAGGCCCTGCCCTATCGATCCTGAGCCTCGGACTCGCCCGTCAGCCGGCCGCGCAGCCGCCCGACCGCGGCATGGAAGTCCTCCGGCTCGCCGTACTCGAGGAAGTGCGCATAGCGCGCGTGGGTGCCGAGGGCGCGTCGCGCGTGCTTGATCGGGCACCAGTACTGCTCGGTCCGCGCCGCGATCTCGCGGGCGTAGGCGATCACGCCGTTGGCGTAGCCGCAGTAGGCGCAGTTCAGCTTCTCGATCGCGTTCAGGTAGGCGAGTCGATGGCGGTCGATCACGACGTAGTCCTCGCGCTGGACGCGCGGGATCCGGTAGAGCCGGAAGCAGATCGCCTGGTAGGTCGTGAAGGCAAGGTCGACGAGGGCGATCGGCACGATCATCCCATAGATGAAGGGGGCCGATGCCACGTTTCGCGCCCGACTCTCCCGGAGCCATCGCCGCAGGCCGAGTCGCAGACGCTTGTGCGCCTCCCGGACCTCCCGGGTGAAACGCACGCGCCGATTCGTGATCTGATAGAGGACGGCCTCCTGACCCTCTTCGAGGGCCTCCGCGAGCTCGTCCTCGAGCTCGGCGATCCGGGCCAGCAACGCCCGGATGCGTTCCTTCACCTCCGGCGACGGATTCGTGCTCATCGGCCCGGGCCCTCCCCTCGCGCGAGTCGCCCGTGCGACACGACGGGGCTCGACGGCAGACCATACATCCCCCGATATCATCGGCGTGCCCTGCGGCCCGCCGCCGCGCGGCGAGGAGGAGCCCGATGTACGACCTCGTGATCCGGAACGGAACCCTGGTGGACGGGACGGGGGCGAGCCGCCGGATCGCCGACGTCGGCATCCTGGGCGGGCGGATCGTGGAGCTCGGACGGATCGACGCTTCGCAAGGACGTCGGGTGATCGAGGCCGAGGGGCTCGTCGTCGCGCCGGGCCTGATCGACCTCCACACCCACTACGACCCCCAGCTCACCCTCGATCCCTTCGCGTCCTCCTCCTGCTTCCACGGCGTGACCTCGGTCGTGACGGGCAATTGCGGCTTCGCCGTCGCACCGACGCGCCCGAGCGCCCGCGAGGGGGTGAAGCAGATCTTCGCGCGGGTCGAGGAGATCGATCTCGACGTGCTGGACCGCATGACCTGGGACTTCGAGACGGTGCCCGAGCTGCTCACCGCGCGCGAAGGCGGGCTCGGCGTGAACGCCGCCTTCTACATCGGACACTCCAACCTGCGGCTCTGGGTGCTCGGCGAGGCCGCCTACGAGCGGGAGGCGACGGAGGCCGAGGTGGCGGCGATGCGCGCGATCGTGCGCGAGGCGATGACGGCCGGCGCGGCGGGCTTCTCCTCCTCGCACTCGCCGACGGACCTCGATCTGCAGGATCGCCCCGTCCCGAGTCGGCTCTCGAGCCTCACGGAGCTCGAGGCCCTCGCGGACGAGGTCGGGCGCTCGAATGCGGGCTCGATCGCCTACCTGCCGAGGAGCGCCGTCGGCGGTCTCTCGCAGTCGGACGGCGAGCTGCTGATCCGACTCGCCCTCGGCACGCGGCGGCCCGTCATCATCCAGGGCCTCGGCGCGCGCAGCAAGGTCGACGCGCCGACGGCGACCTGGCCCCGCTCCGAGGCCTACCTCGAGCACGCTCGCAAGCTCGGGGCGCCGGTCTACTCGCTCCTGATCGCACGCCCCTTCCAACGCCCCTTCGACCTCGTGCGCGGGACGACGATGTTCGAAGGGGCCCTCGCCTTCCATCGCCTCTTCAGCGAAGCGAAGGACGTCCCCACGCGGATGGCGATGCTGCGCGACCCCGCCTATCGCGATGCGATCCGCCACTGCGTCGAGCATCCCAACCACGATCCCGAGGCGGGCCCGACGACGCCGCCCCCGCAGCTCGAGACCCTCTTCGTCCATCGCGTCCGCGATCCGGCGAATCGCGCCCTCGAAGGCCGCCGCCTCGTCGACCTCGCAAAGGAGCGCGGCGTCGCGCCGATGGACGCGCTCGTCGACCTGGCGGCGTCCGAGGATCTCGAGACCGTCTTCCTCTGGAACAACGACACGCCCGAGTGGCGCGATGGCACGGCGCTCGCCATGGCCCATCCCCAGATGTTGGTCGGTACCTCCGACGGCGGCGCCCATCTCGGCCGCGACGACAACGCCGAGTTCAGCTCCTACTTCCTGCGCTACTGGGTGCGCGAGTGGGGGCGCGTGAGCCTCGAGCAGGGCATCCGGGAGCTGACGGCGATTCCTGCGGCGCTGCTCGGTCTCACGGATCGCGGACTCGTGCTGCCGGGCTGCCAGGCGGACCTCTTCCTCTTCGACCCGGACACGATCGGCCCCGACCGCAAGTGGCTCGGCGAGGACCGCATCCCGGGCCAGACCCGCTGGACGAGTCGGCCGCGCGGCGTGCGGGCCACGATCGTGAACGGCGTGCCGATCGTCGAGCACGGCGAGCTCGTCGACGAGCGCGCCCGTCCCGGGCAGGTGCTGCGACCGACGCGCGTCGGCGCCTAGGTCGCGGACACGCCGCCCTCGCCCAACAATCCGTGATGCGCGAGCTCGCGCGCGACCCACGCCGCGGCGCCGCCGCCGAGCGCGCCGAAGAGCGCCTTGCCCCCGGCCGAGGCGAGCGCGTGGAGCGCGATCAGCTCCGTCGCCACCCCCGCCAACGCCTCGACGAGGACGAGCGGCACGCTCCCGAGCACGCCGGCACTCGCACCGAGGACGGCCCCGGCGACGATCGGAATCGGTCCTCCCCCCGGATGGCCGAGCCCACGCGCGAGCCCGAAGCCCAGGTCGATCGCGAGCCCCGGCAGCGCCAGCTTGAGCACGACGAGTGGCCCGCCCTGACCGAGCCCGAGCCCAGCGATCCCGATGCCGGCCACGAGACCACAGAGCGACGCCGCGGCGCGTCGATCGACACAGCTCCGGACCAGCACGAGCCCGAAGGCCGCCGCGAGCATCGCGTGCCCCGGCAGATGCAGATGCCAGCGCATCGCGATGCGCGTCCCGACCAGGAACGCCGCGAAGAACACGATCAGCAGCAGCTCGCGCAGCGCGATCGGCGAGCGCGCCTTCACCACTAGCCGTCGTCCTTGATCCGCTTCGACGCCGGTACCCACGCGTCCCCCTCGCGGCGAACGCAGAACACCGCCCGCCCGCCCTGCAGATCCGGGCGGATCCAATCGCGCGTCTCGATCGACTCGTCGGGGCCGAGCGCTCGCCCCGCCCCGTCGACGACCTCGTCGACCCCCGTCCGGGCGAGGATCTCGGCGACGGTCGCGCGGCCGCCCAGGTCGCGGATACCGGGCAGGTCGATGAAGCGACCATC
Source organism: Spirochaetaceae bacterium (assembly GCA_020632655.1). GTDB lineage: Bacteria > Myxococcota_A > UBA9160 > UBA9160 > UBA4427 > UBA4427. The sequence continues at coordinate 29,679 of JACKFD010000016.1, forward strand.
GTCGCCGGTGCTGCGGAGCGCGACGCCGCAGACGGCGCCGATCCGGCCCTGCCCGGTCTCGCCGTCCGACCAGATCCGCAGACCGAAGGAGGCCACCTCCGCGTCGAAGGCCGCGAGATCGAGCACCTCGCTCTGGGCCCGCCGCGCCAGCCCCTGCAGCGCGGCGCCGGGCGCGTCGGCCGGCGCGACGCAGAGCCCCGGGTTGGCGCCCGCATGGCGATGGGCGAGCAGGAAGGCGCGGCCGAGCTCGAAGAGCTTGTCGCCCGCGCCCTCACCCTCGGCGCCCTCGGCGCGGATGCAGGCCGAGCTGTTATGCGAGGTGTAGGGGATGTCGTCGTGGACGAGGAGCTGGTGGCGCGTCACGCTCGGTCCCACGAGCTGGCCCTGCTCGACGAGGTGACGGGCGAGCATGCGGGCGAGGCGTCCGGTGCCGATGCTCTCGAGATTGTCGGTGTCGTCGATCGCGACGAGCCAGGTCGTGGGCATGTCGATTCCTCCAGGCCTACGGCGCGGACCGGGGCGCGTCGAGACCCCGGAGCGTAGCGGCATCCGCCGCCTCCCCGGCGAGCTCGATCGCCCGGACCGTCATCGGGACGGCGATGCACCCGAGCCAGTCGAGAAAGGCGCCCGGCCGCCAAAGCTCGGCCGGCGCGAGCCGGGCGCCGCGCAGGCGTTGCATCTCGACGAGCTCCCCGAGCTCCCGGACGAAGACGGGCACGAAGCGCAGCGCCACCCCGGCCGCCAGGGCGACCCGCGCGGGCCCCCAACGCCGGACACCCTCGAGCATCGACTGCGTCCCCGTCGTGCGCACGAAGAGCGCCATCGGCAGGAAGACGAGCACGAGCTGTAGCCCCGACTGCAGCGCATCGGCGAAGGCCGTCGTGCCGCGAAGCGCGACGGTCAGGCCGACCAGCAGGGCGACCTGGAGCACGAGCCAGCGCACGTCCCGCCACAGCGCCCCGGAACCGAGCCGCGCGAGCGCGTAGCCCGCCAGCACGACCGCGAGCAGGCCGAGCAGCGGCCCGTGACCGCCGAGTGCGAGGGCGAGCCCCGCCACGCCGAAGGCGAGCACGAGCTTCGGGAGCGCGGCGGCGCGATGGAGCGGCGAGTCGATCGCCCGATACTCGAGGGCCCGTGCCGACGACGCGCGCCGCTCGGCGCCTGCCTCGCGATCGTGCCCCGACAGATGCGCGACGTGCGTGCAGTCGTCGACGAGCGGCTCGAGGTCGTGGGAGGCGATCACGAGCGCGGCGCCGGACTCGGTCAGCTCGGCCTCGAGGACGCGTCGGAGCGACGAACGGGCTGCGGGGTCGAGGCCCGCGAAGGGCTCGTCGAGGAGCAGGAAGTCGGGCCGCGCGGCCAGCGCGGCGGCGATCGCGAGCCGATGCTGCTGGCCGGCGCTCAGACGTCGGGGGGATCGTGTCGCCTGGGCGACGAGCTCGAAGCGCTCGAGCAGCGCGTCGATCCGTGCTCCACGCGACGCCTCGGGCACGCCCTCCCGCGCGAGCGAGAAGGCGATCTCCTCGCGAACCGTGCGGGCGAAGAGGCTGCGACGCGGCTCCTGCAGGACGAGTGCGACGCGCGCCCCCTCGACCCGCGAGCGTGCGAGACGACGCAGCAGACGCGTCTTCCCGACCCCGTTCGGTCCCGTGACCAGCAGCCGACTACCGGGCAGGATCCCGGCCAGGGAGGCCGGCGGCGCGATGCTCGCGGCGGGGCTCCCGATCGCACCCCGACCGGCGGTCTCGCGGGCGAGCGCCTCTCGCCGCGCGACGCCCGGCGAAGCGTCCGACTCGACCCGGGTGGGCGCGGGACGCACCCGCCCCGCCTCGATCACGAGCCGGCGGTCGACGAGCGGCGCCAGGTCCCCCGTCGCGTGCTCGGCGATCAGCAGCGCGAGTCCGGCCCGCTTCCGCTCGGCCAGCACGCGGACGAGGGCGCGGCGCGAGTCGCCATCGAGCGCGGCAAAGGGCTCGTCGAGCAGCAGCACCCGGGGCTCGAGCGCCAGCCAGGCGGCGAGCACGACCCGCTGTCGCTCGCCGGCAGAGAGTCGGTCGACCTCACGCGCCTCCATCCCCTCGAGTCGCACGTCGGCGAGTGCGTCCCGCACCCGCGCGGCGATCCGATCCGAAGGCACCTCGCGCATCCGCAGCGCCAGCGCGATCTCCTCGCCGACCGTCGGGCAGAGCAGCTGCGTCTCGACGTGCTGGAGCACGAGCGCCGGAGGCGACGCCGACTCGAACCCGCCGCCGCGGAGCAGGCTCTCGTCGATCCCCGCCAGCACCCGTAGCAGCGACGACTTGCCCGAGCCCGTCGCGCCCTCGAGCAGCACGCACTCGCCGGGCGCGAGGTCGAGATCCACGTCCCGGAGCAAGGACCCGCTGTCGCCGTGCCGGGCGATCGTGAGCCCCCGCGCCCGCAGCGCAGAACGCCCGACGCCACGCTCCACCCCGGTCCACGGCGCGGGGCTCGCGGCGCCGCCCTCCACCCCGGTCCGCGGCGCGTCGCCGACGGCTTCAGAATCGAATGCGGCCACCACCCAGGAAGGTCCTCCCCGCGAACGGAAAGCCGTAGTTCACCTCGCCCTCTTCGTCGAAGACGTTGTCGACCCCGACGTAGAGCTCGACGCGCTCGTCGAGGAAGCGCTGCGCCACGCGGGCGTCCACGGTCGTGAACTCGTCGAGGGTGCGCAGCTGGAACGGGGCGTTGCGCGAGTCCTGCTCGATCCCGCGCAGATGTCGCAGCGCGAGCCGCACGTCCCCTTCCCAGGGATGTCGGTAGCGGACCTCGAAGTCGACCGTGTGCTCGGGCCGGTTGGCGAGGCGTGGGAAGTCGCGATTCGAGCTCCGGTCCTCGGTGCGCAGCCAGGCGTAGGCGAAGCGGATCTCGACGGCGTCGAGGGGTCGCGAGGCGGCCGTCAGCTCGACGCCCTGCAGTCGGAGCTCCTGTCGGTTCTGGAAGATGCGACTCGTGTCGCGCTCGATGAAGTCGCGCAGCTCCTGCCAGAAGCCGGCGAGCTCGAGGCTCGAGCCGAGGGGAAGCTGCTGCTCGATGGCGACCTCGAAGCACCAGCACCGTTCGCTGTCGAGGTCCGTGTTGCCGCTCTCCGCGTCGTAGAGCTGGAGCACGGAGGGCATGCGGACCTTGTAGGCGGCCGACCCGCGCAGCCGCGTGTCGGTCTCGAAGTCGTAGGACGCGCCGGCCAGGAAGATCGAGGCGTCGTCGTTCACGCCGTCGCCGCCTTCCAGGAAGGCGTGCCCGTAGCCAACGACGAGCGCGAGACGTTCGATCGGCTCGACCTCGTACTCGAGGCCCAGGGACCAGACGCCGATGTCCTCGTCGGTCTCGACCCGGGTGAAGGCCACCGCGCCGCCGCCGGTCCCGCAGCGCGTCGCGCCACCGCCGCCACCACCGCCACCACCGCCGCCACCACCGCCACCACCGCCGCCGCCGCCGCCGCCCACGCTGGTGTCGCAGAGCACGCCGTCGGTCTCGAGCCGCTCGATCCGTCCGTTGACGCCGAAGCGCAGCGCGCCCCACTCCGCGAGGTCGTAGCGGCCGTGCACGGACCCACCGGCCTGCAAGGCCGTCTCCTCGACCGAGAAGCTGCCGTTCTGGACGATCGAGTCGAAGCCCTCGTCGTCGTATCGCCGGCGATCCTCCTGCTGGCGGTTCACGTAGCCCCAGCCGCGCACGGAGAACGGACCCGCCGGATCGATCTGCCCGGCGAGCTGGGTCGAGAAGCCTTCGAGATCGCGCACGCGTTCGTAGCGGGTGCGGGGAGCGAATCGATCCGCCGGGTCGTCGACCGTGTTGGGCGGGACACCGAACTCGGCCTTGCGGTAGTCCGCGAGCACGTCGACCCGAGCGATCGGCGTGACCTGGCGGCCGAGCTTCGCGAAGAAGTTGCCCTGCTGGCGGTCCGAGTTCTCCCGCAGCCCGCCGTTCTCGACGGTCGTCCCGTCGAAGGTGCGCGGCAGCTGGTAGCCCTTCGAGTCGAGGAAGCGCCCCGCCGCGAAGACCTCGAAGCCCTGCGGCCGCGCCGCGATCGTCGCCTCCGGCTGATACTGGCCGCGCTCGCGCACGTCCATCGCAGCCGTGGCCTCGGGCTCGTCGGTCGGCTTGCGCGTGCGGATCTGGAGCACGCCGCCGATCCCGCCGTCGCCGTAGAGGACGGAGCTGTTGCTCGTGACGAGGTCGAGCTTCTCGATCAGCTGGGTCGGTACGAGCGACGCGTCGAACTGGCCGTCGACGGTCGAGTTGAAGGGCACGCCGTCGACCAGCAGCAGCAGGTGGCGCGAGCGCAGACCGCGCACGTCGATGCGCGGGACGCCGTCGCCGCCAGTCCGGACCACGACGTTCGGCACGTGCACGAGGGCCTCGTCGAGGGTGCGCGCCGCCTCCTTGTCGAAGTCCTCGCGATCGAGCTCGCGCACGGTCGTCATGCGCTCGACGAGGTCGCGCTCGGAGGTCACGTAGACGTCGTAGACCGGACCCACCGCGACCGCCGTGTCGGCGGGCCCGGACTCGGCGACCGCCGGCGGGACGAGTCCCAGACCGAGGGCCACGCGCATGGCGAGGCCGCATGCCCGTCGGCTCCGCCCCGCCCGATGCCCCGCCCGCTCCCGCATTCGCGTGCTCGTCCTCTCGCTCAACCTCGATCTCCCCGTCCGTAGGTGTGGATCTCTCGCGCTCTCGGCGCGCAGCGTCATTGCAGACGGAAGTGGATCCGGAGCGACACGCGCGAGGCGACCTCCCGTCCGTCGAGGCGCGCGGGGCGGAAGGCGGATCGCTCGACGGCCGTCCGCGCCGAGTCGTCGAAGTCCGGACCACCGCTCTCGAGGACCGACGAGAAGGCGACCGCGCCCCCGCCGTCGACCCAGGCTTCGACCAGCACCGTCGCCTCGTCGCCGAGGCGGCGGGCTCGCGGCGGATAGTCCGGTCGGATCGGCCATCGCGGCCGCGCCGGCCGGTCGACGTCGCCCGGCCCGGGCCAGGCAGGTGCGCCCGCACGGCCTGCGGCGCCGGCGGGATCGCCGGTGCCGCGTCGTCCTGGGAGCGCGCTCGCGCTCGCGAGGTCGCCCGCCCGGGATCGCGATGCGGCCTCGCTTCGCTCGGCGGCTTGCGCTGTGGCGGGCTCCGTCGTCGACTCGCGGCCGTCGTCGTGGCTTCGTGCTCGGCGCGATTCGATCGGGTCGGCGGCGCGGAGGACGATCGCTCGGGTCGTCGGCGAAGGCAGAGCGACGTCGGATGGCCCCTGGCGAGCCGGATGCCGGGCACCGGAATCGCCGTGCGCCGGCTTCGCGGAGGAGGAACTCACGACCATCGTGGGCCGCTCGTCCGGCCCGCTCCGGCCGCGACCCGCGACGGCCCCCTCGCCGGCGACTTCTTCGGCCCGGACCGACGGGCCCGTTCCGGCGCCCAGCAGCTCGACCCAGGCGCTCCCGCCCGGCGGGCTCGGGGGCGGCGTCGCCCGCGGTGAGGACGCATCGATCCAGGCGCTCGCGACGAAGGCGAGCACACCGTGCAATCCGATCGAGCCCAGGAGGGCCGCGCGGCGGATGGGTGCGGTCGATCGGTGGCGCGGCTCGGGCACGCGGGCGGGTCCTCGGGGCACGGGATCCGATGACGTTATTCCCGCTCGGGAATAGCGATCGGCGACGGGTAGCACCGGACCGCTGCGCCGGCCACGGATTCCCGGACCGGTCGGCGGCTAGGACGAGGCGCCGTCCGTCTCCGGCGACGACCGCAGCGCATCCAGGCTCGCCAGATCGGCCGCAAGCGCGTCGCCCGCCTTCGCCTGCATGGCGCGGTAGCGCCGGATCAGCTCCCGACCGAAGTCCGTGAGCTGCGCGCCGCCTCCCGAGCGCCCGCCGGCCTCGGTCTCGAGCACCCGCCCGGCAAAGCACCGGTTCACGTCGTCGAGCAGCTCCCAGGCGTGGCGATAGCTCATCCCGGTCGCGCGGGCGGCCGCCGAGATCGAGCCCAGCTCGCCCACGGCCTCGAGCAGCTGGACCTTGCCGGGACCGAGCGTGTGCCGGCCGTCGAACTCGAAGCGGATGCGGAGGCGCGGCGGCTGGTCGGGCATGGCGGCACTCCGCGCGGTGGCGTCCTCAGTCCTTGCCGAAGATCACCGCCCCCGTCGGCACGCCCACGCCGCTCGTGACGAGCACGTGGTCGACCTTGTCGGGCTGGTTGCAGGACTCGCCCCGCACGAGCCGTACGCCCTCGGCGAGGTTGTTCACGCCATGCAGATAGGCCTCCGAGAGGAGCCCGCCGTGCGTGTTGTTGGGCAGCGCGCCGCCGAGGGTGAGCGACTCGGACGTCACGAAGTCCTTCGCCTCGCCGCGGCCGCAGAAGCCGAAGGCCTCGAGCTGCATCAGCACCTCCGGCGTGAAGGCGTCGTAGAGACAGGCGGCGTCCATGTCCTTCGGACCAAGGCCGCTCATCTCGTAGACGCGCTTCGCCGCGAGCTCCATCTCCGGCAGCCAGGCGAGGTCGTCACGGTAGAAGCTCGTCATCTGCTCCTGCCCCTCGAAGGAGGCCTGGGTCACACCGCGGATGACGGCCGGCGTTTGCTTCATGTCGCGTGCGCGCTCGGGCGTCGTGATGAGCAGAGCGCAGCCGCCGTCGTCCTCCTGGCAGCAGTCGAAGAGTCGGAGCGGCTCGCAGATCATGCGCGACTTCATGTAGTCGTCCATCGTCATCGGCTTGCCGTACATGGCCGCGTTCGGGTTCTTCTGCGCGTGCATGCGCTGCGTGATGGCGACGTGCGCAAGATGCTCGGAGGTCGCGCCGTACTTGTGCATGTAGAGCCTCGCCTGCAGCGCGATCCAGGACGCCGGCGTCAGCAGGCCGAAGGGCATGTACCAGGACCAGTGGATCAGATCGCTCGAGATGATCTGGCCCGAGACGCCCTGGCCCATGCGCTGGCCCGAGCGGCCGTTGAGCGCGCGGTAGACCACGACGTTCTTCGCGGCCCCGGTCGCGACGGCCATCGCCGCGTGCGCCACGAGGCCGACCGCCGCGCCGCCGCCGTAGTTGACCTGGCTCCAGAAGGTCATGTCGCCGATGCCCACCGTGCGCGCGACCTCGACCTCGTCGCTCGAGTCCATCGTGTAGGTGACGAGGCCGTCGACCTCCGAGGGCTGGATCCCGGCGTCGTCGATCGCCTTGCGCACGGCCTCGGTCGCGAGCTGAAGCTCGGAGACGCCCGAGTTCTTGGTGTACGCGGTCTGGCCGATTCCGGCGACGGCGGCTTCGTTGTGCAGGGTGGTCGGCATGGTCGTGGCTCTCTCGTCTCGGACCGCGTGTGCGGGTCCGTCGATGGTCGGATGCACGCCTCGGCGTGCCGAGCGCGCGGGTCGGGGCGGCTAGGGCAGTCGGAGCGTGAAGGTGGCCGTCACGTGGTTGCCCCAGGCGTTGTTGCCCGAGACCTCGACGTCGGCGTCCTTCCCCTCGGTCGACACGACCTTGCCCCGGATCTTCAGCAGATCGCCCGGCATGTTCGGGCCGCCGAGCTTCGTCCGCACCCGCGTCACGATCGCGTCGGGCCCCGCCCAGTCGGTCACGTAGCGGGAGCAGAGCCCCTGCGTCGTCAGGATGTTCATGAACATGTCCGGCAGGCCCTGGGCGTTCGCGGCGTCGCGGTCGTGGTGGACCGGCGTGTAGTCACGCGACGCGAGCGCGCCGCCCGCTACGAGGGTCGCCGTGATCGGGAGGTCCAGCGGCGGCAGCTCCTGGCCGACCTCGAGCTCGTCGATCTTCTTCGTCTTCTGCATGGTTCTTCCTTCCTTGCTTGCAGACCTAGCGTGCGGCCGGTCGGAAGAAGGGGATCTTGAAGCCGTCTTCGTCCTCGTGGATCACGGCCTCGACGGCCATCCCGATCGAGACGTCCTCGGGCTTGCAGTCGACGAGGGTCGAGGCCATCCGCTCGCCCTCCTCGAGGTCCACGATGATCGAGACGATCGGGTACTCGTAGCCGGGGAATTGCGGGTAGTGGATGACCGTGAAGGTATGCACGGTCGCCCGTCCCGAGGCGGCGATCGCGTCGAAGCCCTGCGAGCCGCAGGCGTCGCACATGGGGCGCGGGGGATGGCGGAGCTTCTGGCAGCTCGTGCAGCGCTGGATCGGGATCACGCCGTCCGAGGCGACCTTCTCCCACCACCAGCCGTTGTCGTGCCCCATCGGCGGCTTGATGCGCGAAGGCTTCTGGGCCGTCGCCTTGCTCTCGCCTTCCTTCGACGCCGCGGCCTGCGCATTCGCGGGCTTGAAGCGCAGCACCCGGAAGCTCATCGAGCCCAGGTCCTCGCCGTCCTGGTTCTCGAAGGTCGTCTTCGTCGTGATGAAGTAGCCGATGCCGACGCCCGTGGCCTTCTCCTCGGAGATCGAGTCGATCACCGTCAAGGCCTTCACGGTCTCGCCGAGCCGGAGGTAACGCGTGTAGTTCTCCTCCGTGTTCGTGCCGAGCACGCCCGTGTAGCCGTTGTCGGCGAGGACCTTGTGCAGACGATGCTGCTCGTTCTTGGGCTCGTCGTAGCCCTCGTGCATGGCCCAGCCTTCCATCACCCAGGCCTGGAGCATGGTCGGCGGCGCCACGATCTCGCCGTGCACGGTCTTCTTCGCGGCATCCGCGTCGAGATAGGCCGGATGCGTCTCGCCCATGGCGTCGCACCACTGCCGGATCATCGGCTCGTTCACGGGATCGCGACCGACGACGACGGGGCCGACCGGCTTGCCGACGAAGGCGCGGATCTGCGCTTCGAGGGCCTTCTTCTTCTCGTCACTCATGGCGTTTCCTTGCTCTGGGTCCGAACGCGGGATCGGGCCGCCCGGGCGACCGCCGCGCCCGCGGCCGTGGGCCGCCCGGGACGACGGGTGCGGGCACCCGGACCGCATCGTCGGAGGATCACCCGACGCGCGGCCGGCGGACGGCCGAGTCTAGCGGGCGCGTCCGCCCCGCGCGCGGCCGGTGGACAGGGCCTTGCGTGTCAGGCCCGCGCGCGGCCGACGGGTACGGTCTGCGTGTCCCGACCGCTGCGCAGCACGGTCCCGGGACGCGCGCCCGTGTCCGCGCCGTCGCGCACGATCTCGACGCCGTTCGCGAAGACGTGCTCGACGCCCTGCGCCTCGGCGTAGAGGCGACCGGCGCCGCCGGGCAGGTCGTATTTCGTGTACGTCTCGCCGAGTCCGATCTTCTCGGGGTCGAAGACGACGACGTCCGCGCGCCAGCCCTCCTCGAGCCGTCCCCGCTCGCGCAGGCCGAAGAGCCGCGCGGGCACGTCGGTCAGCTGGTGGATCGCGTCCTCGAGCGAGATCAGCTTGCGCTTGCGCACGCCCTCGCCGAGCACCTGACTCGAGAAGGCGAAGGTGTCGATCATGTCGAGGTGCGCGCCGGCGTCCGAGGCGCCGATGATCGTGCGGTCGTCCTTCCAGAGCCGCGCCCGCATCGCCCAGGTCGCGTCGTCGTCGCCCATCGCCGGCGGCATGAAGTAGGTGTGCAGATCGTCCTCGAGGGCGATGTGGATCAGCGCGTCGAAGGGCCGCATGCCGAGCTCCTTCGCGATGTCGCCGATCGTGCGGCCGCGGTAGCCGGCGAGCTTCTCGTCGCGGACCTGATCGACCTTGAAATGCTCCCAGTTCGCGAAGAGCCGCATCGGCGAGTCCGGATGCGAGGCGTCCTTCTCGAGCTGCGCGCGGTTGGCGGGGTCGCGCAGGAAGGCCATGCGCTCCTCGATCGGCATGCGGAAGAGCGGCGCCCAGCCGTGCAGCGCGTCGAAGACGAAGCCCGCGTGCAGGTTGATCCGGATCGTCATCGGCTGCGGGACCGTCAACGCCACGACCTCGCCCCCGCGCTCGCGGGCCAGGTCCGTCGCCCGCAGCTGGGCCTCGGTCGTCTCCGGCGCGGCCGCGTTCGCGACCAGCACGTTCCAGTTGAGCGGCCGCTCGGCGGCGACGGAGAGATCCGCCATGTACTCGGCCGCCTCCTCGCCCCAACCGACACCGGGCAGGAACTCGAGCGACGTCCCCTCGAAGTCGCGGACCTGGCGCGCGAGGGTCAGCATCTCCTCCTTCGAAGCGTGTCGCGAGGGAACCGGGTTGCCGTCGTAGTCGTTGTGGGTCGTCGAGATCGTCGACGAGAAGCCGAGGCCACCCTCCTCGAGGGACTTGCGGAGCAGCGCCACCATCGCGTCGAGCTCCTTCTGCGAAGCCTCGTGCCCGACCGCGCGCTCGCCCATCACGACGCGTCGCAGCGCCGAGTGACCGACCATGAAGCCGGCGTTGACCGAGAGCTTCCCGTCGAGCTTGCCGAGGTATTCGCCGAAGCTCTGCCAGTCCCACGGCACGCCCTCGGCCAGGCTCTCGAGCGGCATGCCCTCGACCCGCGAGAGCATCTTCATCAGGTACTCGCCGGCGTCGGGCGAGAGGGGCGCGATGCTGAAGCCGCAGTGTCCGGCGAGCACGGTCGTCACGCCGTGATAGGGCGAGGGGCTGAGCGTGCCGTCCCAGAAGGCCTGGGCGTCGTAGTGGGTGTGCACGTCGACGAAGCCCGGGGCGACGACGCGTCCCGTTGCGTCGATCGTCTCGCGCGCTGCCTCGGTCACGTTCCCGATCGCGACGATGCGTCCGTCGCGGATCCCGAGGTCGGCGCGGCGGCCCGGCGCGCCGGTTCCGTCGACGATCGTTCCACCCTTGATCAGTACGTCCAGCATCGTGGCTCCTTCCTCGCCGGCCCTCGGGGTCCCGGGTCCGGATTGTGATGGAGGGGATCGGTGCCGCGGCGTCGGCCCATCCGGAACGACGAGCCGCGACCACCGGAAGGCCCCATTCTGCCACAGTGACGCGCAGGCGCATCGGCTCCGCCGAGGGCCGTGGGACGCGCGAAGCGAGGCGCGCTGAGACCGACCTCACCGGCTCCGCCGCTCTCGCGCTGCGCCTCGCATGCCGGCCCCCTGCCGTCGACCCACCCCGGACGCGCGACGGCGCAGGACGGCTCCGCCCGCATCGCTCTCGATCCACCGGCCGCCCGAGGGCCGCCGGCCGCGGGATCGAGCCGATCGACCGAGGTCGATGTCGGCTAGGCGAGCGGACCGAAGCGCCAGCCCTTCGCGGGGTCGCTGCCGTTCGCGTACTCCTGGCATTGCACGTCGAACCAGATCGGCAGCAGATGCTTCACGTAGAAGGCATGGGTCGTGTGGTCGCCCGTCACGAGGTCCTCGTACTCCTTGATCTGGACGCGGGGATCCTGGGCCTGGGCCTTCTTCGACTTCTCGAGCAGGGCATCGACCTCCTCGCGCGTGTCGTAGAGGAGGCCGAGATGGTCGTAGCCGGGGCTCTGGATGTGGCTGCGCTGCTCGGTCACGAGGATGAACTGGCTGGTCTCGGGATCGGTTCGGAGCAGCAGACCCGTCTGCCCCAGGATCGGCACGTCGAGGGACTCCCAGCCGAAGAGGTCGCCGTAGAAGCGGGCGATCTCGCGGCGGTTCGCCTCGAGCGCGCCGAGCGGCAGGGTGAGCTCCATGTGGTTGAAGCGGGCAGGCATGGGGAGTCCTCCGACACGTCGATGGGGTCTGGGGATCGCGCACGGGCGGGGTGCGGCGGGCCCGGCGCAGCGGGCGCGATCCTAGCACGCAGCGCCCCCGCTCCCGGCGACGGGCAGGCCCCCGGGACGGGCGCCAGGACAGGGGGACACGCAGTCATCGGGCCGACTGGCGCCGGGTGCCCCGCCTCCCCCGGATGTGATAAAACCGGCCTTCGGAGCCGTCGGATCGACCTGCCCCCATCTCGGTCCTCCCCTGTCCGAGCGCTGAGCGCGGCCGACTCACGCCCTCGCCTTCGCACGCGGCGCGCGACCGACCGCGAAGGGACCGGGGCCGACCCCGAACGCTTCCCGGCCCGATTCCGAGACCGATCGACAGACCGATTGCCAAGGAGGTCCCCGTGACCGCAGACAAGCCCAGACAGATCCCCTTCGTCGACTACCTCGAGCTCGGCGACTCACCGCATCTCGTCGCCCACGAGTGCAAGGCCTGCGGCGCGCGCTTCTTCGATCGTCGCAACGCGTGCGCGAGCTGCTCCGGCACGGAGTTCGTGCGCAAGCCCGTCCCGACCGAGGGCGAGCTGCGCACGTTCACGATCGTCGCCTTCGCCGCCCCGGGCATCCCCGTGCCCTTCGTCTCGGGTGTCATCGACTGCGGCGGCACCAGCGTGCGCGCGAACGTCGTGAACGTACCGGCGGACCCCGAGCACGTGAAGCTCGGCATGAAGCTCCGCCTCACGACCTTCCCGATCGGGAAGGACGGCGAAGGCGTCGAGGCCATCAACTTCGGCTTCGAGCCGGTGGCCTGATCGGATTCCGTCTTCCGACGCGACGCGCAGGACGCGGCGTCGCCTCCCGACCCATCGCTCGACCGGAACCGTCGAGCGCAGAGCGCCCCGGGCGCGAAAGGAACGCAGCATGGCCAGCGACGACGTCTGGATCCTCGGCATCAACATGACGAAGTTCGGCAAGCACAAGGACAAGGACTACCTCGACCTCGCGAGCGAGGCCGCACTCGCCGCTCTGGCCGACGGTGGGGTCGGCGTGAAGGACATGGGCGTGCTCGCCGCGGGCTGTCTGATGATGAGCGCGGCCCCGGTCGCCCAATCGATCCAGAAGCAGATCGGCCAGACGGGCATCCCCGCCTACAACGTCTCGAACGCCTGCGCGACCGGCGCCACGGCGCTCCGCGTCGCCTACCTGACCGTCAAGTCGGGTGAGGCGGACATGGGCCTCGCGGTCGGCGTCGAGAAGCTCGCCGGTGCGGGTCTGCTCGCGGGCGGTGCCCGCAAGGCGGACGGCGACGCCTGGGAGCGCTCGGGTCGCTACGGCGCCGTCGCCCCGGTCGACGGCCGGATCGGGACGGAGACGATGCCCGGCGTCTTCGCCCAGATCGGCATGGAGTACGGCCACAAGTACGGCGGTGCGAACTTCGAGCTCTTCGCGGAGATCTCGCGCAAGAACCACTTCCACTCGACGCTGAATCCGCTCGCGGCGTACACGAAGGAGATGACGCTCGAGGAGATCATGGGCGACATCATGATCGCGTATCCGAACACGCGACCGATGTGCTCGGCCAACTGCGACGGCGCGGCAGCCGCGGTCGTCGTGAGCGAGTCGAAGCTGCGCACGCTCTCGAAGGAGCAGCAGCGCCGCGCCGTGAAGATCTCCGCGTCGATCCTCACGAGCGATCCCTACCAGGAGGCGTGCCAGGTCCTGCCGGACGTGAACACCCTCACCCGCATGGCGGCGAAGCAGGCCTACGAGAAGGCGGGCATCGGCCCCTCCGACCTCGACCTCGTCGAGCTGCACGACTGCTTCGCGACCGCCGAGCTCGTGCACTACGACAACCTGATGCTCTGCGAGGAGGGCGGCGCCGTCGACTTCTTCAAGTCCGGCGCGACCTGGCGGACGGGGCGACTGCCCGTGAACGTCTCGGGGGGTCTCGAGTCGAAGGGGCATCCGATCGCCGCGACCGGCATCGCCAACATCTGGGAGATCTGCCACCACCTCCGAGGCGAAGCCGGCCCGCGGCAGATCGAGGGTGCGAAGGTCGGCCTCGCCCACGTGATCGGCCTCGGCTCCGCCTGCGGCGTGCACGTGCTCGAGAAGTCGGGCCTGGCGTGATCCCGACGGGTCGGGGCACGACGGCACCCCGACCCGGATCGATCGCAGCGACCACGCGGGCGGAGACACCGCCGCCCGCGTGGTCGCGCGCAGGCCGTCCACCGTGCGACCGCCCGCGTCGACCCCACGCGACCCGATCTACTCCGCGCGCAACGCCTCGACCGGCGTGAGCGCCGCCGCCCGCCGAGCCGGCCCGACACCGGACAGCAGACCGGCGAACGCACTCACGACGAGGGCCGCCGCAACGTACTCGAGCGGTGCACGCGCCGGGAAGGCGGGCAGCACGAGCCGCACGACGCCCGTCGTCGCGAGCCCGAACGCGAGCCCCGCGATCCCGCCCGCCAGCGTGAGCAGGACGGCCTCCGTGAGGAAGATCCGCTCGACCTGCCCGGCCGTCGCCCCGAGTGCCCGCATCAGCCCGATCTCCGAGACCCGCTCGCCCACCGAGATCCACATCATCGTGAAGATCCCGATCGTCCCGACCAGCAGGGAGATCGCTGCGATCACCGCCACGCCGAGCGTCACGACGTCCATCACCCGTCCGAAGACCGCCAGCATCTCGGACTGCGAGATGACCGTGAAGTCCTCCTCACCGCGATGGCGTTCGATCAGGACCTTCTTGACCGCCGCCTCGGCCGCCTCGGTCAGCCCCTCGTGCGCGAAGAGCACGTCGATCTCCTGCAGCTCTTCGAGATTGAAGAGGCGCATGGCCGTCGCGACCGGGACGTAGGCCGCGTCGTCGATGTCCATCCCGAGGATCTGACCCTTCGGCTCCATCACGCCGATCACGCGCAGCCGCGCGCCGGCGATCCGCACGAAGCGACCGAGCGCATTCTCCACCCCGAAGAGCTCGCGCTTGAGCTTCGGCCCCAGGACGGCGACGGAGGCCCCCCTTCGCGGGTCACCGGGCGGCAGGAACTCGCCCTGCCCCACGTCGAATTTGAGCACCTCCGGAAACTCCGCGGTCGAGCCGTAGACGAAGACGCTGCGCCCGCGGCCGTTTCCCTCGACCCGCGCCTGCCCCATCGCGACCGGCACGACGGTCTGCAGCAGCGGCACCCGGGCGAGGGCCTGGGCATCCTCGATCGTGAGCTTCTGGGTCGTGCCGCCGAAGACGCCGGGCATGCCGTGGGTCTCCGTCTTGCCCGGGTTGACCTGGAGGATGTTCGTCCCGAACTGGGAGAACTCCTGGACGAGGTAGCGCCGCGCCCCCTCACCGAGAGAGGTCAGCAGGATGACCGCCGCGACACCGATCGCGATCCCGAGCATCGACAGGATCGATCGCAGCGGATGCCCGCGCATCGCACCCGTCGAGAGTCGGAGCAGGTCGACCGCTTCGATCTTCGCCATCCCGAGATCCGCCTAACGACTGCGCAGCGCCGCGACGGGGTCGAGCCCCGCGGCGCGCCACGCCGGCAGGACGCCGAAGACGACGCCCGTCGCGAAGGAGAGCCCGAGCACCGCGCCGATCGCCCAGAGCGGCGTCTGCGCGTCGACCGCGGGATAGAGGAGCCGACCGACATGGACGATCGCCTCGCCGACGAAGAGCCCGAGGAGCCCGCCCGCCCCGGAGAGCAGCGCGGCCTCGACGAGGAAGACGAGCAGGACCTGCCTGCGGCTGGCACCCACCGCCTTGAGCAGCCCCACCTCCGCCGTGCGCTCCGAGACCGAGACCAGCATGACGTTCATGATGCCGATGCCGGCGACGGCCAGGCTGATCGAGGCGATGCCCGCGACGACGAGGGTGAGGATGTGCAGGATCGAGCCGAGGGACTCGATCACGGCGTCCTGGCTGATGCAGGTGAAGTCCTCCTCGTCGTGCCGGTCGACGAGGACCTCCTTCACGCGCTCGATCGCGGCAGTCGGGTCCGAACGCGGATTGAGCTCGAGGATGATCCGGCTGAGCGAGCTCTTGTTCGCCATGCGCATGGCCGTCGCGGTCGGCACGAAGACCGTCTCGTCGACCTGCATGCCGAACTGGGTGCCCCGCTCGGCGATCACGCCGATCACGCGCATCCGCCAGCCGCCGACGCGCACGGTCTCGCCGAGGGGGCTCGCGTTGCCGAAGAGCTCCCGGGCGACCGTATGGCCGAGGACGGCGACGGCGCCGCCGCGGTCGATCTCGGTCTCGGGCAGGAAGCTGCCGTAGGCGATCTCGTAGCGCTGGAGCCTGGCGAGGGCGGCGGTGGCGCCGATGATCGGGCTCTGGCGACGGCGCTCCTGCTGACTCACGGGTGCGCTCGAGAGGGCGATCGGCACGGCGGTCTTCACGGCGCGCACCTGGCGTTGGATCGCGAGGGCGTCTTCGAAGGTGAGGTCGTTCGGGACGCCGCCGAAGGCGGCGGGCAGGCCGCCGGTCGTCTCGTTGCGGCCGGGCGCGACGATGACCAGCGAGCTGCCGAGGCTCCGGAACTGGTCGGTCACGTAGCGCAGCGCGCCCTCCCCGATCGCCGTGAGCGTCACGACCGCGACGACGCCGATCACGACGCCGACGAGCGAGAGCCCGCTGCGGCGTCGATTCGTCAGGATCGCTCGAAGGGCGAAGCCTGCGAGGTCGACCGGCTTCATGGCGTCGGCTCGCCGAAGTCGAAGAGGCTGGCGAGGTCCGTGACCGACGCACCCGCGACGCGCTTGACGATCTCCCCGTCGCGCATGACCAGCACGCGATCCGCCCGACGGGCGACCGCCGGATCGTGGGTCACGACGATCAGCGTCCGGCCCGCGCGATGGAGCTCGTCGAGCAACGCAAGGACCTGCGCGCCGGAATGGGTGTCGAGATTGCCCGTCGGCTCGTCGGCCAGCAGCAGGCTCGGGCCCATGATCGTCGCCCGGGCGATGGCCACGCGCTGCTTCTGACCGCCGGAGAGCTCCGTCGAGAGGTGACCGGACCAATCCGAGAGCCCGACCGCCTCGAGCGCACGGGCAGCTCGCGCACGGCGCTCCGCCGCCGGCACCCCGGCGAAGATCATGGGGAGCTCGACGTTCTGCATGGCCGTGAGCCGAGCCACGAGATGGAAGGACTGGAAGATGAAGCCGATCTGCCGGAGTCGGATCTCGGCCAGCTCGCCGTCGGGCAGGCCCGCGACGTCCCGCCCGTCGAGGTAGTAGGTGCCGCGAGTGGGCGAGTCGAGGCAGCCGAGCACGTTCAGGAAGGTGCTCTTGCCCGAGCCCGAGGGCCCCATGATCGCGACGTGCTCGCCGCTCTCGATCACCTCGTCGACGGCCTTGAGCGCGTGGAGGGCGTGGTCACCCATCTGGTAGGTGCGCCACAGATCCTCCACTCGGATCACGAAGAGGCTCCGCCGTCGGCGGCATCGACGGCGACGGCGCGCACGCCGTCCTCGATCTCGATCCGATCGAGCACCTCGACGACCCGCTCCCCGGGCTCGAGCCCGCTCGTCACCTCCGCGAACTGCCAGTTGCGCAGCCCGAGGTCGACCGAACGCTCGCGCAGTCGCCCCTCCTCGAGCACGAGCACGGCCCGATCCCGCAGCAGCGCCGAGGTCGGCACGCGCAGCACGTCACGACGGGTCTCGAGCACGACCTCGGCATCGGCCGACGTGCCCGGCAGCAAGGTCTGCGCGACCTCCGGCGAGTCGACCGAGACCTCGATCTCGAGCGTGCGGTTCTGCGCCTCCTCGTCGAGCACGTAGGGGGCCACCCGCTCGACCGTGCCTGCGAAGACCTCGCCCGGCCGCGAGTCGACCGTCAGCTTCACCGACTGACCGACCCGGATCCGACCCGAGTCGACCTCGTCCATGGGTGCACTCACGTAGATCGAGGTCGGATCGATCAGGTCGATGACCGGTGGCGAGGTCAGGAGCGGCGGCGACGGCGTCACCCACTCCCCGACCTCCACGTTCACCTCCGCGATCACGCCTTCGAAGGGCGCCGTGATCACGGTCTTCGCGAGCTCCGCCTCGGCCGCCGCGAGCTGCGCCTTCGCCCGCGCGAGCTCCGCGGCGGCCGCCTCGCAGGCGACTCGCGCGGAGTCGTAGGCGTACTCGAGCTCGTCGAGCTGCTCGATCGACGCGAAGTCCCGCTCGGCGAGCCGCCGCACCCGCGTGAGCTCGCGGTGGGCGTGATCGCGTCGCAGGCAGGCGTCGGTCCGCTGGGAGCCCGCGACCGCCACGCCCTGTCGGGCGAGCTCGAGCTGGGCCTTGTGGCTGACGTCGGAGAGTCGGACGAGCGCTTCGCCCGCCGCGACGCGGGCGCCTTCGCGATGGGCGATCTCGACGACGCGCCCACCGACCTCCGACGCGATCCGCGAACGCCGCCTCGCCTCGACCGTCCCTGCCTTCGAGTTCGTGACCGTCGACTCGACGATGCCCGGCTCGACCGCGACGAGGCGCACCTCGACCGGATCCGGGGCGAAGATCGTGACGCGGAGGATCAGACCGATCGCGACGAGGACCCCGACGACGACGAGTGTCAGGAGCTTGCGCGAGCGAAGGAACGCAGGGGGCATCGACGGGCTCTCGGTGTGCGCGCGGGGCCGATTCTATACCATCGCCCGCATGCCGTCCCGATCCGCGCACGCGTTCACGATCGCTCCGTCCACGGCCCGCAACGGATCGATCGCCCGCCTCTCGATCCGCCTGCTCACGACACTCGCGATGACCTTCTCGAGCACGGCTCCATCCGCTGCGCTCGCGGCGGACGCTGCGACGCAATGCCACGACTATGATCCGCAGCGCAACGTCTACTGGGGCGACCTCCACGTCCATACGTCCTACTCGATGGACGCCTACATCTTCGACACGCGGATGACGCCGGAGGACGCCTACCGCTTCGCCCGCGGCGAGGCGGGACACCTGCCGCCCCTCGGCGCGGATGGTCGCGGAAGCACCCCGGTCCGCCTCGAACGTCCCCTCGACTTCGCCGCCGTGACCGACCATGCGCATAGCCTCGGCGGCGTCCGGCTCTGCTCGAACCCCGAGTACCCCGGCTACGACTCCGCGCTCTGCGCCCGCTATCGCCGCCCCTTCTCGGTCGGAAGCGTCGGCGAAGGCACCCGGGACATCGTCGGCCGGATCGAGAGCCTGCGCTCCGCGCCCCTCTGCGGCGAGGACGGTCGCATCTGTCGCGACGCCGCCGTCGACGCCTGGCAGGCGATCCAGCGCGCGGCCGCGAAATACGACGAGGGTCCGCCCGGCTGCGGCTTCACGACCTTCGTCGCCTACGAGCACACGGCGACCCCCGACCTCACGAAGATCCATCGCAACGTGATCTTCCGGAACGAGAAGGTCCCCGAGCTCCCGATCACCTACTACGACGAGCCCGAGGCCCTGGGCCTCTGGCAGGCGCTCGAGCGCAGCTGTCTGGACGGCGTCCCGGGCTGCGACGTGCTCGCGATCCCGCACAACCCGAACCTCAGCAACGGTCGGCTCTTCACGATCGAGTACCCGGAAGGGTCGACGCGCGAGGAGCAGGCGGGCTACGCCGCGCTGCGCGGGCGCATGGAGCCCGTGGTCGAGATGATGCAGATCAAGGGCGAGTCCGAGTGCCGCAGCGGGATGTGGAAGGTGCTGGGCGCGGACGAGGACTGCGGCTTCGAGAAGTTCCGCGACCTGCATCAGGTCGAGGATTGCCAGGACGGGATGGGCTGGGGCGCACTCGGCGGACGCGGCTGTCGATCCCGGATGGACTTCGCCCGTTATGCGCTGATCGAGGGACTGCGGGAGGCGGATCGCATCGGCGTGAATCCCTATGCGTTCGGTCTGATCGCTGCGACCGACACGCATACGGGCACCCCCGGAGCGGTCGACGAGTGGGAGACCTCGACCTTCGATGCGCGCGTGCCGGGCCCCGGCTACAACCTGGGCGGTCTCGCCGCGGTCTGGGCCGAGGAGAATACCCGCGAGTCGCTCTTCCGGGCGCTCCGGCGGCGAGAGGTCTACGGAACGAGCGGTCCGCGCATGACGGTCCGCTTCTTCGGTGGCTGGGACTACCCGGAAGACCTGTGCGCCTCGGCCGACCTCGTCGCCGAGGGCTACGCGCGCGGTGTGCCGATGGGCTCGGACCTGCCGGTCCGTCCCGCGCAGGCCGACGCATCGACGCCGGTCTTCGTCGTCTCCGCGATGCAGGATCCCGGCACGGCGGAACACCCGGGTGGCCTGCTGCAGCGCCTGCAGATCGTGAAGGGCTGGGCGGATGCCGACGGCACCTTCCATCAGCAGGTGGTCGACGTCGCGGGCCGAGCGGACGCGGGCGCGGGCGTCGATGCCGACACGTGCGAGCCGACGGGCCCGGGCGAGCGAGCGCTCTGCGCCGTCTGGCGCGATCCCGACTTCGACCCGGCTCGCCGCGCGGTCTACTACGCACGCGTGCTCGAGAATCCGAGCTGCCGCTTCTCGACGCGGATGTGCCTGGGACTCGAGGGCGAGGCGCGGCCGGCGCTGTGTGACGATCCGAGCCTGCCGGCGGTGATCCAGGAGCGCGCCTGGACCTCGCCGGTCTGGTACGCGCCCCGAGTGCGCGACTGAGAGGCGAACGATGAGCGATCCGAAGTCCGTGGCCCGAGCCTTCTACGACGCGATGAACGCGCGCGACGTGGAGGCGATCCTCGCGCTGTATACGGAGGACGCACGCACGTGGGTGCTGGGCGAAGGGCCCTTCGCGGGCTGGCATCCGGTCTCGCGCGCGGCGCTCGAGGGCTTCTTCGGGATCTTCCCGGAGCTGCGCTTCGAGATCCGCTCGATGATCTCGGAGGGGGACGTCGTGGCGATGGAGGTCGAGTCCGCCGGGCGGATGAACGACCGTCCCTACGCCAACCGCTACCACAACCGATTGCTCGTCCGGGACGGGCGGGTCGCCGAGCTCAAGGAGTACTTCGACACGGCGCGGGCGGGCGGCT
Organism: Spirochaetaceae bacterium; assembly: GCA_020632655.1. Classification (GTDB taxonomy): domain Bacteria; phylum Myxococcota_A; class UBA9160; order UBA9160; family UBA4427; genus UBA4427. The sequence goes on from JACKFD010000016.1 coordinate 50,201, forward strand.
GATCCGGCGGGCGGGCTTCAGCTCGAGGTGCGTCCGGGCACGCCGCCTTGACTCAGGCAGTCGTCCCGGGACATGAACTGCGTCGCGCCGGCGATCCGGCACGACACGATGCTCGACTCGAGCTGGCCGGGAGCGATCGACGTCGCGCGATCCCACCACTGCTTCGACTCGCGCAGCAGCGCATCGGCCCTGGCCGCCGCGGCGTCGGGGCCCGCGACCTCCTCCTCGACCTTGCCCTTCTTCTTGCTGTCGGGCATCAGCGCGGCCGCCTTGTCGAGCTCGTCGGCGACCATGCATCCGCTCGCCCCGACGAGTACGAGGACGGAGAGGAGGATGGCGGGGATCCGGGTCATGCCCCGGCCTATCGGCGACCGCGGCTCGGGCCTTGATCGGGACACCCGGCGCCTGCCGGTCGGCTGCTCGCCACGTGCGGCGTCGCGAGGGGTTGGCGGCCGGGCGCCGTCGCGGCCCACGCCAGGCGTGATGCGCCGCACCGGCGACGGCGATCCGCCGGCCGGTGCGGCGTCGATCCGCCTAGCCCATGCAGAATCCGCAGAACTTGTTGCCGTCGGCGTCCCGGAAGTAGGCGCCGTAGAAGCCCGGGCCCCGCTCGCCGGGTGCCCCTTCGTCGGAGGCGCCCAGGGAGAGCGCCTTCGCGTGGAGCTTGTCGACGTTCGCGCGGCTCTCCATGTTGAACGCGACCATCGCCCCGTTGCCCGGCGTCGCCTTCTCCTTGTCGTAGGGCGTGCAGATCGCGAACATGCCGTTCCCGAGCTCGCGGCCCCAGAGCACGAGGCGTCCCGTGTCCATGATCCGCTTCGCGCCGAACTCGCCGAGCAATGCGTCGTAGAAGGCCTTCGCCTTCTCGAGGTCGTTCGTTCCGAAGGTCGTGTAGCCCACCATCTCGTTCCCTCTCCTTCCGATCGTCCTTCCGATCGTTCGATCCGATCCGTCGATCGGGCGCATGCGCTCTCGCGCGGGGCGCCCGTGTCGCGGGCGCCCCACGCGCTTCACCTCGGCAGCCGCGCCTCCCGCAGCGCGCGGCGGCGCACCTTCCCGGCGTCGTCCTTGAGTGGCTCCCGCACGAGCTCGAAGCTGCGCGGGACCTTGTAGCGCACCAGCCGATCCTCGAGGTGTGCGCGCAGGGTTGCCTCGTCGAGGTCGGCGTCGGTCTGCACGATGGCGTGGACCGTGGCGCCGAGATCCTCGTCCGGCAGTCCGATCACGGCGCAGGCGATCACGTCGGGATGCGACTCGATCGCCCCCTCGACCTCCGCGGGATAGACGTTGGCGCCGCCCGTGATGACGAGGTCCGTCCGGCGATCGACGAGGAAGAGATAGCCCTCCTCGTCGACGTACCCCATGTCGCCGAGCGTCTCCCAGCCGTCGGGCAGACGTCGGGGATCGGCGCCCAGGTAGTGATAGGTCGAGCCCGGCCCGCCGGGCGGCATGAAGTAGACGTCACCGACCTCGCCCGCCGGCAGGTCCTCGCCCGAGGGTCCGACGATCCGAAGCCGTCGGCCCTCACTCGGTCGGCCGACGGAGCCGGGCTTGCGCAGCCACTCGCTGCCCGAGATCAGCGTGCCGCCGATCCGCTCGCTCCCGCCGTAGGCCTCCCAGACGCGCGCCGGCCCGATCCACTCGATCCACTCGCGGTAGAGCCACTCGGGCAGCGAGGCGCTGCTCGAGACGACGCGACGCAACGACGAGAGGTCGAAGGCGTTCCGCTCCTCCTCCGGCAGCTTCCAGATCCGCAGCAGCATCGTCGGCACGAAGATCGCGAGCTCGAGCCGATGTCTCTCGATCAAGCCGAGGGCCTCGGCCGGATCGAAGCGCGTCATCAGGACGACCCGGCCCCCACGCAGCAGCACGGAGAGGCAGTTGATCAGGGGCCCCGAGTGATAGAGCGGACCGGGGACCAGGATGCTCGAGCCCCGACCGCGCCCATGGAAGGGCTCCTCGGGGTCGAGCTGCCCGGGGATGTGATCCACGACGACCTTGGGGCGCCCCGTGCTACCGCCCGAGCAGATCGCCATGCGGTAGCGGGAGACGACGTCGGGCAGCGGCTCGGCGGACTCGGACCCGGCCTCCGCAATTCCCTCCGGCGTGAAGACCGGCCGCCCCGGATGCTCGGCGGCATCCGCCGCGACGATCAGCCTCGGCGACACGAGCTCGACGATCGCGTCCCGCTCGTGCCGGGGCAGACGCGAGGACACGGGCTGCGGCGTCGCTCCGAGCTTCCAGCAGGCGAAGAGCGACTCGACGAAGGCGAGTCCGTTCGGCAGCGCGATCGTGACGAAGTCGCCGGCCGACACGCCCTGCTTCGCGAACGCCCGGGCGAGACGATTCGAGCGCAGGTCGAGCTCGCGATGGGTCGTGACGCGATCGTCGTGGACGAGGGCCACGGCACCGGGATCCCGCTCGACGGTCAGGGCGAGGGCATGGCCGTAGGAGACGAGGGACATCGCTTCTCCGCAGGATCGCCCCGCGCGCACGTCGACGCCGACGACGCGGGGGTCGCTCCGCCTAGGACGCGAGGAGATCCTTCTGGACCGCGCCGTCCTTCAGGACGAGCTTCACGTTCGCGGGATCGTGCAGGACCGAGACGTCGACGGTCGGATCGCCTTCGACGACGACCAGATCCGCGAGCAGACCCGCCTCGATGCGACCGAGCTCCGTGCCGTGCCGCCCCATGGCCTGCGCCCCGTTCCGGGTCGCCCATCGCATCACTTCGATCGGCTCGATGCCGTGCTTCACGTAGACCGCCATCTCCGAGGCGTAGTCGCCGTGCGGCATCATCGCGAAGCCGTAGTCGTCGCCGAGCACACAGCGCACGCCGGCCTCGACCAGTCGCGGGAGCATCGACGCCGTGTACTCGTACTCGCGCTGGATCTGCGCGAGACGCTCCGCGGTCTGCCACTGCGGCCGGGGGAATCCGTCGTTGATCGGAAAGGGGCCGTTCGCGTAGTCCCAGGACTGCGCGAAGGTCATGAAGCGCTCCGACCAGAGGCAGCTCGGCACGACCGTGGCGTCGGCGGCGAGCACGGCCTCGATCCCCTCCTCGTCGATCATGTCGGCGTGATCGATCAGATCGACGCCGGCGCGTGCGGCCATCAGGATGCCGCTGCGCGAGGGACAATGCGCCCGGACGAGGGCGCCGAGGTTGTGGGCCGTATCGACGGCGACCTCGACCTCCTCCTTCGTGAAGTAGTTCCAGTCCGGGATCGGCATGCTGCCGTGGCCGTTCGAGATGGAGAGCTTCACGACCTCGCAGCCGCGACCGACCTCCTCGCGGACGGCCTGTCGGATCGACTCGACGCCGTCGACGCGGCGGATGAGGCCATGATTCTGGACGCCCATGAACCACGCGCGGTTGTCGCCGTCCGCGGCATCGCCCGAGGTGACCATCTCGCGGGTGCAGGGCACGACGCGCGGGCCGCGGGTCAGGCCGAGCAGGATCGCCTCCTTGAGGCTGACGTCGAGCAGATCGCCGTTGCTCGATCCGATCATGCTCGTGACGCCGACGTCGATCGCGAGCTGGGCGTTCTTCGCCGCGACCATGCCGAGATAGGCCGGGGGCATGTTGAGGCCGAGATAGGGCGAGGCGTTGCCGGCGTCGGGACCGAAGCCCGAGTGGAAATGGCATTGCACCATGCCGGGCATCAGCGTCCGGCCACCGAGGTCCACGACGCGATCGGCCTTCGTCGTCTTCGCGTCGGTCTTGCCGACGGAGACGATGCGCCGGTCCTCCACGACGACGGTCGTGCCGCCGGACCGGACCTCGCTGCCGTCGAAGACCCGGCCGTTCGTGAAGATCGTGCGTGCCATCCCCTCTCCGTCTCCTCGTCGCGCGACCCTTCCCGCGATCCACGCGCCGCCGCGCGGGGCGCGACCCTGCCTGCGACCGAAGCTCGGCCGGCTGGCGCCGGGGCGGCGGGAGTCTATCACGTCGCTGCGGGTCGAAGACCCCCGCACGCGAGTCCGGAAGGCGGAGCCGCCTTGCAGCGGATGCGACCGGCTGGCATCGTCGACCACCGGCGAACAGGCGGAGAGCAGCATCGGATGGAGATTCGCGGGCGACGCGCGATCGTACTCGGCGGCAGCGCAGGCATCGGCCTCGCCACCGCCCGACAGCTCCTCGAAGGCGGGGCCGAGGTCGTCGTCGCGAGTCGCCGGGCGGCCTCGCGCGAGCGCGCGGCGCAGGCGCTCGGTGCGCGCGCGACGCGACGCGACGTCGACGTCCTCGACCGCACGGCCCTCGAAGCGCTCTTCGAGGAGTTCGCACCCTTCGACATCCTCGTCTGCTCGGCGACCGGCGGGGGGCGCGCGATGGGCCCCTTCCTCGAGATGGATCTCGACGGGTTCCAGGGCTCGTTCCGGAAGCTCTGGGGCTACACGAACGCCGTGCGCCTCGGCGCGCCGAAGATGGGCCCGGACGGCACGATCGTCCTGGTGAGTGGCTACCCGGCGCGCAAGGCCCTGCCCGGCTCGTCGGCCCTCTGCGCGGTGGGCAGCGCGGTCGAGGGCTTCGCGCGGGCGATCGCCCCCGAGATCGCGCCCCGCCGCATCAACGTCATGTCCCCCGGTGCGATCGCGACCGAGCTGATCACGGAGGACGAGGCGGCCCGGGACCGGATCCTCGTCGAGGCGACGCGGAGCAACCCGATTCCGCGGGCGGGAACCGCGGACGAGGCGGCCTCGGCGGTCCTGTTCCTGATCCGGAACGACTTCGTGACCGGGACGACGGTCGACGTGGACGGCGGCGCGCTGCTGCCCTGAGTCGCGGAGCGGTCCGGAAAGCGGACCCGGGGTCGACTTCGAGACGACGCACCGACCGAATCCCGAGTCCCATCCGGGACCCGGTCGTCCATAATGGTCCGGCCCCGTCACCCGGCCCCGAGCGGCCTCGCCACGGAGATCCCATGACCCGATCCAACCGGAACCGATCCCAGTCGACCCGCAGCGCGCGCGTCGTGCTTCGCGCCGCCCTGCTCGTCGTCGCCTTCGCGACGGTCGCCTTCCACGGCAACTGTCCCGGCCTCGACCCGCGCGCCTACCTCGAGCTGCACGCAGCCGGTGTCGACAAATACGTCGGACACTTCGCCCCCGCGACCGAGGAGGACGCGGGCAACGGCTGGACGAAGCACACCTTCGACACGGCCGACGGCGAGGGCCCGATCTGCATCGACGGCTCCCCGCTCACGGTCTTCACGCGCGGCGGTGGACATCCGAAGAAGCTCGCGATCTTCCTCGACGGCGGCGGCGCCTGCTGGCAGGACTTCTACTTCTGCTCGCTGCAGGCGGACCAGACCGCACCGCCCGACGTCGGCCTCTTCGCGCGGGACGGCTTCGACACGGGTGCCGAGGTGCTCCCGAATCCGCTGGCCGACTACAACATCGTCGCGGCCAGCTACTGCGACGGCTCCGTCTGGGCCGGCGACAACACCGTCGTCGATCCCAACTTCCCGGCCGGCGGCGTCCGACACCATCGCGGTCTGCGCAACCTGACCGCCGCCCTCGACCTCGCCCGGGACGAGTTCCCGGTCGCCAAGGAGATCTTCCTCTCCGGCTCGAGCGCAGGCGGCGTCGGCGCGGCGGCCTTCGCTCCGAGCGTCGCCCGCTTCGTCTTCGACAACCGCGCCCGGCTGAACGTCTTCAACGACGCCGGCCCGGTCGCCGCGAACCTGGCGCCGATCCCCCCGATCCAGCAGGCGATCGCCGCCCGCGCGGCCGATTGGCAGTTCGGGCAGTTCTATCCCGAGAGCTGCACGACCTGCGCACCCGACGCCCAGGCCACGGAGATGATCAAGTGGCGACTGGCTCGCGACACGCGTCTGCGCGAGGCCTTCTACAGCACGGACGGCGACGCCACGAACCGCTTCTTCGTCGCGGCCCCGACGCAGGAGATCTACCGGGCGATCCTGCTCTCCGTGCACGACGAGGTCGCGGCGGCCTTCCCCGATACCTACAAGCGCTTCATCCGGAGCGGCGATGACAGCCACACCGCCCTCGCGACGCCGCTCTTCTACCTCGGTGAGGCGAATGGCGTCCCGCTCAACGAGTGGACCCAGAGCTTCCTCGACGACGACGCCGGCTGGATCGACATCGTCGAGGACTTCGTCCCGCTGCCCTGAGCCGCGACGGCACGCGGCGTGCCGTCGACCGGGATCGAACGACAGGCCCCCTCCGACCGCCTTCGGGCGGCGGAGGGGGCCGTCTCGCTCGGGCCCTCAGCCCTCCAGCGAGAGCGTGCGATTCGGGCAGAACCGGACCGCCCGCTCGACCTTCGGCCGCAGGGACTCGTCGGGATCCGCCACGACCAGCTCGACGTGGTCGTATCCCTCGGCGTTCTCGACGACGCGGAATACCTCGGGTGCCTCGTCCTGACAGACGCCGTGCCCCTGGCAGAGGGCCAGATCGATCCTGATGCGCATCACTCGTCCTCCGTCGCTCTCGGAAAGGGGCCGGCCGCGGGAGGAGCCCTCGAGCCATCGGATCCGCTTCCCGCGATGGTCCTGCTAGGCCAGCTTGCCGGCCTTCTCCGTCGGTAGCCGCCCTGTCTCGACCATCCATCGGATCAGGTCCTCGAAGGACCGCTCCGGCGTGATCGCCTCCCGACCGAGCATCCGTCGTGCCTCGCGGTCGTCGACGGGAACGCTCCGGGTCAGGATGTCTGCGGCCTCCCAGGTCAGCTGCACGTCGCGCCCGAGCCGCTGCGCGAGATCGCCAACGCGGCCCATCGCCCGCAGCAGCCAGCCCGGCACGCGCCGTGCCTCGAGCGGGCGCCCGGTCAGCTCTTCGAGCAGCTCGCGGTAGCGCGCGTGCGTCACGAAGAACGAGGGGGCCATCAGCCGGGTCGCGCGCGTCGCGCCGGCGAAGACCGCGACGAGCGTCTCCGCCACGTCGCGGACGTCGCTGTATGCGAGGCCGCCGTCGGTGACCAGCACCCGGCCGTCGACGAGCGCATTCGCGACGAGCTGCGGTCCGACCGAGAAGGTCGGATCGTCAGGCCCTTGCACGGCGGTCGGGTAGACGATCGTGATCGGCGCTCGCTCCTGGAAGGACCGGGCCACGCGCTCCGCCGCCGCCTTCGTCGCGGCGTACATCGAGCGCGGTCTCGCGACGGGATCGTCGGCCCCGATCCTCGGGCCGGCCGGCGGGAAGAGCGCCAGCATGCTCGACACGTGCACGATCTGCTCGAGGCCGGACTCGACGCCCGCCGCCAGGACGTGCCGCGTCCCCTCGACGTTGATCGCCTGCAAGCGCGCCTCGGCGTCCCGATCCGGCGAGAAGAGTCCCGCACAATGCAGCAGACCCTCGCAGCCCTTGGCCGCCGCCGCGAGCGAGGCCGGGTCCGCGAGATCCCCCGAGACCGGCTCGACGTCCTGCTCCGCCACACCGAGCGGCGCGAGGGCCGGCCCGAGCCGAGACGCGTCCCGGACGAGCGCGCGCACCGCATGCCCGGCCTCGACCAGGCGCGCGACGGCGTGACACCCGATCAGGCCCGTCGCGCCCGTGACCAGGATCCGCATCTCAGACGATCGTCCCGAAGAACACGACCCACAGATCGAGCAGGAGCATGCTGATCATCGCCGTCGCGCTCGACTCGATCAGACAGCGCCCGATCGTCCAGCGCACCTCCGAGAGCGTCTCGTCCATGCGGTAGAGGTTCGGGAAGCTCACGACGAAATACATCGAGTAGAAGACCGAGCCCCAGCGCAGCATCGCCGGCAGGTCGACGTACCAGACGTTCCGCGACGCCGATTGCGTGATGTAGAGCCGGGTCTCGGCCCAGGCGAAGAAGAGCGCCGTCAGCGCGACGATCACCACCCAGGCCAGCCGCCTCGCCCCGAGGCCCCAGGCGAGGGTCATCGTCCGCACGCGTCGCATGCAGACGATCGCCATCGTGTGGTAGACGACGAAGAAGGCGACCGCGTTGAGATACATCCCGGGTGGGATCTTCTTGAACTCCGCCGCCGCCGTGGCCTCGTCGGGACCGACGAGCGCGGAGTCGAAGTAGATCGTCACCTCGTCGAAGCGGTAGCGGATCCCGAGGACGTCGAAGAAGTACTCGGTGTGGAAGTAGGTCACGAGGAAGACGAACCAGAACATGTAGACGTTGAACTTGAACCAGTAGCTCTGCGCCCACGGCACGCCCGAATGCCGGCGCAGCCAGGCCGGCAGCAGCACGCAGTAGGGCACCCACATCAGGAGGTTCTGGGTGACGTGCCAGAAATTGCCGACGTCGAGCCAGCCCATCGACTGCACGACGCCGTTGTAGACGAAGAAGACGGGCACGAAGGTCAGGAAGAACTTCTCGGCCCAGGCCTTGTCGGGATTGCTCGAGAACCAGCGCGGCTGCGTGCCGATCATCCGGATGCCTCCTCCCTCGCGTCTCCTGGCCCGCGCACGGCGTCCGGGCTGCGGCCTACGTTACACGAATGTGCACCCGGCGATCGAATGGTCGGGGGCCAGCGCGATCGTCAGGTCCGCCTTCCCAGGAAGACGCTCCAGCATGCGCAGCGTGATGCGTTCGAAGTGCGCGACGAAGCGAGCGACGGCCGTGGCGTCCAGACGCTGCGACGCGGGTCGGGCCGACTCCTGCTCGAGCCGCCATCTCCGCACGGCGTCGAGACCGGGCACTCGCAGGAAGACGAGGGCTTCGAGCTCGTCCCAGGCCGGCTGGTAGTCGCGGTCGAGCGCGCGCTCGACCGCGCGACGCCAGATCCCGTCGGCGTCCTCCTCGCGCTCGAGCCGATTGATCGGTCGGTCGAGATCCTCGTCGCCGGCGCAGGGCGCCCCCACGCACCAGCCCTCGAGCAGGACGACGTCGAAGGGCCCCTCGAGTCGGCGCGTCCCGACCCGATCGTCGAGCCCCTTGTCGAAGACCGGCACGTCGACGCGACGCGGACCGAGCAGCGCGGCCATCGCCTCGCGACAGCGCGCGATGTCATGCGTGCCGGGGGGACCCCGCGTCTCGAAGAGCGGGTGCACCGTGCGGGCCAGGCGCCCGCGCTCGGCGCGCGTCACGTAGTAGTCGTCGAGTGAGAGCACGGCGACGCGCAGACCGACGGCGTCGCAAGCGGCCCGGATCGCATGGGCCAGCGTCGATTTGCCCGCCCCCTGACCGCCGCCGAGACCGACCCGGGACGCCGGCCGCTCCCGCCAGGACGCGGCCATCAGGGCCGCGAGCGCGCGATCCTCCCTGGGCGTCTCCGCCCCGATCCCGAGCAGCGCGCGTCGGACGACCTCGTCCACGTCCCGCCCCAGCCACGCCGCGATGCGCTCGAGCGTCCGCTCCACGTCCCTCTCCGACGTCGCCGGTTCCGCACCCGCGCCAACCCGCCGGGCCGCCGCCCGCAACCGCGGGCCCCGGCCCATCGAACGCCCTCGACAGGTCCGCCTGACGAGACCCGCGACGACGGAGTCGGATGCTAGCCTGGATGTCCTTCGCCGCGCGGCTGCACCGGCATCGAGCATCCAGGGACCGCCGGCTTCCACTCGAGGAGCACGACATGACCTTGCGCACCGGCTTCATCGGCCTCGGCAACCAGGGCAAGCCGATCGCGGCGCATCTCGCGCCGGCGGGCTTCGAGACGACCGTCTACGACGTCGTCGAGGCGCCGATGGCGGAGCTGGCCGCGGCCGGTGCAAAGGCGGCGCGCACGCCACGCGAGGTCGGGGAGCGGGCCGAGCTGGTGGGGATCTGCGTGCCCGAGGACAAGCACGTCCGCGCGGTCGTCTTCGGCGACGACGGATTGCTCGCGGGCATGGCCTCCGGTGGATTGATCGCGATCCACAGCACGGTCCTCCCGAGCACGATCGAGGAGATCGCCGACGCCGCCGCGAAGCACGGCATCGAGGTGATGGACGCCTGCGTGACCGGCGGCGCCGACGGCGCCGAGAAGCGCGCCCTCACCTTCCTCGTCGGCGGCTCCGATGCGCAGCTGGCGCGCCTCCGGCCCTACGTCGAAGCGATCAGCGATGTCCCGATCATCCACGCAGGTCCCCTCGGCTGCGGGGCGAAGCTGAAGCTCTGCATCAACCTCGTGACCTACATCCAGTTCTCGGCCGCCTACGAATCGAACCTGCTCGCCCGCGCCGTCGGACTCGACCCGAAGATCCTGCAGGCCGCGGGCCGTTCGAACGGCAACTTCACGCCCTTCATGCTCAACTACCTGCAGAGCCAGGACCTGCCCGACGCCGTGCGCGCGAGCGAGGCCTTCCAGTCCCGCGTCCGGAACGTCATGCACATCGGCGAGAAGGACCTCGCCTGGGCGTTGCAGATGGCCCGGGAGGCCGAGGTCTCCCTGCCGGTCGGCGGGCTCGTCTCGCAGCTCCAGGCGAAGCATTTCGGCGTGATCGATCCCGGCCGACGCTGAGGCGCGAAGGGAGCATGCCCGGCCGCTCCCGAACGTCGAGCCCGGGCTCAGCGCCCGGGCGTGAACTCGACGTGCACCGCCTTGGGTCCGCGGGCGAAGCAGCTCGGGAAGTACTCGGGCTCGTGGCCCGGCGCGAGCCGCATGTCCGGGATCCGCTTCATCAGCTCCTCGAACATGATGCGCAGCTCCAGGCGTGCGACGCTCGCCCCGAGACAGAAATGCGTCCCGAAGCCGAAGGCGACGTGCTGGTTCTTCTCGCGCCCGACGTCGAAGCGGTCGGGATCCTCGAATTGCGCGGGGTCCCGGTTCGCCGAGGGGTACATCAGCAGCAGCTCGTCGCCCTCGCGGATCGTCTGGCCGTGCAGCGTGTGCGTCCGGGTCGCCGTGCGTCGCATGTTGAGCACGGGCGAGACGAAGCGGATGAACTCCTCGACTGCGACCCTCATCTTCTCGGGGCTCGGATCCGCCACGAGCTTCGCGCGCTCCTCCGGATGCCGGATCAGATGCACGACGGTCGTCCCGATCACGGGCGCGTCGTCTCAGCGCCCCGTCCAGCACGAGCAGCGCCTCGGCCACCACGTCCTCGTCGGTCAGCTTGCGTCCGTCGTGCTCGGCGTTCGCCCAGATCGAGACCAGGTCGTCCTTGGGCTCCTTGCGCCGGAGCGCGGCGAGGGCCAGCACCTCCTGGGCGAACTCGCCGACGGCCTCCATCGCCTGCGGCACGGCGCCGAAGTCCATGCTGCCATCCGACGTGTGCTGCCCGCCGGCGTACATCGTGATCTCGGACCACCACCGACACTTCTCCCACATGTGCGGCGGGAACCTGAGCCACTCGTTGATGATCTTCGCGGGCAGCGGCGAAGCGAGCGACTCGACGACCTCGCACTCGCCCCGCCCGATCACGGCGTCGATCAGCTCCGTGACGATCCCGCGGATCCGCTTCTCGTGCCGGCGCACGGCCCGCGGCGTGAAGCGCGACGAAACGAGCCGCCTGCGCCCGTTGTGATGCGGATCGTCGGCGTTGATCATCGACGTGTCCGACGCCGTCCGCGGCCGCGAGCCCTGGCTCGAGGTGTAGAGCTCGGGATCCTTCTCGATCGCCACGACGTCGGCGAAGCGCGAGATGCCCCAGACGCCGTGCCGGGCATCCCAGTGGACCGGAGAATTCTCCGCAGCCAGCGGTAGGTCGGCCAGGGATCCCCCGCGTAGAAGTGGGGATCGAGCAGTCGGATCTCGTCGGGATTCATGTCGGGTCCTGGGAGGCGCGCGGGGCTCGCCCGCGCGCCTCGCTCGAATCGGGAGGGACCGGTCGCCGGCTCAGCCGTGCTTGACCGTCCGGTAGTCGCCGAACTTCTCGTCGCGCTTCTGGAGGGCGCTCGTCAGCTTGCCTGGCGCCCGCGCCGGTCTGGCCGATGAACTCCTGGAAGCTCTTCTGGTGGATCGCGAGGGCGCAGAGCTCCGTCCCCTGGCGGATGCCCTGGCGCAGCCCCATCACCTCCATCTGACGGTGTACGGCGCGCTTGTTGAGCTGCACGATGTCGGGCGGGAGCGCGGCGATGCGCTGGGCGAACTCGAGGGTCTTCGCCTCGAAGCTCGGCGGCGGGAAGGCCCTCGTCGCCCAGCCGCGCTGGGCGGCCTCGATGCCGTTGATCGAGTCGCCGGTCAGCATCATCTCCATGCCGCGTCGCATGCCGACGAGCCAGGCGTGGAACTGCATGTCGGGCACGCCGAAGCGCACGGCGGGGTATCCCATCTGCGCGTCCTCGGCCATGTAGACGACGTCGCAGCCCGTCGCGAGCTCGCTGCCACCGGCGAGGCAGAAGCCGTGCACCTGCGCGATCACGGGCTTCGAGAGCTCCCAGATGCTCATCCAGCCCTCGGTCACGTGGCGCGGATACTCGCCCTCGCCGCCGGGCGTGAAGAAGGGGTACTCGAGGCCCTCGTTGCCGCCGCCGAGGTCGTAGCCCGCCGAGAAGGAGGGCCCGGCGCCGCGCACGATCATGACGTGTACGTCCGGGTCGCGATCGCCTTCGCGCAGCGCGTGGAGGATCTCCGCCCGGAGCGCGTGGTTGAGCGCGTTGCGCTTCGGGTCGGTTCAGGGTGAAGCGACGCACGTGGGGCGCCGGCTCGTCGACGAGCAGGACCGTGTAGTCGGCGGACGAGGCGGGCCAGCCTGGGCGCAGCGCGCCACTCGATGCCTGCTTCGGTTCGTTGTCGTAGCTCATGGGGATCGGGCCTCCGCTGGCCGCAGCCTCGACCGGTCGGGTCGACGCGCGGGATGTGACGACGCGCCGCCCCGGGGTCCCACCGTCCACGCGCGGCCGACCGGGATCGACGCGACGCGTGCGTTCCGATCTCGGACCGGGACGGACGCCGGGGGGAGACGCCGGGTCGGATCCTACCCGATGCAAGGCCCGCGACAACGCACGCGAGGGGAGCCCGGAAGGGATCCCCGCAGCGGGCCGAGCGCCCGATCGGCTAGCCTCCGCCGCACGCTGGCCACCCGTCACGGGCCTCGGCCGCGCTGTCGGAGGATCGGACATGGTTGCAGCCCCCGTCCGCAGGACGGCCCTCGTGACCGGTGCTTCCGCCGGTCTCGGCGTCGAGTTCGCCCGCCAGCTCGCCGCCCAGGGTCGCGACCTCGTGCTCGTCGCCCGCCGCGCCGAGAAGCTCGAGAGCGTGGCCAAGGCGCTCAGGGAGGAGCACGGCGTGCGCGTCGAGACCTTCGCCGCCGATCTCTCGCTGCCCGACGCACCGGAAGCGATCGCCGACTACACCCGCGGTGCAGGCCTCGCGATCGACTACCTCATCAACAACGCCGGCAGTGCCGGCTGACCGAACCTGCTCGAAGAGAGCGACTGGCCGAGCCAGGCCCGCTTCCTCGAGCTGATGATGATGACGTCCGTGCCCCATCTCTGTCATCACTTCATCCCGCCGATGCGCGAGCGCGGCTTCGGACGCGTCGTGAACGTGTCGTCCTTCGCGGGTCGGCTCGCGCGTCCAGCCGGCGCGCATTACGGCCCGTCGAAGGCCTATCTGATCGCGCTCTCCGAGGAGCCTCGCGCTCATGCTGAAGGGCACGGGCGTGCACGTCTCGGCGCTCTGCCCGGGCTTCACACACACCGACTTCCACGAGGTCGCGGGCCTCGAGGAGATGAAGCGCGGGCTGCCGGACTTCATGTGGTATTCGGCGGAGACGGTCGTGCGTGATGGCCTGCGGGCAGTCGAGCAGGCGCGGCCCATCGCGATCTCCGGGCGGCTCTACCGATGGCTCGATCCTTCACGCAGTCGGTCCTGACCCGCCCCCTGATCAAGCGCGCTCGCGCCCGGTCGCTGAGCGACCCTGCCCTGCCTGGATCCTGCTAGAGTTCGCGCGCCCCGCATGGGCTGCGCGATCGAGCCGGGTCGTCGCCATCGGGGCGCGACCCGAGCGATCGGAGACCGCGGAAGGCCGCGTGCACCGGTTCCGAACGTTCGCCCTGCGAGGTCCGCGACGATGAGCCTCCCGCCCTTCCATCCCTTCTCCCTCGACTACACGGCGGATCCCCGCCCTGGTTCCGCGAAGCCCATCGCGACAACCGGATCCTCGAGGTGCCGGAGCTCGGGGCAGTGGCCGTGCACGGCTACGAGGCGGTGCGTTCGTTCTGCGACCACCCGCAGATGAGCCGGAACCCGCTGCATGCCGCGACCTACGACGCCGACCGGGCGGCCGAGCGGCTCGAGCGCTGGCCGCTGCTCGAGGGGTCGCTGACGAGTGGGCTCGAGCGTGGCGAGGAGGGGCTGTCGCTGATGCGGGAGCTGCTCGCGCCGGACTTCCGGCCCGCGATGATCCGCAAGATGGCGGCGACCGTGCAGGACGTGGTGGCGAAGGTGCTGGCCCTGATCCAGTTCGAGCGCGAGCTCGACCTCGTCCGTCTCGTGCGCGAGGTGCCGCTCATCGTGATCACGAAGCTCCTCGGCCTCGACGAAGCGACGGAGGACTCGGAGCTCTTCCTGAACGCGGCGCCGGACTACTTCCGCGGCATCAATCCGATCGTCCCCGACGACGCGCGCGACCGCGCCGAGCTCGCGGCGCGGCGCATGACCGGGGTGCTCGAGCGCGCCGTCGAGAATCGCCGCGCGCGGCCGCGCACGGACATGGTCAGCCAGGTGCTCGAGATCGCCGACGGCATCGACGACGCGACGACCGAGGACGTGATCCGCGCGCTCGTGATCCTCGTGGCCGCGGGGACGGACACGACGCGACTCACGAGCTCCCTCGCGGTCAAGACGCTCTTGAACCACCCGGAGGAGTTCGAGCGGCTGCGAGCGGACCGCTCGCTCGTCAAGAACGCGGTCATGGAGCTGCTCCGCTACGAGAGCCCGACGAAGTTCCTCGTGCGCATCGCGATGGACGACGTGGAATGGGAGGGCCAGACGATCCGCAAGGGCTCGCTCGTGCTGCTCTCGATCTTCGGCGCGGGATGGGATCCGCGGGTCTTCGCCGAGCCCGAGCGCTTCGACGTGCGGCGTGATCTCAAGGGCAGCCTCTCCTTCGGCTTCGGCTCGGGGTATTGCCTCGGGGTGCACCTCGCCCGCCTGCAGGTCGGCGAGATCCTGGGCTTCTACCTCGACCACCTGCCCTCGACGGCGACGCTCGACCCGTCGCGCATCACCTGGGATCCGATGAACCTGATGCTGCGCGAGGTGACGAGCCTGCCGGTCCGGATCCGTTAGGCGGCACACGGGCGGCGCGCGTCACCGCCCCGATCGGGATTCGAAGAAGCACATAGCAGGAGAGGAGTCCTCCGATGGGTCAGCTCGAGGGTCGGGTCGCGGTCGTCACGGGAGCGGGGCTCGGCATCGGCCGGGCGGTCGCCCAGCGCTTCGTCGACGAGGGCGCGCGCGTCGTCGTCGCCGAGCTCGATGCCGCCGCGGGCGAGGCGGCCGCGAAGGAGCTCGGCTCCGACGCCTTCTTCGTACGGACGGATGCGTCGAAGAAGGAAGACGTCGAGGCGATGGTCGCGAAGGCAGTCGACCGTTTCGGCACCCTCGACATCCTCGTGAACAACGCCTGGGGCGGCGGACGGATCGGTCGGATCGAGAAGAAGACCCCCGAGCTGATGGCCCACGGCCTCGCGATCGGCTTCCTCGGCCCCTTCTGGGCCATGCTCGCGGCCCATCCCATCATGAAGAAGAAGGGCTACGGCCGGATCGTGAACGTCTGCTCGCTGAACGGCGTGAACGCGCACATGGGCACGGCCGAGTACAACACGAGCAAGGAGGCCCTGCGCGCCGCCACGCGCACGGCCGCCCGCGAATGGGCGCCCCTCGGCATCACGGCGAACATCGTCTGCCCCGCGGCGAAGTCCGCCTCCTTCAACGCCACCATGTCCGCCCATCCCGAGCTCGTCGCCGCCGCCGACGCGTCGAATCCGATGGGTCGGATCGGCGACTGCTACGACGACATCGCCCCGATCTTCGTCTTCCTCGCGAGCGAGGCGAGTCGCTACCTGACGGGCAACACCCTCTTCGCCGACGGCGGCTCCCACATCAACGGCTCGGCCTGGGCGCCGGATCTCGGGGACGCATGAGCGCGGCCACAGCGGCGAGCGCTCGTCTCGCGCGAGGGTGAGAAGCCCGAAGGCCTGGACCCGGAATCGGCGCAGGAGATCCCCATGCTCGGACTCGAAGATCGCATCGCCCTCGTGACCGGCGCCGCCCGCGGTGTCGGCGAGACGATCGCCCGACGCCTCGCCGAGGCTGGCGCCCGGGTCGTCGTCGCCGATCGCCTCGAGGAGGAAGGTCGGAAGGTGGCCCTCGGCCTCGGCCCCAACGCTTCCTTCGTCCCGCTCGACGTGACGGTCGAGACCGACTGGGCCCGTGCCATCGCCGACACCCTCGAGCGTCACGGGCGGATCGACGTGCTCGTCAACAACGCCGCCATCCTGCACATGGGCAGCCTCGAGAACACGCCACCCGATGTCTTCCGTCGCGTGCTCGAGGTGAATACCGTCGGCCCCTACCTCGGCACCCGTGCCGTGCTCGCCGCCATGCGTTCCCAGGGCAAGGGCTCGATCGTCCACATCGCCTCGATCGACGGCCTGCTCGGCATGAACGGCGTGACCGCCTACGCGACCTCGAAGTTCGGCCTGCGCGGCTTCGCGAAGTCCTGCGCCCTCGAGCTCGGTCGCTCGGGCATCCGGGTGAACTCGGTCTGCCCGGCCGGTGGGAACCCGCAGATGTACGGGCCCTGGCTGCCGAAGATGGCCTCGATGACCGAGACCCTCCGACATTACGGCGAGAACCGCGGCATCCCCGGTACCGTCAGCTTCGACGCGATCGCCGGCGCCGTCCTCTACCTCGCCTCGGATCTCTCGGAGCACGTCACGGGCATCGACCTGCCCGTCGACGGCGGCGCGACCGCCGGCAAATACCTCGACGGATTCAGCTCGCTCTGACGCCCCTCGGTCGCGTGCATCCCGCACCCGTCGACACGCTCGTCCCCCGTCGCCTACGCTGGCCGGACGTTGGCTCCCGACGAGGAGACGGCGCACGAGGAGGACGACGCGATGTCGAAGGGGCGACCGCTGCGGGTGATCCAATGGGCCACGGGTAGCATCGGCCGTCATGCGATCGCCGCGATCGCCGAGGACCCCCGCCTCGAGCTCGCCGGCGTCTGGGTGCACTCCGAGGCCAAGGATGGCCTCGACGCCGGGGAGATCGCCGGCACGGCGCCAACCGGCGTGAAGGCGACGCGCGACGAGCAGGCCCTGCTCGACCTCGATGCAGACTGCGTCCTCTACGCGCCGCTGCTCTCCGACGTCGACGAGATGTGCCGGATCCTCGAGTCGGGCAAGAACCTCGTGACGCCGACCGGCTTCTCCTTCGTCAAGGACCCGGCGCTCGCCGGTCGACTCGACGCCGCCTGCCGCAAGGGCGGCGTCTCCTTCCACGGCTCGGGCATCCACCCGGGCTTCTCGGGCGACCGGCTCCCCCTCGTCCTCTCTGCGCTCTGCCGTCGGATCGACAAGGTCACCGTCTTCGAGGTCTGCGACCTCTCGCAGGGCAGCGAGAGCCCCGAGATGGTGATGGACCAGCTCGGCTTCGGGATGTCTGCGGCGGACGCGGCGAAGGAGCCCCCCGCGCTGATGGGGGTGATGAGCAAGATCTTCAACGAGTCGATGGACATGGTCGCCGCAGGGCTCGGCTTCACGCTCGACGCCTACGATCATCGCCACGAGTTTGCGCTCGCGAAGCGCGACATCGAGGTCCATGCCGGCACGATCCGGAAGGGCCACGTCGCGGGCCAACATTTCGAGTACACGGGCCTCGTGAAGGGCCGCCCCGTGATCCAGTTCAAGACGTATTGGAAGATGACGACGGACTCCTCCGCGATCGAGCCGAGCTGGCCCTTCGACGGACCGATCGAGTACATCGTCGAGGTCGAGGGCGATCCCTCCGTCCGGTGTCGCCTCACGCCGATCGACGCGAAGACGACCGAGCCCGGACTCGTCTGGACGGCGATGAACTGCATCAACGCGATCGCGCCGGTCTGCGCCGCCGCGCCCGGCCTCCGCACGAGCCTCGACCTGCCGATCGTCCGCGCCGAGGGTCGCTTCGCCCTGCCCTGATCCGAGCCGGAGGTCCGCATGCTCCTCGAGGACAAGGTCGCGATCGTGACGGGCATCGGCCCGGGCCTCGGGCGCGACGTCGCCCTGCTCTTCGCCCGCGAGGGCGCCCATCTCGTGATCGCCGCACGCAACGCGAGTCGGCTCGAGGCCGTCGCCGAGGAGGCCCGCGCCCTCGGTCGCGACGTGCTCGCGATCCCGACGGACCTGACCGACCGCGCGGGCTGCCGGCTTCTCGTCGAGGCCACCCTCGAACGCCACGGCCGCGTCGACGTGCTCGTCCAGAACGGCCATGCCGACGGCGACTACAAGGTCGTGACGGACTCGGATCCCGAGGACTGGCGCCGCATCATGGAGGTGAACCTCTTCGGCGCACTGCATCTCGTGCAGGCCGTGGTTCCGTCGATGAAGGCGCGGGGTGACGGACGCATCGTCCTGATGAACTCGGGCGCGAGCACGGATCCGCCGCCGACCCTCGGCGCCTACTCCGCGTCGAAGGCCGCTCTCGCGAGCCTCGTCCGCACGATCGCCGTCGAGCTCGGCCCCCACGGCATCCGCGCCAATGGCATCCAGCTCGGCCCGATGACCGGCGACAACTTCCGCGGCTACCTCGAGAACCTCGCCCGCGAGGCCGGTCGGACCTACGAGGAAGAGCTCGCCCTCTACAACGAGCAATTCGCCCTGCGCTACACCCCGACCCCCGAGGAGTGCGCCGGCACCGCCCTCTTCCTCGCCTCCGACCTCGCCCGCCCCATCACCGGCCAGAGCATCGCCGTCAACGGCGGCAAATGGTTCCTCACCTGATCGAACGGCCGATTCGGCCGTGCCCTGCGCCCCGGCCGGTCACCGCATCGCATGAGACGTGGACCGAAGATTTCCCCCGGCACACAATCTGCGTAATCGGCGGGGATGGATGACCTCTCCCCCTACCGCCGCCCCCCGTTCTGCCCCCACGCCGACTGCGATTCCCGTTCGCAGTCAACCACCTGGCGCTTCATCAAGAAGGGCTTCTACCTCCGCCGTCGCAGGCCCCACCGGGTCCAGAAGTACCAGTGTTCACGCTGCCGGCGTTACTTCAGCGCCTCCTCCTTCTCCACCCGATACTGGCTCCGAAGGCCCGAGCTCCTCGAGCCCGTCTTCCATCGACTCGTCGCCTGCTCCGGGTTCCGACAGATCGCCCGCGAGTACGGCGTCTCCCACTCCACCGTCCGGAGGATGAGCGACCGGCTGGGACGGCATTGTCTTCTCTTCCACGAGCGACGTAGACCGAAGTCGTGTCCGACCGAGCCGCTCGTCCTCGACGGGTTCCGGAGCTTCGAGCACAGCCAGTACTGGCCGATGGACCTGAACCTCGTGGTGGGCGGCGAGAGTCTCTTCGTCTACGGGTTCAATGATGCGGAGCTGCGGCGGAGCGGGACGATGCGGCCGGCTCAGGCTGCGAAGCGGGAGCTCCTCGAGAAGCGCTATGGCCGGCCGGATCCCCAGGCGACGCGGAAGCGGGTGGAGGAGCTGTTGCGGCGGGTCGTGCCGCCGGGTGGGGCCGTGGTGCTTCGGAGCGACGAGCACCAGGCGTATCCGCGAGCGATCCGGAGGCTCCGGGACCGGACTTTCATCCACGAGCAGACGAGCTCGAAGGTGGCTCGGACGCCCGGGAACCCGCTCTTCGCGGTGAACCTGTCGGATCTGCTGATCCGGCACTCGAGTGCGAACCACAAGCGGGAGACGATTGCGTTCTCGAAGCGGCGGCAGTCGGCGATGTATCGGCTGGCGATCTGGAGCGTGTGGCGGAACTACGTGAAGGATCGGTCGGAGAACCGGAGGCGGGGGACGCCGGCGAAGGCCGTGGGCATCACCGAGCGGTCGCTCTCGGTTCGGGAGGTGTTGGCGCGGCGGTGTTTTCCGTGGCGGATGCGCACGATCCGGGGCTGGCTGGCAGAGTGCTACTTCGGGCGGATCGGGACGCGGGCGATCGGGCGGTGTGGGGCGCACGAGGCGAGGTATGCCGTGTAGGCGGGAGTGCTGCGCGGGTGCGATGCCGCAGTCGGATCGCGACCGGCCAGGGGAAATTTTCGGGCCACGTCTCATCGCATGCGCAACTTGCGCCGCCTGCGCACGAACGCCTGTGTCTATCGTGCCAGCCGCTCGTCCACGGCTCGGCCGGGAGGAATGCACGAGCGCCGTGCACGGCCGACGCGTAAGCCGAAACGAGCCGGCCGAGCACGTCCGTCATCACCAAGCGGCACGGGCGGCGGTCGTCCCGGCGACATGAAGCGCGAGCCGCGCCGAGCTTTGAAGCCGAGGCAACCAGCGGCACCGCCCGCGCGGCGAGAGAAGCTGGAGCCGGGAGGGCCGACGCCCGGGACGCCCGGCACGGCCCACAACGCCGTAAGGGCCGCGCTACGACAGCACCCGTGCGCCTTCGAGGTCGAAGAAGGCCCGCATGCTCAGCACGTTGCCCGCCTCGTCGATCTCGGCCACGTCGATCACGTCGAGCTCGAGCAGCCGTCCGCCCTGCCGGACGCGCGCGATCAGAGGCACCGCGGCCTCTCGTCCCGCCACGCAGGCCGGACCCGCGACCGCGAGGGACTCGGCCAGCTCGTTGTCGCGGTAGAAGGCGCGGATCGCATCGATCCCGTCGTGCACGGGTCCGCCGACGGGGATCTGGATCTTCGCGTTCGGGGCATAGAGGCCGACGATCGCGTCGACGTCGGTCGCGGTCACGGCGGCGGTGTAGCGGGCGAAGAGATCGTCGAAGACGGCCTTGCTCATGCGGGACTCCCGGCCAGGGCTCGCAGCTCGGAGACGGTCGGATGGTGGGCGAGCAGGCCACCGTCGACCGGAAGGATCTGACCCGTGATGAATTCCGCCGCCGGCGAAGCGAGGAAGACGACCGCCGCGGCGATGTCCTCGGGTCGCCCCAGGCGCGGCGCGAGGGTGCTGCCGCGGTAGATCGCGAGCGCCTCGGGTGCCACGTTCGCCTCGAGCGCCGGGGTCGCGATCACGCCGGGCGCGATCGCGTTGCAGCGGATGCCCTGCTTGCCGTACTGCGTCGCAACGGATTGCGTGAGCGACTGGAGTCCCGCCTTCGACGCCGCGTAGGCCGTGCGCGCGAGATCCCCCGTCAGGCCCGAGGCCGAAGAGGTATTCACGATCGCGCCTCCGCCCCGCTCGAGCATGCGCGGAATCGCGTGCTTGCAGCCCAGCATCGGCCCGCGCAGGTTGACCCGCATCGTCCGATCCCAGACCTCGCAGTCGATCTCCGTCACGGTCCGATCGCGCGCCATCAAGGCCGGATCCGAGTCCGCCGCGTTGTTGTGCAGGATGTCGAGACCACCGAAGGCGTCGACCGCCGCCGCCACCATCGCCGCGATCGACGACTCGTCCCCGACGTCGACCCGACAGGCCCGGGCCCGTCCGCCACGCGCCTCGATCTCGCCCGTGACCGCTTCCGCCCGCTCGCCGTTCAGGTCCGCGACGAGGACTGCGGCGCCGGCAGCGGAGAAGGCGAGCGCCGTCGCCCGGCCGATGCCGGACCCGGCCCCGGTCACGATCGCGACGCGACCTTCGAGCGCGCTCGTGGACGGATTCAATTCGGCTCCTCTCGATGCGTTCGGGCCTCGCGCCCCGCGGCCGGCGGAGTATCGTCCCCGACGCAGCCGATCGCCAATCCACGACCCGCCGAGGAATCCGTGCCCGCCGAACGCCCCCTCCTCCTCGCGACCGACGCCGACGCGACCCACGCGCTCGCGAAGGGCCTCGACGCCGAGCTCCACGCGCTGCCCTCGCCTTCCCGGCCCGAAGTCTTCGAGGGCTGGCGCGCCGAAGTCCTGACCGGCGCCCCGCGACGCGCGATCGTCGTGGCGCCCTGGCGGACGGAGGTCGAAGCCGACCGCCTCGACGCACTCGACCTCGAGCGCTGGAAGACCCGCTTCGAGCTTCCGTTCCTGCTCTGGTGCTTCGCACTCGGCGCTGCGGGGCGTCGCTGTGCCGATGGCGGGGCGATCGTGGCGCTGGCGCAGACGCCCGCGGCGCTCGATGCGCCGGGGCTGACCCCCGAGCTGGCGATCGGCGACGGCGTGCTCTCGCTCGTCCGCTCCGTCGCAGCCGCCGAAGGCGCACGCGGCGTCCGCGCGAATCTCGTCACGACGCCGATCGGGCTCGTCGGCCCGGACGTGATCGCACCGACGCCGCCGCTCGCCGGCTTCCCCGGTCGCGTCGAGTCGCATCTGATCGGGGCCGTGCGGATGCTGCTCTCGCCGGATGCGGCGGGACTGACGGGCCGCGCCGTCTCGGCCGACGGAGGACGATCGCTATGACCGGGAGCGGGACGCAGGACGTCGCGGGGCGACGCACGATCGTCGTCACGGGG
This sequence comes from Spirochaetaceae bacterium, assembly GCA_020632655.1. Lineage (GTDB taxonomy): Bacteria > Myxococcota_A > UBA9160 > UBA9160 > UBA4427 > UBA4427. The sequence goes on from JACKFD010000016.1 coordinate 72,562, forward strand.
GCGACGGGCGGCGTCGGGCGCGGCATCGCGATCGCCTGCGGTGAAGCGGGCTGGTCGGTGTGGATCGCCGCGCGGCGCGAGCGCGAGGGTCTCGCCGTCGCGGAGGAGGTCACGACGGCCGGGGGTGTCGGGCATTTCGTCGCCTGCGACGCCGGGGATCCGACCTCGGTCGAGCACGCGATCGCGACCGTGCTCGCGCAGGACGGGCGGATCGACGGCGTCTGCCACAACGCGACGAGCGGCCTCTCGCCCGTACCCGTCGCCTTGTCGGAGGTCTCGCTGGCCGACTTCCAGGACCACGTGAACGTCGCCCTGCGCGCCGCCTGGGCCCTTGCCCGGAGCTGCCACGACGCGCTGGCCGCGACGCGCGGATCGATGTTGATCCTGACCTCGGAGGCGGGCTTCGAGGGCAAGGCGAAGCTGCCGCCCTACGCCGGCGTGAAGGGGGCACAGCGCGGCTTCGCTCGCGCACTGGCGCGCGAGTGGGGACGGGACGGGATCCGCGTCAATGCCCTCGCGCCGCTGGCGTCGACGCCGGCGATGGAGACGGCCTTCGAGCTCGATCCGGCGATGGCGTCCCGCGTACTGAACCGCAACCCGCTCGGGCGGCTCGGCGACGCGACCGAGGACATCGGCCGTGCCGCGCGCTTCCTGCTCTCGGACGACGCACGCTACGTGAGCGGCCATACCCTCATGGTCGACGGCGGGAGCTGTCCGGCGATCTGAGACGCGTCCCGCCTGCGGACGAGCGCGCCCGGCGCGACTAACCGCGCTTCGTGATCGAGACCGGCAGGTGCTCGGGGCCGTATTCCTGCAGGTGGTTCACGCACTCCCACTCGAAGTCGGGCGCGAGCTCGATGCGATGGCCGTCGAGCACGGCGAGCAGCTCCTCGAGCGCGATCGTGCCGACCTGCCGCGTCAGATGGTTGCCGAGGCAGATGTGCGGGCCGATGCCGAAGCCGAGGTGCTCGGGGGGATCGACCCGATCGAGGCGGAACGAGTCGGCGTCGTCGTAGACGAGCTCGTCGCGATTGGCAGATGCGATGTGGCACATGATGTGCTCGCCGGCGTAGACCGGAACGCCGCCGATCTCCGTGTCCTCCCGCGCCGTGCGCATCAGGAAGGCGACGGGCGCCTCGAGTCGCATCGACTCGTCGACGGCGCGCAGGCAGTTCGCCGGATCCGCACGCAGCGCGCGCTCGAAGCCTGCGTCGGTCAGCAACCGGTAGATCAGGTTGCCGAGCATGTAGCTCGCCGACAGCGAGCCGGCGAGGATGTTCACGACGAGGGTGCGATTGTGGTGGGCCCCGATCTCCCAGCCTTCTTCGTCCCGGAAGCGCACCATCAGGCCGAGCAGGTCGTCGGGCGCGTCGCCGCCTCCGCCCTCGCGCAGGCGGATCTGCTCGTCGATCAGCCCGGCGAGCTCCGGGAAGGAGCCGGCGATGCCTTCGCCGCGCTCGGTCCTGCCCGTGGTCGGCCAGGTGCTGTGCAGCAGCTCGTCGCAGAGCGCCATCACCCGGTCGTGCAGCGCGTCCGGGATGCCGAGCGAGTGCGCAGAGATCGAGCCCGGCAGCGGGATCGAGAACTCGTTCATCAGGTCGCCGCCGCCCCGGGAGACGAGCCCCGCGAGCCGGCGCTTCACTTCGCCGCGGGTCCAGGGCCCGACCGCCGCCGCCTGGCTTCGCGTGAAGCCCTTCAGCAGCACGCGACGGATCTTCGGATGGAGCGGCGCGTCGAGCTCGCCGAGGAAGCTCTCCTCGGTCGGCACGACGACGCCGGGCGCGCGCATGTCACCCACGCTCGAGAAGCGCTTCGAGTCGCGGAAGACCCGCGCCGTATCCTCGTAGCGCGTCGTCAGCACGACGTTCGGCGCCGGACGGCAGACGGGCTTCTCGCGACGGATCTTCGCCATCCGTTCGAAGTCCTTCGCCTGGCGCGGATCGGTCGGATCGAAGGCAAAGGCCTCGTCGACGGGCTGGGGCGTTCTCGGGCTGCTCATCGCTTCTTCATCCTCGGTGCGCCCCGACCTCGACGGGCGCGTGCGCCACGCCGCGGGTCGGGACGAGCTGGTTGCGGACGATGCCGGACTCGTCGATCGCGTAGTCGGGCGCCCGATCGAGCAGCGCGTGCAGGGCCACCCGCGTCTCGAGCCTCGCCACGGCATTGCCCAGACAGAAGTGGATGCCGTGCCCGAAGGTCCAATGACTCTTCACGTCGCGGTCGAGATCGAGCACGTCGGGCCGCTCGAAGACCCGCTCGTCGTGATTCGCGGAGCCGTAGCAGAGGAGCACCTGGTCGCCGGCCGGGATCGTCAGCCCACCGATCTCCACGTCGCGCGTCGTCGCGCGCGCGAGCCCCTGGACCGGCGACACGAAGCGCAGGATCTCCTCGACCGCATGCCCCCATCGCCCCGGATCCGCCACCAGCTTCGACCGCTCGTCCGGGAATCGCGCCAGCTCGATGATCCCGTTCGCGATCATGTTCATGGTCGTGTTCTGCGACGCGTCGTGGAGCAGCGAGCAGAAGCCCCCGATCTCCTCGTCCGAGAGCTCCTGGCCCTGCGTCTGGTTGTGCAGGATCTGCGAGATCAGATCGCGACCGGGCCGCTGTCGCCGCTCGGCCACGAGGTCCGTCCAGTAGCGCTCCATCTCGGCGTAGGCCGCGAGCGCGGCCGGGCTCGTGAAGTCACCCCCCGCCAGCGTGTCGAGGTTCCACTTCAGGAACTGCTCGCGATCCGCGAGCGGCAGGTCGAGCAGCTCGCACATCGTGATCGTCGGGATCAGCTGCGAGTACTCCGTCGACGCATCGAATCGCCCGGCCCCGACGACCCGATCGAGGATCTCGTCCGCCGAGCGCCGCACGTGCGACTCGAGGCTCGCGACCCGTGCCGGCGTGAGCACCCGCGCCAGGATCGCGCGCAGCTCGTCGTGCCGAGGCGGATCCATGTTGAACATGTTGGGCGGGATGAGCGAGATGTCCGTGTCGATCAGCGTCCCCCGCGCCGAGGAGAAGGTCCGCCAGTCGAGCAGCGCCGCGTCCACGTCCGCCGCCCGCGTGAGCAGCCAGTAGTGCGGCCAGACCCGGGCCTCCGCCGTCGGTCGCCGCCAGGCCGGCGCCTCGTCCCGCAACACCTTCCAATAGGGGTAGGGATCGTCGTAGAAACGCGGGTCGAAGGGGTCGAAGTCGAAGTCCTGAGGCAGCGGGCTCATCGCCGGATCACCTTCCCGGCCCGTCGGCCGACGTGTTCGTCGTGCTCGAGGATCGTCTCCCCGTTGCAGATCGTCGCACGGTAGCCCCGCGCGCGCTGGATGAAACGACCCGCGCCGCCCGGGAAGTCGTGTACGAACTCCGGCATGGACTCGCCGAGACGAGCGAGGTCGATCACGTTCACGTCGGCCTTGCGACCGGGGGCGAGCACGCCGCGGTCCGATAGCCCGATCACCCGCGCCGGCGCCGAGCTCAGCCGGCGCACCGCCTCCTCGATCGGGAAGAGCCCCTCGTCCCGCACCCAATGCGAGAGGACGAAGGTGCTGACGCCCCCGTCCATCACCTGGCCGACGTGCGCGCCGGCGTCGCTGAGGCCCGGGAAGACGTCGCCCCGGGAGATCAGGTCGGCGACGGCCCGCAGGTTCGGGTTGAACATCCGGAGCACGAAGAGCGCGCGGCCGCGGGACTCGCGGCTCATGCGCAGGAAGGTCGCGGCCTTCGTCTCCCCCGCCTCGCGCGCGAGGGTCTCGAGATCGCTCGCTTCGTCGAAGCGGTAGTTCGGGCTCTCGCCGTCGCCGAGCCAGTAGAGCGGGATGCGCGCCTTCGCGAAGTAGCCCGTGTCCTGCTCGGCGTCCGCGACGAGCCCTTCGACGAAGTCGGCATCGTCGAGGGCCGCGAGCCGACCGGCGAAGTCGAGCTTCGCGAGCTCGACCCAGCGCCCGTGCTGCCAGGGCAGCGTGTTGACGAGCCCGGCCACGAAGCCCGAGCCGCGCGGGATCGCGATCCCGCTCACGTCGAGACCCTCGGCGCGCATCTCGGCGATCCGGTCCGTGAACAGCCGCCCCGAGGCGTCCGAGCGCCCGGCCGTGATGCTGAAGAGCACGCGATCGCCGCTCGCCCGGGCCTCCTCGCGGATCAGATCGAGCTCGCCCTCGAAGTCGCCGGCGAGGTTCAGCACGTTCTGCATCAGCCCGCCTCCCGCCGCCTTCACCGCCTGCGCGATGCGTACGAGCTCGGCGTGCTCGGCGTGGGTGCCGGGCACGGCCCGACCGTCCGGCAGGAAATGGCCGATGATGCGGGAGGTCGAGAAGCCGACGGCGCCCTCGGCGACCGAGCGACCGACGACCGCAGCCATCTGCTCGAGCTCGCGCGCGGTCGGCTGCTCGTCGACGGCGCGCTCGCCCATCACGTAGAAGCGCACGGCGCAATGGCCGACGAGTCCGGCGACGTTGATGGCGGGGGCGAGTCCTTCGATCGCGTCGAGGTAGCCGCCGTAGCCCTCCCAGGTCCAGGGCAGTCCGCGGAGGATCGCGTCGGCCGGGATGTCCTCGACCGTCTCCATCATGTTCGCGAGTGTCGCCGCATCGCCCTCGCGCACGGGGGCGAAGGTGACGCCGCAGTTGCCGATCAACGCGCTCGTCACGCCGTGCCAGCTGATCGGCGTGAGCCAGGGATCCCAGCCGATCTGCGCGTCGAGGTGCGTGTGGATGTCGACGAAGCCCGGCGTGACGTGATGGCCCGAGGCGTCGATCTCGCGCCGACCGGGCTCATCGACCGATCCGACGGCGCTGATCGTGTCGCCGTCGATCGCGAGGTCGCCGCGGAAGGGGGCAGCTCCCGTCCCGTCGACGAGCAGGCCGTTTCGGATGACGAGATCGTGGGCCATGGACGCGCCTCCTGCGTTTCCGTCTGGACGGGTCGATTCGCGACCCGTCGATCATACAAGCGGACGAGGACCCGGGTCGACGGCCGTCAGACCGCCGGCGGCCGCTGCGGGACGCGCAGGAAGGCGACGAGGCCGAGCGCCACGACCAGGACCGCGATGAAGACCTGCAGGACGGGCACGTAGCTCCCCGTCGCCTCGCGGATCGCGCCGGCGACCGTGTAGCCCGGTGCGACGAGAAGACCGATCACGGGCCCCATCAAGCCCATCACCTGACCGAAGCGCGCCACGCCGAAGACCGCCGCGACGAGCGCACCCCAGACGGGCAGCATGCCGCCGCTCGAGATGCCGAGCAGGACGGCACCGAGGCTGAGTCCGATGCCGGTCGGCTCGCTGGCGAAGACGAGGTGTGCCGAGATCGTGGCGAGGATCGCCCCCGCCAGCGCGAGGCGGAGCGGTACCCGATCGAGCAGCTCGCCCATCACCAGCTTGGAGAGCAGTCCCGCCCCCGCCAGCAGCGACATCAGGTGCTTGCTCTGCTGCACGTCGACGCCGAGGTCCTTGGCGAAGGCGCCGAGGTTGGCGAGCACGGCGGTGTAGCCCGTGATGAAGAAGGCGAGCGCCAGGGTGAGCATCCAGAAGTCGGGTCGCCGAACGATCTCGACGTAGCCCGCGAGCACACTCGTCTGCACGCTCGACGGCGCGCCCGGCGCCGGGCCTCGAGACGTCGCCGCGGAGGGCGTCGTCCCGCCGGCCGGTGCGTGCACCGGAGCCGACTCCGGGTGGTCACGGAATCGGAAGATCAGCAAAGGGACGAGGATCACGAGGACCGCCGCGGCCAGCACCTGCAGCGACGCCCGCCAGCCGACCGCCGCGAAGCCCGCACCGAGCAGCTGCGGCACGAGCATGCCGCCGACGGAGGTACCCGCCGCCGAGATCCCGAGCGCCCGCCCGCGATTCTCCTGGAACCAGCGCGCCACGATCGCCGAGCCCGTCGTCGGGCCGAGCAGCACGGTGGCGGAGCCGAGCAGTACGGCCGTCGTGGCGACGAAGGCGATCGCACCCTGCGCGATCGACATCCCGAAGAGGGCCCCCGCGAGCGCCCCGACCCCGATCAGCATGAGCCCGCGGACGGACCAGCGATCGACCAGCGGCCCCACCACCAGCGGCAGCCCGAGCCCGAGCAGCCCCCCCAGCGTGAGCGCCAGGTTCATCGTCACGAGATCCGCCTCGAGGTCCGCCGCGACGACCGGCACGAGCAGCGGCCACCCGTAGGTGTGGAAGCCGATCATGAAGACCTGGACGACGAAGTAGGTCCCGACGATCCACCAGCCGAAGTACATGCGCGCCGTCCCCCGCCCCGGGAGCGAGGCCTCCCGACGCTAGCGCCTCGGGGTCCACGAGCGCAGGACGCCAGGCGGGTCAGCGCGTGCGATCGTCGATCGACGAAGGCGCCGGAGTCGAAGTCGGAACGGGACGTAGATGCGGGGGATAGGGATTCGCCGGCGCCGCTTCGCCGGCGGAGCACGCCGCATCCGTCGGCGTCGCGGCCGGCACCCTGGCTCGCGAGAGGGCGATGGACATGTCGAGGGCGCCGACCACAACGGCCCCGTCGTGCAGCACGACCCGCGGCGCCCGCACGTCGCCCCCGATCACGCCCCCGGCGACGACCTCGACGAGATCGCGGGCGACGACCGAGCCCATCACCCGACCCAGGACGACGACGACGTCCGCTTCGACGTCGGCCTTCACCCGGGCCTCGGGTCCGATCGTGACGCGATGCTCGGCGCCGCGGACGTGTCCCTCGACCGCCCCGAGGATCTCGAGGTCCTCCGCCGCCACGATGCGGCCCTGGATCGTCGTCTCGCGGCCGATGCGCGCCATCCACTCGCCTCCGCCCGGGACGCGCCGGGGCGGCGCGCACGCAGGGACTCGAGGAGTGAGTGGGGCGTCGCGCGGCAGCGTGACGGATCGCGCGCGCGCCGACGCGGGACGGCGCGCCTTTGCCGATCGGATGCGACGGACCCGCGCGCGCCTTGCCGGGCCGGCCGGCGCAGCGGGCGGCCCGGAGCGCTCCCCCGAGCCCGGGCCCGGGCCCGGGCCGGAGCGCCGATCGCGCGAACGGCCGCTAGATCACGTCCGCGAGCTTCACGACCTCGGTCTTCCACTCGGCGGGCCAGCCGCCGGCGGCGCCCGTGATGCGACCGAGCATGCCGCCTTCGCTATGGCCGAGCGTATTCAGCCAGTTCTTCCAGCGCGGGCCGGGATCCTGGTGCGCGATCAGGATGCGGACGGAGCCGTCGTCCTCGTAGCGCGCCGTGAACTTGTTGACCGAGATGTCGAAGAAGCGGTGCTCGAGGGACTCCATCCAGAAATTCGAGAGCTGGAGGTTCCACGTCTGGCACTCGGGGATGCCTTCGATGTGCACGGAGAGGGCCTCGTCCGGCGCGAGCGCCCAATGGCTCTGGTAGTAGTGGATGGTCGGATCGCCGCCCGCCGCGTGCAGGATCGGCTGATCGTGGGACGGCAGCTGATTGAGCGTCGTCTCCTTGTACATCTTCGTCCAGACGAGCCCGAGGCCGACCGTGTTCTCGAGGAAGGTGAGCGCCTGGGACAGCTGGGCCTCCAGTCGATCCGGGTCGAGGTTGTTGTTCGGCCGTTCGGGATTCAGGCACTCGATCGAGAGCTCGGCGCGCTTCTCCTTGCGGCGGTCGCCGAAGGTCTGACGCACGACGATGTTGCTCGAGGCCTCGGTCAGCGGCAGCCAGTTGCCGGGCTGCTCCTTGCGGCTCATCAGGATCTCGAACGTGCCGTCGTCCTCGAAGCGGATCTGGCTCGAGTCGATCTCGCTCGTGCTCGACATGTCGCTCACGTCGCCGCTGCCGCCCTTCACGCCGATGCTGAACCATCGCACCGTCCCGCGCGTCCCCGTGATGCGGTAGTCGAAGCGGCTGTCGATCGTGCAGTTCTCGTAGTAGTTGTCCGGGTTGTCGTTCAGGATCTTCTTCGTATCGTCGGCGAGACGGTAGAAGGCGGGATATTGCGGGTCGGCGTAGTCGACGGCGCGCTCGAGGCCCGCGCGCAGGATGCGCGTCAGGAAGCGGTAGCCGAGGGCCTGGTTCATCACGTCCTTGGGCACGACGTCCGATCGCACGAGCGCGCCCGCGGCCTTCAGCCGGTCGCAGAAGTCGTTCCAGATCCGGCCGTCCAGGATCCGCTCCCGCGCCTCGCCCGCCTTCGTCGTCGTTCCCATCGTGCGTCCTCCGCCGGCTCGCCTCGGGGCGACCGGAAACCTACGCTAGCGTGCGGCGTCCGCCGGGACCGCCCCCAGGATCCGAGCGCGCACGGCCCATCCGGCGCGCCGCGAGGTCACATGGGTCGGGCCGGCGCGCAGGAGGATCCTTCCCGATGAGCCAGTCCTACTCCACGAGTCGGCCCTGCCGGCTGCGCGACGTGCCCGGCTGGGATCTCGAGACCGACGTGGCGGTCGTGGGCTTCGGCTCCTCCGGCGCGTCCGCCGCGATCGAGGCGGCGGCGGCGGGCGCCCGGGTCCTCGTCTTCGAGGTCGCGTCGGGCCATGGCGGCACGAGCGCGATGGCCGGCGGAGACATCTATCTCGGCGGTGGTGGCGGCACCTCGGCCCAGCGTGCGAACGGCTTCGAGGACGCGACCGAGGACTTCTTCCGCTACATGATGATGGCGGGCGGTCCCGACGCCGACGAAGAGCGCGTGCGGATCTACGCCGAGGGCGCCCTCGCCCACCACGAGTGGCTGAAGGCCCAGGGCGTCCCCTATCGCGATACCTACATCCCGGGCAAGCCCGTCATGCCCGGCACGGGCGACTGTCTGATCCTCTCGGGCAGCGAGTACGCCTGGCCCTTCAAGGAGCAGGCCCGCCCCTGTCCGCGCGGCCATCTGCCCGAGGCGATCGGCGAGACGGGCGGCTTCTTCCTCGTCGAGGCGCTCGCGAAGCGTGCGAAGGCGCTCGGCGTCGAGGCGATCTTCGACACCCGCGCCGTGGCGCTCGTCGTCGACGACGACGGTGCCGTCGCGGGGCTCGTCGTCTCGACCCTCGGCGAGCGGGATCGCTTCGTGCGTGCGCGGGGCGGCGTCGTGCTCTGCGCCGGGGGCTTCGCGCTGAACGAAGCCATGCTCGCGCAGTACGCGCCCGTCCGGAAGCGCCTCGCGGACGACGGCCTGTCGGGCGGCTACGACGACGGCAGCGGCATCCGCCTCGGCATGAGCGTCGGCGGCACCGCGATCCACATGGACGAGCTCTTCATCACGCTGCCCTTCTACCCGCCCGAGAGTCACGTCAAGGGCATCCTGATCAACGACAAGGGCGCGCGCTTCATCAACGAGGACGCCTATGGCGGCCGCGTCGCGCATTTCATCACGAGCCAGATCGGCGATCGCTTCTACCTGCTCGTCGACGATGCGATCTTCCAGCGCCCGAGCGAGTACTCGAAGATCGAGATCGCCGCCGTCGGCGAGACCTGGGGCGACGTCGAGGCCGAGCTCGGCCTGACGCCCGGCAGCCTGACGACGACCGTCGCGATCTACAACCAGCACGCGGCCAAGGGCGAGGACCCCCTCTTCCACAAGGACGCGCATTGGCTCAAGTCCCTCGACGAGCCGCCCTACGCCGCTCTGGCCTGCCACCTCAAGGAGGCCTACTACCCCTTCTTCACCCTCGGCGGGCTACGCGTCCGGCCCACCGGCGAGGTCCTGACGACGGACGGTGAGGCGATCGTCGGTCTCTACGCGGCCGGACGCACGGCTTGCGGCCTGCCGCGCTGGGGCAAGGGCTACAGCTCGGGGATGTCGCTCGGAGACTGCACCTTCTTCGGGCGCAAGGCGGGGCGCTCGGCTTCCGAGCGGGCCCGGCAAGCGGGCGCGTAGCCTCGCCGCGATGCCCTGCTAGGCGACCTGGTTCGGCGGCCGCCCGCCCGCCTGCCACGCGAGCAGGGCCTCGATCAGGATCCGCCCCATCCCCATCCGGGCCTCGACCGTCGCGCTCCCGACGTGGGGCATCATGAAGACGTTCGGCAGCTCGAGGTAGCCCGGGTGCACGCGGGGCTCGCCGGCGAAGACGTCGAGACCCGCGCCCTGGAGTCGCCCTTCGCGAAGCGCCGCGACGAGCGCGTCGTCGCGCACGATGTCGCCGCGGGCGATGTTGACGAGGATCAGGCCCGGACGGGCATGGGCGAGCAGGGCCTCGTCGACGAGACCGCGCGTCTCACTCGTCGAGGGGCACGCGACGAGCAGCACGTCCGAGTCGGCGACGAGCGCTTCCGGCGTCGGCCGGTAGCCCGCCCCGGCCGCATCTGCCTCGGAGAGCGGCCGTCGGTTGCAGTAGAGGATCGACATGCCGAAGGCCCGGGCCCGAGCGGCGACGCGGCGGCCGATGTCGCCCATGCCCAGGATCCCGAGGGTCCGGCCGCCGAGCTGGACGCCGACCAGCTGGTCCGGCATCCAGCCCGTCCAGCGCCCTTCCCGCAGCATCCCGATCGCCTCGGTCGCCCGGCGTGCCGCACCGAGCATCAGGAAGATCGCGTTCTCCGCGACCGAGTCGCCGAGCACGCCCGGCGTGTTGAAGACCGCGAGGCCACGGGACCGGGCCGCTTCGAGATCGACGTGGTCGAGGCCGACCGAGTAGGTCGCCAGCGCCCGGATGCCCGGCGGCAGCGCTGCGATCCGGTCCGCACCCATGCGCACGTCGAGGGAGAAGAAGATCGCGTCGAAGACGCGCTCCGAACGCGCGAGCTCGGCGAGTGGCTCCGAGGTCTCGGCGAAGACCGCGTCGAAGGCCTCGGCGATCGCCCGCCGCACGGGCTCGATGAAACGCGAGGCGACGAATACCGCGAGCCGCCCGTTCGAAGATCCCCTCGCGCTCACGCGCTACGCCCTCCCCGACACGAAGGCGTCAGCCCGACGCCTCGGCGACCTTGCCCTCGACGGCGCGCCCACGCGACGCCCACGCGCGCAGCCGCTCGAAGGCCAGGTAGAAGACCGGCACGATCAGCAACGTGAGCAGCATCGACGTGAACATGCCCGCCGCGGTCGCGACCGCCATCGGCGCGCGCGTCTCGGCGCCCGGACCGATCCCGAGCGCCGCCGGCAACACGCCGAAGATCATCGACAGCGCCGTCATCATGACCGGCCGCATCCGCACGGGCGCCGCCTGCCGCATGGCCTCCTCGGGCGAGAGTCCGTCCCGCCGCAGCTGGTTCGCGTAGTCGACGAGCAGGATCGAGTTCTTCGTCACGAGGCCGATCAGGAGCACGATGCCGATCATGCTGAACATGTTGATCGACATGCCGAGCAGCCAGAGCCCGCCGAGCGCCCCCACCATCGAGAAGGGCAGCGCAAGCATCACGATCAGCGGCTGCACGAAGCTCTCGAACTGCGCGGCGAGCACCATGTAGATCATCAGCACCGCGAGGATCAGCATCTGCATGAACTGCTCGCCCGACTCCTTCATGGCCTCCGCGTCGCCGCCGAGTCGCAGCTCGAGGGTCGCGGGCAGGATCTCGTCGGCGACGCGCCTGGCACGCTGGACCGCGGCGCCGAGGGCGATGCCTTCGAGGTTCGCGGAGACCTTCACGCTGCGCATGCGATCCGTGCGCGTGATCGAGGAGGCCGTGGCGGTCTTCTCGATCGTGACGACGTTGCGCAGGTCGACGAGCTCGCCGTTCCGCGTCCGCACCCAGAGATCGCCGATCGCGTCGAGGGTGTCGCGGGTGCCCTCCTCCATGCGGATCCGGACATCGTGGCGCTCCTCGCCATCGCGGAAGGTCGCGACCTTGAATCCGCCGATCATGGCGTGGACGATCTCCGCGACCGAGGCCGCGTCGACGCCGAGGGCCGCGGCCTTGTCGCGATCGGGCACGACCCGCGCCTCGGGCAGCCCGACCCGGATGCTCTTGTCGAGGTCGACCATGCCGCCCTCGGCCGCGAGCCGCTCCATCATCAGAGACGCATAACGGTCGAGCTCGTCGAGACTCGCGTTGCCCACGATCTCGACCTCGAACTCGGCGTCGCTCGAGGCCATCGGATCCGTGACCGCGAACTCCTGACCGGGGATCAGCGCCAGCGCGCGGCGCGCCGCGGCCATGATCTCCTGCGTGCTGCGCTCGCGTCGGTCCATCGGGTAGAGCCGCGCATTCATGAACCCGTCGCTCGGCCCACCGATCGTCATGCTGGTCGAGCCGATCGCCGCGAAGATCGAGGCGACCTCGGGCTGGGCCATCATCCACGCCTCGTTCTGCTCGAGGATGTCGACCGTCGCGTCGAGGGAGGTGCCGGGCGGCGTGCGGAAGCGGATCGCGACCATGCCGGAGTCCGAGGGCGGAAAGAACTCGGTCTGGAGCCGGCCGCCGGCCAGGATCGCGAGCACGATCGAGAGCACGGCGATCCCGGCCGTCTGCCAGCGATGCGCGAGGGACCAGTCGAGCACGCGCCGATAGAGCGCCTCGAGGGCGCCGAAGCCGCGCTCGAGGCGCTGATGGATCGAGTCCGGGCCGCGCTCCTTCGGCGGACGCATGCGCGCCGCGAGCATCGGCGTGAGCGTGAGCGCCACGAAGAGCGAGATGATCACGGACACGGCGACGGTCACGCCGAACTCGGTCAGGAAGCTGCCCATCCGCCCGGTCGCGAAGGCGACGGGGAAGAAGACGGCCGCGACGGAGAAGGTCGCCGCGGCCGCAGCGAGGGTGATCTCGCGCGTCCCGGTCCGGGCGGCCTCGCGGGCCGGTCGGCCGTTCTCTCGGTGCCGCTCGATGTTCTCGAGGACGATGATCGCGTCGTCGATCACGACGCCGATCGCCAGCGTGAGCGCGAGCAGCGTCATCGTGTTCAGGGTGAAATCGAAGACCCAGATCATCCCGAAGGTCGTGATCAGCGAGAGCGGGATCGCCGCCGCGACGATCAGGGTCGGCCGCCAGCGCCGCACGAAGACGAAGACCACGACGACGGCGAGTACGCCGCCGAAGAGCAGCGCGAAGATCGTCTCCTCGAAGGACTCGCGGATCAGCTTGGAGTTGTCGATGAAGCCGTCCCGCTCGACGATCTCGATGCCCTCCGGCGTGCGGTCGCGCAGGATGTCCATGCGTCGGTAGAACTCGTCGACGATCGCGACCGTGTTCCCGTCGGACTGCTTCTTGACGGCGATCGCCATGCCCGGCTTGCCATTCATGTGCGAGGCGCGCCGGATGTCCTCGGAGCCGTCCTCGAGTCGGGCGACGTCGCCGAGCCGGATCGGGGCGTCCCCCTCCCACGAGATCACCATCCGCGAGAGCTCTTCGAGGGAACGGAACTCGGCGTCGGTCTTGACCGCCCACTCGACTGCGCGTCCCTCGACGAAGCCACCCGGACGCTCGACGTGCTCCCGACGCAGCGCGCGGAGCACGTCGCTGACGGCGAGGTTGCGCGCACGCAGGGCGCCGGGGTCGATCCAGATCCGGATGTTGCGCTCGCGGGCGCCGTAGACCGAGGTGCCCGCCGCACCCGGGATGCTCTCGATCACGGGCTTGATGTGGCGATCGATGTACTCGGTCGCCTCGGTCGCGGGGAGGTCCGTCGTGATCGGCGCGTAGATGATCGGGAACATCGAGAAGTCGGCCTTCCCGAGGATCGGCGGATCGATCGAATCGGGCAGCTCGTCCATCACCATGTTGACCTTGTCGCGCACGTCCTGCGCTGCGACGTCGAGGTCGTAGCCGAGCTCGAACTCCATCATCACGCGCGAGGCGCCCTGGGCCGCCTCGGAGTAGGTGTGGCGCACGCCTTCGATCGTCGCGAAGGCCTCCTCGAGCACGTCGACGACCTCGTCCTCCATCGTCGTCGGCGAGGCGCCGTCGTAGGAGACCATCACGCCCACGAAGGGGAAGGTCATGTCCGGGTACTGGTCGATGCCCAGGCGCTGGAAGCCGAGGATGCCGAAGACGGCGAGCGCGAGCGTGACCATCCAGGTCAGCACGGGCCTTTCGATCGAGAGGTCGGAGAGGCTCACGAGTCGCTGCCCTCGGCGGGCTCGCCCGCGGTCGAGATCGGCGCCGGCAGCACCTCGCGCACGACGACGCTCATGCCGTTCGCGAGGCCTCCGTGGCCGCGCCGCACGATGCGGTCACCCGCATGCACGTCGCCGCGGATCTCGACCCGATCCTGGAGCTGGGAGCCGACCTCGACCGCGACGCGCTCGACGCGGTCGTCGTCCGTGAGCCGGTAGACCGAGGCGCCGCCCGAGCGCTGGACGACGGCCTCCTCGGGCACCATCAGGACGTTCTCCCTTCGGTTCACGCCGAGGCTCACGCGCGCGAAGAGTCCGGGGCGAAGGAGCGCGTCGCCGTTGTCGATCTCGGCCTTGATGCGCAGCGTCCGGGTCTCGGGATCGACGGTCGGGGCCACGAAGCTGACCGTGCCCGTGAAGACGCGGTCCGGGAAGGCGCCGACGCGGATCTGCACGGATTGGCCGAGGGAGACGCGCTCCGTATCGAGCTCGGTCAAGGCGAACACGACCTCGAGCGGATCGAGGGCGACGAGCTCGAAGAGCACGTCGCCGGGCTGGACGAACTCACCGAGCTCGACCGAGCGCCTGGCGACCATGCCCGCGAAGGGCGCCGCAACGCTCGCGTCCGAGAGCGCACGGGCGGCCACGCCGACGGCGGCCTCCTCGGCGCGGACGGAGGACTCGGCGAGCAGGAGCGTCGTCTCGGCCTCCTCGAGCTGCTGCACGGAGGAGATGTTCTTCGCGCGCAGCTGCCGCACGCGCTCGGTCTGGCTCCGCTCCTTGCGCAGATTCGCCCGGGCCTGCGCGAGACGCGCCCGCGCCGCCTGCAGGTCGAGATGACGTCGCTCCGGGTCGAGCTCGAGCACGACGGCGCCCTCCTCGACCGCATGGCCCTCGTCGACCGAGACCCCGGTCACGCGGCCAGCGACCTCCGCGGCGATCTCGGTATGGAAGCGCGCGACGAGGTCACCGCTCGCATGCAGCTCCTCGTCGAGGGTGACCGGCGCCAGGCGCACGGCCGAGACCGAGGGCAGGAGGTCCTCCGTCGCAACCTCCTCCTCCGAGCAGGCGACCCCGAGGAGCAGGGATGCGAGGGCGAGGACGAGCGGCGTCGCCTTCCGGAACGAGCTTTGGCGAGGCCCCATCACGATACGTTCTCCATCTCGGTCATGCCGAGGAACAAAGCGTCGACCGCGCGTGCGGCAAGTCGGGGATCCCAGTCGGGCTCCGGCTGGGTCAGGTGGAGCGAGACGAGGCCGTAGACGAGGCCCCAGAGGATCCGGCCCGCACTATCGATGTCGAAGGCGCCGATCCGGCCGTCCTCGCCGAAGCGGTCGAGCCCCTCCTCGATGCAGGCGCGGACGCGATCCATCGCCGGCGGCATGCGGCTCTCGCCCTTGCGGGAGAGCGTCCACATCAGGCGGATGAAGGTCGGGTTCGCGGTCGCGAAGTCGAAGTAGGCGAGCAGCAGCGCCCGCAGGTCGCGACGGGGATCGCCGGTCGGACGCACCTGCTCGAGGCCCTCGGCGAGGCGTGCGACACGCTCCTCGAGCAGCGCGTCGATCAGCCCGTCCTTGTCGCCGAAGTAGTGGTAGACGGTCGGCGCCGAGTAGCCCGAGCGCTGGCCGAGCTGTCGGATCGAGAAGTCCGGCCCGTTCGCCTCGATCATCAGCGCCTCGGTCGCGTCGAGGATGGCCCGACGTGCCTCACGCCGCTGACGGCGGCGCCGCTCCTGGATGCGGGGTCCGACGAGGCCGCCCTCGGACGCCTCGATCTCCCGATGTGAGGTCGTGCTCATCGTGCTCTACTCGCGCTCCTGCTCGTCCCTCGCTCGATCGCCCGTACAGCACCGCCCCCCGCGCACGCGCGGTCGGTCGGCCGTGTACCTCCGACGCGACGCGACCCGACTCCGAAAAGGGAGCGGACCCGCGACGTCGGACTCGACCTCGCCTGGAACGAATTTCTCTCGACGACTCTCGACAGGGCCGCCGGAGAGGCGGCCTGCGGTTCTGCGGGCGCAGATGGACCAACCGTCACGAGACTTGATGTTCGGTCGATTGGTTGACCAACGTTATAGCGAGACCGAGCAGGTCGCGCCACAGCGATGGAAATCCGGTCCGACGGGCGCCCGCGGGGCGCGGAGGCGCCCTCGAGCGATGGGGCCCCGTCAGCCCTTGGGCATGCCATTCCAGCCCACCACCTCGTCCGTGGGCTTGCGGTAGCCGGGCTTGAAGTCGGTCCCGATCGTGTACGCGATCGGGAAGAGGCCGACCTGCGTGTAGAAAGGCGGGATGCCCAGCAGCTCCGCCATGTCCTTCTCGCGGTAGAGATGCCCCGTCGTCCAGGCGCTGCCCAGCCCGCGCGCCCGCAGCGCGAGCATGAAGCTCCAGACGGCCTGCAGGCACGAGCCCCAGAGGCTCGCCTGGTGGAAGAGGTTCAGCCCGTCGGTGCGGCCGGCGAACATCGGCAGCAGCACGGCCGGCAGGCGATGCCAGTTCTCGCGGAGATGCGCGACGGAGCTGTCGATGCGATCCGCGCCCGGCACCGCAGCACCCGGATAGCCGGCGTCCCCGAAGCTCGCGATGTAGTCGTCGAGACCGCCGTTGTAGATCTCGGCCGTCTTCGCGATCAGCGCCGGATCGTCGATCACGACCCATCGCCAGGTGTTCATGTTGCCGCCGTTCGGCGCCTGGAAGGCGATCTGCAGGCACTCCTCGATCAGCTCGCGCGGCACCTTGCGATCGAAGTCGAGGCGCTTGCGCACGGCGCGGGTCGTCGTCAGCAGCTCGTCGGGCGTCAGGTCGAGCACGTGAGATCCTCCTGCCCGGCGACCCGGGCGCCGGCGACCGCGCGCGGGAACTCCGCGTCACGCGCCGACCGGAGCGCGATGTTGGCCGATCCGCGACCGGTCTGCACCATACGGATCGACACAGCGCGCTCGCGACCGGTCTGCACCCTACGGATCGACGCAGCGCGCTCGCGATCGCCCTGCCGCAATCCGGATCGACGCATCGCGCCCGCGACCGAGGAGCCCCGTCATGCAACGCCTGCTGATCGCCAACCGCAGCGAGATCGCCCGACGCATCGCGCGCAGCGCCCGGGAGCGGGGTCTCGAGACGGTCGGCGTCTTCGCGCCCGAGGACGCAGCGCTTGCTCGGGAGTACGGGACCTCGCAGCTCGCCGCCCTCCCCGGTGCCGGCCCGAGCGCCTACCTCGACGTCGACGCGCTGGTCCGGGTGGCCTCCGAGCAGGGCTGCGACGCGCTGCATCCGGGCTACGGATTCGCCAGCGAGCGGCCCGCGCTCGCGCGCGCCTGCGAAGCCGCCGGCCTCCGTTTCGTGGGCCCGTCGGCCGACACCCTCGAGCGCTTCGGCGACAAGGCGTCGGCCCGGACGCTGGCGCAGCGGCTGGGCGTGCCGGTCCTCGACGGCAGCTCGCAGCCCGTCGACCTCGACGCGCTGCGCGAATTCCGGGCGCGCTTGCCGGAAGGGACCTCGCTCGTGCTCAAGGCGGTCGCCGGAGGGGGCGGCCGGGGGATGCGGATCGTGGCGCCCGGCGAAGACCTCGCAGCGGCGCTCGCGCGTTGTCGATCCGAGGCGCATCGCGCCTTCGGTGTCGAGGCCGTGATCGCCGAGCGTCACCTCGCGGAGGCGCGCCACGTCGAGGTCCAGGTCGCCGGCGATCGCGCCGGGACGATCGTCGTTCTCGGCGATCGCGAGTGCAGTCTGCAGCGCCGACACCAGAAGCTGATCGAGCGTGCCCCCGCGACCGGTGTCTCGGACACGCTGCGGGCCACGCTCCACGATGCCGCCCGGGCGATCGCCCGCGAGGCGGGCCTCGAAGGTCTCGGTACGATCGAGTTCCTGCTCGACGCGCAAGGCGGCGCCTTCTTCCTCGAGGCGAATCCCCGTCTGCAGGTCGAGCACACGGTCACGGAGGAGGTCACAGGGGTCGACCTCGTCGGGCTGCAGCTGGACCTCGCCGCCGGACGCTCGCTCGATGAGCTCGGCCTCGCAGTCCCGCCCCGCCCGCGCGGCCACGCGATCCAGCTCCGCCTGCTCGCCGAGACGATCGCCGAGGACGGCACGCCGATCCCGACGACGGCGACCATCGAGTCGATCGAGTGGCCCCGAGGCGCCGGCATCCGGATCGAGACCGCGATCCGCCCGGGTCTCGCCCCCTCCCCGGCCTTCGACTCCCTGCTCGCGAAGCTCGTCGTCGCCTGTGCCGATCCCGATCCCGACCGCTGTCTGCGACGCGCGCGCACGGCGCTCGACGAGCTTGCGATCGTCGGCCCCGAGACCAACGCGGACCTGCTCGCCGTCCTGCTCGAACGCCCCGAGTGGGCCGACGATGCGATCACGACCGGGCTCTTCGACCGGGCGTGCGCGGCGCTCGTCGCGGCGGCCCGGGAGCGGCGGGCGCGGCGTGCGCAAGACGCCCCGAGCGGGGCGGGCGCGACGGGGACGGAGGCGGCGGCGCGCGAGAACGAAACGGCACTCCCCCCCGGCCTCGCCCCGCTTCGCTCGTCGCTGCCGGGCACGGTCGTCGAGATCGCGATCCGGCCCGGCGCCGAGGTCGCGCTCGGCGAGCCGGTCTGCGTGGTCGAGTCGATGAAGATGGAGCACGTCTTCGAGGCCCCGCGCGCAGGCCGCATCGAGCGGGTCTGCGTCGCCCCCGGCGAGGTCGTCGCGATCGGCACGTTGCTGCTCGCGATCGAGCCCTCGGGCGCGGACGATCGACACGAGAACGTGTCGGAGGATCGCGACCCCGCGGCGATCCGCCCGGACCTCGCCGCCGTCCGCGCGCGCCATGCGCTGCTCGAGGACGCGAGCCGCCCCGAGGCGGTCGCGCGGCGACGGAGCCGGGGACAGCGCACCGCGCGAGAGAACCTCGCGGCACTCGCCGACCCCGACAGCTTCGTCGAGTACGGCGCCCTCGCCGTCGCCGCCATGCGCCGGACGCGTCCGCTCGAGGAGCTCGCGCGGCGCACGCCCGGCGACGCGATCCTGACGGGATTCGGCACGGTCAACGCGGGGCTCTTCGGGGCGGAGGCCGCGCGCTGCGCGATGCTCGTGACCGATGCGACGGTCCTGGCCGGCACCCAGGGCTATTTCCACCACCACAAGATCGACCGACTGCTCGAGCTCGCCGGCGAGGCCCGCACGCCGATCGTGTTCCTGCCCGAGGGCGGCGGCGGAAGGCCCAACGACAGCGATACGAGCGACCTCGTCGTCGCCGGCCTCGACGTCACGAGCTTCCACGCCTGGGCCCGCCTCTCGGGCCGCGTGCCGCGAATCGGCGTCGTCTCGGGCTTCTGCTTCGCCGGTAGCGCCGCCTTCGCCGGCTGCTCGGACGTGCTGATCGCGACGCGCGGGGCGAGTCTCGGCATGGGCGGGCCGGCGATGATCGAGGGGGGCGGGCTCGGCCGCGTGCGACCCGAGGAGGTCGGACCGAGCGAGGCGCTCGCGTCGGCCGGCGTGGTCGACGTCCTCGTCGACGACGAGGCACAGGCCGTCGAGGTCGCGCGCCGCACCCTCGCCTACTTCCAGGGCGCGACGGCCGATTGGCGATGCGCGGACCAGCGCCGGCTGCGCACGCTCGTGCCGGAGAATCGAAGGCGCGTCTACGACGTGCGCGCGGTGATCGAGACGCTCTGCGATCTCGACTCCGTACTCGAGCTGCGGCGCGCGTGGGGCCCCGGACTCGTGACGGCCCTGGTGCGGCTCGAGGGACGGCCCTTCGGATTGATCGCGAACGACCCGACGCATCTCGGTGGCGCGATCGACGACCTGGCGGCGGAGAAGGCGGCCCGCTTCCTCCAGCTCTGCGACGCCTTCGGCCTGCCGATCCTCTCGCTCTGCGACACGCCGGGCTTCATGGTGGGCCCGGAGATCGAGCGACGCGCCCACGTGCGCAAGACTGCCCGGCTCTTCCTGGCGGGCGCGACCCTCTCGGTGCCCGTCGTGACGATCGTGCTGCGCAAGGCCTACGGGCTGGGCGCCCAGGCGATGGCCGGGGGCTCCTTCCGGGCGCCCTTCCTCGTCGCCGCCTGGCCGACGGGCGAGATCGGGGGCATGGGCCTCGAGGGCGCCATCGAGCTCGGCTTCCGCAAGCAGCTCGACGCGCAGCCGACCGAGGCCGCACGACGCGCCCTCTTCGAGAAGCTCGTGGGCGCCCTCTACGAGAAGGGCAAGGCGATCAACGCCGCGAGCCAGCTCGAGCTCGACGCCGTGATCGACCCGGCCGAGACCCGCGCGACGATCCTGCGCGCACTCACGGCCTTCGGCCCGATCCGCGGCTCGAATCGCCCCGTCGACGCGTGGTAGCCGCACTTCGCGCGTCCACGCGACGCCGCGCGAAGACCGCTCCTCAGTCCCGCGCCCCTCGCACGAGCCGACCCGGGAGCGCCCCCGTGTGCTCGCCGTCGCGGAAGGTGACCTCGCCCGAAACGATCGTCGCATCGTAGCCGCGCGCCCGCTGCACGAAGCGGGCGGCGCCGGCGGGCAGGTCGTAGGCCACCTCGGGCATCTGGTTCTCGAGCCGATCGAGGTCGATCACGTTCAGGTCGGCCTTCAGGCCCGGCAGCAGCCGGCCCCGGTCGTTCAGCCCGTAGAGCGCCGCCGTGTCGGCCGTCATCTTGCGCACGGCCACCTCGATCGGCAGTCGCGGTCCGCGCGTCCGGCGCTTCACCCAATGCTCGAGCATCGACGTCGTCATGCTGGCATCGCAGATCGCCCCGCAATGCGCGCCACCGTCCGCGAGACCGAAGGCCGTGCTCGGGTGCTCGAGCATGGCGCGCACGCTCTCGAGGTCGTAGTCGCTGTAGTTGAGCAGCGTGAGCATCAGCAGCTGCCGCCCGTCGAGCTCGAGCATCCAGTCGTAGAGCAGGTGGAACGGATCCCGCCCCTCGCGCTCGGCAATCGCCTTGAGGCTCTCCTCCGGCGCCGGCTCGTAGTTCGGCGGGTCGCCCAGGCGGAAGATCTTGTCGATCCCGTTCTCGATCATCTGCGTGACGACGGCCATCTCGGGAACCGCGTAGTGCGACTTCTCGTTCAGGATCTTCTCGCGCACCTCGGGCTTGCGCAGCTCGGCGATCCGCTGCTCGAGCGGCCAGTCGCGCATGGCCATGCAGGTCGGGCGGAAGCTGAAGGGATGGAAGGACTGGTGGCCGATCAGGAGCGTGGTCGGCCGCGCGCTCACCTGCGGCCGCAGGATGGCGCCCTCCTCCGCCGCGGCCTCGCAGAGATCGAGCAGGCGTTTCCAGTCGTCGGGGGCGACGTCGTGTTGGACGAGGCCGAAGGAGACGGGGCGATGGATCTCCGCGGAGAGCCGTCGCATCCAGTCCATCTCCCGGTCGGGGGCCGACATGTCCTCGCCCTGGATGCCCGCCGGCGCGAGCTCGACGATCCCGCGGCCGAGCTCGCCGAGCGCGCGGGCGATGCCGAAGATCTCGTCCTCGGCGGAGTGGGTGCCGGGCACGACCTCGCCGTCGACCGCACGATGGACGATCGTGCGGGACATCGAGAAGCCGAGCGCCCCCGCCTCGATCGCTTCCTTGACGATCGCGGCCTGGCGGGCGATGTCCTCGGGCGTGGCGGGCTCGTTCTTCGCCCCGCGCTCGCCCATCACGTAGGCGCGCACGGCGCCGTGGGGCACCTGGGTGCCGACGTCGAGCACATAACGTCGCCGGTCGAGGGCGTCGAGGTACTCGGGGAAGCTCTCCCACTGCCAGTCGATGCCCTCGTAGAGCGCCGTGCCGGGGATGTCCTCGACGCCTTCCATCAATCGGATCAGGAAGTCCTGCTGGCCGGGCGCGACCGGGGCGAAGCCGACGCCGCAATTGCCCATCACGAGCGTCGTCACGCCATGCCAGCAGGTCGGCGAGAGCAGCGAGTCCCAGGTCGCCTGACCGTCGTAGTGGGTATGGATGTCGACGAAGCCCGGCGTCACGATCCGGCCGCGGGCGTCGATCTCCTGGCGCGCATCGCCTTCGACGTGGCCGACGGCGGCGATGCGCCCGTCCTGGATCGCGACGTCACCCTCGAAGGGGGCTACGCCGGTTCCGTCGACGATGGTGCCTCCGCGTACGATCAGATCGAACATCGCTCGCTCCTCACTACTGCGTTCGTGATCCGAGCCCGGCAAGGACTCGGCCGCTCGTCGGCTCGGTCCGGCGGTCGCGCGATGGGCGTCCGCCGGCTCCGCGCCGACGCGCTATCCCAGATCGACCTGCCATCCGTCGCCGTGCGCGCGCACGGGATGGCACCAGCCGGCCCTCCGGATCGGACGCGCGACCGGCGCCCCGTCCCGCACGTCGAAGGATCCCCCGTGCATCGGGCACTCGAGCACGGTCCCGCGCAGCGCGCCGCCCTGCATCTGGGCGCCCGCATGCGGACATTGGTCGCGCACCACGTAGGGCGTGCCATCGGCGTTGCAGAGCAGGAGCTCGCGGCCCCCGGCGATGAAGGGCGCGGTCGTGCCCGGCTCGGGCAAGGGGATCGGAATGTCGACCCAGTTGCCCACGTTCTCGCTCTGCGCCTCCGTCATGCCCGTGTTCCCTTTCCCGTCGATCCGTCTCGACCGCTCGCGATGTACTCGTCGAGGGTGCGGTGGTGATGGAGGATGCGGATCTCCTGGGTGCCGAGGTGCAGGCTCTCGAAGGCACGCGAGTTCATGCCCGCCTGCACCCGCGGCAGGTTGTAGAGATCCTCGTCGATCAGATCGCCGCCATCGCATCTGCCGGAGAGCGTGTCGCCGTTCGCCGTCGAGTAGTGCTCCTTCTCCGGGCGGGGCACGTCGACCGACGGCGCGTTCATCAGGCTGATGAAGTCGAAGTACATGCGATTCGGGTCGGTCGGATGCGGTCGATGGGTGAACACCCAGGTGAAGAGCGCATGCGTATTGAAGGTCATGTTCGGAAAGATCGTGTAGTGGAAGTCGTCGCAGAGCTGGGACTCGTTCAGCTCCGAGAGGTCGGCACCGAGGCCGACGGCGAGCTTCCTCTGCTGCTCCGCGAAGGCCTTTCGCGCATCCTCGGCGCCGCCTTCGAAGCCCTCGATCCCGACCCGCTTCAGGAAGAGCTCCCGGATCTCGGGTGTGACCGTGTTGGCCCCCGGATGGCGCAGGCTCGCCTGCACCTCGGGGAAGAGCATGCGCGTGTGCTTGTCGTAGCAGTCGTAGAGCGTGCGCGTGTCGTCGCTGAAGGCGAGCGTCCAGGTATGGGTTGCGGCGAGATGGTAGGCCTCGTTGAAGGCGTCGACGCAGGTCTTCCAATTGCACTCGATCTCGATCGTGCAGTCGTAGGCGATCTTCCAGTCCTCGAAGTGGTAGGGGTCGAGGTGCTCCGGGATGACGCCGAGGTAGTCGCGCAGGGGCTCGGCCTGCGGGTCGAGGTTCACGAAGACGAAGCCCGCCCAGGTGTCGCAGAGGACCGGCCGCAGGGCGAAGCGTTCCGGGTCGACGCCCTGCGGAAAGCACTCGGGGTCCTGGGGGCCGAGCAGCTCGCCGCCGATCCCGAACTCCCAGCCGTGGAAGAGGCAGGAGAACTTCTCGGCGTGTCCGCGACCGGGCTCGCGCAGCCGGTTGCCGCGATGCGTGCAGACGTTGTAGCGGGCGCGCAGGCTACCGTCGGGCTGCCGGATCACGAGGATCGACTCGGGCCCGATCTCGAAGGTGAAGTAGTCGCCGGGTCGCTCGAGGTCCGAGACGCGGCCGGCGCAGAGCCAGGTCCGGGTCCACATGTGGTCCCACTCGAGTCGGGCGAACTCGGCGCTCGTGTAGCGCTCCTTGGGAATCGGTACGTAGTCGAGACCCGGATCGGGCGCGCGCTCCATCGGTGTCGGCATGTCGTCTCCCCTCTTCTCATGGCATCCTGGCATGCATCCGTCGTGGCATGCATGCCTGGCCCGTGTCGGCCCCGCTCGGAAGTCGGACGTGGGCGCCCGGCCCGTGAGCGTCGTCGGAGGCTCGTCCACGGGTCGCGGACGCGCAAGCGGCGGCCAGGCCCATCAGCGGGGACGGCGCGGCTTCGGCGTCCGGATGCGGCTCTCCTCGGAAGGCCGCTCCCGCTGCCACCGCCCGGCTCCGCTACTGGATGCAGACCTGGCCCGGCTCCACGCAGATCCCCATCAGCGGATTGCAGCACTCGAGCCCCGGGCCACAGGCGACCGGGCCGCAGCGCTCGCCCCCGCCGCTGCCCGCGACGCGGACGTAGAACTCCTGGGCGACGAGCTCGAAGCCGATGCCCGCCGGCCCCTCGACCCGACGATGGCGACCGAGCACGACCAGTCCAGCCCCCGAGTAGAGGGCGTCGAGGCCTTCCTGCACCTGGGCGGACGAGGCGTCCGAGCGGGAGGCGAGATCGATCTCGTGCAGCGCGCGGGACCGCCTCGAGTTGAGGCGCTCCTCGTTCAGCACGGGACAGGGGTGTGTGATGCAGACGATGCCCGACGGCGTGACGAGCCAGAAGCCGTCGCGCAGGCTGCGGCTGCCGGTGACGCCCCGCCAGGCCTCGTCGACGCGCAGCGCCGGAATGGACCGACCGAAGAGGTCCTCGGCGAAGAGCGCGCCCCGGACGACGACCCGCCGGGCCGTGAACTCGCCTCCGAGCCGCGCCTCCGCATCGGGGTCGAGCCCGAGTGCCGACCAGTCGACCTGGCCCACGTAGCACTCCCGGGCGTGGTGCCCGTCCGCGCAGCGCAGCTGCCAGCGATTCAGGGCGCGCACGAAGACCCCGCCGCACATCGGCGACGGGCACAGCCTCGGGTCCGGGCGGGTCACCTCGAGCCAGGCGGAGCGGGGACGGTCCACGGACCAGGGCACGGCCGCGGCCCGAACCGGGTCCGAGCCCCCGGTGAGACCGATGCCGGCCATCAGACAGGCCAGGATCACGATCGTGACCGCTCGCGACGGTGCCAGACGTCCCATCGGCATCCCTCCCACGGCTGAGCGACCGGCCCATTCTACAGCCGGCGCCGGTCGCCGGAGCACGCAATGTGCTGGCTGCCCAAGGGACGGGCAGCCTGCCCGAATCGTAGGCAGCCTCCGCGCCGAGACGATCACGAGTGAGCCGGAGTCGGCCCGAATCGAGCCCTGAAACCCAGCTCAGTTCGTTCTCGCGGATCGAGTGGCCCCGGCGATCCCGATTGAGCTCACGATCCGGCTTTGGCACAGTGCTTGCTCATTCGCGGCGCAGATCGTGGAGTCCATCCCCGGGTGATCGACCCGGGACCGGCTTGGAGGCTCGGCCCCGGAACCGCCCGTCGAAAGCTCGAGTGCGACGACCCGCTGCGGGGCGGGAAGCGCCTTTCTGGGCGATGGTCGGGGCCCGAGACGGCCCGACCGAGCCCTCGACGAGACCTGAGACGAGCGCGGGACCGGATCGAATCGAACGAATCGACAGAACTCCCTGATTGGATCGAGACGCAAGACGAGAGTCGGCTCCTCCCGGCGGCACGACGCGACGAGAGCAGAGCCAGCACAGGCACAGAACACTGAATGGAGGTCCCCCTGTAATGGGCACCAAGTCGAAGCTCGAGTACATCTGGCTCGATGGGTACAAGCCGACCCAGAGCCTGCGAAGCAAGACGAAGATCATCGAGAACTTCAGCGGCAAGCTCCAGGACGCCCCGATGTGGTCGTTCGACGGCTCCTCGACCGAGCAGGCCCCCGGCGGCTCGTCGGACCTCCTGCTGAAGCCGGTCGCGATCTTCGACGACCCCGCACGCAAGAACGGCTACCTCGTCATGACCGAGGTGCTGAACTCCGACGGCACCCCGCACGACACCAACGGCCGCGCGACGATCAAGGACGAGGACGAGGACTTCTGGTTCGGCTTCGAGCAGGAGTACTGCATCTGGGACACGGAGCATCACGCTCCGATCGGCTTCCCGCCGGCGGGCTATCCGCCGCCCCAGGGTCCCTACTACTGCTCGGTCGGTGCGATGAACGCGATCGGTCGCGAGATCGTCGAGGAGCACCTCGACCTCTGCCTCGATGCCGGCATCAACGTCGAGGGCATCAACGCCGAGGTCATGATGGGGCAGTGGGAGTTCCAGTGCTTCGCGAAGGGCGCCAAGAAGGCCGGTGACCATACCTGGGTCGCCCGCTACCTCCTCGAGCGGACGGCGGAGCGCCACGGCTACGCGATCGAGTGGGAGCCGAAGCCGGTGCAGGGCGACTGGAACGGCTCGGGCATGCACGCGAACTTCTCGAACACGCTGCTCCGCACCTGCGGCAGCCAGGCCGTGTACGAGCAGATCTGCAAGGCCTTCGAGCCGCGCATCGCCGAGCACATCGCGGTCTACGGCGCGGGCAACGAGCGGCGCCTCACGGGCAAGCACGAGACGCAGTCGATCGACAAGTTCAGCTACGGCGTCTCGGATCGCGGCGCCTCCATCCGCATCCCGATCGCGACGGTCGAGAACGGCTGGAAGGGTTGGCTCGAGGACCGACGCCCGGCCTCGAACGCCGATCCCTACAAGGTGGCCGGCGTGATCGTCGAGACCGTCTCGGCGGCCTCGAAGAACGTGAAGAGCTGAGACCCGTCGGGTCCGCTCCGCGCGTGGGAGTCGGGGGCGTCCGGACGCGAGTCCGGGCGCCCCTTCTCGTTGGTGGACCGCGTCGGCGGGTACCGGGCCGCCCCGCTCCGACGCGGCGTCGAGCGGATGGGGCTTGACGCCGCGACGCAACCGGGGTCAAGTGGAGCGGGAACGTCCGCTCCGCGCTCGGAGCGCCCGTGCCGCGTCCCGGGACGCGCGGGGCGACCCGGGCGGGCCACGGGAGGCTCGACATGCGCATCCTCGTCACGGGCGGCACGGGCTTCATCGGCTCCCACACGATCCGCGCGCTGCTCTCCGCGGGCCACGACGTCAAGCTGCTCGTCCGCAACGAGGAGAAGGCACGGAGGCTCTGGGCCGACGAGCCCCGGGTGCTCGAGGATCTGGTCGTCGGCAAGCTCACCTCCGGCCCCGCGACCGCCGACGCACTGCGCGAGTGCGACGGCCTGATCCACACGGCGGCGCCCGTCACCCTCGGTGTGTCCCGCGCCGAGGCGCGGCAGGCCGCCTCCGACAATCGTCGCTCGATCCGGCTCCTGATCGATCGCGCCCTCCAGGACGGCATGACGCGCATCGTCCACCTCTCGACGACCGCCCTCTTCGACACACGCGGCGTCGAGATCGCCGACGAGCAGACGCCGATCGTGCAGGGCGGCGACCCCTACGCCCTCTCGAAGACCGCCCCCGAGCTCGCCGTGCGCGCCCTGCAGGAGCGCGGCGCACCGATCGCCATCACCTACCCGCCGAGCGTGATCGGCCCCGACGACCCCGGCCTCTCCGAGGGCGTGAAGGGCATCCAGCTCTTCCTCGAAACCAGCGTGATCCTCACGACCTCGGGCTTCCAGATCGTGGACGTGCGCGACCTGGCCGCGATCCATCTGGCGCTCATCGAACGCGATCCGGTCGCCCCGGCGCGCTACGTCACGACCGCGCGCTTCATGCCCTGGGCGGAGTTCGCAGAGCTGCTCGACCAGGCGGCGGGCGTGCGGCTGCCGCGCGTACGGCTGCCCGGGAAGGCGATGCGTTTCTTCGGACGTCTGGGCGATCGGCTGCGGCCCTTCATGGACCTCGACCCGACGATGTCGGCCGAGGCGACGCGGCTCGCGACCCAATGGGTCGAGTTCGACGGCAGCCGCGTGACCCGCGAGCTCGGCATCAAGTACCGCGACCCGCGCGCGAGCCTCGGCGACACGATCCGCTGGCTGGCCGAGACCGGTCAGGTCGACCCGCGCAAGGCGCTCCGCTTCACGCATCCCGGACGCGGACGGCGCTGACCCGCGGACTCGCGCATCCCGGACGCGGACGGCGCTGCCCCGCGGACGCGCGCAGCCCGACGTAGACGGCGCGGAGGCGCATGACGCTCGGCCCGCGAGCGGAGACGGCACGCCGCACAGCCGGTAGACTCGCCGACCTCCGGCCGCAGCCTCGCCGCCGGTCCAGTCGGGAGCACGCAGCGCATGGGGAACCGACTCGCCGGCAAGATCGCGATCATCACGGGCGCCGGTCAGGGCATCGGCCGCGCCGGCGCCCTCGCCTTCGCCGCCGAGGGCGCCACGGTCGTCGTGAACGACCTGCACGAGGAGACGGCGCAGGAGACGACGCGACGGGTCCACGAGGCAGGCGGCCGTGCCCTCTGCCACGTCGCCGACGTGACCGACTCCAGAGCCGTCGACGCGCTCGTCGAGCGCTGCGTCGCCGAGCTCGGGCGGCTCGACGTGATGTGGTGCAACGCGGGCGGGGCGCGGCCCGAGTCGACGGTCGAGATGAGCGACGCGGCCTACGAGCGCGTCGTCGCGCTCAACCAACACGCGGTCTTCTACGGCTGTCGGGCGGCGCTGCGCGCCATGCTGCCGCAGCGCTCGGGCAACCTGCTGATCACGACCTCGGGCGCCGGCCTCGGCGCCGTGCATCATCTCGCCGCCTACGGCATGGCCAAGGCCGCCGTCGTGAACCTCGGCAAGAGCCTCGCCGCCGAGTACGGTCGGCACGGCATCCGCGCGAACGTGATCTCGCCCGGACCGATGGGCTCCGAGGGCTTCCTGTCCTGGCTCGCGACGGTCGAGGGGCTGCGCGAGCGCTTCGAGTCGGAGGTGCCGCTGCGACGACTCGGCACGCCCGAGGACATCGCCCGGACCGCCGTCTTCCTCGCCTCCGACGAGGCTTCCTTCGTGAGCGGCGTCGTCGTGCCCGTCGACGGGGGCATCGCCTCGCAGTACCCGACGCCCCAGGCCGAGCTGCCCGAAGACTGAATGGCCTCGAGCCCGACCTCGGGCCGGGCCGGGCTCGTCCGCGGATGGTCCGTCCCCCGTCGACGGGTCGGCTCAGCCGCGGATGATCTGCCCCCCGTCGACCGCGAGCAGCTGGCCGCTCACCCAGGCCGAGGCGTCCGAGAGCAGCCAGAGACACGCATCCGCCATGTCCTTCGGCCGGCCGAGTCGCGAGATCGGGATCTGCGCGACCATCTGGTCCATGAAGGCCTTCGGCGTCTGGGCGGCGAGGGCCTCGGTATCCGTCGGCCCCGGCGCGATCGCGTTCACGCGGATGTTCATCCGGCCGAGCTCGCGGGCCAGACAATGGGTCAGGCCATTGATGCCGTACTTGGCGAGGCCGTAGTAGCCGACGCCCATCCACGCCGCGGTCGACGACTGATTGACGATCGAGCCGCCCCCGCGCTGGCTCATCGAGCCGTAGCAGGCGCGCGCGCAGAGCAGCGCCCCGTCCATGTTGATGTCCATGAACTTCTTGTAATAGTCCCAGTCGACCTGGAGCATCGACTCGGTCTTCATGCCGCCGAAGAGCGCCGCGTTGTTCACGAGGAAGTCGATCCCGCCGAAGCGCTCGATCGCCGCCGCGGCCATCGCCTGCGTCGACTCCTCCGACGACACGTCGGTCCGGACGAAGAGCGCGTCGCCGCCATCGCCCGAGATCGAGTCGGCGACCGCCCGCCCCTTCTGCTCGTCGATCTCGGCGATCACGACCTTCGCGCCCTCGGCGACCAGTGCCCGCGCGTAGGCCTCCCCGATGCCGCCGCCCGACCCCGTGACGATGGCGACCTTGCCTGCGATGCCCGGATGGCCCATGGATCCTCCTCGACGTCGTCGCGCCTCCGCCTCGTCTCGCGACCCGGCCATCTGCCGAACGCGCGCGGTGTGGCGTCGATCGCTTCGAGCGGAGCACGATAATCGCTCGCCTGCGGCGTCGAAAGGGCGCCAGTCTCGAAGTCGGTCGATACACTCGCGCGACGCGATCGACTCGCGCGGATGGCCGATCGTCAGGACTGCCGGACGAGTCGCACGAAAGGTGAGGGAGGACGGAGATGGTCGACGAGGCGCGTCGTGAGCGGGGACTCGAGATGTTGAAGAAGGTCTACGCCGGCGACGTCGTGGCGCCGCCGGAGGGCAGCGCCTTCGTCGACACGATGCTCGCCCAGCTCTTCGCGGAGGTCTGGACCCGCGACGTGCTCTCGATGCGCGACAAGCGACTGCTGCTGCTCGGCATCATCGCCGAGAAGGGCGAGCCCATGACCTTCGGGATCCAGGTCAAGGCCGCGATCAAGAACGGCGAGCTCACGCCCGCGGAGGCCCGCGAGACGTTGCTCATGATCGCGCAGTACGCGGGCTATCCGCGGGCGGCCGCGCTCGTCGCGATCATCGAGCAGATGATCGCAGAGGTGGAGAAGGAGCAGGCCGGGAAGGGCTGAGCGTCGACGCGCCGCGCGCTCCGCGACGCACCCGACCGCCCCGCTGCCTCAGCGTGCGAGCTGACTCATGTCGACCGCCGAGCCACCGTCGACGCAGAGCACCTGCCCCGTCACGTACGCGGCCGCCTCGCTGCAGAGGAAGAGGACGGCATTCGCGATGTCGTCGGGCGTGCCCACGTAGCCAAGGGGACATCGCGCGTCGCGCTCGTCGCCGCTGCCGAGGCGCGCCATGCCCTCGGTCCCGCCGATCGCGCCCGGCGCGATCCCGTTCACGCGCACACCATGCGGACCGAACTCGACGGCGCAGGTGCGGGTCAGCGAGTCGACACCCATCTTGGCGGCCGCGCAATGCGCCTGATAGGCGACGCCCATGTGGTCGAAGGGGGCGGAGATGTTGACGACGTGCCCGCCGGAGGTGGCGAGGGCCTTGTCGAAGGCGGCCTTCGTGACGTTGTAGGTGCCGCGCAGGTCGATGTCGACGACGGCCTTGAAGCCGTTGTAGGAGAGACCCGAGATCGGCGCGGGGAAGTTGCCGGCGGCGTTGTTCACGACGATGTCGAGGCGCTCCCAGCGTTCGAGGATCGCGTCGATCACGGCCTCGACCTGCGCGCCGTCCCGCACGTCGCAGGGCACCCACATCGCGTCGATTCCGTCGGCCTCGAAGTCGCGGACCGCCGCCTCGAGGACCTCGGCGCGGCGGCTCGCGATGCAGACCTTGGCTCCGTGGAGCCCGAGGGCGCGGGCGATCCCACGGCCGATGCCCGTCCCGCCGCCGGTCACGAGCGCCACCCGCCCCGCACACAGATCGCTTCGAAAGACGCCCATCGTGCCCTCACCCCCTTCACCGTCGCCGTCGCGCGGGCGGACGATAGTCGACCCACGGTCCGCCCGCGGCTCGGCCGCGCGCGCCCCGTCCTCCGGACTGCTCCCTATACTCGCCGCCGATCCCGAGCCGGGCGCCGCGCACGGAGCCGACTCGCTCACACGGAGATCCGCCTGCATGTCCGACATCGTCACCTGCGAGGTCCGCGACCACGTGGCCGACGTCCGGCTGAACCGGCCCGACAAGATGAACGCCGTGAACCACGAGATGTGGCAGGCGCTCGGCGGGATCGGCGAGGTGCTCGCCGCGGAGTCCGGCGTGCGCGCGGTCGTGCTCTCGGGCAACGGACGCGCATTCTGCTCGGGCCTCGACATGGCGAGCTTCCAGGCCATGTCGGGCGGTGGCCCAGGCGCGCCCGGCGGCCAGGCCCTCGACGCGGGCCGCGACCGCCCGGAGAACTTCTTCCAGCGTGCGGCCCTCGTCTGGAAGCGCATCCCCGTGCCCGTGATCGCCGCACTGCACGGCGTCGCCTACGGCGCCGGCGCGCAGATCGCACTCGGAGCCGACATCCGCTTCGCCGCGCCGGACCTGCGGCTCTCGATCCTCGAGATCAAGTGGGGGCTGATCCCGGACGTCGGCATCACGCAGACGCTCCGCAATCTCGTCCCCCTCGACGTCGCGAAGGAGCTCACTTTCACCGGCCGCGTCCTCGACGCCGAGGCGGCGCGGGCGCTCGGTCTCGTGACGCACGTCGTCGAGGACGCGCACGCAGGGGCCATGGCCCTCGCGCGCGAGATCGCCGGCAAGTCGCCCGATGCGATCCGGGCCGGCAAGCGGCTCCTCGACGAGGCCTGGCATGCCGACGAGCGAACGGGGCTCGCCCTCGAGGCCGCGCTCCAGCGTACGCTGATCGGCAGCCCGAACCAGGTCGAGTCGATCCGCGCGAACTTCGAGAAGCGCGCACCCGATTTCGCGGACCCCGACTGACGTCGATCGGCTGCTCAGCCGCGGGTTCCGGCGAGCTCCGCCGTCGCGATGCGATCGCGCTCAGCCCCGGGTCCCGGCGAGCTCCGCCATCAGGTCGTAGGCCTCTTCCTGCTGCGTGCGGACCGTGACGCCCGTATAGGGCATCGGCTCCCAGAGCTCGCGCCAGCGCCGCTTGATGCGTTCGCGATCGCCGAAGAGGCCGCCCTCGTCGATGTACTCGTCGGGTACGGCCTCGACCGCCTCCTGTCGACGGCCGGCCTGGAAGAGCTCGTGGATGCGCTCCGCCGCCTCGCCCCAGCCCTCGCGATGCATGCGCTTCTTGTGGAAGTTGAGATCCGGATGGCCCATGCCGCCGACGTAGAGGGCGACGAAATCCTTGCCCGCACGCAGCGCGCCCTTCACGTCGTCGGTGATCGTGACGCTGACGCCGCCCTGGATCTCGAAGTCCGCGTAGCCCTTGCCGCCGCCGGCGCGCGCGAAGCCCTCCTCGAACCAGCCCTTGAAGGTCGCGACGTTGCCCGGGCGCATGCCGAAGGCGAGCCAGCCGTCGGCGATCTCGGCCGTCATCTTCACCATCTCGGGTGCACCGGTCCCGAGCCAGATCTTTGGCTTCTGGTCGAAGTGGAGGATCGACTTGAGCGGCTTACCCATGCCCGCGGAGCCCGGACCGTCGTAGGGCAGCCGGATCTCGGGCCCATCGTGCGTGACGGGTCCCTCGCGCGCGAAGATCTTGTTGATGATCGTGACGTAGTCACGCAGCCGGGCCGCCGGCCGGCCCCAGGGCGTGCCGTACCAGCCCTCGACGATCTGCGGCCCCGAGAGCCCGATCCCGCCGATCACGCGCCCGCCCCCGGCGAGCGCATCGAGCGTGCCGAGCTGCATCGCCGTCATGGTCGGCGTGCGCGCCCCCGCCTGGATCACCGCCGTGCCGAGCCGGATCCGCTTCGTATGCGCCGCCACGAAGGCGAGCGGCGTGATCGCGTCCGAGCCGTAGGCCTCGGCCGTCCAGACCGAGTCGTAGCCGAGCGCCTCGAGCCGCTGGATGCGCTCGATCGGCACGTCCACGCCGCGTCCCGCGTACTCGATCGCCAGTCCGAGCTTCATGTCGTGCTCCTCGGCGTCGCGGGACCGGAGGCACGCGACCCGTTCCATGGGGTCGGCCGAGCATACGCGATCCCGATACACCGCGTCGGACCCCCACCTCGATCCGCTCCGACGCAGCAGCGACCGGACCCCGCCGTCCCCTAGACTCGCCCGCGTGAAGAGCCCGACCGACCGAGCCTCGAGCCGAGATCCCGAGCCGCCGCTGTTCACGCGCTACGGCTTCACACGCACGGGCCTCCCGGACGCGCCGCTCCGCATCGAGCCCTACCCCGCGATCGCGACGCACGGCGCCTTGCGCGCCACGGTCGTCGCCTCGGCGATCGATCTCGTCGGCGGACTCTTCACGCGTGCGATCGCGGGCGTCGACGCGACCTTCACGAGCGACCTCTCGCTGCGCATCCCGTCGCCCGGCAGGCCGCCGAGACTGCTCGCGCACGGCGAGATCCTGCGCGCGGGTCGACGCCTCGTCACGACGGGCGTGCGGATCGAGCGGGAGGACGCGGGGAGCGGTCTCTACGCCTGGGGCGAGACGACCTTCTCGCGCGTACCGCGCGTGCTTCGCCCGGGCGAGGCGATGCCCGACGTCGAGACGCTCTCGACGCCCGCGACGATCGAGCGCCATCCCCTCGCGCAGCCGCTCGACGCGGCGGTCGGTGTCGAGGTGGTGGAGGCGACGCCGGGTCTCGTGCGCCTCGCGCTGCGCCCTGCGCTGCGGAATCCGGAGGGCGTGATGCAGGGCGCGCTCTATGCCCTGCTCGCGGAGTGCGCAGGGCTCGCCCGCGCGGGTGCCGATCTCGGCGTGCCGCACGTCGTGACCGCGCTCGACCTGCGCTACCTCGCTGCGGCGACCGTCGGCCCCGTCGAGGCCAGGGCCGATTGGATCGGCACGAACGCGTCGCGCATGCTGCACGTGGAGATCCGGGACCGCGGCCGCGACGACCGGCTCACGACGACGGCCTGGCTGCAGCTCGTTCCGGCTATCGTGGGCAGCGCACCCGCCGACCCGGCGGATCGCGAGGGGGACGCAGCTTGGACGTGAATCGCGAGATCCGGACGAACCTCGAAGGCCAGACCGTGATCGTGACGGGCGGCACCCGCGGCATCGGGCTCGGGATCGTGCGCGTGCTCGCGCGCGCCGGCGCGAACCTCGTCGTGACCGGTCGCAAGGCCGCACGGCTCGAGGCCCTCGCCGAGGCGCTCACGGCGCAGGGCACGCCCTTCCGCACGCTGGTCGCCGACGTCGCCCGTCGCGAGACGAGCGCCGAGGTCGCACGCGTGGCCCTCGAGGCCTTCGGCGCGATCGACGGGCTCGTCGCGAATGCCCAGTCGTACCGACCGGTCACGGCGCTGGCCGACGTGACCGAGTCCGACTTCGACCTCGTGCTCGAGACCGGGCCGAAGGGCACGCTCTGGCTGATGCAGGCCGTGCTGCCGACGATGCAGGCGCGCGGGCGCGGGCGGATCGTGACGATGGGCTCGGCGATGGGCCAGACGGCGGCGCCGGGCTACGGGCCCTACTCGGCGGCGAAGGAGGCGGTCCGCTCGCTGACCCGCACGGCGGCGCGGGAGTGGGGTCGCTTCGGGATCACGGTCAACTGCGTCTGCCCGGCGTCGGTCGCCCATCGCATGCCGGTCATGGAGGAAGGCAGCGACCGCGCGAAGGCCTTCGCCCAGATGTACGCCGACCATCCGCTGGGCCGCGACGGCGATCCCGAGGACGACATCGCGCCGGTCGTAGCCTTCCTGCTCTCGGACGCGAGCCAGTACCTGACCGGACAGACCCTGATGGTCGACGGCGGCGGCATCATGCGCGCCTGAGACCGGCCCGAGACCCGGACGCGACGCCGCGGCGCTCGCGCGACGAGGAGATTGCCGTGCCCGATCCCGCCCCCCACGCCCGCCCCGAGGTCCTGGCCTGGAAGCGCTTCTGTCAGCGCATCGAGGCGATGGGCGAACGCCTGCTCGCCGACGACTTTCCGAACGCCCCCGCCGACACGAGCGAGGGCATCGCACACCTCGCAGATCAGGTCTCCTGCTGGCTCGGCTGGTCCCTCGCGCATTCGGATACGACCGCGCCCTTCTTCCATCGCAGCAACGACCTCGCAACCCAATGGGGCGGGCCGAACCAGGACAACGCCTATCACCATGCCCGCATCGACGCAGGGCGCCGCTACCGCGTGCGCGGCAAGATGCACTCCTGCGAGCATTTCGTGATGACGATGCGGGTCGGCTTCATGCACATGAAGGAGTGGGGCACGAAGAAGGCGATCTCCTCCGTCGACCTCGGCCTGCGCCCCGGCGACGATTTCGAGATCCTGCTCGGCGGCGACGGAAGCGCGCCCGGCTGGCACGCGATCCCCCCGGACGTGACGACGCTCTCGCTGCGCGAGTACTACGTCGATTGGAAGCCGCAGGAGCCGGCCGTCTTCACGATCGAGTGCCTCGACGAGATCCCGACGCCGCCGCGCCTGGACGGCGCCCGCGTGGCCGCGGGCCTCGACCACGCCCTCGAGCAGGTCGAGCGCTCGATGGTCGGCTGGAACGAGTACCTGGCGACCCATCGCGCGAAGGGCCGCGACAACGTCTTCGCCCCCCAACAGACCGTCGCCAAGGGTCTCTCGGACGCGCGTTATGCCTTCCTCTTCTGGGATCTCGCGCCGGACGAAGTACTCCTGATCGAGACCGACGTACCGAAGGCACGCTACTGGGGACTGCAGCTCGCGACCCTCGGTTGGTTCGAGCAGGTCGACCCGATCCATCGCATCACCTCGATCAACCAGCACCAGGCCATCCCGAGCGCCGACGGCCGTGTGCGCTTCGTGCTCGCGCACACGGACCCCGGCGTGCCGAACTGGCTCGACACCGGGGACCATCGCGAGGGCCTGCTCACCTATCGCTGGTTCTGGCCCGAGAGCGACCCGACGCCGACCGCGCGCGTGCTGCCCCTGGCCGAGATCGCCGACGCGCTGCCCGGCGACACACCGCGCGTCGACGCCGCGGCCCGGCGGGCGGAGATCGCCGCCCGCAAGGCGCACCTCGCCTGGCGCTTCCGGACCTGAAGGCACGCGATGCCGTGGACACCCCCGGAGCGGCCCGACTGGGTGCGCGCGATCAACGAAGGCCGGATCCCGCCGATCGCCGAGCAGGCCCGACGGCCCCTCGAACGCGACGCCCTCGTCGGCGAGGCGGCCGCACGGCTCGGCCTCGACGCGCGCTCCGCGGCCGGGCGCATCCGCGCGTTGGGTCGACCGGGCTTCGAGAGCGAGCCCGTCGTCGAGAACCTCGATCGACTGCTCCAGGCGCTCGAGGACGAGGCCGACCTGCACGCGACGGGCCGATGGCTGACGCGGCGCTTCCTGCTGCGACTGCTCGAGGTGCGCTTCCAGATCCTGGCATGGCTCGACGCGGACCCGGGCGTGGTCGACGAGGAGATCGCGGTGCCCCTCTTCGTCGCCGGCGCGCCGCGAACCGGCACGACGATCCTGCACGCGCTGCTCGCGGCGGATCCGCGCCATCGCGTGCCCCTCGGCTGGGAGCTCCTGCGTCCCGTGCCGCCCCCGACCGCGACGCAAGCCGGCGAGGCGGAGGACCCGCGCATCGCCCTCGCCGACCGCGAGCTGGTCGCCCCCCAGACCGTCGTGAGTGGCCTGTCCGCGATCCACGAGTACGGCGGGCGCAAGCCGAAGGAGTGCCTCTCGGCGATGTCCTTCGCCTTCCAGTCCGAGGAGTTCACGGCGCGCTACGACGTGCCGAGCTATGCGCGCTGGCTCGAGGCCTCGGACATGATGCCCGCCTACGCGATGCATCGTCTCGTGCTGCAGCTCCTGCAGCGGCGCACGGGACCGGCGGCCTGGGTGCTCAAGTCGCCCGTCCATCTGCACTCACTCCCGACGCTGCTCGCGACCTACCGCGACGCGCGCATCGCCGTCACCCATCGCGACCCCCTCGTGCTGCTCGCCTCGCTCACGAGCCTGATCGCGAGCCTGCGCTTCGCGCACTCGGAGCGGGTCGATCCGCAGGCGATCGCGCGCGGACACGTCGAGCGCTACGCCGCGACCTTCGACCAGCTCGTCGACTGGGCCGACTCGGGCGCGCTGCCGGCCGAGCGCACACACCACAGCCACTTCCGCGACTTCCAACGCGACGCGCTCGGGATCGTGCGGGGACTCTACGCAGGGTTCGGGATCGGCCCGGACGAGGAGGCGGAGCGCGCGATGCGATCCGTCCTCGAGAGCGAGCGGAGCGAGGGGCCGGGCCGGCACGCCTACGACCCGCTGCCCGCCGCGGCGCTCGCACCGGCGGACCGAAGTCGCTTCGATCGCTACCGGACCCGTTTCGCCGTCCCCTCCGAGGCGTAGTCGAGCGCCCGGCGCCTGGGTTACGCTCGGCCGCCCGATGGACGGACCGCGACGGCGCGGTCCGACGTCCGATCCGGATCGCCAGCTCGCAGGAGAGAGAACACGACCATGCCGAACTACACCCCCGAAGAGCAGCGCAACATCGACGTGACCCATCGCCTCTTCGACACGGCGAATCCCGAGGACAAGTCGCTGCTCTTCGCCGAGGACGCCGTGTGGTGGAACGGGCTGCCCTACGTGGGGGCCACGCCCGGCGAGACCGAGCACAAGGGGCGCGGTGCGATCAAGGCGATCCTGACGGGCGCCACGGGCGGGCCGCGCAAGGGCAAGACCGGCGTCGACGCCTACGACGTCTCGACGATCCGGAACGAGGACGTGGTCCTGCTCGCGGACGGCGACTTCGTCGTGCGACAGCACACGATGTACGCGAAGACCCATGGTGGCCGCGACTACTGCAACGTCTACTGCTTCGTCTTCCGCTTCAACGCGAAGGGCGAGATCCAGTACCTGACCGAGCACTGGAATACCTGGCACGCCTGGAACGTGATCTTCAACAACTTCGAGATGGAGCCGGCGCATCCGAACGGCTGAGCCGCCCGGCACCGCAGCACGAGGAATCCCCCATGGAGCTCGACATCATCGCCCATCCCCGCGCGCTCGCGGCCTCGGGCGAGCACGCACGCCAGGTCGAGGAGGCCGGCTTCGGCGGCGTCTGGTGGACCGACTCGGGCCGCTCGGCCTACCTCGCCTGCACGGCCTCCGCCCTCGCGACGACGCGCCTGCAGATCGGGACCGGGATCGCGGTCGCCTTTCCGCGCAGCCCGATGGTCACGGCAGGCATCGCCTGGGAGCTCGCCGCGGCGACCGGCGGCCGCTTCGTCCTCGGCCTCGGCAGCCAGGTCAAGGGACACATCGAGCGACGCTACAGCTGCGAGTTCTCGCCCCCCGGACCGCGCATGAAGGAGTACGTCGAGTCGGTCAAGGCGATCTTCCGCGCCTTCGCCGGACAGGAGAAGCTCCACTACGAGGGCCGCTACTACCACTTCTCGCTCCTGCCCGATACCTGGAGCCCGGGACCGATCGACGTGCCGGCGCCCCCCGTCTACATCTCGGCCGTCCTTCCGTACATGAGCCGCCTCGTCGGCGAGGTCGCCGACGGCATCCACGTGCATCCCTTCCACTCCCCCGCCTACGTGCGCGACGTGCAGTGCAAGGCGATCCAGGAAGGCCTCGCGCGCTCCGGGCGCTCGATCTCGGAGATCACCTTCTCGATCCCGATCATGACTGCCGTCGGCGACACGGACGAAGAGCTCGAGCGCACGCGCGGGCACTCGCGCATGATGATCGCCTTCTACGGCTCGACCCGGGCCTACTCCCCGGTCTTCGAGCACCACGGCTATGCGGGGCTCTCCGACGAGCTCTACGAGCGCCAGAAGCGCGGCGACGTGCCGGGCATGCTCGCCGCCGTGACCGACGACGTGCTCGACCACTACGTCGTCACCTCGAGCTGGAACGATCTCGGCCCCACCCTCGTCGCGCGCTACCGCGACATCGGCCCGAACGTCCGGGTCACGTCCTATACGGCCGCCGACGGCTGGTCCGACCCGGCCATGCGCGAGAAGTGGTCCCACGTGGCGCGGGCCATGCGCGGCTGAGACGGAGCGGACGCGCCGAGCCTCGTCGTACCCGCGCGCACACACGCGCCCTGCCGGTCGGGCCTCAGATCCGCGCGTGCTCGCGCAGCGCCGCGCGGCTCTCGAGATCCTCGATCGCCGCCGAGGCGCGCTCGAGGAAGGCCGCCGCGAAGCGCTTGCGCCGCGGCGTCGCGTCGGGCGGGAAGGTGACGATCTGGCAGGACGCCGGGGCGAGATAGGCCGCGTGCAGGCGATGCGCGAGCCAGGCCGCGTCGAAGCCGATCGACAGCCCGCCGAGCGCGCGACGCGCCTCGAGATAGTGCCGGATCAGCGCACGCTCGTGCGCTCGTCGATCGGCCACCGAGAGCGACATGGCGAGGAAATACGACAGGTCGCGCAAGGGCGTGCTCACGACGACCATCCCCCAGTCGAGGAACCCGACCCGGCCTGCGTCGAAGAAGAGGTTGCCGATGTGGCAGTCGCCGTGGATCACCGTCGCGGGCCCCGCGGACCAGACCGCGTGCAGGGCGTCGCGCTCGTCGATGTAGAGCGTGGCCATCTCCGCGAACGCGTCGGTCAGCTTCTCGCGATGCTGCGCGAGCCCTTCGGCGAGGCGCATCGAACCGTAATCCGAGGGCGGATCGGGCGGCGCCACCCAGCCCGCCTCCCGCCGACGCGTGGCCGCATCCTCGAAGCGCACGTGCAGGCCGGCCAGATCCTCGAGCGCACGCGCCGCCGCGTCGACCGAGGGACTCTCCGGCCCGCTCGAGACGGTGCAGCCCGTCGTCTCGAGGTCCTCGAGCAGCAGCACGAAGGCCCCGTCCGACGGATCGAGGTCGACGGCATGGACCCGCGGCACGCGCATCGCGAGCTTCGGCGCGAGATCGGCGTAGAAGCGCGCTTCGCGCAGCCCCATGTTCGTCGCCGCGATCGCCGATCGCCGCGTCGGGTCGTTCGGCAGGAGCTTGCAGAAGAGCGACTCCGGCGCGCCCGCCGCCTCGTCGTAGCGGACCCGCAGCCAGGCATGGGCGTTCGTGACCTCGGCGCGCTGCGCGATCTCGACCGCAGCCACGCGCACCCCCGGATGCCGCGCCGAGAGCGCCCGCGTGAGCCACGCGGGATCGATCGCCTCGGCCCGCGCCGGGACGTCGGCCACGACGCTAGGCCCCGCCCTTGTTGCCGCTCTTCACCCGGTCGAGGATCTCGCCGGCGCCCATCTGCGACAGATGCGGCCCCGCCTGGAGGTCGCCGAGGGTGCGGATCACGGAGCGCCCGCCACGCGCCTCGACAGCCGTGTGCACGGCACGTTTGTTGACGGCGAGCACCGCCGTGGCCACGCCCGCCATGCGCGCGGCGATCTCGAGCACGCGCGCCTCGAGCTCCGCAGCCGGGAAGGCCTGATTGACGAGACCGATCCGCGCGGCCTCGGCCCCGCTGAACTCCCGCCCCGCCACCTGCAGCTCCATCGCGTGTCGCGCCGAGAGATGCACGGGGAACCAGTCGAAGTCCGGAAGCGCGAACTTCGTGACCGGGTGCGAGAGCCGCGCGTCCTCCGCGGCGTAGGCGAGATCGCAGGCGCCCACGAGCTCGAGCCCCCCGGCCATCGCGTAGCCGTGCACCTGCGCGATCACCGGCTTCGCGAGGTCCCAGATCGACATCCAGCCCTCGCTCACGTGCCGCGCCCACTGCATCCCCACCTGGGAGGTCCAGTAGGGCTGGTCCGAACCGAGGTCCGAGCCCAGGTCGTAGCCCGAGGAGAAGCATTTCCCCGCGCCGCGCACGATCGAGACCCGCACGCTCTCGTCCCCGTCCGCCGCGCGCAGGCCCTCGAGCAGCTCGCGGCGGAGCGCGTTGTCCATCGCGTTGCGCTTCTCCGGCCGGTTCAGCGTGAAGCGCCGAATGCCCGGCGCCGGATCGTCGGTCAGGACTCTCTCTTCCGTCATGCATCGTCTCCGATCGCCGGCCGCGCCGGCGCTACATCACGATCGCGCCGGCCGTCACGTGGAGCTCGACGCCCGTGACGTTCCGCGCACGCTCCGAACAGAGGTAGAGGCACGCCTCGGCGATGTCCTCGGGATCGACGTGCCGCTGGAGGGCCGCCTCCTTCGCGGCCCGCTCGCTCATCGCCTCGGGCGTGATGCCCGCCCCCGCAGCGAGCTGCGCCATCAGCCGGTCGAGGGGCTCGCCCGTCGTGAAGCCGGGCGTGACGACGTTGACGCGTACGCCGTGCCGGCCCATCTCCCGCGCCATCGTCTTCGACATCGCGATCATCGCGGCCTTCGTCGAGCTGTACTCGGAGTTCTTCGGAATGAAGGCCGTGGTCGAGAGGGTGCCGATGTTGACGATGCCACCGCCGCCGGTCTCGACCATGCGCCTGGCCGCCTCGCCGCAGAGCGTCATCGTGCCGATCACGTTCAGCTGCAGCGACTCGCCGTAGCTCGTCCAGTCGAAGTCGACGACGCGCTGGCGCGGGAAGGGATGCGTGGCGACGTTCACGAGGGCATCGATCCGGCCGAGCTCCCGGACCGTATCCGCCACGAGGCGACGGCAGGCGTCGACGTCCTTGACGTCGCAGGCCATGGGCAGGACGCGGCGTCCGGTCGCGTCCGCGATCTCGGCGGCCAGCGACGCGAGCGCCTCCGGCCGCCGCGCCGCCACGACGACGTCCGCGCCGTCCTCGGCGAAGGCCTGCGCCGTCGCGCGTCCGATCCCCGGTCCCGCCCCCGTCACCAGGGCGACCCGGCCCCGCATCGTCCGATCCAACACCCGACCTCCCGGCTGATTCCCCGATCCGTCCTGCGACGCGGGGCGCAACCCCTGCCATGCGTCTCGCGGCCCGAGCCGCACGACGCATCCCGCGCGCGCGGCCACGCTAGCGAACTCGCGACCCGTCCGGACGCATCGCCCACGTCCCACGCCTCGGCCCGGGGGCGGCGTGTCGAGGCCCGGGGGCGGCGGTTAGACTCCGCCCGCCCAGCAGCCCGATCGGATGTCGTCCTGACTGCCTCGCCCCCGAAAGCAAAGATGTCCGCCTCGGACGACACCTCGACGCGAACCTCCGCATCGGACGACCCGGAAGCTCGACCCCGGAGCCGTCGACTTCGGCCGCTGCGTGCGCTCCTGCCCTTCCTACGCCCCTACCGACTCGTCGTGCTCGCTGCCTTCGCCGCCCTCGTGGCGTCGACCGCGGTCATGCTCGTCGTGCCCGTGACCGTGCGCGCCGTGATCGACCAGGGCTTTTCGCGCGAGAGCGCCGCAGCGATCGACGAGTCGTTCCTGGCGCTGCTCGCGGTCGCCGCGCTGATGGGGGCGACGAGCTCGATCCGCTTCTTCCTCGTCTCGTGGATCGGCGAGCGCGTCGTGACGGACCTGCGTGCCGCCGTCTTCGATCACGTGATCGGCCAGAGTCCCGCCTTCTTCGAGACGAGCCATACGGGCGAGATCCAGTCGCGATTGACGACGGATACGACCTTGATCAAGACGGTCGTCGGGTCGACGGTCTCGATCGCGCTGCGCAACGCCTTCACGTTCCTGGGCTCGGCGGCGATGCTCTTCTATACGAGCCCACGTCTGTCGGGGCTCGTGCTGCTCGCGATCCCCGCGATCGCCTTGCCGCTGATCGGCTTCGGGCGACTCGTGCGACGGCTCTCCCGTCGCAGCCAGGACACCCTCGCCGACACGAACGTCTTCGCGGCCGAGGCCCTCGGCTTCGTCCAGACCGTCCAGGCCTTCACCCACGAGGGCGCCGACCGGCGCCGCTATCGCGACGTCGTCGAGGTCGCCTTCCGCGCCGCGCGAGCGCGCATGGCGGCGCGAGCCTGGCTCACGGCGCTCGTGATCTTCCTCGTCTTCGCCTTCGTGATCGCGATCCTGCGGGTCGGCGCGCAGGCCGTGCTCGAGGACCGCATGAGCGGGGGCGAGCTCGGGCAGTTCGTGCTCTACGCGCTCTTCTGTGCGATGAGCCTCGGCGCCTTGACGGAGGTCTGGGGTGACCTGCAGCTCGCCGCGGGCGCCGCGGAGCGCCTCTTCGAGCTGCTGGGCATCGAGCCCCTGATCGCCCCGCCGCCCCGTCCGCAGCCCCTGCCCGAGCCGGCTCGGGGCCGGGTCGCCTTCGAGCACGTCGACTTCGCCTACCCGACGCGCCGGGAGACCGGCGCCCTCGTCGACTGCTCGTTCGTCGCGGCGCCCGGCGAGACGATCGCGATCGTCGGCCCGTCGGGCGCGGGCAAGAGCACGCTCTTCCGACTGCTGCTGCGCTTCTACGATCCGGATCGCGGCCGCGTGCTCGTCGACGGCGTCGACGTGCGCAGCGCGGACCCGCGTGAGATCCGCCGCCGGATCGCGATCGTGCCCCAGGAGTCGGCGATCTTCTCCGACACGCTGCGCGAGAACATCCGCTACGGACGCCCGGAGGCGGGCGACGCCGAGGTCGAGGCGGCCGCCCGTGCGGCGCTCGTCGACGAGTTCGCCGAACGTCTGCCCGAGGGCTGGGACACGCCCCTCGGCGAGCGCGGCCTCACCCTCTCCGGCGGCCAGCGACAACGCGTCGCGATCGCCCGGGCGATCCTGAAGGATGCGCCGATCCTGCTCCTCGACGAGGCGACGAGCTCCCTCGACTCCCAGAGCGAGCGCCTCGTGCAGACGGCTCTCGAGCGACTCGAACACGGTCGCACGACCCTCGTGATCGCCCATCGCCTGGCGACCGTCCGCGACGCCGACCGCATCCTCGTGCTCGACGGGGGACGCCTCGTCGCCTGCGGCGCGCATGCGGAGCTGCTCGCGGCGGGCGGCCTCTACGCCGACCTCGCCCGGATGCAGCTCGAGCTCGAGCGGCCCGCATCCGACGGGGTCGCGTCCTAGAAGATCCAGCCCGGCGTGCCAGGCTCGGG
Source organism: Spirochaetaceae bacterium (assembly GCA_020632655.1). Classification (GTDB taxonomy): domain Bacteria; phylum Myxococcota_A; class UBA9160; order UBA9160; family UBA4427; genus UBA4427. The sequence goes on from JACKFD010000016.1 coordinate 116,497, forward strand.
CAGCTCGTGGATCCAGTGGAACTCGAAGCCGTGCTGACGCGCGTAGACGTAGTCGGCGTTGCCGTCGCCCACGTGGATCCATCGCGTCGCCTGCGGAAAGCGCGCCCGCACCTCGTCGAGCATGTGCTTGTGGCCCACGAAGGCCAGCTCGAGGTCGTGCTCTTCGCAGAGGCGGCGCTGGTCCGAGACGACGCGGTCGGAGGCCGTGCCGACGATGTAGCCGCGGTCGAGGGCGTGACGCACGAGGGCAAGGGAGAAGGCGCCGGGGGGATCACCGATCTCGAGGGTGCCGTCGATGTCGAGGCTGAGCAGGATCAAGCCGGGTCTCGCGTGGGGTGCGTCGGGGCCGACGATACCCGACCGGGTGCTTCGTGGCGGGTGCTGGCGGGGGCGGCCGCGAGCGTCGATATTCCGGGGCGGGCCGACGCCCGATCCGCACCGAGAGCCCGTCGCGAAGAGGCCGGCGCGCGCCGTCCCGCCCGCCCACGCCAGGAGAATCGTCATGCCGAGCACGGAACGCCTGATCTCCTCCGACGACCACGTCGACCTCGCCCACGACGCCATCAAGCGTCACCTCGCGACGAAGTACCACGCCGCCTACGACGACGCGCTGATGCGCTTCGGCGCGGCGATGGCGAGCTCGATGAGCATGGACGCGAACGCGAAGTGGCGGGAGCAGCGCGGCCTCGAGCCGGCGGCCCCGGGCCTGAACCCGATGCAGAGCCTCGCGGGCCGTCGCCATCCCGCCGCGGGCCGCGCGGGTCATACGGATGCGAAGGCCCGCCTCGAGGACCTCACGACCGACGGGATCGACGCCTCCGTCCTCTACTGCGAGGTCAGCGCCTTCCGCTACCTCTACCTCCTGAAGGAGGGCAACCGCGAAGCGACTCGCGCCTTCAACACGGCCATGACCGAGTTCGCCTCCGCCGATCCGTCGCGACTGATCAGCTCCTACCAGATCCCGATCCACGACATCGACGGTGCGATCGCCGAGGTCGAGTGGGTGGCCAGGCAGGGCGGGAAGTCGTTGCAGCTGCCGGTCTTCCCGGCGGAGCTCGGGCTGCCCGACTACTGGGACGAGCGCTACGACCCGCTCTGGGCCGTGATCCAGGAGACGAACCTGCCGATCTGCCTGCACATCGGCCTCAACACCCAGCTCGAGAGCCTCGCCCGCCGCGACCCGACGCCGCAGAAGGGCATCTTCGTCGGCGCCGTCGCGCTCTCGACCGCCGAGCCCCTCGGCATGTTCATCATGGGCGGCGTCTTCGAGCGCTTCCCCGGCCTCAAGGTCGTCTTCGTCGAGCCCGGCCTCGGCTGGGCCGCCTGGTGGCTCTACATCGTCGACGACCTCACGAAGCGCCAGGGCTACGACTACCCCGCGATCCGCGAGCTCCCGAGCTTCTACTTCCATCGCAACGTCTTCCTCACCTTCATCGACGAGCCCGACGCCTACGCCCTCGCCACGAGCCGCCTCGGCGTCGACAACATCATGTGGTCCTCGGACTACCCGCACCCGGTGTCGAGCTGGCCCTCCTCCCACGCCATCGTCGACCGGATGTTCGACGGCATCCCGGCCGGCGATCGCCGCAAGATCGTCTGCGACAACGCCGCGCGCGTCTGGAACCTGGCATGACGCAAGTCATCGCCCCGACCCCCGACGCCGACGACGCCTGGTTCTGGAAGGGCGTCGCCGAGGACCGTCTGCTGCTCCAGCGCTGCGCCGAGTGCCGCCTCCTCCGCCATCCGCCCTCGCCGATGTGCTCGGGCTGCAACGCCCTCGCCTGGGAGACGCTCCCCGCCTCGGGCCGCGCGACGGTCTACAGCTGGGTCGTGTCCCGGCATCCGACGCGGCCCGACGCCGACCCGCGCATCGTCGTCCTGCTCGACCTCGAGGAGGGCGTGCGCTTCGTGTCGAACCTGGTCGACTGCCCGCTCGAGGACGTCCGCTTCGGCCTGCCCGTCGAGCTCGTCTTCGTCGACTACGACGGCGTCCGCCTGCCGCAATTCCGCCCGGCCAGGAGCTAGTCGCGCCGAGCCGCGCGTCCGAACGGAAGACCTCGTCACGCCGCCGCGCGGCCCCGGATCATCCAGCCCCGACCGCCCTGCCCCACGGAGAAGCCCAGCCCATGCCCGCCTCCCTCGTCGACCAGGCCGCGATCGTCGGCATCGGCCAGACCGAGTTCTCGAAGGAATCCGGCCGCAGCGAGCTGCAGCTCGCCGCCGAAGCCTCCCTCGCCGCCATCCGCGACGCCGGCCTCACACCCGCGGACATCGACGGCCTCATCACCTTCACCCTCGACACGAGCGACGAGCTGCTCCTGATGCGCGCCCTCGGCCTGCCCGAGATCCGCTTCTGGTCGCGCACGCCCCATGGCGGCGCCGGCTCGACGACGACGATCCTGCACGCCGCGAGCGCCGTCGCGAGCGGCGCCGCGAAGCACGTGCTCGTCTGGCGCGCCTTCAACGAGCGCTCGGGCCATCGCTTCGGCCAACCGAACGCCGCTGCGCCGCCCCTCGGCTGGAACTGGTACCTGCCCTTCGGCCTCGACACGCCGGCCAAGATCTACTCGCTCACCTTCCAGCGCTACATGGACGCCTACGGCCTCACGAACGAGGATTTCGGCCGCTACACCGTCGTCGCCCGCAAGCACGCCGCGACGAATCCGAACGCCTGGTTCTACGAGCGGCCGATCACCCTCGCGGACCATCAGGCGTCGCGCTGGATCGTCGAGCCGATCCTGCGGCTGCTCGATTGCTGCCAGGAGAGCGACGGTGGCGTCGCCCTCGTGATCTCGACCGCCGAGCGGGCGCGCGACCTGCCGCAGCCCCTCGTCCGTCTGCGACACGTCGTCGACAGCCATCTGATGGGCGGTCACGTGATGTTCAACTACTACCTCGAGGACCACAGCCGCTTCGAGGAATGCCACTCGGCGGCAGCAAGGCTCTACGGCGAGTCGGGCCTCACGGCATCGGACATGGACGCCGCCATGCTCTACGAGAACTTCAGCCCCGTCGTCTTCATGCAGCTCGAGGGCTTCGGCTTCTGCGGCCCGGGCGAGGCCCGCGACTTCGTCCGCGACGGGCACATCGAGCTCGGCGGGAGCCTGCCCGTCAACACCCACGGCGGCCTGCTCGGCGAGGCCTACATCCACGGAATGAACAACATCCTCGAGGGCGTCCGACAGATCCGTGGGCAGGCGGTGAATCAGGTCGCGGGGGCGCGGCACGTGCTCGTGGGAGGCGGGCGGGGCGCGATGATCCTCGCCGGGGACTGAGCGTCGACCGGCGCGACCATGGCCTGCGCCGATCGCGTGCCGATCAGTCCGTGACCTGGCCGCTCAGGATCGGCGTGACCGTGTCGAGTGCGGCGAGGCCCTCCCGCTCGAGCCGGGCGAGCGGAAGCCTGTGGATCGTCACCGCAGGCCCACCCTCGGTCTGGATCAGCCGCAGGCTGAAGACGCCGGTCTCGTGCGAGAAGGAGTCGATCCAGCTCCCGCCGATGCCCGGGTCGCGGTCGGCGACGATCGCGAGGATCGATCCGTCGGGCTCGGGCTTCGCGGTGAACTTCGTGAGGTAGCCCTGCCCGTCCTCGTAGACGTCGAGGTTCTCCTGCCAGCGATTGCAGAGCTGAAGGATCCAATGCTCGCACTCGGGCGGCCTGAACCGGATCACGAGGGCCTCGTCCCGACCCTTCCGCCAGCTCCCGAAGCCATGCAGGCGGTCGAGGACGCCGCCGTTGCTGAGATAGGTCGACTCGGAGAAGACGATCGTGTTGGGGCGCTGGTCGAGGTTCTCCTGCCACCATCGCCGCACGAGCTCGGCGTAGCCCAGCACGATCTGGCCCGACTTCGCGAGTCCGGCGGCGACCTCCTCGGGCTCGATCGGCCGGGGCCGCGGATGGTCGACCCGCTCGATCTCGAAGTGCGGCGGAACGACCCGACGGCGATCGTCGTAGACCAGTCGGATGAGCACGCCCGTCGCGTCCGGATCGAGACGCAGCCAGTTGCGCGGTCCGGCCGTGGGCTCGTCCGCCGAGAGCAGGACCGAGAAGCGACCCTCGGCGTCGAAGTCGATGTCGCGGCTCGTGAGGAAGGAACGCGTCTCGAGATTCGTGGGATCGAATTCGGCGAGACCCGCGACGCCCGACGCCGCCCAGTCCCGCGCCGCGAGATCCGCCGGCTGGGGCGCCGTCCAGGTCGCCATCACGAAATAGGGCAGCGTGCCGCGATCGCCCGTGATCCGATAGGCATGACGGCCGTCCTCGAACTCGCACATCAGGTGGTCCTGGTCCGGGTTCTGGACGTTGATGCTCTGGCGCCAGGGGGCGTCGCGCAGACGCGGCCGCTCGGGCTCGCAGTTCTCGATCATGCGCTCGAAGCCGTTGCGCACCATGCGCGAGAGGAAGCGATACCACTCGGCGCGCTCGAGGTCGCTCGGACCGCCGCCCTGCCCGTCGTCGAAGGCCTCGACGAGGCGCCCCGCCTGCTTCAGCGTGTCGCAGAAATCGTCCCACGCGAGGCCGCGCAGCAGCCGCTCCCGCGCTCGACGCGAAGTCTCCGCCTCCCCCATCGCGCCGCTTGCCTCCCCTCCGTCCGAGTCCTCCACGACGCTAGTCGTGGATCATCTCCGCCAGATAGCGCTCGCGGCCGACCTCCTTCACGAGGTGGAGCTGGGCCTCGAGCCAGTCGACCGACTCCTCCTCCTCCTTGAGGATGCGCTCGAGCAGCTCCCGCGTGCCGTTGTCGGCCTTCTCGCGCGCGAGGGCGATGCCCTTGTTCAGCCGGTCGAGGGCCTCGAGCTCGAGGGCCAGATCGAGCTCGTGCTGCTCGATCGCGTTCTCGCCGACGCGGACGGGATTCATGCGCTGCATGTTGGGAATGCCGTCGAGGTAGAGGATCCGCTCGATCACCTCGTCGGCGTGCTTCATCTCCTCGATCGACTCCTCGCGCTTCTTCTTCGAGAGCCGCTCGTAGCCCCAGTTCGAGCACATCTTGTGATGGATGAAATACTGGTTGATCGCCGTCAGCTCCGACGTCAACACGTCGTTCAGCACCTCGATCAACGCTGCATCGCCTCTCATGTCCGCCCCCTTTCCACCTTCGTCCGCCCGGCTACGAAGGTCCGATCACTTCCCCGCCACCACGTGCCGACCCGCGCGACGGCCGAAGAAGGTCGACTCGCCGATGCAGGTGCCGCTCGAATAGCCCGTGCCGTCCTGCGCGATGTTCGACGCGCAGGCGCCGATCGCGTAGAGGCCGGGCACGACGCCGCCATCCGCCGTGCGGACCTGGCCGTCGATCGTGACGTCGAGACCGCCGAGGGTGAAGGCCATGTAGGTGGCGGCGCCGACGGACGCGTCGAGCGCGGCGTAGGGCGCGGTGTCCAGGGGCTGGAGCCACTTCTTCCCCTTGTGGAAGTCGGGATCCTCCCCCTTCGCGGCGTTCTCGTTGTATCGCCGCAGCGTCTCCTGGAGCGAGCCCTCGGGCATGCCGAGCGCCTTCTCCATCTCCTCCACCGACTCGAAGGCGTCGACCAGCGGGTAGGCGCCCCAGCTCGGCGGATCCGGCTGATAGGTCTTCTCGTCGAGGATCAGCCAGCCCTGCCGACCGGGCTGCTTCGTCGTGAAGAGGCTCGAGCGCGAGTGGTAGGAGTCCTCGGCGCAGTAGCGCTGGCCGAGCTTGTTGACGAGGATGCCCTTGATGTGGCTCTCGGGCGGGTAGAACGCCGCCGTCACGAGCGCGCCGTCCATGTGCTTGAGCACGCCGCCGGCTGCGAGACCGAGCTGATGACCCGCGCCGTCGTCGTTCGGCGTGAACTGCCGCGTGTAGCCCGGATTCAGCAGCTCGGGCAGGTACTTCTTCAACATCTCCTCGTTCTGCGTGAACTGCCCCGTCGCGAGCATGACGCCCTTGCGCGCGCGTACGGCGCCCTTCTCCTTGCCGAAGACGCGGTAGCTGACACCGACGATGCGGCCGTTCTCGCGGATCAGGTGGTGGACCTGCGCGTCGGTCACGATCCGCACGCCGAGCTGCTGCGCCTTCGCGATCAGGCACTCCATCATCTTCGCGCCGCCGCCCTCGCCGACCTGCGCGACCTTGTGGCCGCGAGGCGCGGGCTTCGCCTCGTCGCGGAAGGGCCAGACCTCCTCGTTGCCCGACCAGATCAGGCACTCGTCCGTCATCTGCATGACGTGCTTGCCCTTGTACATGGTGTCGTTGAAGGGCACGCCGTGGGCCACGAGCCAGTCGAAGTGCGCGACGCTCTGCTCGCAGTACGCCCGGATCTTCGCCTCGTCCGGCTCGGGCGTGTTCATCATGAGATAGGTGACCATGTCCTCGACGGAGTCCTCGACGCCCACGGCCTTCTGGACCCGGGTGCCACCGCCGAGGTAGAGATGTCCGGCGGCCATGGCGGTCACGCCGCCCCCGCCGCTCGCCCGCTCGAGCACGAGCACGTCGGCGCCCGCCTCACGCGCCTCGATCGCCGCGCAGACGCCCGCGCAGCCGAGCCCGACGATCACGACGTCCGCCTCGTCGACCGTCGGCGGCGCCTCGGCCGCCTCGATCACCCCGTACTCGCCGCTCGCCATCCTCTCCCCCTGGTCCAGGCCGCGGATCCTGCCGCGCCCGCGTTCCGAGTCGTTCCCGGCTCGCGCGGCGTCGCCCCGTACGGCGCCGTCGCTGCGAATTCGGGCTCGCAGTCTAACCCAGGCGATCGGGGCCGATGGCGCCGCGGCATCGCCCGGCATCACCGGCCCCCGGGGTCGGAACTAGTCGTCGTCGTCCTCGTCGTCCCCGACGACCAGGATCACGCGATCGGCCTCGAGCAGCGCGTCGGGCTCGAGCGCCGCATCGTCGACGACCCGGACCCGGTCCGTCTCGAGCACCCCGCCCGGATCTGCGAAGAACGTCGCCTCGTCGACCGGGCTCCCGTCCGCGCCGAAGTACTGCGTCGCCCCGTCGAGCGGGATCGCGACGCCCAGCACCGACAGGGCCGGCGCCAGGCGATCGAGGGCCGAGACCGGCCCCTCCAGCACGACCGTGGCGCGCGCGCGCTCGCGCTCGACCTTCGCGGCGACCACCGCACCGGGCGCCGCCCCCGTTCGCGCCTCGACCTCGACCCGGTCGCCCACGGCGAGATGGGCGAAGCCGAAGTTCGGGACGTGATCGCGCTCGTCCTCGAGGGCCGTCTCCGGCTCGATCCGCACGTCGACCCCGAGCAGCCGGATCGTCCGCGCGGCGGCGTCGATCGCACCGATAGCGGCCTCGATCCGGACGTCGTCCTGGAAGGCATCCTCGATTTCGACCCGCTCCGCCCGCAGCGTCCCGGCGACGAGGGGCCCCTTCACCTCCACCCGGCTTCCGTCCGCGATCACCGCCGTCCCCGGCGTGCGGGTCGCCCCGCTCGCGTCGACCGGCACCCCGCCGACCCGGAAGTCGGCGTCGCTCACGTAGCCCGTGACGATGCCCTCGAGCTCGGCGTCCTCGGCATCCTCGATGCCGAGCCCCGAGGCCTCGCGTTCGATGCGGCTCGCGGCGATCCGCGTCGTTCCGCCGCCGACGAGCGCCCCGCGCACCTCGACCCGATCGCCGTTCGCGAGGGCGCTCTCGGTCCCGTCCGCGAAGGTCGTGGCGGCGGTGTACTCGACCGTGATCGGACCGAGGTCGAAGAGGCCGCTGCCGTTCGCCCCTCGCGCGAGGCTCGCGACCGTGCCCTCGAGCTCGACCGCGGTCACCGCGGGGAAGACGCCGACCTGCTCGACCCGCGTCGCGCGCAGCTCGCCCGCCCCATCGACGAATCCGCTGATCGACACGACGTCGTCCCGGGCGATCGCATCGAAGCCCGTGCCGGGTCCGAAGGCCGTCCCGGTCGCGTGGACCACGACGGAGCGTCCGAGCACCTCGAAGCGCTTCTCGACACCGGCCGGCGACACGAGCACGGGATCCGCCTCCACGGGTCCCTTCAGCTCGGCGTCGAAGACGACGCTCGTCGCGCGCCCGCCGAGCCCGTCCGCGTCGAGCGTGCCGCGCACGCGCACGACCATGCCGACCCGCAGGTCGCCCTCGCCGCCCGCCGCGTCGTCGATCTCGACCGAAGCCGAGCCCGTCCGCCACTCGACGCCGTTCACGAAGATGCTGCCGAAGGAGTCGATCGCCCCCTGGCTGATGCCGGTTCCGCTCATGCCGCCGTTGTCGGCGGTCTGGGTTCCCTCGACGCAAGCGAGCGCGGCGAGCAGCAGTACGACGCCGAGCCGGCGGCCGAGGCCGACCAGTCGGCGGCTCCGGCCGCAGATCCCGCGAACGCAGCGACTCCGGCGGGCATGGGCTTCACGCATCGTCATCGACCTCGTCCTCGAAGTAGTAGATCCCGACCATCGCGCGGCGACGGTCGCTCGGGTCCCGCGCCTCGCGCTCCGATCCGCCCGCGACGTCCCGATCGTGACGGGCCATCTCGGCATCGAAGCGCTCGAGCAGGGTCTGGGCCTCGCGCCGCACGCGCCGATTCAGCTCGGGCAGGTAGGCGGCCGGCAGATCGTCGTAGGCGACCTTGCGCTGGAAGAACGTCTCCCCGGGCCGGGCGTCCAGGTTGTGGTCGATCGTCGCGACGAGGTCGGCGACGTCGGTGCCGAGGATCGCGAGCTTGGCGGCCTCGTCGGTCTGGGGGACGTAGCTGCGCTCGACGGGACGCAGCCGACCGTTCTTCAGCCGCACGACGGCGCCGACCCGGATCAGCTCGTCGAGCACCGCGCGCGGCGTCACGTCGCCGCCGTGCTGCGCCACGAGTCCGCTGAAGGTGGGCTCGGCCGGTCCGTCGAAGGGCAGCGAGGCCGGCGCACCGCGTCCGTCGCGGTAGGCGCGCTCGCGTACCCACGCGGAGAGCACGCGTGCGGCCCGGTTGATCCGCCGGCGCGGCGGCTCCTCCTCGGGCGTGGGCTCGGCGTCGAGCAGGCGCCTGGCCTCCTTGCGCGTCAGGCCGGTCAGGACGGCGACGCGCGAGACGCTCGTCTTGCGGCCGGCGACGCCGAAGTCCCGCCGCGCCGACTCGACGAAGGCGCGCTTCGCGAGCTCCGCGAACTCGCCATAGGCGAGACCACGCTTCAGCAGCAGCCGGGCGAGCGGTCGCAGCAGCGTGAGCACGGCGCGCTCGAGCGGGCGGTCGGGGGGATCGGACATTCTGGGAAATTATTCCCAGCCCCCTCCGGGAGGGCAACCCATCACGCGGCTCAGGGCTGGACGATCACCTTGCATTCGCTCGTCGGCTGGCGGAGGGCCTCGAAGGCGGCCGGCAGGGCGTCGAGGGCGATGCGATCGGTGACCATCGGCAGCGGGTCGATCCGCTCCGCCTCGAGCATGTCGAGGGTGAGTCGGTAATCGCCCGTCCGGTAGTAGGAGCAGAACGAGATCGAGAGCTCCTTCGTGCCGAAGACGAGCGGCAGGATGGGGTCCGGCGCCATGCACATCCCGGCAGAGAGGATGCGTCCACCACGCGCCGAGAGGAGCGACAGGTCCGACACGACCCCGGGCCGCCCGACACACTCGAAGGACAGGCTCGGCGCGCGGCCCGTGGCCCGCTCGAAGGCCGGGCCCAGCTCTTCGGCGCCGGGATCGACGAGGACCGTGGCGCCGAGCCGGGCGGCGAGGTCGCGGCGATGGGGTGCTGGGTCGCTGACGACGATCTCGCGGGCGCCGAGCAGTCGCGCCCAGATCACGATCGCGAGGCCGACGGGGCCGGCGCCCGCGACGAGCACGTCCTCCCCGGTCCGCAGCCGCGCGACGTCCACCGCGTGCAGCCCGACCGCGAGCGGCTCGACCATCGCGCCGTCGGCGCTCGCCACGTTCCCGGGCAGCCGGAAGGTCATGCGATCGCCCGCGATCGCGTACTCGGCGTAGCCACCGCCGATGTCGCCGAAGCCCGTCATGCGCAGCTTCGCACAGCCCATCACGTCGCCGGTCACGCAGCGCTCGCACGCTCCGCAGCTGATGCCGGGCATCGTGCAGACCCGGTCGCCTTCGCGCCAGGGTCCGTCGGGCCCGGTCGCGCCCTTGCCGACCGCCACGATCTCGCCCGCGAACTCGTGCCCCATCACGGCACCGTGGGGCACCGCCCCACCCAGCTCCGTCACGTGCAGGTCCGAGCCGCAGATGCCGCAGCCCTTGATCGCCAGCACGACCTCGCCCGGCCCGGGCGCGGGGTCGGGGACGTCGCATACCTCCATCGGCTTTCCGGACTCGAGGAAGCAGGCGGCGCGCATGGGAACCCTCCCGGCGTCGACGGGCACCCGGGGCCCATCGCGTGGTCGAACGGCACCCGAGCGTATCACGCACGCCCGGCCCGGGAGTGCGCCATCGCGGCCCTTCCCGGCGCCCTCCCCGCCGCGGCCGCCTCCGCGGACTTCGCCTATCGTGCCGCCATGTCCGGTCGCCTCCGCCTCTCCGTCGTCGAGCAGTCCCCCGTCCGCCAGGGCGGGACGGGTGCCGACGCGCTCCGCGAGACGATCGAGCTCGCGGTCGTCTGCGAGCGCCTCGGCTACGAGCGTTTCTGGGTCGCGGAGCACCACAGTCTGCCGGGCATCGCGAGTACGAGCCCCGAGATCCTGATCGGGCAGATCGGTGCGGCGACCTCGACGATCCGCGTCGGCAGCGGCGGCGTCATGCTGCCCCACTACAGCGCGTTCAAGGTCGCCGAGAACTTCCGCATGCTCGAGACGCTCTTCCCCGGACGCGTCGATCTGGGTCTCGGCCGCGCACCGGGCGGCGATCGGCGGACCGCCCTCGCGCTGGCCTGGCCGGGGCAGCCCCACGACGTGCGTGCGTATCCCGAGCAGGTCGACGACCTGATCGCCTTCCTCGCCGACGACCTGCCCGAGGGCCATCCCTTCGCGGGTCTGCGCGTCGGCCCCCCGACCGAGGGCGTGCCCGAGGTCTGGCTGCTGGGCTCCGGCGTCGACTCGGCCCTGCTCGCGGCGGACCGTGGCCTGCCCTTCAGCTTCGCGCACTTCTTCGGCAATGCCGCGAACGGCCCCGCGATCGTCGACGCCTATCGCAAGCGCTTCCGCCCGTCCCGGCAGCTGGCCGAGCCGCGGGTGCACGTCGCCGTACAGGTGCTCTGCGCCCCGACGCAGGAGGAGGCCGAGTGGCACGCCGCGAGCCTTGCGGTGGCGCGGCTCCAGATGGCGCGAGGCCAGGGCGGGACCGGCATCATTCCGCCCGAGCAGGCCGCCGCCCATGTCTTCACGCCCGAGGAGCGTCGCTTCCTCGAGCACTCGGGCATGCGCTCGACCGTCGGTGATCCGCGTCGGGTGGAGGACGAGCTGCGCGAGATCGCCGCGCGTTATGCGACGGAGCATCTCGGGATCGTCACGATCTGCTTCGACTTCGCCGCGCGGCGACGCTCCTACGAGCTGCTGGCCGAGGCGTTCCTGCGCTGAGCCGACGCGGCGCGCGCGGACGGAGCGGGAACCCGTCCGCCCGCGCGCGATCCGTCGGGCCTCGGTCCTCGTACTCGCGGCCCGATCCGCCGGGTCTCAGTCCTCGTATTTGTGCATGACGGGCGGGCCGCCGATGAACGAGCCGATCGCCTGACCCATGCCGCCCATGGCGGGCGACTTCATGTGCGCATCGAGCTCCGCCTGGCTCGCCCAGCTCTCCACCATCACGAAGCGCGTGTCGTCGTCGACGCTGCGGAAGAGGTCGTACATCTCGCAGCCGGCATCCTCGGCCTTGACGCGAGCGAGCGCGGGTCCGGCGGCGGCGACGAAGGCGTCGGCCTGCCCCGGCTTGATGGTGAGCTGGACGGTCAATCGGATCGACATCGTTTCCCTTCCTCGTCTTCCCGGCTCGTGCGGGGTCGTGCATCGGCGCGCGCACGCCTCGGATACGCGCCCCTGCGCGCCTTCGTGCGGAACGTCGCCGCCCGGGGCCGCGCGCTCGTCGCGGACGGCCCGGGCGCTCGACGTTACCCGGACCGGCCCGACGCCGCCCGCCCTCGACAAGGGCCGCGGATCACGCGAACCGATCGCCGGAACTCACGCCCTGCGACCCCTGCGCAACCCGTCGAGCGGGGTATGCTCCGGCGCTCGGCGAAGCCCCGGCGCGGCGACGCCCCCACCCGCCGGCCGACCCGCGTTCGGCCGGCCTCGCTCGATCGGAGGTCGCAGTCGCATGTCGAAGTACCAGGGCAAGGGAACCATTCCTTCCGGCGGACTCGAGGGCATGGCCGTGCTGGTCACGGGTGGCGGCACGGGAATCGGCGCGGCCTGTGCAGCGCGCCTCGCGGCGGACGGTGCGGCCGTGACGATCTGCGGACGCACGGCGGCGAAGCTCGAGGCGGCGGCGAAGCAGATCGAGGCCGCGGCGGGACATGGCGGCCGCGTACAGGTCGCAGCAGGCGATGTCACGAACGAAGACGACGTAAAGCGCCTCGTCGACCTCGCCGCGAAGCCGACGGGGCAGCTCGACGGCTGCGTCGCGAACGCGGGCGGCGGCGGCGGCATGGGCCCCTACCACCTGCAGGACACCCAGGAGTTCCTGCGCGTGCTGCATCTGAACGTGCTCGGCACGATGCTCTGCGTGAAGCACACGGTGCCGCGCATGGTCGAGGCGGGCGGCGGCTCCTTCGTCGGCATGTCCTCGATCGCCGGCCACGTGACGCATCCCTACTTCGGCGCCTACACGGTCGGCAAGGCGGGCATCGAGGAGATGATGCGCAACGCCGCCGACGAATTCGGCCCGCGAAGGATCCGCTTCAACTCGATCCGGCCGGGCTTCATCGCGACCGAGATCATGGACGGCATCCCGCGCGAGAGCGACGTCTACCGCTCGTACATCGAGAACACGCCCCTCGGCGACGTCGGCGAGCCCGAGGACGTGGCACACCTCGCGCGCTTCCTGATCGGGCCCGAGTCGCGCTGGGTGACGGGCACGTCGATCAACTGCGACGGCGGGCACGCCCTGCGCCGCGGCCCCGACTTCACGCAATTCGTCGAGCCGGCGATCGGCCGCGACGCGCTCTCGGGCGGGCCGGTCCGGAAGTGAAGGACGGAGCCTCTCGCCGATGAGCGACGCGGCTGCGCGCGCGCTCTACTACGAGGACGTCGAGGTCGGGCGTGAGCTCGCGAGCGGCTGGTACGAGGTCGGGCGCGACGAGATCGTCGAGTACGCGCGCAGATGGGATCCCTTCGACTTCCATCTCGACGAGCAGGCCGCGCGCAACTCGATCTTCGGCGGACTCGCCGCCTGCGCGGCGCACGTCTTCGCGATCAACTCGCGCCTCTCCCACGATCTGCCGGGGGGCCCCTTCGCCCTCGTGGCGGGACTCGGCGGCGACGGCCTCGCCTTGCTCGCGCCCGTGCGCGCCGGAGCGCGGGTTCGCCTCGTGCGGCGCTTCCTCGAGGCGCGCGTCTCGAAGAAGCGGCCCGAGGCGGGCGTCGTCCGCTTCGAGGACCGCCTCGAGACACCGGAGGGCGAGACGCTCTTCCGGACCTCCGGCTCCGTCCTGCTCCGCCGCCGCGACGCGGGCGCATCGACGAGGACCTGACCCGCCGGCCGCGCGAACGGCACGCGACGGGCGCGACGCGACGACGGTCCGATCCGCGTGGCCGGGCCGGGTGCGCACGCCGAGTCGCGCCGGATACACTCGCGCGACCCCGAGCCGAGGAGAGCCGCCATGCCCCCTGCCCCGTCCCGTACCCATCTCTCGATCATCGACGTCGACGCCCACATCACGGAGCCCCACGACCTCTGGTCCTCGCGCGCACCGAAGACCCTCAAGGACCGCCTGCCGCGGGTGGTGGAGACGCCGGAGGGACGACGCTGGATCGTCGACCGCGACGTCGAGATCTCGACGGGCAATCCCTCGAGCGTCGTGGCGCGCAACGGAAGCAAGTCCCGCGGCACGGAGTTCTTCGGCTGGCAGATCGAGGACGTGCACGAGGCGTCCTGGGACATGAGGGCGCGGGTGGCACTGCTCGACGAGCTCGGCCTCTACGCGCAGATCCTCTACCCGAACGTCGCGGGCTTCGGCAGCCAGAACTTCATGAAGGTGAAGGACGACGACCTGCGACGCGCCTGCGCGCAGATCTACAACGACGCGATGGCCGAGATCCAGGCGGAGTCGGGCGGGCGGCTGCTGCCGATGGCGCTGATGCCCTGGTGGAACATCGAGCAGAGCGTCGCCGAGGTCGAGCGCGCCGCCTCCCTCGGCCTCAAGGGGATCGTCATGTGCAGCGACCCCGACAGCATCGGCCTGCCCGACCTCGGCGACGACGCCTGGAAGCCCTTCTGGGACGCCTGCAACGACGCCGAGCTCCCGATCAACTTCCACATCGGCGCGAGCGAGACCTCCTTCAACATGTTCGGCCGCGCCGCCTGGCCCTCGATGGGTCTGCGCCAGCGCCTCGCCCTCGGCTCCGCGGCGCTCTTCGTCGAGAACTCGCGGGTCGTCTCGAACATGCTCTACTCCGGGATCTTCGATCGCTGCCCGAAGCTCAAGATCGTCTCCGTCGAGAGCGGGATCGGGTGGATCCCCTTCGTGCTCGAGTCGATCGACTACGAGTGGAGCGAGACGGGCTCGCAGCAGGAGCGGCCGCTCGAACGCAAGCCCTCGGAGTATTTCCGCGACCACGTCTTCGGCTGCTTCTGGTTCGAGAAGACCGCACCCACGAAGCTGATCGACAAGGTCGGCGAGGACAACGTCCTCTTCGAGACCGACTTCCCGCATCCGACCTGCCTCTACCCCGACGTGCAGGGCTACCTCGACGAGGTGACGCAGGACTGGAGCGAGACGCGCACGCGCAAGATCCTCCAGGACAACGCGGCGAAGCTCTACAAGATCGACCTGCCCGCCTGAGTCGCAGACGCCCGGCCTGAGCGGTGGCAGCCCGGCCCGAGTCGCGGGCGCCGGGCCGGATTCGCAGCCCTTGCAAGAGACGGAGACGATGCACGCATGGCCCCTCGCCTGACCCGCCGCGCCTTCCTCGAGACCTCCGCCCTCGCGGCCGCCGCGCTCGCCAGCCCGCGCCTCGCCACCGCCCGCGCCGACCTGCGCTTCGACGAGTACCGCCGCCACGACGCGACGGCGCTGGCTGCGCTCGTGCGAAGCGGCGACGCCAGCCCGATGGAGCTGCTCGAGATCGCGATCGCCCGGGCGGAGGCCGTGAATCCGACGATCGACGCGATCGTGGTCGAGCACTTCGAGCTGGCGCGGGCGGCGATCCGGGCAGGCCTGCCGCGCGGTCCGCTCTACGGCGTGCCCTGGCTGCTCAAGGATCTCGGCATCGCGCTCGGGGGTACGATCACGACCGAGGGCTCGCGGCTCTTCGTCGACGCGCGACACGACGGCGACAGCACCCTCGTCGAGCGCTACCGCGCCGCCGGCCTCGCGATCTTCGGCAAGACCCACAGCCCGGAGTTCGGCGGCTCGCCCTCGAGCGAGTCCGCGCTCCACGGCCGGACCCGCAACCCCTGGGACCTCGGGCGCAGCGCCGGTGGCTCCTCCGGCGGCTCGGCGGCCGCCGTCGCCGCCGGCATCGTCCCCGCCGCCCACGCCACCGACGGCGGGGGCTCGATCCGCATTCCGGCCTCGTCCTGCGGCCTCTTCGGCCTGAAGCCGACCCGCGGCCGCGTCCCCCTCGGCCCCGGCATCTACGAGGGCTGGGGCGGACTCTCCGCCGGCCATTGCGTCAGCCGCAGCGTGCGCGACAGCGCGCTGCTCCTCGACGTGAGCCAGGGCCCGGCCCTCGGCGACGCCTACGCCGCCCCGACGCGCGAGCGCCCCTACGTCGAAGAGCTCGCCCGCGAGCCGGGCCGCCTGCGCATCGCGCTCATGACCCGCCCGCTGCTTCCGGTGCCCGTCGCGCCCGAATGCGTCGAGGCGGCCGAGCAGGCGGCGCGACTCTGCGAGTCGCTCGGTCACGTGGTCGAGCCCGCGGCACCCGTCCTCGACGCCGGACCGCTCTGGGCGGCCTTCGGGCTGACCTCGAGCGTAGGCGTCGCACTCAAGGTGACGCGCCGGGAGGAGGCCCTCGGTCGCGCGGCGACGGCGGACGAGCTCGAGCCGATCACGCGACGCACGGTCGAGAGCGGCCGGGCGGCGAGCGGCGTCGAGCACGCGCGCGCACGC
The DNA here is from genome assembly GCA_020632655.1 of Spirochaetaceae bacterium. Lineage (GTDB taxonomy): Bacteria > Myxococcota_A > UBA9160 > UBA9160 > UBA4427 > UBA4427. The sequence continues at coordinate 132,616 of JACKFD010000016.1, forward strand.
GACACGCTGCACGCGGCGAGCCGCGTGCTCGGTCGCTTCATGCGCGAGTACGACGTGATCCTGAGCCCGACGATGGCGCAGGTGCCGCCGACGCTCGGGACGCTCTCGCTCTCCCAGCCCTACGAGGACTTCATCGGCCCCGCGAGTGCCTCGTCGGTCTTCACGGCGCTCTTCAACATGACGGGCCAGCCGGCGATGTCCGTGCCGCTGCATTGGACGGCGTCGGGTCTGCCCGTCGGCGTGATGTTCGCGGGTCGCTTCGGCGACGAGGCAACGCTCTTCCGGCTCGCGACCCAGCTCGAGCGGGCTCGGCCCTGGATGGAGCGGACTCCTTCGCTCGAGATCTGACGCGTCGCGCGTCGGCTTCGAACACGAAGCCGCGCCGATCGCGCGCCTGCGCTGCTCAGGCGGTCGAACGAAGCGGCTGCGGCACCTCGCGCAGGAGACGCTCGACCGGCGCCTCGAAGACGGTCTCGCCGATCGGCTCGCCCTCGGACCCGACGTCGGTCTCCGGCGCGAGCGCCGAAGCCCCTTCGTCGACCGGCGCCCGCTCGGGCGCCGCCGTGCGGCGCGCCAGATAGCGTTCGACCGCCGCGCGCCGGAGCGCCTCGAAGGCCGCCGCCACGTCCTCCATGAAGGTCTCGAGATCGGGGACCAGCTCGTAGTCGCCGTTGAAGCCCCAGCACAGGCGCCCCTCGTAGCTGAAGAGTGCTACGCCGAGCCCGCCTCCCGGGATCAAGGGCACGACGGGATACATCGCGAGCAGCTTCGCCCCGCACATGTAGAGCGGGAATTGCGGCCCCGGCACGTTCGTGACGATCATGTTGACGGGGCCCGAGCTCGGCAGCCTACCGAGCGCCGCGGAGAGCAGCGGCCCCGGCACCCACTCCGCGAGCGACATCAGCGTGTCGACGCCGAGCGCCGCGTCCTTCTCCTTGAGCTCGCGCGTCAGGCGCTCGATCTCCTCGAGCTGGTCGATCGGATCCTCGAGGTCGAGCGGCAGGCGCAGGATCCAGCTCGAGACGTGATTGCCCTGACGCCGATCGTGCTCCGGGCGTCGCATGCTCACGGGCGCGGAGATGCGGAAGTCGAGGCGGCGATGGTCGACGCGGCGGCGGAAGAGGTAGCGGCGGATCGCCTCGGTGACGGTCGCGAGCACGATGTCGTTGATCGTGCAGTCGAAGACGCGGCGCAGCTCCTTCACGTCGTCGAGGGGCATCGTCAGCCACTCGAGGCGGCGATGCGGGCCGAGGAGTCCGTTCAAGGGCGTGGGTGACGCCGACTGCACGGCCTGGGCGACGGTCGAGGCGAGCGCGCGCATCCGCTCCTTCGCCTCGTCGCGGGACGGCGGGGTGCCAGCCGACTCGCCGCCCTGCCCCGCTTGCGCGAGCTTGCGGCGGACCGAGGGCGGCGGCCCCGCCGGAGCGCTGAGCACGGAGCGCAACAGGTCGAGGGGACGCCGCAGACTGCGACCGACGGAGTCGGCGAAGAGCTCCGACCGGGAGGGCGCCGGCCGCGGCATGTAGGGCAGCTCGGGACCGGCTTCGCTGCGCGGCGAGGGCGACATCAGGATCTGCGAGAGATCGGCGCCCGCCGCACCGTCGATCATGCAGTGGTGGATCTTGTTCAGGATCGCGAACTGCTCGCCCCCCGCGACCCCCTCGATCACCCACACTTCCCAGAGCGGGTGCCTCCGATCGAGGGGGCGCGCGTTGATGCGAGCCGTCATCTCCTTGAGCTGTCGGATCGTGCCGGGGCGCGGAAGGGCGATGTGCCGGATGTGGTAGCCGAGGTCGAAGGCACGATCGTCGATCCAGACGGGCCAGCCCTCGATCGGCGTCCAGTCGAGCTTCTGGCGGTAGCGCGGGATCCAGTGCAGGACCGAGGCGACCTGCGCGCGGTAGCGATCGATGTCGATGCTGCCGTCCTCGCGCTTGAGCGGGCCGGCCTCGAAGAGCGCCACGGCGCCGACGTGCATCGGCTCGTTCGGCCGCTCGGCCCAGAGGAAGCCGGCATCCTGTGCAGTCAGTCGTTCGAAGGCGTAACGCGGCATCGCCCCTCCCCCTCGCGCGCCCGCCGACGTCCGACGGAGGGACGATCGAGGCGCACGCAGGGAAGGAGAGCAAGAACGATGCCATGCGCCGGTGCGCTCCCGACCGGCGCGAGGGCGCCCGCGTGAGCCGGAAGGCGCGAGGCTGGGGAGGTCGCTGCCCACGGCGTGGTCGACGCTGCCCGCCGACCGGGCGACACCCGACCGTGGCACGGGCGACGCGTCAGTCGTGGCCGTGGGTGATCGGATCCTTCGAGAAGAGAGAGTCGCGGAGCTCCTTGTCGAAGCTCGAATCCCGACGGCGGATCCACTCGAGCACCATCGCCGCGTGCTCCTTCTCCTCGTCGCGGTTGTGGGCGAGGATGGCCTTGAGCTCGGGATCCTTGCAGGCGTCGACGCGCTGGTTGTACCAGTCGACGGCCTCGAGCTCCTCCATCAGGGAGACGATCGCCCGGTGCATGTCCCGGGTCTCGTCGGAGAGCTCGTCGATCGGCTCGTGGTAGCCCTCGTTCGCCATGGTCGGATTCCTCCTCGATCGGTTCGGTCGCGTCGCAGGCGCGAGCATAGCGATCGGCCGGCTCGGGCCGGCGTCCGATGCGTCGGGCGACTGCCGCGATGCGCGGCAACCGGTACACTGCGCCGCGCTCGCCCCTACGCCCGCGTCGCGGAGACGACGGCGTGCGGGGCGCATCGGATGGGGGGTGACGATGCGGGTCGTGCAGTCGAGGAGTGGGCGCTTCGCGATCGGCCGGTGGCTGTGCACCGGTGCCACAATTCTGGGAGTCGGGCTGAGCCTGGCCCTCGCGTCGAGCGCCGCAGCAGAGGTCGACCGATCGCGCGTGCGCCCCGAGATGCAGGAGCTCTACGGTGCGATCCGCGTGCTGCTGCCGCTCAGCGTCGACGAGACGCGCTTCCGCAGCCCCTCCGAGCGCAAGCGCATCCGCAAGGCCCTCTCGACCCTCGCCGAGCGCGCCGACCGCGTCTCTGCCCATGCCGGCGACCACGACCGCCGCATCCACTACCTCGGCGCCTCCCTGGCCCGGGAGTCCCGCGAGACCCTCGAGCGCTTCGATGCGGGTCAGCTCGACGGCGCCCGCTTCTTCGCCCTCCAGCTGAGCGAGTTCTGCGTCGCCTGCCACGATCGGCTACCGAGCACCGAGGACTCGCCGCTCGCCCGCGGCTTCGTCAGCCAGGAGCAGCTCGAAGGGCTCCCCGTCGACCAGCGTGCGCGACTCCAGGTCGCGACCCGCCGCTTCGACGACGCGCTCACGAGCTTCGAGTCCCTCTTCGCGCAGCCGACGATCCATCCGGCCGAGCTGCTCGACGCGCTGACCGAGTACCTCACGGTCTCGATCCGCGTGAAGCGCGACATCGCGCGCCCGATCCCCGTGCTGCGCCGCTTCGCCGCGCGCGCCGACCTCTGGACGAACCTGCGCTCGGACGTCGAACGCTGGATCCAGGCCCTCGAGCACTACTCGGCGGATCCGCCGGGCAAGCCGAGCCTCGCGTCGGCCCGCGTGATCCTCGAGGAGGCGGACTCCGTTGCGCGCTACCCCTCCGATCGCCGGCCCCTCGTCCACTACCTGATCGCGTCGTCCCAGCTCAACCGCTTCCTCGAGGAGCACGACGCGGAGGGCGGGCGCGACGTCGCCGAGGCCTACTACTGGCTCGGACTGATCGCGAGCCGGACGGAGTTCGACTACTTCGTCTCCGAGGGCGACTTCTACCTCGAGACCGCGATCCGCACGGCGCCGCGGGATCCGATCGCGAAGCAGGCCTTCCTGCTGCTCGAGGAGGAGACCGTGCTCGGCTGGACGGGCTCGGGCGGCAGCCACATGCCCGCGGACGTGCGGGAGAACCTCGAGGCGCTGCGGCAGCTGGTCTATCCGGACTGAGTCGGCCACGGCGGAAGCCGCAACCGCATCAAGCCAAACCACCCTGGGGCTCGATCCCACTCGGCCCGGCGCCCGCGAGCGCCGACGCGCGCGCGTACCACCGCTGAATCCGCTCGATCCCTGCCGCTTCGAAGACGACCCAGTCGGGCCCGAAGAGCGGATCGGGCGTGGCCCCATCCTCACGCGCCTCCGTACCCGCGACGCCCGGTAGACGCATCGCGATCGCGCGCTGGCCGTACAGGACGACGAAGACGAGCCCCGCGACCGTATGCCGGATCTCCCAGGCGTAGGCCCGGGGCGCCGGACAGTAGGCGTGCACCCCGTCCGCGCCGATCTCGCGCTCGACCCGGGCGAGCCAGTCGGCGAGATCCGAGTGTGCGTAGAGCGGACGCCGACGCAGCACGTCCCCGACCGCGCGGTTCTCCGGGAGATCGAGGTGCGCGGGCAGCGGCCAGGGACCGCCGTCGGCCTCGTCCCCCGTGCGCCCCCGCTTCGCCGTCACGATCGCCCCGGCTCCCTTCGCCGCCCGCTCAGAGCTCGAGCACCGTCCGCAGCCCGCGCCCCGCGCGCATGTCGTCGAGGCCGGCGTTCACGTCGGCGATCGGCCGTCTGTGGCTGATCATGCTCTCGAGGTCGAGGGCGCCCTTGCGCCAGAGGGCGAGGAAGCGCGGGATGTCGCGATGGCCGTTGCAGGAGCCGAGCAGACAGCCCTGCAGCTTCTTCTCGTGCGTGAGGAAGAGCGCCGGGATCGGCATCTCGAGGGGCTGCATCGCGGCGCCGACCATCGTCATCGTCCCGCCGATCCGGCAGGCGTTGATGCCGTCCTGGATCAGCTTGGAGTTCCCCGCGCCGTCGAAGGCGTAGTCGACGCCGATGCCGCCGGTCAGCTCGATCGCCTTGGCGACGACGTCGACCTGGGTCGGGTCGAGGACGTCGGTCGCGCCGAAGTTGGCGGCGTAGTCGCGGCGCTCGGCGACGGGGTCCGAGACGATGATGCGCGCGGCGTTTGCGAGGCGGGCGCCCTGCACGATCGAGATGCCGATCCCGCCGAGGCCCATCACGAGGACGGTCGCGCCCTCCTCGACCTTCGCCGTGTTGAGCACGGCGCCGACGCCGGTCTGGATCGCGCAGCCGATCACGCAGGCGATGTCGAGGGGGGTGTCGGGGTCGATCTTGACGGCGCGGCGCGCGTCGACGACCGCGTACTCGCCCCAGCCGCCGAGGCCGAAGCCCTGGAAGACGCGCTCGCCGCCGCGCGAGAGCGGCGACGTGCCGTCCGCGCGCAGGCCCGTCATGAAGTTCTGCCCCGTGACGCAGAGCGAGGCCTGCCCGCGCACGCAGTAGTAGCAGGCGCCACAGGTCGGGATCGGCGTCAGCATGACCTTGTCGCCCTTGGCGAGGCCCGTGACCGACGCGCCCACCTCCGCGACGATGCCCGCCGCCTCGTGCCCGAGGACGCAGGGCGCCTGCCCGCCGCCCGGCGTGTCGATCATGGTCAGGTCCGAGTGACAGATCCCGCAATGCGAGACCCGGACCGCGACCTCGCCCGGTCGCGGGTCCTCGTGACGGATGTCTTCGGCCAGGACCAGCGGCTGCTGGGACTTCTCGAGCAGTGCGGCGCGCATCGTCTTCCTTCCCTCTCCGATCAGACCGGCCGTCGCTCGGACAGGCCCAGGCAGTTGTCCCGCATCACCATCTTGATCTCGGCGTCCGAGAAGCCCTCGAGCTCGAGGGCGAAGTCCGTCGGATCCGGCAGGCCCTCGGCGTGCGGCCAGTCGGAGCCGAGCAGCATGCGGTCCGCGCCGACGAGATCCTTGAGCGCGAGCACGCTGTCCTCGTGGAAGGGCGACACCCAGATATGACGCCGGAAGGTCTCGCAGGGATCCTCGAAGTAGTAGTTCGGATCCTGCCCGTAGGACCGCTCCATCGCCTGGAAGAGCCAGTTCACCCAGAAGGCGCCCTGCTCGATCGAGGCCATGCGCAGGTTCGGGAAGCGCTCGAAGAGCCGATGCGAGATCAGCGCCGCCATCAGGTCGTAGGGCGCCTTGTGCGCCATCGACAGGCTGCGCAGGGGCGAGCTCGAGAAGGCCTGCAGGTCGCCGCCCTCCCCCCAGTCCTCCATGTACTTGCCGTAGCCGGCGTCGCCGCCGTGGTACACGACCGTCACGCCCGAGTCGTTCACGACCTGCCAGAAGGGATCGAAATACGGATCCGCGGGCGAGCGGCTGCCGGCCTTGTCGTAGATGAAGGAGGGCCGCATCACGATGAAGCGGGCATCGTTCTCGAGCGCCCACTCGAGCTCCCGGATGCCGCGGTCGCGATCCATGATCGAGATGTAGGGGGCGCCGAAGATGCGCTCCTTGTACGCGAATCCCCAGTCGTCCAGCAGCCATCGGTTGAAGGCCTCGAAGGCCGCGTGCACCGCCTCGCGATCGTCCTTGAGCGCCTCTTCCATCCCGACGCCCAGGGTCGGGAAGTAGATCGCCTTCTCGATGCGCTGCTCGTCCATCTTCGCGAGCCGCACGTCGCGGTCGCGGTACTCGGGCCGGATCGGCTCGAGCTCGCCGAAGGCCTCGCGGATGCTCTTCCCTTCCGGGTTGATGCCGCGGTAGTACTCGTCGAGGCAGCCTGGCTTCGCGACGGGATCGAAGGTCGGGTTCGGGATGAAGCGGTTGACCTTGCCGGCGACCAGCAGCTCCTTGCGTCCGTTGACCTGGCCCCAGCTCATGCATCGCCGCTTCATGCGCGGGTCCATGTGTCGGGTGAAGGCGTCCTCGGCCTCGTAGTAGTGGTTGTCGGCGTCGAAGAGCAGGAAGGGCAGATCGGCCATGGATGGGGCCTCCACGTCGTCCCGTGCTTGCGCGGGTCCGGACTGGGATCCGGAGGTTGTCGATACGGGTCGCCCGCGATGTGCGCAGGCCCGGAGCTCGTCGGCGCCGGTCGTCTGCGGGGCACGCGGGCCCGGCGGTCACCTCCCGTCGCTTGCATCCGGGGCCGACCGCCGGCCGGCAAGCATATCGCGCTCGCACGGGCTCTGAATCCCCCCGTTCGCTACCCCTTGCCGCCCCATGATGATGAAGAAGCGGCCCGAAGACGCCCTCCGCGACCTGCTCGAACACCTCGTCCTCGAGGATCGTGGCGACGACCGCTTCGTCGGCGAGAGCCAGACGGCGGCGAACGGGCGCATCTTCGGGGGGCTCGTCTTCGCCCAGGCGATGCGGGCGGCCCAGGCGACCGCACCCGAGCGCGAGGTCCACTCCGTCCACGGCTCCTTCCTGCGCGCGGGCGACCCGAAGCAGCCGATCGAGTACGCGGTCGTGCGACTCCGGGACGGCCGGAGCTTCACGACGCGTCGGGTCACGGCGAGCCAGGGCGGGCAGATCATCTTCGAGAGCACGGTCTCCTTCCACGTCGAGGAGCCGGGGATCGAGCGACAGGTCGATGTGACGGGATCGCTCGAGCCGTCGGGCGAGGCCTACGAGGACGGACTGGTGCGCGCGGCCCGGGCGCGCGGATTCCAGATCACGCGCAAGTCCTTCGGCCATGCGCCGATCGAGATCCTCGTCGAGGGCGGGCTCACGATGGCCGGGGGCGAGCCGAGGCCGCCCGAGCTCCGCAGCTGGCTGCGGTCGCGCGAGCCCCTGCCCGACGATCCGGAGCTGCATGCGGCGATCCTCGCCTACGCGTCGGACCTGATGATCGTGCTGCCGGGATTCCACCCGCTGGGCTTCGGCGTGATGCGCGAGGGGGTGCAGACGGCGAGCCTCGACCACGCGATGTGGTTCCACGAGCCGGTCCGGATCGACGACTGGGTGCTCGCCGTGGGCGACGGCCCCGTGCTCAAGCGCTCGCGCGTGCTCGGGCGGATGCTCTTCTACGACCGCCGCGGACGACTCGTCGCATCGGCCGTGCAGGAAGGCCTCGCGCGCATTCCGGATTGACGGCCGACGCGGAAGACGTGCGCGCGCCTCAAGGACACGTCGAACCGTCGCAGCGATTGCCGCCCTCGTCGCGTCCCCCGACGACGGTGCCCCCGTGGTTTGCGTCGATCGTGTTGTCGCCCCAGGTCGCGTCGTCGAGCTCGAGACCCGGCCCCGCGTTGTGCGCGACGGCGTTGTGATGCACGAGGGCGCCGGCGGCTGCGCGGATCCCGGCACCGCCGTTGCCGACGACGCGACTGCCCGACACGACCGAGGCTTCGCCGACGACCACGCCCGCGCCGGCGTTGCGCGTGACCTCCGAGTCCGCGACCCAGGATCGGGCCCCGGCGACGAGCCCGCGCCCCCCGTTCGAGCGCGCGCGGATACGCGTGAGCGTCGCTCCCTCCCCGACGCGCATCCCATCGCCCCCCATGCCCGATACGCGACCGTCGCGGATCGAGAGACCCGGGACCGCGGCCCCCTCGATCGACACGCCCAGCCCCGCTCCGGACACCGTCGGACAGGACGCGTCCAGCGCGGAGGACGCGTCGCGCGCGGGGGTCGGCGTCGGCTGCGGGTCGGCCGGGCTCGCCTTGCGAAGACAGCCGCGTCGGGTGATCGCGAATCCCGCGAGGTCGAGCTCCACGTGCGACGCCGCGACGACGAGTGCGGTCGTGTCCGCGTCGGGCACGACCAGATCGCTCGCGAGCCGGTAGCGACCCGCGCGCGCGAGCCGGACGGGGAAGCCGGGTGCGTCGCCCTCGATGCATCCGCCCTGCATCGCACACGACTGATCGATCCGGATCGGCGGCGCGACATCGCAGGCCGGTACGAAGACCATGACGCAGCCCGGCGCCAGAGCGGATGCGAGGATCTTCCCGACTCGTCGACGGCGCGCACACCGCTTCGAACGCCCCTGCCTCATCCAACGGCCCCCGATCCCGAGCTCGCCACGCCGAGACCGCGCGCGCTCGCAGACGACCCGCGCACGCCGTGCGCCCGAATCCGGCTCGGGTAGAGTCTCGCAGATCCCGTCCACGGAGAGAGCCCATGAGCGCCCCTGCCGCACGCCCCGCCGTCCGCCTCGCCCATCGTTCCTGCCCCACCTGCGAGGCGAGCTGCGGTCTGCGCGTCGAGATCGACGACGCGGCCCGCGCCGTCCTGCGGATCGAGGGGGACCCGGAGGATCCGCGCAGCCAGGGCTACCTCTGCCCGAAGGCCTACGCCATGAAGGAGATCTTCGAGGATCCCGAGCGTCTCGAGCGACCGATCCGCAAGCGGCCCGACGGCACCTGGGAGGAGATCGGCTGGGAGGAGGCCTTCGAGTACGCCACGAGTCGGCTGCTCGACATCAAGGCGCGCTACGGCGCCGACGCGAACGGCTACTACATCGGCAACCCGACCGGACACAACGTCGGTGCCCAGCTCTACCTCCCGGCCTTGATCGGCGGACTCGGCACGCAGCGCTCCTTCTCGGCCGGGACGATGGACCAGTTCCCCCAGAACGTGGCGCTGCACACGATGCTCGGCGACCCCTGGCTCTTCCCGATCCCCGACCTCGACCGCACGGACTTCTTCGTCTGCATGGGCGGGAACCCGCTCGTCTCCCAGGGCAGCCTGATGTCCGGACCGGACGTGAAGAAGCGCCTGCGCGCGATCGAGGCGCGCGGCGGGCGCGTCGTCGTGATCGATCCGCGACGGACCGAGACCGCCGAGATCGCCTCGGAGCACGTCTTCATCAAGCCCGGCTCGGACGCCTTCTTCCTGCTCTCGGTCTGCCACGTCCTCTTCGCCGAGGGCCTCGTCCGCCCCGGTCGCCTCGCCGACTTCACGGACGGGCTCGACGAGATCGAGCGGATCGCCGCGGACTGGACGCCCGAACGCGTCGCCGCCGCGACCGGCGTCGACCCCGCGACGACGCGTCGTCTCGTGCGCGACTTCTGCGCGGCGCGCGGCGCCTGGTACGGACGCATCGGCCTCTGCACCCAGGAGTTCGGCACCCTCGCGAGCTGGCTCGTCTACGTCGTGAACGCGCTGACGGGTCGCCTCGACGCCGAGGGCGGCATGCTCTTCCCGCGCCCGGCGACGGGCCGCTCGGAGCCCGGCCGCCCCTTCGACCCCTTCACGCACTCCCGCTACAAGACCGTCGCCCGCGGCATCCCCGAGATCGCCGGCCAGATCCCCTGCGGCCTGATGGCCGAGGAGATCGAGACGGCGAGCGCGGGCGAGCGGCGCATGCGCGGACTCGTCGTCTCGATGGGCAACCCCGTGCTCTCGGCACCGAACGGCGAGCGCCTCGCGGCCGCCCTCGACGAGCTCGAGTTCATGGTCTGCCTCGACATCTACCTGAACGAGACGACGCGACATGCGGACCTGATCCTGCCGAGCACGGTCCAGCTCGAGCACGAGAACTACGACTTCCTCTTCGAGGCGACCTCCATCCGCAACTTCGCGCGCTGGTCGCCCGCGCTCTTCGAGCCGCGCCCGGGCATGCGCCACCATTGGCAGATCCTCTGCGAGCTCGGCGCGCGACTCGCGGGCGCGTCGGGGCAGGTCGTCGACGACATGATGGTGAAGGGGCTGCTCGGGATGACGACGGGACCCGGCACGGGCTGCCCGAACGTCACGCCCGACGAGGCCTTCGCGAAGCTCGAGGACGCCGAGGGTCCGATGCGCATGATCGAGGCGATGATCCGGATCGGGCCCTACGGCGATCGCTTCGACGACGCCTCGGACGGGCTCGACCTGCGTCGGCTGCGCGAGGCGCCCCAGGGCATCGATCTCGGCCCGCTCGAGGCGAACCGATTGCCCGCAGCGATGCCCCTTGAGAGGCTCGACCTCGTCCCGGCGCACATCGCGAGGGACCTGCCGCGTCTCGAATCGGCCCTCGCCGAGCGCAGCCGTGAGGATCGGCTCGTGCTGGTCGGCCGCCGGCAGATCCGCAACATGAACTCGTGGCTGCACAACCTGCCGGCACTCGCGAAGGGGCGCGACCGCTGCACGCTCCTCGTGCATCCCGACGATGCAGCCCGCGCCGGGATCGAGAACGGCAAGCGGGTGCGCGTCCGATCCCGGGTCGGCGAGGTCGAGGTGCCCTGCCAGACGAGCGACGAGATGATGCCCGGCGTCGTGAGCCTGCCCCACGGCTACGGCCATCGCCTCGACGGCGTGCGGCTCTCGGTCGCACGCGAGCTCCAGCCGGGGGCGTGCTCCAACTACCTGACGGACGAGACCGTGCTCGACGTCCCGTCGGGCACGCACGTCGCGAACGGCATCCCCGTCGAGATCGCGCCGGCCTGAGTCGGACGGCGCGGCGGGCGGCCAACAGGAGCCGGACGTCCACCCGCGCGATCAGCTCGGCCCCCCGAGATGCCCTCGGCCCGGAACGTGGTTCACCTCGATCCGGATGCCGTCGGGATCCTCGAAGAGGACCGAGTAGTAGCCGGGCGCGAAGCCGTCCTCGCGCGGGGGATGGACGATCGTGGCGCCCAGGCCGACGGCAACCTCGTGGATCTCGTCGACCTGCGAACGCTCGCGGGCGCGCAGGCAGAGATGGTGGAGTCCCACGCGGCGCTGGTCGAAGCGGTCCCCCGCGTGCTTCGGGTCGATCGGCGAGAGCGCGATCCCGGTCCGGCTGCCGATGCCGTAGTAGTAGGTGTCGGTGTCGAGCAGGATCTTCATCTCGAAGAGCTCGAAGAGCGGCGACCAGAAGGCGCGCGACCGCGCGAGGTCCGTCACGGTCAGCTGGACGTGGGCGATTCCGTTCAATTGCATCGGATCCTCCTCGGCGCGTCCCGGACTCGTCGGGAGCGTGCGGGCGCGGCGTTCGCTCAGCCCGGGATGAGTCGGGCCATGTCCTCGTCGAGCGTCGCGCGGATGTGCTCGACCGTCTCGCGATGCGCCGCGCGCTTGTTGTTCCGGAAGGCGGGTTGCTTGAGCGTCGAGAGCGCCTTCGCCGCGTCGAGGCAAGCGCCCTCGAGCGCGTCCGGGGCGACGAGTCGATCGAGGATGCCTGCGTCGACGGCACCCTTCGGATCGTAGATCGTCGACTGCACCACGGCGCGATCGAGGTGGCGCTTCGAGACGCGCGCCCGCGCGAGCTCCATCCCGAAGATCGGCAGCGTCATCCCGATCGCCGTCTCGTTCATGCCGATCCGGAAGGCCCCCTCGGCCCCGATCCGCAGATCCCCCGCCATCGCGAGGAAGCAGCCCATCGCGATCGCGTGCCCGCCGCAGCCCGTGACGACGGGCTTCGCATGGTCGTAGACCGCCATCGCGAGCCGTCCGCCCGCCGCCACCATGTCGCGAGCCGCCGCAGCACCCTTCGCCATCGTCGGGAGATCGAAGCCCCCGCTGAACATCCCGGGGCGACCGAGGATCACGACGGCGGTCACGTCGTCGTCACGTTCGGCCTCCGCGAGCGCCGCGATCAACGTCTCGGAGACCGCCTGTGAGATCGAGTTCGCCTTGCCGTGATCGAGGCGCAGGACGAGGATCCCGTCCCGGGTCTCACGCTGCACGTCCGCCATCGCCCGCCCCCCGCCGTCTCGCGCCGGGGCCGACGCGAGGCTCCGGGCCGTCCGCGCTCAGTCCGCGCGAACGATCGAGTAGCGCAGCGTAGCGCCCGTGAGCTTCGTCTCGGCGCCCTTTGAACCCGCGGTCATCGACGCGAAGTCATCCGCGAGGACCTCCCGTGCGACGAGCGCCGCGTGCTCCTCGAGCGCGCGAGCGACCTCGCGATCGTCGCAGGCCCAGGCGATCCGCACGCGATCGGAGACCTCGAAGCCGCCTTCCTTGCGGAGCGTATTGAAGAGGTTGATCGCGTCCCGGGCGACGCCTTCCCGGCGCAGCGCGTCGTCGAGGGCGGTATCGAGCACGACCGTGTACTCGCCGTCGGTCGCCGTCGCCGCGCCCTCCCGCGCCGAGCGCTGGAGCAGCACGTCGCCGAGGGCGAGCGCCTCGCCCTCCACCTCGATCGTCTCGCCCGCCTCGAGTCGCGCGACCTCCTCGAAGCCCCAGGCCGCGAGCGCCGGCCCGATCTGCTTGAGCTTCGGCCCGCAGCGCTTGCCCAGGGTCTTGAAGTTGGGCTTGACCACGACCGTCGCGAAGGCGCTCTCGTCCGCCTCGACGACGACCTGCTTCACGTTCAGCTCGTCCGCGACGAGGGCCGACGACGCCTCGACGTCCGCGCGCACGACCGGATCTCGATGCACGACCGTGAGCGAGCGCAGCGGCTGGCGGACCTTGATGCGATGGTCCTCGCGCACCCGACGACCGAGGGCCGCGACCGCGCGCACCGTCGCCATCCGCCGCTCGAGGGCCTCGTCGATCAAGCTGGCATCGACCTGCGGGTAGTCGCACCAGTGCACGCTCGCCGGCGCCGCGGGGTCGACCGGGCGGACGAGGCGCTGGTGCACCGCCTCCGTCAGGAAGGGCATGAAGGGGGCCAGCACCTTCGAGAAGGTCGTCAGCACCTCGTAGAGCGTCGCGAAGGCGTTCGTCTTGTCGGCGTCGTCCTCGCTCTTCCAGAAACGCGCGCGGGATCGCCGGACGTACCAGT
>JACKFD010000017.1 GCA_020632655.1 Spirochaetaceae bacterium
CAACCCATTTCCGTCCCGACGAGCTCGGCGAGCGCCCGATTCTCGTGGCCGAACAGGGCGATCAGGCGGCTTCTCAACTCATCCGGAACGTCCCTCGTATACGACCCGACGTTCCTCGCCGCGACGTCCGCCGGAGCGAAACCCGGATCGACACCTACGTGCTCGAACGCCTCCCGAAGCACCGATCGCGGATCCTGGTAGAGCCGCTCGCTCGGAATCACGAGGATCTGGTCCCGGGAGAACAGTGCGAAGAAGCGCTCGAGCTGTCTCGCGTAGCGGCCGCGATCGACGTAGGAGTGATGCTGATGCGAGTAGCTCACGTACCCGGGGTCCCTGCGGATCCGATCCTCCTCGCCCGCCAATCTACTCACCTCGGCATCGAATGCATCCATGATGCCCAGGGATTCCTGGCTCCAGCGTACGGCGTGGAAGTACTGCGAGATCGCTCGATCGACCGGATTCCTCAGGAGGAAGATCAACCGTACGTCGGGTAGCAGGGCGCGGATCCTTTCCGGCGCAAGTGGGTGATACATGTAGTAGGGGGATGCCTCGCCGGTGATCGAGTGCGTCGCTTCGAGTCGCGAGCTCCAGGTGAAGTTGCTCCGATACCAGATCGCGCCGCGCGCGTACGCAAGATCGAAGTAGTGGATCTCCTTGGTTCTCGGGCTGACGATGTGTGGATGCTGGACCATGTGTGCGAAGAGTGACGAAGTTCCGCCCTTCTGTGCCCCGGCGATGATGAACGTCGGCAGGGCGCGATGGTGCGCCCCGATGCTTCGCGCCGACTGATCGACGGCGCGACGGAGCGCTCGGAATCGGGAGAGCAGGCTTTCGCTTCGAGTCGGCATCAGGAGCGCGAATCCAGCGCGGTTTGGACACCGCAGCCGGACTGCAGGGATCCTTTGAATTGGCGGACGGGTCTCACGGCAGGAAGACCTCGGCCCATGTCTCGAGGCATACGAGATTCCAGAGGCGTTGACCATGATCCGCACGGCCGTCGAGGTGCTCTCGTACGACCCGGTCGATCGTCGCGCGCTCGAAGAGCCCCTCCGACGCGAAACGCGATCGTCGGGCCAGACCTTCGACGAGAGACGACCACTCCTTTCGGAGCCAATCGTCCAGGCCGGGTGCGAATCCGCGCTTCGGCTGGCTCACGATCTCGGCGGGCAGGATGCGGCTTGCGTATTCCCGGAGCAGCCCCTTCTGTCGTCCGCCCAGGAGCTTTCGCTCGATCGGGAGACGGGCCGCGAACTCGACGAGCTCGTGATCGAGGAAGGGTGAACGAACCTCGAGTGAAACCATGCTGCTCGCGATGTCGACCTTCGTCAGGTATCCGCCTCCGAGACGCATCTTCAGGTCGACGAGCAGATTGAGGTCGGGCAGTCGGAGATTCGGTCGGGTCGCGACGATGGCTTCGATCAGGCTCGCAGCCAGGGTGTCGCCACGAGCGTCGCGCTGACGGGTGGTATAGAGCCGATCACGCCACCGTCCGTTCCAGTAGTTGCTCGCATCGAATTGCCCGACGGCTCCTCCGTTCACGTATTGCGTCAGGAAGCGATTGGCGCGGGCGATCGTCGGATGCAGATCGTGGATCGGGGGGATTGCTGTGGCCTTCTCCAGCAGGAGCGTGAGTGGTCTGGGAATCGAGCCGCGGATGCGCTCGGCCCGTAATGCGCTCGCGACGTTCGGATAGCCGGCAAAGGACTCGTCTCCGCCATCCCCCGAGAGGGCGACGGTGATGTGGGATCGCGCGGCTCTCGAGATCTGGTACATCGGAAGGATTCCCACGTCGGCGAAGGGCTCGCCCGTATGCCGGATGACGTCGGGCAGCATCGCGTGGCTCGCGGCAGCCACCTCGAGCTCTTCGTGTCGCGTCCCGAAACGGTCGGCCACGATGCGTGCCAGCGCTCGCTCGTCGTCTTCGGGCCGTGCGCCCGCGAAGCCGACGCAGAAGGTATTGATGGGGCGATCCGACGCCTCGGCGGCCAACGCCGTCACCAGCCCGGAATCGATCCCGCCGCTCAGGAAGCAACCGAGTGGAACGTCGCTTCTCAATCGCTTGGTCACGGCGCGACGCAGCAGGCGATCGAGCTCACTCAGGTCCTCCTCGACACTCGAGGCGTCGGTCGGCTCCATCTCGACCTGCCAGTATCGAGTGACGCGAATCCCGTCTTGCGAGACGAGCATGTAGTGGCCTGGGGGAAGCTTGTTCAATCCCGTTACGAGCGATCGATCCGGTGGCAGATACCCGAAGCCCAGGAAGAAGTCGAGCGAGAGCGGGTCGAGCCCGGCAAAGCTGGGTTTGTGCAGCTCGTAGAGGCCCGCTGGCTCGGAGCAGAACGCAAAGATGTCGCCGTCGTCGATGTAGTGGAAGGGCTTGACGCCGAGTCGGTCTCGTGCGGCGAAGAGCGTCTTGCGCGACTCGTCCCAGATCGCAAACGCGAACATTCCGTGCAGGTGTCTGACACCGTCGGGTCCCCAATGCTCGAATGCACGGAGTACGATCTCGGTATCGCAATCCGATCGAAAGTTGACCCCCTGCCCTTCGAGCTCGCTGCGCAGCTCGCGATAGTTGTAGATCTCGCCGTTGTAGGTGATCCAGAGGGACTGGTCGTCGTTGCTCATGGGCATGTGCCCGCGTGGAGACAGGTCGATGATCGCTAGCCGGCGACTTCCCAGTCCCGCACCGCTTCCACGGTAGATTCCCGCGTCGTCCGGGCCGCGATGGGTGATCGAGTCGCGGAGTCGGGTGAGCGTCCGCTCCGAGACTTCGACTCCCCGCCGATCGACGATTCCGCAGATTCCACACATCTCGACAGATCCAGGCCTCAGCGCCGACTTCGGATGTCCACCGGCCGTCGTGTGCGTGCCGATTCGACGATTGCGAACGTCGCTCTCGAGACGTTCTCGATCTCCGCGAGGCTGATGGGAGGCTGCTCGCCTCGCCTGCAGGCATCGATCGTCGCGTGCATCGCTGCCTTCTGCCCCTTGTCCTGGTTCAGCGTTGTATGACGGATACCGCCCACGACGCGTGACTTCCGGAAGTTGTCGATCTGGACGGTTCGCCCTTCGCTGGACAGCTCGATCGCTTCCTTTGGGAGGCTCGTCGACGCCGATCCGAGGTAGTCGATCGTCGCGACCGACCCGTCCGGATACTGGAGCGTCGCCGTGATCGAGTCGTCGTTTCGACCGTCCGAGAGCGCGGTGGCGAAGACGGATTCGGCGAGATTGCCCACGAAGCAATTGCAGAGGTCGACGAAGTGACACACCTCGCCGATCAAGCGGCCGCCACCCTGCCGGGGGTCGGTGAGCCAGGTGCCCACGGGCATCGGCCCCGGGCTCACCCGGTAATGGATGCGCAGCGGCATCGATCGCTTCGCGAAGCGCTTGATCGCGAAGTCGGCATGGGACGAGAAGCGCCGGTTGTAGCCGACCGTGATGAAGCCTCCGGTCTCCCCTGCGGCCGCCAGGAGGCGATCGAGCTCCGACGCGTCCAGGGCCGCAGGCTTCTCGAGCCATACGGCCTTGCCCGCCTCGAGGGCCTGGATGGCCAGGTCCACGTGTGTGTCGTGACGGGTCGTTACGAAGACCAAGTCGATGTTCGGGTCGGCGAAGATCGCATCGGGATCCGTACCGCAGCCACTGAATCCGAATCGCTGTGCAGAGCTATGCGCAGAGGCGCCCGTCGCTGATACGAGCGTGATGGGCTCGATTCTCGGGATGGATGCGAGGAGCGGCAAAAGCATCGACTTGGCGTAGGAGCCCGCGCCGATGAACGAAACGCCGAGATCCCGATCGTCGCGATGCTTCTTCCGCTCTGGCGCCAGGGCGAGGTTCCGCTCGCTCGAGATCTCTCGTTCGTACTCGAAGACCACGGCGAGATGCGAGGCTCGACCGGACTCGAGGTCTTCGTAGGCTGCGACGGATTCACCGAAGGGGCGCGTCTCGCAGTCGAGCGACCCGGGGGCGATGGCGCTTCGAGCGATGAGATCGAGGAATGCCTGGAGATTCCGGTTCTCCGTCCATCGGACGTACGAGATCGGATAGTCGAGACCAAGCTCTTCGTAGTGTCGGTCATAGCGTCCGGGGCCGTACGAGGTGCTCATCCGGAGGTCGAGCTCGCGCTCGAACATCACTCGCCGGTCGAGCTCGATCGGCATTGCCCCGACGAACGAGATCCTTCCCTTGCGCCGCAAGAGGTTCGCGGCGAGCTCCAGGGGTGCGGAACTCGAGCTGGCCGCCGTGACGAGCGCGAAGTCGAATCCCGCCCCGTCGGTGATCTTCGCCTGGAAGCTTTCCGAGATGGAACCCGGAGTCGCACCCCAGTCTGCTCCGCGGTCCAGGGCCTGCTTGACGCGGCCCTCGTTCAGGTCGATGGCCAGAACGCGGCAACCATTGGCGCGGAGGAGCTGCACGGAGATCTGTCCGATGATCCCCAGGCCGACCACCACGGCGAGCTCTCCGAGCGTGGGATCGGCGACCCGAAGGCCCTGAATCGCGATCGCTCCGAGCGTGGCGAAGGCTGCATCAGAGAGGGCGACGCCCTCCGGCACCTTCGCCACGAGGTTCTCGGGAACGGCGACCAACTCGGCGTGATTCGCGTAGCCTGCGCCCGCGCATGCCACCCGGTCGCCAACTGCAAACCGTTCGACGCCTGGTCCTATGGCGCGCACGATTCCGGCGGACGAGTACCCCATCGGCTGGGGAGTATCGAGTCGGCTCGTCGCGGCATGGTATGTCGCGATGGGGCCGTCGCTCTGCATCTTCTTGAAGACCTGCTTGACGAGATCCGGCCTCGATCGCGCCTTGCCGAGCATCGTCATGCGAGCAAAGGACATCGACAGCTTGTCGGTGCCGGGAGACATGACGGAGTAGAAGTTCTGCACGACGACCTGACCGGGCGCGGGCATGGGTGCCGGCACTTCGGCGATTTCGATCTTGCCACTCCTCGCGTTCTGGAGCAGTTGTCTCATCTTGCGACCCTCTCGATGTGTCCTCGCCAGCCGCGATGCGGAACGAATGGGTCGCTCGCGCTGACGTCGTCGAGGTCGATGGGGAGCTTCCCGCCGTTCGGCGAGTCGCTTGCGAAGACCTGTACCTGCTTCGGATCGCGAACGTCCGTGACCCGGAGCGCATGGTCGTCCATCGCCGCGCGGAGCTTCGGAATCTTCGCCTCGTCGAAACCCATCAGACGGACGGCGACCAGGTCCGCGGCCACCGGGTCGCAGGCTGCGATGATGGCGCCCAGCGGTCGGTCGGTGGGCGCGAGCGGTCCCTCGTCCTCTCCGGCGACGACTCCGTCGAGAACGGTCAGTACGCGACGAACGGGATTCTTCGAATTCAGGTGGAGCCCGGCCCGATCGCTGTAATAGAGGCAACGATTCAGGTCGAGACACATCCGCCAGGTCGTCTGGTTGCCATGCCAGTTTCCCGAGCGGATGAAGTCCAGCCCGCGAGCGCTCGATTCGAGGCGACGCGCGAATCGGAAGAGTGCCAATCCTCGACCTCGGGCGAGCAGGGGGCGGGCGAGGTCGGTCGCACGACTGCGCAGGCGGTCGACCATGCTGCTGCCCGGGAACTCGTCGCCTCCGTCGCTGGGGCCACCTGCGCAATGATGGGGAAGCCAGTTCTTGTCGCCGTTGATTCCGACGAGGTTCTTCAAGGCGAGGGTCACGCCGGTCTTCTTGTGGGTCTTGATCTTCGGGAGGTTGACGACCAGGTCCGCGGACAAGACGGTCTCCGAGATCAGGTACTCGTTCCTTCCGTCCCTGTGATGTTCTCCGGTTGGACCCGCGTCGTAGTCGGCCCCGCGGAAGAGGTCCGGGTCGAGTCCGGATTCGGCGAAGTGGCTCCGGAGTCCCAGGTCCACGACCCTGTACCCCTTCGGGTCGCCGGGGAGTCGCTTGCGATCGACGATGATGCCGTCTTCGAATCGAACGGCTTCCTGGCGAAGGTCGATCACTTCGATCGGTCGGCCGACGCGGTTCCGGTAGAAGCGCACGAGTTCGTCGAGTCCGACGAGCTCGCGGATCGCGTCGAAGTCGCAGTCCATCTGAGGCGCTTCGGCGATCGATACGCGGCCGTGTGCACCGACCGCAAGCCAGGCGTAGTCGATCGCCGCACGCAGGATGGATCCGTGGGTGATCACGCTCTCTACCGTGGCGGACGGGTTCGGATTCCAATGTCGAATGAAGTTGGGCTTCAGGACGACGTGCCCTCCCGGCGCCACGAGGGCTCCGAGCGGATTCCAGGTCTCCGATCCGAATCGTTCGCGATCGAGTCCCGCGAGGCACAGAGAGTGCCTGAACCCGTCGTAGACTGCGTTTTGCTCGGGCTTCACGTCATGGGAGAGGTTCGGGAGGAGAGTCCGCGTCTCGGGGTGATCGGACGTGGGGTGGAAGGGCGGTGTGAGGCCCGAATAGGTGGGCGCGACGCGAGCGAGGCCGACGGCGATCATCGTCGCGCGCCATGGATCGTGGACTTGACCGCCCGAAGCTTGCCGTTCGGTTCGCGCGGAATCCGGTCCGAGAGCTGGACTTCGACACGCATGTCGTCGCCGAGTCTCGCTCGAAGACCACGGATCAGAGCGGGTTCGCTCTCGGCGCTCCAGCCATCGCCCGGAACGACGAGAACGCGTAGGGAGTCGACTGCTTCCTGCACGATCTGTGCTTCGGCGATGTCGTAGCGACCCTTGAAGACGTGATCCATCCGTCCGACGAGTCGTTGGTCGGGGGTGACGATGTAGTCTTCGATGCGTCCGTCGATCTCGTGGAACACGTCTCCAGGTCGGCCGCAGGAACACGGGTGCTTCGAACGGGTGCCCACGTCCCCGATCCGGTACCGGATCATCGGAGCGGCCGGGCGGCCGAGGCCGGTGACGATCAGAGGGCCACGCACCCAGTCGTCGTCTTCTTCCTGTGTCTCGACCTCGACGATCCCGAACTCCATGTCGACGTGCAGCATGTTGGCTTCACATGCCGTCATGGAGACGACGTGTTCGGTCGCGGCATAGTGGTCGCGTACTGGTGCGCCGAAGGCCGTCTCGATGGCTGCTCGTTGATGGGGGAGCAGGGACTCCGACGAGGTGAAGATCGCACGGAGTCTACCCGGTGGAAGACAGCGGTCGGCGGCGATCATCGCTCGGCTGACGATGTGGAGCGCGGACGGGTAGCCCTCGGCGTAGGTTGCGGGATGCGCGTGGATCGGATCGATGTATGACTCGAGGTTCGCGGGGGACATGTGGTAGATCGAGAAGAGGATGCGGTTGGAGTGCCGGTCGATGCGCCAGAAGGGTGGCTTCTGCTGGGCGAGGGGCGTGGTGACCTGGCCGGTGAATGCCAGGAACGGATCCTCGAGGGAGACGCCGAAGGCGCGCCGCTGGCGCCAGACCGCGGCGTAGTTTTCGGCGAATCGTTCCCAGCTGTCGAATAGCTTGAGCGCAGTTCCCGTCGTCCCGGAGGTCGAGCGTTCGACGAATTCGGACGAGCGTACGTCGCGCGCGAGGAAGTCCATCGTCCGCGCGCGGTATACGCTCTTCTCCAGGATGGGGATTTCCTTGAGGGTTCGTTCCAGGGAGCTGGACGGATCGCCGGTCTCGATGGGCTCCGGCAGGAACCGGTAGTAGCGGGTTTCGCGTCGGGCCCGCTCGACGAGGTGTCTCAGTTGTTCCCACTGGCGGGCGCGGTGCCGTTCCGCCGAGTCCGTGATCGTCCGCTCCCACTCGGAGAGCGTGGCGGCGAAATGTGGGGTGAAGCGATGCCTGGATCGTCGGTACCCGTCCACGGTGCAGAGCAGGTTCTGGGCCGAGACCGGGAGCGCGGAGTAGATCGCAACCTGAAGTCGGTTCAAAATCTCGGCTCCGGCGATGTCTGGAGGCGGGCGGGGGTCGAGGTGGCCTGATCGGCTCCGGACCGGGAGGGCATGAGGCGCGCAAGGTATCGGGCTGGCTGCCTGACGGCCAAACGGACGCGGTCACCGAGGCGATTACCCGTGGGGAAACTCGCCGGATCCCTCGGCGCCGAGCACGCGTGAGGCCGGGCTTCAAGGGAGGGGCGTTTCCCGACCCGGGCGGCCATACTGCCGCCCGTGTACGGCTCGTCGGCCCGGTCCGACACAATCGCGCCGGAGCTCGAATCTGCATGACCCCGCTGCGATCGCTGATCCGGACGATTCCCGACCACCCCAAGCCCGGTGTGCAGTTTCGCGACATCACGACGCTGCTGCGTGATCCGGAAGGGCTCCGCCTCTCGGTCGAGGCGATCGCCGACCGACACCGGTCGACGTCACGACGTTCGTTGGGCCCGGTCGGGGGCGCGGAAGTCGACCTCGTGGTCGGCATCGAGGCACGCGGGTTCATCTTCGGGACGGCGATCGCGTATCGCCTCGGCGTCGGCTTCGTACCCCTCAGGAAGCCGGGCAAGCTTCCCGGGGCCACGGTCGGTCGGGACTTCGCCCTCGAGTACGGCGAGGATCGGATCGAGATGCATGTCGGGGCGGTCGAGACCGGCAGCCGTGTCCTCCTCGTGGACGATCTCATCGCGACGGGTGGGACCGCGTCGGCCGCGGTCGAACTCCTCCGCGACGCCGGCGCCGAGATCGTGGAATGCGCATTCGTGATCGCGCTGCCCGACCTCGGTGGCGTCGAACGCCTCGAGCGGCAGGGATGTTCCGTGTTCTCGCTCTGCGACTTCGCGGGCGACTGACACTCGGTATGCGCGTCTCGGGTAGGCATTTCAGGTCGATCTGGCTCGATGAGTCGAGCGGCGTACTCCGGATCATCGACCAGACACGTCTCCCCCACGCATTCGAGCTGCGGACGCTTCCCGATCTGCCGGCGGTCGTCGAGGCGATCCGGACCATGCGAGTGCGCGGCGCGCCTCTGATCGGCGCCGCGGCGGCGCACGGACTCGCTCTCGCGCTCGCTGTCGATCCATCTGACGCGTCCCTCGCCCAGGCGAGGCGCGAGCTGCAGGCGACGAGACCCACGGCCGTCAATCTTCGATGGGCCATCGATCGCGTCTCGCGAGTAGTGGCCCACCTCGATCCGGGTCTTCGCGGAGCTCGCGCGCAACGGGAGGCGGAAGACATCTGCGATGAGGACGTGGCCGTCTGCCAGAAGATCGGCGAGCACGGTCTCCGCATCATCCGGGAGCTCTCGAGCAGGCGCGGCGGTGAGCCGGTTCGAATCCTCACGCATTGCAATGCGGGTTGGCTGGCGACAGTCGACTGGGGAACGGCACTCGCGCCCATCTACAAGGCGCATGCAGACGGGTTGCCAGTCCACGTCTGGGTGGACGAGACGAGGCCCCGCAATCAGGGCGCGAGCCTCACGGCCTTCGAGCTTCGCGAGGCGGGTGTCCCGCACACCGTGATCGTCGACAATGCCGGGGGGCATCTGATGCAGCGTGGTCTCGTCGACGCCGTGCTGGTCGGTAGCGACCGGACGACTGCGACGGGTGACGTCTGCAACAAGATCGGCACCTATCTCAAGGCACTCGCTGCGACGGACAACGGAGTTCCGTTCTACGTCGCGCTCCCGATCTCCACGATCGACTGGGAAATAGAAGATGGGTTGAGACAGATTCCGATCGAGGAGCGGAGCGCCGACGAGGTGGCGGAGGTCGAGGGCCTTCGATGCGACGGTCGGTTGGAGCGCGTTCGGATCCTGACCTCGTCGACGGACGTGGCGAATCCAGCCTTCGACGTCACGCCGGCACGTCACGTCACGGCATTCATCACGGAGCGCGGCTGCTTCTCACCTGGGCGCAGCGAGATGGAGCGGTTCCGCCCGGGCGAACGGCCGGATTGAGAGGGCGGCCCTGGCGATCGGGTGGATCGATCGAGCGTACGTTCTACGCCCCCTTGTCCTCAGATTTCATAGAACCCCCTGAACCACCCCACGAATCGCTCCATCCCCTCTTCCAGCCCCACCTTCGGCCGATATCCCACCGCCTCGGCCAGCAGACTCACGTCCGCATACGTCGCCTTCACGTCCCCCGGCTGCATCGGCAGCATCCGCTTGATCGCTTTCTTCCCGGTGCACTCCTCGATCACCTCGATGTATCGAAGCAGCTCGACCGGGCGCTCGCAGCCGATGTTGAAGATCCGCCAGGGGGCGTTCGAGCGGGACGCATCCGGTCGCGCGGGATCGTAGTCGGGATCCGGCTCGGCCGGGCGGTCGCTCGTGCGGACGACGCCTTCGACGATGTCGTCGATGTAGGTGAAGTCGCGCTGGTGGTCGCCGTGGTTGAAGACGTCGATCGGCTCCTCGGCGAGGATGCGCTTCACGAAGAGGAACGGCGACATGTCGGGGCGGCCCCAGGGTCCGTAGACCGTGAAGAAGCGCAGGCCCGTCGTCGGCAGCCGGTAGAGATGCGAGTAGGTGTGCGCCATCAGCTCGTTCGCGCGCTTGGTCGCGGCGTAGAGACTGACCGGGTGGTCGACGGGGTCGCGCTCGGAGAAGGGCGTCTTCGTGTTGCCGCCGTAGACCGAGCTCGACGAGGCGTAGGTGAGGTGACCGACTTCGTGGTGGCGGGCGCCTTCGAGGACGTTCAGGAACGCGGTGAGGTTGGCCTGGCCGTAGGCGTGCGGGTGGTCGATCGAGTAACGGACGCCGGCCTGGGCGGCGAGATGGATGACGCGTTCGGGACGCTCGCGCTCGAAGAGGGCGAGGGTGGCCGCCGTATCGGCGAGGTCGAACTCGTGGTGTCGGTAGGCGTCGTGATCCGCGAAACGGGCGAGGCGCGCGCGCTTGAGCGAGACGTCGTAGTAGTCGTTCAGGTCGTCGACGCCGACGACCTCGTCACCCCGGGCGAGCAGGGCCTCGGCGACCGCGGCGCCGATGAAGCCGGCCGTTCCGGTGACGAGGACCTTCATGCGGGCGGGCATCCGAGCGGTCGGGACGGAGTCGAGGGAGCTCTCTCGGGACGCATGCGTCGGGGGGTCTCCGTGGCCAGGATCGGCCTCTTCCATCGGCGCGCGACGCGGCGCGCGTGAGCCGGTCCCCGGGCGCGCTGCATTCTCGGTCAGATCCGGGGGGGCCGCCACGCAATCTGGAGCCCGAATCGCCACAGGAGCGGGCGGCTGCGAGGGCTCGGTACCCTCGCCGCCATGAGGACGACGCGCATGGCGCAAGGACCGGCTCGGCCCCGCTCGGCCATCGTGCGAGCCCGCCGCGCCGACGCGAGAGGTGCGCAGCGGTTTGGCCGGATGCTCGCCGGCGCTTCGCTCGTACTGCTCGTCGCCACGTCCCTCGTAGCAGAGGGCTGCGAATCCCCCCCCGCCCGTGCCTGGCAGGCCGCACGGGAGTACGGCGCCGGAACCCGCGCCCTCGACGCCGGCGACGCCGCGGAGGCCGTGGCGCGACTCGAACGCGCGGCCTCGCTCTCGCCGCGGGCCTCCGAGATCCGCAACCATCTGGGCATCGCCTACTGGCAGACCGGTCGGCCCGACCGCGCCCGGGCCGAGTTCGAGCGCGCGCTCGCGCTCGACTGCGAGAACGAGGCGGCCCGGCGGAATCTCGACTCGCTCGATGCGGCGACGCAGACCGTTGGCGAGGTCGGAGGGACGGAAGATGGCGGATGACGATCGCAAGCTGACCTACTCCGAGCGGGACCGACTGCGGCGGGAGGGCGGCAGCTCGCGGCCACGCAGCGGTCGCGCGCGAGCCGACGAGGCACGTCGCTCGAAGCAGGCCCTCGCGGCGGCGGACGCCCTCTTCACGGACGAGCAGGGCGGCCAGCCCGGCAAGGCCCTGGCTGCCGCGGTCCGCGAGGCCCATGGGACGACGGACCTCGCGGCCGCGTGTCGCGCCTACCTCGAAGGAATCGGGCCTCCCTCGTCGGCGGAGCTCGCTTCGATCTTCCTCGACGCCGGCGACAAGGCGATCAGCGTGCGCGTCCTCGACGAGCTGCTGCGCCTGAAGGACGAAGGCCAGCTCGCGCTGGAGGGCGGCTTGAAGCGCCAGGTGCGGCTGCTCGCCGAGGACTTCGACGACGACCTCGCCTCGCGGGCGGAGGACCTGCTCGCCTAGGGTCGCCCGGGGCTGCGCGAAGCGGTGTTCCTCGAGTGCGATGCGGTCGGCACCCATCAAGCGACGGCTCCGGGCCGCATCCGGCACGTGGCCGGTTGCCCGGCGCGAGGAGTGGTACCCTGCGCCGATGGCCCACGAAGCCGAGATGAAGTCGCTCGCGAAATACCTCGAGAAGAACAATCTCAAGCAGACGAGACAGCGCGAGATGATCCTCGCGGCGTTCCTCGGGGCGAAGCGGCACGTGACGAGCGAGGACCTCTACCAGCTGGTCCGCGAGCAGCATCCGAACATCGGCTACACGACCGTCTACCGCACGATGAAGCTGCTGGTCGAGGCGGGCCTCGCGACCGAGCGGCACTTCGACGACGGCATCACGCGCTACGAGACCGAGCACGAGCACCACGACCATCTCGTGTGCATCAAGTGCGGCCGGATCCAGGAGTTCGAGTGCGACGAGATCGAGGAGCGCCAGCGCGAGATCGCCAAGGGCTACGGCTTCCAGGTCCTGCGCCATCGCCACGAGCTCTACGGCCACTGCGCCGCCTGCCGCGAATCCTGACTCGGCCTCCCCGCGGCGCGTTCCGCCGTCTCGCCGCGGCGGGGCGCGGGCCTACCCCTCGTAGGCGGGCAGCTCCTCGGGCGCGTGCTCCGCGAGGCTGCGTGCGGCTCCGTCCTTGGCAGAGAGCAGCGGCTCGTCGACCGGCCAGTCGATGCCGATCGCGGGATCGTTCCAGGCGATCGTGATGTCGCCGGTCGGATCGTAGAGGTCCGTGCATTTGTACTGGAGCTCGGCCGTCTCGCTCGTCACGCAGAAGCCGTGGGCGAAGCCTTCCGGGATCCACAGCTGGTGGAAGTTCCCGGCCGAGAGCGTCGCGCCGACCCAGCGACCGAAATGCGGCGAGCCGCGGCGGATGTCGACCGCAACGTCGTAGACCTCGCCGTGCGAGACCCGGACGAGCTTGCCCTGGGGTCGATTGAGCTGGGCGTGCAGCCCGCGCAGCGTCCCGCGTGCCGAGCGGCTGTGGTTGTCCTGGACGAAGCGCGAGGGCACGCCCGCTTCGGCATAACGCTCGGCGTGCCAGGTCTCCACGAAGAAGCCCCGGGCGTCGCGATGCACGACGGGCTCGATCAGCAGGACTCCGGGCAGGGCGGTGGGCGTGATCTTCAAGCGACTGGTCTCCCGGGGGCGGAGCATGCCATGGATGGCGCGCTCGGACCCGGGTCGCGTCGAGCGGCTGCTCGGCGCCGCGGGATCGCGTCGGCGGAGCGTGCGCGGCGATCGTGACACGCGGTCACGCGCGGCAGTCGGTGTTCC
Organism: Spirochaetaceae bacterium; assembly: GCA_020632655.1. Taxonomy (GTDB): domain Bacteria; phylum Myxococcota_A; class UBA9160; order UBA9160; family UBA4427; genus UBA4427. The sequence goes on from JACKFD010000017.1 coordinate 13,347, forward strand.
GGAGAACGGTCCGCTACAGAGGCGGGCCCCGTCCCGGCGCCGGGTCAGCTAGTGAGGCCGGGTACGTCCCAGCGACGGGTCAGCAACCTGGGCGGCCACGTCCCAGCGGCGGGTCAGCTGCAGAGGCGGGCGACGGGCGTGTCCCGGAAGCTGCCGGCGAGCCGGACGCGGCCGGACCGGAGCATGTAGGTCACGGTCGCGATCACCTCCTGCTCGCTGTCGCTGACCTCGCTCACGGCCTCGATCAGCTCGAGCAGCGTGAGCGAGTCGGGCTCGCGCGCGCTCGCCGTCTCCATCGGGATCTCGTGGACGGCCGTGAGGTGCTCGACGGGGATCCGGGTGCTCGTGACGTTCATCTCGCTCTCCTCCACGGCCTGCTCGGGCCGTCCGAACCACGCTCCGTTCACGATCGTTCTCATCGGCCTCGGGTCGCGAGCGGCTGAAGGCCGATCCTCTCGTTCCGGCCCGGTCGGCCCGTCCTCGCGCGCTCCATGCGTGTCCTCAAAGCGTCCACTGCGATCCTTCTGCACGCGGCGTGCCACTACGACCCCGCCCACCCCTCGACCGGCCACGCGCCGTGTCGTCGTCCCAGCCTGCGTCTGGGAACCCGCTCGACGGGCTTCCGATCCCACTCGGACGCAGCGTCCGGAGGGAGAGGCCCGCGCGGTCTCATGGGTCTCGTGTCCGGGCGGTGACGGATTGCGGGCAGGCTCTGCACGTTTCGGGGCAGCCGATGGCGTCCCGGCGGGCGATGCCGTTCGGACGCGCCTACCAGCCCGCTCGCATCTGCAACGCCTCGGCCATCGCCGCCCGTGGGGTCCGCACACAGTCTCCGAGATCGGCGAGCGTCCGGGCGACGCGCATGACCCGACGCGCCGATCGGGCGGAGAGGGACAAGCGCTCGACGGCGCGACCGAGCAGGTCGAGCGCGTCCGGCTCCGCGTCGACGAGCGCATCGAGACAGGCATCCGGGATCGCGGCATTCGAAGCGACCCCCCGCGCATGCTGGCGCGCGCGCGCCTCGGCGACCCGCGCGCGCACCTCGCGACTGGTCGGCCCCGCCGGCGGCGCCGAGAGCTGCGACCAGGGCACCTCGCCGACCGGGACCGCGAGGTCGATGCGGTCGACGAGCGGGCCGGAGAGGCGGCGGCGGTAGCGGGCGAGCGAGGCATCGTCGCATCGGCAGTCGCGGTCGGGCGTGCCGTAGTACCCGCACGGACAGGGATTCGCCGCGGCCACGAGCTGGAAGCGCGCTGGGAGCTCACAGCGCTGACTGGCGCGTGCGATCCGCACGACGCCCTGCTCGAGGACCTCGCGCAGGGACTCGAGGCAGCGTCGGTCGAACTCGGGCAGCTCGTCGAGGAAGAGCACGCCGTTGTGCGCGAGCGAGACCTCCCCCGGTCGGATCGGGCTGCCGCCGCCGAGCAGGCCTGCGGCGCTCGCACTGTGGTGCGGCGCGCGAAAGGGCGGCGCGTCGGGGATCGGCTCGTCGGGCGCGAGGCTGCCGGCGGCGTCGAGCACGCAGAACGTCTCGAGCCGCTCGCGATCGCGCAAAGCGGGCAGCAGGCCCGGAAGTCGTCTCGCGAGCAGCGTCTTGCCCGTCCCGGGCGGACCCGCGAGCAACAGGCCGTGCCCCCCGGCGGCGGCGACCTCGAGCGCGCGCTTCGCGTGCTGCTGCCCGCGGATGTCGGAGAGGCAGGGCGAAGTCTCGTGTGCTCCGGGCGTTGCGCCCGAGGCTCGCTCGTGTGCGACGTCGAGGGGCACGTCTCCGCGTAGATGCGCGATCACCGCCCGAAGGTCGTCGGCAGCTCGTACGTCGATCGCCCGGGCGTGCGCGGCGCGCGCAGCACAGCCCCGCGCCACGATCGCCTCGCCAGCGCGCGCCTCGACCATCGCGAGCACCGCCGCGAGCGAGCCACGGGTCGCCCTCAGCCGACCATCGAGCGCGAGCTCGCCTAACAGGCCGCGCCCTTCGAGTCGCTCCGGCGGCACGATGCCGCTCGCCGCGAGGACGCCGATCGCGATCGGGAGGTCGAGCCCCGCCCCGCTCTTGCGCAGCTCGGCCGGCGCGAGATTGATCGTCACGCGGCGATCCGGAAACGCGAATCCCGCTGCCGCGATCGCCCCGCGGATCCGCGACACGCTCTCGCGCACCGCCGCCTCCGGCAGTCCCACCACGTCCACCGCCGGCAGCTGCGACGACAGACGCACCTCGACCTCGACGGGCACGCCCGTCACGCCCACGAGGGCCGCGCTCAGCACGCGAATCATCGGGAGGATCCACCCGGGACCGGGTTGGAGTCGATGCCGCCTCGTCCGCGCCCGCCAACGAGCTTGCGGCCCAAGGGCGCGTCCGCGCCCGCTAACGAGCGCCTGCGGCCCAAGGGCGCGTCCGCGCCCGCTAACGAAGGGAGGCAGAGCCCTCAGGGTAGGGCTCTGCCTCCGACTTTCGAAAAGCCCCGCGAGGAGCGGGCCTATGTCGTGGATGTGTCTCCGAGTGGGAGCATGTGTCAGATATTCTGCAGCTCACGCGCAGATTCCGGACGCGCGGCGGGCGATGATCCCCGCCGGGTAGATCGCGGCGACGGGGGGCGAGACAGCGGTGCGTGACCAGGCGGACCCGGGCGGCGCGGGGCGGGGCAGGCTGCGAGGTCGGAGCGGGTGGCTGGTGGGGCTGGGGCTGCTCGCGTGGGTGGCCTGCTCGGGCGGCGCCGCGGGGCCGCCCGACGAGGTCGTGGCGGAGCTGCCCGAGGATCCGACGAGCTTCTCGTCACGTGGGATGACCCTCGAGCTCGAGGAGCTGGGGCGGCTGGCGCCCCGCGAGCGCGAGGGCGCCTCGGATCTCGCGGCGCGAGCACGGATCGGCGAGGCACTCGGCCGGGCCGGCCTGCGGGTCGAGACCCTGGTCGAGGGCGACCGGCGGCATCTGCTCGCCGAGCGACCGGGTCGATCGGGCGACGTCGTGCTGCTGGTGGTGGGCTACTTCCCGCTGGCGCCGGAAGAGGCGGAGGACGACGCGGGCAGCGTCCTGCTCCTCGAATTGGCGCGCGTGCTCGCGCTGCGACCCGAGCCGCCCCCCTACACGTTGTGGCTGGCCTGGGCCGACGCGCTCGGCGGGCCCGCTCTCCCGCCCGAGGCCGAGCTCGACCCGGCGCGCCGCCGCAGCGTCGAGGCCGGACGCAGCCTCGCGCGGGCGATCGGGCCCGTCGCGGGATCCCGTCGGATCCGCGCCGTCCTGACCTTCGAGCCGCGGGCCCGGGCGGCGCTCCGGATCGCCCGGGACCTGCGCTCCCAGCCGGTGCATCGGGCGCTCTTCCAGGACGTGGCAGAGGCCCGGCGCCGGACCGGGCTCTTCCCGCCGGCGGACGCGGGCCTCTGGACGACGCCGGAGGGGCTCCACGTAGGCTTCCGCGAGGCTGGCTTCGCGGGCCTGCTCGCCCTGGTGGACGAGTCGCTCGCCGGTGCCGAGGGGTCGCCGCGGTTGCGCGGGGACGCGGGCGCGGCGCGACCGGTCGGGTCGGCGCTGGTGGGTCTTGGCGAGGTGACGGTCGATGCGCTCGACCGGATGATGCGGCGGTTTGCGAACATCGACGCATTTCGAAGCCGAGGGCCATCCGGTCCGTGCGAAGCGGGCGCAGCCTGGGGCTGCCGGTCCTCCGATCCGGACCCGTAGCCGGTCCGCGCGCCGGCCGCAGCTCTCGTGAAGGATTGCCCCAGGCGCCCATCTATCTGATTTTTATGAGACTTTTCATTGCATTCGCTCTGATGGCCCGCTAATCTCGCGCGTCCGGTCGGAGAGCGGGGAGGACTGATTCCGAGCGATGTGCACGCTGATCGTCCTCGACCGCTGCGTGTCGGACCGACCTCTGGTCGTCGCAGCGAACCGGGACGAATTCCTCGACCGACCGGCCGAGGGACCCGCACTGCGGTCGACGCGGACGGGTCCGATCGTGGCGCCGCTCGATCTCGAGGCCGGTGGCACGTGGCTCGGACTGAGCGCTCGCGGCGTCTTCGCCGGACTCACGAACCTGCGCGCCGAGTCGGTCGTCTCTTCGGAGGCGGGGCCCGACCCGCTGGCTCGCCGGTCGCGAGGTGAGGTGGTGATGGCGGCGCTCGAGTCGGCGACGACCGACGAGGCGCTCCAAAGGATCTCGCAGCTCGAGGAGGACTCGTACAACCCGTTCCAGCTGCTCGTGTCCGACGGCCGCCGATGTGCGCTCGTCGTCTATCGCGGACGGCCCCGGGTGGTCGAGCTCGAACCGGGCGTGCACGTCGTGGGCAATGTCGAGGACGAAGGGCTTGTGCTCTCGCCCGCGAGCGGATCGGAAGCGCGAAGACCGGAAGGATCGATCGGGGAATCGCCTGGATCCCCGTTTCAAGCGGGCTGCGACGGACGAGCACTCGGGCTCGACACGGCGGAGCCCGGACGGAGGAAGCTGACGCGCGTCCGGGAGCGCGTCGAGAAGTTGATGACCGACCCCGACCGCGACCTCTTCGAGGGACTGGCCGGGATCTGTCGAGAGCATGTCGGGGGTGAAGGGCCATCGACGTCGCGCGCGAGCGCGGTCGCCGCGGCCGGACCGCCCGGGGCGAGTCCCTTCGAGTCGACATGCGTCCACGTCGCGGATCGCTACGGAACCCGGAGCTCGCTGCTGCTCGAGCTCGCGATCGGGAGCCGGGAGAGCCGCCTCTGGACGACGGACGGGCCGCCGTGTGTGCGGCCCTTCGAAAATCGATCGTCCCTGCTCCGGGAGCTCGGCTTGAGGCCGGGCGTCTGACGGGGACCGAACCGATGCGAGGAAGAAGCGTTGAGAAGAATCGGTAGCAACATCCGAAAGAAGAGTTCCGAGGAGCGATCCCATCGCCTCACGAAGAACATCATCGAGTACTCGGACTCCGAAGCCCCCAAGAACGACTACCCCCGCCGCATCGTCTCGCCCACTCGCGCGTCGAACTGCTGCACGGACGAGAGCCGCATCAACGTGGGCTCGGTTCGCGAGGTCGAGGGCTTCATGTTCTGCTACCGCGTGTGCCAGGAGTGCGGCCACGCGGTGAAGTACTTCTACCCGTCGACCGAGTCGACGAGCCCCGCGCTCAAGGCCTACCGCGAGCGACAGAAGTACATGCTCCAGTAGTCCGGCAGGCGGACGGACGTCGGGGCGCGGCGCTCGCGAGCGGGCGCAGCGGCCTCACACGGACCTCCTGGACGCAGGAATCGAGGGAGGCGGTCAAGCGATTGGCCGCCTCCTTCTTCGTTGGCGCTTCGTCGGGGACAGCCTTCGTTGGAGGGGAGCGGGATGCGGAGCGGCAGAGGGGCGTCGCTGCGGACCCTGGCGCAGGCGGCGGCCTATCTCGAGGGGCTGATCGATCGAGAGCGACGGCCCGACTACGACTACGCCCGGCTCGACCTGCGTCCGATCCGCGCGCTGCTCGACCGACTCGGTCGACCCGAGACCCGGCTCTCCGTCGTCCATGTGGCCGGCTCGAAGGGCAAGGGCTCGACCTGCCTCTTCGTCGAGGCGATCCTCGGCGCCCTCGGTGAACGCGTCGGCACCTTCACCTCGCCGCATCTCGAGAGCTGGGTCGAACGCTTCCGCATCGACGGCGTCCCCGTCTCCGAGCCTCGCCTCGTCGCCGCCGTCGAGCGCGTCCGACCGATCGTCGACGTGCTCCGCGAAGGTCCGCGCGAGACGCGCCCGAGCTTCTTCGACGCGACGACCGCGATCGCATTCCTGCTCTTCGACGAGGCGGGGGTCGATCGCGCCGTGATCGAGGTCGGGCTCGGCGGACGGCTCGACTCGACCAACGTCGTCGACCCGGCCGTCACCTGCATCACGAGCATCGAGCTCGAGCACACGGACAAGCTCGGCGACACCGAGGCGCTGATCGCCGCCGAGAAGGCGGGCATCCTGAAGCCGGGTCGGCCCGTCGTAGTGGGCGCGCTGCGTCCCGAGGCGGCGGCGGTCGTGCGCGCCCGGGCCGCGGCGGTCGGCGCGCCGCTGCGCGTGTTGGGCGAACACTTTACGGTGCACGCGCGGGGGGACGGCTCGTCGCCGATCACGCATGTCTTCGAGGCGCAGGGTTCGTCCGGAGGCGCGCCCTTCGTCGCGCCCTTCGCCCTGCGCGTCGCGGGGCGCGTGGCGGCGGGCAACGCGGCGCTCGCGATCGACTGCGTGCGGGCGCTGGGCGTCCATCCGGAGCCGGCGCTCGTTCGGGCGATCGAGGTCGGGCTCGGCGGCGCTTCGCTGCCGGCGCGCATCGAGGTCCTGGCCGCCGATCCAGAGGTCATCGTCGATGCCGCGCATACCGCGCACTCGGCTCGCGCCCTCGCCGAGGCCCTCGAAGCGCTCGCCCCGGACGGCTACGTCCTCGTGCTCTCGGTGTCCTCGGACAAGAAGCTCGACGCGGTGCTCGAGGCCGTGCTCGCACGGGCGACCCGCGTCTGGGTCACGCGCTCGGAGCCGACCCGGTCCCTCGCACCCGCGCTTCTCGCCGGGCGCGTGCGCGCGCACACGCCCGATCTGCCGATCGAGATCGTCGAGGACGCCGAGGATGCGCTGCGGCGTGCCCGCGAAGCGCTGCCCGAAGGCGAGCGACTCTGCGCGGCGGGCTCGGTCTACCTCGCCGGCATCGCGCGTCGCGTGCTCGGTCGGCCGACCGCCCGGCCCGCACCGCCGACCTCCCCCGCCCCGACGCGTTGAGCGGGGCCAGCCGGACCGGGCGCCGAAAGACAGAGCGCCCGAGCTGGCTCCTCGCACGAAGTGTGCGAAGGGAGGGGTAGCCAGCCCGGGCGCGGGAATCGGGGGCCCGCTCCTCGCAGCACCCCGGTATCCGTGTGTCGGCCCGTACAAGAGCAATCGCCGTGCCAATCAGGGGGAAAACGCCTCAGGCCCGTCTCGGCTCTGTGGAGGTTCGTGCACACGCTGGCAGCGGGAAGCCCCCGGGCAGGCCGCCTGCAGCCGCGGGGCAGCGTCGCGCGGGGGGTGACGCAAAGCGCCGTCCAGGCGACGAATCGCGGCCCCGCTCCGTCCGTGGCGGAGATCGGTCGGTGGCGTCGGTCGGGCCGTCGGGCGGGGGCGCTCGGCGAGGGGTCAGTCGCGGGCCGGCTCGTCGGCGCGGCCCGGCGCGGGGGCGGATGAGGGAGGGCCTGGCGCGCGGGCGAGACGGCGGGCGAGGGCGGCGATGTGCGCGGGCGTCGTGCCGCAGCAGCCGCCGACCAGTCGCGTCGCGCCATCCAGCCAGGGCTCGACGAGCTGCGTGAAGGCCTCCGCCGTCACCTCCTCGTCGCGGCGGAAGCCGGTCTCGTCGTCGGGCTGACCGAGATTCGGTGAGACGAGGAGTGCGGCGTCGAGGGGCTCGAGCGCGCATCGGCTCGCATGGAGCGTACGGCCGGGCACGCAGTTGACGCCGACTGCGAGAGCCCCGAGATCGAGGACCGCGCGCGCCGCCGTCGCGAGCGCCTCGCCCGAGAGCAGCACCCCCGGCCGCCACGACACGAAGCTCACGACGAAGGGCCGGTCCGTGCGCGAGACGGCGCGTGCGGCCGCGCAGGCCTCGCGCACGCTGCCCATCGTCTCGATCAGCACGAGATCGACGCCGCTCCCGGCGAGCAGCTCCGCCTGTCGGCCGTGCTCGCGCTCGAGGCTCGCCTCGTCCGGCACGAGGTCCGATCGGTAGCAGTCCTCGAGCGGCGGAAGGGATCCCGCGACCCAGGCCGCCTCGCCCGGTCGCTGCCGCGCGGCATCCCGCGCGAGCGCCACCGCGAGGCGGGTCAGCGCCTCGTCGCGATCGTCGAGGCCCGCCCGCGCGAGCGTGCGCCGCTGGGTCCGGAAGGTATTCGCCGTGAGAATCTCGGCGCCGACCCGGGCGTACGCGGCATGGATCGCGCGCACCTGCTCGCGCGCCTCGAGCAGGGCGTGGGTCGACCAGAGCGGCAGCCCGGTCCGCACCCCCGCCCGCTCGAGCTCCGTCCCCGTCGCGCCATCGAGCAGCAGCGGCAGCCCCGCCCCCGCGAGCCGCGCCCGCAGCCGTCGATCCGCCTCGCCCGCCGGCTCGGCGCCGAAGCCGCTCGTCCTCGCGACCGCTTCCTCGTCGCTCTCGCGCTCGCTCGCCAAGCCCGGAGACTCCCTTCGTCGCGCTTCCCGTTTCGTCCCGTGCGCCCGACCCGGCGCCGGGCCGCACGCGGACCCCATGGGGCACCCGGCGTTCACGGCGCCGCGAGGATGCGCTACCCACCCACCCGGCGCGACCCGGCGAGGCCCATGCAGCCCCCGTCCCGACCGCCCCGGAGATCCCCTTCCTTGCAGCCGCCCTCGACGATCCCCGCCGATCGCCCGCTCGCGATCTTCTGCGACTTCGACGGGACCTTCTCGGTCCAGGACGTCGGGTCGACCCTCGCGCAGCAGCGTCTGCCCGAGAAGCGCGCGCGACTCTGGACCCGCTTCGAGCAGGGCGAGCTGACGGCGTGGACCTACGCGGTCGCGCTGCTCGACGGGCTCGAGCTCTCCGAGAAGGAGCTCGACGAGTTCCTGCACACGATCGAGCTCGACGCGGGCGCGCGCGCGCTGCTCGAGTGGTGCGAGACCCGCGGCGTCCCCTTCCGCATCCTGTCGGACGGCTTCGACTGGAACCTCGAACGACTCCAGTCGATCCATCGCGTCCACTTCGACTTCATGGCCAACCACCTCGAGTACGAGGGTGACGTCTGGCGCATCTCGCCCGGCCGACCCAACCCCGCCTGCGGCTGCGGCACGGGCAGCTGCAAGCGCGGGATCATCTCCGCCTATCGCGCGGCGAATCCGGGCGCCTTCTGCGTCCACATCGGCAACGGCCGCGTCTCGGACCTGTGCGGCGCGCTCGAGGCCGACCTCGCCTTCGCGAAGGACACCCTCGCTCCGGCGCTCGCGCAGGCGGGTGAGCCCTTCGTCGCGTTCGAGACGTTGCGCGACGTGGTGGCCTTCCTGAGCGAGCGCGCCGTGACCTCGGCCGGGGGTGCGCGGGGCGGTCCGGCGCGATGAGCCGGCCGGGCGGCTCGCGCCCGCGCGTCGTCGTCGTCGGGGCCGGGCTCGCGGGCCTGCGCGCGGCGACGCTGCTCGCGCGGCGCGACTTCGAGGTCGTCGTGCTCGAGGCGCGCGCCGGTGTCGGGGGGCGTGCGACGGGGGAGTGGTCGGCCGGACATTGGATGGACGCGGCGTGGCCCGTGCTGGGCGGGCGCGACGCGAGCCTCGCTCGTTTCGCGCGGGAGCTCGGTCTCGGCGATGCGCTGCTGCCGCTGCGGCCGGTCCAGACGGTGCTGCTGCACGACGGCGAGCGGCGTCCGGTCGATGGCCTCGGTCTGCGCGGGGCGGCGCGCATCCCCGGTCTGCGGCTCTGGGAGGCGCCGCGATTGCTGCGCTGGCGGCGGCTCATGCGACGTCATGCGCCGCTGCTCGACCCGGCCGCGCCCGAGCGCGCGGCGTCCCTCGACTACCGCAGCCTGCGCGATCATGTCGCGCTCTACTTCGGGCGCGGCGCCCTCGACGCGTGGATCACGCCCGAGATCCAGTCGGCCTACGGTGACGACGTGGGGGAGCTGTCGCGGGTGGCGCTGCTGCTGCATGCCGTGAGCCGGGGACTCGGCGAGCGCCGCCCCGGGCTGCCGGGCCTGCCGCGACGACCACTCGCCGAGCTCGCGCAGACCGCGGCCGAGCGGCTCGACGTGCGCCGGGCGACCGCCGCCCTGCGCATCGACGAGCAGCCCGCCGGCGGCTTCCGGATCGAGACCCGCGACGCCGAGCGGCGGCGGGGCGAGCTCGCCTGCGACGCGCTGATCGTCGCGACCGGCGCACCGATCGCCGCGCAGATCGCCCGGCCGCTGCTCACCCCCGCCGAGCGCGACCATTTCGCGGCGCTGCGCGAGCGCACGGCGATCACCCTCGCGATCGCCGTCGACGGCATCGATGGCGGGCTGCCGCAGGAGGTGCGTCTGCCGCGCGGTGCGGCCTCCGCGGTCGCCTCCTTCCTGATCGAGCCGGGGCATCTCGGCGGTCGCTCGCCGGAGGGCCAGAGCCAGATCGTCGCGCTCGCGCGGGACGGCTTCGCCGAGCGATGGCGCGACATGCCGGACGACGTGGTGACGAAGAACCTGCTCGGCTCGCTCGAGGATCACGTTCCGGGTCTCGGCGACCGGATCCTCGCGACGCATCTCGGCCGCGCGCGGGTGCCCTTCTTCCGCGTCGGTCACTACCGCCTGCTCGCGAGCTTCGAGAAGGTCCAACGCGATCGCCGCGCTCTCGGTCGCCGCCTCTACTGGGCCGGCGATCACGTCGGCGGCCCGGGCTTCGAGGCCGCGACGCGCTCGGGCGAACGCGCCGCCGAGTCCGTCACCCGGGATCTCGGCGCCGACGCCGACTGACACTCGGGTCGCGCGTCGGCCCGATCAGCTGCCGGCGAGGCCGGACCAGACGGCCAGGGCCGTGAAGCCGAGGGCGGCGACCCAGAGCAGCGCGATCAGCCTCGCCAGCGGACGTGGACCGGGCCGACGCAGACTGCGCAGCCCGCCGTCGAGGCTCATGCCCGCGACCAGCAGCAGCGCCAGCGCCGCGAAGGGGTTGCGATCCACGACGCTCAGCACGATCAGCGCCGCACCGAAGACGCCCCCGCTCGCGAGCACCACGACCAACACGGGCCAGAGCGAAGGCTCCGCGAAGAACGTCCCGACCAGACCCGCGAGCCCCGGGAGCTCGTCGCCGTCTGCGTCCGCGCCCGGCGCTCCGTCCCGCGTCGTCCGCTCTTCGGACTCTTCGCGCTTCCCGTCTTCCATCCGCGCGCCGCTCAATCCTTCCGCAACATCGCCCGTGTCGCCCCTTCGCCGCCCTCTTCGCGCGCGGCCGGCAGCCACTCGACGACGTGCGGCGAGCGCGGCAGATGGTCGCGCACTGCCCGCCGCAGCGCTCCCGTCCCGATGCCGTGTACGACGCGCAGCTCGTCCCGCCCCTCGGCGGCGGCGAGATCGAGCGCCGCCTCGAGTCGATCGAGGGCATCGTCGACGTGCAGACCGCGCAGATCGAGCTCGCTCGCACCGCCGATCCGAACGGGCGGCGTAGGCGCGTCGGCCTGTCGCGCGGCCGCCGAGCGATGCGCCGAGGTGCCGGCGTGTCGCGCACGGTCGCCCGCGTCCGCCGCGGCGAGCTGGTCGCGCGCGACGGAGAGCTTCGCGCCGGCGACCTGGACGGAGACGCGACCCCGTCGATCCGGCAGCGAGAGCAGCGTGCCGAGCCCGCCGCCGGGGGTGCGCACGACGTCGCCGAGGCGCGCCCGCGGCCAGTCGATCGGCGTCGAGTCCACGGCGTCGCTCGCCGCGTCGGACGACGCTTCCGGGGCGAGGCCGCGTTCCTGCTGCTCGCGCTCGGTCTCCTCGCGCAGGCTCTCGAGACGCTCGCGGGCACTGGCGGCGCGGCGGGAGGAGGGGGCGCGCTGGAGCTCGGCGATGATGCGGGCGACCTCGCCGTGGGCGTCGCGGAAGGAGGCGTCGAGCTCGCGGCGCATCTCGCCGAAGAGCTTGTCCCGCCGCTCCTGCAGACGCGCGAGCTTCTCGCGATAGGCGGCGCGGACCTGCTCGCTCTCGACGCGGATCGCGCGCGCCGTCGCCTGCTCGGTCTCGAGGGCGGCGCGCGCCGCGGAGAGCTCCGCCAGCATGCGATCGAGGCGTCGATCCTCGCGATCGAGCAGGGCGCCCGCGCGATCGAGCACGCGCTGGGGCACGCCCATGCGCGCCGCGACCGTCGTCGCCGACGAGGCGCCCGGCGCACCGATCCGCACGCGGTAGGTCGGTGCGAAGGTCTCGGGATCGAACTCGACGCTCGCGTTCTCGAAGCGCGGGTCGAGCTCGGCCATCTCCTTCAGCAGGTTGTAGTGCGTCGTCGTGACGACCCGCGCGCGCGTGTCGGCGAGTGCTTCGAGGGAGGCCTGCGCGATCGCCGCACCTTCGGAAGGATCCGTGCCGACGCCGATCTCGTCGAGACACACGAGTGTGTGGGATCCGGCGTGGCGCAGGATGTCGGCGAGGGCGGACATGGCGGCCGAGAAGGTCGACAGGCTGGCCTGGATGTCCTGGTGGTCGCCGATGTCGGCGAGCACGCGATCGACGAGGTCGACCCGGGCGCGCACGTCGGCGGCGACGTGCATGCCTGCGCGTACCATCAAGGCTGCGAGGGCGACGGACTTGAGCGCGACGGTCTTGCCGCCGGCGTTCGGGCCCGAGAGGATCAGCACCTGGAAGTCCGCGCCGATCCGCAGGTCGTTCGCGATGCAGTCTGTCGCCGGGATCAGCGGATGTCGCAGGCCGGGCAGCTCGAAGACGCCGTCACGGCCGACCTCGGGCGAGCAGGCCTGCATGTCGTAGGAGAGGCGACCGCGGGCGAGGGCGAGATCGACCCGGGCGAGCGCGTCGAGGCTGCGTCGCAGGCCGGGCGCTTCGGCCGCGACCTCCGCCGAGAGCGTGCGCAGCACGCGCAGGGTCTCGCGCTCGATCGCGAGCTCCGCCTGGCGATGGCGGTTGTTGAGCTCGACCATGCCGTCGGGCTCGACGAAGAGGGTCGTGCCCGAGCGCGAGGCGTCGTGGACGATGCCGCGGACATGGCCCTTGGAGTCCGCGCGCACGGGCAGCACGAAGCGGCCGTTGCGGACCGTGTAGTAGGCGTCGGAGAGGTGCGGGCGGACGTCTTCGTGGGCGAGGGTGCGCTCGATTCGGTGCTGCAGCTCGCCGGCCAGGCGATGGGCATCGCGTCGGGCGCCGGCGAGCTCGGCGGAGGCCGCGTCGCGGATCTCGCCGGCGGCGTCGAGGCAGCGCTCGATGTCGCGTTCGAGGCCGGGCAGGGCCTCGAGGCCGGCGGCCCGATCGAAGAGCGCCGGGCACCCGGTCTCGTGCCGATCGAGGAAGGCGCGCGTGCTGCCCAGCGCCGCGAGCGTGCTGCGCACGTCGAGCAGCTCGGCGGGCTCGAGCACGCCGCCCTTGGCGGCTCGGGCGAGGATCGCCCGCAGGTCGATGCAGCCGGCGAGGGGCGGGAGCGTGTCGCGATCGACGAGGGCGCGGGCCTCGTCGGTTTCGCGCAGCCGGGCCCGGACGCCGCCCTCGTCGGCCTCGAAGACGTCGTGGCCGGAGGATTCCGCGAGCAGCAGACGGCCCTGCGGCGTGCGGCAGACCGCGCGCAACGCGTCGGTGATCCGGGACCACTCGAGGCTCTCGAGGGTCGCCTGCGCGACTTCGAAGGGCATCGGCGGAGTCTAGGCAGCCCGGGGGAGCCCCGCCGCGCGACGCGCGGGACCGTCGGTGTTCAGTCGGGGGCGGGCACGCCGAAAGGGAAGGGCGATGGCGAAGACACGCCCGACCGAGGACTCGCTCGTCCACTCGCGCGCGCTCGACGAGATGGAGACCGGCGACATCCTGCGCCTGATCCACGTCGAGGACGGCGTCGCGCATGCGGCCGTCGGCGAGTGCCTGCCGCGCATGGCGGAGGCGGTCGAGGTGCTCGCCCACGCGATCGGCGGCGGCGGTCGATGGTTCAACGTCGGCGCCGGCACCAGCGGCCGGCTCGGCGTGCTCGACGCCTCGGAGATCCCCCCGACCTACGGACTCGCGCCGCGGGTCGTGCAGGGGGTGATCGCCGGCGGCGATCGCGCGCTGCGCCATGCCGTCGAGAACGCCGAGGACGATCCCCAGGCCGGTCGACTCGAGCTCACGGAGCGCGGGCTCACCCTCGGCGACGCCGTCGTCGGCATCTCGGCGAGCGGGCAGACGCCCTTCGTACTCGGCGCGATCGAGGCCGCGGTCGAGGCCGGGGCGCGCACGATCGCGATCACCTGCGATCCGGACTCGCCGCTGGCGGAGTCGGTCGAGATCGCGATCGCGCCGCGGGTCGGGCCCGAGGTCGTCACGGGCTCGACGCGCATGAAGGGTGGCCTCGTGCAGAAGATGATCCTGTCGGCGCTCTCGACCGCCGTGATGGTGCGGCTCGGACGCGTGCGCGGGCATCACATGACGCACGTCTCGCCGGGCTCGAGCAAGCTGCGTGGCCGCGCGATGCGCATCCTGATGGAGCTCGGCGGGATCGAACGCGACCGGGCCCGCGCGCTGCTGCGCCAGACCGAGGGCTCCGTCGAGCTCGCCCTCGAGATCCTCGAGACCGAGCGGCTCCACCGCAGCGCCTGAGCCCCTTCTCCGGCGAGAGGCCCCCGGCGCCATAGCGAGACGCCGCTGGCCCCGCGCGGGCGCCACGCTCCGACGTCGCGCGCCACGCTTCCGTGACGTCGGCCTCCCGATCCGACGTCCCTCGCCTCGCCTTCGTGACATCCCGGAACCCGTCTCGCGCCGGAACGGACGATTCGGTTCGTATTTTTCGATTCTTCGTCACCCGATCGTCACCTGCGGCTGGTTTGCTTGCGCCCGACGCAGCACACACGGCCGCTCACGACCGGGGAGGAGTCCCGGCCCGCCGCGACCCGACGAAAGGAATCTCCAGCCGATGCGATCCCGATTCGCGCCCCGTTCGTTCGCCCACGCCCTCGGCGCCCTGGCCGCCGCGCTCCTGCTCCCGCCGGGCGCCGGCGCCGACGACACGGCCCCCCAGATCTCCATCGACCACAAGGGCTTCCGTGCCCGGACGGCCGATGGCCAGTTCGCGTTCAAGCTCGGCGGGCGTCTGCACGCCGACGGCACGCTCCACATCGGCGACACGCCCGGGGACACGCCGACGACCAATCGGGGCGTAACCGATGGGACCGAGGTCCGACGCGGACGTCTGAGCGCCGAGATCCAGGCCTACGAGGACTGGCACTGGATGGGCGAGGTCGACTTCGCCGACAACAACACGGCGATCAAGGACTTCTTCCTCTCCTACGAGGGTCTCGAGGGCGTGAAGCTCACGGTCGGGCACCAGAAGCAGCCCTACAGCCTCGCGATCGAGATGAGCTCGAACGACATCCCCTTCACCGAGCGGAGCATCGACTACGACGCGATCGTCCCGATCGTCGATCGCGCGATCGGCGTGCGCGCCGACGCGAACGGCGAGCACTGGTTCCTCGCGGCGGGCTTCTACGGGGATTCCGTCGAGCCGGGCGATCGCAACACGGCCGAAGGCTTCGGCACGGCGGCCCGCTTCATCTTCTCGCCGATCATCAGTCCCGAGCGCGTGCTCCACCTCGGCTTCCGCGGCGCGTACCGCAAGCCAGAGGTCGGCAATGAGGGGCTTCAGTTCCGCGACGAGACGACCCACATGTCGGACTATCGGATCCTGTCGACGGGCACCATCCAGGACATCGACGACGTCGTCCTCTTCGGCCCGGAGGCGGCCTTCGCCTGCGGCCCCTTCTCGATCTTCGGCGAGTACAACCGCCAGGTCATCATGCGCGATCGTGGCAATACGCTGCAATTCGAGGGTGGTCACATCGGGGCGACCTGGACGCTGACCGGCGAGTCGCGTGCGGCGGCCTATCGGATCGATTCGGGCGAGTTCAAGCGGCTCACGCCAAAGCAGAATTTCAGCCTCAAGAACGGCGGGATCGGCGCCTGGGAGCTGGCCGGTCGCTACGCCTACCAGAACCTGAACGACGGCAGTGCGAGCGATCCGAGCTCGATCGAAGGCGGGCGGGAGCAGGTGCTCACCTTCGCGCTCAACTGGTACGTCAACCCCGTCGTGCGCTTCATGCTGAACTACAACTACGTGCTGCAGGCGGACTCGTCCGGAACGAATGCCGTCGTCGCGAAGGAAGGCGAGGGGCTGAACAGCTTCACGATGCGCGCGCAGGTGACGTTCTAGCGGCACGCGCGACGCCGAGGCCATGCGCGTTGCGCGCGCTGGAGATCGACGCGCCCGCCCGTCCTTCGAGACGGCGGGCGCGTCCTGCTTTCGGCGCGATGGTCGGGCTCAGGCGGTCCCGAGCTTGCTCGCGTGCTTCAGGATCTTGGCCTCGGCTGCGAGCACGACCTCTTCGGCGATGTTGGTCGCCTGATCGGCGACGCGCTCGAGGTCGCGCGCGACGAAGATGAGGTCGAGCTCGGGCTCGGTCGTCTCGGGGACCGCCGTGAGACGCGCGATCGACTCGCGGACGAGGCGGTCCTCGAGCGCGTCGATCGGGTCGTCCTCCTCGAGCACGCGGCGGGCGAGCTCGGCGTCGAGCTCGGCGAAGGCGTGGTTGGCATGGCTCAGGACGCGCCGGCTCTGGTCGGCCAGGACGTGGAGCTCGTCGGGGATCACGAAGGACTCGTGGCTGGCGATGCGGACGGCGCTCGTCGCGATGTTCCGGGCGAGATCACCGACCCGCTCGAGGTTCGTCGCGATCGACTTGATCGCCACGACCATGCGCAGATCCGCGGCGACCGGCGCGGTCAGGGCGAGGATGCGCAGGACGGCGTCGTCGATGTCGACGTCCAGGCGATCGATGTCGAGGTCGTCCCGCTTGACCTCCGAGGCGAGCCCCGCGTCCCGGTCCCAGAGCGCCTGCAGACTCTTGGCGAGGATCGCCTCGCAGAGCGCAGCCATCCGGAGCGTTCGCTCCCGGAGGGCGGCGAGATCGCGGTCGACCCTGAGCTGCTGTCGGTGGGGCATGAGACGCGCAAGCATAGACCCGGCTCACCATCCGGGACAAATCGTCACCCCGATCGCGCATCCGTCGCCGTCTTCTTCACGCAACTGTCACCGTCCCGTGAGCGTCCGCCAACACGCCGTGCATAGCCTCCCGTCCGACTCGGGGCGCATGGCCCTGCGGTCGGTGGCGCTGCCCGGACCCGTCCGGGGGCGCCTCGCCCGACCGGAAAGCGAAGGAATCGATCGATGAAGTGCATTGGCAGCGGGCTCGTCCTCGCCCTCCTCGTCGTGCTCGGGACGCCGGCGATCGCCGCGGCGGCCGAGCGGGACCAGATCCGCGTGGTGGGGTCCTCGACGGTCTTCCCCTTCTCCACGACCGTGGCCGAGCGCTTCGGGCGGGGCACCGGGTTCAAGACGCCCGTGGTCGAGAGCACGGGGACCGGCGGCGGGCTGAAGCTCTTCTGCGAGGGCGTCGGCGTCGGCACGCCGGACATCACGAACGCCTCGCGCCGCATCAAGGCCTCCGAGGTCGAGCTCTGCGCGAAGAACGGCGTCGGGGACGTCGTCGAGGTCAAGATCGGCTTCGACGGGATCGTGCTGGCGAACTCCAAGCAGAGCCGCCGCTTCGAGATCGGCCTGCCGCAGATCTTCCTCGCTCTTGCGAAGGAGGTCCCCGTCGACGGCAAGCTCGTGCCGAACCCGAACAAGACGTGGAAGGACGTTGATCCGTCGCTGCCCGACCAGCGCATCGAGGTGCTCGGACCGCCGCCCACCTCCGGCACGCGGGACGCCTTCGTCGAGATCGCGATGGAGGGGGGCGCCAAGCAGCTGCCGCTGCTCGCGGCGATGGCGAAGGAGGACAAGGATCGCTTCGAGCAGGTCGCCCGCGCGATCCGCGAGGACGGTGCCTACGTCGAGGCGGGTGAGAACGACAACCTGATCGTGCAGAAGCTCGAAGCGAACCCGACGGCGATCGGGATCTTCGGCTTCTCCTTCCTCGACCAGAACGAGGACCGGATCCAGGGCGCGATCGTCGACGGTGCCGAGCCGACCTTCGAGAACATCGCCGACGGCAGCTACTCGATCTCCCGCTCGCTCTACTTCTACGTGAAGAAGGCCCACGTCGGCCGGATCCCGGGCCTCAAGGAGTTCATCGCCGAGTTCACGAGCGACGCCGCCTCCGGCGAGGACGGCTATCTCGCGGATCGCGGCCTCATCCCGCTGCCCGAGGCCGAGCGAGAGGTCGTGAAGCAGCGCGCCGCGAAGCTCGAGCCGCTCTCGCTCTGAGGCCGGGCGCGAAGGCGCAGCCCTGCGCGGGTCGCGGAGCCCGGAACGCCTCCGGGACCCGCGCGAGGCGGACGCCGGAGCGCCTACGAACGAAGAGGCCCGAGCCTTCCGGCCCGGGCCTCTTCTCGTTCTCGCCCCGATCCTTCGGATGGAGCGTGCGGCCGCGCGGCGTGGGATCAGGCCGCGGCCTGCTTCTCGAGGTCGCGCAGCTTCCGATTCAGCTGCGTGATCTTTCGCTCGAGCCGCTTCACCTCGTCGAGCCGCGCGATCTGGAGCCGCTCGTAGACGCGGTCGACGCCCGTCTCGAGGTTCTTCTCGACGCGGCTGCCGAGATCCTTGCGGAGCTTCTCGGCGCGCTTCACGGCGGGGAGCTTGCGCAGCTCCGACTGCACCTGCTTGACGCTCTTCTCGATCCGCTTCTGGCTGCGCGTGCGGAAGTCGTCGCTGCGGGTCTGGAGCTCGTCGCTCCACTTCTCGAGCTCCTGGCTGATCCGCTCGAGGCGCTCGGCCGCCCACTCGGGGCGGAAGTCCTCCCAGCTCCACTCGCTCGTCCTGCTGCTCCGCGATCCGGTCTTGCTGGCCATGTCTGGCTCCTCCTCTAGATCGTGATCGATCGTGATGGGTTCGATTCGTGGCTTCGGAATCGCGCCTCGCTCCGGCCATCGCGGGCGAAGCGCGCCTTCGGTCGGGCGGCTCGGGGGCGGCCTCGTCGGTCCGTCGTGCCCGGCGTCTGACGCAGCGCGCTACGGACCCATCGGGTCGTCCCGACGAGCCTGCGCCGAGACGCCCGGAAACCTAGACGCGATGCGTCATATCGTCAAGCGAGTGACGAGGGCGAGCAGAAAATCCATTCGCGGAAAGGGCTTGTCGGGCTCCCGCGTGCCGCGGTGCGGCATTCGGCCCGGATCCCGCCGGCCCGGACAGGGCATGCCGCAATGCGTCGCGAATCAGCCCCAGCGCAGCAGCGCGGAGCCCCAGGTGAAGCCCGAGCCGAAGGCCGTGAGCGAGACGAGCTGGCCGGGCTCGAGGGCGCCGCTGCGGCTCGCCTCGGCGAGCAGGATCGGCAGCGCCGCAGCGGAGCAGTTGCCGTAGCGCTGGATGTTGTTGAGGACCTTCTCGGCCGGGATCTCGAGCTTCTGGGCGACGAACTCGTTGATCCGAAGGTTCGCCTGGTGGAAGAGGAAGAGGTCGACGTCGGCGAGCGCGTGACCCGTCGCGTCCAGGGTCTCGAGCAGCACCTCGGGCATGCGCGTGACGGCGTGCTTGAAGACGAAGCGGCCGTCCATGAAAGGGAAGTGTCGGCCCTTCTCGATCATCTCCGCCGTGAGGCGCGGACTGGCGGCGGAGCTCGGCGCCTCGGTCCAGAGCCGCCGTGCGTGCTTGCCCTCGGCGTGCACGCGGACGCCGAGCACGCCGGGCCCGTCCGCCTCGTCGCTCGCCTCGAGCAGCACGGCGCCGGCGCCGTCACCGAAGATCACGGTCACGTCGCGGCCTTCGGTGCTGACGTCGAGGCCCGTCGAGTGGACCTCGCAGCCGAGCACGAGCACGCGGCGATGCACGTCCGAGCGGATCAGCGCGTCGGCCATCTGCAGTGCGTAGAGGAAGCCGCTGCACTGGGCACGCAGGTCGATGCACGGGACGTTGCCGGCGTCGAGCGCTTCGTGCAGGAAGAAGGAGGTGCCGGGGAAGTCGTGCTCGGCGGAGAGGGTCGCGAGCAGGATGCAGTCGATGTCGCCCACCTCGAGGCCCGCCTGCGCGAGGGCGGCGTGGCTGGCCTCGCGGGCGAGGTCCGAGGGACGCTGGCCCGGCTCGATCCAGCGGCGCTCGAGGATGCCCGTGCGCTGCTCGATCCACTCCTCGCTCGTGTCCATCCATCGCGTCAGGTCCGCGTTCGTGACGACGCGGTCGGGGACGCACATTCCGGTTCCGATGACGTGAGAGCGCAAGGCCATGGGCCCCTCCTGATCGATGCTGGATTCCTGCGCGGAGCGTTGCGGCTCGGGTCGAAGACGTTGCTCAGGCCTGCAGGGCCGCGAGGTCCGCGAAGCGTTCCTCGTCCCCGGGACGGCCGCCCTCGGCATCGTTCCAGAGCCGCGCCTCCGCGGCCACGAGCAGCTCGCGCAGGCCGCGGCCCTCGAGCGCCGAGACCGGGATCGCGCCGTAGCGCCGGGCGAGCGGCTCGATCTCCGCCTCCGGCAGGCGGTCGACCTGATTGAAGACGAGCAGCTCGGGCTTGTCGTCGAAGCCGAGCTCGCCGAGCACGCCGTGCACGGCGGCGATGCGCCGATCGATGTCCGGGCTCGCCGCGTCCACGACGTGCAGCAGGAGCGATGCGTCGCGCAGCTCCTCGAGCGTCGCGTGGAAGGCGGCGACGAGGTCCTCGGGCAGATCGCGGATGAAGCCGACCGTGTCCGTGATGATGACCTCGCGCTCGCGCGGGAAGCGGAGCCGGCGCGAGACCGGGTCGAGGGTCGCGAACATCTTGTCTTCGACGTGCACGTCGGCCTGGGTCAGCGCGCGGAGCAGCGTGCTCTTGCCCGCGTTCGTGTAGCCGACGATCGAGAGCACGGGCACGCCGCGGCGATCGCGCCTTCGTCGTCGCCCCTCGCGTTGCTGCGTCAGGCGCTTGGCCTCGCGCTCGAGGCGCGTGATGCGATCGCGCACGCGGCGGCGATCGGTCTCGAGCTTCGTCTCGCCGGGGCCGCGGCCGCCGATGCCGCCGGCGAGGCGGGAGAGCGAGAGGTCGGCGCGCTGGGCGAGACGCGGCAGGCGGTAGCGCAGCTGGGCGAGCTCGACCTGGAGCTTGCCGTCGGCGGTCGTGGCGCGTTGGGCGAAGATGTCGAGGATGAGCTGGGTGCGGTCGATGACGCGCAGCTCCATGCGCTCGGAGAGGTTGCGCGCCTGGGCGGGGGCGAGGTCCTGGTCGAAGATGACGAGGTCGATGTCGCTCTGGAAGGCGCGGATCACGAGATCCGAGAGCTTGCCGGCGCCGAGCACCGTGCGCGGATCGACCTTGGGTCGCGACTGGGTCACGACGTCGACGACCTCGACGCCCGCGGCACGGGCAAGCTCACGCAGCTCGGCGACGTGCATCTCGAGGGTCTCGCGATCGCGGCCCGCGGTGACCGAGACGAGGATCGCGCGCTCGCCGGCCGCGACGTCGCGGGTCGCCGTCGTGCGGGCGAGCTCGTTCTCGAGGTCGCGGATCCAGACCGAGAACTCGAAGTCGATGTCGGCCGGGCGTCGCGGCGGCAGCTTCTCGATCGACCGACCATCGTCGTTCGCCGCGCAGAGCGAGGCCGCGTGGGCGAGGCCGGGCAGCCCGTCCTCCTGGACGGCGATCGAGACGACCGCGTCGAGGCGCAGCAGCGCGAGGTCCGTCTCGTCGTCCCGCGTGAGGCCTTCGTTCGCGAGGTGCGTATGGATCAGGCGCAGGCCGCGCAGGCGACCGCGGCCGGCACGCAGGCGGCCCCAGTCCGGGAGCTCGATGCCTGACGGCGTGCCGACCATGACGTGCTGGACGACGCCTGCGCGATCGACGAGCACGCCGACCTGGCGGCGGACGTCGGCCGAGAGCGCGGTCAGCTCGCGGGCGAGCTCGTTCGTGACGAGGCGGTCGGCGAGCAGCCGCCTTTGACCGAGGCGCTCGAGGGCCTTGACCTGGCTGGCCTTGAGGCCGCTGGTATTGCCGTGGACCTGGATGGGGGGCTCCTGGCGCGCGTCGTCCGGGAGGCCGGTTCGCGCGCGGCGGCTCCGACCGGCCGGGCTGCGACCTCGAGGCCGGTCGGCGCGGGGGGAGCGGGGTCTCCGGGCCCGCGCCGCGAGCGCGACGGGTCGGATGACGCGGAAGGGTAGGCGAGGCGACGAGGGCCGGACAGCGGCGGCCCATGCGGAGGGCGCGCGATCGGATTGCCCCCGAGGAAAGATCCCGCGGGCCGCGCGAGTCAGCGAAGCCCGACCCGCTCCCCCAGCCGCCTCATCAGCCGGTCGAGGGGCCAGGCCTCGTCGACCACGCCGAAGAGGTAGCGGTCGGGTCGCACCACGACGGCGGGATGTGCCTCGAAGACCGTGTCCGCGCCCCCCTCGACCCGTTCGAGTCCGTCGAGATCGACAGCGCGACCGCCGAGCCGCTCGAGCACGCCGCGTGCGTGCGCGTCCATCTCGAGGTCCGCCCTCGTACGACCCACGACCGCGAAGCCCGACCCCAGCCGCTCGTCGAGAGGGAAGGGCTCGCCCCCCGCCTCGCGCAGGCGCGGCTGCAGCAGGATCGAGCCGACCGGTCGCCCTGCGGCGATCTGCTCCGTCACGAGCACGCCGTCCCGCAGCGGTGGTGCCTGACGCCCCTGCCCGTAGCCCGCGCTGTGGTCCGCCGGATGCGGATCCGGCCGTCCGGCCTCGCGCGCCGCCAGGGTCTCCATCAGCTTGCCGATCGCGACCGCCCACTCGACCAGGTCGCGCGCGTGCGCGTCACGCTCTTCCGCGTACGATGCGAGCAGCGAGTCGTCGCAGACGCCGCCCAGCACGAGCGGGATCTTCCACCCCAGGTTCAGCGCGTCCCGCAAGCCGGCGTTCAGACCCTGTCCGAGGAAGGGCGGTGTCTGATGCGCTGCGTCCCCCGCGAGCAGGACGCGTCCCGACTGCCATCTCTTCGCCGTCGCCGCATGGAATTGATAGACCGCGGCGCGCCGGATCGTGTAGTGCTCGCGCGGCAGCCAGGGGTCGAGCAGCGCCTCGATGCGCGCCGGCTCGAGCATCGCCTCCCGCGTCTCGCCCGGCAGCAGCTGGAACTCCCAGCGTCGGTTCGGATCCTTGACGCGTACGTAGGTCGTGAGTCGCGTGGGATCGCAGACCTGCATGAGGCCGACCTCGGGCAGGTCGGCGCCGGGGCGCTCGACGATGTCGACGACGAGCCAGTCCTGGTCGTAGCCGAGGCTCTCCCAGCCGATGCCGAGTGCGCCGCGCAGGGTGCTCGAGGCGCCGTCGCAGCCGACGGCGAGGCGCGCGCGCACGGCGCTCGGGGTCCGCGTCGACGCGTCGATCGTCTCGAGCGTGACGCCCTCGTCGTCCTGGTCGAGCGAACGGACCTCTTGGCCGAGGCGCACGTCGATGCGCGGATCCCGCTCGACGTGTTCGCGGAGCAACGCTTCGAGCTCGGGCTGGTCGAAGTAGGCGACGTCGCGCCAGCCGTAGAGACCGACCTTCGGGATCTCCGTGCCGAAGAGGCGCTCGCGCCTCGAGTTCGTGAACCAGACCTCGTCTCGCTCCCGCGGCGGCTGCAGGATCGCGTTCACCGTCTCGCCGAGTCCGATCCGCTGGAATCCGCGCATGGCCTCGCCGTCCAACGCGACGGCCCGCGGCAGCTCGACCGGCTCGCGGCTGCGCTCGAGCACGACGACGCGCAGACCCGCGTGCGCGAGCTGGAGCGCGAGCGCCGCGCCGACGGGGCCGTAGCCGACGATCGCGACGTCGGGATTCGTGGAGTCGGGCGACATGACGGATCTCCTGGGGCGCGATCGCGCCGGCGCGGGATCAGGCGAAGCGGCCCCACTGCGTACCGAGGGCCGTCGCGACGTCGTGCAGACCCGTCGGATGGCTCGCGTCGAGCAGGTCGCCGTCCGTGAAGTGCTCGAGCACGTGGCCCCAGGGATCGCGCCAGTAGTCGAAGACCTGGCTGCCGAGGATGTGGCGGCCGACGCCGGCGTGATGCTCGTAGCGGGAGGCGAGGGCGAGATGGTCGTGACCGGCCATGACCGAGTCGAAGTCCTCGACCTCGAAGGCGGCGTGGTCGAAGCCCGAGTCGCCGAGCCCGAGGCAGAGCAGCGTGTGGTGGTCGGTCGGCTCCGTGCCGCGGTCGCAGCGCATGAACGCGGTCACGACGTTCGACTCGCTGCCCATCCAGACCTCGTCGGATGACAGGAAGCCGAAGCGCGACTTGTACCAGGCCTCGCTTCGGCGGAAGTCGGTCACGCGCAGCACGGCATGACCCAGGCGCTTCACGCAGGCCGGGCCGCGGGGCACGCGTTGGAGCGTTCGCAGGCGGGGATGTCGGCTGCCCGTGTTGAGCGGGCCGGCGGCGCGGACGGGCAGGGCGGGAACGGCTTCGCGACCGTGCACGACTTCGATCGCGTGGCCATCGGGATCCGTGAAGCGCACGCGCCGCCCGCCGCCAGGCGCATCGATCGGCTCGACGTCCGAGGCGCCCGGCAGCTCGGCGGCGCTCGCGAGGTCGTCTGCCGAAGCGGCTTCGAGGGCGAGCCCCCGGAAGCCCGGCTCGCCGCGCTCGGTCACGTGGACGTAAGGCACGGGATCCGTGCCGCGCATGAAGAGCCGATCGCCGTCGCGGCCGTGCACGACGAGGCCGAAGTCGACGAGGAAACGCTCCATCGCGTCGAGATCCGGCGCGCCGAAGCGGACGAAGGCGATGTCGCGGACCTTGATCATCGATCGCCCTCCGCCGGCACGATCCACGGCTCTTCGGGCTCGTCGATCACGGCATTCTCGATCGCGCCGATGCCCTCGATCTCGACGCGCACGACGTCCCCGGCGACGAGGAGCAGCGGCGGCTTGCGCACGATGCCCACGCCGGCGGGCGTACCGGTCGCGACGATGTCGCCGGGCTCGAGCGTGAAGGCGGTCGAGAGATGCTCGACGAGGGCGAAGCAGTCGAAGATCAGCTCCTTCGTATTCGACTCCTGCCGCAGCTCGCCATTCACCCAGGTGCGCAAGGCCAGGCCGTGCGGGTCGCCGAGCTCGTCGGGCGTCACGATCCAGGGCCCGATCGGCCCGTGCGTGTCGAAGCTCTTGCCCATCGTCATCGTCGGCGTGCGCAGCTGCCAGTCCCGCACGGTCACGTCGTCGACGACCAGGTAGCCCGCGATCACCTTCTCCGCGTCCGCACGGGAGACGTGCCGACAGCGCGTCCCGATCACGAAGCCGAGCTCGCCCTCGTAGTCGAGGACGTGGGACGCGCGCGGAACGTGCACGGAATCGAAGGGGCCGACGACGCAGGTCGACTGCTTGTTGAAGATCGTCGGGTGGGGCGGGGGCTGCATGCCCGACTCGGCGACGTGGTCGGCGTAGTTGAGGCCGACGGCCAGGAATTTCGGCGGGCGGGCGATCGGCGCCTCGAGGCGGACGGCGTCGAGGGCGAGGCGCGGGCTGTCGGGCGCCGCCTCCTGCGCGCGCTGCATCGCCCGGGGTCCCGCTTCGAGGAAGGCGCGCATCTCGCGCGGGAGGTCCGGGCAGGCGGCCGTCAGGTCGAGGACCTCGCCGCCCTCGACGGCGCCGATGCGGCGGCGGCCGCCTTCCGTGAACGAAGCGAGTCTCATGGCAATCTCCTGCGGCGCTCGGGAGCGGGGTGGCTCGCGGCCCGGCTTCGAGTCGCGATCGGTCCGGACTATACAGACGTATAAATCAATTGTACAGTCGGACAAGACGAGGGGGGATGCGATGGCGGCGGTGGCGCAGCGGAGTCGGGCGGAGGAGGTCGGGACGCGGGATCGGATCGTGGCGGCGGCGCTCGAGGTCTTTGCCCAGAAGGGCTTCGCGGCCGCCTCGACCCGGGAGATCGCGTCGCGGGTCGGCGTGAACCACGGGCTGATCCCCTACTACTTCCGGACCAAGGAGCGTCTCTGGCAGGCCGCCGTCGACCTCGCCTTCGCGGATCTCGCGGCCGAGCTCGAGGCCGTCCTCGCCGAGGGAGCCGGCGAGGGCGAGCGGGCCCGCGCGGGGCGGCTGGTCCGGGGCTACGTGCGCTTCGTCGCCCGACGGCCCGCCTTCGTGCACCTCATGCACGACGAAGGCCGGCGGCGGGGACCCCGGCTGCGCTGGATCGTCGATCGGCACGTGCGGCCCCTCTTCGAGCGGATCAGCGAGCTGCTCGAGGCGGTCCGTGCATCGGGCACGATCGGGGTGGAGACGGCGCCGGTCCACTTCTTCTACGCGCTGGTCGGGGCGGCGGGGCTGATCTTCCACCAGGCGGAGGAGTGTCGGCGGCTGACGGGGGTCGACCCCTTCGACGCCGAGGTCGTCGAGGCCCACGCGCGGCTCGTCGAGGCTCTGCTGCTCGGGCCGGAGCCGGGCTGACGGCCGCCGCGCGGCGGACGCCCCGCAGGAATCTGCGCGGGCCCGACCGCGCCGACGATGGCGCAGGGGCCGGCGGCGCCCGGGCGCAATACCCTCCCCGCCTTCAGGCTCGCGCGCGTCGCTGCCGGTGCGCTGCCGGTCCCGAGCGGGCGGCGGGTCCGGTCTCGACGAAGGCCCACGTCCGGGGCCGGCGCTGCCGATAGGCGCCCTCGGATTCCACGTTCCCTTTCGGATCCGTGGGTCACTCACGGGGGCAGGCCCTTGTTCGGACCCGCCCGAAGGAGCTTCCGCATTGAGCGATTTCGCCGTGATCGTGCTGGCCGCGGGCCAGGGCACGCGCATGAAGTCCCGGCGCGCGAAGGTGCTGCACGAGCTGTGCGGCCAGCCGATGCTCGCCCACGTGCTCCGGGCGGCCCGCCGCCTCGACCCCGCGCGACTGCTCGTCGTCGTCGGACGGGACGCGGATGCCGTTCGCACCCGCTTCGCGGGCGAGGCGGAGTTCGTCCTCCAGGCGGAGCAGCGCGGCACGGGCCACGCCGTGCAGGTGGCCGAGCCGTCCCTGGGCGACGGCTTTTCGGGCGACGTGCTCGTCCTCTACGGCGACACACCGCTCCTGCGCCCCGAGACCCTCGAACACATGCGCGCCGTCAAGCGCGAGCGCCGTGCCGACCTCGTCGTGCTCACGGCGGAGACCCGCAACATCCCCGGGATCATCGTGCGCGACGCCGAAGGCCGCGTCGCCCGCATCGTCGAGAGCCAGGACGCGACGCCCGAAGAGCTCGCGATCGAGGAGCGCAACACGGGCGTCTATCTCTTCGACGCCGGGCTGCTGCGCGACGGCCTCGCGGCGCTCCGGCCGAACAACGCCCAGGGCGAGCTCTACCTGACCGACGTGATCGGCTGGGCCGTCGCGAAGGGCCTGCGCGTCGAGGGGACGTCGATCGAAGACGTCGACGAGTGCATGGGCATCAACACGCGCGCCCAGCTGGCGGACGCGGCGGCCTGCCTGCGGCGGCGGATCGCGCGCGGCCTGATGGACGAGGGTGTCTCCTTCGTCGATCCCGACTCGGTCTACATCGACGTCGACGTCCGGATCGGCCGCGACAGCCTGATCGAGCCCGGCGTCGTCATCACGGGCGACTCGGTCCTCGGCGAGAACGTGCACGTCAAGGCCGGCTGTGTGATCGAGGAGAGCCGCCTCGACGACGACGTGACGATCGGCCCCTCGGCCCATCTGCGGCCGCACAGCCATCTGATGCGCGGGGTCAAGGTCGGCAACTACGTCGAGGTCAAGAACTCGACCCTCGGCCCCGGCTCGAAGGCCGCCCACCTGGGCTACATCGGCGACGCCGACGTCGGTGCCGACGTCAACTTCAGCTGCGGTGCGATCGTCGTGAACTACGACGGGTACGAGAAGCATCGCAGCACGATCGGCGACCACGCCTTCATCGGCTGCAACGCGAACCTCGTCTCCCCCGTCCGCGTCGCGGACCACGGCTTCGTCGCCGCCGGCTCGACGATCACGAAGGACGTACCCGAGGACGCCCTCGCCGTCGCCCGCGACCGCCAGCGCAACATCGAGGGCTGGGTCGCGCGCAGGGAGGGCCGCGCCCCCGCGCGAACCTCCGCCGAGGCAGCGGGTTCCGTCGCGGAGCGTCCGACGAAGAACAAGGCGAAGGCGACGAAGTCGTCGAGCCGAAAGACGAAGTCTCCGGCCCGTGCGAAGAAGAAGGCGGCGACGAGCCGGAAGCAGTCGCCCGCGCCCGCCAAGAAGTCCGGCGCGAAGAAGAAGTCGGCCGCGAAGAAGCGGGCCACGGGTCGCAAGGCCGTCGCAAAGAAGTCGAAGAAGAAGTCGTCCGCAAGACGATGAAGCGCGCCCGCCAGTCGGGCGCGTCGGATCGGGAGCAGCACCATGTGTGGAATCGTCGGCTACATCGGTCGTGAACATCGCGCCGCGGACGTCCTGATCGACGGCCTGCGCCGCCTCGAGTACCGGGGCTACGACTCCGCCGGCGTCGCGATCCTCGAAGGCGACCGGATCGAGGTCCGCCGCGCGGCGGGCAAGCTCGTCAACCTCGAGGGCAACCTGCGCGAGCGACCGCTGCAGGGCCGCCTCGGCATCGGCCACACCCGCTGGGCCACCCACGGCAAGCCCTCCGAACGCAACGCCCATCCCCATCGCGCGGGCTCCGTCGTGATCGTCCACAACGGCATCGTCGAGAACTACCGCGAGCTGCGCGCCGCCCTCGAGAGTCGCGGCGCCGAGATCCAGTCCGACACGGACACGGAGCTGATCGCGCATCTCGTCGACGAGCTCGTGCGCGATGGCCGCGACCTCCTGACCGCCGTCCGCGACGCCTGCGCCC
Organism: Spirochaetaceae bacterium; assembly: GCA_020632655.1. Taxonomy (GTDB): domain Bacteria; phylum Myxococcota_A; class UBA9160; order UBA9160; family UBA4427; genus UBA4427. Next base: position 41,647 of record JACKFD010000017.1, read on the forward strand.
AGCTGACCGGCTCCTACGCCCTCGGCGCCGTCAGCGACCGCGAGCCGGGCCTGCTCGTGACCGCCAAGAACGGCGGCAGCCCGATCATCGTCGGCCAGGGCGAGAAGCAGGCCTTCCTCGCGAGCGACATCCCCGCGATCCTGCCCTACACGCGCGACATCATCTCGCTCCACGATGGCGACTTCGCCGTGCTGAGCGAGGAGGGCATCCAGATCGTCGACATCGACGGCCGCCCGATCGATCGCGAGTTCCACGCCGTGCAATGGGATCCGGTCTCCGCCGAGAAGGGCGGCTACGACCACTTCATGCAGAAGGAGATCTTCGAGCAGCCCCGCGCGATCACGGACACGATCGGTACGCGCGTGAACGAGACCGAGCTCGATGTCGACCTCGACGGCATCACCTTCACACGCGAAGAGCTCGACGGGCTGCAGGGCGTGACCCTCGTCGCCTGCGGCACCTCGTACTACGCGTCGCTGCTCGGCAAGTACATGATCGAGCAGATCGCGGGCATCCCCTGCGAGGTCGATCTCGCGAGCGAGTTCCGGTATCGCCAGCCGATCGTGGGCCCGCGCCGGATCGTGATTCCCGTGTCGCAGTCGGGCGAGACGGCGGACACGCTCGCCGCGCTCGAAGAGGCGAAGGGGCAGGGCGCGCGGATCCTCGCGATCTGCAACGTGCGCGAGTCGACGATCGCCCGGGCGAGCCATGACGTGCTCTACACCCATGCCGGTCCCGAGATCGGCGTCGCCTCGACGAAGGCCTTCGTGACCCAGGCGGTCGCGCTCTACCTCGTCGCACTCAAGCTCGGCATCGTGCGCGGGCGGCTCGCGCCGGAGGAGATCCGGATGCGGCTGCACGACGCGATGCGCCTGCCGCGCATGGTCGAGGGCGTGCTCGGTCTCGACGCCGAGATCCAGAACGTCGCGCGCCGCTACTTCAAGGCGCAGGACTTCCTCTTCCTCGGTCGCGGGATCATGTACCCGATCGCGATGGAGGGGGCGCTCAAGCTCAAGGAGATCTCCTACATCCACGCCGAGGGCTATGCGGCGGGCGAGATGAAGCACGGTCCGATCGCCTTGATCGACGAGAACATGCCCGTCGTGTGCATCGCGACGAAGGGCCCGCTCCACGACAAGCTCGTCTCGAATCTCGAGCAGGTCCGCGCCCGCGACGGTCAGGTCATCGCGATCGCCTCGAAGGGCGACGCGGAGATCGCCGAGAAGGCGAACGAGGTCCTGCACATCGAGGACCTGGGCCCCTACCTCACCTCGATCCTCGCCGTCGTCCCGCTCCAGCTGCTCGCCTATCACATCGCGACGCTGAAGGGCACGGACGTCGACCAGCCGCGCAACCTCGCGAAGAGCGTGACGGTCGAGTAGGCCGCATCGCGGTCGACGGTCGCGCTTCGAGCCGGGCGGGTCGCACGAGTCAGTCGAGTCGATCGAGCCGATCGCCCACGCGGATCCGGCCCGGCGTCTCGATCGTCGCGTAGACGCCGAGGTTGCCGTCGGTCTCCCGGACGAGCGCCCGCATGACGCGGGGATCCTTCGGCAGGTCCGCGAAGCCGTGGGTCGTCATCACGCATCGCGCACAGGTCGATTGGATCGCGAGCACGGCCTCTCCGATGCGGATCCTCCGGCCGATCCAGGCCTGCTCGGGCCAGTCCGACCCGGGATGGGCGTCGGATGCGTCCGTCTCGACGAGCAGGCTCGGTCGGAAGCGGCGCGCGTCGATCCGGCTTCCGGTCGCGGCGGCGGCGAGGGAGTCGAGGGAGCGCTGGGTCAGCAGCAGGAGCGGGGAGGCGTCGAAGAAGGGGCCGCCGCGAGCCTGGAACTCGGCGAGCGCCGGCGGGGGCGTCGAGAAATCCGGCAGCGGCTCGTCCTCCGCGCGACCCATCAGCGTGCGCATCTCGTCCGCGAGCTCGAGGCCGTCCGTCGGCCGGGCCTGCCGGGCGGCGGGCACGACGGGCCAGAGCGTGACCTCGCGCCCGACGACGCGGGCGACGCGACGCGCAGCGTCGGGATCATCGGCCGCGAACCGATCGCCGTCCGGCAGCTCGATCGTCGGGACGCGCCCGGCCCCGAAGCCCGAGGGCCAGCTCGCACGGCAGCCCATCAACGCCGCCGATCGCTTCCCGACGAAGAAGTCGCCGCGCTGCTCGTCGCGCACCCCCCAGGCCCGATCGCCGGGAATGCCGTTCGCGCCGAGCGACGTCTCGGCGAGCATCTCGCCGAGCATGCTCTTCACCGGGTAGCGATGGATGCCCGCGAGCCGGCCGATCTCGGTCACGTGTGCTCCTGCGAGGGTGCTACGTCTGGCCTCAGCCGATCGCCGCGACTGCGTTGATCTCGACGAGCATGCCGGGCCCGGCGAGCGCCTGCACGCCGACCATCGTCGACGCATTCGGCGGGAAGGGCTTGCCGTCGAGCGCGACCGCCATGGCGCGCCCGAAGATCTCGACCTTCCCCGGATCGAGGTCGACGATGTACATCGTCGTGCTGACGATCTGCTCGACCGTGCCGCCGACGGCCTCGACCGCGGCGCGCAGGTTGCGGAAGGCCTGGACGGTCTGGGCGTGGAGGTCGTTCTCGCCCACGAGGTTGAAGTCGGCGTCGAAAGCACCCTGGCCGGCGATGTAGGCGAGGCGGCGGGCGCCGTCGACGGTCACGATCTGGGTGAATGCGTCGAGCTTGAAGAGCGAGTCGGGGTCGATCCGTTCGATCTGCACGGGGCCTCCTGACCGGCGCGAGCGACGCCGAGCCGTCGAGGGATGGGAGCCCCGAGCATAGGCGGTCGCCCGGGCGGCGATCGAGGGCCGTGGCGGCGTCGTGCGCCGCGACTCCGAACGTGGGTCAGCTGCGCGTGCGCCGGGCGCCGAGCAGGCCGAGCGCGAGACCGCCGGCGAGCAGGCCCGCGAGCACGCCCGGCTCCGGCACGGGCGTGCATACGCCGGCCGTGCAGTACGCGAGGCTCTCCGGGTCGCCGTCGTCGCAGGGCGTGTCGTCGGGGAGCGCCGTGCAGACGCTGGGATGGGCCGTCGAGATCGGGTCCGCGCGGATGATGAAGGCCTCCTCGGCGAAGGTCGGCAGCACGAGCAGGCCCGTCTCGGCGCGGAAGGCGATCTGGCCCTCGTTGTTGATCGAGCGATCCGAGACGTCGTGATCGACGAAGAAGAAGCTGCCGAAGAGCTCGAGCGCGTTCTGGCAGCGCACCTCGATCAGCTGATCGCCGTCCGAGAAGAGCAGCGGCTCGCCCGTCGGTCCCGAGATCGCGATCTCCCCGAACGAGTTGACGGTCGTCTGCTCGGGCGGCGAGAAGGTGCCCGTCGTGTCGAGCCCGTCGTCGACCTCGACCGACTCGGCGATCGGACTCGCGAGCCGGAGCTGCCAGCTCGTGCCTGGCACGTCGAAGACGTCCTCGATCCATGAGACGAGCGGGATCTCACCACCGGCGAGAGACAGGCCGTGCATGAATCGCGTAGAGGCGTCGACGCTTCGACGCGGGGTGGACGAGTCGAGGTGGAGGTCCTGCGTCGCGCCCTGGAAACGCGTCCAGGCCGCCCAGGGCTGGCTGGCGGGATGGCTGGCCCAATCACTCGCGCCGCCATCGAGCGGCGAGGCCGCGGACGAGCTGCCCTGCAGCAGCTCGTCGAAGGCCTGTCCGTCGCGGCGTCCGACGAAGAGCATCTCGCCCTGACCGTTCACGCGGAAGCCTGGCTGCAGGACGAGGATCGGGCTCGTCGGATCGGCGGTCTGGACGAGCAGGCGTGCGTCGGGCGTCGCATCGAGGGCCGCGTCGTGATCCTTGCGGTAGACGCCGATCTCGGGCGGACCCGAGCCGTGCGCGAAGCCGTGCCAGTAGATGCGGCTCTGGTCGTCGATCCGGGGCGGGTTCAGGTCGATCGCGTAGAAGTAGGTGTCCGCATCCGCGACGGAGCCGGCGCGGGCGACGGCCTGGGTGATCGGGATCCCCTGCGTGTCCACGTCACCGATCCCGCTGCGGACCTCCGTCACGCCGGGCGCCGTGCGAGCGTGGAAGGCGACCCGGCCCCAGGCGTTGATCGTGGGGGCGCCGGGGAGTCCGTCCGGGAACTCGTCCGTGCTGGCGATGATCGTGCAGTCGTAGTCGACGGGCTGGGCGACGAGCTGGGCCGCGGCCGGGCTGGACGCGAGCAGCAGGGTCGCGGCGAGCGCGGCGGCGGAGCGGGGCCAATGGGCGTCGCGACGGTGGGTGGACGAGGCGAAGCGGCGAGGGGTCGTGATCATGGTGGGTGCTCCGGGCGGGTGACGAAGGCAGGCTACGCAGGATGACCTCGCCCGACCGTGAAGCGATTCACATGCGCGCGGGGCAAGCTCGCCAAGCCCCGGGCCCTCCAGTACGTTCGGCGGGTCGCGTCCCCGACGAACCCGACGCCTCCCCCCGCGGCGTCCCCATGGATGCGCTGCGAGCCGGCTCGGCCGCGCGATCCAGGAAGAGCCGTGCCCTTGCCCGATCCGACCGCTCTCGCCGAGTCCATCTTCGCCGGCCTGAACCCGGCCCAGCGCGCCGCCGTCGAGGCGACCGAGGGCCCGCTCCTCGTCCTGGCCGGCGCGGGCTCGGGCAAGACGCGCGTGCTCACCTCGCGGATCGCCTACCTGATCGGCGTCTGTGGCATCCCGGCCGACCAGATCCTCGCCGTGACCTTCACGAACAAGGCCGCCGGCGAGATGAAGGAGCGGGTCGAGAAGCTGCTCGGGCCGATGGCCCGGGACGTCACGATCGGCACCTTCCACTCCCTCGGCGTGCGCATCCTGCGCCGGGACATCGGCCATCTCGCCCGCACCCGCGGCTTCGTCATCTACGACGACGCCGATACGCTCGGCGTGATCAAGGACGTCCTGAAGAGCGAGGGGCTCGATCCGAAGGTCCACGAGCCGCGGCGGGTGCGATGGCAGATCGACCAGTGGAAGAACGCCGGGCTGCTCCCGCCCGCGGCCGCCGAGCGCGCCCGCGACCTCGACGAGGAGCTGATCGCGCGCCTCTACGCCCTCTACCAGCGCAAGCTCGCCGACGCCGAGGCCCTCGATTTCGGCGACCTGCTGCTCTTGACGGCCGAGCTCTTCCGCAAGCATCCGCGCGTGCTCGCCTACTACCAGCAGAAGTATCAGTACATCCTCGTCGACGAGTACCAGGACACGAACGGCGTCCAGTACGGGATCGTCGGCCAGCTCGCCGCGGCGCACAGGAACCTCTGCGTCGTGGGCGACCCCGACCAGTCGATCTACGCGTGGCGCGGCGCGGACATCCGCAACATCCTCGACTTCGAGCAGGACTACGCCGACGCCAAGGTCATCAAGCTCGAGCAGAACTACCGCTCGACCCAACCGATCCTCTCCGGCGCCTCCGCCGTCATCGCCAACAACTACGACCGCAAGGAGAAGGACCTCTTCACCGACCGCGAGGGCGGCAGCCCGATCCGCTTCTTCGAGGCCGACGACGACCGCGAGGAGGCGCGCTTCGTGGTCGGTCGGTTGCTCGAGGCCAACCGGCGGGAGGACGTGCCCTACGGACACGTCGCGATCCTCTACCGCACGAACGCCCAGTCGCGGGTCTTCGAAGAGGAGCTCCTCAAATACGACGTCCCCTACACGATCGTCGGTGGCCAGCGCTTCTACGAGCGTGCCGAGATCAAGGACGTGATGGCCTACCTGCGCCTGCTCGTGAACCCGAAGGACGATCAGGCCCTGCGCCGGATCGTGAACAAGCCCGCCAGGGGGATCGGGAAGACGAGCTTCGAGCGGGTCGAGGCGATCGCGCTGGAGCGCGGGACGCCGCTGCTCGAAGCGATCCGCCATGCGGTCTCGAACGACGCGCTCGGACGCGTGTCCGGCAAGCTCGCGGCCTTCCTCGACATGATGGACGGCTTCGCGAACCTGCTCGCCGGCTTCGAGCTCGACGACCTGATCGCGCACGTCCTCGACGGGACGGGCTACATCCGTGCCCTCGAGAAGGAGGACACGCCCGAGGCCGAGGCGCGACTCGACAACCTCCGTGAGCTCCTCTCGAGCGCGCGCGACTTCCATGCGGCGAACGAGGACGAGCTCGCCGGCGACGAGCGCAGCGAGCTCGAGCTCTACCTCGACCAGGTCGCCCTCATCTCGGACCTCGACAGCTACGAGGATCGCGAGGACCGCGTCTCGCTCATGACCGTGCACTCGGCGAAGGGCCTCGAGTTCCCGATCGTCTTCCTCGTCGGGATGGAGGAGCGCATCTTCCCGCATGCCTCTTCGAGTCGGGACGAGGCGGGGCTCGAGGAAGAGCGGCGGCTCTGTTACGTCGCGATGACCCGCGCGATGGAGCATCTCTTCCTGACCTGCGCGTCGGAGCGGCTGCGCTACGGCGATCGCAGCTACCAGTCGCCGAGCCGCTTCCTGCAGGAGATCCCCGACGAGCTGATCGAGACGATCTCGGCGCCGGGGCGTGGCGCGCGCGGGCGCTCGGGGGCCGGCGCGGGCGCGGCATCCAGCGGACGCGAGGGCGGGCGCTTCGACTACTCCTATGGGCAGGACGAGCCCGGGGAGGGTGGCGTCGCGATCGGAACGCGCGTTCGGCATCCCGTCTTCGGCCGCGGTGAGGTCCTGGCCGTGCTCGGAAGCGACCTGAATCAGAAGCTGCGGATCAAATTCGAGCGGGCGGGCGTGAAGACCGTGATGGTTCGTTATGCGAACCTCGAGCTCGCCTGAGGCGCACGCGGGTCGGATCGCCCGGGAGGCAGGGATGACGGAGAAGGTCCGGACCGAGGTCCTCGGTGAGGTCTTCGTCGTGACGATCGCACGGCCCGAGGTGCGCAACTGCGTCGATCGCGAGACGGCCGAGGCGCTCGCCGCGGCGTTCCGGCGATTCGACGCGGACGACGCGCTCCGCGTGGCGATCCTGCAGGGCGAGGGCGGCTGCTTCTGCGCGGGGGCGGACCTCAAGGAGGCGAGCCGCGGCTCGTCGGCGGCGAATCGTGTCTCGGTCGACATGGGCGCGGACGGACCGATGGGGCCGACGCGCATGCTGCTCGGGAAGCCGGTGCTGGCGGCGGTCGAGGGGCATGCCGTGGCCGGTGGACTCGAGCTCGCGATCTGGTGCGACCTGCGGATCGCGGCGCGGGATGCCGTCTTCGGCGTGTATTGCCGTCGCTGGGGGGTGCCGCTCGTCGACGGCGGGACGGTCCGGCTGCCGCGACTCGTCGGTCAAGGTCGCGCGCTCGACCTGATCCTGACCGGGCGGGGTGTGGCGGGAGGCGAGGCGCTCGCGATGGGTCTCGTCGATCGGCTGGTCGAGCCGGGCGGGGCGTTCGATGCGGCGCTGGCCCTCGCGCGCGAGATCGCGGCCTTCCCGCAGCGTTGCCTGCGCTCGGATCGGCTCTCGGCGATCTCGCAATGGGACGGGTGCTTCGACGACGCGATGCGCGAGGAGACACGGCGTGGGATCGAGGTGATCCGCTCGGGCGAGACGGGCGAGGGGGCCGCGCGCTTCGCGGCGGGGGCCGGACGGCACGGCTCCTTCGCGGATTGAGTCGCGAAGGAGCCGCGCGTGTTGATCGACTGCGTCGTCGTCGCCGCGACTATTTGATGTACTCGCCTGCGTTCACGAGCATCGTCTCGCCCGTCACCATCCGCGAGTAGTCCGAGCAGAAGAAGATGCACGCGTTCGCGACGTCGTCGTCCTTCGGGATCTCGCCGAGCGGCATGTTCTTCGTGATCCCCGCGATCACCTCGGCCTCGGGCACGCCGAGTCGCTTCGACTCCATCTTGACGTAGCCCTCGACCGGCGGTCCCCACATCCACGTCGGGATCACCATGTTGACCCGGATCTTCTTCGGCCCGAGCTCCTCGACCATGTGGTACATGGCGGAGAGGAGGCCGCCCTTCGACGCGGCGTAGGCGATCTGCGGCGCCGGCGGCGGCTTCCACATCGACTGCGAGCCGATCAGCACGATCGACCCGCCTCCGGCGCGCTCCATGTGCGGCACGGCCGCCTTCGCGACGTTCGCTGCGCCCACGATGTTCACACCGACGGCGCGGCCCCAATCCTCGGCCGGTGTCGACTCGAGGGTGCCGAAGACCGTGTCGAGCGCCGCGACCTTGACGAAGGCGTCGACGCGCCCGAAGCGGTCGGCCGCAGCATCCATCAACGCGACACAGGCTGCGGCATCGCCGACATCCGTCGGCACGGCGAGCACGCGCTTGCCGCTCGGATCGAGCTCGCGCGCCGCCTCGGCGAGCGGCTCGGCGCGGCGCGCTGCGATCACGACGTTCGCCCCGTCGCGCAGCGCTGCGCTCGCGACCTCGCGGCCGAGACCCGGCCCGGCTCCGATCACGACGATGGTCCTTCCTTTTACGATCACGTTCTCTCCTCATCTCGCGTCGACCACTCGCCGCGGGGTCCCGGATTGCCGGGCGATGGGTCCTCCAAAGTCCGGGTCGTCGGGCTCGCCGACGACGCGCCCGACGAAATCGCTTGCAGCCCTGCGTGTCAAGCCGGCCGCCTCGCTCACGCCTGTTGCGCGGTTATGCTCTGCCCGCGTGCAAAGGCCGCTTCCGGCCGATGGGAGGCAGGATGCAGAGCGAGGGCGACCAGCTGCTCGTCACGGGCGCGACGGGACTCGTCGGCCGACGGCTCGTCGATGCGCTGCTCGCGCGCGGCTCGCGCGTCCGCGTGCTCTCCCGCTCGGCGCGATCGGGTCGACCCGGGGTCGAGGCGAGGACCTGGGACGGCGTCGATCCCGGCGAAGAGGCGCTTCGGGGAGTCAACGCGGTCGTCCACCTCTCGGGGGAGCCGCTCTTCGGTGGATTGCCGACCGCGAGCCGCCTCGAGCGCGTGCGGGCGAGCCGCGTCGACTCGACGCGGCGTCTGGTCGAGCGGATCGCCGAGCTTCCGGCGGAGGCGCGGCCGCGCTGTCTCGTCTGTGCCTCGGCGGTCGGCATCTACGGCGCCCGGGGCGACGAGCGGCTCGACGAGGATGTCGCCCTCGGCACGGGATTCCTGGCGGAGCTCTGCCGCGACTGGGAGCGCGAGGCGGCCCGCGCGCGCGAGCTCTCGGTTCGCGTCGTGTCGCTTCGGATCGGGGTCGTGCTGGCGCGCGACGGGGGGGCGCTCGCGCTGATGCGCGTGCCCTTCTCACTCGGCCTCGGCGGGCGGCTCGGAGATGGACGGCAGTACTTCCCCTGGATCCATCTCGACGATCTCGTCGCGGCGATCCTCTTCGGCCTCGACCACGACCAGCTCGAAGGCCCGATCAACGGCGTCGCACCCGAGGCCGTCCGCAACGCGGATCTCACTCGCACGCTCGCGCGCGTGCTGCATCGCCCCGTGTTCCTGCCCGTGCCCGCCTTCGCGGTTCGCGCGCTGATGGGCGAGCTGGCGGGGGAGCTGCTCGAGAGCCGTCGCGTCGTGCCCGCGCGGCTCGAGGCAGCGGGGTTCCGGTGGTCGTATCCGGTGCTGGATGCGGCGCTCGAGGCGGAGCTGGGCCGCGACTAGCTAGGCGATCGGCTCGGTCGCCGGACCCTTCAGCTCGACCGTGTTGCCATCGGGATCGCGCAGGTAGATCGAGGGGCCCGTTCCCGTGGCGCCGTAGCGCGGCGCCGTCTCGCTCGCCTTCACGCCGTGCCGCGCGAGGTGCTCGCGGATCGCGGTCTCGTCGAAGTCCGAAAGGGCGAGCGCGAAATGGTCCATGTTGCCCGCCTTGCGGTCCGGGCTCTCGCCGCCGGCCCGGCCGAGGGGCGAGTCGACGTCGACGAGGTCGACGAGGCTCGCACCGGCGCGAAGCTGGACGAGGCCGAGCGCCTCGACGCGTCGCTCGACACGGCAGCCGAGCACCTCCTCGTAGAAGGCGATCGAGCGGGGGAGATCCGTCACGCGCAGCACGACGTGATCGAGGCCCGTGATCGGGATCGCAGGGATCGCGCTCACGATGCCCCGCTCCCCGAGCCGATCGGCTTCGTGGCCGCCGGCGGATGCGTCTCGAGCTTCGAGCGGCGATCGTGCCGTTCGAGGGCGAGCTCGATCAGTCGATCGAGCAGGCGCGGATAGGGCAATCCGCTCGCCTCCCAGAGCTTCGGGTACATCGACACGTTCGTGAAGCCGGGCAGGCTGTTCAGCTCGTTGACGAAGAAGCGACGCGTGCTGCGCTCGAAGAGGAAGTCGACCCGGGCCATGCCCTCGGCCTCGAGCGCACGATAGGCGGCGATCGCGAGGCTGCGGATCGTCTCGGTCTCGTCGGGGTCGAGGTCGGCGGGGATGAGCAGCTGCGTCGAGGCGTCGTGGTATTTCGCTTCGTAGTCGTAGAAGGACTTGGACGCGCGGATCTCACCCGGGATGGACGCCTCCGGCTCGTCGTTCCCGAGCACGGCGACCTCGATCTCCCGCGCGTCGACGGCAGCCTCGACGATCACCTTGCGGTCGTATCGCCGCGCGAGACCGAGGGCCGCCACGAGCTCGGCCATCGTGTCCGCGCGCGAGATCCCGACCGAGGAGCCCGAGTTCGCCGGCTTCACGAAGGCGGGCAAGCCGACCTCGCTCTCTGCGCGTTCGGCCGCGGCGGACAGGCCGTCGCGATCGAGGCGTCCGCCGCTGAACGTGATCCAGGGCGTGACGGGCAGGCCTGCGCCGGCGAGCAAACGCTTCGCGATGTCCTTGTCCATCTGGATCGCCGACGAGAGCACGCCGGAGCCGACGTAGGGCAGCTCGGCCAGCTCGAGCAGGCCCTGGAGCGTGCCGTCCTCGCCGCCGCGACCGTGGATGATCGGGAAGACCACGTCGAGCTGCGCGGCGGCCGCGCTCGGCTCGGAGGGCGATGCGCCGGCGCGCGTCGGCTCGAGCGCGCGGAGGGTGGTCGCGCCGGGCACCGCCGGCAGCATCACGCTCGGTGCGGCGAGCACCTCGGGCAATGCGCGGTCGGCGCTCGTCAGGTGCCAGCGCCCCTCCTGATCGACGCCGATCAGCGACACCTCGTAGCGGCTCCGATCGAGGGCCGAGAGGATCGACGTGGCCGAGACGATCGAGACGTCGTGTTCGACCGAGCGTCCCCCGAAGAGCAGACCGACGCGCAACTTCGCCATGATCCCCCTGGAACGACGGCTCCGAGTCCTGCTCGAGCAGGCCGTTCGCGACGTGGGATGATACTCGCCGCCCCCGCGGCTCGCTTGACCCGGCGAGGCCCCCTCCGTACTCTCGCCGCGTGTCGACCCCCGCCGTGCAGACCGATGCGCTCGAGGCGCTGCCCGCCTCCCTCGCCGCGAAGCAGGAGGAGCTGCTTTCTCGGCTGCGCCGCGCCGGCCGGCTGATGGTCGCGTTCTCGGGCGGCGTCGACTCGAGCTACCTGGCCTGGGCTGCGCGCCGCGCGCTCGGAGACGACTGCCTCGCGGTGACCGCCGTCTCGCCCTCCTATCCGCAGAGCCATCGTGCGGTCGCCGAGCAGATCGTCGAGCGCTTCGCGATCCCGCATCGCTTCGTCGATACCCACGAGATGGAGCGCGAGGCCTATCGCGCGAACGCCTCCGACCGCTGCTACCACTGCAAGACCGAGCTCTTCGAGACCCTCGAGCGGATCGGTCCCGCGCTCGGCTTCGAGCGGGTCTGCTACGGCGTCAACACGGACGACACGCGCGACTTCCGACCCGGCCATCGCGCCGCCGACGAGCACGACGTACTCGCGCCCTTCCTCGAGGTCGGCCTCTCGAAGCGCGAGATCCGCGATCTCTCGCGCGCGGCGGGACTGCCCACGGCGGACCTGCCGGCCTCGGCCTGCCTCTCCTCGCGTCTGCCCTACGGCACGGAGGTGACGCCCGAGCGCCTGCGACAGGTCGAGCTCGGCGAGGAGGCCCTGCGCGCCCTCGGCTTCCGCCAGCTCCGCCTGCGTCATCACGGCGAGCTCGCGCGCATCGAGATCGATCCGGCCGAGCTGCCGCGCGCCCTCGAAGTGGACATGACGCGGCGGATCGTCGCCGCGATCAAGCCACTCGGCTTCCGCTACGTCTCACTCGACCTCGAGGGCTACCGGACTGGATCCCTGAACGAAGTCCTGCAGATCCAGCGCGATCCGATCCGCTGAGCCTCGAGCGGGTGCTGCCCCGCGAAGAACCGACCCCCTTCCGCGCGTCTGTGATCGGCGCGCCCCCGAGCGACGCCAGACCCCATGTGGACGCTGAACGAGTGCGCCGGCCATCCTCGAGACATGGGCCTCGCCCAGGGCGGGGCCGAGCGGGCGGCGATCCGTCGCGCGATCTCGTCGCTCGATCTGCCGCTGCGTCGGTCGCGGCTGCCGAGCCTGCGTCCTCTGGTCTCGGGTCCGATGCGCGGGAGCGGCGCCGGACGCGAGCTCTTCCGTCATTTCGCCCATCAGTCCGAGCGGCTCGAAGGGCTCGCCCGCGGCGCGGGCGTGCCGCTCGACTCGCTGCTCGAGCTCCACCTGCGCGTTCGCGCGGGCGGCGAAGCGGGGGGGCTGCTCTCGCGTCGGGCCGCGCTGCGCGTCTCGCCGGCGGAGTCCGGCGCGGGGCGGGTGCCCGTGCGGCTCGAGCGCAGCCTGCCGCGCGCCGCGGCGGGGGAGCCGGGCTTCCTGCTGCGTGAGAGTCGGCCGGTCGTGGGGTTCCGATCGGTCGAGGTGACGTTGCCCTGGCTGGTCTCGTCGGTCGCGGGCGTGAACGAGGGCGGGCTGGCGGTGATCGCGGGGCCGATGCTGTGGGGGGAGCCGGGCTTTCTCGGCTGGCCGCCGTCGCTCCTGCTCGTGCAGGAATGTCTGCAGCGCTTCGAAGATCTCTCTTCCGCGGTCGACTGGTGCACGAAGCGGCCCGTCGAGGGCGAGCAGACCCTCGTGCTGGCGGATGCGTCGGGCGCCGTGGCGAGTGTGATCGCGAGCGGCCGCAAGCGTCGGGTCCAGCCGGGCGAAGGGGAGATCCAGCTCGAGGCGGGGGAGCCCCCGGCGAGCGAGGTCGAGAGCGGGTCCGACTCGCGCGACGGCGCATCCGGCGAGGATCGGATCTTCCTCGATCCGGGCGCGCGGAGGCTTCGCCTCGAGGCCGCGGGGACGAGCGTCGAGATCGCCCTCTGATCGGGGCGGGTCAGTCGAGGGATGCGCTGAGCAGGGAGAGGCGACCGGCGCCGTAGCCTTCGACCTCGACCACCACGTCGATGCGCTCGCAGGGTGAATCCACGATCGCCTTCGCATCGTCGCCGAGGTCGTCGAGGGCGGTGTGGATGCCGACCCAACGCATGTGGGGAGCGCCGTCGTCGCAGAGCAGGGCGGCCATGATGTTGGCGATCTCGGAGTAGGCGTCGCGCAGGTTGTGGCCGAGCTCGCCTTCCTTGACCGCCTCCTCCGCCCCACCGGCCGGCACCAGCGCAAGGGCCGCGCCGAGGAAGGCCGCGAGCGAGAGGTCGACCTGGCAGATGGCGCCGAGCCGATCGTCCCGCGTGCAGTAGCGCGCGGTATGGGCGTTCGCTTCGAAGCGGTGCGGTGCGGCCGATTCCGAGATCCGGCAGGTCCGGCCGACGAGCGTGCCGAGCTGGGCGGCCAGCTGCTTCACGTCCGGCATGTGGATCCGGGCCATCGCGCGCCTTCCTTCCCGATCGATGCGGCGCGCGAGTCTGCGGCGCGCTCGCCTTCGTCCGTGGTCCGGACCGCCCGACGGAGCGGTCGGGGAGCCGCGATCAGTCGAGGATCTTGCCCAAGACCGACTGCATCGACTCCGCCGTGAAGGGCTTCGTCAGGAAGGCGACTGCGCCGGCCTCGTTCGCCTGGTTCTTCATCTCGGTGGTGCACTCCGAAGTGATGAACGCGAAGGGAATGCCGAGCTCCCGCTCGTTCATCGCGCGCGCGAGCTCGATGCCCGTCATCTCCGGCATGTTCCAATCCGTCAGCACGACGTCCGGCGCATCGGCCTCGATCTTGGCGAGGGCGTCGACACCGTTCTCGGCCTCCTCGATGTCGTGCCCCCCGAATCCGGCCTGGCGCAGCGTTCGGGTCACGATCTTGCGCATGATGCTGCTGTCGTCGACGACGAGGATCTTCATGTCGGTCTCACTCCCGGACCGCGACCGTGCCGCGGAATTTGCGATGGCATCCCATCGGTCCGCTGGGATTGGATCTGGAGTGGAAAGCACGGCAGCGGTCCACCGGAGTCGCCAGCTCGGAAAGACCCGGGAGCGCCTCCGTAGCGCCTTCGCGCGTGCGCCGGACCGGCAGCGCCCAGGCAACCGACCGGCGGCCGCAAGTCGGGGCAGTACCGACGGAAATCTAAAGAGTCGCTGTACGAGCGACGATGCTCCGCGCAGGCGATCGGACCCTTCGTGTCGGATCGGAGGCACCCGCGTTCGCCCGATCCCGTCGGTTGCGGGTCCTCGGCCTTCGGCACAGGGGAGCAGGCATGTCCGATCTCGACGAAGAGCTCGTCCTCGAGTTCAAGATCGAGTCCCAGGAGCACCTCGGGACCGTCGAGCCGGCACTCCTCGAGATCGAGGGCGCCGACCCCGAACGCCGCAACGAGCTCGTCCACCTGATCTTCCGCGCCGTCCACAGCGTGAAGGGGGCCTCGGGCTTCTTCGAGCTGAACACGATCCAGGCGCTGTCGCACACGATGGAGAACCTGCTGATGCGGGTTCGCGACGGCGAGATCGAGTTCGTCCCGGCGATGACGGATGCGCTGCTCGGCGCGCTCGACGTCCTGGGGCGATTGATCGAGGCCCTGCCGGAGGCGCTCGATCCGGACATCTCGGAGCAGACGGAGCTGCTCACGCGCTTGACGCACGAGCCAGGCGACGGCGCGCCTGCAGCACAGCCGCCCCCACCGTCCTCCGCCCAGGCTCCGCCGGCGGAGGTGCCGCCGGCAGCGCCCGCCGCCGCGGCGTCTCCGAAGGCCAGCCCGAGCGCAGGTGCCGAGGCGCCGCCGAAGGCAGCCGCGGAGGACAAGGCCAATCCCGCCCGTCGCACCGACGCGAGCGCGGAGACGATCCGCGTGCCCGTGCATCTGCTGGACCGGCTGATGGACCAGGCCGGGGAGCTCGTCCTCTCCCGGAACCAGCTGCTCAGCAACATGTCGGCGACGACGGATCCGATCGTCAAGGGCATCCTGCAGGACCTGGACCTCATCACGAGCGAGCTCCAGTCCGACATCATGAACACGCGGATGCAGCCCGTCGGCGTGGTGTTCAACAAGTTCAATCGGATCGTCCGCGACCTCTCCCGCACGCTCGACAAGGAGGTGCAGCTGCAGATCGAGGGCTCCGAGGTCGAGCTCGACAAGTCGATCGTCGAGCTGCTCTCCGATCCGCTGACCCATCTGGTGCGGAACTCGCTCGATCACGGCATCGAGCCCCCGGCCCTCCGCGCGGAGCGCGGGAAGAACCGCCAGGGGACGGTTGCCCTGCGCGCCTTCCACGAAGGGGGGCAGGTCCACATCGAGATCGAAGACGATGGCGCGGGCATCGATCCCGAGAAGATGCGCCGGGTCGCGATCGAGAAGGGCGTGATCACGCGAGACGAGGCGATCGGGATCTCCGACGCCGACGCGCGCATGCTGATCTTCGCGCCGGGCTTCTCGACGGCGGCCCAGGTCTCGAACGTGTCGGGTCGCGGAGTCGGAATGGACGTCGTGAAGACGAACATCTCGAAGCTCGGCGGCAAGATCGAGGTGGAGAGCGAGGTCGGACGTGGCTCCAAGCTGACGATCGCGCTGCCTCTCACCCTGGCGATCATCCCGTCGTTGATCGTCGCGGTCGCAGGTCAGCGCCTCGCGATTCCGCAGGTGAACCTCGTCGAGCTGGTGCGCGTCCGCTTCGGGGACCGCGAGCGCCTGCTCTCCGACGTGAACGGCGCCGCCGTCTTGCGGCTTCGCGGGAACCTGCTGCCGCTCGTGGACCTCCGCGTGCTGCTCGGTCTCGAGCCGGCGGTCCGGGAGGCCGAGTGGGACGACCCGCCCGCCATGCACATCGCCGTCCTCCAGGTGGGCGGGACGCATTTCGGACTGATCGTCGATGCGATCCTCGACAGCGAGGAGATCGTCGTCAAGCCGTTGTCCGAGCTGCTCGAGGGCAACTCGCTCTACTCGGGCGCGACGATCATGGGCGACGGCCGGGTCGCGATGATCCTGGATGCGGCGGGGATCGCCGAGTACGCCTCGTTGCGACTCGAGGAGAAGCGCGTCGCTTCCCACGGCGCCGAGAAGGCACGCACGAACGAGCGACTGCAGCGGCGACGCCTGGTGATCTTCAACAACGCCGACGAGGATCAGTTCGCGATCGACCTCGATCGCCTCGTCCGACTCGAGAGGATCCTGCCGAGCCAGATCGAAGAGGTCGGCAACCGGCCTTGCATCCAGTATCGGGGGCGCGGTCTGCCGCTCGTCCGCCTGCACGAGGAGCTGCCCGTACGACCGCTCTCGTCGGATCGCAAGGAGCTCTACGTGCTCATCCCGCGGCTCTCCGGCGAGGGACGCGGGATCCTGGCGGGCAGCATCGTCGACGCGGTCGAGACCGAGTTCGAGATGGACACGGATCCCTCGGCGCATCGCGCGATCGAGGGTCGCGCCGTGATCGGCGGACGTCTGACGCTGCTGCTGGATCCCGAGTACCTCGGTGGCCGTCCCGTGGAGGCGGCGGTCGCATGACGCTCGAGGCCGGCATCGAGGGGACGTGTCGTGCGGGACTCGTGACGTTCCGGATCGGCGGGCGCTGCTTTGCCGTTCCGATCGTGCTCGTGCGCGAGATCAACCGTCAGCTGCAGATGACCCCGGTCCATCGCGCCCCGGCGAGCGTCCGGGGTCTCGTGAACCTGCGCGGTCAGATCGTGACCGTGATGGACCTCGGTCGACGCCTGGGACTCGGGCCCGTCGAGATCGGCGAGAAGAGCCGGATGGTCGTGCTCAAGGAGAACTCGATGCTTCGCGGCGACGTCGCCGCCGGCCTCCGCACGGCGGAGGATTCGATCGGCTTCCTCGTGGACGAGATCGCGGACATCCTGACGCCAGAAGATCGTGATCTCGAATCGCCGCCCCCGAATCTCGATCAGACCGATGGGCGACACGTCGTAGCCGTGTGCAAGACCGAAGAGTCGATCGTCAGCGTGCTCAACCCGGCCGCCATCATCCGGTCGGAGATCCAGGGGCCGCCAGCAGTTTGCGTTGCGAGGCCGGACGCGAGTCCGGTCTCGAGCGGAGGGGAATAGTCCGATGCGTTGGATCCTCGAATTCGCGACGGGAGGCCTGTTGCGAGCCATCCTCCTTGCGAGCCTCGCGCCGTTGGCGCTGATGGCCGTGCTTCAGATGGGTCAGGCGCATCTGGCGCTGACGAGCCAGCGGGAGATCGCCGTCGCGGCGCTGGAGGACGAAGTCCGCATCACGCTCGCCGCACACAACGAGTCGAAGCGGGACGGCATGGAGGTGATGCTGTCGACGATCGAGGGGCAGGTTCGCACGATGAGCGAGATGCCGATGATCGTGGATGCGATGCGCGATCTCCGACGCGCGGCGACGCTCTATCAGAGCGAGGCCGGCCTCACGCAGGTGGAGATCGCTCGAATGAGGGGAGAGCTGCGCGGCTACTACCTCGACGAGTTCGATCGGACCTACAGAGAGACCAATGGTGGACCGTCCTCGGCCGGTACCTGGTTCTCTCAGCTGAGCGATCGTGGGGTCGTGCTCCAGTACGACTACGTCCAGTCGAATCCCCACCCGCTGGGGTCGAAGGACATGCTCGATCGCTCGGCTAGGGATACCAGCTACAACCGGATCCATGAACGGATCCATCCGAGTCTGCGCGGGTATCTCAAGGAGTTCGGCTTCTACGACATCTTCCTGATCGACCATCGGACCGGCGAGATCGTGTACTCGGTGTTCAAGGAGCTCGACTACATGACCTCCCTCGTGGACGGTGCCTATGCCGACACCAACTTCGGGAGGACCTTCCGGGAGGTGGCCGAGGCGTCGGATCCCGATGCGGTCGTGGTCGGAGACTACGCGCTCTACGGACCGTCCTACTCCGACCCGGCCGGATTCGTGGCCGCGCCGATCTTCGACGGCGTCGAGAAGGTCGGCGTGATCGCCTTCCAGCTCCCGTTGGATCGCCTCGGCGCCGTGATGAAGAGCACGGGTGGCCTCGGCGAGAACGGGGACGCCTACCTGGTCGGACCGGACCTCTTGATGCGGTCGGACTCCCACCGCGATCGGGAGAATCGAACGGTTCGGGCATCGATCAGGAATCCGATGGCGGGGCGGGTGGATACGGAGGCCGCGCGAAAGGCGCTGGCGGGCGAGTCGGGTGTGGTCGTCGCACCCGGCTTCGATGGTCGGGAGGTGCTGACGGCCTTCGCTCCCCTCCAGTTCGGCGACGTGACCTGGGCGGTCGTCTCGGAGGTCGATCCGGAAGAGGCCTTCGTCCTGGCGCGGCAGCTGACGGAGAGCGCGAGCGGAACCCTGATCCGGGTCGTCGCGATGAGCTTCGTCGGTCTCGTCCTGGCCGTGCTCGGGAGCCTTCTGCTGGCGCGCGGACTGGTCTCCGGTGTGCACGACATCCTCGAGTCGATCCGAGCGGCGGAGTCCGGAAATCTCACCTGCCCGCCCACCACCACGCGAAGAGACGAGATCGGAGAGATCGCTCGTACGTTCACGACCTTCCTCGGCTCGTTGCGCGAGAGCATTCGCACCGTCAAGGAGCATGGCGACGAGCTCGAGTCATCCTCTTCGCAGCTCACCGAAGTGGCCGGACGGATCTCGGAAGAGATCTCCGCCATCAACTCCCAGACGAATTCCGTCGCTGCGACGACCGACCAGCTCACCGGAAGCATCACGACCGTCGCCGCGGCCGTGGAGGAGTCCTCGGCGAACGTGCAGAACGTGGCCGCGGCCGTCGAGCAGATGTCGACGAATCTCGCGAACGTCACGGCCAACGTCGAGGGCATGGCAGGAAACGTGAACACGGTCGCGACTGCGGTCACGGAGATGAGCACCTCCCTCGGCGAGGTCGCCGAACGATCGAACCAGGCCTCGGACATCGCGACCCGTGCCGCCTCCGCCGCCAAGGAGACCAACGACACGGTCGGCCGCCTCGGCCAGTCCGCCGAGGAGATCGGCAAGGTCGTCGACGTCATCAACGACATCGCCGAGCAGACGAACCTGCTCGCGCTGAACGCGACGATCGAGGCGGCCTCCGCGGGCGAGGCAGGTCGCGGCTTCGCCGTCGTCGCGAACGAGGTCAAGGAGCTCGCCAAGCAGACGGCTTCGGCGACGGACGAGATCCGGACCCGGATCTCGTACATGCAGGAAGCGACGCGTGGCTCGGTCGAAGCGATCCACGAGATCGTCGGGATCATCGACGAGATCAACACGATCTCCGGCGTGATCGCCTCCTCGGTCGCGACCCAGCGCGAGAGCGCCGCGAGGATCGCCGAGGAGGTCTCCGCCGCCGCCGAGTCGGCCCACGTCGTCACGAACAACGTACGGGAGTGCTCCGACGGGACCTCGGAGATCGCGAAGAACGCCGAGGAGCTCTCCCAGGGCGCGAACGAGATCGCCCGGAGTGCGGCCGAGGCGTCGATGGGGGCGAACCAGACGTCCGCCAGCATCCAGCAGGTCAACGAGAGCGTGAGAGCCAGTGCGCGCGGTGCGGCCCAGACGGACGAGGCCGCCAAGCACATGAGTGCCCTGGCCGCGCGTCTGCAGGAGCTCGTGCAGGCCTTCGTGGTCTGAAGGGGAAGGGGACCCTTGTCGTCACCGATTCGAGTCATGATCGCGGAGCCCGACGAAGACGCTCTCGGCATCCTGCGTCGCGTGATCGCTCGGGATCGCCGCTTCGAGCCCGTTGGCGCGGCGACGACGGGGCAGCAGGTGCTCGAGGAGCTCGAGACACTCGAGCCCGACGTGCTCTTCCTCGCCCTCGAGATCGGCGATCCCTCCGGCATCGACGTGCTCACCCGGATCGGAGAAGGCAGTCGTGAGGTCGACGTCGTGGTGACTTCGCGGAGCGCGGAGTCCCGGATGACGATGCGTGCACTCGCGGGTGGGGCGCTCGAATTCGTCTCCCGCGCGTCGGGTCGGAGCGAAGGGTCGACCTACGAGGAGCGACTCGATCTCGCGCTCCGCAACCTCGCCGTCAGCGTCGCGAAGCGGCGACAATCGAGACCGGTCGAGCGGGTCGAGAGCGTGCCCGTAGAGACTTCGTCCCTGGCGGACGCCTTCGACCTCGTGCTGATCGGGATCTCGACCGGTGGACCGGCCGCCCTGGAGGTCGTGCTCCGGGAGATCGCGGGTATTCGTCTGCCGCCGGTCGTGATCGTGCAGCACATGGGTCGTGCCTTCACGTCTCAGCTCGCGGCCATGCTCTCGCGCAACGCAGGACGGCCGGTCGTCGAGGCGGAGCAGGACATGGCGCTCGAGCCCGGCTCGATCGTCCTGGCGCCGGGCGGCTTCCATACGGAGCTCTGCAGGAGACGGCCCGGCGATCGTCGCTACCGGCTGGGCGTCGTGGAGGACGAGCCCGTCAACGGATGCCGACCGTCGGTGGACGTCATGTGGCGATCGGTCGCGGCGAACTTCGATGGGGACGTCCTCGCCTTCCTGATGACCGGCATGGGCGAAGACGGCTCGCAGGGGCTTCGCGCCCTGCGCGAGAAGGGTGCCTATTGCATCGCGCAGGACGAAGCGACGAGCGTCGTGTGGGGCATGCCGGGCGCTGCCGTGCGGTCGGGGCTGGTCGACGAGGTGCTGTCGCTCGAAGAGATCGCGGTGACGATGCGCAGGGGGATCCAGAAGTCTTGAAGGCCCGAACGTCTCCCGAACTATCGAACGATGAGTTCGAGCTGCTCCGCCGATTGGTGGAGGAGCGAACGGGGATCCTCGTCTCCGAGCGGAAGTCCTATCTGATCGCTTCCCGCTTCGCGTCCCTGATCGAGGAAGAGGGGGTCGACACCTTCTCAGAGCTCTACACCCGCGCCCGAGCGGCCGCTCCCGACGGCCCCTTGATGGACCGCATCGTCGATGCGATCACGACGAACGAGACGCTCTGGTTCCGTGACGACGGCCCGTGGTACATCCTGCGGACGGCGCTGCTTCCGCGCTATTGCGCCGAGCTCTCGGAGGGGCGCCGCAATCGCGTCCGGATCTGGAGCGCGGCCTGCTCGACCGGCCAGGAGCCCTACAGCGTCGCGATGACGATCCGGGAGTTCATCCAGGACGAAGGGCTCGTCTCGGTCAAGCCCGAAGCCTTCGAGATCGTCGCCACGGACATCTCGCCCCAGGCGCTCGAGATCGCCAGGCGCGGGGCATACGACCAGATGGCCGCCTCGCGTGGCCTGCCGCCGCAATACGCCGATCGCTTCTTCGAGAGCTCGGGCAGCACGATCGAGGTCGTGCCGGCGATCAAGTCGATGGTGCGCTTCCAGAGGTTCAACCTGCAGCAGAGCTTCGCTCTACTCGGCCGCTTCGACCTCATCCTGTGTCGGAACGTGTTGATCTACTTCTCGAACGAGCTCAAGCTCGAGATCTTCCGGAAGATCGCCTCCGCACTCTGCCCGGAGGGCGCGCTCATCCTCGGCGGATCGGAGTCGGCGCAGGGCGCCACCAGGCTCTTCCAGATGGTCCGCAGCGGACGCCATCTCTATTACACGGCCAGGCTGGAGCAGGAACGATGAAGGTGCTCGTCGTAGACGATTCCCGGATGATTCGCCGCGTCGTACGCAGCGTGGCGGAGATGCTCGACCTCGATTTCCTCGAGGCCGGCGACGGACGCGAGGCGCTCGAGGTTCTTGCGAAGGAGTCCGCCGACATCTCTCTCGTCGTCCTCGACTGGAACATGCCGCGGCTCGACGGGCTGCGATGCCTGCAGAGGATGAAGGCGAATCCGCGCTACCACGACATCCCCGTGATCATGTTCACGACGGAGAGTCAGGAGGAGCGGCGCGAGATGGCGATGCGCTGTGGCGCCGCCGCCTACGTGAGCAAGCCCTTCACACGGGAAACGCTCGTGACGAGCATGATGGACGTGCTGGGGATCGAATGAGTCGGACGAACCGGGGCCTGCGCTCCCGGCGAGTCGGAGGAGAACGATGGAGACGAGCGAGCAGGTCTGGCGCGACGCCCTGGGCTCCGCGATCGAAGAGGTCTTCGACACCATGGTCCTTCGCGACTTCGTCGAGGAGCCCGGGCTCGACGTGCCGGCGATCCTCGGCGACAAGGCATGCGTGATGACGGTCGAGCTCTTCGGATCGTCCTGGGCCAGAATCGTGCTCCGGATCCGGAGCGAGCTGGCTCGTGACGTCGGGTCGAACATCCTGGGCGTCGACGAAGCCGAGATGTCCGAGGACGACGTCGAGGATGCCGCTTGCGAGCTGCTCAACATGATCGCGGGTGCGTGCAAGCGACGACTCGCGGACGCGGGGAGCTCGTACGATCTCGGGGTGCCCGGGCCGTTCGGAGAATCCGACGTCGCCGAATCGAACGATGGCGACGCGCGGTCCAGCATCGTGATCGCGGGCCGCCTGGGCGACGACCCGCTCGAGGTCCGAGTCTTCTCGACCTGGTCCTGAGTGCGGAAACGAATCCCGACGCGCGTAGGGGGAAGAGCTTGATCGGTGTCTATCTCGTTCGTCGGGGGCTCCTGACCAAGGATCAATTCTTCGCGATCTGCGAGGAGCAGGATCGACGCACGCCCGCCGTGGGACGGCTGGCGCTCGAGTCTCGTGTTCTCTCGATGGCCGAGGTCATGAACGTCCTCTCGGAGCAGGCCGTTCGCAACCAGCGCTTCGGCGAGATCGCGATCGACCTCGGCTACATCACGAAGCACGGATTCGCCGATCTCCTGCACATGCAGGACGTCGCGCGCCCGAGCTTCACGGATCTGGCGGTCGAGCTCGGCTTCATCACGCGCGAGAAGCTCGACGATACGCTTCACGCCTACCGTGTGGCGCCTCGGGACCTCGTCCGCTCGGGGCAGACCGTCGCCCCCTGAAACGTGGACTGAAGATTTCTCCTGGCCGCTCGCGATCCGACTGCGGCATCCCATCGCTGTCTCGCCCACGCCTACACCGCATACCTCGCCTCGTGCGCCCCACATCGCTCGACCGCCCTCGTCCCGATCCGCCCGAAGTAGCACTCTGCCAGCCAGCCCCGGACCGTCCGCACCCGCCACGGAAAACACCGCCGCGCCAAGACCTCCCGAACCGAGAGCGACCGCTCGGTGATGCCCACGGCCTTCGCCGGCGTCCCCCGCCTCCGGTTCTCCGACCGATCCTTCACGTAGTTCCGCCACACGCTCCAGATCGCCAACCGATACAACGCCGACTGCCTCCGCTTCGAGAACGCAATCGTCTCCCGCTTGTGGTTCGCACTCGAGTGCCGGATCAGCAGATCCGACAGGTTCACCGCGAAGAGTGGGTTCTTGGTCGTCCGCGCCACCTTCGAGCTCGTCTGCTCGTGGATGAAAGTCCGGTCCCGGAGCCTCCGGATCGCTCGCGGATACGCCTGGTGCTCGTCGCTCCGAAGCACGACGCATCCACCCGGTGGCACAACCCGCCGCAACAGCTCCTCCACCCGCTTCCGCGTCGCCTGGGGATCCGGCCGGCCATAGCGCTTCTCGAGGAGCTCCCGCTTCGCAGCCTGAGCCGGCCGCATCGTCCCGCTCCGCCGCAGCTCCGCATCGTTGAACCCGTAGACGAAGAGGCTCTCGCCGCCCACCACGAGGTTCAGGTCCATCGGCCAGTACTGGCTGTGCTCGAAGCTCCGGAACCCGTCGAGGACGAGCGGCTCGGTCGGACACGACTTCGGTCTACGTCGCTCGTGGAAGAGAAGACAATGCCGTCCCAGCCGGTCGCTCATCCTCCGGACGGTGGAGTGTGAGACACCGTACTCGCGGGCGATCTGGCGGAACCCGGAGCAAGACACGAGTCGATGGAAGACGGGCTCGAGGAGCTCGGGCCTTCGGAGCCAGTATCGGGTGGAGAAGGAGGAGGCGCTGAAGTAACGCCGGCAGCGTGAACACTGGTACTTCTGGACGCGGTGGGGCCTGCGACGGCGGAGGTAGAAGCCCTTCTTGATGAAGCGCCAAGTGGTTGACTGCGAACGGGAATCGCAGTCGGCGTGGGGGCAGAACGGGGGGCGGCGGTAGGGGGAGAGGTCATCCATCCCCGCCGATTACGCAGATTGTGTGCCGGGGGAAATCTTCGGTCCACGTCTCAGGGTGCCGGGCGGGGCGCCGCCGTGAGCAGGTTGTCCACGTCGAGGACCTGTACGACCCGCGGATCCTTCTCCGTCTTGACGACCTGCGACACGAGCTGCGTACCGTCGCTCGTCACGAGGCTCCCGAGCGGTGCGGGGCTTCTCTGGGCGTCGCGGAAGGACACGACCGAATGGACCCGGTCGACCTGGAGGCAGGTGCAGACGTCGTCGACTGTCACGACGATGACCATGGGCCTGGTGCCTTCGGAGACCTGGCGCTGGAGCTCCTCGATCTGCAGGTCGAACGAAGCCGCGCGGATCTCGACCTCGGCGAGCAGGTCCGACGTCGTGGACTCCGGCTCTTCGCCGGACGCGCAATGCATGTCACGGATGGCCGCATGGAGCTCGTCGTGGTTTGCGTGGGCCCGATCGGCGATCTGACGGAGTCGCGGTACTTCGTCGTAGATGTGGCCGGTCCAGAAGCGCTCGTCGCAGAGATCCCGATCCGACGCCTTCGCGACGCCCGTGCGCTTCGGTCCTTCTGCCAGGACGCGCTCGACCCAGCCGGAATGCCACTCGCGACAGCGCGTCAGCTCCGCGAGCAGGGAGCGACGCTCGTCCTCGAGGCTGGGCAGTCCGAGGCGGAGCCGCAGATCGACGACGGGAAGGATCTCCTCGCGGAGTCGGATCACACCGGCGATCCAGGGCGGCGCGCCGGCGATCCGGTCGAGGTGTCCGAGCGACGTCATCTCCCGCACGCGTTCGACGGGGATTCCGAAACGTCCGGATCCGACGCCGAACTCGACGATCTGACTCGTGCGCTCTTCCTCGCGCACGTCGCGAACCGCTCGTCCCATTCGATCTCGGCCTCGGGGTGCCCATTCGTCGTTCGTCGACGCGCCTATATCGACCTGCTCGCCGTCGCACTCGATCGGGTGTCGGTACCAGTCGTGTGTCGGGAAAAGACCGGTGGCCGGCGTTCTAGGTGTTAGTCCTGGGTGTGGTCTCTGGTCACCAAGCATTTCGTTCAAGGGGCGCGGCTTGCGTTCCGATCTTCCGCGAGTGGACGACCTTCGCGTGCGGTCGCATGGGGACCCGATTCGATGAGCGAATCCTGGGACGACAACGACGAGCTATGCGGCGAGTTCTGCAGCGAAAGCCGGGACATGCTCGCCGAGGTCGAGCCCGTCCTGCTCGAGCTCGAGGGCTCCTCCGGCGCCATCGGCGAAGTCGATCCGGGCGTGATCGATTCGATCTTCCGTGCGTTCCACTCGATGAAGGGCAGCGCCGGCTTTCTCGGTCTCGACACGATCGTTTCGGTCACGCATTCCGCAGAGTCGCTGCTCGACCTCTTCCGGCAGGAGCCGGCGTTGCTGCGTTCCGAGCACGTGACGGCGCTTTGTCGCACGATGGACTTCGTGAACGTGTTGCTCGATCAGGTCGAGGTCACGTTCAACGACGGTGGACACGAGGAGGAAGGTCGCGCCATCGCACAGCGGCTGGAGGTCCTGATCGAGTCGACGCGACCCGGGGGAGGCAAGGGAGGCGCCGTACCCGAGGCGAGTCCCGCCGCCGATCCGCCGAGCGTCGCAGCGTCGGGGCCGACCGACGAGATCGGCGTGGACGATGCGGTCGCGCCCGTGTTCGCGTCCGCGCCCGTGCGCCCCGCCGAAGCCAGTGAAGCCGATCGCATTCCGCTGGCGACCCGGGCGCCCGATGAGCGCGTCGAGAGCGACGAGGCGCGGTTCGAGAAGCCCGCGCCGCCTGCTGCGACCGTCGAATCACCGTCCGTGCCGGAAGCGGCGTCGAGTCCCGGGCCGATCGACGCGGCATCCGGATCGGAGGAGCCGGGCGGTCCCATCCGCCGTGCCTCGCCGGCACCGGGTGCGAAGGCTTCGAAGGGCACGATCCGGGTGGATCTCGAGCGGCTCGATCACCTGATGGATCTGGTCGGCGAGCTGATCCTCGCCGAGACGATGGTCACGCACAGTCCGGACGTCGAAGGGCTCCATCTCCCGCGCTTCGAGAAGGCTGCGGTCCACCTGAATCGGATCACCCGGAGCCTGCAGGACGTCGCGATGTCGACGCGGATGATCCCGATCGGCGCGACCTTCCGGAAGATGCTCCGTGTCGTTCGTGACCTCGCGCGAAAGCAGGGCAAGGAGGTCGAGCTCGAGCTCGCCGGTGAGGAGACGGAGATCGACAAGACGGTCGTCGAGGCGATCGGCGATCCGCTCGTCCACATCGTGCGCAACTCCGTCGATCACGGCATCGAGATGCCGGACGTCCGGAATGCCGCGGGCAAGCCTCGGATGGGGCGTGTGCGCCTCGAGGCCCGTCATCAGGGCGGCGAGATCTGGATCCTGATCGAGGACGATGGCAAGGGCCTCGATCGCGAGGCGATCCTCGCGAAGGCCGTCTCTCGCGGGCTGATCGACGAGGAAGCGGCCCAGGAGCTGCGCGACCCGGAGATCTTCCGCTTCGTCTTCGAGGCAGGCTTCTCGACGGCCTCGAAGGTGACCGACGTCTCCGGCCGCGGCGTCGGCATGGACGTCGTCCGACGCAACATCGAGAACCTCGGCGGAAAGGTCGAGATCGCGAGCGAGCTCGGCGTCGGCACCCAGATCACGATCCGTCTTCCGCTCACGCTCGCGATCATCGAAGGCATGCTCGTTCGCGTCGGCGACCTCGTCTACACGCTGCCCCTGCTCTCGATCCGCGAGTCGATTCCGATCGAGACCGCCGACGTCACGCGCCTGAATGGTGGTGGCGAGATGGTTCGGGTGCGAGAGGGCCTGATCCCGATGCTGCGTCTCCACGACTACCACGGCGTCGAGGCGCGCGCCGAACGGCTGGAGGACGGGATCGCGATCGTCGTCGAAGACCAGGAGTGCTTCTGCCTCTTCGTCGACGAGGTGATCGGGCAGCGGCAGACCGTGATCAAGGGGCTGCCCGCCTACCTGGGCTCGCTCCGCGGTGTGTCGGGCTGCTCGATCCTCTCGGACGGGGACATCAGCCTGATCCTGGACGTGAGCTCGATCGAAGGCGACCTGAGGGCGAGCCCGTCGCGGGGCGTCGGCGATGAATGAGGGAATCGGGGGAGGAGCGTCGTGAGCATGGACGACGTCGGGCTCGACGAGCTCGAGGGGCATCTCGACGACGAGGTCGCGAACGAGGGGTCGGGTCGGCATCTGACCTTCCAGCTCGCCGGTCAGGTCTACGGCATCGAGCTTCGACGCGTCCGAGAGATCGTACGCGCGCAGCGGGCGACGCCGGTTCCGGACGTGCCGGACTACGTACTCGGCGTGATGAATCTGCGCGGCACCGTCGTTCCCGTCGTCGATGCGCGACGTCGGATGGGGATCCAGGCGCGCGAAGCGGACGAGCGCACCTGCGTGATCGTCTGCAGCTACGAGGGAGAGGGCGTCGGGGTCGTCGTCGACACGGTGTGTGACGTGATCGACGTCGACGAGGCGGACGTCGTGGAGGCGCGCAGCGAGGTGTCGACCCGGAACGCGATGATCCGCGGCCTGGTTCGTACGACGGCGGGCGTGCGGATCCTGCTCTGCCTCGATCGGTTGCTCGAGCGACAGGCCCGATCCGACGAGAGCGTCGCGGCATGAAGCGGGAAGGGACCATGGCAGGACGAGACCGGACGGAGCGCACCGCGAAGAGCGGAACGCAGCGCATTCGGAGCGCGGGCTCGAGTGCTGCTCGAGAATCCTTCTGGGAGCGCCACACGAGCAGCCTGCGAGCCCGCCTGAGGGTACTGATCGTGGCCTTGTTGACGGTGGCCTTCGCGGCCGACGCATGGTTCGGGCAGTCGTCCGTGCGGCGCGCGCTGGTCGAGGATCGGGTCGAGCGCCTGCGCGGCGACGTCTCGAACGAGGCGGCGCGGATCGAAGCCTTCCTCGAGGCGCGTCGGCGCGATCTCGAGCTGGTGATGCGTCCCTGGTCCGTGTCGGAATCGGAGGGTCCCGGCGGGTTGGAGGCTGCGTCGGAAAAGGGCTGTACGGCCGCGCGCGCGGCGATCGCCGCCCGGATCGCGGTCGCCCTGCTCGAGGTCGAGGAGTCCGATCGTGCGATCCGGCTCGTCGACGAGGACGGGCGCGACTGCGTCGGGTTCGCTCGCGACGGTGCGGCCGTCGGCGCTGCGCCCGGGTTGGATGACGACGAACGGGCGGCCCTCTTCTCGCGGGTGCGCGGCTCGCAGGGACGGGCGTCGGTCTGGCTGCTCGGCGCGAACGGCGCGGTTTCGATCCGACTCGTCATGCCCGTCGAACCGATCGATCGCACGCGGCTGCTCGCCGTGCTGGACGTCGCCGGCCCGGGTCTCGCGTCGACCGCGTCGGTTCCGGCCTCGGCGGTCACCTCCTGGCTCGTCGACGACGAGCAGCGTGTGGTCCCGACCGGCCCGTTCGGCACGGCGGGGGAGCGCGAGGCCGCAGGGCGCGTTCTGGAGGCGGTGCGGAGCGGCGATCCGACGCAGCGCGAAGGCCTCGTCGAGGCGGGGGATCGACTCTACCTGTACGCGCCCGTTCGTCCGCCGGGCGCGCCGACGGGGCCGGTCTGGTCCCTGGCTCAGGTCGTCGAGCGCAGCGCGCTGGTCCCGGACCCGAGCGCATTCGACGCTCGCGGGCTCCTGATCCTGTGCGCGCTCTTCCTCGGACTCGTGGTGATCGCCGACGGGACGATCCGACGCATCCTCGCGGCGCCGCTCGAGCGTTGCTGCGAGGTGATCGAGAGTCTCGCCTCGGGCAATCTGGATCTGCGGATCGCGGCGGCCGGGCCCGACGAGCTGCGACGGATCTCGTCGGGCCTCGCGAGGTTGGTCGCACACTTCTCGAGCGTCCTCGGTCAGGTCTCGGCGACGTCGGCCGAGGTCGCCGTCGGCAGCCAGGAGGTCGCTCGATCGAGCCGGTCGCTCTCGGAGAATGCGAGCCAGTCGGCGGCGTCGCTCGAAGAGATGAGCGCGACGATGGAGGAGATGGCGAGTCGCACGCGACAGAATGCGGACAACGCCCAGGAGGCGATGAACCTGGCCGCCGCGGCGCGCGCCGACGCCGAGGCCGGCGACGAGCAGATGAAGTCCATGGTCGAGTCGATGCGTGAGATCGACGAGGCCAGTCAGAACATCTCCCGGATCATCAAGGTCATCGACGAGATCGCGTTCCAGACGAACCTCCTGGCCTTGAACGCAGCCGTCGAGGCGGCTCGGGCCGGTCAGCACGGAAAGGGCTTCGCGGTCGTCGCCGAAGAGGTGCGCAATCTCGCGGAGCGGAGTGCCGAGGCCGCTCGGGAGACGACGGAGCTGATCGAAGGCTCCGCCGAGAAGGTCGATCAGGGGCGTCGGACCGCGGAGCGCATGGCGGAGTCGCTCTCCTCGATCGTCGCATCGATCGGTCGCTCGGCCGACCTGGTATCGGAGATCGCCGTCGCGAGCAGCGAGCAGGCCGAAGGCATCAGCCAGATGAACTCGGGTCTCGCCCAGGTCGATCGCGTCACCCAGCAGAACACCTACGCCGCCGACGAGATGTCGCGTGCGGCCCAGGAACTCGAGTGTCAGGCCGCCGGTGTACGAGGCGCCCTGAGTGGCTTCGTCCTTCCGGCGGGTGCCGACGGCGATGGCTGGGATGGGTCGGCGGCCGAGCGGCCGTCCTCGAGCGCCGTTGCGGGCGGGCGCGAGGAGTCGGACGCGGGCGGGTCCGGGAGCGGCGTCGTGGAGGAGTCGTCGTCGGCGTTCGACGACGAAGACGATGTCCAGGCGGATGGCTGGGGGGCACGGCCGACGAACGTCGACACCCCCGACCTGTCCGACTGGGGCGAGCCCGCGGCCCCGCATCGATCGAGCGCGACGCGCTCGGATCCGGACGATTCGGACGGCGGGAGTCGGCATTCGGGCACGGAGCTCGATGATGCGGAGTTCGGTCGGTACTAGGGACCGTCGCGAGACGGGAAGGATCGAGACGTCCATTCATGGACCCGGGTGACCACAGACGCATTCGCGCCTTGATCCAGCGTGAGCTCGGCATCACCCTGGGCGAGGACAAGTCGACGCTCATCACGTCGCGTCTGCGCCACCTCGTCGAGAAGTACGCGCTCTCGAGCATGGACGATTACGTCGACTGGCTGGAGTCGCATCGCGATGCCGCCGCGCTCGGCGAGCTGGCGGATGCGATCTCGACGAATCACACCTTCTTCTATCGCGAGTCGGCGCACTTCGAGTGCATGGCCCAGCGTGTGCTGCCCGAGGTCGTCGAGCGTCTGCGCGCGCGCAACCGATTCGACCTCCGGGTCTGGTGCGCGGCCAGCTCCACGGGACAGGAGCCCTACGTGCTCGCGATGATCATCGACGAGCTCCTCCGCAACGAGGCCAACCGATGGCGGGCGGGCCTGCTCGCGACCGACGTCTCCCAGGAGGCGCTCGACGTCGCACGGCGAGGGGAGTACGCGGCGGACGCCGTGTCCGTGCTCCCCGAGCGATGGGTGAAGCGCTACTTCGAGCCCATCGACGAGGGCAGGATGCGGATCGTCGAGTCGCTCCGGCGCGAGGTCACCTTTCGAAGGCTCAACCTGATGCGTCCCAGCTATCCCTTCCAGTCCCGGTTCGACGTCGTCTTCTGTCGGAACGTCATGATCTACTTCTCCGCAGAGATCCGAAGGGCCGTCGCGTCCCGGATCTACGACGTCATGAGCGAAGGGGGATACCTCTTCCTCGGGCTCTCCGAGACGCTCGAACGAGGCGCGACCGAGTTCCGTTTCGTGGGACCGGGAATCTTCCAGAAGCCGATGAGAAGCGGCTCCGTCATCGCAGGAGAAGAATGAGATGGGCCGTCCCGTACGTGTCCTGGTGGTCGACGACTCGGCCTTCGTGCGCAAGCGCCTCTCGATCGGGCTCGAGGCGGATCCCGACATCGAGGTCGTGGGTGCCGCCGAGGACGCCTTCGTCGCCAAGCGGATGCTCGACGAGCTCGAGGTGGACGTGATGACGCTCGACGTCGAGATGCCCGGGCTGAACGGGCTCGACTTCCTGCGCCGCCTGATGGGCGTACGGCCGCTGCCGGTCGTCATGGTCAGCTCGCTCACGCAGGAAGGGGCCGGGGCGACGCTGGCCTGTCTGGCGGCGGGCGCAGTCGACTTCGTGGCAAAGCCGAGCGGCCCCGGCGAGGCCGAGGGCGAGTTCCTGACGACGTTGCGGTCGAAGATCCATACGGCCGCCGCGGCGAATCTCGCGGCCGTTCGGCATGGCATCGCGTCGGGCGGCGGCGCTCGGCTCGTCGCCCCGATCTCGTCCGATCGGATGACGCTCTGCATCGGGGCCTCGACCGGTGGCCCCGAGGCGCTGGCCCAGGTGCTCGAGCGGATGCCCGCGGATGCGCCGGCGACGCTGATCGTCCAGCACATGCCGGGGCGCTACACGCCACGGCTCGCCCAGCAGCTCGACCGCATCTGTGCGATGGAGGTGCGGGAGGCGCGGACGGGGGATCGCCTCGAGCGGGGTCGCGTCCTCCTCGCACCGGGTGGCTACCAGATGCGGCTGCTCGCCGGCTCGGACGGCGTCTCGATCTGCTGCACCGACGAGGAGAAGGTCAACGGTCACAGCCCCAGCGTCGACGTCCTCTTCACGAGTGCGGCACGGGTGCTCGGCCCGAATTGCGTCGCGGTCGTGATGACGGGAATGGGCGAAGACGGGGCGAGAGGTCTCGCGGCGCTCCGGGCTGCCGGTGCACGCACCTTCGCCCAGGACCGCGAGACCAGCGTCGTGTTCGGCATGCCGAAGGCCGCGCAGGCGGCGGGGGGTGCGGAGCGACTCGTTCCGCTCGGGAAGATCGCCGAGACGTTGATCGGGATGGCGGACCCCGCGGAGGCGAAGGGTGGCTGATCGGGTGATCGGAGTCGGTGAGCTCGACGTCGTCCACGCCCCGGGCGACGTGATCAAGACCTTCGCCCTGGGCTCGTGCGTCGCCGCCGTGCTCATGGATCCGAAGGTCCGGTTGATCGGCATGGTGCACGTCGCGCTGCCCGACTCTGCGACCAATCCCGAGCGCGCGAAGAGCAGTCCGGGCTACTTCGCCGATACGGGCATCCCCGCCCTGCTCGACCGGATGGTCGACGCCGGCATGCGTCGTGGCGAGACCGATCTGATCGTGAAGCTGATCGGCGGCGCGACGGTCCTCGACATAGGCAAGCGCTTCGATGTCGGAAGGAAGAACCAGCTCGCCGTCCGCAAGGTCCTCTGGAGCTTCGGGCTCGCCCCGAGGAGCGAGGACGTCGGGGGCACGATCAGTCGAACGGTCGAAGTCGACGTCGACCAGGGTCGCACGCGGATCAGCTCCGCTCGCAGCGAGCCCTGGGAGATCTAGGAGAGCGTCATGAAGTCGATCCTGGTGGTGGACGACTCGGCCGTGGCGCGGCGGATCGCCGTGAAATGTCTGAGCAGCATCGGCGTCGGGGAGAAGATCCGCGAAGCCCGGAACGGACAGGAGGCCCTCGACATGATTCGCGAGGAGGCGCCCGACCTGATCCTCGCCGATCTCAACATGCCGGTCCTGGACGGCGTGTCGATGGTCCGGAAGATCAAGGCGAATCCCCGGCTGGTCGGCATCCCGGTCATCGTCATCAGCAGCATCCTCGACGACGCCCGGCGCAGGGAGCTGCGTGAGCGGGGCGTCGACCACCTGGTCGAGAAGCCGGTGTCGCCGCCGCTGCTCGCGGCCGCCGTCGAGGAGATCCGCGAGCGGCAGGAGGCCGAGGAGCGATGAAGCTCACACTCGACGACGTCTTCGACGGGATCCTGGGGGATTCGCTCGAGGGTATGGCCTTCACGATCTGCGATCGATCGGAGGACCAGGACTTCGACTGGGAGGACGAGAGCCGACTCTGGTCGAGCATCGATCTCCTCTCGCCCGGCTCCGGTCGACTGGTGCTGGTCACGGATCCCGAAACGGCGAAGAGCCTCGCCCGCTCCGTCACGGGGGAGCAGACCACCGACGAGGCGACGGAGCTCGCCGTGTTGGAAGAGCTGACGAACGCGATCGGCGGTCGCTGGCTGGCCGCGCTCGAGACGACGGGAGCGGAGACGCAGCTCGGTCTGCCCAAATCCGGTCGTGGGTCGCTGCGCCCGGGTGAGGACGCGATGGCCTGTGTATACGAGGTGGACGCGGGGCGTCTCGGCGTGCTCCTGGCTTCGCTGCAAGGAGGCGGCTGATGCGATCGATCGATCGGAGGCGGATCGACGACGCGATCCGCGGACTCGCTCCGCTCTCGAATACGGCCGCCTCGATCCTCGAGCAGCTCGAGGCCCGGAGCTGCTCCCTCGCGGACCTCCGGGAGATCATCGAGTGCGATGCGCCGCTCACGCTTCGTGTCCTGCGCATGGCCAACGTCTCTGCACACGCCCTCGCGGAACGCGTCGAGACCGTCGACCGCGCGGTGGCCGTGATCGGCGAGCGGGCCCTCGTCAGCGTCGCCCTCGCGAGCGGTGCGAGCAGTCTGCTCTCGGTGCCACTCGAGGGGTACCGACTGAGCGGCGACCAGCTGCTGACGGGAAGCCTGCACGGCGCCGTCGCTGCCCGGCTGCTCGCGGTGCAGGTGCCGGGGGTGGCCCCGACGCACGCCTTCACGGCCGGTCTGCTCCGGGACGTCGGCAAGGTCGTGATGTCCGCGCTGCTCGCCAAGCGGATGCCGCGGTCGATGAGCTCGTTCGGGGCGCTGCGCTCGACCCCGGCGAGCGACTTCCTCGAGTCGGAGCGTCAGCTGATCGGGATGGACCATTGCGAGGTCGGCTACCTCGTCGCCGATCACTACGGGCTCTCCGCCGCGCAGCACGAGGTCATCGCCCATCATCATCGCCCGTCCATCGCGTCACCCGAACACCAGGAGATCGTCGACGTCGTCCACGTCGCGGACCTCGTGGCGATGATGGTGGGCGGGGCCGGCGGCGTCGACGAGATGCAGTACCGGTTCGATCACGGCGCCGTCATGCGCCTCGGTCTCGATCCCGCCCGGCTCGAGTCCTTGATCGTCGAGACGCTGGTCGAGGCCGAGTCCCTGCTCGAGATGCTCCGGGCATGAGGAGCCGCTCGTGGAACGAACTCCGGCGCGGACGCGCCTGCTCGGACGAGGAATGAGCATGGCCCCGACTTCTTCCCGATCCGGACTCCGATCGCGCCTGGTCTGGCTGATGATCGGCGTCGGCGTACTTCCCGCCCTGGTCGTTGCGATCGTGGGATGGGCGCGGACGCACCAGTCGCTCGAGGAGGCCGCGAAGGACGCCGAGCTCGCGCTGCTCGACCGGGCGCAAAGCGGCCTCGAAGGCGAGGTCGAAGCGCGTCGCCTCGCACTCGAGGACTACTTCCATCTCCTCGAGGATCAGGTGCGCACGTTCTCCGAGAACGAGATGGTGGTCGAGGCGATGCGCGAGCTGCCGGGCGCAGTCGGGCGCTTCCGCCGGGAGGCGCGTGACCAGCTGCCTTCGTTCGAGACCATGCGCGCTTCGCTGCGCCGCTTCTACGTCGAGGAGTTCGGCGGGGAGTACAGGGACCGGAACGGCCGCGACGTCGATTGGGGGCGCATCGTGGACGGTCTGGACGAGGACACGATCACGCTCCAGTACGCGTACATCGCAGCCAATCCGAATCCATTGGGGGCGAAGCTCGCGCTCGACGCCGACGCCCGCCGCACCCACTACAACGACCTTCACGCGACCCTGCACCCCATCGTCCGGAGCTACCTCGAGCGCTTCGGCTACTACGACATCTTCCTGGTGGACGCGGAGACCGGTCGCGTCGTGTACTCGGTCTTCAAGGAGCTCGACTACGCGACCTCGCTCGTCGATGGACCCTACGCGGAATCGAATCTCGCCGAGGTGTTCCGGAGGACGACCGCGGCAACGGCCGCGGACGCGGTCGCCATGGTGGACTTCGCCCGCTATGCGCCGTCCTACGAGTCGCCGGCGAGCTTCCTCGCGAGTCCGATCTTCGACGGCGGGAAGCGGATCGGCGCCGCGATCTTCCAGGTCCCGCTCGATCGCATCTCGGAGATCATGAGCACGCGAGCCGGACTGGGGGAGACGGGCGAGGTCTTCGTCGTCGGGCCCGATCGGCTGCTGCGATCCGACTCCTACGTCGATCCCACGCGATACAGCGTCGCTGCGGCCTTCGCCGAGCCGGACGCGCGGCGGATCCCCGAGGCCCTGGTCGCGGACGCGCTGGGAGGCGGGCGCGGAACGCGCATCGGCCGAAGCATCCACGATCGCGAGGTGATCACCGCCTTTGCCCCCGCTCGCGTCGGTGCCTTCGTCTGGGCCGTGATCGCCGACATCGGCCTCGGGGAGGCGCTCGAGCCCGTCGCGCAGCTGCGTTCGGATTCGGCCCGAGCGGAGCGCCAGGCCGCGCTCTGGACGGTCGCGGCGCTGGTCGTGCTCGCGATCGTCGTCGTCCTGTTGGCGCGCGTCCTGGCCGGACGGGTCTCCGGCCCGATCCTCGATGCGGTCGGGGTGCTGGATCGTGCGGCGGATGGGGACCTCCGCATGCGCGTCGCGGAAGACGGCGTCGGAGAGCTCGCACGGATGGGTGCGGCGATGAACCGGATGCTCGAAGGGCTGAACGAGGTGTTGGTCGAGGTTCGTGGCTCCGCCCACGAGGTCTCGCAGACGAGCGAGCAGTTCGCGGTCACGAGCCGCGATCTCTCCCGGAACGCGGAGCGCTCGTCGGACTCGGTGCAGATGATCGCGTCCACGATCGAGGAGATCTCCAGCCAGACCGAGCAGAGTGCGGGGCACGCCGAGGAGGCGATGCGACTCGCGAGCGAGGCGAGCGAGCTCGGCGAGGCCGGCGACGAGCGGATGAAGGAGATGCTCGAGGCGATGCAGGCGATCGACGACGCGTCGGTCAGCATCTCGCGGATCATCAAGGTCATCGACGAGATCGCCTTCCAGACGAACCTGCTCGCGCTCAACGCCGCGGTCGAGGCGGCGCGCGCCGGTGCCCACGGCAAGGGCTTCGCCGTGGTCGCAGAGGAGGTGCGCAGCCTCGCCGAGCGGAGCGCCGAGGCCGCCCGCGAGACGACGGAGCTGATCGAGGGGGCGACGGGTCGGGTGGCTCGCGGTCGACAGATCGCCGAGTCGACCGCCGAGTCGCTCTCGCGAATCGTGGAGTCGGTCTCCGAGGCGAGTCAGCTCGTCTCCCAGATCGCCGCAGCGAGTCGCGAGCAGGCAGACGCGATCGCCCAGGCGAATACGAGCCTCGTCCAGGTCGATGACGTCGCGCGGGACAACGCGTCCGCCTCGACCGAGATGGCGGCCGCCGCCCGCGCGCTCCGGGAGCGCTCGGCGCGTCTCGAGGAGGCGCTCGGTCGATTTCGCATCCTCGAGCCCGGCTCGGGGGATTGACCGATCTCCTCGTCCGGTCCACGCCCGACGCGTGATCGGCTCCGCGACTCGTCGTGCTCGGGGCGTCCTCCGAGAGGACGCGCTTCGCATGCAAGTCGTCGGCAGGTGCAGCCGAAGCATCCGCGAGATCCAGGCGGAGGGCTCCCATGACGACGATCGTGACCGTCGCATCCGGCAAGGGCGGCGTAGGCAAGAGCGTGACCGTTTCGAATCTCGGGCTCGCCCTGGCGGCCCGGGGTCGCAAGGTCGTCGTCGCGGACCTCGATCTCGGCGGAAGCAATCTCGCCACCCTCTTCGGCGCCTTCGAGGAGGGCCCCGATCTCGGCAGCTTCCTCTCGCGCGACGTCTCGAGCCTCGCCGACGTGATGCGACCCCTGCGACGCGATCTCTGGCTGATCGCGGGCGCCGGGGAGACCCTCGCGACCGCGAATCCGAATTGGGGCATGAAGCAGCGGCTGCTCCGGCAGCTGCGGAAGCTGCCGGCCGACGTGGTGCTCGTCGACGTCGGGGCCGGAGCGGGAGCCCACGCCCTCGACTTCTTCAATGCGGGCGACCTGCGGATCGTCGTGACCGTGCCCGAGCCGACCGCGTCCGTCGACGCCTATCGCTTCATCAAGCTGGCGACGGTTCGGGAGGCCGTGACCCGGGTCTCGAGCCGCGATCCCGGTCGACGCGTGCTGGAGCGTCGCGACTTCCATCGCGCGAGCGAGCTCTGGACGACGCTCGGGGCGGAGCCCGGGGACGAAGCAGCGACGCCCCGAGCCGCGGCGCCCTGGGTCGTCGTCAACCAGGCCACCGATGCGCGTCGGCATTTCGAACGGCTGCAGATCGTGACGCGCCGCTTCCTGGCCCGCGAGCTCCGGCTGCTCGGCGAGATTCCGCGGGATCCCGCGGTGGCGGAGGCGGTCGGCGCCTTCCTGCCCGTCGTCGAGAGCCAGCCGAGCTCTCCGGCCGCGCGGGCCTTCGTCGAGCTCGCCCGGCGCGTCGATGACGAGCTGATCCGGCATGGGATCGCCCGACGCGACGGGCCCGTCGAGTCCCCGCTCCCTCGCGTGGCCGCCTCGGCGTCGACGCGCCCGGAGCTGCCGGCGGGCCGGCGCGCCGCATTCCCGCCGCCGCCGTCCGCGGGCTGAGTCAGCCGCGGCTGCGTCGTCGGGGGCGACCCTCGGCGCTTCGGCTGCCGCCATTCCCGTCGGAGCGCGGGGCACCGCCGTCGGACCCGCGGCCTCCGCGACCGGGCCGCCGCCGCCGACCACGCCGGGCGGCCTGCGGCGCCTCCTCGGCGCGGGCCGCGTCGCGCGCTTCGGGATCGTCCTCGTCGTCGCCGCGCGTCTGCGCCGTCTCCGGCTCGTCCTTCGTCGGCGTCTCGTCCTCTTCGACCGCACGCTCGCTCGTCGTGGGACGCTCGAGCAGGAAGGCCGCCGCGAACTCCGCGAGCTCCCGTCGCCCCTCGCCGCTCTCCGCGAGCTTCTCGACGAAGGGCAGCAGGCTCGTCACCTGCGGCTCGACCTGCGATTCGGGCAGGGCGCCCAGTACGGCCCTGGCCTTGTCGCGCAGGCGGTCGAGATCCTTCTCCTTGTCCTTCTCGGCGCGCTGGGCCTGGCGTCGCGCGAGGGCCCGCTCGTCGGGGACCTTCTTCTCCTTGACCTCGATGCCGACGACGGTCTGCATGAACTTGAAGTTGCCGATGTCGAGGCCGGAGACGAGGGAGATCGCGATGCCCGACTTGCCCGCGCGGCCGGTCCGGCCCGTGCGATGGACGTAGACCTCGGGCGAGTCGGAGGTCGTGTAGTTGACGACGTAGGCGAGGTCGGAGATGTCGATGCCCCGGGCGGCGACGTCGGTCGCGACGAGGAAGCGCAGCTTGCCGGCCTTGATCTTCGCGATCGCGCGCTCGCGGGCGGCCTGGGGGAGGTCGCCGGAGATCTGGTCGATGTTGAAGCCGCGCTTGGCGAGATAGGCCGTGATGAAGCGGACGTCGGCCTTCGTGTTGCAGAAGATGATCGCGCTCTCGGGGTTCTCGTACTCGAGGATGCGCGCGAGGACCGACTCCTTCTCCGAGGCGGCGCAGACGTAGTAGTAGTGCTCGATCTGCTGCGGGTTCTTGCCGCCCGTGTCGATCGTGACGTCTTCGGGGTCGTTCAGGAAGAAGCGCGACAGCGAGCGCACCCGCTCGGGCATCGTCGCGGAGAAGAGATGCGATTGCCGCTGGCGCGGGAGGTAGCTCGCGATCTCCTTCATGTCGGGCCAGAAGCCGAGGGACAGCATCTCGTCGGCCTCGTCGAGGACGAGCACCTTCGTGCGGTCGAGGTTCATGCGGCCGCTCTTCAGGTGGTCGAGGATGCGGCCGGGGGTGCCGACGACGATGTGCGCGCCCTTGTCGAGGCCCTCGAGCTGGGGGCCGTAGGCGACGCCGCCGTAGATCGGCAGGGTGCGGACCCCGCGGTACTGGCCGAGGGCGTCGAGCTCGACCGCGACCTGGTTGGCCAGCTCGCGGGTCGGCAGCAGGACGATCGCCTGGGTCTCGGCGAGCTCGGTGTCGATCGCCTCGACGAGCGGGATGCCGAAGGCGCCGGTCTTGCCGCTGCCGGTCTGGGCCTGGACGATCAGGTCGCCGCCGGCTCGCATCTTCGGGATGGCCGCGGCCTGGACGGGGGTCGGGGTATGCCAGCCGAGGTCGCGGATCGCGCGCTGGATGTCGGGGGCGACATCGGCGAAAAGTGCTGAGAGTTCAGTCATATGCGCGCGCACGCTACCCCTCGGCCGAGGGCCGCGCAATGGCGAGCGGGTCTCGGGACGCGTGTGCAGCGAGTGTGTGGCGCGCGTGTGACGGACGGGTCGCGCGCGTCCGGCCGCGGATCCGGCTGCTACGCGGCGCGTGCTAAGGTCCGCCGGATGTCGCGGATCGCCCCCTCGGATGTCGCTCGGGTGGCCGGCCTCGCCCGGCTCGCGCTCTCGGATGACGAGATCGCCGCGATGACCCGCGACCTCGAGCAGATCCTCGACCACGTCGCGGCCCTCGACGCGCTCGATACCCAGGGGATTCCCCCGACGGCCCACGGCTTCGAGCTCGACACGCCGCTGCGCCCGGATCGGGCGGCGACTCCGCTCGATCCCGAGCTCGCGGTGGCGAACGCGCCGGCGCGGGCGGGGACGGCCTTCCTCGTACCGAAGGTGCTCGAGGAGGAAGGCTAGGGCGATGGGCGCGGCGGAGTCGCTTCTGGCAGGCGGCCTCTCGGAGCAGCGGGAGGGCCTGGACCGGGGAGATGTCGACGCGGTCGCCCTCGTCCGGGCGAGCCTCGCGCGCATCGACGCGCTCGCCCCGCTCACGGCCGTCGTCGCGCGCCGCGACGAGGCGGCCCTCGCCGAGGCCGGGGCGGCTGCCACGCGGATCGCCGAGGGCAGGCCGCGCTCGGCGCTCGACGGGATCCCCGTCCTGCTCAAGGACAACATCGTACAGGCCGGCGAGCCCGCGACCTGCGCCTCGCGGATCCTCGAGGGCTACGTCTCGCCCTTCGACGCCACGGTCACGGAGCGGCTGCGCGAGGCCGGCGCCGTGATCGTCGGCCGCACGAACATGGACGAGTTCGCGATGGGCTCGTCGACCGAGCGCACCGTCTACGGCGAGGCGCACAACCCCTGGGATGCGACACGCGCGTGTGGCGGCAGCTCCGGTGGCAGCGCCGCCGCGGTCGCCGCCGGCCTCGTGCCCCTGGCCCTCGGCAGCGACACGGGCGGCTCGATCCGGCAGCCCGCCAGCTTCTGCGGCGTGGTGGGGCTCAAGCCGACCTACGGTCGCGTCTCGCGCTGGGGCCTCGTCGCCTTCGCGTCGTCCCTCGATCAGATCGGGCCCTTCGGGCGGCGCGTCGCGGACTGTGCCGTGGCGCTCGAGGTGATCGGCGGGCACGATGCGCGGGACTCGACCTCGCTTCCGCAGGCGATGCCGCGGCTGCGGGACGCGCTCGACGGGAACGTCGAAGGGCTGCGCATCGGGCTGCCGCGCGAGTATTTCGTGACCGAGGGCGTCGACCCGGGCGTGCTGGCGCGCGTGCGCGAGGCGATCGCCGTGCTCGAGTCGGCGGGCGCGCGCTTCGTGGAGGTCTCGCTCCCGCATACGGCGCATACGATCGCGACCTACTACCTCGTCGCGACGGCCGAGGCCTCGAGCAACCTCGCCCGCTTCGACGGCGTCCGCTACGGACGGCGCGCGGAGCAGGTCGCCGATCTCGCCGACCTCTACCAGCGCTCGCGCTCGGAAGGCTTCGGGCCCGAGGTGAAGCGGCGCATCCTGCTCGGGACCTACGTGCTCTCGGCGGGCTACTACGACGCCTACTACGGCAAGGCCCAGCGCGTGCGCACGCTGATCCGGCGCGACTTCGATCGCGCCTTCGACGCTTGCGACCTGATCCTGACGCCGACGACGCCCGAGACGGCCTTCCCGCTCGGGGCGAAGAGCGCGGATCCGATCTCGATGTACCTGTCCGACGTCTACACGGTGTCGGCGAACCTGGCGGGGCTGCCGGGACTCTCGCTGCCCTGCGGTCTCTCGGAGGGGCTGCCCGTCGGGCTCCAGCTCCTGGGGCGTCCCCTCGACGAGGCGACGATCCTGCGCGTGGGCGACGCCTTCGAACGACGCACGCAGCATCACCTCGCGCGGCCGCCGGTCGCGGAGGGTGCGCGATGAGCGACTGGATGGACGATTGGGAGCTGGTGATCGGGCTCGAGGTGCACACGCATCTCAAGACCGAGTCGAAGCTCTTCAGCCCGGCGCCGGTCGTCTACGGCGCCGAGCCGAACCACGCCGTGCATCCGATCGACCTCGCGCTGCCCGGC
This sequence comes from Spirochaetaceae bacterium, assembly GCA_020632655.1. Taxonomy (GTDB): domain Bacteria; phylum Myxococcota_A; class UBA9160; order UBA9160; family UBA4427; genus UBA4427. Next base: position 83,038 of record JACKFD010000017.1, read on the forward strand.
GTGCTGCCCGTGCTGAACGAGCGGGCGGTCGAGCTCGCGATCCGGCTGGGGCTCGCGATCCACGCGACGGTCAACCCGCACTCGGTCTTCGCCCGCAAGAACTACTTCTATCCCGACCTGCCTAAGGGCTACCAGATCTCGCAGTTCGAGGAGCCGATCGTCTCCGAGGGCTGGCTCGAGATCGAGCTCGAGGCGCCGCAGGGCGGCACGGGTGGGGGAAGGAGCAAGAAGAAGAAGGCAGACGGTGCCGGCCCCGAGGTCGTTCGCAAGCGGATCGGGATCACCCGCGCCCATCTCGAGGAGGATGCCGGCAAGTCGATCCACGACGTCGCCGTCGCCGGCCGCGACGACTCCTGCATCGACCTGAACCGCGCGGGCGTTCCGCTGCTCGAGATCGTCTCCGAGCCGGACCTCCGCTCGCCCCAGGAGGCGAGCGCCTATCTCCGCGCCCTGCGCTCGATCCTGCGGTACATCGGCGTCTCCGACGCGGACATGGAGAAGGGCCAGTTCCGCTGCGACGCGAACGTCTCGATCCGACCTCGCGGCACCGAGGCCTTCGGTACGCGCACCGAGATCAAGAACCTGAACTCCTTCGCCCACGTCGAGGACGCGATCGAGTCGGAGGCGCTGCGTCAGATCGAGCTCGTGGAGGACGGGGGCGAGGTCGTGCAGGCGACGATGGGCTACGACCCGGCGACGCGCCGCACGAGCGTCCAGCGCCTCAAGGAGAACTCCGACGACTACCGCTACTTCCCGGATCCCGACCTGATCCCGTTGAAGATCGATCCGGCGCGCATCGAGCAGGTCCGCCGCGAGCTGCCCGAGCTGCCCGAGGAGAAGCGCGCGCGCTTCGAGCGCGACCATGCGCTCTCCGCCTACGACGCCGGCGTGCTGACCGCGAGCCGCCCGCTCGCGGACTTCTTCGAGGAGACCGTGCGGATCTGCGACGCGCCGAAGGCCGCGGCGAACTGGATCACGCGCGATCTGCTGCGCGAGCTGAAGGAGCGCGACGCGGAGCTCGAGCAGATGGCGCTCACCCCGGCGATGCTGGGGGGCTTGATCGGGCTCGTCGAGGCCGGTCGCCTGACCGCGCGAAGCGCCGCGGAAATCTTTCCGGAGCTCGTCGAACGGGGTGGGGATCCCGAGGCGATCATGACGGAGCGTGGGCTCGAGGCCGTCTCCGACTCCGGAGCGATCGATGCCTTCGTCGATCAGGTGATCGCTGCGAACCCGGACGTCGTGCAGCAGGTGCGCGACGGGGACGACAAGCCGCTCAACTTCCTGATGGGTCAGGTCATGAAGGCGAGCCAGGGCAAGGCGGATCCGGGGCAGGTGCGGAAGGCGTTGGCGACGAAGATCCGCGGCTAGCGCGACGGGTGGCAGGCGGGTCCAGGAGGGCATCATGCGGCTCTTCGCGAAGGTCTCGATCGCGCTGGTCGTCCTGCTGGCGGTCCTCTTCGGGGCGCTGGCGATCGGGCTGCCGCGTCTGATCGAGTCCGAGGGATTCGGTCGCTCACTGCGGGCGAACGCGAGCGCGGTGCTCGGTCGGCCGGTCGAGTGGGATGCCTTGCGGGCGGGCGTCTTTCCGCCGCGGCTCGTGATCGAGTCGCCGCGGATCGAGTCCGAGGGCGGCCAGACCGACGCGAGCCGGCCCGCCTCTCGGCTCCGCGCCGATGCGATCGATCTGCGCATGGCCTGGCTGCCCCTGCTGCAGCGCCGTGTCGAGGTCGACTCCCTCGTCTTCCGCGGACTCGACCTCGTCGTGACGCGCACGGCCGACGGCTTCGAGCTGCCCGTCGGCGGCGCCGGGCGCGAGGGGGACGCGTCGTCGTCGCCGGATTCGCCCGACACGACCGCGGACGAGGGCGCAACCAGTCCGGCGCCTGCGCCGGGCGGCGCTCCCGCCGACGGCGCGGACCTCGGTGTCGCGCTCCGCCGCTTCGTGATCGAGGGCGGTCGCATCGTCGTGGTCGACCGCACGCTGGCCCATCCGATCGAGTGGCGCCTCGAGGATGTCGAGCTCGAGGGACGCGAGCAGGAGCGATCGGGAGCGGCCGCGATCGAGCTGCACACGCGCCTCGCGGCCGACGGTCGCGACGCGGGATCGCTGCATGCCTCGGGGACGATCGACCTCGGCGGCGCCTACGATCTCGACCTCGATCTGACGCAGATCGCACTCGCCGAGCTGCAGCCCTACGTCGAGGACGTCGCCCTCGCCGGCGCCGCGTCCGGACGCATCTCGGTCGCCGGCGCGGCTTCGAGCTTCGCATCGAGCTCCGCGGACCTGGTCGTCGAAGACGCCTCGATCGGGATGCAGGGCGTTACGCTCCGGGGACGCCTCGCGGTCCAGGCGGAGCGGGCGGGCGAGGCGCCGCTCGCGTTCCGCGGCACCCTCGACGCAGGCGAAGGCGGCCGGATCCGGGCGAGCGGCACGCGTGCGCCTTCGGGCGGCGTCCAGGCGGAGATCGAGCTCGATGCCGTCGACGTCACGCCCTTCGCGCCCCTCGCGGGTGGGAATCGGCGGCTCGGTGGGCAGGCCAGCGGACACGTGGCTCTGACGACGCGAGACGCGGGTGGTCTCGCGCGACTCGAGGGCGAGGTCGACGTCGCCTCCGCCCGGCTCGTCGATGGCGGTCTCGACCTCGCCGGTCGCCTCGCCGTCGCGTTCGATCTCCAACCGGACGCGTCGGGCGGGCCGGTGCGCATGGCGGGTCGCGCCGTCCTGTCGGAGGCGCGGGTGCGCGCCGATCGAGTCGATCTGGCGGGGCGATTCGAGCTCGGCGCGCGTCGCGAGGCGACGGAGCCGATCGCGCTGACGGGCGAGGTCGCGCTCGTCGATGGGGGTCGCGTGTCCTGGACGGGCAACGCGACCGAGGAGGGTCGCCTCGACCTGAACGCTTCGCTCGCCGCCTTCGACCTTGCGATCGCGGCCCCCTTCCTGCCGGATCCCTCCATCCGCATGGGCGGTCGCGCGACGGGGAAGGCGCGGATCGTCGGACCCCTCGGCGCGCTCGAGCTGCTGAGTCTCGACGTCGACATCGAGTCCGGCCAGCTCGAGACGCCCGACTACGGACTCTCGGGTCCGCTCCACCTGACGGCGGATCTACGGGAGCCCACGAAGGGGCTGCGGGGTGACGTGGTCGTCGATCTGACGCGAGCCCGGCTCTCGTACGGCGAGTCGTTCCGCAAGCCGGCCGGTGTTCGTGCGACCGCTGCGACGAAGCTCACGCGCACGGCGACGGGCGGTACCGCCTTCGAGAGCGTGATCGCATTGCGCAACGCCGAGCGGATCGTCGCGAAGGGCGCGCTCGACGGGACGACCTCGATCGTATTGACGGCGCCGGCCTTCGACGTGAAGGGCTGGGACGAGCTGCTGCCGGCGCTCGCGGCGTGGGAGGCCGAGGGTCCCGTCGCGCTCGAAGGGCTCGGCCTCCGCTTCGACGAGCAGGGGGCGAGTCGATTCGAGGGGCGACTGGAACTGCGCGACGTCGGCGTGCGCGTCTCGGAGACGGGCCGGGTGCGGCTGCGCGGCGCCATCGTCGGTGAGGGCAGCACGCTCCGAAGCGATGGGCTGCAGGCCGTGACGAAGGGCGTCGTGCTGGCGGTCGATGCACGCGTCGAGGATCCGTTCGATGTCGCCCGCTTCGAGCTCGGGCTCGATACGGTCGGAGCGGCCGAGGCGAACGATCTGGTCTCGGCCTTCACCTCGCGCGCCGACACGGTCTTCGGTCCCCTCGCCTTGAACGGTCGGCTGCGGGGGGCCTTGTCGGGCGGGTCGTCCTTCTATGACGCGCTCGAAGGGCAGGTCCGCTTCGGGATCGGCGAGCCGGGGGGCGGTCGGCTGCGCGGCGTGTCGTTGCTCAGGACGGTGCTCGATCAGCTCCCCCTGCTCGGCGGCGCGGCACGCCTGACCCAGCCCTTTCGCGGGGGGCGCTCCCTGGACGACTGGTTCACCGAGTACTTCGAGCGGATCGAAGGCGACCTCGCGATCGGTGGCGGTCGGATCGAGGCGCGCACGCTGCGACTCGTCTATCCCGGCTACGAGGCGACCCTGCGCGGTCCGCTGCGACTCGACGACCTCACCCTCGACATGAAGGGCGAGCTGATCCTGAAGGCCGATCTCGTGACGGCGCTGCGGGGCGCCACCAGCCCCTCAGCGCCCGCTCCTGTAGCCGGCGCCGACCCCGGCACCGAGCCGGTCGCGGAGCCGGAGCAGCGGAAGCCGATCCACATCCCCCTCGCGCGGGTGCGTGGGCGCCTGGGCGCGCCGGAGGTCTCGATGACGCCGGAGACGCTCCTCGCAGTGCCGAAGCTGCTCTTCCAGGCGACCGGGCTCGACACGCTCTCGATCGGTGTCGGCAAGGCGATCGGTCGCGCACTCGGCGCCGGCAACTGATCGGAACCCCCTGCGAAGCTTGCGCGCACCCGCGAGTCGGAGCACGGCGCGTCGGCCGCAGGTCGTGAGGGCGATCACGGCGCTTTGTGTGGTGCGACCGCAACTCGGCGGCGCGTTCGGTCGCGTGGGCCGGGAGGATTCAGCCGCGTCGCGAGCGCGCCGATACGGGCCTCCACGGAGACCCCCTCGATGTCCGCCACGATCCTCTGCGTCCAGCAGGACCGCACGCTCGGCGCCGCCTACGCCGACGCGCTCGCGGCCGAAGGCTGCGAAGTCCTGAGCGTCCACGACGGACGCGGCGCCTTCGAGACCCTGCGCCGACATCGTCCCGACCTCGTCGTGCTCGACGCCTACCTGCCGCGCCAGGACGGCTTCGAGATCCTGGCCGAGCTCCGCACCCGCGCGGCGACGCGCGATCTGCCCGTCGTGCTGCTCAGCGAGGGCGACGTCACGGCGGAGATCACGAATCGGGCGCGGGCGCTCGGAGCGCGACGGGTCGAGTCGGCGCCGCTCAGTCCGGACCGCCTCGTGGATCTCGTGCAAGAGATCGTCGGCAAGGGTGAGCATGATGGAGGCGACGCGTCGGCCATCGCGCCCACGAGCGGAGACCTGCAATCCTTCCCCTTCCCGGAGCTCGTGACGGCGCTCTACGCCGATGCGGCGGACGGCGTGCTGCTGGTGGAGCGCGGCAAGAAGAAGAAGGCGATCGAGATCTGCGACGGATGGCCGGTCTCGGTCAAGTCGAACCTGCTCTCGGAGACGCTCGGCAGCTACCTCGTGCGGCGGCGGCTCTGCACGAAGGCGCAGCTCGAGGAGTCGGTCACGCGGATGCGCGCCGGCGAGGGGCTGCAGGGCGAGATCCTCGTCGCGATGGACGTGCTCGACGAGGACGCCGTCGCCGAGGCGCTCGAGGCGCACGCAATCGAGAAGCTGCTCGACGTATTCGGGTGGCGGAGCGGTCGCTTCCTCTTCCGACCCGGAGCGCGGGTGCAGCGCGGGTCCGGGCTCGGCGTCGACGTCCATCCCTATCACCTCGTGCTCGAAGGCGTGCGACGCCACTACTCCATCAGCCGGATCGATCGGCTTCTCGAACGATGGGTCGGCTGCTACCTCGTGCCGAGCGTCGACTCGAAGTCGCGCCTGGCCGAGGTCGGCCTCGGTGAGGCGGAAGCCGCATGGCTTCGGCGTCTCGACGGCGGGACGAGGCCCGAGGAGGTCCTGGAGGCGCCCGAGGAGATCCGACGTCTCGCCTTCGGGCTCGTCTCGATCGAGGCGCTGACGGTCGAACGCAGTGCGGGCGATCGGGCCGAGGCCGCGAGCGCGATGGGTGGGGTCGCAGCGCACGGCGCCGCGTCCTCCGCGCAGGATGCGGCGCTTCGCAGCGAGCTCACGGCTCTCGCGAATCGGCTCCAGGACAAGGACCACTACGACGCACTCGGGGTCTCCGCCGAGGCGGACGACGATGCGATCCGGCAGGCCTACGCCGAGCTCGCGAAGCAGGCCCACCCGGATCGCTTCCATGCCGCCAGCAGCTCGGTCCGCCAGCTCGCCAGCCAGGTCTTCGACCGGATCAGCCAGGCCTACTCGGCGATCGCAACGGCCGGCGACCGCCAGGACTATGCCCGGGAGCGGGCCGAGGGCCGGAAGCTGGCGGCGCTCGAGGACGAGGGCCGGCGGGCGCTCAAGGCCGAGACCGAGTACCAGCGGGGCGAGTCCCTGCTCGCGGCCCGGGAGTACGAGGCGGCCCTGCTCTGCTACGGGCGGGCCATGGAGCATTTTCCGAGCGAGGGCGAGTACCGGGCCTCCTACGGCTGGTGCCTCTATCTATGCCACCCGGACAACGAGATCATGCTCGGCGAGGCCCTCGAACATTGCCGCGAAGGGCTCAAGCTGGCGAAGGATCGGGAGAAGCCCTACCTCTTGCTCGGCCGGCTCTACAAGGCCATGGGCAAGCCGGTCGCCGCGAAGAAGATGTTCTCGCGCGCCGTGCAGATCAAGCCGCAATGCGTCGAAGCGATGCGCGAGCTGCGCATCATGAACATGCGGCGCGAAAAAGACAAGGGCGTGCTCAAGCGGATCTTCCGACGCTAGGCGTCGCCGTCGGGCATCGTCCGCTCGAGCTCCCGGCCGGGAGCGGAAGACCAAGACGAGGGGCATCGGCATCCGATGGCGAAGAACGCAGGCAACAGCGTCACCGGCGAAGAGATCTGGCTCGACGGCAAATTCGTGAAGTGGTCCGACGCGACGGTCCACGTCCTCACCCACACCCTCCACTACGGCCTCGGCGTCTTCGAGGGCATCCGATGCTATGCGGGTGTCGACGGGCGCTCGTCGGTCTTCCGATTGCCCGAGCACGTAAGGCGCCTCTTCGATTCCGCCAAGATCAACCTCATGGAGATCCCCTTCTCCGAGGAGGAGATCGCCGAGGCGACGCTCGAGTCGTTGCGCCGGAACCATCTCTCGGAGGGCTATATCCGGCCGCTCGCGTTCATCGGGGACGGCGCGATGGGTCTGCATCCGGGCAAGAACCCCGTGCGGGTCGCCGTGATCGCCTGGGAGTGGGGCAAGTATCTCGGCGAGGACGGCATGGCGAAGGGCATCCGCGCCAAGATCTCGACTTTTTCCCGGCATCACGTGAACGCCAAGATGACGAACGGCAAGACCTGCGGCGACTACGTGAACTCGATCCTCGCCAAACGCGAGGCGCTCCTCGACGGCTACGACGAGGCGATCATGCTCGACGGGCAGGGCCTCGTCTCCGAGTGCACGGGCGAGAACATCTTCGTCGTCCGCGACGGCGTGATCCGTACCCCGCCGCTCTACAGCGTGCTCGACGGGATCACGCGCGCCTCGATGCTCGAGGTCGCGGCTGCCTGCGGCTACCCGGTCCGCGAGTCGCAGATGACTCGCGACGACCTCTACGTCGCCGACGAGATCTTCGTGACGGGGACTGCCGCCGAGGTCACCCCGATCCGCGAGGTCGACCACCGCACGATCGGCGCGGGCCGCCGCGGCCCGATCACGGAAGAGCTCCAGAAGGCCTTCTTCGACATCGTGACCGGCGCCGACGCCCGCTACGACCGCTGGCGCACCTTCGTCTGAGTCGCGGGCCGAGCGGCCGAGACGGCCGTGCCAGGCGCCCCGGTCGCTCGGGACGGAGGTGCCCGCCGTTCGTCCACGGCTCATCCCTTCCAATGGACGACCGCCCTGCAAGGCCAACGCGTAAGCCGAAACCATCCGGCCGGGCACGGCCGTCATCTTTCAACAGTCGGCGTCGCGTGCTCGCCCGCGTAGCAACGCCGTTCCGAGCGGCACGGCCGGGGGCCGTCGCGGCGACATAAAACGCGAGGCGCGCCGCGGCACGTCAAACGAGGCAACCAGCGGGACCGCCGCGCGCCGAGAGAAGCTGGAGCCGCGACGGCACACGGCCGGGACGCCTGGCAAGGCCTCCAACGGCATGAGGGCGCGCTACAACCGATTGAGGCCGTCGAGCGCCGCGATCCGGTACACCTCGGACATGGTCGGGTAGTTGAACACCCCGCTCAGCAGGTCGTCGATCGTGCCTCCGAGATGCACGACCATCATGCCGACGTGGATCAGCTCGCTCGCAGCGACGCCGATCATGTGTACGCCGAGGATCGTCTTGTCGTCGCGGCGGAAGATCAGCTTCACGAGGCCGTCGTCTCCGACGATCTGGCCCCGCGGCGTCTCGCCGGTCCGCGCGACGCCGACCTCGTAGGGCAGGCCGCGCTCGCGGCACTCTTCCTCCGTCAGTCCGACCGCCGAGATCTCGGGGATCGTGAAGATCGCCATCGGCAGCACCGAGGGCGGTGGCAGCTCCTGGCCCGCGGCATGCAGCACGGCGAGACGACCCTGGTGCATGCTCGTCGAGGCGAGGGCCGGGAACCCGATCACGTCGCCGACGGCATAGACGTTCTCGATCTCCGTCTGATAGGTCTCGTCGACCTTGATCAGCCCCGTCTCGGTCGTCGTGAGTCCGATGCGCCCGAGATCGAGGGGCTCGACGTTCGAGACGCGGCCGGCGGCGACGAGGACGCGCTCGGCCCGGACCGTGCGGCCGCTGTCGAGCTGGACGACGCCATGCTTGAAGCGCTTCTGCGTCTCGATGCGCACGCCCGTCACGCTCTCGGATTGCATGATCCGGATGCCCTTCGCCCGCATCGCGTGGCAGAGGCTGTCGAGGATGTCGCCGTCGAGGAAGCGGAGGATCTTCTCGCGCCGATCGATGACCGTGACCTTGCAGCCGAGGGTCGCGAACATCGTCGCGTACTCGCAGCCGATCACCCCGCTGCCGAGCACGGCGAGGCTCTTCGGGATCGTGTCGAGCTTGAGGAGCGAGTCGCTGTCGACGATCACGTGATCGTCGAAGGGGATCGAGTCGGGGCGCCGCGGGCGACTGCCGGTCGCGATCACGACGTGGCGCGCCTCGACGTAGTCCTCGCCGTGACGGGTCGCGACGCGGATGCGATCCGGGGCCGCGAAGGAGGCCGAGCCGGCGAGCACGTCGACCTTGTTGCGATCGAGGAAGGCGCGGATCGTCTCCTGGTGGCTCGCGATCAGCTGGTCGCGGGGCCCGCGCAGGTCCTGGATCGTCAGCGGCCGGAGATTCGTCGAGTGGATGCCGAGCTGCGCGGCCCGGCGACTGTTCACGAGCTGGAGCACCGTATGGCGCAGCGTCTTGCTCGGCAGCGTGCCCGTCCGCACGCAGGCGCCGCCCAGCATCAGCCCCTTCTCGATGATCGCGACCGAGAGCCCGAGCTTCGCGCCCTGCAGGGCGGCGGACCAGCCGGCGGGGCCGGCGCCGATCACGACGAGGTCGTAGCGCATTCCGAGGGTCCTCCCGATGCCCGCCCGCTCGCCGGGCGCTCCGGACCGTCGGCAGGTGCGACCGCGCGCAGCGGGGCCGGAATCCTGTGCTCCGCTGCGAGACGGTCGCGAGTTCGTTGCCGTCGCATCGGAATCGCTCGCATCCCGCTTGACGCAAGCGCGCGCTCCCGGGCATCCGACCGAGCGCCGCTGCCGGGATCACCGGAGCCGGCGGGGCGGTGCACCCCGGATCGCGGGCGATCGATCCGCAGCAGACCCGCAGAAGCGATCGGAATCGACACCCTTCGGCCCCTCCGGACACTGTTAGACTGGGCCATCCGAGTCTGTCGCGGAGGACGAGTCATGCAGAAGAGAGAAGCCGACGAACGAGGCCGCGGACGATCCGCCGCCCGGAGCCGCAGAGGGCGCGTCACAGGACGGGTGGCGGGGCTGCTCGCGACGCTCGGGATGGCCGTGCTGCCGCTCCCGGTGCTCGCCGCGGAGTCCGTGTATCTCTACCTGACCGTGGACGGACAGGAGATCCAGGGCGACGTCACGCAGGCGGGTCGCGAGAACAGCATCGAGTGCCTGTCGCTCTCCGACGTCGGTTTCACGAACGTCGATCCCGCCACCGGGGCCGCGCGCGGTCGCGTCCACAGGCCGCTCACGATCACCAAGCCGATCGATCGCGCCTCGCCGCTCCTCCAGCTCGCGTGGTCGCGCGTCAGCAACGTCGACTCGGCCGAGCTCCGCTTCTACCGACCGAATCCCCAGAACGGTTCGATTCAGCACTACTACACGATCCTGCTCGAGGGCGGCTACGTCGCGAGCGTCTCGACACACTCGCCCGACGTCCTGGACCCGGCGACGGCGAATCGACCGGCGACGGAAGAAGTGACCTTCGTGTTCCAGACGATCACCTGGACCTACGAGCCGACGGGCGCCACCGCGCAGGACACCTGGGGCGCGCGGTGAGCGGGCCGGTCCGAGGCCGCGTCCCGACGAGCCAGACCGCCTGTGGTCTGATCCTCGTCGTCGCCCTCGCGATCGGGCTCCCCGGTCTCGCGCGCGCGGGTGTGCGCGGGCTGCTCTTCACGGGTGAGACGATCGCCCGGCATGCGCTCGCGCACTCGGTCGTGTTCGTGGACGGGACGCGCGTCGACCTGCGCCGCGTGGTGACGGCGGCGAGCGCGCATGCCTTCGGCGATACGGACCTGCTGATCCACGACCTCGCCACGGGCCGGACCGAGATCGCCGACGCCGACGTCGCCGCGACCGCGATCGTGTCGCCCGTCGAGTCGAGTGCCGCGACGATCGGCGAGCTCTTCGTGAACGCCGGCGACCTGGCACTCTTCGAGAATGGGCCCGGCACGCCGCTCGATCCGACCCGCGCCCGGCGCTATCTGGTCCATCGCGCCTTCGAGGGCGGCGCGGTCTATCTCCGCCCCGGCGTGAGCACCGCGCCGGAGCCCACCACGGGCGCATCGCTGATCGCAGGCCTCGCCGGCCTGGCCGGGCTCGGTCTCCGACGTCGGTCGACGCGCGCTTCGCCCCGGCGGTCCGACGCCTGATGGGCTGGCTGCGTCGACTCGCGATCGCCCTGCTCGGGCGCTACGGCGCGAGCCTGCGCTTCCCGCATCTGCTGCTGCTGACGGGCGCGCTCTTCGCGATCGACCTCGTCGTGCCGGACGGACTGCCGCTCCTCGACGAGCTCTTCCTGGGACTCGCGACGCTGCTCTTCGCGGCGTGGCGTCGTCGGGGGCGGGAAGGCGAGCGCGACGTGTCGGGCGCGGCCCCGACCTCGAGGCCCTAGTCCTCGAACATCGCGTCGTAGCGCCGCTGCATCTCTTCCGGCGTCACGGACTCGATGTCGTGCCCGATGTTCCACTCGTGGCCGAAGGGATCGCGGACCGTGCCCGACCGCTCGCCGTAGAAATGGTCCTGGGCGGGCCGGATCACCTCGCCGCCCGCCTTCTCGGCGCGCGCGATCATGGCATCGGCATCGTCCACGTGCAGGTGGATCGTGACGGTCGTCTTGCCGACCGAGAGAGGGCCCCGGATGCCCATCTCGGGGAACTCGTCGGACAGCATGATCGTCGTGCCGCCGAAGTCGAGCTGCGCGTGCCCGACGCGACCGCCCGGCTCGACGAGCCGGAACTGCTCCACCGCACCGAAGGCCTGCTTGTAGTACTCGATCGCGCGTGGCGCGTCGGATAGGCGCAGGTAGGGGAAGACCTCGTGGATCCCGGACATCGTTGGACTCCTCTGGGCGGCGTTCGACGGGACGATCCAACGACGGGTCGACGCCGTCTTGAAGAAAACGGACGCGTCGCGGCGGTCGAGGCTAGCTTGCCGGGACGTGGTTCGGATCGGCCGGTGCCCGGCGCCGATAGTCTCCGGGTGTGATGCCCGAGAAGGCGCGGAACTCGCGTACGAGATGAGCCTGGTCGGCGAATCCCAGGTCGATCGCGACGCTCGCCCAATCGACGTGGTCGCGACACGCGAAGGCGAGGGTGCGCTGGAAGCGGCGGAGCCGTAGCCAACCCTTGGGTGTGAGGCCGACTGTCTCTTGGAAGAGGCGACGGAATCGCCGCGGGCCGAGTCCGGCACCATCCGCCAGGGTCGCGACCCGGTCGACACCCTGCTCGACGGCGATGAGGGCCGAGACGATCCCGGGATGCACGGCTCCGGCGTTCGCCATGCGTCGCGAGAGCTCGGCGGCAAACGCTTCGAGTCTGGCTTGCTGCGTCTTCAGCTCGCCTAGCTCTTCGCGAAGAAGGTGGACGTCACGACCCCAGAAGACCTCGATCGGCGTATGGCGCGCCGCAAGCTCGCAGGTCGGCAACCCGAAGAGATGCGCCGCGGCACCTGGTCGCAAGACGGCGCCCACGGAGGCGACGGGGTGCCGGACATCCTTCCCATAGCTCGCCATGCGGGGTCCCCCCACGATCGCGGGCGACAGGGTCTCTTCACCTCGCCCGTCGTCGATCCGCAATGGCGCGTCGTCGAGCCGCAAGACGACGTGCACGAGCCCGGTGGGCAGTACCCGTTCGCGAGTCGTGCCGACGGCATGTCTGGACCGACCGTCGGTCGACCAGAGGCAGGACACGAGGGAACGAAGGGCGGGCGGAGGAAGGAAGCTCGACATCGCCGCCTCCGTCGATCCGCCTAGCCGAGCACGAACCCGCAGACCGCCTCTTCGAAGCCCTTCGGGTTGTCGGTCGCGACCGAGTGCGCGGCCTGGGGCACGACGGCGAGTCGTCCGTTCGCGAGCACCTCGTCGACCATCCGGTCCGCCACGTCCGGCGAGAGGATGTCCGACGCGGCGCCGCGCACGACGAGGGTGGGGCAGGGGATCTTCGCGAGTGCTTCCCATTGCGCCGCGACGAAGGCGGCCTCGTTGATCTCGGTCGAGCCGTCCTCGCGCCGCATCGTGCGCAGCTTCGGGTCCATCTTGAGCTCGTAGCGCCCGTCCTCGCGCCGACGCAGGCCGTAGCGGGCCATGCGCAGGAGCGCGTCGGGCTGCCCGGCCGGGTAGTTGAGGGAGAGCAGCCGCGCGTACTCCTCGATCGAGGAGAAGACCGGCGCGCGCTGGTCCTCGATCTCGCCGGCGATGCGCATCGCGCCGCGGGCGTCGATCTCGGGGCCGATGTCGACGAGCACGAGGCCGGCGAGACGCTCCGGGTGTCGCCCGCCGAACACGATCGAGACCCGACCGCCCATCGAGAAGCCGATCAGCACGAAGCGATCGATCCCGAAATGCTCGAGGAGCGCCTCGAGATCGTCGGCCATCGCCTCGGGCTCGTAGCGACCCGCCTCGTCCCAGTCCGAGTCGCCGTGCCCCCGCTGGTCGACGGCGAGCACGCGGTAGTGCGGCGCGACGGCGGGCACGAAGTCGTCCCAGAGATGGGCCTCGTTGCCGTGGCCGTGCAGCAGGACGAGGGGTACGCCCTCCCGGCTCCACTCGAGGACGTGGAGCTCGAGGCCGTGTGCTGCGGGGACGCGATGGGAGACGGGTTCGAGCGGCATCCCGCGACGGTACCACGCGGCCGGCCGGGCGCGCCGGGTCCGGAAGGGGCCGGACCCGGGCGCCGCCCGGCGATCAGAAGCGGGCGCGCAGCCCGAAGCGGATGCTGCGGCCGGGCAGGAGCACCTCCTCCTTGTTGAAGGCGAGATGGTTGCGGCCGCGCACGTCGGTCAGGTTGCGCCCGACGACGGAGAGCTCGACGGGGACCTCGCCGATCAGGTCGACGCGCCAGAGCAGGCTCGCGTCGAGGTGCGTGAAGCTCGCGGTCGGTCGCTCGAAGGCGCCCGTCTTCTCCTGGGCCTCGGTCCGTACGAAGCCGATCCGGGCGTCGAAGGGCTCGGACTCGAGGAAGAGGCCCGCGCCCCATCGGATCGGCGTGATGCGCGGGACGTTGCGCACGCCGTCGGCCGAGTCGTCGAGGAAGCGCGCGCGGACGAAGTCGAAGCGGCCGTCGAGGCCGAGGCGCGTCGATGCGAGCCAGGGCAGATCGGTCTCGAAGAGGTCGAGCTCGCCGGAGAGCTCCGTGCCGTAGAAGAGTGCGTCGCGATTGGCGTAGACGATCTGAGCCAGCATCTCGTCCCCCGGCGCGGGCGGATCGCCGTCCTCGTTCACGAGCAGGCCCGAACGTCCGGCGAAGATGTAGTCCTGGTAGTGCGTGACGAAGGTCGACCACTCGATCCGACCCCGATCGTGGCGCGCCGTGACGCGAAGATCGCCGGCGTAGGCGGTCTCCATGTCGAGGTCGGGGTCGCCGATCTCGAAGGTCTGCGTCGCCTCGTGCGGACCGCGGGCGAGCAGCTCGACCTGCGAGGGGGCGCGCTGGCTGACGGTGCCCGTGAGTCCGATCGTGACGCGGTCGAGGGGCGAGGCGACGAAGCCGAGTGAGCCCGAGACGGGCACGAAGTCGCGGTTGCGGCGCAGGCCCGCGATGTCGCGACCGCGGACGTGGACGTGCTCGACCCGCAGACCGAGCTCGGTCGTCAGGCCGTCCACGAGCTCGCGCTCCTCGAAGGCGTAGATCGCTTCGCTCGTGGTCTCGGTCGGGGCGAGGAAGGCCGCCGCCTCGCCCTGGCCCTCGAAATCCCGCTGGCGCAGGTGCAGGCCGACGGCGCCCGTGAAGCCGGCCCACTCCTCGTGCACGACCTCGACGCGGCCCTCGAGCTCCTCGTTGCGGTAGGTCTGGCCGACCGTTCCGTCGGCGATCTCGTCGTGCTGGTAGTCGGAGTAGACCGTGCGTACGCGGACCTCGCGCACGCCGGGCAGCGGCGCGAAGAGGTCGCCCTCGAAGCGGAAGCGATCGGTCTGCATGTCGATCTCGACGTTCTCGTCCGCCGGGATGCCGTAGACGTTCTCGGCCCGCGTGTAGGAGAACCCGAGGCGGCTCGCGTCCTCGATCCAGGCGGCGCCGATCGAGCCCATGAACGCGTCGATCGAGGTGCCGTTCTGCGTGTGCGGATCGTCGTCGTTCGGGATCCGGTAGTCGTGCGCCCGCCGCAGCATCGCGTCGCCATGCCATCCGACCCGACCGATCGATCCGCCGACGCTGGCCGCGACGTCGCGCTCGTCGGCCACGAGCCCGATACCGCCGAAGACCTCGCCCGAAACGCGCTCCTCTTCGAGGCGATCGGGGATGCGGCGGGTGATCACGTTGACGACGCCGGCGGAGGCGCCGCCGCCGTAGCGCAGGGTCGCCGGGCCGCGGATGACCTCGACGCGTTCGGCCGCGAGCGGGTTGACCGGGACCGCGTGGTCGGGGCTCTCGCGCGAGACGTCGTGGGTGCCGAGTCCGTCCTCGAGCACCTCGGTCCGGTAGGCGTCCTGGCCGCGCACGACGGGCCGGCTCGCGCCGCCGGCGAAGCCCGTCGTCGCGATGCCGGGGACGTGCTGGATCGACTCGCCGAGGGTCGAGCCGAGGTGCCCGATCAATTCGCTGCGGTCGATGCGCTCGATCGGGATCGCGAGCTCGTCGCGATCGTGCTCGAGGGGCGATCCGGTCACGACGATCTCTTCCGTCTCTTCGTGTCGGGCGTGGGGATGTTCGTGGGCGTGGGCGTCGTCGGTCGGCTCGGAGGCTGCGGGTCCGGCGAGCAGGAGGGTCAGGAACGCGAGGGTCGGGCCACCGGTGCGGTGGCCGGGTCGGATGCGCATGGAGTCGTCTCCAGCCGGTCGTGCGCGCGGGGGCGACGACCGGATCGGGTGCGATGGAGGCGAGGACGGCGTGCGGACGTGGGCTCGGGCGCGGAGGGGTCCGACGCTCGGTCGGGGTCTCGCGCGGCGGCTTCAACGGCGCACCGGTCCCCGGATGGCCGGGGGAGGCTCAGACGGGGCGGATCGGCGGCGCGCGGGAGGGGGGGACGCCGATGTCGGCGACCGTGGTGATCGGCGCGGCGTCGAGCGGCTTGAAACGCGTCGACGGCGCGAGGGCGAGCCAGTCCGGCGTGGCGGGACGCAGCGTGCGATCGCGACCGTGACCGGAGCGGCAGACGGCGCAGGCGCTGCCGGGGGACGTCGCCGCCGATCGGTGGGCCTCGTGCGCGTCGTCGGGTGCGAGCCCCGGCGCCCCCGTCTGGCCTTCGAACGCGACGCGCGCCTGCGCCTCCTGCGCCACCGACTCGGCGTGCAGATGGGGCATCGCCTCGCCGAGCAGCGCAGCGAGGCAGACGATCGCGATCAGTCGCGTCGGGACGGATGCGTACGAGCGCACGGCAAAGCCGGTTAGCACGCGTGCGCGCGGCGGGGCAAGTCCGGCCCAGGGGAGGCCCGGCTCAGGGGCGCCACCGGTCCGGCCACGAGGAGGCCAGCTTCAGGCGCCGCCGGGCAGCTCGATGCGCGGGGCGTCCGGATCGGGCCGGTAGAGGATGACCGTGTGGCCCACGACCCCGCAGAGCGCCGCGCCCATCGCCTCCGCGAGCTCGCGCGCCGTGCCGCGCTTGTCCTCGGGCTGTCGCAGTCGGACCTTCACCAGCTCGTGTCGCGCGAGCGCCTCGTCGAGGGCCGCGAGCACGCTCGGGCTGAGCCCGGCCTCGCCGACCATCACGACCGGCTTCAGGGGATGCGCGAGGGCGCGCAGACGCTTCCGGGCCGCGCCGTTCAGCTCCGGCGCGGGTCGGCGGGCGGCCGCGTTCGGCTCGACGGGGGCATCCGCGGGCGAGGGCGCCTTCGGCTCGGTCGGGACATCGTCGGGCAAGGGATCCTCCCGCGAGCGAGCCCGCATGGCTCCTCGCGTCGGGGGCGCAACCTAGCCCAGTCCGGGGTGGACGACCGATTCCCGGGCCCCGGGTCTCAGGGCAGGCCGCGCGCCGGCCGATACCCGCCTGCGATGTCGCAGAGCAAGCCGATCCCCCTGGTGGCCCGTCTCGCCCTTCAGCTGAAGATGCTGTCGCAGGCGGACGTCGAGCGCGCCCTGGCCGAGAGTCGGGCCTCGGGCAATCCCAAGCTCGCTCAGGTCTTCCTGCAGATGGGCCTGCTCGATCGCGAGCAGATCGCGAAGCTTCAGCAGGTCCAGAAGGACCTCGTCGAGAAGCATCGCGCGAAGAAGGACGGCGGAGCGACGGATTCGCCTCCCGCCGCGGCGCCCGCCGCCGAGGCGCGACCCCTGCCGCAGGCGCGTCCCCGCAAGGCCCGCGACGCAGCATCCATCCACGACGCCGCGGGACATGCCGCGCGTGCCGCGTCCCCCATGACCGCCCGCGACGTGGAGGCGCTGCGCGAGACGCCGCCGAAGTCGCCGCCGCCGACCGCCCCGGCCACGCCCGAGCCGACGTCCGATCCGGTCGATCTGCTCTTCGACGAGCCCTCGTCGGCGAAGCCCGCCCCGACCCCGCCTCCCGCGAAGAAGGCCCCGTCCGTGACGCCGCCCGTGTCCCCGTCGCCTGCGCCGAGCGTCGCAGCGCCGGCTCCGGCTTCTTCGCCGGCCGCATCCGCGCCGCCGGCTTCGGCCCCTTCACCGGCCGCCACCGGGTCGTCGGAGCCCGAGTTCGAGGGCCGCGTCTCGCTCGAGCTACCCGTGCCCGCGCCTTCGGCCGGCGATCGCGAGCGGCTCGAATCCCTTCTCTCCGCCGGCGTCGCCGCAGGCGCCTCCGACGTGCACCTGCACGCGGGGGGGCCGCTCAAGCAGCGCGTGCACGGCGAGCTCGTCGTGACCGAGGAGGCGATCGACCCGGCGCTCGTCGAGCGGATGGTCGCTGCCTCCCTCACGCCCGAGCAGCGCGTCGTGCTCTCCCACGACGGTGAGATCGACTTCTGCCTCGATCTGCCCGGGATCGGGCGCTTCCGGGCGAACGCCTATCGTCAGCAGCGCGGCCTCGATGTCGTCTTCCGGAGCGTGCCGGCCACCCCGCCGACCCTCGAGGAGCTGGGCCTGCCTGCGGAGCTCAAGAAGTACACGGACTTCCACCAGGGCATGGTCCTCATCACGGGCCCCGCCGGCTGCGGCAAGTCCGCGACCCTCGCCGCGCTCGTGAACCACATCAACGAGACGCGCGACGACCACATCCTGACGGTCGAGGACCCGATCGAGATCATCCATCCCTCGAAGCGCTGCCTCGTGAACCAGCGCTATGCGGGACATCACACGAAGAGCTTCTCGCGCGCCCTGCGCGGCGCCCTGCGCGAGGATCCCGACATCATCGTGATCGGCGAGCTGCGCGACCTCGAGACGATCAGCCTCGCGATGACGGCGGCGGAGACGGGGCATTTCGTGCTGGCGACGCTGCATACGGCGAACGCCGTACGCACGGTGAATCGCATGATCGGCGCGTTCCCGTCGAACGAGCAGGATCAGGTGCGGGCGATGCTCTCGGAGTCGCTGCGTGCCGTGCTCTCCCAGCGTCTCGTGCCGACGGCGGACGGGCAGGGCCGCGTGCCGGCGCTCGAGCTGCTCGTGATCAACCGCGCGATCGGGAACCTGATCCGCGACGAGAAGACGGTCCAGATCCGATCGTCGATGCAGACGGGCAAGGCGCATGGCATGTACCTGCTCGAGCAGTCCCTGAACGAGCTCGTCGCGGCGGGGCGCATCACGCGCGAGGTCGCCCTCGAGTACGCGGAAGAGCAGAAGCTGATCACGGCCGGGGCCTGAGGCCCGGGCAGGCCGGCTTCGCGCGCATGCGCGGGGCCGGGACGACGACGCGAGGAAATCACGTGGCCCAGATGGATCCGCTGCTCGTGCACGTGAAGGAGAACGACGGCTCCGACCTGCATCTGGTCGCGGGACAGCCGCCGCGCTTCCGCTCGAAGGGTGCGATCCGCGTGATCGAGGGGCAGGGCGTGCTCTCGAACGATCGGCTCTCGGCGATGATGCAGGAGATCGCCTCACCGCGGGGCTGGGAGGAGTATGCGACGACGGGCGATCTCGACTTCGCATTCAGCCTCGAAGGCGTCGCGCGCTACCGGGCGAACTACTTCGTGCAGCAGAGCGGCGTCGCCTGCGTCTTCCGCATCATTCCCGAGGAGATCATCTCCCTCGAGAACCTGAACCTGCCCCAGTCGATCTGCGACCTCGCCGATCTGAAGGAGGGACTCGTGCTCGTCACGGGACCGACCGGATCGGGCAAGTCCACGACCCTCGCCGCGATCATCGACAAGATCAACAAGACCTACTCGCGGCACGTCGTGACGATCGAGGACCCGGTCGAGTTCGTGCACCAGAACCGCAACAGCCTCTTCTCGCATCGCGAGGTCGGCCTCCACACCCAGGGCTTCGGCCCCGCACTCCGCTCGGCGATCCGCCAGGATGCGGACGTCATCCTCGTCGGCGAGATGCGCGAGCAGGAGACGATCAGCCTCGCGATCACGGCGGCGGAGATGGGCATGCTCGTCTTCGGCACGCTGCACACGAACAACGCCGCCAAGACCATCGACCGGATCATCGACGCCTTCCCCGCCGAGGAGCAGAACATGGTCCGGCTCTCGCTCTCGGAGTCGCTCGCGGCGATCGTCTCCCAGCTGCTCCTGCCGCGCGCCGACCAGAAGGGCCGGATCGCGGCCAACGAGATCCTGCTCAAGACGCCGGGCCTGCCGAACCTGATCCGTGACGCCAATACGCCCATGCTCGCCTCGCTGATCCAGTCGGGGAAGAGCCAGGGCATGCAGGCGATGGACGACGTTCTCTTCGACTACGTCAAGCAGGGCAAGGTCAGCGCGCAGGACGCCTACATGAAGGCGACCGACAAGGCGCGCTTCGAGCCGCTCCTCAAGTAGCGGCCCGCCTTCGGGTACAGCGCTCGCGACCGATCCTTCGTCGCCCGCCGGGGCGGCTCGGGAGCCGTTCGCGCTTCGGAGGCGCGCCAGCCGGATACGTGCCAGAATGAGCCGCGGGGGTGTGGAGGGAGGACACGAGTCCGAGGGATCCTCCCATGCTGGTTCATGCTGCTGCCGTTCCGTCCCTTCGCCACTTCGTTCGTCGTTCCGCCCTGCTCGCGCTCTGCGCGACGCCCTTGCTCGCGGGTGCGGCGCTGGCGGGCTCGCTGCCCGGCATCGATCTGAGTGAGCCCGCCGAGCCCGTCGCCTCGGGCGAGTGCTCGCGACTCGTCCAGATCAAGTACCCCTTCCTGTCGTGCCGGAACGGCGAGATCGGCGCGGCTGCGGGGGACGAGACCTGGGACTCGGCGCGTCGCCTGCCGCTGATGAGCGATTGGACCGAGGGGGATGCGGCCTGGGGCCCCGAGCTGAATCTCGACTGAGTCGTGTTGCGGATGCCGGCCGGGGCGTCGAGTCGTGATGCGACGCGATGCCCCGGCGACGCATCGCAATCGCGAGCCGATCGCGGCCGTCCTCGCGCGTTGGCTCCGCGAGCCCGCGCGCGTGCTCGAGCTCGCGAGCGGCACGGGGCAGCACGCCGCCTTCTTCGCCGAGCGCATGCCGCACGTCGTGTGGCAGCCGACGGACGTCGAGGACTCGGCGCTCGCCTCGATCGACGCGTGGGCCACCGGGTCCCGGGTTCCGAACGTCGCGCGCGCGATCCGGCTCGACGCGCGCGAAGTGCCCTGGCCCGTGGAGGTGCCGGACGCGCCGCCCTTCGACGCCCTCTTCAACGCGAACATGATCCACATCGCCCCCTGGCCCGTCGCCGAGGGACTCTTCGCCGGCGCGGGCCGCCTGCTCGCGCCGGGTGGGCTCGTCTTCCTCTACGGCCCCTTCCGCGTCGGCGGCGAGCACACGGCCCCGAGCAACGCCGCCTTCGATGCGGATCTCCGCCGCAGGAATCCCGAATGGGGCGTGCGGGATCGCGAGGCGGTCATCGCCCTCGCCGAGGCGGTGGGCTTCGTGCTGCGCGAGGCGAACGCGCTGCCCGCGAACAACCAGCTGCTGGTCTTCGAGCGGATGGCGGGCTGAACGTCCGCCCGGCACGAGTCGAGTCGCTTCGACGAGCGGGTCTCAGTCGCCGCTCGGCCCCGCCCGGCCGCTCGCGAAGGTGCGCGCGACGGGGCTGCCCTCGCGCCACATCCAGCAGCTGTTCGTGTTGCCGCCGAGGGAGGAGACCGCCGGCGCCTCGATCCCGTCGCGGGACTCCGCCCGGGCGCGCCGCTCGTAGTACTCGTCCATCTGCGCCGCGGTGATCTGGATGTAGCCCGGCGCGAGCTGGAGCAGCGCATCCCGCAGCAGCGCGCGATCGGGCGCCTCGCGCAGGAGGCCGAAGATCCGACCGGCGAGCCCCGGGATGATCGGGCGGTCGACGAGCTCGGCGACGAGCGCGTCGTGGTCCTGCCAGGGGATGCCGGCGAGGGCGTCCGGCGTGCGGTGGCGCTCGCGGGCCTCGAGGGAAGCGATCCGGAAGCGCTTGCGCTCGATCGAGGCGCGCAGCTTCAGCTCGTGGGAGGAGACGAGGCGCGTGACGACGGGGCTGCCCTCTGCGATCGGGCGCGTATGCGTGTCGGCGAGCTGGACGACGACGTCGTTCGTGTCCGCATCGCGCTCGAAGCCGTCGACGAAGAGGCTTCGACGGAAGAAGCGCGCACCCGGGCGCTGCGCCGTCGACTCGCGCACGACGCGCTCGGTCTCGAGGGCCATCGCGCGCGGCACGGTCGACGCCATCAGCTGGTAGAGCGTGAGCAGGTGCGAGCAGCCGAGGGCGCCGCCGAAGACGAGGCCGAGCCGCTTCGTGAAGCCTTCGTCGAGCCGGTCGCCGCGGGTCTCGAGCAGGCGCGGCGCGGGGTCGCGACAGCACTCGCCCTCGGTCGCCGGGGAGGGCTCGACGGCGACGAAGGGCTGGTCGATGCGCAGATCGGCGATCCTGCTCGTGTCGGGCTCGAGGTCGAGCTCGATGCTCATCATGTGGATGATGCCCGAGGGCTGGATGTCGTAGCCCGAGGGCACGAAGCCGTTCTTGCGCAGGTCGACCACGTCGCCCCGGGCGAGCAGCCGTCCGTCCCGCTCGTACGAGAGGGCGACCGTCAGCGACCGCGTATGCAGCGGGAGACCCGGGAAGGCGCTCATCGTTCGGGACCGGGCGCGCTCAGTCGTGCCGGTAGGTCGTGTGCTGTGGGCGTCCGCGCAGGATGTTCATCGCGCCCCAGTTCGTGACCTTCTTGAAGGCATCCGACGCGATGAAGTCCTTGAAGGCCTGCTCGTCCCGCCATCGCGACACGATCAGGTAGACCGGCTCGCCGTCCCCGATCTCGCGGTAGATCGACGACGCGTCGTGGCCGTCGATGCCTTTCATGGTCTCGACGACCTTGCTGCAGGCGTCCTCGAAGACCTGCTCCTTGCCGGGGATGACGTAGTAGTTCATGCCGATCGTGACCACGTGCGTTCCTCTCCATCGTCCGTCGCCCCGCCCGGATCGCGCTCGCGCGGCGCGGCCGCTCGGCAGGCATGCCGTCCCGCGCCGGAGGGCGGGGCGCCCCGGTCCGTGGGGCGGCCGCGGAGCATAGCCCCGTGGCGGGCGGCAGCCCCTCGCCCGAGGGGTGAGCGGCTGGGGTGCAGTCGAGAGACTGCAGCTCGCGGCAGCAGGTGCAGTATCGTGGCTGCACTCATGCCGCGGGTGGGCGCTCCAGGCCGCCTCCAGGCCCATGCGAGCCCGCAGCCCGACCGGCACGGCCCTTGCTC
This sequence comes from Spirochaetaceae bacterium, assembly GCA_020632655.1. GTDB lineage: Bacteria > Myxococcota_A > UBA9160 > UBA9160 > UBA4427 > UBA4427. The sequence goes on from JACKFD010000017.1 coordinate 105,336, forward strand.
TTGCGGACGGCATGCACAGCGCCGTCCCGCGATCGACCCGCTCCTTCCCGTCCCCGCCCCCGCTCCGCCCCGGAGTCGACTGCCTCGGAGACCCGCCCATGGCCCCCGGCCGATCGGATCCCGACGAGCCCGTCTCCCGCGCCGAGCGCCGGGCCGCCCGTCGCGCCGAGCGCACGCTGCGCAAGGCCGCCCGCCGGGCGCGTCGGTCCGCCGAGCATGCGGGTCGGGGCGATGGACGCGACGCGGTGTACGAGTCGATCGATCCGGCGGCGCGTGCGGATCGCCGCCTCCTCCGGCGCGCCCGTCGCCGCGCCCATCGCCGGCTCGGCTTCGTCACACATTTCGGCACCTACGCAGCGACCCTCGCCCTGCTGCTCGTCGCGACCCGGAGCGTGCGGCTCGTGGTCTTCGTCGGCCTCGCCTGGGGCATCGGCGTCTTCTGCCACTACCTCTGGGCCCTCGTCGCGCCGGGGCTGCGCGACCACTGGATCGAGCGCGAGGTCGGCGCCCGCTCGGCGCGCGACGTGGCGAGCGAGCGGCGGCAGGTCGAGACGCGGAGCCGGCGATCGATGGAGGATCTGTCGGCCTCGATCGCCCACGAGATCCGCAATCCGATCACGGCAGCCAAGAGCCTCGTGCAGCAGATGGGCGAGGATCCGGCGTCGCAGGAGAATCTCGAGTACGCGAGCCTCGCTCTCTCGGAGCTCGACCGCGTCGAGCGTTCGATCTCGCACCTGCTGCGTTATGCGAGAGAGGAGGAGCCGCGCTTCGAGCCCGTGGAGCTGCGCGCGCTGGCTCGATCGGCGGTCGAGGGGCTGCGGGATCGTGCGGCGTCGGCGGGCGTTCCGATCGAGCTCGACTTCGACGGGCCGCTCGCGATGCGGGGGGATCCCGAGAAGCTGCGCCGCGTGCTCGAGAACCTGATCGTGAATGCGATCGACGCGATGGTGGGGGCGGGGACGCCTGCGCCACGCATCCGGATCTCGGGCGGTACGAGCCTGTCGGGCGACGAGCTCTGGCTGCGCGTTGCGGACGAGGGGCCGGGCATCGCCGCGCAAGAGCGCGAGCGCATCTGGAGCCCCTTCCACACGACGCGCGCCGACGGGACCGGGCTCGGCCTCGCGCTCTCCCGCAAGACGGTCGAGGCGCACGGCGGACGCATCGAGCTCGCTGCGGATGCGCCGGTCGGGGCCGTCTTCGAGATCACCCTTCCGCGCCACGCGGAGCCCCGGGATGCGGGTCGCGGGGATGGAGCGGGGGCGGGCGCCTCCGCGGAGGATCGCCGATGAACGGTGCATGGACGTTCGAGGGCGTGGCGGCGCTGCGCGAGCGCGACATCGAGGAGGCAGGGATGCACGAGCGCACGGAGCGGTCCTGTGGACGCGGATGGCGCGGTCGCGAGGAGGCGGCGTCGATCGACTCGCTCGACGAGGCGCTGCTCGACGAGGACGAGCGCATCGCGCGCGACGCGCGGCAGCTCGCGGACCGCAAGGTCGCCCTCTACCGCGACCTCGTCCGCGCGAGCCTGATCAGCCTGCCGCTCCTGATCTTCATCCCCTTCGCCGGGGCGATCGCGCTGGTGTGGTTCGGCGTGAAGCTCGGGCGCCGCGCGTTCCGGCTCTACTACGAGCCGGGGCTGCGGGAGCGTTTCGTCCAGGAGGAGGTCGCGCGCCGGGTGCGCTCCCGCGTCTCCGACGAGCGGCGGAGTCTCGAAGGCGAGCACCTGCGCTCCCTCGAGCAGCTCTCGGCTTCGATCGCCCACGAGATCCGCAACCCGATCACGGCGGCCAAGAGCCTGGTCCAGCAGATGGGCGAGGACCCCGTCCACCCGGATCGCTCCGAGTACGCGCGTCTCGCGCTCGCCGAGCTCGAGCGGGTCGAACGCTCGGTGTCGCACCTGCTGCGATTCGGTCGGGAGGAGGATCGCCGTGTCGCACCGCTCGTGATGGAGGACGTGCTCGAGTCCGCGCTCGAGACCTTCCGCGAGCGGATCGCACGGGTCGGGATCGACGTCCGGCGCGAGTACGACTCGGAGGGGTGCCTCGAAGGCGATGCCGAGCAGCTTCGTCGCGTCGCGATCAACCTGCTCGGCAACGCGATCGACGCCCTCGAAGAGGCGCGCACGCAGGACGCCACGATCCGGGTCGGCCTTGGCGAGAGCCTGGCCGGCGATGCGGTCTGGATCCGGATCGAGGACAACGGTCCCGGCGTCGATGTCGCCGCGAGCGACCGGATCTTCGAGCCCTTCGTGAGTACGCGGACCGGCGGCACCGGTCTCGGTCTCGCGCTGTGTCGCAAGATCGTCGAGGAGCATGGCGGCGGGATCGAGCTCGATCGGGCGAGGCAGGCGGGCACGGCGATCCTGGTCACGCTGCCGCGGATGCGCGCGAAGGCCGGGGCGGGCGGGTCCGCGGGACGAGGGGAGCCGCGATGAGCGCAAGGATCCTCGTCGTCGAGGACGAGCCCGCGATCCGGGTCGCCCTGCGCGGGCTGCTCGCGCGGGAGGGACACGAGGTCGAGCTCGCCGAGAGCGGCGAGGTCGCACTCGATCGGCTCGCGCGCGAGGACTACGACCTCGTGCTGACGGATCTCGCCCTCGGTCGCGGCGCGAGCGGCATGGACGTCCTGCTCGCGGCGAAGCGCGACCGGCCCGAGACCGCGGTCGTCATGATCACGGCCCACGGCTCCGAGAAGATCGCGGTCGAGGCCATGAAGTCCGGCGCCGACGACTACGTCCCGAAGCCCTTCGACAACGACGAGCTGCGCGTGATCGTCGCCCGCGCCCTCGACCGACATCGCCTCCAGCGCGAGAACCGGCTGCTGCGCGAGCAGATCGCGCGCGAGTTCGGCTACGACCGCTTGATCGGCTCGGGGCCCGGGATGCGGCGCGTCTTCGAGACCGTGCAGAAGGTCGCGGAGACGGACGTCTCCGTGCTCGTGCGCGGAGAGAGCGGAACCGGCAAGGAGCTCGTCGCCCAGGCTTTGCACAACGCGAGTCCGCGGCGGGGCGCGCCCTTCGTCGCCGTCAACTGTGCCGCGATCCATCGCGAGCTCGTCGAGAGCGAGCTCTTCGGACACGAGAAGGGCGCCTTCACGGGCGCCGATCGCCGCCGCATCGGCCGCTTCGAGGCCGCCCAGGGCGGCACGATCTTCCTCGACGAGATCGGCGACATGGCACCGGAGACCCAGGCGAAGGTGCTGCGCGTGCTCGAGGAGCGCCGGCTCGAGCGCGTCGGCTCGACGGACACGATCGAGGTCGACGTCCGCATCGTCTCCGCGACCCATCGCGACCTCAAGGCCCTCGTCCGCGAGGGGCGCTTCCGCGAAGACCTCTACTACCGCCTCGCCGTCGTCGAGATCGCGTTGCCCCCGCTCCGCGAGCGCCTCGAAGATCTGCCCGCGCTGGCGGAGCGCTTCCTCGGCGGGATCGCCGAGCGGCTCGCAAGGGAGCCCGGGCGGCTCTCGGCGGGTGCCCTCGCGCGACTCTCGCGGCACGACTGGCCGGGCAACGTGCGCGAGCTGCGCAACGTCCTCGAACGCGCGGCGGTGCTCGCCTCGGGGCCCGAGATCCGCGAGACGGACCTGCGGCTCGTCGACGGCGTGGCGTCCGAGGAAGAGGCGCTCGCATCCACCGCCGACCTCGAGCTGCCCTTCGCCGAGGCCAAGCGGCAGACCGTGGAGGACTTCGAGCGGCGGTACCTCTCCGAGGCGCTGCGCGAGCACGAGGGCAACGTCTCGCGCACGGCGAGCGCGATCGGGATGGTGCGCCAGAGCCTGCAGCAGAAGATCCGGGAGCTCGGCCTCAAGGCCGAGGAGTTCCGGCGTCGCAGTCGGGATTGAGGCGTGGCTCCGGTCGCCCGAGGCGCATCGCCCGGGCGGCGCCGGGGCCGGACGAACGAAACGAGGACGAGGAGGAAGGACATGACGAACGAACGACCCGGCATGGTCGGCCGACTGCGCAGCCTGATGCGGGGGCTCTTCGGCTCCTGGGTTCGCGATCGCGAGCAGCGCGCGCCGGAGGTGGTCTACGAGCAGGCGATCGCGGAGCGCGTGCGCCAATACCGCGAGCTGAAGGACGCGGTCGCTGGGATCCTCTACCTGCGCAACAAGCTCGAGAACGAGATCACCGAGCGGCGCGCCGAGATCGCGCGACTGCACGACGACGTGCGGCGGGCCGTGCGGCGCGGGGACGAGTCGGCCTCGCTCGCACTGATCACGCAGAAGCAGACGCTCTTCGAGGAGCTCGAGCGCGCGGAGCGGGAGCTCTCCCTGGTGCGCGGTCAGTCGGAGGAGGCGAAGGCGAACCTTCTGCGATTCCGGGAGGAGATCCGCTCGCTCGTGCGGGAGAAGGGCCGGATGCTCGCGACCCTCGCGAACGCCCGGGCGCGAAGGCGGCTGCGGGCGGCGATCGAGGGGCTCTCGGTCGACGCCGAGATGGACGCGCTCGAGAACGTCCGGGAGCACGTCGCGCGGATGGCGATGGCGGGCGAGGTGGACCGGGAGCTCGGGGACGGGGACGACGACCTGCGGACGCGACTCCGGGGCTACCGGGAGGAGGCGCGGCGGGATGCAGCCCGGGCGGAGCTCGAGAGCCTGAAGCGCGAGCTCGGCCGTGGCGTGCTTTCGGCCGAGGTCGTCCGCGAGGCCGTTCCGAGCGTGCCGCGCCGGGATCTCGCCCCGGTCCCCGGATGAGCCGCGCCGCGCGCCCCGTGGGGGCATGGCTCGCTCGGATGGCCGCCGGCGTTGACCCCGAACCGGGGCCTCGCTAAAAACTGCGCTCCCGCGAGGGCTTCCGGGCGTGCCGCCGTCGGTGACCCCGATGCAGCCCCCGGATCCCCGGGCCGTCCGATTCGAGGCGGCTTCCGAAATCCCTCCCTGGCTACCGGAGCGAAGAGACCATGGCGCGCGTTTGTGCACTCACCGGCAAGAAGGTCCAGTACGGACACAACGTGTCCCACTCGCACCGCACGACCAACCGCCGCTTCGAGCCGAACATCCAGAAGGTGCGGCTCCACTCCGAGGCCCTCGGCCAGCGCGTGCCCCTCGCGATCGCGACGCGCACGCTGCGCTCGATCCAGAAGAAGGGCGGCCTCGACGGCTACCTCCTCGGCATGGACGACCGCAAGCTCCAGCCCGAGGGCCTGCGCCTCAAGAACAAGATCCGCCGCAAGCTCTCCGGTCGTTAGGCGACGTCTCTCCGTCGACCAGACGCCTCCTCTCCTCGGAAAAGGCGCCTGCGGTCCCTCGGAAAAGGCGCCTTCGGTCCCTCGGACCAGGTGCCTTCGGTTCCACCGACCAGCCGCCTCCGGTCCGCCGATCACGCGTCTCCGGTCCGCAGGCCGCCCACGCGTCGTGTCGCCGGTCGCAGGACCCGACGACCGATCCATCGCCGCACCTCGGCGAGCGGGTTCGGGCAGGGTCCTTCGATCTCGTGCTCGCGCACCCGGAAGTCGCATCCGGCGCGGGAGACCGCGAGCAGCGACACGCCGACCAGCGGTATCGAGAGCAGTCCGAGCCATCGGACCTGGTCGGCTCCGGTCCACGTCGTGAGCGCCAGGCTCACGCCGATCGCGAGCACCTTCGCGAGGCGTTGGACGAAGACGTCGATGAAGGCCTTCGCCTGGTAGCGCTCGGCCGTCGTCGTCGGCACGTAGAGCATCTCCTTCGAGGACTGTGCGATCGAGTAGGCGAGCGAGTTGTCCGCGAGCGAGAGCAGGCTCGCGAAGGCGAGCGTCGGGACGAAGAGGAAGCCGACCGAGGCCAGCCCGAGCGCCACGGGCAGGACCGCGAGCGCCGCGCCGACGCCGAAGCGGCGCATCACGAGGCTGGTGAGGAAGGCCTGCACGGCGACGGACGCGACGTTCGTGAGCAGGTAGACCCGCGCCAGGTGCCGACCGAGGGCGGGGCCGTCGAGGGTCGTATGCACGGTCGTCGTGAACTGGAAGTCGACGACCGTCGAGACGATCTCGTAGACCCCGACGGTCGTCGCGATCGCCAGCAGATAGGGCGAGGCGAGCACGAGGCGCGCGCCGGCGAGCGCAGGCGAGCCCCCGCGCTCGATCTCGACGGGTCGACCGCGCTCCTCCGCGTGCACGACCTCGCGTTCGGCCTCGGCGTTCGTCGCCGTCGCGTCTGCGGCCGGGTGCTCCGCTCGTGCGTCGATGGCCGCGACGCGTCGGCCGGCGGCGATCGCGAGCAGCGCGATTCCGACGGCGAGCCCGGCCGTTACGACGAGCCAGTCGGCGGTCGATAGCCGGTCGAGCAGGAGTCGCAGCACGCTCGATCCGACGAGCCCCCCGAGCACGCCGCCGAGCCCGATCGGACCCAGCAGTCGTTTGGCGGCCTCGGGACGGAGGCTGTCGTTCACGAACGAGAAGAAGGCCGCCACCATCACCGACGCGAGCAGATCTCCGAAGAGATAGAAGCTCCACACGGCGAGTGACGCCGGCTCGGGCGCTCGCAGCACGACGGCGAAGCCGACGTAGCCCACGAAGAAGAAGCCCGAGACCACGAGCATCAGTCTCTCGCGTCGGAATCGCGTCGCCAGGGCGGACAGCGCCGCGAAGGCGACCGCCGCCACGACGAGGTTCAGCACCTTCACGAGCAGCTCCGCCTGCGCGGCGTTCCAGAGGAGCGGGCCGATCGCGAGCCCTTCTGCGTCGTAGTGCAGCAGGAAGAGCGCCTTCTTGAGCGGCTTCAGGATCCAGAACGAGCTGATCACGAGGAAGAAGCTGGCGGCCAGCAGGATCGCGAGGGGCCATTCCTCGCGGCGTACGCCAAGCAGCATGCGGTCGACGGCGGGCGGATTCATGGGGACTCCGAGCAGAGGGGGCTAGGGAAAGACGGGGATCGCGCCGCGATCGACGTCCCGGAGCAGGTGCTCGATGCGGCCGGCGAGCTGCGAGATCTCTCCCGCGTCGAGGCCGATCTGGATCGTGCGTCCATCGACGCGTACGCCCTGGGCGGGATCGAGGTTCGGACCCGGGTCGACCGGGGTGAAGCCCTGCGCGGATCGCCACTCGAGCTGGGCGACGACGCCGAGGAACTCGAGGTCGCTTCGATCGAGCGTCCGGAGCCGATCGACGCTCGCGCGCCGCAAGGCGGGCACCCGGATGTGCTTCCAGTTCGGGACGAACCAGTTGTAGAGCAGCCCGCTCCAGGCGACGCCGTTGTCGACGCTGAAGAAGCGCGGCCGCCCTTCTTCGCCGGAGACGAGGAAGTTTCCGCGCCGGCCGTCCTGGTGCTTCATCAGGTAGAGCGCGAGGTTGAAGTCGGCGATCGCCTCGGCGTAGTCGGCGTCCCGCGCGAAGCGCGAGCGGTCGAGCAGCGCATCCGGCAGCTCGACTCCGTCGAGCCAGAGCGAGAGGACACCGATCTCGCAGCCCGTCCCGCGGATGGTCTGGACGACGTGCCGTCGTACCGGGCGCCACTCGTCGCGACCGAGACAGCGAAGGACCGATGTCGGCACGACGTAGTCGGTGGGATCGAGGAAGAGTCGCTGGACCTGATAGGCGGCGAGCTCCCTGCGCGGCGAGTTGTTGAGTGTGTCGAGCAGGCGGGGCGCGGGCTTCCACTTGACGTCGACCGGCGCGTCGACGTCGGCGATCGCGAGGCTCAATCGGCGTGCCCCGGTCACGCCGCGGCCGGCCGAGCGATCGCGGACGACGCGCATCGGCGCGCGCGAGAGCACCTGCTCCGCCACGCGCGGCCGGAGCGGCCAATGCGCCGGCGCCTCGGCCAGGGCGCCGTGACGTCCGTCCGGCTCACGGCGTCTCAGGAGCTCCACGTCGCGCGTGGCGGCGTGGCTCGACGAGACGACGAGGCTCGTGACGAGGGTGAAGGTCGAGATGGCTGCCAGCTGCTTCCTTCGGTGCGTACGCATCGGTCTCCTCCGTTCGTCCCGCTGCCTCGCAAGCCCTGGAGGCGAGGGATGGACATGAGATGCTCGAAGGCGGCGGGAGATTCCGTCGCGGTCGCAGATGGGAGGGCTGCTCGCGTCGACGCAGTGCGATCGCAGGGCGCGTCGGCGCCCGGGCGTCGAGGAGCGGGCTCGCAAAGGCGGATCGTGTCGTTGGCACTCGCGCTGGCTCTCGCGCTCGTCGCGACGAGTGCTGCGCGCGGTGTCGACGACGAGCGAGAGGCCGCGGACGAAACGACCGAAGCGCCGCTCTCCGGCGCGCTAGGCGTGCTCTCGGATGCCGAGCTCGATCGCCGCATCGCCTTCCTCGCGCGGCGCTTCGAGGCGGGGCGGCGCCATGCGGCCCTCTGGCAGTACGGGTTCACGTCCGCGTGGTCGACGGGTATCGGCGTCGCCGCCGTGCAGGCCGGACTCGCGAGCGACCACGACGATCGCGTCGCGGCCTTCGTGACCGGCGGCAAGGCGATCATCGGCACCGCCCGGCTGCTCGCTGCGCCCCATCCCGCACGCCTGGGCGCCGCACCGCTCGAGCTCGGCGAGACCGGTGCGGGCGAGGCACGCGCGACCCGGGAGGCGCGCCTGGTCGCGGGCGAGCGGCATCTGCTGGCCATCGCCCAGCGCGCCCGACGCCGCGGCCATTGGCTCGCCCACGTCGCGAACGTCGGCCTCAACGCCCTCGGCGGGGGTCTGATCCTGGGCCTCGGCAATCCCTCCGACGCGATCTCGAGCGTCGGGGTCGGCGTGCTCTTCGGGGAGCTGCTGATCTGGACCGAGCCCGGGCGGGGGGTCGGGGACCTCGAGGCCTATCGCGATCTGGTCGACGCGCGTCGGTCGGGCGGCTGGCGCGATCGGGTGACGATCGGCCTGGTGCCGGCGCCCGGCGCGCTGCATCTGCAGCTCCGCTTCTGAGCGGAGTGGCGGGTGGGCGCCGAGAGTTCGTCCCGAAATCTCGTTCGGCCGTCTGCGAAAAACGAAATCTCGTGTCGATTCGCAGATGCGGAAATAGTCATAAAGTCTTTTGAAAACGAATAGATGGGCGGTTCGTGGTTGATGGCACGGCCGGTGCAAACGGCTCTTTCCAGCCTCGGCCCGTGATGGCTGGCCCGCGATGGCCTGACCGGATTTCGGCGCCGCAACCAGAGAGGGACAGGACCATGGATTTCCAGACGCCGGATCATCGCTTGCTGCTCGAGGGCGACCTCGCCTCCACCCCGGATCTCGTCCCGCTCGCCCCCGCCGGCCGGCGGCCCGGGCCGGGCACCCCGGGCGGGGCCCCGCGACGGCGCCCGCGCGCGGGTCGCCGAGCCCGAAGTGAGGAGCGCGGGCGCATCGCCGGCGCCGGTCGCGGACGGGCGCGCAGCCTGGACGAGGTCCCGCTGCTGGGCCGGCTTCGGCGCGGGGATGCATCCGCGTTCGCCGCGCTCGTCACGACCCACGAAGACCGGATGCTCGCCGTGGCGCGTCGCTTCTTCGTCGAGGAGGAGGACGCGCGCGACGCGGTGCAGGACGCCTTCCTCGCCGCCCATCGCGCGATCGGTCGCTTCGAGGGCCAGGCGCAGCTCTCCACCTGGCTCCATCGCATCGTCGTGAACGCGTGTCTGATGAAGCTCCGCACGCGCCGGCGGCGACCGGAGCAGCCGCTCGTCGAGGCGCCGTCCTGGTCGCTGATCGCCGATGAAGAGGATCGTGCGGACCTGCGCCTCGAGCGGCGACAGACGCGCGCGCGACTGCGGGACGCGATCGATGGTCTGGCCGAGCCGCATCGCCGGGTGCTCGAGCTGCGCGATCTCGAGGGACGCGACACCCGCGAGACGGCGCGTCTGCTCGGCGTGACGCCGGGTGCCGTCAAGACGCGACTGCATCGGGCCCGGGCGGCGCTGCGCGATCGGATCGAGGGGGTCGCCTGCGCAGCGTGCTAGGCGATCGGATCGAGGGTGTCGCCTGCGCAGCGTGCTAGGCGATCGGATCGAGGGGGTCGCTTGCGCGGCGTGCCAGGCGATCGGATCGAGGGGGTCGCCTGTGCGGCGTGCCGGGCGATCGGTAGAGCTGCGGCGGACCCGGCCGTCCGCCCGGTGCGCAGACGAAACGAGGGGCCGCCGATCGTGATCGGGGCCCCTCGTCTCGGAACGGCTTCGCCGCTCGCGCCGGCTCGGTCTACTTCCCGTAGCGCTTGCGGAAGCGGTCGATCTTCCCGTCGGCGTCGAGCTCGCGCATCTTGCCCGTCCAGAAGGGATGGCTGACCGACGAGATCTCGAGGCGCACGACCGGCACCTCCTCGCCGTCGACCTCGCGCGTCTCCTTCGAGGTCAGCGTCGAGCGGCTCTGCCACTCGTTGCCCGTCGCGGAGTCGACGAAGATCACCTTGTGATAGTCGGGATGGATCTCGGGCTTCACGGCGACGACTCCTACCAGCTCGACTTGCGCACGCCCGGCAGCTGGCCGCGCAGGGCCAGCTCGCGCAGCGCGATTCGCGAGATGCCGAACTTGTTGTAGAACGCCTTCGAGCGACCCGAGACCGCGCAGCGGTTGTTCTTGCGGGTCGGGCACGAGTTGCGCGGGAGCTTGGCGAAGGCCGCCTGCACCTCGAGCTTCTCGGCGACCGAGACGTTGGGGTCCTTGAGCTTCTTGCGCAGCTCGGCGCGGCGCGCCGCGTACTTGCCGATCAGCTCCCGCCGTCGGTTGTCGCGGTTGATCTGCGATGTCTTCGCCATCGAAACCTGTACTCCTTGGGCGACTCGCGTCGTCCCGGGGTCGTGATCCCTGCGTCGGTCCCTCGTCGCGACGGCCGCGACTCGATCTCCGTCCGTTCCGTCCGTCGCACGAGACGAGCCGACGACCGGACCTGTCGGACGGTCGGAGACCCGGACTCGATTCGCTGGGACCTTCGGATCGCGTGGCCTGGCCGTCCTCGGGACGCCCGGCACCTCGCGAGGCGCGGAAGAGTACGGGGCCGATCCGCGGCTGGCAAGCTTCCCGAGGGGTCCCGGGCGTCTCCGGCGGGCGGTCGGGGCCGCCGGGTCGCCCTCAGGCCTCGTCGAGATCGACCGGATCGACCTCGATGCGGTCGCGGCCCGCTTCCTTGGCCCGGTAGAGGGCCCGGTCGGCCCGCTCGACCCAGGCCGCCGCGGTCTCGCCGGGGCGGAGGCGCGCGAGGCCCATCGAGGCGGTGATGCGGAGGGGGGCCTCGAGGCCCTCGTGATGGACCTCGAGGTTCCGGATGGCCATCATGCCGCGCTCGGCGAGGTCGGTCGCGGTCGGCAGGCCGATGTCCCGGAGCACGATCGCGAACTCCTCGCCGCCGTAGCGCGCCACGAAGTCGTCCCGGCGCATGAAGCAGCGGCTCAGCGTCTCGGCCACCGCGCGCAGGACGGCGTCGCCGCAAGGGTGGCCGTGGGTGTCGTTGACCCACTTGAAGTGGTCGATGTCGACCATGATCAGGCAGCCGCGTTTGCCGAAGAGGGTCGCGAGGTCGATCTCGCGCTCGATCTGCTCGTCGAAGGAGGCGCGGTTGTAGAGACGGGTCAGCCCGTCGGTCGAAGCCTGTCGGCGCACGGAGTCGAGCTCGTCGCGCAGACCCTCGAGGCGGGCCGCCATCTCGCGGATCTGGGCCTGGTGGCGGGCGCCCCGCTCGGCGAGGAACTCGGTCAGCAGGCCGACGGTCTCCTGGGCCTCGTCCTTGATCCGGTTCGGGTCACCGCCCCGGACGGCGCCCTCGAGCCGGCGCATGCGATGACCGATCCGCCGATCGGCGCTCTGCTCCGCGGTCAGCGAGCGCCGCAGGCCGCTCACGAAGGCCCAGGTCGCTGCGCGGAAGGCGCCGAGGGACGACGTGACGTAGTCGCACTCCGCGTCCCGATGCGCCCGGAGCGCGCGGCGCAGGCCCGGCAGGTCGCGCTTGCTGCCGCGTTCGGGCGCGCGCGCTCCCTTCGCATCCCCTGCCCGCCCCGGCTTCGATCCATCGCTCCGCTCGCCCGCCCCCGCGTCCTCGGTCTCGCGCCCGGGCGGCGCGATGCCGAGCAGCAGGTGCCGCGCCCAGGCCTCGAAGGTCGCCTCGATCTCCTCGGCCGTCTTCGGGCCGACGTCGAAGGCGTGCTCGCCGAGCAGGCGCAGCATCTCCGCGATGAAGTCGACGGCCCGGTCTGCCGGAATCGGCGGCTCGTCGTCGTCGCCCCCGGCTGCCGGGGCATGCGCCTCGTGATCCTCGCCGTCGGCGATGGACGTCGCCCGCTCGTCCGCGGGGTCCGAGCCCGCGCCGTCCTTTCGTCTGCGGAACAGCATGCGCGCCTTGTCGGACGATCGGGGCGCCCACGCGAGGGGCGTCGCACGCGGACGTGCGCGTCGGCGGGTCGGGATCGGGCGCTCGACGGATGCGCTCTCGGGCGAAGGCCCCGGTCGGCGAGCATCCGGCGCGCGGACTGGAGTATGCTCGCGCGTCCTTCGCGGGGCCGGCCTTGCCGAGGCCGGACGAGCACGAGAGAGCGAGATGAGTGATTCCCAGTCGAAGGACGCACAGGCCCCGCGTCCGCCCGTGCGGTCGATCGATCCTGCGACGCTGCCCAAGCATTTCGATGCGCCTGCGATCGAGTCGCGCTGGGACGCGTTCTGGCAGGGCGAGGGCGTCTACCACTACGACCCCGAGCGCCCGCGCGAGGAGACCTTCGTCGTCGACACGCCGCCGCCCACGGCGTCGGGCTCTCTGCACATCGGCCACGTCTTCTCCTACACGCAGGCCGACGTCGTCGTGCGCTACAAGCGCATGACGGGCATGAACGTCTTCTACCCGATGGGCTGGGACGACAACGGGCTGCCGACCGAGCGCCGCGTCCAGAACTACTTCCACGTCCGCTGCGACCCGAACACGCCCTACGAGAAGGGCCTCAAGCTCGAGCAGGCCTCCGCCAAGGACCGCAAGTCGCCCGCGCGTCTCGTCTCGCGTCCGAACTTCATCGAGGCCTGCTTCGACCTCATCAAGGAGGACGAAGACGCTTTCAGCGTCCTGTGGCATCGACTCGGCCTCTCCGTCGACTGGCGCCAGGAGTACCAGACGATCGACGACCATTGTCGTCGCACGGCCCAGCGCTCCTTCCTCGATCTCTGGCAGAAGGGCCACGTCTATACCTCCGAGGCGCCGACGATGTGGGACGTCGACTTCCAATGCGCCGTCGCGCAGGCGGAGGTCGAGGACAAGAACGTTCCCGGCGCCTTCCACAGGATCGAGTTCGCCATCGAGGGCGAGGATGCCTCGTTCGTGATCGCGACGACGCGGCCGGAGCTGCTGCCCGCCTGCGTCGGCGTGACGGCCCATCCCGACGACGAGCGCTACAAGCCCTTCTTCGGCAAGCGCGCCATCACGCCGCTCTTCCACGCTCCGGTCCCGATCTTCCCGTCGGAGATGGCGGATCCCGAGAAGGGCACGGGCATCCTGATGGTGTGTACGTTCGGCGACCAGACCGACGTGCAGTGGTGGCGCGAAGAGGGCCTCGTGCTGCGTCAGATCGTCGGCCTCGACGGGCGGCTGCGGCCCGTCGACTTCGCGCGCGCGCCCTACGAGAGCCTCGACCCCGCGAAGGCGAACGCCGCCTACGCCGAGCTGCAGGGCAAGAACGTCAAGCAGGCGCAGACGCGCATCGTCGAGATGCTGCGGGAGCCCTCGGGCAGCGCGACCGGTCGCGGTGCGCCCCTCGTCGCGGAGCCCGAGAAGATCGAGCACGCGGTCAAGTTCTTCGAGAAGGGCGACCGGCCCCTCGAGCTCCTGCCGACGCGCCAATGGTTCTGCCGGTTGATGGACAAGAAGCCCGGGCTGCTCGCGAAGGGCGAGCAGGTGAAGTGGCACCCCCAGCACATGTGGGCGCGCTACCGGGACTGGACCGAGAACCTGTCCCTCGACTGGTGCCTCTCGCGGCAACGTTATTTCGGCGTGCCGATCCCCGTCTGGTATCCGCTCGACGACGCCGGGCAGCCCGACTACGACCGGCCGATCGTGGCCGAGGGCGCGGCCATGCCCGTCGATCCGACGACGGACGTGCCGCCCGGCTACGACGCATCGCAGCGTGGTGTACCCGGCGGCTTCGTCGGCGACCCCGACATCTTCGACACGTGGTTCACGAGCTCCCTCACGCCGCAGATCAGCTCGCATTGGGGCGAGGACGCGGATCGTCACGCGCGGCTCTTCCCCGCCGACGTGCGACCGCAGGGCCACGACATCATCCGCACCTGGGCCTTCTACACGATCGCCAAGGCGATGCTCCACGAAGACGACGTGCCCTGGCATCACGTGCTGATCTCGGGCTGGATCCTCGATCCCGATCGCAAGAAGATGTCGAAGAGCAAGGGCAACGTGATGACGCCGCTGCCCCTGATCGAGCAGTACACGGCGGACGCGGCGCGCTACTGGGCGGCTTCCGCGCGACTCGGCGCCGATACGGCCTTCGACGAGAACGTCTGGAAGATCGGCAAGCGCCTCGTCACGAAGCTCTTCAACGCCGCCAAGTTCGTGCTCGGCCAGACGGGCGAGCAGCATCCGATCACGACGGAGCTCGACCGCGCCTTCGTCGCGAAGCTCTCGGCGCTCGTCGACCAGGCCACGCGCAGCTTCGACGCCTATCAATACGCCCACGCGCTTCAGGAGACCGAGAGCTTCTTCTGGACGCATTTCACGGACACCTACCTCGAGCTCGCGAAGGGCCGCGCACGCGCCTACGCCGACGGGGCGACGGGGGAGGCCGCGGCGGCGAGCGGGTCGGCGGTCGCGGCGCTGCGCCTGGGGCTCTCCGTGCTCGTGCGCCTCTTCGCGCCCGTGCTGCCCTACATCACGGAAGAGATCTGGAGCTGGAGCTTCGCGGCCGAGTCGGCCGGCGACGGCTCGGGGGCCGCTTCGAGCGTGCATCGCGCCGCCTGGCCCGGCCCCGCCGACTTCGCCTCGATCGAAGGACCGGCGCATGCTGCGAGCTTCGACGTCGCGGTCGCCGCACTCGCAGCGATCAACAAGGCGAAGGCCGACGCCGAGGTCTCGATGGGGCGTGAGGTCGCGACGCTCCGACTGGCGGCGTCGCCGTCGACGGCGGCCGTGCTCGAAGGCGTGCTGCCGGACGTGCTCGCCGCGGCCCGCGTCGCGTCGCACGTGCTCGAGTCGCGTGACGGCCTCGAAGAGGGCGTCGTCGAGGTCGCCGCGATCGAGTTCGCCGAGCGTCCCTCCGCCTGACGCGGGATGCGCACATCGTCGGCCTGACGCGGGATGCGCGTACCCTCGGCCTAACGCGGGATGCGCGCGCCTTCGGCCTGCTGCTTCGCTGAGCGAGCCTCGCGGATCAGCGCCTCCTGCGCGACCGACGCGAGCTGCACGCCGTCGCGCGTGTAGATCGAGCCGAAGACGAGCGCGCGGGCGGCCTGGGAGATCGGGCTGACGGACGCGTAGAGGATCCAGTCGTCGAAACGGATCGGATGGTGCAGCCAGACGGCGTGGTCGAGGCTCGCACCCATCACGCGATGGCCCGGGATGTGGCCCGAGGCGCGGAAGGCGGTCGAGAGCAGCGTGCGGTCGGTCGCGTAGACGAGGATCGCCGTTTGCAGGTCCGGATCGTCGGGCATCGTCCCCCGCGGCCGCATCCAGACCATCCGCTCGGGCTCGCGGCTGCGCGCCTCGGAGAACTCGCTCGGGTCGAGGGGCCGCACCTCGATCGGGCTCTGGAAGGGCGGCGGCTCGGCCTGGCCGAGGGAGCGCGCGCGAAGCGTCTCCCACTCCTCGAGGCCGTCCGGCGGCGCCACCTCGGGCATGCCGCGCTGGTGGCTCATGCCCGCCTCGGGCCGGGCGAAGCTCGCGGCCATGTTGAAGATCGCTTCCCCGCCCTGATGGGCGACGACGCGGCGGGTCGTGAAGGTCCGGCCATCGCGGATGCGATGCACGACGAAGCGGATCGGCACGTCGTAGCGGCCCGGCCTCAGGAAGTAGGCGTGGATCGAGTGGAGCTGGCTCGCCGGGCGGCCATCGGGGTCCGGGCCACGCTCGATCGTCGCCAGCGCCGTGAGGACCGACTGGGCGGCGACCAGCCCCCCGAAGAGCCGGCCCTCGCCGGGGCCCGGGTGGGCGAGGAAGAGGTCGCGATCGAGGGGCTCGATGACGAGGCGGCGGCAGAGCGAATCGATCGTCGATCCGGCTTCGGGCGGAGACATGGCGTCGGGAGGCTCCTGGTCGGTCCGCTCGCCGGGAGCCGGGCGGGACGACGGGCTGGGCGGCGATGGGGGGGCGCGGCCGGGCCGATTCGCGGCGCGACCGTAGCAGGCCGAGGTGGCGGTCGCGTCGCTCGAGGCGATCGAAGATCGGGGTGTGGGTCAGGAAGAGATGGAGTTACTCTGCGGCGCGGATTCGATGTCCGAATTGATGCAGACAAACTCTCTTTATGGACACCGCTGCCATGGAAGTCCTGGATGAGCGACGACTCGAGCGACCGGGCAAGCGGGCGCGGACGCGAGCGCGCATCCTCGAGAACGCGATCGCATTGTTTCGCGCGAACGGCGTGCGGCGCGCGAAGATGAGCGAGATCGCGCGTGCGAGCGGGGTCTCGCCGGCGACGCTCTTCAAGCATTTCCCGACGAAGGCGGCGCTGGCCGAAGGGTGGGTCCGGGGGGAGGTCGAGGCGCTGCTCGAGTCCCTCGATCTCCTGGCGGGCGAGCGCAGCCTCAGGCCGCTGCTGCGGCGCGGCGCCCGTCGGCTCGCCGAGCGCATCCGCTCGGATCCCGAGTCGCGGCTCGAGGCCTGGCGCGAGGCAGGTCGGGCGACGACGGGGATCGCCGACCGTGGGCGTCGCGATCCGCTCGTTGCGCGTCTGGCGCGGGAGCAGGAAAGCGAACGTGTTCGCACGGATCTCTCGCCCGAGGCGCTCGCACGCCTCGTGCGCGACGCGATCGAGGGCGGGCTGATCGAGGGGCTCGAGGAGCTCGTGGCGCGCCGTGCGGGCGAGGACGCGCCGGGCGACGCGAGCCTTGCGGAGAACGATGCCGGCGTCGGGCTGCTCGAGCGCGCGGTGCGGGTGCGACTCGACCTCGTCCTCGACGGCGCGCGCAAGCGGAACGAGCGGGTCGAGGCGCCGCGACCGCCGAGCCCGGCTGGCGGGCCGATGGCCGCAGGTCCGACCTCGGGCGGAGCTCCCGTCGCCCGGGCCCGACGGGACTATGCGCCGCCCGGGCCGAGGTAGCGGAAGGTCTCCGCGGCCAGGACCTCCCCCTGCTCGTCGACGACCTCGACCGTCCAGTCCCCGTGCTGATCCGCGCGCAGCTGCTTGCTCGACCAGACCCGCCAGCGGGGCCCGTCGACCTCGAAGGGCACCTCCGAGAGGATCTCACCCGCGTAGGACCAGCGGTGGACGATGCGCTCGCCGGTCCGATCGCGCAGCTCCGTGAAGAAGTAGATCAACTCTATTTCCGTTCGGACGAAGCTGACCTGATCGATCGGCTCGCGGTCCCGGATGCCGGTCGTGAACTGCCCGATCACGTTTGGCAGGTCCTCTTCGACGGGCGCCTCGTCTGCGGACCCCGTCCGGATCGGTCCGACCGACTGGGCTGCGGCCACGGGAATCGACGGGCATCCGAGCCAGGCGGCCAGGCCGGTGACGGCCAGGGCGCGGCGCAGGGTCCGGTGGGCGGTCCAGAGACGCCGGGCGCGGGGGGCGGGATCGCTGCCGGGCGACCCGGACTCCGGCTCGGACGGCACGACGCCAGGGCGGGTCATCGAGTCGACGGGCTCGGGATCGTTCATCGCACGACGCTCCCGCGGCGGGCCGGAGGGAGGCGAGCGGCCCGCACGCCAGACCGTAGCGACCCGACGTGGCCACAGCCGCCGCCCCTGCCCCGGCCGTCGCCGGCCCGCTGCTAGCGTGCGGCCGTGGAGCTCATCCTGATCCGACACGCCGAGCCCGCCGAGCCCGCCGAGCCCGGCGCGATCGGGCGGTCGCCGGAAGACGAGCACGATCCGCCCCTCGGCGCACGCGGGCGCGCGCAGGCCGAGGCCGTCGCCGCGCGCCTCCTCGCCTGGCCGATCCATCGGATCCTCTCGAGCCCCGCCCGTCGCGCCCGCGAGACCGCGGCCCCCCTCGCTGCGCAGCTCGGCCTCGAGCCCGTGCTCGAGCCCCGGCTCCGCGACGTGGGCGGCACGACGCCCGCCTACCGATCGATCGAACGCGATCGCCGCGAGGATCCCGCGCGCTACCGCGCCCGACTCGCGGCCTACCGACGCGAAGACGGCCTCGCCGCGATCGCCGGGCGCGTGAACGCCGCTCTCGACGAGTGGATCGCGCGCCATCCCGGCGAGCGCGTCGTCGCCTTCTGCCACGGCTCCGTCGTCAACGTCTTCGCCGCGAGCGTGCTCGGCCTCGCCGACGCCGCCTTCCTCGAGGCCGCCTCGGCCAGCGTCCATCGTTTCCGAATCGCCCGCAGCGGACTGCGCAGCGTCGTCTGCCTCAACGAGACCGCTCACCTCGGCCCGCTCGAGACTCCGCTCGCCGCCGCCGCCCTGCGGTGATCCTCGTCACGCCCCGGCGGCCGTGGCCGGCCGATCCGGCTCGCACCCCCCTGCGTTCCGGGCGCATCGCCGCGTCGGACCCACGTCTTCGAGGGGTCGCGTCGCGAGGTCCCCATGAACGAGGTCCAGGCCCTCAAGCATCGTCTCTCGGAGACGCTCAAGGCCAAGCAGCTCGGCGCCGCCCTCGCCGCGCTGGCCCAGCTCGAGCGTCACGAGCCCGACGAGCCCGACTGGCCGCGACGATCCGCCCGCCTCCTGCACGCGCGCAACGACCCCGCCGGCGAGCTGCGCGCGCTGCGTCGCGCCCTCGAGCTGCAGGTCGACCACGGTCGGGTCCTCGATGCCATCGCCAGCTGCAAGTCGATCCTCGAGCTCGAGCCCGAGGACGAGCAGACCCTTCAGACACTCGATCTCCTCTACATGGAAGGACCGCGCCAGGACGGATCTTCGTCCGCACAGGACGATGGGCTCTACGGGAGCGATCCGGGCACGACCGCCGATGGGCCCCTCGACTCCCTGCTGCTGACGGAGGTGATCCCCGGCGCGCGGCCGATCCAGATCGGCGATGCGGCGCCGCATGGCGTGGCGGAGATTCCGATCGAGCCGGGCGAGTCCGGGGCGATGGCCCGACCGGACGACTCGATCGTCGATCTGCGGCTCGAGGAGTCGGACGTCGTGCCGAGCCCTCCGCTCGAGGAGTCGGACGTCGTGCCGAGCCTTCCGCTCGAGGAGTCGGACATAGTGCCGAGCCCTCCGCTCGACGCGGCGGAGGTCGTGGCGAGTGCGGCCGACGTCGCGGCTGCGCAGGCGGTCGTGTTCCCGCGCGCCGCAGCCACGCGCGTCCGGGAGGCCGCGCCGGCCCGCGCGCGCCCGGCCCAAACGCCGAGACCGACGCCCTCGGAGCAAGTCCGTCGACACGGCGCCGGAACGCCTGCTCCACGCCCCGCAGCACCCGCACCCGCGCCCGATCCCGGCGAGTCGGCGCGGAGGCCATCACGCGCGCGCGGTGCCTCGCTTCGCAGCGAGCTCGCGAAGGTGCCCCTCTTCGGTGATCTCGATCCCGCGAGCCTGCACACGCTGATCCGGCGCGCGCGCGTCGTCGTGCTCGAGGCGGGAGAGGTGCTCTTCCGCGAGGGCGACGAGGCCCGCAGTCTCTACGTCGTCGTCGATGGCGCCGTCGTGCCGATCGCCGAAGGCGGCGCGCGCCATCGCCTCGCGGTGCTCGAGGCCGGCGCGTTCTTCGGCGAGATCGGACTCCTCGCCCATCAGCCCCGCAACGCCACGATCGAGGCGCTGGTCGAGACGCGTCTGCTCGCGATCGATCGCCGGGTGTTCTGGGAGCTGATCCGGAAGGAGCCCCGGGTCGCGCGGGGCATCCTGCGCTTCCTGCGCGATCGACTGCTCGACCGCCAGATCCGCACGAACCCGCTCTTCTCGGTCTTCGCCCGGGCCGAGCGGGCTGCGCTCGCGCGGGAGTTCCGCGTGCTGGAGGTCCGGGACGGGACGCGGGTCGTCGAGCAGGGCGGGGCGCCGGAAGGCCTCTTCGTCGTGCTCGCCGGATCGCTGGCGCGGCTGCGCCGGGAGGGCGGGCGCAAGGGACGCGAGAAGGAGCTCGGCGAGCTCGGGCCCGGCGACGCCTTCGGTGGGCTGCCGTTGCTCGAGGGGGAGGCCGCCGATGCGAGCGTGGTCGCGCGCGGGAAGTGCTGGCTCGTGCTGCTCGGCGAGGCGCGCTTCCGCCGGATGGCCGAACGCAATCCGCGCCTCGTCGAGATGCTGCATGCGCAGGCCGATGGAGCGCCGTCGTCGGCTCCACGTCGCGCACGCGCGGATCGCCTCTGAGTCGTCCCGACGGGCGGGGCGATCGGGTCCTCGAAGAGATGACACGAGAACGTGTCAATCGACCGGTCCGGTCGGAGCCGGATCGGGTCTCGGCGCGGGGACGTAGGGCTCCTCGAGACCGATCTTGATCGGCGTGCCGCGGGGCGGGACGCTGTCGGCGTAGAGACCGTTCATCAGGCCGGTGTAGACGACCTCGAGCGCGTTGTGCGTGCGTTCGGAGAGCGCTTCGAGGGACTCGTTGCCGAGGGCGCGGGCGATGCGTAGACGCACCACGGAGAGGGCGTGCGCGCTCTCGTCGTCGAGGGGGCGGAAGCTCTGGGCGAAGGCGCGCGCGCGGCCGCGATAGTCGCCGGCGACGCCCGCGATGCTCAGCATGCTGAGTCGGAAGACGAGACCTTCGTGGGCGACGAAGGTCATCTGCGCCGTGATCGGGACGCCGCCGCTCACGGCACGGCCCTCGAGGCGGATCGCCGGTCGGTCGCCGAGCAGGATGGACTGTCGCACGCGCACGCGCAGGTCCTCGGCCTCGTTCTCGAGGAAGCGGTCGACGACGGTGTCGAGGGGCTCGTTCCCGCCCTCGACCGTCAGGCTCGCCTGGGCGTCGCGCAGGGGGGACGCGGCGAGCACCGCCTGCTGCGTGTTGAGCGTGTCCCAGCCCTGCGGAAAACGGATCGAAAAGCGCATCTCCGGATGTACGAAGCGCGGACCGTCGAAGACGCCGCCGGCGGGATCGTCGCCGAGCACGAGCCCCTCGACCGCGCTGAGATAGCCGTAGAGGAGATCGCCGGCGACGCCCTGGATCGGACGCCAGTCGAGCCCGGCCGCGCGATTCGACGCGAGGGCCGCGCGCTCGGGGCTCGTCGGATGCGTCGCGAAGAAGCTCGGCAGCCGCGACCAGCCGACCTCGTAGCGCTCGGCGGCGTCGAGCTTGCGCAGGAAGGTCGCGATGCCGTTCGGGTCGTAGCCCGCGCGCGCGCAGAGCAGCTGGCCGCCGCGATCGGCGTCGCGTTCCTGCTCGCGGCCGTAGGCGGCGATCGAGGCGGCGCGCTGGTAGCCGATGCTGAGCGGATTCAGGCGACTGGCGTAGTCGACGCGCGCGGCGGCGTGGCGCTCGGCGGCGTGGGTGATCTCGTGCCCGAGTACGGCGGCGAGCTCGTCTTCGCTTCCGACGAGGGCGAGCAGACCGCGGGAGACGTAGATCTTGCCGCCGGGGAGGGCGAAGGCGTTCGGCACGGTCTGGTCGACGATCTGGAACTCCCAGTCGAAGGGGCGGGAAGGGGTGTGGCGGAGCAGTCGGAACGCGACGCTGCGCACGTACTCGTTCAGGGCCTCGTCGCGGACGAGTCCCATCTCGGCCTCGACGTCGTCCGTCTGATCGTTTCCGACCCGGGCATCGTCGTAGACCGTGTCGAGCACGATGCGGCCGGGATCGTCGTCGTCGCCCTCCGGCTCGGGCGTCGACGGGGTCTCCGTCGACGCGGGCTCCTCGCCCGTCGTGGCGTCGCCTTCGACCGCGCCGCCGGGCGGGCTCGGGGGCTCGTCCGGTGGCTCCGGGCTCGACGCGTCCGTCGCGGGCGCCGTCCCGGCGTCGTCGGGGGGCAGGTCCGTCGCGCTCGCGGACGATGTCGCCGCCGCATCGGCCCGCTCGGCCGGCGCCGGCTCGCGGACCAGCACCTGGCGCGCGAGCGGAGCTCCGCAGCCGACCAGGCCGAGAGCGAGGAAGAGCGGGAGGAGCGGAGATCGGAGGGAGCTTCGCGGCAAGATCGCGCGGGCCTTCCTTCCTTGGGCGGAGCAGGCGTCGAGTCTATCATCCGGCCCCGTTGCCGGCCGGGAGGGACGATCGTCTTGGGAATCGACGAATGAGCGAGTGGACGCTGGGTGCGAATCCGCGGTTCCCGGGCGTCCGCGGGCCCGTCGTCGTCTGCGTGATGGACGGCGTCGGCATCGGCCGGCAGGACGAGTCCGACGCCGTCTGGCTCGCCCGCACGCCCACCCTCGACCGGCTCGCCGCGACGACCCCGAGCGGCCGGCTGCTGGCCCACGGCCGCGCCGTCGGCATGCCCTCCGATGACGACATGGGCAACAGCGAGGTCGGGCACAACGCGATCGGTGCCGGCCGCGTCTTCGACCAGGGCGCGAAGCTCGTCGCCCGCGCGATCGCCGAGGGGACGATCTTCGAGGGCGAGCACGCGGGGGTCTGGGGAGAGCTCACGCAGCACGTCCGTGAGCGCCGCTCGACGCTGCACCTGCTCGGCCTGCTGTCCGACGGCAACGTCCACAGCCACATCGAGCATCTCTTCGCCCTGCTGCGCCGCGCGGATCGCGAGGCGATCGAGCGGGTGCGCGTGCACGTGCTGCTCGACGGGCGCGACGTGCCCGAGACGAGCGCCCTCGACTACGTCGACGCCCTCGAGGAGCTGCTCGAGACGATCTCCGGCAAGCCCGATCGCGACTACCGCATCGCCTCCGGCGGCGGGCGCATGACGACCACGATGGACCGCTACGAGGCGGATTGGGGGATGGTCGAGCGCGGCTGGCGGACCCACGTCCGGGGCGAGGCGCGCGGCTTCGCGAGCTGTCGCCTGGCGATCGAGACCTTCCGCGCGGAGAAGCCGGGGATCGGCGACCAGATGCTGCCGGAGTTCGTCGTCGTCGAGGGCGATGCGCAGCCCGTCGGGCCGATGCGCGACGGGGATGCGGTCGTGCTCTTCAACTTCCGCGGCGACCGTGCGATCGAGATCAGCCAGGCCTTCGAGGCCGACGAGTTCCCGCACTTCGACCGGGGCAAGAGACCGGAGCTGCTCTACGCCGGCATGATGGAGTACGACGGCGATCTGAAGCTGCCTTCGCGCTACCTCGTCGCGCCGCCCGCGATCGACCGCACCCTCGGCGAGTACCTCGCCCGCAACGGTCTCCCGCAGCTCGCGATCTCCGAGACGCAGAAATTCGGCCACGTCACGTACTTCTGGAACGGCAACCGCTCCGGCGCCTTCGATCCCGCGGTCGAGACCTACGTCGAGATTCCCTCCGACGTGCGGCCCTTCGAGGAGCGGCCGTGGATGAAGGCCGCCGAGATCACGGATCGGCTGATCGACGAGCTCCGGACCGGCCGCTACCGCCACGCCCGCGTCAACTACGCGAACGGTGACATGGTCGGCCACACGGGCCATCGCGAGGCCGCGATCCAGGCCGTCGCCGCCGTCGACCTCCAGCTCGCGCGGCTCCTGCCCGTGATCGAGGCGCTCGAAGGCGCGCTCCTCGTGACCGCGGACCATGGCAACGCGGACTGCATGCTCGAGCTCGACAAGAAGACGGGCGAGCCGTCGCGGGACGCCGCGGGCGCGTTCAGGCCGAAGACGAGCCACACGCTCAACCCCGTGCCGATCCACCTCTTCGCGCCGAGCGTCGACCTCGCTCTCGACACGACGACGCGTCGCGGGCGGGCGCCGGGTCTCGCGAACCTGGCGAGCACGGTGCTCGAGCTGATGGGATTCGCGGCGCCCGAGGACTACGAGCCGTCGCTGATCGCGCCGCGCTGAGGCCTTCGAGCGGCCGAGGCGCGCCGCTCGCACATCCGGGACGGACGATCAGAGGGAGGCCGCGACCTTCTGCATCGTGCGCGCGAAGCCGTCGAGCTCGCCGGGCGAGATCACCTTGCGCATGTGCTCGACGAAGCCGCGCATGCCCTGTCGGTAGCGGGTCAGGGCCTCGGCCGCGCTCGGCGTCGCCTCGAGCACGATCGAGCGCCGGTCTTCGGGATTCGGCATCCGCTTCACGAGCCCCCGTTCCTCGAGCCGATCCACGATCGCGGTCATCGTGCTGCGCGGCAGACCGAGGTCGGCGACGAGGCTCTTCACGCTGGTCGGTCCCGACGAGATCAGGAGCGCGACGAGGTCGAGCTCCCGGCCCGAGAGGCCGGTCGACGACTCGAGGTCGATGCCGCGCAGGCGCAGATCGAGGCTGAGGCGGACCAGCACGTCCAGCAGGCGATCGTCACCGCCCTGCGGCGCCGGCCGGGCCAGGCCCGTGGATGCGGCGGGTGAGGCGGGCGACGGCGGCCGTGCGCTGGTGGCGCGGGCGACGGGGGTTGTGGAACCGGGGGCCGAGAGCGGGAGCGCAGGTGTTTCCATCGAGAAGAACTACGTCGACTCCCGGCCGATCGGTCGTCGGAGCGGCCCATCGAAAGGTACGACGATCGAACAAATCGGACGGATCGACCTGCGGGGAAGGCCGGGAGCGCCCGGGGCGGCGGCGGCCGAGGTCGCGACGCTCGCCGGCGACCCGGGCCGGGGCGCTAACGGGCGGTCCGGGCGAGCCGGTGGTGGGCCACGAACCACTCGCTGCCGTGACGATGGCCGAAGAGCTCGGCGCAGGCCATGAAGAAGAGCCGCCATCGCTGCAGCCAGAGCAGCGCATCCGCCTCGCCGTAGGTCGAGGCGAGGATCGGCAGCACGGCGGGCACCCGGGCGTCGAGGTGTTCGAGCCAGTCGTTGCAGGTCCGCTCGTATTGGCGGCCGTCGACGACGAAGCTCTCCTCGACCTCGAGATGCTCGGGAAAGCGAGCCGCGAGGTCGTAGCAGGGCATGATGCCGCCCGTGAAGAAGTAGCGGGACATCCAGTCGCTCTCGTTGCGGACCTCGTAGGGGTAGGGCGTCGTGCGATGGCAGAAGTAGTGCAGGAAGAGCCGGCCGTCGGGCGCGAGCCAGCGCGCGATGCGCTCGAAGAGCCGGGGCCAGCTCCGCATGTGCTCGAACATCTCGATCGAGAGCACCCGATCGAAGGGGGCCTCGCCTGCGCCGGGCTCGAAGACGTTCGCGTCGGCGGTCACGACGCGCAGGTTCGCGAGCCCGCGCTCGGCGGCGACGGCGAGGATGTGCTCGCGTTGGCCCTTCGAGTTCGACACCGAGAGGATCTCCGCGGACGGGTAGCGCTCGGCCAGGAAGAGCGAGAGCGAGCCCCAGCCGCAGCCGAGGTCGAGCAGCCGCATGCCGTCCTCGACGCGCGCCCTCGTGCAGGTCTTCTCGAGCATCGTGACCTCGGCTTGCTCGAGGGTCGGGAAGCCGGGATCGCCGCCGGCACCCCGGCCCGCCCGCGGCCCGCCGACGCCCGCGCGCTCGAGCGCCGGCCCGTAGTCGCAGCAGCTGTACTTCGCCCGCGGCCCGAGGACCTCCCGGAAGAATGCGGCGGGGACCTCGTAGTGCTGCTCGTTCGCTTCGCGGGTCGCCGTCGCGACGGGCTGGTCCGGGGCGGCGGCGACGAAGGCGTCGCGTCGCGCAGCCGTGGCGCAGGGGTCGTCGGTCTCGAGCTCGGCGAGCCGCTCCTGGAGCAGGCGTCGGATGCCGGCCCGAACGACCCCGTCCGGCCAGACGCCCCGCTCGGCGAGCCCGATCAGCCCGGCGCGGATCCGGGCGAGCGGTCCGGCCTCCCCCGCCTCGACGCGTTCCGACTCGTCCGCTCCGCCCATGCAAGCCTCCCCGGCGCGTCGGCAGTGCATAGCACGAGACGTGGTCCGAAGATTTCCCCTGGCACGCGGTCTGCGTAGTCGGTGGGGATGGATGAT
>JACKFD010000018.1 GCA_020632655.1 Spirochaetaceae bacterium
CGTGTACCAGAGCGGCAGCGCGCTGCCCGTCGTGCCGCTCGTCTTGCCCTTGATCAGGCGGCTCTCCGACACGTCTCGTGCGAGGAAGGACTCCGGGGCATCTCGATAGGCGCTCTTCTCGAGGACGGGAAAGTCCGCGAGGATGCGTGCGATGCCGCGAGCCGGGTCGGCCTCGTCCGCGACGGGCTCGGGCAGACCGAGCGGTGCGTAGTGCGGAACCGAGCGGCGGGCTCGTCGCACGAGTGCGATCAGTCGCTCCTGCTGGATCCGCTGCAGGGTCTCCTGTGAGCTCCAGCCGCTCTGCGACCAGCGCGCGAGGCAGTCGTGGAAATGCGGCGTGAAACGCGCCCGCGCCCGCTGCCATCCGGCCCAGGTGCAGGCGACGTTCTGGAGCGGGATCGGCAGGCGGGCGTAGAGCGCGTCGCCATTCACGGGATCCGCCCCGAGCCTCCGTCGCCCTCCCCGTCGACCGTCTTCTCGAGCGCCACCCGCGCCACGACCGGCAGATGATCCGAGGCCTTGCGGGCGGCGGGCGTGTCGTGCTCCTCGATCTCCACGACGGCGGCGTTGCGCGTGTAGATGCGGTCGAGGGCCAGCATCGGGCGGGTCGAGGGAAAGCTCGCCGGCCAGTCGAAGTTGTGGTGCAGGCCGAGGGAGGCGTCGAGGGCGACCGAGCCCTTGCACTTGCGCCAGGCGTTCATGTCGCCCATCAGGATCGCGGGCCCCGAGTTGAGCGCTTCGTGGGCGAGCAGGGACTCGACCTGGCGGTGGCGGGTGCGGTCGACCAGGGAGAGATGGGTCGCGACGATGCCGAGGCCCAGGTCGGCGTTTCCGACCCGGGCGGCCAGGGCGCCGCGGCGTTCGATGCGCGAGAACGAGATGTCCAGTACCGAGATCGCCGTGATGGGGTAGCGTGAGAGGATCGCGTTGCCGAGCTGACCGTGCCGGTGCTGACGCGTGACGGCGAAGGCGAGATGCAGGTCGAGCTCCTCACACAATCGTCCCAGCGGATCCTCGCCGTCCGGCCCGAGCAGGCCGGTCGGGTCGCCTGCGCGCCCGGCCGTGGCGGCCGCGCCGGGGAAGGGTCGCAGCACCTCCTGCAGGGCGATCACGTCGGCGTCGAGCTCGGAGATGACGTAGCCGGCGCGAGCGATGTCGGGCCGGGCTCGGCCGTTGGCCCCCTGCCATCGATGGACGTTGTAGGTCGCGACGCGCACGGAATCGCTCATGACGAGAGGCGGTATCGGCCGGCGGGGACTCTGCACGAAGCACAAATGGGGCTCGAGCGGAGGCGGCACGGCGGCGCGGGCCTGATGGCCCAGGTTGCGGACCCGGGCGACGGAGCGCTCTCGGGCGCGGCGGGCCATCTCCCGAGCCATGTCGCGGGCGCGGGCGCTGGCCCCGGCGGTCGCCTCGGAGGCCCGACCGGAGGCGCGGCGGGCGCGCTCCCGAACGGCGGAGGCGGCCTCACGGGTGGCTCGGCGCGCGCGGTCGACCCGCTCGCGGCGGCGCCCCCCGCTCTCGCTGCGCCCGTCGCGCTCGTCCTCGTTCCGGCGGCTGGCCACCTCGCTCCCCTCGCCCCTTTCGGAGCTCCCGCTTCCCGGGCGCCCCTGCACGCTCCGGTCGCGCCCGCTCGGCCCGAGGCTCGAGCGGCGCAGCAGCCCCTCGCGCCCACCCGCGGGACGTCTTCCAAGCCCTCGTCCGCCAAGGGAAAACACGCTCACCCGCGGCTCGCTCCCCACGCTCTGCGTCCCCGTCGCGGGCCTGGCCTGCGTACCGGGGCTCGGGGTCCGAGCCGGCCCGGAGCGTAGCCCAGGGATTTCCCGACGCGGGAATCCGCTCCCTGCCCCGCCCGCGGCGGATCGCCGAGGGGAGGGCCCGTCGCCCGATCGGCGACTCCGTGCGTCCGATGCGCGGAAGGGACCCCTGGCCACGCCTCCCGGTTCATCTGCCCCGAGCCGCCACCCCGCGACCCCAGCGACCGCATTCCGAACCCCATCGGACCCGGATCCCAGACGATCCGGCTCCGCCCGGGTCGGCGCCGTACGACGCATCGCGTCGGATCGGACCTCGACGTCCGCCCGATGAGTGCCCGCCGGTCCGACCCAGGAGGCCATTCCCATGACCGACGATTCCCGATTCCGATTCGCCCACGATCTCCCCCCGCTCGACGCCGAGCCCGCCGTCCGCGAGGCGGCGCGCGCCCTCGTCGAGGCCGTCCGGCAGGCCACCGGCCGCCGCACCCTGCCCGCCGCGCGCTACACCGCCGCCCTCGAGACCCTCGGTCGGGTCCGCGGTCAGCCGCTGGCCCTGCCGCTGCTCGCCTCGGGCGACGGCTCGGGGGCCCGGGTGCGGCTCGCGGACGGAAGGCCGGTCCTCGACCTCGTCTCGGGGATCGGGCCCTACGTCTTCGGCCACGGCGATCCCGACCTGCTCGAGACCGCGGTCGTCGCCGCGGCCTCGGACGTCGTCTTCCAGGGCCACGTGCTGCCTGGCCCCGAGTACGCGCGCCTCGCCGAGTCGCTGGCGCGGCACGCGGGGCCGCGACTCACGACGGTGTGGCTCTCGCTGTCGGGCTCGATGGCGAACGAGAACGCCTGGAAGACGATCCTGCAGAAGCGGGCGCCGGCGGACGAGGTGCTCGCCTTCGAGCACGCCTTCCATGGTCGGACGCTCGCGATGGCGGCGCTCACGGATCGGCCGGAGTACCGCGAGGGCCTGCCCGTGCGCGAGACGGTGCATCGCGTGCCCTTCCACGACCCGACGGATCCGCACTCGACACAGAAGAGCGTCGATTCGGTCGAGCGCGCGCTGGCGGCGCGGCCGGGGCGGATCGCGGCGATGTGCTTCGAGCTCGTGCAGGGCGAAGGCGGCTTCAACGACGCGCCGCCCGCGTTCTTCCGCGCGCTGATGGAGCGCTGTCGACGCGCGGGCGTGGCGGTCTGGGTCGACGAGATCCAGACCTTCGCGCGCACGGGCGAGCTCTTCGCCTTCCGCACCCTCGGCCTCGAGGATCTCGTCGACGTCGTGACGGTCGGCAAGATCCTCCAGGGCAGCGCGATGCTCGTGAGCGACGACTACCGACCGCGGCCGAAGCTCGTCGCCGGCACCTGGGCCGGGGCGTCCGTCGGCATGGCGGTCGGTGCGCGCATCCTCGAGCGCCTCGAGCAGGGCGGCTACCTCGGACCGGAGGGCCGCGTCGCGCACCTGGCGGGAGCGATCGACCGGGCCTTCGAGGCCCTCGCCGCGCGCTGTCCCGGAGCGATCGGCGGGCGCAGCGGACTCGGCGCGATGCAGGCCTTCGTCGCGTGGGACGGCGACCCGGCGCACACGAACGAGCTGATCGCGTGCTGCCTCGAGGAGGGCGTGCTCTTCCAGACCGCCGGCTCACGGCCGATGAAGGTCCGCCTGCTGCCACCGCTCGACCTGACGGAGGAGGAGCTCGACTCGGCCTTCGCGGCGCTCGAGCGCGCGATCCGGCGCGTGGCGAGCCGGTACGGGCTCCCGCCGCACGACTGAGCGCGGCGGCGCCGTATCCGCGGCGACGCGGCGGCGGCTCGCCCGAACGGGGCGGGCGCGGTCGTGGACGACGCATCGCGTCGGGCGGGGCGGACGGTCCCCCCGCCCGACGCGTGCGATCGAATCCCGAAGGACGAGAGCTATGCTCCTCCGCCCGTGATCCACCTCTTGCTGTCGATCGTCGCGATCCTGGCCGGCTGCGCGCTCCTCTACGTGGGTGGCGACATGCTGGTGTCGGCGTCGACCTGGATCGCGAAGCGCCTCGGCATGAGCGCGATCGCGATCGGCGCGACCGTCGTCGCGATCGGCACGAGCACGCCCGAGCTCTCGGTCAGCCTCGGCGCCGCGCTCGAAGGACACGGCGACATCTCCGTCGGCAACATCGTCGGCTCGAACGTCTGCAACATCCTCCTCGTGCTCGGACTCTGCTCGCTCTTCCGCACCCTGCAGGCCTCGCGCGACGTCTACCGCATCGACTTCCCGATCCTGATCGCGATCTCGGGCCTCTTCACGTGGATGATCCGGGACGCGGTCGTGTCCCGGGTCGAGGGCATCGTGCTCGTGGCCGGGCTCGCGACCTACGTCGCCTGGAACCTGCGTCGCGCCGCCGAGGACGAGCAGGTCGGCGAGTTCTTCGTCGGCGAGGTCTCCGAGGCGCTCGGCGACGAGGACGAGCAGCATTGGGGCAAGCCCGTGCTGCGCGCGATCGCGGGCGTGGCCTGCCTGGCGCTCGGAGCCCGCTGGCTCGTGCTGGGCTCGCTCGGTGCGCTGGAGCCGCTGCACCTCTCGGAGGCCGCGATCGGCGTCACGATCGTGGCCCTCGGCACGAGCGTGCCCGAGATCGGCACCTCGATCATCGCCGCCCGCAAGGGTCAGGCGGACCTCGCCGTCGGCAACGCCGTCGGATCGAGCGTCTTCAACGTACTCGGCGTGCTCGGCCTGACGGCGTCCCTGCGACCCGTCGCGGCCCACGACGTGGATCCCCTCGACGGCGTGATCCTGATCGCGGTCAGCCTCGCCGGGCTCGTGCTCGTGGCGCGGGCGGGCGGCATCGGTCGCGTGCAGGGCGCGATCCTCGTCATGGCCTACACGCTCTACGTCGTGACGGCCTTCGGCATGCCGATCTGACGGACCGGTCGGCGCGGGCAGCCCCGGCCGCCCGAAGGCACGCCACTCAGTCGATCGGGAAGGTCTCCTGCAGGCGCGCGATCTCGAGGATGCGTCGCACCTCGGGTCGGCAGCCGCGCAGCGCGATGCCGATCGACGGATCGACGAGATCCCGCATCAGCAGGATCATGCCGAGGCCCGCACTGTCGAGATAGGGGCAGGCCGAGAAGTCGACGACGTAGCTCTCCGCCGTCTCCTCCGCGCGCTCGAGGGCGCGGAAGAAGGCCTCGCTCGCGTGGTGGTCCAGGCGTCCTTCGACGACGACGACGAAGGTCTTCTCCTGGTCCTCGTTCTCCACGCGGATCGCCATGGTCCCTCCTCAGAACAGCTCGACGTCGCCGCTCTCGACACTGTCCTGCGTCACGGACCGACGACGGCCCTGCTCGCGCTCGGCGAAAGCGCGAACGCTCGAGCGGATCTCCTCGGCCGACTCGCCGTGGATGTTCGCGATCAGGTCGAGGGTCGCGCGGACCGTCGCCGCCTTGCGGTCGACGAGCTGGGTCGTGATGTCCTCGAACTGGAGCGCGCGGATCACGTCGGAGACGGCCTTGGAGATGCCGTCGGTCTGGGCGCTGAGCGTGTCGGTCGCGCGCTGGATGCGGGCGTTGCGATGCTCGATCTCCTGGATCATCTCGGCGACGCGCTCCTTCGAGCCGAGCGTCTCGTTCATGTCGCGCGAGGCGCCGGCCTTCGCGAGGTCGCGGGCGACCTCGACCTGCTCGCGGACGGCCGAGAGCACGTCGCGGATGCGCTTCGTGAAGCCGTTCGAGTGGGTCGCGACGGACTTGACCTCCGACGCGACGACGGAGAAGCGGGCGCCGGCGGGACCCCCGACCCGGCTCGCCTCGATCGCGGCGTTCAGCGCGAGGAGCTTCGTCTGGTCGGCGATGTTCTCGGCGTCGCGGATGATCGGATCGATCGCCTTCATCAGGTCGTCGACGATCATGAAGCGGTAGACGAGCGCCATGCTCTGCTTGCTGGTCTGCACGATCAGATCGACGAAGGCCTGGAGCACGCTCTCGGTCTCGCCGACGTAGCCCGTTGCGCGGCCGTCGGAGGTCCCGTCGGCGGCGATCTCGACGACCTCGAGGGCCGTCGTCTTCTGCTGGCGGGCGCGATCCTCGAGATCGCGGAATCCCGCATCGAGCTCGGCCACGGCGGAGCGCAGGATGCCGCGGGTCTGGTCGAGATCGTCGATGGTCCGCTCGAGGGGCGGCTCGAGGGCCTCGCGCAGCAGCAGGACCGTCTCGACGATCTCGCGCTCGACCTCGGCGCGATCGAGTCCGCCGGGCGCCGCGTCGGCGCAGTCCGCCGAGGACGAGGCGAACGTGGCGTCCCGTTCCGGGGTCTGGAGTGCGTCGAGCGCATCGCCGCCCGGGTCTGCGACGTCCGGCTCGACTTCGAATGCCGAGTGCGAGGCCTCGGCGGAGCGCAGCGCCACGACGTCGTCTCCCGCCGCGCTCGTGCGCGACGCGTCGGCGGGCTGGTGGCGCTCGGTGTGGATCAGCCAGGCGGCGACGAGCACGCCGGACCAGACGACGTCGGGCCAGCTCTGCCGCAGGCCGAGGGCGAGCACGCCCGCGAGGCCCGCGAGCGAGATCAGACGCTGGACGAGGGGGCGCCCGACGATCTCCTCGGCGAACTGGACTCCCACCATCACACTCCCCCGCCCCGGCCCCCGGACGCACCTCGGAAGGGCGCGCGAGACGCCGGTGCGCAGGCGACGCCGCAGGTCGGCGACGACCGACGCGGCCCCGAGTTTCCATCGGGACGGACGACGCAGTCTTGAGTGGCAATCGGGTCCGGGGCGCCTTCGCTCGTCGATGGGCGGAAGCTGCTCGTGGAAAGCCCGGAACCGCGCCGAGGGAACGATCGGGAGGCTGCCGGGGAGCTGCCGACCGGGCGCCCGGGCCGGCTCGCGCCGCGCGACGCCCGCTCAGCCTCCGGACTTCACCCGCGGCAGGACCTCGCGGACGAGGGTCTCGAGCGACTCCCAGGCGTAGTCGATCGGCATCCCGCCGCAGAGGGGCTGCGTCATCATC
This sequence comes from Spirochaetaceae bacterium, assembly GCA_020632655.1. Lineage (GTDB taxonomy): Bacteria > Myxococcota_A > UBA9160 > UBA9160 > UBA4427 > UBA4427. The sequence goes on from JACKFD010000018.1 coordinate 6,729, forward strand.
ACGCCATTCTTCCGGATCTCCTCGACCGCCTCGTCGACGGAGAAGATCCGGTAGTTGCCGTTCTCGGCGCGCAGGGCCTCGACGCTGCCCGCGATGCTCTTGGTCGCGGAGCCGATGTCGTCGCCCATCCACTCGGCGTAGGCCTGTGCATCGTGCAGCAGGTGCGGTCCCCATTTCGCCCACGCCTCGTCTGGATCCTTCGCGACGAACGCCGACATCGCGGCGCCCGGCGTCGGGTTGATGCAGATCCCGGGCTCGCGCCCCTCGGCGCGGCAGGCCTCGGCGTAGATCGTCTCAAGGTTCGGGTCGTTGCCCATCGCGAGCATGCCCATCCCGAGCCGCGCCGCACGCCTGGCCGTCGCCGCGACCCCGCCGCCCATCATCATCGCGGGCCCGCCCGGCGTATGCGGCAGCGGCGTCACCTTGACGGGTCGTCCCTGGTACTCGAACTCCTCGCCCGCCCAGAGTCGCTGCATCACGCGCACGGACTCCTCGAGCCTTCGTCCGCGTCCCTTCATCTCGCGTCCGAAGAGCGCGTACTCCGCCGGCACGTACCCGATCGCGACGACGTACGAGACACGCCCCGCCGAAACGAGGTCGAGCACGGCCATCTGCTCCGCCAGCTCGACCGGGTCGTGCAGCGGCACGATCAGGGCGGCGATCTGGATCGGGAGCGACCGGGTTCGCGCCGCGATCGCGCTGGCCAGGATCATCGGCGTCGGGAGGTAGCCGTCCTTCGAGCGATGGTGCTCGCAGACCTGCACGGCGGCACAGCCGTTCTTCTCGCCCCAGTCCGCCATCTCGATCGCCGCGCGGTAGAGGTCGGCCCGGGGCGCCCCGAACTCCGGCGCCCGCATGTCGAATCGCATCGTGAACATCGCACCCTCCCGCTTCCGCCCGACCCGCCCGCAGCCCACGCGCCCGGCTACTCGCCGTCCGACCGCTGCGCCACGCGACGCGCGCGCTACGCGACGCGTCGGGCGACCGGCCCGGAGCCGGACGATAGGGCCTCGGCGGGTGGTCCCGCCCCCCGATTCCGTCGACGTGACCGGATCCGACACAGGTCGCACCGATGGTCGGGAGGCCCCCATCCCGAGCGCCCTGCGAGGCGCCCGCGACCACGTTCGGGAGGTCTGGACCATGCCCCTGGCCGATCCACTGATGCAGGAGGGCGGGCCCGCGTTCGACGCCCTCGCCCCGCTCCTCGGCAGCCCGCTCGGGCCCGAGGCGACGCTCTTCGGCCTGGCGGGCCTCGTCGTCGGCGGACTGCTCGGCCTGCTCGTCGGCGCGCTGCTCTCGGGTCTCGTCTTCGGGCGTCTCTCGTCGCGCCTCTCCACGCGTCTTCGCGACACCTTCCAGTCGCTCTCCGCCGACGCGCTCGACCGCTCGAACGAGCGATTCCTCGCGCTGGCCGGCGAGCGGCTCGGCGCGCTCACGCGTCAGGGGGACGACGCGCTCGCGCGACGCGAAGCGGCGGTCGAGGCGCTCGTCCGGCCGCTGCGCGAGTCCCTCGCGCGCGTCGACGAGAAGCTCCAGCAGGTCGAGACCGAGCGCGCCGGCCACTACCACTCGCTCACGAAGCACCTCGAGCTCGTCGCCACGAGCCATCGCGAGCTCGAGCGGCAGACGCGCTCGCTCTCCGAGGCGCTCAAGACGCCGAACGTGCGCGGGCGATGGGGCGAGCTGCAGCTGCGCCGGGTCGTCGAGCTCGCCGGCATGCTCGACCATTGCGACTTCCGCGAGCAGACGACGATCGTGGTCGAGGGGCGGCGCGCGCGACCGGATCTCGTGGTCGACCTGCCGGGCGGGCGGCAGGTCGTGGTCGACGCGAAGGCCCCGCTCGAGGCCTATCTCGCGGCGAGCGAGGCGGGCGACGAGCGCGAGCGGACGCGGCTGCTCGACGAGCACGCGAAGCACGTCCGGCGGCATCTCGACGACCTCGCGGGGCGGGGATACGGGGCGATGCTCGGGGCGAGCCCCGAGTTCGTCGTGCTCTTCCTGCCCGGCGAGCCGTTCTTCTCGGCGGCGCTCGCGCGGGATCCAGAGCTGATCGAGCGGGGGGTCGATCGGGGTGTGCTGATCGCGGGGCCGACGACGCTGATCGCGCTGCTGCGTGCGATCGCCTACGGCTGGCAGCAGGAGGAGATGGCGGCGAACGCGGCGGCGGTCTCGGCCCTCGGTCGCGAGCTCTTCGATCGGATCCTGACGCTGAACGAGCGATTCGGGCGCCTGGGCCAGCGCCTGGACGGCGCGGTCGAGGCCTACAACGCCGCCCTCGGATGCTTCGAGTCGCGCGTGCAGGTCTCGGCGCGGCGCATGGCGGAGCTGGGCATCGCCCCATCGAAGCCCCTGCCCGAGATCGAGCCCCTCGAGCGCCGGGCGCGCCCGCCCCGCGACGCGGACCTCGATCCCGACGCGAGCGATCCCGCCACCGCCTGACGCCCGCGCAGCCCTCATGCGCCGCTCTCACGCGCAGCCCTCATGCGCAGCCCTCATGCGCCGCGCCCGAGCGGACGAAGGTGGTACGCTCCAGCGCGGCGTGGACGCCGTCGGGCGCCGCGTCCGCCCCCCTGAAGACGCGAGGCGCGCGATCCGCGCCAGGAGGTGTCGATGAGCGGACTCCGCGGGCCGATCAAGGCCTCGGACCTGATGGTCCGGGCGCTCGAGAACGAAGGCGTCGAGTTCATCTTCGGCATCCCGGGCGAAGAGAACCTCGATCTGCTCGAGAGCCTGCGGGACTCGCGCATCCGCCTCGTCGTGACGCGCCACGAGCAGGGCGCCGGCTTCATGGCGGCGACGGTCGGCCGTTTGACGGGCAAGCTCGGCGTCTGCCTCGCGACCCTCGGCCCGGGTGCGACGAATTTCGTGACCGCGGCGGCGTACGCGCAGCTCGGCGCGATGCCGATGATGATGATCACGGGCCAGAAGCCGATCAAGAAGAGCAAGCAGGCGCGCTTCCAGATCATCGACGTCGTCGAGATGATGCGACCGGTCACGAAGTTCGCGCGCCAGATCGTGCACGGCGCGAACATCCCTTCCACGATCCGCGAGGCGATCCGGCTCGCCGAGGAGGAGCGCCCCGGCGCCGTCCATCTCGAGCTGCCCGAGGACATCGCCGAGGAGCAGGTCGCCGAGCCCTTCCTCTTCGACCCGACCCCCGCGCGACGACCGGCCGCCGAGGACAAGGCGATCCGTCAGGCCGTCGAGATGATCGAGGGCGCCCGGCATCCGCTGCTCCTCGTCGGCGCCGGCGCGAACCGCAAACGGACGAGCAAGCAGCTCACGCGCTTCGTCGAGCAGACCGGCATTCCCTTCATCTGCACGCAGATGGGCAAGGGCGTGATCGACGAGCGTCACGTCCAGTACCTCGGCACGGCGGCCCTCTCCGACAACGACTCCGTCCACGACGCGATCGCCGCCGCCGACCTCGTGATCAACGTCGGCCACGACGTGATCGAGAAGCCACCCTTCTTCATGAGTCCGGGCGGCTTCGACGTGCTCCACATCAGCTTCGCCTCCGCTGCCGTCGATGCGATCTACTTTCCGCAGAAGGAGGTCGTCGGCGACATCGCGAACGCCGTCTGGCAGATCAACGAGACGATCCGCAATCAGGAACATTGGGACTTCTCGACCTTCAAGCGCGTCCAGAAGAAGGTCGAGGAGCACGTCTCCGAGAAGTCCGACGATCCGTCCTTCCCGCTCGTGCCGCAGAGACTCGTCGCCGACGTCCGCCGCGCCATGCCCGAGGACGGCATCGTCTGCCTCGACAACGGCATGTACAAGATCTGGTTCGCACGCAACTACGAGGCCTACCAGCCGAACACCATCCTGCTCGACAACGCCCTCGCGACCATGGGCGCCGGCCTGCCCTCTGCGATCGGCGCGTCCTTCGTCTACCCGGATCGGAAGATCCTCGCAGTCTGTGGCGACGGCGGGTTCATGATGAACTCGCAGGAGCTCGAGACCGCCGTCCGCACGAAGCGCGACGTCACGACGCTGATCCTGCGAGACGACTCCTACGGGATGATCCGATGGAAGCAGGGTGACGGGGGCTTCCCGGACTGGGGGCTCGAGTTCGGCAATCCGGACTTCGTCGCCTACGCCGAGAGCTACGGCGCCCGCGGCTACCGCGTGAAGAAGGCGGACGACCTGCTCGTATTGCTCCGGAAATGCCTGGACGAAGGCGGGGTCAACGTGATCGAGTGCCCGGTCGACTACGCCGAGAACGCGAGCCTGCGGAAGCGGTAGAGGTGCGACCGTCTGCCGTTGGATTTCGTGCCAGGCATCCCGGCCGTGTACCGCGGCGGCGAGCCGCGGACGTCCATCAGTCGCGCATCTCGATCCGGCTGATGATCTCGTCGATCTCGGGGCGATAGGCGTCGATGTCGTCGGGTGAGAACAGGACCTGCGCCGTGCCCGCGTCCATGATGGACGTGTACACGTTTACCATGTGGCGCATCACGCCCCCGACATTCACGCTGTATTCGAGATAGCGCCAGGGATGTCCGTCGAGCGTGATGGACCGGTCGGCGGCGATCTTCAAGCCGTGTCGGCCTCCTGATGCCGTGGCTTCGAGCCGCTCGAATAGCTCGTCGCGCATCACGCCCATGTCCCGGACCCGAGTGGAGGTCGCCAGCGCGAATTGGATGCCGTCGTTGGCGCTTCGATAGACGGCCTCGATCGCCTCCTGCGGCGCCGTCGTCTCCGTCCAGAAGCTCGTGTCGTAGCAGACGGCGACCGGCACGATCTTCGACTGGCGGCACTCGAACGCGTCCTCTCCCGTGCGGGTCGACGGCGGCTCGCGAAGCACGCCGTCGTCGCTCATGACGAGGGGCTTCGGCGGCGGCAGGTACGATCCGCCGGGCGGGAGCGGCGGCGGTTTCGGAACCTCGCTTGCGGCCGGCGGGAGCGGCGGCGGTTTCGGAACCTCGCTTGCGGCCGGCGGGGCCGAAGGCGGCTTCGTAGCGGATGCAGCGGTCCCACGCGGCTTCTGCGCTTCGGCCTCGAGCCGGACCAGTCGGGCGTTGCACTGCGCGAAGTCGGCTTCGGCCCGACCAGCGTCCACTCGCTTCATCAGGGCGAACGCGTCGCGATGGATCTCGGAGAGGACCGCCGCCGGTCGCCCGTCCTCGATCCCGACGATCAGCTTCGTCCAGCGGTAGCTCGCCACGTTGTCCCCGAAACGGTTCGCCGAAAGGAAGGCGCAGTAGCGCGCTTCGAAGTCGGGATCGGGACTCGACTCGATCGCGACCTGCGCGGGCTCCTCCGCGAAAGACGGACCGGGAACGATTAGCAGCAGGACGATCGCGATCAGGACCATCATCTTCCGGCTCCCTCGTGCCGCCATCCTCGTCCTCCGCCACGATCGACCACACGTCCTCGGGATGCAGAGGCCATCCACCGCGCCCCGCTCAATCGCGATAGTCGCCATAGGGCACGATCGGGTCCGGCTCGATGCCCTTGCGCAGGCCGATCTTGACGCGCCGGCGAAAGGCGCGCTCCTCCAGCTCGACGAGCCTCTTCTGCGTCTTCGTCCGCTTTCCCCGCCGACACGTCCGACACGAGCAGGACTTGGGCGTTGCCTTGGTCGGCACGTCTCGTCACTCCTTCCGAGCCCGCCTGCGTCGTCCAGCCGGCCACCGGCGGCTCGCAAGCGTCCGCGTCGGGTGGCGCCGGGGCAAGGGGATCCGAGCGGTAGTCGCCCCCGACGGGCGAACGGTTCCGTTTCGGCAGGCCTTCCCCGGCGATCACCTCGCCGGGAGCGGATCCCCGTCCAGCCCACAGAGCTCGAGGCTCGTCTGCCAGAGGCGGCGGCTCGTCTCGGGGTCGAAATCGAGGGGCTTCTCGCGGCGCTTGCGGGAGCGGTAGTAGCCGCCGTTCGCGCCATCGAGCGCGGGATCCGCAGCGACGATCACAGCCGTGCGCGCGGCGCGCGCGGCGCTCGGGAAGAAGTTCCGCAGCAGGGGGCCGACGAGGCGGTAGGCGAGACCGGGGTTGTCGGCGCCGATGTTCGAGGCGACGGGGCCCGGGTCGACGGCGTTGACCGTGACGCCGCTGCCCTCGATGCGGCGTGCAAGCTCGAGGGTGAAGTAGAGGATCGCGAGCTTCGACTGGCCGTAGGCCTTCATCATCCCGTAGTCGCGCTCGAGCATCAGGTCGTCGAAGTCGAGGCGCGCGATCTTGTAGGTGTCGGAGCCTACGTTGACGATCCGCGCCGGCGCGCTCTCGCGCAGACGTGGCAGGAGTCCGAGGGTCAGCCGGAACATCGCGAGGTAGTTCACGGCGAAGGTCAGCTCGTGCCCGGCCTCGTCGACGCGGCGCGAGAGCCCGACGAGGCCGGCGTTGTTGACGAGGACGTGGAGGGGGCGGCCGCTCGCGAGGTACTCTGCGACGGCGCGATCGATCGCGGCGGGAGAGGCGAAGTCGGCGAGCAGGAGCTCCGGCGTCTTGCCCCCGCCTGCCCGGGCGACTTCGGCCTGCACGGCAAGCGCCTTCTCGCGGTTGCGCGCGTGCAGCACGACGTCGGCGCCGCGCGCCGCGAGGGCCAGGGCGACGGCCTTGCCGTGCCCGTCGGTCGAGCCCGTGACGAGACAGGTCCTGCCGCGTAGATCCTGCGTGGCCCCGCCCATGACTCGAGCTCCTTGCTAGGCGCCCTCTCGCGCGACGCCGAAATGTTCCCGATAGCGCTTGAAGCGCGCATCGAGCTCCTCGGGATCGAGGCCGAAATCCGCCAGACCGTAGCGATGCGTGCCGTATTTGTGCTGCGGATTCGAGTCGACCCAGCGTTCGACGCGGGCCTTCGACCCGGCGGCCCACTCGATCCCGAGGAACTCGTGGATTCGGCGCATCTCGCCCGTCGCATCCCGCATCAGGTCGACGTAGTGCACGTCGAGCACGGATCCCGCCGGCGCGTGCTCGCGCGCGACGATGGCCCGCTCGACGGAGTTCGCCATCTGGTCCGCGACGCGTCGACCGACGGCGTGCAGGTCGACGCGGCTCGACAGGAGCTGGCCCGTATGGGCCATCATGCTGCTGAAGGAGGGCACGACCTTCCGCGGATCGCGATGGGTGTGGATGATCCTCGCGTCGGGGAAGACCTCGAGCAGGACGTCGAGGTTCTCTTGATGATGCGGGGTCTTGCCGAGATAACGGCCCGGGCGCTGCCAGAGCAGCAGCTGGATCAGGCGACGGAAATACTCGTAGGGCGGACGCTGGTCGATCTCGCGGATCCACTTCGTGTAGGAGGGGACCGAGAGGGAGGCGTCGACGGCCGGGCTGATGAAGGTCACGTCGAAGAGGAAGACGTCCTCCTCGGGCGAGTCCGCCTCGATCGGATGGATCGCGAAGAGCGCGGGCGACAGGTACTTCATGCCGAGCTCGGCGCGACGGGCGAAGGCGCGGCGACGCTGCCACTCGACGGGATCGTGGCGCACGGGGCGGCCGAGGGGCGCCGGGTTGAGGGCATCGACGGACGCGAGATGGCGCAGGCCTGGCGTGCACGAGAGCAGGCGATGGAGCTTGGTCGTGCCCGTGCGCTGCATGCCCGTTATGAAGACGGGGGACTCGACCGGGAGCTCGTCGATCTCGCCGTGCAGATCGCGCAGCTGCTGGAAGCGCAGCCGGCACTCGAGCGCACGCACGATGCTGCTGCGCATGACCGATCGGCCCAGCAGATGGAGGCCCGCCTCCTCCTCGAGCGAGTGGATCAGCCGGCGCATCGGCTGGCGGAACGACTCGTCGCCGAAGGCGTGCAGCCCCGTCCGCTTCCGCGCCGCCGCGACCAGCCGCGACTCGTCGAGGTCCGGCCGCCCGATCCCGAGCGAGCCCGCGAGCTCCCACGCACCGAGCCCCACGCGCGCCGGCCAGGGAAAGGGCGCGAGCTCCATCAGCGACCCCCGCCCGCGAGCTCGCTCCGCTTCACGACCCGCGTGCGCGGCTGCGGATGTTCCTCGGCTCGGATCCAGCGGAAGCACATCGTGCCCTGGCGATGCCCGACGGTATGGATCCAGTTCGGCACGCCCGGGTCCTCGTGCGCGACGACGATCCGGACCGAGCCGTCGGGCTCGTAGGTCGCCGTGTGCTTGTTCACGTGGATCCGGTAGTAGCGGTAGTCGAGCGACTCCATCCAGTGGTTGTCGAGCTGGAAGTTCCAGGAGTCGCACTCGGGCGGCGTCACCTCGATCACGAGCGCCTCTTCCGGACCGAGCGACCAGTAGCTGTGGTAGTAACAGATGTTCGGATCGCCCCCGGCACCCATCGAGATCGAGTCATCGAACTTGGGCAGCTCGTTCGTATGCGCCTGGAAGCCCTTCGCCCAGGTCGAGAAGAGCGCGGCGCAGCCGACGACGAGACCCTGCGCGCGCTGGAGGCCGGCGTCGAGGGCCTCGGGCGTGAGCGTCGCCGGCTTGCCGTCGCCGCCGATCCGCTCGATCACGAGGTCGGCGGGCTTCTCCGTGTCGCGATCGAGGAAGGTCTGCCGCACGATCAGCTGCGTCGTCTCCGGCGTCATGCGCAGCCAGTTGCCCGGCTTCTCCTCGCACGAGAGCAGGATCTCGAAGCGGCCGTCGGGTCCGATCTCGAGGTCCTTGGCGTCGAGATGCCCGGCCTGCCGAGACTCGCCCGTCGAGGCGACGCCCTCGGACTGGGTGCCGAAGTCGAGGTAGTGGACCGTGTTGCGCACGCCGCGAATGCGGTACTCGCACTCGCCCGAGATCACGGCGTGCTGGTAGTAGTTGTCGGGATTGTCGGCACCGATCTTCGCCGTCTCGTGCACGGGGCGATTCAGCACGGGTGCGAGCGGATCGGCGTACTCGACGAAGGCCTCGAGCGAGGCGCGCGTCAGCCGCGTGAGGTACCGGAAGCCCTCGGCGCGATCGAGCGGATCGTCCGGCTGTCCCTCCGCCAGGATCGTCTGTCCGGCGGCCTTGAGCGCGTCGCAGAACGCCTCCCAGGACTTGCCGGTCATCAGGCGGTCGAAGGGCGTGGCTTCGCTCATGTCGCGTCCTCCTCGGAGCTCGGTCGGAGAGGGGGCCTCCCGGCGCAAGTCGGCCCGGGGCACTCCGCGCACGGTAGGGACCGCTACAGAACGATGCATCGACGATCGCCCGACCCTCGGGCCATCCGGGTCAGCCGAGCGCGGCGCCCGGGACCCTGGCGTCGGGCGAGGCGTCCCTTCTGCTAGCCTCCTCCGCCATGTCCAGACCCCGGATCTTCATCGACGGCCACGCCGGCACGACCGGCCTGCGCATTCGCGAGTGGCTCGCTTCGCGCGACGACCTCGCGATCTGGACCCTCGACGAGCACGAGCGCAAGTCCGAGGCCGCCCGCCGCAAGGCCCTCGCCGAGGCCGACCTGACCGTCCTTTGCCTGCCCGACGAGGCGGCCGTCGAGGCCGCCAGCTGGGCGGCCGAGTGCGACGCCCGCCTGATCGATGCCAGCTCGGCCCATCGCGTCGCCGAGGGATGGGTCTACGGCCTGCCGGAGCTCGCGCCCTCCCAGCGCGACGCGATCCGGAACGCCCGCTTCGTCTCCAACCCGGGCTGCTACCCGACCGCCTTCGTCACGCTCGTGCGCCCGCTGGTCGACGCCGGCCTGCTGCGGGCCGACGCCGCGCTATCGATCCACGCGCTCTCGGGCTACACGGGCGGCGGCAAGAGCCTGATCGAGCGCTGGGAGGATCCGCAGGCCGGGCGGGTCGGCCTGCCCTACGAGGCGCCCTACGCCCTCGAGCGCGTCCACAAGCACGTCCCCGAGATGCATCGCTACTCGGGCCTCGCCGAGGCCCCCTTCTTCGTGCCGGCGGTCGGGCCCTTCGCCTGCGGCATGCGCGTCGAGGTCGCGATCCCGCGCGCCCTGCTCGCACCCGGCGCGACGGGCGAGGCCGTCTGGCAGGCGCTCGCGGACCGCTACCGCGGCGAGCCCTTCGTCGAGGTCGCGGCCTTCCGCGGGCTCGAGCCCGTCGACGATTTCCTGCTCGACCCGACTGCGCTGAACGGGACGAATCGACTGCGCCTGCACGCCCTGCCGAACGCGGCGGGGCACGTGCTGCTCGTGGGCCTGCTCGACAACCTCGGCAAGGGGGCCTCGGGTGCGGCGATCCAGTCGCTGAACCTGATGCTCGGCCTCGACGAGACGACCGGCCTGCCGCGCTAGCCCTCCCCCGCGCACGCCCACCCCGCCCGGCTCTCCGTCACGCCCATCGAGAATCGGATCTTGTGTGAACCGCTTCACAGAGCGGCGCTCTGATCCCCAACACCCTGTGGCTGCATTCACAGAACGAGCCCCGATGGCCCTTCGGCCCGACGGCTCGACCGAGGAGTGAGCGTGATGCAGCAGCGGAACCCCCGACCCCAGAACCAGGACGATCGCGAGCGGGATCTCGAGCGAGTCAAGCGCGTGATCGCGGGCGACCAGCAGGCCTTCGCCGAGATCTACGACGACGCCTTCCCGCGCGTCTTCGCCTTCATCCTCAAGCGGATCGGCGACCGGGCCGAGGCCGAGGACCTGACCCAGGAGACCTTCGTCCAGCTCTACCGCTCGCTCGGATCCTTCGAGGGCCGCTCGAGCCTGCTGACCTGGACCTTCGGCATCGCGCACAACGTCTGCTCCCGCTACTACCGGCACTGCTCGCGCTGGATGGTCGGCCCGAAGGACGCGCGCACGCTCGAGGAGCGGCCGGTCGAGGCCGCCGTCGAGCAGCAGGTCGACGCGGCCCGCGTGCTCGACCATTGCGGCCGCGTGCTCGGCGAGTCGCGCCGCCCGGCCCATCGCGAGATCTTCCACCTCCGCTACGGCGAGAGCCGGTCGATCCGCGAGATCGCCGAGCGGACGGGCAAATCGAACGAGGCCGTCAAGGTGAGCCTGCGACGGAGCCGCGCGCTGCTCGAGAGCAGCGTGCCGGAGCTCGCGGTCGTGCTCGCGGACGTCGCCCAGAGCGCGTGATTCGCGAGCGCGGCGAGCCCGGAAGACGACGCTAGGCGAGCCCCGCCCGCAGGAGCGGGAGCGCCCGGTCGATGCCCATCGTCGTGAGCAGCGTCGAGAGCTTCGGCCCCTGCGGCCGCGCGATCAGCAGCTCGTAGGCGTAGGGGTAGAAGTCCTGGGGCGTGAGCCCGGTCCCTTCGAAGAGCGTCTTCAGGTGCGGAACGAGCGCCTCCTCCCGCATGCCCGGGTCCGCCTCGAGGATCGCCACGAGTCGCGCCAGCACCTCCCGCGGCTCGCCCTCGAGCGCCTCGCCCGAAGGCGTCTCGCGGATGCGGTATCGGAACTCCTCGGGCGCGAAGTCGACGATCCAGTTCCAGACCCGCTCGGCCCGCACCCGGAAACGCGCACGTTCCGCGTCGTTCGCGACCTCCCCCGTCGACTCGTAGTGCGCGAGCGCCCGCTCGAGATCCCCATCGTAGATCTGCAGGATCATCGACATCGGCCGGAAGGACGGCACCCGAACGGGCGCGTCGCCGGGCCCGATCCGCGCCCCGTCGAGGCTCGACAGCTCCATCGTCCGCCGCACGATCTGTCGCTTCTTGTCCTTCTTCGATCCGTCGTCGGGGACGTAGGCCGTCGCGACCGCGCGATCGTAGTCCTCGTAGAGCTTGATTACGTCGAGGTCGAAGGAGATCTGGAACTCGGAGTTCGGCCGCTGGCTCGCGAAGATCCATCGCAGCATCTCGGGCTCGTAGACCCGCAGACAATCCGCCACGGTCACGGCCCCGCCCGCCGAGCTCGAGATCTTTCCGCCGCCGCCCTTGATGCGGACGAAGTCGTAGGGCACGTACTCCGGCGCCCAGCCGCCGTAGACCGGGCCGACGATCTGGCTCGCCGTGTCGTAGCTGCCGCCGGCGGAGCTGTGGTCCTTGCCGCCGGGCTCGAAGCAGACGCCTTCGAAGGCCCATCGCATCGGCCAGTCGATCCGCCACGGCAGCTTCACGTCGCCGCCCTCCCGCAGATCGACCCGCGTCGTCGCGCCGCATCGCTCGCGATCGAGGCAATGCAGCTCGACCCCCCAGTCCCCGTCCCATCGGAAGTCGAGATCGTCCCGGCCACACTCCCCGCAGAAGCCCGCGAGCGGCAGCCAATCCTCGGGCAGCGGCTCCGTCCGGAAGCGGTCGAGGATCCCGCGGATCACGTCCTTCTTCTCGAGCGCCGTGCGGATGCCCTGTGCATAGCGGCCCGCGCGGTAGGCCTTCGACTGGCGGATGAACTCGGGCTCGATCGCGAGGGGGGCGAGGCCCGCCTCGAAGGTCGCGATGTGATGACTCGCGTAGCTGTCGGCGTCGCCGAAGGGATCGGGCACGTCGGCGACGCTGCGCCGGAGGTTCTCGGCGAGCAGCTCCTGCTTCGGTGCGTCGGCGGGCACCTTGCGGAAGACGTCGAAGTCGTCCCAGGAGTAGATGAAGCGGACGCGGACGCCCTGGTCGCGCAGCGCCCGGGCGACGAGGTCGACGGTCATGACCTCGCGGAAGTTGCCGATGTGCACGACGCCGGAGGGTGTGATCCCGGCGGCGACGACGACCGGATCCGCGTCCTTATGGGTCTCGATCACGCGGCGCGCCGCGATGTCCGCCCAATGCGAGAAGTAGGGATCGAAGTCCGGCCCACCCATGCCCTGCTGCATCCTCCGAAGGCCGGAGTTTGGCAGGGGATCCGGGGGGTGCAAGCTGGAAGCCGGTAGTCCGTGGACTCGAGCGCTCAGGGCCTGCTCGATCGGTGTCGAATCCGATCGGTCACGACTGCCAGATCTCCGTCTCCATGACCCGCCACGATCCGTCGTCTGCGCGGGCGAGAGACAACTGGTGACCGTGGCCGAAGAGCGGGCCGATCGCAAAGCCCGTCGTCACGCGCAGATCGAAGGGGAACACCTCGCAACAATCGTAGGCTCTCGGCTCGACTCCAGAGCCGAGCACGAGTGGCAGCGAGCCCTCGTCCCACACCTGATGCACGTAGCGCCGAACCTCGAGCCTGGTCTCGACGCCGAGGATGGGCTCGCCCGTCTCGCGCAGGACGACCTCGAACGCAGCTCGTTCGTCCTCGTCGCGTGGGGTGATGCTTTCCAGGAAGAGCCGATCGAGTTCCACGGCAGGCTCCGGCTTCTCGTCCTGGAGTCCGAGCCGTACCGCCGTACGAGTCGGACCCACGACGGACGCCGAGCATATCGGCCATCTGGACATCCGCCGACCCGCCGACCCGCCGACCCGACCCATCCGGTCCGGCCGGGAGGAATCGAGACGACGGCGCGGTCCGCCCGAGGGAGGCTCAGGCCGAGGCCGGCGCCCCCGTCGGCATGGCCGGTCGGCCTGCGGCGGCCTGCTCGCGCCGTGCATCGGCCTTCTGGTAGAGGGCCTCCACGTCGCGCATCGAACAGAGGAGCCGCGAGTAGAGCCGGATCTTCATGCCCTCCAGTCCCGCGTAGGCGATCAGCGCGAAGACGCTCGAGGTGAGCGCGATCGCGAGCGCACCGAGCTCGAGGGAGTCGTCGGCGAGGTGCATCGACATGAAGAGGATCAACATGCCGCCCGTCGTCCCGATGAAGCCGATCGGCGGCAGCAGACTCGCGTACATCGTGATCAGCCGCGAGTAGTTGTGCTCGTACTCGTTGATGACGTACTGGCGGGTCGCGTCGAAGACGAAGTCCGAGGGCTGCCCCTCGCGCTCTCCCTCGCGCAGCGATTTCTGCAGCACCCGGATCATCAGCAGCGCGAGCGGCTCCGTGCGTCCCGGCCGCGCGGCGCGTCCCTGTCGCAGCTCGTCCTGACCGGCGCGACGGGTCGCGGCCCAGCCGCCGAGGATGGCGCGAAGACCCTGGAAGAAGGGCACGCAGACCGCCGCGAGCGAGAGCCCCGTGACCAGCACGGTCATTGCCTTGTCGCCGAGCATCGATGCATCCATCACGATCTCTCCCCGGCTCTCAGCCGTTCCACTTGCTCTCGCGCAGCATCTCGAGGGCCTCGCCGAGGGGGCGTTGCTCGCCGACCGGATACTCGACGAGCATGCTCTCGCGACCCATGTAACGGGACTCGATGTCCTCGATCACCTGCTGGACGCGGCCCGTGTAGCGCATGTCCGCGAGGATCTGCGCCTTCATGAAGCGCAGGTTCGCGTCGAGGGCCATCGTCTCCGGATGCGAGCTCTGCCACATCGGCCGCAGCATCGGGTCGAGGTGACGGCCCATGTACTCGCCGAGGAAGTCGTCGAGCAGCCGCACGCTACGGCTGTCCTTGCGGTCGACCAGACTGCGCATCGTCGCGTCGAAGCCCTGCAGGTCGCGCCAGGCGCGGTCGAGGTCGAGTCGCCGCCGGGCGAGCGCCTCGCCACCGAGGGGCGCATCCTCCTCGACCGCCGCGAGATCGGCCTCCTCGAGCACGGGATCCGGACCGCCGCCGACGCCGGCGCAGCCGACGAGCTGCGCGGCCGCAAGGATCGGAGCCAGCCAGACCAGACGGGTATTCATCGTTCGGGTTCGCATCATGATTCCTCCGATGGGCGATGGCGCGGGATGCGCGGCCTATCGACCCTCGTGGTAGAGCCGTCGAAGCAGGGTGTGGACGGGGTGCTGGCGCTGGCTGCGGAGCGCCGGAGCGAGGTCCTCGCTCTCGACGACCGCCCGGAAGAGCGGGAGCGCCCGCGCGCGGGCCGCGATCTGCTTGTCGAGCTTGGCGAGCTGTCGCCCACCGTCCTCGAGCTCGCGCGCGATCTTCTGCGACTCCGCCGTCCCGAAGCGCACGGGTCCGTCGTCGCCTGCCGGCGCCGCCGGCGGACTGCCGGCTCCCGTCGAGTCCCGGCGCGCCGCGAGCGCCTCGAGCTCCTGGGAGAGCGCCGCGCGCCGCGTCCGCAGATCGTCGAGGCTCTTCTCGAGCTCGCTGAGCCCCGTGGCGTCGGCGAAGCCCATGTACATCAGCACGAGCTCGTCCCCGAGGCCGCGACGGAAGACCTCGATCGTCGGCGATCCCGCGCCGTTCTGTGCGACCCAGGCGCTCGCGTGCCGCGAGCCGGCGACCACCTCGGCGATCGGCCGGGCGATCGCGAGGAAGTCGTTCGCGCGGCCGCGCCGCTCGAGGGCCGTCGTGAGCGAGGGCCAGAGGTTCCGGTCGAAGGGGAAGGCGCGCAGCGCGAGCTGGTAGCGCTCGACCGCGAGCTGGATCTCCGCCGGGCTGGCGTTCGCGACCCCGTAGGCGACGAAGCCGTCACCGTAGCCGCGCGCCGCCTCGTAGGCCGCGAAGTACGCCGAGTCGGGCACGAAGTCCGTGGCGTCCGCCGTCGCATAGCGCTCGAAGTGCGCGAGATAACGAGCGTAGAGGCGCGAGGCGTTGCGCACCATCACGGGGGCGCGCGCCGGATCCTCGAGGGCCCGCGCGAGGTAGTAGTCGGCGCTGTTGAGCGTCGCCTCCTGGATCTCCTCCCAGAGCGTGCGCATCGATTCGAGATAGGACTCGTAGCCGCTGCTGCGGAAGCCGAGCCCGCGCCAGCTGCCGTCGCGCGCCTCGTGGAGCATGCCGTAGACCTGGAGCGCGCCCTCGATCGTGAACGGGATCTCGACGTCGGGATCGACCCCCAGGCGCTGCTTCGCCGCGTAGACCTCGCCCATCTGGCGAAGCACGCGGATGTAGACCGCCGCCTGGCCCGAAGGCGTCTGGGCGAGATCGATCGCGCGGCCGTAGGCGCTGCCTGCGGCGCGGATCGCCGCGATCGTCTGCTCGGAGAGGCCTTCGCTCGCGAGCAGGCCACGCGCCTTGTCGTGGGCCTTGGTCGCTTCGAAGAGGACGAGCGTGAAGGTCAGGCTGCCGCCGTCGGACTCGGGACCCTCGAGGCGGGCGATGATGCGCTCGAGGTAGTCGCGGACCGAGGCGTCGACGGGGATCGCGTCGGGATGGTGTCCGACGCGGCCGTCGGCGAGCAGCCGGACGACCGAGGCGAGCGGGTCGAGACCGAAGCCCATGCCCATCTCCTGGCTTCGCAGGAGCACGAGCCGGGCGACGTTCTCGAACACGTAGGGCAGCGCGGACACGAAGCCCGAGTTCGCGGACTGCGAGAGGGACAGCGCCTGGAGCGTCTCGAAGGGGGACTCGAGGGGTACGACCACGTCGAGCCAGAGACCGAGGACGTGGCGGACGAAGTCGGTGTCGCTACCGCGCTCGAGGGCGCGATGGGCGTGGATGTAGTGGAACCAGTAGCGGTCCTCGTGGCGACTGTTCGGATCGCGAAAGGCGTCGATCGTGTCGACGGCCTTGTCGAGGTCCGCCGGCTCGCGAGTCGCAAGGTAGGAGAGGAGCTGGGCGATCGCGCGACGGCGCGTCATCGACGACTCCTCGCCGCCCTTCGCCTCGCGATCCTCGAGCGTGCGCTTCACCCATGCGTCGAGGGGCAGACCGATCTCCCCCGCGTATTGGTCCAGCCGCCCACCGAGCGCGTCGGCATCCGACGAGCTGTAGACGTAGGCGAAGTCCAGATAGTCGTCCCAGCTCGGCTGGGCGCCCTGGGCCGACGCCGTGCTCGCGAGTCCGGCGACCGCGACGAGCGTCGCGAGCGCCAGCATGGCGAGCCTGGCGGTGAACCCCTCGATCGACCGCGGATGAAGCAAAGAGATCATGTCAACGCATCCTCATCGCGCCGCCCTCCGGCCAGCGCTCTCTAGACACTCCAGTGCGTAACGAAGCTCGGTGCAGCGATCCTCGACGCCCCGCGACGGGGCCCGCTCGATCCACATCAGGAAGGCGTTGAGGTTCTTGGTCTCGACGAATCGGTAGGTGCCCTTGCTACTTACGCACTCCCCCTGCGCCTTTACGGCCGCCACGACGGCCTGCTTGAGCCGATCCTCCTCCCGGTCGGTCACGCAGGCGGCGAGGTCGCCGAGCGGGACGCCGGCCAGACCCGGGCGATCCTCGTGCGAACCGGTCTCTACGACCGGCGCCTCGCGTCCGGTCCGGGTCGCGAGCGCGGGCACGGCCCGGGACGGCGCGGTCGGCGCGCGGACGGGGGCGGCAGACGGCAGGGGGGCGCGTCGGGCCGACGGGGACGGCGGTGCCGGCGCCTGGCGGGTCGGCCGCCGGCGCGGGCGTGGACGGCGCATCGGCCAGCGCCGCCGGCACGGCCGCACTTGCGATCTCGGGCGTCGGGGCGCGAGCGGGACCGGGGCGCGGACGCTCGCGCGGGTCGGGCGCGCCCGCGGCGCCGCGGTCGGCGCGGGCGTGGGCTCGACGGGGGCAGGGGCGATGCCGGGCAGACGCGGTGCCTTGGTGGAGGCAGTCGGTGTGGCGGCCGCCACCCGGAAGGTGCGTTGGGTCGGCGACTCCTGGGGCAGGTCCGGCGCGGGCGCGGTCGGGGCCTGGAGCTGGGGCACGGGCCGCGCACTCGTGGGGGTCGGCTGGTGTGCGACGCGGGTGTGGGTCGGCGCGGCGGTCGGCGTGGGGCGAGCGGCGAGCGCGTCGATCTCGACTCGCGGACGCGGAGCGACGGGCTGCGGCCGCTCACGAACGGCTCGCTCCGGGCGGGGCGCGGGACGCGGCGGCGGCTCGACCTCGGCGATGCGCGGGACGACCGGGGCCGGGGGCTTCGGTCGAGGGCGTGTACGCGGGGCCTCGGGCGGAGGCGGCGGGGGCTCGGGCTTGCGCGCCAGCTGGGGGGGCGGCGGCTCCACCGGCCGGGGTCGCTCGACGATCGGTTCGGGCTCGGGCTCGGGCAGCACCTCGGGCTCGGGCTCCGGGACGAGCGGCTCGACCGGGGGCGCCGAGTCGAACATCACGACCTGGATCTCGGATCGATCCGTATGGTCTCGCGCCATCGTCACGATGAACGCGGTCAGCAGCAGCAGTCCGAGCAGGATCGCGGGGGTCTCGCCGGCGATCCGACGCAGCGAAGCCCGCGACCCGCCCTCGGTCAGCTCCTCGGCGAGCGCCGCCACGGCGTCCCGCAGCCCCGGCCGCTCGACGCGATGCGGCTCGGGCTGGATCGGGATGCGCGCGGCTCCGAATCCGTAGTGCCTAGCGACGCGCCAGCGACTCATCCGCGATCGAAGACCCGATTCACGGCGGCACGACGCCGGCCCGGCCAGAGCTCCTCGAGCATCGCCGCCGCCTCGAGCATGTCCTGGCTGCGCGAGTCCTCGTGCGGCGCGAGCATCGGCTTCGAGCCGTGCCCGTCCCGCAGACTCGCGAGCTCACGACGCAGCTCGTCGACGACGATGCGCGGCGCCTCCTCGGGCACGCCGTCCACCACGCGTACGAGCTCGTAGGGACTCGTCGCCTCCTCCTCGGGCGGATGGACGCGCAGCTGCCAGACGAGCGTCGACTCGCTGCCCATCTCGGTCGAGGCGGCCGCCCCGATCCGCGGCACGATCATCTCGCCGAGGTTCGGCATCTCGGCCCCCGGATCCGGGGCGAGCTGCGTCATCGCGATCAGCATCAGGAATGCCAGATCGACGAAAGAGAAGAGCCAGGCCGGAGCGCCTGCATCGTTCGAGCCCATGTCCCCCTCCCGACTCCCGCGCCCGGGAGCCCGAACCCCGCCTAGCGGATCTGCGTGAACGCGATCAGATTCGCGATGCCCGAGGATTGCAGCGCGTTCCCGGGGAAGAGGGCGTTGAAGTTCCCTTCCTCTCCGTGCAGCGCCATGTAGTTGAGGATCACCATCTGGGCGAGCGCCTCGGGGTTGTTCGCGACGGCGTTCGCTCCCGTCTCGACGGTGCCCGAGGACCGGAAGTGCCCGACCTGGCGCGTCGTGGCGAACGCCGGCACGAGATCCGGCTTCGCCGTCTTGCGGTAGACGAGCAGCAACGCGCAGGCCGTGCTCGAGTTGTCGCCGCGCCAGACTCCCTTGCCGTTCGCACCGTTGTCGGTCTGCCCGTCCGAGAAGACGGAGCCGTCGCTGAACAGGTAGACCATCACGTCGCCGACGAGCGGATTGCGCTCGGCGTACTCGAAGATCGCGCCGATCGCCTGCCCGGCCGTGAAGTCCTTCGCCTCCCCGGTCGTTCGCGTGCTGTCGTGATAGTCGTAGCCGCCGAACTCGATCGTTCCGGCGCCCGCATGACCCTCGAGCACGAGCTTCATGACGGAGGCAGTCTTGCGGAACTCGCTCCGGTTCAGCTCGGCTGCCGTGAAGATCGGCGAGTCGGCGGGATTCGAGCTCACGATGCGCGGATCCGATTCGGGGTCGATCGCCGCGGGATCACCGAAGATCGTGATGAGATCCGAGCTCTGCTGGTAGGCGCAGTTGACGAGGTCCTTGACCGCCTGGTCTTCCCGCAGCTGCTCGACCTTCAGGGCCGAGATCGCCTGGATCGACTGCGCGACGTTCCCGGCGCCCGTCGGCCCGAGGAGCTGGGTGAGCAGACCCGTGTCGACGAGACCGCGCACGTCGCTCGGCCGATCGATCTTCGTGGGCCGGGCCTCCGGGATGAAGAGCGAGGCCGGGGACATGCTCCGGCCGCCCGAGTCCGAGTTCGCCGAGCCGATCAACGAGAGCAGTCCCCCGTCCGCGCCGGCCCTGTAGATGCCGAAGATCGGGTTCAAGGGATTGTTCTGCGTGTCGTTCGACGAACGCGAAGGCACGATCACGCCCTCGACCTTCGCGAGCGTCGTCGGGGACGCCTTGCTCATGATCCCCGCCATCATGGCGGAGTCGAAATGGAACTCGAGATTCATGATCGGGTTGTTCGCCACGATCGCCGAGTTGAGCGGCGTCATGTCGAGCGGCAATCCCAGCCGCTCGTAGCCGTCCTCCGCGAGCGGGTCGAGCTGACCGCCGGGACCACCGATCAGCGCATTCGATCCGGCGATGTTCGCACCGCCACCGAGATCGATCCCGATGAAGGGCACCTTGCCCGCGCCGGCTCCCGTGAGCGCACAGCTCATCTGGGCATTCGCGCGGTTGACGCCGAGCATCGACAAGAGCGAAGGCGCCAGGACCATCGCCGAGCCCGTGAGAAAGCCCTGCCCGAGGAACTCGCGCCGCGTACGCGGTCGCGGATGGTCGGGGTGGAAGAAGGGCGGATCCGACTCGAAGCCCTGTCTCTGCGTCATCTGTGACCTCCTCTTCCCGGTCGAAGAGAAATGCCCGTTCTCCGGGGCGTTTCCCGGATCAGTGGATGTGGACCGCACCGCTCGACACGACGGCCGTGCAGAGCCCCTTCACGATGTTCTTCGTGTAGTCGCCGTCGCAGGGCGGATCGCCGGCGCCGCCGCAGGTCGCCTGCAGGTCGACGATCAGCTGGTCGAGCAGTGCCTCGACCTGGTCCCGCGCCGGGAACCCACCGACGTCGCCCCGCAGACCGGCCCCGACGATGCCGTCGAGGAGCGGATCCGTGATCAGATCGACGTCGTTCGGGTCCGCGAAGGCGACGGCCGGCGCCTGGTCCCAGCCGAAGCCGGTGGTCGGATTGGCCGCAGCCACGAAGAACTGGTTGCGCAGGGTCTGGCTCGCGGGACTCGAGCCGCCGACGAGCACGTCGCAGTACTCGACTCCGAGCTTGTCGACACCGACCTGGTTCGCCGAGACGAAGGAGCGGATGTCCGGCCCGGCCGGCAGCTGCGTCGTGAGCTCCTGGTAGGTCGCCTCGATGCTCGGGGTCATCGGATCGACGCCGGTCACGGCCGCCATCGAAGCGTTCACCCGCGCGAAGTCCCGCACGCCGACCAGCGGGACGGGGCTGCCGAAATCCTCGGCGCCCGGCGTGGGCGGCGTCGCCGGCGGGACCGGATCCTGGAAGATGCCGAGCTGCTCGAAGACGAGCTGGAACGTGTCCGTATTCGGGTCGGCGATGCCGCCCACGATCGAACATTGTCGCGAGAGCTGCTGCCGGTTGCTGGTGACGAGCGCATTCAGCCGCGAGAAGCCCTGTCCCGAGACCGGGATGATCCCGTTCAGCGAGATCCGCATGTTCTGGATGCGAACCGCCGAGCCGGTATCGCTCACGAAGGTCGGGGCGCAGAAGAGGTAGCTGTAGTCGTCGAGCTGGGTCACCTCGAACTCGATCGTCGAGGTGCCGCCCGTCCATTGCGAGACGTCGAAGGCGAGCGTCACGCGCTTGCCGATGCCGGCCTCGTAGTTCGTCCGGATCTGGACGGGCGTGAGGAGCCGGTCGTAGATCGCTACGAAGCGGATCTGGCCGAGCCATTGACGACCACCCGTGACCTCGTCGCCCATGACGAGGCGCTGACCGGGATCCCAGTTCCAGAGTCGACCCGCCCGGATCTCGTCCACGTCCTCGGTCCACTGGCCATCGACGTAGATGCGCCGACCCGCGAGCTGGTCGTAGGTGAAGACCACGTGCTGGAGCGTCGCCTGCGCGTCCTGGTCGACGTCGTAGGTCTCGAAGTCGGGCGTGCCGTTGTTGCTGATTTCCTGGAGGAACGCCCGGTTGCGGACGACGTACTGGTACATGACCTGCCCGAGCATGAAGTTTCGGGACCCGCCGTTGCGCGAGTAGGAGATGATCCGTGCGGGGCCTTCCTGGGTCGTGTTCGTGTTGGCGATCCACGCCTCGACCGTGTAGGCCTGAGAGCCACCCGATTGGGCCGCGATCCGGTCGTAGAGCTTCCGGCTCGCGTCCGCCGTCGCGATCGCGCGACCGGTCTGGATGTCGATGCCGTAGGAGGTCATGAGCGTGGGACCTTCGAGGGTGAGATCGATCGCCGGCGCCACGCCGCTCGTATCGAAGGCCGTGTTGCCCGTCTGCTCCTTGAAGTCCCAGCGCGCGATGATGCCCGTGTCGAAGCGGTCGGAGCCGACCTCTTCGGTTCCGTCCGCGAGCGTTCGGGTATTGCTCGAGAGGTCGGTCACGTCGACGCCGCCCGTCGTGCCGCCCGAGGCCTCGATCGCCGTCTGCCAGGCGAGGATCTGGGTCAGCATCTCGGCCGCGTCGGTCGCGCAATCCGACCAGCAGAAGTGGAAGTCCGCTCCGAGGCGCCGCACGAGACGCGACGACGCAGGATCCGAGAAGTTGACCTTCTGGTTGTCGACGACGGCGGACCAGGCGGTCGAGGAGTCCGTATGGGCGATGCGCGGCGCGCCGGGACCCTGCTGATCGTGGCAGCTCGCGCAGTTCGCGCGCAGCAGCGGATAGACGGTCGTCTCGAAGCTCGTCACCTGCTCGGCGACGGAGAGACCCTGGGGCACGCCCCCGCCGACGCTGTTCGCGGCGATCGAGGTATCCGTCGAAGGGCCGCCGTAGTCACCGCAGCCGATCGAGGAGAGCAGGAGCACCAGGAGCGGCACGAGCACGAGGGGTGCGCGGACGCCGCGAGAGCAGCTCCGCATCGCCTCCCCGGGCTCGCACTGGAAATTCACATGCTGCATCGGTTGGTCCCCCGACCCCTCGTGATTCTCGAGCGCTCGTACGCCCCGCATGGATCCGCGCATCGGACTCGCCGCGTCCATGATCTCAATCGTTCATGCAGTGTTCGGCCACGCCCGCGAAGACGTCCTTCATGCGGTACGTGCCGTTCTGCTCGAAGACGTCTGCGATCGCCTCGATGGCGTCTCGATCCCCCTGACTCTTCGGCGGTCGGAAGCAGACGTGCTGGAAGACCTTCTCGACCTGACAGACCGAGAAGGCCCGGGTCGAGGCGACCTCGGCGCCGAGGCTCTTCGCGCCGAAGCCGCGATCCGAGGCGCCGCGCCAGTCGAGCGTGGAGTTCTGGCCTTCGCGCCAGTAGTTGATCCAGCTGTTGTCGGTCGTGATGTAGCCCTGGGGAAAGACGTTGCCGTTGATCAGGTTCTTGGCCTGGACGACGCCCGGCGTGTGGACCATGCGCCCTGCGTTCTCGTCCCACTCGAAGTAGGCGTAGGCGCCCGCGAGGCCGTCCATGCCTGCATGGCAGCCGTAGCAGGTGTTGAGGAAGATCTCGGAATCACCGCCGGGGCTGCGCGTCACGTCCTGCCGGATGCGATCGCCGGTTCGCGTGATGTCGTTCATGTCTTCGAGATCGCGGCAGAGGAAGTTCATCGAAGTGAAGCGCCACATCGCGCGATTCGTTCCGCCGGAGAAGAAGGCCTGCGCAGCGGCGCGCGTGGTCGTCACACCGGCGGCCTCCGAGGTCGAGACCTGCGAGCCGGGCAGACCCGACTGCGTTCGCCGGACGAGCTGCGCCGGATCGCTGAGATCGACGCCGGACGCCTCCATGGCGAGGTAGTGATCGTTGCTCGTCTGCTGGTAGTTCGGGTTGACGAGGCCGTTCGCGCCCGTGTAGATGATGTCCTCGGAGAGAACGAGGTTGAAGGGCACGTCGTCGCGGATCATGCCGATCACGGTCGCCGTGTAGTCGTTGAGCGGCGCGAAGACCGTGATCTCCTCGTTCGTCCAGGGCGTGACGAAGTTCTTGAGCGAGACGTTGTAGAAGGCGGGATTCTGCATCGCGAGCTCGGCGGCGAGATCCGCGCGTCCGTTCCCGATATGCGTCGCCATCGTCTGCAGCGTCGCATCGTCCGGCGGAACGCCCGCGATGCGGTCGTGCATGCGCCGCGCGCGATCCACGTCGTCCATCTGGGCCGAGGCTCCAGCAGCACAGAGAAGCACCAGGCCGACGGCCAGGGTTCCGAGGGCCGCCACGCGAGCCATCCCGCGCCGATCCATGCTCCGGCCCCCCTCACACGACCCGTCTCGTCGTCGCATCATCGT
Source organism: Spirochaetaceae bacterium (assembly GCA_020632655.1). Classification (GTDB taxonomy): domain Bacteria; phylum Myxococcota_A; class UBA9160; order UBA9160; family UBA4427; genus UBA4427. The sequence goes on from JACKFD010000018.1 coordinate 30,334, forward strand.
GTTGGTCATCCGAACTCGACCTCGTCTCGATCCGTCCGTGGATCCGGGGTCTGCGGCCTGGCAGTCGGGCGCAGCTGTCCATACGGCACGGGCTCGTCATCCATTCGGCGCACGAGCGGACTTCTCGGTGATCTGGCTCACGAATGTGTGTGGTATTTCCATCGAAACCTGGATGAAGCCCATCGTCCACGCGATTCGCACTCGTCCCGCGCGAGCCTGCCGTCGGACTGCCGGGTCGCTGCCCGGTCGCTGCCGAGGGGGCCCGCGTGACCGGTCGTCGATCACGGCGCCGGCCGCCGGCACCGATGGGAAACGGGGACGAAAAGTGCATCCAGTCCGGACGGGACTCCGGCCGATAGCGACCGGGTCCCCCCGCTCCGAAAGGGGCGCGCCCGGTCCTCCAGCCATGAAGGGAGGCGCATGAAGCGCATCGCCCGAGCCGACTGCCTCCCCGCCTCCGCCCGACGGACCTGCACGTCACTCCCGTGCGGCGTCGTGCTTCTATTCCTCGTGCTCGGGGTCTTCGTGCTCGGAGCGACGGGCCCTGCATGCGCCACCGAGCCGTCCGGGAGCGCGGGCGCGATGGCGCTCCGCTCGCTCGTCGGGCGCGCCGCGTCGACGGAGAGCGTCCCGCTGCCCGAGCTGCCCGCCTCCGCGCGCGGCGAGGCCGTCTTCGAGGACGACGTGCCGCAGCTCGTCGCGCGGCTCCTGCTGACCGACGCCCCCGAGCCCCGGGTCGGCGTGCTCTTCGACCTCGCCCCCGGATGGCACCTTTATTGGCGCAATCCCGGCGGCACGGGCATCGCCCCCGAGCTCGACCTCGCGGTCCCGGGCCATCGCGTCGGCGCCATCGCCTGGCCCGCCCCGCGCACCTTCCGCGAGGCCGACGGACTCTTCACGACCTTCGGATACGAGGGCAGCGTGCTGCTCTCCGCTCCTCTCGAATCGACCGGCGAGATCGCCGCGACGGGACCGGACGACGCGGCGATCGTCACGGCCGACGTGTCCGTACTGATCTGTCGCACGGAGTGCGTGCCCGCTTCCTTCTCTCTCTCGACGCCGCTCGCTCGCGCACGCGCGGCGACGGAGCGCCGCGTCGTGAGCGAGCGTTTTCGCGAGACCCTCTCGCGCGTGCCGGCGACGGCGGAGACGCTCGGGATCGCGCCCCACGCACGATGGCTCGACGAGAAGGACGCCACGACCGGCCTCGCCCGCGTGGCGCTCTCGCTGGCCGACTGTGACTCGACGCGAGCGGGGGCGGCGCCTTCCCGGGACGCGACGCGAGCAGGCGCTGCGGACGACGACTGTGCTGCCCTCGCGCCGGATCCGAGCGACTCGCTCTTCCTCCCGATGGACGAAGGCGCCTTCGAGCTGCGCCGCGCGGAAGCGCTCGGCGCGCACGAGATGGGCACGAAGCGGGCCCTCGCGCTGACGCTCGAGCCCTTCACGGACGAGCTCTCCCGACTCCGCGGCCTCGTCTACCTGAAGCCGGCGAAGGGCGAAGGACGCCACGTCGCGATCGACGTCGCGATCGATGCACCGGATGCGGAGATGGCTCTCGCCGCGCCTGGCGCGAACGGCCCGCCTACGGAAGATGCCCCGGGCTGGCTCCGCATCGTGCTGCTCGCGATGCTCGGCGGCCTGATCCTGAACGGCATGCCCTGCGTGCTGCCCGTGCTCGCCATCAAGGTCGTCGCCGTCGCCGACCTCGCGCAGAAGGATCGCCGCGAGGTCCGGCTGCACGGCCTCGTCTACACGGCCGGGGTGCTCGGCTCGATGGGCCTGCTCGCCGCGATCGTGCTGGGTCTGCGCGCGGCGGGGCACTCGGTCGGCTGGGGCTTCCAGTTCCAGGAGCCGCTCTTCGTCGCCGTGATCAGCGCCGTCCTCGTCACCTTCGCGCTCAACCTCTTCGGCGTCTTCGAGATCGACCTCGGACAGTCGCGCCTCGCGAGCGTCGGACAGGACTCGACGGGCCTCTCCCGCTCGCTCTTCGAGGGGCTTCTCGCCGTCGTGCTCGCCACGCCCTGCACGGCGCCCTTCCTCGGCACGGCGGTCGGCTTTGCCTTCGCCTCCGAGGGCTCGGGCATCGTCGCGATCTTCCTCGCGATCGGACTCGGCCTCGCCTCGCCCTTCCTCGCCGTCTCGTTCTTCCCGAGGCTCGCGCGCTTCGTGCCGCGCTCGGGCCCCTGGATGCTGAAGCTCCGCGCCGGTCTCGGCTTCTGTCTGCTCGCGACGGTGGTCTGGCTGCTGTGGATCCTGGGCCAGACCGGTGGTGCGAACGCCGTCGTCGCGATGGCCGGGCTGCTGCTCTTCCTTGCCTTCCTGCTCTGGGGCTTCGGTCAGCTGCAGCCGCTGCGCAGCCCGTGGCTCGCCCGCGCGATCGCGGTCGGCATCGCAGGCCTCGCCCTCACGGGCTTCAACCGCATCGACTTCGATCGCGCCCCGGCCGCCGGATCCGACGAAGCGGCCGCGGAGAGCCACGACGGCGACTGGCAGACCTACTCCGAGGAGGCGGTCCGCCAGGTGCTCGCCGAGGGGCGCCCCGCCTTCGTCGTCTTCACGGCCGACTGGTGCATCACCTGCCAGGTCAACGAGCGGACCGTCCTGCATCGCGACGCGGTCCGCGACGCCCTCGCGCAAGGCGACTACGCGCTCTTCGTCGGCGACTGGACCCGCCGCGACGAGGCGATCCGCCGAACGCTCGCGCGCTTCGGCCGCGCCGGGGTGCCGCTCTACCTCGTCTACTCGCCCGAGGCCCCGGATGCACCGCGCGTCCTGCCCGAGCTGCTGACCCAGGCCCTGGTCGTGGAGGCACTCGAGCCCACGTCCCGGCTGGCCCACGCCCGCTGACCCCGCCGCGCCGGGTTTGCGACCTCCATCACATTCTGCTCATCCGGCCCCGCCGACCAGTCGATGCACCCGGGAGCCGGAGCGCCCCGCCGCCGGGCATCGCTCCCCTCGCCAAGGAGACCCGCATCGCATGACGGCCCATCCGACCCGAGTCCGCGCGACGCTCGTCACCCTCGCCCTCGCCCTCGTGGCCGGCGGCGCCTCGGCCCTCGAGGCGGGGGATCGCGCGCCCGCCTTCGCCATGCCCGCTCTCGACGGCAAGGGCATGGTCGAGCTCTCGGCCTACCGCGGGAAGGTCGTCTACCTCGACTTCTGGGCATCCTGGTGCGCGCCCTGCCTCACGGCGATCCCCGAGGTCGAGAAGCTGCGCGCCGAGTTCCCCGCCGACGCCTTCCAGGTCGTCGCCGTGAACCTCGATCAGCAGACGACCAAGGCCCAGCGCTTCCTCTCGAAGACTCCGATCGGCTACCCGAGCGCGTCCGATCCCAAGGGCCGTCTGCCGGAGCAGTTCGGTCTCGACACGATGCCGACCTCGTACCTGATCGATCGCGAGGGCGTCATCCGCTACGTGCACCGGGGCTTCAAGCGCGGCGACGGCGACAAGCTGCGCCACGAGATCCGCGCGCTGCTCGGAGGCAACTAGCGCATGACGAGTCGCCTCGTCCTCGCCTGCGTGCTCGCCGGCGTCGCCCTCGCCAGCACGGGCTGCGTGCGCGTGAAGCCCTGGGAGCGCGACCTGCTCGCGCGACGCGACATGGCCTTCGAGCCCGACGCGCTCGAGGCGAAGCGCGAGAGCCACATCTACTTCAGCAAGGAAGCCTCCATGCCGGGCGGAAGCGGCGGGGGCGGCGGCTGCGGCTGCAACTGAGGAAGCGACCGTGACACGACGGGCGAGCGAAGAGGGGATCGGGAAGCCCGAGCAGGAAGAGACGCGGGGGGCCGCCTTCGGTCTGCCGCGGCCGGGGCCGGCGCTGACGGCGCTCACGACGAGCGCGCTCGCGCTGCCGGGCATCGCGGGCTCCGCGCGTGCGGACGCGCCGATCGAGCGGGCGACCTCCTCGGCGTCGTTCAGCTACTACAAGGAAGACAAGCTCTCGCCCTCGCGCTTCGAGAGCTCCGTCGGCTCGCGCGAGCGATACGAGGTCTACACGGGGCAGGCGCGCTTCGACATCCCGACCTCGAAGCGGACCGACCTGGGCATCGGCCTCCTCTACGAGGAGATGAGCGGCGCCTCGCCCTGGTACGTGGTCGCCGACACGACTCCCGGCTCGGGCGGCAAGCCGCTCCAGGTCATGAGCGGCGCCACGATCGAGGACCGCCGCTTCGACCTGAACGTCGACCTCGACTTCTACATGGACTCGGGCAAGGACACGCTCTCCGGCGGCGTCTCGCTCGAGAAGGACTACCGCTCGCTCAGCTTCGGGATCGGAACCGAGCGCAACTTCAACGACAAGAACACGACGCTGTCGCTCTCGGGCGCCGCGTCCTTCGACGAGATCTTCCCCACGGATCCCGAGCTCTCGACCGCACGCCCCGCCGCAGGCGAGAAGTGGAGCGTCGACGTCTTCGCGGGCCTCTCCCAGATCCTGACCCGCGCCTCGACGATCGCGCTCACGGTCAACTACAAGCACTCCGACGGCTACCTGAGCGACCCCTACAAGGCGATCACCGACGTCGCCTCGACGGGCATCTTCTCCGACCGGCGCCCCGACACGAAGGAGCAGGCGAGCTTCCTGCTCCGCTACCGCCACCACATCGAGCCGATCACGGCCTCGATCCACGGCGACTACCGCTTCTATGTCGATGACTGGGGCGTCGTGTCGCATACGGTCGAGCTCGCCTGGTACCAGAACTTCCTCGAGTGGCTGACGATCACACCCAGTCTGCGCTGGTACAGCCAGAGCAAGGCGGACTTCTACGAGGCCGTGCTGCCCGCGGGCCGTCTGCCCTCCGAGCGGTCGAGCGACTACCGACTCTCGCCCTACGGCGCCGTCTCCTGGAAGATCAAGGCCGACGTCGAGCTGCTGGACCTCGCACGGTACGACGCGCCGCGATGGCTCCAGGCGATCGGCATCTCCGAAGGCCTCGACCTGATCGGCTCGCTCTCCTACGAGCGCTACCTCTCGGACGGCGACTTCGGCCTCGTCGACGTGAACGAGGCGGAAGAGGCGCCGGGCCTCGTGCGCTTCCACGTCGTGGCCTTCACCCTGACGGGCCGCTTCTAGGGTCGCGCGCGCCATGCGCCTCGAGCGTTTCGAGTTCCGCGCGATGGGCAGTCCCTGCGCGATCTCGCTCTGGGCCCGATCGCGTGAGGCAGCGGCCCCCGTCGCACGAGCCGGTGCCCGAGAGGTCGACCGGCTCGAACGCAGGTATTCCCGCTACCGCGAGGCCTCCCTCGCCAGCCGCATCAACGCGAGCGCCGGCTCCGAGGCGGGCGTCGAGGTCGACGACGAAACGGCGGGACTGCTCGACTTCGCCGCCACGGCCTATCGCGAGAGCGGCGGGCGCTTCGACGCGACCTCCGGCGTGCTGCGGCGCGTCTGGGACCTGAAGAGCGGTCGACTGCCCGAGCCCGCGGCCCTGCGTGAGACGCTCGCGCTCGTCGGCTGGTCGAAGCTCCGCTGGGAGCGGCCGCGTCTGGTCCTGCCGCTGCCCGGCATGCAGCTCGACTGGGGCGGCTTCGTCAAGGAATACGCGGCGGATCGCGTGGCGGAGCTGTGCCGCGTGATGGGCGTCGGTTCGGGACTCGTCGACCTGGGCGGCGACCTCGCCGTCGTCGGCCCGCATCCCGACGGCAGCCCATGGATCGTCGGCATCCGGAATCCGCGGTGCCCCGCCGAGGCGATCGCGCGCATCGAGCTCCGCGCCGGCGGACTCGCGACGAGCGGCGACTACGAGCGCTGCATGATCGTCGACGGCGTCCGCTACCCACACCTGCTCGACCCGCGCACGGGCGAGAGCTTCCGCGCGGGCCCCGCGAGCGTCTCGGTGACGGCACCCCATTGCCTCGTGGCCGGCGTGACGACCACGACGGCCATGCTCCACGCGAGCGCCGAGGTGGAGGGGTTCCTGCGCGCAGCCGGCGCCGTCCACCTCGTCGTCCATCAGGACGGTCGCGTACGCGGTAGCCTCGCCGGATCAGCCCCGGCCCGGCAGGATCACGGGATCGGCCTGCCAGCCCTCGTCTGAGAGCACGCGCGCGATCTCCGACGCGTCCACCAGCGAGTCGAGCGACAGCACGTAGACGTCGTAGCGGGGCCGCCCCTCGTGGCTCCACTCGTGGACGGTCGTTCGATGCCCGCGCAGCGCGAGCCCGTCGGCGATCGCCTCGGCGTCCTCGCGCATCTCCCGGGTCGTGACGCGAACGGCGTAGGGCCCATCGACGGCGCGGGGCATCCGCTCGCCCAGGGCGCTGGCCCGCTCGAAGGCGAGTCGACGCCGGATGGTGTCGGCCACGAGCTCGGCCGGCGTCGAGACGCGTCGCGCCCGGGCGGCGATCACGAGTCGCGACTCGTCGAGCTGGTCGATGTCCCGTCGGAACAGGGCGCCGACGAAGGGGAGCCGCGAGAGCCAGGGTACACCGAGCTCGAGCTCGCTCTTCGTCGTGCCGCGCAGCATGGCCACGACGGCGGTCTCGCCGTCGTCGAGCCGGGCGATCGTCTTGACCTTCTGCTCCGCGAAGGTCGGACCGACGGCCTCGATGCTGCCGGCGATCGACGGCACGAGCGAGGAGATCTCGATGTCGAGATCGAGCTGGATCTCGCCCTGAAGTCCGGCGCGAGCCTCGATGCCGAGGCGGATGCCCACGTCCTTCCGCTCGAAGCGCGTCGTGCGGCTGAGCATCGGCACGCCGCCGCCGCTGATTCCGACGTCGACCGATCCGCCGCCCTCGGTCACGGGCACGGGCACGTTCGCGCCCACGAAGATCTCGTGTCGCTCCCCGGACGTCACGACGAGGCTCGGCTGGATCAGCACCTCGTTCCGTACCTCGAAGGCGCCGGCGTCGATCACGCCCGTATCCTCGATCGGGACGACGCCGAAGCTGAAGGGCACGCCGGGATCGCGGGTCACGCGGCCGAAGAGCTGGGACTGATCGCCGGGCTGGCTCAAGAGCCCGACCCCACCCGGGTTGCTGATCAGCCGTCCGACGACCTCGCCGTAGTCGTTGCCCGGCGTGAGCGGGACGTGGAAGGCGAAGCCGAGGGTCTGACCGCGGGGCGTGCGCAGATCGGAGACGGTGATGTCGAGGGCGACGAGCTCCTGACGTTGATCGAGGATCTCGAGGGTGCGCGCGATCGCGCCGTGACCCTCCGGACTCGCGCGGACGACGAGGGATCGCGTCGGCGCATCGACGACGATCGAGAAGTCCTCCTGCTGGAGCTCCGTGCGGGCCTGCACCGCGGCGAGTGCCTCGAGACGGCGACGCGACTCGAGGCCGGTCGGTGTCCGCGGAATCGATGGGGCGGGCGGAGTCGCCTCCTCCGACGCGCCCTCGTCCGTTGCGGAGTCGGTCCCGTCGACCGGACGGTCCCCGTCTCCGGACCCTCTCCCCCGACCGGCCAGACCCATGATCAGATCCGCCACTTCCTGGGGATCGCGATGGAGCACGCGCAGAATGCGGATCTCGCCCCCGCCCGTCACGGGCCGGTCGAGGCGATCGAGGAACCCGACCACGGCGTCCGTCGACTCCCGCGTGCCGCGCACGACGAAGGCATTCGTACGCACGTCGGTCCAGACCTCGACCTGCGCCGCCGGCCCGACGACGCTCTCGAGGTGCGACTCGACGAGCGGTTCGATCTCCTGGACGTCGCGATAGCGCAGCACGCGCAGGCGCATCGGCAGCTCGTCGATCCGATCGAGCTCGCGGGCGACGAGTGCGAGCCGCGCGATCGCACGCTCGGGCCCGCTCGCGATCAGGCTGCTCGTCGCCGCGTAGGGAACCAGCGTGACGCGCGAGCCGGCGAGGGGCTCGAGCACGGTCATCGCGTCCTCGACCGTCGCTTCTCGCAACGAGATCAGCGTCGTGACGAAGGAGTCGCCCTGCGCGGTGGACGGCCTCGCACGGATCGAGGCCGTGAAGGGCGCTTCGCCGACGGCATCCGCCACGGGGGCGATGCGCCAGTTGCCCTCCGTCGAGGGCAGGAGCGAGAAGCCCAGGATCGAGAGCGAGCTCTCGAGGATCTTCCACGCTTCGTCGATCGTGACGAGACGCTGGGCGACGATCGAGACGTTTCCACGAACCTGCTCGTCGAAGAGGATCGTGCGACCGGCGGCCTCGCCGACCTGCGTCACGAGGCGCTCGATCGGGATGCGCTTCTGGTTGAGCGCGATCGTCTGCGAGGCCGGCGTCGCGGCCGTCGCGGCGCCGGCGGCGAACGCGCCGGTCGCGATGAGCGCGACGAGGATCGGCCAGCGGGGACGCCGCGGGTTCCGGGAGCAACGCGTCACGGGGCGGGAGGCTATCCGAGCCCCCCTGCGCCGCCAAGCGAAGCCCGGCGGCTCAGCGCCAGGGGCTCAGGAACTCGTAGACGCGCACCCGGACCTGGAAGCGGAACTCGTGGATGTGCGTGTCGAACTCGACGTCGTCGCCGCCGTTGACCGGGCCGGTCAGGGTGATCGACTGCGGCCCGAGGCCGACGTATCGGTAGCCACCGGACAGCGCGACTCGATCCGTCAGCTGATAGTTGAGCCCCATCCCCGTATTCCACGCGAAGTCGATCACGCCGTCCGTCGCGTCGATCGCGTTCGACGTGCCGTCGAAGTCGGAGAAGCCCACACCGATCCCGATGCCGAGGTAGAGGCTCATGGGGTCGAGCACCTGACGCACCCTCGGCTGACGACCCAGACCGAGCAGGAACTGGATCGGCTGATAGGCCGAGGTCATCGGGATGTCGACCCAGGTGTTCACGAACAGGGACTCCGTCGTCAGGGTCGTGAACAGCACGTCGGGCCCGCCACCCGCGGTCCTGAACTCGTACTCGCGCAGGCCGGCGCCCTCGACCTCGAAGCGAACGGGCCATTTGGGCAGCCGAGCTCCCATCAGCCACTCGCGCGGAAACAGCTCGTCCATCGGGACTTCGAGCCCGACCGCGAGCGCGAGCAGAGGCGATCCGTCGTCGTCCTCCCCGGACAAGGGAAACCCCGGCGGCGCCGAGACCGCGCCATCCGTGTCCGTCATGGCGCCCGAGATGCCGAGGTCGGGGGCGACGTAGATCTTCCAGTCCGCGACACCCGGCCCCGCTGCGAGCAGCGCCAAAAGGACCACGATCGCCGCGTGGCCCGACTTCCAAGGCTTCCCGTGCATCCGTCCCCGCCCCCTCCGAGCCGGTGTGGCCCGGGTCCATACGAAGCTCGGTTGCCTATCGGTCCGACCGAGGGGGGCGCTTGATGATGGATGTCACACTTCGCTTCGTTCGGACGGATCCGTCGACGATGGAGACGACGCCACGTGGGGCGTCGGGTCGCCATCGACCTGCGTCGAAGCGACGTGGGGCGTCGGGTCACCATCGCCCTGCGTCGACGCGACGTGGGGCGTCGGGTCGCCCTCAGACGGCGCGGGCACGACGGCGGCGCCGGCGAGGCGACGCCGCGCGAGCTCCGTGCGCGCGACGACGGTGAAGAGCAGGACCGCGACCCAGATCGTGGTCAGGGACTCGAGCCAGCCCGGAAGCAGCAGGAAAAGGGTGTAGGCAATTCCCGTCTCGCCGCCCTCCGCCAGCCCCGCCCCCAGCCGCAGCCCGCGATCGTCCGTCGGCGCATCCGCATGTCCCGACTCCTGGCTGCCGAGGGCCATGGCGCTCGTGATGCACAGGACGTAGAGGAAGAGCATCGCCATCCAACGCCCGCGCAGATCGGGCCGCGCGACGGCGAAGCCGATCACCATCGCGCCGTAGGCCGCCATGTCGAGCACGATGTCGAGGTAGGCGCCGAACTCGCTGGTCCGGCCCGTGCGCCGGGCGTAGATGCCGTCCGTGCCGTCGGCGACCCGCGACAGCCACCACAGCACGAGCGCCGCCTGGGCCTGACCGAGGGCGACCGCGGCGCTCGCGAAGAGGGCGACGACGAAGCCGGCCAGCGTGACATGATTCGGTGTCCAGCCGAGGCGCTCGTAGAGCGCGAGCAGCGGGCCGACGTAGCGCGGCAATCGGGCGCGGAAGGGACCGTCGATCACGCCGCGAGTCTACCGACCTCGTACGCGGCCGGCCCGAACCGCAGCGGCAACACGAGCGCATCCGACCCGCACGATCCAGCGCAGGTGTTCCACCCGCCCGCGGAACGGCTTACCCTGCTCGCGCTCGAAGCCGCCCGAAAGCCCGGCGCTCGAGCGGATGGGAGCCTCTCATGCCCCGGACGATCGTCGTCCTCCCGACCTACGACGAGGCGGAGAACCTGCCCCTGATCGTGCCGCGCATCCTCGAGCAGGCCGGGGAGCTCGAGGTGCTGGTCGTCGACGACGACTCGCCCGACGGAACGGGCAAGATCGCCGACGCGCTCGCCGCCGAGTCGTCCCGCGTGCACGTGCTGCATCGCCGCGCGAAGCAGGGCCTCGGCGCCGCCTACCGTGCCGGCCTCGCCCGCGCCCTCGAGCTCGGCGCCGACCGCGTGATCCAGATGGATGCCGACTTCTCGCATCCGCCGGACGAGATCCCGACGCTGCTCGCCGGCATCGAAGAGCACGACGTCGTACTCGGATCGCGCTACCTCGACGGCATCACGGTCGTGAACTGGCCGATCGAACGCATCCTGATCTCGTGGTTCGGCAACCGCTACGCGAAGTGGGTGACGCGCCTGCCGATCAGCGACATGACCGGGGGCTTCCGATGCGTCCGGCGTGAGACGCTCGAACGGATCGGCTTCGAGCGGATCCGCGCGGACGGCTACGCCTTCCAGATCGAGATGAACTACCGCTTCGTGCATTTCGGCGCGCGCATCCTCGAGATCCCCTTCTTCTTCGTCGACCGCACCCGCGGCGAGTCGAAGCTCTCCTGGCGGATCGGCTTCGAGGCGCTCTGGATCGTCTGGTGGCTGCGGATCGCCGATCGGCTCGGACGCCTCTAGGTCGGGCCGGAAACAGCCGAATCCCCCTCCACGCCCTCCACGCCCGCGAAGGGCGCCGTCGCGAAGCCATCGGGGCTGCATGCACGACCTGCCGAGCATCCTGATCCTGAACGAGCGGGACCCCGCGCATCCCCGCGCGGGTGGCGCCGAGATCCACGTCGAGCAGATCTTCTCGCGGCTCGTCGAGCGCGGTCATCGCGTCCATCAGCTCTCGACGGGCTTCCGCGGCGCCCCGCAGGAGGAGCAGCGTCGCGGAATCCGCATCGAGCGGCGCGGCCCCCTCGCGGCCTACTACGCGACGCTGCCCCTGCGACTGCGACGCGCCGTCCGACGCCATGCCGTCGACGTCGTCGTCGAATGCCTCAACAAGCTGCCCTTCTACGCCCCGCTCCACGCACCCGTGCCCGTGCTCGCCCTCGTCCACCACCTCTTCGGCGAGGTCGCCTTCGATCAGGTCGCCTGGCCGATCGCCGCTGCGGTCCGCGCGGCCGAGCTCGGGCTGCCGCGCGCGTATCAGGACGTCGAGTTCCTCGCGATCTCCGAGAGCACGCGCGCCGATCTGATCGCGCGTGGGCTGCCCGGCCCGACCATCCACGTGAGCCCGCCCGGCATCGACCCGCCCCGTGTCGCCGTCGACCCCGCACGCTCCCGACCGGTCCGGATCGCGTACGTCGGACGCCTCGAGAGCTACAAGCAGATCGAGCTGATGCTCGAGGCGGCGGCCCGGCTCGCCGCCCGGCATCCCGATCTCGAGGTCTTCGTCATCGGGCGCGGCAGCGAGCGAGCCCGCCTCGAGTCACGCGCCGCGCGACTCGGCCTCGAGGCGCGTACGACCTTCACCGGCTTCGTGACCGATGCCGAGCGCGACCGATTGCTCGCGCACACGCGCGTCTGCGTCTTCCCCTCCCGAAAGGAGGGCTGGGGGCTGACGGTGATCGAGGCGAACGCGCTCGGGACGCCCGTCGTCGCGCTCGACGCGCCCGGACTGCGGGACTCCATCCGGCACGAGCAGACGGGCCTTCTCGTCGGGAGCGCGTCGCCTGCGGACTTCGCGTCGGCGATCGAGCGGCTGCTCGGCGAGACCGACGAGACGATCGCCATGCGCCGGTCGGCGATCGCCTGGGCCTCGCGATTCGACTGGGAGCGGGCCGCCGATGACATGCAGGTCGCGATCGACCGCGCAAGGTCCAGACACCGGAGGCGCGCCGCATGACGCGCACGCCCGCGACGCGACGCGCGATCCGCGTGCTGCGCGGCCTCGTTCCGTTCGGGGTCAGCGCCGCGCTGCTCGTCTACCTCTTCCGTCGCATCGACGCGGGCGAGGCCCTCGCCCGCACGACGCCCGACGTCCTGCTCCGATTCCTGGCGCCCGTCGTGCTCTGGAACTTCGTGACCCTCGCGATCGAGGCCCGCTGCCTCCATCGCGTGGCCGCCGCCCACGATCGATCCCTCCCCCTCGTCGTCGCCGCCCGCATCAAGGCCGCCTGCTACCTGCTCAGCATCGTCTACTACCCGCTCGGCTCCGCAGGCCTCTCGGTCCTGCTCGGGCGACGCGCGCGGGTTCCGCTCGCCGAGGCGATCGGCATGGTCTTCCTGATCACGCTCTTCGACCTCGGGAGCGTCACCTCCCTCGCCGCGATCGGCGCGACCTTCCTGCGAGCCGACGCTCTCGGCGTGCGGATCGGACTGCTGGTCGCCCTGGTCGCCGCGATCATCGCGGGCTTTGCGTTCCTGAAGGCACCCTTCCCGCTCGGCCCGCTCGAAGCCCTGCGCCGGCTGCCGATCCTGCGCGCGCCGCGGCAGGCCGGTCCGCTCCTGCTGCTCGAGCTCGGAGTGCTTCGGGCGCTCTTCGTCGGCACCTACGTCGCGCTGACCCATGCGCTGCTCGGCGCCTACGGCCTCGAGGTCGAGCCGACGCGGCTGGCGCTGAACGTCGCGATCATGCTCGCGGTCTCCGCGCTGCCGATCGCCGCGGGCGGCCTCGGAACGGGCCAGCTCGTATTCGTCGCGCTCTTCGCCGGCGTGGCCCCCGACGAAGTACTCCTCTCGGCAAGCCTCCTGCTCTCGGCGTCGCTCGTCTCGACGCGGGCGATACTCGGCCTCGCCTTCGCCCGGGAGTTCACGCGTGAGGCCCTCGCCGCCGCCCGCGAGCCCGCTCTACGCACCGACGCATCCGGAGGCCATTCCGCGTGAGGCCGCAGACCGATCCCGCGCGCGACAGGCTGCCCTTCACGGGCGAACGGCTCCACGCCGACGAAGCCCTCTTCGGCGTCGACCTGCTGCGACATCGGGCCGCCTATCAACACGCCCTCGCGGTCGCCCGGTCGGAAGGCGCGCGAACGATCCTCGAGCTCGGGTCGGGCACCGGCTACGGCGCGACCGAGCTCGCCGCATCGGGAGTGCGCGTCGTGGCCGTCGACCGCGTCGCCCCGCTCGCCTCCGCCCGGGCCGGTGCAGCCCGCTTCGTGCGGGCCGACCTCGGCGCCATGCCCTTCGTCGGCGGCCGCTTCGACCTCGCCGTGAGCTTCCAGGTCGTCGAGCATCTCGCCGACCCCGCACCCTTCGTGGCCGCTCTCGCGGACGCGCTCCGGCCCGGCGGCGTGGCCCTCGTCAGCACGCCGAACCGGCTGCAGTCCGACGGCGAGAACCCCTTCCACGTGCACGAATACCGAGCCGACGAGCTCGAGCGCCTGCTCGCCGCGCGCTTCGGCTCCGTCGAGATGCTGGGGGTCGGCGTGCGCGGCGAAGCGCTGCGCTACCACGAGGATCGCTTGCGTCGCATCCGACGCATCGTCCGGCTCGACCCGCTCCGTCTCCGCCGCCGAATCCCGCGCAGCCTCGTCGAGTGGCTCTTCGCACGCTTCGCGATCCTCGTGCGACGGGGTCTGGCAGCGGACGCGCGGCTCCCGCAGATCTCGCTCGCCGACTTTCCGATCGGGCCCGTCGATCCGGGCTCGCTCGACCTGCTGGCCGTCTGCCGCGATCCCCTGCCCTGACCGGCCCGCTCCGCAAAGCGCTCCGACCGAAGCCGATCGTCCGACGGGTCTCGCGATCCGGGCCCCGTCGCGCGATGCTCCCGCGACCCCCCGCCCTTCGTGCGTCGCACGCCCGACCCGCTCTGCGTCGCGACCGCCTGCGAGAGTCTGCCGACCATGGAACGCATCGAAGCCGCGCTGAGCGAAGGTCTCGTCCGATGGGGCGCGCTCGTCCAGCGGAATGCGAAGCCCCTGCTCATCGGCGTCGCCGTCGCCACGCTCCTGCTCGGCGCGTACGCAGCGACGCATCTCGGCATCAACTCCGACAACGTGACGCTCGTCTCGGATCGTCTCGAGGCCCGCCGCAACTACCTCGAGTTCACGCGCAGCTTCCCGAACATCGAGAACGTGATGCTCGTGGTCGTCGAGGGCGAGACGCCGGAGCTCGCCCGGGCCGCGACCGAGACCCTCGAACGCGCGCTCGCCGAGCGACCCGACCTCTTCGACGAGGTCTACATCCCGGGCTCGGGCGAGTTCTTCCAGAAGCACGGCCTGCTCTACCGCGACCTCGACGACCTCGACGAGTTCGCGCTGCAGATCGCGAACGTGCAGCCGATCCTGACCGCCCTCGAGCGGCAGCCGACCGTCGCGAACCTCGCCAGCCTGATCCAGATGGGCCTCGAGCAGCGCGAGCAGGCGGACGAGACCCTGGCCGATCTCGCGCTCCTGCTCGACCGCGTCGGCGAAGCGACCGTCGAAGCCTACGAGGAGTTCCCCCTCGCGATCTCCTGGGAAGAGATCCTGCTGCGCGGCTCGTCGGTCGAGAGCGTCAAGCGCTGGGTGATCGTCGTCGATCCCGTGCTCGACTTCGGCAGCCTCTTCGCCGCCGCGAAGCCGATGGCGGAGATCCGTCGGATCGCGGGCGAGCACGGACTCGACGAGGACCACGGCATCCGCGTCCGCCTGACGGGCAACCCCGTCCTGAACTACGAGGAGATGAAGGGCCTGCTCTGGGACATCGGCATCGGCGGCGTCATCACGTTCTTCTTCGTGGTCGCCGTCCTCGCCCGGGCCTTCCGCTCGCTCAAGCTCGTGGTCGCTTCGGTCGTGACGCTGCTCGTCGGCCTCGTCTGGACCGGTGCCTTCGCCGCCGCGACCGTCGGCTCGCTCAACCTGATCAGTCTCTCCTTCGCGATCCTCTTCATCGGCCTCGGCGTCGACTTCACGATCCACCTCGGCATGGCCTACGTCGACGGCCTGCGCGGCGCGGCGCGGCATCTCGGTCTCGCAGAGCAGTCCGACGCGCCCGAGGACGAGACACACCGGGCCGCGCTCGACCACGCGAACGCCCTCGCTCTCGAGCACGCCATGCGGCACGTCGGCAGCTCCCTCGTCCTCTGCACGATCACGACGGCGATCGGCTTCTTCGTCTTCATCCCGACCGACAACATCGGCGTCGCCGAGCTCGGCCTCGTGGCCGGCAGCGGCATGATCGTGAACCTGATCCTGACCTCCGTGCTCTACCCCGCTCTGCTCTCGACGGTCTGTCGCCTCCACCCGATCCGCGACGTCACGCGCGACATGGGCTTCCGCAACACCCGCTTCGGCCGGATCTCCGAGCAGCACCCCGTCTTCGTGACGGGGGTGGCCGCGACCCTGCTCGTCTTCGGCGCCTGGAAGGCCTTCGACGTCGAGATCGACGCGAACGTCGTGCGCATGCGCGACCCGGGCACGGAGAGCGTCCAGGTCTTCAACGAGATGCTCGAGGAAGCGGGGGAGCGCTCACCCTGGCCGATGGACACGATCGCTACGGACCTCGCCGAGGCGGAGCGGATCGCCGAGGCGGTCGAGGCGCTGCCCGTCGTCGACGTCGCTCTCACGCTCGCGGACTACGTACCCAAGGACCAGGACGAGAAGCTGATGATCCTCGAGGACGTCGGCCTCGTCCTCGACGCGCCGCGCGGCACGCCGACCCATCCGGCTGCGCCCTCGACGGGGGAGCAGGTCGCAGCACTCCGCTCGCTGCGCGACTTCCTCGCCGATCCCGAGCTCGACGTCGATCCCAGCGTGCTGGGCGGCAGCATGCGGGCCCTGCGCGAGCGGCTCGACGAGTTCCTCGCGCGGATCGATGCGGGCGACGACGTCCCGGGCGCCCTCGCGCGGCTCGAGCAGGTGCTGCTCGGCGGCCTGACGGGGCAGCTCGAGCGGCTGCGCGCGTCGACCCTGGTCGAACCGGTCAGCCTCGACGATCTCCCCGCCCAGCTGCGCGATCGGATGCTGACGGCGGACGGTCGCGCGCGCGTGACGATCTACCCCGCCGAGCGGATGACCGAGGAGGCAGCCTTCACGCGCTTCGCCCGGGAGGTGCAGAGCGTCGTGCCGGGTGCGACGGGCCTGCCCATGAACATGATCGCCTTCGCCGAGGCGACGCGGGACTCGTTCTACGAGGCGATCGTCGCGGCGGCGGTCCTGATCACGCTCTTCCTCGCCGTGCTGTGGCGACGCCCGATGCCCGTCCTGCTGGTGCTCGCGCCGCTCCTCTTGAGCAACGTCCTGACGGTCGGCTTGATGGCGACCTTCGGGATCGCCTTCAACTTCGCGAACGTCGTCGTGATCCCACTGCTGCTCGGCATTGGCGTCGACTCCGGCATCCACCTCGTGCATCGCGCCGAGCAGCTCGCCCGGGGAAGCGGCGACGGCGAGCTGCTCGGCAGCACGACCGCCCGCGCCGTCTTCTACAGCGCCCTCACGACGACCGTCAGCTTCGGCACCCTCGCCCTCTCGGGCCATCGCGGCGTCGCCTCGCTCGGCGTCGTGCTCACGATCGGGATGGTGCTGACCGTGCTGAGCAACCTCGTCGTGCTGCCGGCGTTGCTGGCCTTCGGGCGACGGGGCGGTCGCGGCATGGCGAGCTGAGACCGGGGTACGCCCGCCGCCGAACGGCGAGCTGAGGTCGGGGTACGCCCGCCGCCGAACGGCGAGCTGAGGTCGGGGTACGCCCGCCGCCGAACGGCGAGCTGAGGTCGGGGTACGCCCGCCGCGGAACGGCGCCGCGCGGGCTCGACGTCGTCAATCGTCGATCCGCGCGGCGAGCAGTCGTTCGAGCCGCGCCGCCTCGCGACGCAGATGGATCGACTTGCCTCCAGTCACGTAGACGAGACCCTTCTTCGCACCCTTCGGCTTCTTCACGTTCTTGATCGGTACGACGTGCACGTCCGCCCGCCCCGCGTTCTTCTGCTTCGAGAAGTGAACAGCGAGCTCGCAGGCATCGAGCACCGACTCGGCCGGCGGATCGTCCCGGCCTTCGGTCCGCAGGATGACGTGACTGCCGGGAGCACCGTCGAGATGGAAGAAGAGGTCCTTCCCCCGTGCGAGCTTCGTCGACAGCACGTCGTTCGCTTCGTCGCTGCGGCCGACCCAGATCTCGAGACCATCGAGGCTGCGGTAGCGGCGCGGGTGGAGCTTGCGCGGCAGGTTGCGAAAGGCGGCCGGCAGGGCGTGCTTCTCGACGGCAGCCCGCGCCGACCCGCCGCTCGCCTCGGCTCGCCCACCCGGCCTCGCGAGCAGGCGCCGCACGTCGTCCCGCTCGAGAAGCGACTCGACGCCGTCCGTTCCTTCGAGCTCGGTCGCCAGCCGATCGAGGCTCTCGACCACCTCCCGTGCGGCCTCGAGCTGACCGCCTGCCTTCGCGAGACGACGCAGCAGCTTCTGGTAGCGCTTGAAGATCGCCTCGAGGTTCGCCTTCGGCGAGCGGCGTGGGTCGAGGGGGATCTCGACCGCCGCCCCGGTCTCGAAGTCTTCGACCGTGACCGACTCGGCGCCCGGGGCGATGCGAGCGAGATTCGCCTTCAGGAGCTCGCCGTGCCGTTGCAGGGTGTTGGCCTCCTCGGCCTCCGCGAGCTCGGCTTCGATCCGCTCGAGGCGACGCAGGGCGGCCTTGCGCTCGCGTCGGATCGCCTGCTCGAGCAGTCGCCGATCGTCGCCCTCTTCCCGGCGCTCCGTCGTCTCGGCATAACGTTCCGAGATCGCTTCGAGCAGCGCGAGTCCTTCGAGCGCGGGAAATCGATCGTCGCCCCGCCTCGGTGCCGCGGTCCCTGGATCGACCCAGGGAGCACCCGGGGCGAGCTCACCGCGCGTCTCCGCGAGCGGACGCAGCGCCAGCACGAGACGGTCCTCGGCGTCGAGCAGATAGAGATTGCTGCGCCGCCCGAAGATCGAGAGCAGCAGGACGAACTCGCCTTCCTCGGCCGAGAAGCGCAGGGCGAGCTGCCGATCGTCGCCCCGGAGCGTGGCGCCCTCGAGTCGGGCACGCGAGAGGTGCGCGCGCAGGTAGGCGCTGAAGGCGGGGAGCTGGTCCGGCGCCTTCGGCATGCGGTCGAGGACGCCGACATGAGCGAGCTCCGGGCGCGCGTCGAGGTCGACGACGCATTTCGTGCGCTCGTCCTCGGCCCGGCGGTAGATCTGGAAGGCGAGCCGGCCCTTGTCAGGCTCGACCCATCGTTCCACCCGCCCGCCCACGAGCGTGGTCCCGATCGCCGTGGCAACCCGCTCGAGCTCGACCAGACTCAGCATTCGATGTCCATCGTCATCGCTGGCACCGCGCGCAGTAGTGGGTCGAGCGCTGGGCCACGATCCGGCGCCGGATCGGATCGCCACAGACGAGACAGGGCTCCCCTTTCCGACCGTAGACCCGGCGCTCGTCCTGGTAGCCACCGTCGGCGCCGTCCGGCGCCACGTAGTCGCTGATGCTCGAGCCGCCGGTCTCGATCGAGCGTTCGAGCACGCGATGCAGACCCGCACAGATCGCATCGCACTCGCGCCGCGTGACGCGCCCGGCCGCGCGACCGGGCCGTACCCCGGCCAGGAAGAGCGCCTCGTCGGCGTAGATGTTGCCGACCCCCGCCGCGACGGACTGATCGAGGAGCATCGCCTTGATCGCCACCCGCCGACCGCGACACGCACGAAAGAGCGCCTGGCCATCGAGCTCGAGGGCGTCGGTCCCCAGCCGGTCCAGCCGGGCGTTGTCTTCGCCCGCGGCGATCCATTGGACCTTGCCGAACTTGCGCACGTCCCGGAAGAAGACGCGCGGCCCGCGACCCTCGAGGGTGAGTCGCAGATGCGTGTGCTCGTCGGGCTCGAAGCGATGCTGGGCCTCGGGGGGCAGCGAGGCGCGGGCGGTCGCGGAGAGCAGCCGCACGCTCGTCGCCTCGCTCGAGAAGAGCTGGCCGGTCATGCCGAGATGGAGCAGCAGCCGATCCCCACCGCCCAGATCCGCGACCAGATATTTGCCCGCGCGATCGAGCGCCTCGACGCGACGCCCGACGAGCGAACGGCGCAGCTGCTCGGGCGGCGTCAGGAAGAAGTAGCTCGGACGCGTGGTCTCGACGGACTCGATGCGGCGGCCGACGAGCAGCGGTGCGATGCGGCGGCGCGTGGTCTCGACCTCCGGCAGCTCGGGCATCGCGACGAATCCTCCAGGCGCCCGATTTGGTAGCGTGGGGTGCATGGAATCGCATCGGCCGCCCCCCCGAGCGCGGCGCCCTCTCGCCACCGCGACGACGCGCGAGGACGCGCCTTCCGCGAGCGCCCGAGCCCGGCGGACCCCACTCGACGAGGGCTGGCTCGAGCAGGAGGGCATGCGGCACGCGGCGCGCTGGGAGACCTCGCGACGCGATCTCGCGGCGAAGCTCGAGCAGAAGCTCCTGCGCAGGTGCGAGCGGAGCGGCGAGGATCCCGAGGACTGGCGCGCCCGGATCCCCGACGTCGTCGCACGACTCGCCGAGCAGGGCTACGTCGACGACCGACGACTCGGGCGACTGCTCGTCGCGCGACTCCGGCGCGAGGGACGCTCGACGCAGCGCATCCTCGCCCAGCTCGAACGACGCGGGGTACCGGACGAGATCGCCCGGGAGCTGGTCGAGGACCTCGAGCCGGCAGCCGCGCGGGAGCGTGAGATCGACGCGGCCTTCCGACTCGCGCGCCGGCGCCGGATCGGTCCCTACACCCCCGATCCCGACCGGCGCGAAGCGGATCGGGAGCGCCATCTGGCGATCCTGGGACGGCAGGGCTTCTCGCTCGAGACGGCGCTCTGCGTCGTCGACGCCGAGTCGCCGGGGAGCCTCGAGTGATGCGGGTCCTGGTCCTGGGGTCCGGCATCGCCTCGGGTCTGCCCGGCTGGAACGACGGCTCGGCGGCGGCGCTGCGTGCGCGAACGGGGGATCCGGATCTACCGCGACGGCGCGCGAGCGCACTGGCCGTGTCGGCGGACGGCGTCCGCTACAGCCTCGTCGAAGCACCCTTCGACCTGACGGCGATGCTGACGCGGTCCCCACGCTTCGCGCCGGCGGCAGGGACCCGCGCCGTACCGCTCGACACCCTCGTGCTGACGACGGGCGACCTCGACGCCTGCGCCGGCGCACTCGCGCTGCGTGGTTCGCTCTCGGTCCGGATCGCATCCTCGATCGGCGTGCGCACGGCGCTGCTCGACCACGACGCCTCCTTCCGAGCCCTCGAGCCCATCTGGACCGGCTTTCCCTGGGATCGCCCCTTCCCCCTCGATCGGGAGGAGCGGCTCGAGGGACGCCTCTTCCCCCTCCCCGGCCCCCCACCCGACCACCTGCGAGAGGTCGCACCGACCTCCGGCCGCGCCCGCTGCGGTCTTCGGATCACCGACCAGGACACGGGCGCTCGACTGGTCTGGGCGCCCCGCATCGCGCGACTCGACTCGGCGACGCTGGCCGAGCTGGGCAGCGCGGATCTGCGTCTCGTCGATGGGACCTGTTATGCGGACGCGGAGGCCGTGCAGATCCGACCGGGCGTACGGCGTGCCACGGAGCTCGGGCACGTCCCGATCGATGGAAGGGAGGGCTCCCTCGCCTGGCTCGCGGGCTTGCAGGGACGCTCGCTCTACGTTCACCTCTCTGCGACCAACCCCGCCTGTGATGCGACCAGCGCGGAGCGAGCACGCATCGAGCAGGCCGGAATCGGGGTCGCCTCGGACGATCTGGAGATCGAAACGTGAGCGCGTACCAACCCGTCCTGTCGCGTCATGCCTCGCTCAAGAGCCGCCCCGAAGGCGACGTGCTCGTGCTGCCGGAGCGCGCCGTCCGTCTCGGGGGAAGTGGCGGCGAGATCCTGCGACTGTGCGGAGGAGGTCGGAGCGTCAAGGACATCGTCGACGCGCTCGAGGCCCGCTACTCCGGAACCCCGCGTCTGGAGTTGTCGGACGAAGTCCGACGCTTCCTCGCGGAGATGCAGTCACTCGGGGGTGTCGAGTCGGCGGACGTGCGTTCGGGCGGGGAGGATCCGTCCGGCGTCGAAGCCGGGCCGCGCGACGCGGCCGTCGTGCCGCCGACGCCGACGCGACGGCTCCCGACCGCGACGGCGGACGAGGGGCCCCTCGAGACGAGCTCGGCGACGCGTGCGGTCCCGGCTCCGCTCAACCTGATCGCCGAGCTGACGTACCGCTGTCCGCTCCAATGCGCCTACTGCTCGAATCCGCTCGACTTCCGATCACGCCGCGAGGCACTCGGCGCGGAGGACTGGGGACGCGTCTTCGAGCAGGCGTCGCGACTCGGCGTCGTCCACCTCGGACTTACGGGAGGCGAGCCGAGCACGCGCGCCGATCTCGAAGAGATCGTCGATCGCGCGTTCGCGGCCGACCTCTATCCGCATCTCGTGACGGCCGGACTCCCCCTGACACCCGAGCGACTCGAGGCGCTCGCCCGCCGCGGTCTACGCAGCGTCCAGGTCTCGTTCCAGGACGCCACCCCGGCCGCCTCGGATGCGATGGCCGGCACGGAGAGCTTCGAGCGCAAGCGTGCGATCGGCAAGCACACGGTCGCGCTCGGGCTCTCCCTAACTCTCAATTGTGTGCTGCATCGGCAGAACCTCGCGTCCGTGCCTGCGCTGATCGAGCTGGCACTCGAGCTCGGCGCGGATCGGCTCGAGCTGGCCAATACGCAGTACCACGGCTGGGCCTACCTGAATCGCGGCGCGCTCATGCCGACGCGCGACCAGCTCGACCGGGCGAGCGAGGCGGTCCGAGGGGCCGAGGAACGCGCGAAGGCCGCGGGGCTGACGATGCTCTTCGTGCGGCCGGACTACTTCACGGATCGACCGAAGCCCTGCATGGGGGGATGGGGGCGGCTCGCGATGGTCGTGGATCCGACGGGCTGCGTGCTGCCGTGTCACGACGCCGTGACGATCCCGGGGCTCGAGTTCTGGAACGTGCGCGAGCACTCCGTCGCCAAGTGCTGGCACGAGGCGCCGGGCATGAGCGCCTACCGGGGCTTCGAGTGGATGCGTGATCCGTGTCGGGCCTGCCCGGAGCGCGAGCGCGATTTCGGTGGCTGTCGATGTCAGGCGTTTCGCATCGCCGGGGATGCGGCCGCGACGGATCCGGCCTGCGCGCTCTCAGCGCATCACGGCCGGATCGTCGCTGCGCGCGAGCCAGACCTGGAGCGCCTCGTCCCCAGAAGATGAGGCGCGGGCTTCGGTCGGGTCGCGACCTGCGGCGAGACCTCGACGTCGACTCGCCGACTGGCTTCGAGACCGCGATCCGTGCGGAGCACCAATCGCCACACGGCATGTCCGACGAAGTCCGACGGCGCTCGCAGCAGGAGCCGACCACGCCCGCCCGGCAGCAGCCGGAGCCTGGAGCGCCATTGCGTCGGATCGTCGACGTCGACGGGCTCGAGTCGCAAGGACGCCTCGTCTGCTGCGATGCCCTCGGCCGCGAAGGTCCATCCAGCGAGCCGGCCGGGTAGGGTCCGGATCGGCCGCAGGTCCGAGAGCGCGGGCAGCTCGATCCCGAGGATCGAGCGCTCGTCCGCACGGAGATCCTCCCAAACGACCCATCGATCTGCGAGATCCGGCGCCTCCTGCGCGGCCGACGCTCCAGCGAGTCGCGTGATCGCACAATCGCCGCTGACCTCGTCCACCTCGCACGCGACGAGGGCCGGTGGCGAATCGGGGCCCGGCTCCAGCCAGACCAGCCGACGTCCAGAAGCCTTTACCCGGGAGCCGGGAACGATCTCCCCGACGAGGCGTCCGGGACAATCGCCCGTCGCGAGATCCACCTGGCACGAAGCCAGAAGCGAGGCCGTCGCGGACGACGCGAGAGAGAACGCCAGGACATCTCCGTCGAGGGCAGCGGCCTCCGGCGAGATCGGCGCCCCGGCGATCGTGACGACGATCGGCTCACAATCGCGCCGCTTACGGGCGCGGTCGTGGATCGGAAGCAGACGACAGAGTTCGAGCTGCGGCGGGACGCCGGACGCGCGGTGGAGCAGGAGGATCGTCTGACCGTCGAAGTCGAGGAGTCGGTCGCTTGCGTCGGCGGCGTCGAGACCCGTCGGGTCGATCGGACGACACGCTCCTCGACGAGAGAGGGCACAGCCAGAGATGGACTCCCTCGAGCCATCGCGCGTCGTCCAGAAGAGCCGCCCCTCGGCCAGTCGCATCGTCGTGATGGGGAGACTCGACCGGACGTATTCGACGGTCTTGCACGACGCGGTACCCGCGCTTCGGAACGAACATCCCTCGAGGATCGAGTCTGCTCGATCGTTCGGGTCGCGGCGCAGCCAGACGACCTCATGTCCGTCGACGTCGATCGCATCGACTGCGCCATCGACTTCGGCGACCAGCTCGGACCCCGCACGGGTCGCCGCCACGGAGCGCTTCGTCGGGAACCAGGCAGCCCGGATCCGCGTGCGCTCCGGGGCGTCGGGCTCCGCCGACTCGACCCGCTCCCGCCAATAGGCACGCCCATCGCTGGCCGCCGGGGAATGCGCGTCGGCCAGACCACCGGACAGATGCACGGGCGCGGTCCGCTCGAGACCGACGATCGTGAACTCGTCGAGGAACCGACCGTCCACGAGCTCGCCGCGTAGTCGGATCAGATGAGGGCCGTCGGGAAGCTCGGCAAGCGACCAATCGGCGAGATGCTCGTTCGCGATCGATCCTTCGACCGTCGCGATCGTCTCGAACGCAGTACCGGCGACGCCGGGCGCGACCGCGATCTCGATGCGACGCAGGTCCTCACCCGTCGCCCGCCCGCGCAAGTCGACGACCGGCGTGGCGACGGGATCGAGGAGCGCAGCGACCTCGGGCGAAGAGAGCTCGAGCGAGACGCGCGGCACGTCCATCGCGAGCAGGGCCGGCACGTCGAGCGCGCCGGCCCCGGTCTCGGGATCGTGACCCGTCGATCGCAGATCCCGTGCCGACAGACGCAGCAGTCGTCGCGCTGTATCGGGGTCGAGGTCGGGCCGCGCGGAGAGCAACAGCGCCAGCGCGCCCGAGACATGGGGCGCAGCCATGGAGGTCCCGGACTTGCGCGAGTAGGCGTCAGCGACGACGAGCCGTTCGTCCCCGTCGTCGTTGGTCCCGCGGAGCGAGAGGATGTTGCGCTCCGCGAAGGGGTCGTCTCCGGCGGGCGCCGGACCGCCACCCGGGGCCAACAGATCCATCAACCATCCGGCGTTGCTGGAGCTCGAGCGCTGATCGAAGAGCCCGTGGCTGCCCACGCTGACCGCCGAGCGCGAGTTCTCGGGGTAGTAGTAGAGGACGTCCGAGTCGGCGTTGCCGGCGGAGGTCACGAAGACGACACCGAGGTCTTCGAGGGTCGCGAGAACGGCCCGAGCCAGGGGATTCCGGGGGCACGGCGCTCCGCAGGAGAAGCTGCCATTCACGACCCGCGCACCCTGGGTCGCTGCATAGAGGACGCCGGTCCACACATCCGAGGTCTGCGCCGAACCTTCGGGTGGAAAAACCTTCACTGGCAGGAGCGTTGCGCCCGGGGCGACGCCGGCGATGCCAACCCCGTTTCCCGCGGCCGCGGCGATCGTCCCGGCCACGTGCGTCCCGTGTCCGCGCTCATCGAAGGGATCAGGGTCCCCGGGCGACGCCTCGCCGGCGATCAGGCCGGCTGTGTAGCCCGTGAAGTCGTAGCCCCGCAGGTCGTCGATGAAGCCGTTGCCGTCGTCGTCGACACCGTTCAGGTCCGCCGCCGTCGCGAGGCCATCGCCGTCGAGGTCCTCGCCCGGGTTGATCCAGAGCTGACCAGCCAGGTCCGGGTGGCGGTAGTCGATGCCGGTGTCGACGACGGCGACGACGATGCCCTCGCCGAGGGTGATCGGCCACGAATCGATCACCCCCGCCCGCTCGAGGCCCCAGAGATCCCGGTAGGGCTGTCCCCAGGCACCGCTGGAGAAGAGGAAGGGGTCGTCGAAGGCGATCGATTGGTCCGGGACCACGGCCTGGTCGAGCTGCGCGAATCGGACGTGCGGGTCGGCTCGAAACGCGTCCAGGGCTTCGCGTAGATCGGCGGTCTCCGGTAGGTCGACCGCGTAGACGTGGAAGAGCGACTCTGCCGACGTACGGTTCGGGTCGGCGGCGGCTCGGGGCGCCGCCCTGCCCCGGGACTGGAAGGTGCGGGCCCGGAGCGCGGCAGCGAAGTCCCGTGCGGCCGAGGCCGTCGGCACCCGCGCCGCCTCTCGGAAGAGTGCCCGGTAGCGGCGAACCCCGAAGCGCTCGTGGACCCGGTCGAGGGAGGAAGACGCGTCGGCGCTGGCCGACGAGAAGCTTTGCTGGCGGTTCATCAGATCTTCGGCGCAGCGTTCGATCGCGTGGCTGCCGCGCCACTCGAGCCCGACGACGAGCGTCGCCGACGACGCGGCCTCGGCCCAGATCAGCGGCAGCAGACAGGCCAAGCGACGAACGAGCGAGGCCCATCGCCCCCGAGCGGTCTTCGATCTACCGGGTCGACGACCGGTGCATCGCGCAAGGAAGCGGACCGTTTGCGAAGCGGCCGAGTCCTGGGTCCGTCGAGGGTCCACGGCGTTCCAGTCTACACGCGCCGACGTACGGCGCCGCCCGATACGAGCCGACGAGCGAAGGAATCGCGATGGCGTGCAATTCGTGCCTTCGCTAACTACTCCGGGCTGGAGAGCACCCAGAGGGGGATGACCGGGCCTGGCGGCCGCGCAGACGGTACGCGCTCCGATGCATCGCAATCCCGCCGGCTGCCGCGGGCCGATCGGAGCCACATCGCGCTCTCCAGACTGGACTCGGAGCCGATAAGGCTGCGGAGGACAAGGCTGCGGAGAATGTCCGACGGTCGGCCCGCATGGGTCTACGCCTGTCGGCTCATCGGATCGTGCTGATCATCAGCTCGGAGGGAACCATGACTTGGAAACGAAGCTCACTGCACCGGTGGATCGCTACGGCCGCGTTCGGCGCGTGTCTGTCGTTCGCGTCGGTCGGTCTGGCCGCGGACCTCGACCTGGATGGCGTGGATGACTCAGTCGACAACTGCGCTGGCGTCGCGAACGGAGCGCAGTACGACAGCGACGGCGACGGCGCGGGTGATGCCTGCGACGCCGACTACAACAACGACGGTGCGGTCGACAGCCTGGACGTAGAGCTCTTCCAGGGGTCGTTCAACTCGGAAGCGGGCGACGAGAGCTACGACTCGGTCTTCGATCACAACAGCGACGGGCAGATCGACGGTTCAGACTTCGCGCTGCTCCAGAGCCTCGCGAGCGGCAACTGAGTCCAACGGATCCAAGGAGAAGCACGCCATGCGTACTCGCAATTCGATCATCCTCTCTACGCTGCTCGCGATCGGCCTCGGCGCCGGCTCGGCAGCGGCGACGGACGCGAACCTGCAGTTCACGGACCTCGCGATGCAGACGAGCCCGGGCGTCGTGATCACGGGCAACTCGGCGACCGCGTCGCTCGGGGACGTCTTCGAGATCTCGATCTTCGTCGACAACGCGAACGCGGACGCCGTCGTCGATCTCTTCACCTTCGTGAACGTCACTCCGGGTGCGTTCACCCGGCTCAACGGCGTCGGTCTCCCGATCCTCGACGAGGGCGTCTTCGGGCAGGTCCTCACCCCACTGTCGGGCTTCGGCAACCAGGCCGTCGGCCAGGCGCCGGGCACGCTCGTCGGCCTCGCCCACGGCGTGGTCGGCACGGGTGACTCGACGAATACCTCGAACGACCAGGCGACGGTCATCATTTTCCAGACCGCCGCGGAAGGTGTCTTCACGATCAGCCAGTCGGAGTCGGGCAACTCGACGATCAACGGCACCGATCAGGGCCCGAACTTCGGCCCCAGCCTCACGATCACGGTCCCCGAGCCCGGCGCGTTCGGCGCCTCGCTCGCCGCGCTCGGCACGCTCTCGGGCGTGATCGTCACGCGCCGGCGCATCGCCCGGGCCTGAGCCCAGGCGGCTATCGTCTCGGGAGGGCGCGGCGACGAGCTCGCCAGCGCCCTCCCGATCGACGACACTCCACGCATGAGCCCCGCGCCCGACCGGAGAGCGGCCTGAGCGCCTGCCTCCCGCCGCTCCTGCGCTCCTCCGAGGCTCCTCTGCTCGTCTCGCACGGCTTTGCCCATGCCGCCCGCCCGGAGGCCATCGGCTCGGGCCTCCCACGCCTGACTGACTCGGGATTGCTCGGACGCGAAGCGTGACCGCTCCACGCTGCGCCGTGCGTCGCTGGGCACTGCGAATGGGGCGAACGGCTTTCCCCGCATTTCCGCCGCGGCACCGCGTGCAATCGCCTCGGTCGGGCCGAGCTGCACCGCCTCGACAGGTGCCCGTGCCGACTTGTCGGTCGCTGGAACCGTCGAGCGACTGACTCCTGCGAGTGTGGATAGGCAGCATCCGGCTCTGAACCGACAGCCCCGCGACTTCACGCAATGAGCGCAGTAGCAAGACGCGGGAAGCGCGATCCGCCGAGTGCAGCGAGCCCATACGCTGCGCGCTGGATCCACCAGGCTCGGCGCAGCCAGCCACCTTCAGGCTGCCCGCGCCGGCTGCGCTCGATTCGCGACGAGCGACTGGAGCGAGCGAGAGGGGTAGGCAGAGGGGCAAGCGACGAGCGGGCCACCGACGCTCCCTCGGAGGTGAATCGTGAGCGGGGTGACGCGCTCCGCATCCGGCGGATCACCCTGCAGGATGCGTGAAGTCCAGGTCTTGCACCGGATCGCACCGCGCGTCGCACCCTGCCTTGAACGAACCCCAAAACGAAAGCTGGCGGTGCTCCTGGAAGGAACACCGCCAGCATTCTGTCATCGTCCGTACTATCCGGCCGGTCTCAGACCTTGCTCGACCACGAGGGGCCTCAAGGCAGCAAGGCTATCAAGCCTCCCGGACAGCCCGGCTACGAGAGACGGGACGAGATCAGTTCTCGCGCCGACCCGCAGCCGCCAGACCCGCGAGACCGAGGCCCATCAGGAGGGCGGTACCCGGCTCCGGCACGACGACCGTCAGGCTCGGACCGAAGGACGGCCCCTGGTCGACGCCGTTGATCGTCGAGTTGCCCGACTCCGACTGCGTGATCTCGAACACGCCCGTGCCCGTCACCTGGAAGATGAGGACGGTGGCCTGCTCGTTCCGAGCTGCGGTCGAGTCGCCCGTGCCGACGACGCCGTGAGCGAGACCGACGAGCGTGCCCGGCGCCTGGCCGACGGCCTGGTTGCCGAAGCCCGACAGCGGGGTGAGGACCTGCCCGAAGACACCCTCGTTGAGGATCGGGAGGCCGACGCCCTGCAGCAGGGTGAACGCGCCCGGGGTGACGTTCACGAAGGTGAAGAGATCGACGATCGCGTCACCGGACGTGTTGTCCACGAAGATGGAGATCTCGAAGATGTCTCCGACGGCCGCCGTGGCCGTGTTTCCGCTCACGACGACACCCGGGCTCTGCTGGCCCGCGAGGTTCGTGAACTGCAGGTTCGCGGTCGTCGCCTGGGCGGCTCCCGCTGCCAGGACGGCGATCGCCGTGATGGCAAGGTTGATAAGTGAGTACCGCATCCGAATGTTCTCCTTGAGTGAAGAGATGTGACCCCTGCGGATCACGCTTGACAGGGTGAGCATTGAGTCTCAACCAACCATCAACTGTTGCTGCGTCCTTGCTTCTGACTGATCACCAGGCCGTAGACGGCTTCGTCCTTGGCTCTTGGGTCACACGAAGCGCGGGCTCCGATCAACGGAGACCTAGGGAACGCAGGGAACCGTGCCGGCGCAGCCCAGACCCGACGGACCCGGGACCGAGTTGAAGAGCGCCACGAATCGACCGAAGTCGGCGCCATCGACGAGTCCGTCACCGTTCGCGTCGTGCAGCGCGCTCGTCGTGTTGAAGTTGGCCACGAAGAGACCGAAGTCTCCGCCGTCCTGAAGGCCATCGTTGTTGTAGTCGACATCGCACCAGTTGCCGTAGCCGTCGACGTCCGTGTCGATCTGGTTGTTGGGCGACTGGTTCGGGCCGTTCGCGGCCGACGAGCAGTTGTCGAACGAATCCGGAACGAGGTCCGAGTCCGTGTCCGTGACCGAACCGGCGTTCGCCGAGAAGGCGAGGCCGAGTGCGAACATGCTGACGAGCATGACGAGCTTGAGCTTCATGGCTTGGGTTCTCCTTTGAATCGAGCCAGTGGTGGTCATTTGGCCACCATACGAACGAAAGATCAAGGGAAACTTTTCTGCGTGAGCGCGCAGTCCGTATCCCGCCGGCAGACCTTAATCGAATCCCCCCGGGATATAAACCCGATTTCGGTGAGCAAACCGAGGGCTTCTCGTGACGGGGCGTGTCGGATTCGAAGACGGCGCTGATCCGCCTCGCGACCGGACGACCTGTCCGCGCGCGAGACGCCGTTCGTGGAGGCGCCCTCCGGAGCCTCCGCCAATCTGGAAAAGCAATCCCCGTGCCAGCCTCGAGCTGAGGCCAACTAGCTGAAATGGAAGGGATTATTCCGATATCCCGGGTGGCCGAGGGAAAAGTTCTTCCCTCGGAGCGGAAACCGCCCGGGCCAGTCCCGGCGCAGGCCGGGCGGGCGCGATGGGGCTGGGCGCCCGACGATCAGCGTGAAGCGGGGGCCTCGGCCGCCGCGAGCTGCGTCGGCGCGTAGCCCTCGAGCTCGGGTGCAAGTCGCGCCCAGGCCGCCCGGAGCAGGGCTTCGGCCGCCTCCAGATCCGCCCCGCGCCGCCCGACCGCAGTCGTGAGACGGATCGCCAGGACGTGGCGCGGGCGGACGAAGGGGCTGCGATCGAGGGCGAGGGCGTGACGGAACGTCTCGCGTAGGACGCCGCGGTCGCGCACGTACCAAGACCACGAGACCAGCGTGCGCACGCCTCGGCGCAGCACCGTCCGCCGCACGATCGGCCCGTCCGGTCCGAGGGAGACCTCGCCGTCCTCGACGACCGCATAACCACTGTCGGGCCAGGCCAGCCGCGGCGAGACATGCGTGTGTCGGCGCTCCTGCTCGTCGGCCACGCCGAGATGTACGTCGACGACGCCGGCGCCCAGGGCCACGCGTCGACGCGCGTGCGCGAGATAGCGGACGCTGCCGCGGAACTGGTAGTCCGTGTCGACCGAGCGCGAGGTCTCCTCGCCGAAGACGCGTGTGAGCAGCCCGTCGGGCATCTCCGCGAGACCCCGATCGTAGGTCCACTTCGGCATCGTCCGACCCGCGACGAGCATCGCGACGAGCGCCCCCACCACGATCACGAGCCGCAAGGCCTGCCGCGCCGGCGAGTCGCTCGATGCCCGTGCGACGCCGTAGTCGCCGTCCTCCACGCTCGGCTCCTTCGAACCGAGCAGCCGCTCGAGCAGCACGTCGAGCCCGTACATGATCGTGAGACCGACGAGCAGCATCGCGATCCCCTGCAGATTGTGGATCGAGTGGATCGACGAGTGCGGGTTCAACACCAGGGTGACCACGCGCACCCCGTTCGTCAGGAACGCGACGATGGGCGAGAGCAGCATGAGCAGGGCGGCGTGCAGGCCGCGCCGCTCGAAGAGGTCGATCAGCAGGATCGTCAACATCGCGAGCGTGACGACCGTACGGACGCCGCTGCAGGTCTCGATCACGATGAAGGTGTTCTCGGGGCGGAGGATCTGGTCGCCCTGCACGAGGCAGTCGACGCCGATCGCGTTCAGGATCGCACCGGAGTAGGCCGCGGTCGCGAGCTGGATCGGGAAGAGGACGGCGCCGAGCAGCACGGGCGAGACGGGCAGGGCGAAGGCCAGGAAGACGATCGGCAGCCAGTACGCCCGCAGCGCCGCGAAGCCGCCGAGCAGCAGCACGCCTCCCGCGAGCAGCCCCATCACGCTCGCGAGCTGCAGATCCGGCGCCCCCGTGTAGGCGCCCCAGGAGTAGAGGGTGAGTGTCAGGGCGAGCACGAGCAGACCGGGGACGAGCGCGCCCGGGCCGAGCAGCAGATCGCGGTAGTGGCTGCGTCGATAGAGCAGCCAGAGCGCGAGCACGAGCACGGGTGCGCCCGCCGCCTCGTTCGGCTCGAAGAAGAACTCCTCGCTCTGGACGGCGACCGCCGTGTGACTCGGCGGGAAGAGGAGCGGCGCGTAGACGAGGCCGACGAGGCCGAGCGCTACGAGCGCCAGCCAGAAGACGGGCGAGCGCACGGCCGCAAGGGCCTGCTTCGACGATCCGATCGTCGCGTCACTCATCCCATCCCCCCGATCCCGACCGGTCGACCGCCCGAAGGCGCCCGAGGCTACATCGGGTCGCGATGGGTCGCTTCGCGATCGTCGCGGTAGCGCGCACGTGGTCGCACGAGGAAGCCGGCCTCGTATTGCTCGAGCGAGTGCGCGACCCAGCCGACCGTGCGGCCGAGCGCGAAGAGCGCCGTCGCACTCTCGCCCGGCAGACCGAGCGCGCGCGTGATCGCCACGAGCCCGACGTCGATCGATGGACCCCCGAATCCGCCATTCTGCATCGCATCGACCAGCGCGAGCACCGACTGGACCTCCGGCGCATCGCCCCGCAGCCCCCGCGCGAGATCGACGAGCATGTGGCCCCGCGGATCCGAGTGGGGCGCGTAGATCGGATGCGCGAAGCCCTCGATCACCTCGCCGCGGCGCTGCCGGTCGTGGACGACCTGCTCGACCCGCTCCGCCGGTCCGGCCTCGACGAGCAACGCGTCGACGCGGTCCGCCGCCCCCCCGTGCCGCGGCCCCGAGAGCGCGGCCAGCGCCGCCGAGACGCAGCCGTAGACGTCGGCGCCGGTCGAGGCGGCCACACGCGCAGCGAAGGTCGAGGCGTTCAGCTCGTGGTCGGCGGCCAGCACGAGAGACCGGTTCAGCGCCGCGAGCTCCGCCGGCGAGAGGTCGCGGGCGAAGGCCGCCGCGATCGCCGCGGCCAGGCTCGGCGCGGCGAGCGAGGCGGCGACCGCCGACTCCACGTCGAGCTCGGGCCGCCCCAGCGCGAGCGCCGCCGCGCAGCGCCGCAGCAGCGTCCGCGAGCGCGCCAGCACCGCCTCGGGATGCCAGCTGAAGCGCCCCGGGTCGCGCACGGCGAGCAGCGCGATCGCGATGCTCAGGACGGGCAGGGGCCCCGCCCGCTCCGGCAGCAGCCCGACCAGCCCATCGAGCTCGAAGCCGAGCCCCTCCGGCCGCCACTCCGACGGCAGCGGCCGCTCGCTCCAATCCCCCGTCCAGATGCCTTCCGCCACCCACTCGAAGGACCGATCCTCGCGCGCCAGATCGAGGGCCGGCCGGCCCCGGTAGATCGGCCCCTGCTCGACCGAGATCAGCGTGATCGAGCTGTCGAGCACGGGCTGCCCCTGCCGCAGGGCCGCCGCTGCCACGGGCCCATGCCCCGCCCGGGCATCGCGCCGGGCCCGCAGCCGCTCGAGATCCCGTCGCCGGTAGCGCCGCGTGCGGCCGCGGCCGCCGGGCACGCTCTGGATCAGCCCGCGGCTCGTATAGGCGTAGAGGGTCGGGAGCTTCACCCCCAGCATCTCCGCCGCCTCGCGCGCGCTCAGGAACTCGCTCGGCGGGACACGGTCGGCCTCGGCGCCGGCGGACGCGGTCTCCGGCGCCCCGGACTGTGGGGTGGTGGACAGGCGGGCGGGGACGGCGGCGCGCAGGTCGCGAGGGACCGATCGGGGGTCGGAAAGCGGCGGACGCCGGGACATGGGCGGGGCTCGCGGGTCACGGGCTCGGGGAGGGGACGACGCAGGCCGGACACGCGCCGACCCACCACATTGATCGAGCGAATCAACTTGATCAATGTTTTCGGCCTTGTCAAGCTGCTGCCCGCCGGACGGGGCGAGGAGGGACGGGCTGGACCCCACGACGATGCTGATCCTGTGTGCGGCGAGCGTGCTCTCGGCGGGCGTGTCGGCCGTGCTGGGCATGGCCGGGGGCATCCTGCTGCTGGCGGTGATGCTGCTCTTCCTCGAGCCGGCGGTCGCGATCCCGATCCATGCCCTCGTCCAGCTCACATCGAACTCGAGCCGCACCTTGATCCACGTGCGCTCCGTGCGGCGCGACCTGCTCGGACCCTTCGTGCTGCCGCTCCTGCCCGCCGGCCTGCTGACCGTGCCGCTCGCCCAGCATCTGCCCGGCGACGGGCTGCGCTTCGCGATCGGTCTCTTCGTGCTCGTCGCGACCTGGCGCAGGTCGTGGCTGCTCTTCGGGCTCGATCCCGGGCGGATCCCGCTCGGTCCGCGCTTCGCCCTCGTCGGCGCGGGCGCGGGCGCGCTGGGCCCGTTGGTCGGCGCGACCGGCCCCTTCATCGCGCCCTTCTTCCTCGGCCTGGGCCTCGACCGCTTCGAGCTGATCGGCACCAAGGCCGCCTGTCAGGCGACCGGGCATCTCGCGAAGCTCGTGCTCTTCGGCTTCGCGGGCTTCGCCTTCCTCGAGTACGGCGTCCTCAGCCTGGCGATGGCGGCGTGCGTGGTGGCGGGGACCTGGCTCGGGACGCGGGTGCTCGATCGCCTCGACGACGAACGCTTCACGCAGCTCTACAAATGGACGCTGACGGCGGTCGCGATCCGACTCGTCTGGAGCGGGCTCGCCTAGCGCGCGTGCGCGCGCCGCCGTTCGAACGGCCGCCCGGCCGCGTGCGCGACGCGGAAGAGCCTCCGAGCTTGCGGGACGCTAGTCCTCGTAGCGGATCACGCTCCGGATGACCTCGCCCCCGTGCATCAGGTCGAAGGCGCGGTTGATCTCCTCGAGCGGCATCGTCGCCGTCACCATCTCGTCGAGCTTGATGCGGCCGTTCATGTAGCGGTCGACGAGACCCGGCAGCTGCGTGCGGCCCTTCGTGCCACCGAAGGCCGTGCCGCGCCAGGAGCGCCCCGTCACGAGCAGGAAGGGCCGCGCGTGGATCTCCTTGCCGGCGCCCGCGACGCCGATGATGATCGACTCGCCCCAGCCCTTGTGCGTCATGCGCAGCGCGGCGCCCATCGTCTCGACGTTGCCGATGCACTCGAAGGAGTAGTCGACGCCCCCGTCGGTCGCGTCGATCACGAAGGCCTCGATGTCGCCGACCTCCTTCGGGTTGACGCACTCGGTCGCGCCGAGCTGCATCGCGAGCTCGAACTTCTTCGGGTTGGTGTCGATGCCGATGATGCGTTCGGCGCCGGCCATGACGGCACCCTGCACGACGGAGAGGCCGATGCCGCCGAGGCCGATGACCGCGACGCTCGCGCCGGGCTCGACCTTCGCCGTGTTGAGGACCGCGCCGATCCCGGTCGTCACGCCGCAGCCGAGCAGGCAGACCTTGTCGAGGGGGGCGTCCTTGCGGATCTTCGCGAGGGCGATCTCGGGCACGACCGTCGCGCGGGCGAAGGTCGAGGTGCCCATGTAGTGGTGGACCTTCTTGCCCTTCCACGTGATCCGGCTCGTGCCGTCGGGCATGAGGCCCCGGCCCTGGGTCTCGCGGATCGCGCCGCAGAGGTTCGTCTTGCCCGAGAGGCAGAACTTGCACTCCCGACATTCCGGCGTGTAGAGCGGGATGACGTGGTCACCGACCGAGAGACCGCGCACGCCGGGTCCGACCTCTTCGACGACGCCCGCACCCTCGTGACCGAGGATGGCGGGGAAGAGGCCCTCGGGATCGTCACCGGAGAGCGTGAAGGCATCCGTATGGCAGACGCCCGTCGCGGCGAGGCGCACGAGACACTCGCCCTGCTTCGGGCCCTCGAGCTCGATCCGATCGATCTCGAGCGGCTTGCCCGCCTCGACGGCGATCGCGGCCTCGACCTTCATCCCGGTACTCCTTCCTTCTTATCATGCGCCCTGGCGGTCCGTCGACCCGTGGACTCCGCATTCCGACCCCGCGCGCGAGGGCGCGCACACGAGACCCGGCGCACGACACTAGCTCGTCGCCTCAGAAGCTCGCGAGCTGCGCGCGATCCTCTTCCAGCACACGGGCGAGCGCCGGCTGCCCCGCCAGCCGGGACAGGAGACCCGCGAGCGCGGGCCAGCGCGCCGCCTCGACCTCGACGTCCGCATGCCCGAGATCCGAGAGCGGCGCCCAGACCGACAGCGTCGCGATCGTGATCCGCCCGGCGAGCGCATCCGCGCGCGGGGCGAAGAGCGCCTCGAGCTGATCGAGGACGGGCGGCAGCAGGTCCTCCGCATGGCGGCGGACGAGGGACTCGTCGACGGGCTGGCCGAAGATCCGTCCGCGGACGACACGCTGGAAGAAGATCGGCGTCGCCGTGTCGACGAGACGCGTGTCCGCGTATTCCTCCCAGAAGAGCGCCTGCGCCCGTTCGCGTGGATCCGCGGGGTAGAGCGGCGGATCCGGCACGACCTGCTCGAGGTAGTCACAGATGACCGACGAGTCCGGCAGGGTGAAGCCGTCCGGCTCCTCCCAGACCGGGATCTTCGAGAGTGGCGACTTCGCGAGGAACGCGGGCTCCATCGCCCCGGGCATCACGTGCACGAGCTCGTACTCGACGCCCTTCAGCGCGAGCGCGCCGCGCACCTTGCGGACGAAGGGCGAGAGGCTCGCGCCGTGCAGGATCCCGCGCACGCGCTCCGGCGCCACGGATTCACTCGCCCCCGTTGCATTGGCGCACGATCGTGAAGACCACGAAAGCGATCACCCAGATCATGCCGCCCAGCGAGTTCAGCAGTCCCCGTACGAAGGAGGGCGGCGCGTCCTCGACCTCGAGCTCCCGTTCGTTGGGCCCGGGACCATGGATCGTCTGCGAGAGCGACTTTCCGAGAGAGCTGCCCTTGCGCAGACGGATGTCGGACTCGATCTCGATCGGCGCGACCCGGAGGCTCTCCTCGGCGCCGATCGGAACGGGGCGGGTCGTCGGCCCACCGCAATGCACGCATCGCTTCGTCTCGACCGGGAACGTGACCCGGCAGCTCGGACAGCGCACCTCGAAGGGCGTGCCACCCGAGACCGTGCCGCGTTCGCCGAAGGCCATCAGTGGATCCCCGCGGTCGAGATCAGCGTCGCCGGGTCGATGTTCATGCCGCGCAGGACGTGCTCCCACATCTCGTCGCACGGCACGTCGAAGACGACCTCCGGCGAGAGCGGCGCCACGACCCACGCGCCCTGGGCCAGCTCGCTCTCGAGCTGCCCGCCGCCCCAGCCCGCGTAGCCGAGGAAGATGCGCAGATCGGAGGGCGGCCGCGCCGCCAGCTGCCGCAGCACGTCCATCGAGCCCGCGAAGCAGAGCTCGCCCGCGATCTGCGAGACCTGATCGCCCTCGACCTCCGTGTCGAGGTCGTCCTGGAAGAGCAGCCAGCCCGTATTCGACTCGACCGGTCCACCCCAGGACACGTCGGCATCGACCGGCCCCTTCCACGAGAACTCGAGGCTCTCGCAGAGCTCGCGCACCGAGAGATCGACCTCGCGGTTCAGCACGAGTCCGAAGGTCGAGTCCTCGTCGTGATGCACGACGAGCACGACCGAGCGCCGGAAGTTCGGGTCCGACAGCTGGGGCATGGCGACGAGCAGCGATGCGCAGAGCTCGGAGCGGGCAGTCACGGGCGCAGCGTAGCAGCCGCCGAAGGCGACGAGCCATCGGCGCGCCGCGGGGCTGCGCCCGACCCCGACCGGTACGCTCGGGCCGATGCGGTCTCCGATCGACGGCCGACGCACGGCGCGAGGGCTCGTGCAGGTGCTCGGGCTGGTGGGCACGAGCCACCTGCTCGACGGGCTGTGGCGCGTGGCCTGGCCCGAGAGCGCGGTCGCGACGACGACGGCCCTGGCCGAGGCGGCTCCGGCGGCGCCGCTCGCGCGCGCCGGCTGGCTCCTCGTCGGCATCCTCGTCGCGCCCATCGCCGAGGAGCTGGCCTTCCGGGGCGGGCTGATGGCCGTCCTGCGCCGCGTCGCGGGACCGGCGGCCGCGATCGGCGTGAGCGCGCTCGCCTTCGGCCTCGTCCACGCGGGTCCGGCCCACGCCCTCGCCGCAACGCTGCTGGGGCTGCAGCTCGGGGCGATGCGCCATGTCCACGGGCTGACACTCGCGATCGTCGCCCACGTCGCCAACAACGCGCTCGCCTTCGGCCTCGCGCTCGGCCCGGGCGCGCGGGCGGCAGGAGGGCTCGCAGGACCGCAGGCGATCGGCGCACTCGTGCTCGCGGCCGCGGCGAGCGGCATCGCGTGGGCAATGCTCGCGCAGGCGCTGCGCAGCGTGCCGCCGCCCCCGTCCGGACCGACCGGCCCCCTTCAGCCCCTCCGCGATGTGACCGAATGACCGGGCATCCGTTGCGGCCGTCCCCCCGACCGCTCGCACGAATCCGGAGAGCGTGATGAGCCAGCAAGCCACGTCCCCGGGCATCCTCTTGGTGGACGACGGCGAGCTCGACGAGGTCGCCCACGTTCTCGATGCCCAGAACCTCGCCTACGAGCGACTTCGCGGGGGCCAGATCCCGGCTGAGATCGCCCCGCCCCGCGACCTCCTGATCGTGACGCCGCGCCGGCTCGAACGGGTCCGGCCCGGCAGCCCCGCCGACGCGCCCAGCGGACGCCCGCTTCGCATCATCGCCGTGACCGAGGACTCGCCCGCCATGCGCCGGCGCATGCGACGCGCGGGACTGCATCTGCTCGTACGCGTGCCGGCGGACGCCGAGATCTGGCGGCTGCTCGTCGCGCGCGCGCTCTACCACGGCGCCGAGCGACGGGCCGACACGCGCGTGACGGTCGGATCCCCGATCGACTTCGCCGGCACGACGAGTGGCGCCAAGCCGATCTCGGCCACGCTCGTCGACCTCTCGAATCGTGGCTGCCGCATCCGCACCGGGTCGCCGTCCGCATTCAGCGAGCACGTCGCCTTCACGCTGCCCGCGAGCCTGCTCGAGGGTCACGACGACGGCCCCCTCAGCCTCTCCGGCCGCGTCGTGCGCGTCGCGACGGACGCCGAGACGGGCCAGCGTACGCTCGCCATCGTCTTCGACGCCGATCTCTCCGAGGAGATGCGCACCCGACTGACGGCGCTCATCAACCTCTGGGCGGCGGGCCCGCACTCGATGCCGGACGCCGCGACGCAGGCCGAGCCCGCGATCCCGCCCTGCCAGCTGGCCTCGCTCCCGGACCTGGTCCTCGACGACGAGACGGATCCGCCGATCTCGGCGCGGGGCGAGATCCGCTTCGCACTCGAGGGCGCAAGCACCGAGCCACAAGCGAGTCCCACGCCGGAGCGTCGCGCGGCGCCGCGCGGCGCGTATCCCGCGACGATGGTCGCGAACGGCGCGGCCGGACCGCTCGTGCTGATCGGCCGCGACCTCTCCCGCCGCGGCATGCGCATCGAGCGCCACGTCGACCTCGCGCTCGGCGATCGCTATCGCATCGCGCTGCGCGGGCCCGGTCGCGTCGAGCCCTTCGTCGTGAGCGCGACCGTCGCACGCGACGACGGTGACGACGGCTTCGGCCTCGTCTTCGACCCGGTCGATCGCGCAACGGCCCAGGCTCTCGAGAAGCTGGTCGCCTGCCTGCCCGACGTCGAGTCCCTCGCGGAGGGCGAGATCGGCGGACTCGGGGCGGTGCTTTCCGAGATCGTCCCGGAGTAGAGCGCGCCCTCAGACCTGGTGGAGGCCGTGCCAGGCGATCGGGCCGCAACCGGTCCCGTTTTTTTGATTCCGGGCGGCCGGTCTGCCAAGATGGGGCCAATCGAGGAGATGCCCTGTGAGTGACGAGACGAGCCCCCTGGCCGAGATCGCGGTCGACCAGGACAACCTCTACCGCGAAGAGAGCTTCACCGACCTGAAGGTCGCGTCGATCCGGCGCCTCACGCCGATCCGACGCGACGGCAGTGACGACCCCGGACGACCGGCCCTCTTCATCGGCGAGACGACGCTGATGTCCGCGCGCGGGCCGCTGCCGATCAACTGTCCGATCGAGGCGACGACGCTGCAGGAGGCCTTCGAGGCCTTCCCGAAGGCCGTCCAGAACGCAATCGAGCGCCTGATGGAGGAGGCCCGGGAGCTCCAGCGCCAGGAGGCGAGCCGCATCGTCGTGCCCGGCCAGGGCCCGGGCGGGCTCGGTGGGCCCGGCGGCTTCGGCGGCGGCCCGATGGGCGGCATGCCGGGTCCGGGCGGCGGGCGCATCATCGGCTGAATCGGCCGACGGCGCCGCGGGCGACCGGCCGACGACCCCGATCCGACGCCGCGGCGCGTGATCGGAGCCCGAAAACGAAGAGGGCCGGGCGTTTCCGCCCGGCCCCATCGTTTTCGGAGCGTCGGCTTCGATTAGAAGGTCGACTGGCCCGAGGTCGAGTCACACGGACCGACCGTGTTGACCTGGTTCTGGCCCGGGCCCGT
The DNA here is from genome assembly GCA_020632655.1 of Spirochaetaceae bacterium. Lineage (GTDB taxonomy): Bacteria > Myxococcota_A > UBA9160 > UBA9160 > UBA4427 > UBA4427. Next base: position 69,756 of record JACKFD010000018.1, read on the forward strand.
ACCCGTGTCCGCACACTCGGCGTGCACCGGCGCGACCGTCGTGCCCGCACCGTCCGGATGGACGTAGCCCCAGCCCTGGTTCGTACCGTCCGCGTCGATGTCGGCAGCGGCCGAGACCGAGTAGGCGTTGCCCGAGGCGGCGACGGCGTACTGGAAGAAGACCTGGCCCTCCGGCGCCCAGCCGAGGATGTCGAAGTCGGTGCCGGTCGTGACGTCGAAGGCATCCTTCGAGGAGCCGGGGATGCCGGCCGCCGGGTTCGCGACGGCGGCGACGTAGTTGCCGAACTCGGCGAGGTAGGACTCCTCGGCGGTGCGGATCGCGGCGATGTTCACCTTGCCCTCCGAGCTCTTGGACTTGAGCTGGAACCGGAGGAAGTTCGGGATCGCGATCGCGGCCAGAATACCGATGATGGCGACCACGATCATGAGCTCGATGAGGGTGAAGCCCTTCTTGGACTTGCGAATGAGGTTGCTCATTTCTGTGTCTATCCTTGTCTATGACCTAACACTCGAGTGATCGAGTGCCTGCCCCATGCAGGCGTTGGCTGCGGTCTCCCCGAGTTCCCGTCCAGGAGGGGGCTCGTTCCGCCGGACCGGGGTAGAGCAACCCCTGTGCCAGCTCGTCGAGATTTCCTCGATGGGTGTTCCGGTCGTCGGCAATTGCGCGGCCAGGTGTCTGTTCGGCCGTCGGGATCGGGGGTTGACGTTTTTTCCCGAGGTGCCGGAAGGGGCCGGAAGGGCGATGCCGAAACACGTCGCCCGGGGCTCGAAGTGCCGCATAGCGTCAGGCCGAAGGACGGAATTCGTCACCCGCGAACAGCCTGAGCGGAATCCGCCCGGCAAGGAAGGCGCAACGAACGCGCGCTCCGTTACGCGTCTTCGTGACCCGCAGCCGGTCTTCGCGCGAACGCGTCGACGGTCGCAGCACTCCGGCAGGGAATCGGCTCGCGCTGGTGCGCGTCCCAGGCGACGCCGCACTCCGAGCAGGCGAGGTCCGGACCGAAGCGGTGGCCCGACGCGCCGGGGCGATCGGCGGGATCGATCGAGACGGAGGGACCGCTCGGGGCGGCATCGCGCGCGACCTGCTCTCCACGCGGGCCCGCGTCCTTCCGCGGCAGATCGTCGCGTCCCGTCATGCGTGCTCCCTCGTCCGCCCTCACGAACGTGATTCCGACGTGGGGGGAAGCGGAAGGCCCGAGGGGTGAGGCGGACGATCCGGGTATCGATCGATCGATCCGAGCGTGATCGCCGCGTGGACCGGAAGCGCCACGCACAAGGAAAGGAGTGGGCGATCACGAGTGGGACGCGCGCAGTATAGCCTGTCGCCCGGCGCCCGGAGCGATGGCGCCGTTCGCGTCACTCCGATGCGTCACCGCCGCGTCGCTGCTCCAGCCCGGAGATCGGCGCGATCGCCGCGAGCGCGTCCAGCTCGCCCGTGTAGCGCGACGCGAGCTCCGCACGACAGCCCGTGCGATCGCAGAAGACCTCGCGCAGGATCCGCGCCGCGAGCTCGCTCGAGTGCGCCCACCAGAGACTGCCCTGCAGCTGCAGCACGACCACGCCGACACGCGGCGCATCGGCTGGCGCGACCCCGAGGAACCACTCGTAGCGTCCACTCGGATCACGACCCGACAGGTTGCCCGTCTTCCCCGCCACCTCGAGATCACCCAGCAGACGCTGTCCCCGACGCGTCCGGAAGGCGCGGCGCGCCGTGCCGCGCGTCGTGGTCGAGACCATCAGGTCACGCAGCCGCGCCGCGAGACGAGGCTCGATCACCGGCCGGTCGGGCATCCGCCGGGGCAGCTCGATCGATCGCCCCACCTCGTCGACCACGCGATCGACCCACCAGGGCTCGACGAGGCGGCCGTGGGCGAGCACGCCGGCGAGCTGGGCGACATGCATCGGTGTCACCCGGAGTCCGTCGAGACCGCTTCCGAGGCGCCCCAGATCGAGATCGTCCTCGATCGGATCGAGGCGGCCCGCCGCGAAGCCCGGCGCCGGTGCTGCGACCCAGCCGAAGCGCTCGATCGTCTCGACGAGGCGCTCGGCCCCGAGTGCGTGGACGGCCCAGCGCGAGAAGCATTGGTTGTTCGACGACGCGAGCGCATCCTCGAGGCTCGCCTCGTTGCCGCGTCGCGGCGCCTCGAGCCGGCGCCGGGTGACGCGGTACTTGTTGCCTTCGTAGATGCAGGGTCGGGCGAGCGCCGCGGGCGTCTGCTCGAGGAGGGCCGCCGCCGTGATCACCTTCACGATCGACGCGGCCGGATACGCCCGATCCGCCGGCAGCGTCTCGGGATCCACGACGGCGTGCGCGAGCAGACGACCGGTCGTCGGGTCGATCACGATGGCTTGACCGTGCTGGACGCGACCGTGCCGCAGGATCTCGAAGACGGCCTCCGTGAGCCGCACGTCGAGGCTGTATTCCACTCTCAGCGTGCCCGCGGCGCGCTGCTCCACGAGGCGCGGCGGCGCGGCGGGATCGACCGTCGCCGACTCGACCCGCGCCATCTCGAAGCGCTCCCGCGAGAGCGGTGGGTCGGAGATCAGCCGCGCCAGATCCACGACCGGTCGCGCCGCCGCCGCCGCCGCGACGGCCGGCAGCCCGTCCGCGTCGGCCGGGGCGAGGCCACGAACCCAGCTGCGCGCCCCCCAGCCGAGCGCGAGCCCGAGCACCACCAGGAGCAGGGCGACGACGCGACCCGTGCCCGTCAGTCGTCCGCGCGCCGGACGCCGCCGTCGGGTCGGACGATGGGCGAGCGCGTCCCCGGCCAGATCGCGACCGATCAGACCGAGCCCTTCCCGGCGCGCAGGACGCACCGGACCTCGCCCCTTCCCCCCCCGGTCAGAGCGCAACGACGGATCGGACCTCCGGGATCTCTTCCTTGAGGCGCGCCTCGATCCCCATCTTGAGGGTGATCGACGAGCTCGGACAGCCCGCGCACGCGCCCTGGAGCAGCACCTCGACGACTCCATCCCGGAAGTCGACGAATCGGATCTCGCCCCCGTCCTGCTCGACGTAGGGTCGGACGTCGCGCTCGAGGATCGTGCGGATGCGGCCCACGAGCACGTCGTCGGACTCCGACTCGGGCGGCTCCCAGGCGGGACCGAGTGCGGACTCGCCACTCGCCGCCCAGGCCTTGATCGCCGCGACGATCGGCGCCGCGAGCTCGGTCCACTCCGCCGCATCGCGCTTGGTCACGGTCACGAAGCTCGGACCGAGGTAGACGCGCTCGACCCCTTCGACCTCGAGGATCGAGGCAGCGAGCGGTGAGACCTCGGGCGTCACGGCGCCAGCGTCGAAGGACGCGGAAGCGACGCCATCCGCCACGGGCTGCCCCAGCACCCATTTGATGCTGTTCGGGTTCGGCGTGCGTTCCGCGTGCATCCGGAATCCGAGGTCCATGGTCGCTCCCGGCCGCAGAGGGTAGGGCGACCGCACGCGCTTGGCCAAGAATCGAGCGCGTGCCGGGTCGTGATCGGCACGACGCCGCGCGCACCCGAAGCTCCCTCCCGGTCCGAGCGGCTATGCTGCGAAATCGTGTCCCGAGCCAATCGCATGATGGTCCGCCACGTCCTGCCGCTCGCCATCTCCGGCGCCGCGCTGGTCTACGTGTTCGGCTTCGCGATCGACTGGCAGGCGATCCCCGAGGCGACCGAGCGTGCCAACATGCCGCTCTTCGTCGCGATCACGATCGTCGACAAGGTCTTCTTCTTCCTCGTCTGGACCCTCGTCCAGGCTTCGATGGTGCGCCGTTTCCTCGCGCCCGTCCCCCGCCGACAGATCATCGCGGTCAAGGGCGGCGCCGAGCTCGCGCGGGCCGTCAACAACTCGATCTCCGACGCCGCCTTCTTCCTCGGGATCTGGCAGCTCTGCCGCGCGCCGCTGCAATCCGTGGTCGCCGTCACGACGCTGCCCTTCGTGGCGCATTTCCTGGTGCTGCTGATGCAGGGGACGGTGGCCCTCGCGATCGTGCCGCGCGCGAACGTGCAGTTCTCGCTGATCTCGTCGGTCGTCGGCTTCGGCTGGCTGCTCGTGGCGAGCTTCGTGATCGCGCGACGGCTGGGCGCGGTCGACCGGCTCTACTCCCTGCTCCGCCTCGACTGGCTCGAGGGACGCGTGAACCTGCCGGACCTGCTTCCCTATCTGTGGATCTTCGCCGGCTTCGCTGCGGCGGACGTGCTGATCCAGGGCCTCGCCTCCCGCGCCTTCGGCAACGTGATCGACTGGACGGCGCTCTTCGCGGGGATCCCCGTCGTCTACTTCACGATGCTGCTGCCCTCGTTCGGCAACTTCGGCACGCGCGAGATCGTCTGGGCGAACCTCTTCCACGGCTACGCGGACGAGGCCTCGCTCTACGCCTTCGCGCTCTGGACGAACGTCATCTTCCTCGCGATGCACGTGCTGATCGGCGTGCTCTTCCTGAAGCGGGCGATCAGCCTGCTGCTCGACCTGCGACGCACCCACGACGAGGTCGACTCGGTTCGCAAGCCGATCCTGCGCGACGCGCTGGATCCCTGAGCGCCGGCGAGCCGCACGGGCGGGGCCCGGTCTGGTCCGCGCGCCGGGGCCGGCGCGGCTCAGGCCCCGGATCGCCCCCGGACCACGACCTCGGGTCCAGCTCGCGCGACACCGGCCAGCGCGGCGATCCGGTCGAAGAGCGAGCCGACGTCGGCATGGAGCTCGTCGAGGCGCATGACGCGGGCGATGTCGCCCGCGCGGAGCTCGGCACCCAACGCCTCGGAGAGCGAGCCACCCGGCCCGAGCAGCCGCTTCGCATGGGGCGTCCCGACGCCCCGGGTAGGCGGCGCGGCGGCGATCGCCGCGGCGATCAGGCGCTCGATGTGCAGCTCCTCCGCCTGGAGCCGGGCGGCGCGACGGATCGCGGCGGGCACGAGCAGGTAGCTCTCGATGTGCCGCAGGCTCCAGACGAAGACCTCGAGCCCGGGCTCCGTCGCGACCGGCGCATCCGGCGACCGGCCGTCGCTCGACGGGGACGGCGGCTCGGGCAGCGCGGAGTCCGGCGTCGCCGACGCGATCGGGTCGGCGTCGGGCGCATGGTCGTCGCGATCGAGCACGATCAGACCGGAGAGTCCCGCCTCGACACCGCCCCGCTTGCGGAAGTCCGCCGCGGCGCGCGCCGGCTGACGGCCTCCGAGGATGACGGCGTTGCGCTCGACGCAGCGCGCGAGCTCGGGATCGAAGCGGCGCGCCCAGGACTCGAGGATCTCCCGATCCCGCGCCCCCTCGACGTAGAGCACGAAGCGGTCCTGCCGTCGGGCCGACCCGCCCCCGCCCTCACGACCGCGCGATCTCGCAGCGGGGCGCTTGGGGCGTCGATGCGGCTCTCTGCGAAGCACGAGATCGGCCTCTCTGTCACGCGCGAGGACACCGCCCATCGAGCCCGCACCGGGATCCGGTCGACCGGGCTCGAGAGCGCGGAGCGTACTGCCCTGGGAGAGCGCTGTCATCTTCGTGCCGCGATCCGCCCGGCGCGCGATGTCGACCGACCGTCGCCAAACATCGCGGGGGCGCTGACGCGAAGCTGATTGAACGCCGAAGACCGCCCGGTTAGAGTGGTCGCATGATCGAGATCGTCGTCGCGGATGACCACGGGATCGTTCGGGAGGGCCTCCGGCGCCTGATCGAATCCGAACCCGACCTGAAGGTCGTCGGCGAGGCCTCGGATGGACGCGAGGTGCTCGCGCAGGTCGAGCAGACGCGGCCGGACATCGTCGTCCTCGATATCACGATGCCTCGCCTCGGCGGACTCGAGACCCTCGAACGGCTGCGCGGTCTGCACCCCAGGACGAAGGTGGTCCTGCTCTCCGTCCATAGCGATCCGCCCTTCGTGCAGAGCGCGATCGCCCTGGCCGCCGACGGCTACGTCCTCAAGAACGGACGAGCGGCCGAGATCGTGACGGCGATCCGAGAGGTCATGAAGGGCGGCAGCTACTTCAGCCCCGCCGTCGCCCGCGAGATCGTCGACCAGCTGCGCGCGCCGCGTCCGGCCTCCGAAGACCCGTTCTCGCTCCTCTCCCAGCGGGAGCGCGAGGTCCTGCATCTGATCGCCGACGGCCTCTCGGCGAAGGAGGTCGCGGTCGAGCTCTCGATCAGCACGAAGACCGTCGAGGCCCATCGCACGAGTCTGATGCGCAAGCTCGGCGTCCGGAAGGCGACCGAGCTCGTCCGCTACGCCCTGCGCCACGGCTTGATCGAGCCCTGAGCGCGCGGGCGGCTTCCGGCCGGGCGCGCGGCTCGGCTCAGCCCCGTTCGAGGACCGCGAGGGTCTCGACGTGGGGCGTCTGCGGGAAGAGGTCGAAGGCGCGGACGGAGACGAGGCGGTAGTCCGCCGCGATCAGGGCGCGCAGATCCCGCGCGAGCGTCGCCGGATCGCAGGACAGGTATACGCATCGTCCCGGTCCCTGCTCCTCGATCGCGCGCCGCACGGCCTCGTGCAGACCCACCCGCGGCGGGTCGACCAGCAGCACGTCGGCCCGGGCGATCCGCTCGCCGAGATCGCGCAGGAGCTCGGCGCGGCCGCGGACGACCTCGACCCGGCCACCGAGTCTGCTGCGACGCAGGTTCGCCTCGAGGTCGCCGAGGGCCGATCGATCGCTCTCGACCGCCACGCCTTCGAGGCCGCGACGGGCGAGGGGGACCGTGAGGAAGCCGATGCCCGCGTAGAGCTCGACGAAGCGACCGGGCGACCGGCCGTCCCGCGGCGCGAGCGCGCACGCGGCGACGGCGTCGGCGAGCGCGTCCCAGAGCAGCGCGTTGCCCTGCACGAAGCTCGTGACGCTCGCCCGCAGTCGCTCACCAGCGACTGCGATCTCGACCCGGGACCGCTCCCCGCGCTTCGATGCGCGTCCGGTCGCGGGACGGGCGACGGCCTCTCCCGAAGAGCCTGCGAGCAGGCACCACTCCGTCGGACGACGACGGCGACGGCGTCCACGACCCGACGCATCGATCGCCTTGTCCCCGGCGAGCGCCGCGTCGGGCACCTCCGACCCGCCGTCGATCTCGTCGCCGCCGCGGCTCGTCTGCGCCCGGAGCGCGGCGAGTGGCGCTTCGAGCGCCTCGACCAGGATCGGACACTTCGAGATGGCCTCGACCTCGTGCGAGCCGCGCCGCCGATAGCCCACGCCGGAGTCCGCCTCGACGAGCCGTGCGCGGGCGCGATAGTGGTAGGGCGCCGGCGAAGGGACGATCCCGATCGGGGCCTCGATCGCAATGCCGCCGATGCGCTCGAGTGCGTCCTGCACGATCCGGCGCTTCGCCTCGACCTGGGCTTCGTAGTCGAGGTGCTGCCACTGACAGCCGCCGCAGCGCCCGAAATGGGCGCACTCGGGCTCGACGCGGTCGGGGCTGGCCTCGATCAGTCGGGCGATCCGGGCGCGCGCGAGGCGTGGGCGGATCTCGAGCGCGTCCAGCTCGACGAGATCCCCCGGCAGCCCGCCCTCCACGAAGACGACCCGCCCGTCGGGCAGGCGCGCAATCCCGTCACCCCCCGCCGCCAGGGCCTCGACGCGCACCTCGATTCCGGACTGTCCGGTCGACCCACTCAAGCCACGCCCTCTCGACGGCACGGAGGGCGCACCGCCGGGTCGGCGGTGGCCCGAACTGCGCCCGCATGAACGACGCCGCGGCGAGTCCCGGAGGCGCGCGTCGCGGGACGCAGCGGGTCCGGAGGGTCGCCGGATCGGACGTCAGTCGCTGAAGTCCTCGTCGCGGGGCATCTCGACGACGCGCACGCGCACGATCCGACTGCCCGAGACGTCCGTGCACTCGAGTCGGTAGCCGGGCACGCCGACGCGCTCGCCCTTGCGCGGCGCGCGCTCGAGGGTGTTGAAGATCAGCCCGCCGATCGTGTCGCCCTTCTCGGCGGGCACCTGCCAGCCGGTCTCGCGGTTGAAGTCGAGCACCTTGATCCGACCGAGCGCCTCGTAGCTGCCGTCCCGGAGCTTGCGGATCGTGAGCAGCTCCTCCGAATCGAATTCGTCCCGGATCTCGCCGACGATCTCTTCGAGGATGTCTTCCTGCGTGACGAGTCCCTGCGTCACGCCGAACTCGTCCTTGACGAGTGCGATGTGGCAGAAGGCGCGCTGCATCTCCGTCAGGAGCCGCAGGATCGGCTTGCGCTCGGGAACCCGCAGGACCGGCTTGACGATCCCGAAGAGCTCCGTGACGCCCGACTTGTCGAGCTTCATCAGGTCCTTCAGGTGGACCACGCCGAGCACGTGATCGATCGAGCCCTCGTAGATCGGCACGCGCGTGTACCGGCTCTCGAGCATGCTGTCCATCAGCTCGGAAACGGTCGTACTCGAGGGGAAGGCCTCGATCTCCGTACGCGGGACCATGATCTCGGACACGTCCATCTCGGCGGCGTTCGAGGTCGCGCCGATGATCGCGAGCGGGGAGCCCGCGTCCTCGACGGAGTCGAGCGCCTCGCGCGCAAGCCGCAGCACCTCCTCCGATCCGAGCGAGCGCTCACCGTCGACGCCGCCCGTCACGCGACGCACGAGCGGCTCGATCGCGCGATCGAAGAGGCCGTGCAGCGGACGCAGGATCTGATGGAAGAGATAGAGCGGCAGCCCCACCGCGCGCGACACGCCACGCGGATGCCGCGCCGCCACCGCCTTCGGCAGGATCTCGCAGAAGAGCAGCACCAGGGCCGTCATCACCGCCGTCGCCACGGGAATCCCCGCCTCGGCGCCGAGCAGCGAGATCGCGAGACCCGATGCGACGGAGGCGCCGAGGATGTTCACGACGTTGTTGCCGAGCAGGATCGTGACGAGCAGGCGCGAGGAGGACGAGGTCAGATCCCGCACTGCGACGTCCGCCGGACCGAAGCCCTCCTTGTCCGGATCGAGGTCGTGCGACCGGAGCCGGAAGAGGGCCGTCTCGCTCCCCGAGAAGAAGGCCGAGGCGGCCAGACACGCGAGGATGATCAGCACGGAGCCGATGATCGACATCGGCGGACCTCCTGTTGGACGGCGCGCGCACGAGGAGCGACACACACGAGGGTCGACCCGCGGATGCGGGATCGTCCCTCGCACGTCATCGGACGATGCGAGGCGTCTGGCTGGGGGGGGACAGGTGGGCTGGGACGGTCCATAGGAAGTCTCGGAATCTACCTCGCACCCCCGGACCGGGCAACGAGAGGCAGATCGCGCGCAGGGCGCAGGGCGACACACGGGGGCATCGGCCAACGCACCCCGTCACGGTCCGACGTCCCTCGACGGCGACTCCGGCGGCGCGCCCCGCGTCGTCGCAGACGGGTCGGCGCGCGTCCCGCTAGGTGTTCGGCGTGCGGGATCCGACGGGCTCGGATGCGAGCAGGCGACCGAATTCCTCGGGCGGCAGCGGACGCGAGAAGAAATAGCCCTGCAACTCGTCGCAGCCGAGCTCGCGCAACAGTCCGACCTGCTCTTCCGTCTCGACGCCCTCGGCCACGACCGAGAGCCCGAGCCGTTTCGCGAGGGCGACGATCGCGGAGGCGAGCGCCTCGTCGCTCGCGCTCGAGCCGAGTCCGTTGACGAAGGAGCGGTCGATCTTCAACCGCTCGATCGGAAAGCGCTGGAGCGCCGAGAGCGACGAGTAGCCCGTGCCGAAGTCGTCGAGGGCGAGTCCGACGCCGAGCGCGGTGATCTGACCGATCGCAGCGACGATGCGGGGGTCGGCGTCGAGGATCGACGTCTCCGTGATCTCGAGCTCGAGATCAGAAGGGGCGAGCGCCGCTTCGAAGAGGGCCTGGTCCACGCGCTCGGCGACGCCGAGATGCCGGAGCTGCTCGACCGCGATGTTGACCGAGAGACGGAAGCTGGGATGGCCCGCCTCGCGCCACACGCGCATCTGCTGGCAGGCCGTGTGGAGGACCCAGCTCCCGATCTCGACGATCAGTCCGGTCTCCTCGGCGATCGGAATGAACTCGTCGGGACCGACCGGCTCGCCGTCACCATCCGTCCAGCGGATCAGCGCCTCCGCCGCCGCAAGTCGCCCCGTGCGCGCATCGCGCAGAGGCTGGTAGACGAGCGAGAACTCCTCCCGCTCGACGGCCCGCCGCAATCGGCTCTCGAGGTTGAGTCGCCGTACGGAGGTCGCATTCATCGAGTCGTTGAAGAACTCGTACGCGTTGCCGCCATGCGCCTTCGCGTGGTCCATCGCCGTATCCGCCGAACGCAGCAGATCCTCGGCGTCCACGCCGTCCTCCGGCCAGACCGCGATGCCGATGCTCGCGCCCACGAAGAGCTCCTGATCGGCGATCGAGTGGCTGCGCGAGAGCGCGTGCAGCACCCGACGCGCCACGCGGGCGGCGTCCTGGGGATGATCGAGGTCCGTCAGCAGGAGCGTGAACTCGTCGCCGCCGAGTCGCGAGATCGGGCTCGATGCCGCGTCGGCCTCCTCGACGGGGGAGGCGGCGCGGGCGAGGGCATCGCTGCCCCGGATCGCCGAGCGCAACCGCTCGGCGATCTGCTTGAGGAGGAGGTCGCCCTTCGCGTATCCGAGGGAGTCGTTGACCTGCTTGAAGCGATCGACGCCGAGGAAGAGGAGCGCGAGCTGCTTGCCCCCTCGGCGACAACGCTCGATCGCCTGATCGATCTGGTCGCGAAAGTGCTCCCGATTCGGAAGACCCGTGAGCGGGTCGAAGGAGACGAGCTCACGGAGACGACGGACCATTTCGAAGCGCTCGGTCACGTCCCTCGCAGCCAGTAGCCAGACGGGACCGGGCACGACGCGTTGCAACGACACGTCGAGGAGCCGCTTCACATCACGACGCGCCCGCCGCAGCGCGCGCACCGTCTCGCCCGCCGCCAACGCCCGCAGCGCCGCGACCTCGACCCCGTCCGGCTCGGGCGCGAAGAGCTCCGTCAGCCGCAGGCCGCCGGCTGCCGACGGCTCGACCAGCCCGAGCTGCTGCCGGGCCGCCGGGTTGCACGTCAGGAGCCGACCCGAGTCATCGAAGGCCGCGAGCACCTCGGAGGCCCGCTCGAAGAGCGCACGGTCGAGACCTTCGGTCGCGTCGGACGCGCGGGTTTGTCGCAGGCTCGCCATGGTCGCTCGCTCCGCCGTCCTTCCCGTCGAAGGGAAGACGACCAGCCAGACCATCGACCATGCTCCGAAGTTTTCCGATCGGGGATTGTGAGGGCGCAGTCCTTCGGGTCCATGCCCGACCTGCCCACACCCGTCCACCGGACCCCGCTCCCGGGTCCGCGGAGCCGGGACCACGGGCTTCCCCTCGTCTCGGCCGACCGGGTCAGCCGGCGATGCCGGTCGCGTCGGGCGGGTCCGACGCCGCGCGGTAGTAGCGCCGCCGCGCCGCGAGCTGCCAGAAGCGATCGTCCGGCACGTCGAAGGGACGCATTCCCGGCTCGTCGCGCGTCTCGCCCGGCAGCCAGGCCGTCAGGAATCCGTCGCGGCCACGTCCGTGATGGACGCAGCCGCTGTCGAGGCCGCGCAGACCGCGAGCGACGTGGAGCCCCTGCCGCGCCCAATGCCCGTACACGAGCCCGTAGTCGTGGCCGTGCTCCGCCCACACGCGATGCCAGGGGCGCGCGCCGCCTTCGGGCTCGCGACTCGACCAGCGCCCATCGACGCCGATGCTGCGACAGCGTGTGATGCGCGCGAGCGCATCCCGCACGGGATCCGCCTCGGCGTCCATCGCCAGGAAGCCGCGCGCCGCCTCGCACGATCCGGCGAGGCGGGCAGCGACGGCGTCTCCCTGGCGCACGAGCTCCTCGAGCGACCACTCGGGCGAGGCCGCCGCGTGCACCATCGCGAATCGCTGGTCACCGATCCCGCCCGCCGCGACGACCGGACGACGGCGCAGCCAGTCGATCCAGTCCTGCGCATCGGGCGCGGCCAGCACGTCGCCGATCGAGTCTCCGGGCGCGAGATCGCGCAGGCCGAGGGCGACGCAGAGCAGATGGATCTCGTGATTGCCGAGCACGTAGTGCGCACGACCGGCCTCGACCCGCTCGCGCACCCATTCGAGTGGCCGCCGATTGTCGGGGCCACGATTGACGAGGTCCCCCACGACCCAGAGCTCGAAATCGTCTCCGAATCGGCCACGAAGCCGATCGAGCAGCTCGAGGAGCTCCTCCGCACAGCCCTGCACGTCGCCGACGAAGACCCTCTGCATGCCGTCCTTCGCCTAACGTCCGGCCACGCAGCGGTTCGAGAGTCGTCCGATTCCCTCGATCTCGCTCTCGATCGTCTCGCCCGCCACGAGATAGCGCCGCGGCTCGCGGACGCTGCCGACGCCGCCGGGCGTGCCCGTGAAGATCAGATCACCCGGAAGCAGGACGCAATAGCGCGAGACGTAGGCGATCAGCTCGGGGACGGAGAAGATCAGGTTCTCCGTCGTCGACTCCTGCATCAGCTCTCCACCGACCCAGCAGCGCAGCCGGAGCGCATCGGGATCCGGGAACTCGTCGAGACTGACGAGCGCGGGCCCGATCGGACCGAAGGCCCGCGCCGACTTGCCGAGGCTGAACTGCGGGGGCTTGCTCGCGAACTGGAGCTTGCGATCCGATACGTCCTGCCCGACGCAGAAGCCGGCGACGTACTCCCAGGCGTGCTCCTTCGCGACGGCCTCCGCCTCGCGACCGATCACGACGACCTGCTCGACCTCCCAGTCGACGCGATCCGAGGTGAGCGGCACCTCGGCGGTCGGCCCCGCCAGGCAGGTCGGGAACTTCGTGAAGACCATCGGCAGCTCGGGAATCGGCAGCCCCGCCTCCTCCGCGTGGTCGCGGTAGTTGAGGCCGATCGCGAAGACCTGGGTCGGTCGCGGCACGGGTGGGCCGAGTCGTTCGGGTACGAGGATCGGACCGGCATCGCCGGCGGTCTGCTCCGCGGAGAGGCGCCGCAGGGCATCCCAATATTCGAAGGCCGCCATTGGATCCGCGGGGATCCGACGATCACTCGCGATCTCGGCGTCGACGAAGCGTCCCGCCACGTCGAGCCCGAGTCGCCCGTCGAAGTTCACGAGTCGCATGCGATCTCCCTTGCCCGCTCGTCGGCGTCGCCCCGGCCTCGCGAGGCCGGGAGCGGCCCCTGCACGGCGAGGACCCGCCCGGATCCGGTCGTGTGTGGGGCGGCCCATCCTACCGGGTCGGCGCGCGATGCGCGGCCGGCCGGGTGCACGAGTCGAGGGTCGAGACCCGGGGTCGGAGGGTTTCCCCTCGGGCCCAGGTGCCGCGCGGTGCAGCACGCCCGTCGCTCGCCCGCGAGCATGGTGTAACTTCCGACCTTCGCAGCGACCGGTATCCGCCCCCCGAGCCGTCCCTCCGAAGCGAGGGGCATGCGCCGGGCCGCGGTCTGCCCGGTCGCCGCCCAGAAGCTGCGATCCGTTCGGTGCTCCGCGCCCGATCGGTCGAGGCCCATGGCCTTCGGGGGTCGGGTGGGACGTCGAATCATCATCTGCGATGGAGCCGAGAGCGCTCGACTCTGGAGTCGCATCGGCGTCGACGCCTCCGAGGAGCTCACCTGGGTTCCGCGCGAAGACGAGAGCCGTTCGAGACCGCCGGGCTTCAAGATCCTCCAGGGCGGCCTCGAGAAGGAGGCGATCGCAAAGCTCGCCCCCGCGCCAGACGACGAGTACGCGCTCGTCAGCGACGACGGCCCCTGGACGCGGCTGGCCGTGCGCGAGATCCAGAAGGTCGACGAGGACGCAGCGATCCTCGTGCTCTCGGACAGCCTGACCGCCGAGGACCTGCCGGACCATCCCTCGTTACGGCGTACGGGCTGGAAGACGCTGATCCGCGACGACATCAACGAGGAGTTCGACCACCTGGCGAACCTCCAGCGCGTCGTGCGCATCCGCGAGCTGCTCGAGGACCGGGAGAAGGTCGGCATCCTCGTCCAGCCCGATCCCGACCCCGACGGCCTCGCGAGCGGCTACGCCCTCCGCGCGATCCTCGGTCGCAAGCGCACGACGGCGCCGCTGATCTCCTTCGGCGAGGTGCAGCGCCCGGAGAACCAGGCGCTCTGCGATGCGATCGGTATCGACGTCCGCGTGATCACGCCCGAGGAGATCGGCGAGTTCGATGGCCTCGTGCTCGTCGACGTCCAGCCCAACGTCTTCGGCGACAACCCCCCGGAACGGATCTGCGCGCCGGACCTGATCGTGGATCACCATCCCGAGCGCTCGGGCTTCAACCCGACGATCAGCGACATCCGCACGGCCTACGGCGCGACCTCCTCGATCTTCACGGAGTACCTCCGCGCGACCAACACGGAGATCAACCCGAAGCTCGCGACCGCGCTCCTCTACGGCATCAAGAGCGACACACAGTACCTCGGGCGCGAGACGAGCCCGCGCGACATGCACTCGTTCGCCTATCTGCACGCGCAGCACAGCCCCGCTCTCCTGCGCCGCATCGAGCGGCCCGCGCTTCCGCTCGACGGACTCAAGGCGCTCGGACGCGCACTCGCCGGCGCCGAGGTGCGCGACGGCATCCACATGCTCGTGCTCGGCCGGGTACGCGAGGACGTGATCCCGCAGGTCGCGGACATGGCGCTGCAGGCGGAGGGCGCCGAGTGGGCCGTCGCGATCGGCACGGTCGACCGCAACATCGTCTTCTCCGTGCGCAACGTCGGCTACGTGCGCGCAGCGGGCGAGGTCGTCCGCGCGGTCGTCGAGGGCCTCGGCGTCGGCGGCGGCCATCGCTCGATGGCGAAGGGCATCATCCCGCTCAAGGCCTTCCGCGAGGTCTACGGCAGCACGAACAAGAACCAGATCCGCAGCGCCCTCTTCGACGCCTTCATCCGCGCCATCCACCATGCTGACGATTGAAGCCATGCCCCGACCGAAGGCCCTCTCCGCGAGCGAGATCGAAGCGAAGCTCCCCGGGATCCCGGGCTGGTCGCTCGTCGACGGCAAGCTCCATCGCGAGCTGCGATTCGCGGACTTCGTCGAGGCGATGGGCTTCATGACCCGGGTCGCACTCCACGCGGAGAAGCTCGACCACCACCCCGAGTGGTCCAACGTCTACTCGCGCGTCGTCGTCGATCTCACGACCCACGACGCCGGCGGCGTCACGGATCTCGACTTCGAGCTCGCGCGTCGCATGAACACGCTCGCCGAGGGCTGACCGTCCCGACCTCGCGCCCGAGCCGTCCTGCGGCCCCGGCGTGTCGGCCGTTCCCGACGCGTGAGGCGATCTCCGCGTCTCGAACGCCCGACGCGTGAGGCGGCCCCGGCGTGTCAGACGCCCGACGCGTGAGGCGGCCCCGGCGTCTCAGACGCTCGACGTCGAGAGCATCGCATGCGCGCCGCGCGTCCGTTCCGGGATCGCGATGCCGAGCGGACAGCTCCCGAGACAGGGTGCGGCGCAGCCCGCGCACGCCGAGGCATCGATCTCCAGCTTCGCGTAGAGCTCCATCGCATTGCGCTCGTCGCGATAGTCCTCGAAGTACATGCGATGCCGCAGCACGTCGGAGATGGGGACGCCTTCCGGGCAGCGGGGCAGGCAGGCGCCACAATGCGGTGTGCAGTAGCTGCCCGCGACCTTGCGGTCGTATTCCGAGAGGATCGCGAGATCCGCGTCCTCGAGCGTCCGTCCCGAGGCATGCAGGTACTCGTCGACGTGCTGCATCTCGAAGAACGAGATCACTGCACAGGAGACCTTCGGATTCGCGTGCACCCATTTGAGCGCCGCCTGGGCGTAGCTGTTCGCGTGGTGGAAATCCTGGAGATTGCGATGGCGGGCGCCCTTCAGCGTCTTCATCGCGACGATGCCCATGTCCTGCTCGTCGTGCGCGCGATCGATGAGCGATCCGAGCTCGGGCCAGATGCCGTGGTGATAGGCGAGCATCATGACGTCGAAGCGGCCCGAATCGATCGCGCGCGTCGCGACCTCGGCGAGACGCGGCGTATGGGTCGACACGCCGAGGAAGCGCGCCTTGCCCTCGGACCGGAGCTGGTCGAAGGCCTCGTGCACGTTCGGGTCCATCAGGCGCCCGACCTCGTCACAGGAATGGATGTGTACGAGGTCGACATAGTCCGTGCCGAGACGACGCAGGCTCTCGTGCACGACCTCCTTGTAGCGGGCGACCGGCGTGCCGGCGGGTAGATGGCCGATCGGCGTGCAGAACTTCGTCGCGAGGAAGATCTGGTCGCGAGGGATCTCGCGCAGCGCGCGGCCGACGGCGAGCTCGCTGCCCTCGGTCGAGTAGTCGGGCGCCGTGTCCACGTAGTTCACGCCGCGCTCCCAGGCCGTCTTCACGAGCCTCCACGCGTCGTCGCCCCGCAGACGTCCCGCCCCGAGCACCGTGTCGGAGACACGCCAGCCGGTCCGCCCGAGCCGCCCGTAGGCGCGGACGCGCGCGCCACGCCAGGCGTCGCTCGGCTCGGGATGCGTCTTCACGACGCCTACGTCCGAGCTGATGCCGCTCTGGATTCCGGCCCAGCCGTCACCGTCGCGTCCCAGGCCGAAGAGCGCGTTGCCCGCAGCGCCCGCGAGCCCCGCCAGGAAGGTGCCGGTCCCGACGGCCGTGCCGGAGAGGAAGCGGCGGCGTGCAGCATCGGGCGGTGCACCCGCCGCGCGCTCCCGGCTCACGCGCAGGAAGATCGCGACCGCCGCGATCGATGCTGCGACGAGCACGATCCCCGCGACCACGAGCCCACCGACCGCCTTCGTCACGCCCGGTCCGAAGAGTCCCTGGATCCACTCGCCGGCCGGGAAATGCGACGGATCGAGTCCGATCAGCGAGTCGTATACGAGACGCCCGCTCACGACGTACCCGATCACCAGCGCCGTGGTCGCGAGCAGGAGGAAGATCGTGACCCGACTCGGCAGCTGGGATCCCATGCGGCGTACCTCCCGGGCGTCGCGCGTTGCAGGCCGCGCGCACAGAGGCAAGTATAGGTGCCATTCTCGACGCGCCGGCCGGCGCATGACGACTCGGCGCCACGAAAGAGACGGGGCGACGGAGGAGCCGATGGGGAGCCCGCTGATCATTCCCGACGTCCCGAGCCTGCCCGAGTACGAGGGCCGCGATCTCGGCGTCTCGGAGTGGCAGACGGTCGATCAATCGCGGATCGACGCCTTCGCCGACGCAACGGGCGACCATCAATGGATCCACGTCGACCGCGCGCGGGCCGAGCGGGAGTCGCCCTTCGGTCGCACGGTCGCGCACGGCTACCTGACGCTCGCGCTCGCGCCCACGCTCCTGCCCGAGCTGGTTCGCGTGGAGCGATGCTCGCAGATCGTGAACTCGGGGATCGAGAAGCTGCGTCTGCGTGAGCCCGTGCCGAGCGGGAGTCGCATCCGGCTCGGCGCGTCGATCCAGAGCGTCCGGCCCGTGCCGGGCGGGGCGATGCGCGTGGTGCTCGCTGTGCGCTTCGAGGTCGAGGGCGCGAAGCGGCCGGCGGGGACGGGGGAGCTCGTCTTCGTCTACTTTCCTTAGCGCGCGCAGACGCGCGCTCGGGCCACAGGCGTTTCATGGTGCGCGCGGGCGCGCGCCTGGACCGCGGGCGCTTCCTGCGATGGCTCGCGGAGCGGGGCGAGGAGTCAGTCGGCGAGGAAGCGGCGGAGCTCGGGGAGCAGGGGGTCGAGCTGGTCGTGGTGGACCCAATGGCCGGCGTCCGCGATCTCCAGCACGCGAGCACCGGGGATGTGGGCCGCGCGACCGTCCTTCGCGGGATCACCGTGCCAGCTCTCGCTGCCGTGCACGAGGAGCGTGGGGCAGGCGATCCGCTGCCAGAGTCCCTCCATCGACCCGGGCTCCATGCGCACGGGGTAGAGCGGGCGCGCCGCGTGGTCGAACTTCCAGCAGAAGGTGCCGTCCTCGTTCCGGGCGACGCCGTGCACCGTCAGATGGCGCGCGAGCTCGGGGGACAGGTGCGGATTCTCCTCCTGCATCCGCGCGGCCGCGGCGTCGATCGACACATAACGTCGGGGCTGGACACGGGAGGTCGCCCGGACCGCGTCGATCCACCCGTTCGCGAGCTCCCAGAGCTGCTTGCCTTCGAAGCGCGCCCGCATCTCGGGCGGCGGTCCCATCCCTTCGATCGCGACCAGTCTCGACACGTTCTCGGGCTTCAGCCCCGTGTAGAAGAGCGAGACCGCGGCGCCGAGGGAGTGCGCCACGATCCGCACGGGCGCGAGCCCGAGCACCTCGACGAGCTGATCCAGATCCAGCACGTACTCGGGCAGTGTGTACTGCCCACCGATCGCCCAGGCGGAGTCTCCATGTCCGCGCAGGTCCGGGGCGATCACGTGGTAGTCGCGGCGTAGCGCGCGGGCGACGCGGTCCCAGCTGCGGGCGTGGTCCCGCCCACCATGCACGAGCAGGAGCGGCGGGGCGCCCTCGTTGCCCCAGTCGACGAAGTGCAGCTTCAACCGCTGGCAGACGTAGTAGCTCGACGCCGGGCCGACGATCTCGTGCTGGGAATCGGTCACGCGGACGGGTCCTCCTGGCCGGTCGGCTTCGGGGCGGTCACGCGCCGGGGGGCGACCGATCGGCGGAGTATAGGACCCGCCGTCCAGGGCCTGCGCCAAGCGGATGCACGCGCAGCCATCCGTCGCGCCCGGGATCGAAACAGGGGTCGGCGGACGTCGCGCCCGGGATCGACACCGGGGTCGGCGGACATCACGCTCGGGTATGCTCCGCGCACCATGAAGATCGCCCTCGCCCAGATCAACCCGACCGTCGGCGACCTGGCCGGCAATCGCCGCCTCGCCCAGGAGGCCGCCGAGCGCGCCGCCGCCGCGGGTGCGGACTGCGTCGTGCTGCCGGAGCTGGCGCTGACGGGCTATCCGCCGATGGACCTGCTCGAGCGGGACCGCTTCGTCGACGACCAGCTCGCCGAGCTCGACGAGCTCGCCAAGAGCTCCCGTGACGTCACGATCGTGGTGGGCGCGGTCATGCGCGCAGAGCGGGGCGACTCGAAGGCGATCGAGAATGCCGCCGTCGTGCTCGCCGGCGGGAAGCGCCTGGCCCATCGCGGCAAGACCCTGCTGCCGACCTACGACGTCTTCGACGAGTCGCGCTACTTCGCCGTCGCGACCCATCGCACGCCGGTCGAGGTCCCGGGCCTCGAGACGCCCCTCGGCCTCGCGGTCTGCGAGGACACCTGGTTCCAGACGCGTCCCTATCCCGTCGACCCGGTCGCCGAGCTCGCTGCACGCGGCGCCGGCGTGATCCTGAATCCGTCGGCCTCGCCCTGGCACGTGGGGAAGGCGGCGGAGCGGCGTGCGATGTTCGCGGACCTCGCGAAGCGCAGCGATCGCCCGATCGTCTTCGTGAACCAGGTCGGCGGCAACGACGAGCTCCTCTTCGACGGCGGCTCCTGCGTGATCGATGCCAAGGGCGAGGTGCACGTCGCGATGCCGCTCTTCGAGACCGGCATGGCGATCTGCGAGCTTCCCCTCGGCGAGGGGCGCCCCCTCGACGCCGTCGTCGACCCGAGCGACGTCGAGCAGCTCGAGCGCGGCCTCGTGCTCGGGATCCGTGACTACTTCCTCAAGCAGGACCTGCCGCCCGGCGCCGTGATCGGCCTCTCCGGCGGCATCGACTCGGCGGTCACCGCCCATCTCGCCGTCGAGGCGCTCGGGCGGGAGCGCGTGCTCGGCGTCGCGATGCCGGGGCCCTTCTCCTCGGAGCACAGCATTTCCGACGCCTTCCGCCTCGGCGAGCTGCTCGGGATCGAGGTGCGGCGTGCGGACATCGGCCCCATGTACGACGCCTATCGCGGCGCGTTCGCGACGCTCTTCGGAGCCCGAGACGACTACGGCCTCACGCAACAGAACATCCAGTCGCGCATCCGCGGCGCGATCCTGATGGCGTGCTCGAACGAGGAGAACCGACTCGTCCTCGCGACCGGCAACAAGAGCGAGCTCTCCGTCGGCTACTGCACGCTCTACGGCGACACGGTCGGCGGCCTCGCCGTGCTCGGCGACGTCTACAAGGGCGACGTCTACGCCCTCGCGCGTCATGCCAACCGGAACGGCGAGCGCATCCCCCAGAACACGATCGACAAACCCCCCTCGGCCGAGCTCGCCGCGGGCCAGCTCGACCAGGACGATCTCCCGCCCTACGACATCCTCGACGACGTGCTCCGCCAGGCGATCGAAGGAGGCCGCTCCCGGGCCTCGATCGTGCCGCCGCCCGGCTGTACGCCGGAGGTCGCCCTCGCGATCGTCAAGCGCCTCGACCGCAACGAGTACAAGCGCCGCCAGACGCCCCTCGTGCTGCGCACCTCGCGCAAGGCCTTCGGCGGAGGCCGACGGCTCCCGATCGTGCATCGCTACACGGGCTAGCCCGGAACGTCGCACGCGTCCGCCTGGACCCGGGCTCGTACGCCTAACGCAGGATCTCGAGCGCCCCGAGATCGCGGACCTGCGCGGCCGATCGGCTCGCCATCGCCATGAACATGGCGTCGCCCCGCTCCGTCTGCCCGACGGCGAGGGACCCGAGCATCGTGATCGTCGGACCCTGGAAGCTGCCGTAGACGTAGTCGCGGCGAACCTCCTCGGCGCTCCGCTCGACGCCGAGCGCCGCGAGGCTCTCGCGATAGACCGCGAGCATGTGGTCCTCGTGGGCGCGGCGCTGCTCGGGCGGCGAGCTGTTGCCGAGCAGGAAGGCGAGGTCCTGCCCGCCGCAGGCGACCGAGAGCGTCTGCCAGTCGACCGCCGCGACGCGTACGCCGTCCCGGGTCCGCTCGAAGAGCAGGTTGTCGAGGCGGTAGTCGCCGTGCACGAGGGTCCGGTCCGTCGGTCGCCGCTCCACCCATCTCCGCACGCCCGCTGCGAAGGCGCGCAGGGTCTCCGCATCCTCGGGCGCGACCCGCTCCTTGTAGCGCTCGAGAAAGACGGGCGTCGCCATCTCGACGTAGGTCGCGAACTCGGCGCTCACCCCGGCGACGACCCAGTCGAGCCCGTCGAGGGCGGGATGATTCCAGCGCGGCGCGTGCAGCCCGGCCAGGTTGCGGACCGCCGCCTCGATCTCGTCGTCGCTCGCACCCGCGATCTGGTCACCCTGGACCGCGGGCGCCATGTCCTCGAGCAGCAGCGTGAACGTCGACTCGTCGTCGCCGAGCGCGCCGTAGAAGCAGGCGGGCGTACGGATCGCCAGATCGCTCGCGAGTCGTGTGTAGAAGAGCGTCTCGGCGCGGTATCCGCCGCGGGCGCCGGAGGCGCGGCTCTCGGGGCTCTGCGAAGGGAATTTCCCGACCAGCGTCGCCGGCGCACGCGCCGCATCCGGGGAGGCGGGATCGATCTCGAGGTGGATGCGTTCGTTGTGGGCCATCTGGCCCGTGCCGACGGGCTCGCTGCGCAGACCCGTCACGCGCACGTCGAGGCCGGCCTGGCGGAGCGCCGCGGTCATCCAATCGGGCGTGAGCGCCGCGGGATCCGCGATCACGGCAGGCTGCGGAGCGGGTTCGACGGGGGAGCGCATGGCGCGACCTCGGGCGGGTGCGGCGACCGGCGGACCGGCCACCGGCGCGGGCCGGAACGATCAGGCCGGGTCCGGCAGCGCCTGACGGACGTGCTCGGCGCGGGCGCCGCGCGGGCCTTCCTGCACGATGTACTCGACGTAGTCGCCTTCGCTCAAGGCGTCGTACTCCCCCGCGTTCAGACCCGAGCGGTGGAAGAAGACCTCCTTGCCGTCGTCGCCGCGGATGAAGCCGAAGCCCCGGTCGCGCACCATCTTCTTGATCTTGCCCTTCGACTTCGGCCCGGTCGGAACGGGAACGGGCCCCGTTCCCGCCTGCGGCGTGCGCCGTCTCCCGCGTCCACCGCGCCGCCCGCCCGCCGCGCGAAAACGATCGGTCGCGACGAACTCGCTGCGGAAGAGGTCGAGCGGCACGGTCAGGTCCTGCAGACCTTCCTGCTCCGGTGAGAGCAGCACCTCGTCGTCCTCGGCCTCGACGACGCTGTAGCGGAGACCGGTATTCTTGTGCGTCACGTAGAGTCCGGATTCGATCTCGTCGAGAGTGAGCATGACGCGCCTCCTGTCTCCATTCGGTTTGCGGCGACCCCGGGCCCACGCGGGCCTCGCATCACGCCGCTCGACGGCCTGGCTCGCAGCCGGGCTCACCCCGTGTCGTTCGCGAATGCGCCCTCTGAATGCGCATCGCCTACGGACGCGTCACCGAGCCCAGCTCCGCCGACCGGTCGAAGGAATCGGGGCGGGGGCTCGGTTCCCGGGGGCAGGTCTCGTCGGGACGCGCTCCGACGGGATGGAAGTCGGAGCAGCGGGCGCGGAGAGTAGGAGAGGTCCCGAGTGGGGTCAA
Source organism: Spirochaetaceae bacterium (assembly GCA_020632655.1). Taxonomy (GTDB): domain Bacteria; phylum Myxococcota_A; class UBA9160; order UBA9160; family UBA4427; genus UBA4427. The sequence goes on from JACKFD010000018.1 coordinate 92,000, forward strand.
CCGAGCCCGATCCGCCCCGGTCGTGCAGCGGGATCCAGGTAAATGCTCGAATCCGAAAAGGTTTCCTGTCGAACCCGCGGCGCGGAGCCGCGCCGGGCCAGGCTTGCGATCGCGTTCGCATTGATGTCCTGGCTGATCACGGGTCCGGGCGTCCTTGCCTGTCGCACCCCGACCGATGCCGCCGCACCCGCGATCGCCGACGACCCGACGCTCCGAGCCGATCCCGCTCGCAGCCCCGGACGGACGACGCCTGCGGCGCCGGGGCGATCCGATCACGAGGCCGGATCGCCGGTCCTGCGCGTCGGCACGAGCGGCGACTACCCCCCCTTCTCCGACTGGCCGAAGGGCCAGGCCGAGCCCCGTGGCTTCTCGATCGACGTGGCGCGCGCCTTCGCCCGCAGCCAGCGCGCGGTGATCGAGTGGGTCCGCTTCGAGTGGCCCGGCCTCGAGCGCGACCTCGTCGCGGGGCGCTTCGATCTCGTGCTCTCCGGCGTGACGGTGCGACCCGATCGATCGATCACGGGACGCTTCGCCCTGCCGCTGACGTCGAGTGGTCTGGTCGTGCTCGTCCCCGAGCACTCCGCGATGCGGTGGTCTTCGGATCTCGATCGGCCGTCGACCCGCCTGGCCGTGAACGCGGGGGGGCATCTCGAACGCACGATCCGCCGACTCCTGCCGGAGGCCCGGATCGAGCCCGTCCCCGACAACCGTCGCGTCCTCGACCGGCTTCCTCCGGCGGGCCACGGAGCTGCGATCGGCGGGACCGTCATAGACGGCGTGGTCACCGACTCGATCGAGGCCCCCGTCTGGCTCGCCCGCCGTCCCGATCTGCGCCCGATCGGCCCGCTCACCCACGACCTCAAGGCGGCCTGGCTACCCGCGACGGCGGACGGCGAGGCGCGCGCCCGGGCGCTCGACGCGTGGCTCCTCGCGGCCGAACGGGAGGGGTTGCTCGATCGGATGCGGGCGGCCCACGGGCTGCCCGATGCGCAGACCGCCCGCCCGCTCGCGGCGCTGCTCTCCGCCCTCGACGAACGGCTCTCCCTGATGGAGCGCGTCGCCCACGCGAAGTGGCTCGCGGGCCTGCCGATCGAAGGCGCGCCGCGGGAGGATCGCGTACTCGAGGCGGCGCGGGCGGCGACGCACGAGGCCGCGACGCGGGCCGGTCTTCCGGCGCTCGATCCCGTCGCCGTCGACGCCTTCTTCCGGGCCCAGATCGAGGCGGCGAAATGGATCCAGCATCGTGCGCTCGGACGCGCCGCGCGCCTCGAGCCCACGCCCGACCTCGAACGCGACGAGGGGCGCATCGACCTCGAGCGCCGCATCCGCCCCGCGCTGATCTTCCTCGGCGAGCGCCTCGCGCGGCTGCTCGTGGCGACGGCCGTGGCGGGGGGCGACCCGCCCGACGACGCGGCGGTCGAGGCGGCGCTGGCGCGCCATGCGCTGCCCCAGCCGCTGCTGCACGACATCGCGGAGAGCCTGCGCGAGCTGCTCAGGGTCGAAGCACGAGCCGCGCGACCGCCCCGACCGCGACCGGAAGCAGCAGACAGAGCAGCCAGCGCGTGATCGCGAAGGGCGCGCCGAGGAAGGGGATCTCCCAGGCGATCAGTCGATGCATCGCGAGCAGCGCCCAGGCCGCGAGGAAGGTCACGACCGCCGCTGGCGACGCGCCCGCACGCAGCATGCCGACCGCGAGGGGCATCGACACGAAGGGGCCCGCCGGCGTCACGATGCCCGCGGCCGACGCGAGCAGGAGCCCCTTCCAGCCCGAGTCCTCGCCGAGCGCCGACGAGATCCAGGCCCGCGGCAGCAGCGTCTCCGCGAGCCCCGCGACCAGGAACGAGAGGAAGAGCACGAGCCCCATTCGCGCGAAGAGCCGCGCACCGCTCCCGAGCCCCTCGCCGACGAGCGGCGCCCCGCCCCGCACGAAGGCCACGACCGCGAGCACGCAGAGCAGCCCGAAGACGATCCAGAAATTCTGGTCGAGGAGCTTCATGGCGGGCGAGCTTAGCTCGCGCGATGCGACGGTCCGCTCGCCGTTCGGACCTCAGTAGAAGGAGCAGCGCGCCCGATGCCGCGGTCGCGCCTTGATCTCCGGCGCCTGCCCCGCGTTCCAGAGCAGCCCGTCGAGGGCATGCGCCGTCGTCGCGTGCCCGCGCGCAGCGAGTCCCGCGACCAGCCGCTCGACCGCCTCCACCGCCACCGCCCGGATCTCGACCTCCTCCTGCGAGCCCACCTCGAGGAGCGCCTCCGCATCGATCCGCGCGGCGAGCGCGGGTGCGTAGTCGAGCACCCCGTGACAGCGCAGCACGTGCGGCACGAGGTTGTCCGCGAAGAGCGTCAGTCGATCGAGATCCTCGAAGCGACCGAGGGGATGATCGCCGAGGACGCGATGCAGATCGGAGGCCGTGATCTGTGCGCGCTTGTAGAAGGGCACCTCGAGCTCGTCGTAGCGGGCCACGTCGCGATAGAGCGGCATCTCCGCGAGCGACCTCACGAGGTGCTCGGCCGAGCCGCCGGCCGACTCGACGACGGACTCGAAGCGATCCGCGTGCGAGCGACCGAGCCACTCACCGAGATCGCGCCAGGCCCGGGCGAAGAGCGCCATCAGCTCCGCGACCTCGGGATGCGCGAGATCCTGCCCGAGCAGCGCGGCCATCGACGCGTCGGTCGTCGCCCGAAGCTCCGCACCGGTCCACGCACCCCGCGCGAGCACACGCTCGCGACAGGCCGTCGCGATCGTCCGATAGCCCGAGAGTCCGTCGCGCTTGCGCAGCACGGGAAACCAGCCCGAGCCGAAGTTGATCGCATCGAGCGCGATCGTGAACGCCAGCCGCGTCGCCGCGTCGCCGACGGCGTCGTGCCCCGGATCGAGGTCCTCCTCGGGCCCGGCGCCCGAGGCGACCGCCTCCGCGAGCGCCTCGAGTCGAACCGGGTCGAGCCGAACGAAGCGCGCCCGACGCGTGACCTCCGCGCAGGTCTCGCGGATCCGCTCGAAGACTCCCGGCGCCGTGATGGCAGCCTGCCCGCTCATCGCTCCACGCCCTGCCCGTCCGCGGCACCCCTGGACAGGCTCGATCCCGCCGCGTCCTCGACCCGGGCATGGACCCGGATCGCGCCGGGCACGACCTCGGCGCGCATCGGAAGTCCCCCGACCGCCTCGCCATCGACCTCGACCGGCGCGCTGCCCTCCTTCGGCAGCACGACGACCGAACGCACCGCACGGAACGACACGTTCGGGTGTCGGCCGTGACGTCCGAGATAGAACGACGGCAGGTTCACGAGCAGCCGCGGCATCGAGAGACCGCGCACGAGCACGAGCTCGAGCCGACCGTCGTCGAGCACGGCGCCGGGCGCCACGCGCATGCCGGCCCCGAAGAAGCGCCCGTTCGCCGCGACGAGCAGCGAGACCGGCCCCTCGAAGACGCGGCTGCCATCCACCTCGACCGCGACGTCGACCGGGCGATGGCCGAGGATCGCGCCGACGGCGCCGGCGACGAAGCCGAGGCGGGGGCCGATCCGCTTGCTGGTCCGGCCGACCCGCATCACGGTCTCGCCCGAGAGTCCGAGGCTCGCCTCGTTCACGAAGGCGCGCGAGACGGGGCGTCCGGCGGGATCGCGCAGCTCGATGCGCCCGGCGTCGATCGTCCGGACGGAGCCCTCGGCGATCACGTCGAGGGCCGGGCCGAGCGCGCGCGGCAGACCGAGGCTGCGCATCAGGTCGAGCCCCGAGCCGAGCGGCAGCAGCCCGAGAACGGGCGTAGGCGACGATCCACGAAGCGCTGCCGCTTCGAGCACGCCCGCGACCACCTCGCTCGTCGTCCCGTCGCCACCGCCGACGAGGATCCGCTCGACGCCGGCCTCGCTTGCGGCGCGCGCGAGCCGCGTGGCCTCGCCGGGTGCGCACGTCGCCTGCAGGTCGACGGGCCCGAGCGAAGCCTCGACCCGTCGGCGGAGGGCCTCGACCCGCCGGCCGGTCGAGCCGGCCGCGCTCGCTGGATTGAGGATGAAGAGCGTGGGGCGCGCCACGCCGGCACGGTACCGAAGGGGCGCCCACTTCGGCGCGCGATCCGGGCGCGGCGCGGGCGGGCGGCGCGGGAACGGATATGTTCCGCCCGATGCCCCCCCTGCTCCGTCGCCTGCTCGTCGCGCTCGCGATCCTGGCCGTGGTCGTCGTGATCGGCGGACGGATCCGCGAGAGCCTCGGCATCGCGCTCGACGTCGACAGCGTCCGTCGCTTCGCCCAGGAGCTGGGCCCGACGGCCCCGCTGCTCTTCGTGCTGGTCGTGGCGGGGCGGGCGCTGCTCTGGCTGCCTTCGCAGGTCGTGCTGATCGCGGCGGGGCTCTGCTTCGGGACGATCGTCGGCGCGTTGGTCGGGGGCGCCGGCTTGATGCTGTCGGGACTCTTCCTCTTCGGCACCGCGCGCTACGCGGGACGCGAGGCGATCGACGCGCGGCTCGGGGAGAAGGCGCGTCGCGTGCTCGACTTCGCAGCACGGCGCTCGGGCGCCGCGGCCTTCGGCGTCGCCTGCGGCTACCCGCTCTCGCCGCTCTCGCCGCTGCAGGCGGCGGCCGGCTGGACGCCGATGCCCGTCGTCAACTTCGTGGCCGCGAGCCTGCTCGGCGGGATGACGCGCTCGGCGATCTTCGCCTACTTCGGCGATGCGCTGACCCAGGCGAGTCCGAGTGCGCTCGTCGCGCCGACCGGCCTCTTCCTCGGCGTCCTGACGCTTCCGCTCTGGACGGCCTCGGGCCGAGCCTGGCTACGGGGCATCTTCGCTCCCCCTCCGGTCGACGTCGCTCCGCCCACGGAGTGATGCGGCGAGCAGCGACTCGACACGCTCCGCCAGCGTGCGCCGCGCTGCAGTCACTCGCAGACCCTCGAGCTGCGCCCCGGCCTCGCCCAGCCGAGCACGCGCCTCCTCGACGCGCCCCGAGGCGAGCAACAGCTCGCCCATCTCGACCTTCCAGTCGGGGCTCCCGCCCATCTGCGGCGCCAGCGTCTCGAGTCGCGCGATCGCCGCCGCCGGCCGCCCGCGCGCACGTTCGATCGCGATCGCCGGCTGCTGCAGCTGCGGGATCACCCCGAGCTTCGCCATGCCCCGATCGAGCACCCGGAGCGCGGCCTCCGCGCCGCCGCCCTCGATGTCCTGCACGAGTCGGGCCGCCGACAGGTAGTCGCCCGGATTCGGATCTTCCTGCAAGGCGAAGTAGGCCTCGAAGTCCGCGAGGGCCGACGCGGCATCACCGGCATCGCGCGCCACCCGAGCGCGGTACTCGAGCGCGGGTGGATGCTGCGGAAAGCGCTCGAGGAAGCGGTCGAAGGCCGCCCGCGCGCCCGGAAGATCGCCACGTCGATACAGCGCGACGCCGACCTCGTAGGCGACGAGCGCGGGATCACCCAGGGATTCCGCCCGACGCAGGTCGGCGAGTGCCCGGTCGAGCATTCCCTCGTTCGAGTAGGCCTGCCCCCGACGCAGGTAGAGCATCGGGTCGTCGGGACTCGCTTCGATCTCCCGCGTCAGGAGCTCGATCCGATGCGCCGCGCTCGGATGCGCGCGGACGGCCGGAGCGATCGCCAGGACGACGAGCAGGAGGACGAAGACGCGATGGAGCCGCATGTCGGGTCGGATGGAACCTCGGACTGCCCGGGAGGCCTCGAGCCGGCCGCGCGCAGGGATCGGACCGCGCGCGGCCGGTCGGACTAGCGCGTGATGGTGAACGAATCGACCACTGCACCGTCCACGTCGATGAAGCGCGACGTGAGCGACGTGGCCGTCGCGTCCAGCACGACCGAGCCCTTCTCCGGCAGGCTCAGGTAGTGCGCCGGGTGCTGCAGCCAGTCCGCCGGCGTGCAGCCGAGCACCTCTCCCGGGTTGCACGGATCCAGCTCGTCCGCCTTCCCCGAGCTCCCGGCGACCGTGTAGACGACCTTGTCGTCGGCACCGCTCGTCGCGCTGATCTGCGGATAGGCCTCGCTTCCCTGGCCGGACGCGCCAGCGCCCGACGCGTTCAGCTCGGCGTGGGTCGCGAGGTCGAAGGTCGTCGAGAGACCCGTGTGCCCACCCATGTAGTAGGAGCGCTCGTAGGAGTGCGAGTGGCCGTTGTAGACGACGTCGACCCCATAGGCATCGAAGATCGGCGTGAAGACCTCACGCATGTCGATCTCCGCCTGCTCCTGATCCGAATCGTGGTTCTCGCCCTTCGAGTAGGGCGGATGATGGAAGAAGACGATCGTCCAGTCGCGCACGTTGGCCGACAGATCGGCGACGAGCCAGTCGGCCATCGCCTGGCGTTGGACCGGGTCGCGATTGGAGAGCTGCGAGTCGAGACTCACGAGATGCACGTTGCCGTAGTCGACGGCGTAGTACTGCTCGGTCCCGCTCGCGACACCACCCGACTCACCACCGCTCGGAAGACTGAAGATCGTGAGATAGGGCGGACCGTCGTCGACCGTGCTCGGGTCCCCGTCGTCGTAGGAGAAGGGATCCGCCGAGTCGCTCGTACCGCCCAGGAACGTGATCAGAGCGCCGGGTGGGAAGCCGAAGAGCACGCCGATGTCGAAGTCGGCGCCGCCCATCTCGTGGTTGCCGATCGTCGGCAGGACGGGAGCGCCCTTGATGATCTCCGGGTAGATCTCGAAGAACGCGCCCTGCCATTGCGAGTCACGTCCTTCGATGTAGGCGTTGTCGCCGAGCAGAACGAAGAGATCAACGGGCTCCTTGTCCGCGTTGTAGGCGAGGAAGCCCTCCTTCACCTCGATCGCCTCGCCCGGATGGGTCGGGCTCACGCCGTCGCCGAGCGGCGGGCGCAGCTGGGTCTCGGTCGCCGTCCCGGAGTCGCCGACGATCCAGATGTGGACATTGCCGTCCTTCGGCGACTTGTTGTTGGGCGGCGGCGTGCGGAAGCGCTGCTGCACGTCGGTCGCGGCATCGGGACCCGGCGCCCCGAGGATGTAGTAGTAGTCATGATCCGGCGCGAGGCTGCTGAACCCGGCCTCGAGGTGCCCCCCCTCGGTCGAGACGCCACTCGCGCAATGCGGCCAGTTGCGCTTCCGCAGATCGCTCAGCTTCTTCGCCCAGCACGCCTGGTCGGCGTCGCCGCCTCGCCACTTCACGACCGCCGTCGTGGGCGTAACGAGCTGGAGGAAGACCCGCTCCGGAGCCTCCGCCGCCGCGACCGAGCCACAGAGGCTCGCGAGCCCGATCCAGCTTGCACCGATCGCTCCCCTCATCCCGAGCCAACGTCGACCGAAGTCCATCCTCACATCCGCTCCTTCACGTCCCGCAGGTTGCATCGGATCGCCTCGACCGAGGGCGAGCGACGTGCCAGGCGGAGCGCGTCGCGGCGAGCGGGATGCGTACGCGCTCCGATCGACACGCCGACCCCGCGATGGGTCGAGCACCGAATCGGGTCGGTTCCAGCTCACCCTATCACGCGCGCAGGCGGGAACGCGCCGCAATCGTCGCGGCGCGCACGGAATCGAGCGGGGCGGGTGGAGGACGAAGATCAGCCCAGCGGGACAATCCCCACGCGCGAACGGACCGGAACGCTCAGCCCTGGTCCCGCAGCAGATTGAGGGCCGAGCCGGCCTTGAACCACTCGATCTGCTCCTCGTTCAGCGTGTGGGCGACCTGGATGCGGTCCTCGCTGCCGTCCTCGTGGTGGATGACGACGTCGACTCTGCGATCCGGCGCGAGGTTGCCGAGGCCCGTGATCGAGAGGCGGTCGGTCTCCCGGATCTTCTCGTAGTCCGCCGGATCGACGAAGGTGAAGGGCAGCACGCCCTGCTTCTTCAGGTTCGACTGGTGGATGCGCGCGAAGCTCCGCACGATCACGGCCGCGCAGCCGAGATGCCGCGGCTCCATCGCCGCGTGCTCCCGGCTCGACCCCTCGCCGTAGTTCTCGTCGCCGACCACGACCCAGCGCAGACCCCGCTTCTTGTAGTCCCGCGCGATCGCCGGGAAGCTCTCGCCGGTCGCACCGGTCTCGAGGTTCTTCCCCGTTCCCGCGTCGCCCGTGAAGGCGTTGATCGCGCCGATGAACATGTTGTCGCTGATGTTGTCGAGGTGACCGCGGTACTTGAGCCAGGGGCCGGCCATCGAGATGTGGTCCGTCGTGCACTTGCCCTTGGCCTTGAGCAACAGCGGAAGGCGCTCGTAGTCCTGACCGTCCCAGGCCGCGAAGGGCTCGAGCAGCTGCAACCGGTCGCTCTTCGGATCGACCGCGACCTTCACCTTCGCGCGCTCGGCGACCGCCGGCGGCGCCTCGTAGCCACCGAAGCTGATCACGAAGCCCTGGCTCGGGATCTCGGGCGCCGGGCCCGGCGGATCGAGCTTGAAGCGCTTGCCGTCGGCGCCTTCGATCTCGCCCGTGCGCGGATCGAAGTCGAGGGTGCCAGCGAGGGCGTAGGCGACCGTGATCTCGGGGCTGCCGATGAAGGCGAGAGTCTCGGGATTGCCGTCGTTGCGCTTCGGGAAGTTGCGGTTGAAGGAGGTCAGGATCGAGTTCTTCTGACCGGACTGGACGTCGTCGCGCTTCCACTGACCGATGCAGGGACCGCAGGCATTCGCGAGGACGACGGCGCCGATCGCCTCGAGCGCCTCCTTCTGTCCGTCGCGACCGACGGTCTCGTCGACCTGCTCGGAGCCCGGCGTGCAGAAGAGCGTCGACTTCACCTTCGCGCCGTGGGCCGCCGCCTGACGGGCGACGTCCGCCGCGCGCGAGAAGTCCTCGTAGGAGGAGTTGGTGCAGCTGCCGATCAGGCACGAGGAGAGCTCGAGCGGGTAGTCGTTCTGCTTCGCGTCGGCGGCCATCTTCGAAACGGGGCGGGCGAGGTCCGGCGTGTGCGGGCCGACGATATGCGGCTCGAGGGTCGAGAGGTCGATCTCGATGATCTCGTCGAAGTAGCCATCGGGGTTGGCGAGCACGTCGGGATCGGCCGAGAGGAGCTCGCGATGGGCGTTCGCGATGTCGGCGAGCTCGCTGCGCTCGGTCGCCTTGAGGTAGATCGCCATGCGCTCGTCGTAGGGGAAGATCGAGGTCGTCGCACCGAGCTCGGCGCCCATGTTCGTGATCGTGCCCTTGCCCGTGCAGGAGAGCGACGCGACGCCGGGACCGAAATACTCGACGACCCGGTTCGTGCCGCCCTTCACCGTCAGCAGGTCGCAGACCTTGAGGATCACGTCCTTCGGCGAGGACCAGCCCGAGAGCTGGCCCGTCAGGTGCACACCGACGACCTTCGGGTAGAGCACCTCCCACGGAAAGCCCGCCATCACGTCGACCGCATCCGCCCCACCGACGCCGCAGGCGAACATGCCGAGGCCGCCGGCGTTCGGCGTATGCGAGTCGGTCCCGATCATCATGCCGCCCGGGAAGGCGTACTTCTCGAGCACGACCTGATGGATGATGCCGGCGCCGGGGCCCCAGAAGCCGATGCCGTAGCGCGCCGAGCAGGTGCGCAGGAAGTCGTAGACCTCGGCGTTCGTCGTGCGCGCCGTCTGCATGTCGGCGTCGGCGCCGCGATAGGCCTGGATGAGATGGTCGCAATGCACGGTCGAGGGGACCGCCGTCTCGTCGCGCCCCGCCTGCATGAACTGGAGCAGCGCCATCTGCGCCGTGGCGTCCTGCATCGCGACGCGATCCGGTCGCAGCAGCAGGTAGGACTCACCCGCGTCGAGCTCCTGCCCCTCCGGATCGTCGAGATGCCCGAGCAGCACCTTCTCGGCGTAGGTCATCGGCCGGCCGAGCCGCTTGCGGATCACGGCGAGGTTCTTCTCGACCTTCGCGTAGGTGTTGCGGACGAGCGAAGGCGTCGTTTCGATGGCGGACATTCGTGGACTCCCAGCCTGTTTCGAGGAACCGCGCTCGGCGGGTCGCGGGGTCGGGGCGCGCTCCCGCTCGATGCGTGAGGAACGGGCGGCTCGCTTCCCCTTCGGACCGGATGGCCCCGGCGCGGCGTGGCGCGAGCGTCTTCGGGTCTCGGGCGCGACCACCTTAGCGCAGCGCCGGCGTCCCCGGCCGAGTCACGGCAGCGTGCAATCTGCAATCAACCATGTGCGACATACGGCCAGCGATCCGACCCGGGCCCC
>JACKFD010000019.1 GCA_020632655.1 Spirochaetaceae bacterium
CCGCCCCGCCCCGTCTTCCGCGGCGGCGGCCCCGATCGCGACGGCGAGGTCCCCCGAACGCAGCCCCGCCCGATCCGCGAGGCTGCCCGCCGTCGGCACGCCCAGCAGGGCCGCCAGCCGATCGTGTCCGACCCCGATCCAGCCGTGGTCGACGACCGAGCCGAAGCGATCCCGGGTGCGCTGGACGCCGAGGGGCACGTCGATGCGCTCGCGCTCACCCGCGCGCTCGATCTCGATGGCGAGCGAGACCCCTGCGCTCCGCTCGTCGATCGCGAGCGCGACCTCGTCCCACCACTCGACGGGCTCGCCATCCATCGACACGATCCGGTCCCCGGGCTCGAGTCCCGCGCGGGCCGCGGGCGAGCCGGCCTCGACCGAGCCAACGACCGCCGCCGGCCGCGGCAATCCCACCCAGAGCACGCCCATCAGGCAGAGCACGGGCAGCAGCAGATTCATCGCCGGCCCCGCGAATACGACCGCGAGCTTCTGCCAGGCCGGCTTCGCATCGAGGAACTCGTCGGGCCGCGCGTCCTCGGGCACGGGCGGACCCTGCACCTCATCGCCCGGCAAGGGCTCGCCCAGCATGCGCACGAAGCCGCCGAGCGGGATCCAGCCGATCACGTACTCCGTGCCGTTGCGCTCCCAGCGCAGGCGCAGCCGTCCCACGCCGATCGGTGCACCGAAGCCGATCGAGAACTTCAGCACGCGCACGCCACAGGCCTTGGCGACGAGGAAATGCCCGAGCTCGTGGACCACGATCAGGATCCCGAGCATCGGGATCACGGCGACGAGCGTATCGATCACGCCCATCGCCCGGCCCCTCCGACGTCCCGCACGAGCGAAGGCCCGACCCCGCCGCGCGCGGCCCGGCTTCCCTCGAGCCAGGCCTGCGCCGCCTCGCGCGCCCAGGCGTCTGCCGCCAGGATCGGCTCGAGCGCGTCCACACGCTGTCCGGCGTGATGCGCGAGATGCTCGTCGAGCACGGCCGCGTTGAGCGCAGCGATCCCCGGGAAGGGCAGTCGCCGATCGAGGAACGCCGCGACGGCGACCTCGTTGGCGGCGTTGAGCACGGCCGGTGCGGCCTCGCTCCCGGCGACGGCGCGATAGGCGAGGTCGAGACAGGGGAAGCGCACGCGATCGGGCCGCTCGAAGTCGAGGCGTGCGAGCTCGACGAGATCGAGACGCGGAACGTCGAGCTCGAGCCGCTCGGGATGCGCGAGCGCCACGGCGATCGGCACGCGCATGTCCGGCAGACCGAGCTGCGCGAGCACGGAGCGGTCGCGGAACTCGACGAGCGAATGGACGATCGACTGCGGATGCACGACGACGTCGACCCGCGAGGCCGGCACGTCGAAGAGCCAGCGCGCCTCGATCACCTCGAGCCCCTTGTTCATCAGGGTCGCCGAGTCGATCGAGATCTTCGCGCCCATCGACCAGTTCGGGTGGGCGAGCGCCTCCTCGACGCTGGCCACCTCGATGCGTGCGGCCTCCCAGGTGCGGAAGGGACCGCCCGAGCAGGTCAGGATCAGCCGCTCGACCGCCTCGGGCGCGCTGCCGGCGAGACATTGGAAGATGGCGCTGTGCTCGGAGTCGATCGGCACGATCGGCACGTCGTGGGACTCGGCCTCGCGCCGCACGAGCGCGCCGGCCATCACCATGACCTCCTTGTTCGCGAGGCCGATCGCGCGTCCGGCGCGGATCGCCGCCAGCACGGGCGGCAGTCCGATCGCACCGACGAGGCCCGCCACGACGAGATCCGACTCGACCGTTGCAGCCTCGACGAGACCCGCCTCGGCCGACACCACGCGTGTCTCACGACCTCGTGTCGCACCGGGCTCCGAGCGCAGGGCCTCACGGACGGGCGCCTCGTCGTCCGGACGGCCGACCGACACGACCCGCGGACCGAAGCGTCGGGCCTGCTCGACGATCCGCTCCACACGCCGCCCGGCGGCGAGCGAGACGACCTCGAAGCGCTCGGGATGCCGCGCGACGACGTCGAGGGTCTGCTCGCCGATGCTCCCGGTGCTGCCGAGCAGCGCGACGCGCTTCATCGCCGCGCGTGCCCCCGCACCCCCGCGGACGGCGCGCGCGGCCCGGCGCCCTCGCCCTCCGTCGCGGATACGGCGTCCACGCCCTCCACGCCCGCCACGCCCGCCGCAGCGCCCGGGGCCTCCGGACGCATCTGCTCGCTCGTCCGCCCGAAGCGGCGTTCGCGACCCTGGTAGTCGAGCAGCGCGGCCTCGAACTCCGCGCGCCGGAACTCCGGCCACATGCGCGGCGAGAGATGGAGCTCGGTGTACGCGATCTGCCAGAGCAGGAAGTTCGAGACGCGCTGCTCCGCGCCCGTCCGGATCAGCAGGTCCGGATCCGACAGGTCCGGCGCGTAGAGGTACGCGGCGAAGCCCTTCTCATCGAGTCCCTCCGCGTCGATCTTGCCCGCCTCCGCATCCCGCGCGAGGCGGCGGGCGGCGTCGACGATCTCCGTGCGACCACCGTAGGAGAGCGCGAACACGAGCTGCATCCCGTCGTTGCCTGCCGTGCGCTCGACGGCGCGCTCGACGGCCCTTCGCGTGCTGGGCGGGAGCCGGTCGAGCCGCCCGATCGAGCGGACGCGAGCGCGATGACTCATGACCTCTTCGATCTCGGTCTCGAGGTATTCCTCGAGCAGACGCATCAGCTCGGAGACCTCGTTCCGGGGCCGGTTCCAGTTCTCGTTCGAGAAGGCGTAGAGCGTGAGGGTCCCGACGCCGTAGTCGCGTGCGGCGCGGAGGACGGCGCGGACGGACTCGATGCCTTCGCGATGGCCGGCCACGCGCTCGAGTCCGCGGGCGGTCGCCCAGCGGCCGTTGCCATCCATGATGATGGCGACGTGACGCGGCACGCGATCGAGCTGGATGTCCGGGTGGCGCTCCACGACGAGTCGGCGTCCCGGTCCTAGACCGCGAGGACGTCCTTCTCCTTCTGCGCCGTGAGGTCGTCGATCTTCTTGACGTACTCGTCCGTCAGATCCTGGACCCGCTTGTCGGCGCGGTGGCGATCGTCCTTCGAGAGTCCTCCGTCCTCGAGATCCTTGAGCAGGCCGATCGCGTCGCGGCGGCCGTCGCGAACCCGGATGCGATGCTCCTCGGCGATCTTCTTGACCTGCTTCACGAGGTTCTTGCGGCGCTCCTCGGTCAGCGGCGGGATCTGGATGCGGATGACCTTGCCGTCGTTGCCGGGCGTGACGCCGAGATCCGAGGCGAGGATCGCCTTCTCGATCTGGGGGATCGCCGTCTTGTCGAAGGGCGAGATCACGATCATGCGCGGATCCGGCACCGAGAGCGTCGCGAGCTGGTTGATCGGCGTCGGCGTGTCGAAGTAGTCGACCGAGAGTCCATCGAGCAGGCTCGAGCTCGCTCGACCGGTCCGGACCCGGGTCAGCTCCTTCTTGAAGCGCTCGATCGCCTTCTCCATCGCATCCCGCGCCTCGTCGATCACCGCCGAGACGTCCGATTCGTCCGCCATGCCCTTCGAGCCTCCCTGTGCCTGTCTCGTCCGTCCGATCGCCGACCGGGTCCTTCGGCCCCGCCAGGCGCCGGGCCGTTCCCCCTGGCGCCCGATCCGGCCCGCCCGATCGCTAGTCGCCGAGGTGCCGCACGATCGTGCCCACACGCTCTCCCCGCACGGCCTTCAGGATGTTCCCCCGCACGCTCATGTCGAAGACCATGATCGGCAGATCGTTCTCCCGACACAAGGCGATGGCCGTCTGGTCCATGAAGCGGAGATCGCGTCGCAGCGCCTCCGCGTAGTCGAGCTCGTCGTAGCGGATCGCCTTCGGGTCCCGCGCCGGATCCGCGTTGTACACGCCATCGACCTGGGTGGCCTTCATGATCACGTCGGCGTGGATCTCCGCTGCCCGGAGTGCGGCGGCCGTGTCCGTCGTGAAGTAGGGATTGCCCGTGCCCGCGGCGAAGATCACGAGGCGGCCCTTCTCGAGGTGCCGGATCGCTCGGCGTCGGATGTAGGGCTCGGCGACCTGGGCGATCTCGATCGCGGTCTGGACCCGGGTCGGGACCTCGGCCTTCTCGAGCGCGTCCTGCAGCGCCATCGCGTTGATGACGCTCGCGAGCATGCCCATGTAGTCGGCCTGGGCCCGATCCATGCCCTGCGCGGCGGCCGTCATCCCGCGGATGATGTTGCCGCCACCGATCACGATGCTGATCTCGGTCCCGAGCTCGTGGACCTCGCGAATCTGGTCCGCGATCGCCCCGATCACGCCCGGATGGATGCCGTACCCGTCCTCCCCGGCGAGTCCCTCGCCGGAGAGCTTGAGCAGCAACCTCCGGTACGGGGTCGTCACGACTCGGCGGCCTCTCCCAGCTTGAAGCGCACGAAGGAGGCGACGCGGACGTCCTGCCCGGCGGCCTTGCCCGCCGCGGCGAGCACCTCGCGCACGCTCTTGTCGGGGTCCTTCACGAAGCCCTGCTCGACGAGGCAGTTCTCGGCGAAGAATTTGTTGATCCGGCCGTCGACCATCTTCTGCACGACGGCGTCGGGCTTGCCGCTCTCCTTGGCCTCCTTCGTGAGGAAGGCGCGCTCCTTCTCGACCGCCTCCGCCGGCATGTCGTCCCGGGCGATCGCGATCGGCGTGGGATCGTGGGCCGCGACGTGCATCGCGACGTCCTTCGCGACCTCGTCGATCGCGCCGCCCGAGGCCTTCGTCTCGAGCGCCACGAGCACGCCGAGCTTTCCGCCGCCGTGGATGTAGCCCCCGACCACCCCGTCCACGTCGACCGAGGCGACGCGCTTGAGCTGGATGTTCTCGCCGACCTTCGCGACGGCCGCCTGGACCACGGACTCGATCGTGCCGCCGGTCATCGAGACCGAGAGTGCCGCCTCCGGATCCGAGATGCCGCCCGCGGCCGCGATCGCGTCCGCCACGCTCTGGGCCAGTCCCTGGAAGTCCGGCGTCTTCGCGACGAAGTCCGTCTCGCAGCCGAGCTCGACGAGCGCGCCCCGACCGCCGGAGGAGGAGAACGCCACGGCGCCCTCGCTCGTCTCACGACCCGCCCGCTTGCCCGCCTTCGCGACGCCGCGCTCGCGGAGCAGCTCGATCGCCTTCTCGACGTTCCCATCCGCGTCCGCCAGCGCGCGCTTGCAGTCCATCATGCCCGCGCCGGTCGAATCACGCAGCGCCTTCACGTCTGCCGCAGAGATGCCTGCCACTTCCCTCTACTCCTATCGCTCGTCTCGTGCTCCAGCCGGACCGAGCGCCGCGATCGCCCGGGGCGCGCCCCGGGCATCTCCTCGCGGCGGTCGCCCGGGCGGCCTCCCAGCCCCCGCGCGCACCGTCCAGCCGCTTCCCGCCGCACCGCAGTCGGTGATCGGCGGCCCTGATTCACTCCTGCCCCGACTCGCCCGAGGCCTCGCCACCCGGACCGGCCTCGTCGGAACGTCCACCCGCCGAGAAGCTCTTGCCGCCGCCGGCCGAGCTGTTCGCCCCCCGGCTCCTTCGCGGCGCCTGCTTGATCTCGACGACGCGGCGACCCGTGCGCGGTCCGGCATCGACCTTCGGCGCCGGCGGTGCATCGCGGCGCTGGGCCACGAGCTCGGCCTGGTGCTGCTCGTAGCCTTCGAGGCACGCGTTGGCCGCGGCGGTGCAGTACAGGTCGATCGCGCGGATCGCGTCGTCGTTGCCCGGAACGACGAAGTCGATGTCGCGGGGGCTGTTGTTCGTGTCGACGATGCCGACGATCGGGATGTTCAGGCGCTTCGCCTCCTGGACGGCGATCGCCTCCTTGCCGACGTCGATGATGAAGACCGCGTCCGGCGTGCGCTCCATCTGGCGCAGCCCCTCGAGCGACTTCGCGTACTTCTCGACCTGACGCGAGATGCTCGCGAGCTCCTTCTTCGAGAGCTCCGCCTTCTTGTCCTCGGAGCCGAGGATGTCGAGGAACTGGTTGTAGCGGTCGATCGACTTCTTGACCGTCTTCCAGTTCGTGAGCATGCCGCCGAGCCAGCGGTTGTTGACGTAGTGCTGCCGGCAGCGCCGCGCCTCGGTCATGATCGGGGCCGCCGCCTGGCGCTTCGTGCCGACGAAGAGGACGCGACCGCCCGCAGCGGTCGTCTCGCGCAGGAAGTCGAGGGCCTCGCTCAGCATCGGCAGCGTCTGGTCGAGGTCGACGATGTGCGTGCCGTTGCGCTCGCCGAAGATGAACGACCGCATCAGCGGGTTCCAGCGACCGGGCTGGTGGCCGTAGTGGACGCCCGCCTCGAGCAGCGCTCGGATCGAGAGCTCCTGCTCCTTCAGGGCCTGACCGAGGCTCGACTCGGCGGCCGGCGCGCTCTCGGGCGCAGCGGGGGGCGGGGTGGGCGTAGCGGCAGCGGTCTCGGCCGTCGGTGCGGCCGGCGTCTCGGACATCGAACTCTCCTTCGCGGTTGGGCCTCCGCCCCGAGCCGTCCACTCTGATCTCGCGCGACGCCGAGGCGTCCGCGCTCGATCCGCATCGTTCGTCTCCTCCCACGCTTGCGGGACTGCGAACGATGCCGGACTGCCATCCCCGACCCGGAACGTCTGCGAAGCCACGCCATCGGGTCCGCCCGGCCAGCCCTCCGACTCGATCGGAGGAGACGTCCGGAACGGACTCGGAGGGCCCGAAGGCCCCGCCGCGACCGGTCCATCCGGTGCGGCGAGCGAGCAGCTCGCATGCGCTCCGGGCACCGCCGGGGTGACTCGGAACGTGTGATTTCGCGGGTGTTTAGCAGACTCTCCCCGGTGAAGACAGGCCGCCGGCCCCGAATCGGGCTTCCCCCGGACCGGGCCGGTCGGGCGATCCTGCGAAGAATCCCGCTCGTTCGCGTCCCGGGCGGGCTACTCCTCTGGGCCGACCGCGCATCCCGGCGATCCGCGCCAGGCGGATCCGCCCCCGGCCGGGAGACGAGCCCGCGCGGCGCAGATGGGAGACCCGCGAGGATGACCAGCCGCCCGGCCGAAAGCACCCCCGACCGCTCGCGCTTCCGGAGCCAGGCCGTCTGGGTGCTCGGCTTCTTCGCCCTGCTCACCCTCGCCTCGGCCCTCTACGGCGCCGGCGTGAAGCCCCTGCTCAAGGCCGGCGGGATCATCGCCCTGCACAGCGAGTCCGCCGAGGCCCGGGACTGGCTCCAGGCGGGTCTCGGGGTCGCGTCCCCCGACGTGATCGCCGTCTTCACGTCCGAGGACCTCTCCGCCCTCGACACCGACTACTACGACGAGATCGAGCCCGTGCTCGACGCGCTCGCCGAGGACGAGACGGTCGAGTCGGTCACCTCCTACTTCGACTCGGGCCTGCTCTCGATGGTCTCCGAGGATCGCCACAGCACGGTCGCCTTCCTCGCGCTGCGCGGCGACGACAGCGACAAGGCACGCGCCCTGCCCGCGCTGCGCGAGCTCGTCGCGGACGCGCCGATGCAGGTCCGTCTCGGCGGACCGCTGGTCGCCGAAGCCTTCGCCCAGGAGACGGCCTTCCGCGACCTCGCCCGCGGCGAGCTGATCGCCGCCCCGATCATCGTGCTGCTGCTCTTCTACTTCTTCCGCGGCGTGACCGCGACGCTCCTGCCCGTCGCGATCGCCGCCTTCGCGATCCCGACGACCCTCGCCGGCCTGCGCGTGCTCACCCACTTCATGGACGTCTCGGTCTTCGCCCTGAACGTCGCCAGCATCATCGGCATCGGCCTCGCCGTCGACTACGCGCTGCTCGTCGTCACCCGATTCCGGGAGGAGCTCGGTCGCGGTCACGCCGTCGATGCCGCGCTCGAACGCACCCGCAAGACGGCCGGGCACGCGATCCTCGTCTCGGGCTCGACCGTCGCCGCCTCGCTCGCGGGGCTGCTCGTCTTCCCGATCATGGTGCTCCGCACGATCGCCGTCTCGGGCATCATGGTCGTCGGCTTCGCGATGCTCGGCGCGCTCGTCCTGCTGCCCGCGCTGATGGCCCGCTACGGCCATCACCTCGGCTCGGATGCGGCGCACGAGACGGGCCCGATGGCGCGGCGACTGCACGCCTTCGCGCAGTGGGTCATGCGCTGGCCCGTCGTCCTCACGGTCGTGACGACGCTCTTCCTGCTGGCGCTGGGCTGGCCCGCGCTGCGCATGAAGAGCGCGATGCCCGACTCGCGCATCTTCACGCCAGGCGCCGAGGTGCGGGTCGTCGACGAGATGCTCGAGGATCGGGAGACGGGCTTCGGCCGCCAGCCCCTCACGCCCATCCTGATCGCCGTACGGGGCGAATCGGACTTCGCGAGCACGCCCGCGGCCGTCGATCGTCTGATCGCCTACGTGAAGGCGCTGAAGACGGTGCCCGGCGTCGACCGCGTCGAGAGCCCCTTTGCAAGCGGTCCGCTCTCGCATCCGGAGGACGCGCCGCGGCTGCTCGCAGATCCTTCGTCGCTCTCCGACCTCGAGAGTGACTTCCTGACCGATACGCTGCGGGGGGACCTGGCCCTCGTCTACGTCTACGCCGAGGCACCGTGGCGCTCGAACGAGGCCGGTGAGCTGATCGGGCGACTCCGCGAGGTGCCGAGTCCCGATCTCGCCGTGCGGGTCGGTGGCCCGACGGCCGACAACTACGACGGCCGCCGTACCCTCGCCGCCTGGCTCCCGACGGTCTTCTGGATCATCGTCGCAACGAACATCGCGATCCTCTTCCTCGCCTTCGGCTCGGTCGTGCTGCCCTTCAAGGCGATCGCCATGAACGTCGTGTCCGTCGCGGCGAGCTTCGGCGCCCTCGTCTGGATCTTCCAGGACGGTCACCTGCGCGGGTGGCTCCGCTTCGAGCCCCAGGACGGGATCGAGGTGACCGTGCCGGTCGTGCTGCTCGCCGTCGTATTCGGCCTCTCGATGGACTACGAGATCTTCATGCTCTCGCGCATCAAGGAGGAGTTCGACCGGAGCGGCGACAATACGTCGAGCGTCGCGATCGGCCTCGAGCACACGAGCAGCATCATCACGCGGGCAGCATTGCTGCTGATCGCCGTGGTCGGGGCCTTCGCCTTCGGTGATCTGATCTTCGTGAAGGAGATCGGCGTGGGGCTCGCGGTGGCGATCTTCCTCGACGCGACGATCGTGCGCTGCGTGCTGGTGCCGTCGACGATGAAGCTGCTGGGACGCTTCAACTGGTGGGCACCCGCCTGGGTACGGCGGCTCTGGAGTCCGAGCTTCGAAGGGCTCTGAGCCCAAGCCACGCCTCAGGTCGTGAGTCGTGGATCGACGATTTCACCTCGGCTCACGATCCGGCTGCGGCGTTCCATCGACGTCTCACCCACACCTACACGGCATACCTCGCCTGGTGCGCCACACATCGCCCGATCGCCCGCGTCCCGATCCGCCCGAAGTAGCATTCTGCCAGCCACCCCCGGATCCCCCGCGTCCGCCCGGGAAAGAGCCGCCGCACCAAGATCTCTCGAACCGAGAGCGACCGCTCGGCGATGCCCACGGCCCTTGCCGGCGTCCCCCGCCTCCGATTCTCCGACCGATCCTTCACGTAGTTCCGCCACACGCTCCAGATCGCCAGCCGATACAACGCCGACTGCCGCCGCTTCGAGAACGCAATCGTCTCCCGCTTGTGGTTCGCACTCGAGTGCCGGATCAGCAGATCCGACAGGTTCACCGCGAAGAGCGGGTTCCCGGGAGTCCGCGCCACCTTCGAGCTCGTCCGCTCGTGGATGAACGTCCGATCCCGGATCCGCCCGATCGCCCGCGGATACGCCTGGTGCTCGTCACTCCGAAGCACCACGGCCCCACCCGGCGGCACGACCCGCCGCAACAGCTCCTCCACCCGCTTCCGCGTCGCCTGGGGATCCGGCCTCCCGAACTTCCCCTCCAGAAGCTTCCGCTTGACCGCCTGAGCCGGCCGCATCGTTCCGCTCCGCCGCAGCTCCGCATCGTTGAACCCGTAGACGAAGAGGCTCTCGCCGCCCACCACGAGGTTCAGGTCCATCGGCCAGTACTGGCTGTGCTCGAAGCTCCGGAACCCGTCGAGGACGAGCGGCTCGGTTGGACACGACTTCGGTCTACGTCGCTCATGGAAGAGAAGACAATGCCGTCCCAGCCGGTCGCTCATCCTCCGGACGGTGGAGTGCGACACACCGTACTCCCGGGCGATCTGGCGGAACCCCGAGCAGGCCACGAGTCGATGGAAGACGGGCTCGAGGAGCTCGGGCCTTCGGAGCCAGTATCGGGTGGAGAAGGAGGAGGCGCTGAAGTAACGCCGGCAGCGTGAACACTGGTACTTCTGGACGCGGTGGGGCCTGCGACGGCGGAGGTAGAAGCCCTTCTTGATGAAGCGCCAAGTGGTTGGATGCAAACGGGAATCGCAGTCGGCGTGGGGGCAGAACGGGGGGCGGCGGTAGGGGGAGAGGTCATCCATCCCCGCCGACTACGCAGATCGCGTGCCGGGGGAAATCTTCGGGCCACGTCTCAGGTCGTGTACTCGGCGTTCACCCGGATGTACTCGTAGGTCAGGTCGCAGGTATAGAGCCGCGCCGCCGCGCGCCCCATCCCGAGATCCACCTCGATCCGGATCTCCTCGGCCGCGAGCGCCTTCTCCGCCCGGGCCCGGGCGGCGGGACCGGCCGAGCGCCCCTTCGCGAAGACCGCCACGCCGCCGACGTGGACGCGCGTCTTCTCGGGATGCCAGGGAATCCGCTCGGCTCCGATCGTCTGCATGATGCGACCCCAGTTCGGGTCGCCCCCGAAGATGGCCGTCTTGACCAGCATCGAGTTGCCGATCCGCCGCACGGCCCGGTCGGCCTCGTCGGCATTGCGGGCACCGGCGACGTCCACGATCACGAGCTTCGTCGCGCCCTCGCCGTCCCGGGCCAGCTGACGTGTGAGGTCCTCGCAGACGGCGTGGAGCGCGGCCTCGAAGCGACGGGCCGAGTCGCTGCCCGCGCGCATCGACGCGCCCCCGCAAGCACCACTCGCCATGAGCACGACCGTGTCGCTCGTCGAGCCCTCGCCGTCGACCGAGAGGCGATTGTAGGTCGCATCCGCCACGCGCCCGAGCATCTTCTGGAGCAGCTTCGAAGGAATCGCCGCGTCGGTCACGATGAACGAGAGCATCGTTGCCATGTTCGGCTCGATCATGCCCGAGCCCTTGGCGATGCCCTGGATCGTGACCTCGCGGCCGTCGAGGCGCAGCGTGACCCGGGCGGGCTTCGCGTGGGTATCCGTCGTCCGGATCGCCTCGGACGCGTCCCCGAAGCCATCGGGCGAGAGCGCGAGGGCCACCTTCGGAATTCCGACCCGCAGCACGTCGAGCGGCAGCGGCTGCCCGATCACGCCGGTCGAGCAGACGAGGATCTCTTCGAGCTCGCAGCCGAGCTCGCGCGCGGCGAGGCCCGCCATGCGGCGCGCATCCCGGATCCCCCGCTCGCCCATCGCGACGTTCGAGCAGCCGCTGTTGACGATCACGCCGCGGCTGCGGCCGAGGGCCAGATGGCGGCGGGACACCTCGACGGGCGCGCCGACGATCGTCGACCGGGTGAAGACGGCCGCCACGCTGGCGGGGGCGTCCGCCACGATGAAGGCCAGGTCCCGAGCGGTCTTCTTGATCCCGGCATGGATGCCTGCAGCGCGGAAGCCCGCGACGGGCCCCGTCTCACGTCGAACCTTCATCCCGAGTGCCCCCCTCACGCGTCGCGGGACGCGCGCCCTGCCTCTGGACTCAGCCGCCGCAGCACTTCTTGTGCTTCTTCCCGCTGCCGCACGGGCAGGGATCGTTCCGACCGACCTTGCCGGTCGGCGCCGCGGAAGCCGCCGCCGCACCGGCCGCCGGGGCCGAAGGGGCCGCCGTCGCCGCCGGAGCGCCGCCGCCCGGCGACGCGGCGCCGGTCTGGCCCGCCGGTCCCGAGCCGCCCGAGCTCGCGGCGGGTGCGGCGCTCGAGGCCGCGGCGGGGCTCGCCGCCTGCAGTCTCGGGCGCGGGTACTCGAAGCGCAGCACGAACTCCGCGAAGGAGTCGTCGATGCGCTGCTCCATCTCGCCGAAGAGGCCGAAGCCCTCGCGCTGGTACTCGAGCTTCGGGTCACGCTGGGCATAGCCGCGCAGATTGATCGACTCGCGCAGCGCATCCATCGTGTGCAGATGCTGCTTCCACTGTGCGTCGAGGATCTGCAGCTGCAGGTCCCGCGCGATCTGCTCGAACGTCGGGTAGTTCGGGATGTGGGCGTACTCCTCTTCCTTGAGACGTCGCCCCTCGGCCTTCTTCTGGGATAGCCGCGCCTTCAGCTCCTCGAGGATCGCGTGCCCCAGCGCGTCCCGATCCCCGTGCCGCTTCTTGTCCTCCGACACGAAGGGCGCCTCGGCGATCGACCAGGCGATACCGAACTGGGCTTCGAGCGCGTGGGCCATCTCGACGTAGTCGTCGTCCTCGGGATCGCCCCGATGCGGCCAGTTGCTCTCGAGCAGGTTCACGATGAACCCCTCGAGGCAGGCCTCGATCTCCTCGTTCAGCGCCTCGTCGTCGGCGGACATCGCGGCGAGCCGGCGGGCATAGAACGCCTGCCGCTGCTTGTTCATCACGTTGTCGTAATCGAGCAGATGCTTGCGGATGTCGAAGTTGCGGGCCTCGACCTTCTTCTGGGCGCCCTCGATCACCCGCGAGAGCATGCGGTTCTCGATCGCCTCGCCCTCCTCGACGCCGACGCGATCCCACCAGAGCTTGACGCGATCGGCCTCGAAGATGCGCAGCAGGTCGTCCTCGAGCGAGAGGAAGAACTGGCTGGAGCCCGGGTCCCCCTGGCGGCCGGCGCGGCCGCGGAGCTGGTTGTCGATGCGCCGGCTCTCGTGCCGCTCGGTGCCGAGGATGTGGAGCCCGCCCGCGGCGAGCACCTCGTCGCGCTCGGCTGCGCATTGCGTCTCGAAGCGCGCGAGCGTCGCCTCGTAGTCCGCGTGATCCTTGTCGTGACCGCATTGCGCGAGCGCCATCTGCTCCGGGTTGCCGCCGAGCAGGATGTCCGTTCCGCGACCCGCCATGTTGGTCGAGATCGTGATCGCGCCCTTGCGGCCGGCCTGGGCGACGATCTCCGACTCGCGCTCGTGCATCTTCGCGTTGAGCACCGTGTGCTTGAGGCCGACCTTCTTCAGCTTGGCGGAGAGCATCTCGGAGGTCTCGATCGAGATCGTTCCGACGAGCACGGGCTGGCCCGTCTCGTGGCGCGCCTGCAGCTCCTCGACGACCGCATCGAACTTCTCGCGCTTGGTCTTGAAGACGACGTCCGAATGATCCTGGCGCAGGAGCGGCCTGTTCGTCGGGATCAAGGAGACGTCGAGGTTGTAGATCTTCGCGAACTCCTCGGCCTCCGTGTCCGCCGTACCCGTCATGCCGGCGAGCTTGTCGTACATGCGGAAGTAGTTCTGGAACGTGATCGACGCGAAGGTCTGGCTCTCGCTCCGGACCGTGATGCCCTCCTTCGCCTCGACCGCCTGATGGAGGCCGTCGGACCATCGCCGCCCGGGCATCAGCCGCCCCGTGTGCTCGTCGACGATCACGACCTCCTTCTTGCCGTCCTCGCCGACCCGGACGACGTAGTCGACGTCGATGCGCTTCAGGCTGTGCGCCGACAGCGCCTGCTGCAGCGCGTGGAGCACCGGCAGCATGCCCGGCTCGAAGAGGTTCTCGACCCGAAGCATCTTCTCGCACTTGCGGATGCCCTGATCGGTGAAGGTCGCGGAGTGGGTCTTCTCGTCGATCCAGAAGTCGCCCGTCTCCTCGATGCCCTTCGAGGGCTCGGCTGCGGTACCGGCCTGGAGCGAAGGGATCAAGCGATTCGCGATCGTGTAGATCTGGGTGTTCTGCTCCGAGGGACCGGAGATGATGAGCGGGGTGCGTGCCTCGTCGATCAGGATCGAGTCGACCTCGTCGACGATCGCGTAGTGGAGCTCGCGCTGCACGCAGGAGGCGAGCGAGAACTTCATGTTGTCGCGCAGGTAGTCGAAGCCGAGCTCGTTGTTCGTGCAGTAGGTGACGTCGGCGCGGTAGGCGGCCTGGCGCTGGGCGTCGGAGAGCCCGTGCACGATCGAGCCGACCTCGAGGCCGAGGAATCGATGGACCTGACCCATCCACTCGGCATCGCGCTTGGCGAGGAAGTCGTTGACCGTCACGACGTGCACGCCGCGGCCGGTGAGCCCGTTCAGGTACGAAGGCAGGGTCGCGACGAGGGTCTTGCCCTCGCCGGTCTTCATCTCGGCGATGCGGCCTCGATGCAGGACGATGCCGCCGACGAGCTGGACGTCGTAGTGGCGTTGTCCGAGGGCGCGCTTGGCGGCCTCACGGACGGTCGCGAAGGCCTCCGGGAGGAGCTCGTCGAGGGGCTCGCCCTGCTCGAGCCGCTCGCGGAAGCGCGTCGTGCGGCCGCGCAGATCCAGGTCCGAGAGCCGCGAGACCTCGCCCTCGAGCGCGTTGATGCGGTCGACGAGCGGCAGCATCCGCTTGATCGCGCGGTCGTTGCTGGTCCCGAAGATCTTGCTCAGTATCCGCTGCATCGGCCCTGTTCCGGTCCCGCGCTCGGGGTTCGGGTGGAGGAGGTCGCGCCCGATCCGGTCGGTGGGCTGGACGCGAGGGACGTCGGCGGTCACGGGATCCGCTCACGGCCCTATGACACCGTCACCCGGGTGTGCGGGGCGGGAGGGTAGGAGAGCCCTCCCCGCCGGGCAAATCGAGTCCGAGCGGACTCGCGTCGCGCAGACGCGGGTCGTGGGCGTCGGGCGGCGGGCGGCGACGCCGGCGAGCGCCGATCCGGCCCGCGAGGCGCAGGCGGATCGTCGGCGCGTCGATCGAAGCGGGCGCGGGGCGGGCTCAGTCGAAGATGTAGTCGAGCGGATCCCGGGCCTTGCCGTTCACCTCGACCACGTAGTGCAGATGCGGGCCCGTGCTGCGCCCCGTGCTGCCGACCTCGGCGATCTTCTGACCGCGCTCGACGGTCTCGCCGGTCTTGACCACGATCGTCTTCGTATGGCCGTACACGGTCTTGACGCCGAAGCCGTGGTCGAGGACGAGGGCCTTGCCGAGCGGTCCCTTGTTCCCCACGAAGGTCACGCGACCGCGGGCCGGGGCCTGGATCGCCGTGCCGTCCGCCGAGGCGATGTCGATGCCGGCGTGCATCTGTCGCCGTCCCGTGAAGGGCGAGACGCGCGGACCGAAGCGCGAGGTCAGCCAGCCCTTCGCGGGCCAGATCGAGGGGCTCGAGACGAGGCGCTGTCGCTTGTCCTCGAGACCCACGAGGAGCTCGTCCAGGGAGTCGGCCTGCGTGACGGCGTGGCTCGCCAGATCGAGGGCGAGTCCGTCGAGACGCTGCAGCACGGCGACACCGGCGCTCGACGCCTCGTCCTCTTCGAGGTCCGTGCCACCGCCCTGCCCGAGCGACGTCCCGGGCGGCGGCGTGCGATCGACGGGCACGCCCACCGGCAGGGCCGCGTCGCCCTCCATCTCGGGGGCGAGCTCGACCACGTCCTCGCCGCCCACGCCCGCACTGCCGGGCAGGTTCGCGATGATGCGCACCTTGCGCTCGAGCTCACCGACGCGCGAGAGCGCTCCATCGACCTTCTCGAGTCGCGACTCGAAGAGCGCGATCTGCTCGCGCTGCTCCATGGCCTCGATCCGGAGACCGGCCAGCTCGCGGTTGTCCGCGCGCACCCGCCAGTAGTCCCAGAGACCGACCAGCAGGACGAGCGCCGCGACGACGACGCCGATCACGGTCTGCTTCACCCGCTTCTTGGGGATCGCGAGCTGGACGGGTCTCGCGTGCGCGTCCCGAACGAAGATGAGCGTGTACGAATCCATGACTCTCCGTGCCTGCCTCGGCGTACCGCGGATCCGCGACCGCCTCTGCTCCCCACCTGGCCTCGGGCCGACCGGGATCTCACCCGGGCAACGTCACCCCGATCCGAAGCTTCCCCATCTGGATCTCGTCGTCGTGCTTGAGGCGATGCGTCGTGATGCGCGCCCCGTTCACCAGCGTCCCGTTCGTGCTGCCCAGGTCCTCGACGAAGAAGCCCTCGCCGTCGAAGCCGAGCGCCGCATGGGCTCGCGAGATCGTCGCCTCCGCCAGCACGAGGTCGGCCTTGCGGCCACGCCCGATCACGATCCGTTCGCGATCGATCGGCACCTCGAGCCCTTCGTAGAACCCGGATCGGATGATCGCCGTCGCACCGACCGGCGGTCTCGACCGCATGCCCGGTGCCTGGTCCTGAGTGGAAGCCATCGACGAGTCGCCGCCCCGAAATCCGTTTCGATGGGACTCTTCATCGGCGACGGGCCCGCCCTTCTTGAACCGCGCGTGGGGGCTCGGCGAGCGGCAGCTCGGGGCGCGTGAGGCGCGAAACGGTGGGCCTTCTGGCAGACCGCGGGGACGGGACCCCGGTCAAGACCCCAGCAGCGAGCGTGCATGCTCGCGCGTGACATCCGTCACATGTTCGCCGCCCGCCATGCGGGCGAGCTCGTCGATGCGCGCATCGTCGCGCACCTCTTCGACCCGCGTGCGGGTCCGCTTCTTCGCCGTCTCCTTGCGGACCACGAAGTGGCGATCGGCGAACGCGGCGATCTGGGGCAGGTGCGTGATGCAGAGGACCTGATGATCGGTGGCGAGCTCGGCGAGCACGCGCCCCACCCGCTCCGCGACGGCGCCGCCGATCCCGGCATCGACCTCGTCGAACACGATCACCATGTTGCGGTCCGCGCGCCGCAGGGAGTTCTTGATCGCGAGGAAGAGCCGCGACAGCTCGCCCCCCGAAGCGACCTTCTGGATCGGCCGCGGCGCCTCGCCCGGATTCGCCGAGAACAGGAACTGCGCCCGCTCGCGTCCGGCCGGTCCCGTCTGCAGCCCCGGCACGGAGTCGGCCCCCGCCCCCGGCACGACCGCCTCGAGCTCGACGACGAAGCGCGCCCCCGGCATCGCGAGGTCCCCGAGCTCCGCCTCGACCGCCTTCGCCAGCTTTCGCGCCGCCCGCTTGCGGGCCTCCGAGAGCCGACCCGACGCCTCGTTCGCCGCGGCGACCGCGCGACCGAGCTCCCGCTCGAGCTCGCGGATCCGCTCGTCCGTACCGGAGAGCCCCTCGATCTCGCGCGCGACCTCGTCGCGATGGGCGAGCATCTCCGCGACGCTCCGACCGTATTTGCGGCGCAGGGCCTCGAGGCGACCGATGCGCTCCTCGACCCGCGCGAGCGCGCGCGGGTCGACCTCGAGATCCGTGAGGTAGTCCGCCGTGCGCATCGACAGATCGCGCAGCTCGCTGTCGATCGACTCGAGCTGGGCCACGAGCGGCTCGAGCGAGGGATCCATGCGCGCGGCCGACACGAGCGCACGACGCGCCACGGCAAGCGCCCGGTCCGCCGATTCCGAGCCCCCGTCGTCCGCGATCTCCGACCCGCCGAGCGCAGCCGCGACTGCCGACATCTCCTCGGCGAGGCGCTCCGCGTGGGTGAGTCGGCGATGCTCCGCCTCGAGTCGCGCGACGCCTTCGACGTCGAGCTGCTCGGCCTCGAGCTCCTGGAGCTGATAGGCGAGGAAGTCGAGGCGACGCGCGCGCTCCTCTTCGGCGGCGCGCAGGGAGCGGATCTCGCGCGCGAGCCGACCCGCGCGGGCCACCTCGTCGGAGACCTGCTCGCGGGTCGCCGTCTCGCCGGCGAAGGCGTCGAGGGCCGTGCCATGACTCTCCGCCTGTCGCAGGGCCTGGGAGCCGTGCTGGCTCGAGATCTCGAGCTGCCCGCCGAAGAGCTCGGCCAGGGTCGAGACGGGAACGAGCTGGCCGCCGATCCGCGCGCGTCCGCGACCATTCGCCTGGAACGTGCGCCGCACGATGAGCTCGGCCGGCCCGTCCGCGTCCGCGAGCGCCTCCGCCGACAGGTCCCGCGCGGCGAGGGCTGCGGCGACGTCCTCGTGTCCGTCCATCCGGAAGAGCGCCTCGACCGCGCCCTCCTCGGCCCCGCTGCGCAGGGTGTCCGCATGGGCGCGCGCGCCGGTCAGCAGCGCCAGGGCCGAGAGCACGATCGACTTGCCCGCCCCGGTCTCGCCCGTCAGCACGTTCAGCCCGGGACCGAACTCGAGCTCGACCGACTCCACCAGGGCCAGGTTCTCGATCCGCAGCACCTCGATCATCGCCCGCTCCGCCCGGACCGGCGCCGACGGAATCGACGGACACCGCGGCCGGCTCGCGCGCGGATGATCCCGCGTCCCGCAGACCGACTCAAGAGCGGGACCGACCTTCGCCGTGCGCACTCGGCTAGCATCCGCGCCATGCCCCCCGACGAGACGCTCGATCTCTTTCCCGAGCGCAGCGAGCGACGGCTCGAGCCCCACGCGCCGCTGGCCGAGCGGATGCGGCCGCGACGACTCGAGGATCTGGTCGGGCACGAGGCCCTGCTCGCGCCGGGACGACCGCTGCACACGCTGCTCTCGAGCGAGACGCCGCCGTCGATCATCCTCTGGGGTCCGCCCGGCAGCGGCAAGACGACGCTCGCCTTCCTCCTCGGCGAGCGATCGAATGCGCGACTCGCCCCGCTCTCGGCCGTGACCGCCGGTGTCCCGGAGATCCGCAAGGCGATCGAGGCCGCGCGGCGGACCCGCCTGCGGACGCTCCTCTTCATCGACGAGATCCATCGCCTCAACAAGGCGCAGCAGGATGCCCTGCTGCCCCACGTCGAGGCCGGCGCCGTCACCCTGGTGGGTGCGACGACCGAGAACCCCTCGTTCAGCGTGATCGCACCGCTGCTCTCGCGCTGTCGGGTGATTCCGCTCGAAGCGCTCGGGGCGGAATCGATCGGCCGCGTGCTCGACCGCGCCGTCGCCGACCGCGAGCTCGGACTCGGGGCGACCGGTCTCGTCCTCGGCGACGACGCACGCGAGGCCCTGATCATCGCGTCCCAGGGCGACGCCCGACGCGCCCTCGGCATGCTCGAGGCGAGCGCCACCGTGCACCTCTCGAGCGGCCGCCGCGCCGCGCCGCTCTCGGCCGAGACCGTCCAGTCGGCCGTCGGCCGCATCGCGCTCCGGCACGACCGCGACGGTGAAGAGCATTTCAACGTCGTCTCGGCGCTGATCAAGAGTCTGCGTGCGAGCGATCCCGACGCGGCGCTGCACTACCTCGCGCGGCTGCTGGAGGCCGGGGAGGATCCGCTCTACGTCGCGCGGCGACTCGTGATCTTCGCGTCGGAGGACGTGGGCAACGCGGATCCGAGCGCGCTGCCGCTGGCGATGGCGGCCCATCAGGCCGTGGAGCGGATCGGGATGCCCGAGGGTCGCATCCCGCTCGCGCAGGCGACGACCTGGCTGGCCTGCGCCGAGAAGAGCAATGCCGCCTATGCGGCGCTCGGACGCGCCATGGCCGATCTCGAGAGTCGGGGGCCCCTGCCCGTGCCGATGCATCTGCGCAACGCGCCGACGCGGCTGATGCGCGAGCTCGGCTACGGCGAGGGCTACGTCTACGCCCACGATGCGGAGGACGCCTTCGTCGCGGAGGAGAACCTGCCGGCCGCGCTCGCCGGGCGTCGCTACTACGAGCCCACCCGACGCGGTGCCGAGACGGGCCTGGCCGAACGGCTCGCGACGCTGCGGGCGCGCCGGGCCCGGGCGCAGGGCGACCGCGAGCGCTGAGGCGGCGGCGGCCTCCGGGTCGGGATCGGCCGGGCGAGGACGGGGGCCGTGCGTCGACGATCCAGCGCCGGCTGGACGCAGTGGCCGTGGCCAACGAAACGAGACGTGGGCAAAGAGAAAGGGGCCCGTACGCGTTCCACGAACGTACGGGCCCCGGTCTCGCGACCCCAAGGAGAGATGTCGTGCGATGGCGACGTTCCTCCGACCCCGACTGCGACCAGGCGGTTCCCGCGCCCGCCGCGAGCGATGACCGCCCCCTGGGCCCGGTCCGACCGGCCCCCTTTTCCTCCGATCGGGCACCCAGGGATCAGGGGCGGTCGTCCGACATCCCGGGACCCGGGTGGGTCGCGTGGATCACTCGCTCGTTGGACGGTCGCCCCTGCTTCCGCCAGACCCTTCGATCTGCCCGCCGGACCACCGCGCGCCCGGCCCGCTGGGTCCCTCGATACACCGCATCGTCGGCAGTACCCGGCCCGGGACGCCCCACCGACCCGCGCGCCCGGAGACGCTTCCACCGCGAACGTGCCCCGGCGCCGCCCCCGGTCC
Source organism: Spirochaetaceae bacterium (assembly GCA_020632655.1). GTDB lineage: Bacteria > Myxococcota_A > UBA9160 > UBA9160 > UBA4427 > UBA4427. Next base: position 20,150 of record JACKFD010000019.1, read on the forward strand.
GGTACGTTCGCCCGTCCAGCCGATGCGCCTGGATGGATCCCCGGCCCGTGCGTCGGCCCGCTCGGTGACTGCGTTGGAGGCCTGCATGTCCGGTTCCCCCGCCCACCTGCCGCCGGGCGGGTCCTTCGATCCGACGGCCGAGGGCTGCGCATCCCTCGGCGAGCTCTGGGGACGCGCCTGGCGGACCCGACCCGACCGGCCCCAGCTCCACGACCCGGAGCGTGGCTGGCTCAGCTGCGGTGAGGTCGAGCAGGCATCGGCCGAGCGGGCGGCGCGGCTCGCGCGACTGGGCCTGGCCCCCGGCGACCGCGTGCTGCTCTCGGCCGAGAGCTCCGCCGATCTCGTGCTCGCCCACATCGCCTGTCTGCGCATGGGTCTCGTCGTGCTGCCGACGAATACGGCGTATGGCGAGCGCGAGCTCGCCCACGTGCTGCAGGATGCACGACCCGCCGCCGCGATCCTCGACGACCCCGCACGACGCGAGCTCGTCGCGGGGCTGGCGCCGCGCGTCCTGCGACTCGATCCCGCCCTCGACGGGCCGACCGGACCGACGCCCGACCTCGACGTCGCGCGCCCCGACGCGCCAGCGCTGATCGGATACACGTCCGGCACGACGGGTCGTCCGAAGGGCGCCGTGCTCAGCCACGCGAACTGCGTGGCGGGGGCCGAGGCGCTGCGGCGCGCGTGGCGATGGACCGCGGACGACCGGCTGCTCCTGGCGCTGCCGCTCTTCCACATGCACGGGCTCGGCGTCGGGCTGCACGGCACGCTCGCTGCCGGTGCGTCGGCGGTGCTCTACCGCGGATTCCGCCCCGACGAGATCCTCGCGGACATCGAGCGCTTCGGGGCGACGCTCTTCTTCGGCGTGCCGACGATGTACCACCGTCTCGCCGCACATCCCGACGCGGCCGCCCTCGCCCGCCTACGCCTCTGCGTGTCGGGCTCGGCGGCGCTGCCCGCGTCGCTGCACGCCACCATCGAGCGCGCGAGCGGCCAACGCGTGCTCGAGCGCTACGGCATGACCGAGACACTGATGCTCGTCTCGAATCCCTATGAGGGGGAGCGCAGACCGGGATCCGTCGGCCTTCCCCTGCCCGGGGTCGAGCTGCGACTCGCCGGCGATCCGGCCGAGATCCAGGTGCGCGGGGCGAACGTCTTCGCCGGCTACTGGGAGCGGCCCGACGCGAACGCAGAAGCCTTCACCGCCGACGGCTGGTTCCGCACCGGCGATCTCGGCGAGCGCGACGACGACGGCTACCTGCGGATCGTCGGGCGCGCGAAGGAGCTCGTGATCAGCGGCGGCTACAACGTCTACCCACGCGAGGTCGAGGACGTCCTGCGGGAGCATCCGGCGATCGAGGACGTCGCCGTCGTCGGCGAGCCCTCCGCCGAGTGGGGGGAGCGCGTCGTCGCGTACGTCGTCGCGCGTGAGCCGATCGCACTCGAGGCGTTGCGACGCTTCGTGGGCGACCGCCTCGCCCCCTACAAGCATCCGCGCGCCCTCCATCCGGTCGCCGCCCTGCCCCGCAATGCACTCGGCAAGGTGCAGAAGCATCGGCTCTCGGACGGACGGGTGCTACCGGAATGAAGACATCGCCCGGGTGGGTGCCGCGCGGGAAGGAGGCGGCGGAGGCGACGGACTGGCGGGCCGGACGGGACTCGAACCCGCAACTTCTGGCGTGACAGGCCAGTGCTCTAACCGATTGAACTACCGGCCCGCGGCAGCTCCGGGCGGCAATGATTAGCGGAGAAGATGGGCCCCCGCTAGCGGCGCGGGACCGCCTCTTACGGGGTCAGCCGCGCCCCGTCGTCATCGACAGGGTCATCGCGACCGCCTGCAGCTGGAGGATCAATCCGAGGTCTCCATCGAGCCGAAGGCGACCGGTGATCAACGCCTCGAGCGGATGCAGCTCGCCCCGCCGGATCGCCTCGGCCTCGTCCGCCCCCAGCCGGATCGAGGCCTGTGGCGCGTCCGGGATCGGACCGGGACCGATCAGGATCCCGACCCGCCAGTCCGCCGATGGGACGCCTTCGTCGGCGGCCCGGCGCGCGTCGCCGGCGTCCTCGACCACGATCTCCACGAGCCCCCGCAGATCCGACAGGCCGGGAATCTCGACCGGCCCGTCGCGCCGATGCGGCAGGCCGGCCGGCCGGTCTCCGCGCAAAGCGACGGTGACGGCGTCGGCGACGAGTCCCGGCCGGCCCTCCCAGAGCGCCGATCGCCAATCCCCGACGCTCGAGAGCAGCGTGAGGTCGGAATCGGGATCCCGGCCGCGCTCGATGCCGAGCTCGCCCGCCACGAGGTGGAGCGTCCACTCCCCACCGCCGGGCCCGGTCATCACCACGCCCACGCGCAGCTCGAGGGCGCGCTCGGCCTCGTCGAGACTGAGGTCGGCGAAGAGCGCCGGCAAGAGCTCTTCGATGAACTCGCTCGGGGCGATCGGCTCGTCGGGCAGAGGCCTCATCGCCGGGACTCTACTGTCCCGGCGGCCCGAAGCGAGGCGCCGGGAGGCGGGCTGGTGGGCGCGCAGGGATTCGAACCCCGGACCCCCTCGGTGTAAACGAGGTGCTCTGACCAGCTGAGCTACGCGCCCGCAGAACGCTTTGGATGGATGGAGGTCGCGGTCGCCTCGGCTCGGCTCTCCAGCCGGGTCGCAGCGACCGGCGTGCGCTCCGACGAGTGGCCCACCGTCGTCCGGGACTAGTTCACGCCGGCGGGATGCGGCAGCTCCGTCGTCGCCCGCGGCCCGCCCCGCGTGATGTAGATCTCCTCGACCTCGTGGATGCCGTCGCCGGCCTCGAGGAAGCTCTCCGGGTCGGGCACGGCGAGGGCGTACTTCAGCACCTCGTCCATGTGCTCCACCGTGTGGATCGTGAGGTTCTTCCGGATGACGGGGGGGAGGTCCTTCAGGTCCTTCTCGTTGTCCTTCGGCACGATCACGGTGTCGACGCCGCCGCGGTGGGCCGCGATCAGCTTCTCCTTGAGACCGCCGATCGGCAGTACCCGACCCCGCAGCGTGATCTCGCCGGTCATGGCGACGTTCGCACGCACGGGAATGCGCGTCAGCGCCGAGGCGATCGTCGTCGCGAGCGTGATGCCCGCCGACGGACCGTCCTTCGGCGTCCCGCCTTCCGGCACGTGGATGTGCATGTCCACCTTCGTGTGGAAGTCGCTCGTCAGCCCGAGCTGCTTTGCCCGCGACCGGATGTAGGACATCGCCGCGTTCGCCGACTCCTGCATCACCTCGCCGAGTCGCCCCGTGATCTGCAGCTTGCCCTTGCCCGGCGTGACGGCGACCTCGGTCTGCAGCAGCTCGCCGCCGACCTCGGTATAGGCCAGCCCCGTCGTGACGCCGATCCGGTTCTCCGTCTCCGTCCGCCCGAAGCGGTATCGCTGCACGCCGAGGTACTTGCGCACGAGCTTCGGCGAGAGCTTGACGGGTCGGAACGACTTGCCGGCCGAGACCTTCTCGCGCGCCACCTTGCGGGCGATCGACGCCAGCTCCCGCTCCAGGCCGCGCACGCCCGACTCGCGGGTGTAGTGCCGGATCACCTCGAGCAGCGCGCCGTCGCTCACGCTCATGTCCCCGGTCTCGAGCCCGTTGTCGCTGCGGACCTTGCCGACGAGATGGGCCTTCGCGATCTCGAGCTTCTCGCTCTCGATGTAGCCGGGGATCTGGATGATCTCCATCCGATCCTGGAGCGGTCTCGGGATCTCGCCCAGCACGTTCGCCGTGCAGATGAACATGACCCGCGAGAGGTCGTACTCCACGTCGAGGTAGTGATCGGCGAAGCTGTTGTTCTGCTCCGGATCGAGCACCTCGAGCATGGCCGAGCTGGGATCCCCACGAAAGTCCATCGACATCTTGTCGATCTCGTCGAGCAGGAAGACGGGATTCGATGAGCCGGCCTTGCGAAGGCCCTGGATGATCTTGCCGGGCAAGGCACCGATGTAGGTGCGGCGATGGCCCCGGATCTCGGCCTCGTCCCGCACGCCGCCGAGGCTGATGCGCACGAAGTCGCGGCCCGTGGCGCGGGCGATCGACTTGCCGAGGGAGGTCTTGCCGACGCCGGGCGGACCGACGAGGCAGAGGATCGGCCCCTTCATCTTCTTCACGAGCGTCTGGACCGCGAGGTACTCGAGGATCCGCTCCTTCGGCTTCTCGAGACCGTAGTGGTCGGCGTCGAGGATGCCTTCGGAGACGTTCAGGTCCGCCTCCTCATCCTTGTACTCGTCCCAGGGGAGGCTCAGCATCCAGTCCACGTAGTTGCGGACGACCGTCGCTTCCGCCGCCATCGGCGACATCTGCTTGAGCTTCTTCATCTCCTTCTCGGTCCGCTCGCGCGCCTCCTTCGGCATCTTCTTCGCGGCGAGCTGCTCTTCGAGCTCGGAGATCTCGTTCTTCGCATCGTCGCGCTCGCCCAGCTCCTTCTGGATCGCGCGCATCTGTTCGTTGAGGTAGTACTCCTTCTGCGAGCGCTCCATCTGCTTCTTGACGCGACCGCGGATCTTGCGCTCGACCTCGAGCACCTCGATCTCGGCCTGCATGCGGCTGTAGACCTCTTCGAGTCGATCCGCGACGGCCGGCATCTCGAGCAGCTTCTGGCGATCCGGCAGCTTCAGGTTCAGATGCGCGACGACCGTGTCCGCGAGCTTGCCGGGATCCATGATCGCGGCGACGGAGTTCACGGTCTCCGGGGCGACCTTCTTGTTCAGCTTGGAGTAGGACTCGAAGGTCGTGTGGATCGAGCGGACGAGTGCCTCGGCCTCGGGCGTGTCGCCGCCTTCGTCGGGCTGCTCCGTCACCTCGACGGCGAAGTAGGGATCCACCGCAGCGAAGTCGCGGATCCGCGCCCGGACGCGACCCTCGACGAGCACCTTGACCGTGCCGTCGGGCAGCCGGAGCAGCTGGATGATCGTGCCGAGGGTCCCGATCGAGTAGATGTCCTCGGGGGTCGGATCCTCGTCGCCCGCGACGCGCTGGGCCGCGACGACGAGCTCGCGATCGCCGGCCATCGCATCTTCGAGCGCCTGGATCGACTTCGGTCGGCCGACGAAGAGCGGCACGACCATGTGCGGGAAGACGACGATGTCTCGCAGCGGCAACAGCGGCACGCGCTTGCCGGCCTTCGGTTCACTCATCCCACCCCCCTTTGGTCTCGCTCTCGTTCCCGGTCTCCGGACCCGTGTCCCGCCCTCGGGCTGCGACTCTAGGTTCCCGTCCGGGCCGGGCCAGCCGCGCGAGCCCGGGGGACTAGGCCGACTCGGCCTCGCGCTTGAGGCCCAGCACGGGCTCTGCGCCCTGCTCGATCACCTCTTCGCCGACCACGCACTCCTCGACGTCGTCTCGCGAGGGCAGCTCGTACATCAGGTCGAGCATCGCGTTCTCGAGGATCGCCCGGAGTCCCCGGGCGCCGGACTTCTGCGCGAGGGCCTTGCGCGCGACCGCGGCCAGCGCGCCCTCCGTGAAGCGGAGCGCCACGTCCTCGAACTCGAAGAGCTTCTCGTACTGCTTGACGAGGGCGTTCTTGGGCTCGGTGAGGATCGCGATCAGCGCCGCCTCGTCGAGCTCCTCGAGGGTCGCGATGACCGGGAGGCGTCCGATGAATTCGGGGATCAATCCGAAATGCAGCAGGTCCTCGGCCTGGACCTCTTTCATCATCTCGCCCTTCTTCCGCTTGCGCTTGTTCTGGATATCGGCCGCGAACCCGAGTCCCTTCACCCCGATCCGGCGCTCGATGATTCCCTCCAGACCGACGAAGGCGCCGCCGCAGATGAAGAGGATGTTCGTGGTATCGATCTGCAGGAACTCCTGCTGCGGGTGCTTTCGCCCTCCCTTCGGCGGCACGGAAGCCATCGTACCCTCGATGATCTTGAGCAGCGCCTGCTGCACGCCCTCGCCCGAGACGTCGCGGGTGATCGACGGGTTCTCGCTCTTGCGGGCGATCTTGTCGATCTCGTCGATGTAGATGATGCCGCGCTGGGCCCGCTCGACGTCGTAGTTCGCGGCCTGCAGCAGGTTGAGGACGATGTTCTCCACGTCCTCGCCGACGTAGCCGGCCTCGGTCAGGGTCGTCGCGTCGGCGATCGTGAAGGGGACGTCGAGGATCTTGGCCAGCGTCTGGGCCAGCAACGTCTTGCCCGAGCCCGTGGGCCCGAGCAGCAGGATGTTCGCCTTCTGGAGCTCGACGTCGGAGATGCCGCCACTCTCGATCCGGCGGTAGTGGTTGTGGACGGCGACCGAGAGGACCTTCTTGGCAGCGTCCTGCCCGATCACGTACTCGTCGAGGGCGGCCTTGATCTCCTTGGGCTTCAGGATCCGCTGCGGCGCCTGGCCGGACTCGTCCTGACCGTACTCCTCGGCGATGATGTCGTTGCAGAGCTCGATGCACTCGTCACAGATGTAGACGGTCGGGCCCGCGATGAGCTTCTTGACTTCCTTCTGGGACTTGCCGCAGAACGAGCACGAGAGGTTGGCGTTGTCTTCTCGCTTCTTCATGCTTCCTCACCCCCCGGTGATGCTTTCTGGCTCGTCGGCCGCGTCCCGTCCGGCCGTCTCGGGCGTCGCGCGGCGCGAGGGTCAGGAGGCGTCCTCGCCTCTCCTCTCACTCGTCACGACGTCCACGATGCCGTAGTCCCGCGCTTCGAGCGCGCTCATATAGTAATCCCGCTCGGTATCGGCCGCGATCTGGTCGAGCGGGCGCCCCGTGTGGCTCGCAAGAATCTCGTTCATCTTGTGACGCAGCTTCAGGATTTCCTGCGCCTGGATGTGGATGTCCGAGGCCTGTCCGCGGGCCCCGCCCATCGGCTGGTGGATCATGATCCGCGAGTTCGCGAGGGCCGTCCGCTTGCCCGGGGTGCCCGCCGCGAGCAGCCACGCCCCCATCGATGCCGCCTGCCCGATGCAGGTCGTGTGCACGTCGCATCGGATGAACTGCATCGTGTCGTAGATCGCGAGCCCCGCCGTCACCGAGCCGCCCGGCGAGTTGATGTAGAGATGGATGTCCTTGTCGGGATCGTCCGCCTCGAGGAAGAGCAGCTGCGCCACCACGACGTTCGCGACCTCGTCGTGGATCTCCGTCCCGAGGAAGACGACGCGGTCACGCAGCAGGCGCGAGTAGATGTCGAAGACCCGCTCGCCCCGCTGGTTCTGCTCGATCACCATCGGGATCGTGTATGCCGACGGCCGAATCCGTTCCATGCTCTTCGCTTCTCCCGGACGCGCCGCAGGGGCGACGCGAGACCGCCCACGCCCGCACGCGACGCCCGTCCAAGGCGCAACGCACGCTCGGCCGCGAGCGCGTCCTAGTCTGTGTCAGTCCCCAACGCTTGGCAACTCGGAGCGCATGCGCGCGCGGCCCACCGAACGCCCGGCCGATCCCGGGCGCTCCCTGGCGCCGACGACGAGCGCGTCGCGAACGAATGGTCGGGATGCCGCCTGCGAAGGATCCCTCAGGCTTCTTCTGAAGCCTCGACGTCGGCGATCTTCGCGCGGCCGATCAGGTGTTCCATGGCCTTGCGATCGAGCAGCTCGCTGCGGATCGCGACCCGCCAGCCCTGGGACTCGGCGAACTGCCGCATGAGCTCCGGGTCGAGTCCTTGCCCCGACGCCATCTCGTCGAGCCGCGCATCGACCTCCTCCTCGCTCGCGTCCAGCGCCGCCTGGGTCGCGATCTGCTCGAGCAGGAGCGCCTCCTGCACGCGCCGGCGCGCTTCGTCGCGGCCCTCCTCGCGCATCTGCGCCAGGCGCGCACGCAGCGCCGCCTCCGGGACGCGTCCCTTCATCTGGTCCTCGAACTGACGAAGCTGGCTGTCGAGCTGTCGCTCGACGAGCGAGGGCGGCACCTCGAAGGACGTGCGTGCGATCAGGTCGTCGAGCAGGCTGCGATGGAGTGCGTGATCCGAAGCGTGCTGACGTTGCGAACGCAGGACCTCGCGGATCTTCTCGCGCACGTCGTCGAGCCGCTCGAACTCCTCACCGAGGTCCTTGGCGAAGTCGTCGTCGAGCTCCGGAAGCTCCTTGCGCTTGATCGCGGTGACCGTCGTCGCGAAGACCGCCGGCTTGCCCGCGAGCTCGGCGTTGCCGTAGTCCGCCGGGAACCCGACCTCGAGGTTCCGCTTCTCGCCCGAGCGCGCGCCGACCAGCTGCTCCTCGAACCCCGGGATCATGCGACCCGAGCCGAGCTCGAGCTCGACGCCCTCGGCGGATCCGCCCTCGAACGCGACCCCATCGATCGTGCCGACGAAGTCGATCGTGAGCTGATGCCCCTCGGCGGCCGCGACGTCCTCGGCCTCCTCGACCCAGTCCGCCTGCCGCTCGCGCAGGGTCTCGAGCTCCGTCAGGACCTCCTCCTCACCGACCTGCACCGCCGGACGCTTGCCCGAAATGGCATCCAGGTCGGGGAGTTCGATCGCAGGCTTCACCTCGATTCGAGCCTTGTAACGGAACACCGAGCCCTCGACGGGCGCCTCGGCCTCGATCTGCGGCTCCACGACGGGCTGGAGATCGGCCTGCTCGACGGCCTCGGCCAGCGTCTCGCGAACCAGCGCCCGCTCGATCTCCTCGCCGAGCGACGCGCCGTACATCTTGCGGATCACCCGCGCGGGTACCTTCCCGGGCCGGAAGCCCTTGACCCGGGCCCCACGTCGCAGCTCGTTCACGATGCGCTCGAAGGCGGCATCGACCCGCTGCGCCTCGATCTCCACCGCGAGCTCCCGCACCACGGCCGAGACCTCGCTCGTCTCGACCCGGATGCCCTGCGCAGCGCTCTCGACCTCAGCCATGATCCATCACTCCTGAAGCGGCTTGTTGCCAAGCCCTGGTCCATCAATTCCAACGCGGCTCGTTGCAAAGCCGTGGTCCAGCATTCCCGACGCGGCTCGTTGCAAAGCCCTGGTCCATCGTTCCCGATGCGGCTCGTTGCCGAGCCGTGCTCCATCATTTCCGACACGGGCCCATGCAGAGCCGCGATCCGTCACGCCAGACGCGCCCGGCGCCCGTCGGAGGGACCACCACTTCGGTTGGAGAAGAGCTGGTACCGGGGACAGGACTCGAACCTGCACGTCCAAAGGACGGTGGCTCCTAAGGCCACTGCGTCTACCAATTCCGCCACCCCGGCCCGGCGCGCATCGGCCGCCGCCCCGGATGCGGACCCTGGCCGCCACGCGAGTCCGATCCGCGCAGAACTTAGACGAGCGTCCCGCCCTGTCCACAGCGGGGCCGGAGCCGGTCTCCCCCGCCCGACCGCGTGACGTCGATCCGATCACGGAGGACCCGATGGAGTCCGTTGCGCCGTCGAGACCCAGCTCGTTGGGCCCCGGCGACGGAAGCAGCGGAAACAGGGAAGAAGCGGGTGGTGAGCGCGCGGGGAATCGAACCCCGAACCTAGTGGTTAAGAGCCACTTGCTCTGCCAATTGAGCTACGCGCCCGGCGGGAACTTAGGCTCCCCGCCCCGGCAGATCAAGTGCGGCGCGCCTCTTCGCGTTCGTCCCGCTCCTCGAGCGCTTCGCTTCGTCCATGCCCACCGCCGCCGGGCGTCTCGATCCAGAGCTCGTCGCCCGCATCGAGCTCGATCGTCGCACGCGAGCCGACCTCCTCGGGCGCCGTACGTCCCTGGCGCAGGATCCGATTCCGGCCCCGCGCGCCCGCCCCGCCACCCGCCAGACCGAAGGGTGAACGCGTCCGGCGCTCCGTGAGCAGGGAGACCCGCACGGGTCGCAGGAATCGGTAGCGGCGGACGAGGCCGTCGCCGCCTCGCCGTGCGCCCTCGCCGCCGGAGCCCGGGCGCAGGCCGAACTCGAGCAGCCGGACCGGGAAGCGCGACTCGAGGATCTCGGGGTCGGTGATGCGCGTGTTGGTCATGTGCGTGTGCACGCCGGAGGCGCCCGGCGCGAAGGGCGTCGCCCCGGCGCCGCCGCCGATCGTCTCGTAGTAGCCGAAGGCCTCGTCGCCGAAGGTCACGTTGTTCATCGTCCCCTGGCTCGCCGCCGCCCGCCCGAGCGCGCCGAGCAGCACGTCCACGATGCGCTGCGAGGTCTCGACGTTGCCGCCGACGACGGCCGAGCCCCGCGGCGGATCGAGCAGCGAGCCGGGCGGGACGACGATCTCGACCGGGGCGAGGCAGCCGCCGTTCAGCGGGATGCGCTCGGCGACGAGCGACCGCAGCACGTAGAGCACCGCCGCCCGCACCACGGCGGGCGGCGCGTTGAGGTTGCCGCGCGAGGCGGGGCCGGTCCCTTCGAAGTCGATCCGCGTGCGGGCGGGAAGTGCATCGGAGCCGCTTGTCCCGGCGACGTGCTCGATCGTCAGCTCGACCGCGATCGGTGTGCCGTCGTCGAGTGCGTCGGCGAAGCGATGGCGACCGGCGGGTAGACGCGCGAGCTCGAGGGCGACCTTCGTCGCCGCCGCGCGCTGCAGCTGGACCATCGTCACGCGCACGACGGCCTCCCCCACCTCTTCGCAGAGCGCGTCGAGCAGCGCCGCCCCCGCCCGGTTCGCCGCCACCATCGCCTCGAGGTCCGCCACGTTGTCGTCGGGTCGACGCGCCGGATACGGCCCCGCACCGAGCACGGCCCGGATGTGCGCCTCGTCGAAGCGACCCGCCCGCACGAGGTGGAAGGGCTCGATCAGCACCCCCTCGTCGTCCAGCCGCTCGGAGTCCGCGGGCATCGAGCCGGGCGTGCGCCCCCCGAGATCGGCGTGATGCCCCCGACTCGCCACGAAGAACGCCGCCCGCGAAGCGCCCGCCCGGAAGACCGGCGTCACGACCGTCACGTCGGGCAGATGCGAGCCGCCTGCGAAGGGATCGTTCGTGACCAGCACGTCGCCCGGCGCAAAGGGCTCGAAGCGCTCGCGCAAGGCCGCGATCGTATCGGCCATCGCCCCCAGATGGACCGGGATGTGCGGCGCATTCGCGACGAGCCCGCCCTCCCCGTCGAAGACCGCGCACGAGTAATCGAGGCGCTCCTTGATGTTGGTCGAGACGGACGTGTTGCGCAGCACGGCGCCCATCTGCTCCGCGATCGACATGAAGCGATTGCCGAGCACCTCGAGCCGGACGGGATCGGACTCGGCGAGGTCGACCCGGCTGCGCGCGTTCGGTCCCGCGCGCCGCGCTTCGTCGGCCGGCCGGATGCGGAACACGCGGTCGGCATCGACCTCGAGCACGAAGCCCGGGTCGAGCACGACGGTTCCCGTCGCCTCGAGCACGAGCGCCGGACCCGCGAGGCGATGGCCCGGCTCGAGGGCCTCGCGCTCGTAGACCGGAGCGTCGACGCGGCCTGCATCCGGGAACCAGGCGCGGGTCGTGCGCAGGGGGCGCGGCCGGGCGGGCGTTCGCTGCGTGACGTCGGCGGGCGGATCGACGAGGTCCCTGTCTACCTCCCGCGACCAGGCGCGCAGGCGGACCGCCTTGATCGCGATCGCCCGTCCCGGCCGGTCGTAGCCGTAGCGCTCGCGGTGGGCGGCGGCGAAGCGCGCACGCCCGACGGCGACCTGCTCGCTCGCGTCCGGACTCCACGGAATCGCGAGGGCCGTCTCCGTGCCGACGTAGCCCAGGTCGAGCGACCGCTCGAGCTCGATCGACCCGAGCGCAGCGCCCTCCGCCACGAGTGCATGCCGGGCCTCGTCTTCGAGCGCTCGCCACTCGACCTCGAGCTCGTTCGCGAGCGCACCGGACCCGGGCAGCAGGCGGCCGAGACCATCGCGCTGTCCGTCCCAGGACAGCGGCGCCAGTCCGATCCCGTAGGCCGAGAGCAGTCCCGCGAAGGGGTGGAGCAGGATCTCGCGGAGGCCGAGCTGCCGGGCGATGGCGCAGACGTGCTGGCCGCCAGCGCCACCGAAGCCGACGAGCACGTGGTCACGGGGATCGACGCCCCCCGCGACCGACACCTCGCGGATCGCCTGCGCCATGTTCGCGTTCGCGATCTCGAAGAAGCCCGCGGCGACCTCATCGCGGGTCCGTGCGAATCCCGCACGCGAGAGGCGCTCGACCAGCTCGTCGAGGGCCCGCTCGACCGGCGCGAGCTCGAGCGGGAAGGGAAAGCGGTCGGGGGCGACGCGGCCGAGAGCGAGGTTCACGTCGGTCACGGCGAGCGTCTCCGCACGCGGGCGACCCGCGCCGTCGCGCAGCCCGTAGCAGAGCGGTCCCGGATCGGAGCCCGCGCTCTCGGGTCCGACGACGAGCCGGATGCCGTCGAAGCGGCACAGCGAGCCACCACCCGCCGCCACCGTGTGGATGCGCAGCATCGGCGCCTTGACCCGCACCCCACCCACCTCGCTCTCGAAGGCGCGATCGAGCCGATCCCCTTCGACGAGCGACACGTCGGTCGAGGTCCCGCCCATGTCGAAACCGATCGCCCGGGCGTGTCCGGCGCGTCGCGCGACGTGGCGTGTGGCGACGACGCCGCCCGCCGGCCCCGAGAGCAGCGCGTTCGGACCGCGAAAGCGCGCGGCGTCCGTGAGCCCGCCCGAAGACTGCATGAAGCGCAGCTCGGCCCGGGGCAATGCCGCCTCGAGACGCCGCACGTGTCCTCGGAGCAGCGGTGTGAGATAGGCGTCGGCGATCGCCGTCTCGCCGCGTGCGAGGAAGCCCACCTCGCGAGCGAGGGCATGCGAGAGCGCAACGTGCTCGAAGCCGAGCGCCTCGGCGATCCGACCGAGAGCGCGCTCGTCCTCGGGATCGACGTGTGCGTGCAGACCGACGATCGCGACCGAGACGGCCCCTTCACGGCGGGCCCGGGCGAGCGCGCGATGCGCCGCCCCGAGATCCAGCGGCTCGACGACGGCCCCCAGCGCGTCCCGCCGGCCCGGTGCCTCGAGCCGCCACTGCTGCAGCCGAGGCGGGCGTTCGATCTCGAGCTCGAAGAGTGCCGGACGCTCCTGGGTGCCGACGTCGAACACGCCCGCGAGGCCCGCGTTCGTGAGCAACGCCGTCGCCGCGCCACGCCGCTCGAGCAGCGCGTTCGTCGCGACCGTCGTCCCGAGCCGGACACGGGCCGGGGTCGCCCCGCTCGCTTCCCCGGCAGCCGCGCGTGCGAGGAGTTTGTCACTCGCTTCTCCGCCGTCCGCGCGTGCGAGGAATACGTCACTCGCTTCTCCACCGTCCGCGCGTGCGAGGAATACGTCACTCGCTTCGCCACCGTCCGCGCGTGCGAGGACCGACTCGATCGCCTCGAGCGGCGCGCGATCGGAGGAGAGCACCTTCGTCACGTGCACCCCACCGGAAGGCGAGATCGCGAGGCAATCCGTGAAGGTGCCGCCGCGGTCGATGAAGAAGCGCCAGCCGCCCGACGTCACGAACGCCGCCCGGCCCCGCGGCCGAGTCGCGCGAGCACACGCTCGACGCCCGCGCGCAGGGGGCCATCGCCGAAGAGCCGGACGCCGACGAGTGCGACGACGCCATACACCCCGGCGCCCACGAAGAGCGCGAGCCAGGCGTTGCCGTGCACGAGCTCCGAGAGCCCCAGCACGAGCCCCGTCACGAGTGCGGCGAGCGTCGCCAGCACGGTGGTTCGGAGTCCGGTGGCGACCAGCAGTCCGAGATCGGGCGCCCCGCTCCGCAGCCGCAGCCAGCCGATCGTGATCGCGGCGCTCACGCTGATCGCGCCGGTCGAGGCGATTGCGAGGCCGTCGATGCCGCCGCTTCGCCCGGCCTGCAGGTAGACCGGAAACGCCGCGAGGGCGACGACCGTGCTGAGCGTCATCGCGCGCCACATCTCGCCCCGCGCGTAGAAGCCCCGGACGGCGACCTGCTGCACGACCCAGCCTGGCACCGCGCAGGCCAGCACCGCCAGCAGCCGCGACACCTCGAGCGTGTTCGCCCGTCCGAACTCGCCGTGCTCGTAGAGCGCCCGCACCAGCGGCAGCGACAGCACACCGAGGGCCGCCGCTGCCAGCAGCCCGAGGCCCAGGGTCGTGCGCAACGTCTCCGTCAGCAGCCCGTCGAAGCCCCGCACGTCGCCGCGTTCGTGCCGCGCCGTCAGCGACGGCAGGAGCGCGGCCCCCACCGCCTGCCCCACCACGCCGACCGGCGCCATCATCAGCTTGCGCGCGTAGGTGATCGCCGCGATCGCACCCGGCGCCACCCGCGCCCCCACCCACTTCTCGTACCACTCGTCGACGGTCGTGAGCCCCAGGCCCAGCATGAGCGGCAAAGCCAGCCAGACGTACTCACGGAAGTCCGCGTCGAAGGGACCCGCGCGCATCCGCCCGACCGCACCCGGTAGCCGACGCAACGCCACGACCGGGATCGCCCACTGCCCGACCGCCGCGCCGAGCAGCGTCCCCCAGGCGAAGCCGTCCGTGCCCGGCCAGAGCAGGCCGCCCACGATCGGCATCGCGCTGTAGACGACGGAGGCCGCGGCCTGCGGCCAGAACACGCCGTGCGCCATCAGCACGCCCCGCAGCGCGCCCCCCGTCAGGAAGAAGATCTGGGCCGGCAGGACGATCCGCATCAATCGCAGCGTCTCTTCGAGGGTCGCCTCGTCGAAGGCGCCGAACTGCGCGCGCAGCAGCGGCTCTCCGGCCACCCAGAGCACCACGGTCAGCGCGATCGAGAGCCAGCCGACGTTGCCGACGACGACCGCCGCGAAGCGGGCGGCGGCCTCGGGCCCGTCGCGCTCGAGGCGACGGACGTAGGGCGGCGTGACGGCGACCGATGCGGCGCCCGCTGCGAGCAGGTAGCCGAGGATGTCCGGGATCATGAACGCGGCGAAGTACGCGTCCGCCGCCGCGCCGACGCCGACCTGCCCCGCGAAGAGCGCATCACGTGCGAAGCCCAGCAGCCGGGCCGCGAGCACGCTCGCCGCGAGCAGCCCCGCCGCGCTCGCGACGCGCCGGCCGCCGTCCTGCGGCTCAGTCATCGCTGCCCCCGAGCCTGTTCTGCTTCATCGGGGATTCGGCTCGCGCCAGATCGCACCGTCCCACGTCTCCACCACGAAGTCGTCGCCTTCGCGTCCCTTCGCGAAGGGATGGTCGAGCGGCACCTTGCCATGGGGGGTGTCCAGAACGTACTGGGGAATCGCGAAGCCGCTCGTCCGCCCACGCATGCGACGAAAGAGCTCGATCCCGTCCTCGATCGGCACGCGGAAATGCGCGGTGCCTTCGAGCAGCTGGGCCTGGTAGACGTAGTAGGGCCGCACGCGCATGCGCACGAGGGTCTCGCAGAGCCCCTGCATCACGGGCAGCGAGTCGTTGATCCCGCGCAAGAGCACGCTCTGGTTGCCGACCGGGATGCCCGCGCGCAACAGGCGGTCGCAGGCCCGGGCGGCGTCGGCCGTCAGCTCGCGGGGATGATTGAAGTGCGTGTTGACCCAGATCGGGTGGAAGCGCTCGAGCATCGCGCAGAGCGCCTCGGTCACGCGGAAGGGCAGCGTCACGGGCAGCCGGGTGCCCAGGCGGATCAGCTCCACGTGCGGGATCGCCCGCAGCCGTTCGAGCAGCCACTCGAGGCGCGCATCGGAGAACACGAGCGGGTCGCCGCCCGTGAGCAGCACGTCGCGGATCGCCGGCGTCGCGGCGATCCACTCGAGCGCGCGCTCGAGCTCCCGCTTCTGCATCGTCCACTCCTCGTCGCCGACCATGCGTTTGCGCAGGCAGTAGCGGCAGTAGAGGGCGCACTCGTTGTTGACGCAGAAGGCGATGCGGTCGGGGTAGACCCGGATCACGTTCTTGACCGGCGAGTGTGCGACCTCGCCCAAGGGATCCGAGAGCCCCGCCCGATCCCCGAGCTCGTCCATCCGCGGCACGACCTGACGTCGGATCGGGCAATCCGGATCCGTACGCGACATGAGCGAGGCGTAGTAGGGCGTGATCACGAAGCGGAAGCGGCGGGCCAGCGCCTCGATCGCCTGCTCCTCGTCGGGGGTCGGATCGATCCACTCGCGCAGCGACGCCACATCGCGGATCCGGTGGCGCATCTGCCA
Organism: Spirochaetaceae bacterium; assembly: GCA_020632655.1. GTDB lineage: Bacteria > Myxococcota_A > UBA9160 > UBA9160 > UBA4427 > UBA4427. The sequence goes on from JACKFD010000019.1 coordinate 36,076, forward strand.
GCCCCAGTCCGTCCAGTCCGACTCGGCGACGCCTTCGGGCGGACGCGTCGGCACGAGCGGCCACGCGACCGCCACCTCCGATGCGTCGGACGCCTGCGCCGCCTCTTTCCGCTCCGCCCTCTGCATCGCGCCCCCCGACCTCCTCACCCCGCCCGCGAGCGAGCCTCCGCCGACCCGTCGACGCGCGTGGGCCGGCAGCCGGACGAACGGGCTCAGGCCAGCCCGAGCCGTTCGAGCCCCGCCCGGATGCAGCGTCCCAGCATCTCCGCGAGCGAGCAGCCCTCGAGCTCCGCGAGGATGGCGAAGGTGCCATCGGTCGCAAAGGTCGGCAGCGGGTTGATCTCGAGGAAGACCGGCTCGTCGGCGGCGTCGAGGCGGAAGTCGACGCGCGCGAAGTCGTGACAGCCGAAGAGCTGGAAGGCGCGCACCGCCAGGTTGCCGAGACGCGACTCCAGCTCGGGCTCGAGCACGCCCTCCACCAGCGGTGCGAGGGCGGCGGACGGGCTCGGACGCCCCGGCCCTTCGAGGGCGTGGAGGCCGATGCGGGTCTCACGGTCGAGGGCGCGCTGGACGACCGGCCAGGCGCGCGGGGGCGCGTTGCCGACGACGGTGACCGTGTATTCGGGACCGGAGACGAACTCCTCGACGAGCGCGGGCTGACGGTAGTCGCGCCGGATCCGCTCGACCTCGCGAGCGAGCGCCTCGCGCGAGGCGACGCGGGAGGTCGCGCGAATGCCCTTGGCGGTTCCTTCCCAGCGCGGCTTCACGAAGAGCGGGAAGTCGGCGGGCAGCGGCCCCTCGAGCGCCTCCCGCCCGGTCGACATCTCGCCCTGCGCCGCGACCCGCAGTCCCCCGGCCGCGACCCAGCGATTCGCCCAGGCCTTGTCCAGCGAGAGCGAGAGGCTCAGTGCGTCGGAGCCGAGGGTCGGCACGCCTGCCATCTCGAGCAACACCGGCGCCCAGGCCTCGCGATTCCGTCCGCCATGGCCCTCGGCCAGATTGAACGCCGCGTCGACCCCGAGCACCTTCGCAAGGGACTCGCGCCCCCCGGCCGCGAGCGCGTCGCCCCCGCCGGTCGCGAGCCGGGCCAACAGCGCGTGGGGTGAACCCAGGCGGCGCGGGCGGTGACCGAGCCGCGCGATGGCCTCCTCGAGCGCGACGATCGTCGATTCGGGCTCGTATTCGACCGCGGCATCGGGCGGATCGTCGGCGCGGGCCGGATAGGTCTCAAATGTTTCGTAGATCAGACCGATCTCGAGGGGAGCCATCCCGAGACGATACCGAGCCCGACGCCCCCGGGAGCTGCGCGTCGGTCATCCGGCGCAGCGAGCTACGTTCCCCCTCCATGAGGCGATCCTTGTCCCGAGGCGACTCCGACGAGACCCGCAAGGCGGAGCGATCGCGACGACGCATCGCGATCGCCTGGACCCTCGTCGTGATCTGGGCCGCCATCGTCTGGTTCCTCGGGACCGACGCCTTCTCGCTGCGCAACACGAGCGACGTGATGGGCGTCTGGCTCGACTGGCTGATCGGCGACATGGACTACCGGACGCGCTACCGGATCTACCTGGGCGCACGCAAGGCCGCGCACGTCGTCGAGTACGCGATCCTCGCCCTGCTCACCTTCCGGGCCGCTCTGATCACGGCCCATCGTCACCAGATCGCCACCGCCTGCTCGGCCGCCCTCTTCATCGTCGCCACCCTCGCGAGCGCCGACGAGGCGCGCCAGGCCCTCTCGGACGCACGCACGGGCAGTCCCTGGGACGTATTGATCGATCTCACGGGGGGCGTGATCGCCGTGACCGGCGTGCTCGTGATCTCGCGCCGCATGCGCGGGGCGCCGCAGACCCAGCCCACCGCCTGAGGCGATCGCCTCCCCCACACCGACGGTCCGATCAGGCGCCGCCACGTCCGCGACCGCCGACGGTCCGATCAGGCGCCGCCACGTCCGCGACCGCCGACGGTCCGAGCAGGGACCGCCACGTCCGCGATCGCCGCCGGTCCGAGCGGTCGCTGTCAGGACCGCAACCCGCCGCGATCCGAACGGCCGCGGCTGGGGTACCGTCCGGCGCGATCCGATCGCCCGGAGTGCCCCGCGTGAACGCCGCCGTCCTCGCCTGCCTCGTCTTCGCCGTCTTCGCCCTCGGCTACCGCTTCTACGCCGGCTTCCTCGCCCGGAGCATCTTCGTCCTCGCCGACGACGAGCCGGTTCCCTCGCGCGAGCTCACGGACGGCGTCGACTACGTCCCGACCCGCCGGCACGTGCTCTGGGGCCACCACTTCGCCTCGATCGCCGGTGCCGCACCGATCGTGGGGCCGGCGATCGCCGTGATCTGGGGCTGGCTGCCGGCGCTCGTCTGGGTCTGCGCCGGGACGGTCTTCATGGGAGCCGCCCACGACTTCTCCGCCCTCGTGATCAGCGCGCGCCACCGCGGCCGCTCGATCGGCGACATCGCCGGCAGCGTCGTCGGCCCCCGCGTCCGCACCCTCTTCCTGATCATCATCTCCCTGCTCATCTGGGTCGTCCTGGCCGTCTTCGCCTACATCATCGCGACGCTCTTCGTCTCGACCCCGAGCTCGATCTTCCCGATCAACATCCAGATCGTCGTCGCGATGACCCTCGGCTGGCTCGTCTACAAGCGGCGGCTGCCGATGTTCGTGCCCTCGCTCGTCTGTTATGCGATCCTGCTCGTCTCGGTCTTCTACGGCGAGGCCTTCGTCGCCGCCGTCCCGGCCGTCGCCGACGTCTCGGTCATGACCTGGGTCTGGCTGCTGCTCCTCTACTCGTTTGCGGCCTCGGTGATGCCGGTCTGGCTGCTGCTGCAGCCGAGGGACTACCTGAACTCGCATCAGCTCGTGACGGGGCTGGCCGTGCTCTCGGCGGGCCTCGTCGTGCTCCGGCCGGCGGTGGTCGCGCCGGCGCTGAATCCCCGGCCGGAAGGCGCGCCGGCGCTGATCCCCTTCCTCTTCGTCACGATCGCCTGCGGCGCGATCTCCGGCTTCCACGGGCTCGTGTCCTCGGGCACGACCTCAAAGCAGCTGGATCGCATGACGGATGCGCGCTCGATCGGCTACGGCGGCATGCTCGCCGAGGGCTTCCTCGGGCTGATGGCGGTGCTGGCGGCGACGGCGGGCTTCGAGACGTCGGCGGACTGGTGGCACCACTATTCGAGCTGGGGTGCAGCGGACGGGCTCGCAGCGAAGCTCGACGCCTTCGTGAGCGGGGGGGCCCACTTCGTCGCGGCCCTCGGCATCCCCTTCGAGACGGCGCGCACCTTCATGGCCGTGATGGTGATCGCCTTCGCGGCCACCTCCCTCGACACGGGCGCGCGCATCCAGCGCCTCGTCCTGGCCGAGCTCGGCGACGCCTATCACGTGAAGCCCCTCGGCAACCGCTTCGTCGCGGGCGCACTCGGCGTGGGCAGCGCGCTGCTGCTCGCCGTGACCCAGGGCAACGGTCAGGGCGGCCTCGCCCTCTGGCCGCTCTTCGGCACGACGAACCAGTTGGTGGCCGGCGTGACGCTCCTGATCGTCTCGGTCTGGCTCAAGCGGAACGGACGCCCCTACGTCTATACCCTCGTCCCGATGGTGGCCGTCGCGATCGTGACGGCCTGGGCGATGGTCGGCGAGCTGATGGGCTACTACGCACGCTTCGAAGAGCTCTGGCTGCTCTCGCTCTCGGGCACGGTGATTCTCGCGCTCGACCTCTGGATCCTCTTCGAAGGCCTGCGCGTCCTGCGATCCGTGCGTCCGGTCGCGCCGGGCGCGGTCTAGAGCGGCCCCTCGCCAGGCCGCTGACTGCGATCGATCGGCCGCGAAGCGATCGTCTCCGCGACGACCGCGATCCGCTCCGTGTTTGCGGGTCGACTGCCGGGCACCAGGGCCCGGATCACACCCAGATGCGTCACCACGACGAGCCTCTCGCCGGCTCGTCGACGTGCCAGATCCCCGACGAAGGCCTGCGCGCGCTCGCGGATCTCGACGCGACATTCGCCGCCGCCGGGGCGCACGTCGGGCAATCCCCGCTCGAAGGCGGCCAGGGTCTCCGGGTCTCGCGCCAGGATCTCCTCCCGCGTCAGCCCGGACCATCGCCCCACGTCGAGCTCCCGCAGCCGCGCATCCAGCTCGAGCCCCACGTCGAGGGCCCGCGCCACGACCTCCGCCGTCTCCCGCGCCCGCGCGAGATCACTCGCCACGACGCCCTGCCAGTCGTCGCCCGCATCGCGCTCCGCGACCAGGATCCGCGCGAGCTCGCGCGCCTGGGCGCGACCGCGCTCGGAGAGTCCGGGATCCCCGTGTCCCTGCCATCGACCCGCCGCATTCCAGGGGGTCTCGCCGTGGCGCACCAGCAGCAGATGGGTCGGTCCGCTCTCCACGGCGCGCAACCTTAGGCAGCCCCCCGCAGCCTGTCGACCACGCCGGGCTCACGCACCCGAGCGATCGCCCACGCTCAGCCGGTGCGTCGGGCGAGCAGCAGGCCGAGCGGGTAGAGGCCGAGCAGGACGAGCACGAGGGGCACGCTCAGGTGGCTGAGCAGGACGTGACCGGGCTCGAGGAAGCCGCAACCGAAATGAACGATCGAGGCGCCGAGTGCTCCGGAAGCCAGCAGCGCAATCCCCGCGGCACGCCACGGCCGCATCGCCCAGCCCCGCACCAGGAACGCCAGGATCACGCCCGCCGGCAGCAGCGAGAGCAGCGCGCTCTCGCCGAGACACATCCCCTCCCGCGTGCCTGCCACGAGCGCCGCCGTCCCGGGCCCGCCCAGCATGCCCACCACGCACACGATCGCGCCCGCGAAGAGCCCCGAGCAGGCGGCGCCGAGTCCGCCCAGCTCGAGTCGCTCCCGCCCGGGCGTGCCGGAGGCGAGAGCCGACACGGTCCCGCCGAGTGCCGCGACGATCAGCGCCACGAAGGCGACGAGATAGACACGATCCATCAGCCAGCCGACGGCCGCGACGCCGCCCGTCAGCGTCGTCTGCCGCCAGGCCAGTGCGCCGAGCAGCCCCGCCCAAAGCGCGACGATCACGGCGAAGGCGGAACGCATGCGAGGCAGCGGTCGCACCGGCGCGAGGTCCGCGACGAGTCCGTCGATCAATCGCTCGGTCGCATCGCTCATCGTGTGCCCCGTCCGCCCTGCCCCGGCCCGGCCCCGGGCAGCGCCCCCGATCGCCACTCCCCCCCGATCCGGGCGCCGTCGAGCGACGCGCGCATCGCGCGGTAGCCGCGATGGGCCCGGACCTTGAGCGCGCCCGCCGACACGCCGGCGCGCAATGCGGCCTCCGCGACCGACAGCCCTTCGACCTGGATCAGCGTCACGGCCTCCCGCTGGGCCGGCGGCAGCGCCGCGAGCGCGGCGGCGAGCTCGGGCGGCAACACCGCGTCGTCGACTTCTCGTCCGGAGTCGTCGTCCGCCCACAGCTCGACGTCCAGGGGAATCTCGCGATCGCCCCGACGCGCGCGATCGCGGAAGTGGTCGACGATCGCGTTGCGGACGATGGCGCGCATCCAGGGCATGAAGGGGCGCTCCGGGCGGTAGCTGGCGCGACCTCGATGGATCGAGAGCAGCGCGTTCTGCACGACGTCCTCCGCCGCCGCCGGATCGCGCACCCGCGCGCCGACGAGCGCCCGGATGCGCGGCCGCAGGGCCTCGAGCAGCGCACGGTACGCGTCCCCGTCGCCTCGCTGCGCCGCGGCCATCCACTCGGCGAAACGTGCATCGGACGTCTCGGCATACGCGTCGGGCGATCGTCTGGTTTCATCGGCGGCCAACGCGACTCCCGCTCCCGGCCTGGGATCCCCGCGCCGGTCCCGCCGCATCGCCCTCCGCCCGGCGAGCGGACGGCGAGGCGAGGCCGGGACACGTCCGCCGCTCCCCTTCGACCGGCGGTCTCCTGGCCGCCGCACTGTATAAAGGAGGGGTGCCCCGCTGGAAAGGCCGCAGGGGGTGCCCCGCGGACGGCCCCGCAAGTTGCCGCGCCCCTGCGAATCCGCTGCACGGCCACCGCAGCCATCGCGCGCCGGGCCCTGCGTCGCCGGCCGGGTCGCTGCCCCCACCGCCTTCGATCGCCCGGGGCCCGACACAAACGGGGCTGGATCACCACTCAATCGGGACCCTCCCGCGCCGGCTCAGAGCCGGCCCAGCTGCACGGAGCCCCGGGCCCATGGGACGCCGCTACTTCGATCACCTTCACGCCGAGATCTCCGTGGCCCTCGACCGCAGGATCTCGCGCTACGACCTGTGGCTGGCGATCTGGGATGCGGGGGGAGACCCCGACGCGCTCGATCGGACCCAGGTGACGCGTTTCGTCCAGCAAGCCCTCGGACGACTGCTCCGCGAAGAGGGGGCTCGCCTAGCACCCAGGGCCCGACGTCGCCTCGAGCGGCGCCTCCTTCGCTTCGACCCCGACTCACCGACGCCGGCCGAGGTGCTCGCACATCTGCTCCATCCCGAGCGGAACGCGGCCTGAGACGGCCCGCCGAAGTCGCACCCCTCAAGCCGACCCATGGAAGGCCCGATCCATCGGGCATGCCGACCGGCCATTTCGTCCTGCTGATCGAGTCCGACCCCGCGCGCACCAAGCGTCTCGCGGTGCAGCTCGTCCGGCTGGGCATCGAGCCGATCCGCGTCGCCGACCTCGAGGAGGCGGCGGAGACCGTGAAGTCCCGCCAGTACGCCGTCGCCGCCGTCCTGATCCCGGCGGATCTCCCGGGTCGGCAGGTCGCGAAGGCGATGAAGAGCATGCGGCGACGGGAGCCGGTGTTGCCGGCGATGGCCTACGGAAAGGTCCCGTCCTCGGCCCAACGCTCGGACCTGCGACGCGCGGACGTCCTGCTCGCGCTCTGGGACGGCTACGACGAAGGCGTGCTGCGCTTCCAGATCAATCGCCTCGTGTCCGGCGAGGCGCAGTCCGCGATCCGCAGCTCCCGGCGCGCACCGATCCATGCGCCGACCCGGATGCTCGTCGGCGGGCGCGAGAAGAACGGCATCCTCTACAACCTCTCCGAGGGCGGCTGCTTCATCGAGACCTCCCGCGCCAGCATGGACGGCGCGCGGCTCAAGCTGATCTTCACGATCGGCGAGCAGCCGCTCGAGCTCGACGGTGTCGTCGCCTTCTCGAACGTGCCCGGCAACCTGCAGCGCCCCAACCTGCCGCTCGGCATGGGCGTCCGCTTCGAGAATCTCGACGCGAAGCAGCACGCGACGATCGCCCGCTTCATCCACGAGCGGATGGAGGCCCTCGAGGTCTGAGCGCGGTGCCCGGACGCCACGCGTCCGGCCCTCGGCAGGCGGCGCGCTCAGCCGTCCCGGCCGAGCAGCGCGGCGACCTCTCGCCGCAGGGCCTCGAACGCCCGGCCACGATGGCTGAGGGCGTCCTTCTCCTCGCGCGAGAGCTCGGCCATCGACCGCTGATGCCCCTCCGGCCGGAAGACCGGGTCGTAGCCGAAGCCGCCCTCGCCGTGCGCCGACTCGAGGATCTCGCCGCGACACGCTCCTTCAGCCAGCGCACTCCGCCCATCGGGCGTCGCGACCGCCGCGTGACAGACGAAGCGCGCCCGTCGCGGCGGCGCAACGTCGCGGAGTGCTCCGAGGAGCGCCTCGTAGCGCCCGCGATCGTCGAGGCCGGGTCCGCCGTACCGCGCCGAGTAGGGACCGGGCGCCCCCCCGAGCGCTTCGACCTCCAGACCCGAATCGTCCGCCACGCAGGGCAGCCCCGTGGCGCGCGCCGCGACGAGCGCCTTGGTGCGCGCGTTCTCGGCGTAGTCCCCGCCCTCTTCGGGAAAATCGACCGGCGCAAGCCCCGCCAACGACAGGACCTCGTAGTCCGGGAAGAGACGGCCGATCTCGCGCGCCTTGCCGGGGTTCTGGCTCGCGACCACGAGGCGGGGACGGGCGACCCGACTCATCCGTTCCCGCGCAGGAGCCGGGCGAGCGCGTAGCCCGCGCCTTCGATCGCCTCGCGCTGGCGAGCGACGATCGCGTCGATCCCGCCGAGGGCCAGATCGAGCAGACCATCCAGCTCTCCGCGATCGAAGGTGCCGTCCTCCCCGGTGCCCTGCACCTCGACGAATCGACCTGCGCCGGTCGCCACGACGTTCATGTCGACCGCGGCCCGCGAGTCCTCCTCGTAGGGCAGATCGAGTCGCGGCTCCCCATCGATCACACCGACGGAGACCGCCGCCACCTGATCGAGCAGCACCTTGCCCGGCAGCGCTCCCTTCCGATCGAGCCGGGCGAGCGCGATCGCGAGTGCGACGAAGGCGCCGCTGATCGAGGCGGTGCGCGTGCCTCCGTCGGCCTGGAGCACGTCGCAGTCGACCCAGAGCGTCCGCTCGCCCAGCGCCGAGAGATCCACCACGGCGCGCAGACTCCGCCCGATCAGGCGCTGGATCTCCATCGTGCGTCCGGAGAGCCGTCCGCGGCTCGCCTCCCGTTCGCTCCGGCTGTCGGTCGCCCCGGGCAGCATCGAGTACTCCGCCGTCAGCCAGCCCCGACCGCTGCCCCGCAGCCAACGCGGCACGGCGGGCTCTTCACTCACCGTGCAGAGCACCTTCGTCCGTCCCTGACTCGTCAGCACCGACCCGAGCGGCTGCTCCGTGAAGTCCGCCTCGAAGACCAGCGGCCGCAGCTCGTCCGGCCGTCGTCCATCGCTCCGCATCCGTACCCCGCTCGTTTCGCGCACCCGCTCCGTCTCAGCGTCCCCGGCTCGCGCGCGCGTCCACACCGTCTCAGCGTGCCCGGCTCGCCGTCCGCATCCTCACCGAATCAGCGTGCCCGGCTCGCCGTCCGCATCCTCACCGAATCAGCGTGCCCGGCTCGCCGTCCGCTCGATCGTTCCGACGCCACGCCGCGCATCGTACCGCTCGCGGAACGCGAGCACCGCCTCGGCGAGCGCCCCCACGATCGCGTCGCGTCGGCGCCCATTGCGCAGCGTCTTCTCTTCGTCGGGATTCGTGATGAAGCCGATCTCGACCAGCGATGCCGGCATCCGCACGCCCATCAATACGACGAAAGGCGCCTGCTTCACGCCCCGGGATCGCGAGCGCGCGACGCGCGACAGCTCCGACTGGGCGAGCTTGGCGAACTCGCTCGACTCCTGCAGATGCTCCGTCTCGATCAGGTCGCCGAGGATCGCGGCCAGGGGATCGGACGGATCGAGTGCACGCGCCTCGGCCCCGAAGGCGCTGTTCTCGCGCTCGGCCGTCGCCCGGGCCGCGTCGTCCGTCGCGTCGAGCGACGCGAAGTAGGTCTCGACTCCGCTCGGCCGGCGGCTCTGCGAGGCATTCGCGTGGATCGACAGGAAGAGATCGGCGCGGGCGTCGTTGGCGACGGCGGTCCGCTCCTCGAGCGACAGGAACCGATCGCCCGTGCGGGTCAACACGACCTCGAGCCCCCGCTCGCGCAGGTGCTCGGCCAGACGCTTCGTCACGTCGAGGACGAGGTCCTTCTCGTGTAGACCCGAGGGCCCCGTCGCGCCCTCGTCGTGACCGCCATGGCCGGCGTCGAGCACGACCAGGTCGAAGCGATCCGCCGCCGGCGCGCCGACATCCGGCGACTCCGCGAGGGCGGGGCCGGGGACGGCGAGCCCGCCCGACGACCCGAGGAGCAGGGTGGCCGCAGCCAGCCGGGCAAGCACGGTACGTCTTCGTCCACGCCCCGACGTCACCCCGTCGCCCTGGCCCACGCGCCCCTCCCCCTTCGGCGCGCGAGGATAACACGCCGCTCGAGGGGGAGCAGCGCGCCCACGCGGCGACGCCGCGATCGGCGAGCGTCCACGCCGCTGGCGCGCTCGGGCCCTGCGACCCGAGCGCGCGGAATGCGACGCGGACGTGCGCGGCGAACCGTCGCGCTACTGGCCGAGGGCCACGAGGTTCGCGAGCAGCTCGTTCGCGACGGAGACCGTGCGCGTGTTGGCCTGGAAGGCGCGCTGGCTCACGATCAGGTTCACGAACTGCTGGGCGAGATCGACGTTCGACTTCTCGAGGGAGCTCGATCGGATCGAGCCGAGGTTGCCGCTATTCGCCGGGGCGAGCACGGGCGCGCCCGACTCGACCGACTCGATGACGCGGCTGCCGCCGATCTCCGTGAGCCCCTCGACGTTGCCGAAGTTCGCGAGCGCCACCTGGGCCAGCGAGCTCGTGATGCCGTTCGAGAAGACGCCGTTCAGCATCCCGTTCTCGTCGATCTCGAGGGCCGAGAGGGTGCCCGGGGCGAAGCCGTCCTGGGTGACGAAATTCGTCACGGTCTCCTGGTTGAACTGCGTCGAGACGGGGCCCGTGTAGTTCCCGCCCGCACCGAGCGGCCCCATGTTGAAGGAGACCGTCTGGTTCTGGAGCGACCCGTTCGAGGTCTCGAGATCGAAGACGATGTCCTGGAAGGCCGTGCCGCCATCGACGGACTCGAGCGAGCCGTCCGGATTGAAGAGGAGCCGTCCCGTGCCGTTCGTCTGGATCACGAACTGATCCCCCGTCGGCGTGCCCGAGTCCGCGTCGGCGAGCGTCACGTTGTACTCCCACTCGCTGGCCGCGACCTTCGTGAAGAAGATCGTGACCTGACGCGCGGTCCCGAGGGAGTCGTAGATCGTGACGACCTCCCGGGCATTCGACGTATTCTGGGCATCCGCGGGATCGAAGGGCGAAGCCGGCGGAGCGGCGCTGGGGATGATCCGCGACGTTGCATCGAGGTTCATCCCGAGCTGGATCGACGAGGTCAGCTGCGGCGGCGAGAGCGGCAGGTTGACCTGGATGTCGCCGAGCACGCTATTCGACTGGCCGGTCGCGGGGTCGATGCCGTAGCCCTGCAGGCGGTTGTTGTTCGGGTCGACCAGGAAGCCGTTCTGGTCGAAGCCGAAGATGCCGCTGCGCGTGTAGGAGCGGCCGAAGCTGCCCTCGAGCACGAAGAAGCCACGGCCCTCGATGCCGAGATCCGTCGGACGCTGGGTCGTCTCGAAGACGCCCTGGGTGAAGATCGTGCCGACGTCGTTCACGCGCGCACCCGCGCCCACCTGCGCGAAGCCCGAGCCCGCCGTGATGCTCTGACCGAGCACGGCCGAGAACTCGGCGCGCTTCTCCTTGAAGCCCGGCGTGTTCGCGTTGGCGATGTTGTCGCCGATGATCGAGATCTGCGTCGCCGCGGTCTCGAGTCCGCTCACACTGCTGAACAGGGCATTCGTCAATGACATGATCCACTCCTTCTTGACCTGGCTCCTGCGCCCGCTGCGCGTCGGAGCCCGATGATCTTCCCTGATCGTTCTCTCAGGGCGGCGAGGACGCGCGCGGTCCATCCGCGCCGAGTCGTTCGCCCGCCCGTCATCCGTTCCCAGGCCCCGAGGCGGAGCAGCAGGCCGTCGTCCGCCTCCAGCACCCCGTCGAGGACCTCTTCGAATCTCACGAGCCCGTCACCCCCTGCGGCGCCGCCCCGGTCGGGCGCTGGAAGACCAGCTGTCCGCCCCCGACCGCCGCGCCGGCCGCGCCCGATGCGGTCGAGCCCGCTCCACCCGCCGTACCCGCGATGCGCACCTCGAGCACGTCGTCGACACTGAAGACCCGGTTGCCGAGCCGGATGCTCGGGTCGCCGGCGACGATCGCGCCTGTGACGAGCCCTTCGACCATCGGCAGCACGGTCACCGGATCGCCGCTCGCATCCGCCGCCACGAACTCGATCGAGTAGACGCCGGGCGCGAGATTGCGCGCGGCGGGATCGAAGACGAACTCGTGATCCCCGGGCCGCAGCGACGTCGGCAGCCCGTCCTCCGAGGTCGGGAGGATCGAGGCGCGATGGCGGATGACTCCATTCGCATCGCGAACGACGACCTCGGCCCGGTTCGCCTCGTCGATCGTACGCAGCGGCATCCGGACGAGCGACTGCTGCGAGTCGACCTCGATCTGACTGCCGAAGACGACGACCTCGCGCCCGATGAGCTGCATCGGATCGAGCGACGACGCGGCGCTCGAGCCGCCACCGCTCGCGCCACCGCCCGACTGGCCGAGCGCGACGAGCTGATCGATCCCGGCCCGCATCGCCACGAGCTGCTCGACCGTCGAGAACTGCGCGAGCTGGGCGGCGAACTCCGCGGAGTCCTGCGGGTTGAGGGGGTCCTGGTTCTCGAGCTGCGCCACGAGCATCTCGAGGAACTGGTTCTTTCCGACCTCGTCCTCGGCCGCCTGCCGCTCGGCCTGAGCGGTCAGCGCGGACTGGATGCCGACGCTGTCGAGTCCTCCGACGGGCATGTCCTTCCTCCTTCGCGGTGCCGGTCGAGCCGGCGACCGCACCATCCATCAGATCCGGAGATCGACTCCGGTCGGGCGCGTCGTGGTCAGGATGCGCGGCGGCACGGACGCGGCTTCGCGCGCGCCTCCCCCGACGCCCCGGAGCACGCCCCGCTCGGCCCCGCGCGCCTCGCGCGAGCCCGCGTCCTCCCCGCGCCCCTCGCGACCATCCCGCGCGTCGGCGAAGCGACCACCGGCGGACAGGTCGAGCTCTTCGGGTTGACCGCGCCTGACCTCGAAGCCCTCGAGGCGCAGGTCGCGACTCGAGAACGCCTGCGCCAGGCGCTCCGACTGGTCCTCGGCAAGATGCTGCGCGGTCGCCTCCTGCGCGACCATCACGACGTCGACGGCGCCACCACGCAGCGTCACCCGGATCGCAAGCTCGCCGAGATCCGGCGGGTGCAGCACCAGCCGCGCGGTGCCACCGCCGCGCGTCGCCAGCCACTCGGTCTGCACCGCGATCGCTTCCGAGGCCGCCGCCGGCTGGGGCTGCCCCGGCGTCCCGACCGGCGTGGTCTCGGTCGCGAGACCCGCGACCGGACTCGCGACCTGACCGGCGCCTTCGACCGCGATCGTCTCGGGTGCTCGGACCGTCCCTTCGTGCGTCTCGACCGATCGCGCCGACGCGAGCTCGGCCGTGACGTCGGCCTGCGCCGCCGCGTCCCGATCCGCGAGTGCCTCGGCCGCCAGGGCGGATCGATCCGCGGCGTCCCCGTTCTCTTCGCGCCCGTCCCGGGCGCCCTCTTCCGCGACGGCCTCGGACGCCACCGCGACCACCTCGGCCTCGACCTCCGCCGGCTCGGCGAGCGCATCCCGCGTCTCGACCGCCGTGACCGCATCGCGCGTGCTGCGCTCCCGGCGCGGGCCCGCTTCGCGTCCCGCCTCGCCGGTGGTCTCGCCGGCCGCGGCGCGCGCCTCGGCCAGCAGCTCCCGCGCGATCTCGGGATCGATCTCCCCATCGCGGACCTCGCCCTCGTCTTCCGACGCGGCCTCGATCACCGCCCGTCCCGCCGTCTCCGCCTCGACGTCCACGTCGAGCTCGCTCGGGCTCCCCTCGACGGCCTCGCGCGCCTCGAGCCCGGCCGCCGCGCGCAGCGCCTCCGCGAGCACCGAGCTCGCCGCCCCGACCGTCGCGGCATCGATCGCGTCGTCGTCCGCCTCGTCGCGCGGCGCGGCCGACTCGTCCGTGCTCGGTTCCCCGCTCCGCGCCTCGGCCGCGCGTGCAGCCTCCGCATCTTCGGAGCCGTCCGTCCGGTCGGTGGTCTCGTCCCGCGAGGTCGTCCTGGCCGCCTCGTCACGACCCGGACGTCGCTCGACCGACCGCCGCGTATCCACACTCGAGGCCTGACCGCTGGCCTCGCGCGCCGGCTTCGCCTCGCGGGCCGCCCCCCCCTCCGTGCGCGCTCGCGACGCGTCTTCCCCGTCCAGGGAGGAACGCAGGGCCTTCGGAAAATCGCCCCGGCCGGCGTTGCGGGCCGGGGGCTCGACGGCGGCCGCGGCCCCATCGAGTGCACTCATCACGTCCACGTTCATCGCGTCTCTCCTTGCGATCCGATTCCGCGCGACTCAGTCGCGCCGTGCGGCGGGCGCGTCGGTGGTCGGATCGAGTGGCTTGAGCAGGCGTCGGCTCACGAGCAGCGCCTTGTCCGGCCGCATCGCCGCCAGCACGCCCGCCGACTGCTTCTTCTTCATGCTGCGTACGACCGCGACCGCCAGGTCGAGGTCGAGCTTCCCGAGCAGGTCGCCCGCCTTCTCCGGCGGCATCGACGAGTAGACGTTCGCGAGCTGCATCACGCGATCCTCGCCCTGGGCGGCCCACTCGCTGATGCGATCCTCGACCTCCTGGCGGATGCGATCGAGCTCGAGGGATCGTCGGTCGATCAGGTTCTCGATCTCGACGACGGCCCGCTCGCGCTCGGCGACGCGCTGCTCGCGCCGCTGGAGATCGACCTCGCGCTTGCGGATCTCCGCGATGATCGCGTCCACGCCCTTCGACAGGCCGGGCGCATTCAGCAGGTCCGGTGCATCGCCTGCGTCCTTGAGCGGATCCGCGGCATCGACGCGCGGATCCTCGTCACTCGTGACCGACCTCGGTTGCGCCTCGTCGGCCGCGTCGGCGGTCGGGACGAGGCCGAGTCCTGCGACCAAGAGCAGTCCGAGCACGAAGCCCCGCAAGCGATCCGGCCGGGCGCATCGGGTCATGCTCCGCCCCTCCCTTCGAGCGCAAGCCTCGCCCCCGGCTCACGCGGCCCGCGCCGCGCCAGGGCGAGCTCCTCGAGCTCGTTCTGCTCGGCCGCGAGGGCCGCGATCCGATGGGCCTCGGCGCGTCGTTCGCGCAGCTTCTCGAGGCTGCGCACCTGCATCCGTGCGCGCCGGACCGCTTCGCGCGCCGCCTGGAGGGCAGGCACGAGATCGGCGAGGGCGCGCTCCGCGCGGGCGACGGCGAGGCGGCCGATCGAGACGCCCTCGGCGCGCACCGCGAGGCGCGGTCCCTCGGCCCCCTGCGTCGTCTCGCGGGCGAGGATCTCCCCCCCGCGCACGAGCCACGCACGCGCCTGCTCGAGTCGCGCACGACGCTGGCGCGCCTCCTGCTCGAGCTGCGCGAGGCGGACCCGCGCCCGTTCGAGCTCGAAGCCCCGGATCCGCAGCACGCCTTCCAGTCGGAATCGGAATCGCCTCATTTCCCACGCCCTCCGAGCACGCCCCGAAGCGCCGCGAGCCCGTCGGCGATCGAGGTCCGCTCGCCGCGGGGCTGGCTCAGGAAGGTCTGCAACGCCGGCTCGAGCTTGCGCGCACGATCGATGCGCGGATCCGCGCCGTCCTGATAGGCGCCGACCGAGATCAGGTCCTCGGCGTCGCGGTAGGTCGCGAGGATTTGGCGCGCCTGGCTCGCGAGGGCGCGGTGCTCGGGTGTCGTCACGTCGGGCATCACGCGGGAGAGGCTCGTCAGCACGTCGATCGCCGGGTAGCGGCCGCGCTCGGCGATGCTGCGCTTGAGCTCGATGTGCCCGTCGAGCAGGGAGCGGGCCGCGTCCGCCACGGGCTCGTTCATGTCGTCGCCCTCGACGAGCACCGTGTAGAGCCCCGTGATGCTGCCCTCGCCCGCCGTCGTGCCCGCGCGCTCGACGAGTCGCGGCAGCTGGCTCCAGACGGAAGGCGTATAGCCCCGCGTCGTCGGCGGCTCGCCCGCGGCGAGTCCGATCTCCCGCTGCGCCGTGCAGAAGCGGGTGAGCGAGTCCATCATCAGCAGGACCCGTGCGCCCTCGTCGCGGAATCCTTCGGCCACGGCGGTCGCCGCGCGCGCCGCCCGGGCGCGCATCGGCGCAGGCTCGTCGCTCGTCGAGACCACGACGACCGAGCGCTCGAGAGCCTGGCCCAGGTCGCGCTCGATGAACTCGCGCACCTCGCGGCGGCGCTCGCCCACGAGTGCGATCACGGCGACGTCGACGTCGGCCTGGCTCGCGAGCTGCCCGAGCAGGGTCGACTTGCCGACGCCGGAGCCGGCGAAGATGCCGAGCCGCATGCCCTGTCCGACCGTCGCGAACGTGTTGAGTGCGCGCAGGCCGAGATCCAGGGGGCGCTCGATCCGGGCACGGGTCACGCTCCCGACGGGATCGGACTCGAGCGGCCGCCAGCGGACCTCCGCCAGCGCGCCCCGGCCATCGATCGGTCGGCCGAGCGCGTCGATCACGCGACCGAGGCAGCCCCGCCCGCTCGGCACGCGTTCGGCGCGCGGGCGCAGCCGCACGGGCGCACCGACCCGAACGCCGCGCAACACGCCGAGCGGCATCATCAAGGTCACGTCCTGCCGGAAGCCCACCACCTCGCAAGGCAGCCGCTCCGTCTCCGACCCCGCGGCGGGCAGGATCTCGCAGAACGCGCCGATCGGCGGACGCAGCCCATCGACCTCGACGAGCATCCCGAGCACCGCGCGCACCCGCCCATCGACGGCGCCGGGCGTCCAGTCTGCGACGCGACGCCGCGCGTGGTCGAAGAAGGGCAGATCGAAGGCCGTACTCATGCCTCGTCCTCCGACGGGGCATCCGTGCCCGGCGCCGACCCGACGAATGCAGCCGATTCAGGAGCGGCCAGCGCATCCGCCGCAGCGGCCGGCGCAGGGGCCGGTGCCTCGAGTGCGTCGACGAGTGCGTCGCGCAGACCTTCGCGGATCGCGTCGAAGCGCGCGTCGAAGACCCGATGCAGGCCTTCGATGCGATGTTCTCCAGGTGCCAGGTCCGGCGCGCACTCGAGCCGGACGCCGAGCTCCTCGCGCCAGCGTGCGACGCGCGCGGGCTCCCGCTCCTCGAGCGTCCGGAGATCGCGCTCGCAGAGCAGCAGACGAAGCGCCTCCTCCTCGGCGAGACCCGACAGCGCGAGGTCGATCGCGTCCCCGAGCAGGCCTTCCTCGTCCGGCAAGGCGCGCCCCACCCAGGCCTCGGCGATCTGCAGGGCCAGGTCGATCAAGGCTTCGCGATGGACGCCGAGCCAGGTCGTCCCGGTCTGCCGGATGGGTCGCAGCGCCTCCTCGAGGGCCTGGCAGAGCGCCTCCACTCGCACCGACTCCTCGCGCGCGCTCGCCACGCCCCGATCGAAGGCCGCCTGCTCGAGGGCGGCCAGTCGCGCGGGCGGCCAGACCTCGTCGGCCGGCTCCGCGGCGGACACAGGCGCGCCCACCGCCGGCGTCTCCGACGAGCCCTCCCGCCGACTGCCGATCGGCCCGGCCGGCTCGAAGCCTGCCCCGGCGACCGGGAAGAGGCCCGGCACGAACTCGCTCGCGACACGGCCGACGTCGGGTCTAAACGAGGACATCGTCACCGCCTCCGCCCGTATCGATCGAGAGCACGCCCTCCTCCTCGAGTCGTCGTGCCACGTCCACGATCTGGCGCTGGACCTGCTCGATCTCCGAGAGCCGCATCGGCGGGAGCAGGTCCGACTCCTCGCGGATCTGGTCCGCGGCGCGCGAGGACACGTTCGAGAAGACCTTGTCCTTCATCTCGTCGCTCGCGGTCTTGAGCGCGATCACGAGGTCCTCGGTCGGAATCTCGCGCAGCAGGGCCTGGAAGCCACGCTGGTCGATGGTCTCGAGATCGTTGAAGGTGAGCATCATCTTGCGGATGTCCGCCGCGATCTCGGGGTCGCGCGAGTCCATCTTGTCGAGGATCAGCTGACCGTCCGCCTTCGGCACACCGTTCAGCAGCTTCGCCGCGACCTCCGTGCCGCCGAGCGGCGTCGGCGCGCCGACGCGACGCTGGAACATCATGGCGATCTCGTCCTCGAGCTCGTGGATCACGTTGCTCGACACCGTCTCCAGATTCGCGACGCGCAGCATGACCTCGGCGCGCACGTCGTCGGACAGGTGTGCGACGACCGAGGCGCCGCGCTCGCTGGGCAGCTGCGCGAGGATCAGCGCGATCGACTGGGGGTGCTCGTTGCCGAGCTGGTCGGCGATGAACTCCGGGCTGTAGTCGCGCAGCGTCCAGTCGATCCGCTTCTCGTCGCGGCCGAGCTTCTCCATCAGGCGCGAGGCGCGATCGGCGTCGATCGAGCCCGAGATCAGCGCGAGCGCCTGCTCGCGACCGCCCTGGATCGAGATCTCGTGCTTGCCGATCGCCTCCTGGAACTCGCGCAGCACCTTCTCGAGGGTCGACGACGGGATCGTGTCGAAGCGCGAGACCGAGGCGAGGATGCGCTCGACCTCGTCGTCGTCGAGGCGCTGCATCAGCTCCTGAACGCGCTGGGGCGAGATCGCCATCATCAGGATCGCTGCCTTCTCGACGCCGGTGAGAAGCTCGTATTGCAGGTGCTTGCCGGCCACCGATCAGGCACCTCCCGTCGCCATCCAACCGCGGATCGTCCGGACCGAATCCTCGCTGCGCAGCTGCGCGAGCCGGTCGACCTGCTCCTGCAGGGTCATCTCGTCGCTGTCCGAGAAGAGCCCCGGGATGTCGAGGTCGTCGTGGGACATGCCGCCGCGGGCGACGGCGCCGTCGGGCCCGACGACCTCGACCGAGGCGAGCTTCGACATCACCTCCTCGCGCAGCGACTCGATCGCCGCCGTATCGCCGCCGCCGACCGCGTCCGCCAGCGGCCGGATGAAGAGGCGCGAGAAGAGGAAGAGCCCGATCAGGAACGCGACCCCGTGCAGCGCCTGGGTCAGCAGCGCGAGCACGTCGGGCGTCAGCCAGCCGGCGGGCCCGTCCCCCGGCTCGAGCTCGATGAAGGGCGCATTGATCAGCGTGATCTCGTCGCCGCGCTCGCTGGAGAAGCCGACGGCGCGCTTCGCGAGCTCCTCGAACTCGCGCAGCTCGTCCGCCTCCCAGGGCGTGAAGGCCGGCGCGTCCGGGGCCGTCTCGGCGTCCGCGTCCGAAGCTCCGACGCCTGGCAGCACGGGCTTGCCGTCGACGAGCACGGCGATCGAGAGGCGTTCGATGCGCCCGGTCGGCAGGACGTGTCGCGCCACGACCTTGCTGATCTCGTAGTTGACCGTCTCGGAGCTGCGTGTCGAGCTGCTTCCGTTCGAGCTCGCCCCGGCGGCCGGCGCGGCCTCCGGCGAGTTCGCGACGATGCCGGCGACGCCGCCCTCCCCGCTCGACTCGCTCGAGCTCTCCGTATCGACCTGGGTGCTGCGTGCGATCTGGCCGTCGGGGTCGAAGATCTCCTCGGTCTTCTCGGTCTGGGTCCAGTCGAGCGACGCATCGACCTTCGCCACGACCCGACCGAGACCGACCGTGCGACCGAGGATCTCCTCGATCTGGCGTTCGAGCTCCTGCTCGACCCTTCGCTCCGCGCCGAGCGCGGCGCCGCCGCCCCGTCCGCCGAGCTCCACGTCCGGCTGCGGCGCGAGCATGCGACCGGTCTGGTCGACCAGCGTCACGTGGGACACGTCGAGACCCTCGACGCTCGAGGCCACGAGGTGCACGATGCCGCGCACCTGTCCGGGGTCGAGGTCCCAGCCGGCGCGCAGGCGCGTCACGATCGACGCCGTGGGACGCCGCTCGTCCTTGCGCAGCAGCGTCTTGCGCTGCGGGATCGCGAGCTGGACCCGCGCCTTCTCGACCCCCTCCACCTGCTCGATCGTTCGGGCGAGCTCGCCCTGCAGCGCGCGGTGGTAGTTGATCTTCTGAACGAAGTCCGTGACGCCGAAGCTGCCCCGGTCGAAGATCTCGAAGCCCGGCGCACCGCCGCTGGGGAGCCCGCGACTCGCGATGCGCATCCGCGCTTCGTGCACCCGCGCGGCCGGAACGAGGACGGCGGTGCCGCCCTCTCCGAGCTGGTGCTCGATGCGCTCCGCCGTGAGCGCGTCGACGACCTGCGCGACCTCGGCGTCCTCGAGTCCCCGGTAGAGGAGCCGGAAGTCCGCCGTGCGCGCCCCCGACGAGAGCCAGAAGAAGAAGGCCAGGGAGCCGGCCGCCGTGACGACGAGCGTCACCTGTCGGGCGGGACTGAGCGCCTGGAATTGTCGGGCCAGATTCTGGAGCCACTCGGGCAAGGATCACCTCGGTCGGTCCGGCGGAGCCGGCCTGCGCAGGACGCCTCAGAGGGTTCGGAGTACGCGCTCGTAGGCGTCGATCGCCCGATCACGGATCTGCATCATCATGCGAAGCGAGAGGTCGGCCTCGTTGAGCGAGACGACGGTCTCCATCATGTCGACCTCGCCCCGGGCGAGACCGGCGGCGTTGTCGGCGGCGAGGTTCTGCTTCTCGTTCACCTGCCCGACGAGCTCCGCCATCATCTCGGCGAAGCGAGCGCCCGCAGCGTCCTTCGCGCCCGGCGCGTCGAAGGGCCGCTCGAGGCTGGGGGTGAGCTCGCGGAGTCGCTCGGCGATCGCTGCGGTCGTCATGGCTACTGACCGATCTTCAGGAGGGCCTCGGCCATGCCGCGCACCTTCTGCATGACGAGGAGGTTGGCCTGGAAGCCGCGGCTCGCGCTGACCATGTTGGCCTGCTCCTCGACGAGGTTGACGTTCGGGAAACGCACCAGGCCCTCCTCGTCCGCGTCGGGATGGTTCGGCAGGTAGCGGGTGACGAAGTCCCGCGCGTCGGCCTGGATGCGCGAGACGGAGACGGCGCGGAGACGACGCTCGAGCGCCGAGGCGAAGGGCGAGCCCACGCGCTCCGTCTCGAAGACCGGGTCGCGTCGACGATAGGGGCCGCCGGACTCCGTCCGCGTGGTCTGGGCGTTGGCGATGTTGCTCGCGGTGACGGTCATGCGCGTCCGCTGGGCGCGCAGGCCCGAGGTCGCGATGTCCATGATCCGGTTCATGTCGGGCATTGGGAATCCTCCTCGAGCCTTCGCTAGCCCTGGCCGATCGCGGTTCGTACGAGGGCCGAGAGGCGCGCCAGCACGTTCGCCTGGTCGATGAACGCCCCCGTGTTGCGATGGAGGGCGACGAGCTCTTCGTCGAGATCGACGCCGTTGCCGTCCGGGCGGGTGCCGCGCGGCCCCATCTCGACGCGGGCCCGCAAGGGATCGACGACCGGCGTGGGGAGATGCTGCGCGTCGGTCCGGACCATTCGCGAGCGCTCGCTCGCGAGGACGCCCTCGAAGGAGAGGTCGCGGCGTCGATAGCCGGGGGTGTCCACGTGGGCGACGTTCGCGGCGAGCACGGACTCCCGCGCCGTGCGGAAGCGCATGGCGGTCTGGAGCTCTTCGAGGGCCTTCGGGCCAATGCTCGGCATCTTCTTCCTCCTCGGTCGGTCTTCGCCCTGCAGCCTGGAAGGCCAGGCCCCCCACGACCGGACGCGACCGTCCGTCGGCAGGAAAGAGCAAGGGCCGTGCCAGACTGAGGCCGACGAGAGGGCCGCGAGACCGGAGACCCCGGCGCGCGAGCCTTGCAGCGGAGAAGTGGCGCGTTGCGCGCCGATGCACATTGAAAACGTCCTGCGCATCGGACCCGGCAGTTCCTGCCGGGTGGGGCTCAGCGCAGTCCGTACTCGCGGATCTTGTTACGCAGGGTGCGGACGCTGATGCCCAGGGACTCCGACGCCCGCGTGCGATTGCCGTCCCAATGCGCGAGCGCCCGGATGATCGTGTCTCGCTCGAGCGCCTTCAGATCGAGGGACGCGGCAGCCGGCACATGACGCGTCGACGACACGGCGACGACGTCGAGCTGAGCGCCCTCGAGTCGTGCGCCCACGTCCCTGCGCATCAGGACCGACCGCAGCCGACTCTCGAGCCCCAGGCGATTGCCGCGGAAGCCCTCCTGCGCGAGACGCTCGACGAAGGAGGCATCGATCTCGGGCGTCGCTACGCCGAGCTCCCGCGCGACGCGCCTCGCCACCGCGCGACAGAGCTCTTCGTGGTCGACCACGCGATCGCGCAACGGCGGCAGGACGAGCCGCGCCGCATCGAGGCGGTACTGCAGCTCGAGCGGTAGACGACCCGCGCGGGCGCTCGTTTCGAGCGACTCGCTCGCGAGGCTGACGAGGCGCGGCAGCATCGACTCGGAGCGCGCCGCGAGGATCCGCGCGAGGGCCTGCTGCGCCTCGTGCGGCCAATCCGCCGGCTCGACGAGCAGGAGCGAGCCCAGCCGCGCGCGTTCGAGCGCCTCGCCGAGTCCGAAGGCGTCCCGCGGATCGTTGGCCCCCGACTCGAGCATCGCCCGATCGACCTGCACGAGCGCGCCATCCGCACGCGGACTCCAATCGTGGAGGGCGCGGGCGAGCGCGCGACGTCCGGTGCCGAGCTCGCCCTCGATGCAGACGGCGATCGATCGACGCGCCAGGCAACGGGCACGGTCGAGGGCCTCGAGCAGGCGCTCGTCGCGCGTGGCGAGCAGCGGATCGCCGAGCACCCGACGCGGCCGCGCATCCGGTGCGAGACCCGAAAGCACGGCCTCCTCGAGCACATGCAGGGCAAAGGGCTTGCGCAGCAGGGTCACGCCGCCCCCGAGCATCCGACGCATGAGAAGCGCACTCGACGCGTCCGCCGCGATCAGCACCGTATGCGCGAAGCCCTCCGCCTCGGCCAGGAATCGTCGCGCGCCCTCGGCATCGGGATCCACGATTCTCGCTGCGTAGCCCCTCGGATCGGGTCCTTCGAGGCCCTCCTCGAGACGCGCGCGCAGCTCGACCTCGAATCCCGAACGCGAGAGCGCCCGCGCCAGATCGCGTCCGAGCGCCGGATGCGACTCGACGAGCAGCAGCCGCAGGGACCCCTCGCGCTCATCCATGCCCGTCCCCCGCATCCCGCTGGAGCTCGAGGACCACGCCCGCCGTCGGATCGCCCGCCACGAGCCGCCCCCCCCACTCCGCGAGCGGCAGCTCGAGCTCCGCCCGGTCGGAGCGATCGAGCCGCAAGGGCCGGGAGCGCCCCGCATCGTCCGTCGCGCCGAGCTCGAGGCGCAACCGATCGCCTCGTCCCTCGGCCGCCCCGACGATCGCCGCACTGCCGGATGAGGCACCGATCACGATCCGGATCGCGGCGCAGAGCAGGGCCTCGAGGGCAGATCGGGGCATCGCAACGACGAGCGAGCCGTCGCCCGCGAGCGGACCGAGTCGAAGGCCACGCGCCGCGATCGCCGCTTCGAGGCGTTCGCAGAGAGCCAGCCAGACCGCGTCGAGCGGGACACGATGCCGCTCCACCCGGATCTCGGGAATTCCATTCAGCCGGTCGAGCCGCGCCAGCACGCCGTCGAGCTCCCCGACCGCATCGCGAATCGAGGCGACACGCTCCCGGGCCCCGGGCGGTACGTCGAATCGATCGAGCTCGCTCGCCGCGAGCGCGACCCGCGCCAGGGCATTGCGCCCTTCCACCCCGAGACCGCGGGCCAACGCGTTGCGTCCCTCGAGCTCGATCCCCCCACCCAGCGCGTTGCGCCCCTCGAGGTCGAGCCCCCGAGCCAGCGCGCTGCGTCCCTCGATCATCCGATCGGAAGTCGACGCGCTTCGCTCTTCGACCGCGTCCCCACGCGCTCCCACGCCGCGCCCGCGCGGCGCCGGGTCCTGCTCGTACCCCTCCGCCATGGCACGCTCATCGCTCCCCACCCGAGTACGCGGCACGCAACGCCCCGAAGCGTCGCTCGAACTGCGCATAACGCGCCCACGGCGAGCCGAGGGTCGACTCGGGATCCTGCCCCCAGGCGACCTCCCCCGCCGCGTCGGGCTCGCCCGCCAGCCCGAGCCAGAACCGCGCCGAGGAGCGCAGGGCCCCCGGCTCGGCCTCGCGATCGACCAGCCGATAGAGTGGGAGAGCCTCGCGCCCGCGTTCCACCTCGCGCAGGGCATGGGCCGTGAGCAGCGTCGCTTCGATGAGTCCCGCCCGCCCCTGCGGCGCCAGGTCGTCGGTCGCGAGCCAATCGCCGACCTGGTAGGCCAGAAAACGAGCGTCCTCGGTCGATCCGGTCTGCTCGAGGGTCTGCGCGAGCAGTCGTGCGAGCTCACCACGTCGCCGGGCGAGCACCGGATCCGCGAGCACCGCGCGCAATCCGCTGGCCGCCTCGGCGAAGCGCCCCTCGGCGAAGTCTGCCTGCGCGACGATGGCACGCCAGGCCGACGCTTCCTCTCCCTCGGCGTCCTCGAGCGCCGCCGTGGCCACCCGACGCGCGAGCGTGATCTCGCCGATCGCGAGCGACGAGCGCGCGAGGGGCAACGCCACCGCCTCCGCCCCGACCGGACCGAAGCGACGCGCGATCGTTCGATAGACCTTCGCCGCCAGCCAGGGCAGCTCCATGCGCTCGAAGCAGTCGCCCACCCGCGCGAAGGGCCCCGGTCGCGAGGCGCGCTCGATCAGGATGCCGTAGCGCCCGCCCAGCCCACGCACGAGCTCCCGACACGCGTCCGGCCCCTCGCTCCGAGCGACGAGGGCATCGAGCAGACCGTCGAGCTCGTGCGTGTAGTCGGGCGTGACGACCGGGTCCACCCCGTCGTAGGCGAGCCGCGTCGCGACGGCCAGTGCACCGGCCAGGTCGCCCCGGTGCGCGAGCTGCCTCATCAGCACCCCGAGCGCGTAGCGGCGTACGCCGTCGCGCTGGTCCCGGATCGTGAGCAGCAGCAGCTCGAGCTGCTGGTCCGGCGAGCCCGTCGCGACCCCGAGATCCACCGCGCGGATCGTCGCGAGGGCCCCGATCGGATCGTCCTGTCGGCGTCCGGAGATCGTGGAAAGGCGCTTTCTCGCACCCATCGGGTCCTCGAAGACCACGTCGAGGTCCGCCATGCGCACCTCCGCCGCATCACGCAGGTCGCGCTCGGGCGCTCCGTCGAAGAACCGCTCGAGCCATCGCAGGGCGCGACCCGGATCTCCGGCATCCACCGCGGCCTCCGAGGCGCGCAGCGCCCAGCCCGCGGTCGACGCGCCGAAGGCCGCGGCGCGAGGCAGCAGGGTCTCGTACTCGAGCAGCACGCTCTCGACCTTGCCGGCCTCGAAGGAGAGATCCGTCAGCCGAAGACGCGCGGCCAGGGCCAGCCGCGCGTTCTCGGACCGGGCGAGCTTGCGGAAGGCCAGATGCGCCTCGAAGCGTCGATTCGTGCGGTAGAGGATCTCGGCCCGATCGAAGGCGATCTCCTCCGCGTGTCCCCCCTCGTCACCGGTGTCGTCGATCTGCTGCTCGGCGCGCGTGAGCTGGGCCGCGGCCTCCGAGTAGCGCGAGAGATGCATCAACACCCGGGCGAGCTCGAGCCGCCCACAGAGTCTGTGGTCGACCAGCGCGCCGTGGCGCAGCAGTGAACGCAGGCGCTCCTCCGCGACGAGCAGCTCTTCGCGCTCCACGGCCGCGCGCGCGAAGAGCACGGCCTCGAAGATCACCAGCTCCGGTCCGACCTGATCGAGCCCGCGCCCCCAATCGCGCAGCAGCGCCGTCGCCTGCTCCCACTCCCCCGCCGTCGCCTGCTCGAGCGCCGGCTCGAGCGCGGGGTCGAGCCCCTGCGGCACGCAGTAGGGCACGGCGTCGAGGACCGGCGTGTCGAGATCCCGCTGCGAGAGGATGTCGTAGGAACTCGGTGGCAGATCCGAGGCGGCGACCGGCGCGGCGAGCAGGCATGAGACGATCGCGAGCAGCCGAAGCGGCCCGCTCCAGGCCCTGCCCGTCCGGATCGATCCGCTGCGCCACGGCTCACACGTCACCGTTCGCCTCCGTCCCGTTCCGCGCGCGCAGCTCGAAGCGTTGCAGGTCGTAGCTGTAGGCCACGAGCGCGTCCCGATCCTCGGTCTCGATGTGCCGGAAGGCGAGTGGGAGTGCGAAGGGGGGACGCGCCCCAACGCGATCGGGTGCGTCGTCGACCGCCGCCCCGACGGCGCGAACGAGACGGCAGTAGGGCGGAGGCAGCAGGATCTCGACCTTGAACGCGTCGTGGCGCCGGAAGGAGAAGGAGACGTCCAGCGAGAGCCCGGATCCGGAGAACACGACGGGGCGCCGATCGCTCCCTCCGAGGGGCCGCGGCACCTCCACGGAAGCGACGCCCAGCAGCAGATCGAGCTTCTCCTCGATGCGTCGCAGCCGCGCCATCAAGGGCGAGTCCGCCTCCCCCTCCGCATCGACGATCGGCTGCAGCAGCGGATCGGGCATCGAGAGGTCGAAGATCGCCGCGTCGATCGACGCCGGCGCGATCGGCGAAAGACGGATCGGCAGCCACCCGGAGACGCGGAAATACGCACGACGGCAGCGGGTCTCGAGCCCGGCTGCGCCGCGCGCGCTTCCCAATCCCGGCTCGCCCTCCGCGAGCGGTCGATGCCACATCCCTCGCACTTCCCCATCCCGGGCCGGCGGCCGGCCCTCGAGTCCGCGGCGTCCGACGCACGACGCGCCGGAACACGGCGACGTCGCCGACGGGCGACGCGCCAAACCGCACCGTCGCAAGCCCCATGCCACCTCTCCGGCGACGAGGAGGCAGCCCGGTCGCGCATCGCTTTCAGGCTGGGACGGGGAATCCCGATTCGAAACGACGATCGGCAGGAACGTCCCGATCGGACCCGGGTGCTAGGCCGCGCGCGAGCCCCGACGCGCCTCGATCGTCTCGAGACGCTCCCGAATCTCGTCGGCGTCGTAGGGCTTGCAGCAGATGCCGTCGGCTCCGAGCAGCATCGCCTGACGGACGATCGTGCGTGTCGGCCGCTCCAGGGCGACGAGAAGCGTCTTTCCCGAAAGTCTCGGATTGCAGCGAAGCTCTTCGAGCAGGTCTGCGCCGCTGCGGATCCCGAGATCCCAGGAGATGATGACCAGCGTCGAGTTCAGGATCTCTTCGGAGGACTCGGTGTCGAAGTCCGTCGAGTCGATCGCGATGACCTGCCGATCGAACTCGTCCTCGAGGTCCTCCGCCAGATTCCGCGACGCGGGGTCCGCATCGACCACGACGATCGGCGTCTCCTCGGCGCCGCCCTCGTCCGCGTCGTTCGCGCCCATCCCGTCACCTCGTGGGCCGACCTCGTCGGCCCTCGCGCAGACCGCCGCCTCGCAAAGCTCGTCGCGGTGGACGGATGCCCTGCGAGCGCCCGCGATCGACGCCCTCGCCCGCCCCCCCGAACGGGTCAATCCGCCCGCACATCGTCCGCGTCGGATTCCGACTTGAGTGGATCCAGCCGCGCTGGAATCGTGGGGCTCAGGCCTTGACCGTCACGAGCCGCGCCTCGCCGCGTTCGCGCGCCGCATGCGCCTGGATTGCCGATCGCCGCCGCAGCAGGTCGAGACGCTCCCCGTGCAACGCTCCGATCAGCGAGCGCCCGGCGCCGATGATCGCCTCGTCGAGCTCCCCCACCCGGAGGACCACCGCCCGCGTGGCCGCATCCAGCTTGCCGCCCGACGCGACACGCGCCTGGAACGCATCGAAGGCGTCGTCGCGACGGGCCATGGCGAGCGAGAGCGGCTCGCCCTCCTCTCCGGCCAGCACCCGCTCGGCCAGCGCCTCGGTCGCGCGCAGCAATGCCAGGACTTCGCTCTCGAGCGAGGCCGATTGCTCACGCGATTCGCACACCCCCGACTCGATCGCGCCCCCGGACCGTTCCGTCGTCACGCCTCCACCTCTACGCGTCGTGGCTCGTCTTCCGTGCTAGCCGAGGCCGCTCAGAAAGCCCTGCTGGGTCTGCAGGCTCGAGACGATCCGCTCGAGCTCGCTGAAGCGCAGGATCAGGCTCTCTTCACGCTTCGCGAGGCGCTGCTCGAATCGGTCGATCGAATCGTCGAAGCTATCCAGACGCTTCTGATAGGCCTCGTCGCGTCGCGCCAGCGTCCCGTCCGCCGAACGCACGATCCCTTCGAGGGTGCTGGCGACGAGGGTCGCGAAGCCGTCCTGGAACCAATCGGGCTCCGGGGGATCGTTCGGGTTGGCTTCGATGATCGCCTGGTTCTCCGGGTCGTCCACGTTCGGATCGAGCGCCGCCCCGCGCAGGAACTCCCGCACGGAGAGCGGGTCGCGAGCGAGGGCGTCGGAGAGCTTCTCCTTGTCGACGCGCAATCGTCCATCGTTCGAGAGTACGAGGCCGATTCCGCCGATCGTGCCGCCCTCGGACTCGCCCACCGAATAGGCGAAGGGGTTGCTCTCGTTCGCCGTGAACTTGAAGCCCTTGCTGACCAGAGAGCGCAGCTGGGTCTGGATGTCGCGCAGCGTGAAGTCGCCCGACAGCGGTCCCGCGGACTTCTTCGACTCGTCGTAACGCAGCTGACCGTCGATGAAGGCCATGACGTCGTTGTAGGCCTTGACGAAGGTGTCCAGGCCATCGGCCACGGCCTCGACGTCGACGTCCACCGACACGGACACCGACTGCCGAACGGGAATCGGGTCGCCGAAGGGGTCGTTCGGATCCGGCACCGTGATCGGATCGCCCGTCAGGGGATCCGTCTCGACGGGCGAGACGTCCTTCAGCTCGAAGACGATGCCGGGTAGCGCATCGGAGATCGTATTGGTCGAACGGGTGACGGTCTCACCGAAGAGCTCGATCACGGCGGACTGGGCGTTGTTCGAGGCTCGCCCGAGATCGGTCATGGCAAAGTCGCCGCCGACCGTGATCTCGTTCTCCGCGCCCGTACCCGTCGACGTCAGCACGAGCCGGAACTGATCGTCGTCGATCTGAAGCACGTCGGCGCGGATGGCGCCGCCATTGTTCACGTCGGTATTGATGCGGTCTCGCAGCTCCTGGAGCGTGAGGTCACTGTCCGGAGCGATCGTGATCTCCGTCGCCTCGACGGGCGGCACGGCGTCGGGATCGGCGTTCGGCAGCGAGATCGTGATCTGCTGCCCTTGCGCCAGGGCGATCGTCTGGTTCGGGTCGGCGTAGACGTCGGAGAAGCGTCGCGATCCCCGGGCGACCTGCTGGACCACGACGTCGAGCCGACCCGGCGCGGCCCCACGGCTCGCGCGCACCGTCAGCACGTCCTCCGCCTCGGAGCTGCCCTCGTAACGGAGGAACTCCTCCTCGACCGCGTCGTCCGTGCCGGAGGAGTTGCGATTGTCCAGCGCGCGCGCTGCGTCGCGCAGCGCCATCAGCTTGGTGTTCAGCGAGCGCATCAGGCCGCGCTGCGTGTCGATCTCCGAGCGTCTCGTCTGGAGGGTCTGCAGCGGCTGGCGTTCGATCGCGAGCAGGCCTTCCAGCAGGGCGTTCGTGTCGAAGCCGCTCGCGAGGCCACCGAAGGTCGGTCTACCGAGGAGTGTCGTCTCCATGTCCAGGCTCCATCCGGACCGGGCCGGACGCTCGCATCATCGGACGAGCGCACGCTCGGGATGAGTCGAGGAGCGATCGCGTTTCAACTCGAACGGGATGAGGCGAGGAGCGACCGCGTTTCAACTCGAACGGGATGAGTCGAGGAGCGACCGCGTTTCAACTCGAAAGAACCGCTTCGACGGTCGCGGCGGCGCTCTCCGACCCCGATCCGAGGGCGCGCATCACCTCGCCCCATTGCGCGATGCGCGGTGCGACCTCGTAGTCGAGGGTGTCGGCGATGAGGATCGGGTCACCCACGCGCTGGGCCTCGAGCATCTGCTCGAGCCAGGGCTGGATGCGCATCTGCACCCGAGCCAGGCTGCGCGCCTCGTGCTCGAGGACCTTGGCCACCGACGCCGTGATGCCCGTCAGGACCGTCAGCGAGTCGGTCACGTCGGCGAGCAGCCCGCTCGCGAGGTCG
>JACKFD010000002.1 GCA_020632655.1 Spirochaetaceae bacterium
TGATGGCCAGCGCGGCGCGAGCCCACGTCCCGGCCCGGGGCCCGCGTCGCCTCGAAGGCCGCGGTCGGGCGAACGGGTTCGTACGGGGTCTCGGCGCTTGCGAGGGCATGGGCGGCTTCTCCTCGAAGCCCCGTCGCCGACTCGGGACGGATTCCCTGGACGAGACGAGGCCGGCGCATTCTCGCCGCAGCCCCTGCTGCGCTGCCTCAGCTCAACTTCAACTCTGGCGTGAAGCCCACGATTCCCTGAGGGCGACGGCCCTCTCCCGTGCCACCCGGGCCCCGAGCCGGGTCGCCACGGCGAGCGCTTCCTCGAGCCGCCGTCCCGCGGTCTCGGTCTCGCCGCATCCATGCAGGTAGTCCGCTTCGCGCACCAGCAGGAGCGGCGCGAAGCCCACCTCGCCCGCGTATCCGCAGGCGGCCGCCTCCCGGTAGCACGCGCGCGCCCGGTCGTGGGCCCCGGCATGGGCGAAGAGTGCCGCTGCGAAGCCCAGGATGTAGGGCCGGAACGAGGTGCCCTCCGAGCGCGCGGCGCGGGTGCGGACGACCTGGGCGGCGCCTTCGACGGGCTCGCCGGTCGCGCCGAGATGCGCCCGCGCCAGGCATCCGAACGCGTACCCGGAACCCAGGAAGCGGCGCACGTCGAACTCGAGACAGAGCGGATCGAGTCGCGCCGCCGTCTCGGCGAGTGCGGTCCAGTCCTCCGCGAGGTCGAGGGCGACGCAGGTCGTGAAGATCACCATCGCCTGGCTGAACGCGTCGCCGCGTCGTGTGGCGCGTTCCTCCGCCGCCGCGAGCAGCGTGCGCGCCGTGTCCGCTTCGCCGAGCAGCACGCCGGCAATCGCGCCGTAGGCCATGCAGACGTCGGCGGCTTCGTAGGTCGGCAGCAGATCCCGCGTGGGCGGACCGGGATCGGCGAGGATCGCCTTCGCTACGGCGAACGCCTCGCCGTATCGACCGGATTGGATCCAGGCGAGGATCGACAGCGCCGAGGCGAGGAAGGCGACCCGTTCGTCGGGAGTTGCCGCGAGCGCGTCGAGCGCCGGCGTCGCCGCCGTCACGTCGCCCGCGAAATGCGCGCAGAGGGCCGCGTGCGCGAGTCGCTGTGCGCGCTCCTCGAGGCGGGCGTCGCCGGGGAGCGCTTCGAGCGCGCGGATCGTCGACTGCAGCTCCGGGAGTCGATTGGGCAGGGCCGCCACGGCGGCGGCGTGATGGAGCAGCACCTCGGGTCGATGGGCGAGGGCACTCGAGCCGACATCCGGCCGATCGAGCCACGCGTGCAGGCGGGTCGTGGCCTCGTAGGCGTCCTCCCAGGCATGACGAGCCGCCGCCGACCGCGCGACCTGCAGGTCCCAATGGATCGCTCGCTCGAGCAGGATGGGGTCGTCGGCGCACGCGGCGTAATGGCGCGCGAGAGTCCGCATCTGTTCGGGCGACGGCCGGGTGTGGCTCCGCTCGAGGAAGAGGGCGAGCCGCGCGTGCGCGGTCACGCGCACCTCCGGATCGAGCGCGTTCGCGGCCGCCTCCTGGATCAGGTTGTGACGGAAGCGGTAGGTCAGCAGGCTCCGCTCGTCGCGCTCGATCAGCATCCCCGCGAGCGCGTCGCCGATCCACTTCCGATCCGGATCCCCCGTCACGCCCGATGCCGCCTCGACGAGTCCCAGCTCGAAGCTCGACCCGACGAGCGCCGCGACGCCCAACATGCGCTTCGCCTCGGTCGAGAGCCGCATCAGCGCGTCGCCGAGCACGTCCCCGTCGCGTCTCCCCGCGGCGCCGCCGTCCTGATGCGCGAGCTGGATCACGTAGAGCGGGACGCCTTCGCTCCGACGCAGCACCTCGGCGACCTCCGCCTGCGAGGCTGCCCGACGGCGGACGAGGCCGAGCACCTCGTAGACCTCGCGCACGGAGAAGGGCTCGAGCGCGAGCCGGCGGACGCCGGGCTGGAGAACGAGTCCCGCGAGCCGCGACGCCGACACGTCCTGGCCGTCGGGGCGGAAGCTCCCGACGATCAGCACGCCGGCCTTCGCCAGCCGGGGCAGCGCGCTCGCGAGCGCCGACAGCGACGCGGGGTGCGCCCAGTGCAGATCCTCGAGCGCGAGCACGATCGGCGAGGTGGCGTCGCCCGAACGGATCAGCTCGTGGACGCGTCGATGCACCTCGCCGAGGGGCGTGTCGTCGGCGATCCCGGTCGGGTCGCCGGACCACGCCTGCAGCACCTCGGACCAGAGCGCGATCGGCGAGTCCTGCAGCTCGGGCTCGGCGCGGGCCTCGATCGTCCGGAATCCCGAGAGCTCGTCGAGGAAGGCGCGCAGTAGCCGGGTCTTTCCCAGGCCGGCCGGCGCGACCACGAAGACGGCGCTGCCTCGTCCTGCCGCGGCGTTCGCCGCCGCGCGATGCAGCTGCGCGAGCGCGGCGTCGCGTGCGAGGAGTGGGACCGGATCCGTCGCGTGACGCTCGCGGGGCGGGTCGACGAGGGGTCCCGCGTAGCGGACGCCCCGGCCGCGGATGGTCCGGATCCACGGCGGACTCCGCTCCTGATCGCCGATCGCCCGACGGACGGCGTAGATCGCGGTCGAGAGGGCGCCGTCCGAGACGTGTGCACCCGGCCAGAGGGCCCCCTGGAGCTCGTCCCGGGAGACGATCCGATCCCGGTGGCGGACGAGGTAGAGCAGCAGCTCGAGGGGGCGACGCTGCAGCTCGATGCGTCGCTCGCCGTGATGGATCTCCATCGCTACGGGATCGATCTCGAAGGGACCAAGCACGATGTGCAAGGGGGCGCCTCCCCGGAATCGTTCGCTGCGTCGGAGCTTCCGGATGCGGCTCGAGCGGGTGCGGATTCCGTCGGGCAGTGTACCGCGCGTGCTAGTCGTCAGCGGGCCGACGGATTTTTCGTGAAAGGGACGAAATCGGCCGACTGTGCCGATCGCGATCCACGGATCACGAAGATCGCGAGGTCGGCCAGGCGATTCGGGTCGTCCTCGACGACTCGCCCGCGCGCGCGGTCGAGGGCCACACGCCGCTCGATCCCGAGCCCCATCTCGTCGCAGAGCTCCTCGAAGTCGAGGATCGAGAAGAGGCGCAACGCCGGCGAGCCCCACCACGGATGCGGGTCGTGGTCGCTCGGCTGCGGCGCGCGGCCTTCGCGGCCGAGTCGCTCGCGATGGGCCGCGTAGCCGACGTTCGAGAAGCTGACGATCCCGCGCCTTCCCACCCGCGCGACCTCGCGCAGCGCCCGCCGCACGTCGCCGACGGCCTGCAGCGTCTGCGACAGCACGACGACGTCGAATTGCGCGTCGGCGAAGGCGTCGAGGCCCTGGTCGATGTCGGCGTGGACGACCGGGAGGCCGCGGCGGGCGCAGTCGACGATCGCGGTCTCCGAGACCTCGACGCCGATCAGCGGACCGTGGCCTTCCGCGCGCAGTCGTGCGAGCAGCTCGCCCGATCCGCAGCCGAGGTCGAGCACGGAGGAGCCGGGCTCGAGCAGGCGCAGGATGTGGTCGTAGTCGATGCGCGGCGTCGGCGGTCTCGGGCGCGCGCGATTCGAGGCGGCCGAGCCGCGCGCGCGCGATGGCGTCGTGTCGTCCGCCGTGCTGGCGGCAGTCGCGTCGCCGACCCGTGCCGCCGGCGCGGCATCCGCGTCCGGTGCGAGGAAGCCGCGCACGAGCTCCGCGTAGATCGGCGCATCGTCCTCGAGCAGGAAGGCGTCGTGCCCGCACTCCGTCGCGACGTCGCAGTAGGTGACGTCCCGGCCGAGCGGCAGCAGCGCCTCGACGACGGCGCGCGACTGGAAGGGCGGGAAGAGCCAGTCACTCGAGAAGCTCACGACGAGCCAGGGCGAGTCGGCCCGCGCGAACGAAGCCTGCAGCGCCTCCCGCGTCGCCCCGAGGTCGAAGAGGTCCATCGCCATCGACAGCGTCATGTAGCTGTTCGCGTCGAAGCGCTCGACGAAGCGCTCGCCCTGGTGCGCGAGGTAGGAGCCGACGGAGAACTTGCGCTCGAAGGCGCTCGCCGAGTCGGGTCGCGGCTCCATCGTCGCCGCGAACTTCGCGTCCATGGCGTCGACCGAGAGATAGGTGATGTGTCCCAGCATGCGGGCGAGGGCGAGGCCGACCGCGGGCTGCGCGCCCGCCGCCGCGTAGTGTCCGCCCGAATAGCCCGGGTCGCGCAGGATCGCGTTGCGGCCGACGACGTCGAAGGCGATCGCCTGCTCGGTCAGGCGGGGCGAGGTCGCGAGGGCGACGATGCGACCGGCGCGTTCGGGATATGCGGCCGCCCATTGCAGGGCCTGGTGTCCGCCGAGGGAGCCGCCGATCACGGCGTGCAATCGGTCGATGCCGAGATGGTCGAGCAGCGCGCGCTGGGTCTCGACCATGTCGCGGACCGTGATCGTCGGGAAGTCGGGGCCGTAGATCTCGCCCGTACGCGGATGCGGGCTGTTGGGTCCGGTCGTGCCGCGGCAGCCGCCCAGCACGTTCGCGCAGACGACGAAGAAGCGGCTCGTGTCGACGGCCTTGCCCGGGCCGACGACGACCTCCCACCAGCCCGGATCGTCGAGGTCGTCGTGCCGCGCTGCGTGGGAGTCGCCCGAGAGCGCGTGGCAGACGAGGATCGCGTTGTCGCGGGCGGGCGAGAGCTCGCCCCAGGTCTCGAAGGCGATCTCGACGCCCTCGAGCGATCCGCCCATCGCGAGGGCGAGCGGCTCCGAGAGACGGTGCGTGCGGGCGTGCGCGAGCGGCGCGGCCGAGCGGGCGTCGTCGCTGCTCGAGGGGAGGGCGTCGTCCATCGCGCGCGGGCGCTCAGGCCTGGGACGCGGCGAGCGCCTGCTCGATGTCGGCCCGGATGTCCGCCAGGTCCTCGATGCCGATCGAGAGCCGCACGTACTCGGGCGAGACGCCGGCGCGCGCCTGCTCCTCGGCCGTGAGCTGGGAGTGGGTCGTCGAGGCGGGATGGATCACGAGGCTCTTGGCGTCGCCGATGTTCGCGAGGTGCGAGAGGAGTCGCGTGCTCTCGACGAAGCGCTGGCCCGCGGCCTTTCCGCCCTTGATGCCGAAGCCGATGATCGCGCCCTGGCCCTTCGGCAGGTACTTCTTCGCGGCGGCGTGATGCGGGTGGCTCGGCAGGCCGGGGTAGTTGACCCATTCGACCAGGGGATGCGCCTCGAGGTATTCGGCGATCGCCTGCGCGTTCTCGCAGTGCCGCGGCATGCGCAGGTGCAGCGTCTCGAGGCCCTGGAGGAAGAGGAAGGCGCCGAAGGGCGAGAGCGCAGCACCCGTGTCCCGCAGCCAATGCGTCCGGATGTGCAGGATGTAGGCGACGTTGCCGAGCGCCGCGAGGGCGTCGACGAAGACCGCGCCATGGTAGGAGGGGCTCGGCGCGCAGAACTCGGGCCAGCGCGCCCGGTCGTCCGCCCAGCGGAACGTGCCGAGGTCGACGATCGCGCCACCGATATGCGTGCCGTGGCCGCCGATGAACTTGGTGAGCGAGTAGACGACGATGTCGCAGCCGTGCTCGACCGGGCGGAAGAGGGCAGGCGTCATGACCGTGTTGTCGACGACGAGGGGGACGCCGGCCGCGTGGGCGCGGTCGCTGATCGCGCGAAAGTCGGGCACGTCGTTCTTGGGATTGCCGAGGCTCTCCATGTAGACGCAGCGCGTGTTCTCGTCGACGAGCGAGTCGATCTCTTCGGGATGGTCCGGGTCGAAGAAGCGGACCTCGATCCCCATCTGCCGGAAGGTCTGCGTGAAGAGCGTCCAGGTTCCTCCGTAGAGGCTCGTCGCGGAGACGAAGTTCTGGCCGGCATGGCAGATCGTGAGCAGCGCCGCCGTGATCGCGGACTGGCCGCTCGCGAAGGCGAGGGCCCCGACGCCGCCGTCGAGGGCGGCGAGCCGCTTCTCGAGCACGTCGGTCGTCGGGTTGCTGAGGCGCGTGTAGATGTTGCCGAACTCCTCGAGACCGAAGAGCCGCGCGGCATGGCCGGCGTCGTCGAAGACGTAGGAGGTCGTCGCGTAGATCGGGACGCCGCGGGACTTCGTCGTCGGGTCCGGCTCCTGGCCCGCGTGGAGGGCGAGGGTGCCGAAGCGCTGGGGGGGGAGGCTCTGCGATCCGTCCGACATGTCGGGCTCCTCGGATGGGGTGGGCTCGCGCGCATCCGGCGGCCGGGGCGGCTCGCGAGGCGCGTGGGAGCGGGCGGCGGAGCGTATCAGATCCGCTCGGGGCCCGGGCCGCCCGTCGGCGGCAAGGGCAGGCCGATCGCGTCCGCGAGGTCGCGGTGGTAGGCCTGGAGCAGGGGCTCCGTCCGGCCCATCACGAGCTCGAAGTCCGGCGGCGCGC
Organism: Spirochaetaceae bacterium; assembly: GCA_020632655.1. Classification (GTDB taxonomy): domain Bacteria; phylum Myxococcota_A; class UBA9160; order UBA9160; family UBA4427; genus UBA4427. The sequence goes on from JACKFD010000002.1 coordinate 6,330, forward strand.
TCTGCAGGCTGCGCCAGGCCTCGCGGGCGATGCGGTAGTCCTCGTTCACAACGATGTCGATGACGATCGCGTGCATGCGCGCGATCTCCTCGTCGGAGGCGGCGGGGGCGTCGCTTCGGCGATGGGTCGAGCCGAGGGTCACGCAGCGACCGACCTCGTCGCCCGGGAAGATCCGGAACATCGACACGACGGGCGTATGGCCGTCGAAGGCGTGCGTATAGGCGATCGTCGTGTTCGGGAAGAGGTAGTGCACGGCCTGGTAGCCACCCTCGGGCCACTCGGACTCCGGCCGTTCGAGCAGCGCTTCGAAGTCGAGGCCCGGACCGGAGTAGCGATGGTGCAGGCCGTAGTGGTCGAAGAGCGTCACGTGGGGCACGAGGTTCCGCGACAGCGAGTCTCGATGCAGCGCGGGGACGTGATAGGTCTCGCAGAAGGTGTCGAGGGCGAACTTCCAGTTCGATTCGAGGTCGAGGCGGTTCGAGCAGACGGTCTCGAGGGAGCCCAGGTCGAGGGCGGCGAGCAGCGGGGCGGCGTCGCCCAGGTGCGATGCGGCGTCGATCGGCGGACCCGGCCGGGTCCGCACGAAGATCATGCCCGCGAGCTCGGCCGCCGGTAGCTCGACCAGCCGGATCCCGTCGCGGCCGAGGTCCTCGAAGGCCGCGGCATGGGGCAGCGACGCGAGTCTCCCCTCGAGATCGAAGCTCCAGGCGTGGAAGGGGCAGGTCAGGCGTCGGCTCCGCTCGCAGGTCTCGACGAGGCGGCTGCCGCGATGCGGGCACAGATTCAGGAAGGCGCGCACGACGCGGTCGGCGCCGCGCACGACGAGGATGGGCGGACCGGCCGCATCGAAGAGCAGCCGATCCCCCGGCTCCGGGAGCTCCCCCGAGAAGCCCGCGAGCAGTGGCCAGCCGCCGAAGATCGTCGACCGCTCGGCCTCGAAGCGACGCGGGTCGGTGTAGGTCGAGGCGGCGATGCGCGCGCAGCCCGGGCCGAGATCCGAGGAGCGCGGCTCGCGGAGGTGCTCGACGAGGCGCCGCTGCATCGAACGCCACTCGTCGGCAAGTGCACGGCCCGCTTGCATCCTGCTCACCTCCGCCTCGGGTCCGGGAAGCATGCTGCCAGACCGGTTCGGCTGCTGCCAGACGCGTCGCAGCTCATCCCGACGCCGCGCGCGCGATCCGGCGCCGGTCGCGGGCCCCGTCTCAGTAGACCACTTCCTGCTCGATCAGCTCCTGCAGCCTGCGCGTCGAGAGACCGAGCAGCTCGCGGAGGACGACCTCGTCGTCCTGGCCGATCGTCGGTCCCGGCCGAACCTCGACGCGACTCCGGCTCGCCTTGACGTAGGCGCCGTAGATCGTCTCGCGGAAGCCGAGCGGATGGGTGACCTCGATGAAGGTCCCGCGTGCGCGGTAGTGCGGATCGGAGAGCAGATCCGAGACGTCGAGGACGGGGGCGGCGGCGATGCCGGCACGCTGGAGCCGCAGGGCGAGCGCCCGGTCGTCGTGGTCGGCGGTCCAGATGGCGAGGTGCGCGTGGATCGCGTCGATCCGCTCGCGCCGCTTTGCGAGCGTGTCGAGGCCGCGCGTCCAGTCGGGCGTACCGAGCTCACGAACGAGTGCCCGCCACCCTTCGTCGTCCTCCACGACCAGACTGATCCAGCGATCTTCTCCGCGACACGGAAACACGCCGTGGGGCACGGCGGCGCCGAGCGGATGGCGATTGCCGATCGGTCCCGCAACGCGGCCGTTGAGCGCCCAATCGGCGAAGTGGGGCCCGACGAGCTGCATCAGGCACTCCTGCTGCGAGCAGTCGACGTGCTGTCCGCGGCCCGTCCTGCGTCGCTGCTCGAGGGCGAGGAGCGCGGCGAAGGCCGCCGCCACGCCGCAATACGGATCGGCGAAGGCGTTCTCCATCGGCATCGGTCCCTCGCCCGCATAGCCCGTGATCTGGTCGATGCCCGAGATGCCGCCGAGGCTGTTGCCGTAGGTGCGCAGATGGCTGAGCGGGCCCGTGAGGCCGGCGCCCGGCATCGAGACGAAGACGAGATCGGGACGCATCGCGCGCAGCCGCTCCCAGCCGAGCTCGAGCTTCGCCATCACGCCCGGACCGAAGTTCTCGATCGCCACGTCCGAGAGCGCCACGAGGCGGCGCGCGAGCTCCCGCGCCTCGGGCTTGCGCAGGTTCAGACGCACGCTGCCGTTGCCCGCCCAGCCGGCGTGGTTCTGCAGGCTGCGATCCGGGTCGGCCTGGCCTCCGGCGAAGGGCGGCAGCGTGCGGTTGATGTCGATGCGCGCGCGGGTCTCGACCTTGTAGACCTCGGCGCCGAGCAGGCCCAGGACCTGGCCCGCCGCCGGTCCGGCCCAGGCCCAGCCGAAGTTGACCACCCGCAGACCCGCGAGCGGGAGGTGTCGCGCGTCGGCGTCGCGTTCGCGACGCGTGGGTGGGACGCTGGCGCCGCCGCTGCGTGTCGACGAGGCGCGGGGCCGGTCGGGCTCGCCGCGTGGCTTCCAGATCGCGTCGTGGGCGCCGAGGGACGGAGCGGGCCGGGGCGACCTCGGGAGCCCGTCGCCCAGTCGCACGGGCGGGGCGAGCGCGGCATGGCGACCGAGCCCGGGCTGGTCGCGCCGGACGAGGGCGCCACGCTGCCAGAGGTGCTCGCTCCCGCCGAGGTCCGCGGTCGTGAAGACGGCGGTCGCCGGACAGCCCTCGGCCTGGCAGCGCGCCATGATCTCGTGCTTCGAGTGCTGTCGCGTCCACGCCTCGATCAAGGGGTAGAGCACGTCGGCGTTGCGCCCGCGCTCGAACATGTCGTCGAAGAGCTCGACCCGCGCCCACTCGGGATCGCCCATCGCACGCCGCAGCCCGTGCCATTGCGCGGTCTCGAGGGCGATGATCCAGACGTGGCCGTCGGCGCAGGGCAGGATCGTGGCGGGTGCGGCGAGGCTCATGCCGCGGCCGGAGCGCTTCTCGTAGCGGCCGTCCTGGGCGAAGGCGCCGATGTTCTGGGCGCCGACGAAGAGTGCAGCGACGACTTCGGCGCAGGCCACGTCGAGCAGCTGCCCGCCGCCCGCGCGCTCGCGTCCCAGCAGCGCTGCGAGTCCCCAGGCCGCCCCCGCGAAGCCGCCGAAGAACTCCGTCGAGAAGGTGCCCTGCTCGAGGGGTGGCTCGCCGGGGCGGCCGCAGTAGCGGCTGCCGCAGGCCGTGAGGTGATAGGCGTTGAGATCGTGGGCGTTCCAGTCGGCGTAGGGGCCCGAGAGGCCGAAGGGCGTGAGCGCGATCGTCACGAGTCGCGGGAAGCGCTCGGCGAGGGTCGCGGGATCGAGGTCCCAGGCGCGCAGCCCGGCCGGGCATTCGTTCACGACGAAGAGGTCGGCCTCGGCGAGCAGGGCGGCCAGCCGCGCGCGGTCCCCGGCGTGATCGGGCGAGAGCGTGGCCGAGCGCTTGCCCGTGTTCAGGAAGACGAAGCTGCCCGAGGCCTCGGGGTCGGGCCGATCGCCCGGGAAGGGACCCCAGCGTCGCGTCTCGTCCCCGCCTTCGCGCGACTCGACCTTGAGCACGTCGGCACCGTAGTCGGCGAGGAGCCGCGCACAGAACGCGGCCGACACCCCGGAGCCGAGCTCGAGCACGCGGCGACCCACGAGCACGCCGTCCGCCGACGCACCGGGCCCGTCGCCGGACACGCCGGGCGCTTCGCCCGACGCGCCCGTCCCTTCGCCCGCGCGCGGGCCCACGGGCTCACTCCCCACGCAGCGTCGCCACGACCCGCGCCAGCGCCGCGTCGTCCGTCGGGTCCGCGGGCAGCGCCAGCGAGATCGCGTCTGCGACGCCGCCGTACTCCGCGACGAGGCACGCCGCGAGTCCGTCCCAGGTCGCGGCCGGCACCATCACCTCGAGCATCTCGTCGCTCACGAGCGGCGTGAGCGCCTCCCATCGTCCCTCGCGCACGAGCCCGTTCAGCCGCTCGCCGCACTCGCGCCAGCCGTAGTAGTCGAGGCTCGGCCAGTAGCTCGGCGTCGAGAGCAGGATCGCGAGCAGCGCACGATGTTCTTCGCGGCGCGCGTCGACCTCGTCTGCGTCGCGCCCGACGGCGACGAGGGGGTTCGCGACGAGGGAAACGCGCGCCGGGTCGCGTCCGGTCCGCGCGGCGCCGACGGCGAGGCGAGGCCGCGTGACCTCGGCCAGGAAGCGGGGCGAGGCGTTCGTCGGGTGCGTGACGAGCGCCGAGGCGAGCTCGCCGGCGAGGGCGGTCATGTTCGGGCCGATGCCCGCGAGATGGATCGGCAGGTCGGGGTGTTCGATCGGAGGTGGCTTCACGAAGTCCTGCTGACGCGTGAAGCGGTAGTGCTCGCCGCGGTAGTCGAGGGGCGTGCCGTGCTGCCAGCAGTCGAAGATCGCGCGCAGGCTGCCCACGTACTCGCGCATGCGCGGCGCGGGCGCGCTCCAGGTCGTGCCGTATTTGCCGACGATGTTCCCGCGAACGAGGGGGCCGAGGCCGAGATGGAAGCGTCCGCCGGAGAGCGCCTGCAGGTTCCAGGCGGCGACGGCGACGGTCATCGGCGAGCGCGGGAAGCAGACGAGCGCGCTCGTGGCGACGCGGATCCGCGAGGTCGCCCCGATCGCGGCCTGGGCGGCGAGCAGGCCGTCGGTGATCACGTCCGGCGCCATCACGCCGTCGAAGCCCAGGGCCTCCGCCCGGCGTGCGTGGGCGGGGATCTCCGCGAGCGGTGTATGCAGATCGAGGGCGGCCCAGACTCGGAACATCGGCTCTCCGCGCGTCGGTCGCGCGGCGCGGCGACCGTCGCCCGACGGTAGTGGACGCCTCGCGCGAGGACCCGCACGAAGACTCGAGCGCTTGGACCGGGGGGCATCGGCGAGGTCGTTGGCCCCATGGGGTGACGGCGCCTTCGTCCATCCGTAACCGCGCCCGCCCACCCGTCGTAATCGGGTCCGAGCTCGTCGCGACGACGACTCCCAACCCCGATCGGCCGCCGCCCCGCGCCGCGGCCATGGAGATCCAGACGACATGGCAAGACGAACCCTGACCGGTCCGATTTCGATGGTGCTGGGCTACGCGCTGCTCGCTTCGACGGCCCAGGCGGCGCCCGCTGCGAGCGACGGCGATCCCTTCGGCGTCGTCGATCTGCCCGCCGGCTACGAGCTCGACCGCATGCACGGCGAGGGCAAGTGCGGCGAAGGCAAATGCGGCGAGTCCAAGGCCGAGGAAGGGAAGTGCGGCGAGGGCAAGTGCGGCGCCGACGGCGAGAAGGGCGAGGCCGAAGGCAAATGCGGCGAAGGGAAGTGTGGCGGCGACGACGGCGGCAAGAAGGCCGAGGAAGGCAAGTGCGGCGAGGGCAAGTGCGGAGGCTCGCACTGAGATGATCGCCGGGCCCCGGACTTCCGAGCGGAGGACCGAGCTCGTCGGCGCCGGCCTCGGTCTGCGCCGCGCCTTTCTCGGCGCGGTCGCAGACCGGGTGCCGGCGGCGGTCGACTTCTTCGAGCTGGCCCCCGAGAACTGGATCGGGGTCGGCGGTCGGCTCGGCCGGCAGCTGCGCGCGCTGACCGAGCGCGTGCCCTTCGTCTGCCATGGGCTCTCGCTCTCGCTCGGCGGACCGGAGCCCCTCGACGAGACGCTCCTGCGCGAGACCCGCGCCTTCCTCGATCGGCACGACGTGCGCCTCTTCTCGGAGCATCTCTCCTGGTCGGCGGACGGGGGCCATCTCTACGACCTGCTGCCCATCCCCTTCACGGAGGAGGCGGTCCATCACGTCGCCGCCCGCATCCGCCACGCCCAGGAGCGGCTCGGTCGCCGCATCGCGATCGAGAACGTCTCCTACTACGCCGCCCCCGGTCGCGTGCTCTCGGAGCTCGAGTTCCTGCTTGCGGTGCTCGAGGAGGCGGACTGCGACCTGCTGCTCGACGTGAACAACGTCTACGTGAACGCCGTCAACCACGGCTACGACCCGCACGCGTTCCTGCGCGCGATCCCCGGCGAGCGCATCGCCTACCTGCACGTCGCCGGGCATTACCGCGAGGCCGAGGACCTGCTCGTCGACACCCACGGCGCGCCGGTCGTCGATCCGGTCTGGTCGCTGCTCGAAGAGACCTATCGACGCTTCGGGCCGCGACCGACGCTGCTCGAGCGCGACTTCAACATCCCACCGCTGGCCGAGCTGCTCGTCGAGCTCGACGGTGTGCACGCGCGACAGGGAAAGGAGGCGGTCCATGCATCCGACCACGCATCCGACCATGCGGCTGCCTGAGGACTCGTCCCTCGCCCGGGTGCAGCGGGCCTTCGCCGCGCATCTGCGGGATCCGGCGACCTGCCCGCCGCCCGCGGACGTCGCGCCGCGGCGCATGCGGGTCTACCGCGAGCTCGTCTACGCGAACGTCGAGAGCCTGCTGGCGTCGAATTTTCCCGTGCTGCGGAGCGTGCTCGGGGACGCGAGCTGGCATGCGATGGTGCGGGACTTCCTCGTGCGCCACGCGGCGAAGACGCCGCTCTTCCCGCGGCTCGCCCTGGAGCTGCTCGCCTACCTCGACGGCGAGCGCGCGAGGCTGCCCGAGGAGCCGCCGTACCTGCGCGAGCTGGCCCGCTACGAGTGGCTCGAGACGGAGCTGCGTCTGGCCGAGGTGGAGCCGGACCCGACGGGCGTGGCGCTCGACGGCGACCTGCTGGCGGGCGTGCCCGTGCTCTCGCCCGTCGTCCGCTGGCTGCGCGCCGAGTGGCCGGTCCATCGCGTCGGCGCGGCCTTCCGACCGACGACGCCCCCCGACCAGCCGAGCTGTCTCGTCGTCTGCCGCGATCCCGACCTCGAGGTCCGGTTCATGGAGGTGACGGCGACGACCCTCCGCCTGCTCGAGGGCATCGCCGCCGCGCCCGAGGCGACCGGCCGAGCGCACCTCGAGCAGCTCGCCCGGGAGAGCGGGCGCGACGGCGATCTCCCGCACTTCCTCGAGGCCGGCCGCCGGGTCCTCGAGGAGCTTCGCGCGCGTGGGGTCCTGCTCGGCGCGCGATGAGCGGGGGCTCGTCCGCCCCGCGCTGCCTTCCGGACCGATCGTGCACCCCGAACCCCTGATCAGGAGACCCGCCTTGAATCCCCAGCGACTGCTCGACCGGCTCCCCGCCTTCCTGCACCCCCCGCAGCTGCTCGTCCGCCTTCGCGCCTTCGACTTCCTCTCCCCCCTGGCGCTGCGCCTCTACCTCGCGCCGGTCTTCCTGGCCACGGGCCTCAACAAGGCGCGGCATTTCGAGGACACGGTCGCCTGGTTCGGCAATCCCGAGTGGGGGCTCGGCCTGCCGGCGCCGTGGCTGAATGCGGCGATGGCGACGACGACGGAGCTGGTCGGGGCCGTCCTGCTCGTGCTCGGGCTGGGGACGCGCCTCGTCTCGATCCCGCTCATGTTCGTGATGATCGTCGCCGCGGTGACGGTGCATGCCGAGAACGGCTGGTTCGTGATCGCCGATCCGGTCTCGTGTCTGTTCAACTGCGACGGGCTCGCCGACGCCGCTCTCCGTCTCGAGCGGGGCCGCGCGATCCTGCAGGAGCACGGCCAGTACGCCTGGCTCACGGCCCGGGGCTCCTTCGTGATCCTCAACAACGGGGTCGAGCTCGTGGTCGCCTACTTCGTCATGCTCGCGACCCTGCTCTTCCAGGGCGGTGGGCGCTGGGTCAGCCTCGACTACTGGATCGCGCGTCGGGCGGGATGGCTCGCACGCGCGGACGAGCGCGCCTGAGGCGCCTTCTCTCCTCCCCGAGCGGCGGCTGGCCTATGCTGCGCGCGATCGGGGATGGGGGGAGGCGTGTCGACGGAGCTGGGCGGGTCGCAGAGGGTCGGGCCCCGGACGGAGCTGGGCGGGGCGCAGCGGATCGCCGCCACGGCGTGGCTGCTCGGCGACCGGATCGACACGCGCGCCGTACCGGTCGAGCGGGTCGTCTCGCGCTCCCCGCTCACCCTGCAGGACGGTGCGGATCGACTCGTCGTGCTCTACCGCTTCGGGGCGCTCGTGGTCTTCGCGCCCGAGTCGGGCGCCGGCACGGCCTATCCCGAGGACCTCGGGCGCTTCGTCGTGAGCCCCCTGCCGTCGCCGGAATTCGATACGGCGTCGATCCGGATCTCCGCCGACGAGCCGGAAGGCGCCGATCGCGAGGGGGTCCTCGTGATCGCCGAGGCGAGCCTCGAACGCTTCCACGTCGTCGCCGACGTCCTCGCGCGCAGCGCCCTGCTCGCGCACTACGAGTCCGAGGTCTCGACCGCCCTCGACCGCGTCGAGCCCCTCGCCGAGCGCCTCCGGCTGGGCGCCCATCGCGGGCTCCGCGGTCGCCAGCTGCTCCAGGAGCTCGGGGAGGTGCTGGTCTCGGAGATGCGGATGGTCGGTCGCGCCGAGGTCTCGGAGAAGCCCGAGCGGCTCTGGGATCGCCCGCGACTCGACGCCCTCTACGTCCGGCTGGCCGAAGAGTACGAGCTCGCCGACCGGGACCGGGCCGTCACGAGAAAGCTCGAGCTGCTGGGCCGGGCGACCGAAACCTTCCTCGGTGTCCTCGACACCCGACGCAGCCTGAACGTCGAGTGGTACATCGTCATCCTGATCCTGATCGAGCTCTTCCTCCTGGTCTACGAGCTGGCGACGCGCTAATCACCTGCGCCCAAGGAGGCCCGTCCTTCCGTGAAGACCACGCCCCCACCCACACGCGAGCTCGATCTCGACATCCTCGCCCAGCCCGACGACGAGACCTGCGGTCCGACCTGCCTCCACGCCGTCTACCGCTACTTCGGGGAAGAGATGGGGCTCGGCACCGTGATCGACGAGGTGCGGACCCTCGAGCACGGCGGCACCCTCGCGGTCTGCCTCGCGAACCACGCCCTGCGCCGCGGCTACTCGGCCCTCATCTACACCTACAACCTCGACATCTTCGACCCGACCTGGTTCGACGGTCGCGACGTGGATCTCGCCGAGCGCCTGAGGTCCCAGCGCGCCGCCAAGCGCAGCAAGCGCCTGCACGAGTTCACGGACGACTACCTCGAGTTCCTCGCGCACGGCGGCGAGCTCTCGATGGAGGACCTGACGCCGGGCCTGCTCCGGCGCTGGCTCCAGAAGGGGATCCCGATCCTGACGGGCCTGTCGTCGACCTTCCTCTATCGCTGCGGTCGCGAGATCGGGCGCACGAAGCTCCACGAGGACGACGTACGTGGCTACGCCACGGGCCATTTCGTCGTGCTCTGCGGCTGGGACGAGGAGGAGCGCCAGGTGCGGATCGCCGATCCCCTGCGCGAGGGCCCGCGCATGACCGAGCACATCTACTGGATGCCCGTCCAGCGGGTCATCAACTCGATCCTGCTCGGCATCATCACCTACGACGCCAACCTGCTCGTGCTCGATCGTCCCGAGGAGGACTGATGAAGGCGCTGATCGTCGTCGACAACCCGAAGCGCTGGCCCCTCGAGCTCGAGGGGGCCGAGCTGGTCTCCGCCCGGGAATATCTGGTGAGCGACAAGTGGGCCGACCTCCGCGGGCTGCGCGTCTACAACCTGTGCCGGAGCTACGCCTATCAGACCCTCGGCTACTACGTGTCGCTGCTCGCCGCGGCCCGGGGACATCGTTCGATCCCGACGGTCGACACGCTCCAGGACCTGCGCCTCGCGCCGGTCGTGCGGATGGTCTCGGAGCAGCTCCAGGAGCTGATCCAGCGCAGCCTCGCGACGATCAAGGCCAACCGCTTCGAGCTCTCGGTCTACTTCGGCGGCAACCTCGCCGAGCGGCATCACGCGCTCGCCCGGGCGCTCTACCAGCAGTTCAGCGTGCCGCTGCTCCGCGCCGCCTTCGAGCGCGAGGACGGGGAGTGGCGGCTCGTCGCCGTCCGCCCGATCGCTTCGAAAGAGATCCCCGAGAGCCATCGAGACTACGTCGTCGCCCAGGCCCAGAGCCATTTCGGCCGGCCCGTCCGCGAGGGCGGCAAGCGGCGCTCCTATCGCTACGACCTCGCGATCCTGGTCAAGCCGGACGAGGAGGACTCCCCCTCGGACGATCGCGCGATCAAGCGCTTCGCGAAGGCGGCCCGCGATCTCGACATGGAGCCCCATCTGATCGGGCTCGAGGACTACGGATCGATCGCCGAGTACGACGCCCTCTTCATCCGCACGACGACCCAGGTCGACCATCCGACCTACCGCATGGCGCGCCGGGCCGCGGCGGAGGGCCTCGTCGTGATCGACGATCCCGTGTCGATCCTGCGCTGCACGAACAAGGTCTTCCAGACGGAGCTCTTCCGGCGACACAACATCCCGCATCCGACGACCTTCGTGACCGGCGAGGCGGATCCCGACAAGGTCGTCGAGGCCGTCGGCCTGCCCTGCGTGCTGAAGCAGCCCGATTCGGCCTTCTCCCTCGGCGTCACCCGGGCCGAGACGAAGGAGGAGCTGGAGACGAAGCTCGAGGAGCTGCTCGAGGACTCGGAGCTCGTCCTGGCCCAGGGCTTCGTGCCCTCCGCCTTCGACTGGCGCATCGGGATCCTGGGCGGCAAGCCCCTCTACGCCTGCCGCTACCACATGGCGAAGGGGCATTGGCAGATCGTCACGACGAGCGAGAAGGGCAGTCGACGCTACGGCAAGGTCGAGTCCGTGCGACTCGAGGAGGTGCCCGCCGAGGCGATCGAGATCGCGACGAAGGCGACGCGGCCGATCGGCGACGGTCTCTACGGCGTCGACCTGAAGCAGATCGACGACCACTTCCTCGTGATCGAGGTGAACGACAACCCGAACATCGACTCGGACAACGAGGACGGCATCCTCGGCGAGGAGCTCTACGTGCGCGTCATGCAGTGGTTCCGTGAGCGGCTCGACGCGCGGGGCTCCGGGAGCCCGCGCAATGGCTGAGGCCCCGGTGCTCCATCTCTTCGAAGGCTACGGCGTCGAGCTCGAGTACATGATCGTGTCGCGCGAGGGCTCGGCGGTCCGGCCGATCGCCGATCGACTGATCGAGCGCGAGTGCGGTCGGATCGAGAACGAGATCGAGCGCGACGGCTTCGCCTGGTCGAACGAGCTCGCGCGGCACGTGATCGAGCTCAAGACGAACGGCCCGGTCGACGGGCTCGGAGGCGTCGCCGCGGGCTTCCAGCGCGAGATCGACCGGATCGGGACGCTGCTCGCGGAGGACGATTGTCGGCTGATGCCCGGCGGCATGCATCCGACGATGGATCCGACCCGCGAGTTCGCGCTCTGGCCCCACGGTGATCGCGAGATCTACGAGAGCTTCGATCGCATCTTCGACTGCACGGGGCATGGCTGGGCGAACCTCCAGAGCATGCACCTGAACCTGCCCTTCGCGGGCGACGACGAGTTCGGGCGCCTGCATGCCGCCGTGCGCGCACTGCTGCCGCTCCTGCCGGCGATCGCCGCGAGCTCGCCCTATCGCGACGGCGTCCTCGCGGGCGACCTCGACGCGCGGATCCGCGTCTACGCCGGCAACGCGCGCAAGGTGCCCTCGGTCAGCGGCGTCGTCGTCCCCGAGCCCGTCTTCACGCGCCGCGACTACGAGGCGCTCCTCGAGTCGATCTACCGCGACATCGCCCCCCTCGACCCGCGCGGCGTCCTGCAGCACGAATGGCTCAACGCGCGGGGCTGCATTGCCCGCTTCGACCGCATGGCCGTCGAGATCCGTGTGCTCGACACGCAGGAATGTCCCCGGGCCGACCTCGCGATCGCGGCGACGGTCGCGGCGACCCTGCGCACGCTCTGCGATCCGGATCCGCGGCATCAGGCACGCCTGCGCGGGCTCGAGACCGGCGCGCTCGTCCGGACGCTCTGGCGCTGCGTCGAGGACGGGGATCACGCCGTCGTCGACGATGGGGCGCTGCTCGCGGCGCTCGGACTGTCGGGTGGGTCCATGCGGGCCGACGAGCTCTGGTCGCGACTCGTCGAGCGCGACCTCGCCCCCTCGGCCGACGCCGCCGAACATCGCCCGGCGATCGACCACATCCTCACCCGGGGCTGCCTCGCGCGACGCATGCGCGATCGGGTCGGGGACGCGCCGACGACGGAGTCGCTCGCCGCGCTCTGTGCCACGCTCTGCGACTGCCTCGCGAGTGGAACGCAGCTCGGGGCCGAGGCGCCGCGCGCGCGATGAGTCGGAAGCAGAGCCGGCTGGTGCTGACCTGTGAGCACGCGAGCCGTGCGCTCCCCGCAGCGTATCGGGCGCGCTTCGCCGACGACGAGGCCCTCCTCGCTTCGCATCGCGGCTGGGATCCCGGCGCGCTCGACGTCGCTCGCGCGCTCGCACGACGGCTTCGCGCGCCGCTCGTCGCCGGCGGCATCACCCGCCTGCTCGTCGATCTGAACCGCTCGCCCCACAACCCCGCCGTCGTCGGCGCACTCGGACGGCGGCTGCCGAAGGACGAGCAGAGGGCCCTGATTGCGCGCTACCACGCGCCGCATTGGGCACGCGTGCGCGAGGTGCTGGGAGCAGCCGCTCGCGGCGGTCGCCCCGTCCTCCACATCGCCGTCCACAGCTTCGTCCCCGTCCTCGACGGCGACCGGCGCGACTTCGAGATCGGCCTCCTCTACGACCCGGCGCGTGCGCCCGAGCGACGCCTCGCCGCCGAATGGAAGCGCCTCCTGCTCGAGGCGCCGGGCGCCCTCCGCGTCCGCCGCAACGAGCCCTACCGCGGCAACGCCGACGGCCTCGCCACCGCTCTCCGCCGCGAGCTCCCCGCCACCCGCTACGCCGGCTTCGAGCTCGAGCTCAACCAGGCCGCCCTCGAAGACGCATCGTCCCGCCGCGCCCTCGTCGACGTCATCGCAACGACGCTTCGAGCGATCTGCTGACCCGCGGACGAACGCCCGATCCGGCCGTGCCAGGCGCCCCGACCGGTCACCGTATCGCGTGCGCAGCTTCTCTCGCCGCGCGGCGAGAGAAGCTGGAGCCGGGATGGCACACGGCCGGGACGCCTGGCACGGCATCCAACGGCAGACGGGCGCGCCCTAACGCGCTCCCGGCGTGTACCAGATCGGCGAGCTGTACGCCCGATCCTGGATCGACTTCGGCACGTCCTTCGGCACGACCGCGTCGAGCCGGACGGCGTCGTAGACCGTCCAGCGCGGCCGCGGGATCTCGATCACCCGCGCGTAGTAGAACGCGTGCTGCGCGGGGTCGAAGTCCGGGTCCTGCCACCAGGCCGCGAGCATCGCGTCGCCCACGTCGTTCGTGAACGTCGCGTGCTCGGCGTCGACGGTCGAGGCGATCGGCCGGATGCGACCGAAGAAGGCGCGTCGACCGTCCGAGAGCGCCACGTCGTAGACGCGCTCGGCGAGACTTCCGTCCGCCTCGCGCCAGCCCTTCACGATCTGGATGCGGTCGAGGTTCGGGCCGACCGGATCCTTGAGCGCGCTCACCAGGAATCGCGGCGCCTTCGCCTCGCCCTCGCGCGCGGGCAGCGTCCCGCCCATCGGTACGCCCTTCCGGTACCCGATCCGGTCCGCGTCGGGCCGAACGGCGTCGTCCTCGTCGAAGTCCCAGCCGCCGAAGAGACGCAGCCGGATGCGCGAGCCCGTCGTCGCATAGACCTCGCGCCGCTGCATCGCGTCGAAGATCGCCTCGCGCGTGTTCTCCTTCGCCCAGACCGCCGCATAGCCCGAAGCGACGAAGTCCCAGATGTCGAAGCCCATCTCGTCGGGGTCCGACCCCGTGGCGGCGAAGGTGCCCATCTGCGCGCGCGGGCCCGGCTCCATGTTGCTGGCCTTGCCCCAGAAGTCGTCCTCGGCGACGGCGCCGAGGGAGGTATGCGCGTCGCTGCTGCCGATCATGCCGAACTGGAAGGGGTTCGTGCCGGTTCGGGCGGCCTGGTCGAGGCCCAGGCGCAGGGCCGAGCGCGCGTACTCGAAGCGCAGCATCCAGGGCTCCTTGGGCACGGTCTTCAGGATGTTGAGGTTGCCGTGGTCCCAGTTCTCGAAGTCGGCGAAGGGATCTTCCGGCGAGAGGGCCGGGTGCGTCTCGCCATCGCCCTTGATCTGCGTCACCTCGACGAGGGGCTCGTGCCGCGCGCGGCGCTTCGCGTAGGCCGCGTCGAAGGCGCGACCGTCCGAGTCCTCGAGGGCGAACATGCGGCCGTTGCTGAGATTGGCATTGTGCGGGATCGCGAGGATCCGGCCGCCGGTCTCGGCGGCATAACGCTCCATGAAGGCCCAGAGGTCCTCGGGTCGCTCGCTGTCGAAGGCGGAGACGGGCACGTTCCGGCCGGCCCTGTCGGCGCCGTCGCCGTAGACGACCACGCGATGGAGGTTGTCGCCGTTCGGCATGGAGGTCCACTCGAAGCCGATCAGCGCCGTGAAGCGGCCCGGGTCGTTCGCGGCGTCGGCCATGCGCGTGATCTCGCGCCAGATGTCGTAGGCGAGGGGCTGGTTGTCGATGACCTTCTGGTTCGACATCAGCGAGCCGATCAGCTTGCCCATCGCCGCCATGCCGCCGTCGCTCGCGTCCTGCAGCCCCTCGGAGAGCTCGCGGCCGACCGGGTCGCCGAGCACGCGCGGATCGCCCGCGCGCAGCCGCGGCAAGAGGCCCATGTACTCCGAGTGGTCCGATACGACGAGGAAGTCGAGGGGTTGCTCGAGGCGCGCCTCCATGCCGCTGTTGGCCATGACCTTCTCGCCGCGCGCGTAGCGGTAGGCGTCCGCCGGCGTGAGGCGCGTATTGCCCATCGAGTTGGCGTCCATGCTGAAGGAGCTGTGGACGTGGGTGTCGCCGAAGAAGACCTCGGTCGGGAAGTCCTCGTCGATGTGCGGCGCGTAGGTCCCGGCGTGCGCGGCCGGGCTCGTCGCGAGGGCCAGGAGTGCGGCGATCAGTGGGAGGCTTCGGACGAAGGGGTGGGCCGGGCGGAACGGGCGGGTCGTCGCGAGCGCGGCTCGCGCGGAGGATCGATGGGCGCGCAACGGAGCGTCTCCTCGTGCGGGGCGGTTGGGAACGTTCCGGCACGGTAGCTCGAAGCCGGCGCGCCGGGCTGACGGGCGAGCACCGCATCGCAACCGGGTCCTCCCCTCGCACGGGTCGAACGAGTAGGCCCCCGATCGCCGGGGCGATCGGGGGCCGGGGGTCCCTGCTCGTGTCGGGCGATGTGCCCGAACGGGCCTCGCTAGAGGTCCGAGCAGAGGGTGCCCATCGTCGGCACGAGCAGGCAGGCCTCGCCGGGGTTGCCGAGCTGGACGTAGCCGTCCGTCAGGCGCTGGCCGTTCCAGTTGCCCTCGACGGCACCCCACACCTCGTCGTTCTCGATCCCGATGGTCGCGATCATCTCGAGCGAGCCGTCGAGGCGGGGCAGGGCGGCCAGGCGCGCCTCGGCATCGCGCAGGGCGGCGATCGCCGTGTCGAGCTCCTGCTGCGCCAGGTTCACCGCCGCCCGGGCGCTCGACACGCCGCTCGCGATCGCGTCGAGCTTGCTCTTTGCGAAGGAGAGCACCTCGAGGGCCGCGGTGCGCGAGACGTAGAGGGTCGAGCGCACGCCGACGTGGTAGCTGTACTTCCCGTAGTAGTAGGAGATGTAGTAGGCGCGCTTCGACTGGCAGGCCGCGTCGTACCACTTGCACGACTTGCTCTTCCAGGACTTGTACGAGCTGTAGTAGCTGCTCGCCTTGCTCGAGTGGTAGTTGATGCTGCTCTGGATCGAGTCGACCGCCGACTGGGCGCTCGCGACCGCCGAGCTCGCCGACTGGAAGGCCGGCAGCACCGCCGAGAGACCGTCGTTCGCGACCGAGAGCGAGATCTCGAGGCCGGCGACGACCTCGCGCTTCGCGAGGATCTCGTTCGTGAGCGCGAGGACGTCCTGGGCGTTGGTCTCGATCGGATCGGCGAGCGCCGCCGAGCCCGCGAGCAGGTAGCCATCGCCGCGCAGCTCGCCCTCCATCTCGAACGCATAGCCCGAGGTCAGGAAGCGGCCGTTCACGCGCACGCCGTTCCGGTCGACGACCATCTCGGCGTTCTCGAGCACCTCGCCTGCGATGATGAAGTTGCCGCGGATCGCGATTCGGCTCTCGCCCCAGGGCGAGATGAAGACCTCGAAGCCCGACTCGCCCGCGAGCTTCACGCTCGGGTGGATGCCGACCGAGGTCGAGCCCTGGAGGCTCAGGCCGGCGGCGGTGATGTCGAGGATGGCGTCCTGCGAGTAGAGCTCACCGAGGGGCACGCCGGTCATCCGACCGAGCGCGCCGGCATCGATGCCCATCTGGCCCTCCGCGTGGATGTAGGAGTGGAGGAGGTCCTTCGAGGCGAGCACGCCGTAGACCTGGATCCCGCCGGTCGGTCGGATCGGCACGGGCAGACCGGGCAGGAACTCGTCATCCGTGACCAGACCGCTGAAGGCGGCGCGGACATCGTCCTCCGAGACCTGGATCGCGGCGCTCGCGTCGCCGAGGGGGAAGCCGAACTCGAAGAACTTCAGGAAGGGGATCGACACGTCGAGGGCGCCGTTGATGCCGTAGGCGAGGTCGGGGCTCGCCGCGAAGGCCTCGGGGGTGAAGGGCGTGTCGCCGTCGCGATCGGGATCGAGGTCGAAGACGAACTCGCCGGTCGCCTCGATCGGCAGCGGCGAGAGCGGCATCGAGGTGCGCTGGAAGAAGTGGCCGTCGAAGGAGGGCATGCGGTCGCCCACGCCCGCGGTCTGGACCGGGTCGAAGGGGATCCAGCCGTTCAGCGAGAAGGCGAAGCCCGCGATGCCCGCGGCGTCGTCGCCGTCCTCGGGCTGGGACTCGGCATTCGGGTCCGCATTCGGATCGGCCGAGGCGTTCGGGTCGCCGTTCGGGGCCGAGCCGTCACCGTTCGCAGCGCTCGCGTCCGCACCGCCGTCGGCCGAGCCCGCGCTCCCGCCGTCTGCGGAAGCGTCCGCGTCGGGCTTCTCCTGGCCGTCGCCGCCCAGGCCCTGGACCTCGCCGGCGACGTAGAAGAAGGGATCGGTCGGGTCGAGCACGACGACGCCCGCGCCACCCGGGCTCTGCATGCTGATCGGCGGCAGCTCCGCGGCGAAGCGCGCGACCACCTCGAAGAAGAAGTAGCTGCGCTCGTCCGCGAGCGGGGCGTCCCCGATCGGTCCCTCGAGTGCCAGCAGGTCGCGCCCCGCTGCGAAGCCCATCGCCGCGAGCGGCCGCTCGGTCACCTCGACCGGACCGAGGAAGCCGCCATTCGGCATCGGCGTCCGCACGAGGCCGATCAGGCTCTCGACCCGATCGCCCACGCCGAGTCGCACCGAGAGCGAGGCCTCCTGCAGCGCGACCGGATCGCCGCCGGTCGGGATCGAGAGGTCGCCCACGAGGTCGAAGCCGCGACCGTCCTCGTGCACGAGCACGTCCTGGCGCGGGGCGAGCAGGCCGAGGCCGGGGGCGATCGTGATGGTGCAGGTGGAGTCGACGGCGACGCCTGCACAGTCGATGGCGGCGAGGTCGGACGGCTCGAGGGCCGCGCTCGCGGGGTGGAGCGGGCCGGCCAGGCCGATGGCCAGGGCGGCTGCGCCGAGAAGTCGGTTCGGGATTCGCATGACTCGTTCTCCGGTCTGGGGCGCCGCTTCGCTTCCGGTCACGGGTGCGGTGCCGTGCGTGGATGGGTGTGACCACTGGAGAAGGCGCAAGCGGGTCGCGAACCGGGCAGTCCGGGTGGCCGGATCGGAGGGAATCTTCAGATTTTCCCGAGGGGGCAACCCGGGTCGGGGCCTCGAGGAGGGCCGGGTTGGGGGCGGGGGCGTCGGGATCGCGGCTCGCGCCTCGGGACGCTGTCCGGTTTCGGATCAGGCCAGGCCGGGTCACGTCCGATTCCGGTCGAGGCCGGGATGAGGCAGGATGGTCGCCATCCGGTCCTGGCGCGGTCCCGACCGACGACCGATCCAACCCGATCCGACCCCAGCTCCCGCTCCGCCCCCGACCCAGGACCCACCCGATGCGCACCGCACTCCGTCAAGCCCTGCCGATCCTGCTGCTCGGCGTCGCCGCTCTCGCGCCGGCGCTGCAGGCCCGCGCCGACCACCACTCCTGGCGCTTCGAGGAGCTCTTCTCCACGCCCGACGGATCGGTCCAGTTCATCGAGATGCGGGCCACGACCGACGGCCACGACCAGCTCCAGGGACACACGATCACGTCGGGCGGGAACGTCTTCACCTTCCCGTCGAACCTGCCCGACGCGGCCACGGCCGGGCGCCGGCTGCTGATCGCGACGGCGGCCTTCGCGGCGCTCGCCGGTGCGCCGACGCCCGACTTCCTGATGTCCGAGGATTTCTTCGGTGCGTCGGGGACGCCGATCGTCTACGCGGGCGGTCTCGACTCGGGGAGCCTGCCGAGCTTTCCGAACGACGGCGTGACGTCGGTGAACCGGACGCCGCCGACCCTCCAGGCGAACTCGCCCACGAACTTTGCGGGGGTGACGGGCTCGATCCAGGCCCCCGCCTGCGGCAATGGCCTGATCGATCCCGGCGAGGAATGCGATCGGAGCGCGGGCAGCGATCCGCTCTGCTGCAGCATCGCCTGCGTCGCGTCGGCCTCCGGCGCGTCCTGCAGCGACGGCAACGTGTGCACGGTGGGCGATGCCTGCGACGGCGCGGGCAGCTGTGTCGTCGGCCCGCCGAGTCCGGGCATGGCCTGCAGCGATGGCGATCCCTGCACGCTGGCGGATGTCTGCGACGCGGCAGGCGTCTGCGTCGGCGGCTCGCTCCTCGTCTGCGACGACGCGAACGACTGTACGGCCGACAGCTGTCTCCCGGCGGGCGGCTGCAGCTTCGCGCCGGTCCTCGACGGTGCGCCCTGCGACGACGCGGACGTGTGTACGCCTGCGAGCAGCTGTGCTTCGGGCGTCTGCGTCGGCTCGGGGTCGATCGACTGCGACGACGCGAACGGCTGCACCGACGACGGCTGCGACCCCCAGCTCGGCTGTCGGAGCACGCCCAACACGGCACCCTGCGACGACGGCGATGCGTGCACGACGGGGGACGTCTGCGCACTCGGCTCCTGTGTCGGCGCGCCGCGCGACTGCAGCGACGGCAACCCCTGCACGAACGACCTCTGCGACCCGGGGCTCGGCTGCCAGAACCCGCCGAACGCCGTGCTCTGCGACGACGGGGACCCGTGCACGAGCGGTGACGTCTGCAGCGCCGGGGCCTGCCTGGCCGGTGCGCCCGCCGACTGCGACGACGGCGACGCGTGCACGGCCGATTCCTGCGACGCGCAGACGGGCTGCCGCAACGAGCCGATTCCGGGCTGCAGCCCGCCCGCCGTGCCCTTCTCCTCGACCGGAGGTCGCTTCCTGCTGCTGGCGCTGCTCGTCGTGCTCGGCGCGCTGCCGGAGCTGCGCCGCACCCGCTCGATCCGGGCCTGACGACGCGGGGGGGCGGGCGATCGCGGGGGGTGTACCTTCGACGCCTCGAGCCCGTCCGCCCGGCCACCGCTCGACGCGGCCAGGCCTCCGGCAAATGCGGGTTCCCCCGATTCCGAAGCATCCCCTCGTCGCCGTCGGACACGCCGCGGGCGGGGAAGCCGAGCGATCGCTCGGGACAGGAGAGAAGAATGGCCCGGTACGACATCGTGATTCGCGGCGGCCTGATCGTCGATGGCGCGCGCAACCCCCGCTACAAGGGCGACGTTGCGATCAAGGACGGACGCATCGCGCGCATGGGTCGTGTCCCGCGCGGCCAGGCCGAGCGCGAGATCGATGCCGAGGGCCTCGTCGTCGCCCCGGGCTTCATCGATCTCCACACCCACTACGACGCCCAGGTCTTCTGGGACCCCTACCTCACGACCTCCGGCACGAACGGCGTGACCTCGGTCGTGATCGGCAACTGCGGCTTCGGCTTCGCGCCCATGCGCGAGGAGCATCGCGAGCGGGCGATGCAGTCGATGACGAAGGTCGAGGCGATTCCGCTCGCGACCCTCGAGGCGACGATGCCCTGGGACTGGGTGACCTATCCCGAGATGCTCGACAGCATCGACCGCGCGCCGAAGGCCGTGAACCTGCTGCCCTATATCGGCGTGAACCCGATGCTGATCTGGGTGATGGGGCTCGAGGACGCGAAGTCCGGGCGCAAGCCGACCGCCGAGGAGACGGCGCAGCTCAAGCGTCTGCTGCACGAGGCGATGGACGCGGGGGCCTGCGGCTGGTCGACCCAGACCCTCGGCACGCCGGGGGATCCGACCGCCGAGACGGCAGGCGGGGCCGCGCAGTCGGACTACGACGGGACACCGATGCCCTCGGACGTGATGTGGCCCGAGACGCTGCGGGCGCTGGCCGAGGTGCTGGGCGAGCGGGGCGAGGGCTTCGTCGAGATGTCCGCCGCGCATCTGCCGCGGGAGATCTGGGAGGAGCTCGCCGAGATCTCCGGCGCGCCCTTCATCTACCAGGCCCTGCCGGCGTCGGACATGATGATCGACATGAACGAGGACCTCTTCGCCTGGTTCGAGCGCTGCCGGGAGAAGGGGCTGCGGATCTACGGTCAGGGCATCACCCAGAACCCGCCGCTCGTCATGACCTTCGACTACTGGGATCTCTGGGGGCCCGTCTGGACCGGGTTCACGGGGCCCGAGGTGCCGCGGGCCGAGAAGCTCGCGAACTTCGCCGATCCAGCGGTCCGCGAGAAGCTGCGGGCCGAGCCCCTCAAGCACATGCTGATCGCCTCGATCGACCAGGCGAAGGTCAACACGGTCAAGAGCCGCGAGAACGAGCGCTTCGTCGGGAAGACGATCGGCGAGATCGCGCAGGAGCTCGGCAAGCATCCCGTCGATGCGATCTGCGACCTCGTCGTGTCGGACGAGCTCGAGACGAGCTTCGCGCTGCCGCAATTCGACATCGGCCTCGACGGTCTCAAGCAGCTGCTCGGCAATCCCTGGATCATCCCGGGCCTCTCGGACGGCGGTGCGCACCTCAAGTACCTCGCCGCCGGCAGCTATGCGACGGAGCTGATCGCCGAGTACGTACGCGAGCACGCGATCCTGAGCCTCGAGGAGGCGCATTGGCGGCTCTCGGCCTTGCCCGCCTTCTGCGCGGGCTTCCGGGATCGCGGCGTGCTGCGTGAGGGCGCCGCGGCCGACATCGTCGTCTACGACTACGAGAACCTCGCCTACGAGTTCCCGAACTTCGTCCACGACCTGCCGGGCGACGAGTATCGCGTCGTGTCGGGCGGCCAGGGCTATCGCTACGTGCTCGTGAACGGCCAGGTCACGATCGAGGACGATGAGCCGACCCACGTGCACTCGGGTGAGCTGCTGCGCGGCGGGCGCGGGCGGGCCGATCGCGCGAGCGCGTGAAGGGCCCGCCGCGCTCCGCACGCGCCGCACGGAAGCGGAGCCTGCGCCGCCGCGCCGCGTGCGCGACTCAGAAGCGGAAGAAGACGCCCGCTCCGACCGAGACGTAGTCGAGATCCTCGACGTCGCCGACCGGCAGCACGTAGCTCGTGTCGAGACTCAGGCCGACGTGGCGCGTCAGGTAGAAATCGACGCCGCCTCCGAAGCGCGCCGCGAAGTCGGTGTCCGTCTGCTGGAAGCCGCTCGCGGGATCCTCGGAGTGGGCGCTCAAGAAGCCCATGCCCGCTGCGAGATAGGGCTGGATGCGGCCGGTCGTGAGGTAGCCCTTCACGTCGGTGGTCAGCGTCGAGACCCGGGTCTCGGCGATCTCCACGCCCGCGACCGAGGTCTCGAAGTCGTGGATCCACTCGTAGTGCGCCTCGAGGGCGACGTGCGGTGTCACGCGGAAGCCGGCCCGGGCCGCGAGACCGACGCTCGGATCGACGTCGACGTCGCGGACGCCGGGGATCTTCGACAGCTCGTCTTCGAGGCGCGTCGTGAAGCCGCCGACGAGTCCACCGCCGACGTAGAGCCCCGAGCGGTCGGCATCGAAGTCGTCGTCGTCCTCGTACCCGCGCCGGCGGTCCTCGTCGTAGCGCGGGCGCCCTCGATCGTGATCGGCGCTCGCGAGCTCGGGCAGGCCGAGCAGCCCGAGCACCAGGACGAGCCCGAAGGGTGCGGCGTGGACGGAACGAGTCGAACGGATCGCGCAGCCGGTCATCGGCGGACCTCCCCCGACGCATCGGCTCCGATCGACCCCGTGATCGGCGAGGCCCCCCCCGCCGTCCGGACCGACCCGCTCCGGATCCGGGTTCGTCCCGGGGGAGCGCTGCGATGCGTCTGTCGGGGGCTCAGACGGGGCGCGCGGCGCGGGGGTTCTGGAATCCGCGTCGCGGGCCACGCCGCCGCCTCACGCGGATTCCGGGAACCGCGGGGCGCGCAGGGGTCACTCAGCGCCCCCGCCGCCCGCCACGTCGGTCCGACTCAGCTCGAAGAGGTGGGCTCGAGGGTGATCAGCAGGTCGCCGGTCTCGATCTGCGAGCCCTGCGGCAGGTGGATCTTCTTGATCCGCCCGGCGATCGGCGCCGTCACGTTCGACTCCATCTTCATCGCCTCGATCACGCAGAGCCGCTCGCCCGCCGGCACCGCGTCGCCCTCGGCATGGCTATGCGAGGCGATCAGGCCCGGCAGCGGCGCACCGATCTGACACGGATCCTCGGGATCGGCCTTCGTATGCCGCTCGATCTGGATGCCGAGCGAGCGGTCGTGCACGGCGATGCGGCGCGGCTGACCGTTCAGGTCGAAGAAGACCTGCCGTCTTCCCTCGCCGTCGGGGTCGCTGATGGCGACGAGACGGATCACGAGACCCTGTCCGCGCTCGAGCTCGAGGTGGATCTCCTGGCCGAGGCCCATGCCGTGGAAGTAGGCGACGGTCGGCAGGACGACGAGATGCTCGCCATTCGTCTTGCGCCGCTCGACGAACTCGAGGAAGACCTTCGGATAGAGCAGGTACGCGAGCACCTCGGCGCGGGTCGGCTCCCGATCGAGCTTCGCCGTGAGATCGCGCTTCGAAGCCTCGAAGTCCGCGGGCGCGAGGTCCGAGCCGGGGCGACCGTCGAGCGGCGTGCGCCCCTTGAGCACGAAGCTGCGCAGCGGCTCGGGGAAGCCGTTCGGCGGCTGCCCGATCCGACCCTCGAAGTACTCGATCACGCTGTCGGGGAAGGTGAGGTCGCGACCGCGCTCGATCACGTCCGCCGGCGTGAGCCCGTTCGACAGCATGTAGAGCGCCATGTCGCCGACGACCTTCGAGGACGGCGTCACCTTGACGACGTCGCCGAAGAGGCGGTTCACCTCCGCGTACATGCGCATCACGTCGCGCCAGCGCTCGCCGAGGCCCATCGCGGTCGCCTGGCTCCGCAGGTTCGTGTACTGGCCGCCGGGGATCTCGTGCTCGTAGACCTCGGCGCTGCCGTGGAAGGGGCCCTTGTCGAAGGCGCGATAGGTGACGCGCACCGACTCCCAGTAGGCATCGAAGGGCAGCAGGTCCTCGAGCACGAGCTCCGTCGGTCGGGGCGAGTGCTCGAGCATGGCGACGACGCTCTGGAGGTTCGGCTGGCTGGTCGAGCCGGAGAGGGGGCCGAAGGCGCAGTCGATCGCGTCGACGCCGGCCTCGACGGCCTGGAGGTAGGCCGCACCCTGGATGCCCGCGGAGTCGTGGGAGTGCAGGTGGATCGGGACCTCGATCTCCTGTCGGAGCACCTCGACCAGCCGCTTCGCGGCGTAGGGCTTGAGCAGGCCCGCCATGTCCTTGACGGCGAGGATGTGGGCGCCGCGGTCGACGAGGTCCTTCGCGAGCTTGACGTAGTACTCGAGCGCATAGCGCTCGCGTCGGCGGTCGAGGATGTCGCCCGTGTAGCAGATCGCGACCTCGGCGAGGGCCCCGGCCTCGCGCGTCGCGTCGATCGCGACCTGCATCTGGTCCGCCCAGTTGAGCGAGTCGAAGATGCGGAAGAGGTCGATTCCGCGGGCGTGGGCCTCGATCACGAACTCGCGCACGACGTTGTCCGGGTAGGTCGTGTAGCCGACCGCGTTCGCGCCGCGCAGCAGCATCTGGAAGAGGATGTTCGGGATGGCCGACCGCAGCTTCTCGAGGCGATGCCAGGGATCCTCGTCGAGGAAGCGCATGGCGACGTCGAAGGTCGCCCCACCCCACATCTCGAGGGAGAAGAGCTGATGCGCTCGTCGTGCGAGTGCCGGTGCGACTGCGAGCATGTCCGCCGTGCGAAGACGCGTCGCGAGCAGCGATTGATGCGCATCCCGGAAGGTCGTATCCGTCACGAGAGTGGGCTCGTGCGCGCGCATCCACTGGACGAAGCCCTCGGCCCCGAGCTTCTGCAGGCGCTGCCGCGTGCCTTCGGGCGGCGCCGAGCGCCGATCGTAGGTCGGGACCGCCGCCTTCTGGCGGATCGTGTCGGGAGCGAGGCGTTCGACGTTCGCACGGCCGTTGACCGTCACGTCCGCGAGGTAGTGGAGCAGACGGGTGCCGACGCCGCGCTCGCCCTCGAAGCGCAGCAGCTCCGGGGTCTCGGCGATGAAATGCGTGTCACAGTCGCCAGCGCGGAAGGTCGGGTGGTCGATCACCTTCTTGAGGAAGGCGACGTTCGTCTCGACGCCGCGCACGCGGAACTCGCCGAGGGCGCGCAGCGCCCGATCCGAGGCCTCCGAGAGGTCTCGGCCGCGGGTCGTGAGCTTCGCGAGGAGCGAGTCGTAGTAGGGCGTGATGATCGCGCCGGGGAAGGCGTTGCCCGCGTCGAGGCGGACGCCGAAGCCGCCCGGCGAGCGGTAGGAGATGAGCCGGCCGTAGTCCGGCAGGAAGCGGTTCTCCGGATTCTCCGTCGTCACGCGGCATTGGATCGCGAAGCCCCGCGGCGCGACCGTCGTCTGCGAGATGCCCATCGACTCGAGGGTCTGGCCCATGGCGACGCGGATCTGGGAGCCGACGATGTCGATGCCCGTGATCTCCTCCGTGACCGTGTGCTCGACCTGGACGCGGGGGTTCATCTCGATGAAGTAGAAGTCGTCGCCGGAGACGAGGAACTCGACCGTGCCGGCGTTGCGGTAGCCGACCTCGCGGGCGAAGCGGACGGCGGCGTCGCAGAGGGCGTCGCGCAGTCGCGGCGCGAGGTTTGGCGCCGGGGCGAGCTCGAGGACCTTCTGGTGGCGGCGCTGGATCGAGCAGTCGCGCTCGAAGAGGTGCACGACGTTGCCGTGGGCATCGGCGAGGATCTGGACCTCGATGTGCTTGGGGCGCTCGACGAGCTTCTCGACGAAGACGGAGTCGTTGCCGAAGGCGCTGCCCGCCTCGCGGCGCGCGGACTCGAAGGACTCGACGAACTCGGCCTCGGTCCGCACCACGCGCATGCCGCGGCCACCGCCGCCGCCGGCGGCCTTGACCATGACCGGGAAGCCGATGTCGCGGGCGACGCGCAGGCCGTCCTCGGCGTTCGCGATCGGCGGCGAGCCCGGGATGATCGGCAGGCCTGCGGCGAGGGCCGCGTCGCGGGCGCTGACCTTGTCGCCGACGGCGGCGAGCACCTCGGGCGGCGGGCCGACGAAGGTGATGCCGGCGGCCTCGACGGCGCGGGCGAAGTCGGCGCGCTCGGAGAGGAAGCCGTAGCCCGGGTGGATCGCGTCGACGCCGGTCGACTCGGCGATCTCGAGGATGCGCTGGATGTCGAGGTAGACGCCGACCGGATTGCCGCCCTCGCCGAGGGAGTAGGCCTCGTCGGCCTTGAAGCGATGGAGCGAGTAGCGGTCCTCGTCGGAGTGGATGCCGATCGTCCGGATGCCGAGCTCGGCGCAGGCGCGGTGGATGCGGATGGCGATCTCGCCGCGATTGGCGATCAGCAGGCGTCGGAACGGACGAGGGGCAGACACGGGATCGGCTCGCTTCACGGACGGGGACCCGGATCGCGCGCGAGGACCGCCTCGGCGCAGGATCCCGGGTCCGGAGGCGCCCGGGAGAGTAGGGCGCGGCCCCGGGGAGGGCGAGGCCGGGCTCGATCCCGAGTCGGCCTCGGGGCTCGCGCAGTCGGTACTCGATCCCGAGTCGGCCTCAGGGCGTCGCGCAGTCGGTGCTGTCCCGGCGTGGCCTCAGGGCGAGGCGAAGTCCGGATTGCGCCAGCCCGCCGGCGCGCGCAGCTCCTCCGGCGGCTCGAGTCGCGAGACCCAGTCGAGCACGGCCTTCGTCTCGCGCTCCTCGAAGCCGGCGATCTGGGCCGTCATCTCGGGATTCGCGTTCAGGCGCTTGCCGTCCCGGATCAGCTCGAATTGCGTGAGCAGGTAGCCGTAGTGCTGGGACTGGATGCGCGGGATCTGCTTCGCCGCATCGCCCTCTCCGCGGGCGCCGTGGCAGCGGGCGCAATGCTCGCCGTACAGGCGCTCGCCGAGCGCAAGCGCCTGCCCGTCGCCGTGCCCGTTCTCGACGCTGATCTCGAGGGTGTCGATGTAGGCGGCCACGTCGGCGATGGCCTGGGCGCCACCGATCGATTCGACCGAGGCGTAGGGCAGCATCACGCGGTTCTGCCGATTGCCGGCGCGGATGTCGGCGAGCTGCTTGATGACGACCGAGCGATGCTGCCCAGCGAGCTGCGGGACGACGCCGCTCGCCATGCCCCAGCCTTCGGGCGTATGGCAGGCCGCGCAGCTCCGGTAGATCTCGAGCCCGCGCGCCGGATCCGGTTCGAGCTGGAGCGCCCGCTCGTATTCGCGCCGTGCGTCCTCGCGTCCCTTCTCGAGCTGCGCCGCCTGCCGGGCGGACGAGTCGACGGGCGCCGACGCGCGGTCGACCGCGGCGGTGGAGATCCCGAGCAGGTTGAAGCAGAAACGCAGACTGCGGATCGCCCGTACGTCCTCGCCCCTCCGCTCGAGCCGAACGGCGAAGGCCCGGCGGTCCTGACACGAGTAGAGCGCGTGCTTGGGGACCGCGTTCGGGTTCTTGACGAGGGCCTGGTCGACGGCCGCGAGGTAGTCGGCGAACTCGGCGGCATGGCCGCTGGACGCGTCGAGCAGGATACCCGCCGACGCAGACAGGAATAGAAGGAGGACCATGGTGGGTCGGAAGGCCCGCGGACTCCTCTCGCGCGGCTCGGTCGTCCGGGGGTCGGTCGAGACGGGCGTTCGCATGCAGCCTCCCTCCATGCGCTCGAACACGAGCGTTTCCGGGGTGTGCAGTGCAGGACGCGTGCCGTGAGGCGCGCAGGCTGGGCGGCATGGTCCCGGGCGGCTGTGTGAAGACGCCTCACGGGAGGCGATTCGTCACGCGGAGGCGGCGTCGATCAGCTCGGGGATGCGCGCGAAGTCCGGGTGGTCGGCGGCGTGGCGCGGATGGTAGGCCCAGAGGATCTGCTCGCCGCGGACGGCGAAGACTCCCGGCATGCGCCAGATGTCTCCCGAGCGCGGGCCGTTCTCGTGGCCCTTCGCGCGCGCCCGGCTGCGTGCGGCGAGCACCGAGGGACCGAGGGCCTCGAGCAGCGAGGCCTGGCGGATGCCGAAGAGCTCGTAGAAATGGAGGTCGGGATCGGCCACGGCCCGGGCCTCGGGCCAGTAGCGCCGCAGGAAGGCGCGGCCCTCGGTCGTGCTGCCCTGGAAGAAGAAGAGCACGCTCGGGTAGTCCGCACGCGCGGCGGTCGCCTCACGCAGGTCCGCGACGGTCTCGCGACAGAAGATGCAGCCGAAGTGGCGCAGGAAGACGAGCAGGGACACTTCGTCCGAGAGCTGATCGCGCAGCGTTCCCGGGACGAGTCCGACGCCCGTCACGGGGCTGTCGAGGATCTCGCTCGGCAGGGTGTCCAGTTCGTGCTCCTCGCGAGCGGGGATCTTCGCACATCCCGAGTCGTACGGGGCGAGGCGAGCCCGCCATCGGGCTACTCGTGCCCGCCGCGCGCCTCCTCCCAGATCGACTCGCAGAGCGTCCAGAGCGCGCGTCGATCCGACTCCGACTCCCGCGTGCCCGCGACCCAATGCGTGCGCACCGGCTCGCGATCGAAGAAGAAGCGCCCCGTCCTGCCCGCCGCGGCGGGTGAGGCCGCGAGCCAGACGATCGTGTCGGCGCCCTCCGCCGGGGTACGCAGGATCGTCTCCGTCACGCGATGGAAGCGGGGCAGCGACTCGCGTACGCCCTTCGTGTCCGCCCAGCCCGGATGCATCGCGTTCACGCAGACCTTCGTGTCCGCGAAGGCCTCGGCCCAGAGCTCGGCCAGCACGACCTGCGCCCGCTTGGTCTCTGCGTAGGCGACGACGCCATCGTAGTCGCGCCATCGCCACTGTGGATCCTCGAGGTTCAGTCGCCGTGTGAGCATCCCGCCCGAGGAGACCCAGACCACGCGGGCGTCCCCGGCCTGCTCGAGGGCGGGGCGCAGCACGCGCGTCAGGCCGTGCGGCCCCGCAACGTGGGTGGCGAAGGTGAGCTCGAGGCCCTGGGGCGACTCGATCCGCGCGTCGGGCAGCAGACCGGCGTTGTGCACCAGGACGTCGACGGGCTCGCGGCCGAGCGCGTCACCGGCGCGGGCGACCGAGTCGAGATCCGCGAGGTCGACCTCGCAAAGGCGCACACGACGGCTCCCGGTCGCCTCGCGGATCGCCGTGACCGCCGCCTCGCCCCGAGCGCGATCACGGCAGAGCAGCACGACCTCGCCGCCGAGATCCGCCAGCGCGAGGGCCGTCTCGTAGCCGAGCCCCGCGCTCGCGCCGGTCACGAGACAGCGCCGTCCGTAGAGGTCGACCTCGAGATCCTCGGGGTCGAAGCCGAGGGCGTGGCGCTGGAAGCCGATCCGGTCGAAGGAGAAGAGGGGCGAGGCGTCGAGCAGGGGACGCAGTGCGCGGGCGGCGGGGGCGAGGGGGGAGGGGGGCCGGACGGTCTCCTCGATCGTCGGGGCGTCCTCCGCGAGTGCCGCCTCGATCGCCTCGGGATCGGCGTGATCCCCGGCCTCGCGCGAGCGATGGACGAAGCGCAGCTCGCCGCCCGCAGCCAGCACGACGACGCCGCCGAGCTGCCAGGGATCGCCCTGCACGCCGGTCTGGCGGGCGCCGGTCCGCAGCGCGCGGATCGCGTTGCCGAACATCCGTGGCGAGGCGATCTCGACCCGGCCGCGACGCAGGCCCGCGGCTCGATAGGCCACGAGCTCCGGATCGACGAGCAACAGCCCCTCGAGCGCGAACTCCTCGCGGAAGTCCCGGGCGAAGGTCGCGTTGCCGTTGCCGATGACGACGACCTCGATCCCGCGCTCGCGCCAGGTCTTCATCCGGTCGCGCAACTGCGCGACTTGCTCCCGGCAGAACAGTCAGCCGAAGTGGCGCAGGAAGACGAGGACGGTCGGGCGTCGCGAGAAGAGCGTACCGAGTCGGACGCGCTCGCCACTCTCGGCGTCTTCGAGCTCGATCGGGGCGAGGCGGGTGGCCAGGCGCATGGGGGACCTCTGCGGGTACCGGGCGGCTCGCGGAATCTAGCGGTGACGCGTCGCGGGGCCAGCGACGGCCGGTCCGGAGGCCCGGATCCGCCTCGGACGTGCGATCGTGACGGGCCAGGGGGAACCGCACCGGCGCGGCATCGGTCCGAAGGGACCGGGATGTCGCGATCCTCGTGGATCCGGGAGGAGGAGTCTTGTCATCGATGAATTCCCGCGCGGCGGCCGTGCTCGGCGTCTCGATCGCGATCGGGCTGCTGGGACTCGGGGCGCTGCTCGGTCGCAGCGCGATCCGCTTCCGCGAGTACGAGCGCACGGTCACGGTCAAGGGGCTGTCAGAGCGGGAGTACCCCGCCGACGTCGTGCTCTGGCCGATCCAGTTCACGGCCGCGGACAACGACCAGACGGCGCTCTACGGCCGGGTCGAGGCCGACTCCGCGACGATCAAGGCCTTCCTGCTCGAGCACGGGATCGACGCGTCCGAGATCTCGGTTGCACCCCCCGCGGTCACGGATCGACTCGCGCAGCAATACGGCGGCGACGCCCGCGTGCCCTTCCGCTATGCGGCGCTCCAGACGATCACGGTCTACTCGCCGCACGTCGATCGCGTGCGGGCCGTGATGAAGGAGGTCGTCGCGCTCGGCCGCAGCGGCATCACCCTCGCCGGCGAGAGCTACGGCAACCAGACCCAGTACCTCTTCGAGCGGCTGAACGAAGTCAAGCCCGGGATGATCGAGGAGGCCACCCGCAATGCCCGGAGCGTGGCGGAGAAGTTCGCGGCCGACTCCGACAGTCGGCTCGGCAAGATCCGGCAGGCGAACCAGGGGCAGTTCTCGATCTCGGATCGGGACGCGAATACGCCGCACATCAAGCGGGTGCGGATCGTGTCGACGATCGAGTACTACCTGTCGGATTAGTCCGGACGACTAACGCGTGAAGCGCGTGGGCATCGCGGAATAGCCCTTCACGAACTCCGTCGCGTAGGTCTCGAGCCGCGTCGCATCGACCTCGTAGTCCGGGAAGCGCGCCAGGATCTCCTGGATCGCGACCTCGCCCTCCTTGCGTGCGACGTGCAGGCCGATGCACGCATGGGTGCCGTGGCTGAAGCCGAGGGAGCGCGGTGGGTTGCGATGCATGTCGTAGCGGCCGGGATCCGGGAATTCGCGCTCGTCGCGATTGGCCGCCGTGTAGAGCAGCACGATCGGCTGGCCCGCGCGCATCGTCTGGCCGTGCCGCTCGACGTCCCGCGTGAGCAGGCGACACATGTTGTTGGTCGGCATGTCGATCCGCACGGCCTCGTTGAAGGCGGGCACCGCGAGCTCGGGGCGACGGGCGAGCTCGGCGCGCTGGTCCGGGCTCTGCTGCAGGCGCAGGAGCAGATTCGCCAGCACCTTCGGCAGGGTGTCGGTGCCGCCGATCAGCAGGAGCGAGAGGTGCGAGCCGATCGCATCGTCGTCGAGGGCGTTCCCCTCGACGTCGCGATGGTCGCGCAGCACGCTGATCGCGTTGGGGGTCTCGGGGGGGCGCGCGCGCTGCTCGGCGGAGACGCGGCGCAGGTAGTCGTTCATCTCCATCATCGCCGCGAGGCCGTCCTCGGTCATGCCCGAATGGCCGGGCTCGCGATGGAAGAAGCGGGCGACGAGGTCGCGCAGGTACGCGCCGTCCTCGAGCGGCAGCCCGATCACGATCGAGCCGACGCGCATGGCGAGGGGCTGGGCGAAATCCTCGACGAACTCGTGCTCCCCGCCGTCGGCGAAGGGCTCGAGCAGCGAGCAAACCTGCTCGCGAATCCAGGGCTCGAGCGCCCGCACGCGCGCCGGCATGAAATGCCGCCGCAGACCGGCGCGCAGCGTCGTGTGCTCCGGCGGGTCCATGTTGTTGAGCAGCGGCAGCACGGGCTGGACCTTCGTCAGCAGATGCGCCGAGGTCGCCCCCTGCGCGCTCGACACGAAGTCTCCTTCGCAGGCCCACCACACGTCCTCGAAGCGGGACAGCGCCCAGGCGTCGAAGCGTTCGAGGCGATAGACCGGCGCCTCGTCGCGCAGGCGCTTGTAGATCGCGTGGTGATCGCCGTGGATCACGTCTTCGGAGAAGGGGTCGTACTCGAGGGTCATGGGTGCTCCTCGGCCTCGCGTGCCGGAGCGGCGAAGCGTAAGCAGGATGACGTCCCGAGTCGAGGGCCGTGGGGACGCACGCTTCCGGCCTCGCGTGCGTCGTCGACTAGGCGTTCGGTTCGCGACCCGTCGCCCCGCCCCGCCCGCGCTCGAGCAGCGCGAGGAACGCGGGCTCGGGCAGGGGGCGTGAGAAGTGGTAGCCCTGCATGGCGTGGATCGGTTTGTCGCGGAACCAGGCGACGTCCTGCTCGGTCTCCACGCCCTCGACGATGCAGTCGATCGAGAGGTGGCCGGTCATGGCGACCGTCGCATCGACGATCGCTTGATGCTCGGCGTGCTCGGTGATGCCCGTGACGAAGGAGCGATCGACCTTGAGGGTCGCTACGGGTAGTCGATGGAGATGGGAGAGGGAGGAGTAGCCGGTGCCGAAGTCGTCGAGGGAGAAGTCGATGCCGTAGTCGACGAGGTGTCGCATGGTCGCGATGCTGGCCTCCATGTCGTCGAGGACGGCGCTCTCGGTCAGCTCGAGACGCAGCATGTGGGGCGGGATGCCCGAGTCCTCGACGCATCGGATCACGTTCTCGACGAACTCCCTCTGCCGGATCTCCCGCGGACTGACGTTGACGGTGACGTAGCGGAGCTCGGGAAAGCGTCCGCCCGAGTGGACCCGCGCGACCATGGCGCAGGCGGTCTCGAGCACCCAATGGCCGATCTCGACGATCAGTCCGGACTCCTCGGCGATCGGAATGAAGTCGTCGGGCGGCACGGTGCCGAGCTGGGGATGGTTCCAGCGCAGCAGCGCCTCGGCGCCGATGATCCCGCCGCCGGGCTCGACGAGGGGCTGGTAGTAGAGGCAGAGCTCCTCTCGTTCGAGGGCGTGGCGAAGCTCGCTCTCGAGCCGATGCCGGCGATCGGCCTCGGCCTGCATCTCGGGTGAGAAGAAGCGATGGCCGTCGCGGCCCTCCTGCTTCGCGCGGTACATCGCCGTGTCGGCGAACTGGATGAGCCTCTCGCAGTACTCGTGCAAGGGGAGCTGCGCGTAGGCGGGCTCGGGATACATCGCGATCCCGACGCTGGTCGAGATGTGATGGTCGAGGCCCGCGATCTCGATCGGCTCCCGGGCGATCGCCTGCAGGCGGTCGGCGAGGTGGCTGGCGGCGTTGATCGCCCGGTCGAGGTCGTCGCCGAGCTCGTTCGCGAGCAGGATGAACTCGTCGCCACCGACCCGTGCGACCGTGTCGTCGTTGCGCGCCGCCTGGGTCAGACGCGCGGAGATCGCCGTGAGGAGGGCATCACCCGCCGCGTGGCCGCGCGTGTCGTTGACGATCTTGAAGCGGTCGAGGTCGATGAAGAGGACGGCGCCGTGATGGCCGTGTCGGCGCGCCGCGGCGACGGATTGGTGGAGGCGATCGGTCAAAGTCTTGCGGTTGGGCAGGTCCGTGAGCCCGTCGTAGCTCGCCTGGTGGAGGATCAGCGCTTCGGCCGCCTTGCGGGCGGCGACCTCGTCGAGGATCCGGCGATGTTCGATGCAGGCGCGACAGGCCATGCCGAGGCGTTCGAAGATCGGCTCGAGGGCGTGGATCACGTCCGCCTCGATGTCCGACTGGGCGCGCTCGAAGATCGCGCAGCCGATCCCGGCGAAGGGGAAGGCGACGTAGTAGGGGCCCTCCGGCTCCGCGCGTGCGAGGCAGCGGGATCCTTCCACGGCCTGCCGGGCGAGCGCGTCGAGCGCGGCGACGCTGGGACAGCCGGGCTCGAGGGCGGGGAGGCTCACGTGTCGGGAGAGGAACGTCCCGGCTGCTTCGAGGGGATCCGACGTGGCGGGTCGGGCGTCGGGCTCGAGCTGGTCGGGGTCGAGGTAGAAGTGGATGCGTCGAAGTCCCAGGCGACGGAGGCACGTCCGCATGAAGTGGCGGAGCATGCAGTCGAGATCGAGGTCCAGGCCGATCGACATCGCGAGCTCGTGCTGGATCGCCACGAGCTGCAGGGTCTTCGCCGTCGTCGAGTCCATCGCGCCCTGGACCTAGGGAACGCTGACGACGGCCGTCTTGTTGTGGAACTCGATCGCGCCGCTCTTGCTGTTGGCGATCTCGCCGAGGGTGAGGGCGCCCACCAGTCGCGACCCGCTCGGGAAGGGCGCCCGGATCCGGGCGAGCTCGTCCGCGAAACGGTCCTCGAGGAAGAGCTTCCGGCTGATGCAGTCGAAGACGAAGACGTCCGACGCCTCCCGTCGCGACCCGCCGAGGCCGGTCGCCGCGTCTCCGACCGCGCCGATCAGACCCTCCGCGTCGCCTCGCAGGACGTAGATCATCGCGTTCTCGGGCACGTGGCCGACGCAGGTGAGGGCGCCGCCGGAGACCAGGATCGGATCGCGGACCAACAGCTCGTCGTCGAGCCGTTCGAGGCCGAAGGGGAAGGTCTTGGCGATCTCGAAGAACGTCGAGTCGTCGAAGCGCAGCTTCGTGTGGCGCTCGACGGTCTCGCGGTACACGTCGAAGGCGGGTCGGTAGTTCAACGCGCGGATCTCGTTGCCGCGGGCATCGGTGACGAGGAAGGGACCCTCGAGCGGCTGCCAGCCGTGGCGCGTGGTCATCTCGACGGGACGCGGCAGGCCCACGACCTGCAGGCAATCCTGCAGATGGCCCTCGCGCGAGAAGATGCAGGGCCCCTGCTCGAAGGAGAGCGATCCAGCCCCGCCACCGACGACCGTCCGCCCGGGACCGATCTGGTCGTAGAGGCGCGTGACCAGCGTGTCGACCGAACGACTCAAGCCATCCGCCAGCACCAGCAGACCGGGCGCGCCGGCGATCTCCGGCGGCAGCGCGATCGGGTCGTCGTCGTCCTCGGAGAATCGCGCGAGCTCGGGGATCGTATGGACGCGGACCGACTCGCGCAGACCCGCGACGACGAAGCCCTGCTCGAGCAGGCGGTCACCCGTCAGGATCGCGGGGAAGGAGCCGCCGAAGATCGGGACGGGCACGTCGTGGAGGAGGTTCGAGACGGCTACGCGATCGAGCTTGTTGGCGTCGCAGCCGAGCAGGAAGAGGCTACGCGCCCCGGCCTCGAGCGCATGATCGATCTGCATCTCGAGCGCCGCCTCGTCGCCTGCTTCGCTCGTGTGGACGGTCTGGATCAGGGGGGATTTCACGGGGCTCGTCCGATCGTTCGACGGCCGCTTCGATGCGGGGTCCGGCCCGAGGCAGGCCGGCCCGACGAGAGGCGGTATGGCGTCCCGGGCCTATCGACCGCGGGTCAGAGCCCCTTGAGCAGGGGGCGTCCATCGGTCGAAGCCGCCAGGCGGGGCGTCGGGCGAAGGATCGAGCCGCATCGGGTGTCGGGACCCGACGGCCATGCGCGCCTGATCGCCGCGCTCAAGCCTCCCAGCGGCTATACCAGGTCCCGGGCGGCTCGAAGGGTCGGATCTCGAAGTAGGTCCGCTCGTAGCCCGTCCGCGTGATCACCCACGCGCCGTCGCGCTTCTCGTACTCGTCGGCGTAGAAGGCGGCGCCCGACAGGATCGAGCGCGCGGGCATCTCGGGGCGTGCGGGCCCGGGGTTGATCACACGGTCTTCGAGGTACCACGTCCCCCGCGCCGTCGTCGCGCTCGTCAGCTCGATCTCGGGATGATGCGCCTGGTGCAGCGTGACGAAGGGATGCTCGATGGCGTTGCGCAGCCAGCCGACGATCGCGTCGCGGCCCTCGAGGATCTGGCGTCCGCCGTCGTAGGCGGAGACGGCGTCGGGCGCGAAGGTGCTCTCGAGGAGGGCAAAGTCCTTGAGGTCCACCGCGCGCAGGTAGCGGTACTTGAGCTGACGGATCGCCTCGATCTCTTCGAGCAGGCCCATGTCGTGTCCTCCCGTGTCTCCGGCCGAAGCGATGCGCCCATCGCATCGCGTCCCCGCTGCCGCAGGGTAGGCCGGATCGGCGAGTGCATCGCCCCGATCGAATCCATAGACTCGGGATCCGCGGACGAGGAGGCACCCATGCAGAGAGGACCCGGCCCGACCCGTCCCGACGGGCCGATCCGCCGCCGGGGGCCCGCGCAGCGCGCGTGCGGTGCGGCCGCGTTCCTGCCGATGGTCCTCGTGGCCTGTGCCTCGCTGCCCGGCGCGGAGCTGCGCGACGCGGGGACGATGCGGCAGTCGTATGCCCTCGCCGGGGACGCCGGGCCCGTCGTCGTGCTCGAGTCGGGACTGGGCAACGGCAAGGGATCGTGGGCGCCCGTCTTCACCGACCTCTCGGGCTTCGCCCGCGTGCTCGCCTACGATCGCGCCGGCTATGGCCGGAGCCGATCGCCCGAGGCGACGCGCGACGCCGCGACGATCGTCGAGGAGCTCCGCGATCTGCTCGTCCATCTCGAGCTGCCGCCGCCCTGGGTGCTGGTCGGACACTCGATCGGTGGGCAGTTCGTCGAGCTCTTCGCGCGGACGCATCCGGAGGAGGTGGCAGGGGTCGTCTTCGTCGATGCGCGGCACGTCGACTTCTCGGAGCGCTGCCAGACCGAGCAGGTCGAACGATGCGACCTGCCGGCGATCGCGAGGTGGACCCTGCCGGCGGCCGCTCGCGCCGAGCTGCGCGCCGTCCCCGCGACCGAGCGCGAGATCCGCGCCGCGGCGCCGTTTCCGCCGATCCCCGTACGCGTCCTGAGCGCGATGAAGCGACCCGAGCGCATGCCGAACCTGCGTCGCGTATGGGCGGAGTCCCAGGCGGACCTCGCCCGATCGAGCCCGCTTGCACGGCAGGAGACTTGCTCCGAATGTGGGCATTACCTGCATCACGACGCACCGGAGCGCGTGGTCGAGGCCGTGCGCTCGATCCTGCGGGAGGTCGAGGCACAGGCGGCGAGCACACGGACGCGAGCTGGCCGAGACGAGGGAGGGGGGCTTCCGGTCGGCTCTCCCGGAGAAGAAGGAGGGACGGACGACATGGACGAGTGGAGACGCCTGCGCGGACTCGAGCGCGCGCAGTGGAGCGACGAGGTCCGCAGTCTGCTCGCGGCGACGGAGGGGCCCGTCGGAGAGATGGTGGGCGATGCCCGGCCGCAGACGCTGAACATCCTGCTCCAGCTGGCGCACCTGCCGAAGGTGCTGG
The DNA here is from genome assembly GCA_020632655.1 of Spirochaetaceae bacterium. GTDB lineage: Bacteria > Myxococcota_A > UBA9160 > UBA9160 > UBA4427 > UBA4427. Next base: position 42,790 of record JACKFD010000002.1, read on the forward strand.
GGCCCTTCCTTGGTTATGCGTCGGCGCTCGCGCTCGAGGGCAAGCTCTCGCGGCGGGACCACGAGCTCGTCGCGCTGCGTGCGATCTGGCACGCGCGCTCGGACTTCGAGTGGGGGCATCACGTGGCCTTCGCCCGCGTTGCGGGACTCACGGAGGCGGAGATCGCGCGGATTCCGTCGGGTCCCGCGGAGCCCGCGTGGGACGAGGCGGATCGGCTGCTGCTCGAGGCGACGGACGCGCTCTGTGCGTCGCAGACCGTCGACGACGCGATCTGGGCGCGGCTGCGTGCGCGGCTCTCGGATGCGGAGCTCGTCGAGCTGCCGATGCTGGTCGGCACGTACACGATGCTGTCGATGGTCGCGAACGCGACGGGCGTGCCGCTCGAGCCGGGCTTCCCTTCGCTGCCGGAGCCTGCGGCCGGGCGTTGAGGCCGCCGGCGGGCGCCCGGTCTACCCCCGTGTGCGGACCGCGTGCCGCGTGCGCCCGGTCTGCGTCCCGATCTGGACTCCGCGCCGCAGGTGCCGATCCCGGATCTCCGCAGGGCGGCGCCTCCCGGCGTACCTCGGAGCTCGCCCGGCAGGAATCCGCCCGGCCCGTGTAACCCTTCGCTCCGCTTCCGGTTGGATCCGATCGGATGGGTGCCGCGCCGGCTCGGAGCCGGCCTCGCACGGGACGACCCGTCCCCCTATCCCGGGCCGCGCTGGCCCGGGCAAGGGATGTGCAGAGAGCCCGAAAGGAGCACGCAATGAGACTCTCCCGTCGAACTCCGCTCGTCCTCGTGATGAGCGTGACGACTGCCCTGATGGGCCTGCTGATCGCAGGCGACGCCTTCGCCGGTCGCTTCGAGCGGCGCGTCGAACGCGCGGGACCGCGCGGCGAGACCCGCACCTGGACGCATCGCCACGAGGTGCGCCGCGCCGAGGGGCGCGTCGAGCGGCACAGCGAGCACGAGGGTCCGAACGGCCGTGGCTTCACGACGGATGCTCGCGTCGAACGGACCGAGGATGGCGCGCGGCGCGAGGTGAAGCGGGTGGGGAACGATGGCCGCACGATGCATCGCGAGAGCGAGATGGTGCGGACCGAGGACGGATTCCATCGCGACACGACCATGACGGGTCCGCAGGGCCAGACGCGCACGACCGAGGTCGACGTCGTGCGCGATCGGGAGGCGGGCACGGTCTCCCGCACGGCGACGCATACGCTGCCCGACGGACGCCAGGCCACGAGCGAGTCCCTCGTGACGCGCACGGAGGACGGTCGGACGCGCAGCACGACGCGCACGGGCCTGAATGGCGGCACGCGCGAGGTCGACGTCGAGGTCACGCGGGATCCCGAGACGCGAACGCGAACGCGCACCGTGACCCGGACCGGTACGCCGCCCGGAGGCGACGCCGGCGACGCGGGAGCGACCGCGCCCTGACGCGACGAGCGGCCGGACACGATGCGGTGCTCGCGTGCCGCAGGAGAGGACTCCGCCCGGGCGGGGTCCTCTTCGTCGCGTTCTGCGTTCTGGCGCTCGCTGCGGCCTTCGAGTCGCGCGCGACCACGCAGGCGGCCACGCCGGCGGACGAGCCGAACAGTCGGCGGACCACGGTCGAAGCGGCCGAGGCGGCTGCGAAGGAAGGCAGACCCGTCGTGCTCGGTCTCTCGACGGGCTTCGACTACTACCGCGGCGACTACGGTGATCTCGACGTGGCCGAGTCGATGACCGTGCCGATCGCCGTGAGCGTCGACTACGGAGCCTTCGGCGTCGGATTGACGATCCCGCTCCGACGCGCGGAGATCGGCGCCGAGGTCTGCAACGCGGAGCGCCTGATCGAGGTCGCGCTCTGCCGGCGCTTCGCGGAGATCGCCCGAGACCGCGGTCTGCTCGACTTCGTCTCGGAGTCGAGCTGGGGACTCGGCGACGTGCAGCTCGACGCGAGCGGGACGTGGATTCCCGACGCGGTCTGGGCGCCCGCCATGACCGGCTTCGGGAGCGTGTCCTTCCCGACCGGCGACGTCGACAAGGCGCTCGGAACGGGCGGCTACGACGTCACGCTCGGCACCGACCTGTCGTGGCTCGCCGGTCCGACGCTGCCCTTCGTGTCCGCGGGCTACGTATTCGCCGACGACGCCAAGGGACTCGGCCTCGAGAACTTCCCCTTCGCATCGGTCGGACTCGCCTGGGAGCCCGTGCGACCGCTGACCCTCTCCTTCTCCTACGACTGGCGGGGGCCAGCGGCGGAGGGCGAGGGCGACGCGCACTCGATCTCGCCCTCGGTCCTCTGGCGCCCCGGTCGGCACTTCTCGGTCGAGCTCTTCGGCGCCCTCGGTCTCTCGCGTTCGGCGCCCGACTACGGCGTCGGGACGCGCATCGCCCTGCGGATGCCCGTGCGATGAGTCCCGCGCTCGGGACGGGGCGGCGCGGGCTCCGGCCGAACGGGAGCGGCGGCGCGGTCTCGCGTAACCTCCCGCCCGATCGCGGGTTCGCAGGGGAGGAAGGGTTGGCGGAGGAGCCGGAGGAGCAGGATGAACGGACGGCGACGCATGCGACGTCTCCTGCGTCCGATCCCGACGTCGGCCTCATGCTGCGTTTCCAGGCGGGTGACGAAGCGGCCTTCGACGCGCTCTTCGATCGCTGGTCCGGTCGGCTGCTGCGTTTCCTCGACCGCTTCGTGCGGGACGCGGCGACGGCCGAGGAGCTCCTCCAGGAGACCTTCCTGCGCGTGCACCGTGCGCGCGACCGTTATGTCCCGAGCGCGCGCTTCTCGACCTGGCTCTACCGCATCGCGACGAACCTCGCGATCAACGAGCGTCGCCGCGGCCGAATCCGCCCCGTGCCTCTCGACGACGGAGACGGGTCGCCGCTCGATCCGCCGAGTCCCGAGGTCGGGAGCGATGCCCTCGTCGAGGCGAGGCGGCTCGGGGGCGCGCTCGTCGAGGCGCTCGACGAGCTGCCGCCGAGACAGGCGCAGGCGCTCTGGCTGGCGGCGGTCGACGGGCTCTCGTACGCGGAGATCGCCGGGGCGCTCGACACGTCGGAAGGCTCCGTGAAGGTGCTCGTCCATCGCGCGCGCGCGAAGCTGGCCCGGACCCTTTCGTCCGGAGAGGAGCTCGAAGATGACGGATGAATCGGATCGGCTTCCGTCGCTCGAAGACGGCGACGACGGGTCGGCTGCGGACGTCCTGCTCTCGGCCTGGATCGACGGCGAGCTGCCCGAGGCGGAGGCGCGTGCGCTCGAAGCGCGCATGGCCCGCGAGCCGGCACTCGCGCGGCGCGCGGCGGCGCTGCGTCGGGTGGACGAGACCTTGCGTGGGATCGAGGCGCGGCCCGTGCCGACGGATCTGCGCGCGCGACTCGCGGCGCGGATCGAGGCGACGCGGGTGTGGCCGAGCAGAACGGGCGGAGCCAGACGCCGCCGGGCCGGCGGATCCGGCGGGCGAGGTCGTCGACCTGGGAGCGCGGCGTCGTGCGCGCGGGCTGCGATGGGCGTCGCTCGTGGCGGCGGCGGGGCTCGCGGGGCTGCTCGGGCTGTGGGTGATGCGTTCGTCGGACGAGGAGGAGGCGACGCGCATCGCGGCCTCGCGCGAGGTCGTGCCGCCGATTCGGCGGGAGGTCGCGCGGGAGGAATCGCCGGATGTCGTCGGCGAGGTCGTCCCTTCGGAGCCCGAGATCGTGGCGTCGACCGCGGAGGAGGCGGACACCCGGCTGGCGCCCGACGCGCCAGTCGTGGCCGACGTGCCGACGGTGGAGCCGGATGCGTCGGTCGTGGCCGACGCGGCGGCGGTGGAGCCGGATGCGTCGGTCGCGGGCGAGCGGTCGGGATCGGAGCCGAGTGCGGCGATCGTCGCGGAGACCCTCGAGCCCGGGACCGGGGAGATGGACGTTGCCGAGACCCTCGAGTCCGTGACCGGGGAGACCGATGCGACCGACCCCGAGCGCGATGGACTCTCGTCCGAGGAGCTCGCCCTGCTGCTCGAGCTCGAGACGATCGAGGATCTCGCCGTGATCGAGGCGCTCGATCTGCTGCTCGCGCTCGAGGCGGCGGATCTGGAGGACGCGGGATGAATCGGCGCCGCCTCCTCGTTGCGCTGCTGCTCGTGCTGCAGGTGCTCGCGGCCTTCGCGGCGCAGGCGCAGGATCGTCGGCCGCGCGTCGTGCGGCGGCCGGCCCTGCGCGAGCGGATCTGGCAGATGCGCGAGGCGCCGAGCGAGCGACGCGAGCGCCTCGAGCGGCGGCGGGCTTGGCTGCGCGAGCGGGCGCGCGTCCGGATGGAGACGCCGGAGGAGCGTGAGGCGCTCCTCCGGGAGCTCGAGGAGGCGATCGAGGCGGAGCGTGCGACGCAGGGACTCGTGGCGGCGGACGCGCGCGCGCGGGCGGTCTCGGCCTCGGCGTGCGCGAAGGTCCGGGTGGCGGCCCGGGCGTCGACGGGCGGCGGCTCTCGCCGGAGGCGCAGGCGCGGCTGCGGGCGCGATGGGCCGAGCTCTCGCCGGCGGAGCGGCGCGCGATGCGCGAGCGGCTCGCGGCGTTCCGGGCGCGGCCGCCGGAGGAGCGCGCGCGGGTCCGGGCGCGGCTCGCGCGCTGGCTCGAGGCGTCGGATGCGGAGCGGGCGGTCATGCAGGAGAAGGCCGAGCGATGGCGCGCGCTCTCGCCGGACGAGCAGGACGCGTTGCGCGAGCGATGGCGGAAGCTGCAAGGCATGGACCCGGAGGCGCGGCGGCGCGCCGTCACGGAGGCGCTCGGTCGGTTGGCGGAAGACGCCGAGGAGTGAGCGGGTCGTGCTCGGGCGGACCGGATGAAGGAGCCGACGAGCTCACAGCTTGCTAATCGTCCCGGCATGTCGTCGCGATGGCATCCCGGCCAGCTCCTCTTCGTCGGCTTTTCCGGCGAGGTCGTGCCGCCGGATCTGGCCGAGCTGATCCGCGCCGGACGCATCGGCGGGGTCGTCGTCTTCCGGCGGAACGTGCGGGACCCTGATCAGGTGCGATGGCTCGTGGCGGAGCTGCACTCGCTCGCGCCGCCGGACGCACCCCTCGTCGTCGCCCTCGATCAGGAGGGCGGCCGGGTCCAGCGCCTGCGCGCGCCCTGGACCGAGTGGCCGCCCATGCGCCAGCTCGGCGCGCGCTCGCCCGAGGACACGGCGCGCTTCGCTCGCGCGCTCGCCGTCGAGCTGCGCGACTGCGGCTTCGACCTCGACTTCGCCCCCGTCGTCGACGTCGACAGCAACCCGGACAACCCCGTGATCGGCGACCGCAGCTTCGCCTCGACGCCGGCGCGCGTCTCGGCCCATGCCCGCGCCTTCGTCGCCGCCCTGCAGGCCGAGGGCGTCGCCGCCTGCGCCAAACACTTCCCGGGCCATGGCGACACCGACCTCGACAGCCATCTCGCCCTCCCGAGCCTCGACCTCGACCTCGTGCGCCTGCGCGAGATCGAGCTGCCGCCCTTCCGCGCCGCGATCGAGGCCGGGGTCGCGAGCGTGATGACGGCCCACGTCGTCTTCCCGCGCCTCGACGCGAAGCGCCCCGCGACGCTCTCCCCCGACGTGATGGCCATGCTCCGCCACGAGCTCGGCTTCGACGGCGTCGTCTTCAGCGACGACATCGAGATGCGCGCCCTGGCCGACCATTGGTCGAGCCGCGAGTGCAGCGTCGGCGTCCTCGAGGCCGGCGTCGACTCGATCCTCGTCTGCTCGGACGCGCGGCTGCGCGACGAGGTCCTCGCGCATCTCGAGGCCGCGCCGGATGCGCTCGTCGAGCGACCCCTCGAACGCATGCAGCAGCTCAAGTCCCGCTATGCGGGCGGGCGATACGCAAGCGGCGGCGGTCCCCCCTACGCCGAGCATCAGGCGCTCGCGGCGCGGATCCGAGGCGAGGAGGCGGTCGCGGCGACGCACGATCCGACCGAGCGCGTCTAGACGCGAACGAGGGGGCGGTCATGGACGGACTCGAGGAACGACTCGCGCAGATCGAAGCGCGGCTCGCGCGGATCGAAGGGCGGCTCGGCGACGCGGCGGCTGCTCGAGAGGCCGCGGGTGCAGCCGCCGACCGGACGGACTCGGGTCCGTACGCAGGTGCGGCCCGCGCCGCGGGTGCAGCCGACGCGACCGGCCCCGCCGACTCGCCCGGACGCGCCCCGGGCGCGCGCCCGACCGTCGAGATCCACCCCTCCGCCTCCGTCTCGGCGCCCGCCGCCCGCACCCGCGGTCTCGGCACCCGCGCCGAGCTGACGGCGACGCGCCTGATGGCCTGGGGCGCGAGCGCCGCCTTCATCCTCGCCGCGGGCTATTTCGTGAAGCTCGTCTACGACGCCGGCTGGCTCACGCCTGCGCGCCAGGTCGGCCTCGCCGGCGCGTCGGGCATGGCCCTCATCGGCGCCGGTCTCGGCCTGTCGCGTTTCGACCGTGACTACTCGGCCTACCTTCCCGCCGTCGGCATCGTCGTCCTCTACCTCTCGATCTTTGCGGGCCACGTCTTCTACGGACTCTTCGGCCTGCCCGCCGCGTTCGTCGGCGTGGCGGGCGTGACCCTCGCCGCGCTCTGGCTCGGCCGACGCTTCGACCACTCGGCCTACGCGCTGCTCGCCGTGACCGGCACCTACGCGACGCCGCTGCTCGTCGAGGCCGCGCGCACGGACGTGATCGACCTCGTCGTCTACTACTCGGCCTGGGGCCTCCTCTTCTCCTTCGTCGCGCTCCAGGAGCGCCGCCGCTCGATCTACCTGCTCGCCCTCTACTTCGCGCTCTTCGGCTTCGACATCGCCTTCCGCCTCACGGACCGAAGCGCCTGGCTCGCCGCCGTCCTCTACCAGCTCGTCCAGCTCCTCGTCTTCGCAGGCACGGCGGCCTTCTTCTCCGTCCGGCATAGACGCCCGATGACCGAGCTCGAGGCCGTCGTGCATGGCCTCGCCCTCTTCTACTTCTACGGCATCGAGTACAGCCTGCTCCATCGCTACGCCCCCGGCGCCGCACCCTGGGCCGCCCTTGCGAGCGTCGGCGTCGTGCTCGGGCTCTTCGAGTTCGCGCGTCGGCAGATCGGGGATCCCGATCGGATGCGCGCGAGCGGCACCCTCGTGAGTGCCTACGCGTCGATCGTCACGACCCACGTCGTCTTCTTCGAGCTGCTGCCGGATCGATGGCAGGGCTGGGCGGCGATGCTCCTGCCGGCGAGCGCGGGGCTGCTCATGCGGCGGGGCGCCGGCATGTCGCCGGCGTGGTGGCCCGTCTACGCGACGAGCGGGCTCGTCTTCGCCTTCGGCTTCTTCGAGGTCCTGACGACGGAGCCCGAGCACACGACGACGCCGATGCCCGAGCTCCTGATCGCGCTGCATGCGGCGTCGCTCTACGTCGCGGCGATGCTATTCAGGCGGCAGCGGGAGGGGCTCTTCGTGGCGCCCGTGCTGCTCTACGCGGGGCATCTCGCTCTGTTGACGGCGACCGTGCGGGTGCTCGACGAGCCGGTCGCGATCTCGGTCGTGTGGGCCGTGATCGCCGTCGCGATGCTGCTCTTCGCCGTGCGCCGCGACGATCGGATGGTCGGGCAGTCCTCCTCGTCATCTTCCTGGCGTCGGCACTCAAGGTCCTGCTCTATGACCTCTCGGACGCGGCCCCCGCGATCCGTGTCGTCGTGCTCGTCGTGCTCGCCGCGAGCCTCTACGCCGGCGGCTGGCTCTACCAGCGGATGGGCGCGCAGGACGAGGAGCTGCATCCCGATCGCACGATCAACGAGCAGCTCAATCTGATCAAGCGGCTCTTCGCGGAGGGGCGGTCGGCCGAGGAGATCGCGCGGGAGCTCGCGGTCTCGGCAGGGGTGCCGCAGCTCGATCGGGATGGGGTCTGGACGGGGGAGGTCGTGGCGCGGATCGGGGGGGAGTTCGGGTTTCGGGGGGTGTAGAGAGGGGCTCGTCCCCGTGAACTCGCCGCCGGCAACCGCGACACGGCGAGCCTCCCGAACGGCACGACCGCAACCTGGACCCACGACAGCCTGAACCGGCTCACGACCGTCGAGCACCGCCGCAGCGACCTCACGGTCCTGGCCCGGTACCAGTACAGCCTCGACAACGCGGGCAACCGCCTGACGGTCATCGCTCAACGGCTGCTCGTAACGCTTGCGATTACTGCTTCTGCTGTGTCTGTGCAGGATCATGGCAGCCAGCCACCTCCGAATGTCGTATACCGAGCGCTTCGGGAGGATGAAAGCCCGTTGCTGGGGCTTTGGCCGAGAAACCCGATGAAGGACATGAATGTCGCGGACTTTGTTCGAATCGGATCACGACTCAAAGAAGGCGGTCCCTACATTGCCACGAGTCGGAGCTATGCAACAGTTCAGCGCAAGTACGCGAGTGAGCGCGGGGGCCCTGTTGTGGCTATCGATCTGAGAAAGATTCACGGCACATACATTGACTTGAGCGTAGAGGCCGTGCGAAACGTGCATATCAAGCCCTCCGATCCCGCATGGTATTTTGCGCGCGCAGATGAGGAAGTGCTGATCGTCGGGTACGTTCCTCCCACCGCAATCGTCATCGTCGGACCCTAGAAATCCACAATGCGATATGGAGACTGTGGGGATGTCACCCGAAGAGCGACGAACCCTAGAGGCCCTGGAGAGTGCGTTTCGAGAGCTTATTGTTCCCGTTCGCTCAGGATTTGACGTAGATGAGACCCGGCTTCGTGACGTGTTGGCCGAACTTTCCGCTTTCAACGAAGTTTGGGCGGGGAAACAGCTTGTTCCAAAGTCGCTCGCGTTATGGATGCTTACCGCAGTTACCGTGCTCAGTGACGTCGTTGAGCACCAAGGAACTAGGGCGGCGGTTGGCGCGGAGCGTGCGATGTCGGAGTTGCTTCCCGCAATCAGCGCCGTCCTGATTTAGGCGAAGCCTGCGGCATCTTCCGCAGCGATCTCACGGTCCTGGCCCGGTACCAGTACAGCCTCGACAACGTGGGCAACCGGCTCACGGTCCAGGACCACACGGGCCGTCTCACGTCCTATACCTACGACCCGCTCCACAGGCTGACGCAGGAGTCGAGCACGGGCGGTCTGCTCGCGGCGCGGACGATCGACCACGCCTACGACGCCGCCGGCAACCGGACGCTCGAGACGATCGACGGGGTCCCGGTCTCGGCGAGCTTCGACGCGAACGATCGGATCACGAGCCAGGGCTCGGTCACGTACAGCTACGACGACGACGGGAACACGCTCCAGAAGTCGGGTCCGTCTGGCACGACGGACTACACGTACGACGAGCTGAACCGGCTCGTCGCGATCGACGGCCCCGGCGTCACGTCGAGCTACGCCTACGACCCCGACGGCCAGCGGATCGAGTCGGTCGAGAACGGCGTGACGACGCGGTACCTGATCGACGCGAATCGGCCGTACGCGCAGGTGATCGAGGAGCGGGACGGTCTGGGCTCGCTCGAGGCGCACCTCATCTGGGGCCAGGGGCTGATCAGCCAGGTCCGGGGCGGGAGCCGCTCGTTCTACCACGCGGATGGGCACGGGAGCGTTCGGGCGCTGACGGATGCGTCGCAGGTCGTGACGGACACGTACGACTACGACGCGTACGGAGGGCTGCTCGGCCAGACGGGTTCGACGCCGAACGCGCATCGGTATGCGGGGGAGCAGTTCGTCGAGGGGCTGGGCGGGTACTACCTGCGGGCGCGGCATTACGAGCCGGGGAAGGGGAGGTTCCTGACGAGGGATGAGTTCGAGGGGATTCAGCGGATTCCGATCTCGCTGAACGCATTCCTGTATGCGAATGCGAATCCCGTGATGGGGATCGACCCGAGCGGGCGCGTCACCTTTACCGAGACGCAATCCGTTGGCGTGATTCTGTTCAACTTGGTGACTCTGACGCGTGCGAGTGTTTCGGGACTGATCAGCGGCGGAATCAACGCCGTCGACACTGCCCTGGGCGGCGGTTCGGCGGGTGATGTGGCCAGATCGGCAGCGTACGGATTCGCATTCGGAGCAGTCGCCGGTGTGCTTCTTCCGAAGGTTCCCATCTCTGGTACAGCATTGAGCGTGCTTGGAATTGGAGGAGGGGTGCTCGCCGCGAGTGGCGTATATGATTCCCTCTCGGCCGGTCGCTATAGCCAAGCCGCAGCGGGGCGTGACGGGCCGATCTGGTCTATTTGCGGCGAAACGTGTACTGCTAGCAGTCGGCTGACCATCGGCGCCGGCCGTTATAGCGCCAGTGAGCTCCGCGCGGCAAAGTACATTGCGGCTTTGGGCAAGAGGGTTCGGCTGCGGCAACCCGGCAGAAATCGCGCCCCTGACGGAGACACCTCTGATCTAGTTGTGGATGATGTGAACTGGGACGTGCTGACGCCGGTTACAGATCGCGCCGAAAGTGTCGTCCAAGGAATCGTAAAGAAGGCAAGTCAGGCTAGAGGTGTCGTGGTTGACCTGAGTGAATCTCGAGTGTCGCTCGACAGTGCGCAGGACATTCTCGACGGAGTGAGAGCACTCGCGCCGAGCCTCAAAGTCCAGATTCTTCCCTTCTCTCGACCCGCAAACTGATTGCTGCCTCGCTCAGGCGCGACCTGGGAATTGTCTCGGAGGGAATTGTGAAGCTCAAATGCTCTTGCGGAAACGTGATCGTTGATCAGAGCGATCATCTCTCCTACAAGGCGCACTTCGTGTCAGACACGACGTACGAACAGATGTGGCGGGAGATCGACGCGCTGGTCGAACGACTGGTTTCGGTTGTATCTACTGGGCAGGGACTGAGTGATTGGAAGGAATCCCTGTTTGGCGATCGTGTCGTCAGTTCCACAGACTCGCCAGGCAGAACCTTTCGACTGGGCCTGATGTCCATCGCGAACAGCTACAGTCGCGAGCTATATGAATGCGAGGCGTGCGGAATGCTCTGGGCGCCGACGGCGGATCGATGGCACCCCTATTCGTCCGACGGCGGCTACAAGTCGATCCTGAATTGGTCGCCAAGGGCGTGCCCGCCGGGTCACAGCGGCGAATAGGGCGCTTCGGGAACTCGTTCTCCAAGGTGTCTTCATTGTCACAAGACTTCGTTGACCTGAACGAGTTGGCGGAGAGCATCAGGGCCAACGTGCGCCGCGGCGACCTCGATCAAGTCATGTCGGACTTGAATGAGATGACACGGTCCGTCACGGCGATGGTCGAATTCGCCATGTCTGTCGAGGGCGCGCCTGTCGTACCGGCTTCGCTCGTCGCCGAGACCGTATTCGGTCTCCTCCAGAAGGTTCACGAGGCAGTGGTCAGGCAGAGTCGCGAAGCCGCGGGTCGCAACTCCAATGATGCGGCGATTCTTGCCATGTCGGTGATGGGTTGGCCCGTCGACGAGGAGCTAGTCGAGAGGGTGCGTGACCAGCTCGCAGAGGGCGGGCCGTGGCGCGTCCTCGCGGCGACCAAGCTGAAGGCGATTGGACATCCTCGATTCGCCGACGATCTAGCAAGGGCGCTTCTGCGAGAGCGGGAATTCGAGCCCGCATATTCCATGTTGGCGTTGTTCGTCGAGGGCACCGATCGTCACCCGGATGACGCGGCGGCGCATGTGCTTTCGCTCGCACGGGATTCGATGGATCGCGATGCTGTTTCACGCCTGCTTGCGGCCAACGCCGGTCGAAAATAGGTTGAATCGTCAAATTCGACCGGCTTCCTCCGCGCTATCCCTGAGTCGAGCACGTGCGGACGGATGCGGGCGAAGCTGAGCGAGGTGAAGATCGCACCGCCCCGACGTCCGCACGCTACCGAACGGCGTGACGACGGACTGGGACTACGACGTGCGGGACCGGGTGGTCGCGATCACGCATCGGGATGCGGTCGGAACGGTCCTGTCGAGCCGGACCTACACGCGGTCGCTCTCGGGCGAGCCGACGGTCATCACGAACGAGGATGGGAGCCGGGTCGAGATCGACTACGACGCGGCCTGGCGGATCGACGCGGAGCGCTACTACGACTCGGGCGGGACGCTCGTCGAGACGATCGACTACGGCTACGACCTGGACGGGAACCGCACGAGCCGGGTGACGAACGCGGGAGCCGAGACCTACGCGCACGTCGTCGGGTACAAGCTGGACAGCGTGACGGGTGGCGCGGCGGCGGGCTCGTTCGGCTACGACGGAGCGGGTCGGGTGACGAGCCTCACCCGGTCGGCGACGAACCTGTCGATCACGTACGACTCGGACGACCAGATCCTGAGTGCATCGGACTCGGTATCGGAGGAGTCCGCGACGTACAGCTACGACGGGATGGATCGTCGCGTCGGGGCGAGCGACTCGGCGGGGTCGCGGGAGTATCTGGTGGCGCCGAACTTCGGGTCGGAGCTGGAGAGTCCGCAGGCCGTCCTCGATGCCGCAACCGGCCATCTCGCCTCGACGTTCGTCTACGCAGGCGAGCACGCCGTGATGCGAATCGATGTCGCCGGAAACCCGGTCTACTACCTGCGGGATGCGATGGGGAGCGTGATCGGGCTGGCGGATGGGACGGGCGTCGAGGTGGCGGCGTTCGAGTATGACGCGTTCGGGAACGAGCGGAGCGTGAGCGGGGCGCTCGTCTGAACGGCTGCTGGCATCCGACTTGCACAAGCGGTCGGCGTGGGAGGCCGACACGTCCTCCGCCTCCCCGATCCCCCGACCGGCCGCATAGAGCGCCGGCTCCGTGAGCCAGGACGAATCGAGGGCGAACATGACACCTTCGTCTCGCACCCGACGGGTCCCGATCGACGAATCCGGATCCGACCGAACAGAGAACCGAAACGACGCACGGGATCCGACTCCGGCGCAGCAGGCCGCCGACGCCGCGATCGAAGCGCGGATCATCGCGATCGAAGACCGATCGGCCGAAGCGGCCCGGCGCCGGCCCCTTCCCTATCTCGGCGAAGCGATTCCGATCGGTCTGATCGGAGCCGCAGCCGTCGCCGTCTACATCCTCGTCGTCGACGCGCTGGCCGGGTCGCCTCTCGGGACGCCGAATGCGCTCGGCGCATCCCTGATCCTCGGCGAGCCGTTCGCCCTCGATGCGGCGATCCGACCCGGGCTCGTCTTCGGCTATACGCTGCTGCACGGATTCGCCTTCATCGCGATCGCAGCCGGTGCCGTCTCGAGCGAGAGCGTCCTGGCAGAGCGCGGCATGTCCCTCGCCCTGCGAGCCGTATCGAGCGCCGTGGGGCTCGTGGTCGGCCTGACTGCACTCTTCTCCTGCCTGATGCTGCTGGCCGGTCAATCGCCAGGCGGAGGTCTCGGCTTCGAGCGGATCCTCGCGGCCAACACGATCGCGGCCCTGACGATGACCCTCGCCCTCGTCGTCCGAGACGAGTCGCGCACCCGGAAGGTGGAGATCGCCCGGGTGGCCAGCGGTCGGCGGATCCTGAAGCCGGAGTGATCGGCATCGACACGCGCGGGTGACGATCGCATGAGGGTGGCCCGCGTCTCGGCGGAATGTCCCCGAGGACGATCAGGCAGGGAGTGCCCTTTGTAGAAACTGCGATCGTCGCCGCCCCCGGGCCGCCCGCGAGCTTCGCGCGTCACGCGTCACCACAGCTCTCGGCCGAGGACCTGGAGCGGCGCCACGTGGTGCTCGGGCGGGCGCTCGTCGGGCCATCCGGACAGGCCGGTCCGCTCGAGCGGACTTCGCAGCGGCGGCGGGTCCGAGGTCTCCCGTCCGAGCTTCCACAGGCCCTCTTCCTGTCGCGTCAGCAGGACCATCTCCGAAGGGAAGGGGCGGTCTGTCGGAAGCGGGGCGACGAGCAGCGCAGCGAGGGTCCGGATCACGGAGCGATGGCTGACCACGAGGACCGATGCGTAGGGCTCGTCGAAGGCGCGTTCGAGGAATCGGGTAATCCGGGCCGCGTGGGCTTCGAAAGGTTCCGCGCCCGGGACCTCGAAGGCGGGATCGCCGGTGCTCCACTTCGCAAAGGCGTCGGGCTCCTCCGCTTCGAGTGCGCTCGCCGTGCGGCCCTCCCAGGGCCCGAGATCCCGGGGTCGCAGGTCGTCGTCGAGGACGATCGAATGTTCCGGAGCGAGGATCTCCGCCGTCTCGCGCGCCCGCCGGGCGGGGCTCGAAACGACGATCTCCGCCCACTCCCAGAAATGGGTCATGACTTCGACCTGGCGACGGCCCTCCGGAGAGAGCGGTGCGTCCGGTGGGGGCTGAACGAGGTCGGCGTCCCGATCGGACGTCGTCAGCCCGGCGCGGATCATGGGCAGCCGGCGGAGGCGGTTGCTCATTCGACGGAATCCCTCGATGCGCGCCGTCTCGCACGAGGGCGGTCGCGGCAGGGGCTCCATTCGAGATCGTTCGTTGCTCATCGTGATTCTCCGGTGCGGGCGTCCGGACTCGCCCGTCGACTGTGTCGCGCCGGTCGATCCACACCGGCACGTGGCTTGCTTTCTCCGAGTGGATGTCGAGTGCATGACGCGTGCCACTCGCTGGGCCGTCGGGCGATCGGCGGGAAAGGAACCGGTAGGGAGGAATCGAATGTCCACGCCGAGGACCAGGGCCACATTCCTCGATGTCGCGCAGATCGTCGAGCGCTCGCGCTGCTACGCGGGGCGCGCCCACGCGCTTCTCATGCAAGCCCGGCGAGCGAAAGACCTCGACGACCGGTCTCGGAGCTTTCTGGATCTCGTGGAGGCGCAGCGAGTCGAGCTCGAGCGCGCGATCGATCGAGCCGTCACTCAGACGCCCGCGCGCGTCGTCGAGACCGGGGAGCAGTACTCGGTCGACCCCTGGGAGGTCGATCCCGCACTGCCCCGCAGCACCTCGATCGAAGACGTGACACGGTGGATCATCGAGATCGACGAACGCCTGCTCGCGACCTATCGGGCCTTGGCGGAGCGGAGCGAGAGCGAGGAGGTGAGTGAGTTCTTCCAGGGACTGGCCGAGCTCGTGCGGGCCTTCGATCGGAGACTCGCCCGGGAGTCGCAGGACGCCTACGACGTTTGATGTACGTGGCATCCGTCGCCGTTCGCGCGTTGGCACGTCTCCTGCTTTGTCTACGCGGAGAAGCGAACGACGAGATGGGGAGCGGGTTCGCTCGTTCCCGGGAGGATGAAAGGCATGACGACGACTGGATCCCTGCGCGAGCCGAGCCGCCGGCACGAGCGTCTCGACGAAGAGTGGTTCCATCTCTTCGCCCTCGACTCGATCGTGGCCGAGCTTCGAACGGAATCGAGCTATCGAAGCCGCGGGCGGGCCGGCGTCACGCTGCTCAAGACGAAGCAGCTCCGCGTCGTCCTCGAGGCCGCGCGGCAGGAAGCCCGGATCGAAGAACACACGATCGAGGGCCCCGCTTTCGTCCAGGTTCTCGAGGGCTCGTTGCGGCTCGCGTCGGGGGACGAGACGCGCATTGCGCATGCTGGCGAGATGGTCTCCATCCCACACGACCAGCCGCGCGAGATGCGTGCCGAGCAGGACTCCGCCTTCCTGTGGGCGCTCTCGTTGGAGCCGTCGTCTACGTGATGGTCCCCCAGCCCTGCCGGGTGGATCTCCCCGCCGATCCCGACACTCTCTCGTGTGATACGCTGCCCGCCACGGCCACGGTTCGCGATCGGTTCCCGGATCCGTCGACGAACGAGCCACCGCACCCGCTGCGGCGACTTGCGAGGAGGCCCCATAGAAGGCGATTCGAAGACCACATGAATCGAGGTCTGCACCGCCGTGCCTGCCGGGGTCTCTTCGAGGTCCGGTGACGCCACGATCGTGAACCCCGGTGCGGGCCCGCTGAAGACGGAGGTGTCGGTCATGCGAATGCGCACGATCGCGGTCCCGATCGGTTCGATCCTGCTGGTCTCGTCGTTCCTGGGGTGTGCTTCGAGTGGGGGCGTGGGGGATACGACGGCTGCGCTCGTCGACCTCGACGAGGGTCTCGTGCTCCGGCCCGTGGCGTTGCCGGGGCGTCTCTACGTCCGCCCGGATCATGCGATCGGGACCTACGATCGCTTCCTGATACCGGAGTCGACCATCGCCTACCAGGACCACTCCCTGCGCCTGCCCGAAGAGGCGGAGATCGTCTATCTGGCGATGCTCGAACAGTCGCTGCTCGATGCGGTGCGCGACGCGTCGATCGAGGTCACGAAGGTGCCCGGCGAGTGCACGCTCCAGGTGCAGATGCGGCTCGAGGACGTGAAGCTCACGAAGAGCGTGCGGGACGAGGACTCGATGACGCTCGTGCTGGAGCTGCGGGATACGCTGAGCGGGAGTCCGCTGCTGCGCTACGAGACGGAGTACCCGGTCCCGAGTCCCGACGAGGACGACTCGCTGGGGGAGCAGGTCAGCGCGACCTTCGATCGCATGGTCGCCGAGATGGAGGTGAGCGGCGCCCTTCGCGGAGCGGGCCTCGGGGCGTCGACCTCGCGTCCCCCGTGCGAGGGCGTGCTCGCGCAACGCGGACAACGACCGATCCTGCCGGCCGTTTCGGCGGAGTGAGCATCGCCAGCCTCCGCCGACCCGGGTATGGTCGGCCCGCGCGCGGCGTGCGCGTGGGGTGTCGCGTCCTGCGGCCTCCGAATCCGGGGAGAGCGGAACATGGTCCATCGGGTCGTGCAGTGGGGCACCGGTCGCGTCGGCAGCGATGCGATCGTCGGGATCGCGGGGCATCCCGACCTCGAGCTGGTCGGCGTCTGGGTGCACTCCGAGGAGAAGGAGGGCCGCGACGCGGGTGAGATCTGCGGGATCGATCCCCTCGGCGTGCACGCGACGCGTGACAAGGATGCTCTGCTCGCCCTCCCGGCGGACTGCGTCTGTTATGCGACGGCGCGGACCTGGGGCCGGGACCCGAGCGGGATCGTCGACGAGATCTGCCGGATCCTGCGCTCCGGGCGGAACGTGGTGAACGTGGCTTGGCCCGCGCTCGTCGCGCCGCAGGGGATTGGCGGCGGAGTCTACGAGCGGCTGCAGGCGGCGTGCCTCGAAGGGGGCGTCTCCTTCTATACGGGCGGCGTCGATCCGGGCTACGGGAGCCTCGGGCTCGCGGTGAGCGCGCTCGGCGTGACGAGCGAGATCCGCAGCGTGCGCATGTACGAGATCCTCAACTACGCGCATTGGGACAATCGCGAGTGGATCCGCGAGGTGATGGGCTTCGGCCAGCGCGAGGTCGGCTCGCTCTTCACGCCGGGACGGCTGGCGGGGATCTTCGGGCCGATGCTCTCACTGCTGGCCGAGAAGCTCGGCACCCGGATCGAAGAGATCGTCGAGGCGCACGACGCGATCTACGCCGACGAGGCCTTCGAAGTCGCCGCCGCGCACATCGCCCCGGGCACGATCTCGGGCCTGCGCTTCGAGATCCGCGGCATGATCGGCGGCGAGCCGCGCATCGTCGTCGAGCACGTGACGAAGCTGCGCGATCAGGACTTCGCCGAGCTCGGCTTCGAGGGCGGCGGCTACCGCGTCGAGGTCGACGGCGAGCCCTGCGTGCGGCTCGACATGAAGCTCTCGCTCAAGAACGTGGAGGAGGGCTCCTTGATCGCGGGCGCCTCGGGTCGCCCGGCGCTCTTCGCGACGGCCATGACCGTCGTGAACGCGATCCCGCAGGTCTGCGAGGCCCCACCCGGCGTGCTCACCTACCTCGACCTGAAGCCGCACCCCTCCCGCAACCTCGGCGCGAGCGGAGCGCGCCCGTAGGCCGATGGATGTCGTGCCAGGCGTCCCGGCCGTGTGCCATCCCGGCTCCGGGATCTCTTGCCGCGCGGCGGTCCCGCTGGTTGCCTCGGGTGACGTGCCGCGGCGCGGCAAGAGCCTTGATGTCGCCGGGATGGCCCCCGGCCGTGCCGCTCGGTACGGATGCGCTTCGCGGACGGACACGCCCCGACGCTGGTTGATGGATGACGGCCTTGCTCGGCCGGCAAGCTTCGACTTACGCGTTGGCCTTGCAGGGCGTTCGTCCATTTTTCCCGGCCGAGCTGTGGACGAACGCTTGGCACCGTCGTTTCTAGCGACCCGGGCGGTCGCCGTGTCGCGTGTGCATAAAGCGGGAGGCGCGCCGCGGCACGTCAACCGAGGCAACCAGCGGGACCGCCGCGCGCCGACAGAAGCTGCGCACGCGATACGGTGACCGACCGGGGCGCCTGGCACGGCAATCACAGGAGGTCGGGCCGCAGGCACCTAGATTTTGAAGCCGCCGGTCGCGTCGATGACCTGGCCCGTGATCCAGCCGGCGTCGGGAGAGATTACGGCGTGCACGACGCCGGCGACGTCGTCTTCCGTGCCGACCCGGCGGAGGGCGGTTACGTCGGCGATCTGGGCCACGCGCGCGGGGTCGGAGAAGAATTCGGCGTTCGTCTCGCCGGCCGTGCGGCCGACGGCGATCGAGTTCGCCGTGATGCCGCGGCCGCCGAGCTCCTTGGCGAGAAGATGCGAGAAGGTGTCGAGGGCGGCCTTGCAGCAGACATAGGCGGCGGCGTCCTCGAAGCCGACGCGGACGGTGGCCGAGGAGATGTTCACGACGCGTCCGCCGTCGCGCAGGTGCGGCATCAGCGCGCGGGTCAGCAGGAAGGGCGCGCGCAGGTTGACGGCGTAGGTCTGGTCGAGGAATTCGCCCGTCGTCTCGGCGATCCGGGCGGGGCTGCCGCCGCCGACGTTGTTGACGAGGATGTCGAGGCCGGGATCGCCGCGTCGCTCCCGGAGCCCCGCCTCGAGCGCCTCGACGAGGGACTCGATCGAGCCGTCGCGACCGAGCTCGGCCTGGATCGCGAAGGCTTCGCCGCCCCGGGCTTCGATCTCCGCGACGGCCTCTTTCGCGGCAGCGTGGTTGCTCGCGTAGTTGAAGGCGACGAGCGCGCCCGAGTCGATCAGCCGGTCGACGATCTTGCGGCCGATGCCGCGCGAGCCACCGGTCACGAGTGCCGTCTTGCCTGCGAGTAGACCCATCTGCGCGTCTCTCCTTTCGAAGGTCCTCGAACCCGACGCAGCCGTGCCGGACGCATCGGTCGTGGCGCGAAGGTAACGCTTCGGCGATGACGCCTCCTCCCCTTCGGGCGAGTCGCCTGCGCAATCAGGGGCAGCCCAGCGTCCCGTCGCAGACACTCGGGGCGATCGCCTCGCCGCCGATGAGCGAGCTCCCGCCGCTGGCGCCGAGCACGTTGCCGTTCGTGCCGTCGTCGTAGCTCGCGTTGACGCTGCCGTGGATCGCGTTGTCGACGAGCAGGGCGTTGCGGGTGCTGGCGACGTCGACGGCCGGGGACTGGGAGAAGGCGTTGCTGCGGATGACGCTGGCCTGGCCCGCGAAGAAGAAGAGGCCGAAGCCGTTCTGGGAGAGCATGTTGTTCGCGAAGACGGCGTCGTGGGCCTGGATCGCGAGGTTCCCGTTGCCAGCGAGGACGTTGTCGAGGACCGAGCCGCCCGCGCCATCGATCCGCACGCCCATCCCGCCGTTGTTCTGGATCCGTGTGCGCGAGATGAGCGGCGTACCCGCGGCGACGACCCCATCGGTCGCGGCCGCGCGCACGAGGCTGTCGAGGATGGCGACGTCGTGCTCGGCCTGGATGCCGTAGACGCCGGTCGAGGCGACGGTCGTGTTGCGGATCTCGGAGTGGCTGCCCGTGACGATACCGGTTCCGCCGACGCCGAAGATGCGGACGTCGGCGATCTGGGCGTAGTCCCCCGTGCGCAGGCCGTCCTGGCCGAGGCCGAATAGCGTGCCATTGCGGACGGCGAGGTTCTCGATCTGGGGCGCGAGGATGCCCGTGCCGAGGCCGGGTGCACCGCAATCGGGGGTGCAGTCCTCCCGCGGCCGGATCGAGAAGCCGTTCAGATCGATCGTGACGTGGTTCGCCGAGACGAGGATCGCGGTCGTGTCGAGGGTCGGCAGCTCGAGGTCGGCGACGAGGCGATAGCTGCCGGAACGCGTGATCGAGACGGGGAAGCCGGGCAGGTCGCCCGGGCCGCAGCCGGTCGAGACGGCGCAGGTCTGGCCGATCTCGAGCACGCCGTCGACGGCGTGGGCGGCGACGGCGCCCAGGGCCATGAGCGCAAGGAAGACGGAGCCCAGAATCCTCGGAACGCGTCGCATCGCATGAACCTCCTCGACCCACGCCGGTAGGAGGTCCGGCGCGACGTCGATCCGAGGCTAGGCGCTGCCGGGGTCGGGCTCTGTGAAGCGGATCTCGCAGTCGGTGGAGCGCGCTCGTCGTACACGCCTCGGCGCGCGGTCGAGGACCACAAGCCGCCGCGGGCCAGGCGACTCGCATCGTCCATGTCGGGCCCTCCTGCCTGCCGACGACGCGGCCGGGTCGGCACGCGGCTTGCTCCGAGAGGCTGCGGTTCAGCGTGAGGGGCGATGCCGCCGATCACGCTCCTCGGGGAGGGAACGTCGATGGATCGCGGTGTCGCGCCGCTCGCGGTCAGCCGGACCGTGCTCGTCCTGATGGTCTCGATCTTCCTCGTGTCCGGCGGTCGGGCGAGGGCGCAGGTCGGCGCCACATCCCTGCAGGCCTGCGTCCAGGCGGAGGCGCTCTTCTTCTCGACGGAGTCGGGATTCCTGAGCCTGGGACCGATTCCTCCGGACGGCAGCCCTCTCGTCTCGGAGGGCGACCTGCTCGGTCGATCCGTGCTCGGCTGCCATATCTGTGCACGAAATGCCGACCTGCTCGCGGCCTTCTCGATCTCCGAGGATCTCGGGCTCGATGCGGTCGACGTCGTCGCGGATGCGACGACCCGCGTCGTCGTGTTCTCGACCGAGGTCGACGGGCCGTCGCTGGGAACGGACGTGCGGGCGGGAGATCTGCTCGCCTCGAACGGCGCGATCATTCCGAACGAGGTGCTGCTCGACGCGTTCTCGCCGACGGGCGACATGGGGCTCGATGCCGTCCACGGCGTCGGGGAGCCGAGCGACCTGCTGGCCTTCTGGGCCGATGCGGCGGGGCTCACGCGGACCGAGTGGACGCAGCAACCGGGCCAGCTCGTCGATCTGCTCGTCTTGCACGACGTCGACCTCTGGATCTCGACCGAGGTCGCGGCGGGCCCCGTGACGGGTCCGCTCTGGCTCGCCGGAGATCTCCTCTCCGTGCGCTCGGGCCTCGTGCTGCAACGCCAGCACGAGCTCCTTCCCGAGGCGGTGCCGGCCGGCCTGCCGGTCGGCGGCGTCGACCTCGGTCTCGACGCAGTCACGGCCGACCGCAGCGGGCAGATCTCGACGCTCGCATTCTCGGTCGAACGGGGCAGCGTCGAGCCGATCGCGTTCGGCGAGTCCGACGTGCTCGGCCTGCAACTCGGCTGGAAGGGGAGAGGAGAAGGGCTCGCTCGCTGCTTCGAGCCGAAGTTCCTGCCGCTCGGGCTCGATGCCCTGGCGATCGCGACGCCGGAGCCCGCGCTCGGGCCGGGCATTGCAGCGGCGCTCGGGGCGCTCGCCTTCCTGGGAAGGCGCCGCCCTCAGTCCCGATAGACCGGCTTGCGCTTCTCCTTGCGCGCCTTCGTCCCCTCTTCGAAGTTCTTCGTCATCATGCGCACGAAGAGCTGGCCGATCCCCTCGAGCTGCATGTGCTGCTGGAGGCTCGCGGCGTCGAGGCTCGACCAGAGGCTGCGCTTGGTGAGCTCGATGCCGGGGCGGCTCCAGCCGATGATCTGCTCGGCCATCGCATAACAGGTCTCGAGCAGGTCATCGGGCTCGGCGACGCGGGAGACGAGGCCGATGCGCTCCGCCTCCTCGGCATCGAAGTCGCGGCCGGTCAGCATGATCTCCGCCGCCCGCGACTGGCCGACGATCCGGGGCAGCAGGTAGCTCAGGCCGAGCTCGCTGGCGGTCAGGCCGTTGTTGATGCCAGCGGCCCGGAAGTAGGCCTTGCGCGAGGCGACGCGGATGTCGCAGCCCAGCGAGAGGCAGAGGCCGCCGCCGATCGCGGCGCCGTTGATCGCGCCGATCACGGGCTGGTGCATGTCCTTGAGCGCGAGCATCACGTCGTCGAGCACCTCGAGGGCGCGCAGGGCGATCGTGACGGGGGTGAGGCCGTCGATATGCGGCGGGGCGCCGGCGTCGGCCTGGTCCGCGCCGGAGCAGAAGCCCTCGCCCGCGCCGGTCAGGACGACGACGCGGACGTCGTTGTCGACCGAGAGCTCTTCGATCGCGCGGCGCAGCGGCAGCATGACGTCGAAGGCCATCGCGTTCATGCGCTCGGGGCGGTTCAGGGTGACGAGGGCGACGTGCGGGCGCGGGCGGTCGACGAGGAGGAATGACATGCCGGCACGGTAGGGCAGGGCGGGGGGGAAATCCGCAGGTCGGAGGCGCCACTCCAGCGGGCCGCCGACCGTCGGCCCCCGTGTGAAGCGTTTCGCACAACCCCGCGCGACATCACCCTATCGTCCTTCGCGGCCACCCCGAGAGAGGAAGCGCCTCCGATCGGGAGCCGGGAGGACCACTCGTGTCGAATCGCTCGCTCGGCCGCCTCGTTGCGGCGCTATTCATCCTGTTCTGCACCCGGGTTGCCGGTGCCGCGCCCTTCGCCTGGGTCCCGAACAGCCTCGATGCCGCGGTGGCCGTCGTGGACCTCGCGACGAACACGGTCGTGACGGCGATCCCCGTCGGCAACGGACCCGCCGCGATCGCGATCCTGCCCGGGGACGCGAAGGTCTACGTCGTCAACCAGGCGACGGACAACGTCTCGGTGATCGACACGGCCTCGCGTACGGTCGTCGCGACGATCCCCGTCGGCGACCTGCCCCTCGGCATCACGGCCCTGCCGAACGCCACGCGGGTCTACGTCGCGAATCAGAACGACCGGACGGTCTCGGTGATCAACGCGTCGACCGACGCCGTCATCGACACGATCCCCTTCCCCCTCGGCTACACGCCGATCTCCGTCACGGCGCATCCCGACTCGACCCGCGTCTACGTCACGGCGGGCGATCGTCTCTTCACGATCTCCACGGCGAGCAACACGATCTCGAACTTCGTGCAGGTCGGTGCATCGCCGGGTGGACTCGCCGTGCGGCCGGGCGGCGCCGAGGTCTGGGTCGCGAATCGATTCGGCGACAACGACATCTCGGTCGTCGACACCGCGACGAACACCGTCCTGACCGACATTCCGGTCGCGACGCTCCCCTACAACATCGCCTTCTCGCCCGACGGCACCCGCGCCTACGTCGTCACGAACGGCGGGGGCACCGTCGACGTCGTGGACGCCGTTGCGCGCAGCGTGATCACGTCGATCAGCCTCTGGCCCGCGACGAGCGGCCCCGTCGGCGTCTCGATCACGCCGGACGGCTCGCGCGTCTACGCGACCCTCTCCCAGCTCGACCGCATGCGGATCATCGACACGGCGACGAATACGCTGCTGCCGACGGTCATCCTCGTCGGCGATGCGCCCCAGGGCTGGGGCGACTTCATCGACGGCGGCCCGGGCGTCGCACCGCCGGTGCCGTCGATGGGCGGCCTCGGGCTGCTCGGGCTCGGTGTCTCGCTCGCGGCCGTCGCACTCGGGGCATCGCGCCGGGGCCGCGCCTCGCAGGCGTAGTCGACGCAGCGCGATCCGCGTCGCTCGAACGTGCGCGGATCGCTGCGGGGCGGCTCGCGGGTCGTTGCGACGGGGTCAGGCGCTGGCGTGGGGGACGCCCGCCCGCGGCGGCTCGTCGGCGCCGATCTCCGGCGCCCGCCCGTCCTGCGGCCGGAGCATCGTCGTGCGCCCCTGGAAGAACGCATTGCGCTCGATCTCGAGGCAGGCCGTCTCGATGTCGCCGTGCAGCTTCGCGCCGGCCGCGAGGCAGAGCAGGCGCGGGGCGATCACGTTGCCGTGCACGGCGCCCTGGATCACGACCTCGCGAGCGCGGATCTGTCCCACGATCGATCCGTTCGGACCGACGGTGATCCCGCCGTCCGTCTCGAGCTCGCCTTCGAACTCGCTGTCGACGTAGAAGTCGCCCTTGAGCGAGAGGTTGCCCTCGAAGCGTGCGCCGGCGCCCATGAAGGCGCCGAGGGTGCGAGCGGCGGGACGTCTCGGGGCGGGCGACGGGGCCTCGGCTTCGCTCCGCTCCGTGACCCGCTCCGCCACCGTCGGCGGGGCGAGCCCCGACTCCGTTCGCGACAGCCGCCGCCAGCCCTGCCGAAATCCTCCGCGATCGCCCATCCGGTCCTCCTTCGCCGCTGCACCCGGGCTGCCGGCTGGTTGCCGGCTCCCGGGCGGCTGCATCGGGCGATCGCGCTCCCGGCTTGAATCCGGGCGCCCGCGACGCGCCACGATAGACTCCCGCGCCGAGCATCATCTGGGGGGACGGATGCGCAGCCTCGTCGTTCTTTTCATCGTCGCCGTCGTGGTCGCAGGCCTCTACTACGCCTGGCCGCGCTTCGAAGGCGAATCACCCGTCGTGACCGCGCCCGAGCGGATCGCCCTGGGTGCCGCCGGCGCGGAGGTCGAGATCGGCTTCGCCGACGCCGGGACCGGGCTCCGGAGCGTCTCGGCCGTGCTGCGCGTGGGGGCCCCGGCCTCCGCCGATACCGCCGCCAATCCCTCCGCCGATACCCCCGACCAGGCCGCCGGGGAGGCGGGCGGCGACGCGGCGAAGGAGATCCCGCTGCATGCGCAGACCTGGTCGGGCAGCACGCTCGACGGGCCGCTGATCGCGGTCCACGAGGAGGTCGCGCGGGTGGCGCTCGATCCCAGGGCGATGGGGCTGCCGGAGGGGGCGTCGACGCTCGTCCTGCGCGCGCGCGACTGGTCGTGGTCGGGGCTGGGCGACGGGAATACGACGGAGGTCGTGGTGCCGGTCGTGGTCGACACGCGGCCGCCGCGCCTCTCGATCGAGACGGGCTTGACCTACGTACGCCGCGGCGGCGCGGCAGTCGTCCGCTATCGGGTCGACGCGGATGCCGAGCGCTCGGGCGTACGGGTCGGCGAGGCCTGGTTCCCGGGCTTCGCGGAGTCGACGGACGGGCGGGTGGCGGTCTTCGCGATTCCCGTCGACGCGGCGCCCGATCCGCGCATCGAGGTCGTGGCGATCGACGCCGTGGGCAACGAATCGACGGCGCGCTTCGACGCGCGGCTCCAGGAGCGCACGATCCCCGAGATCACGATCCCGCTCTTCGACGGCTTCCTCGAGCGCGTGGCCGTGCCCCTCGGCCAGGCCGCCGGCCTATCCGAGTCGACGCCGCTCGCGACCTTCCAGCGTGTGAACTCGGAGCTGCGCGCGCGCAACGAGGCCACGATCGCGGACGCGATCGGCGCGCCCACGGCCCCGCAATGGGACGGGGTCTTCGAGCAGATGCGCAACTCGAAGGTCACGAGCGAGTTCGCCGAGATCCGCCACTACGTCGTCGGCGGCGAGCGCGTCTCCCGCGCCCGGCACTACGGCTTCGACCTCGCGTCGACGGCCCACGCGCCGATCACGGCGTCGAACGGCGGCACCGTGATCTTCGCCGGCGACAACGGCATCTACGGCACGCTCGTCATGATCGACCACGGTCTCGGCGTCACGACCCTCTACGGGCACCTCTCGAGCCTCGCCGTCGCCGTCGGCGACCGGGTCGAGAAGGGACAGACGCTCGGGCGCTCGGGAGCGACCGGGCTCGCGGGGGGCGATCATCTGCACTTCGCCGTGCTGGTCGGTCGGACCTACGTCGATCCCGTCGAGTGGTGGGATGCGAAGTGGCTCGAGGAGCACGTGACGGAGCGCCTGCGCTAGGTTCCGCCGCCGATGTCCAACGCGGTCTTCGAGCCGCTCCTCTGGATCGTCGTCAGCCTCGTCGTCCTGACGGTCGGCGCCGAGCTCCTCGTCGTCGGCGCCGTCGCGATCGCCGAGCGCTTTCGCGTCTCGAGCCTCTTCATCGGCCTCACGATCGTCGGCTTCGGCACCTCGATGCCCGAGCTCTTCACGTCGCTCGCCGCGGCTCGGCTCGGCTCCTCCGACCTCGCCGTCGGCAACGTCGTCGGCTCGAACGTCTTCAACATCGGCGTCGTGCTCGGCCTCGCCGCCCTCGTCGCGCCGATCGCGACGGTCTATTCCACGCTGCGGCCGCAGCTCTACTGGGCACTCGGAGCGGCGCTGGTTCCGGCGCTGGCGCTCGGGACGGGCGGGCGGCTCGGGGGGCTCGCGGGCGGGGTGCTGATCCTCGGGCTCGCGGCCTATCTCTGGCAGGCATTCGTGATGGAGCGCGCGGCCGCACCGGCTGACGCGGCACGTCCAGCAGACGCTTCGGGTGCGGCCGCCGCGGCGGGGCCGGCCCCCGTGGCCGAGGCCGTCGACCCGGCGCCGATCGGGCCCCGGACGAGTCCGCCGGCGCTCGAGTCCGCGCCGCGGACCGTAGGCTGGCTCGCGAGCCTCGGTCGGGTCGCGTCGGGGATGCTGCTCCTCGTGCTCGGGGCGAGTCGGCTCGTGGACTCGGCGATCCTCGTCGCCCGGGAGCTCGGTGCCTCGGAGCTCGCGATCGGGCTCACGGTCGTCGCGGGGGGGACGTCGCTGCCGGAGCTGGTGACGTCGCTCGTCGCCGCCGTGCGTGGGGAGTCGAACGTGGCGATCGGCAACGTGCTCGGCTCGAACGTCTTCAACGCCTTCGGGATCCTCGGCGTCTCGAGTCTGCTGTCCCCGCAGACGATCGGGCCGCAGGTGCTCGGCTTCGACACACCCGTGCTGGTGGGGATGACCCTGCTGCTCTTCCCGATGCTGCGCAGCGGCGATCGCCTGGACCGGCGCGAGGCCGCGCTCCTGCTGATCGGATACGGGGTCTACGCCTGGGCGCTCTTCGGCTGGGCGCCGGCCCGTTTCGGCGGCTGACGGCCCGCGCGCGTCGACCCCGCGTCTAGAGCCAGCACCCCGCGCGCGTCGACCCCGCGTCTAGAGCCAGCACCACGTCACCAAGAGGATCGTGACCCCGGCGGCGATCAGCTGGAGCGGGATGCCGAGTCGCAGGTAGTCGCCGAAGCGGTAGCCGCCGGGCGTCCAGACCATGAGATTCGTCTGGTAGCCGATCGGCGTCGCGAAGCTCGCCGAGGCGGCCATCATGACGAGCAGCGCGAAGGGCAGCAGCTCGAGCCCCGCGGCCGCCGCCGTCTCCGCGGCGATCGGGAACATCAGCGCGGCGGCGGCGTTGTTCGAGATGAGCTCCGTCAGTACGGCCGTCGCGACGTAGACGCAGGCGACGAGCGCCAGGGGCCCGATCGCCCGGGGCATCGAGTCGACGAGCAGCTCCGCGATCCACGCCGCCACGCCCGTCGACGCGAGCGCCTCGCCGACCGCGAAGGACGCGGCGATCGCGACCACGACGCGCAGGTCGATGGCCTGCAGACACTCGCTGCCGGCGAGACAGCCCGTGAGCACGAGCGCGCCGCAGGCGAGCAGCGCTGCGGTCACGAGCGGCACCTCGAAGACCGCGTGCGCGACCACCATGGCGACCAGGACGGCCGCCGCGACGGGCGCGCGCTCGTAGCGCGGGACGTCGCTGCCGGAGACCGCCGCGGCGAGGGCGAAGTCGGGATCGCGTCCATGGCGATCGAGGAAGCTCGGATCGGCCTGCAGGAGCAGCGTGTCGCCCGCGGCGAGCACGACGTCGCCGAGGCGGCCGGGGATTCGTTCGCCCCGCCGATGGACGGAGAGAACGGCCGCCTGGAAGCGGCCGCGCACGTTCGCGTCGCGCACGCTGCGGCCGACGAGGGCGGAGCCGTGGGCGATCACGACCTCGAAGAGGTGGCGGCCCTGCGCGTGCCGGCCATCGCTCTCGGCCTCGTCCTCGGAGAGGACGACGAGTCCGCGCACCCGACGCAGATCCGCGACGCTCTCGACCGCGCCCACGAAGAGCAGCCGGTCGCCCGTTCGCAGCAGCATCTCCGGTCCGACGGCGGGCAGGATGCGGCCGTCGCGGTCGATCTCCGCGAGGAAGAGGCCCGGCAGGCGCCGCAGCCCGAGCTCCTCGATCGAGCGGCCCGAGGCGGGGGAGTCCGGCGCGACGAGCACGCGCACGCCGTAGGTGCGTGGGTCCATCCGCTCGTCGGGGCCGGCGGAGCGGTCGGGGAGGAGCGCGTCGGACACGAGCAGGAGGTAGAGCAGGCCCACCGCCAGAACGGGCACGCCGATCCACGCGATCTCGAAGAAGCCGATCTCGAGGCCGCGCCGCATCGCGAGTCCGTCGACGACGAGGTTCGTGCTCGTCCCGATGAGCGTGCAGGTCCCGCCGAGGATCGTCGCGTAGCTGAGCGGGAGCAGGAGCTTCGACGGCGGGATGCCGATGCGATGACCCCAGTCGGCGACGATCGGGGTCGCGACGGCGACGATCGGCGTGTTGTTGACGAAGGCCGAGAGCACGGCGACCGGCGTCAGCATACGCAGCTGCGCGGCGGCGAGCGAACGCGGCCGGCCGAGCACGCCCCGGGCCGCCCAGTCGAGTGCGCCCGTCCGTCGGATGCCTTCGGCGACGACGAAGAGCGCGGCGACGGCGAGCACACCCTCGTTCGAGAAGCCCGCGAGCGCCACCCGTGGCTCGAGGATGCCGGTCGTCATCAGCGCCGCGACGCCGCCCAGGAAGACCAGGTCCGGCGCCGCACCGCGGACCATCGAGGCGACCATCCCGGCGACCAGCGCCAGCGTGAACCCCGCCTGCCAGTCCACCACGTCTCCCGCCGGGCGCATCGGCGCCCGATTGGGCGCGCAGTCTAGCCGGCTCTTCCGGACGAACGGCACGCCCTCGCGACGGCACGCCGGTTGCAAATCCCGCGGTGGACCCGCGCTTCCACGCACCTCAGGAGACCGCCCCCATGGCGCACGAACGATCGAAGACCCACTCCGCCGCCTCGCAGCCCCGCCAGGATCGTCATCTCCGCGACCACACCCACGACACCTACGGTCTACGCGGCAAGCTCTCCGATCCGAGCGCCTGCCGGACCTGCGGCGCCTCCTACCACGAGGGCCGATGGACCTGGCGCCCGGCGCCGGTCGACGCGTTCCAGACGACCTGTCCCGCGTGTCGGCGGGCGGAGGATGGCCAGCCGGCGGGCCTCGTGACGCTCGAGGGCCCCTTCCTGAAGGAGCATCGCGCGGAGATCGAGGGGCTGATCCGGAACCTCGAGGAGCGCGAGAAGGCCGAGCATCCCCTGAAGCGCGTCCTGTCGATCGAGCCGCGCGACGACGGCGCCGTCGAGGTCGCGACGAGCGACGTCCACCTCGCCCGAGGCATCGGCCGCGCCCTGCACGACGCCTACCAGGGCGAGGTCGACTACGGCTTCACGGAGATCGAGAACCTCTGCCGGGTGCACTGGCGCCGCTAGCCCGACGCGGCTCCGGGCCACGGCTCGGGGCCGCGTGCCACTCGATCCCGCGGGGGCACCGGCCGCCCGGGATCCGCCGGTCCCCGATTGCCCGATCCAGCGCCGGCTTCCGCCTTCCCTCGTGAACGTCCCTGTGCGCACACGAGAGGAAGAGCGAGATGACCCTTCGAGATGCCTTCGGCCCGTTCCTTCGACGCCCCGGCCGCGCGCTCGCGCTGATGCTGGTGTTCGGCCTGCTGGGCACCGGCCCCGCTTCTGCGGCGGATCGCGATGCGGACGGTGTCGACGACGCCTACGACAACTGCCTGTGGACGCCGAACGCCGACCAGCGCGACGCCGACGAAGACGGCTTCGGCAACCGCTGCGACGCGGATCTCGACGGAGACGGATTCGTGACCGGCTCCGACTTCGCCCTCTTCGCGAGTGCGTTCGGGCGTCCCGACCCGGTCGCGGACTTCGACGGGGACGGCTGGGTCTGGGGTCCCGACTTCGCCTACTTCGTCGAGGCGTTCGGGGGGACTCCCGGTCCGGGCGCCCTCGCGCCGGTCGTTGCGGACTACACGTGCGATGGAACGGGCGCGTGCAGCGTCTCCGTGCTGCCCGGCATCCGGGTCGTGGCGGACCGCGACGGGATCGAGCGGCTGGCGGACGGGCGTCTGCGCGTGACGGGGGACGTCGAGATCCCGACCCCGTCGTCGAGCGTGATCCTCGCCGAGGCGGAGCTCGTGATCGAGCCCGGCGTCTCGATGCAGGGCCACTCGCTCGAGCCCGACTACCGGATCGGGTCGCTCGCGGGCGCGCCGTCGCTCCTCTTCCCGCAGCAGGTCGAGGTCTCGACCGCGCTCGGTCGCGAGCTCGTGCTCGAGATCCCGCTGCTCGAGGACGTACACTACGTCGTGTTCTCGAGCGGCCGCCTGATCGAGGCGCAGCTCGGTGCGCTGCGCGTCGTCGCGCCGAGCTCGGGCTGGAGGCTCGTCCTCGATCCCTCGGACCCCTTCGTCTACGCCGCCGGAAGCCATGCGCTGCCGATCGTGCTCGGCGGCGGCCTCGAGATCCAGGAGGTCGGTCAGGGCATCGGCGTCTCGCTCCAGGGGCGCGCCCCCTTCGCGATCGACGTGCCCGAGGCGATCTCCGAGGTCCTGCCCGAGATCCACGGGGACAGCGTCAGCTACGTCGCCGGCTCGCTCTCTCCCTTCCCGATCAGCTTCGCGGGATTCGGCGTCTTCGAGCACGACCCCGACGGCGACGGCGACCCCGTCCTCGGCGGAGATGTCGAGCACGGCGCGGACTACCGCTTCGGTCTCGACGGCACGATCGGTCTCGAGTTCGGCCTGCTGCTGCCGGGACTCTCGCTCGAGGTGGGCGAGCTTTCGGGCAGCGTGATCGCCTCGCATACGGGGGCCCGCAGCGCGCGCCCCCGGCGCGAGGTCTGGGTCTCGGGCCGGCTGCCGCAGCCCGAGGACCTGAACGGGCTGATCAGCGCCTTCGTCGGCGTACCGAGCGGTCGCCACGCCTTCGTCGCGCACTTCGACGACGATGCGTCGCGGAACTTCTTCCGCTCGGCCATCGAGCTGCCGGTCGCCCTCGACACCCGGCGCATGGGCGCCCTCCACGGCGTCGGCCTCGAGACGTCGACCGTCGCGTCGAGCGTCCTGCACGTCGATGCCCGCGCGTTCGAGCTGCGCGGCGAGCGCGAGACGGTCGCCCTTCATCCCGACGTCCGCTTCCTCGAGACCCAGCGCACGCGGCTGACCCTGCCCTGGTCCGACGACGAGGCCTTCGAGCTCCGGATCGACAGCCGGGCCGAGCTCGGGGGCATCGAGCTCCGCGAGTACGGCATCCGCCTCACGACCGACGTCTTCCAGCACTGGGGTCGTTACGAGACCGCGCGTTATGTCTACGGCCTGGCCGGCGAGTACGGCGTGAATGGCCCGTGGCTCGAGGGCACGGTCGAGGTCGCGTTGCCCTATCGCTATCCCGCGGTCGATCTCGCGGCCGACGTGGCGGGTCGCATCGCCGCCCAGGAGCAGGTCGTGGCTGCCCTCGAGTCGGACTACGCGCTCGATCTCCGCACGCTCGGCGATCTCGAGGCGGCGCTGCGGGGCGCCTCGGATGGCCTCGATGCGGCGCGGTCGGCCCTCTCCTCGGCTCGGGCCCGGCTGCGCGACGCACAGAACGCGCTCGCCCAGCACGATGCCTACAGCTGTGGCACCTGCGCCTGGTACGACGCGCCCTGCTGGGCGGCGGTCGGGGTCTGCGAGGGCTGGAAGATCGCGCGGCGGCCGGTGCTCGTCGGTGCGGTCGAGATCGCGGAGCAGGGCGTGACCCTCGCGCAGGCGGGTGTCACCGCGGCGCAGGCGGCGGTGCAGCGCGCCGAGCTGCAGGTGATCGCGGCGCGGAGCGCCCTCGAGCTGCTCGTGGCCTCGCTCGACGAGGCGGCGGCCGCACTCGTGGCCCTTCGCGCCGAGCGGGCGCGACTGCCGGAGCAGGATGGCGTGATCGCCGCGGTCGTGTCGCTGCGCGTCTCGCGGGATGGACTCGGTGGCCGCGTGACGGGCACCTTCGAAGGCGTGGACTTCGGCGAGGGCCGCGTCGTGAACGATGCCGCCGGACCGCGTGCCTGCTTCGTCGTGCCGCAGACGGGTGAGGAGCTCTGCACGGCGCTCTGAGGCCTTCGGAGAGATCCGTCGAATAGGGGTTCGGCCCCGGATCCGCAGAGGATCCGGGGCCGATTCCGTCCGGGATCGCGTAGAATGCCCGCCGTCGGTCTTCTGCCGCGTCGCGTCGCGTCGATCCGGCCGGCGCTCCGACGCGAGAGCGAGAGGGGAGGGGGCGTGACCCAGGCCGTCGACGTCGTCGTCTTCGCGACGGCTCCGATGCTGCTCCTCTTCGCGATCCTGGCGACCCTGTTCCGGCGTCATGGCGCGCTGCTTTGGCTGGGGGCCTATCTCGCGACCTGGCTCGCCGGCGTGGGCGACTCGCTCGGCGGCGCCTTCGTCGGGCCGGGGCTCGGCTTCGGGCTGCTGACCTCGGTGCTCTTCTACGCGGGTGCGCGGCAGTACCGGGGGCGTCCGCTCTCTCGCGCCGGGGTCGTCGCGCTCTGCGTGCTCCCGGTCGGTCTGGCGATCGCGACGGTCCTGGGCGGCTCCGCGCTCGGATACGGTCTGCTCGCAGCCCTCGACCCGGTCCTGCTCGGTCTCGCGGCCTGGAACACGTTCGAGAGCTCCTTCTTCGGGACGCTCGCGATGACGCGCCTGCTGCCCTGGGGCTTCGTCGCGCTGGTGCCCGTCGACCTCTACTACCAGCTCAGTCACAGGCTCGGCCTGGGAACCGACGTGCCGACGCTCGCCATGGCGACGGCCCTGGTCAGTCTCGCGTCGATCATCCTGCTGACGATCGTTTCGATCCAGACGCGGGACGAGACGATCCGTCGCGAGCGCCTCGAGGCCCGGCTCGCGGCCCAGCGCGACGAGCTGCGGGAGAGCGAGGAGAAGGTGCGTTCGGCGGAGCGCCTGGCGGCCGTCGGCACGCTCGCTGCCGGCTTCGCCCACCAGATCAACAACCCGATCGGCGGCATCCTGGCGGCGGCCCAGTTCGCCCGGGCCGAGGAGGCGGCGGGTGGGGATCCCGCGGAGCGCGTCTCCGCCTTGCAGACGATCGAGCAGGAGGCGCTGCGATGCGCCCGGATCGTGCGCAATCTGCTGCTCTTCGCGCGGACGAGCGCGCAGGACTTCGTGCTCCAGGACCTGAACGGGATCGTCGCGTCCGCCCACGCGGCGACCGCGGCCTACGCCGCGCGACGCGGGGCGAGCGTCGAGCTCCGTCTCGACGAGGCGCCGCTCCCCGTGCTCGGCAACGACGTCGAGCTCGAAGAGGTCGTCGTGAACCTGATCCGCAACGGCCTCGAGGTGCGGGCGCTCGGGGCCTCCGTCCGGGTGGAGACCGCGCGGGCCGACTCGTCCGCCGTCTGCGTGGTCCGGGACGACGGGCCGGGGCTCGACGCCGAGGCCCGCAAGCGCCTCTTCGAGCCCTTCTTCACGACCAAGCTGCGCGAAGGCGGAACCGGGCTCGGGCTCTCCGTGGCCCACGGCATCGCCCAGAGCCACGCAGGCCGGATCGAGCTCGTCGAGCCGGAGACCGGCGACGAGGGGGGCGCGTGCTTCCGGCTGGTGCTGCCTCTCGCCCGGAGCGATCCCTGAAGACCCTCTTGCGCCGGCCCCTCTCCAGCGCAGGGTGCTGAAGACCGCTCAGTGCCCGTCGCGGCTGCCGATCGCCGCCGTGCTCGTCAGCTCCTGGATCAGCGCGAGCGCCGCGGTCCCGGTCATGGCGTGCGGATCGAGGCGCGCGGTCTCGGAGAAGCGCAGGATCGCGCTGCGGTTCACCTTGTGCAGGTCGACGCTGCCCATGCGCCAGCCCGAGAAATGCCGCTCGGCGATCTCCGTGAAGTGGAGCAGCTCGACGTCCGTGTGGCGCGGGTCGCGCACGATGTTCGCGTAGAGCCGGTTCACGGCGGTGCGCGAGCCCTCGAGCACCTGCAGGAAGAGGCCGGTCGTCGGGTCGATGCAGAGCACGCCCGTTATGCCGTGCTCGAGGTTGTGTGTGCGGGCCTGCTCGAGGATGCCCTGCACGAGGCGCTCGTCGATCGGGGCCGTCGACCGGCTGGCGTAGAGGAGGCGGGTCAGCATCCGGGCGGTACCTCTTCTCGGGGGCGCGCCCCGATCACTTGCTGCGACCGTTCAGGAGCGACAGGAACTCCCGGCGAAGGTGCGGATCCTTGAGGAAGGAGCCGCGCATGACGCTGTTGGTCATCTTCGAGTCCATGTCCTTCACGCCGCGCCACTGCATGCAGTAGTGGTCCGCCTCCATCACGATCGCGAGGCCGTCGGGCTGCATCTTCTCCTGCAGGAGCTCGGCGAGCTGGGCGATCGCCTCCTCCTGGATCTGCGGCCGCGCCATCACCCACTCGACGAGGCGCGCGTACTTCGAGAGCCCGATCAGGGCCGAGTGCTCGTTCGGCATCACGCCGACCCAGATGCGGCCGATGATCGGGCAGAGGTGGTGGGAGCAGGCGCTGCGGACGGTGATCGGGCCGATGATCATCAGCTCGTTCAGGCGTGCGGCGTTCGGGAACTCCGTGACCGGCGGCTGGGCCACGTAGCGGCCGGCGAAGACCTCACGGACGTAGAGCTTGGCGACGCGGCGGGCCGTGTCCTGGGTGTTGTGGTCGCTGTCGGTGTCGATCACGAGGGTCTCGAGGACCTCGCGCATCTTCGCCGCGACCTCGGCCTCGAGCAGCGGCAGCTCGTCCTCCTCGATGAAGGCCTCGATCGAGTCGTTGGCGTGGAAACGCTCGCCGGCCTTGCGGATGCGCTCGCGGATCCGGTCGGCGACGGGCGTGCGCCCGTCGAGGATCCGCGGGCCGGCCGGGGGCGCGGCGTCGGCGGACGGGGCTTCGTGGCGATTCTCGGCAGACATGGGGGGTCCTCTCGCGAAGGCCGGAGTCTAGGGTCTCGCCCGGCCGCGGCCACGCGCCGTCGATCGGGCGCGTCGGCGCGTCGGCGCGTCGGCGGGGCGGAGGGGGGCCGCGCGTCGGTCGGCGCGTGGGATCAGCGCCGTCGGCGGAGGATCGCGGCGAAGAATCCGTCCGTGTCGTGGCGGTCGGGCGTGAGCTCGAGGAAGCGCTCGTCCTCGCCCGTGAGCGGCTGCGCACGCTCGCGCCCCCAGATCTCCTTCGGCGCGACGAGCTCGAGCTCGGGGTGCGCCTCGAGGAGCGCCTCGACGATCGCCTCGTTCTCCGCCCGCAGCAGCGTGCAGGTCGCGTAGATCAAGCGTCCCCCCGGCGCGAGCAGGGGCAGCGCGCGCTCGGCGATCTCCCGCTGCAGGTGCGGCAGGCGCGTGAACTCGCGCGGATCGAGGCGCAGTCGGGCCTCGGGATTGCGGCGCAGGGAGCCGAGCCCCGTGCAGGGCGCGTCGAGCAGCACGCGATCCGCGCGTCCCACGACCGCCGCGAGCGCTTCGGGCAGGGGCCGTTCGGCATCCGCTTCGAGCACGACCGCGCGCACGTTCGAGGCGCCCGCGCGCCGTGCGCGCCGACGCAGCTCGTCGACGCGCGCCGGGGTCGGGTCGGCCGCGAGCACGCGGCCGCGTCCACCGAGCGCCGCGGCGATCGCCAGGGTCTTGCCGCCGGCGCCCGCGCAGAAGTCGACGACGAGGCCGCGTGGCGGCGGTGCGACGAGCTCGGCGACGAGCTGGCTCCCCTCGTCCTGCATCTCGAAGAGGCCGCGTCGGAACGCGTCGAGCGAAAAGACGTTGGCCCCACCGACGACCTGCAGTGCTGCGCCGGCGAGTCGCCCCGGACGCGTTTCGACGCCTTCCTCGCGCAGCGCGTCCGCCAGCGCGTCGCGGGTCGTGGCGAGCGCGTTCGCGCGCAGCGTGACGGGCGGTCTTCCG
This sequence comes from Spirochaetaceae bacterium, assembly GCA_020632655.1. Lineage (GTDB taxonomy): Bacteria > Myxococcota_A > UBA9160 > UBA9160 > UBA4427 > UBA4427. Next base: position 78,372 of record JACKFD010000002.1, read on the forward strand.
CGCAGCGCGCGTGCGAGGGGCAGCGCTGCGTCTGCCCGCTCCTCCACCAGCCGCTCGGCCACGAAGCCCGGCAGCGAGCCGGCGATCGCCACCCGGGCGACGGGATCCGACAGCGAGTCGATCCACGCGTCGACGCCCGCCACCGCGTCCCAGTCGATCCCGGCGCAGCGTCGCGCCGCCAGCTCCGGCTTCAGCCACCCCGCCAGCACCCGTGCCGCCAGCAGCCGCTCCCAGGTCGAGGGCTCCGTGCCCGGGCCTTCGTCCGCCGGCGCCTCGGCGCGACCTGCCGCAAGGCTCGACGCACGACCCTCCGCGCGGCCGAGCCGCAGCGCCTCGTCGATCGTCCGCTCCGCCCGGAGCATCGCGTAGAGCGTGTCCGCGACGAACGCCCGGGCCCGCGGCGCCCGCAGTCGTCGCTCGCGGAACGCCTCGGCGAGCAACGCGCTCGCGAAGCGGTCGCTCTCGTGGACGGCGCGCCAGAGGTCGATCACCAGGGCTTCGAGGGGCTCGGGCTCGGGGTCGGAATTCGGGAGGGCGCGCGGCGCGCGGGTTCGCATGGGGGGCGTCCGATCGGGATGGCTTCGGCGGGAGGTCGGGCAGGACGGCGCAATGGTGCCGGGCTCGGGGCGGCTGCGCATGGGGCGAGTCCCTTTCCGAGCGCGTGGATGCTGCGAGATGACAACACGCCGCGCAGACGGGACCATCGCGCGGCACGTCGGGTCGACGCGCGGACGAAGGAGGGGCGATGGAAGAGGTGCAGGTCCTGCTCTCGACGTACGGGCTCTGGTTCGTCGCCCTGGTCGTGACCGCCGATCAGCTCGGCATCCCGATTCCGGCACCACCGGCTCTCGTGGTCTGCGGTGGCCTCGTCGGGACGGGTCAGCTCGACGCGGGCGCGACGCTCCTCGCAGCGACGCTGCCCGCGCTCGCCGCCGACCTCCTCTGGTTCGAGATCGGGCGTCGCAAGGGACACGGCGTGCTGCGGCTGCTCTGCCGCATCTCCCTCGAGCCCGACTCCTGCGTGCGCAGTACCCGGGCGAGCTTCGAGCGACGGGGGCCGAAGACGCTGCTCTTCGCGAAGTTCGTGCCCGGCTTGCAGACGATCGCGCCGCCGCTGGCCGGGGCGAGCGGGATGTCGCCCCTGCGCTTCCTGCTCTGGAGCACGCCGGGTGCGCTGCTCTGGGCGGGATCGTTCCTCGTGCTCGGCGCCCTCTTCAAGGATCAGGTCGACCATTTCCTGGCGCTGCTCGCGAGCTTCGGGGGCTGGCTCGGTCTCGTGCTCGTGGGCTCCCTCGCGATCTGGATCGCGTGGAAGGTCCTGCATCGACGCCGATTCCTGCGCGCCCTGCGCATCGCCCGGATCGAGCCCGCGGCCCTCGACGACATGATCCGCAGCGGCGCGGCCCCGGAGATCTACGACCTGCGCGGTCGGCTCGAGTTCGACCAGGACGCGCGCCGCATCCCCGGTGCGCGCGCGATCGGCCTCGAGGAGCTCGAGCATCGCCACCACGAGATCCCGCGCGACCGCGAGATCGTCGTCTACTGCACTTGACCCAACGAAGCCTCGAGCGCCCGTGTGGCGCTCCTGCTCAAGCGACGCGGGATCGAGCGCGTGCGTCCGCTCGCCGGGGGCTTCGACGCCTGGCTCGCCGAGGGGCGGCCGCTCGAAGGGCCGGCCGCGGCCGAGACGCGTTAGCCCCCGCTCTCAGTCCGCTGTGTCCCATCGCGCGAACACCTTCGTCAGCTCTCGGACCCGTCGCAGGTAGTGACGCGGGTCATGGCTGCCGCAGCGTTCCCCCGCCCGGAAGCCGAAGCCCCGCGCGGCGAAGCGCACGCCGACCGAGGGGCCGCAGAGATGGATCACCGTCGCGAGGTCGCGCTTCTGGGCAGCGGTCGCCGTGCGCGGGGTGTCGCGGCGGGCGAGGATGCGCGCGACCTGGTGGTCGAGGTAGGCCGAGGTCATCTCGATCGCATGACCCGGCACGACGCGGAAGTAGAGCTCGTTCAGCCAGCAGGTGTCGAAGTCGTTCCAGGGGCCTTCGCGGGTGACCCGATGGTCGTGGATGCAGAAGCGGCGCGCCTGCTCGAAGGTGCCGTCCGTGATCTGGTACATGCCGACGGCGCTCGAGGCGGGGCGGTAGACGTCGAAGGGGTTGAAGCCCGGGCGGAAGCGCCAGTAGGTCCGCGCGACGGGATTGCCCGCCCCTTCGGTCTGGGCGAGGGCGGCGAGCAGGGCCGGTGACATCACGGGCGTCGAGTGTCGGCGGAAGGCCCGGCGATAGGCATTCCAGGTCTCGGCGGGCGTCTTGTCGAACTCGCCGGCGACGACGAAGAAGAGCTCGGTCGGCTTGCGGGCGATCTGATAGGCAAAGTTCGCGACGGCCAGCGCGAGGCCGAGCACGACGACGGCGAGCGCGAGCTGGAGGCCATCGGGCGCACGGCGCACGCTGCGCACGACGCGTCGCGCCGCGGGACCGAGTCGGCGCAGGGGCGCTCCGAGTCGGCGCAGTCGCGGCCCGACCCGGCGGCTCGCGGGCCGCCGGCCGCGCGCCGGTCGCCTAGCCGTCCGCGTGCGGGGACGCGCAGCCTGCTTCCGGCCGCGTCCGCCTGCGCGTCGAGCCGCCATCGATCCCGATCCCCCCTTCGGTCGGGCCCGTCCCCCGGGCGACGGCCCGAGTCTGCCACAGCGCGCGCCGCGCGCCGGCCGCGGCGACACCGATCACGACGACCCAGGCGACCTCCGCCGGCGCGGGCTCGGGCACGACGATTCCGGCGAGCTCGGGCTTGAGCAAGCCCGCCGCATCCTGCAGCCCGGAGCAGGGCCAGAGGTTGAAGAGCGCCTGGAGCTCGGCGGTCAGGATGCCCTCGTCGACGAGCCAGGTGCCGAGCGGCGGGTAGTCGCGCAGGAACGAGTGGTTGTAGAAGAGGAAGTCACGCGCGTTGGCCTCGCGCAGCATGTGCTCGACCCAGGCCGATTGGGCTGCGGGGCTGCCGGCGATCTCGAAGACCCAGGGATCCGGCGGGCCCGAGGGCAGCGGCAGGTCGATCCGCAGCGGGCTCGGGCAGCTGCGCACGGACACCTCGGCGAGGCCCACGGGACCCGTCCAGCCGAGCCGGTCGATCGCCGCGATCGGATCGACGGCGTCGGGCCAGTCGAGCCGACCGAAGCACGCGCCGCCCGCGTTCCAGTCCGCGAGGGGCCATGCCCGGCTCTCGGGCGCATCTCCTGCCGCGAGCCGCATCTCGAGGGCGTCGGGATAGAAGGAGAGGGCGAGCACGTCGAGGCGCCCGCCGAGGTCGAGGGCGTCGATCGCGCTCCGGTCGACGGGGAAGCAGGCGTCGACGCCCGCGTCCGGCGCCGACGGGCCGGGGGGCGTCGCGCAGGGCTGGAAGGTCGAGGTCGGGTAGCAGGCCTCGCGCGAGTAGCCGAGCAGATGCGGGTAGGAGAGCGTCGCGAAGAGGAGCGGCGCGTTCGGGCCGAGCGTCAGCTCGACCTGATCGTGCAGCGCGCGGTAGAGCGCGTAGAGCCCTTCGGCGCGGGTGGGGCATGTCGCTTCGATGATGTTCACCTCGACCAGCAAGGCGAACCAGTCGGGCTCGAGCTTCTCGCCGAGGTAGAGCAGGAAGTTGCGGTAGCTCCGCTCGAGGTCGAAGGAGACGGGGCCCGAGCCGGGATCGATCGTGTGCTGGCTGCCGGGGGAGAAGTCCGGGCAGGTCTGCGTGAACCCGATGCGGGTCGTGGCGTCGACGTGCAGCGCCTCGAGGCGATCGCGCTGGCCCGCGAGGAGCGAGACCGCGAGGTAGCCCCTTCCCATCGCCGCGAAGTGCGCGGCGAACGAATCGAGCCAGCCCCGCGTCGGCGCATCGAGCGCCGCATCGTAGAACGCGACGCGATCGACGCCCGGCGGCGCATCGATGTCGAAGACGAGCCAGGGCACGGCGCGGTCCCAATGCAGCACGGCGAGGTTCGAGTGGCTCGCGATCTCGCCGAGCCAGGCGCTCGGATCGCCGGACGGGTCGACCTGCAGCGCGCAGTCGCCCGCGGCGAGACAGTCGGGCGTCTCGAGGTTGTGCTCGACCTGGAATTGCAGGATGCCGATCGCCGGCGCCGCGAGTGCCGCCGGCCCGGGCGCGCAGACGGCCAGTAGCAGCATCGCGAGCCGAAGGCCGGAGACGACGAGCCGGGTGCGATCGATTCCGTGCACGGTGCGTCTCCTCGTTGCCATCCGGCCTCGCGGCCTCTCGGCGCGCGATCGCGTCCCTTCGTGAGTGCCCCGCGCGGCCCGAACGGCGCAGGGCTTCCCCCGGACGCGGGGCCCGGGTCGGGCTAGGGTGCCGCAATGGCGAAGCCGAGGCCCGAGCCCTTCCGTGTCCACGTACCCGGGGCCGATCTCGCGGACCTCCGCGAGCGGCTGATGCGATGGCGCCGGGCGGCGGATTTCGGCAACGACGACTGGCGCTACGGCCTGAACGGCGACTTCCTCGCCCGCCTCGTCGAGCATTGGCTCGATCGCTACGACTGGCGTGCGCACGAGCTGCGCATGAACGAGCTCGACCATTTCCGGGTGCGTCTCGACGACGTGCCGATCCACTTCGTCCTTCGCCGCGGTCGCGGCCCCGCGCCGATCCCCCTCGTGCTGACCCACGGCTGGCCCTGGACCTTCTGGGACTTCCGGCACGTGATCGGTCCGCTCGCGGATCCCGAGGCCCACGGCGGGGATCCCGAGGACGCCTTCGACGTCGTCGTGCCCTCGCTGCCCGGCTTCGTCTTCTCGAGCCCCCTCGAGCGGACGGGCGTCGGCTTCGCGCGGACGGCGGCGCTCTGGGACCGCCTGATGCGCGAGGTCCTCGGCTACACACGTTATGCGGCGCAGGGCGGCGACTGGGGCGCCCTCGTGACGGCGGCGATCGGTCATCTCGGGGCCGATCACGTGATCGGGGTGCACGAGAGCATGGGTGGCTTCCTCGACCTCGACTACGCCGCGATTCCCTGGGAGGAGTGCTCGCCGGAGGAGCGGGACTGGCCGGAGCGGGTGGCGCGCAAGACGTCGGCGATCACGAGCCACATGGCGGTGCACACGCACGACCCGCAGACCCTCGCCTTCGCCCTCGAGGACTCGCCGGTCGGTCTCGCGGCCTGGATCGTCGAGCGGCGGCGCGCCTGGAGCGATTGCGACGGCGACGTCGAGCGGCGCTTCTCCCTCGACGACCTGATCACGACCGTCTCGCTCTACTGGCACACGCGCACGATCGGCACGAGCCTGCGCTTCTACTGGGAGAGCATGGGGCCGGCACGCTGGCAGCCCGTACGCGACGTCTCGCCGGCGGTGCCGGTGCCGAGCGCCTTCGCGATCCTGCCCGAGGACAACGTCCTCGTCCCGCGGCGGGTGGCGGAGCGACACGCGAACGTCCAGCAATGGACGATCCTGCCGCGCGGCGGACATTTCGGTCCGGCCGAGGAGCCGGAGCTGATCGTCGAGGACGTCCGACGCTTCTTCCGCACGCTGCGCGGTCGATGAAGACTCTGAGGTCGCGGCCACGCGAACGGTTCGCTCCTCGCGATTGGCCTCATGGACTCGTCTTCGTTAGTCTGCGGGGCGTTCGTGAGCGATCGGGGACGGAGGCGATGCGCAAGACGTCGCCGGAGTCCCGCGCCCGTCGTCGCGCTCCCTTCTCGCGCCCGTCCTGAGGAGGTACCCGCCATGATGGAATCGATCGATCGGAGATCGGCTCGTTCCGTGAGCAGACTCGGATGGATTCGTCTCCTGCTCTTCGCGTCGCTCGTTGCCGTGGGCGTCGTCGCAGCCGATGCTGCGTTCGCCGCGTCCGGGTCCGGTCCCCGGACCGCCACGGAGCTGCTGCATCAACGCAGTCGGCAGGGCATCGAGGATCGCGTCCGCCTCGCGATCGAGTACGCGGGTGATGCGCTCGAGGGGGCGCAGGTCGAAGTCCATGCGGAGCCAGGGGGCGTCGTCGTGCTCGCCGGTCGCGTTGCGTCGGAGCAGGCGCGTGAGCGCGCGGTGCGTCTCGCGCATTACGCGGTCGGCGTCCAGGCGGTCGACGACCAGCTGGAGATCGATCCGTCTCTCGCGCCGAAGCCTCCCCGCACCGCGCGTGCGAGCGCGGAGGAGGTGGGCTCTGGAGCCGGGTCGGGCGCGGCCGCCGCGGCCGCTCCGGCATCGCGGTCGTCGGTCCGGGTCGCCTCCGACGAAGAGGTCGAGCGGCACGTGGCGCGACGGATCGCGCGGGATCTCCCGGGGGATGCGCGCGCTGAACGGGGCTGGCTCGGAGGCTGGCGGGTCGCGGGCGACGGTTGGCGCGTCGACGTCGAGGCGGATCGCGGTACGGTGCATCTCGACGGAACGGTGTCGCAGGAGATCGGCGTCGAGCCCCTCGTCAGCTCGGCCCGGGCCGCGGCGCCGACGCGCGAGGTGGTTCCGGAAGTCGAGCTGACCCGCGAGCGGGAGCGGGGCTTCTTCGAGCGACTCTTCTATTTCTAGTCCCCCGCATCGGCGACTTGGGGTGCGCACGCAGACGTGCGTCGGCGCCGATTCGGGACGGGAGCGTCCATGACCACGATCGAAGAGTGGCTGCCCGGGGACGCGCTCGATGTCTGGCTGCCGGCGCTGATCGACGTCGGGCTCCTCGTGCTGGCCGTCGTCGTGGGCTGGATCGGCTATCGCATTCTCTTCTCCCTGCTGCGCCGCGCCGCGACGCAGGCCGCCAAGCCCCTCGCCCTGCGCATCGTCGACCAGATGCGTCCGGGCGCACGGCTGCTGGGGCCCATGCTCGCCATGCGCGCCGTCATGCCTGCGCTCGCGAGCCTGCCCGGCGTCGCCCGGGACGTCGTCCACCACGCGCTCGTCGTACTCGGCATCGCCGCGGCGACCTGGCTGCTCGTCGGCGTCGCCCGCGCGATCGCGAGCTTCCTGCGCGAGACCCATGACATCGGGGCCGAGGACAATCTCGCTGCGCGCCGCGTCGTCACGCAGGTGAACGTCCTCGAGCGCACGGCCGAGGTCATGATCGTCCTCTTCGGGATCGGCGCCGCGCTGCTGACGTTGCCCGGCGTGCGCGAGGTGGGCACGGGGCTGCTCGCCTCGGCGGGCGTGGTCGGGCTCGTGGTGGGTCTCGCGGCGCGCCCGCTGCTCGAGAACCTGATCGCAGGCGTCCAGCTCGCGCTGACCCAGCCGATCCGGATGGACGACGTGGTCATCGTCCGCGGCGAGTGGGGGCGCATCGAGGAGATCACGACGACCTACGTGGTCGTTCGGATCTGGGACGAGCGGCGTCTGGTCGTGCCCTTCTCGACGTTCATCCAGCAGCCCTTCGAGAACTGGACGCGTCGCTCGGCGGAGCTGATCGGCACGGTCTTCCTCTGGGCCGACTACCGGATCGACGTGGCGGCGGCGCGCGAAGCGCTCGAGGCGATCGTGCGCGAGACGCCGCTCTGGGACGGCCGCGTCTGCAACGTGCAGGTGACCGACACGACGGAGCACGCGGTCCAGCTCCGCGCCCTCCTGTCCGCCGCGGACTCGAGCACCGCCTGGGACCTGCGGGTGTACGTACGCGAACGATGGCTCGCCTGGCTGCAGAGGCATCAGCCCGAGGCCCTGCCGCGTGCGCGCGTGGAGCTCGAGGATCCGCGCACGAGTGCCGATCGCGCGTCGGAATCGCATGGGCCGCGCGACGGCGGTATGCTCGGCGCGCCCCCTCCCTGATCGGTCGGCGTCGGGACGCGTGACGCGCGTCGCGGCGATCCGACTTCGCGGTGCGACGCTTCGCCCCGCCGTCGAGTGGAGGTCCCCTTGTCCGAGGATCCGTCGCGTCGGTTCCGTGCCTGGATGTACCTCGTGCTGCCCTTCACGCGGCTCGAGCTGCCGGGTTGGGGCGCGCTCACCCGCATCGCAGGCATCCAGCTGCCCTGGTACGACCGGAGCTGGCGGGACGCGGGGATGCGGACGTGTCGCGGCAAGCTGCACGGCTACCGGATGGAGCTGCGGCTCGCCGACTGGTCCGAGCGGCTCACCTACTTCCTCGGCCGCTACTACGAGCTCGGCGTACAGGAGACCGTGCGCGGACTGCTCCGACCCGGCGATCGCTTCGTCGACATCGGGGCGAACATCGGGATGATCACGCTGCTCGGTGCGAGCGCCGTCGGCACGCGCGGACGCGTCGACAGCTTCGAGCCGAACCCGGAGGCGCTCGAGGTGCTGCGCCGGCACATCGCGCTGAACGACATCCAGCACGTCCGCCTCCATCCGATCGGCCTCGCGGACGCGCCCGGGCAGCTGACGCTCAACCTCACCTCGGACCATACCGGCACGGCGACGCTGACGGAGGTCGATCCGAGCGAGATCCGGCGACGCGTCGAGGTCGAGATCGCCGTGGGCGACGATCGACTCCTGTCCGATCCGCAGCCCGTGCGGCTGATCAAGATCGACGTCGAGGGCTTCGAGCTCCAGGCCTTGCGTGGACTGCGCGGGCTCCTCGAACGCGACCGTCCCTTCCTGATCACCGAGTTCGTCGCCGAGACCTACGACGATCCCGACGCGGGCTTCGCCGAGCTGGTCGCGCTGCTCGGGCCCCTCGGCTACCGGCCCCATGGCATCCACACCCGGCGTCGACGGCTGCGCCACGGCCTCCACCTGACGACCCTCGATCCGGCGCGCGCACCGCGGGACTACCCCGAGCTGCTCTGGGCGCGACCCGAGGATCTGCGCACGTCCTCCCTCGTCGCGGTGCTCGACTGAGGCGCGCCGCGCGAAGGAAGGGGCAGCGGCGCGGGGCGGCACGATGGCGAAGGCTCCGCCGCTTCGTGCTCTTCGCGATCGCGGCCTTCCTCGGACTGAGCTTCGTGCCCGTGGCCCTGCTGCGCTGGCTGCCGCCGCCGACGACGGCCTTCATGATCGTGAGTCGCTTCGCGGACCCCGCGACGGGACGGGGCTGCGAACGCGTCGCCTACGACTGGGTGCCCTGGCGCGAGATCGCCCCGAGCCTGCCGATCGCGGTGCTCGTCGCCGAGGATCAGCGCTTCCTCGAGCACGACGGCTTCGACTTCGACGCGATCGCCGATGCCGTGCAGGATCGCCTCGACGGGCGACGTCTGCGTGGCGCGAGCACGGTCAGCCAGCAGGTCGCGAAGAATCTCTTCCTCTGGCCCGGCCGCAGCTTCGTGCGCAAGGGACTCGAGGCCTGGCTCACGGTCTGGATCGAGGCGCTCTGGCCCAAGCGCCGGATCCTCGAGGTGCATCTGAACGTCGCCCAGTTCGGTCCCTGCCTCTTCGGCGCGGAGGCCGCGAGCCGGCGCTTCTTCGGACACGGGGCAGGCGCGCTCGGTCCCGATCAGTCGGCGCTGCTCGCGGCGGCGTTGCCGGATCCGGCCCGGCTGCGCGTCGACGCGCCAGGACCCTTCATGCGCGAGCGGGCGCGGCGGATCCGGCGCGAGATGCGATGGCCCGAGGGTCCTGCCTTCCTGCAGGGTCTCGAGGCGCGTTAGGCCGATCGCTGCGAACGGAGGGCGCGCGCGAGGCCGCCGGGACGCGCCTCCGTCTCTTCGCCGCGCAGCCGCGTGGGCTCGCCCCCCACGAAGGTCGCGAGCCAGCCCCGCGCGCCCTGCACGAAGCGCTTCGCCCCGGCCGGCAGGTCGCGGACGAGGCGCGGCCGCTCGAGCGAGAGGAGCGCGGGGTCGAAGACGTTCAGGTCGGCGCGCAGACCGGGGGCGAGGCGTCCGCGGTCGTGGAGTCCGAGCAGGCGCGCGGGCTCGTCGGTCAGGCGATGGACCATCCACTCGAGCGGGAAGCCCGGTCCGCGGCTCCGGTCTCGCGTCCAGTGGGCGAGCAGGAAGGTCGGCACGCTCGCGTCGCAGAGCAGCCCGACGTGTGCGCCGCCGTCGCCGAGCCCCAGCAGCGAGCAGGGGTGGGCGAGCATCTCGCGCGTCGCCGAGAGGTCGCCCTCGTGGTAGTTCGCGACGGCGTAGAGCAGGATCGTCCCGCCGTCACCTTCCACCAGCCGGTCGTAGAGCACCTCGAGTACGGAGACGCCGCGAAGGTGTGCCTCGGCGGCGAGGCTCTTCCCGGGCCCGGGCTCGTAGTCCGGCGGATCCTCGAGCGGGAAGATGCGCTCGCCCTCGAAGCGGAAGAGGCTGGCGAAGGGATCCTCGGGCGGCGCGGGCTCGGCGACCTCGTCGAGGATGCGTCGGCGCAGCGAAGGATCCCGCATCCGCGCTGCACGCTCCGCGACGGGGAGGCTGGTGATCGCGCGGTAGCCCGGTCGGTATTGGAAGGGATGGACCGCATCGAGACCGAGCAGCACGGACTGCATCCGACCGAGGGTCTGGGGGCGCAGCATCACCCCTTCGGCGGCGGCCGAACCGGCCGCCGCGTAGACCCGTCGCCAGGCATCCGGCGCCGCGTCGAGCTGGGCGAGTCCGAAGCTGACCGGCCGGCCCGTGCGCGCCGCGAGATCGCGCATCCAGGCGACCTCTTCGTCGAGGCGCTCGGGCTCGTCGCCGGCGCTGCCGCGGAAGGAGAGCTCGAGCAGCCCCTCGCCTCGGCTCGCGAGCACGTCCGCGAGCGCGTGCGTCTCCGCATCCTCGGCGAAGCAGCAGGGCGTGGGGCGGCCGCGGTCGTCGCGATCGGTCCGGCTGCGCGAGGTCGAGAAGCCGAGCGCCCCCGCGTCGAGCGCCGCCTCGAGCGCCTCGCGCATCACGCCGATCTCGCTCGGCGTGGCCGTGTCGGCGTAGGCCCGCTCGGCGCCCAGGGCGAAGAGGCGGAGTGCGGCGTGCCCGACGAAGGCGCCGACGTCCACCGAACGCGGCAGCTCGGCGATCCGGTCGAGGTACGAAGGATGGTCCTCCCAGCGCCAGTCGAGGGCCGCCGCCAGGGACTCTCGCGGAATGTCCTCGACCCCGCCGAGCAGCGCCGCGAGCACTCCGCGATCCTCCGCCCGGACCGGCGCGAGGCCGAGACCGCAATTGCCGACGACGACCGTCGTCACGCCGTGCTCGTTCGACGGCGTGACGGCCGGATCCCAGAGCACCTGCGCATCGTAATGCGTGTGGAGGTCGACGATGCCCGGCATCACGACCGCGCCGTCCGCGTCGAGGGTCCGCCGTGCTGAACCGGCATGACGTCCCCCGACCGACACGATCCGCCCCGCCTCGATCGCGAGGTCGCCCACACGGGGCGGCGTCCCCGTTCCGTCGCAGATCTGCGCGCCCCGGATCAGCCAGTCGACCAAGGCCATCCCTCCCTCGCGTCGGGTCCGCCGAGCGTCGGTCGGGCTCGTCCTGGCGTCAAGCGCTCGGGTCGGGCCGGCGTCGAGCGCGTCTGCGTCGCGCGGACGGCGTGGGGCGTCAGGTGCGCGCGCGTCGAGCGGACTCGGCGTGGCATCGAGCGCGTCTGCGTTGCGCGCCCGCGAGGCCGAGCAGCGTGCCGAGTGCCGCGAGCTCGAGGAGGACCGGCGAGGGTTCGGGGACGGCGACGACCGCGCTCGCACAGTTGTTCGACTCGTCGCCCTCGGCGACGTGGTCGAGCGCGTCGGCGCAGGCGATCCACCAGTAGTCGCCCGGTGCGCTCGCGAGCTCGGCGGGTACCCGTGCGTCGGACTCCGTGCAGGCTCCGGTGGCGGTGCCGCCGAGCGCCCCCACGAAGCAGTCGCCCATCGGGATGTCGTCCACGTCGAGCGCGTCGTCCGTCGAGAGGTGGAAGCGGATCTGCGAGGGCGTGGCGGACAGCGCCCCGTCGTTGCGCACCTGGGCCGTCAGGCCGAGGACGTCCCCTGGATCGACCCGCGCCGGCAGCGTCGCGATCGCACGCAGCTCGGGCATCTGGTCGGGATCGCAGGGATCGCCGAGCGAATCACCGTCCGTATCCGTCTGCGCGGCGTTCGCGACGGCGGGACAGTTGTCGCTCGCGTCCTCGACGCCGTCCTCGTCGGAGTCGAGGCTCGGGCTGCCGGAGATCACGTCGAAGAGCACGCCATCGATCCAGTCCGCCAGCAGGCTCGTCGCCGCGACGTCCGGCACGAGCGTGCCCCGGGCCATGCGCACGGACTCGTCGGTCGACTCCGTTCGCAGCGAGAGGATGCTGTTGCCGTGGTCGCCGGGATCGATCAGCCGCGGCGCCGGCAGGCCGAGATCGCCGCGGATCGGCGCGCGGCCGATCAGGTTCATCTCGCCGAGCAGCACGTCCGCGCGCAGGTTCATGTCCGTCTGTCCCGCCCCGGGCTGATGGCAGTTCGCGCAGTTGGTCGCGAGGTAGGAGCGCGCGCGATGGGCGAGGGAGGCGCCCGGATCATCGAGGGGGGCGAAGCGGGCGTAGCTGGCGGGGTCGCCGATGTCGGAGTCGAAGAGGCCGATGCAGTTCCAGGCGTGGAGCTGATTGTCGGTCACGGCGGCGTAGTCGAAGTCGCCGTTCAGCTGCGCCGTCTCGACGCCGAGCACGCGACCCGCCGCGGCCGAGTGACAGACGAGGCAGTCCGAGGGAGAGGGGAAGATCCAGGTCTGGGATCCGCCCCCGGCGAGGGAGACGTCGTCGCGGCGGCCGTCGAGCAGCAGCGAAGCGCTCGTCCCCGCGGCGTTCCAGCGATAGGTGAACCCGACCCAGCGATCCGTCTGCCTGAGCAGCACCCGCGTCTCGAGCCGCTTCGGAGAGGTACCCGGCTGCTCGAGCTCGAAATGCTTGACGAGCGCCGTACCGATCGGGAACGACCAGTCGTCACGATTGCGGAAGACGATCTGTTCGTCCCCCGGAAGCGCGATCCATCGACGCTTCAGCGCGCCATCGCTCCACAAAGGCGACTCGACGCCGTACTCGATCACGCCCGGCGCGGGCGTCAGGCTCGCGACGTCCGTGAAGAGGCCCGTCTGCGAGAGCTGCGTCGGGAAGTCACCCGTATTCGAGGGATTGCCGCCCGTGAAGCGGACGAGCGACGGGAAGGAGTAGCTCCAGGTGTAGAGCTCCCCCGCCTCGTCCTCGCCGAAGGAGCCGAGTCCGTCGAAGGTGTCGAGCCGCGTCTCGAATACGCCGAGCCCGGTCTGGGGGTCGCGGGTGACCCGATCCCAGGAGAACACGCGACCGATCGCGTCGCCGAAGACGTACTGTCCGTGCAGCGAAGCGAGCGGGCCGCGGTAGACGTAGCCGCCGATCACGGCGATCCCGGGTCCGCCCGTCGCGTACTCGAGGTCCGGGCGATGCTGCGAGGGATCGCAGCCGGTCGGCGTGAGCGGCAGCGTGCCCTCGCAATCGGGCCAGCCGAAGTTGCGGCTCGCGGGCGGGCCCGCCGGGACCCAGTTCACCTCCTCGCGCTCGGAGCTCCCGACGTCGCCGATCCAGAGGTCGCCCGCGCTCTCGCGATCGAAGGAGAAGCGCCAGGGATTGCGGAAGCCGTAGAGCCAGACCGGATTGCCGAAGGGGTTGTCCGGCGGGATGCCGGGCTCGAACTCGGTGCCGGAGTCGACGTCGATGCGCAGGATCTTGCCGCGCAGGCTGCTCGTGTCCTGGGGCAGGTCGAGGCGGTCCTGGTCGCCGACGGCGATGTAGAGGTAGCCGTCGGGTCCGAAGGCGAGCATCCCGCCGTTGTGGTGATCGACTTCGCCGGGGCGCTCGATCTCGAGCACCACGAAGGCCGAGCTCGGGAGCGCGCGGGTGGGATCCTGCGGATCCATCTGGAAGCGCACGACCTGCGCGCAGCGCGCATAGCGGTCGCAGCGGTTCGGCAGCGGCGTCATGTGCACGTAGAAGTAGCCGTTGCTCGCGAAGTCGGGATGGATCGCGAGACCGAGGAAGCCCTCCTCGGAGAACTGGTCCTCGAGCCAGGACTCGACGTCGAGCACGAAGACGAGATCGTCGACCGTCGCGTCGGGGCGATTCGGGATCGACAGCACGAGGCCGCGGCGCTCGAGAATGAAGAGGCGGTTGCTGCCGTCGGGAGGGGCGGTCAGGAAGGTAGGCTGGAAGATGCCCAGACTGTTCCAGATCGGGAACGGATTCTCGACGGCGAGGCTCTGCTCGACGAGGGAGCCCTCGAGCGGGAGCGCGTGGCCCGCGAAGGGGATGCGCGTCGTGAGGCCGCAGGTCTGCTGGGCGCGGACGGGGCTCACGGGCAGCGCGAGGAGCAGGCTCGCGAGGAGCGCGAGGCCCTGCGCCCGACGCCGCACGCCGAGTGTGCGGACGAGCGCGGGAATGAGAGGAAGCGGGCGCGGGGGGAGGCCGCGAGGGCGGAGGCGGGGGTGGTTCGGCATGGATCTCGGGGGCGGGCGTCCTGGGTGGGTCTCCGTCCGGGCCCGATCGGTGACGCGTGTCGAGGGCTCGCGGGGGCGCGTTCGGCGAATCTAGCCCCCGTCACGATGCGCGGGAGGTGGCGGAGGTCACTCGATCGGGGGCTGCACTTCTCTCGCGACGTCCGGATTTTCGACGACGAAACGAAATCGGGCGTGATCGGGGCGCTCGCCGGGCCTGCGTGCCGGGCGGGGCGGCCCAGCCGGCTGCACTAGACTGCGCCGTCATGCCCACACCCCACGAGACGATCGAGCGATTCTTCCCCGCCATGTTCGCCGACGATCGCGAGACCCTCGCCGGTCTCGTCACGGACGACATCGAGTGGCACGCGCCGCCCTTCGCCGCGAAGGGCTTCGGCGAGCTGCGGGGGCGCGAGCGCATCCTCGACTTCCTCTGCGGCGCCGGAGACGCCTACTACCAGCCGGGCTCCTTCTCGCTCGAGAAGGACGTGCAGGCCGTCGAGGGCGATCGCGCCGTCGTGATCGCCCAGCTGCATGCGCGGACGGCCCGCGGTCGGCCCTACTCGAACCGCTACGCCTTCGGCTTCCGTTTCCGCGAGGGGCGGATCTGCGAGGCGTGGGAGCTGCTCGACTCGGTGCATTTCCAGAAGCAGCAGGCGGCGGAGTGACGCCGGGCGGCGCTCCGTCGGGGCGTCGTCGCAATCCGATGCGCGGGCGCGGTCGGGCAGGAGGAGCGGGACGATGACGAAGACGATGCAGGCCTGGGTCGTGCACGAGAAGGGATTGCCGCGGGACGTGTTCAAGTGGGAGGCGTTTCCGGAGCCCACGCACGAGGCGATGTCCCGGCTCGCGATGGACATCGAGGGGCTGCGCGAGCGACGCCCCGGCGAGCCCGCCTGCGAGCATTACGCCTTCGTCCGCGTGCTGGCGGCAGCGCTGGCGACGCCGGATCTCACGATGGCGACCGGCGAGTATCCCGTTCCGATCCCGCGCCCCTACGTCTCGGGTCAGGAGGCGGTCGGCCTCGTCGAGGAGACCTCGCCCGGTCTCGAGCATCTCGTCGGCAAGCGCGTCATGGGCTTCACGCCGCAGCCCTTCGGCAGCTTCGCGAGCCTGACCGTGATGGCGCCCCCGACGCTCTGGGAGGTGCCCGAGTCGATGAGCGACGAGGAGGCGGCGGGCTTCGTGATCCCGGCGCATACCGCCTATCACGCGGTGCATCGCCGCGGAAAGGTCCAGGCCGGCGAGACCGTGCTCGTGCTCGGCGCGGCGGGTGGCGTGCCTTCGTCGGCGGTCCAGCTCTGCGTCGCGGCGGGCTGCCGCGTCATCGCCGTCGCGGGCGGTGCCGAGAAGGTCGCCTTCGCCCGCGAGCTGGGTGCGCACGTCGTGATCGACCACCGCGAGGAGGACTTCGTCGCGGCGGTGGAGCGCGAGGTGGGCGAGCACGGCATCGACGTGATCGTCGACTTCGTGCAGGGCGAGCCCGGACGTCTCGCGCGGCCGCTGCTGCGGGTCGAGGGGCGTCATCTGCTCTGCGGCCACGCGGGCGGGCTGATCCCGATCCATCCGAGCGAGTTCTACGTCCAGAACTGGACACTCGTCGGCGTCTGCATGGGCTCGGGCTACGGCCCCGAGCTGATGCAGATCGAGCAGAAGGCCCACGACGACCTGATGGCACTCGTGCGCGAGGGCCGGTACCGCGCGACGACGAGCCGCGTGATCGGCTTCGACGAGATTCCCCGGGCGCTCGAGGACCTGACCGAGCGGCGGACCTTCGGCCGCGTCGTCGCCCGGCCCTGATCGAGCGGCGGACCTTCGGCCGCGTCGTCGCCCGGCCCTGACCGAGCGGCGGACCTTCGGCCGCGTCGTCGCCCGGCCCTGATCGCGCGCGAGAACGCAGGGGTTCCCGACCCCGAGCCCCTTCGGCGTCGGCCGCCCCGCGCGTTTCCGCGAGCGCGGGTGATCGTCCCGTCCGTCCGGTAGTGTCTGCCCGGGCGCGTGAACGGACGGAGCGGGGCCTTGGCGAAGCGATTCGATTTCCGGGGCATCTTCAGCAACGTCAATACCCGCACGATCTACCTCTACTCGATCCTGATCGGGCTGCTCGCGGGGCTCGGCGCGGTCCTCTTCGACGAGCTGCTGCGGCAGGCGACGCATCTCACGATGCACGTCTGGGCCCAGCTGCCCGTGCCGCATCCGTCGGGCGAGGGCGTGGCTGAGGCCGCTCCGCTCGGCCCGACGCGGCGATGGGTCGTCGTCCTGCTGCCCGTGCTCGGCGGGCTCGTGTCGGGGCTGCTGGTCAAGACCTTCGCGCCCGAGGCCGAGGGCACGGGGACCGACGGCTACATCGACGCCTTCCACAACAAGGGCGGCGTGATGCGCAGCCGCGTCCCGCTCGTGAAGTCGCTCGCGACGATCGCGACCCTCGCGAGCGGGGGCAGCGCCGGCAAGGAGGGCCCGACCGCCCAGATCGGCGCCGGCATCGGCTCCGCCATCGGGCGCGTCATCCGCATGGGCGCGCGGGCGCGCCGGACGCTGATGGTGGCCGGGGCGGCGGCGGGGCTCGGCGCGATCTTCCGGGCGCCGCTCGGCGGGGCGCTGACCGCGGTCGAGGTCCTCTACAAGGAGGACCTCGAGACCGACGCGCTCACGCCCGCCGTGCTCGGCTCGGTCACGGCCTACACGGTCTTCTGCTCGATCCGTGGCTTCAGCCACGTCTTCGAGTTCGAGCCCCTGGTCTTCCGCTCGCCGATCGAGCTCGTCTTCTACGCCGTGCTCGGCCTCGTCTGCTCCGGCGCGGGCTACCTCTACATCCGCTTCCTGCACGGGTCGAAGTCGGTCTTCTTCGACCGGCTGCCCGTGAACCGCTACCTCGTCCCACCGATCGGGGGCCTGCTCGTCGGGGTGATCGGCTACTTCCATCCCGCCGCGATCGGACAGGGTCTCGGCTACGTCCAGCAGCTGATCCTCGGCCAGCCGATCGCGGGCCTGCCCCCCACGATCGGTCTGCTCGCCGGGCTCGCCGTGCTCAAGATCGCGACGACCTCGTTCACGATCTCCTCCGGCGGATCGGGCGGCGTCTTCGCCCCGAGCCTCTTCATCGGCGCGATGCTCGGCGGCAGCGTCGGCACCCTCGGTCACGAGCTCTTCCCGGCCCTCGTGCCCCGGGTCGAGCCCTACGTCGTGGTCGGGATGGGCGCCTTCTTCGCGGGTGTCGCGAACGCGCCGATCGCGTCGCTGTTGATGGTCTGCGAGCTGACCGGGGCCTACGAGCTGCTGCCGCCGCTGATGCTGGTCGCGACGATCGCCCTCGTGACCTCGCGTCGCTGGTCGATCTACCGCTCGCAGGTCGACAACAAGTTCTTCTCCCGGGCGCACCTCTGGGAGATGAATCCGAACGTCCTGAAGCGCATGACGATCGGCGACGTCGCCCAGGGCGTCTACGCGCGGCATGCGATCGTCTTCAACGACACGCCGCTCCGGCAGCTCGAGGCCCGCGCGCAGGAGATCGGCGAGACGGATCTCGTCCTCGTCGACGCGAAGGGCGAGCTCGCGGGGCTGGTCGCCCTCGCCGACCTCGGCGATCGCGAGGAGCTCGGCGACCTCGGCAGCCTGGTCCTCGCCCACGACGTCGTGAATCGACGCGCCGTCCATCTCAGCCCCGAGGACAACCTGATCCACGCCCTCGAGCTCTTCGGCGACCGCGAGTTCGACAAGATCCCGATCGTCGACACGAGCGCCGGAGGCCGACGGCTGCTGGGGCACATCCAGTACGGCGACATCGTGGGCTTCTACAAGCGCGAGCACGCGCAGGGGGCCCATGGCGTCCCGTGATCGTCGCCGGCTCGTGCTCTACTCCGGCGGGCAGGAGCCGCGCAATCGCCTGATCCACGAGAGCCTGCTCGCGCTCGCGCTGCGTCGCAGGGCCGGCGACGCCCGCGGCGAGATCCGCATGACCTACGTGCCCTTCACCCACGAAGGGGCGGGCGCGTTCTTCAAGCGCTTCGAGCGGCGTTATGCGCCCTTCGGCGCGACCCGGTTCGAATGTCTGCCGCCCGACCTCCCGGGCCTCGAGCGGCCGGGCAAGCTGCGCCGGGCGACGCTCGCAGCCCTGCGGGCGAGCGACGTCGTCTATCTCTCCGGGGGCAACACCTTCCATTTCCTCCATCACCTGCGGCGATCGGGGATGCTCGAGGCACTGCGCCGCTTCGCGCTGCGCGGCGGCGTCGTCGCGGGGCTCTCCGCCGGCGGGATCCTGATGACGCCCGACATCGGCCTCGCGGGCTATCCCCCCTTCGACCGGGACGAGGACGAGATCGGGCTCTCGCAGCGCGATCGGCGGGCGCTCGGGCTCGTGGGCTTCGACTTCTTTCCGCACTACCGCCGCTCGTCGCGCTTGCGCGAGGCCCTGCTGCGCTACTCGCGGCGTTCGACGCGGCCGCTCTACGCCTGTCGGGACGGCAGCGGGATCGTGGTCGAGCAGGACCGCTTCACGGCCCATGGCGAGGTCTGGCTCTTCGATCGCGGGCGCGTGCGCCGGCTCGGCGATCCCGGCTGACCCGCGATCGGCAGAGCCGCGACGGTGGCGACTCGATGAGGCTCGGTCGGCAGAGCCGAAACGGCGGCGACTCGATGAGGCTCGGTCGGCAGAGCCGAAACGGCGGCGATTCGATGAGGCTCGATCGGCTCAGCCGCGACGGCGGCGATTCGAGGCCTCGCGGAGGATCTTGTCGAGGACGTCGAAGACGCCGTCGCTGCCTTCCTCCATCTCGCGGAGCGCGCGGAAGATCTCGTCGAGGCGCGCCTCGCCTTCCGGCAGCAGGGAGAAGATCCGGCTCGTGCCGCCATGCACCCGGGCGTGGGGTCGCTCGAGGGCCGCGAAGCTCGGGCAGTCCGAGAAGTTCTCCTGCCCGTCTCCTTGGTCGTACCACTTGCCGAGCCGGCAGGAGTGATGGTCGACGTAGGTGAAGGCGGGCTCGCCCTGGATGACCGAGAGGTAGGTGTTCACCTTCCAGATCACGTGGTCGAGCTTCGCCAGGCTGACGAAGACGCGGTCGTTCGCCTGCGAGACGTCGCGCACGGTCTGGGCATTCGACTCGCAGGTCGTCTCGAGCTTGCGCGCGAAGCCGTCGACGGTCGACTGGGACTCGCCGGACAGCGCCTTCGCTTCGAGGATCGAGTCCCGCGTCTCGTCCGAGCTCCCCTGGATCGACGAGACGAGCTCGCGGATCCGTCGCACGAGGCCGGAGGTCTGCTCCGAGAGATCCTTCACCTCGCGCGCGACGATCGCGAAGCCGGCTCCGGCCTCGCCGGCGCGGGCCGCCTCGACGGAGGCGTTGAGGGAGAGGAGGCTGGTCTGGAAGGCGATGTTCGAGATCTCGCCGAGGAAGTCGCCGATGCCCTTCACCTGCTCGCCGAGGGTCTCGAGGCTCCCCGTCGACGTGTCGAGCAGGCCGTCGAGGCGCTCGGAGCGCGAACGGATCTCGGCGGACTCGCGCACCAGGGACTCGAAGTCGTCCTGCAGCACCGCGCAGCGGGCGAGGGTGTTGCGATTCAGCTCGACGGTCTCGGCCATGTTGGCCTGGATCGTGACGAGGCCCTTCTTGACGTGCTCGTTCTCGAACTCGAGGATGCGCGTGAGGGCGCCGTCGGCCTCGGCGGGGCGGGTCGTCGGAGCGCCCGGGCGGGTCGTCGCGTCGTGGGGCATGGCGAGTCGGGTCGGATCGATCCGGTGGCAGCTTGAACGGGAAGGGGCGCGTGCGCATCGACTGAGGCGAAGATCCCGAGACCCTTGCGAGGTGGACCCGATGGCCGTTCGGGTCATTCCCGGTCCGCCAGCCCGGGAACGCAGCGAGCGGACGAATCGGACCGCCGGTTCCGCGCCTTGCAGGGCGCGGTCGGGACGTGCGATTTTGGCCCCGAACCCGCACAGGACTCGGAGCCAGGATGAACTTCGGATTCTCAGAGGAGCAGGAGCAGCTGCGCGACGAGGTCCGCAAGCTGCTCGATCAGCACTCGCCGCTCTCGCGCGTGCGCGAGGTCGTCGAAGGCGGACAGGCCTTCGACCGCGACCTCTGGAAGCGGATGGCCGAGCTCGGCTGGGTCGGGCTCGCGATGCCCGAGGTGCACGGCGGCGCGGGGCTCGATCTCGAGACCTTGATCGTCGTGCTCGAGGAGACGGGGCGCTCGCTCGTTCCGTCGCCGCTCGTGTCGACGGTGATCGCGGCGCGGGCGATCGAGCGGTTCGGGAGCGAGGCCCAGCGCGCGCGTTGGCTGCCCGGCCTCGCCGACGGCTCGCGTATCGGGACCTTCGCCTGGCTCGAGCGGAGCGATCGGCTCGATCCCGCAGGCGTCGAGGCGACGGCCAAGGTGGACGGCGATCGGCTCGTGCTGAGCGGCGAGAAGCGCTTCGTGACGGATGCTTCGAGCGCGGACCTCTTCGTCGTCGGCGTCCGCACGGGATCGGCGCCCGAAGCGGTCTCGCTCGTCGTCGTCGGGAAGGATGCCTCGGGCGTATCGACCGACGACTACGAGGGGATGGATCTCACGAAGCGGATCGGACGACTCCGGCTCGACGAGGTCCGCGTCGAAGCGGATTGCGTACTGGGCGAGCTCGGCGCGGGCGCCGCGGCGGCGGGCTGGCTGCTCGATCTCGGTGCGGCGCTCGTGACCGCGGAGGCCGTCGGCGCTGCGGAGGCCGCACTCCGGATCACGTCGGAGTTCGCGAAGCAGCGCGTGCAGTTCGACCAGCCGATCGGCCGCTTCCAGGGCGTGAAGCATCCGCTCGCCGAGATCTACGTCGACGTCGAGAGCTTCCGCTCCCTCGTCTACTACGCGATCTGGGCGATCGATCAGGACGCGGAGGACGCCTCGCTCGCGGTCTCCCGGGCCAAGGCCTACTGCGCCGAGGCCTTTCCCCGGGCCGGGATCCTCGGCGTCCAGCTCCACGGCGGCGTCGGCTACACCTGGGAGTACGACGTGCAGCTCTATCTCAAGCGGTCCAAGTGGGTGCGGTCGATGTTCGGCGACGCAGACCATCACTACGAGCGTGCAGCCAGGGCGGGAGGACTCTAGACATGGACTTCCAGCTGACGGAGAAGGAAGAGGCGTTCCGCGACGAGGTGCGCGCGTTCCTCGACGAGAACCTTCCGGAAGGAGCGTCGCGGACGCCCGAGCTGATGCAGGCGTGGACGCGGAAGGTGCGCGAGAAGCGGTGGGTCGGATTCTCGTGGCCGCGCGAGGTGGGTGGCGGCGGCGGCTCGATCATGGAGCAGGTCATCCTCAAGGACGAGATGGCGCGACGCAAGGCGCCGGCTCTCGGCAGCTGCTTCATGGGGCTCGCCTGGGTCGGCCCCGCGATCATCCAGTACGGGACCGAGGAGCAGAAGCAGAAGTACATCCCCGACATCCTCGACGGGAAGTACCAATGGTGCACGGGCTACTCGGAGCCCGACTCGGGCTCGGACCTGGCGAGCCTGAAATGCCGCGCGGAACGGGTCGGCGACGAGTATGTCGTCAACGGGCAGAAGATCTGGACCTCGATCGCGATGTGGTCGAAGATGATGATCCTGCTCGTTCGGACCGACGCGTCGGTCGCGTCGAAGCACGACGGGATCACCTGCCTGCTCGTCGAGATGGACACGCCCGGGATCGAGGTGCGGCCGATCAAGAACATGAGCGGCGGGGCGATGTTCGCGGAGGTCTTCTTCGACGACGTCCGGGTGCCGGTCGAGAATAGACTGGGGGCCGAAGGCGAGGGCTGGCGGGTCACGATCTCGGCGCTCGCCTCCGAGCGCTCCTCGATCGCCGAGGTACACGGCCTCGTGCGCAAGATCGAAGAAGTGAAGGAGCTCGCGAAGGGCACGGTCCGCGGCGGTCGGCGCATGAGCGACGATCCGGGCATCCGGCGACGCATCGCGCAGGCGGAGACGCGCATCGAGGCGATGCGCCTGAACGGCATGCGCTTCCTGACCAAGCAGCTACGGGGCGAGCCGCTCGGCGCCGAGACCTCGATCAACAAGCTGCATCGCGCCGAGCTCGAGGTCGGCCTCGGCGAGCTCGCCCTCGAGATCCTGGGCTCGGCGGGCACCTTGATGGGCGGCGAGGAGCCGACCGTCGACGGCGGCAGCTGGGCGCGCTTCTCGCTCAACTGGCCCGAGGTCGTGATCGGCGGCGGCACGCCCAACATCCAGCGCAACATCATCGCCGAGCGGATCCTGGGCCTGCCGAAGGACTGAGGGCCTGCGCGCGCGGCGCGTTCAGTCGGCCTCGCCGAACCACTGGTCGAGCAGCGCCTCGAGCGGCTCGAGGGTCAGCGGCTTCGTGAGATAGGCATCGGCGCCCGCCTCGAGACAGGTGCGATGGTCGTCGGGCATGGCATTGGCCGTCACGGCGACGATCGGCGTGCGTCGATGGTCGGGCAGTCGGCGGATCTCGCGAATGGCGTCGAGGCCGTCCATGACCGGCATCCGCCAATCGACGAAGAAGACGTCGAAGGAGTGGCTGCGTGCGCGGGCCACGGCATCCCGTCCATTGGTCACCCGCGTGACCCGGCAGCCGAGGCGGTCGAGGTAGCGCGAGATCACCAGGGCGTTGACCTCGTTGTCTTCGGCGACGAGGGCCTCGATCGGCGCGCGGTCCCGTCGGCTCTCGGGTCGCATCCCGGGCCGCGGGACGTCCATCGGTCGAGGAAGGTCAGAGGCGACGAGCGAGCTCGTGGGGGCGTCCTCCGTCGAGGGGACGGCGGTGTCGGCTGCGGCCAGCTCCTTCTCGTCGTCGGGCGCGTCGGCGAGGGCGAGGGGCAGCGTGACCGTGAAGGTCGACCCGATGCCGACCTCGCTCTCGACGGCGATCCGCCCCCCCATGCGTTCGACGAGCTCGCGGCAGATCGCCAGGCCGAGCCCCGTGCCGCCGAAGCGGCGGGTCATGGTCGACTCGACCTGACTGAAGCGCTGGAAGATCGCGTCGAGCTGGTCCGCGGGGATGCCGATGCCCGAGTCCCGGACCACCACGCGCAGCACGACGGCCTCCGCCGACGTCTCCTCGGCCGCGACGACGAGATCGACGTACCCGCGCTCGGTGAACTTGATCGCGTTGCCGACCAGGTTCGCGACGACCTGGCCGAGCGCGAGCGCGTCCCCCATGACCCAGCAGGGCACCTCGGCCCCGAAATGGCCGTTCAGCTCGAGACCCCTGCGCAATGCGTCGGCGCGGGTCGTCCGCACGACGTCGTCGAACAGGGCGGACAGGTCGATCGGCGCCGCGACGATCGGAATCGAGCCGATCTCGAGTCGCGCGAACTCGAGCATGTGTTCGAGCAGTCGGGTGAGCCCCGCGCCGGATCGGCGGCAGGTGTCGACGAAGCGGGCCTGCTCGGGCGTGAGCTCCGTCTCCGAGAGCAGGGCGAGCGTGCCGAGGATGCCGTTCATCGGCGTGCGGAGCTCGTGGCACATGTTGGCGAGGAACTCGGAGCCGGACTGGGCCGCGGCCTCGGCGTCGAGAAGGCCCGCGCGCAGCGCACGGGTCTCCGCCTCGAGCCGTTCCGCCATGCGGTCGACGCCGAGCGCGAGATCGCCGAGCTCGTCCGTTCTCGCGATGCCCGTTCGCCGCCCGAGGTCGCCTTCGCCGAGCGCCGCGACCGCTTCGATGATGCGGCGCAGGGGACGCAGCCAGGTCGTCGCGCAGAGGACGGCGAGGGGAGCGCAGAGCGCGGCCGCCAGCAGAGCGGTCGATGCCCACGACGAAGCACTCCCGCGGCTCGGTTCGCTGAGCCAGAAGACGACGCCGACGGCGATGCAGGCGATCGCGCTCGTGTAGGCGATCAGACGGAGCGCGATGCCCATGCGTGTGGACCGGCTCGCCGGCCGCGGATCCCGATCGGACGCCTCGTTCATGAGGCTCCTCTTCGGCGCGGATCCGGGCGATCTGGATGCGTCGCCACGGGAATCTCTTCCGTTCGGTCGGATCCGCGGAGAGCCGATGCGCCATCGCTGCCGCGGCGTTGCGGGTGCCGCCGTCGCGGTGCCCTGGTCGTGACGGTGCCGAACGCACGACTGATCCGGCGCCTTCGCTCGCCGCGAAGCGCGGCCGCTTGCATCGACGAGGGGAAATGGCTGCGTTAAGGTTCCGCGCTCTCGAGCCGAGGGAGGCTTCTACGCGGCAGCGCGACGCGCGGCCGTGGCCGCTCGAGCCCGGGTCCGGGAGCATGCCGGACGGGCGGAGACGCTCGAGACGGGGGGCTTTCTGGCATGACGGAGCGAAGACTCCTCTACGCGGTCCTCGCGGCTGCGCTGGTCGTCGGCTTCTTCCTCACACAGTTCCGTGTCCATCCCGACGCCCGCCCGATCGGAACGCCCGAGGATATCGCGAGCCTGCTCGATCGGGAGGACGTGAACGTCCTCTTCCTGCTCGTCGACACGCTGCGGGCGGATCGCCTCGGCGCCTACGGCTACGACCGGCCGACGAGTCCGACGATCGATCACCTCGCGCGCACGGGCGTCCGCTTCGCGAACCATCTCTCGCAGTCGTCCTGGACGAAGACCTCGATGGCGTCGATCTGGACCGCGATGTACCCGAACCGGACGGGCATCCTGCGCTTCGACAACGCGCTGCCGGACGGGGCCACGATGCCCGCGGAGATCCTCCGCGACGGGGGCTTCGTGACCGCCGGGATCTGGCGCAACGGCTGGGTCGCCCCGACCTTCGGCTTCCAGCAGGGGTTCGACGTCTACCACCGCCCGGAGATCGGTGCGTCGATCCACAGCGTACGGCGCGACTCGAAGAATCCCTACGCGAAGATCGAGGGCTCCGATCAGGACGCGGTCGACGGCGCGATCGAGTTCCTGCGCAGCTACAAGGACGAACGCTTCTTCCTCTACGTGCACTTCATGGATGCGCATCAGTACCTGTCGGACGAAGAGTCCGCGATCTTCGGCACGACGTACAGCGACCTCTACGACAACTCCGTCCATTGGACCGACCGGCAGGTCGCCGCGATCCTCGCGGCCCTCGACCAGTACGGGCTCCGGGACGAGACCCTCGTCGTGATCGCCTCGGACCATGGCGAGGCCTTCCTCGAGCACGGCAACGAGGGCCACGCGAAGGACCTGCATCGCGAGGTCGTGCGGACGCCCTGGATCCTGAGCTTCCCCTTCAGCCTCGAAGAGGGGATCGTCGTCGATGCCCAGAGCGAGAACGTCGATCTCTGGCCGACCGTGCTCGACCTCGTCGGGCAAGGGCGGATGGAGGGCGCCGACGGCCGCTCGCGGGTGCCCGAGATGCTGACGGCGGCGGGGCTCGAGAGTCCGGAGCCCGTCGGCCCGCCGCGGCCGAGCTTCGCGGAGCTCGACCGGAGCTGGGGCAAGGCGGACCTCGAGTCGAGCCCCTTGATCGCGGTCACGACCGGAAACTGGCGCTACATGCGCGGGTTCGGACCAGGCTCAGGTGCCAAGCTCTTCGACCTGACCGCCGACCCGCTCGAGAAGAAGGACCTGCTGGCGGAGGTCGGGGCGCCGCTCGACACGGCCGAGTTCGAGGCCGAGGTGGAGGGCTACCTCGACAGTCCGGAGCCGGCCTGGCGGAAGGACGTCGGTCGAGTGGAGCTCGACGACATGCAGAAGGGACAGCTGCGCGCGATCGGCTACGCGATCGATTGACGGGCGGGGCGCCGCCCGGACCGCGCGGGGAGTAGTGGACGATGTCGGGAACGACGAAGGTTCTTTGGGTCGTGTCGCTGATCGTGGCCGTCGCGATCGGCTGGTTCGCCGCGATGGAGGTCGTGCGCGGTCCCAGCCTGCGTGACGAGCAGGATGCCTACGAGCGCTTCTCGAACGCCTTCACGATCGTCGACGCGATGGACCGGATCGAGACGGTCGGCCGGCTGGTCCGGAAGCTCACGCCCGAGACCCTGCCCGGGGCCGTGCGCGCGTACAAGGAAGACGTGAAGGACGTCTACAACGAAGACTTCCGGATGCTGCTCTGGTACTGGGGCAAGACCGATCCCGCCGGCATGCTGATGGAGGTCCAGACCTGGCCGGAGCTGCGGGCGCAGAAGATGGCCGCCGGACAGGCGGTCTACTGGACCGTCAAGAACGAGGGCTTCCAGCGCGGCCGCGAGCTGCTCGAGTACCTGCCGAATCGGCTGCGGGATCAGGCCCTTCCCTACATCGTGATCGCCCACCTCGAGAACGGCGCGCAGGACGGGTACGTCGACGTGATCGATGCCTACAGCTCGCGCGAGGAGCGGGACATCGTCGCGCGAATCGTGGCGGCCAACATGATCAAGATCCAGGGTCCGGAGGCGCTCGAAAAGTGGGTCGAGGGGCTGCCCGACGGGCCGGGCTCGTCGAACGACATCAAGGCGGTCGCCTTCCGAGCGGCGCAGGACGCGTTGATGCAGCGGGACGAATTCGAGTTCCTCGAAGCGTGGCTACCGAAGGTGTACGAGCAGCCCTGGGCGAACGCCGGGGGCTGGCGGACGATCGGGGTGCACCTCGCGAAGCGTGATCCCCTGCGCGCGGTCGCCTGGGCGGAGGGGTTGGCGCCCGAGTACGGCCGCGACGACGTGCTGGCCGCGACGACGACCACGTTCGCGACGCACGACCGCGACGGGGCGGTCGCGTGGCTGCGTACCCAGGAGCCCTCGCCCGTACTCGACGCCGCGACGTCGAAGCTCGTGATCGAGTTCCAGGAGCGCAATCCCGAGATCTCCCTCGAGATGCTGGGCCGGCTGCGGACCCCGGAGCGCTTCGAGAGCGCGCATCGCATCCTGAGTCGCGCCTGGTCGAAGGGCTCCGCCGTCATGCGGGAGGACTTCATGAAGCGGCTCGAGGCGATCCCGCCGCCGGGGGGAGCGCCGGCCCCGGCCGACGAGGCCGAGTCGGCTTCCTAGCCGGTCGTTTCTGCCGACGACCTCGTTCTCGAACGATCGGACCGGACGCCGCTCGACATCCGGTCCGATCGCGTCAGCCCTGCGCGCCCGCGATGCGCTTCAGGTACTCCACGGTCTCGGGGCGGTGGTCGAAGAGCGAGGCGCGCACGGCGAGATCCTTCCGCTCGGTGTCGCCGAGCGCACTCGAGCCGGTGCCGGTCTCGTAGCACTGCAGCAGCAGCCACGCGGCGCGCCCGTTGCGCGGATCTTCCGAGAGGACACCGCGCAGTCGCTCGCGCGCCGCGTCGAGCTCCCCGGCATCGAGTTCGAGACGGCCTAGCGCGACCGAGGCCGTCGTGTGCGGGATGTCGTTGTCGCTCTCTTCGACTGCTTCGAGCGGGACTGCCTTCTCGTAGAGCGCGCGCGCCGCCTCCTTGTCACCAGCCGCCTCCGCGAGTCGCGCGAGCTTGAGCCAGGGTGCGGCATCCGTCGGATCCCCCCGGCCTGCGGCCTCGAGATCCGCCCGCGCCGCCGCGATGTCCCCGAGTGCTTCGTGCACGGAGGCACGCAGCATCAACAGATCCGGTGAGCCGGGCGAGCGTTCGAGCGCCTGGCCGACGATCCCGAGCGCCTCCTGCTCACGGTCGAGGGCGACGAGCAGATGCATCCGAGCCTCGAGGGCCTCGAAGTGCACGGGGGCGAGGAAGTCGAACTTCGTCTTGTCGAGGGCGGCGAGGGCAGCCTCGGGCCCCTCCGTCTTCTCGAGCTGACCCGCGAGCAGCGCAGCCGCGCGACCCGACTGGCCCGGGATGCGCGAGAGCTGGTTCAGCATGCGTCCCGCCAGCTCGGCCGATCCCGTGTCCCAGCCGAACCGGATCACCCGCTCCATGACCTTCGGATCGCTCGGGTATTTGTCGGCGAGTCGCGCCAACAGGAAGTGCACGCCCTTCACGTCGCCGAGCGCCTGCTGAAGACCGGCCAGGGCCATCGAGCTCTCGTAGTGCGGTGTGTCGAGGCGAGCGCCCTCGCGGTAGTGCGCCGCAGCCTTCGCCCACTCACCCTTCTTCTCGTAGGCCCGCGCTGCCAGGAATCGGGCGTCGGGATTGTCGGGCCAGAGCCGGATGCCTTCCTCGAAGTGCTCGATCGCGCGATCGACGTCGCCACGGGCGTAGGCGATGCGCGCGCCGATCAGCGCGCGATGGGCTGGGACCTCGAGCTGGTCGAGGATGCGTTCGGCCTCGTCGAGGCGGCCGAGGGCCAGCAGGAAGTCGGCCCGCGTGAAGAGGCGATCCTCGCGCTTCGTCGGGTCGGCGGCGATCACGCGATCGAGCGCGCCGAGCGCCTGCTCGATGTCGCCCTCGGTCGCGTAGAGGTCGGTCAGGGCGGCCCAGGCGTCGGGCTGGGTCTCCGTCGCCTGCAGCAGCAGGCCCTCGGCCTCGGCCTTGCGGCCCATCGCCTGGAGGCGGTCGACGTACTGCACGCGCAGGTCGAGTCGCTCGGGCTCGTACTCGAAGCGACGCTTCAGAACGTCGAGCGAGCGCTCGGGCTCGCCGATCTCGTCGAAGAAGGCGATCGCGGCGCGGGAGAGGACCGGATAGATCGTCTCGTCGGCGTCGAGGCAGGCCTCGAATGCCTTCTTGGCGCCCTCGAGGTCGCCGCGCTCGTAGGTGAAGGTCGCCGTGCCCGCGCAGACGCGGGCGGCGTTCTCGGGATCGGTCTCGCGCATCTCGTCCGCCTGCGCGGACAGCTTCGCGAGCAGGGCCTCCGCCTCGGCCTCGCGCTCGAGACCGAGCAGCGCGTCCAGGCGCAGAAGGTCGACCCGGGCCGGGTCGAGTCCGAGGGCCTCGGCGCGGTCGAGATCTTCGAGGGCGCGCTCCTCCATGTTCTCGCGGAGATTCGCCTCGATCCGGATCAGCAGGGCGTCCTTGTTCTCGGCATCCGCGTCGAGCACCCGCGTCGCCGTCTGGATCGCGTCGGCGGCACTGCCGGCCCAGACCTGGGCGCGCGCCAGCAGCAGTCCCGCCGGCACGAGATGGTCGGGGTCGCGCATGGCGCGGGAGAGGGGCCAGACCGCCAGGCTCGGCTGCCCGGCCGCGATCAACGCCTCGCCGTAGTGCATCTGGATGTCCGGATCGTCGGGATTCGCATCCACGAGGGCGCGCATCTTCTCGAGGCCTTCGGCGAAGCGTCGCTCGGCCATCAGGCTGCGTGCCTCCTCGTAGACCTGCTCCGCTTCCATCGGCTCGGGCTCCTGACATGCAGTCAGGAACGTGCAAGCGATGGCCGAAGCCACCACCCAGCCAACGCGTCCTGCCCGGCGCGTCGTGCGCAAGTCGAGGCGCTTCTGATGGGTCGTGATCGTCAATGGCAACCTCCGCGCCGGCAAAGCCGGCGAGAACTGGATGGTCTCATCGGGTGGAGCGTCCCGACGTCGATGGGATCTTTGCTCTGGACGGCTGAAATTTCACGCTGCTAGGATGGCGCCGGTCCAAAGTCCCCCCTCTGCCGCTCGCTCCCGGTCGCAGGATCCCGGTCCTCGACGAGCGATCCATGCGGCTCCGGTCGTCTGGGTGGTCGAATTGTCTATCGCGTGCTGCCTGAAAAGCGAGGGTCCCGCCGTGTCCGCGGAGCGGGTGAGGGAACGCATCGCCACTCGGACTCGCCGAGTCGCGTGCCTGATGCTCGCGATCGTCGCGATCGCGGCGGGTGCGCCGACGCCCGGACACGCGCAGGGCGGGGGAGATCCCTGGGCCGGCGTCGAGGAGATGGTCGTGACGGGCAGCGGCGGTGTCGCCGCCCTCGTGGAGGCGCCCACCTCGGTCGCCGCCTTCGACGACGCCGAGCTCTC
Source organism: Spirochaetaceae bacterium (assembly GCA_020632655.1). Taxonomy (GTDB): domain Bacteria; phylum Myxococcota_A; class UBA9160; order UBA9160; family UBA4427; genus UBA4427. The sequence continues at coordinate 108,330 of JACKFD010000002.1, forward strand.
GAAGATCGGCGCGCTCAACATCAGCGACCTCGCCGAGTACACGCCGAACCTCGAAATCAACTCCCCCTACGCCGCCTCGAATCCCCAGCTCTTCATCCGCGGCGTCGGCCTCCAGGACAGCAACTCCAACGCGTCTTCCGCGGTCGCCGTCGTCGTCGACAACGTCTACATCAACTCGCCGGCCGGCCAGCTCTCCTCGCTCTTCGACGTCGAGTCGGTGGAGGTACTGCGCGGTCCCCAGGGCGCGATCTACGGCCGCAATGCCTCGGCCGGTGTCGTGCGGGTGAATACGCGGCGGCCGGTCCACGAGGTGAAGGCCGGTGCGAACGCCACCTACGGCCGCTTCAATCAGTTCGAGATCGACGGCTTCCTGAACGTGCCCCTCGTGCAGGACCTGCTCGCGACGCGCTTCGCCTTCAAGTACGTGACGCGGGATCCGCTTGGCGAGAACCGATGCTTCGCCGATCGCGACAACCCCTTCCCCACGGCCAACGCGTTCCTCATCGGGACGAAGTGCTTCGACGGCATGGTGCGCGCGCGGCGTCGTGGCGGCACTCTGAACTCGCCCTTCCCGCGGCCGCCCGAGGAGACCCACAACCGCAAGAACTGGTTCGCGCGATGGTCCTTCCTGCTCGAGCCCTCGGAGGAGCTGAACTTCTTCCTCCACTTCCACGGCGGCCAGAACCTCGGTATGGCCCCTCAGTTCCAGAATCGGGGGACCAAAGCGGCTCCCGGATTCCTGCCAGACATCACGGTGTCGTCGAACAACTACCTCGACTTCGACACCTGCCATCGGACCGACGCGAACGGCAACTGCATCCGCAATGATCGGTTCGCCGGCGCCGGCGACCCCTTCAGTGGCGACTACAGCGTCGGTGGCCACGAGCGGTTGACGCTTGGGGGTGTCACGCTCAACTCGAGCTGGACGACGGGTGCCTGGACCCTTACGAATGTGACTGATGCCGAATACGCCGACCGCGAGGTCGTGATCGACTTCGATGCATCGCCCTACATTCAGGCCGACGCCTTCGTGACCGACGAGTCGTGGCAGTTCTTCGACGACGCGAAGCTCGTCTGGGACAACGACACGGGCTTCATCGTGAAGATGGGCGCCCAGTTCTTCTACGAAGAGCTCAAGGCGGACAACAACTTCTGGAACACGCCACGATCGAATCTCGCGCAGCAGCTCGAGCAGAAGACGATCGCCGCCGCGGGCTTCGGTTACGTCGAGTGGGAGCTGACCGAGAACCTGATCCTCGAAGGCGGTGCTCGGGCCAACTACGAGCGGAAGAACTTCACGATCTCCTCGGCCTACCGTCTCCAGCAACAAGACGTCTTCGGCGATCCGGTTTCGGGGGCCGGGTTCGATAATCGACGTGCGCTCGCAGAGCAGGTCCGTCCGTCGGGCGAAGTGATCCTGCGCTACGAGCCGACCGACGACATCAAGTTCTACGGGCGCTTCACCCGCGGCTACAAGGGGCAGCACTTCAACGGAAGTGCGCTGACCTCCGCGCAGCCCATCAATCCCGTCAAGCCCGAGTTCGTGAATGCGTTCGAGGTCGGCTGGGCGCTGAGCGCGCTCGACGGGATCCTCAGCTGGAACGGGGCTGGCTTCTACTACGACTACGAGAACCAGCAGGTCTATCAGCTTCAGGACGCCGAGGGCGTGAGCGTCCCGGTCTCCGTGCTCGTGAATGCCGAGGACTCTCGGCTGATCGGCATGGAGAGCGACGTGACCGTCGCCTGGGAAGGCATCCGCTGGTGGAATTCGGTCGGTTTCATCTTCAGCGAGTACAGCGACTTCCGACGGGTCATCGAGAACGTCCAGGTCTCACCGAATGGCGACATCTCGATCAGCCAGGACATCGAGAACTTCTCGGGCAACCAGCTCGTGAACGCCCCGGAGTTCACCCTCGTCGGCTACATCCAGTACGACTGGGACATCATCGGCGGCTGGGGCACCCTCACCCCCCGCTTCGACTACCGGTACAAGAGTCAGGTCTTCTTCACGCCGGAGAACGACTCGCGGATCGGCGCGGACCCCAGATGGATCTTCGATGCCCGCCTCGACTACAAGACTCCGTCGGGCAACATCGCCCTCGGCGTATGGATCCGGAACCTGACGGACGAGTTCTACCCCATCACGGCCTACGATCGGAAGAAGGGCATTTCCTCGATCGTCTACGTCGTGTCCGAGCCGCGCACCTACGGCGTGAGCCTGTCGTATCTCTTCTGAGTCCCGGGGAATCGAGAAGCAATGATCGTGCGTGACCGGGAAGGATCGATGGCAGGACGACGGGCTCGGCGCAGGCTCGGTTTGATCGGCTGTGTGCTCGGCGGCCTCGTGATCGGTACGAGCTCCGCCTCGGCGGCGGACGGATCCGACGGCGAGGTTTGGCACGGCTTTTCGCTCTTCGCGGACGCCGGGCCCCACGTCATCGTCCAGCGGGCGAAGGGTTCCGCGGGCTCCAGCTTCGGAGTCTCCGGGGAGCAAGCCAACATCGTCACGAACATGAACTTCCGGCTGGGGGGGGGCATCAAGGGGCCCACCCTCGAGTTCATCCCGGGCCGGCCGCGTGCCGTCGTCTGGGCCGCCGCCCTCTTGCCGCTCAACGAATCGAGCACGATCGGGACGGCGTTCATCGAGGGGGACGACCCGAACGTCGAACGAATCGAGCTCACGAAGTTCACGATCGAGTACAAGACCTCCGCGCTCGCAGGCGTCGGTCTCGAGTTCGAGATCCCCGTCCTGGACTCGGAGATCCACGTCACGCCGGCGGTCGAGATGCTCCACCTCGAGGGTCGCTACACGGGTGAAATCGCGCTCGACTCGAATTTCGGCGGTGTGCAGACCAACTTCGCCGTTCGCCGGAAGACGGAGACGACCCAGCACTTCGTGGGACCGACACTCCGCGTTGCGACGCCGACCTTCGTGTTCAGGGACGCGGTCGCGATCGACTTCTCCCTCGATACGAGCCTGCTGGTCGACGTGGCGGGCACCCGCGAGACCTTCGGCGGCGTAGGCGAGAACGGCGGGACGGGTCGTTTCTCCATGGAAACGGGATCCGGGGTCATCCAGGTCGGGCTCTCCTTGCAGGTCCGCTGGCCCTGAAATCGGCTCCTGCTGCGGCCTCGCGAGCGGACCCGCCGGCACGAGCGAGCGAGCCCCGCGCCGGAAGCTGTCGAGCCTAGATCCCCGGCGGGGCGGGGCGTCGCCTGCGATGGAGGAAGGGCCGTCTCCCGAGTCGTTGACGAGCGAGATTTCCCTTGAGGGAGAGAGGGCCCCTTGGGGCGCTGATATATGAGATCGTGACCCCGAGATTTTTCTTGAGTCCGGTTTCCCGCTGCGAGTAGGATGGCCGTGTCGCGAATCCCTCGGACGTTCGGGGTCACGAACCATCGGTCCAGGTCCACACACTGGCTACCGGAAATGGATCGAGAGCCCAGCGCCGGCGACGGAACGGACGAGGGGTCGAGCCTGTGGCGGCAGTCGAATCGAGCTCGAAACGAGACGGGCTGTCCGCGCAGAGGCCGCAGAGGCATAGAGAGATTGGCTGGATTGATAGGTCGATAGGCCCGGTTCACGGCGCCAAGGTTGAGTCGGGCCGCCGACTCGTACGGAGATGAAGAACGATATGAAGTCCATGTACAAGCTGTTCGTCGCGATCGCGCTCTCGACGTCGCTGTTGATGGTGGCGGCGAGCGCGTCCGCGCAGGTGCTGGTCGGTTACCAGCAGCGCATCTTCGAGAAGTGGGGCGACGGCTCGGGCGTCGGCGGTATCGACGTGGTGCCGTGCTGCGACGTCACCCCGATGAACCCGACCGCGACGGTCGACAATCGCGTCGCCGGTCAGAACAACGGTCCCTACTTCGCCGAGCACAAGGTCCGGACCGCCATGGTCTCGAACTTCTACGGCTTCGGCACGCCGGGCGCCCTCAACGGCGACGGTCCGGCCTGGTACGGCTTCTACAACTCGGCCTCCGGCGGCGTGACCCTCAAGCAGGGCCGCTTCACGTCGATCGGCTCGCTGATGCTCGTGTTCCCCGGCGGCAACCTGCGCCGGCTGACGACGATGCTCCAGCGGACCTACTTCGATCATGCCTTCGCCCCGGGCAACGGCATCGGCACGTTCATGTACACGGCGCTCGGCAACACGGCGACGAACACGCCGACGTTCCGGAACGCGACGACGTTCACGCCCTACTCCTCGCAGGCAGGCAAGATCGCGTACGCCCCCGGACCGAATCAGTTCGGTGGCACGCGCAACGTCTTCCACACCCAGTTCTCGGCGGGTGTGGACAACGGCTCGGTTCCCGGCCTTGCGAACCGCTTCCGCTTCCCGGTGAAGCTCGGCCCGGGCGTGCCCTTCACGCCCCAGAGCGTCGTGCGCCGCACGACGGGCAGCGCGACCTTCGCGGTCGTGACGATCCCGTCGACGATGGCGACGAGCGGCGTCGAGCAGTTCGTGGGCCTCGGCACGGGCTGGTTCACGGTCGGTCCGTACACGACGGGCATGGTGAACGTGACGGCGGCGACGATCGGTACGCCGACGGAGGACTTCACCTTCCGGACGGACACGGGCTTCAGCAGCCTGATGCAGACGACCATGGGTGGCGTCACGGGCGTCCTCCAGCTCGTCTCGGGTCACCTGCTGCAGTCGCGCGGCGGCCAGAACACGAACCTCGGCGGCACGAACATGACCCGGATCACGTTCACGCCGGAGCCGGCCTCGGCGACGATGCTGGGCGTGGGTGCGCTGGGCCTGATCGGGCTCATCGCGCATGACCGGCGGAAGAGCCGCGTCTGATCGGATCGGGTCCACGGGACCGAGTCGGCTGACTCTCGGGACGCCCCGTCGAATCGAAGGATTCGGCGGGGCGTCTTCGTTTCCTGGTCACGCGAAGCACGCGCCGGCGCGCTCGGCCTTGCCTGACCTTCGCGCGATCGACGAAGAGGTGGTTCCATCCCGGCCATGACCGCAGCAGGCGTCACCACCCTCGTGCAGGGGCTGCTCCTCGTGCTCGGCGTCGGGCTCGCGGCGGGCGTCGTCGCGGTCGGGGCTCGTAGCCGAGCGGGCTGGCTCGCGGCGCTCGTCCTCGTCGGGATCGTGGGCGCGTCGGGCTACGCGTACCTCGCGCGCCAGACGGCGCAGGAGGCTTCCCGGGACGAGCTGCAGGCGGAGCTGCCCCGCACGGCGCACGAAGCCGTCACGCCACCTCAGAGCGCCCCCGGCGACGCCCCGACCTACGCCTCCTCCGACCGCTGCATGGCCTGCCACCCGGGCCGCTACGCCTCCTGGCACGACAGCTACCACCGCTCGATGACCCAGGTCGCAAGCCCTGCGGCCGTGCTCGGCCGCTTCGAGGGCCAGACCCTCGAGGCGAAGGGGCGCAGCTACCGGCTCGAGCGCCGCGGCGACGAGTACTGGGTGGAGATGGCGGATCCCGACTGGGAGGCCGGGCTGATGGCGCGGGGCGTGCTGCCCGACTCCGTGCCGGATGCGGCGGCGCCGCGGCGCTGGAAGCGGATCGTGATGACGACGGGGTCGCATCACATGCAGACCTACTGGGTCGCGAGCGAGCGCGACGGGCGGCTCTTCAACTTCCCCTGGCTCTGGCTGCGGGCGGACCAGCGATGGATCCCGCGCGAGGACGGCTTCATCCGTCCGCCGGAGGGCGCGCGCACCTTCGACGTCTGGCACGACAGCTGCATCGAGTGCCACGCCGTCGCCGGCGAGAAGAACTTCGAGCGCGGCAAGGGCTGGGAGCCGAGCGCCGCCGAGCTCGGCATCGCCTGCGAGGCCTGCCACGGCCCCGCCGACGAGCACGTCCGCGCGAACGAGGATCCCCTGCGTCGCTACCGCCAGCGCCTCTCGGGCGAGCCCGACCCGACGATCGTGAATCCCGCGCGGCTCGACGCGAAGGCCTCGGCCCAGGTCTGCGGCTACTGCCACGGCATCAACATGTGGAAGCCTGCGCCGCTCGCGGCGGGCGAGCGCTTCCGGCCCGGCGACGACCTGCGCGAGACGCGCGTCGTGTTGCGCGCGAGTACCAAGGCGGCGCACTCGAGCGATCCGCTCGAGCAGCACGACTGGCCCATGCTCATGAAGCAGCTCGAGCGGGTGATGGAGCAGAACCCGACCGTGCTCGACGAGCGCTTCTGGTCGGACGGGATGGTCCGGGTCTCGGGTCGCGAGCACAACGGGATGATCGAGTCGGCGTGCTTCGAAGGCGGCGAGCTCTCGTGTCTGTCGTGTCATTCGATGCACGAGAGCGAGCCCGACGATCAGCTCGCGCGCGATCGCCAGGGCGACCAGGCCTGCCTGTCGTGTCATCCGGGCCATGCGGCGGACGTCTCGGCGCATACGCATCACGCGCCGGCCTCGGTCGGGAGCCGTTGCCAGAACTGCCACATGCCGCACACGGTCTACGGGCTCATGAAGTCGATCAGGAGCCATTGGATCGACAGCCCGAACGCGACGACGACCCGCGAGACCGGCCGTGCGAACGCCTGCAACCTGTGTCACCTCGACCGCTCCCTCGGCTGGTCCGCAGACCGCCTCGCCGAGTGGTACGGCCAGCCGCGGCCCGCGCTCACGCAGGACGAGCGGACCGTGGCGGACGGGATCCGATGGGCACTCACGGGCAATGCGCACCAGCGCGCCATGGCCGCCTGGCACATGGGCTGGTCCGACGCGAAGCAGGCCGCGGGGGCCGAGTGGATGGGCTACTTCCTCGGGCATCTGCTCGAGGATCCCTATCCGGCCGTCCGCTATGTCGCTGGCCAGTCGCTCGCGCGGCTCGAGCCCGAGCAGGCGATTCCGGTCGACTTCCTGGCGCCGCCGGAAGAGCGGGCCCGGCTGCGGGGGGAGACGATGGACTACTGGCGCGAGGCGGCGGAGGATCGCCGCGGGCGGGTCGCGGATCGCACGGCGCGTCTACTCGGCGAAGACGGGCGACTCGACGACGCGACCTTCGAGCGGCTCGCCGGGAGCCGCGACGATCAGGTCATGGATCTGCGGGAGTAGCGAGGAGGGAGCATGGACGGGGGCGATGCGGCGATCGAGCGTCTCGCGAGGCACCACACGGCCTTCGGCTGGTGGCTGGTCGTGGTCTCGATGGCGCTCGGGACGATCCTCGAGGCGCTGCACGCGCTGAAGCTGGGCGTGTATCTCGACGTGTCGAACGAGACGCGGCGGCTGCTGTGGACCCTGGCGCATGCACACGGTGCGCTGCTCGGACTGCTGCACGTGGCCTTCGCAACGAGCCTCCCGCGGCTGCCGTCGCTCGGCGAGGCGGGTCGACGCTTTGCATCGCGCGCGCTCGGGGCGGGCTCGCTGCTCCTGCCTGGCGGCTTCCTGCTCGGCGGGGTCGTCGTCTACGAGGGGGATCCGGGGCTCGGGGTGCTGCTCGCGCCGGTGGGCGCGTTGCTCGTGCTGGCGGGGGCCTTCGTCGTCGCGCGGGGGGCGCGCGCGCCTCGCGGCGTGTGACGACGGGTCGGTCGAGTCGGGGAGCCATGCCATGTCCTTCGATGCCGTCGCCTACGCCCACGAAGAGCTCGTGCCCCGGCTGCGGGCCCTCTGCACGCTCGCGGAGTCCGACGAGGCGCCGGATCAGCAACGCTTCTTCGCGGCCGTGCTGGCCGGGATCGAGTCGGCGCGTGAGCCCGACGACCTGGCGGATCCCTTCCTCCAGCTCTCGATGAGCGCGTTCCAGGGCTTCCGCTTCGGGCCAGCGACGGACCTGCTGCTCGACGAGCTGCTCGCCCTCGCCGGTCGCCTCGCGGAGACCCTCGCGATCGGTCCCGGCGAGCGGAACTAGCGCGAGGGCCGGGACGAGAGGGGGGAGCGGAGCCGGCCCGCACGTCCGTTCATTCCCGGGGAGCAGAACGAGCTGCAGCTGTGTGAAGCGCTTCACGGTCTGCCCGGCGCGGGCCGCGCATCCTGCCCGACGATCGGACGGCCGGAGCGGGGCCGTCGGACAACCGGAGCGCGACGCATGCGACGCAACTTCCCGACCCCCGGCCGGCCGCGCGGCGGCCTCTCATTCCTCCTCCTGCTCTGCGCGACGATCGACCTCTCCGGCTCGTCGGCGAGCGCCCAGCTCTCGGGTGGTGTCTCGCTCGGGACGACTTTTCCGTCGATCCCGCTCGAGACCGACGCGAACGTGGCCGTGCCCGAGCTGTGGCGGATGCTGCCGAACGGCGAGGTCCTGACCGAGCGCCTCTACGAGGGCAACCTGCGCTGGCGGACGCGGCGCACGGTCTCGCTCTTCGCCGTCACGAAGCAGGGCCTCTCGACGCGCTTCTGGGACACGGACTCCCGCAAATGGAGCGACTGGGACCATCTCGGCAATCCCACTGGCGCCCCCCTCCAGCGCGTCTCGAATAGCGGCGACACGCCGGGCTTCGATTTCGGTCTGCCGCTGCTACGCGGCTGGGGCGTCGGGCAGCCCGACTGGATCGCCTATCAGGGGGTCGCGAAGCCCTCGGCCGGGGCGCTCCCCGACTTCGAGACGGCCGTGATGCAGGTCGACGCGCCGAGCGGCGTGCTCGCCTACGCGGGCGAGCGGGCGGGCGTCACGACGGCGGTCGGCCCGACCGTGCCCTCGGGCTGGAGCTACTTCAATCCCCAGGCGGGCTTCGACTCGATCGACCCGGTTGGCGTGAACGGCTACCGGCGACACGTATTCGGGACGGGCATGCCGCGCAACGTCGTGAGCTCGGGACGCTTCCGCGCCCAGCCGTCGCTGCCGCTCGTCGAGATGCGTCAGAAGGGCGCGAATGGGACGCCCGTCTGGATCGACCACGGCAAGCCCGGGAACGCGATCGGCGTGACCGCCGGGCCCGGCAGCACGACCTCGGTCTTCCACGACTACCTCGACGCCGAGGACCCGGATGCACGCGTCGAGCAGCACTACGTCTTCGTCGCGACGGATCCCGTCGAGTACGGGACGACGGGCCTGAACGGATCCGAGGTCGCCTACCTGCACGGCGACGGCACGAGCTTCGCGTGGTCGAGCCTGGGCTCGCCCGGCGGCAATCTCGTCGGGGCGCCGGTCGCGCTCACCTACTACACGAAGGCGCCGATCGCGGGTGGTCTCGGCCGGGTGATCGTCGTGGCCGTCACGCGACGCGACGGCCGCTTTGAACTCGTCATGCGCTACCACGACGGGAACGGCTGGACGTCGGGATGGAGTCGCTGGGGCGCACCGGCGGAGCTGCGCGGCGAGGCGTTCCGGATGACCTCGTCGGTCGTGTGGTACGACGGTCCCTCGAACGACCTGGCCAACCTGCGCATCAGCTTCTTCGGCTACTCGGAGCAGAGCTCGATCGCCGGCGGTCTCGTCGAGCTCCATTGGAACGGCGGCAGCTGGGGATGGAAGCCGATGCGCTTCGCGCCGAACGGCCAGAGCCTCGCGACGGACCATGCCGTCGTGGTCGACGAGGGCACGCGTGATCGGGTCATCGTCTTCGCCCGGACCTACACGGGCCGGATCCTCGAGTGGGTCGAGCAGTACGAGAACGGCTCGAGCACATCCGCCGGCTGGAACGATCTCTCGACCGAGCCGATCGTCATTCGCCGGCTGCCGTAGTCCGGGGGCGAGGCTGCGGCTCAGCGGGGCGTGGCGTCGGCGGCCCGGACGTCTTCGCCGAAGGACGCCCCGCTGCGTGCGTCGCGCAGCGTCCGGACCCGGTCGGCCAGATCGTCGAGGATCACGTAGCCCGCCGGCACGAGGAAGACCGTCATGATCGAGGCGTAGAGCACACCGCAGCCGAGCGAGATGGCCATCGGCACGAGCGGCGTCGCGGGCACGGCCTGCTCGAGCATGAGCGGAATCAGCCCGAAGAAGGTCGTCGCCGTCGTCAGCAGGATCGGGCGGAAGCGCAGGATCGACGCCGCACGGACGGCTTCGACGAGCTCGAGCCCCTCGTCGCGATGGGCGTTGATCGCGTGCACGAGGACGAGGGAGCTGTTCACGACGACGCCCGAGAGGGCGACCATGCCCAGGATCGAGAAGAAGATCACGTCCCAGCCGAGCACGAGATGCCCGAGGATCGCGCCGACCGCGCCGAAGGGGATGATGCTCATGATGATGAGCGGCTGGCCGTAGGAGCCGAGCGGCACCGCGAGCAGCACGTAGATCACGAAGAGCGCCATCGCGAAGCCCGCCACGACGCCGCCCATCGCCTGGGCCTGCTCGCGCTGCTCTCCGCCGAGTCGGTAGGTGATGCCGGGATGCGCGGCCGAGAGCTGCGGCGTCCACTCGCGGAAGGCGGCGAGCACCGCCTCGGGCGTCGTGATCGCGCGATCGACCTCGGCCGTGACCGTCACGACGCGGCGTCGGTCCGTGCGACGGATGCTCGCGAAGCCGCGGCTGATCTCGGCTTCGGCGACGGCGGCGAAGGGCACCTCGACGCCGTCCGCCGTGCGGATGCGCATGTCCTCGAGGCTGCCGAGGGATCGTCGCTCGGCCTCCGGGTAGCGCACCATGACGCGCACGTCGTCTCGGCCGCGCTGGATGCGCTGGGCCTCCTCGCCGTAGAAGGCCTGACGCACCTGGCGAGCGAGATCCTGCTGGGTCAGGCCGAGGGGGAGCGCGCTCTGCTTGACCGAGAGCTGGATCTCCTGCTTGCCGGCGCGGAAGGAGTCCGTGATGTCGTAGACGCCCGTGAAGGTCGCGAGGTAGGCCTTCACGCGCTCGGAGGCCGCCGTCAGCTGGTCGAGGTCGTCGGAGCCGTAGAGCTCGATGTTGATGGGCTCGCCCGCCGTGAAGGCGTCGGAGCCGAAGGTGAGCTCGACGGCGTCCGGGACGGGCCCCGTCAGCTCGCGCCAGCGCGCGAGCACCGCATCGGTCGTGATGTCGCGCTCGACCGAGGGGACGAGCTCGATGCCGATCTCGGCGAGGTGCGAGCCGCCGGTCTTGCTCGGATCGACGGGTCCGTCGCGCGCGAGCTGCTCGCCGATCGAGCCGAAGGTGTGCACGACGATCGGACGGTCCGGGCTCATCGCCTCGAGCTCGGCGACGAGCGTGTCGGCGGCGCGTTGGATCTGGGCGACGGCGATCTCGGTCCGCTCGAGCGGGACGCCGCGCTCCATCGTGAGCGTCGCGTAGGCGATGTTGCCCTCGACGCGCGGGAAGAACTGGTAGCGCATGCGGCCGCTGGCGAAGAGGGCGGCAGTCAGGATCAGGATCCCGATCGCCGAGGCCACGACCGCATAGCGCCACTCGACGGCGCCATCGAGCCAGCGCGCGTAGTGGACGCTGCCCAGCCGATCGAGGCCGTCGACCATGCGCTTCTGGAAGGCCTGCCACGCGCGGACGAAGGCGTTCGGCTCGCCGCGCTTCGATTCGACGCGGCGATGGGCGAGATGGGCCGGGAGGATCAGCTGCGACTCGACGAGCGAGAAGAAGAGACAGAGGATCGCGCCCTGGCCGATCACGCCGAAGAAGCTGCCCATCCGGCCCGGCACGATCAGGATCGGCAGGAACGCCGCCATCGTCGTCATCACGCCGAAGATGACGGGCACGTTCACGGCCTGGGTGCCGTGGATCGCCGCGTCCATCTGGCTCTCGCCGCGGGTCTCGTAGGTATGGACGCTCTCGCCGATCACGATCGCGTCGTCGACGAGCACGCCGAGCACGAGGATGAAGGCCATGACCGTCATCGTGCTGAGCGTCAGGTCGAAGGCCGGGAAGAGGAAGAGGGCGCCGAGCAGCGAGATCGGCACGCCCGCCGCGACCCACATCGCGAGCCGGAAGCGCAGGAAGAGCGCCAGCACGATCAGCACCATGATGAGTCCGCTGCGCGCGTTCTTCGTCAATACGTCCAGCCGGATCACGAGGTCCATCGACTCGTCGTTGAAGATCGTGACGTCGACGCCCTCGGGCAACGAGGCCTGGAACCGGGGCAGCCACGCCTTCACGGCGGCCGCCGCCTCGAGCACGTCCTCGTCGCCCGTCCGGCGCACGCGGATGACGACGCTCGGATCACCGTTGAAGAGGCCGCGCAGCTCCGTGTCCTCGAAGCCGTCGACCACGCGGCCGATGTCGGCGACGCGTACGAGGGTGCCGTCGGTCCGCGTGAGCACGACGATCTCTTCGAACTCTCGGCCACGATAGGCCTGGCCCTTCGCGCGCAGGAGGATCTCGCCGCCCTCGGTCTTGACCGAGCCGCCGGGCAGGTCGAGCGAGGTCGCGCGGACGGCGCGGGCGACCGTGTCGAGGTCGAGCCCATGGCGCCGCAGCGCCTCCTCGGAGACCTCGATCGAGATCTCGTAGGGGCGGTCGTAGACGAGCTCGGCCTGGGAGACGCCGTCGAGCGCCGAGATCTGGTCGCGGGCGCGCTCGCCGATCTCCTTCAGGTCGACCTCGGAGATCCGCCCGGAGATCGCGACCTTGAGCACGCCCTGCAGCAGCTGCATCTTCGAGACGACGGGCTTCTCGGACTCGACCGGGAAGGTGTCGATCGCGTCGATGCGGTTCTGGATCTCGGTCGTCGCCTCGTCGACGTCGGAGCCGACGACGAGCTCGGCGGTCACGTTGCACGCGCCCTCGGCGGCGACGGCGCTCAGCCGGTCGATGTTCGGCGTGCCCTCGATCGCCTCCTCGATCCGCAGACAGAGCGACTGCTCGACCTCGGCCGGCGAGGCGCCGCGGTATTCGACCGTGACCTGTACGGCCTCGGGCTCGATCGGCGGGAACTCCTCCTGCTGGATGTTCGAGAGCGAGAGCAGGCCGCCCACGACCATCACGAGCATCAGCAGGTTCGCCGCGACGGGATTGCGGACGAACCACTCGATCGCGCCCTTCATGAGCGGGTGGGCTCCGCCGCCGCCGGTACCGCGGGGGCGGCGGGTGAGGTCGAAGCCGCGGGCGCGTCGCTCGGGTCCTGCACCGTGTGCACGGCCATGCCCTCGACGACGACCTGGACCGGCGAGACGCAGATGCGCTCGCCCGCCGGAAGCGGTCCCTTCACGAGCACCTCGTCCCGATCGATCCGCAGGACCTCGACCGATCGCGTATGGAGCTCGTCCTGCGCGTCGACCACCAGGATCTTCGAGTCCTCGCGCATCGCATGGCGCGGCACGACGATCACGTCGCTCACCTGCGGCCCGAGGATCTCCGCCTCGACGAAGAGGCCGACCGCGAGCGGCGGACGGGCGACGTCGTTCTTGCGGTAGGGCTCGTCGACGCGCGCCACGACGTTCACCATGCGGCTGCGCATGTCGATCTCGCCCTCCGTGCGCACGATCCGACCGGTCCATTCATGGCGTCGGCCGGCGAAGCTCGCGCTCAGGATCACGGTCGGGCCGGGCGTGTCCGAGGCGTGGGCCGTGTCGAGGCGACGCGGGTCGGGGAAGTCGAGGTAGGCGAGCTCCTCGTCGGGGATCGGCAGGCGGATCTCGGCGTAGTCCGTCGCGTAGAGCCGCGCGATCGGGCTGCCGCGCGTCACGAACTGACCGACGTCGACCTGCTCCTCGCGCACGCGTCCGTCGAAGGGGGCCTTGATCTCGCTGCGAGCCAGGTCGCGCTCGGCCTGCTCGAGGGCGGCCTTCGCATCGAGCAGGATCGCCTCGGCGACGGCGGCGGCGCGGCGGGCGTCGGAGAGCTGCGAGGCGCTGGCCACGCCGGCGTCGGAGAGACCCTGACGTCGCTCGAGCTCGGACGCGGCGTGGTCGTACTCGCCGCGGGCGCGTCGGAGCTGGGCGCGCTGTCGCTGCACGGCGAGCTCGAAGTCGCGCCGCTCGAGGCGCAGCAGGGGCTCGCCCTCGTCGAAGAAGCCGCCGGCGACGAGCACGGGCGAGATCCAGACCACGCGCCCGGAGACCTCGGGAATCAGGTCCGCCTCGGTCCGCGGCTCGACCGTACCCTGGGTGCGCACGCGGTAGCGGAGCGTCGTCGGCTCCGCGGCGATCGTGCGCACGGTCGGGATCACGCGTTCCTCGGGACGGCTCTCGACGCTCGGCGCGGTTGCGACGATCACGAAGGCGCCGAGCAGGGCGAGCAGGGTGATCAGCGCGGGGATCCAGAGGATCTTCGTCCGGTTCATGAGCGGGCCTCCTCGCGGAGCTGCTGCCGCACGATGCCCGAGAGGCGGTAGACGGCCTCGGCCGCGATCGCGCCGTCGGCCTGCTGGATCGCCGTGCGCAGGCGACGCAGCTGCGTGTCGACGGCCTCGCGACGGGGTGTGTCGGCGAGGAAGCGGCCGGCGCGATGCGTGTCCGGTGCGCGCGCGGGCAGGCCGCGGGCGATCAGGCGGAGCACGATGTTGTCGCTGGCCGCGACGAAGCACTCGCCGAGCTCGGTCACGAGCTCGAAGCGGTCCCGGGCGTCGAGGTCGGGCGCCATCATCGCTTCGAGGATCGCGACCATGCGCGCGCGCTGGGCCTCGCTCGCGCGCTCGGTCGCGAGGCGGGCGGCCATGGCGCGGAACCCGGAGAGGGCCTCGAGGGCCTGGTCGACGATCTCCGGGTCCGGCGCATCGTCGAGGGCGAGCAGATGGCCGAGCACGTCGAGGCTCGCCTCTTCGAGGGGGGCGACGCGGGCGCCGCCGCGTTGGATCGTCGCCACGCCGAGCTGCTCGAGGCGCTTGAAGGCCTCGCGGACGGTGCTGCGGTGCACGCCGAAGCGCTGGGCGAGGTCGCGCTCGGAGGGCAGGCGCTCGCCGCAGCGGTACTGGCCGCGCAGGATGTCGTCGCGGAGGGTCGCCGCGATGGACGACTCCTGGGGGATGGGGGTCGAGGACACGATCGGAAGAGCTCCAGCAGGGCGCGCGGGAGATCTGGTCGGACCAATATGGCCCGACCATGAGGCGCTGTCGAGCGTCTTCCGGAAAAAAAGTCGGCCCGATCCGGAGATTGCCGGTCGCCTGCCGGATCGGGCCGGCCGGATCAGCCGCCCATCGCCGACAGCGCCCGCCGATCCTCTTCGATCAGCGCCTTCATCGAGGGCCGCCCCTGGACCCGCTCGACGTACGCGACGAGCCGGGGCCAGCGCTTCGCGTCGATCGCGCCCCCGCCGTAGGCGAAGTTCGCGAGCGGCGACACGCAGGCGATGTCGGCGATCGTGAAGCGGCCGCCGACCAGGTAGTCCGCGTCCTCGAGGGTCTGCTCGAGGTAGTCGAAGGCGCGGGGGATCTCCTCGGTCGTGACCTTCTCGAGGCGCGCTGCGTCGGGCTCGCGCTTGAAGAAGGCGCGGGCGAGCACGTTCTCCTGGAAGTAGGCGCCGCCGATCGACGTCACGGCGGAGTCGCCGAACTCCTCGAGCCAGACGGCGCGGGCGTGCAGGTAGGGATCCTCGGGAAAGAGCGCCGGGCTCGGCTGGATCCGCTCGAGGTAGACCGCCGCCGCCGACGAGTCGGGGATCACGCGATCGCCGTCCTCGAGCAGCGGGATCTTCCCGAGCGGATGCTTGCGCTTGTAGTCGTCCGAGACGCCGAAGGGCATCATCGGCTCGTGCTCGTAGGCGAGGCCCTTCTCCGCGAGGATCGTTCGCACCTTGCGCACGTAGGGCGAGAGACCGGCACCGGTCAGCTTCAGGGACATGGGGCGAACTCCTTCAATCGGTCGGGTGGCCTGCCGGGGCCGTCCGACCCTGGGCTCGTCGGGAGACGAGCCCGCGTTCGGGCGCGTGCTTTCGACCTGCTGGAATCCCCGGAGCATACGGGGTTGAGCCGCGTGTCGGGAGCGGCGCGCGCGACGCGGAGTCCGGTCCCGACCGCTGCGGCTCGCCGTCTGGGATGCTCGGGGTGCGGGTCGGTTACGCTCCCGATGCGTTCACGTGCTCCGAGGCGGGCGAGTCGTCGGGGCCGACGATCCGGGAGATCGATCGTGAAGCGACATCTCAAGGGATGGGTGGTCTTCGGACTGCTCGGCGTGCTGCTGGCCGGCTGTGCGACCGGTCCCGCATTCGCGCCGGATCCGCCGTCACCGGGCCGCGTGCGTGTCTATGTCTTTCGAACCCATAGTCCCGTCGGTGCTGCCAACTCCGACCTCGTTGCGGTGAACGGACGTTTCGTGGCGCGGCTCAATTCCGGCACCTGGGCCGTCCACGAGACGGAGGTGGGACGGGTCGAGGTCACGCGACGCGTCGCCTCCTCGCTGGGCTGGGGACAGAGCCTCGGCTGGGGGCTCGGGGCGCTCGTCGGACTGGTCGACGGCTTCCGGCCGCTCGTGTCCTTCGAGGGCGAAGCCGGCGGGATCTACTTCGTGCGCCTGCCCCACGGCAAGGCGGTGACGCGGGAGGTCGCCGTGCGGAAGATGCGCGGTCTGCGGGATGTGACGCCGACGGAGTCCGACTCGTCCGGCGCGGACGAAGCGACCTCGGACTGACCTCGATCTCGACGCGAAGTGCGACTCCGGTCGCGCCTCAGGTCCGGAAGCGGCGGAACATGTCCCGGATGTCGTCGACGACGATCCCCGGCTCCTCCGCCGGCGCGAAGTGGCCGCCGCGCGGATGCACCCGGTACTGCACCCGGTCGTAGTAGGCCTCGGTCCAGCTCATGTCGCCCGGCGCCTTGTCCGGCTCGAAGAGCGAGATCCCGGTCGGCGCGCCGACGACGGGCATCCCATCGTGATCGGGACGCCAGGGATGACGCCCCGCCTCCTGGTAGAAGCGGACCGCCGACACGAAGCTGTCGGTCAGCCAATAGAGCGACATCGTCGTGAGCAGCTCGTCCTTCGTGAAGCGCGACTCGACGTCGCCGCCGCAATCGCTCCAGCTGCGTCGTCGCTCGAGGATCCAGGCACAGAGCCCCGCCGGCGAGTCGTGCATCGCGAAGGCGAGGGTCTGCGGGTCGAGATTGTGGACCGCGACGTGGCTCGCGAACTTCCGCTCCCAGGCGAGCATCGCCGCGCGCTCGGCGCTCGCGTCCTTCGTCGAGTCGATCAGCGTGCCGATCGACCAGGGCCGGTCGCCGGAGAAGCAGTCGAGGGGCGCCGTGCCGACGACGTGCACGCCGTGAACGGCGTCGGGGTAGCGATGGCCGAGCTGCAGCGTGACGAGGGTGCCCCAGTCGCCCCCGTGCGCGCAGAAGCGGTCGTAGCCGAGCACCTCGCCCATCAGCGCCACCCAGAGATCCGCCGTCCGCCACCAGTTGATGCCCGTCCGCTCGAGGGGCGTCGAGAAGCCGAAGCCCGGCAGCGAGGGCACGATCACGTCGAAGGCATCCGCCGGGTCGCCGCCGTGCGCGGCGGGATCCGAGAGCGGACCGATCACCTTCGCGAAGTCCCAGAACGTCCAGGGCCAGCCATGGGTCAGCACGAGGGGCAGGGGGGCGGGGCCGCGACCCGGCTTCTTCAGGAAGTGGATCGGGACGCCGTCGATCTCGCAGCGGAAATGCTCGAAGGCATTCATCGCGCGCTCCTGCGCGCGCCAGTCGTAGTCCGTCCGCCAGTATTCGACGAGCTTGCGCAGGTAGGCGCCGTTCGTGCCGTAGTGCCAGTCGTCGTTCTCGCGATCCGGCGCCCAATGCGTCCGCGCGAGCCGCTCGCGGAGGTCGACGAGGCGTGCCTCCGGAATCGCGATCTCGAAGGGCGTCGCCTCGGTGATCTTCATCGATCCGTCTCCCCGTCGCCGTCCGGCCGACGCTCCACGAGGTAGCTCGACTGCATGACCATGACCTCCTCGCCGCGATCGTTCGTGAGCGTCGTGCGGCTCTTCACGATGCCGTAGCGCGGGCGCGAGCGGGAAGGGCGCACGTCGAGGCAGGTCTCGCGCAGCGTCAGCTCGTCGTCCGGACGCACGGGCACGGGGAAGTTCATCTTGAGCCCCAGCATCGCCGCCGTCCGCAGCTTGTGCGGATGCCGCGAGAAGATCAGCGACGAGATCGAGTAGGTATGACAGGACGAGGCGCAGAGCCCGCCGAACACGGAGTCGCGCGCCGCCTCCTCGTCGAGGTGGAAGGGCTGGGGATCCCAGTCGCGGGCGAAGCGCACGATCTCGTCCCGAGAGACGCGATGGCGACCGATCTCGGTCGTCTCGCCTTCGGTCATGTCCTCGAGGTAGCGGTCGGCCATGGCCCTTCGGTAGCGCGATCCGGGTGCTTCGTCAGGCGGGCCGTCCCGGTCGTCGACGCGGGTCTCGCTGCCGGTGTTCGGCACTTCCAACCACCCGGGCGGTCGGGGACGGGCTGCGCGATGCTTCGAGGCCGCTGAGGGAGGAGCCCATGAAGATCGGAATGACGCTGCCCGGGATGGATCCGGGTCTCGACCGGAAGCGACTCTTCGACTGGACGCGTCGCATCGAGGCCGGTCCCTTCGACGTGCTGGCCTTCGGCGAGCGGATGGCCTTCTACAACCCGGAGCTCGTGGCGCTCTTCGGCGCGTGCGCGGCGCTGACCGAGCGGGTCGTGCTGCGCTCGACGGTGATCGTGATGCCGATCCACTCGCCGGTCATGCTGGCCAAGCAGCTGGCGACCCTCGACGTCCTCTCCGAGGGGCGGCTCTCGGTCGGGCTCGGGATCGGGGGACGGGACGAGGACCTCGTTGCGGTCGGCGCCGATCCGGCGCGCAAGAAGAACGCCGCGCTCGCCCGGGACGTCGAGACGATGAAGCGCATCTGGCGGGGCGAGGCGGTCGTGCCGGGGCTCTTGCGGCCGGTCGAGCCGAAGCCGTTTCGCGCGGGCGGTCCGGAGCTGCTGGCGGGGGCGATGGGACCGAAGGCCGTGCGCCTCGCCGCGAGCTGGGCCGACGGGCTCTGCGGCTTCACCTGGGCGGCGACGCCGGACGAGGTCGCGCCCGTCTTCGAGCTCGCGCGGCGGACCTGGGCCGAGGCGGGGCGCGAGAGGCCGAAGCTCGTGACGGGCTTCTGGTTCGCGCTGGGTGCCAAGGCGCGCGAGCAGATGGCGACGCATCTCGGTCGCTACATGAACTGGCTGGATCCCGCTGCGCGAGAGGCGGCCCAGCAGCACGCGGGCTTCACGGGGGACGTGCGCGCGCTGCGCGATCGTCTGCGACAGATGGAGGATCTCGGCGCGGACGAGGTGCATCTCGTTCCGACCTGCGGCGATCCGGAGGAGGTCGAGCGGGCGGCCGACGCGATCGCATGAAGACCTTCTGCCGGCTCTGCGAGGTGAATTGCGGCCTCGAGGCGGTCGTGGACGAGGGCGGTCGCCTCGCGGATCTGCGTCCCGACCGCGCGCATCCCGTCACGGCGGGCTTCGCCTGCCACAAGGGCCTGCTCGCCCGGGAGATACACCACGATCCCGACCGTCTGGATCATCCCCAGCGCCGGATCGATGGCGGCTTCGAACGCACGAGCTGGGACGAGGCGCTCCCGGCCATCGCCTCCCGGCTCGAGCGTCTGCTCGCGGAGCACGGCCCCCGCTCGGTCGCGCTCTACATGGGCAACCCGTCGGCGTTCAACGCGGTCGGGTCGATGGCGACGGGGCTCTTCGCCGCGAGCCTCGGCATCGAACGCCTCTTCAACGCCGGCACGCAGGACTGCGCGAACAAATTCGTGATCGGCGAGATCCTCTACGGCTCTGCCGAGATCCATCCCGTCGCCGACCTCGATCACGCGCAGTACGTCCTCTTGATCGGGACGAACCCGCGCGTCAGTCAGCTCTCCTTCCTCTCGACGCCGGACCCGGTCGGCACGCTGCGCGCGGCGCGACGGCGTGGGGCCCGCCTCGTCTTCGTGAACCCGCTCGCCCTCGACGATCTCGCGGACGTGGGCGAGACGGTCCAGATCCGTCCCGATACCGACGCCTACCTGCTGGCGGCGATGATCCACGAGATCGATCGCGACCCCGACCTCGGTTTCGACGAGCGGGCACTCCGCAACGTGCGTGGGATCGATCGGCTGAGGGCCTTCGTCGCGCGCCATCCGGCCGAGCGCGTGGCGGCCGTCGTCGGGACTCCGGCGGAGCGGATCCGCGCGATGGCGCGGGACTTCGCACGGGCCGAGGGTGCGGCGATCCACGTCTCGACGGGCGTGAACATGGGTCGGCAGGGGACCCTCGCCTACTACCTGGCGCAGATGCTCTCCCTCGTGACCGGCAATCTCGACCGGCGCGGCGGCAACGTGCTGCCGGCGCGCGGCGTGCCGCCGATGACGCTGCCGCCGGAGGCCTCCGCGCCGCGGCTGACGCGATGGGGCGGGTATCGGCCGGCGCGCGGCACGCCGCCGGGCTCGCTGCTCGCGGACATGATCCGGGACGACGACGAGCCGATCCGCGCGCTCTTCGTCGTCGCGGGCAACCCGGTCCTCTCGATCGGCGGCGGTCCGAAGCTCGAGCGGGCGCTGGCCTCCCTCGAGCTGCTCGTCTCGATCGACTACTACCGGAACGCGACGGGGGAGCTCGCGCACTGGGCATTGCCCGCGACGGATTGGTTCGAGCGCGAGGACCTGAACTACTTCGTGCAGGGCGTGCAGCGAAGGCCCTATCTGCAATGGACCCCCGCCGTCGTGCCTGCGCGAGGCGAGCGGCGCCCCGAGGCCTGGATCCTCTCCCGCGTGCTGCAGGAGATGGGGCGGCCCTCGCTGCTCGACCTGCCCGGCGACGATTGGCTGACGACGCTCTGGGACGGGCGTCTCGCCGAGACGGGGCACTCGATCGACGCCTTGAGGCGCGCAGAGGGGAACGTCGTCGTCCTGCCCGAAGCGACGCCCGGCGGCTTCCTCGAGCGGATCGCGCCGGGCGGGGTCTTCGACGCCTGCCCTGCGGCGCTCGACGAAACGCTCGATCGGGCCGAGCCGATCTTCCTCGAGCTCGCGGGCGAGCCTTCGGGCGGGCTCAAACTGATCACGCGACGCACGCCGTGGATGCTGAACTCGGGCTTCCAGAACGTGAAGGTGCTGCGGGAGACGAAGGGCGGGCGTACGAATCCGCTCTTCATGAATCCGCGCGACGCCCTCGAGCGCGGGCTCGTCGCCGGTCAGTCTGTCGTCGTCCGCAACGAGCACGGCGAGCTGCGCGCCGAGCTCGCCCTGGACGAGCGGCTCCGCGAAGGGGTCGTCGCCATGAGTCACGGCTTCGGGAATCGACGCACGACGGGCATGCCCGTCGCGATGGCGCTTCCCGGCGTCAACGTGAACGCGCTCTCGCCGACGGGTGAGGGCAGCTTCGATCCGGTCGGCGGCATGGGACGGCTCACGGGTATCCGGGTCGAGGTGGAGGCGGCCTGACGACGTCGCCTCAGGGCGAGGGATCCGGCGGATCGAGGCCCCGGGCGTCCTCGCGCTCTGCGTCCGGGTCGAGCATCCGCGCCGTCAGGCGTTGCGCCGCCGCCTCGTCGCCCGCCTCGAGCAGGCGCTTGGCGAGTGCCTGGCCCTGCCGGCCGCGTTCGATCTCGAAGGCGGAGCGTGCCTCGACGACCCAGAGGTCGTCGAGCTCGGGCAGGAAGGCACCTCGATCCAGGGACTCGAGCTGCGCGAGTCCGCGCTGCCAGCGGCTGCGTCGTCCCGCCTCGAGGGCCGCGTGCGTTCGCTGCGCCGCATCGCGCCATCGCGCCACGTCCCAGCCCGCCAGCAGATCCGCTTCGAGTGTTATGCGATCACCATCGACCCGAACGAGCGGCGCTTCGTTCGGACTCCGCCGCCGGCGGGGCTCGAGGGCGTCGCGGAGTCGCGAGAGCGCCGTGCGCAGGCTCGTGCGCGCCCGGTCGGGCGGGACTTCGGGCCAGAGCTCCGCTTCGAGTCCCGAACGCGACACGCCGCGCTCGCCTGCGACGAGCAGTCGTGCGAGGAGTCGGCGCGTCGTCGAACCGCGCCAGGCCCGCTCCGGTACGGCCTGACCGTTCACCTGCAGCTCGAGGCCGCCGAGCGTCTGCAGCGCGAGCGGCGGCTCGGGCGGCTCTCCCGTCTCGTCGAGGACCCGATCGAGTACCGCCCCGCGCAGGCCGAGCGCCCGCGCGGCCGCAGCGCTTCCGTGCAGCAGCGCCTCGTCGAGCTCCGGCGCGAAGCCGTCGAGCCCGGCCCGCTCCGCGAGACGCCAGGCTTCGCGGAGCGACTGATCGCGCGCGGCCGCGTCTCCCCGCAGCGAAGCGATCCGACTCGTCACGTCGAGCCGCATGTGCTCGGCGATCGGTGCGGCCGGACGGGTCAGCAATCGTCGATGCGTCTGCAGGAATCGCGCGGCCGTCTCCTCTTCGCCGAGCTCGGCGAGGACGAGGCCGGCGAGCAACACGCCGGGCACGAAGGCCGGCCCGAAGCCCTGGTTCGGACTCCAGGCATCCGGGGTCGGCAGGCACGCGAGGGCTTCGTGGGCCGCCTCTCCGGCGCGATCCTTGTCGCCCGCGAGCAGGCGGAGCCGGGCGCAGATCCCGAGTGAGGCGGCGGTCGCCTCGTGCAGCTCGATGCGGCGCGCGAGGGCCACGGCGAGCTCGGCGTGCTCGAGGGCCTCGTTGATCCTCCCGCTTCGACGCAGCTCGTGGGCGAGGGCGAGCTCGGCGCGGAGGCGGTTGTTCGTGTAGTGGCAGCGCGCGAAGAACTCGGAGGCCTCCTCGAGGCGCAGCCGCTGCGTGTCGGGCTCGATGCCACGGGCCCCTTCGACCATCGCGCGATACACCAGCAGGACCGAGTACGAGGCGCCGTGTCGACGCTGCTCGGGGCGGGCCAGGGCCTCGTCGAGGCGACGGAGCATCTCGTCGAAGCGCCCCTGGAAGAAGAGGATCGAGGCCTGCACGAGGACGATGCCGCCGTACTCGCGCGGGTGGTGCTCGTAGGTCCGGGCCACGTCGAGCAGGCGCAGCGCGAGGGCGTAGCGCTGGGCGAGATGGGCCGTGACGCCGAGGCCCATCAGGATCATGCCGCGCAGCGGGGTGCCGCGGGTGGCGCGGGTGACGGCGAAGATCCGCCGACGCACGCGGCGGATCACGTCGGCGCGGTTCTCGTTCACGGCGATCACGCCGAGCTCGTGCAGGCAGGTTCCTTCGGCCTCGAGATCGCCCGCGGCGCGGTAGGCCTCGCAGGCGCGCTCGTAGTAGGCGATCGCACGATCGGGGTCGCTGCCGGAGAGGCGGAGGCCCTCGAGCGCGGCGAGCCGCGGCACGCTCTCGACGCGGTCCGGCGGGAGCGCGGCGAGCGATCGGCCGACGAGCCGACGCTGGCCCATGTGGAGCCAGGCGTGGCCGTGCTCGATCAGGATCGTCTCGATCAGCTCCATCGCCTCCGGAGCGGTCGCTGCGACCAGCGCCTGCTCGAGGGCATCTTGCGGGTGCCCCGCCTCGCGGAGCGTGCGGGCCAGGCGCAGGCGGAGGGTCGATTCGTCCGATCCGCTCGCGGGCCGTCGGGTCGGCGAGAGCAGCCATTCGCGCCACAGGTCGTGCAGGACGAGGCGGTCGTCCTCGAGTAGCAGGAGGCCGGCGTCGCGAGCCTCGCGCAGGCCCGCGATCGCGTCGCCGTCGGGCGCGGCCGCCGCCGTGAGCACGGCCGACGTCGTCGGGCCGAGCCGCGCCGCCACCTCGAGCACGGCGCGTGCATCGGGGGAGACGTGTCGCAGGAGATCGCCGCCGATGTAGTCGAAGAGATCGTCGTGATCGCCGAGAGCGCGGATGCAGTCGAGCCGTCGCTCGGGCGGCTGCATCGCCAGCGAGCGCGCGATCAGCCGCACGGCGATCGCCCATCCCCGCGTGCGAGCGAGCAGTCCCGTCACGAGTGCGGGGTCTGCGTCGACGCCCTCGTCGCCGAGCACGTCCGCGACCTGCGACGTGCGCAGGTCGAGCGCGTCGGCGCCGATCTCGAGGGCCTGCCCCCCGGCGAGGAGCCGCGCGAAGGCGGAGGGACGGCGGCCGCGGGTCGTGAGGACGAAACGCGCAGGGCATGGGTCCAACCGGAGCAGGTCGTCGACGAGCCGCGCACTCTCCGAGCTCTCCGGCAGATGCTCGTACGCGTCGAGCACGATCACGGGCGGCGCGGGCAGCTGCCGCAGCTCGAGCACGAGTCGCCTCCGGACCTGATCGAGGTCGAGCGCCGACGGCAGTCCCAGCAGGCGCTGGATCGACTCGCCGAAGGTCGCCGCTCCCGATCCGGCGGGCCCTGCGTCGACCTGCGCGGCGCGGATCGCCTCGACCAGGTCGGCCGCGAAGAAGGAGAGCTCGGCATGGGCCTCGGAGAGCCCCACCCAGGCACAGGCGAGAGAAGGGCTCTGCAGTCGCGCGCGCCAGGCGCGCGCCAGGCTCGTCTTGCCGGTTCCGCCCGGTGCAGCGATCAAGCTGAGCGACTGCGTGGCCGCGGCGTCGGCCAGGGCGATCAGCTCCTCGCGCAGATGGATCCTCGGTCGGTCGCCCATCGTCCCGTCGTTCCACAAGGGCCCGGTAGGTCCCGTCGCCATGCGGTGGTTGGCCCCGACGCGAGGCTAGCAGGCAAGGTCCGTGGCACCGGATCCGGGCCTGCGAGTCCGCCTGGCGCGAGCGCGGCGGCCGGCGGCGGCGCTCGCACGTCCGCTCAGCGGCGGCCGCACGAGTTCCCGCTCATGGGGTGCCGTTCGCGCGGCGGTACAGGCGCTGGCACGCGTCCGGATCCTCGCTGCAGGCTTGAGACCACTGCCGCACGTAGCGACCGAAGTCGTTCGAGAGGTACGCACGGCCCTCGGCGACCCACTCCACACGCGAGCCGTAATCCGCGACCGTGCCGCCGCAGAACGTCGCCGCGATGGCCCGCGCGTCCCAGCTCGCGGCGGTCACCACGAGTGCTCCACCGTCGCTCGACGTGATGCGGAAATGCCGACCGTCCTCCTGCATCTGGACGACGGGGTAGAGGCGACGGCCATCCCGGCAGACCAGCGTCTGCTCCTCCGGGCCGCCGATGCCGGGCTGGCTGGCGGGGGGCAGGGGCTCCGCGCGATGGTCCGTGATCGCGCTGCCCGCGCAGAGCTCTCGTGCGGGTGTCTCGCTCGGCGACCACGTGCCGGCGGCCTCGCGGCCCGGCATCACGTCGAGGCTCGGTCCCAGGCCGTGCACCTCCTCGCGGCCGTCGGCGCAGCGCAGATGCACGCGGACGGGACCGATCCGCAGCGGGACCGCCGCCCGGTTCGTGTAGGCATAACGTGCCTCGAGCGTGTCGCGGCTGTGGCCGGACTGCGCATAGCGGATCGCGAAGATCGGGTTGTCGTCGACCGCGTCGGCGTCCTCCGAAGGGACGGACGCGGTGCGGGTCGGTGCGTGTGCGGCCGGGACCGGGGCGGGTGCGGGGGTGCGCATCCCTTCCTCGGCCGGAGCGGGCCCGGGCTTCGTGCGTTCGGTCGGGGCGGTCCGGGACGCCGTCGCCGGCGCGGGGAGGGGCCGTGGCCAGTCCTCGAGCCAATCCTCGATGCATCCGTAGCGCTGGTCGCAATGCAGGGCGATGCGCTCGTAGTCGGCCTGCGAGAGCGGGTATCCGGCGCGACGTGCGCCGACGCGCGACTGGACGCACATGAATTCCATCTCGCACTCGATCTCGATGTCGAGGTTCGGGTCGTGACGCGGCCCGAGGTCCCGGGGCGGGCCGCTCGGGCGGGCTTCGGGACGCGCCGGCCAGGCGGGCGTCGACGGACTCGCCGCATCCGGATCGCAGCGGGGCGAGCGCTCGAGGCCGACGCCGCGGGCGAGTGCGTCGAAGGCTTCCGTCGCGATCCAGCCGTGGCAGGCGTCCCGCAACGTGTCGTCGAGCGTCTCCTCGAGCTCGTCGGTTTCGCTCCGCGCGGGCGGCGCCGCGAGCAGCATCGCGATCACGAGCCCGATCCCGCCGAGCGAGCCCGACCGCGAAGTCGCCCGCACGGGCCCTCGCCCGGGCGGGCGAGGCGTCATTGCAGGCATTGACGATGGCCGCAGTCCCGCATGCATCGGGACTCGACCGCCTCCATCCGCTCGGGGGTCGAGATCTCGTTGCAGGCCATCGCCTGGGCGAAGGCCTCCAGCGCTGCGCGGCATTGCGCGGTCTTGAAGCGGATCGGGATCGGATTCGAGGAGCAGCTCACGCGGATCGTGGCGTCCTGGTAGCCGCCACTCCCGGTCGAGCTTGCGCCGCCGGTCCCGGTCCCGGTCCCCGTCGCAGTCGAGCCGGCGCCGAGCCCTTCACTCGAGCCGACACCCGGCGACGCCGGCGCGACCGCGTACTTCTCCTGCACCTGCTGCAGCGCCGTTCCGTTCGTGTCCGTGAAGATGTCCTGCGCGAGCGCGCCGGTCATGTCGGCCTTCATCTCCATCGGCACGTCCGCCGCACCCACGACCGCTGCGCCGAGCCCGAAGGCCATCACCTGCCCGAAGCTCGGACCGCTCGAGGCCTGCTGTGCGGCCGCCTCGCGCCGCCTCGCCTCCTCGGCCCGTCGGCGCTCGAGGGCGACGCGCTCCGCCTCGATGCGCCGGGCCTCCTCCGCCTGGGCCTCGAGCATCCGCTTCTGCTCCGCCTGCATGCGGGCGAGCTCGGCGCGGCTCTCCCGCAGCTCGGCGCGCATCACGAAGACCGCGTCGACCCGTTGGCCCGCGCGATGCTCGCAGCGCTCGAAGCGTCCCTCGAAGAGGCAGGTGCCGTCGCCGTGCCGCTCGCCGGCGGCATAACCTCCCTCGTACTGGAGCTCCCCCCGCTCGAGATGGCGTCCTCGTCCGTGCAGCCGGAAGCCCTTCCAGTCCCCCGACAGCGCGAGGCCGGATACGTCCTCGTAGCCGCCCGCGACGAGCTGCCCATCGACGAAGCGACCGCGCAGCCGACGCTCGCTCGCGGCGTCGTAGGCGTCGCCCGAGCCGTGGGCGAGTCCGTTCCGGCAGCCGCCCGAGACGTAGATCCAGCCCTCGCTCCCGGCGCCGAGGCGACAGTCGGGCGCGCGCGTCGCGGCGGCGAGGGCGGCCTCCTGACGGTCCGCGGCGAAGGTCGCGAAGCCGAGGCGCTTGAGGGTGAAGACGGCCTCGGCGACCTCGCCGATCGGACGACCGGGCTTCGCCAGGACGAGCGCGGCGGGCGCAGCGACGGCGAGCCGCCGACCGAGGTCGGGTTCGACGGGGATCACGGCGCGGGCCTGCGCCTCGCCCATCTCCGGATGGGCGGCCTCGGCGAGCAGGCGGTCGGGCGCGCTGCGCAGGGGGCGATCGAGGAGTGCGGGCAGCGGCACCTCGATCGCACCCGAGGCGTCGGTCTCGAAGCTGCGCGTGGCCCCGCCGCGGAGGGCGACGCGGACCCGGGCGCCCGGCATCGGGATGCGCACGATCCGCTCCTCCTCGCGCGGGGGCAGCGGCTCGCTGGCGATGTCACGCTGGAGCATGTCCCCGTGCCCGACGTTCCGGGCGGGGTTCAACATCACGAGCCCCGTCGCGAACATCTCGTCCGAGCCGTCCAGGAAGAAGAAGGCGAGCGCGGTTCCCGCGACCACGGCGCCGAAGGGCACCTCCCAGAGCTCGTGGTAGGCCTGATAGGCCTGATAGGTCTCGACCGTCGCCTTCTCGCCCCCGTGTCGGACCCGGTAGCGCTCGACCCGCTCGAGGACGAGGCGAAGCGGCGAGGCGTCGATCGCGCTCGGCGCGGCCGTCAGCTCGAAGGCGGTCGACTCGAGCTGCGGCTCCTCGGTCGGGCGCTCGACGACCTGGGTGCCGTGGGAGGTGGCGCAGCCCGTGGCGAGGGCGGCGAGCAGAAGGAGGGAGACGAGACTTTGGACGCGGGGCATGCGGGCTCCTCGGGCGAGAGCGGGCGGATACCTCGGGTCTTTCGGGCGCTGTCGGGGAAGGATGAAGGCGCACGAGCGCGGTCACCCGCGCGTTGCGCAGGGACTGCCGTTGCCGTGCGTGGCGGGCGGGCCGTCGGGGTCGAGTGGCGGGCCTCCCGGTCGACCGGGAGGCCGGATGCGCGTGCGTCGGGAGGCGGCCGGGCCTCAGGCGCCGTGGCGCGGCAGGCTCCGGTCGCGCTCGAAGTCCGGGGGCAGGTTGAGGATCTCGGCGGGGAAGGACTCGACGAGGAAGTCCACGATCAGCCGGACCGAGAGGATGAAGACGGGCCAGCCGTGCTCGTTCACGATCGGCAGGTGCCGGAAGCCGCCGACCGACATCATGTTGAGCGCCCAGGCCAGCTTCGCGTCGACGCGCAGCGACTCGGGATCGGGTGTCATCACGTCGGCGAGTCGTACGTCCGCCGGGTTGCGTCCGGAATCGATCACCTTGAGCAGCACGTCGCGCTCGGTGAAGATGCCCTTGAGCGGGGAGCGCGGCGTGCCGTCCTCCGTGATCACGACGCAGCCGCGATGCTCCCGCCGCATGACCTGCATCGCGGCCTTCACCGAATCCCCACTCGACATCGGCAGCGGCGGTCGGCTCGGGAGCAGCGTGACCGGCTCCGCGAGCAGCTGGGCATCGAAGGTGCGTCGCGGTCGGTCGACGCCGTCGTCGTCGAAGTACGCCTCGTCGGTCGTGAGGATGTCGGCCGGGTCTTCGTGTTCGAACATGGGGGCGTCTCCTGTGTCGCGAGCCGACCGAATCTAGCCGAAGCGAGCGCGACGCGGCCCAGGCCCCGCCGTGAATCGCGTCGCATTCTCAGGGGGCCTGGCTCGCCTTGACGGGAAGGCCACCCAGGCGTCGGCCGGCGCGCACCCCGAAGGTGACGCCGGGCCGCATGCCCCCTGCGACGCGTCGGGTCATCGGCCCCCGGGCATCTCCAGTACGCCCCGCGCGATCCGGCCGGCCTTCATGTCCTCCACGAGCCGGGGCCAGTCGGCGAGCGGGTAGCGGGCGCTGACGAGGGCGTCGAGCTCGAGTCGGCCCGCGAGGTAGAGCTCGCAGATCCGGGCGACGTCCGCCTGCGGTTGGCTCGACCCATAACGGCATCCCATGATCGTCACGTCGAGGAAGGTGGCGGCGGGCAGGAACTCGACCCGGGTCTCCGAGGAGGGGACACCTAACATCACGGCATTCCCGCCCCAGTCGACCATCTGGATCGCCTGCTCCATGAGCGTCTTCGCGCCGACGCACTCGAAGACGTGGCGTGCGCCCCAGCCCCCGAGTCGTGCCTTGACGGCCGCGACGACGTCTTCGTGCTCGCGCGGATCGACGAACCCGGTCGCGCCGAGCTGCCGGGCGAGGGCCTGCTTCTCGCGGTTCGTGTCGAGCACGAGGATCGGATGCGCGCCGGCGAGGCGCGCGGCCTGGACGACGTTGAGGCCGATGCCGCCGGCGCCGATCACGACGACGGAGTCGCCGGGGCCGACCTTCGCGCGGTGGAAGACGGCGCCCGTTCCCGTCAGCACGCCGCAGCCGATCAGCGCCGCCGACGCGAAGGGGACCTCGGGCGGAATGCGGATCGCCTGGTTCGCCTTGACGACGATGCGCTCGGCGAAGGTCGAGAGGTTCGCGAAGTTGTGGTGCGGCATGCCGCGCGCGCGGAAGGGCGTCGGACGCTTGCCGAAGGTCTCCCTGCACATCGTCGGCCGTCCCGAGTCGCAGGCCGGGCACGCGCCGCATTGTCCGAGGGTCGAGAGCGCGACCGGGTCGCCCGGTGCGAGGGTGGCGACGCCTTCTCCGCAGCGCCGCACGACGCCGGCGCCTTCGTGGCCGAGCACGACGGGCGTGGGGTAGGGGATCGTGCCGTTCACGACGCTCAGGTCGCTGTGGCAGACGCCGCTCGCGCGGATCTCGATCTCGACCTCGCCGGGACCGGGATCGCGGACCTCGAGGTCGTCGATCAGGGCGAGGGTCTGGCCGTCGAATACGATGCCTTGCATGCCGGGCTCCGGGACGAGTCGGGCGGATGGGCCCGCGCTCGGGGGCGTTAGCGTCGCACGGCCGGGCGTACGGCGCCGCCGACGGGCCGGCGGTCCGGGCGCGCCAGCGGGACATCGAGCGCCCGCGAGCGTTACCCTCCGGTCGTGCCCGCCCGAATCCTCGCCCCGACCGACGCGGCCCTTCGCGAGGCCGCCGACATCCTGCGTCGGGGCGGTCTGGTCGGCTTCCCGACGGAGACGGTCTACGGCCTCGGGGCGAATGCGCTCGACGCCGCCGCGGTCGAGCGGATCTTCGCCGCGAAGGGCCGACCTCCGAGCAATCCCGTCATCGTGCACGTGGCGAGCGTGGAGGCGGCACGGCGGCTGGCGGGGCGATGGCCCGACGCGGCGGAGCGGCTCGCCGCGCAGCATTGGCCGGGACCGCTCACGCTGGTCGTCGAACGCGGTGACGCGATCCCCGACGTCGTGACGGCTGGCGGTGCAACGGTCGGCCTGCGCGTCCCGTCGCATCCCGTGGCCCTCGCCCTGCTGCGTGCAGTAGACCTGCCGATCGCAGCGCCGAGCGCCAACCGCTCGGAGTCCGTCTCGCCGACGACGGCCCGACACGTGGTGGAGTCGCTCGGCCCCTGGCTCGCGGACCTGCTCGTGCTCGACGGCGGGCCCTGCGAGGTCGGGATCGAGAGCACGGTCGTCGACGTGACGGGCGAGCGGCCACAGGTCCTGCGTCCTGGCATGCTCAGGCTCGACGAGCCGGAGACGGGGCGGCCGCCGCGTGCCGAGGAGGACGAAGCGGCGACTGGATCGGCCGGCTCGTCGGCGCCCGTCCGCTCGCCCGGGCAGACCACGCGCCACTACTCGCCGGGCAAGCCGCTCCGACTCGTCGCTTCGGATCGGCTCGATCGCGAGCGCGAGCGCGGTGACGCCGTGCTGCGACTGCCGGAGGATCCGGATCGCGCCGCCGCCCTGCTCTACGCCGAGCTGCGTCGGCTCGACGCCGATCCGGACGTCGAACGGATCCTCGTGGTGCATCCGCCGGCGGACGAGCGATGGGCAGCGATCCGCGATCGGCTCCGCCGCGCGGCGGGTCGCGGATCGCCCTCGGCCTGAGCGGGCGCGTCGACTGCGCGCCGGTCGGACCGTGCTCTCGCGCTCAGGTCCCGCGCTCGACGCGCTGCCCACCGGGATGGGGGCGGCTTCCGTCGAGCGACCGGATCGGGATCGCGAGCTCGTCGAGCAGGTCGAGGCTGACGAGCACGCCGCCCGTGCGCTCGGGCGGCCCGTCGCAGACCGCGAGGATCGATTCGACCATCGCCTCCATCGACTCGATCTGGTCGTCGGAGAGCTGGTCGCCGACGAGCTCCGCGGCGCCTTCGCTGAGCACCGCGGCACGCGGCTCGATCGTGTTGATGCGGACGCCCGTGCCCTCGAGCTCGGCGGCGAAGGCCTGGGTGATGCGATTGAGCGCGGCCTTGCTCGCGCCATAGACGCCGATCGTGCGGCCAGCGGGCGTGAGATCGAAGGGTGGGCCGGGCATGAGCCGGGCGCTCCCGCTCGAGAGGTTGACGATCCAGCCCTCCCCGCGCTCGATCATCCCGGGCAGCGCGGCCTGCATGAGATCGACGGGGGCGTGGACGTTCACCTCGAAGGTGATGCGACGTCGCTTGAGCGGGTAGGTCGCGTTCGGCGCGTACATCGCCGCGGCGGCGTTGTTCACGAGGATGTCGAGTCGTCCACCGAAGAGCTCGAGCGCATGTGGAACGATCTTCGCGCGGCTCGTCTCGTCCGCGAGATCGGCCGCGAGCGTCTCCACCCGCGTGCCGAAGCGACGACATCGATCGAGGGTTTCGCGCAGGCTGCCCGCGAGATGGTCGTGCTGCTCGACCGTCCGCGCGACGAGCAGCAGGTTCGCGCCCTCGGCGGCGAGCCGTTCGCTCGTGGCCGCACCGATCCCCCGACTCGCCCCCGTCACGATCGCATTCCGACCCTCGAATCGCTTCACCGGCTCGCTCCTCGTCGTCCCATCGCGGGAATCGTCAGCGCCACGCCTCGCCCCAGGTCTCGCGGTACACCATGCGCCCGATGGGCTTGCGCGAGATCCGACCGTGTCCGCCCCGGGCGGGGTAGCCGATCGGGGTGATCGCGTGCAGGCGCCAGGGATCGGGCACGCCGAGCGCCCGCCGCACCGCGTCTTCGCGCCGCCAGATCATCGTCGTGATCACGCCGCCGAGTCCCTCCGCCCGACACGCGAGCAGCAGGTTCTGGATCGCGGGGTAGAGCGAGCCGCCGAAGAGGAAGTTCGGCTGCACGTCGATCTCGCCTTCGTTCGCGAGCAGCCTCGGATCGTGGAGCCAGGCCAGCACGACGGGCGTCCGCGCGAAGTCCCGGGCGAGGGCGTCTCCGGCCGCCATGACCCGCTCCCCGCGTCCGCGCTTGTCGGCGGGCAGTCGCTGCATCGCCGCCTTGCCCGGCGCCGAATACTCGTCCCAGGTCGCCGCGAAATGCTCTGCGAGGGCGGCCTTCCTGTCTTCGCTCTGCAGCACGAGCACGCGCCAGGGCTGGGCGTTGCCGCCGGTCGGTGCGCAGAGGGCGGCGCTCAGTACGCGTTCGAGCACGTCGTCGGGGATCGGATCGGGGCGTAGCCGCCGGATCGCGCGCGTCGTGCAGAGCACCTCGTAGAGCCGCGCGTCCGCCCGCTCGGGGCCGAAGAGCCCGGTCGCGACGGCGGCGGCCTCGCGCTCGTCGATGGCCATGCGTCCTCCAGGCGTCGTGGCTCGGGCTCGGGTCGGCGACCCGGCCGACGCCGACACGGTCTGCGATGCGACCAGCCCGAGCTTGAAGCGTTTACTTGACCATGTCAAGATTATCGATGCGCGGATCCACGCGCCCGGATCCGGCAGACGGGGGAGCCCGAGCGGAGTACCTGATGGATGGTCCGCGGAGCGACGAGGAGCTGGCGAGCGGTCGGGCCTGGAGCGCCTTCTGCCGCGAGCTCGAGGAGATCGGTCACGAGCTGCTCCGTCCGGGCGCGCCGGCCGAGCCGGTCGACGTGGCCGAGGCGTATCGCTTCCTGACGCGGATGCTGCGCTCCGCCTTCGAGCTCACGCTCGAGGGCGGCGATGCGTCGAAGCCCCTGCTCGTGACGAGCCTGCACGAGACCCTGAAGCTCGGCTGGGACAACCCGGACAACATCCATCTGAACGCCTACGTCTCCGAGGCGTTCCGCTACCGGCTCTACGGCACGCGCGGCGACGCGCATACGGTGTCGATCGCCGTATACGGCGGCTCCTATGGCAAGAAGGAGCAGGGGCGGAGCACGGTCGCCTTCGTCGATCTCGACGACTTCGAGATCGGGCCCGACGGGCGCTTCGAGATCGAGCTCTCGGCGACGGAGCAGCCCGGCAACTGGATCGAGCTAGGGCCCGGGTCCACGACCCTCATGATCCGGCAGACCTTCTGGGATCGAACCGTCGAGACGCCCGGCCGCTTCCGGCTCGAGCGGATCGACCGGAGCGAGCCCCCGCCGCCTCTCGATCCCGGCTTCGTCGCCGCTTCGCTGCGACGAACGGCGCGCTACATCCGCGGCAGCAACCGGCTCTTCTTCGACCTCTCCGACCACTTCCGCAACGACGTCCTGAACCGCTTCGAGCCGAGCGATCCCGTCCGCATGGCGAAGAACCAGGGCATCCCGTACAACCAGCTCTCGTCGGGCTGGTGGCGTCTCGCCGAGGGTGAGGCGGCGGTCGTCGACTTCGTGCCGCCTGCCGAATGCCCCTACTGGATGTTCGTGCTGAGCAACTACTGGGGCGAGTCCTTCGACTACGGCAACCACCGCATCCACACGAACGCCCGCCTCGCCCCGCGGCGTCCCGACGGCGGCGTCCGGCTGGTCGTCTCGCGGCGCGACCCCGGCGCCCCGGGCGCGCAGTGGATCGACGCGGCGGGGCACGACGAAGGCGTCTGGCAGTTCCGCTGGTACCACCTCGACGGGGTGCCGCCCTGCCCGCGGCCGCGCATCGTGCCGCTCGCGGACGTTCCGGGCCTGCCCTTCCGACCCGACGTCGATCCCGCATGATGCCCTTCGACCTCCGACTCTACTTGCGCCTCTTTCGAAAGGGCATCCGAGATGCGCGCTCGTCCGGCCGTCGGCGGATGCTGATCGTGCTCGCGGTCGTCGTACCGATGCTCGCCCTCGTGAACGCCGTCTGCTTCGCGCTCGACCACGTGTTCTTCCCCGGCTTCCGGCGTGTCGCGCTCCGCGAGCCGATCTTCGTGATCGGACATGCGCGGAGCGGCACGTCGCTCCTGCACGGGCTGCTCGCGGAGGACACGGACCGGTTCAGCTGGTTCATGACCTACGAGCTCGTGCTGCCGTCGATCCTCCAGAGGAAGGTCGTGCGCCTGCTCGGCCACCTCGACCGTCGCCTGCTCGGGGGCGTGATCGATGCGTGGATCCGGGCCTGGGAGGACCGGGTCTTCGCGCGCGGGCGCGAGATGCATCCGATGAGCCTGACGGGGCCGGAGGAGGACGAGTTCCTCCTGACGATCCCCTTCAGCTCGTCGACGGTCTCCGTGCTCTTCCCCGATCTCCGGGACACGGCGGACTACCAGGCCTTCGACCATGGCTCCCTGCCCGCGGCGAAGCGGCGACGCGTCATGCGCTACTACCGCGAGTGCGTCCGCCGCCAGCTCTACCTGAACGGGTCGGATCGCATCCACCTGTCGAAGAATCCGCTCTTCTGTTCGAAGATCCCGAGCCTGCTCGAGACCTTTCCCGACGCGCGCTTCGTCGTCTGCCTGCGCAGTCCCTACGAGACGATGCCGAGCATCGCCAAGATGATGAAGCGAAACTGGAAGGCCGCTCAATGCGACGCGGAGACGCTCGAGGCTGGCCTTGCGCTTCTGGTCGAGAGCTCGGTCGGCTTCTATCTGCATCCGCTCGCGGATCTCGAGGGGCTCCCGTCCGACCGCGCCATGGTCGTGCGCTACGAGGACCTCGTCGAGCGGCCCGCGGCGACGGTGCGCGAAGTCTACGCGCGCTTCGGCCTCACGTTCACGTCCGCAGCGGCCGAGCGGCTGGCGCAGGCGGCGAAGGCGGCGCGGGCCTACCGCCCGGACCATCGCTATGCCCTCGCCGAGCTCGGCCTCGGGCCCGAGGAGGTCGAGGCCCGCCTCGCTCCGCTCTTCGCGCGCTACGACTGGCCGCGGCCGGAGGGCGTTGCGTGACCCGGCGCAAGGATCTCCGGCGCATCGAGCAGGCGATGGTCGAGCTGAACCGGCTCTCCCGGAGCGGCCAGGCGGACGCGGTGCGCGCCGAACGCGCGAAGGTCCCCGTGCCCGGTGCCGCGCAGCGCGTGCTCTACCAGCTCGTCGAGCACGGCGATGCGCGACTCATGGAGCTCGCACGACGGATGGAGACCGACCCGGGCATCGTCAGCCGACAGGTCGGATTGCTCGAGCGGGAAGGGCTCGTCGAGCGCCGTCGCGACCCCCAGGACGGTCGGGCCCGGGTGCTGCGCCTCACGGCGCGTGGGCGTGCCGTCTCGCGGCGCCTTCGCAGCACGCAGGACGAGACGTTCTCCTCGCTCCTGCGAAGCTGGTCGGGGGCGGAGCTCGAGAGCGCGGCCGAGGTGATGGAGCGGCTCGTGCGCGCTCTCCGTTCGGGGTAGTCCGGCGAGGGCGACGGGCGCGCCCGCCTTCCGGCTCACTCGGCCGGGAAGCCTTCGTCCGCGAGGCGCGCGCGCAGATCCGACCGGGGATCGTCGAGCATCGCGACGAGCTGCCGGACCGCCGGCCGCTCCCAGCGCGCCGCCGGCACGACGAAGTCGTAGCGTTCCGGCTGGAGCGGGCGGAAGTGCAGCCCCGCCTCCCGGGCGACCGCCTCGATCGTGACGCCCCAATCCGCCCGCCCCTGGGCGACGGCCGCGGCGACGGCGTAGTGTGAGCGCGGCTCGTAGGCGTGTCCGGGCGGCGTGCGTCCCGCCAGCAGCCGATCGATCAGCACGCGCGTGCCCGCGCCGCGATTGCGGTTCACCATGCGCGTCGACGGATCCGCGAGCAGCGTCTCGACGTCGCGGGTCTCGTCGGGGCGGGTCACGACGCCCTGCATGCGTGCGTAGCCGCGCACGAGACGGGTGCCGGGCTCGAGGAAGGGCTCGTTGTACGCGCCGGTCTCGGGGTCGAGCAGGTGCACGGGGGCGACGTCGCACTCGCCGCGCCGCGCCGCCTCGAGTCCGCCGAGACTGCCGACGGCGAGCAGCTTGACCGAGAGGCCGCTCCGGGCGAGCTCGCTCGCGATCAGATCGAGACCCGAGCAATGGCTGCCGACGACGACGAGGTCCGCGACCGGCACGTCGCGACCGATCAGCGTGACCTCGACCGGCTCGTCCGCTTCGACGATCTCGACGTTGCGACCGATCCGAACGAAGCCGTCGGCGCGGCTGAAGGTCGTGACGCTGCCGCTGCCCTTGCCCATCGGATAGGCCGCCAGTCCGCCCGAATCGTCCTGCACCAACCCGACGAGCAGGTACTCGAGCCGCCCGCGCTCGCTGCGCGTCTTCATTGCGAGTCGCGCCCGGCGCGTCTCCCGCCGCGCGCCCGGCAGTCCCGCCAGGTCGCGGATCAGGGGCGCCACGAACTCGTGGAAGGTGAAGATCGCGGAGGTCGGGAAGCCCGGCAGGATCACGACGGGCTTGTCGCCGTCGGCGGCCAGACAGATCGGCTTGCCCGGCTTGAGGGCGACGCCGTGCACGACGATCCCGGGCGTGAGCTCGCCGACGACGAGGGCGTTCAGGTCGCCTTCGCCCTTCGAGGTGCCGCCGGAGAGGAGGACGAGGTCCGCCGAGTCGAGCGCACCGCGGAGTGCCGCGCGCAGCGCATCGGGATCGTCGGCGTGGCCGCCGAGGAAGACGGCCTCGGCGCCGAGCTCCCGGACCGCGTCGACGAGGATGCGGCCGTTGCTGTCGAAGACGAGGCCCGGGCGCATCGCCTCGCCGGGCTGCACGATCTCGTCGCCCGTCGACAGGACGGCGACGCGCGGGCGGCGATGGACCGACACGGCGGCGCGACCGATCGCGGCGAGCACGCCCGTCTCGCGCGACGTCAGCCGGGTGCCGGCGAAGAGCACGGTCTCGCCGCGACCCATGTCCGTCCCGGCGAAGGAGATCGCCGCGCCCGGCACGCGAGCCGCCTGCACGAGGACGTGGTCGGGATCCTCCGCCGTGATCTGCGTGACCTCGACGGGGACGACCGCGTCGGCGCCGCGCGGCAGCATCGCACCCGTCGCGATCGTCGTCGCCGTGCCCGCGCGCACCTCGATCGTCGGTGCCACGCCCGTCGGCAGGGTCTCGTCGTTCAGTCGCAGTCGCCGCGGCTCGAGCTCCGAGGCGCCGAAGGTGTCCTCGCTGCGCACGGCGAAGCCGTCCATGTTCGCGCGGTCGAAGCCCGGCACGTCGACCTCCGCGCGCACGTCCTCCGCCAGCACGCGCCCGAGCGCCTGGTCGAGGGGGATCGTCTCGGGCTCGAAGGGCGTCGTCCGCACGACCGCGCGCCAGCGTCGCTCGGCCTCGTCGCGATCGAGGATCTCGAGGAATTGGGACTGCTTCATGCCGCACTTCCGTCTACCGGCTGGGCGGGATCCTCGTCGTAGAGCAGGACCTCGACGAGCTCGCCTTCGGCGTAGCCCTCGCGCTCCCGCGGCACGACGACGGCGCCCGCGGCGCGCACGGTGGACGACAGGATCGAGGCGCCCGCCGTCGCGAGGGGTACGACGCGACCGTCCTCGATCGCGACGCGTACGTAGTCCGTGCGGCCGACCTCCGAGGCGAGCTTGCGGGCGAGGGGGAGGCGGGTCACGCGATGGGGCCAGGTGCGCGTGCGGCCGCCGAGGCCGCGGATCGTGGGTCCAGCGAAGAATTCGTAGGCGGCGAGGCAGCTGACGGGGTTGCCGGGCAGGAGGAAGACGGGGCGCTCGTCGATGCGGCCGATGCCCGTCGGGCTCGAGGGGCGCATCGAGATGCCGTGGTGGTCGAGCTGTCCGAGCGAGGCGAGCAGTCGGGGCGCGTGGTCCTCCTGACCGACGGAGGTGCCACCCGAGACGAGCAGCACGTCGTAGGCCGGATCGCGCATCGCCTGGGCGATCCGCTCGGGCACGTCCGGCACGATCTCGAAGGGCAGCACGTCGCCGCCGTCGCGCGCGACCAGCCCG
The DNA here is from genome assembly GCA_020632655.1 of Spirochaetaceae bacterium. Classification (GTDB taxonomy): domain Bacteria; phylum Myxococcota_A; class UBA9160; order UBA9160; family UBA4427; genus UBA4427. The sequence goes on from JACKFD010000002.1 coordinate 146,153, forward strand.
CGCAGCACGACCGAGTTGCTGTCGACGATGCGCGCCCCCGTCGGCCGGGCGCCCGCCGGCAAGAGCTCGTCGCCGGTCACGAGCAGACGCACCCGCGGACGCCGCACGCACTCGACCTCGGCCTCGCCGATCGAGGCGAGCAGGCCCACGTCCTGGGGTCGCAGCCGCCGCCCCGTCTCGAGCACGACGTCGCCGCGGCGGATGTCCTCGCCGATCGCGCCGACGTTCTTCCTTGGCGCGACCGACTCGCTCACGAGCACGACGCCGTCGCGCTCCTCGCAGATCTCCGCCTTGGCGACGGCGTCGGCGCCCTCGGGCACGGGCGCGCCGGTCATGATGCGCACGGCCTGACCCGGCTGGAGGACGCCCTCGAAGGGGCGTCCGGGCAGGGTCGTGCCCACGATCGTCAGACGGATCGGCTCATAGCCCGAGGCGCCGAAGGACTCCGCCCCCCGGATCGCGTAGCCGTCCATCGCCGAGCGTGCGAAGCCCGGGACGTCGACCGACGAGACGACGGGCGCGGCCAGGACCCGCCCGAAGCTCTCGAGCAGGGGGACGCGCTCGGCGTCGAGCACCCTCGCGTGCCGCTCGAGGAACGCGAGGACGTCCTCCACGTCCGCGCGCGTCGCGAACCCGCGCATCCGAACGTCGCGCATCGAGCGGGTCTCGGATCAGCCGGAGGCCTTCATCGTGAAGAGCTCTTCCCGGGCCGGGAAGCGCACCTTCGACTGGTTGATGATGTCGAGGGGCACGTCGAATTTCATGACGTTGTCCGGGCCGATCCCTTCCTCGACGAGGCACTCGGAGACGCCGTTGTCCTCGTCGCGCCAGCCCGCGGCCTTGTTGAAGGCCCACTCGTCCTGCAGACACTCCCAGCCCTGGTCGGCGATCTCCTCGCGCGAGATCTCGATGCCGTAGAGGAGGCCGTAATACTCACGGATGTCGTCGAGGCTCGGCTGCAGGAACTGACAGAACCCCGAGGAGTCGCAGACCATGTTCACGAGCTGCGCCTCCTGCGAGGCCTGGGCGAACTGGTCCGGGGCGAGACCGGGGTTCACGATCAGGCCGGCCGTATGGTCGGCACCCATGGGCCCGGCGGCGTAGGTCACGCCCGTGGCCTTGAGCGGACGCGGATCCCAGGCCGGGATCGCCTGGCCACGCGCGTGGGGCACGCGCTTGTGCTTGCGACGCCGGCCCGTCTCGACGACGCCGTCGCCGATCATGCAGCCCGTCTCGTCGCCCTGCTGGATCGACTCGAGCAGCCGCGCGGCCGCCTCCGAGTCGCCCCAGTCCATGCCGCCCGAGTCCATCAGGACGCCGAGCGCCGCGCCGGTCTCGATCGTGTCGAGACCGAGCTCGTCGCAGAGGCGGTCGAGGATCGCGACCTCGTCGACGGTCTTGATCGCGCAGTTCGAGCCGAGCAGCGTGATCGTCTCGAACTCGAGGGCCGAGGTGCGGTAGTTGCCGTCGGCATCGTGCACGACGTTCGAGCACTTCACGATGCAGCCGGTCATGCAGTTGTGCATGCCGCCGCCGCGCTTGTCGAAGTTCTCGACGATGCGCGCCCCATCGAGCGTCTGGACGTCGGGGGACTGGCCCACGGTCCGATTCTTGTAGACGAAGGTGTGCAGCATGTTCGCGACGGGCACGACCGAGGAGGTGCCGTGCTTGAACATCTGCGGGCCGTCGAGGTAGGCCTTCGTGTAGCGCTTGGTCAGCGCGTTGAAGTCCTTGCCGCTCGCGGGCTGGCGGGTGCGCGCCTTGCCGGGATCGACGAGTACCCACTTCAGGCCCTTCGAGCCCATCACCGCGCCGAGGCCGCCGCGCGCGGCGTGGCGGGCCGGGCGTCGCTCGGCGTCCTGGTCCGTGCAGGCGACCGAGGCGCCGCGCAGCCGGCGCTCGCCGGCGGGCCCGATCGAGATCGCGCTGGCGCGCTTCGACTCGCCCTCGAGCAGCTTCGCGCAGGCCGCGTAGTTCATCATGTTCTTGTAGTCGTCGGCGGCGACGACCTCGGCGCCGTTCTCGTCGACGCGCAGCCCGTAGCGCCGCTCGGCGTCGCTCGGCTGGCCCGTCACGACGATCGCCCGGATCCCGAGCTTCATCAGGTCCTGACCCGGGTTGCCGCCGGCATTCGCTTCCTTGATGCCGTTCGTGAGCGGGCTCTTCGCGCCGATCGAGATGCGGCCGGAGGTGGGGGCGGTCGTCCCGGACATCACGCCCGGGGCCATGACGAGGACGTTGTCCGGACCGAGCGGATCGCAGGTCGGGTCGCAGTCCTTCGTCAGGATCTTGGCCGAGAGACCACGACCGCCGAGCAGTCGCCACTCGGCGGGGAAGGGCTCGAAGCGGGCCGTCTGCGTCGTCATGTCGACATAGAGGAGGCGATCGTCGTCGAATCCCGGCATGTCTGCGTTCCTTTCCTGGACGGGTCTCGGGCCCGGCTGGCGCGGAGCGACCGAGGCGTGGGCGTGTCGGCCGACGCCTCAGGGTCCGACAATCGGCCGCGGGCTGCAAGCCGCGCGCGCCGGATCGAGCGTTCTGGATCGCGAGGGCGCGCAGACCGGCGCCGACTCGGATATCGGGGGCGGCGCTCAGCCGCCAGCGATCGCGGCCAGCACCTCGATCTCGTCGCTGGCCGCGACCGGGGTGTCGAGGATCGATGGTTCCCGGCCGAGCAGCTCGCCGTTCAGGAAGAGCTTGACGAAGCGATGGAGCCCGCCGGTCGTCGGGTCGAGAACGAGGGGGCCGAAGCCGGGATGGCGCGATTCGACCTCCTCGAGGCAGGCGCGGATCGTGTCGCGGGTGGTCTCGATCCGGGCCTGGCCACCGGTCGGGCCGCGGTAGGGGGCGGGGACGAGGACGACGGGCATGGCGGACTCCGGATGGCGGCGACTTCGGTGCGCGAAGGGGCAGGCGAGTCGCGACTCTAGCCCCTCGAGTCCCGCCCTGAATCAGCCCCCAGCGGAGCGACGGATCAGCTCCACGCCCTGCGCGATCAGGTCCAGCCCCCGCTCGAGCGGCGGGCCCGGCTGGGGCTCGTCGGCGAGGATGCCCTGGAGCAGCACGTCGACGATCAGTCGGGTCGTATTGCGCAGGCTCGTGACGGCGGCGGCGGCGTATTGCCCCTGCAGGCCCGTCAGGGCCGAGATGATCGTGAGGGCGGTCGCGCGCTCGTCGCGGGGGCGGAAGAGTCCGCGCTCCATCCCCTCGCGCAGCGTGTCGGCGAGCAGCTCGAAGTACTCGAGGCGCGAGTCGCGGTCGCGCTGGCGGGTCGCCTCGGGCAGCGCCGTCTCGTCCCGCAGCAGCACCCGGATCCAGAGGGGGTGCGAGCTGATCAGCTCGCCGAGGCCGACCATCAAGCCGTCGAGCCGGGCCCTCGGATCCCGCGGCATCTCGCGGATGGCCCCGTTCAGCGTGTTGCGCGCCGTCGTCAGCTCCTCGATGCCGGCGACCAGGATCTTCTCGCGGTTGTCGTAGTAGTAGTAGAGCGACGAGCGGGCCATCCCGACGGCGTCCGCGATGTCCTGCAGGCTCGTCTGGTTGAAACCCTTGCGGTCGAAGAGCTCGCCCGCGGCGGCCAGCACGGCTCGCTCGGTCCGGTCGAAGCCAGCTCCTCGCGTGCGTTCCGGCACGGCCGTCCTCTCCTTCCATCCCCGACGTCCGACGCCGGACGCGATCCAGACGCCCGAGGATACCCCCGTCCAGGCGGGATCCCTCGGGGCAGGCCCCTTGTCGGAATTCGTCATGAATGTAGTATTTTCGTCGCTCGTGTCGAAGATGCGACGCCCGAGCGGTCGCTGCGCGGGGGACGCCGGCGCACGGTGCGGATCACGCGTCGATCGGGGACGTGAGGAGGACGGGATGGCGAAGCAGGACGCGGGAGCGGGAGCGGATCTCGAGAACCGGACGCAGGCCTGGCTCGAGGCCCTCGAGCAGGCGATCTCGGGAAGACGGCGAGCCGATTTCGACGGGCTCTTCCTCGAGGACTCCTACTGGCGTGACATGGTCTCGCTCACCTGGGACACGTGTCAGTTCTGGGGGCGCGACGCCCTGCGCGACGCGGTCTTCGAGGCCGCGGCGAAGACGGGCTTCACGGACCTGCAGCTCGACCCGGATCGCTCCGCCCCGCGCGTCGCCGACTTCATCGGCGAGCCCTATGTCGAGGTCTTCTTCGCCTTCCGCAATGCGGTCGGCCGCGGCAAGGGATTCGCACGACTGCAGGAGGACGCGAATGCGGTAGCGGGGCTGCGCGCGCACATGGTTGCGACGACCCTCCACGAGCTCGACTGCGCCCCGGAGCCCCGGGAGCGGCATCCGCGCCTCGGCTTCGAGCCCGCCTTCCCGGGGCAGAGCTACGCCGAATGGAACGCCGCCAAGCGCGACTTCTCGGAGCGCGACCCCGACGTCCTGATCATCGGCGGGAGCCACTCCGGTCTCTGCGTCGGCGCTCGCTTCGAGCGCAAGGGCGTCTCCTATCTGATCGTCGAGAAGAACGCGAATCCCGGCGACATGTGGCGTGGCCGGTACGAGGCGCTCGCGCTGCACACGCCGACGACCATCAATCACCTGCCCTACGTCCCGCTCCCCGACCATTGGAGTCTCTTCACGCCGAAGGATCAGTGGGCGGACTGGCTCGATTGTTATGCGAAGCTGATGAACCTGAACTTCCAGGGCAATGCCGAGGCGCTCGAGTGCCGCTTCGACGAGCGGACCCGGACCTGGGAGGTGCCGCTCCGGCTGGCGGACGGGACGATCCGACGGATGCGGCCGACGCACGTCGTGCTGGCCGTGGGCGGCGTCGGCGGGCGGCCCCGGATCCCCGAGCTGCCCGGGCTCGATGCCTTCCGGGGTGAGGTCATGCACTCGACCGCGTTCGAGAGCGGCGCACCCTTCGCGGGCAAGCGGGTCATGGTCGTCGGCTCCTCGACGACGGGACACGACATCTCCCTGGATCTGGCGTTGCGCGGCGCCGACACGACGATGGCCCAGCGCGGGCCCTCCTGCGTGGTGAACATCAGCGAGGTCATCGCCTTCGGCGCCGACTACGCGCGGGTCTCGACCGAGGAGGCCGACTTCCTGCGCAGCGCGATGCCCTATCCGCTCTGGATCAAGCGGGCGAAGGTCTACACGCAGATGACGGAGCGGACCCACGCGACGCTGCACGAGGGGCTGCGCAAGGCGGGGCAGAAGCTCACGATCGGTGACGACGAGACCGGCTGGTCGATCAAGCTCTTCCGCGAGGCGGCGGGCTACTACCTGAACGTCGGGGCCTCGGAGGCGATCGTCGACGGCCTGATCAAGATCCAGGACTACGATCGGATCGAGCGATTCGTGCCGGAGGGCGCCCTGCTCGACGACGGCAAGCTCGTCGAGCTCGACGCCGTCGTCCTCTGCACGGGCTTCTGGGACCTCGCGAACGACATCGAGGCGCTGCTCGGTCCCGAGGTCGCGCAGCGCGTCGGTCGATGCAACGGCGTCGATCCGAAGGACGGCGAGTACCGCACGATGAGCCGGCCGACGGCGCAGCCGCATCTCTGGCTGATCAATGGCGGCATCCCGGACTCGCGCAAGTCGAGCGACCTGCTGGCGATGCAGGTGATCGCCCAGCTCGAAGGCCTCGTGCCGAGCCTCGTGCGCGGGCCCGACGGGCGCGTCACGCCGCATTGACGGGCGGGTCCGACGGGCGGGTCACTCCGCTCTGATGGGCGGGTCCGACGGGCGGGTCACGCCGCTCTGTGAGGCTCGACCGGACCGCTTGCGCAGGCGGGGGCGGCGCGGGAGGATTGCGGCGCACGCCGAGGCGCCCGGCCGGGCGCGTTCATGCGGCGTGTGCATCTGGACCGCGAAGAGGGACCCGAGGCGTCCCGACGAGGAGAGCGATGAGCATCTCGCTGTACGACCTGAGCGTCGGGACCTATACGCAGATCGTGGAGGCCGCGACCGGCTTCCTGCAGAAGGGCGCCGAGCATTGCCGGGAGAAGGGCCTCGACCCGGCCGAGCTCGTGGACGCGCGCCTCTACCCGGACATGGCGAACTTCCACTTCCAGGTCGTCTGCATCACCCACCACTCGCTCGGCGCGATCCGTTCCCTCGAGAGCGGCGCGTTCTCGCCGCCGAGCTACCCCGAGGTCGACTACGCAGGGCTCCAGAAGATGACGGCGACGACGCTCGAGACGCTCCGCGGGCTCGATCGGGCGAAGGTCGACGCGCTGGGGGGCGGACAGGTCGTGTTCCGGATGGGGAAGATGGAGCTGCCCTTCACGGCGGAGAACTTCATCCGGACCTTCTCGCTCCCGAACTTCTTCTTCCACGCCACGACGGCCTATGACCTGCTGCGCTCGAAGGGCGTGTCGATCGGGAAGATCGACTTCCTCGGCAAGATGGCGATCGGGGTCCAGGCCTAGCGCCGCCCTCCGCAAGATGGCGTTCGTGTGCTGCAGCGGCGTCGTTCCGCTCAGGGGCAGCTGGTCGTGTCGCCGCAGACGTTGCCTCCTGCGGAGACGCCGAGGCTGGAGTTCGTGCTGACATTGCCGCTCGCATTGTCGGCGATGAGGTTGTCGCCGTAGCCGGATCGGACCCCGCCGGCGAAGTAGAGGCCCCAGCCCCCGTTGGCGGTGATGGTATTGCCGCGGGCGTGGACACGGTTGCCGACCTGGATCCCGTTTCCCCAATTCGACGACACCGTGTTGTTCGAGACGGTCGTGCCCGTGCGTGCGTCGATGCCGCGGGCGTGGTTCGCGTAGAAGGTGTTGCCCGTGACGAGGCTGCCGGTTGCGGCGAAGGCGCCATCGCCGCCGTTGCGGCTGGCGGAAGAGCGCTGGAGCGTGCTGCCCTGGCCGAGCCAGAAGCCATGCCGGCCATTGTCGCGAGAGGTCGAGTCGCTGACGACGGCCTCACCGCCGACCATGATGCCGTCCTGACCGTTGCCGAAGGAGCGGATACTCTCGACGAGGGAGCCGTCACCGCCACTCAGATGGATGCCATCCTGAGGCATGCCGAAGATGGAGCCGTTCGAGATGCGGATGCCGGCCTGGAAGCCGCCGCTCGTGGCAATGCCGTGGCCGCTGCCACCGCAGGGCTCGTTCGACGGCGCTTCCGGGTCGAAGCAGGAGATGGCGAAGCCGCCGAGGTCGAGGTCGACACCGGGGCTCGTGATGTCGATCGCCGTCGTCACGCCGTCGAAGCGCGGGTTGTAGGCCTGCGAGAGGTTGCTCGTGAGTCGGTAGGCGCCGGGCATCGTGATCGTGACGGGCAGGCCCGGAGCGTCCCCGGGAAAGCAGCCCGTCTGGATCGCGCAGGTCCGGCTGATCTCGAGGACGCCGTCGGACGCGGCGGCGGGGTCGGCGATCGCGAGGGCGAAGGAGAGAGCGAGCAGGGAGAGGAGCAGTCGTCGCATGGCCCGGGGCCTCCGATGGGTCGATGGACCGATCGTAGGCAGGCGACGAGCGCGGTCGTGTGGAGCGCTTCACGGAGGCGGTCGATTCTCCCGACGACCCGGCCGGCGCCTTCGCTTTGCGCGTTCAGCCCTCGCCGGGGCGCGGATCCACGCGGTAGAGCCGGTCTCCGGGCTCTTCGCGGCGGGCGCGTCCCGTGAGCACCTCGCCGACCTCGACGACCGTGTCGTGCGCGGCGGTCTCGGCAGCCGCTCGGACGCCATCCTCCCCTGAATACTTCCGCTCGCGACCGGCGCGCACGGCGACGTACTCGTCCGTGCCGTGCGGGACGTGCACGAGGCGCCCCTCGACGCGCTTGCCGTCGAGGCGGACGACGACGCGGTCGTCCCGCGCGATCTGCTGGGGCCATCGTTCCAGCCGGCCGCCCATGCAGTCGAGATCGCACGCGACGTAGGGAACGCCGTCGTACACGCTGAACCAGAGGGTGATCGAAGTCGCAGCGCCCACGATCTCCATCTCGAGCTCGGTCCGGTCGTCGAGGGCCTCCCAGTCCATGTTCGCGTAGTCGAGGCGCTCGCCCGAGCGGAAGGGGCCGCCGGCGAAGATGAAGAAGGGGCCGTCCGCGTGGGCGATCAGGAGTCGGCCCAGGACGAGCGCGGCGACGACGATGGCGGCGAGGACGGCGAGCCGCCTTCCCAGGGCCCTCCGACGAGTGTTCTCTTCCATGGTCAGCCTCCCCGAGCGGCGGGTGTGATCGCGGCCCGGGCCGAAGCCTAGCTTCCGTCCGGCTCCGACCACGGCTCGCCCGGCTGCCAGCGGCCCTCGGCATGGGCGCCGACCTTGCGGCCGTCGAAGCTGATCCATTTCTGCGGGACGAGCTCGATCACGACACGGCCGGGGCTGTCGAGTCGCTCGATCCAGGCGCCTTCCCCGGCGTCCCGCACGATGCGCGGCTGCGAGGGGAGCACCTTTCGCGCGAGCGCGCGGTAGAACCAATCGTGGTGCTCCGAGCGGTGCTCGTGCACGATCGCGAGGGTCTTCGCCGTGACCGTCTGCTCCTTCTCGAAGGCGACGATCACGGAGCTCCGCGGCCGCGCACGCAGGGCCGGGACGCGCTTGCGCTCGGGCATGCAGGTCACCCAGAATCGTCCATCGCGCCAGATGTAGAGGTGCATCACGCCGATCGGCCAACCGTCCGAGGTCGTCCACACGACCGCGCACTCGTCGTGTCGCGCGAGCAGCTCGTCCCGCCGATCCGGCGGGATCCCGTAGACCGATACGTCGTCGAAGTCCTCGAGCCTCTCGGCCATCGCGATCCTCCTCGTGTCGATCCACCGAGTCTAGGCGAGGCGCAGCGGGGCCGTCTCCGAGTCGCCCTGCTGCTCGAGCCCGTTTCCGTCGGATCGCTTTGACATCGCGACGCCGCCCGGCGTATGGTGGAAACGATCGCCCGTCGGCCCGTGCCGCGTTCCTCTCCTGCATGCGAGGCCTCCCCATGAGCACGAGCGCGCTCCATCGTCCCGTCACGCACACGGAGCTCGTCGTGAACAGCCTCGCGCGATGGCCGTCGCGAGAGGCCTTCCGGGACGACGGGCGCAGCTACAGCTACGCGCAGACGGCCGATCGCCTGGCACGCGTGGCCCGCGTGCTGCAGGAGCGCGGCCTCGGGCGCGGCGAGGGCGTGGGCGTTCTCTCGCCGAATCGATTCGAGGCGTGGCTGTCGCAGGTCGGCGCAGGGATCGCGGGCGGTCGCTACACGGCGCTGCATCCGATGGGCTCCCTCGCGGATCACGCCTATGCCTGCAACGAGGCGGAGCTCAAGGTCCTCTGCGTCGACCCCGCCTACGCCGAGCGAGCGGGGGCTTTGCTCGAGGCCTGCCCCGCCGTCGAAGTCGTACTGACCTTCGGGCCCGCGGAGGTCGGGGAGGACCTGAACGCGCTGGCGGATCGCGTCGGGGCCGTGACGCTCCGGCCGGGTCCGAAGGGGCCCGACGAGCTCACGTGGCTCCTCTACACGGGTGGGACGACGGGCGTGCCGAAGGCCGCCGAGCTGACCGAGCACGCGATCGCGCAGATGTCGCTCGCGATCTCTTCGGGCTGGGACCTTCCGAAGTCGCGTCGCTACCTCGCCTGCGCGCCGATCACCCACGCGGCCGGGACCTTGATCACGCCGACCTTGATGAGTGGCGGCTGTGTGATCCTGCAGCGGGGATTCGATCCCTTGCGCTGGCTGCGCGACGTCGAGATCGAGCAGGCGACGCTCTCGCTGCTCGTTCCGACGATGATCTACGCCGTGCTCGACTCGCCCGAGCTCGAGCGCACGGACTTCTCGAAGCTCGAGACGATCATGTACGGCGCCTCGCCGATGTCGCCGGCCCGGCTCGCGGAGGGTATCCGGCGGATCGGCCCCGTCTTCTGCCAGCTCTACGGCCAGACCGAGTGCGGCGCGATCGCGACGAGTCTCTGGCGGGCGCACCACGACCCGGACGACCTCGCAAGGCTCGCGTCCTGTGGGCTGCCGATGCCGAACGTGCGGATCGAGCTCTTCGACGAGGCCGGTCGACCCGTCGCCGAGGGCTGTGCCGGCGAGATCTGCATCCAGGGGCCGAGCGTGATGCGCGGCTACTTCAAGCAGCCCGCGCTCACGGCCGAGACGATCGTCGACGGCTGGCTGCATACCGGCGACATGGCCGTCCGCGACGCCGAGGGCTTCCTCACGATCGTCGATCGCAAGAAGGACATGATCGTGTCCGGGGGCTTCAACGTCTTCCCGCGCGAGATCGAGGACGTGCTCGCGACGCATCCCGCCGTCTCGATCGCGGCGGTGATCGGGGTGCCCGACGAGAAGTGGGGCGAGGCCGTGAAGGCCGTCGTCGTCCCGCGACCGGGCGAGACGATCGACGTCGAGGCGCTCAAGGGTCTGGTCAAGGAGCGCAAGGGCCCGATCTACGCACCGAAGAGTGTCGACGTCGTCGAGGCCCTGCCGCTCACCGCGGTCGGAAAGCCCGACAAGAAGGTCCTGCGCGCGCGTTATTGGGGCGGATCCGGGCGCGGGGTGCACTGATCCGGGCTGCTGGTGCGATCGTCGCGGCGACGGGTGTGTTCGTCGCCCCCGCCGCGCGCCTCATTCGCCCGTACGGCCGCTCCGGATTCCCTGCAGCTCCCGGGGCGGCAGCGTCGGGAAGGGGTTGCGCGAGAAGCCGCGCTGGTGCCAGTAGGGGTAGGGCAGGGGCACCTCGCTCGCGGCATCGAGCCGCGCCACCTGCTCGGGCGTGAGTGACCAGCCGACGGCGCCGAGGTTGTCGCGCAGCTGCGTCTCGTTGCGCGCGCCGATCACGACCGTCGAGACGGTCGGTCGCTGCAACACCCAGTTGATCGCGATCTGGGGCACGCTCTTCCCGGTCTCGGCCGCGATCTCGTCGATCACGTCGACCACCGCGAAGAGACGCTCGTCGTCGACGGCGGGCCCCGTCGTCGTATGCAGCCGGCTCACCTCGGGCAGCGAGGCCCCCCGTCGGATCCTGCCCGTGAGCCGCGCATAGCCGAGGGGGCTCCAGGCCATCGTGCCGACGCCCTGGTCGAGCGCGAGGGGCAGGAGCTCCCACTCGTAGTCGCGCCCGACGAGCGAGTAGTAGGCCTGGTGCGCCACGAAGCGGGTCCAGCCGTAGCGTTCCGAGATCGAGAGCGCCTTCATGAGGTGCCAGCCCGAGTAGTTCGAGCAGCCGACGTAGAGGACCTTGCCCGAACGCACGAGCTCGTCGAGGGTCTGCAGCGTCTCCTCGAGCGGCGTCATGGCGTCGAAGCCGTGCATCTGCAGCAGCTCGACGCGATCCGTCCCGAAGCGCCGGAGCGTCGCCTCGACGGAACGCAGCAGGTGGAATCGCGAGGCGCCCACGTCGTTCGGGCCCGGACCGGTCGGAAAGGTCGCCTTGGTGGCGAGCAGCACGTCGTCGCGACGGCCTCGGATTGCCTGCGCGAGGATTTCGTCGGCGGCGCCCTGGCTGTGGTTGTCGGACGTGTCGAACATGTCGAGTCCGGCGTCGAGACAGAGGTCGACCATGCGCCTCGCCTCGTCGACACCGACGTTCCCGAAGGCCCGGAAGAACTCGCCGCGGCCACCGAAGGTCGCCGTGCCGAGCGTCAGCACGGGGACCATCAGACCGGAACGACCGAGCAGGCGATGCTCCATCGAAGGGCTCCTCGTCGCGTGCGTCGCGCCGCAGGCCTGCGCGCCGGTCCCGCGTGGGCTGCCGGCGCGTCGCGCACGACGGGCCCGCCTGGGCGGACCTCAGCCGCCGTAGAAGACGTTGCTGCCGAGCTCCTTCATCTCGAGGACCGCCTCGTCCGGTCGTCCCTCGGGCTGTCGGGCGACGTGCGCGTCGACGACCTCGCCCACGAAGATGTGATGGTCGCCGCGCTCGACGACCTCGACGAGGCGGCACTCGACGCTCGCGATCGCGTTGTCGAGGAGCGGCGCGCCGGTCGATCCCTTGCGATAGGGCTCGCCGCTGATCGTGTTGCCGTCCTTCTCGGCGGGCTTGAAGAAGCCGAAGGCGACGCCCTGCTGGCCCTTGCCGAGCACGTTGAGGGCGAAGTGGCCGGCCGCGCGACCGACCGTGTAGGCCCCCGAATCGACCTTCACACCGACCACGACGAGCGGCGGGGCGAAGGCGGTCTGCGTCACCCAGTTGACGGTCGCGGCGGCGATCTCGTCGCCGTGCTCGGCCGTCATCACGTAGAGGCCGTAGGGGATCATGCGGAGGGCGGTCTTCCTGGCGGCGTCGTCCATGTCGGTCGGGTTCCTCGTCGTGGCGGGTGGTGATCGGCCGTTGGTGGGTGGCCGGGGATGATCGCAGGGAATCGGGAAGGCGTCGACGCGCGGGCGCATCGTGTCGGCGCGCGGGGCGATGGACGTCGATGGGGACGATCGCGCTTGCGCGGCCGCGGTCTCGAGGGTGAACATGGCGCGGCTCCCATCGAACGATCCGGCACGAGGTCCCGACATGTCCGACCACCAGCTCGCCTGCGGTCTGCCGCCGGGCCCCGACTTCGCGGATCTCGCCGCCCTGGCGGAGTCGCTCGGCTATGCGCGGGTCTGGATCTTCGAATCGCCGGCGCTCTGGGAGGATCCGCTGATCCATCTCGCCCTCGCGGCGGAGCGGACGTCGCGGATCGGGCTCGCGACGGCGGTGCTGATCCCGCAGCAGCGATCGCTCCCGGCCATGGCGTCGGGTCTCGCGACGGTCGCGCGGCTCGCGCCGGGTCGGCTGCGTGCGTGCTTCGGGACGGGCTTCACGGCGATGGTCGCGACGGGCCGGACGCCGATGCGTCTCGACGCGCTCCTGGACTACGTCGCTGCGCTGCGCGGACTGCTCGCGGGCGAGACGGTTCGCTACGAGGGCCGCGTCCTGCGCATGATGCATTCGCCGGGGCTCGCAACGGAGCGCCCGATCGACGTGCCGCTCTGGCTGAGCGTCTTCGGCCCCCGCGGCCAGGCGCGCGCGGCGGAGATCGCGGAGGGGATCATCGGCCCGCTGCACCCGACGCTGCCGACGGCGACGATGGTCTCGGGAACCGTGCTCGAGGCTGGCGAGGATCCGCAGTCGCCGCGGGTGCGTGAGGCCGTCGGGCCGTGGCGCGTCGTGGCGTGGCACGGCGCGTGGGCGCGCGGGGGGGCCTCGGCGGTCGACGCGATGCCCGGCGGCGCGGTCTGGCGCGCGGCGCTCGAAGGGCTCGCCGCCGAGGACGAGCGGCATCTGCTCGCCTTCGAGGGCCACGTGACGCATCTGCCTTCGCGTGATCGCGGGCTGCTCGACCAGCCGCAGGCGGGCGGTGCCGCACGAGGCGAGCTCACGGGTGATGCGGCGAGCGTACGGGCCGGTGTCGAGGCGCTCTGGAACGCGGGCTTCCGCGAGGTGATCTACACGCCGAGCGGACCGGACGTGGCGAGGGAGCTGCGTGCGTTCGCGGCGGCGGCGACCGACGCGAGCTGAGGCGCGACACCGGGCGGTGGCCAGGTTCCCGCTCGGCGCGTCGAAGAGGCGCAGGGGCTCCTGCGACGCGCCGAACGACTGCCTCCGGCCGCCTCAGTCGTTCACGATGAGGGGCATCTTTCCGGTTCCGTCGCCCGTCACGATGACCTTCGTGTTGGGCGAGCTGGCGAGGGCCTTGAGCATCTGGATCTGGTTGTAACGCAGCTGCGACTCGGTCAGGGAGGAGTTGATGATCTCCTGGGCCTGCTTGACGCCCTCGGCCTCGATCCGCATCCGCTCGGCCTCACGCTGCTGCTTGGCGATCACGAACTCCATCTGGAGTGCGGCCTGCTCGGCGTTGACCTTGTCCTGGATCGCATTCGACATCGACTGCGGCAGCAGGATGTCCTTCAGCAGGACCGCGTCGATCACGAAGCCCTTGTCGGCGACGTGGGCGACGAGCTCGTCCTTCATGACCTGCTCGACCTTCTTGCGCTCGATCGCGTAGAGCTCCTTCGCGTAGTACTTCGAGCTCACCTCGCGCGCCGTCGCGAGGAAGTTGCTGAGCACGAAGACGGTCTCGTAGGAGGGACCGAATTGCGTGTAGACGCTGCGGACGGCAGCGGGATCGACGTGGTAGAGGAGGGTGATCTGCGCTTCGACCGAGAGCCCCTCGCGCGTCGGCAGGGGCAACGTCTCGTAGATCTCGACCGTGCGGACGTTGGTCTTCACGATGCGCGTGACCCCCGGCATGAAGGCGTGGGGGCCGCTGTCGAGGCGTTCGGGCTCGAGTCGGCCGAGGCGCTGGCGAAGGCCGACCTCGCCGGGGCGGACGATCGTGCAGCCCGGCAGGCTGCCGAGCAGGAAGGAGAGGACGAGAAGCGAGACGAGAGCCGTAGACCTGGACGAATCCATCACCCGATCCTCCGGAGGGGGGCGGCGGGATCGACGGCGCGCGGCCGGTCCTCGTCGGGTACCCCCGTCGAGCGAGAAGCACGCAATCGATGGCGTGCGGCGACTTGGGCACCCGCTCGGGCCGTCGGGTTCCGTTCCTAGGCTTCGATCGATCCGGTCCGCGCCTTCGAGACGGTTGCCACGGGTGGCGTGATCCCCATCGAAACGTACGTCGCAACGACCCGGTCGATCCCCACCTCCGCCGGCTTCACCCAGGCCGCCGGCACGTAGAGCAGCCCGCCCCCGATCGGAACGGGTGAGGTCGGCACGAGTACCGCACGGTAGTCCCGCCCATCGATCGGGATCGTCTCGTGGCTCGGCGCCAGCGCCAGCACGGCGACCCCCTCGCCCCCGAAGAAACACCAGACGGGACTCATCGCACGCAGGTCCGCCTGCTGCGTGCGGTCGAGCAGCCCGACCATGCGATCCGTCGTGTCGTAGAGGCTGCCGAGCAGCGGGATGCGCCGCAGGGTGTGGTCGGCCAGCGTCTGGAGGGGCCCCTTCAGCCCTGCCTGTACCGCGAGACCGAGCGGGTAGAGCGCCACGACCAGCAGCAGCGTCCCGATCAGGTAGGCGAGTCGCGAGTCCTCGGTGAGCGGTGCGCCGACCGCGGCGAAGAGGCGCCCGACCACGCTCTCCGGCCCCAGGCTCCGGATCAGTACGCCGACCAGCCAACCGACGACGGCGAGCGTCAGGGTGATGGGCAGCAGGGCGAGCAGCCCCGAGACCCAGGTACCGGCGATCGATTGCATGCTGCGCTTCAGCATGGGCACTCCCCGCGACGTCGGGCGTCGCGGCGCGGAGCGTAGGGCATCCATGCGTGACGCCCCGATCCCGATCGGCCCGGCGGCCTGGTCGGGGCCGCCCGCAGTTGGACTAGACTGCGCGACCCGTTCGCCCCGCGCCGTCCCGATCGACGGCCGAACCCAGGAGACCCCATGCCCGTTGCCCTCGACGAGTTCCCGATCCACCAGGGTCCTGAGTCGATGAAGCATTTTCTCACCAGCGATCGCAACGTCTACGACCGTTGCATCATGCACGCGCTGAGTCGAGACGGAGAGCTGCAGTTGGCGGCGGGGCTCGGCGTGTATCCGGGCGTCGGCGTGATCGACTGTTATGTGGCGATCCGGCAGGGGCGACGGCTGACTTCGCTGCGCACCTCGGGATCGCTCTCCGACGATCGGATGCAGCAGAAGGTCGGGCCGATGTCGATCGACGTCGTGAAGGGGCTCGAGACGGTCGCCTTCCGTTGCGAAGGGGCGGCGAACGGGGTCGAGGTCGACCTGACCTGGCAGGCGGCGGTGCCCGCGACGGACGAGCCGCGTCACATCCGCCGCCAGGGCGAGACGACGATCCTCGACGCCTTCCGCTTCGTGCAGCAGGCGGACGTGACGGGGCGGGTCCGCGTCGACGACCGTACGGTCCAGGCGACGGATTGGGTCGGCGCGCGCGATCGATCCTGGGGCGTCCGTCCGGTCGGCGACGCGACGAGCCCCCAGCGTCCCTTCGGAGAGCACGCCATGTGGTGGTGCTGGATCCCGCTCCGCTTCGAGGACTTCGGCCTGATGTTCGTGCTCGAGGAGGAGCCCGACGGCCATCGCACGATCAACCACGCCATCCGCGTCCGGCCCGACGGCCGCGTCGACCAGCTCGGCTGGCCCGAGGTCGAGATCGAGTACGCGAAGGGTTCGCGCTACCCCGTGCGCGCCCGGATCGGTGTGAAGGAGCGCGGCGGTCGCAGGCTCGAGCTCGACATCGAGCCGCTCGGCCCGATGCCGCTCAGCGTCGGTCTCGGCTACGGACCCGAGGACGATGGCTGGAACCACGGCCGCTGGATGGGCGAGCAGTGGATCCAGCGCGTCGACCACGACCTCGACGCCGAGGCGACGAGACAGCGCGTGGCCTGGAGCATGATCGACCACGCGGCGCGCGCGACCTTCGATGGGCAGACGGGCTACGGGATCTTCGAGCACCTCTGCATCGGCCGGCACGACCCGTCGGGCTTCCCGGACCTCATGACGATGGCGTGAGGTGCAAGGGGCGATGCACCCGGGAGAACCGTGCCTTTGCGCCCGATGGCCTCAGGCCTTCTTGGCGTCCTCGGCGACGTAGCTCGCCGGGCCCGAGCCGGGCTCGTGGCAGACGGGGAAGGGGCGCGTCGTTTCGATGCGATCGAGGAAGCCGCCGTAGGTGAAGCCGGTCTGGGCGGGGCTGCCGAACATCTCGTGTGGCCAGGCCAGCGGGCGCCGAGAGGCCCGCTCGAGTCGCTCGAAGAGCGGCTCGGGGATCTCGAGGCGGATCGCCCCGAGGTTGTCGCGCAGCTGGGCGAGCGTGCGGGCGCCGACGATCGGGATCGCGCGCGGCGAGCGCATGCGCAGCCAGCGCAGTGCGACCTGTGCGGGGCTGCTGCCGAGCTCCGCCGCGACCCGCTCGAGCGCGTCGACGATCGAGCGCTTCTCTTCGGGGATGCCTTCGCCGCGCAGCCGGCTGCGCTCCGAGTCGCGACCCGCCGGACTGCCCTGCGAGAACTTGCCCGTCAGCAGACCCTGATCGAGGGGCGACCAGCAGCACACGGCGAGATCGAGCGCGTCGGCCATCGGCAGGAACTCGCCCTCGACGCTCCGCTCCGACAGGCTGTAGAGGACCTGGATCGCCGAGAGCGGCGCCCAGCCGCGCAGCTCGGCCATCGTCTGCGCGCGCGCCACGACCCAGGCGGGCGCATCCGAGAGTCCGACGTAGTGGACCTTGCCCTCGCGGACGAGATCATCGAGGGATTGCATGACCTCCTCGATCGGCGTGAGGAAGTCCCAGACGTGCACCCAGTAGACGTCGACGTAGTCGGTCCGCAGGCGCCGGAGGCTCGCTTCCAGTGCGCGCCGCATGTTCTTGCGCGAGTTGCCCGCCGCATTCGGGTCGCGTGCGCCGGGTCCGGCCGTGAATTTCGTGGAGACGACGAAGCGGTCGCGTTCCGAGGCGATCAGCTCGCCGAGCAGCCGCTCGCTCGTCCCGCCCGTGTAGACGTCGGCCGTATCGATGAAGTTGCCGCCGGCCTCGACGAAGGCGTCGAAGATCGCGCGGCTCTCCTTCGCGTTGCTGCCCCAGCCCCACTCCTCGCCGAAGGTCATCGCGCCGAGGCAGAGCTCGGAGACCTTGATGCCGGAGCGACCGAAGACCGGGTAGCGCATGTCTCGACCTCCCATGGGTAGGGGCGCCGAGCTTATCATGCGTCCGCGAACGACCGACGGGGCGAATCGCGCGCGGCTACGGCAGCGAGACGAGCTCGATCCGCACGCGCACGACGCCGGCCTGCTTCATGCCGAGCTCGTCGGCGGCCGCGCCGGAGAGATCGATGATGCGGCCGTCGACGAAGGGGCCGCGGTCGTTGATGCGGACCTGCACGGCGCGCTTGCCGTGCGCGGCGTCGACGCGCTCGACTCGGACGACGCTGCCGAAAGGGAGCGAGCGGTGGGCGGCCGTCAGGGCGCGGGGGTCGTAGCGTTCGCCGGAGGCGGTCGGGCGACCGGCGAGCGACGGCGCGTAGTAGCTCGCCAGGCCCTCCTGTCCCGGGACGAGTGCGCCGGGGGGAGCGGGGTGGACGCAGGCGGCCGTGAAGGTCAGGGCGAGCAGGGCGACGAGGAGCCAGCCGGGCCCCGCCCTTCGCTCTCGCCGCATGTCGTCCTCCTCCCGGCCGGGATGGCCGGTCGCGCGGCGGGATGATCGCCGGATCCCGGCCAGGCGAAGTGACGGCCGACACGAGCAGCGCCGGATTCCACCGGATTCCGGGGCCCGGCGCCCCATCCGAGCGCCCACCCAGGCCCCTTGAACCCCGCCCGCCGACCTGCCTAGACTGACCGCATGCCGAAATTCGAGACCACGCACTACACGCTCGAGTATCCCTACCAGCGGACGACCGGTCCTGTGACCGGTCCTTTCCTGACCGGCCTGCGCGACGGGAAGCTGCTGGGCATCCGGTCGGGGAGTCGGGTCCTGTGCCCGCCGCTCGAGTTCGATCCCGACACCTTCGAGGAGCTCGAGCCCGACTTCGTCGAGGTCGGCCCCTTCGGCACCGTCGGCAGCTGGACCTGGATCGCCGAGCCGACGCGCAAGCATCCCTTCCAGGAGCCCTTCGCCTTCGCGACGATCGCCCTCGACGGGGCCGACACGCCGATCGTGCACGCGGTCAAGGCGTCGTCGGTCGACGTGATGAAGCGCGGGATGCGGGTCAAGGCGATGTATCGCGAGGAGCGGGTCGGTGCGATCACGGACGTCTACTTCGTCCCCGAAGCCGAGGCCTACGAGCAGAAGATCGCGAAGGGCAAGGGCGAGGTCGGCATCTCGCAGCACCTGATCTCGCTCGACTTCGAGGAGAGCTTCGCGCCGACGCGCAAGCGCTACCTCGAAGGCCTCGCGCGCGGCGTCTTCATCGGCCAGAAGAGCCCGGCGACGGGCAAGGTCTACATCCCGAGCAAGGGCTACGACCCGATCGAGCGCGTGCCCATGAGCGAGGCGGACGACGTCGAGCTGCCCTACACGGGCACGATCACGAGCTACACGATCATCACCCCCGTCGCCTACTACGGTCAGAAGGAGACGGAGCCCTATATCCGGGCCTCGGTCCTGCTCGACGGCGCGGATACGCCCCTCGGCCAGCAGGACCTGCGAACGATCAGCACGGACGAGATCCGCGCCGGCATGCGCGTGAAGGCGATCTTCAAGCCCGAGGCCGAGCGCGACTTCGAAGGCATCGACAACCGCTGGGGCGGGACGGGCGGCGTGATCGACCGCTGGGAGCCGACGGGCGAGCCCGACGTGCCCTTCGAGGTCTTCTCGCAGCACGCCTACTGAGGCCCCGCCGCGAGGGCGACTCCTTCCGAATCGAAGAGGCTGCGCCGCGAGGGCGACTCCTTCCGACCCGAACCCGGAGTACGAGAACCGATGGCGAGCAGGACACACGGAAAAGAGGACATCGCGATCGTCGCGGTCGCCCAGACCCCGAGCTACCGGGCATTCGAGGAGACGGAGCCGCTGCTGCTGCTCACGCTCACGAACGAGATCCTGAAGGCGACGGGCCTCGAGCGGAACGACGTCGACTTCACGATCGCGGGCTCCTGCGACTACCTGTCGGGGCTCCCCTTCGCGTTCGTCTCGAACGTCGACGGCTTCGGGGCCTGGCCGCCGGTCTACGAGTCGCACCTCGAGATGGACGGCGCCTGGGCGCTCTTCGAGGCCTACGTCCGGCTCCAGATGGGCGACATCGACACGGCCCTCGTCGCCGGCTCCGGCAAGAGCTCCCCGGGCCGACCGCGCGAGATCTTCGCCCTGCAGAGCAACCCCTACTACCTGGCCCCGCTCGGCTTCGATCCGATCTCGCTTGCGGGCATGCAGGCGAACGCCCTGATCGACTCCGGCAAGGCGACGGAAGAGGACTTCGCCCGGGTGGTCTCGCGCTCGCGGCGGGACGGACTCTCGAACCCCTACGCGCAGGTCGCGAAGGACGTCTCGCCCGAGGCCCTGCTGAAGGAGCCCTACTACGCGCAGCCGCTGCGCAAACACGACCTGCCGCCGATCTCGGACGGCGCGTCGATGCTCTTGCTGGCACGAGGCGACCGCGCGCGGGAGCTCTCGGACAACCCGGTCTGGATCACGGGCATCGACCACCGCATGGAGTCGAGCCATCCCGGCCTGCGCGACCTGACGGAGTCGACCTCGACCCGGATCGCGGCCGAGAAGCTCGGTCTCGACGGCGGCGCCTTCGACGTGGCCGAGCTGATGGTGACCTACAGCCCCGAGGAGATCGTGCTGAAGAACGCGCTCGGGCTGACGGACTCGGTCCGCATCAACCCGTCGGGCGGGCCGCTCTGCGGACATCCCGTGATGGCGACGGGGCTCGCGCGCGTCTGCGAGGCCGCCCGCCTGATCCAGCGGGGCGAGGCCGGAAGGGCGCTCGCGCACGCGTCGAGCGGCGGCGCCTTGCAACAGAATCTGCTCTGCACGCTCCAGGCGTCCGCGAGCTAGGGGGGACGCGAGATGGAGCGCTGTGCAGTCGTAGGCCTCGGCCAGACGAAGTACTCGAAGCGGCACGAGATCACGGTCGACGGGCTCGTGCGATGGGCCGCGAAGAATGCCCTCGAGGACGCGGGCCTCGAGTGGAAGGATCTCGATGCGATCGTGATCGGCAAGGCGCCCGACGCGCTCGAAGGCATCATGATGCCCGAGCTCTCGCTCGCCGACGCGCTCGGCTCGATCGGCAAGCCGATCCATCGCGTGCACACGGCGGGCTCGGTCGGCGCCTCGACCGCGATCTCGGCGGCGACGCTGATCGAGAGCGGGATGTACGACACGGTGCTCACGCTCGGCTACGAGAAGCAGAGCGATGGCAACGCGACCTGGGCCCTCGGCGGCGGGCGCTCGGGCTCCCAGGGCGCCGGCGGCTCCTTCGCGCCCTGGATCCGCAAGTACATCGCCAAGAGCGGGGCCCCGCCCGAGGTCGGCACCAAGGTCGCGGTCAAGGACCGGCTGAACGCGCTGCGCAACCCGAACGCGCATCTGCATCTCTACGACATCGACGAGAAGAAGGTGAAGGAGTCCCCGATGCTCTGGGACCCGATCCACTTCCTCGAGTCGTGCCCGTCCTCGGACGGCGCGGCGGCGATGGTGCTGACGAACGAGAAGGGCGCGAAGAAGGCGCCGAAGAAGCCCGCCTGGGTGATCGCGCACGCCAAGCGCACGGAGTTCACCCAGTTCCCCGGCCGCGACACGGTCAAGCCCCAGGCCGGCGTCGACTGCGCCGAGGCCCTCTACAAGAAGGCCGGCATCACGAACCCGCGCAAGCAGATCGACTGTGCCGAGCTCTACGTGCCCTTCAGCTGGTACGAGCCGATGTGGCTCGAGGGCCATCTGATCGCGCCGGAGAACGAGGGCTGGAAGATGACGCTCGAGGGCGCGACGGCGATCGGCGGCGACTTCCCGGTCAACATGTCGGGGGGCGTCTTGTCGTCGAACCCGATCGGGGCGTCGGGCATGATCCGATGTCTCGAGGCGGCGAACCAGGTGCGCGGCACGGCCGGCGAGTACCAGGTCGACGGGGCCCGTGTCGCCCTCGGCCACGCCTACGGCGGTGCGGCGAACTACTTCGCCATGTGGATCGTGAGCTCGGAGAAGGATCCGAAGTTCTGATCCGGAGCCCGTGCGCGGGAGGGCGCCGATGGCGATCGACTGGAAGCGCGAAGACTCGCCGAAGGATGGCGCGAGCGCGTTGACGGAGGACACGCCGAGCCGCCCCTTCGTCTTCGACGTATCCGAGATCCCTGGTCGTACGAACATCGAGATCCTCGGCGACACGGAAGAGACGGCGCCGCTGCTCGAGGTGCTCGGTCGCGACCTCGTGACCCGTACGCTCGTGCAGACGCCGACGCTCTGCGTCTACCACGAGACGGCCGCTCCCGGTGCCAGGGTCGCCCCCCATCGACATGGCACGCATCAGGTGATGTATGTGCTGCGCGGCGCGCTCTTCTTCGGCGCGAAGCGCGTCGGTCCGGGCATGGGCTACTTCACGCCGGACAAGCCCTACTCGTGGCGTGCCGGGGAGGCGGGCGCCGAGTGGATCGAGATCCACTCCGGCCTCGCCGGCATCTTCACGGATCCGGGTGGGGCGTAGGCTCGGCGCGTCATTCTCCTCCCATTCGCCGCCTACTCCGCACGAAGCTCGCGAGCGCGCCGACTCCGACGACCAGCGCGACCGTCACACCCGGCTCGGGCAACACGCGCACGTCCATCTGCCGCGCGGCGTTGCCCGGGAGCGAGACCCAGCGCGACCGGCCGAAGAGGGGCGAGGCGCTCCGCAGGCGCGCGCGCCATTGGAAGACGTCGTTCGGGCTCCCGAGCTCGTTGACGCCCGTGCGCGGATCGATCCCGTTGTCGAGTCGCACGCTCTTCGTCGTTCCGAGGCCATCGAAGGCCTGGCCAATCGACTTCGCCTCGAGCTCGAGCTCGACCCGGGTTCGACCCGCCGGACTCGCGAGGTTCATCGACGCCTCGAACCAGTCCGCCGTCGCACCGAGCAGCGCCCGCGGCGCCCCTTCGAAGCCCAGTGACTGCAGGGGCTGGAGCGGCGTGCCGTTTCCCTCGTTGCCGAGGTGGACGAATACGCCGCCCTGGAAGCTGGCCGAGTCCGTGTACTTGAAGGCGCCGATCAGCACGTCCGAGAACCCGTCGCCGTTCGCGTCGCCCTGGCCCGCGATCGTCACACCGTAGTCGCAGAAGCTCGTCGGGCACTCGGCGAAGGTGCGCGCCGCGCCGGCCGCGGTCGTGGCCGCGATCCCCGTCGCGCTGCCGTGGAAGACGTAGGCCTTGCCCTGGGCGAAGCCGGCGGGACCCGTGAGCCAGTGGTCGCCGACGACGAGGTCGCCGTAGCCGTCTCCGTCGACGTCCCCCGCTCCGGCGACGCCGAAGCCGAAGCGATTCGGATCGAAGAGCGGCGTCTCGCCCGTGATCGTTCGCGAAGGCGTCGTGGCAGGGCCCGTCTGCGCGCCGTGGTAGACGTGCACGGCGCCGGTCTGGAGCCCGCCCGTCAGCGTCGTCGGTGCACCGACGACGAGATCGGCCCGGCCATCGCGATTCAGGTCGCCTGCCGATGCGACCGTGATCCCGAAGCTCGCGCCCGGCTGCGGGCCGAGCAGCGTCTTTGCCGGGTTGTTCGAGAGGCCTTGCGGAAAGCTCGGATTCGTCGGGCGGCCGAGGAAGACGAAGGCGGCGCCGCTCGTGCCGTAGCCGTCGGCGCCGATCACGACGTCGCTGTATCCGTCGCCGTTCACGTCGCCTGCGCCGGCGACGTCGATGCCGAAATGCGCTCCCGCCTGGCCGCCGCTCCGGATCCAGCTCGGCGAGGCGGAGAGTCCCGAAGCGCCGCCGAGATAGAGGAAGACGCGCCCTTCGTCGACACCGGCGGCGGCGTCGTAGTAGGGCGCACCCACGATCACGTCGGCGTAGCCGTCGCCATTGACGTCGCCCGCCCCCGCGACCGAGTAGCCGAGCTGCGAGCCCGCCTGGTTGCCGCCCGTGAGCAGGACGGTCGGCGAGACGGCGAGGCCGCTCGCGCTGCCGAGGTAGACATAGGCCTGGCCCGCATCGACCGTCGGACAGATCTGGCCGATCGGGCAGGGGAAGTGGAGCCCGTCGTAGCCGGGAGCACCGGCGACGACGTCGTCGTAGCCGTCGCCGTTCACGTCGCCCGCGCCGTCGACGGCGCGACCGAGCTGGGCGCCGGCCTGGTTCGCCTCGCGATCGCCCGGGATGAGGAGCTCGAAGAAGGGGGGGCAGTCGGGACCGCAGGAGCCCCCGTAGTTGACGAAGATCCGGCCCTCGCCGGACTCGGCAGGCGTGCTCTCGTAGTCCGGGGCGCCGCCGACGATGTCGCTGTAGCCGTCGTGGTTGATGTCGCCCGCGAAGGCCGCGCCGAGGCCGAGGCTCGCGCCCGACTGTCCGATCGTCTGCGTGAAGACGGCCGAGCTGGCGAGGGTCTCGCCCTTGCCGAGGAAGACGAAGGCGCGGCCCTGATCGCTCGCTCCGAATTTCGGTGCGCCGACGACGACATCGGAGAAGCCGTCCCCGTTCCAATCGCCGGCCGTGCCGGCCGCGGCCCCGAAGCGGGACTTCACGGCGAACGCGTTGATCGTGTTGGGCGCCGTGTAGATCGCGTCGGCGGGCGGTGCGGCGGTGAAGACCGAGCTGTACCCGCGCCGGCCGAGCACGAGATGGACCCGCCCGGCCTGGGTGCTGCTGAGAGCGATGTCGGGCTCGCCGACGAGGATGTCGCCGAGCCCGTCGCCGTTCACGTCGCCCGCCGTCGCGACCGACGTGCCGAAATGCGCGAAGGGCGTCGTCGGCCCGAAGTAGAACGAGAAGGTGTCGTTCGCCGGCATGGGGTTGCCGCCACGCACGAGCAGCGCCTCGCCCGACTCCGTGTAGAAGTTGTAGGAGTTGTTGTTCGGCGCGCCGACCACGAAGTCGCCGAAGCCGTCGCCGTCGAAGTCGCCGGCCGCGGCGACCGAGGCGCCGAGTCGTGAGCCGGTCGCACCGGTCGTGAGCGAGAAGGCCTTGTTCGACGGGGTGCCGTCCGCCGCCGACGCGAGTACGGGCGAGCCCAGCCAGACGAAGGCCCAGCCGACGCCGTCGAAGTCCGGCGCACCGGCGAGCAGGTCGTCCCGGCCGTCGCCGTTGAAGTCGAAGGCGCTTGCGACACTCTCGCCGAGATGCGCGCCCTGCTGGTTGCTCTCGGCCATCCAGTCCGCGTTGGCCGGCGTGCCGGGCGGGCGCGACGTGAAGAACTGGCTGCCCAGCCAGACGAGCACCACGCCTTCTTCCTGCTGGCCGTTGCTCGCCTCGGGCTGGCCGACGATCACGTCCGCGATGCCGTTTCCGTCGACGTCGCCGGTCGCGACGGAGACGGGCTGCTGTCCGCCGAGCAGGGGGGCCGTGCGCTGGAAGAGGGTCGCGCTCCACTCCGGGAGATCGGGCGGCGGCACGTTCGAGTCGGGGGGGAGGGTGATCGTCGCGAGCGGTCCGAGAAAGACGTGGACCTTCTGTGGCGTGATCAGAGGGGCGGCCGGGAACGTCTCGCTCGCGACGAGGTCGTCGCAGCCGTCGCCATTCACGTCGCCCGCCGCCACGGCGCTGCCGAAGTGGCCGTCGAAGTTGCCCGTATAGGTGTACCAGTCGGGCGGACCGTAGAGGTCCGTGGCCGGGACGTCTTCGCGGCCGAACCAGACCTCGATCGTGCCGGAGGCCGAGGAGCCGGAGCTTCCGCTGACCCCCTGATCGTCGGCGGGGATGCCCACGATCAAGTCGGCTCGCCCGTCGCAGTTGACGTCACCCGCCGTGCCCACCACCGCGCCGTAGTCGTCGGCGAAGCCGGTGCCTTCGTGCTCCCAGACGATCGACGTCGAAGGGGCGGCCTGCGCAGTCGGGGCCATCCCCATCCACGCGCAAAGGAGACTCAACGAGATCACGACACGGTTCAGCATGACCAGCACTCCATCCGACGGCGTCGGATCCCACGACCGACGTACTCCGAGACCCGTCGGCCAGCGCAGGTCGCGGACACGGCGGTCGGATCGTTCGATCGATGTTCGGGGGTGGACCTTTGATTGCGCCGTCAACGCGGGCTGCCCCGCGGCGCGCGAATCCCGGACTCTTGCTTCGAGCCCTGACGTCCTCCTGATGAAGATCAGCATACGCGAGGGCCGGGGCGGGACGGGGAGAAATCTTCGGTCCACCCCCCTGAAAGGCGGCCCGCGTCGGGGGCTGAGGCTGGATGCCTCGCCGGCTCGCGAGCCCGCCGCGATGTCGGCGTGCAACCGAACGACGCATCGAGGTGTCAATGGCGCCGGATGCGCGAGAGGGCATCCCATGAGGCCGTTCCGAACGGCGGCAACGTGCTCCGGTCGGAGATACGCCTCGAATGTCCGCGTCGCCCGGCGAGGCGACCGGAGAGGAGAACGATATGCAGCGATTCACCCGGGGTCTCGTCATGGCCGTCTGCCTGGCCGGCTTCCTTGGCATCGCCAGTCCTTCCCTCGCGGCCGACAAGGTCGAGTGCACGATGACGAAGGACGGCAAGCAGACGACGCAGAGCGTCGAGTCGCGCGCGAAGTGCACGAAGCTCGGCGGCACGGTCGTCGAGAAGGTGCACACGCACCCGGCACACAAGGCGACGGACCGGTTCAACAAGTAGCCGGCTCGAGCCCCTGCAGGTCGGCGTCGAGGCTGGCGGTCAGGCCGCCCCTCGACGCCGAGCTCGCGCGTGAAGGGTCATCGCGACGCCGACGCCCGCCGCGGCGACTGCGAGCAGCCCGAGCGGAGACAGGCTCGGCACGCTCGGGCTCCGACGGATCTGGACACCCGTCGCCAGTCCGTCGAGTCCGCCGATCCCGAAGCCCGAGATGCCGCCACCGAGGTCCGCAGGCGAGCGGCCCGTGTAGAGGCAGTAGTCGCCGTTCTGCACGCCCGGCAGGGAGTAGGTCAGGGCCCCGGTGCAGAACGAGCCGAGCGGCCCGAGTGCGTCCTCGAAGGTCAGCGATGCGAACGAGCCGCCGTAGATCGCGACGTCGTAGGTCGCGTTCGGATCCAGTCCCCGGATCTCGAAGGCCTGGAACGTGCCGGAGTCCTGGAGGTCGTTCGTCGAGGAGGAGTCCGTCCCCGGTCCGCCGACGACGCCGGTGAACACGACGTCGACGGCGGTCGCGACGCCGTTCTCGTCGACGAGGTCGAAGGCGTCCGTGCCGGAGTCGACTCCGTTCCAGACCGTTCCGCCGCCGCTCAGCACGCCGTCCGCCCCGACGTGGACGACGTCGCCCGGGTCCCCGGCCTCGAGGTCGATGTTCACGACGAGCTGCGCCTGCGCGGCGAGGCTCGGCCCGGTCAGACCGACCAGCGCTCCGAGCAGGGCAGCTCGTGCGACCCGAGGGCTGGTCTGGCGGATTCGTCGACTTCGCACGGGCATGGACTCCCATCGAATCGGTCGGGCACGCCGCAGCGCGCCGCGCGCCCGCGCGCCGGACGTTCGTTTGCGTGCGGAGGGTCTCGATCGCGCGCGGACCCCGGGTGGATCCGCATTCTGGACAGCGAGGCTTCGAGGGTCAAG
The DNA here is from genome assembly GCA_020632655.1 of Spirochaetaceae bacterium. Classification (GTDB taxonomy): domain Bacteria; phylum Myxococcota_A; class UBA9160; order UBA9160; family UBA4427; genus UBA4427. The sequence continues at coordinate 173,113 of JACKFD010000002.1, forward strand.
TCGGATTCCGGCCGCGCGCGCGACGATCGCGCGGCGTTCGTCGGGGTCGGGATCCGGGCGGCGGTCGGCTCGCGCGGATCGCGGAGGACAAGTGGGCCCCGATCGGTCCCCCCCGCGCCCGACGCGAATCCCGTCCCACGGGGCCATCGGCGTGGCCTCCGAAGCCGCGCCGCAGCGCCCTCGCGGCGCCCCCGGTCCATCCCCCCGACCCGGTAACAGCCCGGTAACGCGCCCCTTCTAGGTTGCCCCCGTCCATCGGACCGGCCCTGCCCGGTCCGCCCGGCCGGGGCCACCGCGCGTCGACGCTCGCATCCGCCTCCGGTCCGGGATCGCTCTCGGAGGCATCATGCGGATCCACCTTCTACCGCTCCCGGTCCTGCTCTTCGTCCTGGCCTTCGCGCCCACGGCCCTCGCCACGACCGTCTACTACGAGGCGACGAGCCTCGGCGGCTCGAGCTGGCGCCTCGACTACACGGTCGTGAACGACACCCTCGCCGTCGACGTCGAGGAGATCACGATCTGGTTCGACGCCACCGAGACCGCGGATCTGACCGCGGCGATCGCGCCCTCGGGCTGGGATCCGCTCGCGATCCCCGCCGATCCGCTGCTCTTCGAGGACGGCTTCTACGATGCCCTCGCCCTCGGCGTGGGCATCGCACCGGGCGCCTCCCTCGCCGGCTTCTCGGTCGAGCTCGACTACCTCGGCGTCGGCGCACCGGGCGCGCAGTATTTCGAGATCGTCGACGCGTTCGACTCGTCGATCGTGCTCGACAGCGGCACGACCGTCGCGCGCGTGGTGTCGGCACCCGTACCCGAGCCCGGGGCGGCGCTGCTGATGCTCGTCGGGATCGGCGTCGTGGCCTCGCGTCGGCGCCTGCCCTTCGTGGGGGGCGTCTCAGCCTCGCGCGCGGGTCTGCCCATCGTCGCCGGGGTGGTGCTGCTCGTCGGTCTGATGGCGACGCCCGAGGCGCTCGCGCAGTCCGTGCCGACGGATCAGGTCGAGGTCACGAACATGGAGCTGGTCGGGCGCGCGCGACGCAGCCGCGTGCACTTCGCCTACACCTGGCGCGTCACCTTCGCGAACGTGGGCGACGCGCTGACCGGCGTCGAAGGTCTCGCGACGGTCACGGGCCCTGGTCTCGAGAACGACTCGACGGCGCCGATCGCCCTCGGCGACCTCGCGGCGAACGCCTCCGTCACGATCGAGGACGCGCTTACGCTCGTCGTGGATCGCCGCGTGCCCTTCGATCCGACCGCGATCGCCTGGCAATTCGTCGCGGATCCCCCTGCACAGGAGCCGGCGGCGCTCGAGGTCGTGCCGCCGGCCTTCGACTTCGGCGCCCCGGTCTTCGGCTGCCCCGAGGAGCAGCAGGTCGTGCTCCGCAACACGGGCGACGTGCCGATCGTCCTGACGGACATCGCTTGCCCCGACTGTCAGCAGTTCCTGTCGCGGGATGCTGATCGCGGCGACTTCTTCTTCGACGTCTCCTTCGATTTCCGGCGCCGCAACGCACTGCCCGGCTTCGCGCCGCCCTGGACGCTGCCGCCGGGTGGTGAGTGGATCGTTCCGCTCACCTACCGGGCCACCTCTCTCGGAGGCTCGACTGCATCCATCGTGCTGACGACGGACATTCCCGGCACGCCCGTGATCACGATCGACGCCGTCGGGACGGGCACGCCGACGACTCCCGCCCAGGACGCTTTCGTGCAGGGCGGCGATTCCGGCGGGCAGGTCGACATCCTCTTCACGATGGATCGCTCGGGCTCGATGTCCGATGACCTCCAGGCGGTGATCGACAGCTTCACGGTCTTCGTCGACGAGCTGGTCGCGGCCGGAAACGACTTCCATCTCGCGGCGGTCGTTGCCGACGACGGCTGCGTCGTCGGCCCCGATCCCTTCCTCGACAACGGCTTCGAGGCGGCGGCGGCCCAGGCGGCGATCGACACGATGATCGATCTCGACTTCGCGCTCTCGTCCTACGGGATGAATACAGAGCGTGGCTTCATGCTCGCGGAGGCGGCGCTCTCCGAGGCCAATCGCGGACCGGGCGGCTGCAATGAGGGCTTCCTGCGCGACGAGGCGCGCCTCGCGACGGTCCACATCTCGGACGAGCCCGAGCAGAGCATCAACTCCTTCGTCTACTACGTCGACACGTTCCGGCTGCTCAAGTCGGACCCGCTCGACCTGACGATCAACGCGGTCGCCGGGGACTACCCGTCCGGTTGCGGCCGAGCCTCGGCCGGCACGGGCTACTACGAGGCGAAGACGATGTCGGGTGGCCAGTTCTTCTCGATCTGCACGACGGATTGGGGGGCGGAGCTGGCCGCACTCGCCACGAGCCTCGACGCGGGGCTCACTACGAGCTTCCCGCTCTCGTCTCCGGCGCTCGCGGGCACGGTCCGCGTCCGCATCGACGGCGTCGAGGCCTCCGACTGGCTGCTGCGCGCCTTCGGTCTCGGCGGATCGAATAGCGTCGTCCACTTCCCGAACGACGAGGGGGTCGCCCCGCCGCCGGCGGGATCGGTCGTCGAGATCGACTACTACCAGCCCGGAACCTGTAGCTAGGCGACCGGGCGCATGACCGCGAGCAAAGCGCGGCCGCTCGGCCGCCGCATGCCGGGGCCGCTCCTGGTCCTGCTGGCCGTGATCGGGCTGGCGGGGCCCGGCTCGGGCGCGGCGGCCGAGCGGCCCGACCTCGTGCTCGTCACCCTCGACACGCTGCGAGCCGATCGGATCGGCGCCTACGGCGATCCCCTCGCGCGGACGCCCGCCCTCGACGCGCTCGCGGCGAGGGGGGCGCTCTTCCGCGAGGCGACGACACCGATCCCTTTGACGTTGCCGGCGCACGCCTCGATCCTCTCTGGCCGCTACCCGCGCTCGCACGGCGTGCTCGACAACGCCGGCTTCGCGCTAGACGCCTCCGTGCCGCTCGTCGCCGAGTCGCTTCGAGACGCGGGCTACGCGACGGGGGCCTTCGTATCGGCCTACGTGCTCGACGGGTCGAAGGGGCTCGCACGGGGCTTCGAGACCTACGACGACGGCTTCGACGCCGAGGCGATCACCAAGGCGACGCGGCGTGGGCTGGCGGAGCATCCCGGCTCCGAGGTCGTCGCCCGCGCGCTCGACTGGTGGCGCACGCGATCGGGGCCGCGCTTCCTCTGGGTGCATCTCTTCGAAGCGCATCGTCCCTACGTCCCCGGTCCGGAGGGCGGCGATCCCTATCGAGCGGAGGTGGCGAGGGTCGACGCGGCGGTCGCGATGCTCGTCGATGCGATCGGCGCGGAGCCGGTCGTCGTCGTCGCGGCGGACCATGGCGAGGCGCTCTGGGACGAGGGCGAGCTCGAGCACGGCCTGCTGCTCACGCGTTCGGTCGTGCGCGTGCCGCTGGTGATCCGACCACCGGGTGGAATCGAGGGGCGCGCGTCGGCCCCCGCGCGCGGACCGCACCCGCGGCCGGCGGCGTGGGTGCCCTTCGCGGGGATCGGGCCGGATGGGTTGGTGCTCGATGCGGTGCCCGATGCACCCCGGGCGGCGCGCGTGATCGAGACGCCCGTGAGTCTCGTCGATCTGGTGCCCACGCTGCTCGACTTCGCGGGACTCGTCTGCGTCGGGTGTGAAGGACGTTCGCTGCGGGGAGCGGTCGAGGGGCGTGAGCTCGAAGCGCTCCCCGTCTTCAGTGAGACGCACTATGCGACCCATCATTTCGGCTGGGCGCCGGCGTATCTCGTTCGCGACGCCGCGCATCGGCTGCTGCGGGATCCCGCGGAGCGATGGACCGGGGTCGTGTCGGATCCCTGGGCACAGCGGCCGCTCGAAGGCGAGGACGACGCTCGCGCCCGTCTCGCCGATCAGCTCGATCGCTTCATGGCCCGGGAGGTGAGCGTACCCCGGGAGGTCGACGCGGAGACGCGCGCGGGTCTCGAGGCCCTCGGCTATCTCGCGACCTTCGTGACGGCGGGTGAGGTCGATCCCGGCGAGAGGACACCCGGCACGGTCGGAGCCCATGCCCCGCGGTCGGGTGCATCGCCTCCGCGCGAGCCGACGAAACGCGCCCGCGTGGCCGAACGCATGCCGCTCCTGCATCGCCTCTTTCTCGCGCAAGCGCGCATGCGCTCGGAGCCCGTGCATGCGAAGGGGCTCCTCGACGAGCTCGTTCGGGACGCGCCCGACCTCGTGCCCGCCTGGCTGAGCCTGGCGCAGCTGCGCGCGAACGCCGGCGACGCGGACGCGGCGCTCGCCGCGCTCGACGAGACGGACCGGCTGGCGCCGGACCACGAGGAGGCGGCCTTCCTTCGCCTCGCCGTCCTGCGCGGGGCCGGCCGCATCGGTGCGGCGCTCGCCCTGGTGGGATCCCGTCGCGGCCAGGATCCGGACTCGCTCTTCTGGATCCGGCAGGAGATCGACCTCCATGCGCGGCGCGGCGACGTCGCGAGCGTGGCCCGGCTCGTGGCGGAGGGGAGCGAGCGGGCGCCGGGCGATCCGTACCTGCTGCGGATGCGGACGCTCCTACGAGATGCCGGGGGGCGTTGAGCGGCGGACGGGAAGGGCAGACTCCGCTCGTGGCCGCGCGTCGGTTCGGCCTGGACTCCTGGGGCTGGCGGCGACGAGGCGGAGCAGGCGATCCTCGGCGGGATGAGCCAGACCCCGCTCGGGCCGACGTCGCCCTCGGATCACGACGACTTCACCGTCTCGCGCACCTACTCGGGCTACGTGCTCGCGCTGCTCTTCGGCGTCGCCGTCCTGAACATGCTCGATCGCCAGATCCTCGGGATGTTGGTCGTCCCGATCAAGGCGGAGTTCGGCGTCTCGGACACGGCGATGGGGTTCCTGACCGGGCCCTCCTTCGCGCTCTTCTACGCGATGGCGGGGATTCCGATCGCGCGCTGGGCCGACCGGGGCGTGCGGCGCTCGATCATCGCGATCGGACTCCTGCTCTGGAGCGGGCTCACGCTCGCGTCGGGCTGGGTCTCGAGCTTCGGTCAGCTCGTGGTCGCGCGGCTCGGCGTCGGGGTCGGCGAGGCGGCGGGGACGCCGCCTTCGCATGCACTCATCTCCGACTTCTTCCCGCCCGAACGCCGCGCGGCCGCCCTCGCCGTATTCACCGTCGGCGCGAGCACGGGCGTCGCGGCCGCGCATCTCGTGGGTGGCTGGGTCGGCGAGCATTGGGGCTGGCGGGCGGTCTTCATCGTGGCCGGCGTGCCGGGTCTGGTGCTCGCCGCACTGATCCGCGGGACGGTGCGGGAGCCGACGCGCGGTCGCTTCGACGGGGGCGCGCGGGTGCCCGAGCGTGAGGACTGGCGCGCGGCCGTCCGAGTGCTCCTGCGTATCCCGTCGTACCGACACGTCGCCGCGTCGGCGAGCCTGCATTCCTTCGCGTTCTCGGGATCGATGATCTGGTATCCGCCCTTCCTGATGCGGGTACACGACCTCGCGCAGTCGGAGGTCGGGACGACGCTCGCGCTCTACTCCTCGCTGCCGACGGGGATCGGGATCTTCCTGGGTGGGATCCTCACGGATCGGTTGGCGCGTCGTGACGTGCGCTGGCTGCAGGGCTACGCCGGGGTCACGATGCTCGCTTTCGCGCCTTTCGCGCTCGGCTTCCTCTTCCTGCCGGGGCGCTCGATCGCCTTCGCGAGCCTCGCGATCGCTGCCTTCATGATGGGGGCATCGACCCCGGGCATCCACGTCACGACCCAGGCGCTCGCCCCCGCACGCATGCGTTCGCTCGCTTCGGCGATCAACCTGCTGCTGCTGAGCCTGGTCGGCGCCGGCCTCGGGCCCTTCGTGGTCGGCGTGCTGAACGACTGGCTCGAGCCGCGCTTCGGGGACGAGGCCGTGCGCTACACGCTCTCGCTCGTCGCGTTGACGGCGATCTGGAGCGCGCTGCACAACGGACTCGCGGCGCGGCATCTGCGCGCGGATCTGGGTGCGAGCGATCGGGGCAGGGCGCGTCGAGACGCCTAACGTCGCGAGATCAGCTCCCAGCGCGTCGCGCGGACGGGGTCCCGCTCGAGGCGCGCGAGGGTCTCGGGATCGAGGGGGGGCGGGCTCGGCGCAGGTGAGCCTGTCTTGAAGATCGGCGTGGGCGGGCCGAAGGGCGGCAGTCCCGGTTCGGCCCCATCGGGAACCCGGATCGCGCTCGTCGCAGGCGCCTCGACGAGGACGAGCGCCTTGCGTCGCGGGCTCGGGACGCCGTAGCGCGCGACGCCCGCGAGACCCGCTCGTAGCCGCTCGGAATCGGACGCGAGCCACGCGTCGAAGGCCGGTACCGACTCGGGCCGCGACCAGACGCTCTGCAGCGTGAGCAGTCCGGGCTCCGCGGCCGCGGGTCGCGGCCGGATCGTTTCCTCGCGGAAGACGAATTGTTGGAAGACGACCTCCTGCACGACCTCGACCCGTCCGCGCGCGCGCAGCCCCTCGGCGACGGGGCGGACGGCGGCGAGGGCCTCGTCCTCGGAGGCGTAGCGGCAGCCCCAGAGCGTCAGGTATCGCGCCGACGTCTCGTCGAGCGCGCGGTAGCGCAGGACGGAATCGAAGAGGCCGGCTTCGAGGCTGTCCGGGATGTGCACGTCCTCGTACCAGGCGTGCAGGTCGGTCTCGCGACCGGGCAGCGGATTCGACCAGACGGCGTAGAAGGAGGGCGGGAAGGGCTCGGGCATGGGGCACCTGCGTCCGAGGGCTTGAGTCGAATCATTATAATGATTAGGATGCGGCGATCAATGCGACGGACGGAGTGGCGCGGATGATCGATCTCATCGTTCGGGGCGGAGAGCTGATCGACGGAACGGGGGCGCCGCGGCGTCGTGCCGATCTCGCGATCGACGCCGGCGAGATCGTCGAGATCGGGGACGTGTCGGGCCGCGTGGCACGGCGCACGATCGACGCCGAAGGGCACGTCGTGACCCCCGGCTTCATCGACGCGCACACCCACATGGACGCCCAGGTCGCCTGGGATCCGCTCGGCGAGTCCTCGTGCTTCCACGGCGTGACGACGGCGATCATGGGCAATTGCGGATTCACCCTCGCGCCCGCGCGTGCGCACGAGCGCCACCTCGTCGTGCGCAACCTCGAGCGCGCCGAGGACATCGCGGCCGAGGCGATGGAGGCGGGGATCGACTGGTGCTGGGAGACCTTTCCCGAGTACATGGACTTCGTCGATCGCGTGCCCAAGGGCATCAACTACGGCTGCCAGATCGGACACTCGGCCTTGCGCACCTGGGCGATGGGGGAGCGCGCCTTCGAGGAGCAGGCGAACGAGGCGGACCTCGCGTGCATGGTGACCGAGGTCGAGGCGGCGATGCGCGCGGGGGCCTTCGGGCTCTCGACCTCCGTCTCGCCGAGCCATGCGACCTCGGACGATCGACCCGTGGCGAGTCGCATCGCGAGCTGGGACGAGATCGCGCATCTCGTCGCGGCGATGGGGCGTGCGGGCGGCGGCGCCTTCGAGCTCGCGCACTCGCCCGACGTGCGCGATGCGGATCCGGCCAGGCGCGAGGCCTACATGCGGCGGCTGACTCGGATCGCCGTCGACACGGGGGCGATGGTCACCTTCGGGCTGCTGGCCTTCGGCGCGGACGACCATCTCTGGCGGCCGATCGTCGAGCTGCTCGACCGGATCAACGCCGAAGGCGGCCGCGCCTGGGGGCAGGTGCATACGCGGCAATTCGGGCTCCTCCTCTCCTTCGAGACGCGGCTGCCCTTCGACGGGCTGCCCGAGTGGCACGCGCTTCGGCAGGGCCCGCTCGAGGAGCAGAAGCGCGCGCTACGCGATCCCGAGCGACGCCGTCGTCTGGTCGGGATCGCCACGACGGCGGACTACGGCCAGGCGATCGGCGCCGAGGCGCGTCCGCCGGTCTGGAACGCGATCTTCCCGCTCGAGTCCGCGCTGCCGCCCTTCCGCTCGATCGAGTCGATTGCGAAGGAACGAGGCGTGGCACCGATCGACGCCTTCCTCGACGTCGCCCTCGAACGCGACCTGCGCGGCTTCTTCATGCAGTCCGTCGCGAACCAGGACCAGGATCGCGTGCTCGAGCTGATGCGCCATCGCTTCGCGATCCCCACCTTCAGCGACTCCGGCGCGCACGTCAGCCAGATCATGGACTCCTCGCTCCAGACGCATCTGCTCGCGCATTGGGTGCGGGAGAAGCAGGCCTTCGGACTCGAGGAGACGATCCATCGCCTGACCCGGCTCCCCGCCCGGGCCTGGCAGGTGCCCGACCGCGGCGTACTCGCCGTGGGACGCGCCGCCGACGTGAACGTCTTCGATCCCGATCGCGTGGCCCCCGATCTGCCGGAGCTGCGCCACGACCTGCCCGGCGGCGCGCCGCGCCTGCGACAGACCGCGACGGGCTTCCTCGCGACGATCGTGAACGGCGCGGTCCTGCTCGAGAAGGGCGAACCGACCGGCGTCACGCCGGGCGCGCTGCTCCGGCGAAGCCCCGTGGCCCCGAAGCATTGAGGCGACCCGGTCCCGACTGGCGCCGACAGGAGAAGAGATGTCCCGATCCAAGTCCGCCGCGATCCGCTCCCGGCTCGACCACCCCGTGCTCGACGCCGATGGGCACTACCTCGAGCTGATTCCCGTCTTCATGGACTACTTCTACGAGTTCGTGGAGCGGACGGGGGGCCGACAGGCCGTCGCGGACCTCGCGCGGCGCGAGGGGCTCTTCTACGACGAACGTGTGCTCGGGACCTGGGCCGCGCTCTCGGAGGCGGAGCGGCGCGAGCGTTGGGTGAATCGACCGCCCTTCTGGGCGCTGCCCGTCGACACGACCGACCGCGCGAGCGGACACCTGCCCAGGCTCATGGCCCATCGCCTCGACGAGTTCGGGATCGACTACGCCGTGATGTACCCGACCCGCGCACTGCCGCTCATCTCGATCCCCGACGCCGAGCTGCGCCAGATCGCGATCCGCGCCTTCAACACCTACTACGCCGAGGTCTTCGCGGAGCTCTCCGACCGGATGAGCCCCGTCGCCGTCGTGCCGACGCATACGCCCGAAGAAGCGATCGCCGAGCTCGAGTACGTCGGCCGCGAGCTCGGGTGCAAGGCCGTCATGCTGAACGGCATCGTGCATCGACCGCTCCCGGACGGATCGAAGCGCACGGACACGCTCGCCTTCGATAGCGCCTACGACTACGACCCGGTCTGGCAGAAGCTCGTCGACGAGAAGATCGTGCCCGTCTTCCACACGAGCGGGCAGGGCTGGGGCAGCCGCCGCTCGCCCACGAGCTACGTCTACAACCACATCGGCTCCTTCGCCGCGAGCGGCGAGGCCGTCTGCAAGGGTCTCTTCCTCGGCGGCGTCACGCGCCGCTTCCCGCAGCTGCGCTTCGCGCTCATGGAGGGCGGCGTCGGCTACGCCTGCAACCTCTTCGCGGACATCGTCTCGCATTGGGAGAAGCGCAACGCCCGGGCGATCCGGGACCTCGACCCGGCGAAGCTCGACGTGGCGGCCGTGATGAAGCTGATGGCGGAGTGGGGCGATGATCGCATCCGGGCGGCGCTGCCGGCGATCGAGGCGAAGCTCTCGGCCGGGGAGCCCATGCCCCCGCGCCTCGACGAGTTCGAGGCGGTGGGCGCCGAGACCGCGGAGGAGGTGCGCGACCTCTTCGTGCCGCGCTTCTTCTTCGGCTGCGAGGCGGACGACCCGATGGTCGCGTGGGCCTTCAATGACCGCTTGAATCCCCTCGGCGCGACGCTGCAGCCGATGTTCAGCTCGGACGTCGGGCATTGGGACGTGCCCGAGATGGCGGGCGTCGTCGAGGAGGCCTTCGAGCTCGTCGAGGACGGCCATCTCGACGAGGCGCAGTTCCGCGCCTTCATGTTCGACAACGCCGTGCGCTTCTATGCGAGCCTCGATCCCGACTTCTTCGCCGGGACGCGGATCGAAGACGAGGCGAAGCGGGTGCTCGCGCCCGCCTGATCGCCCCTTCCGACCGACGGAGACGACATGAGGCCCGAAGAACCCGAATCGACGGAGACGGCATGAAGCCCGAAGAGCTCGAAGCGATCTACGAACGCGTCCGCAACTGGGGAAGATGGGGCGAGCGGGACGAGAGCGGTGCGCTCAACTTCATCACGCCGGAACGCAGGAAGGCGGCGCTCGCCCTGCCTCGGACCGGCGAGACGCTCAGCCTCTCCCACGACCTCCCGGTCACGCCGTCGGGCGAGATGCGGAGCCCTGCCCACCACCACATGCTGATCGCCGGCGACGCCCGGAACGAGAGCGGTCGCGAGGGCTACGAGAGCGCCCGCGACTACATGGGCACCGAGATCCACGGCATGGGCATCACCCACGTCGACGCCCTCTGCCACACCTTCGTGCGCGGGAAGATGTACAACGGCTTCCCCGCCGAGGAGGTCAAGAGCAACGGCTCCGTCCGCAACACGATCATGCAGATGCGGGACGGCCTCGTCGGTCGCGGCGTCCTGCTCGACGTGCCCGCGGCGAAGGGGATCGACTTCTTCGGCTCGAACGAGCCGCTCTTCGTCGCGGATCTCGAGGCGGCGGAGAAGCGGCAGGGACTGCGGGTCGGGACGGGCGACATCCTCTTCATCTCGACGGGTCGCGACGCGCGCCGGGCGAGCGCGGGCGGGCAGCTCGATCCCTTCGACAAGGGGCTCGCGGGTCTCCATCCCGAGTGTCTGCCCTGGCTGCACGAGCGCGAGATCGCCGTGCTCGCGAGCGACGGCATCTCGGACATGATGCCGGGCCTCGACGTGCCGGACTGGCCCTTCCCCGTGCACCAGATCGGGATCGCCGGGATGGGGCTGCACCTGATCGACAACTGCCACCTGCTGCCGCTGCTTCGCGCGTGCGAGGCGCGCAAGGGCTGGGACTTCCTGCTGACCGTCGCGCCGATCCGGATCGTCGGTGGAACGGGATCCCCGATCAATCCGATCGCCGTGCTGTGAGTCCGCGCGTGGATCGTGCGGCGCGTCGGCTGCGACGCGAGGAGATCCGATGAAGGCTGCCGTGAGTCGCGAGGTGGGGCGCATCGCCGTCGAGGACCTCGCGATCGCGGGACCCGGACCGGGCGAGATCGGGATCCGCGTCGAGGCGACGGGCGTATGCCACACGGATCTCAGCGCGCTCGAGGGCAAGCTCCCGATCCCGCGCCCGATCGTGCTCGGCCACGAGGGTGCTGGTGTCGTGACCGCACTCGGACCCGGCGTCGAAGGCCTCGCCCTCGGCGACAAGGTCGTCTGCTCGATCATCGCCCCCTGTCGCGCCTGCTTCCAATGCACGCGCGGCGATCCGGCGATGTGCGAACGGATCGCGTTCTACACGGGTCGCATGCAGGACGGCACGACGCGACTCCGTCGCGGCGAGGAGGAGGTCTACAGCCTCTCCTACCAGGGCTCCTTCGCCGAAGAGGCGGTCGTGCCCGCCGCGTGCGCCGTGCGCGTGCCGCGGGAGGCGCCGCTCGAGAAGCTCTGCGGACTGGCCTGCGGCGTGAGTACGGGGCTCGGCGCGGCGATGGTGCGGGCGGAGGTCGAGGCGGGCAGCACGGTCGTCGTGATCGGCGCGGGTGGCGTCGGGCTCTCGACCCTCATGGGCGCGCGCTTGCGGGAGGCCGAGCGGCTGATCGCGGTCGACGTGGTGCCGGCGAAGCTGGCTCGGGCGCAGGCCCTCGGTCTCGCGACGGACGTGATCGACGCGACGCGCGAGGACGTCGCCCTCGTCGTGCGTGAGCTGTCGGGCGGGCGGGGCGCCGACTACGCCTTCGATGCCGCGGGCGTGCCCGGCACGGCCGAGCAGGCGATCGAGGTGCTCCGGCCCGGCGGCAAGGCCGTCGTGATCGGTCGCGTGGGCGACGTCCGACTCGACATCCCGACGACCCAGGTCCTGCGCCATAAGTGGGTGACGGGCACATTCGGCGGCTCGATCGATCCGCATCGCCACATCCCCGAGTTCGTCGACCTCTACCTGCGCGGCCGACTCGATCTCGATGGGCTGATGGACACGAGCTATGCGCTCGACGACCTCGAGCGCGCCTTCGCGGATCTCCGGGAAGGTCGCGTGACGCGCGGCGTGATCTGCTTCGCGAGCCCGACGTCCTGAGCGCGTCGCGCGCCAGCCCACGGGAGTGCCATGTCCGCCGAGATCGACGCCAAACGTCCTGCCCGCTCGCCGCGACTCGCGGATCGGATCGCCGCCTCCCTCCGTGACCGGATCCTCTGCGGGGAGATCGGCGACGGCGAGCCGCTGCCGACCCAGGAACGGCTGATGGAGCAGTTCTCGGTCAGCCAGCCGCCCGTTCGCGAGGCGCTGCGCATCCTCGAGGCGGACGGACTGATCACCGTGCGGCGTGGCAAGAACGGCGGTGCGATCGTGCACGCGCCCGGAGAGGACGTGGCGGCGCGCGCGATCGCCTCGATCCTGCAGGCGCGAACCGTCTGCCTCGAGGACGTCGGGCAGGCGATCCGGGTGCTCGAGCCGATCTGCTGCGAGCTCGCCGCGCGCCGCCGGGACCGGGCGCGGGTCGTGCTGCCGGAGCTGCGTCGTCGGCTCGATGCGGTGCGGGCCGCGACGGGGGACGCGGAGCGCTACCGGTCGCGGTCCGCGCGCTTCCATCAGGAGCTCGTGCAGGCCTCGGGCAACCAGACCCTCGCGACGCTCGTGGGTGCACTCGAGGCGCTCTGGGCCGCGCACGCCCGGGCGCGGGCCGAGGGGGGCGAGTGGGCCCGGCCCGTACGCGATGCGGACCGGGAACGCTATGCGCGGGCGATGTCCGAGCTCGTCGAGGCGATCGAGGCCGGCGATGCGGCGCTCGCCCGCGAGCGGTGCAGCGCCTATCTCGCCCGGGCCACACGGCATACGCTCGTCGACGACGATCGGATCCCGATCAGTGCGGCGCTCGTGGCGGAGGCGGGCGAGGACCCGGCGAGGGCGTGACCTCGGGCGGAAGCTCGGCACCGACCGCGACGAGCTCCCGGCGCGCCAATCGCCAGGTGCCGTCGGCCCCACGCGCGAGCTCGTCGTGGTAGCGGCCGATCGTGGCGATGCCGACCCCGGCCTCGCCGCGCACGAAGGACGTGAGGTCCGTCCAGGCCATTGCCCGATCCGTCGCGACGAGGTCGACCACGGGGCTCGCGACGAGATGCTTCACCTGGATCGGCCCGAGCATCGCGGCGATCGACTCCACGATCCGGGCGCGGCCCTCGATCCGCCGACCGTGGGCCACGAAGACCGCGTCCTCCGTGAAGAGCTGCCCCCACTCCTCGAAGCGCTTGTCGTCGACGAGCTGGGCGTAGAGCGCGATCACGCGGCGGATCGCTTCGAGGTCGTTCATGGCCGGAGCATAACCGGTCGGGGCCTTCGTGGAGCCTCGCATCCCGTCCTATGCTCGGTCCCATGGAGTGGGTGTTCGGCGATTGCGTGCTCAGCGAGGACCTCTTCCAGCTTCGACGATCCGGTCGGGTCGTCAAGCTGGAGCCCAAGGTCTTCCATGTCTTCCGTTTCCTCGTCGAGAATCGGGTCCGGGTCGTCTCCAAGGCCGAGATCCTCGACCACGTCTGGCCGGGCGAGGCGATCAGCGAGTCCGTCCTGCCGCGGAGCATCGCCGTCATCCGCCGCGCCGTCGGCGATAGTCGTGCGAAGCAGGCGGTGATCGAGACCGTCCACGGCCATGGCTATCGCTTCGTGGCCGCGATCGAGCCGCCCTCGAGCCCCGCGCCGCCCGTCGATCGCGCGGCCGACCCGCACCCGCCGGACGAGGGGAGCGACTTCGTCGGGCGGCAGAACGTGCTCGGGCGTCTGGCCCAGGACGTCGAGGCGGTGCTGGCCGGCCGCGGGCGGATCGCACTCCTCGTCGGCGAGGCCGGGATCGGAAAGACCCGGACCGTCGAACGGGCGCTGGATCAGGTGGCGGGGCGTGCTGCCACCTACGTCGGCCGGTGCTTCGAGGGCGAGGGCGCGCCCTCGTATTGGCCCTTCGTGCAGATCTTCCGCGCCCTTCTCGACGAGACCGACGACGAGCAGCTCGCCGGAATGCTGCGTGCGGGCGACGCCGACCTGCTGTCGCTGGTCCCGGAGCTGGCCGAGCGGCTGCCGGCGGTCGTGAGGTCGGAGCGCCTGGAAGGCGAGCAGGCCCGCTTCCGCCTCTTCGACAGCGTCGCCAGCTTCATCCGGCGAAGCGCGCGACGCCGGCCGATCGTCCTCGTGCTCGAGGACCTCCACTGGGCGGATCGCGATTCGATGCGCCTCACGAGCTTCCTCGCCGGAGCGCTGCGGGACTCTGCCGTCCTGATCCTCGGGACCTATCGCGATCTCGAGGTGCGCCGGGAGGATCCGCTCGGGGTGCTGCTCCAGGAGCTCGCGCGTGCACCGCATTGCGAGCGGATCGCTCTGCGGGGACTCGAGCCCGAGCACGTCTTCGAGCTCGTCCGGCGGATCGTGGGGGCGGAGATCGAGTCCCGTCTGTGCGAAGCGATCGTCGAGCTGACGGAGGGCAACCCGTTCTTCGTTCGCGAGCTGGCGCGGCTCGTCGCCGAGGGCGGAACGCTCGACGTCGACGAGCGAGGCGAGCTGCCCTTCGCACTGCCGCAGGGCATTCGCGACGCGGTCCGGCTCCGGCTCGCTTCCGTCTCGCCCGCGTGCCGCGCGCTGCTCGATCATGCGGCGGTCCTCGGGCGCGAGTTCAACGGTCGGGTGCTCCTCGAGCTGGGCGGCGAGTCGAACGAATCGCAGCTCGAGCTCCTGGGCGAGGCCCTCGCCGCGGGGCTCCTGCAGGAACGCGCCGGCGCCGGGACCTACGCCTTCTCCCACGCCCTCGTCCGACAGGCCCTCTACGACGATCTCGCACTCCCCCGGCGCGTGCTCGCCCATCGCGATACGGCCGCGGCCCTCGAGCGGATCTACGGCGCCGAATCGCCCGAGCACCTCTCCGAGCTGGCCTTCCACCTCTTCGAAGCGGTGGTCGCGGGGGATCCGATGCGCTCGGTCGAGGTCAGTATGCGCGCGGCGCAGCTGGCCCACGGGCAGTGCGCCTACGACGAGTCGGTCCGGCACCTCGAGCGGGCGCTCGAGGCCTTCGAGCTCGCCGAGCATGCCGAGGCGGCGCGGCGCTGCGAGCTGTTGCTGGCCCAGGCGGAGGCGCGATGGGACGCGGGTCAGCGCGCGCAGGCACACGAGCTGTTCCGGCGTGCGGCCGGGATCGCACGCGAGATCGATCGCCCCGAGCTGCTGGCCCGCGCTGCCGTCGGCATGCGGAGCTACGGCGACAACACACGGCCCGACGCCGACACCGTGCGACTGCTCGAGGAGGCGCTCGAGGCCGTCGGCACGGCGCTGCCGGTGTGGCGCGCGCGCATCCTGTCGCGGCTCACCTACTGCGATCCACATACGCGGGTGATGGAGAACCGCCGGCGCCTGAGCGAGGAGGCGGCGGCGCTCGTCGCGGACTCGACGGATCCGGCCGTGCTATTCGACGTGTTCGTCGGTCGTTACTGGGCGACGCTCGGACCCGACGCGCTCGATCGACGGGTGGCGGTCGGGCAGGAGGCAGCGGAGGCGGGTCGACGGCTCGGTGATCCCAGGCTCTCGTTGCTGGGGCACGACACGCTCGTGGGTGCGCATCTCGTGCTCGGCCAGTTCGATTCCGTGGGTCGCCACGTCGCGGCCTTCAACGAGATCGCGAGCGCCCTGCGTCAGCCCTTCTTCGAGTTCCATGGACTCATCCTGCAGATCGTCCACGCGATGAATCGAGGATGCTTCGACGAGGCGCAGACCGCGCTCGAGCGCGCCGCACAGCGCGGTCAGGGCTCCGTCCAGGACTCCGAGGCGCTCTCGGCGGGGATCCGGTTCTGGCTGCGGGACATGCGTGGGGAGACGACCGATCCCTCGGAGGCCACGGAGATCCTGCAGGCCGTCGGGAGCCGCCTGCTGTCGAGCACGGGCACGGACCAGATCCTCAAGGCGAGCATCATCGAGGTCTGTCTCGCGGTCGGGCAGCCGGAGGAGGCCCGCCGTCAGCTGCACGAGCTCTTCGAGAACGACATCGAGGGGCTCAGTCGGAACGAGAACTGGCTGGTGACGATGTCACTCGCGGCCTCGGCGGCGATCGCGCTCGACGAGCCCGCGATCGCGGAGCGGCTCTTCTCGCTCCTGCTTCCCTACGAGCAGCTCATGTTCGTGCACGACCATCTCCACGTCTGCCGCGGGAGCGTCGCGTCGTCGCTCGGGGCGTTGCTCGGCGTCATGGGTCGACACGACGAGGCGATCGACCGGCTGCGTGCGGCGATCGCGCAGGAGGAAGCGCTCGGTGCGGAGCCGGCGGCGCTCGATACACGGATCCTGCTCGTCCAGCACTTCGAGCGCATGGGGCGCGGCGAGCCCGCGCAGGCGGAGCTCGACGCGGCGCGCGAGGCCGCCGCGCGGATCGGTTCCCGGCGGATCTATCGGGTCTTCCCCTCGCTCCGGGAGTGAGCGCCCGGGCGCCGGGGCGGAGCCGAACGCCGCTGCGCGAAGCCGTATCCGCCCGCACCGTCCGCGGGGATCGCCTCGTCTTCGCCTCGCCGACGGGATGCGCCGACGTCCACGGCAAACCTACAGGAATCCTTAAGGAGCTCGTCAGGACCCGGGACCGATGCTGGGACAAGATGCCGGGGCGGTCCCGACGACGCGTCGTGCCGTGCCGTGATCAACCCGAACGTCGGGGGAAGAGCTCATGTCCCAGCGCCGCGTCCATCGATCGAGGTCGACCGGGGTCGTACTCCTCTGCGTGCTCGCTGCCGCGTGCGTACCCGAGGACTCCCACAAGCTCGCCACGTACGAGATCCGCCCCCGCTTCTCCGTGCTCGCGACCGGGGACGGCAAGACGCAGGTGACCGCCCGCCTGATCGCCCCCGATCCGGACGGCTTCTTCGACGACGACGTACGGCTCGATGACCACGATCGGCTCTTCGTGACGCGCATCGATCCGGTCGACGGCGCGGAGCGCCGCAAGCTGCTCCATCGCAGGCCCGGACCCGTCTATCAGGACACGTTCACGGGCGACGCACAGGACACGACCTTCGTGATCGAGTTCGATCGGAGCCGGACCGGCTGGACGAGCGCTCCCGACTCCCACGTGACGCTCCCCCCCGCGCTCGATCTGCGCTGGGTCGAGGACCTCGATACGGGCAGCCCGGCGCCGACGCCCTTCTCGCGTAGCAGTCCGACTCCGCTCTACGTCGTCTGGGATCCCTTCGAGGCGCCGGACTTCCATCCGGGCGACGTGCTGCGCTTCCTCGTGACCGGAACATGCATCCAGGCCTACCAGGGCATCGTCGACTGGGCAGGTGGCGAGAGCGCGCTCGATCTGACGGGCGTGCTCGTCGAGCGTCCCGCACCGAACGACGGAAGCTGTCCGATCCGGGTCGAGCTGTCGGTCTCGCGGCGGGGATCGGTCGACGCGGCGTATCGGGGCGGGTCCTTCGTCGCGACCCAGCAAAGGACGCTGCAGCTCGACTCCGAGCCCTAGCCAGATCGCTCAGGCTCCCGGCAGCGCCTCGAGCAGGAGCGTCGCGTAGCGGAAGCGCTCCCGGAATCGCGCGGGATCCGTCTTGCGGCGCAGCTTCTTGAGGACGCGGGTCAGCTCGCGGTCCTCCCGGGAGAGCAGCATCCGGAAGAGCTTCGTCTTCCAGGGAGACCGGGTCTCGGCCCACGTCTGCGCGAATCGGAGCGTCGGCTCGAGGATCTCGACGATCCCACGATCGATCATCTCGATCGTCGGCAGCACGTTCGGCGTGATGTCGACGATCCCGATCGGGCGGAAGTCGCACTCGGCGGCCATGCGCAGGTAGGGCAGGTCGGTGACGTCGAAGCCGGTCGGAAAGGCGCCCTCGTCCTCGTACCGGAACATCCCGCTCACGAGCAGATGGCCGCCGGGGCGGAGCAGCTCGTGCGCTCGGCGGAGGCCGAACCGTCGGTCGAAGTAGCGGTGCGACTCGCTGAACAGGACGAGATCGAAGCGTTCGGTCGACTCGAAGGCCTCGAAGCAGGTTCGTTCGAAGGTGACGTTCGGGGCGTCGAGGGCGGCGAAATAGGACTCGTGGTTGCGGTCGGGCGAGAGGGCCGTGACGTGATGGCCCCTTCGCGCGAGGGCTCGCGCGTTGTCGCCGATGCCGGCACCGACGTCGAGGACGGACTTGGCCGCGGGGGGAACGTGTTCGAGGAGTCGCTCCGTGAAACGCGCCTGGGCCCCCTTCATCTCCTCGAGGTCGATCCGCTCGCTCGTGCGCGGCTCGTCCCAGTACCCGTAGTGGAGCGATCGGAGGCCGAGGACCTCCGTCACGAAGTAGAGCTCGAAGTTCAGCTCGGTGCTCGGGGCGGGAGCGGGGCGTCCCATGCGAATGGTGTCTCCTCGTCATCCGGGGCGGTTCCGCGTTCGAGTGCGCCCCTCGGAGTCGGTGTGCCATGGGGTGCCGGCCGCATGCGTGGCGCCGGAATCTAGATCGAGGCGCACCGATCCGCAGCCCGACCATGCCACTCGCGAAATCGAGCGCGGCGGGGCTCTTCGACGCCCGAGCGTCGATCTCCGGAGCGATGCGCTCTGCTGACGGCGATCGTCGTCGGTCCGGCGATGCGTGGAGTCGCCGGCCCTTGCCTCCCGGGTCGAACCCGCTCGTCTCGATCGAGCAGCCGATGCCCGGTCGAAGAGCATCGATCCTGTCGAGCGCTCTCTTCGCATCCCATCCGCCTGCGTCGCCGGCGGCCTGCATCGTCCGCCCTCGACCCACACGCGCCACTGCGCGCACATCGATCGACGTCGACCCGGCCTTGGCATGTGCGTTGCAGTTCCCTTCGTCGACGACGGCAGTCGATAGTCGGCTGATCGAAGTCGTGAAGCGCGCCTCGAACACGCCGTCGCGGCGTCCACGGAGACGAAGAGACCCATGA
Source organism: Spirochaetaceae bacterium (assembly GCA_020632655.1). Classification (GTDB taxonomy): domain Bacteria; phylum Myxococcota_A; class UBA9160; order UBA9160; family UBA4427; genus UBA4427. The sequence goes on from JACKFD010000002.1 coordinate 192,001, forward strand.
GCGCACGAACGAAACGGATCGAAGCGACGAGGAGGGCGCGAGCGTTCGTCATCCTCTCGACGCTCCTCGCCGCATTCCTCTCCTACCCGGCCCTGGCTGCAAATCCGACGAGCGAGGTGAACACGACCGGTCTCGCGGTCACGGACGACACGGTCACCGTCGGCATCCTCCATTCGGTGACCGGCACCATGGCCATCAGCGAGACGGGCTCCGTCCAGGCCGAAAAGCTCGCCATCAAGCAGATCAACGACATGGGCGGCGTCCTGGGCCGCAAGATCGAGGTGATCCAGGAGGATGGAGCGAGCGACTGGCCCACTTTCGCGGAGAAATCGAAGAAGCTGCTCGTGAAAGACAAGGTCGCGGCGGTCTTCGGCTGCTGGACCTCGGCCTCGAGGAAGGCCGTGCTGCCCGTATTCGAGCAATACGACGGCATGCTCTACTACCCGACCTTCTACGAAGGCCTCGAACAGTCGCCGAACGTGATCTACACGGGCCAGGAGGCCACCCAGCAGATCATCGCGGGCATCGATTGGGTCGTACGCGAGAAGGGCGCAAAGACCTTCTATCTGCTCGGCTCGGACTACATCTGGCCCCGCACCTCCAACAAGATCGCCCGCAAGCACATCGAGAAGCTCGGTCTGAAGGTGGTGGGCGAGGAGTACTACCCGCTCGGCCACACGCAGTTCAACTCCGTCATCAACAAGATCAAGCTCCGCAAGCCGGACGTGATCTACGCGATCGTCGTCGGCGGTAGCAACGTTGCCTTCTACAAGCAGCTGAAGGCCGCGGGCATCGATCTCGCCTCCGACAAGTGGACGTTGCTCACGATCAGCGTGACCGAGGACGAGATCCTGGGCATCGGCGGGGAGAACATCGAAGGCGCCTACGCTGCGATGAAGTACTTCCAGAGCCTCCCCAATCCCAACAACCAGGCCTTCGTGAAGGCCTTCAAGGAGATGTGGGGCGACGAGATCGTGATCGGGGACGTGACCCAGGCGGCCTACCTCGGACCCTGGCTCTGGAAGGCGGCAGTCGAGAAGGCGGGCAGCTTCGACATCCCGAAGATCCGTGAGGCCTCTCCCGGCATCGAGCTCGAGACCGCGCCGGAGGGCTACGTCCGGATCCACGAGAACCACCATCTCTGGAGCAAGACACGGATAGGTCTCGCCAAGGAAGACGGTCAGTACGAGGTCGTCTACGAGACCGACGAACTGATGGAGCCGGACCCGTTTCCGGCTGGATACCAGTAGGTCCGAGAGCGGGAGCCCGGGGAGGGGAGGGCGCGAACCTTCCCCTCCCCGGGAAGGGTCGATCCGTAGCAGTCCGGCGATCGCACGATGGGCATCGCCGTCCGGAGAAGAAGGATGTTCGAAGGCTATTCGTGGGCGGAGCTCGGCTCGATCTTCGCCATGCAGGGATTCGCAGGGCTGAGCCTCTTCTCGGTCCTGGTCCTGATGGCGCTGGGTCTGGCGATCATCTTCGGTCAGATGGGCGTGATCAACATGGCGCACGGCGAGTTCATGATCCTGGGCGCCTACGTCACCTACCTCTGCTCCAACTTCTTCGCGGAGAACCTCCCCGCGCTCTTCTCGGGCTACTTCCTGATCGCGATGTTGCTGGCCTTCCTGGCCTCGGCATCGCTCGGTGCGCTGGTGGAGTGGGGCCTGATCCGGCACCTCTACAAGCGGCCCCTCGACACGCTCCTTGCGACCTGGGGGCTCAGCCTGATCCTGCAGCAGGTCTACCGCTCGGTCTTCGGCGCCCGCGAAGTCGGCGTCACCCTGCCGGATTGGCTGATGGGCTCCTTCGCGGTCACGGACATGATCGAGATCCCGATCAACGGCGTCTTCGTCATGTTCCTCACCCTCGGCATCACGGCGGGCGTGTGGCTCTGGAACTTCCGCTCGAGCTGGGGAACGCAGATGCGGGCGGTCGTCCAGAATCGAGTGATGGCAGGCGCCGTCGGTATCGACACGGAACGCATCGACCGGCTCACCTTCGCGATCGGCTGTGGCATCGCAGGCATCGCCGGCAGCGCCTTCACGATGATCGGCTCCACGGGGCCGACTTCGGGCCAGCTCTACATCGTCGACACATTCCTGGTGGTGGTCTTCGGAGGCGCGCAGAGCCTGCTCGGCACGATCTTCTCCGCCTTCGCGATCTCCCAGTCTCAGTCGACGATGGAGTTCTTCCTGAGCGGGTCGATGGCCAAGGTCCTCACGCTGCTCACGGTCGTCACGATCCTCATGATCCGACCGCAGGGCCTGATGTCCCTGCGCGTCCGCGCCTAGGAGTCCGTTCGAACGATGTCGAGCCCGACCTCGCGCGCATTCGCCACACGTGGAGAGATCCTCGCCTTCGCGACCCTCGCGGTCCTGTTGCTGGCCGTGCTGCCGGCCAGCATGGAGATCTTCCGACTCAACCTCTTCGGCAAGTACCTGACCTACGCCTTCGTCGCGATCGGTCTCGTCCTCTGCTGGGGCTATGGGGGCATCCTCAGCCTCGGTCAGGGAGTGTTCTTCGGCCTCGGCGGCTACTGCCTCGCGATGTTCCTGAAGCTCGAGGCTTCCGATCCGGAAGCGACGAAGATCCAGTCCACGCCGGGAATCCCCGATTTCATGGACTGGAACCAGCTGACGGAGCTGCCCTGGTTCTGGGTGCCCTTCGAGAGCCTCGGCTTCGCCCTCGTCGCCGTCGTACTCGTGCCGACCCTCTTCGCCGGGCTGATCGCCTTCGCGATGTTCAAACGGCGGGTGGGCGGCGTCTACTTCGCGATCATCACACAGTCGATCGCGGCGATCCTCACGATCCTCATCATCGGCCAGCAGGGGCTCACCGGCGGCGTCAACGGGATCACGGATCTGCGCACGCTCAAGGGCTGGGACATCCGAACGGACGAGGCCAAGCTCGTCCTCTACTACGTGAATGCCTTCCTCCTGCTCGGCGCCCTGGTCTTCTGCCACTGGGTCCTCGGCACGAAGTTCGGTCGCATCCTGGTCGCGATGCGGACGCGAGAGGATCGCGTTCGCTTCTCGGGCTACGACGTCGCGAGCTTCAAGATCTTCGTCTTCTGTCTGGCGGCGGCCCTCTCCGCGATCGGCGGTGCGATGTTCACGCTCCAGGTGGGCTTCATGTCGCCCTCCTTCGTCGGGATCGTTCCCTCGATCGAGATGGTGATCTTTGCGGCAGTGGGCGGGCGGCTCTCGCTGCTTGGCGCCGTGTACGGAACGCTGCTCGTCAACTGGGCGAAGACGACCTTCTCCGAGACGATGCCCGAACTGTGGCTGCTGGCGATGGGCGGGCTCTTCATCGCGGTCGTCCTGTTCTTCCCGAATGGACTCGCGGGTCTCTGGCAGTCGTTCCGCCAGCCCTTGATGCATGCGATCCGACGCCACGCGCCGGCCGGGAGCGTCGTCGCCGACGCCGCGCCCGAAGGAGGCACCCGCTGATGCTGGACTCGCGACCTTCGGACTACATGCTGAACGTCGAGGGGTTGACCGTGTCCTTCGACGGGTTCAAGGCGGTGGACGATCTCTCCTTCTACGTCGACGAGGAGGAGATCCGGGTGATCATCGGGCCGAACGGTGCCGGCAAGACGACCGTGCTCGATCTGATATGCGGCCGTACGCGCGCGTCGGCGGGCCAGGTCTGGTTCCGTGACCAGGAGCTCACGCGACTCAAGGAGCACGAGATCGTGCGGACGGGCGTGGGCCGGAAGTTCCAGAACCCGACGATCTACGAGGATCTCACGGTCTTCGAGAACCTCGAGATCTCCTATCCGTCGGGACGAACGGTCTTCGGCGCCCTCGGCTTCAAGAAGACGAGGGCCGTGATCGATCGCATCGAGGAGATCGCCGAGACGATCTTCCTCGCGGACTGTCTCCACCACGTCTCCGGCGCCCTCTCGCACGGTCAGAAGCAGTGGCTCGAGATCGGGATGCTGCTGATCCAGGACCCCGCCCTGCTCATGCTCGACGAGCCGGTCGCCGGCATGAGTCCGAGCGAGCGGATCCGCACGGCGGAGCTCCTGCAGACCATCACCCGGGGCCGATCCGTGCTCGTGATCGAACACGACATGGCCTTCGTCGAGAACATCGCCCATCGCGTCACGGTCCTGCATCAGGGGCGGATCCTCGCGGAGGGCTCGATGGACAAGATCAAATCCGATCCGCGGGTCGTGGAGGTCTACCTCGGCCATTGAAGGCGGGGGCGGCGAGGGCCGGCGGATGGATCCAGTCGGGTCGCCGGAAATGGATGCGGAACGGAGCGGCAGGAGCAGGGAGGCAAGGGTGCTGGAGATCCAGGGGCTGAGCGCGGGATACGGAGAGAGTCTGGTCCTGCGCGAGATCGACCTCTCGGTCGCGGCGGGGGAGATCGTGGCCGTGGTCGGCCGGAATGGCATGGGCAAGTCGACGCTGATGCGCGCTTTGATGGGCATCATTCCCGTTGCTGCCGGGCGGATCGAGGTCGGCGGACAGGACGTCACCTCGATGAAGAGTTTCGAGCGCGTCGCCGCCGGCCTCGGCTATGTGCCGCAGGGCCGGATGATCTTCGGCACGATGACCGTCCGCGAGAACATCGAAGTCGGACTCGCCTCGGTCGTCGAGAAGACGATCCCCGAGGACGTATACGAGCTCTTCCCCGTGCTCGAGGAGATGGCGGATCGGCGGGGCGGCAACCTGTCGGGCGGCCAGCAGCAGCAGCTCGCCATTGCCCGGGCTCTCGCGACGCGACCTCGCTTGCTGCTCCTCGACGAGCCGACCGAGGGAATCCAGCCGTCGATCATTCTCGAGCTGGCGCGCGTCCTGCGGCGTATCCGCGACCAGCGTGGGCTCGGCATCCTCGTCTCCGAGCAGGTCCTGCACTTCGCGCTCGACGTCGCGGATCGCGTGATCGTTCTCGAGAACGGTCGGATCACGATGCAATCCACCCGCGACGAGGTCGACGAGCGCGCGGTCGCCGCGCGACTCGCCGTCTGATCACGAGGGGCTGGCGGCGCCACGGCCGTCTCCTCCGAAACCCACGAAGAGGCCATCCACGAAAGGAACCGACCATGACCACGAGGCTGATCCAGATCGATCTCTCCAAGTCCCCCTACGATCACGACAACATCCACAATCGCTGGCATCCGGACATTCCGATGGTGGCGACCGTCGCGCCGGGCGACGACTTCATCGTCGAGTGTTTCGACTGGACGGGTGGTCAGATCGCGAACAACGACTCCGCCGACGACGTCCGGGACGTCGATCTCTCCCAGGTCCACTTCCTGAGCGGGCCGATCGGCGTGGAGGGCGCCGAGCCCGGCGACCTGCTCGTCGTCGACTTCCTGGATCTCGGCGCCTTTCCCGACAGTCTCTGGGGCTTCAACGGATTCTTCTCGAAGCAGAACGGCGGCGGCTTCCTGACGGACCACTTCCCCGAGGCACAGAAGTCGATCTGGGACATCGAGGGCATGTTCACCAGCTCGCGCCACATCCCGGGCGTGCGCTTCGCCGGTCTCGTGCATCCGGGGCTGATCGGCTGCCTGCCCTCGGCGGAGCTCTTGCGGGAGTGGAACGTTCGCGAGAAGGCCCTCGTCGACACGGATCCGCATCGTGTGCCCGAGCTCGCGACGCTGCCGTTCGCGGAGACGGCCCACATGGGTCGCTTGTCGGGAGACGGCGTGACGCGTGCTGCGAGCGAGGCCGCGCGCACGGTGCCTCCGCGGGAGCATGGCGGGAACTGCGACATCAAGGACCTGTCGCGGGGATCGCGCTGCTTCTTCCCCGTCTACGTGCCGGGGGGCGGTCTGTCGATGGGCGACATCCACTTCAGCCAGGGCGACGGCGAGATCACCTTCTGCGGCGCGATCGAGATGGCCGGCTGGATCCATCTCAAGGTCGATCTGATCAAGGGGGGGATGGCCAAGTACGGGATCAAGAACCCGATCTTCAAGCCTTCTCCGATCACGCCCAACTACAAGGACTACCTCATCTTCGAGGGCATCTCGGTCGACGAGGCGGGCAAGCAGCACTATCTCGACGTGCACATCGCCTATCGCCAGGCCTGCCTGAACGCGATCGAGTACCTGAAGAAGTTCGGCTACTCCGGCGCGCAGGCCTACGGAATCATCGGGACGGCGCCCTGCCAGGGGCACATCAGCGGCGTGGTCGACATCCCGAACGCCTGCGCGACGTTGTGGCTTCCGACCGAGATCTTCGACTTCGACATCCAGCCGAATGCGGACGGACCCGTCGAGTACCTCTCGGGCGACGTCGACGTGCCTCTCTCCCCGGATCGCTAGGCAGCAGTCGGGATGCCGCATCCGGAGCGTCGCGATCGACGCCGCCTCCGGATGCGGCTCGAATGAGGAAGAAGCCATGCCGGTCTACGAGTATCTGTGTGAGGACTGCGGCGGGTTCACGGCCCTCCGGTCGCTGGAGGACTACAAGCTTCCGGAGCCCTGTCCGGGCTGTGCGCGGCCCGCGCGCAGAGCGGTTCTGACGGCGCCATCGATCGCGAGCTGCGGGGGCGCGCTCCGCAAGGCGCATCGACGCAACGAGGCGAGTGTCGAGCGTCCCCGGCGCGGGCGCGCGACGAGCCATGCGGGCCATGCCCATGCCCACCCGTCACGGGCGGGGCGGGCCGCCGGGGGCCGGCCCTGGATGCTCTCCCACTAGCGGGAGGCCCGACGGATCCGGGTCGGCCGGGACGCATCGACCCGGATCCGTCGCGGCGATCGTGCGTCCTGGCGGAGGGCGCGATCCGCTTGGGCGGCCCGTGACGGAGGCGGTCCGTGGCGGAGGGCGGCCAGCCAGGACGAGCAGGGAGACGGAACGATGGATCTGACGCCACGCGAAGAAGAGAGGGAGCGATGGACCTGACGCCGCGCGAGAAGGACAAGCTGCTTCTCTTCACGGCCGCGCTCGTCGCCGAGCGGCGACGGGCGCGGGGGCTCAAGCTGAATCACCCGGAGGCCGTCGCCTTGATCAGCGCAGCGATCCTGGAAGGCGCTCGGGACGGGAGGAGCGTGGCGGAGCTGATGAGCGAGGGCTGCAGGGTGCTGAGTGCAGAGGAGGTCATGGAAGGAGTCGCCGAGATGATCCACGAGGTCCAGATCGAGGCGACCTTTCCCGACGGCACGAAGCTCGTGACCGTCCACGACCCGATCCAATAGCGGACGGAGTTCCCTGCGCTGGCCGCGACCCGATCGATACGCGCCAGCGAGGCGAGGAGTGACGATGAAGATCGGCGAGATCCTCACGGAGGAGGGCGAAATCGAGCTCAACGTCGACCGCGAGACGTGCCAGCTCGAAGTCGCCAACACGGGCGATCGCCCGATCCAGGTCGGATCGCACTACCACTTCTTCGAGGTGAACCCCGCGCTTCGCTTCGACCGCGAGGTGACGCGCGGCTTCCGGCTGAACGTGCCCGCCGGCACGGCGATCCGCTTCGAGCCGGGCCAGACAAGAACGGTCGAGCTCGTCGCCCTCGCAGGCGAGCGGCGGGTGTATGGCTTCCGGGGAGCCGTGATGGGGCCGCTCGACGACGGCGCTCGATCGCGATGACGACGCTTTCACGCAGGGCCTACGCCGAGCTCTACGGTCCGACGACCGGCGACCGGGTTCGCCTCGCCGACACGGATCTCGTGGTCGAGGTCGAACGCGACCACACGATCTACGGCGAAGAGGTCACCTTCGGTGGCGGCAAGGTCATTCGAGATGGCATGGGGCAGAGCCAGCGAACCCGATCGGAGTCGGTCGACCTCGTCCTGACGAATGCCCTGATCGTCGACCATTGGGGGATCGTGAAGGCCGACATCGGCATCAAGGACGGTCGGATCGCACGGATCGGCAAAGCCGGCAACCCCGACGTCCAGCCGGGCGTCGACATCGCGATCGGCCCCGGTACCGAGGTGATCGCTGCCGAGCGCCAGATCGTCACGGCGGGCGCGATCGACTCGCACATCCACTTCATCTGCCCCCAGCAGGTCGAGGAAGCGCTGATGTCCGGCGTCACCACGATGCTCGGAGGCGGTACGGGACCGGCGACCGGCACGAACGCCACGACCTGTACGCCCGGCGCCTGGAACCTCGCCCGCATGCTCCAGGCCGCCGACGCCCTTCCGATGAACCTGGGCTTCCTGGGCAAGGGGAACGCGAGCCTTCCAGCGGCGCTCGAGGAGCAGATCGCCGCGGGCGCGATGGGTCTCAAGCTACACGAAGACTGGGGCACGACCCCGGCCGCGATCGATGCCTGCCTCGGCGTCGCGGAACGCTTCGACGTGCAGGTGGCGATCCATACGGACACGCTCAACGAGTCGGGATTCGTGGAGGACACGATCCGCGCATTTTCCGGTCGAGCGATCCACACCTATCACACCGAGGGGGCAGGCGGCGGACACGCCCCGGACATCATTCGTGTCTGCGGCGAGTCGAACGTCCTCCCGTCCAGCACGAATCCCACCCGCCCCTACACCATCAACACCGTCGACGAGCACCTCGACATGTTGATGGTGTGTCATCACCTCTCTGCTTCGATCCCCGAAGACGTCGCCTTCGCCGAGTCCCGGATCCGTCGGGAGACCATCGCCGCCGAGGACATCCTCCACGACCTCGGCGCATTCTCGATGATCGCCTCCGACTCTCAGGCGATGGGGCGGGTGGGGGAGGTGATCCTGCGGACCTGGCAGACCGCCCACAAGATGAAGCGTCAGAGAGGCGCCCTGCCGGAGGACACGTCACGTCACGACAATTTCCGTGTGAAGCGGTATGTCGCGAAGTACACGATCAACCCCGCTCTCACCCATGGCATCGCCCACGAGGTCGGCTCGGTCGCGGAGGGTCGGCTCGCGGATCTGGTGCTCTGGAAGCCCGAGTTCTTCGGCGTCAAGCCGAGCCTGATCCTCAAAGGGGGACTGATCGTCGCGGCTCCGATGGGCGATCCGAACGCATCGATCCCGACCCCGCAGCCCTCACACTACCGACCGATGTTCGGTGCGCTCGGAGGCGCGCGGAACGCGACGTGTGTGACCTTCCTCTCCGGGGCCGCAATCGAGGCGGGCGTTCCGGAGCGATTGGGGTTGCAGAACGGGACGCGTGCGGTGCGCGACACGAGAGCCCTGCGAAAGGCCGACCTCGTGCACAACACCTTGCAGCCCAGGATCGAAGTGGATCCCCAGACCTACGAGGTGCGGGCCGACGGCGAGCGACTCGTTTGCGAGCCGGCGGACGTGCTGCCGATGGCCCAACGCTATTTCCTCTTCTAGCCGGGAAGGGCGGACCGATCCGCCCGCCGGAGCCCGAACGGGAGCGAGGCGCAAATGCTGGAGCTGATCGATACCGCCACCATCCCTGGCGCCGCCGACGACACGCTGACCTTGTCCTTCGAGCGTCGGCAGAAGCGTCGGCAGCGGGTTCGCCTCGACAGCGGCCGCGAGGCCGCGCTCGTTCTGCCTCGTGGCGGCCCGCTCCGGGACGGTGACGGGCTGCGTTCGGCGGACGGGTTCCGCGTACTCGTGCGGGCTGCCGACGAGTCCGTCTCGACCGGTCGGGCCGAGGATCGACTGACTCTGGCCCGCGCCTGCTACCACCTCGGCAATCGACACGTGGCGCTCCAGATCGGTGAGGGCTGGGTTCGCTATCGGCCGGATCACGTACTCGACGAGATGCTCGTCGGTCTCGGCCTGCGGGTCGCTCTCGAGCATGCGCCCTTCGAGCCGGAGTCGGGGGCGTACGGAGCCCATGCCGGACACGCCCAGGGAGACGAAGGCCTCGACCCGACTCACGAGGTGCACGCCGTCGCATGACCGGAGTATCGACGTCGTTGCTCCGACTGCTCCAACTGAGCAGCCCATCGCTGCCGGTGGGCGCGTATGCCTACTCGCAGGGGCTCGAGTCGGCGGTCGAGCTCGGCTGGGTCCGGGACGAAGCGTCGCTGTCCGAGTGGGTCGAGGAGCAGCTCGTACACGCGTTCGGTGTGGTGGATCTCCCGATCTTCGTCCGGGCCCATCGCGCGGCCTCGCGTGGTGACGTGGCGGACCTTCGTCGCTGGAGCAGGAGACTCATCGCCTGCCGAGAGACTCGCGAGCTGGTCGAGGACGATCGAGATCGGGGCCGAGCGCTCGCACGACTCCTTACCGATCTCGGTCACGAGGACGTCCGCTCGTGGATCTCCGACCCGGACGTGGCCTTCGCTCCGATGGCCGCGATCGCCAGCGTGCATTGGGGCATCCACCTGGCGCCGGCCCTCCAGGCGCACGCGTGGGGATGGCTCGAGAACCAGGTCCTGGCCGGCGTGAAGCTCGTCCCACTCGGTCAGGTCGCGGGTCAGCGTCTACTCCTCCATCTCACCCGCCGTGTGCCTGCACTCTGCGAGCAGGTGCGTCGATCAGGCGACGACGAGATCGGGGGCACGCTCCCGGTCGTGGCCCTGGCGAGTGGTCTGCACGAGACGCAGTACTCGCGACTCTACCGATCCTGATGACGTCCGAGCCCGCGCGAATCCGATCGGGTAGCACGATCACATGCCTGAGATGGGAGACAGCAAGATGGAAGCGACGACACGCGCTCGACGACCCGTGCTCCGGGTCGGAATCGGGGGGCCCGTCGGCTCCGGAAAGACCGCCCTCATGGACGCGCTCTGCAAGTACCTGCGCGATCGCTTCGAGCTCGCCGCCGTCACCAACGACATCTACACGCGCGAGGATGCGGAGTTCCTCGTACGCAGCACGGCCCTCCCGCCGGACCGGATCGTGGGTGTCGAGACGGGCGGCTGTCCCCATACGGCGATTCGCGAGGACGCGTCGATGAACCTCGCTGCGATCGAGGACCTGTGCGATCGCTTCCCGGAGCTCGACCTGGTGCTCGTCGAGAGTGGGGGTGACAACCTCGCCGCCACGTTCAGCCCGGATCTCGCCGATCTCACGATCTACGTCATAGACGTCGCCGAGGGGGAGAAGATTCCTCGTAAGGGCGGGCCCGGTATCACGCGATCCGACCTGCTCGTCATCAACAAGATCGACCTCGCCCCCTACGTAGGGGCCTCGCTCGACGTCATGGAGGCGGACACGCGGCGGATGCGCGGGGATCGCCCCTTCGTGTTCAGCAATCTCCGCGAGGGGAAGGGCGTCGATGAGATCGTGCGCTTCATCCTGACGGAAGGAGTGCTCTAATGCTGATCCGCCTCCACGCGGGATTCATCCGTGCGATCCTTCAAACACTGGTGCTCTCGTCTCTCCTCGCCTCGATGGGTTGTGCCGGCGCGTCCTTCAAGTCGGGTGCGTCCCCGGACCAGATCGCCCGGGACGAGCGCGAATGTCGATCCCCGAGCGAGGCTCATGCGTCCTATGAGTCCTGCATGCGCGAGCGCGGCTACGTCGTCGTGGACGGCGATCAGATTCGTTAAGCGCCATCCAGCCGCTTCGCGACCCATTTGAGCCGACGGCGGGACGCCCTGCACGTCCAGTGCGCAGCTCGATCCGGAGCGAACGACGTGTGGCCCGCCCTCGCGTCGAGCGCTCGCATCGGATGCACGTCGACGCGCGCACAGCTGGGTCGGGAGCGAGCCAGGTCGCAAGCCGTCCGGCCGCGCAATCGAACGCGATCGAAGGGCACCGTCCGTTCGGTGGCGTGTGGTCGGAGCGCGCGGCCCGGGCGCTGTATCGAGCAAGGCCCGAGGCGGTCGAGCGTGGCACGTGGGTTCGAGCGACTGCCATCCGAACGGGCACGGCCTCTCCGCAATGCTCGATTTCGGACATTCGCCATCGGCGAAACCGCAGGATACCGACGCCTCGCTCTGGCATAACAATTGCTCTCGCGGCTCATGTCTCCTTCCACCCAAACCCACTTCCAGAGGGAACCATGAACCGGAAACGACATCTGATCGTGCTCGGCCTCCTGATCGGGCTCTTCGCGAGCGAAGCGAGTGCCGGAGGCAAGATCTCAATCGACGACACGAAGTGGATCAGTCTCGGCCTCGGCGGGCGAGCCTCCTTCGCGGCCATCGAGGACGCCTCTCCCAACGGAGACGAGTTCTCCAAGGATTTCAGGATCGACAACGCCCGTCTCTACATCAACGGGCAGGTGCACGAGTACCTCAAGTTCGAGTTCAACACGGAGTGCGTCTTCTGCGGCAACTCGGGGCTCGAGGAGTTCGTCCTCCTGGACGCCGTCGCCAAGATCGAGATCAACCAGTATTTCAACATCTGGGGTGGTCGCCTGCTGGTGCCCGCCGAGCGGCAGGAGCTGAACGGTCCCTTCTATTCCAGCACCTACGACGCCTACAAGACTCCATTCATCCCGGCTGACTTCAGCGTCGATTTCGGGGCGGGTGGGGCCGGCGTCTACGCGCGCGATCAGGGAGTGAACATCTGGGGTGCCGCCGGACCGGAGGGCGCCCTCCAATACGTCTTCGGCGTGTTCCAGGGGCTCCAGTCCTCCTCGACCGCCGGGCCGAACCAGGACGACAATCCGCTCTTCGCCGCTCGAGTCGCCTACAACTTCCTGAACGTCGAGAAGAATCCCGGCTACTACACGAGCGGGACCTACTACGGGACGGCGGGCGACGTCTTCACGGTCGCTGGCGTCGTCCAGTACCAGAAGGATGGAACCGGCTCCCGAGCAAACCCGGGAGATTTCCTGAATCTATCGGCCGACGTGATCTTCGAGAAGGTGATCGAGGACTGCGGCGTATTCACCTTCAACGGCGAGTACAAGCACTTCGACTCGGACTACGACTCAGCGGCGTTCGGGGACGCCGACGTCTTTGCGATGTTCGACGGAGACTCCTTCTCCGTCGTCGGTCTCTACATGTTCGAGCCGAAGGTCTGGATCGGCCAGTTCCAGCCCTACTTCCGTTACACGGGGATCTATGCCAACGGGAGCAGTGATCGCGAAGAGTACGAGGCGGGCATCAACTACATCATCGATGGCCACAACGCGAACATGGCGCTCTTCTACCAGTACGGCGACATCGCCACGAAGGGTCTCGACTACTCGCCGACCGCCTCCGGCGACGACGTGAGCGCGATCAAGCTTGCGATCCAGATCCAGATCTAGCTCCGTGCGCAGGGATGGTCGCCCCGCTCGCGAGATCGTGCGCGGGGCGCGTCCCGACCCGAATGCCGAAAGGAAGGAATCCCAGATCATGAAGAAGCGACGCCTCGAGACGATGCTCGCAGCGATTCTCTGCTCGATCGCAATCTCCGCCGCGGCCGCGGCCGAGGAGCCGATCAAGGTCGGTGTCCTCCACTCGCTCTCCGGCACGATGGCGATCAGCGAGACGACCCTCAAGGACACGGTCCTCATGATGGTCGAGCAGCAGAACGCGAAGGGTGGCCTCCTGGGCCGCAAGCTGGAGGCAGTCGTCGTCGATCCGGCCTCCGACTGGCCGCTCTTCGCCGAGAAGGCGAGGCAGCTGCTCGAGAAGGATCGGGTCGCCGTCGTCTTCGGGTGCTGGACTTCGGTGTCGCGGAAGTCCGTCTTGCCCGTATTCGAGGAACTCGATGGCCTGCTCTTCTACCCCGTGCAGTACGAAGGCGAGGAGTCGTCGAAGAACGTCTTCTACACGGGAGCCGCGCCGAATCAGCAGGCGATCCCGGCGGTCGAGTACCTGATGGACGAGATCGGCGTCGAGCGCTGGGTACTTGCGGGAACGGACTACGTCTATCCCCGCACGACGAACAAGATCCTCGAGGCCTTCCTGAAGTCCAAGGGCGTCAAGGAGGCGGACATCATGATCAACTACACGCCATTCGGGCACTCCGACTGGCAGAGCATCGTCTCCGACATCAAGAAGTTCGGCAGTGCCGGGAAGAAGACGGCCGTCGTCTCGACCATCAATGGTGACGCGAACGTGCCCTTCTACAAGGAGCTCGGGAACCAGGGCGTCTCGGCCGAGGACATTCCCGTGGTCGCCTTCTCGGTCGGTGAGGAGGAGCTCTCGGGAATCGATACGAAGCCTCTCGTGGGACATCTGGCGGCGTGGAACTACTTCCAGAGCGTCGATGCGCCCGTGAACGCCGCGTTCATCGAGAAGTGGCATGCCTTCATCGGAAGCCCGAAGCGGGTGACCAACGATCCGATGGAGGCGACCTACATCGGTTTCAACATGTGGGTCGAGGCCGTGAAGGCGGCGGGCACGACCGATCCGAGCGCCGTGCAGAAGGCCATCATCGGGGTGGAGGTGCCGAACCTCTCGGGTGGACGCTCCACGATGCTCGCGAACCATCACATCACGAAGCCGGTTCTGATCGGGGAGATCCAGGAGGACGGTCAGTTTGCCACGGTCTGGGAGACGGATGGGCTCGTTCCGGGCGATGCCTGGTCGGACTATCTCCCGGAGAGCAAGGTGATCGAGGCCGACTGGACTTCGAAGCTCGATTGCGGGAACTACAACACCCGAACGAAGAAGTGTTCGGGACAGAACTACTGAACGAGCGAATGTGATGGACTACGGCGCGGGGCGGGGCGGTCGACACGACCTCCCCGCCCCTGCGAAACGGCGATCGCGTCGCCGATTGATCAGGATCCCTGCTCTCGCCATGCATCGCCCCGTCTCCACCTACGTGACGTTTTCGTGCCACCATCGGATCGGGGCGGCCCTCCGAGGGGGCGGAGTGCAACGTACTCTCCTCTGTCTGGCTCTCGCCCTCGTGTTCGGCGGTGCGGCTCGAGCTTCGACCGATGGCTTCGAGTCGATGCTCGGCGAGCTCGCGGGGAAGAGCTTCCGCCGGAAGTCGGAGGCCATACAGGCGATCGCTGACAGCGGTCACCCGGCCGCGCCACGGATCCTCCGCGCGCTGCTCGAATCGCGTGCCTTCTTCGCCCCCGAGAGCGAACGACTGCTTCTCGACGTGGCCGATTCGGGGGAGGGCGTCGTCGTCGACGCGATCACGGGCGAGGCGACGCGCGTGGCGTTCGAGAGCGGTCGGCGCAAGATCGTGCTCAACAACGCGATGCGGAGATTGCTGCGGTCCCTCGTGGCGCGGGCGGGCCTTGCCTCGCGAGATCCGCGGGAAAGGCGGCAGGCGATCAAGGAGCTGATGGGACGGGACGATCCCGAGATCCAGGCGCTCCTGCGGGAGGCGCTCGAGATCGAGCAGGCCCGCGACGTGCGTTCCCTGCTCGAGACCGCGATCGCCATCGGGGCCCTCCGAGAGGACGATGCCGACGCTGGAAGCGACGCCGAGGCCAGGCTGCGTGCGATCGAGGCGCTCTCGGGGAGTCTCCACAACGAGTCCCGGATCGCACTCGACGGACTGCTCACCCGTCTCGAGTCCAGGCAGTCCAAGAGCTCCGAGGAGGAGGCTCAGATCGGAGCGATTCGAGAAGCAATCGATGCGATCGACCGGAGGAAGGTCGGGTTCGAGATCCTCGAGACGCTCTTCTTCGGAGTGAGTCTCGGTTTCGTACTCGTTCTGGCGGCGATCGGTCTGGCGATCACCTTCGGTGTGATGGGCGTGATCAACATGGCGCATGGTGAGATGATCATGCTCGGCGCCTACTCGACGTGGAGCGTTCAGCAACTCATGCCCCATCATCTCGAGTCCTCGGTCCTCGTGGCGATTCCGGTGGCCTTCCTCGTCTCGGCGCTGGTGGGGGTCGCCATCGAGAGGGGCGTCGTACGGTTCCTCTACGGTCGGCCGCTCGAGACACTGCTCGCCACCTTCGGCATCAGTCTCTTCCTGCAACAGAGCGTGAGGACGATCTTCTCCCCGCTGAATCGCGCCGTGGCATCTCCTTCGTGGATGAGCGGACAATGGGTTCTGAACGACGCCTTTGCGCTCAACTACAACCGCCTCTGGATCATCGTCTTCAGCGCCCTCGTCTTCGCGGCCCTGATTGGAGTGCTGCATCGTACGCGTCTGGGCCTGCAGATCCGGGCGGTCGCCCAGAATCGAGCCATGGCGCGGGCGATGGGCGTGCGGGGCGCACGGATCGACGCGATCACCTTCGGTCTGGGCTCGGGTATCGCCGGGCTCGCGGGCGTCGCGCTCAGCCAGCTGACGAACGTGGGCCCGAACCTCGGCCAGGCCCACATCGTCGATTCCTTCATGGTCGTGGTCTTCGGGGGCGTGGGGAATCTCTGGGGAACCCTCGTTGCCGGGCTCACGCTCGGGGTGACGAACAAGCTCCTCGAGCCCTTCGCGGGAGCCGTTCTCGCGAAGATCCTCGTCCTCGTCTTCATCATCCTGTTCATCCAGAGGCGGCCCCGCGGACTCTTTCCGCAGCAGGGTCGCTCCGCCGAGGCCTGACCATGACGTCCGTCGCGAACCGTACCGTCGCGAGCAGACTGGCCGGTCATCACGATCTGCTCGTGACCGGGGCGCTCGGGATCGCGGTGCTGGTCGTGCCGATCCTGGCCCTGACGGTGCCCGAGGGTTCGGCGCTCCATCTGTCGACCTTCAGCGTGACCCTGCTCGGCAAGTATCTCTGCTTCGCGCTCCTGGCACTCGCCGTCGATCTGGTCTGGGGCTACTGCGGGATCCTGAGCCTGGGGCACGGGGCCTTCTTCGCGCTCGGCGGGTACGCAATGGGTATGTACCTGATGCGCCAGATCGGCGACCGCGGCGTCTACGGAAACCCGATCTTGCCGGACTTCATGGTCTTCCTCGATTGGCAGGAGCTGCCCTGGTACTGGTGGGGCTTCTCGAGCTTCCCGTTCTCGATGGCGATGGTCGTCGCCGTGCCGGGACTGCTCGCGCTGGTCTTCGGTTGGTTCGCCTTCCGCTCGAGGGTGAACGGGGTCTACCTCTCGATCATCACGCAGGCGTTGACGTACGCGCTCTTGCTCGCGTTCTTTCGCAACGAGATGGGCTTCGGGGGCAACAACGGGCTCACGGATTTCAAGGAGATCCTGGGCTTCGATCTCCAGGCCGACGCGACGCGGGTCGGGCTCTTCGTGACGACCGCGCTCGTCCTGATCGCGAGCTACACGGTCACGCGGGGTGTCGTCTCCTCCCGCTTCGGCCGGGTGCTCGTCGCGATCCGCGACGCAGAGGACCGCATGCGCTTCCTCGGCTACCGGACCGAACACTACAAGCTCTGGGCCTTCGTTCTATCGGGCGTGATCGCCGGGGTGGCGGGTGCCCTCTACGTGCCGCAGGTCGGCATCATCAACCCGGGAGAGTTCGCGCCGCTCAACTCGATCGAGCTGGTGATCTGGGTCGCGATCGGCGGACGGGGGACGCTGCATGGGGCGATCGTGGGAGCGATCCTGGTCAACTTCGCGAAGACCTGGTTCACGGGGCTGCTCCCCGAGGCGTGGCTCTTCGTACTGGGGGCGCTGTTCGTGATGGGCACGCTCTTCCTGCCGCGAGGCCTGGTAGGCCTCGTGTCGAGGCGGGAACGATGAGTCCGGAAGGTGTGGAAGGTTCGGATCTCCTGCACGGTGCGATCCTCTACCTCGACGGGATCACCGTCAGCTTCGACGGCTTCCGGGCCCTCGACGGCCTGAGTCTCACGATCGATCGGGGCGAGCTGCGCTGCATCATCGGGGCGAACGGGGCGGGCAAGAGCACGATGATGGACGTCGTGACGGGCAAGACTCGACCCGACGCGGGCGTCGCCTTCTTCGATCGGCATCACGACCTGCTCGCCATGAGCGAGGCCGATATCGCGATGGCTGGGATCGGCCGGAAGTTCCAGAAGCCGACCGTCTTCACGAACCTCACCGTGCGCACGAATCTCGAGCTGGCCATGCGCGACGATCGGAGCGTCTGGCGTTCGCTGCGAGCGCGACTCGACGGCGAACAGCGTGACCGGATCGAGGAGACGCTCGAGTCGATCGGCCTCCACCTGCTCGCCGACGCGGATGCTGGCACGCTCTCCCACGGCCAGAAGCAGTGGCTGGAGATCGGCATGCTGCTGATGCAGGATCCGAAGCTCCTGCTCGTGGACGAACCGGTCGCCGGTATGACGCATCAAGAGACGGAGCGGACGGCGGAGCTGCTCGTTTCCCTGGCGGGCGGGCGATCGGTCGTCGTCGTCGAGCACGACATGGAGTTCGTCCGCTCGATCGCGCGTCGCGTCACCGTCCTGCACGAGGGACGTCTGCTGGCCGAGGGGGACATGGAGAGCGTCCAGAACGATCCCCGGGTGGTCGAGGTCTACCTGGGGACGCCATGCTGATCGTCCGTACCGTCGAGAGGAGGACGGCGTGCTGAGCGTCCGGAACCTGGATCAGTTCTACGGCGAGAGCCACACGCTCTGGGACCTCTCGCTCGACGTACCCAGGGGCTCCTGTACGTGCCTCATGGGGCGCAACGGTGTCGGCAAGACGACGCTCCTGAAATGCGTGATGGGTCTGCTGCCGATTCGCAGCGGCGAGATCCTCTTCGATGGCGAGCGCATCTCGGAGCGCGCCGCCGAGATGCGTGCCGAACTCGGCATCGCCTACGTACCGCAAGGGCGCGACATCTTTCCCCGTCTCACGGTCGAGGAGAATCTCGAGCTCGGTCTCGCGGTCAACCGCGGCGCCTCGGGCCGGCGTGCGTACGAACGGGTGCTGGAGACCTTTCCCGTGCTTCGCGACATGCTCGCGCGCCGCGGTGGCGATCTCTCCGGAGGACAACAGCAGCAGCTCGCCGTCGGCCGCGCGCTCGTGCTCGATCCCTCGCTCCTGATCCTCGATGAGCCGACCGAGGGCATCCAGCCGAACATCGTCCAGGAGATCGGCGAGACGATCCGACGCCTCAATGTCGACCTCGGCATGACCGTGCTCCTCGTCGAGCAGAAGCTCCCGCTCGCGCGCAGCGTCGCGGACCGCTTCCAGATCCTCGACAAGGGCCGTTCGGTCGCGAACGGACCGATCGACGCCCTCGACGACGACGTGATCAAGCGATTCCTCACGGTATGAACCGAATCGCGGATGGATACGGAGCGGAAGCCGACGAGTCCGCCTGCAGCGCCGGGCCGCCGCCTGGCGGGACCGCGGTGCCGCCCGCCATGCCCGGTACGCCGCATCGTCACCGCGCCCTCGCGCCGGATCAGGGCGGTTGGCAGGCGACGCTCCGACTCGGCTTCGCACGCCGGCGGGGTCGGAGCCTCGTCGTCGCACGGCAGCACGAAGGGCCGCTCCGCATCCAGCGTGCCTTCCATCCGGAGGGCGACGACGTCTGTCACGTCTATCTGCTTCATCCTCCGGCCGGCATCGTCGCGGGTGATCGACTCTCGGTCGACCTCGAGGTGGGTGCCGATTCGCATGCGCTGGTCACCACGCCGGGGGCGACGCGCTGGTACGACGCGCGGGGCCGCGCCGAGGCGCGGCTCGAGCAACGATCGAGCGTGGCGGCCGGTGCGTGTCTCGAGTGGCTTCCGCAGGAGTCGATCTTCTTCGATGGGGCCGCGGCGCGCCAGAGTACGCGTTTTGCGCTCGATGAGGGCGCGCGGCTGATCGCATGGGAGATCACGGGTCTCGGACGACCCGCCGCGGCGGAGCCCTACGCGCGTGGCCGACTCGACCTGCGCCTGGAGCTCGAGCAGGGCGGACGTCCTCGTCTGCTCGAGCGCCAGCGGACCTGGGCCGGCCGACTACCCGGGCTCCGCGGGGCCGCGGCGATCGGTCAGCTGGTCTGCACGCCGTCCGACGACGCGATGCTCGAGAGCATCCGGCGACGTCTGGAGGGTTTCGCGCATGCCCGCTTCGGGGTGACGCGCATCGACGATCTGCTCGTCGCCCGCGCGCTCGCCCATCACTGTGAACCCATCGCGCTCGCGTGGCGCGCCGTGTGGGAGACGCTGCGACCGGCGGCTCTGGGACGCCCGGCGAGCGCGCCGAGGATCTGGCGCACCTGACCGAGCGCGTATCCGTGCCGACCGCGTTCCGCGGATCCGGGCCAGGCGGGCGAACGTTCAGGTCGTACGCGCCGAAGCCGAGGTCGAGCCCGAGCAGCCGGTCGCCCGAGCCGAGCCGAGCCGAGCCGCTCGCGCACGCGCAGTCCCGTCACGAGGGCGAGGCGTTCGCGCACCGACTCGCCGATGGCGATGAGGCTGACTCCGGCGCTCTCCAATCCCGGCGCGGCGTCCAGTCTGAGCGGGCCCGTCACGGACAGCCGAGCGCGCCGTCGCAGACGTTCGGCGCGATGGCGGCGCCTCCGCTGATCGAGCTCGATCCGTTGTCGCCGAGCACGTTTCCGTTCGTGCCCGTCTCCGAACCGGCGTTGATGATGCCGTGGATCGCGTTGTCGACGACGAGCGAATTCTTCGTGCTCGCGACGTCGACGAGAGGTGAGTTCGAGAACGCATTGCCGCGGACGACGCTCGCATCACCACCGAGGAAGTAGAGGCCGAGTTGGTTCTGGGAGAGCATGTTGTCGGCGAACACCGCATCCTGGGCCCGGATGCCGAGGTCTCCATTTCCGGCGACGACGTTGCCGATCACGGCGCCGCCGAGTCCGTCGATCCGGATGCCCATCTGGCCGTTGTTGTGGATCCGGGTGCGCGAGATCAGGGGGATGCCCGCGGCGCGGATGCCTTCGTTCGCGGCAGCGCGGACGACGCTGTCCAGGATCGCGACGTCGAGTCCCGCCTCGATGCCGTAGCCGCCGGTCGTCGAGACCGTCGTGTCGCGGATCTCGGAGTGGCTGCCCGTGACGAGGCCGGTCGAGCCCGTGCCGAAGATCCGCACGTCGGAGATCTGTGCGTAGTCGCCGCTCCGGATGCCTTCGTGTCCGAGCCCGAGGAGGGTGCCGTTCCGAACGGCGAGGTTTTCCATCTGGGGCGCGAGAATCCCGCTGCCCAGACCCGGCGCGCCGCAGTCGGGACGACAATCCTCGCGCGGTCGGATCGAGAAGCCGTTGAGATCGATCGTGACGTCGTGGGCGCCGACCAGGATCGCGGTCCAGTCCCGATCGGGCAGCTCGAGGTGGCTGACGAGGCGGTAGCTCCCGGGCTTCGTGAGCGAGACGGGGAAGCCGGGCAGGTCGCCTTCGCCGCAGCCGGTATTCAGCGCGCAGACCTGGCCGATCTCGATCACGCCGTCGACCGCCCGCGCCGGGTCCGCCGGGAGCAACGACGACAGTGCGAGCAGGATCCCCGTTGACGCGAGATGGCCAGCGATCCGGAAGCGCATCGATCTTCCTCCTCGGACGAGGCCATCCCGGGATCGGAAGGGCGCCCATCGAGCGGCCGGAAGCGCCCGGCCAGAGCCCGAAGCGATGCTAGGGGCCAAGCCGAGCGGGTTCTGTGAAGCGGTTCGCGGAACGCGCGGGCCGGGCCCGTAGGATCACGGAACGGGTCGAGTGTGTGGGCGGCCCGATGAGGATGACGCCATGATGAAACGACGATTCGCTCTCCGCTCTCGCCTGGTCCGTACGGCCCCGACCGCGGTCATGCTGCTCGTCGCGCTCGCAGCCGGGAGCACCTCGGCGAGCGGGCGCCTCGAGATCAACCAGACGGTCGTGACGGCAGCCGGGGGATTTCCGTACACGATCTCGTCGCCGGGCAGCTACGTCCTGACGGGTCCGCTCGTCGTCCCCTCGTCGACGGACGGGTTGGTCCTCGAAGCCAGCGATGTGGTGCTCGACCTGAATGGATTCTCGATCACGAGCAACGCGCACTGCGACGACACGGGCTGCACGACCGGCTCGGGATCCGGCGTCCTCGCCCTGCCCGGCAATCGACTGGTCGGCCATCGCGTCACGCTACGAAACGGATCGATCCAACGCTTTGCGGGCCATTGCGTGGCCCTCGAATCACTCGCGCACGTCGAAGGACTGCTCGTGAGCGAATGCGGTGATCGGGGAATCGACGTCGACGAGGGGAGTGTCGTCAAGACGAATCGCGTGCACCGAACGGGTCGGGAAGGCATCCGGATGCACGGTCGGGGATCCTTCTACGGAGAGAATTCGGTCTCCTCGGCCGCGCTCGCAGGCGGTGGCGAGCGGGCCCTCGAAGGCGGGAGCGCGACATCGGGCAATGCGTGCGACGACCAGAGCTGTACGCCACGCGGGGAGCGGCGCTTCTATCTGACCAGGACGCTGCATACGGGCGGTCAGGCGTCGCAGGCCTGCGATCCGGGATTCCACATGGCGGCGGTCACCGAGCTGTCCGATTACGGGCAGCGCGTCTACGACCTGTCTCGCGGCTACCAGCTGCCGGACTCGGGCTCGGGCGCCCCGGTCGGCTCGATCTCCGGGGCCGCCGGTTGGGCTCGATCGGGGAAGTCGCTCTCGGCAGCCGGCTGGAGCTGCGACGGTTGGACGGACTCTTCGTCCTCGATGACCGGCACCTGGACCACGGTACCCGCTCTCAACCCGGGGTCGAATTCGTGCGGTCACCCGTCCGCCGTCTGGTGCATCGAAGACTGAGGCGCGTGTGCTCCTCTCACACGGTGTAGTCGATCGAGATTGCGCTCAGCGAGTCGGTCGGGCTCCCAGCCGCGCCTCGACCCACGCGCCGACGCGCCGTGCGAAGGCGCCCGCCATCTTCGTCGGTAGACCCATGAAGCCGTGTGGCGAGTCCGGATAGACCGCGAGCTCGACGTCGACGCCCGCGGCGGCGAGGCGCGGCGCGAGGAAGAGCGAGTCGTCGAGCAGATGGTCGAAGGTGCCGACCGAGACGAGGCAGGGCGGCAGCCCGGCGAGCTTGGCGTAGAGCGGTGATACGTCGGGCGCGCGGCGCTCCTCGAAGGAGAGGCCCGGCGTGAAGCACTCGACCATGAAGCGCATGCCCTCGTCGTCGAGCATGTCCGGGTTGTCGCCGTTGTCGGACCAGCTCGGCGTGCCGTTCAGGTCGTAGGCGCCGAAGACGAGGTTCATGCCGAGCAGTCGGTCTCCTGCTCCGAGCCGGTCGCGCACGCGCAGCCCCGTCACCAGGGCGAGGTGTCCACCCGCCGACTCCCCGCCGACGAACATCCTGCTCGCGCCGAACTCCGAAGGCCCCTTCGCGAGCAGCCATTTCGCGGCCGCCTCGCAGTCGTCGGGACCGGCGGGGTAGGGATGCTCGGGCGCGAGGCGATAGTCGACGCTCACGACGGCCAGGCCGTGCTGCTTGGCGAGGGCCTCGTTCCCGAGATCGTTCATCATGGGCTCGCCGATCACCCAGCCGCCGCCGTGGATGTGCAGGAAGAGCCCGCGCGCCTGACCCGCCGGCCGGAAGATGCGGACGGGGATCTCGCCCGCCGGTCCGGGGACCGTCGCGTCCTCTGCGAGGGCCGAGGGTCGCGGCGGGGCGACCTTCCGGTAGGCGTCGCGTTGGAAGCGTGCCCGCTCGACCGGCGTCGCATCGCGCGGCGGCCTCTCGATCTCGGGAAGCGCGGCGAGCAGCGCGCGCGCCTCGTCGCGGTAGGATTCGAGCTCGGCGTCCCAGAGTCGCATCGTCGCTCCCTTCGCGTGCCGGATTCGCACGCACACTCTACGAGGGATCCGGCCGCGCGGAGCGGTTTGATCCGAGACACCCCGCGCACGGATTCATCCACTCCGCTCCGAGCGCGGTCCCGCGACAGCCAACCGTAGCGAATCCAATCATGAGGCCGGGATCGTCTGTCCGTGTTCCGGCCCAATGCTCGGAGGCGCTCCCCCGACTTCGATGCTATTCACGCCGGACCCTCCGCGCGTCGTATGACGAGGATCCGCGATGCCTCTGCGTTCACGCCGGCCTAAGGTCCTGGCGATCCTCGCCGCCCTCGCGATCGTGGGAATCGGCGGCTGCGAGCGCGTCGGGGATCTCGACGGGGACGGGGTTCCCGACTCGGCAGACGCCTACCCCTTGGATCGCGCCTGCTCCCGTCCGGACGACGGGGACGGGAGCACTTGTCACCTCACGCGTCTGGCCCTCCATCCCGACGCCGTCACCGTCGTCGATGCGTCCTACGTGCTCCACATCCTCGTGCCGAGCGAGCACAGGGTGCTTCGCTGGCATGCCCGGCGCGAGCGCTTCCTGGACTCCCTGGTCCTCGACGAGTCGGCGGCACCGACGACGATGGCCTACTCAGGCGACACGGCACGTGTCTACGTGGGCTACGACGACGGGCGCGTGACTTTCTTTGCGCCGCCCGACGAAACGACCGAGGCGGAATTCGCCGCCGTTGCAGCGCCCGTCGATGCCCTGATCGCGGCCGGACCCGTCCTGATGGTCCGCCATTCCTCCGAGCCCGCGATCCACGACTACTTCGACGCGAACGGGCGTCGGACCGACGGCCTCGCCCGGCCCGGGGTCGGCCTCGGCGACGTCTGGCACGCGCGGACTAATCGGATCTTCTCGTTGACCGAATACCGCTTCCCGCAGCCGGGCCGCACTCCGTTGGTCCGACTGAGCCGCGAGTCGATCGATCCCGTGACCGGGCTGCTCGGCGATCGGCACGTCTACGACGGCCGCTGGTCCATGCCGCTCGCGATCTCGCCGGACGGAGCACATGTGCTGGATGGGGGTGGGTTGCTCTGCGACACGGCGACCTTCCAGACCTGCGCGGCGCGGGCCGTCGACCCTGTGGCCTTGGTCTGGCCCGAGGACTCCGGCCCGATCACGCTCTCGCGCGATGGTCCGGATGCGCTCCTCGAGCGTCGCGGCGTCGGCTTCGATCGCGTCGAGTACGTCCGTTATTCGGGGGAGCCGATCGCGCTGCATCAGCTGCGTCGCAAGGAATTCCTCGTGCTCCTCCGGGAGCCCGGACGCTGGCGGATCGCACGCTATCGGCCGAGCGACGATACGGACGGAGACGGGGTCGCGAATCGGTTCGACGCCTTCCCGCTCGACCCCGCGGCCGCCGTCGACACGGACCGGGATGGGGCGCCGGATGCCTGGGTCCGGAAGCGCGGACCGGAGGATTCGACCGGGGGACTCGTCCTCGACGTCGCGCCGGAGTCGAGTCTGTGCAGCCTGCCCGAGCATCTCGACGCGGGCGTCTGTGACCTCGAGGCGCGGATTCCGGCCTACCTGCCGGACGCCCTGGACGTGGACGAGGCGGGAGTCGTGTATCTGCTCTCGAGCGAGCAGGAGAAGGTCTTCCGTTGGTCGATCCCGGACGGCGAGCACCTCGACCCGCTCGTGATCGGGACGATCGAGGCGCCGGGTCGACCAAGGGCGCACGCGATGTCGTACTCCTCGACCCTCGATCGACTCCATCTCGCCTTCGACGACGACAGTCTACGCTACCACGATCTTCTCGATCCGCGCGTGGAGCGTCCCTACGCCGCGACCGCGCAGGCGACGCGCACGATCGAGAGCGTCGGGCCCTTGCTGCTCGCACAATGGCAGGCGTCGCACACCTCGAGCCAGGCCCCGGTCGAGATATTCGGGGCCGACGGCGCGCTGCGACGGCGGCAGGGGACATGGGTTTCGCCCGCCTTCCTCTGGCACGAGCCGACCGATCGCGTCTACCTGGTGAGCCGCGTCGTGGTCGGCGGCGAGGAGCGGCCGCAAGCCGCCTATTCCTTCACGGTCGATCCGGCCACGGGCGGATTCGACGGGTATGGGGACCTCGTCCTCGCGTACGACTCGAATCTGGCGCTGCCGCTGCGCGTCGATCCGACGGGCGAGCGCCTCCTCGAGGGTACGGGTCGGGTCTGGAACCCGTATCCGGGGGGTGTCGTCGGGGAGCTCGCCGGGCCGGTCGTCGACGGTCTCTGGCTCGAGACGGGCGGACTCGTGACGCTGCGCGAGGACGGGGCGGGTGGCACCTGGGTGGAACAATACGGGGCCGATCTCCGGCTCGAGAGCCGCGTCCGGTACGTCGGCGTGCCTTACCGCATCGTCGGACACAATGGCCGCATCCTCGTGATCACGATCGACGGGGACTCGCCGCGCTTCGAGCCCTACGTGCTCGACGCGGACGGGGACGACGATGGCGTGGCGAACGAGCTCGACCGCTTCCCGATCGATCCGGCGGCGTCGGTGGACGACGATGGAGACGGGGCGCCGGACGCATGGCATCCGGGCATGGGGCCGGCGGATAGCACGACGGGCCTCGAGCTCGACGCGTTCCCGGGCGATCCGAAGTGCTGGCTCGAGACGCACGCGCGCTTCGGATTTCCCGGGATCTGCGACGCCGCGCGACTGATCCCGGCCTACGTGCCCTGGCTCGTGACGTCCGACGCGCGCGGCGTCCTGTACCTGCGGAGTGGACAGCACGACAGGATCTACCGCTATTCCGCGCGCGAGCGCTATGCCCTCCCGGAGATCCCACTCGAGTCGGGCTCCGGCGCGATCGCGTACTCCCGCGCGCAGGAGCGGCTCTACGTCGCACAGGCCCCGGGCGCCATCACGCAGATCGACCCCACGGACCCGGGTCTCGGCCAGCAACCGTTTGCCGACGTTGCGAGCACGCCCAGTCCTCTGGTTCCGATCGGCGACCATCTGCTCGCCCTCGAGGGCGGGATCGGCACGATCTACGACGAAGCGGGCGCCGTCACAGGACCGCGACAAACGATCGGGAGCGGCGTCCCCCTCGGCGACTTCGATCCCGTGAACGAGCGGCTCTACTTCGAGCGGTCCTACCGCGAGATCTCCGCCGCGACCGGGACGGTCGGGGATTCGTTCAGCCACGCCGTCTTCCGTGCACCGGCCCGCGTCTCCGACGATGGCCGGATGCTCTTCGAGGCCGGGGGCACGGTTCGCGATGCGTCGACCCTCGCCGTGATCGCGGATCTGGGCCGGCGATTCACGGACGGCGTCTTCACGGAGGCCGGCCATCTCGTGACGATCGGCAGCGAAACCGGCGTCGTCGGCACGGTCCTGCGCGAGTGGGACCCGGACCTCCGCCTCCTTCGGACGGAGACCTACACCGGCACTCCGCATCGCATCGTCCGCAGCGGCCCCTATGTCGTCGTCGTCCGCGTCTTTCCGGACGAGCCGCCTCGATTCAGCCTCTACGCGTGGGGCGACGACGCGGACGGAGACGGCGTCGCGAACGAGGCCGACGCCTTTCCCTACGACGCCGCAGCGTCGCTCGATCGGGATCGAGACGGCAATCCCGACGCGTGGAATCCCGGGCGTGGTGCGGATGACAGCACGGAAGGTCTCGCCCTCGATGCTTTCCCGGACGACTTCGCCTGCCAGACGCCGAGCCACGAGCGGAACGGGGCGTGCGACTTCGCCAGCGTGATTCCCGAGGATCGGAACGACCCCTTCTGCGAGATCGATTCGCGGGTCCCGGATCGCGGCCGCACGGGCGCGTTGCCGATCGGTCCAATCACGGACTACATCCCCCTCTGCGATGGTTGGATCATCTACGGAGACGCGGAGACGCGCTCCGTGCGAATCGACAACGTCGTCTTCAATCGCACGGGGGCGCGCTTCGGTCTGCCGACCGCGCCGACCGACCTGCATCTGGACGACGCAACGAAGCGACTCTTCGTGGGCCTGTCGGGTCGCGCGGAGCTGATGGTGGTCGACCTGATCGAGTCGACGACGACCCGGCTCGCGATGCCCGAGCCGATCGACGGGATCGAAGCGGGGCCGACCGGCGGGGTCTTCCTCGTCGGGGGCTACTCGACCGGTGATTCCGCCCAGCCGCTCTACTACCTCGACGCCCTGTCCACGACACCGGCCGGCCCCTGGGACCTGCCTCTCGGCGCGCAGATCGCGTGGCATGAAGAGACGCAAACGCTCTTCGATCTCGCCTATCCCGGCTACATGCGGATGAGCAGCTTCGATCCGGTCTCCGGCCCGACGCTGCTCGCGGACAGGCTCGTGATCGGCACGTCCGGCTGGCCGGCCATCGAGATCTCGCGGGACGGCGGAACGATGGCCGTCGCGCCCGAGGGCGGTCGATTCGAGATCTACGACGTCGACCCGGCCAATCCCCGTGTGACCCGCGGCACCTGGTACCCCGGCCCGATTCCGTCGGGCGCCCACGGCGTGCCCTCGCTTCGCTTCTCCCTGGACGGACAGTGGCTGGCGGCGCTGAGCGAGGTGGCGGTCGTCGTCTTCGACGTGCTCGATCACTCGGAGGTCGATCGCCATCCGGGGCGCTTCGGCTGCGGCAGCCATCCGCCCGGTGCCGACTTCTCGCGAGGCGGCGCGATCCTGTTCGCCTGGCAGGAGTGCGCGCCGCGAGAGCTGCGCTGGCGCGTGCGCTGAAGACCGACCGACCTAGCCCCGCCGCGAGTCGTCCCCGGCCGCCCCTCGCGTATCCTCCCGCCCGTGTTCGCCCGCCGGACTGCCTGGGACCTCACACCGACCGAGCTCGCCGAGCGCGTCGCCTGCCGCCGCGCCGAGGGTCGACTCGTCGTCGATGGCGTCGACACCAATCCGGGTCGCTGCGGGATCCTCCGCCCGGGCGAGATCCTGCGCGAGGGGCTCGACCGCCTCGCTCGGGATCCGCGCGCGCTGCGCTACGAGCCGGATCCGCGGGGCGACCTCGACGTTCGCGAGGCTCTGGCCGGGCTCTACGCCGACACCGGACGTTCGCTCGGCGCGGATCGGTCGATCCTGACCGCGGGGACGAGCGAGGCCTATGCCCATCTCTTCCGACTGCTCGCGGATCCGGGCGATCGTATCCATCTGCCGAGTCCGGGCTACGGCCTCTTCGCGCATCTTGCCGAGCTCGAAGGGCTCGAGGTCGCCTCGTATCCGCTCCGCGAGCCCGGGCCGGGGCGCGGCGCGCGGTGGCGA
Organism: Spirochaetaceae bacterium; assembly: GCA_020632655.1. Taxonomy (GTDB): domain Bacteria; phylum Myxococcota_A; class UBA9160; order UBA9160; family UBA4427; genus UBA4427. The sequence goes on from JACKFD010000002.1 coordinate 220,533, forward strand.
CTCGACCTCGACGCCCTGGCCGCCGATCTCGACGAGCGCAGCCGGGTGATCGTCACGATCGATCCGCACAACCCGACGGGCTCCTTCGTCGACCCCGCGGACCTCGCGTCGCTCGCGTCGATCGCCGAGGAGCGCGGCCTCGCCCTCATCACGGACGAGGTCTTCACGGACTACGCCACGGAGGGCCATGCAAGGCCGGGCCCTTCGGAGCTCGGCGACGCAGGACCGCTCCGGTTCGTCCTGTCCGGCGCCTCCAAGGTGCTCGGACTTCCCCAGATCAAGGTCGCCTGGATCGGCGTCGAGGGACCGCCCGCCCTGCGCAACGACGCGCTCGCTCGGCTGGAGTTCGTTGCCGATGCCTTCCTCTCGGTCTCGCCGCTCGCCGCGAGTCTGATGCCCTTCCTGCTCGCCCATCGTGACGAGATCCAGACGGAGATCCGTGCGCGGCTCTCGGCGAATCGTGCGGCACTCGCCGGGCGGGTCGCGGCCTGGGAGGGCGTCGAGCTCCTGCCTGCCGAGGCCGGCTGGCACGCGATCCTTCGCGTGCGTCGGCCAGCTCCGGCCGCACCCGACAGGCCGCGGTCGCTCGACGAGGAGGCGTTCGTGCTGGCGCTGCTCGATCGGACGGGCGTGCTCGTGCACCCGGGCGGTCTCTACGATCTCGAGCCGCGTGATCGGTCGGGTCGGCCCTGCAAGCATCTCGTGCTTTCCCTGCTCATCGAGCCGGATCGTCTATCGCGGGTCGCGGACGGGCTCGAGCCTCTGCTCGCCGAGACTTCGGCCGGCCTCGACGCGCCCTCGCTTCGGGCGAGCGACGAGCCGTCGGTCTGAAACGAGACCTCGATCGGTTGCGAGCGGCGAAGCAACGCCGCGAGCAGCCCGGTGAGCACGAGACTGATCGAGAGCACCACCCAGGCATGGTGGTCGAAGCCCGGTCGCGCGCCGGCGCCACGCAGCCAGGGAAGGCCGAGCGCGACGACGAGATAGCTCGCGAGCGGAACCGCGATCGTCCATCGTGAGGACCGCCACGTCGCGGTCGAGCGCGGACCCGTCAGCACGCGCGCCGTCGCGACCTGGAGCAGCGCGAGCGTTCCGAGGTAGACGACGATCCCCTCGATGCGATGGGCGTCGGCGCGGGAGAGCCAGTCGGGGAGCGCATGGCGACGGAGTGCTACGTCGAGCGCGATGCGCAGGGCGTTCGTGCAGGGCGTGACCACGCCGGCGATCCCGATCGCGCAAGCGAGCCACAGCACGCGCTCGCGGCCGGACCGCCAGCGCGGCAGGAACCCGACCAGCAGCGACCCGAAGGCCGCGATCGTGAAGTTGAGTCCGGCGCATGCAGGCACGATCAGATACGCGGAATCACGGCTGACATAGCCGACTCCCGCCTCCGCCTCGAAGGCCACACCACTCATCGCCCCGGCGAGGGCCGCTGTCGGCCCGAGTACGAAGTCGAGGGCTTCGGCGTCGGCCCCGGCGTAGAAGCGCTTGAGCGCGAAGGCGAGGCCGGCGCCGAGGGCGAAGATCGGTGCGGCGCCGATCCAGTCCTCCGGCGCCGGCCGATCGAGCGTGCGTCTTCCCTCGCGAGCCGATCCGCGCGTCTCAGGGACCGCCGTGCCGGCGACCTCGCTCATGCGGCCCGGTCCATCGAATGCATCGGCTCCCGCGCCCGTCCGCGCAGCGCCGCCCGCACACCCAGCGCGAGGAGCACGGCGATCGCGAGCCCGAGGAGTCCGGGCTCCGCCCCGACACCGACGGCCGCATCCGGCACGCCGGCCGGCATCGGAAGCGGCTGGTCGACGTCGACACCGGGCTCGCGGCGATTGCGCACGATCTTCGAGACGGCGACGAAGGACGTGAAGCGGGTCAGCAGGCGATGGTGGAGGCCGAGGGCGAGGATCTCGGCGCGGGCCTCGGCATCGGGCTCTGCGAAGCCGGTCCGCGTGAGGGCGTCGATGCGTGCGCGGGCCCAGAGGATCGGCAGGGCACGGTGCTCGGCGAGCGGCGGGGCGTCCTCTACGCGGATGCGCTGCGACCAGGCGCCCGTTCCGGTCACGCCGCGCACGACGATCTCGCCCGCGGGCTCGCCGCGCCACTTTCCCATCAGCACGACGGGCCGTTCGGCGAGCACGTCCGGAAGGACGCGGGGCTCGAGGTCGTAGGCGTCGAAGCCCGCGACCTCGACGCGTACGTCGGTCAGGACGGGTGTCGCGACGTAGCGCGTGAAGCGGGTCGCCGCGTCGTTCGCCTCGCTCGGGTGCAGCACGACGAAGGGCTCGCCCTGTCCGGTCCGCGCGAGCCCCTCGATCAGGTGGCGATTGACGCTGCTGCCGATGCCGAAGGCGAAGACGTTGGCCTCGCCGAGATGGTCGCGCACGAAGTCGAGGGCGCGGTCGTCGGCTGCGACGTAGCCGTCCGTGATCACGATGAAGGTCCGGGCGAGGCCTGGCTCGGGGGAGAGCGCGAGGGCGCGCTCGAGTGCGGGCAGGAGCTCCGTGCCGCCGCCGCCTTCGAACCCGTCGAGCGCCGCGAGTGCGGCGTCGATCTCGGCCGGCGTGGCCGGAAGGGAGGTGGGCGAGAGCAGCCGCGAGCCGCCCGAGAACGCGAGGACGTTGAAGCGATCGCGCGGGCGCAGCGGCCCGAGCAGCTCGCGCATCAGGACCTTCGCCGTCCCGATCGGAAAGCCCTGCATGCTGCCCGAGACGTCGAGGATGAACACGAACTCGCGGGGCGGGATGGTAGAGGGCTCGACCCGCGCTGGGGGCATCGCGAGCAGCAGGAAGTACTTCTCGTCGCCGGCTTCGAAGAGCGAGAGGCCCGTCTCGACGGCGTCCCCGGCGAGCCGGAATCCGAGTACGAAGTCACGATCGCCCGCGCCGCGCGCGTTCTCCTCGTCCGAGGCGAAGTGCCAGACGCCCTGGTCGTCGAAGCGCGCGTCGAGGGAATGGGTCGGGCTCGCGATCTCGTGGATCGGCAGGCCGGCGGCGACCGTGCCGTAGAGATGGAGCGGCGACGGCGGGGCCTCGCCCGAGTGGAGGTGGGGCGTCGCGGTGAAGGGGCGGTTCGAGCCTACGGCTTCCGCCGCATCGAGTGCGACGACGGGTCCAGCGGCGCTCGGGGCATCCGGTGCGCGGGCGGGCGCGCCAGAGCCTCCGCCGTCGACATAGCGTGGCCCCACGACCGTGGGGAAGACGAACTCGTAGCGGCCGTCGCGCGGGACGAGCAGCTCGGTGTAGCGAAGCGTGACCTCGATCTGATCGCCGGGCATCACGTTCGCGACGTCCATCGTGAAGACGTTCGGGCGCTCCTGCTGGAGCAGGCTCGCGGTCCGGCCCTCCTGCTTCGCGGCTGCGAAGGTCCGTTCTGCCTGCCTTCGTTCCTGGATCTCCGCCTCGATCACGCGACCGTCGAGCGCCATGCGAAGCCCGTTGACCGCGGCGCGGGTCGATGCCGGGAAGACATAACGTGCGTGGATCGGTCGCTCGCCCTCGTTCGCCCAGGTCTGCGTCACGCGGACGGCGGCGACCGGGCCCGAGATCGCGACCTCGACATCGGTCTCGGCGAGTGGGAAACGGTCGACCGCGGGATCTCCGCCCTGGACGAGGAAATAGGGTGCGAGGGTCGAGTCGGGCGAAGTCGGATCGCCGGAGGCCGGGGCCTCGAAGGGCAGCAGGGAGACGAATAGCGTGACGAGGGCGAGGGAAGGCGTTCGGGCGGGCCCCGGCATCGGGCGGTCCTCCTCGAGGATTCGAGCGATCGAGAGATTCGGAGTGGAGTCAAGGTGTCGGACCGCGCTAGGCGTACGCCGGTTCCATGGCGATGCGCGCACCGCGCCCGTCCACCGGGTCGTGCACTCGGCGATCGGTGCGTCGCTCCGGGTACGCCGCGACGCCGCCCGGGGTCGGCGGGGTATGAAGCGGGTCGGCCCGGCCGCCGCCCGCGGAGTGCTCTGGCGATCACCGCCGTGTGCCACCCGCGGCGCGGGAAGGGGGGCGCCCTCGGGATCCAGGGCGCCATCGACTCCGCTTCCATCCGCAGGCACGTTCGATTTCGCTTGATCGGCTCGAGGACCCGGCTGTATGTTGGGCGCGCTCGTGTCGTGCGGGAGTGGTCGTCGTATGCGGTGCGGCCTTGGCTCGGGGCGTGTCGGGCGATGGGGTCGGAGCGTCGGGATCGGCGGGCGTGTCGTCGTCCCCGGGCGCGCGCACCGGACGGGAGGGCGTCGTGGGGCAGGGACCCGCCTGAAGCTCGGGCCCCTGACGACCTGTCTGCTGCTGCTCGCGTCGTCGGTCGCGAGCGCCGCCCCCCTCAACCTCGTCGACTCCACCGGCGCCCTGCACTCCTTCACGCCGCCCTCGCTCAACGACGCCGGGTTCGCGGCCTTTCGCGCCAGCATGGTCACGGGCGGGACCGGCATCTTCGCGGCCAACGGGCTCGGCTACTACGACGTCGCGGACAGCCTCGGCCCCTACTCGAGCTTCCTCTCGCAGGTCGAGATCAACGATGGCAGCGTGGTCCTCTTCGGCGCGTTCCTCGATGTCGGTGGCGGCGCGTCGGGCATCTACGTCGGACCCGATCCCATCGCGGACCGGATCGTCGACAAGAGCCCGCCCTATCTGGGTCTCGGGCTCTACGCGATCTCCGACTCGGGCACCGCCGTCTTCTGGGCCAGCCGGGACACGGGCGAGTTCGGGATCTACGAGGGCAACGGAAGCGTCGTCGTCGACGACACGGGTCCCTTCGCCTCGTTCGGGACCTGGCCCGCCATCAACGTCCTCGACCAGGTGGCCTTCCGCGCGACGACGGATGCGGGCGACCTCGGCATCTTCGTGGGGCCGCAGGTGACGGCCGACCGCCTCGTCGACACGACGGGCCCCTTCGCCGGCTTCGGCGAGCCGCTCTCGATCAACGACCTCGGAACCGTCGTCTTCCAGGGCACCCTCGACACGGGCGTAACGGGGATCTTCCTGGGGCCGGATCCGCTGACGGACACGATCGCCGACTCGAGTGGCCCCTTTGCCGGCTTCTCGAACCCCGCCGTCAACGACCAGGGCCACGTCGTCTTCACGGCGACCCTCGATGCCGGCGGATCTGGGCTCTTCAGCGGTCCCGACCCGGTCCTGGATCGGGTGATCGCGACGGGCGATCCATTGTTCGGTTCGACCGTGCTTGCGGTGGGCTTCTTTCCGGGTGGCCTGAACGACCTGGGACAGGTTGCGTTCTACTACTACCTGGCGGACGGGCGCGAGGGGATCGCCCTCACGACCGTGCCCGAGCCTTCCATGTCGGTCGCGTTGGCGGCTTCGATCGTCGTGCTCGCCGCGACGATCGGTCGACGAGGGCGGCGTAGCGTCTGACGATCGTCGCCGGCTCGCGGGGCGGCGCCCCCCTGTTCGCCGCGGGTCCGCTGGCCGTCGAGAGGGTGCACCCGCCCGTTGGCGCCCCCCGCGCGTAGAGCACTCGTCCCCTCGACCGTAGCCTGCGGGCGTGTCGTTTCTACAAAGCTCGGCCCGAAACGCCACTCCCTGCCCAACGGTCGCCGCGGACGGGTATGAGGCGCGCCGTCGCGCTTCCCTGGCTGCCCCGGATTCTCGCATGGAACTTGCACAAGCGTCGGGAGCCCGCTCTCCCTCGCTGTGGGATCGGAGAGTACGGAGGGGAGGATCGCGCTGCGCGCGGGACCCTCCTCGTCCGCCGATCGCCGGGCGGGCCTCGGAGCGAGGCGTGTGCAGTGTGTAGTCAGGAGGTCATCCGATCATGAGGCAGGGAACGAAGCAAGGCGGGGCGGTCGCGAGGCCGGCGCGGAGAGCCGAGACACGGATCGGAGGCCACTCCGCATGGCGCGGACGGCGGATCGCGCGGCGTTCGGGCCGGAGCCCGACCCGCTGCCTGGCGGTCGCACTCGTGGCGATTCCCATGCTGGTCGGGCTCGCTGCCACGAAGGGCACGGCCCGTGTTCCGTCCCGGGAACGACTCCCGACGCGCTCGGGGGTCGAGCTTGCGGACATCCCCGGCCGGAACGAGTCCACGCCCGCGCCGATCGCCTGGCTACCGATGCGGAAGGCGGGTCTCGACCCCTGCCTCTGCGGTCTCGAGTCGACCGAGGTAGACGCCCTCGAAGCGCGGATCCTCGACGCCTCGACACTCGACGAAGCGCGACTGATCGCGACGCGGGACACGCAGCTGGCATACCGCGTGCTGAAACGCGCCCGCGTACTGGCCCCGTCCGCCGCGTCGCTACGCGCCGCCGCCGCGCGACTCGACGACTATCACGGGATCGTCGGCCGGGCCTCGAGTCGCGCGGAGATCGCGACGTCCTTCCACCACCTGACCAGTCCGAGGACGGCGGCCGACTGCGATTACTCGACCGGAGAGATGATCGCGATCGTCCTGGGCTTCATCCTGGGAATCATTCCCGGATTGATCCTCCTGGTCCTGCTCTGCTGACGACCATCGTCCCGAAGCCCCGGCTCCACGATCCGTGAGCCTGCGCCCGGTCGGAGTCACGCGCCGACGCTCGTCCGCCCTCCCACGCCATGCGGGAGGTCGCCGGCGGCGCGCTCTGCGAGACCGCGACAGATAGAAGGGAGACCACATGGCCGAAGAAGCCGCCCATTCGACCTCCGACGCGACCGGGGACATCGTCCTCGAGACCGCGCATCTCGTCGACATCGTCTGGGACAAGCTGCTGGGCTGGATCGAGGGCTTCATCGCGATGCTCCCGAACCTCGCCGTCGCGCTCCTCGTCATCCTCGCCTTCGCCCTCCTCGCGCGCTATGCGGAGCGGTTGGTCCAGGCGTCTGCGGAGCGCGCCTCGGTCAATGCTCAGGTCGCCTCGCTCGCCGGCGTCTCGACGCGAATCGGTTTGTTCGGCCTGGGGATCTTCCTCGCCCTCGGGCTGCTGGATCTGCAGAAGACGGCGATGTCCCTGCTGGCCGGGGTCGGCGTCGTGGGCCTGGCATTGGGCTTCGCGTTCCAGGACATCGCGTCGAACTTCATGTCGGGCGTCATCATGGCGACCCGCCGGCCCTTCGAGATCGGCGACCTCGTCGAGAGCGGCGGCACGATGGGGTTCGTCGACCGGCTCACGCTTCGGGCGACCTTCATCCGGAACTTCGACGGCCAGCTCGTGATCCTCCCGAACAAGGACGTGCTCCAGAGCCCACTGATCAACTACTCGCGCCGCGGACGCCGTCGCGTCCGGGTCCCCGTCGGCGTGGCCTACGACACGGATCTCGAGCGGGCTCGGGAGGTCGCGCGGGAGGCGATCGTCGACGTCCCCGGGCTGGATCCGGAGCAGGGCGCGCAGGCCGTCTTCTCGGGATTCGGTGGTAGCTCGATCGATCTCGACGTCTACTTCTGGCTCGACCTCTCGCTCGAGGACGCAGACTACCTGCAAGCTCGCTCGGAGGGAGTCATCGCGATCAAGAAGGCCTTCGACGAGGCGGACATCGAGATCCCGTTCCCGATCCGAACGCTGAGCTGGCCGGAGGCGTTGCGGATCCGGCGGCGAGACGACGAGCAGGAATCGTCGTCATAGCGGTCGCGGCGAGCGCCTCGATCGATCGCCGAGCGGGCTCTACGACTCGGGCTCCCTGGCCGGTCGCGGCTCGTCGCGCACGGCTGCGAGTGACGGCACGTCCGAGGAGGACATCGTCGGGGTCGCGCCCTCGTCCGGCCCGATGATGATGCAGCCCTTGAAGCGGGCGCCTTCCTCGACGACGATGCCCGCGGTGTGGATCTCGCCTTCCACCCGGGCGCTCTTGTGCAGGATCGTCTTGCGCGCGACGCGGATGTCGCCCGTGACCGTGCCGTAGATCTCGATGCGCTCCGCCTCGATCGAGGCGTCGATCTCCGCCTGCTCGCCGACGAGTACGCCCTTGCGCGCGATGACCTGCCCCTCGATCCGGCCGTCGAGCCGAACGTTCTGCGAGAAGCGGAGCTCTCCGATCAGCTCGGAGCCCGCGTCGAGGAACGTCTCGCCTCCGTCGGCCGCCGGGACCCCGCCCGGGGTGATGTCGAGCTCGAGGCGCTCATCCTTCTTCCGTCCGAATGCCATGGGACCTCCGCGGCGGCCCCCTCGGCCTCCTGTGGGCGCCTCTTCGTCGCCGAGGGCGAGCCGCCGCGTGGGCCGGGTCACGGCTGCCAGCAGGCAGCTCCGGCGGCGAGCGCGCGACGCCGAACCCGGCGCCCCCGACCGCGCCCCATCGCCGCCAATCCACACGCGCCCACACCCATCATCACGACGAGCCCGGGCTCGGGCACGACGTAGAACGCATCGCCCGCACGAGCGAGCGTCGCCGACGCGGAAGGCACCCCGGCGAAGGACGCGTTCACGAGCGGTCGCGTCAGCGAAGGGATCAGCGTGCCGTACGCCTCGCGCGGGCCGAGCGTGTCGAGCAGGCGTGGTCCCGCGCCGCCGAAGTCGGGATCCGCCACGAATCCGCCTTGCCGCAGGAAGGGCAGGAATGCGTCGTCCGCGCCATCGAGATCGATCCCGAGCCGCGGCCACGCGATCGCCTCGTCGCGCAGGTTCAGGAACACGAGCATGTCCGAGCCCAGATATCGATCGTCGAAGGGCGCGGGTCCGAGGTTCATCCGGAGGATCGCGACCTTCGCATTCGCCGGTGCCGCGTTGCGCACGGCAGCGAATGCGGGATGGCCCGCGAGCACACCGGTCAGCATGCCGTAGGCCTCGGCGCCGCCTTCGACGCCGGCGATCAGCGGCGTCGGCACGTTGCCCAGGATCAGCGGATTGTGACGCGCCTGGCCGAGATAGGACTCGACGCTCGCGCCGCCGACGTCCGCCGTCGAGACCTCCGTGTTCGAGCCGACGACGAAGCGACCCGCGTCGGCGCCCGTGCCGCCGGACGCGAGGATCGTCCACGCCGCCTGGTCGACGACGGAGCCGTGGACGAGCACGGTTCCGCCCGCCCCCGAGCCACCGCTTCCCCCGCTGCCGCCGCGCGCGCCCGGACCGCCGTCGCCGCCGCGTCCGCCGCGCTTGCCGGCACCGCCCCGCGCCGTCCCGGTCGTCTCGCCCGGCTGCCCCGGGATCGAGTCCTGTCCCGCCACGCCCGGATCTCCGAACGCGCCTAGCAGACCCGTCGTGCCGTTCGCCCCGCGCACGTCGACGAGAGCAGGCAGCGTGATCCGACCGCGCGCGCGCAGCTCGATCGCGCCGCCACCGCCGCCACCCTGGCCGCCCGCGCCGCCGTTCCCCCCATCGCCGCCGTCACCACCCCGGCCGCCCGCCCCCCCGGCTCCGCCTTCGCTGCCGTTGGTGCAGACGGTCCAGCGGCTGTCGCCGCCGCTGCCGCCGCCCGCACCACCACTGCCACCACCACCGCCTCCACCGCCGGCGCCCCCCGCCCCGCCGCCCCCGCCCGAGCCGCCGGCGCCGCCGCCCGAGAGGACGAGTCCGACGGCCCGGTTCTCGCCGGGCGAGGCACTGCCGCCGTTCGACCCGGTCTGGCCCGGCGAGCCGGCGTCGGCGTTCACCGCCTTGATCCCGTCGCCGCCCGCGAGCGGATTCCCGGTCGTCACCGAGCCGTTGCCGCCTTCGCCGCCCGCCGTGCCGAGCGCGCCGGCCCCACTCCCGCCGCGGGCGCCGAGCAGCCCGCCGACGCCGCCGCGGCTCAGTCCGCCGAACCCGGCCGCACCGCCGCTTCCGCTCCGCGACGGACCACCCGTCTCGCCCGGGTCACCGCGCCAGCCGTCTCCGCCCGGATCGCCGTCCCCGCCGTCGGAGAGCTTCGAGCACGTGATGTTCAGGAAGACCATGCCGGCGCTGCCTCCACCCCATTCGGCGACCCAGCCCCCCGCGCCGCCGCTTCCGCCGAGGCCTCCGGCGCCGCCCGTCGGCGAGGTGCCGCCGTCGCCACCGCCCGGGCCGCCGAGCCGACCGTCCGCGGCGAAGTCGATCAGCACACCGCTCTCGGCGACGATGTCGTTGCCCGCGTAGAGCGTGATCGGCGTGTCGCCGACGCCGCGCACGGTGTCGTTGGCGGCGAGCACGAGGTCGCCCGCGAAGCGGAACTCGCGCACGCCGTCGACGAGGTGATGGGTGAAGGGCGTGCCGCGGAGCGAGGTGATCACGATCTGGTTCCAGGTCACCGCGCCGGTGTCGCCGTCGAAGACGAGGTCGGCGGCGTGGGTCGGTCCGGCGAGGGCCAGGGCGACGCCGGCGGCGAGACGACGAAGCTGCGGAGCGTGTCGGCGAGAAGAGGAGCGGGGCGGATGCGGTCGTTCCGTTCGGGCGATCATCGGTCGGTACTCCTGTCGGGCCGTGGGTCGCCGCAGGGTGCGGCGGCCGGAGGGCGCGTTCAGCAGAAGGACGAGCCGGATTCGCCGCGCATATCGGGCAAGCCCTACGGCGGGCGTGCACGGCCGTCGTATGGATCGGGATCGCGGCGGCAGGGCAGGGGGGGCCGTCCTGGGAGCCCACCGCGGCCGTCCCCCGCATCCTTAAGGAAATCATCAGGAATCGCGAAGGACCCGAAGCCGATGGGATGGCAGCCTTCGATCGACCGCTCGGGTCGGGTCGCCGGGAGAAGGAGTCCCATCATGCGAGTCCTCCGCCTCTGGATCGTGCTGTCGTTGCTGGCCGCCAGCCCGACGTTCGCTGACCTCCTCGTGAGCGCGGGCGGGGGCGTGTTCGATCCATGGAAGGGATCGCCCGGCTACGAGGTCTCGGCGTCACTGCTCGGTACCTACGAGGACATGCCGTATCTCCGTGTCGGCATCGAGCTCGCCCATCGCCGCGCGGAAGCCAAGGTCGTGAAGGCCTGGAACGTGGACTTCGAGTCCTACCGCTTCTCGGTCGTGCTGCACGGCTGCCTGCTGCCGGACGCGCCCGTGCAGCCCTACCTCGGCGGCCGGGTCACGGTCGCGTACAACGACGGCGACGCCGGAGACGTCGAGCTCCGACGGCCCGACTACGACGTACAGCGGTCGGACACTCCGGGCCTCGGCGCCGCGCTGCTGGCGGGATTGGACGTGCCCCTCGGCGGTCGCGTTGTGCTCTTCGGCGAGGTCTCGGTCGGAACCGACGTGCTCGCCACGGAGGGGAAGAACGACCGGCGGCGGGACGCCCCCCGGAGCGACGGCGATGGGATCGACCTCAGCCCCCACTTCGACCTGCCGCCCTTCACGGGCGACGAGATCGGTGGCGTGAGTGGCGTGGCGGGGCTTCGCTTCCGGTTCTGAGTCGAGTCGTACGCTCCGTTCGCATCATGTTCGCGAGACGGCCGATTCCTCCGCCGAGCGGCCTTCCCGCGAGCCGCGCCTGCGTCGCCTGCCGGCGAGCCCCGCGAGCCCGATCACGCCCACCACGAGCGCAATGGCAAGGCACGGCTCCGGCACGGCGAATCGCACGACGGCGCTCGACCCGTCCGTAAAGTCGAGCAGCGCGACGACGTCGCCCGCCGCGTTCAGCGGACTCCGGCCCCGCGAGTTGCGCGGCCCGAACGAGACCCGGTAGTCGCCGATCGTGCGCACGTCGCCGTCCGCGACCTCGAGGCGGTCACCGCGTCGGACCACGAGCGTCGCCTCGCCCTTGCGGTCGACGAGCCAGAGGGCGCGATCGTTGGTGGCATCGACGCCTGCGCCCTCGAGCCAGTACTCGACGAGCACGTGCCCGCTCTCGCTGACGGCGAGATAGGCGGCGTCGCCCTCGGTCGAAAACTCGGGGCGCGTCCATGCGTCGAGTCGGACGTCGCCCGGGAGTCCGGGGGCCTGTTGACCGGAACGCAGGATCGGGATCGTCTGTCCGTCCTCGCGGAAGAGCCATTGCGCACCGCCGTAGTAGTCCGACGGACCGTACGGGAAGAGCGCCGGCACGAGCAGATCGCCGTGGTCGGTGAGTCTCGGCGCGACGAAGGAGGGCGTGCCGAGCGAGCCGTCCAGTCCAGGCAGGGCGTTCTCCTCGTCGACGACGAGCGCGAGGCCGCCGGCCTTCGTCCATCGCCAGACCGTCGAGTACCACGGCCAGCCCGGTCCGCCCGGTCGATCGAGCGGGATCGCGAAGGCGACCTCGCCGGAGACGCGGAGGGCGGGCGTCAGTACGGGGCCATCCAAGGATTGGGGCGGGCCGAAGGTCGTATCGCTCGGGAACCCCGGCGCGGGATCGCCGTCGCGCAGGACGAGCTCGAGCCCGCCCTCTGCATCGCCCACCCAGAGACCGGACTCCTCCGTCAGGGGACCGGCCGGGCCTGCGAGTCGGCCGGCGAAGACGAACTCGCCCGATGGACTCATGGCCGGCGCCCGGGTGTGATGGAAGGTGCGGTCGGTCGGCAGGCCGGGCAGCGCCTCGCCGTCCCGCACGGCCACTCGATGGCCACCCGCACCATCGGGGACCACGACGGAGAAGGCCGTCCCGAAGAGCGGATCCGACGTCGCCCCGACGAAGCCCACCCCACCGCGTCCGTCGGTCTCGAAGCTCGAGCGGAAGAACTGGAAGTCGGTGTCGATCGACGAGATCAGGCCGTCCGCAGGGGAGGAGAGCGGCCCCCCCGGTCGGGCGACGGCGGACACGCCGGCCTCGTCGGGATGACAACGGAAGATCCCGCTCGAGAAGCCGTTCGCAGCGTCGTACATCGTGCCCCAGAAGAGCAGGTGCCCCGATGGCTCGAAGGCCATCGAGTCAGGGAGGACCTGGGAGAGGCGGGCATCGGCCGAGCCCACGTTCGTGACGGGCGTCGGCGAGTAGCCCATGGGCGCGCATCGGCGCAGCGTCCCGGCCGCGTCGCGCACGCCGAAGTGAAGGTTCGAGACCTCGCCGGGATCGATGCCGGCCGGGCGCGCGGTGGCGGAGAACACCACGTCCGCCGCGGTATTCAACATCGCGTCGTCGAGCGTCGTGAGGATCGCTTGCGACGGATACCCGTACTGCCAATCCGGCGAGGCGAGCAGGCCCGTCCGGGCGACGATCTCGACGGGGATGCAGTCGGGTGCGTCGAGCGCGCAGAGGCGAGCGCCGGTCTGTGGTCGGCGAATCGACGCGTAGAACGTCTCGACGTCGTTGCGGCCGACGCGGAGTCCCGAGCCCGCGATCGTCGAGCCGTCCGCCGATACGGCCCAGACCGACGTGAAGCGCCACCAGGCCTCGGTCGCGATGCCGAGGTCGTCGAGGATCTGGCGGATGTGGTGCGCGCCGCCGTCGGCGGTCCAGACGAAGCCCTCGTCGTTCGGTCCGCCGCTCCCTCCGTCGGGTACGGCACCCGGTCGACCCCCGACGATCACCCGACCATCGGCGGACATGCCCTTGGGCCACGTTGCCGACAGATCGGGGCCGCCCGGCGAGGCGAGCGGTTGCACGCCGGTCGCTTCGGTCCAGACGAAGGGCTGCGGGATCCCGTCGATCAGACCGTGACCGGCGACGACCGTGCCGTCCTCGGAGACGTGCGTCGCCTCGTACGTGCGCCGCGACGAGCCGGGGCCGTCGCCCAGGAGCCGCATGCCCTGCTCGGCATCCCACACGAAGGCCTCCTGATACGACGATCCGACGACCACCGCTCCGTCGCGCGAGACGTCGTAGGCGCGCCCCGGCCGCACGCAGGCGGGTACGTCGTTCTCGTCGAACTCGGGAACCGGGAGCGAGCCCGCCGGGATCGTCTGCATGCCCGTCGCCGCGGTCCAGACGAAGGGGACCTCGATCCCGCACGCGTTGCGCGCGCCGCCCACGATCGTGCCGCCGTCGGGCGAGATGCCGTAGGCGGCGGACGGGGACAGGGTCGGATCCGCGCCGGGGAGCGCGCCGAGCTCGGCGATGCCTTCCGACGTGCGCCAGACGACGGCCTGCGCGGGCGCGTATTCGGGCGCGTCGTAGTCCTCGTTTCGCGCGCCGACGGCGACGTCGCCTGCATCGGAGAGCGCATTCCACCCATGGTCGGTACTCGATGCCAGCGTGACCGGCGTAGCGCCTTCGCGGAACGACTGGTGGATCTGCCCGCGGAGCCCGAAGACGGGGGGATCGAGGAGCCCGCATTGCTGCGTCACGAGGAGGGTCTGGCCGTCCGCCGAGAGTCCGCCGATCTGCCAGTCGTGACAGCCGGGCGCGTCGAGGGCCGGGACGAGCCCGAAATTCCCCTGCGCCGCAGCGGCTCCCGCTACGAGCAGGGCGAGAGCGAGGGTCTGGAACGATGTGGCGCGGGCGGCGATGCGGCAAGCGTGCGGGATCATGAGGTGGAGATCTCCTCGGGAAGGCGGGGCGAACGAGGCGGAATCCGGGAGGCGGCGGGTCCTTCGTGGAGCGACGGACCGGGTTCTTCCGTCCATCGGCTGCTCGGTCGCCCCCCTTGACCTTCGAGACCTCTGGGATGCTAGGCGGTCGCGGAGCCCTGCGTATGACACGAAATCGGGCGGTCCGGCGCCCTGCATCGGATCAGTGGATGCCGCGAGGGGCGGTGGGTGTGCCGGCCCTCGACGACGGCCTCCGGATCCGGTTCCTTCCCGCCGCCGCCCCGCTCCTCGGCGAGCCCGGCTGGCGAGGGAGAGCCACTTGTCGAAGCGAGCCACGCCGCATCCGTCCGCCCACGTCCACGGGCCGGGCTGTGACCACGACCACGATCATCATCACGACCACGGCCACGCGCACGGGGGCCCGGCGCCCTACGTCCGGAGCGAGCCCAAGATCCAGCGCAACGATCCGTGTCCCTGCGGCAGCGGCAAGAAATACAAGAAATGCCACGCACCGAACGGCTGAGGCGCGCGCGGGGCTCGGGGGCGAGAGAGAGCTCGATTCGAATCCTGCGATGCCCGCGCCGGCTCAGGCCCGCGGGCCGATCTCCGGATCGACCGTGCAGCGTCGCATCACCCGCCGTGCCGGGTAGTGATCCGGTAGCGCGACGTGCAACGTACAGCGCTCGTCCCAGATCGCGAGATCGTCGACGCGCCATCGCCAGCGCACGCAATGCTCGGCCCGATCGACGAGGCTCCAGAAGAAGTCGAGCCACATCCGACTCTCGGCCGGGTGCAGACCCACGATCTTCGTGATCGTCGCGGCGGAGAAGTAGAGGACCTTCTCGCCCGTGTCCGGGTGACGGACCACGAGCGGATGCTCCGTCGTCTGTGACACGGTCGCGCGGAGCACGTCCGCGATCTCCTTGCCGGCGGCGAGCTCCGCGCCGCGGAAGAACTGCTCCCCGGCGTCGTGCAGGGCGATGAGGCCCTCGACCCGTTCCCTCATGGGCAGAGAGAGCGCGCGATAGGCGGCCGTCAGGCTCGACCACATCGTGTCGCCCCCCGTCTCGGGCAGCAGGCGCGCCGAGAGGATGCCGATCTTCGGTGGCACGGGGAGCCAGGTCAGGTCCGAGTGCCATCGGGTCGCCTTGGGCGGGCTCTGCTCGTCGTCCTCGATGAACTCGACGTGCGCGCCCGTTCCCTTCGCCCGCGACGTCGGATGGATCGTGAGCGGGCCGAAGCGCCGGGCGAAGTCGAGGTGCTGCGCGTCGGAGAGGGGCTGGTCGCGAAGGAAGAGCACCTGATGCCGGAGCAGGGCCTGCTGGAGCGCGTCGAAGGCTTCGTCCGGGAGCGGCTCGCGGAGGTCGATGCCTCCGACTTCTGCGCCGATCGCCTTCGTGAGCGGCGTGATCCGGAGCGTCGAGCCCGTCGTCATCGCGGTGCGTCGCCATCGATCGCGACGCGATGGCCACAGCGCCGCGCGTCACCGAAGTCGTTGTCGACACGATGCTGGGTGCAGCGATTGTCCCAGAAGGCGATGTCGCCGCTCCGCCATGCGTGACGCACGGTGAACTCGTCTCGGGTGGCGTGCGCGAGCAGCGAGGCGAGCAGGGCGTCGCTCTCGACCTCCTCGAGCTCGACGATCCGCTTCGTGAAGATGCCGTTCACGAAGAGCGCCTTGCGGCCGCTCTCCGGATGCGTGCGCACGACGGGATGGATGCTCTCCTCGACGGGCTGCCACCAGCTGCGGTGCAGCGCATGCAAGCCATCGATCCGCGCCTTCGTATCGGCATCGAGCGCCTCGTAGGCCGCCGTCATGCTCGCCCACCAGGTATCACCGCCCGCCGGAGGTGCGATCACCATCTGCAGCATCGCCCCCATCGGCGGTCGCGGCGAGCACGTCACGTCCGTATGCCACCACTCGGCCGTGACCGCCTTGCGGTCCGTGTCGAAGACGACGACCTCGGGCTGCTCGGGCAGCGCATCGAGGGCGGCATGCGTCTGGAGCTCGCCGAAGACACGGCCGAGTCGGACCTGCTCTGCCGGCGAGAGCCCCGCCTCCGGAAAGAAGAGCACCTCGTGACGCAGGAGTGCGTCGCGCAGGCGGGACGCATCGGCAGGCTCGAGCGGCGCGCGCAGGTCGAGGCCGCTCACGACGGCGCCGAGCGCTGCGGACTCCGGGGTGATCGTCAGCATGTGGAATCTCCTCGTTCGCGTGCGGGACGGTAGTCCGGTCGGCCCCGCGGATCTCCCCCATCGTAGACCTGTCGATCGAGCGTCTGGATCTCGTCGAGCCTCGCGAGCCAGGGGAGACGCGAACGACACCAGGCCTGGGCCACGGGCACGAGTCGCGCCTTCTGTCGTACCGCCCCACCGGAGATCGAGACCGGAAGCGAGGCATCGTGCTCGTCCGTACCGTAGAGCTGCGTTCCACACGCCTCACAGAAATGCATGGCCCTCCTGGCCCCACTCTCGGCGGTCTTGACGTAGCGGCGCGGACTGCCGCGCGTCACTCGGAAGCGATCGGGTGAGGCGAGGATCCGGACCCGGAAGGGCGCACCCGAGAAGATCTGACAATCCTCGCAATGGCAGAGGAAGGTCTGTCCCTCGTCGATCTCGGCCTCGAAGGCGACCGCCCCGCAATGACATCGACCGTCGATTCGCATGACTCACGACTCCCATCCATCCCACCCGGAGCCATGGGGGCTCCGGCTTCACGTGACCGGTCGAAGGTGGGCGCGCTGCGCCGGGCGGGATCGGCTCGCTTCAGGATGCCTCAGGCGTCGGGGTACGCGCGAGCCACTCGAGCGACCCGGGTCGAGACCCGGTGCCGGTGCGCGGAGGCGTGTCTGGCCGCTCGCGGCGGATCCGGAGCGGACTGTCGACTTCCTCGAGCGGTCGGTGGCGCGATCCGTGGCGGATGGGTCGCCACGCATGCGCCCGGCAGCCGGGACGCACGTCCCCCCGGCGTCTCGGGCTCGGCGACGGACGCCGGGCCCGGTCGCGCCCGGGCCGCCTACGGGACGCGCTCGCGCGCCGACGGCCCCCGGATCGGGTTCCTTCCCGCCGCCCCGCTCCGCGGGGAGCCCGGCGAGGGAGGAAGATCCATCTGTCGAAGCGAGCCACGCCGCATCCGTCCGCCCACGTCCACGGCCCGGGCTGTGATCACGACCGCGACCAGGATCATCACGACCACGACCACGACCACGACCACGACCACGACCACGCGCCCGGCGGCCCGGTGCCCTACGTCCGGAGCGAGCCCAGGATCCAGCGCAACGACCCTTGTCCCTGCGGCAGCGGCAAGAAGTACAAGAAATGCCACACGCCGAACGGCTGAGGCGATCGCGCTCGCACGAGCCGCACTCCCGCCGTCCGCAGCGTCGGCCTAACGCGCCGCGATCTCGTTCAGGATGGCCGCGACGTCCTTCGGATGCGTGACCATCGCCGGATGCGGCGCGTCGATCTCGCGCACCTCGAGCCCGGGCAGGAGCGAGATCGCGTGCGCCTGCTGCGCCGGGGTGACCGAGAGGTCCTGACCGAGTCGGATGTAGCTGCGCGCCAGGTCGTCCGGCAGGCCCGCGCGCGACGCCCGATCCGTGAAGAGGCGACGCGACTCGGCCACGTGGCGCCGCACCAGGAACTCGACGTCCTCCTCGGACATCGTGCCGTTCAGCATCTCCCGATGATGCGCATCGCTCATCTCGATCCGCGCGTCCTCGGCGTTTCCCAGTCGGCGGATCGCCTGCTCGCGCGTCTCCGGCAGGAAGCCGTCGACGATCGCGCCGCCGTCGGGCGCGAGCAGCGTGCTCAGCAGGACGAGGTGCGCGATCCGCTCGGGCCGCCGCGCCGCGGCGACGGGTACGGTCGCCCCGCCGAGGGAGTGTCCGACCAGCACGGCCCGCTCGAAGCCGCTCGCGTCGAGGTCGGCGAGCACGGCCTGCACGCAGGCTTCGAGCGTGACCGTCTCCATCGGCGCAGGCCGGCTGCCCCGACCGGGTAGATCGACGGCGACCGCCGGGCGCGAGAGGAGCGGCACGAGTCGCTCCCAGCAGCGCGCGTCGTGGAAGCCACCGTGGACGAGGACGAAGCCGTCAGCGCTCATCGGATCGAGGCGCTCTCCAGGGATCGTTCGGGTGCGAGGCTGGACGTTCGTCGCCGCCTCTCCCGGCGGAGTCGCGTGAGCAGACCTGCGCCGCAAGCCAGCGCAGCGGCGAAGCCCGGCTCCGGAACGATCGTCACGGCCGTCGTGTCGACGGCGCTCGCCCAGCCGTCGGTCACCTGGAGGCGTAGCGAGCCTGTGTAGGGCTCGAGATAGAGCGCGCTCGTGAGCGTCGGCGTCCTGGCCCAGTCGGTGTCCCAGCTGCCGTCGCCGTTCGTGTCCCAGCGATAGAAGAGGGGGCGTCCATCCGGGTCGAGGGACGCGCTCCCGTCGAGGGTCATCGCTTCGCCGACCGTCCCGGTGTAGGGGCCCGAGGCGTCGGCGACGGGCGACTGGTTCGGGTCGCTGCCCCAGGCGAAGACGAAGAAGAGGGGATCCGTCCGGAAGGCCACCGGCAGCCCGGAGACGGCGCGCAGATCGTAGTCGTCGTCCGATGCGGCGCTGGTACTCCGCGCCATCGTGCTCCAGCGCCGCTGGGGGTACTGGCTCGCGAGCAGGCTCCTGAAATGGCTGGCTTGCGTGGGGCCGTCGACGCTCACCAGGAGGGGCTGCTGCTGCAGGAAGTCCCGCCAGGTGATGAGAGGCGTCGAGTTCGTGTCCGTGTAGGAGTTGAAGACGACGGCGGAGTGCCCGTCGACCCAATCGGTTCGTCGATGCAGCTGCGCGTGCACGTAGCTGTAGCCCCAGGTCGTCGATCCGGAGGTATGCGATGCGAAGACGTTCCAATGGTGGTCCGGGAGGAGCCCGACGAAGAAGTTCTTGAACTGGGCGGTCCGCGAGTCGACGTTGCCCGACGTCGAGTAGAACATGTTGTTGGCGAGCGTCGAGAAGTCGCTCGCGATGTCGGCGACCTGGGCGGCCATGGGCATGTTGCGCGCGATGATGCCGTCGATGAGGGCTGCACCGGGAAAGTCCATCATCATCACGCCGGTCTTGGGGTAGAGCGATACGAAGGGCCCCGCGAAGAGGAAATCGAGGAAGAACTCGTTCACGCCCGTCGTCGTGCAGCACTCGCCCCCGGCGACCGAGCTCGGGAAGAGGCCACCCGCGCCGCTCGTGAAGTTGATGTAGAGGTCGTTCTCGTCCCCCGGGTCGGGATGGTTGGTCAGCAGGAGGTGGTCCGCGACATGCTGCCACTTGGCGTCGATCTCCCAGATGCAGCACACGTAGAATTCGTCCTGGATCTCGAGCAGCGGCGAGAGCTCCCAGTGCAGGCCGTAGGCCGTGCCGCCCGTGAAGTCGTGGAGGACGACGACCTTCCCGCGCACCTCGCCGAGGGTGGGGATCCGCGCGCGCGTGTCCTGATGGAAGAGGTTCGGGTAGAGAGACCGGTACCACTCGTACGTCTCGGCGAAGGTCCGCGTATTGTCCTGCTCGTCGTCCGGTCGCTCGTTCTTCAGGCGCATGATGATCGTCTCGGTCGGGTTGTCGTTCAGGAAGTCCTGACAGACCGCGAGGACGTCACCGCCGAAGAAGTATCCGAGGAAGATCGAGCCGTGATGGATCGCGAAGGAGTCGGCGATGTGTCGGGCCCGGATGTCGAGCGCTCGGATGCCCGCGTCGAGCTGCGCGCGCAGCGAGAGCCCCTGGGTCTCGGGGCTCGGGCCGCCGTTGTCCGCCATCGTGTCGTGCGTTCCGGGAATCGAGAGCTCGGCGAGGCTGTGGTGATCCGGAATCCAGCGCATCCAGTCGGGGTGGCTGGTGTCGATCGTCGAATCGCTGTTGTAGTAGCGGCCCCCGGCCGTGGCGCTGGCGGGGGGAAGCAGGAGCGACGAGAGCGCCACGAGGGCGAGCATTGCGGCGGGGTGGCGGATCATCGGGACAGCTCCTGCTCGAGAACGGCATTTCGAGCCAGCCTAGCGCCCGACACGGTCCGGGGGCCAGAGCGACGCTTCGCGCGTGGCGCGGGTAGCGTGGCGCGGACGGCGAAGCCCCGGATCGGGCCCCGGTCGCCCGGCAGGGCGCCGAGGCCTTCCGGGAAGGACGCGCTAGAGGTCGTCCGGCACGAGCCTGCGCAGCAGGAGGTCGAGGTCGACGGCCGTCCCTGCTCGGCGTTCCCTCACGTGTTGCGTCAGGACGATGAAATGGAGCACCTCGCGGAGACCCAGGGCGCGCGCGTCGGGGTTGGTCCAGTCATCGAGGCTCTGCTCGGCGCAACGGAGGATCTCGTCGGCCTCGCTCGGTTCGACCTTCGAGACTTCGATGAGGACGGCTCGATACAAGGGGCGACCCGAGAGGTGCGGCTGCTCGGCGCGCAGTCGCATGCTCGATCGGACGAGATGCTTGATCTGCCTCCGGAGCGCCCACCACTCGACGAGTCCCGCGAACATTCCAGACACCTCGGCGGATACCTCGCCTGACACCCCGGCGACGGCGTGGGGAAAGCGTCGAAGGAAGGACCCTTTGCACCCCACGAGCTCGGATCGCCTCCAGGCAATACGTCGCGAAGCGCCTGGATGGATTCCGGGGACGGGCCATCGAGGGGTCGGGGGAGGTCCGGGGCGTGGCGCGTCGCCCGCAGCCGGGATGCAGATCCTCGTGGCGCCACCCCTTCGTCGGCGCCACGCAGCGCTGTGATCTGGGATAGGCTCCGCCGAGCGAATGGCGATGAGGGCTTTGCGTATCCGATGCCCTCGGAGGTGCCCATGGCTGCCCGGATCTTCCTCGCGATCTTCGGCCTCTTCTCGCTCCCGTACGCGATCTACTGCTTCGTGGACCCGGCCTTCCTCGCGCCCTTCGCCGGGGTGGCGGCGACGACGACGACGGGGACCATCGAGATCCAGGCCATGTACGGCGGCCTGCAGGCGGGCTTCGGGGCGCTGGCGCTCTTCGGCGCCCTGCGCGTCGAGCACCTGCGATCGGTCCTGCTCTCGACCGCCTTCCTCGTCACGGGCCTCGGGCTCTTCCGACTGCTCGGCGCCATGCGTGCGGGAGAGCTGTCCTCCTACACGGTGCAGGGACTCGCCTTCGAGATCCCGTCGGCGATGATCGCGATCGGTCTCTACGTGTACGGATCGCGCCGCGCTTCGACGCCCGCCTGATGAGATCGGTGATGCCCAATGGCGCAGGAGGTCATGCTCGCGCCGAGACGGGTGGCTAGCCGCCCTCGATTGCCTGGCTGATCTCCCTCTCGGCCTCGACGATCTCGTCCAGGGCCGCCGACAGCCGCTGCTGCGACGTCTCCCAACGCTCCTTGCCAGCCGTGCGAGCCGATCTCAACTCGCTGGCGAGCTCGACTCGCGCCTGCTCTGCCCGGTCGATCGCATCCTGGACCTCGCTTCGGGCCTCATCGGAGATGCCTGAGAGGGTGCTCCTGGCTTCGTCGAGCTCGGTGTCGACACGCTCGAGGGATTCCTCCGCGCGTCGTTCGAGCGTTTCGAAACGCTCACCTGCATAGGCCTTGGCGGATTCGTAGGCCTCACGCGTCTCCTCGCGAACCGTGCTCGCCGACACGTCGCGTTCGTCGTCGGGCTCGTTCGAGCCACACGCGAGAAGCAGCGTGGTGATGGCGAGAGTCGAGAATCCACGTGCGTACGGGTAGAGAATGGCGGGGGGGCTCGGCATGAATGAATCCTCCTTCGGGCTCGCGTCCTGGCCCTCGAACGTTCGAATTGCACATCCCGGTTCGCGGTACGTCGTACGGTCCTTCGAATTCACGAACCGTTCCAAGGTCTCGACATGGCTGACCGCGATCGCGGCCGGTGTTTGCGTGCGTTCGTCGCGGGCGAGCGAGGCGTCGTCGACGAATCCGGGTTCGTGCGCCCGAACACCTGGATGGTCGGACACCCGTCTCCGAGCATGCCGTTCAGTGGCTTCGCTGCATCTTCACGATCTCACTGAGGTGGAGCTGCTCCGCTCGGATCATCGAGCGCGTGTACTCCTCGAGCTGGATGCTCTGGGATCGGACGAGCGTCAGCAGCTCCTCGTAGAGGCCGATGCCACGTCGTTCGTGTTCGATGAGCTCGGCGAGGATCGGGTCGATCCCCTCGTGATGGGTCGCGACGACCGCACCGATTCCGAGCGAGGGCCGGCCGCCGAGGGTGGTGACTTCTTCGCCCGCAGCTCGTGCATGGTCTAGCGCCTCGCTCGCCTGTTCCTTCATCCAGCCGATGATCGGAATCCGCGCGTGGCCGAAGATCATGAGCGTGTATTGCGTGTATCGGATCGCCCCCGCGAGCTCCAGCTCCACGATTGCGTTCAACTGCTCGATCACCGCCTCCTCGTCCATCCCTCGACTCCCGATCTCGATCTTGGTCCCGTACGAGGGAGCAGGATCCGTGCCGAGCGAATCCCGTCCATCGGAAGCACCGGATCGGTCGCGCCGCAGGGGACCGGGCGGTTCCCGCGACCAGAATCCGGGAGTCGGAGCGCTTCGACCGAATGGCGTTTCTACAAACCGCGTTACCCGTCATGGCCCGGTGGGCGTCCTCTCGCAGGGCAAGAGGGCCGTCCGGCCGGCGGGCACGCGCCTTGCTCTGTCTACTCCCTCCCGATGTCGTCGTCGGGGCCGGTGCGGACGCCGGTGCGCTCGAGGCGACTGGAGCAAGGGAGACATCCATGACACGCTGTGCTCACGCCAACTGCTACTGCGACCTCGACGAGTCGGCCGCGATGGACGGGTACTGCAGCCCCTACTGCGCGAACGCGGGCGCACCCGCGGCCACCGACCCCGCCGCTGAATCGGCCTGCGCCTGCCAGCACGCGGACTGCAGCGTGGCGGCCTCGCGCGAGAACAGCCGGGACCGATCCTCGCCGATTGCGATGGGTGGGGGTCCGGTTCCGGGATGACCTCGGACGAGGCCGAGGCCGGGCGCGCCCGTGACCCACCCGTGCGACCTCGACGATCGGGGTGCGGGTAGCCTCCGTCTTTGCCGAATCGTCAGCCTTCGCGTTTGCGCCCGCGACCCAGCCAGAGTCGATGTGCCAGGCCCGGAAGAAATCCCGCGACCGTGAGGAGGACGTTGAGCCAGAACTGGGCGCCGACGCCTCGAAGGCGAGCGACGCCGAGCGGGGGAAGCATCAGCCCGGCCTTGTCCATGCGGATTGGCCGATCGACGGGGCCCGGATCGGGAGCTTCGTTGCGAGTGGGCCCTACGGTCGAAGGTCGGTCGACCGATTCGTCAGTGCTTCGCGCAACATTCTCCCCGGCCCCCCCGAGCCTCCCTGCCGAGGGAACAGACATCTCCTCGCCAGTGATGCGGGGCGTGTCGTCTTCCCGACGCCGGGTCGAGCGCGCGGGCTCGTTGGTCGCCGTCTTGTCTCCGGCCGCTCGAAGCGTATGGAGGGCCGTGCGCGTCACGGTTCGGACATCACGATCGTGCCGGCGCGCCCGACGAGGGCTTGCCCGATCGACTCCGCGTCGCAGATGATCGTCCTTCCGCCCGTCGCGCCGAAACGACGGGCGGCCTCGACCTTGGGCGCCATCGTGCCTTCCTCGAACTGCCCGGCATCGAGCCAGCCTGCGAGCTCGTTCGGCGTCACGCAGTCGAGCGGCCGCTGTGATTCGCTGCCGAAGTCGAGATAGACGCACGGCACGGAGGTGACGATCAGCAGCTCGTCGGCCCCCAGCTGGCGGGCGAGGAGCGCGCCCGCGAGATCCTTGTCGACGACGGCGTCCTGACCGACCAGCGAACCCGAGGCGTCACGGACGACCGGAACGCCGCCCCCGCCTGCCGCGATGGCGATCGTCCGCGCGCGCAGGAGGTCTTCGATCACGTCGACCTCGACGATCTCCATCGGTTCGGGCGACGGCACGAGACGACGCCAGCGCGCGCCGATCTGCTTCATGCTGTGGCCGCGTCGCTCGAGGGCTCGCGCGCATTCCTCTTCGTAGAAGGGACCGATCGGTTTGGTCGGTCGAGCGAAGGCGGGGTCGTCGGCGCGCACGATCGTCTGAGTGAGGACGGAGGCGATCGATCGGGTGATCCCACGCTTCGCGAGCACGTTTCGCAACGTCTGCTGCAGCACGTAGCCCAGCTCGCCCTCGGACTCGGCCACGCAGACCTCGAGGGGAATCGCATAGCTCGAACCGAGCGATGCCTCGACCCGGGCAAGCATGTGCCCGACTTGAGGCCCGTTTCCGTGTACGAGCAGCAGCTCGTCTCGCGGATCGAAGACCTCTGCGATCCGTTCGAGAGCCTGCTCCGCGAATTCGAACTGCCCTGCCATGGAGAGCTTCCCACCGGGAGCGCGGAAGGCGCCGCCGCCGAGCAGGGCGACCCGCCTCCGAGGGGACGGTCGATTCGCGTCGGCCGCAGCGACTCGAGAGCTTCGGGTCTCGGCGATCAGATCGTCGGTGTCGATGATCCTCGCGTACCGGTTCTCGAGCGTGGCGAGCGCCGTACGATGGAGCTCCGGCGTCACGGTCGCGCAAGCGTCCGAGACGACGGTGACGAAGAAGCCGATGTCCGACGCCACCCGCGCGGCGGTGGAGATGCACTCGTTCGTATAGACGCCGGCGATGACCAGCGAATCGATGCCGACGTTCCGGAGGATGTATTCGAGCGGCGTCGACTCGAATGCGCCGCTCGAAGTCTTGTCGACGACGATCTCGTCGTGGCGTGGGGCAACACGCGGTAGGAAGCGCGCGTCGCGCGAGCCGCGGGGGGCGTGGAGTCCGAGACGCTTGTGCTGCGCGCTCCGGTCCCGACCGTCCAGGGTCAACGATTGGATGCGAACGTGGATGACCTCGCGCCCCGCGGCGCGGAAGGCACGCTGCAACCGCTGGACGTTCGGGAGCACCGTCTGCTCGAGCCTATCCAGGTAGTACGCCCGCGCCGCCGCAGGAAGCTCGGCGAAGATCCCCTGGTCGGGCGAGGCGTCGAGTCCCTGTAGATCGACGCAGAGGAGTGCGGGGGGTGCGGTGCCGCCGCGCACCGCTCGCTCCGGCTGGATCGAGGGTGCATAGAAGCGACGGAGCGGGTCTCCGGGGCGTTCTACGGAAGCGTCGGTCGACACACGGATGCTCCCTCGTTGCCGTCCACCTCATCGGGCGAAGTCGAACGGGCGATTACGAACGCAAGAGAGACAGCAATGTTCATGCCTGGCGTGACGAAGTCCGAACGCGACGGCGCCGTCCGCAGGCGGGTCGGCGATGCGTTCGGAATCCCGCAGCGCTCCGAGGTGGCCACGGGGGGGCTGCAGATTGTAGAAACGATCGGACTCGCGACTCGGATGATGGAGCCCGACCGATCTCCTCGTCCTCGAGGCCCCGCCTCGAGCGAGCGGGGCAGGCCGCACCATCAGGTGTCATGGCTGTCCAGGCCGGAGGCCGGCGCGGCGATGCTCCTTCACGGCATGTCGGCATGCGTCTTGCGTTTCCATGTCGCCAAGAACACGAGCGCAATGACGCGCTGCCTGAGAGGAACATGATGATGGACACGACGATCAAGAAGGTGGACTCGGCGCATTCGCCTCGGGGCAGGGCCGGTGAAACCCATCTGGCGAGTGGGAAGGCGGTGGCCATGCGTCACTGGGCAGAGGCCGCCGGCGAGGGCAAGCCCCACTCGCGCCCCTACGAGACGGTGGGCTACGTGATCGCAGGACGCGCCGAAGTGGTGAGCGAAGGACAGCTGATCAAGCTCGCGCCGGGAGACTCCTGGGTCATTCCGAGTCACGCACGTCACTACTACCGGATCCTGGAGTCCTTCCAGGCCGTCGAGGCGACGAGTCCTCCTGCTCACGTCTTCCGTCGCAGCGAAGAGGAGTAGCGTGTGGACGCTCTCCCGCCTCGTCGATCCGAGTCTGCTCCACCCCGCGCCGGGCCTTCGAAGGTCCGCGCCGAGGTTGAGGCGGAATGACGACGCGTCCAACGGCTCGTCCTCCCGTCGCTGGATTCGCTGGTCGCGTCGCATCGAAGGTCGCGCGAGGCGGGGTCTCGACGGTCGTGATCCCGCGCCGGTGGCCGATCCTGCCTTCGATCCGCGGTTTCGGGGTTCCTGGGTACCGACTGCGAGATCGCGTGGTTGCCTGGTACGGATGAGTCGGCCTATCGGCCCGGACCTGATCGCATGCGCGAGTTCGGAGACCGCCTTACGGTCCCTACGCCCAAGCCATTCGACGAGAAGACGCACCTGGACTTCGGGTCTCCGACGGGCATCGCGACGGCCGCGGGCCGTGCGGCGGTCGAGCTGACTCCGACCTCCCTGATGTGGGTCGGACGCATCGAGATCCTCCCCGTCCCGATCCGGCTGCGTCGTCGACCAGGGCCGTTTGCGTCCAGGCTGCGCCATCAGGTCGACACATCGACGGCCCGATCGCTCTTCGTCGCTGGAGGGGGGGCAGCTGATTGCGCATCGTCGTCGGGAAATGGGTCGCTTCCGCGGTAGAGCCACTTCAGGCCGATCGGCGTGAAGAGGGTCGTCGTGATCGCGGTGATGACGATGGCCGAATAGAGCGACGCGACGATCGCACCGGGTGGATCGGGTACGGAGAAGAGACCGGCGCGAAGGGCCACATCGGCCACGATCAGCTCGACGGCGCCTCGCGCATTCATGCCGATGCCTACGGCCAACGAATCTCGCGCATCCATGCCGCTCAGTCGGGCGGGAATACCCGCCCCCAGCAGCTTGCCGGCCGTTGCGGCGAGGACGAGCGTCGCAAGGAAGGCCGGCGCCTGGATCAGCGCCTCCCCGCTCACGTGGATGCCGATCGACGCGAAGAAGACGGGCGCGAAGAATCCATGGGTCAGCGCGCTCACCTTGCCGAAAACGTCGTCGTAGGTCTCCTCGTCGATCGTATTTCGCACGAAGAAGAGACCCGCCAGGAACGCCCCGATCAGGAAGTGCATCGAGAGGGCCTCCGCGAGGACCGCGTAGGCGAGAGCGGCGAGAATCAGGAAGCTGAACTCGAATTCGTGTCCGCGCAGCGCTCCGATCTTGCCGCCGAGCCAGGGGAAGAGGA
The DNA here is from genome assembly GCA_020632655.1 of Spirochaetaceae bacterium. Classification (GTDB taxonomy): domain Bacteria; phylum Myxococcota_A; class UBA9160; order UBA9160; family UBA4427; genus UBA4427. The sequence goes on from JACKFD010000002.1 coordinate 247,777, forward strand.
ATCGCCCGATCAGGATCGCGATGGCGAAGTACAGAGCCACTCGACCAGCGAGCGTGAGAAGTGCCGCAGTGTCGGGCTGGTGGCCGGTCTGGAGCACCGCGGTCAAGATCGCCAGCAGGAGCAGACTGAGTACATCATCGACGATCGCCGCCGAGACGATGAGACGCCCGGCGGACGTATCGAGTCGGCCCATCGACAGCAGCACGCCGACCGAGACCGGCACGGCCGTGACGGCGAGCGCGGCGCCGATGAAGAGGGCCTGGGCGGATCGAAGTTCGCTCGCGGGCAGGAGCCAGCCACCGACCCCGATTCCGAGGGCCAGGGGGAGAGCGAGGCCACCGACGGCGATCACGATCGCCCGCCCGGAAGCTTCGGCGAGCTTCCAGGGGCGGAGGTCGAGGCCTGCCATCAGCATCAGGAAGAAGATTCCAAGGTCCGTGATCGCGTCGAATACGGGATCGTCGGGGAGCTCCGCGAGGACCGGGAAGGCGGCGCCATGGTTCGTGACGACGATTCCGAGCAGTACGCCGGCGAGCAACTCACCGACGAGGGCGGGCTGTCCGAGTCGGACGGCAACCTCCCCGACGAGTCGGGTGGCGACGAGCAGCACCAGGAGGACGTAGAGGACCTCCATCACGCGATCACAGAAGGCGTGATGCGCATCGGGAGTCGAACGGTCTCGCTAGAGGGGCTCGCGTCGATCCTTCGCTGTCGTCGACGAGGGGCATGGCGCATTTCGTACTCTCGGCGCGGTTCATCGGTGCAGGTCGACGAACTCCTTTGCATCGAAGGCGTCGACGCGGACTGCTTCGTCCCGCGCCGCACGCGCCGAGGCGAGTCGGTCGACCTCCTCTTCCCTGAGGATTCCGGCCGCGACGGCCGCCTCGGCAAGCTCGATGCCCGGCGCCGGGTCGAGTCTGCCTTCGGCTACCGCCCGACGCAGCGCGGATTCGATGGCGAGGGCCGGTGTCGCCTCCTCGAGCGCGGCTTCTAGTCGGCCGAGGCCCGGTTCGTCGGCTCGAGGGAGGTAGATCGCCGAGGTGAGGGCTTCTCGGGCTTCTGCGTCTTCGAGCAGGGCGCGAGCGGCGTCCGACCCCATCCGATCGTCCGGTCCTCGCTCGCGCCGACCGAGTGGGAAGACCAGCGGCGCGAGCAGGTACGCCATCCATCGCGTCGGAAGATTGCGGAGCACGCCCGAAAGAGCCCGATCGACTTCGGCGAGCGCCGTCTCGCAGGCCCAGACGACGAAGGCGCGCTCGCTCTCGGGCTCGCCCGCGTCCTGGAAGCGCTTCACGGTCGCGGATCCGATGTAGAGCCAGGCCAGGGCATCCGCGAGCCGGCCCGTGATCTTCTCGCGTCGCTTCAGACGACCGCCCAGCGTGGCTAGGGCGGCGTCGGAGACGAGCGCGAACGCGGCGCTGGATCGACCGAGACGTCGACGGAATCGCCGCGCGACGCCGCGCGAAGGCATCGTTCGTTCCCGGAGTCCGCTCGACAGGGCGAGCAACGGCGCGCGAACTGCGTTTCGGGCGACGAGACCCAGATGGCCGAAGAACGCACGGTCGAAGCGACCGACGTCGGCCGTGGCGATCGCCTCCATCTCTTCGAGCACATAGGGGTGGCAGCGGATCGCGCCCTGTCCGTAGATGATCATCGAGCGCGTGAGGATGTTCGCGCCCTCGACGGTGATTCCGATCGGGATCGTCGCGTAGATCCTCTCCAGGATGTTTCGCGGGCCACGCATGATGGCCGCTCCCGCGCGGATGTCCATCGCGTCGTTCACGATCGTGCGCATGGCGTCGGTGCAGTACGCCTTGGCGATGGCGGATAGCACCGCAGGCCGCTCGCCAGCATCGACCGTCGCGAGGGTGAGCGTGCGCGTCGCGTCGATCGCGTAGGTCAGGCCCGCAATGCGCGCGAGCGGCTCCTCGACTCCTTCGAAGCGACCGATCGGTGTGTCGAACTGCTCGCGCACCATGGCATAGGCGCTCGTGACGCGGGCGGCGACCTGCGCACCCGCGGTCGCGACGGAAGGCAGCGAGATGGATCGGCCGGCCGAGAGGCTCTCCATCAGCATCTTCCAACCCTGACCGGCTCCGGCCCGTCCTCCTATGATGGCGTCGACGGGGACGAAGACGTCCTGACCGGTGGTGGGGCCGTTCTGGAAGGGCACACCCATCGGATCGTGGCGCGTACCGATCTCGATGCCGGGGAGGTCGGCTGGCACGAGCGCGCACGTGATGCCGAGCTCCGGCTCTCCGCCGAGGAGACCGTCGGGATCCCGGAGTCGGAAGGCCAGGCCGATCAACGTCGCGACCGGCGCGAGCGTGATGTAGCGCTTGTGCCAGCGCAGTCGGATGCCCAGGACCTCCTCGCCCCGCCAGGATCCGCGGCAGACGATCCCCTCGCTGTCGGTCGCCGCGGCATCGCTTCCAGCCTCGGGGCCCGTGAGCGCGAAGCACGGGATCTCCTCTCCGCGCGCGAGACGCGGGAGGTAGTGCGCGCACTGCTCTTTGGTCCCGTAGTGGAGCAGGAGCTCCGCGGGACCGAGCGAGTTCGGGACCATCACGGTCACCGCTGCCGTGACGCTCCGACTCGCAATCTTCGTGACGACGTCGGCGTGTGCACGCGCGGAGAATCCGAGTCCTCCGTAGGACTCCGGGATGATGAGACCGAAGAAGCGCTCGTGCCGCAGCGTGCTCCAGACCTTCTCGGGCAGGTCGCCGGCCTGGGAGATCTGCCATTCGTCGAGATCGCGACACAGGTCCTCGACGGGTCCGTCGAGGAAGGCCCGCTCGCGTGGCGTCGGACCCGCGGTCCGAAATGACGCAAGCCGGTTCCAATCCGGTCGTCCCGAGAAGAGATCTCGATCGAAGCCGACCGTGCCAGCCTCGAGGGCGACTCGCTCCGTGTCGCCGAGCGTCGGGAGGGCGCGTGCGAAGCGGGGCATCAACCGCCGCGTGATCCACCTGCGTCGTACGGACGGCACTCCGTAGACCAGGGCGGCCAGGGCGAGGAGTGCGGCGAGCACCGAAAGGACGCCCCAGGACTCGGGTGCGGCTGCGGCACCGGCGAGCAGCGCGGCCGCGCCGCCGACGACCCAGGCGAGATAGGCACGCCCGACGAAGGTGAGTGCCAGGAATGAACCCGCGGACAGAGCGATCCAGAAGAGAGTCATGACATGTTCCTTTCGCGGCCGTCGAGGTGAGCGGACCCTCGCTCCGAGTCCGAGGACTCCTCGACGGGGGTCGGGGCCCGCTCGTAGGGACGCGCTTCGAGCGGCGGCTGGCGCGTTCTGTCGAGAGGCGGCTCGGCCGGCCTCTCGGCTCTACGGACGGGAGGCGCGTTGCGCAGTGGATCCGAGCCGCCGGATCCGCTGGCCGGGTGCCGAGTGGCGCGGACGACCGGGTGGCTAGACATCGGGCGGAAGGAGGGGAACGGCCGCCTCCGGCCCGGTCAGTTCGGCGGTGAAGCTCTCTTCCAGATAGAGGCGGATGTGATCGTCGTCGTGGCCGACGTATCCGATCGCCGCGTCGCGCCCGCAGACCATCCTGAAGTCGCCCCCGCGCAGGCTGGCGACCACGCCACCACGGAGCGTCGCCGCCCAGATGACGTCGCGGTCGACCAGGCCACGCACGTGGCGGGCCATGGGATAGCCGCCCGCACCCGAAGCGCGAGCGAGTGCCTTGTGCGCCTCGGGTCCGAGAGCCACCACATAGGGCCCGGAGACGCCGGCGCGACGCAGCTGCTCGAGTGCCTCGGCGACCGCGTCGGCAAGGCGCGTGCCCTCGCCGGAGATCGCGACCCCCTCGTTCGTGGAGTCGGTGATCAGGCCCGGGATGTCGGCGTCGGCATATCCCTCGAAGATCGCGTCGTCCTCAGCGGCGGCGAATACGCGAGCGGCTTCGCGAAGTGGATCCAGATCGATGCGGGACGCGCCGCGATCGGCGCGCTCGATCGCCTGGCGCTCGAGCGTGAACGGTACCCGGAGCTCGATCAACGGCCGGACGACCCGACGCCGAATCGTGGCGCGGGAGTCCACCTCGCACTCGAGCGACTCCGCTCGTCCGAGATCGAGACCCGAATGGAGCCATCCGAACGGACCTTCGAAGTCCACCAGCCTCCGCGCGGCGAGACGCATCGTAAGCATGTCGCGAGCCTCGGATTCGATGCGTCTCCAGGCGGTGTCGCTGATCGGGGCGAGATGTCGATTCAATCCACCCAATCCGAGATCTCCTCGCCCGATCGTTCCCGACGCAGCCGGTCGATGCCGCGCAGGGCGCCGATGCCCAGATGGCGTTCTTCGCCAGTCTGATGATGATCTCCTCGGGCAGGCTCGCTCCGTGCGATCGGATCGGCTCGGAACAGGAAGCGGCGGAGGAGTCCGTCGAACTCGGGGTCGCGACGACGGATCCATTCGAGGAGCATGCACGCGTGCTCCTTCTCCTCGTCTCGATGGTTCGCGAGGACGCTTCTCAGATCGTCGTCGGTCGTCGTGTGCAAACGGTCCTCGTAGGTATCCACTGCTACGAGCTCCTCGATCAACGACGTCAACGCGTGGTGCATGTCCTGGATCTCGGCCGACGGCCGGTCTCGGGATTCGTGTGTCGTGGCGGCTGTCATGGGGCCGAGCCTCCTTTCTCTTGCTCTTTCCGTCCCGGGGCTGCTTCGCACCGACGCACGCGGGACCGAGCCCGGGGCTGCTTCGCACCGACGCACGCGGGACCGAGCCCGGGGCTGCTTCGCACCGACGCACGCGGGACCGAGAGAGGCGCGGATTCGGCTTCAGCCGCGGGTCGCGCCGGCTTTCTGACATCCCGTACTGGAAACTCAAGCAAGCGTCGTGCCGACGCGGCGCGAAGGGCCGAGGGCCGATTCGCCACGCCCCTTCCATTCGCAGAGGCGAGGCAGTTGGCGGCTCGCGGAAGACGACGAGCTCGGCGCTCCCATGTCTTCCACCTCGACGTCGTGCCAACATGAATCGCGTCAGACGCCAGAGGGGCTCTATGGCGGAGCTGGCGGAGTGTCCGGCCGGGATCGGGACGATCGTGCTCCGTGCCGCGTCATGCGCCTCCACCTGATTCCGCCGAGACGATGTCCGGGGTCTCACGGCGTACTGTCGCGACGAGACCACGCCGCGGCGCGTGGATCATTGTAGAAAGGGCGCCGCGACATCTCCGACCGGCTCGACGCGCCCGGTCACCCCGACCGACTGTGCGTCGGCGACGGACGGGCGTCGGGCGCATGCCGAGCCCGTCGGCACCTTGTTGTGCCCCGATCGCTTCGCGAAGCTGTCGATCGACGTCGTCTGCGGATGCCCGTTTGGCGAGACGGTCCATCTACGCAGACGGGAGTAGCGCCGTGACCCTGGCGAGTGCCTATCGCTATCCGTTCCCGCCCTATCCAACCGGCTGGTACGTCGTCGCCGCGTCGAGCGAGCTCCCGTCGCGAGGAGTTCTGCCGCTTCGTTATTTCGGACGCGACCTCGTGCTGTTCCGAGCGGAGAGCGGCCGTGCCGTACTGGTCGACGCTCATTGTCCGCACATGGGCGCGCATCTCGGGCACGGCGGATTCGTCGAGGGGGAGGGGATCCGCTGCCCCTTCCATCAATGGCGCTTCGGGTGCGATGGGCGCGTCGAAGACGTTCCGTACCAGACCCGCGGCGCGTTGCCCGTCGAGTCGCTCGCCTGCTGGCCGGTCGAGGAGCAGAGCGGCGTCGTACTGGCACATTGGAGCGACGGCGGCCGATCGCCCAGCTGGCGCATGCCGGCGATCACCGAGTTCGGTCGTCCGGGCTGGGTCGGCTGGCAGACCTTCCGCTGGCAGATCCACATGCATACCCAGGAGCTCGCAGAAAACGTCCCCGACATGCCGCATTTCCGTTACGTCCATCGCGTTCCAGCGCCGCCCGAAGCCGAGGTGAAGACTTCGGGCCACGTCTACCGGCAGGAGACGATCGGGCGCGGGGCCGACGGCGGGATCGTCTGGCGGACGCAGCAGACGCTCTTCGGGCTCGGGCTCATCGTGCTGCGTACGCCCGGACCCATCCCGAATGTCTCGCTGAACGCGATCACGCCGATCGACGAGGAGACGGTCGACCTGCGGGTGATGTACGTCGTCGAAGAAGGCGGCGATGCCACGACGCTCTCGCCGGCGGCGAGTGCGATGCTCGAGGCCGTTGCGAGCACGATCGGAGACGACGTCCCGATCTGGGAGCACAAGGTCTATCGCGAGAAGCCGTCCCTCGTACCGGGGGACGGCCCGATCGCGACGTTGCGGAAGTGGGCGCGGCAGTTCTACGAGAGCGGGGCCGAGGGCGCGCCCGACCGCGACTAGCCGCGGCGGCCCGCGGATCCCGCTCGAACGGGCTGGCGTCCGGATGGACGCGAGAGGGCCTGGCGCCGGGCGAAACGAGATGCGGCGACGAGTCCGGCGACGAGCGCCGCGAGGGCCGGGGCGGAGAGCGCGGGGACCGAGGGCGTCGCGACCGGCGTGAATTCGAGGTTGTCGAGCAGCGTCCCCTCCATGATGGGCGTGTTGGGTTGGAAGACCTCGATGCGTCGGATCAGCGGAGCGCTCACGAAGAGATCCACGGGATTCCCGGTTCCGCTTCCCGCGCCGGTGCCGGAGTCGCTCGCAACCAGCGTCCCGGCCGTCGCATCGTCGTACGCGTTCACCCGGATGCCCGCACTCCCCACGTCCATCGCCCGCAGGCTCACCGACGAGACGGGCGGCTCGAAGCGGGCCGCGATCGGGTCGGATTCGTGCAGGATCGTGCTCGACGTCGAATGGATCACGACGTAGGGCAGTGTCGAGCCCAGATGATCGTCGACGCCATCGAAGGGCGGACCCAGCGCATCCGCCCAGCGGGCATGCGAGAAGGTGACGCCCAGCGTCGAGTAGAAGTCGTCGATGGTCTGGCCGGGCGTGCCGTCGTCGAAATCGATCGAGACGGTCTGCGCAGCAATCGGCGAGGCCGCGACGAGGGGCGGGAGCAGGGCGAGGGTGGCGAAACGGACGCGGGCAGCGGTGCAGAGGCGCGAGTGCAGCATCCGAGCACGGTAGCAGGCACGTCGTGCGCGACAGACGGGGGCCGATTTCCATGGACTGCCCGAGATCCGTCGTGCGAGACTGGTCGGGCTCGACCCGAGCCCACCCGTCGAAGGATCCCATGCGAACGCAGTTGCTCCTCACGCTCCCCGCGCTCGTCGTCGCTGCCCATCTTCTGACCGCGGCGGACGCCCGGGCCCAGGTCGTCTTCTCCGAGGACTTCGAGGTCCCGGACACGACGAACTTCATCACGTTCTTCGCGCCGCAGCAGATCGTGACCGCCAGCAACACCTGGCAGGTCGTCGCCGAGAGCGTCGATCTCTACGAGGATGCGGCGCGTGCCGAGGCCGTGGCCTACGAAGGCGGTCAGGCCGTCGACCTCGCGGGCTCACCGGGCGCTGGCGTGATCGAGGCGGGCTTCGCCACGGTCTCAGGCCGCAGCTATCGCCTCGTCTTCCACTACGCGCGCAACAACCTCCTGGGGGCGACGCCCGGCCAGGCCCGGATCGACGTCGAGGGGGGCTCGCCGCTCCTGTCCGTCACGGTCCAGCACGACCCGGCGCAGTATGCCTTCTCCACCTAGATCACCTTCGACGAGAACTTCGTCGCGGACGCCCCGCAGGCGACGCTGCGTTTCACCTCACTCAACGCCGGGAACACGGGCATCACGATCGATGCGATCTCGATCACGACCGTACCGGCCACTCCGGCGCTCGCACCCGTGTCGACGGTCGTCCTCGCGTCGGCGCTTGCCTGGATCGCGCGTCGACGGATGGCCGCGTAGTCGTCGCAAGCACACGCGCGACGACCCGCTCAGGCGACCCCGAGATCCCGCGCCCACTCGAGGTTCAGCCGCGCCGAGCCGACATGGGCGAGATGGACCACGTGCCCCTCGCCCTGCTCGGCATCGCCGTGCAGCACGGCCTCCTCGCTGCCCCGGGCCTCGGCCGCGTCGGCGAGGTCGACGAGCTCGCGCCAGTAGGCGACCTCCTCGGCGGAGGGCGTGAAGAGCTCGTGCACGAGCGGGACGTGGGCCGCGTCGCCGAGCATCATGCCGTAGTAGCCGAGATCCCGGAGCTCCGTCGCGAAGCTTCGCAGGCCTTCGAGGTCCGAGACGTCGCCGCCCCACATGCCGCTGATCGGATAGCGGATGCCCGCGGCCTTCGCGTCCGCGAGGACCTTCGAGCGCAGGAAGAGCGTCTCCCTTCCCTCGCGAGTCCACCGGAAGCCGAGCGCCTGATGGATGTCGCCGAAGCGGGAGATCGCGCCGCCCATGTAGCCCACCCGCGGCGAGGCCATCGCGATTTCGTAGGCGAGCCGGATCGCCTGGGCGGTCTCGAGGATCGGATAGAGGAGGATCGAGCCCCGGGGCAGCCCGGCTTGCACTTCGACGTTCGTGACGAGCGCGTCGGCCGCCACGATGTCGCGCGGATCCTCGATCTTGGGGACGAGCACGCCGGCCAGGCCGGGCAGGGCGATCGCCTGCAGGTCGGTCAGCATCTCGCCCGAGGACGCGGGGCGCAGGCGCGCGAAGTAGCGCGGATGTTCGGCGGGATGACGATCGGCGTCGCCGAGGAACGCCGACACGAGGCGGCGCGTCTGCTCGCGGATCCGCTCGGTCATCGGCGTCTGGGGCTCCTCCATGTCGAGCACGACGGCATCGGCCGGGAGCCCGGGCACGTCGGCCAGGCGCTTCTCGTCGGAGCCCGGCACGAAGACGAGGCTGCGGATCGGGCGGACACGCGGGCGCTGCATGGGGTTCTCTCCCGGGTAGAGGGCAGGGCGGCGACCCTGGTCGGGCTCGCTGCATTCGTCTCGGCTCGTCAGTCGAGCTCCTTCTCGATCGCTTCGGCCGCGGCGCGCGCGACGCGGGTGCCCTCGAAGAAGCGCGGGTTCATGCCGCCGTGCAGCCGCACGGCGTTCAGGAACGCGAACTCGCGGAACTCCGGCGCGCCGAGCGTGCCGTGCTCGACCATCTCCCACGCCTCCTCGACGGGCAGCGTCATGTCGGTCACGTCCCAATGCGCGATGTCCGACCCGAGCATCGCGCGCAGTCGCGCACCGAGCGGGTTCACGCGATCCGCGAAGGCCCAGGCCGCGAGCGGATCGTCGGCCTCGCAGCCGAAGTAGAAATGCGGCACGAAGAGGTCGTGCAGGTCGCGCGCCGTCTCGATCGCGGCGGCCGCGAACTCGTCGACCTGCTCGGGCCGGGCCGCGGGCTTCGCGAAGAAGGCCCGGACACGGTCGCGGCGCGCCTTGACGTCGTCTGCGGCGTAGCGGTCGAAGTAGGCGAGCAAGGCGTCGACGTCGAGCCGATCGGGATCGAGCGCCTCGATCGCCCGGGCGTTGCGCTTCTCCCAATGTCCGAGCAGATCGGCGAAGAGGCTGCAGGCCCAGGCGACGCCGCCCTCTAGGAAGCCGACGCGGAGCTTCGGGAAGCGCCGCGTCACGCCGCCCATCAAGAGCGACTTCGCGAGCGCCTCCTGGCAGCGCCCGATCCCGCCGACATGGTTGTAGACGTAGTTGCTCGGCGAGCGCGCGACGTGGTAGCGCTGGGTCGAGCTGTGGGCGACGGGCGCGAATCCCGCCTCGACGCAGCGCGCCCAGAACGGGTCGTAGTCGTAGGCGCTGTCGAGTCCGAAGGTGTCCCAGCGCAGGACCGGCGGCTCGAGCGCCCCGTGCGCGCGCTCGATTGCCGCGATCGGCCGGAGCGCATAGCCCGACATGACGCCCGCCTTGAATCCGAGGGCGAGCGCGTCGTCGAGCACCTCGACCGCGATCTCCGGCGTGTTCATCGGAATCAGCGCCCCCACGCACATCCGCTCGGCGTAGGGCGCGAAGACGCGCGCGTGCATCCGATTGACCGCCCGGCAGAGCACCCCCGCGAGCTCGCCGTCGGTCATGTCGAGGAAGGAGAGGCTCATGGACGGGTACAGGATCGTGTAGTCGAGCCCCATCTCGTCGAGGCGCTCGTCGAGCAGGCTCGGCAGGTGGGCCGTCGCGCGGTCGCGGACGTTTTGCGTCGGCCAGCCCCACCACGAGGGCGCCGAGGTCCAGCCGTCCCGCGCGCGGTCGAGGGGCGTCTCCGCGAGATTCGAGGAGGTGTCGGTCGGCGCCACGCTGCCGGCGAGGTAGCGGTCCCGGAGAGCCGGGCTCGTATCGCCGAGATAGGCGAGGATCTCGTCGCTCATTTGCGGCTCGACTTCTACGAAGTGCCCGTCCGCGTCGACGATGGGATGGTCGAGCTGGGCGCGGATCTTGGCGGAGCGGGTCGTGGCTGCCATGTACAGGGTCCTCCAGGTCTGGGGGGCAGCATGGCGAGTGTGGCCGCCCATGCCGCCGCCCCCGACGATGTTCGGGCGAGCGACGTCGCGGTTCAAGGGGCCTTCGGATCGATGCCGCGCCTGCAGGCGGCGGCACGCTCTCGATCGGGCCGAGCTCGCCCACGAACCGCGCCGGGGCATCGGCCAGCGTGACGCCGCCGCCGACGGTCTCGATCACCCAGCCGATTGCGCTCGCGCTCCTCGGTCTCGCCGCGCTCGCGGCCTCGCCGGGTCCGTCACCGCAGCCCGTCGGCTACGATCGACCGTCCTGGATCGACGCCCCCTTGCACCCCACGAATCGGAGTGTCGGGGCAAACGGGTCGCGACGAACCCGAGGAGGTTGGCCATGACCCTGACCGAGAAGATCACGAAGGCGGTACACAAGTACCTGTCGTCCTTCGAGAAGAAGGACCTCGACGGCATCATGAGCATCTACGCGGAAGACTGTTGGATCGAGGATCCCGTCGGCAGCGAGCGCAAGGTCGGTCGGGAGGCACTCCGCGAGTTCTACGCACTCGGCGTGGACATGGGCGTCAGGATGACGCTCGAGTCCGAGATCCGGATCGCCGGCAACGAAGCAGCCTTCGCATTCCGGCTCGAGGCCGACACGCCGGAAGGAAGGCTGAGCGTGCGGCCGATCGACGTGATGGTCTTCGACGACGAGGGCAAGGTGAGGTCGATGCGCGCCTATTTCGGTCCCACCAATCAGGGACTCGAGTCGTAACGATCCCGCCGGTGGGTCGGAAGCGCGCCGAGCTGGGTGGACTCGCGATGCGCCAGGAGGAATCCGCGACGTGTTGAAGGTGATGCTCCTGCTGAAGCGCAAGCCAGGGATGACCCTCGCCGAATTCATCGATCGCTACGAGCGGGTGCACGCCCCGCTCGTGATGCGGACCGGCTCGACGACGCTCCACTACGAGCGCCACTTCCTGCATCCGGGTGGCCGCTTCCTCTGGGACGAAGAGATCGTCGAGCCCGAATACGACGTCATTACCGAGCTCTGGTACCCGGATCGGGCGGCCTTCGATCGGCAGATGGAGCGGATCCGGAGCCGGCCCGACCTGATCGCGCCGATCCTCGCGGACGAGGAGGAGATGTTCGACCGGGAGAAGTCCCGCATCACCTTCGTCGAGAGCCACCTCTCGCCGCCGAGAGCGACCGAATCGGGCTAGCTGGACAGGATTGGATCAAATATCCTAAATGTCTTCCAGCCCAGGCGCACGGCGCGGCTCGATGTGGATGCCTCGCGTCGGCACGACCCCAGAGAAGGAAGCCCCCCGCATGAGCAAACCGCATCTCTCCGGCCTGACCGAGGCCGAGGCCGCCGGCATCCAGATTTTCGAGAAGCCCGCTCCGGGCAGCTGGACCGAAGCGCTTGGTCTCGACACGGGGGCGATGTCCTTCGAGGACAGCTTCGATCCCGAGTTCTACGAGGACGAGAAGGAGGCGGTCTTCCGCCGCAACTGGCTGAACCTGGGGCGGATCGAGCAGCTTCCCCGGCGCGGCACCTTCTTCACGAAGGAGCTCGAGTTCCTCGGCGTCTCCATCCTCGTCGTCCGGGACCTCGAGGACCGGATCCGCGCCTTCCACAACGTCTGCTCCCACCGCGGCAACAAGCTGATGTGGGACCGCGATCCCTCGAAGGAGTCCCGCGGCAACTGCCGTCAGATCGCCTGCAAGTACCACGGCTGGCGGTACCGCCTCGACGGCGAGATCGACTACGTCCACAACGCGCCCGAGTTCTTCGATCTCGACCCGGCGCGCCTCAAGCTCCCGCCGATCCACCTCGAGCTCTGGGCGGGCTTCATCTGGATCAATCTCGAGCAGGAGCCGCGCCAGAGCCTGCGCGAGTTCCTGACGCCCACGGTCGCGAAGCTCGAGACCTATCCCTTCGAGAAGATGACCCGGGTCTACACCTTCCAGTCCGAGATCAACGCGAACTGGAAGCTCTTCATGGACGCCTTCCAGGAGCTCTACCACGTGCCCTACGTGCACGGGAAGGTGACGAACGCGGCCCTCGAGCAGACCGGCGTCGACAAGGTGCCGCAGATGATCCCCTTCTTCGGCACCTACGGGAAGCATCGTCTGATGACCTCCGGCGGCGCGAATGCCAACCAGGCCGTGCGCGCGCGCCGACCGATCGACGCGCTCTTCCAGGCGAACTTCATCGGCACCGACTACACGCCCGACGTCGGCCCCCTCGGCGATGGCGTCAACCCGGCCGGGATCGAGAACTGGGGCGTGGACTCTTGGCAGTTCTACCCCAACTTCGTGATCATCACCTGGAAGAGCAACTACTGGTACACCTATCACTACTGGCCCACGGGTCCGACGTCCCATCGCTTCGAGTGGACCGTCGCCTTCGCCGAGCCGACCAACACGCGTGAGCGCCTCGCCCAGGAGCATGCCCTCGTGATGATGCGGGAGGGCATCCTCCAGGATGCCAATACGCTCGAGGCGACGCAGATGGGCATCATGTCGCGCGCGCGCAACGACTACTACCTGTGCGATCAGGAGGTCGCCCTTCGGCACCTCCATACGGTGATCCAGGACGACGTGGCGGCCTATCGGGCCGAGAAGGGGCGGTAGGCATGGGCACGAGCGAGACAGGGGCGAGGCTGCCCGCTGAGTTCTCCGCCCTCGAGCGATGGGCGGACGAGTGGATCCTGCCGACCCTCGAGGATCGGCTCCAGAAGCGACTCGTGACGCCCATGAAGGAGCTCCAGGCCTTCTACGACGACGTCTTTCCCGTTGCCGAGGCGGCCATGAAGTATCTCGATGGATTCCAGATCGACGATCTGCCCGAGCCGGCGATGAATCTGATGAACCTGCTCTACTCGCTGAGCTGTGTGTCGGTCGCGACGGATGTATTCGGAACCCAGCGGGATCCGAATACGGGCGCGACCTGGATCTACGAGGTCTCGGAGCCGCCTTTCTAGGGTCGGCACGGCGGGCTAGGGTCGGCACGGCGGGTCGGTCGAGGAAGGAGTCGCGGATGACGCAGCTCTCGATGCGCTTCGACCTGCGCGTACCGCCCTTCGCGAAGACGACCTTCGCGCGCCAGCACGCGGCGATGCTCGAGATGGCGGTCTGGGCGGATCGGATCGGCGTCGAGCAGATCGTGCTCTCGGAGCACCACGGCGATCCCGCCGGCTTCAGCTCGGCGCCGCTCACCCTCGCCGCCGCGATCCTCGGCGCGACGCGTCGTGTTGGCGTTCGGATTGCGGCCCTGCTGGTTCCGCTCCACGACCCCGTCCGGCTCGCCGAGGCGCTCGCGACGATCGACTGTCTGGCGCCCGGTCGGATCTCGGTCGTCTGTGGGGCGGGCTATCGCCAGGCCGAGTTCGACATGGCGGGCGTACCGCGCACGGAGCGGGGCGCGCGGCTCGAGCAGGCCGTGCGGGTGATGCGTGCGGCGTGGTCGGGGGAGCCCTTCGACTGGCAGGGCCGCGAGATCCTCGCGACGCCGACGCCTGCGAGCCCGGGCGGACCGACGCTGCTCGTCGGGGGCAAGACACGCGCGGGGGCTCGGCGCGCGGCGCGGCTGCGCTGTGCGTTCGCGCCGGCCGTGAGCTCGCTCGACGTGATCCGGGCGTACTTCGAGGCGTGCGAGGAGGAGGGCTTTGGTGGTGCGAGCGTCTACGGCGCGTCGTCCTTCGACGCCTATCGTGCGCGGCAGCGCGCGGGCGCGGTGAACGCGCCCGGCTTCGTCATGGTGAGCCACGACCCCGACGCGACCTGGGAGCGGATCGGTCCCTACGCCGAGTTCGATGCCCGCACCTACGCCGCCTGGCAGGAGGACGGCGTCGTCTCGAGCTGGGCGGTCCCGGACGCAGCGAGCTGGCGCGAGCTGCGGGCCAGCGGGAACTTCGTCGTCGCGACGCCCGACGAGTGCGTCGCGCTGGCCGTGCGCGACGGTCAGCTGATGCTGCACCCGTTGATGGGCGGCCTCGAGCCCGAGCTGGCCTTCGAGGCCCTGCATCTCTTCGAGAGCGCCGTCCTGCCCCGCCTGGAGGTCGGCCGAGCGGCCCCCGGGCCGCCGGGAGAGGATGGAGGCGAATCCGCCTGACGGAGCGGCTGATCGGGTCGCCCTTCTCGTGAGGGAGTCCAGATCGGTGACCTCGATCGGATCCGCCTCCATGGCCTGGACCACAGGAGCGACGATTTCCCGTCCCGGAATCGACGCTTGTGTGAAGCGCTCCACATAGCCGAGCCCGTGGACTGGCGACTCTCTGGACTCCAAAGGAGATCCAGCCATGGCCACCCCCCGGAACAGCGAGTCTCGACGCGAGCCTGCTACCGCTCGGTCCCGCGCCCGCCACGCCGCCGCCGCCCTCGGCGCGCTGCTCGCGGTGGTCGTCGCGAGCGGCGCCCAGGCCTTTCCGGCGCCCGGCGTCACCTGCGATCACGATCCGCGCCGCCCCGACGTCTGCCGGATCGACCTGGCGGATGGGCTCGCGATCGAGGCGGGCCGTTCGGCGCTGTTCCTGCACGAAGACGGCCGCGGCTACGACGTCTACGGGACCGTCGAGATCCCCACCGGCCAGGAGCCGCTCGTGCTCGCAGCGTCGGAGATGCGATTCCGCACGGTCGGCCGTCGATCGGAGCTGCAGTACGCGTCGGCGCTGCTTCCCTTCCCGCAGATGGGCTTCCTCTCGCTCGTCGAGGTCTCGCGTCAGCCGATGGTGAGCTTCGGCGTTCGGACCGGCGAAGAGCTCGCGTTCACCGGCGCGCCGCTCGCCCCCGAGCGCTCCTACTTCTACTTCTTCGGCGACTCCGCGCTCGAGGCCGGCTACGGCCCGATCTCGTTCTCGACCGGCGGCGAGCTGCTCTCGGTCGTGCTCGACCCGACCGATCCCTACTTCTATGTCGGCGCGGAGATGTCCGGCCTCGGCGGCGACGACAGCGACGCGGAGCGCGGTGGTGCGGACGCTGGCGATCGTCGTGATGGGCGTGGTGTGGGTGGCGACGACAGCGCCGCGGGCGGATCGCAGGGCGGCCGGGCCGGCAACGACGGCGCGTCGGACGGTTCCGGCGGCGAGGGTGATGCCGCAGACGCCGAGACCGAGGACGAGTCGTCGGAAGAGGAGGACGACGGCGTCTCGATCCCGGGCGTCGCGTTCTCGCTGCACGGCTACATCCCCTTCGAGCCGCTCAACGACTACGGCGTCGAGGACGAGATGCCGGTCTTCGATGGGCACCTCTTCGTGCGCGGCCCGATTCCCCTCTTCCAGGGCCTGACCCTCGACGGCGACACCGTGATCGACATCGATCCCGACGAGGACGGGGACCACCCCTTCGAGCCGACCTTCTACGACGGCAGCGAATTCCCCGACCTGGCGCTCGGCGGAAACGGCGCACTCTCGGTCGGCATCCCCTTCCTGGAGTTCTTCGAGTACGGCTTCGAGCTCGGGACCGGCACCGCCGCCGGTCGGCTCGGCGAGCGCGACCAGCGCGTCGTCTTCAGCGGGGAGCTCGGCCTCGACCAGGAATCCTTCCTCGGCGATCTGCCGATCGGTATCGAGGCCGGCGGTCGCGTCGCGGTCTACGGCGTCTTCGAGGACGATCTGCTCGCCTCCTTCATCCACGCGGAGGGCGAGATGGCCCTCGATCCGACCGCGATCGGACGCGCGTTCGGCGTGCAGCTCGGCCCGGTCGCCTCGAGCGAGATGGTCCTCGACATCTCCGCGCTCGGTCTCTACGCGCAGGGCTCGACCTCGGTCTCGCCCTTCCCGGCCCTGGGCTTCGCCGAGGCCGGCGCGGAGACCTTCGTCTCGACCAACGGCCTCGACAGCTACTTCGCGCTGCGCGGGGCGATGGCCCTCGACGGGATCGGGCTCGAGAACGCCGAGTTCAAGGCGCACGTGCGGGACGGCGTGACCGTCCGCGGGGCGATCTTCATCGGCGAGACCGAGTTCGCCATGGCCGGCGACGTCGGGCCCCAGGGCTATGCGCTCGAAGGGAGCGTGGCGCTCGGCGAGGGCGTCGAGATGAACGCGCAGGAGACCGTCGCGCTCGTGGACGAGCTCCTCGAGCACGAGGACGCCCGCAAGGCGATCGAGGACTCGCTCTCGGTCGCGAGCGTCGGACTCGAGGCGGCGCGATGGACCGCGGAGGCGGCCTGGTCGGCGGTCGAGATCGCGCAGATCCCCGTCGACGAGCTGAACGGCTCGATCGGTTTCCACGACCGGAACGCACGAGCCAACTACGATCGGTATCGGAGTGCCAAGCGCCGGAGCTGTCGCTGGTACCAGGTCGGCTGTGCGCTCTCGCGTGCCTGGGACATCACGAAGTACTGGTCGCGCCACGCCTATCACGTCGCCCTGGCCGGCAGCCTGCGCGCGGCCCTCTTCGTGCCCGAGAAGGCGCTCGCCGCGGCCCGGAACGTCGCCGAGCAGGCGGAGTCCCAGCTCGCGGCTGCGAAGAACGGGGTCGACACCCTGAATGAGCGGCTGGACGACATCGCCCGGCTCGTCGCCGACGCGCGTCGACGCCTCGACGCGCTGCCCGCGATCGAGGGCGAGATCGTCCCGATCGTGACCGCCCGGATCGAGGACGGTCGCGTCAGCGCCAGCGTCGTCGGCCTGCACGAGGGCCGGGTCGTGACCGAGGGCCGCGTGCGACTCGAGGCGCCGGCGGAGGCGTGTCTCGACATTCCGGCGCAGGGGGAGTTCTGCGTGCGGCTCTGAGGCGGGTCCCGAATCACGCGGGGAACGTGCGCGCTCGGAAACGAAGACCTCCGATCGATCCCACCCGAGTCCCCGTGGCGAGAAGCTTCGGCCGCTCGTTCTACCGCTCGGCCGGATCGAATGGCATTGTCAGTCGAACGTGCGCCGTGGTAGCTAGGACTGCACTGGGAAGGGGGCTACCGAGAGGTGCCCACGTCATGTCCTTCTCTCTCCGCCCGTCTCTGCTGCGACGCACTCGCGTCGCCTCCCTGGTCGTCTTCTTCGTCGGGATCGCCGGCCACGCCTCGGCCGTGACGCTGGTCTACAGCGGGGACTTCACGCCGGAAGGCGGCCCGACTGCCTCGGGATCCGGCTCGGCCACCGTCACGATCGACACGGTCTCGATCACGATGCGCGTCCAGGCGGACTTCTCGGGGCTCAGCGGGACGACGGCGGCGGCCCACGTCCACTGTTGCACCGCGTCACCCGGAGTCGGCAACGTCGGCGTCGCCACCGAGCTCCCGACGTTCACGGGCTTCCCGCTCGGCGTCACATCCGGAAGCTACGACTTCACGTATGACATGACCCAGGCGGCGAACTTCAATCCTTCGTTCATCACGGCGAATGGGGGCAGCACCTCCGCGGCGCTCGCGGCGCTGATCGCGGGTCTGGGCGACGATCGCGCATACCTCAACATCCACACGTCGACGTTCGCGGGAGGCGAGATCCGTGCCAGACTGGCACTGGTGCCCGAGCCGGGCACCGTCCTGCTGCTCGGGCTGGGGCTCGCGGGACTTGCGTGGCGGGGGCGGCGACTCGAGCGGTAGGGCCAGGCGCGGGTCGACGCGAAGCCCCTACCGGGGACTTCGTTTGCCGATGCTCACCATGCGCGCTGGATGAGGTGCCATCGCGTATCCGGGCAGCTGCCGCCGGGGCGTCTCAGGCGACGAAGTGGTATCCGCCATCCACGTGGCGGACGGTCCCCGTCACCTCGAGTCGCGGCTGGAGGAGATGGGCCACCTCCTTCGCGAGCGCCTCGGGTGTGGCGTTTCCCAGCGGCGCGGCCGACTCCGCCTTTCCGATGGCCTCCATCAGATCCGGAATCGCGCCCCCCGCCCGGCTCGCGGCATACGGCGAGAAGCGAACGCAGTTCACGCGAATTCCGTGCGAGGGTCCTAGCTCGTAGGCGAGCTCTCGGGAGATCCGTTCGAGTGCCGCCTTGGCGACGCCGATGTTCCGGTAGGCGTGGGACATCGCGCGCTCCGCGCCCAGATAGGAGAGCGCAACGATCGACGCGCCCGGGCGCAGGCACTCGCGCGCCAGGAGTTCGCGCGTGATCGCGAGGAGTGAGTACGCCGAGACGCTCAGGCAGTGGAGGAAATCGTCGCGAGAGACCTCGAGCAGGGGCGACGCGACGCCTCGCCGGATCGTCCGATCCATCGCGATCGCGTGTACGAAGCCGTCGAGCACGAGCGCACGGTCGCGAAGGCTCCCGCAGGCGTCTGCGATCGCGCCGTCGACCGAGGCGTCGAGTACGACGGTCGGTGTGTCCTCGCCCAGCTCCCGGGCGACGACGGCCTGGAACGATTCCCAGGTCTCCGCGAGGTAGCGCCGGCCCGCCTCGGACAGCTCGTCGTGGTGCGCGGTCTGACCGAGGCCGGCGCAGACCAGCTCAGCGCCAGATTCCTTGAGCTGGCGCGCGATCTGGAGTGCGAGTGAGTGCTCGTCGGCGATCCCGGTCACGAGGTATCGAAGTTGGCGGGACATGGGATGAGCCGGTTCCTTCCTGCAGCGGGTGCTGCTCAGTGTTTCAGCCAGCGAGCATCGCTGACCAGGCAGATTCCCCCGGTGCGTTTCAGGATCGGGCGGACTCCTTCGACGAGTGCGGCGGTCTGATCGGCGGTAGCCGCCACGACGAACACGATGTTCTGGAAGGCGCTGGAGAGGCCGTCGCTCGTCCGATCGCCGCGTTGCCCGCGTCCGGCAACGGCGTGCATCAACGTGAATCCGTCGATGCCGGCGTCCTCGATCAGCTGACGAATCACCTCTTCCTGCGGTGCTTCCACGACGATCTCGATTCGCTTGACGTCTCGCATTCTCGGATCTCCTAGTACGGGCCCACGCCCGCGAGGCCGACCGACTGGATCGCCCACCAGTAGAGGGGGATTCCGATGATCACGTTGAACGGGAAGGTCAGGGCGAGGGACATGGGGACATAGAGGCTCGGGTTGGCTTCCGGGAGCGAGAGGCGCAGGGCGGCCGGGACGGCGATGTAGCTCGCGCTCCCGCCGAGCACCGCGAGCAGGAGTGCGTCGCCTGCGTCGAGTCCGATCGACCATGCGAGCCCGATCGCAAGGGCGGCGTGCGCGGGCGGCGCGACGATCGCGAAGACGAGCGGTCCGAGTCCGGCCGCGTGCAGCTCTCGGAGCCGGCGCGCAGCGAGGAGCCCCATCTCCAGCAGGAAGAAGCAGAGGACACCCTTGAACGGACTGCTCACGAAGGGCGCGAC
Organism: Spirochaetaceae bacterium; assembly: GCA_020632655.1. GTDB lineage: Bacteria > Myxococcota_A > UBA9160 > UBA9160 > UBA4427 > UBA4427. The sequence continues at coordinate 267,327 of JACKFD010000002.1, forward strand.
ATCGAGGAATTCCGCGGGACCGATCGTCATGCCGATGACCATCGACCCCAACAACAGGAAGACGGCCGGATTGAACGCGGCCTCCCGCAGCAGCCCGCCCCAGTCGAGCGGCGGCCTCGTCTCCGGGCTCGGCCCGCCGGCCGGGAATCGCTGTGCGAGCAGGATGCCCATCACGATCGCCGGCGACTCCATGAGTGCCATCGCGGCCACCATGTGCCCGCCGTAGCCGACGCCCGTCTGGTCGAGGAAGCTCGTCGCGACGACGAAGGTCACCGCCGAGATCGAGCCGTACGTGGCCGCGACCCCGGCCGCGTTCGTCGATCCGAGAGAGCGCCGAAGCAGGAAGAACGTCCAGACCGGCGTCATCACGGACAGCGCGACGGCGGCGCCCAGGCCCGCGAGGACGTCCGATGTGAGGCCGGCTTCGTGGAGCTCATGGCCGCCCTTGATTCCGATGCTGAGAAGCAGGTAGAGGGAGAGGAAGCGCGCCACGGGTTGGGGGATCTCGAGGTCCGAGCGCACGAGGCGCGCCGCGACGCCGAGGGCGAAGAAGAGGACGGGGGCAGAGAGCAGGTTTTCCAGCATCGGATCCGCCAGTTCGAGAGGAACCTTCGGTGGTGGACACGACGTTTATAACACGTAATTTATGTCGTGCAACGGATGTCGGATCTGCCTCGGGGCCCCCCTCGGTCGGGGCCACCGGAAGGCTCGTTGCCGTGGCCTCGGACGACGGTCGCCTCGGGCGCTGGCGGCCCGCGGACGGCACGGAGTCCTTCCGGGACCCGCGCGAAGACCGGGGCGCGAGTCGGGAATCGGCGTGGGGAGCGGAGCGGGATCCGACCGACGTCCGCCATTCGGTCCTACGCCCCGACTCGGGTCCTACGCCTCGACTCTGATCGGTGGCAAGCCTGCGCGGACGCGGCGAAGTCTCCCGATCAGGCCCACTTCGGTCCCGTCCAACGCGGCACCGTGACGTCCTCGATCTGCGCGAAGACGACGCGCACGGGGTCGCCGATCTCGATCGTGGCCGGATCGACGCCGTCCGCGGTCAGGTTCGGCCCGCCGACCAGGCCGCCGACGATCCGGATCGTCGGATCTTCCGCGAGCGCCACCGTGACGACGGGGTAGGGCGCGATCTCGGCATAGGCCGGCAGCAGCGGAGGATGCGCGACCACGAAGGACCAGATCCGGCCCTCGCCGGAGACGGTCTTCCAGTCGCGCGCGACCGACCGGCAGGCGGGGCACATCGGTCGCGGCGGCATCCGCATCGCACCGCAGCTCCCGCAGGTCTGGATCCGGAGCTCGCCCGCAGCGCAGCCGTCCCAGAATCCGCGAGTCACCTCGCTCGACAGATCCGGCAGGATCCATCCCGTCTCCATCGCTAGCTCCTCAGCACGAGCGCGCTCGTCGGAACGCACTCCCCACTCGTCACGAGACAGCTCGAAGCGTTCGGGACCTGGCAGGTCGACTCGCCACGGAGCTGGCGGACGGCCTCGAGCACGTGATTGAAGCCGTGCACGTAGGCTTCGGAGAGGCTGCCCCCGGACGTGTTGACGGGGAGCCGCCCCCGGTCCCACTCGAGACCTCCATCCTCCGTGAAGGCGGCCCCCTCGCCGCGTTCGCAGAAGCCATATCCCTCGAGCGAGAGCGGGATCAGAGGCGAGAACGCGTCGTAGATCTGCGCGCAGGAGATGTCCTTCGGCGCGAAGTCGCTATTCGCCCAGAGTCGCCGTGCGGCGGCGTGAGACGGACCGCGGAGCGGATCTTCGCAGAAGAAGCTGCTCATCGTCTGGTGCTGTCGGGGCAGGCCCTGCGCGTAGGCGTGGACGTAGACGGGCTTGCGGGGCAGATCCCGGGCGCGCTCCGCCGACGTGACGACGACCGCGAGCGCTCCGTCCGATTCGAGGCAGTTGTCGTAGAGACAGAGCGGCTCGGAGATCCATCGCGCGGAGAGATACGTCTCGAGATCGAGCTCCCGGCCGTACATGGCGGCCTTCGGATTCCGGTTCGCATGGCGGCGGAAGGCGAGCGGGACGTTGGCGAGCTGCTCGCGCGTCACGCCGTACTCGTGCATGTAGCGCCGCGTGAGCATCGCGATCTCGTCGACCGGCCGAAGCAGCCCCGCCGGTCGCGTCCACTGATCGGGATCGTCGAGTCGCTTGGGCGACTGACTCCATACCCGGGTACGCTTGTCGGCCCGCTTGCGGGCGCGCCAGGCGACGGCGACGTCGCATTGCCCAGCCGCGACGGCCATCGCCGCATGGCCGACGGTGCCGCAGGCCGCCCCGCCGCCGTATCCGACCTCCGCGAAGAACGTGATGTCGCCGAGGCCGAGGTTGCGCGCGACTTCGACCTCGCGCTTCGCCTCCATGTCGAAGAGCGCGAGCCCGTCGACTTCCGCTGGAGAGACGCCGGCATCGTCGATCGCCGCCGAGATCGCGAGACAGGCCAGCGTCAGCTCGTCCTCGGGAAGGCCGCCCTTGCTGACGAGAGGCGTCTGCCCGATGCCGACGATCGCGGTCTGGTCGCGGATCGATCGCGTCATTTCGTTCCTCCGCCTCGAGTCGCACGCCGCGCCGCGTGCGCAGGGGGCTCGGCCGATCGGAGGGGGAAATAGCGAACGGGTGGGCGATGGTCACGCGGGCCCATGTGCAAAGGTTGCGGTGCTGCCAATCGACGGATCGGGAGTCGCCGGGGCGAGAAGGACGAGTTCGGCGGCACGGCCGGTGGGTGGCGCGCCGAACCGCTGGAGCCGCCGCGAACGGATCCATCGACGACGCCGTGCGGGGCCGGGAACGCGGCTCGATCCGCCTGTCCGCCCGCGACGATTCTTTCGAGACGGCCCCCCGCCAGCAGTCGGCCCGTCGGGTAGAGCGGTCGGATTCCTCCGCCAGGATGCTGGGCGACGGGATCCTCCAAGCGAGTCGACGACTCGGCGAATCGATCGATTTCTTCGATCCATGGGTTGCTCATGACCAAGACTCCGCCCGCGGGAGATCTCCCCTTCCTGGATGCAGGCTCGAATTCGTCACCTCGATCGCATAGCGTGTCGACAGCGATTCGTGCTGAGCGGGTCGGTGTTCGGCGTGGTTGGTGAGGCATCCAGACGCTCGGGGCAGCGATGGAATGGGAAATTGGATCGATGAGGAGTTGCGCGCTCGTGTGGAATCTTCGTTCTCTATATCTGGTCAACCTGTTCCTTCTGATGGCACCGCGTCTCGCTCGCGCCGGCTGGGGCGACGAACGATGGGGTGAGCTGGTCTGGTCGGGCGCGGCACCCGAGGTGCCCCTCCTTTTGTCGCCGTGGCTGCAGGGATTCCTGACGGCGCTGCTCCTGATGACGTCTCTCCTGGTCCTCCGACGTCGGCCGCGTATGGCCGCCTGGCTGATCGTCGCCGCCATCGTCGCTCCCATCGCGGTCGGTGCTGCTCAGATCGCATCGCTGCCGTACTCGTTCGTAAACGGATCGATCGCCGATGCGAACGAGGTGAACGCCGACTTCGGCGTACTCGTTGCCGAGTCGAACGGACAGGACCTGCGACTGGAGCTCCTCGAAGACACGACGGCTCTTCACGACTCGCGTCTCGGGATCCTCGAGGCGCTCGATCCCGGCGACATCACGGGCGTGGCGGCTGGCTCGGGACTCCTGGGCGGAGGCACCCTGGGCGACGTCTCGCTCAGTGTGGACACCAGCTATACGCAGCGAAGAGTCGTCGGGACCTGTCCAGCCGGACAATCCATTCGCGCGATCGACCCGGTCGGCGCCGTGAGCTGCGAGCCCGACGACGTCGGAATCAGCGCGGCCGCGGGCGACGCGAGCTACGTCAACGTCACCGGCGACACGATCACGGGGGTCCTCACGATCAACGGGACGGCGGCCGTCCGGCCCGGAGTGGGCGGAGGCTTCGAGATCGTGGACTGGGGGCCCGGAAGCGGCGCGGCGGCCGGAACCCAGGTCATCGCACTCGCCGAGGGGCAGAACGCGCAGCCGCAGATCCGCTTCCAATCGGACGCGGGAGGCGGATACATGGACGTCGGCTCGAGCGCCGGAGGCGGATTCGTCATCGAATCGAACGACATGCCGAGATTCACCGTCAGCGCCGGGGGAGCCGTCTGGGGTGAAGCCGGCGGAAGCTTCCAGACGCTCGTATCGAGCGAGTGGGTCGGGGTCGGGACCTCGCTCACGACTGGCGATTGGGTCGGGGTCGGAACCTCGCTCACGACCGGTGAGTGGCTCGGCGTGGGGACCGACCTCTACGTGGGCGGCACCTCGAACCTCGCCAACGTCTACTCCACGGGGGAGGTCAGCGCCGCGGCCGTGCGCATCCGCGGCGGCGCCGACATCGCGGAGCCCTTCGATTTCACCGGCGAGGAATCGATCGCGCCGGGGATGGTGGTCTCGATCGACCCTGCTGTGCCGGGTCGTCTGCGACGATCGAGCGATCCCTACGATTCGAAGGTGGCCGGCATCGTGAGCGGGGCGGGCGGCGTGAACCCTGGTCTCACCCTCACACAAGAGGGAACGATCGCGGACGGCGATCACGCAGTGGCACTGACGGGACGTGTCTACGCCTGGGTCGACGCCGACGCGAATGGAGCCATCCGCCCTGGCGACCTGCTGACGACGTCGTCGCGGCCCGGCCATGCCATGCGTGCGAGCGATCCCGCCCGGAGTCACGGCGCCGTGCTGGGCAAGGCGATGGGCCGCCTCGATGCGGGGCAGGGTCTCGTCTTGACGCTGGTGAATCTGCAATGAGCGTCGTGAGTCTTCGACGAGACGCGCTCCGGCCAGGCCGACGCACGGACGACGTGGCGTTCGCGGCCTTCCTCCTCGTGGTTTCGCTCGTTCTTCCCGCGACGAATGCGTTTGCTCAGGCGACCGTGCTCGAGGGTGAGACCCGCGCGAACCAGCTGCAGTATTTCTCCATCCACAACGCCTACCAGGGCTCGTACTCGCTCGACGAGCAGCTGGATCGGCTGAACGTGTGGGAGCTCGAGCTGGACGTACGCTGGCGAGACAACGCGCTCTGCCTGGGAGGGGGTACGGGCTTCTACGTCGCGCACCACTGCGCCGATCCCGACGGCGAGGGTTGGCTCTCGACGTACCTCGACGAGATCGCAGCGACGACCCGCATCCAGGAAGGGTTCTTCTTCCTGAACTTCGAAATGGGCGACGGATTTGCCTGCCTCGGCTGCTTCAGCGGCCCCACGCTCCCCGCGGATTGGGCGGCGCGGCTCCAGACGGAGATCACGAGCCGTGTCGGCGCTGCGGCCGTGTACACGTGGAACGACTTCGTGGCGGACGGTCGGAGGTGGCCCTCGACCCAGGAGCTCCGGCGGCGCGGCAAGCACATCGCGATCCACGTCAATCGGGAGACGTCGGCAGGCTTCTTCTTCGCGCGGAACAATGAGTTCGAGGCGAGGGACCCGATCGCGGTCTGGAACTTCTCGGACCAGAACGGCGGCGCGGCGAACGTTCACAGGACGGGGGACCGGTATCTGATGCGACGCTATCCCCAGGCCACCTGTGCGCTCGAATCGACGGCCGAGACGAATACGGCCATCGCGAACGGATACAGCTTTCCGTCGACCAACTGCATCGACGAGCACGTCGACGAGCCGCGCTTCCATCCTCCGAATCCCATGTACGTCAGGGAGCAGTCGCTCTTCGGTCCGGGTCGGGGCACGTCGGATAGCCCCTATCAGGGTGATTTCGGGATTCCCGATGCCACCCTCGGTCTCCGACGCGCGCTCGATCGGGTCGCCGGATTCGAGACGAGCACGGGTGCGCGGTCGCTGGTCGAGATCTGGATCACCCGTCCAGTCGGTGGAGGCAATCTGCAGATGTCCGGCGGCGTGCCGGGGCAGGACTACGTGATCGACGAGGCGGTGCTGCTGAAGAACAGGGGCGCAGAGGATCTGGTGTTGGAATGACGAATCGGATCGGGTCGAGCACGTCGAGATTTCGTGTGCAGGAACCGCGTCTGTACCGCGCGGGCGCCGCGGGGATTCGATTCCGCGTGGGCCGGCGCGCCCGCCGTCGATCGTGAGCGCGCGGACGTCCGGACCCGACGCGACGAGCGCGCACTCGTGGCAGAGGCTCGCGTCCCCGTTCGTCTCCTTGACGAGGACCAGCCGCTGGAAGGTCGCACTCGGCCAGAGCGTGCCGCCGAGATCCGAGGGCGCCGGATGGCCCGTGAAGTGCCCCGAAGGTTCGATGTAGGCACCGAAGTCGGAGAGGCGGTCCTTCGCATCGAACACGCGACGCCAGCTGCCGGCGCCGGCGTCGACCTCGAAGACGAGCTCGACGTTGTAGGCGGGGGCGGTGATCCGGTTCGAGGTGTCGAGCTGCAGACCGACCTGCTCGGCCGGCGGAGGCGCGTTGCCGCCGAAAGGGTAGACCGTGTGGATCCCGCCGAAGACGTTCGCGCTCGAATCGCTCGACGGGGCGAGCGGATCGATCTCCGCGAGGGACGGCGCGCCGGGCTGGTCGGCATCGACCGTACCGTCGAAGGCGTAGCTGATGAAATCGACGATCGCGTAGGGATGATCGAGCGGGTCACCGCCGGCGGCCAGCTCTTCGCCGTCGAGGACACCATCGCCGTCGGAATCCGCGACGAGCGGGTCCGTGCCGAGGACCGTCGTCTCGTGCCAGTCCTCGAGCACGCCGCCATCGGAGACCCGCTCGTTCCGTTTCCGAGGTCGAGTTCGTCGCCGCTCACCAGATCCTCGACGGTGCGCGGAGATCGGTCCCGCCCATGGCAGCTTGCGCTCGCCCGCCCCCACTCCCGACCGAAGCGGTCGTGCGTTCCGGCCCCCGCCGCCGTGTAGACCGGTGCTTTCCGTGGCTGAGGCGGGCCGGCGAACGACTCACTCCGCAGGTTCGAGGATCTCGCAGGATTTCCCGGCCGAGGCTTCGAGGCCGCCGGCGAGGGGTCTCGAAGTGAGTGCTGCGCTTGCTGCCGCGATCGACTCCGGCGAGAATGGGCGGGCGGGAGAGGGGGCGATCCGCGGTATGGACAGGCGAGCGGCCGCGCGCAGCGCATATCCTGGGAGGCATCGCGAGATCGTTCATTTCCTGCTCCTCGCGGCTTCCTGCGCTGGCCTGGCGTTGGCCTCCGCCTGCCGCGACCGCGAGCCGGACTCGCCCAGGGACATCGACGCCTCGAAGCCGCCCGACATCGTCCTCGTCACCTGGGATACGGTGCGCGCCGACGCGGTCGGGACCTCCATTGCGCCAGCGACGGCGCCAGAGATCGCGCCAGTGACGGCGGAAGCCGCCGAGCAGTCGGCGACGCCCCACTTCGATCGGCTGGCCCTCGACGGGGTTCGGTTTCTCGACGCGCGCTCCCCCGTTCCGATCACGCTACCCGCGCATACCAGCCTGCTGAGCGGTCTCTGGCCGTCGACGCATGGCGTCCGCGACAACGGACTCTTCGAGGTCGCCCCCGACGTGCCGCTCCTCGCAGAGTCCTTCGAGCGCGCGGGCTATCAGACGGGCGCCTTCGTTTCCGCGGCGGTGCTCGATCATCGCTACGGGCTCGCGCGGGGCTTCGCGCACTACGACGACCGGGTCGAGTCGATCCGGGGCGAGATCGCCGTGCCGACGCGTCCCGCGACCGAGGTCGTCGATGCGGCGCTCGCGTGGCTCGCCGGTGTACCGGCGGATCGTCCGATCTTCCTCTGGGTCCACCTCTACGATCCCCATCGCCACTGGCGTGCCCCGGAGCCCTTCGCGAGCCAGTACCCCGATCCCTATCGCGCCGAGATCGCCTATGCGGACGCAGAGACGGGGCGCCTGATCGATGCCCTCTCGCAAGCGGGGCGCCTCGACTCGGCGATCGTCGCGCTGACGAGCGATCACGGCGAAGGGCTGGGAGAGCATGGCGAGCAGACACATGCGTACTTCGCGTACGAGAGCACATTGCGGATCCCCCTGGTCCTGTGGCTCGGTCCGGAGTCGAAGGCCGAGATCGCGCGCGGCGCGATGGTTCACGGCCCCGCGTCGCTCGTGGACCTCGCTCCGACGCTGCTCGAGCTGGCCTCGCTTCCGCCGATCGGGTCGCAGGGCCGATCGCTGGTCGACTCGCTCTCGGGGAACGACGTCCCGCCTCGGCTGCAGCCCGTCGAATGCGTCGCGGGTGCCTTCGGATTCGGGACGGCGCCGGTCTTCGGCGTCCTCACCGAGACACGGGAGGCCTGGTACGACCTGCCCGAGCCCGAGCACTACGACCTCGCGCAGGACCCGCAGCAGCTTCGCAACCTCTACCGACCCGAGGACGCGGGCCGCGCCGCCGCCCTCTTTGCGCAATTCGACTGGGACTGGCCGCCCGGGACGCAACTCGCGATCGATTCCGAGACGCAGGTCCAGCTCGAGGCCTTGGGCTACGTCGTCGATCCCGGCGCGTCGCTCGTGTCCGAGGTCGATCCGAAGTCCCGCGTCGATCTCTACGATCTGCTGATGGTGAACCGACACCACGCGACCCCGGAAGTCGCCCTCGCATCGGCTCGTGCGCTCGAGCAGCAATACGGACTGCTGCCCGCCCTCGCGCGCTTCGAGGTCGCCATGCTCGACGCGATCGGTCGGCCGGCGGACGCGATCGCTGCCGTCGAGCGCGCGCTCGCTGCCAATCCGGGACACGTCCTGCTGACGGAGCAGCTCGAGAGCCGTCGCGCGGACATGAGGAAGAAGCGTGAGCTCGCCCTCGCGATCCGCGCGGCCCTCGCGAACGATCCTGCCCACCCCATGGCCCGTCGGGATCTCGCACTCACGCTCCACCAGATCCAGGCGCTCGAAGAAGCGGCGACGCTCTATCGCGCGCTCCTCGAGGAGGATCCAGCCAACGTCGAGGTCCGGCTCAATCTCGCTCGCTTGCTCGTCTCGCAGGGCGACCCCGCCGCATCCCTCGCGGTGCTCGAGGCTGTGCCCGGCGGCCACGACCGCGAGCCGCGCATCGACTGTGAGGCGGGGCGCCTGCTCGGCTTCTATCTCGATCGGCGCGACGAGGGCGCGGCGGCGATGCGCCGCTGTGCCGCAGCCGGGATGCCGATCGGAGAGATGGACCGGACACTTCTCGAGGCTCGTGTGACGACGGGACCGGGATGAGGTCGTCTCGGAGATTTCCTCCAGGCGGTGATGATTGCGCTGGCGATCGGCTTCGCCTTCGACCAGCCGACGCCGGTCTCGGGATTCCGCCTCCATCGTCAGAACGGAATCGTCTCGGCCTCGTCCCTGCCCCAGCCCCCCCAAGCAGCTCGAGATCCAGGGATCGAACGAGGGCGTCCACTTCTACCCACTCACGACCTACGACGTCGTCGACTGGGACTGCCAGCCCGTCGAGATCCCGCTCGCGGTGCCCGAGCCGGGGCTATTCGGCGCCCTGGTGGGAGGTGTCCCGGGGTTGGCCGCGCGGCGACGGTCGTGCGGGCGGGCCGGGCACGGATCGCCGGATCGTCGCCTCGAAGGGATCCCGTCCGAGGCTGCGAGACATGATGTTGCAAGCTGGCGTGATCCGTCGCCGAGGCCACCCAGATCAGAACCGACTGCATTCGACGAGTGCACACCGCGACCCAACCCACCGAATCTGCACGTACTACTCCTCGGCTCTCCCTGACCCTCCAGGACGACGCCCCGACAGCAGTCCTCGTGCATTTTCCCGGATCGACGAGACTCGCCCGAATCATTCGAGTCCTTCGAGGGGCGTCATTTCGCAGACTTCCCCGCTCCGTCCATCGGAGGGCGACGATATCGCCAGGCCGAGCGCGCGGCCTCCGGTGAGGGGATCGATTCGGCGGTGCTCGAGTCGTGGATCCGGCGTAGCTCGGCAGGCGGGCCCTCGTCCCTGTGACCTCGCGCTCCCGCACCGCCGCTCGGATGCAAGCCCGACGAGGGAGGCCCGCCCGGGAGGCCCGCGGCCGATATTCCGTCGGCTCGAGCGACGTCCCTCTCCGTGAGTCCGCGAGCCGACGTCGTGGACTTCGAAGCGGGGAGGGCCCGAGCATGGACCCTGGAAGCACGTCGAATCCGCCCCCGAGCACCGGGGGCGCCTACTGCGGCCGCTGCCGGTTGCCGCTCGCCGATCCGCGGGACCCGGTCTGCCCGCATTGCTCGCTCGAGCTGACGGGCGCCGGCCGGTTCCAGCGGATCTCGGGATCGCCTCCGGGCGTTCCGTCCGACTTCTGGTGGGTCGAGGCGGCCTAACATTTTGCACGCCAGCCTGGCTTCGGGCCGGCTCCCGACGCGTGTCCGTTCGCGGCGAGGCGAATCCACCGTACGCGCCGCCTTACCCCGGTCGCGGCTCGGGTGCGGTCGTTCGAGTCGATCGAGTGGCTCTGCGCCCCGCGGCGGCTGCCGCCGCCCTTCCGGAGCGTTGCGCCCCGCCTTTCGTCCGGAGCTCGAGCCTGCTCGCAGCGATCAACCCGGGTGCCCCGACAGCCGATCCAGTCCCGCGAATCCTCGGAGGAGGCACCCGTGTTCGAGCTGTTCGGACTGCTGGGTCTGTCGACGTTCATCGCCACGAGCTACCTGGTCGGCGCGCGACTCACCCTTCGCGGTCTGCGGACGCGGGAGCTCCCGCAGGCGATGCTGGGGAGCGCGCTGCTCCTCTCGGGTGGGCTGAACCTCTCGTTGCTTCTCCCGATCCTGTTCTTTCCGGAGCTCCCCGCCGCGATCAGCCACCGACTCGGCGGCATCTCGCTCGTCCTGGGGACGATCGGATATCTGGAGATCTACGTCTTCGTCTGGCTCGTCTTTCGCCGTGAATCGCGATGGGGACTGGCGCTGCTGACCTTCTGTGCCGTCACGCTCCTGGCGGGTCTCGTCGGCGACCTCCTGACGCGACAGCCCGGCCAGCTGACGATCGGTGACGACGCGTGGTTCGGCCCCTGGCTGCTCCTGTTCAACGCCTCCCGCCTGGTCGCGTATACGTGGGGGGGCTGCGAGTCGCTCGCCTACTACGTGAAGATGCGGCGACGTCTCGCTCTCGGGCTCGCGGATCCCGCGCTCGTCGCACGCTTCGGCTACTGGAGCCTGTGCATGTTCTCGATCGACGTGATCTGGGCGGCACAGATCGTGGCCGTGTGGCTGCGCTCGATGGGGGAGCGTCCGCTCTGGACCAGCCACCTGATCGCGTCCATGGGATTTCTCGTCGCGATCACGCTCCATCGGGCCTTCGCGCCCGCGCGTCACGAGCGATCGGCGTCCGATCCGGTCGTGGGGGCGGACGCGGGATGAGCACTGCCTTCGAACAGGCCTCCCGGCAGCTCGAGCGCTCGACGGACCTCGATCGTCTCGAGGCGCGGGGCACGCTGCGGATCATGCTCAAGAAGGCGGGCTTCGATGCGAAGAGCATCGGCCGCTCCGATCTGCAGGCCGTGATCCAGCAGCTCCTTCCGGAAGAGCTGGTCGCACGTGGCATCGCTCGCCCCGAGCACGTGATCGAGGGACTCGTCGCGGCCCTCGCTCCGCTCGAGGACGAGACCGATCGTCGCCAGCCCTCGGAGATCTTCCGGCGAATGATCGAGTGAAGTCCCGAGCGCGCGTCGGAATCGATCCTGATCCGCGCCCGTACGTTGCGGGTAGTGCTGCCCGTAGTCGGGACGGATGACGGATTTGACAATCGACCTTCCATCTCGCACGCAAAATGAGCAATCCTGGACGGCAATTTGGAAGCCACAGTCACATGCGTCATGCGTCACCGTGATTTCCAGGCTTCGCGTGGCTTGAGTGACCCGTCCAGCGCATGTGGCCGACCGGTGGACCATGAATTCTGGGAACGATCCCGCACGGCGCCTTCGAGGAACCCCCTTTCGAGTTCGACTGGGATGACGATCCGGGCTTCGACTGTGATCAGTCGGGCCCAGAGCCCGCATCAGGGAGTCGCTCCCACGACTCCCGCGCTTCGCCGATCTGCTCGGCTCGCGTCGCGGCCACGGACCGGCTCGCCCCGGTGGCGGCGCACCCTCTGGCGATCACGATCGCCAGCGGGACGCCCACGCGCAACCTTGAAATCGCCCCGCGAGCGAGCCGGTTTCTCCCGGCCGGGACGCCAGTCGTCAGAAACTTGGCTATCGGCGTTGCCGAAGCCGCGGCCTCGATCATCCGTCTGTGTAGGATGACGTGGATCCTGCGCACTCGGTCGCCGTACGGCCTAGCAGGACCTCGCGAATCTGATCGATTGACCACGGTTGCCGTCTGACGGCATGATGCTCCCTCACGATCCCACGAGATCCGCGCGGTCGTCGGCGCCAGAACGAGGATCCGTTGGTCGCAGGCCGTATCCGACTGGATTTCGTCCCTGGGGTCGTACGGCAGCAAGGGGAGTCGATGCGCAACCGAACCCTCTACCTCATCTTCGCGACTGTCCTCGCTCTCGGGGCCCCCCGCCTGGCCCGTTCGGGCGTGACGACCTTCTCGGACGGGGACTTCCAGGACTCGAGCTGGGTCGGGAGCATCGCCCGGGACACGACCAGTGCCGGAGCCAGCTTCACGTCGGGCCAGCAGCCCGCCGGCGGGAATCCCGGGGCGTATCGGCAGACCAGCCACGTCTGGATGGGACCTGGGGCGATCTGGGTCTCACACGTGTTCCAGCCCGCCAGCCACGACCCGTCGACCGACGGGCCGCTCGAGTCCGTCTCCTATTCGTGGGACTTCGAGTGGATCCATCCGCCGTCGGCCCTCTGCGGGTGCGGGGCGATCGCCTTCGAGCCCCTCGTTCGTCAGGGAGGGATGGATTTCATCGGGCCCTTCGATCAGGTCCTCTTCGCGAGCGATCCCTCCAACACCTGGCTCTCCTTCGAGTTCGAGTCGCTGCAAGCTTCGGATTTCCGCTTCCTCGATCCCGCCCTGGGGCCGGTCGAGGGAGTCCATCCCGACTTCGAGACCACGGGAGCGCCGCTCACGTTCGGATACGTCACGATCAACGGCGTCTCGTCGGGTGAGGCTGCCAGCACGCTGGGCGGTGTGGACAACTGGTCGGTCACTGTCACGAGCATCGCTCCGGTACCCGCTCTCTCACTCGCCGCCGTACTCGTGCTCACGCTCGGCCTCGCCGCCGGCGCCCTGCGCAAACTTCGGCTCGATCGCCGCGTCGCTTCGGGTTGATCGGGCCTTTCGGGCGCCGGACTCACTGAGCCCGTAGAAGGAAGTCTGCCCGCTCACGCACGCGCGGATCCCTGCCGGGCCCGTGTCGAGACGACGTCCTGCCGCCGCGGCGGCCTCTGCTAGGCTGCGCCGATGCGCACGTCCCGCCACTCGTCGTCCTCTCCGATTTCGCGCTTGCTTCGGCTGGTGGCCCGCGTCTACCTCGTGCTCGGCGTCGCCACCGCGGGGCATGCTGCGACCGAGGTGCCGCCCGTCCCCGATCGCGCTGCGTGCGAGCAGATGGCGAAGCAGGCGGGCGGGATCGACGAGACGTACGGAGGCGTCGGGACGTATCTGGGGTGTCTCGTCGCTGGCTCCGTCCGAACCCTCCATCGCGAGACCGCTCGATTGATCGCGGAGGCGCACCAGCGCGTCGAGCCACTCGGGCCGCAGACGTCACCGGAGGATCTGCTCGCCGCCTGCCGAGCGGCGCGTGCCCGTGTGCGGCTCGCCGCGTTCACCGTGAAGTACCTGCGCGATTTCCTGTACAAGGAGTCGGATGAAGGACAGCGCGACATCCTCTGCAAGCTCGCCGGGACCTACCTGGCGGAAGCGCAGACGCTCGATGAGCTGGTGGAGGCGTACCACGAGCGGCTGCGGATCGTCGCGCCGGAGGTGCATGCCGCGGGCCTGGAGTCCCAGGCTGCGACGCGCGGGTACTGCGAGATGAAGTACGGGCGTTACCGGTCGGGCGCGATGTCCGAGCCCCAGCGCAACTTCCTTTTTCCCGATCTGTACTCCTCGACGGTCGTAGCGTGTGCCGAGCAGGACTTCGACTACTACCAGCTGCTGGACAAGCGCGCGTATCGCGCGCGTGGTGTCGGCGACGACGAGTTCGAGAAGGCGATGGAAGCGCTCGGCGTCATCAAGTACCACTGCCATCTGCCGAGCGACGACGGCTCGCATTGACGCGGTCGCGCTCGCGCCAGAGTCGGGAGGCCCCGGTTTCCGGACCTGCCGCGCTCGGGTGGGCTCCTTCGAGGCGTCGTGGGGACTGCCACGTTCTCCTGGCGCCGGTTCGATTCCTGGAGGCGCGCCTTCACCGCGATCGCCGAATCGGACTCGACCTGCCGCATCCCGACCGATCACGCGCGCCCGACGCGCACTCGGGCGTTCGATGGAAATCCGCCCTGGTGCGACGAGGTCTACGCACGCGGGCCCGGATCCCGAATCACGCCGAGAACGTGCGCGCAGCGGAACGAAGCCATCCGATCGATCTCCCGACCTCGATGCCGCTTCCGTCGTTGCATCCGGTCGGGGGACAGATCGAGATCGATGGGCCCGCGATCCGGAATCCGCCCAGATCGAGCGTCACGCTGGAAGCGAGGATCTCGATGCCATCCGTGCCATTCGGGACGTCGAGATTGCCGGTCAGCCGATAGCTTCCGGGCGCATCCAGCGTGACCGGGAAGCCAGGCTCGTCGCTCGACGTGACTCCGCCGGCGAGTGCGGTCGTCTGATTGATCTCGATCACGCCGTCCGAGGCGTCGGCGTCGGCGGCGAGCGTGAGGGCCGAGGCAAGGGCGAGGCAGACGCGGAGCGCAGTGCGAGCGGGGATCGGAGTTCGCATCGGGGCCATCCTTCGTGCCGGGCGCGTCGGGTGCGAGCCGACGAGCGCGGGATGACCCGAGGAAACCACGCGGTGGTACGCGGGTCCGTGAATCGGTTCACGCAGCGACATCATTCACGACGACGTCGGCCGGGCTCCGAATGCGTCACGCGGCTCGATCCTCGCGGGAGCTCCCCCGATCAGAGGAACTCGACCGCACCCGACTGGACGTCGTACATCCCGCCGACCACGATCAGGTTCCCGGCCTCGACCAGCTCTTGCAGGATCGGGCTGCGCTCGAGTACGAGGGCCGTCGTGCGCCGGACGTTCTCCCGGGCGACGGCGTCGACGAACTTCGTATTTCGGGAAGAACGCTCCTTGCCATCCGTGGGCTCCTCGATGGCGTCGAGGGACGGACGGATCTTCTGGAGCAGCCCCGTCAGGTGGCCCATCTCGACCCCGTCGCAGGCGCCCTTGATCGCGCCGCAATGGGAGTGGCCGAGCACGACGACCACCGTCGCACCCGTGACCTCGCACGAGAACTCGAGGCTGCCGAGGATGTCGTCGTTCAGGCAGTTGCCTGCGATCCGGACGCTCATCAGGTCGCCGAGGCCCTGATCGAAGATCAGCTCGGCGGAGGTCCGCGAGTCGATGCAGGAGAGGATGGCCGCGAAGGGCCATTGCCCCTCGCGGGTCTCGTTGACCTGTTGGAGCAGGTTGCGGTTCAGACGGAGGTTGCTGAGGAATCGGGCGTTTCCGTCCCTGAGGTACTGCAGCGCGTCCTCGGGCGTCAGGTGGTCGATGGTCTCGCTGGGGTGCAATCGCACTTGGGCTCGCTCCGCGGGATGGGGTCGGAAGGGATCGGGCTCGTGGTGCCCAGGATGGGGTCTGTTGCACGTCGGCGGAGCATAACCGTCCGAGCGTGAGATGCCGGAGGGGCCGACCTCGCGCCTCGAATGGCTCAACCGCGGCGCCAGCTGATCGACCACCACGCACGTGCCGAACCTGCAACCACCCCTGGAAGCGCAATCCTTTTCTCGGCTTCCCCGCGCTCGCCGAGTCGGAACCAGTGGCTTCGGAAGACCGCCCGTCGGCCTGACCGTAGGAGCTTCGTCCTGACGCAGGGCGAAATCCGTCGGGCTGTCCTTCGTCGAGGGCTTGCCGCGAGGCCATCTCGGCGGGTCGGCAGACGGATGCGAGTTCGAGGCTGCAACCCATGTGAGCTATTCATGCCGCACGTGGGGTCGAAGCCGATCGATGCGGGGAGGAGTTCCGACTGGATGGAATCGCGAAGGCCCGCGGTCGGGTCGAACCCTACGAGCCCCCTTGCATTGGGCGCGGCGATGGATTCCCCTTCGAGCAGCCGCACGAGCGGCCGACCTCGCGCTCCTAGCGCTGCCGATTGATGCCCTCGAAGCCTCGCAAGACGGAGGTGGGATCGTGAGATGTGCGTGTGCTCTGGCGATACTCGTCGTCGCCGCGGCTCCGAGCCGCGCGACGCCTCGCCTCTACGGGGCCGGGACGGACGCGATCGGAGCTGCATCGAGTGGTTTGTTCTGGACCTCGGAGGCCGGCATCGCCGGTGGCGCGACCTGGTCGCCGTCCCAGAATCACGCGTTCATGGTCGGAGTCGACTCGCCGCCCGCGACGATCGATGCCCTGACGGGTGCGGGTCTCCGGGACTCGTTCGTTACGGCAGGGCAACCGAACGGCGAGCGCTTCGCCGGGTTTGCACAGCCCGATGCCAATCGGCACGGCTTCACCTACTCCCCCGCCGAGGGCGTTCGCTGGCTGCCGCGACCGAACGACTTCGGCGATGCGTTCGTGGCCGACATGTCCTCGGATGGACGCCGCATCGTCGGGACGGGAAACCTTCAGGCGGTTCTATGGGATGATTCACGCGGCATCGTCGAGCTCGGTGATCTGCGCGACCTGACTCCCGGTGAGCAACCCTGGAGCTTCGGAGCCGGAATCTCTGCGGATGGATCGGTCCTCGTCGGCAAGGCGAGGAACGAGTTCGACCAGTTCGAGGCGTTTCGCTGGAGCGCGGAGTCCGGAATGGTCGGGCTGGGCACCCTGCTCGCCCCCGGTGCCCCCGGCGCGTACAGCGAAGCGAGCAAGGTATCGGCAGATGGCTCGACGATCGTCGGCTGGACGAGCGGCGACCTCGGCATGACGCCGTTCATCTGGACCGAGGCTGCCGGAATGATGCCCGTCGGGACGCTTGCCGGATTCCAGGGGCCACCGGCTCATCTCGACTTCGAATTCGAAATGGACGTCTCGGGTGACGGCTCGATCGTGGTGGGCACTGGATTCGCTACCGAGGGCGCCTTCATCTTCTCCCGGGCAATCGGTCTGCAATCACTCGAGGGCTACCTGAGCATCCGCGGCCTGGACCTCGGAGGCTGGCACCTCATCTCGGCGAGCGGAATCTCGGAGGACGGCCGAATCGTCGTCGGAACCGGAACGAATCCAGCCGGCGTATTCGAGGGCTACCTCGTGATCATTCCGGAGCCCGCGACGGCCGTGCTCGCCATGCTGGGGCTCGCGATCCTCTCTCGCTACCGAAGGGCGACGGAGTGACCGGACGCGATCGCCGGCGTGTGAAGCTTCGAGTATCCAGTATCGGAGGCGGCCGACACGATTCTCGAGCGTGATCTCGGCAGTCGTCGTTGCGCTTCTGTACTCGTGATCGTGCTCTGTGCTTCGAGTCGGGCCAGCACGATCGCGGGCGGGGGATCTGTGCAGCGTGTCCAAAGCACGTGGAGTACGTGATGGCATGCCCGGAGGGCTTGCTCATGCCGCTTCGCGGCAGGGCTTCCCTTTTAGAGACGGTCGTTCGTTCGCGGAGAAGGGATCTGGCACGCCGGGAGGGATTCGAACCCCCGACCCTCAGGTTCGAAGCCTGATGCTCTATCCAGCTGAGCTACCGGCGCGCGAATGGCTGTGCCGTGCGATGCACGGCGACCTGAGGGCCGGCGGAGGCTAGCAGACTCCGGGCGCGCGAGCCTCGGGGGAGCGCCGCTTCCTCGAAGATCCGGCCGCCGACCCGATCCTCCGGCCCCGGTCGCCCGTCCGCCCCGCCCGTCTGCCTCCTGCGCGGGCAGCGCGAGTCCCGGTCTGCACGGCAGCCCGACCGAATCGCGCTGACCGCGACCCGAGCGGGTCTTCCCCGGCGCGACGCGCGCGCAATCGACCTCGGCATGGCCCTTGCTCTCTTCGCGGTAGGGGACGGGGAGCGGGCGGGCCACGTGTCGCAGTCGACGTGGCCCGCCCGTTGACCGTCCCGCCGCGGTCAGGCCGGGCGGAAGGCGCGGCGACCGCGCGCGATCCACGCGCCTATATAAATAAGGAGAGCCACCCATGCTCCATTCCGCCGCCGCGCAGCTGCGCGCGCGGGAGCCGCGGGACAAGGCGCTCGCGGTCAACCTCGACCCGGCGCGCTACGGGACCTTCGCGGAGATCGGGGCGGGGCAGGAGGTCGTGCGCTGGTTCTTCCGGGCGGGCGCCGCGGCGGGGACGATCGCCAAGAGCATCTCGGCCTACGACATGACCGTGAGCGACGCGATCTACGGTCCGTGCCAGCGCTACGTCTGCCGCGAACGCCTCGAGTCGATGCTCGACTACGAGTACGAGCTGACCCTCGAGCGGCTGCGCGAGCGGCGCGGGAACCAGACGGCCTTCTTCGCCTTCGCCGACACGGTCGTCGCCCGCAGCTTCCAGGGCGGACACGAGTGCCATGGCTGGATGGGCGTCGCCTTCCAGTCGCACCCGCGCGACGAGGCGAGCCGGATCGTGATCCACGTCCGCATGCTCGATGCCGAGACGACGCTCCAGCAGGAGGCGCTCGGCATCGTCGGCGTGAACCTCCTCTACGGCGCCTTCTTCCTCTTCTCCGACCCCGACGCCCTCGTCGAGTCCCTGCTCGACGGTCTCAGCACGGACCGCATCGAGATCGACATGATCGAGTTCTCGGGCATCGAGTTCCGGCACGTGGACAACCGTGTGATGAGCCTGCGCCTCGTGCAGCTCGGGCTCTCGAAGGCGGCGATGTTCGGGCCGGATGGGACGGTGCTTCAGCCGTCCGAGGTGCTGCGCAAGCGGCCCGTACTCGTCGAGCGCGGGAGCTTCCGGCCCGTGACGCACGTGAACCTCGACATGATGGAGCGCGCGCTCGAGCAGTTCCGCGCGCGGACGGGGGAGGGGGAGGAGCCGATCGCGCTGATGGAGATCACGATGAGCAACCTGCTCGCGGAGGGGGAGCTCGACCTTTCCGACTTCCTCGCCCGGGCGGACGTGCTCGGCGCGACGGGGCAGACCGTCATGATCTCCGACTACTTCGAGTTCCATCGCCTCGCCCGCTACCTCTTCGCGGCGACCGATCGCCCGATCGCGATCGTGCTCGGCGCGGGCAGCCTCCTGCAGCTCCTCGACGAGCGTTACTACGACGGCCTCGAGGGCGGGATCCTCGAGGCGTTCGGGCGTCTCTTCAAGAGTGGCCTGCGGATGTACGTCTACCCGCTCCTCGATCGGCAGACGGGGCGGCTCACGACGGTCGAGAACCTCGAGGTCGCGCCGTCGCTCCAGCCGCTCTACCGCTACCTCGTCGGGCGGGGCGCGATCGAGGCGATCACGGAGTGGCGTGAGGACGTGCTGCCGATCTTCTCGCGCGAGGTCCTGCGGCTGATCCGGGAGGGGGACGACGGCTGGGAGAAGATGGTGCCGGACGCCGTGGCCGCGATGATCCGCGGGCGTGGGCTCTTCGGCCACGGCCAACGCACGCGTTAGGTCCCACCGCGCCCCATCTGCCCGTGACATGCCCCCGGCGCTGGTGCAAGATCCGTCGGCCGCCCGGCCGCGATCCGCGCCGGGCGCAGCGCCAGGGAGGGCGACATGGACGCCTCGCATACGGACGCCTCGCCGCGAACGGACCTCGACGCCATCGTGATCGGCGCCGGCCACAACGGCCTGGCCACCGCCGCCGTCCTCGCCGGTGCGGGAAAGCGCGTGCTCGTACTCGAGAAGAACGGCTACGTCGGCGGCATGACGGGCACGCGCGAGATCCTCACGGGCTGCCGGAACGAGGTCGGCGCGAGCTGCCTCTTCCCCCTCGCGAAGGAGGTCGAGGCGGCGCTCGACTTCGAGGGCAACGGCGCCGAGTTCATCCCGCTCCCCGTGATGGCGATCAACCTGCCGGGCCCCGGCGGCAAGGCGCTCCTCTTCCACGCCAACCCGCTCCGCCAGCTCGCCCACGTCCTCCTCGATCACGGCCCGAGCGCGATGCTGGGCTTCGTGCGCATGATCCGCTTCTGCCAATACCCTGCCGAAGTGATGGATCGCTTCACGGCGGGGCGTCTCCCGCGCTCCTTCGAAGAGCTCCTGGCCGAGGCGCCCTCCGACGCGGCGCGCGAGCAGCTCGAGCTGGTCTTCCGCGGGTCGGCGATGGACGTGGTCGACCGGTTCTTTCCGGACGAGGTGAAGCACAGGACGCTACGTGCACTGCTCGCCTTCGCGTCCGTCCAGTCGACCTACAAGGGGCCGTACTCGCCGGGCTCGGCGTTCTGTCTCGTCTATACGATGGCGCTGAACGGGAGTGGTGGACTCATGCGGCGGGTGAAGGGCGGGATGGGCTCGCTGTGCGAGGCGCTCGCGCGCTCGATCGAGGCGAAGGGCGGCGAGATCCGCCTCAAGCAGCCGGTCTCGCGCATCGTCGTCGAGGCGGGCCGCGCGGTCGGGGTCGAGCTGCGCGGTGGCGAGGTCCTGCGCGCGCGGGTCGTCGTCTCGAACCTCGACAAGCCGGCGACCTTCCTGCGCCTGCTCGCGGACGAGCAGGCATCGCTGCCGGCGCCGCTCCTCGAGCGGGTCCGATCGATCGAGCACAAGGGTGCCTGGGTGCACATGCTCTTCAAGCTCGACGGGCTGCCGGCCTACGGTGGCGAGTGGGCGGGGCTGAACGGGAACCTCCATGCGCGCTTCGGCGGGGCGATGGTGCCGGATCCCGAGCAGATGCAGGCGAGCTTCGAGGCCTGTCAGCGCGGCGAGCTCCCGACCGAGATCCCGATCGCCTTCCAGATTCCCTCGGTCGAGGACCCGACCCTCGCGCCGCCGGGGCATCACATAGCGAGCGCCTACGGCTTCTTCTTTCCCTGCGATGCACCGGACAGCGAGCGGGGCAAGCTGCGCGATGAGATGGCCGAGCGCGTGATCGATCGGATCTCGCGCTACCTGCCGGACTTCCGCGAACGGATCGTCGAGAAGGCCGTCTTCTCCTCGGACCATTTCGCGGCGATGCACGGCGCGACGAACGGCGACTTCACCCACGGCCTGCTGCACGCGGACCAGATGCTCGCCGCCCGCGCCGTCGTCGAGGGCTCGGCCCACGCGACGCCGCTCCCGGGCCTCTACCTCTGTGGCTCGTCCTGCCATCCGGGGCCGGGTGTCACGTTCCTGCCCGGCTACGGCTGCGCGAAGGAGCTGCTCGGCGGCGTGCTCGCCCAGGGCTGAAGCCGAGCCGCGCCGGCGCGGGGGGGGCGTGCGCGAGGGCTTGCCGCGCGCCGCGAGCACGCGATCCTCGACGGTCGGCTCGCGGCGCGCCTGCCCCCGCCGAGCCAGGAGGACCCGCGCATGACCGCGAGCCGAGCCGAAGCCCGTCGTTCCGATGCCGGCGAGATCGATCTCGACGCGATCCGGGCGAAGTACCGGATCGAGCGCGACAAGCGCCTGCGCAAGGAGGGCATCGCGCAGTACCGCACCTACACGGACGTGATCGAGACGGGCCTCGACGATCCCTTCGCCGAGCCCGGCTTCTCTCGCGCGCCCGTCAAGGACGACCCGGAGGTCGTGATCCTCGGCGGCGGCTTCTGTGGTCTCACGGTCGCCGCCCGACTCCGCCAGCAGGGCTTCGAGCGGATCCGGATCGTCGAGGTCGCCTCGGACTTCGGTGGGACCTGGTACTGGAACCGCTACCCCGGCGTGCAATGCGACATCGAGTCCTACATCTACCTGCCGCTGCTCGAGGAGCTCGGCACGATGCCGACGCTCAAATACGTCTACGGGCCCGAGATCCTCGAGCATGCGCGAGCGCTCGGGCGGCATTTCGACCTGTATCGGGACGCCCTCTTCAGCACCCGGGTCACGCGACTCGAGTGGGACGAGGGCGCGGCGCGATGGCAGGTCGAGACGGATCGCGGCGACCGGCTGCGGGCGCGCTTCGTGGTCGTCGCGAGCGGGCCGCTCTCGCGGCCGAAGCTGCCGGGGATCCCGGGGATCGAGGATTTCGAGGGGCACACGTTCCATACGAGCCGATGGGACTACGCGTATACGGGCGGCGATTCGACGGGCGGGCTCGTCGGGCTGCGCGACAAGCGGGTCGGCGTGATCGGGACGGGGGCGACGGCGATCCAATGCATCCCGCATCTCGGCGAGTGGTCGCGCCACCTCACGGTCTTCCAGCGCACGCCGTCCTGCGTCGACTCGCGACGCAACGTGGCGACGCATCCCGCGTGGTTTGCGTCCCTCGCGCCCGGCTGGCAGCGCGAGCGGATCTGGAACTTCAGCACGACGCTCTCGGGCCGGAATCTCGAGGTCGACCTCGTGAACGACGGCTGGACCGACATCATGCGCAATCTCGCGGGCATGCTCGGGAACGACGATGGCTCGCTCCGGTCGCCCGAGGAGATCGCGCGCGAGGTCGAGCTCGCGGACGCGCGCAAGATGGAGGAGATCCGGGCGCGCGTCGCCGGGATCGTGAAGGACCCCGCGACGGCCGCGGCGCTCAAGCCCTGGTATCGCCAGTTCTGCAAGCGCCCCTGTTTCCACGACGACTACCTCGAGACCTTCAACCGCCCGAACGTGACGCTCGTCGACACGGATGGCCGGGGTGTCGACGCGATCACGAAGACGGGTGCCGTCGTGGCCGGTCGCGAGTACCCGCTCGACTGCCTCGTCTTCGCGACGGGCTTCGAGGTCGGCACGGACTACGCGCGGCGCGCGGACTGCGAGATCGTCGGGCGTGGGGGTGTCACGCTCACGGAGCGCTGGGCCTCGGGCGTTCGGACGTTGCACGGCCTCTTCACCCGCGAGTTTCCGAACTGCATCCTGATGGGCGGGCTGCAGTCGGGGCTCACGCCGAACTTCACGGAGCTCTACGACGAGCAGAGCCGTCATGTCGCCGACGTGCTGGCCCACGTCCGCGCGAAGGGGGCGACCCGCGTCGAGGTCGGCCGCGCGGCCGAGGCCGCCTGGGTCGAGGCGATCCAGCAGCCCAACCCGGCGCAGCTCGAGTTCGCGGCGAGCTGCACCCCCGGCTACTACAACAACGAGGGCCGGCCGACGGAAGGACCGGGCTGGTTCGGCGGGACCTACGGCGGCGGGCCCCAGGCCTACTTCGAGCTGCTGCGGGATTGGCGCGAGGGGGGCGACTACGCGGGGCTCGAGCTCGGCGGCGGGGGCGTCTGAGCGGACCCGGTCCGCGCCGCGCGGGCCGGGCGGCGCGTGATCCGTCCGCCCCGGAAATCCGATTGATCCGGAACGCGAAGTGAGTGTACACTCACTTCCACCCCGCATGGCCACCCGACGCCTCAATCACGCGGACCGCCGCGAATCGATCCTCGAAGCCGCGACGGCGACCTTCGCGACGCGCGGCTTCGACGGCGCGCGCACGCTCGAGATCGCCGAGGCGGCCGGCATCTCCGAGGCGCTGCTCTACCGGCACTTTCCGTCGAAGCAGGCGCTCTACGACGCCGTGCTCGAGCACGTTGCCAGGCAGCAGGACCACAACTTCGCCGTGCTCCAGCTGCCGGATCCCTCGACCCGGGGCCTCGTCGAGGCGCTCTGGCGCTACCTCGATGCGTGTGTGAACGGATCGCCCGATCGGGGCCCCTCGAACGGCCAGCGCATCCTGCTGCTCTCGCTCGCGGGCGATGGCAAGCACGCGCGCATGGTCTATGAGCGGGCGCAGAAGATCGGCGCGCGGGCCTTCCGCAAGGCGCTCGAGGCCGCGGCGCGCGAGGGCAGCCTCGAACGCAATGCGATCGATCCGCGCAACGGCTGGAACTTCCTCGAGCACGTGGGCGCCATGATCGCGTCGAGCCGGCTCGCGGGCGGCTCGTCGATCCCGTACGCGGGCTCGCGGGAGAAGCTGCTGCGCGAGGCCGTGCTGTTCTGCGGGCGCGGGCTCGGACTCAAGGACGCGGCGATCGAGGCGCATGCGCCGGCCAGACCTGCGCCGAGAGAGCGGGCTCTGCGACGCGGTGCCCGCTGACGAACGGATGACGAACGAAGGTCCGACCCGACAGGAGAATACGATGTCCGATTCCCAGAGCGATCCGAAGCGATTCGATCCCGAGGCCCTGCGCGAGGCACTCCGGGAGGCGGAGCTCGAGACGCTCCTGATGGTGCATACGCACCTGACGCACGACGAGGCCTTCCTCGAGAAGTTCGCCCCGCACATCAAGCCGCTCTACGGACCCGAGCCCTCGGACGTGCCCGAGTCGCTCGCGGCGGAGCTGCGGATGCGGCTCGAGCAGGTGCTGCTCGGCCAGGATCTTCCGATCGAGGTGCCGCCGCTGCCGCGGCCGCTGATGCAGCGGATGATGTCGGTCTGTGTGGGCGAGCCCGTCGAGGACGAGTTCATCCCGTTGCTCCTCGACCAGATGGCCCTCGAAGAGACGCCGCGGCGCAGCGAGCGGCCCGGCCGCGTGCCGCCGCCGAAGGATTTCCACGTCGTCGTGATCGGTGCGGGCCTCTCCGGGATCTGCGCCGGTGTGAAGCTCGGGGAGGCCGGGTACTCGTACACGATCTTCGACAAGAACGAGAATGCCGGCGGCACCTGGTGGGAGAACGTCTATCCGGGCGTCGGCGTCGACACGCCGAGCCACTTCTACTCCTTCTCCTTCGCCCAGAGCCCGGAGTGGAACCAATACCATCCGCGCGGCGCCGACATGCGCGACTACTTCCTGTCCGTCGTCGACCGCTTCGATCTGCGCAAGCACATCGAGTTCGAGACGCGGGTCGTCGGCTGCGAGTGGGACGACGAGAGCCAGCGATGGACCGTCCACGTCCAGCAGAAGGAGCAGCCCGTCCGGACCGTCACGGCCGACGCGATCCTTCTCGCCCATGGCATCGTGAACCGCCCCTCGCGCCCGAAGATCCCGGGCCTCGAAGACTTCGAGGGCGTCGTGATGCATACGACGGGATGGGATCCCTCGGTCGATCTCGCCGGGAAGCGGATCGCCCAGATCGGGACGGGCGCGTCAGGCGTCCAGCTCGCCGTGGCCATCGCACCCGAGGCCGAGCACCTCGTGATCTTCCAGCGCTCGCGCCATTGGCTGCTCAACAACCCGACGGCGGGCGCCCCCGTGCCGGAGCCCGTCAAGTGGGCGCTGCGGAACATCCCGAAATACGCCGAGTGGTTCCGCTTCCGCGCCTACTGGTTCGCGGCGGACGGGCTCTTCCAGAACGTGCTGCGCGATCCCGACTGGCCGCATCAGGAGCGCTCCGTCTCGGCCCAGAACGAGGCGATCCGGGAATTCACGCTCGCCTACTACCGCGAGAAGCTCGCCGACCGGCCGGACCTGCTCGAGAAGCTCGTCCCGGACAGCCCCATCTTCTGCAAGCGCATCGTGATGGATGGCGGCTACCTCGACACCCTCAAGCAGCCCCACGTCGAGCTCGAGACCGACCCGATCGAGCGCGTGGCCCCTGGCTCGATCGTCACGAAGAGCGGCAAGGAGTACCCCGTCGACGTGATCGCCCTCGCGACGGGCTTCGAGATCGCGAAGATGCTGGGGCCCCTGCGCGTGATCGGTCGCGGTGGTCGCGATCTCGGCGCCGAGTGGGGTGAAGAGGAGGCCCGGTCGTACATCGGCTGCCAGGTGCCCGGCTACCCGAACTTCTTCCTGATCGGTGGCCCGAACTCCGCGCCGAATCACGCGGGCGGTCAGAACATCGTGTCCGAGCGCCAGGTCAACTACATGATCGAGTGCCTCGACTACCTCCGCGCCCGGGGCAAGCGGACGATCGAGCCGACCCAGGCCGCCTACGAGGCCTTCAACCGTCAGATCGACGAGCGCATGCCGCAGATGATCTGGTCGCATCCGAAGGCCGAGAGCTACTACCGCAACAGCAAGGGCCGTGTCTACCTGTCCTGGCCCTATCGCCTCGTCGACTACTGGAACATCACCCGGGGCCCGAACCCCGAGCACATGCAGCTCGACTGAGTGCTGCGCGCTTCGAATCGAAAGGAGTCCCCATGTCCGCGATCATCGACATCGACGCCCACTTCGAGCCCGGCGACGACTGGCTCGAGGCCTACCCGAAGCTGCGCGACAGGCTGCCGCCGCTCAATCCAGGTCTGCTCGCTGTCGACGCGATCGTGGGAGACCTGCTCCGCGGCGTTCCGAAGGAGCAGTGGCCGGCGCTCAAGGACCTCGTGCCGCCGGGCATGATGACGCTCTACGGCGACGAGAAGGCGGGCGAGAGGGAGCGCCGAGCGGAGTTCGAGGGCAAGAACCAGTTCCAGGTCGCAAATGCCGAAGCACGCCTCAAGTGGCTCGACGAGCAGGGCATCACCCAGCAGCACGTGATCTGTCTCGCCGGCATCGCCTACGGGATCGTGCTCGACGAGCTCGCCCTGCGCCACGAGGTGATCGCCACGGCGAATAGCTGGCTCGCCACGACCTGTGCGGTCGGGGACGGGCGGCTCGTGCCCGTGACGGCGCTCGACTACCACGACCTCGACTGGGCGGTCGCCGAGCTGACCCGGATGCGTAGCCTCGGCAGTCGGATCTTCCTGATCCCTGCCTACCCCGTGAACGGCGTCCCGCCGAGCCATCGCGCGTGGGATCGGGTCTGGGCCGCGGCCTGTGACCTCGGCATGATGCCGATGCTGCATACGGGCTTCGAACGCATGCACTTCGATCCCGGCTGGGCGAACCAGGGCATGAGCACGACGGAGCTCCGCATGATCTCCAGCGCCCACCGCCACGTCGCCCCCACGACGCTGCTCAACTCCCTGATCTACACGGGCGTCTTCGAGCGCTTCCCGAAGCTGACGGTGATGCTGGCGGAGGTCGGGACGGGCTGGCTGCCCTTCCTCTACCGCGAGATCGACGATCGCGTCTCGCCCGTGGCGGAGCTCTTCCTGGGCAAGTCGGGTCTCAAGGCGAAGCCTTCGGAGTACCTCGCCCGGAACGTCAAGGCGACGCCGCTCTCGGCCGGGAACGACTCGCCGCTGCGGAAGATCATGGAGGAGCTGCCGGAGGAGATGATCGTCTTCTCCTCCGACTTCCCGCACTTCGAGGGATTCACGGATCCCGTCGGCCACTACCGCGCGTTCTTTGCGGATCTCCCGAAGGCCCGCTTCGACGCCTTCATGGGCGGGACGATCGCCGACACCTTCGCACGCATGGGCGACCCCCTGCTCTGATCGCTCCCGAGGAGCCTTTCGTCATGCACGAGTCCATCCGGATCATCGACGTCGACCAGCACTACTACGAGCCGGTCGACTGCTGCACGCGCCATCTCGATCCGAAGTTCCGCGACCATGCACTGCGGGTCGAGATCGGCGACGACGGCGTGCCCGAGTGGCGCTTCGGGGGGAGGTCGCTCGACCTCGAGCGCACGCCGCGCCACGTCACGATCGGGCCCGGGGAGCTCGAACGCACGCTCTCGGCACGGGATGCGGGCCGGGAGTACGCGCCCGTGCTGATCGACGGGACCGCGCCCGAGTACACGGATCGCGACGTTCGCTTGAAGCTGATGGACGAGTGGGGCGTCGATGCGACGGTCATGTTCCCGAGCTCGGGGCTCGGCTTCGACGCGCAGATGACGGATCGGCCGGACGCGGCCTGCGCGGCGGTCTCCGCCTTCAATCGCTGGATCGAGGAGGATTGGGGCTTCGCCTATCGGAACCGGATCTTCTCCGCCGCCTTCATCTCGCTCCAGTCGCTGCCGCTCGCGATCGCCGAGCTCGAGCGAGTGCTCGCGCAGGGCGCGCGGATCGTGCAGGTCCGGCTCGGCCCCGTCGGTGGCCGGTCGCCGGCGCATCCCGACTTCGATCCGTTCTGGGCGCGGGTCGAGGAGGCGGGCGTGCCCGTCGCCCTCCACATCACGGCGAGCGGCTACGAGCAGGCGATCTCGAAGCTCTGGGGCGAGAACCCGCGCAACGACCACGCCGAGCGCTCGGCGTTCCAGTGGTACTCGGTCTTCGCGACGCGCCCGGCGATGGACACGTTCGCGGCGCTCATCTTCCACAACCTGTTCGGTCGCTTCCCGCGCCTCAAGGTGCTCTCGGTCGAGAACGGCTCGCGCTGGGTCGGGACGCTGCTGCAGGAGCTCGACGCGGCCTACCGCTTCGTCGCGGGGAGCCCTTCGGCGGACTGGATCGGCGGGCCGATCGAGGGTCGGCCGAGCGAGATCTTCAAACGACACGTCTGGGTAGCCCCCTTCCTCGACACGGGGCACGAGGGGAGCGTCCCGGAGCTGGTCGAGCTGCTGGGCGCCGATCACGTGCTCTTCGGATCCGATTGGCCCCACGGCGAGGGACGCGACACGCCGCGGCATTTCGACGAGGAGCTGCGGGGCGTGGGGCAGCGGGACCTGCAGAAGATCCTGCGCAGCAACACCGCGGCATTGCTCGGACTGGATTGATCGCCGGGTCTGCAACGACGCAAGGCGAGAGGGCGACGCGAATCATGACGGAGAGTGCAGGGGAGGGCGGCGCGGCCCGCGTCGAGCAGGCGGTTCGGGGGCACACGCTCGTCGTGACGCTCCGTCGCGAGGCGAAGCGCAACGCGATCGACGAGGAGACCGCGCTCGGGATCGATGCGGCACTCAATCGTCTCGAGGACGATCCGGAGCTGCGCGTCGGGATCCTGAGCGGGGGGCCGTCGATGTTCTCGGCGGGCACCGATCTGGCCCGCACGGCCGGTGCGCCGACGCCGCGTGGGGGCGAATACGGCGTGATCCGCCGGAAGCGCCGCAAGCCTTTGATCGCTGCAGTCGAGGGCTTCGCGCTCGGCGGTGGGATGGAGATCGTGCTCGCCTGCGATCTCGTCTGTGCGGCGCGCGGATCGCGCTTCGGATTGCCGGAGGTGCAGAAGGCGCTCGTCCCGACCTGTGGCGGGCTCTTCCGCCCGATCCGCGCCCTGCCTCTGCACGTGGCGAAGGAGCTCGTGCTGACCGGCGACCCGCTTCCGGCCGAGCGCCTCTTCGAGCTCGGCTTCGTCAATCGCCTGACGGATCCGGGCGGCGCCCTCGAGGCCGCGATCGCGCTCGCGGAGCGCATCGTCCGGAACGGCCCCGTCGCGATCCGCGAGAGCCTCGCGGTCCTGCAGGCGATCAGCGCCGCCGACGATGGGACGGCCTGGGCCCTCACGGAAGGCGCGACGGCGGCGATCTACCGGAGCGAGGATGCACTCGAGGGGCGCAATGCCTTCGTCGAGCGCCGGGAGCCCCGCTTCCGCGGCCGCTGAGCCGCGCGCCGGCCGGCTCGCGGGGGGCTACGTTCGGGGGCCAGTCGTCGCGGTCCGCCGCCCACCCAGCGAGTGCACGCCATGCCGCCTGCCGCCTCTACACCCGGCTCTCCGAGAGCCTCCAGGCCCGTCCCGACGTCCCGATCCGGCGACGGACGCCACGGGGAGACCCGCGAGGTCCTCTCCTTCTGCCGCCAATGCATGGGCATGTGCGGCACGGTCGTGACCCTCGACGCCGAAGATCGCGTCGTCGGGGTACGCGGCGATCCGCAGGATCCCAACACCCTGGGCTACGCCTGCTTCAAGGGGATCAACGCGCCCGAGGCGCACAACGGCGCGACGCGAATCCGGCACCCGCTGAAGCGGATGCCCGACGGCACGCACGAGCCGATCGCACTCGAGACGGCGCTCGACGAGATCGCCACGAAGATGAGGGCCGTGCTGGACGCCCACGGCCCCGAGGCCTTCGGCGGCTACCGCGGTGGTGGGGCCTTCTTCAACTCGTCGTCGGTCATGATGTTGCCCGCCTTCCTCGAGGCCGTGGGCTCCCACAAGGCCTACTCGTCGGTCACGATCGACCAGTCGGCGAAGGTCGTGGCGGCAGGCCGACTCGGTGCCTGGCCTCCGGGGCGCGTGCCCTTCAGTCGCGGGGACGTCTTCCTGCTGATCGGTGGCAATCCGCTCGTCTCGGTCAGTGCCAACGGCTTCGACACGCGCAATCCCAGCAAGCGCTTGAAGGCGGCGCGCGCACGCGGGATGAAGCTCGTCGTGATCGATCCGCGGCGGACGGAGACCGCGCGTCATGCCGACGTGCACCTCCAGCCGCTCCCGGGAGAGGACTGCACGATCCTGGCGGGCATGCTGCATCTCGTGCTCGAGCAGGGCTGGCAGGATCGGGGCTTCTGCGAGCGCTACGCGGACGATGTCGAGGCGTTGCGGCGGGCGGTCGCGGGCTTCACGCCGGAGGTCGTGGCGCGGCGGGCGGACGTCCCCGTCGAGGACCTCCTTCGGGCGACCACGCTCTTCGCGAAGGAGTGTCGAACCGGCGCCGCCGCGGGCGCGACGGGCCCGGACATGTCGCCCTTCGGCAACCTCGCGGAGCATCTCATCGAATGCCTCAACATCGTCTGCGGCCGCTATCTGCGGGAAGGCGACGAGATCGAGCATCCGGGTGCGATCCAGCCGCGGATGCCCCGGCGCGCGGAGGTCGTGCCCCCGATGCGGACCTGGGAGCAGGGGCCGCATAGTCGGGTGGGTGGGTTCGGGCCGATCGCGGGGGAGATGCCGACCGGGACGCTGGTGGACGAGATCCTCGCGCCGGGACCCGGACGGATCCGCTGCTTCGTGACGCATGGAGGCAATCCCGTCTCCGCGATCCCTGCGACGGAGCGCGTCGTGCGCGCGTTCGAGTCGCTCGAGCTGCACGTCGCGATCGAGCCCTTCATGACGATGACGGCGCAGCTCGCGGACTACGTGCTGCCGCCGAAGCTCCAGTACGAGCGCGAGGACCTGCCGGCCTGGCTCTACGAGAGCTTCATCTCGCCCGAGCCCTACACCCGCTACACCAGGGCGATCGCGCGGCCGCCGCGCGACGCCGAGGTGCACGACGATCATTTCTATTTCTGGGAGATCGCCCGGCGCATGGGACTCGAGCTCCGACTCTTCGGCGAGCCGCTCGACATGAGCCGCGCGCCGACCACGCGAGCGCTCCTCGAGCGGACGACCCGCGACTCGGCGGTCTCGCTCGCGGAGATCGAGCGGGCGGAGCGCGGCTTGATGGTCGAGCCCGAGCGGCAGCTCGTCGAGCCGGGCGACCCGGCGAGTCCGCATCGCTTCGCGCTCCTGCCCGCCGACGTGGCGCGCGAGCTCGCGGCCGTCGAGGCGAGACTCGACGAGCCGTCGAGCGCGGATGCGCACTTTCCGTATCGCCTGGCCGTGCGCCGGCTGCGCGATGCGAACAACTCGGCAGGACTCGGTCTGCCCTCGATCAAGGCGCGCGTGCCCTGGAACCCCGTCTTCATGAGCCCCGACGACATGCTGCTCGAGGGCCTCACGGAAGGCGACGAGGTCGAGGTCGTGTCGCGGAACGGGGCCGTTCGAGCGCGGGTGCGGCCGGATCCCGACCTGCGCCGCGGGGT
Source organism: Spirochaetaceae bacterium (assembly GCA_020632655.1). Lineage (GTDB taxonomy): Bacteria > Myxococcota_A > UBA9160 > UBA9160 > UBA4427 > UBA4427. The sequence continues at coordinate 298,629 of JACKFD010000002.1, forward strand.
CGTGTCGCTCACCCACGGCTTCGGGGACCTGCCACGCAAGCGCGCCAAGTACGAAGACGTCGGCGCCAACGCGAACGAGCTCCTCTCCCTCGACGACGCCGCGCGTGAGTCGATCAACGCGATGCCGCACATGACCGGGATCCCGGTCGCGATCCGGGCGTCCGATCGCGACGAAGGACTCTGACCCGTGGAGCCCTTGATCATCGAGTGCGCGCTCAACGAGCAGGTCACGCGGTCCAGCACACCCCACGTCCCGATCACGACCGAGGAGATCGTCGAGGACGCACTCGCCGCCGCGGTGGCCGGCGCCTCGATCATCCACTTCCATGCCCGCGATCCCGCGACCGGCGCGCTGCTCCATCCGGGCACGGAGTCGTATCGCGAGACGATGCGCGCGATCCGGCGCGTCGATCCGGACGTGATCCTCTACCCGACCTACGGGTCGTCGCCGACGCCCGAGGAGCGCTTCTCGCATCTCGAGGCGCTCGCCCTCGATCCCGAGATCCGACTCGATTGCGCGACGATCGATCCCGGCGCCGTCAACTACGCGGACTACGACCCCGAGCGCAACGAGCTCGGTTGGGACTTCGTGCTCTCCGTCTCCCACGCCGAGGCCCGCCATTTCTTCGAGCTCGCCCGCCGACACGGCATCCGATACAGCTTCACCTGTCGCGAGCCCGGCCACGTGCGGCACGTCCTCGTCTACCGGCGGCTCGGCTGGGTCGACGATCCCCTCTTCGTGAAGGTCGTCCTGAGCGAGCACCACGCCTGGGGCATGCCGCCCTCCGAGGAGGCGATCCGGATCCTCACCCGGGGCATGATTCCCGAGGACGTGCCCTACCGTTGGATGGTCTACGTCGAGGGCGCGTCCCATGCCCCGCTTGCGCGCCACGCCGTCGAGCGCGGCGGGCACGTCCGGACGGGAGTGGGCGACAATCCGCTCTTCGAGGGCGCGCGGCTCTCGAACGCTGAGCAGGTGACCCGGGTCGTGGAGATGGCCCGAGCGATCGGTCGTTCGGTCGCCGGCCCGGAGGAGACCCGGCGGCTGCTGGCCGGGAAGCCGGCGGCGGCGCGCGGGACGGCGGGCAGGACGTGACGGCCTTCGCGGCCGGAAGGGGAGGAAGCGCGTGAACGCATTCGACGTGAAGCCGCTCTCGGGCGGCGTGGGGGCGGAGGTGATCGGGCTCGATCTCGACCGGCCGATCGACGCTGCGACCGCGCGGGCGCTGAACGAGGTCTGGCTCGACGCGGGGATCGTGCTCTTTCGCGGGCTCGGGACCTCGAACGAGCGGCACGTCCGGCTGAGCCGATGCTTCGGCGAGCTCGAGGTGCATCCCGTTCCGGCGATCCGGCTCGAGGGACATCCCGAGATCATCCGCCTCGCGAACAAGGGTCGGACGGAGCAGATGACGTACCGCTTCGAGGGGCGGGAGGTCGTCGGTCGGATTCCCTGGCATACGGACCTGATCTACACACCGGCGACCAATCGCGGCGCGATCCTCCGCATGGTCGAGAAGCCCGCGGCCGGGGGCGAGACGGGCTGGGTCGACACGGCGCTCGCCTACGAGGCGCTGCCCGATTCGACGAAGGCGCGGATCGAAGGGGTCGAAGGGCGCTTCGGCTTCGTCGTCGATCTGCGGGAGATGCGCTTCGGGCGCCCCGCGGATCTCGAGCTCGTGGATCGCGGCAACGTCGACTATCCGACCTTCCCGGAGGTCGCGCAGCCCCTCGTCTGGACGCATCCGATCAGCGGCCGCAAGTCGCTCGCGCTCTCGACCGTGCACCTGATCGACGTCGTCGGCATGGGCCGGGAGGAGGGGGATGCGCTGCTCACGGAGCTCGTGGATCACACGCTCGACGGGCGCTTCACCTACGTCCACGACTGGGAGGAGGGCGATATGATCCTCTGGGACAACTGGCGGACGATGCACATGGCCTTCGGCTCGCCGCCGGGGCAGCAACGCGTCGTCCATCGCACGACGATGGCCGGCGAACACCGCACGGGTCGACTGCTCTGAAGACGCGCTCGCAACCGGGCGGCTGCGCCGGGCCGGGAGCGGAGGAAGGGACGAGGGAGCCGATGGGGAAGCAGGAAGAAGAGAACAAGCAGCTCGCACGGGACATGATCGACGCCCTCACGCGCGCCGACGTCGACTGGGTCCGGAAATACTATGCCGATGACTTCTCGATCTGGGTGACGGGCTCGCTCCCCTTCAGCGGGACGAACGACAAGGCCGGCGCGATCGAGGGCATGCCCGCCGTGCTCGACCTCTTTCCGAAGGGGCTGACGTTCACGATCAAGGCCATGACCGCCGAGGGCGATCGCGTCGCGATCGAGGCGACGAGCGCCGGTACGACCTTCCGTGGCGACGAGTACCGGCAGGAGTACCACTTCCTGATGCGCGCCCGCGACGGGAAGATCGTCGAGTGGAAGGAGTACATGGACACGGAGCACGCGCGGAAGGTGCTCGTCGGCGAATGAGGCAGTGCCGGGTGTGCGAGCACCACTTCGGCGAATGAGGCGGGACCCCGAATGCGCGTGATCCGCGTCGACGACGAGCCCGAATACGGTGTCGCCCTCGGCAGCATCCTCGTCAGCCTGCTCGAGCCCTCGCCCGGGCGGGTGCGCGAGTTCCATCGCTGGTACGAGCGCGACCATTTCTACGCGGGCTGCATGGTCGGCGCCTCGTTCTTCGCGGGGCGGCGCTTCGTCGCGACGAAGTCGCTGCGCGCCCTGCGCTACCCGCCCCGTTCCGAGGCGATCGGCGACACGTCCCTCGGCTCCTACCTCGCGCTCTACTGGATCGAGCGGGGGCATCACGAGGCGACGGAGCGATGGGCCGTGGACCAGGTGCTGCGGCTCGGTCGCGAGGGCCGGATGAACGGTGGCGGCGGGCGCAAGGCCGTCCACGCGAGCTTCCACGACCATCGCTTCGCCGCCTGCCGCGATGAAGACGGCGTGCCGCCGGAGGTCGCCCTCGACCATCCCTTCGCGGGCGTCGTCATGATGCTCTGCGAGCGACCCGAGGGCGTGAGCGCGGCCGCGCGGGAGCGATGGCTGCTCGAGGACTGGCTGCCGAAGACGCTGCCCGGCTCGGACGCCGCGCTCTGTCTCTCGCTCGCGCCGCGAGCGCTGCCCGAGGACTCGCCGGTCTACGCGCCGCCGGACGCCGCCGCCGAGCGGCGCAGCCTCGAGCTCTACTTCCTCGACCGCGATCCACGCGAGAGCTGGGCATCGCTCTTCGAGCCCTTCGGCCCGGCCCAGCGCGCCGCCGGGATGGGCGAGGTCGCCTTCGCCGCGCCCTTCATCCCGACGATCCCGGGGACCGACCGCTACGTCGACGAGGTGTAGCGGCGTCCCGGCCCGACCCGCGCCCGGCTCCTCGACACCCGCCCGCTAGAACTTGAAGCGCAGGGCGAGGAAGAGCTCGTGGGCGTCGTACTCGGACTCGACGCGGCGGGGCGCGGTCGTCGTCGGTCCCGTTCGGAATCGGGACTTGAATCGCAGGTCCTCGGTCGCGAGGTAGCGGTAGCCGAGCGACACGTCGGTCACGTCCGAGAAGGGGTAGGTGCCGCCGATCATGAAGTTCCAGGCCACGACGCTGTCCTTGTCGGAGACCTGGATCTGGGGGCTCTCGGCATCGAAGCGGAACAGCCCGTACCCGACGCCGGCGCCGACGAACGGGATCACGCCGACGCCCAGGTCGTAGTCGAAGTAGCCGTTCAGCATGGCCGTCATGAGGGAGACGTCGCCCCGGGCGTTCGTGTTGCCGCCGACGACCCCGAGGTCCTCGACGTCGTTCTGCCGGAAGTCGACGGCGACCTCGGCGCGGAAGAACTCGAGGAATCGCACGCCCGCGGCGCCACCGACGTTGTAGCCCTCCTGCATCCGAGCGCTGCCCCAGAGGTTCGAGCCGGTCGCGTCGGCGCCCTTCACGTTCTGGTTCGGCACGAAGGAGACGCCGGCGCGGTATTCGACGTAGGGCATCACGATCCGGTCGTCGGCCTCGCCCCCGTCGGCCTCCTGGGCGAGCGCGGCCCCGGGCAGGGTCAGCGCCAGACAGGCGAGCAGGGTCGTCAGGGCGAACGATCGATGGCTTTCCACGGGGCGCTCCTTGATGGGCTCCTGCCGCCCGGCGGCGAGGGCCTGCGTCGGGAGGAGGGTAGTCGAGTCGCAGGGGATGGGTAGGGGAGGGCTCACATGCGCTGGGAGGAGATGTTCCCGCCGTCGACCACGATCTCGGCGGCGGTGATGTAGCTGGCCTCGTCGGAGAGCAGGAAGCGGACGACGCGTCCGATCTCCTCGGGCTCGCCCAGGCGCTCGAGCAGGATCCGTCGGGTGTACGCCGCTTCCCCCAGGTGCTCGACCGAGGGGGCCAGCATCGGCGTGCGGATCTGCCCCGGCGAGATCGCGTTGATCCGGATCCCGTCCCGGGCGAGCCGATCCGCGAGGGAGCGGACCAGCGAGAGCGCGCCGCCCTTCGCGGCGCTGTAGATCGGATTGGCGGCGTTTCCGAGGGTCGCGTTGATCGACGCGAAGGCCACGATCGCGGAGCCCGGCTGCGCCGCGAGATCGGGCAGCAGCGCCTTGGCGAGGAGGGCGACCGGGCGCAGGTGGACGCGGATCCCGTCGTCCCAGCCCTCGGCGGTCAGGCCGTCGAGGGAGTCCGTGTCGACGACGCCGGCGGCGTGCACGAGACCCCCGATGTTAGGCATCGCCTGGCGAGCGCTCGCGACCCCGCGCTCGAGGGCCTTGGGGTCGCGCACGTCGACGGCGAGGCCCTGGGTCGGGACCTCGTAGCGACGCGCGATCTCGTCGGCGACCCGAGCCGTCTTTTCCGCATCGAGGTCCCAGAGCGAGACCGGTCGGCCCACGGCGGCGAGGGCTTCGGCCGTCGCGCGACCGAGGCCCGAGGCGCCGCCCGTGATGACGACGCCGGTCGACGGCGAGTGGAGACGGGGTGTGACGTCCATCGGGATTCCTTCGAATTCGGGTCGATCCTGCTCGGCCGAGCGGCCCTCGTGCACGGCGCGCCGATTTGGTCCGGGCCCAGCCTACTCGATCCGCGGGATGCGGGTCCACGAATCCGACGGGCGTCGTGAGGGGGGAGCGATACCCTCCCGCCATGTGCGACTCCCTCGTGGCGCGCGGATCGCGGACGGCGGACGGAGCCACGCTCTTCGCCAAGAACAGCGATCGCCGCGGTCGCGAGTCCCAGCCCTTCGTCCAGCTCCCGGAAGCATTCCATCCGCGCGGCTCGACGGTCCGATGCACCCACGTCGAGATCGACCAGGTCGGCGAGACCTACCGTGTGATGGGGCACTCGCCGGACTGGTGCTGGGGCTTCGAGCAGGGCGTGAACGAGTACGGGGTCGCGATCGGCAACCACGCCACCTGGTCCCGCGAGCCGGTCGAGCCCACGCCCGGACTGATCGGGATGGACCTCGTCCGGCTCGGACTCGAGCGGGGACGCGACGCCCGCGAGGCGCTCGAGGTGATCGCGACCCTCGTCGAGACCCATGGGCAGGGCGGCTCGTCCTTCGGACCCGAGGGCGACGACGGCTATCAGAACAGCTTCGTGATCGCCGACGGCCGTTCGGCCTGGGTACTCGAGACGACGGCGCGGAGCTGGGCGGCGCGCTCGGTCGAGGGCGCCGCCCTCACGAACGCGCTCACCCTCGGTGCGGATTGGCAGATCGGCTCGCGCGACCTCGAGCGGCGCGCGCTGCAGCAGGGCTTCTGGGCGCGGGACGAGCGGCTGGACTTCCGGGCGGCCTACGCCCTGCCGCAGTGGCCGCTCTTCCTGACCGAACGTCGCGCCGCGTCCGCCTCCCGGCTGCTGGCCGGACCGCCGCTCACGGTCGCTTCCCTCGAAGCCTGGCTGCGGGACCACGGGGCCGGCGACACGCCGCCCGACGCGCGGCTCGAGCCGTCGGATCCCGCCCGCTACAGCGTCTGCATGCACGTGGCCCCGACGTCGGAGACGACGGCGAGCCTGGTCGTGCGTCTTCCCTCGCAGACGGGCCATCGACCCTGGCCCGTGTGGATCTCCTTCGCCGCGCCGTGCTCGGGTCTCTTCGTGCCGGTCTATCTCGAAGGCGTGATTCCCGCGGAGATGGCGCGGGCGGAGGGCGCGGACTCGGTCTGGCAGGTCTTCCGCGCGCTGCAGGAGGCGGCGGCGGGCGATCCGGCGCATGCGCTGCCCTGGCTGCGCGAGCGCTGGCGACCGATCGAGCGCGCGATCGGTCTCGAACGGGTGCGCGCCGAACAGACGGCGGCCGATTGCCTGGCGCGCGAGGACGACGACGGTGCGGGTCGATGTCTGAGTACGTTCATGCGGGACACGACGGGGCGCGTGCTCGAGACGGCGCGCGAGCTCGGGCGGGCGCTCGGTGCCTCGGCGACGCGCGACGCGGGCTGCGCGGGGCGCTGATCGAGCGCGGTGCACCGATCGTCGCGTGCGGGCGCGGAAGTGCGCGGACTCGGAAGTGGCTGGCGTTGGATGACGCCGGGCGGATCAGGCGCTGCGCGCCTCTTCGAGAGCCGGCGCCGCGGCGGCCGGTCGCACGCTGCGCACCCGGACGAAGTACTCGTCGCGCAGCTCCCACGGCACGCCCAGCGCGTTCAGGATGTGTCGCTTCGTCGCCTGGCGACACGGCCGACCCTTCTCGACGGCATGGATCGTGCGCGGTGAGACGTTCGCGCGCTTGGCGAGGTCGTTCTGGGTCCAGCCGAGGGCCTGTCGGGCGGCGCGAATGCGATTCATCGGGGTGGTTCTCGAAGGGTTCGGGGCTCTGGGTGTGGCGGCGAGCATAGCGCCGGCCGGCGCATACGGCGCCCCGGGCGAACGCCCAAGTGCTTGATTCCCATGGGGGTTTCGGCTCTCCGTGTTGCCGAATCCCCTCTCAATGGGCGCGCTCGGGCGCGGGGGAGGAGGCTTCTGCCCGGCGAGCGGACGGGTCCGACGCGACCGATCGCAGCATGCCCGCCTTCGTCCTCGTCCACGCCGGCGCCCGCGGCGCCCGCGGCCGGGGTGCCGGGATCGCGTCGCGCCCCGGTCCGGGGCGATGGCCCGGGCCGGGATCCGGCTCGTCGACGCCGAGATCCTGAGGGCGGACCTCCACGAGGTCCTCGCCCATCCCCGCTCGCTGCTCCCCGTCCCCGGTCGCACGGGGCATCGACGTGAACGAGGCCTTCGGCGCGGGGCCCGGCGTCGATCGCATCCCGACGATCGATGCGGGACACGGTCGCTTCGCCCCCGCTCCCGACGCCCGCGTGCGTCTGTTATTCGACGTCGATCGGTGTGCGCGGGCGGGGCGTGGGCGTAGTCCCGGTCCGATGGGTCGGATCGTGTAGACTCGCCCGGTATCCGCGTGGTCCGCGGCGGGGCGCGACGCCCGGTGGCGCCGGGCGATCGACGAACGGCCAGCCCGGATCCGGCCGAAGAGGAAGGAGCGCTCGATGACCTCCGACGACTCCGTCTACCGTGCTCCGACGAGCGCACTCGCGAGACCGAGCGAAGGCGGGGCCCGTTCGCTCGAAGCGGCCATGGCGGGCGAGTTCGAGTTCGACGTCGGCTCGATCCTGCGCGAGGGCTGGGATCTCGTGAGTGGCTCGAAGGCCGTGATCCTCGGCGGCTACGCGGTCCTGTTCGGGGTGAACCTGCTGGGCAGCATGGTCGGGGTCCTGGCTTCGGGGACCGATCCGGAGTCGGTGAGCGCCGTGGGTCTGGTCGCCTCGGTCGCGTCGGCGCTGGTCCAGATGGTCGTGCAGGCGGGCCTCTACCTCTACGCCATCAAGCGCGCCGCCGGTGACGACTCCGCCTCCTTCGACGACGTCTTCGCGGGCTTCGCGAAGTTCGGAACCCTCGTCGGCGTCGCGATCCTGAGCTGGCTGCTCATCCTCTTCGGATTCGTGCTGCTGATCGTGCCTGGCGTCTACCTCGCGATCGCCTATCAGATGGCCATGCCGCTCGTCATCGAGCGGGGCCTCGGCCTCTGGGACGCGCTCGAGACCTCGCGCAAGGCGATCACGCATTGCTGGTTCCGATACCTGCTCGTGCTGCTCGTGGCGGGACTCGGGGCGGGCGTCGCCGCGATCCTGACGCTCGGCATCGGCGCGATCTGGGCGCTGCCCTTCTTCACGCTCTGCATGGGCACGGCCTACGTCCGGATCTTCGGGCACGGCGGCGCGCGCGACTGATCGGGGCGCACGGGGAGTCCCGATGCTCGATGCCACGCTTCGCCTGGAGACACCGGAGGGCGTCGATCTCGCGCTGGCTCCGGCCGGGCCGGTCGTCCGTGGCCTGGCGGCTTCGATCGATGGCCTGATCACCTGGGGCGGGTCGATCCTGGCGTTGATCGCGCTCTCCTCCGCCGGGCGCACGGGCACGGGCGTCTCGCTGCTGCTCCTCTTCGGCGTGCAGTGGTTCTACCCGGTGCTCTTCGAGGTGCTCGGGGGCGGCCGGACGCCGGGCAAGCGCGCGATGGGGCTGCGGGTGATCGACGCCGACGCCACGCCGATCGGCTGGAACGCGTCGCTCGTGCGCAACCTGCTGCGGGTCGTGGACCTCCTGCCGGCCTTCTACGCGGCGGGTCTGGTCAGCATGCTCGTGGGATCGCGTTTCCAGCGGCTCGGCGATCTCGTGGCCGGCACGCTCGTGGTCCACGCGCCGTCCGTGGGTCCGCCGCCGCGGGACGGGCCCGCCTCGGACGATCGGCTGGGGGCGCGCTCCTGCCCCGTGCTCGTGCGCGCGGCCGACCAGCGGGCGATCCTCGCCTGGGCCGAGCGTCGGGGGCAGCTGAGCGACGAGCGCGCGGTCGAGCTCTCGGATCTCCTCGCGCCGTTGACGGGGGCGGTCGGCGAGGCGGGACGAGACGAGCTCGTCCGGATCGCCAACGGCATCCGGGGCAGTACGTGAAGCAGCGGGCCTTCGAGGCGGCGCACGAGGCGCGCTGGTCCGAGTTCGAGCGCCTGATCGAGGAGCTCGATCGGCGGGGACGAGCGAGTCCGCCCCGCGCGCTGCAGGATCGGCTCGCGGAGTTTCCCGGGCTCTACCGACGGATCTGTCACGACCTCGCGGTCGCGAGCGAGCGACGCTACAGCCCGCGGCTCGTGGATCGCCTGAACCGGCTCGCACTGGCCGGTCATCGCATCCTCTACGTGCACGACCTGGCGCTCGCCTCCCGTGTGACTCGCTTCCTCGCGCGGGACTTCGCCCGGGCGGTGCGTCGCGATCGCAGGCCGATCCTCGTCGCGCTCGCTCTCTTCGTCGGTCCGGCGCTCGTCTTCTTCGTGGCGGTCGGGCTCGCCCCCGAGCTCGTCTACAGCCTGATGACGCCGGACCGCGTCCGGGAGTTCGAGGCGATGTACGACCCGGCCGCGACCCGCATCGGTTCGAACCGCGAGAGCGCGGAAGACCTGATGATGTTCGGCTTCTACGTCTACAACAACGTCGGCATCGCCTTCCGCGCCTTCGCCGGGGGACTCGTGCTCGGGCTCGGCAGCGTCGTGGTCCTCGTCCTGAACGGCGTCCTCCTCGGCGGCGTCGCGGCCCACATCGGGCACCTCGGCTTCGAGCAGACCTTCTTCTCCTTCGTGATCGGCCACGGCGCCTTCGAGCTCACGGCGATCGTGATCTCGGGCGCCGCCGGCCTCGAGCTCGGCTGGGCCCTCGTCGCGCCCGGACCGCGTTCGCGCCTGGAGGCGCTGCGTCGGGCGGGGGCGCGGGCCATCGAGCTGGTCTGGGGCGTCTTCGCGATGTTGCTCGCGGCGGCGTTGATCGAGGCGTTCTGGTCCTCGAAGACGAACGTCGATGCGAGCCTCAAGTTCGTCGTCGGGGCCCTGCTCTGGCTCGGGGTCCTCGCCTGGCTCGGGCTCGCCGGTCGACGCGGCGCCGGAACGTCCTCGTGAGCGCAGCGACGAGCGAGGCCTCGCCCGGGGCCGAGCGGAGCGGGTCGCGCCCGGAGCCGGACGACGTGCGCCGCGGCGCGCCCGACCTGGCGCGCGGGGTCGCTCTGCTCCGGCCGAGGAGCGCCTGGGAGGCCGTCGACTTCGGCTTCGCCTTCGCGCGACCGCTCTACGCACGCATGCTCGTCGCATCGGCGCTCGTCGTGCTGCCGATCTCGACGCTCCTGCTCTTGCTGCGCGTGCCGGCGGAATGGGTGGCGCTCGCCGCGTGGTGGACGAAGCCGGCCTGGGAACGGATCTCGCTCCACGTGCTGAGCCGCAGCCTCTTCGGCGAGCGACCGACGGTTCGCGAGACGCTCAGAGCCCTGCCTCGCTATGTCCGTCGTGATCTCCTGGCCTGGCTCACGATCCGTCGACCGAGCCCGACGCGGGCCTTCGACCTGCCCGTGACCCAGCTCGAGGGCGCGTCGGGCGTGGTGCGCGCACAGCGCCTCGAGCTCCTGCACAGGGGCCGCTTCACGGGCGCTTCGGTCCTCCTCCTCGTCTTCCTCGCGCATCTCGAGCTCGCCCTGCTCGTGGCGATCGCGCTGCTCGCCGCGATGCTCGTGCCGGACCCCGTCGACTTCGACGTCATGGGCTGGCTCTTCCAGCTCGGCGACGACGCGGCGCCCGGCGCGAGCGTCGCGCTCTCGCTCTTGAGCGTGCTCGTCTCGCTCGCCGTCGCGCCCTTCCACGTCGCGGGCGGCTTCGCGCTCTATCTGCATCGGCGCGTCGACCTCGAGGCCTGGGACCTCGAGCTCGCCTTCCGGCGCCTCGCCGCGCGGCTCGAAGGTCGTCCTTCGCACCCGATCGCGCAGGCCGGACGGACGATCGGCGTCGTCGTCGTGCTCGGACTCGCGCTCGGCCTGGCAGGGCCGATCCCGACGCACGCCGAGGGGCTCGATCCGGCGACGGCGCGGAGCGAGATCGCCGAGCTGCTCGCGGACGAGGCCTTCCATCGGATCGAGACGATCTCCGTGCCCCGCTTCCTGCTCGATCGCGAGCTCGACGACGAGGAGGACGACGGCCCGACCGCGTTCGCGGCCTGGCTCGAAGCGTTCGCCGAGCGATTCGCCGAGGTGGCGGAGGTGGGGCTCGTGGCCGCGGCCCTCGGCTTCCTCGGCTGGCTCTCGTGGCGGATCCTGCGCAGCCGCGAGGGCGTCTTCGGGGGATCGCGCCGAGATGGGCGAGCGCGACGCGTGGGGGCGCCGCGCGAGCTCTTCGGGCTCGAGCTCGCCGAGGAGACGCTGCCCGACGACCTCGCCGCCGCCGCGCGAACGCTGCTCGCGCGGGGTGAGCGACGCGCGGCGCTGGCGCTGCTCTATCGCGGCGCGCTCTCGCGAGCGGGATCGCTCCATGGGATCCAGCTCTCGCGGGGCGGGACCGAGCGCGAGTGCGTCGACGTCGTGCGGGCCGGGATGTCCGAGGACGGCGGGCGTTATTTCGCGTCGTTGACCGACGCGTGGGTGCGATGCGCCTACGGCCAGATCGAGCCCGATCCGGCGTTGTCGGATGGGCTCTGCGGCGAGTGGTCGCGTTGGTTCGCGCCGGGAGGGGGCGATGCGTAGTCGGCGGATCACCCTCGGCGTGCTCGGCGGCATCCTGGTCGGCCTGCTCGTCTGGCTGCGCTGGGGGATCGAGTGGGAGGAGCGGGAGGTCGATCGGGGCTATGGCGAGGAGGCGCTGCGCAACGACTTCCTCGCCGCCGAGCGCTTCCTGCGCAAGCAGGGCATCGAGACCGAGACCGCGACCGGCATGGCCCGGCTCGACGCCCTGCCGCCCACGAGCGACATGCTGCTGCTGTCGGCCTCGCGCGTGTCCTTGAGCGAGCGCCGTCGGCAGGCGCTGCTCGCCTGGGTCCTCGACGGGGGGCGGCTCTTCGTCGTGGCCGAGTCCGTCTTCGACGCCGAGCGTGGGGCGAGCGACGACGCCCTGCTCGACGCGATCGGGCTCTTCCGGGTGCCGCGCGACGACACCGACGACGACACCGACGACGACACCGACGACGAAGGCGAGGACGCAGTCGTGGACGAGGTCGATCAAGCGGGCGAGGACGATGGGGGCGACTTCGAGGATGAAGCCGAGGTCGAGTCGGTCGGCGAGGCCCCGGCGCCGGGCGAGGAGCGTGAGGAGGGGGGCGCGAAGACGCTCGGTGAAGCGCTCGCCGTGCGCGCCGAGCCAGCCCGATGCGTAGAGGACCCCGCACAGCTCTCGATCCTCGCGAGCGCGTCGCACGGCGATCTCCGGCTCGAGCTCGCGTCGCCGGACGAGCTCGTCGCGGACGAGCCCGAGGTGGTGCGGAGCGTCTTCTCGGACGACCGGCAGATCGCGATCCTGCCGGTCGGGCGGGGGCGACTCGTCGCCGTGACCTCGATCGTCCCCTTCCGCAACGGGCGCATCCATTGCCACGATCACGCCTTCTTCCTCTACGTCGCGGCCGAGGGCGTCGACAAGGTCTGGCTGCTCCACGATCCCGAGGTCCCTTCGCTCTCCGAGCTCGTGCTGCAGGCGATGCCCGTGACGACCCTCGGGCTGCTCGCGCTGGTCGGTCTCCTCGCGGCGAGCCGGTCCTTGCGCTTCGGGGTGCCGGACGCGCTGCCCGAGGCGGGCCGGCGCCGGCTGCGGGAGCATCTCGAGGCCAGTGCCCGCTTCCACCGTCGCAAGGGCGGCTTCGCCACGCTGCATCGTTCTCTGCTCGTCGATCTCCTGCGGGCCCCCGCGGCGGCTACGGAGTCGACGCGGGCGCGCTGGGCGTCTCGAGCGGGCGTCGAGGCCGAGCAGGCGCGGCTCGCCTTCTCGGAGGCGGTGCCCTGGACACGACGCGAGATCGTCGCGCGGGTGCGCGCGATGGCCCGCTTGAGGAGGACGAGATGAACGGGGTGCTGTCGCCGACGGACGAGGTGATTGCTGCTCGCGATCGGATCCGCAGCGTGCGGGAGGAGATCGCCAAGGCCGTGATCGGACAAGCGGTGGTCGTCGATCACCTCCTGGTCGGGCTGCTCGCCGGGGGGCACGTGCTGATCGAGGGGGTTCCGGGTCTCGGCAAGACCTTGATGGTGCGTGCGCTGGCCCGGACCTTCGGCGGCCGCTTCGCGCGCGTGCAGTTCACGCCCGACCTCATGCCGAGCGACGTGACGGGGCACGAGCTCTTCGATTCGACGACGGGCGGCTTCACCTTCCGCAAGGGGCCCGCCTTCACGAACCTCCTGCTGGCGGACGAGATCAACCGGTCGCCGGCCAAGACCCAGGCTGCGCTGCTCGAGGTCATGCAGGAGCGACAGGTCACGACCGAGGGGCGTGCGCTGCCGCTCGATCGACCCTTCATGGTGATGGCGACGCAGAACCCCTTCGAGCAGGAGGGGACCTATCCGTTGCCCGAGTCGGAGCTCGACCGCTTCCTGATGAAGGTGCTCGTCGGCTATCCGGACGAGGAGGACGAGGCGAGGCTGCTCCGGCTCGTGACGGAGGGGCGGGTCGGGAGCGACTTCGTGCTCGAGCACGTAGCGCAGGTGCTCACGGTCGAGGACGTGCTCGCGCTGCAGCGGGTGACCGCGGGGCTGCGGGTCGATCCGGCCGTGCACGCCTACGCCGTGCGGATCGCCCGGGCGACGCGTGATCGCGTCGGGATCGCCCACGGCGCCGGTCCGCGCGCGACGATCTCGCTGATCCGGGCCGCTAAGGGCAGGGCACTCCTCGAAGGCAACGCCTTCGTCACGCCCGACGACGTCAAGCGCATGGCCCCGGCCGTGCTGCGCCATCGCATCGCCCTCGCCGCGGATCTCGAGATCGAGGGTGCGCCGGTCGACGAGGTGATCGCGGCGCTGCTCGAGGACGTCGAGGCCCCGCGGCTTTGAAGACGACGCAGTGTCGGCCGAGCGATCGCATGCTCCTCGTCGCCGTCGGGCTCGTCGCCGTCGCCGCCGCACTCGAGACGGCGGCGCTCCTGCGCGGCGAGGCGTGGCGGCCGCTCGGGTCGCTCGACCCGATGACGGTCGTGGGCGGGCTCGCCGTGTTGCTGGCGGTGGCGGCCGGAATCGACCGCCTGGGGCTGCGTCGTCTGCCCGCGCCGCAGGTCGTACGCGTGCTGCCGCGGAGCCTCGCGCTCGAGGCCTGGTGCGATGTCGGTCTCGAGCTCCGACACGCAGCCGCGCTCGGAGGGGGCGCCCGGCTCGTCGACGGCTTTCCCCGGCCCGCCGAGGTCGAGGCGCTGCCGATCCCGCTCTCGGGCGGTGCCGAGGGACGCGAACGCGTGCGCTACCGCATCCGCCCGCTGGCGCGGGGCGACGTGTGCTTCGAGCAGCCCTCGCTGTCGGCGTCGTCACCCTGGGGCCTCTGGCGCTACGTAGCAAGGGTCGGCGTCGCCGAGCGCCATCGCGTCCTGCCGAACTTCGCCGCGATGGCCCGTTTCGACGCGCTGCTCTCGGAGGCGCGCATCCGCGAGGTCGGCATCAAGCGTCACCAGCGCCGCGGCGAGGGGCTCGAGTTCCACGAGCTCCGCGAATACCGACCGGGCGATCCGATCCGGCGGATCGACTGGAAGGCGACGGCACGCAAGCGGGCCTTGATCGCGCGCGAGTACGAGCAGGAGCGGGACCAGCGCCTCGTCTTCCTGCTCGATTGCAGTCGCCGCATGCGCGCCAAGGACGACGAGCTCTCGCATTTCGATCACTGTCTGAATGCGATGATCCTGCTCTCGCACGTGGCGCTCCGGGGCGGGGATGCCGTCGGCTTGATGAGCCTCGGCGAGGAGCGGCGCTGGCTCTCGCCTTCGAAGGGCACGGCGACCATGAGCCGACTGCTGCGGACGGTCTACGACCTCGAGCCGACGACCCTCGGCATCGACTTCCGGGGGGCGGCGGAGGAGCTGTGTCGGCGCCAGCGTCGGCGGGCGATGGTGATCGTGCTGACCCATCTCCAGGAGGAGGACCTCGAGGATCTGCTGCCGGCCGTGCGTCTGCTGCGCCGGACGCATTACGTGCAGGTCGTCGATCTGCGCCAGGCCGAGCTCGATGGCCTCCTGGCGAACGATCCGGCGACCGTCGCCGACGCCTTCGCCACGATGGGCGCCTGGCGGCACGACCTCGAACGTCGGCGGGTGCACGAGCGGTTGCGCGGCGCGGGTCTGCGTCCCCTCGACGTGCGGCCCGACCAGCTCGGCTCTGCGATCGTCAACCGTTACTACGAGGTCAAGCAGGGGGGGCAGCTCTGAGCGCGGTCGGCGCAGGCCAGCCGGACGCTCGCCGCGCCGGGATGGCACCCGGCTCCGGCCGCCGGTCGGGTTGCTAGGCTCCCGCTTCGCGCCGTCTCGCCGAGGAGACGGAGTCGAGGAGGAGCGAGTCGTGTCGAAGGTCCGTCGCCCTACGATCTGTCGCGCCTGTCATGCGGGCTGCAGCGTCGTCGTCGAGATCGAGGACGGTCGCCCCGTCTCGGTCCAGGGCGATCCGGACAGCCCCCTCTACCGGGGCTTCTGTTGCGTGAAGGGGCGCAACATGGCCGCCGTGCAGCAGAGCCCGCGGCGGCTGCTCCACTCGCAGAAGCGCGGCGCCGACGGGCGGCACGCGCCGATCCCGGTCGAGCAGGCGATGGACGAGATCGCCGAGCGCTTGCGGCGGATCGTCGACGAGCACGGGCCGCGGTCGCTCGCGACCTACTCGGGGACGATGGCGACGAATGCGGGGGCGGCGAACGGGGCGGTCACCTCGGCCTTCCTCAAGGCCATGGGCTCGCGCATGGGCTTCAACTCGAACACGATCGACCAGCCCGGGAAGATGGTCGCGGCGGCCCTCTGCGGACGCTTCATGGCGCCGCCGACGCCGTTCAGCGAGGCGTCCGTCGTGTTGCTCGTCGGATGCAATCCGCTGGTCGCGATGTCCGGGGGCATCCCGCATACGAACCCGGGACGCACGCTGACGGACGCCCTGCGTCGCGGCCTCCGGCTCCTCGTGATCGATCCGCGAAGGAGCGAGACGGCGCGCCGCGCGCATCTGCACCTGCAGCCGCGACCCGGCGAGGACGTCGCGATCCTCGCGGCCCTCTTGCGGGTGATCCTCGAAGAGGGGCTCGCCGATCGTGCCTTCGTCGAGGCGCACGTGTCGGGCGTCGACGCGTTGCGTGCCGCGGTCGAGCCCTTCACGCCCGAGCGGGTGGCCGTCCGCGCCGACGTCGCGACCGACGATCTCGTACGACTGGCGCGCCTCTTCGCGGGACATGGCCCGGGCGTCGCGACGGCGGGCACGGGGCCCAACATGTCGGGCCATACGACCCTCGTCGAGTACCTGCTGCTCGCGCTGAACGCGATCTGTGGTCGCTTCCAGCGCTCGGGGGATCGGGTAGCGGAGCCGCCGTGCCTGCGCGCGCCGCAGGTCTTCAAGGAGCAGGCCATGCCGCCGATGGCCGAGTACGCCTACGGCTTCGGCGAGCGCATGCGTGTGCGGGGGCTCGCGAACACGGCGGCGGGGATGCCGACGGCGGCGTTGGCGGACGAGATCCTCGAGCCGGGCCCCGGGCGGGTGCGCGCGCTGATCAGCCACGGTGGCAATCCCGTCGCCGCCTGGCCGGATCAGCTCAAGACGATCGAGGCGATGGAGTCCCTCGACCTGCTGGTGCAGATCGATGCGAAGATGTCCGCGACGGCGCGGCTCGCGGACTACGTGATCGCGGTCAGGCATCCGCTCGAGATGCCGGGCATGACGCTGACGCAGGAATACCTGTCGGACTATGCGGTCGGCTTCGGTACGACGGCACCCTGGGCGCAGTACACGCCGGCCCTCGTCGAGCCGCCGCCGGGCTCGGACGTGATCGACGACTGGCGGTTCTTCTACGGTCTGGCCCAGCGTCTCGGCGTGCAGCTCGTGATCAAGCCGGTCTCGTTCTCCGGGACCGTACGCGTGCCCGGCCAGACGATGGACATGATCGAGGAGCCTACGACCGACGCGCTCTTCGACATGGTGACGCGGGGGTCCCGGGTGCCGCTCGACGAGGTGCGGCGGCATCCAGCGGGCGCCGTCTTCGACGATCCGCCGGTCTTCGTGGCGCCGAAGGACGAAGGCGCCTCGGGGCGTCTCGACGTCGGCAACGACGTGATGATGGCGGAGCTCGGGCGCGTCGCGCAGGAAGAGACGACGCCCGTCGCCGACGCCGCGCATCCCTTCCGGCTGGTCTCCCGTCGCCAGCCGAACGTGCTCAACTCCGTGGGCTGCGACGAGCCCGGTCAGCTCGGCGGGCGTACGACGAACCCGGCGCATCTGCATCCCGACGACCTCGCGGCACTCGGGCTCGCCGAGGGCGATCTCGTCGAGATCCGGTCCGGGCGGGCGGGGATCCTGGGCGTCGTGGCGGCGGACGCGACGCTGCGCCGGGGGCTCGTGTCGATGACCCATAGCTGGGGCGACGGGCCGTCGCGCGACGGCGAGGTCCGCGAGATCGGCGCGAATACCGGGCGGCTCTCCGCCGTCGACGTCGACTACGAGCGCTTCACGGGGCTGCCGCGTATGAGCAACATCCCCGTCGACGTCCGGCCCCTGGCGCGTCCGAGCTAGATCGCTTCCTTCTCGCGCAGCGCCGTGATCCGATCGAAGTCCCAGCCGAGCACGTCCATCAGCACGAGCTCCGTGTCCTGGCCGAGCTCCGGCGCGGGCTTGCGGACGGAGCCCGGGGTCTCCGATAGGCCGACGGGCACGCCCACCATCTTCGTCGGGCCGTGCTGGGGATGGTCGATCTCGACGACGTAGTCGTTCGCGACGACCTGTGGATCCTCGGGCAGGTCGTCGACCGAGTTGACGACCGTGTAGATGAAGTCGCCCGGATCCTCCTTGAGCCGACGCAGCCACGCCTCGCGCGGACGGCGTGCGAAGGCCTCGTCGAGGATCGCGCAGCACTCGGCGCGGTTCGCGGTGCGCGCGCCCATCTCGGCGAAACGCGGGTCGTCCGCGAGCTCGGGCCGCTCGATCACGCGGCAGAAGTCCGCCCAGTAGCGGTCCGGCTGGAGCATCGCGAAGGCGATCCATTGGTCGTCCGCGCAGCGGTAGTGGTTCCAGAGCGGATTGCCTGCCTGGTTGCGGAAGCTGCGCGGCATCGCGATCCCGGCCATCAGCTTCATCGAAAGTGAGAGACCCTGCAGGAAGGCCATCGAGCCGAGATGCGACGTGTCGACCGCCTGCCCGATCCCGAAACGCTCCCGCGCGACGAGCGCGTTCATCACGCCGTAGGCCAGCATGATCGCGCCCATCTGGTCCGCGATGCCGCCGGCGATCGCGAGCGGCGGCATGTCGGGCTCGCCCGCAGCGTTCATGATGCCCGAGCGCGCGAGGCCGAGATGGTCGAAGGAAGGCTCGGTCGCCTCGGCGCCCTCGGGCCCGTAGCCCGTCGCACTCGCGTAGATGATGCGCGGATTGCGGGCCTTCAGGCTCTCGTAGTCGAGACCGAGGCGCGCGGCGACGCCGAGCCGGAAGTTCTGCACGAAGACGTCCGCCTTCTCGGCCAGGGCGAGCACGACCTCGCGGCCCTCGGGCCGCTTGAGATCGACGGCGATCGACTCCTTGTTCCGGTTGTTGGCCTCGAAGTACCAGTTGGGCTGATTGCGCGTATCGACGCCGCCGGCGCCGACCAGCCATCGCCCGGGATCGCCCGTGCCGCGCTGCTCGATCTTGATCACGCGCGCGCCCATGTCGCCGAGCATGGCCGAGCAGACCGAGCCCTGCTGCCAGATGGTCCAGTCGAGGACGAGGAGGCCTTCGAGGGGCTGGGGCATGACTGCGTTCTCCTTCCGATCGCCTTCCGATCGAGCAGGCGGGGACAGCCGCACCTACTGCAGGTAGTTCGAGCCGGAGATCCGGGTCGCCTTGGGGTCGACCCGCACGTGCACGACGGCCAGTCGGTCCGCTGCGAGCGCGCGCTCGAGGGCCGGGCGGATCTGCTCGGGCCGGTCGACGTGCTCCGCGTGGCCGTCGACCATCTCGGCGAGCTTGTCGTAGCGGGCGGGCAGGAGGGCTGCGATCGGCGGTGAGCCGGGCGGGAGCATGGCGTCCTGCAGCATGTGTCCGGCGATGCCCTCGTTGTTCACGACGACGAAGACGGGCTTGGCACCCACACGCGTCGCCGTCTCGACGACCATCGCGGCGGCGCCGAAGGCGTAGTCGCCGAGGATCCCGATCGAGAGGCGATCCGGCGAGGCGAGCGCCGCGCCGACGACGTAGGGGGCGCCGACGCCCATGCAGCCCGTCGTGCCCGCGTTGAAGCAGGAGCGGTTCACGTAGGCGGGCATCATGGCGCGCGCGATGCCCATGATCGTCTCGCCCTCGGAGGTCACGATCGCATCCCGCGGCACGACGTCGCGCACCTCGGCGACGACGCGGTAGGGGTTGATCGGGATCGAGTCGTCGGTCAGGACCTGACGCGCACTCTCCTCGTTCCGGCGCGCCTTCTCCTGCAGCGTCGCGAGCCAGCTGCCCCCGGCGCAGCGCAGCCGCCGACCGTCGAGGGCTTCGGCGAGCGCCTCCGCCGCCGCCCGGGCGTCGGCCACGAGGCCGAGTGCGACCGGGGCGCCCGAGGTCATCTCCTCGGCCGTGACGTCGATCTGCACGATCCGCGCGTCGGGCGCGAAGCGCTTGCCGAGGCCCCAGATCCAGTTGAAGCGGCCGCCGAACATCACGACGACGTCCGCGCCCCCGATCGCCGTCGAGCGCGCCGCATTCGCGAAGGACGGGTGATCGTCGGGAATCGTGCCGCGGGCCATCGGCGCGCAGACGTAGGGCAGCCCCATGTCCGCGAGCCTGGCGAGGGCCTCGTGCGCATCGGCCCAGGCGGCGCCCTTGCCGACGAGCAGGAGCGGTCGCTCCGCGTTCGCGAGGAGATCGGCGACGCGATCGATCGCGTTCGGGTCGGGCTGCGCGGTCGTGAGCTCGGGCGCGGGTCGGATCGGGGCGGCGTCGGGGTCGATGCGCCGACCCACGACCTCGCCGGGGAAGTCGAGGTAGACGCCGCCCGGGCGACCCTCGAGCGCCTTGCCGACGGCGAGGCGAACCCACTCGCCGATCCGTTCCGTCGAGTCGACGCGTCCCGTCCACTTCGCGACGGGCTTGGCGGCCGCGACCTGGTCGAGCTCCTGGAAGGCGCCGAAGCCGGTCGTCGCGGAGAAGGCCGAGCCGCCCAGCACGACGAGCGGCATGGCGCTCTCGGTCGCGACGTAGAGCGGTGTCAGGCAGTTCGTGACCGCGGGACCCGAGCCCGCGACGAGCACGCCGGGCTTCTTCTTCTGCCAGCCCCAGGCGGAGGCCATGAAGCCCGCGTTCATCTCGTGTCGACAGCCGACGACCCGCATGCCCTCGGATTGCCCGCCCGCGAACATCTCGATCATCGGCCCCGCGACGACACCGAAGAGCGTGTCGACGCCCAGGGCCACGAGCTGTCGGGCCGCGATCCGGCCCCCGTCGATCTGCTGCGTCATGCGCGCCTCCCCGGACTCCGCCGCTTCGCCGACCCGAAGACGAGTAGCACGGTCGCGGGGCACATCGGCGACCACGCCGGTCAGCGCGGACCGGTCCGTCGGAGGCCGTGCGACCCGATCGGACTGCTAAGCTCGGCCGGGTCCGGGCCGGTCGAACGTCGCGTAGCAGGACCCACGGCGTCGCGTCCGAGCGCTCCGGGCATTTCGCGACGCGCCGCCGCCGAACGGAGGATTCGAGCCGTGCTCCAGAGAACGTGGTTCCCGTCGATGCTGCTCGTGATCGCCCTCGCCGCGTGTGCGGCACCACGGGTCGAGCTGCGGACCCGCGTCGATGCGGACGTATCGCGGGCCCGCAGTGTCCGGGTGCTGCCCGCCGAGGTCGTGCCGCTCGAGGAAGGCGACGGGGCGCTCGGGAGTGCCGCGCGCGAGGCCCTCTCGGGCGAGCTGCGACGCCTCGCCGAGGCGGGATTGTCCGAGCGGGGCTACCACGTCGCCGAGGACGGCGGGTCGGATCTGCAGCTCGCGGTCTCGGCGAAGGTGGACCGGGTCACCCGCCGCACCTGGTCGAGCGACCCGGATGCGAGCGCGCTGCGCGACGTCGAGCTCGAGGAGGTCGTCGTCGTGCTGCGCGCCTTCGATGGGGCGAGCCCGGCGGAGGCCTTGCGGGTCGAGGCGCGACGGCGTCTCCCGGATCGCGCGCTGCCCTTCGCGCCGAGCCTCGACGAGCTCTATCGGCGCACGCTCGGCGACGCGATCGACGCCTTTCCGGCCGCGACCGGAGGCGTCTGACCCGCCTCCGATCCGCCCCGTCGGCCCCTCACGCGTCGTCGTCGCCGACCAGCAGGTCCCGCGCGTCACCCCACGCGACGCCTTCACCGCGCGCCCGGCGCTCGGCCTCGTGCGTCTCGACGACGGAGCCGATCGCCCGGCGGAGGTCGCCGACGATGCGTCCGGAGTTCGCCGCGAACCAATCGAGGCTCTCCCGTCGGCCGCGATTCACATCGCGTAGGGCGGGCAAGACGTAGCGTGCGAAGAGGTCGTAGCTGGCGAGGCTGCGGTCGGGTGCGGCGCAGTCGTGGGCGAGCAGCAGGATCGTTCCGAATCCCCCCGAACGGTCGACCAGCGCGCGGATCGCGTCGACCGCGTCGTCCGGCGTCCCGATCACGGCGCGACCGAGCAGGCTGAGGCCGTGTCGGGTCCACTGCTCGATCGCCTGCTCGACGGTCCGGATCGCCTTCATCTCCTCGCCACCGAGGCGTTCGAAATAGCGCACGAGGGCGAGCAGACCATGCCGCATGTCCGCGTGGGCCTGCTCCCGGCTCTCGGCCAGATGCATCGGCACCACGAGCCGCCAGCTCCGCCGGTCGACGGTGTGGGCATTCCGGCGGGCCTCGTCCTCGCAGAGCGCCCAATGCGCCGGCAGCAGATCGAAGCCGGCGCCGCTCGTCGCCGCCATCGACAACATCCCGATCCCATGCCGCCCCGCCGCACTCGGACCGGAGGGCGAGACGGCGGCCGCGACGGCCATCTCGACGGGCGTCGGCATGCGCCCGGCGAGCTGGACACGCGCGTCGCGCAGCGTGAACCAGTCGGTCGAGTGCGTGACGGTCTCCCCGCGCAGCAGCGGGATCAGCACCTCGAGCGACTCGTTCATCATGCCGCGCTGTCTTGCGACGTCGATCCCCATCATGTGCGCATCGCTCGGCAGCTGCCCCGGCCCGACGCCGAGCATGACCCGGCCTCCGGTCTGGTGGTCGAGCTGGGTGATGCGCTCGGCGACCATCAGCGGATGGTGATAGGGCAGGGAGACGACGCCCGTGCCGAGCCGGATGCGACGCGTGCGCTCCGCGGCGGCGGCGATGAAGAGCTCGGGCGAGGCGATCGTCTCGAAGGAAGCCGAGTGGTGCTCCCCCACCCACAGCTCGTCGTAGCCGAGCGCGTCGAGGTGGCGTGCGAGGTCGAGATCTCGCCGCAGCTGGAGCGTCGGACTCTCGTCGTCGGCGTGGTAGGGCGCGAGGAAGACACCGGAGCGGAGCGGGATCGATTCCGACATGACCGGATGCTAGCCGGGGCGAGCGGGGCCTGGCAGCCGACCTAGTCGACTCCCGCGGCACCCGAGACGGAGCCGGCGCGCAGCTCGACGAGGGGCCCGACGAGGCGGTCGATCGTCTCGTGGAGCTTCTTCTCGTCGCGCACCCGATCCTCGATCGAGCGGCGTGCGCGGGTCTGCTCGGCGTAGGTCTCGATCACCTCGACACCCGAGCGGATCCCGTAGAGGAAGCTCTCCTCCATGTCGAAGAGGGCGACCTGCAGGCAGAGTCCGCGCGCGAGGACCGTGTGTCGGGGCGGTCGAGGCCCCGGCCAGTAGACGGGCTCGATCGCGCCGCACAGCACCACCTCGGATCCGGTATCGAGCAGGTCCACCAGCTCGAGGCTCGTGTAGAGCACGGCGTCGGCGCCATGACCCGACGCGAGTGCGCTGTACACGGCGCTCTCGACGATCTCCCATCGCTCGGAGTCGGCGCGGGCCGTCGACGGGTCGTAGACCTCGCCCACGTCCCGGGCGTAGCTCGTCCAGAGCGCCGTCCAGACCTCGGGGGCCACGATCCCGTAGCCCGCCTCGCGGAGCCGCTCGACGAGCGGAGACAGGACTTCCTGTTGCGCGCGTCCCTCGTCGATCAGGCCGAAGGCGGCGTGGAGTGGCACCACGGCGATCGTTCGGACGCGATCGCGCAGCTGCTCGCGCGGGATCTGGAAGGGATCGAAGGGCGTTGGCGTCGCGCAGCCCGAGCAGACGATCGCGGCCAGTGCGAGGAGGAGGACCCGGCTCGGCACCCGGTCTTGCGGCGAAGGGGCGGGGCTGGCTTCGGCGCGCCGGGCGGTCCTCGACATAGCGCCATGTTAACGTAGGGCCGTGCGAGGCCATCCCACCCGTCGTGTCCGTCCGGCCCGTCGATCGGGAATCCGACGTGGATGGCCGATCCGCCTTGCAGGCGTCCTGCTCGGCATCATCGGTCTCGTCCCGATCCTGGCTCCGACCGCGCGCGCCGCGCGCCTCTGCTTCGACCCCGTCCGCCTGCCCTTCGAAGCGGACGAACGCGCGGATCGGCTCGAGCGTCGCGTGGCGGACGTGTTCCGTGCCGCGGGCTTCGAGGTCGTGGCGAGCGAGCAGGTGAAGAGCGCGATCGAGCGGGTGGACGAGACGTGGGGTGAGGTCTTCGATCCCCTGACCGGTCGTCGGGACGTCGAGCGCTTCGATCGCTTCCTCGCGGAGCTTCGCCTGGCGCTCGGCGAGCGCGGGCTCGGCTGCGACCATCGGCTCTTCGTGAGCGTCGTTCAGGTCCGTTCGCCGTTTTCGGGTGGTGGCGCTCGTTGGGACGGCCGCGTCGTGTCGATCACCTCGACGGGACGACAGCTGTTGAACGTGCTCGGGGGCGTTGCCGAGTCGGGCTGGGTGGCGGCGCTCTCGCTCTGGGTGGCGATCGGCGATCTCGATGGGGAGCCCCTGGGCTTTCGAAGCGCCGGCATCGAGCCGCTGATCCGCCTGAGCGTCACCCGCGGCACGGATCAGCTTCCCGAGGACAACTGGCTGACGGACGAGGTCGCGCTCGACGAGGCGATCCGTGCAGCGCTCGGGCCGGAGGCGAGCGCGCTCCGGGATCAGGGGACACCCATGGGAGCGATCCCGGGCGATCGCCTCGTCTGGCCGCTGCGATGAGGCGTTCGTTCTGCCGCGCACGTCGCGATGCGCTCCTGGTGGCCTTCGTCGTCGCGGGCTCCCTTCTCGAGGGCGGCTGCTACGTGCCGCCGCCCGTCCCCGAGGTCCCGTCCTGGCTCGACGCCGCGCGTACAGGGCAGACCCCGAGTGCGGAGGAAGAGGGGCTCGCGAGGGAGGCCGACGAGTCCCTCGCCCGGGTCGTCGAGGAGGACGGACTCGTCGAGAATGACTCCTTCGATCGTTATCTGACCGGGATCGTCGCGCGTCTGATCCCGGAGCTCCCGGCGGCGGCGCCGACGCTCACGCCGCGCGTCTATGCCGCCGTCGAGCGCAACGCCTTCGCCCTTCCGAACGGGGCGATCCTGGTCACGGCGGGCCTGCTCGTCGAACTCGAGAACGAGGCGCAGCTCGCGTTCCTGCTCGGTCACGAGGCCGCGCACGTGCTGCTGCGACATCAGCTGCTCGACGAGCGCTTCGGCGCGGAGACGGATTCCCACGTCGACCGGATGTGGCTGAGTCGGCATCTCGAGGACGAGGCCGACGAGCTCGGCTTCGCACTCGTCACGTCGGCCGGCTACGCGCCCGACGAGGCGGCCCGCATGCTGCGACACGTGCGCGACGACCGTCCACCCGCCTGGGCGAGGGTGACTTCCTGGGACAGCCATTTCGAGGCGGAGGTGCGGATCCGTGCCATGCGCGTTCGTGCGCGTCGGCTGGTGCGCGAGGGCCGGGCCGGGGACGTGGTCCGACGCGAGACGTTCCTCGAGGCTCAGGACGGCGTGCGGCTCGCCGTCGCGGAGCTCACGCTCGAGGCGGGGCACGCCGACCGGGCTCGCGAGCTCGTCGATCGTCACCTGACGCGGCACCCCGACAGCGCGCGCGCCTATTGGCTGCGGGCGGAGATCACCCGCGCCGTCGATGCGGCGGGGCGCCGCGCTCCCACGGTCCGCTCCGACTACGAGCGGGCGATCGAGCTGGCGCCGGCCGATGCCGACGCCCATCGCGCCCTCGGCCTGCTCCTCCGCGATCTGCGCGAGCCCGACGCGGCGCGTCCACATCTCGAGCGCTACCTCGAGCTGCGACCCGAGGCGGTCGATCGACGCCTGATCGAGCGCTACCTCGCACCGCGCGACGCGTCTCCCTAGTCGCTCCCGCCTGTCCTCGCGGAGCGCGTCCGTCCCTCCGTCGAGGTCGTATCGAGGCTAGGCGGACCTCGCGGCGACGGGCTCGAAGCGGACCGGAAGCGTCGCGAGCCCACGCAGGAAGAGGCTGTCGCGATGGGCGGGCTTCGCCTCGTCGTCGAGACGCAGCGTCGGCAGCCGGCGGAGCAGGGCGTCGATCGCGCAGCGCAGCTCCATGCGCGCGAGCGACGCGCCGAGGCAGGTGTGCCGCCCGAGGCCGAAGCTCACGTGCGGATTCGGCTGGCGCGTCACATCGAGGCGGTCGGGCTCGGAGAAGACGGCGGGGTCGCGATTCGCGGCGCCGTTCAGGAGGATGCAGACCTCGTCCCCGCCGATCGTCGTGTCGCCGAGCCGGAAGGGCTCGTCGGCGACGCGCTGGCTCACCTGGACCGAGGTGTCGTAGCGCAGCAGCTCCTCGACGGCGGTCGGGATCTTCTCGGGGTGGCGGCGCAGATGTTCGAGCTGCTCGGGATGTCGCAGGAGGGCGAGCATGCCCATGCCGAGCAGGTCCTGGGTCGTGCCGTGACCGGCCTGGAGCAGGATGTAGCAGCTGCCGACGAGCTCCTCGTCCGAGAGTCGCGAGCCGTCTTCGTTGCGCGCGTCGATCAAGGCGCTCATCAGGTCGAAGCGCGGGCGGCGGCGATGGTCCTCGATCAGGTCGAGGAAGTAGCGGGTGTAGCCGTGGGTCGCCTCCTCGCCGGCGCGGACGATCTCGTCCGTGATGCCGCCGATCTCGCCGCGGCGGCTCGAGGCGATCGCCCAGTCGTAGAAGGTCGGGAGATCCTCGGCGGGTACGCCCAGCATCTCGCAGATCACGACCATCGGCAGCCGGAAGGCGAAGTCGTGGACGAGATCCATCCGGCCCGCCGTCCCGACCTCGTCGATCAGGTCGTCGATCACCCGGGAGATGCGGTCTTCGCGAAGCTCGACCGAGCGCGGCGTGAAGGCGCGCGAGATCAGGGTGCGGACGCGGTCGTGCTTCGCCGGCGGCAGGAAGAGCAGCGTGTTCTTCTGCATCTCGACGAAGGCCGTGCCCTTCGGGCCGACGTCGAAGGCGGCCGTGCCGCGCTCGTCGCTGCGCACGTCGGGATGGCGGAGCGCCTCGCGCACGGCGGCGTGGCTCGTCACGACCCGGGCCGGGCGACCCGTCGCTTGCTCGGTCCGTAGGATCGGGGCGAGCGTTCGCAGGCGATGCAGGTAGGGGTAGAGCGTGCCGCGCCGCTTCGGGTCGAGGATGCAGGCGAGCACGTCCTCGGGGTCGTGGAGGTCGGCCGCGATCGCGACGTCGCGTGCGTGATCCTCGCGCAGCGCCGGCTCGAAGCCCGGCACGACGCCGCGGGGTGCGAATCCGTCGCGCGGTCGCGCGCTCACGTCGTTCCGCTCCCGCTCTCGCGCAGGATGCGGCCCCATCGGAAGGGCGAGAGCCACTGCGCAAGGAAGCCGCGCGGGAACGCGTCGAGGCCGGTCATGCCCACGTCCGTCGGGGGCTCGCGATCCGCGGGCAGGTAACGCGTGCCGAAGACGGCGTCCCAGAAGAGGTAGACGTTGCCGTAGTTGCGGTCGGCCTCCTCGCGCACGCGCGAGTGATGCCATCGATGGGCGTCGCCGATGCTGTAGACCCAGGCGAGGGGACCCAGGCGGAGGGCGACGTTCGCGTGCTGGAAGGTGTCCGCGGCGAGCGCGGCGACCGAGGTGAGCGCGAGCACCCGCTCGTCGACGCCGAGCACGGCGAGGGGGATCACGCCGACGAGGCCGAAGCGGAAGGCGATCTCGATGGGATGCGCGCGGGTGCCGTTCAGCCAGTAGAGGCGCGGGGCGCTGTGGTGGGTCGCATGGAAGCGCCAGAGGAAGTCGGCCTCGTGCATGACGCGATGGGCCCAGTAGTCGAAGAACTCGCGGATCACGCTGGCGAGGACGATCTGGGCGATCAGCGGCCACTCCGAGGGCCAGACGCCGCCGGGCGAGAGCCTCTCGATTGCGCCGCCTCCGGCGACCGCGAGGCTCGCGGCGAGCGGGCCGAAGAGGGCACCGACGCCGGCCTGTGTCGGGAGGTAGAGCGCGTCGACGCCGAGATCGCCCCGGGAGTGCAGCCAGCCGCGATGCCAGGGGAGGACCCGCTCGAGCGCCGCCACGACGAGCAGCATGCCCGCGCCGATCGGCAGCACCGTCGCCGCCGGTGGGACGCCCGCGTCCATCATCGCCATGGCGAGTGCGACGCAGCCCACGACCGCGCCGGGCACGGCCCCGGCCGCGAGCACCTTCTGCCACGTCCGATCCAGGGTTGCACCGTCCCGCATCTTCCCGACCTCCCGCATCGCCGCCCGCGCACGCGGACCCTCGAAGGCTACGCCGCCCGGCGCGCGCGAGCGAGGGGGCTCGCGGGCGTCCTCGGCCCGGCCGACCCCGCCGGCTGCGTGCGATCCATCGCGCTGTCGCGCGCGCTGCGGTTGGCTCGCCGCCGCCGCCGTGCGACGCTCCCCGCAACCGGAGGTCCCCATGCAGCTCGGCGCCGTGTTCCCGCAGACCGAGATCGGACCCGACCCCGCCGTCGTCCGCGACTTCGCGCAGACCGTCGAGGGGCTCGGCCTCGATCACCTCGTCGTGTACGACCACGTCCTCGGCGCGACCCATGATCGCGAGCCGAGGCTCACGGGTCCCTATACCGAGGACTCGCTGTTCCACGAGCCCTTCGTCCTCTTCGGCTTCCTCGCCGGCGTGACCTCGCGCATCGAGCTCGCGACGGGCGTGCTCATCCTGCCCCAACGCCAGACGGCGCTCGTCGCCAAGCAGGCCGCCGAGGTCGACCTCCTCTCGGGCGGGCGTCTGCGCCTCGGCGTGGGCGTCGGCTGGAACTACGTCGAGTACGAGGCCCTCGGCGAGGACTTCGGCAATCGCGGCAAACGACAGGAGGAGCAGATCGAGGTGCTGCGCCGGCTCTGGCGCGAGCGCGTCGTCGACTACCGCGGCGAGCACCATCGCATCGATCGCGCGGGTCTGCTGCCTCTGCCGGGGCGCGAGATTCCGATCTGGCTGGGCGGCTTCGTGCCCGCGGCCTATGCGCGGGCGGCACGGATCGGGGATGGCTTCCTCTACGGGGGCGACGCGAAGGTCGCGGCGAAGGCGCTCGGGCAGACGCGCAAGCTCGTCGCCGAGGCCGGGCGCGACGTCGAGGGCTTCGGCGCGGAGCTGATCCTGATGGGCGGCGCGCTCGACGATCCCGACTACTTCCGCGAGCAGGCGCGGATCTGGGCGGAGGTGGGGGGGACGCATCTCTCGCTCGTCACGATGAACCATGCGCTGCCCGACGTGAAGGCGCATCTCGCGGCGCTCGAGCGCTTCGCGGAGGCGCTGCGCTGACGGGGGGCTCGCGCCGGGCGGCTCTCCTGCTCGCGTCCCTCGCTCTGGCACTCGGCCTGCTCGAGCTCGGCGCGCGAGTCCTGCTGCCGCCCCCCGCCTATCATCGGGCGCCGCTCGTGCTCGATCGCGTGCTCGGCTTTCGCGGGCGGCCGGGGTACGCGCGAGTCGACGTCTCGCCGCTCGACCCGACGCGGCAGCACGAGGTGCGCCTCGATCGCGACGGGTTCCGGGGTCGCCCCCTGCCCGCGGTCGGGAAGTCCGCGGAGACGACGCGCGTAGCCGTCTTCGGAGACTCCTTCGTCGTCGGCGAGGGCGTTGCGGCGTCGGACCTGATGACGGCGCGGCTCGAGCGGGCGCTCGAGGTGTCCGGGCGCAAGGCCGAGGTCTACGCCCTCGGTGCGATCGACTACGGCACGGGACAGGAGCTGTTGCTGCTCGACCGCCTCGGTCCGCGGCTGCGCCCCGACCAGATCGTCCTCGTCCTCTACCCGTCCAACGACGTCGTGAACAACGCCTGGGGACTCGCCGGCGCGACGACGGTCAGCCCGGGCGACGCGATCCGGCCCTACCTCGCGGTCGACGCCGCGGGTCGGCTCTCGACGCGATGGATCGGGCCCGTGCGCTCGTGGCTCAGGCGGCATCTCACGAGCTTCGGTCATGCGGAGCTGCTGCTCGCGCCGCCCGATCTCGGCCGGCTCGATCCGCGCTCGGTCGAGGCGCGGATCGAGGCCGGGCTGCCGCCGCGTGAGTATCTCGAGGTCTTCCGTACGCACGACGAGCACGATCGCTGGGAGGTCGCGTGGCGCGAGACCGAGGTGCTGCTCCGCGCGTTCCGTGATCGCTGCGAGGCGCTCGGTGCCCGCCTCGTCGTGCTCGTCGTGCCGAGCATCGACCAGGTCGTCATGACACCCCAGCGGATCGGCTTCGAGATCGAGGCCCGCGCGCACGGCCGTCGCCTCGAGGATTGGGTCGACTGGAGTCTGCCCGAGCGTCGGCTCGCGGCGTTCTTCGCCGCGGAGGGAATCGAGGCGCAGGCATTGCTCGCGCCGCTGCGTGCGGCCGTGCGGGAGGGGAACCCGGTCTACGCCCGCGACCTGCATCTGAACGAAGCGGGTCATGCGATCGCCGCACGCGTCCTCTCGCAGGCACTCTCGCTTCCCGCGAGCGCGCCACCGCCCGGGATCGACGTGGCCGCGATCCAGTCCGGCACGGCCGTCGTGCTCGATCCCGCGTCGGATCCGTCGTTCCTCGATCTTCGCGTGGCGCCCTACGCCGCTGCCTTCTCCGACGGCTGGGTCGACTGGCGCCCCGCCGGCGCGGTCGCGGGCCATCCGGGCGGCTGGCGTCTCGGTCTGCGCGGACTCGTCGCCGTGCGCGCGGCCGACGGCCCGCTCGCGCTGCGGATCCATGCGCTGCGACCCGGCCGGGTCGGGGTGAGCGTCCTCGGCGGTGGGCCCCAGCGTCAGGTCGAGATCCCGCGTGCGGGCCCCTTCGCGTTGCGGATCCCGATGGATCCGCCGCCCGTGCTCTCCGAGGACGGGCACCTGGCGCTCATCCTCTCCGGAGGCCCCGATCCCGGCTCTCTGATCCTGCAGGCGATCGGCTTCGAGGAGGCCGCCGCGGCCGGGCCTCCGGCGCCCGGGGAGATGTCCGTTACTTTCTCCGCCGGGCCCCGGTAGCTCAGCGGATAGAGCAGCTGCCTTCTAAGCAGCGGGTCGCAGGTTCGACTCCTGCCCGGGGCGCCAGCACCCTCAGGCGACGCCGAGTGCGCTCGCCGTCGATGGGCCTCGCTCGGATCGCTCTCCCGGGACCCGCCGCCGATAGGCCACCCGACACGGCCGGTCGGCGCGGGCGATGCCGCCGATCTGATTCCGCAGCGGGCCGGGCTGCGCGTAGCGGGGCTCGAGCGCGAAGCGCCGGACGAGCTCGCTCGCAAAGTGCTGGATCGCCTCGATCGAGAAGCGCATCGCGGGACAGGCGTGCGCGCCGTGGCCGAAGGTCGTGACGAGCTCGCGCGTCTCGAGCTCCTTCGTGCGCAGGAAGCGACCGCCGTCGTAGTGGTCGGGATCGAAGCGGTCGAGACGGGGCGCCGCCGACGTGTTCGTGTTGGGCATCATCGTGGCGACGAACGCGCCCGGGCGCAGACGATAGGTCGCAGTCTCGTCGGCGATGGACGTCTCGCGAAGCGCGCGTCGGAGGACGATCGAGCGTTGGTGGAGACGGATCGATTCGTGCGCGCAGCGCGTGAGCAGGGCGCGATCGCCGGCACGGACGCGTTCGAGCCGCTCGGGGCTCTCCAGCAGATGGACCACGGTCCAGGCCTTGGCGGCGAAGAGGTTCGACATCGAGCCCAGGTGCACGAGCACGGCGTCCCGCGCGATGCCGATCTCCCGCGCGGGCGAGGGCTCGCCTTCCCAGTGGCCGCACAAGCGGTCGAAGAGGTCGGGCCGCTGCGGGGGCGCCTGCTCGCGGATCCGGAGGATTCCTTCGTAGAGCGCCTCGAGCTCGCGGAGGGCTCTGCGGGCGTCCCGCTTTCCGCCGAGATTCGCGACCAGCGTCTTCACCGGGTGCACGAAGGCGTCCGAGGTGTCGAGGGCGTCGAGGGCCCGGATCACGTCCGCCAGGTACCGGGTCGCTTCGCCGGTGACGCCGCCCCAGGACGCGAGGCCGACGCGATGGCCGACCCGACGCGTGAGACCGAAGAGCTCGACCTCGCCCGCGTCACCCAGGGCGTCGAGCTCGGCGTCGACCGCGTCGATCACGTTCTTCAGATACTCCTCGACATCGTCGCGCGAGAAGAGGTCGTGAGGTCGGGTGCGGCGGCCCTGGAAGAGCTCCTCGGGGACCTTCGCGCGGATCATCTCGAAGTCCGCGAAGCCCTTGCTGAGCGTGTCCTCCGGAGCGGCCCAGAGGCTTCGCACGCCCGCGGCGGAGAACACGAAGAGGATCTCGCGGCCGAAGAGCCTCACGAGGAACGTGTCGCCGAGACGCCGTCGGCAGGACGCGAGGAAGCGGACGGGATCCCGGAGCAGCGGCAGCGCGGCGCCGATCACGGGCAGCTCGGGCGCGAGCGCGGGAAGCGGGTCGACGAGGCCTTGCTGCGACACCGGGGAAGCATCGCCAGCGCCGCGGCGACCGTCAATCGCGGACCCGCCGGTCTGGCCGTGCATTCGCTATCGGGCGTGCGGCGGGCTCCAGCGAAGCTGCCGATGGGCCAGCGGGGGCGCTGCGACCGACCGCTATCCTCGCCGCGCACCGAGATTGCCGACCCTCCCCATCCGAGCCCCGATGTCCCCCGACGCCTGGATCCCGATCACGATCGCCGCGGCGTTCCTGCAGAACGTGCGCTCGCTCCTGCAGAAGCGGCTCGCCGACGGGTCGACCGTGCATGGCGGGGCGTACGTGCGCTTCCTCTACGCACTGCCGCTCGCGTGGATCTATGCGATCGCGATGACGGGGACGCCCTGGCGCTACCTGGGCAGGGAGGCGTTCTGGGGCTGGGTCGCGATGGCGGCGATCGCGCAGATCGTGGCGACGGCGTGTCTGCTCGCGTCCTTCGCGGGCGGGCGCTTCGCGGTCGGGACCGTGCTCTCGAAGACGGAGGCGGCGCAGGCGGCGCTCTTCGGCCTGGTATTCGTCGGCGAGGCGATCGGCACGGCGGGTCTCGTCGGGATCGCGATCAGCTTCGTGGGCGTGCTCGTGCTGACGGGACGATCGAGTCTCGAAGGGGTCGGGCCGCGGACCTTCGCGCTCGGGCTCGCATCGGGATCGTTCTTCGGCGTCGCGGCGGTCGGCTTCCGGGCGGCGGCGCTCGCGCTCCCGCTCGAATCCGCGCCGCGGGCGGCCGCCGTGACGCTGGCGGTGGCGCTCACGATCCAGACGGTCGTCTACGGCGCGTTCCTCGCCTGGCGCGAGCCGGCGACGCTCGGCGTCGTGCGGCGGCAATGGCGGACGGGGCTCGCGGTCGGGGCGAGCGGGATGGCGGCGAGCGCGGGCTGGTTCACCGCGATGGCCCTCGTGAACGCGGCGCTCGTGCGAGCACTCGGGCAGGTCGAGCTCGTCTTCACCCTCGCGGTCAGCGCGTTCTGGCTGCGGGAGCGGATCGGAGCGCGGGAGCTCCTCGGGGTCGCGCTCGTCGTGACGGGGCTCGTCTTCGTGACCCTCTCGCCGGTGCGCTGAACGCCGCCGCGTCCGGGGCGGCCGCGCGAAATGCCTAACGTACGTCGCGCAGGGAGTACTCGAGCGGGATCTCGATTGCGATCGCACCGTGGGGCGGCGGGGGATAGGGGGCGGCGCTCCGGATCGCCTGGTCGCTCGCGCGACGCAGGAGGCTCGAGGCGCCGTCCGAGAGCGCGAGGTCGTCGAGACGGCCATCGGCGCGGATCGCGAGGCGCGCGACGACGAGCCCCTCGATCGCGCGCTTGCGGGCGAGGGCGGGGTAGCGACGTCGTGTGAGGATGCGCTCGCGGACCGCGTCGACGTAGCGGGCGACGAGGTCCTCGGTGGGCTCGGTCGTTGGGCGCGCGGGCGGAGTCCCGGGACCCGGCTCGGCAGGGGGGCGCGCATCGAGCGTCGCTGCGGCCGCTGCCGCCGCCGACGATTCGCGAGACTCGACCGAGGGGGTTGGTTCGGGCTGCGATCGGGCGGCTTCGGCGCGTGGAGCGGGCTCGGGCGGCTTCTCCGTGCGCGGGACGGGCGCGGGCGTTGGCTTCGCGCGCGGCGGGGGCTCGACCCGTCTCGGCTCGGGAGGCGTCGTGGCAGGCGGTGCCTGGGCGGCGGGCGGCGTAAACGCGACCACGCGGACCGCGACCGTCTCTCGTTTCGCGCCGGGCCGCCATTCGTGCGCGATCGCCCGATCGTGGGCGCCGACCGCGACGAGTGCGTGCAGTCCCGCCGACACGGCGATCGCGATCGCGAGGCTCCGATCCCGCTTCATCACGACGACTCGACCTCCGCTACTTGGTCAGGATCAGCTTGTTGTTGCGGGTGAGGCGCAGCGTGTAGACCTCGCCATCGTGTTCGATCTGCACGAGCCCACGCGGGCCGAGGACCTCGCTCGCGCGCAGGCGAGGCGTCTCTCCGAGTCGGCTCGCGAGGGCGTCCCCGCTCGGGGTGCGTTCGCTCATCTCCGTACTCCTTTCGTCGCGGGAGTCCTCTTGCGGGCTCCCGGTCTTCCTCTCCGGCGGTCGGTCCCGCCCCGGCGTCGTCATCGATCGGCTCCGGCTCGTCCCCGCTCCCGCCGCATCCATCCGGACAGCACGAGACCGAAGACCCCGACGCCGAGCGCAAGCCCGAGACCCGGCTCCGGCAGCTCCGTCGTCAGGATCAGCGTCGGCAGGAGTGCACCGGGCTGCCCGGACTCGAGCGAGTGCATGCCGATCACGCGCTCGCCGGGGTTCGTGAGGGCGAAGCCCTCGTTCGGGTGCACGCCGTGGATCCAGTCGAAGACGACGGCCGTCGCGTCACAGATCATCGCGCCGAAGCCCGTGATGCCCGTGACCGAATCGAAGGGGGCGTCGTACTCGGGCCGGTTGCTCCAGGTGAGACTCGTCTGGGTCCAGGGCTCGAGGACCTCGCGGCACTCGATCGTGCCGGGATCGGACGAGGGATCGCCGAAGCCCGTGAAGTCGAAGGCATAGGTGTTCACGAGGAGTGCCTGCACGAGCACGTGGCCGGGCGGGAGGTCCTCCTCGGCGACGTCGAACCAGAGATAGGTCTCGAAGTCGTGCTCGACGTTCTGCTCGTCGAGGGAGCGGAAGGCATAGAGGGTCGGGCTCGTATGGCGGGGCAGGCTCGGCAGGAAGGAATAGGGCGCCGTGTCCTCGCTCGCCTGCATCACGATCGTGTCGCCCTGGACCGATCCGGCGCTCGCGAGGGCCGTGGCGATCAGGAGGGCGAGCAGACGCAGGCGTCGGATCGCAGCGTGCAGCATTCGGGGGGACGGCATGGTGGGATTCCTCCAGGAACGGGACGGGATTGGAGCGGGGCTGCGTCAGTCGAACTCGCCACGCAGGCCGAGGAAGAAGGAGCGTCCGCGGACGACGTAGGAGTCGATGACGCGGTTGTCCGTCACGTTGTTGACGTCGGCGAAGAGCACGAGCTTCGCGCCGAGCCAGCGCTCGAGCGGTTGCTGCAGGCGGAGGTCGAGGTCGAAGGCGGTATTCGACTCCGCATCGAGCGCGAAGCTGACGAGCCCCGTTCCGCTGCCCTCGAGGATCGCGCGGTCCCGCCACTGGCCGCGGACCGTGACGACCGTGTCGGTCACGGGGAGCTCGACGCGGATGCGGCCATTCGCGACGTGACGCGGCGAATTCGGCAGCTCGTCGAAGAGGACGTTCGAGTCGACGACCCGGGTGCGGTTCCAGGTGTAGCCGAGCTGGAGCTCGATCCGTTCGTGCGGGCGCAGCTCGAGACGCGCCTCGACGCCCCAGGACTCGAGGTCGTCGAGGTTGCGGTTCTCGTAGACGGGGGCGACTACCGGTGAGACCTGGTCGACGCAGAACGCGGGCAGGACGGGACAGAGGAGCGGATCCGCGGGAATCACACGCTCGTCGACCTGGATGTCGAGGCCGTCGTACTGGGCCCGGATGAAGCGCTTCGTCTCGCTGTGGAAGCCCATCGCCGAGACCGAGAGCCAGCGCGTGGGGTCGACCTCGAAGCCGCCGCGGACGGCCCAGACCTTCTCGGGCAGGAGGTCCTCGCTACCGGCCAGGAAATAGGTCGCGCCGACCTGCGGTGCGGGGGGCTGGAAGACGTCGCGGAGCGAGGGGTAGCGGACGCCGCGCCCCGCCGTGAGCCGGAGCTTGAGGGCGCGCTCCTCGTCCCATCGCCAGGCGGTCACGAGGATCGCGGCCTGGGGCAGCCAGGCCGGGGCGAAGGCCTCGTGGATCTGTCGCCGGAGGCCGACCTCCGTCGCGAGCCAGGACGTGAGGTCCGACTCGACGAGGCCGTAGAAGCCGGCGCGATGGAAGCGTCGGTCGACGTCGTCGGGGCGGTAGACGTCACCCGTTCCGAGGGTGACGGGGCGCTCGTCGACGCGGATCGCGTTGGTCTCGAGGTCTGCACCGAGGGTCACGACGTGCGTGGTCGGACCCCACTCGAGCAGATGCTCGACGGCGAGCTCGAGGCGCTCGCGGTCGTCGACGAGCTCGAAGGCGCGGCCGACGGTGCTCTCGGTCGTCTCGAGGGAGAAGGTGAAGGTGCCGAGGAGCGCCGTCGCGTCCGTGAGCTGCGCCCGGGCCTTCTGCGAGAGGAGCCAGCGTTCCCGCTCGCGGCGCGCCGTGACGGGTCCGTCGCCCGTCGCGAGCGCGTCGTCGCGCAGGCGGTAGCCGGCCCGGGTCGTGAGGGTGAGCGCGTCGCTCGGTCGCGCGACGAAGGTCCCGTAGACGTCGGTCGTGCGGTAGGTCGAGCCCTTGCCGAAGGGGGAGCCGAGTCCGTCGTCGGGGTCACCGCTATTCGCGTCGGGCGGATCGAATCCGCCGATCTGATAGTGCGAGATCGTCAGCCGGCCGCCGGTCGAGGCGTTGCCCCAGGCCCCGGTGGCGTCGGCCGTGAGCTGCTCCTGGTCGCCGGCGCCGAAACGACCGCGGACGAAGAGTCCGTCGGTCGGCGGAGCCGGAGTCAGGACGTTGATCACGCCGCCCATCGCCCGCGGCGAATAACGCAGCGACTGCGGGCCGCGCAGGATCTCGATCCGCTCGACGTCGGCGAAGAGCAGATCCCCGGCGTCGTTCGCCTCGTCGTTCTCGCCCGCATAACGCTGGCCGTCGACGAGCAGCTCCGTGTACTCCGGCAGCAGGCCATCGATCCGCACGGCGCCGCGCTGGCCCTGCACCTGCTCCGTGATCCGCAGCCCGGGGATCGCGTCGAGCACGTCGACGAGCGTGATGCCCGGCAGCGACTCGAGGGTCTCGGCGTCGAGGATCTCGGTCTCGACGGGCGTGTCCTGGTAGATCTCGGCGGGTCGGAGGCGCTGGTCCTCGACCGCGATGGCGTCCGCCTGCACGACCGGTGGCGCGGGGTCCGTCGGCGCGTCCGCAGACGGAGCGGGCATCGCGCCGACGTCGGTCGGCTCGGCCCACGCGAAGGGCGGTGCGCCGAGGGCGAGCGCCAGGGCGAGGGGGAGGATGCGGCGGGGGTTGGATCGGTGCGGAGACAAGAGAGAAGGACCCCAGAGCCCACCCACGGGGGGGCGTGTCTGCGTCCGGGTCCTCCTGGCTGGCGAGATCCGGGCTTGCTGGAGCAGTGGACGCCGTCGCACCTTAATGAAGTTGAAATTCATTTTCAATATGTCATGATCCCGCTCGCACGCCAGCCAGAGCCCGCCGCCGCCCGCCGCGGCGCGCCCGCCTCGAGCCAGCCTGCGCGACCGGCTCCGGTTCCACCCGGAGCCCGCGCGCGTCATGGGCCGCCCCTTCGCCTCGAGCGGAGGCGGCCTCGGGAGCTGGCCGAGTCGATGGTCCGAACCGATTCCACACGCGCCGAGTCCGACTGGACCGTCCCGCGCTTCTTCCGACTGCTCGGATCGCTCGGACGCCTGCGCGTGATCTCTGCCTGCGGGCCGAGCGTCTTCGAGGCGCTCTGCGAGGTGGCGCCCTTCAGCCTCGAAGGCGGATTCCTGAACATCGTCACGCCCGCCTATCACTGGCACCTCGCCTCCGATCGCATCCGCGTCCTCCGCTCCCACGACACGACCCACGCGCGCTCGGGCCGGCGCGTGCTCTTCTTCGAGCTGCGCGAGCAGAGCGAGGCCGCGCCCTTCCTCCGCATCTATCTGCATCGCGAGAAGGGCGTCGACTTCGCGCCCGAGATCCTCGCCCGCTTCCTCGAGGCCCATGCCGCACTCGGTGAAGGGCTCGTCCTCGCCCGCGAGTCGGGCTCCGACCCGCTGACGCCATCCGCGTCCGTCGTCCCCGCGCCATGAATTCTCGGAGAGATCCCCCGATGTTCGCCCCGTTCCACGACCCGACTCGGCTCCGATCGCTCGTGCTCCTCGTACTGCTGCTGCTGGCCTCGTTCGTTCCGTCTGCCCGCGCCCAGGGCACGACCCGCGTCGCGACGCTCCTGCCCTTCGTCGAGGAGGCCCTCACGCGCGCGAACCCCGAGGACGAGGTGCTCGTCGTCGCCAGCGTCCGCCGCAGCCTCCGCGACCCGGTCGCCGCGGGTCTCGTCGATCTCGGCAATCCGCACTCGCCGAACCTCGAGCAGCTCGCGAGCGCGCGCCCGGCGCTGGTGGTCGGGGACGCCGCGATCCATGCGCGCCTCGAGGAGCCCGTCGCACGGCTCGGCGCGCGGCTGATGCTGCTCGACACCTCGAGCGTCGGCGCGACGCTCGAGGCGCTCGACGACGTGGCGCGCACCCTGGGCGGATGCGAGGGACTCGAGCGCGAGGTCGCGCGCGCACGCGCGGAGCTCACGGCGATGACGACGGCCAGGCGCGAGCGCGTCTTGCCGCTCTTCGGCACGCCGGGCTCGTACTACGTGATGACCGAGCGCTCGTGGCTCGGGAGCCTGCTCGTGGACCTCGGCTTCGAGCTCACGATCGGGGACGCGGGCGACGAGCGCCTCCCAGGGCTCGTGCCGGTCAGCGACGAAGCGATCGCGGTCGCGCGTCCCGAGATCGTGCTCCTCGTCGCCCACGGCGACCCGCAGCGCCTGCGCCGCGAGCTCCTCGAGCGGGCCGGGGAGGGCGGCGCCTGGGCATCGATCGCGAGTGCCCGACTCGGCGTGCACGTGCTCGATCCAGCGCTCTTCTCGGCGAATCCCGGGCTCGCGCTGCCGCGCGCGGCGCAGGCGCTCGTGGGGCTCTCGAAGGTCGATGCGGAGGGATCCGCGCGGTGACGAGCTTCGTCTGGCAGATCCGGAGCCGCATGCAGCTCGTCTCGGACCGCCCCGCGGTCTGGCTCTCGCTCGCCGCGGCGCTGCTCGTGAGCGCGGCGGCCAGCGCGCTCGCGATCGGTGCGGTCGCCCTGCCGATCGCGGAGCTGCCGGGCTCGATCCTCGAGGCGACGCACCCGCTGCACGCGGTCGTCTGGGACGTGCGTCTGCCGCGGATCGCCTGCGCGGCGGTCGTGGGCATGAACCTCGCGCTCGCCGGCGCGCTCCTCCAGACGACCGTCCGCAATCCGCTCGCCGATCCGGGCATCCTCGGCGTGACGGCCGGAGCGGGCGTCGGGGCGCTCGTGACGATCCTGCTCTGGCCCGAGCGGAGCGCACTCGTTCCGTGGTCGGCCTTCCTGGGCGGACTCGGGGCGATCGTCGCGCTCTCGGGGCTCGCCTTTTCGCGGGCGGGTACGCCGGGTGCGCTCCGGATCGTGCTCTCGGGGGTCGCGCTGCAGGCGATCCTGTTCGCGATCACCGGTCTGCTGACGTTCCTCTACGCCGATCGCGCGCCCTCGTTCACGGCCTTCGTCGTGGGCTCGCTCAACGGCACGGGCTGGAACGACGTCGCTCGCATGTTGCCGCCGACGTTGCTGACGCTCCTGGGTGTCGGTTCCTGTCTTCGCAACCTGGATCTGCTGCTGCTCGACGATGCGGCGGCGAGCGGGGTCGGCTTGAACGTCCTTCGGGCGCGCTTCGTCGCAGCCTGTCTCGCGGCGCTGCTGACGGCGGCCGCGGTGAGCGCGGCCGGGCTCGTGGGGTTCGTCGGACTCGTGGTGCCGAATGCCATGCGGCTGCTGGTCGGTCCGGGGCACGCCGCGTTGCTCCCGCTCAGCGCGCTCGCGGGTGCTGCGCTCGTCGTCCTCGCGGACACCATCGCGCGTGCGGCCTTCGCGCCGATCGAGCTGCCCGTCGGCGCGCTGCTCGCGCTGGTCGGCGGACCCTACTTCCTCTTTCTCCTCTGGAGGAAGCTGCCGTGAGCGTGCCCCTCGAGACGGCTTGCGTGGCGGTGCGGCTCCGCGCGGAGCGATTGCACGTGCGCCATCCCGGCATCGACCGGGACGCCGTGCGCGACGTCTCCCTCGCCGTGCGCTCGGGCGAGATCCTGGCGCTGGTCGGGCCGAACGGCTCCGGCAAGTCGACCCTGCTGGGCTCCCTGGGT
Source organism: Spirochaetaceae bacterium (assembly GCA_020632655.1). Taxonomy (GTDB): domain Bacteria; phylum Myxococcota_A; class UBA9160; order UBA9160; family UBA4427; genus UBA4427. Next base: position 338,319 of record JACKFD010000002.1, read on the forward strand.
CGGGATCTCGCGCTACGCCGCGGCGAGGTCTTCTACGGCGAGATGCCCGTGCGGCGCTGGCCGCGCCGGCGTCTCGCCCGGCGTCTCGCACGGCTGCCGCAGGATCCCCAGAGTCCCGAAGGACTGACGGTCGATGACCTGGTGCGCGCGGGGCGGCATCCGCACGTCGGGGGCTTTGCGCCGCTCGGAGACCGCGACCGCCGCGCGCTGGAGGAGGCGCTCGCGGCCGTCGAGCTCGCGGATCTGCGCGATCGCCCTCTCGAGGCGTTGTCCGGAGGCGAGCGGCGGCGTGCCTTTCTCGCGATGGCGCTCGCCCAGGAGCCCGAGTGTCTGCTGCTCGACGAGCCGACGGCCGCGCTGGATCTCCGCCACCAGCTCGAGCTGCTCGCGCTGCTCGAACGACTGAATCGAGAGCGTGGCACGACGATCGCGCTCTCGATCCACGACCTCGAGCACGCGGCGCGGATCGCCGACCGGATCGCCGTGCTGAGTCGGGGGCGCATCTACGCCGTCGGTCCGCCGGCGGAGGTGCTCACGGGCGAGACGCTGCTCGACGTGTTCCGGGTGGACGCGCGCGTCGACGCCGACGATCGCGGCCTGCGGATCCGGGTGCTCGGGCCGGGAGACCCGATCCGCAGCTTCTGAGGAGACCGGGGCGCAGGCCCCGAAGAAGAGGAGACGTCGACCATGAAGGGTGCGAACCCGCTTCCGAAGGAGTTCCTGGCCTGGCAGGTCGCGCTCCGCAATCACACGATGCACGAGCGCAACGGGGCGCCGCATATCGGCGTCGTGCCGATCGTCGCGGTGCGCCGGCCGGGCGGATGGAACGGCGTGTCGATGCACAGCATCGTCTGCGGCCTGCTCCCGCACGAACGCCTGCTCGAGGCCAGGACGGGCGAGTTCCGTGGCCTCTACGAGGCGCACGTCGCGTCGGGTGCGCGCGCCATCTACGACGCGGGGATCCGCTACCTCTCCGAGGGCTACTACGCCTCGAGCGACGACTTCGACGCGTCGAGCCTGACCTCCCTCGTGCCGCGGGACTGCGCGCTCGTGGACGCGCTGCGCGCCGAGGCGCGCTGCTCCCTCGTCTTCAACGTCTTCGAGACGGCGGACCCCTTCGACCTCGGCAAGCCGCGCTGCAACCAGCTCGACTGCCTCGCCGAGGTACTCGACCGGGGGCCAGTCTACGAGAACGTCTGGTGGCACAACACGCTCTTCCACGGCAAGGCCGACGAGCACGTCGTCCTCCACTTCCATCACCAGCGCAGCTGGGACAATCGTTTCGCGGGGCAGCAGGCCCTGCGGAGCTGACGCGAACCATGCCCGCCAGCCGGCCGGAGCCGGCACCAGCCAGCGAGAGATCGAACGAGCGGGACCGCAGGACGGGGTCCGCGAATCGAAGGAACGAATGATGTCGAATCGGAAGCTGCTCGGAATGCCCTTCTGGATCGGGCTCCTCGCCCTCACTCCCCTCGTGTCCCGGGCCACGACGGTCCCCTTCGTCGAGTCCTTCGACTCGGACGTGTCCGGCTGGGAGGACGCGGTCAACGCGCCCCTCACCTTCACGGCCACGGGCGGTGCGGACGGCGGCGGCTACGCCTCGGGCCAATACAACCTCTTCGGCTACACGAGCCCCTTCGGCGGCGGGCCGATCGTGTTGCGTGCTTCGGGGGCCGACTCGGCGAGCGGCGGCGCCTTCATCGGGGATTGGCTCGCGGACGGGGTCGGCTCGATCACGGCGATGATCCGCCACGACGCACCCGAGGACCTCTCCTTCTACCTCCGTATCGCGACGGCGGCGAACTTCCCGGGCGCGGTCCTCGACAGCACCCAGACCGTGTCGGCGAACGTCTGGACGCAGGTCACCTGGCTCGTCGACCCGTCGAGCCCCCTCTGCATCGCCGAGGGCGGCAGCTGCGTCGCCTCGCTCGCGAACGTGGGCAACTTCCAGATCGGGACGAGCGCACCCGCGGCGCTGACGGACGACGATGTCGCCTACACCTTCGACGTCGACCTCGTGTCGATCGTGCCCGTACCGGAGCCCGGCACCGCGCTCCTCATGGGACTCGGACTCGCGGGCCTCGCCCTGGCCGGTCGTCGCGGAGACCAGGCATGAAGCGACGCGCGGCGATCGTCGTGCTGGCGGCGGGGCTCGTGCTCTCGGGCCTCGCCGCATCGGCGGACGAGATGGCGGGGGCCGCGGCGATCGTGCGCACGCCCCTCGAGTGGTACGTGATGGGCGGGCCGGCGATGCACGCGCTCGCGCTCTGCTCCGTCCTCGTGCTGGGTGGCGTACTCGAACGGAGCTTCGCGCTGCGTGCGTCGGCGACCGTGCCGCCCGCGCTCGGCGCACGGGTCGCGGAGGCGCTCGAAGTCGGCAATCGCGGCGAGCTGAAGCGGCTGCTCGCGGGTGGGCGTTCGGCTCTGACGCGGCTGGGCGAGGCGGCCCTCGATCCGGCGCTCGACCCGGCGGCGCTCGAGACCCGGGGTGCCTGGGAGGCCCATCGGCTGCGACGCAACCTCTCCCTGATCGCCGCGCTCGGCAGTCTCGCGACGATGATCGGATTGCTCGGGACCGTGCTCGGCATGATCGAGGCCTTCGATCGGATCGCGCTCGAGGGAACCGGCGATGCCCGCATCGTCGCAGGCGGCATCTTCCGCGCCCTCGTCACGACGGCGGCGGGCCTCGGCATCGGCGTCGTCGCACTCGGCGCCCATGCGCTGCTCTCGCGGCGGGCGGAGGATCGGGTCGCCGCGCTCGAGCATCTCACGGGATGCGTCGTCGAGGGCCGTGCGGTCCGCTGCGCAGCAGGCGCTCCGTCCTGGGCGGTCGGCGAGCCGGGGGAGGAGAGCCTGACGCCGTCGGGTGACTCGGCCCCCTTCGCGGGGCGACGGTCGTGAAGTTCGGCCGTCCGCCCACGAGCGAGGCGACGATGCCGCTCTCGTCGCTGCTCGACGTGGTCCTGCTGCTGCTGATCTTCTTCGTCGTGACGAGCTCCTTCGCGGAGCGGCGTATTCCGCTCGAGCTCCCGGATGCCGAGTCGGCCACGACCGCCGAAGACGAGGCGCTCGTGCTCGAGATCGAGGCCTCGGGTCGTCTGCTGCTCGAGGGAGACGAGGTCCGGGTCGAGGAGCTCGACGCCCGGCTCACGACGCTCGGTACCGGCGAGGGCGCGCTCGAGATCCGCGCGGATCGCACGGTCCAGCACGGCCTGCTCGTCGACGTGATCGATCGTGCGCGCCTCGCCGGGATCGAGCGGCTCGGGATCGGTGTCGCCGCGGCCTCTGTCGGCCGGGCGGGCGCCACGCCCGCGGAAGCGTCGACCCGCTAGCGCCTGTGCATCATCGCAGGTGACGGATCGAGACGAGGGCTCCCGCCACGGCGAAGAGCAGAGCGGCCTGAGAGGAGACCCGCAAGGCGACGAGGCAGGAGAAGATCGGCAGTCCCACCGCGGTCGCGGCCAGGACGAGCGTCGTGAACGATGGACGCCGGCCGGGCAGTCGGAAGGAGGGGGCTTCTCGCATGCGCGCAGGGTATCCCGTCGCGAACCGGTGGACGTGACGTTTCCGCGCAAGCCTCGGGACGTTCCTGCGCCGATCCCCTTCGAAGGCCGACCGCGCGCCTGCGATCAGCCGTCGAGCGGGACGCCCTCCCGCGCGTGCGGTCGATCCAGATCGAGCTCGGGGCCCTTCGGGACGATGCCCGTCGGGTTGATCGTCGGGTGGCTGCCGTAGTAGTGGCGCTTGATGTGCGCGAAGTCGACGGTCTCCGCGATGCCCGGGACCTGGTAGAGCTCGCGGAGGTAGCCCGACAGGTTCGGATGGTCGGCGATCCGTCGCCGGTTGCACTTGAAGTGTCCGACGTAGACGGCGTCGAAACGCACGAGGGTCGTGAAGAGCCGCCAGTCCGCCTCGGTGATGCGGTCGCCGACCAGATATCGGCGCCGGCCGAGGCGTGCATCGAGCTCGTCGAGTGCGGCGAAGAGTGCGTCGAAGGCCTCTTCGTAGGCGTCCTGTGTCGTCGCGAAGCCCGCGCGGTAGACGCCGTTGTTGATGCGCGGATAGACGAATTCGTTCATGGCGTCGATCTCGCCGCGCAGCGGCTCCGGGTAGAGGTCGACGTCGGACCGGGCGAGGCCGCTGAACTCGGCGTTCAGCATGCGGATGATCTCGCTCGACTCGTTGTTGACGATCGTTCCGGTCTCGCGATCCCAGAGCACGGGCACGGTCACGCGGCCCGTGTAGTCCGATCGGGCGCGGGTGTAGACCTCGTGCAGGAAGCGCGCGTCGTGCAGCGCATCGCCCGTGCTGCCCTCGTCCCGCGCGAAGGTCCAACCCTGCTCGAGCATCAGGGGCGACACGACCGAGACGTCGATCGCGTCCTCGAGGCCCAGGAGCTTGCGGAAGATCAGCGTGCGATGGGCCCAGGGGCAGGCCAGCGAGACGTAGAGGTGGTATCGCCCGGCCTCGGGCGCATAGGGCGTCGAGCCATCGGCCCGCACCCGATCCCGGAAGGCGCTCTCCTTGCGGACGAAGCGTCCTCCGGTCGACTCCGTGTCGTACCAGCGGTCGACCCATTTCCCGTCGACGAGCAATCCCATGTCGGCTCCTCCATGGTGGTGTCCAGCAGATCCGGTCGGTGGAACGCCGGGGGGACGCAGGGTTGGATTCCGCGATCAGGCCCGCGGTGACAGGTCGAAGACGAGCAGCTCGAGGGGCGCAGTCGCCTCGATCTCGAGGCCGGACTCGTCCTCGACGGCGAGCGCATCGCCCGCAGCGAGCGCGGTCGTCCCGATGCGGCCCGCGCCCTGCACGACCTGCAGCCAGGCGGAGCGCGCTGGATCGAGCACGAGAGGATGGCGGTCACCCCGTTCGAGTCGCAGCGCGAGCACCCGCGCGTCCCGGGCGATCGACAGCCCACCCTCGGCACCGTCCTCCGAGGCGACCACGACGACCTGCCCGGGCGCGAGCGTGAAGAGGCGTTCTTCGTGGCCGGGGACGAGGCCGCGCTGTGCCGGCTCGATCCAGATCTGGAGCAGGTGGAGCGGGCGGGTCGCGTCGAGGTTCATCTCGGAGTGCACGATGCCCCGGCCGGCGCGCATGCGCTGGGCGTGGCCCGGGCCGAGGGTGATGCGATGGCCCTCGCTGTCTTCGTGGGTGAGCGAGCCCGAGACGATCCAGGTCAGGATCTCCATGTCGCGATGGGCGTGGGGCGGGAAGCCCGAGCGGGGTGCTATGCGATCGTCGTTCACGACGCGCAGGGGGCCGAAGCCCAGGCGCGCGGGATCGAAGTGCTCCGCGAAGGAGAAGGCGTGTCGGCTGTCGAGCCAGTCGGTCCGGGTCTGGAAGCGGTCCTCGGCGCGATGCAGGGTGAACACGAGGGGACTCTCCGAGGGCGCGGAGGGTAATGAGGGATCGAGCGCGGATCCCGATCGATTCAGTCGGTTGCGTCGGTCTTCAGGCCGAGTGCTTCGCGGACGGCCTCGGCCGAGTCGACGTGCTCGACCCGCGTGATCCGGAGTCCGACGAGGAACAGGAGCGTCGCGCGACCCTCGACGTCCGGTAGGACACGGGTCACCTCGCCATCGCGATCGAGCAGCATCGGATAGGGGCGCCGGCGCATCCCGGGCAGGGCGAAGAGCGTCGCGACCGGTCGGGGCATGCCGCTGATGTCCGAGACGTAGACGGCGCCGCGTTCGGTGAGTGCGCTCGCGGGCACCTCGGCGAGCGCTGCCTTGAGCAGTCGGCCGCCATCCATGTCGCGGCTGAAGAGCACGACCCGGGTCGAGTCGTCGATCTGGTGCAGGACCCCGTGCTGGTCCTCGAGGGCGATGGGCGAGAGGACCTCGCCCACACCGGCCGTGTCGCCCGCCGCCGAGCTCGCGAAGAGGCCCAGCGCGAGGGCCGACACGAGGGCGAGCCGTCTGCTCGATCCGCGCCCACGCCAGGCGCGCGCGGTCCGCGCTCGTGCTGTCCGCGACGGACGGGCCGGGTCGCGCCCCGATCGCGGCATGCGCTCCTCGTTCACGAGCGCGTCTCCCGACCGCGGCATGCGTTCCTCGTTCACGAACGCGTCTCCCGATCGCGGCATGCGCTCCTCGTTCACGAACGCGTCTCCCGATCGCGCAGGAAGCGGCGCAGCGGCTCGTCGCGCCAGCTCGCGGCGCTGAACTTGCCACCGAAGGGCGCGTAGCGCGGCGGCGCCGCGGGCTGCGGACGATCGCCCATGACCGTCACCCGCTGGATCACACGCTCGCCCTCGAAGTCGTTCAGGACGTGATGCTGGGTGCACCGGTTGTCCCAGACGGCGATCGTGCCCTCGGTCCAGTGGTAGCGGACGGTGAAGCGCGTGCCCGTCACCCAGCGCGTCAGGAAGCCGAGCAGGACCTCGCTCTCCTCGTGGCTCGTCTCGACGATCCGGCGCGTGAAGTGGTGGTTCACGAAGAGCGACTTGCGGCCGGTCTCGGGGTGCACGCGGACGACCGGATGGATCGCCTTGCGCTCGGGCGTGCCGTGGGAGCTCGCGTCGTGCAGCGCCGAGAGCCCTTCGCAGAGGTCCTTCATCGGTTGCGAGAGCTCGTCGTAGGCCTTGTACATGTTGGCCCAGAGCGTGTCGCCGCCGACCGCCGGGCACTTCTTCATCTGCAGGATCGCGAAGACCGAGGGCTCGGCCTCGCAGGTGAGGTCGCTATGCCATTCGTCGGCGATGGCGCCCGAGCCGCCCGTCGCGCGCAGCTCGAAGAATTGCGGTCGCTCGGCGTCGAGAGAGAGGTTGGGATGCGATTCGAGCTCGCCGAAGTGGCGACCGAAGGCGATGTGTTCGTCGGGCGAGAGGTGCTGGTCGGGGAAGAAGAGGACGAGATGCTCGAGGAGCAGCGAGCGGATCGCTGCGGCGTCGCTCGCGTCGGCGCTCGCGAGGCGGATCCCGCGGACCTCGGCGCCGAGCGAGCCCGACAGTCGACGGACCTCCATGTCCGCAGCACGCAATGCCATCGCCATGTCGGGGTCCTCCTCGCCGCGTCCGGGTCGGCTCGAGGGCGGATGATAACCCGACGTGCGGAGCGCGAGCGTTGCTTTCGTGACCGGCGTTCCGTCGCGCGAGACCCGACTCGGGCCGGGCATTCCCCGCTACGCTCGCGCCTCGTGGGAAGAAGCCGGGGTCGGGGCCGTACACCCCGAGGAGGAGCGCATGCGGGAAGCACGAAGGGCGGAGCTGCCGGGGTCGCGTCGGAGGGCCTCCCATGTCTGACGGACCGGGGGCCATCGTCGTCGGAACCGGGTTCGGTGTCCTCACGCATCTCCGGGCCCTGCGTCAGGCCGGCTTCGACGTCCGGGCGATCGTCGGTCGCGACGTGGAGAAGGCGCGCGCCCGGGCGGCGCTCTTCGAGGTGCCGCATGGCCTCGACTCGCTCGACGAGGCACTGTCGCTCTCCGGTGTCGACGTGGTCGCCGTCTCGACGCCGCCCCATACCCACGCGGAGATCGTCCTCGCGGCGATCGCCGCGGGCAGGCACGTGCTCTGCGAGAAGCCCTTCGCCCGGGACGCGGCCGAAGGCGCACGCATGCTCGAGGCCGCCGAGCGTGCCGGCATCGTCCATCGCCTCGGCTGCGAGTTCCGTTTCGCGACGGCCCAGGCCCTCGCCACACGCGCCGTCCGGTCCGGGATGATCGGGGCGCCGCGGCTCGCGACCTTCCTCTTCCAGATGCCGGCGCTCGCGGATCCGGCCGCCGAGGTCCCCGATTGGTGGCGGCGCGCGGAGGAGGGCGGCGGCTGGCTCGGCGCCTACGCGTCGCACGTGATCGACCAGGTGCGCACGACGGTCGGCGAGATCTCGGGCGTGAGTGCGTCGCTCGGACAGGTGGCGGACCGCGAGGACGCGCCCCGTTCCTGGACGGCGGAGGACACGTACAGCGTCCACTTCCGGACGGATTCCGGTGTCGACGGCATCCTCCAGAGCAGCGCGGCGGTGCGCGGTCCCTTCGCCGTCTGCACCCGGTTCGCGGGCACGGAGGGAACGCTCTGGATCGAGGGCGACGACGTGCACGTCGCCGACGCACGCGGTCAGCGCCGGCTCGAGGTCCCGGACGATCTCCGGCTCCCGCCGCCTTCGCCCCCGCCCGCCGAGCTGCTCTCGACGACCTACGACGGGCTGCACGCGATGGGCATCGATCTGGGTCCGTATACCCGACTCTACGAGGAATTCCGCCGCCGCCTCGCGGGCGAGCCGGCGGGCCGGGATCCGCGCCCCGCCAGCTTCGCCGACGGTGTGGCGATCCAGCGCGTCCTCGACGCGATCCGGACCTCCTCCCGGGAGGCGCGCTGGGTCCCGACCGGGCTCGCGGACCCGGCCTGACGGGGGACCCGGATGGCCGGGTCGCGCCGGCCTGTGCGCGCTGAGACTCAAGACCCCAGGCGACCCCGCCGATCCAGCACGCCACGGGGATCCGACCCCGACTCGACTGGTGGGGAAGGACTTGGATCGAAGGCGTCACCCTCGTTTCCGGACCCGATTCGACGTGCTCTGCTCCGCCGGCGAGGTGGAGGGGGCCGGCGTGCTCAAGGACGTGTCGCGGGCGGGCGCCTGTCTCGCGGCGGCCTCGCACGTGCCCGCTCTCGGGACGAAGGTCCGGCTCTACGTCTTCATCCAGCCGGTCTGCCCCTTCGAGCTCGCCGGCGAGGTCGTGCGGGTCGGCGAGGACGAGTTCGCGATCCGCTACGGCAATCTCGACCCCGAGATCGGCCGTCTCGTCGACGACGTGGCCGCCCTGGTGACGACCCGCGACTGACGGCTCCGGCGAGATTCCTGCGTACGATCTGCGACTCGGTTGCCGCTCCACTGCTCTCGTTCCGCAACCCCGTTCCGAGGCTCGCGCGTCCGGCCCAGCGGCCCCGCACGAACGTGTCGAGAAAATCCAGGGGCGGTGAGAGCCATCACGATCGACCGTCGGACCCGGCCCGAAGAGGCTGGGCATGGAAGTCATCACGCCCCTCGCTTCGGTCGGATTCACGCGTCGTTCCCAGCTCGCGTTCCTGGGGCTGATCGTCGCAGGCTTCGTCCTCGCGGCCTCGACGGCCAGGGCGGTCGTCCGCGAATACGAGATGGTGTTCGGGCCGAGTCCGTCGGGCCAGACGATCGGGTACCTGATCTACGTGGGGTTCGAGAGCCAGAACTACTTCTACAACTTCGACATCGGGTCGCCGCCCGCGAGTGGTGGCACCCTGGTCTACAGCCTCGATCTCGAGGATTCGCTCGACCTCTACATCGCGCTCGCGGCCTACGACGAAGAGGGCCGCGTGTCGCCGCTCTCCAACGAGCTCGTGGTCGAGGCGATCGATCCGGGCACGGGCGGCGGCGGTGGTGGCTCGACCGGCGGTGGCTCCACGGGCGGGGGATCGACCGGCGGTGGCTCCACGGGCGGCGGCTCGACCGGTGGCGGCTCCACGGGTGGCGGATCGACGGGCGGGGGCTCGACCGGTGGCGGCCCGGCGCCCACGCCGCTGATGGCGGATCTGCTGCTCGGCGTGAACGGCGGCTCGGACGGACTCGTGTCGATGCTCGCGCCGAATGGCGGGATGGCTTCGATGACGATGGACTCGCTCGCGGCGGCCGGGGATCTCCGACCGACGACCTGCGATCTCGACGGCGACGGCGATCGCGATCTCGTGATCGGATTCGGGCGCAAGAGCGAGGGCCAGGTGGCGATCGTCTTCCTCGAGGACGGTGCGGTCGCGAGCGTGAGCACCCTCGAGACCGGCACCGAGGACTACCGCCGGAAGGACGGCGAGACCTTCCCGGCCTGCGGTGACCTCGACGGCGACGGCCTCGGCGAGATCGTGGTCGGCTTCGACCATCGGATGGAGGACCGCGTCCAGCTCTTCGACGATCCGAACACGGGCTTCGCGCCGCTCGTCAGCGTCCGCTCGGATGCACGCGGCCTGCTTCGGGTCCCGACGCCGCAGAAGTTCAAGGGCGAGCTCCACCCGGCGGTGGGCGACGTCGACGGCGACGGGCGCGACGAGCTCGTGGTCGGGATGGGCAAGACCCGCTTCGGACACCTCGTCGTCCTCGACGACGCCGGCGCGGACTTCGGCCTCCACATGGGCAACCGGACCGGTGAGCCCTGGCTCACCCTCGACATCGGCCTGCGCAGCGCGCGCGGTCGCTACGAGACCTTCCCGGCCCTCGGCGACCTCGACGGCGACGGTCGCGACGAGATCGTCGTCAGCTTCACCCGCGGAAGTGGGGCGCGTGTGGCGCTGCTCGACGACGCGGTCGACGGATTCCCGGCCACGCCCACGTCCCTCTACACGCTGCAGACCGGCCGCGACCGCTACGCCCGCAAGAACGGCGAGACCCGGGCCGCGATCGCCGACCTCGACGGCGACGGCATGGACGAGATCGTGGTGGGCTTCAGCAAGCGAGCCGCGAACGAGGTCCAGGTCTTCGACGACGTCATGCAGGCCCTGCGGCCGATGCACACGGCGGACGGCTTCGTGACCTCGCCGGACCCGAACGTGGAGATCGTTCCCGCGCCCACACGCTGATCTGCGGGTCCGGAGGACCGACGCCGTCGGACCTCCGTCTCGCTTCCGACCGTGACCGACATGGAATGCGGATGACGGGCCGGGCGTCCCAAGGGTTGGGGCGCCCGGTTCCGCATTCACAGCCCCCTTCGCGTGGCCGCGTCAGTTCAGCGGGGGCTTGCGGCGCGCGAGCGCGTCACGGCGCGCGCGGATCGCACTCGCGCTCTCGTCGTGCGGGTCGAGCTCGAGGAAGCGGGAGAGGTCGTCGACGGCTGCGTGGAGGCAGTCCATCCGCTCGAGCAGCAGGCCGCGATCCCGGTATTCCGTCGCGGCATCGGGCGCGAGGATCAGGATCCGGTCGAAGCAGCCCAGGGCGGAGAGTCCGTCGCCCTGCCGCAGGTAGAGCAGCTTCAGGTTGTTCAGCATGCGCACGTAGATCTCGTGCGCGGTCGCGGGTCGGAGCCAGGCGCGGTCGAGCTCGACGGGCTCGCCCGTCGTCGCCTGGAGCCGTGCGACGCAATCCTCGACGCTCAGGCTGCGGCCGAAGAAGGCGTCGATCATGATCTCACCGCCCTTCACGTCGGAGACGCCCACCACCTTCGCGAGGAAATGACCCGGAAAGCCGATGCCGTAGGCCTCGAGTCCGAGCCGCCGAGCGACCTCGACGTAGACGATCGCGAGGGTGATCGGCAGGCCGCGGCGCCGGATCAGCACCTGATCGAGCAGGCTGTTTCGGAGGTCGTCGTATTGCTCCTGGTTGCCGCGGAATCGCTCCTGCTCGAAGAGCGAGTGGTTCAGCGCGGCGACGACGGCGCTCGGGGTGGTCGCTGCGTCGACGAGCGGGCGCGTGCGTTCGACCAGTCCGTCCAACGCCTCGAGGCCGATCTCGACGTCGACGCCTTGACGCACCTCGGCTGCGAGGACGAGGGCGCCCTCGGCCAGACCGATCTGGCTCTCGGGCTTCCGGGCGAGATCGTGGAAGCGCGGCGAGATCTCCGTCAGCACGGCCGGAAGCCTACTCAATCTCGCGAGGCCGGGACCACTTCGAGCGGAATCCGTCGGCCACCGCGCTCGACGACGATCCGCGCGGGCTCCCCGACGCGCAACGCTTCGAGGGCGTAGGTGTAGTCGTAGAGGTTCTCGATGGGACGGCCATCGACCTCGACGATCACGTCCCCACCCTGCAGCCCCGCTCGCTCGGCCGGACCATCGGGCGCCACGCCGCTCAGGCGGACGCCGCGTACGTCCGTGTTCGCGTAATCCGGGACGGTGCCGAGGAAGACGCGGAATCCCGATCGCGCGCCCTCGCCCGTGGGCACCGCCTGGGCGCGGTAGGGCGGCGGCTCCTCGCGCGTCGACAGCTCGACCGCGATCGTCTCGAAGAGCCGCGCGATCGCCGCGGCCCCGGCGTAGTCGAGGCGGTCGGCGGTGTCGCGGGGGGTGTGGTACTCGGGGTGCACGCCGGTGAAGGCGCTGAGGACGGGCACGCGCTGCATGTAGAAGGGGGTGGCGTCGGTCGGAAGGTAGGCGTCGTCCTGGCGATGGATCCTGAGTGTGTCGGCCGCGGCCACCTGGTCGAGGATCGTGGTCCAGGCGTCGCTCGAGCCCAGACCCTGGACGACCAGGTCGTCTCGCAGTCGGCCGACCATGTCGAAGTTCAGATAGGCGACGGGGCCCGCCTCGCGCGAGTGCGGATTCACGTGATCGGCGACCCAGCGGTCGGACCCGAGCAGGCCGAGCTCCTCGCCGGACCAGGCCGCGAACACGAAGTCCCGATCCCCGAGGTCCTCTCCCCGACGCCGGCGGTCGGCGAGCGACTCCGCGATCTCGAGCAGGACCGCGACGCCCGATGCGTTGTCGTCCGCCCCGGGATGCACGCGGCCGACCTCGTCGCCCGTCGCCAGGGAGGCCGAGCCCTCGCCGTGACCGAGATGGTCGTAGTGGGCACCGAGCACGATCGTCTGCGCCGAGTCGACGTCCCCGACCCGAAGCCGCGCCACGACGTTCCGTCCGACGCCGCGCTCGGTCACGAGGTCGACCACCGCGTGGACAGTCACGCCCTCGAGCAGGTGGCCGTGCGGATCCCAGGGCTTCGTTTCGGCGGGAGGGGAAGTCGACGCCGTGCCGCCGGTCGCCGTTGCGAGCAGGCGCGCGTCGGCGGCCGCCTGGAGGTCGGCGAGATCGCCGATCGCCGAGCCGGCGAGGAGCGTCTCCGCCGCCGCGTCCGCCAGCGACAGTACGGCGATCCGCGAGCCCGAGAGCGACGCGTCGAAGCGCAGCGGGATCAGCGCCTCGCGGAAGCGTCCGCCCGGCCCGCTCACGAGCAGCAGGCCGCGGGCGCCGCGGTCGCGGGCGAGCATGGCCTTGTGGCGCAGCCCCGCGTAGCGCTGCAGATGTTGACGGACATGCCCTTCGACGGCGTGGGGCAGGTCGCGGAAGACGAGGACCCAGCGGTCGCGGACATCGAGTCCGGCATAGTCGTCGATCGCGCCCACCGATTCGTTCTCCGGCGACACGACGCCGTAGCCCGCGAAGACGACGGGTGACTGCGCGAAGTCGCCGGACTCCGAGAAGGCGAGGGGTCGCCAGTCGCGGTCGACGCTGAAGGCGAGGCTCTCCCCATCCGCCCTCCTTGCGACGAGTGCGTTGTCGGGACCGAGCGAGAGGCCCGCCGTGAACTCGAAGGCGTGTCGGTCGCTCCCGTCCCCGGCCGCCGGCTCGAGTCCGATCTGCTCGAAGCGGCGTGAGACGTAGCCTGCTGCGAACGACTCGCCGGGACTGCCCGTCAGACGACCGGCTGCGCGCGGGTCCGTGAGCGCGCGGACGTGTCGCTCGAGGTCGGCGGCGTCGATCGCCGGCACCGTCGGCAGGGCGTCCGCGAGTGCGGCGCCGGCCACCGATTCCTCCCCGCCGCCGTCGGACGTGGGCGCACTGGCGGCGGGTGGCTGTCCGAGCTGCTGACATGCGACGACGATCGAGGCCACCACCACGAGCGACGTGAGCCCGAGCGCATGCTGCAGGGCGCTGCTTCGACTTCGCCGGTTCCGCTCCACGACCGGATGTGCATCGAGGGAAATGAGCCGCCTCTTCACAGCGCGAGCCCGGCGTGGAAGCCGTCGTGGATCGCCCCTTCGAGATAGCCGACCCCGGTCACGTCGCCGATCTCGCGGATGGGCACGCCCGCGGTCGCCAGCCGCGTCACGACGTCGGGGTTGGCGTCGAGACCGATCGCCAGGATCACCGTATCCGCCGGTGCCGAGGCGAGATCCGCCTCCTCCGGCGACTGATTCGGCCGGCGGATCTCGTAGGACACGTCCGACTCTCCGATCGAGTGGAGGTGGGCATTCGCGACGAGGGTGACGCCATGCCGTCGCAGGTCGTCGAGTGCGCGCCAACGCCTGGGATGCGCCATCTCGAGCCCGAAGCGCGGACCGGACTCGAGCACGACGACCGAGCGATCCCGCTCGACGAGGAACTCCGCGAGCTCCAGGCCGACGAGTCCGCCGCCGATCACGACGACCTGCCGACCCACGGGCATCCAGGCCTTCGACGCCTCGCGCAATCGCCCCGGTGCGGTCGTGATCCCGGTCGCGCGACCGGCGCGGACGGCGAGGCGACCGAACACGGAGAGCTTGCGGGCCGCCCCCCCCTCGCCCTGACCGGTCAGCAGCTCGCGCAGGTCGTCCCCGTCGAAGACGTGGTCGCGATCGATGCCGGGCAGGTCGGGCCGCGATCGTCGCGCACCGGCAGCGACGAGCACCTCGTCGGGAGCGAGCTCGCGCACGAGCTCCGGCGTGACCTCCGTCGCGAGTCGGACGTCGACACCGAGCGACGTCACCTGTCCGATCAGCCAGTCGAGCAATCGCTCGTTCGGCTCGTAGACGAGCGCGGCGAAGCGGAGCGTGCCGCCGAGCTGCGCCGACTTCTCGCACAGGATCACCTCGTGTCCGCGCAGGCGGGCGATCCGCGCCGCCTCGAGTCCCGCCGGCCCGCCGCCGACGACGAGGATGCGTCGGCGCTCCTTGGCGAGCTCGCGCTCGGTGTTCCCGATCGCGTGCTCCTTCGCGGTCATCGGGTTCACGGCGCATCGCACCGGGCGGTCGAAGAAGGGCTGCGCCACGCACGTGTAGCAGTAGATGCAGGGCCGCACGTCCTGGGGTCGTCCCTCGGCGAGCTTGTTCGGCAGTCCGGGATCCGCGAGCAGCTTGCGCGCCATCGCGATCAGGTCGGCCTTGCCCTCCCGGATGAGCCGGTCGCCCAGCTCGGGCTCGATGCGACCGACCGCGATCACGGGCACCTTCACGCGAGACTTGATCAGCGCCGCCTCCTCGACGTAGCCGGCCGGCGTGTGGACGAGGGGGGCGTCGGTGAATCCGGGGCCCGACGTCGAGTCGGTGTAGGCCGAGACGTGGATGGCATCGGCGCCGGCCTCGGCGGCCAGCTCGGCGGTCCGGGCGGCATCTTCGGGCGTGATGCCGCCGGGCGTGCGGAATTCGCGGCAGTCGATGCGCGCCCAGATCGGGAAGTCCTGCCCGGCGCGCTGTTTGGCGGCGCGGATCACGTCGCAGAGCAGGCGCGCGCGGTTCTCCCGGCTGCCGCCGTACTCGTCCTCGCGAAAGTTCCACGCGGGGGAGAGGAACTCCGAGAGCAGATAGCCGTGGGCGGCGTGCAGCTCGACGCCGTCGAAGCCGGCGCGACGGGCGCGCTCGGCGGCACTCGCGAAGACGTCGATCACCCAGGCGATGTCCTCGGCGTCCGCCTCCTTGATCTCGGGCTTGCGCCCGCCCGTGCCGGCGGCCGCCATCAGCCAGCCGATCTCGTCCCGGGAGAGATCGTTCGCCATGTCGTTGGCGCCCTGGAAGCGGGGGATCGAGGGCATCAGCAGCGGCCGTCCCTCCTTCACGTCGACGCGTGCGACCTTGCCGTGATGCACGAGCTGGAGCGCGATCTTCGCGCCGTGGGCGTGCACCCGCCGCGTCATCTCCTGGAGGCCGGGCAGGTACTCGTCGCTCGAGACGGCGAGCTGCGTGTGGGTCGTGGCGCCCCGCGGATAGGCGACGGGGCAGACCTCCGTGATGATCAGTCCGACTCCCCCCCGCGCACGCTCCTCGTAGTAGGCGATGATCGGCTCGCGGGCGTGTCCGTCGTGATCCGCGATCTCGACGCCCATCGCCGCCATGGCCATGCGATTGCGCAGCTGCAGGCCGCCGATCGAGACCGGCGAAGTCAGGTGTTCGTACACGCCGTGATCCTCCGGTCGCGGAGCATAGGATCTCGCGGGGCACGGCACAGGGGCGGGGCGTGTCGCGGGCCGAGGCCATAGACTCCCGACGCGCCCGTCTCCCCGGGCCCGGTCACGGGACGGGCGCCTTCCATGGGTCGGATCGCATCGAACGATAGAGGAGGACGCGTTCGTGGGGAGACTGCAGGGGCGTGTGGCGATCGTGACGGGAGCGGGCCGCGGCATCGGTCGTGGCGTCGCGCTCGCGCTGGCGGAGGAGGGCGCGTCCCTCGGTCTGATCGAGATCGACGGGGCGACGCTCGCGGAGACCGTGCGACTCGTCGAGTCGCGCGGCAGCCGGGTGCTCGCGCTCGAAGGGGACGTCGCCCGCCGCGCGGACTGCGAGGCGATCGTGGCGAAGACGGTCGAGGCCTTCGGTGGGCTCGATGTGCTCGTCAACAACGCCGCCTGGACGCCGACCCCGGGACGCCTGCTCGTCGACTTCGACGACGAGACCTTCGCGCGGGTCCTCGCGACGAACCTGTGGGCGACGTTCTGGTGCATGCAGGCCGCCCACCCGCATTTCGTGAAGCGCGGCCGCGGCGCGATCGTCAACTTCGCGAGCGGCTCGGGAACGATCGGCAACGAGACCCAGGGCGCCTACGCCGCCGCGAAGGAGGGCATCCGCGGGCTCTCCCGGGTCGCCTCGCGCGAGTGGGGCCCGCAGAACATCCGCGTGAACATCGTCTGCCCCTTCGCGAACTCGCCGGGAATGATCGACTGGGCTGCGCTCGATCCGGAAGGGCATGCCGCCGCGATCGAAGAGATCCCGCTCCGGCGCGTCGGGGACTGCCACGACGACGTGGGTCGGGTCGTGGCCTTCCTGGCGAGCGACGATGCGGCCTACGTGACGGGACAGACGATGTGGGTCGACGGAGGCTCGGGCTCCGTTCGTTAGGCCGATGCGGGTCTGAGGAGAGCGCTTCGCGCGATGGCTCCGCAGCTCAGGCGCGAGTGATGGAGACGGGTACGCCGGTCAGGATGCTCGTGCCCGAGGGCCGGTCGACGCCCGCGTCGTCGATTACGAGGTTCGCGTTCACGCCGGGTCGTTTCGACGCGACCGAGAGCATCGTGCCGGGCAGGTGGTGCCCCCAGCCATGCGGCAGGCAGACGACGCCCGGACGCACGCGATCGCTCACCTCCGCCGGCGCCACGACCTCGCCCACGCGCCCCGTGATGCGCACCGGGTCGCCGGTCGCGATCCCGAGCCGCGCGGCGTCCGCCGAAGCGATTTCGAGGGTGCAGCGGTCGCGCCCCTTCATCAGGCTCGGCAGGTTGTGGAGCCACGAGTTCATCGAACGGATCTCCCGGCGGCCGATCAGCAGGAAGGGGCGATCGACCCCGACAGAGGAAGCTCCGTCGAGCCACTCGGCGAGGTGCGGGAGGTCGGCGAGGATCCGTTCGGGGGCGAGCTCGATCGCGCCGGAGGGCGTCTCGAGGCATTCGGGCAGGGAGGGCTCGAGTCGGCCGAGCGACACGCCCTGCGGACACTCCGCCAGGCGTTCGAGGGAGAGGCCGTCGGGCACGAGGCCGAAGCCGTCTCCGTGCGCGCCCAGGCGCAGCAGCAGGTCGATCAAGCGGCGGGGCCCGGGCTCCTTCGCCAGACCTTCGACGATCTGCGTCGCGTCGAGCTTGCCGGCGAAGGGACTGCGCTCGAGCACGAGCGGCACGATCTGCCCGACCACGAGGTCGTCGACCTGTTCGTCCGAGAGCGCGTGGAGCCCCATGACGCGCTTCGCCAGCCCGAGCAGCGTGCGCCAGATCGGCCGCAGCCCCGGCTCGACGCCCATCGCGGCGGGCGACCACTTCGCCACGTTCTCGACCGCGAAGTGCAGCAGCGCCAGGTCGTAGGTGTCGTTGGAGAGCGGTGGCGTAGGGGGCAGGATCAGATCCGCGTGACGGGTCGTCTCGTTCAGGTAGTAGTCGAAGGCGACCATGAACTCGAGACGGTCGAGGGCGCGCGCGACCCGGGCGGCATGGGGCGTCGAGCAGACGGGGTTGCCCGCGATGACCACGAGCGCCCGGATCCGGTCCTCGCGCTCGGACTCGATCTCCTCGGAGAACGCCGCCATCGGCCACTCGCCCAGGATCTGGTCGTAGCCCGAGACGGGACTCTTCTCTCGTCCGAAGGCCGGGGCCTCGCCGGGGCGTCCGCCCGCGAAGGCGAGGCTCGCCGCCGGCCGCGGGAAGAGCAGCCCGCCTTCCCGGTCGAGGCGTCCCGTCAGGATCGCGAGCAGGTCGATCGCCCAGTGGGTGAGGGTGCCGAAGCGCTGCACGCTGGCGCCCATGCGGCCGTAGACGGCGGCGCGGGGAGCGCGGGCGAGCTCGCGGGCGAGGCGGCGGATCGTCTCGGCCTCGACGCCGCAGGCCAGGGCGACCCGCTCGGGCGGGAGCGACGCGACGACCTCGCGTACGCGCGGCAGGTCGCGCACGAAGCCCGCCGCTGCACCGAGGTCGACGAGCGACTCCTCGAAGAGCACGTGCACCATCGCGAGGAGCATCGCCGCATCGCCGCCCGGTCGGATCGGCACGTGCTCGTCCGCGATCGCCGCGGTCTCCGTTCGGCGCGGATCGACGACGACGAGCCGTCCGCCGCGCGCGCGCAGCGCCTCGAGCCGCTTCTTGATGCCGGGCGCCGTCATCAGGCTGCCGTTCGAGGCGACCGGGTTGGCCCCCACCACGAAGAGATGATCGCAGCGGTCGACGTCGGGGACGGGCGTGTTCAGGAAGCCGCCGTACATGAGTCCCGCCTGCACCCAGCGCGGCCAGGTGTCGAGCGAGCCTGCCGAGAACTGGCTGCGCGTCGGGATCGCGCGCTGCACGACGTTCCAGTAGAGCAGGGACTGCGCGTCGTGGATGGTCGGGTTGCCGCGGTAGAGCGCGATCGCGTCGACGCCGTGGGCGTCGCGGATCGCCGTGAGGCGCTCGGCGGCGAGATCGAGGGCCTCCTCCCAGCCGATCGGCTCGAAGCCCGTCGCGGTCCGACGCAGCGGGCCGCGCAGCCGGTCCGGATCGTCCTGCAGGTCCCCGAGTGCGTGGGCCTTCGGGCAGACGTGCCCGCGCGAGAAGGGGTCTTCGGGGTCGCCCTCGATGCGCTCGACGCGGTCGCCCGTGCCGGCTGCGCGCGACACCGTCACGCGGATGCCGCAGGTCGCCTCGCACAGGGTGCAGGTGCGGCGGACGATGTCCCGGGTCGTACCGTCGGGATCGGCGGCTCGGTGGAGCGAGGAGTGGGACGTCGGAGTCATGCGTGGGCCTCCCGGGCGTCTGGGGCGGGCGGGACAGGCGGGGCTACCGGGGCCGGGGGCCGACTCCGAGCGGACGGATCCGTGGAGCGAACCGGGTGCCCTCGACTCGCGCCAACCCGGCGTCGAGCACGTTCGAGGATACGGGGTTTTGGTATGGTCGCCTGGTCCAATCTCGGATGAATCGGAGGGGCCAATCGAATGTCGACCCGTCCAGCGGCCCCCCGGCGACGACGCGACGGGGGCAACCTGCGCGACCTCCCGCTCGATGGCGACGGGCCGCTCTACGGGCAGATCTACCGGGCGATGCGCGCGGCGATCCTGGCGGGTCGCGCACGGCCGGGCGTGCGGCTGCCGACCACGCGAGCGCTGGCGCGCGAGCTCGGCTGCTCACGGAATACGGTGGTCGCCGCCTTCGAGCCGCTTCGGGCGGAGGGGTACGTCGTGACGCGGGTGGGCGCGGGCACCTTCGTGACCGCGCCCCCGAGCCCGGCGACGAGCCGACCGGCGGGGGCTCCGACCAGCGCCCCGGTCTCGCTCGGCGCCCCGGCGGCCGCCCCCGTGCTCTCGCGCTACGGCCGTGCGCTCCGCGACGGTGACCCGCGGCGCGTCTACGACGGGGCGCTCGCGTCCAGCGCGCCGCCCTGGGACTTCCGGCCCTGTGTACCCGAGCTCGAGGACCTCTCCTACGACGCCTGGCGTCGTCAGCTCGTGCGGACCGCCCATCACCTCCCGACCCGCGCCTTCGACTACGCCGATCCCGCCGGCGACCCGACGCTGCGCGAGACGATCGCCGCCTACCTTGCGCGGGCGCGCGGTGTCGAGTGCCGCGCCGAGGACGTCCTCGTCGTGGGTGGCGTGGCCCAGGCCCTCGATCTCGCCTCGAGGCTCCTCCTCGACGCCGGCGACGGCGTGCTGCTCGAGGATCCCCACTACCTCGGGGCGCGGCGGGTCTTCGAGGCGGCGGGCGCGCGTCTCGTCGGCGCGCCGGTCGATGGCGAGGGCGTCGACCTCGGAGCGGTTGCGGCCGAACGGCTCGCGGGCTGTCGACTGGCCTACGTGACGCCCTCGCATCAATTCCCGACCGGCAGCGTGCTCTCGCTCGGTCGTCGTCTCGCGCTGCTCGACTGGGCGACCGCCGCGAATGCCTTCGTGATCGAGGACGACTACGACTCCGAGTTCCGTTATGCGGGGCGGGCGATTCCCTCGATGAAGAGCCTCGATACCGCCGGGCGTGTCATCTACGTCGGCACCTTCTCGAAGACGCTGCTGCCCTCGCTGCGCATCGCCTACGTCGTCGCGCCGCCGCCGCTCGCCCCGCTCTTCCGGACGGCGAAGTGGATGGCGGACTGGTCGGCCCCCGGCTTCGAGCAGGCGGCGCTCGCGCGATTCCTCGAGACGGGGGAGTTCGAGCGGCATCTGCGACGGGCGCGCACGCTCTACGCCGAGCGGCGGGCCGCGCTGGTCGAGGCGCTGGCGGAGCGGGCCGGCGTGTTCCGTCCGGTCTGGCGCGACAGCCAGGCGGGCCTCCACCTGCTGGTCCGCTTTCCGGAATGGCCCGCGACGCGCATCGATGCGCTGCTGCGCGCGGCGCGCGAGCGCGGACTCGGCCTCTATCCGGCGGCGCCCTGCTACCTCGAGCGGGCGCCCGACGCGCTCGAGCTCGTGATGGGCTTCGGCCGGCTCTCGCCCGCGCGCCTGTGCGAAGGCGTGTCCAAGCTGGCCGAGCTCCTTGCGGCGCCCGCGCCGGCGCGGGCCTCGGATCCACCCCCGGCCCGCCCCGGACACCCGGCCGCCGATCGGGGGTGGTCCGAGAAAAAGCCGTGAAGTCAGGGGCTTAGCTGCCGGCCTGGACTTGTCCGGGAGAGCAGGTGTCGGTATACAACCGCGTTCGGGTCCCACGCGCCGGAAGGCCCGAAGGGCTCGCCGGGCCGCGCTGCGGCGGGCGACACGAGGTTCGACCATGCTGCACGAAATCGACGACGTCCGGATCCAGCACGTCCGGCCGCTGATGGCCCCGGCGATCCTGCTCGAGGATCTGCCCGTCGGTGAGGCCCAGAACGAGACGATCTGGGGTGGCCGTCGGGCGATCGAGCGGATCCTCGCCCGAGAGGACGATCGGCTCGTGGTCGTCGTCGGGCCCTGCTCGATCCACGATCCGACGGCTGGCCTCGACTACGCGCGCCGACTCGTACCGATCCGCGATCGCTACGCCGACGAGCTGTTGATCGTGATGCGCGTCTACTTCGAGAAGCCGCGCACGACCGTCGGCTGGAAGGGCCTGATCAACGACCCGCACCTCGATGGCAGCTTCGCGATCCGCGAAGGGCTGCGCACGGCGCGACGATTCCTGCTCGACGTGACCGCCCTCGGTCTGCCTACGGGCAGCGAGTTCCTCGACCCGATCATGCCCCAGTTCTACGCCGACCTCGTGTCCTGGGGCGCGATCGGTGCGCGCACGACCGAGAGCCAGGTCCATAGAGAGCTCGCCTCCGGTCTCTCCATGCCCGTGGGCTTCAAGAACGGCACCTACGGCACGGTCCAGATGGCGATCGACGGGATCGGCGCCGCCGCCGGCGAGCACCATTTCCTGTCGGTCACGAAGCAGGGCGTGGCCGGCATCGTCGCGACCAAGGGCAACCCCTTCTGCCACGTGATCCTGCGCGGCGGCTCGAGCGGTCCCAACTACGACGCGGACTCGATCGCCCGGGTGGCGGCGCAGCTCGAGGCGGCGGGTCTCCCCGTTCGCATCATGGTCGACTGCAGTCACGCCAACAGCGGCAAGGACCACGAGAAGCAGCCGGAGGTCGCCGAGTCGATCGCGAGCCAGGTCGCGGGGGGCGACGACTCGATCTTCGGCGTGATGATGGAGAGCTTCCTGCTCGACGGGAACCAGAAGCACTCCCAGTCCCAGGGCAGCGCCGGCCTCGTCTACGGCCAGAGCATCACGGACAAGTGCATGAGCTGGGAGCGGACCGAGCCGCTCTTCGAGCGCCTCGCCGAAGCGGTGCGCAAGCGCCGGGGGCATTAGGCGAGCCCGCGTCGCGGGCGGCCCGGGCAGGGCGGCGCGAGCGCGGCTCCGGGCCCGCGAGGCCACTCGCGCCGGCGGGCAGGAGGGGAGGACGATGTCGACGACGAAGACGCTCGAGTACTGCATCGCCGAGCGCGACGGTCGGATCCTGACCGTCACGATCAATCGCCCGGAGCGCATGAACGCGCTGCATTGGAAGGCGAACGAGGAGCTCGCGGGGGTCTTCGACGAGTTCGTCGCCGATCCCGAGCTCTGGGTCGCGATCATCACGGGCGCCGGCGATCGGGCCTTCTCTGCGGGCAACGACCTGAAGTACCAGGCGCAGGAGGCGGGGGGCGAGCTGAAGGCCGGCCCCTCGACCGGCTTCGCGGGGCTCACGGCCCGCTACGACAACACCAAGCCCGTGATCGCGGCGGTGAACGGCGTGGCGATGGGCGGGGGCTTCGAGATCGCGCTGGCCTGCGACCTGATCATCGCGGCGTCGAACGCCGTGTTCGCGCTGCCGGAGCCGCGCGTCGGGCTCGCGGCCCTCGCGGGCGGTGTCCATCGGCTCCCGCGCCAGATCGGGATGAAGCGCGCGATGGGCATGATGCTGACCGGGCGACGGGTCTCGGCGGAAGAGGGCGAGCGGCTCGGCTTCGTGAACGAGGTCGTTGCGCCCGGGGACCTGATGGCGGCGGCGCGGCGATGGGCCGACCAGATCGTGGAGTGCGCACCGCTCTCCGTGCGTGCCACGAAGCAGGCCGCCATGCAGGGGCTCGCGCACGGCTTGATCGAGGACGCGATGGCCGCGCGCTACGACGCGATCGCGACGCTCTTCAAGAGCGAGGACTTCGTGGAGGGGCCGCTCGCCTTCGCGGAGAAGCGGGCGCCGCGATGGAAGGGGCGCTGAGCCCACTCCGGCCGGGTCTGTCGGAGATCGACTAACAGGCCTCGATCTCGACCGGAATGCCGTTCGCGACGCTCGTGCCCGAGGGCACGTCGAGCGGCCCGTCGTCGGTCAGCACGTTCGCGTTGGCGCCGGGCTGCCTTTCACGCGCGACGTCGAGGCGCACGCCGGGCTCGCCATGGCCGAAGCCGTGCGGGAGACTGACGACGCCGGGCATGACCTCGTCGCTCAGCGCGACGTCGACCTCGAGCACGCCCGCGCGCGAGCGCACCCGCGCCCGGCAGCCCTCGTGAAGCCCACGTCGCGCCGCATCGTCCGGATGCACGATCAAGGTGCAGCGCGGACGCCCCTTGGCGAGGGCGGGGAGGTTGTGGAGCCAGGAGTTCATCCCACGCGGCTGGCGGCGCCCCACGAGCCGCAGCCCCTCCGCCGTCTCGTAGGCGGCGCGACGCTCCCGGAGGCGGGCAACGTCGTCGGTGATCAGCGGATCGGCGAGGCGGATGCGTCGCCCCTCCGTCCGCAGGATGTCGAGCAGGCGGGGCTCGAGCGGGCCGAGGTCGATCGCCCTCCGCGCCGCCTTCAGCTTCTCGAGCGTGAGCCCGTCGGGCCTTCGCCCGAAGTGGTCGCCATAGGGCCCGCAGCGCAGCTGCAGATCCACGAGCCGCATCGGCCCGCGCTCGGGCCCGAGCGCGTCGAGCACCGCCTGCGTATCGAGGCCGAGCTTCCCCGCGAATCGCGTCACGTTCTGCACGAGGCCCATCTGATCGAGGGTTGCGGCGTCGGTTCCGAGCATCCGGGCCGCGAGCTCGAGGTAGATCTCCCAGGAGCGCTTCTCGCCGGGCTCCGCCTCGAAGACGGCCTCGCCGTAGCGCGCGAAGTTGTGGATCGAGGTCGACTGGCAGAGGAAGTCGTAGTTGTCGTGGGTGAGCTGCGGCGCGGTCGGCAGGATCAGGTCGGCGTGCCGCGTGGTCTCGTTCAGGTAGATGTCGACGGCGACCATGAAGTCGAGGCTCGCGAGGCCCCTTGCGATGCGATCGCCGGCGGGCATCGAGAGCACGGGGTTGCCCGCGACGACGAAGAGCCCGCGCACGCGCTTCTCCCCCGCCCGCTCGGGATCCAGCTCCTCGGCGAAGGAGGACGCGGGCAGATGACCATCGATCGTCGGCAGTCCGCGCACCGCCGTGCGATAGGGCCCGATCGGAATCGGCGGGAGCGGCCCGCCGGGCTCGTGCTGACCCGTCGCCGGTCGCGGGAACATCATGCCGCCGGGCTCGTCGTAGCGACCCAGCAGGATGTTCACGACGTCGACGAGCCAGCTCGCGAGGGTGCCGAACTCGACGGTGCAGGTGCCGATCCGACCGTAGACGCAGGCCCGGGGATGGGTCGACAGCTCGCGCGCGATCCGGCGCGCCGTCTCGGCGGGAATGCCCGTCGCACGCGCCGTCGACTCGGGGGAGAAGTCGCGGGCGAGGGCGCGGATCTCGTCGAGTCCGTCGACGTGTTCGCCGAGCCGCCCCGGGCGCAGCAGCCCCTCCTCGAAGATCACGTGGACGAGCGAGAAGAGGAGGTAGGCGTCCGCGCCCGGCCGGATGAAGAGATGCTCGTCGGCGACGCGCGCCGTCTCGGTTCGGCGGGGGTCGACGACGACGATCCGCCCGCCGCGCTCCTGGACGGCGCGCAAGCGCTTGCGCACGTCGGGCGCGCCCATCAGGCTGCCCTGGGAGACGATCGGGTTGCCGCCGAGGCAGAGGAAGTAGTCGCAGCGATCGATGTCCGGGATCGGCAGGATCGAGCCCTTCCCGAATAGCACCCGCGACGTGTAGAGCTTCGGGAAGTGGTCCATCGTCGCCGCGGAGAACATGCGCGGCGTTCGCAGCGCCTCGAAGAGGTAGCGGTTGTAGAGCAGGGAGCCGACGTCGAAGCCGCTCGGGTTGCCGATGTAGAGACCGAGCGCCTCGGGACCGTGTTCGGTCTGGATGCGGCGCAGACCCTCGGCTGCGAAGTCGAGGGCTTCGTCCCAGTCGAGCTCCGCCCAGTCTCCGTCGGGCATGCGGCGGATCGGGCGGCGGATCCGATCGGGATCCTCGAAGACGCCGGCGAGCGCCGTGGCCTTCGGGCAGAGATGGCCGCGACTGATCGGATCCTCGGCGTTTCCCTCGATCCGCAGCACCTCGCGGCGCTCCCGGTCGGCCAGCACGCGGAGTCCGCAGCTCGCCTCGCAGATCGGACAGGAGCGATGGAACCAGCGGGCGCTCATGGGCGCGCAACGCCGCGTTCGAGCTTCGTCGTCCTCACGCGCCGCCGCATAGCACCTCGCGCAGCACGGCGAGGCCCTGGTCGATCTCCTCCGCTTCGATCACGAGCGGAGGCGCCAGACGAAGCACGTTGCCCCCGGCCGAGATGACGAGCACGCCGCGCTCGCGGCACGCTTCGATCACGGGACCCGGCGGGCCGGCCAGCGCGAGCCCGCGCAGCATCCCGCGCCCGCGCGCCTCGAGCACGCGATCGGGTCCCGCCTCGGCGGCGATCGCCCGGAGCCCCTGCCCGAGTCGCTCGCCCATCGCCTTGGCGTGGTCGAGCACGCCCCCCTCGACGAGCTCGTCGACGACGGCCGAGGCGACCGCGCAGGCGAGTGGATTGCCACCGAAGGTCGAGGCATGCGTGCCGGGTACGAGCGCCTTCGAGAGCGCCCGGGTCGTCAGCATCGCGCCGATCGGGATGCCGCCGCCGAGCGCCTTGGCCAGCGTCATCACGTCGGGCACGACGCCCTCCTGCTCGTGTGCGAAGAGCGTGCCCGTCCGGCCCATGCCGACCTGCACCTCGTCGAAGATGAGCAGGCAGCCGTTCTCGTCGGCGAGCCGGCGCAGCCCGGCGAGGAAGCCCGGCGGTGGCAGGCGCAGGCCGCCCTCGCCCTGGATCGGCTCGACGATGATCGCGGCGGTCCTGTCGGAGAGGAGGCGGCGCACGGCGTCGAGGTCGCCCCAGGGCGCGTGGTGGACGCCGGGCACGAGGGGCTCGAAGCCCTTCCAGTAGGCGGGGGTGCCGGTCGCCGTGACCGTGAAGAGCGTGCGACCGTGGAAGGCGCCCTCGAACGCGATGATCTCGAAGCGATCGCGGCCGTGGTCGCGATGGTGTCGGCGCGCGAGCTTGAGCGCCGCCTCGTTCGCCTCGGCGCCCGAGTTGCAGAAGTAGACGGCCTCCGCGAAGCATCGCGCCGTGAGCCGCTCGGCCAGCGCGATCTGCGGCTCGGTCGTGTAGAGGTTCGAGACGTGCCAGAGCTTGGAGGCCTGGTCCGCGAGCACGGCGCGCAGCTTCGGATGCGCGTGGCCGAGGGTCGCCGTGGCGATCCCACCCATCAGGTCGAGGTAGCGGGCGCCGTCGGCGTCGTAGAGCCAGCAGCCTTCGCCGCGGACGAGGGTGATGGGCTGGGGCGCGTAGTTGCCGACGAGGACCTCGGCTCCGCGTCGGGCGATCTCGGCGTTGCGCGACATGACGACTCCCGCGCCGATGGGGGCGCACGCGCCGTACTATACGCGGTCGCGGCGGTGACGGCGCGCTCCGGCCGGAGCCGCGACGCGGACGTTGCGAAGGGCGCGCGGCGCGCTCAGAGGCCCCGGGTCGCCTCGTGGTCGACCGGCGCGCGACCGACGACGACGTAGGGACGCACGGTCTTCTGCTTGCCCTTGAGGCGGACCTCGGCGAGCGGCTCGCAGAGGAAGGCGTGGTGCGCGGCCGCCCAGGTCGCCTCGCCGATCACGATCTGGCCCGGCTTCGCGACGGCGGACTCGAGGCGGCTGGCGATGTTCACGACGTCGCCGATGACGGTGTAGTCCTTGCGCTGGGGCGAGCCGATGTCGCCGACGACGACGTTGCCGGAGTTGACGCCGATGCGCATCTGGATCGGGCGGTCGTCGGGGCGGGTTCGATTGACGGCGGTGAGCGCGTCCTGCATCCGAAGCGCCGCCTCGACCGCGCGGACGGCGTGATCGGCCATCGCGATCGGCGCGCCGAAGAACGCCATCATGCCGTCGCCCCGGAACTTGTCGAGGGTGCCGTCCTGATCGAAGACCGCGGCCGTGAGCCGCTCGAAGACCTGGTTCAGGACCTGCACGACCTCCGAGGCCGGCAGCCGCTCGGCCATCGTCGTGAAGCCCGTGAGGTCCGCGAAGAGCACGCTCACCTCGCTCTCCTCGGCGACCATCCCGCCGGCGCCGGCGAGCGAGCCTTCGAGGATGCGCTCGACGACCGCGGGCGAGCTGTAGCGGGCGAGTCGGCCGCGGCGCTCCTGCTCGCGGCGGATGTCGTCGCGCAGGGCGGCCTGTTCGACGGCGATGGCCGCGAGCAGCGCGACGATGCCGAGGGCCTGGAGCTGGGTCATCTCGAAGGGGTGGCTGCTCGCCTGTCGATCGACGTAGACGTAGCCGCTGACCTTGCCCTCACGCAGGAGCGGCGCGCACATCGCCGAGTGGATGTCCATCATGATCACGCTCTCGGCCGCGCCGAAGCGTTCGTCGACCGTCGTGTCCTTGATCAGGATGGCCTGCTTCTGCTCGATCGCGGCGCCCGTGATGTTCGTGCTGATCTCCATCGGCACGTCGGGCACGCCCTCGCGATTGCGCATGGCCATCGGCTCGATCGACTCCGACTGCGGGTCGTAGAGGCAGATCACGCCGCGGTCCGCCGGGATGTTCGCGAAGACGAGCGAGAGGATGCGCTCGAGCGTGTCGGGCAGCGTCGTGCCCGAGAGCAGGCTCTCCGCCGACTCGCTCACGAGGCGCAGCAGCTCGCCGCGCGCCTCGGGCGTGCGTGCGACCTCGCCGCCGAGATCCGAGAGCCCCTTCGAGTCCTGCAGCGTGGCGGCCGAGCCCGCGAGCTCACCGCCCGCCGCCTGCAGCAGTCGGTCGAGGCCCTCGAGATGGAGCACCTCGGTATGACCCGCCGGCCTGCGCTTCTCTTCGAAGATCACGCGGGCGCGGGAGGCCTTCGAGGCCGGCCCGATCTCGACGTACATGCGGATCGTGCCAAGGTCGAGGCGGTCGCCGTGGCGCAGCACCTGCTCGGTCACGTGGAAGGTGTTGACCCGCGAGCCGTTCTTGCTGCCGAGATCGCGGATCACCCAGCCGTCGTCCTGGCGCGCGATGCGCGCGTGCTGGCGGGAGATGCTCTCGTGCTGGAGCAGGAGGTCGCTGTCGGGTGCGCGTCCGATCACGATCGGGCGGTCACCGATCGTGAAGACCTGGTCCCGATCCTCGTGATGGAAGCGGAGGCGACAGACGATGCGGTCTTCCGGCTTCAAAGCGGGCTCCTCGGGACGGGCATCGCGTCGTTCGCCGCGGGACGCGGCCGCGGCGCCGCGTTCGCGTATCGGCTCGGCAGCCACCGCGCTCAAGCCGGCGACGGGGCGCTCGGGCGCCCTCCGGCCATCGCCGGCACGCGCCGCGCGCTCGTCTTCGTTCCCCGGCATCGACCGCAGCGGGCACGTCTCGCGCCGTGCGGGGTAGCATGGCGCGGCATGATAGAGGACGCGATCCGGGCCCCCGGAGCGAGGGAGCGGGCTCTGCTGCTGGAGGCCCTGGCCCTGGCCTTCCGCGACAACCCCATGAACGTCGAGATCCACGGTCCCGACCCGGCGCGCCGCGTTCGGGCGAATCGGGCGGGGCTGCGCGCGCTCGTGCTCGATGCCGCGCGTCCGGCCATTTCGAGGGTGATCGGCTACGAAAATGAGCTGGTCGGCGGCTTTGTCGCGGTCCCGCCGGGGAGTCTGCCGCTTCCAGCGCCCTCGCTGCGTCGTCAGGTCGGCTGCCTGCTGAGCCAGGGGGCGCGCGCGATGGAGCGCTGGGCCCGGGTGGCGGAGGCGATGGGTCGGACCCATCCATTGCAGCCGCATTGGTATCTGGCCGTGCTGGGCGTCCGGCCCGATCGCCAGGGCCGCGGCTTCGGCGGCCAGCTCCTCGACGAGCTGGCGCGCGTGGTCGCTCGCGAGCCGGCCCCGCTCTACCTCGAATCGGATCGCGCCGAGAGCGTCGCGTTCTACCGGGCACACGGCTTCGAGATCCGGGGTGTGACGCGCGTCTTCGACCTGCCGTGTTGGCAGCTGGGTCGCGGCTTCGCTGACGACGAAGCGGTTCTATGCGATTCTGTTCGCGAAGACCCCGTCTTCCCCCCCGATCCCCCCACGGCATGTGGGGCCGCGAGGCCCCCGGAATCGGAAGTCGCGCCATGAGCACGTCTCTTTCGACCGGTCCCGGGCAGGTGGCCCCGGCCGCGGGCTCGTCCGTTCAGGCCTCGCGCCACGCGTCGGGGGCGTCGGATGCTGCATCGGAGGCGGCCGCGCTCGCCGGGCTCCGCCCGCAACGGTCCGAACGACCCCGGCTGCGCTCCGACGACGGACGTCTGGTTCGCGGTCGACGCAGCCGCGCGCGCATCCGCGAGGCGGCCCGGGCGTTGTTCCGGGAGCGCGGCTTCGACGGCGCGACCCTCCGCGCCATCGCCGAGCGGGCGGGCATGGGCGCGAGCTCGATCTACCGACACGTACAGAGCAAGGAGGAGCTCCTGATCGAGGAGCTCGCGGAGATGCAGGAGGAGGCCTGGACCCGCTTCCGCGCGCACGACGATCGCGATCGCCCGACGGAAGAGCGTCTGCGTGACTTCCTCGACGTGCAGCACGACCTGCTCGTGGCGGACCGCGACCTCACGACGATCGCGCTGCGCGCGACGACGAAGACCGAGGCGCGCGTCGCACGACGCGTGCTCAAGCTCTACGACCGCACGATCGGCCTGCTGATGGAGATACTCCAGCGCGGTCGCATGAAGAACCATCTCGCCCGGGACGTCGACGTGCTCGAGACGGCGCGCGTGCTCTTCCACGTGACGAACGGGGCGCGCATTCCCTGGGCGAACGGACTCGTCGGCGACGATGCGCTCCGCAAGTCCGTTCATCAAGCGGTCGATCTGTTGTTCCGTGGCGTCTCGCGAGACGTCGTCGCTGCGGCGACGCATACCCCAACGCGATCGACGCCCGTGTCCCCGCCGAGGCCCGCGCACGGAGACGTCGCGCCGGGCGCGTGAGTACCAGGTGCTGCTTCGGTCGCGACTCAGCGGAGGCCGACGAGATCTTCGTCGCACTCGACGCGCCGCGTGATGTCGGCGAGCCAGCGCTCGTAGTCGGGGCCGGTCCAGGCGCGATGCTCGCCGCGTGCATAGGCGCGAGCGTTGTAGTGGTACTGCCAGGCGTTCAGCCGGTTGGCGCGGGCGCTGTCGCGCTCGCCGATCTGCTTCGCGGGGACGCCCGCGACGATCGAGCCGGGCGGAAAGACGCTGCCCTCCTTGATCATCGCCCCGCCGGCCACGATCGAGCCGTGCCCGACGACGGCACCGTCCATCACCACGGCGTTGATGCCGATCAGGCAGTCGTCCTCGATCGTGCAGCCGTGCAGCGTCGCGTGATGGGTGATCGAACAGAAGTCACCGACGATCGTGCCGTGGCCGTAGCCGATGTGGATCATCACGAAGTCCTGCAGGTTCGTGTAGCGGCCGATCCGGACCTCGTTGCACTCCGCGCGCACGACCACGTTCGGCCAGACGGAGGACTCGGCCCCGATCGCGATCCGCCCGTAGAGCTGCGCCGAGGGCGCGACCCAGACGCTCGGATGGACGTTCGACGTCTCGCTCATGCGCCGTCCCTCCGGCGGTCCTGATCGACCGCCTCGACCCGATAGCCGGCCGCGCGCAGCAGCGCGGGCAATCCGTCGGCGCCGACCATATGGAGCGCTCCGACCGCCACGAGGATCGTTCGTCCCGAGAGCGCCGCGTCTTCGAGCGGATCCCGGAGCTGCGTGATCCAGCGTCGATTCCGGTCCCGAAGCAGCAGGTCGTAGAAGTCGGCGAGCGCGGGCAGCTCCTCGACGCCTTCGCGCGCCAGGGCCGCGAGCGCGGCCTCGTCGCCGACGCGCCAGGCCGCGACCAGACGCTCGACCTCCTCGGCGCCCGCGTCGAGGCGCGAGAGCGTGTCGTGCAGCATGGCGTCCTGGAGGACCGGCGACAGATCGTCGAAGAAGCGCAGCTGCTGCTCCATCGTCTCGAGGCCGCTCGTCGGACGCCCGGACATCCGGCGTGCGACCTGATGGTCGACCGCGGCCGCCATCGAGTAGCCGCCGTCCCGCGACGCGAGCTCGAGCAGCACGGCCGAGATGTACCAGGGCTTGAGGCGGATGCGCGCGTTGCGTGGCATGCCGAGGGCCGTGAGTCGGGCGTCGTGCAGGTCGAGCAGCTTCGCCGTCTCGGGGCTGATCACGTCCGTGAGCAGCGTCGAGGGCGGCAGCACGACGAGCGTCGCGAGCAGGTCTCCGGTCTGGGCCTCGCTCTGCTCGTCGGGGTCGAGCTCGAGGATCGCGGCATCGGCCCGGTCGAGGGCCGAATTCGTCGCGGCCGACAGGCTCCAGCCCGATTCGGGACCGACGTGGATCGTGCCGAGCAGGACGAGCGTCGCGCCCGCGCCGCCGGACACGGCGTAGAGCGGCGGGGTGACGACGCCGGACGTCGTGGACGGGGACTGCGCGGTCGCCGAGGCCGTGGGTGCGACCGCCGTCGGCGGCGCGGCCTTGCTCGTACGACAGGCGCCCGTCCAGAGCGCCAGCAAGACGAGTGCGAGTGCGAGTGCGACGGCGCGGGGCGAGGCGAGTCGTGCGAGCCTTCGCTCGGGATCCGGAGCGGTCATGCCATCCCTCCTGGCGTGCTGGCGCAGTCTAGACCGGTCGCCTTCGTTTGCTAGGGAATGCGGGGCGCGGGCCTCCGTCGTCGGGCGCCGATACGCGAGAGGAGGAGAGGGATGCGAGCGGTGGTCGTCGACCGCCTCGGGATCGAGCCCGAAGCGTTGCGCGTGCAGGAGATCGACCCGCCGCGAATCGGTCCCGGCGAGGTGCTGATCGAGGTCCGGGCGGCGGGCTGCAACTTCTCCGACACGTTGATGTTGCGCGGCGAGTACCAGGTGAAGCCACCGCTGCCCTTCGTGCCCGGCGGCGAGGTCGCGGGCGTCGTGCGCGCGGTGGGCGAGTCGGTGACGCGACTCGCGGTCGGCGATCGGGTGCTCTCGCGATGCGGTCTCGGGGGATTCGCGGAACGGGTCGCGGCCAGGGCCTCGATGACGTGGCGGATTCCGGAGGCGATGTCCTTCGAGGCGGGGGCGGCGCTGCCCACGGTCTATGCGACCTCGTACGCGGCGCTCGTCCTGCGTGCGCCGCTCGTGGCGGGGGAGACGCTGCTCGTGCATGCGGCGGCGGGGGGCGTCGGGCTCGCGGCCGTGCAGATCGGCAAGGCGCTCGGGGCGCGGGTGATCGCCACGGCCGGCGGGCCCGAGAAGCTGGAGATCGCGCGGCGGGCGGGGGCCGATGTGCTGATCGACTACCGACACGAGGACTTCGTCCCGATCGTGATGGAGCAGACGGGGGGACGAGGCGCGGACGTGATCTACGACTCGGTCGGGGGGGACACGACGGATCGCTCGCTCAAGTGCATCGCCTGGAACGGTCGGCTGCTCGTGATCGGCTTCGCGAGCGGGACGATCCCGGACGTGAAGCTGAACCGCGTGCTGCTCAAGAACGTGTCGCTGGTCGGGGTGCATTGGAGCGCGTACCCCGAACGCGAGCCTGGCGCCGTCGATGCGTGCTTCGAAGGGCTCTTCGAGCTCGGGGCGCGCGGCGCGATCGATCCCCTGATCTCCTCGCGTCACCCGCTCGAAGAGGCGGGGGTGGCGCTCCGGGCGCTCGCGTCGCGGCGGACGGTCGGCAAGGTCGTCCTGGTGCCCTGAGTGCCGCGGCCTCACGCAGCGGACGCATCGCCCCGCAAGCGAAGCGCCGAACGCAAGAGGGCCGGCATTCAGGGATGCCGGCCCTCGTCTCTCGCGACCCCGTGGCGACCCGGTTCGGGTCGCACGGGGTCGGGACTCGCCCCACGTCGATCAGGTGGTGGAGACGGCCTCCTCGCCGTGCTCCCCCGTCCGGATCCGGATCGCGTCCTCGACGGGCAGGACGAAGATCTTTCCGTCTCCGATCTTTCCGGTCTGGCAGGACTCCTGGAGCGCCCGGACGACCTTCTCCGCCTGATCGTCGGCGACGACGATCTCGAGCTTGATCTTGGGCAGGAAGTCGACCACGTACTCGGCTCCGCGGTAGAGCTCCGTGTGGCCCTTCTGACGTCCGAACCCCTTCACCTCGCTGACCGTGAGGCCCTGGATGCCGGCCTGGGCGAGGGCCTCCTTCGCGTCGTCGAGCTTGAAGGGTTTGATGATGGCTTCGATCTTCTTCATGACTGGTTCTCCGGTGTGCCGAGGCGGGCGGTTGGCCCGCCTCGGCGTGGGATGGGTCTCGGCCTAGCTCTCGCTGGTCGCGAGCTTGCGGGAGGCGAGGCCGGCCTCGGCGAAGGCGCCGCGCGGCTCCTCCATGAAGCCCGGGGATCCCGCCAGGTCGTAGGCGTGCATGCCGTGCTCGCCGAGGTCGAGGCCTTCGAGCTCCTCCTCCTCGCTGACCCGCAGACCGACCGTCGCCTTGAGCGTCAGGAAGATCGCGGCGGCGCAGACCACCGTGAAGACGCCGTAGCAGAGGACGCCGTAGGCCTGGATGAGCAGGCTGTGCTCCGGGTTCGTCGAGAAGATCCCGACCGCCAGCGTGCCCCAGATGCCGCAGGTGAGGTGGACCGAGATCGCACCGACCGGATCGTCGATCTTGAGCTTGTCGAAGGTGAGGACCGAGCCCACGACCAGCACGCCCGCGATCACGCCGACCAGGATGGCGCTCGTCGGGTTGATGACGTCCGCACCGGCCGTGATGCCGACGAGGCCGGCGAGGATGCCGTTCAGCGCCATCGAGAGGTCCGGCTTCGAGCTCACGAAGGTGTAGGCGATCATCGCGCCGATGCCGCCGGCCGCGGCCGCCAGACAGGTCGTGACGAGCACGAAGGAGGTCGCCGCCGGATCGGCCGAGAGGACCGAGCCGCCGTTGAACCCGAACCATCCGAGCCAGAGCATGAAGACGCCGATCGTCGAGAGGGGCATCGAGCTGCCGGGGATCGGCGTGATGTTGCCCTTCTTGTCGTACTTGCCGAGCCGGGCGCCGAGGACGAGCGCGCCGATCAACGCACCCCAGCCACCGACCGAGTGGACGAGCGTCGAGCCGGCGAAGTCGTAGAAGCCCGCCGCGTCGAGGAAGCCCGTGCCCCACTTCCAGGAGCCGGCGATCGGGTAGACGAGCGCTACGAAGATCACGGAGAAGATCATGAACGAGCTGAGCTTGATCCGCTCCGCGACCGCGCCCGACACGATCGTCGCCGCCGTCGCCGCGAACATCGCCTGGAAGAGGAAGTCGGTCCAGTAGGTGTAGCCACCGCCGACGTAGTCGATCGTGTTCGCCCCCTCGGCGAAGCCCGCTCCGAGGCCGAAGCCCGCGAAGCCGAGCAGCCCGCCGATCAGGTTGAACTCGCCCGGGTACATCAGATTGAAGCCCACCAGGAAGTAGGTCAGGATGCCCGTGCAGATGATGAAGGTGTTCTTGAACAGGATGTTGGTCGTGTTCTTGGCCCGCGTGAGGCCGGACTCGACCATGGCGAAGCCCAGGTGCATGATGAACACCAGGGCTGCCGAGAGCATCATCCACACGTTGTTGGCCGTGAAGAGCGCGCCATTCGCCGCCGCGGAGACCTCCTCGACGGTCGGGGTCTCGGCCATCGCCGAGCCCGCGAGGAGCAGGCTCGTCGCGACGAGCGTGGCGCCACCGAGTGCGCCGATCTTGATAGGCAGTCTGCGAAACATCTTGATCTCCAGGTGGGGAACGAGCGAGAGGGTTCGGGGTCTTGGTCCTGCAAGCGACGTCCGCATGGCTTCCCCGAGCCCACGCGACCGATCGCGCTGTGTCGCGAGCCGATAAAGCAATGGACATGCCAAGCGCGGCGGAGGGGCGACTCGGCCGTATCAGGCCCGAATGGGCCACCTAGAGCACGATCGTGCGGAGCGGATCCGCCCAGGCGTGCGGCCGGCTGCACGGAATGGCATCAGCCGTGCCCAGGGAAGGAGCAACCCGCGGGTGAATGCTCGGTCTCGGGGCGTGGGGGCCAGGGGGGGCGCCGGCCTCCGCGGTCTTCGGGTGCGCCGTCGCGCACCCCGGCCGCCGCCGCGGCGGCAGGCGACTCGCGGCTCGTCGGCAACCCGGCTCGGGCCGCTCCGCCTGCTTCAAGGGGGCCGGAATCGCGGTCGAAGAGCCGACCCGAGGAGCATTCCGCGGAACCATGGTGTCGACTTCCCTGATTCCATTCGTGGCGCTGCTCGTCTCGGCCGCGTTCGGGGCGATCTCCGTGGCGTGGAAGTCCGGGCGGCGCGAGACCGCGCCGCTCACGGCGATCTTCGCCTGCACGGGATTCTGGGCCCTCACGAACCTGCTCGCCTCGATCGAGTCCGATCCCGCGACGGCCGCGCGCTTTCTCGTCTTCGCCCACGTTCCGGCCCTGCTGCTCGGCCCCGCGACCCTCGCCCTGCTCGAGGTGATCTCACCGGATCCCGCCGGACGAAGGCGGCGAGCCGTCCGGGTGACCGCGGCCATCGCCGTCTGCCTCGGCCTCGTCGCAGCGGTCCTACCGGGCTCCCTGCACGGCGTCCGCGCGACGGCCTGGGGATGGATGCCGCGCTTCGGCTGGCCTTCGCTCGTGATCATGCCGGTCGGGATGATCGTGCCCCTCGCCGGCGCCGTGCTCGCCTCGCGCGTGCGCACGCGGCCGCGCGTGACGCGTCGCCAGGCACGCTCGGCGCGGGGGGTCGTCTTCTGTGTCGTCCTCTCGCTCTCGGCGGGGATCTCGACGGAGTACCTGCTGCCCCTGCTCGAGATTCCGGCGCCCCGCGTCGGCGCGCTCTCCGTGGCGCTGGCCTCGGCACTGATGTGGCTGCGCATCCTGCACGCGAGCGACGACCTCGTCGTCACCCCGCACGGCCTCGCCCGCGCGATGCTCAGCGAGCTTCACGACGGCGTGGTGCTCGTGGATCCCGCCGGTCGGATCCAGGGCTGCAACCTCCGCTTCGCGGAGATGCTCGGGCAGGACCGCTTCGATCTCGTGGGCGTCGATCTGGCGAGCGTGGCCGACCTGCCCCCGGCACTCCTGCACGGCCGGCTCGAGGAACGGGAGCTCGTGATCCGTACGCCCGGGCAGGCGGCGATGCCTGTATCGATCTCCTCGTCTCCGGTCTGCGATCGGCGCGGGGAGCGGGTGGGAATGGTCGTCGTGTTCCGCGATCGGCTGGCGGTGGACGCGCTCAGGCGCCGCCTGCTCGCCTCGGGTCGGCTCGCGGCGGTCGGTGAGCTCGCCGCGGGGATCGCGCACGAGGTCAACAACCCGATCGCCTTCATCCGGTCCGACCTCAATCTGCTGGCGAGCCATCTGCAGACGCTCCACGACACCCTCGCCAAGCGCGACGGGATCGAGCCGGAGCTGCGGGTCTTCGACGGCGCAGCGCTGCGCATCGAGTCCTCGCTCGAGAGTCTCGATCGCGTCACGGAGGTCGTCGCGGACGTCCGCGCCTTCGCACACCTGGGCGGGCGGACGCAGCAGGGCGGCGAGGCCTCGACCCTGGTCGAGAGTGCGCTCCGACTGGCCAGGCTGCTGCGTGGCGATGCCGTGACGATCGAGCTCTCGGGCGAGGCCCGGAGCGCCCGCGTCGAGGCAGCCCAGGATCTGAAGCAGGTGCTCTTCGCGCTGCTGCGGGTGCTGGTCGGGGAGTCCGCGACCGGGGGGCGCGTCGACGTCGGGCTCGAGCCGGGGGCCGGTTGGCTGCACGTGACGCTTCGCGCGGATCGACTCGAGGCGCCGGCGGCGGCACTCCTCGCGCGCTTCCCGGAGCTCGATTCGGGGCTCGGCAGCGCGGACCCCGGTCTCGCGATCGCGATCGAGCTGATCGAGCGGGTCGGGGGGCGTTGCCGTGCGCGGGCCGACGGGGCGGACGGGCTCGCGATCGAGCTCGCGCTCCCGCTCGCCGAGGACGCCTCCGCATGATGGCCTGGCTCCTGCTCAAGGCCTCGACGTCGGCCATCGCCATAGCACTCGCGTCGGCGATCCTCGCCCGCGACCACGGCCTGCTCGCGAACCGTCTGATCGCAGCGTTCTTCTACTGCGTCGCCGGCTGGGCCGGTCTCGAATTCCTGCTGCACCAGCAGACCGACGCCGGGAACGCGGTGACGCTGATGCGCTGGATCTGCCTCGGTTGGGTGCCGCTCGGCGTCCTGTGCATGCATGCGTCGCTCGCGGTCTCGTCGATGCGCGAGCACGTCGTGGCGCGACTCCTGCCCGCGTTCTACCTGGCGCTGGCGATCGTCCTTCCCTTCGCGGTCGGCACGGACCTCGTCGTGGCTGGCGCGGTGCCGAGCCGGTTCGGCTGGCGTATGGAGCTCAATCCGGGGATGGCGGTCGTGTACGCGCTGGTCGCGGCACCGATCGTGGTGATCCTGGCGAGCTGGCGCGAGATGATGGGCGGGCCCGCGGCGAGCGGTCAGCGCGCGCTCGCGCGGGTCGTGTTCTTCGGCGTGTCGGGCGCACTTGCCATCGGCACGCTGACGGGAATCCTGCTGCCGGCCTTCGGCTTCGAGGCGATCGACCTGACGACGACGATCGTGACGGCGGTCGGGCTCGCGGGCATGCATACCCTGAGGCAGCACGGCCACGCCTCGATCTCCCACGAGGCCTTTGCCCGCGAGATCCTCGACACCCTCGAGGACGGCGTCGTGCTCGTCGGGGAGGACGGCACGATCCGCGAGGTGAATCGCGCCTTCCTGAGACTCGTGGACAGCGCCGAGTCGGCCGTACTCGGCGCGCCGATCGCGCGCTTCCTGCCCGATCTGCCCGACCACGGGCGGGGCGTCGAGGCGGGCGCCTTCCTCGAGCTGCGGTCGAAGAGCGGTGGCTCGGTTCCCGTGGTCCTCTCGGAGCCCTTGCCCTGTCACGAGGCCGGACATCGGGTCGGACAGGCCTTCCTGCTGCGGGACCGCCGCGAGGTCCTCGCGCTCAAACGTCAGCTGCTCGTCTCCTCTCGTCTCGCGGCGGTGGGCGATCTCTCGAAGCCGATCACGCGGTCGATCTTCGATCCGGTGACGCGCGTCCGGTACCAGCTCGAGGGGCTTGCGGTCGACTGGCAGACGATGGGCGACGTGCTCGAGCTCGCGGGTCTCGACGGCTCGTGCCACGACGCGATCGACGAGGGCGAGGAGCTGATCGGCGAGTGCATCGAGGGGGCGGACCGGATCTTCTCGATCGTCCGGGAGGTTCGTGGCTTCGCCGACGAGTCCGTGCCCGGCGACTTCGACCGACAACGCTTCGAGGAGATCGTGCGGCGCGCGCTCCGACTGACCGCGCCGCAATGTCCGGCCCACGTTCGCGTCGAGACGCGGCTCGATCCGAGCGTCGAGATCGAGTGCCATGCCGGCGACATCGAACGGGTCGTGACGAACCTGATCGTGAACGCCATCCATGCGGTCGTCGAACGCGATCCGAACGCCGGCCACATCGTCGTCTCCCTGACCGGGGCCGCGGAGCGGGCGTGCCTGCACGTCGAGGACGACGGCTGCGGGATCCCGCCCGAAGTGCTCGACCGCGTCTTCGACCCCTTCTTCACGACCAAGCCCGTGGGTCAGGGCACGGGCCTCGGGCTCGCGATCTCCTATCACGTCGTCCGCGCCCACGGCGGTGAGATCCGGGTCGCCTCGGTGCCGGGGCAGGGTACGACCGTCACGGTCGAGCTGCCGCGGGCCCCGCAGCGCGTGGAGGAGGGCGAGCGCGAGGGCGGGTCGCACCCGGGCGGAGTCGAGGCCGACGGCTGCTAGGCTCCGCGCACCCGCTCGGAGGACGCGCGACTTGGAGACGATCGAGAGCCCGGCGCGGCGCCTCGCGAAGCTGCTCGAGGGCCCGGACCTGCTCGTCATGCCCTGCTGCTTCGACGCGCTCTCCGCGCGCCTGATCGAGCGGGCGGGCTTCCCGCTCACGTTCATGAGCGGCTTCGCCGTCTCGGCCTCGCGCCTCGCCGCGCCCGACACGGGCCTGATCTCCTATGGCGAGATGCTCGACCAGGGGCGCTCGATCTGCGGCGCCGTCCGGATACCCGTGATCGGCGATGCGGACACGGGCTACGGCAACCCGCTCAACGTGAAGCGGACCGTCGAGGGCTACGCCCGCGCGGGCTTCGCGGCGGCGATGATCGAGGATCAGCTGGCGCCGAAGCGCTGCGGCCACACGAGGGGCAAGGAGGTCGTATCGCGGGACGAGGCAGCCCTGCGGATCCAGGCAGCGGTCGAAGCGCGGGAGGCCGGTTCGGACATCCTGATCCTGGCGCGCACGGACGCGCGCGCCGGACACGGACTCGACGAGGCGCTCGAGCGGTGCCGCCTCTTCGCGGATCTGGGCGCCGACATCCTCTTCCTCGAGGCGCCTCGCAGCGAGGCCGAGATGCGCCTCTTCTGCGAATCGCTGCCGGGGATTCCGAAGATGGCGAACATCGTCGAGGACGGGGACACCCCGGCTCTCGCCCCCGCCCGGCTCGAGGCGATCGGCTACCGCATCGCGGCCTATCCCCTGAGCCTGCTGTCGGCGGCGGTGTGCGCGATGCAGGAGGCGCTGGCGGCGCTTCGGATGGGGCGGCCCGTCGAGCGACGCGTGGCCTTCGAGGAGCTTCGTGCCGTCGTCGGCTTCCCGGAGTACGACGCCGCGCTGGCCCGCTTCCGGAGCAGCTGACCCGCGGCCTCGCGCCCGGCCCCCGCTCAAGTCGTGTCCCTGCTCCGCCGATCGGACCGGGGCGCCGGTCGGCGCGGAGGCAGCGATGCGACCCGACGGAACCGGCTTCGATTGCGCCCCGCCCCGGCGTCCGCCGGCCACCCGTCTCGCCGGCCTGCTCGTCGCACCGCTGGCCGAACGCATCCGGGGCTGGCTGCGCGCCGGCAAGCTCCTCGAGGAGGACCTCGAGCGGGTGTTGAGCGTCGACGCCCGCGCCCTCGTCGACCATCCCGTCGATCCATCGGATCGCGTGCCCGTCGCCGACGTCGAGGGGCTCGTCGCGCTCGCTTCGGAGCAGCTCGGCGGCGACCCGGCGCTCGTGGAGTGGGCCGAGGCGATCGTCGACGAGTGGTGTCGGGGTGACCATTTCGACGCGATCCTCCGCGCGGCACCCCGGCTGGTCGACGCACCGGGCTTCGTGGTCGCGCAGGCCGGGGAACGGCTGCTCGGCCGCAGCGACTGGCGCTACGAAGGTGGACGTCGTGGCTTCGCCGTGCGGCTCGCGGGTCTCGAAGGTGCGAGCTCGGCGCTGAAGTCGTGGACCGGCGCACTGCTCGCCCGCCTCGCGAGCGAAGTCGGCGAGCCCGGACTCGACGTGCGCTTCGAGGGGGTCGACGCGGGTGCCCTCGTCGTGTTCGGCGAGCCGACGGTCCCGGCCGGATCGGAAGACGACGCGGCCGAGCTCCGCGAGAGTCGGCTGCTGCGCGCCGCGCTGGTGGCCTGACGGCTCGTCGGAGTGCCGGCGGCCGGCCCGTGGTCCTCGCCTAGCCCCGGATTCCCTGGATCGCGAGCATCGGCCCGGCGGGCAGCCGCGTGTCCTCGAGCTCGATCGTGGCCTCGAGCTGGAACGCGCCTTCGCCTTCCTCGTCGACGAGTGTCTGCACGACGTCGAAGGCGAGGTCGCCGCGGGACTCGATGCGCGTCCAATGCGCGCGCCGGGCCAGCGGATCGGCGCGTACCTCGGGCTGGCTCTCGAAGAGCGGGGCGAGAGCCGCCTCCCAGTCCGCCGCTTCCCAGTCGGACGAGGCGACGGACGCGCTCGCCGCCTCCCAGTCCCGTCGCGCGAGGGCCTGGACGAGCTGGTGCATCTCGGCGCGGACCCGCGCCTCGAAGAGGCGCCGATCGAGCCTGCGCGGCGCGCGGTCCGGCGTCGTCTCTGCGACCGAGGTCGTGGGGGCGGACTTCGGATCGACGAGCGCCTCCCACTCCTCGACGAGGCTCGAGTCGACGCGGGCGATCATCGCCCGGAAGTAGGCGATCGTGTCGAC
The DNA here is from genome assembly GCA_020632655.1 of Spirochaetaceae bacterium. Taxonomy (GTDB): domain Bacteria; phylum Myxococcota_A; class UBA9160; order UBA9160; family UBA4427; genus UBA4427. Next base: position 379,346 of record JACKFD010000002.1, read on the forward strand.
GACCTCGTCGTTTCGCGCCGACTCCGGCAGGTTTCGCGACAGCGTCGAGTGGACCTGACCGAGGTAGCGCAGCAGCACCCCCTCCATGCGCGCGATGCCGTAACGCCGGACGTAGTCCTCGAAGGAGAGGAAGCCCTCCCACATCTCGCGGGCGATCGACTTGGGCTGGATGCGACCCTCCCCGATCCAGGGATGGTGCTCCGCGAAGAGGTCGAAGGTCGCGTACAGGAAGTCCGCGATCGGCTTGTCCCAGGTCACGCGCTCGAGCTCTTCCATCCGCTCCTCGTAGGGCACGCGCTCGGCCTTCAGGCGGGCGATCAGCTCGCTCTTGCGCTGTCTCACCTGGGCGTCGAGCAGCGCGCGCGGGCTCTCGAGGATCGCCTCGACGATCGAGAGGACGTCGACGGCGTAGTCCGGGGAGTCCGACGCGAGGGCCGACACGGCGTCGACGAGGTAGAGCGAGAGCGTGTGGTGGAGACCGAAGTCGCGCTGGAGGTCCTCGGCGACGCGGGCTCGCGCACTCGCGTCCGGTCGCGCCCGCTCGATCGTCACGAGTCCGGCCCGGCGTAGCGAGCGCAAGAGCACGGCGGCGTCGCGCCGGAGCCGCTTCTTGCGGGCCGGCGTCTCGAAGCTGCGATCCACGAGCTCGATGAGCTCGCGGTAGCCCGATCCCGGCAGTCGCTGGTCGGCGCCTCGCTGGAGCAGGGCGACGATCGTGCCGTGCGAGATCGAGAGCTGGGAGCGCAGCGTCTCGGGCGGTTGCTCGCAGAGCTGCGCGAAGGTCTCGGCGCTCCAGCCGACGAAGCCCCGCGGCGGCGGCTTCTTCTTCTCCTTCTTGTTGCGGCCGCCCTTTGCGGACTTCTCGGCGGCGCGCAGGTTCTCGATCACGTGCTCCGGCGCCTGACAGACCACGCTGCCCGCGACGTCGTAGCCGCGTCGACCGGCGCGGCCCGCGATCTGCTTGAAGTCCCGGACGGAGAGGAGGCCGACCTTCTCGCCGTCGAATTTCGAGAGCTTCGTGAAGAGCACGGTCCGGATCGGGATGTTGACCCCGACGCCGAGGGTGTCCGTCCCGCAGATGACCTTGAGCAGGCCCTTCGCCGCGAGCTGCTCGACGAGGAGTCGATATTTCGGCAGCAGGCCTGCGTGGTGGAGGCCGACGCCGAAGCGCAGGAAGCGTTGCACGTCCTTGCCGTAGGGTGTGTCGAAGCGGAACCCGCCGATCGCCTCGGAGAGCGCGCGCTTCTCGTCCTTGTCCGTGATCTGCGCGCTCGTGAGGCCCTGGGCCTGCTCGGCGGCCTCGCGCTGGGTGAAGTGCACGATGTAGATCGGCGCGCGACCACCGGCGAGGAGGTTCTCGACGGTCTCGACGATCGGGGTCTCGCGATAGGTGTAGTCGAGGGGGACGGGGCGCTCGTCGCTGTGGACGTGGGCGACGTCGCGGTTCGTGAGGGAGGCGAGTCGCTCCTCGATGTGCGCCGTGTTGCCGAGGGTCGCCGACATCAGCAGGAAGGTCGTTCGCGGCAGCGAGAGCAGGGGAACCTGCCAGGCCCAGCCGCGATCGCGATCGGCGAAGTAGTGGAACTCGTCCATCACGACGTAGGGCGCGTCGGTCGCCGACCCCTGGCGCAGCGCCATGTTCGCCAGCACCTCGGCCGTGCAGCAGATCACGGGCGCCGCCCAGTTGATCGAGGCGTCGCCCGTCAGCATCCCGACGTTCTCGGCGCCGAGTTCCTCGCAGAGGGCGAAGAACTTCTCGCTCACGAGCGCCTTGATCGGGGCCGTGTAGAACGAACGCTTGCCCTCGCAGAGCGCCTTGTAGTGCAGGCCCAGGGCGACGAGCGACTTGCCCGATCCGGTCGGCGTGCTGAGCACGACGTGCCGGCCGGTCATCAGCTCGAGCAGCGCCTCCTCCTGCGCGTCGTAGAGCTCGAAGCCGGACTCCGCGCACCAGCGGGTGAAGCGATCGAGGATCGCGTCCGCATGAGCGAGGGGGCCTTCGGGCACCCAGTCGGCGAGGCGTCGTCGGGTCGTCACGAGACACCGCCCCGTGCCCCGCCGGCCCGAAGCGTCTCGAGCCGGGGCGAGCGGCGCGTCGTCATTCGGACTCGGGACGGTCGAGCAGACCCCGCACTGCCCCGGCTCCGGCGGACGCGTCGGGATGCCCGGCCGGAGGGCGCGCCGATCCGGGGAGTCGGGCGAGCACGCAGGTCACGTTGTCCGTGCCGCCCGCGCGTTTGGCGGCGTCGATGAGGTCTGCGACGGCCGCGTCGAGATCGTTCGCCGAGTGGACGAGCGCGTGGATCGCGTCGTCGTCCACGAGGCCGTGCAGACCGTCCGAGCAGAGCAGATAGGTATCGCCCGGACGCGGCTCGAGCGGCGCGACGTCGACCTCGACGTCGTTGCGGACGCCGAGGGCCCGCAGGATCTGATTGCGCCGCGGATCCGTTCGCGCCTCTTCGCTCGAGATGACGCCCTGCCGCACGAGGGTCGCGACCAGCGAGTGATCCTCCGTGATCGGCTCGATCGACCCGTCGCGCAGCCGATAGAGCCGGCTGTCACCGACATGGGCGACGTGGGCCCTGCCGTTCGGCCCGAGCAGCAGACAGACGACCGTCGTGCCCATGCCGCGCAGGGTGCGTTCCCGGTTCGCGTGCCGGAGGATGTCGGCGTTGGCGGACTCGATCGCCTGGACCAGGCGGGTCGGCGGGTCCCCATCGCCCAGGGAGAAGTTCCGCCCGAGCAGGTCGACCGCGAGGCGACTCGCGACCTCGCCACCTCGATGTCCGCCGAGACCGTCGGCGACGACGAGCAAGGTCTCCTCGCGCTTCGCGTCCTCGAAGAGACCGAAGGCGTCCTGGTTCACGCGTCGCACGACGCCGACATGGGTCCCCCCGGCAATCGCCGGCGCGATGCGCCCGGTCGCGGGGCTGTCGGCGTCGAGAGTGGGTTCGGTCGGCACGGTTCTTCCGGTTGGACGGTGACGCCGGGTCCCGCCCCGGCGCATCGGCAGAGATTAGTGGCTCCCGCCGTGGGCTCAATCGTCATCTATCCTGCGCGTCCGCCGCGAGGCGAGGGTTCCGCGGGCAGGGCGCTCGCTCCGACTCTTGATCGGGCGGCAGGCACGCAGGGCCGCAGGGCGAGGGGCAGGAGCATGACGCGCGCGGAGAAGGCCAGGCGGATCCTCGCGATCCTGGACGCGCTCTACCCGGATCCGCCGATTCCGCTCGACCACGAGGATCCCTTCACGCTGCTGGTCGCCGTCCTGCTCTCGGCGCAGACGACGGACGAGCGCGTGAATCGTGTGACGCCCGGCCTCTTCGCGCGGGCGAAGACGCCGGAAGCGATGTCGCGACTGGGCGTCGACGAGATCCTTGCCGAGATCCGCTCCTGCGGTCTCGCGCCGGCGAAGGCGCGGAACATCAAGGCCCTCTCCGAGATCCTGGTCCGGGACCATGCGGGCCGGGTCCCGGCGGATCTCGACGCGCTCGAGGCGCTGCCCGGGGTCGGCCACAAGACGGCGAGCGTCGTGATGATCCAGGCCTTCGGGATTCCCGCCTTTCCCGTCGATACGCACATCCATCGCCTGGCGGCCCGATGGGGCCTCTCCGACGGGCGGAGCGTCGAGAAGACCGAGCGGGACCTGAAGGCGGTCTTCCCGCCCGAGACCTGGGCACGCGTGCATCTGAAGATGATCTACTTCGGTCGGGAACATTGCCCCGCCCGGGGTCACGACCTGGCGAGCTGCCCGATCTGCGGCTGGGCGGCCTCGAAGCGGCGCATGCAGGAGGAGGCGCGGGCAGGCGGGGGCGGACCCGCCTCACGCAAGGCGCTCGCGAAGGAGCCAGCCGCGGCGGGTCGCCCGAAGGCGGCCGCCCGCAAGACGGCCGCGAAGGGCCGGAAGAAGAGCGCGGCGCGAAAGAAGCGGACAGGCCCGGCCGCACGGGGCACCCCGCGTCGTCGGAGCTGAAGCGGGGCGGTCCACCGCGGCCCGGCCATCGCGCGTGGTCCCGGATCAGCGCCTCGTGCCGGCGCGATGGATCAGGACGATCCGCCCCAGCAGCGGCGCCGGCGCCTCGCCATCGACCTCCGTGATCTCGATGCGACGACCCACGACCTGCACGAGTCGCGGGCCTTCGGCCGTCCGGACGAAGCCCTTCGCACGCAGAAGACCCTCCCGGCAGCGCGACTCGAGGGCGGCCTCGAGCGCGTCGCAGCGCATGCCGTCCGGCGGATTCCACTCGCTCGTCTCGAAGTGCTCGTGGCTGTGTGGGCGGGACGGGGGCGGGGGGCCGCGGCGGTCGAGCTCGCCGGCGTCGGGCGGGAAGAGCAGGTCCGGGTCGACCTCGCCGCGGATCGCGCGCACGCACGGCGCGTCCGGCTCGATCTCCCTCAGCCTCGCCTCGACGGCGTCCCACTCCGACTCCGGGACGAGATCGAGCTTGTGCAGGATGAGCAGGTCGGCGGATTGGACCTGGTCCTCGAAGGTGCCCTCCAGATCGCGCCCCTCATGGAGCTGCTCGGCGTTCACGACGACGGCCGCCATGTCGTCGCCGATGAAGTCGCAGGCGGGCTCGCGCCAGAAGTTGAGCTGCGTGTCGTAGGGCAGCGCGACGCCCGAGGTCTCGATCACGAAGCGGTCGGGATCGACCTCGTCGTGCAGGCGGACCAGCGTCTCGAGCAGGTCGTCGGAGAGCTCGCAGCAGACGCAGCCGCCCTCGAGCTCGACGTAGGACTGACCGCCCTGGCCGAGCAGCGCGCGGTCGATGCCGAGCTCGCCCAGCTCGTTCGAGACGAGGGCCACGCGGATCCCGCGCGCTCGCGCGTCGGCCAGCAGACGCTGCACGATCGTCGTCTTGCCCGCGCCCAGGAACCCGGAGAGCACCAGCGCGGGCACGCGTCGCCCCGTCGATCGCGTCTCCGAGGCGCCTCGCCCCTGCTGCTCGTCCAACGCGCTCTCCTCCCGGCCGGCGCCGGCGGCCGGGCGGAGGGATAGCATTCCGTGACCGGGCGGGGCCCGGGCGCATCCGATCGGGCGAGTCGGGCTATCGTCCGGCGCCGGGTCGCTCGCGAAGCCGGGCGGACCGCGAGCGGGAGGCAATCTTGGCGGATCGCGACTTCGACCTCTTCGTCATCGGAGCCGGCTCCGGCGGCGTTCGCGCATCACGCTTCTCCGCCCAGCGCGGGGCGCGCGTCGCCGTGGCCGAGGACCGCGACCTCGGCGGCACCTGCGTGAACGTGGGCTGCGTGCCGAAGAAGCTCTTCGTCTACGCGTCGCATTTCCGGGACGAGCTCGCCGACATGACGGCCGGCTATGGCTGGAGCGTCGAGGGCGTCGGCTTCGACTGGCCGACGTTGCGCGACAACAAGACGCGGGAGATCGAGCGGCTGAACGGGATCTACGCCGGGCTGCTCGAGGACGCCGGCGTGACCCACGTGCCCGGTCGCGCGACGCTCGTGGACGCGCATACGGTCGAGGTCGAGGGGCGGCGCTACACGGCGGAGAACATCCTGGTCGCGACCGGCAGCTGGCCGACTGTGCCCGAGATCCCGGGCGCCGAGCTGGCCGTCACCTCGAACGAGCTCTTCCATCTCGATGCGCTTCCGGGCCGCATCCTGATCGTCGGGGGTGGCTACATCGCCGTCGAGTTCGCCTGCATCTTCCACGGCCTCGGCGTCGACGTGACGCAGCTCTATCGCGGACCGCTCTTCCTGCGAGGCTTCGACGAGGACGTCCGTCGCCATCTCGCCGACCAGATCCGCGGCCGTGGCATCGACCTGCGCTTCGACACGAACGTCACGTCCATCGAGAAGCGCGGAGCGGGCATCCGGGCGACGCTGACCGACGGCTCGACCCTCGACGCGGACCGGATCCTCTTCGCGACGGGGCGTCACCCGAAGACTGCGGGACTCGGCCTCGAGCGGGTGGGCGTCGAGCTCGCCTCCGACGGTGCGATCCGCGTCGATGCCTACTCGCGGACCAACGTGCCGAGCATCTGGGCGATCGGCGACGTGACGAACCGCATCAACCTCACGCCGGTCGCGATCCACGAGGGCGTCTGCCTCGCCGAGACGCTCTTCGGCAAGGGGCCCCGCTCGCCGGACCACGAGTTCGTCCCCGCCGCGGTCTTCTCGCAGCCGCCCGTCGGCACGGTCGGGCTCACGGAGGAGGAGGCGCGCGACCGCTACGGCGAGATCGACGTCTACCGGTCGACCTTCCGCGCGCTCAAGCACACCCTCACGCGCAGCCACGAGCGGACGATGATGAAGCTGGTCGTGGACCGCGCAAGCGATCGCGTCGTCGGGCTGCACATGGTCGGGCCCGAGGCGGGCGAGATCACCCAGGGCTTCGCCGTCGCGATCAAGGCCGGTGCGACGAAGGCGGACTTCGACGCCACGCTCGGGATCCATCCGACCGCGGCGGAGGAGTTCGTGACCATGCGGACGCCGGTCGGAGGCTGAGGCTTGCGGCAGCTTCGGTGCGTCGCGGGGCTGCGCTGCGCGCGCGCGAGGGCGGCCATCGTCGTCGCGCGCCGACTCCTCGACACGGCCGTCGTCGTCGGAGCGTGTCTGGTGCTCGCGCGCGCCGCACCGGGCCTTGCCGAGGAGCCGACGCCCGACCTCGCGGCTCCCGAGATGGAGTCGGTCTACGACCCCTACCGCGGGATGGATCCGAACGGGCGCATTCCACGGATCGACAAGTCGCTCTACGTCGATCGGCCCGAGCGCTGGCGCTACATCCCGGAAGGTCGGATCAAGCCGGGCAACCCCTTCCAGCGCTTCCTCGTCTCGAGCTTCCTCGTCCCGCTCTTCTTCCAGAGCGCCGACGTCGGCACGGGATTCGGCGCCGCCGTGACCGACATCGACTTCCGCAACCAGCGTCGCCGCGAGTTCCTCGGCGGCTTCTTCTCCTACACCACGGAGGGACAGCAGAGCTACGTGGCGCGCTGGCGCCGCTGGCTCCGGCACATGGACGTGCCCGGTGGCGGCGTGCTGCAGGAGGAGCGGACCTTCGTGCGCGCGGGGGGCGGCTACCGCAAGACGCTGACGCGGCGCTTCTTCGGGATCGGTCCCTCGACACAGGAGCGCCAGGAGACGAGCTACACCGACGAGGTCGCCTTCCTCGACCTCGGACTCTCGCGCTCGCTCGCGGGTCGGCTCGACGACTTCGTGCTCGAGCTCGGTGTGCAGGGCGAGATGCATTGGCTCGATCGCGGCCGGGTCGGCGGCGTCAACGGCGAGATCGACGTCGATCCGGCACTCGATCCGAACAACCCGCTCGCGCCCTCGACCTTCACGCTCTACAACGAGGCGAATCGGGTGGGCCTCGGCTGGGTCGGCGTCGGGCTGCGCTGGGACACGCGCGACAGTCAGCGCAATCCCTATCGGGGTACGGCGATCGGGGCGGCGGTGGACGCGGCGCTGGCGCAGAGCCGTGGGCGGGTCGGTGCGCGCTACACGATCTACGCGGATCAGGTCTTCCCGGTTCCGCCGCTCCTGCACGACGGCGGGACGGAGGACGAGGAGAACCCGCCGACGGACGGCCTCGCGTTCCACCTCGAGACCCAGCTCTCCTCGGGCAGCCTGCCCTTCTTCGCGCGCCCGACCCTCGGTGGGGATCGACTGCTGCGAGGCTACATCGCCGGGCGATGGCGCGACGACGCGGCCTGGGCGGCGGCGACGGAGTACCGCTTCTGGGTGATCCCACGCGGCTTCAAGGTCTGGCGCCACATCCGTGTCGAGCGGATCGGCGCGGCGCTCTTCTACGAGGTCGGCGGCGTCGCGGAGGACGGCGTCGGCTTCTTCCACGAGCGCGTGCGCCAGAGCTACGGCGTGAGCGGGCGGGTCACGATCGAGCGCGCCGCGATCTTCCGGGCGGACCTCGGCTTCTCGGAGGAGGGGCTCAACTTTTCGGCAGGCTTCGGCCTCGCCTTCTGAGGCGGACGGGCTGCTAGGCTGCGCGCATGGATCGCGATGCGCTGCTCGGGCTCCTCGACGACTACGCGAGACGTCATCCCGACGAGTCCGCGACGACCGAGCGCATCCGGCGGCTCGTGCACGAGCACGAGCGCGCGTTCCATCGCGACTGCCTGCCCGGCCATGTCACCGCCTCGGCCTGGATCGTCTCGCGCGAGAGCCGCCAGGTCCTCCTCACGCACCACCGCAAGCTCGGCCGCTGGCTCCAGCTCGGCGGGCACGTCGACGGACAGACCGACGTGCTGGCGGCCGCGATCCGGGAGGCGGAGGAGGAATCGGGGCTCGCGGGCTTCCGTCCGCTGCCGGACGCGGGCGGGCCCGTCGTGCTCGACCTCGATGTCCACGTGATCCCCGCTCGGGCCTCCGAGCCGGCCCACGAGCATCACGACGTGCGCTTCCTGCTCGAGGTCTCGCAGGCGCAGCCGATCCGGCGGCAGGTGGCCGAGTCCATGGCCGTGCGCTGGTTCGAGGGGGCGGGCATCGAGGCCCGACTCGAGGAGGAGAGCCTCGCCCGGATGGCCCGCAAGGCCTCGGACTGGCTCGGGCGTCGGCCGATCGGACCGCCCTGAAGCGGCTTGCGGTGTCCCGCAGGGAGGACGCCGACTGCTCTCGATGGAGCCTGGACGGGCGACCCTGGACCCCCGGCGGGGGTTTTCGACGGCGTGCGCGGCTCCGTGGCGCCCCGTGAACCGTCTCGCGCCCCCGAGGGTCTGAAGGGTCGTGGTCCGCCACTTGCACAAGAGGTCATGGTAGAATCCACCCGATTTGAGGGGTCGAAGGCACGGAGGTCGCGCCATGCGGCATCGAGCCCGACACGATACGCCCTTCGAGGGCCCGAGCCGCGAGCCGGTCGGTGATCGCGAGACATCGTTCTACGGCGATCCGTCGAGCCTCGCGCAGTCCGAGGCCAGCCGCTTCGCGGCGAAGCCCGTCGCCCTGCTCGTGACGATCGCGGCGCTCGCGGCCAGCCCCGGATGGGCCGAGCCGGCGGCCCCGGCTCCCGACGCACTCCCGGTTCGTGCGGCCCTGCCGATCCCTTCGGCGCCGGATGCGCCCGCTGCCTTGCCGGCCGAGACTGCCGACATGGAGTCCGCGCGTCGGGCCGCGCCCGAGCCCTCCGCCTCCCTCGAGCAGCTGCTCGCCCTGCCTTCCGTCTCGGCGCGCCCGCCGGCCTGGTCCTCGCCCGACGCGTCGATCGCGGCCGCCGTCGAAGCGGGACCCCGTCCGGATCTCGAGCCGCGCAAGCCCTTCCGCAAGCGTGATCTCGATCTGTTCCAGACCGAGCGTCCGGTCGAGATCGGGCACTCGGAGATGCTGCTGCGACTGCGGCTGCGTGCGCGATCGCGGGAGACGATGTCGGTCGAGCTGCGCTTCTAGCGCCGCCCCGCACGCGCCGAGGCGTGCGATCGCTATCCTCCGGCGCCATGACGACCGACCGCGTCGACGATCTTCTCGCCTTCATCGACCGCTCGCCCACGCCCTATCACGCCGTCGCGACCGCCGTGATCCGCCTCGAGGCCGCAGGCTTCGAACGCCTCGAGGAGTCCGGGTCCTGGACGCTCGCGCCGGGTGATCGACGTTATGTCGTGCGCGCGGGCGGCAGCCTGGCTGCCTTCGAGGTCGGGACGCTGGCGCCGGCCGAATCGGGCTTCCGTGTCGTCGGCGCGCATACGGACTCGCCGAACCTGCGCGTGAAGCCCCTGCCCGACGTCCGCTCGCAGGGCTATCGCCAGATCGCCGTCGAGCCCTACGGCGGGGTGCTGCTGCATACGTGGCTCGATCGCGATCTCTCGCTCGCGGGACGCGTCACGCTGCGCGAGGGGAAGGGCACGACGACACGACTCGTCGATCTCGGTCGGCCCCTCTTGCGGATCCCGAGCCTCGCGATCCATCTCTACCGCGAGCTGAGCCAGGAGGGGCTCAAGCTCAACGCCCAGCAGCACCTCGTGCCCGTCGTCGGTCTCGGGGACGAGGGCACGCTCGCGGAGCTGCTCTGCGCGGCGCTCGGCGAGGGGAAGGGTCGGAAGAAGCCGCGTCCGTCGAACGTGCTGGCCTGGGATCTGATGACCTACGACGTGCAGCCGTCCGTCCGCTCCGGCTCCGAGGGCGAGTTCATCCATGCCCCACGCCTCGACAACCTCGCGTCGAGCCATGCCGGCCTGGCGGCCCTGCTCGAGGCGGGCCGCGGCGGGAACGCGAAGTCGACCCGGGTCGTCGTCCTCTACGACCACGAGGAGGTCGGCAGCCGAAGCGCCGAGGGCGCTCAGGGCACCTTCCTCGCGCATCTCCTGGCGCGGATCGCGACGGCTGCCGGCGACGACTCGACCGAGGCGCTGCCGCGCGCGATCGCGTCGTCCTGGATGGTCTCCGCCGACATGGCGCACGCCGTGCACCCGAACTACGCCGACCGGCACGAGCCGGGCCATCGCCCCCGGATCGGCGGTGGACCGGTCATCAAGACGAACTCCAACCAGTCCTACGCGACGAACGCCGAGACCGCCGGCCTCTTCGCCTCGCTCTGTGCACGCGCAGGCGTGGCCCACCAGTCGTTCGTGACCCGCAGCGATCTCGGATGCGGCTCGACGATCGGCCCGATCAGCGCGGCACGACTCGGTCTGCGCACGGTCGACGTCGGCAATCCGATGCTCTCGATGCACTCGGCGCGAGAGATGGCCGGGGCCGCCGACGTCGGTCCCATGATCGACGTGCTGACGGAGCTGTTCCGGGACGAGTGACCCGCGCCCTCGGCAGACGCGTCGCGTTCACGCGCCGAGCAGCGCCCGTCCGATCACCTTGAGCTCGAGGATCGGCTTCACGCCCTCGAAGATCGGCAGCACCGTCGCGTCCACGACGTAGCGGCTGATCGGATACTCCTCCGCATAGCCCCAGCCGCCGTGCATCAGCTGCCCCTGCTGGGTCGTCGAGACGGCGACATCGCAGGCGAGCAGCTTGGCCTGGGCGGCGAGTGGCGCGGCCGCGCGCTCGTCCTCGTCGAAGGCCCGTGCGGCGGCATACGTGATCGCACGGGCTCCGGCGATCTCGGCGGCCATGTGGCCGAGGGTGTACTGCGTGAGCTGGAACTCCGAGATCGGTTGGTCGAATTGCTTGCGATCGACGACGTAGAGCGCCGTCTCCTCGAGTGCCGCCTGCGCGAGGCCGCAGCCGCGACCGCCCGTCTGCAGCCGACCGGCCGCGAAGCCCGCCATCTGCAGGTAGAAGCCGCGGCCCTCGCCGCCATCGCCGCCGACGAGATGATCCGCCGGCACGAACCAGCTCTCGAAGTTCAGCGTGTAGGAGTGCATGCCGCGGTAGCCGGGCGTGGCGTCGGCCTTGCCGACCAGTCGCCCGCCGTGGGGCTGCTTGCATTCGAAGGTGTGCTCGCGCGAGGCCTCCTTCGGCACGACGAAGAGCGACAACCCCTTGGCGCCCTTCGACGGATCGGGATCGGTCCGCAGCAGCACCGCGAGCACGTTCGCGCGCCCCGCGAAGGTGCACCACGCCTTCGGTCCATCGATCAGCCAGCCGTCGACGCCGTCCACCTGGCCTCGGGTCGCGCGGCACTTCACGCCGGCGACGTCGGAGCCGATGTCGGGCTCCGTGACCGAGATGCCGGCCATGATCTCGCCGGAGGCGAGCCGCGGCAGCCAGTAGCGCTTCTGCTCCTCGGTTCCGCCTCCCATGAGGGCCTTGGTCAGGATCTCGGGCCGCGTGATGAGCGAGCCCGCCGCCGCGAGTGAGGCGCGCGAGAGCTCCTCCGTCGTCAGGATCATCGCGAGGTTGCCCATCTCGACCCCGCCGTACGCCTCGGGGATCGAGAGCCCGAAGAAGCCGAGCTCGGCCATCTTCGTGATGAAGTCCTCGGGGATCGTCGCGTCGGTGCGGTGGATGTGCTCGGCGTGGGGCATGACCTCGGCGGCGGCGAACTCGCGCACCTGGTCGCGGACCTGCTCGTGCATCTCGTCGAGCACCCAGTCGTTCGCGCCGCGTGTCGCCGCGACGTGCGCGCCGATCTCCCGCATCAGGGACTCCGCCGTCGCGCGGCGCAGGGCGGCGCGCGTGGCCTCGGGGAAGGCCGCTTCCACGGCGGCGTCGCCGATGCCGAGGTCGTCGGCCGCTGCCGAGAGCCGGTCGCGGAGGTTGCGCATCAGGACGCCGACCGCAGCGATCGCCGTCTTCTCGCGCATCGGCGTGGCCTTGCCCTCGGCCTGCCAGGCCTCGAGCGCGGCCAGCGTCTCGTGGGCGGCCACGGCCTCGGTCGCCGCGTAGGCGACGCGCTCGGTCACGACCTGGTGGTCGTCGATCTTCGCGCCATTGCCCGTCAGCGACTTCGCGGCGGCCACCGCCGCGGCGAGCAGCTTCGAGCCGGCGGCGAGGATCGTTCGGGCATCTTCGAGGCGGGCGGTCATCGGTCTTCTCTCCTGGGGCGAAGGGCCCGTCGGGCTCGTCGTCGGGTGCACGGCGTACCCGCCTCGACCCCACGCCGTCCCGACGCGGGACGCGTGGGGCTCTGCGCAGGGATCGGGCGATCGCATCGCGCGATGGCACGGCCCGGGCGCCGCGCCGCACGCCTGCGCGATCGGGGGGGCCGGGGCGCGCGGAACATAGCGCGCGGAATCGGCGCGGGAGCGTCGCGAGGGGCTTTGCGGGGTGGAATCCCGGTCGCGTTGCCGGTGGTCTGCGCGACCGCCGGGTCGGGATCGCGAGGGGTTGCACGGACTCCCGGTCAGCCCGGTGTCATTCGAGCCCGACCAGCAGCTCGCCGAGGGCTCCGACGATCGTCGGGTTGCCGAAGATCAGGTCGAGCTTCGCGCCCCCGTCTCGGGCGCGCACCCAGCAGACACCGCCGGCCTCCTCCGCGAGCACCCGTGTCGCGGCTGCGTCCCACGGATTGAGATCGCAGTCGACCATCGCATCCGCCGCGCCCGAGAGCGTGAGCAGGTGCCCGAAGGCGTCGGTGTAGCCGCGCAGCTTGGGGACCGCGTGGGAGATCCGGTCGTAGAGCGGACGGAGCCCGGCGCGCTCGAAGCAGAAGAGATCGCCATGACACACGAGTGCGTCGCTCAGCCGCTCCGTGCTCGATACGCCGATCCGTTCGCGCCCCCGCCACGCCCCCCCGCCGCGTACGCCCGCGATCCGATCGTCGACGGCCGGCAGGTCGATCACGCCCAGCACGGGCTCGTCGTCGACGAGCAGGGCCACGAGGGTCGTGAAGAGCGGGATGCCGCGGGCGAAGGCGATCGTGCCGTCGATCGGGTCGACGACCCAGCGGCGGGAGGCCGCGCGCGTGGACCCGAGCTCCTCGCCGAGGATCGCGTCGCCCGGAAAGGCGGCTTCGATCACCTCCCGGATCGCGCGCTCCGCGGCCCGGTCGGCCTCGGTCACGGGCGAGCCGTCCCGCTTCGTCTCGACGTCGACGCGTCGGAAGCGCGGGAGGATCTCGGCGCGCGCCCGATCGCAGGCGGCGTGGGCCACCTCGAGGGCCACCTCGAGCTCCGACGCGGTGATCGCGGCCTCCCCACGCCGCGCGAGCTCGAATCCGGGCAGCGGGGCCCCGGGATCGCGGCGGGTCGGGGGTCGGTCGGCGGTCATGATCGAGCGTTCTCCGGTCGGATTCGGGAGGCGCGCCCGGGCGCGTGCGCGCGGCGGGCTAGGCTCGGCGCATGGTAACGGAATCGACAGCGCTCCATCGCGAGAGCGTCGGAGCGGGACCGCCGATCGTGCTCGCGCACGGATTTTCGGGGAGTGCGCGGAACTGGCGTCCCCAGGTCCGCGCGCTGCGTGATCGGCATCGCGTCGTGACCTACGACCTGCGCGGGCATGCGCGCAGCCCGGCGCCGCACGATGCCGAAGCGCTCTACACGCTCGATGCCTTCGTCGAGGACGTCGATCGGCTGCTCGACGAGGAGGCGATCGAGCGGCCGGTGCTGGGTGGACTCTCGCTCGGCGCGGCCGTGATGCTCGGGCATGCACTCGCGCATCCGACGCGTTCGCGAGGACTCGTGCTCGCTTCGCTGCCCGCCGGACCGGATCGGGCGGGCGCGTTCCGGGGCCGCGCCGAGGATCTGGCGAGTGCGCTCGAGCGCGAGGGGAGCGATGCGGCCGGGGCGCGCTTCGTGTGGGGGCCCGACTCGGGCCTCGATGCGCGGGGCGCTGCGCTCGTGCGGCAGGGCTTCCTCGAGCATGATCCGCTCGGGCTGGCGCAGGTGCTGCGCGGCGTGCTCCGGGAGGTGGGGGGGCTGCTCGACGCGGTCGTCGATTCGGGCGCGACGCTGACGATGCCCGTGCTGCTGATCGTGGGCGAGCAGGACGCGGGTTCCCTCGAATCGGCGCGACGGCTCGCCCGCGAGCTTCCGCAGGCGCGGCTCGAAGTCGTACCGAAGGCCGGGCACGTCGTGAATCTGGCGGCGCCCGGTCCTGTGAACGAGCTGCTGCTCGACTTCCTGGCGTCCTTGCCGCCGGGCTGACGTCGGCGTTCCGGCCGGTGCCCGGGATCAGCCGCCGACCGGGTTGCCAGACGCGTCCGCGCCGGCGTCGCGGTCGAGGCGTCCGAGGTCGGCGAGCCGGCGCAGGCGTTCGAAGGGATAGATCCCCGTGTCGTGGCCATCGCTCCATCGGATCTGGATGGCGTAGCGCCCGACCGGCTGGATGCCGACCGGCGCGACGTCGGGGGCGACGCTGTCCGGTGCGAGCAGCGGCTCGCCGGTCCACTCGTCGACGCACCGGGCGCATCCACAGGCCAGCCGCAACGCCCGCACGTCGATCAGGCTCCGGGCGCCGTCCGCCCAGTCGATCGCGAGGGTGCGGGCGTCGTGCTGCTGGATCCGGGCGGGGCGATGGGCTTCGAGCGTGGACACGGCGCGGAGCATAGACGCCCCGTGCGCGGACACACGGTCCGGGGGCGCGCCAGGGGCGGGACGAGGGGCTAGAGTGCGGCCACCATGAGCAACACCCAAGACACGATCGCGATTCTCGGAGGAACGGGGGACCAGGGACTGGGCCTCGCCCTCCGCTTCTGTCAGGCCGGCCGCCGCGTCCTGATCGGCTCGCGCAAGGCCGAACGGGCCGTCGAGGCCGCCGAGAACGTCCGCAGCCAGGTGCCCGGTGCGCAGGTCGAAGGCCTCGGGAACGAGGAGGCGACGGCGGGTGCGGGGATCGTGATCCTGTCGGTGCCCTTCGAGCACACGGCGGGCACGCTGAAGACGATCAAGGAGTCGTTGCGCGAGGGGCAGATCGTCGTCTCGATGGCCGTGCCGCTCGCGACGGCGATCGGCGACGGAGCGGTCCGGACGGTCGGCATCTGGCAGGGCTCGGCCGCGGAGCTCGTGGCGTCGCTCGTGCCGAAGGGGGTCGAGGTCGTCTCGGCCTTCCAGAACGTCTCGGCCCATCGGCTGCAGCACCTCGGCCACCCCGTCGAGTGCGATGTCGTCGTGTCCGGGGCAAAGGCGGCGCGCGAGGCGATCATGGCGCTCTGCCCGCTGGTCGACGGCCTGCGGGCTCTCGACGGGGGCCCGCTCTCGAATGCCCGGATCGTCGAGGAGCTGACCGCGCTGATCATCGGGCTGAACATCCGCCACAAGGCGCCCGACGGCCTCGGCATCCGCTTCACGGGCCTCCCGGAAGGCCACTGAATCCGGCTCTTCGAGCTCCGTGGGCGCGCGCGGCGAGGTGTCTGCCCTCGCAGCGGGCCCGTCTGGGCCGGATTGCGCCCGATCGGGCGGATCTCCCGAAAACCCCAACGAAAACAGTGGCTTGCAAACGCCGTTTGGCGGTAGGCTGATTTCTCAGCAGATCCGACCGGTTGCACTCGAACCGAGGGCCCTGAGCAACGGTGTGACACAAGGTCTTGTGGTTCACCAGCGGAGAGATCGCAATATTTTGTGGAATTTCCCGTTGACGAATCCAGCCGATCAGCGCAATCTCGCCGGCAACGGGGATGTGAGGTTCCTCCTGTAGCCTGGGGGGGTCGCAACTTGGTTGTTGCGGGGAGGAACACGAACTCGAGGTGGGGGGCGCTCGATCCGGATTGATGACCTGCCCGAGGTGATGAGGGACCCCGTCTAGCGTCCCTCAGCTCGCTCGGGCTGGCCATCGTCGAAGGCCCGCGGAGGTCTCCTCCGCCCTTCGGCGTCGGGTCGATCGAGTCCCGCCTTTCGTTCGGGGGGCGCCGGGAGGATTCCCGGCGCCCCACTCATCTCGGTCATTCCCGGCCAACGTCCTGGATCGAAAGGCTCACGGATTTCCGACACGCGAGGTCCCGCCGTCGCGTCCGACGCGGGGGCTTCCTCGGTGGACGGTGTGGGGGGTGCCGGCGGCGCTGGCTCGGCGGACGGTCCGGGCGGACGGGTACGGATGGCAGGCGGGTCGGTGAGAGCAGGACGGGCGCGAGCCGACGCGGCGGTGCGGTAGCGGTAGATGGGGCTCGGACGAGAGTCCGGGTGGGACGGATCAGAGAGACACGGGGGTGGGGGCGATGAGCGACGAGCGGGTGAGCGGCGGCGACGAGATGATCTTCGACGAGCGGACCGGCGAGGCGACGACGGAAGCGACGGCGAGCCGCGGCTCGGCCGCAGGTCGGAGCGAGACGCGCAAGTCGGGCAAGTCCCAGGCGACCGGAGCGGGCCTGACCGTTCGACGCCACTTCACGCGCCCCGGCGTCGATCCCTTCGACACCGTCGAGTGGGAGCTGCGCTCCGCGACGATCGCGAACGAGAAGGGCGAGACGGTCTTCGAGCAGACCGACGTCGAGATCCCCAAGCGCTGGAGCCAGCTCGCGACCAACGTCGTCGTGTCGAAGTACTTCCGCGGCCACGTCGGCACCCCCGAACGTGAACGGAGCGTTCGCCAGCTGATCGGTCGCGTGGTCGGAAGGATCCGCGAGTGGGGCGAGGAGGGTGGCTACTTCGCGACCGAGGAGGACGCCCAGGCCTACGCAGACGAGCTGACCTACCTGTTGGTCCACCAGAAGATGGCCTTCAACAGCCCGGTCTGGTTCAACCTCGGCGTCGAGAACACGCCGCAGCAGGCGAGCGCGTGCTTCATCAACTCCGTCCAGGACACGATGGAGTCGATCATGGACCTCGCCAAGACCGAGGCCATGCTCTTCAAGGGCGGCTCCGGGACCGGCTCGAACCTCTCGACGATCCGTTCGTCGAAGGAGCTGCTCGCCGGGGGCGGGACGGCTTCCGGCCCCGTCTCGTTCATGCGCGGCTTCGATTCCTTCGCCGGCGTCGTGAAGTCCGGAGGCAAGACGCGCCGCGCTGCGAAGATGGTGATCCTGAACGTCGACCATCCGGACGTCCTCGAGTTCGTCAACTGCAAGGCGGACGAGGAGAAGAAGGCCTGGGCACTGATCGAGGAGGGCTACGACGGCGGGTTCAACGTGCCCGGCGGCGCCTACGACTCGGTCTTCTTCCAGAACGCCAACCACTCCGTGCGCGTGACGGACGACTTCATGGAGGCCGCCGGTGTCGGCGGCGCCTGGCAGACGAAGGCCGTCACGACGGGGGAGGCGGTGGAGACGCTGCGGGCCGACGCGATCCTGCGTCAGATGGCCGAGGCGGCGCACGTCTGCGGCGATCCCGGCATCCAGTACGACACGACGATCAACCGCTGGAACCCGGTCAAGAACTCGGGGCGCATCAACTCGAGCAATCCCTGCTCCGAGTACATGTTCCTCGACGACACGGCGTGCAACCTCGCCAGCCTCAACCTGATGACCTTCCTCGACGCCGAGGGTGGGTTCCAGGTCGAGGACTACCGCCGGGCGGCGGCGCTCACGATCCTCGGACAGGAGATCGTGGTCGACTTCGCCGACTACCCGACGCCGCAGATCGAACGCAACAGCCATCTCTACCGCCCGCTCGGCCTCGGCTACGCGAACCTCGGCGCGCTGTTGATGGCCTTCGGCCTGCCCTACGACAGCGACCAGGGGCGGAACCTGGCCGGGGCGCTGACCTCGCTGATGTGCGGTGAGGCCTACCGGATGAGCGCCGAGATCGCGGCCGCGATGGGTCCCTTCTCGCGCTACAAGGCGAACCGCAAGCCCTTCCTCGAGGTGATCGAGATGCATCGGGACGCCGCCTACGCCGTCCCGCCGTCGGGCGTGCCCAAGGACCTGATGAAGGCCTCGCGGCAGTCCTGGGACGAGGCCCTCGAGCTCGGCCAGGAGCACGGCTACAAGAACGGCCAGGTCACGGTGCTCGCGCCGACCGGCACGATCGCCTTCATGATGGACTGCGACACGACCGGCGTGGAGCCGGACATCGCGCTCGTCAAGTACAAGAAGCTCGTCGGTGGCGGCTTCCTGAAGATCGTGAACAACACGGTCCCGATGGCGCTCGCCAAGCTCGGCTACACGCAGGAGGAGATCGACGCGATCATCGCCTACGTGGACGAGAAGGAGACGATCGAGGGAGCGCCCGGCCTGCGCGACGAGCATCTGGCCGTCTTCGACTGCGCCTTCCGCGCCAAGAACGGCGTCCGCTCGATCCACTGGATGGGGCACATCCGTATGATGGGTGCCGTGCAGCCCTTCCTCTCGGGCGCGATCTCGAAGACCGTGAACATGCCCCGGGACGCGTCGGTCGAGGACGTGATGGAGGCGTACACGGAGGGCTGGAAGCTCGGTCTGAAGGCGCTCGCGGTCTACCGCGACGGCAGCAAGCGTACCCAGCCCCTGAATGCGGGTCGGGACGCCGATCAGGAAACGAGCAAGGCGAAGGGCAACCTCGTCGAGCTCGACCAGTACCGGCCGCGGCGGCGCAAGCTCGACGACGAGCGGGTCGCCTTCACGCACAAGTTCTCGATCGCCGGCCACGAGGGCTATCTCACGACGGGGCTCTACTCCGACGGTCAGCCCGGTGAGATCTTCCTCAAGATGGCGAAGGAGGGCAGCACGGTCTCGGGCCTGATGGACACGATCGCGACGATGACCTCGATCGCGCTCCAGTACGGCGTGCCGCTCAAGGCGCTGGTCGACAAGTTCAGCCACACGCGCTTCGAGCCCTCGGGCTTCACGAACAATCGGGAGATCCCGATCGCGAAGTCGATCACGGACTACGTGTTCCGGTACCTGGGCAACCGCTACCTCGAGCTCGAGGAGACCGGTGACGTGTCCGACGAGACGGGCAACACGACGCCCATCTCGATCCAGCCGGCGGCCAGCGCCGAGCCCGGGCTGCACGCGGTGCCGCCGCCGCAGGCGGTGGGCGCCGTGGCGGGGGGCTCCGGGGACGCGACGACGGGTGGTGGCGGGAGTGCTCGCATGACGGCCAGCTTCGTGAACCAGGCGGACGCGCCGTCGTGCATGGACTGCGGCTCGATCATGATCCGCAACGGCGCTTGCTACAAGTGCCCGAATTGCGGGAGCACGAGCGGCTGCAGCTGATGGCGTCGACGGCCGTCGCGCGCCAGGAGACGGGCTGCGATCGGCGCCGGTGTGGGATGACGGGCCTTGCGGCGCGGTTCGCGTCGCTGCTCGCGACCCTCGCGCTCGCGACCGGGTGCATCACGATCGATCTCCTGGGCGGGGGCGGCGATGCGCCGCTCGCCGAGACCGTCGTGCGGGGTGTGGCGGGGCCGAAGATCCTGCTCCTCGACGTCGATGGTGTGATCGACGGCGCGCCGTCGCTTCCGGACACGCTGCTCGGGGCGAGCCCGCCGAGCACGGTGGCGCGGGTGCGCGAGGTGCTCGACCGGGCGCGCGAGGACGACGAGGTCCGTGCGGTCCTGCTTCGGATCGACAGTCCCGGCGGTACGGCCACGGCGAGCGAGCAGGTCTACACCGAGATCCTGCGCTTCCGCCGCGAGCGTGGCGTGCCCGTGGTCGCGCAGCTGCTCACGACCGCTGCCTCGGGCGGCTACTACGTCGCGATGGCCGCCGATACCGTGCAGGCCCATCCGACGACGGTCACGGGCTCGATCGGCGTGATCTTCACCAGCCTGAACATCGCCGGCCTGATGGAGCGCATCGGCATCGAGGACCAGACGATCACGGCGGGCGAGTTCAAGGACGCGGGCTCCCCCTTCCGGCGACTGACGTCCGACGAGCGCGAGCAGCTGCAGTCGATCGTCGACGATCTGCACGACCGATTCCGCGAGGTCGTCGAGGCAGGGCGGCCGGCGCTCGGTGCAGAGCGGGTCCGACAGCTCGCGGACGGTCGCATCTACAGCGCGCGGCAGGCGCTCGAAAACGGCCTCGTCGACCGGATCGGAACCCTGGAGGACGCCGTCGCGGAGCTCGAGCGGCGCCTGGGCGTGACGGCTTCCCGGGTCGTCGCCTATCACCGGCCGCGCGAGTCCCGCCGGAACCTCTACACCCGCGCGCCGATTCGTGGCCTCGGCGCCCGCGTGGAGTGGCCCCTGGAGAGCGCCTTGGCCCCGGCCGGCATGACGAGCACGCTCGAGCGGATCCTGGCCCGCCCCGGCTTCCACTACCTCTGGTGGCCCGGTCTCGACGGGGCGCGCTGAGAGCGATCGACGCCGATCGCGCGGCGCGGGGTCACTCGCCGTCGAGCGCTCGGTTCCGGACGAACATCGCCGACTGATCGCCCACGTAGACGAGCTCGCCGTCCTGTCGGAACTCGAAGTCGAAGCGGATGACCGCTCGCGACGGCCCCACCCGTGTCCGGGTCTCGCTCGAGACGAGAACGACGGGCGGGCCCAGGCGGGCGAGCCGCTTGAAGTCGGCTCGATGGATCCGATTGCCGAAGCCGGCCCAACCCTGGTCCCATCGGCAACCGTGGAAGAGCCAGGCGTGCAGGCACCCGAGTGCGCCCGTCACCATCACGAGCTCGGCGCCGGAGACGTGCGCCGGGTGGTTCGGGCTCACGCGCTGGGCGGCGGCGAAGGGCAGGGGGCGTTCCGTGTCGAGCAGGGCCTCGATCCGGCGCTCCGTGCGGTCGACCGAGGTGATCTCGTCGACGAGCACGGCCTCCTCGCGGTAGAGGAAGGTATCGAGGAAATGCTGGAGCTCGTCGGGCGGCAGCACGCCACGGCTGCGTTCGGCGAGATGTGATCGCTTCGGCTTCGCGTCCATCCGCTCGCCCCGGACGCCAGGCTCAGCGCGCCTGGCCGTCGGCGTCGAGCGCGACGCGCAGGATGCGGTCGCCCTTGAACGAGCCGACGAAGAGCTCCTGGCCGACCTGGAGCCCGACCGTTCCCGCACCCATCGGCGTGCCCTGACTCTCGTAGACCGGGCCGAGGGTCTGCATCGTCTCCGCGTCCACCGCCACGATCGCGAAGGGAATCGTGCAGGCGCCCCGCACGAGGGTCGTGCAGCCGGCGAAGTCGTTCGGGTCGAGACCTGCGAGAGACGCGACGAGCAGCCGCCGTCCGTCCGGTGCCCAGGTGACGTTGTCGGGCGACGGGACCGGCGCGCGTCCGAGCTCGCGCCCCGTTGCGACCTCGACCTTGCGGATCGAGCCGTCGCCGGAGGCGTTCATGTACACGAAGCGACCGTCGGGCGAGGCCTCGATCCCGTTCGGCATGATGCCTTCGGTGCCTTCGATCTTGCGGAAGCCCTCGGTAGGCGACCACGCGAAGGCATGACCCGTCGGCTGCGTCGGCATGCCGTGCTCGAAGTCGAGTGCCCCCGAGAGCGAGGCCATCTTCGTCGTATAGAGACGGCCGTCGGGCAGACCCACGACCTCGTTCAGCGACGCGTCGGGCGGAGCGGGCACGCAGCCGCGCCAGGTCGCCCGCCAGTCCGCGCCTGCACCTTCGATCTCGAAGGACTCGATCGCCTCGCGTCCGCCGTGCTGGACGACCAGCAGCTGGAGGCGGCCGTCGTCGCGGCGCACCAGGTCGATGCCGTGGGCGTTGAAGTCGCGCGTCGGGGGCTCCGTGCAGGTCGGGTCGCCCCAGCCCGGCTCCGCGCCACCCGGCGCCTCGCCGCCTCGGAAGAGGGATCGGCGCTCCTCGGTCGCGAGCACGAAGAGGACGAGCTGGCCGCGATGGTCGGCGGCGGACTGGCCGTACTCGCCGAGGATCAGGGCCTCGTCGCCGGGGAGGGCGACGATGTCCTCGGGATTGTGGAAGCCGCAGACGGGGCGCGCGGGACCCTTGGGATCGCACGCGACGATCGTGCCGGGCGGGGGCGCGCTTCGGCAGCCGGATCCGACGAGGGCGCCGATCGCGGCGAGCCATGCCACGACGGGCCTTCGGAACGCGAGCCGACGGTTGGTCTGCGGCGAGGACATGGCAGCACCTCCGGATGGACGCAGAAGGCGCCCTTGACCCGAGACGTTTACGCCAGCGCGCGGCATCGCGGAAGGCCCCTCGTGGCTTCCCCTCGGACGGCCGGAGAGCCGGCCGCATCCGGCCATCTACGCTTCGAAGGGAAGCACGGCCTCAGCCAGTCTTTGCGTCTCGATCAGCTCGTGGAGCTCGTCGGCGAGGACCCGGCACCGGTCGACGACGTCCTTCCAGCGACGGATCCGCTCGGCGGTTCCGAGCCTCAGGAAGTCGTTGCGGTCGGGTACGCGTCCGCCGGGCAGCGCCGACACGAAGGCGTCCGAGGGAGCGATCATCAAGACGTCGTCCAGGTCTTCGAGGCGCGGGCGACGCCAGCGCAGCGGCTTGTCGAACCAGCCCGGCGTGATGCGATCGAAGAAGTGCGGAAAGAGCACGAGTCCGGGCCGACGGCGGAAGCGGAAGTCGAAGTGATAGTCGATGATGCCGCCGTCGAAGAGCGTTCCGGGCACCCCCGGCGTGTCTCGTACGCCAGCCATCACGAGTGGAATCGAGCCGCTCGCGAGCAGGGCGGGGCGCACGTTGGCGGGCTCGAGCGGAACGGTTCGCGTCACGAGGTCGACGAATCGGATGCTCGAGTCGGCGCTCGTGCCCGTCCCTCCCGGCGCGTGGAAGACCAGTCGCTCGAAGGAGGCCCCGATCCGGCCGCGCGAGATGAGGTTCCGGGCGGCGGCCCGACCCAGCTGGAGCTTGAAGGCGAGGCCCCGATCGTGTCCCCGATCCCGACGCAGCCGCGCGGCGACGAAATGGCTGCGAAGGAGGGGGTGGGACACGATCTCCGCGGCACCTGCATCGCCGAGGAGCGTCGTCAGGATGCGATCACTCTCGGCGGAGATCGCCTCCATGGAGGGCGATCCGGGTCCGTCGTAGGCCTGGTGGACGTAGCCCTGGGCGAAGCGCTCGAGGGCTCCGTGCGGATCGTGCTGGGCGAAGCAGGCGTGACGGAAGCTGCCGATGGAGGAGCCGAGGGTGTCGAGGGGCGTGGATCGGGGGAGGATCAAGCGGTCGACGAGCAGATCGTCGACATGACGCAGCACGAGCCACTTCGGGCCGCCGGACGCCCCGACCAGCGTGCCGAAGAGGTCCGGATGGAAACCCTCGGCACGCAGTCGGTCCGCGGCGCGCGGGCCCGCGCGGAGGACGAGACGGCGCGTTGCCATGTGGGCCCGCCGGCCGACTACATCTTCGTGTAGTCGGGGCCCTCTCCGCCCTGCGGCGTCGTCCAGGTGATGATCTGGTACGGGTCGGCGATGTCGCAGGTCTTGCAGTGCACGCAGTTCTCGTGGTGGATGAAGAGCTCCTTCTCGCCGGGCTTGCCCTGCACGTCCACCATCTCGTAGACCGCCGCCGGACAGAACTTCTCGCACGGATTGCCGTAGTCCTGTCGGCAGGTGGTGGCGCAGACGTTCTTGTCCGCGACCTTGAGGTGCGGCGGCTGGTCGGCCTCGTGCTGCGTGCCGGAGAAGCCGACGAGATGCTCCTTCGAGAAGGTGAGCACGCCGTCGGGCTCGAAGGGCGGACGCGTCCGCTTCTCCTTCGGCAGCTCCCAGAGCTTCTTCATCAGCGAGTGCGAAGGCTCGGTCTTCAGGTTGTCGATCAGGCCACGGCCCTTCGTGAGCAGCATGATCGGCGCGTTGTGCATGCCGAAGATCGGCGAGATCTCGTTGCCGCCCGTGAAGTTCCGCGCCTCGAGGTGCTCCTCGTAGGCCCAGCTGTTGCGGAAGCGCTCGGCGTAGCCACCGAGGGTCTTCGAGGAGAAGTCCGCCGCCTTCAGGCCGTCGACGATCGTCTCCGCCGCGAGCATGCCGGACTTGATGGCCATGTGGATGCCGGCCAGCTTCATGATGTTGAGCATGCCCGCCGAGTCGCCGACCAGCATCGCTCCGTTCGTGTAGAGCTTCGGCATCGCGTAGAGGCCGCCGGTCGGAATGCACTTCGCGCCGTACCGGACGAGCTCCGCGCCGTCGAGCAGGTCTCGCATGAAGGGCGAGGCGGCCTTGAACTCCTGCGCGGCGCGATGCGGGTCGTTGTTCGGGTCCTCGCTCGAGAGCGGCGTCACGAAGCCGTAGGAGACGAGGTTGTCGGCCATGTCGTAGAGCCACATGCCGTTGATCTGGCCCAGGAAGTCCGGGAAGAGCGAGCCGTGGATCACACGCCCGGGCTGGTGCTTCTCCGGCTTGACCCGCCAGATCTCCTTGATGCCCGTCTCGTAGGTCTGGGGGTTCTTGCCGTGCATGTCGAAGCGGTCGAGCAGCTGCTTCGTGCACGATCCGCGGACGCCCTCACCGAAGACCGTGACGCCGGCGATGATGTCCATGCCGGGCTGGTAGTTGGCCTTGGGCTTGCCTTCCTTGTCGATGCCCATGTCGCCGGTTCGCACGCCGACGACGCGGTCGCCCTCGACGAGCACCTCGGCGGCAGCGAAGCCGGGATAGATCTCGATGCCCTTCTCCTCGCACTTGGCGGCGAGGAACTTCACGACGTCCGAGAGGGAGACGACGTGGTAGCCCTTCTTCTGGAAGAAGGGCGGCGTCGCGAAGGCCGGCAGCTTGACCGTGAAGTTGCGGAAGAACTGCCAGAAGTAGGCACGGTCGCAGGTCGCCTCGATCGGGAAGCCCTGCTCCTTGTAGTCGGGCATCAGCTCCTTGATCGCGCGCGGGTTCATGACGCCACCGGAGAGCTGGTGGTCGCCGACGCCAGCGGCCTTCTCGATCACGAGGATGACCGGGGGCTCGATCGGTGCCTCGCCGGTCTTCGCGCAGGCCGCGTTGTGGGCCTCGACCTGCTCCATCAGGTGGTACGCCGAGGCCAGCGTGGCGGGACCCGCTCCGACGAAGAGGACATCGACCTCCATGCTCTCGCGTTCGGGCTCGGACATCGCTGAATTTCCTTTCTACGGGCAGTACTTGCCGGATTTCGACCAGGCTCGTCGACGGCCCGGACAGTAGGAGACGGGCCGGCTCGGAACAACCGAAACGACGCGATCCGAGGCAGCGAAGGGTTGCAGGCCCCTCGGGAGCGAGCGGCGGCGGACTCAGCCTCGGGTGGAGATCGCCTCGGCTCCGCTCCCGTCTCCCGAAGAACGACGAACGTGGCCGCGGGCGAGCAGGAGTGCGCCGCAGACGACGAGTGCGATCCCGATCCACTGCGCCTCGGAGAGGTCGAGTGCGACGCGCGCGTTCAGGCGCCAGTGCTCGATGACCGTGCGGCCGACGCCGTTCAACAACAGGTATTCGCCGAAGAGCGATGGACTCGACTTGCGTCGACGCCAGAGCCAGAGCGCCACCAGCGACAGCCACGCCGTCTCGTAGAGCATCGTCGGATGGACGGGATGGTCGACGGGCGGCAGGCCCTGCGGAAATGCGACGCCCCAGGGCAGATCGGTCGCACGCCCGTAGTCGTCGCCGACCAGGAAGCAGCCGACCCGTCCGATCGCCTGCCCGACCGCAAGGGAGATGCAGACGGCGTTCGCGAAGGGCTCGATCCGGATGCCGAAGCGGAGACAGCCCAGCACGCCGGCCAGCGCACCCCCCATCAGCCCGCCGTAGAAGACCATCCCGGCGCGCGAGAAGAGGAGCTCCCAGAAGGGCATCCCTTCTCGGACGGAGAAGTCGATCGCGTAGTAGAGCTTCGCGCCGAGTACGCCGCCCGCCATGATGAAGACGAGCATGTTCGCCGCGTCGTCTTCGTTCAATCCCTCCTCCCGCATGCGCGGGATGGCGATCCAGTACCCGACGAGGAAGGCAGTGGCCATCGCCGCGCCGAAGCTGCTGATCGGCCAGTCAGTGAAGGGGATCGTGAAGAGTTCCGGGTACATGAGCGCCTCGCCCGGCGCACGGTACGCGAAGCCCGCAAGGCCGGCAATGCAGCGGCCGGCTTGCTAGGCGCGTGCGCGGGGCGCTCGCGCCGCCGACACCTGCGTCGCCGACGCGTCCGCACGCGGCGCATCGCCCAGCGCGTTGCGGACCGCACCCTCGCGCACCCGCGTCCCGCGCGTGGCTCGGCGCTGGACCGATCGGTATCCTCGGCGCCTGCGGGGCGGCGCGCGCGCGTCCCGAGCCGAGGGTTCGGGGCCGACGGGGGCTCGAGCCGTCGCGGGGCACGGAGGGTCGGGCGCTTGGCCGGGCATCACGGAGCGCGAAGGGCGGGCGTCACGGCGTACCGCACCGATGGGATGTCGGGGCGCTCGCGCCGACTGGCGACGTGGGCGCTGCTCGCGCTGGGTGTGCTGCTCGTGGTCGATGCACCGCCGGCGCGCTTCGATCACGGAGCGCCCCCGAGCCCCGCGCCGAACGGCCTGGACGCAGCCCGTCCGGCCGTCACCTCCGCCCTCGTCGACCATCTTCGCGAGCGTCGTTCCTCGCTCTCGCGCGAGGAGCAGCAGCGCGTCGTCGAGGCCGTCCTGCGCAGCAGCGACCGCTACGGCCTCGATCCCTTTCTCGTGACGGCGGTGCTGCTCGTCGAGAGCGATGCCCGTCCCTGGGCCGAGAGTGGTGCGGGCGCGATCGGATTGATGCAGGTCATGCCGTACATGGCGGAGAAGCTGCCGCTCGCGGGCAACCTCGCGACGATCGAGAGCAACGTCGAGGCCGGCTGCTTCATCCTCGCCGACAACATCCGCCGGCTGGGCGAGGCCCGGGGCATCTCGAGCTATTTCTGGGGCCGCCAGATCCGGGGTGTGGCCTACCTCGAGAAGGTGCAGCGCGCGCGTGCGCGCGTGCGCGCGGCGAGCGCCTCGTGACCGCCCGTTTCGAGCCCGGGTCGATCCGTCGGCGCGAAGGCTACGTCGAGCTCTCCGATCGCGGAGAGCGATACCGTCGCGACTGGATCCCGCCGGAGGCCGACCGCGTGCTCGTGCTCGTGCACGGCTTCGCCGAGCACACGGGGCGCTACGACGAGATGGCGATGCATTTCGCCGAGCGGGGCTTCGCGGTACATGCCTACGACCAGGCCGGCCACGGCCGGACCGTCGGGCCGCGTGGGCACGTGGATCGATTCGCGCGGCTGCCCGAGGAGGTCGTCCGCTTCTGCGAGATCGTCGGCGCGGAGCATCCGGGGCGGCCGCTCACGTTGCTGGGGCACAGCATGGGCGGGCTCGTCGTGACCGCCGCCGCCGCCTTCCATCGCCCTCCGATCGATCGCCTCGTGCTCTCGGGGGCTGCGCTCGACCTCGCGGGGGGTGGTGCATCGCGGCGCTTTGCGCTGGCTGTCGCGCGTCTCCTTTCCCGGATCGCGCCACGCGTCGCCTTCGCGACGGGACTGGATGCGGGCGGGCTCTCGCGGGATCCCGAGGTCGTGCGTCGCTACCTGGAGGATCCCTTCGTCGAAGATCGCATGACGGCGCGATTTGCGGCGGGAATGAACGCGACGGTCGAGGCGCTCCAGTCCGCGGGCTCGCAGATCGAGATCCCCGTGCTCGTGATGCACGGCGCGGCCGATCCGATCTGCCCGGCCGAGGGCAGCCGGCGGCTTCATGCGGAGCTATCCCCGGCCGTGGCGGCGCAGAGCGCGCTGCGCATCTATCCCGACCTCCGGCACGAGATCTTCAACGAGCCGGAGCGCGCGCAGGTCTGGCAGGACGTTCTCGACTGGCTCGAGGCGTGACGAAGTCGGCGATCGGGTCGGCGACCGCGATCGGGGAAGTGACGTCGGATCCGCCCGAATCGGCGAAGCCTCGCGCCAGGGGGCGGGAATCCGGCGTGCAGGGAGAGGGGACGATGGGCGACGGTTTGACGCATCTGGACGAGCAGGGTCGGGCCCGCATGGTGAACGTCGGCGAGAAGGCCGTCACCCATCGTGTCTGCGTCGCGCGCTGTGACGTCCACATGGCGCCCTCGACGCTCCAGCGGATCGTCGAGGGGCGGGTGGCCAAGGGGGACGTCTTCGCCACGGCGCGCATCGCGGGGATCCAGGCAGCGAAGCGCACGGGCGAGTGGATCCCGCTGGCGCATCCGATGCCGATCGACGCGGTCGAGGTGGTGCTGGAGCCGGCGGAGGACGGTCGCACGCTGCGCGTCGAGGCACGGGTCGAGGCCCATTGGCGAACGGGGGTGGAGATGGAGGCGCTGGTCGCGGCGACGGCGGCGGCCTTGACGGTCTACGATATGTGCAAGGCGGTCGATCGGGAGATGGTCGTCGACCGGGTCCGGCTGGTCGCGAAGCGCGGTGGCAAGAGCGGCTCGTTCGTGCGGAGTGGCGAGGAGCCCATTCGGGGCTTCGTCGAGGGCTGAGCCGGGCGTCGTCGTCGGCCGAGGGGGGGGTCCCGTGGGGGGCAGTCGAGAGAGGGGGCGTCGTTGTCCGGATCGGTCGGTGTCGACGTGAGCGAGCCGGAGGGCGGCGGACCTGCGAGTGGGGCTCCGCGGAAGCGGGAACCCGTTTCGGAGGGTCGGGGTCTGTCCCGCGAGAGGCAGCCCATGACCTACGAGTACGTCGAGCGGGGTCCGATGGCGAGGAGTGCGGGAGCGATGTCGCGCGAGGTCGTGGGGCCTCGCGTGATCGTCGAGGATCCCGATCGCGATCTCGTCGCGCGCTGGCAGGCAGGCGACGAGCAGGCCTTCGAAGAGCTCGTCGTGCGGCACGAGCGGCGCGTCTTCCGCCTGCTCTATCGCATGATGGGCAACAAGGAGGACGCGGAGGATCTCACCCAGGAGACCTTCCTGAGTCTCCATCGTCACGGTCATCGCTTCCGCGCCGAAGCCCGCTTCTCGACCTTCGTCTACCGCGTCGCCGCCAACGCCGCGCTCAATCGCCGCCGCGCGCTGGGACGAGGCCGAGCGCGGATCGACAAGCTCAAGACGCGTCAGGACGCGGGGGACGACCTGCCGAGCTCGCCGCGCAATCCCGAGGATGCGACCCATGGTGCGGAGCTCTCGGAGCACGTGCGCCTGGCACTCGAGGACCTGTCGCCTTCGCTACGCATGCCCGTGATCCTCTACGACATCGAGGGACTCGCCTATGGCGAGATCGCCGAGGTGCTCGGGATCGCGGAGGGGACGGTCAAGTCACGGATCCATCGCGCGAGGCAGGCGCTTCGCGAGCAGCTGAAGGGGCTACTGGGCTCCAACGCGGTCGAGGAAATCTGACGTGAACCATCGGGAAGTACAGAAGGGATTGGCCGACTACCTCGAGGGCGACCTCCCGCTCTCGACCCGCGCTCGCTTCGATGCCCATCTCGAGGAGTGCGGCGAGTGCGCACGCGAGGTGGGTGAGATGCAGCAGACGATCCGACTGCTGCGTGCGATGCCCGATCCCGAGCCGCCGCCGATGATCGCGGCCGACGTGATGCGCCGGATCCGCGCCGGGGAGACGCGGCTCGGCCCCTTCCAGCGCGTGATGCGTGTCCTCACGGGTGTGCTCGAGCCGGCCTTCGTCCTCCCCGCGTCGGCCGTGGCCGTCGCGGCGCTGGTGGTCATGGTCATGCAGGGGCCTTCGGGCGGTGCACGCTTCGGTCTCGACGGGTTCAGCGTCGGCGAGGAGTCCGCCGCGGTCGTGGTGACTCCGTCGCTGGCCACTGCAGCCGCTTCGTCGCCCGCGTCCGTGCATCCGGGTGTGGCCGGGGCTGCGCGCGCGACGGCGGCGCCGGTCGCCGTGACGCGACCGGTGCCGGCAGTCCCCGTCCCGGACACCGAGCGGGCGGTGCCTTCCCGGTCGCCTCGTGTCCGGCACTCGGAATCCGGGCTCGCGGAGTCGTGGATGGCGCTCCAGGCGGAAGCGTCCGCGGGTGCGGCGAGGTCGGTTGCGGTCGAGGGACCGGTGCCCGCGTTCCGTGGTGGGCCGTCGCGGCCGCTGCTCGTCGCCGATCGGATCGGGGCGCAGGGGCTCGCGCATTCGCTCGCTCAGCCGCAGCGACATGATGGCGGCGTGCCCTTCTCGCTTCGTGTCCCTCAGCTCCTCGCCCCGGTCGCACCGACGGCGGCGACCGGCGAGGATGCCCGCGACCTCTGGCTGGCCCGCGCCTTCGAAGATCCCGTCGGATTCACGCGCTACATCGCCTCGCAGTCGCTGGCCGAGCAGGAGCTCTGGGTGACCCGGCTCTCGGAGCGCGCCGCGGCTCGTGGGCTGCTCGACGAGCTCGTCGACGCGCTACGCGTGACGGGTGATGAGCGGGCTCGCCATCTCGCGGACGATTTCTCGGCGTCGGTCACGCGCCGTGCGGGGGACGTGCGCGGCGACTGAGCACGCGCCGCGACCGGGGCAGCGTGCAGGTCCGGCTCCGTGTACGTGCGGTTTCGATGCGTGCCCGCCCGGTCTCCGGCTACCGGCTTCGGCCCCGCCTGCGTAGGCTCGGCTCGGAAGTTTCCACTCCGGAGCCATGACCTTGACCCCCTCCCGGTCTCCCGCGGGCCTCGTCGCGAAGACGGCAGACTCGCAGCCCGACGTCGTCCCGCCGAACCCGACTCCAGCCCCGTCGAAGGACCCTGATCGGAGCGGTTCCGCCGTGGTCGCCGATCGACCTCGCGAGCGCCTGAGGCGCCTCGGGACCGCCTTCTTGTCCGATGCCGAGCTGCTCGCCCTCGTGCTTCGGACGGGCGATGCGCGGGTGGACGCCGAAACGATCGGTCGCGACCTGATCGGGCGATTCGACGGGTTGGCGGGACTGGCCTGTGCGATCGATTCGGAGCTCGAGGCCGTGCCGGGCCTCGGTCCGGCGAAGGCCGCGAGTCTGCTGGCGGTCGTCGAGCTGGGCCGTCGGATCGCTGGGCCCGCGCTGCCCCTGGGCCGGGTGATCCGAGGGCCCGCCGACGTGGAGCGTTACTTCCGTGCTCGACTGCGACAGCTGGATCGCGAGTGCTTTCACGTCGTCGCATTGGACGGCCGCCACCGACTCCTCGGGACGGACCTCGTCTCGCTCGGGACGCTCACGGCCAGTCTTGTGCATCCCAGAGAGGTCTTTCGACAGGCCATCCGGCGTGCCGCCGGGGCCGTGCTCGTCGTCCACAACCACCCGAGTGGCGACCCGCGCCCGAGCGGTGAGGATCGAGCGGTCACCCGACGACTCCGGGACGCCGGAGAGCTCCTTGGCATCGAGCTGCTCGACCACGTGATCGTCGGGCGGAGTGGCTACTACAGCTTTCGTGAGGCGGCGGACGTTCTGGCCGATCGGGCGGGGCACTCGTAGGGGAGAGGTGCACGCCGGGCGGGTCTCGGGTGTCGGGCCGGGCCTCGGCTGTCACGGGCCCGACGGCGACGGGGTCGGAAGAGGGGCGCACATCGTCACCCCGAGGGGTCTTCGGGCCGAGGGCTCAAGTCCTCGTCGTGGATCGGACGATGAGGCCTGCGGTGCGGCGCGGGCCAGGGCTGAGCCCCGGGAATTCCCTGGCTCGCCCTCCGGAGTAGATCGAATGGCGAAGGTCAGCTTGGAATCGCGAAAGGCGGAGAGCGCGGGCGCCGCCGATCGGCGGCGCTTCGGTCGGACGCGCGTGACGGTTCGGATCGACTACGCGACGGTCGACGAGATGTTCTCGGAGTTCACCCGGGACATCAATGAAGGAGGCCTCTTCATCGAGACCGAGAAGCCTCACCAGCCCGGTACTGAGGTCGCGATGCAATTCCACCTGCCGGGAAGTGGAGACGCGCTCCACACACTCGGTCGCGTGGTGCGCGTCTCACATGGCTCGCGGGGCAAGCCCGCTGGCATGGGCATCGAGTTCGACGAGCTCACGCCCGAGGACCGCACGAAGATCGATCGGATCGTTCGAGCCCTCCGCTCCGACGGCGGCTGCTGAGCCCGACGCGGTCTTCCCACTCCCGCCGGCGTGGGTCAGAAGGGAATGTCGTCGTCGATCGGCGGCCCGGAATCGATCGGTCCGGCACCCCCGCTCCGTCCGCCACCCGAGGAGTAGCCCTCGCTGCCGCCACCGCCGCCGGAGTCGCCGCCGCCCACGCGCGGACCGATGAAATTCACGGTGTTGGCGTTGATCTCGGTCGTGTACCGCTTGTTGCCGTCCTTGTCCTCCCACTCGCGGGTCTGGATGCGGCCTTCGACGTAGACCGTGCGCCCCTTGGAGAGGTACTGGGCACACATCTCGCCGGTCTTGCCCCAGGCGACGATGCGATGCCACTCGGTGCGTTCGACACGCTCGCCGTTGCGGTCCGTCCACGTCTCGCTCGTCGCGAGCGTGAAGTTGCAGACGGACTGGCCGTTCGGGGTCTGTCGGAGCTCGGGGTCACGCCCGAGATTGCCGACGAGGATGGCTTTGTTGACACCTGCCATGAGTGGGGGGCTCCATCGGGACACGGTCTGGGGGGCGAACGGCGGACAGTGTCCCGTCGTGGTCGAAGGCAGTCAAGTCGAGGCCCGTCGCTACCCTTTGCGCGTCCAGGGGGTCACGGTATCCTGCCCCGATTCTCCTCTCCGGGGGGTGAGGGAATGAAGACTCGCTTGCGCTCGAAACGCGATGCGACCACGTGCGTCGCTCGGCCCGGCCGACGGGTGTACAGGCTTGCTCGGTCCCTGCACGTCGGCCCTCGCTGGAGCGTCGGGCATGGCTAGGGCTGCGGCCAAGGGACGCTCCCGGCGCGCTGATCGCAGCGCCGACGAAGCGCGCGATGGGGCCCTCGTCGCCGTCGGGTCCGAGCTCGTCGGGCTCGTCCTGATCGGTCTCTCGCTCCTCTCGACGCTCGCGCTCGCAACCTACGCCCCTGGAGACCCGGTCGGAGAGCTGGTCGAGGTCCAGAACGCCGCAGGACCGGTCGGTGCGGCCCTGGCGGGCGGTCTATTGCGGGCACTCGGAGCGGGCTCGGTCGTGCTCGTCGCGGCCGCAGCCTTTCTCGGGGGCCGACTCGTCATGAGTCTCGGCTTCCCGAGCGTCGTCTCGAGATTCTGGCTGGGTGGCCTGCTGCTGATCCCGGCAACGGCCGCGCTTCCGCCCCTCCTCTTCAATATCGCGCCCGACGCGGTGCCCTGGATCGAGCCCGGGGCACTCGGCGGCGGGGTGGCGCGGTATCTGACCCTGCTCTTCGGAAGCCATGGGGGGCTCGTCCTGGCCTCGCTGGCGTGGACCGTGGGTGCGCTGTCCTTGACGGGCGTATCGACCGGGACCGTGTTGGGACTGCTGGGGCGGTGCCTGGCCTTCGTCGTGAGCTGGGTCGCCTGGCTGGCCGCACGCGGCATCGAGGGCGGACGGGCGGCGATCGAGGCCGGTGTCCGATGGGGCAGTGAGACCGTCGTTCGCACGGTCCATGGTCTGCGCCGGCTGCGTCGCGCACTGCCGTCCGTCTCCGTGCTGCGCGAGCAGCGCCGACGCCGCAGTCGGGTGCAGAAGATTCGCGAGCCCGTGCTCTCCTTCGAGGAAGACGAGGAGGACTCCGAGGCGGTCGAGCCCGAGGCGCCGGTGGCGGTCCTCGAGCCTGTCGACGAGGAGTCGGGGACGGCGACGCGCAAGCGTCGCCGGACGTCCGAGGAGCCCGACATCGTCGACTACGACGAGGAGCGTCGGAAGCGCCGCAAGCCCGAGCAGGAAGCCTTCCGCTTCAATGAGGGTGGCCCGGGCGGCCCATTCCAGCTGCCCGACGTCTCGATCTTCGCGGCGCCGCCGGAAGGCGAGCGGAGCTACGATCGCGATTCGTTGTTGATGAACTCGAAGATCCTCGAGAAGAAGCTCGCGGACTTCGGGGTGATGGGGCGGGTCGTTCGCGTCCATCCCGGCCCCGTCATCACGATGTACGAGTACGAGCCTGCCGCGGGCATCAAGGTCAATCGCATCGTCAATCTCTCCGACGATCTGACCATGGCGCTCCGGGCGATCTCGATCCGCATCATCGCCCCGCTGCCGGGCAAGTCCGTCGTGGGCATCGAAGTGCCCAACCCCCAACGCGAGACCGTCTACCTGCGGGAGCTCCTCGAGTCGGACAGCTTCCGCAAGACGAAGGGCGCGCTCGCCGTCGCGATGGGCAAGGACATCTTCGGCAACTGCGTGACCTCGGATCTGGCCAAGATGCCGCACCTGCTCGTGGCCGGGTCGACGGGAACGGGCAAGAGCGTCTTCCTGAACTCGTTCCTCTGTTCGCTGTTGTGCCGGGCCACGCCTCGGGAGCTCAAGCTCCTGATGGTCGACCCGAAGATGCTCGAGCTGTCGATCTACGACGGCATCCCGCATCTGATCGCGGACGTCGTCACGAGTCCGAAGCGGGCGGCGGCTGCGCTACTCGGCGTCGTTCGCAAGATGGAAGAGCGCTACCAGATGATGAGCGCCACGGGCGTTCGCAACATCGACCAGTTCAACGAGAAGGCTCGCAAGGCGATCGCTGCCGGCGAGGAGTCCTTCCAGCTGAAGCCGCGGCCCGGTCAGACCGAGGGTGACGAGGTCGAGTGGCAGGAGCTGCCGTACATCGTGGTCGTGATCGACGAGCTTGCGGACTTGATGATGTCGGCCGCGAAGGAGGTCGAGGAATCCCTCCAGCGTCTCGCCCAGATGGCCCGCGCCTCCGGCATCCATCTCGTCCTTGCGACCCAGCGGCCCAGCGTCGACGTCCTCACGGGCGTGATCAAGGCGAACTTCCCGGCGCGCGTCTCCTTCCAGGTCTCGTCCGGAACCGATAGCCGCACGATCCTCGATCAGAAGGGCGCCGACGACCTGCTCGGGATGGGTGACATGCTCTTCCTGCCGCCCGGAACCGCGGTGCTACAGCGCCTGCACGGTCCCTTCGTGACGGAGACGGAGGTGCACGATCTCGTTTCGTTCCTGAAGGAGCAGGGGCGCCCCGTATTCGACGAGGATCTCCTGCGTGCAGACGCCGATGCTGAGCGCATCGAGAGCCGGGGCGAGGAGGTCGACGAGATGTTCGACCAGGCGGTCGCGATCGTCGCGGAGACGCGGAACGCCTCCATCTCCTACGTCCAGCGCAGGCTGAAGATCGGCTACAACCGTGCGGCGCGAATCATCGAGCAGATGGAACTCGACGGCATGATCGGACCTCAGATCGGCTCGAAGGGGCGCGAGGTCTTCCTGCCGACGCCGGGCGCCGAGGACGAGTAGGCGCGCGGCGAGACGCGGCGGTACGCTGCGCCCGCGCTCACTCCGCCCGTCCCCTCGTATCGGGCCGCGCTCGGACGGCTCGCGCCGGACCGACGCCATCGAGAGGCTCTCCCATGACCCCGCGTGCGATCTGGAGCTCCCATCCACGAGGCGATGCCTGGCCCGGCCGGGTCCGGCGAAGGCGCCCCGCGATCGCATGCCTTGCCCTCGGCGTCGCGCTCGTCGCGTCGGGAACGCGTGCAGACGAGCGCGCTGGAGGAGAGCCCGGGCCTCCGTTTGCGGTTCAGGGCGCGTGCGAGGGCGGCGCTGCGGAGGCGGCCGCGCGGCGCGTCCAACTTCGTTACGACGGCATTCGCGACATCTCCGCGGACTTCGTGCAGACGAGCGAGTCGGCGACCTTCGGTGGGGACCCGTTGATGAGCGCCGAGCCGCGGCGCGGCCGGGTGGTGCTCGCCAAGCCGGGCCGAATGCGATGGACCTACGAGACGCCCGAGCCGAGCGAGGTCGTGAGTGATGGGCAGACGTTGTGGATCCACGACGTCGAGGCCCGCTCGGTCACGCGGCTCGCGGTGACGGAGGGGTATCTGACGGGTGCGGCCCTCCAGTTCCTGATGGGCGAGGGCAGGATCCTCGAAGCGTTCGATGTGGAGGCCAGAGCGTGTCAGCCCGATCGCGTCCACCTCGTCCTGCGGCCGCGCGACGATGCCTCCTACGAGCATCTCGAGCTCGTGGCCACGCGTGAGGGGGACGTCCTCGCCACTTCGGTCGCCGATCTGTTCGGCAACGTCACCTGGATCCGCTTCGAGGGGGTTCGGGTCAACCTCGACCCGGCGGCCGAGGTCTTCGTGCTTCGGCCTCCGGACGGGGTCGAGGTGATCGAGTACGTCCCGGGCGAGGCGCCCTGAGCCGACCCACTCGGGCGCGCGGAGCCATTCGTCCATGCTGGCCGCGCCCGCCGATGGTCGTGCCTCTGCCGATCGATTCCGCTTTGCGGTCCCACTGACGCGCCCTCGAAGTGCATTGCGGCGCAGCGAGCCGGCAGCCTCGGGCGGCACGTTGTCGACGGACTCGTCCGAATTCCGGCGCGGCCCGCAGCGGGTGCCGCTTCGGTTGGCACTCCTGTCCGAACGGAAACGACCGGTCTGCACCCGGGTACTGAGCAGGGAGATCGGGGCGCCGCGCGGATCCGAGCTGGCGAAGCCGCCCCGCGACGGAGGATCGGGCCAGGCCGCACCGATCGGAGCAGAGACGTTCGCCCCGGAACGGCGAAGCCATTTCAAAACGCTGGTTTGGCGCCTTTCCTGCGCTCTCCGGTCCATTGACACGCGAAGTCCAAGGGATAGACTCGGCGCGGTAAAAAATCTTTGATTTCGATGGGTTCGAAGATTCCCTGCAGTGCGGGCCGAGTGGGCATCCTGCGAGTCGCGGGTGCCTCGGCGACGAGACGGGCGAGAGGGTGGAAGGCTGGACCGAGCGCCGGCACTGGCTGGCCGGCGCAGGGCGAAGGCGGTGTCGAAACGGGCTCTTACGGCTCTCAGACCCGTCTCAGCCATGCTCATCGGGGAGAAGCCGCATAGAACGGGCGACAACCATGCTGGGCGTCGGGGCCCTCGCCGAGTGGACGCTCGAGGCGTCCCCGGGTGGGCGAGGCAGTTGGGCGAGCGGGTCGCAGTCCCCTGAGTCAGCGGTCCCCGTTGCGTCTGTGCGCTGTTCGACGCGAGCGCCCGGCTCGTGCGTCAAGTGGTCGTCCCGCCTCGCGAATCTACGTGTCCGAGGCAAGGCCTCGGGGCCGCGGGGCGACGTCGGATCGAGGGGCGCATCCTGCCGCTGGCGTTGGAGCGGCCGGGATGGGGCCCGATTCGGGACCGAGCAGGAACGGGCGTCGAGCCTGCCGCATCGAAGCATGGAAGACGCCGATGCACGCTGTTCGGTGGGGCTGCGGTCGGGGGAGGACGAGGCGGCATAGCGTTTGCATCCTGAGCAGTCGAGGTTTGGGATGAAGGCGCGCCTGCGCAAGAAATTGCAGGGGCACGCGACGAGGAGATGGCGCAATGAGCGAACAGGATTCTGGGTCTTCGGGACAGGGATCGGGTCAGGGATCGGGTCGCAAGGGGTTCGTCCGGGACGTCATGCGACGCATCTCCCCCGCCGGGGGGCGCCCTGCCGACGAGTCCGATCTGGATCCGCGTTTCGGTGGTACGCCGGCCGCTTCCGGGGCCGAAGGAGCCGGCTCCGCGGGCGGGGCTGACCGACCGGGCGCCGACGCCGAGCGACTCCAGGACGCGATGCGCTTCTTCGGCACCGACTCGAACGAGTTCCGCGGCCGACTCGATCGGATGCTCGCGGACTTCGAGACGCTTCGGCGCCGCTACGAGCAGGCGCGCGCCCAGCAGCACGACGCCGAGCGGCAGAACGAGAAGCTGGTCGCGATGCTCCAGGAGGCGAAGCAGCAGATCGAGCTCCTCAAGGAGGAGGTCGACAAGCTCTGCGCCCCGCCCAACACCTACGGGATCTTCATCCGGGCCAACAAGGACGGCACGTCCGAGATCCTCATGGACGGCCGCCCGATGCGCGTGAACGTGCATCCGAACGTCGACCCCTTCCAGCTCGACGAAGGTCAGTACGTCGTCCTCAACGAGGCCTTCAACATCATCGAGGGCGCCGACTACACGCGCCGCGGCGAAGTCTGCACGGTCATCGACTCGTTGTCCGACAGCCGGGTGATCGTCTCGGGTCACACGGACGAGGAGCGGGTCGTGACGCTGTCCGAGCCGCTGCGGCGCGGCGATCGGATCAAGGTCGGCGATCCGCTGCTCGTGGACATGCGGACGCAGTACGCGTTCGAGAAGCTTCCGAAGTCTCTCGTCGAGGAGGTGGTCCTCGAAGAGATCCCGGACGTCACGTACGACGACATCGGCGGCCTCGGTGATCAGATCGAGATCCTGCGCGACTCGGTCGAGCTGCCCTACCTGCATCCCGACGTCTTCCTCGAGCACAAGCTACGACCTCCGAAGGGCATCCTGCTCTACGGACCGCCCGGCTGCGGCAAGACGCTGATCGCGAAGGCCGTCGCGAACAGCCTCGCGAAGCGGATCGAGCAGCGGACGGGCAAGGCCACGACCGCATTCTTCCTGAACGTCAAGGGACCGGAGCTGCTCAACAAGTACGTCGGCGAGACCGAGAGCAAGCTGCGCGAGGTCTTCAAGAAGGCGCGGGACAAGGCCAGCCAGGACGTGCCCGTCGTCGTCTTCTTCGACGAGATGGACTCGCTCTTCCGGATGCGTGGGTCGGGGATCTCCTCGGACATGGAGGCGACCGTCGTCGCCCAGTTCCTGTCGGAGATCGACGGCGTCGAGGCGCTCGAGAACGTGATCGTGATCGGTGCGTCGAACCGGCAGGACCTGATCGATCCGGCGGTGCTGCGGCCCGGACGGCTCGACTTGAAGGTGAAGGTGTCGCGGCCGGATCGCGATGCGGCGCGAGACATCTTCCACAAGTACCTCACGCCCGATCTGCCGCTGCACGAGGCCTCGGTTGCGAAATTCGGAGGCGACAAGGCGACGGCCTGCTCGAAGATGATCGAGGAGGTCATCGACAACATGTACTCCACGGGGGACGAGAACAAGTTCCTCGAGGTGACCTACGCCAAGGGCGAGCGGGAGATCTTCTATTTCAAGGACTTCTCCTCCGGGGCGATGCTCGAGAACATCGTCGCTCGTGCCAAGCGCAAGGCCGTCAAGCGCTTCCTCGAAGGCGGCGAGCACGGCATCCGGGCCGAGGACATGATCGAGTCGGTGCGCGAGGAGTTCAAGGAGAACGAGGATCTCCCGAACACCACGAACCCGGACGACTGGGCGCGCATCTCCGGGCGGAAGGGCGAGCGGATCATCAATGTCCGCACGCTCATCACGGGGATGGAGCGCAAGGAGCACACCATCGAGAACGTCTCGAGCGGTCAGGGACAGTATCTCTGACCCGAGGACGTCGGGAACCAGGCCTGCCAGCTCGAGCCGGCGGCGTGCACGGCGGTCGCAAGCGATCGTCGCGCAGATGCGGGGCGGGAACGAGAGCACCGACCCGCCGGCTCGGCAGGCGGCCTGAAGACGGGCGCGGTTCGGCGCGGACGGCCCGTCGAAAACGGATGGCAACGAGGACGAGATGGCGATTCCCACTGTCATGGGCACCGAGATCGAGTTCGGGATCATGGTCAAGAACGATCCCGACTTCGATCCGATCTCGTCCTGCGTGCTGATCGTGAACGCGTATCGGGAGGACCCCGACGGCCACATCCTCTGGGACTACGACCAGGAGAATCCGCTCGCCGACGCGCGGGGATTCCAGGTCGAAGGGGAGAAGTACACGCCCAACCAGCAGGAGAACATCGCCCGCAACAAGACGCTCATCAACGGTGCGCGCTACTACGTCGATCACGCGCATCCGGAGTACTCGAGTCCCGAGGTCACGAACGCTCGCGACCTCGTCGTGCACGAGAAGGCGGGCGAGCGGATCATCGAGATCAGCCGTCGCGAGGCGAATCAGCTCCTGCCGGACGGTGCGCAGATGCTGATCTACAAGAACAACAGTGACCGGAAGGGCAACTCCTACGGGTGCCACGAGAACTATCTCATGGACCGGAGGGTGTCGTTCAAGCAGATCGTCGAGCCGCTGCTTCCCTTCTTCTCCACGCGTCAGATCTGGTGCGGGGCCGGGAAGGTCGGGAGCGAGAATCGCAGCCATCCCTGCGACTACCAGATCTCGCAGCGAGCGGATTTCTTCGAGACCGAAGTGGCGCTCGATACGATGGTGAAACGACCGATCGTCAATACCCGCGACGAGCCGCACGCGGATCGTGAGAAGTACCGACGTCTCCACGTGATCGTGGGCGACTCGAACATGTCGGAGTTCACGATCTATCTGCGCAACGGCGTGACGGCGCTCGTCCTGGCGATGATCGAGGACGGCGCGATCACCAAGGATCTGTCGCTGCGCGATCCGGTGCGAGCGATTCGCGAGGTCTCGCACGACCTGACGCTCCGCA
The DNA here is from genome assembly GCA_020632655.1 of Spirochaetaceae bacterium. Classification (GTDB taxonomy): domain Bacteria; phylum Myxococcota_A; class UBA9160; order UBA9160; family UBA4427; genus UBA4427. The sequence continues at coordinate 419,588 of JACKFD010000002.1, forward strand.
AGGGGCTCACGATGGACGACGGGAAGACGCGGACCGCGCGGGAGATCCAGGCCGACTTCCTGGAGATGGCGCTCGCCTACACGTCTTCGAGGTCGATCGATCCGGTACAGAAGGACGTCCTGCAGAAGTGGCAGGACGTGATGGAGGCGCTCGAGCGGGACCCGATGGAGCTCGATACGCGCGTCGACTGGGTGATCAAGAAGAGGCTCATCGAGAGCTACATGGAGCGGAAGGGACTCTCCTGGGGCGATTCGCAGGTCGAGATGCTGGATCTGCAATACCACGATTCGAGGCCGGACAAGGGCCTCTATCATCTCCTCGAGCGGCAGGGGAAGGTGGAGCGGATCGTGACCGACGAGGAGATCCAGCACGCGATCTACAATCCCCCGCGCGATACGCGAGCCTTCTTCCGAGGGGAGTGCCTGAGGCGCTATCCGAGCGAAGTGTTCGGTGTGAACTGGGACTCGATCTCCTTCGGGCTGGAGGACGAGTCCATCAAGAGAGTGATGATGGCCGAGCCGTTGAAGGGCACGAGCGATTACGTCGAGGAGCTCCTCGACCGATCGGCGACCGCGGCCGAGCTGCTGAAGAACATGGAATCCTGACGCAGCGACCGCCCGAGAGATCACGGGGGAGCCCCCCTTCCGGAGGACCAGACCATGGCAACGTTCATTCGACTGACCGAGCAGCGCGACCGGCGGCGAGCCCGCGTCGACGCCGGGGCGGATCCGCTGCCGATGTACATGGCGGCCGGCGAGCAGAAGCAGAAGCAGAAGGGCGGCGGCGGAGACGACGAGAGCGGTGATTCCGGCGGCGGTCAGAAGCTCGCCGAGAAGGGCGAGGAGCTGAAGGAGGAGATGGACAACCTCCTCGACGAGATCGACGCGGTGCTCGAGGAGAACGCCGAGGAGTTCGTGAAGAACTACGTCCAGCGAGGCGGCCAGTAGGATCGCGCGGTCGCCGGCGGAACGGCCCTTCCCGGGGCCTCGCCGCGCGACGATTTCCAAGGGGGGGAAAGTGCCGCTTCGAGGCAGCTATCAGGGATCGAGTTTCTTCGAGCTTCTGCAGGTGGACCAGCCGCACCTGCTTCCGGATCTGTCCGCCTGGGGAAGAAGCGCCGCCGAGATGACGCCGCACGGGACGACCGTGTTGGCGTTCCGGTACGGAGACGGCGTGCTGGTCGCGGGAGATCGGCTCGCGACGGCCGGACACTCCGTCGCTTCCCGGGACGTCGTGAAGGTCTTCGAGACGGATCCGTACTCGTTGATGGCGATCTCGGGCGCCGCGGGGCCGAGCATCGAGATGGCCCGCATCCTGTCCGTGGAGCTCGAACACTACGAGAAGATCGAGGGCGAACGCCTCGAGCTCGAGGGCAAGGCGAACAAGCTCTCTCAGATGATCCGGGCCAATCTCCCTGCCGCGATGCAGGGGCTCGCGGTCGTGCCGCTCTTCGCCGGCTTCGATACCCGACGAAAGCGCGGGCGCCTCTGGAAGTTCGACATCACGGGAGGTCGGTACGAGGAGACGGAGTTCGAAGCGACGGGCTCCGGCGGCCTCTACGCACGCGAGTCCCTCAAGCACACCTGGCGAACCGAGCTGGATCGGCGCGGCGCCATCCAGGCGGCCGTCGCCGCTCTGACCGCGGCCGCCGACGAAGATCGGGCCACGGGGGGCGTCGATCTGGAGCGCGGGATCTTCCCGATCATCAAGCTCTGCACGTCGTCCGGGCACAACGACGCGACGAACGAAGAGATCGCGACGGTCTACCGATCGATCCTCGATGCACGTGCAGCGGGAGGCAACCTCTGATGTCGATGCCCTTCTACGTATCACCGGAGCAGGTGATGGCCGACAAGGCCGAGTTCGCGCGCAAGGGCATCGCGCGCGGGAAGTCGATCGTCGCGCTCGAGCATCAGGCTGGGATCCTCCTGATGGCGGAGAACGCGACGAGTCTGTCGAAGCTCGGCGAGATCTACGACCGGATCGCGTTCGCGGGCGTGGGCAAGTTCAGCGAGTTCGACCAGCTTCGGAAGATCGGGGTGCGTTTCGCGGACACCAAGGGGTACGCCTACAGCCGCGAGGACGTTCGGGGCCGCGGGCTCGCGAATGCCTTCTCCCAGGTGATCGGCGAGGTCTTCACGCGAGAGATCAAGCCTCTCGAGCTCGAGATCATCGTCGCGGAGGTCGGAGACGACCGGTACGAGGACCACAAGGAGAACTCGCTCTACCGCATCAAGTACGATGGCTTCATCAGCGATCACAAGGGCTTCTGTGCGATCGGCGGGAACGTCGAGGAGGTCGAGACGGTCCTGAAGCGGGACTATCGAGCCGGAATGCCCCTCGGGGAGTCGGCCAAGCTCGGGCGGCGAGCCTTGAGTGCAGGGGCAGAACGAAGTTCTGAACTTGCCATCGAGAGTCTCGAGGTCTGCGTGCTCGACCGGGCGCGTGCGGGCCGCAAGTTCTACCGCCTTTCTACCGATGAAGTTCAAGGTATGCTGGACGCCTAGGGGCGCGTTACGCGTCCGACTACGCGCTCGAGCGGTCAGGCGGCTTTGTGCAGAAGCGCATCTACGGGATCGAGACCGAATACGGAATCATCTTCACGCCTGAGGGCCGCAAGACCCTCCCCGTCGAGAAGGCGATCCGCTTCCTCTTCGAGAAGCTGATCACGACCGAGCACTTCCTGAACGTCTTCCTCGAGAATGGCGCCCGGTTCTACCAGGACACCGGCTGCCATCCCGAGTACGCGACCCCGGAGTGCGCCTCGCCCGGCCAGCTCATCATCTACGACAAGGCCGGCGAGCGCATCCTCGAAGATCTGCAGATCTACGCGGAAGAGAAGATCCGCGAGGAACGGATCGCGGGGAAGCTGTCGATCTTCAAGAACAATACGGACTTCGTAGGCAACAGCTACGGCTGCCACGAGAACTACCTCGTCGATCGGGACGTCGACTTCTACTACCTGGCCGAGCAGCTGATTCCGTTCCTCGTCACCCGCCAGATCTACACCGGCGCGGGAAAGGTCTTCCAGACCCAGGACGGGATCCACTACTGCGTGTCCCAGCGCGCGCAGCACATCTATCAGAAGATCTCGGGCACCACGACGAACGATCGCTCGATCATCAATACGCGCGACGAGCCGCATGCGGACCGTGAGAAGTACCGCCGGCTCCACGTGATCGTGGGCGACTCGAACATGAGCGAGTACACGAACTTCATCAAGGTCGGTACCTGCTCCGTCGTCCTCCAGATGATCGAGGACAACTACATCAACAAGGACTTCACGCTCCGGAATCCCGTCAAGGCGATCAAGGACATCACCTACGACTCGACCTGCAAGCGGCGTCTGCGGCTCGACAACGGGCGTGAGTACTCGCCGATCGAGATCCAGCGCGAATACTGCGAGATGGCCCAGAAGTACATCGAGCAGTACCCCGTCTCGGACGAGCACAAGCAGGCCGTCTACATGTGGCAGCACGTCCTCGACTGCCTGGACACCGATCCCGACAAGCTCGACCGCCAGATCGACTGGGTGATCAAGCGCCGGTTGATCCAGTCCTGGGTGGACAAGCACCGAACGAGCTGGACCGACCCGCGCGTGCTCATGCTCGACCTGCAGTACCACGACATCCGTCGGGAGCGCAGCCTCTACTACCTGCTCGAGCGGAAGGGTGCCGTGGAGCGCCTCTATACGGACGAGGAGATCGATGCGGCGAAGACCGAGCCGCCGCAGGATACGCGTGCTCGCATGCGCGGCGAGTTCATCAAGCTCGCGCGTGAGAATTCGATCCAGTACGACCTCGACTGGTCGAACATCCGCCTCGGGAACCTCTTGAACGTGCGCGTGATCTGCAACAACCCCTTCGAGACCGACACCGAGAAGGTCGCCGAGCTCGTGCGCACGATCCAGAAGACGAACCTGCGCAAGACGAGCCTCTCGAAGCTCGTCATCCAGTCGTAGGGCACGACGCACCTCGTCCAGCTCGTGCCCCCGCGGCGAGCCGATCCGGTGGATCGCGCGAGTGTGTGGAATGTGGCTGGTCGAGCCCGCGACCGGGGCGTGAGCGTCCTCACGGATGCATTCCCGGATTTTGCCTGCCCCGGCCGCCTTTTGCCTCAACCTCTGCGCATTCCTGCCGATTGAAGGGCGGGCCCCTCTGTTCCCCCGACAGCGGACCCGTCTGGAGAGTCGGATGTTTCTCGATGCCATCTTCGGGATGTTCTCGCACGATCTCGCGATCGATCTCGGTACGGCGAACACGCTCGTCTACAGCAAGGGCAAGGGCGTGGTCTGCTCCGAGCCGAGCGTCGTTGCCGTCACCAACGAGTCCTCCGGGCGCGCGCAACGCGTGAAGGCCGTCGGCCATGCCGCCAAGGAGATGCTCGGGCGGACGCCCGGTGGCATCGACGCCGTGCGTCCGATCAAGGACGGCGTCATCGCCGACTTCGAGATCACGGAAGCCATGCTCCGCTACTTCATCCAGCGCGCCCACAATCGCCGCACGCTGGCTCGTCCCCGCATCGTGATCTGCGTGCCGCCGTGCATCACGAGCGTCGAGAAGCGCGCGGTGCGCGAGTCGGCGCTCTCGGCGGGCGCGCGCGAGGTCTTCCTGATCGAAGAGCCGATGGCGGCCGCGATCGGGGCGGGTCTCGACGTCACGGCGCCGACCGGCAACATGGTCGTCGACATCGGAGGTGGAACGACGGACGTCGCCGTCATCTCCCTCTCCGGCATCGTCACCTCCCGTTCGATCCGCACGGGCGGTGACAAGATGGACGAGGCGATCATCAACTACGTCAAGCGCAAGTACAACATGCTGATCGGTGAACGGACGGCCGAGCAGGTGAAGATGCAGATCGGAACTGCTTCGACCGAGACGAAGCTCTCCGAGATGGAGATCAAGGGGCGCGATCTCGTGGCGGGCATTCCGAAGGTCGTCGTGACGACGAGTGACGAGATGCGAGAGGCCCTAGTCGAGCCGATCCACGCGATCGTCGAGACGGTCCATCTGACCCTCGAGAAGACGCCGCCCGAGCTCGCCGCCGACATCGTCGATCGAGGCATCATGCTCGTCGGTGGTGGCTCGCTGCTCCGGGACCTCGATCATCTGCTCCGCCAGGAGACGCGCCTTCCGATCCTGCGCAGCGAGGATCCCTTCACGGCGGTGGTTCACGGTGCGGGCAAGGCGCTCGACAACATCGCGCTCCTCCGCGAGGTGGCCCTCACCTGACGTGGCGGACGCGGTCGCAGCGCGGCCTCAGTCCGGCGAGGCAGCGGCCAGCGCGAGCGAGACGGCGAGCTCGAGGTCGCCCTCGACCTCGATCACCTCGTCGATGAACGCCTGCTGGAGATCCAGCTCCCCCGCGCGCAGCGCCTCGTAGACGCTTTGATCGAGGCGGATCCGGGCACGCGGCTCGGCGGTCGAGGGCGCCGAGCCGAAGCTCGCTCGCAGTGAGAAGCCGGACGGCCCCCGGACCTCGAGCTCGATGACGGCCTCGAGAGACCGGAGGCTGCGGACTCGCTGCGCCGTCAGGCGGAGCTCCTCGCGCTGGCCGGAGAGGGCGCCGAGGAAGCCCAGGAGCGAGTCGCCGCAGGCCCGCCGGATCGCCTCGAAGTCCTCGCGTCGATGCTCGAGGGTCAGGAAGGGTTTGCGCTCGGCACGCTCGACGGACTCCATCCGACCTCGCTCGAGCGAGTAGGAATACGCCGCGGAGCCAGCTTCGCCCTGCACGCGGACGACGATCGCGGTCCGGACCGCCTCCATCTCTTCCAGGACCCGAGCCGCGTCCGGGTTCCCGGCGGCGGCGGCCCGCTGTCTCGAGAGCGTCTCGTTGAATTGCTCGGGCACGCGTTCGACGTAGAAGGTCCGCTCGATCTCGGCCGTACTCATCGACGGCTGCGCCTGCGCTGGAAACGATCGACCGCCGCCTCGTGCTCGGCATAGCTCTTCGAGAAGACGTGCGTGCCGTCGTTGCGGGAGACGAAGTAGAGATAGGCGGCATCCGCAGGTGCGAGCACCGCGTGAAGGGCTTCGCGCCCTGGATTGGCGATCGGTCCGGGAGGCAGGCCGCGGATGCGGTACGTGTTGTAGGGGTTGCTCGAATCCTCGAGGTGCACGCGTCGCAGATTGCCGTCGAAGCCCTCGATGCCATAGATGACGGTCGGGTCGGTCTCGAGCCGCATGCCCCGTGCGAGGCGATTGAGGAAGACGGCGGCGATCAGCGGCCGTTCCGCGGGGACCCCCGTCTCCTTCTCCACGATCGACGCAAGCGTGACGAACTCGAGCATCGTGAGGGTGCGGCCGCGCGTCTCGACCGATGCCGGGATCGCGTCCGGCACCCCGTCCGTCGTATCCGCGCCCTCGTCGACCTCGCCGGTGAGGCGGTCCCGCACGAGATCCCCATAGACGCTCCGGAACTGATCGACCATCGACTGCACGATCCGCTCCGCCGGGAGGCCGCGTGCGAAACGGTAGGTGTCCGGATAGAGGTAGCCCTCGAGGCTCGTGCCCTGTACGCCGAGGCGCGCCGCCGACTGCGGGTCGAAGGCGATGCGCAGGAACGATTCGCGATCGACGAGACCGGCCTCCGCGAGCCGATCCGCGATCTCCACGGCACGCAGACCTTCGGGAATCGAGACCGAATGCGTGCGGACACGGCCCGAGACGAGGACGTCGAGAATCTCGGGGGTCGACTGCGCGCTCGACAGCTCGTATTCGCCGATCTTCAGGCTCGAGCCGATGCCTTCGGTCTTCGCGAACCAGCGCGCGACCCGGGCGTCGCGGATCAATCCCTCCGACTCGAGCCGTCTCGCCACCCGGCCCATGGTGTCGCCCGGGGCGACCTCGAACGCGATCGGGCGCACCTGCCTAGCACCCTCCGCCATGGCAGGTGACAATGCGCGACGCACCCAGAGCGTGCTCGCCGTCGCGGCCAGGAGGCCGAGAACGAGCAGCGCCAGCACCAGACGCAGCAGGATCGAGCCGAAGCGCCGACGAGAGGCAATCGGAGGGGCCTCGCTCATCTGGCCTGCGAGCCCCCCTCGATCGACCCGACCGCGCGGGACCGCCTGTCGAGGAACGTGCGCAAGAGGATCGCTGCGGCCAGCTCGTCGACCTCACCGCGCTCCCGGCGTCCCCTCCGATCCTCGAGCACGGGCCCGCCAGCGCGTCCCGCTCTCGTGGCCTCCCCGCGCCTGCGCGACCGCGACGAGGCCGGGTCTCGCGCGGGTCGCCCCCGACCCCGACCGCCTGCCTCGAGCAGGCGCTCGGCCTCGATCGAGGTCCATCGCTCGTCGAGGGTCTCGACCGGTACGCCCGCGAGCGCCGCGAGGTCGTTCGCGAAGGTCGTCGCCCGCTCCGCCTCCGGGCCCCGCCGGCCGTCCATGTGGATGGGCAGACCCACGACGGCGGCGCCGATCTCCCGTTCGCGGATCAGGTCGCGCAGGGCCTCGAGGTCGCGCCTGCGGCCACGGCTGGCGAGTACGCCGGCCGGAAAGGCGATGCTGCCGAGCTCGTCGGAGATCGCGAGTCCGATCCGCTTGTTGCCGAGATCGATGCCCAGGATGCGCACGCGCGGAGTGTAGCGGGCTTCGACCGACTGCCCGGCGCGGCGGACCGGGCTGACCGGCAGGCCGGGAGCGGCGTATCCTGCCCCCATGCGCATCTACACGACTGCTCCACTCGAGGATCCGCGCGACGCGGGTCGCTCCTTCCGTCAGCTCGAGGAGATCGGCTACGACGGCGCCTTCAGCTTCGAAGCGAAGCACGATCCCTTCCTTCCGCTCGTCCTGGCGGCACAGTCCACGCGGCGCCTCCAGCTCGGCACGGCGATCGCGATCGCCTTCGCGCGGAATCCGATGAACCTCGCGAATCTCGCGTACGGCGTGCAGTCGATCTCGGAGGGGCGCTTCCTGCTCGGACTCGGATCCCAGGTCCGGCCGCACATCCAGAACCGCTTCGGCATGCCGTGGTCGAAGCCCGCTGCGCGCATGCGCGAGATGGTGCTCGCGATCAAGGCGATCTTCGCGCGTTGGGAGGGCCAGGCGGAGCTCGATTTCCGCGGCGAGTTCTACCGGCATACCTTGATGATCCCGGCCTTCGATCCCGGTCCGAACCCCTTCGGTCCGCCGCCCATCTACACGGGCGGCTTCGGTCCCCTGATGACCCAGGTCGCCGGTGAGGTCGCGGACGGTTTCTTCGGCCATCCCTTCAACTCACGGCTCTCGATCGAGCGGAACGTGATGCCAGCGATCGAGCGGGGTCTCGCGAAGTCCGGGCGACAGCGCAAGGACATCGACCTGATCTTCGCCACGCTGACGGTCACGGCGGATCGCGAGGAGGACTTCGAGCGCGTGAAGCTCGCGGCGCGCAAGCAGCTCGCCTTCTACGGATCGACGCCGGCCTACCGACCCACGCTCGATTGTCACGGTTGGGGCGAGCTGCACCTCGAGCTGAATCGGATGTCGAAGCAGAATCGCTGGGACGAGATGACGGACCTGATCGACGACGAGATCCTCGAGACGCTCGCGGTCGTCGGGCCGCGTCGCGAGATCGCGGCCAGGCTGCGCGAGCGGCTGGACGGCCTGGCGGACGGCGTCAGCCTGACGCACAACCGCGCGCCCGATCCCGATCATTGGGCGGACGTCGTGGCGGCCCTCCGCGCGGACCGGAGTCGGCCCGGAGCGGCATGATCTCGCGACGCGCCCGGGGAATGGGGGGCGTCTCGGGAGCGACCGAGCGGGGTGCCGCTCGGGGCACGAGGCCTCGGGATCGATCGAACGGATCGATGCGAGCCCGTCTGAGCCGACGCCCGATGCGCGGCTGTAGTCGGGAGGATCGTTCGTTAGGATATGCAGTCGTGACGGACTCCCCTGGCTCACGACCGATCGAGGCGAGGCTCCGGTGGCCGTGACACGCGACGCCCAGCCGCTCTTCGAGCGCTACCAGACCCTCGCCGGGACCTGGGACGAGTATTTCCGCGAGGACGGCACGCCGCGCTCCCAGGCCCGGCGCATCGTCGCGGAGCTCGAGCGGATCGGCGTGAAGGAGTTCCGCGCACGCCAGAAGCTCGCCGACGCAACCTTCCTTCGCGGCGGCATCACCTTCTCCGTCTACTCGGATCGCCGCGGCGCCGAGCGCATCTTTCCCTTCGACCTGATTCCGCGCGTGATCGACCCCGCCCGTTGGGATCGCGTCGAGCGCGGCCTGATCCAGCGCATCCGCGCCCTCAACGCCTTCCTCGCCGACGTCTACGCGGACCAGCGCATCATCTCGGAAGGCGTGATCCCCGCAGACCTGGTGCTCGGCGCGAAGGGCTACCTGCCCGAGATGCAGGGCATCCGACCGCCGGGCGGCGTCCACGTGCACATCGCCGGCATCGATCTGATCCAGGGCCCCGACGGCGAGTTCATCGTCCTCGAGGACAACGCCCGCACGCCCTCCGGTGTGTCCTACGTGCTCGAGAATCGCACGGTCATGAAGAAGGTCTTCCCGCGCGTCTTCGCCCAGTCGCATATCCGCGGCGTCGAGGAGTACCCGCTCCGCCTCGTCGAAGCCCTGGCCTCGGTCGGTCCCGCGCCGGACGCGGAGGAGGGGACGGCCGTGCTGACGCCTGGCCCCTTCAACTCCGCCTACTTCGAGCACAGCTTCCTCGCGCGCCGGATGGGCGTGCCGCTCGTCGAGGGGCGTGACCTCTACGTGGAAGACGATCGCGTCTACGCGCGCACGACGCTCGGCCCGCGGCGGATCGACGTGCTCTACCGGCGCATCGACGATCCCTTCCTCGACCCCGAGACCTTCCGCAAGGACAGCGTGCTCGGCGTCCCCGGAATCGTGCGGGCCTACGCGAAGGGCAACGTGGCGCTCGCCAACGCGATCGGCAACGGTGTCGCAGACGACAAGGGCATCTACCCCTTCGTGCCCGACATGATCCGCTTCTACCTCTCCGAGGAGCCGATCCTCGGGCAGGTGCGTACCTACGTCTGCGCGCGCGAGGAGGATCGGAAGTACGTCGTCGATCACCTCGACGAGCTCGTCGTCAAGGCCGTCAACGAGGCGGGCGGGTACGGCATGCTGATCGGGCCGCAGGCGACGCGTCGTGAGCGGGCGGACTTCCGCGGGCGCATCGAGGCCGATCCCCGCAACTACATCGCCCAGCCCCGCATCGAGCTCTCCACCTGCCCGACCTGGACGAGCAAGGGGATCGCACCCCGCCGCGTCGACCTCCGTCCCTACGTGCTGACCGGCACGAAGGGCACCTGGGTCCTGCCCGGCGGCCTCACGCGGGTCGCGCTCGTCGAGGGCTCCTACGTCGTGAACTCGAGCCAGGGCGGTGGCTCGAAGGATACCTGGGTGCTGCGCTCCGGCTCGATGCAGGGGGACGCGGAATGATCTCGCGCGTGGCCGAGAGCTGCTTCTGGCTCAACCGCTACGTCGAGCGCGTCGAGGTGCTCTCCCGCATGCTCGGCGTGAACTTCGCCTTCCAGCTCGACATCGAGCTCGCCGCGACCGAACGCTGGCGCCCGCTCGTCATCGTCGCGGGTCAGGAAGAGGACTTCCTGAAGCGCGTCGAGGCGCCCCAGGCCGACGATGGCGAACGCGTGCAGGAATACCTGACCTGGAACGAGGAGAATCCGAGCTCGGTCTACTCCTCGCTCCGCGCAGCCCGTGAGAACGCGCGCACGATCCGCGAGACGATCAGCCTCGAGATGTGGGAGACGCTGAACGATCTCTGGGTGTGGCTCCGCTCGAAGGACGCGCACAAGCTCTACGAACGGAACCGGACGACCTTCTACTCGCGTCTGCGAGACCAATGTCTGCTCTTCCACGGCATCGCGCAGGCGACGATGCTCCACGAGGCGCCCTTCGAGTTCATGCGACTCGGCACGGCACTCGAGCGCGCCGGACAGACCGCGCGGGTCCTCGACGTGCGTCACCACGCCGTGGGACCGGTGGATGCGGCGGAGGAGCCGCCCGAGGCAATCGCGCAGTGGCTCACGATCCTGCGCTTCTGCTCGGGAGTCGAGCCCTTCCTCAAGCGGCGTACGGCTGCGCCCTCTGGCGCGGCGGTCGCCGAGTTCCTGCTCTTCGACCCCGCCTTCGCGCGTTCGGTCCTGCACAACCTCGATCGCGTGGGCAACTTCCTCGAGCTCGTGTCGACGGGTGGTACGGCGGACACGGGACGCGCGAGCCGGACGCTGCTCGCGGAGACTCGAGGCCAGCTCGCCTCGATGTCGATCGAGACCGTGCTCGCCGAGGGCCTCCACGAGACGCTCACCTGGATCGTGGAGACGACGGCGGAGCTGAGTCGCGCGATCCACCGCGACTTCTTCGACCCGATCGTCGTCCGAGGGTCGTCGCAAACGCAAACGCAAACGCAAACGCAAACGCAGGCCCAGAGCTCGTCCCAGGGCCAGGGCCAGTCGAGCGCCTGACACGGCGCAGGCCCGAGGTCGGGCGCGGGTATCCGGGCTCAGGCGCTCCCCGCGAAGTCGCCGTCGTCCAGATCCTGGACCTGGACCCGGATCTCGAGGGTCTCCATCCCGCCGCCCTTGTAGATCGTTCCGGACGTGGGCGTCGCATCACGGTAGTTGCGCCCGCAGGCGACGCGGACGTGGTCGAGTCCGACCTGGATGCCATTGGTCGGGTCGAGGCCGTGCCATCCGACCTGCGGCAGGTAGAGCTCGACCCAGGCGTGCGAGGCGTCGGACTGGATCTGGTTCTCGTAGTTGGCGCCCGTATAGATGTATCCCATGCGGTAGCGGGCGGGGATGTGGAGGAGACGCGCCAGGCAGATCATCAGGTTCGCGAAGTCCTGGCACACGCCGCGCCGGGACTGGTAGACCTCGAAGGCCGTGGTCGCGACCGTCGTCGAGCCGCTCACGTACTCGAAGTCGCGGTAGATCCGCTCGTTGAGGTCGAGGACGGTGCCGACGAGGTCGTAGTCGTTGCGCTCGACGAAGCTCATCGCGAACTCCGAGAGCTCCTGCAGCTGCGTCTCGGGAAGCTCCGGCGGGAGCAGGTAGGCCGAGAGCATCTGGCGCTGCCAGGGCATCCACACCAGCGGGATCCCATGCCGTCGATGGGCCGCGCGCTGCTCCAGGGAGCGGAGACCGTGGAGGAGCACGGTCGACTGACTTCGGATCGAGAGCTGCTGATAGGGGTCCCGGATCTCGAGCGCCGTAGCGGCGTTTCCGAAGACGTCCTCGAACTCGGGTCGGACGACCGCGGGCTGGATCTCGAGACTGTGCTCGAGCAGCGTCTGGTGTCGATCCTCGACGGGCCGCAGGAGCAGCCGATGCGAGCTGCGCTCGACGGGCTCCTGATAGCGATAGACCGTCTCGTGGAAGACCTGCATGCGGCGCGTCGCCGACTCGGCAGCCGAGGGCTTCCTTCGTACGGGGACGGGGGGCAGGCCCGATTCGAGCGCGGGTGCGATCGGTTCGGGCATCAAGGCCTGGGCCGCGGCGGCCTGATGGCTCGTCTCGCTCCAGCTTGAGTCGTTGACCGGACCGTTCGCGAGGAATGGCCCGGCTGCGACGGGTGCAGCGGCGGGGACGCTCCGCTCCGGCGCGCTCGTCCAGAGCACGGATCCGCGTCGCACGACGATCAGCTCTCCGGGCGAGAGCGCCTGCCACGGCCCGTCACCCAGCGGTAGGCTCGAGAAGATCAGGACCGTCCGGCTCGGATCCTCGGGCGCGTCGAGGGCGATCTCGACGCTCGGCCGGCCGAGCGTCGTCGTCGCGTGCGGCGGCAGTCTCCGCGTCCAGTGGAGCTGGCCGCGACCGTCGGCATCGCGGTAGGCCACGACGTGATCGCCGTCCGTGAGCAGCACGTTCAGCTGGCCGCCCGCGTTGATCTCGCGCAGCCACTCCCGCAGCGTCTCCGGTGACGCGTCGGCCAGACTGCGCAGCCGGCTCGCATGGAGCCGCGCCAGCAGCAGGCAGAAGGCGTGCTCGCTGTCCGTACCCCCGAGCGGGTCGAAGGCGGGGTCGTCGGGCAAGGGCAGCCGGGTCTGCCAATCCGGTGCCAGGTCGCCGTCGTGCGCGAAGATCCATTGCCGGCCGCCGTAGCTGCGCACGAAGGGCTGGGCGTCCTCCTGATTGCGCGGCCGTCGATGGCCGCGGAGGTGGCCGACGAAGACCGTGGAGCGGAAGCGCCGCCACCCGCCGAGCGCCTCGCTGACCCGGCCGCCGCCCGAGGAGGTCGGATCCTTGAGCACCGACGCGCCCCGCTCGCTCGACGGGTACCAGCCCACGCCCCAGCCGTAGAGCGCGGGGGCATGGCCGGAAGGCGGCGCTTCCACCTCCGCCGGCTGCGGCGCAGCGAAGCGGATGGACGGCGACGCATTCGCGTCGAAGCAGAGCCCGACGAGCTCACTCAAGGTCTCACCTCACCCCCGGTCGATCGGGCGCGAAGCGTCGCAGATCGAGGCTCATGGTGAAATGCCGACCGATCGGCGCGGCGGGGGGGCGCATGGGGGCCGGTCCGGGTCCGCCCGCCGAGCCGCGGGTGCCCCGCCCGACGGGGCGGGAGCGGGTCGGATGGGTCGTGGAGACCGGGAGCGTCATGCTGGGCTCGCCTCTCGCCGGCGACCGCGTTCGGCGACGCCAGCCGGGAAGGGTGTCGCGTGAGTGTGCCATGTCAAGCACGCATGACGTCCCGACCAGGCGGCGATCCCGCCGGGCGGGGTCAGCGCGCTGCGGCGTCCCCCGTCCCACCCCGTCCGGCCGCCGCGACGCGAGTCGGCTCCCGCTCCACCGCCGTCGGCGTGGCGTCGGCCGGTTCGTCTTGGCGCGGCCCGGCGGCGTGCCGCGGTGTCGGGTCGGCGAGCCCCAGCCGCTGCCGTGCGCGATCGCGGACCGGCGCGTCCGCCCCGTTCGCCGCCCGCTCGAGCGATCGCCGGGCCTCCTTCACGGGCAGCAGCGCCAGCGCGTCGACGACCGCGATCTGGAGTGCGTGCCAATGCGCGCGCCGCACCAGCGGCCGTCGCTCCAGGATCGCCACCAGCCGCGGCACCGCGCGCTCGTCGCCGATCCGGCCCAACACGTGTACGAGGGTGCAGCCGAGCCGCGTCCTGCGCGTGTGCAGCGTCGACTCGAGCAGCTCGAGCAGCTTCGGCACTGCCACGCGATCCTGGATCCGCGCGACCGCCTGGCTCGCCGCGATCACGACTGCCTCTTCCTCGCTCCGGAGCGCGCGTGCGATCGCCTCGCGCCCGGCCTCGCCGGGCAGGAAGCCCAGTGCGCGGATCGCGGCCACGCGCCGCTCGACGGAGCCGATCGTGCTCGCCTCGAGCACGGCCTCGAGCAGTGCCGGATTCTGCAGCTCGCCCGCGAGTCGCAGCGCGAGACAACCGCGCAGCTCGTCCGCCGAGTCGATCGCCGCGCGCAGCGTCGGGATCGCCGCATCGCCCAACGTCAGCACGAGCGCGCGCAGCGGCCCGGCCGCGTCGCCCTCCGGCTCCTGGCAGATCCGCGCCAGGAGCGCCGGCACGCTCGCCTCGCCGAGCTGCACGAGGAGCTGCGCTGCACGGACGCCGTCGTGGCCGGCGCCCGTCGCGCGCTCGATCAGCTCTGCGAGGCGTGGTCCAGCGGCGAGCTCGCGGAAGCGCTCGGCCGCGATGCGCGCCTGCTCCTCCGAGCGTCCGCCCGCGCCGACGGCATGGTCCGCGAGCACGAGCATCGCGCGGTAGCACTCGTCGACGAGGCCCTCGCGCCAGAGATCCATCGCCCAGGTCACGATCTCTGCGGCGCGGCTCGCGTAGGCGCGGTCGTCGGTCATCCGATCGAGCTCGATCAGGCGCGCTCGCAGCCGCTCCCCCCACTCGTCGTCGGCGTGCCGACCGAGCGGGTCGCGGGCCAGGCTCGGTGTCTCGGGGGCGGATGCGGAAGACGGGGTGGGCGATCGCGTGTCGTCGCTCGTCGTCGGCTCGTCCAGCGTCACCGCCGCGTGCAGCGGCGTCGTCGAGAGCTTGCGGGTGGGCGGTGTCGCGGCGCCGACGGCGTCGTTGAGACGGATGCCCCGATCGTCCCGCGCCGCGAGCGCGTGGGCGAGGCCGTCGGGGGTGGCGTAGCGCTCGTCGGGGCGACCGAGCAGGTCGAGCAGGCCCGTGAGCGCATCCCGGGTGAGCGAGCGGTCGAGGCGGATCCGGAGGAGGCCCCGGCCGCGCAGGACGTCGGCGAGCTCGCGGACGGCGGCGCCGGACTCCGGCTCGTCGCGGTGCTCCGCGTCGCGGAGACCCTCGTCGCAGACCTCGAGGGTCAGCGGGCCGGACCGCTCGAGCTCGGCCTGCAGCGCGCGATGGGCCCGGTCCGCCAGGGCACGGCGCCGCGTGTCGAGGGCGTCGTAGTAGCGGAAGCCGCGCATCGCACGCGAGAGCTCGAGGGCGATCACGGCGAAGTCGGCCGTCGTGCGACGCGGCGCGGCGGCCGCCGTCGCGGAGCTCTGGCGTTGCATCGGTCCTGCCTCGGGGGTGCCCACCATTCGGGCTCCCTCATCGGCTCGATCCGAGGTGCGCTGAACGGTCGGGCGGAATCGTGCCGATCTCGAATTTCGTCGAATTTTCGCCTTTTCGATTGACGCTCGCTTCGCGGCCCCGCTACTTTCGCGCGCGTCCCGACGCCCCCCCGCGACGAGGCGCCCGCAGCGATCCGACGCTGCGGCGGTATCCAGGTGGGATTTCCCATCGACTCAGCCACCGCGTACAGCCGGCACGAGCCCCGGCCGCCCGAGCCGGCCGGTCCCTGGACGGGACTGGCCCGCTGGATCGCCGTCGTGGGCGGCGTCGGATACGTCCCGGTCGCGCCGGGGACGGCGGGGTCGCTGGCGGCGGTGCTGGTCTTCCTCGCGCCCTGGCTCGTGGCCCCCGTTGCCCGATCCGGGCCGGGGGCCGCGTCCGGATGGGTGCCCTGGAGTGGCTGCGGCTTCGGGCTCCTGCTCGGCGGGGTGATCGCGGTCGGCATCTGGGCGGCGGGCCGGGCGGAGCGCAGCTTCGGGCGGGCCGACGACGGGCGGATCGTCGTCGACGAGGTGGCGGGGCAGCTGATCGCGCTGGCGCCGCTGGTCTACGGGCCGGGGCTGGCGCTGGGGTCCGGGCGCGCGGCCGCCGAGAGCGCCGTCCCGGCCGCCGGGCGAGCGCTGCCGATGGATCTCTTTCTGGCGGTCGTGACCGGATTCGTCCTGTTCAGGGTGTTCGATGTGTGGAAGCCGGGGCCGGTCCGATGGGCGGAGCGCCGGTTCTCGGGGGGCTTCGGTGTGATGGCGGACGACATGGTGGCCGGGATCGCGGCCGCGCTCGGGCTCGGCGCGCTCATGCTGGGCGCCCGAGCCGTGTCCGGGTCGCCGGGCGGGCTGGGCGGGCTGGGCGGGTCGATCGTCGGGCGGATCGCGGAGGCGCTCGCGTGAACGCAGAGATCATCACGATCGGCGACGAGCTGCTGCGCGGCGAGATCGTCGATTCGAACAAGGCGCGGATCGCGGAGCGCCTGTTGCTGCACGATCTCGACTGTCGGCATCAGGTCTCGGTGCTCGACGATCCGGCGGACATGCGGGAGGTCTTCCTGCGCGCGGTCGAGCGCAGCGACTTCGTGCTCGTCTCCGGCGGGCTCGGTCCGACCCGGGACGACCTGACGACGGAGGTCCTCGCCGAGACCTTCGGTCGCAAGCTCGAGCTGCACGCCGACTCGCTCGCTGCGATCGAGGCCTTCTTCGCGCGGGTCGGGCGCGAGATGGCCGAGGTGAACCGGAAGCAGGCGTTCTTCCCGACCGGCGCGGACGTGCTGCCGAATCCGATCGGGACCGCACCCGGCTTCGCCCTCGAGGTCGACCGGGGCGCACGGCGGGCATGGCTCTTCGTGATGCCCGGCGTCCCGCGCGAGCTCGACCGGATGATGGACGAGCAGGTGCTGCCGCGGATCGCGGCGACCCTCGCGCGCAGCGGGCCGCGACGGGTCGTGCGCGCGGCGCTGCTGCGGACCTTCGGCATGGGCGAGTCGACGCTCGAAGCCTCGCTCGTGGACCTGGCGCGGGACGGCGAGGTCGAGCTCGGCTTCCGGACGACCTTCCCGGACAACGTCCTGCGTCCCGTGGCCCGGGCCGGGACCGCGGCGGAGGCCGACGCGCGGATCGCCCGGGCCGTCGAGGCGATTCGCGAGCGCCTCGGGCCGATCGTCTACGGAACGGGCTCGGACACGATGGAGAGCGTCGTCGGTGGACTGCTGCGCGAGCGGGGCCTCACGATCGCGACGGCCGAGTCCTGCACGGGCGGTCTGATCGCCGAGCGGATCACGGACGTACCCGGCTCCTCGGCCTACTTCCTCGGCGGCATCGTCTCCTATTCGAACGCGGCGAAGGCCGAGCTGCTCGGCGTGTCCCAGGCCTCGCTCGAGCGCGAGGGGGCGGTCTCGGAGCCGGTCGTGCGGGCGATGGCCGAGGGGGCCCGGGCGCGTTTCGGCTGCGATCTCGCGGTCGCGACCTCGGGGATCTCCGGGCCGGACGGTGGTACGGCGGAGAAGCCCGTCGGCCTGGTCTGGATCGCGCTCGCGGCCGGGGATCGCACGGGCCGAGCCGGGACGCATGCGGACTCCTTCGTCTTCCAGGTGGACCGCAGCCGACATCGCGCGCTGACGGCGCAGGTCGCGCTCGACTGGATCCGCCGCCATCTGCTCGGTTTCGAGCTGGCCGGTCCGACGCTGATGCGGCGACTCGGGGGCGGATCGACACCCGGAGGAGGCTCGGGGGGACGGTAGGCGGGGAGTGGGCCGGGGTTCACGGACCGTGGCCGTGCGTTCCCGGGATTCCAGTGGAATCCGGATGGACTAACAGATCGGCCGGGTGACGAACCGGTGGGAAGATTCCAGGACTCAGGACGTAGGACTCAAGGAGGGCGGATCGCGATGGCACGAGGAAAGATGGTGGGATCGGGCAAGCAGAAGGTGGAGCGTGGCGGCGTGGCCGAGGAGGCGAAGGCCAAGGCGATCGAGCTCGCCGTCTCGAGCATCGAGAAGCAATTCGGCAAGGGCGCGATCACGCGCATGACCGACGATGCGGTCGATCACGAGATCCCGTACTTCTCGAGCGGGGCCCCGAGCCTCGACATCGCCCTCGGAATCGGCGGCTTCCCGCGCGGCCGGGTCGTCGAGATCTACGGGCCGGAATCGAGCGGCAAGACGACGCTGACCCTGCACGCGATCGCGGAGATCCAGAAGATCGGGGGCGTCGCGGCGTTCATCGACGCCGAGCATGCCCTCGACGTGAACTACGCGCGGCGGCTCGGGGTGAACGTCGACGAGCTGCTGGTCTCCCAGCCGGATACGGGGGAGGAGGCGCTCGAGATCGCCGACGTGCTGCTGCGCTCCGGGGCGATCGATCTCGTCGTGATCGACTCGGTGGCTGCGCTCGTGCCCCGGGCCGAGATCGAGGGTGAGATGGGCGACTCGCATGTGGGCCTGCAGGCACGGCTGATGAGCCAGGCCCTGCGGAAGCTGACGGGTACGGTGTCGAAGTCGGGTGCGACCGTGATCTTCATCAACCAGATCCGGATGAAGATCGGTGTGATGTTCGGCAGTCCCGAGACGACGACGGGCGGCAACGCGCTCAAGTTCTACTCCTCGGTCCGGATCGACGTCCGCCGCATCGCCGCCATCAAGGAAGGCGACGAGGTGACGGGCAACCGGACGCGCGTGAAGGTCGTGAAGAACAAGGTCGCGCCGCCCTTCCGCCAGGCGGAGTTCGACATCATCTACAACGAGGGCATCTCGAAGGAGGGCGATCTCATCGACCTCGGCGTGGACGCCGGGATCGTCGAGAAGAGTGGCTCCTGGTACTCCTACGGTGGAGAGCGGATCGGGCAGGGCCGCGAGAAGGCCCGGACCTTCCTGAAGGAGAATCCGGAGATCTCCGCGCGGCTGGCGGAGGAGGTCTACCTCGCGAAGGGCCTCAAGCTCGGCGTGCCGGCGCGCGCCCCGAGCGCCTCGGACGACGCCTCGGAAAACGACGCGGACTTCGCGGGCGACGAGGGCATGGGCGACGACTCCGGCGAGGCGGGCTTCGACGAGTAGTTCCGTGCGGGCGGACCCGGTCGGGGGAGCCCTTGCGCGGAATTCCCCTTTCCGGTCGATGATCTGGCGGCCGTGCTGCACCCGGGTGAAGCGTCCCGGGTCGGCACGGCCGTCGTGTTTCCGGCCCTCGAACGTTGCGTCGCTCGAGCGTCCGCGCGTCTCAAGGAAGCCTCCCATCCGGTCGAAACGGGTGGACGTCGCATCCGGCACAGGGTCGAGAAATCCGAGCAGAGTCGGGGACTTCGAGGCGCAGCATGGAACTCAACGAGATCTTGAAGGTCGCCATCAAGGGCGGGGCTTCGGACATTCACCTGAAGTCCGGTCTACCTCCAATGTTCCGCGTCGATGGCGCGCTCGTGCCGCTCAAGAACGGCGAACGGGTCATGCCCGACGAGCTCCAGAAGATCGCCTTCTCGATCATGAACCCGAGCCAGCGCGCGCGTTTCGACGAGAACCGCGAGGCCGACCTCGCCTACGGCATCCCGGGTCTCGGCCGCTTCCGCGTGAACGTCTTCCAGCAGCGCGGCACCGTCGGCATCGTCTTCCGCGTCATCCCCTTCGGCGTCAAGACGATCGAGCAGCTCTGCCTGCCCAAGGTGATCGAGAAGATCGCCCAGGAGCATCGCGGTCTCGTGCTCGTGACCGGCACGACCGGCTCGGGCAAGTCGACGACGCTCGCCGCGATGATCGAGCACATCAACTCCCAGCGCACCAGCCACATCATGACGATCGAGGATCCGATCGAGTTCCTGGTGCGCGACCGCCGTTCGATCGTGAACCAGCGCGAGATCGGCGTCGATACGCATACCTTCTCGAGCGCCCTGCGCGCCGCCCTCCGGCAGGATCCCGACGTGATCCTCGTGGGTGAGATGCGCGACTTCGAGACGATCGAGACGGCGCTGACCGCCGCGGAGACGGGCCATCTCGTGATGAGCACGCTCCACACCCTCGACGCGACCGAGACGATCAACCGCATCATCTCGGTCTTCCCGCCCCATCAGCAGAAGCAGGTGCGGCTCCAGCTCTCGACGATCCTTAAGGCCGTGATCAGCCAGCGCCTCGTGCCCCGCGCCGACGGCAAGGGCCGCGTGCCCGCCCTCGAGGTGCTGATCTCGACGGCGCTCACCCGCGAGCTGATCGGCGACAAGGACCGCACGAAGGAGCTGCCCGAGGTGATCGCCAAGGGCCACACGACCTACGGGATGCAGACCTTCGATCAGTCGCTGATGAGCCACGTGAAGGCCGGACTCGTCTCCTACGAGGAGGCCCTCAAGCACGTGTCGAATCCGGACGACTTCGCGCTGCGCTTCCGCGGCATCGCTTCGACCTCCGATGCGGAGTGGAGCGAGTTCGCGGGCGATGGCGACTCGGGGCCCGAAGAGAAGAAGAAGGACGCGGCGCCGGCCCTCTCCGACGAGGACGACTTCAGCATCGACCGGTTCTGACGGGCCTTCTTCCGCCGCGCCCGGCGCGCCGCCGCACCCCCGCTCCGCACGGCAGCTCCGCCACGGCCGTCCCGGCCGGGTGGGCGGATGCATGCGCGCCCCCGTCCGCCTGCCCCCTCGCGGCCCGAGTATCCGGCCGGGGTACCGCTATATTCCCGCGCGCCCGGCCGCACGGGGACTCCGCTCCCCTGACGCCCCGCTCCGAGGCCTCGCGATCGCCGCGAAGCCGTGGGGCGCGGGGTTCGCCCGGGCGCCGCAGCGGAGCCGCCCTCGAGGTCGGCGGCCCTTCGGCCAGAGCGCAACGAGAGGTGCCCCATGTCGCTCCCGTCCCGGGAGATCCGCGAGACCTTCCTCCGCTTCTTCGAGGAGCGGGGCCACCGACGCGTGGCCAGCGCCTCGCTCGTGCCCGACTCCGATCCGACCTTGATGTTCGTGAACGCCGGGATGGTGCCCTTCAAGCGCGTGTTCCTGGGCGAGGAGACGCGGGGCTACACCCGTGCGACGAGCTCGCAGAAGTGCATGCGCGTCTCGGGCAAGCACAACGACCTCGAGAACGTCGGCCGCACGCCGCGCCATCACACCTTCTTCGAGATGCTCGGGAACTTCTCCTTCGGCGACTACTTCAAGGAGGAGGCGATCGAGTTCGCCTGGAGCCTGCTGACCGAGAAGGTCGGCTTCTCGCCGGACCAGCTCGTCGTCTCCGTCTTCGAGGAGGACGACGAGGCCTACGCCATCTGGCGCGATCGGATCGGCATCCCCGAGAAGAAGATCTTCCGCCTCGACGAGAAGGAGAATTTCTGGTCGATGGGCGACACGGGTCCCTGCGGTCCGTGCTCGGAGATCCACTTCGACTGGGGCGAGATCCCGGGTCATCCGAACGACGATCCGTCGAGCGAGACGGGTCGCTTCATGGAGATCTGGAATCTCGTCTTCATGCAGTTCAACAAGGACGCGTCGGGCAGGATGACGCCGCTGCCGAAGCCCTCGATCGATACCGGCGGCGGCCTCGAGCGCTGGGCGGCGGTGCTTCAGGGCGTTCGCTCGAGCTGGGAGTCGGATTGCTTCGCGCCGCTGATTGCGCGGGCGGGCGAGCTCTCGGGCGTGGCGCCCGGGGCCGGGGCCGAGAGCGACGTTTCGCTGCGCGTGGTGGCGGACCATGCCCGGGCGCTCACGTTCCTGATCGGCGACGGCGTGCTGCCGAGCAACGCCGGCCGCGGCTACGTGCTGCGCCGGATCCTGCGCCGCGCATCGCGGCATGGCAAGCTCCTCGGTCAGGACACGCCCTTCATCCATCGCGTCGCCGACGCGGTGATCGACCAGATGGGCGATGCCTATCCCGACCTGCCCGAGCGCCGCGCCTACATCACGGACCGCATCCGCCGCGAGGAGGAGCGCTTCCTCGAGACGCTCTCGAAGGGACTCTCGCTCCTCGAAGGCGAGATCGGTGAGCTCGCGGCGAAGGGCGTGAAGACGCTGCCCGGCGAGACGGTCTTCAAGCTCTACGACACCTTCGGCTTTCCGGTCGACCTGACGGCGGACATCCTCTCGGGCCATGGCATGGAGCTCGACCAGTCGGGCTTCGACACGGCGATGGGCGAGCAGAAGACGCGCGCGCGCGCGGCCTGGAAGGGCTCGGGCGATACGGCGGTCCAGGAGATCTATGGCCGCGTGGCGGCGGATCTGCGCACGAGCTTCCGCGGCTATGAGACGCTCGAGATCGAGACGTCCGTCGCAGTCATGCTGCGCGGCGGCGAGGTCGTCGGCGAGGCGGGGGAGGGCGACGAGATCGAGCTCGTCTTCGAGGAGACGCCCTTCTACGCCGAGAGTGGCGGGCAGGTCGGCGATCGGGGACGGATCACGACGGCGTCGGCCGAGGTCGAGATCCGCGACGTCAAGAAGCCGGTCGACGGGCTCTTCGTGCATCACGGCATCGTCCGGAAGGGCACGCTCCGCGAGGGCGACGAGGCGCGGCTCGTGGTCGATGCGGCGACGCGCCAGGCGACGGTGCGCAACCACTCGGGCACGCATCTGCTGCATGCGGCGCTGCGCGAGGTGCTCGGTCCGCAGGCCATGCAGAAGGGCTCGCTCGTCGGACCCGAGCGGCTGCGCTTCGACTTCACGCACGATGCACCCCTCACGCAGGCGGAGCTCGAGGCGATCGAGGATCGCGTCAACGAGTGGATCGAATCGAACCAGTCCGGCGCGACCCGCGAGATGGACTACAAGAGCGCGATCGAGGCCGGTGCCGTCGCGATCTTCGACGAGAAATACGGCGACCGCGTGCGCGTCGTCTCCTTCGGCGACTGCAGCACGGAGCTCTGCGGCGGCACCCACGCCCGGGCGACCGGCGATCTCGGTCTGCTGAAGATCGTCTCCGAGTCCGGCATCGCCGCCGGCGTGCGGCGCATCGAAGCGCTCACGGGTCTCGGCGCCCTGCGCCACATCCGCGCGCAGGAGCGACTCGCCGGCGAGGCGGCCGAGCGGCTCAAGGTGCCGCTTGCCGAGCTGCCCGGTCGCGTCGGCCGTCTGCTCGACGAGCGCAAGGAGGCGCAGAAGCAGATCGACGAGCTGCGAGCCCGGAAGCCGGGCGCCGGCGGCGCGGATCTCTTCTCGACGGCGCGGCCCCTGGCTTCGATCGACGGCGCGCGGCTGATCGCCGGTCGGACCGAGGACGTCGACGCGAAGGCGATGCGGGCGATGGTCGACGACTTCAAGAACCGACTCGGAAGCGGCGTGGTCTGCCTCGCGGCGGCGGAAGGCGAGAAGGCGCTGCTCGCGATCGGCGTGACGAAGGATCTGACCGGTCGACTCAAGGCGGGCGACCTGATCCGCGAGGTCGCGGCGATCGTGGGTGGGGGCGGCGGCGGCCGGCCCGACTTCGCCCAGGCGGGCGGCAAGGATCCGGCGCGGATCGACGACGCCCTCGCGAAGTTCGTCGAGCTGGTGGGCGGCTGATGGCGGGCGGGCCGTCGCTCGGTCCGGGCGAGGCCGACGTCCGCGCGCTCGACGGCGTGCTCGGCGATCCCTTCCGCCCGCGAAGGCGACCGACGCGCGTGGTGCGTGTCGGCGACGTCGCGATCGGCGGTGACGAGCCGATCCGGCTCCAGTCGATGACGAACACGGACACGATGGACACGGCGGCGACCGTCGCGCAGATCGAGCGGCTGGCCGCGGTCGGCTGCGAGATCGTGCGTGTGACGGCGCCCTCGATCCGCGAGGCGGAGAACCTGCGGGAGATCAAGCGTGTGCTCGGCGAGCGCGGCGTGCACGTTCCGCTCGTGGCCGACATCCACTTCACGCCGAACGCGGCGATGATCGCGGCGGGGCTCGTCGAGAAGGTCCGGATCAATCCGGGCAACTACGCCGACAAGAAGAAGTTCGAGGTCCGCGAGTACGACGACACGCAGTACGCCGCGGAGATCGAGCGCGTGGCGGAGCGGTTCCGACCGCTGGTGCGGCGATGTCGCGAGAATGGCGTCGCGATGCGGATCGGGACGAATCACGGCTCGCTGTCGGATCGCATCCTGAACCGCTTCGGCGATACGGCCGAGGGCATGGTCGAGAGCGCCCTCGAGTTCCTCGACGTCTGCGAGGACGAGGCCTACCGGGACGTGGTCTTCTCGATGAAGGCCTCCAATACGCAGGTTGCGATCCAGGCCTATCGCCTGCTCGCCGCGCGGCTCGAGCGCCGCCGGCCGGGCGAGCCCTCCTACCCCTTCCACGTCGGTGTGACCGAGGCCGGCGACGCCGAGGACGGTCGCATCAAGAGCGCCATCGGCATCGGCGCGCTGCTCGAGGACGGCCTCGGTGACACCATCCGCGTGTCGCTGACCGAGGATCCCGTGCGCGAGATTCCCGTCGCCCGCGCGATCGCGGCACGGGCCGAGGCGATCTGGCGGGGTCGGTCGCTGGAGGGCGGGTCGGAGGTCGTGCGTCTGCGGTCGCGGGCGGCGGCGGACCCCTTCGCGCACGTCCGCCGTGCCAGCACGACGACGAAATGGGGCGCACTCGAGCTGGGCGGCGAGGCGCCCGTCCGGGTCGAGCTGGATCTCCCGGGCGGGGCCGACGTCGATCCCGAGGTGATGGCGGCGCAGCTGACGACGGAGCTCTCGAGCCTGCGCGACGTGGCCTGCGAGTCGCTGCTCGTCCGGCTCGACGCGGGCGATGGGGCCGCGGATTGGCTCGTCCGGCTCGCGACCGGGCTCGCGTCGCTCGGCGCCGATTGGCCGATCTCCGTGGAGGTCGCGGCGGAGGATGCCGCCTTCTGGACGCATGGGCCGCCGGCCCTGGCGGGCACGGGGCGCGGCGGGCGAGTCGTGGTCCGGGTCGACGAGTCGACTCCCGTCGATCGTCTCGCCGTCGTCGCCGAGCGGGCGGCGCGCCATCGCCTCGCCGTCGAGTGGTCGCTCGACGCACCCGGCCCCGCGATCCCCGCATGCGTCGCGCGGCTGGTCGCATCCACCGAGGTCGCGTCGATCGGACTCCGACCCGAGGCGACGCTGCACGACCATCGCGTGCTCGCCGCCGCGCTCCACGAGGCCTCGGCCCGGGACTGGCCGATCGTGCTCCACCAGGCCGTCGCCCGCGATCCGGAGCTCGGCCTGATCGACGCCTCCGTGCGGCTCGGGGGGTTGCTCTGCGACGGGATCGGGGACGTCGTCTCGATGGGCTGCGCCGGAGCGAAGGGGGCGGCCGCCGCCGTGGACCTCGCCTATCGCGTGCTCCAGGGCGCTCGTCAGCGCACGACACGGACCGAGTACATCTCGTGTCCGTCCTGCGGCCGCACGCTCTTCGATCTCGAGGAGACGACCGCGCGCATCAAGGCGCGCACGGCACACCTCTCGGGGGTGAAGATCGCGGTGATGGGGTGCATCGTGAACGGCCCGGGCGAGATGGCCGATGCGGACTTCGGCTACGTGGGCTCGGGCGTCGGGCAGGTCACGCTCTACGTCGGTCAACACGTCGTCGCGCGCGCGGTCCCCGAGGCGCAGGCGCCCGATCGCCTCGTCGAGCTGATCCGTGACCACGGTCGTTGGCGCGAGACGTCCGACGGCCCCGAGCCGGCCTAGGACCGGGCGTCGATCCGGCTAGAACCAGTTGCCCGGCGCGGCGACGGCCGGCAGCTCGCCCTCGTCCTGCATCGTGCGCAGGCGCTCGACGAGCTCGACGCTGCGCGCACCCCGGGTCGTCGCGTGGTCCGGTCCGACGAGCCAGAGCGTGATCAGCACGAGCACCGCCCCGACGATCGCTCCCTCGGCGGCGCCGAGCGCGCCGCCGCCCAGCCGGTCCGCCCAGCCGAGCCCGGCGTAGACGGCGCCCCGCGCGATCAGACGCGCAAGGAAGCCCACCGCGATCACGCTCGCCACGACCAACAGTACGCCCGCGATCCAGAGCGCCGCCTTGCCCTGGAGCTCGCCCTCCGTGATCGCCGTGAGGCGCAGGGCGAGCGGCTCGACGCCCAGCCGCGTCACGATCGTCGCGATGCCGATCGCCGCGAGCGAGAGGCCCTCGCGGATCAGCCCGATCCAGAGCCCGCGCGCGACGGCCACGAGGAGCACGACGAGGACGACACCGTCCACGAGCGGCAGCTCCCCCTTCATCCGTGCACGGGCTCCGACGCGGGGCGCGCGCGCATCGACGCGTCCGGCGGGTCCGCGACGTCCGGGATCGTCCCGTCGGTCGCATCCACAGCGCCCTCGCCGCGCTCGCTCCGGCCAGCGAGCGCGGTCGTCGACCAGCCCGCTCGGCTCGGCTCGGCCACGCGCTCGCCCGCCGTGGTCGTCCGGGCCAGCCCCTCCACGGTCGCTGCGATCTCCGCATGCCGCGAGGCGCCGCGCACGAGCCGAAGGTACATGCGCGCCTCGTCCCGGCTCGGATCGCGCTCGAGCACGGCCTCCCACTCCGCGATCGCCTCCGGCGTTCGCCCCATGGAGTAGTAGGTCAGGCCGAGCTGGATCTGGCTCATCAGCATGCTCGGCTGGAGGCGCAGGATCCGGCGCAGCTCCTGCGCGGCCTGGAAGGGCAGACCCGCCTCGCGGAGCGTCACGGCGAGGCGATGTCGGATGTCGTGATAGGTGGGGCAGCGGTCGAGCGCGCGACGATATTCCTCGATCGCATCCCGCCGCTCGCCCGCCGCGGCGAGCGCATCGGCGAGCGCGGCCTGGAGGTTCGCGAGCTTGCCTCGCGTCGTCGGGTCGAGCTCCCCCGAGACGGGGCGCGTGAGCTGGCTGGCCCGCTCCGCATAGCCTCGAGATCGTTCGAAGTCGCCACGTCGCTCGTGCAGACTGGCCAAGGCGAGCAGGGCCTCCACGTAGGCGGGGTTGATCCGCACGGCGCGCCGCAGGCTCTCCAGGGCGACGTCGAGCTCGCCCGCCCGCTCCTGCAGGACGCCGAGCATGTAGTAGAGGTCCGCATAGGGGAGGCCGTGATCGGCCAGGCGGGCGAGGTGCTCGAGGGCCGCCGCATCGTCGCCCCGCTCGAAGGCCTGCCGCCCCTGTACGAGCAGCTCGCGATCGCTCGCAAAGCCGCCCACCCGCAGCGTCGCGCGCACCGGATCTCCCGCTCGCTCGGGCCCCGACTGCTCGGCCGCCTCCGGCGCGGATGCGCGTTCGGGCGCCGGCGTCGCGGCGGAACGGCCGAACGCCTCCGGCGTGGGTGAACGGACATCCATTGCGTTACCCCCCGATACGCATTCGATGCTGGACCCGGAACGCGCGGTAGGATCGCACCTCGACCTGCTCGCGTCGAGAGCGGCCGGCTGCGTCCCCGACCCCGCCCCTGGATCGCAGGCGAGCGCCGACCGCGGCGGGGTCCGCGCTCAATCGGCGCGCGCGATGCGATCGCGTGCGCGACGGGCCGACGGCGAGTCGGCGTAGTTCTCGACCACGACGTGGTAGAGCCGCAGGGCTTCGTCCTCGCGCTTCATGTTCTCGAGGCATACGCCCAGCCGGTAGAGGGCGCGCGCGTCGAGTCCGAGGCCCGGGTATTCGTCGAGCACGCGGCGGTAGCGCTCGGCCGCGGACTGCCAATGCGTCCGCTCCCGATAGAAGTCCGCGATGTGCAGCATGTTCAGCGCGAGTCGGGTGCGCAGGGCCACCATCATCTCCTCGCCCTCGCGCGTCTCCTCCGAGTAGGGGTGCTCGCGGATCAGCAGCTCGAGCGCCTCGACGGCCTGGCGCGTCGCGCCCTGGTCGCGTTCGATCGATTCGATCTGGTTGAAGTGGCACTTGGCGGCCTGGAGTCGCGTGTAGGACACGCGTGGATGCTGCGGGTGCAGGTCGGCGAAGTCCTGGTAGTAGGCGAGCGCTTCTTCGTAGCGTTCGTCGGCGAAGTACGCGTCGGCGATCTTGAGCTGCGCGCGCTCCTCGTACTCGCTGTAGGGGTAGTTGTCGATGATCGCCTGGAAGCGCTCGATCGCCTCGTCGTAGTTCACGAAGTGGAAGAGGCCGAGGATCTTCCGACCCTCGAGCGTCTCGAGTCCCTCGGCATAGAGCTCGTCCGCGGGCTTCACGTCCTCGTAGACGACCTTGTCGCTCGCGCAGCCGGCGAGTGCGGCGCCGAGGAGCAGGCCGGTCAGCAGGCCGATCCGGGGGCCGGTCCGGAGGTCTGGACGGGCCGGGCCGTGGGTGCGCAGGGGTGCAGATCGGTGCACGCGATCCTCCGGCGGCGCAGGCTATCCGGGGGGTCCCGCCGGGTCAATCGCGACGTGCGGTCGGGGCCCGGGACGGTGCCCGATCCCGCGGCGCCGGGCCTGGCGGCAGCACCCGTGGCGGGCTGCTAAGCTGCCGCGCCCCGACGCAGCGCCCTCGAGGCGTCTTCGCGCGGATGGTCACGCCGATCGCAGCACCTGCGGTCGGGCGCGGGCGCGGCTCGATGCTGCGAGCCCGTATCGGAGAATCGAGGCATGGACAGGGAATCGATTGAGCGGCTGCGCTTCGATCGCCGGCTGCAGAGGCGGCGCGGTTGGCTCGAGGAGGGGCAGCTCGAGGCCCATCTCGAGTCGCTGCCGGACTCGAGCGGCAAGATGACGACGATCGCCGAGGCGGAGGACCGGGCGGAGGATTCGCCGGCGGGCTCTTCGTCCGGTGGGCTCGGCGCTTCGTCGCACTCGATCGGCGGGGGCGGCTTCGCGAGCGATCCGATCGGCGGCGGCTCCTACGGGTCGGGCGGCAGCAGCCCGGGCTTCTGATCCGACGCCCGAAGCGGCAGCAGCTCGGGCTTCTGATCCGACACCCGAAGCGGCACCGGCTCGGGCTTCTGATCCGACCACTCCAGCGGGAGTGGGTCGGGCCTCTGATCGGACGCCTCCAGCGGGAGGCGGGCAGATCTCACGCCGGCCACCTCGGGCAGATCGGTTCCGGGCGCCGCCTCGACCGGCAGGCGGCCGGACCGGCGTCGCTCGGCATGCGTCTCGCCCGGTGCGGGACGCCTCGGGGATCGCGGCATGATCAAGGAGCACCTCGGCCATCGCATCGACGGCTGGGTCCACGCGCTCTTCCCCTTCCTCTTCTGGCGTCCCCTCCATCCCGACGCCTTGACGCTGCTCGGCACCCTCGTGGCGGGCTCCGCCGGGCTCGCGTTCGCGGAGGGCGAGCCGCTCGGGGCGGGGCTGCTGCTGCTGGCCGGCGGCTTCTTCGACCTGGTCGACGGCGTCGTCGCGCGGCACTTCGGTCGCGTGACGCGCTTCGGGGCGTTCCTCGACTCGTCGATGGACCGCGTGGTCGACATCCTCGTGATGGCGGGGCTCGTCGTGGCGTTCGTCCGGGCGGACGACGGAGTCCTGGTGACGCTGTCCATCGTGATCCTGGTCGCGTCGGTCCTCACCTCCTACGCGAAGGCCCGGGCGGAGCTCGTCCTCGAGCGGATGCCCGGCGGGCTCCTCGAGCGCGGCGAGCGGATCGGACTGCTGGCGATCGGTGCGATCACGGGCCTGCTCGGGCCCGTGCTCTGGCTGCTGGCGGTCGGTACGGTCGTGACGGTGGGCCAGCGCTTCCTCTACGCTCGTCGCGAGATGGCGCGGCTCGATATCGCGGATCGGGAGGCCGTGCGCCACCCGGGCGCGTAGGCCCGGGGTGCGTACACGCCTCGGGTGGAGAGGACCAGGACGGACCGATCATGACGGATGGCAAGACCGGCACGGCCGGCGGGACGGACGGGCCGCGTGGCACGAGCCGCGGCGAGAAGGGCGACGGGCCGCGCGAGCTGCCGCGGGTGGACTTCTCGACGCTCGTGCTCTCGCTCGGTACGACGGCGCTCTATCAGCTCGGCGTGGTGCCGGACCCGGCGACCGGGGAGCTGGCGCCGGCGGATCCGCTCGTGGCCCAGCAGACGATCGACACGCTCGAGATGCTGCGGGAGAAGACCCGGGGCAACCTCGACGAGGAGGAGCGTCGCCTCCTCGACTCCCTGCTCTACGAGCTGCGCATGCGCTTCGTCGAGCGGACGCGGTGACGGGCGCCGATTCCCCGGCGCCCCGCGAAAACGATCGGATCGCCCTCCGGACCCCCGCGAAGGTGAACCTGGGGCTGCGCCTCGTCGGTCGACGGGAAGACGGCTACCACCTGCTCGAGAGTCTCTTCGCGCCGATCGATCTCCACGACGAGGTCGAGGTCGAGCTGGGCGGGTCGGGCAGCGAGGGCGTCCACCTCGAGCTCGCGCCGATTCCGGCCGACCGCATGCCGCCCGCGCTCGCCGCCGTAACGGCGGGGCCGGACAATCTGGTCGTGCGGGCGGCCGTCGCGTTCCTCCGGGCGGCCTCGCTGACCCGGTCGGTCGAGATCCGGCTGGACAAGCGGATCCCGGCCGGCGCGGGTCTCGGGGGCGGATCCAGTGATGCGGCCGCGGTGCTGCGGGCGCTGAATGCGCTGGTCGACCGGCCCCTGCCGGCGGCCGAGCTCGCGCGGGTGGCGCTCGGGCTGGGGGCCGACGTGCCCTTCTTCCTGGCCCCGATCCCTTCCTTCGTGAGCGGCATAGGCGAGTGCATCGAGCCGCTCGAGGGCCTTCCGGGGCTCGATCTGGTCGTGGCCAACCCCGGGATTTCCCTCGCTACGGCGGAGGTCTACCGCGCTGCCGATGCGCTCGGGAGCGCGTTGACGCGTCCGGGGGCAGGCTCTACGATGCGGGCGTTTTCGAGGCTCAGGGCCGCGTCGGACCCGTCCGGCTCCGTCCCTCGGGTGTCAGGCATCGGGCCACGGTCGTTGCAGCCGTCGATCCGGGACCTGCTCGTCAACGATCTCGAGCCCGCCGCCCGGCGGCTCTGCCCACCGATCACCCGTCTGGCTCAGCGACTGGCCGAGATGGGTGCGATGGCCGTGAGCCTGTCCGGCAGCGGCGCGACCGTGTTCGGGGTATTCGCCTCGGCGGACGCGGCGCGGCGGGCGGCGGATCGGCTGCGCGAGGCGGGTGCGGAGATCGGTGGGGTCGTCTGGGTCCGGGCGACCCGGATCCTCTCCGGAACGGACGCGCTCGACCGGTGACGGTCGGGACGATCCCCGGGGCCGATCCGGTTCGGGTCGAGGCCGAGCGGAGTCGAGGGCGTCGAGATTTTCCTGGGGCGTCGCCAAATGGTAAGGCAGCGGCCTTTGGAGCCGCCATCTGTAGGTTCGAGTCCTACCGCCCCAACCAGGTTCGGGACAGCGGGAAGCGAACGGAGGCGCCGATCCGATGTCGGACGCCGATTGCAGCGAAGACGGTGACGCAGGCGAGGGCGGGGGTGCCGGACGGGAGGCGATCCCGGATGGGGCCGACGGTCGGATGGGTCGAAGTCGAGGGTTCCACGTCATGCAGGATCTGAAGCTCTTCAGCGGCAACGCCAACGTGGCCCTCGCCCGCGCCGTGGCCGCGTACCTCGACATCGACGTCGG
Source organism: Spirochaetaceae bacterium (assembly GCA_020632655.1). Lineage (GTDB taxonomy): Bacteria > Myxococcota_A > UBA9160 > UBA9160 > UBA4427 > UBA4427. The sequence goes on from JACKFD010000002.1 coordinate 450,955, forward strand.
CCGCGCCGAGGTCGGCACCTTCTCCGACGGCGAGTGCGCGGTCGAGATCGGCGAGAACGTGCGCGGCCTCGACTGCTTCGTGCTGCAGTCGACCTGCGCCCCGCAGAACACGCACCTGATGGAGCTGCTGATCATGCTGGACGCGCTCAAGCGCGCGTCCGCCCGGCGCATCACGGCCGTGATCCCCTACTACGGCTACGCCCGTCAGGACCGCAAGGTCCGCCCCCGCGTCCCGATCACGGCGAAGCTCGTCGCCGACCTGATCCAGACCGCGGGCGCCGATCGCATCCTGTGCATGGACCTCCACTCCGGTCAGATCCAGGGCTTCTTCAACATCCCGGTCGACAACCTCTTCTCGACGCGCCTCATGATCGACGCGATCGAGCGGCGCATCGGACGCGAGGTCACGGTCGTCTCGCCCGACGCCGGCGGCACCGAGCGCGCCCGGGCCTACGCCAAGCGGCTCGGCGCCCGGCTCGCGATCATCGACAAGCGCCGCGAGGTCGCCAACGTCGCCGAGGTCATGAACATCATCGGCGACGTACACGGACAGACCTGCATCATCGTCGACGACATGGTCGATACGGCCGGCACGCTCTGCGAGGCGGCGCGCAGCCTGATGGAGGAAGGCGCCACCGCGGTGCACGCCGCCATCACCCATCCCGTGCTCTCCGGGCCGGCGCTCAAGCGGATCGCCGAGTCCCCCCTCGAGCAGGTGATCGTGACCGACACGATCCCCCTGCGCCCGGACGCGGTCGACATCGGCAAGCTGCACGTCGTGTCGGTCGCGGCCCCGATCGGCGAGGCGATCCGACGCATCAACAACGAGGAGAGCGTGAGCTCCCTCTTCTGAATCAACCCCACACGAACGGGCCGGCTGGCCATCGTCCGCGGGGCGGACGGGGACGGGCCCGGCGAGCGCGAGACGCGCGGCCGGGCCGAGGTCCGGCGAGGAGATGGAAATGGGTGACGTGACATTCTCGGTCGAGGCACGGGAGGGGCGCGGCAAGGGCGCTTCGCGCAAGCTCCGCCAGCGCGGCCTGGTGCCGGGCGTCGTATACGGTGGCGGCCGCGAGGCGACGCCGATCGCGCTCGACGTCGCGCAATTCGAGCGGCTGATCGAGACCAGCCACGGCGGCATCAACACGCTGATCGATCTCGCGGGCAGCTCGCCCGCGGCCGGTCGCACGGTGATCGCGAAGGAGCTGCAGCGCGAGGCGGTCCGCGGCCGGATCACCCACGTGGACTTCTACGAGGTCGACCTCAAGACCAAGATCGAGGTCGAGGTCCCGATCCATCTCGTCGGCACGCCCGAGGGCGTCACGCTCGGCGGCGTGCTCGACCAGCAGCTGCGCGAGATCCTGCTGATGTGTCTGCCCGGGTCGATCCCGGACGACATCCAGGCGGACGTCTCCGGTCTGGCACTCGGCGACTCGCTCCACGTGGCGGACCTGCAGGTGCCGGCCGGGGTCGAGATCCACAGCGAGCCGACGCTCACGGTCGCGACCGTCCTCGTGCCGCGCGGTCTGAAGGACGCGGGCGAGGAGGGCGCCGAGGGCGAGGCCCCGGCGACCGAGGCCGCGCCCGCGAGCTGAGCCGTGCCCGATCCGGCGCCGGAACGCCTGGTCGTCGGTCTCGGCAACCCGGGGCCGCGCCATGCAGCCACCCGCCACAATGCGGGCTTCCGGGTCCTCGAGCGGCTGGCCGAGCGGCACGACGTCGGCTGGCGCCTCGAGGCGGGGCTGGATGCGGAGCTAGGCGTGCTGGCGATCGCCGGGATCCGCTGCGCACTGCTGCGTCCGCAGACCTTCATGAACCGGTCGGGAGCGAGCGTGGCGGCGGCTCTGTCGCGATGGCCCGGGCTCGATCCCGCCCGGGACCTGCTCGTCGTCTACGACGATCTCGACCTGCCGCCGGGTCGCCTCCGCTTGCGTCCGTCGGGCAGCGCCGGCGGTCAGCGGGGCATGGCCGACGTGCTCGATCGACTGGGCACCCGCGACGTGCCGCGGCTGCGCTTCGGCATCGGGCGGCCGGGGCCGGAGGCGGGCGTACCCGTGCTCGATTGGGTGCTCGGGCCCTTCGCCTCCGAGCTCGAGCCGCGGGCCCTGTCCGCGGCGCTCGATCGCGCCGCGCAGGCGATCGAGGTGGTCGTCGGGGAAGGGATGCGCGAAGCGATGGAGCGCTTCAACGCCGACGCCTGAAAATGCTCAATTGTCAGGTTCTGGATCCGCGAATCGATCCGGACAATCGGACTTGATGGGATAGTGTCCGGCTGATAATTTGCGCGCATGCCGATGCCCCCCCGGCCGCAAACGGATGCCCTTCGCATCGACGCCTCGCCGTCGGCGCCGCCGGTCTACCAGCAGATCGCGGATCAGCTCCGGGACCAGATCGATCGGGGCAAGCGCGAGCCGGGCTCGCGGCTGCCGGCGATCCGCGCCCTCGCGAGCGAGCTCGGCATCCACCGCGACACGGTCGCCTTCGCCTACGAGCATCTCGCCCGCGCGGGGCGGGTCGAGGCGCGCGTCGGCGCGGGCACCTTCGTCCGTTCGCCCGACGGGCACGCGGAGCCGCGACCGGTCGATCCGTCCCGGCAGTCCGCCCGTCCGCCGCTCGAGGGGTCCCGGCGCGACGGCGACGACGGGACCAAGGTACGCGGCGCCAATCGAACGGAGCACGAGGTCGACCTCGGTCTCGCACCCCAGATCGAGCGGCTGCTCGCCCTCGACAACACCCGGCCCCGTTATGCGACGGGCGAGGGCGTCGTCGCGCTCCATCGCCTGATTCCCGATCCGCGCTTCTATCCCGTCGACGACTTCCGCGCCTGCCTCGACCGCGCGTTGCGCGAGGAGGGGCCCGCGCTCTTCTCCTACGCCTCGCCCGAAGGCGATGCCCGACTGCGCGCGGCGATCGCGCAGCGCTTCGGGCGGCATGGCCTCCGGCACTCGCCCGAAGAGCTGGTGCTCTGTCACGGTGCGAGTCAGGGCATCTCGCTCGCGCTGCGCCTCTTCGCCCAGCCGGGCGATCAGATCGCCGTCGAGGTGCCGACCTACGCCAACGTGCTCTCGGCGCTCGCGGGTCTCGGGCTGTCGGCGGCGCCGGTTCCGATGGACGCGGAGGGGCCGGATCCCGAGGTGCTCGACCGACTGCTCGCCAAGCCCGAGGTCAAGGCCTTCTACACGATTCCGAGCTTCCACAATCCCCTCGGCACGAGTGCGAGCCGGGCGCGTCGCCACGAAGTGCTCGAGATCGCGGCGCGACATGGCGTGCCGATCGTCGAGGATGGCTTCGAGCTCGATCTGCGCTTCCGCGGCGAGGACGTGCCGTCGCTGGCGGCGCTCGATCAGGCGGGGCTGGTCGTCCTGCTCACGTCCTTCTCGAAGTCGCTCTTCCCGGGCGTCCGGGTCGGCGCGCTCGCCGCGCGGGGGCGCGCGCTCGAGGGCCTCGTCGCACTCAAGCATGCGACGGATCTGTCGGACGCCTTGCCGCTCCAGGCGGGGCTCGCGCGCTTCGTCGAGTCGGGCGCCTACGACCGGCATCTCGAACGCATTCGCGCGATGCTGCGCTCGCGCTTCGACGCGATCCACGCGGCGCTCGAGGCGGAGATGCCCGAGGGCACGCGCTGGACGCGGCCCGAGGGCGGCTATCAGCTCTGGGTCGAGCTTCCGGGCGAGATCGACACGCGCGACCTGCTCGCCGACGCCGCGCGGGCCGGCGTGATCTTCTCACCCGGATCGCTGTTCATGCCCGACGCGCGACCGTCGCGTGCGATGCGGCTGACGGTCGCCTGCGCCGACGAGGCGGCGATCGGCCGCGGTGTCGAGGCGCTTGCGAGCGTGGTGCGCGCGGCCCGGGGCTCGGGGGCAGGGCGGATGGCGGGGCGCATCTCTGACCGGATGCCGCGCGCCGGCGTACGCCGGCCGCGAAGCGTGGTGCCGGCGCGGCACGGAGAACGAATCAGGACACGGGGCGGATCGACGATCCGCCCGATGATCAGGAGGCAACGACATGACGGACGTGAAGGGTGGCAGCAGGAACGGCGCGGGGCGCCGGGGGGCTTCCGCCTTCGAGCTGAAGGTCGGGCTCGCGGAGATGATGAAGAACGGCGTGATCATGGACGTGACCGACGCCGAGCAGGCGAAGATCGCCGAGGACGCGGGCGCCTGCGCCGTGATGGCCCTCGAGCGGGTGCCGGCGGACATCCGGCGCGACGGTGGCGTCGCCCGCATGAGCGCCGTCGAGATGATCGAGCAGATCCAGCGCACGGTCTCGATCCCCGTGATGGCGAAGGTGCGGATCGGGCACATCCAGGAGGCGCGGGTGCTCGAGGCGATGGGCGTCGACTTCATCGACGAGAGCGAGGTGCTGACGCCGGCCGACGACGAGCACCACATCGCCAAGCACGACTTCCGCGTGCCCTTCGTGTGCAGGGGGCGCGGAACCCTCGGCGAGGCCTTGCGGCGGATCGGCGAGGGCGCGGCGATGATCGGACGAAGGGCGAGGCCGGCAGCGGGAACATCGTCGAGGCCGTGCGCCATCTGCGCTCGGTCTGCGGCGAGATCGCGCGCGATCCGCGCGTTGCCGCCGGAGGAGCTGATGTCGACGGCGCGCGACATGGGCGCGCCCTATGACCTCGTGCGCTACGTGCACGAAGCACGGCAAGCTGCCGGTCCCGAACTTCGCGGCGGGTGGCGTCGCGACGCCGCCCGACGCGGCTTTGTGTCGGCAGCTCGGCGCGGAGGCGGTCTTCGTGGGCTCGGGGATCTTCAAGAGCGCGGACCCGGCGAAGCGCGCACGCGCCGTCGTGCACGCCTGCACGCATTGGGAGGACCCGGAGGAGGTGCTGAACGCCTGTCGCGGGCTCGGCGCGGCGATGGAAGGCATCGAGATGGGCACCCTCGACGAGAGCGAGCGCCTCGCCAACCGGGGCTGGTAGTCGGCGCCCGGGGAGCTCCTCCGACTTGAGCGACACGAGACCGATCGTCGGCGTCCTGGGCCTGCAGGGCGACATCGAGAAGCATCTCGCCGTCCTCGAGCGCCTCGGCGCAAGGGGACGGCGGGTGCTCGCGCCGAAGCATCTCGACGGCCTCGTGGCCCTCGTTCTGCCCGGCGGCGAGAGCACGACGATGTCGAAGGGCCTCGCGCGTAACGAGCTCGTGAAGCCGATCCAGGCATTCGCGGAGGCCGGGGGCGCCGTGCTCGGCACCTGCGCGGGGGCGATCCTGCTCGCCCGCGCCTCGCGCAATCATCCCGTGCCGACGCTCGGCCTCGTCGACGTGGAGGCCGAGCGCAACGCCTACGGCACCCAGCTCGACTCCTTCGTCGCACCGGCAGATCCCGGCGGCGATCCCGCCTTCGAAGGCATGGAGTGCGTGTTCATCCGCGCACCGCGCCTCCTCGATCCCGGTCCCGAGGTCGAGGTGCTGCTGCGCGTCGACGGCGAGCCCGTCCTCGTGCGTCAGGGGCGGCGCTACGCCTGCACCTTCCATCCCGAGCTGACCGACGATCTGCGGGTCCACGCGGCCCTGCTCGAGGCCTGAGCGACGGGAAGTCCGCTCAGAAGGCGTCCTCCCACGAACGGGACAGCCGCATCGCCGAGTTGATCAGACCGACCATCGAGTAGGTCTGCGGGAAGTTGCCCCAGAGCTCGCCCGTCTCGGGCTCGAGGTCCTCCGAGAGCAGACCGACGCTGTTGCGTCGCGCGAGCATGTTCTCGAAGAGCGCCCGCGCCTCGTCGGTCCGGCCGCAGGCGGCGAGGGCGTCGATGTACCAGAAGGTGCAGATGTTGAAGGCGGTCTCCGGCACGCCGAAATCGTCCGGGACCGAGTAGCGGTAGAGATAGGGGCCACGCCGCAGGTCGCGCTCGACGGCGGCGATCGTGCCGACGTAGCGCGGGTCGCGGGCATTCACGAAGCCGAGCTGCTCGAGCAGCAGGAGCGAGGCATCGGTCTCGTCGCCGTCGAAGGTCGCCGTGTAGCGGTCGCCTGAGCGGGCGGCCTTCGCGTCGATCGTCTCGCGCATCTCGTTCGCGCGCTCGCGCCAGACCCGCGCCCGCTCGGGTAGCGCGAGCCGGTCGGCGATCCGCGCCAGCCGGTCGCAGGCGGCCCAACACATCGCGGCCGAGAAGGTGTGCACGCTCTCCCGCGTGCGGAGCTCCCAGAGTCCCGCGTCGGGCTGGTTCCAGACCCGCACGGCGTGCTCGCCGGCGACCTCGAGCAGGCCGAAGAGACGTCGGCCACCGGGCTTCAAGAGGCGGGCGTCGAAGAAGGATTGCGTCGCCGCGAGGACGGCCGAGCCGTAGACGTCGTTCTGGATGTGCTCGTAGGCCTGGTTGCCGACGCGCACCGGGGGCGTCTTGCGGTAGCCCGCGAGGTGCGGCTCGATGCGCTCGACGAGGTCGACCTCGCGACCGATGCCGTAGACCGGTTGCAGGCCGCCCGCGTGGCCGGCTCCGGCCACGAGGTTGCCGAGGTATCCGAGGTAGCCCTCCATCGTGCCCGTCGCGCCGAGCCGGTTCAGCGCGTGGATCACGAAGTAGGCGTCCCGCAGCCAACAGAAGCGATAGTCCCAGTTGCGCTCGGAGCCCGCGTGCTCGGGGATCGAGGTCGTGAGCGCGGCGACGATCGCGCCCGTCTCTTCGAAGTAGCAGAGCTGCAGCGTGATCGCGGCGCGGATCACGGCCTCCTGCCACTCGAAGGGGATCGAGAGGCTGCGCACCCACTCGGTCCAATGCGCCCGCGTACGCTCCTCGTACTCGGCGACCGTGCTCTCGATCGGTGCGCGGAAGCTCTCGTCCGGGCCGAGGATCAGGTGGATCGGCTGGCCGACCAGGAAGGGCGTCGAGTCGGCGACGTAGGAGACCGGCGCATCGGTCGTGAGGCGCAGCGTGATCCCCGAGGTCATGTAGCGGATGTGATTCGAGCCGCGCGCCGTGCGCGCGGGCTCCCGGCCGTAGTCCGAGCGCGGACGCAGCACGATCCGGATGCGCGGCTCGCCCGCGATCGGCGTCACGCGCCGCATCATCATCGTGGGCCGGTAGGTGCGCTCGAAGTTCGCGAAGCGGGGCGCGAAGTCACGGATCTCGACGGCGCCGCCGTGGCGATCGTGCAGGATCGTGCGCAGGATCGCCGTGTTGCCGTCGTAGCGGCGCTCGCTGCGTTCGAAGTCGAGCACCTCGATCGCGAAGACGCCGTCCTCGTCGATGTCGCCGTCGAGCAGCGCCGAGAAGACCGGATCCGAGTCGAAACGCGGCAGGCAGGCCCAGACGAGCCGCGCGCGGTCGTCGACGAGGCCTGCCCAGGTACAGTTGCCGATCACGGCGAGATCGAGGCTCGCTCGGTCGCCCATTCACCTTCCCCCTGCTCTCGGATCGGTATCTTGGCGCAATGTCATCGGAATCGAAATCGAATCGCTTGATCGTGCTCAGCAATCGCCTGCCCGTGACGCTCAAACGCACGCGCGGTGCGCTCAAGGCGGAACGGTCGGGCGGCGGGCTGGTCGCCGCGATGGAGCCCGCGATGCGACAGCGCGGGGGCGTGTGGATCGGCTGGCCCGGCGGTCGACTGCGACCCGAGGAGTCGATCGACGTCGAGGAGAGTCCGTATCGCCTGCATCCCGTACGCCTCTCGGATCACGAGACCCGCCGCTTCTACCACGGCTATTCGAACGGCACGCTCTGGCCGCTCTTCCACTCGCTGCCGGAGCGCATGGTCCTCGACCGCCGCAACTACGAGGTCTTCGAGAGCGTGAACGCCCGCTTCGCCGAGGCGGCGCTCGAAGAGATGGAGGAGGGCGACCTCGTCTGGGTCCACGACTACCAGCTCGTGCTCTGTCCCGAGCTCGTCCGCCGCCGGCGTCCCACGAGTCGACTGGCCTTCTTCCTGCACATTCCCTTCCCGCCCTACGATCTGTTCCGGATCCTGCCCTCCTACCGCGAGGTGCTCCGCGGTCTGCTCGCCTGCGACCTCGTGGGGTTCCACTCGGCGGGCTACGTATCGAACTTCTTCGACTGCGTGGAGCGACTGCTGGGCGCGCGCGTCGACCGCGAGCGGGGCCGCGTCGAGCACGGTGACCGCACGGTCCGCGTCGGCGCGTTCCCGCTCGGCATCGACTACGACGAGTACGAACATCGCGCCCGGACGGCGCCGCGGCCGCGCCGCCCGGTCGGTCAGCAGATCGTGCTCGGCGTGGACCGACTCGACTACACGAAAGGCATCCCCGAGCGCCTGCTCGCCTACGAGCGATTGCTCGAGCTGCATCGCCCGCATCGAGGCGCGGTCACGATGATCCAGGTCGCCGTCCCGTCGCGCGAGCAGGTGACCGAGTATCAGCAGCTCAAGCGGCAGATCGACGAGCTCGTCGGCCGGATCAACGGCCGCTTCGGGACGAGCCTCTGGACGCCGATCCACTACATCAACCGCTCGATCCCCGGCCCGCGCCTCTCGGCGCTCTACCGCGACGCGTCGGTCGCCCTGGTGACGCCCCTGCGCGACGGCATGAATCTGGTCGCCAAGGAGTTCGTCGCGAGCCAGACCGACCAGCCCGGTGTGCTCGTGCTCTCGCGCATGGCGGGCGCCGCGGAGTCGATGCTCGAGTCGCTCCTGGTCAACCCCTACAACATCGACAGCGTCGCCGACGCGCTCCATCGAGCGCTCGAGATGCCGCCGGATCAGCGCGAGACGCGGATGCGTGCGCTGCAGCGACGGGAGCGGCGGCACGATCTCGACAAGTGGCTGGGCGACTTCCTCGATGCGGCGACGTCGTCGAATCACGCGATGGCGCCGGTTCGCGAGGCGGACTTCGACGCCTGGCTCGGGGACTTCGTCGGCGAGCATCCGCTCGCGGTCTTCCTCGACTTCGACGGGACGCTGGCGCCGATCGCGGCGCATCCGTCGATGGTGAAGCTGCCCGCCGAGACGATCGAGTGGCTCGAGCGCTGCGTCGCGCGGCCGGACACGCAGGTCGCGATCGTGAGCGGCCGCAGTCTGCGCGACATCCGCATGCACGCGCCGATCGACGGCCTCGTCTACGCGGGCAACCACGGGCTCGAGATCGAGGGCCCGGGACTCGACGCCTTCCGGCACACCGACACGGCCCACTACCGCGAGCGGGGCGAGGCGCTCGCGGAAGCGTTGGCATCGATCGACGTGCCGGGCGTGTGGACCGAGCAGAAGGGCGCCACGCTCACGCTGCATTTCCGCGAGGCCGCGCGCGACGAGCACGACGCGATCGCGCAGCGCGCGAGGGAGCTGATCCTGGCGGCCGGCTTCCAGGCCCGGGATGCCCTGTGCGCCGTGGAGGGGCGGCCCCCGATCGGCTGGGACAAGGGACACGCCGTGCTCCACGTGCTGCGGGAGCGCTACGGCCCGGGCTGGTCGGAGTCGGTCCGGGCGATCTACGTCGGCGACGACGAGACCGACGAGGACGCCTTCCGGGCCCTGCTCGGGCTGGGTCAGACCTTCCGGGTCGGTCCCCCGACCGAGCCCACCCGGGCCCGGCGGCGGCTCAGCGGCGTGGGCGCCGTCCAGACGCTGCTGCGCTGGATCGCCGGGCGCCGCCCGGGGCGCCCGCTGCCGGGCTGAGCCGGCCGGCCGTCGCCCCATGACCGCGAGAGCCGGGACCGGACGTCGGGGGGGCATGCCCTTGTCGGACCCGGGCCGCCTGTGGTACCCCTCTGCGCCTCAAATCGGGGCCTGGCCCCGCCATCCAACAGCCTCGGTGCTCCCCGCCCAGCCCGCGCATCCGCCGCGGTCGGGCCTCGACCAAGCGAGATCAGGGAGCGCCCGGACGCCGTGAGCGTCCGACCGGGAGGAATGCTTTGCGGGAATACGAAACGACGTTCATCGTCCAGCCCGAGATCTCCGACGAAGGCAGTCAGGCCATCCTCGGGAAGCTCGACGGCATCCTGGCCTCGGCGGGCTCCGTCCGCCTGATGTGTGAGGATCACGGCAAGCGCAAGCTCGCCTACGAGATCCGCAAGTTCCACAAGGGCCACTACTACACCCTCCAGTTCCTCGACGGCGGCAAGGTCGTGCCGGAGATCGAGCGCTCGCTGCGACTCGACGAGTCGGTGCTGCGCTTCCTCACGGTGCTCGTGAGCCCCGAGGTCACGGACATCGAGGCGCGCAAGGCCGCGGCTGCCGAGGCCGAGGTCGAGCAGGCCAAGCGGGCCGCCGAGCGCGCCGCGCGCGAGGCCGAGGAGGCCGCCGCCCGCCGCGAGCAGGAGGAGGCCGATCGCGCCGCCGGCCGTGTCCGCAGTGCCGACGACGACGACGACGATGACGACGATTCGTCCGGCGGCTACGGCTCCCGTCGTGACGACGGTGAGGAGGAGTAGTCGTGAGCGAAGAGCAGAGCGACGGAGCGACGGAGACCCGGAAGCCCCCGAGCGGCCCCAAGTCGCAGCGCTCGGCCGGCGGCCCGCCGAGTGGTCCGGCCGGTGGCGCCCCGGGCGGCCCGGCGGGCGATCGAACGATTCCGAGCGGACCCGCCGCGGACCGTGACCGTCCGCCGCGCCCGCCGCGCGATCGGGACGATCGCGATCGGGATCGCGGCGACCGGGGAGATCGAGGCGATCGAGGGGATCGGGGTGATCGGGGCGACCGACCGGCCCGCGCACCGCTGACGGTCAAGGGGCGGCTGCGCGCCGCGGCTCGCAAGAAGGCTCGCAAGCAGGCCAAGCGCAAGGGCATGTTCCAGCGCCGCAAGGTCTGCCGCTTCTGTGCGGACAAGAACCTCGGCATCTCCTACAAGGACGTGAAGACGCTGCGGCTGTTCATCACGGAGACGGGGAAGATGACGCCGCGGCGGATCTCGGGCACCTGCGCGAAGCACCAGCGACCGCTGGCCCTCGAGATCAAGCGGGCGCGGCAGCTGGCGATGCTGCCGTACGCACCGAGCCACTTTTGATATCCGATCGCGTAGCGATCGGAGGCACGCTCGATCGGATCGGGTGAGCAACGACGGGCACGCTCGATCGGATCGGGTGAGCAACGACGGGCACGGTCGATCGGGTTGGCGAGCAGACACGGGCACGCTCGATCGGATCGGGTGAGCGATCGCGGGCACACACGATCGGATCGCGGGCGGGAGACGAGACATGGCATTGATCCAGGTCATCCTGAGCGAGGACGTACACAACCTCGGCGACGCGGGCGAGATCGTGCGCGTGAAGCCGGGGTTCGCGCGCAACTTCCTGATTCCGCAGGGCAAGGCGATGCCCGCGACGGCGGAGCGCGTGAACGAGGTCGAGCACAAGAAGCGCGTGATCGCGGAGAAGCGCGCGAAGGAGCTCAAGGATCTCCAGGCCGTGAAGGCCAAGCTCGACGGCATGGCGCTCGAGATCACGGCGCAGGCGGGCGAAGAGGGCCGCCTCTTCGGCTCGGTGACGGCCGCGAATCTGGCCGAGCTGCTCGCGGAGAAGGGCCTCGAAGTGGACCGCCGCAAGATCGTGCTCGGCGAGCCGATCAAGAGCGTGGGCGAGCACACGGTCGCCGTACGGCTGCGCTCCGACGTGCAGGCCGAGTTCAAGGTCACGGTGAACGCGGCGGGCTGACGCCTCACGCCCCACCTCCGGAGCCGCGTGTCGGGTCCCGCCCGAGGCGCATGAGCCCGCTCGATCCGGCGTCCGCCGCGTCGAGCGGCGATGGTATGATCGCGTCCGCGACCGACGCCGGGCGCGCCGGTCGGCGAGGCCTGGCCGGGGACGGCCGGGTCCGGGCCCCGTCTGCAGCGCGGGTGGGGGCGGGCTTCGAAGCGTGCGTGCGCGCGAGGGGCGAGGGCGCGGGACGGGGGGAGCGCGTGGACGAGCGGGAGCAGATCACGGGTCGCGTTCCGCCCCACGACATCGAGGCGGAGAAGGCCGTCCTCTCGGCCATCCTGCTCGACAACGACGCGATCCACGCCGTCGTGACCGAGGTCCGCGAAGAGGACTTCTACCACCCGTCGCACCAGATGCTCTTCCGCTCGATGGTGCGGCTGCGCGACGAGAACCAGCCCGTCGACCTGACGACGCTCTCCGCCTATCTCAAGGGCGAGAGCCTGCTCGACAGCGTGGGTGGCTTCGTCGGCCTCGCCGAGATCGCCGACTACGAGGCCACCCCGGCCAACATCGTCCACTACGCGAAGATCATCCGCGACCGCGCGATCAAGCGCAGCCTGATCTCGACGGCGACCGAGATCGTCGGCCTCGGCTACGAGTACGGTGAGCCGGCGGACTCGCTGCTCGACGAGGCCGAGAGCCGGATCTTCGCGCTCTCGACCGCCAAGGCCTCGACGTCGCTCTCCTCGATCGCCGTCGAGATGCACGACGCCGTCAACCACATCGACATGTTGATGAACCGGGGCGGCGAGATCACGGGCCTCTCGACGGGCTACACGAAGCTCGACGAGATGACCGGCGGACTCCAGCCCGGCGACCTCTTCATCCTCGCGGCGCGGCCTTCGATGGGCAAGACGGCCTTCGCGCTGAACGTGGGCCGGAACGCCGCGGTCGACTTCGGCAAGAAGGTCGCCGTCTTCTCCCTCGAGATGACGACCCGCTCGCTCGTCATGCGTCTGCTCTCCTCCGAGGCCCAGGTCGACTTCGGCCTCTTCCGCAGCGGCCTGATCTCGACCGACTCGCATTCGCGGCTGATGTCGGCGGCGGGTCGGCTCGCGGAGGCGGGCATCTGGATCGACGACACGGGCGCGGCCAGCGTGCTCGAGATGCGCGCCAAGTGCCGCCGCATGCACTCCCAGCATGGCCTCGACCTCGTGATCGTCGACTACCTCCAGCTCGCCCGCGGCGATCGCAACGTCCAGAGCCGCGAGCAGGAGATCTCCGAGATCAGCCGCGGGCTCAAGGGGCTCGCCAAGGAGCTCGACATCCCGGTGATCGCGCTCTCCCAGCTGAACCGCGGGCCCGAGACGCGCAAGGAGGACAAGCGCCCCATGCTCGCCGACCTGCGCGAGTCCGGCGCGATCGAGCAGGACGCCGACGTGATCGCCTTCATCTATCGCGACATCGTCTACAACAAGGAGACGGAGTTCGAGAACATGGCCGAGCTGATCATCGCCAAGCAGCGCAACGGCCCGACCGGAACGGTCAAGCTCGAGTTCGAGGGACGTTATGCGCAGTTCCGCGACTGGCCGCTCTCGGACGATCCCTACGACGGCGCGCCCGGGATCGGCGGCGGCTTCGGCGGGGGCGCGGGGGACGACTTCCTGGGCGGTGGCGCGGGCGTCGGCTTCGGTGGCTTCGGTCCCGAGACGGATCCGGGATCCTTCTAGCCGTGCCGAGCCTCCGCAGGCCGCGGGCGATCCGGCCCGGCGCGCGCATCGCGATCGCCGCGCCCGCCGGCCCCGTCGATCCCGAGCGACTCGAGACCGGCCGTCGCGCCCTCGAGCGGCTGGGCTTCGAGACCGTCGTGCGGGACGACGTGCTCGCCCGCGACGGCTACCTCGCCGGGACCGACGAGCGGCGGGCGGACGAGCTGATGCGCTTCGTGACCGATCCCGAGGTCGACGCGATCGTCTGCGCCCGCGGCGGCTACGGCTGCGCTCGCATCGTCGAGCGGCTCGATGCGGACGCATTCCGCCAGGCGGCCAAGCCGCTGGTCGGCTACAGCGACGTCACGACCCTGCTGCTCTGGCAACGGCGCAAGGCGGGGCTGCTCGGGATCCACGGGCCGATGCTCGAGCGCAAGGACTCGCTCGAGGGCGAGTCGGGCTCGGCGCTCGTGCGGGCGCTGATGGGGACGGGGCCGCTGCCGCGCTTCGAGGGCGAGTCGCTCGCACCGGGCTGGGGTGAGGGGCGGCTGGTCGGGGGCTCCCTCTCGGTCGTGGTCGCGAGCCTCGGGACGCCCTGGGAGATCGACACCCGCGACGCGATCCTCGTGCTCGAGGACGTGACGGAGCTGCCCTACCGCGTGGACCGGATGCTCCAGCAGCTGCGGGCGGCGGGGAAGCTCGACCGCCTGGCCGGCGTGGCGCTCGGCGACTTCACGGACTGCGACGACGAGCGCCATCCCGATCGCGGCCTCGACCGGCTCTTCGACGAGGTCTTCTGCGGCCTCGGGATCCCGGTCGTCGCCGGGCTGCCCTTCGGTCACGGCCCTTCGAATCGGCCCTGGCCCTTCGGTGGGCGGGCCGCCCTCGACGGCGCCCGCGGCGAGCTCGAGACATTGGAATCCGCCGTCTCGACGCGGTAGCGTGCGCCCGTCGATCGGGGGGGACCGGCAGCATGAAGCGCAGTCTGATCGAGCGGAAGCTCGGCAAGGTCGAGCGGGCGCTCGACAAGGCGATCGAGCGGCAGGAGATCCCGGGCGCCGTCGTGCTCGCCCGGATGCCGCGCGAAGGGGAGCTGCTCGAGTACGCCTGGGTGCGCGGGCTCGCGGCGGCGCGGCCGGAGCGGCTGCCGATGCGCCGCAGCACGATCTTCGATCTCGCGTCCCTCACGAAGCCGATCGCGACGACGACGGCGATCATGATGCTGGTCGAGGAGGGCTCGATCGCCCTCGACGACCCGGTGGCCAAGACGCTCCCGGCCTTCGCCGATCGCGGCAAGGAGCAGGTCACGATCCGACACCTGCTCAGCCACTCCGCCGGCCTCAAGCCCTGGCGCGGCTTCCACGAGCTGCTGATCCAGAAGGAGCGCAAGACGGGCGAGCGGCTGCTCGGCACCCGCGAAGGGCGCGAGTGGATCCTCGACCGCGTCCTGCGCAGCGGCCTCGTGCACGAGCCCGGCGCCGCGGCCGTCTACGGCGATCTCGACTTCATCGTCCTCGGCGCCCTCGTCGAGGCCGTCTCGAAGCAGCCCTTCGACGAGTTCTGCGAGACGCGCATCTTCACGCGGCTCGGCCTCGTCGACACGCGCTTCTTCCCGATCCCCGTCGATGGCTCCCAGGCCGCGCCGGACGCCGTCCGTCGCCGCGTCGCCGCGACCGAGAACTGCCCCTGGCGGGAGCGCATCATCTGGGGCGAGGTCCACGATCCGAACGCCTCGGCGATGGGCGGCGTCGCGGGCCACGCGGGACTCTTCTCGACCGCCGACGACGTGATGCGCTTCGCGCAGCTCTTCCTCGACGCCTGGCACGGCCGCAACGACTCGCTGCCCAACGCCCGGGTGCGGGAGTTCGCCGAGCGGCAGAACCTGCCCGAGTCCTCGGACTGGGCACTCGGCTGGGACACGCCCACGGTCGGCGCCTCGTCCTCCGGTCGACATTTCGGCCCGCACTCCGTGGGTCACCTCGGCTTCACGGGGACCTCGCTGTGGATCGACCTCGAGCGCGAGCTGATCGTCGTGATGCTGACCAACCGCATCCACCAGGTCGCCAAGCGCAGCCGCTTCGACCTCCGCCCGAAGATCCACGACGCGATCTACGAGGGGCTGACGGCGGGGATGGACGACGTCGCGAGCGCGTCGGCCGCGAGTCCCGACGAGGCGGACGCGTCCGACGACGAGAGCGATACGCACGAGCCGGCCTCGCACTCGGCCTCCGACTCGCCCGTCGCGCCGCCGCCCGTGGCGGTGTCGGAATGAGCGGAGCGGTCGCGCCGCCCGACCACCAGCGCCCCTTCGACCCGGATCGCCTCACCCACGTCCATTTCGTCGCGATCGGCGGCACGGGCATGGGCTCGCTCGCCGGCCTGCTGAAGGCGCGTGGCCTGCACGTGACGGGCTCGGACAAGAAGCTCTACCCGCCGATGAGCACGGCCCTCGCCGACTGGGGCATCGACGTCGTGGAAGGCTTCGCCGCCGAGCATCTGCGCGCCGCAGGCGAGCCGGACCTCGTCGTGATCGGCAACGCCGTCCGCCGCGACAACCCCGAGGCGATCGCCGCGATCGGGTCGGGGATCCCCTATCGCTCCTTCTCCGACGCCCTCTACGAGCTCGCGATCGCCCACAAGCATTGCATCACGGTCTCGGGCACCCACGGCAAGACGACCACCACGAATCTCGCCGCGCATCTCCTGCTCGCGACGGGCCGGGATCCCTCGCTGCTGGTCGGCGGCATCTCCCTCGACTTCGGCGGCTCCTTCCGGGAGGGCGCCGGCCCGCATTTCGTCGTCGAGGGCGACGAGTACGACACGGCCTTCTTCGACAAGACCCCGAAGTTCCTCCACTACCATCCCGACACGCTGATCCTCACCTCGGTCGAGTTCGACCACGCCGACATCTACCGCGATCTCGACCACGTGAAGGAGGCCTTCCGGGCCCTCGTCGCCGGTCTCGCGCCCGGGTCGCGGATCGTCGCGGCGCTCGGGCACGCGGGCGTGCGCGACGTCGTCGCGGGAGCGCGCTGCCGGGTCGAGGGCTACGGGGCCGAGCGTCGCGCGGGCGAGGCGCCGCCGCCGGGTGTGCGCTTCTGGGGTCGGGATCTCGAGCCGGGATCCGAGGGTCTCCGCTTCCGCCTCGAGGATCGCGAGGCGGGGCAAAGCCACGAGATCGTGAGCCCGCTCTTCGGCGTGCACAACGTCGAGAACGTGGTCGGCGTGCTGGCGGCGCTCTCGGGGCTGGGGGTTCCGATCGAGGAGGCGGCGCGCCCGCTGCGCGCGCACCAGGGCGTGAAGCGGCGGCAGGAGGTCCGGGGCGTCGCGGCGGGCGTGACCGTGATCGACGATTTCGCGCACCATCCGACGGCCGTCGCCGGGACGATCGAGGCGATCGCCCAGCGCCATCCCGGCGGCCGCGTCGTCGCGCTGCTCGAGCCGCGCACGAATACGAGCCGCCGCAAGCTCTTCCAGGACGACTACGTCGAGGCGCTCGCGCAGGCGGATCGCATCGCGATCGCCGAGGTCGGGGACGACCCGATCTACTCGATCACGGGGGAGGTCACGGAATGCCTCTCGGCCGGGGAGGTCGCGGCTGCGCTGCGCGCTCGCGGTCGGGATGCCCGGGCCTTCGCGGAGATCGACGCGATCGTCGACTGGGTCGTGTCGGGACGACGAGACGGCGACGTCGTGCTCGTCATGAGCAACGGGGCCTTCGGCGGGATCTGGGAGCGCTTGCTGCAGGCGCTGCGCGCCGTCGGCTAGACGGCCGCTCGACGGGCCGCGGAGCGCATCGAGGTCAGTCCGCCCAGAAGGCGGCCGCGCGCTCCGCGTCGATCGGAACCGTCACGACCTCGCGGATGCGTCGTCCGGCGATCGTCACGATCATGAGGTAGGTCGCGTCGAGGGTCCGATCGCCACGCTGCGCGGTCGTGTGGCAGAGCACGGCGGCGTGCTCGTCGCTCACGAGTACGTCCTCGACCTCCGTGCGGAACGAGTCGCCGCCGATCTCGCCGAGGCTCGCGAGGTATTCGAGGACGTCGTCCGGCCCCTTGATCTCGCCGCGGAAGGGACTCTCGCCCTTCACGTGCCAGACGATGTCGTCGGACCAGAGGGCGCGCAGGGTGGCGCGGTCCCCGTCCGTGGCCGCCTGGAGGCAGTGGTGGACCAGGAGCGAGTTCGGATGATCGATCATGTCGTCTTCACCGGACTGGGCGCCCGCCCATCATAACGCCAGATCGTTCGATTCGTGCACCGATTCTCGCGATTCCCGTAGACTCGCGGCATGACGAGCGACCCGGCTGCCGCACTCGGACTCGACGCCGTCCTGCGTCGGATGGAGATGGATTACGAGTACGACGCGGACGGACGGATCGTCGCCGTCCGCGGCGGCGGGGAAACGCCCCGATTCGTGTTAGGGCGTTCCGTCGAAGGCTGCGTCTGGCGCTTTGCGCGTGGGCTCGACGAGGCCTGCGTGATCCGCGTCGCCCGGCTGGCGGCGCGGGAGCCGGGATTTCCCTTCGATGGCGCAGGCTCCGCGCGACCCGCCGAGCCCGAGCGATGGGTCATGATCGAGCGCGTGCTGGGCATCGATCGGGCGGAGCATCCGAGCCGCCGGCGAGCCGTACTGTCACCGGATGGTGTCGAGGTCGGAGAGCTCTGGATCGCCCGGTGAGTCGCGGCACGGGAAGGAACGGGACCTAGCGGGTCGGTCGCCCCCCACGCGTCCAGCCGAGGGCCTCGACCATCGCGTGGTAGAGGTAGCTCTGCTCGACGACGCCGTGGAAGAGTCCGGCGCGCGGTCCGCCGGCGTAGACCGGCACGTCCTCCCCCGCATGCGTCTCCTGCGCCATCGGCACCGTCGCCTCCTGCAGGAAGGCCGGATCCCGGGTCTCGATCTCCGTGAGATCGGGGCGCCCGGCCCGGACGCCGTCGAAGCCGCACTCGAAGGGCGGGCGCAGGTCGCAGGGGCGATGGCGGAAATGGTGCGCGCCCTCCGGCTGACTGCGCGAGGCGCCCGTGTAGCCGGGGCCGTTCGCGTAGGACAGCGTCGTATAGGGCAGACCCAGGGCATCGCGCGCGAGCGTCGCCTCGCCGCCGCGGAGCCAGTCGACGGCCGTGACCTTGCCGAGGATCGGATTGCCGCGCACGGGATAGCCCGAGATCGTGAGGGTATGACTGTGGTCCGCGGTCACGACGACGAGGGTCTCGCCCGGGTCCGTCTTCTCGAGTGCGACGCGCACCGCATCGGAGAAGGCGACCGTGTCCGTGAGCGCGCGCTCGGCGTTTCCGGCGTGGTGCCCGTGGTCGATGCGGCCGCCCTCGACGAGCAGGAAGAAGCCGTCCTCGTCCCGCGCGAGCAGGTCGATCGCCGTGGCCGTCATCTCGGCGAGGGAGGGCTCGCCCGCGACGTCGTTCGCGCGGTCGGTCTCCCAATGCATGTCCTCGGGCTCGAAGAGACCGAGCAGGCGGGTCGTCGCGCGCGGGTCGATCGCCTCGAGCTGCGCCCGGCTCCAGACGTAGGCCGAGCCCGGACGTCCATCGACCCACTCGCGGGTCAGGTCGCGGCCGTCCAGTCGCGCACCCGGCTTGCGACCGTCTTCGGGGTCGGCCTCGCCGCCGGGCTTGAAATGCCGTCGTCCGCCCCCGAGTGCGACCTCGAGCCCGTCGCCGGCCGAGAGCTCCACGAGCTGGCGCGCGATGTCGGGGAAGCCCGCTTCGCGCGCAGCGTCGGAGATGCGCGAGTCGTTCTCCCAGAAGCGGAAGGGCACGTGCGCATAGCATCCCGCCGGCGTGGCGTGGGTGACCGAGGTCGTGGTCACGACGCCGGTCGCCAGACCGCGGGCCTCCGCCTCTTCGAGGATCGTGGCGACCCGGGCGGCGTCCACGCTCGTGTGGTCACCGCGTCGGATCCGTTCGTCCACGCCGAGCACACCGGTCTGCGTCTTCACGCCCGAGACGATCGCGGTGATCGTCGAGGCGGAGTCCGAGACCTGAGCGTCCGTGTTGTAGGTCCGCGAGAGGGCTACGTGGGGGAGCGTCTCGAAGGCGAGCAGGTTGCCCTCGCCGCTCTCGCCGCGCCGCTGGCCCTCGAGGATGCGGGCGGCGGTGACCGTGGCGATGCCCATGCCGTCGCCGACGAATAGGATCAGGTTCCGGGCCGGACGCTCACCCGCGACGAAGCGGGCGGATCGCGCGACGGCCTGACGGCCCGCGGCGAACCAGGCATTCGACTCGCGCGGGTCGGGGGGCGCGGCCGGCGCCACGGACTCCGGCCCGGCCGTACCGACTCCGGGACGGGGGAACGTGCAGGCCGTCGTCGAGGCGCAGAGCAGCAGCAGCACGAGCAGGCGTCGCGGGGACATCAGGGCTCCTTCTAGGCGTCGGACGCCGGTCGGGGGCGCGCCGTTCGCCGGGGTCAGACGTCGAGGCCGATCGAGCGCATCAGCTCGAGGGCGTTGCTCTTCTCGACGACGCCGTCTCGCAGCCGGTAGTCGAACTCCATCCGACCCGCCTCGAGGTGGTCCTCGAAGTGGACGTTCGCGAGCCGGCCGCCGCTCTCGGGCACCATCTGCGTGAGCGCGAGGTCGTGGGTCGTGACCACGCCGAGGGCGCCCTTCGCGATCAGGCCCTCGATCACGGCCTGCGCGCCGATGCGGCGGTCGTGGGAGTTCGTGCCGTGGAGGATCTCGTCGAGCAGGAAGAGCGCCGGCGGCTCGCCGCTCGCGATCTCGACGACCTGCCGGAGCCGCACGATCTCCGCCATGAAATGGGATTGGCCGGCCTGCAACGAGTCGACGATCCGGATCGACGCCGCGATCCGAAGGGGCGAGAGGCGCAGGCTGCGGGCGCGGACCGGCGCGCCCGCGAAGGCGAGCACGGCGTTGCAGCCGACGGTCCGGAGCATCGTGCTCTTGCCCGACATGTTCGACCCGCTCATCACGAGCGCCTGCGGCCGCGCGGAGGGATCGCGTTCCCCCGCTTCCGGCGTGCGATCCGCGGCGATCGCCTCGAGCGCGAGATCGTTGCGGATGCAGGCAGCCCGCGGCAGCAGCGGATGCCCGAGCGCGCGCCCGTCGAAGACCGGCCCGCGGTCTCCGTCGACGATCTCGGGGAAGGGGTCCCCGGGATGCTCCCAGGCATGGCTGGCGAGTGCGCACAGCGCCTCGATCTCACCGGCCGCCTCGACCCAGATCGCGAGTCGCGGACCGCAGCGCGCCCGCCAGCGTTCGAAGGCGAGCGCCACGTGCGTGCCCCACATCAGCAGCGCGGCGATCGGCATGAAGAGCTGGTTCGCGCGGGCGTCGCGCAGGTCGACGAGTCGCCGCAGCGCGCCGAGCTCCGCCGAGGGCGTATGCCCCGTCGTCTCGAGCTCGGCGCGCAGGGCCGCGAGGCGCGGGGCTGCGAAGTGCTCGCCTTCGACGACCGCGAGCAGCGAGGCCGTTCGCGCCAGGGCCTGGACCGGCGTCTCCGCCGCTGCGAGCACGGGGCGGACGCGCGATCGCAGCGCGAGTCCGAGCAGGCCCTGGAGCCCGAGTGCCGCGACGAAGGGCAGCGGACCGGCGCCCGAGAAGATCCACAGCCCGAGCCCACCCAGCGAGAGCGCCGAGGCGAAGGCCGCGATCCACGCGATCCCACCCGGCAGCGCCGCCGCGGGCGCGGCGGCCCAGGCCGTCAGCGCGGCCTGCTGGACCGAGGTGCCCGCGACGTCTCCGGCCAGCGCCATCTCGAGCCGCAGGTCGAGGCGCGGGATCAGCTCACGCACGGCGGCCTGGCGCGCGCGGATCGCGTCGGGAGCGTCGGCCTCGAGGAGCCAACGGGCGAGGCGGTCGCAGCCTGCCGCCGTCCGCGTGGTCGCCAGCAGCTCGTAGAGGGAGCCGTGCCCGAAGAGGTCGAGATCGCCCGCGTAGGGATGGCTCGGGTCTCGGTAGCGCTCGCCCGCGTCGCCGCGCCCGGCCCATCGCTCCTCCACCCGCGCGAGACCGTCCTCGTGGAATTGCCGGATGCGTGCCGCGCGTTCTTCGCGGCGGAGCAGGCGGTCGTGCGCGACGACGAGCGCGACGAAGGCCGCGATCGGCGCGGCGATCCATCCGCGCTCGATGCGATGGGTCCCGAATCCGAGCCAGGCGACGACGAGGATTCCGAGGAAGGCGACGAGCCGCGCGTTCGAGGCGAGCGAGGCGCGACGGCGCCAGGCCTGCTCTTCGATCGCCGCCTGTGCGAGCCCCTCGGCGTAGGTCGCCGCGGCCTCGGAGGCGGACGCTTCCGGCGCGTTCGGAGCCGTCCCGCCCGTCACGCGAAGTCCAGCACCCGCGCCCCGTTCGCGAGCGCATGCGCCTGCTCGATGCCGCGTCGGACGTAGGCCCGCGCACTCAGCACCGCCTCGCGCAGGCCTTCGCCGCGTGCGAGCAGTGCCGCGATCGCGGCGGAGAGTGCGCAGCCCGTGCCGTGCACCGGCGGGCCGGGCAAGCGCTCGCCGGGCAGCCACTCGCAGACGCTCGCACCGCCGCCGGCCCCCTCGCGCGTCACGAAGAGGTCGTCGGCATCGTCCTCGCGATGACCGCCCTTCAGCAGCAGCGCGTCGAGGACGAGCTCGTCGAGCAGCTCGCGCGCCGCGGCCTCCGCGTCGCGCTTCCGGGGCAGGTCGGCCGAGACGAGGATCTCCATCTCCGGCCAGTTCGGCGTCAGCAGGCGTCGACCGTGCGCCAGGTCGCGCAGCGAGCCGTAGGCGCGCTTCTCGAGCAGCGGCGTCCCGTCACTGGACGCGAGCACGGGGTCGATCACGACGGGCACGGCGGGATCGAGCGGGGCGAGCGCGAGCAGCACGTTGCGCACGACGTCGTCGCTCGCCAGCATGCCGATCTTGATCGCGTGGGGTCGGACGGCCGAGAGCGTCGTGCGCAGCTGCTCGAGCACGACCGAGGGGAAGACCGGCAGGACGCGCTGGACGTGGGATCCGTCCTGGATCGTGAGGGCCGTCGGGACCGCCGCCGCGTGCACTCCGAAGTGGCGGAAGACCTGGAGATCGGCCTGGAGCCCGGCACCGCCGGTCGGGTCGGAGCCCGCGATCGAGAGTGCGCTGTGCATGCGCGCGGATGGTAAGTTCCCGCCCCGGAGTACGCATCCCGTGGAGCCCATGTCCAGTCGTTCGCCCGTTCGTCCCCTGCTCGCCGGTGTCGCCGTCTTCGTGATGCTGGCTGCGCTCACGGCCTGGGTCGCGGCCTGCGTGCTGCCCGAGCTGGCGGGGCCGACGTCCGCGCCGCTCGCGTCGGAGGACGAGCGCTCGCGCGTGCGCGACGCGGATGGCGCGGAGACGACCGTCGTGCTCGTCTCCCTCGACGGCACGCGACCCGTCGACGTGACGCCTGCGAGGCTGCCGAGTCTCGTCGCCCTCGGACGTCGCGGCCTGGTCGCCGAGGGGCTCGTGCCCGTCGATCCCTCGAATACCTTCCCGAGTCACGTGAGCCTCGTGACGGGGGTGCGACCCGAGATCCATCGCCTCGTGAACAACCTCTTCGTCGACCCCGTACGCGGTCGCTTCTTCCGCAACGACCCGCATTCGTGGATCGAGTCCGAGCCGATCTGGTCGATCGCCGAGCGCCAGGGCATCCCGACCGCCTCCTACTACTGGGTCGGCTCGGAGGGACCCTGGGCGGGCGGACCGGGTCCGCGCGAGACGCGTCGCTTCTCGGCCAGCACACCCGAGCGGCGCAAGGTCGATCGCGTGCTCGCCTGGCTCGACGAGCCCGACCCGGCGAAGCGGCCGCGACTCGTCACCACCTGGTTCCACGGCGCGGATCACGCCGCCCACGAGACCGGGCCCGACTCGCCCGCCGTGACGCGCCTGCTCGCGGTGCAGGACGCGGAGATCGCGCGGCTCGTGGCGGGGATCGAGGCACGCGGTCTCTTGGCCTCGACGACGCTGATCTTCGTCTCGGATCATGGGATGGTGCTCGCCGAGCGCAAGATCCGACTCGAAGAGCGACTGCGCCGCGCCGGTCTACAAGGGGCCGACGTGCTCGGTATCGGCGGCTTCGCGTCGGTCGTCTTCGAAGCGGGCTCGGGCAATGACGCGGAGCGTACGCGGGCCGTCGCGGTCGCACGCGAGGCCGGCCTCGAGGCGTGGCTGCGGGAGGAGGCGCCGGCGGACTGGCACGTCGACGACGTCCGCTTCGGCGACGTCGTCGTGCGCGCCCCGATCGGCACGGCGATCGTCGGGGCGACGACGCGGATCGACGGCTTCCACGGCTATCCAGGGAGCGAGCCCTCGATGGCCGGGTTGCTGGTCGCCGCGGGGCGTGGCATCGAGCCCGGCACGCGGATCGGACGCATCTCCGCCCTCGCGATCGCGCCGACCGTGCTGGCGCTGCTCGGGCTGCCGATCCCGGAGCAGATGACGACGCCGCCGATTCCGCAGATGCTGCGTGGGCTCGCGGTCGGTCGGGCTCCGGAAGGCGGCCGGGACGATACGAAGGCCGACGCGCGCGCGACGCGCGTCGGGGGAGGGCAGGGGTGAGGCGAGTCGGGTGCGCGAGGGCGGTCGTCGGGACACGTCGTGCGCGAAGCGCGAGCTGCCTGGCCGTGATCGCGCTGCTCGGTCTCATCGCGGGGGGCGGGCTCGCGCGCGCGGCGAACCCGACGCAGGACGCCGCTCCCTCGGCCCGGACGTGGCACGCGACGACCGTCGTCTCGAGCCGCGTGGGCCATCGCATCATCCACTACTGGTCGAAGGGCTCGAGCCTGCGCGCCGAGACCCTGATCGCGGGACACCCGATCGTGACGATCGTGCGCGGCGACCGCTACCTCGCGATCGACCGCCTCACGGGCGAGGGCCTCGACATCGCGCGCTCGCCCCGGGCCCGCGCCGAGGACGGCAAGCGCGAGCGTCCCTTCGGCAACGAGCTCGAAGAGGTCCGTGCCGCGGGCGGGGAGAAGGTCGACGAGCTGCGTCAGAGCGGTGTGTCGACCGAGGTCTGGCGGGTCACGGACGCGAAGACCCGTCGCACGGTCTGGGTCTCGACCCGCGAGCCCCGCGTCCCCGTGCGCTACGAGATCTACGTGCGAGGCGGGGGCGACACGATCACGACGGACTACGCGAACTGGGGCTTCGATCTCGAGATTCCCGATCGCTTCTTCGCGACGCCCGAGGATCTCGCGCTCGAACGCCTCGACTACGAGACCTACCTCAGCCGCTCGCAGGAGGGCCCGGTCGGCGCCGTGCCCGTGCTCTATCCCGATCTGCTGCACGGCGGCCCGCTGCCCTGATCGACCGTGCGAGGGCCGGGCCGCTCAACTTCGGGTCGCCTTCGTTCGATCAGGTCCGGACGCGCGAGCCGCCCCGCCGCTCGGATCGCGCCGATCGGACTCGCGGGCGTCGGGAGTCGGGCCTTTTCGGGGTCCATCGGTCGACGCACCGCGACGCGTGGGGGAGGCTCCCGGCGGGCGGGTAAGGACCCCTGGAAATCCATGCAGAGCCATCGTGACGCCACATCCCGGCTCGTCGCGCGTCGACGCACGCGGCGAGGATCGGCTCGCCCCGTGCGGATCGGGCGATCCGTGCGACGTTCGCTCGCCTTCGGGCTCGTGGCGGCTCCGCTCGTCGTGATCGGACTCACGCATGGCGCCATCGCCGGGGACACCGTGCCCGCGCCGGGGCCCGATGCCTCGCTCGCGGAGATCGAGGCCTGTGCCGCGCGCAACCTGCCGGACGCCGCCGGCCTCGTCGAGTTCGTGGTCGAGGCCGCCGATCGAAGCGGCGAGGTCACGACCTCGCGGGCCGAGATCCGCTGGCGACGGGACGACGAGGCGCATGCGCGCATCGTGCTGCGCGTCTCCGAGCCCGCCGAGACCGCCGGTACGGCGCTGCTCGTGATCGATCGCGAGTCGGGGGAGCCCGAGTTCCATCTGCGGCTGCCCGCGCTGTCGCGCGTGAAGCGCGTGCGGAGTCGACGGCTGCGGGGGCCCGTGCTCGGGACGGACTTCAGCTACGAGGATCTCGATCGGCTGCGCGAGCCGATGGACCGGGCGGATCTGCGGCTGCTCGGGCCGGGCGAGATCGAGGGTCGCGCGGTCTGGCGGCTCGAGACGCGGCCGTCGCCGGAGGACGGCTCGGAGTACGCACGCGTGCTCACGCACGTCGACCAGGTCCATTGCCTCCCGCTGCGCATCGACCTCTTCGCGACCGAGGACCGCCTGCGCAAACGACTCCGCGCCTCCCTCGACGAGCTGCGTGACGTCGGATCGGCGCGACTCCCGGCACGCTTCGAGATGGAGGATCTCGAGCGCGGCAGTCGCACGCGCGTGCGCATCGAGCGCTTCGAGACGCGGCCCGACCTGCCGGCGGAGCAGTTCACCCGGCAGGCGCTGCTCGACGCGGTGGCGCGCTGAGCCGCGAGGCGTCGACTTCGACGGGCGGCGCCGCCCGCGCCTTCGCGCGCGCGCTGCTCGGTCGTCGCGGAGTCGTCGCCGGGCTGCTGGTCCTCGTCACGGCGTTCGCCCTCGCCGGGATCTACGACCCGATCCGCGGTGCGCCACGCCTGCGGATCGATCCCGCCCTCGACGAGATGCTGCCCGCCGACGATCCGTCGCGGCGGTTCTACGAGGAGCTGCTCGCCCGCTTCGGCAGCGACGATCGCGTCGTGGTGTCCTTCCGGTCGGACTCCCTCTTCACGCCGGAGGGCGTCGCGACCCTCGTGCGTGCGACGCGCGCCGTCGAAGGCATCCCCGGCGTGCGCAGCGTCGAGGGCCTCGCGAACGCGATCCGCATGCGCGCCATCGACGGGGACGTCGAGATCGAGGGCTACCTCGAGACCCTGCCCTCGACGCGCGGGGAGGCCGAGGCGCTGCGGCGTGCGCTGCTCGTGGATCCCCTGCGTGCCGGCAGCTTCGTCTCGCGGGAGGGTGGCGCGACGGCGCTGCTCGTCACCTTCGAACGCATGCCCGAGCAGGCCTTCCTCGAAAGCTCCCTCGACCTCGCCGTCCTCGAGGCCGCTCGGCAGGCGGCGCCCGACATGCACGTCGTGCTCGCGGGCACGCCGCACGTGAAGGCGGAGGTCGGGCGCATCCTCGCCGCGGAGCTGGTGCGCATGGTCCCGGTCGTGTTCGTGCTGATGGGGGGGCTCTCCTGCTTCTTCTTCCGCAGCCTGCGCATCGGTCTCATTCCCGTCGCCGCCGTAGCGCTTGGACTCGTGTGGACCGTCGGCGCGATGGGCTGGCTCGGGCACGACCTGAACATCGTGACGACCCTGATCCCGCCCCTCGTGCTCGTCCTCGGCTTCGCCTACGCGACCCACGTCGTCGCCAGCGATCGCGCCCACGCGAGCGCCGAAGAGGGGCTCGCGCGGGTCGTCTTCCCCGTCGTCTTCACCGCGGCGACGACGGCGGCGGGCTTCCTCTCGTTGCTCGGCAACGGGCTCGAGGTGATCCGTGGCTTCG
This sequence comes from Spirochaetaceae bacterium, assembly GCA_020632655.1. Taxonomy (GTDB): domain Bacteria; phylum Myxococcota_A; class UBA9160; order UBA9160; family UBA4427; genus UBA4427. Next base: position 477,640 of record JACKFD010000002.1, read on the forward strand.
GGCTCTTCGCGGCGCTCGCGACGGGAGCGACGCTCGTCGCGGCGCTGACCCTCGTGCCGCTGCTGCTCGTGACGGTGCGGCGCGACGGGACCTCGACCCCCGGTGCAGCGCTCGAGCGGCGCTTCGCCCACCTGGCCGAGCTCGACCTGCGTCACGCCCGGGCGATCCTGCTCGGGACGGCGAGCCTCGCGGTCCTCGCCGGCGCTGCGGCGACGCGGATCGAGGTGAACCTGCCGGTGATCGAGAACTTCGGGCCGGAGTCGCGGATCCGGCAGGCCTACGCCGAGGTCGATCGGCTCTACGGCGGCGCCAACCAGTTCTTCGTGATGCTCCAGGCGGAGGAGCGGGGCGCCTTCGAGCAGCCGGCCGCGTTGCGCGAGGTCGCGGCGCTGCAGACCTGGCTCGAGGCCCAGCCCGAGATCGGCGGCACGACCTCGGTCGTCCAGTACCTCGAGGTGCTGAACGAGGCGCTCGGGCCGGAGGAGACGCCGACCCGACGCATCCCGGATCGGGCCGACCTCGTCGCACAGCTGCTGCTATTCGGTGCGAACGAAGAGCTCGACGTCCTGCTCGATCGGGCCCATCGCGTGATCACGATCCTCGTCCGCTCGACCGCGACCGAGACCCGGCAATTCGACGCCCTCGCCAGGCGGATCGATGCGCGCCTCGCCGAGCTCCCGGCTGGCCTCCGCGGCCACACCACGGGCAACGCGATCCTGCTCACCCGCGCCGCCGATCGCATCGCGCGGGGGCAGGCCCTCTCGCTGCTGGCGGCGGTCGGGATGATCGGCCTGCTGCTGGTCGCCTACTTCCGCTCGCTTCGGCTCGGACTCCTGGCCCTCGTGCCGAACCTGCTGCCCGTGCTCTTCTACTTCGGGCTGCTCGGCGCGACCGGCATCACGCTCAACAACTCGACGGCGTTGATGGGCTCGATCGTGCTCGGCATCGCCGTGGACGACACCCTGCATCTGCTCGTCGAGTACCGCCGCGGGCTGGCGGCCCACGGTGATCCCGCGGCGGCGATCCGCGAGGCCTTGCCCCACGTCGGCCGCGCGATCACCTGCACGACCGTCGCCGTCTGCGCCGGCCTGCTCGTCGTCGGCGGCAGTGCGCTTCGCAATCAGGCGGAGTTCGGCCTGCTCGGCGCGGCGACCCTCGCGATCGCCTGGCTGGTGGACGTGACGGTGACGCCGGCGATGTGCGTGACGTGGCTGCGGGGGGCGCGCCCCTGACGCCGTTGGATGACGTGCCAGGCGTCCCGGCCGTGTGCCATCCCGGCTCCGGGATCTCTCGCCGCGCGGGCGGGAGCGCTGGTTGCCTCGGCTTCAAAGCTTGGCGCGGCGAGCGCCTATATGTCGCCGGGATGGCCCCCGGCCGTGCCGCTCGGGACGGATGCGCTTCGCGGACGGACACGCCCCGACGACTTGTCTAGAGACGACGGCCGTGCGCGGTCGGGTCGCCTGGCACAGCCGAATCCGGCGGTCGGCCGCAGACGACCTACTGCACCCAGGTGATGTTGGCGTCGGCGACCGGGGGCGCTTCGACCGCGAGGCGCGCCAGCTTGCGGACGATCCTGGCCGTGATCTCGCGCAGGGCCTCGGCCGAGGGGGAGTCGGGCCGGCTCACGACGATCGGCCGGCCGGCGTCGCCGTCCTCGGCGATGCGCGGGTCGATCGGGACCTCGCCGAGGAAGTCGACGCCGAGCTCCCTCGCGACGCGCGCGCCGCCGCCCTGGCCGAAGAGGTAGTACTTGCGGTCGGGCAGATCCGAGGGCGTGAAGTAGGACATGTTCTCGATGATGCCGAGGATCGGCACACCGACCTTCTCGAACATCTGAAGGCCCTTGCGCGCATCGATCAGCGAGAGGTCGTTCGCCGTCGTGACGATCACCGCGCCGGAGAGTGGCGCCATCTGCGTCAGCGTGAGTGCTGCGTCACCCGTCCCGGGCGGCATGTCGACGACGAGGTAGTCGAGCTCGCCCCACTTCACGTCGGTGAGGAACTGCTTGACGAGGCCGTGGACCATCGGCCCGCGCCAGATCACGGGCGAGTCGTCGTCTGTGAAGAAGGCCATCGACATCAGCTTGAGACCCTGGCCCTCGCGCGGGAGGATCTTGCGATCCGGCGTCGTGTCGGGTCGACCGCGCACGCCCGTCAGCAGCGCGAGCGAGGGGCCGTAGACGTCGGCGTCGAGCACGCCGACCTTGGCGCCCTGGTCGCGCAGGGTGAGGGCGAGGTTGATCGCCGTCGTGCTCTTGCCGACGCCGCCCTTGCCCGAGGCGACGGCGATGATGTTGCGCACGCCGGGCAGGTTCACCATCTGGTCCCCACCCGCCTGGCGCCCCGCCTGCCGCGTGTTCGCGGTCATCGTGACCGCCACGCTCGAGACCCCGGCAAGGGCTTCGACGCGCTCGCGCGCTGCGCGCTCGAACTCCGCCTTGACGGGGCAGGCCGGCGTCGTCAGCTCGATCGAGAACGCGACCGCCCCGCCGTCGATCCGCAGGTCCTTGATGAAGCCGAGGTCGACGATGCTCTTGCCGAAGTCGGGGTCGATGATGGGTCGCAGTGCGTCGAGCACCTGGCTCGCGCTCACGGATTCGGCCATGTCGGGGGTCCTCTCGAAGGCCGGGAATCTAGCAGCTCGGACCGGGGCGGGAGCGGCTAAGCTCCCGGCCCCGCGTCTGCGGGCCCGAGAGCGAAGGGGTTCCGCCCGAGGAGGTCGCGTGAGCAACTACGACGAGGCGCTCGAGCGCTTCCGGATCGTCGGTCTCGAGTACGCGGACGGGCTCTCGAACCACGGGCCGATGGCCGCGGAGGCGCTGGTGGGGCTGGGGCACCAGGCGTTGATCCCGGCGCTCGTCGACGTCTACGCGCCGCGCCTGCCGGCGGCGCGAGCGGGGCGCGTGCTGTCCGAGGCCGAGCAGGCCTCGGCGCGCGGGCGCGTCGAGCACGCGGCGGACCAGGTCGCGACCTTCGAGGCGCGACTCGAGGCGGCGGCGGACTGGCGGGACGTGATCGCGCGCGAGGTGCCGCCGCTCCTGCCGGGGCTCTTCGCAGCGACGGGACATGGGCTCCTCCGTACGGCCCACGCGATCCGTGCGCTCGAGCGCGAGGACTCCGCCCTGCGTCGGGGCGAGCTCGCCCGCGGCCTCGCCCATTGGTCGTCCCGATACCAGACGCTGCCGGGGCACCCACCGCCCTCGGGCGCGCCGCCTGCCGATCCAGCGACCCTCGCGGTGCGCTTGGAGGTGTGGCCGCACCTCGCGGACGCGTCCGCCCGGGACCAGCTCTTCTTCGAGGCCGTGCGCCGGCTCGACGCCGAGCCCCGCTTCGTCGAGGCGATGGACGCGATCGGCCGTCCGGCCGTGGGACGCGCCGGACTCGATGCCTTCCTCGACGCGCTCGTGCGCACCGGGGCCGCCCTCTACCTCGCGCACCCCGACGATCGCATCGCCTACGCCCATGCGGTCACGATTCCCGAGGCCGTGCGCAGCGTGGCCCCGCATCTGTCGGAGACGGACGCCTCCGCGGCGGGCTGGTACGCGCTGCAGGCGGTCGGCGCCCTGCACGCGGTCTTCGGTGGGATCGGGGACGGGGCGCCGGGTGAGCCGAGCGAGACCGTGCGACGGACGGCGGAGAGCTGGGACGAGATCCGCTACCGGGCCGCGTGCTCGTTGCAGGAGCACGCGATCAAGCTGGCCGAGGCCTGCCTGCGCGCCGATCGCCGCGCGCCCGATCCGATCTTCGCGCTGGCTGCCGCCGATGCGGCACTCGAGCTCGAAGGCCGTCGCAGCGCAGGCAATTGCTGAGGCGTGGACTCTTGATTGCGCCTTCCCGTCGTTGGGT
>JACKFD010000020.1 GCA_020632655.1 Spirochaetaceae bacterium
CGTGTCTTCCAGGTCCCGCGCGCGATCTGGATCGACGCGATCCGCGGCGACCTCCAGGACAACGCGCCGGCGGCGACGGCGGCGATCTCCTCTCCCGAGGCCCTCCCGACCGAGGCCGATCTCGACGATCCGCATCCGGTCGTGCGGCTGCTGAACCGCCAGGCGCTCGGGCTGCCCCTCGACCCCGTCGAGGCGTACGAGGTCCTCGAGCCGGTCGAGTCCGTCGTGATCGGCGACGTCGATCTGTGTCGCCGCAAGCTCGAGGGCTATCGCGCGCTCGGGGTCGACCGGCTGATGTGCCTGATGCAATTCGGGGCGCTGCCCCAGGAGCGCATCCTCGCGAGCATCCGCACGGCGGGTGAGGCGTTCCTGCGCGCCGGCTGAGCGGCGAGTCAGTCGAGCCGGTAGACCCGCGTCGCCGTCCCCCGGAAGAGCGCGTCCTGCTCGTCCTCGGACGCGTCCGCGACCATCTTCTTGAACGCGTTCCAGAGCACGTCGTAGGAGACCGAGAGGCGATCGACCGGGAAGTTGCTCTCGAAGAGACAGCGCTCGACCCCGAAGCACTCGATCGCGTGCGCGTAGTAGCGCCCCTGCGCCGCGACGAGCTCGTCCGAGGTCGGCGGCCGCTCGCGGGCCTCGAAGCCGAAGCCGTTCCAGGGCATCGCGAGCCCGCCGAGCTTCACGACGACGTTCTCGCAGCTCGCGAGCTCGGCGAGCCCCTTCGACCACTCCGCGAAGATCTCCTCGCGCCGGTCGGCGTAGGGCCCCACGCCGAGGGGCGTGCCGAGATGGTCCAGCACGATCGTGACGTCCGGGAAGGCTCGGGCGAGATCGCGCAGGTGCGGTGTCTGGAAGTGGTAGTGATAGGCGTCGTAGGAGAGGCCCATCTCGCCGAGCACGCGGAATCCCTCGCGGAAGGCAGCGTCCGCGTAGAGCGCCGGCGCGTCGGTCATGCACGCCGCGGCGCCCGTCGGATCGAAGGCCGCGCCGTCCCGGATGCCGCGGAAGAGGGGGCTCGCCTGAGTGTGCGCCTCGAGGACCTCGCGCACGCGCCGGCCGAGCCGGAGATTCGCGGTCGCGACGATCGCGCCGATCCGCGGCCGGATGCCCGGGGCCCTCGCGGCCTCCTGCGCGATCCGATCGACCCACTCCGTCTCGCCGACGCATCGCAGGTGCTCCGGGCCGTCCTCGCGGTAGCCCTCCTGGCACTGCACGTAGACGGTCTGCTCGATGCGATGACCCGAGACGTCACGACGGAGGTCGGCGAGGTCGTAGGGGAAGAAGTGTTCGGCGTTCGAGAAGAAGTGGTGATGGGGATCGACGATCCGGCGGTCCGGATCGACGATCTCCTCCTGCACGAGGGCGAGCCAGTCGGGGCGGTCTTCGATTCCCATGGGCGCAGCATACCCGATGCGACGAACGGGCTGATCGTCGTCGGAGCGCCGGGGCGCCGCCGCACGCGACGGACAGCCGAGCGTGCCGTCGCAGACGCTGGGATCGATCGCCTCGCCGCCCGTGATGCTGCTTCCGCCGACCTGGCCGAGCACGTTGCCGTTCGTGCCGGAGTCGGAGTTGGCGTTGACGTTGCCATGGATGGCGTTGTCGACGACGAGCGCATTCCGCGGGCTCCCGACGTCGACGAGGGGTGACTGCGCGAAGGCGTTGCCGCCGACGACGCTTGCGTAGCCGTCGTTCAGGACGAGTCCCAGCGCGTTCTGCGACACCATGTTGTCCGTGAAGACCACGTGCTCGGCCCGGAGCGCGAGATCGCCGTTGCCCGCCAGGACGTGGCCACGCACCGATCCCCCGGCGCCGAGGACGCGAATCCCCATCCCGCCGTTGCCGTTGATCCGGCTCCGGGAGACGAGCGGCGCGCCGGCCGTGACGACGCCGTGGCTGGCAGCCGCCCGCACGACGCTGTCCCGGATCGCGACGTCGTGGTCCGCCCGGATTCCGTAGGCACTCGTCGCGGCGACGGTCGTGTTGCGGATCTCGGAGTGACGGCCGGTGACGATCCCGGTACTGCCCGTACCGTAGATGCGGACGTCCGAGATCCGTGCGTCGTCACCGCTTCGGATGCCTTCGAACGCGATCCCGAGCAGGCTGCCACGGCGAACGGAGAGATTCTCGCGCTGCGGGGCCAGGATGCCGCGACCCCGCCCCGGCGTCCCGCAATCGGGTCGGCAATCCTCGCGCGGCCGGATGGAGAAGCCGTTCAGGTCGATCGGGACGTCGTCGGTCGCGACGGGGATCGCCGTCGCCGATCCCGAACGAGATGGACGCGACGATCGCAAGCGTCGTCGGGCCGGACTCCTGTCCCCACCTCATGACCCGACCTCCTTCATCGACACGCCGAGACGGCGTGTCGCCCCGTAGCCCCGATCGTTGGACCCGTCGCCGATCGCGAGCGCGACGCCGGTGCGACGCGCCTCCACGGCCCTTTCATGCGCTTGTGTGGGGTCGTTCACAGTACGCGGGCGCGCGCCTACGGATGCTCCCCGTCGAGCCGCCCGCTCTCCGCTCGGACGTCTCGCGACGCCCGTGCGAGGCCGGCGAAGGGGAGTGGGCGGATCACGCAGGCGCGCGAGCGGGCGAGGGCGCGTCCTGGGAGGCCGGCGGGGTCGGTGGAGCGGAGATTTCCCATGGGGCAAGGGGGGTGTTCTTTTTCGACCTTTCTTCCTCCTCGAGTGGGTCGATTCGGCGCGCTTCTCCGTCTTCCGATCGAGCCGCGCGGCTCGGCGATCCGCCGGGCCGCCCACGAGGGGGAAGTCGTCCGATGATCGCTGTCGAGCCTGCTGCGGAGTCCTTCTTTCGATGGGTGACCGCCCATCCACGAAAGCTGCTGCTGATCTGTTCGCTCCTCGTCCTGGCCGCCGCGAGCGGGCTCGTCGATCTCTACAAGGACACGCGCTCGGATGCGTTCATCCCGGCCGGCGATCCCGCCCTCGAAGCGCGCGAGCGCGTGCGGGAGATCTTCGGCCTCGCGGATCCGATCGTCGTCGCGGTCGTCGCGGCGCCCGGGCACGAGGTCTTCGAGCCCGAGACCCTCGCGCTCGTCGAGTGGCTGAACGATCGCCTCGAGGCGATGCCCGGTATCGATGGCGCGAACGTGACGAGTCTCGCGAGCCGCGACGGGATCGCCGGGACGGACGAGTCCCTCGAGATCGAGCCCTTCTTCGAAGATGCGCCGACGACGGCCGAGGGCGCCCGCGCCGTGCGCACGGCGGTCGAGGCGATGCCGCTCTACGTGGGCTCGCTCGTGAGCGAGGACGCGAGCATGACCCTGCTCGTGGCGGAGGTCGACGATCGCTTCGACGAGGGCGAGACCTATCGCCGGGTCGTCGCCCTCGCGGACGAGGCGCCCACGCGCGCGGGCGAGACGCTCCACGTGGCGGGGGAGGGCGGCGTCGCGGGTCATCTCGGCGACTACATCGACGCCGACTCCCGCCGCATGCTGCCGCTCGCGCTGGCGGCCGTCGCGATCATGCTGCACGCCGCCTATCGCTCGCCGCGCGGCATGCTGCTCCCGCTCGGCATCGTCGTGGGCGGCGTCGCGGCGGCCGTCGGCGGGCTCGCGCACTCGGGCTCGCCCTACACGCTGATCACGCCGGCGCTGCCCGTCATCCTGGTCGCGATCGGCGTGGCCGATGGCATCCACATCCTCGGGCAGTACTACCGCGAGCTCGACCGCGATCCCGGGGCGTCGCCGCGGGAGCTCGTCGTGCGCGCGATGGTCGAGGTCGTGCGTCCGGTCGCGATCACGTCGGTCACGGACGTCGCGGGCTTCCTCGCGCTGGCCGCGGCGACCGACATGCCGCCCTTCCAGGTCTTCGGGCTCTTCGCGGCCGCCGGGGTGCTCGCGATCCTGGGCCTCTCCGTCGTCGCGCTGCCCGCGGCGCTCTCCCTGCTCGCGCCGCGCCCGAGCCGCGCCGTGTCGCGGGCGCATGGCGGCCGGGCCCCGTCCCACGTCGAGCGCCTGCTCGTCCGGGTCGGCCCGCGCCTCGTGCGGGCGGCGCCCCTCGTCGTCGCAGTCGCGATCGTGCTCGGTGGCGTCGGACTCGTGCTGGCTCGCGATCTCCACGTCGACTACGAGCGCGTGCGGAACTTCCGGAGCGAAGAGCCGATCCGCCGCGCCGACCGCGCGATCAACGAGCGCATGGCGGGCATCAACCAGCTCGATGTACTGATCGAGGCCGATGCGCCCGGCGCGCTGCTCGAGCCGGCCACGCTCGCGCGGATCGCGCGCTTCCAGCGCGAGGTCGAGACGCTCCCGGGCGTCGGCAAGACGACTTCGGTCGTCGACTACCTGACGACGATGAATCGCGCGCTCCAGGCCGGCGGGTCCTCGGCGAGCGAGCTGCCCGCGACGCGGTCGGCGGCGGCCCAGCTCGCCTTGCTCTACGACCTCGAGGGCTCCGACGCGGCGATCCGCGAGCATCTCGACCCCGAGGATCGGAGGGCCCTCGTGCGAATCAGCCTGCCCTCGGGCCGCTACACCGACGAGGCGCGGCTGGTCGAGGCCGTCGAGGCGGCGATCGCCCGGCATCTCGACGACGCCTCCCTCGAGGTCTCCCTCGCCGGGCGGGTGAACGTCGACGTGCGCTGGATGCGGGGCCTCGAGCGCACCCATTTCCTGAGTGTGGGGCTCGCGCTCGCCGCCGTCTTCGTGGTCAGCGTGCTCGCCTTCGGATCGGTCGTGGCGGGGCTGCTCACGATCCTGCCCGTCGTCTTCGCCGTGCTCGCGCTCTACGCGGTCATGGCGATCCTCGATCTCTGGCTTGGCATCACGACGTCGATGTTCGCGGTGCTCGCGATCGGTCTCGGCGTCGACTTCTCCGTGCACGCGCTCGAGCGCATCCGACGCAACACGATCGAGCAGGGACTCTCGCTCGAGGCCGCCGTGCTCGAGGGGCTGCCGCGCGTCGGGCGCGAGCTCGTCTTCAACTTCGCGTGCGCGGGTCTCGGCTTCGGGGTGCTGGCCTTCAGCCGGGTGCCGACGCTCGTCGAGTTCGGGCTGCTGACGCTGACGGCGGTCTCGGCGAGCTTCGTCGGGGGGCTCGTGCTGCTGCCCGCGCTCTGTCTCGTGTTCCGGCCGCGGGTGCTGCAGGGATCGGCGGCACCGGAGCCCGGGCCGACGGCTCGGGCTCAGGGCTCGACGCCGCGAATGGCGAAGGCGCCGTCGACGTCGATCCGCACGACCGACTGGCCTATCGGCTTCTCTCCGTGACCTTCGCCGAGCAGCGCAGCGCTCCGCCGTAGAGCGCGCTCGTCGCGTACCCCTCGATCGGGACGACCCGGTAGCCGAGCGCGCGCCACGCGTCGGCGGCCGCGCGATCGAGTGGCGCGAGGCCGTAGTGCGGGAGCCAGACGCTCCGCGAGCCCTCGCGCTCTTCCTGGATCACGTTGTTGTAGGTCAGGATCGGGAAGTCGAGGGGCGCGGCGAAGGGACGCTCGCTCGACTCGTCGCGGGCGCGGTCGGAGGCCGGCGGACGGGCGGGATCGTCGAGCAGGATCGGCACGCGATGCACGTCGAGACCGCGAGCGCGCAAGGCGTCCGCCAGGCTGTCGAAGAGGGGAGCGAGGCGGGCGCTGTCCCGCGCCGCACGACGGGTGGCGCCCGAGAGATCGGGTGCCTCGATTGGCGCGTCGCGTCCGGGGAGCGTCGCGACGGCGGGATCCGCAAAGAACCAGGCGGACACGGTCTCTTCGAAGCGCGCGACCGACTCGGGCGACGCTTCGAGCAGGCGCTCCGCGATGGCCGCGCCGGCGCCGGGATCGGCGAGCAGGACGCGGTCTCCGCCGAGCGGCGTCAGGTACATGTCGAGATGGGCGAGCGGCTGGGGCACGGGGCCGACGACGACGACGGGAGCGCCGAGGCTCGCCTCGAAGCGCGCGGCGATCTCGGCTTCCGCGACGTCGGCCGCGATGGCGTTCCGCCGGATCGTGTTCGCCCCGACGAAGATGCGTCGCGTATCGGCCACGACGTTGCCGCCCTCGAACTCGAGCGCCGAGTCCCCGACCGACCAGCCCGCGGACCCCGCGATCGCCTCGGCCATCACGCGATCGTCGGCGCGCTCGAAGCCGTGGGCCCGCAGGAGCCGCGTGCCGCCGGCCTGCGTCTCGAGGACGAGGAAGGGATCCTGCGGCCAGATCGTGAGATCGTGATCGGGCGGGACCTCGAGGAACTCGACGTCGCGTCGACGCAGCGGCGCGGCGGGCTGGCGCACGTCGAAGGCGGCGCGGTCATTGGTCAGGATGCGCACACGCGTGTCGGGCGGGAGGGCATCGACGAGTCTCGAGACGATGTCGGCATTGCGGAGCGCGGCGCGGCGTCCGCTCGCGAGGCTGAGGACGACGGACTCGATCCGGCCCCGCGTGTCGGGGAGCAGGCGCGCGCGAGCGGGCGGGGCGGTCGCTTCGCGGCAGCCCACGGCGAGCAGCGCGATCGCAGCGCTCGCCGCGATCGCGACGGACGACGTGCGGCGCGTCCGACGAGCACGTCGATTCGGTTCAGGCCGAATGCCGACGCCTCGCACGGGCACGGCGTTGCGTCGCGATCCCAACGATCGCCAGCGAGCCAGCCCCCACCATCGCGAGGAGTCCGGGCTCCGGAACCGGGAAGCCGAGCGCATAGGCGCCGTCTCCATCCTGCACGCTCCAGACGAGGGCATTCTGCACATCGAAGCCGTAGTGGCCGGGCGTCCAGGAGGCGCGACGACCGAAGAAGCGGATCGGCTGGTAGCGTTCCCCGACGCGTTCGTAGGCGGGCAGCCAACGCGCCCCGTCCTTGTCGTAGCGCATCACGCGCAGCTGCTGCGCGAAGCGTTCGAAGCGCACCCGGCCGGACTGCCGGTCGAGGGCCTGTGCGCGAAGCAGACTCGCGCGGAGGTCGCTCCGGATCCGCTCGAAGCGGATGCGACCGCCGCGGATGCGGTCGTACTGAATGAAGCGCGCGCCTGCGAAGTCCTGGAAGTCGCGCAGCCCGGCGCGCAGGCGGCGCACACCGAAGCGCAGCTGGTAGCGCCCGGCGGCGGGATCGAGGGTCGAGTTCACGCGCAGGGTCCGATCGAAGATCGCAAAGCCCGGCGCCGTCGCGTCCGTGAAGGCGAAGCCCTCCCCGGACCAGAGCGTCGCCTCGATCGCGCCCCCCGTCTGGAAGAGGTCGGCGACACCGAGCGCGACCTCCTCGCCCGGGAAGGCCTGGTCGAGGGGAAGGAGGCCGACGAAGCCCTGGTCGAACCCGAACTGGGCCGTCTGGCCGGATTGGGCGTGAGCGTGATCGGCCGCGGCGAGCAGCAAGGCCGCGGCCAGAGCGATGAAGAAGGCGGGCGAGCGGAGGCCGGGATGGATCGAGCGAGGGGCTCGTGCGGGGCTGGGCGTGGACTCGAAGGAGCTCGACATAGCCCGAGTGTTCCACAATCCGGTCGTCGTTCGTGTGAAGCGATTCACAGGAGAGCGCGATCGTTGCCGCGGCAGGGTCGGCAGGGCGCGGCGACGAGGGGCCAGGCCCCGACGACGCGTCGCCGCGCGGTGCGCGCGGATGCCATTCTCGTGCCCATATACGGTCGCATTTCCCGCCCCGGGCGTGCGTCCTTCTGGTAGGCTGGTCGGCATCGCACGGGAGGATCCGATGAGAGGTGCTAGGTCGCTTGTGCAGGTCCTCGTCGCCGCGTCCCTGGCCATGCTCTGGGTGGTGGTGGCTCGGGCGGATGATCCGGACACCGATGGCGACGGAGTTCCGGATCCGGTCGACAACTGTCTGCTCGTTTCCAATCCGGGACCCGGGCAGATCGACTCGGATCAGGACGGATACGGAAATCGCTGCGACGGGGACTTCAACAACGACGGTGTCGTGGACGGTCTCGACGTCTACATCTTCGAGCAATCCTGGGAGCTTCCCGGCGTGACTGATCACAATCGCGACGGGTTCACCGATGGCGGCGACTACGGAATCTTCCTGACCCTATTCAACGACTATCCCGGCCCGTCTGGGCTGGCCTGCGCGGGGACCATTCCGTGTCTGCCGTGAGTCCGAGGCTACTGCATGGCCGACGATCGGCGGCCCGGTCGCATATTGCGGGCACGCGCGCGGGCGAGGTCCGCCGCCGCGCGACGCGCGTCGTGTCGTTGTCGATCCTCATGCTCGTGACGAATCCGGCGCGCGCCGTCGATGTGGATCTCGACTTCACGAATCTGTCTGGTCAGACGAGCCCGGGGGTCGTCATCTCGGGGAACACGGCGACGGCGAGCCCGGGCGATCTGGTCGAGGTCGGGATCGTGGTCGAGAACGGCCAGGCGGAAGAAGTCACGGGCTTGTTCAGCTTCGTGCTGGTCGACCCGACGGGTCTCCGCGTCTCTGTCGCTGCTGGTGTACCGGCGCTAGACGAGGGGCTCTTCGGGTTCGAACTCGCGCCCCACACGGCTTTCGGGGAGCAGGCGGTGGCGCGGCCGGAGGGGGTTCTCGTCGGACTCGCCCACTCAACCGTGTATTTCGTCTCGACGGGAGCCCCGGGTCCCGATCCTGCGACCCTGTTCGTCTTCGAGGTACTCGCTCCGGGGACCTGGACCATCGGCCAGATGGACTCGGGCCAGTCGATCATCGACGGAAGCTTCCAAGCGCCGAACTTCGGCCCAACGCTCACGATCACGACCGAGCCCGATACCGACGGCGATGGCGTCCCGGATCCGCTCGACAACTGCGTGGACGTCCCGAATGGCCCGGGCGAGCCGGGCAATCAGATCGATGTCGACCAGGACGGGTATGGGAATCGCTGCGACGCGGACTTCGACAACGACGGCGGCGTCGACGGCCGAGACTTCAGCATTCTCATGACCACCTTCAACTCGATCTCTCCGCTCCACGACCTCACGGGGGACGGGCTACAGGACGGGGCCGACTTCGGCGTCTTCGTATCAATGTTCAATCAGCACCCGGGACCGTCGGGTCTGTCCTGCGCGGGGACGATTCCCTGCACGCCGTGACGCAGCGCCGCGGGTACGCGGACGGCGCCGACTTCGGGGAACCGGAATGAGGAGGGCTCGATCGGGGGGCATGCTCGACGCCCGAATGGAGCCGACGATCGGACTCGAACCGATGACCTGCTCATTACGAAATCCCGGCGAAGATGAGGAAGATCAGTAGGTTGCGCTCTCGACTCGGCACGTTGCGGCAGGGCGCGGCACGGACCGGCGAGCCGGACGGCGCAGGAACAGCCGACGGCACCCTGCCGGCGTCAGGCAGAGGTCGATTTCGACTGCTCGGCCTTGAGCCCAAGCTCGGCGACCAGACGCCCGCGCTCCGAGCCGACGGATAGCGCGACGACCCCCACGCCGTGCTCTCGCCTGAATCCCGGGTCTTCCAACCAGCTCGCGCCGCCGCCCCGAGGTACGAGCAAGAGGCTCGCCGAGGGCCGCTCGTCGCCCCAGCGCAACGCATCGTGATAGAGGTGCGCCGAATCCATCGCGTCGACCACGTTCGCGCGCGACACCCGATACTTCGCGTCGAGCACGACGAATCGCCGATCTGCTCCTGCTTGATGTGTGATGACGATGTCCGGATACCGGGCCTTTGCGATCGATCGGAAGCTGTCGGCAGGGGAAGCCGTCCTTCTAGAGAAGCTTGGCTGAAACAGGATTTCGATGATCTCGCCCGGCCCCTCTCCAACGGCCCGGGCATCCGCGCCGTGGACGCCGAACTCGACCCCGGTCCAAGCGAGGTCGGCCCGAGCCGCGGCCAGGTCCGAAGCGAGTCGCGCGAAGCACCATCGCTCGTAGGTCTCCCAGGTCGGGCTCGTCCACATCCGATCGTCGAGGGTCTCGCCCGCCACGCCCGGGCGCATCGCCTTCCAGCCGAGACGCCATGCGCGCGCGTACATCGGATGGGCAGCGATCGCGTTGAGTCCGGCAGCCGTGATCTCGGATCGGGTGACGTCTCGGAACGGAGACCTTCGCAGCAGGCCGACCATCCGGCGCTCCAGGTCGGCGAGAATCGCCTTTCGGACCTTCCAGCGCTCCGACATGTCCGTGCGGGTCGCCTGGTCGTCGATCCTCTGGATCTGCACCTCGAATCGAGTCGAAATCGACCGCGCTCTCCGCACGATCCCGCGTCCGAGCGCCACGAGGCACCGATTCGCGGCCGAGTCGTGCGTTTCCTCGATCAGCGGCACGTTGAGCCTGGGCGGCCTCGCGGACTCCGCGCTCTCCTCCTCGTGGCGCCCGAGAAATGCCAGCGCGGACGGATCTCTGAGCGCGGTGAGGGCGGTGGCCCGATCGACTCGGCGGATTCGATTGACCGGCAGATGAGCGCGGTCGACGCGCAAGGCTCGGATCGGATGAGAACGGATCTGGTCGAGCGCTCTCAGGAGGTCGGGAGCGATGCGCCGCAGGCGCGCGAACTCGACCATGGGGTCCGTGTACCGGCCGACCGCTCCGGATGCGAGTGTCGGGGGCTCCGTGCCCGCGAGCAGGGCGGGCTCCAGGTCGCGTAGGTCGGCAACCATCTCGTCGAAGGCGCGCCGGCCCGATTTCTCGGGACTCGGCGCGACGTCGAGCAGGTAGCGCGCGACCGTCTCGCCGTGCCCGTTCACGAGGACCGCGGTGACCTCGCCCGCGAAGAAGCCGGGGGTCCAGGTCCATCGCGTAGGATCGTCGGCACAGGTCGGGAGAGCGGCGTCGTCGACGAGGAGCTGCCAGCCTTCGCCGGCCGGCTTCGCGATCCAGTCGGTCTCGCCCTCGCAGAATCCGGCGTTCTCGGCGGGGTAGGGGCCAAGCGCCGAGAACGGGCCCGAGGTCTTCCATCGCGGCAGCCCCCATGACCCTTCGGAAGGTTCGGAGATCGCCGCTGCGGGGCCCCCCATCAGCGCCAGAACCGTGCCGTTCCGGTCGCGTCCAGGTCCCGCTTCAGCTCCTCGACCTTCGCCTTGGACGCCACGAGGCCATTGTTTCCGAGTGCGTCGATCACATCTCGGAGCGCATCCTGGAATCGAGGCGAATCGTCTCCGCGCAGCTTCGGCAGAACCTTCGCGTAGATGACCCGGTCGAGAGCGATCTCGGTCGTGAGCGGGACGCCATCCGCGCTCGTGGCCTGAAGGAAGTCCAGAACGTCGTCCACGATCCGCCACCCGAAGTGCAGTCGCGCGGGCTTGAGTGCCGTCATCAGGGCGTTCAGGGCTGCGCGTGCCTTCGCCTCATCGTCCTTCGCGAGCGCGCGGGTGCCCCATCGCGGATAGGAATCGAGGTCGATGTCCCAGAACTCCATCGTGAAAGCCCGGTCCAGGATCTTGTCCGAGAGACCGTGGGTCGTCTCGTCCATGTTGACGGTCCCGATGATCACGACGTTGGACGGATAGGGAATCGAAGTCGGAATCCCGTCGAACAGGTCGCCCTCCGAATGGAGGATGATGCGCGCGCCCGTCTCCATCGCGGAAAGCAGCGGTGCGAGATACTGCTCGGGGTGGGAGAGATTCATCTCGTCCAGGACCGCAACGTAGGGCTGCTCGGGGTCGTTCGACGCGGCAATCAGGAACTCGAGGAACCGTGTCCTGAAATACGAGTCGCCTCGGAGCGGATTGACGTAGCCAAGGAGCGCGCCGGGGTCGTACCAGGCGGGCTGTACGGCGACCGTGCACAGATGCTTGCCGACGTCGCCGCCCTGGGGCGCGATCGCCTTCGCGTACTCGCGCGCGAGGAGGGTCTTCCCGGATCCGGAAAGGCCGGTCAGGATGGCGAAGTGTCGACGTGGGTGTGCCCAAAGGCCGGCGTGAAGCTCGGCGACCAGCTGATCGGGAAAATGTCCGGCCGCTGAGATGCGCCGTTGGATCTCGGGAAAGGCTGGCAGTGCGACGGGCCCGTTACGCGCATTGATCTCTTCCGGTACGACGGCGCCTTCGTCAGCGTCGTCCGACACGGGAAGCGCCTCGGGCTCCCAATGGATCTGCCCGGCCCAGTCTTTGCCTCTGCTCGTGAGCGACACGATTCCGTCGATTCGCCGGACGACCTCGAACGCTCGAAGCCAGGACGAGATCGCATTGGGCGCAAAGAGCGTCGTCCATCCCGGGTTTGCCTTCTGGATCTCCTTCAGCCATTCGCTGTGCGGGAGAGGGCCTCCTTCGCGGAGACAGACGAGTCCCATGTCGAGGCCGAGGATATGGGTCAGCAGCCAATCCGAGAGGTCGTCCGGGTCTTCGCTGTCGAGCAGGGCCTCGCCGCGCTTCGTGAGAACGTATTTGCCGTCGCGAAACTCGATTACGTTGAAGGTACGACGGAGGAGCGCAACGACGTTACTGAGTGAGTTGTCCTTGTAGTCGGGAAACTCGGTACGGAAGTGATCGATCACTTCCTCCCGGGTTGCACCGTCTCGGACGACTTCGAGCGTGCCGATGATCATGGGAAGGCCGCCGCCGACGGAGAGCATTCCTCGTTGCCGGCGGGCCGCCGAGAGCGGGATGAGCTTCTCCTTCACACCGAGGTCGGTTTCCTCGACAGTCGGCTCGTCTTTGTCGGTCTGGACGACGCGGGCGTACACGTGCCAGGGGAGACCGAGCCACATGGCCAGCGACAGGTCATCCGAGTCCGGCTCGCCGATCGCCTCCCGAAATCGGGAGAGGACGTACGCATGCCTGTCGATCGGATGGCCGCCGCGCGGTGCTCCCATGGCGCTCGCTAGCTCGTAGAGCTTCGACCGCGCCGCGAGCGTCGTGAGCTCGCCCGGATAGAGGACGGCGAGCACGCGGTAGACCTTGAGGTGCGCGTTTCGATCCGCGAACTCGGAGAGGCGCTCGATCAGCTCGTCGAAGAACTGGCGAAGCGCGGCCGGTCTCGCCGCCCGATCCTCTGGGAGTGGCTCGAGGGAACGGGCCGCGAGCCACGTTCGAAACCCTTCGTTGGCCAGGGCATCTTCGATCTTGACGGTGCCCATGCCGATCGCAGCGACGTTGTTGTCCTCCCAGAGCATCTGTTGGAACTCGAGCGTTGCTCGGGTGGCTTCGTTCGCGCTGCGCACGGTCGAGATGACTTTGGCCAGGCGTCCGGCCCACTCCTCTCGGCGGGCCGTGTAGCTACGATCGCTGCGAATCGACTCGACAGCGGCCGCGAGTCCCTCCTTCGTCTTCAGGTCGAAGTCGGTCATCGCGAGCCGGTCCCCTTGGAATCAGGTCGTGCGGTCGAAATGGGATCACTATTCCATGTCTTGCCTGCTCCGTCGACGACCTCCGCGCGCACTGGGTAGAAGAGTTCGTCGGGTCTCAAGGCTAGATCCAGCTCGAGATAGGACTGCGGGGGTATCCGCCGGTCATCTCGACTTTCCGGCATCGGGAGGGGCTTGTAGAGAATTCCATCCCCGCCTCCGTCTACGTGGCCCGCGATCCAGCCGCTTTCAAGGGTGGTCGCTATGTGCCCCAGATTTCGGACCGTCACGACAATCTTTGTCGAGATGTGCTTGTCCTCGTCCCCTCCGAAGTTTCGCACGAAGATGGGAATGGACCTGGGGAGCACTTCAAGGACGACGGAGCTCTGGCGTTGGCTCTCGCGAAACTGCGCGTATTGAATGCCAATTGCGAGGCTCGCGACGATCGCCCCATACAGAGCGACCAAGTCTCCGATCCAGCCTAGATGGTCCACCATGGCGTCTCCGCTTGGAATCAGTCTGCCCTGGCCATCAGGTGCGAGCTGACGGACTCGAGCTTCTCGAAAATCCCCTCGATCACGTCCTCCTTCCCCGCGAAGAGCGCGTCCGGCCCGCCCGAGTGCAGGTCGCTGAACGGCGCCTCGTAGAGCGCCGAGGCCTCCATCACGCCGCGAGCGGTCAGCTGGTCGATCACCATCTCGACGAAGCGGATCTGGGGCGGGGTGAGGCTCCGGTCCGAGAGGAAGTCCGAGAACGCGGCCTGCGCGGCGGCCCGGTCGAGGCCGACGAGGCTTCGGACGAAGTGGGCGAGGGAGGGCGCGCCGCTTCGGGTCAAGAGCTGCGAGAGGAGGGTGTCGCCGTCGTCTTCGCCGATCTCGGCGAGGGTGGTCTCCAGGCCTTCTAGATCGGTCGGGGTCAGGGGTTGATTCGTTCGGAGGCGGCGGATCACCAGATGGTCCTGATGGTTGCGGAGGTAATCCCTGACCTTCCGCTCGTACTCGATGCCGGTCATCTTCGGCATGTCGACGACCGCGCCCTCTCGAACGGCCATGACCTCGTCCTGGAAGTCCGTATAGACGATCTTGCGCTTCTTCTTATCGAGGAAGGGCATCAGGCCCCGGAGTCGCAGCCGCATGTCTTCCAGTCCGGCGAGATTGATGCCGTCCCAGAAGCTGGTCTCCTGGATCGCGGCCAGGAACGCGAGCTGGGCCTTCACGGCCGGGATCGTGGTCTTCTCCTCCAGCAGCATGGCGATCTCGACGACCCGCTGTCGGTGGCCCTCGAGGACGCCCGCGTCGCCCTCTACGAGGGCGAGCTGCATCCTCAGAGCGGTCAGGTCGAACATGCGGGACTCGATCTCGTCCGTCTCGATCTCGCTCGGGAGTCCCGCGATCTCGTTCTGGAGCACGTCGGTATCGGCCTCGTCGAGGTGCTCCCAGGCCTCGGGCGCGCGAAAACGGTCGACCGACTCCTGGTGCATCCGGACGATGAAGTTCTCTCGGTTCATGGCTGCGACCTCGCCCTGGAGGTCGGTCGTCAAAGTCCCGCGGAGGGCGGCGTCGGGATCGAGGTCGGGGGTCGCCTGGACATGCCCGAGGAGCAGGACGCGGGAGCGGAAGAGGCGCGTGCCGAGGGGGACGGCGCCGCCTCCCTCGATGCCCTCTGGATGCTCTCGGAAGAAGTCGAAGTTGAAGCAGAAGTCGAAGACCCGGAAGTCCTCCTTGTCCGCGTCGGGGCCGAAGAGGTCGGGGCAGAGGCGCGTGCCGCGCCCGATCATCTGCCAGAACTTGATCTTCGAGTAGACGGGCTTGAAGAAGACGAGGTTCGCGACCTCGGGGACGTCGATGCCGGTATCGAGCATGTCGACGGAGATGGCGATGTGCGGCGCTTTGTCCTTCTGCGAGAAGTCGTCGAGGATGCTCTGGGGGTACTTCGCGTAGTTGTCGATGATGCGGGCGAAGTGGCCAGCGTAGTGCGGGTAGTGATGGTTGAAGCGGTCCTCTATGAACTTTGCGTGCTCGTGGTTGCGGGCGAAGAGGATCGTCTTGGCGAGACGGTCGCCGCCTTCGACCTTGTGACCGTGCTCCATCAGGTGTTGGAGGACCTTGTCGACGGTGTCCTTGTTGAAGAGCCAGCTGTTGATGGCGGAGGCGTTGACGCGGTCGGGGAGGACTCCGGGCTCGACGTCGTCTCCCCAGTCGAGGCCCTCCCATTGCTCCTTCTCCTCGTCGCTCAGGGACTCGTAGTCGATGCCTTCTCGGGGGAAGCGGAGATCGACCTGCTGGACGCGCGGCGGGACGAGGAAGCCATCTGCGACGGCGGTCTCGAGCTCGTAGGCGTCCGTCGGTACGCCCGGCTCGAGGTCGAAGAGTGCGTAGGTATTCCGATCGACCTGCTCCCGCGGCGTCGCGGTCAGGCCGACCAGGAGCGAGTCGAAGTAGCGGAAGATTGCGCCGTATTTCTGGTAGACCGAGCGATGGGCCTCGTCGATGATCACGAGGTCGAAGTGGCCTATGCCGAATCGGGCCTCGTTCCCCGTCCGGCCTGAGAGGGTCTCGTCGATCAGACCCATCATGGTCGGATAGGTCGAGACGTAGACCCGGCCCGAAGTGTCCTTCTCGGTGACTAGGTTGACCGGGCTCGAGTCGGGCAAGTGTGCCTTGAAGGCGGTGACCGCCTGGTTCACGAGTGAGACGCGGTCGGCCAGGAAGAGCACACGCTTGACCCAGCCCGCCCGCTGCAGCAGGTCGACGAGGGCGATCGCCGTCCGCGTCTTGCCCGTCCCGGTCGCCATGACGAGGAGCGCCTTGCGGCGGGCGTTAGCGAGCTGCGCGCCGATGCTGGCGATGGCTCGTTTCTGGTAGTAGCGCTCGACGATCTCGTCCTTGACCTGCGCGATGTCGATCGGGTTCCGCTGGTCGCGGCGCAGGATCAGCGTGGTTAGCTCGTCCTTCTTGTAGAACCCGGCGACGGTGCGGGGCGGGTAGAGGGCGTCGTCCCAGAGACGGGTCGTGTACCCGTTCGTGTAGAAGATGATCGGCCTCTGGCCGTGCATGGCCTCCAGGCAATCCGCGTAGAGCTTCGCCTGCTGCTGGCCGACCTCGGGATCGACGGTGGTCTTCTTCGCCTCCACGACTCCGAGCGGCTTGCCGTCGTCGCCCCACAGCACGTAGTCCGCATAGCCGATGCCCGTCCGGGTGGGCATCCCCGTGAGCTCGTACTCGCGGTCCAGCGGCTGATCGAGCGACCACCCGGCGCGCTCGAGTGCGAAGTCGACGAGCCTCCGTCGGGTCTCGTCTTCATTCCAGGCGTGGGTCTCGGGGACGGCCTCGTTCTCCGCCTTGATCACGGCGAGGCGTTCGCGCAATGTGTCGAGTTCGCTCTCGACCTCTTTGCGAGCTTCGTCTGCGGTGTCCCGCGCCGCCTTGAGGGCCTCCAGCTCTTCGAGGCTGGCGGGCGTCGCCTGCCGGTCGACTCTCGGGACGAGGGATTCGTCGAACTCCTTGCCCTGTAGATCTTCGGCCCCCTTACGCAGGTAGGTCCGGCCCGTCCAATACATGACGTGGAAAAGCTCGCGAAGGACGTCGAGTGCGGTGTCTGGCGTAGGTGCCCTCCTGCCGTGGACCGCGACATTGCCCGCCCTTCGGATGTAGTCGGCTTTCTGCCAGACGACCTCCGGTACCAGGGCGCGGAAGTCTGCTCCTACCAGGTACTGGTCGAGATGTTGGACCTTGGGATGGCTCAGGGTCTTGTCGACCCTGTAGATCCGCTTGATGAGCGCTTCCAGCGCGTGCCGGGCATGGAAGCAGGAGGCGCGGGGGTCGCCGTAGACGTGCCGCTCTGCATAGCTCGCGCTCTCCGCCGCGTGCGGGAACTCCTGTTTCAGGAACGCGTAGTTGGCAGAGATCTCCATGGAGCTCAGTAACCGTCCCGGGGCGCCTTCGATGGCCCCAGCGAGAAGACGGCTCTGGATCTGCACTTGGGGTCGGTTCGAGACGGCCGAGGATGCCGTTCAAATGCGCTCATGACGTCTCCGGGTGATCTTGGCCGATAAGTCGAAGTCTTTCGACCATTGCGTCATGCGCGACCTCTAGCTTGAACACCTCCTGCCGGGCCGCAGCGATCTCCTTCACCGTCCCGAGCAATGCAGCCACGACCTTTGCTTCCGTCGACGACTCGTTAAGGATCGGTATTTCGAGATCAGCTAGGCGGTCGATGCTGAGGGATTTGTTCGTCGCGCCGCGCATCAGCGGGACGATAAGTTCGTCCTTGTGAGCCAACAGATAGTAGTAGACGACGGCGATTGGGAGACTTGGCGACTTGGGTGTCAATACTGCCGTAATTGAGGATGCGTCGAATCTTCCCTCAATGAGATGGATCGTTCGTATTGCAGCATGGCCATGCCCAGTGGCGGAAACGGTGGGGATGCAGATCGCGGCGCCGTCAAAGGACCACGTATTGGATCGACGGGGCCTCAGCGAAGATGTGACAAACGGATATTTCCCCTCGTCGAGCGCGGAGGCGGCTGCCGACGGACCCTTAGAAATGTCGAAAAGCTCTCCGAGTCGCATCAAGCGTGCGTTCTCGGGGTATCTATGGCCACTTAAGTAATAGGGCGGGCAAAGGTCGTAGTTGTTGGCTCTGATTTCCTCGATCGAAACCGTCCGATGCTTTCTCTTGTTCGAAGTGCGGATTCGTTTTTCGGGATTCCTCCAGAGATCTACCACTTGATTCAGTTCAGTCCCCTCTATCTCGCTCTTTTGGGCGTCGTCTGCATAGCCGTCATTCTCAACGCGGTAAAACCAGACCCCATTTGTGATGGCCCCTTTCGATAGCAATAGGATAGAGGTGTCCACGCTAGCGTAGGGCTTGAATACCCAGTGTGGCAGCTTGATTACCGCTTCGAGGTTCATCTCCTCAACGAGCATTCGCCTGGCTTCGGAGTGAGCCTTGCTGTCGGACTCAAGTACGCCGGCTGGTACTACTACTGCGGCGCGTCCCCCTTGCCGCAGGATTTTTCTAAATAGCGCTAGGAATAGGAGTTCTGTCTTCCGTGTTTTGACCGTTCGCAGGAGGTCCTTCGAGGTGGATTCGTAATCCAAGCTCCCTGAGAAGGGCGGATTGGCTAGGACTAGAGAGTACCTCTCCGCATCGTCATCATCGTCCGCCTGCGCCAGGGAATCTTTGTACCGGATGTCCGGATTCTCGACGCCGTGCAGCAGCATATTCATGCTTCCGATCCGAAGCATCGTGTTGTCGAAGTCGTAGCCGTGGAAGGTGCCCGCATTGAAGCGGCGACGGGCGGCGGCGTCCTTGTAGATCGCGTCGCTGTGGTGCTCGACGAGGTACTCGGAGGCGGCGACGAGGAAGCCCGCCGTGCCGCAGGCCGGGTCGCAGATGACGTCTTTCGGGGTCGGCGCCGTCATGTCCACCATCAGCTTGATGATGTGTCGCGGCGTCCGGAACTGACCATTCTGCCCGGCGCTCGCGATCTTCCCGAGCATGTACTCGTAGAGGTCGCCCTTGGTGTCGCGGTCGGACATGTCGATCGCGTCGAGCTGGTCGACCACGTTGGCCAGGACCCGGGGCGAGGGCATCATGAAGGTCGCGTCCTTCATGTGATGCGCGTAGGTCGACCGCTCCTCGCCGTCGCCCTTGCTCCCGAGCCCCTTGATGAAGGGGAAGACTTCGTCCCGGACCGTCTCGAACATCTTCTCGGGGGCGGCGTCCTTGAATCGGGTCCAGCGGAGGTGATCCTCGCCGGGGGCGAAGATCGGATCCTCGATCGGCTTCCCGGTTCGGGCGGCCTTCGCTTCCTTGAGCGTGTGGACCTCGTCGAGGCGCTTGATGAAGAGCAGGTAGGTGAGCTGCTCGATGACCGAGAGCGGGTTCGACACGCCCCCGGACCACATCGTGTCCCAGATCTTGTCGACTTTGGATTTGATCTCGCCGGTGATCATGAACGGTTCTCTCGACCTCAGATTGACGGAGTACGGGCGGAGAGCAGGGCGCTCCCTTCCTTGCTGTGCGCGTGAAGACCAGGGGCTGATAAGCCTGCGCCCAGGTCGCGTTCGATGAGGGCCACTCTACCACCCGAGGGGCGCGTCAGGCACCGCCGAGCGGAGCTCGGGCGATTAACACAGGGCACGCGACGGAGGGCGCAGTCCGACGTCGCAGGGATGTCGGCGCGAATGGTGCGCGACGAGTACCGCCATTTCAGGTCGCCTGATCGCGTCGGCTGCGCGGATACGCGCACGGCGTCGAACCGCGCCGCCGCCTGGCCCCAGTCGTAGGCGCGGGGACTGAACAGTCGCAATTGACCCGAAACGGAGTAGGGAAATGGAGCCGACGATCGGACTCGAACCGATGACCTGCTCATTACGAATGAGCTGCTCTACCAACTGAGCTACGTCGGCCCCGGGATCGCGTGGGGAGTCCGATCCCGCTGGCCGTCGCCATCGGTCGGTCGGCGTCGTGCGTCGACCCGGAGCTCCACCACCCGCATGGGGCGCCCGAATCCCGGTGACCCGGGTGGGCAGGCGACCGCCAGGGTCGCCGGGCGGCAGAATGTAGCGCCGGGTCCAACCGCCGCCACGGGATCGGGGCGCGTTCGGGGCCCAGCCATTCCCGATCGCGCAGGCCCGCGGAATCCCATGCGCATGGTTTGACCCGCGCGGCCGTCGCGGTTTAGGATGATCCGAGCGAGCGGCGTCGCGAGCGAGGGAGGGGCACGATCCGCGTTCGCCCGATCCGGGTCCCGGCCCGGCGGGCAGGGCGCGGACCCGGGCACGGCGCACGACCCGCACGAGGGAGAGCGCGATGCCCGTATTGCCCCTGATCGACCTGATGTTGCTCGCCGGATGGACGTCGCTCTTCGTGGGCTTCGTCCTGAAGGTCGTGTCGATGGCGACCGCCTACCGGCCCACGATCTTCGGGCTCTCGTCGATCGACTTCCTGATGATCGCGATCGCGGCCATGCTCTTCGCGATCGCGCTGGCCGCGCGGACCTGGGTCAAGAGCCAAGAGCCCGCGGCGACCGCCGCGCGCCGTCGCGACGAGACCCTCGACGCCTGGAATCGGCTAAAGCAGAACGGCGAGCCCGCGGCGACCGAGGAGCCGTAGCCCTCGGAAGGCCAGGGCCCGGGCTCAGCGCCGGCCGTAGCGTCGCGGGCGGAGCAGGTCGGTCGCGGAGACGGCGAGCTCGACGTAGAGGCGGGCGGCGGTCGTGAGGACGTGGCTGGCCTGGCGGAGGGCGGTGCTCATGGGGGCTCTTCCTTCTCTCTACTGTCTACCGTCTGCTGCAGCTTCGGCGTCGGCGTCGCGGGGGGATCGATCGGATCCGGTCCGGGTCGGTCCGCGTCGCGGACCGCCGCCCGACGCAGGGGAGGTGACGGTCGGGGCCTCCTTCGTGGCAGGAAAAACGCGCGGCCTCGCGGATCCGCGCGGGGAATGCTGATACATTCCGGCGCGTGGCTGGAACCCCTTCGAATTCGGGCGTCTCGCGCCATCCCGACCGGCGGGTCTGGATCGACGGCGCGCTGCGCCCGTGGGCCGAGGCGACCGTCCACGTCCTCTCGCACTCGCATCAGCGCGGCTCCCTCGTCTTCGACTACATGTCGGTGCACGACACGCCCCGAGGGGCCGCCGTCTTCCGGCTGCGGGAGCACGTCGAGCGCTTCTTCCACTCGTGCGGGCTGATGGGCCTGCCCGTCGAGCAGAGCCAGGACGAGATCTTCGAGGCGATCCGCGAGGCCGTCCGCGCGAATCCCGGCGCGCGCGCCGCGAAGATCAGCGCCTACTTCGCCTCGGTCGAGATCGACGTCGTGCCTGTCGACACCCACGTCACGATTGCGATCGCCGCCTACGATCCCCGCGCCGACATCACGGATCGGCTGCCGCGTCCGTCGCCGCCGAAGCCGCAACATCTGAAGCTGTGGATCGAGAAGGAGCGCGCGAATCGGCGCGACGACATCCTCTCGCCCCAGGCGAAGGTCTCGGCGAACTACGCGTCGCCGATGACGGCGAAGGCGCGGGCGCGCGCGCAGGGCTACGACGAGATCGTGCTGGTCGACGAGTTCGGCCATCTCGCGGAAGGGCCGACGACGAACCTCTTCCTCGTGGACGAGACGGGCGAGCTGCTGACGCCGGAGCGTGAGCGCGTTCTGCACGGCGTGACCCGCAGCTCGATCATCGAGCTCGCGAAGGCCTGCGGCATCTCCTTCCGCGAGGCAAAGCTCCCGCCCGCGGCGCTGCTCCAGGCGCGGGAGGCGTTCCTGACCGGCACGAGTGCGGGGGTCTGGCCGGTCGAGTCCGTCGACGGCCGCGAGCTCGGCGAGGCCTGTCCGGGGCCGATCTCGACCACGCTGCGGGATCGCTTCGAGCGCGTCACCCGCGGCGCCGATCCCGACTTCGCCCACTGGCTCACGCCCGTCGCCGACTGAATCCACGGCCCGAATCGGGACGCGCGTGCCCGCCCCCGCGCCTCGCCACCCGACACACCCGCACCCGATCGATCAGGACCCGCCGGACCGAATCCATGTCGAAGAAGAAGCAAGACGAGACGGCCGAGGCGCCGACCCCCCTGCCGAAGCGCCAGCAGATCGTGCTCTCGGGTACGAAGCCGACGGGCGAGAACCTGCACCTCGGCAACTACTTCGGCGCCCTGCGCCAGTTCGTGTCGCTGCAGGACGAGCACGATACGGCGCTCTACTTCGTGGCCGACTACCACTCGATGACCTCGGTGCGAAACGGCGCCGAGCGTCGCCGCAACAGCCTCGCGGTCGCGCTCGACTACCTCGGCGCCGGCCTCGATCCCGAGCGCGCGATCCTGTTCCGGCAGAGCGACCTGCCGGAGGTCACGGAGCTGACCTGGATCCTCACCTCGATCACGCCGATGGGCATGCTCGAACGCGCGCACGCCTACAAGGCCGCGCAGGACAAGGGTGAGGACGTCGACCACGGCCTCTTCACGTACCCCGTGCTGATGGCTGCGGACATCCTGCTCTACGGCTCGCATCTCGTGCCCGTCGGCCGCGACCAGAAGCAGCACATCGAGATGGCCCGCGACATGGCCCAGCGCTTCAACCGTCTCTACGACTGCGAGGCCCTCGTCCTGCCCGATCCCTACATCCTCGAGGACACGGCGACCGTGCCCGGGACCGACGGGCAGAAGATGTCGAAGTCCTACGGCAACACGATCTCGATGTTCGCGGCGAAGGGGAAGGTCAAGAAGGCCGTGATGGGCATCGTGACCGACTCGACGCCGGTCGACGCGCCGAAGGACACGAGCCAGGCGCTCTTCCAGCTCTGGAGCCTCTTCGCGACGCAGGCCGAGCGCGACGAGATGTTCGCGCGCGCCCGCGCGGGCGGGCTCGGCTACGGCGACGTCAAGAAGGATCTGCTCGCGCGGCTGATGGACTACTTCGAGCCGATGCGCGAGCGCCGGGCGCACTTCGAGCAGAAGCCGGACGAGGTCGAGGCGATCCTGCGCGACGGGGCCGAGCGCGCCCGGGCGCTCGCGACCCCCGTGCTCGAGGCCTGTCGCGAGGCGGCGGGGCTGGGGCCGCTGCGGGGCTGAGCGGGCCTCGGGCTGGACGGCCGCGGACCGGGATCGGCCGGGCTCTCGGGGGGCTTCCGGGGAGGCGGCGACCGGACCGCAGTCGCGGGCCCCGTCGGCCGTCCGTCCGATCGGGCCCCCGGCGTGGTCCCGCTCACTCAATCGACCCTCCCGTCCGTCCGATGACGACCTCCGACGCCGCGCCTCGGCGGCCGTCGGGAGGGTCCGGGATGCGGAATCGGGAATCGCAGCGGCGCGGGACGTTCGGGCGGCTCGGCTTCGTCGTCGGGCTCGTCGCGCTGGCGGCGCTGGCCTGCAACCAGATCGACGCGACGCCCGTGTCCGAGGACGACGCGACTCCGCCGGCGGAGCTCGTCGAGCGCGCCGAGGCCGGGGAAGCGGCGGCCCAGCTCGAGGTCGGCCGCTTCCATCGCGCCGTCGCCGAGCGCGCGGGCGAGGAGCGGCAGGGGCGGGCCCAGTCGGAGGCGATCCGATGGCTCACGCTCGCGGCGGAGCAGGACCTGCCCGAGGCCCAGAGCGAGCTCGGCCTGCTCTTCGCGACGGCCGAGGACGGTCGGCGCAACGTGGCGGAGGGGCGGCGTTGGCTGATGCGCGCCGGCGAGGCCGGCCAGGCACCCGCGCTCTTCATGCTCGGCGAGCTGGCGCAGAGCGGCGAGGACGCGACGCCCGATCCCGTCGCCGCTGTGACCTGGTGGCGGCGCGCCGCGGAGCTCGGCCATATCGGCGCGCTGCATCGACTCGGCGAGGCCCACGAGCAGGGCCTCGGCGTCGACCCGGACGTCGACGCGGCGATCGCCTACTACCGCGACGCGGCCGGACAGGGCTATGCGATCTCGCAGTACCGGCTCGGCGTGATCTACGACGAGGGCGTGCTCGTGCCGCGCGATGCGACCCAGGCCGTCAAGTACTACCGACAGGCCGGCGAGGCGGGCTTCGCCCCGGCCCAGGCCCAGCTCGGCTTCCTCTACGCGCGCGGAGACGGCGTCATCCAGCGCTACGACGAGGCCCTCGAATGGAGCCGCAAGGCGGCGGAGCAGGGCGACGCGAACGGGTGCAACAACCTGGCCGTGCTCTACCTGAAGGGCCTCGGCGTCGAGCAGGACTTCGACGAGGCGATCCGCTGGTACCGGCTCGCGGCGCAGCACAAGCATCCCGGCGCGCAGAACATGCTCGGCACGATCTACCTGACGGGGCAGGGCGTCGCGGTCGACTCGAGCGAGGCCGAGCATTGGTGGCGGATGGCCGCCGAGCAGGGACATGCGCCGGCGCAGTACAACCTGGGCGGCATGTTCTCGCGTGGCCTGTCGAAGAGCCTCTCGCGCGACGAGGCGATGCAATGGCTCGAGCGCGCCGCCGAGCAGGGCCATCGCAGCGCCGCCCGCGAGCTCGCCGAGCTGCAGGGCGTGGCGACGGCGCCCGAGGCGACGGAGGCTGCGCCCGTCGAGGACGCGGGACTCGGCCTCGACGCCGACGCGCCGCCGCCGGCCTTCTTCGAGGAGGCGGGGGCGGAGCGCGTCACGCTCTAGACGTCGTCCCGGCCGTCGCGCCGCGCTCCGATCGCGAGGTCGGCGAGCGTCGTCTCCTCCAGAAACCGGGTCATCGCGTCGTTGACCTCCCGCCACCGGTCGTGGGCGGAGCAGGGGGTCGTGTCGCTGCAGACCGGTCGCCCCAGCAGGCACTCGCGCGCCGCCGGGCGCGGCTCGACGGTCTCGATGATCTCGATCAGACGAATCTGCTCGGGCGGCGTCGCGAGACGGAAGCCACCACCCGGGCCGCGTGTCGAGGTGAGAATCCCTCGCTTTGCCAGCTGATGGAGGATCTTGGACAGGTAGTTGCGTGGCACACCGAGCGCGCTGGCGATGTCGCCGACCGTGGCGCGGTGGGCGCCGTCTTCGCACTCCGCCATGTAGGCCGTGGCCTGGAGTGCGTAGCGACTCGTCTGGGACAAGAGGGTCATGACTTGCCAAAACGCGGGTCAGGAGAGCTCGGGCGCTTGCTTAAAATCATATGACCATGATAATAGGATCTTGATGGGATCAGCCGCTCCGCGGCGTTCCGAAGAGCGCCGACCCATCCGACCCGGTCGAGAGGGCGATAGGGAGGACGACAGGATGCTCACGAAATCACAGGCGCGTGTCTTCTTCCTCGCCGGGACCGTCTTCTTCTCGGCGATCTTCATCCTGCTGACGATCGACACGCTACGACAGGTTCCCGAGCGTCAGAACTCCGAGGCCCTGACCGCGTCGGTGGTCCGTGGGAAGCACATCTGGGATTCGAACAACTGCATGGGCTGCCACACGATCCTCGGCGAGGGAGCCTACTACGCGCCCGAGCTGACGCGCGTCGTCGAGCGACGGGGTGCCGAGTGGATCCGGATCTTCCTGCGTGATCCCGAGGCGATGTATCCCGGCAAGCGCCGGATGGTGCGATACGGCTTCGACGAGGAGCAGATCACCGACGTGATCGCCTTCCTCGACTGGATCGGCCATGTCGACACGAATGGCTTCCCGCCGGCTCCCGACATGGCCCCCGACGTGAAGCTCACGAGCACGGCCGAGGTCCAGGCCTCCGCCGCTCGCCCCGCCTACTTCGACACGGTCTGCATCGCCTGCCACGCCGTGGGCGGACGGGGCGGCAACGTCGGTCCCGCCCTCGACGGCGTCGCCCATCGGATGACCGCCTCGGAGCTCGATCGATGGCTGGCCGATCCGCAGTCCGTGAAGCCCGGAACCGCCATGCCGAAGCTCGGCCTCGCGGACGACACTCGTGCCGAGCTGGTCGCCTGGCTCGGCACTCTGAAGTAGGAGGTCGACCATGAAGTACCGATCACAGCGCGTGGCCTATCTCTTCTTCGCCACCTCGATGCTGCTCTTCGTCCTGCAGATCGTCTTCGGCTTCATCCTGGGCTTCGCCCACATGGGCTACGACGGTCTGCACGACTTGATCCCCTTCAACGCGGCGCGGTCGTCGCATCTGAACCTGCTCGTCTTCTGGCTCCTCTCGGGCTTCATGGGCGCCGCCTACTACATCGTGCCCGAGGAGGCCGAGCGCGAGCTGGTGAGCGAGAAGCTGGCGGTCTTGCAGTGGGCGGCGCTCGTCGTGGTCGGCGTCACCGCCATCATCGGCTTCCAGTTCGGCTGGTGGGAGGGACGCAAGTTCCTCGAGATTCCCCGTCCGCTCGATTACCTGGTCGTCGTCGACGTACTCCTCTTCCTCTACGTCGTCGGCCGCACGGCGCTCGGTGCCGAGCGCTTCACGACGACGGGCAGCGTGCTGCTCGTCGGTCTCACGGCGGCCGCACTCCTCTATCTGCCCGGCATGATCACGTTCGAGAGCCAGGTGCTGGACTCCTATTTCCGCTGGTGGGTGGTTCACCTCTGGGTGGAGGGCGTCTGGGAGCTGATCATGGGCGGAATCCTGTCCTTCCTGCTCATCAAGCTGACGGGCGTGGATCGGGAGCTGATCGAGAAGTGGCTCTACGTGATCGTCGGGTTCACCTTCCTGTCGGGCATCCTCGGTACGGGCCACCACTACTACTACATCGGTACGCCCGAGTACTGGCTGCTCGTGGGAGGCGTCTTCTCGGCGCTCGAGCCGCTCGCCTTCCTCGGTATGGCGATGTATGCGGTCACGATGGCGCGGCGGGGCGGCATGCATCACGAGAATCGCATCGCACTCTTCTGGACCGTCGGCTGCGGCGTGATGTCCTTCGTGGGGGCGGGCTTCCTGGGCTTCGCGCATACCCTTCCGCAGGTGAACCTCTGGACCCACGGGACGATCATCACGGCGATGCACGGACACATGGCCTTCTGGGGCGCCTACGCGATGCTCGTGCTCGCGATGATCTCGTACGCGATGCCGAACATGACGGGGAGGAAGCGCTTCAAGGGCTCCCTGCCCGAGTGGGCGTTCTGGACGTCGAACGTCGGGATGATGGGCATGACGGGTGCCTTCGCGGTCGCCGGCATCGCCCAGGTCTACATGGAGCGTCGGATCGGCATGGACTTCCTCGCCGTCCAGGAAGCCGTGGAGGTCCATTTCGGAGGGGTGGTCCTCGCAGCGTGCCTTTTGACGCTGGGCGTGGTCCTGTTCGTCTGGAACTTCATCCAGTACGGCCTCCCCAGCGACGAGGCGATCGAGCGCGCGTGAGCCCGTCGTGAGCACGCGCACGGCAAACGGCGACGAAGTCCCCTGGTACCGGCCGGTCGCCGACGAGTGCGAGGTCTTCGAGCGGGCCCATGCGCTGCGCACGCCGCTGCTGCTGAAGGGCCCGACGGGCTGCGGCAAGTCGCGGCTCGTCGAGCACATGGCCGCGCGACTCGGTCGCCCGCTCGTGACCGTAGCCTGTCACGACGAGACGTCGGCGGTCGATCTCACGGGGCGTTATCTGCTCGAGGGCGGCGACACGGTCTGGCAGGATGGGCCGGTCACGCGCGCCGTGCGCAGCGGCGCGATCCTCTACCTCGACGAGTTCGCCGAGGCGCGGAGCGACGTCGTGGTCGTCGTCCACCCCCTCGCGGATCATCGCCGTCAGCTCCACCTCGATCGCCGCGACGAGACTCTCGAGGCGCCCGACGAGTTCATGCTCGTGGTGAGCTTCAACCCGGGGTATCAGCGTGGGCTGAAGGAGCTGAAGCCCTCGACGCGACAGCGCTTCGTGGCGCTCTCCTTCGACTATCCCGAGCCCGAGGTCGAGCGCGAGATCCTCATCGGCGAGACGGGCGTGGGCGCCGACCATGCGAGGCGGCTGGTCGCGCTCGCGGGCAAGCTGCGCGGGCTCGAGACCCTGGGGCTGGCGGAGCGTCCGTCGACCCGGCTGCTCGTGAATGCGGCGCGGCTCCTCGAGGCGGGATCGCCGCCCCGCGCGGCCTGCGACCACGCGATCGTCGAGGCGCTGACCGACGACCCCGAGGTGGCGGGCGGCCTGCGTGACCTCGTCGCCCTGGTCTTCTGAGTTGGGCCTCGCGGACTGGCTCGACTGGGAGGAGAAGACCTTCCGCGGACTCCTCGCCGGCTGGCGCCGCTTCGGCTGGAGCGCGCCGACGTCGCCCGACGCGCTCGCCGGGGTCGCGTTCGAGACCCTGGGCGAGCGGCTCGGAGTCCTCGCTCGGCTCCTGACGGGCGCAGCGGTGCGTGTCCGGGTCGGTGCCGGGGTCGGCGGACTGCGTGGGCACGATCTTCTCCTGCCCGAGCGGATCTGCCTGGGTGGCGGCGAGGAGCTCGACGCCGACGCCTACCGGGTTCAGGTCGTCACGCTGTCGGGCATGCACGGACGGCCCAGCGCCGGCATCTCGCCGGTGAGCGACACCTTCGAGGGGGCGCTCGAGGCGCTTCGCCGGACCCGGGCCGCGGTCGATGCGATGGCCGCCGATCTTCCCGGGTTTCGCGCATCGCACGACCGCGTGATGGCGAAGGTGCTCGAGCGGCGTCGTGTCCTCACGTCGTCGCTCGACGATCGGGAGGCGCTGCTCGAAGACGCCCGCCGTCGGGCGCTCGAAGGGGGGCGTCCGTGGGAAGACGAGTCTCTGTGCAGGCAGCTCGTCGGCCTACGCCGAGGACGACGGCGTAGCCCGCCGATCCCCATCTGGAGCGAGTGGCTCGAGCGGCCCGAGGACGCCGTCGTGACGGGGGCGCCCGGTGCAGGGGAACGGGGGGCCGAGGGGCCGACCACCGAGCTCGAGGCGCCTGCGACGTCGGCGATCCGCCGCGTCGACGTCGACGAGGAGGAGGGGCAGGGCGCGCCGCCCGGCGCTCCCTTCGAGCGGGCCGAGACCCTCGATCGCTACCGCGGTGGCCGGCGCGATCTCGACGGCACCGACGAGCTCGGCCAGCACCTCGACGCCCTCGACGAGGTCGACCTCGGTGACCTCATCCGCACGCGGCAGTCGGCCGGCTCGATTCTGCGGATGGACCTCGACGTGGTCGGCGAGATCGCCGATGCGGCCTCCGATCCCGGCCTGGGACGGGGCATCGCCTACGACGAGTGGGACGCACGCCAGCATGTCTACCGAAAGGGCTGGTGCACGGTCTATCCACGCGCGGGACGGATCGGTGACGCCCGCTGGGCGGTGGAGACCCTGCGGACGCACCGCCGTCTCGTGCGGCGACTTCGGCTTCGCCTCGAAGCGCATCGCGCGGGCCTTCGGCCGGCGCCGCGGCAGCTCGATGGCGAAGACATCGATCTCGAGGCCGCGATCGGCGAGCGCGTGGCCATCCGGACCGGACACGGGGGCGATCCGCGCCTCTATCTTCGCGAGACGAAGCGACGTCGGGACTTCGCGACGCTCGTGCTGATCGATGCGTCGATGTCGACCGATTCCTGGGTGGGCGGACGCCGGATCCTCGACGTGGCGCGAGAGGCGGCCCTCGTGCTCGGAGAGGTCGCCCACGAGCTGGGTGACCGGCTCGAGATCTTCGCTTTCGCGTCGGAGACGCGAAATCGCTGCTACGTCTGGAC
Source organism: Spirochaetaceae bacterium (assembly GCA_020632655.1). Lineage (GTDB taxonomy): Bacteria > Myxococcota_A > UBA9160 > UBA9160 > UBA4427 > UBA4427. The sequence continues at coordinate 29,158 of JACKFD010000020.1, forward strand.
CCTCCATCGCGAGGGCGAGGCCTGGAGTCTCGGCAAGCGGAGGCTCGCCGGTCTGACGCCACGAGGCTACACGCGGATCGGTCCGGCCCTGCGCCACATGACCGCCGTGCTCGCGGCGACGCCCGCCGAACGGCGCCTGCTGCTCCTGATCAGCGATGGAAAGCCCACCGACTACGACCGCTACGAAGGTCGCTACGGGATCGCCGACGTTCGGCAGGCCTTGCGCGAGGCCCACGAGCGCGAGATCCATACGCATGCGCTGGCCGTCGACGAGGTGGCGCGCGAGGTCCTGCCCGCGCTCTTCGGGCGCGGCGGCTTCGACATCCTTCCGAAGCCGGATCGGCTCGTCGAGAGCCTGAGCACGGTATACGGTCGGTTGACCGCTCGCTGAGGCCTCCGCCGGGCGTTCCGTGTCGATCCGTCGGGTCACGCGGCGCGGCACTGGAGCGATCGCTCGGAGTCGTGCGACCCTCGGACGCTCGTCGCAGGCCTCGAAGACCGGATGCCCTCGCCGGGTCGATCCAGGGAGAAACCATGAGTGAGCCCACCACGCCGACGTCCGCCTCGTCCCCTTCGACCCGCTCGACGTTCCAGCGCGTGCTGGGCATCGCGCTGCTCGCCCTCGGCCTGGCCGTCTTCCTCGTCCGTCTCCAGCACGACGGCGCCTACGCGATGCCCGGCGGCGGCAATCTCGTCGGCGGTCTGGGGGCGCTCGTGCTCGGCGGGCTGCTCGTGCTAGTGGCGAAGCCGCGTGCGCTCGTCGTCGCGGCGATGGTCGTGAGCCCGGTCGTCGTCTACCTCGCGCTCTACGCGACGATGGCCGAGATGGAGGAGGTGATCTCGCTCTACGCGACGGAAAGCCGCGGTCGACCGGCGGAGCTCCGGCTCTGGATCATCGACCGCGAGGACGGCGCGTGGGTCGGGATGCCGCGAGCGAAGGCGCTCGAGCACGCGCTCGACGGGGCGCGGGTGGAGATGCTGCGGGGCGGCGAGCGAAGCTGCGTGCGGCCGGCTCTCTTCGACGAGGACCGTGAGACCGTCCGCGCGATCCATGTCCGCAAGGTCGGGAAATACGCCGTCGCGCGCCTCGCTGGCGCGATCGGGCTCTATCCGCTCGAAGCGGGGGAGGGATCCGTCGCGTTGCGACTCGATCCGTGTCCGTCGCGCTGAGCGCGGGGGGCGCCGCGGTCGGCTCCGGTCTGCATCACGGGCAGAGGGCGCCGTCGCAGGCGTTGTGGCCGAGGTCGAAGCCGCCGTCGATCGAGCCGACGCCGCTGTCGGAGACGGTGTTGCCCCGATAGCTCGCTTCCGGATCCCAGAGCTTGATGCCCCAGCCCCCGCTGCCCTGCACCATGTTGTCGGACACGCTGCAGCCGCCGCGGCACTCGATGCCGTAGTCCGTCGATCCCGTGCCGCTCGATCGGACGGCGTTGTCCGCGATGCGGCAGTCGCGATTGCAGTTGATCCCGGCCGTGTCGCTGCTGGTGACGCTGTTGTGCGTGATCACGGAGCCGGAGCTCGCCTGGATGCCGTAGATCGCGCTCTGGCTGACCTGGTTGTGTGAGATCGTGCCCTGCCAGTGGAGACCCGTCGTGTTGCCGCGCGCCGTGCTGCGGGTGAGCGTGCCGCCGCCGAAGACACCCCAGCCGTCGTTCTCTTCGACGATGCAGTCGGTGACGACGGAGGCCGTGCCGACGTAGATCCCGTCGTCGCCCGACTCGCGCACGACCACGGAGTCGACGATCGACTCCGGGCCGAGGAAGACACCCTTGCCGCCCATGAAGTGGACGGTCCCGTGGCGGACCTGGACGCCCTCGATCGCGACGTTCGAGGTCGTGCGGATGCCGTCGCCCTCGCCGTTGCGGAGGCAGAATTGCGTGCCGCCACCCGGGCTCGGCCACGTGCAGGCCTGGGCGATCGTGAAGCCACCGAGATCGAGAGTCGTGCCGGAGTGACCGATCACGATGCCGTGGGTCGCCATCGGCACGCGCAGGTCGCTCGTCAGCCGGTAGCTGCGTCCGGCGGCGCCATCGAGGGTGATGGGGTAGCCGGGGGCGTCGCCGGAGACGCAGCCGGTCGTCGTGGCGCAGGCATGGTTCAGCTCGAGGACGCCGTCGCTGGCGGCGGCGCCGCCGGCGAGGAGGGCGGTAGTCGCGAGCTGGATCACGAGGGCAGAAGCGGCGATGCGCGGCATGGGATGGCCTCCCGACGGGTCGTTGGACTCGAGGGCAGGCTATCGGTGGTGACGGGCGTGCTGCGTGAAGGGGTTCACGTTCCGGGCAGAAAGATCGGACGCGTGGCCGATCGATCACGCTCGGGGAGGGCGCCTACTGCTCCGCCAGGAACGAGATGCCCGAGAGGTCGAACCAGACCTGCGTCGGGTTCGTCACGACGTTGATGTCACCGGCGGAGTTCACGTCGACGCGGGTCGTCTCCTGGAGCTCGGCGGCCTGGTAGATGTGACGCGCCGCGGGTCGGAATCCGACCGGGAGCGTCGCGAGGGTCCCCGTCGACAGACTGTCGTTCCGTACCAGTCCGTGCAGATGGACGATGCCCGAGGCGTCCTTGTAGTAGCCCGGGACCGCATAGCCCGCGCCGTACGCCGTCCAGGGTGCGTTCATCGCGAGTGCGTTCACCGTCGGCAGGGCGAGGGCGTCCTCCACCGCCTGGAAGTTCGCGTTGACCTGATCCGCGTCGGCGACCGTCCCGTTCGTGAAGGCGTGGGGCACGGTGAGCGCGATGCCGACCACGGGCACGGCGAGCAATGCGATCGCGACGCTCGCCCCCGCGATGCGCGGATGGCGTCCGAGCATCGACCAGCCGACCACCCCGAGTACGGCCCCGAGCAGCAGCCAGCCACCGGGCCCCATGAACGGGACGGCCGCAGCACCACGCCAGACGAGCGTTCCCCAGACTTCTCCCCACATCCTCGACTCCCTTCTGCAGCGCGTTTCGCGTCCGGCGGCATGACCGACTCGACGGGAGGCCGCCTCGCCACATCGTCCGGCGCAGCCTCGCAGCATAGCGGCCGAAGTCGCGTCGAAGACCCCCGGGCCGCCGCGTCTCGCGAGGCGATTCGGCCCCTCCGTCGCTTGGGGAAGAAGCCCGCTCAGCCCCCCGAGATCGTTCAGGTTCCGGGCTCCCACGCCGATGTCGGGAGCGTGATCGCCTTCCGTCTCGATCGCCCCGCGCGCCAGCGCCTCGCCTTCCTCGTCGCCGTCGCGCTGAGCGGCGGCGCGGGGCTCGCCTATCAGGTCGCCTGGACGCGCCGGATCGCCGGTGTCACCAGCGCGACGCATACGGCGCAGGCCATCGTCCTCGCGGTCTTCATGGCCGGCCTGGGAATCGGTGCCCTGCTGGCCGGGCGCCGCGCGATCCACCTCGCGCGCCCCGCGCGGGCGTACGCGGTCGCCGAGCTGATCGCGGTGGCCGCGGCCGCCGCTTCGATGCCGCTCTTCACGCGGTCCGAAGCGCTTCGCGGCTTCGCCCGCTCACTGGGAGCCGACCCCGCTCTCGCCCTGGCCGTCCAGCTCGCGGGCCTCGCCATCTTCCTGCTGATCCCGACGGCCGCGATGGGCGCGTCGATTCCGTGGATCCTCGAAGCGCTCGAGCGCCAGCGACTGGGGCCCGAGCGTTCGGCGCGATGGATGAGCGCGCTCTACGCGGTGAACACGCTCGGGGCGGTGGCGGGCTGTCTCGTCGCCGGCTTCCTGACGATCGAGCACCTGGGCCTCGTGCGCACGACGTGGCTCGGCGGATCGGCTGCCCTCATGGCGGCGGCGCTCGCCCTCGCGGTCGACCGTCGCAGCGCGACGCAGGCCGATCACCCGGCGTCGAACGATCCCCCCGTCGAAGGCTCCGCGGCGCCCGCCGCCGTCTCGACGTGGCTCGCTGCGGGCTGCGCGGGCTTCGTCGGCCTCGCGATCGAGGTCGTCTGGACACGGCTGATCTCGCTCGTCGTGCTGAACACGGTCTACGCCTTCACGCAGGTGCTCGCGTCCGTCCTGCTCGGGATCGCGATCGGTGCCGGATTGGCCGTCGTCTGGATCCGCCGCGCGCACGCGACGGACGATCCACGAGCCAGTCTGGCCCGGACCGCCGGCGGCGCCGCCTTCGGTGCCGCGCTGCTCTTCGCGATCGTGCCCACCGCGATCGCGGGCTTCGCGGGCCGGGAGGATCTCGAGATCGCGCTCGCGTCGGGTCTCTCGTGGCGTGGCAATGCGCTGCTCCTGCTGCTCATGTGCCCGCCCTCCGCGCTCGTCGCGTCGCTCCTGCCGCTGCTGGTCGCGATGGCTCGAGCGCACGAACGCGGCAGCGAGCGCTTCGCCGTGCTCTACGCCGCGAATACCCTGGGCTCCGTGCTCGGCAGCGCGACGGCCGGCTTCGTGCTCCTCCCGCTGCTCGGCACCGCGGGAAGCAACCTCGCGCTCGTGGCGATCACCCTCGGTCTGGCCGCCGTGATCCGACGGATCGGCGTGCCCCGTCTCGCCCCGTCGATCCCCCGCCGCCTCGCGCTCGTCGGCACCGCCGCCTGCGCCCTGGCACTCGCCCATGCCTCCGACCTGCCGCGCTCGATCTACGAAGCCCGCCTCGACGACGACACGCGGGTCCTCGAATTCCGCGAGGGCGCGCAGAGCGATGTGATGATCACCGAAGACGTCCGCGGTCGTCGCCGGATCTGGATCAACTCCTCCTGGGTCGCCGGGACCGGTGGCGGCCATCGCAGCCTCGGACACATCCCGGCGCTGCTCGTTGCCGAGCCGCGGCGCGCCCTCGGCATCGCGCTCGGAACGGGCCAGACCTTCGCGTCGATGTGGAAGCACGGCATTCGCGAGTTCGACTGCGTCGAGCTCGACGCGGGGGTGATCGCGCTCTCCACGAAGTGGTTCGCCGACGCCAGCGACCACCTCTTCGAGCGACCGGGCGTGCGGCTCCATCACGACGACGGCCGCGCCTTCCTGCGAGCGACCGACGAGACCTACGACCTGATCGTGCTCGAGCCGCTCCAGGCGTGGACCGCCGGGACCTCGAATCTCTACTCGCGCGAGTTCTACGAAGAGGCCCGTGCGGCGCTCGCGCCGGGGGGCGTCGTCGCCCAGTGGATCCCGTTCTACGGCCAGGGTGTCGACGAGACCCGCTCGATGGTTCGCGCCGCCCGGGAGGTCTTCCCGGAAGCCTCGCTCTGGCTGGACGACCACGACGGCATCCTCGTCCTGCAGAACGAGCCCTTCGGCCTCGACCCGGGCGAGCTCGCTCGGCGGATCGAGGCGCGGGAGCTCGGCGACGAGCTCGCGCTGAACTCCCTCGACGGAATCGAGGATCTGCTCTCGCTCTTCGTGATGGGCCCCCGGGCGCTCGACGCGTGGCAGTCGGGCGTGCCCGTGCTCACCGACGACCGCCCCTTCCTCGAGTTCGCCGCCGCGCGATCGCTCGGGCACTTCGCCTATCGCAAGCTCGTCGCGTCGATCGCCGACGGCGTCGATCCGCACGCCCGATACCTCGCCGCGACGGCCTCGAACGAGGATCGCCGGTCGGGCCGGGATGCGGCGACGATCCGCGAATTCGTGCTGCGTGAGCGCATGATTCCGCGACGGGAGATCCTGGCCCGCGTGGAGACGCTCGAGCGTGCGATCGCCGACGCCCCCCACTCCCGGCTCATCGCGCGGCGATACCGCAACCTGATCCTCGAGTGGGCCACCGCGATGGAGCGCAACGGAAAGACCCACGAGGCCGAGGCGATCTACCGACGCGCGCTCCGGATCGCGCCGGAACTCGGCGAAGCGGCCGTGAACCTGTCGCTGCTCTACGCGCGCGAGCGCCAGTTCGATCTGGCCCAACGCACCCTGGACCGGCCCTTCGAAGACGCCTCGGTTCGCGAGTCGGCGCGTCGGGTGCGGGAACGGATCGAGGGAGCGGCGGCCGGGGAGTGAGGCCACGGCGTCCTCGAGCGCGCCGTCTTCGACGGTTCGCCGGGATTCGCAGGGGATCGGGCGATCGTCGAGCCGACCCCCGACCTGGCTCGGCACGCTCGTCCGGGCGTACGCCTCAGCCCGCCGCGATGATCGCCCGCAAGAGCTCCGCGACGCCGGCCGCACTCGCGGGTCGATCCTCGAGGCGCTTGGCCATCAGCCGCTGGATCAGCTGCGCGAGCGCCGGCGGGTAGTCGTCGATCCCGAGCGACGGGTCGGGCACCTTGGCCTCGCGATGCTGGGCGGCGACGTCGCCCTCGCGGAAGGGCAGGCGTCCGGTCGAGAGCTCGAAGAGCGTGACACCGAGGGCGTAGAGATCCGTGCGCCCATCGGTCACGCGGCCCGCGGCCTGCTCGGGCGCCATGTAGAAGGGCGTGCCGGCGATGATCGTCGCGCCGTCCTCGCGCACGGCCTCGAGGATCTTGGCGAGGCCGAAGTCCATGATCTTGAGCACGCGGTCGCGCGTGATGAAGAGGTTCGAGGTCTTGATGTCGCGATGCACGATGCCCTGCTCGTGGGCGTACTGAAGGCCGGCGCAGACCTGCACGCCGAGACGCGCCGTGTCTCGGGGGCCGAAGCGCCCGCGCTCGCGCAGGATCGTGTTGAGGGGCAGGCCCTCGAGCAGCTCCATCGTGATGAAGAAGCGGCCGTTCTCCTGGTCGGCATCGTAGAGCGTCACGATGTTCGGATGGTTCATGCGCGCGGCGGCCTGGGCCTCGCCGAGGAAGAGCTGTACGGCCTCCGGTCGGGCGCTCAGGTTCTCGGGCATGCGCTTGAGCGCGACGATGCGACCGAGGCGTCGATCGCGCGCCTTGTAGACGAGGCCCATGCCGCCGCGGCCGACCTCCTCGAGCAGCTCGTAGCGCTCGGCCTTGACGAAGGCCGTCGCCCCGGGCGGTGGCGTGAAGAGCGGCGCCGTCTCCGAGCCCGTGCCCGAGAGCTTCTTGCGGATCGACTCCATGCGGCTCGCGACGTTCGGATAGGTCGGGTCGCGGTCCCGGAGTCGGCCCAACACCTCGAGCGCGCGCGCGGGCTCGTCGCTCGCCTCGAGCAGCTCGGCCCATTGCAGCTCGAGCTCGGGCGCCTGCTCGCCCGGGCCGAGGGCCTCGAGGCGCAGCTCGATCTGGCGTGCGGCGAGGTCGAGATGCCCCTCCTGCTCGTAGGCGAAGGCAAGCAGCTCGCAGGCGCGACCGAAGTCGGGATCCCGCTGGCGGATCTGCTGCAGCAGTCGGATCGCCTCGGCGCGATCGTCCTGCTCGGATGCGAGCGCTGCCGCTCGCAGCCACTCGCCCTGGGCCTCGAGCGCCCGGCGCAGACCGCGCGCGTCGCCGGCCTGCTCGAAGCATCGCGCCGCCTCGGGCCAGGCCTCGACGGCCGCGAAGAGCCGCGCCGCGTCCGCCCAGACCCCCGCACGCTCGAAGGCCTCGGCGGCGGGGCGCAGCGCGCCGGCGCGCTCGAAGAGCGGGGCGGCCCGCGCGGCGTCGCCGAGGGAGGCGTGCAGCTCCGCCGCCTCCCGCAGCCGCCCCGCCTGCTCGAGCTGGACGGCCGCATGGGCGGTCCGTCCCTGCTCCTGATGGAAGCGCGCGAGGAGCAGCGCCGCGCGGTCGGGATGACCGTCGCGCTCGAGCGCCTGCGCCGCGTTCGCGACGTCGCCTTGCAGGAAGGGCTGGACGGCGGGTGGGCAGCCCTTGAAGACGAGGCCCTCGGGCTCGGCGAGGTCGATGCGGACGATGCTGGGCTCGTAATCCGTGATGCGCAGGGCGCGTTCGACGACGCGGTCGCCGCCGCCCACGACGATGCGATGGTCGCCGATCGGCAGGGTCATGCGCACGACGCCCTGCTGCGCATAACGCAGCGTGCGGGGCTGACCCGCGAGCGCGAGGGCAGCCTCGCGGGTGGGCTTGCGATCCCAGACGATGCGCAGCTCGATCGGCGACTCGACGTCGGGGAGCGTGCACGCGACGGCGCCCTGCTGGCGCGGGACGAGGGTGGTCTCGAGCTCTTCGGCCACCTCGGCGAGGATCGCCCCCGAGCGTCGCGCGCGGAGCCGGCCGTCGATCGTGACGAAGAAGCGCCCGGTCGGCACGCGCTCGAATTGCGTCTCCCGCTCGACCCCCTTCCGGCTCCATCGCGTCGCGTCGCGCGCGCCGCCCTTGCGACGCTGGCTGCGTCGATGCAGCGCGACGACGAGCTCGGCATCGATCGCGTCGGGGAAGCGGATGCGGACGGCGAGGTCCGCGGTCGGTCGCAGGCGTCGTGCGAAGAACGCCGCGATCACGAGTCCGAGGGCCAGCACGGCGAGCACGATCAGTCCGTCGCGGCTCGTGGCGAAGGCGTCGACGGCGCGCAGCCAGGGCGTGTCGGCGAGGCGCTCGACGTAGCGATCGAGCCAGGGCGCCGTCCAGCGATCGAGCCAGGAGCCGGCCAGCGTCGCGTCGAGCCAGGCCTCGAGCCGGGGCGGCCACTCGACGGGCTCGGCCGTCCGCGCCCGGGTGGCGCGGAAAATCGTTGCGATGCCGGCCGCTGCGGCCAGAGCTGCCCGTCGATGGATGCGCATGTGCGCGGTCTGCATCGGCGGATGAGCGGGCGAAATGTAGTGTCGGGGTGAACGCCCCCCGGCGGAGCCCTGTGCGCCCGGGCAGAGTCCGGAGCTAGGTCGGCCGGGCGAGGATCCGGTAGCGGTTGAGGTCGCCCTCGGCGCCGTCCGCGAGGTAGTCGTCGACCCCCTCGAGGCCGAGCTCGCTCGACCATCCCGCAATCTCCGCTTCGTCCACCTGATGGCAGTAGCGCGGGGGCCTCTCGGGGTCGGCCCCGAAGCGCAGCAGCCCGTCCCCCGCCTCGAGTCGGGCCGGGTCGACCGTCCGCCCGAGCACGGGGCCGAGGGCCTCCCACGCGACGCGCCGCCGCTCGAAGCGGGGGCGACCGGCGAAGCGCCAGACCGCCAGCGCGAGGCGGCCCCCCGGCGCGAGCCGCCGGGCGCAGGCCGCGAGCAGGGCGAGCCGCCAATCCGCGCCGGGGACGTGATGCAGCACGCCCATCAGCGCCACCAGATCGAAGGGCCCCGGCGGCAGCGCGTCTCCCGGGCGTCCGCCGTCGACGGCGTCGGTGAGGAAGTCGAGCTCGACGAGGCGGCAGCGCCGGGCGAGTCCCGGAGCGAGCCGCGCCCGGGCGGCCCGCAGGAGAGCCGGGCTCGCGTCGACGCCGACGTAGTCGAGCGCCTCGGCGCCTTCCGCAAGCTCCCGCGCGAGGCAGGTCGCGAGGCGCGCATTGCCGCAGCCGACGTCGAGCACCCGTAGCGGCGCCTCGGCCGAGCCGCGCGCGCGGGGCAGGCTCTGTGCCAGGCGGTGCCAGCCCGGCCACGGCTCGTGGCCGCGGCTGGCGTCGAATCCCTCGGCCTGTACCGCGTAGAAGTCGCGGCAGAGGGCGAGCAGCTGGCGTCGCGTGAGGGCGTCCATGGTCGCGGAGTCTAGACCCGGGGCCCGCGCGCGCCGCGCACCCGCGGCGGTGAGGCTCGGGATGCCCGCGCGGCCACGAGCGGCGGCGACGCTCGGGATGCCCGCGCGGCCACGAGCGGCGGCGACGCTCGGGATGCCCACGCGGCCACGAGCGGCGGCGACGTTCGGGATGCCCCCGCGCGCGAGGGCTTCGTCGACGGCCTAGACTCGCGCGCCGGGCGGCGCACGGAGGACGCCTTCGGGAGGCGGGCTTGTCGGAGTCGCGAAGCAGAGCCGAGGCGATCGTCGGGCCTCCGCCGCGTGAGCCGGGGCGGCTGCGGGGCCGGGCGCCCGATCGCGACTTCGATCCGCGGCCGCTGCGGCGGGTGCTGCTGCCGCTGATCGAGGCGATCGACGCGCTGCCCGACGACGCGCCCGAGCCTCTGCCGGCTGAGCGGATGGACGCCCTGCTGCGTCGCCATCCGCGGCCGGGCGGTGGCTTCTTCTCGCGCAGCGAGCTGCTCGCCGGCTTCCGGGCCTTCGCCGACGCGTCGGGCTTCCGACTCGACGAGACCCGCTTCCGGCGCCGCGTCCAGCGTCGACCCGTGCGGACACGCAGTGGTGTCACGCCGCTCACGGTCCTGACCAAGCCCTTTCCCTGTCCGGGGCGCTGCGTCTTCTGCCCGAACGACGTGCGGATGCCCAAGAGCTACCTGTCCGACGAGCCCGGCGCCCAACGCGCGGCGAACAACCGCTTCGACCCCTATCTGCAGACGTGGAACCGACTCGCCGCCTTCGATGCGACCGGTCATCCCGTCGACAAGGTCGAGCTGATCGTGCTGGGGGGCACCTGGTCCTTCCATCCCGAGGCCTATCAGGTCTGGTTCGTCCGCCGCTGTCTCGAGGCGATGAACGACTTCGGCGAGGGGAGGGACGCGCGCGATGCGGTCTTCCCCGCGACGCCGGACTTCGAGGGGATCGGCGAGTCGCCTCGCGGCGACGCCTTCGCGAAGAATCCCTACAACGAGCGCGTCACGCGCTTCCTCAAGGCGCGCCAGGACGGGCGGTTGATCGCGCCCGGGGAGGAGTCGGATTGGGCGGCGCTCGAGGCGGCCCAGCGCACGAACGAGCGCGCCGGCGCGCGCTGCGTCGGGCTCGTCCTCGAGACGCGCCCGGACCACGTCGACGAGGCGGAGGTGCTGCGGCTGCGCCGGCTCGGCGCGACGAAGGTGCAGCTCGGCGTGCAGAGTCTCGACGACGCGATCCTTGCCGCCAACCAACGGGGACACGGCGTGGCCGAGACCCGGCGTGCCTTCGGACTGCTGCGACGCGCGGGCTTCAAGATCCACGCGCATTGGATGGCGAATCTGCTCGGCGCCACGCCGGCGGGCGATGCGCGGGACTTCGCGCGGCTCTTCGAGTACGAGGCGCTGCGACCCGACGAGCTCAAGCTCTACCCCTGCAGTCTCGTCGAGACTGCGGAGCTGATGGGCTTCTGGCGTCGCGGCGAGTGGCGACCCTACACGGACGAGGAGCTGCTCGACGTGGTGGCGGGGGCACTGCCGCGGGTGCCGCGCTGGTGCCGGGTCACGCGGGTGATCCGGGACATCTCCTCCGACGACATCGTGGTCGGCAACAAGCGCACGAACTTCCGCCAGATCGCCGAGGCGGAGGTCGCCCGTCGCGGTGGGCGCCTCGCGGAGATCCGCCATCGCGAGATCCGCGGCGAGCCCTTCGAGGCGCGGGATCTCGAGCTCGTGCAGACGGAGTACGCAGTGGTCGGAGGGCGCGAGCGCTTCCTCGAGCTCGTGGCGCCGGGCGATCGCATCGTCGCCTTCCTGCGACTCTTCCTGCCGGCGGGTCCGTCCTTCGTCGACGAGCTCGCCGACCATGCCCTCGTCCGCGAGCTGCACGTCTACGGCGGCGCGGTCCGGATCGGCGCCGAGGCGGAGGGCGCGGCCCAGCATCGCGGGCTCGGCGCCCGACTGCTCGAGGTCGCCGCCGGACTCGCCCGCGCCGACGGACGCGCGGCGCTGTCGGTCATCTCCGCGATCGGGACGCGCGCCTACTACCGGCGGCAGGGCTTCGTCGACGGCGTGCTCTACCAGCATCGGTCGCTGGTCGACTGAGATCCGTGCCGCGGCGGCGGCTGCGGCGATCGGGCGCCCCGCCCCGACCCCGCTCGTCCGGCCTGCGGACGAGCGGGGAGGGCGTCTCGTCTCAGCCCGCCGGCTGCAGCGGTACGAAGAGCGTCGAGTCGCCGCGGCGCACCAGCACGAGCACACCGTCTTCGCCGTCTCCGAGCTTCTTGGCGAGATCCCGCGCGCTGCGCACGGGCTTGCGGTCCACCTCGACGATCAGATCGCCGCGTCGGATGCCGGCCTCCGCCGCGGGGCCGTTCGGATCGACGTCGGTCACGATCACGCCCTCGGTCTCCTCGAGGCCGAGGCGCTCGGCGAGCTGGGGCGTCAGGTCCTGGGCCTGCAGGCCGTAGACCTGGGCGCCGTCGCCGCCTGCGTTCGAGGCGGCGACGACCTCGGGATCGTCGAGGCGGCCGATGCGCACGCGGAGCCGCTTGCGCTTGCCCTCGCGGATCACGACCACGCTCGCGTCGGACTCGACGGGCGTGTTCGCGACGACGATCGGCAGGTCACGCCACTCGTCGATCGGCTGGCCATCGAACTCGACGATCACGTCGCCGCGCTCGATGCCCCCGTCCGCCGCCGGCGTGTCGGGCAGCACCTGCGCGACCAGCGCCCCCCGCGCCTCGTCGAGCTCGAATTGCGCCGCGATCTCGGGGGTGACGCCCTGGATGTGGACGCCGAGCCAGCCTCGCGTCACCCGTCCGTCGGCGCGCAGCTGGGGCAGGATCTGCTTGGCCTGGTTGATCGGGACGGAGAAGCCGATCGTGTTGGCGTTGCTGCGGATCGCCGTGTTGATGCCGACGACGCGGCCTTCGAGATCGATCAGCGGGCCGCCGGAGTTGCCCGGGTTGATGGCCGCGTCGGTCTGGATGAAGTCCTCGTAGGACTCGCCGGTCACGTCGCGGCGATGTTTGGCGGAGACGATGCCCGCGGTCACCGTGTGCTCGAGGCCGAAGGGGTTGCCGATCGCCACGACCCAGTCGCCGGCGCGCACCGCATCGGAGTCGCCCAGCGCGACGGTCGCGAGATCGCGGTCGCCGGGCTCGACCTTGAGCAGGGCGATGTCGGTCTTCGGGTCGCGGCCGACGATCTTCGCCTCGAGCTCGCGACCGTCCTTGAAGATGACCTTGATCTCGTCCATGTCCTCGACGACGTGGTTGTTGGTCACGATGAAGCCGTCGTGGGAGATGACGAAGCCCGAGCCCTCGCCGGCGCTTCGTCGCGTGGGCGGGCCGTCGCGATGGAAGGGGCGGCCGCCGAAGAACTCCTCGAAGCCGGGGGGGAAGATCGGCGCCTGGGAGATCGGGATCGTGCCGCTCGTCTGGATGCTGACGACGGCGGGCGCCACGCGCTCGGCCAGGTCGGCGAAGCTCGTGGGAATGCCGACCGGCTGCGCCTTCGGGATGTCCGACTCGGAGCGCCAGAACGCCTCGCGCCCGGCGGGCTCGGCCTTCGCCGCGGGCTCGTCGTCGCTGCCGAAGAGGTCGAAGGAGCGGCCGCTGCGGGGGCCGATCTCGAGCAGCCCGGCGTTCGGGTCGCCTGCGTACGGACCGACCACGAGGCCGAGCAGGACGAGGCCTGCAGCGAGCGTCGGGATCAGCAGTCTGCGCATGTCTGGTTCCTCCTCGATGTCCGGATCCGATGCCACGGCCGCCGGATCGTTCCCTGTCTTCGGACGGCGACGCCTAGAGCAGCGGAAGCGTGAGATGGTATCGACCGGGTCCACGCTGGACCACGACGAGCGCGCGCCCGAGGCCGCGCAATCGTGCGACCGCCTTGCGCAGATCCTCGTGCGAGCCGAGGGTCACGCCGTTGATCGCGAGCAGGGCATCGCCCCGCCGCAGGCCGAGCGCCCGGGCGGCCGAGTCCGGGTCGACCTCGACGATCTCGTAGGCGTCGTCGGCGCTGCGCTGGCGCAGGGTGAGGCCGAGCCGGCTCTTGAGGATCGCCGCCACCCGGGATTGGGGCAGCTCCTCGGCGCGCGGCTGCGCGTGCAGCAGCTCGCCCGCCCGCACGAGCTCCATCTCGATCGCCTGTCCCGCGGTCATCGGCTCGAGCATCTCGATCAGCTGCAGCGCGGTCTTGATCCGTCGGCCGTCGACGCGAGCGATCACGTCGCCGCGGCGCACGCCCGCGCGGGCGGCGGGGCTGCCGGGCTCGATGCGGTTGACCAGCACTCCGACGACGCCGTCGGGCAGGTCGATCACCTCGCGCAGCGCGGGGTCGAGGTCGGTGAACTCGAGACCGAGCCAGACGGGATGCACCTCGCCGTAGAGCAGCAGCTCGCGGATCACGCGCCGGGCGACGTCGATCGGGATCGCGAAGCCGATGCCCTGGGCGCCGTCGTAGATCGACGCGTTGATGCCGATCAGCTGACCGTCGGCGTTCAGCAGAGGCCCGCCGGAGTTGCCGGGGTTGATCAGGGCGTCGGTCTGGATGAGGCCGTGGAAGGTCAGGCTGTTCTGCGCGTTGACCGAGCGGTTCGTCGCGGAGATGACGCCGGTCGTCACGCTATTCGAGAAGCCGAAGGGGTTGCCGATCGCGATGACGGGCTCGCCGACCATCAGGTCGTCCGATCGGCCGGGCGGCGTGAAGGGCAGCTCGACGTCGCTCAGGATGCGCAGCACGGCGAGGTCGTTGCCCATGTCCGCACCCACGAGCTCGGCGTCGAACTCGCGCCCGTCGGCCATCGTGACCCGCACGCGATCCGCCCGCGCGATCACGTGCTCGTTCGTCAGCACGTGGCCCTCGCGATCGAAGATGACGCCGGAGCCCAGGCTCTGGGTCGTGCGCGGGCGGGGCTCGAAGAAGCTGCGGAAGAAGTCGTCGACCGTCGGATCGACGCCCGGGCGGGGATTGAAGGGGGAGGGCGTCTGGGTCAGTCGTTCGGTCGTGACGTTCACGACGGAGGGGCCGACGCGCTCGACGACGCCGACCGTCGCGGTGCGTCGCAGGAAGGGATCGTCCGCCAGCGCCGTCGCCGCGAGGCTCGTACAGGCGATCAGTCCGAGCGCGGCCCGGGCGACCGAGCGGGCTCGCGCGCCGGTCGCGACGGCCCGTCGCCGCGCCACGCCCGTCGAGCGGTGCGATCCCTGGCTTGCACGCACGGACGTCGGGGCCTTCATCCTCTCGCTTCCATCGGAGCCGACGACCGGGGCGCTTCGGCGGCAGCTCTCGAGGCCGCGCGATCCTGCGGGGGATCGCTTCGGCCCGCCCCCTCGGAGGCCGCCCGCGCCTCGATGGTTCGATTCCCGGGGTCCGGGACGTCGCGAGTCTAGCCCCCGGCGTCCGTCGGAGCGGTCGGAGGGTGGCTTTGCGCTGCGGCATCGAGGGCGCGGCGCAGCGGCGGCACGATCGCGGCGGCCGCCTCGCCGGGTCTCGCGAGTGCGCCGGTCACGGCGACGCCGGCCGCCCCCGCCGCGAGGGCCGCCCCCACTCGCTGCGCGTCGACGCCGCCCTGCGCGAGCAGGGCCAGGCCGAGCCGGGCGGCCTGCGCGAGCCGATCGGGGCCGAGGGCCTCGCGCGTGGCGGGCTTCGAGATCGGATCCCAGATCGGAGCGAGATGCGCGTAGTCGAGCGCTCCGGCGCTCGCTGCGGCCTCGACCTCGGCGATCGTGTGGAGCGAGGCGCCCAGGAGTGCGCCGGCGCCGAGCAGGCCGCGCGCCGTCCGCGCGTCGACGGCGTCGAAGCCGAGATGGACCCCGTCGGCACCGGCGGCGAGGGCGAGGTCGACGCGCCGATTCACGAGCACGCGCGGTCGGTCTGCGCTCGCCCGGTCGCGCGCGGCGCAGAGCGCACGCAGCAGCCGGTAGGCCACGTCGTCCTCGAGCGTGCGGTCGCGCAGCTGGATCCAGTCGACGCCCGCCTCGAAGAGCGCGCCCGCCCGCGCCCCCGGATCGGGCCCGAGACCGGAAGCGTCGAGCACGGCGCAGAGGATCGGTCTCGACCCGAGCTCAGAAGCTCGCCGTGCCATCGAGCGGGCTCGAGGCCGAGGCGTAGAGCCGCTTCGGCATGCGCCCCGCCTCGTAGGCCAGGCGTCCCGCCTCGACGCCGAGACGCATCGCGCGGGCCATCTTCACGGGATCCTTCGCGTGCGCGATCGCCGTGTTCATGAGCAGCGCCGTCGCACCGAGCTCCATCGCGAAGGCCGCATCGCTCGCCGTGCCCACGCCCGCGTCGACGATCACGGGCACCTCGACCGTCTCGAGGATGATGCGCAGATTGGCGGGGTTGCGGATGCCCATGCCCGAGCCGATCGGCGCCGCGAGCGGCATCACCGCAGGGCAGCCCATGGCTTCGAGGCGCTGGCACGCGACCGGGTCGTCCGTGATGTACGGCAGGACCGTGAAGCCGTCGGCGATCAGGATCTTCGCGGCCTCGAGGGTCGCCGGGACGTCGGGGAAGAGCGTGCGCTCGTCGCCGATCACCTCGAGCTTGACGAGGTCCGTCTCGAGCAGCTCGCGCCCGAGTCGCGCCGTCGTGACGGCGTCCTCGACCGTGTAGCAGCCCGCCGTGTTCGGCAGGATCGTGAAGCGGTCCGGGCGGATCACGTCGAGCAGGCGCGGCCCCTTCGCCGCGTCGAAGTTCACGCGGCGCAGCGCCACGGTCACCATCTCGGCGCCCGCCGCCTCGGCGCAGGCGAGGTTCTGCTCGAAGCTCTCGTATTTGCCCGTGCCGATGATCAGCCGGGAGCGGAAAGCGTGGCGGCCGATCTCGAAGGCCGTCTCGTTCGGGTTCGTGTCGTTCGACATCTCGACTAGCCTCCTCCGACCGCCTCGAGGATCTCGACGCGGTCGCCTTCGCGGAGCTCGACCTCGGCGTAGCGCGAGCGGAAGACCACGTCCCGATTCACCGCGACCGCCACGCGCCGACCGCCCATGCCGAGCACGTCGAGCAGGCCCGCCACGGAGCAGGGGGCCTCGAGCGCCCGGGGCTCGCCGTTGATGGTCAGCTGGAGGTCGTTCGGCGTTCGGTTGCGGGAGGCCGTCATCGTCGGTTCGTTCTGCGGCCGGCAGTCGGCTGTCGGCGGTCGTGCCCGATCCGTCGCAAGCGCACTTCGCGGCGGAACGCGGGCAACATACCCGACGCCTCGCGCGCCTGCCGCCGCGCCGTCCGCCTGCGGTAGGCTTCCGGCGCCCCGCCCCCCGGAGACGCGCTGATGCAGGAGGCCTCGGAAGACCGGCCCGTATGGGCCTGGATCGATCTCGATGCGCTGCGCCACAACGCGCGACGGGCGCGGGCCTGCGCTGCGGGGCGGGCCGTGATCGCGGTCGTGAAGGCCGACGGCTACGGGCACGGCGCGGCGACGATCGCGCGCGGGCTGCTGGCCGAGGGCATCCGACGGCTGGCGGTCGTCAGCGTCGCGGAGGGGGCCTCGCTCCGCCGCGCCGGCATCGTCGCGCCGATCCTGCTGCTCGGCGGTCTCGACGACTCGGCCGCCGCCGAACGGGCCGTGAAGTGGGGCCTCACGCCGGTGATCCACGATCCGGCGGGCTTCGAGCTCGCGCGCACCTACGGCCGCTCCGACTCGCCGCTCAAGGTCGAGGTCGAGATCGACACGGGCATGCATCGCATGGGCGTGCCGCTGGCCTCGGCCCGCGCGCTGCTCGCCCGCATCGCCGCCACGCCCCAGCTCGCCCTGGCCGGCGTCTTCACGCATCTGGCCCGGGCCGACGAGCCCGATCCCGAGCCGAGTCGCGAGCAGGTGGCGCGCCTCGCGCAGGTCCTGGCGGAGCTGCGGCGGCCCGGGGAGTCCGGGCCCGACGTGCACGTCGCGAACTCCGCCGGGCTGCTGCGGCTCGCCGAGATCGAGACCGCCGAGGCCGGACTCGTGACGCGGGCCGTGCGGCCGGGCCTCATGCTCTACGGCCTCTCGCCCTTCGCCGGGCCGGCCGCGGACGATTCGGGCGAGACCGCCGAGGCGCTCGGGCTCGAGCCGGTCATGACGCTGGCGGCGCGGGTGGTGGCGACGCGGGCGGTCGAGCGCGGCGAGACCGTCGGCTACGGCGGGACCTGGCGGGCGCCGCGGGCCACGCGGGTGGCGACCCTGCCGCTCGGCTACGCGGACGGACTGCCGCGGGCGCTGGCGGGCCGCGGTCGGGTGCATCTGGCCGGGGCGATGCGGCCGATCGTGGGGCGCGTCTCGATGGACTATGTGACGGTCGAGGTCGGCGACGCGCCGGTCGCCGTCGGCGACGTGGCCACGATCTTCGGTCGGACGCCTTCGGGGGAGCGCGTGCCGGTCGAGCGCTTCGCCGCCTGGGCGGGCACGATCGGCTACGAGATCGTCTCCGGCATCGGCGCGCGCGTACCGCGTCGGGTGGGCGCCGGCGCACCGCCGTCGGGCGACTCGGGCGACCTCGAATCGGCCGTTTGACGCGGCGACCGCGCGTCGGTACAACACGTCGACCCCCGGATCCCCGCACAGGAACCGCGCATCCGCCGCGCCGAGGACGGTCGTGTCGCGTCGCCCGTCGGGCGGGGTGGCCCGTGCCGCCGCGGGGCGGGGCGGCTCGCGCCCGCGTCGGGCGCAGCGGCGTCCGTCCGCGGTCCGGCCGTCGGCGGACGAGAGCCGCGGACGCGCGCCGAGCACGATCCGAGCCCGGGTCGCCGAGGCGAGCCCGGCCGACACGATTGAAGGAGACCCGTCGATGCCCCCCAAGTCCGCTTCCGGTCCTGCGCACCCGATCCGCCGGGCGCTCCTCTCGGTCTCGGACAAGTCCGGCCTCGTCGAGCTCGCGAAGGAGCTGCACGCGGCGGGCGTCGAGCTGGTGGCCTCGGGCGGGACGGCCGGGGCGTTGCGCGATGCCGGGCTCGACGTGCTCGACGTGGCGGAGCTGACGGCGAGCCCCGAGATGCTGGGCGGGCGTGTGAAGACGCTGCATCCGAAGATCCACGGCGGCATCCTGGCGCGGCGCGCGCTCGCCGAGGACCGCGCCGACCTCGCGACCCACGGCATCCGTGAGATCGACCTCGTCGTCTGCAACCTCTACCCCTTCCAGGCGACGGTCGCGCGCCCGGGCGTGACCCGCGCCGAGGCCGTCGAGAAGATCGACATCGGCGGGCCGTCGATGATCCGCTCCGCCGCGAAGAACCACGCGTACGTGGCCGTGCTCTGCGATCCCAGGGACTACGCGGGGCTCGCGCAGGAGCTGCGGGAGCAGGGCGGCGTCTCGGACGCGACGCGTCGGCGTCTGGCGCTCAAGGCCTTCCAGCACACGGCGGACTACGACGCGGCGATCTCGCAGTGGCTGGCCGAGAACGATCCCGAGCAGCCGGCGGAGACCTTCCCGGAGTCGCTGGTCATCTCGCTCCACAAGGCCGACGAGCTCCGCTACGGCGAGAACCCGCACCAGAAGGCCGCTCTCTACGGCCGCTTCCTCGAGATCGCCGAGCTGCTGCACGGCAAGGCGCTCTCCTACAACAACCTCGTCGACGCGCAGGCGGCGCTCGCGCTGATCGTGGACTTCATGCCGGACGATCCGGCGGCGGGTGGGGCCCTCGCCGATCGTGCGGTCGTCGCGATCCTCAAGCACAACACGCCCTGCGGCGTCGGCGCCGGCGCGACCCCGCTCGAGGCCTACGAGCACGCCTTCGCGACGGATCCCGAGTCGCCCTTCGGCGGGATCATCGTCTCGAACCGTCCCTTCGATCTCCCCCTGGCCGAGAAGGTCGACGAGATCTTCACGGAGGTGCTGATCGCGCCGAGCTTCACGCCCGACGCGCTCGAGCTGCTCAAGAAGAAGAAGAACCGGCGGCTGCTCGCCTTCGACCGTTCGAAGATCGACCCCGCGCAGCTCGAGGTGCGGCGCGTCTTCGGCGGACTGCTGCTGCAGGAGACGGACCCGGCGCCGGACGAGGTGGACCACGCGACGCTCGCGACGGAGGTCCCGCCGTCGGCCGAGCAGCGCCGTGCGATGGCCTTCGCCTGGCGCGTGGTCAAGCACGTGAAGAGCAACGCGATCGTCTTCGCCGCGGCGGACCGTACGCTCGCGATCGGGGGCGGCGCGACCTCGCGGGTCGACGCCGTGCATGCGGCGGCGGCGAAGG
Organism: Spirochaetaceae bacterium; assembly: GCA_020632655.1. Taxonomy (GTDB): domain Bacteria; phylum Myxococcota_A; class UBA9160; order UBA9160; family UBA4427; genus UBA4427. The sequence goes on from JACKFD010000020.1 coordinate 48,754, forward strand.
CCGCGCGGGTGGGGCTCTCGCTCGAGGGCTCGGTGCTCGCCAGCGACGCCTTCTTTCCCTTCGCGGACGGTCTCGAGACGGCGGTCGCGGCGGGCGCACGCGCGGTCGTGCAGCCGGGCGGCTCGAACCGGGACGAGGAGGTGATCGCCGCGGCGAATCGGCTCGGCGTGCCGATGCTGCTGACGGGCCGGCGGCACTTCCGTCACTAGCGGTGCCGCGCGGGCGCGCGGTCGGGGAGGGTCGAGTTGAAGGTCCTGATCGTCGGCAGCGGCGGCCGCGAGCACGCCCTCGCGTGGAAGGTCGCGCAGAGCCCGCAGCTCACGGCGCTCCACGCCGCGCCCGGGAGTGACGCGATCGCGGCACTCGCCCGCTGCCATCCCGAGACCAGGGCGAACGATCTCGACGGGATCGTGGCGCTCGCCCGGCGCGAGGCGATCGACCTGGTGGTGGTCGGCCCCGAGGATCCGCTCGCCGCGGGGCTCGCGGACCGGCTGCGCGGGGCCGGCATTGCGACCTTCGGGCCCTCCGCGGCGGCGGCGCGACTCGAGGGCAGCAAGGCCTTCGCCAAGGACTTCATGCAGCGCCACGGCATTCCGACGGCGGCCTACGCCGTCTTCGACGAGGCCGATGCGGCGCATGCCTACGTCGACGCGCTCGGCCGGCCCTGCGTCGTGAAGGCGGATGGGCTCGCGGCGGGGAAGGGCGTCGCGATGTGCTCGGACGTGGTCTCGGCCCACGCGGCGATCGACGAGATGATGGGCGCACGACGCTTCGGCGACGCGGGCCGGCGGGTCGTCGTCGAGCAGTGGCTCCAGGGCGAAGAGGCCTCCTACTACGCGATCACCGACGGCGAGCGCCTCGTCACCCTCGCCGCCGCCCAGGACCACAAGCGCGCCCTGGACGGCGACCGTGGCGAGAACACGGGCGGCATGGGCGCCTACTCGCCGACGCCCGTCGTGAGCGAGCAGGTCGAGAAGAAGATCCTCGAGCGCGTCGTGCACCCGACGATCCGCGGCATGGCCGCCGAGGGCCATCCCTATCAGGGCGTGCTCTTCGTCGGCCTGATGATCGACGCCGCGGGCGATCCCTTCGTCATCGAGTTCAACGTCCGCTTCGGGGACCCCGAGACGCAGCCCCTGCTCGTACGGATGCAGGGTGACCTGCTGCCCCTGCTCGCGACGGCGGCGGCCGGGCGACTCGATCCGGCGACCTCGATCGGTTGGGGCGAGGCGGCGGTCTGCGTCGTGCTGGCCTCGGGTGGCTATCCGCGCGACTACGAGACGGGCAAGCCGATCCGCGGCCTCGAGTTGCTCGTGGATGACGACTCGGTCGTCGTCTTCCACGCCGGCACGCGGCAGGGGGCCGCCGGCTTCGAGACCGCAGGGGGACGCGTCCTCGGCATCACGGCCCGCGGTGACTCCGTCGCCGAGGCCCGGGAGCGCGCCTATCGCGCGGTCGAGCGGATCGGGTTCGAAGGCATGCATTTCCGGCGCGACATCGCGGCACGGGCGCTGGAGCGTTAGTCGATGTCGCCGAGGGCGCCCGTGGTGACCCGTCCGACGAGCCAGGTGGTCCGGTCGCCTCGGCGCGACGGGAGCGTTCGGGGAGGACTCGATCGATGACCGTCGTTCGAACGCGGGGAGGACTCGATCGATGACCATCGTCCGCCCCTTTCGCGGCGTCCGCTACGACCCGGCCCGCGTCGATCTGTCCCGTGTGATCGTGCCGCCCTACGACGTGGTGGCCGCAGACGAACGGGCTGCCTTCTTCGATGCCGACCCCCACAACGCGATCCGCTTCGAGCTGACCCGCGACGTGGCCGACGAGGCGGCGGCGGACTACGGCTGGATCCGCGAGACCTTCGACGCCTGGCTGCGCGAAGGGGTGCTCCTGCGCGACGAGAAGCCCGCCTACTACGTGATGGGCCAGCGCTACGAGGCGCCCTCCGGCGAGACCCTCGAGCGCGTCGGCTTCTTCGGCGAGCTCGCCCTCGAGGACTACGAGACGCGGGTCGTGCGACCCCACGAGCGGACGCTCGCGGGGCCCAAGGCGGATCGACTGAAGCTGCTGCGCGCGGCGGAGGCCAACCTCTCGAGCGTCTTCCTTCTGTACGAGGACCGCGAGGACGAGCTCGGCGCACTGCTCGCCCGGGCTCTCGAGGAGGCGGCGATCGGTCGCGCGGAGCACGCCGGGGTCGAGTACCGGCTCGCGCGACTCGACGAGCCCTCGGCGGTCGCGCGGATCCGCGACTTCCTCGACGCGCGTCCGACCGTCATCGCGGATGGACACCATCGCTACGAGACGGCCCTCGAATACCGCCGCGAGCGCCGCGCGGCCGCGGCAGGGAGCGACCCCGACGCGCCCTGGGAGTCCACGATCGCCTACTTCGCGAATGCCTGGGCGCCGGGCAGCCTGCTCCTGCCGATCCATCGCGTCGTCCGCGACGGCCGCATGCCCGACGAGGCCGGCTGGCGCGCGGCGCTGCCCGGTTGGCGCATCGAGCGCCTGGCCGACGTCGGGCTCGACGAGGTCGAGGGGCTGCTCGCGCGCACGCTCGCGCCGTTGGCCGGACAGGCGGCCTTCGTGGCCGAGGCGCGCGGTGGCCCGACGCTGCTGCTGCGTCGGGAGGCGCCGCTCGGGGACGAGCTGATGGTGCGGGTGCTCGAGCGGGAGGTGCTGGGGCCGGTCTTCGGACTCGACCCCGAGGCGATCCGCGGCGGGGCCGTCCACTTCCCGAAGAGCGCCCGCCGCGCGGGGCAGGCCGTGCGCGACGGGGAGGGCCGGGTCGCGCTCTACCTGAATCCGCTCACGCCCGACGACGTCTTCCGCGTCACGGCCCAGGGCGAGGTCATGCCCCAGAAGTCGACCTTCTTCTATCCGAAGATCCCGACCGGCATGGTCTTCCGGGACCATCGCCCCCTGCGCGGAGCCCGCGTGTGAGGGGGCGCGCGGGTCGACGCAAGGGAAGACCGACCTCGGTCGGCGATCTGGTCGGAACGGTCCTCTCCGATCTCGGTCTCGACGGCGTCGCAAGGGCCCACCGCATCGGCGCCGCCTGGGAGCAGGCCGTCGGTGCCCAGGTCGCCGCCCATTGTCGGCCGCTCGGCCTGCGCGGCGACCTGCTGGAGGTGGAGGTCGACAGCCCGGTCTGGGCCCAGCAGCTCCAGCTGCGCAAGCCGGACCTGCTCGCGGCGCTCGCCCGCGAGCTGGGCGCCGATGCACCGGCGGAGCTGCGCTTCCAGGTCGGCTATGCTCGCCGCCGCGCGCAGCCCGGAACGCCCGCCCGACCCCGCGGTCGTGCGCGCGATGGAGAGCCGAATGGCCACGCAGACCCACGCCGCAGGCCCTGATCGCAAGACCTCCTCCGGGACCGCCTCGGACTCCACTCCGGCCGCGCCGGGCCAGCGATGCGACTTCTGCGGCGACCGGGTCGTCGCGGTCCGGCGGGTCGCGCTCGATCGGGAGTACGACCGCCTCCAGAAGGCCCATCGCGAGCAATACGCCTGCGCGAGCTGCTTCGAGGACAAGGAGCAGCGTCGGCTGGGCCTTCTGCGGCGCTGACCCGTGCCCGGCCAGGGGGCCTGCTGCGACGCCGACCCATCCCTGGCCGGGGGGGCCGCTGCGACGCCGACCCGTCGCGGGGTCGATCGGGCGGGACGGGCTCGTTGACCGGGCCCGCGGGTTTCCCTACTTTGCGCTGCTGCTCGGGACCGGGTCGAGCACCAGGACCGCCCCGCCACGGGGTCGGCCGGCGCGTCCCGGACCTCCCTACCATCAGGCCGTGATCTGCGCGTGACTCGAGTGGGTCGAGTCGGGTGCGCACGGGCCGCGCGGCGGGTCGGATGCCGAGCGGACGACGATGGCGAGTCCATCCCATGACCCGAGGCGGCCCGCGAGGCTGCGGGCGAGAGGGCGAGAACGAGATGATCAAGATTCGGATGACGCGGATGGGCTCGAAGAAGCGCCCCTACTACCGCGTGATGGCGATCGACGAGCGACGCGCGCGGGACAGCCGCCCGCTGCAGTTCCTCGGCACCTACGACCCGCGCATGGATCCGCCGGCGGCGAAGCTCGATCTCGATGCGATCGAGGGCTGGGTCGGCAAGGGGGCGCAGCTCTCGGACACGGTCCGCAATCTCGTGAATCGCGCGAAGCGCGGTGCGGCGGGCGTCACGACGACGGGGGCGGCCTCGAATGGCTGAGAAGGGCGAGGACGCGGCGGAGCTGATCGAGTTCATCGCCAAGGCGATCGTGAGCGAGCCCGATGAGGTCGCGGTCGAGATCGAGGACGACGGCGAGCTGCTCGAGCTCGAGACCTCCGACGACGACCGGGGTCGCGTGATCGGACGCCAGGGCCGCGTCGCGAAGGCGCTGCGCGCCATCCTGAACGCGACGGCCGACGGCGCGGGCATGCGTCTCGAGATCGTCGACTGATCCGGTGATGCCGGTCCGCCTCGACCGGACCGGCCTCGCCACGGCCCCCCGACCGGACGCGCAGACCGTGCTTCGCGAGCGCATCGTGCTCGGAGAGATCGTCGGCGCCCATGGGCTGCGCGGCGAGATCCGGGTTCGACACGCCGGCGACGAGCCGGACCATCTGCTCGCCAGCGAAGTCGTCTGGCTCGAGCGCATCCCCAACGATCCCGAGTCCCGGCGTCGCAGCGTCCTCCGGACCGGAACCGGGCGAGGCGGCGAGGTGCGGCTCGCGCTCGAAGGGGTCGCCACGCGCGAGGCTGCCCAGGCGCTGGTCGGGCTGCTCGTGACGGGCTCGCCCGAGCAGCTGCCGGAGCTGCCGGCGGGCGAGTACTACTGGTACGAGCTGATCGGCTGCCTCGTCGAGTCCGAGAGCGGCGAGCCGGCGGGGCGGGTGCGCGAGATCTGGGAGACCGGGGCCCACGACGTGCTGCTGGTCGAGGACGACCGCGGCGTGCGTCGGCTGATCCCGACGGCCGCGGCCCTCATGAAGTCCGTCGACCTCGAGGCGCGCAGGATCGTCGTCGTGGATCTGCCGGGCCTCTTCGAGCCGGTCTAGATCGATGCTCGAGGTCGACGTCCTCACGATCTTCCCGGAGCTCTTCGCGGCCTTCCTCGAAACCGCCTTCGTCGGGCAGGCCCGCCGTGCCGGGCGGGCGCGCATCGCGGCCCACGATCTGCGCGGCTGGGCGACGGACCGACATCGATCGGTGGACGACTCGCCCTACGGCGGCGGGCCCGGGATGGTGATGACGCCCGAGCCGCTGGTCCCGGCGATCGAGGCGCTCGCGGGGCCGAAGGGGGTCGGGCGGCGGGCCCGGGTCGTCCACCTCTCGCCGCAGGGGCGACGGCTCGATCAGGCCGGGCTCGCCCGGCTGGCGGGGGAGCCGGCGCTGGTTCTGGTCTGCAGCCGCTACGAGGGGGTCGACCAGCGGGTCATCGACCTGGCCGTCGACGAGGAGGTCTCGATCGGGGACTACGTCCTCTCCGGCGGGGAGCTGCCGGCGATGGTGCTGATCGAGGGGATGGTGCGGCTGCTGCCGGGGGTGCTCGGAAATCCGGAGTCGATCGAGACGGAATCGTTCCGAGGGGGAGCCCTTCTCGAAGGACCGCACTATACTCGGCCGCCGATTTATCGAGGCCTCGAGGTGCCCGAGGTGCTCCGATCCGGTGATCACGCCGCGATCGAGGCCTGGCGCCGACAACAAGCCCAGGATAGAACGCGCGTCCGCCGACCCGATCTGCTCGAGGGAGCCGGGTCGTCGGTCTCCGATCGACGTCCGGATCGCTCGAGTCCTCCGAGCGGGGCGGACGCGCGAGCGGCAGATCCGGACGACTCCGGCGAGTGAGCCGGGGAGCGGCCAGGGCGCGCGAAGATCGGGAAACGGACCGACCCCTCGACGTCGGAAGGATCGACGGCGAAGGGGATCGGTTGAGCGGGAGGCGGGCGCGGACGATGCGCGGCCTCCTCATGGATGGCGCCGGCGACGTGAGTCCCGGACGCGAAGGAAAGCGAAGGTAAGGCACGATGCGAACCCTGGACTTCGTCGAGAAGGAGTCTCTCCGGCGCGACCTGCCGCCGTTCAAGGTCGGCGACACGGTGGCCGTCCACGTGAAGGTGCGCGAGGGCGACAAGGAGCGGATCCAGGTCTTCCAGGGTCTGGTCATCCGGCGCCGCGGTGCGGGCGTGGGCGAGACGTTCACGGTCCGCAAGATCTCGAGCGGCGTCGGCGTCGAGCGCGTCTTCCCGACCCAGTCGCCGCTCGTCACGAAGGTCGAGATCAAGGCGCGCGGTTACGTGCGGCGTTCGCGGCTCTACTACCTGCGTGACCTCTCGGGCAAGAAGGCGCGGCTGCATTCGAAGGTGCGCGATCTCTCGGGCCTGATCTCCGAGGAGGAGGCGGACGAGCTCGCCAACGCGAGCACGCTCGAGGAGGCGGCACCCGTCGAGGAGGAGGCCGCCGAGACCGCGGCTGCCGAGGCCGACGACAAGGGGCTCAAGGGCAAGGCGCGCAAGAAGGCCAAGGCTGCCGAGAAGGTCAAGCGCATGGCCGAGCTCAAGAAGCAGGACGAGGCCCGCGCCGCCCGCAAGGCAGCCGAGGCCGAGGCCGAGGCGAAGGCGGCTGCGGAAGCGGCGGCCGCAGAATCGGCCGGCGACGCGGGAGACGCGCCCGCCGAGTAGTGCGGAGCCGATCCGCTCGGACGTCGGGGCCTCAGAAGGCCGACTCCCAATGCGCATAGGACCACCCCGCCTCGTCGTCGACGGGCGGGGTGGTCTCGTTTCGGGAATCGGAAGCATCCGTCGGTCGACCCGGAGCGCCGTCCCGACGTCCGCACGAGCGCATCCCGACGCGCGGATCGAAGAGACAGGTCACGACGTCGAAGCGTCGCGTCCGCACGCCTCGAGCCGCCTCGGGGCGCGCGGCCAGCCAGGCCAGTGCGCCGCGTCTCAGTCGCTGCTGCTTGCGCGGATCGACCGCCTCGGCCGCGAGTCCGTGCCGATCCGCCCGCCGCGTCTTGACCTCGACGAAGACGAGCAGCGGGCCGCGCCGCGCGATCAGGTCGATCTCGACCCGCGCAGCACGAACGTTGCGGGCGACGATGCGATACCCTCGCGCCTCCAGGAATCGGGCGGCGCGTGCTTCGCCTTCGAGGCCGAGCGATCGGCGATCCAACTCCTCCGTCCCCCCCTCTCACTCATCGCCTCGCGGTCCGGAGCCCATCGCGTCGGGCGGTTGCGCGGAGCACGGGCTCGCGATGCCGGGCAGGTTAGGGATGGGAACGCTCCACATCGTGGCGACACCGATCGGTCACCTCGAGGACGTGACCTTGCGGGCACTTCGCGTGCTGCGGGAGGCCGACTGGGTGCTGGCCGAGGACACCCGCCACACGCGCATCCTGCTCGACCACTTCGGCATCCCGCAGCGCCCGACCTCGCTCCACGCGCACAACGAGGCGTCCCGCATCGAGGCCGTGCTCGAGGCACTCGAGGGCGATCGCTCCGTCGCCCTCGTGTCGGATGCGGGCACGCCCCTCGTCTCGGATCCCGGTGCACGGCTCGTCGCCGCCGTCGCCGAGGCGGGCCATCGCGTCGAGGCCGTGCCCGGTCCATCGGCGCTGCTCGCCGCCCTCACCGTGTCGGGCCTCCCGAGCGATCGGGTGCTCTTCCTCGGCTTCCTGCCGCGCAAGGCCGGGGCGCGTCGCCGTCTGCTCGAGCAACAGCGTGGGCGCGCCGAGACCCTCGTCCTCTTCGAGTCACCGAGGCGCGTCGCCGCCACGCTCGCCGAGATCGGGTCGATCCTGGGCGATCGTCCCGCCTGTCTCGCCCGCGAGCTCACGAAGCGCCACGAGGAGGTGCTGCGCGACGGCGTGCTCGCGTTGGCGGCCCGGCTCGAGGCCGAGCCGCCGCGAGGCGAGTGCACGCTCGTCGTCGGGGGCGCGCGGCCGGAAGAGGAGGGCGGGGCAGGGCAGCTGGCGTCGGCGGACGAGCCTTCGCTCGACGAGGCGATCCGCGCGGGACTCGAGGCGGGTGACAGCGTACGCGACCTCGCGACGGCCCTCGCGCGGCGCACGGGGCGACCCCGGCGCGAGGTCTACGCCCGGGCCGTCACGATCCGCGATGGAGCGAAGGGCGGCTCGAGCGACGGAGATCGGAAGCGATGAGGACGACCGGCAAGCTCGCGCAGCTTCCGACCGCGCTGCGCTCGCTGCGCGCCCTGCGCCCCGCACAGGCCCTCGCGCAGGTGCATCATCTCGTCTTCGGGCTGCCCGCACCACGAAGGGCCACGGGGCCGTCGCCGACCCTCGCGCTCGAGCGTGCGGCGACCCCCTTCCTGTCTCCGCCGGCCCACGTCCGCACCCATCGCGATGGCTCCCTCGAGCTGCTCGCGATGCGTTGGCAGCCGGGCCGGCCGATCGATTGGGAGCACGACGGACACGGCCCGCTCTTCGCCTATCACCTGCATCAACACGACTGGCTGCGGGGGCCTTTGTGGACGCCGGAAGAGCGGGCGTTGCAGCTCCTCGACTGGATCGCGCGTCATCCCCGTGGCATCGGCTGGGATCCCCATCCCGTGAGCCTCCGCCTGCTCGTCTGGGGCAAGCTGATGCTCACGCCGGGTGCGCTGCCGGCGGATCCGGTCCTCCGCGCCCGTCTGCTCGGCTCTCTGGCCGACCAGGCCGAGACCCTGGATCACGGACTCGAGATCCGGCTCCAGGCCAATCACCTGCTGTCGAATCTCCTGGGCGTCGTCTTCGCCGGGCTGCTGGTCGACGGCTCTTCGAGCGCGCGCTGGCGTGGGCGGGCTCTGCTCCTCGCGCGTGAGATCGAAGCGCAGATCCATCCCGACGGTGGGCACGAGGAGCGCAGTCCGATGTACCACGCGCTGCTGCTGGAGGCGCTGCTCGACCTGCTGAACCTGTGTCGGGCGGCGCCGGGGCGGGCGCCGGAGGGTCTGGTGGACTCGCTGGTCGCAGCGGTCGCGCGCATGGGGCGCGCACTCGACGTGCTCGTCCATCCCGACGGCCGGATCGCGCTCTTCGCCGACTCGGGATTCGACATCGCGGCCGAGCCCGCGGTCCTGCGCGACTACGCCGCCCGCCTGGGATGCCCGCCGGCCGACGAGGCGAACGACGACGATGCGATGTCGCGCAGCGTGCACCTGCCGCAGACCGGCTACCTCCGTCTCCTCGCCGGGGGCTTCGATCTGATCGCCTCGGTCGCGGGGCCCTCGCCGCCGCATCAGCCCGGCCACGCCCACGCGGACGCGCTCTCCTTCGAGCTCTCGGTCGACGGCCGCAGGGTCGTGACCGATTCCGGCAACTTCGAGTATCGGCCGGGGGCACGGCGCGACCACGCGCGGTCGACGGCGGCCCACGCGACGCTGCAGGTCGACGGGGCCGAGCAGGCCGAGCTCTGGTCGGCCCATCGTGTCGGCGGCCGACCCGAGGTCCGGATGCTGGGCTGGGATGGCGCGGGTCGCGCCGAGGCCGCGTGTCGCGGCTGGTCACGGCCGTCGACCTGGCATCGGCGGACCTTCGAGGTGACGGCGGATGGGGTCACGCTCGTCGACCGCGTCGAGGGCCCGACGGAGTCGGTGACCTCGCGGCTGCCGATCGCCAGTGAATGGCACGTCGAGCTCGTCGGGCCGGCGCGGCGACGGGCGATCGTGCTGGACGCGACGACCGGCGTGGCCTGCCTCGAGCTCGATCTGCCGGAGGGCCTCGATTGGCGAATCGAGCGCGCGGAGTCCTTCCCCTCCTTCGGGCGGGTCGAGGAGCGCTTCGTCCTCGTCGGCCGCGGGAGGGCCTGCTCCGAGGCGATCACGCGTCTGCGTCGACCGCGTTAGGCCGACTTCAGGTCGTCGGTCCCTGCGCCAGCATCGTATCGAGGCCGGCCTCGTCGAGGACCGGGATCCCCAGCTCCGCCGCCCGCGTCGCCTTGCTGCCGGGGTCCTCGCCGGCCACGACGTAGTCCGTCTTGCGCGAGACCGATCCCGTCACCTTGCCGCCAGCGGCCTCGATCTGACGCTTGGCCTCGCTGCGCGGGCGGCCGAGCGTCCCCGTCAGCACGAAGGTCAGTCCTTCGAGCAACCGCGCGCCGACGTCGCCCGCCGGCTCGGGCGCCGGGGCTGCGATCTCGACGCCGAGGGCGAGGAAGCGATCGATCTCCGCTCGGTTGCCCGGGTCGGCGAGGAAGCGGACGACGCTCTGCGCGATCGTGGGACCCACGCCCTCGATCGCGCCGATCCGCTCCGGGCTCGCCTCGAGCAGCGCGTCGAGCGTCCCGAACTCGCCGGCCAGCAGCTCCGCGACGGTCTCCCCGACGTGTCGGATCCCGAGCGCCACGAGCAGGCGGGGCAGCGTCGTCCGACGCGCACGGTCGATCGCGGCGACCAGATTCGCGGCGGAGCGCGCCCCCATCCGTTCGAGACCTTCGAGCTGCTCGGCGTCGAGAGCGAAGACGTCGGATAGGCGCTTCACGATTCCCGTCTCCACGAGCTGGTCGACGAGCTTCTCGCCGAGCCCATCGACGTCGAGGGCGCTGCGACCGGCGAGATGGCGCAGGTTGTTCTTGAGCTGGGCCGGGCAGTCGAGGTTGACGCAGCGCGTGACCGCCTCGCCCTCGAGCCGGACCGTCCGCGCGTCGCACACGGGGCATCGCTCCGGCAGCCGGCTGCGCTCGAGGCGAAAGCCCTCGGCCAGCGCCTCCCGCCGCCGGTCGAGGCGCACCCGCACGACCTGCGGGATCACGTCACCGGCGCGCTGGATCACGATCCGATCGCCGACGCGGAGATCCTTGCGGTCGAGCTCGTCCTGATTGTGGAGCGATGCATTCGACACGGTCACGCCGCCGACACGCACGGGTCGCAGCCGGGCGACCGGTGTGAGCGCGCCCGTGCGACCGACCTGGAACTCGATCCCCTCGAGCACGGTGACCGCCTGCTCGGGCGGGAACTTGAAAGCGATCGCCCAGCGCGGCGCGCGGGAGACCGTCCCGAGCGTCGCCTGCAGATCGAGGCGATCGACCTTGATGACGGTCCCATCGATCTCGATCGGGAGCTCGCCGCGCCGTGCGAGCAGCGTGTCGTGGTAGGCGATCGCCGCATCGACGTCGGGCACGCGCTCGACCTCGGGGCTCACGACGAAGCCCCAGGCGCGCAGCTGCTCGAGCACGTCCGACTGACGCTCGATCGCGGCGGGCCGTCCCTCCTCGAGGGCGTAGGCGCGGAACTCGAGGCTGCGCAGTCTTTCGTAGTCGACGTCGTGGATCTGGCGGAGGCTGCCCGCCGCGGCGTTGCGCGGATTCTCGAAGGGACGCAGATCGCGCTCGGCCCGTCCGCGATTCAGGGACTCGAAGGCTTCGAGGGGCAGCACGACCTCGCCGCGCACGCTGGCGAGGGCGGGGGGACGGCGCCCGGTGAGTCGCTCGGGAATCGAGGGCACGTGCCGGAGGTTGGCGGTCACGTCCTCGCCCGTCTGGCCGTCGCCGCGGGTCAGCCCCTGCACGAAGCGCCCCTTCTCGAAGACGAGCTCGACGGCCGACCCATCGAGCTTGGGCTCCGCCATCAGCTCGATCCCCGCCTCGGACCACGCTTCGCCGAGGTCCGCTGCGAGGAAGCGTCGGATGCGCGCGTCGAAGGCGCGCATCTCGTCGGCGTTCATCGCGTTCTCGAGCGAGAGCATCGGCGTCCGGTGCGTCCCCGTGGCGAAGCCCGCCGCGGGCGCGGCACCGACGCGTTGGGTCGGGGAGTCCGCGCTGCGCAGGGCAGGGTACTCGGCCTCGAGGGCCTCGAGCTCGCGGCGCAGCGCATCGTACGCCGCGTCGGAGATCTCGGGCTCGTCGTGCTGGTAGTAGAGCGCGTCGTGATGGCGCAGCTCGGCGACGAGCGTCTCGACCCGCGCGCGCGCGGCGGCCGGCGGCTCGGCGGGGGGGGCATCGACCCGCGGACCGCGGGCTCGGGACTCGTCGCTCGATCGCGCGGGCACGCCGGCTCACCCGCCTCCTGCACGTGCGCTTCCGGCTCTTCGCGCGTGCTGTCCGCGCGTGCGCCGGGTCGCGGCTGGATGTGTTGGAATCCCGTCAAGGGGCTCTCTGGGAGGACCGAAGAGGCCCCCATCGTCGTGAGACGCCCGAGATCGGGCCGCACGATACCACCGGAAGTCATCGGTGGGATGACCGGCCGGGGACGGCCCGGACGCGGAGAGGGCATGGAGCTGCAGATCGAAGCAGAGGCGCTGCGCCGCCGGTCGAGCGCCGCCGGCTGTGCGCCCGAGGACCTGCGGCAGCTCGGCCGGGCGCTCGCCGACGCCCGGTCGCGGGTGGCGGAGCTCGAGCGGGAGCTCGCCCGCCAGGCGCGGGAGCGCGCGGAGCTCGTGCATCTCGTCGGGCACGAGCTGCGCAATCCGCTGACGGTCCTGTCGGGATTCGGGCGACTGCTCGAGGACGAGGCGAGCGGTCCGTTGAACGAGACGCAGCGGCACTACGTCGCGGAGTGTCTGCGGGCGGGCCGCCGCCTCGAGCGCTTCGTCGGCGACCTGATGGCCGCCTCGCCGGAGACCGGCAATCCGCTCGCGATCGACGTCGCCGAGACGGATCTGCACCGAACCCTCGCCTCGCTGCTCGAGTCGCTTTCGCCGATGCTCGCGGAGCGCGGCCTGCGGATCGAGACGGACTTCGCCTCGGGGCTGCCCCGCCTGCTCGTCGACGCGCTGCGCATCGAGCAGGTCGTGACCAACCTGCTCACGAACGCGTTGCGCTACGGCCGAGCGGGGGGCTGCGTTCGGCTCTCGACGCGGGTGCGCCACGAAGACGGGCGACCCGTCGTCGAGGTCGCCGTCGAGGACGACGGACCGGGCATCCCCGCGGCCGACCGCGAGCGACTCTTCGCGCCCTACGTGCGCGGCGCCCAGCGCGCCGACGAGCCGAACGGCGGGCTCGGCATCGGCCTCGCGATCTGCAGCCGCATCGTCGCGGCCCATGCGGGCCGGATCTGCGCGGAGGCGAGCCCGCTCGGGGGAGCCCGTCTCGTCTTCACCTTGCCCCTCGCCGGCAGGCGGGCCGGGGGCGCATCGAGCGCGAGCGTCCCGGCCTGCGCGGGCGTCTCCTCGGGCGACGCGCGATCGAAGGCTCGCTGAGAGATGGCATCGGTCCCGACGAACGAGTCGAAGCGCGTACGCTCGCGCGAGGAAGACGCGCCGCGTCCGCCGCGCGCCCTCGTGGTCGACGATGCCGATGGCATGCGCGCGTACCTCGCGAGCCTCTTCGAGCTGCGCGGATTCGCGGTGGACACCTGTGACGACGGTCGCCGCGCGCTCTCCCTGCTCGAGAGCGGGGCCGACCCGGACGTCGTGCTGCTCGACGTGATGATGCCCGGACTGGACGGGCTGGGGGTGCTCGAGGAGATCCGCGTCCGCTGGCCTGCGCTGCCGGTCATCATGATCTCCGTCGTGGGCAAGGCGAGCACGATCGTCGGCGCGATGCAGCTGGGCGCGGCCGACTACCTCACGAAGCCCTTCGAGGAGGCGGAGCTCGACGCGGCCCTCGATCGGCTCGGCCTGCACAGCAACCGGCCCGGCGCGCGCACGGACGGGCGCGGAGCGAGTCCCGGATCCGCGCAGTCGGTCTGGGTCAGCCCGGCGATGCGCGGCATCCGCGAGGTCATCGAGCAGATCGGCGAGACCGACGTGACCGTCCTGATCCAGGGCGAGAGCGGCGTCGGCAAGGAGGTCGTCGCCCGCGAGGTGCACGCGGTCTCGAGTCGTGCGCGCGGTCCCTTCGTCAAGGTCAACTGCGCGGCGCTTCCGACGGACCTGCTCGAGAGCGAGCTCTTCGGCTACGAGAAGGGCGCCTTCACCGGCGCGCACGGCCGCAAGCAGGGCAAGTTCGAGCTCGCCCACGGCGGGACCATCTTCCTCGACGAGATCGGCGAGATGAGCCCGACGCTCCAGGCCAAGCTCCTGCAGGTGCTCCAGGACTCGGAGTTCACGCGTCTCGGCGGCAATCGGGAGGTGCGGGTGGACGTGCGCGTGGTCTGCGCGACGAACCGGTCGCTGGTCGAGATGGTGGCCGCCGGAGGCTTCCGCGAAGACCTCTACTTCCGGCTCAACGTCGTCGCGATCGACATACCGCCCTTGCGCGATCGACGCCAGGAGATCCCCCAGCTCGTCGAGCGCTTCCTGGCCCGTTATGCGACGGCCTACGAGCGGCCGAATCGCGGCCTGTCTCCCGCGCTGATCGCCGCCATGGCCGGCTACGACTTCCCGGGCAACGTTCGCGAGCTCGAGAACATGATCAAGCGGATCGTCGTGCTCGAGAGCGAGGAATCGATCCTCCGCGAGCTGGCTCGTCCCCGGGCGTCCCGGGCCGAGCGTCGCGCGGAGCTCGATGCGCTCCTTCAGGAGATGGAGGAGAGCGCAGGCGACCTGCCGCTCAAGGAGGTGGGTCGGCGCTTCGCGCTCGAGGTGGAGCGCGAAGCGATCGAGCACGTCCTCGGCCTCACGGGCTGGAATCGCAAGCATGCCGCGTCGCGCCTCGGCATCAGCTACAAGACGCTGCTCCAGAAGATCCGCGAGTGCGGCGTGGACGTGCGAGGCTGAGGCGGAGGCGGGCGACGGATCGTCTTCGCTCTTGCGCCGAGAGCGTTCGGCACGAGCCGATTCTCAGCCACGTCCCTCGCTCGCCACGATCTGCTCGAGGAAGCGCGCCATGCGTCGCGCGAGGTCGTCGCGGATGAAGCCCGTCTCGACCCATCGCCGGCCCGCGCGGGCCCGTTCGGCCGCCGCATCGGGCTGCGCCATCACCTCCTCGATCGCCGCGACCAGCTGATCCTCGGCCTCCGGATCGATCACGAGGGCGCCGCCCGCCTCGACCATCATGCGCCGGATCTCGCCCTTCGCCGCGAGCACGACCGGGCGTTCCTGCGCCAGGAACTCGAAGATCTTCGAGGGAATCACGGTCTCGAAGACCGGCAGGTCCCGAAGCATCACGAGCAGCAGGTCGATCGAGGCGATCCAGTCGGGCATCGCATCCCTGGGCTGGAGCCCCAGCATCACCACGTTGTCGAGGCCCCGACGCGCAATGTCGGCCTCGAGCTTCTCGCGGTCGGCGCCGTCTCCGATCAGCACGAAGCGGAGTCGCGGCTGGGATCGCATCCGCTCTGCGACGTCGACGAGCAGGGTGAGGCCGTGGGCGAGGCCGAGCGTGCCCACGTACGCCACCGTGAACCGATCGGTGAGATCGTGCTCGGCGAGCAGGGCCTCGTTCCGTGGGCGGGGGGCGAAGCGCTCGGGGTCGATGCCGTTGTAGACGAGCTCGATCCGGTCGCGGTCGACGCCGCGCTCGGCGATGTGATCGACGAAGGTGCGCGTGTTGACCACGATGCCCGCCGCACTTCGGTACAGCCAGCGTTCGAGGGCCTCGAGCGCCGAGAGGATCGGGCCGGGACCGAGCTGTCCCAGCTCGACGATCGACTTCGGCCAGAGGTCGCGGATCTCGAGCACGAAGGGGCGCCGTTTGGTCTTCGCCACGATCGCGCCGGCCACGCCGACGAAGAACTGCGGGCTGGTCGCGACGACGACGTCCGGCCGACCGGCCCGGGGCGATGCGAGCACCGCGGTCAGGGCGAAGAGCAGATAGTTCGCGACGCGCCGAAGGAAGCCGGAGTTCGGTGTGAGGTACATCCAGGTCCGGATCACGCGGATGCCGTCGATCCGCTCCTCCTGGATCCAGCGATTCGTATAGCCAGGGAAGATGCGGCCGCGAGGGTGGTTCGGGACGCCCGTGATGACCGTGACGTCGTGGCCGTCGGCCACCCAGCGCCGGCAATGTTCGTGCGTCCGGTTCGCCGGTGCGTTCACCTCCGGCGGAAAGTAGTGCGTGAGGAAGAGGATCTTCATGAGAGGTCGGCGGGCTCGGGAGCAGGGGCTCAGTCGGGCACGTACGCCGAGAGACGGGGCGTGATCAGACGAGCGAAGTCGTGGAAGGTCTCCTCGGCCTGATCCATGTCGCCGTTCACGATCGGGATCGTGAAACGGACGAGGGCGCCGTCCGTGCGGCCGTAGCGGGCGCGGTCGAGGAAGAGCCAGAGGATCTTCTCGTGGCCCCGTGCGACGGCCCGACCACGCGACTGGTACCAGAAGTAGACGAGGGCCCGCTGGCTGCCCTTCGCGATCACGAATCGCTTGGC
>JACKFD010000021.1 GCA_020632655.1 Spirochaetaceae bacterium
AGAAGGCGGCGGCGCCCGGATCGAAGTCGGGATCGGTCCAGACGGCGGCGAGGCTGCTGGCGCCTTCGTCCGGCGCGCGGGTGACGTCGTAGACGCGTTCCTGCGTCTCCCCCCCTGCGCTCCAGCCCTTCACGATCTGCACGCGGTCGAGACCCGCCCCGATCGGGTCCTTCAGCGCCGAGACCAGGAAGGCCGGCGCGCGGTCCCGCCCCGATCGCTCGGGGAGGGTGCCGCCCATCGGCACGCCGGCCGCGTAGGCGCGATCGATCCAGTCGACGCGCTCGAGGCTCCCGGCGTCGAAGCCCCAGCCGGCGAAGAAGCGCAGCGCGATGCGCGGGCCGGTCGTGGCGAAGGTCTCCTTGCGTTCGAGGGCGGCGAAGATCTCGGCCCGCGTGTTCGCGCGCGCCCAGACTGCGGCGAGACCCGAGGCGCTCCAGCGCTGCACCGCATCGATCATGGGCGACGTCTCGAGGCGCAGACGCGCGCTCGTGTCCTGCACGCCCTTGCCGGAGTAGTCGTCCTCCTCGACGGGGCTGCTCGCGCTGTGGCTGTCCGTGCTGCCGATCAGTCCGAAGCGGAAGGGATCGGCGCCCGCCGCCGCCTGCATCGCGCGACCGACGCGCAGGGCGTCCCGCACGTAGCTCCCGGCGGCCTCGACGTCGGGGTCGACGCCGTCGATCGAGACCTTCGAGGACCAGATCTCGAAGTCTGCGAACTCGTCTCCAGGGGAGAGCACCGGGTGCGTCTCCGAGGTGCCCTTGATCTGCGTGACCTCGACGAGGGGCTCGTTGCGCGCGCGCCGCGCCGCCTGGATCGCGTCGAGGGGCCGACCGTCCGAGTCGATCGGCGCGAACATCGCCCCGTCACTCAGGTTCGAGTTGTGCGGGATCGCGAGCACCCGCACGCCGCGCTCGCGCTGGCTCTCCATCCAGGACCAGAGGTCCTCGGGCCGGGGCGAGTCGAAGACGGAGAAGGGGCGGGCGGGGAGCTCGGCGCCGGGGCCGAAGATCACGTTGCGATGGAGGTTGCGACCCTCCGGCGAGGCGGACCACTCGAAGCCGACGAGGGTCGTGAAGCGGCCGGGCGCGTCATGGCGGTCGGCGGTCTCGATCGTCTCCCGCCAGGTATCCCGAGCACGCTCCTCGTCGACCCAATCGGGATGCGGGCGCGCCGCGCGGATCGTGAGGGCCAGACGCGCGAAGGCCTGGGAGAGTCCCGCGCTCACGTCCGCGTCGACGAGCACGCTGGCGGAGGCCGGCGCGAGCAGCCGCTCCTGCAGGCCGAGGTACTCGGCGTGATCCGTGACCGCGAGGAAGTCGAGCGCGCGCCGCGCCTGGATCGGCGTGCCCGAGACGTGGTCGATCGGCTCGCCCTTCGCATAGCGGTAGGCGTCCTCGAGCGGTGCGCGGGTACCCATCAGCCAGGCGTCGGCGGAGAGGGCGGTATGGACGTGGAGGTCGCCGTAGTAGGCCGTCGTCGGGTATCCGCTGCTTCGGGGCGGGAGGGGCGCCGCCGCCTCTGGCGCTTCGGACGCGGTGTCGGCCGTCGCTTCGTGCGCGGCCTCGCCCGACTCGCGTGCGAGGCAGGCGAGCACGAGCAGGATCGGTGCGATCGTCGCAAGGGGGCGGGTCGGTCGTCGTCGGTGGGGCGCGGGCATCTGGGTCGATCTTACGAGAACGTCGGGCGTCGGAGCAATCGGCCCGGCATGCCCGGCGACCGCGTCCTGTGTCAGACTGCCCGCGTCCCTCGGTGGATCCTTGCGTACCGTGGGGCGAAGAGAAGGGAGGAAGTCGGATGGGGGTCGCATTCGGCGTCGTCGTGCCGACCTGGGGCGCCTTCGGCGATCCGACACGCATCCGCCGGCTGATCCTCGAGGCCGAGGCGCTCGGCTTCGCGAGCGTCTGGGTCGGTGACCATCTCCTCCTGCCCGACTACGCGACGCAGCTCTCGCCGGCGAACTGGTACGAGGCGGTCTCGTGCTGTCTCGTCGGGCTGGGCTGGACTTCGCGAATCCGCTTCGGAACGGACGTGCTCGTCGCACCCTACCGCGATCCGCGCCTGCTCGCGAAGATGGCCGCGACGGCGGATCGGCTCTCCGGCGGCCGGCTCACCCTCGGTCTCGGCACGGGCTTCCTCGAAGGCGAGCTGCGCGCGCTCGGCGTCGATCCGGCCGAGCGAGGCCCGATCACGGACGAAGTGCTGCAGGTGATGCGCGCGCTCTTCGAGTCCTCCGGGCCCGTCGGGTTCGAAGGCCGCCACTTCGCGTTCGACGCGGTCCACTTCGAGCCGAAGCCCGTGCAGGCTCCGCTGCCGCTCTGGGTCGGCGGCAACGGGCGCCGGGGCCAGCGCCGCGCGGCGCTGCTCGGAGACGGCTGGCACCCGCTCTTCCCCACGCCCGAGGCCTACGCCGAAGGTCGGGCGGCGATCCTGGGTCTGCGCGCCGAGCGGGGCCTCGGCAGCACCTTCGCCTTCTCCTACTCGTGCCCCGAGACGCGTCTCGTCGACGATCCACGCGCGATTCCGAAGGGCACGGGCTATGCCGGACTCGAAGGGCTACCGCCCGACTATGCCTACGCGCCGCCGCCGCCGGTCGCCCCCGACGGCCGTCCGCTCTTCATGGGCACGGCGGACCAGCTCGCGCAGGATCTCGAGGGCTTCGTCGCCGTCGGCGTCGAGCATTTCGTGCTGCGCTTCTGGGCGGGGAATCCTGCCGCGGGGGTCGAGGACTCGATCGACCAGATGCGCCGCTTCGCCGCGGAGGTCGCTCCCCGATTCGCGCGCGGCCTCGCGCCGGGCCGGGAGACGACGCAAGGCTCCGGGCCGTCGGTCTAGTCGGCGGGCTCCCACTGCGGAATCAACAGCTTCGTCCCCGAGTGCGGGTCGACGGCCTCCTCGTAGACGGCGCGAACCTTCTGGCCGATCCGCACGCTGCTCGTATCGCAGTGCACGACGTTGCCCTGCACGTTCACGCCGGGGGCGCCGTCGACCGAGACGATCGCGATCACGTAGGGGACGCGCTCGCGGAGCGCCGGGTGCAGCGGATGGTGCACCCGGGCGCAGCTCTCGACGCGCCCCGTGCCCGGGCAGGTCCGGAACGAGAGGTTCCGACCCTGGCACGCATAACAGAGATCGTCCGGCGGATGCTGGGCGTGCCCGCAGTCGTCGCAGAACTGGATCTGGATGGAGCCCGCCGTGAAGAAGGGCGTGTTGTTGGGTGTGAGGCCGGGCAGGATGAAGTCGTCTCCGAGGTAGCGGCTCATCTTCTTCTCCGTTCGTTCGGTCCATCCGCTCGGGATGGGGAAGGGCAGGGCGTTCGGCCCGCGGGCCGGCTTCGCGGTCGCGATTCAGATCGCCGGGCCGAAGAGGACGGCGCTGCCCGGCGCGTAGCCGGGACCACCGACCGCGAGGGAGAGCTCGACGTTCTTCGCCTGGCAGGTCGACTCGCCCCGCACCTGGCGCACGGCCTCGACGACCATCTCGAGGCCGTGGATGTAGGCCTCGGCGATGTTCCCGCCGCTCGTGTTGAAGGGCAGCGCCGCGTCGGGCCCCTCGAGCCGGCCATCGCCGACGAAGGCCTCGACGTCCGCAGGCTCGCAGAAGCCCATCTCGCAGAGCGCCATCACGACCGGCCCCGTGAAGTTCTCGTACATCTGGAGGACGTCGATGTCGGCGGGCTTCACGCCGGCGCGCTCCCAGAGGATGCGGCCCACGTTCTCGTAGTACATGCCGGGGAACCAGCGCTGCTGGAAGGTCGTGAGGCCGATCTCCGGTCCCTTGCCCTGGGCCGTGGCGACGATCGGCACGGCCTTGCCCGGCAGGTCCTTCGCCCGCTCGGGCGTCGTGATGATCAAGGCCGCCGCGCCGTCGTTCTCCATGCAGCAGTCGAAGAGATGGAAGGGCTCGACGATCCATCGCGACGCGTGGTAGTCCTCGCGCGTGAGGGGGCGCCCATAGCGCACGGCACGGGGGTTTCGCTGGGCGTTCGCATAACAGGCGAGGGAGACGCTCGCGAGTGCCTCCTGCGAGACGCCGTGGTCGTGCATCCAGCGATTGGTCTGGAGCGCGCACTCCTGGGCCGGGGACATCAGGCCGTAGGGGAGGCCCCAGGAGAGGCCCTCGGGTGCGGTCCCGGCCATCAGGCCGGCGCCGGAGCCGAGCCGCTGGAACTGGCCCTGGGCCAGCGCGCGGAAGGCCACGACGTAGTTCGCGTGCCCGCCCGAGACCGCGGCGTCCGCGAGGTGCATGGTCGCCGAGGAGTTGTTGCCGCCCCCGGCCCAGGGCGTCGAGGACCAGCGCAGCTCCTCGAAGCCGAGGGCGTCGGCGAGCCGCAGCGGGCTGTTGCGGTTGTCCATGTACGAGATCAAGCCGTCGAGCTGCCGGAGCTCGAGGCCCGCGTCTTCCGCGGCGTTGCGGATCGCCGTGCAGGCGAGCTGGAACTCCGTGTCGGGGGAGCCCCCGTGCTTGTAGTAGGCCGACTCTCCGACTCCGACGACGACGGCTCGTCCGTGCATGGGCGCTGGCTCCTCGAGCGATGGCGATGGGCGATCACGGATTGCTGCGGCCGACCACCCGATGGGGTGCGCCGCGCGCACCGAGCTTCGGCGATCGGCGCCCCCGTCTCAAGGGGGCGATCCGACCGTCCGGGGGAGGGCCGATCGCGGCCGCGCCGTCGGCGGGGGAGCGGGGCGCGATGATCTGCTTCCGGGAGCGGTCCCGTCGAGCGATGGAGTACCCTCGCGCGCCATGGGGCTGCGTCGCTTCGATCGCAAATTCGGCGCCGACTGGCTTCGTGGGCTGCCGGAGGCGCCGGCGGTCTACTGCTTCCGCGACGAGGCGGGCGACGTGATCTACGTCGGCAAGGCCAAGAACGTCCGCCGACGCCTCGCCCAGTACCGCAATGCCAGCCGCCGTAAGGCCCATCGCAAGCAGCGCGAGCTCGTCCGCGTCGCCCACTCCCTCGAGGTGGAGGTCGTCGCGAGCGAGCTCGAGGCGCTGCTGCGCGAGAACGCCTTGATCAACGCCCATCGTCCCGCCTACAACGTCGACGGCGCCTACGCCTTCCTGTATCCGGCGATCGGCACGGGCATCGACGCCGAGGGGCGACTGCTGCTCTGTCTGGCGTCGCGGACGGACGAGGTCGACGAGCTCGGACTGACCTGGCACGGCTGCTTCCGGCCGCGCTGGCGGGCGAAGGAGGCCTTCGAGGCGCTGGTCTCCCTGCTCGGTCGCGTCGGACACCTCGAGCCGCGCAGCCGCCTGCCCGGGCGCGCGCGACGAACGCGGGGGACACGACTCGTGGCGCTGCGACGGATCGAGCCCGAGTGGCTCGCGTCGATCCGCGCATTCCTCGATGGGGAGTCCGATGCGCTGCTCGCGCGGCTCTTCGACGTGCTCCTCGAGCAGGCGGCCGCGCGCAGCGACCGCGAGGCCGTGCAGGGCGCCTTCGAGGTGCTGCGCGACTTCCACGTGGAGGATGCTCGGCGGCTTCGCGAGGCCCGCATGCAGGCGGGCCGGGTCGGCTCCTTCGTTCCGCAGGACGAGCGGGACGGGCTCTTCATCCGGGCGCGCTACGAGGACGGGTCGGCGAGCGACGGCGGCTGAGGCCGATCGTCTTCGGCCCGGGGCATCTTCAGCGTGCGTCGTCCAACGCACGCGTCGCTTCGGAGCCGACGCCGAGCAGCGCGGCCAGCTCCGCATGCGAGCCGACGACGTAGTGCGCCTCCGGACCGTCGCCCTCGTCGTCGTGGCGGGCGCGGAGGCGGACGCTCGTCATGCCGAGGGCGCGAGCGCCGGCCACGTCGGTTCGCCGCAGATCGCCCACGTGTACGACGTCCCGGGGCTCGACGCCGAGCGGGGCGAGGGCGGCGAGGAAGGGGCGCGGATCGGGCTTGGGAGCGCCGACCTCGTCGGAGAAGGCCTGCACGCGCAGATGCTCGAGCAGCCCGTTGTGGTCGAGCAGCCGACGCACGACGCGGCCGGGGGTCAGTCCCGTGTCGCAGACGAGCACGCAGGGCGTGCCCTCGGCCGAGAGGGCCGCGAGCAACGCGCGCGCACCGGCGAGCGCCACGACCTCGCCGGTATGGGAGGCCTCCTCGAAGCGCCGGATCAGTCGGGTGCGAGCGGGCTCGACCCCGGCGAGGCCGATCTCCGCGAGGCTCCACGCTGCGATCTCGGGCGCACCGCTGGCCTCGCCCGCCCGCCAGAGGACCTGATGGCGATGCCACGCCGACTCGAAGGCCTGCTTCGCCTGCTCGATCGGAAGCTCCCGGCCCGCCTCGCGCGCCGCCTGCTGGACCGCCAGGATCCGGAGCGTATGGGCCCAATGCCAATCCTCCTCGGAGATCAGCGTGCCCCAGCAGTCGAAGCTCACGACACGTGGACGCAGCAGAGCTGCGCGCGCGCCGGCGGGTGGTCGGCGGAACGTCGTGCCGGCGAGCACCGCGAGGATTCGTGCGACGGCCTCCGCGGTCGATCCCTCGGTCTCGACGTCCAGACGCGCCGCCTCTTCGATCTCGTCCGGGCGCTCGACGTGGGCCTCGAGTCGGCGATCGAGCTCACTCCAGACCTCGGCGTCCGCCGCGCGATCCCGCGCCGCGAGTCGCGCACGGCGTACGGACTCCGGCACGACGCAGCGCACGAAGAGGAAGGGTCGGGCATGGCGCCGGGCCAGCGCGCGGATCGCGTCCCGCTGCGCGCGCAGCGGAAAGCAGGCATCGACGACGACCGGCCCACCCCCGTCCATGATCTCCTCGGCGCGCCGAAGCAGGTCCCGGTAGATCTCCGCTTCGAAGCCGGGGGACAGATCGCGCCGCCATCGGGCCTCGATGCCCGCTTCCTCCCGCTCCTCGGTCGCGCGCAGGAGCGTGCCGCGGATCCGATCCGCCTCGAGCGGCACCGCGCCGAGTGCCTCGGCGAGCGCCCGTGCGAGGGTGCTCTTGCCGCTCGCGATCGATCCCGAGACGACGACGACCGGCGGTCGCTGCAGGTCGGTGTCGTCTTCCGCCATCGTGCCTCCGTCCGACGCCGCGCGTCGAGCGCGTGTGCAACGATCGCGAGGATGCCGGTCGCGCCCCGGGCCGTAAAGCGCCTCGCGACCGCGCGCCCGACCGGGCATCATCCGGGTCCGCACGAAGCGGCGCGGGGTGCCGGGCCCCGGTCGCGCAGCCGCGGCCGGAGACCTGCCGTCTCGGGCCGGATCGCCGAGGAGCCCATGTCCATCTCGCGTCGACTCGAAGGAAGGAGCGCCCTCGTCACGGGGGGCGCGTCGGGCATCGGTCGCGCGAGTGCGCGGCGCCTCGCCGCCGAGGGCGCCCGGGTCGCGATCGGCGACCTCGACGAGGCAGGCGCCGCCGCCGTCGTGCAGGAGATCGAGGCGGAAGGTGGCCATGCGATCGCCCGACGCGTCGACGTCTCCGACGAGGCCGCCTTCCGCGCGCTGATCGACGAGACGGTCGAGGCCTTCGGTCGCCTCGACGTGCTGCACAACAACGCGGCGGCCCTCGGTCGGGTCGCGATCGGCGGCGACGACGAGGTCGAGCACCTCGCGGTCGACGTCTGGGATCGCACCTTCGCGATCAACGCGCGCAGCGTGCTGATCGGGTGCAAGCACGCGATCCCGCGCATGCTCGAGCAGGGCGGTGGCTCGATCGTCAATACGTCTTCGGGGGCGGCGATCCTCGGCGGGCTCTCGGGCACGGCCTACGCGAGCTCGAAGGCCGCGGTCAATTGCCTCACGCAATACGTCGCGGCGCAATACGGCAAGCGCGGGATCCGCTGCAACGCGATCCTGCCCGGGCTGATCATGACGCCGGCGGTCGCGGTCGGGATGACGTCCGAGTCGGTCGAGATGATCCTCGACCACCACATGACGCCCGAGGCCGGGCGACCCGAGGACATCGCGGCGATGGTCGCGTTCCTCGCTTCGGACGAGGCGCGCTACGTGACGGGCCAGCTGATCCGGGTGGACGGTGGGATCACGAGCCACGCGCCGACCTACGCCGACATCCGACGGGCGGTCGCCGCCGGGCGCTGAGGCGGGGCGGCCCCGGACGCCGGATCGGCGCATCCGGGCCACAGCCCGCACGCGGGCAGGCCGGCTGATTCGGGCCCGAGGGGCGGAGACGCGCGGAGGCGGTGGCGGAGGCGGCCGTCCCGCCCATTCTCCATGCACGTCGTGCTCGAAGCGGGGGCGTCGGCCGCCTTCCGCGCCCACGCGCGATGCGCCGCGGCCGCCACGATCCGTCGCGGGCCGGACCCGGGTGTGCACGGATCTTGCACAACCCGTCTCCGAACGGTGGGCGGGACGACGCGGCGTCGACCCCGCCCGGGGCGATCCCCGCCGACCGTCCGACGATCGGGACGAGGGAGCATGAGTCCGCATCGCGAATCCGGGCGTCCGGCCCTCGTCTTCGACTCCGAGCGCACGGGGCTGACGCGGGAGGCCCTGCGGCGGGACTTCCTCGGCAACCTCTTCTTCGTGCAGGGCAAGTTCCCGGCCTTGGCGACGGCCTGCGACTACTACCTGGCACTCGCCCACACCGTTCGAGACCGGATGTTGCATCGCTGGATCAGCACGGCCTCCGTCTATACCGAGCGGGGCTCGCGCACCGTCGCCTATCTCTCGGCCGAGTTCCTGACCGGGGCGCATCTCGGCAACAACCTGATGAACCTGGGCATCGAGGACGCCGTGCGCGACGTGGTCGAGGGGCAGGGGCTCTCCCTCGAAGCGCTGCTCGCACAGGAGCACGAGCCGGGGCTCGGCAACGGCGGGCTCGGGCGCCTCGCCGCCTGCTTCCTCGACTCGCTGGCGACCCTCGAGGTGCCGACCCTCGGCTACGGCATCCGCTACGAGTTCGGGATCTTCGAGCAGCAGATCGTCGACGGCTGGCAGGTCGAGAAGACGGACAAGTGGCTGCGGATCGGCAATCCCTGGGAGATCGTGCGACCCGAGTGGACGCAGTCCGTGGGCTTCGGCGGTCAGACCGAGACACAGGTCGACGCGTCGGGTCGATCCCGGGTGCGATGGATCCCGGCGAAGGTCGTGAACGGCGTCCCCTACGACACGCCGATCCTGGGCTACCGCAACAACACGGCCAATACCCTCCGGCTCTGGAAGTCCGAGGCCCCCGAGTCCTTCGACTTCGAGGTCTTCAACCGGGGCGACTACTACGGCGCCGTCAACCAGAAGATCTCCTCCGAGACGATCAGCAAGGTCCTCTATCCGAACGACGAGCAGCCGAGCGGCAAGGCCCTGCGCCTCGAGCAGCAGTACTTCTTCGTGTGTTGCTCGCTCAAGGACATGTTCCGCATCCTCGAGGTGCAGAAGATCCCCGTCGAGCGCTTCCACGAGAAGTTCGCCGTGCAGCTGAACGACACGCATCCGGCGATCGCGATCGCCGAGCTGATGCGTCTGCTCGTCGACGAGCACGGCCTCTCCTTCGACGGGGCCTGGCGGGTCACGCGCAAGACCTTCGCCTACACGAACCACACGCTGCTGCCCGAGGCCCTCGAGGAATGGCCGATCGAGCTCTTCGGCCGCGTCCTGCCGCGGCACCTCGAGATCGTCTTCGAGATCAACGCGCGCTTCCTCGACGAGGTGCGGATCCGCTTCCTGGGCGACGCCGAGCGGATCCGCCGGATGTCGCTGATCGACGAGGAGGGGGTGCGCTCGGTGCGCATGGCCCATCTGGCCTGTGTCGGCAGCCATGCGATCAACGGCGTCGCCGAGCTCCACTCCCGGCTGCTGCAGGAGCACCTGCTGCGGGACTTCCACGAGCTGTGGCCGGGGAAGTTCCAGAACAAGACGAACGGCGTCACGCCCCGGCGATGGATCGTGCTGTCGAATCCCGGGCTCACGCGGCTCGTCACGGAGGCGATCGGAACGGACTGGATCCGGGATCTGGAGCAGGTCCGGAAGCTCGAGCCGCTGGCCGAGGACGCGGGGTTCCGGGCTGCGTGGCTCGCCGTGAAGCTCGAGAACAAGCGCCGGCTCGCGACCTTCGTGCGGGAGCGGACCGGGATCACGGTCGATCCCGAGTCGATGTACGACTGTCAGGTCAAGCGCATCCACGAGTACAAGCGCCAGCACCTGAACGTGCTCCACGTCGTGCATCTCTACCGCCTGCTCAAGGCCGACCCGGGCCTCGACATCCCGCCCCGGACCTTCGTCTTCGGCGGCAAGGCCGCGCCCGGCTACCACGTCGCGAAGCGCATCATCAAGCTGATCACGAGCGTGGGCGACGTCGTCAATCGCGATCCCGCCGTGCGCGATCGCCTGCGCGTGGTCTTCGTGCCGAACTTCAACGTCGAGACGGGGCAGCGCATCTACCCCGCGGCGGACCTGTCCGAGCAGATCTCGACGGCGGGCAAGGAGGCCTCGGGCACGGGCAACATGAAGTTCGCGATGAACGGTGCACTCACGATCGGGACCCTCGACGGCGCCAACATCGAGATCCGGGACGCCGTCGGCCCCGAGAACTTCTTCCTCTTCGGGCTCGACGCCGAGGAGGTGGCCGAGCTGTGGAGGCGCGGCCACGATCCGCGCGCCTGCTACGAGGCCGACGACGACCTCCGGGCCATTCTCGACCTGATCCGCGAAGGCTTCTTCTCCCACGGCGACCGCGAGCTCTTCGGCGGCCTCGTCGACGGGCTGCTCGGGCACGATCCCTACCTCGTGCTCGCGGACTTCCGCGCCTACGTCGATCGGCAGGCCGAGGTGTCCCGGGTCTTCGTCGATCGGACGGAGTGGGCGCGGCGCTCGATCCTGAACGCCGCGCGCGTGGGACATTTCTCGTCGGACCGGTCGATCCGCGCCTACTGCGAGGAGATCTGGCGGGTCGAGCCCGTCCCGATCCGGCTGCTCGCCGAGGACGAGGTCAAGACGGACATCCTGCAGTGACGGTTCTCGAGTCGATCCGAGGGGGCTCTTCCGGGGATGCCCGGAAGGCGAGCGCGACGCGCGCGATGCGGGTCTGGCCGGGCGTGCCCCAGCCCCTCGGCGCGATCTGGGACGGGCAGGGCACGAATTTCGCCGTCTTCTCCCGGCACGCCGAGTCCGTCACGCTCTGTCTCTTCGACGGCCCCGAAGATCGCGAGCCCGCGGTCGAGATCCCGCTTCGCCACAGGACGCACTGGGTCTGGCACGCCTATCTGCCCGAGCTCCGGCCTCCCGCCTGGTACGGCTATCGCGTGGCCGGGCCCTACGAGCCGAAGGCCGGCCATCGCTTCAACCCCGCCAAGCTGCTCGTCGATCCCTACGCACGGGCGATCACGGATCGACTCGCCTGGGACGATGCTCTCTACGGCTACCACGCAGGACAGCCCGTCGACATGGCACCCGACGATCGCGACAGCGCAGCCTTCGCGCCGAAGAGCGTGCTCGTCGACCACTCCTTTCCCTGGGAGGGGGACCGCCCGCCCGAGATCCCGTGGAGCCGGACGGTCATCTACGAGTGTCACGTGAAGGGCGCGACGATGCGCCATCCGGAGGTGCCCGAGGTGCTGCGCGGCAGCTATCTCGGACTCTGCACCCAGCCCGTGATCGATCATCTGCGCAAGCTCGGCGTGACCGCCGTCGAACTCCTGCCGGTCCACCATCGCGTCTCCGAGCGCCCCCTCGTCGAGCGCGGCCTGTCGAACTACTGGGGCTACAACACGCTCGGCTTCTTCGCGCCCGATGCGCGCTTCGCCTCGGGCGATGCGGGGCAGCAGGTCTCCGAGTTCAAGACGATGGTCCGGACGCTGCACCGGGCGGGCATCGAGGTGCTGCTCGACGTCGTCTACAACCACACGGCCGAAGGCGACCATCGCGGCCCCACGCTCTCGCTGCGCGGCCTCGACAACGCCTCCTACTACCACCTCGACGAGACCGACCGGAGTCGATACGTCGACTACACGGGCTGCGGAAACACGCTCAACATGCGGCATCCGCGGACGCTGCAGCTGCTGCTCGACAGCCTCCGGTACTGGGTGCAGGAGATGCACGTCGACGGCTTCCGCTTCGACCTGGCGCCCGCTCTCGCGCGGGAGCTCTCCGGTGTCGGTCGCCTCGACCACTTCTTCGCGATGATCCAGCAGGATCCCGTCACGAGTCGCGTGAAGCTGATCGCGGAGCCCTGGGACCTCGGGCCCGACGGCTACCAGCTCGGTCGCTTCCCGGGCGGCTGGGCGGAGTGGAACGGGCTCTACCGCGACACGGTCCGGCGTTTCTGGCGCGGGGACGCCGGCGAGATCGGCGCCTTCGCCTCCCGGCTCTCGGGCAGCGAGGACCTCTACGGGGCCGACGACCGCTCGCCGCTGGCGAGTGTCAACTTCGTGACCGCCCACGACGGCTTCACGCTCCGCGATCTCGTCAGCTACGAGCACAAGCACAACGAGGCCAACGGCGAGGGCAATCGCGACGGCACCGACGCGAACTGGAGCTCGGCCTGGGGCGAGGAGGGCGAGACGACGCATCCCGGCCGGCGCGCCCGCCGGGCCCGGATGATGCGGAACCTCCTCGCGACGCTCGCCTTCTCCCAGGGTGTGCCGATGATCTCCCACGGCGACGAGATCGCCCGCACGCAGCGCGGCAACAACAACGCCTACTGTCAGGACAACGAGATCGCGTGGCTCGACTGGGCGCTCGACGCCGAGCGGCGTGCACTGCTCGAATTCACCGGGCGCGTGCTCGCGCTGCGGCGCGACAATCCGGTCCTCCGGCGGCGCAGCTTCTTCGCGGGGGGGCGGCGGCGCAGCGAGAAGGACGTGGTCTGGCTGCGTCCCGACGGCGAGGAGATGGGCGTCGACGACTGGAGCGAGCGAGGCACGCGGGCCCTCGCCATGCTCGTCGACGGCGAGGCGAACGGAGAGGTCGACGAGCGCGGGCGGCCGGTGCAGGGCGACACGCTGCTGATCGTCTTCAACGCGGACGAGCGCGGGCTGCTCTTCCGCCTGCCCAGGCTCGCCGCGGGCGGGCATTGGTCGCTCGTCCTCGCGACCGACGAGCCCGAGCGGGCCGGTCGCTGCGACGACAGCCTCCGGGTGGCGGGTCAGTCGGTCTGCCTGCTCACGCTCGACGGCGCGTTGGGGAGGCCGACATGAGCGCCGCGCTCCGAGATGCCGGCGTCGAGCAGGCGCTGGCGGCGCTCGCGCGAGGCGATCTCGCCGAGCCGCAGCACGTCCTCGGCCCGCAGACCGACCGCGACGGCCGAAGCTGCATCCGCGTCCACCATCCGGATGCGATCGCCGCCGAGATCGTGCTGCAAGAGGGCGGCAAGATCGCCGCGCGCCCGCTCTCGGCGCCGGGCGTCTTCGAGGCGCCGGCGCCGCCCCACGGTCTGCCCGGGCGCTACCGCGTGCGCTTCTTCTTCGCCGACGGCGGGACCCACGAGACGGAGGATCCCTACCGATTCGAGGCGCGCCCCTCGGACGTCGACCTCTACCTCTTCGCCGAGGGCTCGCACCGCGGCCTCCAGCACGTACTCGGCGCGCATCCCTGCACGATCGACGACGTAACGGGCGTGCGCTTCGCGGTCTGGGCGCCGCGGGCGAGGCGGGTCTCGGTCGTGGGCGGGTTCTGTCGCTGGGACGGCCGTCGGCTGCCCATGCGACGCTGTGGACCCTCGGGCGTCTTCGAGCTCTTCGTGCCGGGCGTGTCCGACGGCGAGCTCTACAAGTTCGAGATCAAGACCCGCAGCGGCGCGCTGCGCACGAAGACGGATCCCCTGGCCTTCGCGATGGAGCGGCCGCCGGGCACCGCCTCCCGCGTGCACGCAAGTCGGCACGTCTGGACGGACGACGCGTGGATGGCGCGGCAGCGCGAGCGGGATCCACGTCGCGAGCCGATGGCGATCTACGAGGTGCATCTCGGCTCCTGGCGGCCCGACCTCGGCGGCTACCGCGAGCTGGCACCCGCCCTCGTCGAGCACGCCCATCGCTACGGCTTCACCCACGTCGAGCTGCTGCCCATCACGGAGCATCCCTTCGACGGCTCCTGGGGCTACCAGGTCAGCGGCTACTTCGCGCCCACCGCGCGCTACGGCAGCCCCGACGACCTGCGCGCCTTCGTCGACGTCTGCCATCGCGGCGGCATCGGCGTGATCCTCGATTGGGTCCCGGCGCATTTCCCGCGCGACGATTTCGCCCTGCGCCGCTTCGACGGGGAGCCGCTCTTCGAGTACGAAGACCCGCTTCTCGGCGAGCATCCCGACTGGGGCACGCTCGTCTTCGACTTCGGCCGGAACGAGGTCCGGAGCTTCCTCGTCGCGAGCGCGCTCCACTGGCTCACGAGCTTCCATCTCGACGGCCTGCGCGTCGACGCGGTCGCGTCGATGCTCTACCGCGACTACAGCCGGCGCGAGGGGGCCTGGCTGCCCAACGTCCACGGCGGGCGCGAGAACCTCGAGGCGGTCTCCTTCCTGCGCCAGCTGAACGATGCCGTCGCGCAGGCGTGTCCGGGGCGACTGATGATCGCCGAGGAGAGCACGGCCTGGCCCGGCGTCACGCGCCCCACGGCGGAAGGTGGCCTCGGCTTCACCTTCAAGTGGAACCTCGGCTGGATGAACGACACGCTCCGCTACCTCGCCCGCGATCCGATCCATCGTCGCCACCACCAGGACGAGCTCACCTTCGCCGCGGTCTACGAGCACTCCGAGCATTTCGTCATGCCGCTCTCCCACGACGAGGTCGTGCACGGCAAGCGGTCGCTTCTCGAGAAGATGCCCGGGGACCGCTGGCAGCAGCTCGCGAACCTCCGGCTGCTGCTCGCCTATCAATGGACCCGGCCGGGCAAGAAGCTCCTCTTCATGGGCAGCGAGCTCGCGCCCTCGCAGGAGTGGAGCCACGCGCGCGCCCTCGACTGGGGCCTCGAGGCCGATCCCGCGCGCAGCGGCGTCGGTCGCTTCCTCGAGGCGCTCGGACGGCTCTACCACGCCCATCCCGCGCTCTGGCGCGGCGATCCGGATCCGGAGGGCTTCGCCTGGATCGACTGCACGGACCACGCGCAGTCCGTGCTCAGCTACCGCCGTCGCGCGGGCGACGACGAGCTCGTCGTGGTCCTGAACGGGACCCCTGTTCCGCGCGCGCCCTATCGCATCGGCGCCTCGCGCCCGGGCCCCTGGCGCGTGCTCCTCGACAGCGACGCGCTCCTCTTCGGGGGCACCGGCTACCGCCCGGAGTCGCCCCTCGAGGCCGAGGCGATCCCCTGTCACGGAGAGCGCGCCTCCCTCGAGCTCGTGCTGCCGCCGCTCGCGTGTCTGGTGCTCGCGCCGGGGGCGTCGTCGTGAGCGGCGCGGCGCCCGCGCCCGACTCGTCGAGCGAACGGCCCGCCCTCGCGGCGCTGGCCGCCCGACTCGGCATCGCGGGCGAGTACCGCTCGGCCCTCGACGGCTCGATCCGAACGACCGCCGATGCGACGCGTGAGCGACTCGTGGCGGCGATGGGCTTCGATGCGTCGAGCGAGATGCGCGCCCGGGTCGTCTTCGCGGCGCTCGCGGCGGAGGATCGCGATCGCTGGCTGGCGAGCTGTCGCGTCGTCTCCGACGAGACCCTCTTCCGCACGGGGATCCTGCTCGAGCGGTCGACACCCGGTCGTGTCGCCTTCGAGGTCGAGGTCGAGACGGAGTCGGGTGGGTTCCGAGGCTGGAAGGGATGGGTGCCGACCGGCGGTGCTTCGATCCCGCTGCCCGGTCCGCTGCCCTGGGGCGAGCATCGCGTGCGACTCGCTCTGCGCACGGCCTGCTCGCCCGCGAAGCGCTTCGAGCAGCGCCTGATCGTGACGCCCCGCACGGCGTGGCCCGTCGAGGCGGGGCTGCCCTCGGGCCGGGGCTTCGGGCTGACGGCCCAGCTCTACACCTTGCGGCGTCGCGACGGATGGGGAGCCGGGGATCTCGGTGCGCTGCGGTCGCTGATCGAGCTGGCGTCGGCGGAGGGAGCCGCCTTCGTGGGTCTGAATCCGCTGCACGCGCTCGCGAACCAGGGCGATCGCGTCGGACCCTACTCGCCGATCAGCCGCCTCTACGGCAATCCCGTCTACCTCGAGCTCGAGCGCGTGCCGGAGTGGGCGGAGGACGAGGCGGCGCGGCGCCTGGCCGGCGAGGGCTGCCTGCAGGCCGAACGGGCGCGACTCGTCGCAGGGGAGCGGATCGACCTCGAAGCCGTGGCGGCGGCGAAGCAGCCCGTGCTCGAGCGGCTCTACGCGGCCTTCCTCCGGCGCGAGGCGCAGGCGCCGAGCGAGCGCGGCCGCGCCTTCGAGGCCTATCGCGCGCAGGAGGGCGCCGCACTCGAGGGCCATGCGCGCTACCGCACGATCGCCGAGCACCTCTCGACGCGGGAGGTCCGCGCGCTCGATCCCTGGGATTGGCGCACCTGGCCGATCCGACTGCGAGACGCTGGTGGGCCGGCGGTCGCGGACCTCGCGGAAGCCAACCCGCTTCGCGTCGGCTTCCACGCCTGGTGTCAATTCGAGCTCGACCGTCAGCTGGGGGAGGCGGCCACGCTCGCGCGCACGCCGGTCTCGGCGTCGGGCTCTATCTCGACCTCGCCCTCGGCTGCGCCCGGGGCAGCGGCGACGACTGGCTCTACCGCGACCACTTCGCCGCCGCGAGCACGGGCGCGCCGCCCGACGCCCTCGCGTCGCAGGGCCGGACGGCAGCTCCCGCCCCTCGACCCACGGCGGCTGCGCGCGGATGGCTACCGGCTCTGGCGACGAATGCTGCGGGCGACGCTGCGACACGCGGGGGCGATGCGTCTCGACCACGCGCTCTGTCTGCGAAGGCTCTTCTGGATTCCGGAAGGCGCGGCGGCCGAGGAGGGCGCCTACGTCGCCTATCCCGAGGCGGAGATGCTCGGCGTGCTCGCGCTCGAGAGCCATCGCGCCCGGGCCGCGATCGTGGCCGAGGACCTGGGCACCGTGCCCGAGGGCTTCCGGGACACGCTGCACGAGCACGGTCTGCTCACCTCGAGCGTGCTGCTCTTCGAGCGCGAGGGGGAGGGCTTTCGCGCGGCGGAGCGCCATCCCGTGCGTGCGGTGGCGAGCGCTGGGACCCACGATCTGCCGCCGCTCGCGGCCTGGCTCGGCCGGGACGATCTGCGGCTGCGACGACGGGTCGGCCAGATTCCCGACGAGGCTTCGCTCGCGGCGCTCGAGGCCGAGCGCGAGGCATTGCAACGCGCGCTCGCGTCGCTGGTCGCGACGGAGGAGGCGCGATCGGGGCCGGGGCGACCGGAGGCGGGGGGCTCGGAGCCGGCGCGACCGGACGAGCCGGCAGGGGAGGCGTCCGCGGTCCGGACGCCGGCACGAGTGGCTGCAGCGGTGACGCGCTTCCTGTGTCGCACGCCCGCGCAGCTGGTCGCGCTCTCGGTCGACGACCTGGCGGGTGAGACCGAGCCGATCAATCTACCCGGCGTCCCGCCGGATCGGCACGCGAGCTGGTGTCGACCGATCGCGATCGCGCCGGAGGCGCTCGCGGACTCGCCGATCGCCCGGGCCTGGCTCGACGCCGTCCCGGACGAGCGGCGATCCCGCCCTCAGCAGGCCTCCTGCGTGAGCTCCACCCGCGGCATCAGCACCGACCGGACGACCTCCGGCCAGGCGTAGCCCCGCGCCGTCGAGCGACCCGCAGGCGCATGCGGCTCGCGTGCGCCGGATTCTCCTTCAATCGTCGGTAGAGCCCCATGAACTCCCGCGGATCGTCGGTCTCGACGACCAGCGCGTTCTGCCCCGGCACGGCGTAGTCCTCGCCCGAGCAGCCCGTGCAGGCGACGCCACCCGCCGCCATCGTCTCGAGCCCGACCAGACCGAAGGGCTCGTGGCCGCTATTCGCGAGCACGGCGTCCGAGGCGTGGAAGAGCGTCCTTCGCGCGTCGGCATCGACGTGGCTGCGCAGGTTGACGACGTCCGCGTCGCGCACGTCGCCGAGCGCCTCGACGAGCCCCTCCGGTCCGGGCCGCGTCCAGGTCCGGTCGACCACCCGCAGCCGCCGCTCGGCCGCCGTCCGCAGCACCTCCTCGCCGTGCGCCTCCGAGCCGCCCCGCGCGATCAGCAATGGCCGCCAGTCCTGGCGCTTCATCTGCTCGACGATGTCGACGGTCGCGAGCCAGCGCTTGTCCGGGTCCCAGCGCGCCATCTTCGTCAGCACCGTCCGGTCCTGCAGCCGCCCGCGCAGGGTCTCGACCGCCGGCGCGTCCGGCGGATCGAAGGCGTCGTCGAGAGCCCGTTCGGGATCACGAGCGGGTCCACCCCACACGCCCGCATGCAGTGCTTCATGTAGCGGCTGACGGTCGTGATGCGGGAGGCCTCGGCGAGGGCGGGCCAGGCGATGTGCTCGAAGCCGAAGATGTTGTTGGCGTTCCAGAGGATCGTCGCGCGCTCGCGCAGGCCGGCGTAGCGCAGCAGCCAGTGCAGGTGCAGGACGGCGTTCGCGGTCTGCCACTCCTCCGCCAGCACGACGGCCCGTCCGCCGGCGGCAAGGTGCGGGATGAGCACGCGGGTCGCGAGCCAGGGCGGCAGCGAGGCCGCGTACTCCGCCTCCTTGCCGCGATCGCCGTCGTAGACGCCGCCGGGATGGAACTGACTGACCCACTGGCACCAGCGGTGCAGATGCAGCTGGCCGCGGCGCTCCTCCCCGGGCGCGTGCGGATCGCCGACGTACCAGAGATGCGTCTCGAAGCCGAGCTCGGCGAGGGTCTCGGAGAGACCGATCACGCGGCTGGCGAGGCCGCCTGCGCGGGAGTAGGCGTCGGGACCTTCGAAGGAGAGGATGTGGAACTGCATCGCAAGGGAACCTCGCGGAGTCGGCGGGTCGCAGGGATCGCCGTCCGGTACGGGCTCGGGGCTTCGAGTCGGGTGGCTTCGCGGTCCATGACCTCCGGACCGACCTCCTGTCTCGCGCGCATTTGCAAGAAGCTCGCCCAAGCCTCGAGACCGCGGCGTTCGAGGTCGGCGTGCATCGACGCACGCGACGCGACTGCGCGCGGCGTCGCGGACGCGGGCCGCGCTCGGCTGGAAGGGGGAGCGCGGTGCACGAGGACGAATGCGCAGCGGCGGCGCAGCTGCGGGGCCGGCGGCGCAGGTCGGCGAGGAGGTGAGGGCGATTCGTGGGGCGGATCGCGACATCGGGCGGTCGGGATGGCTACGCACCGCGCTGGGCAAGCGGCTTGCACAGGGATCGGGTGCGGGCGGGCGCGCGCGGCGATGCGCGTGACCCTGCCTCACGGGAGGCCGATGGCCGACGGCGTGGCGAAGCGGGTTGCCTATTTCTCGATGGAGGTTGCCCTCGAAGCGGGCATCCCGGGCTACTCCGGCGGACTCGGCGTGCTCGCAGGCGATACGCTGCGCTCGGCGGCGGATCTCGGTCTGCCCCTCGTCGGTGTGACCCTGCTGCATCGCAAGGGCTACTTCCGCCAGTCACTCGATGCGCGCGGACGTCAGCGCGAGCGGGCGGGAGCGCTGGCGGCCGCTCGATCGACTCGTCCGGCTTCCGGCACGCGCGCGGATTCCGCTCGAGGGGCGCTCCGTCGCCCTGCGCGCGTGGCGCTACGAGATCCGGGGGGCGCGGGGCGACGTCGTGCCGGTCTATCTGCTCGACACGGACCTGCGCGAGAACACGGCCGTCGATCGGCGCCTGACGGACGCGCTCTACGGCGGGGACGACCGTACGCGGCTGCGACAGGAGGCCGTGCTCGGGCTCGGGGGCGTGGCGATGCTGCGGGCGCTCGGCGTCGGGTCGCTCGACCACTACCACCTGAACGAGGGACACGCCGCGCTGGTCGCCCTCGCGCTCTTCGACGAGCTCGGCGGGGTGGGGCCTCACGGGGTGAACGGTCCGCGCGAAAGGGTCGCAGCGGTCCGTGCGCGCTGCGTCTTCACGACCCATACCCCCGTGCCGGCGGGACACGACCGATTCCCGATCGAGCTCGTCGACGAGGTCGTCGGTCCCGCCTGCCGGGAGTCGCTCGCGGCCTTCGGGCTCGATCCGACGGAGGCGGGCGAGCTCGACCTGACGGACCTGGCACTTCGGGCCTCGGACTTCGTGAACGGCGTCGCGATGCGGCATGCCGAGGTGTCCCGGACGATGTTCCCCGGGCACGCGATCCGCTCGATCACGAACGGCGTGCATCCCGGCACCTGGGCCGCGCCGGAGATGGCGGCCCTCTTCGACGCCTGCCTGCCGGACTGGCGGACGGATCCCTTCCTGCTGCGGCACGCCGTGTCGATCCCGCCGGCTCGCATCGCGAAGGCCCATCGCGCCGCGAAGACCTCGCTGCTCGCGCACGTCGCCGCGGCCACGGATCGCACACTCGATGCCGACGTACTGACCCTCGGCTTCGCCCGCCGCGCCACGGCCTACAAGCGCGCGACGCTGCTCTTCCACGACCTCGATCGGCTCGTCGCCGCGGCCGAGCGGAGCGGGCCGATCCAGCTCGTCTTCGCGGGCAAGGCGCATCCACGGGACGTCGAGGGCAAACGCCTGATCGAGGCGGTCTTTCGCGCGGCGCGCGGGCTGCGGGGTCGGATCGAGGTCGTCTACCTCGAGGGCTACGACATGCGCCTGGGCGCGTTGCTGACCGCCGGCTGCGACGTCTGGCTGAACACGCCGATCCCGCCCCTCGAGGCCTCCGGGACCAGCGGCATGAAGGCGGCGCTCAACGGCGTGCCGAGCCTCAGCATCCTCGACGGCTGGTGGATCGAGGGCTGGGTCGAGGGCGTGACGGGCTGGTCGATCGGCCACGACGGGGACGCGGACGACCTGCCGGAGGGCGAGCGCGACGCCCACCACGCCGACCAGCTCTACCGCAAGCTCGAGGACGCCGTCACGCCGACCTACTACGAAGACCCGGAGTCCTTCCAGCGAATCATGCAGTCCTGCATCGCGCTGAACGGCTCGTGCTTCAATACACACCGCATGCTGCTCCAATACGTCCACGAGGCGTATCGCGCGCCTCCGTCCGCTCAGGCCGGGCCCCGATCGGCCGATGCGGACGCTATCCTCGCGCCTCGTCGTCGAGCGGGACGGGGCGGTCTCGAGGCGTCTTCCGCATCCGAAGGAGCCGGCTGAATGGCGGAGTTCATACCGGTCGAGCCCTTCGACATCGTGATCTTCGGCGCGACGGGCGACCTCGCGCGGCGGATGCTGCTCCCGGCGCTCTTCCACCGCTTCCGCGATCGCCAGATCCCCGCCTCGAGCCGCGTGATCGGCGTCTCGCGCACGGAGCTCGACGCCGACGGCTTCCGCCGCATGGCCGAGGAGGCCTGCCGGAGTGCCGCGGGCGACGGCTGGCAGGCGGAGGATTGGACGGCCTTCGCAGCGCTGCTGCACTACGTGGCGATGGACGCGACCGATCCGGGGGCCGACTGGAAGCCGGTCACGGAGCGGGTCGTGCCGGCGCCGGGCCGTCCGGCCGTCTTCTACCTCGCGACGCCGCCTTCGCTCTACGTGCCGATCTGTCGTGCGCTCGGGGCGGTCGGGCTCGCGCATTCCGCGGCGCGCGTCGTGCTCGAGAAGCCGATCGGCTCGAACCTCGCGACCGCGCGCGAGATCAACGACGGCGTCGGCGCGGTCTTCGCCGAGGACCGCGTCTACCGGATCGACCACTACCTCGGGAAGGAGACGGTCCAGAACCTGATGGTGCTGCGCTTCGCCAATGCCCTCTTCGAGCCGGTCTGGTCGCGGGTGGCCGTCGACCACGTCCAGATCACGGTGGCCGAGTCGCTGGGGCTGGAGGGGCGGGCGGACTACTACGACCGGTCGGGTGCGCTGCGCGACATGGTGCAGAACCACCTGCTGCAGCTGCTCTGTCTGACCGCGATGGAGCCACCGAGCTCGATCGAGGGCGACAACCTGCGCACGGAGAAGATCAAGGTCCTGAAGGCGCTCAAACGCATCACCCACGCGGAGGCGCGCAGCAAGACCGTGCGCGGGCAGTACTCGGCGGGCATGATCGGCGGCGAGCTCGTCAAGGGCTATCTCGACGAGCTCGGTCCGGGCGCCGGCAGCCGGACCGAGACCTTCGTCGCGATCAAGGCGGAGATCGACAACTGGCGCTGGGCGGGCGTGCCTTTCTACCTCCGTACGGGCAAGCGCATGCCGCGTCGCCACTCGGACATCGTGATCCAGTTCAAGCCCACGCCCCACTCGATCCTCGGCGACGTCGGCGAGGAGCCGAATCGCCTGGTGATACGCCTCCAGCCCGACGAGGGCGTCCAGC
The DNA here is from genome assembly GCA_020632655.1 of Spirochaetaceae bacterium. Taxonomy (GTDB): domain Bacteria; phylum Myxococcota_A; class UBA9160; order UBA9160; family UBA4427; genus UBA4427. The sequence goes on from JACKFD010000021.1 coordinate 22,186, forward strand.
TCTTCGTGCAGATCAAGGAGCCCGGGCCGGGCGGCTTGCGGATCAAGTCGCTGCCGCTGAACCTGGCCTACGCGGAGACCTTCACCCTGCGCTACCCCGACGCCTACGAGCGCCTGTTGATGGACGTGGTGCGCGGCAACCTCACGCTCTTCATGCGCCGCGAGGAGGTCGAGGAGGCCTGGTCCTGGGTCGACGGGCTGATCCACGCCTGGGAGGAGAGCGACGCCGGGCCAGCGCCCTATCAAGCCGGCACGGAGGGGCCGCTCGCCTCGGCGATGCTGCTCGATCGCGACGGACGCACGTGGTGGAATCCGCCGCGATGAGCGCGCCGGTCGCGGTCGTGCGCTGCGAGACCCGCGACGAGGCCAGCGCCTTCGCCGCCGAACGGCTCGGGCGGGCGCTCGATGACGGGATCGCGGCGCGGGGCCGGGCGGGGCTGCTCGCCTCGGGCGGCTCGACGCCCGCCGAGACCTATCGCCGACTCGCCGGGCAGGCGCGCGACTGGTCGCGCGTCGAGATCGGTCTCGTCGACGAGCGCTGGGTGGCGCCGACGGACCTGCGCTCGAACGAGGGCCTGCTGCGACGCACGCTGCTGGTCGACCGGGCGGCGGGGGCGCGGCTGCATCCGATGAAGACGGAGGACGCGACGCCCGCGGCGGCGATGGCGGAGGTCGATGCCCGGTATCGCGCGGCCTTCGGCGGACGGAGTGACGGGATCCTGCTCGGGATGGGGGCGGACGGGCACACGGCGTCCTGGTTTGCGGGGGCCAAGGGGCTCGACGAGGCGCTCGATCCGGATTCGAGCCTCCGCGTGGTGGCGATCGATGCGAGCGGGGCGCCGGTGGCCGGGGATTGTCCCCTGCGCATGACGCTCACGCTCGCCGCCGTGCGTCGCGGACGCACGATCGTGCTGCTGCTCTTCGGCGAGGAGAAGCTCGAGGTGCTCGAGCAGGCGGCCTGCGGACGGGACCCTGCGCGCCCCGTGAGCACGTTGCTGGCGAGCGTGGGCGAGGCGCTCACGATCGTCTGGGCGCCTTGAGCCGAAGAGGAAGAGGATCATGACCGAGCCGACGCCGATCCATCCCGACATCGACGCGGTCACCCGCGCGATCGAGGCGCGCTCGCGCGAGACGCGCGAAGCCTACGTCGCGCTCGTGCGGGGCTGGCGGCGGGACGGTCCCGCCCGCGCCGGGCTCTCGGCCGGGAACCTCGCCCATGCGGCGGCGGCCTGCGCCCTCGTCGAGAAACGCCAGCTGCTTGGCGGCGACTGGCCGAACCTTGCCATCGTCACCGCCTACAACGACATGCTCTCCGCGCACCAGCCCTTCGAGCGCTTCCCCGCGCTGATCCGTCAGGCCGCGCGGGAGGTCGGCGCGACGGCCCAGGTCGCCGGCGGCGTCCCGGCGATGTGCGACGGCGTCACGCAGGGCCAGGCGGGCATGGAGCTCTCGCTCTTCTCGCGCGACGTGATCGCGATGTCGGCCGCGGTCGCCCTCTCGCACGACGTCTTCGACGCCGGGCTCTTCCTCGGCGTCTGCGACAAGATCGTGCCGGGGCTCGTGATCGCGGCGCTCCGCTTCGGCTGGCTGCCGGCGGTCTTCGTGCCGGCGGGGCCGATGCCCTCGGGCCTGCCGAATCCGGAGAAGGCGAAGGTCCGCCAACGGTATGCGGAGGGGCAGATCGGTCGCGAGGCGCTGCTCGAGGCCGAGGCCGGCAGCTATCACGCGCCCGGGACATGCACCTTCTACGGCACGGCGAACTCGAACCAGATGCTGATGGAGCTGATGGGCTTCCACCTGCCGGGCACCTCCTTCGTGCCGCCCAACACGCCGTTGCGTCATGCGCTGACGGCGGCGGCGGTCGAGCGGGCGGCGTCGCTCTCCGGGCGCCGCGCCGGGCACGCCGACGAGCGCCTGCCCGCCGGCGAGATGATCGATGCGCGGTCGATCGTGAATGCGATCGTCGGCCTGATGGCGACCGGGGGCTCGACGAACCACGCGTTGCACCTGCCGGCGATCGCCGCGGCGGCGGGCTACCGGGTGACCCTCGAGGATTTCGACGTCGTGAGTCGGGTGACGCCGCTCCTGTGTCGCATCTATCCGAACGGGCCCGCCGACGTGAACCACTTCCACGCCGCCGGCGGGCTCGGCTTCGTCGTGCGCGAGCTGCTCGGCGCGGGTCTGCTGCAGGGGGGAGCGCGCGGCATCGCCGGCCCGATCGCCGACTACGCCCGCGAGCCCTTCCTGCGCGACGGCGGCGGGCTCGAGTGGCGCCCGGCGCCCGAGCGCTCGGGCGATCGCGACGTCCTGCGGCCGGCGAACGATCCGTTCCAGAGCGACGGCGGGCTTCGTCTCGTCGAGGGACCGCTCGGTCGCGGTGTCGCCAAGGTCTCCGCGGTCAAGCCCGAGCATCGCCGCGTCGACGCCCCCGCCCGGGTCTTCGAGAGCCAGCACGAGCTCAAGCGCGCCTTCGAGGCGGGCGAGCTCGAGCGGGATTTCGTCGCCGTCGTGCGCTTCCAGGGACCCCGCGCGAACGGCATGCCCGAGCTGCACAGCCTCTCGCCGCCGCTCGGTGCGCTCCAGGACCGCGGCTTCCGCGTTGCCCTCGTGACCGACGGGCGCATGTCCGGCGCCTCGGGCAAGGTCCCCTCCGCGATCCATCTCTGCCCCGAGGCGGCGGCGGGCGGTCCGCTCGCGCGGGTCCGCGACGGCGATCGCCTGCGGCTCGACACCGAGGCGGGACGCCTCGAGATCGACGTCGAGCCCGAGACCTTCGCCGCCCGCGCGCCGGCCCGCCACGATCCGAGTGGATCGCAGCAGGGCCTCGGCCGCGAGCTCTTCGCACTCTTCCGTCAGCGCGCGCTCGACGCGGAGCACGGGGGCGGCGTCTTCGACCTGCTCTCGGATGGCGGGAAAGCCTCGTGACGGCGCTGTCTCCGCGCCAGATCGCCGACGAGCTCGCGACGCTCGGGATCGTTCCCGTGATCACGATCGAGGACGTCGCCGCGGCCGCGCCCCTCGCGGCCGCGCTCGAGCGCGGGGGGCTGCCGGTCGCCGAGGTGACGTTGCGGACGCCCGACGCGCTCGCGGCCCTGCGCGCGATGAAGCGGGCGGCGCCGTCGCTGCTGGTCGGCGCGGGCACCTTGCGCACGCCCCGGGACGTCGAGGCGGCGGTCGCGCACGGCGCGGACTTCCTCGTGAGTCCCGGCACCACACCCGCGCTCGAGCGCGCGCTGCTCGAGAGCGGTCGGCTCGCGATTCCCGGGGTCGCGACGCCGAGCGAGGCGCTGGCGCGGGCCGAGGCCGGATTCTCGCTACTCAAGCTCTTTCCGGCGGAGGCGGTGGGCGGTCGGGCGCTCTTGCGATCGCTCGCCGGGCCCCTGCCCGAGCTGCGCTTCGTGCCGACCGGCGGCATCGACGCGGCCCGCGCGCCCGACTACCTCGCGCTGCCGAACGTCGTGGCGATCGGCGGCTCCTGGATCGCCGAGCGGTCGGCGATCCGGTCGGGCGACTGGGCGGGGATCGAGGCGCGGGCGCGGGCCGCCCGGGCCCTCGTCACGGGGGGAAGCGACTGACGCGTGTGCCGAAAGGGGGCGACCCGGGCGGAGGGATGCCGTAGATTACGCGCCCGCAAGCCTCCGAACCGGGAGGCCCGTGCGGGTGACCCAGTCGCGGCCGACCCCGCCTGGCGAGAGGATCCCGCGTCATGTCCCGATCCACGGTCTCCGAAGCCGGTGCCGAACGCGCGCCTTCCGGCGACGCCGGCCGCGTCGCGATGGATTGGATCGAGACCTTCGCGAAGTGGCTGCCGGAGCAGCGTCCGCTCGGCGTCTTCGTGCATCAGAATCCGATGACGCCGCTCGAGGATCGCCATTTCCACGCGGTCTGCGAGGCGGCCACCCGGATCCGCGGGGCACGCACGACGCTCTCGTACGAGCGCTACCGGGCGCTGCTCGCCGAGCGGCAGATCCGGCCGGAGGACGTGGCGGCCGCGATGGGGCGGGTGGCTTCGCTCGAGCTCGCGCCGATCGACGCGCTGCCCGAGCCGCCGCCCGGGACGATCCTCGTCTCGCACGTGCGGCCGGAGATCGCGGCGGAGGTCGGCGAGCTGGTGGATGCCTTCCTGCTGCGCGTGCTGCCCCCCTTCCTCGATCTCGGCTCGGCGATCTGGCCCATGCCGGGTCGGGAGCAGGGGCTGCTCGGCGTGCTGCGCTGGCTCTCGCAGACGCCGCTTGGCGTGCCCGAGCCCTGGCTCGAGGGGCTCCGGGCTCGCCTCGCCTCCGGAACGCCGGCGCTCGAGCTGATCGTCGAGTGCCTCGCGCAGCGCGGGGATCCGGAGCGGGGCTGGCCGAGCATCCTGCGCGAGGCGCTCTTCGCCCTGCCGGGCTATGCGGGCATGATCCATCGCCTCGAGCACTTCCCGGCCGAGCGACCGGCGGGCGTCTCGGTCCGACTGGTCGACTACGTGGCGGCCCGCCTCGTGGTCGAGGAGCTGGCGCTCCGCGACGTCGCCCGTCGTCTCTTCGGACGCAAGGCGACCCTCTCGCAGCTGGCCGACCGGCTGCGCGCGCTCTCGCCGACGGCGCCGCCGCCGATGTGGACCCGCGAGCTCGGGGCCTTCCAGGACGCCTTCGAGGAGGAGTACATCCGCAGCTTCATCGGCGGCATCGTGATGGCGCAGCTCGCGAAGCGCCCGAGCCCGTCGCAGCCGGCGGTCCAGTTCGTCTGCTGCATCGACGATCGCTGCGAGTCGATCCGTCGCCACGTGGAGGAGTGCGTGGCCGACGCCGAGACGATCGGTTCGGCGGGCTTCTTCGGCATTGCCCTCAAGCATCGCGCTCCGCTCGACGTCGACGAGCGCTTTTCCTGCCCCGCGCCCGTCACGCCCCAGAAGCGCGTGACCGAGAAGCTCGACGCGGCGGCGGAGGCGGCCCTGCTGCGGGTGCGGAAGCGGAGTCGGGTGTTCGCGGCGACGGTGGGGGACGACGCCTCGCGGTCGGCGATCCGGGGGCTCGTCGCGAGCTTTGCGAACCTGCTGCGCGCGCCGCGGACGCTGCTCCAGCTGCTCTTTCCGGATCTCTTCGTCGAGCCGGCCCACGACTTCGAGGGCACGAAGCTCCTCTACGATCGGGACGCCGGCGACGAGGAGCAGGGCTTCACGCTCGCCGAGCGGATCGCGGCGGTCGAGGGCAACCTGCGCAACGTGGGCCTCGTCGAGCGCTTCGCAAACTGGGTGCTGATCGTGGGACACGGCTCGATGGCCGTGAACAACCAGTTCCTCTCGGGCTACCAGTGTGGCGCCTGCGGCGGGCTGCGCGGCGGGATCAATGCGCGGGTCTTCTGCGCGTTCGCGAACGAGCCCGCCGTGCGTGAGGGCCTCGCCGCCCGCGGCATCCGGATTCCCGAGGCGAGCCGCTTCGTGCCGGGCGAGCACGACACGGCCCTCGACCAGATCCGCTTCTTCGACCTGGAGGCGATCCCGAGCGAGCGCCGCGCGGACTTCGACGCGCTGCGGGCGGACCTCGCCATCGCACTCGACCGCAATGCCAAGGAGCGCTCGCGCCGCTTCGCCGACGTCCCCCTCTACGAGTCGATCCGCGCCTCGGCGTCGCGGGTGCGGGCACGCTGCGCCGACTTCGCGGAGACGCGTCCCGAGTACAACCACGCGACGAACGCCGCCTGCGTGATCGGCCGCCGCGCCTTGACGCGCGGGCTCTTCCTCGACCGACGGCCCTTCCTCGTCTCCTACGACCCGACCCTCGACGACGCCGAGAGCCGGACGCTCGAGAAGCTGATGGCGGCGCCGCTGCCGGTCTGCGCCGGCATCAGTCACGAGTACTTCTTCTCGACGATGGACGGGGAGCGCTTCGGCTGCGGCACGAAGCTGCCGCACAACGTGGTCGGCCTGCTCGGCGTGTCGAACGGCGCCGACGGCGATCTGCGGCCGGGGCTCTGGCGACAGACGACGGAGATCCACGACCCGATCCGACTCGTCACGCTGGTCGAGGCGGAGCCCGAGGCGGTGACCGCCGTGCTCGAGCGATTGCCGGCGGTCCGGAACCTCGCGGTCAACGCCTGGATCCATCTCTTCGCCTGCTCGCCCTCGGGTCGCGGCTTCTTCCGCTGGGTGGGCGAGGCCTTCCAGCCCTACGAGGCGCTGCCCCATATCCTCTTCGAGGTGGAGACCTCGCTCGACGCCTGCGGCCGGACGCGGGCGCACGTCGCCCCCTGCCTCGTGACCGGGAGCGCTGGCCGCGACTCCCTGCAGGCCGCCTCATGATCTACTGGCTGACGAACGTCCTCGCCTCCCAGCCCCCGCTCCACGTCCTCACCCTCGTGACGCTGCTCTCGCCGGCGGCGGGCGCCCTCGTGCTGATCCTGTTGAGCGCGAGCGGCGTGCGACCGTCGGAGCGATGGGTGGCCGTGGTCTCGGGCGTGACGGTCTCCGCGGCGGCGGTCTCGTCCGTGCTGCTCGCGGGCTTCACGATGTTGCGGCCGGACAACCAGTTCCACGAGGTGCTGTGGACGATGTACTCCGTCGGCACCTACCACCTCGACGTGTCGATCTACGTCGATCCGCTCTCGGCGATGCTGACGGCGCTCGGGGGCTGCACGATTCCGGTGCTGGCCCGCTATTCGGGTCGCTACCTGCACCGCGAGCCGGGCTACCTGCGCTTCTTCGCCCTCGTCGGCGTCGCCTCGACGGGCTTCTTCTGGTTCGTGCTGGGTGGCAGCCTCGAGATGGCCTTCTTCGGCTGGGAGCTGCTCGGTCTCTCGAGTGCTCTGCTCGTGGCCTTCTTCTGGGACCGCCCGCAGCCCGTGATCGCGAGCGGTCGGGTCTTCGCCACCTACCGCGTCGCCGACATCGCCCTCCTGATGAGCATGGTCCTGCTCCATCACTATGCGCACGACACGAGCTGGCCCGCCGTCCTCGGGATCGGCGAGGAGGGCGCCGTCGTACGGATCCATACGGTCGCGGCGACCGTGCTCGGTCTCGCATTCCTGATCGCAGCGATGGGCAAGTCCGCGCTCTTCCCGCTGACCGGCTACGTGCTCCGGGCGATGGAGGGGCCGACGACGTCGAGCGCGCTCTTCTACGGCACGCTCTCGATCCATTGCGGCGTGTATCTCATCCTGCGCGTCGAGCCCCTGCTCGAGAACGTGCCGGTCGCGCGGGTCGCCGTCGTCGTCGTGGGGCTGCTGACCGCGATCACGACCGCGATGTCCGCACGCGTGCGCGCCGACGCGAAGGGGGCGCTCGCGCTCGCCTCGGCGGGGCAGGCGGGTCTGATGATCGCCGAGGCGGGCATGGGCTGGACCGACTTCGCGATGTGCCATCTGCTCGCCCACGGCCTGCTCCGCCTGGCGCAATTCCTGCGCTCGCCCTCCTGGCTCGAGGACGCGCAGACGCGGCGCCGCCACCTCGGCGGTGGGAGCCATCGCTCGGGCGCCTACCTCGAGCAGAGCCTGCCGGCCCCGATCCGGGACGCCCTCTATGCGGCGGCGCTCTCGCGCTTCGGCATCGACGCCTTCGTCGACCGGATGTTCACCCGGCCGCTCGCCGCGCTCGCGCACCTCGTGAGCCGGCCCCGGCCACGGGCGAGACAGCAGGACGGCCAGCGGATCGCCGACACCCCCGTTCCGCTCCACGGCGCGCGGGCGCGAGGGGATCGCTGATGTCGATGTGGATGGTCGATGCGTTCTTCTGGCTGGTGCTGCCGATCGCCGCCCTCGAGGCAGCGCGCATCATCCGCCTCGAGCTCAAGCAGGAGCGGCGGACGCTGGGCGCGGCCTTCGCCTTCGGCGGGGCCGAGCTCGTCGCACTCTGTCTCTGCGCCGCGACGGCCTCGCCGCTCTTCCTCGCGGGCGTGACGGCCGCGCGTGTCGTCCTCTATTACCTGCGCGAAGGGAATCTCGGGGGGCGCCGCCCGCTCAAGAGCGCGCTGATCGCCGCCGGCCTGCTCCTGCTCGCCTGGGCCGGGCCGATCGAGTCCTTCGCACAGATCGTCCACGTCGACATCGCCCCGGTCTGGCGCCACGCGATCCTCGGCCTGATCGGCCTGACCTGCGTGCTGACGACGCTGCCGGTCCGGATCGCCGACGAGCCGAAGGAGACCCTCGTCGCGCCGCTCTCGTTGATCGCCTTCGCGCGGGTGATCCTGCCGCTCGGATCCTTCGAGCCCGAGTTCGTGATCGTGGTGCCGGTCGTCGCGGCGGGCATGAGCCTGATCTGCGCGCTCTGGCTGCTCTCCGCCGGCGCGCGGGCGAATCAATTCGAGCCCTCGACCCTCGTCTCGGAGATCCTGATCTGCGAGCGCGGCGTGATCCTCTCCTTCGTGTGGATGGGGCTCGCCTCGGGCATCGATCTGGCCGAGGTCGGCGCGCTCTTCCAATGGTGGGCCGGGGCGCTCGCGCTGCTGGCGCTCGAGGCCTCGCTCAGGCGGCGGCCGCTGCCCAAGCCGATGGCCTTCTTCGCGCTCGCGATGACCGTGAGCCTGCCCGGCACGATCGGCTTCGTCGCGGAGGACCTGCTCGCGCAGGGACTGCTCGAGCTGCGGCCCTACGTGGCGGCGGCCTTCATGGGCGTCACGGCGATCAACGCCGCCGCGCTCTACCTCGCACTCGTCAACATCATCGTCGATCTGCATGCCGGCGAGACGCCCTTCGGCTCCGCGCCGCGCGAGGCGAGCCCGAGCCTCATGATGCTGACGACCGCCGCGCTCGCGCTGGCGATCGGACTCGCTCCGTCGCCCTTCGTCGACCTGGCGACCCGAGCGCATACCGCCGTCGTCCATCATCCGACGCCGGCCTCCCACGCGGCGCACGGCTGAGACCCGACGAAGCGTCGAAGGCGCGGGGAGGGAACGTTGGAGAAGACGCGACGCTATTGGGGCGGGGTCTACCCGACCCTCGGTGACCGGATTCCGCGGGTGGCCCGCCGACTCGAGGAGGAGGGGCGCTACGGGCTCTTCGCCGGCCAGAGCTGGGGGCCGCCCTGGATCCCGCTGGCGGCGGCCGCGGCCGCGACCGAGCGGGTCCAGCTCGGTACCAGCATCGCGATCGCCGCAGCGCGCAGCCCCGTCGAGACGGCCTTCGCCGCCCTCGACATGGACCGGATCTCGAAGGGGCGCTTCGTGCTCGGCCTCGGCTCGAGCACGCGCTGGATCACCCGCAGCACCTTCGGCGTCGACGTGCCGCGGCCGGTCGCGCATCTGCGCGAGAGCGTCGCGCTGATCCGGCACGTGATCGGGAACGCGCATCGCGGACTCACGCCCTTCGAGGGCGAGCTCTTCCAGGTCGACTTCCAGGGGCTCGACGCGACGCCGCCGCCGGTCCGTGTCGACCTGCCGATCTGGCTGGGTGCCCTGCGCGGGACGATGACGCGGTTGGCGGGGGAGGTCGCGGACGGGCTGATCGGGCATCCGCTCTGGGGCGTCGACTGGTGGCTCGGTCGGATCCAGGAGGATCTCGCGCAGGGGGCCTCGCGGGCGGGCCGCGACGTGGGCGCCGTGCACCGATGCGTCTATCTGAGCGTGGCGCCGGGCGAGGACGAGCGGGAGGCCTTCGCCGACGCGCGACGCTTCGTCGCCGCCTACGCGGCGATCGAGCAGTATGCGGACTTCTTCGCCGAGCAGGGCTTCGGCGATCGGGCGGGGCGGATCCGCGCGGCCTGGGCGGCCGGGGATCGGGAGGGGGCGGCGGCCTTCGTCGACGAGGCGATGGCGCGGGCCTTCGTCGTGTACGGCGAGCCGGACCGGGTGCGCGAGGAGGTCGAGCGGGCGTGGCGCGTGGCCGACTCGATGCTGCTGGCGGCACCGAGCTGGGGGCTGCCCCTCGAGCGCATCGGGCACTACACGCAGCAGATCTCCCGCGTCTTCTTCGAGCGTTAGCCCGGGTCGCGCCTCGGGCCCGGGGCTGGCTCAGCCCTCGATCTCGGGAATCGGATCCCGTCGCAGATCGAAGCTCAGGTGATCCGACATGTTCCCGACCTGGTCGACGTGGATCACGCGCTCGGCGAAGCACCACGCGTCGTCGACCACGTGATAGGCGTCGTGGTAGCGGCCCGCGACGATCGCCTGGAGCGGCACGGCCTTCGTCTCCTGCAGGACGACGAAGTAGGAGCGAGCGGTCGCGCGTCGCCCCGACGGATCGATCTCGACGATCGGGTTCGCCGCGAGATGACGCGTGCGCAGCGTGCCGTCGGCATGCACCCGATTCGTCGCTGCGTAGAAGCGCGCGACCTCCGAGACGCCGCGCATGGGCCTGGCCCCTGCGGCTCCGATCGTGCCGTGCCGGAAGAGCTCGCCCAGGGCCTCGAAGCGGGCGAGGTCGACGCACTCGGCGTAGCGGAACATCAGCTGCTGGATCGAGACGAGGGCCTCGAGTCGGGTCAGGCGGTCGAGCACGTCCTGCATGGGGACTCCTCGAGCGGGCGGTCGCGCCCGTCCGGCATGGGGACTCGTCGAGCGGGTCGTCGCGCCCGTCCTGCATGGTGGCTCCTCGAGCGGGCGGTCGCGCCCGTCCTGCATGGTGGCTCCTCGAGCGGGCGGCCGCGCCCGCCGCCCCGGACGGGTCCATCGGTCCGCCCGCGGACTCTATCGCCTCGTCCGCCGTCCGCTCCCGTCGCTCGGTTCGGGCCTTCCCGCGCTCGCGGCCGAGCGGTACGGTCGGAAGCGCGCCCGCTCGTCCACCGGGCGTGGCGAGCGGGAGGCGATCGACATGACCTTCGACCCCGAGGCGCACGGCGCCGCATGGCGCCCCGCCTTCGAGGCGGTCGAGTCCCTCGTCGGCGGACGGATCCTGTCCGTCGAGCGGCAGGCGCGCTGGCGCCCCGTGTTCTGGATCGAGGTCGAGCGGCCGGACGGAGAGCGCCGCTCGGTCTGCTTCCGCAGCGCACGCCTCGAGCAGGGCGAGGACCATACGGCCCGGCACGAGTACGCGTGCCAGCGCGCGCTCGAGGAACAGGGCATCCCCGTGCCCCACGTCTACGGCTACTGCGAGGCGCCCGCCGGCTACGTGATGGATCGGGTGCCGGGGCGCCCGGATCTCGCGACGGCGGAGAGCCCCGAGGAGCGGGACGCCGTCCGGGACGAGTTCATCGAGATCCTCGCCCGCATCCACGCGCTCCCCCTCGAGCCCTTCCGCGCGATCGGTCTTGCGCCGAAGCGCACGCCCCTCGAGCTGGCGCTCGGCGACACGGCCGACGGCATCGCGCGCTACCGGCGGCTGCGCAAGCGACCCGATCCGGTCGTCGACTTCCTGATCGACTGGTGCGAGCGGAACGCGCCGCCGGGTCGGTCCGAGAACGTCTTCCTGACCGGCGACTCGGGGCAGTTCCTCTTCGAGAAGGGGCGGGTGACGGCGCTGCTCGACGTCGAGCTCGCCTATCTCGGCGATCCGCTCGCCGACCTGGGAGGGCTCTTCTCCCGGGACCTGAGCGAGAAGATGGGTGATCTCGGCGTCGCGATCGATCGCTACGAGGCCGCCAGCGGTCGCGCGGTCGATCGACGCGTGGTGCTCTACCACGCGATCCGCTTCGCACTCACGACACCGGTCGGCACGACGCTGGCCCTCGCGACGCCGCACGTCGCGGTGGACCACGTGCAGTACCTGACCTGGTACCTCGTCTACGCGCGCAATCCGCTCGAGCTGATCGCGTATCGGGAAGGGATCCCGCTCGAGGAGCCCGAGCGGGTCGAGCCCGTGACCTCGCCCTGGCGCGTCGGCCACGACCTGCTCGAGGCGAAGCTCGACGCCTTCGAGACCCCCGACGCCTTCGGCGCCTACGAGAAGGACGCGATGCGAAGGCTCGCCCGCCATCTGGCCGAGGCGGATCGGATCGGGCCGCGGCTGCTCGAGCAGGACCTCGACGACGTGGCCTCCTTGCTCGGCCGACGACCCGCGGATTGGCGGGAGCGCGACGAGCAGCTCTCGAGCCTCGTCGCGGCGAATGCCGGGGAGCACGACGCCGGGCTCGTCCACTATCTGGTCCGCCGCATCCGCCGGGAGGAGGCGATCCTCGCCCCGGCCCAGCGCGACCTCGTCGACGCCCGGATGCAGCGGATCCCCCTTTCTGGATGAGGCCCGCTCCGCCCCGATCCGAGCGCCCGCATCCGGCGCTCGGGGCTCGGGTCGCGAGCGGCGCGGCGAACGAACGAGGAGGCAGGGTCGATGGAACGACGCAGGATGGGACGACACGGCATCGAGGTGCCGGCCCTCTGTCTGGGCACGATGACCTTCGGTCTGCAGGTCGACGAGGCGGTCTCGCGCGCGATCCTCGATGCGGCGTGGGAGCGGGAGCTCGTCTTCCTCGACACCTCGGACGCCTATCCCCTCGGCGGCACCTTCGAGACGGCTGGCACGACGGAGGAGATCCTCGGTCGTTGGATGAAGGATCGGGGCAATCGCGACGACCTGCTGATCGCGACGAAATGCTTCGCGCCGACGCGCCAGGGTCCGAACGCCTGGGGCCTCTCCCGCCAGCACATCCTCGACGCGATCGACGGCTCCCTGCGTCGCCTCGGCACCGACCACATCGACCTCTACCTCGCCCACCTGACGGATCCCGTCACGCCGATCGAGGAGACGCTGCGCGCCTTCGACGATCTCGTGCGGGCGGGCAAGGTCCGCTACGTCGGCTGCTCGAACTACGCGGCCTGGCGGCTCGGGGAGGCGATGCGTGCCGCGGACCGGCTCGGGATCGACGGCTACATGACGATCCAGTCCCGCTACAACCTGCTCTACCGCGAGATCGAGACGGAGCTCCTGCCGCTGTGTCGGGACCGGGGCGTCGGGCTGATGGTCTACAACCCGCTCGCCGGGGGCTTCCTCTCCGGCAAGTACCGCGCCGGGCAATCGCCCGAGGACGGCACCCGCTTCACGCTCGGAACGGCGGCCGGCATGTACCAGGAGCGCTACTGGCAGCAGGCGCAATTCGAGGCGGTCGAGCGCCTCTCGGCCGTCGTCCGGGCGAAGGGCCTCGAGCTCGTCCCGGTCGCGGTCGCCTGGGTGCTCGCGCAGCCCGGCGTGTCGACGGCGATCATCGGCGCCTCGCGACCAGAGCAGCTCGCCGCCAATCTCGCGGCCTTCGACGTGCGCTTCGACGACGAGCTCAGAGAGGCCTGCGACGCGGTCTGGTGGTCGCTGCCGCGGCGGCCCGTGCTGGACGGCTACCGCTAGGCAAGAGCCTCACCGCGTCGCATGCGTCGATCCGGCGCGAGGTTCCGCCCTCGTGCACGGCGTGCGACGAGCTAGTGCGAGGCCTTGCCCCGCCGCATCGCGCTCAGGTCCTCGAGCACGAGATAGGCGCTCGGCACGAGGAAGAGCGAGATCGCCGTCGCGAACACGACGCCGAAGGCGAGCGACGTGCCCATCGGGATCAGGAAGCGCGCGCCCAGCCGATCCTCGAGCAGGAGCGGCGTCAGGCCGGCGAAGGTCGTGAGCGAGGTGAGCACGATCGGTCGGAAGCGGGACAGGCCCGCGTCCTGGAGCGCCTCCGGCACGGACATGCCCTCGCTCCGCCGCCGGTTCACGCCGTCGACCAGCACGAGGCTCGAGTTCACGACGACGCCCGACAGCGCGACCACGCCGAAGAGCGAGATCATGCTGAAGTCGAGCCCCATGATCAGATGGCCGGCGATCGCGCCCACCAGGCCGAAAGGGATCACGCTCATGATGATCAGCGGCTGCGCGTAGGAGCGCAGCGGGATCGCCAGCAGCGCGTAGATCACGAAGAGCGCGAAGCCGAAGCTGCTCGCGAGCGCTGCCATGCTCTCCTGCTGCTCGCGCTGCTCCCCTTCGAGGGAGTAGGCGAGACCCGGGTAGTCGGCGACGAGCTGGGCGAGCACGCCGCGTTCGAGGTCGCGGATGACCTGATTGGCGTTCGCCACGTGGATGTCGACGTCGGCGGTCACGGCGACCACGCGGCGGCGATCGACACGCTGGATGTTGGCGTAGCCCAGGCCGCGTTCGGCCCGGGCGACGCTGTAGAAGGGGACCTCGCCGCCTTCCGGCGTGCGGATGCGGAGGTTCTCGAGGTCCGAGAGCGAGCGGCGCTGACGCTCGGGGTAGCGGACCATCACCTTGACGTCGTCGCGCCCGCGCTGGATGCGCTGGGCCTCCTCGCCGTAGAAGGCGCGGCGCACCTGCCGGGCCACGTCCTCGAGACTCAGTCCCAGGGCCTCGGCGGCGGGCAGCACGGCGAGCTTCAGCTCCTGCTTGCCGGCGCGGAAGGTGTCGGCGACGTCGGAGACGCCGGGGTAGGCGGCGAGCTCGGCCTTCAAGCGGTGGGCGGCGGCGACGAGGTCCTCGATGTGGTCCGAGCGCAGCTCGACGTCGATCGGGTCGCCCATCGAGACCGAGTCCCAGGCGAAGACGAGCTTCTCGGCCTCCGGGATCGGCGGCGAGGCCTCGCGCCAGCGGCGGACGACCTCGTTGGCGGAGATGGGGCGATGGCCCTGGAGCTCGATCGCGACCTGGCCGAGATGGCTGCCCTTGCCGGCGCTGGCGACGGGTGGGCCGTTCTGCAGCAGGGGCTGCTCGCCGACGGAGACGAGCATGTGCACGACGATCGAGCCGTCCTCGTCCCCGAACTCGCGATCGAGCTCCGCCTTCACCTGCTGCGCCGAGCGCTCGAGGGCGGCGACGGCGGCGGCGGTCGACTCGACCGGCGTGCCCTGGGGCAGGCTGAGCGCCGCCGTCACGTAGTCCGCCTCGATCTTCGGGAAGAAGCTGAAGGCCATCCGGCCGCTCGCGAGCAGACCGGCCGTCAGCAGCAGGAGTGCCACCGCCGTCGCGAGGGCGGCATAACGCCAGTGCAGCACCTGGACGAGCGCCGGTCCGTAGCGCTCGGTCGCGAAGCGTCCGAGGGTCTCGCGCGTGCGGCCCTGGAGGCGCTTCCAGCCGGCCACGATCCCGCGGCCGTCGCGGCTGGAAGCCGCCTGGTCGTCCGCTTCGGGCCGCAGATGATGGGCGAGATGCGCGGGGAGCACGAACTGCGACTCGACGAGGCTGACGACGAGGCAGAGCGTGACGATCACGCCGATCATGCCGAACATCTGACCGATCCGGCCCGGCGAGATCATCATCGGCGCGAAGGCCGCGATCGTCGTCAGCACGCCGAAGACGACCGGCTTCGAGACCTCCTGGGTCCCGTGGATCGCCGCCGGGATCGGGTCCTCGCCGGCGACCTGGCGACTGTGGACGTTCTCCCCGACAACGATCGCATCGTCGACGAGCACGCCGAGCACGAGGATGAAGGCGAAGAGCGTCAGCACGTCGATCGAGATCGAGAAGATCGGAAAGACCGCCAGCGCGCCGAGCACGGAGATCGGCACGCCGATCGCCACCCAGAAGGCGAGCTGGAGCCGGAGGAAGAGGGCCAGCACGACGAAGACGAGGACGAAGCCTCCGACGCCGTTCTGGATCAGCACGTCGAGCCGGTCGCGCAGGTAGCCCGATCCGTCGCGCCAGACCGTCACCGAGAGGCCCTCGGGCAGCGTGCGCGCGAAGTCCTCGACGTAGCCCTTCACCTCGGTCACGAGGTCGAGGACCTTCTGCTCGCCGACGCGGTAGAGGTAGATCATGACCGCGCTCTCGCCGTCGAAGCGGGCATAACGAGGATCCTCCTCGAAGCCGTCCACGACCTGGGCCACGTCCTTCAACAGGACGCGCGTGCCATTCTCGCGGGTCAGGACGACGATCTGTTCGAACTCCTCCCCGACGTAGGCCTGGCCCGCGGAGCGCAGCAGGATCTCGCCCGCGACCGTCTTGATCGAGCCGCCCGGCAGGTCGATCGACGAGCCGCGGACCGCGTCGACGACCTGCGCGAAGGTCAGGCCGTGGCGCTGGAGCGATTCCTCGGAGACCTCGATCGAGAGCTCGTCCGCCCGGGCGTTGCGCAGCTCGACCTGGGTGGCGGAGGTGCTCGCCGTGATGCCGTCGCGCAGGCGCTCGCCGTGGATCTTGAGTGCGCGCTCGCTGGCGGGGCCCGAGAGCGCGATCTGGAGCTCGTTGTGTCGGATCTGGAAGAGGTTGACGAGGGGCTTCTCCGCCTCCGCGGGGAAGGTGTCGATGCTGTCGACCTGGTTCTTGATGTCGGAGAGGGCGCGGTCCCGCGGATAGCCCGAGAGGAGCTCGATGCTCACGCGACAGGCGCCCTCGGCGGCGACGGAGCTGATCCGATCGATGCCCTCGATGCCCGCGATCGCCTCCTCGATCCGGATGCAGACGCCGGTCTCGACCTCTTCGGGACCCGCGCCGAGGTAGTCGACGGCGACCTCGACGACGTCCACGTCCATGTCGGGCATCGTCTTCTGCTGGATCGAGGGCAGGGCGACGAGGCCGCCGACCAGGATCAGCCCCATCAGCAGGTTCGCCGCGACGGGATTGTCGACGAACCACGCGATCGCGCGATTCATCGGGCCGGCTCCGCGACCGGCGGCGCCGCCGCCGTAGGGGGCGGCTCGTCCGCGACGCGGACCGACATGCCCTCGACCGCCCCGCGCAGCGGCGAGACCACGACGCGCTCGCCGCTCGCGAGACCGCTGCGCACGACGACCTCGTCCCGTCGGATGCGCAGCACGTCGACGTCCCGGAAATGCAGTCGGCTCTCGTCGTCCACGACGTAGACGCGACCGCCGTCGTGGAGCGCCGGCGTCGGCAGGGTCACGGCCTGCGGCACCTCGCGCCCCTCGATGTGCGCCTCGACGAAGAGGCCGACGGGCAGGGGGATGGGTGGACCGCCCGGCGCACGGCCGTAGGGATCGTCGACCCGGGCGACGACCGTGACGGTCCGGCTGCGGGGATCGATCTCGGCCGACGTCCGAACGAGGCGCCCCTCCCACGAAGCGGGCACGCCGGCGAACTCGGCGCGGAGCACGACCGCAGGCCCCGACTCGAGCTCGCTGCCGCTCTCGCTCCGGAAGGGATGGGGCAGGTCGAGGTAGGCGAGCTCGTGGTCGGAGAGCGGGAGCGGCACCTCGGCCGATGCGATCGAGTAGAGTCGAGCGAGCTCGTCGCCGGGCCGCACGAACTGGCCCACGTCGACGGACTTCTCGCGACTCCGACCCGCGTAGGGCGCGCGGATCTCGGTCCGTGCGAGGTCGTGCTCGGCGCGGGCGACCCGGACCTCGGCGGATCGCAGCTCGGCCTCGGCCGCGAGGTAGGCGTCGCGTGCCTCGTCCGTGCGCGCGACGCTCGCTGCGGATCGGCTGAAGAGCTCCTGCTGCCGTTCGTGCTCGCGGCGGGCGACCGAGAGCGCACTCTTCGCGCGGTCGCGATCGGCGCGCGCCGCCTCGAGCTCGTTGGCATGGTCGGTGGGGTCGAGGCGGGCGAGGGCCTCACCGGGCTCGAAGAATCCCCCTGCCGAGAGGCGTGGCGAGACCCAGACGACTTCGCCCGCGACCTGCGCGCGCAGCTCGCTCTCGATCGGGGGCTCGACCGTGCCGTGGGCCTCGACCTCGAGCCGGATCGTCCGGGCCGTGACGGTCACGACGCGCACGAGCGGAGCGACCACCTCGGGCTCGACGCGTTCGACCTCGGATCGGGTCACGAGCATCAGCACGAAGGCGAGCAGGCCCGCGACGAGGATCGCGATCGGGAGCAGGAGTCGCCGGCTCACCGCGCCCTCAAGCCGCCGCGGACCGCCCCTTCGTCAGCGCCTTTGCGACGTCGCCGACGGGCCAGGGCTGGTAGTCCTTGTAGTCGGCCATCTTCGTCCGGCCCTCGGCGAGCTTGCCCTTCACGGCGTCGTAGACCCGCCAATGCATCGTCGGCCCGAAGAGCGGCTGGGACTCGACCGAGATCACCCGCAGCTCGCCCTCTTCGAACTGGCAGATCGGCTGGATCGCGCGCAGCAGCTGCTCGCCGTTCAGATGGCCATCGCCGAAATTCCAGCCGAGGATCGTGCCGCCGAGCACCTCGCCCTCGTGCCATTCGTAGTCGTCGATGTCGTCGACGGCGACGGGCAGCGCCTCGAAGAGGGGGCGCCCCTGGAAGTGCATGAAGCGGCTGACGAGCATCATCGACTTCGCGAACTCGAGCTCGTTCGGGTCGGGGATCATGTTCTCCATCTGCTCGACGACGGTGCCGCTCGCCTTCTTCAGCTTGTGGAGCTTCTTCGTGCAGCCGTTCTTCTTGAAGAGCCAGATGTTGTAGGCCCAGTTCCCGGCGTAGTACCGCATCGAGGGCAGGAACGAGACGCGCGAGGGCACGAAGTTGCCGAAGGTCGGGACGGCGACGAGGGAGAAGAGCAGGGCGCCGAGAATGACGGGCTCCTGCGTCAGGTCGAAGATCGAGGCCTCGGGATGGAAGTAGAAGAGGGACCAGCCGCCGTAGATCATCAGGATGTTCCACTCGACGGGCATACCGTTCGGGTTGTTGAGCCCGATGAAGGAGTGGAAGCCCGTGAAGAGGATGCAGCCGCCGAGCAGGATCCAGGGATTGCCGGTCTCGCTCGCGAGGAGCAGGACGAAGGGGATCGAGACCTCTGAGACGTGACCGAAAGCCGCCATGAGGTGGGCGAAGCGAGATGGTCGCAGGTCGTCGGGGAAGCTCGTGAAGAGGCTCTTCTTGAGGAACTTCGGGAAGAAGGGCCCGTTGTTCATCATGAACATGATCACGGAGGGGAAGTGGCTGTTCCACTTGGAGACGCCCGCCCAGATCCAGATGAAGGACCAGGTCAGCTTCGCCCCCGAGATCCAGAGGTCGTTCGCCGCGAGCAGCGTCATGCAGCCCATCACGACCCAGTAATGCTCGTAGCGCGCGACGAGGAAGAGCGTCTTGTCGAGGATGCCGTTCACCGCGACGAGGATGAAGCAGGGCCAGAGCAGCTCCGGCGTCACCTCGGGCGAGACGAGCACACGGATCAGGAGCGCCTGGTTCAGCACGTAGAGCCCGACGTCGAGCGCGTTGCGGGTATCCCCGCCGATCAGCGGCACGCCCCGGAAGAGCGGGAGCTTGATCGTGCCGACCCGCGCGAAGTGTCGGTAGCCGCCGTACCACTTCTCGAAGCGCGCGTTCATCGGCCCCCAGCCGCAGCCGAAGCCGAAGAGCTCCCAGCACATGGACCAGACCATCGCCTTCTTGAACGCCTCGTTCGTGAAGGTCCAGTCGGCGAAGTGGAAGAAGCCGGGATAGCCCGCGTTGAAGCTGCACCAGAAGGCCCAGAGCCCGATCAGGACGAAGAAGTACTTGCCCCAGTAGAGCGCCATCACGCTCGGCCTGTTCGGGCTCGAGTTCGCCCAGGTCCGGCACACGAGTCGCACGCGCTCCGGGAAGGGTGCGTTCACGACGCGCGCGGGGTCGTAGGGCGGGAGGTCGTCGGGCGAGGTCGGCTGGGCTGTCGTCATGGAGGACGACTATAGATCGCTCGAATCGGGTTCCGCGAGGCGAAAAAAGGTCCCGCTCGAGCGGGGCGAACGGCCATCCGGGGGCGAGGATGGCACTCGGTGGGACTCGGGTCGATCGGGTACGGGGTCTTTCGGGCGGCTCCGATTGAGGCATGCTGGACGCTTCGATCGGAGGGGCTCCGGGCCCGCGCCGTCGAGGAGGCAGCATGCGAACCGCATCCGGCGCCGAGGCAGCGAGTCATCGTGTCGACGTGCGCAGACCGCGCCGATCCAGGTCCGGAGGCGCGCGGGGACGCGCCTTTGTCGTGGGCATGGCGCTCGGTCTGATCGGCACGGGCTGCGCCGGGTCGCCGGCGCCGAAGGACGCCGCGGGTGGGGCCGCCGAGACGGCACGCGCCTGGAATCGCCTCGACCTGCTCGATCACCTCGCGTCGATCGGTGACGGAACGAGCGAGTGGGACGATCTCGAGACGGCGCGGCGCTTCGCGCAGCTGCAGGGAGCGATCGAAGTGCTGCGCGAGCTCGTGCTGCACGACGCGACGAGCGAGCAGGAGGCATCGGAGGGGCTGCGCGTGGTCCTGAAGGTGCTGGCGATGGCGGTGGACGACGCGCTGCGCGGTGATCTCCGCGATCCCCTGTTCCGAAGAGTCGACACGCGTTGGCGGGACGTCGGCGCCTTCAATCCCGACGCGGAGTACGACCAGGCCTGGATCGACGGGCGCTACGACTACCGGCTGACCGGCAATCTGGGGACGGTTCCCTACGTGAGCGTGACCGTGAACGGAGACCCTGCGACCGCGAGCAGCGCCCTCGTCGCCTACCTCGACGACGCCACCCTCCGCTCGCACGCGGACGCGGCGGGCGACTTCACGGTCTGGCTGACCCGGCGACGGCCGGAGGCGCCCGGCGCGTGGATCGAGCTGCCGGACGCAGCGAACGGCGTCGTGATCCGGCAGTACGTCTCCGATCGGGATCGCGAGCGCCTCGCGACCTTCGAGATCCACGCCGTCGGTCCCGATCTCCCGCCGGCCGCGCCCATGCGCGACGAAGAGCTCGCGGCGCGGATCGTCGGCGTCACCCGGAACCTCGTCGTCAACGCGAGCTGGCACCGTACCCTGATGCCCTTCGCCCTCGACGCCCCCAACCGCTTCTTCGACCGGGATGCCGCCGCCTTCGGCGCCAACGTCGCCAACCGCGAGAACCTCTACCACATGGCCTACTTCGAGCTCGACCCCGACGAGGCGTTGCTCGTCGACATGGAGCCGCCCGACAGCGTCTTCTGGAATCTGACGGCGGCCAGCTTCTGGCACGAGACGTCCCGGTTCCTCACGGACCCGGTCAGCCGGACGAATGCCGAGGTCGTACCCGGCCCGGACGGATCGATCCGTTTCGTCGTCTCGGGGCGTGATCCCGGACGACCGAACTGGCTCGATACCGGCGGCCACGCGCGGGGCTTCCTCATCCTGCGGATGGTGGGCATCGCGTCGCATCCCTTGCCCCGCGTGCGAAAGCTGTCCTGGGAGGCACTGGCCGAGATCGACTAGCGTTCGGGATCGATCGTCGGACCGGATCGCCGGGCCCCGGCGAGACCCGACGCGGGACGAGTATGCGAAGGAATCCGGTCGGGTCGCGGCCGGGAGGAGGTCTCGGTGTTCTACGGCTGGGTCATGGTCGCGGTCGCCTTCGTCACGCAATTCGTCTCGGCGGGCGTCATCTACTACACCTTCGGCATCGCCCTCACCGAGTGGACCGAAGAGTTCGACGCCGGTCGACTCGGCGTGTCGGGCATCCACTTCGTGATGCCCTGGGCCGGAGCGGCGATGGCGCCGCTCGTCGGGCGCCTCGCCGGGAACGGTCATCTTCGCTGGCTGATCCCGGCCGGTGCGGCAGCGGCCGGTCTGGGCTTCTGTGCGATCTCGCAGGCCAGCGCGCTGTGGCAGCTCTACGTCGTGTACCCGGTCCTGATGGCCTACGCGGCGGGCACCTTGAGCGGCGTCGGCGCCTCGACCCTCGTCGTGAACTGGTTCGCACGCGCGCGCGGGACGGCGCTCGGGCTCTCGCAGATCGGGGCGTCGCTGGGGGGTGTCGTGATGGCGCCGGTCACGGTCGCGCTCTTCCGCGAGCACGGCTGGCGGAGTGTGTACCTGGGCTTCGGACTCGTGATCCTCGCGCTCGTGCCTCTGCTGGCGTGGCTGATCGTGGGGCGGCCGGCGGATCGCGGGCTCGCGCCGGATGGAGGCGCTGCGCCCCCGGCGTCGTCGTCTGCCTCGAACGAGCACGGCGGACCGGTTCGGCCGCCGGTCGCCGTCGTCGGAGCCGGCCGCGCGCTCCTGCGCGACCGGAACCTGTGGCTGATCTCGTTCGTCGCGGGCACGGGCTTCATGCTGTCGAGCGCCGTCGTCACGCATCTGGTCGCGATGGCGACGGATGCGGGCATCGAGCCGCTGCGCGCCTCCCGCCTGCTGGCGATCCTGGCGATGGTCGCAGCGGCGGGGAAGATCCTCTTCGGGCGGCTCGCCGACCGGGCGGGGGAGCGCGCGGCCTACGCCGTCGCGATCAGCCTCGAGGTGGCGGCGCTCGGTGGGATCCTGCTCCTGCCGACGAGCCTCGTGCTCGAGGGCGTGATCGCGGTCTTCGGACTCGGGATCGGCGGGAACCTGCCGCTCTCGACGGCGCTCCTCGCGCGGAGCTACGGGGCGCAGGCCTTCGGCTCGGTCATGGGGATGAAGACGCTTCTGATGACCCCGCTGATCGCGACGGGCACGCCCTTCGCGGGCTGGGTCTTCGACGCGACGGGGAGCTACCGGGTCGCCTTCGGCATCTTCCTCGTTCTCGTGGCGGCGTCGCTGCTCGCGCTCTGGCGCGTGCGCCTGCCGTCGCCTTCGGCGCCCGGCGATCTCGTCGCCGCGCCGAGCCCGGCCTGAGCGGGCGTGCCGTCGCGCCCGGGACCGTCGTCAGGGCCAGGGCGTCGTCGTCCAGGGCATCGAGGCGCCGCCCGTGTCGGGGACCTCGGGCTGCTTGAAGACGTCGACCGCGAAGCCGACCGTCGAGAACGAGCCCATCAGCCAGAGCAGGTTGCGATCCGCGTCGTCCATCGCCTGGGGATCGCGCGTCGCGAGATGACGCAGGATCGCGTCGGCCCGGGCGCCGACGGCGTCGTAGAACGCCTGCAGCGCCGTCATCGAGCTCGCGAGCCTCTGCTCGTAGCGCGCGTTCGCGTCCGACAGACACCAGCTCGCCGCGAAGGGCTCGAGATCCGAGAACGCCTCCGGCAACATCGGTTCATCGCGCATCTCCCGCTCCTCCCTCCTGCGCCCGCTCGCGCCGGTAGCGCTCGACGTCCTCGACCACGCAATGATGCAGATGGCGGACCAGCACCTCCTGGTCGTTCAGGAAGTAGCGATCCCTCGGGTTGCGCGAGACCGCCTGCTGGAGCGTCTGGCACGAGCCGTAGTCCTGCAGCACGAACTCCCGCACCGTGTTGACCGTGTGCTCCTGCGAGAGGCGCTCGAAGCCGTTGCGGGGCGGCACGAAGTACATCGACAGGATGAAGCGATGCGAGTCGACGTCGATCGGCCAATGCTCGTAGACCGTGTACCAGCCGAGGCCCCAGACCTGGATCGTGAAGTTCGGATAGAGCATCCAGTTGTCGAGGCCCCATCTCTCGAGGCGACCCGGGTTGATGCCCTCGCCGAGGGGGCCGACGTCGGGCGGATCGATCGGGCCGTAGAGGGAGCTGCGGAAGAGCGCGTCGAGGGGGCGCGAGCTCCGCACCTCGCTGTTCGCCGTGGGGCCGCCGGAGGAGTACATGCGATGGCGGCCGAAGCGCAGGAAGCGGGGGACCATGAAGGGGACCTTGTCGCTCCCCGTCGCCTGGGCCTTCGGGTCGTTCATCTTCGAGTGCACGTAGGGGACGTGGTAGAGCTCCTGATAGGCGTCGATGAAGACCTTCCAGTTCGCCTTCACGACGCCTTCGCAGACCCAGGCCTCGGTCATCCGCTCGAAGGGGAAGTCCTCGAGCCGCTCGACGGTCGGCGTCAGGAACTCGCGCAGGGTCTCGCGGGGCTCGTCGAGCAGGTTGATGAAGACGAAGCCCGCCCAGACCTCGCAATGGATCCGGGGCAGGGCGAGCTCGGCGGGGTCGAGGTCGAAGAACTCCGGCGCGTTGTGCACGTAGGCGACGTCGCCTTCGAGGTCGAAGCGCCAGCCGTGGTACTTGCAGGCGAATTGACGGCAGCTGCCGGCGGTCTCGCGGTCGGGGTCGTCGCTCCAGACGAGCTTGTTGCCGCGATGCGAGCAGGCGTTGTGGAAGGCGCGGATGTGGTCGTCGAGGCCGCGCACGATCAGGGCCGAGACGCCGAGGAAGGGCAGCTCCTTCGTGAAGTAGCTCCCGCGGCGGGGCAGCCGTTCGACTCGCCCGACGTAGAGCCAGGAGCGGCGGAAGACCGCCTCCTTCTCGAGCTCGAAGAACCCGGGATCGTGGATGTCGCGCAGGGAGACGGGCGTCGTCGGCAGGCCGAAGGCCTCCGTCCAGCTGCCGGCCTCGGGCTTCTCGAAGACGTCGAGGGCGCGCTCTCCGGGGGTATAGCCCTGGACGTGCGGTCGTTTCTGCATCCGGATCTCCCGTCGGTTCGGGCGCCGCGCAGCACCGCGGCGGCCGTTTCTCACTCGCAGGGACGTTCGAAGCGCGACTCCCGCTCGCGCAGGAGGGCGGCGATCGTTCGGTTGTAGGGCGCCTCGAGTCCGAGGGCGTCGCATCGTCCGACGACGGCGCCATGGATCGCGTCGACCTCGGAGCGGCGTCGCGCGAGATGATCGAGGCGCATGGACGGGCTCGCCTCGCCGAGGCCGATCGCGAACTCCGTCACGTGCGCGACGGGATCGTCGAAGGAGAATGCGATCCCCGTCCGTCGAGCCGCCTCCCAGGCCTCCAGCATGCATCCCAGGGCGACGGACCAGGCGTCGGGGCTCGCGCGCAGTCCGGCGATCGAGAGGTCGAAGGCGGCGCAGGGGCCGCTCACGGTCACGTTGCAGACGAGCTTCTCCCAGACCATGCGACCGACGTCCGCGAAGGCCGCGACCTCGAAGCCCGCCTCGCGAAAGACGCGCTCGAGGCCGAGGAGGCGCTCGGAGAGACCGCCGTGCAGCTCCCCGAGGCGGATCAGGCGCATGCCCGCGTGATGCACGTGGCCCGGCTCGGGCAGCGAGGCACCGAATCCCTCGGCGATGCCGAGCAGGACGTGGCGCTCGGGCAGATGCCGCGCGACCCGCTCGCCCGCCCCGAGGCCGTTCTGGAACGCGATCACGACGTCGTCCGGGCGCAGCAGCTTGGCCACGAGGGGAGCGACTGCGTCGACGTCGTAGGCCTTCGTGGCGAGGATCCACACTTCGCAGGGCCCCGCCTCGACCGGACGCTCGCCGACCCGGATCGTCGTGGCGACGTGATCTCCGCTCGCGCCCGTGACGGTGAGACCCTTCCGCGCGATCGCGTCGAGATGCGGTCGGTTCGTGTCGAGGGCCCAGACCTCGTGCCCCGCGCGGGCGAGCAGCCCCGCGTAGACCGAGCCCATGCAACCCGTGCCGACGATGCCGAACTTCATGGATGCTAGGTCCCGGTCAGACGCGCCGCGATCGGGGCGAAGGCATCCGTCTGGGACTCGGGGACCGCGACGTAGTGCACCCCGTAGTGCTCGCGTCGGAACTGCAGGCGCTCCACGATCTCCGACTCGGAGCCGACCAGCACGTTCGGATGCTCGCGCAGGCCCTCCGGCGGGACACCGAAGCGGTCGGCGACGACCCGGAGCGCGGCCTCCTGCTGGCTCCGGTCGTCGGTGATCGCCGTGAAGTAGGGGGAGCTCTCGATCTCGAGGGCGGGCAGACGATTGCCCGCGGCGGACTCGACGAAGCCGAGGCGCTCGACGGCGACGTCGTGGGGCGTCTGGCCCGTCTCGTTGCGGGGCGCGAAGGGGGTATTCGAGAAGCTCACGATGTCGGCCTCGCGAGCCGCGAGGGAGAGGACGCGCTTCTTGCCGCCGCCGATCATGAGCCGGGGTCTCGGCTGTTGCACGGGCGGGGGCAGGCCCTTGTACCCGCCGACGTGCACGGAGCGGCCCCGGCAATCCATCTCCTCGCCGGAGAAGTGGGCCTTCATCAGGGCCACGACCTCTTCGAGGCGCGAGATCCGCCGGGGCGGCGCCTCGAAGACGAGCCCCATCGACTCGTACTCGACCTGGCTCCAGCCCGCGCCGAGGCCGAGCTCGAGGCGGCCCTCCGACAGGTAGTCGAGGGTGGCGGCCTCCTTCGCGAGGGCGGCGGGCACGTGGTAGTCGATGCAGAAGACGCGGCTGCCGATCCGCAGCGTCGTCGTCACGGCGGCCGCGGTCGCCATCGCCGCGATCGGCGCGAGGAATTGCGGGGCGCGGCCGCGGTCGAGGTAGTGGTCGGCGACGTGCAGGGTGCAGTAGCCGAGGGCCTCGGTCTTGCGTGCGAGCTCCCTCCAGCCTTCGGGCGTGAAGGTGCGCGGGCGGTCGGCGGCCTCGTGGGCGGCGAGGGAGAAGCGGAAGCGGCGGGCGCTGCGGTCCATCCGATCAATTTATAGCGATGCTATACAAACGACAAGGCAGGGTCGGAGGACGGGCGGTGGGGCGACTCGAGGGGAAGGTGGCGATCGTCACGGGGGCTGGCTCGGGGATGGGGCGGGCCTCGGCCGAGTGCTTCGCCCGGGAGGGCGCGCGGGTCGTCTGTGCCGACGTGTCGGGCGGCGAGCGGGCGGTCGCGGCGGGGATCGGCGACGCCGCCCTCGCCGTGTCGGTCGACGTCAGCCGGGCCGAGGACGTCCGCCGGATGGTGGAGGCCGCCGTCGAGCGTTTCGGTCGGCTCGACGTCCTCTTCAACAACGCCGGCTTCGGCGGCGGCGTCCGGGCCGACCTGCACGAGATCGACGAGGAGGCCTTCGACCGGCAGATTGGCGTCCATCTGAAGGGCGTCTTCCTCGGCATGAAATACGGCATCGCAGCCATGCTCGAGAGCGGCGGGGGCTCCGTCATCAACACGGCCTCTGCGTCCGGGCTCGTCGGCTGGAAGGGGCTCGCGGCCTACTCCGCGGCCAAGGGCGGGGTCGTACTGCTCACGAAGTCGGCGGCCCTCGATTACGCCGAGCAGGGCGTGCGGGTCAACGCGATCTGCCCGGGCATCACCTGGACGGGGATGGCGGGCAAGCAGACGGGCATGACGCCCGATCGCGTGCCGGATCAGCCGATGCGCCGCTGGGGTCGGCCCGAGGAGATCGCGACGGCGGCGCTCTTCCTGGCGAGCGACGAGTCGTCGTTCATGACGGGCGTCGCGCTGCCCGTCGACGGCGGGTACGTCGCGCGCTGAAGCAGGGGGCGTCGCTTCGCCTTCAACGCGCGGGCTCGTCCCCCGCTTCGAGCAGCCGCTCGAGGGCGGGCAGGGCGGTGAGGACGCGCTTGCGATCGGTCGGTGCAAGCGCCTCGAGCTGCGCTTCGAGCGAGGCGTTTCGATGTCTTCGGAGCCGCTCCATCTCGCGCTTCGACTTCGGCGTCAGCCGCACGAGCACGACCCGTCCATCCGAGGGGTCGGCCTCGCGTTCGACCCAGCCGCCCGCCGTGAGCGCGTCCACGACCCGGCTCATCGTCGGATGCCGCACGCCTTCCATCTCGGCCAGCGCACGGATCGATTGGGCGCCCAGGCCGGCGAGCAGGCTGAGCGCGGAGAGCTGGGCCGGTGTGATGCCGGAGGGCGTCTGTTGTCGCAGCCGGCGCGCCAGACGCATGATCACGAGCCGCAGTCGGCTGATCGTGTCCTCGTCGTGATCGCCCGCCGTCCGCTTCGCCACGGCGCGCAGTCTACGTTCGATCGCGGGGAGCGTCGACGTGTCGGTGTCGTCGCTCCGGAGAACGCCGTCGAGCCGAGGTGCATGACACCGCCAGCCCGTCGATCGCGCCGCGCGGTAGGACACCTGCGATCACCAATGCGTGCAGGTCGTGCGGCCCCCGTCGATCACGACGTTCTCGCCGGTCATGTAGGCGGCGTCGTCGCTCGCGAGGAAGAGCGCCATGCGCACGATCTCGGCCGGCTGCCCGAGACGCGGGATCAGGTTCTTGGCGACCGCTGCCTTCAGGTCTTCCGGATGGGCCTTGCCATAGGCGGCGATCGCGGGGGTCTCGATGCCGCCTGGGCTGATCGAGAGGACGCGGATGCCGTGGGGCGCGCCTTCGAGGGCCAGGTGCTTCGTCATGCCGATCACGCCCGCCTTGGCCGTGGCATGCGCGAGGCCGCCGGGGGTCGAGCCGCGGATGCCCGCGGTCGAGGCGATGTTGATCACGACCCCGCGGCTCGCGACGAGGTGCGGCCAGGCGAAGCGTGTCACGTAGAAGACCGAGTGCAGCTCCGAATCGATCGTGAAGTGCCAGTCGTCGAGGGGGAAGGATCCGACCGGGGCGTGTCGCGGGGCGGAGGCGTTGTTGTAGAGGACGTCGATCCGGCCGTGGAGGGCGATGCAGTCGTCGATCCATCGCTCGACGGCGGCGGGGTCGCGCAGGTCGACGGGGTGCATCGAGACGAAGTCCCCGCCGGCGGCCCGGACGAGGGCGAGCGTCTCCTCGCTCGTGTCCGCGCGGATGTCGCACCCGACGACGCGCGCGCCGGCCGCGGTGAATTGCAGGGCGGCCTCGCGGCCCTGACCGCCGCCGGTGCCTGTGATGAGGACGACCTTGTCGTCGAGTCTCGGCATGACCTGTGCTCCCTCGTGCACGCGGACGGGGTCGGTCCCATCGCATTGCGGAGCGGAAGGTAGGCGAGGTCTTGCGAGGATCTCGGGCGCCGCCGAGGCCCCGCATCCGGCCGGCCACCCGGCACCCGGCCACCCGACCCGCCGACCATCGGCGGTGATCGTGTCACGGTCGGACCCGCCTGCCGTTTGGCGAGCCAGTCGCGCCGCGATACCTCTTCCGGACTCGCGCCGGTCGGTCTCGCCGGTCGGCCTGCGTGCGAGGACGAACGAGGAGGATTCCGATGCACCATCCCGCGCGGTCGATCGTGCCCATGCTCGCGCTGCTCGCCTGCTGTGCCTGTCGAACGCCCGCCGTCGCAGTCGTCGCGATGGACGGGGCGACTGGAGCCTTCGAGACGCCCGCCGAGTGGACGGCCTTCTGCGAGCGGCTGGCGAGCGCGGGCGGACTGGTCCTTCGCGAGGGGCTGCCGGACGCGCCGGCGGATCGCGCAGAGGCCCATCGCTACCTGCTCCAGCGCCTCGTCGCCTCGATCGAGGAGGTGCTCGAGGCCGAGACGGAGCCGCCCGTCGTCGCGCTCTACTCCCACAAGCTGCGCAAGTACGGCATGGACAGCGCCGACGCCAAGTACTCGACCGTGCGTCTCGACCCGCGCGGCACCTACCGCCTGTACGGTGAGCTCGGGAGCGCGCATCACGTAGCCCTCCAGCTCGTCAGCAACGCCGAGGGCTACGCCGCCTTCGACTCGCTCGCCCTGACCGAGCTGCGCGATCGCGGCGAGACCGAGCTCGACGTGCGGGTGTCGGCCGCGCGACCGGAGGGCTGGACGGGCGCGTGGCTGCCGATCGACCCGCGCGCGCGGGAGCTCTTGATCCGTGAGTACTTCTACGACTGGGACGCCGAGACGCCCTCGACCTTCCTCGTCGAACGGCTCGACGATCCGGCGAAGGCCGCGCGCCTGGACGCCGCGACGATCGAGCGCCAGCTCGAGGCGATCGCGTCGACCTTCGAGGCGACCGTGCCCAAGTGGCTCCCCGCCTCCCTCGACGACCGGCAGCATCGCGTGAACCAGCTCCGTCCCCCGGCGACGAGCGCGCGCGAAGGCATCCGCGAGAACGCCTACGGCAGCGGCTGGTTCCGCCTGCGCCCGGGCGAGGCCCTGCTGATCGAGCTCGACGAGCCCGACGCGCATCTCTGGAGCTTCGAGCTCGGCGACTTCTGGTGGCAGTCGATCGACTACGTGAACCACACGTCGAGCCTGAACGGCTTCCAGGCGCATCGAAGCGCGGACGGCCGCTACCGCCTCGTCCTCTCGCTCGAGGATCCGGGCGTGCCGAACTGGCTCGATCCCGCCGGACACGACGAGGGCGTGATCATCTATCGCTATCAGCTCGCGGGCGGAGCGACGCCCGTACCGACGACGCGGCTCGTAAGGCTCTCGGAGCTGGCGTCGTGGCTGCCGGAGGAGACTCCCCGCGTGACGCCCGCAGCGCGAAGGGAGGAGATCCGGAAGCGGCGGGCGCACGCGGCGAGGCGATGGGCGCCGTGAGGCGAGGGGGCAGTCCTCCGAGCGGATCGGGCGTCTGTGGACTCGCGGTCCGCCAAGGGCAGGGCGCGCGCGGGCCCGCCGCGACCCCGTTCGAGCGATCCCATGGCACGATCCGGTGCGGCCCGGCGTGGGGTGGAAAGACGAGAGCCCCGAGCCATCTCTCGACGACTCGGGGCTCCCATGATTGGCAGCCACGGATTCGGTCCGGTGGGTCCCGGTCCGGCTTTGACTGCTAGGCGTTGCCCCTTCGCATGCCGTAGTAGAGCGCGCCGATCGCGAGGAGTGCGCCGCCGAGCATCATCGTCGGGCCGGGCTCCGGCGTGAACGCCATATGGACGACGTTGAGGACGGCGTTGTCGGTGTTCGCGAACACGCGATGGGAGAGCCCGCCGGCGACGAGCGTGATGTTGCCTTCGCCCATCGAGGTGTTGAGGCTGCCCATGACCGTGAAGTGATCCGTCGGGCCCGCCGTCTCGAAGACCTCGACCGTACCCGTCGTGAAAGGGAAGCCGAGGTGGAATTCCTGGTCCGGCGGGATCGCGTTGAGGTCGACCATGACCGTGCCCAGGCCGGGCGTCGGGAAGGTCTGGATGTCCGGCGGCAGCTGCGGCCCGAGCTGGGTGATCATGGTCGATCCGAGGCGATAGCCGCGGAAGCAGGGGCCACCCTGGAGGAAGGCCGAGCTGAGGAAGGCGTAGCCCGCACCGGTCATCTCGTTGCGGAGGCCCGTCGCGCCCGGGGCGCCGATTGGCTGGAAGCAGACCCGGTCCTCGGTGCCCGAGAAGGGCGCCGGTGCACCCGGATCCGGGGGCAGCGGCGCACCGACCTTGATCGCGACCGTGCCTCCGCCATTGAGCAGCATCATCATCGTGCCACCGAAGCGGTTCGGACCGCCCGTGTAGGACACGATGCCGTTGTAGGCCTTGCCGTAGGGACCCTGGGCCGGATCGTTCGTGATGTTGGGCGTGGTGCAGTTCACGACGCCGCCCGCCTTGCGAAGCGTGCCCTGCACCTCGAGGCCCGTCGCGGCGCCCTGGCAGAAGGCGAAGTCCGGCGAGAGCCGACCGGTCTGCGTCGTCCAGGCGTCCGCGCGCAGCCGACGGGGCTGGGCCGGCGCGCCCATGATCGTGGTCGGCGTCGGGACGAGCGCCGTGCCGCTCAGGATCAGCCTCGAGCCCATGAACGACGTCTGGGGATTCAGGAGCTGCGTCACGGGCGCGCCGCTCGGCGTCATGATCGTCATGGCCGTGATGCCGGCGGAGCCGGGAGCGACGGCCTGGAAGCTGCTCTGGAGCTGGACCACGGTCGGGATGAGCGTCACGAGCGCCGTGGCGCCGTTCATCGCCGAGTTGACGCTGAATGCACCGACGGGGATGTTGAACGTCGCGGGGGCCGTGCCGTTCGTCGTCACGACTGCGCTCGCGCCGCCGACGGTATAGGGCGCGGGAACGCCGCCTTCCTTCTGCTTGAAGCTGGCCAGGCAACCCGTCTGGAGGAAGCAGGGCTTGCCGTTGACGAGGGGGTTGCGGAACTCGGCTCCGCCCTGGAGCGGGATGTCGATCAGGGGGCCGCGGTTCGACCACCACTCGCCACCCATCTTCAGGTTGACTTGAGCCGACGCTGCGGTCGAAACCATCAGTCCTGCAGCTACGAGCGTGAACATCAATCTGTGTCGCATGTGCTTCTCCCGTCCGTTCGGATTGGATCCTGTCGCAGCCTCCGAGTACTCACGCTCTCGGTCGATCACGACAGAAGTCGACTGGTACTACGCCTACCATGGTCGACAGGAAAGTAGAAAACATTTCGAGCGCGAAGAGAGTTGGTGGGCCGGGCTTCGCGTTCGAGGCAGCTCGCGACGAAGCGTTGCGACGACCGTCCGCTCACATGCCCATATACGCATACGCGCGTGCATTCGCGCGCGCCTAGCACCCGGTAGGGCTCGGCGGGAGTGGCGGGCTCCTCATCCGCCTCGAACGAGCGTTCGAGGTCGAGCGTCGATCACTTCTCTCTCCGTGTCGCTCTGGCCTCCCCTGCGATTGGGCTCGTCGGCGAGCGCGTCGGTCGGCAGCTTGCTGGTCCCTCGCGCTCGCTTCGCGCCGCGGCTTCGTGACGCTTCGAGATGTCTCGGGGCCCGGCCTTCCCGCATCGAAGCCCACCGTCTCCAGTCGGCGCTCCCCGGACGGGATGCGCTTGGCGAGCCCGCGGTCGGGAGACGGTCGATCGATCGTGCGGCGCCCGGGCGTGCGCGCGTTCCGGGCGACGACTCGGCGGTCGTTGGCTCTCCCGTGCTCTCCCGGCGATGGCGAGGCAGCCGTCTCCGGTCCGGCTCCGGAGCCCGGGCATTGGCTCCATCCACGAGTGGTCGGTCGCCCTGCGGTGATCGGTTCTCGGCATCATTGCGGGTACGAAAAGTTGTAATTGGAATTATGATCTGCAATATTACCGCTTATGTCAAGGCGACCTCGAGCAGCGACCGCCAAGGAGCGCGCCCGGACGCTGCGGGACGAGGCCTACCGCGAGGCGATCGCCGAGGCGGCCGAGGTGCTCTTCGGCGAGCACGGAATCGATGGCACGAAGATGGAAGACATCGCTCGTGATGCAGGATTCGCCGTGACGACCGTCTATTCGGCGTTTCGGGGTGGGAAGGCGGAGATCGTCGAGGCCGTTCACGAGCGGCGGCTGAGCGACATGGTCCGGGCGGCCGAGTCCTACGTGCAGTCGGAGGGCCCCGCGCTCGACCGACTGGCCGCGAGCAACCGGCAGTCGGTCCACTTCTTCATGGATCACGAGAACTACCTGAGGATGCACCTGCGAGAGGGGCACGCCTGGTTCCTGGCCGATGCCGTCGCCGGGCGGGTTCGAGGCGGCGCGATCCAGTGGGCACCTGGCGTCGGCGCGGTCGTCGAGATGGTCGAGCAGGGGATCGCGAACGGGGAGTTCGACCTCGATGATGCCCGTCGCGCCGGAAAGAGCATCGTCATGCTCCAGCAGCTCCACCTGTCCGAGTGGATCGAGCGTGGGTCCAGTGACGTGCGGATGCGGTCTTCGAACGCTTCTGGGCGGATGCCAGACTCCTGCTCCGCACGACCGGGTCGAGCGACTGATAGGCCGAGTCGCCTCCGCTCGTGCGCATCGCCCGACGGCGCAGCGATCCGCCCACCCGCTTCATAGGACAGCTTCCATGCGAGAGTTCAAGGACCGAGTCTGCGTCGTCACCGGCGCGGCCAGCGGCATCGGACGCGGTCTGGCCGAGAAGGCGGCTGCCGAGGGCATGAAGGTGGTGCTCGCGGACCGCGCCGAGGAGCCGCTGGCGGGGCTGCACGCCGAGCTCGAGGGGCAGGGCGCCCGCGTGGCCAGCCGGGTGACGGACGTGGGGGACGCGTTGAGCGTCGAGCAGCTCGCCGAGCTGGCCTATCGGGAGTTCGGGGGCGTGCACCTGGTCTTCAACAACGCCGGCGTGCTGGTGGACGGTCTCAGCTGGGAGCGCAGCCTCGAAGACTGGCGTTGGAGCATCGACGTGAACCTCATGGGCGTGATCCATGGGATCCGCTCGTTCGTGCCGCGCATGTTGGAGGGGGGGGCGCCTGGCGTGGTGGTCAACACCTCTTCACTGGCCGGGCTGATCGTCGGGCCCTTTCTGGGGCCCTACTCGGCGACGAAGCACGCGGTGGTCGGGATCACGGAGACGCTCTTCCACGAGCTGCGCGCCGTGGGGTCCAGGCTGCGCGCCGCGGTCCTGTGTCCGGGGGAGGTGGCCACCCGGATCTGGCACTCGAACGAGCGGCGGCCGCATGGCTACGGCCCGGAGCAACCGCTCGGCAGCGACGCCGAGCGCCAGTTCCACGATCAGATCGCCGGTCAGGTGGGGGCCGGCATGACGCCACGCGAGCTCGGCACCTTCGTATTCGGCGCCCTGGCCAGTGAGCGCTTCTGGCTCTTCCCCCACCCCGCGTTCAAGAGCATCTACGAGCAGCGGGCACGCGGCGTCCTGCAGGAGCTCGATCCGAGCTTCGCGCTGTGAGAGGCCGTCGGGCGGGACCGTCGACGGTGTGGCCAGTACAAGGGGCTCTGGTCTGGAGAGAGGAGAACGATGACAGGCTTGATGCGACCCGCGACGGGCGTCGTCGTCACGGGAGGAGCCTCCGGGATCGGTCGCGCCTCGGCGAGGGCGCTCGCGGAGGTCGGGAGACCGGTCGCGCTGTGGGACGTCGACGCCGCGCGCGCCGCGGCCGTCGCGAAGGACATCGCGATCGAGTTCGGTGTCGCGACCTGTGCGGCTGGCCTCGACGTTCGGGAGAGCGAACACTTCCCCGAGCACATCGCGGACGCGCGCGAAGCCCTCGGCCCGATCGGGGGACTTGTCCACTCGGCGGGGGTGTCGCATCCCGTGCCGGTCGACGCGCTCGACGAGGAGAGCTGGGACTTCGTTCTCGACGTCAACCTGCGCGCCTACGTCCTGCTCGCGAAGGCCCTGCTTCCCGATCTCCGGAGCCATCGGGGCTCGGCGATCGTCGGCATCGCGTCGATCAACGCGATCCTGGGCAATGGCGCGAATCCGGCCTACAGCGCCTCCAAGGCCGGCCTGCTGGCGGCGACTCGTTCGCTCGCGGACGGACTGGCCGTGGACGGCATCCGCGTGAACGCGATCTGTCCCGGGTACATCCGAACGCCGATGCAGTACGAGCCCATGGCGAACGTGCCCGGGCTCGAGGCGGCCTACGTGCGTCAGTCGATGCTCGGGCGGATGGGGGAGCCCGAGGAGATCGGACGAGTGGTGCGATTCCTCCTCTCCGAAGAAGCGAGCTTCATCACGGCGGAGCACGTCATCGTCGATGGTGGAGTCGTACCGTCCCAGCGTTGATCACGCCGCGGCACGAACCCTGCGCGC
Organism: Spirochaetaceae bacterium; assembly: GCA_020632655.1. Classification (GTDB taxonomy): domain Bacteria; phylum Myxococcota_A; class UBA9160; order UBA9160; family UBA4427; genus UBA4427. The sequence continues at coordinate 56,721 of JACKFD010000021.1, forward strand.
GCTGGAATCTGGAGGAAACGTGACCGATCGTCCCGACCGCGGAGTGCTGCAACGAAACCGGCCCGTGGATCCGGAGCGCCTCCGCCGCGCAGCCGAGGAGCTGCGGCTCGCGGTGATCGACGTGATCGACCGCGCCGGGCTGGGTCACTACTCGAGCACGTTCTCGGCGGCGGAGATCCTGACCGTGCTCTATCGGCATACGCTTCGGCTCGCGCCCGCGAATCCGGGCTGGCCCGATCGGGATCGATTCCTGCTCGGCAAGGGGCACATCGCCGTCGGGCTCTGGCCGCTGCTGGCGGAGTTGGGATATTTCCCGGCCGATTGGCTCGAGAGCTTCGGCAAGAAGGGGGCACGGCTCCAGGACCATCCCGACATGCACAGCGCGCCCGGCATCGACTTCAGCTCGGGCTCCCTCGGACACAACCTCTCGGTCGGGATCGGCATGGCGATCGCCGCTCGTCTGCAGACGCGGGACCATCGCATCTTCGTCCTGCTCGGCGACGGCGAGCTGCACGAGGGGCAGGTCTGGGAGGCCGCGATGTCCGCTCCCCATTTCGGGCTCGGCAACCTGGTCGCGATCGTCGACGCGAACGGGTCCTGCGCGAGTGGTGCGACCTCCTCGATCATGAACATCGAGCCCGTCGCGGGGCGATTCGAGGCATTCGGCTGGCGGACCGCGGAGATCGACGGGCACGACATTCCGGCCATCCTGGGCGCGCTCGACGGTCTGCCCGACCCCTCCGAAGCGCGCCCCACCTGCATCGTGGCGCGGACGCAGAAGGGCAAGGGCGTGTCGTTCATGGAGTCGGCCCCCCGTAAGTGGCACGTCGGCTTCCTGGGCACCGCCGATCGGGCGCGCGCCATCGCCGAGATCGAGGAGAGGCTCTGATGGGAAACGTGAGCGAGGCGTTTTCGTTCACCGCCGACGAGGGCGAGTTCTCGGGCTGGGCGCCGCTCGGGAAGACGCTCGTCGATCTGGGCAAGCAGCATCCGGGCGTCGTCGCGGTAGCGCCCGACCTCGGCAGCGCGCCGATCGTCGGCCATTTCGGCCAGTCCTTTCCGGAGCGCGTGGTCGATTGCGGAATCGCGGAGTGCAACGCCGTGTCCATCGCAGCCGGACTCGCGGCCTCGGGATGCATTCCCTACGTGCTGCAGATCGGCGCGTTCGCCGCGTTGAAGTGCGCCGAGCAGATCCGCACCGATCTCGCGTATACGCGGCTGCCCGTGCGCATCCTGGCGGGGTGGTCGGGCCTGTCCATGGCCTACTTCGGGACGAGTCATCACTCGATCGAGGACATCGCAATCACCCGTTCGATCACGAATCTCACCGTGGTCTCGCCCTCGGATCCGACCTCCGCCGAAGCCGTGATGCGAGCGACGCTCGAGCATCCGGGTCCCGTGTACTTCCGCTTCGGGGCTGGAGAGGAACGGCCGATCTACTCCGTGCCTCCCGCGGTCGGGTACGGCCGGTTCCTGCGACCGCGCGAGGGGCGGGACGCGACCATCATTGCGACCGGGATCGGTGTTCCCTGCGCCCTCGCCGCGGCAGAGCGTGCCCAGGCGGAGGGCCTCGACGTCGGTGTTCTCGACGCGCTCTTCCTCAAGCCCATCGACGAAGAGGCGATCCTCGCGGCGGCCCGGACGACCGGGCGGCTGCTCACGGTCGAGGAGCACAGCGTGATCGGCGGCTTGGGGACGGCCGTGGCCGACGTGCTGGCCCGTCATCACGTCTCGGCGCATCTCTCGGTCCACGGCCTGCCCGATGAGCCGCTGCTCGTCGCATCGACACCCGAGCTCTACGAACACTACGGGCTGACGGCGGACGGCGTCTTCCGCGAGCTCGAGGCGCTCGTCGCGCGCTCCTCGACCGGTACCGGCGCGTCGACGCGAACGGTCCCGAGCGGGTCGAGGCTCCGCAATCCGTCAGCCGCGTCGTAGCCTGTCCGAGCGAAACCGACGCCGCTATGCGGATCTGTCGACCGGCGTCATCGCGCCGGCTGCGTCCCCGGGATCCCGCCGCGCCAGCGCGTCGATCCTGCTCCCGAGCACCCCCGGTGCGTACTCGATCAGCTCGACCAGCAGCCCATCGGGATCCCGCGCGCAGACGACCGCCTCTATGCCCGTCGCCTCGTCGGGACCGCGCACCTCGCTCACGAACTCGATGCCCCGCCTGCGCAGGTCGTCGTAGGCGGCGCGCACGTTCTTCGTGCGCAGGGCGATGATCCGCGGGACGAAGTCCGCGCGCGGCCGGCCGACCTGCTCGCCGGGCCAGACGGGATCGAGCCACTCGAGCAGGTCGAGGCGCGTGGACCCGGGCCCGTCGTCGATCGCGAGCAGCGCCCCGCGTCCCTGGGCCCGCTCCATCCCGAACTGCCGGGCCACGTAGTCGGGCCAGATCACGTCGCGGTTGTCGCGCAGCACGCGGAAGCCGAGGGTCGTGTAGAACGCGAGCGAGCGCTCGAAGTTCGTGGCATTGACCGTGAAGTGGAAGAGGGACTCGATCGCCCAGTCCGCCTTCGTCGCCCCCCTCGTCGACATCCGACCCTCCTCTCCACCGTTTCCGGTTGCTGCCCATGTCGGCCTACGCACTCCCGCGCGCTCGACCCGATCCGTCGCGGTGTCGTTCCCGATTGACACGGCCGCGCGAAAGATCGCAGAATGACCCGAACGAGCCCATGCTCCGGAGGCCTGCATGATCCTCGACATCTTCTCGGAGCTCCAGCGCGCACGCCCCTCGAACGAGGGCCACGAGCGAAGGCTCCTCGCGGACGCGATCGAGCAGGCGCGCCTCGCCGACGAGCTCGGCTACGGCTGCTGGTGGAACGTCGAGCATCACGGCGCCCCGGAGTTCAGCTACAGCTCGGCGCCCGAGATGATGCCCGTCCTGCTCTCCCAGCACACGAAGCGGCTCCGCTTCGGCCACTCCGGCATCCTCGCCCCCTTCGCGATCAATCATCCCGTGCGCGTGGCCGAGCGCGCGGCCTTCGCGGACCTCGCGAGCGGCGGCCGGCTCGAGCTCGGGCTCGCGCGCTCGGGGGGCGCGGAGTGGGAGACCTTCGGCGTCGATCCCGAGACCTCCCGCGCCCAGCTCCGCGAAGCGCTGCATATCGTGCCGCGGGTCTGGACCGACGAGCGCTTCTCCTGGAAGAGCGACCTGATCGAGATTCCCGAGCGCGAGGTCGTGCCGAAGCCGCTGCAGAAGCCGCACCCGCCGCTCTGGCAGACCTGCACGAGCCCGGAGAGCTTCGAGATGGCGGGCGAGCTCGGCGTCGGCGCGCTCGCCACGACGCTCTTCTCGCCCCTCGACTCGCTGCGCCTGCTCTTCGATCACCATGCGAAGGGCCACGAGCGCCTCGCGCCGTGCAGCCAGGTCGTGAACCGCCAGCGCGCGGTCTTCACCTTCATGCATTGCTGTGAGACGCGGAAGGAGGCGATCGAGAGCCGCGCGGCCGAGCACGCCCTCTGGTTCGTGAACGCCGCCCCGCGCGTCTTCCAGGTCCCGCGCAACATCTGGATCGACGCGATCCGTGGCGACCTCCAGGACAACGCCCCCGCCGCGACCGCGGCCCTCTCGTCGCCCGAGGCCCTGCCGACCGACGCCGATCTCGACGATCCGCATCCGGTCGTGCGGCTGCTGAACCGCCAGGCACGCGGGCTGCCCCTCGACCCGGTGGAGGCGTTCGAGGTGCTCGAGCCGGTCGAGTCCGTCGTGATCGGCGACGTGGATTCGTGTCGCCGCAAGCTCGACGGCTACCGGTCGCTCGGGGTCGATCGGCTGATGTGCCTGATGCAGTTCGGTGCGCTGCCCCAGGAGCGCATCCTCGCGAGCATCCGCACGGCGGGCGAGGCGTTCCTGCGCGCCGGCTGAGCGCCGCGTCAGTCGAGTCGATAGACCCGCGTCGCCGTCCCCCGGAAGAGCGCGTCCTTCTCGTCCTCGGACGCGCCCGCGACCATCTTCTTGAACGCGTTCCAGAGCACGTCGTAGGAGACCGACAGCCGATCGACGGGGAAGTTGCTCTCGAAGAGACATCGCTCCGCCCCGAAGCACTCGATCGCGTGCGCGTAGTAGCGCCCCTGCGCGGCGACGAGCTCGTCCGAGGTCGGCGGCCGCTCGCGCGTCTCGAAGCCGAAGCCGTTCCAGGGCATCGCGAGCCCGCCGAGCTTCACGACGACGTTCTCGCAGGTCGCGAGCCCGGCGAGCCCCTTCGACCACTCGACGAAGATCTCGTCGCGCCGCTCGGCATAGGGTCCTACACCGAGAGGCGTGCCGAGGTGGTCGAGCACGATCGTGACGTCCGGGAAGGCCCGGGCGAGATCGAGCAGGTCCGGCGTCTGGAAGTGGTAGTGATA
>JACKFD010000022.1 GCA_020632655.1 Spirochaetaceae bacterium
GGCGCGTCCCCGGTCGCCCGCGACCCGGCGATAGGCCGCGAGCTCGTTCTCGAGCGTGCCCGGAGCGAGGGGCGCCGCGATCACGCGGGCGGCCAGGGCGATCGCTGCGGGCGAGGTCTCCGAATCGACGGAACCGGTCGTCGGGGGGCGCACTTCGAGCGAGCGGGTCAGGAGCCGATCCCGCGTCGCGGTCTGCGCGTCCGACGCCTTTGCGAGCCGGATCGCGCGCCGCCGCAGACGCGCGTTGGCGTCGGGATGCGGCTCGAGCAGGTCGAGGGCTGCGCGGGCGTGGTGCCGCGCGAGCCTTGCCTCACCTGCTTCGAGTGCGTCCTCGCCCGCGCGCACCCGTCGCATTGCGAGGGTCTTCTCGAGCTTGATGGCGTCGCGATCGACGCGCCGCGCGAGCTCGGGGGCGAGGGGGCTGTCCGGATGGCGCTCGAGGAACTCGCGCCGCAACGAGAGCGCCTGCCGTCCCGTCTGCGAGAGGGGCTCGGCATTCGAGAACTCGGCGAAGTAGTGGATGAAGCTGTTCGCGAGGGTGTAGGGGGCGAGCACGAAGCCCGTGATCGCCGTGCTGCCGAGAGGCTCGGAGATCGAGTTGAAGGTGCGGGCCCAGAGCAGGTGCCAGTCGTCGCGCTGGCGACTCCGGGCGAGACGGAGCGGGTCGTCGCCCACGATCTCGTCGAGGCGTGTCGCAAGGCGTGGGTCGAGGCCGCGACGTCGCCGGAGGGCGCGCGAGGCCGCGCGATCTGCGATCGGGTCGTCGAGGGTGGCGTTGCGCAGGTCGATCGCAAGAGGGGCGAGGTCGTCGTTGCGCTCGGAGGCGGGTGCTGCGAGGAGCGCGGCGAGTGCGGACTCCACGGCGGGAGTCGCCGTCGAAGTGCTCGCATCCGATCCGGCCCCGTGTGGCGCGCCGGGTCGGGCGAGCAGGGCCGCGCGCCCGAGCCGGACGGCGGCGAGATCCGCTGCCTCGGGCAGCCAGGGCTTCGGCGTCTCGATCGGCAGTAGCAGCTCCTCGACGACGATCGAGCGCCGTGCGAGGCAGCCCGACGCCGCGAGCAGCGCGAGCCCGAGCCCGATCGCGGCGATCGGGCGACGGCGGGGATTCCGCCTAACGAGAGAAGCGGTCCGCATCGATTCCCAGGGTCAGGGCGAGGAAGGCCTCGAGCCGCCGCGACGCCTCGAGCTTCTCGGGTCGCCCGTCGTGACTCGCCACGAGCTCGTAGAGCCGGATCGCGGCCTCGGCGGACTCGCGCAAGCGCGCCGGGTCGAAGGCGAGGCTCGCAGGCGGCACGGCGTCGAGGTACTCGCGCGAGAGCTCGGCGTAGAAGTCGGCGAGGCGCAGCAGGTGGCGCAGCCGGCTCTTGCTCGCGCCGTGCCGGGTCGCCACGCGCTGCAGCTCCTGGAGCGCGCGCAGCGTCCCGTCCGGCAGCACCGCCCGGATCGCCACGAAATACGCCGCCCGCGCCTCGTCCGCCCGCTCGATCTCCTCCTGCACGATCCATCGGTAATGCGTCTCGCCGACGTCCTCGAGCAGCGTCGAGAGCTGCGCGACCCGCTCGTCGAGCTCCGCCACGACGCGATCCGGGTCGAGCGGCATGGGCGCGGTCCCCGCCTCGGCGAGCGGATCCACGAGGTCGAGGCCGGTCCGCGTCGCGTGATCGAGCCGGTCACAGAAGGCCGCGCTCGCGAGCGCCTCCGCGCGCATCTCCTCCGAGAGCCGCGCGCTCTCGCGGTAGTGATCCGCCGCGAGATCGAAGGCGCGCAGCCGCTCGAGCGCCCGCGCCTTCGCAAAGGCCACGACCGCGTCCATCGTCCCGCTGCGCATCGCATCCGCATGCGTCCGCTCGAGATTCTCGAGGCGCAGCAAGGAGGCGCGGTAGACGTTGCGACCCGTGAAGTCGCTGGCGGGCGGGAAGCGGTAGGTGTCGTCGGCGACGTGTCGACGCAGCACGGCGACGGTCTCGAGCAGCCCTTCGCTCGGGCCGTACTCGGCCTCCGCGCGACGGCGCGAGAAGGTGTTGCAGCCGCTCGCGAGCGCGAGGAGGAGCGACACGAGCAGCGCCGTGGCGAGGGCGCGCCCGGTGCACGCGCGCGTGGCCGCGCGGAAGCCCGGGTGCACGCCGCGGATCGCGCTCGTCGCGCCCCCCGGCCGCGCGCTCATCGCGCGCCCGACTCCTTCGCCTCGCCGCGAGGGCGCCGCCGCTCGCGCGCGCCGCTGCGGCCGCTCGTCGACGCGGCGGGGCGCGGGCCCGCGCGTCGCGTCACGACGGCGTTCAGCATCTTCTCCGTCGCGATGATCGCGGCGGCGAGCTGGTCGGAGTCGACGCCGAGGGTCGTGAAGGTCTCGACGGTCGACTTCGCGCCGGCCGCGGCGGCGGTCTCGAGTCGCCAGGTGACGGTCGTCTCGACGAGGGCGCCCGTGCGGCCGCCGGGCGGGATGCGCACGCGGTAGTCCGCGAGCACGGGCACCTCGATCTCGAGCGGCTTCGCGGCCTTCTTGAGCGCGTTCATGAACGCGTCGTAGCCCCCGTCGCCGCTCGACTCCGCCTTCTCGACGAGTCCGCGATAGGCGAGGGCCACGCGCGCCCGCGGCGGCTCCTTGCTCGAGACGTCGACCTCCCAGCTCTCGATCTGGACGCGCTGGTCGTCGGGGGTCTTGAGCACGTCGGCGATCAGGTAGGGCAGGTCGTCGGGGGTGACGATGTGCTTCTTGTCGCCGAGCTCGACGATGCGTTGCAGGACGAGGTCGCGGTCGGCGTCGGGCAGCTCGATGCCGAGCTTGGCGAGGTTGTGGTCGAGGGAGGCCTTGCCCGAGAGCTTGCCGAGGGCGTAGCGGCGGGCGCCGCCGAAGCGGCCCGGGGCGAGGCGCGTCGCGTAGAGGTCGCCCTTGGCGTCGCCGTCGGCGTGGATGCCCGCGGTCTGCGTGTAGACGTCGCGGCCGACGATCGGCGTGTTGGCGGCGATCTCCTTGCCCGAGAAGGTCGCGACCATCGACGACAGCGCCGACAGCCGGTCCTCGCGCACGCCCGTTCGGGCGTCCGTGTGGTCGTGGATCGCGGCCACCACCTCGGCGAGGGAGGTGTTGCCGGCGCGTTCGCCCATGCCGTTCACGCTCGTGTGGACACCGCGGGCGCCGGCGTGGATCGCCGCGAGGCAGTTCGCCGTCGCGAGGCCGTAGTCGTTGTGGCCGTGGTACTCGAAATCGACCGCCGGGAAGGTCGCGGTCATGAGGCCGACGAAACGGGTCACGTCCTCGGGTGCCAGCACACCGAGGGTGTCCGCGAGGTAGACCCGAGCGACCCGCAGCTCGCGCAGCTGCTGGACCATCGCGAAGACGTAGTCGAAGGAGTCCCGCACGCCGCTCGACCAGTCCTCGAGGTAGACGTTGACCGTGAGGCGCTTGCGGCGGGCGTAGCGGACGGTCTCGGAGACGCGCTCGCGATGTTCTTCGGGGGAGAGGCCGAGCTGCTCGCGGCAATGCCGTTCGGAGCCCTTGGTCAGCAGGTTCAGCACCTTGCCGCCGGCCTCGCAGATCCAGTCGACGGACTTCCTGCCGTCGGTGTAGCCGAGCATCTCGATGCGCTGGATCGCGCTGGCCTTGCGGGCCCATTTCGTGATCGCCTGGGCGGCCTCGAGCTCGCCGGCGGAGACCCGGGTCGACGCGATCTCGATCCGATCGACCTCGAGATCCGAGAGCAGCATGCGGGCGAGCTGGAGCTTCTCGGCCGGTGTGTAGGAGACGTTCGGGGTCTGCTCGCCGTCGCGCAGGGTCGTGTCCATGATCGACACGTGGCGGCGCTCGGCCGCCGGGGGGCGGGGGCGCTTCGCGGGGCTCTTGGGGACGGCGGTCATCGGGGTGGCTGGCCTGGGCCCGGCGGGCGGGCGGTCTGGGGGGCTGCGGAGCGTACCCCGCGTGCCGGGGGGGTGCGAGCGGCGGGGCCGGGCCGGCGAGCCGGCGATGGAGCGCTAGTGTCCGCCGCCTCCGGGGCCATGGGGGCTCGTCGGGGGATGGTCCGGGCCCGCAGGGCGGCCGGTCGGGTGGGACGCGGGCTTGGAAGCCGAGGCCGGGACGACGCGGGTCGAGGTGACGCCGGACGAGGCGGGGCAGCGACTCGATCGCCTGCTGGCCGACCGGCTCGGCGTGTCCCGCGCGCGGGTGCGCCATCTGCTCGAGTCGGGGCGCGTGCGGCGCGATGGCCGCCGCCTGGCGCTCGCCGACAAGTCGCACGCGGCGCGACCCGCCGAGGGCTACGTGGTCGAGGGGCCGCTGCACGCCGAGGGCGAGCAGCCGCGGCCGCGACCCGACCTGCCGCTCGACGTGCTGGCGGAGGGCGCGGGCTGGCTCGTCGTCGACAAGCCGGCGGGGCGGGGCGTTCATCCGCTGCATCCCGACCAGGACGACACGGTCCTGAACGCCGTCGTCGCGCGGCAGCCCGCGATCCTCGGCGTCGGCGAAGGCGGCCTGCGATCGGGCGTCGTCCATCGCCTCGACGTCGACACGACCGGCGCCCTCGTCTTCGCGACGGACGACGAGACCTGGCGCCGGCTGCGCGGCGCGTTCAGCGCGCATCGCGTCGACAAGCGCTACCGCGCCCTCGTCGTCGGCCGGCTCGAGCGGCCTCGTCGGCTCGACCTGCCCCTCGTCGTCGAGCGCCACTCGCCCGCGCACGTGGGCGTGCGCGACGATGGCCGTCCGACACGAGAGCGTGTCATCCCCCTGCAGGTCTTCGATATGGCGACGCTCGTCGAGGTGCGGCTCGAGACGGGCTTCCTGCACCAGATCCGGGCGACGCTCGCCCACGTAGGCCATCCGCTGCTCGGCGACGTCGAGTATGGCGGTCCGACCGTCGTCGACGGGCTCGAGATCGCGCGGCCGATGCTCCACGCGGCGCATCTCGCCGTGGACGAGATCGACGTCGAGGTGGTGCCGCCCGCCGACTTCGAGGCCGTGCGCGTCCATCTCGAGTCGCTCGAGGGGCGCGCGACGCCCGTCGAGACCGGGTCCTGAGCGGAGTCCCGCGCGACGTCGCGGTCCTCGTCGCCGCGATCGTCGCTCAGCGGATCGGTCGCAGGAGCGTCAGCCCGTCCGAGATCGACACCATCGCGCGGTCGAAGCGGTCGTCCTTCGCGACGGCCTCGTTGAACGCGCGGATCGCGACGGTCTCGGCGCTGCGGTCCCGCTCGTCGAGCACCTGGCCGTTCCAGAGCACGTTGTCGACGAGGATCAGACCGCCGGGCCGGATCAGGCCGACGAGCCGTTCGAGGTAGTCGAGGTACTCGGGCTTGTGGGCGTCGACGAAGGCGAGATCCCAGGAGCGGTCCGCGGGCAGGGCATCGAGGGTCTCGAGGGCGGGGGCGATCCGGAGGTCGATCCGATCGGCCACGCCGGCGCGCTCCCAGTAGCGGCGACCGATCGAGGTCCATTCCTCGTTCACGTCGCAGCAGAGGAGCTTCCCGTCCGCCGGCAGGCCGCGCGCGATGCAGAGCGCCGAGTAGCCCGTGAAGGTGCCGATCTCGATCGCCCGACGCGCCCCGATCAGGCGCGTCATGAGGGTCAGGAAGGCGCCCTGCTCCGGCGCGATCTGCATCATCGACATCGGGCCGACCCGCTCCCGGGTCTCCGCCGTGAGCTCGCGGAGGATCGCGTCGGGGGGCGTGCCGTGCTCGACGAGGTAGCCGTGCAGCGCGGCCGAGAGGCCGAGGGTCTTGACGGGTGCGTCGGCGGTCGGATCGGACATGGGACACCTCGATCGGGCCGGGTCCGACGATCCGTCGGACTTGGTCGGTCACGGCGCGCGAGTCTATCATCCGCCGACGATGGCGCGCCCCAAGCGAGCGGACCCTGCGACCGCCTCGGACCTCGACTTCCTCGTCGAGGCCCACGCCCGGGTCATCGGCGAGCAGGAGGGCACCGACCGCGCCCGCACGATCGCCGCCATCCGCGATCTCGCCCGAAGACTCCGCGCGCGTTATGCGTCGGCCGACGAGCGCAAGCTCGTGCGCCGGCTGCGGGCGATGAAGGTCGAGGAGCTGCTCGAGGTCGCCCGCGCCTTCACGGTCTTCTTCTGGCTGCTCAACGTGGCCGAGGAGCGCGCCACCGAGCGGGGGCGGACCCATGGCGGCGGCGAGCCCTTCCGCGATCTCTTCGAGCGGCTCAAGCGCGAGGACGTGCCGGCGCGGATCGTGGCCGAGGCGATCGATGGACTCCGGGCGACGATCGTGCTGACGGCGCATCCGACCGAGGCCCTGCGATGGTCCCTGCGCGAGGCCCTCGACCGGCTCGACGTGTTGCTCGCGACGCGCGAGGACCTGCGCGGTGCGGATCGCGAGGTCGTCGAGGAGGAGATCCTCGCCGAGATCACGGGGCTCTGGCTCTCGACGACGATGCGCAAGCGCAAGCCGACGCCGATCGACGAGGTGCGCTACGCGATCCACGTGCTGCAGGAGGTGCTGGTCCACGCCGTGCCCGACGTGACCGGTCGGCTGCTCGCGGCGTTCCGGGACGTCTACGGCGAGCCCCCCGCGGTCGACGCCGGCGCGCTCGCCCACGCCGCGCATCGCAGCCTGCGGGTGGGCTCGTGGATGGGTGGCGATCGCGACGGCAATCCCTTCGTGACCGCGGAGGTGACGGCGGAGGCCCTGCGCGAGTACCGCGCGGCGATCCTCCAGCACTACCTCGAGCGGATCCCCGCGCTGGTCGAGCGGCTGATGATCTCGGACCGCCGTGCGCCGATCTCGCGCGAGCTCGAGGCGTCGATCGAGCAGGACCTGTCGAGCCTGCCCGCGCTCGTCGATCGGATCGAGGGCCGCAACGCCTCGGAGCGCTACCGCATCAAGCTGAACGCGATCGCCGTGCGGCTCGAGGCGACGCTCGAGGAGGAGCGCGGGCGGCTCGAGCCGGGCTCGCGCGGTGGCTACCCGAACGCCCAGGCGATGCGCGCGGATCTCGTGCTGATCCGCGAGAGCCTCCTCGCGCATCGCGCCGGACGTCTCGCGGGCGGCGAGCTCGCTTCGCTGATCGATGCCCTCGACGTCTTCGGCTTCGACTTCGTGTCGCTCGACGTGCGGCAGAACCAGTCGAAGCACAGACAGGCCCGCGCCGAGCTGATCTGCCCGGTCGACGGTCCGCTCGAGACGCTCCCGCTCTCGGGACAGCGGAGCTTCCTCGAAGGCATCGTGCTCGCCGAGACGGCCCTGCCGATCCCCGAGGCCGGGCTCTCGACCGAGGCGCGCGAGGTGATCGAAACGCTGCGACTCGTCGCGAGTCTTCCACGGCCCGCCGAAGGGCGCTCCGTCCGCGACCTCGTCATCAGCGACACCGAGAACGCCGTCCCCGTCCTCGAGCTGCTCGCCCTCTGCCGCCAGGTCGGCCTCGTCCGCCCCTACGGCGCTCGCGGCTTCGAGAGCGACGTGAACATCGTCCCGCTCTTCGAGTCGATCGAGAGTCTGCGCGGCGCCGCCGCGTCGATGGACCGGCTCTACCGCTCCGAGGCCTATCGCCGGCAGCTCGAGGCCCGCGGCATGCGCCAGCAGATCATGCTCGGCTACTCGGACTCGATGAAGGATGGCGGCTACCTGGCGGCCTGCGCCGCCCTCGAGCGGGTCCAGCGCGAGCTCGCCGTGCAGGCGGATCTCGAAGGCGTGCGCCTCGAGTTCTTCCACGGCCGCGGCGGCACGATCGCCCGCGGCGGCGGGCCCACCCATCGCGCGATCCTCGCTCAACCTTCCGGTACGGTCAGGGGCCGCATCAAGCTGACCGAGCAGGGCGAGGTGATCGCCTCGAAATACGGAACCCGCGCCTCCGCCGCCTATCATCTCGAGCTGATCCTGGCGGCGACCCTCGAGGCGACGCTCTCGAATGCGATCCCGGGTCGCGGCAAGGAGCCGCCGGCGGCCTGGCGCGAGGCGCTCGAGGCCGTCGCCGAGGGCTCGCGGCAGGCCTACCGCGCACTCGTCTACGAGACGGAGGGCTTCGTCGACGCGTTCTACGCCATGACGCCGATCGAGGAGATCTCGACGCTCAACATCGGCAGCCGCCCGGCGAAGCGCACGACGACGCGCGAGATCAAGACCCTGCGCGCGATCCCCTGGACCTTCTCCTGGAACCAGGCGCGGATCCTCTTGCCGAGCTGGTACGGCGCGGGGTCGGGCGTCGCCGCGTTCTGCGACGCGTTCCCGGGCGGGCGGGACAAGGCACTCGGTCGGCTCAAGACGATGTACCGGCGCTGGCCCTATTTCCGGACCGTGATCGACAACCTCGAGCAGGTCCTCGCCAAGACCGACCTGCACGTCGGCGCACGCTATGCAGAGCTCGCGGGCGAGGTGGGCGGCGCCTCCGACGTCTTCCTGCGGATCGAGAAGGAGTTCCAGCGCACCCTGCGCGCGGTGCGCGACATCTCGGGCGAACGGCGCCTGCTCGCGCGCGATCCCGCTCTGCGCGAGGCCCTCGATCTGCGCACGCCCTACCTCGACATCCTCTCCTACGTGCAGGTCGAGCTGCTCGAGCGCAAGCGCACCCTGCGCAGCCTCGACCCGTCGGGCGAGGACCTCGAGCGGGTCGAGCGCGCCATCCAGCTCACGATCGGCGGCATCGCCGCGGGCCTGCGCAACACGGGCTAGGCCACGTGCGACGCGACGCGCGGTCGGTCGACCCCGCTTCAGACCCGCGGAATCGCGTCCATCGACCCCGCGAGCGCCTCGAGGGCCCGGGGATACATCCCCCGCTTCAGCGCGCGCATCGCCGGGTCCGCCTTGCCGGCCAGCTCCGCCGCGATCGCGATCGCCCGGGGCAGCACCTCGGCCTCGTCGACGGCGTGATCGACGATGCGCCGTTCGAGGGCGGCCTCGGCGCCGTAGCGCGTGCCGGTCACGATCAGCTCGTGGGCCGTCTGGATCGGCACCCGGGCCTGGATCAGCGCCGTCATGCCCGGATGCAGGGGGGCCTTCATGTCGATCTCGGGCATGCACCAGTAGCCGCGATCGCGCCGCATGACGCGGAAGTCGTGGGCGAGGCTGAGCTGGGCGCCGGCGCCGAAGGCGTGGCCGTTGATCGCCGCGACCGTGATCGTCGGGAAGGTCAGCACGCGCGCCATCAGGCCGAGGACCGACGGGATGTAGGCGTCGCGCTCGGCCGCATCCTGTCGCGAGAGCAGCCACTCGAGGTCGAGGCCGTTCGAGTAGAACTTCCCGTCACCGGTCGTCACGAGGGCCGCGGGGCTGCCGGCCGACTCGACCTCGTCGAGGGCCGCGTGCCAGGCCGCCAGGCTCTCCGGCCGGAAGCGGTTCTCGCCCGCGGCGAAACGCAGGACGAAGACGTTCCCCTCGCGCTCGAGGCGGACGTCGCTCATGGGCAGCCCCTTCTCTGGCCCTCGTCGGCGGTCAATCCCGGCCCTTCCGCATCTGGATGCCCATGGCCCGGGCGCGGGCGTCCTCGGCCTCGGGGATCTTCCCCTGCTGCATCAGGATCCGGGACAGGTTCGTATGGGAGAGCGCATCGTCCGGCTCGAGCTCGACGAGCTTCTCCGCCGCCTCCACGGCGGCCTCGAAGTCGCCCTGCTTCGCGAGGGCCATCGAGAGTCCGTTCCAGGCGATCGCGAGTCCGGGCTCGACGGCGAGGGCCGCTCGGTAGCGCTCGATCGCCTCGTCGATTCGTCCCTTGGCGAAGAGCGCGAAGCCCTGCTTGTAGATCGCCTTCGGATCGGACTCGTCGGATTCGGGGGACATGGCGAAACGCTCCTTCCGGCGCGAGTATACTCGCCCGACGATGGAGATCCGGACGCTCTACGCCCGTGAACGGCTCGGTCTCGCTGCAATGCTCGACGCCTGGCCGCTCGCGGAGGGCTGGTCGGCGGGCGATCGGCTGCGCGCCCTGATCGAGTACGAGCCGAGCTGGAGCGACGAGAACGTCTTCGTCGCGATCGAGCAGGATCGAATCGTCTCGACCGTCACGATCCTGCCCCGCCCGATTCGCATCCTGGGGCATACGATCCCGGCCGGTGGACTCGCGGGTCTCTACACGGATCCCGCGTTCCGTCGCCGCGGGATCGCCTCGGCGCTGCTCGAGCGGGCCTGCGATGCGATGCGCGGTCGCGGTCTCGAGCTCGCGCTCGTCTTCCCGGCCGCGCCGCCGGCGACCACGGCGTTCTTCGAGAAGCGTGGCTTCTCGGTCTGGGCGGGTCAGCGGACGATCCTGCGACGTGATCCGAAGGGGCCTGCGGCCCGGGAAGGCGGTGCGGCGGACGAGCTGACGCTCGAGCCGGTCGGCGCAGGCGACGAGCGGGTGCTGCAATCCGTGAAGTCGATCCACGCGGCGTATGCGGCGAGTCGGAGCGGCATCGTCGCCCGCGACGACGGACTCTGGAAAGAGAGCCTCGCGATGCCGTCGGGCGCGCGCGAGGAGTTCTGGATCGCGCGACGAGGTGGGCTCGCGGTCGCCTACGCCCGCGCGTCGATCGTCGACGACGTCTTCACGATCACCGAGTTCGGTCGCTTCGAGGACGGTGCCGATGCGCTGGCGAAGCTCGTGGCGAGCCTGCTCGAGCCGCGCGAGGAGGATCCCCTGATCCCGGCAGGCGCCCGGGGCGTCGCAAGCGACTCGTTGCGCGCCTTCCTCGTCGCGCCCACCTTCGACGACATCGGCCTGACGGTCGCGCTCGAGCACCGCGCGATCCGCTCGCATCCCATGGAAGATGCGAGCGCCTGCTTCCGGTGCGTGAACCTGATCGGGCTGGCGTCGCGGCTCGACGTGGATCTGCTGCCCGACGAGGACGGTCGTGCGTTCCTGCGGCGGATCCTGCCGCCGGACGCGATGGTCTTCTGGCCGTCGGATCGCTTCTGAGCGGGGTCTTCGGTACGGGAGGCGTCGCGCCGCCGGACCGTGGGAGGAGCTTCGGATGAGGAAGATGGTCTGGATCGGGGCCCTGCTCGCGATGGGATGCGCCGGGCGCATGCCCGACGATCTCGGCCCGCAGGCGGGTCGCCTGCGCGCCTGTCCCCCGTCACCGAATTGTGTCTCGAGCGCGGCCGAGGACGCCGGGCACGCGATCGCCCCCTTCGTGATCGAAGGCGACGCGCGTGCGGCCTGGACGGCGCTGCAGGGCGAGCTCGCGGCACGGCCGCGTGTCGAGATCGTGACGCGTCGGGACGACTACGTACACGCGGTCTTCACCACGCGCCTCATGCGCTATCGCGACGACGTCGAGCTGCTGCTCGATGCACCGCGTGGGCGCATCGACGTGCGCTCCGCCTCGCGGGTCGGCTACGGCGACATGGGCGCGAATCGCGCGCGGATCGAGTCGTTGCGCGCGGCGCTGGCCGAGGCGGGCTTCGTCGCGCCGTCGGCGGGGCGTTAGGCGGGTCGAGCTCGATTGGAGCGGCGTGTCGGGCGGGTCTCGACCATCGCCCCGTCGAACCGGGCTGCTCCGGGATCAGCGCGGCGCCGCCTGCGGGCGTCTGAGCAGCACGAGCGTCGCGCCCGACCCGCCGAGCCGTGCGGGCGCCGGCGCGAAGGCCAGCACGTGCTCGGCGGTCGGCTTGCGCGTCAGCCAATCCGGCAGCGCGTCGCGGAGCACGGCCTCGCCGCCCGGCGAGCGCGCGCCCCGGCCGTGGATCAGCAGCACGCAGGCGAGCCCGCGATGGCGCGCGCTCTCGAGACGCCGCGCGAGCAGTCGCCCGCCGCCGCGGCGCCGGACGCCGTGCAGGTCGATCCGCTCCTCGGGTTCGGGCTCGCCGCGAGCGAGCGCGGCCAGGGTCGCGTCGCTCACGCCGGCTGCGGCCGCACGCAGGGGCTCGTCCGGGTCGGGCCATCGGAAGCCGCCCTGCGCCGTACGCGCGGATCTCGCGCCGCGTGCGGTGCCCCGCTCGGCGGGCCTTGCGGCGGCGCGTGCCGTCGGGGGACGGCGGACGCGTTCGGGGCCGCGCTCGATCGGTCGCGTCGAGGCGTCGACGAGGTCGGCGAAGGACTCGCTTCCGCGCGGCTCCGGTCGCTCGGGGTTGCTCGCCGGGTCGCTGGGGCCGGCCCGCCGTCTGCGCTCGGACGCGCGTTGCGGCTTCGCATCGTCGCTCGAGCCCCCGCGGCTCCGGCGCGCGGTCACGGCCGCGCCGAGGCGCCGCGTGGGCGACGAGGCGTACGATCACGCGGATCCCGTGCGGCGCGGGCCGAGACCTCGTTCGTCACGCCGAAGAGCGCGAGCGCCTTGCGGGTCGCGCCGGCGTGGGCGAGCTCGAGCAGCGCCTCGGGTCGCAGCCAGCGATGGGCGACGAAGCCCTCGCGTCGGACGCGTCCGCCGGGCACCGGTCGCGCGCGGAAGACGTCGAGGGCGAGGCGGCGATGCGTGAACAGGTGCTCGACGCTCCCGACGGGCTCGACGCCGCGCAGCTCGAGGCCGACGTGTCGACGGAGCACCTCGGCCACGCGGTCCGAGGGCGCCTCGTCGGTACCGATCTCGCCGCCGGGCAGCTCCCAGAGCCCCGCCATCAGTCCCTCTTCCGGTCGCCGGACCGCGAGGATGCGTCCCTCACGCTCGATCCAGACGGCGACCGCGCGCATCGGCTTCTGCTTCGCCTTCTTCGGCTTGATCGGCAGCGTCTCGGCGTCCCCCGCCGCGTGTGCGTCGCAGCGCGACCGGATCGGGCAGGCGAGACAGGCGGGGCTGCGGGGCGTGCAGGTCGTTGCGCCGAGCTCCATCAAGGCCTGGTTCAGGTCGCCCGGTCGCGTTCCGCGCACGAGCCGGCCCGCGACGGACCAGATCGCCTCGACCACGTCGCGTCGGGTCGAGTCCGCGCGGATGCCGAGCACGCGCGCGAGCACCCGGATCACGTTGCCGTCGACGAGCGGCTCCTCGCGGTCGAAGGCGATCGAGGCGATCGCGCCGGCCGTATAACGCCCGATCCCGCGCAGGCCGCGCAGCGACTCGGCGTCGTCGGGCAGTCGGCCGCCGTGATCGCGTACGACGCTCTCGGCGGCAGCCTTCAGGTTGCGCGCGCGCGAGTAGTAGCCGAGGCCCGTCCAGACGGCGTAGACCTCGTCCAGCTCCGCCCGCGCGAGGCTCGCTATGTCCGGGAAGCGATCGAGGAAGCGCTCCCAGTACGGGATCACGGTCTCCACCCGCGTCTGCTGCAGCATCGCCTCGGAGATCCAGATCGCGTAGGGATCGCGCGTCCGCCGCCAGGGCAGATCCCGACGGTTCGCGTCGTACCAGCGAAGCAGCGGCGCCCGGATCCCCCGGATCCGGTCCGCGGACGTGTCGTCCAGACGGAAGGGCTCGCTCATGCCCGGTTCATAGCAGCACGGGCAGCACGCGTTCCAGACGGATCCGGTCGCCCCGCACCCGGGCCGAGAGGGCGTGCAGCTCGACGCCCGCGCGTGCCGCCTCCCGGAGCGTCGCGCCGTAGGCGGGGTCGATGTCGTCGGCGGGCGCGACGGAGTCGGCATCGGCGCGCTGGACCACGTAGAGGAGGGCCGCCCGCTCGCCCGCCCGGCGTCGCGCCATCAGGTGATCGAGATGGCGGCGGCCGCGTTCGGTCACGGCGTCGGGAAAGCGTGCGCGCCGCGAGGCACAGAGCGTGACGCTCTTGACCTCGATCCAGCACGGCGCCTGCGCGGCACCGCCCGCGAGCCGGAAGTCGAAGCGCGAGCCCTCGGGCGTGGCGACCTCGGGTCGGACGTCTTCGTAGCCGGCGAAGGGCGAGTAGGCGCCGCGCTCGAGCATGCGGCGCGCGAGCGCGTTGGCCTTCGCGGCGTGCAGGCCGACCCAGACGCTTCCCACCCGGATCATCTCGAGCGTGTGTCGCAGCTTCCGCCGCGGATCGTCGTGGGTCGAGCAGCGGACGAGGGAGCCCGGACGTCGCGTACCGAGCATGCTGCCGGGATTCGGGCAATGGACCGTGACCTCGCGCCCGTCTTCGAGCTCGACGTCCGCCAGGAAGCGCTTGTAGCGACGCACGAGACGTCCGCGCAGCTGCGCCTCGATCGGCATCGAGATGGCCTCGAGCCGAGCGCGCGTCGCGTCGGTCCCACTGTCCCGCCCGTGCATCTTCGCTTCGGCCTCCCCCGCCGTCGATCCGGCATCGTCGCGTCGACCCCTCCGCGCCACGCGTCCGGCTCGCCGTCCCGGCTCGAGCGTATCGGATCGACGCGCGAGCACGTGGGGGTCGCGCGTCATCGCGAAGCTTCGTTCTCCGCGTCCGTCTCCGCGTCCACGAAGCGCGTTGACGCGCGCTGCCCGGGCGCGCACGATCGGGCGATGCGGGACCGACTCGAGCGACTGATCCTGGTGCGTCACGGCGAGACCGCGGGCCAGTCGAGCATCCGCTACTACGGCGCGACCGACGTGCCGCTCTCCGACGAGGGCCGTGCCCAGGTGCGGGCGGCCCGCAGGCGCATCCCCGGCGAGACGTTCGAGGTCGTCTGGTCGAGCTCGCTCTGCCGGGCCTGGGAGTCGGCGCGGATCCTCGCGCCGCGTCATGCGATCCGGCTCGAGGCGGACTTCCGCGAGGTCGACTTCGGTCGTTGGGAGGGGCTGACCCGTGAAGAGATCGAGCGGCGCGATCCCTCGCTCTACGCCGCCTGGCGGGCGCAGGCGCCCGCTTTCGACTACCCCGGCGGCGAGCGCCGCAGCGACTTCCGCGCCCGGATCGGACGCGGCCTCGGTCGACTTCGCACGAGCGGCGTCCGGTCGGCGCTGGTGGTCGCGCACAAGGGCGTCGTCCGTACGCTGCTCGAGCTCGTGAGCGGCCAGACGCTCGGCCCGGATGATCCCGCTCTCGCCGGCGTGATCCACGTCTCGCGCCTGCCCTCGGGCGAGTGGCGGACGGGACGGCGGGGCAGCGATCCCTCCTGCAGCGAGCCGCCCGTCGGAATCGCGATGCCGTCGCCGCGTCCCGCCGAAGCGGTCGCTCCTCAGAGCACGCCGTAGGAGAGCATCGCGTCGGCGACCTTGATGAAGCCCGCGATGTTCGCGCCGCGCAGATAGTCGACGAAGTCGCCTTCGCGGCCGTGCTCGACGCAGGAGCGATGGATCTTCTGCATGATCTCGAGGAGCTGCCGGTCGACCTCCTCGCGCGGCCAGGACAGACGCATCGCGTTCTGCGTCTGCTCGAGGCCCGAGACCGCGACGCCGCCGGCGTTCGCGGCCTTTGCGGGGCCGAAGAGGATCCGGGCCTCCCGGAAGACGTCGATCGCCTCGATCGTCGAGGGCATGTTCGCACCCTCGGCGACGAGCTGGCAGCCGTTGGCGACGAGTGCGCGCGCCTCGTCGCCTTCGATCTCGTTCTGCGTGGCGCAGGGGAAGGCCATGTCGCAGGGCACGCCCCAGGGATGCTGGCCCTCGTGGAACGAGCCGCCCCATCGCTCGACGTACTCGCGGATCCGTCCGCGGCGCTTCGTCTTGAGATCGACGATCCAGGCGAGCTTCTCCGCGTCGATGCCGTTCGGGTCGTGGACGAAGCCACCGGAGTCCGAGAGCGTGACGACTCGCGCCCCGAGCTCGATCAGCTTCTCCGCCGTGTAGAGCGCGACGTTGCCCGAGCCCGACACGATGCAGGTCTTGCCCTCGACGTCGTCTCCGCGCGTGGCGAGCATCTCCCGTGCGAAGTAGACGCAGCCGTAGCCCGTCGCCTCCGTCCGGATCAAGGACCCGCCGAAGGCGAGCCCCTTGCCCGTGAGCGTGCCCGTGAACTCGTTCTGGAGCCGCTTGTACTGCCCGAAGAGGTAGGAGACCTCGCGGGCGCCGACGCCGATGTCGCCTGCCGGGATGTCGGTGTTGGGGCCGATGTGTCGGTAGAGCTCGGTCATGAAGGCCTGGCAGAAGCGCATGACCTCGCCGTCGCTCTTGCGATGCGGGTTGAAGTTCGCGCCGCCCTTCGCGCCGCCCATCGGCAGCGTCGTCAGCGCGTTCTTCAGGACCTGCTCGAAGCCGAGGAACTTGAGGATCGAGAGCGTCACGTTCTTGTGGAAGCGCAGACCACCCTTGTAGGGGCCGATCGCGTTGTTGAACTGGACGCGCATCCCGCGATTGGTCCGCACGTTGTTCGCATCGTCGACCCAGCAGACGCGGAAGATGATGATCCGATCGGGCTCGGTCAGTCGATCGAGGATGTGCGCGTCCTTGTAGGCCTTCTTGTCCTCCAGGAAGGGGACGAGGTCGCGGGCCACCTCGCGGACGGCCTGATGGAACTCGGGCTGTCCGGGATTCCGGCGCCGGAGTCCCGACATGAAGCGGTCGAGATAGGCGTCGGCTGCGGCCCGCTGGGTCTTCGAGAGGGGCATGGGATCAGTCCTCGTCGCTCTCCCTGAGCTTCGCGAGGACGCTGAAGTCCTCGAGGGTGCTCGTGTCGCCGGCGACCTCGCGACCGCTCGCGATGTCGCGCAGCAGGCGGCGCATGATCTTGCCCGAGCGAGTCTTGGGCAGGGCGTTCGTGAAGCGGATCTCCGCGGGGCGGGCGATCGCGCCGATCTCCTTCGAGACGTGCTGCTTGAGGCGGCCGACGAGGACCTCGTCCGGGTGGACGCTGCTGCGCGGCGTCACGAACGCGACGATCGCCGTGCCCGTGATCTCGTCGGGGCGTCCGACGACCGCGGCCTCCGCGACGTCGGGCGAGGACACGAGGGCGCTCTCGACCTCCATCGTGCCGATGCGATGACCCGAGACGTTCATCACGTCGTCGATGCGGCCCATGATCCAGAAGTAGCCCTTCTTGTCACGATGGGCGCCGTCACCGGCGAAATACGTGTTCTCGTACTTGCCCCAGTAGGTCTCCTCGAAGCGCTTGGGATCGCCCCAGATGCCGCGAAGCATGCCGGGCCAGGGATGTCGCAGGACGAGGAAGCCGCCGCCCTCCCCTTTCACGCTCTTCCCACCTTCGTCGAGGATGTCGGCGTGCACGCCCGGGAAGGGCAGCGTCGCGGAGCCGGGCTTCGTCTCGACCGCGCCGGGGATCGACGAGATCATGATCCCGCCCGTCTCGGTCTGCCACCACGTGTCGACGATCGGGCAGCGCTTGCCACCGATCACGTTGTGGTACCAGATCCAGGCCTCGGGATTGATCGGCTCGCCGACCGTGCCGAGCAGGCGCAGCGACGAGAGGTCGTGCGCCTTCGGATGCTCGTCGCCGAGTCGGATGAAGGTGCGGATCGCCGTCGGCGCCGTGTAGAAGATCGAGACGCCCCACTTCTCGATCAGCGACCACCAACGGTCGGGCCCCGGATGCGTCGGCGTGCCCTCGTACATCACGGTCGTCGCGCCGTTCGCGAGCGGGCCGTAGACGACGTAGGAGTGGCCCGTGATCCAGCCGATGTCGGCGGTGCACCAGTAGACGTCCTCGTCCTTGATGTCGAAGATCGCCTTGAAGGTCGTGGTCACGTGGGTGAGGTAGCCGCCCGTCGTGTGCAGGATGCCCTTCGGCTTGCCCGTCGTGCCGCTCGTGTAGAGGATGAAGAGCGGATGCTCGGCGTCGAGCTTCGCCGGCTTGCAGTCCGTCGAGGCCTTCGCCATCTCCTCGTGCCACCAGAAGTCGCGCCCGGGCCGGATCTCGACCGGCTGCTTCGTGCGCTCGACGACGATCACGGCGTCGACGTGCGGCGCCGCCTCGACTGCCGCATCGACGGTCGCCTTCAATCCGAAGGCCGCGCCCTTGCGGAATCCCCCGTCTGCCGTCACGACGAGCTTCGCCTCGGCGTCGTTCAGGCGGTCGCGCAGCGCCTCCGCGGAGAAGCCGCCGAAGACGATCGAGTGCGGAGCGCCGATCCGCGTGCAGGCCAGCATCGCGATCGCCAGCTCCGGGATCATCGGCATGTAGAGGCAGACCCGGTCGCCCTTCTTGATACCCTTCGCCTTCAGCACGTTCGCGAAGCGGCAGACCTCCTTGTGGAGCTCCGCGTACGTGATCACGCGCGTGTCGCCGGGCTCGCCTTCCCAGACGATCGCCGCCTTGTTGCGGCGCCA
The DNA here is from genome assembly GCA_020632655.1 of Spirochaetaceae bacterium. Lineage (GTDB taxonomy): Bacteria > Myxococcota_A > UBA9160 > UBA9160 > UBA4427 > UBA4427. Next base: position 17,946 of record JACKFD010000022.1, read on the forward strand.
GGCGTTGTCGCCCTCGAGGTGTCGATCGAGGCAGTTGTAGGAGACGTTGGTCTTCGCGCCGACGAACCACTTCGCGAAGGGCGGCTTCCAGTCGAGCACCTTCTTCCAGGGCGAGAACCAGGAGACGTTCTCCTTCGCCATCTTCGCCCAGAAGCGCTCGGGGCTCTTCTCGCCGAGCTTTCGGTACTCGGCCGTCGTCTTCTTGTTCCAGTTCGCCTGACGGGAGAACTCGGGCGCGGGCTTGAAGGTGCGCTTCTCCTTGAGCAGCGATTCGATGTCGGGCACGGGTGCTTCGTCCTCTCTCGTCGAGCGGCGCGCCGGACTCTTGGATGCGGGGCGACGCCGATCAGTCGCCGCGCACCCAGGCCTCGATCTCGTCGATCTGCTTCGGGATCTCGCGCGTCAGGTTCTCGATGCCGTCGGGGGTGACCACGACGTCGTCCTCGATCCGGATGCCGATGCCCTTGAAGGCCTCGGGCGCATTCGGATCGTCGGGCGAGACGTAGAGCCCCGGCTCGATGGTATAGACCATCCCGGGCGCCAGGGGGCGGGGCGCCGGCTTGCCTTCGCCGTTGCGGGCGACGTAGGCGCCGACGTCGTGGACGTCGAGACCGAGCCAATGGCTGGTGCCGTGCATGTAGTAGGGTCGATAGGCCTCGCTCTCGATCAGCCCGTCGATCTCGCCTTCGAGCAGCCCGAGCGAGACCATCCCTTCGCAGAGCCGGCGCAGCGCCGCCTGATGCACCTCGGGCAACGTCGTGCCGGGCCGAGACGCGTCGAGCGCGGCCTGCTGCGCCGCGAGCACGACCTCGTAGGCGTCGCGCGCGGCGGGCTCGAAGCGACCGCCGACGGGGTAGGTGCGCGTCACGTCCGAGGCGTAGCCGTCGTACTCGACGCCGGCGTCGATCAGGACGAGCTGGCCGGGGGCGAGCTGCTGGTCGTTGCGGATGTAGTGGAGGATCGTCGCGTTGCGACCGGAGCCGACGATCGAGCCGTAGGCCGGTCCGGCGCCGCCACGGGCGCGGAAGACGTGGCCGAGGGCGGCCTCGAGCTCGTACTCCCAGCGGCCCGGCATGGCCAGGCGCGCCGCTGCGTGGTGCGCCTCGCAGCTGATCGCCGCAGCCTGTCGCATGAGGGCGAGCTCGTCTTCCGACTTGAAGAGCCGCATCTCGTGCACGAGCAGCTGCGGATCGACGAGCTCGTTCGCGGGCAGCACGCCGCCGCGTGACTGACGTCGGATCTCCTGCTGGAGCGAAACGAGCCGCCGGTCGATCTCCCCGTCCCGGCCGAGCGTGTGGTAGATCCGGCTCGCGCCGCGCAGCAGCTCCGGCAGCTTGCCGAGCAGCTCGGCGCGCGGATGCGCCGCATCGGCGCCGTAGTCCGCGACGGCGCCTTCGACGCCCGGCCGGTAGCCCGTCCAGGTCTCGGCTGCGCGATCCCGCGGCTGCACGAAGAGCGTGAAGCGGGGCCCCTCGCGCGTGGACAGGACGGCGACGGCGTCGGGGTGGTCGAAGCCGGTCAGGTACCAGAAATCGCTGTCCTGCCGGAAGGGGTATTCCGTGTCCGCCGAGCGCACGGCAAGGCGCGCGCCCACGAAGATCGCGACGGCGTCGGGCCCCATCTTTTCGAGCAGTCGCTCACGCCGTTCGGCGAACACGCGCGGCAGTCTATCCCATCGTCGCGCCGTAGCCGCCGCCGCCCGCCCGGCGCGTGGGAAGGCGTCGGCCGGCTGCCCGCCGGCACGCGCGAGGGGTCGACCTCGCGAGCGACCCGCCAACTCATGCGGCAGACAACTCACGCGGCGCTTGAGGCCAAGCGCCCGGCATCGCAAGGGAAATCCCAGCGCCCGCCCGGCCGGGGCGCCCGCGCCACCGACCGATGCCACCGGATGCGGCACCTCCTCCAGTCCGACGCCGGATCGGGAGCCGGTTCCGAAACCGCCGCGATTCCAGCCGCTTGGAGGGATTCCGCTGTCGTGCTCGTGCTTGGCACGCATCCTGCTCTAGGGGTGGGTCAGAACGATCTGGAAACTGGCCGGCCCGAGCGGTTTTAACACGGGCGCGTTCGCTCGGGCCGGCCAGTACTCCCAGGGATGGGTCCTCTCGAGGCGCTTTCCCCCAGACGGCTCCCCACCCGGACTCCTTCCCGGGCATCCAGATCGGGCCCTCCGGATCGACCGGCCAGTGAGCCGGTGACCGGAGGACCTACGGAATTCCGTGGGGCTCGTCGCATCGTCCCCTTCCGGCCGACCTCGAACGCGCGGCCCTCCCCAGACCCGCCCCGGGTCCGGCCCGGAAGAAAGCGGAACCAGGAGCCATCCCCTCCTGCACGAACGCCCTCTCCACCCAGGTCGGAGAGGGCGTTCCGCTTTCGGGTCGGCGGGTCGAGCAGACGGCTCGAGCAGTCGGGGCGAGTAGTCGGGTCGGGGTGGCGGCGCGAGGTCGGCCTAGCGCGAGCGGCCGCTGCCCCGTGATCCGCCCTTCGAGGAGGGGCGTTCGGCGTCCGGGGCGGAGGAGGCGCCGTCGCGCGCGGAGGTCGAGCCCTCGGCGCCCGCCTTCGTGTCGGGTGCTGGGGCGTCGTCCGCGCCGGCGTTGGCCGCGCGGGCGGCCGCGGCCTTGGCACGGGCCTTCTTCTTGCGCGACGCACCGCTTCGCTTGCGACCCGAGCGACGACCGGAACGACGCGGACGCGCCGCCGCCGCCGACTCCCCTTCCTCGCTCGCGCTCGCGTCTCCGGCCGCCTCGATCTCGGCGGCGTGCCGCTCGAGCACGCCCAGCACTTCGTCGGCGAACTCGCGCACGAACCAGGCCTTCAGCTCGGGCAGGCCCTTCAGATCCTCGCTGCTCGAGGGCGCGGCCCAGGCGATCGCTTCGAGCGCGGCGTTCGGACAGAGCACGCCCGGGTCGAGCTTGAGGGCGGACGCGCGCGGTCCGCGCCAGTCCTTGAGCGCGCCCAGCCGTTTCTCGGTCCGGCGATCCATGCGGCGACGCGCGACGGCGTCGAGTCGCGGGATCGGGCCGTGCGGCTTGCGCAGTCCCTTCTTGACCGAGGCGACGATGTCCTTGCCGAGGCGCTTCAGGATCAGGTCGGTCACGCCCTTGAGCTCGCCGAGCTCGTCGAGGTCCGTCGCCTGCGCGCGTGCGATCTCGAGCAGCGTGCCGTTGCCGAGCACCTTGAAGGGCGGCCGGTCGATCTCCTGCGCGCGCTGGTCCCGCAGCAGGAAGAGCTCGCGGAGGACGGCGAGGGAGACGGGGTCGAGTGCGCGCGCGCCCTTGATGCGCAGGTAGCCGAGCTCGTCGAATTCGCGCTCGGGCCAGCGCCTTCCGCAGAGCGCCTCGAAGTCGTCGACCGCCCAGTCGAGCCGGCCGGCCCGGCCGAGCTCCTTCTCGAGCTTCTCGGCGAGCTTGATCAGGTAGAGCACGTCCGACGCCGCGTAGCTGAGCTGCTTGTCGGTCAGCGGCCGCCGCGACCAGTCCGAGCGCTGCTCGTCCTTCGGCAGCGACACCCCGAAATGCTTCTCGATCAGCGCCGCCAGCCCGATCGACGGATAGCCGAGGAGCTGGGCCGAGATCATCGTGTCGAAGAGGTTCGCGAACTCGAAGCCGCAATCGCGCTTGAGCACGTAGATGTCGTACTCGGCGGCGTGGAAGAGCACGCGGACCTTGGGCGACGCGAAGACCGGGGCGAGCGGGGCGAGATGTTCGGGCCCGCCGAGCTCGATCGGATCGATCAGCCAGCACGCCTTGCGGGTCGCGACCTGCACGAGGCAGACCTTGTCGAAGTAGTGGTAGAAGCTGTCCGCCTCCGTATCGAAGGCGACCACGTCTTCGCGCAGGAGCTGCCCGGCGAGTTTCTCGAGCTCGGATTTCTGGCTGACGATCTCGAAATCAGGCAAGGCCATCTCGCTGGACGGGCCGGATGCGATCCGGCTCCCCCCGTCCGCGCGCGACCGGGATCGGTCGCGTGCTCGCTTCGCTTCCAGGCGAGCCACCGGCCCCACACGCCCTCGCGCGCAGCGTGCCGGTCGCACTCACCGCCGGTCGTCGCTCCGACGGCGGGCAGGATCGACCGCCCACCGGACGCCGCGCTCACGCGCTCGCCGACGGGTGGCTCTCGAGCTCCGCGCGCCGCAGCACGCCCGATCCGACAGGGGGATTCCGGGACGTCGAGGGTGGACGCCCCGGCCGCAACGTAGCCGACCGCCAGCACGCCGGAAACCCGAGAATCGCCCGGAATCCCGCGAATTCCGGTGGATTCCGGGCGTGCCCGGCGGCTCCGGCGCGTTCGTGCGGGCTGCTGGCGGAGGGCGGGCCGGGCGCGGTATCGACTGGCCGATGTCGCCGATCGCCGCCTGCTCGACCCGGCTCCTCGACCCCACGCGAGCCGTCTCGGAGCTCGCCGCGGGGGTCGCTGCGCGACTCGGTCCCGATGGGGCCATCGCCGGCGCGATGCTGCTCTCGAACGGCGCGGCTGGACCGGAGGCGGCGCGGGTCGCGGGGGCGCTGGCGGCGGGGCCCTGGTCGGGGGTCGAGCTGCTCGGGACGGGCTTCGAGGGACTGATCGCCGAGGGGCGGAGCTGGCGCGACGAGCCGGCACTCGTGGCGATCGCCTGGTCGGAGGGACGAAGGTCGCCGCTGCCGATCGCCTTCGAGGACGCGCTGCCGCCACCCGCCGAGCTGGCGGAGGAGCTCTCGGTCTCGGGGATCGATCGGCCTCCGACGCCGGGCGACCTGCTGCTGGTCTTTCCGGACGCGCTCGGCACGACGGACGCCGCGGCCTGGCTCGCGGAGCTGGCCCGGCTCCTCCACCCCATGCGCATCGCGGGTGCCGCCGCTTCGGGGCCGGGCGGCGGGCCTGCCGTCGGCTGGCATGCCGACGGGCCATTTCGGGCCGGTCTGGTCGGGCTGCTGCTGCCGGGGCCGATGGAGGCCGAGCCCTTCGCTCCGCCCTGGCTGCGCAGCGTGGGGGGGACGCGCGCGGCGAGTCCGTGGCTCGAGGTCACGGGGTGTCGGCCTCGCTGGATCGACGGGCTCGAGGAGGAGCCCGCACTGGACTGGGTACGTCGCCAGCTCGGTCTCGAGCCGGGTGATCCGGTCGAGCCTCATCTGGATCGGCTGCTGGTGCGGATCCGGCCGGGCGGCGCGCACACGGCCGGCTGTGCGGGGGACGAGGCGGCGTCCGATCGGGAGGTCCTGGGCGAGACGCCGACCTCCGGCGCCGCCGCCGCGGTCGACTACGAGGAGCGTTACGTCGTGGGGGTCGACGGGCGGCGCGGGGCGATCTCCGTGCCGGCGACGGTCCGGCGAGGGGATCGCGTGGCGCTGGCCCTGCCGGACGCGGCGCTCGCTCGGGAGGGTCTGCGTGGGGCGCTGCGGGAGAGGCCGGAGGCGGACCTGATCCTCCAGCTCGGCTGTCGCGCGCGGGACGCGGGGCTGCATGGCGACGACGACCTCGAGAGCGCGCTCGTCGCACACGCGGCCGGACCCGATGCGCCGCCGATCGTGGGCACGATCTCGCCCTGGCAGATCGGCCCGGATGGGCTGGGGCCCTGCCGCCCGCTGGTCCATGCGACCGTCCTGGCCGCGATCCGCTCGTCCTGACCCGGGCCCCGGTGCGCGAATCTGGTTCCATATTCCGGCTTCAGGGTCTATCATGCGGACCATTCTGATCTCGGGATCCGTTCCTGACGCCTCCGGCGATTCCTCGAACGTGTTCGCAAAGCAAGGGCTCGCGCAAGACGCGGGGCGGAGGGCGGATGGCGGGTGCGGCGACCGTGGAGAAGGCGCTCGACGTCCTCTTCCATCTGCACGCGGCCGGCGAGGCGCTCGGGCCGAGCGAGATCGGCCGCGCGCTCGACCTCCCGAAGTCCAGCTGCCATCGCCTGCTCGCGGCCCTCGCCCAGCGCGAGGTCGTCGAGCGCGACGCCCTGGGTCGCTACCGACCCGGGGTCGCGCTGCTCGCGCTCGGCCTCGGCGCCCAGCATCGCGATCCGATCGTCCGTGCGGCGCGACCGACGCTCGAGGCCGAGGCGGCGGCCTTCGGCGAGACGGTCTTCCTCGTGGCGCGCCGAGGGGGGCGGCTGCGCGTGCTCGACAAGGTCGAGGGCATGGGCTTCCTGCGCGCCGCGCCGGGTCTCGGCGACGAGATTCCCGAAGACGTGACCGCGGCCGGCCGGCTCCATCGCGCCTGGGAGCCCCCGCCGGCCCCGGACGATCGATCGGCGACGCTGCCCGGGCCGGCCTGGGCCGTGAACCGCGATGCGTGGATCGCCGGCCTCTCCGTGCTCGGCGTGCCGGTCTTCGAAGCGCGACCCGGCGGCCCCCCGCGCATCGCCGGCGTGTTGGCCCTCGCCGCCGCCTCCGCACGCTTCGACGCGATCGGTGAAGACGCGATCGCGACGCGACTCTGCTTCGCCGCTCGTCAGGTGAACGAGCGGCTGGGCGTCACGGGATCTCTCGGGAGCAGGACGACATGAGCAGCAAGGGCAGGGACGAGGCGATCGCCTGGGTGGACGGCCGGATCGGGAGGGCGTCGGAGGCGCGGGTGCCGCTGCTCGACCACGGCTTCCTCTTCGGCGACGGCGTCTTCGAGGGCATCCGCGTCACGCCGGCGGGCATCTTCCGCTTCCACGACCATCTCAAGCGTCTCGAGACCGCCGCCCGCGCGGTCGGCATCGAGGTGCCCGGCGGCTTCGCCCGCGTCGCCGACGTCGCCCGCGAGACGACCCGCGCCTGGGGCGCGCGCGACGGCTACCTGCGCCTGATCGTGAGCCGTGGCGTCGGCGCCCTCGGCATCGACCCCGCGACCTGCCCCGAGCCCGCGATCTTCTGCATCGCCGCGGGCCCCGCCGCCGCCCCCGAGGCCGGCGTCGCCCTCGTCACGTCGAGCCTGCGGCGCCCCGCGAGCGACGCCCTCGATCCGCGGGTCAAGAGCATGAACTACCTGAACAACGTGCTCGCGAAGCGCGAGGCCGGGCTGCGCGGCGCCGACGACGCGCTCGTGCTGAACGCCCGCGGCCTGATCGCCGAGGCCTCGGCGACCAACGTCTTCGCGATCTCGGGCGATCGCCTGGAGACACCGCCGCCCTCGGACGGCGCGCTCGAAGGTCTGACCCGGCGCACGATCCTCGAGCTCGCCCCCGAGCTCGGCCTCGAGCCCCGCGAGCGGAGCCTCGGTCGCTTCGACCTCTACGCCGCGGATGCCGTCTTCCTGACCGGCTCCCGCGCCGGCGTGATCCCCGTGGCCTCCCTCGACGGCGCCCCGATCTCGCAGGCCGCCAGCGGGCAGGTCCGCGCGATGCAGCGCGCCTTCGAGAAGCGTGCGGTCGAGCTCTCGGTCTCCGTCGACTGACACGGCCGCGCTCGCGGGCGCGCGGACGCGCCGTCCACGCGCCCGCTGCCTCTCGTGCTGCCCGCGCGGGTCGGAGGCGGGGAGGCGCTATGGTTGCGCCCGCCGCCGGCCGACCCCCGCCGCCGCGCCCAATCACGTCAGGAGTTCCCGTGCGCTGGTCGAGCGCCTTCATTCCCACGCTGCGTGACGATCCCGCCGATGCCGAGGCGGCGTCGCACAAGCTGCTCGTGCGGGCGGGCTTCGTACGCCAGCTGATGGCCGGACACTACTCGCTGACGCCGCTCGGCTTCCGCTCGCTGCGCAAGGTCGAGGGGATCATCCGCGAGGAGATGGATCGGATCGGGGCGCAGGAGTTCCGGCTGCCCTGCATGCATCCGCGGGAGATCTGGGAGCGGTCGGGGCGCTGGGACTCGGTCGGCGAGGAGATGTTCCGGCTCAAGGACCGCAAGCAGGCGGACATGGTCCTCGGCATGACCCACGAGGAGATCTTCGCGCACCACGCGGCGGAGCTGCGCTCGTACAAGTCGCTGCCCCAGATCTGGTACCAGTTCCAGACGAAGTTCCGCGACGAGGCGCGGCCGAAGAGCGGGCTCCTGCGCGTGCGCGAGTTCACGATGAAGGATTCGTACTCCTTCGACCTCGACGACGCCGGGCTCGACGCCTCCTTCGATCGTCATTTCGAGGCCTATCGGCGGATCTTCAAACGCCTCGGGCTCGAGGCGGTCGCGGTCGAGGCGTCCTCGGGCGTGATGGGTGGCAACACCTCGATCGAGTTCATGGTCCGCAGCGAGGCCGGCGAGGACTGGATCGCGCACTGCGCGAAGTGCGGCTACGCCGCGAACGTCGAGAAGGCGCAGAGCGTGCTGCCCCCGGTCGAGGACGGACCCGGTCTCGCGGCGCCCGAGAAGTTTCCGACGCCCGGCGTCAAGACGATCGACGACCTCGCGAAGATGGACGGTGGCGCGCCGGGCGAGCGGCAGATCAAGACCCTCGTCTTCGCGGTCGACGACAAGAACGTGCTCGTGCTGCTGCGTGGCGATCACAAGCTCGCGGAGCAGAAGCTCGTCGATCAGGTCGAGGCGCAGTCGATCCGTCCGGCGGAGCCCGGCGAGATCAAGCGGCTGATGGGTGCGCTGCCCGGCAGCCTCGGCGCGGTCGGTCGCGACGATCTCTTCGTGATCGCCGACGAGGCGCTTCGCGGTCGGCGCGACATGGTGACCGGAGCGAACGAGGACGGGTTCCATCTGCGCGGCGTCGACGTCGAGCGGGACGTGCCGGTCAAGGCCTGGCTCGACCTGCGCGAGGTCGCCGACGGCGAGGGCTGTCCGGCCTGCCAGGCGCCCTTCTCCGTGCACAAGACGATCGAGATCGGCCACATCTTCAAGCTCGGCACGAAGTACAGCGTCGCGATGGGCGCGTCCGTCCAGGACGAGAAGGGCGCCTCCGTCCCGATCGTGATGGGCTCGTACGGCATCGGCCTCGAGCGCAACCTCGCCGCCATCGTCGAGGCGAACCACGACGCGAACGGCATCTGCTGGCCCGTCAACACGGCGCCCTACGAGGTCGTCGTCACGGTCGTGAAGCCCGACGACGTCGAGTGCCACGAGGCGGGCGAGCAGCTCTACGACAAGCTCGCGAAGGCCGGGCTCGACGTGATCCTCGACGACCGCGACGAGCGCCCGGGCGTCAAGTTCAAGGACGCGGACCTCGTCGGCTTCCCCTATCGCGTGACGATCGGGCCGAAGGGGCTCGAGAAGGGCGTCGTCGAGCTCGTGCGCCGCCGAGACGGGCAGAAGAGCGAGGTCGCCGTCGAGCACGCGGCGGAGACGATCGTCGAGGCCGTGCTCGACGAGCGCTCCTAGGGATCGCGATGGCGGCGAAGCGGAACGGAGGCGCCGGCTCCTCGGGTCCGCTCGTGCATCTCTTCGACGGGCACGTCTACATCTTCCGCGCCTACTACTCGCTGCCGCCGATGGCGGCCACGGACGGCACGCCCTGCAACGCGGCCTACGGCTTCGCGAACACGCTCCTGCGCTACGCGGCGGCGGAGGCGCCGACCCACGCGGCGGTCTGTCTCGACGCGGCGATGACGAGCTTCCGGAACGAGATCGAGGCGGGCTACAAGGCCCAGCGCGGCGAGCCGCCGGACGACCTCGAGCCGCAATTCGATCTGTGCCGCGAGATCGCGCAGGCGCTCGGCTTCGCGACCTGGGAGGTCGACGACTACGAGGCGGACGACCTGATCGGCACGATCGCCACCCAGGTCGTGCGTCGACGTGGCTCGGCCCGGGTGTTGACGAGCGACAAGGATCTGTGTCAGCTCGTGCGCGAGGACGGGCGCGTCGTCGTGCACGACCTCGCGAAGGAGCGCACCTTCGACGCCGACGGCGTGCGGGAGAAGTTCGGCGTCTCGCCGGGGCAGATCCCGGACTATCTCGGGCTCGTCGGCGACGCGATCGACAACCTGCCGGGGGTGCCGGGGATCGGCGCCAAGACGGCCGCTGCGCTACTGAACGCCTTTCCGTCGATCGAGGCGATCCCTGCGGATGTCGCGGACTGGAGCGGCGTCACGATCCGCGGCGCCGCGCGCATGGCCGAACGGATCGCCGAGCATCGCGAGCGCGCGCTCAAGACGAAATCCCTCGCGACCGTGCTGCGCGACGTACCCGGGGTCGCACCGGGACTCTCGGAGCTCGTCTGGCGTGGGGCCCATCGCGACCGGACCGACGCACTCTTCGACCGCCTCGGCTGGAACCGGATCCGCGATCGCGTCCCGCGCTGGCGCGACTAGCATCTCGGCGGGAGTCATCGGATGGACGGGAGTGGACGGCACCCGGAATCCGGAGAAGGGTCGACGAGTGCGCATGCATCGCGCGCCGACGATCCCCCGCGCCGCACTCGTCGGCTGACGCCGTCGAATGCACTGACCGCGATCCGACTGATGCTCGTCTGGCCCTTCTGCGCTTCGCTCCTCGAAGGCGAGGACGGATTGGCTCTCGCACTCTTCTGGGCCGCGGTCGCGACGGATCTCGTGGATGGACGACTCGCCCGGGCGCGGGGCGAGGACTCGGCCTTCGGCGGGCTCTTCGACCACGCGACGGATGCGCTCTTCGCGAGCGCGGGGCTCGCGGCGCTCGCGCGACTCGGCGCGGCGCCCGTGCTGCTCGCGCCGCTCGTGGTGGGCGCGTTCCTGCAATACGCGCTCGACTCGCGCGTGCTGGCGGGGCGGGCGCTGCGCGCGAGCTGGCTCGGGCGTTGGAACGGCGTGCTCTACTTCGTGCCGGCTGGCGTCTTCACGGGGCGCGAGGGACTCGGGCTCGCCGGGCCGGGCGATGCGGCGATCCGGTTCGTCGGCTGGGCGCTGATCGCGTCGACGCTCGTGTCGATGGGCGATCGGGCCTGGGCCACCTGGCGGGCTCGGGCGCGCACGAGAGGAGGGGGCTGAGCGGGCCCTCGTCCTCCGCACGGGGCCTTGGAGGGCCCCCGGTCGTCTGCGCGTAACTTGCGGGCCGGTGCGGGGTTCGAGTCTGGTAGAACGGAACGGGGGGATCGGGCTCACGCCTCGTGACCGCCGCGCTCGACTGGACGGAGGAGGGACCCCATGCGCCCCACTGCACGCCGATTCCGGGGCATCGTCGCCCCGCTGCTGATGTTCGTCGCGATCGTCGTGGCCCCGCCCGTCCTTGCCGCGCCGCCCACGTTCCTCGCCTTCGAGAGCGGGCCCGTCCGGCCGATGGCGCTCTCGCCCGACGGCTCGCGGCTCTACGCCGTGAACACGCCCGATGGTCGGCTCGAGGTCTTCGAGGTCGATGCCTGGGGGCTCCACTTCTCGCACTCGATCCCCGTCGGTCAGGAGCCCGTCGCCGTCGCGGCGCGCAGCACGACCGAGGTCTGGGTCGTGAACCATCTCTCGGACAGCGTCTCGATCGTCGACCCCGAGGCGCGGCGCGTGACGCGGACCCTGCTCGTCGGCGACGAGCCGCGGGACGTGCTCTTCGCCGGTCCCGGCGACACGCGCGCCTTCGTCACGACGGCCCATCGCGGACAGCACCGCACGCATCCCTCGCTCGCGGGCGTGCCCGGCGCCGGCGACCCGCAGCTCACGACGGAGGGGGTCGGTCGCGCAGACGTCTGGGTCTTCGACGCGACGAGCCTGGGTGCGTCGCTTGGCGGGACGCCGCTCGCGATCGTGACGCTCTTCGGGGACGTGCCCCGCGCGCTCGCGCGATCGCAGGACGGCACGAAGGTCTGGGCCGCGATCCATCACTCGGGCAATCGCACGACCGCACTCTCGGAGGGCTTCGTCTGCAACGGCTTCGCGACGGCCGGTCCGGGATGTGCGCCGATCCCCGGTGTGCCGCAGGTGACGGCGCCGGGCGGCGTGCTCGGGCCCGATCGGAACTTCGAGGGCTTCCCCGCGCCCGAGGTCGGCGTGATCGTCGAGCAGGGCGACGACGGGTCGTGGCGCGACCACGCGGGACGCGTCTGGGACACGGGTCTGATCGGTCCCTGGGTCCGCTTCGACCTGCCCGACCTCGACGTCTTCGAGATCGATGCGTCGACCCTCGTCCAGACGGCGGCCCACGCGAGCGTCGGTACGACGCTCTTCAACATGGCCGTGAATCCCGCGAACGGGAAGCTCTACGTCTCGAACACGGACTCCCGCAACCTCACGCAATTCGAGGGGCCCGGCTCGACCGGTGGCTCGACCGTGCAGGGCCACCTCGCCGAAGCGCGCATTACGATCATCGACGGCTCCACCGTCTCCCCCCGTCACCTCAACAAACATCTCGACTACGGTGTCCTCGCCAATACCCCCGGCTTCGATCCCACGGCCAAGGACCACAGCCTCGCGATCCCGCTCGAGATGGCCGTGAGCGGCGACGGACAGACGCTCTACGTCGCGGCCTTCGGGTCGTCGAAGATCGGCGTGCTGCCGACGGCGGCGCTCGAGGCCGACAGCTTCGACCCGACGGCCCTCTCCGCGGGCTACGTCGACGTGACCGGCGGCGGGCCGGCGGGCCTCGTGCTCGACGAGGCGAACGACCGGCTCTTCGTCTACACGCGCTTCGACAACGGGATCTCGATGGTGCGGCTCAGCGCGGGCCGCGAGATCGTGCATTGGCGCTTCGCGCAGAACGAGCCCGACGCCGTCGTCGAGGGTCGACCCTTCCTCTACGACGCGCGCATCTCCTCGGGCAACGGCGAGGCGTCCTGCGCGTCGTGCCACGTCTTCGGCGACCTCGATCACCTCGGCTGGGATCTCGGCAACCCCGACGACATCCTGGCGGCGAGCCCGATGGTGCTTTCCTTCGCGCCGCCCGCGGCGCCGCCCGGGCTGAACGGCGTGGGGGCGCTCGACGTCTTCCATCCGATGAAGGGACCGATGACGACGCAGACCCTGCGCGGGATGCAGTTCGGCGGGGCGATGCATTGGCGCGGGGATCGCAGCAACGGCTTCTTCGGAATGGCTGCCGACGACGAAGACCTGGCCTTCCGCAACTTCATCGTCGCCTTCGAAGGGCTGCTCGGTCGCGAGGACCTGCTGCCCGAGGCCGACATGCAGCGCTTCGCCGACTTCGCCCTCTCCCTCGTGCTGCCCCCGAATCCGGTCCGCCCGCTCGACAACCAGCTCACGCCGGATGCCGCGCTCGGCCGCGCGTCCTACCTGACGCAGGCGGTCGACGGCGCGCTGACCTGTGAGCAATGCCATCGCCTCGACGCGAGCCAGGGCTTCTTCGGCGGTGGGACCTTCTCGACCTTCGAGGGCGAGACGCAGATCTTCAAGGTCCCGCATCTGCGCAACGCCTACACGAAGGTCGGGATGTTCGGATTCGCCGCCCTCGCCGGAGGCGGGCTGCAGCAGACGGGGCCGCAGATCCGTGGATTCGGCTATCTGCACGACGGATCGATCGACACGCTCTTCCGCTTCCTCACGGGCTTCGCCTTCGCGAACGACACGGAACGTCGGAACAGCGAGGCCTTCATGCTGCAATTCGACAACGACCTCGCGCCGATCGTCGGCCAGCAGGTCACCCTCGATGCGACGAATGCCGCCGTCGTGGGTCCGCGCATCGACCTCTTGCTCGCGCGCGCTGCGGCGCCCTTCACGTCGGCGCTGCTCGACGGGCTCGCGACGGAGTGCGAGGTCGTCGTCAAGGGAACCGTGGCGGGCGTACCTCGAGGCTGGCGACGGCTGCCGAGCGGGCTCTTCCAGGGAGACAACGATCCGACCCAGGCGGCCCTGCTCACGGATGCCTCGCTTCGGGCGATGGCGATCACGGAAGGGCCGCTGACCTGGACCTGCGTCGCGCCGGGCTCGGGCGAGCGGGCGGGCATCAACCGTGACCTGGATCTCCGGCTGGATGCCCTCGACAACTGTCCCGGTCATGCGAACGACGACCAGCTCGACACGGATGGCGACGGAGTGGGAGACGTCTGCGACCCGACGCCGACGCCGGAGCCAGGCCTCGGACTCTCGCTCGTGCTCGGCGGCCTGGCGCTCGGCGGGCTCGGTCGCTTCCGACGGGCGGCGACCGGAAGCGAAGAAGGCCCCGGGGCGGTCGCTCGCGCGTCGGCCCAGGCGCTCGCTCGCGCGTCGGCCTAGCTCTCGGTCGTCGTCGGGGCACCGCTCTCGCTCGATGCCCCGAAGAGCTCGCGGTTCGCGCGGCGCAGGAAGAGCAGGCCGATCGCCGCGTTGAAGAAGATGAAGAAGTTGTGCTGCACGAAGCCGAAGGTCGTCATCTCGCCTTCGTTGCCCGGGAAGAGCACGACCCAGAGCGTGATCGCAACCGTGCGCATGGGTCCCGGCGTGGCCGCGCCGAAGAAGATCACGGGCAGATAGCCGAGCATCTGTCCGTAGCTCGCCTCGACGCCGAATAGGCCGAGTGCCTGCTTGTAGACGACGACCGCGGCGAGCAGCGCCGGCGAGCGCAGCAGGATGATCGTGAGATAGCGAGCCAGCCCCGACTCGCGGAAGCTCTTGAAGAGCGGGCGCTCGCGGAAGGCGAGTCCACGGCCGAGCGGGCCCCGGAAGATCCCGATCCAGACCGCGAGGAAGATCGCGGCGCCGGCGGCGAGCCAGGGAATCACACCAAAGACCGGCGGCAGATCCTCCGCCCGCAGCGTCCAACCGACCGTCGCCCAGGAGAGCAGGTAGAAGAACTCGCAGAACATGATGAAGACGAGGCTCGAGCCGACCTCCCAGCCCGGCACCCCGTAGCGCCGGTTCAGGTAGATCCCCATCGCGCCCTTGCCGACCTGCTCGTTCAGGATCGACAGGATGTAGCTGCTGCCGCGGATCGGGAGGATGTCGAGGTAGCGGAGCGGGGCGTTGAACCAGGTCACGACGCGCCAGACGATCAGGGAGTCGATCAGGAAGAAGAAGGCCGAGTAGGGGATCATCAGGGCGAGCCAGCGCGTCCACGACACGCGCGCGAAGATCGCCGAGAGGTACTCGAAGAGCGTGACCTGCTCGCGCGCGGCGGCGCCGGCGAGACGCGTGTAGAGATAGCCGAAGCAGACGATCGTGATCGCCCAGGGCAGCGCCTGCTGCCAGGGCGCAGGGCCCCGCGGCGCAGCCTCCGAATCCACCTTCGTCGTGTTCTCGCTCATGCCCGGCCGATCTCCCTGTGTGCGGCGCTCAGACGCGCGGCTGCTCCGAACGGGGTCCCACGTGATCCGCGAGCGTCACGTCGAGGGGCGTGAGCGCGAGGCCGAGCTTCTCGCAGCAGACGCGCGGGTCCGTACGGTCGTCGTGCTGGAGGATGTCGAACATCGCGCTCGTGACGGGTGGGCGGCGCAGCACGGTCTCGAGCACGCGCACGCCTGCGCGGGCGAGGCTGGCGGGTAGGCTGCGGATGCGCGGCTCGTTGTCGTAGAGGTGCGCCGCTCGCAGGACGAGGCTTCGATGCGAGAGGCACTCGGGGCCGGCGGCGTCGAGCGCGAGGTCGTGGCCGGGCGCCGCCGTGCACGCCGCGAGGATCGCGCGGATCACGTCGCGGGCGTCGATCGGCTGCTGCAGCGTGCGCCCGCCGCCCACCAGCCAGAGCGAGCTCGCCCGGGCCTGTCGACGCAGCGACGCCGACGCCGGATCGTCCCCGCCGAGCACCATCGGCACGCGCAGGATCGTCGCCGGCGCCCGATCGTCGAGCAGCATCGCCTCGGCGCGCCCCTTCGACGCGAGGCAGGCGTTCGCGGAGTCGGAGGCGGCGCCGAGGATCGAGAGGTAGACGATGCGCGGGACGTCGGCGCGGCTCGCCGCGAGTGCGAGGGCGTGGCAGGTCTGCTCGTGGGCCTCGACGTAGCGGGTGTCGGGGGTCTCCTTGATGATGCCGACGAGATGGACGACCGCGCGGGCGCCTGTGATCGCCTGCTCCATCTCGGTCGGGCTCGTGTAGTCGACGATCCGGGTCTCGGGCGCGGGCTGGAGGGCGAGGGACTCGATCGTCGTGCGGGCGCGCTCGGAGCGGACGAGGGCGCGCAGGGCGCGATGGCCCTGCGAGGCGAGCGACGTGAGCAGCGCGCGACCGAGCTGACCGTTCGCGCCCGTGACGACGACCAGATCGTCGGGGGCGAGGGACGGGGTGTCGGGCGGTGCGGTCGGGTCGGAGGGACGGTCCACGGGCGGACGATAACGCCTCGCCGCCCGGCGTGACTCAATCGCGGGCGCGCTCGCGCAGGCGATGCCACGTCACGCCCGCGGCGGCGGCGAGCAGCAAGAGCCAGCCGCCCAGGCTGGCCAACGCCGTCGCCAGGCTCGTCGTGCGCGCGAGCTCACCCGTGATCCAGGGGATCGCGAAGCCGCCCGCCGAGCCGAGTCCGCCCGCGAGCCCGACGGCGGTTCCGGTCGCGGCAGGCCAGGCCATGCCCGCGAGGCCGATCATGACGGGGAAGACGCCGCCGAGGCAGAGTCCGCAGGCCGCCATCGCGAGCTCGGGCGATGCGATCGCGCCGAGTCCGAACCCGACGGCGAGTGCCGCTGCGCAGGCCGCGAGTGCGGCGATCGTGCCCGCACCGGCCGGGCGGGGAGCGAAGCCGAGGACGACGCGGCCGAGGAGGAGGCCGCCCCAGAAGGCGCTGATCGTGCGGGCGGCGCGCGCGGCGTCGAGGCCGAGGTCGCGAATCGTGTGATCCGCGACGAAGAGGGTGAGGGCGGACTCGACGCCGACGTAGGCGAAGGTCGCCAGGCAGATCGCGGCGAGCGTGCCGCGACCGTGTCGGAGGTCGGCCCGAAGCGCGGGGGATCGCTCGTCCGACGTCGCCCGTCCGTCGACGTGCGTCGCGGACGCCGCGTCGCCGCGTGCGGTCCGCTCGCTCCGCGCGGGCCCATGCATCGGAACGAGCAGCGCGGCCGCGATCAGCAGGCCGTGGATCAGGCCCACCAGGCGGAACGTGTCGTACCACGCGAGCGACGAGACGGAGCGGAGCGCGTCGAAGACGAGCGGCGTAGCACTCGCCGCGAGCGTCGCTGCGGCATGCACGAAGACCAGCCGCCGCGGCGCGTACTCGCCGTACGACTCGACGACGAGGGCGTTCAGCACGGTCTCGTAGAAGCCGGCGCCGAGTCCGATCGCGAAGGTGTGGACCAGCAGGACGCGCAGCGTCACGCCGGGGCCGAGAGTCGCGGCAGCCAGCAGCACGACGGCACAGGCCGCGACGAAGACCGGTCTGCGCGCAACTCGATCGACCAGCGGCCCCGCCGCCAGGATCCCGATGCCGAGCCCGAGCGAGAGCATCGATCCGACGAGCCCGAGGTCGTCGTAGTCGAGCCCGAGCGTCGCGACGAGCTCCGGCGCATTCGCACCGAAGAGCACGAGGAGCGCGCCGAAGGCGAGGAAGGAGAGCGTCGCGAGGAGGGTGATCGCGGACTTCGCGCGGTCGTCGTGCACGGTCGCGCCGCGACTACATCATGTTCAGTTCGAGCCGCGCCGCATCCGACATCATGTCCATCGACCAGGGCGGATCCCAGACGAGATCGAGGCTCACGTCCGTCACGCCGACCACGTTGCGGACCTTCTCCTCGACCTCCGGCGGCAGCGTCTCGGCGACCGGGCACATCGGCGTCGTGAGCGTCATCGTCACGTGCACCTCCCCGTCGTCGGTCACCTCGACCCCGTAGACGAGGCCGAGCTCGTAGATGTCGACGGGGATCTCCGGGTCGTAGACCGTCTTGAGCACGGCGATGATCCGCTCGCGGATCTGCATCGCCGGGCTCAGGCCCGCCCTCGCCGTCTGCTCGTCCTCGCGCCCAGCCACGTTCCGATCCCCGCCGCCGCTCGTCGTCATGAGCGTTCCCTCGTCCTCGTTCGTGCCCTGCTTCTCGTCCATCCGCCCGTTCCGTCCCGCCCGCGAAGGCGCCATCGTCCCCGATCCAAGGATCCGTCCCGCGCGCCTCGACCGGAAGGCGTGCGACTACTCCGTCTTCGCTTCCTCGCGACCCTCGAGCGCCGCGCGCAACGCATGCCAGGCCAAAGTCGCGCACTTCACCCGCATCGGGAACTCGCGCACCCCGGCGAAGACTGCGAGCTTGCCGAGCCCCTCGCTGCGCGGCGGCTCGGAGGGGCTGCCCGTCACGAGCTC
Source organism: Spirochaetaceae bacterium (assembly GCA_020632655.1). Classification (GTDB taxonomy): domain Bacteria; phylum Myxococcota_A; class UBA9160; order UBA9160; family UBA4427; genus UBA4427. The sequence goes on from JACKFD010000022.1 coordinate 35,877, forward strand.
GTGGAAGCGCTCGAAGTCCGCGTCGATCTCCTCGATCCGCTTGCCCTTGACGTGCTCGGTCATGAGCGAGGCCGAGGCGCGCGAGATCGCACAGCCCTGTCCTTCGAAGCGCAGCGCGTCGACCCGTCCCTCCGCGTCGACGTGACATCGGATCGTCAGCTGGTCCCCGCAGAGCGGGTTGTGCCCCGCGGCCTCGTGGGTCGCGTCCTCGAGCGGGCCGTAGTTCCGCGGCTTCTTGTTGTGGTCCAGGATCGTGGCCTGGTAGAGCTCGCGCAGGTCGTCCATCAGCCGAAGAGCTCCCGGGTCTTGACGAGGGCGGCGACCAGCCGGTCGACGTCTTCGCGGGTGTTGTAGAAGGCGAGGGAGGCGCGGGCCGTCGCGGGCACGCCGAGATGCTCCATGAGGGGCTGCGCGCAGTGGTGCCCGGCGCGGATCGCCACCCCCTCCGCGTCGAGGATCGTGCCGACGTCGTGGGGATGCGCGACGTCGAGGGCGAAGGAGAGGACCGCGGCCTTGTCCTTCGCGCGACCGTGGATCGTGAGGCCGGGGATCTCGAGCAGCCGATCGGTCGCGTACGCGAGGAGCTCGTGCTCCCAGGCGTCGATCGCGTCCATGCCGATCCCGGCGAGGTAGTCGATGGTCGCGCCCAGGCCGATCACGCTCGCGATGTCCGGGGTGCCCGCCTCGAAACGCTGGGGCGGCTTCGCCCAGGTCGTCTTCTCGAAGGAGACCGTCTCGATCATCGAGCCCCCGCCCAGGAAGGGCGGCATCGCCTCGAGCAGCTCCATCCGCCCCCAGAGCACGCCCGCACCGCTCGGGCCGAAGATCTTGTGCCCCGAGAAGGCGTAGAAGTCGCATCCGAGCCCGGCCACGTCGACGGTCTGATGCGGCACGGCCTGGGCGCCGTCGACGACGGTCGCGACGCCGCGCTCGCGGGCCAGGGCCGTGATCTCGCGGATCGGGTTGATCGTGCCGAGCACGTTCGAGACGTGGGTGATCGCCAGGATCTTCGCGCGCGGGCCGAGCAGGCTGGCGAGGTGCTCGAGGTCGAGCACGCCCTCGTCGTCGATGCGCGCGACCCGGATCGTGGCGCCGCGGCGCTCCGCGAGCTGCTGCCAGGGGACGATGTTCGAGTGGTGCTCCATCGTCGTGAGGACGATCTCGTCGCCTTCGCCGATCTGCACGTCGCCGAAGCTGCGGGCGACGAGGTTGATCGCCTCGGTCGTGTTGCGGACGAAGACGATCTCGTTCGGGTCGGGGGCGCCGACGAAGCGGGCGACGCGGACGCGGACGTCCTCGTAGCGCCGCGTGGCCTCGGCGGAGAGCTGGTAGACGCCGCGGTGGATGTTGGCGTAATGCTCCGCGTAGAAGTCCGACATCGCGTCGATCACGGCGCGGGGCTTCTGGGCGCTGGCGGCGCTGTCGAGGTAGACGAGCGGGCGGCCGCGGGACTGCGTGGCCAGGATCGGGAAGTCCCGGCGGACGGCTTCGACGTCGAGGCTCATACCGACTCCTCCGCGTCGAGGGCGCCATGGGTCGTCGCGAGCGCCGCATCGACCCGCTCGCGCAGCTCCTCCCGGATCGCCGCCTCGCCGACTCCGTCCACGACCGAGTGGGCGAAGGCGCGGGTCAGCATCAGCCGCGCCCGCGCCTCGTCGATCCCGCGCGCGCGCAGGAAGAAGAGCGCCTCGGCATCGAGCTGGCCGATCGTCGAGCCGTGGCTCGCCTTGACGTCGTCGGCGTAGATCTCGAGCTGCGGCTTCGTGTCGATCGTCGCCCGGTCCGAGAGGAGGAGGTTCGGGTTCGACTGCTTCGCGTCGGTCTTCTGCGCGCCCGGGCGCACGATCACGCGGCCGCGGAAGACGCCCTTCGAGTGGTCGTCGAGAACGCCGCGGTATTCCTCGACGCTCGTGCAATGGGGTGCTGCGTGATCGACCGTCGTGTAGTGGTCGACGTGGCCGTCCTCGCGTCCGAGGAAGAAGCCGGCCATGCGGGTCTCGGCCCCGGGCTCGGCGAGCGCGACCGAGAGCTCGCTGCGCACGAGGCCCGTGCCGAGGCTGAGCACGGTCGAGTCGAGGCGGGCGTCGCGCTCGAGTCGCGCATGGGTCTGTGTCACGTGCACGCGCGGGGCGGTCTCGCGCTGCAGCTCGATCGCCTCGAGTCGCGCGCCGGCCTCGATATGCAGCTCGGCGACGAAGTTCGTGAGCCCCGGCGCGTCGCCTTCACAGGCGAAGTCCTGGAAGAGCGTCGCCTGGCTGCCGCGCCCGGCGACGACGAGCAGTCTCGGGAAGGCGGCGCTCGGCGCGTCGGCTGCATCCGCGGTCGCGAGGAAGCGCAGTCGGATCGGCGTCGCGAGCTGCACGTCGCGATCGATCGCGACGACCGCTCCGTCCTCGAGCCAGCTCGTCTGCAGGGCGACGAGCGACGGACCCTTCGGCTCGGCGAGCGTCCCGAGTCGACCCTCGAGCGCTTCGGGCTCGGAGACGAGCAGCTCGGCCAGGGAGCGGACGGAGACGCCTTCGGGCAGGTCGGTCGTTCGCGAGGCGAAGGCCTCGAAGCGGCCATCGACGAAGACGAGCTCGATCGCGTCATCGGGCGTCTCGGCGGTCGCCCGCGCCCGCGCCGGCTGCGCGTCCGGGCGAGCAGGCTCCGCGCCGGGACCCACTCGCACGAAGTCCAGCGCTTCGAGCTTCGCGAGGCTCGTCCCCTTCCAGGCCTCGAGCCGCCGCGAGGGCAGCCCCTGCTCCCGGGCGACGACGGCGGCCTCCTCGCGCAGGCGCTCGATCCAGGCGGGGGCCGCGTCGCGGGCGCGTGCGAGGGCCAGACGTGCGAGGGATTCGAGCGCGGGACTCACGACCGGGCTCCTGCGGCATCGCCCGTCTCGATCCAGCCGTAGCCCTTCTCCTCGAGCTCGAGGGCGAGATCCTTGTCGCCGGAGCGGACGATGCGGCCCTTCGAGAGGACGTGGACGCGGTCGGGGACGACGTAGTCGAGCAGGCGCTGGTAGTGGGTGATGACGAGCATGGCGCGCTCGGGGGATCGCATGCGGTTGACGCCGCCGGCCACGATGCGCAGCGCGTCGATGTCGAGGCCGGAGTCGGTCTCGTCGAGGATGCAGAAGTCGGGCTCGAGGAGCAGCATCTGCAGGATCTCGTTGCGCTTCTTCTCGCCGCCGGAGAAGCCCTCGTTGATCGCGCGCTTCATCATGTCGTCGGGCATCTCGACGATCTTCATCTTCTCGCGCAGCAGGGAGAGGAAGTCCATGGCGTCGAGAGGATCGAGGCCGCGATGCGCGCGCGCGGCGTTCACGGCCGTGCGCAGGAAGTAGTTGTTCGCGACGCCGGGGATCTCGACCGGGTACTGGAAGGCGAGGAAGACGCCCTCCCGCGCACGGATCTCGGGCTCCATCTCGAGCAGGTTCTTGCCGCGGAAGAGGATCTCGCCCTTCGTGACCTCGTAACCGGGCTTGCCGACGAGGACGTTCGAGAGCGTGCTCTTGCCCGAGCCGTTCGGCCCCATCACGGCGTGCACCTCGCCCGCGCGCAGATCGAGATCGATCCCCTTCAGGATCGGGGTTCCGTTCGCCGTCGCGTGGAGATTGCGGATGCTGACGAGCACTTCCTCGGACATGTCTTCCTTCCTGGGCTCGCCGGGCGACGCGTCGGGCATCGGGACCGGCTGGCTGGGTGGGATCGCGGAGGGCGGCCTAGCCGACGGCGCCCTCGAGGCTGACTGAGAGCAGGTTCTGGGCCTCCACGGCGAACTCCATGGGCAGCTCCCGCAGCACGTCCTTGCAGAAGCCGTTCACGATCATCGAGACCGCGTCCTCCTCGGAGATGCCGCGCTGGCGGCAGAAGAAGAGCTGGTCGTCGGAGATCTTCGAGGTCGTCGCCTCGTGCTCGACGATCGCGGTCGGGTTGCTCGCCTCGAGGTAGGGGAAGGTATGCGCGCCGCACTGGTCGCCCATCAGGAGCGAGTCGCATTGGCTGTAGTTGCGCGCGCCCGTGGCCTTCGGGCCGATCTTGACGAGGCCACGGTAGCTCTGGTCGCCGTGGCCGGCGCTGATGCCCTTCGACACGATCGTGCTCTTCGTGTTCTTCCCGATGTGGATCATCTTCGTGCCGGTATCGGCCTGCTGACGGTTGTTGGTCATCGCGACGGAGTAGAACTCGCCGACGGATTCGTCCCCGATCAACAGACACGACGGGTACTTCCAGGTGATCGCCGAGCCCGTCTCGACCTGGGTCCAGGAGATCTTCGAGCGGTAGCCGCGGCAGGCGCCGCGCTTGGTCACGAAGTTGTAGATGCCGCCCTTGCCGTCCTTGTCGCCGGGGTACCAGTTCTGGACCGTCGAGTACTTGATCTCGGCGCGGTCGAGGGCGACGAGCTCGACGACGGCGGCGTGGAGCTGGTTCTCGTCGCGCTGGGGCGCCGTGCAGCCCTCGAGGTAGCTGACGTAGGCGCCCTCGTCGGCCACGAGCAGCGTACGCTCGAACTGCCCCGTGCCGGCGGCGTTGATCCGGAAGTAGGTCGAGAGCTCCATCGGACAGCGCACGCCCTTCGGGATGTAGGCGAAGGAGCCGTCGCTGAAGACCGCGGCGTTCAGGCACGCGAAGAAGTTGTCGGAGTAGGGAACGACGGAGCCCAGGTATTCGCGGACGAGGTCCGGGTGCTCGCGCACGGCCTCGGAGAAGGAGCAGAAGACGATGCCGTGCTTCTCGAGCTCGGCCTTGAAGGTCGTGGCGACGGAGACGGAGTCGAAGACGGCGTCGACCGCGACGCCGGGGCGGCTCCCGTCTCCGATGCCGTGCAGGCGCTTCTGCTCGAGCAGCGAGATGCCGAGCTTGTCGTAGGTCGCGCGTAGCTCCGGATCGAGCTCGTCGAGGCTCTCGAGCTTCGGCTTCTGCTTGGGTGCGGCGTAGTAGGTGATCGCGTCGTAGTCGATCGGCGCGTGCGAGACCTTGGCCCAGCCGGGCTCGCCTTCGCCTTCGTCGAGCATCTCGCGGAAGCGGCGGAAGGCCTTGAGCCGGTACTCGAGGAGCCACTCGGGTTCCTCCTTCTTCGCCGAGATCAGCCGGACGACCTCCTCCGTCAGTCCGGGCGGAAGGCGATCCTCCTCGATCTCCGTCACGAAGCCGTACTTGTACTCCTGCTTCGCGAGTCGTTCGAGCTCCGGATTCGTTCCCGACATGATCTCCATCCTCGTCGCCGCGCAGGCGGCGCATCGCCGTCGCCGCAATCGCGGCGACCGCTCTTCAGCTTCGCGCGCCGGCTTCGGGCGTCCTGTCGATCTGCAGCACCGCGCTCGCGAGCGAGCTCGTCCTCATGCCTGCCCCGCGTCGCACGAGATCCGCGAGGGTCACGTCCGCGAGCGCGCGCTCGACGACCCGACTGATCACCTGCCAGGGCTCGCGCACGGCGCACAGGCTCTCGTGCTCGCAGAGCGAAGGCCCGATCGCGCAGTCCGTGAGCGCGACGGGGCCCTCGAGCACCCGGATCATGTCGGCGACGGTCAGATCCTCGGGCGGGCGCGCGAGCTGGTAGCCGCCCTTCGAGCCGCGTTGCGAGACGAGGATGCCTTCGCGCGCGAGCGCCTTCAGGATCTTGCTCACCATCGGGACCGGCAGGTCGGCGCTCTCGGCGAGGTCGCGGGCGTTGCGGGCCGGGGGGGCGCTCGCGGGCGGCGTCCGGTCGGCGAGTGCCGTGCGGCTCTGCGTTCGACCCTGCGTCCGGCCCTGAGTGGACGGGGCGGTGCGCGGGTCCGGAGCGAGGACGTCGGGTGCGTCGCTCGCGAGCTGGGCGAGCAGCACGATGCCGTAGTCGGTGGTCTTGCTGAGCTTGAACATCCGCTCCTCCGCCGCCGCGTGGGCCGCCCGGCGGCGACCGCGAGGCGCGCACTATATCGGACCGAATTGGTCCCGTAAATCTCGGACCGGAATGGTCCGAGTTGAGAGCGCGATGGAGCCGGGCGGGACGGTCCGGGGTGCGGGGCCGTCGTTGGGCGGCCGTCGAGCCGGCGGGTGGTCGGGTCAGCGGGGCCGTGGCGTCCCGATGGATCCTGCGGGGCCCGCCATGAGGCCGGGCTCGCCGAGGCGCGCCGCGCATGTCCCGGGGGGCGACACGATCAGCGTCAGCTGGACCGGATCGGCCTGTCGTCGCGGGGAGCGGATCGACTTGCCCTCGACCTCGATGCAATCCCCGGCCCCGAGCTCGATCTCGCGACCCCCCGCCGCAACGTGGAGGGCCCCTTGCTCGACCAGCAGGATCGCGCGCTGGAGGGGCGTGAGATCGAGGGCCGGGAGCGTCTCGTCCGGCCCGAGCCAGATCCGCCACACGCCGGGTCGATCCTCGGCCCGGTCGGTCGCGCCGGGGCCCGTGCCGACGGGGGCCGTCTCGTCCCGGATCAGCTCGGCGGGTCGCCGGCCGAGGCCGCGCGCGATCTTCAGCAGCACGGAAACGGTCGGGACCATCTGCTGGGACTCGACCTTGTGGATCGTGCTGGCCGCGACGCCGCTGCGGGTCGCGAGCTGCTGCAGGGTCAGCCCGTCCTGGGCCCGACAGCGACGGATCTGGCCAGCCATGTCGGCCAGCACGTGCTCGAGGTCGATCACGCTCCGAATCTCCAGCTTGCCGCGCACCGACCACGCCGCGCACCCACCTGCGCGCGCGTCGCTCGTTCCCCGCGTCCGGGTCGGCAGAGGGTGGAGGATCGCGACCGTTCCCGCCACGAAAACCGGAAGATAATGCCATTAGTCGATTGCTATTTCCGACTAACGAAATCGCTCCGGAGAGGAACGCTCCTGGCGGAATCGCGCGAGGGGCTGGAGCAGCGTCCGGCCATCGTGTGGCCAGTCGATCGGCGGCGTCTGGAGCCGTCCGGGGCGAGTGACGAGCGATGCGGCCCTGATGCTCGACGCTTCCATCAGCTCCCGATCAGCTGCAGCGTCGAATCCGACCACGGCGACCGTGGCGAGATGCGACGAGACGGGACGTAGCGCCGCGTCGAGCGCTGCGACCGAGGCGATCGGTACCAGACGCACGAAGCGCCCGAGCGGCGCCGGTCGGCTCGTCGGATCGGGTTCGAGAACGACCGTATGGTCCGAGCCTTCGATCAGCAGCCCGGCGCCCGAGGCCGTTCGCATCCGGGCCTCGCTGCGCTCGCGTCGCTCGAGGGCACTCTCCTCGAGCGAGCGCGCGCCCCGGGGCAGCTGGCGGCCGAGCGCGTCGAGGGCCTCCGCGAGACGATGGGCGAAGGTCTCCCGGGCGCGCGCTTCGAGTCCGACAAGATGGAGGACGACGGGCGAGAGGCAGCCCGACTGGTCCCAGCGCGCGACGTCGAGCGCGAAGCCCTCGATCGCCTCGGGCGCGAGGGCCTCGGGGCCGGGCCCGACCACGCCGATCGAGAAGCGGTGACCGTAGGCGACGAAGCGCTGATGCGGGGCGATCCGCGCGGCGAGGCTGCGCATCGTCTCGTCGGAGCCCGTCGCGACCACGCAGGGCGCCTCGAGCAGCGCGTCGAAGCCGTGTCGGTCCCCGCTCGGCACCGCGATCGACTCGAAGGCCTTCGCCAGCGACGGCGCGACCTCGGCGAGCGAGCGCGCGAGGCATCGCCCCGTCACGGGATCCCGTGCCGTCTCGCGCAGCAGGACCGGCGTGCCGAGCACGAGCGGGAGCAGGCTCTGCAGCAGCGTCGGCATCGGGATCGCCCCACCCGCGAGCACCACGCTCCAGTCGAAGGGTGCGAGCGAGAGACCCTCGCCATCGAGCACGCAGGCGAGCTCGCGTCGCGCCGCCGCGACGAATCGCGCCGGGTCCCAGGCGCGAAGCGCGCTCTCGAGCCCCTCGGCGACGGTCGCCGGATGGAAGCCCGTCGGCTCGGGCAGCGCGGCGGCGAGCGTGCGACGCCACGCCGAGTCGGGACGCGTCCAGGCCTCGAGCACCCGGCGCACGGCCTGCAGCCGCTCCTCGAGGTCCATCGCGCGCAGCGCCGTTCCCGCCACGACGAGCCGCCCCCGCGCTGCCCGAACGCGCTCGGCCGCGGCGTCGGGCCAGTCGATGTCGAGCCGCGTCATGAGCGGGACCCCGCAGCCCGCGTCGCCCCCGCGATCATCGTCCCGTCTCCCCGACCGCCCCGTCCGATTCGCCTCCGCGCCGGCCTGCGGCCGCGTCGCCGAGCATCACGTCGGCCGCGATCGAGCAGCCGCGCGCCTCCGCCCCGTCCGCACGCCCGAGCAGATCGAAGCCGTCCCGACCGGCGGCGCCCGGAAGCCCGCCCGGTCTCGCGGGAATCGGACGCGCGAGGTCGGCGGTCTCGATCGCGGCGACGCTGCCCGTATTCGCGAGGTCGTGGATCACGACGAGACCCGGTTCGCCGGGCGCCGCGCGCTCGCCCGTCGCCGGGTCGACGAGTCGGATGCGCACCCAGGGCGGTCCGAGCTTGCGCCGCGGGCCTGCGGGATCGACGAGCGTCGAGTCGTAGAACTGACTGCCGAGCTCCGTCATGCCGTATTGGTTGACGACGCGCTCCTCGGCGAGCCCGAAGCGCTCGGCGATCTCCCGACGCAGGATCTCGCGCGGCACCTCGCGACTGCGGCCCTTGAACCCGCCCGTCTCCATCACGCGTGAGCCCGGTGGCAGCGTCCAGCGCTCGGCGCGATCCCCGCGCGTGGCATCGAGCCAATGCACGAAGGCGAAGGACGTGCCGCCCAGCACGAGCGGCTGTCGTCGGGAACGGGCCGCCTCGATCGCGTCCGCGAGCCCCGACACGTCGAGTCGACCGTCCGTCCAATCGAAGCCGCTGCCCGCCGCCCCCTCCGCCTCGGCGAGCGTCGCGAACATGTGCGTGAGCGAGGAGTCGGGGGCCTCCTCGGGCGAGGGGGCGAGGAAGCGCATGAGGGGCCTCCGTCCGACGAGGTCCGTCAGGAAGAGGGCGCGCAGCGTCGAGAGCAGCGACGCCTCGTAGACGGCGAGGGTGTCGAGGTGCAGCTGGCCGCGGCGCTGGGTCGAGGTGCCGCTCGTGCGGAAGGTGCGGATCGTGTCCTCGGCCGGGAAGCAGCGCAGGTCGAATTCCTTGAACGCGCCCGTCGGCACCGCGGGCACCTCGTCGCTCCGGGTCACGACGTCCGGAGTCCGTCCGATCGACCGACACAGGTTCGCGTAGGGCGTGCAGTGGGCGAGCTGGAAGCGGAAGAGCGCCAGGGCGATCCGCTCGAAGCGCGCGTCGTCCGTCGCCGACGCGTCGCCGACGCGACTCGCGACGTCGCCCGCGCCCGGCGCTCCGCCTTCGCCCGCGCCCGGCGCGTTCCACGGCGAGCACATCCAGGCGAGCAGCTCCGCCTCGATCTCCGCGCGCGTCATGTCCCCGCCCGCTCCGTCCCGGCCTGCTCCTCGAGGCAGCGCGCGAGCGTCTCGCAGGCCGCCTCGAGCGCCGCCTCGCCGATCACGAGCGGCGGGGTCAGCGAGACCACCCGCCCGCCGTCGCCCGAGGGCAGGACCACGTAGCCTTCCTCGAGCATTCGTGCGGTCGCCGCGAGCGCCGTCTCGGGCCGCACACACTCGACGCCGATCATCAGCCCGCGCCCGCGCACCGCGCGGACGGCCGGCACGTCCCGAAGCCGCGTCCGCAAAGCGTCGAGCGCCCGCCCGCCCAGCGTCCCGGCGCGCTCGGCCAGCCCCCAGCGAGCCGACACATCGAGCGACGCGAGTGCCGCGGCGCAGCTCGTGGGATGGCCGAGGAAGGTCTGCGTATGCAAAGCCTCGCCGACGGAGCGGGGCCAGGCGTCGAAGACCGTGCGCAGGCCGATGCAGGCGGAGATCGGCATGCCCGAGGCGAGTCCCTTGCCGACGCAGAGCAGATCGGGGACGACGGCCTCGTGATCGCAGGCGAAGACGCTGCCCGTGCGACCGAGTCCCGTGTAGATCTCGTCGACGACGAGCAGCCAGCCGCGCTCGTCGCAGAGGTTGCGCAGGCCGCGCAGGAAGCCGTCGGGCGGGACGCGCTCGCCGCCGCGACCCTGGATCGGCTCGACGAGTACGGCGCCGATCTCCTCGCCGTGCTCGCGGGCGAGTCGCTCCACGTCGGCGAGGTCGCCATAGCGTGCGAAGCGGGTCGCGCCCGGCAGCCGTGCACGGAAGGGTGCGCGGAAATCCTCGCGCCAGGTGCAGTCGAGGGCGCCGAAGGAGAGGCCGTGATAGGCGCCTTCGAAGGCGATCACACCCGCCCGCCCGGTCGCGAGCATCGCCGTCTTGAGCGCCGTCTCGACCGCATCGGCGCCGGAGCAGGAGAGGACGGTCCGCACCTCCGGCGACTGCTGCGCCCGGCCGCGCGGGTAGAGCGCGGCGAGCCGCTCGAGCAGCTCGACCTTGACGCGCGGCGGGTGGACGTCGCCCATGCCGTGCAGCAGCTCCGCTGCCTGGCGGGCGATCGCCGCGCTCACCTCGGGATGGGCGTGGCCGACGTTGGCGACGCCGAAGGCCGCGGTCAGGTCGACGAAGCGATTGCCGTCGACGTCCCACAGGTTCGCGAAGGACGCGCGCTCCCAGAAGATCGGCTTTGGATCGAGGGCCGTGACGTTGCGGCTCTCGACCCGGGCGAGCCGCTCGGCCAGGGCGCGCGACTGCGGGCCGGGGACCGGGCCCCGGAGCTCGGGCGGGAGGGTCTCCGGCGGGCCATCGACCCCCGCGGCGGGAGCTGTGCGATCATGGGCCGTCGTCATGGCGGCGCAGTGTAGGGCTCCGATCCCGATCGGTCGGCGGTGGCCCGGTCTGCGGCGCCGGTCGATGGGTCGGGAGGACGCGCGATGCGATCGGGTGGTGAGATCGTCTACGTGGCCGTCGGCGCCAATCTCGGCGACCGGGAGGCGACCTTCGGGCGCGCGATCGACGCGCTCGAGCGCAGCGCGCAGATCCTGCTGCTCGCGGCGTCGCCCGTCTTCGAGACCGACCCGGTCGGGCCTCCGGATCAGGGCGCCTATCTCAACGCCGTCGTCGCGCTGCGCACCTGGCTCTCGCCCCACGAGCTGCTCGCGCAACTCCAGGCGATCGAGGCGGAGCTCGGTCGGGACCGCGGGCGGGAGGCGCTGCGCTGGGGCCCGCGCACGATCGACCTCGACCTCCTCTTCTATGGCGAGCGGTGCATCGAGACGCCGGAGCTCGTCGTCCCCCACCCCCGCGCCCACGAGCGCGCCTTCGTGCTCCGACCCCTGGCGGAGATCGCGCCGCGCTACGTCCACCCGCGTCTCGGGCGCACGATCCGGGAGCTCGTGCTCGCCCTGGCCGGGCGCGAGGGCGTGCGGCCCTTCCGGAGCCCGTCGGGCTGGCCGGGCGGGGCGCTGTCGATCGAGGTCGGCTCGGCCTCCTTCGAAAGGTGACTGTACGAGTCGGGAAATTGATCGGATATCCCGACTGGTGTAATCAAGGCGCTTCCCCCGCCCGACGAGATCGCTGACCGAGCGGCCGTCTCGTGCGACTCACGCGCCCCGAGGATCCCCCATGGCTCTGTTCGCGGTCGATGCGCTCGATGGAAAGCCCTTTCGGGACGAGGTGTTGCAGCTGATCGAGCGCGATGCCATGGAGTCCCGGAGCGCGGAAGAGATCCTGATCTGGGCGGTCGAGAAATTCCATCCGCGGCTCACGATCTCGGCCTCCTTCGGCGCGCCCGAGGGCATGGTCCTGATCGACATGCTCCATCGCATCGATCCCTCGACCCGGGTCTTCGTGCTCGATACCGGTCGGCTCCATCCCGCGACCTACGACCTGATCGATCGCGTTCGCGACCGCTACGGCAAGAGCGTCGACGTCGTCTTCCCCGACGCGGGGGCGGTCGAGGCGATGGTGCGAGAGAAGGGAATGAACCTCTTCTACGAGTCGATCG
>JACKFD010000023.1 GCA_020632655.1 Spirochaetaceae bacterium
GACCGGCTCTCGAACGAGGAGATCGTCTCGCTCTGCACGCTCCTCCTGCTCGCCGGCAACGTCACGACGAGCGACCTGATCGGCAACGCCGTACGCGCCCTGCTGCGCCATCCCGCGGAGCTCGCGAAGCTGCGCGCGCAGCCCGGCCTCATGGCGAATACGATCGAAGAGGCGCTTCGCTACGACTCGCCCGTCACCAACTCCGGCCGCATCGCCCATCGCGCCTTCGAGTACGACGGCGTCAAGATCCGCGAAGGCGAGTCCCTGATCGTCTCGACCGCCGCCGCGAATCGCGACCCCGCCATCTACCCCGACCCCGACCGCTTCGACATCGAGCGCGAAGACACCCATCACCAGGCCTTCGGCGGCGGCCGCCACTTCTGCCTCGGCGCCCATCTCGCGCGGCTCGAAGCGAGCGAGACCCTCGCGGTCCTGCTGGGCCGCTTCCCCCGGCTCGCGATCGGCGAAGGCGGCCACGTCTACGCCGCGAACCCTACGTTCCGGGGCCTCTCGAGCTTCTGGGTTCGGGTCGCGGACTGAGATCCGTGTCGGCCGTGCCCGCTGCTCGTTCACAGCCCGGCGGGGATGAACGGACGACCGCCCTGCATGATTGGCGCGGCTTCGAGAGGATCACAGAACTCACTCCACTGGGTTTCTACGAGATCGACTCAACTCCACAGAATACGAGCCATCGGGAACCGGCAGGTTGGGATTCGGAGGGTTCGGGTCCTCCAGCGTATGACCCGATACCGAGCCTCCGGTCACATCGCTCGAAGCCGTGAAGGTGCCCGTCACCGAGTTGGGCGTCGTCCCGGTGCGAGTGATCACGATGTTCACAGCAAGTCCGAAGGGGTCGAACCAATTGACGGGGTCGTTCAACGCGTAGCTGTAGACGTTGATGCCCCCTGCCTGTCCTATGGGATCCACCGAGATGTACCGCCCAAGGCTCGGATCATAATACCGATGCCAGTTGTATTGAACTTTTCGGTCGATGCACTCACTTGTCCGATCGCTGTAGTGAAACACACCGACCACAGTGGAAGCATCGGTAGCCGTCCTTCATAAGAATATCGACGACTAGCACCTTGTATCCGATGATCGGCGCCCGATGCGCCCGCGGATGCGCATCCATCCACGAGTTCACAAGTACCAGGTTAGAGCAACAAGGGCACTTCGAAGCGAATCCCGCGAAGACGAGAATCGTCTCGCTGGCGAGAAGCGCGAAGAAGACTACTAAGAGTGTTACTCCAGACGGGACTCCGGTCAGAATCCGGAACCCAATCAGCACGCCAAACACCGCGAGCAGTAGCCATACGGCTATGGTGGCGACTGCTCCCAACCGCAGAAATCGGCGGGTCCAGACACTCGCGTAGAGAGCTGCGTCCTTAGAATGATCCATTCGCCGCAGCCTCCAGGAACGCCGCCGTTGATCCGGCGACACCCGCCTGAGAAGCGAGGCCGAACCCGGCCGGCCCGAACGCGGCGCCGACTGCTCCCCCGACGCCGCCAGCAAGGCACGCGTTGGCGGCGCTCTCGAGATCGGGGGCAAAGCTGGCAAGGCCGTCGTCGGAGAGCCCCGCCGTCAGGGCCTGAGATGCCAAGTTCCCTGCGCCACCTGCAGCCCCGCCCGCGACTGCACCCGCAACGAATGGATTCGTAATGCCGAAACCGAAGACCGACGCTGCGCCAGCGACGAACCCAACTGCGGCACCGGCTGCAACGGTCGTGGCGTCGGCTCCGGGAGCGTTTGCGGCCCCGATTCCCCCGGCGACCGCCCCGATGACACCGCCAACCACCGCCGCGACCGCAGCTGGGTTCTGGCCATTAGGATCAACGTAGGTCAGCGGATTATTGAAACCGTAGTTGTAGACGTTGACTCCGCCTGCCTGCCCGATCGGATCCGCCGAGATGTACCGCCCGAGGCTCGGGTCATAGTACCGATGCCAGTTGTAGCAATTTATCCCCAGTCGTCGCACCGCCCCTTCTGCCTATGACTCCGGATTAGTTTCCCTGAATCATCAAACTCGTAGTCGATCCGCGCTCCGCTTGATGTGCGCGATCCCTTAACCCAAATCTGAACAAATACGCGATCCTGCAACCGCACACGATTGGAGAAGCGCACGAGGTACCCGTCCTCTCGCTGCCATTCGTCTCGGGGCTCTGGGCTGACCGCGGGCGTCAGCGATGGATACGGCGCGAGACTGACCGGCGCCGTTCTTTCTTCGGAGATTCCTTGTTTGGCCAAGGAATCCAACCCGCCCTCTGCAACGATCGTGCTCTTCAGGTCGACTGAAGCTAGGTCGGTGAAATCAAGGAGGCTCGCGGAATAGCCGGAAGAGGTTGCAAAGACGAGCACAGGGCGACTCGGGTCGAATTTGAGACCCGTACACTCGTCGTCGAAGAGATCCGGCTCCCACTGCTCGGAGACGAAATCCGCGAGTGCAGCATCCTCGAACCGAAGCGTCTCTTGAGTACACGCTGACAGGCTAGTCGCGAGAGCAATCGCGACAACCGCCCTTGCAAGAGTAATCATCGTGGCTCCGAGCATGTGCATCCCTGGTCGCCAGAAGGGAATGGGTACTTGGTTCGCTCCGGGTAGCCGAGTGCGCTTCGGACGGGGTTCTCATTTCGATTGACGTTGTTCATGCCGCCCGGCCCATCGTCGTGGTCTCCAAGTGCGTGCCCGCCTTCGTGAGCAATACGCGCCTCTAGCGGCGTATCTTGCGGCCCGTCCTCGGTCTCCACACATGCCGGGGCATCGGGGTCGATGAGGATATCCCCGGGAAGCCCGGGTCGGTTGAACTGGTTCCAGCCTCGATCATTCACGACGATGTCGGTATCCGGGGCCGCCGCCTCGATCTCCTGTCCACGCGGCGTTGAGCGGAATCTCTCCAACGCAGCTTGCACTCGATCTCGTGCGGGCCCAGGACGACCAACAACCCTGAACTCAAGACCGAAGGGGTCGATGTATCGCACGGGGTTATTCAGTGCGTAGCTATAGACGTTGACCCCACCCGCCTGGCCTATCGGATCAGCCGAGATGTACCGCCCAAGCGACGGATCATAATACCGATGCCAGTTGTAGCTGAGCCGACTGTCCTGATCGGCCAGCTGCCCCGGAAATCGTGCAGACTGCGTCACACCCGTCGCAGCATAGGTCGAGAACTCATCGCCAAACGGATAGGCCTTCGCCTCCCAGGCAACGTCTTGCGGACCGCCGGCCGATCCACCCGTCATGAGTTCAGGCGTTTCCAGATGACTCGCATGGACGTAGTACGTGCTCGATGCGCCCGGCGCGCCGTGGATCTGCGCCAAGGGCTCCCCTTCGAGATAGACGTACTCCACGATCGGATCCCCGACCGAGTCCAGCTCCGCGAGCACCTCGCCGGCGGGGCCGTAGATGAACAGTCGTTCGACGCCATCGACCACGCGGCGGACGCGCTGATTTCCCGTGTCGTAATCGTTCGACTGGAAGAGCTCATACACTTCGACCTCGTCGCTCTTCATGACCTGCGCATTTGCGTTGGCGGCAATGATCGTGAACCAGGTCGATTCGGCGATGCCAGTAAACGCCTGACTCCCCGAGGCCGAGACGGTCTGGGCTCCAGGCTCGAGCCTCACCGTGTCTGCGCACTGGGTCACCCAGCTGACCGTGACGTCGCCCGATTCCATGATCTCGTGCACATCCAACCCGATCGAATCGATTCTTGGAAGCACGGGATTTCCCGTCGGAACCTGACATGGATCCCACAACGAGTCGTTCGAGAGACTCGGATCGTCCAGATACTCCGTGAGGTGGTCGAATCCATACTCCATGGCGCCAGCCGCCCCCGGCGTTCGTCCACCGCCCCGCCAGGACGAATCCCCGATCGCCCCGCACAGCCGTCGCGTAAGCCGACACATGTCGGCCGAGCACGGCCGTCATCCCTACACCCGCCGCGCGGGCGCGTCCGTCCGCGAAGCGCACCCATACCGAGCGGCACGGCCGGGGGCCATCCCGGCGACATGAAGGCTCTTGCCGCGCCAAGCTTTGAAGCCGAGGCAACCAGCGCTCCCGCCCGCGCGGCGAGAGATCCCGGAGCCGGGATGGCACACGGCCGGGACGCCCGGCACGGCCTTCATCCGCGCCCGGCCGCGGCATGGCGCCCCGCGCGTCGCCCGAAGAAGCTGCCGTCCCCGAGCGACATCCCGCTGCTGTACCCATGCTTCGCGACCCCCGACGTCGTCCGCCCCGCCGCATACAGCCCCGGGATCGGCTCGCTCGCGTTCGTGAGCACGCGGCCGTGCGGGTCGATGCGCAGGCCGCCGAGGGTGAAGGCGGGGTAGACGAAGGCCTCCGCGCGCAGGTCGATCGCGCCGTAGGGGGGCGTCGCCAGGGGGGCGAGCCACTTGGCGTCCTTGTGGAAGAGGGGATCCTCGCCGCGGGCGGCGTGCTCGTTGTAGTAGGCGACCGTGTGCTGGAGCATGCCCTCGGGCATGCCGAGCTCGCGTTCGAGCTCTTCGACCGTTTCGCCGACGCCGGCCACCTGGATCGGGAAATGCTCCGGGCGCAGGAAGCAGCTGTCGTCGACGACGAGATAGGCGTGGGCGCCCTGGTGGTAGAGGATCGTCTCGCCGGCGCGACCGAAGTAGACGTCCTCGTTCAGGAAGCGCTGACCGTGTCGGTCGACGAAGAGGCCGCGGCGCAGCTCGTTCGGCGGAAAGAGCGGCAGGCTGACGTCGCCCGCCTCCATGCGGATCGCCTCGCCGCCGACTGCCAGGCCGAGCCGGATGCCGAGCCCATCGTCGGTCTCGGTCCCGACCTTCGCCTGGCATTTCAGCAGCTGCGGCGCATAGCGCGCGAGCATGGCGTCGTTCCAGATGAAGCCCCCCGCCGTCAGGATCACGCCGCGAAGGGCGCGCACACAGCGCTCGCCATCGAGCGTCGTGAGCACACAGCCCAGCACGCTCCCGTCCCGCGCCTGCACGAGCGCGTCACAGCGGCTCTGATAGGCGGTCTCGATCCCGGCGCCGAGGGCCGCCGCGATCAGCTTGTTCATCAGCAGGGCGCCCTTGTCCCGGATCGTGCGCGGCGCGTGGCCCCGCGGCACGGGTCGCGCGATCTGGTTGAAGGGATGCGCGTGCTCGCTGCCGGAGAAGACGAGGCCGTCGTCGCTATGGAAGGGCTCGTGGGCGCCGGGGAAGAAGCTCTCCTTGTACGGAACGCCGCGGGCGACGACCCAGTCGAAGTGTGCGGCGCTCTCTTCGCAGTAGGGCGCGATCAAGGCCTCGTCGGGATCCGGACCACAGGCCGCCATCATGTAGTCGAACATGTTCTGCGGCGAGTCCTCGTAGCCGAGCGCCTTCTGGAGCGCAGTGCCGCCACCGAGGTAGAGGAAGCCACCCGAGTTGATCGACGTGCCGCCCGGTCCACCGGAGCGATCGACGACGAGCACCCGCGCCCCCGCCTCCGCCGCCTCGATCGCCGCGCAGGCGCCGGCGCAGCCGAAGCCCACGACGAGCACGTCGACCGTCTCGTCCCAATGCCGCACGTCCCGCTCGTCCCGTCGCAAGAGCTCGTCCCCGGCCATGCCTGCACGCGCCTCCTCGGCTGCGATGTTGGCATAGAGCGGAGGGCCCGTCGGCCATCATGTCCGCCGCCCTGCACGCGATGCGCCGGGCGCCCCCTGGCGGCGCGCGGACCGCGTGCGAGACTCGCCGGGCAAGGAGCGACCCCATGACGAAGACCGACGAGATCGAGATCCCCGCGGCCCATCGCGAGATCCTGGCCGCGACCCATCACGGCGTGATGAGCACGATCCGCGCCTCGGACGGGCTGATCTCGACGAATCCCGTCGGCTACGTCTGGGACGGTGCGTGCGTGCGGATCTCGACGATCAAGGACCGCATCAAGTACCGCAACCTGCTCGCGAACCCCCTCGTCACCTTCTGCGTGATCCATCCCGAGGACCACACGCGCTACGTCGAGCTGCGCGGCACGGCCTCGATCGAGGAGGATCCCGACCGCGCGTTCCTGCGCCGGCAGTTCCGCGAGGGGTCCGGCGGCGCCGAGCCGCCGGCCGATCTCGATCCGCCCGGAACCGAGCGCGTGATCGTGCGCATCCATCCGCGTCAGTCTTCGAGCCCGCTGCTCTACGGGGGACGTTTCGCCCGGGAGAACGGCTGATGGGCGAGGCACGCGACCGCTTCGAGATCATCGCCGTGCTCGACCACTACGCGGAATGCCTCGACCGCCGCGACTGGCCGGGTCTCGCCGGCGTCTTCACGGAGGACGTCGTGATGGACTTCGGCGAGTGGGCGCAGACCGGGCGCGAGACCGTCGTGGCGACGATCCGCAGCTACCTCGACGGCTGCGGCCCGAGCCAGCACCTGCTCGGCAACTACCGCATCGAGCTCGAGGGCGACGAGGCACGCAGCCGCTGCTACTGCCGGGTCATGCACTTCGGCAAGGGCGCCCACGCCGGCAAGACCTACGAGAGCTGGATCGAGTACGAGGACGAGCTCGTGCGGACGGCCGAGGGCTGGCGGAGCCGGCGGCGGCGCGGGCGCACGCAGATGGAGCAGGGCGACCGCTCGCTGCTCGGTCCGGGCTGAGCGCGCCGGCCCCGGCGCGACGTCCCGGTCGCTGCGGCTCCGCACCCCGCGCTCGACCCTCCGGTCTCTGCGGCGCGGCCCCCCGCCCGCCCTGCGCTACCGTGCCGGCCTCCCGCACCCGCACGGATCGCCCGACCATGGTCCCCCCGCCCGCTCCCGATTCCGCCGTCGCGTACGACCCCTTCGCGCGCGAGATCTTCGACGACCCGCATCCGATCTACCGACGGCTGCGCGCCGAGAGCCCCGTCCATCACGTCGAGCGCTTCGATTGCTGGGCCCTCTCGACCTTCGAGGACGTCTGGGACGCCTGCCAGTCCCCCGACCTCTACACGGCCGAGCAGGGCACGACGGCGGCCCACGTGCTCCAGAAGGTCGTCGAGGTCTTCCCCGCCCTCGACATGATGGACCCGCCCCGCCACACGGCCCATCGCGCCCTCGTCTCGGGCATCTTCCTCCCGGGCAAGGTCAAGAAATTCGAGAAGGACTTCCGCAAGATCGTGCGCGACCGCCTCGAACGCGTGCGCGAGACCGGCCGGCTCGACGTCGTGAAGGAGCTCGGCAGCCATCTCTCGACGCTTTCGATCTGTCGCGTGCTGAACTTCCCCGAGGCCGACGGCGAGATGCTGCGCGCCTGGGTCGAGGACGTCTTCCATCGCGAGCCCGGCGCCCTCGGCATCACGCAAGCCGGCGTCGAGGCCTTCGCGAAGCTCGACGCGTACTTCCTCGAGCTCGTGCGCACGCGACGCCGGACGGGCGGCCGCGGCGGCCGCGACCAGGGCGACGTGCTCGGCCGCTACATGGCCGCCGAGGTCGACGGCGGGCGCATGTCGGACGAGAAGATCGCCTCGCTCCTCAAGGAGCTGATGATCGCCGGGACGGAGACGATCCCGAAGATGCTGGCCGCCACGCTGCACCGGCTCTGGGAGCGGCCCGACGCGCGGCGCGAGGTGCAGGGCCGATCGGAGCTGATGCTCGAGGCCTTCATGGAGACCGTGCGCTTCGACATGCCGACGCAGTTCATGGCGCGCGTGCTCAAGGAGGACGTCGAGCTGCGTGGCCACAAGCTGCGCGCCGGCCAGCCCGTGCTGCTCCTCTACGCCTCCGCCAGCCGCGACGAGCGCGAGTTCCCCGACGCCGACACCTGGGATCTCCATCGCCGCGCCCCGCGCACGATCGGCTTCGGCCACGGCACCCACGCCTGCCTCGGCCGCCACGTCGCGCGTCTCGAGGCGCGGGTCGCCCTCGAGGAGATCCTCACGGCCATGCCCGAGTACGAGGTCGACCTCGCCGCGAGCGAGCGGCTCTACACGGAGTACGTGCAGGGCTTCGCGTCGCTGCCGATCGTCTTCGAGCCCTACTGAACCGGCCCCGCCCGGCCCGCGCGCCGGGGCCCCAGCCTCAGGATCGCCCGACCATGTCCGACACCCCGACCGCGAAGCGCCCGACCGTCGAGGAAGCGACCGCCCGCCTGCTCTCCCCGGGCAGCCCCTTCGAGCTCGTCGAAGAAACCGTGCTCGGCGAGCGCATGCAGGTCTACAAGAACCGCGCGCGCTCGCTGCGCGACCTGCTCGCGCAGTCCGCGGCCCATGGCGACAAGGAGTACCTCGTCTTCTCCGACGGGCGGCGATGGTCCTATGCCGAGCATCTCGCGGACGTGGCCTCGGTCGCGGCGGCCCTGCGCGAGCAGTACGGCATCGGCCACGGCGACCGCGTCGCGATCCTCGCCGCGAATGCGCCGGAGTGGATCCTCTCCTACTGGGCGCTCGTGTCGCTCGGCGCGGTCGTGATCGCGATGAACGGCTGGTGGGCGGCGGACGAGATCCGCTACGGCCTCGATCTCGCGAAGCCGCGCCTGCTGCTCGCGGACCGCAAGCGCCTGGCCCGGCTCGAGGGCGTCGACGTCGGCATCCCGGTCGTCTGCTTCGAGGACGACTTCGAGGCGCTGCGGCGGCATGCACCGGGTGCGTCGCTGCCCGATACGCCGATCGCCGAGGACGATCCGGCGCTCCTGCTCTTCACCTCGGGCACGACCGGACGGCCGAAGGGCGCCCTCGTCAGCCATCGCACGATCGTCGCCTTCACGATGACGAGCTTCTTCATCGGCGCGCGGCGGGCGATGACCGAGCCGCCCGCGCCGAACCCGCCCGGCGCGACGCTCGCGCCGTTCCCGCTCTTCCACCTCTCGGGCACGATGGGCAGCACGACGGCGAGCCTCGCGGGCGGGGTCAAGACCGTCTGGCCGATGGGCCGATTCGATCCGACCGAGATCATCCGCCTCACGCGCGAGGAGGACATCACGAGCTGGAGCGGCGCCACGACCCACGTCTTCCGCCTGCTCGACCACCCGGACATCGAGGCCCTCGACGCGAGCCGCTTCACGCAGATCGGGGTCGGCGGATCGGCGACGACGCCGGAGCTGATCCGCACGATCGAGCGGCGCTTCCCGCACCTCGGCAACGCGATCGGCACGGGCTACGGCTCGAGCGAGACGGGCGGTCTCGTCAGCTACGCGGACAACGCGATGCTGCGCGAGGCCGCGAATTGCGTGGGGCCGCCGCTGCCGACGGTGCAGGTCAAGATCGTCGACGAGGCAGGCCGCGAGCTGCCCGAGGGCGAGAACGGACGGATCTGTGTGCGCAGCCCGCTCGTCATGCTCGAGTACCTGAACAATCCCAAGGCGAACGCCGAGGCGATGCTGCCGGGACGATGGGTCGATACGGGCGACCTCGGCCATCTGCGCGACGGGCGTCTCTACCTCGAGTCGCGCCTGCGCGACATGATCATCCGCGGCGGCGAGAACATCTACCCGGCCGAGATCGAGAACCGCATCGAGCTGCATCCCGACGTCGCCGAGGTCGCCGTCTACGGCGTCGAGGACCGCGAGCTCGGCCAGCGCGTGAAGGCCGTGATCGTCCCGAACGCCGGCGCCCGACCGACCGAGGCCGCGATCCGCGACTTCGCCGCCGAGGCCCTCGCCTACTTCAAGGTCCCCGAGATCATCGAGATCCGGACCGAGCCCCTGCCGCGCAACGCGACCGGCAAGGTCATGAAGCACGTGCTCGCGGGCCAGGGCGAGAACACCTTCGTCGAGGAGTGAGCCGGGCATGCCGAGCCCGCCGCGCGACGCGCACGCCGGTCCCCAGCCGGGGCTCGCCAGCCGCCAGGACCTCGGCGCCCGCCAGCGCTCGGCCCAGCGCCGCCTGCTCCGCGTCCTGCCGCGCCTGCGCGAAGCCGGGTTCGCGCTGCGTGAGCTCGGCCGACGGCTGCGCCGGGCGCCGCATCGGGTCGAGCTCTTCCACCAGGTCGACGATCCCTACTCGCATCTCGCGCTGCAGGCGGTCGGTCCTCTGCTCGAACGCCATGCGATCGAGATCCGCTTCCATCTCGTGGGTCGCACGGACGCACTGCACGAGCCCGAGCCCGAGCTGCTCACGGCGTATGCGCGGCGCGACTGCGCCTGGGTCGCGCCCCACTATGGGCTCTCGTTTCCACAGGATGCGGGGCGTCCGGACGCCGGCGACATCCGTCGGGTCGAGCGGCTGCTCGCCGGCCGGATCCGGGACGACAGCTTCCTCGAGCTCGCGCTCGGCGCCGGCTCGGCGCTCTGGCGCGCGGATCGCCACGCGCTCGATCGACTGACGCAGGAGGCTGCGTTGGCGAGCGACGAGGCGACCCGGGAGACGCTTCGCGAAGGCAACGCCCTGCGCGCGCGTCGCCGACACTACTCCGGCGCAATGTTCTGGTATGCGGGCGACTGGTACTGGGGCGTCGATCGCCTGCATCACCTCGAGCGGCGCCTCGGCCGACTCGGCGCAGCTCGCCACGGCGCGAGCGCGCCCCGCTTCGACCGACCGCCCCTCGATCCGGGGCCCCGTCGGAACGACGGACGTCTCGAGCTCGAGATGTTTCCCTCCCTGCGCTCGCCCTACACGGCTGCGATCTTCGACCGCAGCCTCGCGATCGCCGACGCGGTCGGCGTGCCCGTCCGGCTGCGTCCCGTCATGCCGATGGTGATGCGCGGCGTCCCCGCGCCCGCGGCGAAGGGCCTCTACATCTGGCTCGATGCGCGACGCGAGGCGCTGCACGCAGGACTCCCCTACGGCGACATGTACGACCCGATCGGACGCGCCGTCACGCGCGGCTTCTCGCTCTGGCCCTGGGCGCGCGAAGCGGGGCGCGAGCGGGCCTACCTGTCGGCCTTCCTGCGCGCGGCCTTCGTCGAGGGACGGCCGACGGGGAGCGACGAAGGACTCCGATGGGTCGTCGAGCAGGCCGGACTCGACTGGGACGAGGCCCGCACGCATCTCGACCGCGACGATCCGAGCGAGGAGCTCGAAGCCAATCGCCGGCTCCTCTACGACGAGCTCGGGCTCTGGGGCGTGCCGAGCTACCGGCTGCGCGGGCCTGCAGGCGAGCCCGATCTCTGCGTCTGGGGTCAGGATCGGCTCTGGCTCGTCTGCGCCGAGATCGCGCGTCGCCTCGCGCTGCCGACCGCGGCCGGGCCGGAGCGCGGCCGCGCGCCCGATCAGGCCCCGGGCTCGTACCAGATCGGCGAGGTGTAGGCGCGCTCCCGGGTCGTCGCCGGCACCCGCTCGGGAAGCGGCGTCCCGAAGCGAGCCGCGTCGTAGGTCGTCCAGCGCGGCGTCGGGATCTCGAGCACCCGCACGTAATAGACGGCCGGCTTCGTCGCGTCGAAGTCCGGGTCCTCCCAATACGCCGTGAGCTGCGCCGCCCCGATCGTGTTCGTATACGTCGCCCGCTCGACGTCGACCGTATCGCCCACGTCCTTGCGACAGCGCCCGTCGCGCCCGATCCGACGACCACCCGAGACCGCCACGTCGAAGATCCGCTCGTGCCGCGCGCCGCCTTCGCCCGTCCATTGCTTCACGATCTGCACCCGGTCGAGGTTCGCGCCCTCCGGATCCCGCAACGCCGCAACCAGGAAGCGCGGCGCTCCCGCCCCCGTCCTGGTCGGCAGCACGCTCCCCATCGGCCCGCCCTTCGCGTACCCCCTGGCCGCGAGATCCGGAGCGACCGCGTCCTCGCGCGCATAGTCCCAGCCGCCGAAGAAGCGCACGGTCATGCGCGGCCCCGTCGTGGCAAAGGTCTCCCGCCTGCGCATCGCGTCGAAGAGCTCGGCCCGCGTGTTCTCCCGCGCCCAGACCGCGGCGAAGCCCGAGGCGACGAGGCTGTAGCTCATCAGCTGGTCGAGTCGCGCGCCCTCGAGGCGCGTGCGGTCGGAGAAGGAGCCCGTCGCGGCGTTCTCGGGCAGCACGAAGTTCGCCGCGAAGAGCTCGTTCGCACGCCCGGCATGCGGCTCGTTCGAGCTGAACTTGCCCCAGAAATCATCGTCGTCCGCGGTCGCGAGGCCGGTATGCGAGTCGGTGCTGCCGATCAGTCCGAAGGCGAAGGGATTCGCGCCGAGGGTGCGGCCGAGCGCGAGTCCCCGGGCCAGCGCCGGCCGCACGTACTCCCCCTCGTACATCCAGTCCTCGTGGACGCCCGGCGCCATGCCCTCGGCCGCGTCCCAGGTGCCGTAGTCGGCGAACTCGTCGTCGGGCGAGAGATGGGGTGCGGTCTCGCTGTCGCCCTTGATCTGGGTCACCTCGACGACGGGCTCCCAGCGCCGACGCGCCTCGGCATATGCGGGCGTGAAGGCCGAGCCGTCCATGCGGGTCGTCTCGAACATGCGTCCGGCGGAGAGATTGCTGTTGTGCGGGATCGCGAGGGCGCGGCCGCCCGTCTTCGCCTCGTAGTCGGCGAGGTAGCGCCAGAGCGCCTCGGGATCGTCGCTGTCGACGGAGCGGAAGGGAACGACCTGCGAGGTCTTTGCGGCGCCGTCGGCGAAGAGCACGATGCGATGCAGGTTCGCGCCGCGGGGCATCGAGGTCCACTCGTAGCCGATGAAGGCCGTGAAGCGGCCGGGATCGTCGTGGCGCTCGGCGTTCTCGATCACGCGCTGCCAGACGTCGCGCTGGAACGAGGGGCTGCCGATCAGGTCCTTGCCCTGCGGCAGACTCGCCGCGAATTCCCCGCCGACGACGCCGCGCTTGCCCGCGCGCACGAGCTCGGCCCAGCGCGCGCCGGTCCCGCTCGCCAGCAGGTCGGGATGGCCCTCGTCGAGCATGGGGTAGAGGCCGAGGTACTCGCTGTGGTCGGCGACGAGCAGGAAGTCGAGCGGACGGCGCAGGGCGAGGCGCTCGCCGTTGTGCGCGGTGATCGTCTCGCCCTTGGCGAAGCGGTAGGCGAGGTCGGGCGTGATCGAAAGGTTGCCGCCGGCGCCGGCGTCCGGTGACCAGCTCGAGTGGAGATGCGTGTCGCCCCAGAAGACGCGGTCGGGGAAGGCGCGATCGGCGTAGGGCGAGTAACCGGCCGAGCCCTCTGCGCCGACCGGCGCCGCGGCGCAGAGGCCGAACGAGATCAGCAGCGCCGAGAGCCGGCTCGCCCGCACGACTACTTCTTCCCCGGACCGGGCGCGAGGATCGCGGTCACGACGAGGCGCTCGGCGCCGTCGTTGCGGATGCCATGCGGCACGCCTTCGGGCGCGATCAGCATCATGCCCGGCTCCATGGGCAGCTCGCGTCCCTCGAGCAGGAAGGTCCCCCGCCCCGTCAGCACGTGATAGACCTTGTCCATCCCCGCGTGCGCGTGCAGCGCGTGCTCCTGACCGGGCTCGAAGCAGTTCAGTCCGACGAGCACGCGCTCGGACTCGAAGATCGTGGCCTTGCCCATCTTGTCGGGCTTGAAGACGGCGAAGTCCTCGGGCCGAAGGGTCTCGGGATGATCGGGCAGTGCGGGCATGATCGTCACTCACTCCTGTCTCGTCGGGTCGGACCCGACCGCCTCGAGCACGCGCTCGGGCTCCTCGAGCGGGAAGAGATGGCCCGCGTCGAGCCGCTCGACCCGTCCTTCGGGCATGCGGGCCGCGAGGGATTCGTAGGCACGGACGTCGAAATTACCGCGTCCCGCATGGAGGAACAGCACGCGGGCGCGCACGCGTTCGATGTCGCGATCGAAGTCGAGGCTGCCGCCCTGGTCGAAGATCGCGGCCTCGATCTCGCGATCGCATTTGAGCGCGATCTCGCCGTCCTCCGTCTCGCGCATCCCCTCACCGACGTAGAGCGCGAGGGCCTCGGGCGTGAAGTCCGCGAAGAGCGCGCGCGTGCGGCAATGCGCATACGCCTCCTCGCGCGACGGGAAGCGATCCCGTCGCTTTCGAGTCGACGCCGCGAGGCCGGGTCCGCGGCTCATCTGCCGGCGCTCCTCCAGCGTGAGTGGCGGCAGGATCACGGGGTCGCAGAGCAGCAGCCGCTCGAAGAGCCCGGGCTCGCGAAGCTCGGCCGCGAGCGAGAGCGCACCGCCGAAGGAGTGCCCGATCCCGAGCGCCACGCGCGGGCGCCCCGTACGCGCGAGGATCGCGTGCACCGCCGTCTGCAGATCGTCGACCAGCGTCGCCCACGCGTAGGCCCGCGGATCGTCGTGGGGCGACACGGAGGTCGAGTCGCCATGCCCCCGCGCGTCGATCGAGACGACGCGGTAGCGATCGCGCAGGGCGTGCGCGATCGGCGCGAGGGTCGCGGCACAGAAGCCGTTCGCGTGGTGGAAGATCGCAAGCTCGCCCTCGCCGCCCCAGTCGAGGATGGCGAGCTCGACGCCGGGATCACTCGCCGCGACCCGATCGCGGGTCACGCCCTCGAGCAGGGCGCGGGCGCGCCTCCAGGCGCCCGACCAGCCGGGATCGGCGCCCGGCGGTCCCGAGGTCTCGACCTGCTCCGTGCTCGTCACGCTCGTCGTCCTCCCTCGTCGCCGAACGGCGCGGGTCGCGCCCGGAGGACCGGACGGCTCGTCCGCCGCTACCCCGTGCCCCGCCCGACGCGCTCGTCGTTCCGGCGCCGCACGAGCGTCGCATGCTCGCGCAGGCCCGACGGCGCGGCCATGCCTGGCTCGCGTCGCGCCGACTTCCCGCGTCGGGCGGGTCCCCTATGATGGCCCGGTGACCGATCCGACCCGACACTTCGGCGACGCGCTCCTTGCGCACGTTCGCGCCCGACTCGACGATTTTCCCCGTGTTGCCTGCACGCAGCCCGGCCTGCGCCCGGCGGCCGTCGCGCTCGTGATCACGGCCGATGCGGAGGGCCGCGCGAGCTTCCTCATCACGCGTCGCACGTCGAAGCTCAAGCGGCACGCCCATCAATGGGCGCTGCCGGGCGGGCGCCTCGACGCCGGCGAGACCGTCGAGGAGGCGGCACTGCGCGAGACGCGGGAGGAGATCGGCCTCGCGCTGTCCGAGCACGCCGTGCTCGGCCTGCTCGACGACTTCCCGACGCGATCGGGCTTCCGCATGACGCCGGTCGTGGTCTGGGGCGACCCGAGCCAGACCTTGCGGCCCGATCCGCACGAGGTCGAGCGCGTGCACACGGTCCCGCTCGCCGAGCTCGACAGGCCCGAGGTGCCCGTGCTGAGCGAGATCCCCGAGAGCGACCGGCCTCTGCTCTCGATCCCGATCCCGATGCTCGGCACGTCGATCCACAGCCCGACGGCCGCGATCCTCTTCCAGATGCGCGAGGTCCTGATCCACGGCCGACACACTCGCGTGTCGCACTACGAGCAGCCGGTCTTCGCCTGGAAATGAGTCCTCGCGCGGGATCGGGCCCGCCCGATCAGCGACGCGAAGCACCCGCCGCGTCGCCCATGTGCAGGAGCGGCAGTGGCGTGCGCGAGTCGCCGTCGATGAAGTAGAGCTTCGCCGCCGGATCCTCGGCCATCTTCTTGAGGGCCTCGAGACTCTGGAGCTGGATGTAGGCGGGATTGCCCGAGGCGGCCTTGTTGATCGTCGCGATCTCGTAGGCCTTCGCGTCCGCGAGGATCCGAAGGCGCTTGGCATCTTCCTCGGCGGCGCGGCGCGAGGCTTCGGCCTGCGCGACCTGCTGCTCCTGCTCGAGCTTGATGCGCTCGAGCTCGGCGCGCTGGCGCTCGACCTCCTGCTCGCGCTCCTTCTTGCGCGAGATCGCCTCGGCGAGCACGGGCGGCAGATTGATGTTCCGCAGCAGCACGGAGTCGACGAGGATGCCCTTGCTCGCCACGTACTCGCGCAGCCGCCGGTCGAGCTCCGCCGAGAGCTTCTCCCGGACCTCGTCCCGGAAGAGATCCTCGGCGCGCTCGATCGTCGTGCCCAGCTCCCGGATCAGGGAGCGGGTCTTCGGATGCAGGTGGACCTGCACGAGGCGCTCCTTGTCCCCGGTATCCCGGACGATCTCGGCGGCGCGGCTCGCATCGAGACGCCACTGGATCGAGAGGTCGACCTTCGACAGGAGCTGGTCCCGCGTCGGCATCTCGAGCTGGGAGATCTTGAAGCTGTCCTGGCGCGCGTCGAGATCCCGCCAGCTGTAGAGCGGGTTCACCGGGAAATGCGGCCCCTCCGGAAAGGTCTGGTCCTGCACCTGACCGAGCAGCACCGCGACGCCGACGTGGCCGGCGGGCACCGAGTGGTAGCAGCGCTGGCCGAACAGGATCAGGACGAGCACGCCGATGGCGATCGATGCGAGCTTCGGATTCACGCGGCCTCCCTGTCGTGCGTCTCTTCGTGCGCCTCGTGCGCCGCTCGCGCCCGAGGCGGCGTCGCGCGGCCTGACCGCCGCGCCGTCCCCGACACACCGTACGGGAGGGGCGAGAGCCGTCGGACGCGCAGCCGGGCAGGCCGGACGTTAACGCGACCCTTCCACCGATGCCCGCCGGAACCGCCCTTCCGACGGTCCAGGTGAACGTCTAGGCGACGGCCTTGCCCTCGCGCAGCTTCGCGATCTCGGCGGCCGAGAACCCGAATCCCACCAGCACCTCGTCCGTATGCTGTCCGGCGTGCGCCGGCGGTCGGTCGAGCTCGGGCACCGTGCGGCTGAAGCGCGGCGCAGGCGCGGGCTGTTCGAGGCCGTGGCGCTCGACGATCGTGCCACGCGCCTTGATATGCGGATGGTCCTTCACCTCGGAGAGCGCGAGCACGGGCGCGAAGCAGACGTCCGAGCCGTCGAGGATCGCGCACCACTCGTCCCGCGTCTTCGTCTTGAAGATCGCCTCGAAGCGTTCCTTGAGCGCGGGCCAGGCCGCCATGTCGTTCTGTCGCGGCAGCGCCTCGCCTTCGAGGCCGAGCTTCTCGATCAGCTCCGCGTAGAACTGGGGCTCGATCGAGCCGATCGAGACGTATTTCCCGTCCTTCGTCTCGTAGGTGTCGTAGAAATGCGCGCCGGAGTCGAGGATGTTGGTCCCGAGGTCCTCGCGGAACGCACCGAGCTTCGCCATGCCCGAGAAGAAGCCCATCAGCGTCGAGGCCCCGTCGACCATCGCCGCGTCGACGACCTGCCCCTTCCCGCTCGTCGCCCGCTCGACCAGCGCCGCCGCGATCCCGAACGCGAGCAGCATGCCGCCGCCGCCGAAGTCGCCGACGAGGTTGAGCGGCGGCGTCGGCCGGCTGCCCTTGCGACCGATCGCCGCGAGCGCGCCGGTCAGCGCGATGTAGTTGATGTCGTGCCCGGCCATCCGGGCCATCGGCCCCTCCTGCCCCCAACCCGTCATGCGCCCGAAGACGAGCCGCGGGTTGCGCGCGAGGCAGACGTCCGGCCCGAGGCCGAGTCGCTCCATCACGCCGGGCCGGAAGCCCTCGATCAGCACGTCCGCCTGCTCGACGAGACGCAGCACGGTCTCGACGCCCTCCGCCTGCTTCAGGTCGACGCCGACGCTGCGGCGGCCGCGGGCCAGCACGTCCGGGAAGGGCTTCGCGGGATCCCCCCCGCGCACGCGATCGGCGCGGTCGATGCGCACGACGTCCGCGCCCATGTCCGCGAGCATCATGCCGCAGAAGGGGCCGGGGCCGATGCCCGCGACCTCGAGAACCTGGATGCCTGCGAGCGGTCCTTTCGCCATGTCTCGTCTCTCTTCCTTCTTCGTGACGGTTCCGACGTACCCGGTCGGCGGGTTCGTTCGTTTCGAGCCTGCGGGCCGGGACGCCGCACGGGCCGCGTCTCACTCCTCGCGGAAGGTGTTCTCCGCCTCGCCCGTCAGCACGGGCTTGAGCACCTTGCCCGTCGCGTTGCGCGGCAGGGGCTCGGTCCGGATCTCGACGTAGGTGGGCACCTTGTAGTAGGCGAGGGTCTCGGCCACCCAGGCCTTGATCGC
The DNA here is from genome assembly GCA_020632655.1 of Spirochaetaceae bacterium. GTDB lineage: Bacteria > Myxococcota_A > UBA9160 > UBA9160 > UBA4427 > UBA4427. Next base: position 17,761 of record JACKFD010000023.1, read on the forward strand.
CTCGGGATCGAGGCTCGCCCCGGGCCGCGGCACCACGAAGGCCTTCACCTCCTGGCCGAGCTCGCGATGGTCGACGCCGACGACGGCGGCCTCGGCGACGTCGGGATGGTCGTCGAGGCGGTTCTCGATCTCGAGCGGGTAGATGTTCTCGCCGCCGCGGATGATCAGGTCGCGCTTGCGCGAGGCGAGGAAGAGCAGCCCGTCGCGCATCTGGCCGACGTCGCCCGTGCGCAGCCAGCCGCCCTCGAAGAACGTCTCGGCCGTCGCCTCGGGATTGCGCCAGTAGCCGAGCATGACGTTCGGGCCGCGCACGCAGATGTTGCCGTCGACGCCGTCGGGAACGGGCTTGCCGTCGTCGTCGAGGATCGCGATCTCGTTGCCCGGCAACGTGCGCCCCGCCGTGTCCGGATGCGCGAGCAGCATCTCGGCGGTGGCCATCGCGCAGAGCCCTGCGCACTCCGTCGAGCCGTAGCCGACGTTGAAGTCGTGGGCCGCCTGCGGGAGCTTCTCACGCAGCGTGCGCTGGAGATCCGGCGAGAAGGCCGAGCCGCCACCGCCGGTCGAACGGATCTGCTTGAACTTCCCGGGCTCGAAATCGGGATGCTCGACGAGTCGCCAGAGCTGGGTCGTGATGCCGCCCCAGCGCGTGACGCCTTCCTCGAGGGTGAGCCGCATGATCTTCACTGGATCGAAGCGGCCCGTCGTCCAGACCGACTTGAGCCCCGTCGCGGGGCCCATCAGCGCGCCCGCCTGGAAGCCCGAGACGTGGAAGAGCGGGCTCGAGAGGATCGAGACCGGCGGCGATGCAGGCTGGGCGTCCGCCGGCGGCGGATTCGTCATGCGTCCGACCGCGCCGTTGCAGAAGTTCAGCATCAGGAAGGCGATCAGGTTGCGATGGCTGACCATCGCGCCCTTCGGCCGACCGGTCGTGCCGCTCGTGAACATGATCGCCGCGAGGTCGTCCTCGTCGATCGGTGTGTCGGGGAGCTCGGCATCGGGTGCGTGTGCGAGCCAGTCCGCGAAGTCCTCCTCCATCACGAAGGTCGGCACGCCCGGATCTCCCTCGAGACGCGCCAGCCGACCGCGATCCGCGAGCAGCAGGTCCGGCTCCGTGAGTCCCAGGCCGTAGCGGATCTCGTCGCCCTGCCACCAGCCGTTCATCGCGACGACGACGCCGCCGAGGCTGAGCGTCGCCCACGCCGTCAGCACCCACTCCGGCGCATTCGCCGCCAGGATCGCGACGCGACTGCCGGGCCCCACGCCATGCCGCTCACGCAGCGCCGCTGCCACGCTCGCCACCTGCCGCGCGTGGTCGGCGAAGGTCCATCGCACGCCGTTGTCCCAGACGGCGAGCTCGGCGTCGCCGAACTGCTTCGAGTGATGGAGGACGTCTCGCAGCGAGCGGAAGCGGTTCTTGAAGACGGGCATCTCGTGCCCGCCCACGGTCTCCGTCACGAGCTCGAAGGGACCGCCCGGCCCGGTCAGCGCGGCGACCGCGGCCTCGAAGGTCATGGGGGGCTGGCTCATGGGCGCTCCTCGTCGCGATCGGGCGGTCCGGCTCGGGACCGTCGTCGGGACGGGAGACTCTAACGCAGGCGGTCCGGGGGCCGGGAGAGTCCGTCGGCGGGGGCTCGGACCGGCAGGCTCGGCACGACCACGAGCACGAGCAGACGGGCACGAGCCGACGTCATGGAAATCGCGTGATCGACCCGCTCAGCCGCGAATCCCTCCGCCCACCCGGGGCGGGACATGAGACAATGACCCACGTCGCCGTCTCGCATCCGAGGGGATCCCTCGTCGACGCCGCCCCGCACTCGAGAGGAACGCACGTGTCATCCGAGAACGAAGTCCAGCAGCCCGACCCGCCCGCACAGACGAGCTCCGCGCGTTCGTCCGCGACGCTTTGGGCGGTCGCGCTGGTGCTCGCGTTCCTCCTTCCGCTCACCACGCAAGCCGCCCCGCGCGGCCAGCTGCAGATCGTCGCCCACGAGGACGACGACCTCTACTTCATGACGCCCGCCGTGCCCGACGGGATCGCCGAAGGCCTGCCCAGCTGGACGGTCTTCCTCACCGCGGGCGATGCGGGCAACGGACCTGGCTACTGGCTCTCGCGCGAGGCCGGCATCCGCGCGGCCTACGCGCAGATGGCCGGCGTGCCGAATAGCTGGACGACCAATCCGGTCCTGATCCAGGGCCGCACGCTCACGGCCTTCCGGCTCGCGGGCGTCGCCGACGTCGTCGTCGTCTTCCTGCGTCTGCCGGACGGCAACCCGAACGGCACGGGCTACGCCTCGACCGGCAACCAGAGCCTCATGAACCTCTGGAACGGCCCCCTCGGCACGTCGATCGACTCGCTCGACGGTACCCAGCAATACAGCCGCAGCCAGCTGATCGACACGCTCGCCGCGATCGTGGCGCTGCGCGAGCCTGAGGTCCTGCGCATCCAGGACATGACGGCCTACAACGGCTCCGACCACTCCGACCACATCCACTCGGGACGCTTCGCCTTCGAGGCGCATCTGCGCCACGCCCCGGCCCATCGCCTGCGCGCCTACCGCGCCTACAACATCGACACCCTGCCCTCGAACCTCTCGACCCTCGAGACCGCGGAGAGCAGCTCGATCATCACGACCTACGGCGCCTTCGATCCCGGCGTCGGCGCGAACGCCTGGAATGCGCGGGAGGTGGCCTTCGCCGATCTCGACCGGGCGCACGTGGCCCTCGTCGCCCAGGGCACCTCCCTCGGCGACGTCTGTCTCGCCGTGCTCGATCTCGGCACGGCGAACGAGCGGCTCGCCTTCGCGTCGTGCGCCGACGACGATCGTCAGGTCTTCCGCCTGACCGAGCGCGACATCCGGCACGCGGGGCGATGCCTCGTCTCGCCGGCACCGGGGGGGGCACCCACGTCGCTCGGCCTGGCGCTCTGCCGGGACGAGCTCGCGGCGGGCTTCACGTTCTTCTCGGATGGGCACGTGCGCACCCAACACGGGCTCTGCCTGACGGAGATCGGCGGCGATCCAGGCCTCGAGGCCTGCTATGCGGGCAGCGCGATCTGGGAGGTGAGCGCACTTCTGGGGGCCCCGGCGGGCTCGGGAAGCGACTTCTCCCTCGCGGAGTTCGGCACGGACCCCTCGCGCTACGACAGCCTCGAGTTCGGCGACATCGACGGGGACGGGCGAGACGACGCCTGCGCCCGCCGCGCGGACGCGATCTGGTGCGCGCTCGCGCAGGGCGACGGGACCTTCGCCGCGGCGACGCTCTGGCATCCGAACTTCGGTGACGACGACTCCTGGGGGCCCGTGCAATACGGCAGCACGATCCAGATGGGCGACCTCGACGGCGATGGACTCGCCGACCTCTGCGGCCGGGGCATCGTCGGCGTCTACTGCGTCCGTTCGAACGGCTCGGCCTTCTTCGACTTCCGTACGTGGACCAGCACCTTCTCCGACGCCGACGGCGGCGCCTTGCCGCAGACCTACGGCTCGCTCCGGCTCGGGGACGTGAACGGCGATGGCCTCGGCGACCTCTGCGGCCATCGCGGCGGCGGCGTGCACTGCGTGCTCGGCAACGGCATGAACTTCGCTTCGCCGGTCGCCTGGCTCGGCTCGAGCTGGGTCACGACGCTGGCGCAGCCCGATCCGTTGCAGCTCGGCCAGACGATGATGCTGGGCGACCTCGACGGGGACGGCGCGGACGACCTCTGCGAGCGCGGCGCGGCGGGCGTGTGGTGCGCCCTCGCCTCGCCCGGCTCGAGCGCCTTCGTCGACCCCGCGCTGCGCTCGATCGGCGAGTATTCGAACACGCTCGGCTGGTCGGGCTCGGAGATCTACTGGGGCTCGCTGCGACTCGGCGATCTGACCGGCGACGGGCAGGCCGACCTCTGCGGACGCGGCGGCGCGGGCCTGCTCTGCCTCGTCTCGATCGACGGGCGCTTCGAGGTCCGCAACCACCTCCTCTCTCCCGAGTTCTCGAATCTCGCGGGGTTCGACACGGTCCCCGCCGCGGTCAGCCTCCAGCTCGCCGACATCGACGGCGACGGGCGCGCCGACGTCTGCGCCGCGGGCCCGAGCGCGCTCGTCTGTACGATCTACGGCGACCCCTTCGAAGGGGCCGCCCCCGCCATCAACATCGATCTCGGCGCGGCGCAGGGCGCGCCCGCGGAGACCTACGGCGCCGCCGCCCGGCTACCGGGCGTCTGGAATCTCGCGGGACTCGGCACGACGCCGCTCGTCGACGCGGCGGGCGATGCGCTCGGCGCGAGCGTCTCGGTCGTCGCGGACCTCGACGTCGGCAACGTCGGCGGCACCGCCACGACGGACGTCGAGCGACTGCTCGGAGACAACGTCTACAGCGGCCCCGCCGATCCGACCTGGTCCGTCGACCTCCTCTCCCTGCCGGCCGGCGCCTACCTCGTGCACCTCTTCGCGCCCTCGAACACGTCCGTCCCGACCGGCCGCATGCGCGTCGCGGGCATTCCGCTCGAGAACGTGCCGGGCTCGGCGGGCAGCACCCTCGGCCGCGAGCTCTCCTGGCGGAGCGTGGCACTCGTGCATCCGGGCGGGACGCTCGGGATCGAGGGGGATGCGAACGGCCTCGCGACCTACGCGGGCCTCGCCGCGATCCAGCTCGTGCCGCTCCCGGAGCCCGCCGCAGGAGCGGCGCTCGGCATCGGCTGCGGCGCGCTGTTCGCCCTGGCCGCGCGTCGCGGGCGTCGGCCGTCCCCGACCCCTTCCAGGCTCAGGGACAGTCCGTCACGGCCCCGACGAGATTCCGACACGAGTTGCCGCCGCGATTGACGCCACCGGTCACGGTGCCCGAGCCGTTGTCGTGCATGAGGTTGTCCTGGTAGATCGCGTCCGGCGCGTTCGGGTCGTCGAGTCGGAGGCCGTATCCGGCGTTCAGACTCGCGTTGTTCCCCCGGACCAGCGATCGGCCGCCTCCTCCGCGCAGGTCGATTCCGGAGAAGCCATTTCGAGTGACGACGTTGTCGAGGATGCTCGCCGGCGCACTGGAGCTGGGCTGCGAGAAGCGGATTCCCGCGTGCAGGTTGTCCGTGACCGTGTTGCCCTGCGCCAGCCCGCCCCCCATGACGATTCCGTCCTCGGCGTTCTGCGAGACGTGGTTCTCGACGAGGATGGAGCTCGAGTCCGCGTCGATGCCGACGAGGTTCGAGTGGACCGTGTTGCCGCGCAGGACGGAGCCTTCGGCGAGGATTCCGTTCGTGCCGTTATGGGTCGCGGTGCATCCCGAGACGATGCCGGAGCCGATCCAGATGCCGTGGCTCGCGTTGCCGTCGACGACGCTGTTCTCGATCCGGGTCCCGCTCGCCGCCTGGATCCCGAGACTGTTGCCGTCCTCGACCACCACGTCTCGGACCACGGAGGACTCCCCGACGAGGATGCCCTGGCCGGTAGAGCTCCGGATCGTCATGTCGTACACCCGGCTCTGCGTCGACAAGGCCAATCCCCGCCACATGCCCACGATCGTGCCCCCATGAACGGTGATGCCGTCGGCCGGCGTCTGGCTCGAGGGACTCGCGGCCATGATTCCGTTTCCCGTGCTCGCTCCACCCCCGGAGCAATCGAGGTTCGCGCAGGCGCTCGACGAGAGTGAGAAGCCGTTCATGTCGATCGTCACGCCGCGTACCTGGATCCAGATGCCGACGACGTTCGTCGGGACGACGAGGTCGCCCGTCAGGCGGTAGCTGCGCCCCGCGCTGGCGTCGATCGTGACGGGGTAGCCCGGCGTGTCCCCGCTGAAGCAGCCCGTCTGGGTCGCGCAGGACTGGTTGATCTCGACCACGCCATCGACGGCGCTCGCGGTCCCGACGGGAAGGGATGCGAAGAGGAGAAGACACGGCGCGAGCCGCAGCAGGCTTCGTCGGGACCCTCGGGCCATCGTTTCGTCCTTCGGCCGGGGATGTGACGCGCTGCGACGGGCGGCACGGGACTTCCGGCTCATCGCGCATCAGGATGCGTCGCGCCGACCGCGTCGTCCGTGAAGCGCTTCACTCGAGGCTCGAGGCCGACCGAGGAAGGCAGCCCCGCGTAGCCGGCGCGCGCATTCTGCTACTGATCGCAGGCGTCGCCGGAATGGGGGCGGCGGCGGAGGGCCGGCGTTGGAGGTCGCAATCTGGGGAGCGGGGGCCGTGGGGCTGGGGCTCGCCAGCGCCCTGGCTCGTCCGACCTCGCGCGTTCGCCTGCTCGTGCGCGACCCCGAGACCCGGCGCCGTCTCGCGGACGAGGGCTTGCGGCGCTCGGGCCGCTTCGGTCGGATCGACGTGCCGCCCGACTGGCTCCGACTCGAGTCCGATGCGCGCGCGCTCGCGGACGGGCCGCCCGACTTCCTGCTCGTCTGCACGAAGGCCTTCCAGGGCCCGAGCGTCGCCGAGGCGCTCGCGCCGCTGGCCCCCGCGCTCGCCGCGACCTCCCTCGTCCTCTGCCAGAACGGCTGGGGCAACGAGGCACCCTTCCTCGCGTTCTGGCCCGGCGAGCGGCTCTACCACGCGCGCGTGATCACGGGCTTCCAACGCCGCGCGTCGAACGCGGTCGACGTGACGGCCCACGCGGCACCGATCGCCCTCGGCAGCCTGACCGGGGCGGACCCCGAGCATGTGGCTCCGCTCGCCGCGCGCATCACCGAGGGCGGCCTGCCGGCGGAGACGACCGTGGACATGCACGGCGTGCTCTGGGCCAAGATGCTCTACAACTGCGCGCTCAATCCGCTCGGCGCCCTCGCCGGCCGACGCTACGGCGAGCTCGCGGAGGATCCGCACACCCGCGCGCTGCTCGAAGCGGTGGTCGGCGAGATCTTCGCCGTGCTGGAGTCGGCGGAGGTTTGCGTGGCCTGGCCCGACGCGGCGGCCTGGCTCGAGACCTTCTACCGGGACCTGCTCCCGCCGACGGCGGCGCACGAGTCGTCGATGCTGCAGGACCTGCGGGCGGGGCGACGCACGGAGATCGAGGCCCTCTGCGGCGCCGTCGAACGGCTGGGTGCACGGCATGGCGTCGCAACGCCGACCGTCTCGGCGCTCGCCGCGCTCGTCCGGCAGGCCGAGCGGCGTCTCGAACGGGGCGCCTGACGTCGGGCGGCTGGGCCCGCGTCCTCGTCCCGACGTCCACGGGGGCCGGCGAAGGCGGACCTAGCGTCCTCGGCGCTCCTCGTTCCGTGCGAGCCAGCCCGCGACGTCGTCCCAGCCGCGACAACGCACCAGCCGCTCGCGCACCTCGCGCGGCAGCCGGTCGACCGCGCGATTCCAGGGTCGATCCATCAAGGCGACCGGGACGTCGAGCTGCTCGACCAGCCGCACCGCCGTGTCGAGGCTGTCCTCGACCGCGTACTCGAAGCGCAAGCGCGGCAGCTCGTCGAAGCCGATCGCGGGCAGTCCATCCAGGTTCCAGCTCGGCCGGCCCCACTTGTCGAGGTGGTCGAGGGCGTCGTGATGGAGCCGATGACTCGCGAGCCAGCGGCGGGACGCGGCGTTCGTGATCGGGGGGCGCCCCGTCACGAGATGGACGTGATGCCCGCTCGCGGCCCATCGTCCCAGCACCTCACGGGCGCCGGGCGCGGGCTCGAGGGACTCGATCACGGGATCGGCGTGGGCGTGCTCCATGAAGCGCGCGATCTCGTCCGCGTCGAGTCCGAAGGACTTCTCGAGATCGAAGTGCAGCACCTCCTCGACCTCGACGCGGCGATCGTGCAGTTGCTCGAGCAGGTCGATCAGGCGCTCGATCGTCGAGGAGAGCACGTCGTCGATGTCGACGTAGATGCGCCGACCCCTCACGTCTGCTCCGAGAGCGCCTCCTCGAGGGCGCTGAGCGGCGCGCGCGCCTTGTCGAGGGATTCGAGGTACTCGGCCTCGGGCGAGGAGTCCGCGACGATCCCGCCGCCGACGTGGAGATGGGCCCGACCCGCGCGATGGACGAAGGTGCGGATCACGACCGAGAGGTCGAGCCCGCCGCGCAGGTCGAGGTAGCCGAGCGCGCCGGCGTAGACGCCGCGCCGGACGCTCTCGAGCTGCTCGAGCAGCTCCATCGCCGCCAGCTTCGGCGCCCCGGTCATCGAGCCGGGCGGAAAGTTCGCCCGCACGAGATCGAGCGCGTCGCGACCGGGGGCGAGGGTACCCGTCACGGTCGACACCATCTGGAAGACCGCGGCATAGGGCTCGATCCGCATCAGCTCGGGCACCGCGATCGAGCCCGGCGCACAGACCCGGCCGAGGTCGTTGCGCACGAGGTCGACGATCATCAGGTTCTCGGCGCGATCCTTCTCGCTCTTCGCGAGCGCGCGGGCGAGCGCCGCATCCGAGACCTCGTCGTCTCCCCGCGGCCGCGTCCCCTTGATCGGCCGACTCTCGACCCGCCGCGACTCGTCGAGCCGCAGGAAGCGCTCGGGCGAGCTCGACAGGATGGCTGCATCACCGATCCGCAGGAACGCGCCGAAGGGCGCCGGGTTCCGCCGGCGCAGCGATCGGTAGAGCGTCCAGGGATCGACATCCGCTTCGGCGCGAAGGCGCTGGCTGTAGTTCGCCTGGTAGACGTTGCCGGCGCCGATCTCCTGCAGGATCGCGTCGACGGCCTTCGCGTAGCCGGCCGCATCCGTCGTCGACTCGATCGCGTTCGCGATCCGCGAGCGATGCGCCCGACCCGCTTGCCGACCTCGTGTGTCCGCCGAAGACCCCGCGGCCAGGATCGACTCGACGCGCGCCGCCAGGACATCGACCGCCCGGCGCGAGCGCGAGACCGCCGTCGCGCGAGCCGCCCGACCGTTCGCGTCCCGCGCATCCCCGAAGCCGAGTCCGACGACCCAGAGGCGCTCGGCGGCGTGGTCGTAGGCGAGCACCCGATCGACGAAGGCCAGCGCGAGATCCGGCAGGCCGAGCTCGTCGCGGTTGCCGAAGCGGACCCGGGGCAGCGTCGCCGCCGCCAGCTCGTACCCGAAGTAGCCGACCGCGCCGCCCAGGAAGGGCAGCTCGAGCCCGGCGGACAGCCCCGACACCTCGTGCCAGCGCGGGTTGCCCGATCCCGCGCTCGTGCGCGTCGAGTAGACGAGCGAGTCCGTCCGCGGCAGCAGCGCCCGCACACACTCGAAGGGGTCGCTCTCGACGCGATGGAAGCCCGGGGCGAGGCCGGGGCGGATGGCACGCCGGACGTCGATCTCGATCTCGGCCGCCGCGCACTCGGCGCGGCCGCGTTCGCGAAGCCCCCCGCGCGGCGGCTCACGCCGGGCAACCCGGGCGCGCAGCCAGAGGTAGGGGTCGATGCCGGCGAAGGAGTGGCGCCCGAGACGGCCCTCCGCGAGGGCGCTGTCGAGCCACCAGAAACCGGGATCGGCCTGCAGGCCGTCGACGACGCGCAGCCAATCCGACGCCTTCGTCCGGCGATCGAGCGCCGCGAGGGCGATTCGTTCAGCGGGATGGAACATCGGGATCTCCGGGAGGGCGGAGCCTACCCCACAGCCGGACGCGTGTCCCAGACAATGCGCCGCGTGCGATTTCCGGCACGCGCGCCGTCGCTAGACTCCCGGGTCCCCACTCACTCGAGGCGTCCAGGATCGACGCCGATCGAGCGATGCGGTCCGACGCGAGCCCCTCGCGAGCGTGACCGCAGCGTCGTTCGGGCCGGTTTCCAAGCCCGCCCGAGAGGATTCGAGAAGCGACTTGAAGCGATTCTGTCTCTATCACGCCGGCTGCCCGGACGGCTTCGGCGCCGCCTGGGCCGTCCATCGCGCCTGGGGCGAGACGGGCCGCTACGTCGCGCGCGGCCACGAGGATCGCGTGGACCTCGAGGCCTGCGACGGTGCCCTCGTCACCTTCGTCGACATCGCCCCGGCCCGCGACGAGCTCGAGCAGCTCGCCGAGGTCGCCGCCCAGGTCGTCGTCCTCGATCATCACGTCACCGCGCGCGACCGCCTCGCGAGCGACCACGGCCTCGTGAACGCGCTCGAGGGTGACGGGCACGTGCTGCACTTCGATCTGCGGCACTCGGGCTCCGTGCTCGCCTGGCACTACTTCCATCCCGACGACGACGTGCCCGACCTGCTCCGCTACGTCGAGGACCAGGACCTCTGGAACTGGGCCCTGCCGTCCTCCGACGCGATCAATGCGGCGATCGCGTCGTATCCGATGGAGTTCGACGTATGGGATCGCCTGGCGAGCGAGCCGATCGACGAGCTCTCGCGCCAGGGCGAGCCCATCCTGCGCGCGAACCGGATGGAGGTCGCGCGACGCATCGAGCACGCGCGGCCCGTCGCCCTCGGCACCGAGCGCATCGAGGCGGTCAACGCCTCCGGAAATCGCAGCCGGATCGGCCACGCCCTCGCCGAGCGCGCACGCTATGGCCCGGCCTGGGGACTCGTCTACCGCGTCGAGGGCACCGACGTCTTCGCGACGCTCTACTCGATCGGAGAGCTCGACGTCTCCGCAGTCGCCCTGCGCTACGGCGGCGGGGGACACAGGAATGCGGCGGGCTTCCGGATCCCGCTGGCGCGCTGGCTCGACGAGTTCGTTCTGTAGGACGCGACTCGGCTGCGGGCGGGCCGACGCGCGGATCGCCTCAGTCCCGGAACGCGGGAATCACCTCGCGACCGAAGAGCCGGATCATCTCCGCCTGCTCCTCGAAGGCGCCGAGGGTCGAGTACTCGTCCTCGCGCGCGGGCATGCCGGCGCCGAAGGCGGCATGGACGTGGTCGCAGCCGGTCTCGCGCCGATAGCGCTCGATCTGACCGATCACGTCCTCGGGCGTGCCGAAGAGCAACCGATCCGCCGCGATCGCCTCCGGCGGGATCGACTCGCCCGCGTCGAGCCGCGCGAAGAGCGCCTTCTCCTCGGGATCCTCCGCCGACTCGCGCCAATGCACGAGCAGCCCCTCCATGTAGCGCGGGAGGATCTCGTCCATCACCTTGCGGCGATCGGTCCCGATCCAGGTGAAGCGCCGCAGGATCCAGTCGTCGCGTCGACCGAGCCGCGTCGTCTCCGCCCGGTAGACCTCGAGACATCGCTTCGCCCTCGACAACGACTGCACGGGCCCGCAGAGCCACGCGTCCCCGAGCCGCGCCGCCCGCCGGACCGCCGCGTCGACCACGCCCGCGACCCAGAGCGGCGGGTGCGGATCCTGCACGGGCCGCGGATGCACGGTCAGCTCGGGGAAGCGCCAGAAGCGCCCGTCGAAGGCGGTCTGCTCCCGCGTCCAGACCCGTCGCAGGATCTCGAGCGCCTCCTCCATGCGCGCGCCGCGGTCGGCGAAGGTCGAGCCCATGACCTCGTACTCGAGGGGCCACCAGCCGGAGCCCACGCCGAGGGAGATCCGACCGCCCGAGAGCTGGTCGATCGTCGCCACCTGCTCGGCGACGCGGACGGGATGATGGACCGGCAGCAGGAAGATGCCCGTTCCCACGCGCAGCGTCGTCGTTCGCACGGCGACCGCCGCCATGAAGGTGAGCGGATCGCTCTGATTGCCGGGCATGAAGTGGTGGTGGCCGATCGTCGCCGTGTCGAAGCCCGCCTCCTCGGCGATCCGCGCGAGCTCGAAGGTCTCCTGGTAGGGATCCGCGAGTTCCGGGCGGCGCAGGGTCGGGAGCGAGAGCGAGAAGCGCATGCGGGATTCCTTCGTGCGGCGGCCGATCCCGGCGGAACGGCCGTCAGGGCCAGTAGCGACGGCAGCTCGAGTGGACACGCGCCGCGAATTCGTCGAGGTCCATGTCGCGCATCGACTCCGACAGGATCTCGCAGCTGACCGGCGCCGTGTAGCCTTTCGCGCGCACGCGATCGACGAAGCGCTCGAGCTCGAAGCAGCCCTCCCCCGGCATCGCGCGGCGGGAGACGGTCTCCTCGACGAGGTCCTCGCTCGCGAGAGGCGGATGATCGTCGAACTGCACGTAGGCGATCTCCGCGAGCGGCAACGCCTCGAGCTCGCCCCAGCCGTCGCCGCTGTGCGTGAAGTGCCAGACGTCGAGGCAGATCCCGGCGCCCTCGAGGTCGAGTCGCCGCAGCAGCGCGCGCGTCGAGGCGAGGCTCCGTACCTCCGGCAGCCAGGGCAGCCACTCGATCGCGAGCCGCGAGCCGAGCTCGAGAAAGGCCTCGCCCTCCCGTCGCAAGACGTCCAGGACCTCGTCCGTCACGCGACCGGTCACGTTCGTCTGGACGAAGCTCGGACGCAGCTGCGCTGCCACCCGCAGCAGCGCGTCGGCGTCGGCGCGGGCGGCCGCCGGATCGTCGCCGACGATCCAGGTCGGCAGCTCGAAGGTCCGCAGCCCGGCCGCCTCGATCGTGCGCGCCAGGTCCTCGACCGTCCCGCCCCGCTCGACGTGGCGGACGATCGAGAAGTGGTCGGGGCCCACGGAGCCGAAGCCCGCGCTTGCTGCCGCGCGGATCTGCCCCGGCAGATCCGGATCCCCTTCCGGTCGGAACCACGCCGACCGGTTCATCGTGTTGAAGCAGAGCTCGAACAAGCGGCCCCCCGAATCTCGATGTCCCTGCCGACCATAGTGCGAGCCATCGGATCTGGCCTATCTATCTGCGTCCGGAGAGATCGAGTCGACGAGGGAGAAGCACGATGGACCTCCAGATCGCTGGACGGGTGGCGCTCGTCTCGGGCGGGAGCCGCGGACTCGGACGGGCAAGCGCCCTGCGCCTCGCGCAGGAGGGCGTCTGCGTCGTGATCGCCGCTCGCAGTCAGCCTGCGATCGACGAGACCGTCGCCACGATCGTCTCGGCCGGAGGCCGCGCCGTCGGCGTCGCGGCCGACATGACGACCGCCGAGGGGGTCGCAGCCGCGAACGAGGCGGCGAACCGGACCTTCGGGCCTCCGGACATCGCGATCGCGAACGTGCACTCGCCACCCGACGGCGACTTCTTCGAGGTCGACGAGCCACGCTTCCACGATGCCTTCCAGAGGCTCACCGTCAGCATCGCCCTGCTCGCCCGCGCCGTCGTCCCCGCGATGCGTACGCGTCGCTGGGGTCGCATCGTGAACATCGCCTCGGGGTCCGCGAAGGAGCCACCCCGGGAGCTGCGCCACGTCCTCGGCAATACCGCGCGCGCCTCGGGCATCACCCTCTGCAAGTCCCTCGCGAACGAGCTCGGACCCGACGGCATCACGGTCAACTCGATCGGAACGGGGCTCTTCCGCACGGGATTCATGGAGGACTACTTCGATCGCCTGGCCGACGAGCACGCGACCACACGGGAGCGGGCGGTCGAGGCCTGGTGCGAGTCGCTGCCGATGCGTCGCCCCGGACGACCCGAAGAGATGGCGGGACTCTGCGCCTTCCTCTGCTCGGAGTGGGCCGGGTACCTGACGGGGCAGCTCATCACGCACGACGGTGGCTTCGGGCGATCCGCGTTCTAGGCGGGGCTGTGACGCCCGGCGCGCCCTCCGGACGTCCGTGCGAAGAGGACTCGAGGAGCGGACCGGTGCGTCGAAGCGTCCGACCGGAGGGCGGGGCCGGGCATCTCCGCGGCCCTTCGCCCGCCTGCTAGCGTCTCCGACGCGCCGGCAGTCGCGTCGGAGACGCCCTTCGACCCGATGCCGTGTCGGAGGCGACCATGCAGACCCGACCGTCCACGCCGTCCCGCTCCGCCCTCGTCCGACGAGGCCTCGACCATCCGATCCTCGACTCCGACGGGCACCACGTCGAGTACCAGCCCGCCGTCTTCGACATCCTGGCGCGGGTCGCGGGCAGCGCGATGGTCGACCGGTATCGGAAGTGGGTCGAGGAGAACAGCCTCTTTGCGTGGTACGCGATGTCGCCCGCCGAGCGCGAGGACGCGCGGATCGTGCGGCCGCCCTGGTGGGGCATCCCGATGGAGGACGTGCGCGACCGGGCGACGGTGATGTTCCCGAAGCTCCTGCACGAGCGGATGGAGGAGCTGGGCCTCGACTTCAGCGTGATCTACCCGACCTGGGGCCTGATGGTCGGCAACGTCGACGACGCCGAGATCCGCCGCGCCGCGTGCCGCGCCATGAACGTCTACAGCGCGGAGGTCTTCGCGCCCTACTCGGATCGCATGACGCCGGTCGCGGTGATCCCGACCGTCACGCCCGAGGAGGCGATCGAGGAGCTCGACTTCGCGATCGGCGAGCTCGGTCTCAAGTCGGTCGTGATGAACGGCTACGCCGTCCGTCCGATCCCGGCGGCCGAGCGCCTCGGTGTGAACGCGGCGCGCTTCGGCTTCTGGCTCGACACCTTCGGACTCGACAGCGCCTACGACTACGACCCCCTCTGGCGACGCTGCGTCGAGCTCGGGGTGAACCCGACCTTCCATACGGGCGGGATGGGCTGGGGATCGCGCAACTCGATCTCGAACTACGTCTTCAACCACATCGGCCACTTCGCCGCGGCCGGCGACGCGACCTGCAAGTCGCTCTTCCTCGGCGGCGTGACGCGGCGCTTCCCCACGCTGCGCTTCGCGTTCCTCGAGGGCGGCGTGGCCTGGGCCTGCTCGCTCTTCTCGGATCTGATCGGACATTGGGAGAAACGCAACCCCGACGCGATCGAGCGCTACAACCCGGCCCGACTCGACCAGCCCGCCTTCGACCGGTTCTTCGAGCGCTACGCCGAGCCCGCCTTCCGCACGAGCGCAGGCCCGCTCGCGACGGCGACGGGCGGCGTCACGAACGCCGTACAGGAAGAGAAGGTCGACGAGTACGGCCCCTGTCGGATCGAGCGCGTGGAGGACTTCCTCGAGCTCTTCGTGCGCCCCTTCTACTTCGGCTGCGAGGCCGACGATCCCACGAACGCGTGGGCCTTCGCCGCCCGCGTGAACCCGCTCGGCGCGCGACTGCAGGCGCTCTTCAGCTCGGACATCGGACATTGGGACGTGCCCGTGCTCGCGGACGTCGCCTGGGAGGCCCAGGAGGGGGTGCGCGACGGACTGATCGAGCCCCGTGACTTCGAGGACTTCGTCTTCCGCCACCCGGCCCGCTTCTGGACGAACGGCAATCCCGACTTCTTCGCCGGCACGGCGGTCGAGGCCGCCGTGCGCGCGCTCGACTGAGTCGATCGCGCGGACGCCGCAGCGCGGGCGGAGGCGAGGGCCGCGGCCGTCGCGGGTCGGTCGTTCAGCCGCCCAGCACCGAGCGCACGGGCGCGATCACCTCGTCCGCGTAGCGAGCCACGGCATCGAGCTTGCCCGGCAGGTCGTCGAGGCCGACCCCGTAGCGGTTCCAGGGCCAGAGCTCGATCTCGTCGACCCCGCCCTCGGCCAGCAGGAGCAGGCTCGCCTCGTCGCTCGCGTCGGGACACATCGCCAGCACGTCGAAGCCGGCGAAGTCGCGCCCTTCCCGCGCGAGCACGCCCCGCATGCGCGGCACGAGCGCGATCACGTCGTCGACGGACGGAGCCCGCGCGATCCAGCCGTCGCCCAGCCGCGCGGCGCGCCGCATCGCGACCGGCGAGTCCCCGCCGACGTAGATCGGGAGCGGCCCCGACACGACGGGGGACTGGCGCAGACGCGGGATCGTGAAGTGTCGGCCCCGATGCTCGACCCACTCCCCCCGCAAGAGCGCGCGCACGATCCCGAGCGCTTCGTCGGCACGACCGCCCCGGGTGTCGAAGTCGACGCCGAGCGCATCGAACTCCTCGCGGTTCCAGCCGAGCCCGATGCCGAGCCCGATCCGCCCCGGCGCCAGGGCCCAGGCCGACGCGACCATGCGCGCCGTGTGGAGCGGCGAACGGGCCGGGAGCTTCCACACGTTCGTGTAGAAGCGGATGCGCTCGGTCACCGCCGCCATCGCCGCGATCACGACGAAGGGCTCGAGGAAGGGCGTCTCCGGCCCCCACCATCGCCTTCCCCCCGTGCCGTAGGCCTCCGTCGTCGACTCGGTCCACGGGCCGCCATCGGGCACGCAGACCGAGTCCCAGCCCGCCGCCTCCGCCGCGCGTGCGAGCGGCACGTAATGACTCGGATCGCACATCGAGATCGCCAGACTGAACTTCATGCTCCCTCCGCGCCCGACTCCGACCGGGAAATCGCCCCGCGCCCCGCGCGCAGCGTCGCCTGCGCGCGCAGGAAGAGCAACGCCGCCACCGCATGCGAGGTCATCATCAGCGCCAGCGAGTACCGGATCGCTTCGTCGCCGAAGGCCGGTGCAAGCCGCTCGTTCAGCCATCCGACGAGCGGCGGCGCCAATCCGAGCCCCAGGATGGTGTTGCCGGCCGTGATGCAGGTCGCCGCCAGCGCTCGAGCGCGCGGGGGCGAGAAGGTCTGCACGGCGCCGAAGACGGGCCCGAAGTAGGCGGCGGAGAGGAACGAGGCCGGAGCGAGCAGCACCGACGCGAGGTCGCCATCGCTCGCGAAGGCGAAGGCGAGGCCGAGGGGCAGGACGGCCGCGCAGGCGAGCGCGGGCAGCCGGGCGAGCCAGACTCGATCCCGCCGCCCGAGCCGATCGGCCAGCACGCCCCCGGCCCAGGTCCCGAGCGCACTCGCGAGTCCCGAAGCGATCGCGAGGCGCGCGCCCGCGGCGCCGGTCGAGAGTCCGTGCACGCGCCCCAGATAGGGCACGGCCCAGACCAACACGGCGTAGATCCCGACCGTATTCGCCCACGCGCCCACCATCAGCGGCGCCAGCGCCGGCGTGCGCAGCAGCATCCGAAGGGCCTTCGCCGGCGGGAGCGGCGGCGGCTCGCCGGCCGATGCGTCCATCTCCGTGCCCGCAATCCGTCGCCCTGAGACCATCGCGACGGGCGCAGCATCCGCTTCGCGCTCATCGGCCATCGCGGCGGGCGCAGCATCCGCTTCACGTTCTGCGGCCACCGCGACGGGCGCAGCGTCCACTTCGCGATCCGCGGCATCGTAGGCGCCGCGACGCGGCTCGCGGAGTACCAGACGCAGCACGACCGCGAGCAGGAGACCCGGCAGGCCGAAGACCACGAACGCCCCGCGCCATCCGACCGTCTCGCCCAGCCAGCCACCGAGGGCGAAGGCGAGCATCGAGCCGAGCGGCCCCCCCATCACGAGCACCGCGATCGCCGTCGAGCGCCGATCCGGCGGAAAGGCATCGGCCAGGAAGGCCTGCGCCGGCGGCCCCCCCGTCGTCTCGCCGATGCCGACACCGATCCGGATCAGGAACATCTCGACGTAGCTGCGCGCGAAGCCCGTCGCGACGGTAAGCCCGCTCCAGAGTGCCAGGCCGAGCGCGATGATCGTGCGCCGATCGCCCCGATCCGCCCAGATCGCCACGGGAAAGGACGCGACGACGTGGAGCAGCGCGAAGGAGGTCCCCGTCAGCAGGCCCATCGCCGTGTCCGACGCGCCGAGCTCGAGCCCGATCGGCTCGATCAGCACGGCGAGCAGCTGCCGATCCATCACGTTCAGGATCGTCACGCTCATCATGAGGACGAGGATCAGGTTGGACGGCACACCGTCCCGCCGATCCGGAGCCCGGACGACCAGGATCGCCTCCTTCCCGCCGCAGCCCGGCTTTGCCGCCACGCGCGCGACGGGAGTCGGCACGCCGCGCCGCGGCGCCTCATCATGTCACGCGGTCCGCAGAATGGCCACGCCTCGATCTGCGCTCCAGCCGCCTCGCCGCGGCGGGCCGCGCGGTGCCGTCGTGGACTCGGGAGGACGGGACGGACTCGAGGGACGGCGCGGGTGGCGGCGCCCGGGATCCCGATGCGCCAACCTCCGTCGGACGACGGGAGGGTGCCATGAACGAGCTGATCCGATGTGCCGCCGACACGAAGGTCGAGGAGATCGTCGAGCTCGTGTCGCGGGACGGGGCGATCGTCCTCGAGGACGTGATCCCGCCCGCGCTCGTCGATCGCGTGCTCGACGAGGTGATGCCCTGGGTCGAGGCGACACCGAACGGCGTGGACGACTTCTCCGGGCGCCTCACGACGCGGACGGGCGCCCTCGTCGCCCGCTCGGCCGCCTGTCGCGAGCTCGTCACGCATCCCACGATCGTCGAGACCGCGCGCCGCTTCCTCGCGCCCTTCTGCGAACGCATCCAGCTGCACCTGACCCAGATCATCCGCATCCGTCCCGGCCAGCCCGCCCAGGTCGTGCATCGCGATCGCTGGGCCTGGGGCACGCATCTCGACCGGCTCGAGCCCCAGCTCAACACGATCTGGGCGCTCTCGCCCTTCACGCGCGAGAACGGTGCGACCCAGGTCGTACGCGGCAGCGTCGACTGGGACGACGCGCGGCGACCGCGACCCGAGGAGATCGGCTACGCGGAGCTGCGACCCGGGTCGGTGCTCGTCTACACGGGCTCGGTCTTCCATGGCGGCGGCGAGAACGCGTCCTCCGCGGACCGCATCGGCGCCAACATCACCTACGCCCTCGGCTGGCTGCGGCAGGAGGAGAACCAGTACCTCTCCTGCCCGCCGGAGATCGCGCGCGATCTCGATCCGACGCTCCAGGCGCTGCTCGGCTACGCCCTCGGCAGCTACGCGCTCGGCTACTACACGCCCCCGCTTCCGCCCGGCGAGGGGCCGGAGGCGATCGGACCGGAGCATGCGCTCGGCCGCGGTGGACACAGCCAGCAGATCGGCGAGGCCGAGCTCTACGATCGATTGATCCGCCGGGTCGAGGCGAAGGCCTCGGCGAACGAAGGGGACGCGTAGGGAGCCCGCGCGTACCCACTCCCCCACCGACGCACGGGCGGCGCAACGCCGCCGTGCTGGACTAGCTTCACGCCATGACCCGCCCGCTCGAGCAGTGCACGGCGATCGTGACCGGCGCGACCCGCGGCGTCGGCCGCGGGGTCGCCGTCGAGCTCGCCGCCCAGGGCGCGGTCGTCTACGTCACGGGGCGCACGCTTCGGGAAGGCGACAGCCGCTGGCCCGGCAGCCTGGAGTCGACGATCGCCGAGGCCGAGGCCCTCGGCGGCCGCATCGTCGGCCTCGTCTGCGACCACCGCGACGACGAGCAGGTCCGCGCCGTCTTCGATCGCGTCCGCGCGGAGCAGGATCGGCTCGAGCTGCTCGTGAACAACGCCTTCCTGATCCCCGACGACATGGACCCGAACGCGCCGTTCTGGGAGACCGGACTCGATTGCTGGGACGACATGCACACGATCGGGGCGCGCTCGGCCTACGTGGGCACCTGGCAAGCCGCGCCGATCATGATCGCGCAGGGTCGGGGGCTGATCGCCAACGTGAGCTCCCAGGGCGCGCGCTACTACACGCTGCATCCCGCCTACGGCGCGGCCAAGGCCGCGCTCGATCGGCTCACCCGCGACTGCGGCCACGAGCTCGCGCCCCATGGCGTGGCGACGGTCTCCGTATGGCCCTCGTTCGTGACGACCGAGCGCATGCTCGCCCTCGACGCCGAGGCCTGGCAGCTCGACCTCGACGGCGCGGAATCGCCGCGTTTCACGGGGCGGGGGATCGCCGCGCTCCTGCTCGACCCCGACCTCATGCAGAAGACCGGACGCGTGTTCACGACGCGATGGCTCGCGGAGACCTACGGCTTCCGCGACGTCGATGGGCGCCTTCCCGACGGCGCGCCGGATCCGGGTGATCCGGGTCCTCTGCTGCTGCCGGACTGAGGCACCCCATGACGATGCGACCGCTGACACGCCCGCGCGCACACCTGCTCAACCACGCCGAGCTCGTCTACGGCCCCGGCGATCGGCCCCTCGCACGGCGTCTGCTCGAGGCGCTCGGCTTCCGGGTCGTCGATCCGCGGACGGATCCCGTGCCCGAGAGCCTGGGCCCGGCCGCGGCGCCCTACCTGATCGTCTACCTCGATCGCGACGACGACGACCCGATCGACAACGTGCTCTACGTCTCCGAGATGAGTGTGGAGCAGGCGGAGTTCGAGGCACTGCTCCGGAATCGCATGGCCGACGACGAAGCGCTCGGCGCCCGACTGCGAGCACTCGTCGAGGCCTTCGTGGAACGGCCCCAGGCCATGCCCCACCTCGGTATCGCCTATGCCGACGCGGACGGCGTGCGAAGCGCCCTCGCGCGGGTCGCCGGCGACCCCGCGCTCGCGGGCCGGGTGCGCGTCTCGCCCCTCTTCGAGCCGGGTCTGCCCGGCTCCGTCGACGATCGGGTCGTCCAGGGCTTCGTGCATACCGACGTGTTCGCGACGGGCCTCGTCTGCGCGGGTCAGCAGATCGAGCTCCAGGTCCGACTCGACGGCCGCTGACGCCCCGAGGCCGGCCGGCCCGAAGCGGATCGGCATCCTGTCGGCCTAGCTCCAGGGCTCCGCCTTGTAGAGCACGCGACCGTCCGCCTCCACCAGCCAGGAGGCGATCGGATTGAGGTGGTAGGGCAGCGAGCCCACCCCCCGCTCGTCGATCAGCTGGCGTCTCGTCGGCTGCACGTAGCCCGTCTCGTCCGTCGCACGGCTGGTGAGCTCCGCCCCGCCGCCCGCATGCCGCCAGGGCCAGGCGAAGCGCGTATGCGCCTTGGGCAGGACCGGACCGACCAGACGCGCCTCCTCCCATCGGCGCCCCCCGTCGACGCTGACCTCGACCCGAACGATGCGACCTCGACCGCTCCACGCGAGCCCGCGGATCTCGCGCCAGCCCGGCTCCACGTGCTCCGGGAAGGCCGGCGTCGTGATGATCGAGCGTGCGTCCATCGTCCAGCTGAAGATCCGCGCGCGTCCCCCGCGCACGGGCTCCGTGTACTTCGCCGTCTCCTCGCGCGTCATGAAGGGTCGATCGGAGAGCTCGATCCGGCGCAGCCACTTCACGTTCGTGTTGCCCTCCCAACCCGGCAGGAAGAGCCGCATCGGATAGCCCTGCTCGGGCCGGATCGCCTCGCCGTTCTGGGCGTAGGCGACGATCGCGTCGTCCATCGCCTTCTCGATCGGGATCGAGCGCGTCATCACCGCCGCGTCCGATCCTTCGGCGAGCAGCCAGGAGGCCCCCGGGCGCACGCCGACCTCGCGCAGCAGGGTCGCGAGCGAGACGCCCGTCCACTCGCTCTGGCTCGTGAGGCCGCACAGCAGCTGGGGTGTCGTCTCGGGACCTGCGTCGATGCGCAGGTTGCCCGAGCACTCGATGAAGCCCGTGCGGGTCACGGAGGGCAGGCGCAGCAGGTCGGCGACCCGGAGCTTGCGCGGGGTGTCGACGAGACCGTGCAGCAGGAGCTCGTGCCGCGCGGGATCGATCGCCGGCACACCGCCGTGGTGGCGCTCGAAGTGCAGGTCCGCCGGCGTGAGCGTGCCGTGCAGAGCCTGGAGCGGCGTGGCCGAGATGCGTCCCCAGGCCGGCATGCGCCGCGGTGACTCGAAGGGCGAGCGCGCACCGAGTGCGCTCGGCGGAGCCCCCGGCCGCCTCGTCGGATCGACGGCGTCCGCGGCAGCGGGATCTCCCGCACCGCCCGGCGCCTCCGCCTCGTCACCCCAGGCGATGCGCGAAGCACCGGCGAGCGCCGCGCCGGCGAGTCCCGCGAGCAGCCTGCGACGGGTCGGATCGACGCTCATCGCGCACCGCCTTCGCCGACGTCCGAGACCCAGGGCGCCACCTCGCCCCAGACCTCGGCTCCGGGTCGGTCGTCGCGAACGAAGTGCGAGCGCGCCGGCATCTCGATCTGCATTAGCCGCTCGCGATCGAGCACGTCCGTCGCGTCGAGCAGACCGTTGCGGTGGAGCAGATACGCCGTGAGCGCATAGACCTCGGCGTTCGTGAGCGAGCCCGGCCGATCGAGCGGCATCGCCCGCCGCGT
>JACKFD010000024.1 GCA_020632655.1 Spirochaetaceae bacterium
GCGGCGCCTCGGCGGCCGGGTCGGGGGAATCGTCGCGGTCGAAGACGGACAAGAGCGCTCCGGTCGGGGCTAGTCGCGCTCGGAGTCTCCCGCGCTCGCCGTCTCCGCGCCAGCATCCCCGTCGTGGCCGTCGTTCTCCTCCCCATCGCCGCCCGATTCCGGTCCGGCGCCCGGCACGAGCCGCTCGAGCCGCCGCACCCGACGCACGAGCTCCGGCAGCCGGGTCAGCGCAGCGATCGTGCGATGCCAGCGTCGCTCCTCCATCGCCGGCGCGCCGAAGACCCGGGCGCCGTCGGGCACGTCGTGATGCAGACCGCCCCGGGCTCCGACGAAGGCGCCCGCGCCGATCCGGAGATGACCCGTCGTTCCGGCCTGCGCCATCACGATCGCGCCGCGACCGACGACGGTCCCGCCCGAGAGCCCGGTCTGCGCGACGATGATCGCGTCCTCGCCGACGTCGCAGTTGTGGGCGATCTGCACGAGGTTGTCGATCTTCGCGCCGCGACGGATGCGGGTCTCGTCGAGGGTCGCGCGATCGACGGTCGTATTCGCGCCGATCTCGACGTCGTCCTCGACGACGACGCGACCGCGCTGCGCCATCGCCTGCGGACGCCCATCCGCGTCGGGGACGAGACCGAAGCCGTCGCTGCCGAGCACGACCCCCGGCTGCAGCACGACCCGGTCGCCGACGCGCGTGTCCTCCCGGAGCACGGCCCCGGGATGGATCCGGCAATCGGCTCCGACTGCGACGTCGGCCGCCAGCACGACACCCGAGGCGACGACCGTGCGCGCGCCGACGCGGCAGCGTGGACCGATTCGTGCACCCGGCTCGATCGAGGCGCTCGGATCGATCTCCGCGGTCGCGTCGACGAGGGCCCCGTCCGCGATGCCCGCGGGCGGCCGCGGCGGCGGGGCGAATCGCTGGACCAGCCGCGTGAAGTCCCAGGCGGGCGTCGGGCTGCGCAGCACCGCGCGCGACCCGACGTCGAGGCCGGGTGGGGCGATCACGGCACGCGCCGCGCTGGCGGCGAGCTCGGCCGAGAGACGCGCCTCGCGCACGAAGACGAGCTCGTCGGGCCGTGCGGCGCCGAGCGAGGCGAAGCCGCCGATCGAGAGCCCGGCGTCACCCTCGAGCGCGCAGCCCAGATGCGCCGCCAGCTCGGCCAGGGGAATCGGCCGAGGCGTCCGCGGCACGCGCTAGCGGGCGAAGAGCACGGACACGGGCGAGGTCCGTGCGACCGAGCAGGCGTTGCTGCCGAGGAAGAAGTCGGTGATCCGGTTGCGGCCGTACGCGCCCATCACGATCAGGCTGGCGCGCACCTCCTTCGCCGTGTCGACGATCTTCACGTCGGGTCGACCGAGGGTCGACGACGTCTCGCGCACCGGCACGGAGAGCCCGCCCACCAGCTGCCGCACCTCGTCGAAGCGGGCGACGGCGCGACCCTTGTCCTTCGAGTCGACGAAGACGTGGACCGCCTCGTTCAGACCGTTGGCGAGGGTGACCGCGAGCTTGGCGGCGATGCGGGAGCCCGGGGAGCCGTCGAAGCCGAGCACCAGCGGTCCCGTCAGCGGCGCGCCGCCCGGGACCAGGATCGTGGGCTTGCCCGTCTTGCGCAGGACGGCGTCGACGGTCGGGCCGATCAGGACGCCGCGATCGCGCGCCTGGGCGGAGTTGCGACCGATCACGAGCAGGTCGACGGCCTGGGCCTTCTCGACGATGCGGTCGTCGGGCGCCCCCTGGAGGACCTCGCAGCCCGCCTGCAGACCTTCGGCGCGGGCGCGCTCGCCGAAGCGACGCGAGACGGCTTCGGCGCGGGCCCGGTAGTACGTGGAGAGCTCGGTTTCGGGAAAGGGCGGGAGTGCGAGACCTTCGCCCGCGGGCGCGCGCACGAGGCGATCGTCGATCACGGAGACGGCCGAGAGTCGTGCACCGAGTCGCGATGCGAGGCCCATGGCGGTCTGCTCGGCGGCGCTGGCGTCGTCCGAGCCATCGGTGGCAACCAGAATCGTCTCGATCATCTCGACCTCTCCAGAGTCTTGGCATTCGGGGGACCGAAGCGTACCCGCAGGATCGGCAGGTCGGCCCCCAAGGTTTCGACCTTGGGGGGCACAAATCTCACGGGGGCAGAGCTTAGGCTACCCCCGTGGGTGACGCAAACTCGGCGCAGTGCAATGCGAACGGTGGTTTGAAGCCGGGCGAGGGGTCGGGTCCGTGACGTCGACCCGGACTGGGATAAGGTCCGGCCGTGCCCCGAAGCGATCCCGAGTCGACCCCGTCGGACGCCGCCCGCCGCGCCTGGCAGCTCGAGCGCCCCGCCCTCGGACTCGCGCTCGGGGGCGTCCAGGGCGTCGCGGGCCATCGCGAACGGCTCGCCTGGGCCCATCGGGCCGAGGCGCTCGGTCTGCACTCCGTCTGGCTACCCGAGATGCACTTCGCTCCCGGCGTCTGCCCGGCCCCCCTCGTGGAGCTCGCCAGCCTGGCCGGCGCCACGACGGAGCTGCGGCTCGGGACCACGTCCCTGCTCCTGCCCCTGCACCCGCCCGAGCGGATCGCTGCCGAGATCACAGCCCTCGACCGGCTCGCCGGCGGCCGGCTCCTGATCGGACTGGGACGGGGCTTCCAGCGGCGCATGCTCGAGGCCTTCGGCGTCGATCCCGCGGAGAAGCGGGACCGCTTCGACGAGGCGCTCGAGCGGATCTTCAGCGCGTGGGCGGCGGCCGACGCGCGCGGACGAAGACCCGGACCCTCGGCGCGGCCCCATCCGCCGCTGGCGGTCGCCGCCTTCGGCCCCAAGGGCCTCGCGCAGGCCGCGCGTCACGGCCTCCCCTACCTCGCGTCGCCCGTCGAGACGACGTCGCAGATCGAGCAGAACCAGCGCCTGCATCGCGCCGCCCTCGCCCCCGACAGCGCGCCCCCGCTCTCCCTCGTGATGCGGACGGTCTTCGTCGGGAGCGACCCGGACGTGCTCGCCCGCGCACGAGCCGCCCTCGAGGCCGAGACCGACGGCCGACGCGCCGCCCTGCCGACCGCCGTCGAGCGCGCCCTCGCCCGCCCCCTCGACGAGCGCGCAATCCTCGGTCCACCGGACTTCGTGCGGGAGGCGCTGCTCGCGCTCAGGGCCCGGCTCGGGATCGACCTGCTGATCGTCCGTCCGCAGATCGCGGGTCTCGAGACGGCCGATCAGATGCGCTCGCTCGAATGCCTGGCGCGCGAGATCTGGCCCGAGGTCGTCAGTCGGGATCCGACTCGTCCCGCGTGAAGGTCACGAAGGCCATGCTCGGCCGTTTGGACGCGTCGCGCATCGCGAACTGCATCGTGTCGAAGGCCCAGCCCTCGGCCGTCCACTCGTTCAGGACCTTCTCGATCTCCTCGTCGGTCACCTGGGCGATCTCGACGACCTTGTACCGAAGCGACACGCGCCCCCCTTCCCGACTCGCGCTCAGAGCTTCTCGGCGAGATCCGCCGCCGCGTAGGTCAGGATCAGATCCGCCCCGGCGCGCTTGATCGAGACGAGCGCCTCTTCCATGGCGCGGTCCGCATCGATCCAGCCGCGCTCGCCCGCGGCCTTGATCATCGCGTACTCGCCCGACACGTGATAGGCGGCGAGCGGCACGTCGAAGCTCCGGCGTGCATCCGCCAGGATGTCGAGATAGGACAGCGCCGGCTTCACCATCAGCATGTCGGCGCCCTCCTCGAGATCGAGGCGCATCTCGCGCAAGGCCTCCCGGCGATTCGGTGGGTCCATCTGGTAGCCGCGACGATCGCCGAAGGCCGGCGTGCTCTCCGCCGCCTCGCGGAAGGGGCCGTAGAAGGCGCTCGCGTACTTCGCCGCGTAGGAGAGGATCGCGACCTGCTCGAAGCCCTCGGCGTCGAGGGCGGCGCGGATCGCTGCGACGCGCCCGTCCATCATGTCCGAGGGCGCGACGATCGAGGCGCCCGCCCGCGCATGGGAGACGGCGGTGCGCGCCAGGCGCTCGAGGCTCGCGTCGTTCTCGACCTCCTCGCCGTGCAGCAGCCCGCAATGGCCGTGGTCCGTGTACTCGCAGAGGCAGACGTCGGTGATCACGCAGAGGGCGGGGACGGCGTCGGCGATCGCGCGGCTGGCGCGCTGGACGATGCCGTCCTCGGCGTCCGCGCCGGAGCCGCGGGCGTCCTTGCTCGAAGGGATGCCGAAGAGGATCACACCCGGCACGCCCAGATCCGCGACACGCTTCGCCTCGAGCACGACCTGGTCGACGGAGAAGCGATGCACCCCGGGCATCGAAGCGACGGGCTCACGGACGCCGCGGCCCTCGACGACGAAGAGCGGCAGGATCAGGTCTTCCCGGGCGAGGCGATGCTCGCGGACCATCCGGCGCAGCGGCTCGGTCCTTCGCAGCCGCCGCATGCGCGTCACGGGAAAGCTCATTCGCGACCCCCTCCGTCGTGGTGCTCGTCGTCGCCTTCGTCATCGGATCGCGCAGCGCTCCCGGATCGCGGCGTCGTACGTCGCGGATCGCCGGGCGCGCCCCCGTCCTCGGCAGCGGCGGCCGCCGCCAGCGCCTCGACCAGATCGACCATGTCGGGACGATCGGGCACGACGGTCGCGGGCAGCCCACAGGCCTCGAGCCGACGCGCCGTCGTGCGACCGATGGCTGCGATCATACACCGCGCCGCGGCGGCCCGAGCCGCCTCGTCGAGGCATTCGAGGAAGTGGTCGACGGTCGATGGGCTGGTGAAGGTCAGCGCGTAGAGCTCGCCGCGAACGAGGCGGTCGCGCAGCCCCGCGCAGTCGATCGCGGGCCGCCGGTTCTCGTAGAAGGCGATCGAGTCGACCTCGTGACCGGCGCGGCGCAGCCCGTCGGCGATCACGCTGCGGCCGATGCGCGAGCGCGGGATCAGGACGCGCTGGCCCGTGGTGGGCAGCGACTCGAGCAGCTGCCCGAGCAGCGCCTCGGCGTCGCTCCGCCCCGATGCGACGACGTGCACGGGCAGTCCGACCTCGAGGGCCACCTCCGCCGTGCGCTCGCCGACACAGAAGGTGCGCGCGTCCGTCGCGAGCCGCGCCGCCCGCTCGCCGAGCGACTCGAGCTCGCCGGCGAAGAAGCGCACGGCGTTCGAGCTCGTGAAGACGAGGATTCCGTAGTCGTCGAGACGCTCGAGCGCGGCCGCGATCTCCCGTCGCGTCCCGGCGTCGTCGACCGCGACGAGCTCGATCATCGGCTCGATCACGGGCTCGGCCCCCGCCGAGCGCAGCACCGCCGCCAGCTCGGCGACCTGGTCCCGCGCGCGGGTGACGAGCACCTTGCGCCCGAAGAGCGGTCGCCGCTCCCACCACGAGAGTCCTTCGCGCAGCCGCACGACCTCGCCGATCACGATCGCACTCGGCGCGCCGAAGCCCTGCTCGCGCACGACCCGCGGCAGGTCGGCGAGGGTCGCGACACAGGTGCGCTGCTGCGGGAGCGTGCCGTGCATGATCGCCGCCGCGGGCGTCGAGGGCGCCTTGCCCCCGGCGATCAGCTCCGCGACGAGCGCCTCGAGGTTGCGCATGCCCATCAGGATCACGAGGGTGTCGACCGCACGGCCGAGCTCGCGCCAGCGCGTGCCCTCCGCGGCGCGGCTCGGATCCTTGTGCCCGGTCACGACGGCGAAGGAGGCGCTGTGGCGGCGGTCGGTGATCGGGATGCCGGCGTAGGTGAGGGCCGCGATCGCGCTCGTCACGCCGGGCACGACCTCGAAGGGGATCCCGGCCTCGACGCAGGCCGTCATCTCCTCGCCGCCGCGCCCGAAGACGAGCGGATCGCCGCCCTTGAGTCGCACGACGGTCCGACCGGCGCGGGCGTGCTCGACGAGCAGGGCGTTGATGTCGGCCTGGCTGCGGGTCGGCTCTTCGTGTCCGCGCTTGCCGACGTTGATGCGCAGCGCGCGGGCCGGAGCGAGATCGAGCAGATCGCCCGTCGCGAGCTCGTCGTAGAGCACGACGTCGGCGCGGGCGAGGGCGCGGGTGCCGCGTACCGTGATCAGGTCGGGATCGCCGGGCCCCGCGCCGACCAGCACGACGCGTCCCGTCTCAGACATCGATCGCGTCCTCGAGTGCCGCCTCGGCCTCGGCCTGCGCCGCGAGCTCCGCGAGGATCTCGCGGCCTCCGTCCGCCAACACGCGCTCGGCCACGCGCCGCCCGATCGCCTCGGCCTCGTCGCCCCTGCCCGACGCCTCGGCCCGCACGATCCGTTCGCCATCGAGGCTCGAGACCAGCCCCCGGAATCGCAGCGCCCCCTCCGCCGTACGCTCGGCGAAGCCGGCGAGCGGAACACTGCAGTCCCCGCCGAGGGTGCGCTGGAAGGCGCGCTCGGCGCGGGCGACATGGCCGACCTCGACGGGCTCGAGGGCGGCGATGCGCGCCTGCCAGGGATCGCCTTCCCGGGTCTCGAGTGCGAGCACGCCCTGGCCGACGGCGGGCAGCATCGCGTCGGTCGCGATGCGCTCGTCGATGTGCGCGCCGAGACCGAGCCGATCGAGACCCGCGCAGGCGAGGATCACGGCATCGAGTCCGTCTTCGCCCTCGAGTCGACGCAGCCGCGTCGGCACGTTGCCGCGCAGGGGCACGATCTCGAGATCCGGGCGCAGCGCGCGCAGGAGCGCCACCCGCCGCGTACTGCCCGTCCCCACCCGCGCTCCGGGCGCCAGCCCGGCGAGCGTCGTCCCCCTCACCCGCGCGCAGAGCGCGTCGCGCGGATCCTCGCGCTCGGGATGCGCGGCGATCACGCAGCCTCGCGCGATCGCGGCGGGCACGTCCTTCGCGCTGTGCACGGCGACGTCGGCGCGCCCGTCGAGCAGCGCCTCCTCGATCTCCTTCACGAAGAGACCCTTGCCACCGATCTTCGAGAGCGAGCGATCCTGGATGCGGTCGCCGGTCGTGCGGAGGACGACGAGCTCGGTCTCGACGCCGAGCTCGCGCTCGAGACGCGCGGCGATGTGGCGGGTCTGCGTGAGGGCGAGATCACTGCCCCGCGTGGCCACGCGCAGTCGCTCGCGAAGCAAAGGCGCATCGCTCAAGACTCGCTCTCCGGATCGTCGTCGGGCGGCAGACGGAGGTCGACGTCGTCGAGCCCGAAGAGCGTGCGCGCCTCCTCGAGTCGCGCGAGGCCCGTCTCGCGATCGGTCTCGGCGCGCAGCTTCGAGATCGGTGCGTGCAGCAGCTTGCGGACGATGCCCCGGGTGAGCTGCTCGACGGCCTCGGTCTGCTCCGGCGGCAGCTGCAGCCGACCGGCGAAGCGGTCGAGCTCGGCGCGGCGGATGCGCTCGGCGCGCCGGTTCAGGTCACGGATCGTCGGCACCGCCTGCAACGCGACGAGCCAGCCATCGAACTGCTCGCGCTCCTCGAGCACGATCCGCTCCGCCCGCTCGGACTCGCGGCGACGCTCCTCCTCGTTCGCGGCGGCGACCTCCTGCAGGTCGTCGAGGTCGTAGAGGTAGGCGGCGTCGAGCTCGTGCACGCCGGGGTCGATGTTGCGCGGGACGCCGATGTCGATCAGGAAGAGCGGGCGGTTGCGCCTGCGCGCGAGACCCCGGGCGACCTGCTCGCGGGAGAGGATCGGTCCGTCGCCCCCGACGCAGGAGAGCACGACGTCGCTCATGGGCAGCAGCGACTCGAGCTCGTCGAGTCCGTGGGCACTGCCGGCGAAACGCCGTGCGAGGGTCTCGGCGTGGGCGGGCGTGCGGTTCACGACCCGGCGCGTGCCGAGGCCATGGTCGCCGAGGGCGACGAGCGCCGCCTCGATCATCTCGCCCGCACCGATCAGGAGCGCGCTCTTCTCGTCGAGGGTCTCGAAGATCTGCTTGGCGAGGTCGACGGCGACGCGCGCGACCGAGACCGGGCGCTGGGCGATGCCGGTCTCGTTCTTGACGCGCTTGGCAGTCGCGAAGGCGCGCTGGAAGAGACGCGAGAGGACGGGGCCGCAGGCGCCCGCGTCCGCCGCCGCGCGATAGGCGTCCTTGACCTGCCCCAGGATCTGCGGCTCGCCCAGCACCATCGAGTCGATCGCCGACGCCACCCGGAACACGTGCTCGACCGCCTCACGCCCATGGTGCACGTAGGTCAGGTCCGCGAGCGCGCCGATCTCGTGCCACGGCTCGCGGGCGAGCTCCCGGGCGAAGAAGTCGATCAACACGTGCCGCGCGGCGTCGGGGCTCGGCGTCGTCACGACGAGCTCGACGCGGTTGCAGGTCGAGAGCAGCACGGCCTCGGCGATCTCGGGCCGATCGACGAGCTTGTGCAGCACGGGCGCGGTCTCGTCGACGGCGAAGCGTTCGCGCACCTCGACCGGGGCCGTGCGATGGTTCATGCCGAGCAGCATCACCTTCACGACGCGGCCCTCACGACACGAGCCCCGATCCGACGACCGCGAAGACGAGGAAGGCGAAGCCCGCGACCGCACTCGCCGCCGCCTGGCGCGCGCCCTGATGGCCGACGAAGCGCAGGCCGACGAGACCCAGGTAGATGATCCAGGCGAAGGCCGTCCAGGTCTCGTGCAGGCTGCCGCTCCACAGCCTTCCCGCGCGGGCCTCGAGCCAGAGCGAGCCCGTCAACAGCCCGAGCGTCAGGAGCGGGAAGCCCAGCACGAGGGCCAGGCGGTTCACGCGATCGAGGGCCTCGAGCGAGGGCAGCGCGATCCGGCGCGTCACGGCCCGTCGGCGCTTGAGCGCGCGGTGCTCGATCAGGAAGAAGAGCCCCGCCAGCCCGGCCAGCCCGAGAGCAGCGAGTCCTGCGCTCGCGAGCAGCACGTGCGCGTGGGGCAGCGAGCCGCTCGCCTCGACCCCGAGCTCCGCCCCGGCATTCCCCGTCGCCACCCCCGCGCCCGGCGAGAGGGTCGCGCCGAAGGCGGCCAGGAACGCGACGAAGGCGAGCGGAGGCACGAAGCCCGGCAGCCGCCAACGCACCAGCAGCGCCAGGGTGAAGACGACACCGAGCCAGGACATCACGGCCACGACCTGTCGCAGATCCGTCAGCGAGGGCGCGGCGTCGAGCCGATGCAGCGTCGCGAAGGCCGCCGCCTGCAGCAGCGCCCCCAGGCCCAGCCCGAGCCGCGCACCCCGCAGGATCTTCGGCGCGGGCAAGGCGAGGCCGAGCACGGCGGCGATGCCGGCAGCGAGATAGACGGCCGCGGCCATGTTCTGGAACACGATCATGGGATCCTCGTGGCGGCGGAGTATACCCGGGTCGCCCGGGTGACCTTCCGGCGAAGCCCCGAGCGCCCCCGGTCGATCCCGCTACGAGCGCTCGCGCAGCCTCCGCATCTGCGCCTCGACCTTCGCCGCATCGTTCACCATCTCGAAGACGCGATAGGCCGGCTCCCCGAAGAGCACGAAGCGGATCTCCTCGAGCGCGCTCCCCTCTTCGGCCACCCGCCGCGCCTCCGCGAGCGAGATCTCGGCACAGGTCTGCAGCGAGAGGCCGCCCACGCCGGCGCCGATCGCGGGGCAGGCGACGGTCCGACAACCCTCGCGTTCGGCGAGCGCGAGGGCGGCGCGCAGACACGACCGCAGGCTCGCCTCGCTGACCTGCCCGCCCGGCGGCATGCCGGCGGCGTGGATCACGAGCCGTGCGGCGAGATCCCCCGCCCCGGTCACGGCCGCCTCGCCGACCTCGATCGGGCCGTGCGCCGCACAGGCCTCCGCGACCGCGGGGCCACCGCGGCGGGCGATGGCCCCGGCGACGCCGCTGCCGAGCACCAGGGCGCTATTCGCCGCGTTCACGATCGCGTCGACCTCCTCGTTCGTGATGTCCCCCTCGCAGAGCACGATGCGCGTCACGACTCGCCTCCTCCCTGGCCCCCGCCCGGACGCCGCCGCGCGCCGGGGGTGCGACGGGTCGCGCGCGAGCGCTTCGGGCGCGCCTCCGCCTTCGCCTTCCGCTCGATGGCCCCGGCCGCCAGCAGCGGGATCAGGATCTCGTGCTGACCGACGAGCGAGAGGCCTCGGCCGCCCAGCCGCGTCGGCCGATCGACGACGTTCGTCTCGGGCCGGTACTGGCGGACGAAGTCGCAATTCACGGTCGTGAAACGCTCGACCCGATGGCCCAGGTTGCGCGCGAGGGCGAGCGCCTTCAGGAAGACCTCGGGCAGGATCACGGCGGAGCCCACGTTCAGCATCACGCCCCCTTCGAGATCCGCGACCAGCGACGCGAGCTGCTCGAAGTCGCGGTAGCTCGTCTCGCCGATCGCGGCGCCGTCGGCACTCGGATGCATGTGGTGCACATCGGTCCCGATGGCGGCATGGACCGTGACGGGAATCCCGAGCCGCCAGGCATTCGCAAGCACCGAGCGCCCGACGTGCCGATCCTTCGACCCGGCGATCTCGCGACCGATCGCGGCCCCCATGCCGAGGCCATCGTCACGCCCCCGCGCGATCGCGGCGTTCAGCCGCTCCGCCGTCTCCTTCGCCATCCCGAAGCGCCCCTCGTCGAGGGCCGGCCCCACGTCCTCGCTCGTCCGCCCCATCATCGCGAGCTCGAGGTCGTGCACGCAGCCCGCCCCGTTCATCATCAACGCCGAGATCGCCCCCCGCTCCATCAGGTCCACGACGATCGGCGCGAGCCCGACCTTGATCAGGTGCGCACCGAACCCGAAGAGGACGAGCCGATCGCGCTGCCAGGCCCGGGCCCAGGCGTCGATCGCCGCATTCAGGTCGGCCGCGCCGAGCAGGTCCGGCAGCGAGTCGAGCAGCTCGGCCACGCTCGAGCCCGGCGGCAGCGGACGCGCCTCGTCCTTCGTCCGGACCTTGCTGGCGCGGCGGCGGGCGGGCTGGGTCCTGACCCGGCTGCGATCGATTCGGGTCGTGCGTCGGGGCAAGGCGGGGCGGAGCTCCTCGGGTGGGGGCCGGGTCCGGTCCCGGCGGCGACGCGCGCGACCGACCGCGGCCGGAGGGGGCGAGGCCGGGCTGCTATAAATAGCCGCTCGCCGGGCGCGCGCGGACGAGCACAGCTTGCCAGATGGCTCGCCGGGCAGATAGTGGCGTGACCCGGGTTGGAATTCCGGCATCCGAGGCGGCGAGGCCGACGATGCCGGGCGCCGATCCGACAGACCCCGGACCGAATGCCAGGACAGCGCCCAGAGCCCTCGACGGGAATGGAGAGAGACGAGACATGGCCGAGATCAAGGATGTGACCGACGCGACCTTCGAGGCGGAGGTCCTGCAGTCGTCGACCCCCGTGCTGGTGGATTTCTGGGCGGAGTGGTGCGGGCCCTGCCGCATGATCGCCCCGATCGTGAAGGAGATCGCCGAGGAGAACGGCGACAAGCTCAAGGTCGTCAAGGTGAACATCGACGACTCGCCCCAGACCCCGGGCTCCTTCGGGATCCGCTCGATCCCGACCGTGCTCGTCTTCAAGGACGGCCAGGTCGTGAGCCAGCTCGTCGGCGCCCGGCCGAAGGGCGACTTCCAGCAGCTCGTCGACGCGGTGGTCTGAGCGCGCGACTTAGCCGGAGACGAAACGAGCGGGCCTCGGATGGAGACGTCCGGGGCCCGCTTTGCGTCCGGCTCCTGCGGACGGGACATAGGACACCCCGGAAGCGAAGGATTCCCTACCCCCATCTCCGATCACCGAGCGCCACGCGTTCGCACGGCCGAATCCGGTCAGAACACGTACCGCCGCATCGACACGTTCAGGAGCAGCCCGATCGCGATCGCCGTCGAGAGCAGCGCCGACCCGCCGTACGAGAAGAGCGGTAGCGGCACGCCGATCACGGGCGCGAGGCCCAGCACCATCGCGACGTTGATCGTCGCCGGCCAGAGCAGCATGCCGACGAGCCCGATCGCCAGCACCGCGCCGAAGCCGTCCTTCGAGTTGCGCGCGATCAGCAGCCCCCAGAAGAGCAGCGCCGCGTAGACCGCGAGCACTGCCACGGAGCCCACGAAGCCCCACTCCTCGGCGAGGACCGAGAAGGCGAAGTCCGTGTGCTGCGTCGGCAGGAAGCGCAGCTGCGTCTGGGTGCCCTCCTGCCAGCCGGTGCCGAAGAGTCCGCCGGAGCCGACGGCGATCTTCGACTGCGTCTGCTGGTAGCCCGAGGCGAGCGGATCGCGCGAGGGATCGAGGAAGCCGAGGATGCGCTCCTGCTGGTAGGGCTTGAGGCCGTAGGTCCAGAGCACGACGAGGCCGGCCGCGCCGAGCGCCGCGATCCCGAGCCAGGCGCGCAGGGGCACGTTCACGAGGGGCAGCAGTGTGAGCCCGATCAGCAGGGTCAGCACGGCCACGCCGAGATCCTTCTGCGCGATGATCAGCGCGACCGGGATCGCGACGATCACACCGGGCACGAAGAGATCCCGCAGCCGCCGGATGCTCGCCGGCGGGTTTCGTCCGAACCAGCGCGCGAGGGCGAGGATCATCCCGATCTTCGCGACCTCCGAGGGCTGGAAGCGACCCGAGAAGAGCCACGCGCGCGCACCGCGCGTCTCCTCGGCGACCGCGAGGGTCAGCAGCAGCAATCCGATCGTGCCGCCGTAGAGCACGTAGGCGAAGCGATCGTAGTGGCGGTAGTCGATCAGCACGACGACGGCGATCACGAAGGCCGCCAACGCCATCGCGGTCGTCTGCCGTCCGACGATGTCGGAGCCGCCCTCGACGCCCGAGGCCGCCGCCGAGACGAGGTTGACGAGCCCCATCACGGCGAGCACCACGACCAGCCCCGCCAGCACCCAGTCGAAATGCTGCAGGCTCGTGCGTTCGACCCGCAGCCCGTTCAAGGCAGCGCTCCCGCGTCGAAGCCCCGCGTCGCCGTGCCGCCCGACGCGCCCACCACCCGCGTCGTCGCGCGCGCCCTCGTGCGGTCGACCGGCTCGGCCATCGCGATCGTGGCGACCTGCGTCGGCACCTGCTGCTCCTTCTTCTCGAAATAACGCGCCAACACCTTCTGGACCATCGGTGCGGCGATCGCACCGCCGCCGCCGCCCGCGTGCTCGCCCACCGCCACGACGACGATCTCGGGAGACTCGACCGGGGCGAAGGCCGCAAAGAGCGCGTGGTCGCGGTATCGGAGCGGGATCTCCTCGGGCTCCAGGTTCTCGACGAGATCGAGACTCACGACCTGGGTCGTGCCCGACTTGCCCGCGACCTCGATGCCCGGCACCCGCGCCCGCCGGCCCGTGCCGTCCGCCTCCATCACGACGCGCCGGAGTCCATTCGTCACGAGCTGGAGGATCGCCGGCGAGATCACGTTCTCCGCGCGGAACTCAGGCGCGATCTCCTCGACCACGCGACCGTCCCAGGTCTCCCTTCGCAGCACGATCCGCGGCACGATGACGCGCCCACCGTTCGCGATCGTCGCATAGGCGACCGCGAGCTGGATCGGCGTCGTCAGGTTCGCCCCCTGCCCGATCGAGAGCGAGATCGTCTCGCCGTCGACCCATCGCTCCCCGCGCACCCGGAGCTTCCACTCCGGCGTCGGGACGAGCCCGTCGACCTCGCCGCGCAGGGCGACGCCGGTCGCGTGACCGAGACCGAAGAGCCGCGCGTAGTGGGCGAGCTTCTCGACGCCGAGCTTGTTGCCCAGCTCGTAGAAGTACACGTCGCAGGAGCCCGCGATCGCGCGCTCGAGATCGACCGGCCCATGTCCACCGCGCTTCCAGCAACGATAGGTGCGCCGCCCGAGCCGGAAGCTGCCGTAGCAGGGCACGATCGTCGTCGAATCGATCACGCCCTCGGCGAGCCCCGCGGCCGCGACGATCGCCTTGTAGGTCGAGCCCGGCGGATAGACGCCCGCGATCGCGCGGTTGCGAAGGGGCCGCCACTCGTCCTGGTTGAGCGATCGCCAGGTCTCGTGGTCGACGCCGCCGGCGAAGGCGTTCGGGTCGAAGGCCGGCGACGAGACCATCGCGAGCACGTCCCCGTTGCGCGGATCGAGGGCGACGAGCGCGCCCATCCGGCGCTCGAGGTCGGGCTGCGCGGGGTCCTCGACCACGAAGGCGTCCTCGGCGGCCTGTTGCAGGTCGAGGTCGAGGGCGAGCACGAGGCGCCCACCGGGCGTGGGCTCGACGCGATCGAGCTCCTCGATCTCCCGACCCGCGACGTCGACGACCATGTTCACGCCGCCTGCGCGACCGCGGAGATGGCCCTCCTCCGAAGCCTCGATCCCGGTCTTGCCGACGATCTCACCGGATCGGTAGCCCTCGAAGCGCGGCTGCTCGAGCTCCCCGGCCGCGATCTCGCCGATCGTCCCGAGCATCTGCGCGGCGAGCGGGCCGAAC
Source organism: Spirochaetaceae bacterium (assembly GCA_020632655.1). Taxonomy (GTDB): domain Bacteria; phylum Myxococcota_A; class UBA9160; order UBA9160; family UBA4427; genus UBA4427. The sequence goes on from JACKFD010000024.1 coordinate 14,223, forward strand.
ACGTACTCGCGCAGCGGCTTCTGCTGGAGCTCGACGCCCGGCAGCGCGTAGCGATGGGCAGCGACCTTCGCGCGCGCCTCGAGACCGAGGTCCTTCGAGAGCGAGACGGGCTGGAAGCGCGTGCGGTCCCGGGGCTGGCCGACCGCGCTCGCGAGCTCGCGTGGATCCCGCTCGAGGATCGCGCCGAGTACGGAGTAGGTGCGCCAGGGATTGCGGACGTCGTTCGGCACGACCCCGACGCCGTAGGCGGGGCGGCTGGCCGCGATCGTGCGGCCCTCGCGATCGACGATGGCCCCACGCTGGGCCTCGAGCTGCACCTGACGCACCGAGTTGATCCGGGACCGGCCGAGCAGGGCCTCGCCCTCGAGGATCTGGAGCTGGAAGAGACGACCAACGAAGAGTCCGAAGATCGCGAGGATCAGCAGCACCACGGGCCAGAGCCGGATCTCCCCGGGACCGTCGCCCGTGTTGGAGAGGCGCGCGTCGCCGAACGGATCGTTCATCCGAGACCCCGGCGCGGCCCGTAGCCGAGCGGAATCGAGCCCCGCCGACCGACCTCCTCGTCGGCGAAGCGCGCGACGACGCGATCGACCGCCGCGATCGTAGGACCGGCGGCCAACACGTTCACGAAGGCGAAGGCCACGGCTGTCCCGAAGAAATCGAGCCCGGGTCCGTCGGAGCCGGCGAAGAAGGAGAGCGTCGACACGAGCGCGAGTCCGTACGCGATCGACATCGCGAAGACGAAGATCGCGACGGGCACGGCGCCCGAGAGGTCGAGCTGACGCGAGGCCGCCGCCGCGGCGAGGTAGGTGACGAGACGCAGGAGCGCGTGCTGTCCCATGAGCGAGCCCGAGACGAGATCCGCCGAGAAGCCGAGCAGCAGCGCCAGCCCGAACCCGGAGAGGAAGCCCGGCCAGCGCATCCCGATCCCGACCACCACCAGCCAGGCCAGGTCGGGACACCAGGGCGGCGGCAACGTGCGCGCGAGCGCGCCCTGCACCACGAGGGCGGCGAGGCCCAGACACAGGATCGCGAGGCCGGACTTCAAGACGGATCCCTCGCCGCGGCCAGCGCCGGCCCCGACTCCGCCGCGGTCCCGGCGGCGCGCGAGTCCGGCTCCGCGGCCGGCGCTGCGCGCGGCGCGACGTCCGCTGGTCCGATCGGCTCGTCGAGATCCTCGTCCGGTCGATTCGAGTGGTAGAGCAGGTCCATCGTCGGCCCGCGCCGCAGCAGCACGAAGACCTGCTCGAGCTGCCCCAGGTCGACCGCCGGCTCGATCACGGCGATCTGCGTGAGCCGGCCGCCCGCCTCCCGGAGCTCCGAGACCCGACCGATCCGCAGCCCCTTCGGAAAGACGCCGCCCAGCCCCGAGGTCACGACCTCGTCGCCGACCACGACGTCCGAGCCGCGTACGACGAACTCGAACTCGAGCCGATCCCGGCCGATGCCGCGCACGGCGCCGCGTGCGCGGCTGCGCTGCACGAGGGCGTCGACCGAGCTCTGCCGATCGAGCAGCAGCATGATCTTCGCGGCGTGTCCGGAGGTCGCCGTCACGAGTCCGACGACACCATCGTGCGTCACGACGGGCTGTCCCGACTGCACACCGTGCCGCGTGCCGCGGTCGACGAGCACCGAGCGGAACCACGGCGCCACGTCGAGCCCCACCACCTCCGCCGGCAGCATCGGGATCTCGATCTCGTCGCGCATCGACGCGACCCGCGCGAGATGGCCGCTCGTGACGAGCGCCTCGCGGAACTGCAGGTTCTCCGACTCGATCTCGGCGATGCGGCGCCGGAGCCTTCGGTTCTCGGCGCGCACGCCGAGCAGGTCGACGTACTCCGAGAAGAAGCCGGTCACGCCGTCGATCGGCGCCGAGACGATGCGCTCGATCGGCGTCGTCACCTCGAGCACGAGACCCTGCCACCAGGGCAGGTCGCGCCCGCCCTCCTCGACCGTGTGCCGATCGCCGACCATCGTCGCGATCGTCATCAGGATCGCGAAGGCGATCAGGAACGGGGCGCCGAAGCGCTTGAGCAGATCGGGCATGCCTCGCTCCGAAGAGGCGCCGAGGCGCTAGGAGACCGAGGAGCGGATCGTCACTTCCTTGAGCAGCCGCAGCTCGTCGAGACAGCGCCCGGTCCCGACGGCGACCGCGGTCAGCGGATCCTCCGCCAGCATCACGGGCAGCCCCGTCGTCTCGCGCAGCAGCACGTCGAGGTTGCGCAGCATCGAGCCGCCACCCACGAGCACGATGCCCTTGTCGACGATGTCGGCGGAGAGCTCCGGCGGCGTCTTCTCGAGGGCCATCTTCACGCTCTCGACGATCGCGTTGACGGGCTCGGCGAGGGCCTCACGGACCTCCTCGGACTTGATCTCGAGGGTCTTGGGCACGCCGAGCACGAGGTCGCGGCCCTTCACCTCCATCGACTCGATCGTGTCGGTCGGGTACGCCGTGCCGATCCGGATCTTGATGTACTCCGCCGTGCGCTCGCCGATCAGCAGGTTGTACTTGCGCTTGACGTAGTTGATGATCGCGTCGTCCATCTTGTCGCCGCCGACGCGCACCGAGTTCGAGTAGACGACGCCGGAGAGCGAGATGACGGCGACCTCGGTCGTGCCGCCGCCGATGTCGATGATCATGTTGCCGGAGGGCTCGGTCACGGGGAGTCCGGCGCCGATCGCCGCCGCCATCGGCTCCTCGATCAGATAGACCTCGCGCGCACCCGCGAGCATCGCGCTCTCGCGCACCGCCCGCTTCTCGACCTCCGTGATGCCCGACGGCACCGCGATCACGATCCGCGGCCGCACCATCGTACGCCGATCGTGCACGCGCCTGATGAAATAACGGAGCATCGCCTCCGTGATGTCGAAGTCGGCGATCACGCCGTCCTTGAGCGGGCGGATGGCGACGATGTGGCCGGGGGTGCGGCCTAGCATCTCCTTCGCGGCCTTGCCGACGGCACGCACCTTGTCCGGACCGCGCGCGTCCCGCGACACCGCGACGACGGAGGGCTCGGACACGACGATGCCCCGGCCCTTCACGTAGACGAGTGTGTTGGCGGTGCCGAGGTCGATGGCGAGATCGCTCGAGAACCAGCCGAGGACGGTGTCGATGATCAAGACTCACTCCTTCGCCCGGGATCCCCTGCGCGGGGGCCCGGGCGCGAGGCGGGCAGGCCCGGCCTCGATTTGCGACGCATTCCCATTCCCGATCGTCTCTCGCCCGCCGCGCGCGGGCCGGAGGGTCGCCGAGACCCGCTGACCACGCACCCACCGGGGATGCCCGCTCCGAACGCCGTTCTCGAATCCTGCCCCAGCCACCGCATCGGGTCGCACGAAGGCCGAGCCCGAACGGGCACGATCATCGCTAACTACCCGGAAATCCAGCACGTTTGACGGATCGAAGCCGCGACAAAGTAACAGCCCCCCCGCAGGCGAGCAACGCGAAATTCGGACCGGGACGTGGATCGCAGCGCGCGGGACCGAGGCCGCAGACCCGGCGTCCTGGACACCGCCCCGATCTTGGCCGGATCCAGCGTGGTCTCGTAAGCTTCGCGCGCCCCGAAACCGAGCCCCGCCGCGACGGCGCGGGAAGCGAGGTCCAACTTGCTCGAATCGCTCCGCAAGGGTCAGCGCTGGCTCACCCTCCTCTTCGTCAGCGTGATCGGACTCGTCTTCGTCTTCTTCCTGGGCACCGGCGGCGGCTTCGGCCCCGCGACCCCCGCAGGAAACGCCGTCGTCCAGCTCGACGAGCTGCGCCTGACCCAGACCGACTTCGCCCGGGAGCGCGCTGCGACCGAGGCCCAGCTCCGCGCCCAGCTCGGCGATGCCTTCGACCAGATCGGCGGCAGCCAGTTCGTCGATGCCCAGGCCCTCGGCGCGCTGATCAACAAGGTCGTGCTCGCGGACGCCGCGAGCGAGCTCGGTCTCCACGTCACGCGGGAGGAGATCCGGCGCTTCGTCCAGAGCTCCCCCGCCTTCCTCGACGAAGAGGGCCGCTTCGATCCCGAGGCCTTCGACCGCTTCGCCAGCTACGAATACGGCAGCCAGCGTGCCTTCGTGCGCGCGTTCTCCCGCGACCTGCTCGGCCAGAAGCTCGTCCAGCTCCTGGTCGGCCAGACGCCCGTGACCGACGCGGAGCTCGACCTGCGCGCCCGCTACGAGCTCGAGGAGGTGCGGATCGCCTTCGTCTCGCTCGACGCGACGTCGCTGCCCGAGGAGGAGGCCCTCTCGGACGAGGCGGTCGAGGCCTGGGCCGAGGAGAACGACGAGCGGCTGCGCGCCCTCTTTGCCGAGCGGGAGGCCGATCTGGCGCAGCCCGAGCGGGTCCGCGCACGACACGTGCTCGTGCTCGCGCCGCCCGGGGCCGAGGGCGCAGCGGAGGACGAAGCCCGGGCCAGAGCGGAGGCCATCCGCGCCCGCCTCGTCGCGGGCGAGGACTTCGCCGCGGTCGCCGAGGAGGTCTCGCAAGACGTCGCCACCAGGGCGACCGGTGGTGATCTCGGCGCCTTCGCCCGGGGCACCAACGACCCGGCCCTCGACGAGGCCGCCTTCACGCTCGAGCCGGGCGTCCTCTCCGAGCCGATCCGCACGGCCTACGGCTATCACATCCTGCGCGTCGACGAGAAGCTCCCGGCCGCCGCGGCACGCTTCGAGGACCATCGCCTCGCCCTCGCCCGCGAGGAAGCGACCCGCGTGCGTGCCCTCGAGCGGGCGGACACCCTCGCCGCGAGCCTCGCCGGAGCGGTCGAAGAGGGGCAGAGCCTCGAGGACGCCGCGCGCGAAGCGGGCCTCGTCCTCGAGCGACCGCCCGCGCTGCGCCGGCGGCCCGACGGCTTCGTGCCGGGGCTCGGCGAGGCGGAGCCGGTCCTGAACGCCGCCTTCGCGCTCGAGGCCGGAGAGAGCAGCCCGGAGATCTTCGATCTCGGCGATCGCCGCGTGCTGATCCAGGTGCTCGAGCACGACGTCCCCGACGCCGCGACCCTGGCCCGGGAGCGCGCTACCCGCCGCGATCGCGTGCTGGCCGAGAAGCAGAACCGCGCGCTCCAGAGCTGGATCGAGCAGCATCGCCGCGAGCTCGAGAACGACGGCCGGCTGCTCGTGAACGCGGAGCTCGCCCTCGGCAGCTAGTCGGAGGCGAGCCGCGGGCGCGTCGGAGGCGAGCCGCGGGCGCGTCGCGGCGCCCGCCCGGGATCAGGCGAAGGATTCCTTCCGGTGCCGGATCAGCTCCATGAACTCGGCCCGGGTCTTCGGGTCCGACTCGAAGCTGCCGCGCAGCGAGCTCGTGATGGCGAAGCTGTTCTGCTTCTCGACCCCGCGCATCATCATGCAGAGATGCTTCGCCTCGACGACGACGCCGACCCCCTTCGGCTGGAGCACCGCGTCGAGGGTCTGGGCGATCTCCATCGTGAGGCGCTCCTGGACCTGGAGCCTGCGCGCGAAGAGGTCCACCGTACGCGGGATCTTGGAGAGCCCCACGACCTTGCCACGCGGGATGTAGGCCACGTGGACGCGGCCGAAGAAGGGCACCATGTGGTGCTCACAGAGGCTGTAGAAGTCGATGTCCTTCACGAGGACCATCTCGTCGTAGTCGACGTCGAAGAGCGCGCCGGTCAGGATCGCGGCGGGATCCTGGTGGTAGCCCTGCGTGAAGAAGCGCATGGCCTTGGCGACGCGATGGGGCGTCTTGAGCAGGCCATCCCGGGACGGGTCCTCTCCCAGCTCGGCGAGCAGGCTCGCGACGTGGGTCTCCATCGGGTCCTTCGGGTCGGCGGACGGACTCATGGTGAAAGGGGCTCCTCTCTGCTCCTTCGCGCCGGATCGGGGCGCGCGGGTCGACGGGCCGGAGGAGCCTAGCCCGGAAACCCGGGCCTGGGGGGCGTCGGCCGCCGGGATCAGGGCGCGTCGACGACGATCGTCCCCGGCTCGCCGTCGGCGTAGAAGCCGTCGCCACCGGCCGCGCTCAGCCCGGCCGTGGGCAGCGCGTTCAGCGTCGTCGCGTGGATCGCGATGCGCCCACCGCCGCCGCCGGCGTGGGTCGCCCCGTTCGTCGTCCCGCCGTCCGCCTCGACCGAGCCCGTGCCCAGCAGGCGGTCGGCGCGCAGCTCGACGCTGCCGCCCGCGCCCATGCCGATCTGACTCGTGCCCGTCGGCAGCCCGCCATCGGCGCGCACCACACCGTCGACGGTCAGGTCCCCCGTCGCCACGAGCCGCACGCGGCCGCCGCCCGAGCCCGCGCGGGAGCTGCCCGAGGTCGGCCCGTTGCCGCCCGCACCGAGCGTGCGCGGACTCGTCGGATCGCCGTAGGTGGAAGCGGGCTCGCCTGCAACCGAGAGATCGTCCCCGCCGAGTCCCCCGTGGCTGCCGCCGTCCCGCAGTCCACCACCGGAAGCCACGTAGCCCTCGCCAAAACCCGAGAGCCCGCCCGTCCCACCGAGGTAGCCACGCGCCGAGACGTCGACCCCGCTATCGGCGCCGATCGTGATCGAGCCCGCGCGTACGTCGAGGTCCGGCTCGTAGACCGGCGCCGCCGTCGAGAAGGGATGCGTGAGCACGGAGCGTTCCGTCAGGGCGAGCGCCCCATCGATCGTGATCGGATCCGCCACCTGCTGCGTGACGCCGCCGCGCAGGACCACCGATTCGAAGCGCCATTGCCCCGCATAACGGGCCCCCGCCGACGCGACGGACGCGAAGGCGACGCCATTCTCGTTGGGCGTCGCGACCGTGAGGGTCGAGGCGTCGTTCGTGACGATCGCGAAGGTCTCCGCCTGGGCGAGGTCGGGGTTGATCCGCAGGCCGACGAGGCCGCCCGGCAGCCAACGCCGCCCGCCGTCGCCCGTAAGCGTGTCCGCGTCGACGGCCGCCGTCACGCCCGGCCCGATCTCCGTGAGCGTGGCCTCCGCGGGCCAGGTCCCGGTCGCCCGCCCCGCGTCCCCGATCAGCATCCCACCAGCGACGCCCGTCCGCTCGGCATAGATCGTCCCCGGCGCGCCGTCGGCGTAGAAGCCGTCCCCGCCGAGCGCCGTCACGCGGCGCAGTCCGCCCAGGTCCGAGAGCGGATCGAGTTCGTCGTAGTAGAGCGCGACGCGGCCTCCACCACCGCCCGCGTGGTTGGCACCGTTCGTCGTGCCGCCGTCCGCCTCGATCGTGCCTTCGCCTGCGAGAAGCCCCGTCGTGACCCAGACCGACCCGCCCGAGCCCATGCCGATCTGGGCCGTGCCGGAGGGCAGACCCCCATCGGCGCGAATCGCCCCGTCGACCCGGACCGACTCGCTCGCAACGACGCGCACGCAGCCACCTCCGGCGCCCGCCCGGCTCGTGCCCGAGCTCGCCGCGCCACCGCCCGAACCGAGCTCGCGCGGCTGGCGTGGATCCCCGTAGACGGGGCCCGGCTCGCCCGTCGTCGACGTGTCGTCGCCGCCGCGTCCGCCGAAGCTGCCGCCGTCGCGGATCGCGGAGCCCGCGAGGTCCCCGAGCGTCGTGCCGGGCTGACCGCCCGAAGCCCCGCCCGGGTAGCCGCGGCCCGTCACGTCGATCGCACTCGTCGCGTCGATCACGAGCGCCCGCGCGGCGACCTGGAGGCAGCCCTCGTCGCCCGCCGCGTGGGTCAGCACCGCATTCGACTCGAGCCGCAAGCTTCCATCCACGAGGAGCCCGCCGCCCACGACGCGCACGCCGTTTCGCAGGATCACGTCGTCGAAAGGCACGCCGACGGGGATCTCGCTCGAGTCCTCGGCGTTCACGAATCCGCCGCCGTCGAGGATGTAGTCGCCGAAGGTCTGCCCCGGGCGGAGCAGATAGATGGATCCGTGTCCGCCGTCGCCGTAGAAGCCGTCGCCCGCGTGCGCGGAGAGGTTCGACTCCGGAAGCGTCATCGCCTCGGCCACCCGGATCGCGACGCGTCCGCCGCCGCCACCCGCGTGGTTGCCCCCGTTCGTCGTGCCGCCGTCCGCCTCGATCGTGCCCGCACCGTCGAGCCGACCGACCACGAGATTGAGCGTGCCGCCCGCACCCATGCCGATCTGGCTCGTACCGGTCGGCAGACCGCCGTCTGCGCGGATCGAGCCCTCGACCACGAGATCGTCGGCGACGAGGAAGACGCGTCCACCGCCCGAGCCACCGCGGCTGATTCCCGAGCTCGGCCCGCTACCGCCGTCGCCGAGGTCCTGCGGATCCCGCGCATCGCCGTGGGTCGGCGCCGGGGATCCCGCCACGGAGGTGTCGTCGCCGCCCCGACCGCCGTGGCTGCCGCCGTCGCGCACCCCCGCCGCGGCCGGGAGGTTGCCGATCGTGTCGCCGGCCACGCCCGCCGTGCCGCCGAGGTAGCCGCGTGCGGACACGTCGATGCGGCTGTCTGCGGCGATCGTGACGGCGCCCGCCGCGAGGTCGAGGGCCGGCTCGTAGGACGGCGTGCGGGTCGTCGGCGGGTGCGTGAGCACGGATCGCTCGCCGATCGTCACGGCCCCGGCGACGGTCACGGGGTCCGCGAAGCGCTGGGTCACGCCGCCGCGCAGGACGACCTCGTCGAAGCGCCAGTCTGCCGCATAACGTGCGCCGGGCGATGCGACGGAGGCAAAGGCGACGCCGTTCTCGTTGGGCGTCACGACCGTGATCGTGTCCGCGGTATTCGACGCGACCGCGAAGGTCTCGGCCTGGTCGAGGTCGGGATTGAGTCGCAGGCCGACGAGTCCGTCGGGCACGAACACGCGCCCGCCGTCGCCCGACAGCGTATCCGCCGTGATGGCCGTCGCCGTGCCGGGTCCGATCTCGGGCAGGGTCGACTCCGCCGCCCAGGTGCCGCTCGCGCGCCCGGCGTCGGCGACGAAGACGCCGTCCATCTGATCCGAACGCAGCAGGAAGACCGTGCCCGGCGCACCATCGGCGTAGAATCCGTCGCCACCGCGCGCCGTCACGTTCCGCAGACCCGCCAGATCCGCGAGCGGGTCGACGAAGTCGTACTCGATCGAGACGCGACCGCCGCCGCCGGCAGCGTGGTTGCCGCCATTCGTCGTCCCGCCGTCGGCGCGAATCTCGCCCGCACCGCCGATGCGCGAGGTCGTGATCCAGATCGAGCCGCCGGCGCCCATGCCGATCTGGCTCGTGCCCGTCGGCAGACCGCCGTTCGCGAGGATCGATCCGTCCACGTCGACCCGGCTCGCCGCGACGATCCGCACGCAGCCGCCGCCCGCGCCGGCGATCGAGGTCCCCGAGCTCGGGCCGCCGCCGCCACCGCCAAGTCGCGTCGGTCGACGCGGATCGCCATAGACGAGACCGGGACCTGCAGCCGTGCTCGTGTCGTCGCCGCCGATGCCGCCATGGCTGCCGCCGTCACGCGGCCCCGACCCGGAATCGGGGGCGAGCCCGCTGCCCGACAGCCCGGCCGATCCGCCCGCATAGCCCCGCCCGCTCACGTCGATCGCACTCGTCGCGTCGATCTCGACCGCGCTCGCCGTCACGACCAGGCAGGCCTCGTCACCCGGCGCATGCCGCAACCGCGCGCCGCTGCGCAGCGAGAGCTCGCCCGCGAGGCTGAGCGCGCCCCGTGCGACGACGTTCGCGCCGTTCTGCAGGATCAGGCTCTCGAAGACGGCGCCCGGCGGAATCAACAGGTCGGTCTCCGGCGAGCCCGGACCGTTGCCGTTGATGACCAGGGTGCCGTTCGTCTCGCCTTCCTCGAGCAGGAAGACCGTACCGTCGGCGCCGTCGGCGTAGAAGCCGTCGCCCCCACGCGCCGAGACGAGGCCCGGATCGTAGGTCGTGCGATCGAGATAGCGGATCGCGACACGCCCACCACCACCGCCCGCGTGGTTGCTCCCGTTCGTCGTACCGCCGTCCGCCTCGATCGTGCCGAGACCCGAGACCGTGCGCAGGCGCAGGTTCACACCGCCGCCCGCGCCCATGCCGATCTGGCTCGTGCCCGTCGGCAGGCCGCCATCCGCGCGGATCGCTCCGTCCACGACGAGGTTGATCGCACCGAGCAGCACGAGCCCGCCACCATCGCCGGCGCGGCTGGTGCCGTTCGAGGGCCCGCCGCCACCGCTGCCGAGCGTGAGCGGCTCCGTCAGATCGCCGTAGACCGGCACGGGCCCCGCTGCGGTCGAGCCATCGTCCCCACCGAGACCGCCGTGGCTGCCACCGTCGCGCACGGCCGAGCCCAGCGCCTGGCCGACCGTCGCGCCGGGCAGCCCCGCCGTTCCGCCGAGGTAGCCGCGGGCGGTCACGTCGATCGCGCTCGTCGCGTCGATCGTGAGCGTCCAGGCCTCGAGGTCGATGCGGTACTCCGCCGTGTCGGTCGTCTCGCGGTGGGTGAGGACGGCGCCGTTGCGCAGCTCGACGTTGCGCCATCGATGGGCGCCGACGAGGGTGACCCGCGCGCCGTCGATCACGACGTCCTGATCGTCGTTCGAGCCCGCGGCGAGCTCGACGTCGGTCGTGATCGTCGTGCGCGGCGTGCCCGTCGCGATCGTCGCGAGCCCGCCCGCGTCGCCCGCCACGGCCCCACCCGCATCCGTCGGCAGCGCCTCGCGGTTGCCAGCCCGATCCACCCCGACCGTCGCGAACTCGTAGACACCGTCTCCGCCCATGCGCGTGGCGTCGAAGTCGATCGTGCCGAACGCACCCGCCGTGGGCGGGAACTCGCCGCGCGGGTTGCCGCCCGCCTCGTCGGTGTAGCGGTTGAAGGTGCCGTGGCCATCGCGGCGGAAGAAGAGCTCGACGTGGTCGAGGTCCTCGAGGCCTTCGAGCACCTCGAACTCGACGCTCGCAAGGGCCCCCGCCACGCCGAGGACCTGCGTCGCGCGGGTCGAGGGCGGGGTGATGTCGGCGCCCGTGATCTCGATCGGGACGAGTGCCGAAGCGCCGGCATTGCCGGCCACGTCCCGGGCCGTCGCCGTCAGCACGACCTCGGGCACGGTCAGTCCGAAGGGCACCTCGATCGGGACGGTGGCCGTGCCCGTCGCCCGGGGCGGCGCGACGGCGACGGTCTGCGACGCCGTGAAGGCGCCGAGCGCATCGACCCGGACCGAACTCACGCCGTGCGCGTCGCTGAAGGCGACCTCGACGGCGATCGTCTCGCCGAAGTTGAAGGCCGTGTCGGGCTGGGGCGACGTGATCGTCGCAACCGGCGGGGTCTCGTCGACGACGACCAGGTCGCGTCGGGCCGCGACGGAGAGCGCATCGTTCGTGTCGATCGCCGTGGCGAGGAGCGTGATCGGAGCGTTCAACGCAGCATCCGGCGGAACCGGCACGAGGAAGGTCGCGCTCGCCGAGGCCTGGGGCGGGGCGATCGTGCGGGTCTCCGCGAAGGGCGCAGCACCACTCGCGATCAGCTCGATCGCGCGCACGCCGCCGCCGAGGTCGCTGGCGGATACCTGCACGGCGATCACGTCCCCGCGCTCGACGCCGGCGCCGGATGCGGGCGACACGATCGTGGCGACTGGCGGCGGATCGGGGGCGTCGACCGTGAGTGCGACGCCGGCGGGGGCCACGCCCGGCGCGCTCACGTAGACGTTGGCGCGGCCGTTGCGGAGCGGACGGACGAGACCGGTCGCGCTCACGCTGACGACGGCGGGATCGCTGCTCGTGAAGGTGAGGGGCACACCGGGCAGGCCGGCCGTGCCGTTGCTGAAGCGACCGACGACCGAGAGCTGGGTCGTCGCGGCGAGGTCGCCGAAGAGGATCTGCGTCGGCGTGACCTCGAGGGCGTCGAGGGAGACGAAGTCGACGACGACGCCTGCCTGACCCGTCACACCGCGATAGAGCGCGGTCACGAAGGCGTTGCCCTTGCCCGTCGCGACGACGCGACCGCCCGGGGCGACGGAGGCGACGCGGACGTCGGAGGTGGCGAAGCTCGCCTCACCCGTCACGTCGAGGGTGGACCCGTCGTCGAAGCGGGCGATCGCCGCGAGATCGGCGAAGCGACCGATGGCGTCGAAGGCTTGGCTGGCCGGCGCGAGCTCGATCGCCACGAGCGTCGGCGGGAAGGGCACGGTCGTCGTCGCCGTCGTACCCGGGGCGGTCGACTGCTCGTAGTCGTAGGCCACGACCTCGATCACGTCGCCGGAACGCGCGTCGAGCACGGCCCGGAAGCCTCCGGTCGCGTCGGCGAAGACCGTCGTCCCGACCGTGCCGAGTGTCGTGTTCACGAGGTCGACCCGGGCGCCGGGCACGGAGCGCCCGGTCAAGACGGTAGTCGAGGAAGCGGCGTCGCTGGCCTGGCTCGGGACGCTCGCGCCGTCGAGGATCGGGGCGGCGGGCGGCGAGCCGGCGAGCGGTGCGTCGAGGACGCGGAAGACGAGGTCGCTCGAAGGCGAGAGCGGGTCGGTCGCCGTGCCGAGCGCGTTCGTCGCCACGACGATCAGGCGATGCTCGCCCGGTGGGAGGCCGGTCGTGTCGACCACCACGGGGCCCGTCGTCACGGCGATCGGCGCGCCCGAGATGGAGTCGAGGTAGACGGCGACCGAGCCGATTCCGAAGGGATCGCTCGCGCCCACGAAGGTCGTGAAGCGGGATCCGCGCACGTAGGGCACGCCGTCGACCGCGCCGCCGAAGGAGAGGGTCGGCACGCTCGGGTTCGCACCGACCTCGAAGACGAGCGTGTCCTCGGCCGTCGCACCCGCCGCATCCGTCGCGACGGCCCGAAGCGTATGGGAGCCGACCGCGAGGTCCCGCGTGCGGACCGCAATCTGGTAGGGCGGCAGGAAGACCGTGCCGAGGGGCGCGGGCCCACCATCCAGGTAGTAGGCGAGGCTCTGGGTCGTGGGACCGACGAGGCCGGGCGTGACCGAGAGGGCGATGCCCCGGACGACCGGCTCGGTCGGATCCTCGGGCAGGACCACGACGGGTGGGGCCGGACCGTCGGCGACGACGATCCCGAGCGTCGCGTCCTGGGCGTTGCCGGCGTGGTCGAAGGCAGTCGCGACGATCTGATAGGCGTCGCCCGGCACCAGCAGCGCCGAGTCGATCACGAAGATACAGGGCGAGGTCGTGCTGTCGAAGACCGTCTTCTGGTCGATGAGCTGGAGCGGCGCTCCGTCCTCGCTCACGTTTCGCAGTCGGACCTCGACCCGTGCGACCCGCGAGCCCTGGTCCTGCGGATAGGCATTCACGCGGACGAGCTCGCCGGGCTGCACGTTGAGCGGATCGGTCGGCGGCTCGAGGTCGAGGGTGAGGGTCGGGGGATCCTGGTCGTCCGTCGGATCCGTCGTCGTGAAGCGGCTCTCCCAACGCTCGAAGAGGTGCAGTCCGCCGACGTCGAGGATGGAGTCGCTGATCACGACCGTGAGCTGGGTGTTGCCGGGCAGTCGATTCGTGCCGCCCGTCGGCTGCCAGATCGCGACGGTCCGATCGACGAGGTCGTCGAAGGAGAGCGTGCCGGCGAGGGGCTGGTCCTGGGCGTCGAAGACCTGGAAGCTCGAGCCCGTGATCGTGCTTCGCTCCATCAGCGTGCTGAAGAACGCGACGACCGGCGCGTCGACCGAGACGCCGAAGAGTCCCGGCGTCGGCACCACGGTCACGGTCGGCCGACCGTCCGTGTCGGTCCGGATCGGCGGGAAGGTGCCGACGAGACATCCCAGGTTGCCGACCGAGACCTCGAGCGTGATGTTCTGATCCGCGGCGCCCGTGCACGACGAGATCGGGCCCGACTGGAAGGGCAGGACGTCGAAGACCTCGCGCACGCGCTCGCCCGGGAAGATGTCGCCGAAGGTGCGCGTGACCGCGCCGTCGATCTCCTCGCAGACGGGCAGGCCGGTCCCGGCGTCGACGCGGCAGTCGACGAGATTGGCCCCGGCGCCGACGTCGAGGTCGAGGCTCGCGTAGAGCGCAGGCGCATCGCCCGTATTCGTGATCTCGACCGAGAGCTCGTAGGGCACGCCCGCCGTCACGACGTCGGGATGACTGACGCGGACCTCGAAGGTCGGCGGGCCCTTGACCTCGACGCTCGTCGCGGCCGTGCCGTTGAAGGGGATCGGGTCGTCCTCGGGAATGCCCGGCCCCGTCAGCACGCCGCCGAAGGAGACCCGCACGCCGCGCTCGCCGATCTCGTCGCCGCGGATGATGAACTCGCGCTCGACCTGCCCCGGCGAGGTGGGCGTGCCCGGCAGGATGTCGCCGAAGTCCGCCACGCCGTCCGCGGGCAGCGTCGACGAGAGCCCGCCGTCCGGGAAGTCGATCATCGCCGTCACGTCGGAGAGGGTGAAGATCCCGGACGTGTTCATCAGCAGCAGTCGGACCTCGTAGAACTCCTTCAGCGACTTGATGCGTCCCTCGATCACGATCACGCCCGGGATCGGCGGCGGCTGGAAGCCCGCGACCGGCGGCGGCACGAACTCGAAGATCGCCATGTCGGGGATGCGCGGCGTGGGACCCGCGCGCGGGCGACCCGGATCGGGGCGCGGCGGCGTGAACTCGCCGACGGGCTCCGAGATCGCGCGCACGACGGGCACCTCGACCTGGACCGGGCGCGAGTCGATCGTCAGCACGATCACGAAGATCGAGACGTTGTAGTTCTCCGGATCCTCGAGGTCGATCACGCCGTCGTCGACGAGCTGGCGGATCTCCTCCGGCGGCAGGGGCCGCGCCGAGATGCGCGAGACGACGATCTCCTCGAGGGAGATCTGCGTGATGTTGATCTCCTGCGTCTCGACGTTGCCGAATTCGTCGACCGCCTCGACCTCGAAGGTGTTGATCGCGTTCCGGCGCAGCGGGACGTTCGGGAAGACGAAGCGCCCGGCGGCATCGGTCGTGATCGGTCCGCGCCGCGCGTCCCCCGAGATGGAGACGTCGGCGGCCTGCGCCGGGGGTGCGCTCGCGAACGCGAGCCAGCCGAGGAGCGCGGCCGCGAGGAGGCGTGTGACGCGCCAGCCCATGGCTAGAGCTCCTCCTCGAGGATCGTGATCCCCGCCATCGCGAGCTCGACCTCGATCTCGTCCCAGTAGTACCGGTTCGTCTCGGGGTCCCGGCGCTCGATCAGAAGCCGCACGTCCGCGTCGAGGACGTCTTCGTGGGTCAGACCGACGATCACGCTGTTGCCGAAGACGGGACCGCGGCGGGTGACGTCGTACTCCTTGGTCAGGGTCTTCGCGCGGATCGTGCGGATGTCGGCCCCTTCGCGGGCGACGATCGGCATGAAGAAGGGCTCGATGCCGCGCGAGGTCGAGACCCAGTAGCGGTCCTCGTCGGCGCTGATCTCGATGTCGTAGGGCTGGTCGAGGCCGGTCTTGATCAGCCAGGTCCGGGCCTCGAAGTCGGCCTCGCCAACGATCGGCGTGTCCTGATCCGTGGCAGGCCACACGTAGACGTCGCCGAGCGCGTAGTCCGTGATGAAGAGGTTGCCGGCCTCGTCGAAGGCGAGTCCCGAGAAGCGCCGGCCCGGCACCTCGACGACGACTTCGACCGTCCCGTTCGCGCCGGCCGCCGTCTGGTAGACCTCGAAGATCCGCTCCTCGTCCGTGAAGAAGAGCGAGCGCGGCGGATTGTTCGGCGCGAAGAAGCCCGGCGGGCCGACCTCCATGTCCATCGGCCCCGTGAACCGGAAGCGCGGATCCTCGACGTAGCCGACCGAGGCCATCCTTTGTCGCGCGGGCCCGTCGTAGCCGCCCGGGAACTCCTCGATCAGATGGATCGGGATGCGACGCAGACGTGGGTTGCGGGTTCCGATGTCGCTCAGCAGGTCGACGTCGGCGACGTAGAGGTCCTGCCAGGTGATGCCGTTCTCGTCGAGGTAGTCCGAGACCTCCATCCCGACGGGCTGCGCCGGGCGCCCGTACTGCAGCTGGAGGCTGTAGTAGTTGACGGCGCCGATCAGCTGGCGCGAGAGCTGGAAGTCGCCGCCGGGCACGACCTGGTCGTAACGGAACATGCGCCCGCCGTAGTCGAAGTTCGAGCGGGCGTTGTTCGCGTAGATATTGCCCCGTGCGTCGGTCGCGATCAGGTTCGAGGGGAAGCCCGCGGAGGCGAGGCTCGGCGCCCAGTCGGTGCCGGGGAAGTTGATCGCGAGATAGCCGCCGTTCGGGTTGCTCGGATCCGCGAGCGGCGAGATCACGCCGTCGACCAGATAGTTCGGATGCGTCTCGATCGGCAGACCCAGGATCGTCTGGCTCTCGCCCTCGACCTGGAAGCATTGCGAGGGCGGGCTCGCCAGCAGCCGTGCGCGGTCCTCCATGTCGTTCTGGAAGCCGATCACGTCGGTCACGAAGCCGCCGACCTCGAGCACGCCTCGGCCGAGGGAGCGGAAGTAGTCGACGTTGCGCCCGACCTTCGGCTTCGCGAGATCGATCTCGGGCACGTTCACCGCGCTCCGCGCCCGACCCCGCACGCCCTCGATCAGCGCGTAGATCCCCGTATTCCGGATGATCGCGCTCTTGCGGAAGTAGGCCTTCACGCGTCCAACCTTCGTCCGGACCGAGTTGACCCGCGCGAGGGCTGCCCGCACCCACGACTCGTCCCATTGCCGACGCAGCCGCGTGAGCGCACCTCCCGGGTTCAGCACGCGTTGGTTGACCGGGTCGACCGAGAGGCGCACGCGCTCGACCGCGACCTGATGGTTGCGGCGGGCCGTCACGACCCGCTGCTCCTGCTCCGCGATCACGTCGTCCCACTCGCGGAACTCGCCCGTCTCGGCGTCCCGCAGCTGTCCGGTCAGCGCGACCTCGAAGC
Organism: Spirochaetaceae bacterium; assembly: GCA_020632655.1. Classification (GTDB taxonomy): domain Bacteria; phylum Myxococcota_A; class UBA9160; order UBA9160; family UBA4427; genus UBA4427. The sequence goes on from JACKFD010000024.1 coordinate 30,879, forward strand.
GCCGCTGGCGGATCGTGCCGTCGTCGGCGATCTCCTCGAAGAGGATGTCGTCGGCCGAGTGCCCACGCGGGATGCGCAGCTTCTCGACGGCGGTCGTGGAGAGGTCGATGTCGGTCCGCGCGCGATCGGCGGCGTTCAGGCCCTGCGACATCTCGACCGCGGACGTGGCCAGGTCGTCGGGGATCGCGTTCGGCCCCATCACGTCCTGGGCGCGAGTGCGGATCTGCGAGTTCGGGTCGAGCCAGTCGTCGAGGTTGCCGCCGGACTGACGATGCTCCTCGATCAGGTTCATGATGCCGTTGCGGCGGCCCGGGGGCGTCGTCGGATCCGGCGCACCCTCGGCAGTCAGCCGATCCCAGGCCTCGTTCGTGATGCGCGCCTTGACGGCCGCCTCGATGTCGCGCTGGATCTTCTTGAGCCGCTTCTCCTGACTCTTGGCGATCCACTCGCCGTCCGCGACCGAGAGCAGCCCCTCGTTCACGGCGTTCTGGGCGCGCTGGAGCTCGAGCTCGATCTCGGCGAGCTCGGGGGTGAACTCCGAGAGGACGCCCGCGAGACCGGTGCCGACCTCCTCGAGCATCGTGTCCGCGAGCGGCGTGACGGGGATGCCGAGGTCGTCGAATTGATGTTCGACGCGGGCGGCGTTGAGCGCGATGTCGTCCTGGCTGTAGATCTGGAAGGTCGCGATCCGGAAGAAGTTGATGCCGGGATCGAGCACCTCGGGCGGGATCACGAACTGCAGCAGGCTCGGCACCACCTGATCGGTCGGATTTCCGGCGGCGTCCTTCACGTAGACCGGCTGGAGGCTCGCGTTCAGCACGAGCTGCACCCCGGGCGCGCCGTAGTCGCGGACGTCGCAGCTCGGGTACTTCAGCAGGTGGTAGGTGTACCGGAACTTGTCGTCGTCGAGACCCGTGGCGCCCCGGATGATCGGGTTCGCCCCGCCGCCCGGGCCGCCCGCGAGATCCGTGTCGCTCCGGGAGAACTGGATCACGAAGCGGCGCGCGCCGTTGACGACCTCGAACTGCGCGCTGCGCACGTCGCTGATCGCTTTCGGCTCGAAGTCGAGGACCGAGCGCTCGATCGCCCAGAGCTCGAGCAGCTTGCCCATCAGGGTCCGGAAGCCGCCGTCGATCAGCACCTCGGTCAGGGCCGTCGCCGCCACGGCGCCGGGCAGACCCGCCGTGCGGCCGGCGATGTTCACCATGATCTTCTGCGCCGCGAACTTGATCGCCTCGGCGGTCAGCGCCTCGATCACGACCTCGGCCGCGAAATGCACCGTACGCGCCCGCTTCCAGACCGCACGCAGGGAGCGCGTCAGCTTGTCTTCCTGCCCCGGATGCGGCTGGTTGGGCGGCACGGTCTGCGCGTGCGCCGTGGGCAGCAGCCAGTCGGCCAATGCACCCACGCCCTGCCCGCCGGCCACGAGGGAGCGCGTCCACCAGGACTCGGGCGCGAGCGCGGCGAAGGTCGTCGGATCGATGCCCCGCGCGACCAGCACCTCGTTCGCCACGACCTCGATCTCGACGCCGTAGGTCACGAGGAAGCTCGTCACGAGCAGGAAGGACTGGAAGCGGTTCAGGCGCGTCTCCGCCGACAGGATCGGCGGCTCGGGGGAGAGTCGGATGCCCTCGTTGAAGAGCAGGATGGCGAGGGTCGAATCGGGGCTCTGGGGATTCGCCCAGGACTCGTCCACGATGCGCTGGAAGTCGCCGATCATGGACTTCGGGTCGAAGATGCGACCGGCCCACGCGAAGGCGTCGACGAGATCGTTCAGCAGCTCGCCCAGGGACTGTACGTCGCCGTCGACGAGGGCCTGCGCCTGGGCCTCGACACCGAGCTGCGTCAGGCTGAAGAGGCCGCGGCCGAGAGCGCGCGGGCTCAGCTGGTTGCCGGCCTCGTCGAGGACGCCGAGATCGGCGCCGCCGACGGCGAGGATCGTGTCCTCGACCACGAGCTTCGCCTGCTCGAAGTCGAGCCCCCCGCCCTTCCCGGCCACGTTCCGGTCGAGCACGGAAACGAGACTCGCCGCCCGCGGCAGCGTCCCGCCCGGCACGGCCGGTCGCGCGAGCGCCCGCATCTCGATCGGCTCCGGCAGCGTCACGATCTGGTTCGGCGCGAGCAGCAGGTCGACGAAGCGCAGCTCGAAATTCGGCTGCCCGATCAGCAGCCGCACCTCGCCCTCGGGCAGCTCGTCGATCGCGAAGCGCCCCTCGGCGTCGGTCACGACCTCGTTCGCCGTGCCCTGCACGACGACCCGCGCCCCGACGAGCGCTTCGCCCGTGAAGGGGTCTCGGACGATGCCCGTCACGCGGGCCGCCCCGCGCTCGACGAGGAAGGCCACGACCGAGTCCGCGCGAAGGCCACCGGAGTCGATCGAGACGCGCCGCGTGCCGAGCGCGGCGTCGGGGGCCAGGGTGATCGAAGCCCGCGCCGTCGAGGCGTCGAGCACCTCGAGTGCATCGATCGTGATGCCTGCACCGAAGGAGACCGTCGTGCGATCCGGCAGCAGCTCGAGGTCGCGCACCGTGAGCGTGACGTCGACCGAGCGCCCCTGGCGCGCGGAGGTCGGGGCGAGGCCCGTGACGAAGGGCGGCAGCGACGCCGTGCGCGGCACGCCCGGCGCACCGACGACGTTTCCGCTCACGACGGCCGACGGCGCGAAGGTCGGGCTCGTGGGCGGATCGACGACGAGCTCGAGGCGCTCGGGCGGGGGCGCCGACTCGAGCACCGTGATCTGGACCGTCGTCTCCGCCGAGGCGACACCGTCGCTCACGCTGAAGGGCACGTCGTAGACGCCGGCCTGGCCGTAGCCCGGTCGGAACTGGAAGAGTCGCGAGAGCTCGTCGAAGACGGCGTTGTCGAGCGTGTTCGGCGAGGCGAAGCGCAGCGGGTCTCCGTCCGGATCCGAGGCCGACACGGAGAAGACGAGCGAGCCGCCCTCCGCCACCGTCTGCGGCGGGATCGGGTCGATCACCGGGGGGCCGTTCACGGCGCCGACCGTGACCCGGACGACGCTGCTCGCGGCGCGATCGCCGACACGCGCCTTGAACGAGAGGACGTGCACGCCCTCCTGCCCACGCGCGGGCGTGAACGCCCACTGATCGTCGGCGCCGAGCGCCGCGTTCTCGAGCGCGGGCGAGACCGAGAGCACGGCCTCGGGATGGTTCGACGACACGGGCAGCACGAGCGTCTCGCCGACGTCGAGGAAGAAGTCGCCCGAGGGTTCGACGAGCAGGATCGGCTCGGCAACGACGGCGATGCGGTAGCGCTGGGTATCCGAGAGACCGCCCAGGTCCGTCGCGCGGACGGCGACCTCGACCGAGCTGGCGGTTCCGTCCGCGGGCGTCCAGGCGACGAGACCCGTCGAAGAGTCGATGGTCATGCCCGCCGGCGCGCCCGCGGCGAAGTCGAAGACGAGCGTCTCGCCTTCGGGATCGAAGGCGTCGACGTCGTAGGCGTAGGGCTGGCCGACCTCGGCGTCACGCCGCGGCAGACTCGTGATGACGGGCGCCTCGGCGAGGTCAGCGACCGTCACGTCGTAGGCCTGGACCGCCGTGTCGCCCTCGTCGTCGGTCGCCAGGAGCTCGACGCGCTGGGTGCCGACCTGGGTCGACGAGGGCGTCCAGACGAGCAGGCCGAAGGCGTCGAGCTGCATGCCCGCCGGCAGCCGAACGGGCGAGATCACGACCGGCCCGCCGTCGGGATCCTCGGCCACGGGCCGGTAGTAGTAGATGGCCGCCTCGATCGCCTCGAGCAGGGGGGCCGACGTGAAGCGCGGCGAAGCGAGGATCTCGACGACGTTCACCGAGAAGACCTGCTCGTCGAAGAGCCCCCCCGCATCGGTCGCGCGGACGGTCACGGCCGAGGATCCGACCTGCGCCGCACTCGGCGTCCACTCGATGCGCCCCGTCGCGGCCTCGATCGTCATGCCGGCCGGCGCCTGTGGGAGCGAGAAGACGAGCGCCCCGCCCTCCGGATCGGTCGCCTGCGCGAGGTAGATCCAGGTCGAGCCGAAGGGCGTCTGGGTCGCGGGCGTCGACGTGATCTCGGGCGGTCGGTTCTCCGTGCCGAGCGGCATCACGTCGATCGCGAACGACTGCGAGCCCGATGCACCGAGGGGATCGGTGACCGAGAGCGAGACCGACTGGAGGCCCGTCTGATCCGCGGCGGGCGTCCACTCGACGCGGCCCGTGGACGGATCGATCGAGAGACCCGAAGGCCCGCTCTCGAGCGCGAAGACGAGCGTCTGGCCTTCCGGGTCCTCGGCCGTCGCCTGGTAGACGTAGGGCATCGCCTCGATCGCGGTCCCGACGGGCAGCGACGTGAACGAGGGCGGCAGATTGCCCGGGCCGATCTCCTCGACCTGCACGACGAAGGTCTGCGTATCGCTCGCGCCATCGGGGTCCGTCGCCCGGATCGAGACCGTCGCGGCCCCCACCTGATCCGCCGTCGGCGTCCACATCGCCACACCCGACGCGACGTCGAGCACGAGGCCGACCGGCCCGTCGACGAGCGCCAGCACGGGCACGTCACCGTCGGGATCGATCGCCTCGACGGGGTAGACCCAGCTCGCCCCGACCACCGTCGTCGTCGGGGGCGTCGAGACGATCTCCGGCGGCGCGTTCTGCGGAATCTCGCAGCGCTCTCCGCGAGCACAGGGCACGACCGTGCACCGAAGCGAAGGCGCCGCAGGCCCGCCGGCGTTCGCCGCCGTGACGCGATAGCGATGGACGACGCCGTTCTGCAGTCCCTGGTCGGCGTAGACCGTCTCCGTCTGCACCGCGATGGGCTGCATCTCGCCGCCGTCGACGCTGCGCTCGACCTGGTAGGCGACGGCACGGGGTGCGGGATCCCAGACGAGATCGACCTTCGTCGGCTTGGCTCGACAGCTCAGGCCGGTGACGGGATCGGGCGGCTGCGTCTCGTAGCAGCCGGCCACGAGCCCGCTCAGCAGGCAAGCGAGGACGAGCACGGCATGGGAACGTGTTCGTGTGAGAACGTCCCACGTCCCGGGACGTGCTCCGGGCCCGATGCCCCTGCACAACCGCATCCACCGCTCCAACCGACTCAGGAGGCCACTCGCGCTCGCAAACTATCACGGTCGTGGTCGATCGGCGGCGAAGAGCGCCGCGCCGGATCGTGAGGTTTGCGTGAGGTTCGGGGGCGTGCACGAACGCGCACGACGACATGTGCAACGCGCGTGCATGATCGATCCGGACGCTTCGACCCGACGGACTTTGCGCTTGCCGCGACGACACGAGCACGGGTACTCTGCGCCGGCGCCGAGCGAGCGCTTCGCCTCGATCGAAGACGAGTCCTGCCGATGCCCGATGCTGCCCCCTTCCCTTCTGCGTCCTCCCCTGCTCGCCGTGGCGCGCGCTTCCATCCGCGGCGATGGCGACGCGTAGGCCGCACGATCTCCGTTGCGACGATCCTTGCGGGCCCGATCGCAGTCGCCCTCGTGCTCGCGTCCTCACCGGCGACGGCGATCTCCTTCACGGACTTCGGCGCGAACGGAACGGGCGGCACGCTGAACGGCCAGGGCTTCACGGTCGGGCCCGACGCCGAAGTCTTCGAGCTCGAAGCGATCCTCGGTCATGCCGGCGCGACGAACGGCGCACGCCTCTCGAGCGAAGCCGTGCCGGCCGGCCTCTCGATCACGTTCTCGGCCATGCTCTCGAGCGACGCGAGCGACCTCACGCTGACCTACGCGATCTCGAACGCGAGCGCCGTCGCGATCGACGACGTCTTCTTCGTCTCGTATCTCGACGCGGAGATCGCCGAGCCGATCAACACGTTCTTCAACGAGTACGCCACGACCACGGGCAGCCTCGCCCCCGGTCAGCATTTCGAGGTCGACGAGCCCGGCTTCGCCGGCGTGGGCGACGTCTACGACAACGCCGTCGCGGGCCTGCTCGACGATACGAATGCCCTCGCGAACGCCGCCGCCGCGGACGACGTGGCGATGGCGATCGCGTGGCGACTCGGCCAGCTTCCGCCGGGCGGAATCGAGACGATCGAGATCATGATCTCGGAGGACCGCGACGCGATCGGCGGCTTCGCGATCACCCAGGCGGACGCGGGCCCGCACGCCTCGAGCACGACGCTGACCTTCTCGGGACGTCGACTCGTCACGAGCCAGCCGATTCCGGAGCCCGGCGCCGCGCTGCTCTTCGCCGCGGGGCTCCTCGTGGCGGGTTTCAGACGCGCGCGGTCCGACGCCTAGCCGGAGCGGCCGCCGAACGAAGCCGCGGCGCGGCGGGGCGCCACACGGCGACGGAGACGCGCCCGGGGCGAGCGCGCCGACACCCGAGGTGCCCTGCTCAAGCGCTCGCGAGCACCTCGAGCATCACGCGCGCGCGGCGTGCGTCGGCCTCGTCCCCGACTTCCTCGAAGCGCGCCATCGCCTCGCGCAGCAGATCCCCGGCCCGCGCCGCCTCGCCC
>JACKFD010000025.1 GCA_020632655.1 Spirochaetaceae bacterium
GACATCGCGCAGTTCACGCCGAACCTCGAGATCCGCACGCCCTTCGCCGCCTCGAACCCCACCCTCTTCATCCGCGGCGTCGGCCTCCGCGACTTCAACGCCAACTCCTCGTCGTCGGTCGCCGTCTACAACGACGACATCTACATGAACTCGCCCGCCGGCCAGCTCGCCCAGCTCTTCGACGTCGAGAACGTCGACGTGCTCCGCGGACCGCAGGGCGGCATCTACGGGCGCAATGCCTCCGCCGGCGCGATCCGCGTGATCAGCCGCAAGCCGACCGGCATCAACGGCGGATACGTCAACTTCACCTACGGTCGATTCGAGCAGGTCGAGGTGCAGGCTGCGGCGGAGACGCCGCTCGTCGACGACCTGCTCTCACTGCGCATCGCCGGCAAGATGAGCCGACGGGGCGGCACGACGCACAACCGCTGCGGTGACGTGAAATACGCGGCCAACCCGGGCCTGCCCCCGCTGCAGTCCTTCGCCCAGCGCGTACATAACTTCTGCTTCAACTCCACGGTCCTCGATACGCCCATCCGCCCCGGCTTCACCGTCGGCCAGACGCCGTCGGTCAAGGAATGGGTCAACGACGTCAACAACTGGGCGATGCGCGCGCTGCTCCGCTTCCAACCGGACGTCCTCGACGGGATGGACTGGCTGCTGAACGTGCACGGCGGACAGAACCGCGGCGACGCGCGTCAGTTCCAGCTGCTCGGCGCCGAGCAGGGCCGGATCGCCCTCCAGCCCACCATCACCCGCAGCATCGCCACCCGCGATCGCGACAACTACATCGACCCCGACAACCAGTTCCGCACGCCCGGGAACACGGGCCTCCAGCTCGACGGCATCCCGCAATCCCCGTTCCGCGGCGATCCCTTCGCGGGCGACTACAACAACGTCGAGAAGGAGATCCTCGATCTCTTCGGTGCGAACATCGTCGGCGACATCACGGTCGGCGACTGGCAGCTCAAGACCATCACGGGCTACGAGTGGAACCGCCGCGACGTCGAGCTCAACCTGGACGGCAGCCCCTACCGCTCCCTCGAGCCGACACTCAAGAACACCTCCTATCAGCTGACGCAGGAGCTGCGCGCGGCCTGGGATCGCGGCACGGGGCTGAACGCGCAGATCGCAGCGATGTTCCTCTACGAGGGGCTGAACGTGGACAACACGTTCTCGCTCTCGCCTTTCGACGCCCGGATCCAGCGCTACACCCTCTGGACCCGCTACGCCGCCGTCTTCGGCGAGCTCGAGTGGGAGTCCGGCGAGGCGTTCTCGGTGAACGGCGGCATCCGCCTGAACTACGAGAACAAGGAGATCAACCTCTTCTCGCAGGCGGTGAATCCCCTCTTCCAGACCGTGATCTTCACGCAGGCCGAGAAGAGCGAGGCCGAGGAGCTGGGCCTCGCCGGCGACGTCACGCTCAGCTATCTGCCGACGAACGACGTCACCTTCTACGTCAAGTACGCACACGGCTGGAAGGGCCCGCACATCAACGGCGGCATCTCGAACCCGACGACCAGCTCCGAGACGCCGCTCACCGAGCCCGTGAAGCCCGAGCAGGTCGATTCCTTCGAGGCCGGCCTCAAGTCGCTCTGGTGGGACTCCCGGCTCAAGGTGAACGGGGCGATCTTCTACTACGACTACAACGACATCCAGGTCTTCCGCCTCCGCAACTCCTCCGCGGGCGTCCCCGTCAACGAGCTGATCAACGCGAAGGACGCCGACATCCTCGGCGTGGAGCTCGACTTCGACGTCCGCCCCTTCGACGGCATCGGACCGGAGATCCTCAGCGGATTCAGCGTCTACGCGTCCTTCGCCTGGCTGCAGAGCCAGTACACGGACTTCGTGAACGTGATCTCGACGACCCAGGACGTGGTCGTGGGCGGGCAGGTGCAGAAGGCCGTGACCCAGTCGACCTTCGACTTCTCCGGGGCGCAGCTGATCAACTCGCCGAAGTTCTCCTTCGTGGGCTTCGCGCAGTGGATGGTCCCGACGCCCTACGGCTCGGTCACACCGCGCTTCGACTGGTCCTTCAAGGACGACGTCTACTTCAGCCCCGAGAACTCGCCGCTCGTGGGTCAGTCGGCCCTCTGGCTGATGAACTTCCGCGTGACCTACCGCTCGCCCGGCGAGAATCTGGAGCTGTCGGGCTGGGTCGAGAACATGACGGACCAGGCGTATACGGTGGACGTCTTCAATCTCGCCCGCTTCCGGCGCTCCATCCTCTACGCGATCGGCGACCCGCGCACCTACGGCCTCACGCTGCGGGTGCGCTTCTAGTGTCGAGCGTGGAGCGGCAGATCGATCGCGGGTCCCGCGGTCCGTCGCGGGCGCGGCGCAGGGACTCGTCGGTGGTCCGCCGCGGTCGATGGGCGCGAGGCGTGGCGATCGCCCTGGTAGGGCCCTGGATCTCGCTGGTCGGCTGCGGAGACGCCGGCAGCGTGCCCGGGCTCGGAGGCGATGCCCCCTGGAGCGTGGCCTCGGACGAGACGAAGGCCCTGCCGCGGGTCGAACGCTATGCGGCGGCCCTCGACGAGACGGATCCCCTCGATCGGCACATGCGGCTCGCCGAGGTGTACGCCTCCGTCCGAGCCGAAGACATGCCGGCCCTGCTCGAGGTGCTGAAGCGTGACCTCCGCGCCCGGCGCCCGGAGGAGGTGCGCGTCCTCGCGAACCTGCTCGCACGGCTGGACTCGAAGGGCGCCCTCGAGGAGGTCCTGTCCTGGTCCGTGCCGCGCGCCCGGACCTTCGGCCAGGCGGAGGTGCTCTCGGTCTGGGCCGCCTCGGGCGACTTCGAGGCCGCCCGGGAGACCTGGCGACGGCTCGCGGCCGACTCGCCGGGAACCGCCGTCGACCAGGGCGAGCTCGCGATGATCGAGGCCCTGGCCACGCATCGCCTGATGGAGCCCCTCCTCGAGATCCTGCAGGAGTCCGACGACCCCGAGCAGCGCCGCCGCCTGATCGCGAAGACCTCGCTCGTCATGTCGCAGACCGCCGGTCTCGATTTCCCGGGCTGGGTCGAGGAGACGTACCGGAAGGGAATCGAGAACGAGGATCTGCGTGCGGAGCTGATCCTCCAGGTGACCAAGCTCTACCTGCTCGCCGGTGTCGAGCCCGCCCTGGACTGGTACGAGCGGGTCAAGGACGCGAGCTGCTCGGGCGACGTCCTCGCCGTGATCGGCGAGAAGTGGGCGCGCAGCGACCCGAAGGCGGCGCTCGACTTCATGAATGCACGATCGGTCGAGGAGCACCCGGAGATGGGTCGGCGTGCCGTCGCGTTCATCTGGCTGCAGACGAGCCCCGCCGAGGCCGAGCCCGTCCTGACGGAAGCAATCGAGAAGGACCCGGGGATGCAGTCCGCCCTGCTCCCGCTCGTCCAGTTCAAGATGGTGCGTCGCCTGCCGGAGGCCATGGAGATGGCCCAGCGCATCCAGGACGACGAGGAACGGGAGAGCATCCTCAAGCAGGGTCTGATGCGCTGGGTGCAGCTCGATCCCGGTGCCGTCGACGCGTACATGGCCTCGCATCCGGTCACGGACGAGGTCAAGCGGGCCGTCCAGGGGGCGCGGCAGCTGCGTCAGAGCCGTTCCGGTGCGTGAGGGAGGGCTCCGGTCGCGAGGGGGCGTGGCCGGCGCGTGCGATGGAGAGGGCAGGACGATGAGGACCAATTTCGCCGGGTCGGGGTGGAGGAACGCGACGATCGGGATCGCGAGCCTCGCGCTCGGCCTGGGGCTGACCTCGGCGGCGAGCGCCGCGGAGGACGACGATCGTTGGGCCCTGGCCGTCCGCGGCGGCCTCGGAATCCATCTCCAGGGTCTGGATGGGAGCGTGCAGGGATCCGACCTGCTGCCCTTCATCCGCACGTCCCCGGGCTTCGTCGACAATCCTGCGACCGCCGCGAACGAGGGATTCGACGTCAGCGTCCAGAACGCCCCCGGCGACTCCGCCCAGACCATCGAGTTCCGCCTCGGCCTCCGCCTCTATGCGCCGGAAGACCTGCTACCCCTGCCCGAGCGGGGACGCCCCCGCCTCTTCGTCCAGGCCGGCATCGAGAAGCCCCTCGACGAAGGCTTCGTCGCGCTCCGCTACGACCGCAACTTCGACAGCGGTGTGAATGCCCTCTACGGCACGGGGCGGACGGTCGGCGAGTTCTGCCCGGAAGTCCCGCCGACCCAGGCCTGCGGCTATGCGGCGCGCGTCAACTACGACATCCTGCTGAACTGGTCCGTCGGCTTCGGCGCCGACTTCACGCTGCCGGTCTGGCAGGACCAGTTCCACCTCGTCCCCTTCGTGGAGTATTTCGGTCAGGCCTTCGAGACGGATGCCGCGTTCTCGTTGACCTTGACGCAGAGCCTGCAGTCCGACGCGCGACGGGTCATCAAGTCGTCGAGCGGCCCGGAATACCTGCACGGCATCTCCGCCGGTCTCGGATACGAGGTCGACGTGTACGAGAACGACTACGGGAACATCCGGATCTTCCTCGAGTCGAGGGCCACCTGGATCCTGAACGATCGCGAGATCCGGTACGGCGCCGTCAATCCAACCCCGACGACCAACTTCAGCACGGCCGACTTCATGGTCCGCCCCTCCGGCTTCATCGTGACGACCGCGTTCGGGCTCGAGTTCCGCTGGAAGGGACTCTGAACCGCGTGAGCGAGGCTCGAGAGGACGCGCCGGCGTTCCGCGCCCTGCGCCTCGAGCGCGCGGGAGACGTGCTCCGGGTCGTGATCGATCATCCGACGAACGATCTGAACGCCGTCGACGATCTCCTGCACGGCGAGCTCACCCGGCTCTTCGCCTGGCTCAAGCGCGAGGATCGGGCCCGCGCGATCCTGCTGACCGGCGCCGGGCGCGCGTTCTCCGCGGGCGGCGACTTCGCCTGGTTCCCGACCCTCGACTCCCTCGAGAAACTCGAGCACCTGCGACGCGACGCGAAGCAGATGATCTGGGACCTGCTCGACGTGCCGCTCCCGATCGTCGCCGCACTGAACGGGCCAGCGATCGGGCTCGGCGCCTCCCTCGCGCTGCTCTGCGACGTGATCTTCATGGCCGAGAGCGCCGTCGTCGCGGATCCGCACGTGCTCGTGGGGATCGTGGCGGGGGATGGCGGCGCCGCGATCTGGCCCCTGGCCGTGGGCCCCGCGCGCGCGAAGCAGTACCTGCTGACGGGCGATCCCGTCCCGGCCGCCGAGGCGGAGCGGATCGGGCTCGTGAACCGCGTCGTACCCGACGATCGGCTCGACGAGGAGGCCATGGCCTTCGCGAGGCGCCTCGCGGCCGGCGCCCCGCTCGCCGTGCAGTACACCAAGCAGGCGGTCAACAAGGTCGTGAAGGACGCCCTCAACACGGCCTTCGACACGTCGACGGCGCTCGAGATCGTCACGTTCCAGAGCGAGGACCACGCGGAGGCCCTCGCTGCGCGCCGCGAGAAGCGGCCTCCCCGCTTCACGGGACGTTAAGGGGGGGCGGATGGGCGACATGCCGCTGCGAGAGGCGATGAGCACGTTGCGGGCGGTGCGGCGATTGCGGCCCGATCCGGTCTCGGACGACTTCCTGCGCCGGGTGCTCGAGGCCGCGAGCTGGGCGCCGACGGGCGGCAACGTCCAGCCCTGGCGCGTCGTCGTCGTGCGCGACCGCGAGAAGATGGCCGCGCTCGGGCGGCTCTACGCCGAGCGATGGCGCGCCTACGCCACGAGCCACATGGCGCGGCTCGGCGACGCCCCGGCCCCCGTCCTCGAACGCACGCGCAGGATGCTCGCAGCGGGCGACCACCTCGCCGAGCACTTCGCGAGCACCCCCGTCCTGCTCGTCTTCTGCTTCGATCCGCGGGCCATGGCGATCACCGACGCGGGCCTCGATCGCGTCTCCGTCGTCGGGGGTGCGTCGATCTACACGGCCGTCCAGAACGCGCTCCTCGCCTGCCGCGCCGAAGGGCTCGGCTGCGTGCTGACGACGCTGCTCTGCGAGTGCGAGCCCGCCGTTCGCGCCCTGCTCGGGATCCCCGAGCCCTGGGGCACGGCGGCGGCGGTGCCGATCGGCTGGCCTCTCCGCCGCGGACACGGACCGATCTCGCGCAGACCGCCGGAGAAGCTGGCCTTCGCGGACGCCTGGGGCGAGACCTGGCCTGGCGCCGACTGAACGGGCCCGCGCGACGAGCGGCGCCGCCTGCGCATCGCGCCGAAGGGGAGCCTTCGCTTGTACTTCACGGACGAGCCCGAGCACATCCGACAGCTGCGTGACACGCTCGCGCGCTTCGTCGCCGAGGAGATGCCGCCGGACCTGCGACGCCGCCTCGACCGCGAGCATCGCTTCCCCCCCGAGCTCTTCCGCAAGCTCGCGGACCTCGGTGTCTGCGGCCTCACGATCGACGAGGCCTACGGCGGGCAGGGCCGTGACCTCGTCGCCGCCGTCGCCGTGATCGAGGAGCTCTGTCGCGGGGGTGCCTTCCTCGCCGGCCCCTTCATCCACGCCGCCTTCTACGGCGGCATGAATCTGTCGGAGAACGGCTCCGAGGAGCAGAAGCGCGCGCTGCTTCCGAAGCTGGCGCGGGGCGAGCTGCTCTTCGCCTACGGACTCTCGGAGCCCGAGGTCGGCGGCGACCTCGCGAGCGTGACGACGACGGCGGAGCGCTCGGCGGACGGCCGGACGATCCGCATCAACGGCTTCAAGCGCTGGTGCACGGGCGCCGACTGGGTCGACTACATCTATTGCCTCGTGCGCAGCGGCCCCGCCGAGGATCGCTACCGGAACCTCTCCTTCGTGCTGATCCCGCCTGCGACGAAGGGCGTGCGTGTGCATCCGATCGAGCACGCGAACCTCCGCTACACGCTGTCGAGCGACGTGATCCTCGAGGACGTCGAGGTGCCGATCGGGAACCTCGTCGGCGGCCCAGACGCCTGGAATCGCGGCTGGCGCATGCTCGCGGGCCGCGCGCTCGACGTCGAGAAGATCGAGATCACGGCGGTCACCTTCGGCATCGCCCAGGCCGCCGTCGAGGAGGCCTGGACCTACGCCCAGGAGCGACGTCAATTCGGCCGCCCGATCTCCGGCCATCAGGCCATCCGCCACGAGCTCGCGACGGCGCGCACGAAGCTCGAAGCCTGCCGACTCATGCTCTACCGCGCCGCCTGGCTCGCACAGACCGACCAGCCCTGCTCGGTCGAGACCTCGATGGCCAAGCTCTTCGTCGCCGACACCGCCGTCGAGATCGGCCTCGCCTGCCAGCGCGTGCTCGGCGCCTACGGCCTCGCCGAGGGACACGACATGGAGCGACACGTACGCGACCTGCTCGGCATGCCGATCGTCGGTGGCTCCTCGCACATGCAGAAGAACAACATCGCGAACCGGCTCGGTCTGGCAGACGGCGGGGGGCCGGGATGAACGACGCATCGCCGGATCCGATGCAGGCTGCGCATGCGCTCGCGCCCGAGCTGCGCGCGCGGGCCGAGGAGATCGAAGCCGCGCGCCGACTGCCGCGAGATCTCTCCGACCGCTTCGCTGCGGCGGGCTTCTACCGGCTCCTCGTGCCCGAGGCCTACGGTGGACTCGAGCGGCCGCCACGCGAGGCGATGGAGATCTTCGAGGTCCTCGCCCGGGCCGACGGCGCCTCGGCCTGGTGCGCGTTCATCGGCGCGACCTCCGGGAGAGTCCTCGCGTCGCTGCCCGAGGCGACGGCGCGGGCGGTATTCCGCGAGCCCACGACGCTCGTCTGCGGCGCCGTCGCACCCCGCGGCCGGGCGCTCGCGGCGGAGGGCGGTGTCAGGGTGACGGGGCGATGGGCCTGGGGGTCGGGCATCGCGAACGCGGACTGGGTGCTCGCCGGCTGCGCACCGGGCGAGGCGACCGACGACGCGGGCACGCCGCCCCGACCGAGGCTGGTGCTCGTGCCCGCGGCGCAGGTCGAGATCCTCGACACCTGGCACGTCTCGGGGCTCGCGGGCACGGGCAGCACGGACTTCGCGCTCGAGGACGTCTTCGTGCCCGCGTCGCGGATCGTCGACCTCGGCGCAAAGCCCGTGGTCGAGCGGCCGCTCTACGCGTTCCCGCAGCTCGCGCTGCTCGGCCTCTCGCTCGGGGCGATCGCCCTCGGCCTCGCCCGCGCGGCCATCGACGAGCTGATCGCCCTCGCCGGCGGCAAGACGCCCCAGGGCAGCACGCGTCCCCTCGCCGCCCGCGCCCATACCCAGAGCGAGGTCGCGCTCGCGGAGGCGGGCGTGCGCGCAGCCCGTGCCTTCTACTTCGAGGCGATCGACGCGGCCTGGACCGAGGCCCGAACGCACGGCGTGATCCCGGTCGCGCATCGTCGCGACCTCCGCCTCGCCACGACCCACGCCGCACGCGCGAGCGCCGCGGCGGTCGACCGCATGTACGACGTCGCCGGCGGCAGCTCCGTCTACCTGCGCTCGCCGCTCCAGCGACACTTTCGCGACGTCCACGTCCTGACCCAGCACATGATGGTCGCACCCCCGACCCTCGAGCTCACGGGACGCCTGCTGCTCGGACTCGAGACCGATCTTTCGACGCTCTGACGCGCGCGGCGAATGCCTTGGGCCCGCCCTCCCCCGCGACTCGACGCGGCGTCGACATTCCGGGGCCTTCACCCCCGGCCGCCGCGCGGGTCGCCGTGTTAGCGTGTCGCACCGCATCGCGCGACGAAGCCCGCGTGCGCCAGGAGGACCCGGATGCAGCGATCACGCGCCCACGCCTCGATCCGATTCGCCCTGCTCGCCACGGCCGTGGCCGGACTCGCCTGCTCGGGTCACGGACCCGGAGAGCAGGACGCCGAGGCCCGGGCCGCCGCCGGCATCGAGACCGTCGACGATGCACGCCTGCGGAACGCCACCTCCGAGCCCGAGAGCTGGCTCACCTACGGCGGCAGCTACGCCGAGCAGCGATACAGCCGACTCGACCGCATCGACGCGACGAACGTCGGGGAGCTCGGCCTCGCCTGGAGCTTCGAGACGAACACGAAGCGCGGCCTCGAGGCGACGCCGATCGTCGTCGACGGCGTGATCTACACGACGGGGACCTGGAGCGTCGTGTTCGCGATCGACGCGCGCACGGGCAAGCTCCTCTGGCGGCACGACCCGGCCGTGCCGCGGGCCACGGCCGGGCTCGCCTGCTGCGACGTCGTGAATCGCGGCGTCGCCGTCTACGCGGGACGCGTCTACGCAGCGACCCTCGACGGCCGACTCCAGGCCCTCGACGCCCGTACGGGCGAGGTCGTCTGGTCGGTTCGGACCGTCGACCCGAGTCGGCCCTACACGATCACGATGGCCCCGCGCATCGTGAAGGGGCGCGTCATCCTCGGCAACGGCGGCGCCGAGTATGGCGTGCGCGGCTACGTCTCGGCGTACGACGCGCAGACCGGCGAGCTCGCCTGGCGCTTCTACACGGTGCCCGGTGACCCGTCGAAGCCCTACGAGCACCCCGAGCTCGAGCAGGCCGCCAGGACCTGGGATCCCTCGAGCGAGTACTGGGTCGTCGGCGGCGGCGGCACGGCCTGGAACTCGGTCGCCTTCGACCCCGATCTCGACCTGCTCTACGTCGGCACGGGCAACGGCTCGCCCTGGAGCCACGAGGTCCGCAGCGAGGGCGGCGGCGACAACCTCTTCGTCTGCTCGATCCTCGCCCTCGACCCCGACTCGGGGCGCCTGGTCTGGCACTACCAGACGACCCCCGGCGACCAATGGGACTACACCTCGACCCAGGACATCGTGCTCGCGGACCTCGAGATCGAGGGCCGTCCGCGCAAGGTGCTGATGCACGCGCCGAAGAACGGCTTCTTCTACGTGATCGACCGCGAGACGGGGGTGCCGATCTCGGCGGAGCCCTTCGTGCCGATCAACTGGGCCAAAGGCATGGATCGTTCGACCTGGCGCCCGATCGTCGACGAGTCCCTCGACTACGAGAACGAGATCGTGACGATCATGCCCTCGCCCCACGGCGCCCACAACTGGCATCCGATGTCCTTCAATCCCGAGACGGGGCTCGTCTACGTGCCCGCGCAGGAGTCGGTCTTCTTCTTCAAGGAGGACCCGGATTGGGAGTACGAGCCGGGCAGCTGGAACGTCGGCTACGACAAGACGATCCTGACGATCTCGCCGCCGGACGTCGTCTCGGGCCATCTCCTCGCCTGGGATCCGATCGCGCAGAAGGAGGCCTGGCGCGTGCAGTACGCCGGCCCCTGGAACGGCGGCACGCTCACGACCGCGGGCAACCTCGTCTTCCAGGGCACGGCCCACGGCACCTTCGCCGCCTATCGCGCGACCGACGGCGCCGTCCTCTGGGAGCAGCCCTCCGGTACGGGCATCATCGCCGCCCCCGTCACCTATCTCCTAGACGGCGAGCAATACGTCGCCGTCATGGCGGGCTGGGGCGGCTCCTTCCCGCTCTCCGCCGGCGAGGCCGCGAAGGCGGCCGGCGTCCACGACCTCACGGGCCGGCTGCTCGTCTACAAGCTCGGCGGCCAGGCGAAGCTGCCCGTACACGAGGTGCGCGAACGTGAGATCGCGGCCCTGCCCGCGGACTTCACCCCCGAAGAGGTCCAGGCCGGCAGCGACACCTACCATCGCTGGTGCCTCGTCTGCCACGGCCCCGGCGCGATCAGCGGCGGCGTGCTCCCCGACCTGCGCAAGGCCGCGCCCGAGATCTACGACTCGCTCGAGGCGATCGTGCTCGGCGGCGCCTTCGAAGGCAACGGCATGCCGCGCTTCGATCGCTGGCTCGAACCGACGGACGTGGCGAAGATCCGCACCTACCTGCTCGCGCGGCGGGCCCGGATGCTCGCGGGGGACCCGTCTTCGCCGCGTTAGGCGCGGACGGCACGACGGGGCGGCCCGAGCCGGGCCGGCGGGGGCGGCGCGCGATCGCGTCAGCCGACCCGGCGCGTATGTCCCTTCCAGTAGGGCTCGCGCAGCTCCGTCTTCAGGATCTTGCCCGACGGATTACGCGGCAGGGCCTCGATGCGGTCGATCGAGGTCGGGCACTTGAAGTGCGCGAGCCGTTCGCGACACCAGGCGATCAGCGCCTCGTCGCTCGCACGCCCCTCCGGCGCGTCGACGACGATCGCCTTCACGGTCTCGCCCCACTTCTCCGAGGGCACACCGATCACGGCCGCATCCGCGACGAGCGGATGACTCATCAGCGCGTTCTCGACCTCGGCGGGATACACGTTCTCCGCCCCCGAGACGATCATGTCCTTGACCCGGTCGTGGATGTAGAGGTAGCCCTCGCGCAGGTAGCCTGCGTCGCCCGTCTTGAACCACCCCAGGCCCGACGTGTCGCGTCCCTCCGGATAGACGGCCTCGGTCGCCTCGGGATTGCGCCAATAGCCCTTCATGTTCTGCGCCGTCCGGCACCAGATCTCGCCGACCTCGCCCTCGGGCAGATCACGACCGGTCTCGGCGTCGACGATGCGCAGCTCGACGTCCCCCGCCGCACGCCCGGCGGCCCGCAGCAGATACGCCTTCGATCCGCCCGGATCGTGGTCCTCCGGCGCCATCGCCGTGATCGCCCCCGTCGTCTCGGTCAGCCCGTAGACCTGGATGAAGCCGCAGCCGAAGACCGTCATCGAGCGGACGAGCACCTCCTCCGAGATCGGCGAGGCGCCGTAGGCGATCGCGCGCAGCGAGCGGAAATCCGTCTTCTCGACCCCCGGCCAGGACGAGAGCACCCGCAGCACCGCGGGGACGAAGAGCGCGTTCGTCACGCCGCACGTCTCGATCAGGCGGAGCACCTCCGCGGGATCGAGGTCGCGCACGAGCACGACCTCCGCCCCCTGGCAGAGGCTCGCGAGGCCCCAGCCGCTGCCCGCGATGTGGAAGAGCGGCATCGCGACGAGGCTCACGGCGTCCGGACCGAGCCGCCACATCTCGGCGCCGGTCTCCATCGCCGTCATGAGATTGCGATGGGTCAGCTCGACGCCCTTCGGCAGGCCCGTCGTGCCCGAGGTGTAGAGCTGGAAGCAGGTGTCCTCGGGCCCCGCCCCGATCGCCGGGTCGTGCGTCGAATGCGCAGCGATCCAGTCGTCGTAGCGGACGTGCTCGCCAGTGGCGCCGACCACGACGACGCGCTCGACGGTCTCGAGCTCCATCTGCTTCAGATGTCCGAGGAACTCCTCGCCGATCAGCAGGACCTTCGCCTGCGCGTGGTTCAGGATGTACTCCATCTCGCGCGGCGCGAGCCGCCAGTTCACCCCGAGCGTCGCCGCGTCGATCATCGCCCCGCCGAAGAGGAAGGTGAAGAACTCGGGCACGTTCCGGTCGAGGACCGCGATGCGCTCCTGCCTCCCGACGCCTTCGGCGAGCAGGGCATTCGCGACCCGCGCAGACTCCGCGTGCAGCGAAGCAAAGGTCCAGCTCCGCGAGCCCGCGCGCATCGCGACCTTCTCCGGCCGCTCGGCGGCGTGGTGCCGCAACGCCTGATCGAGCGTGTCGAGTGACAAGGACGAAGCCTCCCTGCACGCGCGCGGCCGGCCGGGGCGTCGCGCGAGCGATTCGATGATTCCGCCGCCGAGGCTAACATGGCGACGCCCGTAGCGGGCGCCGAATCCGGAGCGGACGGGCGCTCGCGAGTCGGTGCTCGCCCCATCGTCGCCCCCGGCCCACGAACGGCCCCGGTGCAGGAGTCCGATCCCTGAGCGACGACCGCCGCAGCCCGACCCCTCGCCACCTTCCCGTGCCCGGGCGGCGGTGCGTAGCCGGACGTCGGCGCGGTCCGGGGCACCTCCTCCTCGCGGCCATCGCGACGCTCGCGCTGGTCCGACCGACGCTCGCGCGCGCGGCCGGCGACGCCGCGGCCGGCGGGGGGATCGGCGCGCTGATCGACGCGGCCTTCCAGCCGCTCGCCAGCCTGGTCGTCGAGATCGTCTTCTTCTCGGTCCGCATCGCGGGGGTCGACGTGCCCTTGATCGTGGTCTGGCTGATCGCCGGCGCCACGTTCTTCACGCTCTACCTGCGCGCGATCAACCTGCGCGGCTTCGGGCACGCGCTGCGTATCGTCCGGGGCCTCGAGGACGAGCGCGACGACCCGGGCGAGGTCTCGCATTTCCAGGCGCTCGCGACCGCGGTCTCGGGCACCGTCGGCGTCGGCAACATCGCCCACGTCGCCGTCGCCGTCTCCGTCGGCGGCGCGGGCGCCGCGTTCTGGCTGGTCGTCGCCGGCTTCCTCGGCATGGCGTCCAAGTTCGCCGAGTGCACCCTCGGCGTGAAGTACCGGCGGCGCAATCCCGACGGCACCGTCTCGGGCGGTCCGATGTTCTTCCTCGAAACGGGCCTCGCACGCCGCGGCTGGCCCCGCCTCGGCCGCGGCCTCGCCCTCTACTACGCGTTCTGCATCATCTTCGGCGCGGTCGGCATCGGCATGTTCCAGGCGAACCAGGCCTTCGTGCAGCTCGTCGCCGCGACGGGCGGCGCGTCGAGCTTCGCCGCGGGACACGGCGCGACCGTCGGCCTCCTGATCGCCCTCTCGGTCGCGGTCGTGATCCTCGGCGGCATCCGCGCCATCGCCCGCGTCACCTCGGCCCTCGTACCCCTGATGGCCGCGCTCTACATCGGCACGGGCCTGGTCGTCATCGCGAGCCATCTCGACCGCGTACCCGAGGCGCTGGTCCGGATCGTGACGGAGGCCTTCACGACGCAGGGCGCCTCGGGCGGCGTGCTCGGTGTCGTCGTGCTCGGCTTCCGCCGCGCCGCCTTCTCGAACGAGGCGGGCATCGGCTCCTCGTCGATCGCCCACTCCGTCGTGCGCACGAAGGAGCCCCTCACCCAGGGCTTCGTCGCGATGCTCGAGCCCTTCATCGATACGATCATCGTCTGCTCGATCACGGCCCTCGTGATCACGACAAGCGTCGACGCGAGCGCCCTCGGCACGGGCGCGGTCTCCGGCGTCGAGCTCACCTCCGACGCCTTCGCGCAGGTCGTCTCGTGGTTCCCGCCCGTGCTCTCGGTCGTGGTCTTCCTCTTCGCGTACTCGACCTTGATCTCGTGGTCGTACTACGGCCGCGAGGGCTGCGCCTACCTCTTCGGACCCTCGCGGCGCGTGCGCACGACCTTCAATCTCTTCTACTGCGCCTGCGCGATCGTGGGCTGCACGACGACCCTCGCGGCGATCCTCGCCTTCGCGGACTCGATGATCTTCGCGATGGCCTTCGCGAACCTGATCGGGCTCTACTTCCTCGCGCCCGAGCTGCGTGCGGACCTCGACGTCTACTGGGCGCGCGTGCGTGCCCGGCGCGGGACGGAGGGCGGGGCCCGCCGCGACGACGCGTAGTCCGCGGAGGCTCCTTCGTGGCGGGATCAGCGGTCGGGTCCTCGGGCCTCCGCCTGCGAGAAGCGCTCGCGATCCCCCCACCCGCCGGACTACCGTCTGGCCCACCATGGACAAGGCCACAGCCTCCGACGCCCTCTTCCTGCCCGATCCCGCCGATCCTACCCGCTTCGAAGCGACCGCCTACACGGGCGGTCCCTGGAATCCGACGCATCAGCACGGCGGCGCCGTGTCGGGCCTGCTCACCCGGGCCATGAACCGTGCGCCGGCGCCGGTCCCGATGCGCCTCGCCCGCATGACGATCGAGATGTTCCGCGGCGTGCCCGTCGCGCGGCTGCGCGTCGAGACCCGCGTCGTGCGCGGTGGCCGGCGGATCCAGAGCGTCGAGGCGGGGATCTTCGCGGACGACACGCTCGTCGCGCGGGCGACGGGTCTGCGCATCCGCGTCGACGAAGCCCTCGCCGAGCTCGGGACGCCAATCCCCCTGGATCCGGCCCTCGGCCAGCCACCGGATCCCGTCCCCGAACGCTTCCGCACGCTCTCGGGCGTCACGATCCCCGGCTTCGTCCATGCCGTCGACATCGTGACCGAGGGTGCTTCGGTCTGCGGTGAGCCGGTCAATCTGTGGACACGGCTGCGCTGTCCGCTCGTCGCGGGCGAGGCGATCGATCCGGTCGAGCGGCTCGCGACCCTCGTCGACTTCGCGAGCGGGACCGGCAACGCGATGGACTACACGCGCTTCACGGCGATCAATCCCGATCTCTCGATCCACGTCCTGCGCGAGCCGCGGAGCGACTGGATCGGCGTGCGCGGCGTGAGCCTCCGCTCGGGCGACGGGATCGGCCAGAGCGCCGCCTGGATCCACGATCTCGAGGGGCCCGTCGCGCGCGTCCAGGCGAGCCTGCTGCTCGATCGGCGCGCACTGACGCCTCCGACCGACCCGGGCAGCGCGGACGCCCAGAACGGGTAAGATCCCGGCCCGGCTGCCCCCCGTGGCCGGCCACGAGGCCCCCCGACGAGCGGGGCCCGGACCCGAAGCAGCAGACGACGAGGAGAAGATCATGGGCAAGCTCGATGGACGCGTGGCGGTCGTGACCGGTGCGGGCCGCGGAATCGGGGCGGAGGTCGCCCGCACCTTCGCCGCCGAGGGCGCGTCGGTCGTCGTGAACGACCTGGGCGCGTCCATGGACGGCAGCTCGACGGAGGGCACGCCCGCCGAGGAGGTCGCCGAGGAGATCAAGCGCGCAGGCGGCAAGGCGATCGCCAACAACTGCGACGTCACGGACTTCGAGGCGACCGAGCAGATGATCCGCCAGGCCGTCGAGACCTTCGGTGGCCTGCACATCGTCGTGAACGTCGCCGGCATCATCCGCGACGGCATGATCTTCAAGATGGACGAGCGGCAATTCGACTCCGTGATCGCCGTCCATCTCAAGGGCAGCTTCAACACGACCCGCCACGCCTCGGTCTACTGGCGCGAGAATCGCGGCGGCGAGTACCGCCTCATCTACTTCATCTCGGGCTCCGGTCTCTGGGGCGCCCCGGCGCAGCCGAACTACGCCGCCGCCAAGATGGGCATGGTCGGCCTCTCGAACAGCTGCGCGAGCGCGCTCGCGGGCTACGGCGTGACCAGCAACTGCATCGCCCCCGTCGCCTACACGCGCATGACGGCGAGCCTCGAGGGCAAGTCCACGACCATGAACTACAGCCCGGACAACGAGAAGCTGTCGACGAAGAACGTCGTGCCTCCGGTCGTCTGGCTGGCGAGCGAGGAGTCGAGCTGGATGAACGGCCGCATCATCCAGTGCGGCAACGGGCGCATCGGCCTCTTCAACAGCCCCGCGATCGAGCGCGAGGTCACGACGCCGGGCGTGTGGGACCTCGACGACGCGTTCGAGGAGATGAACACGACGTTCCGCGACGCGGTCGAGTACCCGAACCCCTTCCGCAAGCCCCGCGCCTAGCACGCCCGCCCCTCGCGCGCGTCCGTGCCAGGCACCTCGCCTTTCGTGCCGGGGCCGGTCGGCGAGGGGGTACCGTGCTCGGCCCGGCCCTGGCACGAACGAGGATGTGTGGGTCGACCGTGCGCCCGGCTCCGACGCATGGGCGTGGGGGTCGGCCTAGCGGTCGGAGTAGTAGTAGACGCCCCATTGGCCCGAGGTCTCGGAGACCGCGAGGCGCAGCTTCTCGATCTGGGTCCGGCCGAAGCGCGCCTGCACCCGCGAGACCAGCTCGCGGCCCAGCCAGGTCGCGAGGTTCTCGGCCGAGGTGTTGTTGATCGGGAGGACGATGATCTCGTCCGAAGGGGCGAGGTAGCGGGCGTCGCGGTAGACGACCTCCGTATGCCCATCGTCCCGCGGCGTGACGACGAGCTCCGGGTGCTCGCCCGGCACGATCCAATGCTCGTCGAGCCAGTCGCAGAGCTCCCGGATCACGGGCTTCACGAGGATGAAGTCGATCACGAGGCCGCGGTCCGTGAGCTGCCCCTCGATCTCGGCGTCCACGTGATAGTTGTGCCCGTGGAGGCGCTCCTTCGAGCCGTCGGGGAAGATCAGGAAGTGGCCACAGGAGAACTTGAAGTACTCCTTGTGCAGATGGATCGCCCAGCGTTCCGTCGTCATGGCGTGAGAGGCTCCAGCAGGGTTCGGACCGGGGCGGGACGGCGCGTCGGCGCGCGGTCTCGGGTCGCATGCGGACGGGCACCGCAGGGCGCGTCGCAGTATGCCACGCCCTGCCGCACGAGGCTTGACCCGCCGCTGTGCAGCCCGGAAGCTTGCGCGCATGAAGGCAGCTCCCTCGGCGCGGATCCTCGGCGTGCTCAACCTCTCGCCGGAGTCGATGGTCACGGAGTCGATCGCGACGTCCGAGGCGGAGATCGCCGAGCGGGCGCGATGGCTCGTCGGAACCGGCGCGGACTGGATCGACCTCGGCGCACGCTCGATCACGCCGGACGCGCCCATGATCGACGATGCGACCGAGCAGGCGCGGCTGCTCCCGGCGCTCGAGCGACTGCGCAAGACCGAGGGGCCCGGCGTCCCGATCTCCGTCGACACCTGGAGTGCCGGGACGGGGATCCTCGCCCTCGAGCACGGCGCCGACGGCGTGAACTACACGGGCGGCCCGCTCCCCTTCGAGCTCCTCGAGGCGGTCGCGGCGCGCGATGCGACGCTCTTCGTGACCTTCATGCCCTACGAGAACGCCTACGCCATGCGCGATGCGGCGCCGGCGGCGACGGGCCTGCAGGCCGTGCTCGACCACCTGGGCCCCAAGGTCGAGGCCGCACGGGCTGCCGGCGTCACGCGGCTCGTCCTCGACCCCAACCTCGGCATCATCCACCCGACGACGGACGACCACCGCAAGATCCACCAACAGCTCGCGATCCTCTTCGGCCTCGGCGCCCTGCGCAGGCTCGGCTGTCCGATCCTGCTCTACGCCGCACGCAAGCCCGAGCGTCTCGCGCGCATCATGATGGCGTCGGCCTGCCTGCACGCGGGCGCCGACTACGTCCGCACGCACACGCCCGAGATGATCGTGCGGCTGCGCGAAGGGGATGCGAATGGCTGACACGTCGCCGTCGGACGTCACGATCGACCTCTCGGGTCGCGTCGCCCTCGTGACCGGTGCGGCGCGACGCCTGGGTCGTGCGCTCGCCCTCGACCTCGCCAGCGCAGGCGCCGACGTCGCGGTCCATTGCCGCTCGAGCCGCGACGAGGCGGAGGAGGTCGCCCGGGCGATCCGCGCCATGGGACGCCGCTCGGTCGTCGTGGCGTGCGACCTCGTACAGCCCGACGAGACGACCGCCGCCTTCGCACGCGCCCACGATGCCCTCGGCCGACTCGACGTCCTCGTGAACAACGTCGGCACGATCGTCTGGAAGCGCTTCGACGAGCTCACGCCCGAGGATTGGCGCGCCTGCCTCGACGGCACGCTCTTCGCGACGCTGCACGCGAGTCGCGCCGCCCTGCCCTTCATGCGCGCCGAAGGCTACGGGCGCATCGTGAACATCCTCGACGCCGACGCCGACGCGTCGACCCCCGTCCCCTTCGCGACGGCCTACAAGCTCGGCAAGCGCGCGACCCATCAGCTGACGCGCACGATGGCCGCGGGCGAGGCGGGGCACGGCATCACGGTCAACGCGGTCTCACCCGGCACGCTCGAGGACTCCCCGACGAAGCCGCCCCTCGAGCGCATTCCCGCCGGCCGCTTCGGCACCTATCGGGACGTCGCCCAGGCCGTCCGCTACCTCGCGAGCGAGTCCGCGGGCTACGTGACCGGCGCGCATCTCAAGGTCTCGGGCGGCTACCTGGTCTGACGCGGGCGGGCGGGCCGCGATAGGATCGACGGCCGGTCGTCTCGACGACGTCCGGATCCCGACGACGACCCGAGAGGCCCGTGCATGACCCGCTCGCTGCACTACACACCCTTCCTGCCCGAGGTGATGGCGGACCCCTATCCCTTCTACCGCCGTCTTCGCGACGAAGAGCCCGTCTATTTCATCTCGGAGTACGACGGCTGGGCGATCGCGCGCTTCGAGGACGTCTGGCAGGCGGCACGACAGCCCGACGTCTTCGTGAACGCACGCGGCACGACCGCGCCCCAGGCGCTCTCGAAGATCGAGCAGCCCGTGCCGAGCCTGAACCAGATCGACGACCCCGATCACACGCGCCTGCGCAGCCAGCTCCGCCGCTTCTTCACCCGCGCCCCCGTCGCGCGCCTCGAGCCCGCCGTGCGCGAGACCGTTCGCACGATCCTCGACGAGGGCCTCGAGCGCGGCGAGCTCGATGCCATGCGCGAGCTCGCCGAGCCCCTCGCCGCGCGCATCGCCTGTCGCCTGCTCGCCCTGCCCGAGGAGGCGGGCCCCCTGCTGACCGCCTGGGTGAACCGGTACACGGCGAACGATCCCGAGGACGAGGGGCGATCGTCGGATGCGATGGCCGCGACGATGGAGATGAACGGCTACCTCGCCGAGTTCGTGCGCGACTGGCGGTCCCGGGGCCGCTCGGAGGGCGAGATCGTCGACGTCTTCCTCGCCTGCGAGATCGGCGGCCGCAAGCTCGAAGACCTCGAGATCGCCTCGCATCTCCAGACCCTCGTGATCGGGGGAACGGACACGACGCCGAAGGTGATCGGCACGGCGCTCGTCGAGCTCTTCCGTCATCCGGACCAGCGCAACGCCGTCGTCGACCGGCCCGCCCTGGCCGCCGCCGCCTTCGCCGAAGCGCTCCGCTACGAAGCGCCGACGCATTTCATGGCGCGCACGGTCGCGAAGCCGACACGCTTCGCTGGACACGAAATGAAGCCGGGCCAGGGCGTGCTGCTGCTCTTCGCGTCCGCGAACCGGGACGAGCGCGAGCACCCCGACCCCGACCGCTACGACCTCCACCGCGATCCCCGCCGCAACCTGGGATTCGGTCACGGCGCGCACATCTGCATCGGCGCGCAGGTCGCGCGCCTCGAAGGCCGCGTGCTGCTGCAGGAGCTGCTGGCCCGCGCGCCGGGGTACACGATCGACGAGTCGCGGATCGTGTATCGGCGTGCGGACCAGATCCACGGGACGTTGTCGTTGCCGGTCGGGCTGCGTTAGGTCGCTTGCGCGGAGGCAGCCGGGGCCTCGCCGGGCGTCCGCGCCGCAGCCAGCGTGCCAGGCGGGCGTGGCGGATGGTCGGGGTGGTGGGATTTGAACCCACGACGCTGAACCCCCAAAGTTCAGGCTCTACCGCTGAGCTACACCCCGACGCGGTCGCGGAAGTCTACCGGATCGGCCGGCCGGCCCCGGCCGGGCGCGGCGTCCCCGACCGGGCCGCGCCGGGCCCGGTGAAATCTTCGGTCCACGCCTCAGTCGGCGAACGCCACCTGCGCGAGCCACCCGAGCAGATCCCGCAACGCCTGCTGCCCCACCTCGTGCCCCATCTCGTATTCGCCCCAGGCGGCCTCGATGCCGAGGGACGCAAGGGTCGAGCGCGCCGCCTGCGCGTTCTCCACGGCGATCATCGGATCGTGACTGCCGTGGATGACGAGCGTGCGTAGCGCCGCCCGCGCCGGGTCCTCGGGCAGCGACTGCACGACGACGTCCGGCAGCCAGCTCGACAGCGCCACCAGCGCCCGGAACCGCTCCGGTCGACCGAGCGCCAGGTCGTAGGCCATGACGCCGCCCTGACTGAAGCCGAGGATCACGAGCCGCGCAGGGTCGATCGGATAACGCGCCATCGCATCCTCGAGGAAGCCCTCGAGCACCCCGCGCGCCCCGACCAGCGCCGCCGGCTCGATCTCCGCCCCGCCCGCCATCGGGAACCAGGCGTACCCCCGCCGCCCCTGCCCGACGTCGAGTGCGATCGGCCCCTGCGGGCAGACGAAGAGCACCTCGCCGTCGGCGACGAGGGGCGCGATGCCGAGCAGGTCGTGGGCGCTGGCGCCGAAGCCGTGCAGGGCGAGGATCGTCGGGAAGGGGCCCGCGCCGGCGGGCACGTGGGCGGTGTGGAGGAGCTCCATCGGGCGGCGTTCTCCGACCCGCCGGCCGGGCCGCGGGCGTCGAGGGGGGCGCCGTCGGGACGGGCGGGGGAGGCCCGGCGCGGCGGGCCGGAGGGTACGAGTGAAGGCATGGTCGTGCTATCCACTCGGCGCCCGGACCGAGGCGCGCCCCGCCGCGACGCGTCGACGCCTCGACCGCGCATCCCGTGCCGACCCCGATGGACGGAGCCCGAGGCGGAGCCAGCGACGCGATCCGCGCGTCGTGGGCCGCCGCGTCGTCCGGTGGTCGCGAGACCGCGCGGCCCCGCCGCCCACGAGTGAGAAGCGAAGACCATGAGCGACCGACCCCGCAGTCTCTTCCAGAAGGTCTGGGAGGCCCATCGCGTCCGCGACCTGCCGACCGGCCAGACCCAGCTCTTCATCGGCACGCACCTGATCCACGAGGTCACGAGTCCCCAGGCCTTCGCGATGATCCGCGAGCTGGGCGTGCCCGTCCGCTTCCCGAACCGCACCTTCGCGACGGTCGATCACATCATCCCGACCGACGATCAGAGCCGGCCCCTCGCCGACGACCTCGCCGAGGCGATGATGGGCGAGCTCGAGCGCAACTGCCGCGAGCACGGGGTCCAGTTCTTCGGCCCCGAGTCCGGCGCCCAGGGCATCGTGCACGTGATCGGCCCCGAGCTCGGCCTGACCCAGCCCGGCCAGACGATCGCCTGCGGCGACTCGCATACCTCGACCCACGGCGCCTTCGGCGCGATCGCCTTCGGCATCGGCACGAGCCAGGTGCGCGACGTGCTCGCCTCGCAATGCCTCGCGATCTCGCCGCTCAAGGTGCGACGCATCGAGGTGACGGGGAAGCTCGCCCCCGGCGTCTACGCCAAGGACGTGATCCTCGCGATCATCCGCAAGCTCGGCGTGAACGGCGGCGTGGGCTACGCGTACGAGTACGCGGGGCCCGTGATCGACGCGATGTCGATGGAAGAGCGCATGACCGTCTGCAACATGTCGATCGAGGGCGGCGCGCGCTGTGGCTACGTCAACCCCGACGCGAAGACGGTCGAGTATCTGCGCGGGCGGCGCTTCACGCCGGACGACGCGACCTTCGCGAAGAAGGCGGAAGGCTGGCTCGCGATGGCCAGCGACCCGGGCTGCGCCTACGACGACGTCGTCACGATCGACGGATCGAAGATCGAGCCCTCGGTCACCTGGGGCATCCATCCCGGCCACAACCTCGGCGTCTCGGAGTCGATCCCGACGCCCGCCGGCGTGCGCGACGACGAGCGCGCCGGGGTCGAGGAGGCCCTCGAGTACATGGATTTCGTGGCGGGCGCCTCGATCGCCGGCACGAAGATCGACGTCGCCTTCATCGGCTCCTGCACGAACGGCCGCATCTCCGACCTGCGCGAGGCGGCGAAGGTCGCGAAGACGGGCCACGTGAAGGCAGGGGTCCGGGCGCTCGTCGTACCGGGCTCGATGGCGGTCCAGCGCGAGGCCGAGGCGGAGGGGCTCGACGAGGTCTTCCGCAAGGCGGGCTTCGAGTGGCGCGAGCCGGGCTGCTCGATGTGCCTGGCGATGAATCCGGACAAGCTGCGCGGGCGCGAGGTCTGCGCGTCCTCGAGCAACCGCAACTTCAAGGGTCGCCAGGGCTCGCCGACCGGGCGCACGCTCCTCATGTCGCCTGCGATGGTGGCGGCGGCGGCGATTGCCGGTGAGGTCGTCGACGTGCGGGAGATCGCGACCGGAGACTGAAGCGCGGCGCGCCCCACCCAACGCCCCACCCCCGACCCGACCCGGGACCCGCTCCCGACCGGAGCACAGGAAGAAGACATGGCCACCAACGAAGACGTCCTGGTCCGCATCGAGTCCGTCGAGGGCACGGCCTGCGTCGTGCGCGGCGACGACATCGACACCGACCGCATCATCCCCGCCCGCTTCATGAAGGTCGTGACCTTCGACGACATGGGCCGCCATGCCTTCGCCGACGCGCGCAAGGAGGCGAAGGGCAAGCATCCCCTCGACGACCCGCGCTACTCGGGGGCCTCGATCCTCGTGGTGGGCAAGAACTTCGGCTGCGGCTCCTCCCGCGAGCACGCACCCCAGGCCCTGATGCGCTTCGGCTTCCAGGCCTTCGTCGGGGCGTCGTTCGCCGAGATCTTCGCGGGCAACTGCACGGCGCTCGGGCTGCCCTGCGTGACGCTGGCGGAGCGGGACCTCGCGAAGCTCATGGACTCGGTCGAGCTCGACCCCGCGCAGACCGTGACGGTCGACCTCCGCGCGAAGCAGGTCCGCTCGCGGGCCGGCGAGATGGCCGCGATCCTTCCGGATGGCGTGCGGCAGCAGCTCGTCGAAGGGACCTGGGACGCGACGCGCGTATTGCTCGAGGCGGGCGACGCGATCGAGCGGACGGCAGCGTCACTGCCCTACGTCGAGATGCCGGGGCGTTAGTCGTCGCTCGGCGGCCGGGATCGCGCCGACCTAGCGCCCGACGAACGAAGGCTCGCGCTTCTCGACGAAGGCCGTCGTCCCTTCGACGCGATCCTCGCTCGCAAAGACGAGACCGAAGGCGCGCTGCTCGAGGGCGTGGGCCGTGCGGACGTCGGCGTCCTGCCCCTCCTGCATGATCTGCTTGGCGAGTCGCGTCGCGACGGGTCCGCGCGCGGCGACGGCCTCGCCCGCCGCGATCGCCGCGGGCAGGAGCGCGTCGGGCTCGAAGACGCGATTGACGAGGCCGATGCGCGCCGCGAGCGCAGCGTCGATCGGATCGGCGACGAGCACGAGCTCCTTCGCCCAGGCGAGCCCCACGCGGCGCACCAGCCGGCTCGTGCCGCCGAAGCCCGGGATCAATCCGAGCTTCGTCTCGGGCTGGCCGAGCTTCGCCTTGCTCGAGGCGTAGATCCAGTCGCAGCAGAGGGCGAGCTCGCAGCCCCCACCGAGGGCAAAGCCGTTCACGGCGGCGATCGTCGGGATGCGGAGCGACTCGAGGCGACCGAAGACGCGATGGGCCGTGCCGGAGAAGGCCTCGGCCTCGAGCGGCGTCATCGTGCGCATCTCCGCGATGTCGGCCCCGGCGACGAAGGCGCGCCCGGCCCCCGTCACGACCAGGGCGGCGACGCCGGCGTCGGCCTCGACGGCGTCGAGCGTGCGCTCGAAGGCCGCGACCACCGCGCGATTCAGCGCGTTGAGCGCTTCCGGCCGCTCGATCGTCAGTACCGCGACCGCTCCCTGCCGCGTGAGCGTCACCCCATCCGCCATCGTCCCACTCCTCCTCGGTTCGTCCCGACCTCGCACGCCGGACTGTCGTGCGTCGGATCGCCGAGCGCCGGAGGGTAACGCGCTCGCCCGGGTCGATCGCTGCCGATGCCAGGGGCTCCCACGCGATCGCCGCGTGATATGCTCGGCGGCCTGAGTCCGCCCACGCGCTGCGTGGCCGACCCGGACCGACCGGCCCAGCCAGGAAGCCCGCACGCAGCCCTGGATCCCCGACCGAAACATGCGGAGCAAGTCTCCGAGGAGGAGCCGATGGCCGCCGCTGCACCGATCCTCGCCCTCGTCGCCGCCGGACTCGCTCTGTGCGGCGTCGCCGGCGCCTGGCTGGGCTTGCTCAGTCCGATGGCGGGCTTCCAGGCCTTCGCGGGCGGCGCGCTGCTCGGTGGCATCGCGAGCGTGATCGTCGCCCTCGTCGGGATCCTGCTCTCGCGCGGCGGGCGCGATCCGCAGGGTCGCACGAAGGCCCTGCTCGGCCTCGCGATCGGCCTCGGCCTGATCCTGGTCGTGCTCGTGTCCGCGGCGCCCGGCGCGAGCTACCCGCCGATCAACGACATCACGACCGACCTCGAGGATCCGCCTGCCTTCGCGTCGGACACGGTCGTGCCCGACTACGCCGGTCGCGACATGAGCTATCCGGCCGAGTTCGTCGCGATCGTGCGCGAGGCCTACCCGGACCTCCGTCCCCTGCATCTCGACGTCGCACCGGACTCGGCCTTCGGGCGCGCGCTCGGTGCGGCCGAGTCCCTCGGCTGGGAGGTCGTGGCGAGCGACCCGGACCGCGGCGTCTTCGACGCCCGGGACGAGACCGACCTGTTCCGCTTCGTGGACGACGTGACCGTGCGCGTGCGGCCCGACGGCGACGGCGCGCGGATCGACGTGCGCTCGAAGTCGCGCGACGGGCGCGGCGACCTGGGTGCGAACGCCATGCGGATCCGCGCCTTCTTCGCCGCGCTGCGCTGATCCGACGGGGCCTCCGACGCGGAGGCGGGAGCGGGGGCGTGGACGGCGCCGGAGCGGGTCAGTCGCCGAGCGCGGCGCAGAGACGCACGATCGCGAGCAGCGCGTCGAAGGTCTGCGTCGTGCGCGTCGCGGGACCGCCGAGCGAGAGCTCCGCGAAGCCGCCGTCCCCGGCCTGCTCCTCGAAGATCCGCTCGAGCAGCTCGACGACGTCGAAGGTCGCCCCCGGCATCGCCTGCGCATCGCAGGTCAGCAGCACCCGCAGCGTCGCCACCGCCTCGAGCTCGCGGCTCCGGAAGCCCTTCTCGAGCGCGCGCCCGCACCATTGCAGCGCCTCGTCCGCGAGGTCGTGCGCCACGTTCGTGAAGAAATGCGAGTAGGCGAGGAGCTCCGGGTAGCCATCGCGATGCTCGACGCGCTCCGGCGCGAAGCGCGCGCCGAGGAAGTCGCCGGCCCGCTCGAGCGGAGCGGGCTTCGCGCGCGGTGAGCGCCCGAGGATCCCGGCGCACATGCCGGTCCAGAAGACCGCATCCGTCTCGGGCCGAGCCGCACCACCGATCCGCCAGGACCCATCCGCCTCCTGCCGCGACTCGACGAAGCGCAGCGCCGGCTCGACCCAGTCCGCGTGCAGCAGCCGCGCATCGCCCGCGATCGAGAGCGCCTCGAAGCTGCCGACCAGCGCGCGCTCGGCCTCGGGCAGCGCCTGCGGATCGATCTCGGGAAATCCGAGACCACCACCCGCGACCAGCGTGCCCGGCGGCAGGCTGCCGTCCTCGCGCTGCGTCGCGGCGAGCCGCTCCGTCAGCCGCTCGGGCGCCATCGCGCCGAAGAGCACGTTCGCCCGCGCGAGCGCCCAGGCGTCGGGCTGGCTCTCGAGGAAGCGGTAGCCGCGCTCGAGGCGCTCCGCGGCGCGCCGACGCAGGTCCTCGAGGAAGGCGGCCTCCTCGGCCGGCGAGGCGCTTCGCGTGTGCGCGGCCGTAGCCTGCGTGCGGTCGGCGATGTCGAGACGAACGATGCTCACGGCGCAGAACGTAGGGGGCCCGCGCGGCCTTCGCTGCCTGCCCGTCGTGGCGGGAGGCGGCTAAGCTCCGCGCCTCGATGAGCGGACCCGACCCCCAAGACCGCGAGACCGGGAAGCCCGCGCGCAACGACTCCGCCGGCGAGACCGGGAAGCCCGCGCGCAACGACTCCGCCGGCGAGACCGGGAAGCCCGCGCGCAACCGCCTCGCCGGCGAGAGCAGCGCCTACCTCCAGCAGCACGCCGGCAACCCCGTCGACTGGTATCCCTGGGGCGAGGAGGCGTTCGATCGGGCTCGGCGCGAGGACCGCCCCGTGCTCGTCTCGATCGGCTACAGCGCCTGCCATTGGTGCCACGTGATGGAGCGCGAGTCCTTCGAGGATCCCTCGATCGCGGCGCTCCTGAACGAGCATTTCGTGAACGTGAAGGTCGATCGCGAGGAGCGGCCCGACGTCGACCAGATCTACATGGACGCCTCGCTCCGCCTGAACGGCCATGGCGGTTGGCCGCTCAACGCGATCTGTACGCCCGATGGTCGGCCCTTCTTCGTCGGCACCTACTTCCCGCCGAAGCGACGCGGCCAGTCGCCGGGCCTGCCCGAGGTGATCGAGGCCGTCTCGCGCGCCTGGCGGGAGCAGCGCGAGGCCGTCGAGGAGAACGCCGACCAGATCGCCGCCGCCCTGCGCGAGCGATCCGAGGGCGAGGCCCACGACGCCCCGGGCCTCACGACGATCCGGAAGGCCCGCGCCCTGCTGATGCGCAACGCCGACCTCGTCCACGGCGGCTTCGGCCGGGCCCCGAAGTTCCCCACGCCGACGAACCTCGAGTTCCTGACGACGGCGCTCGACTTCGTCGACCACGACGAGGCGACCGCCACCGCGCGCTTCCTCACGCTCACCGCCCGCGAGATGGCGCGGCGCGGCCTCTACGACCAGCTCGGCGGCGGCTTCCATCGCTACTGCGTGGACGCGAGCTGGACGATCCCGCACTTCGAGAAGATGCTCTACGACCAGGGCCAGCTGCTCTCCTTCTACGCCGAGCTGGCGCGGCGCGCCCACGACGCGGGGGACCTGCTCTGGCCGATCCGCGAGACGATCGACTACATGCACCGCGAGATGCGCGGCCCGGAAGGCGCCTTCTTCGCGAGCCAGGACGCCGACAGCGAGGGGCACGAAGGACGCTTCTTCGTCTGGACGCCCGAGCAGATCGCCGAGGTGCTCGGTCCCGAGGCGGACGCGTTCTGCGCGACCTACGGCGTGCGCGCGGGCGGCAACTTCGAGCACGGCACGACGCACCTGGTCGACGAGGCACGGGCGCCGCGTGGTGACTGGCAGGACGCGCGGGCGAAGCTCTTCGCCGCGCGCCGCCGCCGCGTCGCCCCCGCCACCGACCGCAAGTACGTCGCGGCCTGGAACGGCTATGTGATCTCGGGGCTCGCGCGCGCCGCTTCGGTCGTCGGCGAGGCGTCGTACCTCGAGGACGCGATGCGGGCGGCGGACTTCGTGCTCGAGACGATGCGCGATGCCGACGGGGGGCTGCTGCGGGTCCACGACGCCGGGCGCGCACACACGACGGGCTTCCTCGACGATCATGCCGCCCTGCTCGTCGCCTGCCTCGACCTCCACCGCGCCGGAGCGGGCGCCCGCTACCTCGCCTCCGCCACGGCGCTCGCCCACGCGATCCTCGAGCGCTTCGCCGACCGCGAGCACGGCGTGCTCTATCTGACCCCTTCGGATGCGGCGCCCCTGATCCATCGCCCGCGCCCCGAGCACGACGGCGCCACGCCCGACGCCCAGGGGCTCGCCCTGCTCGGACTGACGCGACTCGCCGCCCTCGCCGACGACCACGCGCTCGAGGCCTTCGTCGAGCGGGCGATCCAGGCCCAGGCGCACGCACTCGAAGAGACGCCCCACGCCTTCCCCACGCTGCTGCGCGCCCTCGCGCTGCGCGTGCGAGGCGTCGCCGTCGCCGTCGTCGTGGGGGCGGAGGACGATCCCGCGCGCCGCGCCCTCGCGGCGCGCGCGCGGCGCGTGCTGCGCCCGGAGGACGCGATCGTGGTCGCGCGACCGGGTGAGGGTGCTATTCCCGGGGTCGCTTCCGACTGGCTCGCCGGGCGCGAGGCGATCGGCGGCCGGGCGACGGCGTATCTCTGTCTCGGGCGTGTCTGCTCGCTGCCGGTGCAGGATCCCGCGGCGCTGATCGCGGATCTCGTGCCCTCGGCATGAGGTCGATCGGAGCGTCGGAGCGGGCATAGGAACGAAGGCGGCGCCGGATTCGGGCGCGCAGGGGATGGGGGCTCGAGGATGAGCGACGAGAGCAGGCGTGGGACGGAGAACTACGGGACCGGACACGACGACGGGCTGGAGCCCCTCGTGCCGCTGGACATCGGTCGGCTGGACACGGTCGACGCACTCGTCTCCGCGATGGGCAACACGGCCTTCGGCGGGCGTCGGCTGGGGGAGGCGGCCGATGCGCTCGAGGCGATGGTGCGGGATCCGGACTGCTTCCGCGTCGTCACGATCTCGGGGGCGATGACGATCGCGAAGCAGGGTCTCGTGCTCTGCGAGATGATCGAGCGGGGCTGGGTGCAGGCCGTGGTGGCGACGGGCGCGCTCATGACCCATGGGCTGGTCGAGGGCGCCGGCATGCTCCACTTCAAGCACCGCGCCTCGATGCGGGACGAGATGCTCTTCGAGCGCGGCTACAACCGCGTCTACGACACGATCGAGCTCGAACGCAACCTCGACGACACGGAGGTCCTGATGTCGACGGTCCTGCGCAAGATCGCGCCGGGCTCGCCGATCTCGAGCCACGAGCTGCTCGGCCGGGTCGGCCAGTACCTCGACGAGAACGACGCGGGGCGCGCGATCCTGCGGAGTGCGTATCGCCGCAACGTGCCGATCTACGTGCCCGCCTTCTCCGACTCCGAGCTCGGTCTCGACTTCGCGATCCACAACCGACGGCTGCGCGACCGCGGCGAGGCGCCCCTCGCCTACGACCCCTTTCGCGACCTCGAGGACTTCGCCGTCCACGTCCGCAAGCACGAGACGCTCGGCATCTTCACGATCGGTGGCGGCGTCCCGCGGAACTGGGCCCAGCAGGTCGGTCCCTTCCTCGAGATCTCGGCCGACCGCCTGAAGGTCGAAGAGCCCGTCCGCCGCTACCGCTACGCCGTGCGGATCTGCCCCGAGCCCGAGCATTGGGGCGGCCTCTCGGGCTGCAGCTACACGGAAGGCGTGTCCTGGGGCAAATTCGTGCCCGAGAACGAAGGCGGTCGGCACGTCGAGGTCCACGCCGACGCCACGATCGCCTGGCCCTTCGTCGTGCGGGCCGTGATCGAGCGGCTCGAGAAGCGGCCCTGACGCACAGCGGCGCCCGTGGCATGCTCGCGCGCAAGGGCGCCGGGCCGGGCCGCTCGGCCCCAGGGTCGGCCTTCCCGCGGCGAGGGAGGAGTACGCGACGGTCGAGAGGCCGCTCGGACCTCGACGCGCTGGCGCAGGGATGGAAGCCATGACGATGCACACGCCGAGCAGCGGAGCGAGCGTCGCAGACGGGGCGGGGCGGGGACCCGCAAGCGAGCGACCGCGCATCCTGATCGTCGACGACGAACCGACCTACCGGGAGTACCTCGAGCGCTTCCTCTCCCGCGACGGGCTCGAGGTCCGCACGGCCGAGACGGGCGCCGAGGCGATCGCGCTCTCCCGGGACTTCGCTCCGGACCTGCTGCTGGCCGACTGGATGCTCCGCTGCGAGATGCACGGCATCGAGGTCGGCGAGGCGCTCCGGAATCGCTGGCCCGGACTGCGCATCCTGCTGATGACGGGCTTCCCGACCGCCGACCTCGAGGCGGAGGCCGCCCGCGTCGGGATCGATGGCTTCCTCGAGAAGCCCTTCGCCCTCGACGACCTGTCCAGGGCGATCACGGCAGCCCTGGCCGGTCGGGGCGCCGGCGGCGGGACGGCCGGGCCGGCGACGGCAGCGAGAGCCGAGGACCCCGCCCGCTAGCGGGCGCTCTCGAAGAGCGACGGATCGGGCGTCTCGGCGAGGACGAGCGACTCGTTCCGCTCGCAGAGCCGGTCGAAGTCCCAGGGGCTGTGCGCGAGCAGCGCCCAGCCGTCGTCGCGATCCTTCACGACCCGGATCCGCTCCGAGTAGCGCAGGTCCTCGGGCGCGAAGCCCGCCTGGGGCCAACGCGCGATCGTGTAGGGCAGGTTCGAGAGCTTGAGCTCGACGCCGTACTCCGTCTGCAGGCGATGCTTCATGACGTCGAACTGGAGCGGGCCCATCGCCCCCAGGATCCAGCTCGCCGAGCCGCCATCGGGATCGCGGAAGAGCTGGACGACGCCCTCCTGTACGAGCTGCTCGACGCCCTTCTCGAGCGCCTTGCGCTTCTGCACCCCCGCGACCTCGACGCGCATGAAGGACTCGGGCGCGAAGATCGGGATGCCGGCGTAGGCGATGCCGGGCTCGTCCGAGAGGGTGTCGCCGATCCGGAAGAGCCCTGGATCGAAGAGACCCACGACGTCGCCCGCGAAGGCCTCCTCGACCTCCTCCCGGTCCTTGCCCATCAAGAGCGTCGAGTTCGCCAGCCGGATCGGCTTGCCCGTGCGCACGTGGGTCGTCTGGCGCCCCTTCACGAAGCGGCCGGAGCAGATGCGCAGGAAGGCGACGCGGTCGCGATGGTCCGGATCCATGTTCGCCTGGATCTTGAACACGAAGCCCGAGAAGGGACGCGTGACGGGGTCCACGGGCTCGCCACCGCTCTGTCGCGCGACGGGCCCGGGCGCCATCTCGAGGTAGCGCTCGAGGAAGGGGCGCACACCGAAATTCGTGAGCGCGCTGCCGAAGAACATCGGCGTCTGGCTCCCGGAGCCGACCCGCTCGGCATCGAGCTCGGCGCCGGCCCCCTCGAGCAGCTCGAGCCCGTCGGCCACCTCGCTCGCGAAGGGCCCCATCGCGCGGGCGACCTCGGGATCCGCCGGCTCGCCCGCGACGATCTCCTCGTCGACGCGATGCGTGCCGTGGTCGCCGCCCGAGAAGAGCACGAGGCGCCGCTCGAGCCGATCGTAGATGCCGCGAAAGTCGCTGCCCGCGCCGACCGGCCAGTTCGCCGGCACGACGTCCATGCCGAGCACCTCCTCGATCTCGCTCATGATGTCGAGGGGATCGCGGCCGTGGCGGTCCATCTTGTTGACGAAGGTGAAGATCGGGATCTGCCGCAGGCGGCAGACCTCGCAGAGCTTGCGCGTCTGCGGCTCGACGCCGCGTGCCGCGTCGATCAGCA
Organism: Spirochaetaceae bacterium; assembly: GCA_020632655.1. Taxonomy (GTDB): domain Bacteria; phylum Myxococcota_A; class UBA9160; order UBA9160; family UBA4427; genus UBA4427. The sequence continues at coordinate 31,269 of JACKFD010000025.1, forward strand.
TGACCGCGGAGTCGGCGGCCATGAGCGTGCGGTAGGTGTCCTCGCTGAAGTCGCGATGGCCCGGGGTGTCGAGGATGTTGACGCGATGGCCGCCGAACTCGAAGTGGAGGACGGAGCTCGAGACCGAGATGCCGCGCTGCTTCTCGAGCTCGAGCCAGTCGCTCGTCGCGTGCCGCGCCGCCTTCTGCGCCCGGACTGCGCCCGCCTCGCGCAGGGCGCCGCCGTAGAGCAGCAGCTTCTCCGTCAGCGTCGTCTTGCCCGCGTCGGGATGCGAGATGATCGCGAAGGTCCGCCGACGCCGGATCTCACGGCGGATCTCCTCGGGACTGCGCTCGGTCGACACGGCTTGGGGGCCTCGCTCTCGGGGCGGGGGGCGGACGGAGGCGGGGGCTGTCGCCGGCCCGCGCAGATCGACCCGCCGCGGGATCTCCGCCGCGCGGCCCGGGTCCGACTGCGCGGGGGTTCTACCGGGCATGGCGCGGGGTCGCAAGCGGGCGTCCGGAGCGGGCTCCCACGCGGTCGAAGGAGATCGCGGGACGCTGGAACGGCCGGGTCGTGCACACCGCCCTCGGCGACCCGATCGACGGATCGGCGGGATCGCGCGTCACGCCCCCGGCCGCGGCGGCGACCCACCAGGGCGGACGCGGCGACCGGTCGCGGATCGCGTAGACTCCGCCCGCCCGGGCCCGCCACCGACCGACGGGGCGCCCCCGGACCCGCGAGCAGACAACGGGAGCCGACCCATGACGATCTTCGACGACCAGCTCGCCAAGGTGCGCAAGGAGAAGGGCTTCATCGCGGCCCTCGACCAGAGCGGCGGCAGCACCCCCAAGGCCCTCGAGCTCTACGGCGTCCCCCGGACCGCCTACGCCAACGACGACGAGATGTTCGACCGCGTGCACGCCATGCGCACCCGCATCGTGACCAGTCGCGTCTTCGACGGCCGCCGCATCCTCGGGGCCATCCTCTTCGAGAACACCCTCGACCGCGACATCGCTGGCCAGAACTCCGCCGCCTACCTCTGGAACGAGAAGCAGATCGTCCCCTTCCTCAAGGTCGACAAGGGCCTCGACGCCGAGGCCGATGGCGTGCAGGTCATGAAGCCGATGCCGAACCTGGCCGCGCTGCTCGACAAGGCGAAGGGTCGGAACGTATTCGGCACGAAGATGCGCTCGGTCGTGAAGCACGCGAGCGCCGGCGGCATCTCGAAGGTCGTCGATCAGCAATTCGAGATCGGCCGCCGCATCGTCGACGCCGGACTCGTCCCGATCATCGAGCCCGAGATCGACATCCACGCCCCGGACAAGGCCGAGGCCGAGGCGCTGCTGCTGCGCGAGCTGACCTCGCACCTCGACGCCCTGCCCGCCGGACGCTTCGTGATGCTCAAGCTCACGCTGCCCGAGCAGGCCGATCTCTACGCGCCGTGCGTGGCGCATCCGAACGTTGCAAGGGTCGTGGCGCTCTCCGGCGGCTACAGCCGGGAGGAGGCCAATCGCCGCCTCGCCCTGAATCACGGCGTGGTGGCGAGCTTCTCGCGCGCCCTGACCGAGGGCCTCTCCGCGAGCCAGAGCGACGCGGAGTTCGACCGGACCCTCGACGCGGCGATCGAGTCGATCTTCCAGGCGTCGTCGACCTGAACGTCGCCCCGGGCCGGGGCCTCGATGCCGGGATCGCGCGCCGCGACGGCGCCGCGACGGCGAACCGGTCGGGCGCGGATCAGACGGTCAGGATCGTCTGGGTGACGAAGCGCTCGAGGGTCTCGCGCTGCTGCGGCGCGACGGCGTTGAAGACGAGGCCCGTGTCGGGCAGCAGCTGGTAGGTCGCTTCGGCCTCGAGCGAGACCGCTCCCACGCGCGGCAGCGCGAGGTCGAGCTGGAAGCGCTGGCCGAGGGGGATCGCCTCGGGGCTGCGCATCAGGCAGCCGTTCTCCGAGAGCGAGAGGACCCGGCCGTCCCACTCGCGACCAGCGCGATGGCAGCGGGCCCGGAGCTGGGTGGCGACCCGCGGCGTCGAGCGCGGCTTGTCCTCGAAGACCTGCTGCATGAGGCGGTAGAGATCGTGGAGGCCGGCCGGGCGCTTGACGGCGCCGACGACCCGTGACGGCACCTCGCTCGCGCCCCGCGCCCCGGTCAGGAGAACGATCGGCACCGTCCCCAGACCCGGTCTCGCCTGCAGCGCGTCGAGCTCGTCCAGCCGGCGCTCGTCCAGCAGCAGCATGTCGGCCGAGGTCGGGGCGCCGTCCGCGGCGGCCCGCTCGAAGGCCTCCGGCGGGATCAGGTGGTAGCCCAGACGGGCGAGGATGATGTCCGTCATCGGGCCGAGCGCCTCGCGGGAGGCGTGGTAGACGATGGTCCGTTGGACGAGGGGTTCCTGGAGCATGATTTCGGATCGGGCGAAGGCTGGCGCGGATTGAGCCCGTCTTGCTGTGAGAATGGTGCTCGGGCCCCGCGGGTTGGCTCGATCGGGGCTGGACCCGGGCCTCGGACCCCCGTCGAATCCCGCACGAGCGCGCGGGCTTCCACCGGGGGCCTGCTAGCTTACTCGCGTGGAAGCACTCGACGACGCGATCGGAACCAAGGCCAATCGGGATCTGGGCAACTGGCTGATGTCCAAGCGCCTCCAGATCGAACGCGTGATGCAGGAGCGACTTGGCGCAGCCGCGCCCGCGGCTTCGGGCCCCGAGGCCGAGACGCTGCGACGCTTCCGGACCTTCTCCTCGACGGCTCTGCTGCGCGGAGAGGCGCCGCGACCGGTCCTCGACGGACTCCGGCCGAACGAGCGACGCGTGATGGCGTTGCTGTCGTGCTGGGCCGACGCAGCCGCGGAGCTGGCGGGCCCCGAGGCGGATGCGGTTCGCGAGGGGCTCGCGCCGCTGCTCGACGCCTTCCGCATCGCGATCCGCACGACGGGCTCGAAGCGCAAGTCGAGTGGCCGTCCGCGTGCCACGCGTCGTGCGATCACGGCCGCCATCGACCTCGTCTCCGATCTCTACTTCGCGATCGACGTCGACTCCGGCGAGATTCTCGACGCCAATCCGGCCGCGGGCTCGGCCCTCGGCGTGACCCGCGACGCGCTGCTCGGGATCGAGTTCAACGCCTTCGTACCCGGCGAGTCGCAGGGGCCGTGGTGGACGGCGCTCGACGCGATCGCCGAGGGTCAGGAGTCGCGCGTCTTCCTCGCGGCGATGCAGGACCGCGACGGGCGACGGCTGCGGCTCGAGGTCTCGGCGACGGGCTACCTGCGCAGCAACCGCACCATCGCCCTCGTCCTCGCGCGCCCCGCGACGAAGCTCGACGCGCTCATCGACGCCCGCTCGCGCGTGATCGCGCCGACGCCGAGCGGCATCGCACCCGGCGTCGCCTGAGCGGCGACCGCGGACCGCACCTCAGGCCAGGCTTCGCCTCAGGAAGGGCACGACACGCGACCAGGCCCCCGACGCGGCCTCCTCGCGAAAGGCTCCCGGCCGGGTCCGATTGAGGAAGGCGTGCCCCGCGTCTTCGTAGCGGTCGATCTCGAAGGGCTGTCCGCTCTGTGCCAGAGCCCGTGCGAGGGCGTCCACGTCCGACTGCGGCACGAAGTCGTCCTCGACGCCGAAGCTCGCCAGCAGCGGCACGCGCAGCCCCCCGGCCGCCTCGATCGGAGAGCGCGGCTTCCGCTCGCGGTCGCGTCCCGACGGCCCGGCGAGCATCCCGGCGTCGTACGAGAGGATCCCGTAGAACGGAGCCGCAGCGGCGAAGCGATCCGACGAGCAGGCCGCGAGCAGCGCGTAGGTCCCGCCCATGCAGACGCCGACCACACCGACCCGGCGCCCGCGACACTCGGCCGTCGTCGCGAGCCAGTCGGCGCCGCGATCGAGATCGGCGAGCACGCGGGGATCCGAGAGCGAGCGGATCCACTCGCCCGGATCCCGGAGGCCACTCGCGTCGAGCTCGCGGTAGAGGTCGATCTCGAGCACGCCGAAGCCCTCCGCCGCGAAGGCGGCCGCGAGCTCCCGACTATGCTCCGAGGGGCCCCAGACGTCGTGGATCAGCACGAGCCCCGGCCAGGCGCCTTCGCCGCCGGCCGGCCAATGGAAGCGGCCGAGCGGCACGTCCCGGACCCGTGTCGCCGTCGTCTCCCCGTCCGTCACGTCCACCTCCGAAGGACCCCGCCGCCGTCGCGTCGACCTCACACGGACCGGGCGACGAGGGCGGGTTCGACGGGTCCCACGCTACCGCAGCGGCCGGCGACGGAGGACGACCCGCGCGATCGCGGCCCCGCGAATCGATGCCCGGCGCCGACGGCGCGGGACCGACGCGCTCAGCACCCCGCGTCGCTGGCAGCCCCCTGCCCCCCTGACTAGACTGCGCCCCCTTCCGAGGAGACCCCCATGTCCGAAGC
>JACKFD010000026.1 GCA_020632655.1 Spirochaetaceae bacterium
ATCAGGTCGGGCTGCGCGCGCAGCTTCGCGAGCTCCGCGGGATGGCGCAGCAGGGCGCGCACGGCGTTGCCGATCAGGTCGCTCGTCGTGACGTTGCCGGCGAGCAGGAGGAGCGTGCAGAGCGAGACGATCTCCTCGTTCGAGAGCCGGTCGCCCGCGGCCTCGGCCGAGACCATCGCGCTCACGAGGTCGTCCCCGGGCGCGCTGCGCCGCCGATCGATCTCGCCAAGGAAGAATCCGCCGAGGGCTTCGCGCGCAGCTTCGGCGGCCGCGACGTCCTCGGGTGCGGCGATCGGGCTGAAGGCGGTCTTCACGACGGCGTCGGACCAGGCCTTGAAGCGGTCGTGCTGCTCGGGGTCGATGCCGAGCAGCTCGGCGATCACGACGGTCGGGATCGGGTTGGCGATCGCGGCGATCAGGTCGATCTCGCCGCGCTCGTTCGGTCGGGCCGAGTCGATGACTCGTGTCGCCACGGCGCGCACCCGCTCGGTCCAGCGCGCGACGGCGCGGGGCGCGAAGGGATGGCGGACGAGCTCGCGCAGGCGGCGATGGCCGGGGTCGTCCATCAGCAGCATGTTCGGCTCCTCGTCCATGTTCCGGACGAGGAAGCGGCGGGCGAAGCCGTCGGGCACGCCCTTGCGCGGATCCGACCAGTAGTCGGGGTCGCGCAGGATCCGGGCGACGTCGTCGTGGCGGGTGAAGAGCACGCGGCCGAGCTCCTCGTCGCGATGGATCGGCTCGCGCCGGCGGATCTCCGCGAGGATCGGGTAGGGGTCCTCGCGGAACTCGGGATCGAGGGCCGTCAGTCGGATGCCGGTCGGCAGGGGCGCGAGCGGGGCGGACATCGGGCGGGTCCTCCTCGACGGGGCGGGGTCGCCTGGACGGGGGGCGTGCCGTCGTCGGCACGCCTCGGCGGCCGGACGGTAGCGCGTCGTCGGGTCGCTCCCGGCCGGATTCCGTATGCTGGCCCGACCGTCTCGCAGCGGGTGGGAGCGTTCGCCATGAGCCGCCTTCGCGATCGACTCGTCGCACTCGGTACGGCCGCCTCGTCGTCGTGGCTGGGTGGGGTCTTCTACCACGTCGTGAGTCGGCGGATCGACCGGGTGCTGATTCCCTTGAGCAAGGGTCGGCTCTCGATGGGTCCGCCCGGGCAGACGGTCCTGATCACGACCACGGGCGCGCGGACGGGCCGACCGCGGCAGGCGTCGCTCGCCTTCGGCTGGCAGGGCGAGGACATGGTCGTGATCGCGTCGAAGGGCGGCGCGCCCCACCATCCCGCCTGGTACCACAACCTCAAGGCCGATCCGCGGGTGCGCGTGCAGTATCCCGGCGTCATCGAGGATCGGATCGCGCGCGAGGCCGTCGGCGAGGAGCGGGACCGTCTCTTCGAGGATCTCGCGCAGCGCTTCCCGAACTTCGCGGCGTACCAGAAGCGGGCGGCGCGGCGGCGGATCCCCGTGATGGTGCTCTCCCGGCCCTGAGCGCGCGGACTGCGGCGGCATCGCGGGCTCGCCCTGCAGCCCGACCCCCGATCCGCCGATGATCGAGTACGTTCTGCGGGGCGCGCGCGTCCCGGGGAGCGTCGGATCGGTCGTGAGACCGTCCTTTGCGCCCGGCCCGGGCTTCGCCGGCGCGTTCAGGACCGTCGCACGCAGGGGGGCGAGCATGGTCGCGGAAGGCTTCTGGCTGATGGGCGTCGGCATGTTCGCCGTCTTCGCCTTTCTCGGGCTGCTGGTCGGCGTGATGCACGCCTCGGCCGCGCTCTTCGCGGGCGTCGAGGGCTTGCCGGCCGCGTCGCGCGCGGCGTCGGTCGTCGGCGCGCCGAGCGACGACGCCGACCGCGCCTTGTTGATCGCGATCGCGGAGGCGGCGCGACGGGGCCGGGCGCCGGGCGCCGGGGCGACGGGCTCCGATTCATCGACGGGAGGGCCTACGGCATGACGAAGCGGCTCGTCCGGGTCATGAACACGGCGTTCCGGGACGGCTTCCAGTCGGTCTACGGCGCACGTGTCAGGACGGCGGACTTCCTGCCCGCCCTCGAGGCCTCGGTCGCCGCGGGCTTCACGCATTTCGAGGCGGGCGGCGGCGCCCGCTACCAGGCGCTCTACCTCTACTGCCAGGAAGACGCCTTCGACATGATGGACGCCTTCCGCGCCACGACGGGTCCCGCCGCGAACCTCCAGACCCTCGCCCGCGGCGTGAACGTCGTCGGCCTCGACTCCCAGAGCTCCGACGTGATCGACCTGCACGCCCGCCTGTTCGTGAAGCACGGCATGACGACGATCCGCAACTTCGACGCCCTGAACGACGTGCGTAATCTCTCCTTCTCGGGTCGGCGGATCCACGAGGCGGGGCTGCGACACGAGGTCGTGATCGCGCTGATGGAGCTGCCGCCGGGCTGCGAGGGCGCGCATACGCCCGAGTTCTACATGCAGACCCTCGAGGCGATCCTCGACGACGGGGTGCCCTTCGACTCGATCTGCTTCAAGGACGCGTCGGGAACGGCCGTGCCCTCGAAGGTCTACGAGACGATCCGCCTGGCCCGGCGACGCCTCGGTCCGGACGTGCACATCCGCCTGCACACGCACGAGACGGCCGGGGTCTCGGTCGCCGCCTATCGCGCCGCCCTCGACGCAGGCGCCGACGGGATCGACCTCGCGATGGCGCCGGTCTCGGGGGGCACGAGCCAGCCCGACTTCGTCGTGATGTGGCATGCGCTGCGCGGGACGGACTACGTGCTCGGCAACGAGCGCGAGGAGGAGATCGAGGTCGATCGGGTCGTCGAGGCGGAGGCCGTCTTCAAGGAGGGCATGCGCAGCTACTTCCTGCCGCCCGAGGCGACGGCGGTCGAGCCGCTGATCCCGTACTCGCCCATGCCCGGCGGCGCGCTCACGGCGAACACCCAGATGATGCGCGACGCGGGGACCCTCGAGCAGTTCCCCGCCGTGATCCGGGCGATGAGCGAGGTCGTGAAGAAGGGCGGCTTCGGCTCGAGCGTCACGCCCGTCAGCCAGTTCTACTTCCAGCAGGCCTACAACAACGTCGTCCTCGGTCCCTGGAAGCGCATCGCCGAGGGCTACGGGAAGATGGTGCTCGGCTACTTCGGGAAGACGCCCGTTCCGCCGGATCCCGACGTGGTCGCGCTTGCGAGCGCGCAGCTCCGGCTCGAGCCGACGACCCGCGACCCGCGCGAGATCAACGACGCCGATCCCGCCAAGGGCATCGAGACCGCGAAGCGCCTGCTCGTGGAGAACGCGCTGCCCGTAACGGACGAGTCGATCTTCATCGTCTCGGCGCTCAAGGAGAAGGGCATCGCCTTCCTGCAGGGCGAGCGACCGGACGGCGTGCGCAAGATCGCGAAGGCACCGGCTGCTGCTGCGGCCGCGCCGACACCGGCCGCACGACCGGGCGCCGCCGCGCCGGCCGCGGGCGCCGCACCCTCGGCCTTCACGATCGAGCTCGGCGGGCGCAGCTACGAGGTCTCCCTCGGCGAGGGCCGCGCCACGATCGACGGTCGCGAGGTCGAGTACGCGATCCGGGAGTCGAGCGCGCGCGGGGCCGGCGAGGGCGGCGCGACGGCGACCGCCGAGAAGCCGGCTGCGCCGACCGGCGCCGGCGAGCTCGTCCGGGCGGAGCTCGCGGGCCAGGTCCTGCGGATCGAGGTGAAGGAGGGCGACCGCGTCGCCGAGGGCGACCTGCTGCTCGTGCTCGAGGCGCTCAAGATGGAGATCGAGGTGCGGGCGCCGCTCGCGGGGCGCGTGCGCTCGGTGCTCGTGGCGGCGAGCCAGTCGATCGCGAGCGGGGACGGGCTCGTGGAGATCGCGCCTTGAACGGACTGCTCGAGCTCTGGCAGACGACGGGGCTGGCGACCGTGACGGCGGGCCAGGCGACGATGATGCCCGTCTGTCTGCTGCTGCTCTATCTCGGGATCCGGCGCGGCTTCGAGCCGCTCCTGCTCGTGCCGATCGGCTTCGGCGGGCTGCTCGCGAACGTGCCCGGCGCGGGCATCGCGGATCCGGGCGGCTTCCTCGGCATCGTCTACGAGATGGGCATCGCGAACGGGCTCTTCCCCCTGCTGATCTTCGTGGGCGTCGGGGCGATGACCGACTTCGGGCCGCTGCTCGCGCATCCGAAGACGGCGCTGCTCGGGGCGGCGGCGCAGTTCGGGATCTTCACGACGCTGATCGGCGCCCTCGTGCTCTCGAACACCTTCGCGTTCATCGACTTCGATCTGCGCGACGCCGCCGCGATCGGGATCATCGGCGGCGCCGACGGCCCGACCGCGATCTTCCTCGCGAGCCAGCTCTCGCCGGACCTGCTCGGCGCGATCGCCGTCGCCGCCTACTCCTACATGGCCCTCGTCCCGATCATCCAGCCCCCGATCATGCGCGCGCTCACGACCGAGGCCGAGCGCAGCCTCAAGATGGATCAGCTGCGACCGGTCGGTCGCCTCGAGAAGATCGTCTTCCCGATCGCCGTGCTGCTGCTCTGCGCGCTGCTCGTGCCCTCGGCGACGCCGCTCGTGGGCGCGCTCATGTTCGGCAACCTCTTGCAGGAGAGCGGCGTCGTCGCGCGGCTGGCCGGCGCGGCGAAGAACGAGCTGATCAACGTCGTGACGATCCTGCTCGGCCTGGCGGTCGGGAGCAAGCTCGCGGCGGAGAAGTTCCTGACCGTCGAGACCCTCGGCATCCTGGCGCTTGGCCTCGTGGCCTTCGCGATCGGGACGGCCTCGGGCGTGCTGCTCGCGAAGGCGATGAACCGCGTGAGCCGGGATCCGATCAATCCGCTGATCGGGGCGGCGGGGGTGAGCGCCGTGCCGATGGCGGCGCGGGTCGTCAACAAGGTCGGCCTCGAGAGCAATCCGCGGAACTACCTGCTCATGCACGCGATGGGGCCGAACGTGGCGGGCGTGCTCGGGTCGGCGGTCGCGGCGGGCGTGCTGCTCGCGCTGGCCGGCTAGGGCGAAGGTGCCGGGCTTGCGGGCCTGTACGTCGTCCTGCCCCGCGCCAGGGCCGGCGCGTCGACACCGCGAGCGCGACCGACACGCCGCGCCCTCAGAGTCGCCGCCCCGTCCCTTCCCAGTAGCGGGCGCGGATCGCGCGGCGCGCGAGCTTGCCCGTCTCCGTGCGCGGGAGCGAGGCCACGAAGTCGACGCCGCGCGGGACCTGGTAGCCGGCGAGGGACGCGCGGCAATGCTCGAGGATCCGGCGTCGCAGGGCCTCGGGATCCCGCGGCGCGCCGTCGGCCCCGACCTCGCCGGGCGCGAGCTCGATCACGGCGCGAACGGATTCGCCCCACTCCTCGTCGGGAATGCCGACGACGCAGCAGTCGACGAGACAGTCGAGCTCGAGGAGGACCGACTCGATCTGCGCCGGGTAGATGTTGACGCCACCCGAGATGATCACGTCCGCGCGGCGATCGCAGAGGAAGAGGTAGCCGTCCTCGTCGACGTAGCCGACGTCGCCCATCGTGAAGTAGCCCTCGGCGTGGCGGCTCTCGGCGGTCTTCGTCGGATCGTCCTTGTACTCGAAGGGCGCGTCGCCGAGGCCGAAGCAGACCGTGCCCTCCTGGCCCGTCGGCACCTGGCTCCCCGCGTCGTCGAGGATGCGCAGGTCGAGCTCCGGCCGCGGTCTTCCGACCGAGCCCGGCTTCGCGAGCCACTCGGTCGACGAGATCATCGTCCCGCCCCCTTCCGTCCCCCCGTAGAACTCGAAGAGGATCGGCCCCCACCACTCGATCATGGCGCGCTTGACCGGAATCGAGACCGGCGCCGAGCCGTGACAGACGAGCGAGAGCGACGAGAGGTCGTAGCGGCGCCGCGTCTCCTCCGGCAGCCGCAGCAGCCGTACGAAATGCGTCGGCACGAGGAAGGTCGAGGTCGCGCGATGACGCTCGACGGCGGCGAGGAAGGCCTCGGGATCGAAGCGCTCCATCAGCACGATGTCCGCGCCGAGCATGAGCGCGCCGTCGCAGTAGGTGTTGGGTCCCGCGTGGTAGAGCGGCGCCGACACGAGATGCGTCCCGTCCCGCGCGCCCTCCGGCAGGAACGCCTGCATCATCGCCATGCCCGCCGCCGCCACCAGCGTCGGCGGTGGCCCCTCGAGCGTGCTCGTGCGCATGACACCCTTCGGCCGCCCCGTCGTCCCCGACGTGTAGAGCATCGTCTCGCCCTTGAGTGGCGCCTCGTACGCCTCGCCCGGGAGTGCTTCGACCTCGGCCCAGTCGCGAAAGCCCGGGATCGATCCACCGACCGCGAAGCGCCGCTCGGCCGGCACCCGCTCGGCGCCCGGCCATGCGACTCCCGAATAACGCGCGTCGACGACGAGCGCGTCGGCCTCGCAGTTGCCGACCACGTAGTCGACGTCCGCCGCGGTCCAGCGTGAGGAGAGCGGTGTGAAGCGCCGTCCGGACCAGGTCGTGCCGCGATAGGCGGACAGGAACTCGGGCGTATTCGCGAGCAGACACGCGACGGCGGCGCGCTTGCGCACGCCTGCGCCGTCGAGGGCGCGGGCGAAGCGCGCGGCCCCGGCCTCGACCTCGGCGTTGCGGACGACATGGATGGGAGCCAGCATCGCGCGCGAGGATAGAGGAGGGGGCGCATGTCGCTCGGGATCCAGAGCTTCTCCCACGTCGTGATGCAGGTCGGCGACCTCGAGGCGGCGATCGCGTTCTACGGCGGGCTGCTCGGCCTCGAGCGGACCTTCGAGCAGCCCTATCCGGATCCGGCGGGTGGGGCGCCGCTGCGCGCGGTCGGCTTCCGCGCCGGGCCCCACGTGATGCTCGAGCTGATGGGGCGGCCCGGCGAGCCGCGCGAGATCGATGGCCGGGCGGCGCCGATCCTGGCGCTCGCGGTCGCCGACATCGAGGCGGCGGATCGCGCCCTCCGCGCCGCCGGCGAGACCCGCCATCGCCCGCCCGTCGAGATGGCGCCAGGCATCTTCATGCTCTTCCTGCGTGACCCCGACGGCCGCACGATCGAGCTCGTGCAGTTCCCCGCCGGTGCCCGCAGCAGCGTCGAGCACGACGCGCGGAGCCGGCCGGCTGCCACGCCGGGGGCGGGCTCGGGGGGCTGACGAGGGCCCGGTCCGCCTCCGCTCGGGTCGCTTCGGGCTGGGATCGCCGTCCGCCCGCGAGGGGAGCCGGCCCCGAAGCGGCGAGCCACGCCCGGCCGCTCCGCGGGTCCGGGGGACGCGCCGCGCAAGCGCCCGAAAAGCGGTGAGATTTGGTTGCCCCGGCCCGGGGGAATCGCTAATCACCTGCGCGGGATCGTTCACCTCCAGCGCCCACCTGGACAGAGAGCGGGCCCCCCGCCCAGATCGTGGCCCTCCGCCCGGCGGATCGGCCGAGCTGGCGTCCACCTGCTCGCAGGACCCGACGAGTCGTCGTCGTCCGCGCGCCGGGACCGACGCGGGCATCCGACCGATCGGAGCGGGTCGAGCGGGCAGGCGAACGCGCGCGCGGTGGCCTTCCCATCCACAACGAAGCACCCAGCCGGAGGCGGGACCCACGACGGTCGCGGCGCTCCGGTCAGGACCCGGTCGTGCGCGACCGCGCCCAGCGATCGCAACAGCAGGATGGAGTCGACGACGATGACTGACCTCGTTTCGCAACTGACCCTCGGCACCCTCGGTGCGAGCGTGGCCGGCCTGCTGGTCGCCACGTTCTTCTACTTCCGCGTGAAGGGGCTGCCCGAGGGCACCGACACGATGAACATGATCGGCCGGTACATCCGGGAGGGCGCGATGGCCTTCCTGATGCGCGAGTACAAGGTCCTCACGGTCTACGCGATCGCCGTCTTCGCCTTCCTCTTCTTCGCGTTCCGCGGCGAGGGGACGGGCCTGCTGGCTGGCGGCTGCTTCCTCTTCGGCGCCTTCCTGTCGCTGCTCTCGGGCTTCATCGGCATGAAGGCCGCGACCTACGCCAACGTCCGCACGAGCCAGGCGGCGCGCGAGGGCTCGAAGCCGAACGCGCTGCTGACGGCCCTCGACGGTGGCGCCGTCATGGGCCTCTTCGTCGCTTCGACGGCGCTGCTCGGCCTCGGCGGCCTCTACTACAACTTCGCGAGCGATCCGCACCTCGCGACCGTGCTGCACAGCTTCGCGGTCGGCGCCTCGTCGATCGCGCTCTTCGCGCGCATCGGCGGCGGCATCTACACGAAGGCCGCGGACGTCGGCGCCGACATCGCCGGCAAGGTCGTCGAGGGCATTCCCGAGGACGATCCGCGCAACCCGGGCGGCATCGCCGACAACGTGGGCGACAACGTCGGCGACGTGGCCGGCATGGGCGCGGACATCTACGAGTCGCTCGTGGCCGCGATCGTGGCGGCGATGGCGATCGCGCTGACCGCCAAGAGCGAGTACGTGATGGGCCTCTTCACGGGTCGGCCGAGCGCGGAGGAGGCGAAGTTCCTCGCCGTCACGCTGCCGGTCTTCCTCGCGGGCATGGGTCTCGCGGTCTCGATCGTCTGCATCTTCATCGCTCGCGCCCTGCGCGGCAACGCCCCGGCGATGGTGCTCCGCGCCACGCTGGTCGTGCCGTCGCTCATCATGTGTCTGGTCGCCTTCGGCGTGATGCCGATGCTCGGCGTCAGCCAGGCCGTCACGGGCGCGCTCGCGGCGGGTGCGATCGGTGGCGCGCTCATCGGTCTCGTCACGGAGTTCTACACGGCCTGGAGCCCGATCCGACGCGTCGCCGAAGCCTCGACGACGGGCGCCGGGACGGGCGTGATCTCGGGCCTCGCCGTCGGCATGGAGAGCACGGTCGTCTCGCTCTTCATCGTCGCGGTCGTCGGCTTCATCGCCAACGCCGTCATGCCGGAGGGTATGGGCCTCTACGGGATCGCGATGGGCGCGGTCGGCATGCTCGCCGGTACGGCGATCGTGATGACCGTCGACGCCTACGGCCCGATCTCGGACAACGCCGGCGGCATCAGCGAGATGAGCGAGCTCGGCCCCGAGGTCCGTGCGATCACGGACGAGCTCGACGCGGTCGGCAACACGACGGCGGCGATCGGCAAGGGCTTCGCGATCGGCTCGGCGACCCTGACCGTGCTGTCGCTCTTCTCGGCCTTCATCCTCGAGGTGAATCACGTGCGCCTCGAGGAGGGGATGCCGGCGCTGGTGCTCAAGCTCGACGAGGCGCCGATCCTGATCGGCCTCCTGATCGGCGCGTGTCTGCCCTACGCGGTGGGTGCGTCGACGATGATCGCGGTCGGCAAGGCCGCCCAGGCGATCATCCAGGAGATCATCCGCCAGTTCAACGAGATCCCGGGTCTGCGCGAGGGCAAGGCCGAGCCCCAGGGCGCCGTGATCGTCGACATCGCGACCGTCGCCGCCCTGCGCCAGATGGTGCTGCCGGGCTGCGTCGCGATCCTCGCCCCCGTGACCGTCGGCTTCGTGCTCGGGCCGGCAGCGCTGGCGGGCATGCTCGCCGGTGCGGTCGCCGTGGGTGCTTCGCTCTCGCTCTTCATGGCGAACGCGGGCGGCGCCTGGGACAACGCCAAGAAGTTCATCGAGGCGGGCAACCTCCCGGGCCACAAGAAGGGCTCCGACGCGCACAAGGCCGCCGTCATCGGCGACACGGTCGGCGATCCCTTCAAGGACACGAGCGGCCCGGGCGTCGCGATCCTGATCAAGGTGATGAGCGTCGTCAGCCTGCTCATCGCCCCGCTGATCGCCCTCAACTGATCCGCCGCGCGCCTGTTCGTCTGATCCGGCCCTGGCACATCGTTTTTCGTGCCAGGGCCGGTCGGCGAGGGGGTACCGTGCTCAAACATGCTCGGCTGGAAGGCGATCCCGCTCGCCAGGGCTGCGGGGCGCGCCTGCGCAACTGCGCGCGGCACCCCCTCGCCGCCCGTCCTCGGACCCGCGGTGGTGTTTGGATCGGGTCCTGACGGTCGTGGCGGGCGAGGCCGTGTGGCGGGTGCATGGATGACGCGCCGAGCAGGATGCGATCGCCGTACGGGATCCGAGGTGGTCATGCGTGAGTCGGGCGCGCGTGCTCAGCAGCCTCGGCATTCCGAACGCGAGGACCCGATCCGCGTATCCCCACACTACCGGCCCTGGCACGGCCGTCGATGTTCGGGTGGGCCGGGGGCGGGGGAGGTCGCGCGACTAACGGGGCTGGCAGTCGAAGACGGGGATGTTGCGGTCGGTGCGGGCCTGGTAGTCGGCGAACTCGTGGTAGTGCTTCACGCAGATCGGCCAGAGCTCGGCCTTCTCCGCGTCGTCGACCTGCCGGGCGCGCAGCTTCATCCGCTTGCCGCGGTACTGGGCGACGATGTCCGGATTGGCCTGCAGGTTCTTCACCCAGACGGGGGACTTCGGCGCACCGCCCTGGGAGCCGACGATGATCACGCCGTCCTTGTAGGGGACGTACATGAGCGGGATCGTGCGCTTCTTGCCGGACCTGGCGCCGGTCATCTCGATCAGCACGACCGGTCGGCCCTGGAACTTCCCCATCAAGCGGCCGCTCGTCAGCTTGTAGACGAAGACGTTCAGCGCCGAGAAGGGCTTGATGAAGCTGCGGAGCTGCTTGTACTCCTTGTCGGTCATCGGATTCTGGGCCACGGGACGTCTCCTCGGGTTCGTGTCGGCCGCGCGACCGGCTGGGTCGCGCCTGGGCGGCGCGGGCGCGAATGCGGCCGAGTCTAGCCTCCTCGCGTCTGGCGTCGCGAGGCCGTTCCCCTAGCCTCTGCGCATGACGACCACGCGCACGATCCGGACACGCGGCCTCGAGGTCTTCCTGCGCGAGGCGGGGCAGGATCGACCGGGCGAGGATCCCGTCGTCCTTCTCCACGGCTTTCCGCAGACCTCGCACATGTGGCGGCACCAGCTGCCCGTGCTCGGCGAACGCTTCCGCGTGTACGCGCCGGATACCCGGGGCTACGGCGGGACGGAGAAGCCCCGCATCCGGGTCACGCGTGATCTGCTCGCACGCGACGTCGTCGATCTGCTCGACGCCCTCGGCATCGAGCGCGCGCGCCTCGTCGGCCACGACTGGGGCGGCATCATCGCCGCCGCGACCGCACTCAAGCACCCGGACCGCGTGAGCCGCCTCGCGCTGATCGACACCCTCGTCTCGGTCTGGATCACCTGGGGCATCCACGGCTACTGGTTCAAGTGCGAGCCCGAGGCGGAGCGTTTCTTCGAGGCGCACCATCGCGCCTTCATCCGCTCGGTCTTCGCCGGCGAGCCGACGCCTTACGGTGGCCCGCCCGAGTCGCCCTGGGCGGGTGTCGAGGGCTCGGAGGGCAGCGCCGCCCTCGACGGATTCGATCCCACGCGCTTCTGGAGCGCCGAGGACGTCGCGCACTACGAGCAGGCGTTCTCGGATCCGGGCGCGTGGTTCCATGCGGTCGAGTACTACCGCCATGCCTTGCCCTTCCACGTCGCGAGGCCGGATCCGGAGGCGACCGGCGGGATGTCCTTCGAGTACAGGACGAGCCGGGACGTGGCGGCGATGTGGAAGCACGAGGGACTGCTCTTCTCGCATCCCGAGTGGGCGAGCGAGTTCATGGTCTTCGCACCGGAGGACTGGCCGCTTCGTTATGCGGGGCCGACGCTCTACCTGTTCAGTCCCTTCCTGGTGCCCCAGGCCTTCGAGGACGGAAGGCTGCCGCCGGACGACTACATCCCGACCGGCAATCCCTACGCGGACTCCTTCGCGCACCACTTCCCGGACCTGCGCACACGGGGCGCCCTCTGCGGGCACTTCATTCCCGAGGAGGCGCCCGAGCGAACGAACGAGGTGCTGCTCTCGTTCCTGACCGGGACGATCTGAGACGCCGAGTCGCGACGCATTCGAGTGTCCGGTCGGATTGTCCGGTTGTGGAGGACTGGATTCGCGCGTCATCCTCCCGCCCGCGACGTCCGGCAGGAGACCCGACATGAGTCCTTCGACGACGATCCGCGAGCCGGGCCTGCTCGAAGACGCCACGGCGCGTGCGGGTCGCTACCTCGATTCCCTGGCGGACCGGGCGGTCGCCGCGGATCCCGTCGCAGTCGAGAAGCTGCGCTCTCGAGTCGGCAGCGGCCTGCCCGAGGCGCCGACGGCGCCTCGAGCCGTTCTCGCCGAGCTCGACGCGATCGCGTCGGACGCGACGGTCGCGAGCGCGGGGCCGCGCTTCTTCGGATTCGTGCACGGCGGCTCGCTGCCCGTCGCGGCGGCCGCGAGCGTGCTCGCGACGGCCTGGGACCAGAACGCGTTCTGCATGACGAGCTCGCCAGCGGGCGTCCTGCTCGAGGAGATCGTGCTCGGCTGGCTGCGGGAGGTGCTCGACCTGCCCGCGGACTCGGTCGGCGCGGTCACGACGGGGGCCACGGTCGCGAACTTCACGGCGCTGGCCGCCGCGCGACATCACCTGCTCGAGGCCCAGGGCTGGGACGTGGAGGCGGACGGGCTCTTCGGGGCGCCGCCGCTCCGCGTGCTCCTCTCGGCCGAGTCGCATCCGACCGTCCGCAAGGCGCTCGGGCTGCTCGGTCTCGGGCGCGACCGGGTCGAGCTGATCGAGACCGACGCGCGCGGACGGATCCGGGTCGACGCCATTCCGCGGATCGACGGGCCGACGCTCGTCTGCGCCCAGGCGGGCAACGTGAACAGCGGCGACTTCGATCCCTTCGACGCGCTCGCCGACGCCTGTGCGGGACCGCTCGCCTGGCTCCACGTCGACGGCGCCTTCGGGCTCTGGGCCCGCGCGTCCCGCGCGAAGCGGGACCTCGCGCGAGGACTCGAGCGAGCGGACTCCTGGGCGACGGACGGCCACAAGTGGCTGAACGTGCCCTACGACTGCGGGATCGCCTTCGTCCGGGAATCGCGCGCGCTGCGCGGCGCGATGTTGCTGTCGGCTGCCTACCTGCCGGGGGACGCACCGCGGGAGCCCTTCCACCACCTGCCCGAGACCTCGCGTCGCGCGCGGGGGGTCGAGCTCTGGGCGGCGCTTCGAGGGCTCGGGCGGAGCGGTATCGAGGAGTTGGTCGATCGCTGCTGTCGACATGCCCGGCGCTTCGCCGACGGACTCTCGACGGCGGGCTACGAGATCCTGAACGAGGTCGTCCTGAACCAGGTCGTGGTCTCGTTCGGCGACGACGAGACGAATCGCGCCGTCGTCGACGCGGTCCAGCGCGCAGGCGTCTGCTGGTGTGGTCCGACGGAGTGGCGGGGGCGGTCCGCCATGCGGATCAGCGTCTCGTGCTGGGCGACCGGCGACGAGGACGTCGAGCGATCCATCGAGTCGATCGTCGGCTGCGCCCGAGACGTGACGAGGGCGCGGCGCGGGAAGGCGTGAGCCGTCGACGACGCCTAACGATCACGCGAGACGAGTGCGATCGTCGACATGGCCTTTGCGATCGGCTCGCCCTCCGGCGTTCGCAGCAGCCCCTCGGCGAACACGGTCCGGCCCCCCATGCGCTCGACCCAGCCCTCCGCCACGACGAGACCCGGATTGGCCGATCGATAGAAGGCGACCTTGATGTCGAGGGACATGGCGACCCGATCGAACCCGCTCTTCGCCATCGCCGCCATGGCCATCGCGTTGTCGATCCAACCCGTCACGAAGCCGCCCTGCACGACGTTGCCCGAGTGGCATTGGTCGGGTCTCGCCTCGAACTCGACGACGACCCGGCCGGCCTCGCCGTCGACCTCGACGTAGCGATGCAGGCCGAGGGTGCGGAGCATGGCGTCGATCGACGGATCCCAGTCGGGGGGCAGCGAGACCACCCCGGCTACCCGTGCAGCCGCCGCTTCAGGATCGCGACGACCTCTTCGTTGTTCCGCCGCGTCGGCTCGGCAGGCACGAAGGCCGAGCCGTGGAAGGTGCCGGCGTAGCTGTGCAGCTCGACGGAGACGCCGGCCTCGAGCAGGCGCGCCGCATAACGGATGCCCTCGTCGCGCAGCGGATCGAATTCCATGGTCGAGACGTAGGCCGGGGGCAGTCCGGCGAGGTTCGTTGCGCGGGCAGGTGCGGCGTAGGGCGAGGTCTCGCCGCGATGGTCGGGGCCGAGGTAGTGCTTCCAGCTCCAGACCGCGTTCGGGCGGTTCCAGAAGGGCGTGTCCTGGAACGCGAGCATCGACGGCGTGTCGAGACGGTCGTCGAGCTCGGGGATCTCGAGCAGCTGGAAGCAGATCGCGGGGCCGCCGCGGTCGCGGGCGAGGAGCGCGAGCCCCGCTGCGAGGCCGCCGCCCGCGCTCTGGCCGGCGATCGCGAGACGGGCGGGATCGACGCCGAGCGAGGCGGCGTTCGAGGCCGTCCAGACGAGGGCCGCATGACAGTCCTCGAGGCCGGCCGGGAAGGGGTCCTCCGGAGCGAGGCGGTACTCGACGCTGACGACGACGGCGTCGACGTCGCCGGCGACCATCTGGCACCAGCCGTCCATCATCTCGACGTTGCCGAGCATGAAGCCGCCGCCATGGATCTCGAGCACGGCAGGGCGCGGCGAGTCCGACGCGGCACGCGGGCGGTAGATCCGGATCGGGACCTCGGGCGCGCCGTCGGGGCCGGGGATCCGCCGATCCTCCATCACGACGTCGTCCCGCGGTGGCGCCGCGACCAGGCTCTCTGCGCGCATGGCGCGCATCGCCTGGATCTTCTCCGCGGTCGAGAAGTCCTGGAGCGTCGGCAGCTCGGAGAGGTAGGGCAGGAAGTCCTTGTCGTAGGCTCGTTCCGTCATGGCGGCACGATAGCGCCGGCCCGTCGCGTCGCGCCGGGGCCCGGCACGCCTCCGATCAGAGCGCCTCGTAGAAGGCACGCAGCACGGCGAAGCCCGTCTGCCCGCCCGTCAGCCCGACACCCATCCGGTTCATCGTGAAGCCGAAGCCGACCTTCGCCTCCGGGTCCGCCATGCCGATCGAGCCCCCCGCGCCCGGATGCCCGAAGGCGGCCGGGCTCGGCGAGAGCGGCATGACCGGGCTGCGCAGCATGAAGCCGAGCCCGTAGCGCATGGGCAGCCCGCCGAGGGTCGCGTCCGGGCCCGCGGACTGCTCGGTCCGCGCGCGCTCGATCGACTCGCGCTCGAGCACCCGCACGCCGTCGACCTCGCCACCTCGGGCGAGGGCGCCGTAGATGCGGGCGAGGGCCCGTGCCGTGCCGTGCCCGTTCGCGGCGGGGATCTCCGCCGCGCGCCACGCCCGCGTGTTCATGTCGTTCGCGCGCATCCAGGGATTGTTGAAGGCACGCCCGACCATCGTCGTCGGGTCGCTCATGTCGCGCAGGAAGCTCGAGGGGGCGGCGGCGGGGGAGGCGGAGTCGGCCTTCGCGGCGTCGTCGGCGCCACGCGAGGCGGACTCGGCGTCGGTCCTCGAGCCATCGGCAGCCGAGCCCCTGGCCGCCGCGCGATCCGCCGCGTCGCGTTGGGCGCGGGTGGGGGCGAGGGTGCCGATCAGGTCGGAGACGCGGTGGTCCTCGGATTCGGACAGGCCGATGTGGAAGTCGGCGTCGAGCGGGAGGGCGACCTCCTCGCGGAAGAAGCGACCGAGGCTGCGGCCGTCGATCCGGCGGACGACCTCGCCGACGAGATGGCCGAAGGTGACGGGGTGGTAGCCGTGCCGCGTGCCCGGGGTCCACCAGGGCTCGGACTCGGCGAGCGCCGCGCACATTGCATCCCAGTCGTAGAGAGAGCCGTGGGGCATGTCGCGGCGGATCGCGGGCAGGCCGACGCGATGGCTGAGGAGCCAGCGCACGGGGACCTCCGCCTTGCCGGCCTGCGCGAACTCGGGCCAGTAGTCGGCGACGGGGGCGTCGAGGTCGAGGCGGCCCTGCTCGACGAGGCGATGGGCGCAGATCGCGGTCATGCCCTTCGTCGTCGAGTAGGTGTTGACGAGGGTGTCGCGCTCCCACTCGCGCTCGGACGCGCCCTGGCCTTCGGCGTAGTACCCGCCCCAGAGATCGACGACGGGCTCCCCGTCGAGCGTGAAGGCGATCGCGGCGCCGATCTCCTTGCCGTCGGCGATCCGCTTCGTGAAGACCTCGCGCACCTTCGCGAAGCGCGGGTCGCAATGGCCGTGGACGGGGGCGGGGCGGGTCATGGTCTCGGGTCTCCGGGATCGAAGAGAGGTATCAGGCGGCGAGCAGCCGCTCGGCGTTGCCGCGCAGGATCGCGTGTCTGATCGATTCGCGGCCGGGCTCGTCGGTCACGATCAGGATCTTCGCGAGGCTGGCGGCGAGATGGTAGAAGGGCCAGTCGGTTCCGAAGAGGAGCCGCTCGCCCTGCGTTCGGCGGATGATCTCGTCAAGGCGCGAGAGGCCCTGACCGTGCAGGCCGAGCCAGACGTTTTCGCGCCCCGTCGCGAGATCGAGCATCGCCTCGCCGTCCCGCGCCCCCGCATGCCCGATCACGAAAGGCAGTCGGGGGAAGGTCGAGAACGCGCCTTCGTAGTGGCGGGGCAGGGCGTAGCGCAGGCGCGACTCGGGCTCGATGCCCGCGCGGCCGCCGTGGAAGAAGACGACGAGGCCGAGGCGCTCGGCCGCCTGGTAGATCTCGAAGGCATCGTCCTCGTCCGGGTAGAAGGCCTGGACCGTGGGATGCATCTTGATCACGCGCGCGCCGGCGGCCGCGAACGACTCGAGCTTCGTGATCTTGTCCGGATCCCGCGGATGCACGGACGCACCCGCCAGCAGCCGACGACCGGCGCCGGCCTTCGCGATCGCGTCGCGCCACTTCGTCGTCAGGTCGTCGCCGAAGGGGAAGTGGAATGCGATCGGCAGCACGATGGCCTGCTCGACCCGCATGGCGTCCATCTCGTCGAGCAGGTTCGGGAGGGTCTGCGTGCGTACGACGTCATTGCCCCAGAGCCCCTGCGTCAAAGTCGTGCACTCGAGATCTTCGAGCGCCTCGTCGTCGAAGTTCGCGTTCACGTAGACGTCGAGGTCGAGCGCGCAGCCGGGCTCGGTCGCGTCGCAGTCGAGGAGGTGTCGCACGCGTTCCGTGCGTGCCTGCAGGTCGAGCTCGGGCTCGAAGAGGACCGACATGCCGAAGTGGCTATGGCAGTCGATCGCAAGGGGCAGGCTCTCGTCGACGCAGCGCAGCCGGCCCCGCTCGTCGAGCTCGAACCAGGGCAGCTCGGCCAGGCCCCGGTAGCCGCGGTAGCGATGGGGACCGAAGCGCCCTCGACCGGACTGCTCGCGCTCGCGGAGGCGCTGGGCCGCGAGGGCCTCGACGTCGGCCTGCGTGTAGCGATCGGGGTCGGGCTGGTCGCAGCCGGCGAGCGAGGCCGCGCTCCCGAGCCCGGCCGTCCAGGCGAGCCCGAAGGCGAGCTCGCGCAGGAAGCGCCGCCGCTCCGGGTCGGTCGTCGTGGCGCGCAGGCGAAGGCGGTCGGGATGCATCGCCGCCCATCGTATCGCGTCCGGCCCCCCGCGCGGCGATGCCCGCGAAAGCCCACTAGACTCGGTCGCTCGTCGCCCCGCCGCCTCCGGACCCACCGTCCGTGTGGCCGTGCGCCCGGGCGTCGTCCATCGCAACCCGTTGGCAGGACTGGAGAGAACGATGAGCCCCGCCCGAGAAGAGAAGCTGATCCTCTGCAACGCGCCGCTCGTCGGCGGCTCGATGGACGTGACGCCCGAGCAGGTCAAGACGATCGTCGACGCGACGGCGGACGCCGGCTTCGGCGGCGTGTCGCTCTGGGCCTTCCATCATCTCGCGGCGGTCGGCGCCGGCACCTCGCCCGAGCAGGTCAAGGCCTGGCACGACGCGCGCGGTCTCTCCGTACCGGTCGTCGAGAGCCTGATCGGCTGGGAGGGCGGCGACGAGGCGACGATCGAGGAGCAATGCGGGCCGACCTTCGAGGTCGCGAGCTTCTACGGCGCCGAGGCCGTCGCGGGCGTCGTGATGGCGCCGGAGATCGACTTCGACGCGGCGGCGAAGGGTCTGCGCAAGCTCGGCAGGATGGGTGCCTCCCGCGGCCTCAAGGTCTGCATCGAGTGGCTGCCCTGGTCGGGTCTGCCGACGATCGCGAGCGCCTGGAAGCTCGTGCAGGCGGCGGGCGGCGACAACGTCGGCCTCGTCGCCGACACGTGGCATTGGCTGCGACAGCCCGGCGGGCCGGACGAGAAGACGCTGCGCAGCATCCCCGGCGACCGCATCCATTGCGTGCAGCTCGACGACACGACCCTCGCGGGCGAGGGCGACGACATGATGATGGAGTCGATGACGAATCGGCTGCTGCCGGGCGACGGCGAGGTCGACTGGGCGCGCTTCCTCGGCATCCTCGACGAGATCGGGGCGGATCCGATCTGGGCGCCGGAGGTCTTCAACCTCGGCCTCATGGAGAAGGGGCCCGTCGAGATGGCGCGGCGGATCGGCGCGGCGACGCGGAAGGTGCTGGGCCTCTGAGACGTGGCGCGCCCGCGGCCTGTCGGCCGCCTGTCGCTCAACGATAGGCGTGAGCGGCGCGGTCGCGGAAGTGATCGGCGGCGGACTGGGCCTCGATGAAGAGGCGTCGGGCGCCGGGTAGGCGCGCCTTGATCTCGCGCTCGATCGTCGCGATGTGCCGCTCGACCTCTTCGTGGGCGAGGCCGTCGCGGAACTCGACGCTCACGTTGACGAGGATGTCGTCGGGGCCCTGGTGCATCGCGAGGATCTCGTTCACACCGACGATCGCGTCGTGGCCCAACAGCACGCGGCGGATCTCGGCGACGTCCTCCGGGCGTGCGCCCTCGCCGATCAGGAGGGCCTTCGTCTCGGTCGCGAGCACGACGGCGGCCCCGGCGAGGATGCAGCCGATCAGGATCGAGGCGACGCCGTCGAGCTCGGGGCGGCCGAGCCACTCGCCGAGCGCGATGCCCGCGAAGGCGACGACCAGGCCGAGCATGGCGGCCGTGTCCTCGAGCAGGACGGTGAAGACGGAGGGGTCCTTGCTCTCGCGGATCGCGGCGACGAGGCCGCGGCGACCGCGGCGCGCCTGGAAGGTGCTGAAGGCGACCCACCACGCCGCGCCCTCGAAGACGATCGCGAGGCCGAGCACGACGTAGTTGATCCAGGTGTTCGTCAGCGGCTCCGGATGCTCGATCTTGTCGACGCCTTCGTAGATCGAGAGGCCCGCGCCGACCGCGAAGATCAGGATCGCGACGACGAAGGCCCAGAAGTAGAGCTCGCGCCCGTAGCCGAAGGGATGTCGCTCGTCGGCGGGCCGCCTGGCCCGGCGCATGCCGTAGAGGAGCAGCGACTGGTTGCCCGTGTCGACGACCGAGTGGATCGCCTCCGAGAGCATCGCCGAGCTACCCGTAAAGGTCGCCGCGATCGCCTTCGTCACGGCGATCGCCGAGTTCCCTGCGAGCGCCGCGTAGATCACCTTCTTCGAGCCGTGGTCGGCCATCGTCCTGTCGAGTCCCCTCTATTCCCGCTTCGATTGTCGCCCCGACGCCCGGTCGGCGCGATCCCCCGCCCGCGTCAGGCGCCCGGTCTCTCGTCGCCGCCGATCGTGTCGAGGCCGCCGGCGGGCGTGACGGCCGGCCGCAGCCGTGCGTGCACGAGGCGCGCGACGATCGCGACGGCCGCGAGCAGGCCCACGGCGACGGCGCCGAGTCCGAGCTCCCCCTCGAAGGCCGAGCGACCGAGCACGATGAAGCCCGTGGCATAGATCATCTGTACGGCGACCGAGATCAGCACGAAGGGGACGCGATCGACACCGGCCAGCGCGAGCACGAGGTTCTGCAGGAAGTAGGGGATGCCGGGGGTGATGCGCACGAGCGTGATGAAGAGGTTCTGGTCCGCCTTCGAGCGCAGGCGGGGAACCTCTTTTCCGCGGCGCGCCACGAGTCGTTCGAGGCCGGGGCGCAGGAAGCCGGTCGAGGCAACGTGCACGAGCAGCGTGTTGATCACGAGGGCGGGGACGGTCCAGGCGATCGACGCCGGGATGCCGTAGATCGAGCCGGCGGCGACGTAGAAGAGGCTCGCCGGGATCGGCAGCAGAATCGCCAGCGCCATCACGCCGAAGAAGAGCAGCGGCGGCGCGCCGTCGAGGGCGGCGAGCACCCCGACGAAGAAGCCCGCAGGCGCGTCCGAAGTCGTCGCGACCTCCGCGACTTCGGCGACCGCCGACGCCGCCCCGCCCGAGACGCAGACGAGCAGGACGACCAGACCGACGAAGACCGACCGGGCGTGTGCCGGACGGACCGCACGCGAGGGCGAGTGCGGCGCCGACCACGTCGTCGGCTCGACACCCTTTCCGGCTCCGTATGGCTCCCGCTCCATTCCACCCCCGTCGGCCGGCGCGGAGGATACCGCCTCGCTGAAAGGTGCGGATCGCCGTCACTGGCGCTGATCCCGACACGCGTCCGGTCCGCCGTCACTGGCGCCGATCCCGACACGCGTCCGGTCCGCCGTCACTGGCGCCGATCCCGACACGCGTCCGGTCCGCCGTCACTGGCGCCGATCCCGACACGCGTCCGGTCCGTCGACTCGATTGCGGCGGGCATCGGGATCGAGTACCAACGAGGCCCATCCCCCGGGCGGCCCGATGTTCTTCCTCTTCGACTTCGCCAACTATCTCAAGATGCTGCGGCTCGCCTGGAACGAGAAGGTTCCGAAGGCCCGCTACTACTACCTCGCCGTACTGTTGGTCGCGGTGCCGATCGTCTCGACCTTCCACGCGATCTGCTTCCTGCTCGACTGGCTGCTCTTTCCCGAGCTGCGCCGCGCCGAGGTGCGCGAGCCGATCTTCATGGTCGGCCACGCCCGGAGCGGCACGACGCTCACCCATCGCCTGCTCTCCGGTGATACGGGTCGCTTCAGCTCCTTCATGCTCTACGAGCTCTACTTCCCTTCTCTGCTCCAGAAGAAGGTGATCCGCGCGATCGCGAAGTGGGATCGCGAGAAGCTGCGCGGGCTGCTCGAAGGACAGGTCAAGGCGTGGGAAGAGTGGCGCTACGGGCCGCTCCGCCACATGCACGACATGGGGCTCACGCAGTACGAGGAGGACGACATCGTCCTCTACTGGTCGCTGGCCGCCGGCTTCTGGATCACGAAGATGCCCTACATGGGTGATCTCGACTTCTACTGGATGAACCACTGGAGCCCGCGCAAGCGCAAGCGCTACAACGACTTCTATCGCGACTGCGTGAAGCGACAGCTCGTGCTGAACGGCACGGACAAGATCCACCTCAGCAAGAACCCGATGTACTCGGGCCGCGTCGCGTCGCTCCTCGAGGCCTTCCCCGACGCCCGCTTCATCGTCAACGTGCGCAACCCCGAGGAGACGATCCCGAGCCTGCTCAAGATCGTGCGCGCCGGCTGGAAGCAGCTCGGCTGGGATCCCGAGCGGCAGAAGAAGTGCCTGAAGATCCTCGCGGATCAATCCTGGGATACGTACAAGCATCCGCTCGAGGTCCTCGACGCGCATCCCGAGGTCAAGGCCTCGATCGTCGACTACCGCGACCTGACGAGCGATCCCGCCGCCGCGATCGAGCGGATCTACCGCGATCTCGACCTGCCCATGACCGACGCCTATCGCGAGCTGCTCGCCGGCGAGGGCAAGCGGCAGCGCGAGCACAAGACGCGGCATACCTACAGCCTCGAGGAGTTCGGTCTCGAGGCCGACGCGATCCACACGGAGCTCGC
Source organism: Spirochaetaceae bacterium (assembly GCA_020632655.1). Lineage (GTDB taxonomy): Bacteria > Myxococcota_A > UBA9160 > UBA9160 > UBA4427 > UBA4427. The sequence goes on from JACKFD010000026.1 coordinate 21,549, forward strand.
CGAGCTCTTCGAGCGCTTCGGCTGGGACGACGACGGGGCACCCGCTGCGGCTGAGGCGGAGCCGCGCTCGGACATCTTCGGACCGCCGGGAGGACCTGCCCATGGGTGATGCACAGAAGCGATTGAAGGCGGCCTGGGACGAGATGATCGTGGCGCTCGGCGAGGCGCGGGACGCGATCGACCAGCCCGAGCTCATGCCCGCCCCGCCGACGGACCGCAACCTCGCCGAGGGCTACCGCTACTTGATGGGCTTCGTGCACAGCGCCGTCGAGCGCGCCTTCCACGACGACCCGGACCGCCCGCATTTCCGCAACGCCCTGTCGATCATCACCCGCAGCACCATCGACAACCCCGACGCGGTCTACTTCTATGCCCCGATCGACGGGCGGAAGAGCTACCTGCTGCGCGGCGAGATGGGCGATGCGCGGCACTGGAAGGGCGAGGCGCCGGCGCCGACGGGCCGCAAGGCGCCGCATTACATGATCTTCGAGGTGAGCCGCGGCTGCCTCGCGGGCGACTCGGGCGACCTCTCGGAGCTGCGCCCCGGGATGAAGACGCAGACGGGCAAGATCGACTCGACGACGATCGAGGTGGACCCCGACGGCGCCTTCGAGATCCTCTTCGCGCCGGAGCGGCCGGCCGACTGGAAGGGCAACTTCGTGCCGACGATGAAGGTCGTCGAGCGGCCGCATCCGACCGAGCCGGACCTCGGCCCCGAGCGTTATGCGGAGTTCGTGAGCGGCCGTCAGATCTTCAACGACTGGGACCGCGAGGACGCCGTCCACTTCGAGATGGTGCAGCTCGGCAACGAGGGCACGGCGGGTCCCGTTCCCTCGCCCGAGTGGGCGATCGAGGGGCTGCATCGATTCGGCGAGATCGTGCGCAACCAGATCCATTTCTGGAACGCCTTCTGGACGATCCCGATGGGCACCTACGGTCCGCGTCCGGGCAGCATCCCGGGCGTGGCCTTCCCGCGCAACGCCTTCAACAAGATCAACGCCGCCTCCGCCGCGACCGGCGGCGGCATGGCCTCGAACCTCTACGCGGGCGGGATCGCGGAGATCGGGCCGGGCGAGGCGATGATCGTCGAGAACCGGATCAAGAAGCAGCCGAACTACGTGGGCTTCCAGCTCGGCAATCTCTGGGGCGAGTCGATCGAGTACGCGAATGCCGTGGGCTCCCGAAACGGTCATCAGACGCATGTCGACGACGACGGCGTCATCCGCCTCGTGATCGCCCACGAGGATCCGGGCGTGCACAACTGGATCGATGCGACCGGCCATCCCGAGGTCTTCATGTCGCCGCGCTGGGCCTACAGCCAGACGCCCGACCCGTCGGAGTGGCCCGAGATCACCTGCAAGAAGGTGAAGCTCTCGGAGCTCATGCAGCATCTGCCCGCCTCGACGAAGCGCACGACGCCCGAGGAGCGACGCCGGGAGATCGCCGCGCGCCAGCGCCACGTCCGCAAGCGCTACCGCGCGTTCTGAGCCGGGCGGAGGGACGCGCATGACCGCGACGCCGTCGCTCGAGTCGCCGACCCCGATGCTCGAGGTCGAGCACGCCGCAAGTGTGCTGACGATCCGGCTCGCGCGGCCGGAGGCCTTGAACGCGCTCCGGCCGGAGATGCTCGAAGGAATCGCCTCGCTCGTCGAGGCGGCGGGCGCGCGCGAGGACGTCGCGGTCGTCGTGCTCGAGGGCAAGGGGCGGGCCTTCTCCGCCGGCGTCGACCTCAAGGTCCTGCAAGGCATCGACCCCGTCGCCGGCAAGATCGGCGACGTCTTCGACGCGCCCGCGCGGCGCGCCTATCAGGCGATCCGCAGCTCGCCGCTTCCCGTGATTGCGAAGGTCCACGGCGCCTGCTTCACGGGCGCGCTCGAGATCGCGCTGCATTGCGACTTCGTCCTCACGACGGTCGATGCGAAGTTCGGCGACACGCACACGAAGTTCGGGCTGCGGCCGACCTGGGGCATGAGCCAGACCCTCGCGCAGGCCGTCGGCGTACGGCGCGCGAAGGAGCTCTCCTTCACGGCGCGCACGTTTCGCGGCGACGAAGCGGTCGCCTGGGGCGTGGCGAACGAGGCGGTGGCGGATCGCGAGGCCCTCGATCGCCTCGTCGCCGAGCGCGCGGCGCAGATCGCCGCGAACTCGCGCGCCGCCGTTGCGGCGATGAAGTCGCTCTACGCCCTCGCGCAGGAGGCACGGCCGATGGACGAGGCGCTCGAGACCGAGGTCGCCCGCGATTTTCCGGAGATCCGCGACAGCGCCGAGCGGCTGGCGGGCTTCGCATGAGCGGATCGGGACGCGCGACGCCGAGCGGAGGTGCCGGCGCGAGCGGCCGGCTCGCGGCGGAGCCCGTTCGGGCTCGGGACGTCGTGCGCTGGGACCGCGAGACGGACGTGCTCGTCGTGGGGCAGGGGATCGCCGGCGTCGCGGCCTCGCTCGAGGCGGCGGAGGCAGGGGCCGAGGTGATCGCGCTCGAACGCGCGGGTGCGGGCGGCGGGGCGTCGGCGCTCTCGGGCGGCTTGATCTACCTGGGCGGCGGCACCCCGGTCCAGCGCGCCGCCGGCTTCGAGGACACGGAAGAGGAGATGTACAAGTTCCTCATGGCCGTGTCCGAGCCCGGTGCCGACGAGCCGAAGATCCGGCTCTACTGCGAGGGCAGCCTCGAGCACTTCGACTGGTTCGAGCGGCACGGCGTGCCCTTCAAGCGGACCTACTACGAAGAGCCGGGCCTCGAGCCGAAGACCGACGACTGCCTCGTCTACACGTCGGGCGAGAACTGCGCGCCCTGGAACGAGATCGCGCGGCCCGCGCCGCGCGGTCACAAGGCGCAGGTGCCGCAGAAGGGCGGCGGACTCCTCATGCAATGCCTGCTCGAGGCGGTCGAGCGCTCGAGCGTCGAGACGCAGACGAATAGCCGCGTCGAGACGCTCGTCCTCGACGACGACGGCGCCGTCGTGGGGCTCGTCGCGCGCACCGCCGGCGAGGATCGCTTCCTGCGCGCGCGCCAGGGCGTCGTGCTCGCGGCGGGCGGGTTCATCATGAACCAGGCGATGCGCGAGCTGCATGCGCCGATCCTCGCGCGGGTCACGGACTACAACGGCACGGACGGCGACGACGGCAGCGGCATTCGGATGGGGCAGGGCGCGGGGGGTGCCACGCTCCGCATGAACCTCGGCGAGGTCGCACTCCCGTACACGATCCCGAACACGCTCTCCCGCGGCGTCTACGTCAACCGCCACGGCAACCGCTTCATCAACGAAGACACCTACTACGGCCACATCGGCATCGAGGCCCTGTATCACCAGCACGGCGAGGTCTACCTCGTCCTCGACGA
>JACKFD010000027.1 GCA_020632655.1 Spirochaetaceae bacterium
CGGCGATGAGCGCGAAGCGGACCGCCGGCTCCGTGTCCACGCGGAGCCGGGCGATCAACGCCTCGCGCCAGCGATCCTGGGCGTCGCGGGCCGCGTCGATCGTGGACGCGAGCGCGCGGAGCTCGGGCTCCGGATCGTCGAGGAGGGCGATCAGGCGCTGGATCGCGTCCGGGGCCGTCAGCGCCCGGAGGTCGTGCTCGAGGAGGAGGAGCGCCCCGCGGCGGAGCGGCGTCGGCCGCCGTCGATCCTCGGCGACGTCGAGGAGCCAGCCGGGCGCCGCGCCGAGCGCCAGATCCCAGTAGCCGAGCGGGAACCGCAGGCGATCGACCCCCGCGAGCGCGTCCTCGCGGTGGCCGGCCCGCCAGAGCCCCTCGATGATCGTCAGGCTGGCCTGGTCGTCGATGGCGAGCATCACCAGCATGGTCGGCTCGTCGCGGTCGTCGCCGAAGGCGGGGCCGATCCGGTCGAGGAGGCGGGCCCGGGCCGCGGGATCGTCGATGCGCTCCAGGTCGGCCCGGATCGCCACCGCGCCGGCGATCGCCGCCAGCACCTCGACCTCGAATTCCTCCATCGAGAGCCCCGGGTCGCCGCGTGGATCGCCGTAGACGTCGAAGGGGTCGTGGCCCTGGGGCACCGAGACGTAGGGCCCGGGGTTGTTCGCCTGCTGGTAGCGATAGACGAGCCCCTCCGCGCACCGGCGGAGGCCCGATTCTGTGAGTCGCCAGCCGCTCGGGTCGCCCTCGGCGGCGCGCTGGAGGAAGAGCACCGCGTCGTCGTCGAAGGCCCGCTTGCCCTCGCCGAACGATCCGGTCCGCGACGAGTAGCCGGCGTGGGGGAGGCGGAGCTCGGCGCCGACCTCGAGCTCGCCGAGGTAGCTGGTGACGATCTGATGGGTGATCGGCGCGCTGGGGTCGTCGGGCTCGTCGACGATCCGGACCCGGACGATCGCGTCGCTCTGCAGCGCGAGCGAGCGGAGGTCGTAGTGGGGGAGCGACGCGGCCGCGGCCGGGCGAGCGGGGGCGAGGATGATGACGACGAGCGCGACGAGGACGACGAAGATCGCGCGACGTCGACGACCGAGCGCGACGAGAAGAAGGAGCGCGCCGCACGAGGCCGGCCCGCCCTCCGCGTCGGCGAGGACGCATGCGCAGCCGCGAGGCGCGGGCGTCGGGGCGGGCGCGACCTGGCCCTCGCCGTCGCTCTGCGGCGCCGCGCTCGGGGCCGCGTGCGCCGGCAGAGCGCGGAGCTCGGTCTCGACGATCTTGACCTCGTCGCCCTGGACGAAGCGGACGCGGAGGTCGAAGGCCACCGCGCCCTCGGGGAGCGGGGGGTCGAAGAGGAGCCAGTCGCGGGCGCTCCCGAGGAGCAGCTCGCCGGTCTGGAGTTCAAAGGGCCAATAGCGTCTGCTCCGGGTCCAGGCGCGCTCGCCTTCGCGCGCGTCCTCGGGCCGCGCGCGGAGCTCGATGCCGTCGAAGTCCCAGGTCTCGCGGGGGACGGCCCACCGGACCTCGAAGCTCCGGCCGCGCCGCCAGGCCGCGACCACCGGCCACGTCGACGCGGGCAGGCCGAGGTCGTCGACCCGGGGTTTGCTCCGGTCCCACGAGCTCGCGTCGGCGAGGG
>JACKFD010000028.1 GCA_020632655.1 Spirochaetaceae bacterium
TCGCGCCGGTCCCCGCGGGGATCGAGACCGCGCTCGTCGTCGGCCCCCCCGGCGAGGAGATCCACACCGACGAGCACGGCCGGGTCCAGGTCCGCTTCCACTGGGATCGGCGGCCGGCCGGCGAGGAGACCTGCTGGCTGCGGGTCGCCCAGGGCTGGGCGGGCGCCGGCTTCGGCGCGCTCTTCATCCCGCGGATCGGCGCCGAGGTGCTGGTCGCCTTCCTCGAGGGCGACCCCGACCGGCCGATCGTCGTCGGCGGCCTCTACAACAGCCTCAACCCCCCGCCCTTCAAGCTCCCGGATCAGAAGGCGCGGAGCGGCCTCCGCTCCGACACGACGCCGGGCGGCGGCGGCCACAACGAGCTCTCCTTCGACGACACCCGCGGGGGCGAGCGCGTGCGCCTGCGGGCGCGCCGCGACCTCGCCGAGCGGGTCGGCAATGACCACGTCACGACGGTCGGCCGCGATCAGACGATCGAGGTCGGCCGGATGCAGCGCGTCCTGGTGGCCAGTACGCAGGCCGTCGACGTCGGCGAGGGGGGGACGCTCTGTGTCGGGGACGACTACGGGATAACCGTCGTACGGGGGTCGATGTCGACCGATGTCCTGGGCGGAAATCTCCGCGTGGATGTCGCTGGGGACCACAGGACCACCGTCCGCACCGGCACGCACTTCACCGACGTCCTCGCGGGCTCGCATGTCAGCCGGGCGAAGAAGGACGTCTACCTCCTCTCGACCGACGGCGAGATCTTGGCCGGCGCGAGGGGCGACATTCAGATCATCAGCAATGAGGAGAAGATCAAGCTCCAAGCCACGAAGGGCTCGATCGAGGCGAAGGCCAAGGAGACGGTAGCCCTCGAGTCCTACGGGCAGATGACGCTGGGGACCAAGGACTCGCTCGTCCTCCTCGCCGACAAGCAGGCGGAGCTGAAGGCGATCGAGGGGATCTCGATCGAGTCGCCGACGATGATCGTCCTCCGCTGCGGGGCCTCGATGCTGAAGATCACGCCGCAGGGGATCACGCTCGACGCGCCGTCGATCACCAGCGCCGCGGTCGGCGAGCACACGCTCACGGGCGCGCTGATCAAGCTCAACTAGCGCCGATCACCGCGAGGAAGAACGATCATGAGCTTCAATCACCAGCTCCGCGAGCTCGACGAGATCCTCCGCGACTTCGTCGACCAGCCGGTCGACGGGGCGCTGGTGGTGACCTGCGAGGAGGTCGCCTGCATGCTCCTCCTCCACGCGCTAGAGGAGCTCGACGCGCGATCGCCAGGGGACGTCGTGATCACCCTGGCCGCCGAGATGGCGAGCGTCGACGGGTTCGTCGCGGCTGCGTGGGGGCGGCTTGCGTCTGCTTGCCCTCCGGAGCTCGGCGCGGCGATCGAAGCGGCGCTGGCGAGCCCTCGCGCGGCCGCGGAGCGGCTCGACGCGGTGATCGAGGCGCTCCTCGGAGCGCTGCCCCCGGGCGATCACCGGTTGGTGCTCGCGCTCGTGCCCATGCGAATCGCCGACGAAGCGGGCTATCGCGCGCTGGTGGAGCACCTCCTGCGGCAGCGCCCGCGCCCACGCCTGCGCCTGATCCTCCGCGACGAT
>JACKFD010000003.1 GCA_020632655.1 Spirochaetaceae bacterium
AGGAGAAGGCCCTCTTCGACGCCTCGGTCGTGCACGTCCGTACGCTGGTCTCGCAGATCGAGCTCTGAGTCGGACGAAGTCCGGCGCGGCCCGAGGCCGCGTCGGCACGCTCCCGGCGTGGGTCGACGGAGGTCGGCCGCTTCGTCGGCGGGACGGACAATCGGTCCGCGTGCATCGACGCGGAGGAATGGGACGGACATGAACGTTCACGAGTACCAGGCAAAGGCTCTCTTCCGCGAGTTCGGCGTGGCGGTTCCGGACGGCCGGCTCGCGACCACGCCCGAGGAGGCGGAGCGCGCCGCCAAGGCCCTCGGCAGCTCGGTCGTCGTCGTGAAGGCGCAGGTGCATGCCGGCGGCCGCGGCAAGGCCGGCGGGGTCAAGCTCGCCAGGTCCGCCGCCGAGGCGAAGACCGCCGCGAGCGAGATCCTGGGGATGACGCTGCACACGCCGCAGACGCCGCCCGAGGGCAAGCTCGTCCGCAAGGTCTACGTCGAGGCCGGCAGCAACATCGTGAAGGAGTACTACTTCGCGATCCTCTTCGACCGCTCGGCCGAGAAGTACGCGCTCGTCGCGTCGACGGAAGGCGGGATGGAGATCGAGGTCGTTGCCGAGAAGACGCCCGACAAGATCCTGACCTGCATGGTCGATCCGAACGTCGGACTCTGCGAGTACCAGGCGCGCGACCTCGGCTTCCGACTCGGCCTCGACGGCGCGCAGGTCAACAAGTTCGTGCCCTTCGCGAAGGGCCTCTTCGAGCTCTTCATCGCGAAGGACTGCTCGCAGGTCGAGATCAATCCCCTCGTGCTGACGGCCGAGGGCGATCTCTTCGCGCTCGACGGCAAGCTCAATTTCGACGACAACGCCCTCTATCGGCATCCCGAGATCGCCGAGCTGCGCGATCCCGACGAGGAGGACGAACGCGAGCGGGCCGCCAAGGAGATCGACCTCGCCTACGTCGGCCTCGACGGCAACATCGGCTGCATGGTGAACGGTGCGGGCCTCGCGATGGCGACCCTCGACATGATCCACTACTGCGGCGGCAAGCCGGCGAACTTCCTCGACGCGGGCGGCGGCGCGGACAAGGAGAAGGTCAAGGAGGCCTTCAAGCTGATCCTGCGCGACGAGAACGTCGAGGCGATCCTCGTCAACATCTTCGGCGGCATCGTGCGCTGCGACCTGATCGCCGAGGGCGTGGTCGCAGCGGCGGACGATCTCGGCGTGAAGGTGCCGCTCGTCGTCCGCCTCCAGGGCACGAAGGCGGCCGAGGGCCGCGCGATCCTCGCGAAGTCGAACCTGAACATCACTCCGGCGGAGACGCTCAAGGAAGCGGGCGAGCTCGCGGTCGCCGCCGTGAAGGGAGCGGCCTGAGATGGCGATCCTCTGCGACAAGAACACGAAGCTGCTCATCCAGGGGATGGGCCGGATGGGGACCTTCCACGCGGGGCTCTCGCGTGAATACGGCACCCAGGTCGTCGGTGGCATCCACCCCGGCAAGGGCGGGACCGTGATCGAGGGCATCCCGGTCTTCAACACGGTCCGTGAGGCCAAGGCCGCGACCGGTGCGAATGCGAGCGTGATCTTCGTGCCGCCGCCGGGCGCCGCCGACGCGATCCTCGAGGCGGCCGAGAACGAGCTCGACCTCGCGGTCTGCATCACGGAGGGCATCCCGGTCACGGACATGGCTCGCGCGAAGACGGCGCTCAAGGGCTCCAGGACGCGTCTGCTCGGACCGAACTGCCCCGGCGTCGTGACGCCCGAGCAGTGCCGGATCGGCATCATGCCCGCGCAGATCACGCGGCCCGGCCCGGTCGGCGTCGTGTCCCGCTCGGGCACGCTCACCTACGAGGCCGTCGATCAGCTCTCGCGCCTCGGGATCGGTCAGTCGACCTGCGTCGGCATCGGCGGCGACCCCGTGATCGGCACGAACTTCATCGACGCCCTCACGCTCTTCCAGGCGGATCCGCAGACGAAGGCGGTCGTGATGATCGGCGAGATCGGTGGCTCCGCAGAAGAGGAGGCAGCCGAGTTCGTGAAGTCGAACATGACCAAGCCCGTCGCCGCCTTCATCGCGGGCCAGAATGCGCCGCCCGGCAAGCGCATGGGTCACGCCGGCGCGATCATCGCCGGCGGCAAGGGCAAGGCGAGCGACAAGATCGCTGCCCTCGAGGCGAATGGCGTGGCGGTGTCGCCGTCTCCCGCCGCGATCGGCGAGACCCTCGCAAAGCACGCGAAGGGCGTGCTCGCGTAGCGGTGTCGAAGCTCGGCGCGGGGCTCGTCGGCCGATCCGGTCGGGGTGCCGCGCCGAGACGCTGCTCGTGGCCCACGTGGATCGCTCAGAAGAGCTCGACGTCGCCTTCCTCCATGTCCGTCTGGGACACGGGGTTGTGCATCGGGCTGCTCCATCCCTCGCGCGCCGCGCGCACGGCCGCGACGAGCGCCTCGAGCTCGGCCTTCTCGTCCGCGTTTCGCCGACTCCCGAGTCGGGCGAGCGCCTCGTCGAGCCGTGACATCTCCGTGCCGATCGCTTCGATGCGCTCGAGGTGGCGATTCGCGGCGCCGAGGGCCTGGGTCGCGATGTCCTCGAATTGCAGCGAACGCACGGCGGCGTTGACCGATTTGCCGAGCTCGCGCCCGCAATCCGAGACCTCGCGGATGCCCTCGGTCATCGCGTCGTTCAGGCTCTCGATCTGTCCCGTCACGCCCTCGACTGCGTCGCTCGCCTCACGGCTGTGACGCAGGCTCTCGCTGGCGGTTCGTGCGACGCGCTGGCGAACGCTCACCATCAGGTCGCGCGAGTCGTGCGTCAGGTCGCGGATCTGGTCGTTGAAGCTCGACGAGCGCTGCGAAAGGTTCCGCACCTCCTGCGCGACGACCGCAAAGCCCTGGCCTGCCTCGCCGGCGCGCGCCGCCTCGATCGCCGCGTTGAGCGCGAGGAGGTTCGTCTGGTCGGCGATCGACTGGATCTCGTGTACGACGGAGAAGATGCGATCGAGGTGTCCGGCCATCTCGTCGATCTGGCGGACGGTGTCCTTGGTCTGGTCGCTGACCTGCATGAGCGAGCCCGCGAGCCGGTTCATGAGGTCACTCGCCTGCGCCGTGAACTGCCGCACGTCCGAGGCGTCCCCGCTCTCGGCATCGGAGCGGTCGACGATCCGACTCACGGCCGCGGACTGTCGGCTCGACTGCTCGTTCATGCACTCGAAGGCGTGCTGGAGCTCTCCGACGGCGCCGTGGACCAGACCGCGCACGCGGTCGACCTCGGTGCGTGCGAGCGCGAGCTCGGACTCGATCAGGCCCCGTAGCTCGCTCGCGAGCTCACGTGCTCCGTCCGGCGTGGGCGCGGGCGTCACGGGTCGATGCGCCGTGCTCCGCGCGATCGAGGCCAGACCGCGCACGCGGCCGGCCGCGCGGAAGTACGCGCCAGCCAGGTCGATGGGCCATCGTCGAAAGAGGGTCGGGCGTCTCACGATGGGTGGAACATCGGCCCCTGTCGAGCGGGCTTGACGTCTCCCGCACCGCCGCCGTCGGAATGCGGGAATCTCCCCGATTCGACGTTCTCGGAAGGCTCTCCCGGCATGCGTCACGCGGGAGTCAGGGTGCTCGATGTTTGGCCCGAGGTCGATCCGGGTGCAACCACCATTTTTCTGCACGAACGCGCTTCGTTCCGTTCTCGCTCTCAAGCGCACCGCGGGCCTCCCGATGGATCCCGTCGAAGATCCGCCCACGGTACGCGATCGACGAGGAGACCGACGTTGGGAAGCGACGATGCCACCACGCTCACGCTGTCGAATCGAATCGACATCACGACGGCCGCGAGCGTTCGTGACGAGTGGGTCGCCTTTCTCGATGCACTCCCGGCCGCGTCGGAGCAGGCGGCCATCGTCGTCGACGGCGCGGGTCTCGAGCGAATCGATACGGCAGGCGTCCAGCTGCTGGCGTCGCTGTGGAAGTCACTCGTCGATCGGGGCAACCAGCCCGCCTGGAAGGGAAGCACGGAATCCCTCCGGTCGGCGGCTCGAACGATCGGCATGGAGTCCCATATCGGGCTCGTCGCCTAGCGCGGGCAAGTCACGGAAGGAAGGCTTGATGGCCAGGATTCTCGTCGTGGACGACTCGGTGTCGATGCGGAAGCTCGTTGGAGCCACGCTGACGGATGCCGGTCACGAGGTCACGGAGGCCTCCGACGGCTGCGAGGCGCTCGAGATCGCCAAGAAGGAAGAGGCCGATCTCGTGATCACCGACGTCAACATGCCCAACATGGACGGCATCACGCTCGTCGGCGAGCTCCGGAACGTCCCTGCCTACAAGTTCGTGCCGATCCTGGTGCTCACGACCGAGGTCGACGACGCGAAGAAGCAGGAGGCGAAGGGCAAGGGGGCGACGGGCTGGCTCGTCAAGCCCTTCGATCCCGAAAAGCTCCTGGCGACGATGAAGAAGGTGCTCGGTTAGTCGAGAGGGCAGTCCGCCATGGCCAAGGGATCGGACATTCAGAATCAGCTCCTCGACGTCTTCTTCGAGGAATGCGAAGAGGGTCTCGAGACGGTCGAGACCGGGTTCCTCGAGCTCGACGTGGACGAGCCCGACTCGGAGCAGATCAATCTGATCTTCCGGGCGCTGCACTCGATCAAGGGCTCGAGCGGATCCTTCGGGTTCACGGCGATCTCCGAGTTCGCGCACCATGCGGAGACGCTGCTCGACGAGATCCGTTCCGGGACACGCGGAATCGACGCGGACATCGTGAACCTCTTCCTGAAGAGCGGTGATCACATCCGCGCGATGGTCGAGGCCGCGCGAGAGGGATCGACGGTCGACGCCGCGGAGACGCAGACGCTGACGGATGCCTTCAAGCGCATCCTCGAGCGAGCTGCCGGAGAGGGGGCCGAGTCGGGCTCCCGATCGTCCGTGACGAACGAGGAAGAGGCTCCCGCGGAGTCTCTCGATCGGACCTGGCGGATCCGATTCGAGCCGAACGCGTCGATGCTCCAGACGGGCAACGATCCGATCCGGATCCTGCGCGGGCTCGAGGACCTCGGGTCGCTCACGGTCGTCGCGGCGGCCGAGGCGATTCCGGTCCTTCGCGAGATCGAGCCGGAGAACGCCTACCTCAGCTTCGAGCTCGAGCTCACGACCGATGGGAGCGAAGCGGAGATCCGCGAGAACTTCGCGTGGGTCGAGGACGAATGTCGTCTGACGATCGAGCCGGTCGGCTCCGCGGAAGCCCTCGTGGAAGCGCCGCTCGACGCGGACGCGAGCGACGGCGAAGACCAGGCTGCCGAGGCCGCGGACGCGTCGGCCCGTGCGGAGGGGGGTGAGGCCCGCCGCTCGAAGCCCCGATCGGGTGGCGAGAACGCGCGCGCCAACACGTCGATTCGCGTGAGCACGGACAAGGTCGACGCACTCATCAACATGGTGGGCGAGCTCGTGATCATCCAGTCGATGCTGTCGGACATCGGCGAGAATCCCGATCCTTCGAAGATGGGCAAGCTTCGCGAAGGACTCGCTCAGCTCCAGAACAATACGCGGGAGCTCCAGGAGCGGGTCATGCGGATCCGCATGCTCCCGATCAGCTTCGCGTTCAATCGCTTTCCGCGCCTCGTTCACGATCTCTCGGAGCAGCTCGGCAAGCGCGTCGAGCTGAAGATCAGCGGCGAGGGAACGGAGCTCGACAAGAACGTCCTCGAGCAGATCGGAGATCCGCTCGTCCATCTCGTCCGGAACTCCCTCGATCACGGTCTCGAGCCCTCGGATGTCCGGGTCGCCGCCGGGAAGTCCGAGGTCGGCACGGTTCGGCTGAACGCGTACCACCGGGGTGGGAACATCCTGATCGAGGTCTCGGACGACGGCCGCGGGATCGACGCGGAGAAGCTCCGAGCCAAGGCGATCGCGCGGGGCCTGATCGATCCCGAAGAAGTGATGAGCGACGAGCGGATCCAGCAGCTCGTCTTCGAGCCCGGGCTCTCGACCGCCGAGAAGGTCAGCGACGTGTCGGGACGCGGCGTCGGCATGGACGTCGTCCGTCGGAACGTCAAGGCGCTCGGCGGCAACATCCAGGTCTACTCGAAGCCGGGTGAGGGGACGACGTTCACCGTCCGACTCCCGCTCACGCTGGCCATCCTCGACGGTCAGCTCGTGCGGGTCGGCTCCGAGGTCTTCGTGATCCCGCTGGTCTCGATCATCGAGTCGCTCCAGATCCGAGCGGAGACGAGCAATACCGTCGCCGGCAAGGCGGACGTCTACCGACTCCGCAACGAGGCCGTCCCGATCCTGCGCCTGCACGACATCTTCGGCATGGACTGCGGTGGCGTGGACGCGTCCCTCGTCGGAAAGCTGATGGTCGTCGTCGAGTCGGGTCAGACGAAGGCCGGCCTGGTCGTCGACGAGCTGCTCGGTCAGCAGCAGGTCGTGATCAAGAGCCTCGAGACGAATTTCAAGTCGGTGGCCGGCTTCGCCGGCGCCACGATCCTGGGCGATGGGACCGTCGCCTTGATCCTCGACGTACCCGGCGTGATGGATCAGGCGGGCAAGTCCCGGCCCCGCCCCAGGAAGTCGAAAACCGCGGAGCCGCAGCCGGCGCCGGCCGTCGGCTGAACACGCCCGGTCACACTCGGAGATCTCCATGAACGAAGCACCCAACGGGTCGATCGAGACGGTTCAGGTTCGCGAGGGAACGAACCAGTACCTGACCTTCCTCCTCGACGGCGAGGAGTACGGGGTCGACATCCTGCGCGTCCAGGAGATCCGCGGCTGGGAGGGCGCGACGCAGGTGCCGAATACGCCGCCCTACGTCCGTGGCGTGATCAACCTGCGTGGCACGATCGTGCCGATCATCGACCTCCGCCAGCGCTTCGGTCTCGAGGTCGTGGAGTACGGACCGTCGACCGTCGTCGTCGTGCTGCGCACGGAGAACGGAGACGACGAGAAGGTGATGGGCATCGTCGTGGACGCCGTCTCCGAGGTCTACAACTTCGCGGCCGACGAGGTGAAGCCTCCGCCGAACATCGGCGACCAGATGGACATGCGCTATGCGCGTGGGCTCGCCCAGGCGGGTGACGGCCTCGTGATCGTACTCGAGATCGATCAGATCTTGAGCGGGCTCGGAGGCTCCGTCTTCGAGTCCGCGAACAACTGAATCCATCGCCCGGATCGAAGGGTGGCATTCCAGGCTCCGTGCCTGTCAGGAGAGGAACGAGCATGACGACCAAGCGGAACGCGAAGCCGGCGGAGAAGACGGCGCGGAAGGCCAGCAAGCCCGCCGCCAAGGGGGCCGGAAACGGCGCGGTGAGCGAGGAGACTCGCCGGATGGCCGCCATCGTCGACAACGCCCAGACGCCGATCATGATGATCGATCGGGACTTCGTGATCACGTACGCGAATCGCGCCTCGATCTCGCTCCTGAGCTCGCAGGCGGAGACGCTCGAGTCGATCTTCCCGGGCTTCGAGGTGGCGAACCTGATCGGCACCTGCATCGACGACTTCCACAAGAATCCCAGCCATCAGCGCCGTCTCCTCGCGGATCCGAACAACTCCCCCTACGAGACGGACATCCAGGTCGGGCCGCTGAAGTTCCACATCGCGGTCAACGCCATGATCGATGCCAAGGGTGAGCACGTCGGCCACTCCCTCGAGTGGTCCGACGTGACCGAGGCACGGGCGAAGGAGATCGAGGTCGCCCGGCTCGAGTCGGCGGTCAACGGCGCGAGCAACCCGCTGCTCATGGTCAACAAGGACCTCGAGATCGTGTACGCGAATGCGGCCTCCGTGAACCTCCTTCGCAAGCACGAGCAGACCCTGCGCGGGCTCTATCCCGGCTTCTCTGTCTCCGAGGTGATCGGCACCTGCATCGACATCTTCCACAAGAACCCGGCGCACCAGCGGGGCCTGCTCGCCGACCCGTCGAACCTGCCCTACCGCACGGACATCCAGGTGGGTCCGCTGGTCTTCGACATCAACGTGAACGCGATCATCGACCCGAGCGGGCACTACATCGGCTGCACCCTCGAGTGGTCCGAGGTGACCGCTCAGCGGGACGCCCAGCGCCAGATCGAGCAGCTGATCGGCGACGCGACCGCGGGCAACCTCGACGAGCGGCTCGAGTCGGCTCGCTACGAGGGCTTCCTCAAGGATCTGAGCGACGGCATCAATCAGCTGCTCGAGGTCGTGGCGGCGCCGATCAAGTCCGCCTCGGACGCGGTCAGCGCCCTGGCCGAGGGCGACGTGTCCGCCCGCATGGACGGGGACTACCTCGGTGAGTTCGCACGATTGCGGGATGCGATCAACGCCTGCACGTCGAAGCTCTTCCAGACGGTGGTCGACATCCGTGACTCCGCGGGCCGGGTCTCGGATGGCGCTCGTGAGATCTCGACCGGCAACCAGGACCTGAACGTGCGCACGCAGCAGCAGGCCGCCGCGCTCGAAGAGTGCGCGTCGACGGTCGAGGAGCTGACCAGCACGGTCAAGCAGAACGCCGACAACTCGCGTGAGGCGGACCAGCTGGCCAAGCAGGCGCGCGATCTCGCGGAGACGGGCGGCCAGGTCGTGTCGGCGGCGGTCGAGGCGATGGGCGGCATCAACAGTGCGAGCAAGAAGATCGCCGACATCATCGGCGTGATCGACGAGATCGCCTTCCAGACGAACCTGCTGGCTCTGAACGCGGCCGTCGAGGCGGCCCGGGCGGGCGAGCAGGGCCGGGGCTTCGCGGTGGTCGCCGCGGAGGTCCGGAACCTCGCGCAGCGCAGCGCCGAGGCCGCGAAGGAGATCAAGTCGCTCATCAACGACAGCGTCGAGCAGGTCGAGGAGGGCTCGAAGCTCGTCGACGACTCGGGTGCGAAGCTCGAGGAGATCGTGACCAGCGTCAAGAAGGTCAGCGAGATCATCTCCGAGATCGCCACCGCGAGCGAGGAGCAGGCGACGGGCATCGAGCAGGTGAACACCGCCGTCGGCGAGATGGACCGCATGACGCAGCAGAACGCGGCGCTGGTCGAGGAGGCGTCCTCCGCGAGCGAGGCGATGATGAACCAGGCGGTCGAGCTCACGAACGTGGTCGCCTTCTTCCGGACGGGAGACCAGGCGCCGGCTCGCGACTCGGGTGCTTCGGCGGCGCGGCGGCCCGCGCCGTCCGCGGCCCCGGCCGCTGCCCGGCCCGCCCCGGCCCCCGCACGCAGCCAGGCGGCCTCGTCCGACGACGGCGACGAGTGGGAGGAGTTCTAGGCGCTGGGCCGAACCCGATCGGACGCGGCCTGCGGATCCGAAGGAGGATCCGCAGGCCGCGGTTCCCCGTGAGAGCGGAAGACGATGTCCAGCGAAGTTCGCGAGTTCAAGTTCACGACGGGTGATTTCCAACGTCTGGCGCGGATCGTCCGGGAGACCTCCGGCATCGCGCTGACTCCGGCCAAGCGGGATCTGGTCTATTCGCGCCTCGCGAAGCGGGTCCGGGCCTTCGGCTTCAAGTCCTTCTCGCAGTATGCGGATCTGCTCGACTCGGGCGACCAGGCCGAGCTCGTCGAGCTGACGAACGCGATGACGACGAACGTCACGTCGTTCCTGCGCGAGTCGTACCACTTCGACCATCTCTGCGACGAGATCCTCCCCGGCCTGATCGCCGGTCGCTCTTCCGGGCAGCGCATCCGGATCTGGTCGGCAGCCTGCTCGACGGGCGAGGAGCCGTACTCGATCGCGTTGAGTGCACTGGCGCGGGTGCCGAACGTCGCTCAGCACGACTTCCGGATCCTGGCCACGGACCTCGACTCGCAGGTCGTGGAGCGCGGTCGGAACGGCGTCTACGAGGCATCCTCGGTCGAGGCGCTGCCCAAGGAGTGGCAGCGCCGCTACTTCCAGCGTGGTCGGGGCTCGAGCTCGGGTCGCTTCCGGGTGAAGCCCGAGGTCCGTGACCTGATCGCCTTCAAGACGCTGAACCTGATGCAGCCGTGGCCCGTGAAGGGGCCCTTCGACGCGATCTTCTGCCGCAACGTGATGATCTACTTCGACGACGAGACGCGGGCGCGGCTCGTGGAGCGCTTCCGTCAGCTCCTGAAGATCGGTGGCTTCCTCTTCATCGGGCACTCCGAGAGCCTGCCCGCGCAGGTGCAGGGATTCGAGTTCATGAAGCGGACGACCTACCGGAGGGCCGTGTGAGATGAGCCCTTCCGGTTCCGGCGCCCTGGTCTCGCGCGGACACGTCCTGCCCGCGGCGGTGCCGGGCTTCGAGGACATCGAGCGCTACTGGGATCCCCACAACGAGATCTCTGCAGCGAAGATCCTGCCGGGCGAGTTCTACGTCACGCGGAGCGACGAGCTGATCGTGACGGTCCTCGGTTCCTGCGTGTCGGCATGCATCCGCGACCTGCGCGCTGGCGTCGGCGGCATGAACCACTTCATGCTCCCGGGCGGCGGCGCGGACACGTCGGCGGCGGCGCGCTACGGCGCCTACGCGATGGAGACGTTGCTCAACGAGCTCTTCAAGCTCGGCGCGACCAAGCGCAATCTCGAGATCAAGCTGACCGGCGGCGGTCGCATCGGCGCGAGCCGCACGGACGTCGGGCAATGGAACATCGACTTCGTCCGCAAGTTCCTGACGGACGAGGGGCTCGACGCGATCGTGGAGGATCTCGGAGGGCGGAATCCGCGGAAGGTCCTCTACTTCGCGAAGACCGGGAAGCTCCGGGTGCTGAAGATCCGCGAGCTCCACAACGACACGCTGCAACGGCGCGAGCAGACCTACGAGGCGCGGCTCAAGACTTCGGGCAGCCAGGGTGGCGACGTCGAGCTCTTCTGACGGCTCCGGGCGTGGCGGGCAAAAGGGGGTACGCAGGTGGCCGCGATTCGCGTCCTGATCGTCGACGACTCGGCCGTGGTCCGGAAGCAGCTGACCGCGATCTTCGACGACTACCCCGACATCGAGGTCGTCGGGACGGCGCCCGATCCCTTCGTCGCGCGGCGGCGGATCAAGGAGCTCGAGCCCGACGTCCTGACGCTCGACGTCGAGATGCCGCGAATGGACGGGCTGACCTTCCTTTCGAACCTGATGCGACTGCGGCCGATGCCCGTCGTGATGGTCTCGACGCTCACGCAGAAGGGCGCCGACGTCACGCTGCGCGCGCTCGAGCTGGGCGCCTTCGACTTCGTCTCGAAGCCGACCATGGGTGTCGAGGAGCGTCTCCAGGAGTACGCCGACGAGCTGGCGACCAAGGTGCGGGCGGCGTCGCGGGCGAACGTCGAGCGCCTGGGCCTGCGCTCCGCCCGGGCTGTGCAGTCCGGAGGGGCGCCGGTGAAGCAGACGTCGCACTTCGCGACGACGAACAAGATCATCGCGATCGGCGCATCGACCGGCGGCACCGAGGCCGTCGCCGACATCCTCGCCGGTATGCCCGCCGACGCCCCGGGCATCGTCGTCACGCAGCATCTCCCGGGCTCCTTCAGCGAGGCCTTCGCGAAGCGGCTGGACGGACAGAGCGCCATGCGCGTCCGCCTGGCCGGCGATCGGGAGACGATCCGCAACGGCAACGTCTACATCGCGCCGGGCGGTGACCACCACCTCGCGGTGCATCGCAACGGCGCCGACTTCATCTGTCGCCTCGAAGCGCGCGAACGCGTGAGCGGCCACCGTCCCTCCGTCGACGTCCTCTTCGACTCGGTCGCCACCAAGGCGGGCCGCAACGCCGTGGGCGTCCTGCTCACGGGCATGGGGGCGGACGGGGCCGCGGGCCTCAAGGCCATGCGCGACTCCGGTGCGCCGACGATCTGCCAGGACGAGGCGACGAGCGTCGTCTGGGGCATGCCGGGGGTCGCCGTGAAGATGGGGGCGGCCTGCGAGGTGCTGCCCCTGGAGCGCATCGGCGCGGCGATCCTCAAGGCGGCGCGCTGAGCCCATCCCGACGTCTCGGCAACGCGCGTCGAGACGGCGTCGAGGCCGGACGCCCCTCGCCGACGAAGCCGCGCCCCCGGACTCAGGCCGCCCATGCCTCCGTCATCTCGAGCCAGCGTCGCGTATGCGCGTTGTGGAAGCGCGCCTCCATCGCGCGGGCCTCGGGCAGGCACACGCGGGCGAGGGCGCGGGCGACGGACTCGGGCATGACCTCCGCGCGACCGGCGTTGCGCCGCTCGCCCACGTCCGGCGGCAGGACGGATTCGTCCGCGCGGGCGCCGAGGAAGCCGAGTACCGAGGCCAGGAACGCGCGCGGATCGCCGGCCAGATCGTCGAAGAACCCGACGAAGAGGCGATCGGGGCCGAAATGTGCCTCCCAGCTCGCCAGGTTGCGCGCGTACTCCGCATGTCCCCGCGTCTTGGGAGACTCGAATCGGCGCAGCACGTCGGCCTCGCTCACGTCGTCGATCAGCTGGTCGCCGCCCTTGCGGAAATGCATCGAGAGCGAGGACCAGGCGCGCTCGACCGGATTGCGCAGCAGGTAGACGATGCGGCCCTGCGGCATCAAGCGCGCCACGTCGGCGACGCGGGGCTCGGGGATCCGGGCGTAGCCGGGACAGACCTCGCCGCGCAGGCGTCCCGGGAGCGTCGGGAAGAGGGTCGCGTACCACGCGTCGGAGCGTCGACCGAGGCAGTAGCGATAGGCCCAGGCGAGCTCGTCGTACGCCTGCTCGCGGCCGGGGTCCCGGAGTCGCTCGACGAGCTTCTCGGCGAGGTGGTGGCGCGCCTTGCGGAGATGGTTCTTCTTGCGGTTGAAGAGACGCGCGGCGAGGCCGGGATGGGGATGGTCGAAGTAGTGGAGCTCCTTCGGCGGGGGCAGCCAGATGTCGGGATGCCGCGAGAGGTTCTCCTGGAGCCAGGTCGTCCCCGCCTTCTGGGCGCCGATGCAGAGGAAGTCCGGAGCAGGCATCGCGCGAAGCTAGACGATGGTCGGGGGGGCAGCAATCGCGCTTCGTTTCGAGTGACCGGAAGGGCTGGTACCGTTAGGCGCTCGACGAGGGGGTCGCGTGTCCCGACGATGGATCCGATTGCTCTTTCCGCTCTTCGCGCTCGGCCTCTCGCTGGGCCTGGTCGAGCTCGGGCTGCGTGTCGGCGGGATCGCGTACCCGGCCCTCGATCGGCCGACGTACGGACTGCGGGAATGGGGTGTCCCGCACGCCGAGGGCTGGGCGACGGGCGAGACCCGGCAATGGGTGCGGCTGAACGCCGAAGGGGCGCGCGATCGCGACCACGCGGTCGCCAAGCCGCCGGATACGCTGCGCATCGTCGTCGTCGGCGACTCCTACACCTCGGCGTTCCACGTCCCGCTGGAGGCGACGTTCTGGTCCGTCGCCGAGCGTCGTCTCGCCGATTGCGACGCCCGACGGGGCCGCGAGATCGAGCTGATCGCGCTCGGCAAGGAGGGCTACGGCACGGTCGAGGAGCTGCTCGCCCTGCGACGCTTCGGCTTCCGCTACGCGCCCGACTGGGTCGTGCTCGCCTTCCTGACGGGCAACGACTTCCGGAACAACTCGCCCGCGCTCAAGCGCTCGGACCGTCCCTACTTCGTGCTCGAAGAGGGCGGGCTGCGTCTCGACGAGTCCTACGCCGAGCGTGCGTCCTTCCGTCGCTGGGCCGGATGGGAGGGGGATCTCTGGTACGGACTCGTGAATCGCGTGCGCATCGTGCAGGTCGCCCGTCATGTCGCCTCGCAGGTGGAGCGACGGCTCGAGGCGGCGAAGGACGAGACCCGTGCGAAGCAGGCGGCGCCCGGGGCCGAGCCGGGGCTCGACGACGGGATCTACCTCGAGCCCGACGATGCGGCCTGGCGCTCGGCCTGGCAGACGACCGAGGCCGTGATCGAACGCATGCGCGACGAGGTGCGCGAGCACGACGCCCGCTTCCTGCTCATGACGCTGAGCAACGCGATCCAGGTGAATCCCGACGCGGCGCTGCGCACGGCCTACGCGGAGCGGACCGGGGCCGTGGACCTCTTTGCGCCGGACCGACGGCTGGCTCGCTTCGCCGAAGCGGCCGGCATCCCCGTCCTCACCCTCGCGCCGACGCTCCGCGCCTGGGCCGAGCAGAACGACACCTGCGTCCACGGCTTCGAGGCGCCCTGGATCTGCCAGGGGCATTGGAACGTGCACGGCCATCGCGTGGCCGGCGAGGCCCTCGCGACACGGCTCTGCGAGGAGCTCGGGCGGGAGGCGGCGGGGCGCTGAGCCGGGACGCGGGAGGTCGAGGACGCGGGTCGCGCGGTCGGCGGACTCAGTCGATCGCCCGGAAGGCCTGCATCCGCCACTGACCCCAGGCCGCGAAGCCGATCAGGACGCCGCCGTAGGCAGCCACGACCGTCGGCAGGTCGGTCGCCTCGGCCAGCGCGCCACCGAGCTGCGCGCCGAAGGCCATCGAGAGGATGATGCCCATCAGCTGCAGCGAGGTCACCCGTGCCCGATAGGCGTTCGGGACGTGGACCTGGACCGCGGTCGTGACGGACACGTTCACGAGCACGTGGGCGAAGCCCGTGATCGCGAAGCCCGCGAGGCCGACTGCGAAGGAGTCCGTCGCGGCGACGACGAGCAGCCCGAGGCCGTAGACGACGAGGCCCACGCGCACGGTCGCCGAGTCGCGGAAGCGGTCGGCGAGCCAGACCGACGCGATCGCGGTCGCCACCGCCGAGAGGCCGACCGCCGACACGAGCAGACCGAGTCCCGCCTCGTCGACGTGGAAGACCTCGCGCGACAGACCCGCGGCGAGCTGCTGCACGCTCATGCCGAAGGCGGCGCTCGTGCTGACGGTCAGGAGGGCGATGCGCAGCGCCGGATGGCCGCGAGCCACCCGCGCGCCCTCGAGGATCTCGGCGAGCACGCCGGGTGAGGCGTGGGTCGGCCGGGACTGCCGGGGCCGCAGGAAGCAGAGCACGGTCACGAGCGGGAGATGGGCCAGGGCGTTGATCGCGAAGGCCGCCGTCGGGCCCCACCGCGAGAGCACGACGCCCGCGATCGCCGGACCGATCGCGCGGGAGAGGTTGAACTGGATCGCGTTCAGCCGGTAGGCCGGACGAAGCTGGTGTTCCGGCACGATGTCGGCGATCAGGGATTGATAGGCCGACAGGTTGACGGAGGACGCGAACCCGATCGCGGCGGCGAGCGCCATCAGGTTCGTGACAGTCACCGCCTGCTCCCGGCTCACCTCGCAGAGCGCGGCGGTCAGGACGATCTGCGCGACGAGCGCCCCCAGCAGGACGAGCCGCTTCGAGTGGCGATCCGACCAGGCGCCGCCGAGGGGCGAGCCGAAGAGCGAGGGCAGATTCTGGGCGACGGCGACGGTCCCGAGCAGCGTCTCGGAGCCCGTGATGCCGTAGACGATGACCGGCACGCTCAGGCCGAGCATCCAGTTCGCGGACGAGGACACGGCCCCCGTCGACCAGAAGGCGACGAAGGCGCGTTCCCGAAGCGGATCGAGGGGGCCGGAAGGGGCTGTGCTCAGATCTGCCAGGTGTCGCCCGAGTTTAGGAGGGCCTGGAGATCGCCCCGTCCGCGCTCGGCGATCGCACGGTCGACCTGCGCCTGGAGCATCGCCTCGTAGGTCGGCTTCTCCACCGCCCGGAACACGCCGACCGGCAGCGGGAAGTCCGGTCGCTGGAGCGTCGCCAGCACGCCGGCATAGGACGCCGACGGCGCCCGCTCGTCGTGCACCATCACGCCGCGGCTCGCCGGGTCCTCGTCGTCGCCGAGCTCGATCACGCTCGGGATGCCGTTCTCGAGCACGATGCCCCGGAGCGAGCCGGGGCTGCCGAAGACGAGGGGCTGACCCTGCTCGAGCACGAGCGAGGCGTCCGCGCGGGTCTTGCGATCCTGCAGCTCGTCCCAGACGCCGTCATTGAAGACGGGGCAGTTCTGGAGGATCTCGACGAAGGCCGTGCCCTTGTGCTCGTGGGCGCGGGTGAGCACCTCCTGCATGTGCTTCGCGTCGACGTCGATCGTGCGCGCGACGAAGGTCGCGCCGCAGCCGAGGGCGAAGCCGATCGGATCGATCGGATGGTCGATCGAGCCCTGGGGCGTGCTCTTGGTGCGGATGCCGAGATTCGACGTCGGGGAGTACTGGCCCTTCGTCAGGCCGTAGATCTTGTTGTTGAAGAGCAGGATCTGGGTGTCGACGTTGCGGCGGATCGTGTGGAGCAGGTGGTTGCCGCCGATCGAGAGCCCGTCACCGTCGCCCGTCACGATCCAGACCGAGAGCTCCGGACGGCAGGCCTTGATGCCCGTCGCGAAGGCGGGCGCCCGGCCGTGGATCGTGTGGAAGCCATAGGTGTTCATGTAGTAGGGGAAGCGGCTCGAGCAGCCGATGCCCGACACGAACACGACGTTCTCGCGCGGCACGCCGAGGTCGGGCATCACGCGCTGGACGTTGGCGAGGATCGAGTAGTCGCCGCAGCCGGGGCACCAGCGGACGTCCTGATCCGAGACGAATTCCTTGCGCGAGACCTTGGCTGCTTCGGCTGCCATGGGGCGACTCCTGTGTGGGCGCCCCGTCGCGCGGAGCGCCTCGAAGGCGGGAAGGGAAGCGGGGCGGCTACGCGGCGTGGAGCTTGCGGATCGCGTCCACGAGCTCGGCCACCTTGAAGGGCTGTCCCTCGACCTTGCTGTAGGACTGCACGTCCACGAGATAGCGGGCGCGCAGCAGCAGGGCGAGATGTCCGTCGGAGAGCTCGGGCAGCAGCACCTTCTCGAAGCGCCGCAGCACCTCGCCGAGGTTGCTCGGGAAGGGATTCAGGTGTCGCAGGTGGATCTGCGAGACCTCGAGTCCCTCTTCGCGCGCTGCCTCGACGGCCGCCGTGATCGAGCCCTTCGTGCCGCCCCAGCCGACGACGAGCAGGCGACCGCTGTCCGGGCCGTCGACCTCGACGGGCGGCAGCGCGTCGGCGATGCCCTCGATCTTCTGCTTGCGCAGCTCGTTCATGCGGCCGTGGTTCGGCGCGGCGTAGCTGACGTTGCCCGTGATGTCCTGCTTGGTCAGGCCGCCGATGCGATGTTCGAGGCCGGGCGTGCCCGGGATCGCCCAGGGCCGGGCGAGGGTCTCGGGATCGCGCGCGTAGGGCTTGAACTCGCCGTCCGCCATCGGCTCGGCGAAGCGCACCGGTGCGCGTTCGAGGGACGCGACGTCCGGGATCTTCCAGGGCTCGGCGCTGTTCGCGAGGTATCCGTCCGAGAGCACGATCACGGGCGTCATGTATCGCACCGCGATCCGGAAGGCCTCGAGCACCGTGTGGAAGCAGTCACCCGGGGTCGACGCCGCCAGGATCGGCAGCGAGCTCATCGAGTGCCGACCGAAGAGCACGGCCAGCAGGTCGCCCTGCTCGGTCTTGGTCGGCGAGCCCGTCGAGGGGCCCGCGCGCTGGACGTTGATCGCGACGAGCGGCAGCTCGACCATGACGGCGAGGCCGAGGGCCTCCTGCTTGAGCACGAAGCCCGGTCCACTCGAGACCGTGACCGCGAGCTGGCCCGCGAAGGCCGCGCCGATCGTCGACGAGGCCGCGGCGATCTCGTCCTCGGCCTGGAAGGTCTTCACGCCGAAGTGGCGGAAGCGCGCGACCTCGTGGAGCACGTCGCTCGCCGGGGTGATCGGATAGGCGCCGAGGAAGACGTCGCGCTCCATCTGGACGCCAGCGGCGACGATGCCCCAGGCCAGCGCCTGGTTGCCCGTGATGTTGCGGTAGGTGCCCGACTCGATCTTCGCCGAGGGCACGACGAACGAGGCCGGGAAGAGCTCGGTCGTCTCGCCGAAGGCATGGCCCGCGCGCAGCGTGCGCAGGTTGCCCTCGAGCACGTCGCCCTTGAACTTGCTCCCGAGCCATCGCTCGGTCGCCGCCATCGGCCGCCCGTAGAGCCAGCAGAGCAGGCCGAGGGCGAAGAAGTTCTTGCAGCGATCGACCTCGCGCGCCGACAGCCCGAGCCCCTGCAGCGCCTCGCGGTTCAAGGTCGTGAACGGGATCTCCACCAGCTTGAAGCGCTCGCGCAGCTCGGGCAGCGGGTCGTCCTGGTAGCCGGCGCGCACGAGCGACTTCTGGTTGAAGGCGTCGATGTTGATGATGACCATGCCGCCGGGGCGGACGTCCTCGACGTTCGCGCGCAGCGCCGCGGGATTGAACGCGATCAGCACGTCCGGCCGGTCGGCGGGCGTGTGGATGTCGTGGCTCGAGAAGTGGATCTGGAAGCCCGACACACCGGCGAGGGTGCCGGCGGGCGCGCGGATCTCGGCGGGGAAGTCGGGGAACGTGGACAGGTCGTTGCCCGCGAGCGCGGTCTCGTCGGTGAACTTCGTACCCGTGAGCTGCATACCGTCGCCGGAGTCGCCGGCGAATCGGATCGCGACGCTCTCGACGAGCTCGCTGGGCTTGGTCTTCTGGGTCTGGTTGGCTGTCACGCTACCCGTCTCGCGTTCCGCTGCGTTCGGCGTCGGGTGATGTCGGCCTGCGCGATCGGCACCTGGACTCGAGGTCCGGCGTCGCGTTCGCGGGCTGCATCCTGCGGGAGCGTTCGGCCTGGGAGCCGCCGACTCGCCCCAACGATTCCCGATCCCGATTCGTGCGTGTGTTTGGTCTCGTTCGCGAACTCGTGATTCCTGGAGCGAATCGAGCTCCGGGGCCGTCTCGGCGACCCGACTCCAGGCTCCCAGTGACGCTCGGCTGCATCCGTGATCGGATGGGCCGAGTCCTCGCAGGCGGTCGTGATGAGAGCGAAAGGCCCACGACGTGGAGCGATCCCCACCCCGACCCGGGCGGATTGTATCCCGCTCGCGGGCGGGCGAAAGGTCCCGCGGCGCGCCTGCGCGGGGGAGGGGGCGATCCGAAAAGAGCCTGCGACGTCGCGACTTCGCGGCGCTCCCTGCCGTCGCGGGAAGCTCAAGATTCCGCCGACCTCGCCGATGGGGTGTCCATGTTCAGGCGTGTGTCCGAGCCCCTCCAGCTCTCCGAAGCGTGTGTCCTCGCCATGCGACCCGCGCTCAATGCGCCCGTGCTCAACGTCGACTTCCTGCCCGTCGGCCCCGCTCGTGCGGCCGCCGTCGTCTTCGCCGAGGAGTACGGCGACATCGGCATCGCCCTCGGCATCCGCTCGGTGGAGGGCGGACAGATCGTCGTGCTGCGCAATCGGGAGTCGATCGACCCGACGGTGCCGGTGCCCCGGGCGATGGAGAGGCTGCTCGCCGAGGCCGAGCGTCTGGGCTTCCTCTTCGACGAGGATCTCGTCGAGTCCGCTCCGGCGGGTGAGGGGCGGAGCCAGGCGATGGCGCTCTGGGGGCGTCTGATGGGGGACTCGGGGCCGTCGAAGGCCCGCGCCCGGCCGGCGGCGCCGGAGCCCGCGCCGGAGCCGACCCGACCTGTGGAGCGCCCGCCCGAGCCCGCCGCGTCGCGACCCGCGGAGCCGGCGGGCGTCCAGCACGCCTCGGCGCTCGGCGACTCGGCCGACCTGCTCGAGATCGACCTGGATCTCGAAGACGAATTCCTGCCGCTGCCCCCCGAGCTCGAGGACAGCGCGGACCATGCGATGGCGGCGTCCTCGTCGGGCGATGCGCCGGCTTCTCCGGCCCCGGCGCGCCGCGACGGAAGGTCGGCTGCTCCGGCGCCCACACGCGGCGAGGCCCCGAGCCCGGCTGCGTCCGCCGCCCGTCCGGACACCCCCGCCCCGGCCTCCCTGGCCCGCCGACGGTCCTCGGATCCCGAGTCGGGCGCGGCGGCGAAGGCGGCCGCGAGTGGCTCGGTGGGCGAGGGGAGGGGCGCGGCCCGGCGGGCGCGCAGCGCCGCGTCCGTGGAGTCGGGGGGCGAGGGGACGCGGCGCGTGCGTCTCTCCCGCTTCCGTCAGGACCCCGTCGTCGGCCGGGACGTCTCCGAGGGCGGATCGGCGCTGGGGCGCATCCCGATCGTCCGGGTCCGCCGCGAGTCGGGCCGCCGCCTGTCGTATCTGGTGAGACTGCTTTCGAGCTTCTGAGGCGCACGTCCCCACGTGCGCGACGGGGGAATCATGATCCACGGCCCTGCCAATCGTTCCGACCGCGCCGCCGTGAGGCGCATGCGCCGACTCGCCTGGCTCTCGGCCTGGGTCCTGCTCGGGACGACGGGCTGCGCGCACTACGACGTCTCGGACAAGGACGACGCGGTCGTCCCCGAGAGCGTCGCGAAGCGCGAGCTCGGGATCGACTACCTGTCGTCGTTCCGGACGGCGATGGCGATCCGCGAGCTCAACGCGTCGCTCGAGCTCGACCCGAGCGACCCGCGCACGCATCTCTGGCTCGGCGAGGCCTACCGTCGGAAGGGGCAGACCGCGCGGGCGGAGGGCTTCCTGCGTGATGCCGTCGAGCTGTCGGTCGCGCAGAAGGAGACGGCGACCGAGCACGACGCGCGCCTCAACCTCTCGGCGCTGCTCTCGCAGGTCGGTCGCTACGAGGACGCGATCGAGCACTGCGAGGTGCTCTCGCGCGACGCGACCTTCGCCTCGCCCTGGCGGCCGCTGAACAACTGCGGCTGGGCGCTGATGAAGCTGGGTCGGCTCGAGGAGGCGCGCACGCATTTCGTCGAGGCGCTCGAGTTCTTCCCTCGCTACGGCCCGGCGCTGCTCAACCTGGGCATCCTCGAGTCCGGCCAGGGCCATCGTCTCGCCGCGATCCGTGCCTTCGAGCAGGCCATCGAGTCCGGCCGTCTTGGGGGTGGAGGCCTGGCCGAAGCCAACTACCGGCTCGGTGAGATCTTCGTGGCCCTCGGACGGCGCGATCGGGCGATCCGCCACTTCCGCGCCGCCGTCGAAGAGGCGCCCGAGGCGGATTGGGCCTCGCAGTCGCAGGCCTATCTCGACCTGCTGCGCTGAGTCCTCGCGCGATCGTCCCGCGACGCGTGGCGCCGGGCTCCGTCGCCGCGTCCGCGGCCTATGCGCCGGCGCCGCCTCGTCGACACGTCCGGACAGCGGCGCATGCGCCTGCGCCGCCCCGTCGCTCGCGCCCGCCTCGACGGGCTACGCTCGCGACATCGGGGTGAGCGCATGATCGATCACGAGACGGGCGGGCGGTCCGCGGCCGGTGAGGCTTCGGCGCTCGATCCCGCCCAGACCTTCGAAGACCGTCCGATCGGCGAGTACCTGCGACGCCAGCGTCTGCTGCGCGGCATGTCGACGGAGGAGCTCGCCGCCCTCACGCGCATCCCGTTGCGCTCGCTCGAGCGCCTCGAGAGCGGTCATTTCGACGGGGAGACGGACGGCTTCGTTCGCGGCTTCGTCCGCACGGTCGCGACGGCACTCGGGCTCGACGCCGACGACGCCATCGCGCGCATGTTGCACGAGCCGCGGGCGGCGACCTGGGAGCGGCAGGCCTCGGTCCAGCGGCTGCGTCGCTGGACGGTGGTCGCGGCCCTGGTCGTCGCGGGGCTGATCGTCTTCTTCGTCGTGCGTGCCGGACTGCGCCTGATCGGAGGGGCGGCCGCGGCGCCTGCGGCCCGGGACGTCGTGATCTGGCAGGACCCGGTCCGCGCGCTCGCCGAGGCGACCGGGGCCGAGCTCGACTCGGCGGTCGGTCTCGAGCCGCCGCGCGCGCCCGAGCGGCGCTAGGGCAGGGCGGGCGGTACGAATGTCGGGCGTGCGCTGCGAGGCGGTCCTGCTGCGCTCGGTCGAGTACGGCGAGTCGGATCGCATCGTCCATCTACTGACCTCCGACCATGGCCGTCTGACCGCGATCGCGAAGGGCGCGCGCCGGAGCCATCGCCGCTTCCCGGGCACCCTCGACGTCTTCAATCGGCTGGCGATCGAAGGACGCCTCAAGCCGCGCGCGTCGATGGCCTTCCTCGAGCAGGCGCGTCTCGTCGACGCCTTTCTGGGCCTCCGGGACGAGCCGCGTCGCTATGCGCTCGCGAGCTTCCTGGTCGAGATGCTCGACCGACTCTCGCCGGAGGGCGTTGCGGGCTCGGAGGCCGCGCGGCTCTTCCGCTTCACGATCGAGAGCCTCGATCTCGTCGCACGTGTCCGTCCCGACGCGACCCTGCGCGTGCTGCTCGAGCTGCGCGCACTCGACGCGCTCGGGCTGCGCCCCGAGCTCGGTCGATGCGTGCGCTGCGGTCGCGTGCCCGCCCCCGACGTCGCGCCGGGACACGTCGTGCAGTTCCACGTCGCCGATGGCGGCATCGTCTGCACGCCTTGCGCGCTGCGGCTCGACGGCCTGGTTCCGATCGAGCTCGGCACCCTGCGTCGCCTCGCGCAGGGCCTCGACGGGACGCTCGAGGCGCTCGGCGAGGCGCGCCTCGAGGGCCGGGCCCTGGCCCAGGCGGCGCGTCTGCTCTTCCGCTTCCAGCGCTTCCATGTGGGGGTCGAGCTGCGCAGCGAACGCTTCCTCGAGGAGGTGCTGCCCGTCTCGGCGCCCGGCGCCGCTTGACCCGAATGCCCGTCTCGCTGCCCGGCGCCGCTTGACCCGAATGCCCGTCTTGCTGCCCGGCGCCGCTTGACCCGGATCCCCCCTCTGCCATACTCCGCCGCCCCGGCCGACGGGCGTCCGGGCCGATCGGCCCCGCCCGCCGGATGCCCCGCGAACCACCCGCCCGATCCCTCGGGCACAGCGCAGGAAGACCCCTACCAGCGTCTCTCCTCCAGGGCCCCCACACGCATGTCCGACTCCGCCTCCCCCTCCGCCCCTCGTGACGACGAGGATCGCGAACGCCATCCCCTCGCGATGGAGACGCTCGTCTCCCTCTGCGCCGCCCGCGGCTTCATCTACCCCGCGAGCGAGATCTACGGCGGCATCGCCGGCTTCTGGGACTACGGCCCCCTCGGCGTCGAGCTCAAGAACAACCTGAAGGCGTTCTGGTGGCGCCGGATGGTGCGTGAGCGCGACGACGTCGTCGGGATCGACTCGGCGATCATCTCGCATCCCCGGACCTGGGAGGCGAGCGGTCACGTCGCACACTTCAGCGACCCGATGATCGACTGCCGGACCTGCAAGCGGCGCTTCCGGGCGGACCAGATCGAGGGCGAGCGCTGCCCCGAGGCCCCGCGCCAGCGCGCGATCGCCGAGTGTGATCTGACCGAGGCGCGCGAGTTCAACCTGATGCTGCGCACGGAGCTCGGTGCGTCGGTCGAGGAGGCCACGACCGCCTACCTGCGCCCGGAGACCTGCCAGCCGATCTTCTCGGGCTTCAAGCGCGTGCGCGAGTCCGCCCGCCAGAAGGTCCCCTTCGGCATCGCCCAGATCGGCAAGGCCTTCCGCAACGAGATCACGCCGCGCAACTTCACCTTCCGCTCCCGCGAGTTCGAGCAGGCGGAGATGGAGTTCTTCTGTCACCCGAGCGAGCGCGAGGATTGGTTCGCTCATTGGCGCGAAGTCCGCTTCCAGTTCCATCGCGACATCGGCTTCGACGCGAGCCTCCTGCGCATCCGCCCCCACGCCGACGACGAGCTCGCCCACTACGCCCGCGCGGCCAGCGACATCGAGTTCCTCTTTCCCTTCGGTTGGCAGGAGATCGAGGGCATCCACGATCGCGGCGACTGGGATCTCTCGCGGCATACGGAGTACTCGGGCAAGGAGCTCGCGATCACGGACGAGCAGACGAAGGAGCGCTACACGCCGATGGTGATCGAGACCTCGGTCGGCGTGGACCGGACGGCGCTCGCGCTGCTCGTCGCGGCCTACGCCGAGGAGAAGCTGGAGGACGGCGAGGAGCGGACGGTGATGCGCTTCCATCCGGCGATCGCGCCGATCAAGGTCGCCGTGCTGCCGCTCTCGAAGAAGCTCGCCGAGCCGGCGCACGCGATCCACGCCGAGCTGCGCCGCCACTTCAATTGCTTCTACGACGACGCCGGCAACATCGGCCGCCGCTATCGCCGTCAGGACGAGGTCGGCACGCCGTACTGCATCACCTACGACTTCGACTCCGCGACCGACGGATGCGTCACCGTCCGTGAGCGGGACACCATGAACCAGGAGCGGGTGCCGATCGAGGGCCTCGCTCGTCTGCTGAGGGATCGTCTGGAGGAGGGGCTGTGACCGCTCGCAAGAATCCGGGGAAGAAGGGCGGCAGCGCCGGCAAGGCCGGGAAGACGGTGAAGACGACGGCCCGCAAGGCCGGGAAGACGGCGAAGACGACCGCCCGCAAGGCCGGGAAGACGGCGAAGACGACCGCCCGCAAGGCGACGCCGAAGGCCTCGTCTCCGGCCGCGAAGACCGGACGCGCGAAGGCCGCGGCGCGATCGGGCCGCAAGGCGCAGGCGACCCAGCGACGCGTCTTCTCCTTCGGCGGCGGCAAGGCCGACGGCCGCGCCGACATGAAGGCGATCCTCGGCGGCAAGGGCGCGAATCTCGCCGAGATGACGACGCTCGGCATCCCCGTTCCCCCCGGCTTCACGATCTCGACGGAGGTCTGCGCGGAGTTCAACCAGCGCGGCGGCAAGCTGCCGGTCGAGGTCAAGGCCGACGTGCTGACGGCGCTCGCGAACGTCGAGCAGCTGATGGACCGGCGCTTCGGCGATCCGGAACGACCGCTGCTCGTCTCGGTCCGATCGGGCGCGCGGGCCTCGATGCCCGGCATGATGGACACGGTGCTGAACCTCGGGCTCAACGACCGCACGGTCCGCGGGCTGGCGGCGATGGCGGACGATCGCTTCGCCTACGACAGCTACCGCCGATTCATCCAGATGTACGGCGACGTCGTGCTCGGCGTGCCCCACGATCGCTTCGAACACCGCCTCGACGCGGCCAAGGAGACGCGCGGCGTCTCGCTCGACACCGAGCTCACGGGCGAGGACTGGCGCAAGGTCGTCGCGGACTACCTCGCGATCGTCGAGGAGACGACGGGCCGGCCCTTTCCGCAGGACCCGCAGGAGCAGCTCTGGGGCGCGGTTGGCGCGGTCTTCAGCTCCTGGCAGAACCAGCGCGCGATCGCCTACCGCCGTCTGAACGACATTCCCGACGACTGGGGCACGGCCGTGAACGTGCAGTGCATGGTCTTCGGGAACATGGGCGACGACTGTGCGACGGGTGTCGCGTTCACGCGCAATCCCTCGACGGGCGAACGCAACTTCTACGGCGAGTACCTCAAGAACGCGCAGGGCGAGGACGTCGTCGCGGGCATCCGCACGCCCCAGCCGATCAACGAGGAGAGCCGCGCCGCCGACACGATGAGCCTGCCGACGCTCGAGGCCGAGATGCCGAAGGCGTACCGCGAGCTCGTGCGGATCTACAAGCGCCTCGAGAAGCACTACCGCGACATGCAGGACATCGAGTTCACGATCCAGAACGGCACGCTCTGGATGCTGCAGACGCGGAGCGGCAAGCGCACGACCGGCGCGGCCGTGCGGATCGCCGTCGACATGGCGCGTGAGCGTCTGATCACGAAGGAGGAGGCGATCCTGCGCATCGACGCCAACTCCCTCGACCAGCTCCTCCACCCGACGATCGACCGCGACAACGCGCCGCCGGTCGTCGCCCGCGGCCTGCCCGCCTCGCCGGGCGCCGCGGTCGGCGAGGTCGTCTTCTCGGCCGAGCACGCGGAGCTGCGGGCGAAGGGTGGCGCCAAGGTGATCCTCGTTCGGACGGAGACCTCGCCCGAGGACATCGTCGGCATGCACGCCTCCGAGGGCATCCTGACGGCCAAGGGCGGCATGACCTCCCACGCCGCCGTCGTGGCCCGCGGCATGGGCAAATGTTGCGTGGCGGGATGTGGTGCGCTCGCGATCAACTACGCGCAGGGGGTGATGCGGATCGGCGATCACGTCGTCAAGGAAGGCGACACGATCACGATCGATGGCTCGACCGGCGAGGTGATGCTCGGGACCGCTCCGACGGTCGTGCCCGAGCTGGGAGGCGCCTTCTCCGAGCTGATGAAGTGGACGGACAAGATCCGCACGCTGCACGTGCGAACCAATGCCGACACGCCCGAGGACGCCCGGGTGGCGCGCGACTTCGGTGCGGAAGGGATCGGTCTCTGCCGCACGGAGCACATGTTCTTCGAGCCGGGTCGGATCCTGGCCGTGCGAGAGATGATCCTGGCCTCGAATGCGCGCGCCCGCGAGGCCGCGCTCGAGAAGCTGCTGCCGATGCAGCGGGGCGACTTCGAGGGGATCTTCCGGGCGATGGACGGGCTGCCGGTCACGGTGCGACTGCTCGATCCGCCGCTGCACGAGTTCCTGCCGACGAGCGACGAGGACATCCACGCCGTCGCCCAGGCCCTCGGCACCTCCGTCGGCGAGGTGCGCCACAAGCTCGAGTCGCTGCACGAGTTCAACCCGATGCTGGGTCATCGCGGCTGCCGGCTCGGGATCACCTTCCCCGAGATCTACGCCATGCAGGTCCGTGCGATCACGGAGGCCGCCTGCCGGGTCGCGGCCGAGGCGTGAAGGTGAAGCCCGAGATCATGATCCCGCTCGTCGCCCACGAGCGGGAGCTCGCGCGCGCTGCGCGCGCTGGCGGAGCAGGTCATCGCGGACGTGCGGCGCGAGAACGGCGGGTCGCGCGTCAAGCCGACGATCGGCACGATGATCGAGGTGCCGCGGGCGGCGCTGACGGCGGACGAGATCGCACGCCATGCGGACTTCTTCTCCTTCGGGACGAACGACCTGACGCAGATGGGCTATGCGCTCTCGCGCGACGACGCGCGGGAGCTTCCTGCCGCACTACGTGGATGCCGGTCTGATCCAGGCCGATCCCTTCGTGTCGATCGACGAGGAGGGCATCGGCCAGCTCGTCCGCCTCGGCGCCAAGCGCGGTCGCGCGACCCGGCCGGATCTCAAGCTCGGCGTCTGCGGCGAGCACGGTGGGGATCCCGCGAGCGTGCGTTTCTTCGCGTCCGTCGGACTCGACTATGTGTCCTGCTCGCCCTACCGCGTCCCGCTCGCACGGCTCGCCGCCGCCCAGGCGGCCGTCCTGGTGGCCCAGGGCGGCCGGGCGGCGTGAGGCGGAAGGAGGCGTTCCGGGCCTCTCGCGGCAGGAATGGCGGGCTCGTCCGTTCCTCGTCGCGGGTCTGCTGCTCGCGGGCTGCCTCACGCCGGCGGGTCGGCCCTGGGGCGCGGGGGGTCGACGAGGCGTCCGTCCGCGCGGCCCTGACGGGGCTGCCGCCGGAGGCCGCGGAGACGTTGCTGCCGCTCTCGGGGATCTTCTACGAGCGGATCACGAGTCGCCGCTTCAACTCACGCGCGACCTTCGAGGATCCGAGCGTCCGCCAGTTCTTTCCGACCGTCGCGGCCTACTCGGACTACTACGCCGCGCTGGTGGACGCGCTCGACGAGGCCCACGTCCGCTACAACCAGCCGACCCGGGTCGAGCTGCTCGAGGTCTCAGCCGGCCCGGCGGTCGAAGCGGGACTCCGACTACGGCTTCGCTTCGTGGGGCCCAACGACCTGCCGCTGCGATGGTGGAGCGCCAGCCTCGAGCGGACGGACGAGTGGCAGTGGCGCGACGGCCGCTGGTGGGTCGTACCGGGCAAGGTGTAGACGGGGTCCCGACCGATCCCGGCCCCCCGCCGGCCCCGACGCGGCCGCTCGGCGCGCGCTCTCCGTCGGGGTGTCACCTGACCAGGCGTAGGGAAAACGCTCCCTTGAATGGGAAAGCGATTTCCCTTCCAGGCGCCTGGCCCGGCTGCCTCCGGGACGCGGTGATTCGTCTCACAATGTCGCGGATCCGGGCACTTACGGGGGACTTCTGCCGCGTGGTGCAGCGCTGGCACGTGGCTTGCTCTAGTTTGCGGCGACTCCGGGCAACCGGGTCGACTTTCGAAAAAAAGCCAAGCGGCTCGACGAGTTCGAGCGGGAAAATCCGGCAGTCGCGAAGCATCCGGTGGGAGTTCAGGGACCCACCGATCCGATGCCCGCGAATCAGGGGAGCCGGAGGGGCGCCACGCCAGTGGGGCCCGCCCGCATGCAGACTCCTCGGGACGCAATCGAGGAAGCGCCGTGCAGGGAAACATCAAGACCGGGAACAGGACGCAGAAGAGCTGGGATTCGGACAAGGAGCTGGTGGACCAGATCCTCTCCGGGAGCCGGGAGCACTTCGACCTCCTCTACGAGGCCTACTTCACGCGGGTCTACCGCTTCGCCTTGAAGCGGCTGGGCGATCCGGGTGAGGCCGAGGACGTCACGCAGGAGGTGTTCATGACGCTCGCGACCGCCCTGGCGTCCTACAAGGGCGAGTCCTCCCTGCTGGTCTGGATCTTCGGGGTCACGCGCAACAAGGTGAACCGGCGATTCCGTCGCCCGCGTCCGCGGCTCGAGCCGCTCGAGGAGGGCGCGCGCGCTCGACGTGCAGGGCTTCGAGGCCCCGACCGACGAGGCCGTCGATGCCCGCCGTCTGCTGGGTCGCTGCGAAGAGGTCATCACCCACGACCTCACCCCGCTCCAGCGCCGCATCTTCCACCTGAAGCACCTGCGCCAGCAGCCGATCCGCGCCATCGCGAATGCCCTCGGCAAGAGCGAGGACGCGGTCAAGGCGAACCTCTACCGCATGCGCCGGGCCATCTCGGCCGGCACGCCGGGGCTCGACGGGCTGCTTCGCGGCTGAGCCTGCGCGAGCCAGGGGATGACGGCCCCGACCGGTCGCCCTCGGGCGACGGGTCGAGGCCGCGCGTCGTCTCGCGAGCGGACCGCTGGCTCGTGCGCGCGCCGCGCGGCCCGGCAAGGGCCCCGATCGCTCGGGTGCCCTCGGGGTCGTCGTCGAGTGAATTCTGCTCCGCGCTTCTGACACATGCGCATCATGCGCACCACTCCTCCCCGAACCCGGGTCGACGGGCGCGGCGAGCGGAGGGCTCGCGCGATCGACGGCCCGCAGCACGAGCGGCGCGTGCGGTGGGCGGGTCCGACTCCGGTCGTGGAAGCGACGGCCGGGGCCCGCTGCTCCGTATCCGGCGCGGTGACGAAGGCGGCGGGGCGAGATGGGCGGGGACGGGATCGGCAGCCGGACGCAGCGGCCCCCTCGCGAGGACGTCGAGGGCGTGCTCACCCTCGACGAGGCGCGGGACGAGGCGGAGCTGCTCGAGTTCCTCGCTTCGGATCTCGATCCGGTCTCGCCCGATCCGGATTTTCGAGAGCGTCTGCGCGAGGAGCTCTGGGCGCTCGTGCAGCGCGGCGTGACGCGATCCACGGACCACTGACCACGGACCGTTCGGGATACGGACCGCCCGGGATGCGCTTCGCATGCCCGGCGGTTTGCCGCTTCGGGAGCCCCTGATTAGGCTCCCGCGCCGATGGTGCGGAACCCGATCCGACTGAAGAACCTGCGTGCACGCTTCCTGCCGCTCTACGTCGTCGGGGTGCTCGCGCTGATCTTCCTGCCCCCGGATCCCTCGCGTTTCGGGCTGGCGCTGCCGGCGATCGGGATCGGGACGGCCCTGCGCAGCTGGGGGGCCGGGCACCTCGTGAAGAACCACGCCCTCACCACGACCGGGCCCTACGCGCATCTCCGGCACCCGCTCTACCTGGGGACGCTGCTGGTCGGGTCGGGCTTCGCGTGGCTGGTGGGTGGGTGGATCGCCTTCGCAGCGCTCGCCGTGCTCTGGCCCTGGTTCGCGTTCCGCTACTTCCCACGCAAGGAGCGCAGCGAGTCCGCGCGGCTCGCGGCGCTCTACGGCCCCCGCTTCGAGCGCTACCGCACGGCGGTCCCGGCGCTCTGGCCCCGCCTTCGGGCGTGGCGGGATCCGGACGAGTCCGGGGACCCGGTCGCGGCGTCGGGCTGGCGGCTCGAACGCTACTCGGACAACAACGAGCTCGGCACCCTGCTCGCGATCCTGGCGGGCGTGCTCGTCTTTGCCCTGCGCGCGAGCGGGGGCGCAGCGTGAGCGGAGGCGCCGGGGCGCGGCGACGCATCGACATCGACCGCGGCACGCTGGCGACGCGGACCCGCTCGGTCCTGTCCCGCGGTGGTTGGGGCAATGCCGACGTCCTGCTGGTCGAGACGGAGACGGGGCCCGTCGTCGTGAAGGACTTCGCGCCGCGTGGCGCGTGGCTGCGGCGGACCGTCGCGCCATGGCTGCTGGACCGGGAGGAGCGGGCCTACCGGGCGCTGGCCGGCGTCGACGCCGTGCCGCAGCTGCTCGGTCGGCTGGATCGCGACGCCCTCGTCCTCGAGTACCGCCCGGGCGCGCTCCTCTCTCGCTCGCTTCGCGGTCGCGTCCCGACGGGCTTCATGGCCGACCTCGAGGCCGCCGTCGGTGCGATGCATGCGCGGGGCATCGTGCATCTCGACCTGCGACATCGCAGCAACGTGCTGGCCGGCGAGGACGGGCGACCCGTGCTGATCGACTTCGCCTCGGCGCTCCGCTTCGACGTCGGCACGCGACTCGGGCGATTCCTCGTGCGCGTGCTGGGGGCGCTCGATCGGCGCGCGATCGAGAAGTGGCGCGTGCGTCTCGTCTGATCGACCCGGGCCGCGCGGGGCCTCGCGCCGGGCTCAGGACGCGGGCGGGATCTCGGGGAGCTCCGCGGGCTCGCGTGGCGCGAGGCGGGCGATGTAGTGCCGGAAGCATTCGAGGGTGAGTCGCGCGTCCTCGAGGGCGCGATGCGCGACGCCGTCCTTGCCGAGCAGGCCTGCCGTCGTCGCCGCCTGGCGCAGCGAGATCGCTCGCGCGGGCTCTCCCGCGACGAGGGACCACGAGTAGTAGAGCGTGGCGAGATCGAGGACGTGGTAGTCGAAGGGGTAGGGGATGTCGCATTTGCGGAAGGCGCGCTCGAGGAAGAGCACGTCCATCCGGACGTTCTGGCCAGCCGGAACCACCTTCCGGTCCTTCGGCAGCATCGCCACGATCGCTTCGAGTACCTGCCGCAGCGGCGGCGCCTCGGCCCAGAGCGCCTCGTCGTAGCCGAAGATCGCGGCGGCCTCCTTCGTGATCCGCTCGGGGCGGGCGCGGACACGCCACTGCGCCTCGGCCTGCTCCTCGAGGCGGGCGTCCGTCAGGATCAGGCCCACCTCCGTCAGATCGTGGAGGTCGACGTCGAGGCCCCCGAACTCACAGTCGAGGAAGGCGAAGACGAATTCGGCGCTCATCGGGCGGGCTCTCTCGCTCGCGCCGCCCGGTCCCGCGAGGTGTCCGGATGCTCGGCAGCCGGCTTCTCGCGGCGCTCGCGATCGGCGACGAGCGATCGCGAGGCGAGGATGGCGCTCCCAACGGGACTCGAACCCGTGTTTCAGCCTTGAGAGGGCCGCGTCCTAGGCCACTAGACGATGGGAGCGCTCGAATCGAGGCGCGCGAGACTAGCCGCGGGCCTCCGACGCTGTCAACCCGAGGGGTCGCAGGTGGAATGCCGGGCGATCGCGGCGGTTTCGACCGGGCGGGATGCCGGGTTCGCAGGGTGCCGGGAATCGTCACCCGCGACGGAGATTCGTCGCTTCGTGCGCCCGGTCACGAGGGGCTCCCCGGCGGAGAATTCCCGTCGTCGAAGCCGATCCCGTTTCGTCCGCTCAAGGCTGCGAGCGCTGTTGCCGATCAAAGTCGCCACTCGCGCCGACTGGCACGGGTGTTGCTCCTCCTGTGGAGGGCGGGGCGGGGCGGTGCCGATGGAAGGGCGCCGGCCCCACAGGGAGAACCACATGGCACGTATGCACGACGATCGATCCGCAGGCTTCACCTTGATCGAGCTGATGATCGTGGTGGCGATCCTGGGCATCCTGGCCTCGGTCGCGATCCCCCAGTTCCGGACCTACCAGCTGACTTCGAAGCGCGCCGAGGCGTACGCGAATCTCAGCTCCCTCGGCAAGGCCCAGAAGGCCTACTTCGCCGAGTTCAACGACTACGTATTCGTCGCGTCCGAGCCGCTGGGCGGCACGGGCCAGATGCCGACCTCGACCAAGCGCGACAAGAGCTCGATCGACGTGGCCTTCGAGCGGATCGGCTGGACGCCCGACGGCGACGTCTTCTTCGACTACGACACGGTCACGCCGGCAGCGGCCGGCGCCCCGTGCACCTGCACGGAGGCGTGCTTCACCGCGGCGGCGTACGGCGACCTCGACGATGACGGGTTCGTGTCGGTCATGATCTACGCGCACCCCGATGCCGCCGGGAACTTCTGCGACAGCTGGCTCGCCGGGAACCAGTCGCCGCCCGTGAACGCGGGCGGGCGCGTATTCGACCAGGCCGCTCGGGTGCTCGCCGCCGACGAGTTCTAGGGGCGTCGCGCGAAGCGGCTGGTGGCGACCCGATCCGACGCGTCGACTTCGCGCGGTCCCGGGGCGCCCGCCGGACGCGCCACCCGGGCAGGAGGGACAGGATTGTCGAGTCGAGCGCTTCGGCTGCTGGCGTTGTCGATCGCGATCGGCTGCACGGGCTGGGCGCACGCGCGTGTGCCGCATACGACGCGGGCCGATCGCGGCGTGGACTTCGTGCCCAGTCCCCGCGCCGCGCAGGCCGCCGCCTTCGGATTCGACGCGCTCGTCGCCGACTACCACTGGCTCCAGGCGATCCAGGTGGCCGGTGGGCAGGAGATGGTCGACGAGACCGCGGCGATCCAGCTCGGCAAGCTCGTGGACGTCGTGACGACGCTCAATCCACACGTGGATCATCCCTATCGTTTCGCGGCGCTCTGGCTGACGCATTCACCGGAGCTCGTTCGCGAGGGCAACCGCCTGCTCGAGCGGGGCATCGCGGTCCACCCCGAGGATTGGCGCAATCGCTTCTACCTCGGGTTCAACCACTTCTTCTATCTCGGGGAGTACGACGAGGCGGCGCAGGCGCTCGAGATCGCGATGCAGCGGCCGGGCTCGCCCGCCTATCTGCCGCGGCTGGTGGCGCGCCTCAAGAGTCATCGCCGCAACCTCGACGTCGCCGAGACCTTCCTGCGCGAGATGCTGGCGGGTGCGAGCGACGAGGATGCGGCAGCGCACATCCAGTCCTCCCTCGACGAGATCGAGATCGAACGCAAGGCGCGGCTGCTCGACAAGGCCCGTCGGGTGTACCGCCGGCGGACCGGGCGGGAGATCGGAGACGTCGCCGAGCTGGCCCGGGGCGAGGACCGCGTGCTCGAGAAGATCCCGAGCCCGGAGCCGGATGCGATTCCGGCGTCGCTGCGTCGGGGATCCGTGTGGCGGATCGATCCGGAGACGAAGCGCTTCGTTTCGTCCTACCTGGGGTCGCGCTACGAGGTGCACTACTCGAGCTGGGATCGCGCGAGACTCGAGCGCTGGCGGACGGCAGACGCCGTGGATGCGCCCGACGACGAGACCGTGCTCGAGGATCGGGTCGAAGACGAGGAGGTGGGACCCCGTGGTGGCTGACACGGACGAGGTGGTTCGCGTCGAAGGTGTCGTGAAGGATTTCCGACCGGGCTTCGGCCTGCGGAGGAAACGCGTCCTGCACGGCGTGACCTTCAGCGTCCACGACGGCGAGATCTTCGGCTTCGTCGGGCCGAACGGCGCCGGCAAGACGACGACCCTCAAGATCCTGATGGGGCTGATCCGACCGACGGCGGGGCGCGCGTCGATCCTCGGCTGCGACGTGCGCGAGTCCGAATTCCGCCACCAGATCGGCTTCCTGCCCGAGAATCCCTATTTCTATCCGTACCTGACGGCCCGCGAGATCCTCGACTTCTACGCGCGCCTCTCGGGCATGCCGTCGGCGCTGCGTCGTCGTCGGATCCCGGAGCTGCTCGAGCGCGTGAACCTCGTGCACGCCGCGGATGCCAGGCTGAAGACCTACTCGAAGGGCATGCTGCAGCGCGTCGGCGTGGCGCAGGCGCTCGTCCACGATCCCCGCGTCGTCTTCCTCGACGAGCCGATGAGCGGGCTCGATCCGATCGGCCGCAAGGAGATCCGGGACGTGATCCTCGATCTTCGAGCGGCCGGGAAGACCGTGCTGATGAACACGCACATCCTGCACGACGTCGAGATGA
This sequence comes from Spirochaetaceae bacterium, assembly GCA_020632655.1. Classification (GTDB taxonomy): domain Bacteria; phylum Myxococcota_A; class UBA9160; order UBA9160; family UBA4427; genus UBA4427. The sequence goes on from JACKFD010000003.1 coordinate 33,736, forward strand.
TCTGCGATCGAGTCGCGATCATCGTGGGGGGGCGCATCCGCCATCAGGGGCCGGTCGACGCCTTCCTGCCCGAGGCGGACGTGACGACCGACGTCGTGCTCTCGCAGCTGCCCGCCGATGCAGCGACCCGGCTCGAGGAGCGCTTCGGCCTCGAGATGCGCGGCCTCGGCGATCGCGTCGAGCTCCGCATCGACGACAAGCACGTGGGCGATCTGCTGGGGCTCGCGCTCGGCGCCGGTGCGCGGGTCGTCTCCGTCACGCCGCATCGTCGCTCGCTCGAGGACCTCTTCCTCAGCACGGTACGCGCGCCCGAGGTCGGCCCCGCTTCGGGTGGCGGCGAGGAGGCTGCATGAGCTCGATCCGTCGCATCCACGCGCTCGCCGTCAACACCGTCCGCGAGGCGATCCGTAACAAGCTCCTCTACGCGCTGCTCGGCTTCGGCATCCTGATGATCGCCTCGGGCGTGCTGCTCGCGTCGCTGTCCTACGTCGAGGTGGACGAGATCCTGCAGGACGTCGGGCTCGGGGCGATCCGCTTCTTCGGCTCGGGCATCGCGATCTTCGTCGGCATCGGCTTGATCCACAACGAGGTCGATCGACGCACGATCTTCACGATCCTGTCGAAGCCGGTCTCTCGCGCCGAGTTCCTGGTCGGCAAGTGGGCCGGTCTCACGATCACCGTCTGGCTCCAGCTCCTCCTGATGGGCGTCGCCTTCGTCGTGGTCTCCATGGGGGCGGAAGCGACGCTGCGCCCGGAGCATGCCCTCGCGATCGCCATGATCGGTCTCGAGCTGATGGTGCTGGTCGCGATCGCGACGTTCTTCTCCGCCTTCACGACGCCGATGCTGGCGGGGCTCTTCTCCGTCGGGCTGTGGCTGATCGGTCATCTCTCGCGCGACTTCTACGCGCTCGGTCAGCAGGCCGAGGACGAGTCGGTCTCCCGCGCGGCGAGTGCGCTCTTCCGGGTGATGCCGGATCTCGAGGTCTTCAACAAGACGCTCGAGGCGGTGCACGGGCTGCCGATTCCGCTCGCAGAGGTCGGGATGGCCGGGATGTATGCGCTCGGGTATACGGTGTCGACGTTGATGCTCGGCGCGATGATCTTCGCCCGTCGGGACTTCAAGTAGCCTTCGACCGGCGTGCGAAGCCGCCGTGGTCGTCACGCCGATCGCCGGGGATGGGGATGATGGACGTCCGGTAGCCGCATGACGATCGCGGTCGCGCTCGGTGCCGGAGACGATGCAGGACGATCGGGGTCGCACACGGTGCCGGAGGGAAAACGTGACGATCCGGGTTGCACCCGGTGCCGGAGACGATGCATGACGATCGGGGTTGCGCCCGGTGCCGGAGGGAAAGCATGACGATCGAGATCGTGCCCGGCGCCTGGCTCCCGGTCGCCGCGATCCTGGGGCTGCTGGTCGGATCCTTCCTGAACGTGGTGATCCACCGCGTACCGGCGGGCCTGTCGATCGTCTTCCCTGCGTCGCATTGCCCGGCCTGCGAGCAGAAGATCGCGCCCTGGGACAACGTGCCCGTACTCTCCTATCTCTGGCTTCGCGGGCGCTGCCGCCATTGCGGGGTCCGCATCTCGGCGCGCTATCCCGCGGTCGAGGCGCTGACGGGTCTCGTCTTCATGGCGATCGGCTGGCGCTTCGGACAGACGGGCTGGACGCTCGCCTACTGGGCCTTCGCCGCGGCGTTGATCGCGGCGGCGATGATCGACCACGACCATCAGATCATTCCCGACCGGATCTCGCTCGGCGGGCTCGGCGTGGCCATGGTCGTGATGCCGGCGCTGCGGGCGGGGCATGGACTCACCTATCGGGACGCCCTCGTCGAGAGTGCCGTCGGCGCGATCGTCGGGGCAGGCGTGCTCTGGTCGGTCGCCTTCGTACACGCCCGGGTGTCGGTCGCGATGGGCCGCCGCTTCGCGCACTGGCCGGGGGAGGGCGAGGCGCTGCCGCGGCCGATGGAGCCGGACTACTGGCTCTGGTTCCCGGGGCTGGGGCTCGGCGACGTGAAGCTGCTCGGCATGATCGGCGCGGTGCTCGGCCCGGCGGGCGTACTCGACACGATCCTCGCCTCGTCGCTGGTCGGGCTGGTCCTGGGCGGCGCTCAGGCGCTGGCGCAGGGCGCCCTCGGTCGGCCCTTCGGCTTCGCGCCCGCGATCGCCGTAGGGGCGATCGCGACGCTCTTCCTGCCACCGCTCTGGATCCTCGAGCTCGCGCGCGGGCTCTGAGCCGGCGGCACCCGCCGCTCAAGCGTCGCCGCGCTCGCGGATCCACTCGACCGCACGTCGCAGCCGCGCGAGCGCCCAGGCGCGTCCGGTCACGTAGAGCGTCTCGTAGATTCCGGGCGAGGCAGCGCTCCCCGTGACGGCGACGCGAACGGGCTGGGCGAGCTTGCCGAGCTTGAGATCGCCCAGCGCCCGGCAGGTGTCTTCGAAGGCCGCCTCGAGCGCGGCCTCGGTCCATTCGGGCAGCCCCTCGAGTGCCGGGATCAGGGCCTCGAGCGGCTCGAGCGCGACCGGACGCAGGTGCTTCTTCGCGGCGGTCGGGTCGAGGGAGATCTCCTCGACGAGGGCGAAGCGCGCCCGCTCGGCCAGCTCCGGGAGTCGACTCGCCCGCTCGCGCAGCAGGTCGAGCAGCCGGTCGATCCGTGCGTCCCGCTCGATCGGGCGCTCCGCCACGGCCTCGAGGAAGGGCCGGGCGGCCTCGAAGAGCGTCTCGGACGGGCGCTGCTTCAGGTAGTGCTGGTTCAGCCAGTCGAGCTTGGCCGGATCGGCCTGGGCCCCGGAGCGGCCCACGTGCGCGAGGTCGAAATGCTCGACGATCTCGTCGATCGAGAAGATCTCCTGGTCGCCGTGGGACCAGCCGAGTCGCGCCAGCCAGTTGATCATCGCCTCGGGCAGGTAGCCGTCGGCCCGGAACTGCTGGATCGACACCGGATCGCGTCGCTTCGAGAGCTTGCGTCCGCTCGGCGCCACGATCAGGGGGACGTGCGCGTAGGTCGGCGGCTCGGCGCCGAGGGCGCGGTGGATCGCGATCTGGAAGGGCGTGTTGCTGTGGTGATCCGCGCCGCGCACGACGTGGCTGATCTTCATGTCGAGGTCGTCGACGACCACCGCGAGATGGAAGAGGGGCGTGCCGTCGCTGCGCCGGATGATGCCGTCGCCGATCTCGCTCGCATCCTGTCCGCTCGGCCCGAACACGAGGTCGTCCCAGCGCAGCGACGCGTTCGGGTCGACCCGCAGCCGCACCACGTGCGTTCCGCAGTCGGGTCCATAGAGGCGCTCGCGACAACGCCCGTCGTAGAGGCCCTTCCCGCCGGCCGCGATGTCCGCCTCACGCCGCGCGTCGAGCTCCTCTTTCGTGCAGACGCAGCGATAGGCGGCGCCCGACGCGAGCAACGACTCCACGACCGCTCCGTGACGGGCGGCGTGCTCGCTCTGGCGATGGGGACCCTCGTCCCACTCGAGCCCGAGCCATCGAAGGCCCTCGATCACGGCGCGCTCGGACTCGTGGGTCGAGCGCTCGAGGTCCGTGTCCTCGATGCGGAGGACGAACTGCCCGCCGAGCCGACGGGTGAGGGCCCAGTTGAAGAGGGCGGTCCGGGCGCCCCCGATATGCAGGAACCCCGTGGGGCTGGGGGCGAAGCGGGTTCGGATCGGCGTCATGGGGCGCGGAGCATATCGCAGGCGCCCCCCGCCGGATCGAGCCGGTGTGCTTGGCGGCCTGAGAGCCCTGCGCTATTTCCCGGCGCGTCGCCGGATCGTCCGACTCCGCCCCGGATGAAACTCCGTTTGGAGCGGGCCGGGTCCAGTCCGGCCCGACGCTCCCCTCGATTGATGGTCCCGAGGAGCCCATCGTGGCCGAGTTCGCGCTGCCCGTGGAGCGCTTGCGGGACGACCCCGAGCGCTTCGAGTACGAGATCCCCGCGGCGCATTGGCTGGCGCGGGTGGAGGCGTCCGACCTCGATCGGGAAGAAGCGCCGGCCCCGCTCCGGGTGGAGCTCGAGGCGCGTCGCGTCGGGACCGACCTGCTGCTCGAGGGGACGCTGACCGGGGAGGTCGGACTCGAGTGCAGCCGCTGCGCCAGACGCTATGCTCACGCGCTTCGCGAGCCCTTCCGGCTGGTGCTCGAGCCGGTCGAAGGGGCGGGGTCCGTCGAAGCCCTCGACGAGCCCGAAGGGCGGCGGGGGCTGCGTGAGAACGGGCTCTGCCTGGGCGAGGATCTCGAGGCGGGGTGGTTTCGGGGGCCGGTGATCCGGCTGGGAGAGTTTTTCGGCGAGCTGATCGCGCTGGCGATGCCCATCCAGCCACTTTGCCGCGAGGACTGCCCGGGGATCTGTCCGCATTGCGGAGCGGACCGGGCAGAAGAGCGCTGCGCCTGCGAGGACGAGAAGGTCGAGTCGCCCTTCGCCGTGCTGCGAAGACTGAAGGAATCGAAGCCATAACGACGCGCTCGTGCGCGCCCGGGTTCCGCCCCGATCGATCCGATCGAAGGGCGCCACCACCCGGGACCGCGTGCACGTCGACGAGCGGGAACGGAAGGCGTCGGCGGGAGCCGACCCGATCGAACGAGTCCGATCGCGTACGCGATCGGGTAGGACTGAGGAGAGACGGATCCGATGGCGGTACCGAAGCGAAAGACCTCGAAGTCGCGCCGCGACAAGCGACGCAGCCACGACGGCCTGGCGGCCCCGGCGGCGAGCACCTGCCCGCAATGCGGCGCGCCGAAGGCGCCGCATCGGGTGTGCGGATCGTGCGGCTCCTACAAGGGCCGCACGGTCATCGAGACCGACGAGGAATAGGGCCGCCGTGCTCGCGCTCCTCTTCCCGGGACAGGCCTCGCAGGAGGTCGGCATGGGTCGCGACGTCTACGAGGCGTCGCCGGCCGCGCGCGCCGTCTTCGACGCCGCGGATGCCGCGCTGGGCGACCGCCTCGCCGTTGCGCTCTCCCGCCTCTGCTTCGAAGGGCCCGAGGAGGAGCTGCGCCGGACCGAGATCCAGCAGCCCGCGATCCTCACGACCAGCATCGCCTTGCTGCGCGCGCTCGAGGAGCAGACGGGCCCCCTCGCGGCGGCCTACGTCGGCGGGCATAGCCTCGGCGAGTACACGGCCCTCGTGGCGGCGGGCGCGATCGGCTTCGAGGACGCGGTCCGCACGGTCAACCTGCGCGGTCGGCTGATGCAGGAGGCCGTCGCCGAGGGGCGCGGGGCGATGGCGGCCGTGATGGGCGTGGGACCCGAGGTCGTCGCGACGGCCTGCGAGGAGGCCGCGGACAAGACGGGGCTCGTGGTGGCGCCGGCGAACTACAACTCGCCCCAGCAGACGGTGATCGCGGGGGATGCGGCGGCGGTCGAGCTCGCCTGCGAGCGGGCTACGGCCCTCGGCGCGAAGAAGACGGTTCCGCTGCCGGTGTCCGCGCCTTTCCACTGCGCGCTGATGGCGCCCGCGGCCGCCCGGCTCGAGAGCGAGCTGGCGCGTCTGCCGTGGCAGTCGGCGACGCCGCCGGTCGTGACCAACGTCGAGGCGGCGCCGAATGCCGACCCGACGCGGACCGCCGACCTGCTGTGCGAGCAGGTGACGGCGCCCGTTCGCTTCACGGACATGATCGCGACGATGCGCGAGCTCGGTGTCGATCGCTTCCTCGAGGTCGGTCCGGGTCGCGTCCTCTCCGGTCTGATCGCGCGCATCGAACGCCGCGCCCGACGGGCGAATTTCTCGTCCCTCGCGGAACTCGAGGAGGTCCGCGCGTTCCTGAGCGAGCCCGAGGGATCCGGCTGATCCGGACCCGACCAGTGCCATCGCCGTACGGGGGGTACGGCGCTAGCCTCAAACCGCGATCGGGACCCCGGGTCCCGGTCCGACAGGACCCAGCGTCCTGAGCCGTTGCAACGGAGGGATTCCAGTCATGTCTTTGGAAGCACGGGTGACCGACCTGATCGTCGAGCAGCTGGGTGTTTCGAAGGAAGAAGCCGTGATGAGCGCTTCGTTCATCGACGATCTGGGGGCCGACTCGCTGGACATCGTCGAGCTGGTCATGACGCTGGAAGAGACCTTCGACATCGAGATCCCGGACGACGACGCCGAGAAGATGCAGACCATCTCCGACGCCATCAATTATCTGAAGGAGCGCCTCGAGGCCTAGAGGCGCCGACCCCGGACGCGCGCCACCGGGCTCTCGCGCGAGTCCCCGGGCCCGTCCGTGAACCGTCCGTTCGAGGGGCGTTGCGAAGCGACATGCCATGGACCGGCCGCTATGCTCCGCGCCGGATCCTCGCCCCCCCGCGACGTCCCCGTCGAAGCCCGGAGCCGCGCGACGTGCCGGCCCGACCCATCGATCGCCGCTCGAAGACCCGGGTCTCCCGTGGGCGTCGGGGCGCAGGCGGTCCGATGGCGGGGCGGACGCGCCGTTTCCGGGTGGCTCCGCTGCGACGCCGGTCGCGCTCCGGTCCCGCTGGAGCGAGGCGGGTGACCGGCGGAGCGGATCGAGGAGTCGGACGGCCCCGGCTCCGACGCGAACGAATCGAGGAGTCGGCGGGGCCGGCTCCGAGCGAGGAGCAGGACGTCCGATGTCTCAGACCATCACCCCCCATCTCGACCAGGTCGATCCCGACATCGCGCGCCTCGTCCGCCGCGAGGGGCGTCGCCAGGGCCTCTCGATCGAGCTGATCGCCTCCGAGAACTTCGTCTCCGAGGCGGTGCTCGAGGCCGTCGGCTCGGTGCTGACGAACAAGTACGCCGAGGGCTATCCCGGCCGGCGCTACTACGGCGGCTGCGAGGAGGTCGACGAGGTCGAGACCCTCGCGATCGAGCGTGCGAAGACGCTCTTCGGCGCCGACCACGCGAACGTCCAGCCGCACTCGGGCTCGCAGGCGAACGCGGCCGTCTACCAGGCCGTGCTCGAGATCGGCGACACGGTGCTCGCCATGAACCTCGACCACGGCGGCCATCTGACCCACGGCAGCCCGGTCAACTTCTCGGGCAAGAACTACGCGATCGTGCCCTACGGCGTGTCGGAGAAGGACGAGCAGATCGACTTCGACCAGGTCCGGGAGCTCGCGCGGAAGCACCGACCGAAGATGATCCAATGCGGCGCGACCGCCTACTCCCGCACGATCGACTTCGATGCCTTCCGCTCGATCGCCGACGAGGTCGGCGCCGTTCTCTTCGCCGACATCGCGCACATCGCGGGACTCGTCGCGGCCGGCGTGCATCCGAGCCCGATCGGCAAGGCCCAGATCGTCACGACCACGACCCACAAGACCCTGCGCGGTCCGCGCGGCGGCCTCATCCTCTCCGACGCGGACTGGGCGAAGAAGCTCGACAGCGCGATCTTCCCCGGCCTGCAGGGTGGCCCGCTCATGCACGTGATCGCGGGCAAGGCGGTCGCCTTCCAGGAGGCGCTGCAGCCTTCGTTCAAGACCTACTGCCAGCAGATCGTCGCGAACGCGAAGGCGCTCGCCGCGGCCGTGAACGAGAAGGGCTTCAAGATCGTCTCTGGCGGGACGGACAACCACCTCTTCCTGCTCTCGTTGGTGGGCCGTGACACGACGGGCAAGGCCGCGCAGATCGCCCTGGACCGCGCTGGCATCACGGCCAACAAGAACATGATCCCCTTCGACCCGCGCAAGCCGATGGTGACCTCGGGCGTCCGGATCGGTACGCCGGCGGTGACGACGCGCGGCATGCGCGAAGCGGAGATGGCCCAGGTCGCGGCCTTCCTCGTTCGCGTGCTCGAGAATCCCGGCGACGTGGAGAATCTCGACGCGATCCGACAGGAGGTCGCGGAGCTGTGTCGCCGCTTCCCGCTCTATCCGCGGCGCTGGAGCGAGACGGACTGAGTCGTGCAGTGTCCCTTCTGTGGTGACGACGGCAACCGCGTGATCGACTCGCGGATCGCGCGCGACGGCGCGGAGATCCGCCGTCGGCGCGAGTGCGACGAGTGTGGTCGGCGCTTCACGACGCGCGAGCGGATCGAGGAGGTCCTGCCCCGCGTCATCAAGCGCGACGAGCGGCGCGAGGAGTGGGACCGGGTCAAGCTCTTGCGCGGTGTCGAGCACGCCTGCGTGAAGCGCCCCGTCTCGGCGTCGGCCATCGAGCGGCTCGTCGACGGCATCGAGCGCGAGCTCCAGGAATCGGGCGAGCGCGAGGTGTCGAGTGGAGCGATCGGGCGTCGGGTCCTCGAGGAGCTCTCCGCAATCGACGTCCTCGCGGCCGTGCGCTTCGCCTCCGTGTTCCTCGACTTCAGCAGTCCGAGCGACTACGAAGCCTTCTTCGCGGAGTTCGCCCCGGCGGCCGGCTCCGGCATCGACGGCGGCTCGGGGCTCGAGGAGGACGGTGCGCCGGTCGCCTCGCCGCGCGCCGTCGCCGCGGGCGGCCCGGGCCCGCACGGGCCGAGGCCGCTCGGCGCCCGGCGATGACCCGCGGCGCCGGGGGCGGAGCGTCGCGGAGCACCCGCCCCGCGGCGGCCACGGCGCTCGACGAGCGCATGATGCGTCTGGCGCTCCGGCTGGCTTCGCGGGGCGATGGGCGGACGCATCCGAATCCGAGCGTCGGGGCCGTGGTCTATCGCGGCGATCGCATCCTCGGCCGCGGTACGACGCGTCCCGTCGGTGGATCCCACGCCGAGGTCGTCGCGATCGCGGCCGCGCGTCGTCGACATGGCGAAGCGGCGCTGCGTGGCGCCTCGATCGCCGTGACGCTCGAGCCCTGCAGCTTCGTCGGCCGGACCGGCGCGTGTACGCAGGCGATCCTCGACGCTGGACTCGGACGGGTCGTCGGGGGCTGCCGCGACCCGCACGAGCGCGTCTCCGGTCGGGGCTTCGCGCGGCTTCGTCGCGCGGGTCTGACGGTCGTGTCGGGCGTCCTCGAGGACGAGTGCCGCCATCAGCACCGCGGCTTCCGCTCGGTCTGCGAGCGCGGCCGTCCCCACGTCACCCTCAAGCTCGCGACGACCCTCGACGGGCGGATCGCCACCGCGACCGGCGAGTCGCGCTGGATCACGGGCGAGGCCGCTCGCGCCTTCGTCCACCGACTCCGGGACGCGAGCGACGCCGTCCTCGTGGGCTCCGGGACCGCGCTCGCCGACGATCCCGCGCTCACCGTGCGGCGGGGGGATCGCGTCGTGCGCACGCCGATCCGTGTGCTGCTCGACGGTCGGCTCCGCGTGCCGGCCTCCGCCCGGCTCTTCGCCCCACCCGAAGAGTGCATGGGCGAGGAGCGGGCGGGCGGCCCGCCGGAGAACCGGACCTGGATCGTATGCGCCGCTGGCCGACGCGGGCTGGCGGCCGCCCGCCGCCGCGCCGCGCGGGTGATCGAGGCGCCGTCGAGCCGGAACGGACACGTCGATCTGGTCGCGGTCTTCGAGCGCCTCGCGGAAGCCGGCCTCACCACCGTCCTCGTCGAGGGCGGTGGCAGCCTCGCCGCCGCGCTGCTGCGAGCGGATCTCGTCGACGAGGTACACTGGATGCTCGCGCCGAAGCTGATCGGAGGGGACGGTCGCGCGGCGCTCGGCCCGCTCGAGCGGACCCGACTGGCGGATGCCGTGTCGATCGAGCCGATTCGCGTGCGAAGGCTGGGGCAGGACCTGCACGTGCACGGTCGGGTCCGAAGGCCGATCGAGCGCGCGGCGAGCACCAGGCGAACGAGTCGCAAGCGGAGTCGGAGGGAGGGAGCGTGAGGGTCGCGACACCGTCCGTCGATGCCACCGGGCTGCGGATCGCTCTGGTCGTCTCCCGCTTCAACCACGTCATCTCGACGCGGCTGATCGATGGTGCACGGGGGGCCCTGCTCGAGCACGGCGCGGCGGACGAGGACCTGGCGCTCTACTGGGTGCCCGGGGCGTTCGAGATCCCGCAGGCCGCGAGACGGATCGCCGAGAGCGGTCGCTTCGACGCGATCGTGACCCTCGGATCCGTGATCCGCGGCGGGACACCGCATTTCGACTACGTGTGCCGCGGCGTGACCGATGGCGTACGCGAGCTGATGCGGAGCTCGAACGTGCCCGTCGGCTTCGGCGTCCTCACGACGGACGACGTGGATCAGGCGCTCGCGCGCGCGGGCGGCAGCGACGGCAACAAGGGCGCCGAGGTGGCGTTGGCGGCGGTCGAGATGGCGCGGCTGATGCGCTCGATCGAGGCGGAGACGCGCGGGGGACGCTCGTGAGCCCTTCGGTCGATGCGACGCGCGGCGGTCGACACAGCGGGCGCGAGCTCGCTCTGCAGGTGCTCTACGCGCTGGACCTCGCGAACCGGTCGGGCGAGGCGACGGCGGAGGACGACGCGCCCCGTGCGCCGCGAGAGTCCAGCGACCGGGTCTTCGAGCGCGTGACCGAGCATTTCGTCATGCCGCGCGCGGCGATCGCCTTCGCGCGCTCGCTCGTCACGGGTGTCGCGGGCGACCTCGAGGCGATCGACGTGATCCTCGCGGGCCACGCGCGCAACTGGCGTGTGTCGCGCATGGCGGCCGTCGACCGCAACGTCCTGCGCCTCGCGATCCACGAGCTGCGGGACACGGAGACGCCGGTCGCGGTCGTGATCGACGAGGCGGTCGATCTCGCCCGTCGCTTCGGGAGCGACACGTCGCCCGCCTTCGTGAATGGGATCCTCGACGCAGTGGCCAAGGAGGTGCGGGCGGCATGAGCGCAAGCGCAGCGACGATCCAGCTGATCCTCACGGCGAACCCGCTCGAACGCGCCGAGGGAGAGGTCGCCGTGGCCGGCTTCTTCACGGACGAGCGGCCCCTGCGCGGCGGTGCGGCACGCGCGGACTGGCGGCTCTGCGGGGGACTGTCGCGGCGCATCGAGAGCGGCGATCTGTCGGGCAAGAGCGGCGAGGCCTTGTTGATCGGCTGTGGTCGTGCCCTGCGCGCGCCCAGGCTCATGCTGCTCGGTCTGGGGGATCGCCACGCCTTCGACCAGCTTCGGGTGAGCGACGAGACGCGTGCCGCCGTCGAGCGCTGTGCGCGGCTGCGCTGCGACCGGGTGGCGCTCGCGCCACTCGGCATCGCCCCGGACGACGTGCCCCGCCACGCGGCGGCGCTGCTCGCGGGCATCCGGGACGGCTGGCGGGAGGCCGCCGGCCGCTCGCTCGGCCTGCGGCTCTGCGTGCCGCGCTCCGAGATTGCGACCGTTCGGCGGTCTCTCGAGGCCGCCGCCGTGGCCGCCGGGGCGGCGGAGGTCGCGGTCAGCGTGCCCGACGCGGAGCTCGATCCGCGCTGAGCCGACCGCGGATCCGGCGCGACCGCCTGCGATCGACCCGCATCGGGCGCCACGCTCGGGCCCAGCCCCCACGGGCTCGTTTCGCCTGCGGGTCAAGTCCCGACCGGGCAGGCCGATTCAGGTGAGCGGGCGGAAGGGTCTCGCGCGTGCGGCGCCCGGCCGTTGCGCATTCGTGGACCCGAAGGCGACGCGTGGGGACGACATGAGTCTGGTCGGCAATCTCGAGGACCTGAGCCTCGGCGACATCCTGCAGATCATCAGTCTCTCGCAGAAGTCCGGCGTGCTGGCGCTCGATGCGGATCAGGGCTCGGGGCGCGTCGTCTTCGCCTCCGGTCTCGTCCGGGGCGCCTGCGTCAAGGGGGGCGTCGCAACCCTCCGCGATCTGCTCGTCCGGGAGCGGCTGGTCGACCCGTCCGGCTTCGAAGCGTTGCGGGCGCGCGCGGTCGATCTCGGGATCCCGGTCGAGGACGTACTCGCGAGCGAGGGCCTCGTCGCGGCCGATCGCATCGACGCGCTGGTCAAGGCGGCGATCGAGTCCGCCGTCTTCGAGATGTTCCGCTGGTCGAGCGGCAGCTTCAGCTTCGACGTGCGCAGCGAGATGGAGCCGGGGGATCCGGAGCTGCTGCTGCCTCACGGCGTGAACGCGCAGTACCTCGCGATGGAGGGCATGCGGCTGCGTGACGAGCTCGCGCGCGATGGCGCACTCGGCGCTCCGCGCGAGGCGGCGACCTCCGATGTCCTCGACGTCGGGGCGCCGGCCTCGGCGGATCCCTTCTCGGTGGGCGACGCATTCGATGCCATGGCGGTCGATGCGGCGGAGGCCGAGGTGCAAGCCGGCGAGCCCGAAGGCTCGGCCGTCGAGACGCTGGTCGCCGCCGTGCTTCGGGAGCAGGATGCGGAGCCGGTCCGCGAGGGCGCTCCGGTCGGGGCCATGCCGGCGGAGGCGACGCGACGGCTGCCGGTGATCGTGATCGACCCCGAGGTGGTGGTCCTCGACTGGGTGAAGGCGGCGATCCAGGACGGCTTTGCCCGGGTGCACGTCTTCCAGCAGGCGGAGCAGGGCCTGGCGCGAATCCGCCAGTACCTGATCCGGGGCGAGCAGCCGATCGTCCTCCTCTCGCCGGCGACGCCGATCGATCCGCTCTCGGGCATCCATGGCCTGGCCGACTTCGTGAAGCGCCTCAAGACCCAGGCGGGGCAGCTGCGGGTGATCGCCCTGCGCGAGGCCGACGCGGAGGAGCCCGTGAGCGTGCCGTCGGTCATGGATGGCGTGCTCGATCGGCCCCCGGCGCGCCTGCTGCGCAAGTCCGGGCGAGACGCCGGGGGCAGCGAGGCCGAGCGTTTCCTCGGGCGACTCCAGGCGGAGCTCGCGGGGGAGGGCGCTACGCCGCGGCGGAGCCCCGACAGGGCGAGGGGGCACACGGCCTCTTCGCCGACCACGAGCGCCGGGCCGGTCGGCGCCGCCCCCGCGGATCTACGCACGCTCCGTGAGGCGACGGCGAGTCTGCAGCAGGCCTCCTCGCGCGGCGAGATCCTTCCGCTGGTCCTCGACTTCGCGGCCGGGCTCTTCTCGCGGGCCGCGATCCTCGCGGTCCGGGACGAGGAGGTGTTCGCGGTGGCGGGGCGCAACATGCCCGCCCTCGAGGTCGATCCGCTCGCGTCGGAGCCGTCCCTTCCGGTGCGTCCCGTGGCCGGAGGGCTGCTGCATCGCGCCCTGGCCGGCGGCGAGGGCGTCCGGGGCCGACCCGACGTCGATCTCGACTCGCCCCTGCTCGCCCGATTCGGCGGTCTCGTGCCGGCCGAGGCCTATCTCGCACCGATCCAGGGAGCGGGTGGCGTGGTGGCACTCCTCTACGGAGACCAGGGTGAGAGCGATGCCGCCCTGCCGGATTCGAACGGGCTCGAGGTCGTGCTCCATCACGCGGGTCTGGCGCTCGACCGGGCGGCCCTCGAACGGGCGCTCTGCGAGGCGGAGGGACGCTGATCCCGTCGCTCGGGTCTCTCTCCCCCGGCTCGGTCCGTCGAATTCCCCACGCCGCGGCGGTCGCGGCGCCGCCGGGTGCCGCCCTTCGGCTTCTCAAGGGTGCGTCTGCGTTGCCGATAAGCGCTGGCGATGCTCGCGCGTGTCTTCGCGTCGGGGGGGACGACCTTGCAGCGCATTCTGATCGTAGAGGACTCCGCCACGATGCGATCGCTGCTGGCATCGAGCCTCGAAGGGCTCGAGACGCCGGTCAAGATCGTCGAGGCCGAGAGTGGCTTCGAGGCTTTGCGCCTGCTGCCGCGGGAGTCCTTCGATCTCGTCGTCACCGACATCAACATGCCCGACATCAACGGGCTCGAGCTGGTGTCGTTCATCAAGAACAATCCGCAATACGCCGCGATCCCCCTCGTGATCGTCTCGACGGAAGGCTCCGACCGCGACCGCGACAAGGGGCTCGGCCTCGGCGCCGACGCCTACGTCGTCAAGCCCTTCGATCCCGAGCAGCTGCGTCGCGTGGTCGTGGACCTGTTGAGCGCGCGGGATGGTGCGGACGCACCCAGCGGTCGGTGAGCGGACATGGCGGCACGTCGATCGAGCAAGGGACGAGACGGGGCGCAGCCTCCGGAGCAGGCCTCGCGTGACCGCCACGAGTTCGTGGCCGAGGCGGAGGAGATCCTCGAACGGATGACGGGCGACCTGTCGCTGCTGGACGAGCAGCGACGGGAGGGCGGCGAGGTCGATCCGGACCTGGTCAATCGGGTCTTCCGATCGGCTCACTCGCTCAAGGGCCTGGCCGGCATGTTCGGTCTGGATGCGATCAGCCAGCTCGCCCATCACCTCGAAGACATCCTCGACGGGCTGCGGCTCGGACGGATTCCGCTCGAATCGCCCGCCGTCGATCTGCTCGAGGCGGGCGGGGGGCTGCTCGGCGGGCTCCTCGACCACATCGAGCACGGAAGCGACACGACCGAGGAGGACGTCCTCTCCGTCCAGGCCTTCATCGAGCGCATCGACGCGGCGATGCGCGCGCCGGCCGAGCCCGCACGCGACGCGCTCGAGGAGATCGCCCTCGACGCGAGCTTCCTGCGCGCGCTCACGGAGTACGAAGAGCATCGCCTGCGCGAGAATCTCCGGCGCGGCCGCCACCTCGTCCTCGTGCATGCGAGCTTCGGCATCGATCATTTCGAGGAAGGCCTCGCCGAGCTGACTTCCGTGCTGCGGGAGTCGGGCGAGGTCGTCTCGACCCTGCCCACGCCGGGCGCTTCGCCGGAGAGCGAGATCCGCTTCTCGCTCCTCGTCGGGACCGAGGTCGAAGCGGATCGGCTGAGGGGGCAGGTCGAAGGTCACGCGGCGGAGGTCGAGTGGGTCGGCCGGCGCGGCGAGCCGGTCCCCGATACCGCCCCCGCCGCGGAGACGAGCTCCGACGCCGGGCCGCCGATCGGTGCATCGGCACAGGCGCGGCCGCTCGAGGACCACACGGCGAGGGAGGCCCCCGCCGCACACACCGACCACACGGCGAGGGAGGCCCCCGCCGCACACACCGACCACACGGCGACGGAGGTCCCCGCCGCACACGCCGACAGCAGCTCGATCGAGTCCCTGCGCTCGATCAGCGACACCGTGCGCGTCGACATCCGCAAGCTCGACGAGCTGATGAACCTCGTGGGGGAGCTCGTCATCCAGCGCAACGCCGTGGGCACCCTGGCCAACCGGCTGTCGGCGAACCTCCAGACCGCGCGGGTCGGGGCCGAGCTCGGCAAGATCCACAAGGCCCTCGACCGCAAGCTCAAGGAGCTCCAGGCCGGCGTGCTCGACGTTCGCATGGTGCCCCTGCGGCAGGTCTTCGAGAAGCTCGCGCGCGTCGTCCGTCGACTGCGCCGCGATCTCGGCAAGGACGTGGCGCTCGAGTTCTCCGGTGCCGACACCGAGCTCGACAAGCTGATCGTCGAGCAGCTGATCGATCCCCTCGTGCACATCGTGCGCAACGCCTTCGACCACGCCATCGAGTCACCCGAGGAGCGCGTCGTCGCCGGGAAGCCTTCCCGGGGCACGCTGCGCATCGGCGCGTCCCAGCGCGGGAACCACGTCGTGATCGAGGTGAGCGACGATGGTCGGGGCATGCGTGTCGACGCGATCCGCGCCCGGGCCGTGGCGCGCGGGCTGGTCGGCGCGGACGAGACCCTGACCCGCAAGGAGGTGATGAACCTCGTCTTCGAGGCGGGGCTCTCGACGGCGGAGAGCGTCTCGGAGACGAGCGGTCGCGGCGTCGGCATGGACGTCGTTCGCGCGAATCTCGCCGAGCTCGGCGGGATGGTCGATCTCGTCTCCGAGGCGGGGCGTGGCACGACCGTGACGATCACCCTGCCGATCACCCTCGCGATCATCCAGGCGCTGATCGTCGGCGTGGGCGACGAACGCTTCGCGCTGCCCTTGAATGCGGTGCTCGAGACCATGCGCGTCGATCCGGAGCAGATCGGTCGCAGCGAAGGCCGGGAGATCCTCGATCTGCGCGGCGAGCCTCTGGCCCTGCGCCGACTGGGCGAGGAGTTCGAGATTCCCTGCGCCAGCCGCGGAGAGGCCCAGTTCGTGGTCGTCCTCGGGATGGGTGAGCAGCGCCTCGGCCTGCTCGTCGACCGGCTCGAGGGACAGCAGGACACGGTGATCAAGCCGATCAAGGGACCCTATCAGCAGCTGCGGGGCATCACGGGCGCGACGGAATACGGCGACCATGGGGCGATCCTCGTCGTCGACGTCTCGGCCGTGATCGGTGATGCGCTGCGTCGCCGGGAGGCCGCATGAGCGGAGCGCATCCCGGGCACGGCGCGCCGGACGTAGGGGGCTGGGCGGGACTCGCGCGCTCCGCGGCCGCCGCACTCGAGTCACCGGGCGGGGGGATCGAGGAGTGCCTCGTGCGCGAGCTGCTCGTCTTCGGTCTCGACGACAGCACCTACGCCATCCCCGTCGAACGGGTTCGGGAGATCGTCCGGATGCGGGCGCCGACGCGCGTGCCCCGCGCGCCGGATCGACTCCTGGGCGTGATCGCCCTGCGCGGCGAGGTCGTCGAGGTGATCGACCTGCGGCGGAGCCTCGGATTCGCGGGGGCGAGCCCGGGCCCGAAGAGCCGGATCATCGTCCTCCACGGCGACGTCGACCGCGTGACCGGGTTGCTCGTCGACTCGGTCGAGGCCGTGCTTCGCATCTCCGAAGAGAGCTTCTGGCCCGCCGTATCCGGCGACTCGGGATCCGTCGTCGAGATGTGTCGCAGCGAAGACCGGTTCGTCTCGGTTCTGGACGTGGACCGTCTGCTCGGGGTCGCGGATGACTGAAGCGGACGCCAGGCTCTACCCGGAGACGGTCGACCTCGCCTGCGTACTCGTGCGCGATCAGACCTACGCGCTCGACGTGACGGCGGTGCGTGAGATCGTGCGCTTCGCCCCGCTCACGCCCCTGCCCGATGCCCCGGCCCTGATCGAGGGCGTGCTCGACCTGCGCGGCACGGTCCTGCCGGTGGTCGATCTCGCGCGGGTGCTCGCTCGCGGTCGGAGCGACGGCGGGCTCCGCGCGCGGATCGTCGTCCTCGAAGTGGATCGTCTCGTCCTCGGGCTCTGGGTCGATGCGGCGACGGACGTCTTGAGCGTCGAGCGCGCGGCGCTCGAGCCCGTGCCGTCGCTGGCGACGGAGACCGGCGGCGGCTGCGTGGGCCACGTCGTTCGACGCCCGAAGCAGCCACCCGTCCTGGTGCTCGATCCCACGGCCCTGGTCGAGGCCGTTCGGCGATCGGGGAGCCAGCGATCCCCGGCCCCGGAGGTGGCGGCGTGACCGACACGGACTTCACGACGCGTCATCGTCAGCTGCTGCGGTCGCTCCGTTCGGCACGACTGGTGGGGCTCGCGCCCGCCCTGATCGTGCTCGTGCTGGAGTTCGCACTCTGGGGACGGATGACCGGCGCCGCCTGGGCCGTGCTCGTCGTCTCCGTCGTGATGGCGCTCGGCCTCGCGCAGCTGGCCGCTGGTGTCCTGCTCGATCGCGAGCTCAGGCCGCTCGGGTCGGTGCTGCGGCGGGTCGCTACGGGCGGTGACTCGGAATCCGGCGCGCGGGAGGCCCTGGCGCGGGTCCTCGGGCTGCCCGGACGCGTCCAGCGGGTCGTGTTGCAGACGGCGCCGATCGCCGTTGTCGTCCCCTTGCTGGTCCTGCACGGCACGGGTGTCGCGGAGGCCGAGTCCGTCGCTCGCTTGCTCGGCATCGCCCTGGTGGCGGGCGCCGGCGCGATGATCGGGGCGCTCCTCGCCTATCATCGCGTGCGTCGGGGACTCATCGTCCTGACCGAGGTCCTGTCCGCGGGTGGAGGTCATCTCGACGCCGAGCCCGCCTCCAACCGGCTCGCGCAGCGGATCCGTCTGGAGGTGGTCGCGCCGGCGGTCGTGAGCATGCTGTTCGTCGCGCACGCCGCTCGGGAGGGCGCGTTCGAGCGGGACGAGGCGCGTGCGATCCGATGGGCGGGGCGTGCGCTGGAATACGTCGCGGCGGAGGATCCGCAGGCGCCGCTCGCGTCTCGCGTGGCCGCCGGGCTGCCGGATCCGTCGCTCTGGCCGGTGCGGGTCGCCTTCGAGGAGCTGAATGCCGGTCGCGGCTACGTGCGGGCGGAGGACCCGCTCTCGCACGATCTGTCGGAGATCTTCGATCGGCGTCTCGCGCGGGCGGAGCGCGAGGGTCGGGCGAGTGTCCGCCTGCCGGGCGAGCTCGTGGCGTTCCGGCGCGTCGACGACGAGACGGTGCTGATCGCGCGCCTGCCGCATCGAGGTGAGGGCGCGCTTCGCGCGGACGTGCTCCCCGACCCGAGATCGATCGCCGCGATCGTCCTGCTGATCGGCGGGGTCGTCCTGCTCGGTCGGACCACCTCGCGTGAGATCGGGGACGATCTCGGCTCGGTCCGGCGGACGCTCGAGGAGATCGCAGCCGGGAACCTGCGGGTCGCTCCGGTGGTCCGCTCGGACGACGAGATCGGAGCGATCTCGGCGGCCCTCGGGAGCCTCGCGGCGGCCGAGAAACAGAGACTGGCGCGTCTCATGGACTCGCTCGAGGCAGCCAAGCGAAGTCGTGACGAGCTGCAGGCCGTCCTCGCGCGCGCGGCGCAGCTTCAGGCGGATCGACGCCAGCGGATGCGGACCGCGAGTGAACGCTTCGCCGCGCTGGCGCCGGAGCTCGACGAGGGGACGCGATCGCTCGCGACGCTGGTCGAAGGCTTCGCGCATTCGTCGGACGCGGTCCTCGAGCTGGGTGCCGGCGGGCGCGAGATCGACGAGGCGGCGGCGGTCCTGACGACGCAGGTCGAGGCCGTCTCCGATGCGCTCGAGCAGGCGGTTCGGGGCGTGGCGCGGGTCGGTGCGACGAGCGAACGCCTCGTCTCGGCGTCCGAGGAGACGTCGTCGAGCATGGAGGAGATGGCGAGCGCGATGCGCGCGATCGACAGCTCCGCCGAGGCGATGGCGCACCTGTCTCGGGAGGTGATCGAGACGGCCGAGCTCGGCCAGGCGAAGGTCGCCCAGACCATCGCGGGGACCGAGGCGATCCGCGTGGCGACCGACGCAGCCGAGCGCGTGATCCGCGGTCTCGGCGCTCGGACCAGCGAGATCGGCGGCATCCTCGACGTGATCGACGACGTGGCGGACGAGACCAACCTGCTCGCGCTGAATGCGGCGATCATCGCCGCTCAGGCGGGGGAGCAGGGGCGCGCCTTCTCCGTCGTGGCCGACGAGATCAAGGAGCTCGCCGATCGGGTGCTCGCCAGTACGAAGGAGATCGGGGGGCTCATCCGGTCAGTGCAGGAGGAGAGCGAGAACGCGATCGGCGCGATCGCTGCCGGATCGGAGAGCGTGCAGAGCGGCATCGCGCTGTCCGCCGAAGCCGGACGCACGCTCGCCGGCATCACGGAGGCCTCGCGCGAGAGCGGTCTGCGCATCGACTCGATCGTCAACTCGGTTCGCGAGCAGACGGGCGCGGCCGGTCACGTGGTGGCGCTGATGGAGCGGGTCCGTGAGGCGGCCGAGGAGCTTGCCGCGGTCGGCGCCCATCACGATCGGGGCAACGAGGGTGTCGTGCGCTCGATGTCGACGATGCGCGAAGCCGCCTTCGAGGTTCGCCGGACGGCGCAGCGGCAGGCCAACGGGTTCGAACGCATGCGCGAGGAGGTCGAGGGCCTGCGCGTCGTGGTCGAGCGCATCGCGGCGGGCATGCGCGCCCAGGCGGAGCCGCGCGCCGAGGCGATGCGAGCGCTCGAGCAGGCGCTCGAGGGGGATCGCGCCGCGCGATCCCTGGTGGGTGAGCTCGAGTCGATCGCCACGGTGCTGGGCGCGCACGCGGTCGGGCTTTCGCACGAGGTGGCGCGCTACCGCGCCTGACGAGAGGATCGGACCCGGAGACGGGGAGAGGGAGAACGATGATCGCTGGATGTCCGAAATGCAGTGCGCGCTACCGCGTCGATGCAGAGAAGATCGGTCCGAACGGGGCGAAGCTGCGCTGCACGAAGTGCTCCGCGGTCTTCCTCGTGCGCGCACCGCGATCGACGCCGGCTGTGGAGACGACGCCCGTCGCCGCGGCGTCCCGCTCGACCGACGTTTCGTCGGGGGCCGCCGCGACGAACGCGACCGCCCCGGGTGCAGCCGCCGTCTCGTCTCCGGCGCAGACGCCCGCCGCAGCCGCGCCGGCCCGACCGTCGCCGCAGACCGTCGACCGGACGCGTCTCGTGCTCGTCGCCGATCCCGACGAGGCGCGCGGCAAGGCGAGCGCCGAGGCGATTGCGGAATGGGGGCTCCTGCCCCATCTGGTGCTCGACGGTGTCGAGGCGATGCTCGCGATCCAGCGCATGCTGCCCGCGGCGGTCGTGCTCGACGCCGCACTGCCCAAGATGTTCGGCTTCCAGGTCTGTGAGGTCGTGAAGCGGAACGAGAGCCTGAAGGACACGCTCGTCGTGCTGGTCGGCGCGATCCACGATCGCGACCGCTATCGGCGCGATCCCTCGGATCTCTACGGCGCCGACGTGTACATCGAGGAGCCGGATCTGCCCGACGCCCTGCGGCCGCTGCTCGAGCGTGCCGGGCTGCCGATGGGGGATCCGTCGCCGGTCGGCGCTCGCTCGGGCTCGGTGCCCGTCGGCGAGGACGCGACTCAGCCCGCTCCGGCAATCCGACCGTCCACGACGGGCGCCACGCCCACGCCGGTCGGTGTCGCGAGCCCGGCCGGCGAGCGGGCGTCGACGCCCCGTCCTGCCGCGGCCCCGTCGCGCCCCGTCCCGGCTGCGACGCCGCCCGCCGCATCGGCCCCCGCGCCCGTCGCCGAGGACCCCGAACGTGACGAGGAGCGCGAGCGCGCGCGTCGCCTCGCGCGCATCGCCGTGTCGGAGATGATCCTCTACCAGCCCGACAAGTTCGACGCGGCCAATCGCGCCGGGACCCTCGAGCAGGTGCTGGATCTCGAGATCCAGGAGGCCCGGGCGCTGATCCGCCAACGCATCAGCGAGGACGTCCGTGCCGAGACGGACTTCGTGATGGACGAGCTCCGCCGGGTCGCGCGGGACCGGAGAGAGCAGGCATGAGCGGTGTGATCCGCCGGGAGCCGGGCGCGCGCGGAGGAGCGGTGTGATCGCGCGAGTCGGGCGAGGGTCGGGGTGAGCCGCGAGGTCGCGCGAGCGGAGCGCGACGCGCTGGTCGAGGATCTGACGAGCTCCGACGAGGAGCTCCGGCACCTCGCCCTGGCGCGGATCGCGTCCTGGCCGCGTGAGGCGGCCGAGGGCCATTGGCTCTCGGCCCTGGGCGACGAGAGCTGGCGGGTGCGCAAGGCGGCCGCCGAGCAGCTCGGCCTGCGCGGTGACAGCGAGAGCGTGCGCGAGGGGCTGATCGCAGCGCTTGCGGACGGAGAGAATCCGGGCCGACGCAATGCCGCCTTCGAGGCCCTCGTCGCCTGTGGGCCGCTCGTCACCTCGCGCCTCGTCGCAGCGCTGGAAGATCCCGACGTCGACGTTCGCAAGCTCGTCGTCGACGTGCTCGCCGGCCTCGGCGACCCCGCGGCGCGTGTTCCGCTCTGCGACGCGCTGGGGGATGCCGATCCGAACGTGCGTGGCGCGGCCTGCGAGGCCCTCGCCGTATGCGGCGGGGCCGCCGAGGCCGAGCGGATGCTGGTCGTCGCGCGCGATGACGCAGAAGAGCTGCTCGTTCGGCTCTCGGCCCTGCGCGCCCTGGCGGCGATCGGCTTCCCGGTCGGCGTCGCCGCGCTCGGCTCGGCGCTCGAGAGCAAGCCGCTTCGCCCCGCGGTGCTCGAGCTGCTGGGGGCGTCGATGGACGATCAGGCCACGCCCGTCCTCCTGAAGGCGCTCGCGGATCCGAGTCCCTCGGCCCGCGATGCCGCCGCGCGGGGGCTGATGGGCCGGATGGCGCGGGTCGACGGTGGCGCGGCGACGGCGCTCGAGCGCGAGATCCGATCGGTCTTCCGCTCCGAGGAGACGCTCGTCGAACGGCTCGGCGAGCGGCTCGAGTCGGCCCCCCTCTCGCTGCGCCTCGCTCTGGTTCCCCTGCTCGGCTTCGCCGACGATCCCCGGGCCGCGCGGCATCTGCTCGCGGTCGGACGCGACGAGGCACTCGCGGAGCTGGCCGAGGCGGCGCTCGTCTCGCTCGGCGAGGCCGCGGCCGTCGAACTCGAAGCGCGCTGGCCGTCGCTCGGCTTCGACCAGCGTATGCGGGCCTGTGGCGTGCTGGCGCGGATCCGGGGGCCGCGGGCCGAGCGTCTGCTGGTGGACGCGCTCGCCTCGGAGGACTTTGCGCTCCGCTGTCGAGCGGCGCGTGCGATCGGCGAGGGCGGGTTCGCGGAGTGCCTGCCCACGCTGGTCGAGCGGCTCGAGCGGGCGGCGCGATGTGACGAGCCCGACGAGCAGGAGGAGGTCGCGGCGATCGTCGACGGCCTGGTCGCGCTGGCGGGACACGCTGCGACGCGTGCGAGCGGCTTCGAGGTGCGACTCGTCGCCGCGCTCTCGAGTCGACTCGGCGGGGCGCCGCGGTCCGTCCGCTGGGCGATCGCCCGGGTGCTCGCGCGCGTGGGCTCGGATCGCGACGACGATCTGCTGGGGCTGCTGCTCAAGGACGAGGCCGAGGAGGTTCGCCGTGCGGCGGTCGATGCGTTGGGACGATTGTCCTTCGATCGCGCGCGGGATGCGTTGCGGCTCGCGCTGGTCGACGAGTCGGTCCGGGTGCGCATCGGCGCGGCGGAGCTGCTCGGCGCCTCCGGCCGGCGCGAAGCCCGCGAGCCGCTCGTCGGTCTCGTCGACGACGGCGACCCGCGCGTCGCGGCCGCGGCGATCCGGGCCCTGGCCCGTACCTTGCGGGACGGCGTCGTCGATCTGTCGGCCCTCGAGGCCGTGCTTAAGCGTGTCCTCGACGGGGATGCGCTCCCGGCGCTGGCGGCGGCGGAGCTGCTCGCGGCCGTGGGCGGACCGCGAGCCGCGCGGTGGGCGGGTCGGTTGCTCGACCGCGACGAGCCCCAGGTGCTCCGCGTCGCGGTCGGCTGCATCGGCTGCCATGGAGACGACGACGACGTACGTCGACTCCATGCGTTGATCGTCCACCCGGACTGGGCCGTGCGTGAAGCGGTCGTCCAGGCCTTCGTCGCACGGGACGACCCCGCCGCCCTCCCGGTCCTTCGACGCCAGCTCGAGTGCGAGAGCGACGCCTTCGTTCGCGAGTCGATCCGATCTGCGATCACACGGTTCGAAGGGTAGGGCGCGCATGCTCGAGGACGATCCGGCCGCCCGATCGCTGACCGACGCCGAGTTCAGGCTCTTCACGAGTCTGCTTCGCGAGCGCTGCGGACTGCATTTCGACGACCAGACCCGCTACCTCGTGGAGAAGCGGGTCTGGCGATTGATCGACGAGGCCGACGGCGGCTCCTTCGCGGCCTTCTTCCATCGCCTGCGGCATGGACCCGACGCGGAGGAGACCTTCTCCCGCGTGGTCGACATGCTGACCACGAACGAGACCTACTTCTTCCGCGAGATCTCCCAGCTGCTGGCGCTGGTGACGGAGATCATTCCGGGCGTCCTGGCGCGGCGACGCGGGGCGTCGCGACCGGTGGACGTCTGGTCCGCCGGCTGCGCCAGTGGCGAGGAGCCGCTCTCGATCGTGATGCTCGGACTCGAGGCGGGGCTGGTGCCCGGGCGCGACTTCCGCGTCTTCGCCTCCGACCTCTCCCGAGCGGCACTCGCTCGCGCGCGCCGCGGCGTCTACCGCGAGGCCTCCTTCCGGGAGACGGACGCGCGCATGCGGCGGCGCTACTTCGTCGAGAAGGACGGCCTCACGCGCATCTCGGACGACGTCAAACGACACGTCGACTTCGTCCATCTCAATCTCCTCGACCATTCGCGGGCGCGACTGCTCGGTCCGATGGACGTGATCCTGTGTCGAAACGTGATGATCTACTTCGACGTGGAGAGTCGACGTCGTGTCGTGCGGAGCTTCCATGACCGGCTGCGTCCGGGGGGGCACCTCCTGATCGGGCACTCCGAGTCGCTGATCAAGGTCACGACCGACTTCGAGCTCTGTCATCTGCGTCGGGAGCTCGCCTACCGAAAGCCCGGCCCGGGTGAGGAGCCCTTCTCGCTGTCCGACCTGCTGGCCGAGCGGGCGATCGACGACGCGACGGAACGAGGTGATGCGTGAGCGCCCGGCGAGATGCGATCCGCGTCCTCGTGATCGACGACTCCGCGTTCTCGCGGCAGACGATCACGCGAATCCTCGAGTCCTCACCGCTCGTCGAGGTCGTGGGGGTCGCGAGGGACGGGGAAGAGGCGCTCCGGCGCACCCTCGAGCTCGAGCCCGAGGTGATCACCCTCGATCTCGAGATGCCGCGCATGGACGGCTTCACGTTCCTGCGGCTGCTGATGGTCAAGCGGCCGACGCCCGTCATCGTCGTCAGCGGCCGGATGGGGGAGGGCGACGTGTGGAAGGCGCTCGACCTCGGCGCCGTCGATTTCGTCGCCAAGCCGGGCGAACGCGCCAGCCTCGACCTCGAGGCGATCGAAGAAGGGCTGATCCGAAAGGTCCATGCGATCCGAGACCTCCGGATCGAGAACGTGCGCGATCGCATCCTGGCGGCGCCGCCCCGGCTGCTCGAGGAGCCCGCGGCAGCCCCGGCGCCGACGGGCGTCGTCGCGATCGGCTCTTCGACCGGTGGGCCGGCAGCGCTGATGCAGACCTTGGCGGCCTTCGACCGACCGCTCGGGTGCCCGATCCTGATCGCACAGCACATGCCGGCGGGCTTCACACGCGGCTTCGCCGAGCGGCTCGATCGGATGACGCCGTTCCGTGTGGAGGAGGCGCGGGGGGGGCTCGAGCTGGGGGCCGGGCGCGTGTTGATCGCCCCGGGCGGCTTCGATCTCACGGTCGAGCGACGGGAGGGCCGGGTGGTCGCACGCCTCACGCATAGCCCGAAGGACTCTCTATACGTCCCCTCGGTGGATCGCCTCTTCGACTCCGTGTCGAAGGTCTACGGCGATCGGGTGCTGGCCGTGGTGCTGACGGGCATGGGCGACGACGGGCGGCAGGGGGCGGGTCAAGTCAAGGCCGTCGGCGGACGAGTGATTGCGGAGTCCGAAGAGACGGCCGTGATCTACGGGATGCCCCGACAGGTGATCCAGGCGGGTCTGGCCGACGAGGTCGTGCCCCTCGCCGAGATTCCGCGGGCGATCCGCGTCGGGATCCGCGGCTTCGCGGCTTCGGAGCGGTCTGCGGACGATCGGGGGCGGGAGTCATGAAGGAACGGGACGGCGCGGAGAGCACGGAGCGCGGCGAGGCGGTGCTGGCCATCTTCCAGCGCGGCGCCGAGTTCACCCGACAGCTGCTCGAGGAGAACGCGCGCCTTCGTCGCGAGCTCGGCGCCCTCGAGCTCCGGCACGGACAGGCGGCTCAATGCGATACCGCCTGGGAGAAGCTGCGCCAGGAGCTGATCTCGAAGATCGAGGACCTCGAGTCCCGTAATCACGACATCCTGGAACAGCTCCGCCACGTCGAGTCCGAGAGCCAGCTCTTCGCCGAGCGCTACCGCGAGGTCGAAGAGGAGAACAGCCACCTCGCAGCGCTCTACGTGGCCACCTATCAGCTGCACTCGACCCTGGACCCCGCCGAGGTCGTCCGCGTGATCGTCGAGATCGTGATCAATCTGATCGGCGGCGAGGTCTTCGCCGTCTATGTGGCAGAGGACGACGCGCGCGTGCTCGAGCCCGTCGCCGCCGAGGGCGCACCCCTCGCGGAGTTCCCGCGACATCGGATGGGGGACGGATTCGTCGGCGGCAGCGTCGCCTCGGGTCGGGTCGAGGTGGGGCCCGCGGCGAAGGACGCAGGAGGCCCGGTTCCGGGCCGTCAGCCCGTCGTGTCGATCCCGCTGCGCGTCGACGAACATCCCGTCGGTGCGATCGTGATCTACGACCTGCTGCGTCAGAAGGACGGCTTCTCGCCCCTCGACCACGAGCTCTTCTCCCTGCTCGCGGGCCACGCTGCGACGGCGATCTGCGCCGCGCGGCTGCACGCGCAGTCGGAGCGGAAGCTCTCCACCATCCAGGGATTCATCGACCTGCTGACGAAATGAGCTCCGGAAGCGGCCCTGCCCGGGTCCCGATCGGAAATCGAGGAGTTCGACATGGCCGACCACCGCATCCTGATCGTCGAGGACAGTCCGACGATGCGCCAGCTGCTGGTCTTCGCGCTCAAGCGGATGAAGGGCGTCGACATCGTCGAGGCGAAGGACGGCATGGACGGGCTGCGCAAGGTGACCCACGACCACTTCGATCTCGCCTTCGTGGACATCAACATGCCCGTGATGGACGGCCTGAAGCTGATCAGTCTGATTCGCAGCGAGGAGAGCCTCGCGGCGATGCCGATCTGCGTGATCACGACCGAGGGCGCGAAGGAGGATCGCGAGCGCGCGATCGCACTCGGCGCGAACGAGTACCTGACCAAGCCGGTCCAGGCGAACAGGGTCCTGTCGGTCGCGCGCGCGCTGCTGAAGCTCGACGACTGAACCCACCGCGCGCCGGGCCCGCCGCGCACGGCCGTCCGGCCGCGTGCCCGATCCGATCGCCCGTCCCGTCGGGTCATGGCCTGCGCCGGGCCGGCAGCGACTTCGCTCCCCTTGGCGCCGCATGCTATCGATAGCCCATGCCGCGGCTCGTCCGGACGCTCCTGATCGTCGCCCTGGTCGGTGTCTCGACCGGCATGCTCGCCTGCGGCTACCACAGCAGTCTCGTCTCCCGGCCCGCCCCTTCGCTCGCTGGCGGCGGGGACCAGGCCCCGACGCGGCTGGCCCTCGTCTCCCTGCGCAACGACTCCCCGGAGCCCTGGCTCGATCGGATCGTGAGCGACGCCATGCGACGGGAGATGGGCGCGCGGGCGGGCTTCGCGCTGGTCGCGGATCCCGAGCGTGCCGAGCTGGTGGTGCGCGGTCGCATCCGTCCGCTCGAGATCCAGAGCAAGAGCTTCTCGAGCTTCGTGGCCGCACTCGAGTACGCGGTCACGCTCACCCTCGACATGGAGGTCGTGCGGGCGTCGGGGGACGTGGTTCGGCTCGACGGGACGATGCTGCGGGAGTCCGACGTCTACCTGGCGAGCGCCGATGTCGAGATCACGCGCACCAACCGCCTCGAGGCCCTGCGACGTCTGTCGGATCTGCTGGCGTCGCGGGTGGCCGATGCGGTCGAGCTCCTCGATCGACCGATCGGAGGTGGCGCGGCGGCGGTCCGCGTGACCGGTCGCGACGGGGCTGCGGGATGAAGCCGGCGGAGCTCGCGGCGGAGCTCGCGCGGGGGAAGCTGCGTCCCGCCTATCTGCTGGCGGGCGCGGAGCCGCTCCTGCGCGACGATGCGCTCGAGGCGATCGAGGCCGCGGTGCTCGACGCCGGGCCGCGCGACTTCAACCTCGACCGCCTCGAGATCGGCCGCTGCGAGCCGGGTCGACTCGAGGAGGCCCTGGGCACGCTGCCCGTGATGGCCGCGCGGCGCCTCGTCGTCCTGCGAGAGGGCGACGGCCGCGGCGGGAAGGTCGATGGCGGCTGGGCGACCCTGCTCGAGCAGCGCCTCGGCCAGGCCGAGGACGGTGACGCGACGAGCGTCCTGGTCGTCGTGGCCGAGAAGGTGGACAAGCGCAATCGCTGGGTGAAGGCCTTCGCCGCTCCAGCCGCCCTCGTCGAATGCGATCCGCCGAAGGGGGGGCGCGAGCTCGCGACCTTCATCGCGGAGGAGGCCCGTCGCCAGGGCGTCGAGCTCGAGCCGGAGGCCGCCGGCCTGCTCGGCGAGCGCGTCGGTCCTCAGCTCCTGCTCCTGCGCCACGAGATCGAGAAGGCCGAGCTGCTCGCAGGGCCCGGCTCACGGGTGACGCGCGCGCACGTCGAGCAGACCGTGGCGGCCGTCGCCGAGGAGCCGATCTGGGATCTCACCGACGCGATCGGCGCCGGTCGCACGGCCGTCGCCGTCGAGCTGCTCGCCAAGCTCCTCGCGCAGGGCGCGGCGGCGCCGGCGATCCTCGGCGCGCTCGCTTCCCATTTCCGCCGCCTGGTCCGGGTCGGCAACGGGGAGTCCGTGCCGGGGCCGCCCTTCGTCGTGCGAAAGCTCGAGCAGCAGGCGAGGCGCTACCCGGCGCGGCGACTCGTCGCCTGTCTCCGCGCGATCCATCGCGCCGACGTGGAGCTCAAGGGCGCGAGTCCGCTCGGCCCGGACCGCGCGCTCGAGCAGCTCGTGCTGAGCCTCGCGGGCTGAACGGGGCCGGGCGGGAGGCGGGCGGGATCCGAGGGGATCCGCGGAGTATGGGCTTCAGCCGAGCGCGGCCAGCCGCTTCGCGAGGCGACCCACGCTCCGGTCGGCGCGCTGCTTCGGGATCACGCCCTTCGTGGCAGCGCGACGGATCTCGCGCTCGGCGACCTTGAACGCGTCCGCGGCCTGTCCCGCGTCGCCCGAGTCGAGGGCCTCGCGGCAGCGCTTCACCATGGTCCGCATCCGTGTGCGGATGTGCTGGTTGCGCTTGCGGCGGGTTTCGGACTGGCGGATTCGCTTGAGGGCGGACTTGTGGTTGGCCAAGGCGGCCTCTCCTTCGTTCGTGGGCGCGGCAGCATACTCGCCGAGGGTCCCTTCGTCGAGAGCGCTCGATCGCCCCGGCGGCTTGGAGCGCTCCGGGTTCGTGCCATCCCAGGGGGATTTCCTTCAGAGGCCGGATCGGCCGGCCGATACCGAGCCCCGTACTCCCTCCTCCCGACAAGGAGTCCGGGTTGGCCCGACGTCGTCTCCTCTTCGCCGCATGCTCGATCCTGCTGCTCTCAGCGGTGCTGCCCGTCGCGGTCGCACCCGGCGTCGGCCGGGCCGAGGATTCGGGGGGCGTCGTCGCCGAGCCCGCTCCGCCCGCCGCCCAGGCGGATCTCGTCGCCGTCGATCCGGCCGGAGATCCCTGGCTCCGCGAGCAGGGTCCGCCGGTCCCGGAGCCCGACGAGACGCCCCGCGAGCAGGTGGTCGTCGCATGGTCGGAGGCGGGGCAGGCGCTGCACGCTCGGGGCAACGCGTTGCGGCGCGTGCGGCTCGAGCGTGGACTCGGTGATCTGACCGCGCCCGCCTACGCCGTGCTGGCAGCGGCGACCGAGGAGGATCCCCATCTCTACTCGGGTCTCGCGCGTGAGCTCGCCCCCGGTGTGCCCGCGCTCCAGATGGCGCATGCGCGGGCGCTCTGGGAGACGGGCGACACCGGTCGGGCGGTCGGGGTCGCCGGCGACCTGCTCTGGTCCCTGGCCGTCGGACTGGATCCCCAGCTCTGGCTGCTCGAGAACCTGACGACCCTGCTGCTGGTGATCGCCGTCGGGGCCGCGCTCGCCTTCATCGGTCTCTCGAGCGCGCAGGCGATCCCGCATGCCGCCCACGACCTCGGTGATCTCCTCTCGACGCGGTCGCCGGTCTACGCGCGATACGCGGCACTGGCGGCTCTCCTGCTCCTGCCCCTGGCGCTCGGCGAGGGCATCGTCGGTCTCACGCTCTCGCTCTTCACGGTCGGCTTCGCCTACGGCCGGGGCGCGCAGCGCAAGATGCTGGCGATGGCGGCGGTGCTCTTCGTGATCGGACTGCATCCGCTGGGTCGGCTGGTCTCGGTCGCGACCGGCTTCGTCGAGCAGGATCCGATCATGCGCAGCACGATGGCCCTGCTCGCGGGCGAGGGGACGACGGCGGACGAGGAACGCCTGGCAGCGGTCGCGGACGAGGATCCGACGGCTGCTCATGCGCTCGCCTACCAGGCACGGCGCTACGGACTCGCGAGTGCGTCGCGCGAGCGACTCGAAGCGCTGGCCGAGCGTTGGCCCGAAGACGGCGTGGTGCTCGCGAATCTGGGCAACGCGGCGATGCGGCGGGGCGAGACCGAGGTTGCGATCGACTACTACGAACGCGCCGCCCAGCGGGTCGACTCGGCCGAGCTGCTCTTCGATCTCAGTCAGGCCTATGCCTCCGCCTTCCGACTCGAGGAATACGAGAAGACCCTCGCGCGGGCCCAGCGGCTCGATGCCGAGCGGGTCGCCGCGTTGTCCAACCTGGACGATGCGAAGCTGGTGGCCGACCTCGGCTTCCCGGCCTCGTTGCTGCGGGAGCGGATCCGACGCCGCGTGCTCTCCGAGGAGACGGCCGGCGTGGTCCTGCTCGAGGCGCTCGCGCCGGGGCATCTCGGGGATCGCTGGTTCGTGACCGCGGGCGCCTTCGCCCTCGCGGCACTGCTCTGCCTGCTCTTCGCCGACCGCTACGACCACTCGAGCCTCTGCGTGCGCTGCGGTCATCGCATCTGCACGCGCTGTGAGGACACGGTCTGGAACGAGGAGATCTGCGACGACTGCCACCACCTCTTCGACGCGCCGGCGGGTACGGACCCGACGCTCCGCCGGGCGCGTCTGGAGAAGCTCTCGCGCCGGGCGAAGCGCATCGATCGGGGCGTTCTCGGACTATCCCTGCTCGTGCCCGGCGTGGCCGGCTTTGCGGCCCGCAGACCCGATTTCGCGCTCTTCGGCCTGCTCCTCTTCGGCTGGATCGCGGCCTGGATCGCCTGGCCGACGGGGGTCTTCGAGGATCCGATCCTGATGGGGCCGGTGGCGGCGCTCTGCATCGGTGTGCCCGGCGTGCTCGCCGTGGCCGCCTACCTCGCTCTCGTGGCCGCCAGCCTGATGGCGCGGCGAAGTCGTTAGGGGGCCGCATGTCCATCGCGCTGCACGGGAACCTCCGCGACTTCGGCATCGCCGAGGTCTTCCAGCTGATCGGTCAGCAACGCAAGACGGGCACGCTCGTGGTCGGCGAAGGGGCAGGGGCCATCTTCCTCGCCTTCGACGCGGGCCACGTCGTGCGCGGCGGTCTCGTCCGACACGAGGGAGAGCCGGAGCCGCTCGGTCAGCACCTGGTCCGCGCGGGCTACGTCACCCGGGAACAGCTCGCGGACCTCACGCGCGAGAGCGAGCGGTCGGCGCGGCCGCTCGGCGATCTCCTGCTCGCCGCCGGTCTCGTCGACGAGGACACGCTCGAAGCGGTGCGACTCCTGCTGACGAAGGAGACCGTCTTCGACGTGATGCGCCGGCGCAACGGTGACTTCCACTTCCGGGCGGAGCCCGTCGCGCATACCACCAAGCCGGAGAACCTCCTGGGCGCCGAGCAGATCCTGATGGACGGACTGCGCATGCTCGACGAATGGCGGACCTTCTCGTCGATCGTGCCGTCGCAGGATCTCGTCTTCCGTCGCGTGGGCGACCTGGAATCGGTGCGCGCGCTCACGCGTGGCGACTCCGAACGACTCGCCCCCGCCGAGCGGGTCATGCAGCTCGTGGACGGCCGGCTCACCGTCCGCCGCATCATCGACCTCTCGCATCTCGGCACCTTCGAGGCGACCCGCGCGCTGGCGGAGCTGCGCCAGGCCGGCCTGATCGATCTCGTCGCGGAGACGGGTCGCAAGGAGGCGCGACTCGCGGGTGCGCCGCGTCCGAGCGTCGCGCTGGGCCCGCTGCTCCGTGCGGCGCTCGCCACCGTGCTTCCGATGCTGCTCCTCGGAGGACTCGTCGCCTGGCTCGCCGGACCTCTCGGGGGCACGCGGAGCCTGCCGGGCTCGGCGATTCCCGAGCGTGCCTGGGCGGGGCTCGATACGCGTTACGAGACCCGCCTGATCCGGCAGCTCGTCGAGATCCATCGCTTCGAGACGGGATCCCATCCGGGCCGGCTCTCGGAGCTGGCCCGGGTCGCCGCCGAGCGGAGCGATTCGTTGACGCCCGAGCGGCTCGACGCCTATTATTACGCGGTTCGCGGGGGCGAAGTGATCCTGCTGGCTCCCATGAACGATTCCTGAGGCCGCTCGCGGCCCAGGCCGCCGCCCGCCGGAGGATTGCTTCCTGGCTCGAGAACACGCCGCGACCCGAGTCCGCGAGAGCCTGACCTTCGACGACAACGCGAGCGCCGCGGCCCTCTACGGCGACGGCGAGCAGACCCTGCGACTGGTGGAGCGGATGCTCGGCGTGTCGATCCACGCGCGGGGCAACGAGGTGCGGCTCGAGGGCGAGGCCGATCCCGTCGCGCTGGCGCGGCGTGTCCTCGAAGAGCTCTACAAGCTGATCGAGGCGGGCAAGGGCGTGCACACGGCAGACGTCCGTCACGTGATCCGGATGCTCTCCGACACGCCCGAGGTCCAGCTGGCGGACGTCTACGAGAACGTGCTGCGTGGCGTGCGCGGCGTGATCCGCGCGAAGAACCTGGCGCAGCGCAGCTACGTCGACCTGATCCGCAAGCACGACGTCACCTTCGCCGTGGGACCCGCCGGCACGGGCAAGACCTACCTCGCGATGGCGATGGCCGTCGGCGCGCTCCACCACAAGGAGATCTCGCGCATCATCCTGACGCGGCCGGCCGTCGAGGCGGGCGAGCGGCTGGGCTTCCTGCCTGGCGATCTCGCGGAGAAGGTCGATCCGTACATGCGGCCGCTCTACGACGCGCTGCGGGACATGATGGACGTCGAGAAGGCGGCGCGGCTCGTCGAGCGCGGCACGATCGAGGTCGCGCCGCTCGCGTTCATGCGCGGCCGCACGCTGAACGACTCGTTCGTGATCCTCGACGAGGCGCAGAACACGACGGGCGAGCAGATGAAGATGTTCCTCACGCGGCTGGGCGAGAACTCGAAGGCCGTGATCACGGGAGACGTCACCCAGATCGATCTGCCGTCGGGGACGGAGAGCGGCCTGATCGAGGCGACACGGGTCCTCGACGGCGTGCGCGGGATCGGCTTCATGCGCTTCCAGCCCTCGGACGTCGTGCGTCATCCGCTCGTGCAGTCGATCATCCGCGCCTATGACCGCGCCGCCGCAGGCGCCGACCGGGCGAACGCAGGCGCCGACCGCGCCGCCGCGGGCGGGCGGGGTGCTTCGGCGCGAGCGTCGGCGGGCGAGGGCGACGGAGCGGACGGATGAGCGTTCGGATTTCCGGGCCGCCCGAGGCGATCCGGGGATCGAGGCTCGACGCGGGGCGGCTGCGGGAGCGTGCGCGACGCGTACTCCGCGCGATCGGCCGCAGTCGCTCGGAGCTCTCGATCGCCCTGGTCGACGATGCGGAGATCGCGGCCTTGAACGGGCAGTGGCGCGGCCGCCCGCGCCCGACGGACGTGCTCTCCTTCTCGTTGGTCGAAGGGGCGTTCGCCGACCATCGGGGCGGGCTGCTCGGCGACGTCGTGATCAGCGTCGAGACCGCCGCGGCCCAGGCGGCCGATCGCCATCGCAGCCTGGACGAGGTCGTGACCCGTCTGCTGATCCACGGCGTGCTCCACCTGATCGGCCACGACCACGAGGACGACGACGACGCGCGGCGGATGCAGCGCGAGGAGCGGCGTGTGTGGCGGGCGCTCGACGCATGATGGACGGGTCGCCCCCGGCGAGCGCTCGAGGCCGGACGGACGCTTCGTCCGAAGCGGATCGCGGGGCGACGGACGCGTCGCGTCGCGCGCGACGTGTGGCCCTCGCGCTCTTCGGGGCCGCGACGCTGCTGGCCTTCCCGCACGAGCTGCCGTGGGGCGGGCGGGTCGATGGCGGACTCGTCTTCGGATGGCTGGTGCCGGCGGCCCTGGTGGTCGGCGTCGCGGGGCTCGATGCCCGTCGCGCCGCCCGTGTCGCCTTCGTTGCGAGCGCGATCGCGCACGCGCTCCTCTTCCACTGGTTCGCGATCGTGACCGTCGTCTACGGCGGCATGCCTGCTTGGCT
Organism: Spirochaetaceae bacterium; assembly: GCA_020632655.1. Taxonomy (GTDB): domain Bacteria; phylum Myxococcota_A; class UBA9160; order UBA9160; family UBA4427; genus UBA4427. The sequence goes on from JACKFD010000003.1 coordinate 67,209, forward strand.
CGGCGGACTCGCACCGGTCGTGCCCGCACTCTACGTGGCGCCCTTCACCGCACTCTTCGCGTGGACCTGGGTCGCGGCCGCACGGGACTCGCGGGCGCCCGTCTGGCTCGGGGCCGCACTCTGGGTCGCGATCGACTGGCTGCGCGGCCACTTCCTCGGCGGCTTTCCCTGGGCGACGCTCGGCTACGCGCTGCACGCGGACGTGCCGCTGCTCGGCCTGGCGCGCTGGGGCGGGGTGTACGCGCTGTCCTTCGTGGCGGCGGCGACCGGGATCGCGCTCGCGCGGGTCTGGCTCGCGCGGGGCGAAGACCCGGATCCCGGCGGCGGGACCGCGTCGCGCGGGCACTCCGGCGCGATCGCCCGGCTCGTCGGGGTCGGCGCGCTCCTGGCCATCGCGCACGGCATGGGATGGGGCCTCGCGAGGCCGGTCGGGGACGCGTCGGCCGACGATGCGCCGGCGCCGGCCCGTATCCGGGTGGCCGCGATCCAGGGCAACATCGAGCAGGGGCGGAAGTGGGACGCCGAGTGGCGCGGCCAGATCCTGGCTTCCTATCTGCGCCTGAGCGAGGCGGCCGCGCGGGACGGGGTCGACTGGATCGTCTGGCCGGAGACCGCGGTGCCCGGGCTGATCGAGCACGACCCGGGGCTGCGTGCGCGCCTCGCGGAGCTGGCGCGGCGCCACGGCGCGACCCTCGTGCTCGGTGGCATGGGGCTCGATCTCGGGCCCGACGGCCGCCCGACGGCCTACTACGACAGCGCCTTCGTCGTCGATCCTGGCGGCGTCGTGCGCGATCGCTACGACAAGACCCACCTCGTGCCCTTCGGCGAGTACGTGCCCTTGCGCGCGCTGCTCGGGCACCTCTTCCACTCCCTGGCGACGGGTCTGTCCGCGACGGACGTGACGCCGGGGGAGCGACCGCGGGCGCTGACGCTGTCGGCGGGGCGCGACGCCTTCGGGCTGCGGGTCGGCGTGCCGATCTGCTACGAGCTGCTCTTTCCGGATCTGGTGCGACGTTTTGCGGCCGACGGCGCGGGTGTGCTGCTCGCGATCACGAACGATGCCTGGTACGGTCGGACCGGCGCCCCCCATCAGTTCCTGGCGATGACGGCGCTCCGCTCGGCCGAGACGGGGCGATGGACCGTCCGCGCGGCGAATACCGGCATCTCGGCGATCATCGACGACCGGGGGCGGGTGCGCGCGCGGACGGGGCTCTTCGAAGAGGGAGTGGTGGTCGGAGAAGTGCCCGTCGCGACCGGGGAGCCCGCGACCTTCTACGCGCGGAACGGAGACGTCTTCGCCGGCCTCTGCGTGGTGGTCGCGGTCGGCGCCGTGGGTCGTGCGGCGTGGTCCCGACGGCGGGGGCGCGGCGATCGCCACGGATCGGAAGATTGACGAGGCGCCGGAGCGGGGCGTGGGCGCTTGCCGCCCCCGCGGCCGGGGAGGGGAACCGAGAGGATGAGCGCGGGCAAGGACGAACGAAGGACGGGCGAGCGCGGCGGTGAGAAGGCCCGCCGGCTCGACATGGCCGAGCTGGCCGAGCGCGTGCGCGAGCTGCGAACGCGTTTCGGCGAGTTCCGGGGGCGTCTTTGACGTAGCGGGCCTGCGACGCCAGCTCGAGGAGCTCGAGGGCGAGATGGCGCGCCCGGATCTCTGGGACGACCCCGAGGCCGCGCAGGACGTCGGTCGCCGCAAGAACGCCGTGGAACGGGAGCTCGCCCTGCACGATCGGGTCGAGTCCGGGCTCGAGGACGCGGACGTGCTGCTCGAGCTCGCCGAGGAGGCGGAGGACGCCGAGACCCTCGCCGAGGTCGCGGAGAAATGCGACGAGGTCGAGGGCGTGCTCGAGGACGCCGAGCTCCAGCAGCTCCTGGGCGGCGAGTACGACGCCTCGAATGCGCTGCTCTCGATCAACGCGGGGGCTGGCGGGACCGACGCCTGCGACTGGGCCGAGATGCTGCTGCGCATGTACCTGCGCTGGGCCGAAAGGCACGACTACAAGACCGAGATCGTCGACATCCAGGCGGGCGAGGAGGCGGGCATCCGCGGCGTCACCCTTCGTGTCGAGGGCGAGTACGCCTACGGCTACCTGAACTCGGAGCAGGGCGTCCATCGTCTCGTGCGCATTTCGCCCTTCGACGCGAACGCCCGCCGCCATACGGCCTTCGCCAGCGTGACCGCCGTGCCCGAGATCGACGACTCGATCGAGATCGAGATCGACGAGAAGGACCTGCGGGTCGACACCTATCGTTCGAGCGGCGCCGGTGGCCAGCACGTGAACAAGACCGACTCGGCCGTGCGCCTGACGCACCTGCCGACCGGGATCGTGGCGGCCTGCCAGATGGAGCGCTCGCAGCACAAGAACCGGGCGATGGCGATGAAGATGCTGCGGGCGAAGCTCTTCGAGCGCGAGCGTCGGCTGCAGGAGGAGAAGCTCGCCGAGCTCACGGGCGAGAAGCGCGAGATCGGCTTCGGCAGCCAGATCCGCTCCTATACCCTGCATCCGCAGCAACGCGCCAAGGACCATCGGACCGATCTCGAGATCGGCAACGTCGAGGGTGTGCTCGACGGCGATCTCGACGCCTTCATCCGGGCGACGCTGCTCGCACAGGGCGGGTCGCTGCGTGCGCGCGGCGACGCGCGCACGGGGGCCTAGCGCGGGATGGAGGGACTCCTCGAACGCGGACTCGCGGCGGCGAGCGCGGCCGGCGGCGGGCTGGCCGTCGTCTTCATCGTGACGCTGGCCGCCGGCATCCTGGCCATGACACTCGTCTACGTCGGCTCGGCGCTGCTGGTGCTCGACCGCTTCGCACGGGTGGCGCGGGGCTGGGTCCTTCCGATCGGGGCCGGGCTCTTCGTCGCGTTCGGCGTGGCGCTGCTGCTGACCGTCGAGAGCCTGCCCTCGGACTCGGTCTTCACCTGGGACGAGTGGCGTGCGTTCTTCGCGGGTCGGCTGCTGTCCTCGGGCATCGCCTGTGGCGTGTTCCTGCTCGGCGTGCGACTCGCGATGCGCTTCCTCTCGCAGGCCGCGCTCGGTCGCGTGTTCACGGGGATCGCGGCCCTCGCGACCGGCCTCGAGCTCGCCGCCACGGGCCACCGCTCGCTCGCGCCCACCACCTGCGGCGTCGCGCTGGCGATCGCCGTCGTCGCTGCGGCGATCGGGCGTCGGAGCGGGGTGGGTGGGGTCTTCCCGGCGCTCGCCTGGACGGTGGCCCTCGCGCTCGTCCCCGGTGCCCTCGCGGCCCTCGCGCTCCCGCCGGACGGGCTCGCCCCCGCCTTCGGGATCGGCTCGGGTCTGCTCGGGCTGCTCTTCGGCGCCGTCGTCCTCGGGCTCGTGCCCCTCGCGATCGCGGGCTTCCTCGCCATGCGCCGCTCGGTCGAGTGGTTCATCGCGACCCGCTACCTGGTCGCCAAGCGCCGCCAGGTCTTCATCTCCGCGATCACGGCGATCTGCGTCGGCGGCATCGCCGCCGGTGTCTGGCTGATCATCGTCGTGCTCTCCGTCATGAACGGCTTCGAGCAGACCTGGCGCGAGGAGATCCTCGGCAACCGCGCGCACTTCACGGTGCACAGCAGCTTCGGACCCTTCACGGACTACGACGAGATCCTCGCCCGGGTCCGCGCCGTGCCGGGCGTCGAGGCCGCGAGTCCCTATCTCGACGCGGACGGGATGGTCCGCGGCAGCCAGGGACAGATCTCGAGCGTGCGCCTGCGCGGCGTCGACCCGGCGAGCGTCGGTCGCGTGACCGATCTCGAGAACGACCTGCGGCCGCTGCCGGGCGAGGAACGCGCCGACCTCGTCGCTCGATTCGCCTCGGTCGCGGATCCCGAGTCGGCGCCGGGCATCGTGATCGGTGGGCACCTCTCGACGAGCATGGGGCTCGGGGTCGGCGACTCGATGCTCCTGATCTCGCCCTTCGGCGGCCCGCCGACCCCCCTCGGTCCCGGCCCGCGGCTCAAGCGCTTCACGGTCGTGGGCGTCTTCGAGTCGAGCTTCTACCAATACGACGAGGCCTTCACCTACACGACGCTCGAGGCGGCGCGCGACTTCCGCAAGACGGGTCCCGTCGTCGACGGCATCGAGGCGCGCACGACCGATCACTACCGCTCGGCGATCGTGGGCCGCGAGGTGGAGAACGTCCTGGGCTACCCCTTCTACTCGCGCGACTGGAAGGAGGTCTTCCCGGCCTTCTTCCAGGCGCTCAAGACCGAACGCGTGATGATGTTCCTGCTGCTCACGATGATCATGGTCGTGGCGGCCTTCGTGATCGTCGCGACCCTCGTGATGATGATCATGGAGAAGTCGAGCGACATCGCGATCCTGAAGGCGATGGGCGCGGAGGACGCGATGATCGAGCGGATCTTCGCGCTCGAGGGGACGCTGATCGGGCTGGTGGGCACGGCGCTCGGCGTCGCCGCCGGGATCGCCGTGACCGGACAGCTCTCCTGGATCCAGGACATGATCGAGCGGGTGACTGGAATCGATACGCTCCCGGCGAGCGTCTACCAGTTCTCCGAGCTGCCCTCGAAGGTCGAGCCCGTGCAGGTGATCGGCGTGGCGGCGATCGCGATGATCCTCTCGCTCGGGGCGACGCTCCTGCCGAGCCGGCAGGGCGCGCGGATCGATCCGGCCGCGGGGCTGCGGCATGAGTAGCGCCGGGGCAGGCCCGACGACGACGGCGGCGGGGACCATGCGCGCGCCCCTGGTCGGGATCCGTGGCCTCGCGCGCTCGTTCGAGACGGCGGCCGGGCGCGTCGAGGTGCTCAAGGATCTCGATCTCGACATCGCCGAGGGCGACCGGATCGCGATCGTCGGGCAGTCGGGCGTCGGCAAGTCGACCTTCCTGCACATCCTCGGGACCCTCGACCATCCCAGCGCGGGCAGCATCCGCTTCCGGGGCGAGGACGTCTTCGCCCGCTCGCGCGAGGCGCTGGCGGATCTGCGTGGTCGCTTCCTCGGCTTCGTCTTCCAGTTCCACCACCTGCTGCCCGAGTTCACGGCGATCGAGAACGTCATGATGCCGGGCCTGATCCAGGGCGTGCCGCCCGACGAGATGCGCGCGCGGGGGGAGCGGATGCTCGGCGACGTCGGCCTCTCCCATCGCATCGAGCACGCGGTCGGCAAGCTCTCGGGGGGCGAGCGCCAACGGGTCGCCGTGGCTCGTGCCCTCGTCCTCGATCCGCCGCTGGTCCTCGCGGACGAGCCGACCGGAAACCTCGATCCCGCGACCGGGGACCAGGTGGCGGAGCTGCTCTTCGACATGAACCGCACGCGCGGCACGACCCTCGTCGTCGTCACCCACAGCAAGCGCATGGCGGATCAGCTCGGGCGCGTGCTCGTGCTGCGCGAAGGCAGGCTGCACGAGGGCGACCCGGGGGCCGCGGTCGTCTGAAGCCGGGCGGACGCGACCCGCACGGTCGGCCTGGGACACCGCTGCCGGCCCCTGGGTTTGCGCCGGGGCGGGACCGGCGTCCGGGCCGTCGATTTTTCCGTAAATGCGCGTCGCTGCGACGATTCTGGCGATTGCGGACGGTTGAAAGCGGGCGGGGCCTTCCATACCCTCCGCCGACTCGACGGGGCCGGCAGGGCGGCGTCGGATCCTCTCCGGGGTGGGGGGGAGGCCGCGACGCCCGCGTCCCGGGGCGCTCGCCACGAGCGACCGGGCGGGACGCGTCCGCCGGCCCGTTTCGGAGATCGATCCCGCTGCGCGATCCGATGCGTGCGTCCTCGTCCGGCTTCGCGCCGCGGTTCCTTCGGCGTGTCCGGCGTCGGGCGGCCGCGTTGCGTCGTGCGTCGACGTCCGGCCTTCGCGCCGGGCTCGTGCTCGTGGGCCTCCTCCTCTCGGATGCGGGGACCCCGGTCGCCTTTGCCCAGGCGGGACCCGAGGAGTACGGCGCGATCGACGCCGCGCCTGCCGAGGCCCCGGTGCGGGCCGATCGGCGGATCGTCGTGCTGCCCTTCCGCGTGCACAGCGCCGGTGCGGCGTCGTCGGTCGGCGCCTCCCTCGACGAGCTCCTGGCCCAGCGCATCGAGGCGGGGGGCGAGGTCAGCGCGATCTCCCGCCGCACGCTCGAGGAGCGCTACGGCATCGCCCCGCCCGATGCGGATCGCTCCGACGCCACGCTGCGGGCGCTCGCGACGCAGACCGGCTTCGACGCGATGGTCGCGGGCAGCCTGACGGAGCTGGCCGGGCGCTTCAGTCTCGATGTGCGCGTCACGCCGGCGGATCGCGGCGCGGCGAGCAAGAGTCTCGTGCTCACGGCGGACAGCGAGCGCGAGCTGCTCGATCGGGTCGGCGAGCTCGCGGAGCGGGTCGTGGCGGCGGTGCGGGGCGGCGTGCCGGATCGCGTCGTCGACGTGCGCTTCGAGGGCGCGGGCGGCATCGAGGCCGAGCTCGAGGCGCAGCTCGGTGTGAAGAAGGGTGACGTCTTCGACGCCGCCCAGCTCGAGGCCGACCGTCGCGCGCTGGCCGCCGATCCGCGCATCGCGAACGTCGTCGCCCGCACGCAGCAGGGGCCTTCGGGCGTGACGGTCGTCTTCCAGATCGTGCGCGCCGAGCGCATCCTCGGCGAGGTGCGAGGGAGCGGGGGCGAGACCGTCGCCGCGGTCGAGGTGCGCGGCAATCGGCGCGTCGAGGCCGACGCGATCCGCGCGCGCATCCGGACCGCGGCCGGCGCGCCCTACGACGCGGGGCAGGTCGCCCGCGACGTCCGGGCCGTCTTCCAGCAGGGCTTCTTCAGCGACGTGAAGGTCTTCGTCGACGAGACGGCCGAGGGCCTGCGGGTCGTCTTCGACGTCGTCGAGAGCCCGGTCGTGCGCGAGATCGCGGTGGCCGGCAACGACGAGATCGACGGCGACAAGATCAAGGAGGCGCTGACCCTGACGACGGGGACGCCGCTCGACTACCCGCTCTTGCGCGAGAACGTCGAGCGGGTGACGGCGCTCTACCGGAGCGAGGGCTTCTACCTCGCCGAGGTGGGCTACGAGATCGAGGAGATCGCCGAGGGCTCGATCGCCGTGACCTTCGACGTCGTCGAGAAGGAGAAGCTCAAGCTCCGGCGGATCGAGTTCGAGGGGAACGAGGCCTTCACGGACGACGAGCTCCGCGAGGGCTTCTCGACCAAGACCTGGCGCTTCTACTCCTTCGCGACGAGCTGGTTCGATCGGACCGGCACCTACTCCGAGCCGATCTTCCTGCGCGACCTTCGGCTCGTCGAGAAGCGCTACACGGACAACGGCTACGTGCAGGCGCGCGTGATCGGCCCCGAGGTCGAACCCCGGGAAGAGGGCCTCTTCCTGCGCGTCGGAATCGAGGAGGGCCCGCAGTTCAAGGTCGGCGCCCTCTCCGTCGAGGGCGACCAGACGATCGATCTCGAGGCGCTGCGCAAGAAGATCCAGCTCGTCGAGGGCGAGGTCTTCAGCCGCTCGAGCCTGACCGCGGACGTCGAGACCCTCGAGACGCACTACACGGACCGCGGCTTCTTCTTCGCGAACGTCAATCCGATCACGCGGACGGACCCCGAAGCACTCACCGTCGACGTCGAGTTCGTCGTCGAGAAGGGGCCGCTCTACTTCGTTCGCAACATCGACATCCACGGCAATACCCGCACGGTCGACTCGGTCATCCGGCGCGAGATCCGCCTCGTCGAGGGGCAGCTCTACTCGGCTCGCGCGCTGCAGGTCAGCAGCTTCCGCATCAAGCGCCTCGGCTACTTCGAGGACGTCGCCTTCGAGCCCGATACGACCGAGGACCCGAGTCAGCTCGACCTCGACGTGAACGTCGTCGAGCGGCCGACCGGCGCTTTCAGCTTCGGCGCCGGCTTCTCCTCCGCCGACAACTTCATCTTCACGGCGTCGCTCTCCCAGTCGAATCTCTTCGGCCGCGGCTACGGCGCGAACGTCTCCGCGGACATCGGTGGCAACTCGAGCCGCTACTTCGTGTCCCTCACGGATCCCTACTTCCTGGGGTCGACCTTCTCGTTCAGCGCGACCGCCTTCCTCACCCAGGTCCGCTTCAACGCCTTCGAGCAGGACCAGCAGGGCATCGAAGTCTCGATCGGCCATCCGCTGACCGTCGACAACACGGCCTCGATCTCGACGCATTACAGCTACTCGCAGAGGACCGTGCGCCAGAACACGAACCTCAACTCGCTCGCGGCGCCGATCTCGCGGCAGGTCCTGCAGGGCGGTCAGAGCACCAGCCGCCTCGGCCTCTCTCTCGGCGTCGACACGCGCAACGACCGCTTCGCTCCGACCGCGGGCTACGCGGCGAGCGGCTCCCTCGAATACGCCGGCCTCGGTGGCTTCTCGCGCTTCCTGAGCTTCGAGGCGCGGGCGGGCTACTACTTCGGGGCGCCGGACTGGCTCTTCGACCGATCGACCTTCGTGCTCTCCACCCGACTCGGCTACGCGTTGCCCTTCAACCGCATCTCCGAGTTCGATCTGGGCTTCCGCAACTCCGCCGTCTGCGCCGACCCCGCGAATTGTACGAATGCCGGCAATCTCGACCGGATCGACGACGACGTCCGGCTGCCGCTCACCGAGCGCTACTTCCTCGGCGGTCTGGGCAACACCCGGCTACGCGGCTACCAGGGCCGTTCGGTGGGTCCCCGGCGCGCGGAGCTCCGCTTCACGGAGCTCGGCTCCGGTCGCGTCTACCATCCCGTCGGCACCCGTCTGATCAGCAACCCGGCGACCGGTCAGGTCGCGGCGATCTGCGACGACACCCTCGCCAACCGCTTCGGGGCGAACCCCACCTTCGGCAACGGCAACGGGCGCTGCAACCGGATCGGCGACAAGCGTTTCGAGGACTTCGCCGACATCGGGGAGACCCAGGTGATCGGCGGCAGCTCCTTCGTCAGCAGCAGCTTCGAATACCGCTTCCCGATCTCCGAGGAGATCGGCCTGATGGGCATCGGCTTCATCGACGGCGGCAACGCCTTCGTCGAGGGGGACGTGCTGTTCGACGTCACGGAGTGGCGCTACGGTTACGGCGCCGGCGTCCTGTGGTTCTCTCCCTTCGGTCCCCTCCAGCTGGTCCTCGGCTTCCCGATCGACCCGCGCGCCAACGAGCAGAGCCCGGTCTTCGAGTTCTCGGTCGGCGGTCTGGGGATCTAGAATCGTTCGGGCGGAGTCGGAAACTCGACTCTCAAAGGGGAATTTCGCGCATGAAGATCGAGAAGAGCCTGATTCTGGTCGTGCTGGTGGCGGTCGTCGCCTGGAGCCTCGGAGCATCCGACGATCAGGTCAAGATCGGATTCGTCGACATCGAGCAGGTCCTCGCGACCGTCGACAAGGGCAAGGCCGCGCGCGAGGAGCTCGAGCGCAAGAGCCGGGAGGCCCAGGGGCGGATCGCGCCGATGGCCGAGCAGCTCGAGGCGCTGCAGAAGGAGTATCAGGCGAAGGAATTCGTCATGAGCGAGGACGCCAAGCGGCAGAAGCAGCTCGACATGGTCGAGCTCCGCAACAAGGTCGAGAACAAGGCGAAGGAGGAGCAGGGCCAGCTCGAGATCGAGCAGCAGCGCCTCGTGCAGCCCCTGCTCGAGCAGCTCGACGCCGTGCTCAAGCGGGTCGGCCGCGACAACGACTTCTCGACGATCCTGCGGATCGATGCCCCCGGCATCGTCTACCATCGCGAGGCCCTCGACGTGACGGACCTGGTGATCAAGACCTTCAATCGGCAGGACTGAGGCGCGGCACGGAAGCGCGGCGCAGGTCGCGCGGACGCGTCGCGCGCAATCCTTCCCCCGGCAGGACCGACCCTTGCCCGACATCCACCCGACCGCATGCGTCGAAGACGGAGCGATCCTGGCCGAGGACGTCGTGGTCGGTCCCTTCTCGTTCGTGGGTCGGGAGGTCGAGCTCGGGTCGGGCGTCGAGGTCGCCGCCCACGTCACGCTGCTCGGGCAGACGCGGATCGGCGCGGGCTGTCGGATCTTTCCGCACGCCTGTCTGGGCGGCGAGCCGCAGGACCGCGCCTTCAACGGCGAGAGCACCAGCCTCGAGATCGGTGCGCGCACGCAGATCCGCGAGCACGTCACGGTCCATGTCGGCACCGCGCGGGGCGGCGGCTGCACGCGCATCGGCGAGGACGCCTACCTCATGAACAGCGCGCACATCGGCCACGATTGCCGCGTGGGGGACCACGCGATCATCGCGAGCTTCTGCGGGCTCGGCGGTCACGCGCAGGTCGGTGACCACGCCGTGCTGGGCGCCTATACCGGCCTCCACCAGCACGCCCGGGTCGGCGAATCCGTGATGGTCGCCGGCGGCTCGAAGCTGTCGCTCGACGCGCCGCCCTTCTCGATGGTGGCGGGGGATCGCGCCCGGCTCGTCGGCCTGAACACGGTCGGTCTACGACGCCGGGGCTTCTCGCGGGAGACCCGTGCGCAGATCAAGCATGCGTTCCATCTCATCTTCCACTCGAAGCTCCGGCTCGAGGAGGCGCTCGCCCGGGTCGACGAGGAGATGGGGGGCGTGCCCGAGGTCGAGCGCCTCGTGACCTTCCTGCGGAAGACCGAGCGCGGCTTCTGCCGTTAGGGGACGGCGTGGAGGATCCCCGCACGTCTTCTGCCGCGCCGATCGGCCTGATCGCCGGGGCCGGGCGGCTGCCGCTCGAGGCCGTCGTCCGGCTGCGCGAGCAGGGCCGGCCCGTCGCGGCGATCGCCTTCGAAGGGCTCAGCGATCCCGCGCTCGCGACGGCGCTCTCGGGAGATGCCCTGCGCTGGATGCGCCTCGGCGCGCTCGCGGCGATGCGGGACGCGCTCGCCGAGCTCGGGGTGCGGCGACTCCTGCTGGTGGGAGCCGTTCCGAAATCGCTCCTGCTCGACGGACGGGGACTCGTCGCACCGGATGCCGAGGCGGTCGGGCTGCTGGCCCGGCTCGTCGATCGGGGCGACGAGCCGCTGCTCCGCGGACTGGCGGATTGGCTCGTGGGCGCGGGCTTCGAGGTCCTGTCGCAGGAGGTCTGGCTGGCGCCGCTGCTCGCGCCCGTCGGTGCGATCGCCGGCCGTACCCCCTCGTCGGAGGAGTGCGCCGATGCCGTCTTCGGCGGTGGCATCGTGCGCGCACTCGGGCGCGCGGGCGTCGGCCAGAGCGTGGTCGTGAAGCAGGGCTGCGTGCTCGCGGTCGAGGCGATCGAGGGCACCGACGAGACGATCCGACGCGGGGGAGCGCTCGGGGGCGCGGGCGTCACGGTCGTGAAGGGGGCCCGGCCGGGTCAGGATCGACGCTTCGACCTGCCCGCGGTCGGGCCGGGCACGCTTCGCGCGATGCAGGCCGTGGGGGCGCGGGCGCTCGCGATCGAGGCCGGCGCTGCGCTGATCCTCGAGCGGGCGGAGTTCCGGGCGATCGCCGAGCGCTCGGAGATCGCCGTCTGGGGCCTGTCCCTCGACGAAGCCGCCTGCGAGGGAAGTCCGTGAGGGAGACACGTGTCTGTGTCGTCGGGGCGGGGCGGATGGGCACGCTCCACGCACGCACGGTGGCGCGGCTCGCGGCGGGCGGGGAGGGCGGCCGACTCGTCGGCGTCGTCGACCGCCATCCGGCGCGGGCCGAGCGCGTGGCACGCGCGTTGGGGGCACGCGCCGGTCGCGACGCGGCGGCCTTCCACGGCGACGTGGACGCCGTGATCGTCGCGGTGCCGACGGCGGATCACGTCGTCCTCGCGGAGGCCGCCCTCGACGCCGGGCTCGACGTCCTCGTCGAGAAGCCGCTCGCGTCGGACGTCGCGAGTGGTCGTGCTCTCGTCGAACGCGCGGGGCGAGCCGGGCGACTGCTGCAGGTGGGACACGTCGAGTGGTACGAGCCGGCCTGGCGCGTGGCCGCCGAACGCGTCGGGTCGATCCGGCGCATCGAGGTCGAGCGGCTCGGCCCGCCGGTCGAGCGCGGTCTCGACATCGACGTCGTGCAGGATTTCATGCTCCACGACCTCGACTGGACGACGCGTTGGCTCGGCGGCGAGGTCGTCTCCGTCGAGGCGAGTGGTCGGCGCGTGCGCAACGCGCTGCTCGACGAGGCCTGGGCCCGGCTCGAGCTCGCGACGGGCTGCGTCGTGGAGCTGCGCGCGAGCCGTGTGCACGCGTCGCGCCGCCGGACGGTGCGGATCGAGGGCACACGCGGCGTGGCGATCGTCGACCTGCTGCGGCACACGGTGCAGCTGTCGCCGGGCGGCTCGATCGAGTGCCCGCCCGTCGACCCGCTCGAGTCCCAGTGGCGCGCGTTCCTCGAGGCTCGCCTGCACGGGGCGCCGCCGGAGAACGATGGCGCGGTCGGCGTCGCGGCCCTCGAATGGGTCGCACGCGTGCAGCAGGCGATCGATGCGCACGATCGGAGTGCGCCGCGTGCGGGAGCGAACGCGGGTCGGAACGCGTGACCCGCGATCCGCAGGGCGTGCGACGCGGGGAGGGCCCGACGTGACGACGATCCTGATCTCCGCGGGCGACGTCTCCGGTGATCGACACGCGGCCCGCGTCGTCCGTCGGCTACGCGCGCGGCGTCCCGATCTGCGTTTCGTGGGGATGGGGGGCGCGGCGATGGCCGAGGCCGGCGTCGAGCTGGCCGTGGACCAGCGCCGGGTCGCCGTCGGCGGGCTCGTCGAGCTGCTCGGACACGCGCGCGGGCTCGTCACGGCCTGGCGGACGCTGGGGGCCTGTCTCGAGTCGGAGCGACCCGAGCTCGTCGTCTTGATCGACTCGGGGGGCTTCCATCTTCCTTTCGCACGCCGCGTTCGAGCCGCCGGGGGCGCTCGCATCCTCTACGCCGTGGCGCCCCAGATCTGGGCCTGGCGTCCGGGCCGGCTGCGCAAGCTCGTCGCGCGGACGGAGCGCATCGCGGTCGTGCTGCCCTTCGAGGTCGACTTCTACGCGGCCCACGGTGTCGCCGTCGACTACGTCGGGCATCCGGCGCTCGATGGGCTGCCGCCGATCGAGGTCGCCGATCTGCCGCGCCTGCGCACGATCGCCCGGGCCGCGCTCGGGCTGCCGGCGGAGGCCGAGCTGCTCGGGCTCTTCCCGGGCAGTCGCCCCGCGGAGTGGCGTCGCCATCTGCCGCTCGGGCTCGAGACCTACGGGCGGCTGCGCGACCGGCGGCCCGGTCTCGAGGCGCTCGTCGTGCTGCCACCGAATCTCGACGAGCCGGCGGCCCGCGCCCTCGCCGCCGACGGGCTCGCGCGGGTCGGCGGGCGAGTGCACTTCACCGGCGGCGTCCCGACCGATCCGGTGCCCACGTCCGAAGGCGCGAACCGCCCGGCCCTCGACGCGATCGACGTCGCCCTCGCGAAGCCGGGCACGGTCACGCTCGAGCTGCTGGCGCGGCTGCGGCCGATGGTCGTGACGGGGCGTGTCCATCCCTTGACCGCCTGGCTCGCAGGCCGCAGCCTCCGCACGCGCTGGCTCGCCCTCCCGAACCTGGTGGCCGGGGCGGAGATCGTGCCGGAGCGTCTGCAGACCGAGGCCGAGCCCGAGCGACTCGCCGAGGCGCTCGAGCCGCTCTTCGAGGGGCCCCTTCGCGAGCGGATGATCGCGGCGCTGGGGTCGACGCGTGCGCGGCTCGATGCGGCGGATCCGGCGGCGGGCGAGGGCGCCAGCGAGCGGGTGGCCAGGATCGTGGAGGAGATGCTTGAGCATCCTGGGGCATAGCATCGCGCTGCTCTCGGCGTTGGCTCTGGCGCCACTGCTGTTGGTGGCGCTGCTCCTGCGCCCGCGCCTTCGGCCCGGGCTCGGCGAGCGCCTCGGCCGGCTCGTTCCGCTCGCATCCGACGAGGGCCGCGCGGCGACCTCGCCGCACCCGGGTGGGGGTCCGTCCGGGCCGCGCCCGAGCACGGTCTGGATCCACGCCTCGAGCGTGGGCGAGGCGAAGGCGGCCTCGCGTCTGGCACGCGAGCTCGCGGTCCGGGGGCATGCCGTGCGCACCTCGACGATGACGATGGGCGGGCGCAGCGTGCTGCGCCGCGAGCTGCCGGAGCTACCGGCACAGCTCGCTCCCCTCGATCATCCGTGGTGCGTCGAGGGCGCGCTGCGCCGTGCGCGGCCCGGGCTCTCCGTGCTGATCGAGACGGAGCTCTGGCCGGGCTGGATCGCCGGCTGTGCGCGCCACGACGTGCCGATCGTCGTCGCCTCCGGTCGCCTCTCGGACCGGTCCTTCCCCCGCTATCGCCGCGTGCGTCCGCTGCTCGGGACGACGCTGCGCAGGCTCGACGCCGTCGGCGCCCGAACGGATCTCGATGCCGAGCGCTTCGTCGAGCTCGGCGTGCCGGAGGCGCGGGTGCGGGTCACGGGCGACCTCAAGCTCGATCCGCCGACCGAGCAGCCGGCCCTCGCGATCGATCTGATCCGCGCGCTGGCCGACGTGCCGGTCGTGATCGGCGGCAGCACGCACGCGGGCGAGGAGGAGGCGCTGGTCGACGCGCTCGAGGCGGCCGAGAAGGCGGGGCACGTCTTCGTGCTCGTGCTGGCGCCCCGCCAGATCGAGCGCGCGTCCGCGATCGAGCGGTCGTGTCGCACGCGCGGGCGGCGGGTCCGGCTGCGCAGCCGGCTCGAGGGGCGTCACCTCGTGCCGGGCGAGGTCCTCGTGCTCGACACCCTGGGCGAGCTGCCCGCGCTCTACGCGACGGCGTCGGTCGCCTTCGTGGGTGGGACGCTCGCGCCGATCGGTGGGCACAACCTGGTGGAGCCCGTCCACGCGGGCTGTCCCGTGCTCTTCGGGCCGCGCTACGAGAACGTGCGCAAGGTCGTCGAGATCCTCACGCACGGCGGCGCGGGGCGATGCGTGGACTCGCGTGAGATGCTCGCTCGCGCGGTGGTCGAGGCCTTCGACGATCTCGAGGCCTGCCGCCGTCGGGGGGAGATCGGACGCGAGACGCTGCTGGCCCATCGCGGCAGCTTCGATCGCACGCTCGCGATGCTCGAGGAGGTCCTCGATCGGAGGGGTCGGACGCACGCGGGGGGCGCCTAGCATGGCGCAGACGCCGGGTGGACGGGGGCCGGACGACGGGGCCGCCGCCGTCGGATCGACGCCGCTGGTGCGGGTCGGCAGGGCGGTCGCACGGGGTCTGCTGCGGGTGGCGAGCTGGCCCTACGCACTCGGCGCCCGGCTCCATCGTCGCCTCGGCCGACGTCGCTCCGCGGTCCGGGGCCGTCCGGCCTGCGCGATCGTGAGCGTCGGCGGTCTGACCGTCGGGGGAGCCGGCAAGACGCCGATCGCCGCCCGTCTCGCCCGGGCGCTCCAGGACCGGGGCCATCGCGTCGTGCTCGCGAGCCGCGGCTATCGCGGCGCCTCGCGGGCCCCGGTCTGCGTCGTCTCCGACGGTCGGCGGGTGCTCTCGAGCGTCGCGCAGAGCGGCGAGGAGTCGTTGCTCCTCGCGAGCCAGGCGCCCGGTGTGCCCGTGCTATGCGGCCGCGACCGTCGGGTCGTCGGTCATCACGCCGTCGCCGCCTTCGACGCGCAGATCCTCGTGCTCGACGACGGATTCCAGCACCATCGCCTCGCCCGCGATCTCGACCTCGTCTGCCTCGACGGCCCCGATCCGCTCGGAAACGGTCGGGTCCTGCCGGCCGGGCCCCTGCGCGAGCCTGCTTCGAGTCTCGCCGCCGCCGATTGGCTCTGCCTCGTCGATGCAGAGACCGACGCGCCCGGTGGGGCCTCGGCGATCGTCGGGGCGACCCCGGCGCACCGCCCGACGTCCGCACTGGACGCGATCCTCGAAGCCCATCGGGCTCGCGGCGGGCGCGTCCTCCGGGCGCGTCGCCGCGCGGAGGGACTCGTCTCCCTGGACCGCCGTCGCCACGAGTCCCTCGACTGGCTGAAGGACCGACGGGTCGGGCTGCTCTGCGCGCTCGGTCGGCCCGAGACGCTGCGGCGCACCCTGCGCGGGCTCGGCGCCCGGATCGTCGCGGAGCGTCTCTTCCGGGATCATCACGACTATCGTCCACGGGACCTGCGCGACCTCGACGTCACGCCCGAGGCCTGGATCACGAGCGAGAAGGACGCGCTCAAGATCCAGCCCGACTGGCCGGGCGAGCGCGTCGTGCTCGTCCTCGAGAGTGCGGCGGAGATCGACGACGAGGCCGCCGTGCTCGATGCGCTCGAGGCCTGGCTTCGCGAGCGCGGACGCCTCGATCGAGGGTCGCCGATCAATCGGTCGTGATGCGGATCAGACGGCCCGCCCGGTCGATTCCGAAGCGCGCCGCGAGCGACGCGCGGCCGGGCCAGGGCCATCCGAATCGACTGCGCAATGCGAAGAGCGACACGACCAGTCGCTCCGGGTCGTCCCCCGTCGCGCCGACCAGATCCACGCGCACGAAGCCGAGCGCGAGTGCGCCGAAGCGGGCGTCGGGATGGTCGACGGCCAGGGGACCCCGGACGTCGCCGCCGCTCCCGGCGCCGACCTGCACCAGTCGGGTCGGCGTCTCGAGCTCGAAGACCTGCAGGTTGTGGTGGTGTCCGACGAGTGCGAGCTGGACCGCGCGCCCGGACTCGGCGATCGCCTCGCGCACCCAGGCGGGGTAGCCGCCGCGGGGCAGGCCGCCCTGGTCGTCGGTGGCGATCGGACGGTGGGCCGCGAGGACGATCCAGGGGCCGCGGGCGCGTGTGAGGGCGTCGCGCAGCGCGGCCTTCATGCGCTCGGGCTCGCGGATCGCGGGCTCGGACTCGAAGAGCACGAGGCTGAGCCCCGGCGTGACCTCGAGCGGCTCGGCGAGGCCCCGGGTCATCCGCCAGCCCGGCAGGAAGAGCGGCACCGATTCCTGCTCGAGGGCGGCGCTGCCGGGCTGCTTGAGGTCGTGGTTGCCGAGTACGGCGAAGAGGGGAACGGGGCCGAGTCGTCCGGGCTCGCCGTCGCAGGCGTCGACGACCTCCTTCGAGCGGGGACCATCGAAGGCGAGGAAGGCGCAGTAGGGCCGCACGAGATTGTGTCGCACGCGCTCGACGAGGTGCTCGCGATCGAGCCCGTTCCAGTAGAAGTTGTCGCCGAGCAGCGTGATCGCGTCGACGGGCGCGCGTTGCGCCTCCCGCTCCATCGCCGCTGCGACCCGCAGCTGGCCGCCGAGGAACGCGAAGGGGCCCGGCTCCCGACCGGTGTCGCCGAGTGCGAACATCGACCAGCGCGGCGTCGTCGTCTGCGTCTCCGCCGAGACCTGCCCCGCGAAGTCTTCGACCGACCCATCGCGAAGGGAGGTGCGCTCGTCGGCGGGACATCCCACGAGTCCGGCGCACGTCGCGAGCAGCAGCGCCTTGCGTGCGACGCGGCGCGGCCACGCCCGGCGATGTCGACGCAGTCGGCGCCGCTCGACGGGCAGGCGGTCGAGCATCGCTCGGCGCAGCGCGCGGTCGCCCGCGCAGTAGGCGACGAGGACGCGCCGCGCTATGCCGCCGTCGCGGTCGAGGAGTGCCTGGTGACCGAGCTTCCCGGCCGAGCGGGCGAGTCGCATCAGCTCGGCCATCCGGTCGCCGGGGCCCGGGGAAGCGACGCGTCGCGCATGATCGAGATCGATCAGGGTGAGGGCGGGGCCCGTGTCGCCGCCGGGCTCGACGAGCAGGTTGCGCAGCTGCAGATCGCCGTGCAGCACGCCCGCATCGTGCAGACGCCGCAGGCTGCGTCCGAGCTCCGCCGCGGCCGCGCGCCGGAGCGGCGCATCGGGCGCGCTGCGTAGCCAGGCATCGCCGTCGAGGGCGTCGGGCCGGTCGACGGACGCGAAGACCATGCGCCAGACGAGACGCCGTCGGCGCGCGATCGCCGCGACGGGCTCGGCCAGGGCGATCCCCCGAGCACGCAGCTCGACCGAGAGCGCGAGCTCCCGCATCGCCCGCCCGGGTCGCAGGAAACGATCCCGCGTGAGGCCGGCGAGCCAGCCGCCGTGTCGCAGGGGACGAAGGCGGATCGGGACGCCCGCGTGATCGCGAACGAGCACGTGCGCCCCCCGGCCGCCGGGCACGCGCCGCCCGCTCGACAGCACGATGTCGAAGTCACGGGCGCAGCCGAGTCCGGCGCCGTCGATCCGCGCCTGGTCGCCGCTCGGAAAGGCGAGGCGGAATCCACGATGCGAGACCCGGTCGATCCCGGTCCCCGGCTCCGTCATCGCGGGATCCGTCCGCGCGACCGCGCGGCGAGCGTCACGCCCGCTGCCGCGAAGACCCCGTTCGGAAGCCAGCTCGCCACCGCCGCGGGCACCCGGCCCTGGCGTGCCACCGACTCGCCGAACGCGCCGAGGCCGTAGTAGGTGAAGGCGGCGGTCAAGGCGAGCAGGAGGCCGAGACTGCGTCCGCGATGCTCGCTCGCGAGGGCCAGGGGGACTGCGACCGCGGCAAAGAGCAGCGGAGCGAAGGGCAGACTCCGTCGGCGGTGGAGCTCGAGCTCGTACTCGATGGGATTGCGCTGATCGAGCTCGCGCAGCGGATCACCGGCCCGCGCCCGGGCCAGCACGGCGAGCAGCTCGGCGCGGTCCATCTGCTTGGGACGGACCGGGCCGAAGTCGGCTCCGAGCAGGAAGCCGACGTCCATGCGGACCGAGAAGGCGTCGAAGCGCATGCGCTCGTAGCGGTCGGGGTCGTCCGGCCGCGGGCGCAGATGCAGGTCGCCCTCGGCGAGCCGGATCTCGATCTCCGCCGCCTCGGCGTCGAAGACCAGCTGGCCCTGCTTCGCGAAGACGTGGAAGGGGCGGTCCGGTTGCGTCTCGTCGTAGATCATGATTCCCGAGAGACCACCGTCGCGCTCCCGCGACTCGACGAAGACGATGCGCGAGCCGAGGCGGCGGAACACGCCCGGCTCGATCAAGGCCCCCCGTGCCGCGACCGCCTTGAAGGTGCGGACGAGCTCGCGTCGCGCCTCGTGCTCGACGCTCGAGAGCAGCCAGGCCGATAGTCCCGCGATCGCCGCGCCGAGCACGAGCTGGGGCACGAGGAGGGCGAGCGGGCCGAGCCCCGCGGCGCGCCATCCGCGCAGCTCGCCGTCGCCGCCGAGACGCCGGATCGCGAGCAGGATGCCCACGAGGAAGGCCAGGGGGAGCGAGTAGGAGAGCGCGACCGGGACGATGCATCGCAGGACGACCGCGAGATCCGCCGGCGTCATGCCGATCAGGAAGAGCTCGTCGAGCCGTCGCAGCAGGTTCTGCGTGAGCAGGACGAGCGTGAGTACGGCGAAGGACAGTCCGAAGTAGAGCGACGTCTCGCGCATCACGTAGAGCGACAGGGTGCGCGGACATCGCATGCTCCTTATCCTATCGGCCGCGCCACGGGCCGGCGAGGGAGCGTCCGACGCACTCCGGGCCGCGGCGGCGTCCGGCTCCGTGATGCGTGTGGGGGATGGCTGCGGTCCCGTCGGCTCCGGGGCGCCTTGTCAGGTCCGGGAGACGGCGGAGGGGTAGGGCGGTGTCGCGACGGCGAGGGGACGGGATGTTCGCGGATCGCGTGCTCCTCATCCGTCTCGGCGCGATGGGCGACGTGGTGCGGACGCTCCCGGCGGCGGCCTGTCTGCGGCAGATGCATCCCGGCGCGCACCTCGCCTGGCTCGTGGAGCCTGCGGCGGCCGGGGTGGTCGAGGCCTCGGGGCTCGTCGACGAGACCCTGGTCTTTCCGCGGGGCGAGCTCGTCGCGGCCTTGCGTGCGGCGGACGCACTCGCCTTCGGTCGTTGTCTGGGCGGCTTCCTGCGGCGCCTGCGAGCCCGCCGCTTCGAGCTCGTGCTCGATTTCCACGGCCTCCTGAAGAGTGGACTGCTGGCCCGTCTCTCGGGTGCACCCGTGCGCTACGGCTTCGGCCGGGGCGTGGCGCGCGAGCTCTCCGACGTCTTCGTCAATCGACACGTGCAGCTGCCCTCGCGCGGCGTGTCGCGCTTCGATCGCAATGCGGCCCTCGTCGCCGCGCTCGTACCCGACGCCGAGCTCCCCGCTCATCCGCTGCTCGCGGCCTCGCCGATCGCCCTCGCCCGGATGGTCGCGCGCCTTCGGATCAGTGGTCGCGAGCAGGCGAGCCGCTTCGTACTGCTGCATCCGGGTAGCAGTGCCGGCGCCCGGCACAAACGTTATGCGACGGCGGGATGGGCGGCGGTGGCGCGGCGGCTCGCGGCCTCGGGGCTCGAGGTCTGGGTCGCCTGCGGCGCCGGTCGCGAGGAGCGTCAGCTCGCCGACGAGGTGCTCCGGGCCGCCGGCGGAGCTGCCCACGCGGCGCCGGAGACGCGCGCCTTCGACGATCTGCTGGCGCTGCTCGCACGCGCGGCGGTCTTCGCCTCGGCCGACACGGGACCGCTGCACGCGGCCTCCCTCGCCGGCGTGCCCGTCGTGCAGCTGCTCGGTCCGACGGATCCGATCCAGAACGCACCCTGGGCCGCGACGCCCTGGCGCCGTGTGCACTACGCGCTGCCCTGCAGCCCGTGTCGACGCGGCTGCGCCGATCCGGCCTGCATGCGCGCGATTCCGCCCGCCCGCGTCGCAGACGCGATCCTCGAGCTCGCGCGCCTCGCGGATCGTCCGGCGCTCTCCGTGGGCGGCACGCAGGCATCGACGGAGAGCGGGGCCGAGGGCGGCGCGTGAGCCGCGCCCGGCGCGAGGAGGCGCGGATCCTGGTGCGGGGTCCGAACTGGCTCGGGGACGTGGTGATGTCGACGCCGGGATTGCGTCTGCTCCGGGAGAGCTGGCCCCGGGCGGAGATCGTGCTCGAGCTGCCCGAGGCGCTGCATCCGTTGCTCGAGGGCAGCGGCCTCTACGACCGCCTGCGCATCGCGCCCCGACGGCCGTCGCGCGGAGTGGACCTGCTCCGCGACGCACGTGCCCTGGCCCGCGAGCGATTCGAGCTCGGGATCGTGATCCCCGAGTCGATCTCCTCCGCGCTGCGCATGCGGCTCGGTGGCGTCGCGCACGTGGTCGGGACGGCGCGTGATCCCGTCCGTCGCAAGCTGCTCCACGAGGTCGTGTCCGTGCCCGCCGACTGGGGGACTCGTCGCCTCGTCGCGCGTGAGCGGTTCGTGCTCCATCTGATGGGGGCCGTGACGGGTCGCCGGAGCGACGATGCGCGGCTCGTGCTGCGGGTGACCGAGGACGAGCGACGAAGGCTCGCCGACGCGCTCGCGAGCCGGGGCATCGACGCAGGCGGTCTCGCATCCGATCCGCCGATCGTGCTCGCGCCCGGTGCCGGCTACGGCGAGTCGAAGTGCTGGCCGGCCGAGTCCTTCGCGGCGCTCGCCGATCGATTGCTCGAGTCGGGACGACGCGTCCTGCTGCTCGGCGGACCGGGGGAGGGCGAGCGGCTGCGGCGTGTCGAGGCGGCGCTGCGGGTCGAGCCCGCCGCGGGCGCGTTCGTCGTGCTCGACGCCGCGCTCGATCTGGGGGCGGTCAAGGCGCTGCTCGCGCAGGCGGGGGCGCTGGTCGCGAACGATGCCGGGCTGCGTCACGTGGCCGCGGCCTTCGGTCGGCCCGGCGTCGTCTTCTTCGGCCCCACGGCGGTCGAGAAGACCGCGGCGAACCTCGCCGCCTTCGAGGCGCTCGAGACCGAGCACGGCTGTCGTCCCTGCTACCGCCGTCGCTGCCCGATCGACCATCGCTGCCTGCGCTCGATCGGCGTCGACGAGGCGTGGTCCGCCCTCGCTCGCGCCGAGCGCCGCGCGCTCGGACCGGGTTCTTCGGCGCCCTCGATCGGGGTGCGCCCGGCATGATCGACCTGAGCGTCGTGATTCCGAGCTTCGAGAACCGCTCGGCTCTCGCCGACTGTCTCGCGGCCCTCGATCGCGCACGCGCGGAGCGCCCGGGCCTCGCCGTCGAGACGATCGTCGTGGACAACGGCTCCCGGGACGGGACGCTCGAGCTGATGGGTGGGACGGGGCCGGCCGTGCGATGGCTGCCCTTTGCGCGCAATCTCGGCTTCGCAGCAGCGGTGAACCGGGGGCTGTGTCTGCGGCGCGGCCGGCACGCCCTGCTGCTCAACAGCGACGTCGCGATCGCGCCGGACGTGCTCGCGCGGGGCGTCGCACTGCTCGACGCGCGGCCGGACCTCGGACTGCTCGGCGTCGAGCTGCGCTTTCCGGATGGTCGGCCCCAGCGATCCGTGCACGCGCTGCCGGGCTGGCAGACGACGCTGCTGCCCGATCCGCTCGTGGCCTGGCTGCGACCGCGGGCGGCGCCCCGACATCGACGCGGCCCGCGGCGTCCGCTCCTCCCCGGCGACCCGGGGCTGCGCGCGGTCGAGGCGATCCGCGGCGCGGCGCTCTTCGTACGGGGCGAGCTGATCGAGAGGCTGGGCTTGCTCGACGAGTCCTACTTCTTCTTTCTCGAGGACACGGAGTATTGCCGACGCGCGGCCGAGGCCGGCTACCGCGTGATGCAGGCGGAGGGGCTCCTCGCCACGCACGCGCTCGGCGGGAGCAGCAAGCGGCGCGCGCCCCTCGCCACCCGCATCGAGTACGAACGCGCGCTCGACCGCTATCTCCGCACCCACCACGGGCGGGTGCTGGCGGAGGTCGCAGCCGGTCTGCGTGGGCTGTCGGCGGCGGTCGGTCTCGTGGTCGGGGCTCCCGGGGCCCTGGTCGGCCCGCGGCGGCGTGCACGTTTCGTCCGGCGCTGGGGACGGCTGCTGTGGCATCTTCGCGGACGCCCCGCCGACCCGAGCCTCGCGGACGCGCTCGCGCGAGGCCCGGTACCCGACGGGGTGCGGTCGCACGACTGACGCGCGGGCCGCTTCGATTTTCGGACGGGGGAGGACGACGTCTTCGTGTCGGCAGCGGCATCCGCTTCGAGCACGGCGCAGATCGAGGCGATCCTCGATCGTCTGACCACCCTTCGCGTGCTCGTGCTGGGCGATGTGATCCTCGACGAGTACCGCCTGGGGGACGTCGATCGGGTGAGCCCCGAGGCGCCGGTTCCGATCGTGCGCGTGCGCGAGACGATCCGCGCGCTGGGCGGGGCGGGCAACGTCGCGCGTGGGGTCGCAGCCCTCGGTGCTCGGGCGACGCTCGTCGGCGTGGTCGGCGACGATGCCGAGGGCGAAGCGGTGCGGGCGCTGCTGGCGCAGGCCGGGCTGTCGACCGGGGGACTGGTCGTGGCTGCGGAGCGACCGACGACGCACAAGCTGCGTGTGGTCGCCCGCGCCCAGCAGATGCTGCGCCTCGATCGCGAGGAGCAGGTCGCCTTCGACGCCGCGACGCGCGATGCCCTGCGCGAACGGATCGCCGAATGTCTGCCCGTCGTCGACGTCGTGGTCCTGCAGGACTACGACAAGGGCGTGTTCGTCGATGGACTGGCCCGCTTCGTCCTCGAGGCGGCGCGGGCGCATCGCCTCCCGGTCATGGTCGACCCGAAGCGCGACCTCGGGCGTTTCCGCGGCGCCAGCCTGCTCAAGCCGAACGTCGACGAGGCGCTCGCGAACGTGGCCGGCGGGGTCGACGACTTCGCCGCGCGGCGGGCGCTGCTCGAGAAGCTCGCCCATGTGCTCGGTGGCGCCGAGGTCGTGCTGACGCGGGGGCGGGCGGGCGTCAGCGCACTCGACGCGAGCGGGCGGGCCTTCGACGTACCGACCACGCCGCGCGAGGTCTACGACGTGCAGGGGGCGGGGGACACGGCGATTGCGGCGTTGGCGCTCTGTCGCGCGGCCGGCGCGTCACTGGTGGATGCGTGCATCGTGGCCAATGCCGCGGCGGGTCTCGCCGTCGCGAAGAGCGGCACGGCCGTCGTGAGCGCCGCCGAGCTCCGGCCCGCGATCGCGGCCGCCCGGGCCGCTTTCGAGGGGGCCTCGTGATCGGCGACCGGGAGGGCCTCATCGACGGCATCGAGATCGACGGGCGGGCCGCCTTCGGGAGGCAGCCGTGATCCACGGCATGACGGGCTTCGGGGAGGGAGCGTGATCCACGGCATGACGGGCTTCGGGGAGGGAGCGTGATCCACGGTATGACGGGCTTCGGGGAGGCAGTGTGATCCACAGCATGACGGGCTTCGGGCGGGCGGCCCGGCAGGTCGGCGGCGCCGTGCTCGACGTCGAGGCGCGCAGCGTGAACCATCGCCATCTCGATCTGCGCGTCCGGCTGCCGAAGCTCCTCCTCGACGAGGAGCCCGCGATCAAGCGTCGGGTCCAGGCGACGCTCTCGCGCGGCAAGGTCGACGTGACGGTCAGCCTCGTGCTCGCGGGCTCGGCTTCGCAGCTGAAGATCGACGAGGGGCTCGCGGCGCAGTACGTGGCGGCCAGCCGGAAGCTCTGCGAGCGGCACGCGCTGGCCGGCGATCTCGACGTCGCGTCGCTGCTCGCGCTGCCGGGCGTCACGCAGATCGTCGAGGCCGAGCTCGAGGTCGAGGCTTTGCGCGGGCCGCTCGGCGAGGCGATCGACGAGGCGCTCGAGGGGCTCGAGGCGATGCGGGTCGCCGAAGGCCGTTCGCTGGCGGAGGAGTTCGAGGGCCGACTCGCCCGCGTCGAGGCGCTGGCCGCGGCCTTCGAGAGCCGGGCCGGCGAGGTCGTCGAGGCGGCGCGTGCGCGGCTCACGAAGCGGGCCGAGCAGATCCAGCGCGACGTGGGCCTGCTCGACGAGGCGCGTCTGCATCAGGAGATCGTGATCGCGGCCGACCGGCTCGACATCACGGAGGAGCTCGTACGCCTGCGCAGCCACGTCGTGCAGTGCCGCGAGACCCTCGCGCAGGCGGAGCGCGGTCGGCCCGTCGGTCGGCGACTCGACTTCCTGCTGCAGGAGCTCGGGCGGGAGGCGAATACGGTGGGCTCGAAGGCCTCGGATGCGCCGCTGGCGCAGGACGTCGTCGAGCTGAAGACGGAGCTCGAGCGCATCCGCGAGCAGGTCCAGAACGTTGAGTAGTCGAGGCGGAGCGGAGAAGGGCGTGGGCAAGGGCGCCGGCGCCGCGGCGGCGGGGAGCGAGCGCGGCGTGCGGGATCGGCACATCGCCGTCGCGCCGACCATGGTCAACATCGGCTACGGGAACCTCGTGACGGCGGCGCGGGTGATCGCGATCGTCTCGCCGAGCTCGTCGCCGATGCGACGACTGCGCGAGGAGGCGGGGCGTCGTGGGAAGCTGGTGGACGCGACCGAAGGGCGCCGCACGCGTTCGATCGTCGTCACCGACAGCGACCACGTGATCCTCTCCGCGATCACGCCCGAGACGATCGCCACACGGCTCGCGCCGGACTTCGATGGGGAGACCGGGGAGTGAGCGGCGCGCCGGACTTCGATGGGGAGACCACGGAATGAGTGGCTCGGATCCCGCCGTTCGCGAGCCGCGTCGCGGGCACGTCTTCGTGATCGCCGCGCCGTCGGGCACGGGCAAGACGACGATCTGTCGTCGCATCCTCGCGTCGGACCCGCGCCTCGTCGTCTCGGTCTCGCATACGACGCGCGCGCCGCGCAAGGGCGAGCGGGACGGGGTCGACTACCACTTCGTCGACGACCGGAGCTTCCGTCGCCTCGTGGAGCAGCAGGCCTTCCTCGAGCACGCCGAGTACAACGGCCGGCAATACGGCACGAGCTTCCGGGCGATCGAGGAGCCCCTCGCAGCCGGGCGCGACGTGGTGCTCGAGATCGAGGTGCAGGGGGCCGCTCAGGTCCGGGAGCGCCTGCCCGACGCGTGTCTGATCTTCCTGCTGCCGCCGAACCTCGAGGTGCTCGAGGCGCGGCTGCGCGGGCGGGGGACGGACGAGGAGTCGGTGATCCAGAAGCGCATGGCACTCGTCGACCGGGAGCTCGCGGCGGCCCGGATCTTCGACTACGCGATCGTGAACGATGATCTCGAGCGGGCCGTTGCGGACGTGCTCGAGGTGATCGGGGCCGTGCGTCGCGGCGAGACCGAAGGCGGGATCACCGAGCGCTTCGGTCGCGCGGGGGTGATGGCGCGTTGGCGGGGCTGAGCGCCCGACGCGCGGGTCGGGTGGGGCGAGGGGAGAGCGGATGGTGGCTGGAAGAGGAAGGGCGCCGAGTGCCGACGGGTCGGAGGCCTGCGAGGGGGGCTGCACCTGCCGCGCGGTCCGGTATCGCATGGAGTCGAGCCCGCTGATCGTCCACGGCTGTCATTGCCGATGGTGTCAGCGGGAGACGGGCAGCGCCTTCGCCACGAACGCGCTGATCGAGACCGACCGACTGACGTTGCTCGGCGAGGCACCCGAGTGTGTCGACACGCCGTCGGCCAGCGGACGCGGTCAGGCGATCTTCCGCTGCCCGTCGTGCCGGGTGGCCGTGTGGAGCCGCTACGGTGGCTTCGAACCGGTCCGCTTCGTGCGCGTCGGGACGCTCGACGATCCGGATCGGTACCCGCCCGGGATCCACATCTACACCTCGTCGAAGCAGCCCTGGGTCCGCCTGCCGGAAGGCGTGCCCGCCGTGACCGAGTACTACGACGCGAAGCAGGTCTGGTCGCCCGAGAGCCTCGCACGCCGCGCCGTCTACGCCGCCGCGCTCCGCAACACCTAGCGTCGGAGCGCGCCCGCAGGTCTCGCCCCGACCGCTCCCGGCACGCCCGTTCGTTGCCCGCAGCGGGGGGTCCGGGTACCCTCCAGCTCGTCTCCGGCGCCCGAACTACCCGGAAAGTCGAGTTTTTCCGCCCCGCATGCTGCGCTTCAACGACATCGCCGACCGCATGCTCGACTACAACCCGCAGGTCGACCTCGAGCGGCTCCAGCGGGCGTACGTCTTCACGGCGAAGGTCCACGACGGCCAGGAGCGCCTCTCGGGCGAGCCCTACCTGATCCACCCCCTCGAGGTGGCGGGCATCCTCCTCGACCTGAACGTCGACGAGGACACGATCATTGCGGGCCTGCTCCACGACACCCTCGAGGACACGCTCACGACCCGCGAGGAGATCGAGCGTCTCTTCGGCCCCAAGGTCGCCTTCCTCGTCGAGGGCCTCACGAAGATCGCCCGGATGGAGTTCACGAGCGTCCGCGAGCGGCAGGCCGAGAACTTCCGCAAGATGCTCGTGGCGATGTCCGAGGACATCCGCATCCTGATGATCAAGCTCGCCGACCGCCTGCACAACATGCGGACGATCGTGCACATGAGCGAGGACTCGAGGCGACGGATCGCCCAGGAGACGATGGACATCTACGTCCCCCTGGCCCATCGCCTCGGCGTCTACTGGATGAAGCAGGAGCTCGAGGACCTCTCCTTCCGCGCCCTCGAGCCGGATGCCGCCCAGGAGCTCGAGGCGAAGCTCCTGATCAGTCGCGACGAGCGCGAGCGCTACATCGAGGGCGTGATCGGCGTGATCTCCGCGCGCCTCGCGGAGCTCGGTCTCGAGACCGAGGTCAAGGGGCGGGTCAAGGACATCTCCTCGATCCACCAGAAGATGAAGACGCACGACCTCGAGATCGACCAGATCTACGACGCGATCGGCTTCCGCGTCATCGTCTCGGGACGCATCGAGGACTGCTATGCCGTGCTCGGCCAGATCCACTCGATCTGGCCCCCCGTGCCCGGACGCTTCAAGGACTACATCGCGCTGCCGAAGCCGAACGGCTACCGCTCGCTGCATACGACCGTGATCGGGGATCACGGCGAGCGGATGGAGGTGCAGATCCGCACCCGGGAGATGCATCGCGACGCCGAGCTCGGGATCGCCGCGCATTGGAAGTACAAGGAAGGCCGTCTCGCCGCCGAGCGCGATGACACGAAATTCGACTGGCTGCGGCAGCTCGTCGAGTGGCAGCGCGAGATCTCCGACCCGCACGAGTTCCTGGACGCGGTCAAGCTCGACCTCTTCCCGGACGAGGTCTTCGTCTTCACGCCCAAGGGCGAGGTCATCAATCTGCCCTCGGACGCGACCGCCGTCGACTTCGCCTACGCGATCCACAGCGAGGTGGGCTCCCGCTGCGCCGGCGCGAAGGTGAACGGTCGCCTCGTGCCCCTGCGTCAGAAGCTGAAGGACGGCGACACGGTCGAGATCCTCACGAGCGCGACCCAGACGCCTCGGAAGGACTGGCTCGAGTTCGCCGTCTCGACGAAGGCCCGCAACCACATCCGTCACGCGATCCGCCAGGCCGGCAAGGAGCGGGCGATCGCGCTCGGTCGCGACATCCTCGCCCGCGAGCTGCGCAAGGCCGACCTCACGCTCGGGGGCGTGCAGGAGGATGGCAGCCTCGAACGCTATGCGGAGAAGGAGTACGGCGGGCGCTCCGTCGACGACCTCTTCGCGGCCGTCAGCTACGGCAAGGTCTCGGCCAGCGCCCTCGTGCGCCGTCTGCGCGGGGGCGAGGCGCCCCGGCCCGAGGAGGCGCTGCGCGATCTCGCGGCGCCGGCCGCCGCTGCCGTCGCCGTGCCGAGGCGCCTGCGGCAGCTCTTCAAGCGCGAGCGCCGCCGCTCGCAGTCGGGGGTGCGGGTCTCGGGGGCGAACGACGTGATGGTCCGCTTCGCCGGCTGTTGCGAGCCCCTGCGTGGCGACGAGATCATCGGCTTCGTGACCCGCGGCCGCGGCGTCACCGTCCACACCCGCGGCTGCGTCAAGGTCTTCGCGCTCGACCCGGACCGCCGCATCGAGGTCGACTGGGACGATGGCGCCGACGTGCGTCGGGCCGTCGCGATCCGCGTCCTCTCCCGGGACGAGCCCGGCATCCTCGCGAAGATCACGAACACGATCTCGGCGGCGGGCATCAACATCGGCTCCGCCAAGGTCACGACCGACGAGGAGACGGGGCAGCCCGCCGAGGAGCTCTTCGAGCTCTGGATCGACGACGTGCAGACGCTCCAGGCCGTCATGCGCGAGATCCGCAAGGTCAAGGGAGTCCGCTCCGTCGAACGCGTTCGGGGATGAGGGCCCCGCTGTCGGTCTGTCTGCTCGCCCGGGACGAGGCCGAGAGGCTCGAGCGCTGTCTCGACGCACTCGACTTCGCCGACGAGATCGTGGTGGTGGTCGACGATCGCAGCCGGGACGCGACCGAGGAGGTCGCACGCCGCCGGGCCTCCCGCGTCGAGCGGCGGACCTACGCGGGTGACGTCGAGCAGAAGCGCTACTGCGTCTCGCTCGCCAAGCACGACTGGGTGCTGGTCGTCGATCCCGACGAGGTCGTATCGGAAGGTCTGGCTGCGTCGATCCGGGACGTGCTCGAGCGGGCGGGGCGTCGCGCGGGAGAGCGACGAACGGAGGGCTCGACCGACGTCGTGGCCTGGGAGCTCGATCGCATCACCTGGCACCTGGGGCGCTGGATCCGGCACGGCGACTTCCATCCGGACTGGAAGCTGCGGCTCTTCCGGCGATCGCGGGCGCGCTTCGTCGGACGCGATCCGCACGGTCGGGTCGAGGTCGACGGTCCGGTGGGCCGCCTTTCGGGCGAGCTGCTCCACTACAGCTACCGCGATCTCGGGGACCAGATCGCTCGCATCCAGTTCTTCAGCGACCAGGCCGCGGCGGCCCTCGTCCGGGAGGGGCGACCCTTCCGTCTCCGGGACCTCGTGCTGCGCCCACCGGCGCGCTTCCTGCGCAGCTACCTGCTCAAGCGCGGCTTCCGCGACGGGCTGCCGGGCTTCGTGATCGCCGGGGCGAGCGCCTTCTACGTCTTCCTCAAGTACGCGAAGCATTGGGAGGCGACGCGCCCGCGCGACGAAGGGCCCGGCGATTGAGGATCCTGCAGCTCGTGAGCGACTGGAAGTGGACGGGGCCCGCGGAGCCGATGCTCGTCCTGTCGCGGGCGTTGCAGGCGCGTGGGCACCACGTGGATCTGGTCTGTCCCGAGACGCCGCCGGGGGCGACCCGCAGCCTGTGGCGGGAGGCCGAGCTGCGCGGGCTGCCGCCGGTCGAGGCGATCGAGCCGCTGCGCAGCGCCCTCCGTCCGGGCGACGGGATCCGCGTGCATCGACTGCGTCGCTGGCTCGAGGGCGCCCTGCTGGGCGGACCCTACGACATCGTGCAGTGCTGGCACTCCCGCGACCATGTGCTCGCGGCGCGGGCGCTCTCGCTCGGGCTCCGCGGGCGGGGGCCGCGCCCGGTCGGGACGCGGCTCCTTCGCTTCCTGAGCGCGGCCGAGCCCGTGCGCGCGTGGCCGTGGAATCGCTGGCTCTTCGGTCCGGCCTGCGACGGACTGGTCTGCGTGAGCGAGGCGAGCGCGAGGGGGAATGCGCGGCTCCGCGGCGGACGTCCGGTGATGGCGACGACGGGCGCCGTGGCGCTCGCCGTGGCCGACGGGCCTTCGGCTCCCGAGGCGGCAGCGCGACGCGCGCGCGTGCGCCGGTCGCTCGGCGTGCCGCCGGAGGCCGTGCTCGTCGGCGTCGTCGCACGCATGCAGGCGCATCGCCGCTTCGACCTGCTGCTCGCCGCCCTGGCCAGGCTCGAGCGCGAGGTGCCCGCGCTGCGACTGGTGCTGATCGGTCGCGGGACGCGGGCGGCGCAGGTGGTGCACGCCCCCGCCCGCGCGGCGGGGCTCGAGTCGCGCATCGTCCACGCGGGCTATCGGATCGACGACTACGCAGAGCTGCTCGGGGCGATGGACCTGATGACCTATCTCGTGCCGGGCTCGGATGGCACGTGTCGCGCACTGCTCGAGGGGGCCGCGCTCGGACTGCCGCTCGTCGGGACGCGGCGCGGCGCGATTCCGGAGATCGTGTCGAACGGCCAGACCGGCCTGCTCGTGGACGAGACGCCGGAGTCGCTCGCCGGAGCCTGGCGCACGCTCGCGGCCGATCCCGGAAGGCGGCGGGCGATGGGCGAGGCGGCGCGGCGGGACGCACGCGTGCGCTTCGCGCCGGATCGCTTCGCGGCACGCATGGAGGCCTTCTACGGGCGTGTGCTGGCGGAAGGCGGGGCGTCGTCGCGATCCGCTGCCGAGGACGCGGCGGACGGCGCGGCGGAGTCGCCGGGAGGGGCTGCGTCTTCGTCCAGTCCATGCATGCCCACGAGCTCCCGGTAGATCCCCGGACGGCCGAGCAGCGTCTCGTGATCGCCGACGTCCGCGATCCGGCCCTCGTCGAGGACGACGATCCGGTCGGCGTGGCGGATCGTGCTCAGGCGGTGGGCGACGATGAAGATCGTGCGCTGACCGCGGAGCGAGTCGATCGCGGTCTGCACGGCGCGCTCGGTCTTGGCGTCGAGGGCGCTGGTCGCCTCGTCGAAGACGAGGATCTCGGGATTCGCGAGGATCGCGCGGGCGATCGTGATGCGTTGGCGCTGGCCACCCGATAGGCGCAGGCCGAACTCGCCGACGGGGGTGTCGTAGCCCTGGGGCAGCTCGTCGATGAAGTCGTCGGCCGAGGCCGCAGCGGCGGCGGCGCGCACCTCCTCGAAGCTCGCGTCGGGGCGTCCGTAGCGGATGTTCTCGAGGATCGTCTCGTCGAAGAGGAAGGGCTCCTGGGTCACGACGGCGACGTGGTCGAGGAAGGAATCGCGCTGGAGGTCGCGGAGATCGACGCCGTCGATCTCGATCGCCCCCTTCGTCGGATCGTGGAAGCGCAGCAGCAGGTCCATCAGCGTGCTCTTGCCCGTCCCCGTCCGCCCGACCACGGCGATCACCTCGCCGGGCGTGACCTCGAGGTCGATGCCCGCGAGGATGCGGCCCTCGCCGTAGTCGAAGTGGACGTCGCGGAAGCGGATGCCCTGGCGAAGGCCCTCCATCGGCCGCGCGTTCGCGCGATCCGGCGGCTCCTCCTCCATGTCGAGGACCTCGAAGAGCCGCTCCGCGCCGCCGATCGATTCCATGACCGCCGTGTAGTTCGAGGTCAGGCTCTTGATCGGCTTGTAGACCGTGCTGAGGATGATCACGAACTGCATCAAAGTGCCGAGCGTCATGCCCCACATGCCCTGGAGCGTGAGGTAGAAGCCCGCGCCGACGATCACGATGCCGAGGGTCTGGTTCAGCGCCTCCGTCAGTCCGCGCGCGAGCACGCGATTCCAGACGACCTTCATGTGTCGGTTGAAGTAGCGACCGGTCTCGCGGGCGAAGGCCTCGGTCTCGAGGCCCTGGCCGCGGAAGGCCTTGATGACCTTGATGCCGGAAAGGATCGAGAGGAGGCGCTGGGACAGGTCGCCCTGGGTCTCCTGGCGCCGCGCGGTCGTCTTCTGGATGCGGCGGCCGAAGTAGTGCAGCAGGAGGATGAGCGGCGGCACGGTCGCGGCGCTCAGCAGGGCGAGCTGCCAGCTGGCCTCGACCATCGCGATCACGCCGCCGATCAGGAGCAGCGTGTCCTCCGCCATGTCCTTGTAGATCACCTCGAGCGCGCGCAGCGTGAGCTGGGCATCGGTCAGCGCCCGCGAGAGCAGCTCGCCGCTCTTCCCGCCGCGATGCTTGCGGAGCGGGGCGTTCAGGAAGCGCGCCGCGATCTGCTCGTCGATGTCCTTGCGAACCCGGGCGACGACCCAGTTCGAGAAGTACATGCGGTAGATGATCGCCGGCGGCGTCACGACGAGCGTCAGCACGGCGACCAGCGCGATCGGTCCGATCTGATTCGCGAGCGCGTCGAGCGGCACGTGGCCCGCGCTCACGTTCGGGATCATCACGTCGTCGAGCAGCGGCCGTGCCAGCCAGGCCCGCAGGTAGCGGCTGGCGGAGAAGACCGCGGCCAGGACGACGACCAGCGCGACCTGCGCGCGGTAGCGCGTCGACAGCGCGACCAGGCGTCGCAAGAGCGGCCAGGTCGCACCGACGGGCCGACGCCGGACGGGGGCGGGCGCACTCGCGACGGCGAGGTCGGCTTCGGGCGGCGTGTCGCTCCGCTGGTCGGCGTCCAATCCGGCAGGCCCTCTCCGAGGCGATCGAGGCGAAGCGCGGGGCAGGTCGCGGGTGAGGCCCTACGCGAGCTCGGCCGCGATCGCGTCACCGCCGCGCCAGCCCAGCAGGAGGTCTCCCTCGAGGCCGAGGCCGGCGACCGCGGCGCGATCGAGGTGGTAGATCGGGGGGCGCGCAGAGAGTCGCAGGTCGATCTCGCCCGGCCAACCCGCGCCGGGGCCGGGGTCCTCGAGCCAGCCGTCGTCGCTGTCCCAGCGGGGCATGTCGAGCTCGACCGATTGCAGCTCGTCGCCGACGAAGGGCATCAGCGCGCGGAGCCGCTCGCCGATCGCGCGACGGAGGCCCGGCAGCCGCTCGGCCAGTCGCGCGGGATCCTGCTCGTCGATCACGGCCCGGGCCACCAGGTCCACGCGTCGCGGATGCGTCTGACAGGGGAAGGCCGTGACCGTCACGTCCGGCTCGGGTCCGTCGAGGCCGGCGGGCGGCCCGTCCACGTCCTGGCCGCGCGTGCGCCCCGGCAGGATCAGGCGCGCGCCCATGCCCTCGGGCAGCAGCGAGGTCGGCACCCGGAACAGGAAGACGGCGCGGTAGGCGCGGGGTCGCTTCGTCGCGAGCAGGTCGGGGGCGGGGTGCATCCGATCCTCGCCGTAGAGGTCGTGCAGCGCGGACGGGGCCGCGCCCAGCAACATCGCCCGCCCGAGCCAGAGCTCGCCCGTTCGCGCGAGGCGGATGCCCGGCTGGCCCGAGACCGAGACCAATTCGAGCCGCCCGGTCAGCGTTCGGATGTCGCCGAATTGCGCCGTGACCCGCTTGCGCAGCAGATCGATCAGCCAGGGCGGCTCGTCCGCGAAGCCGACGCCGCCCGCGAGGCCGAGGCCGAGCAGGCGCGCCTGCGCCTCGGGCGTGGGCGCGGCGCGTCCCAGATTCGACAGGGCGCGCACCTGCGAGGCCAGCACCCGGGCGAGGGGGCCGCGGGCGCTCGAGGCGTCGCCGGGCAGCCCGCGCTTGTGGTGGCCGACGGCCGGCGCCCCGCGCGTGCCGGGCAGGCGTCGACCGATCCGCACGAAGGGCGCTTCGAGCAGCAGCTGCCGCTCGATCTCCGAGGCCTCGATCAGCCGGCGCACGAGCGTCTGCGCATCGTCGGGCTTCGCCAGTCCCCAGGCGACGAGCTCCTCCGTCGTCAGCATGGGATTGCCGATGTCGAGTCGATAGGGATCCGCGGCGATCTGGTAGGCGAGCCGCTCCTTGACCAGCCGGCGGCGGTCGATCAGCGGGACCGTGAGCGTGCGCAGACAGGCGTCGAGCACGCCCTCGTCCCGCAGGCCGCCGAGGAAGAAGGGCTCCTTCAAGGCCGGCGGCAGCGTCGTGCGCTCGGCCTCCTCCACGACGAGCACGCGCTGGCCCGCGGAGCCGATGCGCGCGGCGGCGACCAGGGCGGGCAGGCCGCTGCCGAGCACGAGCGCGTCCCAGCGCCGTGCGCGCGGCGCCTCGCTCGGATCGAGGACGGGAACGTCACCCATCGCGTCGGCGCTCCCTCAGAGCCCGGCGTCGGGCTTCCGGGGCAGGAAGCCCGGGTCGAAGAGGATCGGCGGATCGCCCTTCGCCTTGCGCTCGATGCGCCCGATCTCGTAGGCGCGCTCGCCGAGGGCGCGGAGGCGGCCGATCACGTCCTCCGTCGTCGCCGCCGGGACGATCGCGATCATGCCGATGCCGCAATTGAAGACGCGCAGCTGCTCGCTCTCGGAGAGTCCGCCCGCCCGCGTGATCCAGGCGTAGACGTCCGGGCGCGGCCACGCCTTCGTGTCCAGGCGGGCGCGCACGCCGTCGGGCAGGATGCGCGGCACGTTGCCCTCGAAGCCCCCGCCCGTGATGTGTACGAGACCGTGGATGTCGAAGTCGCGGATCAGGTTGAGCAGCGGCTTGACGTAGATGCGCGTCGGCGCGAGCAGGGCGCTCGCGAGGCTCGTGCGCAGCTCGGGGGGCTGCTCGAAGAGGTCGAGGGAGCCTTCGCGGATGCCCGCGTCGACGACCGAGCGGACGAGGGAGTAGCCGTTGCTGTGGAAGCCGCTCGACGCGATGCCGACGAGCACGTCGCCCTCGGAGATGGTCGAGCCGTCGATCACCTGGTCGCGCTCGACGACGCCGACCGAGAAGCCGACGACCTCCAGATCGCCCTTCGCGTAGACGCCGGGCATCGTCGCGGTCTCGCCCCCGAGCAGCGCACAGCCCGCCCGGCGACAGCCCTCGGCCACGCCGCGCAGCGCGTCCCCGGCGACGTCCGTGTGCAGCTCGCTCATCGCGAGGTAGTCGAGGAAGATGATCGGCTCGGCGCCCTGCACGATCAGGTCGTTCACGACCATCGCGACGCAGTCGATGCCGACCGTGTCGTAGCGCCCGATCTGGGCCGCGAGCTTCAGCTTCGTGCCGACGCCGTCGGTCGCCGCGACGAAGATCGGCTCGCGGTAGCGGTCGGGCGCCTTGAACATTCCGGCGAAGCCACCGATCGAGCTCAGCACCTCCGGCCGGAAGGTGCTCTTCGCGATCTCCTTCACGTCGTCGATGAAGGCTTCGTCGTGGTCGAGGTCCACGCCGGCGGCGGCGTACGAGGGGGCCGAGGTGCCGGAGAAGGCCTCGGAATCCGCTGCGGTCTTCGAGTCGGGACGGGGGTCTGCGGGTCGGGTCACGGGCGAGAGATAGGCAAACGCCCTTTCCCAGTCAATCGAGCGCCACGTCGGCGTCCCTTCGGCCTGCGGTCCCGCCGCGCGCAGGGCAGGGCGTCTGCATCCGGGCTAGGCTCGCGCCGTGAAGATCTCGGTCGTGATCCCCGCCCTCGACGAGTCCGATTGGATCGTCGAGGCGATCCGGAGCGCGCTCGAGGGACCCCTCGGCGGCGGAGCGGTCGGGTCGTCGACCGGAGCCGGGTCGGACGCCGGGTCGGAGGGGCCGCCCGAAGATGGGGTCGAGGTCCTGGTCGTCGACGGCGGCAGTCGGGACGGGACTCGCGGTCTCGCCGCGCAGGCCGGTGCCCGGGTCCTCGAGAGTGATCGCGGGCGCGCGCGGCAGCTCCGGACCGGCGCGGAGCAGGCGACGGGCGACGTGATCCTCTTCCTGCACGCGGACACGCGGCTGCCCACGGGCTGGGTCGGGGCGGTTCGGCGCGCACTCGGGGATCCGGCCTGCGCCGGGGGCGCCTTCGGGTTCGGATTCCTGGAGCGCGGCGTTCGGGAACGATGGATCGAGCGGTGGGTCGCCTGCCGGGTCGCCTGGCTGGGCCTTCCCTATGGTGACCAGGCGCTCTTCCTGCGTCGGGAAGTGCTCGTGGGGATGGGTGGCGTGCCGGACGTGCCGATCATGGAGGATCTCGATCTGGTGCGTGCCATCCGACGGGCCGGTCGCCTCTGCGTCCTGCCCCTGGTCGCACGGACCTCCTCGCGTCGCTACGCGGCGGAGGGCGGGATCCGGACGACGCTGCGGCACGCGATGGGGCTGGTCGGCTGGGGGCTCGGGCTCGACCGGGCCTGGCTGGCGGAGCGGATGGGCCGATGAGCGCCGCCGAGTCCGTGCCGGCCGGCGCTGCTGCGTCCGAGGCCTCGCCCGTCCGACATGCGCTTCGGCGGCTTTCCGTCTACGTCCGAAGGAATTGGCGCTACTACCTCACCTGGTTCGTGGTGGTCGTCGCCTATACGGGCGTTTTCAATGCGGTTCCGCTCGTGCTGGGCTGGGCCGTCGATGGGCTGATCGATCCCGAGGTCGAGGCGTCGGTCGT
Source organism: Spirochaetaceae bacterium (assembly GCA_020632655.1). GTDB lineage: Bacteria > Myxococcota_A > UBA9160 > UBA9160 > UBA4427 > UBA4427. The sequence goes on from JACKFD010000003.1 coordinate 103,582, forward strand.
GATCCGGCGCTGCTGGATGCTGCTCGGGCTGGCGCTCGTGGGCGGGGTGCTGCGCTTCTACTCCCGCCAGCTGGTCTTCGATGCGGCCCGGGAGGTCGAGTACGAGATCCGCAACGACCTCTTCGCCCACCTCCAGCGACAGCCCCAGTCCTTCTACTTCCGCTGGCGCACCGGCGACCTGATGAGCCGCTGCGTGAACGACCTGAACTCGGTCCGGATGCTGCTCGGGCCGGGCCTGCTCTCGGTGGCCCAGAGTCCGATCCTCTTCGTCGGGGCCTTCCTGATGATGTCGACCTACAGCCTCGAGCTGGCGACGCTGATGGTGATTCCGTTCCCGCTCTTCATCCTCGTCTCGCGGGTGATCGGCTCGCGGCTCTTCAAGCGCAGCCTCGCGGCGCAGCAGTCGCTCGCGTCGATGTCGAATCTCGTGCAGGAGAGCATCGCGGGCATCGCCGTCGTCAAGGCGTACGCGATGGAGCGCGACCAGGCGGAGCGCTTCGCCGAGGCGAACGACCATCTGCGCGACCGGCAGATCGAGCTCGTGCATGCCGCCGCCTCGATGCCGGCGATCACGGGGCTGCTGCCGGCGATCGGGCTCGGGCTCGTGCTCTACGCCGGGCTCGACGACATGATGGCGGGGGAGGTCGAGGCCGGGACGCTCTTCGCCTTCACGATGTACGCCCGACAGCTGACCTTCCCGACGGTCATGATGGGCTACAGCGTCAGCCTGCTGCAGCGTGGCGCCTCGGCCATGCAGCGGATCGACGAGGTGCTCTCGACGGAGCCTGCGATCGCCGATGCACCGGACGCCGTCGACCTCGTCGACGCGAAGGGGCGCATCGAGTTCCGGGACCTCTCCTTCCGCTACGGTCGCGAGACCGCCGATGCGGATCGCGCCGACGCGCTCGCCCACGTCTCGCTCGAGGTGCCGGCGGGCAGCTCCCTCGGCGTCGTCGGACCGGTCGGTTCGGGCAAGTCGACGCTGGCCTCGCTGATCCCGCGGCTCTTCGAGGTGCCGGACGGGTGTCTCTTCGTCGATGGCATCGACGTGAACCGGATCCGTCTCGCGAGCCTGCGGCGGACGATCGCCATGGTCCCGCAGGACTCGTTCCTCTTCTCGAAGTCCCTCGCCGCCAACATCGGCTACGGGCTGCCGGCGGGCGCGCCGCCCGAGTCGATCCGCGAGGCCGCCCGTCGCGCGCAGCTCGCCCCCGACGTCGAGGAGCTGCCCCAGGGCTACGAGACGCTCGTCGGCGAGCGTGGCGTGATGCTCTCCGGCGGTCAGCGACAGCGCACGGCCCTCGCCCGCGCGCTGGCCCTCGATCCGCGGATCCTGATCCTCGACGACACCCTGTCCGCCGTCGACGCCGAGACCGAGCAGCGCATCCAGGCCGAGCTCGAGCAGGTCTTCGCCGGGCGCACGGTCGTCGTCGTCGCCTCGCGGATCAACTCCGTGCGCGACCTCGACCAGATCGTCGTGCTCGACGAAGGTCGGATCGTCGAGCGCGGCACCCACGAGTCGCTGCTCGCGAACGGTGGGCTCTACGCGCGACTCGCCGCGGAGCAGGCCGAGGCGGATCGTCGGGAGGCGCGCCTCGAGGAGGTGGAGAGCGAGCTCACCTCGGCGCGCTCGGTCGGGGAGGGCGCATGAGCGACGGCATCCAGGCGACCGGGGAGGGCGCCATGAGAGTCGGCGTCGAGACGACCGGGGAGGGCGCATGAGCGCGGCGTCGCCGGCGAACGAGGGCGTGGAAGAGGAGGCGCTCGGGAAGGCCTACGACCTGCGCCTGCTCGCGCGGCTCTGGCCCTACGTGCGGCCCTATCGACGGGAGGTTGCACTCACGCTCCTCCTCTTCGTCCCGATCTTCCTGCTGGAGGCCGCGCCGGCCTGGATCGTGAAATCGGGCATCGATCGGGTCGTGGCCGAGGTCGGCGCGGCGTCCGTCGCGGTGGGGGAGCGCGCCGGGGGGGCGTCGCCGCTCTCCGGGTTCGGGCGCTTCGTCGAGTCGATCTTCTCCTTCGTCGACGAGCCGCCGACGGGCTGGTCGATCGGGGGCTGGCTGGCGCTGGTCTATGTGATCGTGACGGTCGCGCTGGGCGTGCTGCAATACGCCTACCAGGTGCTGATGGCCGCGACCGGGCAGCGCGCGATGCGCGACCTTCGGAGGCACGTCTTCGACCATCTCGAGTCGCTCGAGATGGCCTACTTCGACCGGATCCCCGTCGGCCGACTCGTGACGAGGGCGACGAACGACGTCGAGAACGTGGCCGAGATGTTCGCGCAGGGGCTCGTCGCCCTCGTGACCGACGTGATCAAGATGGTGGGCTACGCGCTCGTCCTCTTCCTGCTGTCCCCGAAGCTCGCGCTCTGGGCGTTCGCGATCGTGCCGGTGCTCGCCTTCGCGGCCTTCGTCTTCCGGCTCAAGGTCCGGGAGGCCTTCCGGGAGGTGCGGGTGCGGATCGCCCGGATCAACACGACGATCCAGGAGAGCGTGACCGGCATGAAGGTCGTGCAGCTCTTCGGTCGCGAGACGCGCAACATGGCCGAGTTCGACGCCATGAACGCCGACCATCGCGACTCCTGGCACAAGTCGATCCGCTACGACTCGCTCCTCTTCGCGACGATCGAGGTCGCGACCGGCGTGACGATGGCCGTGATCATCGGCGTCGGTACGGGTCTCGCCGAGGTCGGCATCATGTACGTCTTCATCGACTACATGCAGCGCTTCTTCATGCCGCTGCGGGACCTGTCGGCGAAGTACTCCGTGATGCAGTCCGCCATGGCCGGCGCCGAGCGGATCTTCCAGGTGCTCGACACGCAGCCCCGGGTGCGTGACGCCGCCCGGCAGGCGCCCGAAGGCGATCCGGCGCTGCGCGGCTGCGTCGAGTTCGAGCACGTCTGGTTCGCCTACGGCGACAAGGTGGGGCGCGCGGACGACGAGATCGACTGGGTGCTGCGCGACGTGAGCTTCCGGGTCGCGCCCGGTGAGAAGGTCGCCTTCGTGGGGGCGACCGGAGCGGGCAAGACGACGATCATCAAGCTGCTCACGCGTCTCTACGACGTGGACCGTGGCCGCGTGCTGGTCGATGGCGTCGACGTGCGGCAGATCCCGCAGCAGGACCTGCGCCGGCGCATCGCGACCGTGCTGCAGGACGTCTTCCTCTTCAGCGGCACCCTCGCGCGCAACATCGCCCTCGGCCGCGCCGACCTCGACGAGACGGCGATCCGCCGCGCCGCCCGCGCGGTCGAGGCCGATCGCTTCATCGAGCGCCTGCCCCGGGGCTTCGAGACCGACGTGCTCGAGCGCGGCGCGAACTTCTCGACGGGCCAGCGCCAGATCCTCAGCTTCGCCCGCGCGCTCGCGCACGGGGCCCACGTCCTCGTCCTCGACGAGGCCACCAGCGCGATCGACACCGAGACCGAGGCTGCGATCCAGCGCGGCATCCAGGTCCTGATGGAGGGCAAGACCGCGATCGCCATCGCCCACCGCCTCTCCACGATCCGCGACGTCGACCGCATCCACGTGCTGGCGGGCGGACGCCTCGTCGAGAGCGGCTCCCACGAGGCGCTGCTTGCCGCGGGCGGGCACTACGCGCGACTCTACCGTCTGCAATCCGAACGGGAGCGCGAGGGCCTGGCCCACGCGCGCCCGGCCTGAGCAGGAGCCCGCGTGCCCCAGCCCGAAGACCGCATCCAGTGGATGATCAAGAAGCTGCTGCCCAAGCGCATCAAGAAGCGGGTCATGCATGCCTGGAAGTTCGCGACGGCGCGCTACGTGGTCGTCTCGTATCCGAAGAGCGGACGGACCTGGCTGCGCGCGACCTTGACCTTCTACTTCGCCGAGCGCTACGGGCTCACGGACCCGCCGCTGCTCGAGTACGCGAACCTGCACTACCTCGACCGGCGCATCCCGAAGCTCTACTTCACCCACGACGACGATCCGAACGCGCGCCCCGAGGCCCTCGGTCGCGACAAGTCGCGCTACCGCCGCAAGCACGTGCTCTACCTGGCGCGGGATCCGCGGGACGTGACGGTCTCGATGTACTTCCACCGCAAGAAGCGCGACCTCGACCTCGACGTGCCGATCTTCGAGTTCGCCAATGGACCCGATGGCGGGCTCCGGACGACGATCGAGTTCATGAACGTCTGGGCCGAGGCCCTCGAGTCGATCCCCGCGTCCCTCGTGATCAGCTACGAGGCGATGCACGCGGAGCCGGAGGAGACCCTGGCCTCGGCACTCCGCTTCCTGGGCGAGACGCCCGACCCGGAGTCGATCCGGAAGGCCCTCGAGCGCTCGCGCTTCGACCGACTGCAGGCGATGGAGAAGAAGGGCGAGTTCGAGAGCGGACGCCTCACGCCCGCCGACGCGACCGACAAGGACTCCTTCAAGGTGCGGCGGGGCAAGGTCGGCGGGTATGCGGACTACTTCGACGAGGCCCAGAGGGCCGTTCTCGACGAGGTGGTGGAAAAGCGGTTGTCGAGCTTCTATTCACCCTTGCTCGCGCGCCTGCGCTGACGCGGCGCGCACCCGACCCCCCAACGCGAGCCGGCCCCCGGGCCCGGGCTCCCCAGGAGACGACGAGCCATGGCGCTTTTCCAGGCCATCCCCTCCGACGGCGGCCATCGCCGCTACGACGTGAAGAGCCCCGTCACCCTCGAGTCGATCGGGCAATTCGACTGCGCGACGGACGTCGAGGTCCGCTCCGCCGTCGAGCGCGCCCGCAAGGCCCAGCGGGAGTGGGCGACCCGCTCCTTCGAGCAGCGCGCCGAGGTGCTCTGGCGTCTCGTCGACGCGATCGTCGAGCGCCAGGACGACATCGTCGACCTCGTCATGAAGGAGACCGGCAAGACGCGCATGGAGGCGATCAGCATGGAGGTGATGGCGCCTTGCATGCAGATCTCGCACTACGCGAAGCGCGGCGGCAAATACCTCGCAACCGTGCACAAGCGGCCCTCGGGCATCCTGCGCTTCTCGAAGAAGATCAGCCTCGTCTACCAGCCGCTCGGCGTCGTGGGGCTGATCACGCCCTGGAACGGACCCGTCGCCCTCGCGGCGAACCCGCTCGCGCAGGCGCTGATGGCCGGCAACGCGGTCGTCCACAAGCCGTCGGAGGTGACGCCCTTCTCGGCGGTGCTGCTGAAGGAGCTGACGGTTGCCGCCGGATTCCCGACGGACCTCTACCAGGTCGTGCAGGGCGATGGCCAGACCGGCGCGGCCCTGATCGAGGCCGGCGTCGACAAGGTCTCCTTCACGGGCAGCGTCGCGACGGGGCGGAAGGTCGGCGAGGCCTGCGGCCGCAACCTGATTCCCGTGACCCTCGAGCTCGGCGGGAAGGACGCGATGATCGTGTGCCGGGACGCGGATCTCGATCGGGCCGCGGAGGGTGCCGTGCGCGGCTCCTGCTTCAATACGGGGCATTACTGCTGCGGGACGGAGCGCATCTACGTGCCCGAGGCGATCTACGAGCCCTTCGTCGCCAAGGTGGTCGAGCAGGCGAAGCAGCTCAAGCAGGTCGAGTCCGGGGACGGCGACGTCGGCGCGGTCTTCTGGGACAAGCAGATGGACATCATCGAGGCGCACATGGCCGACGCGAAGGCCAAGGGGGCGCGGGTGCTCGTCGGCGGCGAACGCAATCGGGGCCTGTCGGGCTACTTCTACCCGGCGACGGTCGTCGTCGACGTCGACCACGACATGGACCTGATGCGGCGGGAGACCTTCGGCCCGATCGTCGCGATCCAGAAGGTGCGCGACGAGGAGGAGGCGCTCGAGCTCGCGAACGACTCGGACTACGGCCTCTCGGGCAACGTCTGGACGCAGGACCTGCGCAAGGGCGAGGCGATCGCGGCGCGGATGGTGACCGGCAGCGTGAGCGTCAACGACATCGCCGTGACCTACGGCATCCCCGAGGCGCCCTTCGGCGGCGTCAAGGAGAGCGGCGTGGGCATGGTGAACGGCGAGATCGGCATCCGCGGCTACTGCCACGTCCACCCGATCATCGTCGACACGACGAAGAAGGCGCAGGGCGGGTACCCCTATACCCGCGAGGGGGCCGATGGCCTGCAGAAGATGGTCCGGACCGTCTTCGGCAATCGATTGTTGCGCAAGCTCTTCGTCTGAATCCCGGCGCGCCCCGACCGCGCATGCCGCCGGTCGGGGCGCCGCTCGGCCCCGCGTCCGACCGCGGCGCCCCGGGTGCTTCCCGCAGCCCGCCCGACACGCCCCCGTGCTGCCCCTCGCCTGCCTGCGGGCCGCTGCCGGGGCGCCGATCCGGCCCCTCGGCCGTCTCAAGTTCCTCGCCCATGCGCCGATGTCTCTCGGGAATTCCCATCAGGGGCGGGCGCTCGATCCCATGCGGCGAGAATCTCGATCAGCCGGAATGACCTTGCTCGAGGTGGCCGTGGCAACGGTCATCATCGGCATCCTGTTGGCGGTCGGCTTCTCGAATCTACGGGGCTGGCAGGAGAACGAGCGGGCGACTGCGGCGGTCCGTCAGCTGGCGGATCTCTATCGCTTCGCGCAGCTCGAGGCGGTGCGGACGGGTCGCGTACACCTGGTCTTCCTGAACGTGAACGGCACGGGCGACGTGCTGGGCAACCCGCTCGAGGACAACAACGGCGACTGGGTGCCCGCGCTGGTCCTCGACGACGGCACCCCGGGTAGCGCCGGGCAGAACTGCGAGATCGACGCTGGGGAGCCGACGAGCGTACTGCCCCGCACGGATGGTCTCGCCTGGGGCGTGACGAACGCGGGTACGAACAAGGCGCCGGGTGATGCGACGGCGATCGCCGTGTCGAGCTCGTCGACCTTCGCGACGCCGGCGGGGGCCGCGGCGACCTGGGTGGCCTTCATGCCGGATGGTCGTCCGCTCGGCTTCGACGCCGCGTGCTCGATGGGCCAGCTCGGCAGCGGGAATGGCGCGGCCTACGTCACGAACGGCGAGCGCGACTACGCGGTCGTGCTCAACCCGCTCGGCGGGGTTCGCGTGCACGTCTGGGATCGGCAGGCAGGCGCATGGCAGGGCTAGGCCGGAGCTCGCAGCCGGGTCGCTTCGGGCGGCTCGGCCGGATCACGCGCGTGGCCCGGCGACCTTCTGCCGCCCGGCGTGGCGCGGCGGGCTTCTCGCTCGTCGAGGTGATGGTCGCCTTTACGATCCTCGGCATCGGGCTGCTCGCGGTGGCCGGGGCGCAGATCCGCTCGATTCGCGGCACGAGCTCGGGGCGGCATCTCTCGCAGAGCGCCCTGATCGCGCAGACCCAGCTCGAGCAGCTCGTGCGATCCAGCTGGGCGGACCTCGCCCCCGTCGCCTGGACCGCGCCCGTGCAGGTCAACAGCGTGATCGAAGACGGCGGCGGTGGCGACACGGAGCAGGTCTACAACGTGTCCTGGCAGATCCAGGATGCGCTTGCCGGAGAGACGCGAGCGATCGACGTCCGGGTGACGTGGACCGAGGCGGACGGGCGCGCCCGCACCGTGGCGACGTCCACGATCCGTTTCAATCGGGAGAACCTGTGATGGATGCCCGTCAGCAGGGCTTCTCCCTGGCCGAGTTGATGGTGGTCGTGGTGCTGCTCGGGGTGCTCGTCGCCGGGGTGATGAGCAGCTTCACCACGCAGAAGAAGAGCGTGTCCGTGAACTCGCAGATCGTCGATGCCCAGCAGAGCGCCCGGTTGCTCGGAGACCTCCTCGAGGAGGACATCCGACATGCCGGTCTGCTCGTGCCCGAGTCGGCGGCGCTCTGCGGCGTCGACAACACCAACGCCCCGGACGTGCTCTTCGTGAGCGACGCCGCGGCGATCCGACCCGACGACGAGATCAACACCAGCCTCGGCGCCCGCATCGGCGGCGGCTCCGGCCTGGTCGGCGGCAACAACGTCCAGAGCGGCGTGTTCACGGTCGACTCGCTGGTCCTCGAGCAGGCGACCCCCGATCCCGCCTACGACACGGATGCCGACGGCACCGCCGACAGCGACTTCCGGGTCGGTGCGGGCGTGATCGTCACGGACGCCGGCAACCCCACGCGCGGGTCCGCCTGCGGCACGATCACGGCCGTGAACCTCGCGGGCCCCTCGGTCACGGTCACGCTCGACAGCGGCGCCCTCGGCGCGTTGCCCGGCTCGCCGGACCCGGTCGACATGGTCCTCGTGCCGGCGCACGTCTACCGCATCACCGGCGCCATGCAGCTCCAGCGCAACGGCACGACGATCGCCGCCGACGTCGAGGATCTGCAGGTCGCCGTCTTCGTGGACCTCGACGGCGATCGCACGATCGACGTCGGCGAGTATCGCGGCGACGGGGTCGGGGCCGACTTCGACCCGTCCGGAACGGACATGTCGCTCGCGCGCGAGGTGCGCACCAACCTCGTCGTGCGGACCCGCCTCGACGATCCCGACAATCCGAATGGCCGCTTCCAGGATGCCGAGAACCGCGCCGGTCCCGCCGGTGCGGATGGCTTCCGGCGACGGACCTACTCGTCGACCGTGATGTTGCGCAACGTCGGCGGAAGGGTGTCGACCGTATGACGTTTCGGAGCGCAAGCCGGACGGTCCCGATGCCGCACTCGGTCCGGGCGAAGCGATCGCAGGCCGGTGTCGCGCTGATCGCGGCGATGATGATCCTCGCGCTCGTGGCGACACTCGCGATCGCGGCGATGGAGACGACGACCCGGGACCAGCAGGTTGCCGGCGTCCAGATGCGCGGGCGGGTCGCCTTCCAGGCGGCGGAGGCGGGGCTCGCCACGGCGCTCGCGAGTCTCGATGGAAACACGACGCCGACGCTCGTGGCCGCCGACATCGGTGTGGTCGGCGACTATCCGCAGGGCCAGCCCCGGTACCAGCTCGATCCGGCCGCGGCGACGCCGGTCGAGAATCTCGGCGCCATTCCGGCGCCGGGCATGAGCCTGAACATCAACGGCAGCGGGCCGACTTTCCAGCTTCGGATGTGGCGCATTCACGTGGAGGGGAGTGAACCGCGCGGGATGACCTCACGCGTGGAGGCGGCTGCGGCCGCGCTCTGGGGGAACTGACCGTGTCCAATCGAAGAATGCGAGAACGACGTAGCCTCGATCCGGCTCGCCGGGCGGTCGCCTGGCTCGTCGCCCTGGCCGCCGTGGTCGGAGCCGGCCAGGCCGGGGCGCAGACCGAGGACGACATCTTCCTCTTCACGTCTTCGGTCGCCCCGAACGTGCTCTTCCAGCTGGACAACTCGGGCTCGATGGACGAGATCGTCTGGCATCCCGCCTTCGATCCGGCGGGTGCGTACGACTGCAACGTCTTCTCGGCCGCGACGACCTATGTCCTCGGCAGCTCGGCGAACTTCACGTTCTGCGGACGCACCCGGCGCCTCTATCACGACTCGGCCTCCACCGGCGGCACGCGCTACACGGGCGCCTATCTGAACTGGTACTTCAGCTCCGCCAACACGCACCAGACCGAGATCAACAATTCCACGAACGGTACGATCCTCTGTCCCGTGAGCGGTACGACCACGTATCCGAAGTACCAGATCAATCGTCTCACGGCGGCGAAGCGCGTCGTGCTCGACACGATGTGCGAAGTCCTCGCGACCAAGAACATCCGCTTCGGACTGTCCATCTTCCGTGAGGCGCGGGATGCCTCCTGGGTCGATCCGAACGGTGGCTTCGTTCAGGTCGGGATCGACGATGACTCCTCTACGCATCGAACCGCGCTCGAGGCGGCCGTCATGGCGACGGGCGCCGATAGCTGGACGCCCCTCGCCGAGACGCTCTTCCAGAACTACACGTACTTCATGAGTCGAACGACGGCCGATCTCCCGTCAGGTGCGACTTCCGGCACCTTCCCGAAGTACAGCTACCGGACGACGACTACGAATGGCGGTGGCGAGTACACGACGACTTCTTCGCTCGTTCCGGGCAGTCCAATCGACTACACGTGCCAGAAGAACTTCGTCATCATCATTACCGACGGCTTCTCGACTCGCGACGACTTCGACTCCGATCCGACCAGCACCGCACAGGGCTTCTCGAATTTCGGAAATCTGATCGGTGACTACAACAACGACGGTGAGGTCGAGCTGCCCGGCGGGAGTGAGTCGTCGCTCTACCTCGACGACGTCGCCAAATACATGCACGAGACGGATTGCCGGCCCGACATGGACGGTGATCAGACGCTCGACGTCTATACGATCGGCTTCACGACGGATGCGACCGCGAACGCCCTGCTCGAGAAGGCTGCGCTCGAGGGGAACGGTCTCTTCTTCACGAGCAACAACGCGGAGGAGCTTCGCGCTCGACTCATCTCGGCGATCACGGACATCATCGAGAAGGCGCAGTCCTTCACCGCGGCGACCGTGCCCTCCACGCGAACCACATCGGGCGGAAGCTTCTATTCCAGCTACTTCCTGCCCTCCGCGAAGTCGGCCTTCTGGGAAGGTCATCTGCGAGCCTTTCGAATCGATGCCGTCGGCGACGTCTACGGACAGTCGAACGTCTGCGCCTATCTCGATCCGGATCCGGGCGAGTGCAATAGCGGTCCGCAGAACCCGGCGGTCGTACCCTTCTGGGATGCGGGTGAGCAGATTCCCGCGACGGCTTCGCGCAAGCTCCTGACGTCCAAGCTCGTCACGGGCGTGCCAACGCGCGTGGCCTTCGATACGAACCTGACGGCCGCGGACCTGGCGCTGCAGACGTTCGCGTCGCCCCCGGCCGTGGCCCCCAATCCGGTCTACCCCGGTACGTTCTCGTTGAACGAAGAGGGTCTCGCGGACGAGATCGTTCAATACGTTCGAGGTTGCGCCTTCGGCACGGGGACTTCCGGTGCGAACGTGCAGGCGACGCGGGCCTGTGTGGATCGCGTCTGGAGGCTGGGAGACGTCTTCCATTCCGGTCCCGCCGTGGTCAGTGCCCCGCGTGCCACGCTCTCCGAGCCCTCCTACGAGGCCTTCAAGACGGCCTGGGCGAACCGGCTCCGAGTGATCTACGCCGGTGCGAACGACGGATTCGTCCACGCGTTCCATGCCGGCGCCCTGGATACCCTGGTCACGCCGCCCCAGTATCAGGCGGGCACGGGCGCGGAGCTCTTCGGGTTCATGCCGTGGGAGGTGCGACGGAGCATCAAGAACCTCCCGATCGACGACCCGACGGCTCGGACGTACTACGTGGACGGCTCGCCTCAGGTCGTCGATGTCTGGATGCGCAATGGCGCAACGGACACGACCAAGTCCTCGGCCGAGTGGAAGAGCGTTCTGATCGGCGGTCTTCGTCAGGGCGGTCGGGCCTACTACGCGCTCGACGTGACGGATCCCTCGGCTGCTGGGTATCCCGGGTACCTCTGGGAGTTCCCGAACGAGGCGGATCCCGACAACATCGCGGTCTCCACCTCGATCCTCCCCTACCTGGGGCAGGGCTTCTCGAAGCCGATCATCACCCGGGTGAAGGTCAAGATCGACGCGGACGACAACTCGGGGGCAGGCTACGAACGATGGGTGGCGATCGTGACGGGCGGATACGACCCGACGAGCGACCCGAATGACGCGGCCTATGTCGCCGGAGCGATCGCGGGCCGAGCGATCCTGATGATCGACATCGCGAGCGGCGAGCTCCTGGCGATGAAGCGCTACGACGCGGGCGCCTCGGACGCCCAGACGGACATGGACTACGCGATCGCGAGCACGCCCGGCGTCCTCGACCTGAACTACGATGGATTCGCCGACCTCGTGTACGTGGGCGATCTGGGCGGGCAGGTCTTCAAGTGGGTGATTCGAGACATCGGTGAAGATCGGGTGAACGACAGCTCTTCGGCGGGCGACTACAGCCAGCCGAACTGGCCGCTCAAGGTCTTCTTCCGCGCTCCGGTGGAGAACGTCAGCGGAACGGATCGGTACAAGAGCTTCTTCTTTCCGCCTCAGGCCGTCTATCTCGGCCGACTCCTCTACCTGACCTTCGGAAGCGGAGAGCGGATGGACGTTGGCTATTTCGGTGATGCGGTCGCCGACGAGAACAACCGGTTCTACTCCATGACGGATCGCGATCCCTACGAGCTGAACATCACGCCCTACGCGACGCTGACCGAGGCGAATCTGACCGAGGTGAACGACAGCTCGACCTGTGCGGACGTGAATGGGCGGGGCTTCTTCTTCAAGGCACGAGACGGAGAGAAGTTCGTGACGAACGCGGAGATCTTCCAGCGCTACGTCTTCGCCGGGAGCTTCGAGCCGACGACGAGCGGAGATCCGTGTACGTCCAAGGGAATCGGTCGTCTCTATGCCTTCCGCATCGATTGTGGGATCCCGCTCTTCCTCGACAATCTCGGCAACCCGAAGAAGGACATCGAGCTCGGTGAAGGCCTTCCGACGGATCCGAAGGTGTCGGTCGGCGTCGACGGCGAGGACAACCGGATCTACATCGAGAAGTCCGGCGCCGACCTCGAGAGCATCGGGGCTCCGGACCTCGATTTCGACGATGGATCCCTGATCTACTGGCGCGAGGTGGACTGATGACGACGATGAAGAGTCGAGTCGGGATGCGACTCGCGGTTCTCGTGACGACCGCGAGCCTGATCATGACGTTCGCGGCCAGCGCCGCAGACGACTGGCGGAGGGCTTCGGCGCCGATCGACGCGGTGAATCCACGGGCGCGAACCGTGACGATCGACGACGAGGTCTACGAGGTGCCGAGGGACTGTCCGATTCGCAAGGAGTCCGGTGGCGGCGAGGTGAGTCTCTCGGAGCTTCGCGGGGGTGCGCCGCCGGGCACGCTCGTACCCATCGACGAGATCGACTTCGTTCGCTTCGAGGCGATCTGGACCGGATCGGTCTGGAGGATGGTGGAGATGACCGTGCTCGATCATCCGACCGAGTAGCGCGGTTCAGGGGGGGGGAGTCATGACGGCAATCCGATCGACGCGGATCGCGGGGCTCGTGTGGGGCATCGCCGCGTGCGTGCTCGCCTGCGGAGGCGAGGAGGCCGAGACGCCGCGTGCGGGGGCCTGGCAGGCGCCGGCTGCGTCGACCGCGAGCCGACCGGAAGGGCGCAACCAGACGCCCGAGGTCCTCTCCGTTCGCTTCTCACCCGAGGAGGCGATGGCCGGGCGTCCGCTGCGGGCGGTCGTCGAGGCCGAAGATGGCGACGGTGACCCCGTCGAGCTCGGCTTCACCTGGACGATCGCGGGCTCCCGGATCCCCTCCGACGGCGCCGAGATCAGCGTGCCGCCCGGGCTGCGACGCGGCGACCGCATCCGCGTCAGCGTGCTCGCGAGCGACGGGCGCTCGACCGCGGACGCCTTCGAGGCGAGCGTGCCCGTTGCGAACCGGCCTCCGCGCATGGCCTCGCTCGAGGTGCACGTCGTGCAGGAGGACGAGGACGATCCCGGGCGCTGGGTCGCGGATCCGGTCGGCGAGGATCCCGACGGCGACGATCTCGACTTCCGCTTCGAGTGGACCGTCGGCGATCGGGTGCTCGAGGACGCCGAGGAGTGGCTGTCCCGAGCCGGCCGAAAACGGGGCGAGCAGATCCAGCTCCGGGTCTGGGCCTCCGATGGCGTCGACGAGAGTCCGCCCCTCGTGAGCGCGCCCTTCGAGATCGGCAACTCGCCGCCCGACATCGTCTCCCGTCCGCCGCGAATGGACTCCTCGGGCCGCTTCGTCTACGCCGTCGAGGCGCGGGATCGCGACGGCGATCGCGGACTCCGCTACTCGCTGGTCCAGGGGCCTCAGGGCATGACGATCGATCCCTTCAGCGGCGAGCTCCGCTGGACCGCGACGGTCGAGGATGCCGGCGAGCACCAGGTGACGATCGCCGTCGACGATCGCAATGGCGGCGTGACGCGGCAGACCTTCTACGTCGACGTCACGACCACGGGCGGCAGCGGTCGCAACGGCTGAGCCCTCCGGCCGCCGGGGTGACGGGCCTCACGTGGCTCACCTGCGGCCGAGCCCTCGTTACGATCCCCGATCCCCGATCCCCGATCCCCGACCCCCTGCCGTGGACGCTGGCGGCCGTCCGGCGCGCGGTCGTCCGGACCCGTCCCGCTCCGCGCGATCGTGCCTTGGCGGACCCACCCGGATGGGGTACCTGTTCCGCCACCCCCAGATCGATCCCGAGGTCGCCGGGCTCAGCCCCCGCCGGCCTCGCCATCCCCGTAGAGGAGCCCCTTCCACGCGTCCGGATCTCGATCCAGAGCATCGATCCGGCCCGCAGGCAGGGCTCCTGAAGCCTGGCTGGCCAAACCGATTCGAGGCGTCGTTCGCCTGGAATCGCGAATGAAGCGCCGCAGAGGGTGGGGGTCGCGACTCGACCCGCGCTGATCGATCCCGCGTCCGAGGTCTTGCGTGCGATCCCGCGCGCGGAGCCCATCGGGTGCCGCGAAGGGGGTCGGGAGCCGGGCGGATCGCGCGGGGCAGCGCCCCGATCGCAGCCCGCTCGACTCGCGGCCGACCGATCGAGGGATTGCTTGCGCATCAAGAGTCTGCAGCTGCACGGTTTCAAGTCCTTCGTCGACCGCACGGTCTTCAGCTTCGACGAGGGCATGACCTGTGTCGTCGGCCCCAACGGCTGCGGGAAGTCGAACGTCGTCGACGCCATCAAGTGGGTGATGGGCGAGCAGTCCGCGCGGAAGCTGCGCGGCAAGGGCATGGACGACGTCATCTTCGCCGGCTCCGAGAACCGCCCCCCGATCGGCATGGCCGAGGTCACGCTGGCCTTCGACAACGCGAGCGGAACGGCGCCCGGCGCCTACGCCGCCTACTCCGAGATCGAGATCGCGCGCCGGCTCTATCGCTCGGGCGAGTCCGAGTACCTGATCAACAAGCAGCCGGCGCGCCTCAAGGACGTCCACGACTTCTTCCGCGACACGGGCATCGGCCTGCGCGGCTACACGATCGTCGAGCAGGGCAAGGTCGCCGAGATCGTGTCGGCGAAGCCCGAGGATCGCCGCGGCCTGATCGAGGAGGCCGCCGGCATCGGCAAGTACAAGGCCCGCCGCCGCGAGGCCGAGAGCAAGATGAAGTCGACCGAGCAGAACCTCGTTCGCGTGAACGACGTGCTCGGCGAGATCCGTCGCCAGATCTCGACCCTCGAACGCCAGGCCAAGAAGGCCGCCCGCTACAAGCGCCTCCAGGAGACCCAGCGCATCCTCGAGCTCTCGCTGGCCGCCGACGAGCGGACCCGACTGCTCGGCGAGGTCGAGCACGAGACCGCCGCGCTGACGTCCCTGCGCGACGAGACGGCTGCGATCGAGACCCGGCTGGCCGAGCGCGAGCTCGCCGCCCAGGAGCATCGCCTCGCCCAGGCCGAGGCCGAGAAGGCCGTGACCGCCGGCGCCGAGAAGCTCTACGGCCTGCGCAGCGAGATCCGCAACCTCGAAGGGCGCATCGAGCTCGCCCGCCGCGAGCGCGACAACCTCGAGGAGTCGAGCGAGGCGCGGCGCGAGGAGCTGGGCCAGCTCGCCGAGCAGCTCGCGAGCGCCGAGCAGGAGCATCGCCAGGCTCGCGAAGAGCTCCTGCGCATCGAGCAGGGCCTCGAGCAGGAGAAGCAGGCGATCGAGACCGCGGACGGCGAGGTCCGGACCGCCCAGGAGGCCTTGCGCGTCCTCGAGGGCCAGCGCGCCACCCGCAACACCGCCCACGTCGAGCTGCTGACCTCCGTGGCCCGGGCCGAGGATCGGATCTCGACGCTGCGGGATCGCCAGGCCGAGATCGACCAGCGCATGCGCGGCGTCGACGCCGACGTCGAGGCCCAGCAGACGCAGGCCGCCGAGGCCGGCCGCGAGCAGTCGACGCTCGAGGAGGGGCTGCGCAACCTGCTCTCGAGCCGCGACCGGCTGCAGGAGCAGCTGCGCGAGGCGATGCGCGCCCACGAGCAGGCGCGCGAGACCCAGCGCACGGCGACGCAGGCGGCCCAGCAGGCCGCGCAGATCGCCCAGACGACCCGCGCCCGGTACGACTCGCTGCGCGAGGTCGTCGAGGGGCGCCAGGACATCGGCGCCGGGGCCCGTCATCTGCTCGAAGCCGGCGACGAGACGGCCCAGCGATTCGGGCTGAAGGGGCTCGTGCGGGAGCTGATCGAGGCGGATCCCGAGGTCGAGCGCGCGGTCGAGGCCGTGCTGGCGGATCGCGCCGAGGCGATCGTGATCGAGGATGCACGCGGCGCACTCTCGGCGCTCGAGGCGCTGCGGACGGACGGCGCGGGACGCGGCGTCTTCGTGGTGCAGGGGGCGCTGCCCGAGATGCCCTCGGGCATCGTTCCGCTCGGCGATCCGCTGATCAAGCGCGTGCGCCCGCGTGCCGGCAGCGAGGGCGTCGCCCGGCGGCTGCTCGGCGACGTCTACCTCGTCGACAGCCTCGAGCAGGCCTTCGGTCATTTCGGAACGGGTCGGCTGCCGGCGACCTTCGTGACACCGAAGGGCGATCTCGCGACGCCGGACGGCGTGGTGCACGGAGGCGGGGAGTCCTCCGCGAGCGGCATGCTGACGCGGGCGCGCGAGGTGCGGGAGCTCGAGGTGGAGGTCGCGCGCCTCGACCTCGCGTTCGACCAGGCCCGCGCCGCGCAGACCGCGGCCGAGACCGCCTACGCCCGCGCCGGCGAGGAGCTCGAGAATCTGCGCAATCGCCACCACACGGCGGCGCTGGCCGTCGCCAATCACGAGAAGGATCTCGAGCGCTCGACGGAGAAGGTGAAGCGGATCGGCGAGGCCCAGCAGTCCCGGGCCGCCGAGCGCTCCGATCTGCTGGGCGAGCAGGAGGCGCTCGGCGAGGAGCTGACGCGGCTCGCGACACAGCTCGAAGAGCGGCGGCGCGAGCGGGATGCGAGCCAGCGCGCCGTCGACGCGCTCGGTCTCCAGATCAGCAGCGCGGGTCGCGAGCTGGGCCGGCGCGAGACCCGGGTGGCGGAGCTGCGTGTGGCCTTCCGCGCGCGCGACGAGCAGCGGCTGCGCCTGCGTGAGGGGGCGACTCGCGCGGAGCAGTCCGAGCGCGAGACGCGCACCTGGATCGAGCGCCGCAAGGCCGAGATCGAGAATGCCCGCCTGCGCCGGGAGGCGTTGCTCCAGGAGATCGAGTCCGCGGAGTCGGCGCTCGCCGTCCAGCTCGAGGCGGAGGAGACCGCGCGGATCGAGAGCGATGCGCTCCGCGAAGCCTTCGAGTCGACCTCGGCGAAGGTGGCCGAGATCGAGGACAGCGCGCGCGAGCTGCGCAGCGGCCTCGGTGCAGCCCGCGAGAAGACGAGCCAGGCGGAGCTCAAGCTCTCCGAGGCCAGGATGCGCCTCGAGCACCAGGCGAACGCGGTGCGCGAGCGCTGGAATCTCGAGATCGCCGACTGGAAGCTGCCGAGCCTCGAGGAGCTCGCGTCGGGCCAGGCCGACGAGTCCGACACGCCGAGTGCGGACGCCTCGGAAGGGGGCGAGAGCGAGGTCGGGTCGGCCGAGGGGACGTCGGACGAGCTCGCGGGCGCCGGCGCCGCGGAGTCGTCCGAGGACGACGACGATCAGGATACGAGCCCGGCGGCGGCGCTCCGCGACGCGCGTCGCAACGTCGAGCTCGCGATGCGACCGACCGCCGAGCGACAGCAGGAGGCGGAGAAGGTCCGCAAGGCGCTGGCGTCCCTGGGCGACGTCAACCTCGGCGCGATCGAGGAGCACGAGGAGCTCGCCGAGCGATTCCGTTTCCTGTCCGAGCAGAAGGAAGACCTCGAGGGCACGATCTCGAACCTGCGCGAGGCCATCGCGCGGATCAATCGCACGAGCCGCAAGCGCTTCCGCGAGACCTTCGAAGCCGTCAGCCAGCACTTCTCCGAGAACTTCCCGCGGCTCTTCGGCGGCGGGAAGGCGAGCCTCGAGCTGACGGACGCCGAGGACATCCTCGAGGCCGGCGTCGACATCATGGCCATGCCGCCGGGCAAGCGGCTGCAGAACGTGAACCTGCTCTCGGGTGGCGAGAAGACCATGACGGCGCTCGCACTGCTCGTCGCCGTCTTCCAGGTCCGTCCGTCGCCCTTCTTCCTGCTCGACGAGGTCGATGCGGCGCTCGACGATGCGAACGTCGGTCGCTTCAACCAGCTGATCACCGAGATGGCCACGCAGAGCCAGTTCCTCGTCATCACGCACAACAAGCGGACGATCGAGGTGGCGGACGTGCTCTACGGCGTGACGATGGAGCAGAAGGGCGTCTCGAAGCTCGTCTCCGTCGTGCTGAGCTAGGCGGCGGGCGCGCCGCGGCCGACATCGCGCCGCCGACGTCGCGCGGCGGACATCGCGCCGCCGACATCACGAGGTCGGCAGCGCCCGGGCGGGTTGGTAAGATCCGCGCCGCATGGAAACGCTCTTCTCGGAAATCGCGGTCTGGGTGCGTGCGGAGCCGCTGCTCTTTCTCGGGCTGGTCGGGCTCGGGCCCGCGCTGCTGGGGCTCGCACTCGCACGCCTGACGGGTGGCTCGGCCGCGCCGTCGAGAGGGGCGCCCGAGTCCCGTCCGGAGCCCCCCGCGGCGCGTGCTGCGGAGGCGAGCGAGGCGTCGCGCGACGCGGCGATCCCCCGCCGCGTCGAGCCGACCGTCTTCGCCGAGCCCGTCGAGGCGTCGCCGCCGATCGCCGAGCCGGAAGCGCCGGTCGTCGCACCGCCGCCGGTCGCCGAGCCCGAAGCGCCGGTCGTCGCACTGCCGCCGGTCGCCGAGCCGGAATCCCGGGCCGTCGCGCCGACTCCGGTCGCGGGACACGAAGCGTCGGTCGGCGCACCCGAGGTGCCGATCGCGCCGCCCGCGCCGGTGCCGGAACCCCCGGCGCCGCGTGCCCGACTGCGAGACCGGCTGCGGCGGACGAGCGAGGCCCTCGTCGGACGCCTGGGCGGCGTGCTCGGTGGGCGACAGGTCGACGAGGCGCTGCTCGAGGAGCTCGAGGAGGTGCTGTTCACGGCGGATCTCGGCGTGGCGACGGCCGAGTCGCTGCTCGACCGGGTGCGGCGCGAGGGGCGTGGCGCGGACGGCGGTGTGGTGCGCGGGCTGCTCAAGTCGGCGATCGCGGAGAAGCTCGCGGCGGTGCAGCCGGAGGAGGACGTGTTCGCGACCCGGGGTCGACCCCACGTCGTCCTCGTGCTCGGCGTGAACGGCGCCGGAAAGACGACCACGATCGGCAAGCTCGCGGCGCGGCATCAGGCGCGCGGTCGCAAGGTGCTGCTCGGCGCTGGTGATACGTTCCGCGCGGCGGCGATCGAGCAGCTCCAGACCTGGGGCGGGCGGGTCGGCTGCGAGGTGATCGCCGGCGAGGCGGGCGGTGACCCCGCGTCGGTGGCCTTCGATACGGTGAAGGCCGCGATCTCCCGGGACGTGGACGTCGCGATCATCGATACGGCGGGTCGGCTCCAGACGAAGAAGCCCCTGATGGAGGAGCTCGGCAAGATCGCGCGAGTGATCGGTCGCGATCTGCCGGGTGCGCCGCACGAGGTGCTGCTGGTGCTCGATTCGAATACGGGTCAGAACGCGCTCTCCCAGGCGCGTCTCTTCACCGAGGTCGCGAACGTGACCGGGCTCGTGCTGACGAAGATGGATGGGACGGCGAAGGGCGGGGTGATCGTCGGACTCGCCGACGAGTTCCGGATCCCCGTGAAGTTCGTCGGCGTGGGCGAGGGGATCGAGGACCTCCGGGAGTTCGACGCGACGGAGTTCGTCGACGCGCTCTTCGGCGAGGACGCCTGAGTCCGGGGGCGACTGGACGGGGCCGATCGTCGGCGGCGAGATCGGACGCGGGGAGGAGGCACTTCGTGGGTCGATTCGTGATGGCGCTCGATCAGGGCACGACGTCCTCCCGGGCGCTCCTCTTCGACGAGCGCGGCACCCTCGTCGCCCTCGATCAGCTCGAGTTCCCGCAATCCTTCCCCCGTCCGGGCTGGGTCGAGCACGACCCGGAGGCGATCTGGCAGAGCCAGCTTCGTGCGGCGCGCGGCGCGCTCGAGCGTGCGGGCGTCGCGGCCGCCGATCTCGCGGCGCTCGGCATCACGAACCAACGCGAGACGACGGTCGTCTGGGATCGCACGACGGGCGAGCCGATCCACCCGGCCATCGTCTGGCAGTCCCGACAGACCAGCGCGATCTGCGATCGCCTGCGTGCCGAGGGGCTCGAGGAGGAGGTCCGCGCGCGGACGGGGCTGCGGATCGATGCCTACTTCTCCGGTACGAAGGTCCGCTTCATCCTCGACGCCGTCGAAGGGGCGCAGGCGCGCGCCGAGCGGGGGGAGCTCTGCTTCGGCACGATCGACACCTGGCTCCTGTTCCGACTGACCCAGGGACGCGTCTTCGCGACCGAGCCCTCGAACGCCTCCCGCACGCTGCTCTTCGACGTGCATCGGGGCGACTGGGACGACTTCCTGCTCGACGCGCTCGGCGTGCCCCGGGCGATGCTGCCGGAGGTGCGGGACTCGAGTGGCATCTTCGGTGAGGCCGATGCCGGGTGGCTCGGTGCGAGCGTGCCGATCGCGGGCATCGCGGGGGATCAGCAGGCGGCGCTCTTCGGGCAGGGCTGCGTGCGCGAGGGCCTCGCGAAGAACACCTACGGCACGGGCTGCTTCCTGCTCATGAATACGGGCAGCGAGGCGCCGCGTTCCCAGGCGGGGCTGGTCACGACGGTGGCCTGGCGGCGGGGGGGGCGTCTCGAGTACGCGCTCGAGGGCTCGATCTTCGTCGCGGGCTCGGCCGTGCAGTGGCTGCGCGACGGGCTCGGGGTGGTGACCCACGCGCAGGAGACGGAGGCGCTCGCGCGCAGCGTGCCCGACACGGACGGGGTCTACCTCGTGCCGGCCTTCGTCGGACTCGGCGCGCCCTATTGGGACGAGGCGGCGCGCGGGACGATCGTCGGGCTGACGCGCGGGACGACCCGTGCACACCTCGTCCGCGCGACCCTCGAGTCGATCGCGTTCCAGACCCGGGACGTGATGGACGCCATGCGCGTCGACTCGGGCATCGTGCCCGAGCAGCTGCGCGTCGACGGCGGCGCCTGCGAGAACGACTTCCTGATGCAGTTCCAGGCGGACGTGCTGGGCATCCCCGTAGAGCGGCCGGCCATGCTCGAAGCGACGGCGCTCGGGGCGGCGGCGCTGGCGGGGCTCGGGGTGGGGCTCTGGCGCGACCGGTCCGAGCTCGACGCCCGGCTGGGCGCGCCCACGGTCTTCGCACCCCGGATGTCCGCCGACGATCGAGAGCGCCGATACCGCACGTGGCAAAGGGCCGTCGAGCGGTCCCGCGCCTGGGCCGTCGACGACGAAACCACCGGAGCGTCGGCATGACGACCCTCGCCCCCTTCCCGCGCCCGCTCGTCATCGCCCATCGCGGCGCCTCGGGCGATCGCCCCGAGAACACCTTCCCCGCCTTCGCGCTCGCCGTCGAGCAGGGCGCCGACATGATCGAGACCGACCTGCATCGCACGCGGGACGGCGTGATCGTGATCCACCACGATGCCGAGCTGGCGCGCCTCGGCCGGGCGGGGGAGATCGGCGACTACACGGCGGCGGAGCTGTCGGTGCTGAACGCGGCGCCGGGCGAGGCGGTCGTCGAGCCGATTCCGACGCTGCCGGAGCTGCTCGATCGCTTCGGCGAACGGATCGAGTGGAACCTGGAGATCAAGGTCGGGACGCGCGAGGCGTACGCGGGGATCGAGCGGGCCGCGCTGCGCGAGGTGGCGTCGCGATCCCTGCTCTCGCGCATGCTCTTCTCGAGCTTCGACGATGGGGTGCTCGAAAGGGTGCGCGCCGAGAGCGAGGCGGCTCGGGTGGCCGTGCTGGTCTCCCCGAGGGCTCCGCGTCGGATCCTGGAGCGGGCGGCGGCGGTCCGTGCGGAAGCGATCCATCCCCACGTCTCGCTGGTCGACGAGCGACTCGTCCGCGAGGCACACGACGCGGGCCTGCGGGTCTACCCGTACACGGCGAACAGCCGTCGGGACATGCTGCGGCTGCTCGCCTGCCGGGTCGACGGACTGATCACGAACCATCCGGACCGGCTGCTCGGGCTCGTCTCCGAGTCGCAGATGGGGCCCGCAAGCGCGTGATGCAACAGCGGTTGCCACGCCGTGCTGCAGGTGACACCGGTTGACTTTCACGGGTCCTTGGCATAGCGTCGCAGGTTCGAAAAACGTTGGACCCGCGGTGACTTAGCACTCCGTGGGGCGACCCCCCGACGAAGCGACCGGACTCCGGACTCGCGTGACCGCCCGGAATCGGGCCGGCCAGACCTGGGAAATCCCGGGATCGGCGGCTCGAAGGCGCGGGCGAGGGCACGGAAGGGCGAGGAGCCGGCACGCACTGCGGTGGGTCGACCCCCATCGTCTCGAATCGATCGAGCGCACAGTCCGAGAGCCCATCGACCCCCTGACTCGAGCCGCGCAAGGCGGCGCCGCGCCGGGCCGGTCCTGGGGATCCCGGGCCTGCGTCGGCGGAACGAGCCGAGGGAGCCAGGAGTCCACCGCGAGTCCCGCCGAGACCCGGGCGGGCCCTTGCGATTCGCAGCCCGTCCGAGCCCCGGCGCCGAAAGAAGGCCGGAAGCGCGAACCATGCGATACGGACTGCCGCCCAAGCAGGGCCTCTACGATCCCTCCCTCGAGCACGACGCGTGTGGCATCGGCTTCGTCGCCGATCTCAAACGGCCCGCGAGCCATGGGATCATCGAGAAGGCGACGGAGGTGCTCTGCCGCCTGACCCACCGCGGGGCCGCTGGCTCCGACGAGGCGACGGGCGACGGCGCCGGGATGCTGATCCAGAAGCCGGATCGCTTCCTGCGGAAGGTGGCGGATGCGGCGGGCTTCGGGCTCCCCGATCGCGGCCGATACGCCTCCGCGCTGGTCTTCCTCTCGACCGACGCCGCTGAGCAGCGAGCGCAGGTCGAGGTCGTCGAGCAGGTCGTCGCGGCCGAGGGACAGTCGCTGCTCGGCTGGCGCGAGGTGCCGACCGACCCGGACACGATCGGTCGGATCGCGCGCTCCGGCATGCCCGCCTTCCGACAGGTCTTCATCGCCGCCTCGGACGACCTCGATCAGCCGGCCTTCGAGCGCAAGCTCTACGTGATCCGCCGCCTGATCGAGAATCGCATCGATGCGATGGCCGGCGGGAAGGGCACCTCCTTCCACATCCCGAGCCTCTCTTCCAAGACCTTCCTCTACAAGGGCATGTTCCTGGCGCACCAGACGCCGGCCTTCTTCCCGGACCTGCAGGATCCGGACATGGAGACCCGGATCGCGCTCGTCCACCAGCGCTACAGCACGAACACCTTCCCGACCTGGGAGCTGGCTCAGCCCTTCCGCTACCTCGCCCACAACGGCGAGATCAACACGATCCGAGGCAACCAGAACTGGTTCAACGCGCGCGAGGGCACGCTCAAGAGCCAGCTCTTCGGCGACGACCTGAAGAAGCTCTTCCCGGTCATGCGCGAGGGGTCGAGCGACTCGGCGCGCTTCGACAACGCGCTCGAGTTCCTGCACCTGACGGGGCGGGATCTCGCCGAGTCGATGCTGATGATGATTCCGGAGGCCTGGGAGAACCAGGACGGGATGAACCCGGATCGGCGTGCCTACTACGAGTACCACTCGTGCATGATGGAGCCCTGGGACGGCCCGGCCTCCATGTGCTTCTCGAACGGCGACGGCGTGGGCGCCGTGCTCGACCGCAACGGGCTCCGCCCGTCGCGCTACGTGCTGACCCGCGACGGGCTGCTCGTGATGGGATCCGAGGTCGGCACCCTGCCGATCGCGCCCGAGGAGATCGTCCGCAAGGGCCGCCTCGAGCCGGGCCGCATCTTCTACGCGGACCTCGAAGCGGGGCGCATCGTCGGCGATGCGGAGCTCAAGGACCGCTACATCACGAAGCATCCCTACCGCACGTGGGTCGAGACGAATCGGGTGGAGCTCGGCGACCTCGGCCGGGTCGAGGCGGTCCACAAGCCCAACCCCGAGATCCGGCTCTCGCTCCAGCAGGCCTTCGGCTACACGCTCGAGGACCTGCGCTTCCTGATCGCGCCCATGGCGGCGAACGGCAAGGAGGCGCTCGGGTCGATGGGTGAGGACGCAGCGCTCGCGTGTCTCTCGGACAAGCCGCGGCTGCTCTTCCAATACTTCAAGCAGAACTTCGCGCAGGTGACGAACCCGGCGATCGACTCGATCCGCGAGCGCCCCGTCATGACGCTCGACTCGACGCTCGGCTACGAGCGGAACCTGCTCGAGGAGACGCCCGAGCACGCGCGGCTGCTGCGGCTGCACAGGCCGGTGCTCCGCGACCGCGAGCTCGAGGCGATCCGCCAGATCGACGAGCCCGGCTTCAAGGCCGTGACGCTGCCGATGCTCTTCAAGGTCGCGGAGGGGGGCGATGGCCTGCGGGCCGCGCTCGATCGACTCTGCCGCGAGGCGTCTCAGGCGATCGAGGCCGGTGCCAACATCCTGATCCTGTCGGATCGGGGCGTCGGTCCGGAGCTCGCACCGATTCCGTCGCTGCTCGCGACGGGCGCCGTGCACCACCATCTGATCCGGGAGAACTCGCGCACGCGGTGCGGTCTCGTCGTGGAGACGGGCGAGGCGCGTGAGGTGGCGCATTTCGCGCTGCTCGTCGGCTACGGCGCGGGCGCGATCAATCCGTACCTGGCCTTCGAGACGGTGCACGACCTGATCGACCAGGGCGCCTACGTCCCGGGCGATCTCGACTACGAGACGGCCGAGGAGAACTACCTCCACGCGGTCGACCTCGGCCTGCTCAAGATCTTCGCCAAGATGGGCATCTCGACCCTGCAGAGCTATCGGGGCGCGCAGATCTTCGAGGCGGTCGGTCTCGGGCGCGAGGTCGTCGATCTCGCCTTCGTCGGGACGCATTCCCGGATCGCGGGCGTCGGACTCGACGTGCTCGCGCGAGAGGTCGAGATGCGCCACGACCGGGGCTTCCCGGGCGAGGAGTACGAGTACCCGGAGCTCGATCCGGGCGGCCTCTACCAGTGGCGCCTGCGAGGCGAGCAGCACACGTTCAACCCCGAGTCGGTTGCGAAGCTCCAGCACGCCGTGCGGCAGGAGAGCTGGAAGAGCTTCGAGGAGTACACCAAGGCGGCGGATGACGACGCCGTACGGATGCGTACGCTGCGGGGTCTGCTCGAGTTCAAGTTCGATCGGGACCCGGTCCCGCTCGAGGAGGTCGAGCCCGCAGCGGACATCGTCACGCGCTTCTGCACGGGCGCCATGTCCTACGGCTCGATCTCGGCCGAGGCGCACGAGACGCTCGCGATCGCCATGAACCGCATCGGCGGTCGCAGCAACACGGGCGAGGGCGGTGAGGATCCGAAGCGCTGGACGCCGGACGCGAACGGTGACAGCCGGCGCAGCAAGATCAAGCAGGTCGCGTCGGGCCGCTTCGGCGTGACCAGCGCCTATCTCGTCAACTCCGACGAGATGCAGATCAAGATCGCCCAGGGCGCCAAGCCCGGGGAGGGCGGCGAGCTCCCGGGCCACAAGGTCGACGAGATCATCGCGGCGACGCGCTACTCGACACCCGGTGTGGGCCTCACGTCCCCGCCCCCGCACCACGACATCTACTCGATCGAGGACCTGTCGCAGCTGATCCACGACCTGAAGAACGCCAATCGCTACGCGAACGTGAGCGTGAAGCTCGTCTCCGAGACGGGCGTCGGCACGATTGCGGCGGGTGTGTCGAAGGGCAAGGCGGACGGCGTGCTCATCTCGGGTCACGACGGGGGAACGGGTGCGTCGGCGCTGACCTCCATCAAGAACGCGGGCTGTCCCTGGGAGATCGGACTCTCCGAGACCCAGCAGACGCTCGTGCTCAACGACCTGCGCGGCCGGATCCGACTCCAGGTGGACGGCGGGTTCAAGACGGGGCGCGACGTCGTGATCGGCGCGCTGCTCGGGGCCGACGAGTTCGGCTTCGCGACGGCGCCGCTCGTCGCGATGGGCTGCATCCTGATGCGCGTCTGCCACCTGAATACCTGCCCCGTCGGTATCGCGACCCAGCGCCCCGAGCTCCGCAAGCGCTTCACGGGGCAGCCCGAGCACGTGACGCGATTCCTCTTCTTCGTCGCGGAGCAGGCGCGCCAGATCATGGCCAAGCTCGGCTATCGCACCTTCGACGAGATGATCGGGCACTCCGATCGGCTCCAGATGCGCAAGTCGATCAACCATTGGAAGGCCTCCCACATCGACCTGTCGGACCTGCTCTACCGGCCCGACCTGCCCCACGCACTGCACCACGTGGACAAGCAGGACCACGGCCTCGACAAGGCGCTCGACATGAAGCTCCTCGAGCTGGCCGCGCCGGCGCTCGAACGGGGCGAGGCCGTGCGGATCGAGCTGCCCGTGGAGAACGTCAACCGGACGGTCGGCACGATCCTGGGGTCCGAGGTCTCGCGGAAATACGGTCTCGAGGCGCTGCCGGACGGCACGATCGAGATCGAGCTGAAGGGCTCGGCGGGCCAGAGCCTCGGCGCCTGGCTGCCGAAGGGCATCCAGATCCGCGTCGAAGGCGACGCCAACGACTACGCGGGCAAGGGGCTCTCCGGCGGTCGTGTGATCGTCCGCGCGTCGGCTTCGTCGACCTTCGAGCCGACCGAGAACATCATCGCCGGCAACGTGCTGCTCTACGGGGCGACGGGCGGTGAGGCGTTCTTCCAGGGCCTCGTCGGCGAGCGATTCTGCGTTCGCAACTCGGGCGCGCATGCGGTCGTCGAGGGCGTGGGCGAGCACGGCTGCGAGTACATGACCGGTGGTCGGGCGATCATCCTCGGTCCGACGGGGCTGAACTTCGCCGCGGGCATGAGCGGTGGGATCGCCTACGTGCTCGACGAGGATGGCGAGTTCCCGAGCCGGCTGAATCCGCTTGCCGACGTGGATCTCGATCCGCTCGGACCCGACGACGTCGAGTACGTCCAGAAGATGCTGCGCAAGCACTTCGACTACACGCGAAGCAAGCGAGCCGACGACATCCTGCGCAAGTGGGACACCTTCGCGCCCAAGTTCGTGAAGGTCTTCCCGCAGGAGTACCGTGCGGCGCTCGAGAAGATGGCCGAGAAGGACGCGTAGATGGCGAAGCCCACCGGATTCCTGGAGACGAAGCGCAAGAACGCGGGGTATCGGCCCGTCGCAGAGCGCCTCAAGGACTACAAGCAGGTCATGCTGCCGATCCCGGACGAGGATCTGCGGCAGCAGGCATCGCGGTGCATGGACTGCGGTGTCCCGTTCTGCAGCTATCCGAACAGCGGTCGGGGCGGCTGTCCGCTCGGGAACATCATTCCCGACTGGAACGACCTCGTCTACCGGGGGAAGTGGGAAGAGGCGATCGCCCGCCTGCACTCGACGAACAACTTCCCGGAGTTCACGGGCTCGATCTGCCCGGCCCCCTGCGAGGCCGGCTGCGTGCTCGGGATCAACGACGATCCGGTCACGATCAAGAACATCGAGTTCAAGATCGTCAGCCGAGGCTGGGAGGAGGGATTCATCAAGCCCGTCGCGCCGCAGAAGCGGACGGGACGCTCCGTCGCGATCGTGGGGTCCGGGCCGGCCGGTCTCGCGGCGGCCCAGCAGCTCTGCCGGGCGGGTCATACGGTGACCGTCTTCGAGAAGAGCGATCGGATCGGCGGCCTGCTCCGCTACGGCATCCCCGAGTTCAAGATGGAGAAGTGGATCATCGATCGCCGCCTCGATCAGATGAAGGAGGAGGGCGTCTCCTTCCAGACGGGCGTGCAGGTCGGCAAGGACCTGTCGGCGGCGGATCTGCGCAAGAACTTCGACGCCGTGCTGCTCTGCATGGGGGCCGAGCAGCCGCGGGATCTGCCCGTCGAGGGGCGGGATCTGGCGGGCGTCCACTTCGCGATGGAGTTCCTGCCCCAGGCGACCAAGCGGGTTCACGGCGACCAGCTGCCGCCCGAGGACGACATCCTGGCGACGGGCAAGCGGGTGGTGGTGCTCGGCGGCGGTGATACCGGATCGGACTGTGTGGGGACGAGCCATCGCCAAGGCGCCGTCTCGGTCACCTCGATCGAGCTGTTGGAGGAGCCGCCGCACGGCCGGAATCCTGCGACGCCCTGGCCGATGTGGCCGTTGATCGCACGGGGCTCGAGCTCGCACGACGAGGGCGGCGAGCGCAGGTTCGCGATGATGACGAAGGCCTTCTCGGGGGAGAACGGCCGCGTGACGAAGCTGCACGGTGTCGAGGTGCGCTTCGGAGACCCCGACGAGTCGGGCCGGCCGCAGATGTCGGAGGTGCCCGGGAGCGAGTTCGAGCTCGAGGCGGATCTCGTACTGCTCGCGCTGGGCTTCCTCGGACCCGTACGAGACGGCCTGATCGACGACCTGGGGCTCAAGCTCGACCCGCGCGGCAACGTGGAGGCGCGACTCGACGACTACCGCACGTCGGAGCCGGGTGTATTCGCCGCCGGTGACTGCCGGCGTGGTCAGAGTCTCGTGGTCTGGGCACTCTGGGAAGGCCGTGAGGCCGCCCGCGCCGTCGATCGCTACCTGATGGGCGACTCGCGGCTGCAGCCACGCGGCACGCTGGGCAACTTCCCGCTCTGAGGCTTCGGTTGCCCGGCGAAGGCCGCGTGTGCAGGACGATCCCGCGCGCACGCGCTCGGGCGGTGACGTTCCAGGGCGCTCGCCGGCGGACATCGCTTCGCCAACGTGCGTCGCGTCACGCACGCACGTCCTTCGCTGCGTGAAATCTGCGCGCCGCCCGCGGCGGGATCGTGTAGTCTGTCGCCATGGGCATGGGGAGTGATAGCGGGTCCGACGCGTCTCGAGAGGGACGTTTCGACTTCGCACGACTCGAAGAGTGCGTCGACTTCCTGCTCCGCGAGCACGATCGGCTCTCGAGCGAGCGCGAGGCCCTGCTCGGCGAGCTGCGCGAGCGCGAGCATCGCCTAACACTGCTCGAAGGCCGCCTGGGTCGGGAGCGGGACCTCAGACGCACCGCGCTCGAGCGGGTGGACAAGATCCTCGCCTGGCTCGACCAGCTGCGATCTGCGGACTCGCCGAGTGTCCTGCACTCGCTCGTGGAAGACGGCGCCAAGGCGGCCGGCGTGTCGCCGTCCGGCGCAGGAAGGGCGGAATGAGCAAGCCCTCGGTCGGGGTACGGATCGCTGGGCACGACTATCGGATCCGCAGCGACGCGGATCCGGACGCGCTGCGCGAGATCGCCGGCTACGTGGATCGGGCGATGGCGCGCGTCCGAGCGCAGACCGGAACCGTCGACAGCTTCGACGTCGCCGTGCTGACCTGCCTCAATCTGGCGCGCGAGATCCTGGCCCTGCACGACCGTCGACTCGATGACGCGGTCGACGCCGAGCGACTGCGTGGTCTGATCGAGCGGGTCGAGTCCGCGCTGGGCTGGGAGGCGGCCAGCCTCGAGGTCGAGCAGCCCGAGGCGGCACGGGAGTCGGCCGAGCCGCGTCCTGAATCGCCCCGAACCCTCGAGCTTCCGAGCCTCGATTCGCTGCGCGAGCGCAGCGCGGAGCGGGGCGACGCGGTCGAAGACCCGGGACTCGACGTCGTCGCGCCGCCGGCTCGGGTCGCGGCAGCGGGTCGCGATCGCGCCTCCTGAGGCCCTGCGTGGAGTCGGGCCCCGCGTATCCGGCCGGGCCGCCGCCGCGAGCGGGGGCGGAGGCCGGTCCTTGACCCGAGGCGCGGACGCGGCAGGCTCGATCCGCGCGGAGAAGGATGGGCTGCGGCGGGACATGCGTCGTCGTCTGGCCGGCCTCGCGCCAGGGGCTGCCCGCGACGCCGGGGAGGCGATCCTGGCTCGGCTCCTTCGCTGGGAGGGATGGACGCAGGCTTCGACGGTCGTTGCCTTCGCGAGCCTGGCCGATGAGGTCGACACGGAGCCCATCCTCCGCCGGGTGCTCGATGAGGGCAGGGTGCTCGCCCTGCCGCGGATCGAGGCCTCGGGGCGACTCGACTTTCTCGTCGTGACCGATCCATCGGCGCTGATCGCGGGTCGGCGTGGCCTGCGAGAGCCTTCGCGGGAGGCGTCGACCGTCGTGCTCGACGCTCGCACGTTGGTCCTGGTGCCGGGGCTCGCCTTCGATCGGTCGGGCGGTCGGCTCGGGCGGGGGGCGGGCTACTATGATCGCGCCCTCGCGGAGGTCGGGCGCCGCGAGACCCGTTCGGAACCTGATCCGTATTCGCCGCCCGGAGCGGAGGGTCGGCTACGGCGTGGCGCCCTTCGTGTCGGCGTCGGCTTCGCGCTCCAGATGGTGGCGCGCGTGCCGATGGCTGCCGGAGATGCCTGGCTGGACGGGTGCGTGACCGAGGCGGAGCTCGTGCTGGCGCCGCCCTCCCGGCGCTGAGGGCTGGGTCGGTCCGGGAGCTTCGGCGAGTGGTTCGGAAGAGAAGGCAGGGTGGAATGACGAAGGGGGAAGTCCGGCGGGAGGTCGAGCGGCAACTCGCGATCATGCGTGAGGGGGCCGTCGACTTCCATGGCGAGGAGGAGCTCGCGGAGCGCCTCGCGGGTCGCCTCGAGGCGGGGAGCCCGCTTCGCGTGAAGCTGGGGATGGATCCGTCCTCGGCGGATCTGCACCTCGGCCACAGCGTCGTCCTTCTGAAGCTTCGACGCTTCCTCGAGCTCGGCCACGTGCCGATCTTCCTCGTCGGCGACTTCACCGCCCGGATCGGCGATCCGTCGGGGCGCAACAAGACGCGTCCTCCGCTCGACGTCGAGCAGGTACGCGAGAATGCGCGGACCTACGTCCAGCAGGTCGGCCGGCTCCTCGACGTGTCCAAGGTGGAGGTCCGGTTCAACGGAGAGTGGATGGACTCGATGGCGCCGAGCGATTTCGTCCGGCTCTGTTCGCAGTCGACGGTGGCGCGCATGCTCGAGCGAGACGACTTCGCCAAGCGTTATGCGAGCGAGGTTCCGATCTACATCCACGAGTTCCTCTATCCCTTCGTGCAGGGCTACGATTCCGTGGCTCTGGAGGCCGACGTCGAGCTCGGTGGGACCGATCAGACATTCAATCTGCTGATGGGCCGGGAGCTCCAGAGGGCATACGGACAGCCGCCACAGGCCGTGATCACTCATCCTCTGCTCGTCGGCCTCGATGGTCAGGAGAAGATGAGCAAGAGCCTCGGGAATAGCGTCGGCATAACAGACGCGCCCGAGGACATGTACGGCAAGATCATGAGCGTTCCGGATGCGGCGATGTCCGAGTGGTGCCGGCTGCTCTCTGCGGGGGAGTGGGACGATCTCGCCCTTGCGCTGCGGCGGCTCGAGTCGGGCGACGGTGACCCGATGGCGCTCAAGCACGACCTGGCCGGGCGCATCGTCGCACGCATCCACGACCCCGCCGCGGCCGGGCACGCACGCGAACATTTCCGTCGCGTCGTGCAGCGCAAGGAAGTGCCGGACGAGGTGGAGGAGATCGATGTCGCGAGTCCGTCGGCGGAGGGGATGCGGCTCTTCGAGCTGCTCGTTGCCGCCGGCCTGGTCCCGAGCAAGAGCGAGGCTCGACGACTCGTGCAGCAGGGCGCCGTGTCGCTCGACGGGGAGCGTGCGGAGGATCCGGCCCTGCTGCTCCGTCCGGGCGAAGTCCTGGTTCGTGTGGGCAAGCGGCGCTACGGGCGCGTGCGCCTCGGTGCTGCCTGAAGGGCGGGGGCGTCCCGAGGGGATAGGCAAAAAAACGGCTGGGCCTGCAGAAAAGGGCCTTGACCGCCGACGGAGCCTCCTTTAAGTTCCGGCGCCCGTCGCGAGGAGAACTCGTGAGGGGCTTCCCGAAAAGCGATCCACTCCAACGGCCTTCCGGCGCTCGCCTCGGGCGAGGCACGGACGGGGGGTCGGGATCGACGCACGGTGAAGACATGGGTTGTCTGCGGGAGTTCTCGACAAGCTCCCGGGGCCTCGGTCGCTCTTTGAAAACTGAATAGCGTGTGGTTCGTCGGGTCGGGCGGGGACGCTCGGCAGGCGAATCGAGACAACATTCAAAGTCCCCATGCAGGGCGCTCGGGTCGAGAGGCTCGGGAGTCCTGCTTGCGATCATGGCGGCTTCGGTCCTTCGAGATCGATTCCGTCAGCCAAATTTAAACTGGAGAGTTTGATTCTGGCTCAGGACGAACGCTGGCGGCGTGCTTAAGACATGCAAGTCGTACGAGAAAGCCTCTTCGGAGGTGAGTAAAGTGGCGCACGGGTGAGTAACGCGTGGGTAATCTGCCCTCGGGTCTGGGATAACCCCGGGAAACCGGAGCTAATACCAGGTAAGACCACGACGACCTCGGTCGATGTGGGAAAAGGTGGCCTCTCCTTGGAAGCTATCGCCGGAGGATGAGCCCGCGTTTGATTAGCTAGTTGGTGAGGTAACGGCTCACCAAGGCTCCGATCAATAGCTGGTCTGAGAGGATGATCAGCCACACTGGAACTGAGACACGGTCCAGACTCCTACGGGAGGCAGCAGTCGGGAATATTGGGCAATGGGCGAAAGCCTGACCCAGCAACGCCGCGTGAAGGATGAAGGCCCTCGGGTCGTAAACTTCTGTCGAGAGGGAAGAACGCGTACGGGTGAATAATCCGTGCGTCTGACGGTACCTCCAAAGGAAGCACCGGCTAACTCCGTGCCAGCAGCCGCGGTAATACGGAGGGTGCAAGCGTTGTTCGGATTTATTGGGCGTAAAGCGAGTGTAGGCGGTTCGACAAGTCGGGTGTGAAAGCCCAGGGCCCAACCCTGGAATTGCACCCGATACTGTCGGGCTAGAGTCCCGGAGAGGGTGGCGGAATTCCCGGTGTAGGGGTGAAATCCGTAGATATCGGGAGGAACACCAGTGGCGAAGGCGGCCACCTGGACGGTGACTGACGCTGAGACTCGAAAGCGTGGGTAGCAAACAGGATTAGATACCCTGGTAGTCCACGCCGTAAACGGTGAGTGCTCGTCGTCGTGGGTATTGACCCCTGCGGTGACCAAGTTAACGCATGAAGCACTCCGCCTGGGAAGTACGGTCGCAAGACTAAAACTCAAAGAAATTGACGGGGGCCCGCACAAGCGGTGGAGCATGTTGTTTAATTCGAAGCAACGCGCAGAACCTTACCTGGATTTGACATCTCGGGAATCTCTCTGAAAGGAGAGAGTGCCTTCGGGAACCCGATGACAGGTGCTGCATGGCTGTCGTCAGCTCGTGTCGTGAGGTGTTGGGTTAAGTCCCGCAACGAGCGCAACCCCTATCGTTAGTTGCTAGCAGTTCGGCTGAGCACTCTAGCGAGACTGCCGGTGTTAAACCGGAGGAAGGTGGGGACGACGTCAAGTCCTCATGGCCTTTATGTCCAGGGCTACTAACGTGCTACAATGGTCGGTACAGACGGTCGCGAACCCGCGAGGGCAAGCCAATCCTACAAAGCCGGCCTCAGTTCGGATTGAAGTCTGCAATTCGACTTCATGAAGGCGGAATCGCTAGTAATCGCAGATCAGCATGCTGCGGTGAATACGTTCCCGGGCCTTGTACACACCGCCCGTCACACCACGAAAGCTGGTTGAACCAGAAGTCGATGACCCAACCTTCGGGAGGGAATCGCCCAAGGTATGACTGGTGATTGGGGTGAAGTCGTAACAAGGTAGCCGTAGGGGAACCTGCGGCTGGATCACCTCCTTTCTAAGGAGCCCAGGCCTCGCACGACGAGGCCACGTCCTGATCTCGAGAGAGGTCACAAGGGGCGAAAGGGCATTTAGAAGTCACGTCGATCCGTCCAGACCTGCACTAGCGGGGGCTGGAAGGAAGGTTTGAATCCCGGGTTCTCCCGGTAACTCGTTCAATCGGGGAGCTTTCCGATCGACGCTCATTCGCCGCCACACGCTATTCAGTTTTTGGAGACCGGAGTGTCTCCCTCTCGTCGGTATTCGATACGGACGGGAGGGGATGAGCCGCGATCTTCCGTGAAGCGAGGCGCATGGGTGACCATCCGAATCTCGGCGCTTCTCGGGCCTGTAGCTCAGGTGGTTAGAGCGTCCGCCTGATAAGCGGGAGGTCGGTGGTTCGAGTCCACCCAGGCCCACCACCCTTCGCCCGGTGCCAATGCGCCGGTCGGAAAGTGGGGGATGCCTCGCGGTGGCGGAAGGCTCGTTTCGGTCGAGTCGATTCGACCTCGAAAGAGGTTTTCCTGGGCCGATCCTCCTCGCGGAGGTCGTGGGGCTGTAGCTCAGCTGGGAGAGCGCGGGCTTTGCAAGCCTGAGGTCGTCGGTTCGATCCCGTCCAGCTCCACCAGGTCCCAGATTATTTGCCGCGTGAAGAGGGGAGTAATTCCCAATGTCACGCGAGTCGAATCGAAAGGCGTCCTCGAGACGCGCTCGCCCCCAACAGGCGAGAGAGAACGGATCTTGCGATCCGTCGATCCTTGATAACTGAATATCTTTCCGAGCTGAGAGCGTCTTGCTTGCAAGATGTATCGAAAGAATACATGTCGACGGAATCGATCCTCGTGATCGGTTCCAGCTTCTCGAACATGCGATGCTGAAAAAGCGGAGCGTGTAATGGGAAGCCGACCTGCCCGATTTATGGTCAAGCTACAAAGGGCAGACGGTGGATGCCTTGGCGGTAGGAGGCGATGAAGGACGTGGTTAGCTGCGAAAAGCGTCGGGGAGCTGCTAAGCAAGCTTTGATCCGGCGATGTCCGAATGGGGAAACCCGGCCAGGGTCATGCCTGGTCATCTTTCACTGAATACATAGGTGGAAGAGGCAAACTCGGGGAACTGAAACATCTAAGTACCCGAAGGAATGGAAATCAATTGAGACTCCCTGAGTAGCGGCGAGCGAAACGGGAATAGGCCAAACCGGCGGGAAGAAATTCCTTCCGGGGTTGTGGGACTCCGACATGGGACTCCGATGGATAGCGGAATGGTCTGGAAAGGCCGGCCGAAGAGGGTGATAGCCCCGTATGCGAAATCCAGGAGAGCTCTAGGAGTATCCCGAGTACCACGGGGCACGTGGAACCTTGTGGGAATCTGGGTGGACCATCATCCAAGCCTAAGTACTACCTACCGACCGATAGTGAACCAGTACCGTGAGGGAAAGGTGAAAAGCACCCCGTTGAGGGGAGTGAAATAGACCTGAAACCGTTTGCCTACAAGCAGTGGGAGCACTATGTCCTCGGACACGTGTGACTGCGTACCTTTTGTTTAATGGGTCCGCGAGTTATTCCTCAGCAGCAAGGTTAAGCCGACAGGTGTAGCCGCAGCGAAAGCGAGTCTGAACAGGGCGTCCAGTTGCTGGGGATAGACCCGAAACCAGGTGATCTATCCATGGCCAGGTTGAAGCTCAGGTAAGACTGAGTGGAGGACCGAACCGTAGTAGGTTGAAAACTACCCGGATGAGCTGTGGATAGGGGTGAAAGGCCAATCAAACTTGGAGATAGCTGGTTCTCCCCGAAATATATTTAGGTATAGCCTCACGTCTATACCACCGGAGGTAGAGCACTGAATGGGCTAGGGGTCCTACCAGATTACCGAACCCAATCAAACTCCGAATACCGGTGAGTTCTGCGTGGGAGTCAGACTGCGGGTGATAAGATCCGTGGTCGAGAGGGAAACAACCCAGATCGCCGGCTAAGGTCCCCAAGTCATCGCTGAGTGGGAAAGGAAGTGGAAGCGCTCAGACAACCAGGATGTTGGCTTAGAAGCAGCCACCATTTAAAAAGTGCGTAACAGCTTACTGGTCTAGTGAGTCTGCGCCGAAAATGTAACGGGGCTAAGCGATGCACCGAAGCCGCGGAATCGTGCTTGCACGATTGGTAGGGGAGCGTTCCATACGCGCCGAAGGTCTATCGAAAGAAGGGCTGGAGCGTATGGAAGTGATGATGCGGACATGAGTAGCGATAAACAGGGTGAGAAACCCTGTCGCCGTAAACCTAAGGGTTCCTGAGTCAAGTTAATCTGCTCAGGGTCAGTCGGCCCCTAAGCCGAGGGCGAAAGCCGTAGGTGATGGGAATCAGGTTAATATTCCTGAACCACTAGATGACCGTTCGACCGAAGGGGGGACGGAGAAGGATAGCTGGGCCCGTTATTGGATTCGGGTGAACGTCAATAGGCGGGAGGCGTAGGCAAATCCGCGCTTCCATTCAACGCTGAGGGACGGGACGGTGGCCATTGCGGCCCGCAAGTCAGTGATTCCATGCTTCCTAGAAAAGCCTCGTAGGGAGGTTGTCTGGTGACCGTACCGTAAACCGACACAGGTAGGTGGGCAGAGCATGCCAAGGCGCTTGAGACAACTCTGGCTAAGGAACTCGGCAAATTGACACCGTAACTTCGGGAGAAGGTGTGCCTCTGCTGGTGATGGACTTCGCGTCCGGAGCTGGCGGGGGTTGCAGAGACCAGGGGGTAGCGACTGTTTACTAAAAACACAGGACTCTGCGAAGTCGCAAGACGACGTATAGGGTCTGACGCCTGCCCGGTGCTGGAAGGTTAAGGGAACCTGTTAGTCTTCGGACGAAGCAGCGAACCGAAGCCCCAGTAAACGGCGGCCGTAACTATAACGGTCCTAAGGTAGCGAAATTCCTTGTCGGGTAAGTTCCGACCTGCACGAATGGCGTAACGACTTCCCCGCTGTCTCAGCCAGAGACTCAGCGAAATTGAATTGCCGGTGAAGATGCCGGCGACCCGCGGCAGGACGGAAAGACCCCGTGCACCTTTACTACAACTTCGCAGTGATCATCGGTTCAGTACGTGTAGGATAGCTGGGAGACTATGAAGCCAGGACGCCAGTCTTGGTGGAGTCAACCTTGAAATACCAGCCTTGCTGTGCTGCTGATCTAACCTGGGCCCGTAATCCGGGTCGGGGACACTGCGTGGTGGGTAGTTTGACTGGGGCGGTCGCCTCCTAAAGAGTAACGGAGGCGCGCGAAGGTTCTCTCAGGCTGTTTGGAAATCAGCCGTAGAGTGTAAAGGCAGAAGAGAGCTTGACTGCGAGACCTACAAGTCGAGCAGGTGCGAAAGCAGGTCTTAGTGATCCGGTGGCTCCGAATGGAAGGGCCATCGCTCATCGGATAAAAGGTACGCCGGGGATAACAGGCTTATCTCCCCCAAGAGTTCACATCGACGGGGAGGTTTGGCACCTCGATGTCGGCTCGTCACATCCTGGGGGTGAAGCAGCTCCCAAGGGTTCGGCTGTTCGCCGATTAAAGTGGCACGCGAGCTGGGTTTAGAACGTCGTGAGACAGTTCGGTCCCTATCCGCCGTGGGCGCAGGAGATTTGAGAGGATCTGTCCCTAGTACGAGAGGACCGGGATGGACGAACCAATGGTGGACCGGTTGTGGCGCCAGCCGCATAGCCGGGTAGCTAAGTTCGGATCGGATAACCGCTGAAAGCATCTAAGTGGGAAGCCGGCCTCAAGACGAGATCTCCCTGGGACTTCGGTCCCCTGAAGAGCACTCCAAGACGAGGAGTTTGATAGGCCGGAGGTGGAAGCGCAGCAATGTGTGAAGCTGACCGGTACTAATCGCTCGTGAGGCTTGACCAGAATCGATCGGGAATCTCGAGTCGTCGTGAGACGGCGCGGGAGCAGCAGATGCTGTGAGCGGGACGCTCCAGCTCGGAAAGATATTCAGAGATCAGGGATCCGTACGGATCGCTTCTCATCGAGAGCATTGAAGTCGTCGGCCTCGGCCGCGCCGGCCCCGAAACAAGGGGGTAGGGCGCAGCCAAAGGGAACGGGGGTCGACGCGACGGTTTTCCCACCGTCCATAGAGCGGGGGCCACACCCGTTCCCATTCCGAACACGGAAGTTAAGCCCCGCTTCGGCGATGGTACTGCCCATTTCTTGGGTGGGAGAGTAGCGCGACGGTGGGATCTCTTCGGGCGGCGCCCGGAAGCGAATCGAGAGGTTCGCGATCCGGGCGCCGCCTTTTTCGTTCTGGGGCTTGATCTGGGATCAGGGCCGCGTGTACCGGTGGCCGATCGAGCGCGCGAGGCGCTGGCGCCCTCGGGTATCCGCGTCTTCGATGGCGATGCAGCTCGCGCGCAATGTCCTCCTCCCGTGTGTGGGGTGGTTGACCCCTCCGGTGCGCCGCGCGGATAATGTCGGTCCACCACTGGCGTCCCCTTCCGCAGCGCACCCTTCGCTCGTGGTGGTGTCGTCGCCCGCACGAGAGAGCCCACCCATGCCGAGTCCCCCGCCTCCCGCCCGTTCCGGGCTCATCCTCGGTCTTCTCGTGTCGGTTTTCGTCGTGATGGGCGCGCTCGTTGCCGTGCCGCGCGCGCGCGCGCAGTCGTCGTATCAGCTCTTCGAGTCCGGGCCGGTACGGCCGATGGCGCTCTCGCCCAGCGGCAATCGTCTCTTCGTCACGAATACGCCCGATGGTCAGCTCGAGGTCTTCGACGTCGCGACCAATGGGAGTCTGATCCATCGGACGAGCGTGGGCGTGGGGCTCGAGCCGGTTGCGGTCGCGGCACGGTCCGACGACGAGGTCTGGGTGGTCAACCACCTCTCCGACAGCGTGAGCATCGTGGCGCTCTCCGGGCCCGCGCCCCGCGTCGTCCGCACCTTGCTCGTGGGCGACGAGCCGAACGACATCGTCTTTGCAGGGCCGGGCGGGGACCGCGCCTTCGTGAGCGCGGCACATCGCGGCCAGAGCGCACCGGTTCCCGACGGCGACTACGACGTGCCGGGGCAGGGGCGCGCCGACGTCTACGTGTTCGATGCTGCGA
Source organism: Spirochaetaceae bacterium (assembly GCA_020632655.1). Lineage (GTDB taxonomy): Bacteria > Myxococcota_A > UBA9160 > UBA9160 > UBA4427 > UBA4427. Next base: position 142,177 of record JACKFD010000003.1, read on the forward strand.
ACCTCGGCGAATCGCTCGAGGGGGACCGTCTGGCGGTGGTCACGCTGTTCGGCGATCGGCCGCGAGCGCTCGCTCGGAACGCCGCCGGGGATCGCGTCTACGTCGCGGTCTTCCGCTCCGGAAACAGGACGGCCGTGTTGAACGAGGGCGCCGTCTGCGATACCTCCGGCGCCAATCGCACGAACGAGGTCGTGCAGGGTCCGTGCGTCGTCGGCTTCGGCGCCAATCAGACGACCTCGCCGGGTGGGCTGCCGACGCCCCTCAAGAACCATGCGGGCGCGCCCGGGCCGGAGACCGGTCTGATCGTCCAGCAGGATCGCGACGGTGGGGCGACCGGCGCCTGGCTCGACGAGCTCGGGCGCGACTGGAGCCCCCTGATCCGTTTCGACCTGCCGGACGAGGACGTCTTCACGCTCGATGCGAGTGCCCCCGTCCCGGTCGAGATCGGTGCGCCCTTCGCGGGCGTCGGTACGACGCTCTTCAACATGGCCGTGCACCCGATCACGGGACGGATCTTCGTGACCAACACGGAGGCCCGGAACCAGGTCCGCTTCGAGGGACCCGGATCGCACGTCTCGACGAACGGCCTCAAGCCGGGAGGCGAGCCCGCCAGCGTTCGCGGTGATCTCGCGCGGTCCCGGATCACGATCCTCGACCCGGGCTCCGGCGCCGTCCTGCCTCGTCACCTCAACAAGCACATCCCCTACGGCGTGGTGCCGGTTCCGGCCGGCGTCGAGGAGCGCAGCCTCGCGACCCCCCTCGGCATGGCCTTCTCGGCCGACGGCAGCACCGTCTACGTCGCGGGCTTCGGGTCCTCACGAATCGGCGTCTACGACGTCGCCGGTCTCGAGTCCGACACCTTCGCCGTCCAGGCGAACGACCCGATTCCCGTCGGTGGCGGCGGCCCCTCGAGCGTGTTGCGGCTCGGCGATCGGCTGGTGGTCACGACCCGCTTCGACAACGCGCTGCGCGTCGTCGATCCGATCACGAAGGCCGAGTTCCAGCGCATCCCACTCACGAACCCCGAGCCCCCCTCCGTCATTGCGGGGCGCCCCTTCCTCTACGACGCCAACCTCACGGGCAGCAACGGCGAGGCCTCCTGCGCGAGCTGCCACCTCTTCGGGGACATGGACGATCTCGCCTGGGATCTCGGAGATCCGGACGCCGACGTCGTCGCGAACGGCAACCCGATCAATCCCGTCTCACAGTTCCTCTGCCTGATCTCGGGCACGCTCTGCACGCAGTTCCATCCGCACAAAGGGCCGATGGCGACGCAGAGCCTGCGCGGCCTCGAGAACATGGGGCCGCAACATTGGCGCGGGGATCGACAAGGGGACGAGGTCGCGGCCTTCGAGGCGTTCAACGTCGCCTTCCCGGGGCTCGTCGGGCGTGACGAGGGTGAGCTGACCCCGCAGCAGATGACCGCCTTCCGCGAGTTCGCCCTGCAGCTGCGCTATCCGCCGAACCCGATCCGGCGCCTGGACAACGGCCTGCGTGCGACGCCGGGCGGGCCGAGCGAGGCGAACGGCGCCGTGCTCTACGGGACGCGGGGGAATCCCGGCCCGACCAGCGACAACCTCACCGACTGCCAGGGCTGCCATACCCTCGACGCGGCCACAGGTCATTTCGGCGGCAACGGCCAATCGACCTTCGACGCGGAGCCCCAGGTCTTCAAGGTGCCGCATCTGCGAAACGCCTATCAGAAGGTCGGCGCCTTCGGATTCCCCGACGTCGGGAACTCCGACGGCCCCTTCACGCACCAGGGCCGTCAGGTCCGCAGCACGGGATTCTCCCACGACGGCAGCATCGACACACTCGATCGTTTTCTCGGCGCGAACGTCTTCACCCTCTCGGCTGCGGAACAGGAGGACCTCGAGGCGTTCATGATGGTCTTTCCCTCGGACTTCGCGCCGATGGTGGGGCAGCAGGTGACGCTCTCGGCGTCCCTGCTCGCAGGGCCCCAGGCGGCTGCGCTGAATGCGCGTGCCGATCTCCTTCTGGCCCGCTCGGGTACGCCCTTCGATTCCGCGGTCCTGGGTGGGAGCGTGAACGAGTGCGATGCGATCGCGCGGGTCGTCGACGTGGGGAGCGGCTCGCCGCGGGGCTTCCTGCGACTCCCGGACGGAACGTTCCTGCCCGACGACGGCGGGACGCCGATCGGCGAGGCGGCTCTGCGCGCGATGGCCAGCGTGGTCGGGCAGGAGCTGACCTTCTCCTGCGTCCCGCCCGGCTCGGGCTCGCGCATGGCGCTCGATCGCGACGAGGACCAGATTCCGAACGGGCTCGACAATTGTGCGGGCGCGCCGAACGGACCGGGTGGCGGCACGTGCGTCGCCGGTGACGCCGCCGCTCTGGCGACCGACTGCGTCACCGACGTCGACTGCGGCGTCGGCGGGGTCTGCTCGACCGCCCAGGAGGACGCCGACCTCGATGGCGTGGGGGATGCCTGCGAGCCGGCTCTCGTCCCCGAGCCCGAGATGGTCTGGCTCCTCGCCGCGGGCAGCCTCCTGCTTGCCGCGATGGCCTCGCGCCGCGGCCCGAGGCCCCTGCGCTAGGCAGAGGCCTGCAGACCGGCGTCGATCGATCGGGCGAGTCGCGCGTAGAGATGGATCTTGAACCCTTCGAGGATCGCGTAGCCGATCAGGGCGAAGATCGTCGAGCTCAGCGCCAGCGCGAGCGCGCCCAGCTGGAGTGCGTCGTGCGAGATCCGCATCGAGAGCAGCAGGACGGCGAGGCCGCAGGTCGTTCCGATGAACCCGATCGGCGGCAGGATGTTCGCGTACATCGAGATGGGTTGGGCGAAGGCGGACTCGTATTCGTCCACCACGATCTGCTTCGCGGCATCGCGCACGAAGGCGTCGGGCGTTCGGCCGGCCTCCTGCGCAGCGGCCGAGGAGGCGACTTCCGCCATCAGGGCGGAGACTCGATCGCGGGCGCCCTCGCCCTCGTCGTCCCGGCCCGGACGGGTCACGGTGCGTGCGCGCCAGCAGAGCAGGGCGCCTCGCGTGAGCGGCCACCACACCGCGAGCAGGGAGAGCGCGCACACGCCGATCGTGATCCGGAGCTCGCTCTGCGCGAGGTCGGAGAGCCAGGCGAAGAGGGTCGAGAAGAAGGACGGCTGCATCAGATCTCTCCAGTCTGGGTGCGCAGGAGCGCGATGCCCTGCGTGAGGGTGACGGCCTCACCGGTCGGATAGAGGACCAGCATGCTTCCGATCGGTGCGAACTCGTCCTCGAGCCGTGCGATCGTACGCCGCACGCCGCGGCTGTCCTGCATCTGATGCAGGAGCACCGCCTTCGAGAGCAGCAGCTCCGCGCGGAAGGGCCGCAGCTCGGGGTGCGAGCCGGTCGCGTCGTCCGACACGAGCGGGTCGACGCGCGTCTCGATGAAGGGACGCGCGAAGGCCTCGAAGCGGGCGATGCCGTTCTGCTTGCCGTGCCGCTTCAGCTCCTCGAGGGTGCGCTGGAAGCTGGCGAGATCGCGACGGATCCGGCGCATGGAGTATTTCCGTTGGGCGAGGGCCTCGCCGGCGAGCTGGCTCTCGACCCGATCGCGGCCGGGCAGGCGCGAGAAGTACGCGTCGCCCGCACCGCGGTCGCCTGCACAGCCCGCCGCGAGCAGGATGGTCGTGCAGAGGAAGGCGAGTCCGCGTCGCGTGGCAGGCCGAGCGGCGAGGCGATCGCGAAGCGGATGCGAAGAGATGGACGGGATGCGGCTCATCGTACGATTCCTCCGATCCAGGACTGGAGCACGCGCCAGGCGGCGGTCTCCGTGGATGCGTTCGTCTCGTTCGGGCGCGATGCCGGGACCCCGGCTCGGGGCGCCGACTCCTCGGCCTGGCGGCGAAGCAGCGCGTGTACGGGGTGGTCGCGCTGGGCGGCGAGCTCGAGGACGAGCCGCTCGTGACCGAGGGTGGCCTTGAAGACGGGCAGCGAGTGGGCGATGGCCTCGATCTGGACCTCGAGTCGTTCGCTCGCGGAGCCCAGTCGCTCGAGGTCGAGCCCGAGCTGCGCGATCGTCTCGCTCTGGGGGCTGAGCGGCGCGGTGGCCACCTCGGGCGTCGTGGTCAGGGTCTCACCCGACTCGAGTGCCGCGCGGCGATGGGCCTCGCGCCGGGCCTCGTAGAGCTCGCTGCGCTGGCTGCGCGTGGTCGCGATCGCGAGGTCGACGCGCTCGCGCTCCTGCTGGAGTCGCGCGAACTCGGCCTCGAGCTCCTCGATCCTGCCTTCGTCGGCGAAGCCGAAGTAGACGAGGCTGCGGTCGTTCGAGAATGCAGTCCGGAAGCTCTCGAGCGCGGTCGTCCAGACCCCGCGCCCCTCGATCCATCGATCGAGATGGCGCGAGTGTACGACACGGTCGGCGATGGGCTTGGCGACCGCCAGGAAGTCCGCCTCCCGGCCGGAGCGTTGGAGTGCTTCGGCGAGGGTCGCCCAGAGCTCGCGGTCATAGGGGAAGTAGGCGAGGGCTTCGCCGTAGCGCGCGATGGCCTCCTCGAGCTGATCGACCGAGGCATCGCCGCCGGAGAAGAAGAGCACCCCATCGCCGATTCCACGCGCAGCGACATAGGCGCCGAAGGTCGCTGCGTCGGGCAACGACTCGCCGGTCGGATCGCCGTCATAGCGCTCGAAGGCGTGCAGATAGCGGGCGTAGTGGTTGATGGCGTGGACGATCGCTTCGTCGTCGATGCGTCCGGTCGCATCGCGGCGCGACATGTAGTAGCGGGCGGCATTGAAGCTCGCGTCCTGGATCTCGGACCAGAGTCCCTGCATCGCGGCCACGTAGGCCTCGCGACCCTGGTCGACGTAGCCGTGGCGCTCCCACTCCCCGTTCCGCGCGGCATGGAGCGCTTCGTAGAGCTCGAGGGCGCGATCGATGCTGAAGGGGACGTCGACCTCGACGGCCTCGCCGAGTCGCTCGCCCGTCGCGAAGACCTCGCCCTGCTGCCGCAGCGCCCGGGTGTAGATCGCGACCTGTCCCTGCAGCGTGTTGGCGTTGCGCATCGCGCGCTGGTAGCCGGAGACCGAGTCGCGGACCGCGGCGAGGGCGTCCTCGCTGAAGCCGTCCTCGGCGAGGTGCTTGCGCGCACGTTGATGCGCGCGCTCGGCGGCGACGAGGGCGAGGGTGTAGCTGAGGCTGCCGCCGTCACTCTCCGGGCCGTCGAGGCGGGCCAGGATGTGGTCGAGGTAGGCCTTGCTGCTGGCCTCGACGGGCACGGCGTTCGGATCGGCGCCGACGCGCTCGTCGGTCAGGATGCGGACGAGGGCGCCGAGCGAGTCGATGTCCCCGTCGAGCGCCGCCGTCTGCGAGTGCACGAGGATCAGGCGCGCCACGCTCTCGTAGAGATGCGGCAGCGTGCGCACGAATCCCGCGTTTCCATTCTCGGTCAGCGCGAGGGTCTTGTAGGTCTCGAAGGGCACCTCGAGCGGCGTGATGACCTCGAGCCAGAGCGCGAGCATCTGATCGACGAAGGCGTCCGCGTCGCCCGCGGACAGCGCCTGATGCGCATGGATCGTGCGGTACCAGTAGCGGTTCTCGTGTCGATCGAGCCGGTCGGCGAGGGCGTCGATCGTCTCGACCGCGCGCTCGAGGCCGGCGGGCAGCTCGCCCGCGCGATGCAGCAGGAGCTCCGCGATCGCCTTGCGTCGCAGGTCGCGCTCGGAGAGCGGCGTGCGCCGGGCCGCGAGCGCGGGGAAGGTCTCGGCGTGGTATTCCGCCAGGCTTCGCCCGACCGATGCCGTCGTCCGTCCGAGCAGCGCACGGAGGTCGTCCGCGTCCGCGGCGGCGAAGACGTAGGCATGATCCAGATAGTCGTCCCAGCTGGGCTCGCTCGCGCTCGCCCGATCGCCGCCCGCGAGTGCGGCGAGGCCGAAGGCGAACGTGAGGGCGGCCAGCCCGAGCCGCGCCGTCCGCGGCCAGCGGCGTCGTCGCGCGTCGATTCGTGTACGGATCATCGTCGTCTGGGCTCCTCGATGGACGAGCCGCCGAGACATCGCAGTGCCCGTTCGAGGACGTCGCAGACGTCTCGATCCGGGCTCGGCGTGACAGGGCGGTCCGGGTTGGGTCGTGACCACATCAGGAAGGCGCCGAGATTGCGGGTCTCGACGAAGCGGTAGCTTCCGTCCCGATCTGAACATTCCCGCTCGAAGGGAGCGGCAAGCAGGATGCGTTTCTTGAGCAGGTCCTGACGACCGGGCGGATCGCAATCCGGCAGGTCGTCGAGCGGCACCTCGCGCCAGCCTGCGCGGGACAGCCCCGACCACTCGAGATCCACCTCGCCGCGGGTGTCGGCTCGCGCCGAGACGGCTGGGCGGGGGGTGGCCGGAGGCGTCGCGCTCCCGGTGCCGGATTCCAGTGCGGCGAGGAAGGCCTGTCGCTCGCCGCTCGCGCGCCACGCGGGGCCGGCGGCAATCGTGTGGACGGTCGACGATGCGGTCTGCGGTCGCGGGCCGGGCCCGGTCGAAGCGGAGGGGGGCGTCGCCGGCGCCCCGGTCGAGAGGAGGTCCGTCGGTCCGGGCGACCAGTCCAGCGTCGGACGGCCGTGCCCGAATCCAGCCGACCCCGGTCGCGGGCCGGGGCGGGAGGTGGCGAGGACGTCCACGCGTTCGGCGGCGGCGTCGGAATCCGTCGTGCTCGTGGTTGCGGACGCGGAGGCGATCCACGTGGGCTCGAAGGGCATTGCCGAGGGGGCGGGCGACAGCGCGGGCGAGTCGCTTTCCGGGGCGGGCATCGCGTGGTTCGATCGATCCGTCGCGCGTGGAGCGGTGCGTGCGGGCGCCGCCGTCGGGGTCGGCATCGGAGTCGCTGCAAGGGCCGGCTCGCTCCAGAGTCGGACCTCGATCGGCTCGAATGCGACCGGCGTCGCCGTCGTCTCGCGTCGAGCCGCGATCGGAAGCATCAAGAGCGCGAGCACGATGGCGCAGGCGACGCTCGGGGCGAGCGAGAACCCGACCTCGTTGGCGATCGGCTCGCGCGCGAGCTCGGAGAGCGACGGCCCGCGCCGCGGCGCGCCGATCGCCAGCCGGGCTGCGCCGCGGCCGAAGCGTCGCAGGAGGAGCGCCCGGTTCATCGGCTCGCCGCGTCCTCCCGGCGCCCCGCTGCCGCGACCGGAGGCGTCGGCGCCTCGGCCCCGCGACCGATCGTCGTGAGCGCCACCCGCGGCTCGACGGTCACCCGGCGCTCACCCGGCCAGGCGCGCTCGAGGAGGTCGATCGCGACGAGCAGGTCCTCGCTGCGCGAGTCGCGATGCGGTGCGAGAACGGGGCGGTCGAGTCGTCGCTGTTGGAGGAGGGCGAGCTGCTCGGCGAGCGTCGGGGCGTCGAGCTGTCGCGTGGGATCGAGGAGGGCCAGCGTCGCGCTGGCGTCCTCCGCCGGCCCGCGCGCCGGCGCGGGCGCCGGTCGGGGGGTACCCGGTGCGACGAGCTCGTAGGGGCGATGGGTCGCGACGATCCCGGCACCGGATCCCACGGGCTGGACGGGATGGATCCGTAGCTGCCAGCCGCCGTCGGCGGGGGCTTCGTCGCCTGGCAGACCGGAGCCGGCGATGCGCGGGACCTCGAGCTGCGCGAGGTCGAGATCGTCGGGCTCGAGATTCCGGCCGATCTGCGTGAACGCGATCAGCAGCAGGAAGGCGAGGTCGACGAAGGAAAACAGCCAGATCGGAGCGCTTCTCTCTTGTCGCAGCATGTGCCACGAGATCGGAAGGCGTCCGGCAGGGCTTGAGCAAGCTTCCTGTTCGTTGCCGACAATTTTCGTCGGAATGGGCTCGCGGGCGCGATCGGGGGCCCCTGCGCGTGATGGGGGTCACAGCTCGGGGCGCGCGTCGAGCGACTCCGCGCGCCCGCCGTGCGCGGACCGGGCGCTACCAGACGCCGGTATTCGGCATCGACGCCCAGGGCTCCTTCGGCGCGAGCCGCTCGCCCTTCTGGAGCAGCTCGATCGAGATGCCGTCGGGCGATCGCACGAAGGCCATATGTCCGTCGCGCGGCGGCCGGTTGATCGTCACGCCGCCGTCCATCAGGCGCTGGCACGCGGCGTAGACGTCCTCGACCTCGTAGGCGAGATGACCGAAGTTGCGGCCGCCCGTGTAGGCCTCGGGATCCCAGTTGTAGGTGAGCTCGACCTGGGCCAGCTCGTTGCCCGGCGCGGCGAGGAAGACCAGCGTGAATCGGCCGGCCTCCACGTCGACCCGGCGCAGCTCCTCGAGCCCGAGCTTGTTGCAGTAGAAGTCGATCGACGCGTCGAGATCGGTGACGCGCACCATCGTGTGCAGGTATCGCACGGGAAGGCTCCTCCGTTGGCGGGTCGAAGCGCCGCGATGGCGCTCGGGCTCCGCAGCATATTTCGGATCGGGGCCGGTGCACAGAGGTGTGCGGGACGTCGTGGCGACCGATCCCGAGCCGTCGCTTCGCCGACCCCGGGCGGATGCGCTAAACACGGGCGGCGACCCCGCGAGCGGTCGCACCCCCCACGAGATGCACGCCGGGTCGGCGGCGCGGTCGGCGACGCCGGTCCGTCGGGGGAATGCGTTGGGGGCGACGTTCGCCGAGCTCCGATGGGTCGACGCCCTCGACGTGCTGATCGTCGCGGCGCTGCTCTGGGTCGTGATCACCTGGGTCCGCGAGGCGCGGGCGCGGATCGCGCTCGGCGGGATGGCGGTCGTCGGTGCGCTCTTCTGGGGCGCACGGCTGCTCGAGCTGCGGCTGACGACGACGCTGCTGCAGGGCTTCATCGCGATCGCCGCGCTCGTGCTCGTCGTGGTCTTCCAGGACGATCTCCGGCGCTTCTTCGAGGGCATCACGCTCTGGGTGATGCGCCACGTGACGCCGCGCCCGCCGAGCGACGTGATCGACGAGCTCGCCGCGCTCTGTCTCTCGCTGGCGGATCATCGCGTCGGTGCACTCTTCGTCCTGCCCGGCCGCGAGCCCCTCGACCGGCTGCTCGAAGGAGGCATCTACCTCGACGGACGGGTGAGCGACGCGCTGCTCCGCAGCCTGCTCGATCCGGCGACGCCCGGCCACGACGGCGCGATCGTCCTGCGCGGCAGCCGCGTCTCGCGCTTCGGCGTGCACCTGCCGCTCTCGACGGACTGGTCGCAGCTGCGGGGGGCGGGGACGCGGCACGCGGCCGGGCTCGGGCTGGCGGAGCGCTGCGACGCCTTCTGCATCGTGGTCTCCGAGGAGCGCGGCGAGGTCTCGACGGCCTGGCGCGGTCGGCTCGAGCCCGTGGCCGACGCGCCGGACCTGAAGCGGACCCTCGACGCCTTCCTGCGCCGGACGGTGGTCTCGCGGCGCGAGCCCTGGCTGCGCTCGCGTCTGGCGGACGCGCGCACGCATTGGCGCGAGGGCGTGCTCGCTGGCGCGCTCGCCACCGGCTTCTGGCTGCACACGGTGCCCGGGGCGACGCTGGATCGTGCGTCGAAGGCGATTCCGATCGAGGTCGAGAACGTGCCCGAGGGCTTCCGGGTCGCCGCGATCGAGCCGCCGGCGGTCGCCGTCGAGTTCGAGGGCCGCCGGCGCGACCTCGTGCTCACTCCCGACGAAGCCTTCCACGTGCGCGTGGACGGGGACCTCGTGGGACTCGGTCGCCGCACCTTCTCGATCGAAGCGCAGCAGGTCGAGCATCCGCCCGAGCTGCGGATCGTCGGGCTGCAGCCGATGCAGATCAGGCTCGAGGTGGAGCGTCCCTGACCGGGGCGGGGGATCCGACCGGCTGATCGGGCAGCACGAAGGCGGGGCCTCGCGCGGCCGGGAGCGCGGTCGCCGCGCTCAGCCGGGGCTCGGTCAGCGGCGGCTCCGGCGATGCGCCCGGCCGTCCATGCCGCGCAGGGTGAGCCAGGTGAGGCCGAGCAGGCCGAAGGCGATCGTGATGCTGATCTCGTCCAAGACGTCGGTCCTCTGCGGACCCCTGGCGGCTGGCTCGACCCGGATCCGACCGCCTGCACCGGGGTTGCCCATGGTTACGTCCGACGCGGGGAAGATTCCGTGACCCGGGTCACGGGCAGCCGAGATTGCGAGAAATCACCGAAGGGGGGCCGGGCGGCGTCGGCGCGGGAGACCGGGTCCCGTCCGGACGGTCCGGGGGAGCGACTCAGAGCGTCTCGCGGTACTCGACCGTCAGGCGCTCGAGGGCGGCGAAGAGCCTTCGAACGAGCGGGCGATCGCCCGCGAGCCGGTCGCTCGCGGCCTCGCCGGCCGGGCGGACCCGTCGCGTCTGGGAGTCCGCGAAGGACTGCACGACCCGGTGGACCTCTTCGGGGGTGAGGCGCTTGCGCTGGCTGGCGAGGCGACGGGTGGCGTGGCTGAGTCCATCGCCCGTCATGCGCGCATACGGATTGCGCGCGCGCGCGCGCGGTGCGAGCTCGGCGAGGACGTCGCTCGCCCGGACGCCACGGCGATGGCCGATCTCGTCGACCAGGGCGAGATAGGCGCGCTGATAGGCGCTCGCCAGGCGACGTCGATAGGGCGTGTCGGCCCGGTCGCGTCGGGATGCGTAGTTGGACAGGGCGATCTCGTAGAAGGCCTGCGGCGCGAGCGCGCGCGGCGTCTGCGTTCCGTCGCAGAGAAGCGCCTCCGGCAGCTCGCGGAGCACGTCCCGCATGCAGTAGACCGCGTCCCAGGAGAGTCCGTCGGGCACTCGTCGTCGGCCTCTCGACGAACGCCGGCGCTCCAGCCGATGGTGCAGGCGGAGCAGGGCTTCGAGGGCCGGGGAGCCCGTCTCGACGAGCGCCGAGGCCTCCTCGTCCTCGAGGCCGACCTGTCGCAGGAAGAGCCGGCGTCGATGGGCCTCGAACTCGGCGTCGAAGCGCGCGAGCAGCGGGTCGCCCCGCAGGCTCGAGAGCGCGGGCAGCGTGCCCGTGAGCAGCAGGTCGCGAATCTGGACGAAGCGTCGGACGAGGTCGCGGGCCTTCCGTCGCTGCTCGCAGATCGAGGTCGACATGCGATCCATGTCTTCGAAGCGGTACTCGTGGTGGAAGAGCCCGAATTGCCGGACGGATCCGTAATCGAGGATGCTGCCGTCCGTGAGGATGTTGTCTCCGTCCCAGTCGAGCCAGCAGAAGATGTACTCGCTCTCGAAGGTGGCCGCGGTGCGGGCGAAGTCGATCGCGACGCGCTCGGCGAGCATCCGGAACCGGTCGTCCTCGTCTTCGAGCCAGGGCCATCGGCCGTCGCGCATCTCGCGCTCGGCGTAGTAGAGCACGCATCGGCGGAGGTCGTGGTATTCGCGGCGGCGCAGCAGGCCGAAGAAGTGGGAGGGGCGGAGCAGGTTCGCGGCCACACGGACGTTGATCGCCTGGCCCGAGGGCAGCGCCAGCACGGCCAGCACGCGTTCCGTCCGGATGCCGTTGCGCGCGAAGGCCTCGCTCATCAGCGCGGCGCCGAGGCCCTCTTCGATGTGCGCCGTGCCGCAGCCGTAGTCGGCGACGAAGTTGCCCGTCTTGAAGAATCGCCCGAGCGCCGAGGTCGCGGGGCAGAGACGTGTGACGCCCGTGCCGCAGCTCGACACGTCCCAGGTGCCCGACCGACCACGAAAGAAGCCGTTCCAGATGCTCCGGCCATCGCCCGAGTTGAGCCCGCGCTTGTCGGGATGCTGCAGCTGGAGATAGCGCGTCGCCATGTAGGGGTGGGGGCGTCGGTCCCGGGCGGAGGGCAGATGGCCGTGCTGCTCGTCCCACTCGTTCACGATCACGAGGCTGAACGACTCGAGCAGCGCGTCCCGTAGCGGGCGGGTCAGTCGATCGGGATGTCGTGCGGGAAGCAGGCCGATCTCGCGGGCGAGGTCGAAGTTGAAGTACGCCACCTCGCTGTCCCGGCGTCGTCTCGCCGGATAGGGTACGACGGCTTCGGGGACTGCGTGCTGGAGCGGATGCCGGCCGTCGATGGAGCGGATCCTGGCATAACGTCCATTCGAGGCCTCTCGGCGGGAGCGCGCGTGCGGCTCGTCGAGGTCGTGTCGGACGGCCGCACGCCGCGCGGAACGGGTCCGGGCGTCCTTGCGGGCGCGAGGGCGACGTTGGTCGCCGCCGCGGGTCTTCGGGTCGGGTCGTGTCACACTCATGGCGAATCCCGTCGCCGATCGGTCGTTCGCTCCAGAGCCTTGACGTGCGAACGCGCGCGGCTGGCCTGCCGCGGAGGCCGTCTCTATCGTTGCGCGCGACGGGCGTTCGTTCGCGCGGGAGCTTGCGGGCAGGGCTGCGGTTGGCTTGCGTGTGGACTCGCACGGCGCGCGATGGATCGGTCCGGAACGAAGCTGCGTGCGGCTTGCCGGGGGATGGTCGCGCAGCGCCGCGCGATCCATTCGTCGCTCGCCTCGCGAGGGGAGGACCGGCATCGATGAAGCAGACCGACCCGCGCTCGGCGCGCCCCGTCGGCGACGACTGCGAGGCGCCGACGGTGGTCTCGCGCGGCGCCGAGGTTCCCGAGGAAGCGACGGTCGCCGTGCCGCAGGCCGATGCGGACGCGGCGGCGACGCGGGTCATGCAATCCTCACGGGTCGCGCCCGCACCGGTCTGGCTCGAGCGGATCGAGCCGGCGACCGCGCGGGGCGAGCGGCTGCGTCTGGAGGCCCGTCCGGCGCGGGTGCTCGTCGGGCGCGCCGAGACGAGCGCCGTCCGGCTCTATTCGGCGACGGCTTCGCGGGAGCATGCGGAGATCGGCGTCGACGAGGCGGGGACGTGGTGGATCGTGCCGCGGGGCGGACGGGAAATCCGGATCGATGGGGACGCGACCTGCGAGAGCGTGCCGCTCGAAGAGGGCATGAACCTCGGGTTCGGCGCCGATCGACTGCGATGTACCTTCCAGCCCGCCCGCGACGGGGGCACGGAGCGCAGCGGGATCCGCGGGTCCGAAGGCGGCTCGGTGGGAGAGACGGGGCGTCCCCCGGGATGGGCGATCCGCGGCCTCGTTCTGGCGATCGGGATTGCCGTGGGGCTCGTCCTCCTCGGGCTGCTGCTGCGCCGGGCGGCGGGGTAGGCGACGACGGAGCGGATCCGAACGGGGCATGGAACCCGGGTCGCCGGGCTGGCACTCACGGTCGGTGAGGGGATCCATCTCACGACGAGCGCGAAGGGATCGGCGCCCGAGAGGGCTTGAACGGGAGGTTCGGCGATGGGGAGCGTGATTCGGACGATCGGGGGGCCTGGCCTCGGGCTGATGGTCGGGCTGGCGCTGGCGCTCGCGGGCGCGCCGGCCGCGGCGTCGCCGCGCGAGGAGACGATCGAGCAGCTCGATGCCCTGACGGCTTCCGCGTCCGCCGACGCCGTCCGGGTTCGCATCAACGAAGGTGACGGGGCGCCGCTCCGGATCGGCGAGGCGCTCCGGTACCGCTTCGAGTCGGACGCGTCCGGGTACCTGACCGCGCTCCACGTCGATACGCACGGATCCACCACGCTGCTCTACCCGCGAGCCGACGCGAGCGAAGGTCGGGTCGGTCCCGACCGCGCGCTGAATCTGCCGAGCGAGACCGATGGATTCGGCTTCGAGGTGCAGCCGCCGATCGGGCGTGACGTGGTCTACGCGATCGTGACGGCCGAGCCCGTCTCGCGCCGCGAGCTCGGCATCGATTCGCAGGACCTCGTCGTCTCCTTCGAGCCCCATCAGGCGCCGGACTTCGCACGTCGCCTGCGCGAGGTGCTCGTCGCGCGGCCGGCGGGCTCGGTGCACGTCGCGTCCGCCGTACAGCCGATCGAGGGACGCGAAGGCGTCCTCTACCGCTCTGCCGACATCGTCGACTTCTTCGGCGAGCGGACCCGCTCGATCCGGCCGCCGAAGCTCGATCTGCAGGTCCAGTTCGCCACCGACTCCGCCGCCCTCGACGACGCGGCCCGTCGCAACATCGACGAGTTCGCCCGCGCGCTCGAGGACCCGCGGCTGGCGGCCATGCGCTTCAAGGTGGCCGGCCATACGGACGACCGCGGCACGGATGCCCACAACCTCGATCTCTCTCAGCGCCGTGCGGACAGCGTCCGTCAGTACCTGATCGAGCAGGGCGGCATCGCCCCCGAGCGGCTCGAGACCGAGGCCCACGGCGAGGCCAACCCGTTGATGCCCGAGCCCTCGGACTACGCCCGGCGCATGAACCGACGCGTCGAGTTCCGACCGATCCGCTAGTCGCGCGCGCTGCTCTCGCCCGGGCGCCTCTCGACGGGCGAGGCGTCCTCGGTCGACCAGCGCTCGAGATCCCGGGCGCAACGGAAGCCCAGGTCGATGCTCGAATAGTCGGGCGCCTGATCGGAGAAGGCGGCCGGCCGGAAGTAGGCGGGGATGCGGTCCATCCAGGAGCCGCCCTTGAAGATCCGTCGCTCGCCGTCGCCGCTCGGCGTCGCGGTCCACTCCCAGACGCTGCCCGCCAGGTCGAGCAAGCCCTCCGGCGTCGCGCCGTCCGGATGCGATCCGACGGGCTCGAGTCCGATCGCCGCATCGCGGGCCACGCGCAGCCGCGATGGATCCCAGGCGTCGCCCCACGGAAAGGTCCGGCGGTCGCGCCCGCGCGCGGCGTACTCCCACTCGTCCTCGCTCGGCAGCCGGCCCCCGGCCCAACGACAGTAGGCCCGGGCATCCGACCACGAGACGTGCACGACGGGATCCCGGGGATGCGCCCGCGCGTCGCGATCGGGCCGCGGGCTGCGCCAGCTGCAGCGGGCACAGGGGGTGACGTCGAAGCTCGTCCCGCGGCGTTCGGCGTCGGTGCGGAAGCCGGTCTCGTCGACGAAGCGGGCGAAGTCCGCGTTCGTCACCTCGGTCCGGTCGAGGGCGAAGGGCGTGAGACGGGCCACACGCAGCCGCTCGTCGGCGAAGACCTCGCGCGCGCAGGCACCCCCCGCGCCGCCGCCTTCCCGGCAGAGGGCGATCGCACGGTCGACCTCCTCGGGCGTGCTGCCGAGCTGGACCTCGATCGCCGCCGCGAGTCCCGAGGCATCGGCGGGCGCAGGCGCGGCCGACGCGCGACCGACGCGCGACGGCTCGGACGCCGAGGACGTCGAGGACGTCGAGGACGCCGAGGACGCCGAGGGATCCGGAGCCGACCGCGTCCAGAACAGCGCCGCCCCGACGCCCAGCAGGAGCACGCCCGCCCCCACCGCGAGCGCGCGCAGGGTCGACGCGGACCCGACGGGCAGCGCCGCACCGCCCGGGGTCGCGAGCGCCTCGGCGAAGGCTTCGCAGGACGGGAAGCGGTTCTGGGGCTGGCGGGAGAGTGCCCGGGCGAGCGCCCGCTCCGCGTTGCGCGAGATCGGTGCGCGAAGCTTCCTGCGGTCGAGGGCGGGGGCGGCGCCCTTCTCCTTCGCGATCAGGATCGCTTCGTGGGTCGCGCCGCTGAAGGGGAGCTCCCCCGTCAGCGCGAGGTAGACGACCGTCGCGAGGCTGTACTGGTCGTAGGCGGGCGTGAGCAGCCGATCGATCGCTTCGGGCGGCGCGTAGGCGGGCGACCCCACGAAGCCGCCGACCACCGTGAGCTCGCGGCCCTCCGCCTGCGTCTCCGCATCGGGGTCGGCGATCCCGATGGCGGTCGCGATGCCGAAGTCGGACAGGACGGCATGTCCCGCGGCATCGAAGAGGATGTTCGCGGGCTTGACGTCCCGATGCAGGGAGCCGTTGCGATGGACCGTGTCGAGGGCGCGGGCGATCGTGGGGAGCCACTCGAGGACTTCTTCCAGCGTCTGCTGGCCGCCCTGGCGATCGATGCGTTCGCGCAGGTTGCCGCCCGGGAGGTACTGCACGACGGCGTAGGGGACCTCGCCGTGCTCGCCCCAATCCTCGATGCGCAGGATCGCGGGGTGCTCGTGGGTCGCGAGGTCGTCGATCTCGTTGAGGAAGCGCCGGCGGAACGTCGGATCCGCCATCAGTCGTGCATGGGGCACCTTGACGACGACGAGTCGGCCGAGGCGCGTATCGCGCGCCAGGTAGACCGTACCCATGCCGCCGCGATCGAGGGCGCGCTCGACCTCGTAGCGGTCGCCGAGACGTTGGCCGACGAGGGGGTCGCTCGATTCGGGTGCCGTCGTCTCTTCCAAGTCCCGACCGTCCTCCGGATGCAGGGTATGCTAACCCGGATGCACGAAGTCGCCGCGTCTGCTCCCGCCGATTCCGAACTCGAGCGATCGGCGCCGACGCCGCGTCCGGGCGGTGGGCCGCCCATCGTGCGATCCACGCCAGGGCGACGCATCGCCTTCGAGCTCGTTCGACTGCTGCCCAAGAACGCGCTCTCCCGGCTCGCCGGGCGCTTCGCGGAGATCGCCTGGCCGGGTCCGGTTCAGCGGGCGGAGATCCGGCTCTTCGCCCGGCTGGTGGGTGTGGATCTCGCGGAGGCGCGCGACGCCGTCGAGGAGTTCGCCACGCTCCAGCAATTCTTCGGGCGCGCGCTGGTCGAGGGGGCGCGGCCGATCGAGGGCGACGAGCAGGACCTCGTCTCGCCCTGCGATGGGGCGTGGGGCGCCGCCGGGCGGATCGAGTCCGGGACGCTCCTGCAGGTCAAGGGGCGTCGCTATCCGGTGGCGGCGCTGCTGGGGGATGCGGAGCGCGCGGCGCTCTACGAGGGGGGGACCTTCGCGACCTTCTACCTGTCGCCCCGCGACTATCATCGCTTCCATACGCCGCTGGCCGGACGCTTCGAACGCCTCGACTACTTCCCGGGAGCCCTCTGGCCCGTGAATCGCATCGGGCTCGAGGGCGTCGAGGGCTTGTTCGCCGTGAACGAGCGGATCTGCGCCTACCTGCGACCCGAGCCGCCGGCGCGCGGGCCGGGCGAGGGCGATCCGGCGTCCGCGCCGCCGGCCGCGAGGGCGGCGGCGGCGCCGATCGCGTTGGTCGCGGTCGGGGCGACGATGGTCGGTAGCGTGCGCCTGCGCTTCGACGAGCAGCGCACCAATCGGGCCGGCGCCCGACCGCGCCGTCGGGACTTCGGCCCGCGCGCGCCCTTCTTCGCGCGCGGGCAGGAGTGGGGGCACTTCGAGTTCGGCTCGACGATCGTGATGCTGCTGCCGCCCGATCGATTCACGCTCGACGCGAAGCCCTCGGGTCGCCCGCTGCGCATGGGCCGCGTGATCGGTCGCCGGATTCCCTGACTGCGATCTGCGCGCGGCGGGGCGGCTCAATCGTCGAGTCGGCTCGGGACCTGCTCTCTGAGCCGCGGCCAGACCCGCTCGATCCAGCGGCAGAGCCGCGGTCGCGTCTCCCGCGGATCGATCAGGTCGTGGATCGAGAACGCCTCGGCCCGGAGCATCGGGCTCCGCCGCGCCGCGAGCGCCGCCTCGAGCTCGGCGCGCCGGGCGTCCGGGTCGGGCGCCGACTCGATCTCGCGTCGGAACGCGACGTCGACGCCGCCTTCGATCGGGAGCGCGCCCGACTCCGCCGAGGGCCAGGCCAGGACCGTCGCCTCCGGCCCGAAATGCGCCGCGGCGGCGACGCCGTAGGCCTTGCGCACGAGCACGCTGCACCAGGGCACGCGACTCGTGACCACCCGCGTGATCGCCTCGATCCCGAATCGCATGGTGCCGGCCCGCTCCGACGCCTGCCCGATCATGAACCCGGGCTCGTCGACGAGGCTCACGATCGGGAGGTGGAACGTGTCGCAGAGGTCGACGAAGCGGCGCAGCTTGCGCGCCGCGGCCGCGTCCATCGAGCCCGCGTAGTGCCGCGGGTCGTTCGCCAGCACGCCGACCGGCCGACCGGCGAGCCGCGCGAGTCCCGTCACGAGGCTGCGGCCGAAGCCGGGCGTCGTCTCGAAGAAGCTCTCGCGGTCGAAGACCGACGCGAGGATGGCGCGCATGGCGTAGATCTTGCGCCGGTCCCGGGGCACGACCGAGAGCAGGCTCTCGTCGCGCCGATCCGGATCGTCCCGGGGATCCACCTCGCAGGGCGGCAATGCGAGCACGCTCGTCGGCAGGTAGGAGAGGAAACGACGGATCTGCTCGATCGCATCGTCCTCGTCCCGGGCGACGTTGTCGACGACGCCCGAGCGCGAGTGGATCCGCGCGCCGCCGAGCTCCTCCTTCGTCCGCTTCTCCCCGAGTGCGCGCTCGACGAGGGCCGGGCCGCCGATCAGCACCTGCGCCGTGTCGCGGGTCATGACGGAGAAATGCGAGGCGGCGAGTCGGGCCGCGGGGAAGCCCGCGACCGCACCGACGGCCGCCGACGCGACGGGTGCGACCTCGAGCAGTCGAGCGATCGACGCGAAGCGCGAAGGCGCGTAGACCGGGTCACCGACGGGTCGCGGCGGGGCCGGCGCGGCGGTCCCCCCGCTCGGGTCGCGCCGGGCCTGGCCCGCGACGCTGCCGCCGCCGCCGTCGAGGAACCGGACGAGCGGGCGGCGAAGCTGGATGGCGAGGGTCTCGGCGTAGACGCTGCGGCGCAGACCCGAGGGCGACGGGGAGCCGCCGCGCTGGGTGAAGTCCTCGCCGCCGACGACGATCGGACGGCCGTCCACCCGCGCCAGGGCGAGCAGGTAGTTGGCCGGCTGGAAGTCGATCGCGCGACCCGCGGCGTCGCGCGTGGACTCGCCGGCGAGCGGCGCCTGCTCCTCGATGCTGCCGGGATCGGCCAGCCGTTCGAGGCGTTCGCGCACGGTCAGGCGTCCGCGCGCATGCTGACGCTCGACGGCCTCCGGGCCACCCATCGCGCGAGCCGCCTCGCGTCGCGCCTCGATCTCGTCGACCTCGTCCTGCCAGCTCATCGGGATCCGCGCAGCCCCCCGTCGGGTTCGCCCGCCGAGGCTAGCAGTCGACGGCTCGCCTGCGTGCGGACCCCGCGTGCCGCCGGGTGGCCCGCGCGCATGGCTATGCTGCGCGCGCCGGCGTCGCTCGTCGTGCCGGATCGCCTGCGAGACGGAGGAGAGCCATGGGGATCGAAGCGCTCGCGAGTGCGCTCGGGACGATGCGGGTCGCGCTCGAGGAGGGCGTGCTCACGCTCACGCTCGATCGTCCCGACCGCCTGAACGCCTTCACCACGCGCATGGGCGAGGAGTGGCTCGAGGTGCTCGACGCGATCGATGCGGACGACGCCGTCCGGGCGGTGATCGTGACGGGCGCCGGGCGGGCCTTCTGCGCCGGCGCCGACCTCGCGGCGGGCGGGGCCACCTTCGATCCCGGTGCGGGCGGGGAGGGCGCTTCGGGTGCGGGTCAGCGCGTCGGAACGCGGAACGCGGCGGGGGCCGGCGACCCGGGGCGAGCGTCTCGCCGCGCGGCGCGGGATTGGGGGGGGCGCGTCACGCTGCGGCTCTTCGCATGCCGCAAGCCGCTGATCGCGGCGGTGAACGGGGCGGCCGTCGGTGTGGGCGTGACGAGCATCCTGCCGATGGACGTGCGGCTCGCGAGCGAGACCGCGCGCTTCGGCTTCGTCTTCACGCGCCGGGGCATCGTCCCCGAGGCCTGCAGCAGCTGGTTCCTGCCGCGCGTGGTGGGCATCTCGCAGGCGATGCAATGGGTGGCGACGGGGCGGGTCTTCGACGCGCGGGAGGCGCTTGCCGGCGGACTCGTCTCCGAGGTGCTCGCGCCCGATGCGCTGCTGCCGCGCGCGAGAGAGATCGCGCGGGAGATCGCCGAGCACACCAGCGGCGTGTCCGTCGCGATCGCACGGCAGATGATGTGGCAGATGCTGGGCGCGTCGCATCCGATGGAGGCCCATCGCCTCGACTCCGCGGCGATGCACTACATGGGCGCCCGGGCCGATAGTCGCGAGGGCGTGACGAGCTTCCTCGAGAAGCGGCCGCCCGTGTTTCCGATGCAGGTCAGTCGCGACTTCCCGGACGGGCTGCCCTTCGTGCCCGAGCCTCCGTACGAATCCTGAGGCGCCTCTCGGGCTTTCCGGACGGATTCGTGCGGATCTCGCGCGATCGCCCGGCTGGCGCTCAATCCGGCGCCATTCACGCCGATGCGCGGGGACGGATCCCGCACGTCGTCGGGATCCCCCGGAGCCGCGCGTGACCCAGGGCATCTTCGTCGGCCGTCAGCCCATCGTGGACCGCGATCAGAAGGTCGTGGCCTACGAGCTGCTCTTTCGCGCCTCCGCGACGGCGACGCGCGCCGAGTTCGACGAGATGGGTCGTGCGGCCGTGCGCGTCATGGTCAATACCTTCGCGTCGCTCGGCATGGAGGCCGTGCTCGGGGAGTCACTCGGCTTCTTCAACGTGACGCGCGAGGTCTTCCTCTCCGACGCGCTCGAGGCGCTGCCGCGCGATCGCGTCGTGATCGAGATCCTCGAGAACGTCGAGCCCGACGACGAGGTCGTGGCGCGCTGTCGGGCGCTCCACGAGGCGGGCTTCCTGCTGGCTCTGGACGATTGGGTCGTCGACGACCCGCGCGAGCCGCTCCTGCGCTTCGCCCGGTTCGTGAAGGTCGATCTGCCGGCCGTGGAGAGGCGCGACCTGCGCCGGCTCGCGCGGGCGCTGCGGCGTGGAACGATGCAATTGCTGGCCGAGAAGGTCGAGACGCGGGAAGAGTTCGAGGCCTGTCGTGCCATGGGCTTCGATCTCTTCCAGGGCTACTTCTTCGCGCGACCCGTGGTGCTCGAGGGCGTCTCGCTCGATGCGGCGAAGACCACGCTGATCCAGCTGCTGCAGCAGGTCACGGGCGAGGTCGAGACGCGAGCGATCGTCGAGACCTTCAAGCAGGACGGCAAGCTCGGCCTCAACCTGCTGCGCCTCGTGAACACGGCGGGGCGGGCGGCGCGCGTGCGCTTCGAGACGATCGAGGACGCGGTCCGGCATCTCGGGCGTCAGCAGCTCGGCCGCTGGGTCGCGATCCTGCTCTACGCCCAGGGCGACGACGGGAATCTGCAGAGCCCGCTGCTCACGACGGCCGCGCATCGTGGACGATTGATGGAGCTGATCGTCGCGAGCGGGGAGGCGGGGGCGGAGGTCGCGAAGGAGCGGGAGCGCGCCTTCCTCGTCGGGATGCTCTCGATGGTGGACGCCTTGCTGGGCCGCCCCCTCGAGACGCTCGTCGGCGAGCTGCGTCTCTCCGAGGACATGGCCCGGGCCTTGATCCATCACGAAGGTCCGCTCGGCGAGCTGCTCTCGCTGGTGGAGTCGATCGAGCGGGCGGAGGTCGACAAGTTCGAGTCTCGGCTCGAGTCCCACGGTCTCGACCTCGAGGCGCTGCAGGCGCTCGAGCACGAGGCCTACGACTGGGTGCACGGACTGCTCCGTTCGGAGCCCTAGGAGAGTGCCCGCGGCGGCGCTCGGTTATGCTTGACCCGTGCTCGAAGCACTCCTCCTCGCCGCGCTCGTCTTCGTGCTGCATCGTCGCTTCGCCGCGGACTACCCGCCCGCGCCGATCGGTCTCGCGACCCTGCATCGCGGCGAGGCCGCGTTCGTGCAGTCGGTGGCCGAGGTCCTCTTTCCGGGGGGCGCCGGGCTGCCCGTCGCCGGGGCCGATGCGAAGCTCCCGCACTACCTCGATCGGCATCTCTCCGCGTTGCCGCGACGTCAGCGGCTCCAGATCCGCGCGCTGCTGCTCGTCTTCGAGCATCTGACGCTCTTCGTGCCCGGCGACGCGCCCGGCGGCCGTCGTCGGTTCTCGTCGCTCTCGGCGCCGTCGCGGGTCGCGATGCTCGAACGCGTCGCCGAGCATCCGCTCTCCTTCGTGCGCACGCTCTTCATGGCGCTCCGGGCCGTGCTCGTGCTCGGCTACCTGGGGCATCCCGCCAACCTGTGCCAGCTCGGCGTCGCGCCCTTCGAGATCGAGCCCGCCACGAGCGACGCCGAGCTGCTCTTCCCGCGCGTCGGCGGGCTGCCCGGATCGATCCGCTACGAGGCCTCGGACTTCGCGGCGCCGGCGGGTGCGCCCGGCGCGGCGACGCGGGTGCACCCGCCCCTCGATCCGCATGGACCGCGTCATCGCGCCTACCTGCGCGCCGGGCGGGACGTGCGATGAGCGGCGGTCGGGCGGCGCGGGGGAGCGCACGATGAGCGTCGCGCAGGATTGGCTCGACTCGGCGCGTGAACGGGTGCGCGTCTTCGCGCAATACGATGGGCCCTTCGAGGAGCAGGCGGACGTCGTCGTCGTGGGCTCGGGGCCCTGCGGCGCCGTCGCGGCCTATGAGCTCGCCGCGGCCGGCAAGGACGTCGTGCTCGTCGAGGAGGGACCGCCCTTCACGGTCCGGGACTTCGAGCTCGACGGCAACCTGAGCATGACCCGGACGATGCGCGAGGGCGGGCTGAGGATGACCCGGGGCACGCGCATGCCGACCATGCAGGCGATCGCGCTCGGGGGCGGGTCGCTCGTCAACTCCGCGATCTGTGTGCGGCCGCCGGACTCGGTCTTCGAGCGCTGGGCCACGCGTTTCGACCTCGAGCGCACGGACCGCGCGAGTCTCGATCCGCACTTCGATGCGATCTCGGAGTTCCTCGGCATCGCGCCGACCCCCGACGAGGTCCAGGGGCCACGGAACCTGCTCTTTCGCGACGCGTGTCGCGCGCTGGGGCTCTCGTCCGAACCGATCGCGCGCAACGTGCGCGGCTGCCGCGGGAGCGGCGAGTGCTTCACGGGCTGTCGCAGTCGCGCGAAGCAGAGCATGGACGTGAGCTACGTGCCGGCGGCCCTGCGCGCGGGCGCGCGGGTCATGACGAGTCTGCAGGTCCAGGAGATTCGGCACAGCGGCCGACGCGCGACGGGCGTCTCGGGCCAGGTCGTCGCCCCCTTCGCCCACGGCGCCGCCGCAGGTGCCGGTCGCCGCGGCCTCTCCCATCGCTTCCGCATCGACGCACGCGCCGTCGTGCTCGCCGCCGGCTGCACGGCGACGCCCGTGCTGCTCGAGCGCAGCGGGAATCTCGCCAACGCCTCGGGACAGGTCGGCGAGAACCTGCAATTCCATCCCGGGGTGGCGATCGCCGGCGTCTTCCCGGAGCCGACGGATCCGCAATTCGGCGCGACCCAGGGCTATCAGAGCCTCGCCTTCCTCGACGAGGGCTTCAAGCTCGAGACGCTCTGGGCGCCGCCGCCGATCCTCTCGATCCGGCTGCCGGGGCAGGGCGCCGAGCTCGTCGCGCGCTTCGGTGAGATCCCGCGCA
The DNA here is from genome assembly GCA_020632655.1 of Spirochaetaceae bacterium. Taxonomy (GTDB): domain Bacteria; phylum Myxococcota_A; class UBA9160; order UBA9160; family UBA4427; genus UBA4427. The sequence goes on from JACKFD010000003.1 coordinate 165,175, forward strand.
TGGCGGTCTGGGATGCGATCGCGAGTGCGAACCGCTCGCTCGGCCGCGTCCGGGCGCGTCGCGGGAGTCTCGATCCCGTGCTCGATTGGCGCCTGCATCCGGACGACGTGACGATCCTGCGCCGGGCGCTGCGGGTGATCGCGGAGCTCTTCTTCGCGGCCGGGGCCGAGAAGATCCTGCCCGGCGTCGCGGGGCTGCCGGAGGTGATGACGGATCTCGCGCAGACGCGTCGACTCGAGTCGGACGAGGTCCGCGCCGAGGGCCTCGTCATGGGCGGCAACCACGTCTTCTGCACGACCCGGATGCACGGCGATCCGACGCTCGGGGTCGTCGACGAGGACGGGCGCTGTCACGATCTCGACAATCTCTACATCGCGGACACGGGGATCTTCCCCCAATGCCCCTCGGTCAATCCGATGCTGACGGGCATGGCGCTCGCCCGCCGACAGGCACGCGTGCTCGCCGATCGTCTCTGACGCGTCCGCCCCGTGGGGGTGTCAGCTCCGCGGCTACAGCTCCACGGGGCGTGCGCCGATGCGTCCGCCATGCCGCATGCCTTCATCCCGCGCCGGGCTCCGCGACGTGCACTCGTGCTCGGCACGGCGCTCGTCCTCGGTCTGCTCGCGGATGGCCATGCGACCGCCTCGCCGGAGGCGGGCGAGCGCGGTCACTACCGCGGCCAGTGTCGGCAGCTCACGAAGCAGATCGATCACTACGAGAACACGGTCCTGCCGATGGCCTACCAGCGACGCAATGCCGCCTGGGCCAACGCGACGCGCGCGCAGATCGAGCGTCTCTGGCATCGCCGCGCCGACCTCTGTCCCGCCTACGGAAAGGACCGCACGCTACTCCGGCGGCTGGCGGAGCAGACCCGCCGCTTCAACCAGATGCTCGCGGCGGCGGGCCGGGCGGCGGCGGCATTCTTCACGGGCGGTGCCGCGGGCGGTCTCTGAGCGACGTCGCTCGACGCCACCCGCTCGACCGGCCTCGTGGCCTCTCGCTCGATCCCCCTCCGCGTCCGTCACGGAGACGAGAAGCGTGCATCCGAATTCGCTGTGGTCCCGGCGGTTCCGTCGATCGGGGATCCGACCTCGCGCACGGGATCGGGGTGCGTCGCATCGAGCGTGAAGGACTCGAGCGCGAAGCCACCCGGCGCGATGCGTCCCCGTCGCCATTCGGTATGCGGGCCGTCGTCGATGCGCAGCACCCAGTCCGTTGCCGGTGTTCCGGCGTCGCGAGTCCGGTCGGGCTCGATCGGGGGCGGCGTCGCACAGGTCGCGCGATGCACGATCCCCACCCGATAGGCGCCCGGGCGGCGCGCGGACGCTCGAACGCGCTCGACACGGGGCGATGGATCCCCGCAGAGTCGGTCGGTCGCGAAGTGGAGCCCCGAGTCCGATCGCGGGTGGGCGTAGTCGACGAGCTGGTCGGCCGGATCCCGCACGCTCAGATCGAGATCGGCGCCGGCGCCGAAGGCGAGCGCGATCCGGAGCTCGGCGGTCGGCACGGCAGGCAGGTCGGCCAATGCCGCCTCGAGCCCCGAAGGCCCCGTCGCTTCGACCGTCGGCGATGCGACCGGCCCGGCGCAGGCCAGCGCGACGAGGCCGAGGAGGCCCGGCCCGATGCCGCCGCGCGCCAGGAGGCCGAGGAGGCCCGGCCCGATGCCGCCGCGGCTCGTCCTGCGCCCCCACCCCTCCCCGCCCGCGCCCGAGCCACGAGTCGCCGTCGCGCGTCGTCCCGTCCCCACGCCGTCCGTCCCTGCGGCGCCGCGCCGCGTGCTCGCGCCGCCGGGAAACCCCCGCCCGGCCGGCGGCAACGTATCATCGATCCCTGCCCCCGGCGCGCCCGCGCGCCCCGCTCCCGGAGGTCCGCATGCCGCGCCGCAGAGCCCCTCGTCTGATCGTCCCGGCCCTGATCGGCCTGCTCGGCGCGGGCTCCGCCGCCGCGGTCGGAGACGATGGGGCCGATGGGAAGTTCGAGCGCCGCGACTCCTTCCACTTCACGTTGCACCAGGACGTGGACATCGACGAGCGGGGCGGGATCTACGGCTCGCGCGCCTTCGAACAGTCGGTGCTGGATGCGCTCGAGGGGGCCTACGACCGGCTCGGTGCGTTGTTAGGTCTTCGCCCCGAGAGCAAGCTGGTCGTCTGGGTCTGGGATCCGGATCTCTTCGACGACCGCTTCGCGGGACTCTTCCGGTTCCCGGCGGCCGGCTTCTACGGCGGCGCGATCCACGTGCGGGGCGCCGACCGGGTCACGCCGCGTCTCGTCGCGGTGCTCCATCACGAGCTCGTGCATGCGGCCCTCGACGCGGCGGCGCCTCGGGTCGTGCTGCCGGCCTGGCTGAACGAGGGCCTGGCCGAGTGGTTCGAGGCGCGGGCGGGCGGCAAACGCACGCTCTCCCCGGGCGAGCGCGCGGCGATCGAGCGGGTCGCCCGGGCCGGTGGCATCGCCTCCCTCGAGGCGCTCGCGGGTCCGAGCTTCGCCGGACTCGCGCCGGAGCCGGCGGCGATCGCGTACCTCCAGTCCTACGCGTTCATCGACCATCTGGCGCGGCGCTTCGGGGAGGCCGAGCTCGCGCGCTTCGGGACGACGGTGTTGCGTGCGCGGAGCGTCGATCGCGGGGCCCGGAAGATCTATCGCCGCGACCTCGCGTCGCTCGAGGCCGACTTCCGGGCCGAGATCGGCGCGCCCTGACTCGGGCGGGGCGGGGACGATCAATGCGCTGCAGCGATCCGAGCGTTGCCGCGGACACACCCGTTCCCTAGCCTGCGCCCGTGTCGCGCCTGCCCGCTCTCGTCGTCTGTCTCGCGATGGCCGTGACCGTCGCGGCTCCGGTTGCGAAGGCGAGAGACGTCGCGGATGCCGCTCCGGTCGCATCGGGCGTGGCCGACGTCGCGAAGACGGAGCCCGCCGAGGAGGCGACCGCGGACGCAGCCACGAGGCGGGCGACGGCGTTCGTTCCGCCCCCGCCGACGGGCGTGCGCTTCGGCGAGCCGCTCGAGGACGGCGAGCGGTTCCGACTCTCCTATCGCTTCGCCCGGGTGAAGAGCCAGGGGCTGCTGGTCGCCGATCGCGACATCCGCCCGGGGCAGGTCCGCAGCCAGCTCTTCCTTCCCTACGTCCGCACGCCGCGCTCGCTCGAGGTCACGGTCCATCGCTTCCGCGTCGAGTACGCGCCGCATCCGCGCGTGACCCTCGTGGCGGACCTGCCCTTCGTGAAGAAGGAGCTCGAGCGCATGGATGCGACCGACCGTTTCCAGGATCAGACCGAGGGCGTGGGCGACCTCGGCTTCGCGGTCGTCGTGCCCTTCATCCGCAAGGGGCGCGAGAGCTCCCACGTGCACGTGGGCTTCGACGTGCCGACGGGGGCCATCCGACGGGGCGGCGCAGGCGAGCCCTTGCCCTACGACTCCCAGATCGGGAATGGCACCTGGGACCTCGAGTGGGGCTGGACCTACCGCGGCGCCTGGCAGCGCTTCGCCTGGGGCGCGCAGGCCGTCGGTCATCATCCCGTCCGACGCAACGGGCGGCACTACCGCGAGGGCAGTCGCTTCGAGGGCTCGCTCTGGGGTGCGGCGCGACTCTTTGCGGGACTGAGCTCTTCCGTACGCGTCGAGTGGGAGAAGCAGAACAACATTCGTGGACGCGATGCCGGGCTCGACCCGATCGACGATCCGGCCGAGAATCCGAAGGCCCGCGGCGGTACACGCTTCGCGATCGCGCCCGGATTGGCGCTCGAGCTGCCGCAGCTCGCGAGCCAGCGTGTCTCCGTCGAGCTCGAGCTGCCCGTGCACCAGGATCTCGACGGGCCGCAGCTCGAACGGGACTGGACGCTGGAGGTCGCCTGGCAATGGGCCTTCTGAGGCGGGATCGATCGCATGGCCCCACGCGTCTCGCGGTGCTGCTCGCGTGCGTCCCCGGGCTGCTGGTCTTCTCGACGGGCTGCGGCCGGGAGCACGGCGGCCCCGGCGTCTACGCGGCCCACGGCGTCGTGGAGGACGTCGATCTCGAGACGGCCCAGGTGCTGATCGACCACGAGGCCGTCGATGGTTTGATGGAAGCGATGACGATGAGCTTCGTCGTCCCGGACGCGGAGGTGCTGGCGGCGCTCGCGCCCGGGCAGGTGATCGACTTCGAGATCGGGTTCACCGGGCGCAGCTACGAGGTTCGCGGCTTCGAGGTGGTCGGTGAGGCTTCGCCCGAGGAGGGCTGGCGACGGCTCGGCGACGGGCTCGTACGCACGAGCGAGGCGCCGCCCTTCGACCTGATCGATCAGGCGGGACGATCCGTGAGTCTCGCGTCGCTCGGGGATCGCGTGCTGCTCGTCGACTTCATCTACACGAGCTGCCCGGGGCCCTGTCCGGTGCAGACCGCGAATCAGGTGGCCTTGCAGCGGCGTCTGCCGGAACGACTGCGCGAGGACGTCCACTTCGTCTCGATCACCCTCGACCCCGAGGTCGACGAGCCGCCGGCGCTGCGACGTTATGCGGAGGCCCGGGGTGCGGATCTCGCGACCTGGTCCTTCCTGACGGGGCCACCCGACGTCGTCGCCGAGCTCGTGCGACGCTGGGGCGTCGGTTCGATCCGACGCGAAGGCGGCGAGATCGACCACACCCTGCTCACCTTCCTGGTCCACGAAGGCCGCGTGATGGAGCGCTTCACGCCGCAGAGCGAGGCGGACGAGATCTTCGAAGCCGTCGTCGCGCTCGCCGAGGCGCGTCATGCGCGCGTTGCGGGCGACACGGCCGCCGCGGCGCCGTGAGCGGGCGGGCGACCGCCGACGTCGTCGTGGTCGGGGGCGGTGTGATCGGTCTCTCGATCGCCGACGTGCTCGCGGGGGAGGGCGTCTCGGTGCGGCTGCTCGAGGCCGAAGGGCTGGGGCAGGCCGCCTCCGGTGCTGCGGCAGGCATGCTCGCGCCGGTCGCCGAGGCCCATGCGGACGACCCCCTGCTCGCGTTGTCGCTCGCGAGCCTGATGCGCTTCGATGGGCTCGCGCAGCGGCTGCGGGAGGAGACGGGCATCGACGTCGAGCTCGAGGGCGAGGGCTCGATCGTGGTCGACGACGCGGACGCGACGGGGCGTGTGCCCGCGCGGTCGAGCGATGCGGATGAGACGGGAGTCGTGCCCGCGCGGTCGAGCGATGTGGATGAGACGGGAGTCGTGCCCGCGCGGCCGAGCGATGAGGGTGCGACTCGAGGCGTGCCCGCGCGGCCGAGCGATGCGGCGCTCGCGGCGGCGGCGAAGCAGGCGGGATGGACGGGGGGGCCGCTGCGTGTGCCGTTGCCCGCGGAGGCGCTGGACGCGCCGCGGCGCCGGCTCGTTTCGCAGGGACGCAGCGCCTTCTTCGCACCCGCCGAGCGGCACGTTCGGCCGCCCCTGCTGACGCGCGCGCTGGCCGCGTCGGCCCGCGCGCGTGGGGTGCGGATCGAGACCGGCGCTCGCGTCGAGCGGCTCGTCTTTGCGGGCGATCGCCTCGCCGGCGTCGAATCGAGCAGCGGGCGCGTCGACGCGGGCCGGGTCGTGGTGGCGGCAGGTCCCTGGACGACGGTCTTGCTCGGCGCCTCGGGGCTGCCCCCGTCGGCCCGCGGATCCTGCGCGATCGAGCCCGTGCGAGGCCAGATCCTCGAGCTGCTGCCGGTCGCGCCGCTGCCCCGCGCGATGCTGCGGGCCCGGGGCATCTATCTCGTGCCCAAGCGGGACGGCTCCTGCATCGTCGGCGCGACGGAGGAGCGGCGCGGCTTCGAGCGACGCGTGACGGCCGGGGGCCTCGCGTGGCTGCTCGAGCGCGCCGCGGCGGTCTGGCCCGAGCTCGAGCAGGCGAGCTTCGTGCGCGCCTGGGCGGGACTGCGCCCCGTGAGCCCGGACGGTCGGCCCTGGATCGGCGCGTGGCCGGGGCCGCCCGGTCTCGTCGTTGCGGCCGGGCATGGACGAAATGGCGTCCTGCTCGCACCGATCACCGCCGCGCTCGTCGCCGACGCGATCCTCGGTCGACCCGTCTCGGCGCTCGCGCACGCCTGCCGAGTGGACTGACTCCTTTTCGCCTCCCTTTCGCCGGGCGGTCGCCGCCGCTAGCCTCGGCGGCCTCCATGAGCGTGCTGGACGGCTTCCATCCCGCGGTGCGACGTTGGTTCGAGGGGCGCTTTCCGCACGGTCCCTCGGCGCCGCAGATCGCGGGCTGGCCGGCCATCGCCCGCCGCGAGCACACGCTGATCGCGGCGCCGACCGGTTCGGGCAAGACCCTCGCCGCCTTCCTCGTCTGCCTCGACGAGCTCTACCGCCGCACCCTGCCCGATACCCGCTTCGGCTGCGGCGCCGACGCGCCCTTCCGGCTCGATCCCGAGCCGCCGCCCGAGCGGGTCGGTCGGCGCGGGACGACGCGGCGGTCGGGGCGGGCGGCGATCGGCGGCGCGAGCGAGCGCGAAGGCGTGCGGCCGCCGGGCGTCGAGGTGCTCTACGTCTCGCCGCTCAAGGCGCTCGCCGCGGACATCCAGCAGAACCTGCTGACGCCCCTGGCCGAGATCGAGCGGACGGCGCGCGCGATGGGGCTGCCGGCGCCAACGATTCGCGTCGGTCTGCGCAGCGGCGACACGCCGGCCTCGGCGCGGGCGGCGATGTTGAAGACGCCGCCCGAGATCCTCGTCACCACGCCCGAGTCGCTCTACCTGCTGCTGACCTCGGCGCGGGGCCGCGAGATCCTGCGCCCCGTGCGCACGGTGATCGTCGACGAGATCCACGCCCTCGCGCGGGACAAGCGTGGCAGCCATCTTGCTCTCAGCCTCGAGCGGCTCGAGGCGCTCTGCACGGAGCGGCCGACGCGCGTCGGACTCTCGGCGACGCAGAAGCCGATCGAGCTCGTAGCCAGGCTGCTCGTCGGCGCGGGCCCCGATCGGATCGACGACGCCGGCCGGCCCCGCTGCACGATCGTCGACGAGGGCCATCGCCGCGCCCTCGACCTCGCTCTCGTGCTCCCGGGCAGCGAGCTCGAGGCCGTGGCGTCGGGCGAGCAGATGGGCGAGGTGCTCGACTCGATCGCCGCGCAGGTGCTGGAGCACCGCACGACCCTCGTCTTCGTCAATACGCGCCGGATGGCCGAGCGGCTCGCGCATCAGCTGGCCGAGCGTCTCGATGCGTTGCTCGGCGAGGAGGACGCGACGAACGCGACCGGTGACGGCGTGTCCTTCGTCGCGGCCCATCACGGCAGCCTCTCGAAGGATCGCCGCCTGAAGGTCGAGACGGCCCTGCGCGAGGGGCGGCTGCGCGCGCTGGTCGCGACGGCCTCCCTCGAGCTCGGCATCGACGTCGGCCCGGTCGAGCTCGTCTGCCAGATCGGCTCGCCCCGCAGCCTCGCGACCTTCCTCCAGCGCGTCGGTCGCTCGGGCCACTTCCGCGGCGGCACGCCGAAGGGAAGGCTCTACCCGCTCACCCGCGACGAGCTCGTCGAGTGCGCGGGGCTCCTGCGCGGCGTGCGCGAGGGGCGCCTCGATCGCGTGCGGCCGCCCGATGCCCCCCTCGACATCCTGGCCCAGCAGATCGTCGCGGCCTGTGCGGCCGAGCCCTGGAAGGAGACCGCACTCTTCGAGCTCGTGCGGCGCGCCTGGCCCTTCGCCTCGCTCTCGCGCGAGACCTTCGACGCGGTCGTCACGCTCGTCGCCGACGGCATCGAGACCGGCCGCGGTCGCCGCGCCGCCTACGTGCACCGCGACCGCGTGGGCGGGATGCTGCGCGCGCGCCGCGGCGCGCGACTCGCGGCGCTGACCTCGGGCGGCGCGATCCCCGACGTCGCCGACTACCGCGTCGTCGCCGATCCCGACGAGACCTTCATCGGCACGGTCGGCGAGGACTTCGCGATCGACAGCCTGCCGGGCGACGTCTTCCTGCTCGGCAGCTCGACCTGGCGGATCCGGCGCGTCGAGGCGGGCAAGCTGCGCGTGGTCGACGCCGAGGGCGCCTCGCCGAACATCCCCTTCTGGGCAGGCGAGGCGCCGGCGCGGACCGAGGAGCTCTCGGACGAGGTCTCCTTGCTGCGCGCTGATCTCGAGCCCTGGCTCGAGGCGGGGGACGAGGCGGCGGCGTGTCGCTGGCTCGAGGCGGAGACGGGCGTGGGCGCGGACGCGGCGGTGCAGATCGTCCGCTACCTCGGCGTCTCGCGGGCGGCGCTGGGCGGTCTGCCGACCCGGGATCGGCTCGTGCTCGAGCGCTTCTTCGACGACGCCGGCGGCATGCAGCTGGTCGTGCACTCGCCGCGCGGTGGGCGCCTCAACCGGGCGCTCTGCCTCGCGCTGCGCAAGAAGTTCTGCAAGAGCTTCAACTTCGAGCTGCAGGCGGCGGCGAACGACGATGCGATGGTGCTCTCGCTCGGGCCGCACCACAGCTTCCCGCTCCAGGACGTGCCGCATTTTCTGCGGCGGGCGGGCCTCGAGGACACGCTGCGTCAGGCGGTGCTGCCGACGCCGCTCTTCACGGCGCGCTGGCGCTGGAACCTCAACCGCTCGCTGGCCGTGCTGCGCTTCAAGAACGGGAAGAAGAATCCGCCGCCGATCCAGCGCATGGAGTCCGACGACCTGATGGCCGCGGTCTTCCCTCAGGCGGCGGCCTGTCAGGAGAACGTCTCCGGTCCGATCGAGATCCCGGATCACGTGCTCGTGCGGCAGACCCTCGACGACTGTCTGACGGACGCGATGGACGCCGAGGGCCTCGCGCAGCTCGTCGATCGGCTCGACGAGGGCTCGCTCGAGGTGCTTTGCACGGATACGACCGAGCCCTCGCCGCTCGCCCACGAGATCCTGAACGGCAAGCCCTTCACCTATCTCGACGATGCACCGCTCGAGGAACGGCGCACCCGCGCCGTGCGCGTACGCCGCGGGCTGCCGCTCGAGGAACGCGACCTCACGCGCCTCGACGCCGACGCCATCGAGCAGGTGCGTGAGCAGGCGCGGCCGGAGCCCCGGGACGAGGAGGAGCTGCACGACCTGCTGCTGGGCACGGGGCTCTGGCCCGCGGTCGACGCGTGGCGGCCCTTCATGCGGGTGCTCGAGGCGATGGGGCGTGCGTGTGCGATCGAGGTCGGCGCGGCGCGCTACTGGATCGCGGTCGAGCGGATCACGTGGGTGCGGGCGCTGCATCCCGAGGCGTGCCCCGAGGCCGCGCGCGACGACGCGCGGGACGACGCGGCGGGGGAGGGCGCGGTCGACGAGGCGACGGCGATCGCGCAGGTGCTGCGCGGGCATCTCGAGACGACGGGGCCGATCGACGCGGCCGCGCTCGCGGCGCGGCTCTCGGTCCGGACGGGACTCGTCGAGACGGGGCTCGCGCGGCTCGAGGCCGAGGGCTTCGTGCTGCGGGGACGCTTCGAGCCGGGGGCCGAGGATCAGTTCTGCGCGCGACGCCTGCTCGCGCGGATCCACGCGGGCTCCCAGGCTCGGCTGCGCGCCTCGGTCGAGCCGGTTCCGGCCCGTGAGCTGATGCGCTTCCTGCTCGACTGGCAGCACGTCACGCCGGGCCATCGGCTCTCGGGCGGCGAGGGCGTCGCGCGGGTCGTCGAGCAGCTGCAGGGACTCGACCTCGCGGCGGGCGCCTGGGAGTCGGAGCTCCTCGTGAGCCGCGTCGACGACTACCGACCGGAGTGGCTCGATCGGCTGGGGCTCTCCGGGCAGGTGTCCTGGCTGCGGCTCGCGCCGCCGGCGATGCGTCCGTCCGCCTCGACGCGGGCCTCGGCCGGTCGGAGCGCCCCCGCGGTCGCCGCGATCGAGGCCACCGCCGGCGAGGGCGCTGCACGCGTGCGCGCTCCGAGCCGCTCGACGCCGCTCTCGCTCGTGTTGCGCGACGACCTGCACTGGCTCCTGCAGGCCCATCGGCCGGCCGCGACCGAGGCGGCCCTCGATCCGGCGATCGGGCCCTTCGCCGCGCGGATCGAGGCCTTGCTGCGCGAGCGGGGCGCGCTCTTCGTCGCCGAGCTCGCACGACTGCTGCCCGCGCCGGCGAGCGAGGTCGAGGCCGGACTCTTCGAGCTCGTCGCGCTCGGGCGCGTCGCCTCGGACGGCTTCCACGCCCTGCGTGGGCTGCTCGACGCGCGCGCGGCGACGAGCGCTCGGGGGCGGCGTCCCGGACGGCGCGGGCTGCGTCGGGGGCTCGCGCGCGGTGACGCGGCGCGGGCGGAGGATGGGGCGTCGGGGCTCGGCGTCGAGGGTCGCTGGTTCCTCGTGCCCGAGCGAGGCGTGGTCGCGGACGCGGACGGACTCGCGGAGGCCGTGGCGGAGCAGCTGCTGGTGCGCTGGGGCATCGTCTTCCGGGATCTCCTCGCGCGCGAGCATCTCGCACTGCCCTGGCGCGAGGTCGTCTGGGCGCTGCGTCGACTCGAGGCGCGCGGCGCGATCCGGGGCGGTCGCTTCGTGTCGGGATTCACGGGCGAGCAGTTCGCGCTACCCGACGCGCTAGACGCGCTCGCCCGCACGCGCCGGCGGTCGCGAACGGGCGAGCGCGTGCGGGTCTGCGGCGCCGATCCGCTCAACCTCGTGGGCATCCTGATGCCGGGCGAGCGGGTGCCCGCCGTGCGCACGCGCGAGGTCGTGTACGTGGACGGGGGGCTCGAGTCGGTGTCGTCCGGAGGGCGGACGTGAGCGATCGGCGCCGGGTGGCGTTCCTCTGTCTCGGGGTGATGGGCGGGCCGATGGCCGGCCACCTCGCGCGGGCGGGACACGCGGTCACGGTCTACAACCGCACGCGATCGCGCGCCGAGGCCTGGCTGCGGGCGCATGCGGAGGGCGACGTGCGGGTCGCCGCGACTCCGGCGGAGGCGGCGCAGGGTGCCGAGGTCGTCTTCGCCTGCACGGGTGCGGACCCCGATCTGCGCGAGATCACGCTGGGCCCGTCCGGCGCGTTCGGCGCGATGTCGGCGGGCACGCTCTTCGTCGACCATACGACGGCCTCGGCCGGGCTCGCCCGGACGCTGGCCGAAGAGGGCGCCCGCCGCGGCATCGGGTGCCTCGACGCACCGGTCTCGGGTGGCCAGGCGGGCGCCGAGAACGGGTCGCTCACGATCATGATCGGCGGAGACGAGGCCGACTACCGGCGCGCGATCCCGCTGCTCGAGTGTTATGCACGCAAGCACCTGCTGCTCGGACCCGCCGGGCAGGGGCAGCTCGCGAAGATGGTCAACCAGATCTGCATCGCCGGGCTGCTCCAGGCACTCTCCGAGGGGCTGCTCTTCGCCGAGCGGGCGGGGCTCGATGCCCGTCGCGTCGTCGAGGTGATCTCTCAGGGCGCCGCGGGCTCCTGGCAGATGTCGAACCGGGCCGAGTCGATGATCGAGGGGCGCTTCGACTTCGGCTTCGCCGTCGACTGGATGCGCAAGGATCTCGGCATGGCCATCGAGGCGGCGCGGGCGGTGGGGGCGCCCTTGCCGATCACGCAGCAGGTGGATCGACGTTATGCCGCGGTGCAGGCCGAGGGGGGCGGTCGGCTCGACACGTCGAGTCTGATCCTCGCGCTGCGGCAGGAGATCGACGGGGCCGGGCGGGAGGACGGCGACTGACCCGGTCGTCGGCGGGCAGTCCGAGCTCGTCCGCCCGGTGACGCGCGCGGGGCGCCTCGAGGCATCTCAGCGCGCTGGCGCTGCCCCCGGTCCCGGCGGACGATGCAGCCAGAGCCGTGCGAGCGTGAGGTCGCGCTCGTCGACCCGGCCGTCGCCGTCGAGGTCGTGGTCCGGCACGTAGAGGCCGCTGCGCACCGTGAGCGCGATCGTCTCGAGGTCGCCGCGCTCGTCGAGGGGATAGATCCGGCCGAGCGAGGTCTCGACGCGTCCGTCGTCGTCGACGTCGGGGTCGCAGCGATTGCCGAGGCCGTCGCCGTTGCTGTCGCGCTGATCGGGATTCGGCTCCTCGCGACAATCGTCGACCACGTCGGGGATGCCGTCGGCGTCGCGATCGACGGGCATCGCCGGCGGCGTAGCGACCGCGAGCGCGAGCAGCGGATCGCCGACCAGGACGTTCGTCCAGCCGAGTCGCGGGACGCTGCGGAGATGCGCCTCGGCGACGGGTCGTCCGCGGACGAGGGCCTCGAGCTGGTGGACGGGGCGGGTGACCCCGGCGAGGCCGGGGTCGGCGAGATGCGTGGAGATCGCGCCGGCGCCCCGCTCGATCCAGGCGCCCAATCGTCGCTCGATGGCCGCGTCGCGCTCGGGGTCGGCCGAGCCGGTCGCCACGTGCGGCGCGGGCGCGGCCAGGTCGACGACGAAGCCCGGGGCGACGAGTCCAGCGGCCGGCCCGTCGGCGATCGCATCGCCGGCGCTGCCGGGCTCGTCCTCGCCGTGAAGTCGTACCCACCCGATCGGTCCGGGCGCCTCCGGACCCGCGCGGGCGCAGTCCGCACAGACGCGATGCCCGTAGAGCGGGAGCCGTGCGGCGATCGGGTCGAGCAGCGTCGAGGTCGCGATCGTGCTTCGCGCGCGGTCGGCCGGCCCCGTGACGCCCCAGCTCGGCCGGGCGCCGACCGGCGCCGGCTCGGCTCCGCCCCGGGCGATCAGGTGTGCCACCGCGATCGGAATGCCCGTCGCGGGATCGACGGGCTCGCGCGGCCCCGCCAGCCGTCCGACCAGGAAGCGCGGCGACGCGTCCGGCACGTCGGCGCGAAATTGCTCGAAGGGCCGATCGTCGAGGAAATAGGGGTTCGCCTCGCCCGCCCGACCCGGCATCGCGCCGAGCCCGGCGAGCGCGGCGTCCACGGCGAGCGCATCACAGATCGGCGCGAGGTCTTCGCGGCCGTCGTGGCAGGCATCGATCCGCCAGGGCAGGCCCTGCGCGACGACGAGGAAGCGCACCGCGTGCTCGGGGTCGTGCTCGGCGAGCCAGGCCTCGATCGGGGCGACGATCGAGGCCTCGAAGCGGGCGCGCTCGACGACGGCCATCGGGCGTCCCGTCGCGGTTCCGGGCACCTCGAGCTCGAGCGCGAGCAGTCGGCTCCGGGCGATGCCGCGCGCCCGCGCGTAGGACGCGCCGATCGCTTCGGAGACCGGGTCGCCGGCGCGGACGAGCACGAGCACGTCGCGTCGACCGCCTCGACCGCAGCCGAGGGCCCCGAGCATCAGGCCGATCGCCATCCACGCGAGGCCGTGGCGCAGGCGTCGCGCCGTGCGGGCGCTGGCGCGCCGGACTCGCGCTCCCGCCGTCGGGGTCGTCGCGTGGCGGCGGGGGCATCTCGATCGGGACTCGTCGGCGGGGCCGGCGCGCATCGTCGGATCATCCGAGCGGTCGGGGGGCCTCGCAGTCTACCACCGATCGATTCGCTCTCGCGCTGGCGCATCGGGCGCGGGGCGGGCCTGGCGATCTCCCGCGACGATCGCTTCCACGCGCACGCCGCGGCGATCGCCCCTGCTAGACTCCCGCCCTTTCCAGCCGAGCCCCGCGTCCGGCCCGTCCTCGCGGCCGGCGACGCATCCGGGAGATCCGATCCGTGGCCCACGAGTTCGTCTACGTCATGAACGATCTGCGCAAGGCGATCGGGGATCGGGTGATCCTCGACGGCATCTCGCTCTCGTTCTATCCCGGGGCGAAGATCGGCGTGCTCGGCGCGAACGGCGCGGGCAAGAGCACCTTGCTTCGGATCATGGCGGGCGTCGATCAGGACTTCCTCGGCGAGGCGCGACCGCTGAAGGGCCTCAAGGTCGGCTACCTGCCGCAGGAGCCCGAGCTCGACGCGAGCAAGGACGTGCTCGGCAACGTCGAGGAGGGCGTGGGGGAGATCCGCGCGCTGCTCGACGAGTTCAACGCGCTGTCGGCGAAGTTCGCGGAGCCGATGGACGACGACGAGATGAACGCGCTGCTCGAGAAGCAGGCGAAGCTGCAGGACCAGATCGACGCCGCCGACGCCTGGGAGATCGATCGCACCCTGGACGTGGCGATGGAGGCGCTGCGCTGTCCGCCGGGCGACGCCGACGTCACGACGCTCTCGGGCGGCGAGAAGCGCCGCGTGGCGCTCTGTCGGCTGCTCCTCTCGAAGCCCGACATGCTGCTGCTCGACGAGCCGACGAACCACCTCGACGCCGAGAGCGTCGCCTGGCTCGAGCGCTTCCTGCAGGAGTACCCGGGCACGGTCGTCGCGATCACCCACGACCGATACTTCCTCGACAACGTCGCCGGCTGGATCCTCGAGCTCGATCGCGGCCGCGGCATTCCGTGGCAGGGCAACTACTCGTCCTGGCTCGAGCAGAAGAACAAGCGGCTCGAGGTCGAGGAGAAGCAGGCCGGCGCCCGGGCGCGGACGCTGTCCCGCGAGCTCGAGTGGATCAAGATGAGCCCGCGCGCGCGACAGGCCAAGGGCAAGGCCCGCATCAACGCCTACGAAGAGCTCGTCAAGCAGGGCGGCGAGCGCGCGCCGGAGAAGGTCGAGATCGCGATCCCCGTGCCGCAGCGTCTCGGCGACGTCGTCGTCGAGGCGGACCATCTCCGCAAGGCCTACGGCGACAAGCTCCTCTTCGAGGACCTCTCCTTCAAGCTCCCGCCCGGCGGAATCGTCGGCATCATCGGCCCGAACGGCGCCGGCAAGACGACCCTCTTCAAGATGATCGCGGGGGAGGAGAAGCCCGACGGCGGCGACCTCCGCCTCGGCGAGACCGTCAAGCTCTCCTACGTCGATCAGGAGCGCCGCGACCTCGACCCGAAGAAGACGGTCTGGGAGGTGATCAGCGGCGGCGACGACAAGATCATGATCGGCAGCCGCGAGGTGCCGTCGCGCGCCTGGGTCTCGTCCTTCAACTTCAAGGGCCCCGACCAGCAGAAGGTCGTCGGCTCGCTCTCGGGCGGCGAGCGCAACCGGGTGAACCTGGCGCTCCTGCTCCGGACCGGCGGCAACGTGCTGCTCCTCGACGAGCCGACCAACGACCTCGACGTCGACACCCTGCGCGCCCTCGAGGACGCGCTCGTCGATTTCCCGGGCTGCGCCGTCGTGATCTCCCACGATCGCTGGTTCCTCGATCGCATCGCGACCCATATCCTCGCCTTCGAGGGCGATTCCCACGTCGAGTGGTTCGAGGGCAACTACGAGGACTACGAGAAGGACCGCCGTCGCCGCCTCGGCGCCGACGCCGACACGCCGCATCGCATCAAGTACCGCCGCATCGACGCCTGACGCGGGCCCGGCCCGCGCTTCGCCTCGTCGAGGCCCACCAGAGCAAGGGAGTCTTTCGCATGATCCTCGAGAACAAGGTCGTGATCGTTTCGGGCATCGGGCCCGGCCTCGGACAGGAGCTGGCGATCAACGCCGGCAAGCAGGGGGCGAAGGTCGTGCTCGCCGCCCGCACGAAGTCCTTCCTCGAGGAGGTCGACGCGATCGTGCGGAAGACCGGCGCCGAGACCCTCGTGGTCCCGACCGACATCACGAAGCCCGATCAATGCCAGAACCTCGTCGACCAGACGATGGCGCGCTTCGGCCGGATCGATGCGCTCGTCAACAGCGCGTATACGGGCGGCAAGATGGCGATGTTCGTCGACTCGGATCTCGACGACTGGCGGGCGACGATGGAGGTGAACTTCTACGGCTCGCTCACGCTGACGCAGAAGGCCGTTCCGGCGATGAAGGCCGGCGGAGGCGGGGCGATCGTGATGATCAACACGATGGTTCAGCGCAAGCCGATCCCGACCCAGGCGGCCTACGCCTCGTCGAAGGGCGCACTCACGGCGGCGACGCGCATGCTCGCCAAGGAGCTCGGCCCGGACCAGATCCGGGTCAACTCGATCTCGATGGGCTGGATGTGGGGCCCGCCGGTCGAGGGCTACGTGAAGGGCGCGGCGAAGCAGATGGGCGTGTCCGAGGAGCAGGTGCTCGCGGGGATCACGAAGGACATCCCGCTCGGACGGATCCCGGACGACTCGGACTGCGCGAACGCGGCGCTCTTCCTGGCGTCGGATCTCTCGCGGGTGATCACGGGCGCGAGCCTCGACTGCAACGGCGGCGAGTTCATGCCCTAGCGCGCGGAATCGGGCGCCTCGGCCCGGCTGGAGGGATGGCCGGCGGAACGGCCGGAGGGATGGCCGACCGCATGACCGCCCGGGCGCCGCGCGCGCTCAGTCGTCCAGGGTCGGGTAGTCGATGAAGCCCTCGGGCCCCGGCGTGTAGAGCTTCCTGGGGTCGAAGCGTGCGAGCTCGGCCCCCTCCCGGAAGCGCCGCACGAGGTCCGGGTTGCCGATATACGCCCGCCCGAAGGACACGGCCGTCGCGGCGCCCGACGCGACGACTTCTTCGGCCTCGGGGAGCTTGAAGCTGTCGTTCACGACGAGGGGCTGGCCCCAGGCCTTCCGCGCGAGCTCGATGTTGTCGAGCGGCACGTCGTGCAGCCGGATCACGTGGCAGTAGGCGAGGTCGCCCGGTACCTGGTCGCGGGTCGCGCGCAGGAAGGCGTCGAAGGTCTCGCCCGGGTCCTCGTCCGACAGGTCGTTGAAGGGGTTGCCCGGGCAGATCCGGAAGCCGACCCGTGCAGCCCCGTCGATGCGCGCCATCGCGTCGAGCACCTCGAGCGGGAAGCGCAGCCGGTTCTCGAGGGAGCCGCCGTAGTCGTCCGTGCGCTGGTTCGTGCCGGTCGAGAGGAATTGCGCCGGGAGGTAGCCGCTCGCGCAATGCAGCTCGACGCCGTCGAAGCCGGCGTCGTAGGCGAGCTCCGTCGCGCGGGCGAACTCGGCGACGACGCCCGGGATCTCCTCGGTCTCGAGGGCCCGCGGCGGGGAGAAGGGCTGCATGCCCTTCGTATCGGTGAACATGTCGCCGCGGGCGCGGATCGCCGAGGGCGCCACGGTCTCCGAGTCGGGGTCCTTGTTGTCGACGTGCGTCACGCGACCGCAATGCATGATCTGCGCGACGATCGCGCCGCCTTCGTTGTGCACGGCGTCGACGACCCGACGCCAGCCGGCGACCTGGGCCCGGGTGACGAGGCCCGGGGTGCGGCAGTAGCCCTTGCCGTCGGCGGAGGGATAGATGCCCTCCGTGACGATCAGGCCTGCGTTCGCGCGCTGGCGGTAGTACTCGACGACGAGCTCCGTCGGCTCGTCCTGCGCCCCGGCGCGGGAGCGCGTCATCGGCGCCATCACGACGCGGTTGCGCAGCTCGATGCGTCCGAGCGCCACGGGCTCGAAGAGGGCGCGGGCGGGCGGCTGGGCATTCGACACGGGATCCATCTCCTGGCGCGAGGGCGGGGCGCTGCGATCGCTCGGCCCCGGGCGGGTGGGGGAGGGCAGGGCTTCGGCTAGTCGATCATCCGGACGAGCCGTTCGAGCAGCGCCTCGTCGGGCCCGGGTACGCCGTCCGGTCGGAAGGCCTGCACGCAGACGTGGTCGGCGCCGGCGTCGAGATGCGCCTTCACCTGCGCGGCGATCTTCTCGGGCTCGCCCCAGCAGACCATTGCGTCGACGAGGCGATCCGATCCGCCGTCGGCGAAGTCGGCATCCGTGAACCCGAACTGCTTCAGGTTGTTCTGGTAGTTGGGCAGTCGGATGTACATCTTGAGCGCGTCCCGCGCGATCGCGCGCGCCTTCGTCGGATCGGTCTCCGCCAGCACCATCTGCTCCGGGCAGAGGAGCGCATCGGGCCCCATCACCTCGCGCGCCCGCTTGGTATGCGCCGGCGGAACCAGGTAGGGATGCGCGCCCTGACACGCGGTGGCCGAGAGTCGCAGCATGCCGTCGCGCAGGGCGCCGAGCACGATCGGCGCGTCCTCCTCGGGCTGCCGGGCCATGAAGAGCGCTTTCTCCATCGCTGCGAGGTAGTCGCGCATGGTCGAGAGTGGCTTCTCGTAGGCGTGGCCGCGCTGTCCCGAGACGAGGTGCTGATGCGAGACGCCGAGGCCGAGGATGAAGCGACCCGGGGCGAGCTCGGAGAGCGTCTTCCAGATCGCCTTCGTCGCCATCGGATCCCGCGCGTAGATGTTGGCGATGCCCGTCGCGAGGATCAGCCGATCCGTCTGCGCCGCCAGGTAGCCGATCAGCGAGAAGGGGTCGCGACCGACGGCCTCGGGGATCCACAGGGCGCTATAGCCCAGGTCCTCGATGCGCCGTGCGAAGCCCGCCACCTCCGGGCCGGAGAAGCCGTCGAGCCAGGTCCAGACGCCGAGCTTGCCGAGATCCACGTTTCCGATCCTCCTGAACGATCCTCGAAAGGGCAGACCCGGGACGCTAGCAGCCCGCGTGGGCCCGATCTGCCGAAAGCGCGTCGATCACTGGACTCAGCTCCCCCCTGCGTCCGGCCGAAGAGCCCGGCATTCGACCGAGGCGGAACGCCGACGGCGTGCGCAGCGCTCGCGCAAGGGAGCCGCGCCCGCGCGTCGGCGTCGTCGCGCGGGGATGGGACGGGAGGACGCGAGGCATGTGGGCAGGACGACGGATGGGAGGCGCGCTGGGCGCGCTGGCACTGGGGATCGCGCTCGGGGCGTCGACGGGCCAGGCGTATCCGGGAGGCACGCCGGACTTCCAGACGGACGTAGCGCCCTACTGCGCGGCCTGTCACGCCTCCACGGCGGAGTCCGATCTCGCGGGCGTGGGCGATCCGCGGGCGCGGGCCGAGCTCGCGGTGAACAAACATCTGGCGGCGATCCGCACGGGCGTCGGTCCCTATGCCGAGCTCTCGGAGCCCGATCGCGCCCGACTCGTCGAGCTGCTGACCGCGGTCGATCGCAACTCGACGATCGCTCTCGAGTTCCCGGCCCAGGTAGCGCCGGGGGAGACCTTCCAGGTCACGGTCAAGGTGACGGGCGGGGCGGGACCCGCCGTCGGCGTCGCCCTCGTCGACCGTGCGCATCGCTTCTTCGCGCGGCCGGCCTCGGCGCTCGGCTTCGAGGTCGTCGGCGCGCCGACCGTGATCGGACCGAAGGGGCCGCAGACCGATTGGATCGCGCGACGCCCGGAGCGCGAGGGTCGCGGCATCACCTTCGTGAACGTGGAAGGCGTGCAGTCGAACGCGGAGGAGGATCGCTGGGCCCGGGCCAAGATCGTCTTCACGTTGAAGGCCCCCGAGAAGGAGGGCAGCTATCCGCTCGTCGGCGCCTTCTTCTACGGCACGGAGAAGAGCACGGCCCTCGGTACCCGCGTGCATCCCGAGTTCGGGCCGCTCCCGCTCGGTGGCGCCTACGGCAAGTCCGGCCGCGTCAAGTTCAGCGAGGAGTCGATGATCTCGGTCAAGCCGCCCGAGACCGCACCGGCCGCCGCGGAGCCGCATCCCGGCGCGCCGGGTCTGCCCTGAATCGGGGGGCGTGGTCTCGTCGCGGGCCGCCGTTCAGGCGTGGGGATGGAACTCGCCCGCCGCGAGGCGCGCGAGGTAGCGGTCGAGGTCCTGCTTGAGCCGGCCGGCGAGCATCGCGACGCCGGCGATGTTCGGGAAGGCCATGCCCAGGATCATCAGGTCGCCGAAGTCGAGCACGACCTTCGCGTTCTCGAAGACCACGCCGCCGAAGGTAAAGGCCAGGAAGATCAGCTGGTAGGCGAGGATCGAGCGCTCGCCGAAGAGATGCTTCCAGGCCCGCTCGCCGTAGTAGCTCCACGAGATCATCGTGCTGAACGCGAAGAGCACGGCGACGAAGGTGAGCAGCTTCGGGAACCAGGGGAAGACCGTCGCGAAGGCGCTGGCCGTCATGCGAATGCCCGCGCCGGCTTCGGGATCGTTCCAGGTGCCCGTCACGACGATGACGAGTGCCGTCGTCGAGCAGACCACGATCGTGTCGATGAAGGGCTCGAGCAGCGCGACGAAGCCCTCGCGCAGGGGCTCGTCGGTCCGGGCGGCGGAGTGCGCGATCGCCGCGGATCCGATGCCCGCCTCGTTGCTGAAGGCCGCGCGCCGGAAGCCCTGGATCAGCGTCCCGACGAGCCCGCCGACGCCGGCCTCGAGGCTGAAGGCGTCGCGCACGATCAGCCCGATCGCGCCGGGCACGGCCGAGGCGTGGGTCGCGACGATCGCGAGCCCGCAGGCCATGTAGAGCAGGCACATGCCCGGCACGAGGACGCTCGCGACCTCGCCGATGCGCCGGATGCCGCCGATGATGACGAGCCCGACCAGCACCACGAGCAGCAGGCCGAAGGTCACCTGCCCGCCCGAGCTCGAGAGCATCGCGACCTCGTCCCGCACGAGCGCGTAGCTCTGGTTCGCCTGGAACATGTTGCCGCCGCCGAAGCTCGCGCCGATGCACATGATCGAGAAGACGACCGAGAGCACGGCGCCGAGGCGCCGCCAGCCGAGCTCCGAGAGCCCCTCGCGCAGGTAGATCATCGGCCCGCCGGTCACGCGCCCGCGCTCGTCGAAGGTGCGATAGCGCTGGGCGAGGGTGCACTCGGCGAACTTCGAGCTCATGCCGAGCAGGCCGCCCATGATCATCCAGAACACGGCGCCCGGGCCGCCGATGCCCACGGCGAAGGCGACGCCGGCGATGTTGCCGAGACCGACGGTCGCGGAGAGGGCGGCGGAGAGCGCCTGGAAGTGGCTGATCTCGCCGGCGTCCCCGGGCTCCGAATAACGTCCCCGGACGATGTCGATGCCGTGGCGGAAGCCGCGCACGTTCACGAACTGGAAGCGGAGCGTGAAGTAGAGCGCGCCGAGCACGAGCCAGGCGACGACGATCGGGATCTGGATCGCGTCGCCGCTCGCGTCGTCCCAGAAGGCGAGGTCGAAGAAGATGACCCGCTCGATCGGCGCGACGACGCCCCGGGCGAAGATCGCTTCCAGCGTCTCGAAGAGCGGACTTCCGGGGCTCGCGGTCTCGCTGGGCATGGCCGCGAATCATACGCGATTCCGGGGAGATGCGCCGACTCCTGCGAGTGGGTGCGGGTCTTTGTGGGGGACGTCGCGGTCGCCTAGGCTTGCGCGCCGATGAGCGAGTCCTCCCGTCCCGAAACGTCGCCCGGGCGGCGCACCCTCTCCGAGACCGCCTCGAAGGCGATCGTCTCGGCCTGGGGCGTGCCGCTGCCGCGGGAAGAGACGGCGTCCGACGCGAGCGGCGCCGCGCGGGCGGCTGTGCGGATCGGGTTCCCCGTCGTGTTGAAGCTCGTCGGCGATGGGATCGCCCACAAGACCGAGCGCGGGCTCGTGCGCCTCGGGCTGCGCGATGCGGCGTCGGTCGAAGCCGCGGCGCGCGAGCTGCTCGGGCGGGCGCGACCCGAGGACGGCGAGGTCGCACTGCTCGTCGCGGAGCAGGTCGAGGGGCGCCGCGAGCTGATCGCCGGGATGGTGCGGGATCCGCAATTCGGGCCCTGCGTGCTGCTCGGGCTCGGGGGCGTGCTCGCCGAGGGACTCGGGGACGTGGTCTTCGCGGTCGCGCCGCTCGCCCGGAGCGAGGCGCTCTCGATGGTGGACGGGCTCGCCTCGTCGCGGCTCCTGACCCGACCCTTCCGCGGCGAGCCGGCGATCGATCGCGAGGCGCTCGCCGACGTGCTCGAGGGGCTGTCGCGGCTCGGCCTCGAGCGGACGGACGTCGAGAGCGTCGACCTGAACCCGCTCGTCGTGGTCGGCGATCGGCCCATCGCGGTCGACGCGCTCGTCGAGCAGCGCGCGCGGGACGCCGTCGATCCGGGTCCGCCCGCCGAGCCCCGCTCGGACGCCGCCCTGCTCGAGCGCTTCCGGCCGCTCTTCCATCCCCGCGGCATCGTCGTGGCCGGCGTGGCGAGCCATCCCGGCAAGTTCGGCTTCGTCACGTTCCACAACCTGCTGTGCTTCGACTACCGCGGTCGGATCCTTCCCGTGAAGCCCGATGCGGCGGAGGTGCTCGGGCACGCGACCCATGCGAGCGTCGACGAGCTGCCTTCGGGAGAGGCCGATCTCGTCTTCGTGTGCACGCCGAGCAAGGTGAACGTCGAGCTGCTGCGCGCGTGTGCGAAGAAGGGCGTCAAGGCGGCCTTCGTGACGAGCGCGGGCTACGGCGAGGCCGGCGAGGCGGGGCGTGCGATGCAGCGCGAGCTCGTCGCGGCGGCCGACGAGCTCGGGATGCTGCTGATCGGGCCGAACGGGCAGGGCGTCGTCTCGACGCCCGAATCGATGTGCGCGCAGATCGTCGCCCCGAATCCGCCGCCGGGTCGCATCGGCGTCGCCAGCCAGAGCGGCAATCTCGTCTCGGCCTACCTCAACTACGCCGTCGCGACCGGGGTCGGCGTCAGCAAGGCGGTCTCCCTCGGCAACTCGGCGCAGACGGGCCTCGCGGACCTGCTCGAGTACTTCTCCGTCGATCCGGACACCGACGTCGCACTCGCCTACGTCGAGGGCGTCGGCGACGGCCGGCGCTTCCGACGCGCCGCCGAGCGCCTGCTGCGCCGCAAGCCCCTCGTGCTCGTGAAGGGGGGGGCGCGCGCCGAGGGCCAGCGCGCCGCCGCCAGCCACACGGGCGCCCTCGCCAGCGACGATCGCGTCTTCGACGGCCTGTGTCGTCAGCTCGGCGTGCTGCGTGCGCCCACGGTCGAGGAGGCCTTCGAGTGGGCCGCGACGCTCGCGACCCAGCCGCTGCCTCACGGTCGCCGGGTCGTGATCTTCACCTCGGTCGGCGGCTGGGGCGTGCTGGCGGCGGATGCCTGCGCCGAGGTCGGGCTCGAGCTGATCCCGCTGCCGGAGTCGATCCGGAAGGCCATCGACGAGCGGGTGCCGGCGCGCTGGAGCCGCGGCAATCCGATCGATCTCGCCGGGGGCGAGACCCGGGACACGATCCCCGAGATCCTCGACCTGCTCTGCGCGCATCCCGACGTCGACGCCGTGATCCATCTCGGTCTCGGCATCCAGTCGGCGACCGCAGGCCTCTTCCGCCGCGGGCGCTTCTTCCCCGAGCACGGCCTCGAGCGGATGGCCGGGTTCCACGAGCGACAGGACCAGCGTTATGTCGAGGCCGGGATCGAGGCGAGTCGGCGGCATGGCAAGCCCGTGCTGGTCGCGACGGAGCTGGTCGCGTCGAATCCCGAGAACCCCGGGCCCGCGACGCTGCGGGCACACGGGCGCCTCTGCTATCCGAGCGCGCATCGCGCCGTGCGGGCGTTGGGCGCGCTGGTGCGCTGGTCGGAGACGCGGGAACGGGCGGAGGGCTAGCCCGAGGCCTGGACGGGCCGTCGGGTGGCGGGGGTTTCCGGCCGGCTCGCCTGTTTTCGCGGGCCGGGCCGGCGGTCGGAAGAGGGGGTCGAGAGGCCCCGGAGGGTAGGAGCATGGCGCGCGCACTCGTGCTGACGGTGATCGGCGAGGATCGGCCGGGGCTGGTCGAGGATCTCTCGGGGCTGATCGCGAGTCACGACGGCAGCTGGGACGAGAGCCGGATGGCGCGGCTGGCGGGCCACTTCGCGGGCGTGGTCCAGATCCATCTGCCCGAGGAGTCGGCCGAGGGCCTGATCGCCGCCTTGCCCGGACTCTCGGCGCGGGGCCTCGAGGTCAGCGTCGTCGACAGCGACTGGCGCCTCGCGACGATCGACCACCGCGACAGCTTCCGACTCGACCTCGTCGGCCAGGACCGACCCGGCATCGTGCGCGACATCTCCCATGCGCTGGCCGCGCTCGGCGTGAGCGTGCAGGACCTGCGGACGGTGGTGGAGAGTGCGCCGATGTCGGGGGAGCGACTCTTCCGTGCGCACGCCGAGCTCGCCCCGCCGCCGGACGTGAAGCTCGCGCGCGTACGGGCGGCGCTCGAGCAGCTGGCGAACGAGCTGATGGTCGACTTCACGCTCGAGGCCGGCTCGGGCAGCTGAGTCACGCGCGGGACAGGGCCCGATGGCCGGGCTGGCGTGGCCTTCGCCTTGACCGGAGGCTGAGCCGCGGGTAGCACGCCGGCCGATCGGGGGTGCGAACACGTCGATCCGTTGCTCGCATCCGAGCAGGATTCGAGGCCGTCTGAACGCGAATTGTGGCGCCGTTCCGGTAGAACTCCCGACACGATGCGAATCAAGTTCGGAGAGTTCGAGCTCGACGAGGAGCGCTTCTGCCTTCATCGGGCGGGGCGCGCGGTGTCGATCCGGCCGAAGGTCTTCGACCTGCTCGCCTATCTCGTACGACATCGCGAGCGGGTCGTACTCCGGGAGGAGCTGGTCGATGCCTTGTGGGGCTCGACCGTCGTCTGCCTCGGCTCGCTCTCGGGCCTGGTCAACGAGCTGCGCTCCGCGCTCGGTGAACGCGGACGGGGTCCCTCGTCGATCCGGACCGTGCACGGACGGGGCTACCAGTTCGTGGCGCCGGTGCGCGTGTGCGATGCCGTGACGGGCGCGTCGCCGGATCTCGAGACGACACGTCCGAAGCGTGGTCGTACGCCGCTGCCCCGGGCGCTCGCGGACGAGCTGCTCGCGCACGTGGAGAGCGATCCCGGTCGCCTCGATGCGGTCGTGTCGTGGCTCGAGGCGTCGGTGGGCGCGGCGCGCGAGGCGGGCGTGTCCTCGGCGATGCGCGACGTCGCGCGTGCGATGCGGAGCGTGCGACCCGGGGCGGCGCTGCGCGATGGCAAGGCCAATCGCGGCTGATCGCGGTCGACGCCCTCGGCGACGCGCGCGTGCCGTCTTTCCCGCGCCTCCCCGTCCTGCGGTGGCGCGGACCGAGGGCGAGGGGCCGCGGTTCGACGGCGAGAACGGCGAGCGGGCCGTGATCGTGGCTTCGCGTCCGGGTGATGTCGTGTCAGAATGGGCGAGGGAACGTGATTGGCGTGGGGCAGTCGATGCGTTTAAGCTCCGCGCGCATCGGGCAGGCCAGCCCGAGTCACTGCGCGCGGGCGATGCCATCCCTTCCCGTCCTGCAGGACCCGCTCATCCCGTCCGAGCTTCGGCTGCCGGTCGGGCAAGAGGAATCGATGTTCGATCGGCTCGACCGTCGCGACCGGCTCCGGCTGGTCGAATTCGTCTGCTCCTTCGCGTGGGCGGATCTGGAGATCCAGCCCGAGGAGCGCGTCTTCATCGCGCGGCTGATCCGACGCCTCGACCTCGACGCGGAGGAGGATCGCCAGGTCCAGCAATGGCTCGAGCGGCCGCCGCGGATCGACGATCTCGATCCGACCTCGATCCCCCCCGCCCATCGCCGCCTCTTCGTCGAAGCGATCTCGGGCCTGATCGAGGCCGATGGCGAGATCTCGGCCGAGGAGCGCGACTCCTTCGAGATCTTCCAGCAGCTGCTGATCGACTGATCGATCGATCGAGGCCGCGCACGGCGCCACGCCGCTTCCCCGGTCACGCCGTTCGGCGGGCCTTCCCGCGTGGCGGCATCGGGATCAGCATCGACGTCTCGTCGATCACCTGCTGGTAGTTCGCCCGCCGCTCGAGCGAGCGCTTCTCGATCAGGGGGATGCTCACGAAGAGGAACATGGCCGAGATCGCGAGCGGGGCGGCGATCGCCCACTGCCCCCAGACCGGATCGGCCGCGAATCCGAAGAGCCAGAGGCTCCACCACACGAGCATCTCGCCCAGGTAGTTCGGATGCCGCGAGTATCGCCAGAGTCCGGTTCGCAGCGTCTCCCCGGGCTTCTTCGGGCCGGTCACGAAGGCGCGCAGCTGGGCGTCGGCGATCCACTCGAAGCCGATGCCGAGCAGGCCCACGGCGAGGGCCAGGCCATCGATCGGGCCGACCGCGCGGGTCGGGTCGAGGAGCGCGGGCCAGGCCGCCAGCAGGCCCGCGAAGACGATCAGCGTCGGAAAGAGGTGGATCCCACCGAAGCTGATCGCCCAGTAGGCGCGCGGGGCCATCTCGCGGAAGTCCACGTAGCGCCAGTCCTCGTGGTCGAGCCCGCTCCAGCCCCGGGCCCAGTTCCAGGTGAGCCGGACGCCCCAGACGGTCACGACGAAGGCGACGCCGGCCATTCGCAGGGCCGGCACGTCCTCCGGCGCGAGGCCGATCCAGTAGAGCACGATCGCGATCGGGATCACGCTCCAGTAGGCGTCGTAGAAGCTCGAGTTGTCGTACGCGACGCTCCAGCCGAAGATCACGACCGTCGCGACCAGGTCCGCCGCGAAGGTGCGCCAGATCGGATCCTCGATCGGCGCGAAGGCGATCGTCGCCCAGCCCGCCGCCAACGCCATCACGTAGGACAGGGTCACGAGCACGAAGGCGCGTGATCGGGACGGGACGTTCGCGTTCGTTCGTTCGCTCATCTCGGTCTCTCCTCTGGTCGTCCCCGTCGCGTCAGCGCCCCCGTCCGAGCCGGGTCCAGCGAGGGGGAGTGCGCGCCGGCCTAGCCCGCGACCTTCCGGTCGCCCTGCCAGAAGGCCTCGCGCAGCTTGTATTTCTGGAGCTTGCCCGTCGCGGTGCGGGGCAGCTCCGGGACGAAGCGCACCCGGGTGGGGCACTTGAAGTGGGCGAGGCGCTCGCGGCAGAAGCCGATCAGGTCCGCCTCGCTCGCGCGGACGTCCTTGCGGAGCACGACCAGCGCGACGGGCGTCTCGCCCCACTTCTCGTGCGGGACGCCGATCACGGCGCACTCGAGCACGGCGGGATGCTGGTAGAGGCAGTCCTCGATCTCCGGGCTGGAGATGTTCTCGCCACCCGAGATGATCACGTCCTTCTTGCGGTCCACGATGTGGATGTTCTCGAACGCGTCCCAGACGGCGAGGTCGCCGGTATGGAAGTAGCCGTCGTAGATGGCGGCGTCGGTCTGATCGGGCTGCTCGTAGTAGCCGGCGAAGACGACGTTCGAGCGGGCGCAGACCTCGCCGATCGAGGTCCCGTCCTTCGGTACGGGTCGGCCCGCCTCGTCGAGCACCTTCAGGTCGACGCCGATGCCGGCGACGCCCGCGCGCGCACGGCGCGCCCAGTCCGTCGCATCGGTGGTGGCGTCGGGGCGGGAGGTCGTCAGCAGCGGCGCCGTCTCCGTGAGGCCGTAGAGCTGGATGAACTCCCAGCCGAGCTCGCTCTCGAGCCGCTCGATGAAGGCGGCGGGCGGGGGGGCACCGGCGACGGTGAAGCGGGGGCGCGTGTGGAACGTGAAGCGCTCGCGCCCCTTCGTGTCGAGGATCGTGCGCAGCACGGCGGGCGCCATGCAGGCGAAGGTGACGCCCTCGTCCGCGATCAGCCGCAGGATCTGGTCGCCCTCGATCGCGCGCAGGATCACGTGGGTGCCGGCCATCGCCGTCAGGGCGTAGACGCCGCCCCATCCGTTGCAATGGAACATGGGCAGCGTCCAGAGCTCGACGTCGTCGTGACGGATGCCGAGGTGGGCGATCATGTTGTAGGCGTTCAGGTAGAGGTTGCGATGCGTCATCATGACGCCCTTGGGCCGGCTCGTCGTGCCCGAGGTGTAGTTGATCGAGACGAGGTCGTTCTCGCCGATCGACGCCGGGCGCTCGGGCGGCGCAGCGCTCGCCCCCTCGACCAGCGCGTTCCAGGACGTCCAGCCCGGCGCGGGCGTGCCCCGATCCTGTGCGGCGATCCAGTGGCGCACCTTCGGCAGCCGGTCGCGGATCTCGTCGACGACGTGCGTGTACTCCCCGTCCACGAGCACGGCGCAGACGCCAGCGTGGTTCAGGATGTACTCGTGGTCCGCGGACGTGAGGCGGTAGTTGAGGGGGACGAGGACCAGCCCGATCTGCGCCGTGGCGTAGAAGCTCTCGAGGTAGAAGTGGGAGTTCGGGCTCAGCATGCAGACCCGGTCGCCGGGTCGCAGGCCGAGGTCGAGCAGCACGTTCGAGAGGCGATCGATGCGTTCCGCGAGCGCGCGGTAGTCGAGGCGGAGATCGCCTTCGACGCAGGCGGTCTTGTCGGGGTAGAGCCGCACGGCGCGGTCGAGGAAATCGGTGATCAGCAGCGGAACCTGCATGCTCGGGCCTCCCTGCGCGGTCGGCGAGTGTAGTGGGGCGCGGCGGCACACGGGAGGGTCCGTCCGAGCGAGAGGAGCCGCGAGGACGTCGGGGCTGCTACCGTCCGCGCCGCTCGCGAACGGGGCGCGGTCGCGCCCGCAGCCGGCTCGAGAGCGCGTGACGATGGGGAGGGACGAGGTGGGGCTTTCGGAGTTCGGAGTCGGGATCGAGGGGCGGAGCGGGGGCGTCGCGACCCGCGCGGAGCGCATGCGGTCGGCGGAGCCGGAGGAGTCGAGCGGGCGCGAGGAGGGCCTCGGGGCGCGCATGCTGCGAACCCGGACGGTGCTCGTCTCGGGGCAGGTCGACGACAAGCTCGCCGAGAAGACGATCGCCCAGCTCCTGATCCTCGACGCCGAGAGCCACGACCCGATCCGCGTGATGATCACGTCCCAGGGTGGCCACGTCGACTCGGGCTTCGCGATCCACGACGTGCTGCGCTTCATCGACTCGCCCGTCGTCACGATCGGCGCCGGCTGGGTCGCGAGCATCGCCGTTCCGATCCTCTTCGGGGCGCCGAAGGAGCGGCGTTACTCCCTGCCGCATACGCGCTTCCTGCTGCACCAGCCCTCGGGCGGCGCCGGCGGTCAGGCGAGCGACATCCGCATCGAGGCGGAGGAGATCCTCAAGGTGCGCGAACGGCTGAACCAGCTGATCGCTGGCGAGACGGGGCAGCCCGTCGAGCGCGTG
The DNA here is from genome assembly GCA_020632655.1 of Spirochaetaceae bacterium. Classification (GTDB taxonomy): domain Bacteria; phylum Myxococcota_A; class UBA9160; order UBA9160; family UBA4427; genus UBA4427. The sequence continues at coordinate 193,614 of JACKFD010000003.1, forward strand.
GCCAAGGACAGCGACCGCAACTTCTGGATGGATGCGAGCCAGGCCCTCGACTACGGGCTGGTCGGTCGGGTCGTCACGCGCGCCTCGGAGATCGGAGCCTGACGCGGTGAAGGCACCCGGAGCGGCGCGAGGCGGGCGAGGGGCTCGCCCTCAGAGCGAGAAGCTCTCGCCGCAGCCGCAGGTCTCCTTCGCACTCGGGTGGTCGATCCGGAAGCCGGCGTCGTTCAGCGCGTCCGAGAAGTCGATCGTGATGCCCTCGAGATAGGGCGCGCTCTCCGGGTCGACCCAGACCCGGAGGCCGTCGAACTCGAGCTCTGCGTCGTCCGCTCCGCGCGTCGCGTCGAAGAGCAGCTCGTAGCGCATCCCGCTACAGCCGCCGTGGCGCACCGCGACGCGCAGCCCGCCGCCTGCATGCTCGCTCGATGCGAGCAGCTGCTTCGCCTTCTTCGAGGCCATCTCGGTCAGCTGGAGCTGGATCATCGGTTCGTCTCTCCACGGGTCGCGATCCGCGACCGTTCGGGGCGCACGCCCCGGCTCGGGGTGGTCGGGCCTCTCGTCGTCGGGGGCGGCGTCGTGCGTGGTGCGCTCGCGCTCAGGATCGGCAGCTCGATCCGATCGGGTCGCTCGAGCGTGCCACCACAGAGCTCCGCGAGGCTCACGGCCTCGAGGGCGGAGCGCACCTCGTCGCCGATCCGCCGCCACAGCGACGCCACCGCGCACGCGGTCGTCCGTCGGCAATCGATCCGGTCGGCCGGCTCGCAGTCACAGGGTGTGGTCGGCAGGAAGGCCTCGTCGAGCGCCTGGATCGCGTCCCAGACCGTGATCGAGCCCGCCGGGCGGGCGAGCTGATAGCCGCCGCCGGCGCCGCGCACGCTCTCGACCAGGCCCGCGAGTCGCAGGGCCCGCATCAGCTTGGCGGCGTAGACCTCCGAGAGGCCTTCGTGGGCGGCGATGCGTGCGATCGGTACGGGTGCGCCGGCCCCGCCGCCGAGGGCGACCTGCAGCAGACAGCGGAGCCCCGCCTCCTCACGACCGAGCAGATGCATGGCGCGGAGCGTAAGATAGAATACCGATCGGTCAAGATTGGCCGGCCCGCCTGGTGTCGACGGGCGCCGCGCGCGGAGGCCTGCGAGACTCGTCGGCCCCCGATCGGCTGGAGACAGGAGACGGCTTCGCGTGAACGATCCCCTCGTCGACCGCCTGCGCCGCCCGCTGCGCGACCTGCGGCTCTCCGTCACGGATCGCTGCAACTTCCGCTGTCCGTACTGCATGCCCGCCGAGATCTTCGGCGAGCGCTACGAGTTCCTGCCCCGAGCGGACATCCTGACCTTCGAGGAGATCGAGCGCCTCGTCCGGCTCTTCCTCGGCTTCGGCGTCGCGAAGCTGCGTATCACGGGGGGCGAGCCGCTCCTGCGCCACGGGCTGCACGAGCTGGTTGCGAGCCTGGCCGCCCTCGACCCCGATCTCGACATCGCGATCACGACCAATGGCAGCCTGCTCCCGCGCTGGGTCGGACCCCTGCGCGACGCGGGCCTCCGCCGCATCACGGTCTCCCTCGACAGCCTCGATCCCGACGTCTTCCGACGCATGAACGGCGGGCGCTTCGACGTCGAGCGCGTGCTCGAGGGGATCGCCGCCGCCGAGCGCGCGGGCTTCGATCGCCTCAAGATCAACTGCGTCGTCCAGCGCGGCGTGAACGATCACGGTCTCCTCGATCTCGCCCGCCACTTCCACGGCACGGGTCACATCCTGCGCTTCATCGAGTTCATGGACGTCGGCACGCGCAATCAGTGGAAGATGGAGGAGGTCGTCTCCGGCGCCGAGATCGTCGAGCGGATCGGGGCCTCGATGCCCCTGGCGCCGGTCGATCCGAACTACGCGGGCGAGGTCGCCTCGCGTTGGCGCTACGTCGACGGGGGCGGTGAGATCGGCGTCATCACGAGCGTCTCGTCCCCCTTTTGTGGCGACTGCACCCGGGCGCGGCTGACGACCGAGGGGTCGCTCGTCACCTGCCTCTTCGCCGAGGGCGGGGTCGACCTGCGTGCGCCGCTGCGGGCAGGCGCGGACGACGACGCGCTGCGCGAGATCATCGCCTCGACCTGGTCGGCGCGGCGCGACCGCTACAGCGAGGAGCGCAAGGAGCTGCTGCAGATCGAGGGGCGGCCCCCCGAGCGCGGCGAGCGCGTGGAGATGTATCGCGTCGGCGGCTAGCGTCGGCCGGATGCAAGCATCGTCCCGCCGCGGGCACGCCTTCCTCGCGCTCGTTCCCGTCGCACTGCTGCTCGTCGCGGCGAGCGGCTGCGAGAAGATCGAGGATCCCTCCCTCGAGCCGGCCTTCGACCCTGCGGCCGCGGAGCCGCCGCCCGCGAAGCCCGCGGTCGGCTTCGAGCCCACGCGACAGCTGCTCTGGGGCGACCTGCACGTCCATACCTCCCTCAGCTACGACGCCTACACGATGGGCACGCGGGCGATGCCCGATGACGCCTACACGTACATGAAGGGCGGCACGATCCGGCACGCGCTGGGCTACGCGATCCGGGCGTCGCGGCCGCTCGATTTCGGGGCCGTCACGGACCACTCGGAGTTCCTGGGTGTCGCGCGCGCCCTCGCCGGGGATGCGGACCGCGAGGACGAGACGCTCCGGCGCGTGATGGCGAGCGGCCGACCCTGGCGGATCAGCGCGCACTTCCTGCGCGTCACCCTCGGCCAGATGGGCAGCCGTGAGACGCGGCGGGAGACCTTCGGCCAGCCCGGCATGGAAGACGTCTCCCGCGCCGCCTGGCAGGAGATCGTCGCCGCCGCCGCGCGGCACGACGACCCCGGCCGCTTCACGACCTTCGTCGCCTACGAGTGGTCCTCGATGCCGGGCGAGGAGAACCTCCATCGCAACGTCGTCTACGGAAGCGACCGCGTGCCCGAGCGCCCCTTCTCCGCCCTCGACTCCGAGAATCCCGAGGACCTGTGGAATGCGCTCGACGACCAGCGCGCGCGCGGGCTCGACGTCCTCGCGATCCCCCACAACGGCAACGTCAGCAATGGCCGCATGTACGCGCGTCGGACCTTCGACGGCGCGCCGCTCACGGCCGACTACGCGCGCCAACGGACGCGCAACGAGCCGGTCAGCGAGATCTTCCAGGTGAAGGGCTCCTCCGAGACCCATCCCGTCCTCTCCCCCGACGATGGCTTCGCCGCCTTCGAGCTCTACGACCGCGTGATGTCGCCCGAGGCGCCGCCGAGCACGCCCTCCGGCAGCTACTACCGCGACGCCCTGCGCACGGGCCTCGAGCTCGCCCATCGAGAGGGCTTCGATCCCTTCGTGCTCGGTGCGATCGGCAGCAGTGACAGCCACAACGCGAGCTCCTCGGTCGAGGAGGCCAACCATCACGGCAAGCTGCCGATGATCGACGGCAGCGCCGGACTGCGACTCGGCGTGAGCCAGCTCTCGTTCATGCCGAAGCTCGCCGGGACCTGGAGTGCGGCGGGGCTCGCCGCGGTCTGGGCGGAGGAGAATACGCGGGCCTCGATCTTCGCCGCGATGCGCCGGCGCGAGACCTATGCGACCTCCGGCCCGCGCATCGCGCTGCGCTTCTTCGGCGGCTGGGACTACCCGACGGACCTGCTCGGGCGGAGGGACTGGCTCGACGAGGCCTATCGCGGCGGCGTGCCGATGGGCGGAACGCTCGAGCCGAGAGGGAAGGGGGCATCGCCCGTCTTCGCCGTCTTCGCGGCGAAGGATCCGCTCGGGGCGAATCTCGATCGCGTCCAGATCGTCAAGCTCTTCCTCGACGAGGCGGGCGCGAGTCACGAGCGGGTGTACGACGTCGCTGCGTCGGAGGATCGTCTCGCGCGGGCCGTGGGCGGGGCGCTCGAGCCGGTCGGCAGCACGGTCGACGTGGCCCGGGCGGCCTACGAGAACTCGATCGGTGCGCGGGAGCTCGCGGTCGTCTGGCGCGATCCCGACTTCGACCCCGAGCGCCCGGCCACCTACTACGCGCGCGCGATCGAGATCCCGACGCCACGCCACACGACCTACGCCGCGCGGCAGCTCGGCGTGCCCGCGCCGGAGCCCGCATCGATCCAGGAGCGCGCCGTGACGTCGGCGATCCTCTACCGCATGGGTGGTGACTGAACGTCGCCGATTCCTCTACGGATCACGCGGTCGCGCGATGGCTGCGATCGCGCTGCTCGGGGGAAGTCCCGAGATCGCGCGGATCGTGGTCCCCGCGCCTCAAGCTGCCCCCGGACTCGCCGATCGCTTCGTGGAGTCGAAGGCGAGGGGATCCTGCGTGTCATTGATCCGTCGGGGCAAGAAGAAGGGCGAAGAGGGCTACGGCCAGGGCAAGGCGTCGATCGCCGAGGGGGACGACGTCCTGCTCGACGAGGAGCGGATGGTCGAGCACCTGATGTCCTGCATCGAGGCGCCCGACTACCGCCCGCCGACGTTGCCCGCCGTCGCCGTCGAGCTGATGCAGCTCTCGCAGCGCGCGGACGTCGAGATCGACGACGTCGTGAAGCTGCTCGAGCAGGACAGCCTGATCGCCGGGCGGGTGCTGAAGATCGTCGGCTCCGCGGCAATGGCCGGTGCGGTCAAGATCACGTCGCTGCGCGAAGCGACGATGCGCATGGGACTGCTGCGCATCCGGGACATCGTGATGGAGATCGCGATGAACATGCGCGTGTTCAAGTCCGAGGACTACGGGGACACGATGGAGCTGTTGCGTCGGCACGCGACGGTCACGGCGCATCTGTCGCGGGCCGTCTGCAAGTTCACGCCGATCGAGGCGGAGTTCGCCTTCCTCGCCGGGCTGCTGCACGACGTGGGCATCGCCGGGACGCTGCTCGCCCTCGCGGACAGGAAGGGCAAGCGCAAGAGCCCGCCCGACCTGATCTCGATCTGGCCCGCCGTCGACCGCGTGCACCAGCGCGCCGGCGAGATCATGGCGACGCATTGGGAGCTGCCCCACGACATCCGCTTCGCGCTCTCCGCCCACCATCAGGTCATGCTGCAGGGGCATCCGCATCCGCTCGCGGCGACGGTCGCGATCGCCAACGAGCTGGCCCACGAGCTCGGGGCCGGGGTGATCCCGAAGGCGGGGCAGGCGCTCTCGGAGCTGACCGAGGAGGAGGCGGACTGCGTTCGCGCCCATACCTCCGTCGACCGCTCCGGCGACAAGACCCTCGTCCACGCGCGGGAGGCCCTGTCGATCGACGACAAGACGATGGAGCGCGTCCGGGAGGAGGCGGAGCAGGTCATGGAGACGCTCTCGGTCGAGGGCTGAGCCGGTCTCGCGTCGCCCGGCAGGCGGGTGGCGGCGCGGTCGGGTCGCATACGCTCGGTATGCGGGTGGCGGCGGCGCGGTCGGGCCGCATAGGCTCGGTATGCGGGTGGCGGCGGCATGATCGGGCCGCATACGCGGCGGCAGGCGGGTGGCGGCGGCGCGATCGGGTCGCATACGCTCGGGCGCATGGAAAAGCTCGCCTACCTGCTCTGGGACGCGTCGCCCGAGCGCGACCTCGACGCCTTCCGGGACCGCCTGCTCGACCGCTTGCCGAAGGGGCTCGCCGACTGCGGCGCCAGTCGCGTGAAGATCCTCGCCACGGACTCCGACGTCGCGGCCGGCGCCGGGCTGCATCTGGGCGCACTCGCCCCCGACGCGCTCGTCACGTTCTGGCTCGAGTGCGTGCAGGATCGCGGGGCTTCGGAGTCGCTGCTCTCGGGCGTCAGCGGCCGGATGGCCGGGTATCTCGTGGTCGAGTCCCAGCCGCTCCGATTCGAGACGCCCGAAGGCCCGGTCGGTCGACGGCTACCCGGCTTCACGCTCGTCGGCTGCATCGAGCCCGCCGACGGCGTCGCCCACGCCGAGTTCATCGCGACCTGGGAGCGGGTCCATCGCGACGTCGCGATCGAGACCCAGAGCACCTTCTCCTACGTCCGCAACGAGGTCGTCCGTCCGCTGACCGCGGACGCGCCGGCCTGGGGCGGCATCGTCGAGGAAGGCTTCCCGCTCGAGGCGCTCTCCGACCCGCGGGCCTTCTACGACGCGGTCGGGGACGAGGCGAAGTACCAGCGCAACCTCGCGCGCATGATCGAGAGCTGCCGCGCCTTCCTCTCGCTCGAGAAGGTCGACTCGCATCCGATGAGCGAGTACCGATTCTTCTGAGCTGGAGCGCGCGGTCGCCGGCTCAGTCCTCGGTCGTCGCCGCCCGGAGTGCGTCGAGCGCCTCCTGCAGCGACGCGATGCGATCGTTCACCGTGTCGACCGCGCCCGTGATGCCCCGCAGCCGCGACTCCGCCGCATCCGCGCGGGCGGTCTCCTGGTCGATCCGCTCCACCGCCGTGGTGAGGGCCGTCTGGAACTCCTCGCTCTTGCGCTCGAGCGCGCCGACGGCGCGCGTCTGCTTCAGGTTGAGGGCGAGCGAGCCCAGGAGCAGGACGGCGAGGACGACGAGGAGGACGCCCGTCCGGCTGCCCCCCTGCGACGCGGAGTCGTCGACGACGCGCGAGCCCGTCGTCTCTTCCGTCGGCGACGCGGGCTCCGAGGACTCCCTCTCGGTCCCTTCGTCGTCGACGCTCGCGCTCGCCGCGTGCGCCGCGGTCGGCACGTCCGGCTCGTCGCCGGGTCGACGGGAGACGTCGCTCAGGTTCGAGATGGACGAGGAGCGATTCGACATGGGACCTCCGGCTGGAACTGGAAGTGGGCGGGGGGCGAGGGGCGGGTTCGGCGCCGTGTCCGGATCGGGTCTGCAGCGCATGCCCAGACCCGGGGTAGCAAAGCCGAGGCGTCTCCGCCGTCGCGGGGCCGGTCGATCTGCCCCGCGGTGCCGTGCGAGGCGTCCGTTGCCGGCTCGCGAGCGATGTCGGAGCATCGCAGGCGATGAAGATCCACGATCTACCGACACCGGCACTCCTGATCGATGGCCCCGTGCTCGAGGCCAATCTCGACACGATGGCCCGGGCGCTTCCCGGGGCTCGGCTGAGGCCCCACGTGAAGGCACACAAGTCGACGGCGATCGCCGCGCGTCAACGTGCACACGGTCATGCGGGATTCTGCGCAGCCACGATCCGCGAGCTCGAAGGGCTCGCGGCTGCGGGGCTCGGCGAGGACCTGCTGCTCGCGAACGAGGTGCTGGATGCGTCTCGGCTCGGCGCACTCGTGCGGAGCGGGGCGCGGGTGACGATGGCGGTCGACTCGCCCGAGACGATCGACGCCGCGCGCCGGGGCGGTGTGCGCGAGGTGCTCGTCGACGTGAACATCGGTCTGCCGCGCTGCGGCTGCGCGGTCGAGGACGCGGGTCGGGTCGCGGCGGCGGCGCGTCGGGCGGGGCTCGAGGTGCGAGGGGTCATGGGCTACGAGGGGCACGTCGTGGGGCAGGCCGATCGGGCTGCGCGCGAGGCGGGCTGTGCGGCGAGCATGGAGCGGCTGCTCGCCGCCCATGCGGAGGTCGGCGGCGAGGTGGTCTCCGCGGGCGGCACGGGCACCTGGGACTGCAATCGTGCGGCGACGGAGATCCAGGCCGGATCCTACGCGCTGATGGACACGGCCTACGCGACGCTCGGGCTGCCCTTTCGTCAGGCGCTCTCGCTCCTCGGGACCGTCGTCTCGGTCTCGCCGGGCTGGGCGGTCGCGGACGTCGGTCTCAAGGCGCTCGGCATGGACCACGGCAATCCGCTCGTGCCGGGTGCGCGCGTGCTCTTCTGCTCGGACGAGCACCTGACCTTCGTGCCGGGCCAGGACGCGGACGACCTCGGGACCTCGCCGATCGACTGGTCCTGCCCGGCGCGCGTCGGGGTCGGCGACCGCATCCGCGTCGTCCCCGCCCATGTCGACCCGACCATGGCCTATCACGAGCGTGTACACGTGGTCGAAGGCGACCGGGTCCTCGAATCCTGGCCGATCGATCTACGCGGCTGGTAGGTCGCTCGTCGAGCCCGCTCTCCGGAGGCGCCGGCGGCGCGCGCCGGCCACGCGTCAGGCGGCCTTCACGAAGAGCGCGACCACGCAGACCATCCCGCCCATGAAGGAGGCGGAGCGGGCCATGTCGATGTCGGCGAGATAGAACCCGGCATGCAGCACGCGGAAGACGACGAAGGCGATCGTCCAGGGCGCCGCGGACTCGGCGGGCACGCCGGCCAGGTGGGCGACGAGGACGGCGGGCGCGAAGAGGGTGGCGGCCTCCCAGGCATTCGCCTGCGCGGCGTAGGCGCGGGCGCCCGTGCCCTCGAGGCGGGCCACCTGCGCACGCGGATTCTTGTTGTCGGCCTGGCCGAACTGCTTGCCGCGGAAGTAGCCGCCGACGAAGGCGAGCAGCAGCGGCATCATCAGGACTGCGAAGAGGCACCAGAACGGGATCGTCATCATGGACCCTCACGTCGTCGCCCGTCGCGAAGCGCGCGAGCGGAAGGCTCGACTGTATCAGTCGCGGCTCGCGGATTCAGGGCTCGGGGGACGTTCGAAGCGGAAGAGTCGGACCGTTCGGGGCGAGATCAGGGACCAATCCGCCTCGACGTCGAAGCAGGCCGTGGTCGCAGGGGAGAACCCGCCTCCGACCCGGGCCCGATCCGCCTCGCGCGCGCTCGCGAGCTCGATCGTCAGCAGGCTGACGCCGGGATTGTGGGCGATCAGCATCAACACCTCGGACTCGTCGACGCCGGCGATGGCGTGCAGCAGCCCTTCGACCGACGCGTCGTACAGTGCGTCGACGTGCTCGACCCGAGGCGAGGCGCCGAGCCCGGCGATCACCGCCGCGCCCGTCTCCCGACAGCGGCGTGCGCTCGAGCAGAGGATGCGGTCCGGGATCGGTCCCTCGCGCGCGAGTCGACGACCGACGCGATGGGCATCGTCGAGCCCCGCCGGCGTGAGCGGTCGGTCGTGGTCGCGCACGCCCCCGGCCCCCGCCTGCGCGTGACGCATCACGATCAGTCGGGCGCGCGCCTGGCCCTGCGTCACCAGGGCGAGCAGCTCGGGCGCGGCCGTGGCTCCGGCCGGGGGTAGGTCCGCTCGAGCTCCTCGAGCGGCGTGTCCTTGAACTGGTTGATCACGGCGAGGCGGCAGGACTGCAGCCCCTCGACCGTGGTCTCCTCGGCGCAGAGCGCCGTCACCCGCGCGCTCACGTAGTCGGACTTCGAGGGCGTGCGCTCGCAGCTCGCCAACACGACCAGAGCCGTGAGGACGATCGCTAGGCCGCGGCCGCCGATCCGGAAGCCATCCCGCCTCGGCCGTCCCGCTCCCCGTCCGCGTCCGAGCATCCCCGGTCTCCCCCTCTGCGATCCGGTCGCCGTCGCCTCTCGCCTCAGCGACCGTAGGCGCGGGATGGCAGCCAGGTCGCGAGCTCGGGCCAGCAGAAGATGAGGGCGAGGCCGAGGAGCTGCAAGCCCACGAAGGGCAGGATCCCGACGTAGAGCGTGCGCACGTCGATCTCCGGCGGCGCCACGCCCTTGACGTAGAAGAGCGCGAAGCCGACCGGAGGCGTGAGGAAGGAGGTCTGGAGACAGACGGCGAAGAGCACGGTGAACCAGACGAGATCGAAGCCGAGCGCCTCGACGACGGGTGCGACGAGGGGCAGGACGATGAACGTGATCTCGATCCAGTCGAGGAAGAAGCCCAGCAGGAAGGTCACGAGCAGGATCGACACGACGACGCCGTCGGGACCGAAGGGCAGGTCGAGCAGGGCGCGCGCGATCAGCTCGTCGCCGCCGAGGCCGCGCAGCACGAGGGCGAAGGCCGAGGCGCCGACGAAGATGCCGAAGAGGTAGCCCGTCGTGAGGGTCGTCTCGCGCAGCACGTCACGCAGCACCGTGCCGCCGAGCCGCCCGCGGAAGCCCGCCAGGACGAGGGCGCCGAGGGCGCCGACGCCCGAGGCCTCGGTCGGCGTCGCGATGCCGAGGAAGATGCTGCCGAGCACGGCCAGCACGAGGCCCGCCGCCGGCAGCACGTCCCGCAGCACGCACCAGGCGAGGGCGAGATCGACCGGCGTGGCCGTCTCGGGGGCCGGCGCGACGGACGGACGCAGCCAGGGCCAGACCACGAGGTAGGCCAGGTAGAGCGCGGCGAGGAGCAGACCCGGCACGAGCGCGCCGAGGAAGAGGTCGCCGACCGGCATGGCCAGTCGGTCCGCCATCAGGACGAGCATGATGCTCGGGGGGATCAGGATGCCGAGGGTGCCGATCGCGCAGACGGTGCCCGCGGCGTAGGTCGGCGAATAGCGCGCCTCGAGCATCGGCGGCAGGCCGAGCAGGGCGAGCAGCACGACCGAGGCGCCGATCACGCCGGTGCTCGCGGCCAGCACCACGCCGATCAGCGCGACCGTCACGGCGAGTCCGCCGCGAAGCCGACCGAAGAGTCGCGAAAGGTCGCGCATCAGGTCCGCGGCGATGCCGGAGCGGTCGAGGAGCAGCCCCATGCAGACGAACATGGGCAGGGCGACGAGCACCCAGTTGTCCATCAGGTCCCAGAGCCGATCCGCCACGAGCGAGGCATAGCTCCAGTCGACCCCGGTGAAATGTCCGAGATCGCGTTCGACCACGATCGCGATCGCCGTGAAGAGCACCGCCACGCCGCCGAGCACCCAGGCGACCGGGAAGCCCGACAGGATCCCCACCACGAAGGCGAGGAACATCGCGACGGCGAGCCACTCGCGCACGCTCACGACGCGCGATCCCGATCGCCGTCGGGCGCCGCGGCGTCCCCGGGAGCGGGGGGACTCGCGGGTGCGGACGCGTTTCCCGGATGCTTTGCATCCCCGGGATCCGACGCGCTGCCCGCGCGTCCGAAGAGCCGCCGGCCGATCCGCAGCAGTCCCCCGGCCGTCGCGAGTGCGAGGCCGAGGCCGGCCAGGGGCAGTGCGGCCTTGAGCAGCCAGCGATGACCGAGGCCGCCCGGCGAGACGGATCGCTCGCCCGTCGCGAAGCTCTCGGCCACGAAGGGCAGGGCGCTCCAGAGGACGAGGGCGAGGAGGGGCGCCAGCAGCAGCAGGCCGCCGTAGAAGTCGACCCAGTCCCGGGTGCGGGGGCGCATGCGGTCGCGCAGCACGTCGACCCGGACGTGGCGGTCCCGGACGGCGCAGCCGACGATCCCCGCCAGGAAGCCCACGGCATGCAGATGCCACTGCGCCTCCTCGAGCTCGACGCGGGTGATCCCGAAGACGTAGCGGAGCACGACGCAGGCCCCGATCGTCCCGATCAGCGCGAGCCAGACCCACGAGGAGACGAGCGCCACCCGATCGAGTCCGCGGTCGATCCGATCCTCGATCGGTCCCCGCCTAACGCCCATCGCCCCGCTCCGTGTCGTCGTCCGCCTCGTCCCGGTCGTCCGACTCCGTCCGCTCGGCCGGATAGGCGAGCGCCCGCCAACGCGCGTACTGCCGCCGGAACGCCCGCTGATGCGCGAGGATGCGGGCGAAGTCCGCGTCGGCCGCGGCCTCCTCGGCGAGGACCTCGTCGACGGCCTGCTCGAGGGCGCGGCGGAGCTCGGGCGAGAGGACGCGGGTCTCTACGCCGCCTTCCTCGAGGCGGGCGACGACGGGGCCCTGGCGCGCCTCGGCCCGGGCGAGGTTGCGATGCACGCCGGCGGCGCAGGCGAGCCCGATGGTCGCGCGATCGGACTCGGGGAGCGCGTCCCAGGTCGGCGCGTGGACGACCAGATGGAAGGCCGTGTGGGGCTGGTGCCAGCCCGGGAAGTAGTTGAAGCGTGCGACGCGATCGAAGCCGAGGCGCGCGTCGACCTCCGGCAGCGAGTACTCGGTGGCGTCGATCGCGCCCTTCTCGAGCGCCTGGAAGATCTCGCCCCCCGGCAGCGTCGAGACCGAGGCGCCGAGCTTCTGCATCGCGCGGCCACCGAGACCCGCGAAACGGATCTTCAGGCCGGAGAGGTCGGAGACCCGGGAGATCTCCTTGCGGAACCAGCCGGCGGACTCCGGCCCGATGATCCCGCACAGGATCGGCTCGACGCCGAGCGGTCGGTAGACCTCGCGTGCGAGCGCCTCGCCGCCGCCTTCCACCCACCAGGCGCCGTACTCCCAGGGCGTCATGCCGAAGGGCACGGCGCCGAAGAGCACCGAGGCCGGGATGCGACCCTGGTCGTAGCCGAGCCAGGTGTAGCCCGCCTCGATCTTGCCCGCGCGCACGGCCTCGACGATCGAGAAGGCGGGTACGACCTCGCCCGGGTCGTCGATCGTCCAGTCGATGCGGCCGCGGCTCGCCACCCTGAGTGCCTCGGCGATCGCGACGGGATTGTCGCCGAGACCGGGCAGGTGGGTGCCGAAGCCGCTCGTGACGCGCCAGCGGATTCGCGGCGCGACTCCGGCCGGATCCTGGCCCTCGACCGGATCACCGAGCACGTACGCGCCGGCTTCCTCGCGTCGGCCGAGGGAGCCGGCCGCGAGTGCGCCGGCGAGGAAGGCGATCAGCACGGCGACCAACGTCTCTCGACCCGACATGACTCTCGAGGCCTCCCCGGTCGACACGCCGGCTCGTCGCGCCCTTCGCGTCAGCGCTCGAGCTCGGTCAGCTCCACCTCGAGCGTGAGCTTCTCGACGCCGTCGCGCGCCACGATCAGCCGGACCCGGTCGCCCGGCTCGCGGTCGTCCATCGCGTTCGAGAGATCTGCGAGGCTGCGGATCGGTCGCCCATCGATCTCGAGGATCAGGTCCGCCGAGACCGGAATACCGCGCCGATTCACCTGCACCGAGCGCAATCCCGCCCGAGCCGCGGGTGATCCGTTCGGCACGTCGCGCACCATCACGCCCTCGAGGCCCCAGCTGTCGACCAGGTAGTCGGGCACGATCGTGACGCCGAGGCCCACCCGGCGCACGTGTCCGTAGCGGATCAGCTGGGGGACGATGCGCGCGACGGTATCCATCGGGATCGCGAAGCCGATGCCCGCGCTCGTCCCGCTCGGGCTGTAGATGGCCGTGTTGACCCCGATCACGCGGCCGGCGGAGTCGAGCAGGGGCCCGCCCGAGTTGCCCGGGTTGATCGAGGCGTCCGTCTGGATCACGTCCTCGATCACGAAGCCGCCCTTCGTCGGGATCTCTCGGCCGAGCGCGCTCACGATGCCGGTCGTGACCGTACGGTCGAGGCCGAAGGGGTTGCCGATGGCGAGCACCTTCTGGCCGACGACGAGGGGATCGGAGCGGCCGATCGGAAGCGGGACGACCTCGAGGCCCGAGAGATCCACGCGCAGCACGGCGAGGTCCTTGCGCGGCTCGACGCCGACGACGTGGGCCTCGCGATGGGTACCGTCGGCGAGGGTGACCGAGAAGGTCTGCCCGCCTTCGAGGACGTGGAAGTTCGTGACGACGTGCCCCTCGCGATCCCAGAGGAAGCCCGTGCCCGTGCCCTGCGGCACCTCGGTCACGTCGACGCTGAAGAAGTCGCGGCGCAGGGCGTTGTTCGTCACGAAGACGACGCCGGCACCGGCGCGACGGAAGACGTCGATCGTGTTGCGCTCGTCCTCGAGCAGACCCACGAGCGGGAGCTCGCTCGGCGGTGCCGTGTCGCCCTGGCCGATGGAGGCGGCGAGCAGGACGGTGCCCGAGGAGACGAGCAGGGCGAGTGCAATGGCGACGAGCCACGCGCGGACGTGCGTCGGGGAGGCTGCGCATTCGTCGCCCTGGCGGGGTCGCCCCGTCGAAGTCGGGTGCTTCATCCGATCGCGTCCGAGCAGGCGAGGTCGCGCGCCGCCAGGGCGAGGGCATCGACCTGCGCCCGGAATCGCGCCGTGTCGCCGCCTTCGCCCATCACGCCCTTCTGGTAGCGGGCGAGCACGCCCTCGACGATCGCGGCGAGGCGCCAGTACTGGAAGGCGCGGTAGTAGTCGATGTCCCGGGTCGGCAGGCCGGTCGTCTCCTCGTAGCGAGCGAGCAGTCGCTCGCGGGAAGGGAATCCGCCGCAGGAGACCGCGGACTCGCCCGTGCCGCTCGCCGTCGGCCGCGTGTCGCCCGGTCCGTTCCAGTCGTTCATCAGGTAGCCCAGATCCGCGAGCGGATCGCCGAGGGTGCACAGCTCCCAGTCGAGGACGGCGGCGATGCGGCCCTCGCGTCCCTGCGAGAGGAAGTTGCCGATGCGGTAGTCGCCGTGGACGATGGCCGAGGCCTTCTGCTCGGGGCGTCTCGACTCGAGCACGGCGTGGACCTCTTCCATGATCGGCAGCTCGCGGGTCTTCGACTTCTCCCACTGCGTGCGCCAGCGCTTGAGCTGGCGCTCGAGGTAGGCCTCGCGGCGGCCGAGGTCGCCGAGCCCGACCGCGTCGGGATCGATTCGGTGCAGGCTCGCGAGCACGTCGATCACGTGCAGGCCGAGCGCCTCGCGGCGCGCCGCGGGCACGCAGGTCTCGGTCTGCTCGGGCGAGACGAGGACGTCGCCTGCGATGTGCTCCATCACGTAGAAGGGCGCGTCGTTCACGTCGTCGTCCTCGCAGAGTGCGAGGGGTCGCGGGACGGGCACGGCGGTGCCGTGCAGGCCGGCGAGGATGCGGTGCTCGCGAGCCATGTCGTGGGCCGTCGCGAGGACGGCGCCGGTTGGCGGGCGGCGCAGGACCGTGCGCCGTCCCTGCGCATCCTCGACGAGGAAGGTGAGATTCGAGTGGCCGCCCGTGATCGGCGTGAAGCGCAACGGCAGGCGGGTGCCCTCCACGTGCGCCGCATACCAGGCCTCGACACGATCGTGTCGGATGCCCTTGACCGCCGCCCCGGCCCGCTGCCGCTCCCCGTCCTCTACCACGCCGCGAGCTCCCGTCGCCTGTGTTTCATCGGCCGCGCAGTGTAGCGGTCCCGGATTGCGATCGGGTCGCGCTCGATCGGTCGTGGCGAGGCGGGAGGCTCACCCCTCCACGACCTCGATCGCGCCCGCGTGCGGCCCGGCCCGCAGCTGCCCGATCCGTGCGGGCGCGTGTTCGCCCGCCTGCGCGAAGACCGCGTGGACGCGCGCCTCCTCCGCGGGGTCCACGGCGAGCAGCAGTCCGCCTGCGGTCTGCGGATCGAAGAGCCAGGCGCAGTCCGCGTCGCTCGCGCCGCGGAGCCGGGATGTGAAGGCCGTGCGATTCGCGGGATGGGCCGTGCTGCGTAGCCCCTCCGAAAAGAGCGTCGCCGCGCCGGGCAGGAGCGGGATCGCATGGCGCTCGAGCGAGGCCACGAGTTCCGCGCGATCGAGCAGGCCGGCGAGATGGCCCGCGAGACCGAAGCCCGTCACGTCGGTCATCGCGTGGACGGCGTCGAGCGTCGCGAGTCGCTCGCCGATGGCGTTCGGTCGCTGCATCGCCTCGAGGGTCGCCTCGACCCAGGCTGCAGGGGCGAGTCCGCGCATGTCCGCGGCGAGGACGACGCCCGTTCCGAGCGGGCGGGAGAGCAGCAGGACGTCGCCTGCGCGGGCTCGCGTCGCCGTGAGGTGCTTCGCATCGGGGCCGTCGCCCGTGATCGAGAGTCCGACCCAGAGTGCCTCGCCGATCGTCGTATGGCCGCCGAGCAGCGACGTGCCGAGCGGGTCGAGCACGCTGCGCAGACCGGAGAGCACCTGGAAGAGGAGCTCGCGCGAGGCGTCGGCGTGCCGGGTGTCGGGCAGGCCGATGATCGCCTGGGCGTGGCGGGGGCGACCCCCGCGAGCGTAGAGATCGCTCGTCGCGTTGCAGGCCGCCACCCGCGCCACGAGCCACGGGTCGTCGCAGAAGGCGCGGATCACGTCGACGTTGTGGAGCTGGATGCGTCCGTCCGCGAGTCGCGTGGCGGCGACGTCGTCGCGCTGCGCGACCCCGAGCACGATCGAGTCGTCGGCGGGCGCCTCGGGCAGCGCATCGAGCGCGGCGGCGAGCGGGCGGGCGCCGAGCTTCGCCGCACAGCCACCGCAGGGCGGTCCGTCGAGGAGGGCGGCGTGCTCGTGGCCCGCCGCCGACGCGGCATCGTCGTGCGGGCCGCCTCGCTGCGATACGCCCTTCGGTTCCATGGCCCGCATGCCGCCGAGGCGCGCGAGTGCCGGCCTCGGTCTGCCGTCGGGTCGGAGGACCTGGAAGCGCGCCATGAAGCGCCGGTCGATGCGGTCCTTGAGCACGAGGGGGAGGCGACCACGCGCGACGAGTCCCCACTTCGTCGCGAGGGCGCGGCCGTGCCCGAGATGGAGCAGGGCGAGGAAGTCGCGCTGCGGCCGGTAGCGCTCGAGCGCGCGTCCTTCGAGACGCGCGCGCAGGTTGCGCTCGAGTACGGGGCCCTGGCGCACGGCGTAGACGCCGGCGCGCGGGACCCAGCGATGGTCGACGAGGCGGGCGCAGTCGCCGGCGGCGAAGACGTCGTCGAAGCCCGTCGTCTGCAGCGTGTCGCGCACCTCGAGGAAACCGTGCGCGTCGATCGGCAGGCGCGAGGTCCCGCCGCCGCGTGGAAACGCGCCGGGGGCCGCGCCGGTCGCCCAGACGACGAGGTCGGCGGGCCGATATGTCTCGTCGCCGGTCGCCGACACGAGCGTGAGACCCGTCGCGTCGACGGCGACGACGCGGCTCGCGAGGCGGAGGGCGAGCCCTCGTGCTCGGGCCTCGCGCAGGACGGCACGACGCGCGAGCGGTCGGGCATCGCCGAGGGGCTCGCGGTCGGCGCTCACGAGGCCGACCGACGCGGCCACGCCGCGCTCGGCGAGCCGGGCTTCGAGGGTGAAGGCGAGCTCGGTGCCCGCCGCGCCACCGCCGACGACCTCGACCCGCACGGGGCGACCGAGGGCGGCGAGCGCGTCGGCGCGTGCGTCGAGGGCGCGCACGAAGTCGCCGATCGGGCGTGTGGCGAGGGCGTGCTCGCGCACGCCGGGCACGTCGAGGCCGCGCACGCTGGAGCCCGTGTCGAGGCTCGCGACGTCGTAGTGCAGGGGCGGACGACCCTCGAGCGTGATCGTGTGGGCGACGGGGTCGAGGTCGAGCGCGGCCGCCCGGATCACGCCCGTGCCGGCGCGCCGCGCGAGCGGCCAGACGTCGATCGTGAGCTCGGCCTGCTCGTAGTCGCCGGCGACGAAGCCCGGCACCATCCCCGAGTAGATCGCCTCGGCCCGGTCGACGACCAACAGCACCCGCACGTCGGGCGGCGGCGGGCGCATCGCGAAGGCGCGCAACACCTGCACGTGGGCATGGCCGCCGCCCACCAGCACCAGTGTCCGCGCGGCGTGCAGCGTCGGGCCTCTAGAGCTTGTGCCGTTCGACGAGCTGGTCGAGGTCGCGCACGGCGCCGCGCGCCGCACTCGTCGCCATCATCGCGTAGGCCCGCAGCGCCTGGGAGACCTCGCGCTTGCGGTTCGGCGTCCAGGCCGTCGCGCCCCGCTCCTCCATCGCGCGTCGCCGGCGAGCGAGCTCGGCGGCGTCGACCCGCAGCTCGATCCGGCGCTTCGGGATGTCGATCTGGATGCGATCGCCCTCCTCGACGAGGCCGATCGTGCCGCCCTCGGCGGCCTCGGGCGAGACATGCCCGATCGAGAGTCCCGACGTGCCGCCGCTGAAGCGGCCGTCCGTGATGAGCGCGCAGGCGCGGCCGAGCTTCTTGCTCTTGAGGTAGGAGGTCGGGTAGAGCATCTCCTGCATGCCCGGCCCGCCCTTCGGTCCCTCGTAGACGATCAGGACGACGTCGCCTTCCTTGATCTGGCCGTTCAGGATCGCGTCACAGGCGCCCTCCTGGGAGTGGAAGACGCGCGCGGGGCCTTCGAAGACCCAGATCGACTCGTCGACGCCGGCGGTCTTCACGACGCAGCCGTCCTCGGCGAGATTGCCGTAGAGGATCGCCAGGCCGCCTTCCTTCGAGTAGGCGTGCTCGGCCGAGCGGATGCAGCCCTTTGCTGCGTCGTCGTCGGTCGCGTCGAAGTACTTGTCCTGGGAGAAGGCGATCGTCGTGCGCACGCCGCCCGGCGCGGCGAGGGCGTAGTCGCGGGCGGCGGGGCTCGCCGTCGGGCGACGGATGTCGTGCTCGTCGAGGGCTTCGCCCAGGGTCTTCGCGTGGACCGTCGGCACGTCGCGATGGATCAGGCCCGCGCGGTCGAGCTCGCCCAGGATCGTGAAGATGCCGCCGGCGCGATGGACGTCCTCGACGTGGTATTTCTCGGTCGCCGGCGCGACCTTGCACAGGTTCGGTACGCGTCGCGAGAGCCGATCCATGTCGGCCATCGTGAAGTCCACCTTCGCCTCGTGCGCCACGCCCAGGATGTGCAGGATCGTGTTGGTCGAGCCGCCCATCGCGATGTCGAGGGCCATCGCGTTCTCGAAGGCCTCCTTCGTCGCGATGCTGCGGGGGAGGATCGAATCGTCGCCGTCGACGTAGTGCTGGCGCGCCATCTCGACGATCCGCTTCGCCGCGCGCTCGAAGAGCTCCCAGCGCCGCGCGTGGGTCGCGACGATCGTGCCGTTGCCCGGCAGCGCCAGGCCGATCGCCTCGTTCAGGCAGTTCATGCTGTTGGCCGTGAACATGCCCGAGCACGAGCCGCAGGTGGGACACGCCGAGCGCTCCATCTCGAGCAGCTCGGCGTCCGAGACGGAGTCGTCGCCCGCGGCGATCATCGGGTCGATCAGGTCGAGCTTGCGCCCCGCACGATCGTGGGTGCCGGCGGACTTGCCCGCCTCCATCGGCCCGCCCGACACGAAGATCGTCGGGATGTTCAGCCGCATCGTGGCGAGCAGCATGCCCGGTGTGATCTTGTCGCAGTTCGAGATGCAGATCAGGGCGTCGGCGACGTGGGCCTGGACCATGTACTCGACGCTGTCGGCGATCAGGTCGCGGGAGGGGAGCGAGTAGAGCATCCCGTCGTGGCCCATCGCGATCCCATCGTCGACGGCGATCGTGTTGAACTCGACGCCCCAGCCGCCGGCCGCGTCGATCACCTGCTTCACGCGCTGGCCGACGTCGTGGAGATGGACGTGGCCGGGCACGAACTGGGTGAAGCTGTTGGCGATCGCGATGATCGGCTTGGTGAAGTCGGCATCGGTCATGCCCGTGGCGCGCCAGAGCGCCCGGGCCCCGGCCATGTTGCGTCCGAAGGTCGTCGTTCGACTGCGATATCCCTGCATGGGCGCGAGGATAGGGGCGGGTTCGCGAAGCTGCACGAAGGTCCGGCTGGATCGGCCGGCCGGGGGGCTGGACCCCCCGGGCCCATGGCGCGCGATGGATCGACCCGGGCGCGGAGGGCGCTTGCGACTCGCGCCGTCGCGGGAAGCCCGCGAGACTCCCCGGGCCTCTCGGTCGCCGCGGACGCGCCGACGGGCGTCTCGAGGGAGGGACGGCGATGGGATCGAGCGGGATGCGAGGGCGGCGCGCCGCGACGGGCGGCGCGGCCGGTCGGATGACGCGGGGTCGCAGGCGGCTGGCGACGTCGTCTTCTTATAGACGGCGTCGTTCGGGCTGGCGTGCTGGCTGTGTGGGGGCGCTCGCGCTGGTCTTCGTGGCGTGGCCCCTCGTGTCGAGTGCACAGACACCGGGGATCGTCTCGACGGACGGACCCGGAGACGAGGCGGTCTGGCGCGAGGCCGAGCGCGCGGCGGTCCGGGCGGAGGAGGCGGCCGAGGCCGCGCGAGCCTTTGCCGACTCGCTGGCCCCCGCGTCCGAGGGCGGGGCGACGCGGGCTGCCGACGCCGGGTCGGCGGGTGGCGGCGCCGATCGACGCGCACTCGAGCAGGCGGTCGAGCGCGCGGAGGCCGCAGCCGCGGACGCCCGACTCGCGGCGAACGCGGTCGAGCGCGCCGAGCGCCGCAGTCGTCGCACGTCGCGCTCGGGGCCCTATCTCGGTGGGGTCGTCTTCTACGCCGCCGAGCAATTCGACGACTCCGTGATCGTCAAGAGCAGCGCCGGCGGCGGCGCCTTCGTCGGCTGGCGCTTCGAGGAGTTCTTCGCGGTCGAGGTTCGCTACGAGGGCTTCGCGGGCTTCGACCTGCAGGGTCGGACCAGTCGAGGCGAGATCGACGGCTATGCGATCACGGCCAACGGACGCCTCTATCCCATGCGCGGTCCGATCCAGCCCTTCCTCACGGTCGGCGTGGGCGGCATCCGGCTGCGGGGCGAAAGCGTTCGCGACTCGGGCGCGCGGAGTCGCTTCGTCGAGGACGACGTGGTGCTGCGCGGTGGCGCCGGCGTCGACCTGATCGTGAACGAGCATCTCGCCGTGAACCTCGAGGCGGCCTGGCTCGGTCCCGGCGACGATCTATCCAATCTCGAGATGGCGCTCTTCGGGGGTGGACTGACCTATCGCTTCTGAGGCGGACCGGCTTCGCGCAGCGTCGCGAGTGCCCGCCGCGAGATCGAAGGAGGAGCCATGCTCTCGGACTACGAGCAGACGCGCTTCGCGTACGATGGTCTCGAACGACGTCTGTTCGTCCGCGGCGACGGGCCGGGCATCGTCGTCATGCACGAGGTGCCGGGCATCTACGACGCCGTCGTCGCCTTTGCCGACCGACTGGTCGCCGAGGGCTACCGCGTCTACATGCCCGAGCTCGTCGGCGAGGCCGGGCGTCCCTTCTCGGGGGGCTACGCCGCGAGCTCGATCCTGCGCGCCTGCATCGCCCGCGAGTTCCACGTGCTCTCGGCGCGGGGCTCGAGTCCGATCACGGACTGGCTGCGCGCTCTCGCGCGTCACGCCCACGCCGAGTGCGGCGGTCGCGGCGTCGGCTGCATCGGCATGTGCCTGACGGGGAATTTCGGCCTCGCGATGATGGTCGACGAGGTCGTGATGGCACCCGTGCTCTCGCAGCCCTCGCTGCCCTTTCCGATCGGCGCCGCGCGAAGGCGGGGGCTGCACGTGACGGACGAGGCGTTGGGCGTGATCCGGGAGCGGGTGCGGCGCGACGGTTGTCGGGTGCTCGGTCTGCGCTTCAGCAACGATCCGATGTGTCCGCCGGAGCGCTTCGCGCGGCTGCGGGAGGAGCTCGGACCCGGCTTCGAGGGGATCGAGATCGACTCCGCGCCCGGCAATGCCCACGGCATCCCGACCTCGGCGCATAGCGTCGTCACCCGGGACCTCGTCGACGAGGCGGGGCATCCCACGCGCGCGGCCCTCGAACGCGTGCTCGCGTTCTTCGACGAGCGGCTGCGCGGAGGCTGACGGGCGGCCGTACGACCGGCGCGCTCAATCCGCGCGATGGGACCGGACGAGCTCCACCGCCACCACGACGACGGCGAGGAGCACGACGGGGGCGCGTCCGAAGCGCACGAAGGGCGTCCATCGCGCCGCGGGGCGGACCTCGGTGCGGAGCAGCCCGGGGCCGCCTCGTGGGAGCGCGGCGGCGACGCGACCCTGCGCATCGATCGCCGCCGTCAGCCCGATCGTGGTCGCGCGCAGCATCGGTCTTCCCGTCTCCGCGGCGCGCAGCATGGCGGCGGCCAGCATGTGATCCGGTCCGCGCCCCGAGGCACCCAGCCAGCTCTCGTTCGAGAGGTTGAGGAGCAGACGGGCCCCGGACCGGACCTGGCCGCGTGCCACTTCCGGGAAGAGCACCTCGTAGCAGATCGAGACACCGATCGGTGTCGATCCCGCATCGAGCAGCACGGACGACTCGCCGGCGACGAAGCCGGGGGATCCTCGATCCGGACGCCGTGTCGCGAGCCCGCGCCGATCCTCGGCAAAGGGGAGCAGACGCGTCTTGAGATGGCGTGCCACCACGCGTCGTTGCGCATCCAGCAGCACCGCCGCGACGCCGAGTCCCTCCGGTCCTGCGCCGGGCTCGAGCCAGGGGACGCCCAGCACCAGCGGCGCCGCGGCGCCGGGTCGGTCGGCAGCGCGTTCGAGGTACTCCGCGTTCATGGGCCAGAGCGTGCCGAGCGCACTCTCCGGCCAGACGACCAGCTCGGCCTGTCCGTCGGTCGGTGTCATGCCTTCGAGCTGGCTCAGTCGCTCCGCTTCGCTGGGCCGCGGTCGATCGCGGCGGGTGTCGAGGCCGCTCTGGACCAGATCGACCCTCATGACCGGGGCACCGTCGGTCGCCGCGAGCAGTCCCTGCCAGAGGGCCGTCGCGACGAGGAGGGTCGCGAGGAGGCTCGAGGTGACGGCGGCGCCCCTTCGATCGGGACCGGCGATAAGGCGCAGGGCGAGCAGCGAGCCCGCGGCGAGCCAGGCCGAAACGCCGAGTGCGCCGACGACGGCGGCGCTGTCGAGCAGACGCGGGGCGATCGCGAACGCCGCGCTGTCGAGCAGACGCGGGGGGCTCTCCAGGGCGGCGCTGTCGAGCAGGCGAGGTGCGCTCGTCAGGGCGCTGGCGAGCGAGAGCCAGGCGCCGGGCAGGAGCGCCTCGCGGGCCAGCTCGCCGAGGACCCAGGCGCCGGCGACCCGGAGCGCGCTCCGTGCGCTCGATCCCGAGGCGGGGTCGCCCGCGAGGCCGGCGAAGACCACGAAGGGCAACGCACCGAGGAGCTGATGGGCGAGCAGCCAGGCCCCGGCGAGGACGAGCCCGTCGAGCGCGAAGTAGGCGCCGAGTCCCGTCCAGGCCGTCTCGCCGCAGGCGATCGCAGCCGCCAGGCTGCCCGTCAGCCAGCCGGCGACCAGACGCGCGGGCCATGCCTGTCGCGACATCGCGTGCAGCAGCGGCGCGATCGCGACGAGGGCGGCGGGTCCGCTCGCCGGCCCGCCCGGTTGCACGAGCCCGTAGGCGATGCCGCCGACCACGCTCCAGGCCACGAGTCGCAGGCGTTCGTTCGAGCTGTCGAGCAGAGGATCGGGGACCATGCGGCTCGCGAGGGGGTCGGGCATCATGCGCCCGCGATCGGTGGCGTCGAGGCGTCGCGCGGTCGGGAGGCGCGATTGACCCGACGGAGCATGATACTCGCCGCGCTCGCCCTGATCATGGCGGGTCTCTTCGCCTGGATCGTCCACGACAGCATGCGCCTGGTGGGCGAGGCCTTCCCGGGCTTCATGATCTGGGACAACGGCATGCTGCTCGCCTTCCACGGTTCGGACTGGACGGGCATCCGCGCGGGCCTGCCGACCTACGGGCGGATCCTGGCCGTCGACGGTCAGCCCTTCGTGGATCGCGCCGCATTGCTCGCGCAGGTCCGGGCGGTGCCGCTGGGCACGCCGGTCGAGTACGCGTTGCTGGTGGGCGGTGGAGCACGGACGCTGTCGGTCCCGACCATGCGCTTCGAGCTGGCGGGCTACCTCACGACCTTCGGCGTCTACGTCTTCGCCGCGGCCGTGTGCTGGGCGACGACGCTCGCGGTGCTCTACCTGAAGCGGGGCGCGGCCGACGCGCGGGCGCTGGCCTGGATGCTCTTCATGGTTGGGCTCTCGCTGCTGCTGGCCGTCGACCTGATCGGGACGTCGCGCTTCGGTCGGAGTCTCGCGCTCGCCGAGCCGCTCACCGCCGTCGCGATCCTGCACTTCGTCGCCTTCTTCCCCGCTCCGCGCTTCCGACCGGGCGTGTTGCTCGGCTGGCTCTCGGTCCTGTACGGGGTGGCGGCGCTCTACGGGTCGGTCGGGGCCGCCTACTTCTACGCGGCGCCCGAGTTCTCGCGGCGCTTCAACGACTTCGCCTACCTCGGCATCGCGCTCGCGCTGGTGCTCGCGATCGCCGCACTCGGCTACTCCGTGCTGCGCGAGGCCTCGAGCGACGACCGGGTGCGCGCGGCGATCGTGTTCACGGGCGCCCTCTCGGCCTGCCTCGTTCCCGCGATCGCCGTGCCGGCGTTCTTCCTGCTGGGCTGGTCCGTCTCCTGGAGCCTCGTCTTCGCGCCGGTCTTCCTCTTCCCGGCCGCCGTGCTCTACGCCGTGGCGCGTCACGACCTCTTCGAGGCGGAGCGCTTCATCCGTCTCTCGCTGGGCTACGGAATCGCGTCGACGCTCGCGACCCTCGTCTTCATCTTCGCCGTCTTCGCCCTCGACATCACGGTCTTCCCGGACCTCAAGAGCAGCCCCGCGGCCGCGCTGCTCTTCGTGCTGGTGCTCGCGATCTTCTTCAACCCGGTCCTCGCGCGCACGCAGCAGGCGATCGACCGCTACTTCTACCGGGCCGCGGCGAACCCCGGTCGCGTCCTCGAGGAGCTGAGCGCGGACCTCGCGGAGTGCTCGGACGGGGAGGGGATCCGGTCCCGCGTGGAGGAGATCCTGCGGGCGGCCCTCAACCTCGAGTGGGTCGAGCTCGATGCGGCCGGATCGGGTGGGTGGGCCGGGCTCGCGCCGGCGACCGGGGGCGTCGGTCTCGTGCGCCCCGTGCTCTTCCGATCGGAGCGGCTCGGAGAGCTGCGCTGTGGACCGAAGCTCTCGGGCGCGCCCTGGGCCGAGACGGATCGCGATCTCGTCGCCGGTGTCGCCGCGCAGACCGGGATCGCGCTGCGCAACCTGCGATCGCTCGAGGATCTGCGTCACGCGCAGGAGAGTCTGGTACGCCAGGAACGTCTGGCCCTGATGGGCGAGCTCGCGGGCTCGGTCGCCCACGGCGTGCGCAATCCGCTCGCCGGCATCCGCGCGTCGGCGCAGATCGCGCGCCAGCAGACCGACGACGAGGACGTGCGCGAGACGGTCGGCGGCATCATTGCCGAATCCGATCGCCTCGAGCGAAGGGTGCGGGCCCTGCTCGATTTCTCGAAGCCCTTCCGACCGGGGGCCGCGCGTGTCGACGTCGGCGAGGTCCTGGGTGCCGTACGCAGCGCGCTCGAGGCCCGCGCGCGTCGAGCCGGGATGCCGATCGACGTCGACGTCCGCGGTGAGTGCGTGCTGCCGGCCAGCGATCCCGACTTTCTCGAGGAAGCGCTGCTCGAGCTCGCGGGCAACGCGCTGCGCGTGATGGAGCCGGCGGGTGGTCGACTCGGCCTCTCGGCGGCGCGCGAGGCCGAGCGCATCGTCGTGCGGGTGACCGACGAGGGGCCCGGGATTCCGGAAGACGTGCGCGGCCGCGTCTTCGATCTCTTCTTCACGACCCGACCCGACGGCACGGGCGTCGGCCTCGCCACGGTCAAGCGCATCGTCGAGGCCCTGTCGGGCGCGATCCGCGTCGAGCCGCGCGAAGGCGGATCCGGCACGACCTTCGTGATCGAGCTGCCCGTGACGACCTGACGCAGCAGTCGGCGGCCCGAGCGGCGGGCGCCCGCTTCGATCGGGCGCCGTCCATCCTCGGTCGCTCAGGGAATCGCGATCGGGGTGCCGAGCGCGCTGCCGATCGCGTCGTCGTCCGAGCCGTCGATGCGCCCGTTGCCGTCGACGTCGTAGCGCGCCTCGTAGCCCGGCTCGCCCCGCGACAGCCCCTTTCGCCAGAGGACGAGGAGCCGGTCGTTCGCATCGACCAGTCCGGAGTCGTCGACGTCCGGATCGGGCAGGACGAGATCGACGATCGATCCGCCGGCGGCAGACTCGATCACGAGCAGGTCCGTGAGACCGTCGTCGAGGGCGCCGCCCGCGTCGTCCAGCACGATGGCCGTACCGCGCGCGTCCGCCACGACGAGCGTCTCGCGGTAGGGGTCCGCATCCAGGTCGGGCGAGACGATCGATACGAGGCCGCCGGTCGAGACGACCAGCGTCCGGGGCGCGTCGAGGTCGGCGACGTTGCCGAGACCGTCGAGGGGGACGACGCGCAGGTCGACGTGTGCGGCGGGGCCGTCGTCGGGGACGTGGACCGTGTCGGCGATCTCGAGCGGGCGGGGCAGACCCTGCGCGTCGACGCCGCGACGGATCACGCGACGCGGCGTGAACTCGTAGGGGTGATCGGTCGGTGAACGGACGACACCGAAGCGCACGGCCTCGCCCGAGTGGGACTCGACGACGTGGGTCGAGGCGTCGCTGCCATCCAGCCGCAGGGCGAAGCCGTCCGCCAGCAGCGGCGCCACGACGAGCGCGGGATCGGGGAATTGCGGCTCGAGGCGCAGCCCCAGCGGCCGGTCCGGCGACGGCGCCTCGGGGCCGCCGGGCCCGGCGTCGAGGAGCTCCGTGCGGTCGAAGGGCAGCTGGAAGGGCAGGGAGGTCATGAGCATCGGACCGACGGGCACCACGCCTCCGAGTACCGCCGGATCCGTCTCGCCCGTGAACGCGGCGGCGACGAGCACCAGCCGGAGCGGCGCGGCCGCGGGCCCGCCCGCGAGCAGTCGGAGCGTGCCGTCCGCGCGGCCGCCGGTCGCGTGGACCAGCTGGAGCGCGAGCGGCTCGAGCTCGGCCTCCTCGATCTCGACATCCGCGACGACACCGTCGAGCGTCGTGGGGCCGATGTGTCCGTCGCCGTCGAGATCGCCGAAGGCGGCGACGACGATCGGCCGGCCTTCGAGCGAGGGCGAGTCGACGAAGGCGTCGAGCGGATTCGCCACCCAGCCGTGCACGGCGCCGACCGTGTAGTCGACGAGCGTGCCGACGCCGTCGGGGGCTGCGACGGCGGCGATCGGCGCGGGCGCGGCGGCGGCCGGCGAGGCGAGCGAGCGCGAGCCCGCGCGCACGACGAGGTCGAGATCGCCGCGCAGATAGGGCGACGCCTGGTCGTCCCTCGTGCCCAGGAGGCGATCGGGTCCCGCCATGCGCATGGGGACGCCGGGCGCGCCTTCGAGGACCTCGCCCGTGAAGGGATCGAGCCAATCGCCGTGCAGCGCGAGATCGGAGGGCAGCGAGAGCCGCGGACAGCCGCCCGCCAGGCTGGTGAGCGCGACGACCGCCGTGAGCGCGGCGAGCCCGGCCGTGCGGGGACGGGCGTGGGCAGAGCGAGGCGACGTGCGCCGCGCCGCGCCGGCCGCTTCGCCGCCGACCTGCGTGTCCCGGGCGGGTCGTCGGCTCATCGCACCACCCGTTCGAGCGCGATCGGATTCGAGACGAAGGGTGTCGTGCCGTCGATCACGAAGAGCTGCGCGGACAGGGCACGTCCGACGAAGGGCGCGGACAGGCGCGCCTCGAGTCGGCCCGGTCCGACGTGGTCGAGGGCTTGAGCGGGCGCCGCCGCGCCGGCCGTCTCGATCGCCGCGGACTCGATCGGCGAGAGGCCGTCGACGATCGCCGGGTCGAGGCCGACGAAGGCGTCTCCGTCGAGCTCGAAGCGGACGAAGTCGGCCGCGCCTTCGCTGCTCCAGACGACGAGCTGGAGCGGAAAGCCCGATTGCAGCAGCGCATTCCACGGGAACTCGCCCTCGACGCGCACCAGCGTGCCCGACGGCGTCTCGACCGCCACCCCGCGCCAGAGCACGAGGGTCGGGTCGGTCTCGCCGGCGCCGGCCGGCCCCGCCAGGACGAGCCGGATCGCCGCGGCCGCGATCAGCAGCGCCGCGCCGGCCGCGCGCACGCGCCGTCCGCGGAGGCTCGCCGGGGCAGGCTCGAGGCTCTTCTTCGATTTGGGAATCATCGACCAAATCCTCCCACGCCCGGACCGACGTGTCGACTGGATCAGTACTCGATGTCGAACTTTTCGAGGCGGTAGCGCAGGGTGTCGCGGGTCAGGCCGAGCAGCTTCGCCGCCTTCGTCTGGTTGCCGTCGGTTGCTTCGAGGGCCTGGACGATCAGACTGCGCTCGAGCTCGGCGAGGTTGAGTCCGCCCTCGGGCAGCTGGATCTCGCCACTCGCGATCGGGCGTGCGCCGTGGGGCTCGAGCAGACGTGCGACCGTCTCGCCGGAGACCTGCGTACCCCGCTCGATCAGGACCGCCCGCTCGATCACATTGCGCAGCTCCCGCACGTTGCCCGGCCACGCGTACGCCGTGAGGCGGCGGAGTGCGGCCTCGGAGAGTCCGATCTCCCGCGCGTAGAGCCTCGACACCTCCTCGCAGAAATGCGCAGCGAGCGCGGCGACGTCCCGCGTCCGCTCGCGCAGGGGGGGCGCCTCGAAGGCGAGTACGCGCAGGCGGTGGAGCAGGTCGCGACGGAACTCCCCGCTCTCGACGGCCGCATCGAGGTCGCGGTTCGTGGCCGCGATCACGTGCACGTCCACCGCCCGATCGCGGGTCGAGCCGAGTCGGCGGACCTGCTTCTCCTCGAGGACCTTCAGCAGCTTCGCCTGCATCTCGGCGCTCGCATGCCCGATCTCGTCGAGGAAGATCGTGCCGCCGTCCGCTGCCTCGAAGAGCCCGCTGCGTGCGGTCTTCGCATCGGTGAACGAGCCCTTCTCGTGGCCGAAGAGCTCGGCCTCGATCAGCGACTCGGGCATGGCCGTGCAGTTGGCGGCGATGAAGGGGCCACCGCCGAGGATCTCGTGGATCGCGCGGGCGAGCATGCCCTTGCCCGTGCCGGTCTCGCCCGAGATCAGGATCGCGGGGCGCTGCGACGGGGCGAGGCCCGCGGTCGAGAGGCGCTCGACCTGCTCGAAGATCTCGAGCAGACGCGGGTCCTCCCCGATGATCTCGTGGCGCGAGGCGCGGCCGAGGCCGCGGTGGTAGGCGAGCTCGCGGTCCCGGGAGCGACGGGCGAGGGTGCGCTCGACGAGCAGCTGGAGCTCGTCGAGATCGAGCGGCTTCTGGATGTAGTCCGTCGCACCCTGGCGCATGGCGTCGACCGCATCCGAGACCGAGCCATAGGCGGTCATCAGGATGGCCTGGACCGACTCGTCCGCCTGACGCACCTCGGCCATGAACTCGAGGCCCGATCCGTCGGGCAGGCGCAGGTCGAGCAGCATCAGGTCCGGGGCCGCCTGCTTCGCGAGATCCCGCGCATCCGCCAGGCAGTCGGCCACGCGCACCGTGTGATCCGCCGAAGTCAACGCCCGGGCGACCTGCCGCGCGAGCAATGCTTCGTCTTCGACGACCAGGATCGACGCCATGGCCGGAACGTATCACCACGTAGCGCCGCGGGCGGATTTCGGGGGAAATCGCGCGGCGGAAGCGGGATATGCCCCAGCTCGAGCGAGCAGCCGTGCCCACGGCACGACAGGGCCCGGTCGGAAGCGGGCACGGCGGTTGCACTGGCCGTCCTTTCGGACGATGCGCCCGCCCCCGGACCGCGTCCCGAGAAGGAGAACCATGGAGTCGCCGAGCTCGCTCTTGATCGTCGAGGACGAACGCATCCTGTCCGGGTGCCTCGCCCGGCATTTCTCCGGTCGGGGTCTGGACGTCGCCGTCGCGGGCTCGCTGGCGGAGGCCCGTGAGTGGCTCGGCCGTCGGTGCTTCGATGCGTTCCTGCTCGACGTCGGCCTGCCGGACGGCGACGGGCTCAGCCTGCTCGACGAGGTCTCGGTCGATCGATCGGTCGTGATCACGGCCAACCCCGACCCCGAGCGCCTCGCCGATCTCGGTGTCCGCTTCCTGGTTCCGAAGCCGATCGATCTGGATCACGTGGCGCGGGTCGTCTCCGACCTCGACGTCGCGGTCGGGGAGGGCCTTTGAGATGCGTCGGTTCGAAGCGTCCATTGGCGACCTCGGCGTGCCCGGCCTGCCTCCGCGACGGCTCTTCTCCGATCCGGTCGACGGCATGCCGCGCCCGTCGAGTGCGCGGAGCGGCTCGACTGCGTCGCCCGTCGGCCTGCGACAGCGACCGGCCGACCCGCCCTCCCTTCCGATCCGGGCCGGGGGGCTCGTCGGCGACGAGCGCGGCGTTCTCGCGCAGGCGACCCCCCGGTCCACCGGCCCGGCCGCCGCGAAGGCCGCACGAGGAGACGAATTGCGGCCGCTGCGCATCGCACTCTATTCGCACGACACGGTCGGTCTCGGACACTTCCGAAGGAACCTGATGCTCGCGCGCTCCTTCGTCGCGCTCGAGCCTCGTCCGCACGTGCTGATGATCTCGGGTGCGACCGAGGCGGTCCGTTTCCCGAAGCCGCCGGGTGTCGACGTGATCACATTGCCGGCGCTCACGAAGGTCGAGCGCAATCGCTACGGCTCGAGGAGCCTCGGCGTCCGGCTCGAGGAGCTCGTCGACCTGCGCGCGCGCACGATCCTCGCCGCCGTGTCCAGCTTCGCCCCCGACCTGCTGGTCGTCGACAACGTGCCGCGCGGCGCGCAGGGCGAGCTCGACGCCACCCTCGAGAGGCTGAGGGCCGATGGACGGACCCACGTCGTGCTCGGTCTGCGCGACGTGCTCGACGAGCCCGAAGCCGTACGGCGCGAGTGGCGCGGTCTCGGCAACGAGGAGGTGATCGAGCGGCTCTTCGACGCCGTCTGGGTCTACGGGGACAGGCAGGTCGTGGACCTCGCGCGGGAGTACGGCTTCGGGCGGCCCACGGCGAGCAGGATCCACTACGTCGGCTACCTGGATCGGTGCGAGGATGCGACGCGTGGACCGTCCTCCGCCGAAGCGGACGGGACGGCCGCGCGCGTCGCGGGCGGGCGGCCCTACGCGCTGTGTCTGGTGGGCGGTGGCGAGGACGGCGTGCGTCTCGCGGAGGCCTTCAGCCGGCTCGAGGCCCGACCGGACCAGGACCGCGTGCTGCTGCTCGGGCCCTACATGCCGGAGGCCGCGCGGCTCGCCGTGCGGGCGCGCGCCGAGGCCTCGCCGGATCTCGAGGTGATCGACTTCCTGGAGGACCCGATGCCGCTCGTGGCCGGCGCGAGCAGCGTGATCTCGATGGGTGGACACAACTCCGTGTCGGAGATCCTGTCCTTCGACCGGCCGGCGCTGATCGTGCCCCGGGTGAGCCCGCGCCGTGAACAATGGGTCCGGGCCCATCGCCTCGCGCGACTCGGCCTCGTCGACGTGCTCGATCCCGCGGAGCTCGAGCCGGAGCGCCTGGCGGGCTGGCTCGAGAAGACGCCGACGCGCTCCTTCCGGGCGCGGGAGGCGGTCGACATGGGCGGGCTCGAGCGGACCCGCGCTCTGGTCGCGGAGCTCGCGCTCGCTCGTGCGTTCGAACGCGAGGAGGTGGGCGCGTGACGGCCCCTGCGAATCCCCTCCGCCCGGCGATGCCCGCGTCCACGCCGGTCCGGCGCGTGGCCTACGTCGTGAAGCGCTACCCGCGCTACTCGGAGACCTTCATCGTCAACGAGATCCTCGCTCACGAGGAGGCGGGCCTCGAGGTCACGATCTTCGGCCTCAAGGCGCCCAACGACACGCATTTCCAGGACGCGATCTCACGCGTCCGCGCACCCGTGCATCTGCTTCCGGGCAAGGGCCTCAAGCCGAAGAGCTTCTGGCAGCGACTCGCGGAGGCGGGGCCGCTCCTGCCGCGCGTCCAGGCCTATCTGCCCGAGGCCCTCGAGGAGGACGTCGTCCACGTGCACCAGGCGATGACCCTCGCCCAGACGATCCGCGAGCAGCGGATCGAGCACGTGCATGCCCACTTCGGGAGCTCCCCGGCGACGGTGGCGCGCTTGGCGGCTCGATTCGCGGGCGTGTCCTACAGCTTCACGGCGCACGCCAAGGATCTCTACCACGCGTCGGTCGATCGGGGGGCCTTCCTCCGGCGGCACGTCGATTGCGATGCGCTCGTGACGATCAGCGAATTCAATCGCCGCCACCTGCTCGAGGACTGCGGGCTGGCCGTCGACCGGGTCGAGCTCGTCTACAACGGGCTCGATCTCGACCGATTCGCCTGGGCGCCCGCCGCCCGGGAGCGTCCGCGGATCCTCGGCGTGGGACGACTCGTCGAGAAGAAGGGCTTCGGCGATCTGCTCGAAGCGTGCGCGCGACTCGCCTCCGACGGTCTCGACTTCGATTGTCGGATCCTCGGCGGCGGGCCGCTCGAGGCGGAGCTGCGCGCCCGCATCGAGCGGCTCGGGCTGGGTGACCGGGTCGAGCTGCTGGGGCCGCTACCCCAGGAGGAGACGCGGCGGCTGCTCTCGGAAGCGACCGTCTTCGCGGCGCCCTGCGTCGTGGCCAGCGACGGCGATCGCGACGGCGTGCCGACGACGATCCTCGAGGCGATGGCCCTCGGTGTGCCCGTCGTGTCGACCGACGTGACGGGCATCCCGGAGGTCGTGCGCGATGGTCGGACCGGCGTGCTCGTGCCGCAGGCCGATCCCAAGCGGCTGGCCGACGCGCTCAGGCAACTGATCGAGCAGCCCGCGCACGGGCGCGCCCTGGCACGGGCTGCACGGAGGCTGATCGAGGAGCGCTTCGACGCGCGGAAGAGCACGGCGCGGCTTCGCGAGGTCTTCGCACTCGCCCGCGCCCGCGCGCAGGCGCGGGATGGTCGGCGCGCCCGACCGTGGAGCGATCCGGCATGAGCCTGCGCGTCGCCTACGTGTGTGCCGACCGCGGGGTCCCGGTCTTCGGCTGCAAGGGATCCTCCGTGCACGTGCAGGAGGTGCTGCGGGCCTTCCTGCGCCGGGGAGCGAAGGTCGACCTCTTCGCTGCCCGGCTCGGCGGCGACCGCCCCGAGGATCTCGGCGACGTGCGTGTCCATCGCCTGGCGCGCCCGCCCCGCACGCGAGCGGAAGCGGATCCCATCGCGGTCGGGGCCGGCCCCCGAAGAGCGAACGGGCCGACGCAGGCGGGCGCCGACAGCGAGGCCGACCGGCTCGTGACCGATCGATCCCTCGATCGGCAGCTGGCCGCAGCCACGACCCCCTTCGACCTCGTCTACGAGCGCCATGCGCTCTTCTCGTCATCCGCGATGCGCTTCGCACGCTTGCGCGGGCTGCCTGGCGTACTCGAGGTGAACGCGCCCCTCGTCGAAGAGCAGCTCGCCCATCGGCGCCTCGCGCACCCCGCGCGCGCCCGCAGCATGGCACGGGAGGCGCTGTGCGCCGCCTCCTTGCGAGTCGCGGTCTCGCACGGCGTCGTCGACGGCCATCGCGCCTACGGTCTGGACCGCGACGACTTCCTGGTCTGTCCGAATGGCGTCGATCCCGCGCGCTTCGCCTGGGACATCCCGACCGCGCGTACCCGCGAGACCCGGGAGTCCTTCACGATCGGCTTCCTCGGCACGCTCAAGCCCTGGCATGGCCTCGACGTGCTGCTCGAGGCCTTCGGGCTGCTCGCCGTGCGTGACCCCGCCTACCGACTGCTGGTGGTGGGCGACGGTCCGCAACGCGAGCGGATCGAGTCCTTCTGCGCGCAGGCGGGGCTCTCCGGGCGGGTCGAGCTGACGGGGGCGGCCGAGCCGCGAGAGGTACCTCGATGGCTCGCCCGGATGGACGTGGGGACCGCGCCCTACGATGCGCCGGAGGGCCACTACTTCTCGCCGCTCAAGGTCGTCGAGTACATGGCGGCGGGGCTGCCCGTCGTCGCCTCGCGCACGGGCCAGCTCCCGGATCTCGTCGAGGAGGGGCGGGAGGGGCTCCTGCTGCCTCCGGGAGACGCGCAGGCCCTCGCGACGGCGCTCGAGGGCTTGCGCAGGAATCGCGCGCTCGCCGTCGCGATGGGCGAGCGGGGCCGGGCACGGGTGCTCGCCGAGCATACGTGGGACGCGATCCTCGAGCGCGTGCTCGCTGCGGCCCTGCGCGCCGGGCCGGCGCGGTTCGTGCCGCCCAGGACGGCCGGTCTGCCGAGCGGAGGCGCCTAGTATGGGCAAGCGACACGATGCGCCGCGCGTCCTCGCCACCGGGCGGTGCTTCCTCGTCCGCTTCGGTCGCGAGATCCGGGAGCAGCGCGGGCTGCTCGCCGCCTCCTTCGCCGCCCTGTTGGGACAGACCCTGCTGCGGCTGCTCGAGCCCTGGCCGCTCGGCCTGGTGGTCGACCACGTCCTCGGTGTGGGCGAGGACGGCGCGACGGTGGGACTGCTCGCCGGGATCGAGCCGACGCGGCTGCTGGTCGGGGCGGCCGTCGCGGTGGTGGCGATCGCCATCCTGCGCGCCGGGGCGGGCTACGTCGGGACGGTCGGCTTCGCCATCGTCGGCAACCGCGTGCTCACGACCGTGCGCGAGCGGCTCTTCCGGCATCTCCAATCCCTCTCCCTCGCCTATCACGCCCGCTCGCGCAGCGGGGACGTCGTCGTGCGGGTGATCGGCGACGTGGGGACCGTCCGCGACGTGACGGTCACCGCCCTGCTGCCGCTCTTCGCGAACGCGCTCGTGCTGGTGGGGATGCTCGGTGTGATGGCCTGGCTCGACTGGCGGCTCACGGCCCTCGCGCTCTCGACGGTTCCGCTCTTCTGGCTCTCGATGGTGCGGCTGGGGCGGCGCATCCAGACCGTGTCGCGCAAGCAGCGGCGACAGGAGGGGCTGCTGGCGGGGACCGCGGCGGAGTCGCTGGTCGGAATCGAGACCGTGCAGTCGCTCTCCCTGGACTCGACCTTCGCCGATCGCTTCGGGAGTCAGAACGACGGGAGCATGCGGGCCGGTGTGAAGGCCAAGCGCCTCTCGGCCCGGCTCGAGCGCACGGTCGACGTCGTGGCGGCGCTCGCGACGGGGCTCGTGCTCTTCTTCGGGGCGAAGGCGGCGCTCGCCGGGGCGCTGCGTGTGGGCGAGCTGGTCGTGTTCATGTCCTACCTGAAGACGGCGATCCGCCCCGTGCGGGGCATGGCGAAGTACACGGCGCGGCTCGCCAAGGCGAGCGCCGCCGCGGAGCGCGTGCTCGAGATCATCGAGGAGCTGCCCGAGGTGGCGGATCGCGAAGACGCGGTCGAGGCGCCCGCGCTGCGGGGCGAGATCCGCTTCGAGGGGGCGGACTTCGGCTACGCCCGCGGCGAGCCCGTGCTGCGCGGGGTCGACCTGGTGCTGCCCGCCGGCGCCCACGTCGCGATCGTGGGACCCTCGGGCGCGGGCAAGTCGACGCTCGTCGCGTCGGTGCTCAGGCTCATCGATCCGCTCGCGGGCTGCGTGCGGATCGACGGACACGACCTGCGCGAGTACACACTCCGCTCCTTGCGGCGACAGGTGGCGGTCGTGCCGCAGGAGACGCTGCTCTTCACCGGCACGATCGCGGAGAACATCGCGCTCGCTCGTCCCGACGCGACGCGCGAGGAAATCGAAGCCTGCGCGCGACTGGCCCGCGCACACGCATTCGTGTCGGCGCTACCGCACGGCTATGACGAGCCCGTGGGCGAGCGGGGTGCCGATCTCTCGGTCGGTCAGCGCCGACGGCTCGCGATCGCGCGGGCGGCGCTGAGTGCCGCTCCGATCGTGATCCTCGACGAGCCCCTGGCGAGCCTCGACCGCGAGAACCAGATCGAGGTCGAGCGCGCGCTCGAGGCTTCCACGAAGGGACGCACGACCCTGCACGTGACCCACGATCTCGAGGCCGCGTGTCGCGCCGATCGCGTGCTCGTGATCGAGGACGGGCGCGTGGTCGAGTACGGTCCGCCGGCTGCGCTCGTGGCCGGCGACGGCCATCTCGCGCGCCGGATGACGCACTTCGCAGGGGGACTCGATGCTGGCGTCGGATGACGCGGGTCTGGTCGCGCGGGACCGGGCGCTTCCCGGCCTCGAGACGCTGCTCGACGAGAAGCGACTGCACGAGGCGCTCGCCAGTCGCGGCTTCGACGGGATCGAGGCGCTCGAAGCGGACTACGTCCGCTACAAGCCGGGCACCAGCTGTCTCGTCGCCTACCGATTTCGTCTCGCAGGCGTGCCGGGCCGGCTCCACGCCATCACCTACGGACGTCGTGCCGAGGGCAAGCTCGAGAAGGCCGCTCTGCTCGAGCGGCGGGAGGGAGGCGGCCGGACCGAGGCGATGCTGGGCGCCGGTGGCTGCCTCTACGCGCGGGAGGCGCGCGCGCTGGTCTGCTTCCACCCCTTCGATCCGGAGCTGCCCGCCCTCGCGCGTCTCCATGATCCCGGCCGGCGGACGGCGCTGCTCGCGCGCATCTTCGGCTCGCGGGACGGGACCGGTTCGGGGGCCCCCGGAGCCGACGCATCATGGCATCCGACATTCGTGGAGGCGGCGGTGGTCGAGCCGCTCGCCTACAAGCCGGGCCGCCGATTCGTCGCTCGCGTGTCGGGTGCGTCGGGCCCGTCGGCCGTGCTGCGCTTGTACGCGTCGGCCGGGCGGCATCGGCGCACGCGCGCGCTGCGGGGCTTGCGGAACGGCGAGGTGCTTCGGGTACCGACCCGCGTCGGGGGCTCGAAACGTCATCGGGCGACGGCCGTGACCTGGCTCGCCGGAGAGAGCCTGCGCACGCGCGTGCGAGGTGGGCGGCCGGTCGGAGGGAGCGAGCTCGAAGCCGTGGCTTCGGCTGTCGCCGAGCTGCACGCGACGCCCCTCGACTCGCTGTCGGGCCTCGGCTTCCGACATCCGGCGGAGGGACTCGGGGAGGTCGAGACGGGACTCGCGGCGCTGTGTCCGGAGCAGACGGAGCGGATCGCGTCGATCCGCCTGAGGCTCGAGGACGTGCTGGCGACGGTCGAACGCGCCGAGGCGCTCGTGCACGGCGATCTCTACGACAAACAGGTCGTGCTCTGCGAAGACGGCGTCGGGATCGTCGATCTCGACGACCTGCGGCGCGGCGATCCGCGCGAGGACCTGGCGCTCGTCGTGGCGCACTGGCTGCGCGATGGGCTCGTCGGGGCGGGGCGGGGCGAAGAGCTCGTGGGGCGATGGATCGCGCATTACGAGACGTGCGTCGGGCGAGCGATGCCCGGCCTGGCGGGCTTCGTGGCGGCCGCGCTCTTCCGGCTCGCGCCGCACCCGTTCCGTGGGCGCTCCGCCCGTTGGCAATCGGAGGTCACGGCCCTGCTCGATCGGGTCGAGGGGCTCCTCGATGCCGGGCTGGCGGGTGTGGTGTGACGGGGGACGCCTTCGCGGCGCGGGTGGCAAGGGCCTGTGACTGGCGGGTGGCCGAAGCAGCCCTCGGTCCGTTCGTGGTGGGAGATGGTGCGCCCGGAGAGCCGCGTCTCTCGGCGCTGCGCGTGCTCAAGGAACGCCCCGGGCGGCGTTGCGTGATCCGCTACGACTTCGTCGTCGAGGGCGATCGGGAGCGCGAGCGGCGCTACGTCGGCAAGGTCCGTGCGCGGGGCGCCCACGCACGGGTGCATCGACTCGGCCTGGCCTTGCGCGAGCGCGGCTTCGACGAGCGCGGGACGCGGGCCTTCGTCGTGGCGGAGCCGGTGGCGATGGTCGAGTCGCTGGGGTTGAACCTCGTGCGCTGGGCTCCGGGCGCGACGCTGGCGGACGAGATCGCCGCCGATCGCTCGAGCGAGCAGACGCTCGAGCGGGTCGGGAGGGGACTGGCCGAGCTCCATCTGGAGGGGCCGGTTCCTGCGCGGCGGCATTCGAAGTCGGCTGAGCTCGCGGTGCTCGAGCAGGACCTGCCACGCGCTGCGGAGCGCAATCCCGAACATGCCGTGCGGATCGAGCGTCTGCTGGTCGCGGCCAGGCATCTGGTCGCCCGGCTGCCGGAGGCAGCGCCCGTCCCGATCCATCGAGACTTCCATCCCGAGCAGCTGCTGCTCGCGGGCGACGCGATCGTACTGATCGACCTCGATCTCTATACCCAAGGCGATCCCTGCGTCGACGTCGGCAACTTCGTCGCCCACCTGCGCGAACAGGCCCTGCGCGAGAAGGGGGACGTGCGCGCCTCGGCGGCGCAGGAGGCGGCCTTCCTGCGAGGCTATCGAAGCGTCGCCGACGGCCCCGCGCTCGAGGCCCTCCCGGTGTGGTGCTTCCTGTCGTTCGTGCGCCACGTGTGGATCGCGTCGCGGATCCCCGAACGAACCGACTTCGTGCCGTCGATCCTGGCGGCTTCGGAGGCCGCCTGGCGGGAGCTCCGCTCGGATCCGCGATCCGCATCGGCCGTCCAGGTCCGCGCCTCGCCCGGGTCGGCGCGATCACGCGCGCGCCGGGGCCGCCCGGGCGGGGCAGGGCGCGGCGCCTAGAAGTTCATCCGGAAGCGCAGCGAGCCGAGATAGCTCTCGCGGTCCTCGCCGCGGCCGAAGGCCTGACCCGGCCAGAAGACGGCGAAGACGGCCTTGATCTCGAAGCGCTCCCACTCCTCGATGCCGAGCACCACGTCGAGCTCGTCGCCGAGGTCGCGATCGCGGCCGTAGGGGCGGCGGCGCAGGTTGGCGTCACGCAGGTAGGCGGCGAGCTCGTCCTGGGCGTAGCGGTGGTAGACGAGGTCGAGGGAGCTCGCGCGCAGGAAGCGAAAGCCGAGTCCGGCGGTCCAGACCTCGAGGTTCGCGAGCTCGGGATCGAGCAGCTCGCCGTAGTAGTTGAAGGTGGCGACGCCGCCGAACTTGTCCGTGTCGTCCTGGAGGCCGGTCTGTCGGAAGCCCCGCTGGCGCTCCTGGAAGTCGCCGAGGCGACCCGACCCGAAGGCCCAGCCCGCGATCAGCGTCGGTCGCAGGGGCAGCGGGAGCTCCCAGTAGGCGCCGACGTCGAGTCCGTAGCCGAAGACCTCGTGGTGATTCCGGAGCAGGACGCTGCGGCCCGTGCCGCGTGCGCGGTCGGGGCCGGCGAAGTCGTAGAAGGACTCGCGGCCGAACACGACGGCGCCGTCGAGCCAGTAGCGGACGAGGCCGAGGGCGCCGGGCTTCACGCGTCCGGCCAGCTCGCCGCCGAGCCAGGTCAGCTCGGCGTCGCTCTCGTCCTCGCGGCTGCGGTCGATGCAGCCCGAGGTGTAGAAGGGACTGGGGAAGGGGGGCGGGCGGACGCAGAGGGCGCCCAGACGATGGTAGTCGTCGGACTGGTCGTCCTGATGGAGCCCGCGCAGGGCGATCGAGTGGTCGGGCCAGTACTCCCACCAGGCTTCGCCCAGGATGCGCAGGACCTCCTCCTCCTCGGGGTCGATGCGATCCCGCCCGAGGTCGCGCGGCAATAGCTGCTCGCCGACGCCGATCGAGACGTGCAGGCGCTTCGCGTCCCAGCGCAGCCGGACCGAGTCGAGGTCCCGGTCCCACCACCACTCGCGCTCGTCGGAATAGCGTTGGGCGCCCACCTGCACCGCGAGCGGTGTGTCGAAGAGTCCGCCCCAGTAGAGCCAGGCCTCCCGTCGGCTGACGGTCCAGCGGCTCTGCTCCTGCGCGTAGTCGGAATGGACGAGATGCCGCCACTCGGCCTGGGCGGCGAGGTAGATCGCGATGTCGTCGGTGAAGGGGTAGAAGAGGTCGAGCTCGAGGCGCTGGTCGGTGTCGAGCTCGTCGTCGACGGGACGCCGGCCGCGGGCGTAGTCGTCGGCGCGCTCGGCGAGCTCGAGGTCGAAGCGCAGCAGGCGCTCGATC
This sequence comes from Spirochaetaceae bacterium, assembly GCA_020632655.1. Classification (GTDB taxonomy): domain Bacteria; phylum Myxococcota_A; class UBA9160; order UBA9160; family UBA4427; genus UBA4427. Next base: position 232,460 of record JACKFD010000003.1, read on the forward strand.
TGGGCCTCGTGGTCCAGGGTCAGACGACCGCTGAGTCGGAGCTCGCGGCCGAAGACGGGCAGGGCGATCGGTCGAGCGAGACGTTTGCGGTCCTCGCGTGCGATCAGGCTGTCGCGCCGGGTTCCGAGCACGCTGGGCGCCCGCGTCTCCTCGTGGGCGACCCGGCGCGGGTCCTCGATGCCGTCGACGTGGGGCGGCGTCGGGGTGGCCGCGGAGGCGGTCGTGGCGGTGGCCAGGGCGGTGGCCAGAGCCGCGATGGGGATGAGGGTGGCGATGCGGACGAGCACGCTGGCCAACCGCGAGGCGAGATCGCGCCGGCGCGACGCGTTTCGAAGCTGATCCCATGCGGTCTCCGGGGGATCGACGAGCGTGGAGGGAGACGAAGCCTGCGCTTCGCGGCGTCGCGAGCAGACGAGCAGCATGGCGGCGCGGAGTGCAAGGCAGGTGCCACGCGCCCGGCGCACGAGAGCGACCCCATGGCGCTCCGTTCCGCGCGCGATTGCGGGATATCACGCAGGGGTCGGGTGAGATCCCGCAGGTCCCCACGGCACGGGTTCGCGGGGGCGCGTCTCGGCGAGCCCGGTGCGTCGCGAACGGGGGCACGGCGATTGCACAGGTGTGGAACGAACTCTCGGAGAGGAGTCCCTGCCCGTGTCGCTTACCCGATGCATCCGCTCGCTCGTCGCCCTCCTGCTCGATCGGCCCCGGCTCCGCCTCGCGATCGCCACGTCGCTCGCGGTGCTCTGCTCGGCGGGCCTCGCCGAGGCGGGCCCCGACCATCCCGTCATCACCGAGATCTTCCGCGATCCGCCCGGCAACGACGGCCCCGTCGGCCGGGATCCGGCGAACCTCCACCAGGAGTTCATCGAGATCTACCTGCCGACCCTCGCGGACCTCGCGCCCGGTCTCGCCAAGGACTCCCTCGACCTGGCCTTCGTCGAGATCGAGGGCGATTCCTCGAGTCTCGAGCTCGGTCGCGTGAGCTACCGCATCGACCTGCCGACCTTCGATCTGGATCCGTCGAACGGCTTGACGGGCCTGCCGCGACCGCCGAGCGGTCTCGTCGTGCTCGGCTGGGTCGACTACGTCGGCAATCCGCCGACGGCGCTCGCGGGCACGCCTTCGACCCGGGTGGCGCTCGTCGACGGGGGGGTGACCTCGACCCCGGGCTACACCTTCGTCGCGGTCAACGGCGCTCAGTTCGGCGGCACGACGAATTTCCCCGTGCCGGTCGCCGTGTCGCATTTCGACGTCCCGACGGACGCGATCGTCGGGAAGATCGAGCAGGGTGCTGCCGCCTATCTGCTCCTCGATCGGGACGATCCCGGCTACGCGCCGATCTGCGCCTGGAACGACCCCGCTCCCTGCAACGACCTCCCGGACCTGCCGAGCGGCCTCGTGCTCGGCGTGTCGAGCCTGCTCGACGGCTTCGCGAACAACGACGACGCCAAGTTCCGCGTCGATCGCCAGCCCTACGAGGTGCCGACCGGCGACAACATCGACCTCGAGTTCGTGCTGCCCTTCGGCGGCGCCTTCTCGAACCTCGTCCCCCAGCTCGATGAGCGCGGCGAGGGCCATCAGCGCGTCTTCGTCGACTGGGTCAAGACGAGCGAGGACGGCGTGGTGGGCAACGAGGATCCGGTCGTCGATGCCCTGACGGCCTACCGCGACGTGACGAACACGGGGCCCTTCGTCCCGACGCCGGGCGTGGCCCCGAGCACGGCCTCGGCCGGTCGACTCAGCGTGGCGGACGCGGTCGTGCAGCAATTCGACGTGCTCGCCGGCACGACCGCGCACACGGGTCTCTTCGCCGCCAATACCGGTGGCAATCGGGGCATGGGCCTCACGACGATCCCCTCCGCTTCGTCGAATCCGGCCCTGGTCTCGTTCTTCTCCGACACGTCGAGCGCACCGGCGGTCGGCCAGGCGGGCATCGGGCCTTCGGTCGGGGCCGTGGTTGCGTCGAGCGCGCCGGATGGGCACGTCGAGACGATCACGGTCGCGGTCTCCGCCACCGCCACGGGAGTCGGAGATCCGCCGGTCGTCGATCCATCGGCGAGCGTCGCTGCGACCTATCGCGTGATCGATCCGGTCTTCGGCCTGACCGAGCTCCTCCAGCCCTACCAGGCGACGGCCTTCGTCGCCGTGCTCGGGCTTCCGAACGAGCCCGGCGTCGCGAACGAGATCCCCGGCACGAGCCTCGGCGCCTGGCTCACGCCTCGCTTCGGGACGACGGCCTTCGACTCGCGCGGTCACGGCGCGACGCTGCTCGATCCGCTCTTCGACCTGTCGAATCCCGTCCTCGTCGATCCGATGATCGGCACCCTGCCGGACCTGCCCGCGAACTTCATCAACCTGCCCGGTCCGCCCGGGCGGCCCGACCTCGTCGCGACCGTGCTCGGCTCCGCCGAGGTGCAGGCCGGAACCGGCACCTACGACGACAGCTTCAACGCCACCCAGACCCGACTCCAGGCCAAGGAGTTCGACATCATCCCGCCCACGCGCACCACGAACGGCGGCTTCGTCCCGACCGAACGGGTGCACTACGCCGACTCGATCGGGCGCGTCGGCAGCCTGAGCTCCGGCCTGCGCGACGTCGAGACGACCCGCGACTTCGAGCTGATGATGATCGAGACGCACCTCGGGCCGACCGGCGTGCTCGAGGACGGGGAGACCGACGACTTCGGCCTGATCGTGCGTGCCGCGGACGTGGCGCCCGGGTCGCCCGTCGTACCCGGGGAGTTCGTCTTCCTGAGCTACACGGGTGGCTTCGAAGGCGCGGACATCGACGGCCTGAACGTGCCACCCGGCAACGTGATGACCTCGATCGTCTTCGTGGACCTCGAGAACCTCGGTACGCAGCTCGGCGTCGAAACGATCGACCGCGTGATCGTGGTCGACGGCTCGGGCGCACGAGAGGCGGAGTTCATCGACATCTTCTCCCTCCCGGAGCCCGGCCTCGGAGTGGGCGTCGGCGTTTCCGCGCTCGTGCTGCTCGGCCTGCGGCGGCGCCGCCCGGAGCGCGCCGTGATCGGCGTGACCGGGGCGGCTGGCACGGGTGTCGGTGTCGCATGAGCGGAGGGGGGATCGGATCCGTCGGGGCGCGCCGCGCGCCGCGCCGGGCCGTGGCCGTCTTCGTGCGACGGGTCGGCGGCCTGGCCCTCCTGATCGCATCGGTCGGATGTGCCGGTCTCACGCCGGATGGGGCACGGCCCGTCGTGGTGCGTTTCGAGTCCGGCACCGAGACCGAGGCGTTCGAGATCCGCGCCGGCGTCGAGCGGATCGAGCTGATCGATCGGAGCGGACTGCTCGTCGCGGAGATCCGCCGCGCCGATCGTGGGCTCGTGGTGCGCGATGCACGAGGCCGACCGCTCGGCTGGGTGACCCGGGAGGCCGCATCGGAGCGGCCCAGTCACTATTGGGCCGAACGGGCCGAGGGCGAAGCGACCCTGGAGCTGAAGCAGGAGTCGGATGGGGACTTCGAGCTCGAGGATGCCACGGGAGAGACGCTCTACAAGCTCAAGCTGCGGGACTACGGCTTCAAGATCGTCGATGCGACCGGCCGTGACGTCGTGCGCGTGCGCCGTTCGGATGGCGGCAAGACCTCGATCCGCGACGCCGACGGGCTGACCTATCTCATGACGCGGGATGCGATCCCCGTCGAGGTCGCGGCCGTGCTCGTGCTGCCCGGGCTCTCCTTCTCGCAGGCCTCCCTGCTCGCGGCGTCGGTCTGGGGTCTGCCGCAGGTCGAGCCGTGACGCCCGAGGCGCGCAGGGTGCTGCTCGTCCGGCACGCCGAGAGCGAGGCGAATGCGGGTCGTGTCTTCGCGGACGTCGCGGCGATTCCGATCACCGACCGGGGACATCGCCAGGCGCGGGCGCTCGCCCGGCACCTCGACGCGGCCCCGGAGCTCGTCGTCGCCTCGCCGATGGTCCGTGCGCAGCAGACGGCGGCGCCGCTGCTGGCCCGCTTCCCCGGCGTGCGATGCGAGTCCTGGCCGGTCGAGGAGTTCGTCTACCGGCCGCCCGCGGCGTCGGAGGAGGACTTCGCCGCCTACTGGACGGACGCCGATCCCCGGGCGCGCACGGGGCCGCAGACGGAGTCCTTCGCGGATCTCCTCGAACGGGTCCACGCCACCGCCGACCGGCTCGCCCGGGAGACCGCTCGGACGATCGTGCTCGTCTCCCATCGCAAGTTCCTCGCCGCCCTCGTCTTCGTGCTGATCGCGGGACGCGGCCGTCCGGGACGGCGACGCATGCAGCGCTACCGGAGCTTCGACCAGGGGCTGCGCTGGCCGAACGCGGCGCTGATGCCGACCTGGTGGGAAGGCGACCGGGTCTTCGTCGGACCCTTCCAGAGGTTCGATCGCGATGCCGAGTGAGTCACTCCGGGTGGGCTACGTGCTCAAGGTCTTTCCGCGACTGTCGCAGACCTTCATCGTGAACGAGCTGCGGGCGCACGAGGCCGCCGGGCTCTCGCCGGTCGTCTTCTCGTTGCGCTCGCCACGGCCCGAAGACGAGCAGATCGTCATGCCGCCGCTCCGATCGGAGGTCGTTCGGCTCGACGCCACGGCGGACGAGCCCGTCTCGCAGCTGGCCGCACGGGTCGCGCGCGAGGCGCGGGCTCGCGGCCTCGAGCACCTGCACGCGCACTTCGGCAACCTCGCCACGATCGTGGCGAGGCAGGCCGCGCGGCGGGCTGGACTCCGGTACTCCTTCACGGCACACGCGATCGACATCTTCGGCCCGAAGGTCGATCCGTCGGCGCTTCGCGAGCGGCTGCACGACGCCCATCGGGTCGTGACCGTGAGCGACTGGAACGCGCGCCATCTCGAGTCGACGTTCGGTCGGCCGGTCGAGCGGATCTACAACGGCCTGCCCCTCGACGCATTCCCCTTCCGGCGCGGCGCGCGCGCCTCGCGCGAGCTGCTCGGAGTCGGGCGGCTCGTCGAGAAGAAGGGCTTCGGGACGCTCGTCGAGGCCTGCGCGCGCCTGCGGGCCTCGGGGCTGCGGGTCGCGTGCTCGATCGTGGGCGACGGACCGCTCCGCGCCTCGCTCTCGGATCGGATCCGCGAGCTCGGCCTCGAGGGCACGGTTCGCCTGCTCGGCGCGCGGCCGCCCGAGGAGGTGCGTCGGCGGATCGCGGAGGCGGCCCTGCTGGTGGCGCCCTGCGCCGTGGCGGGGGACGGGGATCGCGACGGGCTGCCGACCGTGTTGATCGAGGCCATGGCCCTCGGCACACCCGTCGTCTCGACGCCGGTCACGGGCATCCCGGAGCTGGTGCGGGCGGGGGAGACCGGAATGTCGGTGCCGGCGGACGACGCCGCAGCGCTCGCGCGTGCCTGCGCGTACCTGCTCGGGGAGCCGCGGGAGGTCGAGCGTCTGCAGGTGGCGGCGCGTGTGCACGTCGAGCGGCATTTCGATGCGCGCTGGACCTCGGCGCAGCTGCGGTCGTGCTTCCGCGTCGGGGGGCCCCGGATCGTGTTCCGGATCCACAACCGGCGCGGCGTCGGTCATTGGATGCGATCGCACAACATCGCCCGCGAGATCCTCGCCCTCGAGCCCGAGTCCGAGATCGTCTTCCTCGCGCGGGGCGGTGCCCCTTTCGAGCCCGGCGATCCGCGCATCCGGCACGTCGTCGCAGAGAGCGGGGCGCGGCCGTCGCTGCGCGAGCTGGACCGTCTCGGCTTCGCGCCCGACGTCGTGGTCGACGACACGATCCTGCCGGACGAGCGTCCCGAACCGGGCGTGCGACACGTCTTCGTGCTCCGCAAGCGCCGACGCGAGGGCCTCGACTCGCTGGTGGCCGACGGGGCCCTCGACGCCGTCGATCGCATCATCGTGCCCCACGGCGAGGATGAGCTGGGGGACTGTCTGCCTGCGTCCCTGCGGCGACGACTCGACTTCGTCGGGCCGATCGCGCGGGCTGCGACGGCTGCCGGCCGGGCTCGGGTCCGACGTGCCTACGGCGTCGGGCCCGGCACACGGCTGCTCGTCTCGACGCCGGGCGGCGGCGGATTCCGTGAAGACGTCCGGCGGCTGGTCGGGATCGCCGGCCGTGTGCACGACCGACTGGTCGGGGACGACTGGCGACACGTGCTCGTGTTGGGGCCGAACGCCGTGGACGAGGAGGCGCCTCGGGACGAGCGGATGATCGTCGTGCGATCGGAGCCGGAGCTGCCTGCTCTGCTCGCGGAGGCGTGCTGCGTGATCTCCGCGGCGGGCTACAACACCGTGCAGGAGATCCGCCTGGCCGGGCGGCCCGCCGTGTTGCTGCCGGGCGACCGCAAATACGACGACCAGACCGAGCGCGCGGAGGCGTTCGCCCGCGCCGGTCACGGCTGGTGCGTCGATCCCACCGACGCCGAGGCCGCGGCCACGCGCATCGTCGCCTGCCTCGAGGATGCAATCGGGCTCGCGCGCGCCGAGGCGTCCCTTGCCCGGAGCCCCCTCGTCGTCGGCAATCGCGCGGCGGCAGAGGTCGTGCTCGCATCCGGCCGGGACTCGCGTCGCGTGGCTTCGAGCGGGGCGGGCGCGACGGGCGACGCGTGAGCGGGGCGGACGGGCCGAGCGACGGCGCCCTCGACGTCGCGTCGACCGGACCTCGTGACGCCGATCGCGTCCTCGCCGAGCGCGTGTCGGAGGCGCGCGGCTTCGTGGAGGAGAGGCTCGGCGCGGGCCGCTGGTCGTGGCGGCGCCTCGCGTACAGCGCCGAGGGGACGCTCGTGCTGCACTTCGCGCGCGGGAAACTCGCGGTGGTGGCCAAGTGTTATGCCGATCGTCCCGAGCGCGGAGCCCGTGCCCAGGCCGCTCTCGGGCAGCTTATGGCATGCGCTCCGCCGTCTCTGCGCGTGCCGTCACCGCTCGCCTGGGACGCGGGTCGTGGGCTGCTGCTGATGGAGGCGCTCGGGGGCAGGGCGCTCGCGGCCGTGCGGCCGGCGTCGGAGCAGGCCGCGATGCGGCGGGTCGGACGAGCGCTGCGGGCGCTGCACGAGAGCGGGATCGATCTCGGGCCGCCGCTGTGCCTCGCGGATCACGTGCGGGATCTCGTCCGGCCCACGCCTGCAGCGCTGGTCGCCTTCGCACCCGATGCGGCAGAGACCGTCGCGGCGTTCGAAGAGCGCGTGCGGGCGCACGATGTGCGCGAGGCGCCGAGCGTGCCGTTGCATCGCGACTTCCAGCTGAGACAGCTCTTCGATCAAGGAGACGCGATCGGCGTCGTGGATTGGGACGATTGCGCGACCGGTGACCCGGCCTTCGACCTCGCCTACCTGACGACCTATCTCCGGACGCACTTCGGGCCCGTCGACGCGGCGCGCGGAATCGAGGGCGTGCTCGAGGGCTACGCGCCGGACGATGGGCTGACCGGCCGCCTGCCGCTCTACGCCGCGTTCAACGCCCTGCGCCGCGCCTGTCGGCGGCTGCGGCTTCGCGACGCGGGCTGGGAGATGGAGCTGCGGTGGATGGTCGGGCTCCTGCGCGATTCGCTTCGTTGAGGGAGCCGGGTGCGCCCGCGGCGCAGGCTCCACCCCGTCCGGCCGCGCCGCCGCCGGGTCCCATGATTTTTTTCGGAGTCCATGGCGGTAATCAAATCAGCTACTTGCAGGCCTCCCTGCCGGTCTGTGGAGGCACGCGTGACGCGGAACACTTGAAATTGGGAAAAGTTCCCAATAGTCTCTGCCGAACATTGGGAAACATTCCCAATCAAATCGGGAAGGAGACCATCCCATGAGCATCAAGAAGCATTTCGGCAAGCGGGTCGGTGCGGGCATCCTCTGCGCCGCTCTGGCCACCCTGGTCGCAGGCGCGGCGGGGGCCCAGAGCCGCGACGATTTCGGCGCGGACGGACTGAAGCGACGCGGCGACGGCACGATCGACGACTCCCAGGCGGGGCGGCGGGGCGGTCGCGTCTCCGACGACCTCGGCGCAGACGGACTGAAGCGGCGCGGCGACGGGTCGATCGACGACTCGCAGCCGGGTCGTTCGCGGAGCCGGTCGAACGACCTCGGCGCCGACGGTCTCAAGCGGCGGGGCGATGGGTCGATCGACGACTCGCAGTCGGGTCGTTCGCGGAGCCGGTCGAACGACCTCGGCTCGGACGGTCTGAAGCGGCGGGGCGACGGCTCGATCGACGACTCGCAGCCGGGTGTCGATGGCCATCACTCCGGCGGCCACCATGCGGGCGGCGACGACTCGCACTCGATGGACGACGATGGGCGCGGTCGGGGTCGGGGTCGAGGACGGGGTGGCGACGACATGGATCGTTCGGATCGCGGCGACCGTTCGGACCGGGGTGATCGTTCCGATCGGGGGGACCGCTCGGATCGCGGGGATCGTGCGGATCGGGGCGACCGCGCGGATCGCGGCGATCGGGCCGATCGCAGTGCGCGAGCGGAGCGGGCCGAACGGGCCGACCGCTCGGATCGATCGAGCCGCTGAGCGAAGGGACCCGGGCGGCCGTCTGGGCCGTCCGGGTCGTCCCGCCCAATCTACCGATCCGCCGCGGGCGGGTCGAAGGAAGTGATGGAACGATGACGCTGATCAAGGCCCTGACCACCCGAGCCCTCCTCGTGCTCTCCGCTGCCTTCCTCTCGGCCGGCACCGCCCAGGCGCAGCCCGCCGAGACGCCGCGCGAGGACGAAGCCGATCGACGCTTCTACGCGACCGTCGGCATGGGCGTCGATTTCGCACAGGGCGACTACGGTGACCGCGACCAGAACGGCGACGCGGTCCAGACGAACAGCGGATCGGTGCCGGTCTTCCTGAAGCTCGAGTGGGAGCCCGTGACCTTCCGGATCTCGGTCCCCTTCCTGCTGATCGACGGCTCCGACCAGGTACTCGGCGGCACCGACGGCGCGGAGGGCAACACGGACGCGGCTGCGCGAAGTCGCCTCGACTACGGCCTCGGTGACGTCACGACGAGCCTCACCTACACCTACTACCCGACGCGCGACCAGCGCCTCCTGCCCGTCGTCGACCTGACGACCCGCGTGAAGATCCCGACCGCGATGAACGACCTCGGCACGGGCTACGTCGACGTGACGCTCCAGACCGAGCTCTCGAAGACCCTCGGTCGCTTCACGCCCTTCGTCGGATTCGGCTACCGCTTCCGCGGCGGTGCCGCCTTCCGCGACACCTGGCTCGTCTTCACGGGACTGTCCCTGCGCGTGACGGACTGGCTCTCGGTCGGCGCCGCCTACGACTACCGCGAGGCCGCGACCAGCTTCGCCGGCGAGGTGAGCGAGGTCTCGCCCTTCCTCTCCCTGCGCCTGGGTCAGCATTGGCGGCTCTCGCCCTACGGCGTGATCGGCTTCGACGACGGCTCACCGGACTGGGGCGTCGGGTCGACCCTGTCGTACCAGTTCTGAGCGATCCGAGTCCGCCCGCACGCCGGAGACGAATCATGAGCCTTCCCAAGCAGATCGCCTTCTCCTTCCTGCCTCTCTTCCTCCTCGCCCTCGTGCTGGAGGGCGGGCTCTGGCTGGCCGGCTTCGAGGCGCCGATCGATCGGGCCGATCCCTATGTCGGCTTCGCCGGCGAGATCCCGCTCTTCGAGGACGAGCTCGACGCGGAGACGGGCGTCCTCTGGCGCCGGACGGCGCCGAACAAGCTCTCCTTCTTCAACGACCAGCGCTTCCTCGCGGACAAGCCCGAAGGCAGCCGCCGCGTCTTCTGCCTCGGCGGCTCGACGACCTACGGTCGGCCCTACGACGACGCGACGAGCTTCTGCCGCTGGCTGCGCGAGTCGCTCGCGATCGTCGCGCCCGACACGACCTGGGAGGTCGTGAACGCCGGGGGCATCTCCTACGCGAGCTACCGCGTCACGGCGCTCATGAGGCAGCTCGTGCGCGAGGAGCCCGACCTCTTCGTCGTCTATACGGGTCACAACGAGTTCCTCGAGGAGCGCACCTACGCGGGCATGCGCGACCGCTCGGCCTTGCGCCGACACGTCGAGCTCGCCGCCAGCCACTCGCGGGTCTACGGCCTGCTCGACACGACCGCGCGTCGCTTCCAGGTCGAGCGTGGCGCCCGCGCCCCGAGCGGACCCGCGCGGGACCAGCTCGCCGCCGAGGTCCACACGCGCCTCGAGTCGAGCGTCGGCCTCGACGCCTACCATCGCGACGACGCGCTCCGATCCGCCGTCGTGGAGCATTTCCGGCTCAATCTCGACCGCATGGTCGACATCGCGCGGAACGCCGGGGCGGAGCTCGTACTCGTCGTTCCCGCGGACAACCTGTCGGACTGCTCGCCCTTCAAGAGCGAGCCCGACCCCGAGCTCGACGAGGCGACGGCGCGTTCCCTGCGGACGCGCCTCTCGGCGGCCGAGCAGGCGCTGCATCGCGGGGCGCTCGCATCGGCGCGCGCGGGGTTCGAGGCCGTGCTCGAGCGGGATCCGCGGCATGCCCATGCGCGCTACGGCCTCGGTCGCGTGCTGCGGGCGCTGGGCGAGCCGGATGCGGCCCACGAAGCCTTCGTCGCGGCGCGGGACCAGGACGTGTGTCCCCTGCGCGCGCTGACCGAGGTCGCCGCGATCGTGCGCGAGACCGGGCGCGAGCAGGGCGTCCCGACGGTCGACTTCCCCGCCGTCCTGCGCGAGGCGTCGGGCGCCGGGACGCCCCACGCGCCGGGGGCCGAGTGGTTCCTCGACCACGTGCATCCGACGATCGACGGGCATCGTCTGCTCGCCCGTCACCTGATGCGCGCGGTCCACGCGCTCGGCTGGCTTCCGCAGGATCCCGAGACGCTGCGGGCGGCGATCGACGCGCACGAGACGCAGGTCGTGGCCTCACTCGACGCGCGCGCCCACGGCCGGGCGCTCAAGAACCTGGCGAAGGTGTTGAGCTGGGCGGGCAAGACCGAGGACGCGGCGCGGGCGGCCACGCAAGCCCTCGAGGCACTCGGCGACGATGCCGAGAGCTACTTCGTGCTCGCGGAGTGGGCGTCGCGGCGGGGAGACCCGGAGCAGGCGGTGGCGTATCTTCGGCGCTCGGTCGGGATCGACCCGCGATGGGCCAAGGCCCGAAACAACCTCGGTGTCGAGCTGATGCGGCTCGGCCTGGAAGAGGACGCCCTGGAAGCCTACGACGAGGCGCTGCGACTCGATCCCGAGCACGCTTCGGCCCGCTTCAACCGCGGCAACTGCCTGCGCGCGCTCGGTCGCTACGCGGACGCCGCCCGAGACTTCGAGCGGACGCTGGCGGTCGATCCCGACGACCTCGACGCCTGGTTCAACCTGGCGGGGGTCTACGAGTCGATGGGGCGACGCGAGGACGCGCAGCGCAGCCTCGAGCGACTGCTCGCGCTCGATCCCGAAGACGCCGAGGCGGCGGAGCGACTCGCGCGCCTCGCGCGGGAGACGAGGGCCTCCTGATGGCGGCGCGGGGCACGGGAGAAGGGGGCGATCCGACGGCGGCGCTGCTCGCGGCGCTGCGTCAGCTCCTGCGCCCGATCGCGCGCCTCGTGATCGAGCGGCAGATCACCTTTCCGATGCTCGCCGACCTGCTCAAGGTCGTGCTGATCGAGGTCGCGCGGGACGAGTTCGCCCTGCGCGGCAAGCGCCTCACGGACAGCCGGCTCAGCCTGCTCACGGGGATTCATCGCAAGGACGTGAAGCGCCTGCGCAGCGAGCTCGACCGGGAGGTCGGTCCCTCGCGCAACGCCTCGCTCGGCGCGCTGCTCGTGTCGCGATGGGTCGCGGATCCCACGTACCTCGACGAGCAGGGCGAGCCGCGCCCCCTGCCGCGCGCCGCGAGCGCGGGGCCGGGTCCGAGCTTCGAGCAGCTCGTGCTCTCGGTCAGCAAGGACATTCCCGTGCGCTCCGTGCTCGACGAGTGGGTCCGCCAGGGCATCGTCGAGCACGACGCCTCGGACGTCGTCCGCCTGCGCGTCGAGTCCTTCGTCGCGGAGGAGGGCTTCGAGGACAAGGCCTGGTTCTTCGGTCGCAACCTGCGCGACCACGCTGCGGCCGGCGTACACAACCTGCTGCGCGAGGGCGAGCCCTTCTTCGATCGCAGCGTGTTCTACGACCGCCTCTCCGCGGAGTCGATCGAGGAGCTACGCCGTGCGGCGTCCGAGGTCGGGGCGCGCTCGCTGCGCGAGATGAACCGCCGCGCACTCGCGCTGCAGCGACGCGACGAGTCGCGGCCCGCGGCGGAAGCGTCGCGCCGCATGACCTGGGGTGCGTTCTTCTTCGGGGCGCCCTACGAGCGCGACGAGGAGACGTCGCAGGACCGGACGCCGACAACGGACGCGAACGCGGACCCGGTCGGGGGTGCGACCTCCGCCGTCTCGGGAGAGTCCGATGAGGCGTGATGCGCACTGCGCGAAGCGCCTTCGTGACGCGCGGCTCGCGAGCCTGGTCCTCGTGCTGCTCGCGCTCGTCGGCGTCGGCCTGCCGCGCACGGCGCGGGCCGCTTGCGAGGGGCTCGATGCGTTCGATCCTTCGTCGCTCGAGCCCGGGACCGGGATGGGCGGTACGGGGCGTTCGCCCGGCGAGGGCAGCGGCTCGGGGGGCACGGGGCGAGCGCCGGGCGAGGGCAGCGGTTCGGGCGGAACCGGCTTCGGCGCGGACCCCCGTCCGGACGGCGCGGATCTCGCGTCGGGCGGAGGGACGGGCGTGGGCGGCACGGGGCTGCTCGGCGTGATCACCGGCTTCGGCAGCGTCTGCGTGAACGGCGAGAAGGTCGAGCTCGACGCCGGGACCCGCGTGACCGTGGACGGGATGCCCGCCGCGCCGACGGATCTGGCGATCGGCCAGCTCGTTCGCATCACGACCCGCGCGGGACAGCCCGATCACGCGCGCTCGATCTCGGCCGAGAGTCTGCTCGTGGGGCCGATCGAGCGGGTGTCGCGCGCCGAGCGCGCGTTCTGGGTGCTCGGCCAGAAGGTCGAGCTGCGCACGCCGGACGTCGTGCTGGGCGAGCGTTCGATCACGCCGCGCGCGGGCGCCGAGCTCCGGATCGGCACGCCCGTCGCGGTCGCCGGCTTCCGGCGCGCAGACGGCGTCGTGACCGCGACGCGGGTGGACGGGACCGATCGCGAGCGTCCGGCGCAGGCCACGGTCGTGGTGCGGGGCGTCGAGCAGGGCGTGCTCGACCTCGGTGGCCTGAAGGCGCGTCCGGCCGCGGGCGCGGGTGGCGGCGACGCAGACTGGACGGGACGTCGGGTGCGCGTCGAGGGACGCTGGAACGCGACGAAGGGCGTCCTCGAGCAGGCGCGGATCGAGCCCGCGGACAGCCTCGAGCGGGGCGTGGACCGGGCCTCGGTCCAGGGCTTCGCATCGCCCGGTGGTCGCGAGGGCGTCTTCCGGATCGGGGACGTCGAGGTCGATGCGCGCGCGTTGTCGGCCGGCGTCGCGGAGCTGCGGGTCGATTCGCGCGTGCGCGTCGACGGGCGCGTCGAGCGCTCGGGACGCATGCGGGCCGAGCGGGTCTTCATCGAGGAGGCGGGGCGCCGCGAGCACCTCGACGGACGCTCGGCCGACGCGGTGCGGGACCGTCGCGGCCGCTCGGAGCGAGGCGATCGCTCCGGTCGCTCGGACCGCTCGGGTCGGGATCGCAGCAACCGGGAGGATCGGGGCGATCGCAGTGGTCGCTCGGATCGATCGACACGATGAGCCGAGGACCCTGGATCTAGGGTGTGACCGCGGCGGCGTCGTGCGCGTCGGGCGCGGTGTTCTCGAGGAGCAGGGTCCGCATGCGCCGCGCGTCCACGGTCGGATCGTCGAGCCAGAACTGCTCGCGATCGAAGCCGAAGAAGACGATCCGGAGCGCCGGGGGCAGCTTCGAACGCAGCCAGGCCCGGGTCGCCGCGTCGGGCTCGGCCTCGCCGGCGACGACGACGAGATCCGGCGCGAGCGCGCGCAGGCCCTCGGGTGTGATCGGCAGTCGGCGCTCCTCGCCGCCGTGGGTGAGGCTGGTCCCGCCGCCGATCTCGACGAGGTCGCTCTCGAAGCTGTGTCCGCCCGCCAGCTCGAGGGGCTCGACGCTCGAGACGATGGCGACGCGCGGGCGATCGGTCGCGGGGGCGAGGCCGCCGATCAGCGCGAGGGGCCGTGAGAGCGTGTGCTCGAAGCGCGCGGCCTCGGCGCGGCCGACGAGCTCCGTGCCGACCGAGCGGGCGAGCGCGATCACGTCCTCGAGGTCGTGGGGCGCGAACTCGACGACGCGAATGCCTGCGGCCTGGAGCGCCCGAACGGGTGCATCGTCGAGGGGCAGAGCGGGGACGAGCACGAGATCCGGCTCGAAGCGGTGCGCGGTGGCGAGCGTGGCGAGGGGGCGATCGCCGAGATCGGGCAGCGTGCGGGAGGTCGCGTCGACCGCGACGAGTCGATCCGCCGCGCCGAGTCGGGCGACGAAGCGGGTGGCGACGCGGTCGAGCGAGACCACGCGCTGCGTCGCTCCGACACCGACGCGTGACGAAGGGACGGGATTCTCGACGTGTGCGCTCGCATTGGCCGCAGGGTCGTCGTGCTCGGGTCGACAGCTCGGGACGACGAGCAGGCAGAGCAGCGGCAGGATCAGCCCGAGAAGGCCCATGGATCGACGGGAAGACGCGGCGCGCCGTGGGCGCGGGCGTCGCATGGATCGTTCGACGAGCGAAATCGATTTACGGTCCGACTCCACGCCCCGCAGCATACACTCGACCTCTACGTCGGGGCGCGGCGCCGCGGATGCGCGGTCGCACGCGCCTTCTGGTATGCCCGGCCGCCGGCCGAGAACGCCGGGATCCGGACCGATCCCGGCACAGGAGTGGAAGAATGACCGAAGCGACCCCGCGAAACGATCGGAACGCGGTGCCGGGCCGGATCGGCACGCACCGGATGGAGCATGGACTTCGCGGTCGCTCCCTTGCCGGACGCGTTCCCACCCGACGCGGCCTCGCGGCTGCCCTGCTCCTGCTCCTCGCTCAGGCGCCCGCCGCCTGGGCCGGCATCCATACCTGGGACGTGGTCGAGGTCTTCAGCAATGCCGACGGCACGATCCAGTACGTCGAGCTGCTGGATCGGGGCACGACGGGCGGCGAGACGGGTATCGGCAACGGCTCGCTTTCGAGCGGCACGCGTTCGATCTCCTGGTCGAATGGCCCGGTCGCCCCGCCGACGAACGGCAAGAGCTATCTGGTCGCCACGGCGGCCTTCGCGGCGCTGCCCGGGGCGCCGACGCCCGACGTGATCATCCCGCCCGCGAGCGTGCCCTTCTTCGACGTGAACGGCGACACGATCTCGTTCGGAGCCTTCGACACCCTGACCTTCGGTGCCGTCCCGACCAACGGTGTCGACGCGCTCTTCGAGGCGACCAACAACGGCGGCACCGCCATCGTGGCGAACACACCGAGGAACTACGCCGGTGTCCAGGGCAGCGTCGACGCGTCGCCGCCGCCGGTGCCGAGCGGCTCGGCGGGCATGATGGCGCTGCTGCTCGCGCTGCTCGCCGGCACGGGGCTCGTCGTGCTGCGAAGCGGGCGCAAGGGTCGCGTCACGGGCTGATCGCTACGCCTCGACGGATCTCTCGGGTCGCCTGCGCGCGCGATGGGATGGGCTCGCCGCGATGACGGATCGGGCGAGCGTGTGGGTCCTCGGGGCCGACTGCATGACGGGTCTCCAGGCGGCTCGTCTGCTGTCGCGACGCGGCTACGCGCTGATCGGGGTCGCGGCCGATCCCCGTAGCCCCTTCTGTCACAGTCGGGCCTGGAGCCGGCTCGTGCGCGGCCCCGACCCGGCCGGACTCGAGACGGAGAGCGGGGCGCGTACCTTCACGAGTGCACTCGAGGCGGAGCTGCGAGCGGGCCCATCGCCCGCCGTGCTGCTGCCCTGTACGGATGGGCATGTCCGGGCCCTCGACCGTGAGCGTGCCCGGCTCTCTCGCGTCGCGCATTTCGTGCTGCCGCCGTCTCCGGTCCTCGCGCAGCTGACGGACAAGGCCCGGTCGAGCGCGCACGCCGAGCGCTGCGGTCTCGACGTGCCCGCGACCCTCGTGCTCGCGGACGAAGAGGCGCTCGAGCGGGCCTGCACGACGCTCGGCTTTCCCGTCGTGCTCAAGCCGGCCCTGCGGACGCCGGCCTGGCTGGCCGAGGCGGGCGGCAAGGTGCTGCGCCTCGACTCGCCCGACGCGCTCCGTCGGGCCTTCCGACGCCTCGCGCCGGTCGCCTGCCAGGGGCTCGTCGTGCAGTCCTGGATCCCGGGCGGCGACGACGCGATGTACAGCTTCTACGCCTTCTTCGACGCGGCGGGCCGGCGGCAGGTCGCGCTGGTCGCGCGCAAGATCCGCCAGTGGCCGCCGGGCACGGGGAGCGGCTCGCTCGCGGTCGAGTGCGATCGACCGGAGGTGGTGGCCGCGGGCACGCGGCTGCTCGAGGCGTCGGGGCACGTCGGGCTGGCCGCCGTCCAGCTCAAGCAGCACGCGCAGACGGGACGCTTCCTCTTCGTGGAGGCGAACATCGGTCGCGTGACGATGAACATGCCGATCGCGGAGCATTGCGGGGTCGAGCTGCTGGACACGGTCGTGCGGGCGAGTCTCGGTCGATCCCTGCCCGGGGCGCGCACGGTCAGCCGACCCGGTGGCCGGTGGATCTCGCTCAAGCTGGACCTCCCGGCGGGCTTCGTGCTCTGGCGCCGCGGGGAGCTCTCGCTCGTCGACTGGGCGCGCTCGCTGCGCGGAACGCATTGGCACGGCACGGGATCGTGGCGGGACCCGCTGCCGGTCGTGCTGGATTGGCTGCGCAAGCTGCCGACGGGGCCGCGTCGTCTGCGTCGCCTCGCGCGCAGGCGCTGACGCTACTCCTCGAGGTCGCCCTGCGGCGGGAGCGTGCCGAAGCGGCCGTGATGCGCTGCGGCCTTGATGAAGTCGCGGTTCAGGTCCGAGATGAAGCGGACCGGGATCTCCTTGGGACAGGCCGCGGCGCACTCGTAGTGGTTCGTGCAGGCGCCGAAGCCCTCGCGGTCCATCGCCTCGACGAGATTGATCGTGCGGCGCGTGCGTTCGGGCTGGCCCTGGGGCAGGCGCGCGAAGTGCTGGGTCTTCGCGGCGACGAAGAGCATCGCCGAGGCGTTCGGGCAGGCCGCCACGCAGGCGCCGCAGCCGATGCACTCCGCGGCCTGGAACGCGACGTCGGCGTCGTGCTTCGCGACGGGGATCGAGTTCGCGTCGGGGGCGGAGCCCGTGTTGATCGAGACGTAGCCACCGGCCTGCACGACGCGGTCGAGGGCGCGACGGTCGACGACGAGGTCGCGGATCACGGGGAAGGCCTTCGCACGCCAGGGCTCGATCGTGATCGTCGCGCCGTCCTTGAAGTGGCGCATGTGGAGCTGGCAGGCGGTCGTCGCACGCTCGGGGCCGTGGGGCACGCCGTCGATCACGAGCGAGCACATCCCGCAGATGCCCTCGCGGCAGTCGTGGTCGAAGGCGACCGGCTCCTCGCCCGAGACGATCAGATCCTCGTTCAGCACGTCGAGCATCTCGAGGAAGGACATGTCGGGGCTCACGTCCTCGACCCGGTACTCGACCATGCGCCCGGTCTCTTCGGCCCGGGCCTGACGCCAGACGACGAGGGTGAAGTTCATTTGTAGCTCCTGGTCGCGAGCGCCACGTTCTCGAAGACGAGGGGCTCGCGATGCTCGACGGGCTTCGTGCCGACGCCGCGGTACTCCCAGGCGCTCACGTGCGCGAAACGATCATCGTCCCGCGCCGCCTCGCCCTCCGGCGTCTGGTGCTCCTCCCGGAAATGCGCGCCGCAGGACTCCTCGCGCTGCAGGGCATCCCAGCAGAGCACCTCGGCGAACTCGAGGAAGTCGGCCACGCGTCCGGCGCGTTCGAGGGAGACGTTGAGCGACTCGTTCGTACCCGCGACGCGCGCGTCCTCCCAGAACTCGGCGCGCAGGGCCTGGGTCTCGACGATCGCCTGTCGCAGCCCGCCGGCCCGACGCGACATCCCGCAATGCTCCCACATCAGGTTGCCGAGGCGGCGGTGGAAGGACTCGACGGAGCGGCGACCGCCGATCGCGAGCAGTCGGTCGATCCGCTCGCGCACCCCGTGCTCGGCCTCGTCGAAGGCCGGATGGTCCGTCCCGATCGGCGCGATCGACGCCGAGCCGAGGTAGTGGCCGATCGTGGCGGGCAGGATGAAGTAGCCGTCGGCGAGCCCCTGCATCAGGGCGCTCGCCCCGAGCCGATTCGCGCCGTGATCGGAGAAGTTCGCCTCGCCGATCACGTGCAGGCCGGGCAGGGTGCTCATCAGGTCGTAGTCGACCCAGAGCCCGCCCATCGTGTAGTGCGAGGCCGGGTAGATCCGCATCGGCACGCGATACGGGTCCTCCCCCGTGATCTTCTCGTACATCGCGAAGAGGTTGCCGTAGCGCGCACGGATCGTGTCCTCTCCGAGTCGCGCGATCGAGTCTGCGAAGTCGAGATAGACGCCCCGGCCGAGGGGGCCCACGCCACGGCCCTCGTCGCAGACCTCCTTCGCGGCTCGCGAGGAGATGTCCCGGGGCGAGAGGTTTCCGAAGGAGGGGTATTTGCGCTCGAGGTAGTAGTCGCGCTCGTCCTCGGGGATGTCGCCCGGGGCGCGCGCGTCGTCCTTGCCGAGGGGGACCCAGATGCGGCCGTCGTTGCGCAACGACTCGCTCATCAGGGTGAGCTTCGACTGGTGCTCGCCCGAGGCCGGGATGCAGGTCGGGTGGATCTGCGTGTAGCAGGGGTTCGCGAACCAGGCGCCCTTCTTGTAGGCGCGGAAGGCGGCCGTGACGTTGCAGCCGATCGCGTTGGTCGAGAGGTAGAAGATGTTGCCGTAGCCGCCGGTCGCGAGGACGACGGCGTCACCGGCCCAGCGGGCGATGCGGCCGGACACGAGGTGCCGGGTGACGAGGCCGCGGGCCTGACCGCCCACGACGACGAGGTCGAGCATCTCCGTCCGGGTGTGCATGCGCACGCGGCCGGCCTGGATCTGGCGCGAGAGGGCGCCGTAGGCGCCGAGCAGGAGCTGCTGGCCGGTCTGGCCCCGGGCGTAGAAGGTGCGCGAGACCTGGGCGCCGCCGAAGGAGCGGTTGTCGAGGAGGCCGCCGTATTCGCGGGCGAAGGGCACGCCCTGGGCGACGCATTGGTCGATGATCTGGTTGCTGACCTCGGCGAGGCGATGGACGTTCGCTTCGCGGGCGCGGAAGTCGCCGCCCTTGATCGTGTCGTAGAAGAGACGGAAGACGCTGTCGCCGTCGTTCTGGTAGTTCTTGGCGGCGTTGATGCCGCCCTGGGCCGCGATGCTATGGGCGCGGCGGGGGCTGTCCTGGAAGCAGAAGCAGTCGACCTGGTAG
Organism: Spirochaetaceae bacterium; assembly: GCA_020632655.1. Classification (GTDB taxonomy): domain Bacteria; phylum Myxococcota_A; class UBA9160; order UBA9160; family UBA4427; genus UBA4427. Next base: position 251,762 of record JACKFD010000003.1, read on the forward strand.
CCGAGCTCGCCGAGGGAGGCTGCGGCGGAGGCGCCCGCCAGGCCCGAGCCGACGACGAGGATCCGGAAGCGGCGTCGGTTCGACGGGCTCACGAGCTTCATCTCGAAGCGGTGCCGCTGCCACTTCTCGTCGAGGGGACCGTCGGGAATCCGGGCGTCGAGCATGCGGCGCTCCTGCGTGTCGGGGGGGGGCGGGGCGGGGAGCCCGCTAGAGCGAGATCCAGCCGAGCCAGACCGAGAGGGGGATCGAGGCGTTGCCCACGACGATCGCGAGGGCGAGGCCGCCGGCGGCCCAGCGGATGGCGCCGACGTACGTCTCGTGATTGACGCCGAAGGTCTGTGAGAGACTGCGGAGTCCGTGGAAGAGGTGCAGCCCCAGGATCGTCATCGCCACGAGGTACGAGATCGCGACGGCGGGCTCGCCGAAGCTGCGGACGACCATGCCGTAGACGTCGTGCCGGCCCTGCTCGTCGAGCAGCCGGGCGTGCTCGGGCTGGACGGCGCCGACCGTGAAATGGAGCAGGTGGTAGACGAGGAAGGCGAGGACGAGGAGGCCCGTCAGCACGATGTAGCGGGAGAGGAAGGTCGAGTCCTGGCTCCGCAGTCCCGCGGCATAGCGGATCGGGCGGGCGCGATGGTTCTCGAGGGCGAGGCGGATCGCGAGCGTCGTATGCAGGCCGAAGAGCGTGACGAGTCCGACGCGGCCCGCCCAGAGCAGCGGATGCGTCTGCATCCAATGCGCGTACGCGTTCATGACCTCGGGCCCCTGGAAGAGCGTCAGGTTGCCGAGCAGATGGACCAGCAGGAATCCGATCAGCGCGACGCCGCTCGCGGCGAGCGCCAGCTTCTGGCCGATCGAGGTGTTCAGCAATCCGTCGAGCCGGCCCACGGCGTCCCCTCCACGCGCGTTTCCGCTGTGGTGGGACTCTTCGGCCGACACGGAAGAAACGTGTGCCGGATTCCAGCGGCGGCAGCCCGGCGACCATCGGCGGGGCTTCGCCCGGGTCGCGGATGGGGCGGGCGCCGGGGAACGGGTGGAGGATCGCCCGAGCGGCTCAGGGGCCGTCGGCGAAGGCGGCGTAGATCGCGCGGACGGTGCGCTCGAAGTCCTCGTTCTCGACGCCGACGATGATGTTCAGCTCGCTCGAGCCCTGATCGATCATCCGGATGTTGATGCCGTCCCGAGCCAACGCACCGAAGAGGCGGGCGGCCGTACCCGGGGTGTGGCTCATCCCGCGGCCGACCGTTGCGATGAGTGCGATGCCCGGATTGACCTCGATCGCGTCCGGCTCGCACTCGCGCTGGATCTCCTGCACGAGGTCCTCGAGCTGGTCGCCGACCGAGTCGCTCTTCACGACGACCGAGAGGGTGTCGATGCCGCTCGGCATGTGCTCCCAGCTGATGCCGCGGCGCTCGAGGACGGAGAGGAGCCGCCGGCCGTAGCCGATCTCGGCGTTCATGAGCGTCTTCTCGAGGGCCAGGATCGTGAAGTCCTTGCGGCCGGCGATGCCGGTCACGAGGTGGCGGGGCGCCGCCTCCTGACCGTGGCGGCTGATGCGCGTACCCGGGGCATCGGGATCGTTCGTGTTGCGGATCTCGACCGGGATGCCGGCCTCGCGGACCGGGAAGATCGCCTCGTCGTGCAGCACGGTCGCGCCCATGTAGGCGAGCTCGCGGAGCTCGCGATAGGTCAGCTCCTCGATCGTGCGGGGCGAGTCGACGATCCGCGGATCGGTCATCAGGATCCCCGGGACGTCGGTCCAGTTCTCGTAGACCGAGGCCTGCACGCCGCGCGCGACGATCGCGCCGCTCACGTCGCTGCCGCCGCGCGAGAAGGTCTTGATCGTGCCGTCGGGCATCGCGCCGTAGAAGCCGGGCACGACGCCCGAGCCCTCACGGCCGAGGCGCTCCGCGACCCGCTTCTGCGTCTCCTCGGGCTGGAAGCGCCCCGTGGCGTCGAAGCGGATCATCTCGGCCGGATCGACGAAAGGGCGGTCGAGCAGGCGCGCGATCACCAGCCCCGAGAGATACTCACCGCGGCTCGCGGCGTAGTCCGCACCGGCGCCGTCGCGGATGCGATCGTGCACCTCGGCGAGGGCCGGCCCGAGATCGAAGTCGAGGCCGAGGTCGGCGACGATCTTCGTGAACCGCTCGGCGATCCGATCGAAGAGCGCATCGAGCGTCTCGCCGCGAGCGTCGTAGCGGGTCTCGCCCGGATGGACCGCGGCGTGGGCGCGGTAGAGCAGGTCCGTGATCTTCTCGTCGTCCGAAGAGCGCTTGCCCGGCGCCGACGGTACGACGAAGCGACGATCGGGATCGGCCTCGACGATCGCACGCACCTTGCGCAGCTGGCCCGCGTCGGCCACGCTGCTGCCTCCGAACTTGCAGACCCGGATGCCCATCGTCCTCTCGCGTTCCTCTCGCGTTCCTCTCGCGTTCCTCTCGCGTTCCCGTCGCGCTGAAGAGCAGGAACAAACGGCGGCGCATTGTAGTGGGCCGCCCGGGGCGACGAAAGCGCGATGCCCTCGGCAGCCGGCAGAACGCTTCGGACGGAGGCGTCGACGCATGGCTTCTTCGACCGGGGGCGAATCGCGCGGCATGCGCCTCGACGCGTGGCTGGCCCGCGCCGGGCTCGCCTCACGCCGGGAGGCCCGGGGGCTGATCCGTCGTGGCGCCGTCACGGTCGAGGGCGAGATCTGCCGCGACCCGGCGCGACACGTCCGGGACGAGGTCGTCCGGCTCGAGGAGGCCCTGGTCGAGTCGCCCGCCGAGGGGCGCGACTTCCTGCTCCACAAGCCGATCGGCTACGCCTGCAGCCGCGACGAGCGCGAGTCACCCCGGGTCTTCGATCTGCTCGAGGCGGACGTGCCGCGGCGTCGCGATCTGCTGATCGCGGGACGCCTCGATCGCGCCACGTCGGGACTGCTCGTGCTCACGACCGACGGCGACCTCGTCCATCGCTTGACCCATCCCGGGCGCAAGCTCCCGAAGCGCTACCGCGTAGGCTTCGACGGCGAGCTCGCGGCGGATGCCGTGCCGCGAGCTCGCGCGGGTCTGCTGCTCGCCGGCGACGAGCGGCCGACCCGCCCCGCGGAGCTCGTGATCGAGGGGCCCGGCCGCGCGACCCTCGTGCTGCGCGAGGGCCGCACGCATCAGGTGAGGCGCATGTTCCGCGCCCTCGGCGCCGAGGTCACGACGCTTCATCGCGATCGCGTAGGCGACCTCGATCTGCCGGCCGACCTCGCGCCCGGCGCCCTCCGCCCCTTGTCCGAGGCCGATCGCGAGCGTCTCCTGGCCGAGCCCGGCTCGAGCGAGAGCAGCTTGTAGCCGCGCGCCGCCCGCAATTCTTCGACCTGGCCGACTCGCGACAGAGGCTCCTCCCAGGGCAGGGTGCGATTGGCGACGACGAGCGCGCGGCCCTTCGGCGCGAGCCACCCGTCGAGGGACGCGAAGAGGGCCAGCGCCGGACCGAGATCGACCTCGGGCCCGCGCGCGTGGAAGGGCGGGTTCACGAGCGCGAGGTCGAAGCCCGTGTCGAGGGGCGTCTCTCTCGCGTCCCACCACTCGACCCGGACGCGCGCGGCGAGACCGGGATGCGACGCCTCGAGTCGGGCGACGTTCTCCCGGGCGCAGGCGACGGCGCGGGCATCGGCGTCGACGAGCAGGACCTGCGACCCGGGCCAGAGCAGCGCGGCGGCGAGACCGAGCACGCCCACGCCGCAGCCGAGGTCGACGATCCGCCCGGGCGTCGTCCGCTCGCCCATCTCGGGCAGGGCTTCGAGCAGGAGCGCGCTGCCCGCGTCGAGCTGCTTCGCGCTGAAGACACCGGGGCGTGTCGCGAGCGTGAAGGCGAGGGGCTCGCCGCCGGGTCGCTCGACGCGGACGTCGATCATCGGCGTCGTCTCCCGCTCGGGCCCCGGCCCGGCGTCCTTCACGAAGCGGACGATGCGGGCGCGGGCCCGATTCGCGAGGATCACGCCCTCGTGGTCGAGCTGGGCGGCGAGGCGCTTGACGGCCGAGACGATGCCCAGCGCATTCGGTCCCGAGAGGTAGAGCGCGCCGCCCGCCCGCAGCAGCCGCCAGCCTTCCGCGAGGTCGTCGAAGCTCGCCGCCCGGCTCTTCTGCAGGTGCACGACGACCTGATCGAAGCTCGCGTCGGCGAGCTCCCGCGCGTCGGCGGTGACGGCGAGTCCCGCCGCCTCCGCTGCGCGGAAGGGCTCGCGCCAGGGCTGCACCGTCGTCCCGCCCTGCGCCTCCACGGCGAGCGCCGAGCCGAGCTCGCAGATGGCCCCTTCGCGCAGCACCCCGGCATCGAGCACGAGCGCCTCGGGTCGTCGATCCCGCCGTCCGCTCACGAGCCGGACCGTTCTCCGTCGTCGGCGCTCCCGGCCGGCGGCGAAGAGTAGTAGGGCGGCTTCTTCTCGACGTACGCCATCCACATCGCATCGAGCATCGTCCACAGGATGTCGAGCTTCATCTGCAGCACCTCGACGGCGCGCGCCTGGCCCGCCGCCGTGGTGAAGGTGTCGAGGGTGATCTGGAGACCGTGCTCGACGTCCCGGCGCGCCTCGCCGAGGCGGCGGCGGAAGTAGCCGTAGCCCTCGGCGTCGATCCAGGGGTAGAGCGCGGGCCAGTTCTCGAGGCGCTTCTGGTGGATGGTGGGCGCGAAGAGCTCGGTCAGCGACGAGGCGGCCGCCTCCTGCCAGGGTGCCGTGCGCGCGAAACGGACGTAGGCGTCGACGGCGAAACGCACGCCCGGCAGGACGTGGCGCAGGTCCGTCACCTCCTCGCGCGTGAGCCCGACCGCCTCGCCGAGGCGCAGCCAGGCCTCGATGCCCCCTTCGTCGCCCTCGCGGCCATCGTGGTCGAGGATGCGCTGGATCCAATGCCTCCGAACCTCGCGGTCGGGGCAGTTCGCGAGGATCGCCGCGTCCTTGCGCGGGATCTGGATCTGGTAGTAGAAGCGGTTCGCGACCCAGCCCCGCACGGCCTCGCGGTCGAGGCCGCCCTCGTTCATCGCGACGTGGAAGGGATGGTGGATGTGATAGAAGCGCTCCATGCCCCGCAGCCTCGCCTCGAAGGCCGTGCGCGAGAGCGGTGCTGCGCTTGCGTCGGTGCTCATCCGATCTCGATCTCCCTGCGTCTTCGAGCCGTCATCCGATCTCGATCTCCAGTCCGTCCCGGGCGACCTCGACGCCCGCGTCGTCGAGGCGGGTGCGCTCGGGCGAGTCCTCGTCGAGGATCGGGTTCGTGTTGTTGATGTGGATCAGGATCCGACGGCCCGGCAGCTTCGACAGATGGTCGAGCATGCCGCCGCGGCCGCTCTGGGCGAGGTGGCCCATCTCGCGTCCGGTCTTCTGGGAGGCGCCGCGGGCGGCGAGCTCGTCGTCCTTCCAGAGCGTGCCGTCGATCAGCACGCAGTCCGCGCGCGTGGCCTCCTCGACGACCCGCGGCGTCCAGTCGGCGAGCCCCGGCGCGTAGAAGCAGCGCCTTCCGCTCGCCCGATCGACGAAGGAGAGCGCGATCGTGTCGTCGGCGGCGGGGCGATGGCGGCGCGGGGAGTAGGGCGGGGCCTCACCCGGGATCGGGATCGGCTCGATCGAGAGGCCCGGCAGCTCCGGGATCCCGAAGGCCTCTTCGCCGATCGCGTCGACGGGATGCCAGTCGACGCCGCAGTAGTGCTCGAGCACGCGCAGGAGCGGATAGCCGGTCGTGAGATCCGCGTGCACGCTCGGCGTGCAGTAGACCGGGAGCGGCTTCGTGTGCTCGCGCAGGGTCATGAGGCCCGTAGAGTGATCGATCTGGGCATCGACGATCAGCACGGCGGCGATCGCCGTGTCGCGTACGGCGCGGGCGGGCTGGAGGGCGGGACAGGTCTCGAGCTGCGCACGCAGGTCGGGGGAGGCGTTCACGAGCAGCCACGCGCCGCTTCCGTCGGTCACGGCGAGGGACGACTGGGTGCGCGCGCTCGCCCGCACCGTGCCCGCCCGGATCCCCGCGCAGTTCGGGCAGTTGCAGTTCCATTGCGGGACGCCGCCGCCGGCGCCGGATCCGAGCACGAAGATGCGAAGCGGCATGGGAGACTCCGAAGCGAGACGACGGGTCGGGATCGGGTGGCATCACGCGCGCGCGACGCCGGCCCGAATCAGAAGGGCTTGACGATCACGCAGATCACGATCCCGATCATGAGCAGCGTCGGGACCTCGTTGGCGATGCGGTAGAAGCGCTGCGGGCGCGTGTTGCGATCCCGGGCGAAGTCCTCGCGCCAGCGCGTCATCGCGAAATGCGTCCCGAGCAGCCCGACGACGAGGGCGAGCTTCAGCCAGAGCCAGCCCCCCGCGTGCCGCCAATGTCCCGGCGTCCCGGGCAGCGCGATCATCACGAGTCCCGCCGCGACGCTCACGAGCATCGCCGGCCGCATGATGTAGCGCGAGAGCTTCCACTCCATGACCTTGAAGGTCTCGGACTGAACGCTGCCGGGCTCGGCCTCGCAGTGGTAGACGAAGAGCCGCGGCAGGTAGAGCAGCCCCGCCATCCACGAGATCACGGCGATCACGTGCAGCGCCTTGATCCAGGCGTAGAAAGGAAGGAGGAGCTCGCTCATCGGGTCGGGTCGCGGCGTCCGCTCTCGCTCAGAAGTTGAACTGCTCGGCCAGGTTGCGCTCGGAGAGGCTCTGGCCGGCGTTGAACAGGACCTCGACCGTGATGTCGCGGTCCTCCTCGACCTCGACCTCGACGACCTCGCGCACCTCGGTCGAGTCGGCGACGGCGCTGACCGGGCGCTTCTCGGCCTCGAGGACCTCGATGCGCACCTTGGCCGTCCTCGGAATGAGCGCGCCGCGCCAGCGGCGCGGGCGGAAGACGCTGATCGGTGTCAGCGCGAGCACGCCGGCGTCGAGCGGCAGGATCGGGCCGTGGGCCGAGAGGTTGTAGGCCGTGCTGCCCGCCGGTGTCGCGACGAGGATGCCGTCGCAGATCATCTCCTCGAGCCTCGCCACGCCGTCGACGTGCACCCGCAGCTTCGCCGCCTGACGGGTCTGCCGCAGCATCGAGACCTCGTTCATCGCCAGCAGCTCGACCCGCGCGCCGCTGTCGAGATGGGCCACCATGCGCAGCGGGTGCAGACACGCGACCTCCGCCCGTCGGATCTGGCCGAGCAGGTCCTGCGCCTCGTAGGGATTCATCATGAATCCGACGGAGCCCCGGTTCATGCCGTAGATCGGCTTCCCGTGCCGGATGAAGCGATGGATCGTCTGGAGCATGAAGCCGTCGCCGCCGAGCGCCACGATCACGTCGGCGTCCTCGGGCGACTTCGCGGGGTAGAGGGACTCGAGCGTCTCGCGCGCCGCCTGGGCCGCGGGCGTGCGGGCCGCGACGAAGGCCACGTGCTCGGCCTCGGCATAGCTCCGCCGAGGGGGATCTCCGGGCACGGTCTCGGCATCGGCGTGCGACTCGCTCATCTCGTCCTCGGTCCCGTGCTCGACGCGGACTCGGACCGCCGCGCGGGTCGGAGACGTGGGGCGGGGCTCGGACGCGTCGCGGAGGCCGCGGGAGTCTAGCAGCCCGATCGGCTCTCCCCGCCGCGGCAGGCCTCCGTTACCCTCGACGCCTCGCTGCCCGTCCCGCCCTCCCGGAGTCCATGTCCGAAGAGCCCGCTCCCCCCCGATCTCCGTCGAAAGGGTCCCGAACACGACGGATCGGCCTCGCGATCGCGCTGCTTGCGCTCGTCTACGGGGTCGTCACGGCGCTGGTGCTGCCCTTCTGGCTGCGGGGGGTGCTCGAGGGCGTCGTCCGGGAGCAGACCGGCGGGCGCGTCGCGATCGAGGCCCTTCGCTTCGACCCCTTCCGGATGCGCCTCGCCGTGCGGGGCTTCGAGCTCGCCGAGGCCGCGCCCGGGGCGGCGCGGATCGCCTTCGAGTCCCTCGAGATCGACGTCGCCCCGCTCGGCTTCCTGACGGCGGACGTCGCCCTCGACGAAATCCGTCTCGTCGCACCCGAGGTCGAGGCCACGCGACGGCCCTCGGGCGGGATCGATCTCGTCGCGCTGCTGCGGGGCGACGATCCGGACGCGGCGGAGTCGGCCGAGGGCGAGTCCGGGCCGGAAGCCGACGCCGACGCCGACGCCGATGCGGAGGCCGAGGCCGAAGCCGAAGGCGAAGGCGAAGCGTGGATCGTCGAGGTCTCGCGCGTGCGCGTGGAGCGCGGTCGGGTCAGGCTGCGCGACGCGACGCGCGAGCCGTCGCTCGATCTGGAGATCGAGCCGCTCTCGCTGCAGCTCGACGACCTGAGCACCCGTGTCGGTCGCAAGTCCGCCTACACGCTCGCTGCGACCGTGGGCGACGCGACGCGCATCGAGCTCGAGGGCCGGCTCGGACTCACGCCGCTCGAGCTGATCGGACACGCCGCGGTCGAGGGCGTCGACCTGGGCTTCGTCGCGCGGCACGCCGTGCCGGGCCTCGGGGTCTCGGTCGAGTCCGGCCGCCTCGACGTCTCGGCCCGGCACGCCGTCTCGTTCGACGAGTCGCTCGGCGTCTCGATCGAAGACGGCACGCTCGACCTCACGGAGCTCGTGGTCGTCGATCCGGCCGGCCCACGGCGGATCCTGGAGCTGCCGGCCGTCGAGCTGCGGGACGCGGGGGTCGAGGTCGCGGGCGGCGGGCTGCGCGAGGCGTCGCTGGGCCGGGTCGGGCTGCGGGGCGGACGGGTGGCCGTGCGCCGGGAGGCCGACGGGGGGATCGATCTCGCGCGGCTTTTCGCGCCCGCGGCATCGGCGACCCGCGAAGCGCCGGGACCCGCGTCCGCGGCGCCCGCGTCCGAGCCCGATCCGACCGATCCGTCGGCGCCCGGGCCCCCGTCGAGCGAGGCGTCGGGTGCGCCTTCGCCGCGGCTACGCCTCGCTCGGCTCTCGGTCGAAGACTTCGCCGTCGACTTCGAGGACCGCGTCCCCGCACGTCCGGTCGCGCTCGGTCTGTCGCAGATCGGCCTGCGCATCGACGGCTTCGAGCAGGGCCCCGAAACGCGGACGGAGATCGAGCTCGCGCTCGAGGCGCAGGTCGGCGAGGGGGGGCGGATCGAGGCGTCGGGTCCGCTTCGGCTCGCGCCCCTCGAGACGGAGCTCGGCGTGCGCGTATCGGATGTCGACCTGGCTCCCTTCGAGGCCTACCTCGAGCCCGCGATGCGCGTCGAGCTGTCGAAGGGTCGCTTCGGGTCCGAGCTGACGCTGCGGATCGTCGAGGACGCGACGAACGCGGCGACGGACGTCTTCGCGAAGGGCCGGCTGCAGGTCGACGATCTGCTCGCGCTCGACCGCGCCGGTGGCGCGCGCTTCGTCTCGTGGAAGCGTGTGCGGGTCGAGAAATTCGATCTCGCGCCCGCTTCGCTCGCGATCGGCGAGGTCGGGCTCGAGGGCGTGCGCGCGCGTATCGCCATCGACGCCGAGGGACGCTCGAATCTCGACGCGATCTTCGCGGGGGAGGGCGACGACGGGGCTTCGCGCGCGCCGGAGACGGCGGGGCCCACGGCGTCCGCGACCGGGCGCCCCTTCGCGCTGCGCATCGATCGCGTCGTGCTCGACGACGTCGCGGGACGCTTCTCCGATCGAAGCGCCGATTTCGCGCTCTCCGTCGACGCGCTCGGCGGCACGATCGAGGGGCTGGCCTCCGATCCCGCGGCCCGAGCGACCCTCGCGCTCGCGGGCCGGATCGACGAGGTGGCACCGATCGAGGTGAAGGGCCAGCTCAATCCCCTCGCGGCGAAGACCTTCACGGACGTCGACGTGATCGTGCGCGGCGTGTCGATGCCGCCCTTCTCGCCGTATTCGGGTCGCTACGTCGGCTACCGCGTCGACCGCGGCAAGCTCGACCTCGATCTCGCCTACCACGTCGAAGATCGCAAGCTCGAGGGCGAGAACCGGATCGCGCTGCGTCGCTTCGCCTTCGGCGACGCGGTCGAGAGCGAGACGGCGACGACGCTGCCCGTGCCGCTCGCGATCGCCTTGATGCGCGATCCGTCGGGCGACATCGAGATCGGCCTCCCGATCCGGGGCGACCTCGACGACCCGGGCTTCGACCTCTTGAAGCTGCTGGCCCAGGCGGCGATCGGGCTGGTGACGCGGGTCGCCTCGACGCCCTTCGCGCTCGTCGGTGGTCTCGTCGGCGCGGCGGGGCGGGACTTCGAGCACGTCTACTTCGAGCCCGGGCGCGCGAGCTTCGGCGCGGAGGAGGAGGCCGATCTCGAGACGCTCGCAACGGCCCTCGCCGAACGCCCGGCACTGCGCGTCGAGATCCGCGGCCGCGCGGATCCGACCGTCGATGGTCCGGCGCTCGCCCGCGAGCGGGTGGAGGAGGCGATGCGGGGGGTGGCGTTCCGGCGTCTCTCCGCGCGGGAGCGGGAGCGCGTCGGCGACCCGAGCGCCCTCGAGCTGGATGACGAGACACGCCTCGATGCCCTCGAGCGACTGCATCGCGAGCGCATGGGCGCGGGCTTCGAGGAAGCGACGGCCACCGGCTCGGCGGGCGGCGGTGGGGCGGGGGGTGATTCCTCGTCGGCTCGCGCGGCCGCGATCGTCGAGGTGCTCGCCCGCGGCGAGACCCTCGGCGAGTCGGACTGGCGGGGGCTGGCGCGGGATCGCGCGATGGCGGTGCAGGCGGCCTTCGTCGAGCGGGCCGGGCTCCCAGCGGAGCGGGTCTTCCTCGTCGATCCGGAGCTCGGCGCGGTCGCGGACGAGCAGGGCGTGCCCACGCAGCTCGGGCTCACGGCGCGCTAGCTGGCGCGCGTCTCGACGCCGGGATCGACGACGCAGCCGAGGCGATGTGCGTGACCTGAGGGTGATTCCCGGCGATCAGAGACGGGTCGATCGTTTCGCGAGCACCAAATCTTCCGCGCACGGGAAAACATCGACGCACGGCGCGCAGCCCGGCGTGGTGCCCGCGGATGTGACGGCTAAGGTTGGCCGTTCATTGCACACCGCGGAGCGGGCGGCGCGCCCGCCGCGCTCGGACGCCCTGCCGTCGCATCCCCCGTCGGGACGGGGTCGAGGCGTGGCGGGGCGAGGGGTCGGGAGGCAGCGAACGACATGGATCCGATGCAGATGGGCGACGGTCTCGAGGCCGCGATCGAGACCCTGACCGGGCTCGTCCTGCAGTACGGGCTCAGCGTGATCGGCGCGGTCGTCCTGCTGATCGTGGGCCGGATGTTCGCGGGCTGGTCCCGCAAGCGCGTCTCGAAGATGCTCGGCAAGGCGGGGACCGACGTCTCCCTGATCCCGTTCCTCTCGAGCCTCGTCTACTACCTGATCCTGGGCGTCGTCGTCGTCGCGGTCCTGAGCCTCTTCGGCATCGAGACGACCTCGCTCGTCGCGGTCTTCGGCGCCGCCGGTCTCGCGGTCGGCCTCGCGCTCCAGGGCACGCTCTCGAATTTTGCCGCCGGCGTGATGCTGCTCGTCTTCCGCCCGATCCGCGTCGGCGACTTCGTCGAGGTCGCCGGTCAGGCGGGCACGGTCGTCCAGATCTCGATCTTCGACACGATCCTGAACACGGGTGACAACATCCGCATCACGATCCCGAACTCGAACATCTACGGCGACATCGTCAAGAACTACTCGGCCAACCCCACGCGGCGGATCGACCTCGTCATCGGCATCGCCTACGAGGACGACATCGGCCAGGCGATCTCGATCCTCGAGCGCGTGGTGAAGGGCGATCCGCGCACGCTCGCGGAGCCGGCCCCGACGATCGCCGTGGCGGAGCTCGCGGACTCGTCGGTCAATCTCGTCGTCCGGCCGTGGTGCAACTCGGGGGACTACTGGGCGCTGCGTTGGGACCTGATGCGGGCGATCAAGGAGCAGCTCGAGGCGGGCGGATGCCACATCCCCTTCCCGCAATCCGACGTGCACGTGATCGAGATGCCGGGGCGTTAGTCGGTCGCGTCGCGGGCGTCACGGCGCGAATGCGCGTCGCGGGACACGCCGGCGCTCGCCGCCCGGAGTGGAGGGATTCGGGTGGGGCGCGAGTGCGCTCCGCTCTCAACGGGATCGCTGCCTTCGCAGGCGGCGACCAGCATGGGGGTTCGACGGGAATGAGTGGGAAGCACCAGAGTGGATGGCTCCGATGCACGATCGGCGTGGGACTCGCGACGGCGCTCGCCGCCGGCGCGACGGCACTCGCCGCAGGCGCGGCGGGGGCGGAGCAGACGCCGGGCTGGAACGGCGACGTCGCCGTCTCCTTCACGGCCCAGACCGGCACGATCGACACGATCTCGGGCACGCTCGATGCGAAGGGCGAGCGGGTCGAGGAGCAGGACGTCTACAACCTGCGCCTGCGCGGCGACTTCGGTCGATCGCGGGAGCGCGGCAGCTCGCAGGACAAGGTGATCCAGAACGCCCAGGGGCTGACCGGCGGCTGGAAGCACACCTTCACGGATCTCTTCTTCTGGAACTCGGACTTCGAGCTCTCGCGGGACAACATCCAGCAGCGCGACGTGCGCGCGACGATCGCGACCGGCCCGGGCGTGCGCGCCTGGCACGGCGAGGACGCGGCGGTCAGCCACTTCGACCTGAATGCCGGCGTCGGCTACCGCTTCGACAAGTTCGACGGCAACGGCAACCAGGCTGGTGCGTTCAACTCCGAGAGCCACTTCGTCGACCTCGTGGCCGGGTTCGAGTACAAGAACCTGCTCTTCGACGACCGCATGGAGTTCACGCACACGGGCAAGGCGCAGATGCCGGCCAACGACCCGTCCGCCTACCTGCTCACGACGGAAGTGATCATCGGTCTGCCGCTGACGGAAGCCTGGTCCTTCCGCACGAGCTTCCTGGCGCAGTACACGGCGCAGACGCCCGACGAGATCAACCGGACCAAGACCGTGACCACGATCGGCCTCGGCTACAAGTTCTAGCCGCACCCGACCTCCGATCGACGCCGCGCCGCCGTCCGGGTCCGCCCGGGCGGCGGCGCTCGGCGTTCCGGCTCCGCCCCGGTCCCGGGCCTGCTAATCTCGCGCGCTCCGGCCGACCGGGACCCGCCGCGCGCGGTGCGACCCGGGTCGGCCCGGGGATCGAGAGGACCGAAGGGGCGCATGTACACGATCCTGATCGCGATGGGCATCGGAGCGGCGGCCGGCGGCATCTGGACCGCACTCGCCCTGTGGAAGACCTGGCAGATGGGGCTCGTCCTCTTCGTGCTGGTCTCGCTCGCCGCCTTCGTGATCCTGTCGCGCATCCTCGCGCGCCGGATCGAGCCCCGATTCCAGGCCGTCTACAAGCAGATCCAGGCGGGCCAGAACCGGCTCGCGATCGCGCAGCTCGAGGAGCTCCTGCCGATGTCGCGCTGGCAGATCCTGCTGGCGGGCCAGATCCATGCACAGATCGGGCTGCTGGCCTTCGGCTCCGGCGACGAGAAGCGTGCCGAGGCGCATCTGCAGCAGGCGGGCCTGCGCGCCACGGAGGCGAAGCTCGCCCACGCCTCGATCGTCTATCGCCGCGGCCAGAAGGAGGAGGCGAAGCAGCTCCTCGACGTGGCGATCCGCGCCAACAAGAAGCAGATCATGCCCTACCACGTCTACGCCTGGATGCTGGCGAAGGACGGCGATCGCGAGGGCGCGATCCAGAAGCTGCTCGAGTGTCAGAAGGTCGAGCCGGGCAACGAGTCGACGCAGGAGAACCTCGATCGCCTGCGCAACGGCAAGAAGCTGAGCATGAAGCGCTTCGGCATGAACTGGCACGGCCTGCAGCTCGAGAAGCCGCCGGCGGAGCTCCGCCAGGCCCAGGCGATGGCGGGTCGCAAGGGCTTCCGCCAGAAGCCCCAGCGGCGGCGCTGACCCCGCGCGTCGCGCGCCCTCGTTCGATTCGGGAAGCCGATCCCGGCGATTCGCGCTCGGGGTGGATGGCTCGCCGCCGTCTCGGGTCAGAGCTCGTTCTGGAGGGCTTGATCCAGGGTCTGGCGCTTGCGGATCAGGCGCGGCTCGCCGTCGCGGTCGATGAGCACCTCGGCGGCCTCGGGGAAGGCGTTGTAGTTCTTGGCGGCCATGCCCGAGGCGTAGGCGCCGGCGCCTTCGATGACGAGGGTGTCACCGATCTCCGCGCGCGCGAGCGGACGCGGGGCGAGGCCTTCCGGGTCGCCCGGGGCCGGGGTCAGGATGTCGCCCGACTCGCAGCAATGGCCCGCGACGAGGTACTCGACCGTCTCGTCCGCGGCCGGACGGCCTTTCCGGCGGCCATGGGGCACGACCGTGATCGGATGCTGGGCGCCGTAGAGGGAGGGGCGCAGCAGCTCCGTCATGCCGCTGTCGACCTTGAGGAAGCGGCGGCCCTCGGCGCCGGTATCGACGACGTCCATGATCGTGGCGAGGATCGCGCCGGCATTCGCGACGAGATAGGTGCCGGGCTCGATCTCGAACTGGAAGCGCGCGCGTCGATCCGCCGGGAGCTCGGCGAGGAAGGCCTCGAGATCCGGGCGCAAAGCGCGGCCGATCGCGTCGAGGTCCGCCGACACCTCGCCCTCCATGCGCGCGACCTTGAAGCCGCCGCCGAGGGAGAGCCGCTCGAGCTCGGGCATCCGTCTCGCGATCGCGAGGGTCATCGAAGCGCAGCGCTTCCAGACCTCCGGGTCGCCGCCCGACCCGACGTGGGTGTGCAGGCCCGTGAGCCGAAGGTCGAGGTCGCGGGCGATCGCGATCACCTCGTCGAGCTTCTCGTGCCAGATGCCGAAGGACGAGGAGGGGCCGCCGACGTTCGTGCGGTTGTTGTGCCCCGAGCCGAGACCCGGGTTGATGCGGACGGAGACGGCGCGACCGGGGAAGAGCTCGCCATAGGTGCGCAGCTGGTGGAGGGAGCAGGCGTTGAAGAGGACGCCGCGCTGGACGAGGCCCTTGAGATCGCGGGGCAGCTCCTGGGCCGTGATCTGGATCTTCTCGGGAGCGATCCCGGCGCGCAGGGCGCGCTCGGCCTCGAAGCCGCTGCTCGCGTCGACGTGCAGTCCGCGGGCGTCGAGGATCCGCAGCACGGCCGCCGTCGGCAGGGCCTTCATCGCGAAGCGGCCGACGAATCGGCCCGGCGCCGGGAAGGCCAGGACCCGATCCGCGGCGGCCTCGAGCTCGCGCTGGTCGTAGACGTAGACGGGCGTGCCGAAGCGTTCGCGGATCAGCTCGATCAGGGTCTCGTTGAGGAAGCGCATGGACGGGGCTCCTGGCAGGCGGGCGATCATAGCAGCCTGGATTCGTGGTCCGACCGACGTTGCGGAGCGGGATCGCGCATTGCGCGGATCGCGATTCGGACGCGGCGGGCTGGGCCGCAGGCTCGACCCATGCGAGACTCACGGCCCGATCGGCCCCGACGAACGCCCGGGCCGAGCGAGTCGAGGAGAGCACGCGGGTGTCGGCAGCGAAGGCAAGCGAAGGGTCGGGCGAGGGGGCAGGCGGCGGTCGCGGGGAGGCCCCGGAGACGAGCGGCCTCGACTTCATCCGCGCGATCGTGGCGACGGACCTGGCTTCGGGCAAGCACGACCACGTCGTCACCCGCTTCCCCCCCGAGCCGAACGGCTACCTCCATCTCGGGCATGCCAAGGCGATCACGATCGACTTCGGCATCGCCGCCGAGCATCCCCGCAGCCGCTGTCATCTGCGCTTCGACGACACGAACCCCTCGACCGAGGAGACCGAGTACGTCGACGGCATCATTCGCGACATCCGCTGGCTCGGCTACGACTGGGGCGAGCATCTCTACTTCACGTCCGACTATTTCGGGAAGCTCTACGACTACGCCGTCGATCTGATCCGACAGGGCAAGGCCTTCGTCGACGACCAGAGCGTCGAGGCGATCCGCGCGAACCAGGGCTCCCTGACCGAGCCGGGCCGCGAGAGCCCGTACCGGAGCCGCTCCGTCGAGGAGAACCTCGACCTCTTCGAGCGCATGCGCGCGGGCGAGTTCGAGGACGGCTCGCGTGTGCTGCGCGCCAAGATCGACATGGCGGCCTCGGTCGTCGCCATGCGCGACCCGATCCTCTACCGCATCCAGAAGAAGCGGCACCATCGAACGGGCGACACCTGGTGCATCTACCCGATGTACGACTTCGCCCACTGTCTGTCGGACGCGCTCGAGGGCATCACCCACTCCCTCTGCTCCCTCGAGTTCGTCGACCATCGCCCCCTCTACGACTGGATCATCGACCAGCTCGACACCCCGAGCACGCCGCGCCAGATCGAGTTCGCGCGCCTGAACGTGACCCACATGGTGACGAGCAAGCGCGTGCTGCGGCGGCTCGTCGAGGGCGGGCACGTGCGCGGCTGGGACGACCCGCGCATGCCGACGCTCTCGGGCATGCGGCGCCGTGGCTACCCGCCGCGAGCGATCCGGGAGTTCTGCGAGGCGATCGGCGTGACCCGCAGCGAGAGCGTGATCGAGCTCGCGAATCTCGAGTTCCACGTGCGTCAGGTGCTGAACCGCGAGGCGCCGCGGCGGATGGGCGTGCTCGATCCGATCAAGGTCGTGATCGAGAACCATCCCGAGGACGGCGAGGACTGGCTCGACGCGATCAACAACCCCGAGGATCCCGAGGCGGGCACGCGCCAGGTCCCGTTCTCGCGCGAGCTCTGGATCGAGCGGGAGGACTTCATGGAGGACCCGCCGAAGAAGTTCTTCCGACTCGCGCCGGGTCGCGAGGTGCGTCTGCGCTACGCGTACTTCATCACCTGTCGCGAGGTCGTGAAGGACGCCTCGGGCGAGATCGTCGAGCTGCGCTGCAGCTACGATCCCGCGACCCGGGGCGGGGACGCGCCCGACGGTCGCAAGGTGAAGGGCACCCTGCACTGGGTCTCCGCGAAGCACGCCGTGCCGGCGGAGGTGCGTCTCTACGAGACGCTCTTCCGCGAGCCCGAGCCCGATCTCTCGACCGAGGCGTCGATGGACGCGGCGATCGCGAAGGACTCGCTGACCGTCGTCTCGCAGGCCTGGCTCGAGCCCGCGCTCGCGGAGGCCGCCGCCGGCGAAAGGCTGCAGCTCGAGCGGCTCGGCTACTTCAGCGTCGACCCCGACACGACGTCGGGTCGC
This sequence comes from Spirochaetaceae bacterium, assembly GCA_020632655.1. Classification (GTDB taxonomy): domain Bacteria; phylum Myxococcota_A; class UBA9160; order UBA9160; family UBA4427; genus UBA4427. Next base: position 268,802 of record JACKFD010000003.1, read on the forward strand.
GTGGTGCTGAATCGGACGGCGACGCTGCGGGATACCTGGGCGAAGGTCGTGCGTCAGGGCGAGAGCTGAGGCGTACGGCTTCGCACAGCGTCAGGGCGGGGCTGAGGCGTACGGCTTCGGACAGCGTCAGGGCGAGGGCTGAGCCGCACGGCTTCGCACGGCGCCCGGACGGGGGCTGAGCCGAACCGATTCGCGTGGCCACGCGACGAGGGCTGGGACGGTCGACGGTTTGCGTGCGGCCGACAGCCGAGAGGAGGGAGGGAGCGATGGCGCGACTCGGCATGACGATTCCGCTCACGGGCATCCCGCTGCACGCCCATCGCGACGTGCTGCGCGAGATGGTCGACCTCGGCTACACGGACTTCTGGTCCTCCGAGGCGGGCGGGCACGATGGCTTCACGCCGCTCGCCCTGGCCGCGGCGTGGACGCCCGAGGCACGTCTCGGCATCGCGATCATTCCCGCCTATACGCGGGGCCCCGCTCTGCTCGCGCAGTCCGCGGCGTCCCTCGCCGAGGCCGCGCCCGGGCGCTTCGTGATGGGGATCGGGGCGTCGTCGAACGTGATCGTCGAGGGCTGGAACGGAATTCCCTTCGAGGCGCCCTATGCCCGGGTGCGGGACACGGTCGAGTTCCTGCGTCGCGCGCTCTCGGGCGAGAAGGTGAGCGGCGAGTTCGAGTCCTTTCGCGTGCAGGGCTTCAAGCTCCAGATGACGCCGCCCGATCCCGCGCCGCCGATCCTGATCGCGGCCCTGCGCGAGGGCATGCTGCGCCTGGCTGGCCGCCGCGGCGATGGCGCGATCCTGAACTGGCTCTCGGTCGAGGACGTGCGGAAGGTCGCGCCGATCGTGCACGCGGGCGGGCCGGGCAAGGAGATCGTCGCGCGGCTCTTCGTGATCCCGACCGCCGATCGGGCCCTCGCCCGCGCGATCGGGCGACGGGCGGCGGCGGCCTATCTGAACGTGCCGGTCTACGCCGCCTACCACGAGTGGCTCGGGCGCGGTGAGCGGCTCGCTTCGATGTGGGCGCATTGGCAGGCCGGCGATCGAAAGGCGGCGGTCGAGGCGATCCCGGACGAGGTCGTCGACCAGCTCGTGATCCATGGCTCGCCCGAGGCCTGTCGCGAGCACGTCGAGCGCTACCGCGAGGCGGGCGTGACGACGCCCGTGCTCGCGCTGATGACCGCCGACGACCCGCGTCGCGCGATCCGCGAGCTCGCCCCCCGCTGACGCCGCCCGCGGCGGGGACGCCCGACGCGGCCGCTCTCGGCCGACTTGCACGGCTGCTGCGCCGGCCATGCGCACCCCGCGCCCCATTGCGCTCGGAAACGGGTCGTCGGGTCTCAGTCCGGTCGGCCGACCGACCGATGTCTCGCGGGACCCGGTCGGGTCGGGGGGAGCATGACCGCCGCCGAGAGCCAGCCTTCGCCGATCGTGCTGCGCACGCTCGAGGCCCGCGCCCGTGCGCTCCCGCTCGACTCCCAGATGGCGGAGTGCGTGGACCTGCTCCAGTCGCCGGAGCTCGTCGTGGACGACCTGCTCGCGAGCCTCGATCAGATTCGTGACGCGGCCGCGCGGCGCGAGCGTCCGACCCTCCTGACCGCGGGAGAGCCCGAGGAAGGGGCGTTCTTCTATCCGGCCCGCGAGCTCTTCGTGCAGGGCGCCGGATGCTCCTTCACGTGTCTGGCGACGGAGGTCTCCTTCGGCGTGGCGGGTCGGGGGGCGAGCGCCGACGCCGGTGACACCGCTGCGCAGACGCGTCGCAGCGAGATCGACTACGCGGCCGTCACCTGCGAGTCGCGGCCCTTCCCCGTGCTCGGCTTCGCGCAGCGGGAGGACGCGGAGAGCGCCTATCCACTCCTGCTTCGCGCGCTCACGACCCTGATCGAGCTGACGCGCCCCCTGCGTTTCGAGGTCCTGGACCGCGAGGTCTACCGCGGCCTGCTCGGACCCGCGCCGGTCTTCGACCTGGCGCTCGTGCTCTGGGACGATGACGAGGAGGCCGAGCTTCGTCGACCGCTCTGCGAGCTCTCACGCGATCTGGCCGAGGTGCTCAAGCGGGCCCTCGTCGCCGAGCCGCGCTTTCCGCCGATCCTGAACGACTTCGTCTGCCTTCGCATGAACCAGAAGCGGTTCGACGGTCGGCTGCGCTTCGTCTGGCGGGTCTGATGTCGCAGGCGGCGTCGATGCGGTCGGGCGTGGAGACGCGTCTGCGACTCGACGCGTCGCTCTGGTGCGTGGCGGCGACGGCGGGTGCGACGCCCGTGCCGGGACTCGGCGTCGAGCGGTTGATCGGAAAGCCCTTCGCGGACTGCCTCGCCTCCGGCGACGCCGCGGCCGTCGTGGAGACGCTTCGCGCGACCCTCGAAGAGTCGAGCGGCGCACTGATCATCGCCGCCATCGAGCGTGGCCCGCTCACGCGCTGGATCGAGATCGAGGCGTCGACGCTCGACCGACCCGACGCGGACGGTGCGGTGCTCGAGCTCGTGGTGCGGGATGCGACGGATCGGGTCGGCGAGGAGACGCGCCTGCGCGCCGCGCTGGCCTCGGAGCGCACCCTGTCGGCGATCGCCTCGCGACTCGCAGGGTGGCCGGATACGGAGCTCGGCGTCGTGTTGCGCCTCTGCCTCGAGGATCTGGCCGCGCGTTTCGGGGCGGATCGGGCGCGCTTCCTGGCTCGGCCCGACGTGCCGGGCCCCGTCGTCTGCCTCGGCGCGGGGTGGAGCGCGGACATCGCGGCGCGCTCGGAGGATGCGCCGGTCGCCGATGGGGTGGACCCGGTCGAGGACGCCTGGCTCGATGCGGTGGTGCGGGAAGGCGCCTGGGTCGAGGGACTTCCGCTCGATCGGCTGCCACCCGAGGCGGACGATTGGCGGCGGATCCTCGCCTGCGAGGAGCTCGCTGCCGGACTCGTCGTCCCCTGCCGTCTGAACGAGAGCGAGAGCAGCGCCTCCCTCGAGCTCGCCTGGCGGGCGCCGCGCGCGCCGCTCACAGCGGAGGAACGACGGCTCGCCGGCCGGCTCGGCGAGCTCTTCGCGGGCTGGCTCGAGCGCCGACGCGCGGCGGACTCGCGGGAGGCCGCGGCGCGGCGCCGGGCGGACGAGTTCGTCGCCGCGCGCGAGCGGTTCCGGGGGCTCGCGGGGCTCTCGCGCTTCTTCGTGGACGTGGACGTCGACGCGCTGCGCGAGGGGCTCGAGGCGCAGCTCGCCGTGCTGGCAGGGATGGCCGAGGCCGAGCGGTGTTGGCTGCTGTCGTATGCGACCGGGGACGACGAGCTCGAGTGGTTCGAGGGTTGGCGCGCTGACGTGAGCCGCCGGCCGGGGCCCTCGTTGGATCGCCGGCTCGCGAGCTTCGCGTGGTCGACCGGCGAGGTGACCGCCGGGCGTGTGCTGCGCATCTCGGATCCAGAGAGGCTCCCGGAAGCGGCTCGGGCGGAGCGCGAGGACATGCGCACCCGAGGCGTCCGGGCCGTGCTCGGCATCCCCATCGTGTCGGGCGGACGGCACGTCGGCGCCCTCGGCTTCGAGTGTTTCGAACGCGCGGTCGTCTGGAGCGACGAACGCGTGATGTTGCTGCGCGTGGCGGGCGAGATCCTCTACACCGCGCTGCGTCAGCATCGCGCCGTGGAGGAGCTCCGGGAGAGCCAGGCCCAGCTGCTGCAGGCCCAGAAGATGGAGGCCGTCGGCACCCTCGCGGGCGGCATCGCGCACGACTTCAACAATCATCTCGCGGTCATGCTGGGCAACGCCCGCTTCGTGCGTCAGGAGGTGACGGCGGAGCCCGACGTGATCGAGGCGATCCAGGACTTCGAGCGCTCGGCGGATCATTGCGCCCAGCTGACGCGATCGCTGCTCGCCTTCTCGCGTCGCAGCCCGGTCGAGGTCGGACCGGTCGAGGTCGCGGAGCTCGTCCAGGGCGTCGAAGGCCTCGTGCGTCCGCTCCTGCCCGAGGCCGTTGGTCTCGAGACCGTCTTGATGGAGGGGCTCGGCGCCTTCGCGGTGGATCGCGTGCAGATCCAGCAGGTGCTGGTCAACCTGCTCGTGAACGCGCGGGATGCGATGGCGGAGGAGGGCGGCACGATCCGCCTGGATGCCCGGCGGCGCCCGATCTCGACGGCGGAGGCCACGGCGGAGGGGCTCGACGGCGACGCCGAGTACGTCGTGCTGAGCGTGCGCGACACGGGCTGCGGCATGGACGAAGAGACGCGGGGGCGCGTCTTCGAGCCCTTCTTCACGACGAAGGCGCCCGGCCAGGGAACCGGTCTCGGCCTTGCGATGGCCTACGGCATCGTACGCCAGAGCCGCGGGGCGATCGCGGTCGAGAGCACGCCCGGTCATGGCACGATCTTCCGGGTCTATCTCCCGAGCGTCGACCGCGACGCCGAGTCGAGCAGCGCGGAGGGGCCGGCTCGGCCTTCGCTCGAACGGCTCGTCGCGAGGCGCTCGGGACGCGTGCTGTTGCTGGAGCCCGAGCCGGCCGTGCGTCGCCTCGTCGGCCGGATCCTGGCCGGGGCCGGCTACGAGGTCGAGCTGGCGGAGTCGAGCGAGGTCGTGCGTCGCCGGGTCGCGGGTCCCGCGCGGGGTGGGCGGGCGGCGAAGCCCGACCTGGTGATCGCCGCGCACTCGCGGCCGGAGCGATCGCTCGACTTCGTCGTCGACGCGCTGCGCGGACCGGGCGACGAGACGCCGGTCCTGCTGTTGACGGGATACAGCGTGCCCTGCGCCGGTCGCGCGGGGAACGTGTCCGTCCTGCTCAAGCCCTTCGACGAAGACCGGCTCCTGACGGAGGTCGATCGCGTGCTCGCCGGGACGGCAGCGGGCGGGATGGCGGCGGCTCGCTGACCACGACGATCGCCGGGCGGGATGGCGGCGGCTCGCGGACCGCGACGATCGCCGGGCGGGTGGCGGCGGCTCGCGGACCGCGACGGTGGCGCTGGGATGGACTTCCGGCGGCGATCCGCAATCTTCGGGCGATGCGGGAAGGAGTCGGTCTGCCGGGTCGGAGTGAGCTCGTCGTGTACGGTCGCCACGCGGTGCGCGAGGCGATCGGCTCCGACGGCGCTCGCGTGCTCGAGGTGATGCTCGCGCGGGGGGCGTCCGCGGAGGATCGACGCGCACTGCGGGCGCTGATCGAGCCCGAAGGCATCCCGCTCGAGGAGCTCACGCGGGACGCACTCACACAGCAGACCGGCGCCTCGCGACACGATCAGGGCGTCGCCGCGCGGATCGAGCTCCAGCGCGTCTCCGAGCTCGAGGCCTTCCTGGAGCGGCGCAAGGGGCGGGCTGCGCGGCAGCCGCTGCGGCTGCTGGGCCTCGACGGCGTCACGAATCCGCAGAACGTCGGGATGGTCGTGCGGTCCGTGGTGGCGGCCGGTCTCGACGGGCTGGTCTGGCCGCGCGTCGGGCAGCCGTGGGTGAACGGGCTCGTCGTCCGGGCCGCGGCCGGCGCGATCTTCGAGTGTCCGATCCTGGTCTGCGATCGGCTCGAGTCGGCGGTTGCGACGCTGCAGGCCTCGGGCGTGACCTGCATCGGACTCGACGCCGAGGCATCGACCCCGCTCTTCTCCCTCGAGCCGCCCCATCGCGCCGCCTGGCTGCTCGGTAGCGAGTCGCAGGGCCTGTCGCCCGACGTCCGCTCCCTGCTGGATGCGTGCGTGTCGATCCCGATGGCCGGGCGGATCGAGTCATTGAACGTGGCGGTCGCCGCGGGCCTCGTCTGCTTCCACGCCGCGGGCCTGCTTCGTCCGGCGTCTGCCTAACGGGCGAGGCGCAGCCAGGTCGGCCGCGAACGACGCCCATCGTCCAGCTGCTGCTCGATCGTGACGGCCTCGACCCGGCGCGCGAGCGGCGCGAGCGGGAGGACGACCCGGCGCCGGGCCGCCGGGTCGACGACGAGTCGATCGAGCAGCCGTCCGCTCGTGGCGTCCCGGACGGCGAGCGTTCCGGCATGGAGCGCCGGGGCGATCACGATCTCGCCCGACGCGATCGGATCGCCGAGCACGCGCGGCGCGGGCAGCACCCGATCGACCCGAAGCAGGTTCCGCATTTCGGGCGCCCGGCCCCGCGGCGCCACCTGATAGGCGGCGCCACGCAGGGGCAGGGGCTGCTGACCGAAGTCGAAACGACGGTGGGTCGCATCGGAGCGGGTCTCGGCGATGCGATGGAAGCGGTCTCCGTCCCAGAGCCAGAGCGTGAGGAGCCGCGGACCGGCGGGATCCTCGCCTTCGGCCCGAAAGGACGCGCGGCCGGCATCGCCTCCGGTCGGATCGGCGAGGGCGGGCGGATCGAGGCGGGGCACCGGCCCTGCGACGAGTGCATCCTCCGCTGCGGCCGAGCCGGTCGCGAGCGCGCCCGCCATCGCGATCGAAGCCAGCAGCGCGATCGCTCCCACCCTCAGGATCGGCGACACGACTCCGATCGCTCTCACCCTCAGGATCGGCGACACGACTCCGATCGCTCTCACCCGCAGCATCGGCGACACGACCCCGATCGCTCCCACCCTCAGGATCGGCGACACGACTCCGATCCCTCCCACCCTCAGGATCGGCGACAAGACCCCGATGGCGCCCGCCCGCCCGATCGACGGCAGCGCGACGAACGGCCGTCGCGCCCTCACAACGCGTCGATGCGTGCGCCGCATACGGCTCCCTCCGGTAGCCCCGCCGTGAAGTAGGCGTCGGGTCCGCTCCAGTCGATGCCCGGTCGGCCCGGCCGCAGCCGCACGCGGTCGATCGCGCGCAGCCGGCCGGTCGAGCCGTCGGCGATCGCCGCGGCGACGGCCTGGACGCGATCGACGCGCAAGACGCTCGCCGGATCGAGGGGCCTCGTGCGGTCGGCCGGGAGTGCCAGGTCGAGAACGGTCAGGCTGCCGTCACAGAAGTCGCTCGCGACGACACGCGGGGCCGAGTCGGAGATCGCGACCGAGGTCTGGGTCGTGCAGTCGTCGGGGGCGGCTCCGCTCGCGCGGCGGGGCAGCGCGAAGGGCGTGTCCGCGTCGAAGACCCGCGCGTCGGGCGCGCCCGGCGTGGAGCCATCGAGGACGAGCGGATCCATGTCGGGCCCATGACCGAGCGAGGGATCGTCGAGGGCGGCGAGATCGATGCCGAAGAGCGCCCGGCTCGTCGCCGCGCCGAGCAACGCCAGCCGGCCCGTCGGATCGATCGCGATCCGGTCGAAGCCGAGTCCGGCCCGGCCCAGCGGAATCGTCGCGACCACCCGGCCGAGGTCGGGGTCGATGACGTCGACGGCGGAGTCGCTGCGCACGAGGTCGGGTCCCGTGCCCAGGGCGAGGGCGCCACTCACGGCGACGAGGGCGAGGCGTCGACCGGCGGGCGTCGTATGGGCCGTGACGCTCGTCGGGTTGAAGCCCGTCGTGAGGATGATCGGGCCGGACGCATGGGGGCGGACCTCGGGTCGCGGGGTCGTCAGGTCGAGGTCGAAGACGAGCACGCTGCCCGGGTCGAACTGCGCGCGCGAGGAGCGGACGAGGTTCGAGGTCGCGACGACGAGGCGGGGGCCGACGCGCGCGGCGCCGGCGGTGAATCGCGTGACGAAGCCGTTCCGTGCGGGATCGCAGAAGGGGCTCGGGCCGATCGGGTTGCCGAGGGAGTCGACGAGGCCGTCGGCGTAGACACAGACGCGTGTCGAGAACGCCGTGCGCGCGACGGCAGCGCCGACCGCGGGCCAGAAGGGCCAGTCGGCGGGGTCGAAGGCGGGTCCGGCGGGTGGCGTCTCGACGACGAGGTCGCGCAGTCGGCCGTCGCGCGGGTCGACGAGCACGACCTGCTCGAAGCTCGAGGTCGAGAGCGCCGCGAGGTCCGGGCCGACGGCGAGCAGGCTGCCGGCCGTCGGCGAGAGGCAGCCGAAGCCCGCGGCCTCGCTCTGGCAGGCATCGGCCTCGCCGTCCCCGTCGCTGTCGGGGAGCGGCAGGCCGCCGCAGGCCGGGCAGATGCGCTCGGGGAAGTCGGGCACCGTGTCCGTGGCGAGCAGTCGGGGCGGCTCGCGGTCGAGGTCGAGGCCGAGCACGGCGGTCGGCACGAATTGTGCGACCACGGCCTGGTCCGGGGCACCGGGCAACAGGTCGAAGCCGGGTGGAAAGCCGCCGGCGAGGAGGAGACACTCCGGTGTGTTGCGGAGCACGATGCGCGCCGCCTCGCCCCCGCTGCCCTGGCCCTCGCAGCCCGCGGCGAGCATCAGGCTCGCGAGGAGGAGGAGTGAGCGCGCGAGTGGTCTCGTTCGCGTGGAGGTGGTCATCAGAACACGCTCTCGAGGGCCACGGCGAAGCTGCGTCCGGGTCGCGGCAGGAAGCGCGCATCGCGCAGCGCCTCGTCTCCGAGATTCCGACCCCGCACGCTCAGCCAGAGCGCACGGCCGCGGGCCCGCTCGCGCAGGGGAGGGAACTTCGCGAGGTCGATCGCGGCGCTCGCATCGAAGGAGATGCGCGAAGGGATGACGGCGTTCCCGCCCTGGGACGCGTTGATGCGTCCGGTGTAGTGGATCTCGCCGACGAGGCGGAGGCGGTCCCGGGGGCCGAGCTCCAGACGGCCGTCGGTCTGCGACACGGCCACCCCGGCGACCTGGCGATCGATCGATTCGAGCTCGGCGCGGGTCACCGTGCGCGCGGCCGTGAGCCGCACCCAGGGATGCGGCTGCCACGCGACGGCCAGCTCGTAGCCGCGGGTCTGGCTGCGACCCGTGTTGCGGAAGGAGGCCACGTTCGTGCTGATGACCTGATAGGCGATCGAGTCGTCGATCTCGCCGGCGAAGGCGGTGAAGTCGACGCGCGCGTCGAGCCAATCGGCCTCGAAGGGGCTGTGGAGCGTGACGCCCGCCTCGCCGCTCCAGGCGCGTTCGGGGCGCAGGTCCGGGTTGCCGCGCTCGAAGCCCCGATCCGGCAGGTAGAGCTCCTGGAAGGACGGGATCCGGTAGCTGCGGGCGATCGCCGCGCGCAGCGTGATCCAGTCGAGCGGATCGACCCGCACGTGCAGCGCCGGGATCCACTCGAGGTCGAGACCCTCGTAGCGCTCGAGGCGGAGGGAGGGGGCCAGGTGCAGCCGGTCCTGCCACCAGCTCGCGTCGAGCTCCGCACGCAGGGCGAAGCCGGCCCGCGACTCGGCCTCGGCCTCGTTCGAGGTGCGGCGGTCGTAGCGACCCTCGCCGACGAGCGACAGGGCGTGCAGCCCGCCCAGCGCCGTGACCTCGCCGCGCACGCCGAGTCGGCCCGAGAGACCATGCAGGCGGGTCGTCGAGTCGATCGGATCCCGCGCCAGCAGGAGCTGGGGGGCCGGGTCGCGGTAGTCGTTGCGCTCGTAGCGATGGGCGAGGACGAGCTCGAGGGTCGGAGCGGACGACCGATCCGCGTCGCCCGGATCGGCCTCCCGTGCAGACGTGGGGCGGGCGAGCGGATGCTCGAAGCGCAGCGCGGTCAGCGTCGAGACGTTGTGCTCGCGCGCCTCCGCCCGCTGGTCCCGCTCCGAGCCGGGCACGCCGCGTACGAGGCCGCTCGTGAGCTGGCTGAGCCGCAGCTCGCCGCGCCCGACGCTCCGCCCGATCTGGGCGAGTCCCGTATGCCGGACGGCCTCGTTGTTGATGCGTTCGAGGATCGTGGCGCTGCCGATCGGCGTGCCATCGGTCACGAAGCGCGCGCGCTGGAAGCGGTAGTCGCCCTTCGTGCGAAAGCCGCAGTAGGAGAAGGACGCCTCCCAGGGGCCCCGTCGTCGTGCGTGGCGGATGCTGCCTTCGATGGACTCGAAGCTGCCCCCCGCGAGTCTCACCCGGGTCTCGGGCTCGGCGCGCGCCGGGCGCGAGACGAGGTTGACGACGCCGCCGATCGCCCCCGTGCCGGCGCGCGCCGCGCCGGCACCCCGTGTCACCTGGATCTCGTCGAGCACGTCGAGGCAGAGCGTCGAGAGATCGCTGCTGCCGGTCAGCGAGGTGTCGAGCCGCACGCCGTCGAGGAAGACCGGCACCTGCTCCGGCCGCGAGCCCCGGATCGAGAGCTCGAAGCGCTCGCCGACGCCGCCGAAGCGACGCACCTGCACGCCGGGCACCTCGGCGAGCAGGTCGTCGATCCGCGCGAGCTCGACGAGTCGCTCGTCCGTGCCGATGCGCGTGGTCGAGGCGCCCGCGAGCACGTCCATCGCCGGTCGACGCGCCCCGATCACGGGCATCTCTTCGACGGGCTCCTCCGCCCGGGCGGTGCCGGGACCGCCGGCCAGCGCCCCCGTCCAGAGCGCCGGAGCCAGACCGAGCACGAGGGCGGCCGTGCGCACCGGTCGCCTCCCGTCGCCCCCGCCCATCGCGGCGCGCCGACCGCCCACACGCGTACCTAACGACGCGCGCGGGGAAGGAGGGCGAGTCCGGCCAGCCCGAGGCCGAGCAGGAGTGCACTCGCCGGCTCGGGGATCGTCCGGAGGTCGTCGATCGCGAAGTACTGCGGGGTGTTGATGCCGAAGGCGCCGATGTCGCTCGACTCGAAGGCGAAGCGCAGCGAGGCCACGGAACCGAGCCCCGTGAGATCGACCCAGGCCCAGGCGTCGAGCACGTAGTCGAGCGAGTCGTCGGCGAAGCGGTAGTCCGCCAGCATCAGCTCGACCTGACCCGTGGAGAGGCCGGCCGCGTCGACGCCCTCGATCAGCAGTCGGAAGTAGTCGGGATCCGTGCCGTCGGCGCCGCCGAAGCGCTTCGCGAAGGCGTCTCCGTCCCGCATCGAGACCGCCGCGTAGGTCGTGTTCGTGAAGGAGGCCCCGAGCACGGTCGAGGGCGCGGGGAGCACGACGCTCCCCGCGTAGTAGAAGACCCCGAAGCCGGCGCTCCCGCCGGCGCCCCCTCCCGTGATGGTGCTGAACTGGTTGCCATAGCCCGGCGTGACGGCGTCGGTCGTGGTCGAGGCGGCGAAGCCGGTGAAGCTGTCGAAGGCGGGCGTGTAGACGTTCTCGAAGAAGATCCCGCCGCTCGTGAACCCGCCCGCCAGCGTCGCGCCGTTCAGGGTCGACTCCGCGCCGAGACCCAGGTCTTCGAAGTCCGCCGTGAGCGCCCGGGCCGAGACGGTCGGCAGGACGAGGAGTGCGACCAGCGAGGCCCGAAATGCGGCGCGAAGCGACGCGCGACGCGGGATCCGATCGTGTCGGGGCGCGCCGTGCGACCGCCGCCGCCGTCGATCGCGATGGCTCGCGGCGAGGGCGAGGAACGCGGAGGCGAGGGCCGAGGGGCCGACCGGCTCGGGCACGTGGATCACGCCGACGGCCTCGAGGTCGAAGCCGCCGGCGGGAAACGCCGTCGCATAGGGATCGAAGATCGGGTTGCCGCCGCCGTCGTGCGTCGAGCCGTCGCCGATGACGTCCACGATCCGCACGTAGCGCACGTCCATCAGGTCGACGGCGCCGGACAGGACGAGCGGATCCGTACTCAGGTCCGCGAGGTCGAAGCCCGTGCCGAGGCCGAGTGCATGCCGACCGGCGAGGCCGTGGTAGTCGGTCGGGTCGAGGGTCTCGTAGGCCGGGATCGGGAAGGGATTGAACGCATCGGGGTCGAAGCGCGCGAAGTCGACCCCGTTGCTCGCGACCTCCACGTAGGCGAGCTCGGCGAAGAGTCCGTTGAGATCGAAGAAGCCGTTCTCGTAGACGGCGAAGTCGTCGTCGGGTCCGTTCGAGATCCCGCTGTCGAAGTAGAGCGTCGCGTGCCCTCCGTCGCCGAGGGAGACGACGTCGGCCGGATCCGCCGTCGCAGGACCGAGCGCATTCGGCCCCTCGCCGAAGCTCGCGACGCCGAGCGAGGGCTGGGCCACGTCCATCGGACCGCGGACGAGCTCGAAGAGTGCACTGCCCCAGGCCGCCATCGCGCCCGGCGCGTGACCGGGATCGACGAAGGGGCCGGCGTGGGCGAGGGGGGCGATGAGGCTCGCGACGATCGCGAGCCAGCGCGAGCGGCGAAGGGCTCGGCGTGACATTCGGGCTCCTCTGGAGCGCCGTGCCCGGGCGCTCCGGGGCCGACCCGAGGGCCGGCCGGTCGAGGACGGAATGCGACGTCGCGTCTCGCGCACCGATGCCCGCCTCCGCAGGCGCGGGGGATCGGTCGTGGAAGGAGGGGGAATCGTCGGGATGCCGGCCCGCGACGGAGGTCCGTCGCGCGTCGATCTGCCCTACGCCCTCTGCTCCCGAGAGTCGTAGCGCCGCTGGAGGGCCGGTCTTCTGGCTCCCGGATCGTCCGAGTCTGCACGCCTTCCCGGTCCCGAACGGGACCAGTGGCTCTTCGTGCAGGTCGTCCCCGGTTACAGCGACGGGCTCGCGCCGGATTCGCACCGGCTTCCCGCAGTTCCAGAACGACGCCGTCGGCCCGATTGCCGGCTGGCGCCGCTCCTTCCCCGCCCTCCGTACCGCCCCCCGGATCGGGGACACGGCCACGGAGGGACACCCTCCACCGTCGGTGGTTTCAGCGTGATTAGCCCGGCGTCGGGAGCCCCGCAAGCGACGGCCTTCGCCGTCCGTCGTCGCCCGGCTCGGGCCGTTTCATGGACGCCGAGCGTGACCCCGCGCCTCGAGCGCGGTCTCGACGGCCTCGGCGAGCCGTCCGTGATAGGCCCGGCCGAAGAGGCAGACGTGCACGAGGAGCGGGTAGACCTGATGGAGCGCGATGCGCTGGTCGGCGTCGTCGGCGAGGGGACACGATTCCGTGTAGCACGTGAAGACGCCCGCGGAGAAGCCACCGAAGAGGCGCATCATCGCAAGGTCGATCTCGCGATGGCCGCCGTAGACCGCGGGGTCGATCAGGCAGGGGGCGCCCGTCGCGTCGACGAGCACGTTGCCCTGCCACAGGTCGCCGTGCAGTCGCGCCGGCGGCTCGTCGCGGCCCGTGAGGCCGGGCAGGCGCTCGAGGAGTCGCTCGAGTCGCACGTCGAGGGCGCGCGTCAGCAGACCGGCGTCGCGTGCCCGGCGGCGCAGGGGCTCGATGCGCTCTGCGGCGTAGAAGCGGGGCCAGTCGGGCGCCGGGCGATTGGATTGGGGCAGGGGGCCGACGAAGTTGTCGTGGTCGAGGCCGAAGCCGGGGGCGCCCGCTGCGTGGAGGGAGGCGAGCCCTTCGCCCAGCCGTCGATCGAAGTCGCGCCCGGGCCCGCCGGGCTCGATCCACTCGAGGGCGAGCCAATCCTCGCCGACGCCGACGACTTCGGGGATGCGCAGCGCTCCCGCCTCGGCGAGCCACGCGAGGCCCCGGGCCTCGGCCCGGGGCCATTCCGGCGGCCCGCCGGTCTGACGCTTCACGAAGAGGCGCTCGCCGCCGGCGAGATCGAGTCGTCGACTGTCCCCGACGTCACCGCCGCCGATCGCGCTCGCCGAGACGAGGACCACGCCGAGCTGGTCGGCGATCGTTTCGAGCGCCGTCCCGGTCGGATCGCCCGGGCTCCGGGCGCGCCCTCTCGTCATCGCACGCCGTGCCGTTCGATGAGCCGTTCGAGCAGCCCGCGGCAGGCGGCCTCGCAGAGATCGAGCACGGTCTCGAAGCCCGATGGACCGCCGTAGTAGGGATCCGGGACGACGGCGCCCTCGGGCGCGAGCGGATCGAAGGCGCGCAGGAGGCCGAGGTGGCCCTCGAAGCGACGGCCGCGGCGCAGCCGGTCGAGTGCCACGAGATTCTCCTCGTCCATCGCGAGCACGTAGTCGAGCCGGTCGAAGTCGCTGGCCTCGAAGGCGCGGGCGCGACTCGGGAGTGCGATGCCGCGACGGGCCGCGGCTGCCCGTGCCCGTCGATCGGCGCGCTCGCCCACGTGATGCGCCGCCGTGCCGGCGCTCTCGATCTCGATCCAGTCGGCGTGTCCGGTCCGATCGGCGAGCCAGCGCATCACGCCTTCGGCGGTCGGGGAGCGGCAGATGTTGCCGAGGCAGACGAAGCAGACGCGAACGGGCTCTCGGGACATCGCCGGGCCTTCCTCCTCCGGAGAACCTAGCCCGCCCGTTTCGAGGAAGGACCGGATGGGGCCGCGCGCCATCTGGTCGATACGCAGGAGGACGAAGTCGCGGGAAGGCGCCTTCGAAGGGAGTGGTGTGCAGGGCTTTCCGGATTCGGAGATGACGAGGCTCGCGCTGGCGGTCGCCACGGCGGGGCTCGGGCTGCTCGTGCTCGCCTCCTGGCGCCTGCGCACGACGCCGATCGGCCGGAGTCTGCTGGGCTATGCGGGCGCCTGCCTGCTGCGCGGCCTCGCGCCTCTGATCTCCCCGGAGCACTTCGCGGTCGGCGGTTCGTCGGCGGTCTTCGCGACGGCGCTCTCGCTCGTCGCCGCGACCTGCGCCCTTCGGCTCGCGTCGCAGGCCGCCAGCGATCGGGGTCGGCTGGAGCCCGTCTCCGAGGCGATGCATTGGGCGCCGCCACTCTTCGTCGTCCTGCTCGGGGACGCCCGGCTCGAGGCGGTGGCCACGGGGCTCCTCTACGCGCTGGCCGGCGTGCGGCTCACGCGGATGCCGATGCGCAGCTGGGGCGGCTTCGGGACGGCGCTGCGCATCACGAGTGCCGCGATGTTCGCCCCCGGTCTCGTCGCGATCGCCCGGCTGATGGGTGCGCCCGGTGCCTGGATCGGGATCGCCGATCCGATGGCCGCCCTGGGTCTCGGCGTCGTGCTCTCCTTCGGCCTGCGCCGGCTCGGGTTCCTCTCGTCGGATCGCGTCCAGTACGGCTCGGTGATCGAGGCGATGAACGACGGCGTGCTCGTCGTCGACATGGACGGTCGGCTCGTCGATTTCAATCAATCGGCGCGGGAGATCCTCGAGCTCGACGAGCGGACCAGTCGCCTGCGGCCCCTCGACGAGGCGCTGGTCGATCATCCCGACCTGGTCGAGCTCTTCAACGGCGCGATCGACGGGCGCAGCCTCTACGCGCCGGAGGCGATGCGTCGCCGCGGCGAGCCCCGGACCTACGACCTCGAGCTGAGTGCGCTCTACGACGGGGCGGGCTCGATCCAGAGCCGCATCCTCGTGCTGCGCGACATCAGCGAGCGCATCGAGATCGAGGCCGAGAACCGCCGACAGGCGCGTCACGTGCGCCTCGCCCATCAGGTCTCGGCCGCGGTGCACGAAGCCGAGACGATCGAGTCCGGGCTCGAGGCGGCGCTCGCCCTGATCGCACGCACGATGGGCTATTCGCTCGGCCACTTCCTGCGATCGGCCGAGACGCCGGAGGGCAGTCGACTCGCGGCGACGGGGATCATCTATCGCGAGAGCGAGCTGGACGCGCTGCGCGAGGAGGTCGACGGCGGCCCGCTCGATCTGCGCGTCTCGCCTTCGCCGGCGCGGGAGTCGCGAGACGAGGACGAGAGCCGGCTCGCGGAGGGCCTGCCGACATTCGATCCGCGGGGCGTCTTCTGGTGGCGGGAGCTCGGCTTCCACGCGGCGCTGACGTTGCCCGTGCTGATCGGTCCGCGTCTCTACGGACTCTTCGAGTTCTTCACGCGGGAGCGGAGCGACGTCGAGGTCGAGGACGCAACGAGCGAGATGCTCGAGCACGTCGGCGAGCTCGTCGGGCGGGCGGTCGAGCGGAAGCTGGCGGAGGAGAAGATCCGAAGGCTCGCCTACCGGGACGATCTCACGGGCCTGCCGAATCGCCAGCGCTTCCAGCAGCTGCTGCGTGGTGCCGTCGCCCTGGCGGCGCGGGGCCAGCGTCGCATGGCGCTGATCTTCATGGATCTCGACGGCTTCAAGAAGGTCAACGACACGCTCGGACACGACGTCGGCGATCGGCTGCTGGCAGAGGTGGCGAGCCGCTTCTCGCGGGTGGTGCGGGTCAGTGATCACGTCGGCCGGCAGCAGTACGAAAGCAGCGAGCCCTCGGTCTCCCGACTCGGCGGCGACGAGTTCACGGTGCTGCTCACGGAGATCTCCGATCCCGACGACGCGGGCCTGGTCGCGTCGCGTCTGCTCGCGACGCTCGAGGCGCCGATCGTGCTCGACGGCCAGGAGCTCTTCATGAGCACGTCGATCGGGATCGCCGTCTTCCCCGAGGACGGGACCGATGCCGAGACGCTGCTGCGCAACGCCGACGCGGCGATGTACTTCGCGAAGGGACGCGGTCGCAACGGCTACCAGTTCTACTCGGAGGAGATGAACCGGACGCGGTCGGGGCGGATCGAGCTCGAGGCGCGGCTGCGCGGCGCGGTGGAGCGCGAGTCCTTCCAGCTCTACTACCAGCCCCTGCTCGACTCCGGGTCGGGTCGGGTCGTCGCGGCCGAGGCGCTCCTGCGCTGGATCGACGACGAGCGCGGGCCCGTCCCGCCCGACGAGTTCATTCCGGTCGCGGAGGAGACGGGACTGATCGTCGCGCTCGGACGCTGGGTCTTCCGGACGGCCTGTCAGCAGGCGCGCCGCTGGCGCGACGAGACCGGCAGCTCGATCCGCATCGGCGTGAACGTGTCGGGTCATCAGATCCGCGAGCCCGGGATGGTCGACATGGTGCGTCAGGCCCTCGAGGAGAGCGGCGTCTCACCGGGGCAGGTCGAGCTCGAGATCACCGAGTCGACGATCATGCAGGACGATGCGCTCACGGTGCGGACCCTGCGCGAGCTCAAGGAGATGGGCGTCGGGCTCGCGCTCGACGACTTCGGTACGGGCTATTCGTCGCTCTCCTACCTGCGCCGCTTCACGATCGACCGCGTCAAGATCGACCGCTCCTTCGTGAACGAGCTGCCGGAGAACGCCGACGACGCGGCGCTCACGGCCGCGATCATCGCCATGTGCCACGGCCTGCGCCTCAAGGTCGTGGCCGAGGGCGTGGAGACGACCCGGCAGGCGCTCTTCCTGCGCCAGCGCGGCTGCGACGAGCTGCAGGGCTACCTCTTCGGACGTCCGGCGCCGCCGGAGGAGTTCGTGGACCTGCTGCGCGCGAAGCCACGCACCCTCGAGCAGCTCGAGAAGGAAGAGCACGCCGACGCGGATGGCGAGGGCTGATCGGCGCCGGGGGGCCGGGTATGCTCCCGCGTCGCGCGACTCTCCCGCCGCGCGACGGAGCCCGCGTGGACGAGATCCCGAACGACGCATCGCCCGAGCGGATCGAGATCGCACGGCCCGACGACTGGCATCTGCATCTGCGCGACGGCGCGCTGCTCGGCCGCGTCGTCGGAGCGACCGCGCGCTGCTTCCGACGGGCCATCGTCATGCCGAACCTTGATCCGCCGATCGTGACGACGGCCGACGCGCTGGCCTATCGGGATCGCATCCTGGCCGCGCTGCCCGCCGGCTCGCACTTCGAGCCCTTCATGACGCTCTACCTGACCGAGGCGACGACCCCTTCGGAGATCGCGCGCGCCGCCGCGTCGACGCAGGTCGCCGGGGTCAAGCTCTATCCGCAGGGCGCTACGACCAACTCCGCCCGCGGCGTGCGCGGGCTCGACGGCCTCGGCCCCGTGCTCGAGGCGCTCGAGCGGCACGGCCTGCCGCTGCTCGTGCACGGCGAGGCGACGGCGCCCGACTGCGACGTCTTCGATCGCGAGCGCGTCTTCCTCGACGAGACGCTTCGGCCCCTGGTCGAGCGGCACGCGGGGCTGCGCGTCGTCTTCGAGCACATCACGACCGCCGAGGCTGCCGCCTGGGTGGCCGAGGCGCCGGCCCGGGTGGCGGCGACGATCACGCCCCAGCACCTGCTGCTCAACCGCAACGCGCTCTTCCGGGGCGGGCTGCGTCCCCATCACTACTGCCTGCCCGTGCTGAAGCGCGAGCGCGACCGGCAGGCCCTCGTCCGGGCGGCCACCTCCGGCGATCCAAGCTTCTTTCTCGGCACCGACAGCGCACCCCACACGCGTCGCGCGAAGGAGTCGGCCTGCGGCTGCGCGGGCGTGTTCTCGGCGCCCGTCGCGCTCGAGGCCTACGCCGAGGCCTTCGCGCGGGCGTCTGCGCTCGACCGGCTCGAGGGCTTCGCCAGCCACTTCGGCGCCGACTACTACGGCCGTCCACGCAATGAGGACCGCGTCACGCTCGTGCGTGGGGATTGGCAGGGACCCGAGACGCTCGGCGCCGGGGACGATGCGCTCGTCGTCTTCCTGGCGGGCGAGGCGCTCCGCTACCGGCTGCAGGACGGATCGGCGGCGAGGGGCTGATCAGGTCCGCTGCGAGGCTTCGCCGAGGGGCTTGTGCATCCGGCGATGGTCGATGCCGGCCTCCGCGAAGACGGGTCCCTCGGCGCGGTAGCCGAGCTTCTCGTAGAAGGGGATCACGGCGACCTGCGCGTGCAGTCGCAGCTCGCCCGCGCCGTGGGCGAGGGCCTCTCGCTCGAGCGCCCGCATCAGGGCGTGGCCCACGCGTCGCCCGCGCGCATCGCGCAGGACGGCCACGCGTTCGGCCTTGGCGAAGCCGGCGAGGAGACGCAGGCGGGCGGTGCCGACCGGGCAGGGCGGCATCGACGCGTCGCTCCACGCGAGGAAGTGGATCGCCTCGCCATCCAGGCCGTCCCACTCCTCCGTCGCCGGGACGGCCTGCTCCTCGACGAAGACGCGGGTGCGGATCGCGCGACAGTGGGCGTGGGCGCCCTGCGTCCGGTCCGCCTCGCGCGGCGCCGGCGCGAGCCGTTCGACCCGGATCACTCAGCGGCCCGAGAGCAGCTGGTCGCGAAAGGCGTCGGAGAGGGGCTCGTCTCCGAGCCAGATGCCGAAATAGTCCCGGGCGAAGTCGGCTCCCGGGATCGTGCCGAGGGGCTGGCCGTTGTAGGCGAGGGTCGTGCCGCGCCCCGGCTCGTAGGTCAGGCGGTAGCGGTCTCCGGCCTTCACGTCGCGATAGAGGGCATGCAGGCGATCGAGGCGTTCGCGCAGGGCCGAGACGCGCTCGGCGGGGAGGGAGCGCGCCAGCAGCTCGTCGGCTGCCTCGCCGAAGAAGCGTCCCTCGATGTCCCAGAAGTAGTAGAGCTCGAGGGCCTTCGGGATGTCGGAGAGCGTCTGGTCGGCGGTCGCGTCGGCCGGCAGGTAGAGACCGCCGACGTAGCCGCGGAAGAGCACGCGGTAGCGAAGCAGGCCGAGCCCGAAGAGCGGGATCTTCTGGTCCGCGGCGGAGACGGACTCGGGAAACGCGATGTCCTCGATCTCGGCGGCGCGGAGCGGGGCCGGGCCGAGCACGAGTGCAACGGAGAGCAGCACGAGGCGGGCGCGCACGGAGGTCCGCCGCGAGAGGAGGCGGCGGCGGATCGGGCTCGAGGGTGTCATCCGAGACTCCTGGGGTCTGTTCGCTCGCGTCGGCGGTGGCGAGCGAGGCGGTCGGAGGATAGCCGTGGTCGTTCCGGCCGTGGCCCGCGCGGGTCGGTGGGGCCGCACGAGCCGCAGGTCGACACGGACCCCCGAAAAGCGAACGCCCCGACGTCCTGGGACGACGGGGCATTCGTTTTCGGCGCTTCTCGGCCTTCTGGCTCGTTCGGGCTCAGGTCCTGAATGCTCGGAGGCGGGTCGATCCGGGGCCGGTTCCTTGCTCAAGGGATCCGACTTGCTCCCTGATCTCTTTCTTTCCGCTCCCTCGCTCCGTCTTCCGTTCCGCTTGAACTGCTTCGTGCTCTGCTTGCGTTCCGGACCCGAGTTGCGATCCCGCGTGGTGGAGAACCCTGCTCGATCGCTCGACGGGAGACTTGCTCCCGACGGATACGCCCTGCCTATTAGCAGGTCTCGTGCCAAGCGATCGAGGGTCTCGGAAATCCATTTCGAATCAGCTGCTTACGGGCAATTCGAAGCCTTTTTCTCTCGCTGGCAGGGGGAGTTGGACTGGTGCAGTTCGCGCCAGTCGGGAAGGTCGGAATCGGTCGATGGGAGCGTAAGTGGCTGGATTCCAAACGGAACCTTCGAGTCCTAACTGATCTGGTGCGTTCTGCTCCACTGGTGCGATCCGCTCCACCTGCGTCACCCGCCGATCCGCTCGGGGCGTGCAATGCTGCGCGGGGGGCGTTCGGGTCGCTGCGATCGAGCCGGGGCGTCGGCGGGCAGGCTCGTGGGTCGCCGCCGGCATGGGCTCGTCCTCGGCCGCGCGCGGGGCGGGTCGCCGTCGCGCGCGTCGCGCGACCCGGGCGCGACAGGGTCCGTCGCGACACCGGGCGCCCGAGGTGCGCCCGCGCCGCGTGATCCGATCCGATTCGACACTGTTCGGTGTCGACGTGAGATCTCGTGCCGGGGTCGGGCGTCGGACGTGATAGGCTGCGAACACCGCAAGCGAGCACGCCGCGCGGGCGAGCGTCGATCCGGCTCGCGGCTTGCGGCTTGCGGCTCGCGAGCGAGGCGGATTCCGAGGCGGGGCATGGACGACGGGCAACAGACGCGAGCGCCGTTGGCGGGGGGCCGCCGTCTCGTGCGGTGGGCATCGGCCGTCGTCGTCGCCCTCGTGATCGGCCTGGTCGTCGTGGCATGGCTCGCAGATCGCTTCGCGCCGGAGACGGCGGGCCCCGTCGCGATCGCCGACGTCTCGAGCGAGCGACTGCTCGCCCTGGGCAGCGTGGTCGGCCTCGCTGCGGCGCACGACACGCATGCCTGGCTCGGCCTGCCCTACGCGCAGCCGCCGGTCGACGCGCTGCGATGGCGAGCGCCCCGCGCGCCGAATGCCTGGGTCGACACCTTCGATGCGCTCGCGTTCGGGCCGCCCTGCGTGCAGCTGCCATCCCGGCTCGGTGGCGTGGCGACGGCGGGACCCGACGGTGTGGTCGGAGAGGAGGACTGCCTGCGGCTCAACGTGTGGGCGCCGCGGCTCGAGCCCGACGCGATTCCGAGTGGTCGCGAGCGTCTGCCGGTGCTGGTGTTCCTGCACGGCGGTGGCAATCGCTGGGGGCACGCCGGGCTCTCCATGTACGACGGGGCGCGATTGGCGGGTCGCGAGCGCGCCGTCGTCGTCACCTTCAACTATCGGCTCGGTCCCTTCGGCTGGCTCTCGCACCCGGCCCTGCGCCGGGAGGCCGACGATCCCCTCGAGGCCTCCGGCAACTTCGCGTTGCTCGATCAGATCGCCGCGCTGCGATGGGTCGCGCGACACATCGGCGAGTTCGGAGGGGATCCGAACGACGTCACGATCTTCGGCGAGTCGGCGGGTGCGAGCGACGTGCTCGCGCTCCTGCTCGCCGAGCCGGCCCGCGGTCTCTTCCATCGTGCCATCGCGCAGAGCGGCTCGACCGACTCGGTCGGTCGGGTGGAGGCGGAGGCGCCCTTCGATCCCGAGGCCGGCGAGGGCTCGGGCCTGCGCAAGAGCTCCGCCGAAACCGTCGTCTCCCTGATCGAGCGATCCGGGGTCGTGCCGGATCGCGAGGCGGCGCGGCGCTACGCCGCGGAGCTGCCCGACGCGGACCTGCGAAGCTTCCTGCGCGGTCGATCGCCGAGCGAGGTGCTGGACGCGTATCGCGATCCCGACTTCCCCGATCGCCTCGACGTACCGATCCTGATCCGGGACGGCGCGCTCCTGCCCGAAGACGACTGGCTCGAGGTCGTGGCCGCCGGCCGCTTCCATCGTGTCCCCGTCGTGCTGGGCAGCAACCGCGACGAATCGAAGCTCTTCCTGTCCCAGGATCCCGAGCACGTCCGGCGCACGTTCGGCCTCTTCTACCGGATCCTCGACCCCGTCGACTACGAGCGCCGCGCGCGCCATCACAGCGATCTCTGGGCCATTCGCGCCGTTCACGGACCCGCGCAGGCGATGCTCGCGGCGGGACATCGCGAGGTCTACGCCTACCGCTTCGACTGGGACGAGATGCCGAAGCTGCTCGGCGTGGGCGTCGAGCTTTCGCAGCTGCTCGGGGCGGCCCATGGCTTCGAGCTGCCCTTCCTCTTCGGCACCTTCGAGCTCGGTGATCCCCTCGTCGACCGAATGGTCTTTCGCGAGGAGACGCGCGCGAGTCGCGAGCTGCTGTCCCAGCGGATGATGGACTACTGGGGCGAGTTCGCGCGTGCCGGTCGGCCGGGGCGGGGCGGTGCCGCCGACGGGGTGGCGTGGCCCGCCTGGGCCGCCGAGGAAGGGCGGGCGGGCGCGCTGCTCGTCTTCGATGCCGAGGCGGACGGGGGCATTCGCGTCGACCGCTCGCAGCTCTCGATCGATCGGGTGATCGCGGCGGTCGAGGCGGAGCCCGGGCTCGACCGCCGGGAGAAGTGCGCGCTCGTTCGGGATCTCTTCGCCCGGAACGGGCGCGCGCGCGGCTCGATTCCGGTCGGCGCGGACGGGCAGCCCTGTCCCGACGAGCGCGGCGATCCCCTCTGAGCGCCCGGCGGCCCGGGCGGGTCGGATCGCACCACGAGCTCGACCCGCGACGCATCGGCCGGCTGCTAGACTCGCCCGCCCACTGCACGCCGAGGGCCGGATGGATCCCGCTTCCCAGGACGATGCCCGCATCCTCGACCGGCTCTTCAGCGTCCTCGAGACGCGTCGCCAGGAGAGGCCGGCGGGTAGCTACGTCGTGTCCCTGCTCGACGGGGGCATCGCCTCGATCGGGGCGAAGGTCGAGGAGGAGGCGGCCGAGGTGATCGCGGCGGCCCGCGACGAGAGCGACGCGGCCGTCGCGCACGAGGCCGCGGATCTGCTCTTCCACCTCTGGGTGCTGATGCTGTCCCGTGGCGTCGAGCCGAGCCGGGTCTACGCCGAGCTGGCCCGGCGCTTCGGCGTCGGCGGCCTCGCCGAGAAGGCCGCGCGCGGCGGGCAGGCCGGAGGGGGCGGTCGATGATTCCCGACGAGCGGCTGCGCATCGCGATCCCGTCCAAGGGGCGACTGCGCGACTCGGCGCTCGCGACCCTGGAGCGCGCGGGACTGCGCTTTCGCGTCTCGGGCCGCCGGCTCTTCTCGGTCTGCAGCGACACGGGCCTCCGCATCATCTTCACCAACACGGCCGACATCCCGGTCCTCGTCGCCGAGGGCGTCGTCGACCTCGGCATCACGGGCAGCGACCAGGTCCTCGAGAAGGGCGTCGACGTCGTCGAGCACCGTCGTCTCGGCTTCGGGCGCTGCCGCCTCTCCGTCGCGGTGCACAAGGACGCCCCCTTCGCGGCTGCGCGCGACCTCGCGGGTCGCGTCGTCGGGGCCAAGTTCGTCCGGCTCGCCCGCCGCTACTTCGAGGAGCACGGCGTCGAGGACGTCCACGTCATCGAGCTCCAGGGCGCCGTCGAGGTGATGGTGCTGCTCGGACTCGTCGACGCGATCGTCGAGATCGTCGAGACGGGCAACAGTCTCGTCGAGAACGACCTCGTCGAGCTCGATCGCGTGCTCGAGGCCGAGGCCGTCCTGATCGGCAGCGGTCGGCCCCGCGATCCCGAGCTCGCCGAGCAGCTGCTGCGGCGGATCGACGGGGTGCTGGCGGCGGCCCGCTACTCGCTGCTCGAGTACAACTGCCCGGCCGCCCGGATCGAGGAGGCCGTCGCGATCACGCCCGGCTTCTCCTCGCCGACGGTCGCGCACCTGCAGGATGCCGACTGGCTCGCCGTGAAGGTGCTCGTCGAGAAGGCGTCGACCCAGCGCGTGATCGATGCGCTCGAGGCGATCGGCTGCGTGGCGATCCTCGAGACCGAGCTGCGGCACGCTCGTCTGTGACGCGCGGCGGCTCCCCACGACTCGAGCGTCGGGAGAAGTCTCGACCACGGAGCGATGGCTTGGGCCGCTCGGGGCTCCAGGGGTCGACCGAGTGGGGCGTTCCCCGCGGCGATCCGGCGAAGCGAGGGCTCATCTTCGGGTGAATTCCGTAGGTGGGCCAGAAGATTTCAACCGGGCTCGAAATTCTTCGTCACGAATTGCAGGCCATGACCGATGAGAATCGCGAGCGCCGATCTGCATGGGCGCTCGGGAGGAACCCCGGCATGGCCAGAGTGCTCGTGATCGACTCGCGCCCGGCCTTTCGCCTGCTCGCCCATCGCATCCTGCGCGACGCTGGCCACGACACCATCGAGGCGCGCGATGCGCTCGCCGGACTGCAGCGTGCGGTCGAGGACGTGCCCGACTGGGTGCTGGTCGAGGCGTCGCTGCCGGGTCTCGATGGCGTCGAGGTCGGTCGGCTCCTCCGGGCGAGCGAGTCGACCCGCCGCCTCACGGTGATCGTGTGGGAGGAGGCGATGGCGACGGGCGAGGGGCTCGCAGCGGTTGCGGCCCGGGTCGGTCGTGTGGGGCCGGGCGCCGGGGGAGCCTGGCCCGATCCTGGTCATTCTCGGCCGCCGGTCTCCGCGCGGGCCCGCTAGCGGGCCCGCGAGAGCCAGAACGCACTCCCGATCACGAGCAGGCCACCCCCGATCGCGAGGCCGTCCGGCTGCTCGCCGAATACGAGCACACCCCAGATCGCGGCGAAGACGACCTGCAGGTACGACAGCGCCGTCCCCTCTGCCGCCGGGAGCAGCGCGAGCCCGCGTGTCAGGCTGACCTGCCCGATCTGCGTGGCGAGCCCGATGCCGAGCAGCAGCGCCCACTCCCGGCCCTCGGGCCAGACGAAGTCCGGGAGCATCGTCGGCAGCGCCGCCGGCACCGTGACGAGCGGGAAGTAGAAGACGATCACGAGGGGGTGCTCGCTGCGCCCGAGCCGCCGAACGACGACATAGGCGGCGGCACTGAAGGCCGCGCCGCCGATCGCGACGAGCACCCAGAGCGGATCGAGCGTGTCGGCCGTCAGGCCGAAGAGCCAGCGCGGACGGGCGACCAGCACGACGCCCGCGAGGCTGATAGCGCTCGCCATCACGACCCGGCTGCCGATCGCCTCGCCGAGGAAGAGCGCCGCCAGCACGGCCGTGATCGCCGGGTGCAGGTACTGCAGCACCGTCGCCTCCGCGAGCGGCAGGTGCGTCACGGCGGCGAAGACACACGAGAGCCCCGCGAAGCCGAAGAGCCCGCGCAGCCAGAGCCAGGCGCGCTGCTCGCCCCAGGGCGACACGCCGGCGCGTCGCAGCAATGCGTAAGTCAGCAAGAGACTGACGAGCGCCCGCGCGACCACGATCTCCTGACTCGGCAGGCGCTCGCCCGCGAGCTTGACGAGCGCGGTCATGACGCTGAACGCGAAGGCGGACAGCAGCATGCAGGCGGCCCCCGTACCCATCGCGGTCTTCCTCTCTTTCTTGCTTGCGGCGTGCGCTCGGCGCCGGGGACGCGCGAGCTTTCCATGCTTTGGCCCGAGACGCCCGCCGCCGGTAGACTGCGGCGTTCGCGGTGGACGCCCCGTCGCCGCGTCGCGAGGAGCCGGCTCGAGTGAAGGAATGGCCCCGGAGCATCCGTGCCCTGCGCGAGCTGGTGGCGATCCCGTCGGTGAATCCGATGGGACGCGACGATCTGCCCGCGGAGATCGTGGGCGAGCAGGCGATCGCCGAGCACGTCGCCGGGGAGCTCGCACGGCTGGGGCTCGATGCGGCCCTCGTCGGTCGGGGCGGACGCACGAGCGTCGTGGCCGAGGCGCGTGCGGGCGCCGGGGCCGAGACGCTGCTCGTCGCGAGCCATCTCGATACGGTGCCCGTCGACGGCATGGAGATCGATCCCTTCGATCCGGTCGTGGAAGGCGATCGGGTCTTCGGGCGGGGCGCGTGCGATACGAAGGCCGGGATGGCGGCGCTGCTCGCGGCCCTGTTCCGTGTGCTCGAACGCGGCCGGCTGCGGCGCAACCTGATCGTCGTGGGCGAGGCCGACGAGGAGCTTCGCAGCGTGGGCGTGGCCGACGTCCTGGCACATCTCGGCGACCGACGTCCCGATTGGGTGCTCGCGACGGAGCCGACGGAGCTGCGCGTCATCCACGCGCACAAGGGCGTCGTCCACGCGCGACTCCGCGCGCAGGGCCGGGCGTGTCACAGCTCCGATCCCGGCGCCGGCCGCAATGCGATCGTGCTGCTGGCCCGGGCGATCCTCGCGATCGAGCGCGACGCGGCGATCCTCGCCACGCGCCCGCATCCAACGCTCGGGCCCGCGACGCTCTCGATCGGGGTGATCCGCGGCGGTCAGGCGCCGAACATCGTGCCCGACGAGGCGCGCGTCTGGGTCGATCGGCGCACGCTGCCGGAGGAGCGTGTGGCCGACGTGCGGGCGCAGCTCGAGGCGACGCTTCGGGCGGAGGGGCTCGTCGGGGAGGTCGTCGTCGAGGCCTGCACGGAGGAGAAGCCGCCGCTCGAGACGCCGCGTGATGCACGCCCGATCCACGCCTGCCTTGCGGCCCTCGAGTCCGTCGGACGGCCGGGCGAGCTCGATCACGTCGCCTTCGGCACCGATGCGGGCGTCTTCGCCCGGGCCGGTGTGCCGTCGGTCGTGCTGGGGCCCGGCTCGATCTCGCTCGCGCATACGGCGCGGGAGTCGGTGCCGATCGACGAGGTCGAGACGATGGTGCGGATCTTCGAGCGGCTCCTGGAGGGGGAGGCTCCGCTCCGGGCGCCGGGCGGACTCTGACTCAGGGCCCCGCCCGGACATCGGTCGGTGGGGCGGCGAGTGCGACGGGCGCTCCGCACTCGATCGAGCGTTGCGCCGCGAGGCCGAGGGCCGTGGCCGCGAGGCCGGCGCGCGCGTCGATGCGCGGGGCGTCGGGATTCCGGATCGCCTCGAGGAAGGCGCGCTGCTGGTAGTAGGTCGCGCCGTGATGGAAGCCGGCGGCGAGGATCGCCTCGGGCACCTCGACGAGGGTCTGCTCGATCGCGCGATCGGCGCGGCGTCCGACGACGACACGGCTCTCCGGCACGAAGCACTCGACCTTGCCGAGGTCGCCGGTCGCGGCGATCTCCTGCTCGTTGCGGGAGCCCTCGGCGAACATGCAGAGGTCGAGCAGGGCGCGGGTGCCGTCCTCGTAGTCGACGAGGACGTACGCGTTGTCGAGGATGTCGGGTCGTTCGCCGTCGTAGCGCTCCTCGAGGTGGTTCACGTCCTGGGCGCCCGACGCGTAGACGCGAAGCGCCGGCACGCCGACGATCAGGTTCATCAGGTCGAAGAAGTGGCAGCACTTCTCGACGAGGGTGCCGCCCGTGAAGCGGTTGAAGCGGTTCCAGTCTCCGACCTTGGGCAGGAAGGGGAAGCGATGCTCGCGGATCGCGAGCATGCGGAGCCTTCCTACGGCGCCGTCGCGGACGAGCTCGATCAGGCGCGCGACCGGTGGCATGTAGCGGTACTCGAGCCCGACCCAGAGGAGCGCGTCTCTCGTGTCCGCCGCCCGGGCGATCCGTTCGCAGTCCTCGAGGGTCGTGCAGAGGGGCTTCTCGACGAGCACGTGGATCGGTCGGTCGAGCAGTGCGTCGAGGACGGCCGCATGGGTGTGATTCGGGGTCGCCACGACGACCACGTCGAGGCGCTCCTGCTCGACCATCTCGCCGACGTCTTCGTAGGTCGCGACGGGGCGACCGGCGGCTCGTCGGCCCAGCGCCCGGGACGGAGGATGCGGGTCGGCGAGCGCGACGAGCAGGACCTCGTCCTGGAGCGCCAGGTTGCGCACGTGCTCGAAGCCCATCATGCCGCTCCCGACGAGTCCGACGCGGAGGGGATGGCGGGCGTCGAACTCGCGGCGCGGCGCGGACATGGGGCCTTCCTATCGGCCGAGGGTGATGCGCACGGGGATCCAGCGATCGACGATGGGCTCGATCAGCCCCTGGCGCTTCCAGTCGGCGAGGGTGGTCTCGAGCTGGCGGGCGAGGGACTCGTCGCCAAGACGCACGGCCCAGGCGAGGCGCTCCTCGGTCAGGGGATGGTAGAGGCCGTGCAGGTCCCGCTGGGTCGGGTCGCCCGCCAGGCGCCAGATCGTGGGGGCGTCGTGGACGAAGTAGTCGATGCGACCGGCGCGCAGGCTGCGCAGCCCCGACTCGACGTCGTCGAAGGCGAAGCTGCGCGCGCGGGGGAGCATCTCCGCGACGAAGCGCTCGCCTTCCGTGTTCCGCTCGTAGCCCACCCGGGCGTCGGCGCGACGGATCTGGTGCACGCGGCCGAAGCGCGCGAGGTCGCGGGCCCGGATCAGGGCGAGCTGCCCGACCTCGAGCCAGGGGGCGACGAAGCGGACGCGGGCGGCGCGCTCGGGCGTGATCGTCAGTCCGCTCATCACGACGTCGATCTCGCCCCGCTCGAGGGCGGGGATCAGCTCGTCGAAGGGGCGGCGCTCGAAGACGAGTCTGCGGCCGAGGGCCTCCGCGACCCCGCGAGCGAGATCCGCCTCGATCCCGATGATCTCGCCGTCCTGCTCGAAGACGACGGGCGGGCGGTCGGGCGAGACGCCGACGCGCAGCGCGGGGCCGGTGCCGGGCCCGCCCCGACCCGCGCAGCCGAACGCCGCCGTCGTGAGCAGGACGAGCAGCAGCACGCGACGCAGGCGATCCGGGCGCGGCACGGGCTCTTGCGGCCCGCTCCGGCTGCGCGGGATCGCGAGGTCGGGAAAGCGGCCCGCGCGCCTCATCGCGATCGACTCCCCCCTCTACACGGCCGGCCGGCGACGAATGCGGTCGGACGGTCGCGGCCGCGGCGAGGCTAGTGGCTTGCCCCGGCCATCGCCAATTCCTATTTTGCGTCGCCCCCCGGCCGCGCGCGCGAGGGAGAAGCCGTGAGTGGATCGAAGCCTGCGACCGTCCTGCGCCGCGACTACCGCGTCCCCGACTACCTGATCGACTCGGTCGACCTCGACTTCGACCTCCACGAGGACCACACCCGGGTCGAGGCCCGGCTCGCGATCCGCCGTCGCGCCGATCGCCCCCGCACGCCTTCCGAGCGCGTTCCCCTCGTGCTCGACGGCGAGGATCTCGAGCTGCTCGAGATCGCGATCGACGGGCGGGCCCTCGAAGCGGCCGAGTACGCGGTCGAAGACGAGCACCTCACGGTCTTCACCCCCCCGGAGCGATTCGAGCTCCGGACGGTCGTCCGGATCCATCCCGAGACGAACACCCAGCTCTCCGGCCTCTACAAGAGCAGCGGCAACTTCTGCACGCAATGCGAGGCCGAGGGCTTCCGCCGCATCACCTGGTTCCTGGACCGCCCCGACGTGATGGCGCGCTACCGCGTCTCGATCGAGGCCGAGCGCGCGCGCTATCCCGTGCTGCTCTCGAACGGCAACCGCCTCGCGAGCGAGGACCGGCCCGGCGGTCGCCATCGCGTCGTCTGGGAGGATCCCTTCCCCAAGCCCAGCTACCTCTTCGCGCTCGTGGCCGGCGACCTGCGCTGTCACGACGGCGCGTTCGTGACGCGCTCGGGCCGAGCCGTGCGGCTCGAGATCTGGGTCGAGCCGCAGAACGTCGACCGCTGCGAGCATGCCCTGCGCTCGCTCCAGCGCGCGATGAAATGGGACGAGGAGCGCTTCGGTCTCGAGTACGACCTCGACATCTACATGATCGTCGCGGTCGGTGACTTCAACATGGGCGCCATGGAGAACAAGGGCCTCAACGTCTTCAACTCGAAATTCGTGCTCGCGAAGCCCGAGACGGCCACGGACGACGACTACGAGGGCATCGAGTCGGTGATCGGCCACGAGTACTTCCACAACTGGACCGGCAATCGCGTCACCTGCCGCGACTGGTTCCAGCTGACGCTCAAGGAAGGTCTCACGGTCTATCGCGACCAGCGCTTCAGCGAGGAGACCACGTCCGCCGCGGTCAACCGCATCGCCCACGTGAAGGCGCTCCGGGCGCGTCAGTTTCCCGAGGACGAGGGGCCGATGGCGCATCCGATCCGGCCCGAGTCCTACATCTCGATGGACAACTTCTACACGGCGACGGTCTACGAGAAGGGCTCCGAGGTCATCCGGATGTACGCGACGCTGCTCGGGGAGGACGGCTTCCGGCGCGGCATGGACCTCTACTTCGATCGCCACGACGGGCAGGCCGTGACCTGCGACGACTTCCGGGCGGCGATGGCCGACGCGAACGGGCGGGATCTCGGGCAGTTCGAGCGCTGGTACCAGCAGGCGGGGACGCCGCGGCTGCGGGCACACGGGGAGCACGACGCCGCCGGACGCCGCTACGTGCTCACCCTCGCGCAGGACTATCCCGAGACGGCCTTCGAGATCGCCGGGGCTGCCGAGCGTCGGCCGCTGCACATGCCGGTCGCGGTCGGGCTGCTCGATCCGGCGGGCCGCGGCCTGCCGCTGCGGCTCGAGGGCGAGCCGGCGTCGAAGGCGGCGACGACCCGGGTGCTCGAGCTGCGGGAGGCGTCCCAGCGCTTCGTCTTCGAGGGCGTCGACGAAGCCCCCGTGCCCTCGGTCCTGCGCAACTTCTCTGCCCCCGTGCGCCTCGAGATGGAGCAGTCGTCGCAAGAGCTGGCCTTCCTGATGGCCCGCGACGAGGATCCCTTCAATCGCTGGGAGGCGGGACAGCGTCTCGCGACGGCGCTGCTGGTCCGGGACGTCGGCACCCTGGTCCAGGGCGGGCGGCCGCAGATCGATCCGGCCTTTGCCGAAGCCTGGGGACGCGTGCTCGAGGACGAGGCGCTCGACGGGTCGCTGCGTGCGATGGCGATGACGCTGCCGGCGGAGCGGGTGATCGGACACGAGCTCGAGACGATCCGGCCGGACGAGATCCACGCAGCGCGGGAGGGGCTCGGTCGCGCGCTTGCGGGCGCCCACGCCGACGCGCTCTGGGACGCCTATGGCGGGCTCGCGCCGCGCGGCGCGTACGTACACGAGAAGGCGGAGATCGACCGACGCCGGCTGCGGGCCGCCGTGCTGCGGGCGCTCGTCTGGACCGGGAACGAGGAGGCGATCGAGGCCGCCTGGCGGCAATACGAGTCGGCCGACAACATGACCGACGCCCAGGCGGCGTTCCTCGTGCTCGCGGATCTCGAGCATCCGCGCCGGGACGACGTCGTCGAGGCGTTCCATCGACGCTTCCGCGAGGATCCGCTCGTCCTCGACAAGTGGTTCACGATCCAGGCGGGCAGCGCCCGGCGCGACACGCTGGCCCACGTGAAGGCGCTCGCTGCGCACCCGGACTTCAATCTGCGCAATCCGAACCGGGTGCGCGCCCTGATCGGTGCCTTCTGTGCGGGGAATCAGGTACGGTTCCACGACGCTTCGGGCGAGGGCTACGTCTTCCTGGCGGATGCCGTGCTCGAGCTCGACGGTGCGAATCCCCAGCTCGCGTCCCGCATGGCCTCGACCTTCAACGACTGGCGTCGCTACGACGAGTCGCGACAGGTCGCGATGCAGGCGCAGCTCGAGCGGATCGCATCGAAGGGCGCGCTGTCGAAGGACGTGTACGAGATCGTGAATCGCGCGCTCTCGCGCTGAGGGCTGCGATCGGCGGTCGACGTCGGATCGGCGCGATCCCCGGTCGCGTGGCGCTCCGGACGGAGCGGGCTCGTCCGGGGACGGGAGTGGGCCGGAGGGTCGGGCCCGAGGCGGGGTCGGCGGGCGCCCGGCCGCGCGACGAGCGAAGGATCGAACGAGGAGGAGTGGACATGGCGACGCTGGCGGATTTCACGGCGCGATCGATCGACGGGACGGAGCGCAAGCTGTCGGATTTCTCGGGCAAGGTCTGCCTGGTGGTGAACGTCGCCTCGGCCTGCGGGCTCACGCCGCAATACGACGGTCTCGTGCGCCTCGACACGGAGTATCGCGATCGCGGACTCGCGATCCTGGCATTCCCCTGCAATCAGTTCGCCGGTCAGGAGCCGGGTGACGAGGCCGAGATCGCCGGCTTCTGTCGGACGAACTACGGCGTCGACTTCCCGCTCTTCGCGAAGATCGAGGTCAACGGGGCCGGGCGCCATCCTCTCTACGCGTGGTTGACGGCCGAGCAGACGCAGCCCGACGGGCCGGGCGATGTCGCCTGGAACTTCGCGAAGTTCCTCGTCGGCCGGGACGGCCGCGTGCTGGCGCGCTTTGCGCCGCCGGTCGAGCCCTGCTCGGACGAGGTCAAGAGCCGGATCGAGTCGGCGCTCGGGTAGGCCGGCGCGGGGAAGGAAAGCATGCACGGGCTCAAGCCGGGTCAGCCGATCCTGATCGCCAAGGGATTGGGGCGTCGCTTCGGGGATCGCACGATCCTGAAGGGCGCCTCCTTCAGTCTGCAGCCGGGCGATCGCGTCGGGGTGCTCGGGGTGAACGGCGTCGGCAAGTCGACGCTGATGCGGATCCTCGCCGGCCGCGACACGGAGTACGAAGGCGATCTCCACGTCGCGAAGGGAGCGAGCGTCGGATACGTCTCGCAGGAGCCCGAGCTCGATCTCGACAAGACCGTACGGCAGAACGTCGAGCAGTCGGTCGAGGAGACGCGGGCGCTCTTGCGGCGCTACGACGAGATCCTGGCGGCCTGGGCCGATCCCGAGGTCATGGAGGACGAGGCGCGGATGAACGCGCTGCTCGCGGAGCAGGGCGAGGTGCAGGAGGCACTCGAGGCGCGGGATGCAATGGATCCCGCGGCCCTCGACAACCGGATCGAGGCGGCGATGGACGCGCTGCGATTGCCGCCAGGGGATCGTGACGTGCGCTCGCTCTCGGGCGGTGAACGGCGGCGCGTCTCGCTCTGCAAGGAGCTGCTCGCACACCCGGACGTCCTGATCCTCGACGAGCCGACCAACCATCTCGATGCCGATACGGTCGCCTGGCTCGAGACCTTCCTGGCGGGCTACGCCGGGACCTACATCCTCGTCACCCACGATCGCTACTTCCTCGATCGCGTAGCGAACCGCATGCTCGAGGTCTTCCACGGCGAGATCCGCTCCTACGAGGGCAACTACTCCGATTTCCTCGAGGCGAAGGAGAAGCAGCAGGAGATCCAGGATCGCACGGACGCGAACCTGCTGAAGGCGGTGGCCCGTGAGCTCGAGTGGATCCGCTCGACGCCCCAGGCCCGGCGCACGAAGTCGAAGGCGCGGATCGCGGCCTACGAGGATCTCGTCGAGAAGGCGAGCCGCGTCCAGCCCGCGGACGAGCTCGACCTGCGCATCCCCTTCGGCCCGCGGCTCGGCAGCAAGGTCCTCTCGCTCCGGGACGTCTGCAAGTCCTACGGCGACAAGGTCCTGCTCGACCACTTCGATTTCGACATGCCGCCCGGCGCCATCGTCGGCGTGACGGGCGCGAACGGCCTCGGGAAGACGACCCTCGTCAACATGATCGTCGGCCGCGAGCAGCCCGACTCCGGCACGGTCGAGGTCGGGGAGAACACGCGCTTCTGCTACGTCGACCAGACGCGGCAGACCCTGCGCGACGAGCTCTCGGTCTACGACGAGGTCGCCGACGGCTCCGACGTGATCGAGTACGGCGACAAGACCCTCTCGGTCCGCCACTACCTCGCCCGCTTCCTCTTCAGCGGCTCGATCCAGCAGACCGCCGTCGGCCAGCTCTCGGGCGGTGAGCGCAATCGTCTCCAGCTCGCGAAGATGCTCCGCAAGCCGTCGAACTTCATCATCCTCGACGAGCCGACGAACGACCTCGACCTGATGACCCTGCGCGTGCTCGAGGAGGCGCTCTCGGAGTATCCGGGCTGCGCGATCGTCATCACCCACGACCGCTACTTCCTCGACCGCGTCGCGACCCACATCCTCGGCTTCGAGGGCGACGCCGTCGTCGAGTTCTGCAGCGGCAGCTGGGACTTCTACGTCGAGCAGCGCGAGAAGCGGATCGCCGAGGGCGGCGGCCCGAAATCCCAGAAGTTCAGGCACCGGAAGATCGGGCGCGCCTAGCGCCGACCGGCCGGAAAGCCCCGCGCCGAGCGAGCCCGAGGCGGCGCCAGGAGCCCCAGCATGATCCGACACGTCGCACTCTTCCGACTGAAGGGCGACGCCCCGGTCGACGCGCGGTCGTCCCTCGCGAAGGGCCTCGCTCGGGTCGCAGAGCGTGTCCCGGGAATCGAGGCCTACTCCTACGGCGCCGACCTCGGCCTGCGCGCCGGCAACTACGACTTCGGCGTCGTGGCCGATTTCGGGGACGCCGAGGCGTTCCAGGCCTACGTCGTACACCCCGAGCACCAGGCCTTCCTGCACGATCGCCTCGAGCCCGTGCTCGCCGAGCGCATCTCGATCCAGTTCGAGCTCTGACTCGCGGGAGCCGCCCGCCCGCTCCCGAGCGACGTCGGCGGGGCCTCACGCCCCGTTTGCCGGCCGCCCTTCCGCGCCCGAAGCACTCCCGCCCTTGACTCGGACGCATTCGCGACCACCTCCTCGCGCCATGGGCGGGTGCGGCCCGTCGGGGAGGAGATGCGATGCGCTTCGACAAGCTGACGATCAAGAGCCAGGAGGCGCTCCAGCAGGCCCAGAGCGTCTGCAGCGAGCGCGGCCATCAGTCGATCGAGGCGGCCCATGTGCTGGCAGCACTCCTCGCCCAGCCGGAAGGCAGCACGGTCCCGGTGCTCCAGAAGCTCGGCGTCTCGATCGATGGCCTGAACCGGGACCTCGAGAAGCTCCTCGGTCAGATCCCCAAGGTCTCCGGCGGCGCCCAGGCGCAGATCAGCCAGGCCCTCTCGCGCATCCTCGAGGCGGCCTTCGAAGAGGCAGCGAGCCTCAAGGACGAATACGTCTCGACCGAGCACCTGCTGCTCGCGATGGCGAAGGACAAGTCCGACGCGACGGGCCGCCTGCTGCGCGGCGCGGGCGCGAGCCACGAGGGGCTGCTCCAGGCCCTCGCCGCGATCCGCGGTGGGGCGCGCGTGACCGACCCCGATCCCGAGTCGAAGTACCAGGCCCTCGAGAAGTTCGGCATCGACCTGACGGACCGCGCCCGTGCGGGCAAGCTCGATCCCGTGATCGGCCGCGACGAGGAGATCCGCCGCGTCGTGCAGGTCCTCTCGCGGCGCAGCAAGAACAACCCCGTCCTGATCGGCGAGCCCGGCGTCGGCAAGACCGCGATCGCCGAGGGACTCGCCCAGCGCGTCGTCGCGGGCGACGTCCCCGAGACCCTCAAGGACCGCCGCGTCGTCTCCCTCGACATCGGCTCCCTCGTCGCCGGCGCCAAGTACCGCGGCGAGTTCGAGGATCGCCTGAAGGCCGTGCTGCGCGAGGTGCAGGAGGCCGAGGGCCAGATCATCCTCTTCATCGACGAGCTGCACACGATCGTCGGCGCCGGCGCCGCCGAGGGCTCCGCCGACGCGGCGAACATGCTGAAGCCCGCGCTGGCCCGCGGCGACCTGCGCTGCATCGGCGCGACGACCCTCGACGAGTACCGCAAGTACATCGAAGGCGACGCCGCCCTCGCGCGCCGCTTCCAGCCCGTCTTCGTGGGCGAGCCCTCGGTCGAGGACACGATCTCGATCCTGCGCGGCCTGAAGGAGCGCTACGAGGTGCATCACGGTGTGCGCATCCAGGACGCCGCCCTCGTCGCCGCCACGACGCTCTCCCATCGCTACATCACGGACCGCTTCCTGCCGGACAAGGCGATCGACCTCGTCGACGAGGCGGCAAGCCGCGTGCGCGTGCAGATCGACTCCATGCCCGAGGAGCTCGACCAGCTCGAGCGCAAGCGCACCCAGCTC
The DNA here is from genome assembly GCA_020632655.1 of Spirochaetaceae bacterium. Lineage (GTDB taxonomy): Bacteria > Myxococcota_A > UBA9160 > UBA9160 > UBA4427 > UBA4427. The sequence continues at coordinate 304,075 of JACKFD010000003.1, forward strand.
GAGATCGAGCGCGAGGCCCTCAAGAAGGAGAGCGACGCCGCGAGCAAGGAGCGGCTCGAGTCGGTCGAGAAGGAGATCGCCGAGCTGCGGACCTCGTCCGACTCGATGAAGGGCGCCTGGCAGCACGAGAAGGAGCTGATCGCCGCCGTGCGCTCGGCGAAGGAGGAGCGCGAGCAGCTCACGGCCGACTACGAGCGCGCCGAGCGCGCCGGCGATCTCGAGCGCGCCGCCGAGCTTCGCTACGGCAAGCTCGTCGAGCTCGAGAATCGTCTCTCGGCCAAGCAGAAGGAGCTCGAGGAGCTCCAGGCCACGGGCAGCGTGCTCTCCGAGGAGGTGACCGCCGACGAGGTCGCGGAGATCGTCTCGAAGTGGACCGGTGTGCCCGTGACCAAGATGCTCGAGGGCGAGCAGGAGAAGCTGCTCCGGATGGAGCAGGGGCTCGCGAAGCGGGTGGTCGGGCAGGACGAGGCGCTGCATGCGGTCGCCAACGCCGTGCGCCGCGCACGCGCGGGCCTGCAGGATCCCAGCCGCCCGATCGGCTCGTTCATCTTCCTCGGGCCGACGGGCGTCGGCAAGACCGAGACGGCCCGGGCGCTCGCGGAGTTCCTCTTCGACGACGAGCAGGCGATGGTGCGGATCGACATGAGCGAGTTCATGGAGAAGCACGCCGTGTCGCGACTCGTCGGCGCGCCCCCCGGCTACGTCGGCTACGACGAGGGCGGCTATCTGACCGAGGCCGTGCGGCGACGCCCGTACAGCGTGGTGCTCTTCGACGAGATCGAGAAGGCCCATCCGGACGTGTTCAACATCTTCCTGCAGATCCTCGACGACGGTCGTCTGACCGACGGCCAGGGCCGCACGGTCGACTTCCGCAACACGGTCCTGATCATGACCTCGAATCTCGGCAGCGCGCACATCGTCGATCTCACGGCGAGTGCGACCGCCGGCTCGGCGGCCGAGGAGGAGATGCGCAACCGCGTGATGGACGCCCTGCGCGCGCACTTCAAGCCGGAGTTCCTGAATCGGATCGACGACATCGTGATCTTCCACGCGCTGCGCGAGGAGCAGATCGGGCACATCCTCGACATCCAGCTCGAGCAGCTGCGCAAGCGGCTCGCGGAACGCAGGCTATCGCTCGAGCTGACGGACGCGGCGAAGCAGTTCCTGGCGCGGCGGGGCTATGACCCGCAGTATGGTGCGCGGCCGCTCAAGCGTCTGATCCAGCGCGAGGTGCAGGACCCGCTCGCCATGCGCATCCTCGAGGGCGAGTTCGGCGAGGGCAAGACGATCCGCGCGGATCTCGCGCCCGATGGCGAGGGCCTCGTCTTCAGCTGATCGCGCTCAGCCGGCCGGGACCTCGGGGTCTCCCGAGGCCCGCGGCAGGGAGACGATGAAGCGGGAGCCCTGACCAGGCTCGCTCTCCACGCGGATCTCGCCGCGGATCGACTGGAGCAGGTGCTTCACGATCGAGAGCCCGAGGCCCGTCGAGCCGACGGCCCGGGAGCGCGCGGCGTCGACGCGGTAGAAGCGTTCGAAGATGCGGTCCTGCACGTCCTTGGGAATTCCGATGCCGGTGTCGGCGACGGTGACCTCGAGGCGGTCGGCGCGCGGTACGACCTCGACCGTGATGCGTCCGCCCGCGTCCGTGTAGCGGATCGCATTCGTGAGCAGATTCTCGAGGATGCGTTCGAGGGCGTGGCGATCGGTCCAGGCCGGCGGGGCAGAGTCCGAGAGGCATTCCGCTTCGAGCTTGGCCCGCTCCAGGCGGGGAGCGAGGTCGGCGAGCTGCGTGCGTGCGACACGGCAGACGTCGACCGGACCGAAGTCGAGGGCGGCGGGTGCCGCGTCGCTCTCGATGCGGGAGAGCTCCATCAGGTCGTCGATCAGGGTCGTCATGCGGCGCGCGTTGCGCTGGATCACGCCGAGATAGGTGGCCGTCTCCTCCGGGTCGAGGGGAGACGTCGACGCCAGGGTCTCGGCGAAGCCCTGGATCGCCGTCAGCGGGGTGCGCAGCTCGTGCGATGCGTTCGCGATGAAGTCCCGGCGCACGCGATCCACGCGGCGCACCTGCGTCACGTCGTGGAAGACGGCGAGGACGCCGACGCGCGGCCCCTTGCTTGGAAAGCCCGCCGCATGGGCGAGCAGGATCCGGTCGGCCTGACCGCGTCCGCGCACCTCGACATCGCGCACCAGGGCGGCCGCGGCGTCCCGGGCGCTCGTCAGCAGGTCGTCGACCTCCGGCAGGCGCAGCACCTCGATCACCGTGCGTCCCTCGACGGGGCCCCACACGCCGAAGAGCTCGCGGAAGCCGGGGTTGGCGAGGGTGATGCGGCCTTCGAGATCGAGGACGAGCACGCCCTCCACGAGCTCGGCGAGCACCGCCTCCAGGCGCTGGGCCTCGCGGCCGGCGTCCCGGATCTGCTCGCCGAGTCGCTCGGCGAGTCGGTTCATCGCCCGGGCCGCGGCGTCCCGCTCGTCGCCCCGATCGAGACGGAGCCTCGGCGCGTCGGAGCCCGCCGCCAGCGCGTCCGCGACCTGACGGATCCGCTCGAGGGGCTCGAGCGACAGGCGGCGAAGCACGAAGGAGAGCGCCACCACGGCGAGCGCCGAGAGACCGACGCGCGTCGGGAGTGCGAGCCCGCCGATCTCCCCCGTCGCGATCACGAAGGCCGCCAGCGCGGCGAGCCAGAGCACGATCTTGAGCTGCAATCGGTTCACGGCACGCTCGGGCGGGGGGCGAGGGCGCGTCTCACTCCCGGAACCGATACCCCACGCCCCGAACCGTGTCGATCAGGTCGCCCGCGCTCCCGAGCTTCTCGCGCAGTCGCTTCATGTGGGTGTCGACGGTCCGATGGGTCACGTTGATGTCCGTGCCCCAGACCTCCTCGAGCAGCCGCTCCCGGGTCTGGACGCGTCCCGGGCGTCGCATCAGGCTCGCGAGCAGGCCGAACTCCTTGGCGGTGAGCTTGATCTCCTCGTCGTCCACCACGCAGCGGTGGCGGTCGATGTCGAGGGTGACCCCGTGATGGTCGAGGTGCTCGGGGCCGACCTCGCCGCCGACCCCACGTCGCAGGATCGCCTTGACGCGCAGGCAGAGCTCACGGGGCGAGAAGGGCTTGGTCACGTAGTCGTCGGCGCCGAGCTCGAAGCCGACGATCCGATCGACCTCGTCCGAGCGCGCGGTCAGCATGATGATCGGGACGCCGGAGAGGTCGCTGCTCCCGCGCATGGTCCGGCAGATCTCGGTGCCGGACACGTCCGGCAGCATCAGGTCGAGCACGACCAGGTCGGGCCGCGCGCGTCGCATGCGGGCGAGGCCCTCGTCGCCGGTCGAGGCCGTCTCGACCTGATAGCCCTCCCGCGTCAGCGCGAAGCGGGTGAGCTCCAGGATGTCGGGCTCGTCGTCCACCACGAGGATTCGATGGGTCATGACCGGAAGGGCTCCTCGCGTCCCGCCGCGCGCCCGAAGGCCTAACGGGACAGCTTCTCCGCGTGCTTCAGGTTGAGCGCCTCGGCGGCCAGCACGACCTCCTCGGCGATGTTCGTCGCGTGGTCGGCGATCCGCTCGAGGCTCTTGGCGATGAAGATCAGGTCGATCTCCTGCTCGGAGAGCGAAGGCTCCTCGCGGATGCGGGCGATCGCCTCCCGGATCACGGTGCCCTCGAGCGCGTCGATGTCCTCGTCCTCGGCGATCACCGCCCGGGCCTGTCGCGCGTCGAGGTCGGCAAAGGACTGCATCGCACGAGCGAGGGAGCGTTGCGCGTCCTCGGCGAGGGATCGCAGGCGCGGCGGGGGTGTGACGGGGTCGCGGTGGCTCAGACGGTGGGCGGAGCTGGCGATGTTGCGCGCGAGGTCGCCGACCCGCTCGAGGTCGGTCGCGAGGTTCTTGATCGCGAGGACCTGGCGCAGGTCGGCGGCGACGGGCGCCCGCAGCGCGAGCACCCGGAGGACGGCCGCGTCGACCTCGACGTCGAGTCGGTCGATCTCGAGGTCGTCGCGAGCGACCTCCTCGCTCAACCGCTCGTCCCGGGCCCAGGCGGCGCGAAGGGACTTGGCGAGGATCGCCTCGCAGAGTCCGCCCATCCGCAGCACGGTCTGGCGGAGTCCCTCGATCTCACGACCGGTCTTGATGCTCTGCGTGGTTCCCATGCCGAATGCTCCTCCGAGGTCCGCGCCCCGGCCTTGCCCGGAGCGAGATAGCGCGGCCGTGTGACGAATCCGTGACGCTGCCATGGCATCCCGTCGGCGCCCGAATCCCTCGTGTCTTCGGGGAGATCCGGTCGCTGCCGCGGGACGTGGAAGGGACTCCGTGACGCAAATGTCACACTTCCGTCACGAAACCGCGATCGCGCATCCGGTCGATCCGGGCGACCCTCCCGCGCGACGCCTCGTGGGCCGGGCGCTCCGGCTCGTCGCCGGCGGAGCGCCGACCGCTCGAGGTGCGCTCCGCGATCGGCTCGTGGGGCGGGCGGGGGACGGGCCGCATGATCGAGGCGCTGTGGGGACTTCTGCCGCTGCTGGCGGGGCTGGGCTTCGTGCTCGGCCGTCGGCGGGCCGAGCAGCTCGCCGCCGAGGGCGACGTCTCCCTCAATTCGCTGCCCCAGCACTACGGCCAGTTCGTGCTGCTCTGGGCGGCGGGGCCCCCGCTGGCCCTGCTGCTGCTCTGGGCACTCTCGGGCGGCACGATCGTCGAGGGCTGGGCGGCGGCCTCCCTCGACGCGAGCGGTCTGCTCGGCGTGGATCAAAGGGCCGATCACGTGCTTTCGGAGGTTCGCGGCGGCCTCTCGAGCCTGGACGGCGCCGCCCTGAGCGAGGCGCATGCCCACGTCGAGCGCACGCTCGATCGCGCGCGGCAGGTGCTCGGGCTCTCGGTCGCGGCGGGCTTCGCGCTGCTCGCGGCGGGGGGGCTCTCGTGGGCGCGATCCCGGGTCACGCCCGGCCTGCGCGCCCGCAATCGCGTCGAGTCCGCCTTGCGCGCGGGTCTCTTCCTGTCCTCCTGCGTGGCGATCGCGACGACGATCGGGATCGTGGGCTCGCTCCTCTTCGAGGCGATCCGATTCTTCGGCCTCGTCAGTCCGGCCGAGTTCTTCTTCGGGACCGAGTGGAGCCCGCAGACGGCGCTCCGGGCGGATCAGGTCGGCTCTTCGGGGGCCTTCGGTGCGGTGCCGGTCTTCGCGGGCACGCTGCTGATCACGGGGATCGCCATGGCGATCTCGATCCCGGTCGGTCTGATGGCGGCGATCCAGCTCGCCTTCTACGCGGGCGATCGCGCGCGGGCCTGGGTGAAGCCGCTGCTCGAGGTGATCGCGGGCATCCCGACCGTCGTGTGGGGCGCCTTCGCGGCGCTCGTGCTGGGGCCCCGCATCCGGGTGATCGGTGAGTCGCTCGGGCTCGACGTGGCGTCGGAGAGCGCGCTCGCCGCGGGGCTCGTGATGGGCGTGATGATCGTGCCCTTCGTGTCGTCGCTCTCGGACGACGCGCTGAACGCCGTGCCGCGGTCGATGCTGGAGGGCTCGCTCGCGATGGGGGCGACGCTGTCGGAGACGATCCGCAAGGTGATGGTCCCGGCGGCGCTGCCCGGGATCGTCGGCGCCTTCCTGCTCGCGGTGTCGCGGGCGATCGGCGAGACGATGATCGTCGTGATGGCGGCCGGGCAGGCGGCGCGCCTGACGGCGAATCCATTCGAGGCGGTCACGACGGTCACCGTCCAGATCATGATGCTGCTGGTGGGCGACCAGGAGTTCGACTCGGCAAAGACCCTGGCGGCCTTCGCCCTGGGCCTGACGCTCTTCTTCGTCACCCTCGCGCTCAACCTCGCGGCGCTCTCCTTCGTGCGGCGCTTCCGGGAGCAGTATGACTAGCTCGTCCGATCCGCAGCGCCTCGATCGCGCGGATGCCCGTCTGCGTCGACGCTACCGGGCGGAGCGGCTCTTCCAGGCGAGCGGCGTGGCGGCGATCGCCTTCGCCGTGGGGACGCTCTTCCTGCTGCTGGGCACGGTCGTGTACCAGGGCACCGGAGCCTTCGTCGAGTCCGTCGCCGTGCTGCCCGTCGCGCTCGACGCAGGGGCCCTCGATCCCGACGGCGACCGGAGCCCCGAGAGCCTGGCGCGAGGCAACTACGCGAGCCCGGTGCGCGAGGCGCTGCGTGCGCGCTTTCCGGAGGCCTCCGGGCGGCGCGAGAAGCGGGCGCTCGCCGGGCTGCTCAGCGTGGGGGCCGAGTACGACCTGCGCGACTTCGTGCTCGCCCATCCCGAAGCGATCGGCACGACCGTCGAGCGGCCGCTGCTGCTGTCGGACGATGCGGATCTCTACGTACGCGGCGACGTCGACGTCGACGTCGACGAGTCGGATCGCAAGGTCTCGGACGCACAGGTGGCGTGGCTCGACGCGCTCGTCGCCCGCGGTCAGGTCGAGCGGCGCTTCAATCGTCGCCTCTTCACGTCGGGCGACAGCCGGGAGCCGGAGCTCGCCGGTCTGCAGGGCGCGATCCGCGGCTCCTTCCTCACCTTGCTGGTGACGCTCCTGCTGAGCTTCCCGATCGGCGTCGCCGCGGCGCTCTACCTCGAGGAGTTCGCGCCCCGCAATCGACTGACGGACTTCGTCGAGGTCAACATCAACAACCTCGCCGCCGTGCCCTCGATCGTGTTCGGCCTGCTCGGACTGGCCGTGCTGTTGAACTTCCTCGGCCTGCCGCGCTCGGCGCCCCTGGTCGGCGGCATCGTACTCGCGTTGATGACCCTGCCGACGGTCATCATCGCGGGCCGCGCCGCGCTCTCCGCCGTCCCGCCCTCGATCCGCGAGGCCGCGCTCGGCGTGGGTGCGTCGCACGTCCAGGCCGTGCTGCACCACGTACTGCCCCAGGCGCTGCCCGGCATCCTGACCGGCACGATCATCGGCATGGCCCGCGCGCTCGGCGAGACCGCACCGCTGCTCATGATCGGCATGATCGCGTTCATCGTCGATCTGCCGACGTCGCCGACCGATCCGGCGACCGTCCTGCCCGTGCAGATCTACCTCTGGTCGGATGCGCCGGAGCGCGCCTTCCAGGCCCGGATGGGCGCCGCGATCATCGTCCTGCTCGGCTTCCTCGTCGTCATGAACGGCGCGGCGGTCGCGCTGCGGCGCCGCTTCGAGTCGAGGTATTGATCCGGGGCGGTTTCCGCCATACTGCAGAGGGCAGGGCATTGAGGGATCCGGCGTTGAAGACCAAGATGCAGACCGATGGCCTGGACGTCTTCTACGGCGAGAAGCAGGCGCTCTTCGGTGTGGACCTCCAGATCGGCGCGAACGAGGTGACGGCGCTGATCGGGCCTTCGGGTTGCGGGAAGTCGACCTACCTGCGCTGCCTGAACCGCATGAACGACGTCGTGCCCGGCTGCCGCGTCTCCGGGCGCGTGACCCTCGACGGCGAGGACGTCTACGACCCGCGGCTCGACGTCGTGAAGCTCCGGGCGCGGGTCGGCATGGTCTTCCAGAAGCCGAATCCCTTCCCGAAATCGATCTACGAGAACGTCGCCTACGGTCCGCGCATCCATGGCATCACCCACGATCGCGACGAGCTCGACGCGCTCGTCCGGGACAGCCTGCGGCGGGCCGGTCTGCTCGAAGAGGTGGAGGACCGCCTGAACGAGCCGGGCACGAGCCTGTCGGGCGGGCAGCAGCAGCGTCTCTGCATCGCCCGGGCGATCGCGGTCAGCCCCGAGGTCATCCTGATGGACGAGCCCTGCTCGGCCCTCGATCCGATTGCGACTGCGCGGGTCGAGGAGCTGATCGACGAGCTGCGCGCGCAGTTCACGATCGTGATCGTGACCCACTCGATGCAGCAGGCGGCCCGCGTATCCCAACGAACCGCCTTCTTCCACCTGGGCAGGATCGTGGAGGAGGGGGAGACGACGAAGATCTTCACCAATCCGGACCAGGAGCGGACCCAGGACTACATCACGGGTCGCTTCGGCTGAGGCCGCTTCGGACGGCGGTGTGGGTGCCGTCGGGTGGACTTCCGTGCGGGATCATCGCGGGTGCCGTCGGGTGGACCTCCGTGCGGGATGATCGCCGGCGCGGTGGGACACGGTGCTCTACAGTCCGCGCGTGGGGTCGGTCGCGACCAGGTCGCGCTCCCGCGCGGAGGACTGGATGGGCCCGGTCGAGGTGACGCCGCTCTCGCTGCCGCGAGACACCGACCGCTTCGTCCAGACCTGGTTTCCCATCTACGAGGGCGAGCCCCATTGGGTGCCGCCGCTCCTCTTCGAGCGACGCCGCTTCTTCGATCCGGGGCGCAATCCCTACTTCCGGGTCGCCCGCGTGCAGTGCTTCGTCGCCTCGCGCCACGGGCGCGACGTCGGCACGATCGCCGCGGTCGTCGACGAGGTCTACCAGAAGGAGGAGCCCGGCACGGGCTTCTTCGGCTTCTTCGAGTTCGTCGACGATCTCGAGGTCGCCCGCGCGCTGCTCGACGCGGCGCGATGCTGGCTGGCCGAGCGTGGTCAGACACGCATGATCGGGCCCTTCAACTTCAACACCAATCACGAGTTCGCGCTGCTGGTCGACGGCTTCGACACGGACCCCTACGTCGCCAACCCGCACAACGCGGCGTACTACCCGGGTGTCTACGAGGCGCTCGCGCTGCGTCCGGTGATGGACTGGTACGCCTACCGGGTGGATGCCGGCATGCCCGGCATCCAGAAGATGCGTCGCGTCGGGGACCGGCTGCTCTCGCGGCACCCGGAGCTCTCGATCCGGAGCCTCGACCTGGCCCGCTTCGACGACGAGGTGGGGATCCTGCACGACATCTACACGGACGCCTGGGAGCAGAACTGGGCCCACGTGCGCGTGACCGAGGACGAGTTCCGATTCATCGCCGAGGGCTTCCGACAGATCGTGGACCCCGATCTCTGCTTCGTGGCCGAGGTGGGGAAGCGGCCCGCGGCGATCTCGATCTCGCTGCCCGACATGAACCAGGTCGCCAAGCGGATGAAGGGTCGGCTGCTGCCCTTCGGCTGGTGGTACCTGCTTCGGCGCCGCCACTACGTCGACCGGCTGCGCATCTTCATGCTCGGCGTGGCGGCCGAGTTCCAGAACCTGCCGCTGGGCGCCGCCCTCTATGCGCGCACCTTCGACGTCGCTCTCGCGAAGGGCTACCGCGGGGGCGAGGCCTCGCTGATCCTGGAGAACAACGTCCGCATGCGCGGCGCCCTCGAGAAGATGGGCGCGACGATCGAGAAGACCTACCGCAGCTACGAGCTCGACTTCGCCGTCGGCTCGCAGGCCGCAACGAACGAAGGAGTAGCTGGCTGATGGACATCCAATGGCACGTCGTCACCGATCTCGATTCCGCGCGCAAGGACGCCGCGGAGGCGCGGATCCGGAAGCTGGGGCAGGGGCAGAAGGACCTGATCCACGTGGTGGTCCACGTCGAGGGCAGCAACCACCACCAGCACGGCGCGGCCGAGGCGAAGATCCGCTGCCAGGCGAAGGGCCGGGAGCTGATCGCGCACGAGCGGGACGAGGAGCCCGAGCTGGCGCTCTCCCGGGCGGTCGACGCGTTCGAGCGCGAGGTGCGGTCGATGCGTGCGAAGCGACGCGACCATCGCGGCGCACGCGGGGCGCAGCGCTCGGCGAGCGAGGTCGTTCGCGACGGCGAGGAGGAGTGAAGCGGGCCGGGCGATGAGCACGCGGCCGCACGTCGGGTCTCGGCAGAACGCCCCAGGCGCCCGTCGGAACCCGGAGCGCGAGTCGTGAGTCTAAAGCGGCGCGCTCCGTGATCCGACGCAGGGAGACGCGCCGGTCTGCCGAGCGCATCGACGCGGCGCGCATCCCTTCGGGCAGGGGAACGCACTGCACCGGGACCGGACGCAAGCCGGGTGGCTCGGAACGTCTGGTACTTTCCCGGGACCTCGACTCGGATGCTGGCCGCGTGGAACGCTGCACCCTGGTCGCGGACGAGGTCGGGTCGGGACGGATCGAGAGGAGGCCGGAAGCATGGCGGAGCCGCAGGATCGGGATCCCGAGGAGACGCGAGAGTGGCTCGAGGCCCTCGACTCGGTCTTCGAGCGCGAAGGCGTCGAGCGCGCCCACTACCTCGTCGGTCGCCTGGTCCGCCGCGCCCGGCGCAAGGGCGCCCACCTCCCGTACCGCGCCACCACGGCCTACATCAACACGATCTCCGAGGCGCTGCAGAAGAAGAGCCCCGGGAACCCCGCCCTCGAGGAGCGGATCCGCTCGTTCATCCGCTGGAACGCCATGGCGATGGTCGTGCAGGCCAACCGCGTCGACCCCGCGCTCGGGGGGCACATCTCGAGCTTCGCCTCGGCGGCCACGCTCTACGACGTGGGCTTCAACCACTTCTTCCACGCGCCGACGAAGGATCACGGCGGTGACCTCCTCTACATCCAGGGCCACTCGGCCCCGGGCATCTACGCCCGGGCCTATCTCGAGGGACGGATCAGCGAGGACCAGCTCCACAACTTCCGCCAGGAGGTCGAGCCGGGCGGGCTCTCGTCCTATCCGCATCCCCGCCTGATGCCGGACTTCTGGCAGTTCCCGACCGTGTCGATGGGCCTCGGCCCCTTGATGGCGATCTATCAGGCGCGCTTCATGCGCTACCTGCGCGATCGCGGGATCATCCCCGGTGGTCAGGGGCGGAAGGTCTGGGCCTTCCTCGGCGACGGGGAGACCGACGAGCCCGAGAGTCTCGGGGCGATCTCGCTCGCGGGCCGGGAGAAGCTGGACAACCTGATCTTCGTCGTGAACTGCAACCTGCAGCGCCTCGACGGGCCGGTTCGGGGCAACGGCAAGATCATCCAGGAGCTCGAGGCGAATTTCCGCGGCAATGGCTGGAACGTCATCAAGGTGATCTGGGGTGGGCGCTGGGATCCGCTGCTCGCCAAGGACCACACGGGCATCCTGCGCCGGCGCATGGAAGAAGCCGTCGACGGCGAGTACCAGGCCTACCAGGTGCGCGGCGGCCGCTATACGCGCGAGCACTTCTTCGGGAAGTATCCCGAGCTCGCCGAGATGGTCGCGACCATGAGCGACGAGGACATCTGGCGCCTCAATCGTGGCGGACACGACCCGCACAAGGTCTACGCGGCCTACGCGGAGGCGATGGCGCACGAGGGCGCGCCGACGGTGATCCTCGCCAAGACCGTCAAGGGGTATGGAACGGGCGAGGCGGGCGAGGGCCAGAACGTCACGCATCAGATGCACGACATGGCCGAGGAGGCGCTGCGCGCGTTCCGGGATCGCTTCCAGATCCCGATCTCCGACGACGAGATCGGCAAGGCCCCCTTCTACATGCCGCCCGCCGACAGCCCCGAGCTCCGCTACATGCACGAAAGGCGGGAGGCCCTCGGCGGCTATCTACCGGCCCGTCGCACGGAGGCGCCGCCGCTCGAGATCCCGGAGCTCGACGCCTTCGACGCCCTGCTCAAGGGCACGGGCGACCGCGAGATGTCGACGACGATGGCGGCCGTGCGCGTGCTGCAGATCCTCACCCGGGACAAGCAGCTCGGTCGGCACGTCGTGCCGATCGTGCCCGACGAGTCCCGCACCTTCGGCATGGAAGGCATGTTCCGCCGTCTGGGCATCTACTCGTCGATCGGGCAGCTCTACGACCCCGTGGACTCCGATCAGGTCGCCTACTACCGCGAGGAGAAGGACGGACAGATCCTGCAGGAGGGCATCAACGAGGCGGGCGCCATGGCGTCGTTCATCGCCGCCGGCTCGTCCTACGCCAACCACGGCGTGCACATGATCCCCTTCTACATCTTCTACTCGATGTTCGGCTTCCAGCGCATCGGCGATCTCGCCTGGGCCGCCGGGGACATGCAATGCCGCGGCTTCCTGCTCGGCGGGACGGCAGGGCGCACGACGCTGGCGGGAGAGGGGCTCCAGCATCAGGACGGACACAGCCACGTCCTCGCGAACACCATCCCGAGCTGCATCACCTACGACCCGGCCTACGCCTACGAGCTCGCCGTGATCGTGCAGGACGGTCTGCGGCGGATGTACCGGGACGGCGAGGACGTCTACTACTACCTGACCGTCATGAACGAGAAGTACGCCCAGCCCGACATGCCCGAGGGCTGCGAGGCGGGCATCCTGCGCGGGATGTACCGGGTGCGGGAGGGGCGCGGCGAGGCACGGGCCGAGGGCAAGCGACGCGGCCTGCGGGTCCAGCTGCTCGGCAGTGGGACGATCCTGCGGGAGGTGCTGGCGGCGGCGGAGATGCTCGAGGAGGACTACGGCGTCGCCGCCGACGTCTGGAGCGTGACGAGCTTCAACGAGCTCGCCCGCGACGGTCAGGACACGGACCGCTGGAACATGCTGCATCCGGAGGAGGAACGTCGGCTGAGCTACGTCGAGCGCCAGCTCGCCGGGAGCCAGGGGCCCGTGATCGCGGCGACGGACTACCTGCGACTCCACTCGGAGCAGATCCGCGGCTACGTGCCGCGCCGCTACCGCACGCTCGGAACCGACGGCTGGGGCCGCAGCGATGGTCGCGAGAAGCTGCGCCGCTTCTTCGAGGTCCATCGCAATCACGTCTGTGTCGCCGCGCTCTCGGCGCTGGCCGAGGACGGCGCGATCGACGGTGGCGTCGTCGCCAAGGCCATCGGGAAATACGGCATCGACGCCGAGCGTCCGGCGCCGCGACGACGCTAGGCGGCGAGGCGAGGCCCGAGCCGCGAAGATGGACGGGGCGAGAGGGGAGCCGGGAGTGGGCAAGCTGCTCGAGATCCGCGTGCCGGACATCGGCGACTTCGAGGACGTCGAGGTCGTCGAGATCCTCGTCGCCAAGGACGACGAGATCTCGATCGACGATCCGCTCGTCAGCATCGAGAGCGACAAGGCGACGATGGAGATCCCCTCCACGGCGGCGGGCGTCGTGGCCGAGGTTCGCGTCGCCGAGGGCGACCGCGTCTCCGAGGGCAGCGTGCTCGTCGTGCTCGAGGTCGCCGCTGCGGAGGCCGGGGCCGAGGAAGCGGACGCAGCCGACGCCCCCGCATCCGAAGCGGAAGGGACGACGTCCGGGCCCGAGCTGGCGGCGGGCGACGCCCCGGCCGAGGCGGAATCACGGCGGGACGATCCGGCCGGATCGGCGTCTTCCGGCGCCGGATCCGAGGGGGAGGCGGAGGCCTCGACCGAGGTCGGGAGCGATCGCCCGCGGACGCGGGAGATGTCGCTGGCCGCCGCGAATCCCGTCCCGGATCGCACGGGTCTGCCGCACGCGAGCCCGCTCGTGCGACGCTATGCGCGCGAGCTCGGCGTGCCGATCGGTGCGACCGAGGGATCGGGGCCTTCGGGGCGGATCCTGGTGGAGGACCTGAAGCGCCACGTGCGCGAGCGCTTCGCGGCGGACGCGGCGCCGGCGGCGTCGGCCGGGGGCAGCGGGACGATGGGCGTGCCGCCGATCCCCTTCGTGGACCCGGCGACGTTCGGTCCCGTGCACGAGCGACCGCTGACGCGCATCCAGAAGGTGTCGGGCCCGGGTCTGCACCGCAGCTGGCTGAACGTTCCCCACGTCACGCAGCACGACGAGGCCGACCTGACGGAGCTCGAGCGTTTCCGGCGCGATCGGCGCGAGGCGGCCGCCGAGCAGGGTGTGCGGCTCTCGCCGCTGCTCTTCGTGATGAAGGCCGTCGTGCTCGCGCTGCGTGCGCATCCGGCGCTCCGGGCCTCGCTGGCGCCGGAAGGCGATCGCCTGCTCGTCAAGGACTACTACCATCTCGGCATTGCCGTCGACACGGACCAGGGCCTCGTCGTCCCCGTGATCCGGGACGTCGACCGCAAGGGCGTCTTCGAGCTGGCGCGCGAGCTCGCCGAGACGGCCGAGCGGGCCCGGGCGCGCAAGCTCGCGCCCGACGACCTCAAGGGCGCCTGCTTCACGATCTCGAGCCTCGGCGGCATTGGCGGTACGGCCTTCACCCCGATCGTGAATGCACCGGAGGTCGCGATCCTCGGTCTGTCGAAGACGCGGGTGCAGCCGGTCTGGCGTGGCCCCTCGCCGATCGACCCGCCGGCGGACGAGGTCGGGGGAGGCGGGCGCTTCGAGCCCCGGATCGTGCTGCCCCTGTCGCTCTCCTACGACCATCGCGTCATCGATGGCGCCGAGGCCGTCCGCTTCACGTCGCGGCTCTCGCGCGTGCTGTCGGATCCGATGCAGCTGCTGCTCTGAGAACGGCGGCGGCCCCTGGCGTGCCCGTCGTCCCGGCTCGCGCGCCCGCTCGGCGTGCGCTCGCCGATTCCCGCGTTCTCCGGTCCCGCTTCCGGTTTTTCCCGGGCCTCGGTCGGCCGATGCGGGGCGGTGGAGCCGACTCGAGGTATCGGCATGGAATGCGTGCGAGTCGATTCGAGGCATCGGCCGGTGGAGGACGCGTGAGCGAGGCCTATCGCGTGCTCGGGACCACCTTCGATTCGGCGGCTGCGCTCGAGCGCGAGTGGAACGCCAATCTCGCAAAGGGCGGCGTGTTCGTGCCGGGGCGCTTCGAGCTGCTCCATCGCGAGCCCGTGCTCGTCTTCGTCGATCTGCCCTTCGCCGGCAAGGCGCTCGATCTCGAGGGCCGCGTCGTCCACTGCGTCCCGCCGGAGTTCGAGGAGCGCGGCGGGCGTGTCGGCGTCGCCGTCGAGCTCCGGGAGACGCCGGGTGAGCTCTCCACGCGGATCGAGTCGTTGCTCGGCCTGCGTTTCGAGGCCGAGTCGGAACGGGGCGGGGCGGAAGGGCGGGCGGCACCGCGCGCGGTGGCCCATGTGCGTGCGCGCGTGACGGCGCCGGGGCACGATCCGATCGAAGGTCGGACGCGGAATCTCAGCCTCGCTGGCGTGCTGATCGCCGTACCGGGCGAGGCCCCGCCCGTCGGCGAAAAGGTGCTCGTCACGATCGGTCATGCGACGAGCGGCGAGGAGCGCACGCTGCCGGGCGTCATCGCGCGCCACGAGCTCGACGACCGGGGTGGAATCTCGGGAATCGGCATCCGTTTCGAGTTCGAAGGGCCCGAGGCGCGGGAGTGCGAGGCCTTCGTCTCGCGCATCAAGGCGAGCGAGCATGCGCGACGGCTCGGTGCGATCACGGGCTCCCTCGACACCCTCGGCCTCGACGAGCTGCTCACCAGCTTCGGGCAATGCGTGCCGCGGGGGCGCTTCACGCTCGTGCGCGGCGGACAGGTCGGCACGGCGCAGGTCGAGGGCGGGCGGCTGCAGAGCGCGCAGCTCGGGGCGTGCGTCGGCATCAAGGCCCTCGTGCGGCTGCTGGCCTGGGACACGGGCGAGTTCGAGTTCCATCCGAACGGTCCCGCGGAGGCCGCGGGCGCTCCGCTCGGTCTACCGATCGAGGTCGCGCTCCTCGAAGCGGCGCGGATCCTCGACGAGGATCGTCTGTCCCCGCGCCGGCGGCTCGATCCGACGCGCCGGGTCGCCATCGTGCCCGAGACCCTTCCAGGCGCCGCGGGGCCCTCGAAGCTCGAACAGCAGATTCTCGATCTCGCCGGCAGCGGGACCCCGGTCTCGCGGTTGCTCGATGGCATCGCCGAGACGGATGCCCGGATCGAGGACACCCTGCTCGATCTCGTCGAGCGGGGTCTGCTCCATCTCGAGACGGCCGCGTCGGCGGTCTGAGCGGAGCCGGGCGAGCGCTGCACGGAAGCAGGTCTGCCACCCCGCAGGAAACCTCAACGCGCGCCCCGCGCCGACCGATCCACGCCCCATGTCGACCGACCCGCACAGCGCCCACTCCGGCGAGCCCCGCACTCGCTGCGCGACCTTCAGCGAACGCTTCGAAGACCTCGGCGAGGCCTTCGAGGCCGCCGGCGCCGTCGGCCTCGTGCTCTTCTCTGCGCCGATGCTCGCGGAGGTCGAGCGTCGACATGGGCATCGCGCCCGGGAGACCTGTCTCGAGACGCTGCGTCTGCGGATCGGCGAGGTCGCCGCGGATCGACTGCGTCACGACTACGTGGTCTGTCCGGCGGAGCCGGGCTGCGACGAGATCCTCGTCCTGCTCTTTCGGCGACCGGGCTCGGCGGCCTTCTTCCGCACCGAGATGCCGGGCTTCCGGCGCGAGGTCGCCCGCGCCCTCGAGGCGGAGGGTGGCCAGGTCTTCTATCCCTATCTGCGCGGTCCCGCGCGGCTGCCGAGCGGCGTGGCCGTCGAGCTGCGCAATCCCCAGTTCGGCAACGCGACGCAGCTGCGGCGACTCGTGGACGAGGCGCGTCGCGACTGTCTGCACGACGCCGAGGCCGCGCGGCGGGACGAGCGCCACGGTCTGCTCACGACGATCCTCGACCAGCGCATCTATTCCGTCTACGAGCCCATCGTCGAGGTCGGGAGTCGGACGGTCTACGGCTACGAGGCCCTCGCGCGCGGACCGGAGGGCTCGCGCTTCCACTCGCCCGCCGCGCTCTTCGGCGCCGCCGAGCGCTACGGGCTCGTCTTCGAGCTCGACTGTGTCTGCCGCGAGAGCGGGCTCTGCGGCGCGGTCGATTTTCCGGCCGGCACCAAGCTCTTCCTGAACATCCGGCCGACGACGATCCACGACCCGAGCTTCCGCGGAAAACGACTGATCCGCACCCTCGAGGAGCGCGGCCTGACGCCGCACGACGTCGTCTTCGAGATCTCGGAGCAGGAGTCGATCCGCAGCTTCGGCGCCTTCCGCGAAATGCGCGACGACTACCGGAGCCTCGGCTTCCAGTTCGCCCTCGACGATACGGGTGCGGGCTACGCGGGCCTCGAAGAGCTGCTCGAGGTCGAGCCCGACTACATCAAGATCGATCGTGCGATGGTCTCGGGCGTCGACCAGGATCCGGCGCGCCAGGACGTGCTCGCGGCGCTCTTGACGATGGCCGAGAAGATGGGCGCGCGCGTGATCGGCGAGGGGCTCGACACGCTCGAGGAGCTCGAGATGCTGGGGCGGCTCGGCATCCACTTCGGGCAGGGATGGCTCTTCGGACGGCCGACGCCGCTACGCGCCGCTACCGACTGAGACGTGGCCCGAAGATTTCCCTCGGCACGCGATCTGCGTAGTCGGCGGGGATGGATGACCTCTCCCCCTACCGCCGCCCCCCGTTCTGCCCCCACGCCGCCTGCGATTCCCGTTCGCATCCAGCCACCTGGCGCTTCATCAAGAAGGGCTTCTACCTCCGCAATCGCAGACCCCACCGAGTCCAGAAGTACCAGTGTTCACGCTGCCGGCGCTACTTCAGCGCCTCCTCCTTCTCCACCCGCTACTGGCTCCGAAGGCCCGAGCTCCTCGAGCCCGTCTTCCATCGACTCGTCGCCTGCTCCGGATTCCGCCAGATCGCCCGCGAGTACGGTGTCTCGCACTCGACGATTCGGAGGATGAGCGACCGGCTGGGGCGGCACTGTCTGCTCTTCCACGAGCGACGTAGACCGAAGTCTTGTCCGACCGAGCCGCTCGTCCTCGACGGGTTCCGGAGCTTCGAGCACAGCCAGTACTGGCCGATGGACCTGAACCTCGTCGTGGGCGGCGAGAGTCTCTTCGTCTACGGGTTCAACGATGCGGAGCTGCGGCGGAGCGGGACGATGCGGCCGGCTCAGGCTGCGAAGCGGGAGCTCCTCGAGAAGCGCTATGGCCGGCCGGATCCGCAGGCGACGCGGAAGCGGGTGGAGGAGCTGTTGCGGCGGGTCGTGCCACCGGGTGGGGCCGTGGTGCTTCGGAGCGACGAGCACCAGGCGTATCCGAGGGCGATCGGCCGGATCCGGGATCGGACGTTCATCCATGAGCAGACGAGCTCGAAGGTGGCTCGGACGACGAAGAACCCACTCTTCGCGGTGAACCTGTCGGATCTGCTGATCCGGCACTCGAGTGCGAATCACAAGCGGGAGACGATTGCGTTCTCGAAGCGGCGGCAGTCGGCGCTGTATCGGTTGGCGATCTGGAGCGTGTGGCGGAACTACGTGAAGGATCGGTCGGAGAATTGGAGGCGGGGGACGCCGGCAAGGGCCGTGGGCATCGCCGAGCGGTCGCTCTCGGTTCGAGAGGTCTTGGCGCGGCGGTGTTTTCCGTGGCGGATTCAGGGAATCCGTGGGTGGCTGGCGGCGTGCTACTTCGGGCGGATCGGGACGAGGGCGATCGGGCGGTGTGGGGCGCACGACGCGAGGTATGCGGTGTAGGCGTAGGCGGGACGGCGATGGGATGCCGCAGTCGGATCGCGAGCGGCCAGGGGAAATTTTCGGTCCACGTTTCAGCCCCAGACGGCGTTTGGTTCCAGACCGACGAGCCGCTCGCTCTCGATCCAGAGACGCCGGGCGAGGTCCGCGTCCCGGGCCCGGGCCGAGACCTTTGCGGGTTTCTCGTTCTCGAAGTAGGTGCCGTTCGGGGCGTCGAGATCCGGATCGCTGCAGAGGCGGATCGACGTCGCAGCGCCCTGCTCGGGCGTCTTGAAGAAGAGTGCCAGAGCCGGGAGCAGGACCTTGGCGATGCCTCCGTTGTTCGCACCGAGACGCGTCGCGACTGCCCCCGGGTGGAGCGACCAGATACGCAGGTCCCGCCCTTCGAGGCGCCGTGCGAGCTCGTTCGTGAAGAGGATGTTGCAGAGCTTCGACGCGCCGTAGACGCGCATCGTCGAGTAGCGCCGCCGCGAATGCAGGTCGTCGGGGTCGAGGCGGGCGAAACGATGGGCGCCGGAGGAGACGTTCACGACACGCGCACCGGGCGTCTCGAGCAGCCGCGGCAGGACGCGATGGGTCAGCAGGAAGGGGGCCAGGTGATTGACGGCGAAGGTCGTCTCGTAGCCGTCCGGCGTCTCGCTGCGGCCGAGCATCGTGACGCCGGCGTTGTTCAGCAGCACGTCGACGCGAGGCAGCTCCCGGGCGAGGGCCTCGCCGACCCGGGCGACCTCCTCGAGCCGCTCGAAGTCCGCCTGGAAGAGGCGCACGCAGGGGCGGCCGACGGCGGCCTCGATCCGGCCGCGGGTCGCCTCGCCGCGCTCCCGGGAGCGACACACGATGGCGACGTCCGCGCCGTGTTGGGCGAGCGCCCGCGCGGACGCCTCGCCGATTCCGGAGGTCCCGCCCGTCACGATGCAGGTCTTGCCGTTCATGTCCGCCACGTCCCTTCCCTCCGTCGATCGTCTCGCCGATCCATCCCGACGCCCGCGCGGCAGCGCGCCCCGCAGCGCCTCAAGCCTGGACGGCTTCGGCTCTCGCGCCGTCTCCGTCCGTCATGAGGCCGAAGGCCTCGGCGAAGAACCCGCCTACGCGATCCCGGAGCAGCGCGTGCATCTCCGCCTCCCCGCGCAGCTCCGCGAAGGGTCGCGTCGGTCGTAGCTGGCTCGCGCGCGGGTTGTTCTCGTGCATGCGATGGAGCAGCGCCAGACCGTCGCAGAAGTGGAAATGGTCGGCGCGGTCGATGATCTCGAGTCGGGCGGCGGGGCCCAGGCGGTCGACGAGCGGAAGGATGCTGGTCTCGAGATCGACCAGCACGTCGTCCGCGGCGGCGAGCAGGAGCGCGTGCACGCCGGGCGGCAGCGGGAGCTCGCCGGGATCGAAGGCGCGGCGCCCGACGAAGGGCTCGGCGACGGGAGCCAGCGCGCAGACGGCACGCACCCGGCGCTCGCGCGCCGCCCCCTTGATGGCGGTCCAACCGCCGAAGGAGTGGCCGAGGAGTCCGAGGCGTTCGGGGTCGACCGGGGGCAGCTGACGCGGGTCGAGCGCGATCGCGCCGGGTCGGTCGACGAGCGATCGCAGGGCATCGACGAGGTCGCCGGGGCGTCGCGTCCGGGCGGCGCGATGGACCTCGCGTCGCGCGGCATCGTCGTCGCCGAGGGCAGCCATCTCGGCGAACGTGTTGCCGACGTGGTCCGGTGCGATCACGATCGCGCCCAGCCGCGCGAGGTGGGTCGTCAGGAAGGTGGACTGGAGGGCGAAGCCCGAGTTGCCGTGGGAGAAGGCGACGACGGGGCAGGGTGTTCCGATCGGCTGCAGGCCCGGGCTCGCGTCGTGCGGGAGACCGAGGGGATGGGGCGCGGGGGCGGGGCGCGGCTGCCCGGGCGGAACGGCCGGATACCAGACGGTCGTTGGCAGCTGGCGCGTCGGGTCCTCGGACGAGACCACGACCGTCTGGCGCACGCCGACGGCGAAGGGGGCCTGGGCGGTGGGCAGGGCGGCGCGCGGGCACATGCCCGTGTTTGTATGTCGCGCCCCGCGCTGCGGCAAGGGTCGCCGATGAGGCGCCGGGCCCGAAGGACGAGGCGCGCCGGGTGGGGGGCCTGGGCGAGGGGATCGATGCGCGCCGGGGGTCAGGCCTCGGCGAGGGGATCGACGCGAGCGATCAGATGGAGCGCGGGCGCCAGGCCCGCCTCGATCTTGCGGTCGTCGACGTCGGCCAGCTGGCGCAGGAAGCGTCGATCCCGCGCGGCGTCGGGATCGAAGTTCGCGCCGATGCCCGGCTGCAGGAAGGGCTCGACCAGGAAGCCGAACTGCGCGCAGAGATCGAAGCGGAAGCGCGCGCGAAGGGCGCTCCAAAGGCCGTTGGCCGGGCCGTGTCGGAGCCGTCGATAGGCGTCGCTCCAGCTGGTCGCGCGACCGCCGCCGTCCGCGAGGCGGGTATAGCGCTCGGGCATCCGCTTCCAGATCCGATCCCCGATCGCCGCGATCTCGGCGGGCGCCGTGAGCGGGGCGACGCCGGTCGCCTCGATGAAGAGCAGGCACGCGCCCTCGCGGGCCTGGGCCTCGAGCACGGGAAGCCACTCGTCGACGTCATCCTCGGCCGAGAGGAAGTCGCTCGACACGATGACCGCGGGAGCCAGTGCGTCGAGTCGATCGGCGAGTGCACCCGCCGAGGACCACTCCGGCAGGCGCTCGATCAATCCCGCGATCGGAGCCTCGCTCGGTCGGCGCGCACCCGATCGGCCGCGTGCAGCGCCGGGCGCGGTGTCGCCGACGTGGATCCGGAAGCTCGGCGCCCCCTGTGCGATCAGCGAATCGGCCAGGGGCCATGCCCTGGCCTCGGCGTCGCGGCCCAGCAGCACGATGGCCAGATCGTCGTGGGGTGATCGGGCGCGCTGTGCGAGCGGCGCCGCGAGCAGGTCCGCAACGCGATCGAGTCCCATCGGTCCGAAGTGGCGCTGGACCTGGTCGTCGAGCCAGACCTCGAAGATCGCTGGGCGCGCTCCGCTCGAGACGGGCGCGCCGTCGGCGCGGCGCGAGGGCTCGCCGGGCAGCTCGACCCGGTCGTGGCCCGCGAACGGGCGCGCCGGTCCATCGGACTGCGTCGCGCGTCGGGACTCGGCGTTCGACGCGTCGATCCGAGCGCTTCCGATCCCGACGACGTCGTCCGCCTCGTCTGCGAGCAGGGCGCGGAGCTCGGCCAGCTCGACGCGCGACGTCGGGAAGCGGATGCCGGCGGCGCGAGCCCGCTCGGCGTCGTCGCTCGGTGGCGTGTCGGTCGAGCCGGCGGCTTCCGGGCCGTCGGCGTCGGGCGCGTGGGCCGAGCTGGCCTGCTCGGCGTCGCGCCGTGTCGCGCGCACGGCTTCCGGTACGGACGCGCCGAGCGCGGCCGCCTCGAGGCTTTCGACCAGATCGCCGGCGGAGTCTTCGGGAGCCGCGAGCGCCAGCGTCTCCCGCAATCGGGCCAGCACCGCCTGGCTCGCGGTGTGTCGACGCCGCTCCTGCTCGAAGGCGCGACGGGCCGTGTCGAGCGCCCGATCCTGGGCCTCCAGGCGGTCGTGGAGCGACTCGACGCGGGCGTCCCGGGCGGCGAGCTCGGCGTCGCGCTGGGCGAGCATCCGGCGCAGCAGCGCGCGATCGGCCTCGCGGGTCTCGGCCTCGCGCTCGAGCACCTCGAGTCGTTCGCGCAGATGTCTCCGGTCGGCCTCGAGGCCCGCGAGGGTCGCCTCGAGCTCGGCGATGCGGGCGATCCGTGTCGCCTGCTCGGCCGCCGTGGGCGCCTCGCTGCGGGCGTTCGCGGTCGCCTCCGCGGTATTTCGCGTCGGGGCCTCGGCGGGCCCTCGCTCGAGTGCGTCGAGGCGCGTGCGCAGGCGTCCGAGCTCGCTGCGCTGGGAGGTCGCCGTCTCGCGGGCGAGGGCGAGTGTGGTCCGCAGCGCGCGCAGCTCGGCGCGCGTCTCCTCGAGCTCGGCGGCTGCGTCGGCGCGCGGCTGGGCGGGCGCGTCGGGTGCGACCTCGACCGCGCGCGCGTCGACATGGGGGGTCGGCACCGATCGCTCGCTGGTCCGTGCATCCGGCTCCGTCGCGCGGGCGAGGGGGCGTGTCTGCCAGGCCCCCGCACCCTGGCGCGGAGCCGGTGCGGACGGCGTTGCCTCGGCGTCTTCTTCGAGGGCCTGGCGCGCTCGATCGAGCTCCTCCCGGATCGCGCGTTCGCGGCGATGGGCCTCGTCGGCGAGCCGCCGGGCCTCCCGGGCATCGAGCAGTCGCCCGGTCTCGGCGGGCGCCGGAGTCGCGCTCACGATCGGGGCGGGGGGCTGGCTCGAGGCGGACGGGGCGGCTGCGTCCCGATGGCGCAGGCGCTCGATCTCGAGCGATCGCGCGTGCAGGGCGGAGCGCAGTCGGTCGAGCTCCTCGTCGCGGTCCGGGCTCGAGGCGACGTGGCCGCCGCCCGAGATCGTCGCCGGGTCCGCCAGCAGCGAGAATCCGGCGAGCGGCGCCTCGGTCGACCCGTCCGGCGCCGCGTCGGGGCCCGCCTCGTCGTTCGTTCGGAACGCCTGCGGACGGTTCGCGGCAGCGCGCCGCTCGCGCAGCGCGCGCGTACGGCTTCGTCTCGGATTCTCGGAGCCGGAGGGGATCTCGTGCGGCACTCGGGGCCCGTCCTCGCGCAGTCTCCTCCTTCCCATCGGTCCGAAGCGGGAAGTCTTGAGAGGACGAGGCGTTAGGCCGGGCCCTGCGCGGGGGCTGCACGCCGGCGGAGGGGGTGCCATCGGGCCTCCGCCCGGGTCGGCGCCGGGTGGATACCCGGCATCCTCGCCCTCCGGACCGCATCACAGCCCGGACCACCGGACGCGACGGTCGATCCCCTGGTGGCGCCTTGCGAGGCGGCGATCTTCGTGTGGATCAGTGCGGGCGGAAGCGACTGCCCATCTTCTGGCGGCCCCGGTTGATCAGCTTGAGCTCCTCCATCGCCGCCGCCGCGACGTCCGCCCCCGCGACCTCGTCGGACTCGCCCGAGAGCTCGTCCATGTCGACCCAGGCCTGGTAGACGGGGCGCGTGCGGTCCGTGATGAGGCCGGCCTTGAGCAGCGTCTTGATGAGTACGCGGAAGATGTTCGTGTTCTTCGTCATCTCCTGTCGGCGGTGCTCGTCGGTGAACGCCTCGAGGATCGCGCTGCGAACCCACTGCCAGTCGAGGCCGAACTCGCGGTAGATCTCCTGCTTCTGCTCGGCGTTCACGAGGTTGAAGAGCAGCACCTGGAAGGCTTCCGCCGCCCAGGTCTCGACGTGCTCGAGCTCCTCCTCCGAGAGCTTCGGCACGGTCCGGTCCGCCCAGATCTTCCCGAACTTGTGATGGAAGGCCTCGTCGGACATCGTGAAGTGGATCAGGCGACGCAGGAGCGGGTCCTGCGTCTCGCGCTGGATCGTCGCGAAGGCGCCCATCGCGAGCCCCTCGATCAGCATCTGCATGCCGACGAGCTTCTTGTAGACGGCGCCCGTCTTCACGATCTCGTTCATGAGTCCCTGGAGCGTCGCCCCGGAGCGGAGCGGGGTGCCCCAACGCATGCCGATGTAACGAGAGAAGCCCGTGACGTGGCGGGCCTCCTCGCGGGTCTGGTTCGCGGCGTATTCCTGGGCGCCGGGGTCGCGCAGGATCTGCGTCAGGCTCGCGGAGAGGGAGAGCGCGCCCTGCTCGCCGTGCAGGATGCTCGAGAGCACGAAGCGCGTGTTCTGGTTCGCGAGGCGGATCTGCTGCTGCGGGTCGAGCTTGTCGGCGACGGCGGTCTTGAGCTCGATGCAGAAGTCGAGCGGCATGATCGTCTGCTCGCGCAGGTCCATCGGCTCGGAGTCGAAGTCGACGTATCGCTTGTCCGTCGGGTCCCAGAAATGATCGACGGTCGCGCTGATGATCTCGTCGAAGGCATCCGTCCGATCCGCATAACGTTCGACCTCGATCAGCGAGTCGAAATCGTCGCGATCGACCGTGTTGTAGATCGGGTCGTAGGTGATCTGGCGTTCGTTCATCGCGGCAGGTCTCCTTCGGGCGCAGGTTCGGTCGCTACAGGGCGGTCGACGAGGCAGGGCGATCCGACCTCGGCGTGGCTGCCGTGGAGCTGGAAATGCGTCAGCGTGCGGATCAGCTCCTCGCGGCTCGCGCGGGCGGGATCCTCGGCCCACCAGGCCAGGACGTGTGCCCAGAGACCGACGATCGCCTGGGCGAGCACGTCGACCTGGAAGCAGTCGCGCTCGCGTCCGCTCGCGACGGCCTCGCGGCGTCGGTCCGCCACGCCCCGGGCCAGGCGCTCGAGCAGGGCGATGCCGATCTCGCGGGCCTCGCCGCTCGGGCGGAGCACCATGCGGAGCAGGTCCCGTCGGTCCTCGGCGAAGCCGACGAGGGCCTCCGCCTGGGCCCGGACGAGGGTCCCGGAATCCATGGCGGCCGCGGAGGTGGCCTCCATGCGGGCCTCGAGCTCGGCAGCCGCCTCGAGGGCGAGCTCGCCGAAGAGCGCGTGCTTGTCCGGGAAGTGGAGATAGAAGGTGCCCGAGGCGTAGCCGGCGCGGGCAGCGATGGCGTGGCTCGTGACGGCCTCGAGCCCCTGGGCCGCGAAGAGCTCGCGGCCGGCCTCGAGGAGGCGGCGGCGGGTGCGGGCCGAGCGCGGCCGGACCGGGCTGCGGTCGATGGCCGCGGGCGAGACCGGGGCGAGGGGCTGGGCGGTGCTGGAGGGGCGCGGCATGGGACGGGATGTCTCGCTGACGGAGGCGTCAGTGCTGACGTTAACGTCAGTTCCGAGCGGGACCCAAGCGCGATCCGCTGACTCCGAGTTCGATCGGGGTGCGGCTTTCGATCCGGCTCCGGCCTAGAGGAGGGCCTCACAGGCGTCCGCACAGGCCGCCTTCGCCTCCGGGCCGGCGAGCCCTTCCTGCAGCTCGAGCTGGATGGTCGTGTGCTCGATGCCGAAGCGTTCGCCGAGTCGGTCGCGGACGACCGAGAGCAATGCATCCGGCTCGCGCCCCGCCTCCACGACCAGATGGCTCGAGAGGGAGACGTCGGCACTGCCGATCGTCCAGACGTGCAGGCAGTGGAGGTCCGCGACGCCGGGCACCGCGAGCAGCGTCGCCCGGATCTCCTCGGGATCGAGATGGGCGGGCACCCCCTCCATCAGGACGTCGAGCGCCTCCCGTGCCAGCTGCCATGCGGAATACAAAACCAGCCCGCTCACGACGATCGACACGGCGGGGTCGAGCCAGAGCCAGCCGAAGGCCCAGATGCCGAGCCCGCTGGCGAGCACGCCGACGCTCGCGAGGGCGTCGCTCGCCACGTGCAGCCAGGCGCCGCGCACGTTCAGCGACTCGCCGCGACCGCCTTCGAGGACCCACAGCCCGAGCAGATTGATCAGCAGCCCGCCCAGGGCCACGATCATCACGCCTTCGCCCTGGACCGGACGCGGCAGAAGGAAGCGCTCGATCGCGTGGAGCGTGATGAAGCCGGCGACGACGCCGAGGGCGAGCCCGTTCGTGAGGGCGGCGAGGATCTCCGCGCGGCGGTTGCCGAAGGTGCGGCGGCGACTCGCCGGTCGCGCCGCCATCCAGGCCGCCAGCAGCGAGAGCGCGAGCGCCGCGACGTCGGACACCATGTGCAGCGAGTCGGCGAGCAGCGCCAGCGAGCCCGTGAGCCAGCCGCCGAGCAGCTCGATCACGGCGTAGCCGAGGGCGAGCACCAGGACGAGCAGCAAGCGCCGCCGATTCGCGGCGGGGGCGCCCTCGCCGGTCGGCGTCGTGCGGTGTGCGTGTGCGCCGTGGTCGTGCGAGTGCATCACGCGCTCCTGGCCTCGGGCTCGGGGCCGAGGGGCTCGCGGCGACGGTCCGGCGCGCGACCGAGCGCGCGGGCCATGCGTTCGAGGGCCTCGCGCAGGATCGGCCGTGACGTCGCGAAGTTGAGTCGCGCGTGGCGCTCCCAGCCCGGACCGAAGACCCGCCCGTCGGAGAGGGCGACGCGCCCCTCCCGCAGCCAATGCGCAGCCGGGGAGCCCGGCACATCGAGCGCCGTGCAGTCGAGCCAGGCGAGGTAGGTCGCTTCGGGCGGGCGGAACCGGATCTCGGGGATCTCGCGGGCGAGGAAGTCGGCGACGAAGGCTCGGTTCCCCTCGAGATAGGCCAGGACCTCGTCGAGCCAGGGCTGACCGAAGCGCCATGCGGCGATCGTCGCGTGCATTCCGTGGAGCCCCAGCCCGCCCCGCACGTGGCGGGGAATGCCTGCGTCGAAGCGCTTCTGCAGCGCGGCGCTTCCGAAGTGCGCGATGGCGCAACGCAGGCCGGGGATGTTGAACGCCTTCGTCGCGGAGGTCAGCGTGATCGTGCGCTCGGCGATCTCGGGCGAGAGGCTCGCGAAGGGCACGTGTCCACGTCCGTCGAAGACGAGGTCCGCGTGGATCTCGTCGCTCACCACGACGAGGTCGTGGGCGAGTGCGAGCTCCGCGAGCCGCACCAGCTCGGTCCGCCGCCAGACCCGGCCGGTCGGATTGTGGGGGTGGCAGAGGAGCAGCAGCCGCGTGTCGGCGTCGACGTCCCGCGCGAGCCGATCGAGATCCGGCTCGAGTCCGCGCCCGTCCGCGGCGGCGACGAAGCGGTTCTCGACGAGTCGCCGGCCGGTGTCGCGCACGGCGCCGAGGAAGGGCGGGTAGATGGGGGTCTGGACGACCACGCCTTCGCCCGGTCGGGTCAGCCGATCGACCGCGAGGTAGAGCCCCTGCACGACCTCCGAGAGGATCTCGACCCGCGCCGGGTCGGGGCGCCAATCGAAGCGCTCGCGCATGCGCTCGGCAAAGACCTCGGGCAGTCCCGTCTCGCGTGGCGAGAGCGGGTATCCGACGTCGCTCGACTCGACGAAGCGCCGCAGCTCCGCCTGGATCGGAGCGGCGATCGGGAAGTCCATCTCGGCGACCCAGACCGGGAGCACGTCGCGCGGGTAGGTGTGCCACTTCTCGCTGCGTCGCTGCTCGAGCTGTCGGACGTCGAGCGCGTCGAGGGCGACCGGGCGATGGCGCAGGCGTCGTTCGGCCTCGCGGCACAGGGAGCGCCAGTCCTCCGAGTCCGCAGCCGCTCGTGCATCGTGCAGCGCATCGAGCTCGGCCCCGGCTCGCGCCAACAGGTCGGGCAGCTCCGCCTCGAGACGGGCGAAGGCCTCGGCGATCGCATCGCCCCGCTCGTCGAGCGGCCCCGACTCCCGGCATCCATCGGGATCCAGGTGCCACTGGGGTGTTCGCTCGAATCCGTCGAAGCGGATCCACTCACGCGCGAGCGGACCCTCCTCAAGGCCCTCGACGGACCGGCCGACGCGCAGGCTGGGGCGGGCGTCCGACCCGAGCGCGCCGGGCTCGACTCGGAGCGCCAGCGTGCGCCACGTACAGGTCCAGGAGCCCGACATTCCACGAGCTTAGCCGCCGTTTCCGGTCCGGGGCGAACGGCGGAACGCTATGGTCCGCGCGGGCGGGCCGCGCGACGCGAGTCGCACGCGCCGACGGACGAACCGTCTTGCGGGGGGCGACGCCACGATGGGTTTCCGGATCGAGATGCCGCAGCTGTCCTCGGACGGCGGGAGTGCGACGCTGGCGAGCTGGCTCGTCGGCGTCGGCGACCGCGTCGAGCAGGGCGAGGTGATCGCGGAGCTCGAGACGGACAAGGCGACGGTCGAGCTCGAGGCGCCGGCCAGCGGTCGCATCCAGGCGCTCGAGATCGCCGCCGGGACCGAGGGGCTCGAGGCCGGTACGCTGCTCGGAACGATCGACGCCGACGAGGGCGGGGCGACCACGACGTCCGACCCCGTCGCAACCTCGAGCGGCCCGCCTTCGGCTTCGCCGTCCGCCGAAGCCGAAGCCGAAGCAGAGGCCGAACCCGAGCCCTCAGCCCGCCGCGAAACGGAGGGCACGGTCCAGCGCGGGCCGACGCCGCTCGCACGGCGCGTGGCCTCGAATCACGGCGTCGACCTCGCGTCGATCGAGGGCAGCGGCCCCGGCGGTCGGGTGCTGCGCGACGACGTGCTTCGACGTGCCGGCATCGCGTCGGGGAGCGCGGATCCGGGAATGGAGACCGCTACATCCTCGCCGGACGAGCGCGTCGACGCCGTGGTGGGGGTCGAGCCCGAGGCGGACTTCGAGGTGGTGCGGCTGTCGGCGATGCGTCGCACGATCGCGCGCCGCCTCTCCGAGTCGAAGCGCGAGATCCCGCATTTCTATCTGCGCGTGCGCTGTCGCATGGACGCGCTGCGCGAGGCCCGGGCGAAGCTCAACCGCGCGCTCGCGGACGAGGGACGCGAGACGAAGATCTCGGTCAACGACTTCGTCGTTCGGGCGGCCGCGCTCGGCATGCGGGCGGTGCCCGCGGCGAACGTCCGCTTCGCCGGCGACGCGATGCACGTGTTCGAGCGGGTCGACGTCGCGGTCGCGGTCGCGACGGACGGTGGGCTCGTCACGCCCGTCGTGCGCGACGCGGATCGCAAGGGGCTCGCCGCGCTCGCGGACGAGACGAAGGCGCTGGCCGAGCGGGCGCGGGCGGGCGGGCTCCGCCCCGAGGAATACCAGGGCGGGAGCCTCACGGTCTCGAACCTGGGCATGTACGGCATCGAGACCGTCTACCCGATCGTGAATCCGCCGCAGTCGTGCATCCTCGGCGTCGGTGCGGCCGAGGAGCAGCCCGTCGTACGCGACGGCGGGATCGCGATCGGTTGGATCGCCGTGCTGACGCTGGCGGCAGACCATCGGGTGATCGACGGCGCCGTGGGCGCCCGGCTGCTCGCGGCGATCCGTGATCGGCTCGAGGATCCGATGGACATGGTGCTCTGAGCCGGCGGGTCGGGTCGTGTCCGGCAGGGGGCGGGATGCGAGACGGGTCGACCGGACGGGTGCCAGGGATGGAGAAGGAGAGGGCATGAGTGCAGGGTCCTACGACGTGGTCGTGATCGGCGGTGGGCCGGGGGGCTATCCCGCGGCGATCCGGGCGCGCCAGCTCGGGCTGTCGGTCGCGCTCGTCGAGCGGGAGCATCTCGGCGGAATCTGCCTGAACTGGGGCTGCATTCCGACGAAGGCCCTGCTGCGCACGGCCGAGGTCCACCACCTGGCCAGCCACGCCGACGAGTACGGTCTCGCGATCGGCGAGGTCGGCGTCGATCTCGACGCGATCGTGAAGCGCTCGCGCAAGATCTCGAAGCGCCTCAATACGGGCGTGAAGCACCTGATGAAGAAGAACGGCGTCGACGTGCACGACGGCACGGGACGCCTCGCCGGTCCGGGTCGCGTCACGGTCGAGAATGCGGGTGGCGAGCGCGTCGAGCTCGAGGCGCGACACGTCGTGCTCGCGACGGGGGCGCGCGCGCGCTCGCTGCCCGGGCTCGAGGCCGACGGGGAGCTCGTCTGGACCTACAAGGAGGCGATGGTGCCGAAGGTCCTGCCGGGGCGACTGCTCGTGGTCGGCTCCGGCGCGATCGGCATCGAGTTCGCGAGCTTCTACCGCGAGCTAGGCTGCGAGGTGACGGTCGTCGAGGCGCTGCCCCGCATCCTGCCGGTCGAGGACGCGGAGATCTCGCAGCTCGCGCACAAGCAGTTCGAGAAGCAGGGCATGACGATCCACACGAGCACGACGGTCTCGTCCCTCGTGCGCGGTGACGATCAGGTCGAGGCGACGATCGGGCCGGTCGAAGGCGCCGAGGGCGAGAAGCGGACCGAGACCTTCGATCGCGTGATCCTCGCCGTCGGCATCGTGGGCAACGTCGAGGACCTCGGCCTCGAAGGAACCGGTGTCGAGGTCGACCGCGGCCACATCGTGACGAACGAGTGGACCGAGACCGGCGAGCCCGGCGTCTACGCGATCGGCGACGTCGCCGGCCCGCCCTGGCTCGCGCACAAGGCGACCCATGAAGGCGTGCTCTGCGCCGAGCGGATCGCGGGGCAGGCGAACCTGCACCCGATGCAGCGCGAGCGCATCCCGGGCTGCACCTACTGTCGGCCCCAGATTGCGAGCGTGGGGCTGACCGAGGAGAAGGCGAAGGAGGCCGGTCACTCGGTTCGGGTCGGCCGCTTCCCCTTCGTCGGCAACGGCAAGGCGATCGCGCTCGGCGAGACCGATGGGCTCGTCAAGACGATCTTCGACGAGACGACGGGCGAGCTGCTCGGCGCGCATCTGATCGGGGCGGAGGTGACGGAGCTGATCCAGGGCTTCGTCGTCGCGATGAACCTCGAGACGACCGAGGCGGAGCTGATGCAGACGGTCTTCCCGCATCCGACGCTCTCGGAGATGATGCACGAGTCGACGCTCGACGCCTTCGGGCGGGCGCTACACATCTGAGGGCGGTCGTGCGCTCGGCGGGGATCGCGGGCGATCCGGCGCGAGAGCGCGAGCGAGAGGAGGACGGGGTGGCCGAGCGGCTGCTGCAGATCGAGGATCGCAAGGGGACGACGCAGGCGGACCTGCCGCGTCCGCCCTGGATCCGCGTGCGCCTCTCGGCGGATCCGAAGGTCGAGCAGACGCGTGAACTGATGCGCCGACTCGCGCTGAACACGGTCTGCGAGGAGGCGGCCTGCCCGAACCTCTCCGAGTGCTGGGCGCAGCGGCATGCGACCGTGATGATCCTGGGCTCGGTCTGCACCCGGGCCTGCGCCTTCTGCAACGTCGAGACGGGACGACCCGACGCCGTCGACCCCGAGGAGCCCGCGCATCTCGCGAGCGCCGTCGCGGAGCTCGGACTGGCGCACGTCGTGATCACCTCGGTCGATCGCGACGATCTGCCCGATGGTGGCGCCGGCCACTTCGCGCGCTCGATCGGGGAGATCCGCGCCCGGGCGCCGGAGACGACCATCGAGGTGCTGACGCCGGACTTCCGCCGCAAGCCCGATGCGCTCGCGACCGTGATCGGTGCGCGCCCGGACGTCTTCAATCACAACCTCGAGACCGTGCCGCGGCTCTACAAGCGCGTGCGCCCCGGCGCGGACTACGCCCATTCGCTGGCGCTGCTCCGCGATTCCAGGTCGCTCGCGCCCGGGCTCTTCACGAAGAGCGGGATCATGGTCGGGCTCGGCGAGACCCGCGACGAGGTCCGCCAGGTCATGGACGACCTGCGCGCCCACGACGTCGACTTCCTCACGGTCGGCCAGTATCTCCGCCCGACGCCCCGGCACGCACGCGTGGAGCGCTACGTGCCGCCCGAGGAGTTCGAGCAGATCGCGACGGAGGCGCGAGACCGCGGGTTCCTGCTCGTCTCCGCCTCGCCGCTCACCCGCTCCTCGTATCACGCCGAGCAGGACTTCCGCAGGCTCCAGGCGGAGCGGGCGCGTCGCGTCGGCGAGGCCGCCTCAGGCGCCTGAGCTGCGGAAGCGGGCAAGCTCGACGAGGCCGCGCTCGGCCTGCTCGGCGGCCGGGCGCGAGGTGTCCGCGCGACGCAGGTCCTCGGGGCTCGTCGGGGGCAGACCGGCCTCCGCGGCGCGCTTCTGGCAGGCGATGTAGATGGCCTGCTCGGAGAGGCGTCTCGGCTCGATCCGTCCGCCCTTGTTCACGGGATTGAAGAGCGGACCTTCGCCCGCGCCTCGCACCAGCAGCCAGCGATCGAGGCTGCGGCGCGCATCGAGGTTCGCCGCGAAGCGCCGAGCCGCGCGACCGGCGCTCGCCGCCACGAGCAGCTCGCCCGTCGCGGGGTCGTAGTCCGCCAGCGCGAGGGCGACGACCTCGGAGCGGCGCAGGTTCGCCCCGTAGAGCAGTGCGAGCAGCGCCTCGTCCCGCGCGCCGGCCGGACTTTCGTCGCCCGCGCAGACGCGCGCGAGTCTCTGCAGGTCCAGGGCGCCGAGTCGTTGGGGCTTGCGCGGCGAGGCGCCGCGAACGGGCGGCAGGTCGATCGCGCGCTGGTAGGCCTCGGCGGACATCAGGCCCTGCCGCCAGCATTGCTTGAGCACCCCGCGCAGCGCGGCGAGATGCTTGTTCGCGGTCGCCGGGGCGACGCTCGCCTTGAGTCGGGTGCGAAGGGCCGCGGTGTGCTCGATCCGCAGCAGGTGCCAGGGCAGCGCATGCGCGTCGCAGCGCCCGTCCGAGGCCCAGTCGGCCAGCTTCGCGAGGGCCTCCCGCATCGTTCGCTGGGAGCCGGGACCCAGCTGCGCCAGGTAGGCGGTGACGGGGTCGAAGGTCCCGGTCGCCGGTGTCTCCATCCCGAACGGCCCGGCCGGGCTCGGCGCGTGGATCGCCTTCGGCTCGGGCGGACGGCCCGGCTGAAGGGGTCTCTGGCTCCATCGTTCGGATCCTGCGGGCATGCGAGATGGACTCCTACGGGGCGATGAGTGCCGAGAATCGGAGTCGAGGATGGGCGAGGAGGACGAAGAGGGGTATCGGGGAAAGCCCGCAGGGTGCGTGTCGAAAATCGCCGCACGCCTCTCGGGCCTCCGTCGAGGCGAGCGCGCTCCCGCGTCGCGCCGCGCGCCGACGCGTCCGGCGCACGCTAGTCGGCGCGCGGGCCCGTCGTCTCGCGCGTGGGATCGCTCTCGTCGTCGGCCGCCGACTTCAGCGCGCTGTGCTCGCGATACCAGTCGATCGTGTCCTCGGCCTCTGCCCGTTCGCGCGCGAGGTACTGCTCGATCGCCGCGGCCAGCCGCGGCTCCGCGATCCAATGGGCGCTCCAGGTGGGGCTCGCGTCGAATCCCCGCACCTGCTTGTACTCGCCGCCGGCGCCGGGCTCGAAGCGGGCGAGGCCGTGGCGGATGCAATGCTCGACCGCGGCGTAGTAGCAGACGTTGAAGTGGAGGTGCCGGAGCTCCCGGGTCGCACCCCAGTAGCGTCCGTAGAGGGCGTCGCCCTTCTGGACGTTGATCGTACCGGCGACGGGCTCGCCGGCCTGCTCCGCGACGATGAACACGAGCCGCTCGCGGAAGCGCTCGACGAGGTGGGTGAAGGTGTCGCGGTTCAGGTACTGCCGGCCCCAGGCCCGCGCGCGGATCGTCGAGATGTAGAAGCGGAACATCGTCTCGACGTGCTCGGGACCGAGCGAGTCGCCCGTACGGGTCACGATCCGGACGTCCTGCTCGTCGAGTGCCCGCCGCTCGCGCCGGACCTGGTTGCGGCGCTTGCTGCGGAAGTCGCCGAGGTAGTCCTCGAAGGTCGAGTAGCCGCGGTTGTGCCAGTGGTATTGGAGGCCGATCCGGGTGTGGAAGTCGAGGCTGGCAAGGGCGTCGGCCTCGTCGGGGCGACAGAAGTTGACGTGGACGCTCGAGAGCCCGTTGCTGCGACCGATCTCGCGCAGCGCGCCGCCCAGCTGCCGGATCCAGGCCGGGCGGTCGAGCTCGGGATGGACGAGGAAGCGGCGACCACCGACGGGCGAGAAGGGCACACCGACGAGCAGCTTCGGGAAGTAGTCGATCCCGGCGCGGTAGGCGGCGTCGGCCCAGGCGTGGTCGAAGACGAACTCGCCCTCGCTGTTCGTCTTCAGGTAGAGGGGGCACGCGGCGACGAGCTGGCCGGCGTGGCGGGCCACGAGAGGGCGGGGTGTCCATCCGCTCGACGGCGCGAGCGTGCCGGAGTCCTCGAGCGACGAGAGGAAGGCCCATTCGAGGAAGGGCGAGTCGTCGCCGACGAGCGCGTCCCACTCGTCCCGCGGCAGGCCCGCCACGCCATCCTCGAGGCTGAATTCGACCTTCGACGCGGGATCGCTCATCGCGGCGCGAGTGTAGCCCCGACCTGCGCCCGGCCTGTGCCGAGCGCACGTCGCCGCGTCCTTCACCCGGCCCGCATCGTGCGCGCATCGCTGCGGCCGCCGCCCGGCCTGCGCCGTGCGTGTCGGGGCGGCTATGCTCCGCCGGATGATGCGCAGCCGAGGAAGGCAGGGCCCCGACGCCCGCCGCCCGGACTCGATCCGGTCCGGGCCCCGTCGCGCCCCGGGCCGCTCGGGGCGGGCCGGCCCCCCGGGCGACGGTCCCCGACAGCCGGTCGATCCCGCCAACCCGACCCGGGAGCGCGATCACGGTGTCGCGACGAAGCAGCGCTCGCGCGCCGAGAGGCCGCCGCGCTTCAAGGTGATCCTCTACAACGACGATTACACGCCGATGGAGTTCGTCGTCCACGTGCTCGAGAAGGTCTTCGGCAAGAGTCCGTCGGCCGCGACCCAGATCATGTTGCAGATCCATCGGGGCGGAATGGGCGTGGCCGGTGTCTACGTGCTCGAGGTCGCCGAGACGAAGGCGGCGACCGTGACCCGGATGGCCGAGGAGCGCGGCTATCCCCTGCGCTCGGGAGTCGAGAAGGAATGAGCTCGATCGGCCGCGACCTCCAGCTCACCCTCCAGGCGGCCCATCGCGAGGCGATCGTCCGCCGGCACGCGTACCTGACGGTCGAGCACCTGCTCTACGCGCTGATCCACCACGAGGAGGGTGCGAGGATCCTGCGCCACTCGGGCGCCGACGTGGATCGGCTGCGGGTGGAGCTCGAGCGCTTCTTCGACGAGGACCTCGAGTCGGTGCCCGGCGACGAGCCCGTCGAGACGATGCAGACGCTGGCCTTCCACCGCGTGCTGCAGCACGCGATCAGTCACACGGAGAGCGCCGAGAAGGACGAGGTCGACGTCGGCGACCTGCTCGCGGCGATCTTCCAGGAGCCCGATGCGCACTCCATGACCCTCTTGCGGGCACAGGGGGTCTCGCGCCTCGACCTCCTCCGCTACATCAGCCACGGCGAGTCGAAGCTCGGCGACGACGACGTCTTCCGGATCGAGGGCGAGGGGGCCTCGCCGATGCTCGGCGGCGAGGAGCACGAGGGGGTTCCCGCGGATCCGCTCGCGGCCTTCGCCACGAACCTGACCGAGCGCGCCGCGGAGGGGAAGCTCGATCCGCTGATCGGTCGCGCCGCCGAGCTCGATCGCGCGATCCACATCCTCGCGCGTCGCCGCAAGAACAATCCGATCTTCGTCGGCGAGACCGGCGTCGGGAAGACGGCCCTCGCCGAGGGCCTCGCGCTCCGGATCCACGAGGGACGCGTCCCCGAGGACCTGGAGGGGACGGAGGTCTTCTCGCTCGACCTGGGCGCGCTGCTCGCGGGCACGCGCTACCGCGGCGACTTCGAGGCCCGCTTCAAGGCGCTGCTCGCGGCCCTCAAGGAGCACGAGCGCTTCATCCTCTTCATCGACGAGATCCACACGATCCTCGGCGCGGGCTCCGCCCAGGGCACGACCGTCGATGCCTCGAATCTGCTGAAGCCGGGCCTCGCGGACGGGAGCCTGCGCTGCATGGGCTCGACGACGTACCAGGAGTACCGCCACTTCGAGCGCGATCGCGCGCTCTCGCGACGCTTCCAGAAGATCGACGTCGAGGAGCCTTCGTCCGAGGAGTGCGTGCGCATCCTCAAGGGCCTGGCGCCGCGCTACGAGGAGCACCACGGCGTGCGCTACACGGCGCCGGCGCTCAAGGCCTGCGTCGACCTCGCCGTCCGGCACGTGAACGACCGCTTCCTGCCGGACAAGGCGATCGACGTGATGGACGAGTCGGGCGCGGCGGTGCGACTGCGGCCGACGGGCAGGCGCCGCCGGACCGTGGGCGTGCACGACGTGGAGCGCGTGGTGGCGCGGATGGCGCGGGTGCCGCTCGAGACCGCGGTGAGCGAGGACGCGGCAAGGCTCGAGCGGCTCGAGTCGGATCTCAAGGCGGTCGTCTACGGACAGGATCGCGCCGTCGAGACCGTGGCGAGCGCGGTCAAGCGCGCGCGGGCGGGCCTTGCCGGGCCCGACAAGCCGACGGGCTCGTTCCTCTTCGCCGGGCCGACGGGCGTGGGCAAGACGGAGCTCGCCAAGCAGCTCGCCGCGACCCTCGGCGTGCCCTTCCTGCGCTTCGACATGAGCGAGTACATGGAGAAGCACTCGGTCTCACGGCTGATCGGCGCGCCGCCCGGCTACGTCGGCTACGACCAGGGCGGGCAGCTGATCGAGCAGGTGCGCAAGCACCCGTACGCCGTGCTGCTGCTCGACGAGATCGAGAAGGCGCATCCGGACGTCTTCGACGTGCTGCTGCAGGTCATGGACCACGCGACGCTGACCGACAACCAGGGGCGGGAGGCCGACTTCCGGCACGTGACGCTCATCATGACCTCGAATGCCGGGGCGCGGGAGATGTCGAGCCGCGCGATCGGCTTCGTCGAGGGTCGGCGCGGCGACGGGAACCAGGAGATCGAGAAGATCTTCAGCCCCGAGTTCCGCAATCGCCTCGACGAGATCGTGCGCTTCGACCCGCTCCCGCCCGAGGTGATGGGGCGCGTGGTGGAGAAGTTCGTGCGCGAGCTCGAGAGACAGCTCGCCGAACGCAAGATCCGGATCGAGCTCACGCCGGCGGCACGGGATCGGCTGGCGGCGAAGGGATACGACCGCGACTACGGCGCGCGGCCGCTCTCGCGGGTGATCCAGAAGGAGCTGAAGAACCCGCTGACCGACGAGGTGCTCTTCGGACGCCTCAAGGGCGGCGGGCGCGTCCTCGTCGACGCCGACGCGGCGGACGGATTCGCCTTCTCGTTTCCGGACTGACGTCTCTCGTCACGACCGACGCCGATTCCGAGCGCGTGTGCGTCGATCGGTCTCGGCGTGCGCACGTCGCGGTTCAGCTGCCCGCCCGGGTCTCGCGCCAGCGCCCGCGTGCGAAGCTCGCGCCCAGCCAGGCGGCGCGCGCGATGTGGTCGAGCACGAGCGTCACCCAGATCCAGACGACGTCGAGGCCGAGCCACGCGCCCACGGCGATCGCGAGGGGCAGCCGGATGCCCCAGGCGCTCACCATCGCGGCGAAGAGCGGCGTGACCGTATCCCCTGCGCCGCGGTGGACGCCCGCAAGCGTGAAGTGCATCTGCAGGAAGGGCTGGCCGAGGGCGAGGGCGAGCATGAAGGGCGAGAGGGCGGCGATGACCGCGCCGTCGTCGGTGAACGCACGGGCGAGCGGCTCCCGCAGCAGCGCGCAGACGAGCGCCATCGGCACCCCCGTCGCGATCGCGAGCCAGAGCGAGCGCCGCCCGGCGTCGGTCGCGAGGTCCGCGCGCCCCGCGCCGAGGGACTGGCCGACGACGGTGGCGCAGGCCTGCGCGTAGCCCGTTCCGGGAATCCACGAGAAGGCGAGGATCGATACGCCGACCGTGTAGACCGCGACCGAGAGCGTGCCGTAGTAGTGGCTCAGGATCGCGAAGTAGGAGAGCAGGCCGAGGTTGAGCACGACGCGTTCGGCGACGCCGGGCAGCGCGATGCGGATCACCTCGCGGGCCATCGGGTTGCGGCGCAGCAGGTCGCCCGGTCGGAAGGCCGTCGCTGCGTCCCGCGGCGCCCGCGCGAAGAGCACGGCGTAGAGGCCGAGTCCGAGCGTCTGGCTCGCCGCCGTCGCGAGGCCCGCGCCCACCACCTCGAGCCGCGGCGCGCCGAGCCAGCCGAAGATCAGCACCGCGTTCAGACCGAGCTTGCAGGCCGTCACGGCCACTCCGATCAACATCGGGGTGCGCATGCGCCGATCCGCACGCAAGGCGCTCTCGAAGATCAGCGTGAAGGCGAGCACGATCGACGCGCCGACGGTCAGCCGCAGATAGGGGGCCGCGACGGCGACGACCGCGGGCTCGGCCCCGAGCAAGGCGAGCGCCGGCTCGGTGAAGCTCAGCAGCAGGCCCGCGTAGACGCCGGTCACCAGCGTCGAGATCTGCACCGACCCGGTGAAGGCCTGACGTGCGCGCGTGGCGTCGCCCGCTCCGATCGCGCGGGCCATCAGGGCCACGCAGGCCAGTCCGACCGCGAAGAGCGTCGTGTGTACGAGGTGGAAGAGCTGGGACGCGTAGCCGACGGCGGCGAGCGGGACGGCCGCACCGCCGGCCTCGGCCAGGCGACCGATCATCATGCGATCGATCAGCCCGGTCAGGTTGAGCAGGATCTGGCTCGCCATGACGGGCCAGGCCAGGCGCAGGATCTCCCGGGTCGCCGCGGTCCGGGCGTCCCGATCGGGCCCGGGGCTCAAGCGGGGTTCCGACGGCTCATGCGTCGCGCAGCTCGCGCGGGAGCTTGAAGCGCACGCCTTCGTCGACCTCGGGGAGCGAGTCGAGGATCGCGCGCCCGGCCGACAGGGCCGTGAGATGGTCGACCACGCCGCGGACGAGGACGTCGGGCGTCGAGGCGCCCGCCGTGATGCCGACGCAGTCGACCCCTTCGAGCCAGCGCGCGTCGACCTCGTCGGCGCTCTGGATCAGGTAGGCCGGTACGCCGCGTCGCGAGGCGACCTCGACGAGGCGGTTGCTGTTCGACGAGGCGGGCGCGCCGACGACCAGCACGAGATCCGCCTGGGCGGCGAGCTCCTTGACTGCGTCCTGCCGGTTCTGGGTCGCATAACAGATGTCGTCGCGTTTGGGCAGCACGATCTGCGGGAAGCGACGGGCCAGCGCGTCCATCACCTCGCGCGTGTCGTCGACCGAGAGCGTCGTCTGCGTCACGCAGCCGAGCCGTTCGGGCTGGCGCACGACGAGCCGATCGACGTCCTCGACCGTCTCGACGAGATACATCGACTCGGGCGCCTGGCCCATCGTCCCCTCGACCTCGACGTGCCCTGCGTGTCCGATCATCACGATCTCGAAGCCCTCGGCCACCATGCGCCGGACCTCGTTGTGGACCTTGGTCACGAGGGGGCAGGTCGCGTCGATCGTCTCGAGGCGCTTGGCCTCGGCGCGGCGTCGGATCATGGGCGAGACGCCGTGGGCGGAGTAGATCAGGACGGCCCCCTCGGGCGCATCCTCGGGCTCCTCGATGAACGTGGCGCCCTTCGCGCGCAGGCCGTCCACGACGTGTCGGTTGTGGACGATCTCGTGGCGGACGTAGACGGGGCGCTCCGCCTGCTGGAGGGCGAGCTCGACGATCTCGATGGCCCGGTCGACGCCGGCGCAGAAGCCGCGCGGGCTGGCGAGGAGGATCCGCATGGCGGCGGATACTAGCAGCGGACTCGGGGTTCTCCGGGCTCCGGGACCGCGTCTGCGCCGTTACAATGCCGGCCTTCGATCGAATGGAGGCATCGCCATGTCCGACCTGGAAGCGTTCCGACGCGAGACGCGCGCCTGGCTCGAAGCGAATGCGCCGAAGAGCCTGGCCGGCATTCCGAGCAACGACATCGAGGGCGTCTGGGGCGGGAAGAAGTGGGTCTTCGACCATCCCGACAAGAAGCTCTGGCTCGAGCGCATGGCCGAGAAGGGCTGGACGGCGCCGACCTGGCCGGTCGAGTACGGCGGCGGCGGACTGTCGAGCGCGGAGGCGAAGATCCTCGCCCAGGAGATGAAGGCCCTGCGGCTGCCGGCGCCGCTGATCGGCTTCGGGCTGACCATGATCGGGCCGACGCTGCTGCGCTTCGGGAACGAGGCGCAGAAGCAGGAGCACCTGCCGAAGATCTGTCGCGGCGAGATCCGCTGGTGCCAGGGCTACTCGGAGCCCGGCTCGGGCTCGGACCTCGCCTCGCTCCAGACGAAGGCCGTGCGCGACGGCGATCATTTCGTGATCAACGGGACGAAGGTCTGGACCTCCTACGCCGACGAGGCCGACTGGATCTTCGCCCTCGTGCGCAACGACGCGTCCGGCAAGAAGCAGGAGGGCATCACCTTCATCCTGATCGACATGGACGATCCCGGCGTGAGCGTGAGTCCGATCCTCTTGATCTCGGGCAAGTCGCCCTTCTGCGAGACGCATTTCAAGGACGTGCGCGTGCCGGTCACGAACGTCGTGCACGAGATCGGCGCGGGCTGGACCGTCGCGAAGGCGCTGCTCGGACACGAGCGGACGATGATCGCGGACACCTTCGGCGTCGCGTCGACCAAGGCCCGCGCCCGGGGCGCGCGCGGCTTCCTGCCGGAGCTCGCTGCGTCGCGGACGGGGGAGCAGGACGGGCGGCTCGCGGACGCCGTGCTGCGCGACCAGGTCGCGGCCTTCGAGATGGAGAGCCGGGCCTTCGCCCTCACGGTGCAGCGCACGAAGGACGCCGCCCGGGCGGGGCATCAGCCGGGCTCGGAGAGCTCGATGTTCAAGATCTACGGAACCGAGCTCAATCAGCGCCGTTACGAGCTGATGGTCCGGATCCTGGGACCCGACGCCCTCGGCTGGGAGGGGCCCGGCTTCGACGAGACCGATCTCGAGACGACCCGCGACTGGCTGCGCTCCCGCGGCAACACGATCGAAGGCGGGACCTCGGAGGTCCAGCTCAACATCATCGCCAAGCACGTGCTCGGCCTGCCGGCCTGACGCGCGTCGCCCGGACGAAGGAATCCACGCCATGGAGCTCGTACTCAACGAAGACCAGGAGCTGATCGCGAAGACCGCGCTCGACTTCGTCGCCGAGCACTCGCCGGTCTCGCGCTTCCGCGCGCTGCGCGATGCGGACGATCGGCTCGGCTACTCGCAGGCGCTCTACCGCGAGATGGCGGAGCTGGGCTGGACCGGGATCGCCTTCGCCGAGGAAGAGGGCGGAGCGGGCATGGGGCTCGCCGAGCTCGCGCTGGTCGTCGAGGCGCTGGGGCGCAAGCTGGCGCCGGAGCCCTTCCTGGGCGGCATCGCGATGGGTGGGACGGCGCTCTCGCTGGGGGCCTCGCCGGCGCTCCGGTCGGCCTGGCTGCCGGGCGTGATCGACGGCTCGAAGGTCGTCGCCCTCGCGCATCAGGAGGCGGGGGCGCGCTACGACCTGTGCGCCGTCAAGACCCGGGCCGAGGCGGCCGGCGATGGGTTCCGCCTGACTGGCGAGAAGACCGGGGTGCTCGATGCGGTGGGTGCGGACGCCGTGATCGTGCCGGCGCGGACGGCGGGCCAGCCGGGCGATCGCGCAGGCCTCACGCTCTTCCTGGTCGAGACGGATCGGCCGGGCGTCTCCCTCGAACGCCAGGTGCGCGTGGACCATCGCAACGCGGCCATCCTCCGACTCGATGGCGTCGCCTGTGGCGCGGCCGCCGTCCTCGGTCAGCCGGGGGAGGGCGCCGACCTGCTCGAGGCGGTGATCGACCGCGCGACGGTCGTGCTCTGCGCCGAGATGCTCGGCGGGATGTCCGAGGCCTTCGACCTGACCGTCGACTACCTGAAGACGCGCGAGCAGTTCGGGGTGCCGATCGGATCCTTCCAGGCCCTCCAGCATCGCGCCGCCCGCGTCTACATGGAGGTCGAGCTGGCGCGCTCCGCCGTGATGGCGGCGGCGCGGGCGGTGGACGCGGCGGGCGCCGGTCCGCTCGACGCCGACGTGCGCAAGCTGGTCTCGCTCGCCAAGGCGCGCTGCTCGGACGCATACGTGCTGGCGACGAACGAGGGCGTGCAGCTCTTCGGCGGCGTCGGCATGACCGACGAGTACGACATCGGCTTCTACATGAAGCGCGCGCGCGCGGCCGAGCTCACCTTCGGCGACGCGGCCTTCCATCGCGATCGCTGGGCCATGCTCGGGCGCTACTGAGCGCCGGACGCACGCGGGGGCGAAGGGCGGGGACGAAGTCTGCGGGCTCACGGGCCTAGCGCGGCTCGCCCGTGACGCGTACCGTGGGCGCCGCCGGACCCCGCGAGGTCCGGGAGAGGACCGCTTCGTGAATCCCCGAGATCGATTCCTGCGTGCGTGCCGGGGCGAGCCGGTCGATCGGCCGCCGGTCTGGCTGATGCGACAGGCGGGCCGCTACCTGCCCGAGTACCGCGCGGTGCGCGAGGGCGTCCGCTTTCTCGACATGTGCGCCGACGTGGAGCGCGCGGTCACGGTCTCGCTCCAGCCGATCGATCTGGTGGGCTCCGAGGCGGTGATCCTCTTCCAGGACATCTTCACGCCGATTCCGCCGATGGGGGTCGATCTCGACTTCGCGCCCGGACCCGTGATCGCGAAGCCGATCCGGGAGGCGGCGCAGATCGAGGCGCTGGTCGTGCCGGATCCGCGCGAGACCGTGCCCTTCGTCTTCGAGATCCTCGGCCGGCTGCGCGAGGCGTTGGCCGCGCGCGACGTGCCGCTGCTCGGCTTCGCCGGGGCGCCCTTCACGCTGGCGGCCTACCTCGTGCAGGGCAGCGGCTCGAAGGACTTCTCGATCCTGAAGGCGATGCTCCAGAAGCGACCCGACGAGGTCGAGGCCCTGCTCGAGAAGCTGACCCGGCTCACGATCGACTACCTGCGCGCCCAGCTCGAGGCCGGCGCGGAGGCGGTCCAGCTCTTCGATACCTGGGCGGGGCTGCTCGATCCGGCTGCCTACCGGCGCTGGGTCCAGCCCTGGCATCGACGCATCGCCGAGGCGCTGTCGGACCGCCCCGAACCTCTGATCCTCTACGTCCAGAACGGGTCCCATGTCGTCGATTCGATTGCAGATTCGGGGGCGGACGTGATCTCCCTCGACTGGCGGGTCGAGCTCGGGGAGGTCGCGCGGCGACACGGCCAGCACGTGAGCCTGCAGGGCAATCTCGACCCCTGCTGGCTGCACGCGTCCCGGGAGCGGATCTTCGAGATGGTGCGCGAGATGGCCGAGGCCGCCGCGCCCGCCCGCGGTCACATCCTGAACCTCGGCCACGGCTGTCTGCCCGACACCCCGGTCGAAGGGGTGCGCGCCTTCACCGACGCGGCGCGGGCACTCTCCGGCTGATCCAGCCGGCGACGGCCTCGGCGAAGCGGGGATCGCCGTTCGGGCAGGGCGCGAGCCAGAACGCCTCGCCCCCGAGCTTCGTCCACTCCGCCCGGAGCCGGAGGCCGATCTCCTCGAGCGTCTCGAGGCAGTCCGCGACGAAGGCGGGGCAGAGTACGACCAGGCGCCGCACGCCCTGCTCGGCGAGCCGCGGCAGGACCTCGTCCGTATAGGGTCGGATCCAGGGCCGACCGCCCAGCCGGGACTGGAACGACGAGCTCGTCGTCGTCGCGTCGAGGCCGAGCGCCGCGACGAGGGCCCGCGTCGTCGCGAGGCATTGCGCCCGGTAGCAGCGCGGCAGCGCCGCCCCCGGCGCATCGCAGCAGTCGGCGCGAGACAGGCAGTGGCCACCCGTCGGATCGCTGGCGCGGATCTGGTCCTCGGGCAGTCCGTGGTAGCTGAAGAGGACGTGATCGGCGCGGAAGGCCGCGAGGTCGTCCGCCACGAGCGCCGCCCAGCTCCGGGCGAAGTCCGGCTCGTCGTAGAAGGGACCGAGCACCTCCACGGGCGGGACGTCGTTGCGGCGCGCCAGCGCGCGGAACACGGCCTCGGAGACCGAGGCCGTGACGGCCGAGGCGTATTGCGGGAAGAGGGGCAGGACGATGAGCCGTGCGGCGCCGGCCCGGGAGAGCGCGTCGAGGCCGCGCTCGATCGACGGCTCGCCGTAACGCATGGCCAGCTCGACGGCGAAGTCCTCGCCGAGTCGCTTCGCCACCTCCTGCGCGAGCGCGCGTGAGTGGATCAGCAGCGGCGAGCCCTCGGGCTGCCAGATCTGGCGGTACGCCTGCGCTGCGCGGCGCGGTCGGGTGGGTAGGATGATCAGGTTCAGGAGCAGCCAGCGCGCCACCCGGGGCATCGTCAAGACCCTGGGATCGCTCAGGAATTCGCGCAGGTAGCGGCGGACCGCGCGCGGCTCGGGCTGCTCCGGCGTGCCGAGGTTCACCAGCAGCAGCCCCGTCTTCCCGGCGAACGACATGCTTCTTTCCGACTCCCCTGTGGGTCGTGGACGGCACACGTCCCTTCCCGGTCGCGGCCGGTCACTCTATTTCCTGCGAGCGGCGCCGGCGCCGAATATAATCGTCCGGTTGCCAGGGACCAGGAACCGTCACGCGGTTCCCGGGCAGAGCGTGCAGGGGTGGAGCGTCGCAGCGGAGAGCCGGAGCGCCGGAGGCGCGTGGGACGGCCGATCGATCGGGTTGCAGGGCGCCGCGACGCGTGCGGAAGCTGGAGGGGGGGACCGAGCGAACGATGGCCAGGGTGCTGATCGTCGAGGACGAGGACTCGCTGCGCGAGACCTTGAGCCGCTATCTCGCACACGAGGGACACGAGGTGATCGCGGCGGCGTCGGGCCAGGAGGCGCTCGACGCCGGGTTCGACGCGTCGCCGGACGTGTTGATCGCCGACTGGATGCTCAAGAACCACATCCATGGGCTCCACGTATCCGAGGTCTTCCGCGCGCTGCACCCGAGACTCAACACGATCCTGATCACGGGCTTTCCGTCCCGCGACCTGCTCGAGGAGTCGGATCGCTGTGGGGTGTCGC
This sequence comes from Spirochaetaceae bacterium, assembly GCA_020632655.1. Lineage (GTDB taxonomy): Bacteria > Myxococcota_A > UBA9160 > UBA9160 > UBA4427 > UBA4427. Next base: position 348,350 of record JACKFD010000003.1, read on the forward strand.
GGCTGCTCGAGAAGCCCTTCGACCTGCAGGAGCTGCGGGATGCGGTGATGAACGTGCTGGCGGAGGCGCCGGGGGATCCGGTCGTTGCGCCGGCGGGTCCGTCGATTGCGGCGCTCTCCGTCGACGCGGGGGGCGCGCTCCAGTTCGCGTCGGAGCGTGCGACGGAGCTGCTGGCGGCGGTCGGTGCGCCCCCGGGCGCCGCCCATCTCGACGAGATCCTCGCCGGCGAGCCGCCGGACGTCCTGGAGGCGGCCGAGCGCGAATGGGTGCCCGTCCAGTCCCGACACGATCCGCGTCAGGAGTGGCTGCTGCGCTCGCGGCGAAGACCCGGGCGCGTCGGCTGGCTCGTCGTCCTCTGTCTGCGCGACGAGGAGCAGCGCCGGAGCGATCCGCGCATGCGCATCCTGCTCGACGAGCGCGGGGGCGCCTCGGGGCGCTCGCTCGAGGACCCGGCGCCCGTCGTCGTGATCGAACGCGACGGCGTCGTGCGGCGACTGCTCGTCTCCCAGATCGAGCGACTCGGGGCGATCTGCTACCCGAGCGACGATCTCGCGAGCGCCCTGCGGCTGCTCGAAGCGGAGCCCCGGGTGCGGACCGTGATGGTGGACTTCACGTTGGCGGGCGCGGAGATGCGACGCTGGTCGAGTCGCATCCGGGAGCAGCGGCCCGAGGCGACGATCGTCGGGACGGGCGGCGTCGGCGCCGAGTCCGACCTGCTCGCCCAGGGCGTAGCAAGGGTGCTGCGCAAGCCCTGGCGGATCAACGATCTGATCGCCGCCATCGACCCCTGAGTCCGGGTCGGCGCTGCGGGCTCCGCGCGCCCATCCAGGACTCGGGTCCCGGGCCCCGTCCGCTACCCGTCGCGCCCGCTCAGGCGGATCGCCGCCAGGCGAGGCCGCCGCGCGTGAAGGAGAGCCAGAGGTACCAGGCGGGGTAGCCGAGCGTGAGCTCCCCGAGCAGCATCGGGCGTGCCCACTCGGGCCACTCGATGCACGCCGCGAGGGCCGCGGCCCAGACGACGCCGCCGACGCCGAGGGCCACGCGCAGCGCCATCGGCTCGACCTTGCTCGGGTAGAGATACTTGAACGGCACGAAGACGAGGAGCGAGAGACCCACGATCCAGAGGGTGCCGCCGAGTGGGCCGATGCCGAGGACGAAGAGGTAGATCGCGAGCACGTTCCAGTACGACGGAAAGCCCAGGAAGAAATCGTCTTCGGTCTTCGCATCCTCGCGCGAGAAGCCGTAGGCGCTCGCGAGCACGGGTGCCGCCAGCCAGCCGGGGTGCAGCACCTGCCCCGCGCCCCAGAAGAAGAAGCAGGGCACGATCACGAAGTTCAGGAAGTCGACCATGTCGTCGAGTCGGCGACCGTCGATCTCCGGGACGTGTCGGCGCACGCCGACCGCGCGGGCGAGGGTGCCGTCGACGCTGTCGACGAAGAGCGCGGCGAGCATCAGCAGGATCGCCACCTCGAGTCGTGCGGTCGCGATCGCGATCAGCGCGTAGACGCCGAGCACGGCGCCACTCGCGGTGAGGAGGTGGACGCCCCAGGAGAGCGGTCTGCCGAGCGGTTCGGAGTCGGACATGCGGCGCCTGCGAATCGGGACGGGAGCAGCTTACCAGAGAGGCTATGCTCGGCCGGGTCCGGCGCGTCGCGCGACGCATCGGTCGGACGGGGGGGCGATGACGAGCGCAGCGCAGGCGGACAGCGACGCGGAAGTCGGCGACGTCGAGGGCGCCGAGAGTCCGGTCCGGGCGACGCGACTCGAGCTCGCCCTCGACTGGGCGGCCGGGTTGGCGCCGTCGCCGCTCGTCTTCGCCACCTCCTGCTGCGGCATGGCGCTCGCGCAGGGTGGGGACGCCTTCGAGGCGCTGGGCGGCGGTCCACCGGCGGTGTCCGCGCGCGCGGCGGACCTGTTGCTCGTGGCGGGCTCGCTGACCGAGCGCCAGGCGCCGCTCCTGCAGTCGCTCTACGAACGCATGCTCGCGCCGCGCTGGGTCGTCGCCTGGGGCGGCTGCGCGATCAGCGGCGGGCCCTATGCGGGCTATGCCGCCGTATCGGGACTTTCCCGGATCCTGCCCGTCGACGTGGAGGTGCCCGGCTGTCCGCCGCCGCCCGAGGCGTTCCGCGAAGTGCTCGGCCTGCTGCGGGCGGGGTCCGTTCGGGATGACGCGTCAAGACAGGCCCGGGAGTGGCCGACGAAGCGACCGGGGGAGACGACATGACGATTGCCGTGGAGCTGCCGTCGCTCGGAGAGAGCGTCTACGAGGGAACCGTCGCGCGCTGGCTGGTCGCCGAGGGCGACATGGTCGAGGTCGACCAGCCGATCGTCGAGGTGACGACGGACAAGGTCGACGCCGAGATCCCGGCGCCGTCCGCGGGCATGATCGAGCAGATCCTGGTCTCCGAGGGCGACGTCGTCGAGGTGGGGGCCGTGCTCGCGCGGATCGATCCCGACGCGAAGCCGAGCGCCACGCCGAGCAGCGAGCCCGCCAGCGTGCCCGCGCCGCCGAGCGCCCCGGCTGCGAAGTCGCCGCCGGAGCCGGCGAGCGCGCCGACCCGGGAAAGCGCCGCCGCGCAGGCGCCGAGCGTACCCGCGACGCCCGTGGCGCGCCGCGTCGCGGACGACGCCGAGATCGACCTGAGCGAGGTGCGTGGCACGGGCAGCGGTGGACGCGTCACCAAGGACGACGTGCTGCGCCATCGCGACACCGCGACCCCCGAAGCGCCTCCGGCGGCCGCCTCGGCCAGCGCCCGGCCCGCGCCGGCTCCGGCCGCCGCCGCCGCATCGCGTCCGGCGCCCGCGCGGCGGCCGGCTCCGTCCTTCGGCTACGAGCTCCAGCCGGGCGATCGCGTGATCCCGATGTCGCCGATGCGCCGGATCATCGCGGACCACATGGTCTACTCGAAGCGCACGAGCCCCCACGTCGGCACGGTCGCCGAGGTCGACCTGTCGGGCATCGTGCGCCTGCGCAACGCGAAGAAGAAGGCCTTCGAGTCGAGCTACGGCGTCTCGCTCACCTTCCTCCCCTTCATCGTCCACGCGACGGTTCGCGCGCTGCGCGAGTTCCCGGCGTTGAACGCCTCGGTCGTCGAGGACGCGATCGTCGAGAAGCAGTCGATCCATCTCGGCATCGCGACGGAGACCGAGAAGGGGCTCGTCGTCCCGGTGATCCGGGACGCCGATCGGCTCTCGCTGGCGGGCGTGGCCATGGCGATCGACGACCTGGCGGGTCGGGCGCGGGACAAGCGCCTCTCGGCCGACGATCTGAAGGGCGGCACGTTCACGGTGTCCAACCCCGGTCGGAAGGGAAACCTCTACGGCTTCGCCATCATCAACCAGCCGCAGGTCGGCATCCTGCGCATGGGCGAGATCGCGAAGCGGGCCGTCGTGCGCACGCTGGACGGCGAGGACGCGATCGTGATCCGCACGATGATGTACCTCGCGCTCTCCTACGACCATCGCGCCGTGGACGGTGCGCCGGCGAACGGCTTCCTGCATCGGATCCGCGAGCTCCTCGAGGCGGCGGAGTTCGAGCTCTAGTCGGGCGCGACGCGTGGCGCGACGCGGTCGCGAGACGGAGCGCGCGGCGCATCCGAGGAGACCACGTGTCGCGGGCGATCGAGGTCGAGTGGCTGGGCCGGGTGCCGTATGGCGAGGCGTTGGCGCTGCAGCAGGAGGCGGTCGCCGAGCGTCTCGCCGGCCGCCGCGGCGACCGGCTGCTGCTCCTCGAGCACCCGCCGGTCGTCACCCTCGGTCGCAGCACGGACCGCGCGAACCTGCTCTGCTCCCAGGAAGCCCTGCGCGGGCGGGGCATCGAGCTCTTCGAGGTCGGCCGCGGCGGGGATGCGACCTATCACGCGCCGGGCCAGCTCGTCGGCTATCCGATCGTCGACCTCGATGCGCGCGGACGACGAGACGTCCACGCCCATCTCCGCGCACTCGAGGCGGGTCTGATCGAGGCGCTCGAGCAGATCGGTGTGCCGGCCCGTCGCGTACCTGGCTGGACGGGCGTCTTCGTCGACCGGGCCCGCAGCGTCCGGCCCGACGGACCCGAGCGCAAGATCGCCTCGATCGGCGTCGGGCTGCGTCGCTGGGTCACCTACCACGGCTTCGCGCTCAACGTCAGCCTCGACCTCTCGGGCTTCTCGACGATCGTGCCCTGTGGCCTGCACGGGGTCGAGATGACGTCGGTGGCCAGCGAGCTCGCGGTGACGGCACGGCGCGACGTAGCGAGGGACGAGGGAGAAGGTGAGCTGGATCACGATGTGCTGGACCGGCGCGTGCGGGCGGCCGTGACGCACGCGATGCAGGGCGCGCTCTCGGCGGAACCGGGTCGCTGACGCTCGCTCGGGCGCCGCGGCTCTCCTATTCTCGCCGCGATGCCGAGTCAGGTCGTCGCCGTGAAGCGTCCTCGTGCGCGTTCCTTCGCGCCGATGCAGGCGCTGCCGGCCTGGCTGAGGGCGCTCGCCGTCGCCTTGCGCGCCCTCGTCGCCCGACCGTCGCCGTCGCCCTTCGTCGAGGCGCTCCGGCGCGTGCCGGCCTCGGGACGACCGAAGCTCCGATCCGACGGCGCGGGCGATCCGGGTGAGGGGCGAGGCGCTCTCGCGCGACCCGTCCATCGCTGTACGGGCTGCGGACTCTGCGCCGAGCTCTGTCCGACGCGCAGTCTGAGCTTGGCCTCGCCGCACGGATCCGAGGCGACGTCGAGGCACGGGCTTCGGCTCGAGCTCGTGCGCGATCGCTGCACGGGCTGTGGGCTCTGCGTGGAGCGCTGTCCCGAAGATGCCTTGATCGCGGTGCGGGTCGGTGAGGCCCGTGTTGCGCGGGCGGTGGGCGGTGCGAGGGTGATCGACCTGATGGACGAGCGGGCGGGCGGCGGCCGACGATGAGCGAACGGCTCGAGGGCGAGGCGCTGCGCGCGTGGCTGGTCGCGTTCGGGGCGGAGGTCGACCGCGCCGCCGATGGTCTGTGCGTGCGGATCACGGTCGATCGGGCTCGTAGTCTGCTGCGTGCCCTGCGTGAAGAGCCCGCGCTCTCGATGACCCGTCTCGTCGATCTCACGGCGATCGATCGCGGCGTCGGCGAGGCGCGCTTCGAGCTCGTCTACCGATTGGCGCGGTCGGCGGACGGCGAGCGGGTGCGCGTCGTGGTGCCGCTCGCCGAGGCGGAGCCGCCGCCGGAGTCGGTCGTGTCGCTCTGGCCGGCGGCGGACTGGCTCGAGCGCGAGATCTTCGACCTCTTCGGCCTCTCCTTCCGCTCGCATCCGGGCTTGCGACGTCTCCTGTTGCCGCAGTCGTTCGGCGGGGCGCCCCTGCGCAAGGACCCGGGCCAGCGCGACGCGACGGCTCCGGATTCGGCGAAGGTCGCGGCCGGCGGTGGGCCTTCGTGATGGGCCTCGGCGCCGAGACGGGTCGGCCCGCCACGCTGTCGGAGGCACTCGGCTTCTCGGAGACGGTCGTCGAGGTCGGCCCTGCGCACCCCGCGCTGCGCCAGGTGATGGCCGGCGTGGGGGGAACGACGAGCTTCCTCGTCTCGCTCGACGACGAGCGGATCCGGGACCTCGAGGTGGAGATCGGTCTCGGACATCGCGGCTTCGAGCGCCGGGTCGAGTGCGGCGTGTGGGAGGACGCGCTGCCCTACGTCAGTCGCCTCGGTCATGCGGGCGGCGTCGTCGCGGAGGTCGCGTATTGCCTGGCGGTCGAGCAGCTGGCCGGGATCGCTCTGCCGGATCGCGCGATCTGGCTCCGCATGTTGGTCTGCGAGCTCGCGCGGGCGACGGAGCATTTCGGGCGGCTGGCTGCGCTGGCGACGGCGATCGGGCTGACGGCGGCGGAGGCGGCGGCGCGAGAGGGCGAGCTCGCGGCGGCGCGGCTGCTGGCGTTTGCGACGGGGGGCGGGCCGCTCGAGGGCTGGTCGCGGCTCGGCGGCGTGGCGCGCGCGCTGCCGCCGGCGTTCGACTCGGGATGGCCCGGCGAGTGGCGCGTCCTGCTCGATGGACTCGCGCGCTACGAACGCCTGAGCGTCCGCAATCCGACCTGCGTCGAGCGCTTGCGAGACGTCGCCCCGCTCTCGCCGGAGACCTGCTTCGCATGGAGCGTGACGGGGCCGTCCTTGCGGGCGGCGGGGGTCGAGCGCGATCTGCGTCGGGACGACCCGTACCTGCGTTATGCCTCACTCGACTTCGAGATTCCGATCGGCTCGACGGGTGACGACCTCGATCGACTGCTCGTCGTGATCGAGGAGATCCGGCAGAGCCTGCGCATCGTCGACCAATGTCGATCGTTGCTCGCGAGCCTCGGGCCGGGCGTGCTGGAGGCCGGGGCGCCGGGTGCCCGGGCGGCCGTCGATGGAGCTCGAGGGGCCGACCCTGGCGAGCCGGGCGTGCCCAAGATCGAGGTCCCGGCCGGCGAGGCCTGGGTGGCCGTGGAGGCACCGACCGGTGAGCTGGGATTCCACGTCGTCTCCGATGGGGAGGGGCTGCCGCGCCGCATCCGCTGCCGCGCGCCGAGCTTCTTCCATGCGCAGGCGCTGCCCGTGCTGCTGCGTGGGGCCGCGCTCGACGATCTGCTGCCGACCGTCGCGTTGCTCCATCTCGTGGCCGCCGAGTGCGATCGATGAGCACGTCGCGCGACGGGGGCCGGGACCGGGCAGGGCAGGGCGGGCCGCCGCCCTTGCGACCCTTCGGCCTCGTGCTCCATCACGACGGTCGTTTCACCCACGAAGGGCAGCCGATCCGGAATCGTCGTCTGCGCGAGCATTTCGATCGTTCCGTCGAGTACCTGCCGGAGGAGCGCAAGTACGTCGTCCGGCTGCGGCATTTCCGCGGCGAGGTGGAGGTCGAGGAGGCGGGCTTCTTCGTTCGTGCGGTCGACCTCGACCGCGGCGAGGTCCAGCTCTCCGACGGGACGCGGGAGCCGCTCGAGGTCGCGACGCTGACCGAGTCCGGGATCGACGGCGCTCTGCTCTGCCGGGTCAAGCGCGGGCTCGTCGCCGAAGGTCTGCCGGCCCGCTTCGATCACGGGGCGCAGGCCGAGCTCCTGCAGTCGATCGAGGTCGCGGGGGAAGGCCTGGTCCTGGGAGTGGGCGGCCGGCGGGTTCCCGTTCCCCTGTCGTGACCGGCGCCGCGATCGGGCGGCCGGCGACGGGTCTGGCGGCGCGGGCTGTTTGACGCGCCGATGGGGCGCTGGTACATCCTGTGGGCCGTGGTCACCCGGGGCGACCGTTCCCGGGGTCCTGCACCCGATCCGCGTCGGGTCCCGACCGACCGAGGCGGCGTAGCCAAGTGGTAAGGCACGGGCCTGCAAAGCCCTGATCCCCGGTTCGAATCCGGGCGCCGCCTCCAGTCGCCCGCTCCGTGATTCCGTGACCGGAGTCCGGCGGCACCCGGTCGAGAAGCTTCCCGGGGCGGAGCGTATCAGCTCCCCGGCGCGTCGGACTCACGCCCCGGACGCGATCGCGCGACGTCTGCGACGGGTGCGTGTCCATCGGATGCGGGCGCGAGTCGGCGTCCCTCGGCTGCGAAGATCGGGAACTCGCCCCAGCCGTGCCGCTGCAGGAAGTGCTCCACGGAAACGCGCAACACGCCGAGGCCGTAGCGGACCGAACGCCTGAAGTCGATCGACGAGGCCTCCTCGAAGTAGGCGGCCGGGCAGCTGATCTCACCGACCTCGAATCCCTGGTGGAGGATCTGCGCGAGCATCTGATTGTCGAAGACGAAGTCGTCGGAGTTCTCGAGCAGGGGGAGCGATTCGAGGACGCGACGCGTGAAGGCGCGGTAGCCCGTGTGGTACTCGGAGAGCTTGGCGCCGGCGAGCGTGTTCTGGACGGCGGTGAGGAAGCGGTTGGCGACGTACTTGTAGCGAGGCATGCCGCCGACGAGCGCACGGCCGCCCAGGATGCGAGAGCCGAGTACGACGTCGAAGGGCCCGTCCGCGAGCAGTCCGACCATCGCCGGAATCAGCTTCGGCGTGTACTGATAGTCGGGGTGCAGCATGACGACGATGTCGGCGCCGCGTCGCAGCGCTTCCTGGTAGCAGGTCTTCTGGTTGGCGCCGTAGCCGCGATTGCGGGTGTGTACGAGGGGGCGGAGCCCGAGCCGCTCGGCCTCGGCGACGGTGCCGTCGGACGAGGCATCGTCGGTCACGACGATCTCGTCGACGAGGTCCATCGGGATCTCGCGCACCGTGCGTTCGAGGGTGCGAACCGCGTTGTAGGCGGGCATCACGACGACCACGCGCTGATCGTGGAACATGCGTCGGCGCGGCTCCTGATCACGGCAGCGGGGCTGCGTCCCGATTCGGTGTGCGCCGCGGATCGCGTGCCCCGCGTGATCTTCCGGGGCGTCGGTGCGGCGAGGCGTGCCCGCGCGCGACAGTATAGACTCGGTGCCGGCCCGGGTGGCGAAACGGTAGACGCGGGCGACTTAAAATCGCCTGGCCCATGGTCGTGCAGGTTCGAGTCCTGCCCCGGGCACCTCTCGACCCCGCGGACCCCTGCGCGGCGCGTGGGGATCGCGCGCCGTCACGCGCCGATCGCCGGCTCCGCGCGCCCCAGCCCCCGCTTCAGTCGATCAGCTCGAGCACCCGCTCGCGCACGTCGTCGGTCGCGAGCAGATCCTCCAGGGCGTCGCGGTCGAGCAACGTGGTTCGCTGATAGTTCTGCTCGGGGCGCTCGATCTCGACGCGGTAGATCTCCCGGGGCGTCTGGAAGACCTGGCGGATGCGCAACGACTGGTCGGCCTCGGTCTCGAGGATCTGACAGCGGAGCGAGTCGACGATGCGGTCGCTGCGGTCGTCGCAGAGTCGCGCCGGATCCATCACGCTCGTCGCGGGACGGCGCGCGCGGCCGAGGAGCTTGAAGGTGCCGGGCGGTCTCATGGGAAGGCCAAGCATACCCACCGCGCGACGGCGGCTTCAAGCGCGCGCGGGCAGACCGTGGAGTCGGCGGATGCGCCTCGCCCGTCGCCGCTCGCCCTCGCGCGCGACGAGCAGGCGCGCGATCGGCAGCAGATGCTGGGTCGAGAGGCCGTCGAAGGCGATGCCGAAGCACGCTTCGTCGCGGCTCCCCCTGGGCGCCCCGAGCAGGGCCGGATGGACCGTCGTATGGAGCCAGGCGACGCGCCCCTCGCCGTCGAAGCAGCGACCGGAGGGCAGCCGCAGCGATGCGTAGACGCGTGTTCCGGGTGCGAGTCCGCGTCGGGCCGTGACGCGAAGTCCGCCCAGGCCGATGTTGGTGCAGCAGGCCTGGCCGTCGAAGAGCACGTCGTCCGCGGTCCGGATCTCGACGCGGGTGACGAGCGGAATGCGCTCGCCGCGACGGCGCATTCCCGTGGTCTGGCGAAGTCCGTTTCCCATCGATCGTTCCCGTCGGGTTCGAAGACGATCATCGGTCGCCGGCGGCACCCCACTTGAGTGCAATCGCTGCGCAGCCCCCTTCGTATCCCTCTGTGACCGGGCGGGAATTCCGGGGGGCGCCCGCGCGCGTCGGTGCTCAAGCGCGGAGAATCGCCGGTCGATGACGCGGGGACGCCGGGCGGGCTCCCGGGTGAACCATCGGGAGAGATCGCGTGCACGGCGAGCAGAGGGGCAGCCCGGCAATCGGGGTCACGCTCTCCCGGGAATCCTGCGAGCGGCTCGCCCTCGGCGGCGAGGGTCGGGCGCGCGTGGTCGGGCGCGCCGGTCGGATGGTGCTGCTCGAGACCGGTGAGGGGCGCGGTGCAGCGCTTCCCTGGGATCGGGATCTCGTGCTCTGCGGGGACGTGCGCTCCTTTCCCCTGGCCGATCTGCTCAGTCTCGTCCACACGGCGGGCAAGTCCGGCTTCCTGCTCTTCCGCTTCGAGCGCGAGGAGAAGGCGGTGTATTTCAGTCGCGGCGAGGTCGTCTTCGCCGAGTCGAGTCTCGCGAGCGACCGCCTCGGCGCTTCGTTGCTGCGCGCCGGGCTCCTCGATCATGCTCAGCTCGAGCGGGCCGAGCATCGCTATCAGCCGACGACGCGCTTCGGCAAGGTCGTCGTCGAGCTCGGTCTGCTCACGCCGCGCGAGCTGTGGCAGGGCGTGAAGGCGCAGGTCGAGGAGATCGTGCGGTCGCTCTTCTCCTATACCGGTGGCTGGATCCATTTCTGGGAAGGCGAGATCGAGCCCGACAACGTCGTTCGACTCTCGCTTCCGACGGGTCGTCTCATCGACGAGGGACTCGCGCGCCGCGACGAGCTGCTCCGCTTCATCGCGCATCTCGAGGATCCCGGCATCCGGATCCGGCGCGGGCCCACGCGTCGACTGCTCGCCTCCGACAACGAGCGCGCCATCCTCGATGCACTCGACGAAGAGCAGCCCTTCGCCGGTCTCTGCCATCGCGCCGGGCTCGATCCGCGAACCACCGCGCGAACCCTCCAGTTGATGAAGCTGACCGGACAGGTCGACGTCTTCCGCGCCGAGCCCGACAGCGGCGTGATCGCGACGGCGGACGACGACGTCGTGCGCGAGACGGTGCAGGGCCATGCGAAGCTGATCTTCGAGCTCGTTGCGCCTCTGGTCGCGCTCGACGGCGCGTCCGCGGTCGGCGCGCGCCTGGACGAGGTCGTCGCAGAGAGCGCACGGAGCGGACGGCGACTGCTCTCGGATCTGCGTTTCGGGCCGGCGGCGGCGCTCGACCCGTCGCTCCTCGAACATCGCGCGCTGCGCCTGACCGGCGATCGGGTGCGTGCCGTGGAGGAGGCGCTCGGCGAGATCGTCGTCTACCTCGAGTTCGAGCTCCGCAACCACCCGCGCATTCCGGACTGCACGGCCTTCCTGGAGGCCATCCAACCGCTTCGGGCTATGCTCGCGCGCTGAGCCGCCGGCTCCGGGCCGAGACCCGGCGTGCGGATCGAGCAGCGCGCCCCCCGCCAGCACGAGCCCGGAGTCCATGCCTCGAGATTCCTCCCGATCCACGTCGAGCGGCTCCCGTCGGGCACCGCGGTCGAGCGACGGCGCGCGCTGGCTGGCCGGTGTGCACCCCGTGCGGGAGGCCCTCCGCGCGGGACGGCGCCGGGCGATACGACTCTTCGTCCGCTCGGGGCGCAGCGGCGAAGGCGTCGAGGAGGTCGTGGCGCTCGCCGGGGCGAGGGGCGTGCCGATCGAGTCGGTCGACGAGCGCGATCTGGCGAGCCGCGTCGGGCCCGACGTGGTCCATCAAGGGGTCGTGCTCGAGGTCGGGCCGCTTCCCGAGCTCTCCCTGGCGGAGCTGATCGACGCGCTCGGCGACGGCGACGAGACGGGTGGCTGTCGGCTCGTGGCGCTCGACGGCGTCGAGGATCCCCAGAACGTGGGGGCGCTGGCCCGGGTGGCCGAGTCGGCGGGCGCCCGGGGCCTGATCCTGACCGATCGGCGTGCGCCGCCCATCACGGCCGCAGTCAGTCGGGCCTCGGCCGGCGCGGTCGAGTGGCTGCCGATCGCGCGGGTTCCGAACCTGGGGCGGGCGCTCTCCGACCTGAAGGAGGCGGGCTTCTGGGTCGTGGCGGCGGCGCCGGACGACGAGGGCTCGCTCTTCTCGATGGAGGACCGGATCCTCACGGGGAACCTGGTGGTGGTGCTCGGCGCCGAGGGGGCGGGCATCCGCCGCAGCATCCTCGAGCAGGCCGACCATCGCGTCGGGATTCCGATGCGCGGGCACGTCGCGTCGCTCAACGTCTCGACGGCGGGGGCCGTGATCCTCTATGACCTGCTTCGTCGGTCCGATGCCCGGGCGCCGGCGGGCTCCCTGCCTTCCGAATCGTAGTGATAAACCCTCGATGGACCCTGGGGGTCCGAGAGAGCACCTCCAGGCGCTTGCCAGCGGGGAAGGGCTGGGTCTATAGTCTGCCCCGCTCGTTTCGGTCTTGACATCGTGATCGGGCTCGGGGAGCCGGGACGCTCACGCCTTCGGGCATGCCGTCAGGCACGCCACAGGCTGGCGTAGCTCAATTGGTAGAGCATCGGATTTGTAATCCGAGGGTTAAGGGTTCGAGTCCCCTCGCCAGCTCCATTGCGATGATCGCGATGACCGACGCGAAACGACAGAAGAGTGGGCAGGGCGACGGGTCGGCATCCGACTTCCATCCAGGCGTATCCAGGTGATTCGTGCGGGTCTCGATCGGGGCGTTCGAGGGCCTGCATGACAACGTGATCGAGATCGGAGTCGCGCAGACGGCCCGTGTCGGTCGATCACTTCATGATTCGAGAGCGGCTCCGCTCGTCGATTCCATCCTCCGGCAGGCGAAGCAGCCAGGAACGCGCCGAGGGGAGGAGCGGGCGGCACTTTGCGCTTTGGCTCCAGAATCGCGACAAGGCGAGAGAGAGTCGGAAGAGAGCACGGCGGGGCGCGAGGACGCGAGGACGCGAATAGAGGACATCACGGAGCGGCGATGTGACGAGTCCACGCCGCTCGGCACGGTCAGGGAGAGATACCGAAGCGGTTAAACGGGGCAGACTGTAAATCTGCTGGCCTTAGGCCTACGGAGGTTCGAATCCTCCTCTCTCCACCACGAACAAGAGCGCGATGCGGCCTGCCGCGAGTGAGCGGTCGATCGAAGCGCACGGGACGGAGCGGAGTTCGCGGGAATAGCTCAGCTGGCTAGAGCACCAGCCTTCCAAGCTGGGGGTCGCGGGTTCGAATCCCGTTTCCCGCTCCAGATCGAAGCCGACGGATCGAGCCGGAACGCCTCGGCGGGGATCCGGCCGGGAAGAAGAAGCAGGGCCGGGAAGGACGAGGAAGCGACGGCGCGGCAATCGCGGAGGCAGTTCGGCTCACGTAGCTCAGGTGGTAGAGCACGTCCTTGGTAAGGACGAGGTCAGCGGTTCGAGCCCGCTCGTGAGCTCCAGTTTCGAGGCCGGGACGGATCGGACCGGGCAGAAGATTTCAACAGACGGGTGAAGGGCAGCGGCCTCCTGGGGGATGGAAGGCCAACGCGATCCCAGCCCACTTGGACAGCGAACAGCGAGAGAGAAAGAGATGGCGAAGGAAAAGTTCGAGCGGACGAAGCCCCACGTGAACGTTGGGACGATCGGTCACGTGGACCACGGGAAGACGACGCTGACGGCGGCGATCACGGCTCGTCAGGCTTCGAAGGGTCTTGCGAAGAACATGGCCTTCGACCAGATCGACAAGGCTCCGGAGGAGCGCGAGCGGGGGATCACGATCGCGACGGCGCACGTGGAGTACGAGACTCCGAACCGGCACTACGCGCACGTGGACTGCCCGGGGCACGCGGACTACGTGAAGAACATGATCACGGGTGCCGCGCAGATGGACGGCGCGATCCTGGTGGTGAGTGCTGCGGACGGCCCGATGCCGCAGACGCGCGAGCACGTTCTGCTGGCGCGGCAGGTGAACGTTCCGCACATCGTGGTCTTCTTGAACAAAGTGGACCAGGTGGACGACGAGGAGCTTCTGGAGCTCGTCGAGATGGAGATCCGGGAGCTTCTGAACGGGTACGAGTTCCCGGGCGACGACATCCCGATCATCAAGGGCTCGGCGCTGAAGGCGGGTGAGAACCCGAGCGACGATGCGGCGAACAAGTGCATCGACGAGCTGATGGAGGCGCTGGACGCGACGATCCCGCAGCCGGAGCGTGCTCTGGACCGGACGTTCCTGATGCCGATCGAGGACGTGTTCTCGATCACGGGCCGCGGGACGGTGGTGACGGGCCGGATCGAGCAGGGGACGGTGCACCCGTCGGACGAGGTCGAGATCGTGGGGATCCGGCCGACGACGAAGACGACGGTGACGGGCGTGGAGATGTTCCGGAAGCTGCTCGACGAGGGTCAGGCGGGTGACAACGTGGGTTGTCTGCTTCGCGGTACGGGCAAGGACGACGTGGAGCGTGGCCAGGTGCTGGCGAAGCCGGGCTCGATCACGCCGCACACGAAGTTCAAGGCTCAGGCGTACATCCTGACGAAGGACGAGGGTGGACGGCACACGCCGTTCTTCAACGGCTACCGGCCGCAGTTCTACTTCCGGACGACGGACGTGACGGGCGTTGCGAATCTCCCGGACGGGACGGAGATGGTGATGCCGGGGGACAACGTCGAGATGACGGTGGAGCTGATCACGCCGATCGCGATGGACAAGGAGCTGCGGTTCGCGATCCGCGAGGGTGGCCGCACGGTCGGCGCCGGCGTCGTCGCGGAGGTCATCGAGTAGGACGGCCTCGGCGCGCTGCGCGTGCGGGGCGGAGGACGACAGACGATCGGGCTCGTAGGGCCGTAGCACAATTGGTAGTGCACCGGACTCCAAATCCGGGGGTTGGGGGTTCGAGTCCCTCCGGCCCTGCCAGCTCGGAGCCTCGGGGCGAGGCGCAGGGGCGAGGGGCCCGCCGGAGTGGATCGGGCGGGCATCGTCGCAGGACGGCTCGGGACTTCGGACGGAGGCGGGGTGGCAATGGCGGATGAATCGCAGGGTTGGGTCGCTCGCTCCCGGCAATACGTCGAGGAGGTCCAGGGCGAGTTCAACAAGATCACCTGGCCGCCCCAGGAGGAGACGATGACCGGCACCGTCTCCGTGCTCGTGATCGTGGGCTTGATCGCAACCTTCCTGGGCGTCGTCGACTTCGGGCTGAGTCGGGTGATGCAGATGGTGTTGGGCTGATGGACATGGCAAACGAATCGGACGCGACGGAACGATCGGACGCCACGGCCGACGCGTCTGTGGATGGCGGCTCGCAGGCGGCCGCTTCCGCGGGCAGCGGAGGCGGCGCGTCGGGTGCCGGCGCTTCGAAGCCGGCGACCAAGCGCTGGTACATCGTCCATACCTACTCGGGGCAGGAGACGCGCGCGAAGAAGGCCCTGCTCGAGCGGGCGCGCACGATGGGCTTCGAGGAACAGTTCGACGAGATCCTCGTACCCGAGGAGAACGTGGTCGAGATGGTCGGCGGGCAGAAGCGCACGTCCAAGCGCAAGTTCTTCCCCGGCTACATCATCGTCCACATGGAGCTGAACGACGAGACGTGGCACGTGGTCAAGGGCACGCCCAAGATCACGGGCTTCGTCGGCAACGCCACGGATCCGCCGTCGATCTCCGACGAGGAGGTCGCCCGGATGACCCAGCGGATCAAGGAAGGCGCGGCCAAGCCGAAGCCCCTGATCAAGTTCGAGGAAGGCGAGAACGTCCGCGTGACGACGGGGCCCTTCGCGAACTTCTCGGGCTTCGTCGACGAGGTGATGGAAGACAAGGAGAAGCTCCGCGTGATGGTCCAGGTCTTCGGGCGCGCGACGCCCGTGGTGCTGGACTACTCGAACGTGGAGAAGGCCTGATCGGGTAGCCGGCGGGCCTTGACCGACCGGACGCGTCGTCCGGACGGGTCCACCAGCAGCGAGCGGGAGGCGGGGCCGGGTGCCCTGCCGTGGACCGCCAGCGGTAGGAGAGATCGAGAGTGGCAAAGAAGGTCGTGGCAGTCGTGAAGCTGCAGTGTCCGGCCGGGGCGGCGAATCCTGCGCCGCCCGTGGGTCCGGCGCTCGGCCAGCACGGCGTCAACATCATGGAGTTCTGCAAGGCGTACAACGCCCGCACGCAGGACCAGGCGGGGATGATCATCCCGGCCGAAATCACGATCTATGCGGATCGCAGCTTCACCTTCGTGTTGAAGTCGCCGCCCGCGGCGGTGCTGTTGAAGAAGGCCGCCAAGATCAAGAGCGGATCGGGGGAGCCGAACCGGAAGAAGGTCGGCCAGGTGACCCAGTCCCAGCTCGCGGAGATCGTCGAGATCAAGAAGGCCGATCTCAACGCCTTCGACCTCGAGCAGGCCAAGAAGATCATCGCCGGTACGGCGCGGTCGATGGGCCTCGAAGTCGTGGAGGGCTGAGCGCAATGGCTAAGAAGAGCAAGCGCTTCCGCAAGGCCCAGGAAGGCGTCGATCCGAACAAGCTGTACTCCCTGGAAGAAGCCTTCCAGAAGCTGAAGGAGGCGCCGGCCGCGAAGTTCGACGAGACCGTCGACATCGCGATCAACCTCGGCGTCGACCCGAAGCACGCGGACCAGATGGTGCGTGGAGCGATCGTGCTCCCGAACGGCGTCGGCCGATCGATGCGCGTGCTGGTCTTCGCGAAGGGCGACAAGGAGAAGGAGGCGCGTGATGCGGGCGCGGATCACGTCGGTGGCGACGAGCTCGCCAAGAAGATCCAGGACGAGGGCTGGTTCGACTTCGATCGTGTGATCGCAACGCCGGACATGATGGGCGTCGTCGGTCGTCTCGGTCGGGTGCTCGGCCCGCGCGGTCTGATGCCGAATCCGAAGCTCGGGACCGTGACGCCGAACGTCGGTGCGGCCGTGCGCGACCAGAAGGCCGGCAAGGTCGAGTACCGCGTCGACAAGTCGGGGATCGTGCACTGCGGGATCGGCAAGGTCTCCTTCGAGGCGGACAAGCTCTGGGAGAACGCGTCGGCGCTGATCGACGTGATCGTCAAGGCGAAGCCGTCCGCGAGCAAGGGCACCTATCTCAAGAAGATCGCGGTGTCGTCGACGATGGGGCCCGGGTTCAAGGTCGATCCGGCATCCCCGCTGAAGATGGCGTGAGGACGACATGCTGACACGTGCACAGAAGGAAGAGCAGGTCGCGGAGCTCAAGGAGAAGTTCTCGCGCGCCACCAGCGTCTTCGTCGCGGACTACAAGGGACTCGGCGTGGCGCAGATGGAGGCGTTGCGCGGGGGCCTTCGCAAGGCGGATGCCGCCCAGAGCGAGTTCCGCGTCGCGAAGAACACGATCCTGCGACTCGCCTCCGAAGGCGGCCCCGCCGAGGGGCTGAAGGAGCACTTCACGGGGACCACCTCGATCGCGATCTCGTTCGGCGATCCCGTGGCCCTGGCGAAGACGCTCGTCGACTACGCCAAGGAGAACGAGGCGTTCCAGCTCCGCAGCGCCGTCCTCGAGGGCCAGATCCTCGACCAGGCGGAGATCTCGAAGCTCGCGACGCTGCCGTCGCTCGACGAGCTGCGGGGCCGGATCGTGGGCTTGCTGCAGGCGCCGGCGTCGAAGATCGCCCGGCTCCTCAACGAGCCCGGAGCGCAGATTGCGCGGGTGCTCGCGGCGCGGGCACGCGAGGGTGGCGAGTAGAAGGGCAGGTCGGGGCGTCGCGTACGCCTCGCATTTCCGGCCGGGGCCTCCCTCGACGGGGCGTCGCGGTCTCACAAAGAACGGGCGGGAGGGTGCTTGGCACCCGCTGGCACCGCCCCCAGGCAAGGAAGAAGGAAAATGGCGGATCTGAACGAAATCGTGGACACCCTGTCGAGCCTGACGGTGATGGAAGCAGCCGAGCTCTCGAAGCTGCTCGAAGAGAAGTGGGGTGTCTCGGCGGCGGCCCCCGTGGCGGTCGCTGCGGCGGCGGGTCCGGCGGCGGGCGGCGAGGCCGCGGCCGAGGCGAAGGACGAGTTCGACGTCATCCTCGTCGGCTTCGGGGACAAGAAGATCCAGGTGATCAAGGAGATCCGCGGCATCACGGGTCTGGGTCTGAAGGAGGCCAAGGATCTCGTCGAGGGCGTGCCGAAGCCGATCAAGGAAGGCGTCAACAAGGACGAGGCCGCCGAGATCAAGAAGAAGATCGAGGAGGCCGGTGGCCAGGTCGACGTGAAGTGATCGATGCCCGTGCGTGCGTTCCGACTCCGACTGGGGAGGGCGCCGCGCGGGATCGGAAGGTCGACGCTCGAGCGCTCCGCCTCCGCCCGGTCGCAAGATCGAGGCGGAGCGGAGCGCGTGTCGGCGTTCCGGGCGGCCGCCGGTCGGTCGCTCGTGGCTCGAGGGATCGAGGCACGCGGAGACCGGGGCCGAGGGTTCGAGGCGGGCGGGCAGGGACCGCTCGCGAGCGAGACAGATTGATGCGCTGGCGCCGTCCGGAAGGGCGGTCATTCCGGCGTGACGCGACCCCGCGATACGGGAGGGTGACGAACACTCGTGCCTGAGACCAACTTCTCCGACTTCGCCCCGAGAGTCCGAAAATCCTTCTCGAGCATCCCGCGGATCATCGACATCCCGAATCTGCTCGAGATCCAGAAGCTCTCCTTCGAGCGGTTCCTGCAGACCGGTGTCGAGATGGAGAAGCGCGAGAACACGGGCCTCCAGGCCGTGTTCAACTCGGTCTTCCCGATCCGTGACTTCAACGACACGGCCTCCCTCGAGTTCGTCGGCTACGCGCTCGAGCAGCCGAAGTACGACGTTCAGGAGTGCCTGCAGCGCGGCATGACCTACGCCGCGCCGTTCAAGGTCACGATCCGGCTCGTCGCCTGGGACGAGGCGGACGGCTCGCAGACGATCCGCGACGTGAAGGAGCAGGAGGTCTATTTCGGGGAGATCCCGATCATGACCGACAACGGCACCTTCATCATCAACGGGACCGAGCGGGTCATCGTCTCCCAGCTCCACCGCTCCCCCGGCATCTTCTACGACACCTCGATCTCGACGACCGCGAGCGCGGCCGGCAAGAAGATCTACTCCTGCCGCGTGATCCCGTATCGCGGCTCGTGGCTCGACATCGAGTACGACCACAAGGACATCGTCCACGCCCGGATCGACCGCCGCCGCAAGATCCACGTGACCGTCCTGCTGAAGGCTCTCGGCTACCAGCCCGAGGAGCTCCTCCAGTTCTTCTACCCCGTCGAGACGATCCAGATCGACGGCAAGAAGATCATGAAGAAGACGGAGCCCGAGAACCTGATCGGCCAGCGCGCCACGCGCGAGGTCAAGGACGACGACGGCAACGTGATCGTCCGCAAGGACAAGAAGTTCACGAAGGCGGCAGCCCGCAAGCTGCGCGCGGCGAACATGGAGTGGATCCAGGTCGGTCAGGACGACCTGATCCGGACCGATGCCGTGAAGCGCGTCGCCCCCGTCGACATCGTCGACGAGGAGACGGGCGAGGTCATCCTCGAGTGCAACGAGGAGATCACGGAGGCGCATCTCGACGAGCTCGCCAATCGCGGCATCAACGAGTTCCCGCTGCTCTTCCTCGACCCGATCACGACCGGCACGGCGATCCGCGACACGTTGCTCGCGGACAAGACCATGTCCCAGGAAGAGGCGATCATCGAGATCTACCGGCGCCTGCGCCCGGGCGATCCGCCGACGATCGACACGGCGACGAACCTCTTCAACAACCTCTTCTTCAACGCCGAGCGCTACGACCTCTCGAAGGTCGGTCGGCTGAAGATGAACCACAAGCTCGAGTTCGACGGCAACGAGCGCGTCGAGTACTTCCCGACCGGTGTCGGCAACGCCTCGGAGCAGATCTCGCTCTCGGACCTGCCGACCCTGCGACGGGACGACATCCTCGCCGCCGTCAAGTACCTCGTCGACCTCAAGAACGGCACGGATCCGAGCAAGCGCATCGACGACATCGACCACCTCGGCAATCGCCGGGTCCGCGTCGTCGGCGAGCTGCTCGAGAACCAGTACCGGATCGGTCTGGTGCGCATGGAGCGGGCGATCAAGGAGCGCATGAGCCTCCAGGAGATCGAGACGCTCATGCCCCACGACCTGATCAACTCCAAGCCCGTCTCGGCGGTGATCAAGGAGTTCTTCGGATCGAGCCAGCTCTCGCAGTTCATGGACCAGACGAATCCGCTCTCGTCCGTGACGCACAAACGGCGCCTCTCGGCCCTCGGGCCGGGCGGTCTGACCCGCGAGCGGGCGGGCTTCGAGGTGCGCGACGTGCACCCGACGCACTACGGCCGGATCTGTCCGATCGAGACGCCGGAAGGCCCGAACATCGGTCTGATCGCCTCGCTCTCGACCTTCGCCCGCGTGAACGACATGGGCTTCATCGAGACGCCCTACCGCCAGGTCGACGACCAGCGCGTGACGAAGGACGTGAAGTTCCTCTCGGCCCTCGACGAGGAGCGGATGGCGATCGCCCAGGCGAACGCCCCGCTCGACGACGACGGGCGCTTCGTGCGCGATCGCGTCTCGGCCCGGAAGGAAGGCGAGTTCGAGATGATCCCGCCGGAAGAGGTCGACATGATGGACGTGTCGCCGAACCAGCTGGTCTCGGTGGCGGCGTCGCTGATCCCCTTCCTCGAGAACGACGACGCGAACCGGGCGCTCATGGGATCGAACATGATGCGTCAGGCGGTGCCGCTCCTGCGGACGCGGGCGCCCCTCGTCGGGACCGGCATGGAGGCCGTCGTGGCGCGCGACTCCGGCGTGACCGTCGTCGCGAAGCGGGACGGGATCGTCGAGTCGGTCGACGCCGGGCGCATCGTGCTGAAGCCCGACGAGGACGACGGCACGGGCAGCAACGTCGACATCATCAACCTGATCAAGTACCAGCGCTCGAACCAGAACACCTGCATCAACCAGCGCCCGATCGTGAAGGCGGGCGACCGCGTGAAGGCGGGACAGGTGATCGCGGACGGTCCGGCGACGGACCGCGGCGAGATGGCGCTCGGGGCGAACGTGACCGTCGCCTTCATGCCCTGGGGCGGGTACAACTTCGAGGACTCGATCCTCATCTCCGAGCGGATCGTCAAGGACGACTACTTCACCTCGATCCACATCGAGGAGTTCGAGTGCGTCGCCCGCGACACGAAGCTCGGCAAGGAGGACATCACCCGCGACATCCCGAACGTCGGCGAGGACGCCCTGCGCGACCTCGACGAGGCGGGCATCGTGCGGATCGGCGCCGAGGTGCACCAGGACGACATCCTGGTCGGCAAGATCACGCCGAAGGGCGAGACCCAGCTCTCGCCCGAGGAGCGGCTCTTGCGCGCGATCTTCGGCGAGAAGGCGGGCGACGTGCGTGACACGTCGCTGCGCGTGCCGCCGGGCGTGACCGGCACGATCATCGGCGCCCAGGTCTTCTCCCGCCGCGGCGTCGAGAAGGACGAGCGCGCGAAGGCCCTCGAAGAGGCCGAGATCGAGCGCATGCGCAAGGACCAGGAAGACGAGATCCGGATCATCCGGAAGAGCGCCTTCAACAAGGTCCGCGAGCTGATCGTCGGAAAGCAGGCCGCGAACCGGGTCGCTGACGAGCGCAAGGACGTCGAGTTCCTCAAGTCCGGCGACACGATCACGGCGGAGACGCTGGCGCAGATCCCGGATCGGCGATGGCGCGAGATCCAGGTCACGGACGCCAAGACCCAGGAGCACGTGGACCGCGTCTTCCACCACGTGGAAGAGCAGGCCATGGTGATCAAGGCGGTCTTCGACGAGAAGATCGCCCGCCTGAAGAAGGGCGATGAGCTGCCGCCGGGCGTGTTCAAGATGGTCAAGGTCTACGTGGCCATCAAGCGCAAGCTCTCGGTCGGGGACAAGATGGCCGGTCGTCATGGCAACAAGGGCGTCATCTCCCGGATCCTTCCGGAAGAGGACATGCCCTACATGCCCGACGGCACCCCCGTCGACATCGTGCTGAATCCGCTGGGCGTGCCCTCGCGCATGAACATCGGACAGATCCTGGAGACCCATCTCGGCTGGGCGGCCCATGGGCTCGGGCGCCAGATCGAGAAGCTCCTCGAGCGCCAGGCGTCGGTCGCGGATCTGCGGGCGAAGCTCAAGGACATCTACAAGGACAAGGAGATCGGCGGCGCGATCGACAAGGCCTCGGACGAGGCCGTCGTCAGCATGGCCCGTGACATCGGTCGCGGCATCCACGTCGCGACGGCGGTCTTCGACGGTGCGAGCGAGGTCGCGGTCAAGGAGGAGCTCGAGCGGGCGCAGCTGCCGACCTCGGGCCAGATGGTGCTCTTCGACGGGCGGACGGGCGAGCCCTTCGACCGCGACGTCACCGTCGGCACGATCTACATGCTGAAGCTCCACCACCTGGCCGACGACAAGCTGCACGCGCGCTCGATCGGGCCGTACAGCCTCGTGACCCAGCAGCCGCTGGGCGGCAAGGCGCAGTTCGGCGGCCAGCGACTCGGTGAGATGGAGGTCTGGGCGCTCGAGGCCTACGGCGCGGCCTACGGCCTGCAGGAGTTCCTGACGGTCAAGTCCGACGACGTCCAGGGCCGCACCCGGATCTACGAGTCGATCGTCAAGGGCGAGAACACGCTCGAGCCGGGCCTGCCGGAGAGCTTCAACGTGCTCGTCAAGGAGCTGCAGGCGCTCGGTCTCGACATCGAGATGCGAGAGGAAGCCTAGGATCGAGTCTGCGGGGCCGGCGTCCCGCCCGAGAGGGTGGGGCGCCGGGCCGGCGCGCGCCGGTCAGGCCCGACAAAGAAACGCCGTTTCCCGCCCGTCGGCATGCGCCGTCCAGAGGGCGACACGGATCCGGGAAGCGAAGCAACGAGCGCCGCAGCGCATGCCGCACGTCGCACATCGCATAGAGGGGGACCACCACCTTGCGTGACCTTTACAATCTCTTCGAGAAGCCCAAGGACCCGTTGGCCTTCAACTCGCTGCGCATCTCGCTGGCTTCGCCGGACAAGGTGCGCGAGTGGTCCTTCGGCGAGGTGAAGAAGCCGGAGACGATCAACTACCGGACCTTCAAGCCGGAACGCGACGGTCTCTTCTGCGCCAAGATCTTCGGTCCCGTCAAGGACTACGAGTGCAACTGCGGCAAGTACAAGCGCATGAAGCACCGGGGCGTCGTCTGCGAGAAGTGCGGCGTCGAGGTCATCCAGTCCAAGGTGCGCCGCGAGCGCATGGGCCACATCACGCTCGCCTCGCCGGTCGCGCACATCTGGTTCCTGAAGTCGCTGCCCTCGCGCATCGGCAACATCCTCGAGATCACCCTGCGTGACCTCGAGAAGGTCCTCTACTTCGAGGCCCACGTCGTGCTCGACCCGAAGGACACGGAGCTCGAGAAGGGGGAGCTCGTGACCGACGAGCGCCTGATCGAGCTGCGCGAGCAGTACGGTCGCGACGCCTTCGAGGTCGGCATCGGCGCCGAGAGCATCCGCCGGCTGCTCCAGGAGCTCGATGTCGAGGGCGAGTGCACGCGGCTCCGCGAGGAGATGCGCGAGGCGACCTCCGAGGCGAAGCGCAAGAAGATCGCCAAGCGCCTGAAGGTGCTCGACGCCTTCCGGGAGTCTGAGGTCAACCGCCCGGAGTTCATGATCCTCGAGGTGATCCCGGTGATCCCGCCGGACCTGCGGCCCCTCGTGCCGCTCGACGGCGGCCGCTTCGCGACGAGTGATCTGAACGACCTGTATCGCCGGGTGATCAACCGCAACAACCGGCTCAAGCGCCTGCAGGAGCTGAACGCGCCCGAGGTCATCATCCGCAACGAGAAGCGGATGCTGCAGGAGGCGGTCGACGCGCTCTTCGACAACGGCCGCCGCGGTCGGGTCATCACGGGGCCGAGCAAGCGACCGCTCAAGAGCCTCTCCGACATGCTGAAGGGCAAGTCGGGCCGCTTCCGCCAGAACCTGCTCGGCAAGCGAGTCGACTACTCCGGTCGGTCGGTGATCGTCGTCGGTCCGGAGCTTCGGCTGCACCAGTGCGGTCTCCCGAACCGCATGGCGCTCGAGCTCTTCAAGCCCTTCATCTACTCGAAGCTCGAGCAGCAGGGCTTCGTGACGACCATCAAGGCCGCGCGCAAGATGGTCGAGCACGAGCGACCCGAGGTCTGGGACATCCTGGCCGACGTGATCAAGGAGCACCCGATCCTGCTCAACCGCGCGCCGACGCTCCACCGCCTCGGCATGCAGGCCTTCGAGCCGATGCTGATCGAGGGCAAGGCGATCCAGCTCCATCCGCTCGTCTGCGCGGCGTTCAACGCCGACTTCGACGGCGACCAGATGGCGGTCCACGTGCCGCTCTCGGTCGAGGCGCAGATCGAGGCCCGGGTGCTGATGATGTCGACCAACAACATCCTCAGCCCGGCGACCGGCCGTCCGATCATCGGGCCGACCCAGGACATCGTGCTCGGTGCCTACTACATGACCCGGGAGCGCACGGGCGCCGCGGGCGAGGGGATGCAGTTCGGCTCGCCCGAGGAGGCGATCGTCGCCTACCACGCCGGCGTGCTCGACATCCACGCGGCGATCCAGGTCCGCATGGGCGACCGGATGGTCGATACGACGACGGGCCGGATGGTCCTCTCGGAGATCGTGCCCGCCGACATTCCCTTCGAGTTCATCAACCAGGTGATGGACAAGAAGGCCCTCGGCGAGCTGATCGACCAGTGCTACCGCCGCATGGGCAACAAGGCGACGGTGTTGCTGGCCGACCGGCTGCGCACGCTCGGCTACCAGAACGCGACCCGCGCCGGCGTCTCGATCTGCATCGACGACATGCGGATCCCGCCGGACAAGGAGCGCTTCCTCGCCGACGCGACCGCCGAGGTCACGCAGATCCAGGAGCAGTACCAGGAAGGTCTGATCACGGACGGCGAGCGCTACAACAAGGTCGTCGACATCTGGGCCCAGGCGACGGAGAAGATCACCCAGCAGCTCCTCGACGGGATCGCGACCGACACGGTCGTGGATGCCGACGGCAACGAGCGGCAGGTGCCGAGCTTCAACAACGTCTACATGATGGCCGACTCCGGCGCGCGCGGTTCGGCGCAGCAGATGCGGCAGCTCGCCGGCATGCGAGGCCTGATGGCCAAGCCCTCGGGCGCGATCATCGAGACGCCGATCACGTCGAACTTCCGCGAAGGCCTCTCGGTCCTCCAGTACTTCATCTCGACCCACGGCGCCCGGAAGGGTCTCGCGGACACGGCGCTCAAGACGGCCAACTCGGGCTATCTCACGCGCCGGCTCGTCGACGTGTCCCAGGACGTGATCATCCGGGAAGAGGACTGCGGAACGAAGGACGCGCTCGAGACGGCGGCGCTGATCGAGGCGGGCGAGATCGTCGAGCCGCTCGGCGAGCGGATCCTCGGTCGCGTGGCGATCGAGGACGTGGTCGACCCGGTGAACGGGGACGTGCTCGTCCAGGCGGGCGAGGAGATCGACGAGGATCGGGTGCGGCTGATCGAGAACGCCGGCATCGAGTCGGTGCGGATCCGGTCGGTGTTGACCTGCGCGTCGCGCTTCGGCGTCTGCGTGAAGTGCTACGGGCGCGACCTGTCCCGCGGCTCGATGGTCAATCTCGGCGAGGCGGTCGGCGTGATCGCGGCGCAGTCGATCGGCGAGCCCGGTACGCAGCTCACGATGCGGACCTTCCACATCGGTGGTGCGGCCACGCGGCGCGCCGAGCAGTCGCATGCCGAGGCGGCGAGCGAGGGCACGGTCCGGCTGCACAACATCCGGACGGTGAACGACAACGAAGGTCGCGAGACCGTGATGACGCGGAACGGCGAGGTCGCGATCGTGGACGCGAGCGGCCGCGAGCGCGAGCGGCATCCGGTCGTCTACGGCGCGACGCTCCGCGTGCAGGACGGGCAGACGGTCCGGGCCGGGGACGTGCTCCTCGACTGGGATCCCTTCGCGAGCCCGATCCTCTCGGAGATGCGCGGCACGGTCCAGTTCAAGGACATCATCGAGGGTGCCACCATGCAGGAGCAGGTGGACGAGTTCACGGGCGTGTCCTCGAAGGTGATCATCGAGTCGAAGGATCCGGAGCTCCGACCCCAGATCACGATCGTCGAGATGGACGGGCAGAGCGAGTCGAAGTCGCTGCTCCCGGTGGGCGCCTACCTGTCGGTGAACGAGGGCGAGATCGTGACGGCCGGCCAGGTCGTCGCGAAGATCCCGCGCGAGGCGTCGAAGACCAAGGACATCACGGGTGGTCTGCCGCGCGTGGCCGAGCTCTTCGAGGCGCGCAAGCCCAAGGAGTGCGCGGTCGTCACGGAGATCGACGGCATCGTCTCCTTCGGCCCCGACTCCCGCGGCAAGCGCCGCGTGATCGTGACGCCGGACGAGGGCGAGCCCGAGGAGTACCTGATTCCGAAGGGCAAGCACGTGAGCGTCCACGAGGGCGATCGCGTGCGCGCGGGCGAGGCGCTGATGGATGGCTCCTCGAATCCCCACGACATCCTGAAGATCAAGGGAGAGAAGGAGCTCGCGAAGTACCTGGTCGACGAGGTGCAGGAGGTCTACCGCCTGCAGGGCGTGAAGATCAACGACAAGCACATCGAGACGATCGTCCGGCAGATGGTCCGCAAGGTCCGGATCACGGATCCGGGGGACTCGGACTGGCTGATCGGCGAGCAGGTCGAGAAGGTCCAGTTCAACGAGGTGACCGCGCGCTTCGAGGCCGAGGGCAAGCGACCGCCGTCGGGCGAGACGCAGCTGCTGGGCATCACGAAGGCGTCGCTCTCGACGGAGTCGTTCATCTCCGCCGCCTCCTTCCAGGAGACGACGAAGGTGCTGACCGAGGCCGCGATCTGGGGCAAGAACGACTACCTGCGCGGGCTCAAGGAGAACGTGATCATGGGCCGCCTGATCCCGGCCGGGACGGGGCTGCCCCAGTACGGCGAGTACGGCATCCAGGTCGAGGCGCCCGAGGGATTCGAGTTCGAGACCGCCGAGCCCGGGGAGGCGTCGCTCGAGTCGCCGGCCTCGGAGACCTTCGGCGAGCCGGCGGAGGAGGGCGGCGCGCCCGTCGCCGGTGTGTTCCCGAGCAGCCTGGGCTCCGACTCGGACGGAGGCGTGCTGCAGAGCTGAGGCGCGTGGGGCGCGTGACCTCCGGCCGATGCGGCTCGGGGTCTGCGCACGCCGCGTGCCGGAGCCCTCGGCAGAGACGGGCCGGGGCCTGCGAAGCCCGATCATCGACCGCCCTCCGGCCCGGCCGGGGGGCGGTCGTCGTTTCCGGGCTCGCCCGGCGGAGCTCGTCGGGCGGGTGGGGCGGCGGCCGGACCGGGTCCGCCACGGGCCGCAGCCTCGGGCCCGTGCAGCCCCGTTGACACCACCCCGCAGGTCGCTAAGCTGCCGCCCGCTTCCAGAGCCAGGGTATTCGCAACCCCGCGGTTCGTTTCCAGATTTTCGGAGAGAGAGCCCGAGCTTAGCTCCGGTCTCTTCGTAGCTGGGAGACGGGACTCCGGGGTCGTGCTGTCTCTGCCAACCGATCGGCCGCGCGCGGACGTGCCCGCGGCCGGATCGAATTCGCGATGCCGGTCGAGGGCCGGACGTCGCCGAGAGCAGGAGTCTCGTCGAGCCCCATGCCGACCATCCAACAGCTGATCCGCAACGGACGGAAGCCGAAGCCGTCGCGCTCGAAGTCCCCCGACCTCACGAGCTGCCCCCAGCGCCGCGGTGTCTGTCTGCGCGTCTTCACGATGACGCCGAAGAAGCCGAACTCCGCGCTCCGCAAGGTGGCCCGCGTTCGCCTCACCAACGGCAACGAGGTGAACGCCTACATCGGCGGCGAAGGCCATTCGCTTCAGGAGCATTCGGTGGTCCTGGTGCGGGGCGGTCGTGTGAAGGACCTCCCCGGTGTCCGCTACCACATCATCCGCGGCTCGCTCGACTCGACGGGCGTCGATGGCCGCAACCAGGGCCGTTCCAAGTACGGCTCGAAGCGCAAGAAGTGATTCGAAGCGGGAGCCGGCGCTGCCTCGGGCAGGCCGGTTCTCGTGCGTTCGGGGGCCGGACGGGCCTCGGACGGCGATCGGCAGAATCGGCCGGCGCGCCCGCCAGGGGGCGCACGACGCGGCCAAGGCAAGCTAAAGGAAAGAGGACGCGTTCATGCCCCGACGACGCGAAGTACAGAAGCGGCAGACGGCGGCGGACTCCAAGCACGGAGATCCGATGCTCGGCCGCTTCATCAACGTGGTCATGCGCGACGGCAAGAAGAGCACGGCCGAGAACATCGTCTACGGCGCCTTCGACGAGATCGAGTCGAAGATGCGCAGCGACCCGCTGGCGATGTTCCGACGCGCGCTCGAGAACATCCGGCCGCGGCTCGAGGTCAAGAGCCGGCGCGTCGGTGGCGCGACCTATCAGGTCCCGATCGAGATCTCGCCGAATCGCGCGACCTCGCTGGCCATGCGCTGGCTCGTGACCTACTCGCGATCGCGACCGGGCAAGAGCATGCGGGAGAAGCTCGCCAACGAGATCATCGACGCCGCCAACGAGCGGGGCGAGAGCGTGAAGAAGCGCGAGGACACCCATCGGATGGCCGAGGCCAACAAGGCCTTCGCGCATTATCGGTGGTGAAGGTCGCGGGCTGAGGCGCGGGCGGCACGCCGGCGGAAACGAACATGGCTCGAAGCGCGCAGCTCCAGGCGACTCGAAACATCGGCATCATGGCGCACATCGATGCCGGCAAGACCACGACGACCGAGCGGATCCTGTTCTACACGGGCGTCAACTACAAGATCGGGGAGGTTCACGACGGCGCAGCCACGATGGACTGGATGCAGCAGGAGCAGGAGCGCGGGATCACGATCACGTCCGCCGCGACGACCTGCAACTGGCGCGACCATCGGATCAACATCATCGACACGCCCGGACACGTCGACTTCACGGTCGAGGTGGAGCGATCACTCCGGGTGCTGGACGGCGCGATCGCCGTCTTCTGTGGGGTCGGTGGCGTCGAGCCGCAGTCGGAGACGGTCTGGAGACAGGCCGACAAGTATCACGTCCCGCGCGTGGCCTTCGTGAACAAGATGGATCGAATGGGTGCCAACTTCGACAACGTGGTCTCGATGATCGAGGACCGTCTGGGAGCCCGGCCGCTGCCTCTGCAGCTGCCGATCGGCTCGGAAGACGCGTTCTCGGGCGTCGTCGACCTGCTCGATCGGAAGGCGCTCTACTGGGACGAGGACAGCCTCGGCGCGCAGATGCGACGTGACGAGATCCCCGCCGAGCTCGCGGACGACGCGGAGCTCGCGCGGGAGCAGATCGTCGAGCGGCTCGCCGACTTCGATGACGAGGTGATGGCGAAGTTCCTCGACGGGCAGCAGGTGCCGACCGAGGAGCTTCGCGCCGCGATCCGACGCTGCACCCTCTCGCTCGACGTCGTGCCCGTCCTCTGCGGGAGCGCCTTCAAGAACAAGGGCGTCCAGCCGCTGCTCGACGCGGTCGTCGACTACCTCCCGTCGCCGCTCGACGTGCCCCCGGTCCAGGGACACACGACCGCCGTCAAGAAGCGCGGGCCGAAGAACGCGCCGGGTCAGGAAGAGAAGCTCGCCCTGCGCAAGGCGGACGATGCGGAGCCCTTCTCGGCGCTGGTCTTCAAGATCCAGTCGGACAAGCACTCGGGCAGCCTCGCCTACCTCCGGGTCTACTCCGGCACGGCGAAGTCGGGCGAGGCGCTGCTGAACTCGTCGACTGGCAAGAAGGAGCGGGTGAACCGCTTCCTTCGCATGCACGCGAACAAGCGCCAGGAGCTCGAGGAGGTCCACGCGGGCGACATCGTCGCCGCCGTCGGACTCAAGGACGTCGTCACGGGCCATACGCTCTGCTCCGCCAAGGATCCGATCGTGCTCGAGTCCCTCGACTTCCCCGATCCGGTCATCTCGATCGCGATCGAGCCGAAGACGACGGCGGACATGGACAAGCTGGCCGGCTCCCTCGATCGGCTCGCGATCGAGGATCCCTCCTTCAAGGTCTCGACCGACGCCGAGACGGGGCAGCTGCTGATCTCGGGCATGGGCGAGCTGCACCTCGAGATCATCGTCGACCGTCTGCTCCGCGAGTTCGGTGTGGACGCGAACGTCGGTCGGCCCCAGGTCGCCTACAAGGAGACGATCTCGGCTTCGGCGACAGGCCGGGGCGAATACGTCCGGCAGGCGGGCGGTACGAGCGAGTTCGCGATCGTCGAGATCGAGGTCGAGCCGGGCGAGACGGGCTCGGGCTTCGTCTTCGAGAACGCGGCCCGAGGAGGCGCCGTCCCCTTCGAGTTCCTCGAGGCCGTCGAACAGGGCTGCCGGGAGTCGGTGGACAGTGGTCACCTCGGTGGGTACCCGGTCGTCGACGTCCACATGCGGCTCGTCGGCGGAGAGGCCCACGAGACGGATTCCTCGGAGCGGGCCTTCGGCATCGCCGCGGCGATGGCCGCGAACGAGGCGCTATCGAAGGCGTCGCCGATCCTGCTCGAGCCGATCATGGACGTCGAGGTCGTGACGCCCGAGGAGTTCCGAGGCGCGATCCAGGGCGACCTGAACAGCCGCCGCGGCCAGATCACGGGCATCGAGATGCGCGGCTCCGCGCAGCTCGTCCAGGCCGAGGTGCCGCTCTCGGAGATGTTCGGATACGTGAGCAGCGTGCGGTCCATGACGCAGGGACGTGCGAGCTACACGATGCGCTTCGCGCACTACGCGCGGGTGCCGGATGCGGTCATGAAGGAGATCGTCGCCCACTACTAGGTCGGTGGGCGGGTCCGATCCGTGTCGCACGCGTTGCGACGGGGTCGGGCGAAGACGCGAGAGACAGCCTGACAGCCTCGTAGGGGGCGAAGAGGAGATCGATCGGAATGGCGAAGGAAAAGTTCGAGCGGACGAAGCCCCACGTGAACGTTGGGACGATCGGTCACGTGGACCACGGGAAGACGACGCTGACGGCGGCGATCACGGCTCGTCAGGCTTCGAAGGGTCTTGCGAAGAACATGGCCTTCGACCAGATCGACAAGGCTCCGGAGGAGCGCGAGCGGGGGATCACGATCGCGACGGCGCACGTGGAGTACGAGACTCCGAACCGGCACTACGCGCACGTGGACTGCCCGGGGCACGCGGACTACGTGAAGAACATGATCACGGGTGCCGCGCAGATGGACGGCGCGATCCTGGTGGTGAGTGCTGCGGACGGCCCGATGCCGCAGACGCGCGAGCACGTTCTGCTGGCGCGGCAGGTGAACGTTCCGCACATCGTGGTCTTCTTGAACAAAGTGGACCAGGTGGACGACGAGGAGCTTCTGGAGCTCGTCGAGATGGAGATCCGGGAGCTTCTGAACGGGTACGAGTTCCCGGGCGACGACATCCCGATCATCAAGGGCTCGGCGCTGAAGGCGGGTGAGAACCCGAGCGACGATGCGGCGAACAAGTGCATCGACGAGCTGATGGAGGCGCTGGACGCGACGATCCCGCAGCCGGAGCGTGCTCTGGACCGGACGTTCCTGATGCCGATCGAGGACGTGTTCTCGATCACGGGCCGCGGGACGGTGGTGACGGGCCGGATCGAGCAGGGGACGGTGCACCCGTCGGACGAGGTCGAGATCGTGGGGATCCGGCCGACGACGAAGACGACGGTGACGGGCGTGGAGATGTTCCGGAAGCTGCTCGACGAGGGTCAGGCGGGTGACAACGTGGGTTGTCTGCTTCGCGGTACGGGCAAGGACGACGTGGAGCGTGGCCAGGTGCTGGCGAAGCCGGGCTCGATCACGCCGCACACGAAGTTCAAGGCTCAGGCGTACATCCTGACGAAGGACGAGGGTGGACGGCACACGCCGTTCTTCAACGGCTACCGGCCGCAGTTCTACTTCCGGACGACGGACGTGACGGGCGTTGCGAATCTCCCGGACGGGACGGAGATGGTGATGCCGGGGGACAACGTCGAGATGACGGTGGAGCTGATCACGCCGATCGCGATGGACAAGGAGCTGCGGTTCGCGATCCGCGAGGGTGGCCGCACGGTCGGCGCCGGCGTCGTCGCGGAGGTCATCGAGTAGGACGGCGGGCGAGGGCGCGCGCGGTGTGCGCGCACCCGGCCCGCTCGGCACTCGACTCGAAGCGACCCGGTCGCAGGTGAGAAGGGCAGGAGAGGATCCATGGCGGATGCCACGGCGCAGAAGATTCGGATTCGGATGAAGGCCTACGACTACAAGCTGCTCGACCAGAGCGCGGGTGAGATCGTGGATACGGCCGTGCGCACGGGCGCTCGCGTTGCCGGGCCGATTCCGCTTCCGACCGACAAGAACAAGTGGACGGTGCTCCGAGGGCCGCACATCGACAAGAAGTCGCGCGAGCAGTTCGAGCTCCGGACGCACAAGCGGCTGATCGACATCCTCGACCCGACGCCCCAGACGGTCGACGCGCTGATGAAGCTCGAGCTCGCAGCGGGCGTCGACGTGGAGATCAAGCTCTAGCCATGGCCACGATCGACGTCGTCAATCTCGAGAACAAGAAGGCCGGATCGGTCGACCTGTCCTCGGCGGTCTTCGAGGCGGAGGTGCGACCGCACCTCTACCACGCGGAGGTCCGCCGGCAGCTCGCCGATCGACGTGCCGGCACGCACAGCACGCGCAATCGCGCGCTGGTCTCCGGTGGTGGCGCCAAGCCCTACCGACAGAAGGGCACGGGCCGCGCCCGGCAGGGCTCGATCCGCGCGCCGCAATACGCCGGCGGCGGGATCGTCTTCGGCCCCGTGCCGCGGGGCTACTCGCACAAGCTGCCGAAGAAGGTGCGGGCCGCGGCCCTGCGATCGGCGCTGACGGAGCGGCTCTCGGCGTCGGCGATGACGGTCGTGGACGACCTGCAGCTCGACGGATACAAGACCAAGCGGATGGTCGAGATCCTCGGTGCGCTGGGCCTGTCCGGCACGACGCTGATCGTGATCGACGAGGCGAATCCGATGGTCGAGGTCTCGGCCCGGAACCTCCCGGGCGTGAGCGTGGTGCGCGCCGAAGGGCTCAACGTCTACGACCTGCTCCGCCACGGCCATCTGCTGATCACGAAGGCTGCTCTCGCGCAGGTCGAGAAGAGGCTCGCGGGCGCGGGCTCGGAAGGGGCTTCGCGATGAAGATCCACGACGTGATCCAGCGACCGATCGTGACGGAGAAGAGCAGCATCGCCCGCGAGGAAGGCAACATCGCCACCTTCCGGGTCGACCCCGCCGCGTCGAAGGGCGACATCCGCCAGGCGGTCGAGGCGCTCTTCGACGTGAAGGTGAACAAGGTCCGAACGATGCAGCAGCCCGGCAAGAAGCGCCGGGTAGGCAAGCGAGTCGGCCGCAAGCCGGCTTGGAAGAAGGCGATCGTGGAGCTGGCCGAGGGCCAGACGATCGAGTTCTTCGAGGGAGTCTGATCGATGCCGGTCAAGAAGTACAAGCCGACCTCGGCGGGTCGCCGGAACATGAGCGTCTCCGACTTCGGCGAGATCACGCGGGGCGGCTCCGAGCGCAGCCTGACGCAGGGCCTCGTCAAGAAGTCGGGCGGCCGCAATGCGAACGGGCGGATCACGTCCTACCACCGGGGCGGAGGCCATCGCCGTCTCTACCGGGTGATCGACTTCCGGCGCAACAAGGTCGGCGTGCCGGCCCGGGTCGCCGCGATCGAGTACGACCCGAACCGCTCGGCGAACATCGCGCTGCTCCACTACGCCGACGGCGAGAAGCGCTACATCCTCTCGCCGAACGGACTCTCGGTCGGCGCGACCGTGATGTCCTCGGAGAACGCCGAGATCAACCCGGGCAACGCGCTGCCGCTCTCGCGGATCCCGCTCGGTACGCAGGTCCACGCGATCGAGATGAAGCCCGGGAAGGGTGCGCAGCTCGTCCGCTCCGCCGGTACGAGCGCCCAGCTGATGGCGCGCGAGGGCTCGCTCGCGACCCTGCGTCTGCCGAGCGGCGAGATGCGCATGGTGCACGTCGATTGTCTCGCGACGGTCGGCATGGTCGGCAACCCGGAGCACGAGAACCAGCGGATCGGCAAGGCCGGTCGCTCGCGCTGGCTGGGCAAGCGCTCGAACGTGCGCGGCGTGGCGATGAACCCGGTCGACCATCCGATGGGCGGCGGCGAGGGAAGATCCTCGGGTGGTCGCCATCCGTGTACGCCGTGGGGCAAGCCGACCAAGGGCCGCAAGACCCGCAACAACAAGCGCTCCGACAAGTACATCGTCAAGCGCCGCGGCAAGAAGTAGAGCCGGGAACGTCGAGGAATCAAGCATGGCACGTTCGCTCAAGAAGGGTCCCTACGTCGATCCGAGCCTCCAGCGGAAGGTCGACAAGCTCGCCGGCGGCGGGAAGGGCGTGATCAAGACCTGGTCGCGTCGTTCGATGATCACGCCGGACTTCGTCGGGCTGACCTTCCACGTCCACAACGGGAAGCTCTTCATGCCCGTCTTCGTGACGGAGAACATGGTCGGGCATCGCCTCGGCGAGTTCGCTCCGACCCGGAAGTTCACCGGCCACGCCAGCGACAAGAAGGTGAAGCGCTGATGTCCGCCGCAAACGAGGTCAAGGCCTCGCTCAACAACTACCGGATCAGCGCGCGCAAGGCGCGGCTCGTGGCCGACCAGATTCGTGGCAAGGGCGTCGAGGAGGCTTTGAACCTGCTCGAGCTCTCCCCCAAGAAGGTCTCGGACCCGATCGCGAAGCTGCTGCGCTCCGCGGTCGCGAACGCCGAGCAGGCCAACGAGACGCGTCACGCCGGCATCGACATCGACGACCTGGTCGTCTCGACGATCTTCGTCGACGAGGGGTCGAGCATGTGGCGCATCCGCGCTCGCGCACAGGGCCGCGCGGCCTGGATCCAGAAGCGCACGAGCAACATCAACGTCGTTCTCTCCGAGCGGGCTGGGAGCTAGTTCATGGGTCAGAAGGTTCATCCCTACGGCTTCCGGGTCGGCACCCTCTACGGATGGCAGTCCAACTGGTTCGCCGAGAAGCACTACGCGGAGCAGCTGCACGAGGACGTGCGGATCCGCGAGTTCATCAAGAAGAAGCTCTATCACGCCGGCATCTCGAAGGTCGTCATCGAGCGCACCGGTGAGAAGATCGTGATCAACATCCACACGGCCCGGCCGGGGATCCTGATCGGGAAGCGGGGCGCCGAGGTCGACAACCTCCGCAAGGAGCTCAAGGCCTACACGCCCAAGGACGTCTTCATCAACATCAAGGAGATCCGGAAGGCCGAGCTCGACGCACAGCTCGTCGCGGAGAACATCGCCACCCAGCTCGAGCGCCGCGTCGCGTTCCGGCGGGCGATGAAGAAGGCCATGATCTCGACGATGAAGTTCGGCGCCGAGGGCATCCGCATCCAGTGCTCGGGGCGGCTCGGCGGCGCCGAGATGGGGCGACGCGAGTGGTACCGGGACGGCCGCGTGCCGCTCCATACGCTCCGCGCCGAGATCGAGTACGGCTTCGCGGAGGCACGCACGACCTACGGCGTGATCGGGGTCAAGTGCTGGATCTTCAAGGGCGAAGTCGGCGATCGCGAGCTGCGACGCGGACCGCTCTCGCAGGACCACCGCTCGGAGGTGCCCCGCTAGCCCGCGTTCGGGCAGGGCAGGGCGCGCCGCCGATCGACGTGCGGCGCAGGGCTTGGCCGGTCGAGGACCGGTGAGACAGGGAAGAGAGACGGGAAATGCTTCAGCCGAAGAAAGTCAAGCATCGCAAGATGTTCAAGGGGCGTCTGCGCGGGGCGGCGCTGCGCGGCAACACGCTCGCCTTCGGGAACTACGGCCTCCAGGCCATCTCCTCGGGCTTCGTGACCGCGCGCCAGATCGAGGCCGCTCGTATCGCGATGACCCGGCACGTCAAGCGCGGCGGCAAGGTCTGGATCCGCATCTTCCCGGACAAGCCGATCACGAAGAAGCCCGCCGAGACCCGCATGGGTAAGGGCAAGGGCAATCCGGAGGCGTGGGTCGCGCCGGTCAAGCGTGGACGCATGCTCTACGAGATGGAAGGCGTCGATCCGACGGTCGCGCGCGAGGCGCTGCGACTCGCGGCGCACAAGCTGCCGATCCAGACGCGCTTCGTGCAGCGGGAGGGGTGATCGTGAAGGCCGCTGAATTGAGGACCCTCTCGGCGTCGGAGCTCGAACAGAAGGGGCGTGAGCTGCGCGACGAGCTCTTCGATGCGCGCATCCGCCGATCGACCGAGCAGCTCGAGAATACGGCTCGGCTCGGACAGCTGCGCAAGGACATTGCTCGGGTGGAGACCCTCCTGACGGAGAAGCGCGAGGCAGGGAAGTGAGCGAACGAGGAAGTCGACGAACTCTGGTCGGAACCGTGATCAGCAACAAGATGGACAAGACCGTCGTCGTGCGGGTCGAGCGTCTGGTTCAGGATCAGCGGTACAAGAAGTATGTCCGGCGCTACTCGCGCTTCATGGCGCACGACGAGTCGAACTCGTGCACCGAGGGCGACCAGGTCCGGATCATCGAGCATCGCCCCCTCTCCAAGCGCAAGCGATGGAAGGTGCAGGAGACGCTCGCCAAGGCGACGACGGTCTGAGCCGGCGAGGTCCCGCCCGCTTCGCAGCGAGCCGGAGCCCGAGCGGACCGAGAGAACCAGGATGGGCGCGTCGAGGACGCGCATGGACAGAGAACGATGATTCAGGCTGAATCGACATTGCAGGTGGCGGACAACTCCGGGGCGCGGAAGGTGAAGTGCATCCGCGTGCTGGGCGGTTCGCGGCGACGCTTCGCGTCCGTGGGCGACATCATCGTGGTCGCCGTGAAGGAGGCGATCCCGAATGCGCGCGTGAAGAAGGGCGAGGTCCGGCGAGCGGTCATCGTCCGCACGAAGAAGGCGATCGCGCGGGCCGACGGCTCGCACATCAACTTCGACGAGAACGCCGCCGTCCTGATCAACAAGGACAAGGAAGTCGTCGGGACGCGCATCTTCGGTCCCGTGGCCCGCGAGCTGCGTGGTGCCGGCTTCATGCGGATCGTGTCCCTGGCGCCGGAGGTGCTCTGACATGGCAGCCGGAATGCTCCCCCGCCTCCATCAGCAGTACCGCGACACGATCGCGCCGAAGCTGCAGGCGGAGTTCGGGTACAAGAACGTCAACCAGATCCCGAAGATCGAGAAGGTCGTCGTGAACATCGGCCTCGGCGAGGCGACGACGAATCCGAAGCTCCTCGAGCGGGCGATGGAAGAGCTCGCGCAGATCACGGGTCAGAAGCCCGTCATGCGCCGTGCGAAGAAGAGCGTGTCGAACTTCAAGCTGCGCGAAGGGCAGGCGATCGGTTGCAGCGTGACCCTGCGCGGCGCCCGGCAATGGGAGTTCCTCGATCGGCTGCTGAACGTCGCGCTTCCTCGGGTGCGTGACTTCTCGGGCGTCTCGGGCAAGGCCTTCGATGGGCGCGGCAACTACACGCTGGGCCTTCGGGAGCAGACGATCTTCCCGGAAGTGGATTACGACAAGGTCGAGAAGGTGACGGGCATGAACGTCACCGTGGTCACGACCGCAGAAACCGATGCCGAGGCGAAGGCGCTCCTGACGCACCTCGGTGTTCCGTTCCGACAGTAGGCGGAAGGCTGGAGAGACGACACCATGATGACCGACCCCATCGGTGACATGCTGGCGAGGATTCGAAACGCGGGCGGCGCCCGGCACAAGCGGATGAGCTGTCCGGCGTCGAAGCTGAAGCTCGCCGTGGCGAAGGTGCTGTCGGCGGAGGGCTTCGTCGGCGAGGTCGCGACCGACGGCGACGAGAAGAAGCCGACGCTCACGATCGACCTGCGATACCAGGACGACGGCCGACTCATGATCGAAGGCATGCGGCGCGTCAGCAAGCCTGGCCGGCGCGTGTACCTGGGCGCCGACGACGTGAAGCAGGTCCGGGCGGGCCTCGGCATGGCGATCCTGTCGACGTCGAAGGGCGTGCTCTGCGATCGCGATGCGCGGGCCCAGAAGGTCGGCGGCGAAGTGATCTGCGAGGTCTGGTAGGCATGTCCCGAATTGGCAATCGACCGATCGATATTCCGAGCGGCGTGAACGTCGACGTCTCCGGCGGACAGCTTCGCGTCAAGGGGCCGAAGGGCGAGCTCGCGGCACCGATTCCGGAGGGCATCAAGGCTTCCGTCGTCGACGGCAGCCTCGCCTTCGAGCGGCCCGACGACAGCAAGCCGGCGCGTGCCCGACACGGTCTGGCGCGGGCGCTCGCGAACAACATGGTCGTCGGCGTGAGCGAAGGCTTCGTGCGGCGCCTCGAGATCGAGGGTGTCGGTTATCGCGCGGACGTCCAGGGCAACACCTTGAACCTCCTGCTCGGCTTCTCCCATCCCGTCAAGATGGCGATTCCGGATGGGCTCAAGGTCTCGGTCGAGGCGAATACGAAGGTCTCGATCGAGGGCACGAACCGCGAGGTGGTCGGACAGTTCGCGGCGGACGTGCGGCGCCTGCGACCGCCGGAGCCCTACAAGGGCAAGGGCGTCCGCTACAGCGACGAGCGCATCCGGCGCAAGGTCGGCAAGGCCGGCTCGTAGGGATCGGGCGGGCGCCGCGCAGTGGCGCTCGACAGGACGAAGTGAGGCGGGTCGCGCCGGGTCGCGACCGCACTGAGGTCGACATGAAGAAGAAGATCGTGAATCCCAAGCGCCGGAAGTGGATGGCGCGCAAGGCGCGGACGCGGACGGCGCTCGATCGGAGCGAGCGGGTCCTGCTGACCGTCTACCGGAGCGGGAAGCACACCTACGCCCAGCTCGTCGAGCCGGCGACGGGTCGGACGCTCGGTGCGGCGTCGACGCGGGACAAGGCCGTCCTCGGCGACGCGACCTCGGGAAACGTCGACGCGGCGAAGAAGGTGGGGGCCGCGATCGCGGCGATCGCCCGGGACAAGAACATCGGCGAGGTGGTCTTCAATCGAAACGGGTTCCTCTACCACGGCCGCGTGAAGGCCGTCGCGGACGGAGCGCGCGAAGCGGGGCTTCAGTTCTGACATGGCAGCCATCATCCAATCTTCGACCCTGAATCCGAACGACTTCGAGCTGAACGATCGGGTCATCCACATCAATCGCGTCTCGAAGGTGGTGAAGGGCGGTCGCCGCTTCAGCTTCTCCGCCCTCGTGGTGGTGGGCGATGGTCACGGCGTCGTGGGCGTCGGGCTCGGCAAGGCCGGTGAGGTACCCGAGGCGATCCGCAAGGGTGTCGAGAAGGCGCGCAAGAGCCTGATCCGGATTCCGTTGATCGACGGCCGGACGCTGCCCCACGACGTGGTCGGCGTCTCGGGTGCGGGCAAGGTCCTGATGCAGCCGGCGTCGCCGGGTACGGGCGTGATTGCGGGCGGGCCCGTGCGTGCCGTGGTGGAGTCGGCGGGCGTCTCGGACGTGCTGACCAAGACGCTGGGCACGAAGACGGCGCGCAACGTCGTGAACGCGGTGATGGCGGGCCTGTCCCAGCTGCGGGATCCCGAGGAGCGCCTGGCCCAGCTCGGACGGAGTCGATGATGGCGGCGGGCAAGACCGTGAAGGTGCAGCAGGTGAAGAGCGTGATCGGCTACGACCGGAGGCAGCGGGCGACGATGCGCGGCCTCGGCCTCCGCCGGATCCGCCAGGTCGTCGAGCTCGAGGACACGCCGTCCGTGCGCGGCATGATCGAGAAGGTGCGCCACCTCGTCGTGGTGCTGGAGAGCTAGAGCGATGTTGAACGAGCTATCGCCGCGCCCCGGGGCGCGCCATCGACGCAAGCGGGTCGGCCGCGGTCCGGGCTCCGGCAAGGGCAAGACGAGCGGCACGGGCGTGAAGGGTCAAGGCACCCGTTCGGGTCAGAAGATCAAGCCCTGGTTCGAGGGCGGCCAGATGCCGCTCTTCCAGCGCGTGCCGAAGAAGGGGTTCCAGAACCACTTCCGCGTCGTGAACGAGATCGTGAATCTCGGCCAGCTCGCCGTCTTCGGTGAGAATGCCGAGGTCGATCCGGCGGCGCTCGCGGCCCGCGGGCTGATCCGCGGAACGGACCAGCCCGTCAAGGTGCTCGCCGAGGGTGAGGCGCCGAAGGGTCTCAAGCTCAAGGTGCAGAAGATCAGCGCGTCCGCTCGGGCCAAGATCGAGGCCGCCGGCGGATCGGTGGAGATCGCCTAGGTGTTCCAGGCCCTCCAGAACGTCGCTCGAATCGAAGAGCTGAGGAAGCGGATCCTCTACACGGCAGGCATGCTCGCGGTCTACCGCGTCGGCTGCATCGTCGTGACGCCGGGCATCAACGGCAACGTGATCCGCCAGTTCTTCGAGTCGATGCAGGGGACGATGTTCGGCCTGCTGAACGTCTTCTCCGGTGGCGCCATGGAGAGCCTGTCGATCTTCGCGCTGGGCATCATGCCCTACATCAGTGCCTCGATCATCTTCCAGCTCCTGACGGTGGTGATACCCGCCCTCGAGCGTCTGAAGAAGGAAGGCAGCGAGGGGCAGAAGCGGATCACCCAGTGGACCCGCTACGCGACCGTGGGCCTCGCGCTCTTCCAGAGCTTCCTGATGGCGATCGCGCTCGAGAACGGACAGTTCGGGCAGGGGGCGGTCCTCGAGCCGGGCTGGGGCTTCCGGCTCACGACGATGATCACGCTCACCTCCGGGACGGCGTTCATCATGTGGCTCGGCGAGCAGATGACCGAGCGCGGCATCGGCAACGGCATCTCGCTCATCATCTTCTCCGGCATCGTGGTCGGTCTGCCCTCGGGTCTCTCGAACGTGATCGACCTGATCCGGACCGATCAGTTCAGCATCCTCGAGGTGATCGTCCTCGGCGGCATCGTGGTCGGCGCGATCGCCTTCGTGGTCTACGTCGAGCGGGGGCAGAGGCGGATCCCGATCCAGCACGCCAAGCGGGGCGGCGGGACCGCGAGCTCCTCCGGCATGAGCTACTTCCCGCTGCGCGTGAACTCCGCCGGGGTGATCCCGCCGATCTTCGCGTCGTCGCTGCTGATGTTCCCGCTCACGATCCGCCAGTACAGCGACAACCCGACGGTCCAGCGCTTCATCGACGAGTGGATGAATCCCGGCGACATCGTCTACAACCTCGTCTACGTCGGCCTGATCGTCTTCTTCTGCTTCTTCTACACGGCGATCGTGATCAACCCCGACGACGTGTCGGAGAACATCAAGCGCTCCGGGGGCTACATCCCGGGTGTGCGCCCCGGACGCAAGACCGCCGAGTACATCGACGCCGTGCTCTCGCGGCTGACGCTGGTCGGCGCCATCTACATCGCGGCGATCTGCGTGCTGCCCGTGATCCTGTCCCAGCAGATGGGCGTGCCCTTCTACTTCGGTGGGACGGCGCTGCTGATCGTGGTGAGCGTGGCCCTCGACACGATGGGGCAGATCGAGGCGCACCTCGTGTCGAGGAAATACGAAGGGTTCGGCTCGACCGGGCGCGTGCGAGGGAGGCTCGGGCGATGAGCCAGGCCGCGACGAAGCGAAGGATCGTGCTGCTCGGGCCGCCGGGCGCCGGGAAGGGGACGCAGGCGGCGACGCTGATCGATGCGCTCTCGATCCCGCACATCTCGACGGGCGACATGCTGCGGGCCGCCGTGAAGGCCGGCACGCCGATCGGCCTGAAGGCCAAGGCGGTCATGGAGGCCGGGGAGCTCGTCAGCGACGCGATCGTGATCGGCATCGCCGAGGAGCGGCTGTCCGCGGACGACGCGAAGCGCGGCTTCCTGCTCGACGGGTTTCCGCGCACGATCGCCCAGGCCGAGGCGCTCGAGGGACTGCTCCGGAAGCTCGGGGTGGCGCTCGATTGCTGCCTCGCGCTGACCGTGGACAACGAGGCCGTCGTGACCCGGCTGCTCAAGCGGGCCGAGATCGAAGGCCGTGCGGACGACAACGAGGAGACGATCCGGGAACGGATGCGGGAGTACGACGCGAAGACCGCGCCGCTTCTCGACTTCTACCGGAGCCGGGGCAAGCTGATCGAGGTCTCGGGCATGGGCACGATCGAGGAGGTGGGCGAGCGGATCAGGCAGGCGCTCGGGTAGGCGGGGCGAGGGCGCGGGGGACCGCGACCGGCCTGGCGCCAACGCGAAAGAGCGCGCAGGAGCACGGGAATTGGCCATCGGCGAACGGATCGCGATCAAGAGCCGGCGGGAGATCGAGCTGATGCGGGACATCGGCCACTTCACGGCCGAGATCCTGCTGGAGCTGCGGGAACGCGCGCGGCCGGGCGTCACGACCGCGACCCTCGACGAGTACGCGGCGAGGGCGCTCGAGAAGAGGGGCTTGACGTCACCGTTTCTAGGCTATGCTCCCGGGGGGGTAGCCCCCTATCCTGCGGTTCTCTGCACCTCGGTGAACGACGAGATCGTGCACGGGATCCCGGGACCGCGTGAGCTGCGCGAGGGCGACATCATCAGCCTCGATTTCGGGGTCGAGCTTCGCGGTTGGCACGGCGACAGCGCCGTGACGATCGCCGTGGGCGGGATCGACTCCGAGGCGAAGAAGCTGATCGAAACGACGCACGAGGCACTCGACGAGGGCATCGCGCAGATGGTGCCGGGCAACCGGCTGTCCGACATCGGTCACGCCGTCGAGTGTCGGGCGACGAAGGAAGGTTACGGGGTCGTCGAGCAGTTCGTCGGACACGGCATCGGGCGCCGGATGCACGAGCCGCCGCAGGTTCCGAACTACGGGCGACCGGGACGAGGACCTCGGCTCAAGCCGGGGATGGTATTCGCGATCGAGCCGATGGTGAACATCGGGAGCGAGAGGGTCAGGGTGCTCGACGACGAGTGGACGGCGGTGACCGCGGACGGGTCGCTCTCCGCGCACTTCGAGCACACGGTGCTGATCACGGACAACGGACCCGAGGTGCTGACGCGCATCGAGGGGTCGCACTAGCAACGGCGAAGCGCCCGACCCCGGCCGAACGAGGTCGATCGGGCGACTCGCACGAGAGACGGACGGACGACGAGAGATGAAGGTTCGAGCATCGGTGCGGAAGATGTGTGACAAGTGCCGCGTGATCAGGCGGCGCGGGACCGTGCGGGTGATCTGCGAGAACCCGAAGCACAAGCAGCGGCAGGGCTAGTCCCGACCGCGGGATCGTAACGGGGCCGCAAGACGGCTCGAAGGGGCGCGAGCCCCGACAGGGAGGATGCTTCCATGGCGCGAATCGCGGGTGTGGATCTGCCGCGCAACAAGCGCATCGAGATCTCGCTCACGTACATCTATGGCGTGGGTCGGGCGAAGGCGCTCGAGATCTGTGGCAAGGCGGAGATCGATCCGGGCGCGAAGACCGAGCACCTCTCGGAGTCCGAGGTGATCAAGCTGCGCGAGATCATCGAGCGTGACTACAAGGTCGAGGGTGACCTCCGCCGCGAAGTCAACCAGAACATCAAGATGTTGATGGACATCGGCTGCTACCGCGGCCTGCGCCATCGACGCGGTCTCCCCGTCCGCGGTCAGCGGACCCATACGAATGCGCGCACGCGCAAGGGTCCCGCCAAGACGATCGCCGGCAAGAAGATCGCGAAGAAGTAACGGGGTTCATCCATGGTCGCCAAGAAGACGAAGAAGAAGGTCAAGAAGAACATCCAGTCGGGCATCGCCCACATCCAGTCGACCTTCAACAACACGGTCATCACGATCACCGACGTCGGCGGAAACGCCGTCGCCTGGGCGAGCTGCGGCCAGCAGGGCTTCAAGGGCTCGAAGAAGTCGACTCCCTTCGCCGCGCAGGTCGCCGCGGAGGAGTGTGCGCGCAAGGCCCAGGAGCACGGTGTGCGTTCGCTCGGCGTGTACGTGAAGGGACCCGGCTCCGGACGGGAGTCCGCGTTGCGCGCGCTTCAGGCGGCGGGCATGAAGATCACGATGATCCGCGACGTCACGCCGATTCCCCACAACGGCTGCCGGCCGCCCAAGCGGCGGCGCGTCTAGTCGCTCTTCGCGGCGCCTCGCGTCCGCGATCCAGAACCATCACCCAGCCTACAGGCACAGGTAAGCACGCATGGCACGTTATACGGGTTCCGTTTGTCGACTCTGCCGACGGGAGGGCACGAAGCTCTTCCTGAAGGGAGATCGCTGCTTCACGGAGAAGTGCGCGATCGATCGCCGCGCCTATCCGCCCGGGCAGCACGGCCAGGGTCGGGTCCGCTTCTCGGACTACGGTGTCCAGCTTCGCGAGAAGCAGAAGGTGAAGCGCATGTACGGTCTGCTCGAGAAGCAGTTCCGCTCGACCTTCGACCAGGCTTCCCGCATGAAGGGTCGCTCGGGCGAGAACCTGCTGATGCTGCTGGAGCGACGCCTCGACAACGTCGTCTACCGCCTCGGCTACACGACCTCCCGCGCGGAGGCCCGCCAGCTCGTGAAGCACGGCCACTTCCTCGTGAACGGTCGCAAGGCGCTCTCGCCCGGCATGAAGGTCAAGCCCGGCTGGACGATCGAGGTCCGTGACCGATCCCAGAAGGTCGCCCGGATCGCCGGGGCGCTCGAGACGAGCGAGGGCCGCGCCGTGCCGCAGTGGCTCGAGATCGAGAAGGATCAGATGAAGGGCACGGTCAAGGCCATGCCGCAGCGTGAGGACGTCACGCTGCCGATCGACGAGCAGCTGATCGTCGAGCTCTACTCGCGATAAGGGGGTTCCGATGCAAGAAGATGTGATCGCACGCAACTGGCGTGAGCTGATCCGACCGCGTCGACTCGAGGTGGAAGAGGATACGCTCACCTCGACCTACGGGCGCTTCCATTGCGAGCCGCTCGAGCGCGGCTTCGGGACGACGCTGGGCAACGCGCTGCGACGCGTGCTGCTCTCGTCGCTTCAGGGTGCCGCCATCACGAGCATCCGGATCGATGGCGTGCTGCACGAGTTCTCGACGATCCCGGGCGTGATGGAAGACGTGGCCGCCGTCGTCCTGAACCTCAAGGACGTGCGCGTGCGCATGAACACGGAAGGGCCGAAGAAGATCCGGATCAAGCGCTCCGGTGAGGGGATCGTCACGGCGGGAGACTTCGTCTCCGACGACCAGACCGTCGAGATCATGAATCCCGAGCACAAGATCTGCACGCTGGGCCCCGACTCCGAGTTCGAGCTCGAGGCGACGGTCAACCTGGGCAAGGGCTACGTCCTCGCCGACCGCAACAAGACCGAGGACATGCCGATCGGGACCGTCCCG
Source organism: Spirochaetaceae bacterium (assembly GCA_020632655.1). Taxonomy (GTDB): domain Bacteria; phylum Myxococcota_A; class UBA9160; order UBA9160; family UBA4427; genus UBA4427. The sequence continues at coordinate 392,879 of JACKFD010000003.1, forward strand.
ATCGACTCCGTGTTCTCGCCGATCCGGCGCGTGAACTACACGGTCACGCCCGCCCGCGTCGGTCGCGAGACCGACTTCGATCGGCTGAACCTCGAGCTCTGGACCGACGGCGCGATCGAGCCGGCGGATGCCGTCGCCTTCGCAGCGAAGATCCTGAAGGAACAGCTCACGATCTTCATCAACTTCGAAGAGCAGCCCGAGGCGCCGAGCGCGCACATCGACGAGCCCGAGCCGCTCAACCCGAACCTCTTCAAGTCGGTCGACGAGCTCGAGCTCTCCGTGCGCTCCGCGAACTGCCTGCAGAACGCGAACATCCGCTTCATCGGCGAGCTCGTCCAGAAGACGGAAGCGGAGATGCTCAAGACCAAGAACTTCGGTCGGAAGTCCCTCAACGAGATCAAGGAGACCCTGCAGAGCCTGGGTCTCAGCCTCGGGATGACGATCGACAACCTGCCTCCGCGCAAGGATCTCGAGCGGATGCGGGAGCAGCGCGAGGCCTGAGATGAACCATCGCAAGTCCGGTAGGAAGCTGTCGCGCACGAGCGCGCATCGAAAGGCGCTCCTGCGCAACATGGTGACGTCCCTGCTCGAGCACGAGCAGATCCGCACGACCGACGCCAAGGCGAAGGAGCTTCGTGGCGTCGCCGAGCGGATGATCACGCTCGGCAAGCGCGGGACGCTCCATGCGCGGCGCCAGGCGCTGCGCACGATCCGCAGCAAGGACGTGGCGTCGAAGGTCTTCGACGAGCTCGCGGACCGCTACCGCGAGCGCGCCGGGGGCTATACCCGAGTCATCAAGCTCGGTCGTCGGCCGGGGGACGCCGCGCCGATGTCGATCATCGAGCTCGTCGATCGGGAGGCCGCGGGTCGGGGGGAGAGCGCCTGAGCGCCGGACCTCGCGGCCGTGAAGGGGAGGGGGGCGGTTCGACGCCGGACCCCGACACCGGAAGTCGACGTTCCGCCGTGCCCGGCCTGGTGCTGGGCGCGGCGGTCGTGCTTGTGGCCCTGATCCTCGTGCGGGAGAGCGATCTCGGGGCGCCGCCCGTCGTGCGGGGCGCCGACGCGCCCGCCTTCGAGCTGCCTCGGCTCGAGGAGTCGGAGGGCCGACTCGCCCTCTCGAGCCTGGCCGGGCGGGTCGTCCTCTTGAATTTCTGGGCGACCTGGTGCGAGCCCTGCGAGCGGGAGGTGCCGGCGATGCAGCGTCTCTACGAGGCGCTGCCGCGCGCCGACTTCGAGCTCGTCGCGGTCTCCATCGACGACGACCCCGCCCTCGTGACGGCCTTCCGGGATCGCTACCGGATGGACTTCCCGATCCTGCTCGACCGGGATCAGCGCGTGTACAAGACCTATCAGACGATGGGCGTGCCGGAGTCCCTGCTGATCGATCGGGACGGTCGCATCGTCGAGCGCTACGTGGGACCGCGGGACTGGGATGCGCCGGAGTACGTCGAGCGGATCCGCAGCCTGCTCGAGCCCTAGGCAGGAGCGCGCCGGATCGAGCCGACCAGGATCGGCGGAGGCGGGCTCCCGCAGGTGGATTTCGGTACCCTGCGCCGCTGACTTCACGGCGTGAGCGGCCCGTGTCGCCCGTCTGGCATGAAGAACGGGTGCCGGGCGCCCCGGGAAGTGGCGGCGTCGACTCGAATCGGCGGAGAGGGACGAGGGCAGTGGTGAGGACGCTGACGCTCGGGACGTGCGTGATCGCAGGGCTCGCGGCCACGGCCCTGCTCGACGGCGAGAGCGGCGTGCCGATCTGGCGTGCGCTCCGGCAGGACCTGGCGGTCGCCAGCGGGCGGGTCGCTTCCCTGGCGAGCCAGAACGCGGCCATGCGCGAGGAGATCGCGGCCTTCGAGGCCGAGCCCGCGGCGCTGGACCGCGCCATCCGGGAGGAGCTCGACCTGGCGCTTCCGGGCGAGATCGTCGTGCGATTCGACTCGGATCGGGACGCGGGGCCGGGCGCCGACGACCTGGCCGAGCGGCGCCGGCCCGGCTTCTCGCATCGCCTGTCCGCGACGGACTCCACCTGGGTCGAGGGGGCGATCCCCGGCGGCGATTCGGCCGGCCGGAGGACGTGGTGAAGGAGGCTCTGCGCGAGCGGATCGAGGCCGCCCTTCGCGCGCTGCTCGTCGCCGCGGGCGATGAGGACGCGCTGCCCGAGTTCGCGATCGAGGTCCCGCGGCAGAAGGAGCACGGGGACTTCTCGTGCAACGCCGCGATGCTGCTCGCGAAGCGTCTCGGTCGCAAGCCGCGCGAGATCGCCGAGGAGCTCCGGGAGCGGCTGGGCGATGCCGGGGGCCTCGTCGCCGGCGTCGAGGTGGCCGGTCCCGGCTTCCTGAACGTGCGGCTGGCCGAGTCGGGCTGGCAGGACCTCCTGCACGACATGATCGCGGCCGGTGCGCACTACGGCCGTGCGAAGGAATCGGGCGCGCCCCGGCCCCGGGTGCAGGTGGAGTTCGTGTCGGCGAATCCGACCGGACCGCTCTCGACCGGTCACGGACGCCAGGCCGTCCTCGGCGACTGCATCGCGCGGCTGCTCGAGGCGACCGGCTGCGACGTGACGCGGGAGTACTACTTCAACGACGGCGGCCGCCAGATGCGCGTGCTCGGCGACTCCGTCAAGGCGCGCTACCTCGAGCAGCTCGGACGCGCCGCCTCGCCGACCGCCGAGGCCCTGGCCGATCCGGAGCAGGCCTGGGCGGAGGAGCGAGACGGTCTGCCCGTCGTCTTCCCCAAGGACGGGTACCAGGGCGACTACATCTCCCAGATCGCCGCGAGTCTCGTCGAGCGGGAAGGCGAGTCGCTGGTCGACGAGCCGGGTGAGGGCCGCTTCCGGGAGGAGGCCCAAAGGGTCATCTTCGAGGACATCGAAGGCACCCTCACGCGCATCGGCATCCACTTCGACGTCTACTACAACGAGCGGAGCCTCTACGACGAGGGCAAGATCGAGGAGACGATCGCCGACCTGCGCGCCGCGGGTCTCGTCTACGACGCAGACGGAGCCGTCTGGCTCAAGGCGACCGCCCGCGGCCTCGATCGGGATCGCGTGGTCGTCAAGAGCACGGGCGAGCCGACCTACCTCCTGCCCGACATCGCCTATCACCGCGAGAAGTTCCGCCGCGGCTTCGACCGCGTGATCGACGTCCAGGGCGCCGACCACATCGAGCAGTTCCCCTTCGTGCGCGAGGCCGCCGCGGTGCTCGGGATCGACCCCGGCCGGATCGAGCTCGTCATGCACCAGTTCGTCACGATCACGAGCGGCGGCGAACGGGTCAAGCAGTCGACGCGGCGTGCGACCTTCGTGACGGTCGACGAGCTCGTCGACGACGTGGGGGCCGACGTCTTCCGCTTCTTCATGATCGAGCGCAAGCCCGACGGCCACCTCGACTTCGATCTCGACCTCGCGAAGGACAAGAACTGGCGGAAGAATCCCGCCTACTACGTCCAGTACGCCCACGCCCGCACCCATGGCATCGAGCGCAAGGCGCGCGAGGCGGGCGTCGCGATGCCCCGCGCGCACGGCTTCGACTCCGGGCGCCTGGTGCTGCCGGAGGAGATCGAGCTCGTGAAGAAGCTCGCCACCTTCCCCGAGGTCGTCACGCGCGCCGCCGAGAGCCGCGAGCCCCATCACGTCGCCTACTACCTGCGCGAGGTCGCGGGGCTCTGGAACCCCTACCTCCAGGACGGCGATCGACATCGCGTGCTCTCCGAGGACGAGGGCCTTTCCGCGGCCCGGCTCGGGCTCGCGCTCGCCGTGCGAAACGTGCTGGCGAGTGGCCTCGATCTGCTCGGCGTCGGCGCGCCGGAGCGGATGTGATGGCGACGCCGCCGCGGGGACGATCGGCACGATCCGGGGGCGCGCTGCGCACGACCGGGCGACTCGTGATGCTCGTGGGCTGGGGCTTCGCGGCGGGCCTGGTGATCGGTGTGCTCTCGGAGGAGCCCGAGCTGCTGGCCGGGCACCTGCGCGGCGACGGAGAGTCGGTCGTGCTCGCGCCGCCGACCGAGCCCGTCGGCGAGGCAGATCCGGGCGGGGCAGGGTCCGCCGTCGAGGTCGATCTCGCGGCCCGGGCCGCGGTCGAGGCGCCGGCTGTGGCACGCGCGGGCGAGGAGCCGGCCGGAGCGCAGGCGCGCGTGGAGCGGGTCGTGACGACGGCGGCGGCGGAGAGTCGGCCGGCGCCGCCGCCTGCTGGCGCCGAGCCGCGGGTCGACGCGCGTGCGCTCGCGATGCGCGCGAGCGACGAGCTCGAGCGCGAGCGACCGGCCGCACAGCCCGTGGCGGCGGCGGCACCCGCGCGCGCCGCGGTCTCCGCGCCACCGCCGCGCGGGGCCTCCGGCTGGGCGATCCAGGTGGGCGCCTTCTCGGACGAGGCCGTCGCGCGCAAGCTGGTCGACGGATTGCGGGGCAAGGGCTTCCCGACGGAGCTGGTGCCCGCCGAGGGGCGCAAGGAGCGCTGGCGGGTACGCGTGCAGCCGGTGGCCGGCGAACGCGAGGCGCGTGCGATGGCGGAGCGTCTGAAGCGGGACGAGCGCCTGCCGACCTGGGTGCTGCCGTTGGAGGCGCGTTCCGGGTCATGAGCCGCACCGCCTCGGCAGGGCGCTCCGGCGCGGATCCCCGACGGATCGGGGTCCTCGGCGCGGGAGGGCAGCTCGGGCGTTGTCTCGTCCGCGCCATCGCCGCCGCGCCCGATCTCGAGCTGGCCTTCGCGCCGCGTCATGCCGAGCTCGACGTCGCCGACGAGTCCGCGATCGCGCCCTGGCTCGATCGGCCGGGTGCGGCACGGCCGGATCTCGTCGTCAACGCAGCGGCGCATACGAAGGTCGATGCCTGCGAGAGCGAGCGCGAGCGCGCGTACGCCGTCAACGCCCTCGGTCCCGCGGCCTGGGCGCGCACGCTGGCCGAGCGAGGCGTGCGCTTCGTGCACGTCTCGACGGACTACGTCTTCGCCGGCGACGGCGGGCGCCCCTACCGCGAGGACGACGCGACCGCGCCGCGCACCGTCTACGGCGCCAGCAAGCGGGCGGGCGAGGTCGCGGTGCTCGGCAGTCACCCGGGCGCGCTCGTGATCCGCACGAGCTGGGTCTTCGGACCCGGGCGGAACTTCGTGGTCGCGATCCTCGATCAGGCGCTCAAGCGCGTGTGGGGCGAGGTCGACGGCCCGCTCCGGGTCGTCGACGACCAGCGCGGCTGCCCGACCTATGCGGCCGACCTCGCGGAAGCGATCCTCGAGATCGCGCGGCGCGAGGCGGCCCCGACCCTCCCGCGGCACGGCCTGCTGCATCTGTGCAACGCGGACGAGACGACCTGGTTCGACTTCGCCCGGACGATCCTCGAGGTCGCGGGACTCGACACGGTCGCGATCGAACCCGTGCCGACCTCCGCCTACCCGACGCCGGCCCCGCGGCCCGCGTACTCGGTCCTCGACTGCTCGCGCGCCGGCGCGGCGGGCCTCGCATTGCGACCCCATCGCGAGGCCCTCGCGGCCTATCTCGCGGGCCCGGACCGGCCCGAGATCCTCCAGGAACTGCCGGACGCCCACGCGGCGTGCGAGAGCCCCCGATGACGATTCCGCAATCGCGTATCCGCAACTTCTGCATCATCGCGCACATCGACCACGGCAAGAGCACCCTCGCCGATCGGCTGCTCGATCTGACCCACTCCGTCTCCGATCGGGAGCGCAAGGAGCAGTTCCTCGACAACATGGAGCTCGAGCGCGAGCGGGGCATCACGATCAAGGCCCAGACCGCACGCATGATCTACCGCGCCGCCGACGGCGAGGAGTACCTGCTCAATCTGATCGACACCCCCGGCCACGTCGACTTCTCCTACGAGGTCTCGCGCGCGCTGGCCGCCTGCGAAGGGGCGCTCCTGATCGTCGACGCCGCCCAGGGCATCGAGGCCCAGACCCTCGCCAACGCCTACCTCGCCGTCGATGCGAACCTCGAGCTGATCCCGGTCGTCAACAAGATCGACCTGCCGGCGGCGGATCCCGATCGCGTGGCCCAGGAGATCGAAGACGTGGTCGGTCTCGACGCCGCGGACGTGCTGCCGGTCTCGGCGAAGACGGGCAAGGGCGTCGAGGCGGTGCTGCAGGCGATCGTCGACCGCATCCCGCCGCCCGTCGGCGATCCGGAGGCGCCGGCGCGGGCGCTCGTCTTCGACGCCTGGTTCGACCCCTACGTCGGTGCCGTGATGCTCGTGCGCATGAAGGAAGGGCGACTGCATCGCCGCGAGCGAATCAAGCTGATGATGCGCGGGATCGAGCACGAGATCACCCGGCTGAACGTGATCGACCCGAAGCCCCGCGCCGTCGAGGAGCTGCGCGCGGGCGAGGTGGGCATGGTCGTCGCCGGCGTGAAGTCGCTCTCGGACGTGCACATCGGCGACACGATCACGACGGCGGTGGGCGGGGCGACGAAGCCGCTGGCCGGGTTCCAGGAGGTCAAGCCGATGGTCTTCGCGGGGCTCTACCCCGTGGACTCCGACGACTACGAAGACCTCAAGACGGCCCTCGAGAAGCTCGTCCTGAACGACTCGTCGCTCACCTACGAGCCCGAGACGAGTGCCGCCCTCGGCTTCGGATTCCGCTGCGGCTTCCTCGGCTTCCTGCACGCGGAGATCGTGCAGGAGCGCCTCGAGCGCGAGTACGACCTCGACCTGATCACGACGGCGCCGACCGTGCGCTACCGGGTCGTGCCGAAGTCGGGCGAGCCCTTCGAGATCGAGAGCCCGGCCGCGCTGCCCGAGGTGCAGGACATCGCGGAGATCGAGGAGCCGGTCGTGCTCGCGACGATCCACGTGCCCTCGGAGCATCTCGGTGCGGTGCTGAACCTCTGCCAGGACCGCCGCGGCGTACAGAAGGACATGAGCGTGCACGGCCCCCGCGTACAGGTCCGCTACGAGCTTCCGCTCGCCGAGATCGTGACCGACTTCCACGACCGCTTGAAGAGTGCCACCCGCGGCTACGGCTCCTTCGACTACGAGCTCGTCGGCTTCAAGGCGGCCGATCTCGTGAAGCTCGACGTGCTCGTGAACGGCGACCCCGTCGACGCCCTGTCGCTCATCGTGCATCGCGAGAAGGCCTATCGCCGGGGCTCCGAGCTCGCGGCGAAGCTCAAGGAATTCATCCCGCGACAGCAGTTCCCGATCGCGATCCAGGCTGCGGTCGGCGCTCGCGTGATCGCGCGCACGACGGTCAAGGCGCTGCGCAAGAACGTGCTCGCCAAGTGCTACGGTGGCGACATCACGCGCAAGCGGAAGCTGCTCGAGAAGCAGAAGGCCGGGAAGAAGCGCATGAAGATGGTGGGGTCGGTCGAGATCCCGCAGGAGGCGTTCCTGGCCGCGCTGAAGCTGGGGGAGGACTAGGCGTGGCCGGGAGTGGCGAGCGGCCCGATCTCGGGCCGGGCGGAGAGCCGATCGAGGAGGCGACGCCCGAGCAGACGGGCCCGGTCGCCGCGATCGTCGAGCAGGTCGTGACCCTGGTGATCGCCATCGCGATCGCCCTGGCGATCCGGCACTTCCTGGTCGAGCCCTTCCGCATCCCCTCCGGCTCCATGTTTCCGACGCTCCTGATCGGGGACCACCTCTTCGTCAACAAGCTCGCGTACGGGCCCAAGATCCCGTTCACGGACGTTCGGCTGCCCGGCTTCCGCGAGCCGCAGCGAGGCGACGTGGTCGTCTTCGAGGTGGCACGTCCGCCGGGTCGGGTCGTGATGCGCGGGGGCCTCCGCTACGCGGAGCCGGAGATCCGTCCGGTCGATCGCGCGCCGGCGGATGCCCCGCGCGAGGACTTCGTCAAGCGATTGGTCGGTCTGCCCGGCGACCGGATCACGCTGCGGGCGGGCCGTCTCTACGTGAACGACGAGATGATCGCGTCGCGCGTCGCCGACGAGCCGTGGATCGACGACGAGGGCCATGCCTACATCCTCGAGAGCGAGGACCTCGGCGCCTGCCGTCACGCGATCCTCGACGATCCCCGGGCACGCGCGGGCGACCTCGATCGCGGCAGCTGGGTCGTCGAGCCGGGGCGCTACTTCATGATGGGCGACAACCGGGACAACTCGAACGACAGTCGGCGCTGGGGCACGGTGCGGCTCGAGGAGCTGAAGGGGCCGGCCTTCCTGCTCTACTGGTCGTGGGACGTGAACGGCAACATGCTGGAGTTCTTCAAGCCGTGGAACTGGTTCAGCGCGAAGAAGCGCTGGGACCGGATCTTCCAGTCGGTCTCCTGCGACGCCGTCGAGCCCGGGCCGGGCGCGTCGGTCGCGCGGGACGCCGTGGATGCGCGGGCCGAGCGGGGCTGACCCGAGCCCGATTGCCTCGCCCATCGATCGCGTTACCCTACCGCCCGTTCGGATCGTCCTTTAAGCCCGTCCAGTGAGTCGGGGAAGGAACGAGGCAGTCTTGGCCCACGCCCATACGCCCCCCGACGCGGCATCCGCTGCGTCTGCGACCACGCCCGGCGCACACACTTCCGGCGCGCGAGACTCCCGACCCCCCGCCGTCGCCGAGCGGCGCAGCGCGGCCCGACGACCGCCGTCGCGGGACGTCGCCGACTCCGCCGATGAGCCCGACGACCGCCCGGAGCGCACGGTGCTCGACGACCAGGCGATCCGCCGGGCGCTGATGCGGATCGCGCACGAGATCGTCGAGACGACGGCGGATCCCGCGCGCCTCTACCTCGTGGCGATTCCCAATGGCGGCGTGCCCCTCGGCCGCGTGCTGGTCGAGAACCTGGCGAGTCTGACGGGGCAGGACGTGCCGCTCGGCATCCTCGACACGACGCTCTACCGCGACGACCTGTCGATCCGCGGCAGCCGGCCGCGGCTGCGCCGGACCGAGATGCCCTCGTCCGTGGACGGGCGCGTGGTGGTGCTCGTCGAGGACGTCGTGAACACGGGGCGGACGATCCGGGCGGGGATGGACGCGCTGATGGATTTCGGGCGGCCGTCCCACGTTCGCGTCGTGGCCCTCGTCGACCGCGGCCATCGCGAGCTCCCGATCAAGATCGACTACGTCGGCAAGAACATCCCGACGCAGCCCGGGGACAAGGTCGTCTTCCGCGCCGCGCGGCTGGACGCCGGGACGCCGCTCGCGGCGGCTGCGGAGGTCGGCGAGATGCAGATCGTGGTGCGCGGAGGAGGGGCTTCGTGATCGGGCGCGACATCCTGGGCATCGAGGATCTCTCCCGTGACGACATCGAGCTGATCCTCGAGACGGCCGAGCGCATGCAGGAGATCGGCAATCGCGAGGTCAAGAAGGTGCCGACCCTGCGCGGTCGGACGCTGATCAATCTCTTCTTCGAGCCGTCGACGCGGACGCAGACGAGCTTCGAGATCGCCGGCAAGCGCCTTGCCGCCGACGTCGTCAACTTCTCCGTCTCGGGCTCGAGCGTGACCAAGCGCGAGACGCTGCTCGATACGGCCAAGACCCTCGACGCGATGGATCCCGACGCGGTCGTCGTGCGCCACAAGGTCGCCGGCGTGCCCCATCGCCTCGCCGAGGTCCTCGAGGCCCCCGTCATCAACGCTGGCGACGGCGCCCACGAGCATCCCTCCCAGGCCCTGCTCGACATGCTGACCGTCAAGGAGCAGAAGGGTCGCATCGAGGGCCTGACCGTCACGATCGTCGGCGACATCGCCCACAGCCGGGTCGCCCGCTCGAACATCTACGGCTTCACGCGGCTCGGCGCCGAGGTGCGCGTCGCGGGACCGCCGACCATGCTGCCCTCGGCGATCGAGAGCCTCGGCGTGAAGGCCTACACGAACCTGCGCGAGGCGATCGAGGGGGCGGACGTCGTGATGGCGCTGCGCATCCAGATGGAGCGCCTCGAGGGCGCCTGCTTCCCGAGCGTGCGCGAGTACGCCGCGACCTTCGGCCTCGACCGCGAGAAGCTGCGCTTCGCCAAGGAGGACGCGATCGTCATGCATCCCGGTCCGGTCAACCGCGGCGTCGAGCTCGCCCACGAGCTCGCGGACCATCGCCCGAGCGTGATCCTCGACCAGGTCCGCAACGGCGTCGCGCTGCGCATGGCGCTGCTCTACCTCGTCGCCGGTCGTCCGCCGAAGGGCGCGCCCCGCGAAGGAGCGCGCTAGCCATGGCGAGGGTGCTGATTCGCGGTGGCCGGGTGCTCGATCCGAGCCTCGATCTCGATGACACGCTCGACCTCCTGATCGAGGACGGGCGGATCGCGGGGCTCGGGCGGGGGCTCTCCGACGACGGCGCCGAGGTGGTCGATGCGGCGGGGGCCTGGGTCGCGCCCGGCTTCGTCGATGCCCACGCGCATCTGCGCGAGCCGGGACAGGAGTACAAGGAGGACCTCGCGAGCGGCGGGAATGCGGCGGTCGCCGGGGGCTTCACGCAGGTCGCCTGCATGGCGAACACGGACCCGGTCAACGACGACCCCTCGGTCACGATGTACATCCTCGATCGCGCCGAGAAGGACTCGCCGGCGCGGATCCGGCCGATCGCCGCCGCGACCCGCGGCCTCAAAGGCCAGGTCATGACCGAGATGATGGCGCTGCGCGAGGCGGGCGCCGTCGCATTCAGCGACGATGGCGCGACGATCATGGACGCCGGCGTGATGCGCCGCGTGCTCCAGTACTCGAAGCTGGCGGGCGCCCCCGTGATCGTGCACGCCGAGGACTGTCATCTCCGCGGCGCCGGCGTCGTGAACGAGGGGCCGGTCTCGACGCGGCTCGGCCTGCCCGGCAATCCGTGCGTCGCGGAAGAGGTCCTGGTCGCGCGCGACCTGAGACTCGCCGCCATCACGGGGGCCCATCTGCACGTCGCCCACGTCTCGACCGCGGGTGCCGTCGCGCTGATCCGTCGGGCGCGGGAGGAGGGCGTGCGGGTGACGGCGGAGGCGACGCCGCACCACCTGACGCTGACCGACGAGGCGACGACGGGCTACGACACGAGCACCCGCGTGGCGCCGCCGCTGCGCAGCGCGCGCGACGTCGACGCCCTGCGCCAGGGGCTCGCCGAGGGCGTGATCGACGTGATCGCGACGGACCACGCCCCCCACGCCAGCTACGAGAAGGAGGTCGAATTCACCGAGGCGCCCCCCGGCATGCTCGGCCTCGAGACGGCCCTCGCCGTCGTCCTCGAGCTCGTGCGCGAAGTACGGCTCACTCCGCTCGAGCTGATCCGGCGGCTCTCGACGAATCCGGCGCGGCTGCTCGGTCTCGAGGGCGGCTCGCTCGCCGTCGGCGCGTCGGCGGACGTCGTGCTGGTCGATCCGGAGCGGGTCTGGACCTACGATCCCTCCCTCGGCTTCTCGAAGAGCCGCAACTCGCCCTGGGCCGGGGCGACCCTCACGGGTCGCGTCGCGGCGACCTTCGTCGCGGGCCGGCTGGTCTACCAATACGAACGTGGGGTGTCCCTTCGATGACGCGCAACCACGCAAGACGCGGAGAATCGATCCGATGACCCGACGAGGCGACGACGACGTCGCGACGCAGGCCACGACTTCGGAGCTGCTGGGCCGGCCGCCCGCGCCCGCTGCCCTGGCACTCGCCGACGGCACGATCTACCGCGGACGGGCGTTCGGTGCGACGACCGTGTCCTCCGGCGAGGTCGTCTTCAACACGAGCCTCACGGGCTACCAGGAGATCGCGACCGACCCGTCCTACGCCGGCCAGATCGTCACGATGACCTACACGCAGATCGGCAACGTCGGCGTCAACGCGGCGGACGACGAGTCGCGCAAGCCCTTCCTGTCGGGCTTCGTCGTGAAGGAGCTCTACGAGGCGCCGAGCAACTACCGCGCCGAGGGGACGTTCTCGGCGAAGCTCGCGGCGGCCGGCGTACCCGGCCTCTCGGGCATCGACACCCGGGCCCTCGTCCGGCGGATCCGCGATGGCGGCGCCCAGGTCGGGGTGCTCTCGACGGATCCCGCGCTGCAGGATCGCGACGAGCTGGTCGAGCGCGCGCGCAAGGCGCCGTCGCTCGACGGCGTAGACTGGGTCGCGCGCGTCACCTGCGACGCGGCCTACGCCTTCGGCGAGGGCGCGTGGAAGGGGGTCGAGGGACAGCTGCCGCGGCCGCCGCGACCCGGCCGACGGCTCAAGATCGTGGCCTACGACTTCGGCGTGAAGCGCAACATCCTCCGCCTGCTGGTGGAGCAGGGCTTCGACGTGACGGTCGTGCCGGCGACCACACCGGCCGCCGAGACGCTGGCGCTCGAGCCCGACGGGATCTTCCTGTCGAACGGGCCGGGCGACCCGGCGGCGGTCGAGGGCGTCCGGCCGATCGTGCGCGAGCTCGTCACGAAGAAGCCCGTCTTCGGGATCTGCCTCGGTCACCAGATCCTGGGCCTCGCCCTCGGCGGCACGACCCGCAAGCTCAAGTTCGGTCATCACGGCGGCAACCAGCCGGGCAAGGACCTGGCGACGGGCAAGGTCGCGATCTGTGCGGAGAACCACGGCTACGCAGTCGAGGCCGAGAGCCTGACCGCCGCCGGCGAGCCCGTCGAGATCACCCACGTGAACCTGAACGACCAGACGGTCGAGGGACTGGCCCACGCGAAGCGGCCGCTCTTCTCCGTCCAGTACCACCCGGAGGCGTCGCCGGGTCCGCACGACGCCGCCTACTTCTTCTCCCGCTTCCGCGAGATGGTGGAGCGCACCGCGAACGGTGAATCGGTCACGGGGGCGCAGATCTGTGCTTCCCGCGGCGCCTCGGAGTAACGCGTGCCCCGAAGAGACGACATCAAGACGATCATGGTGATCGGGTCCGGCCCGATCGTGATCGGCCAGGCCTGCGAGTTCGACTACTCGGGGACCCAGGCCTGCAAGGCCCTGCGCGAGGAGGGCTACCGGGTCGTCCTGCTGAACTCGAACCCGGCGACGATCATGACCGATCCCGAGATGGCGGATCGGACCTACATCGAGCCGATGACCGTCCCGGCAGTCGAGCAG
>JACKFD010000004.1 GCA_020632655.1 Spirochaetaceae bacterium
TTCGCCACAGGCGATCGCCGTCAGCGTACAAGGCCGGCGCCAGCCGGCAAGAGCCAGCTTCTCTCGACCCTCCAGGGTCGAGAGTCGAGCTGGCGGAGGCCGCGCCGGCCTCGGCCAACTCGCCGTCTGGTTCAGGAGCTAGTTATGCGGCGGCGACGGGCTTCACGAATACGGATTCGCAGCTGAACGAGAGGGTACCCGAGCTCCCGAAGTCAATCTGAATACACCATCGGCCGTCGTCTTCGCGTCGGGCCGTCCCCTCGACCGAAAGCAGCGTTCCGGACGCGTTCGACCGCTCGGACTCGCCCCAGTGAAGATCAAGCTGGAGACCGGAGGTCCAGGGACAGATCAGCTCGCCGACATCTCCGTCCCCGGCACCGAGCTCGAGGAATAGGTGAAGGCTGTTTCCTACCCAAGACAGCCCGGAGAAGGTGGCGTCATTGAAGCACCATCCCTCGAGGGTCTCTGCATCGATTGAGCGCATTCGCTACGTCGCTGCCGCATAACGGAGTGGCTCTTAACCTGCGGCGCTCGCCACAGGCGGACGCCGACAACGTACAAGGCCGGCGCCAGCCGGCAAGAGCCCACTCCTCTCGCCCTCCCAGGGCGAGAGTCGAGGGGGCGGAGGCCGCGCCGGCCTCGGCCAACTCGCCGTCTGGTTCAGGAGCTAGTTATGCGGCGCGACCGGCGTCTCCGGAGGGTTGGAAACGGGCGCGGAACTACAGCTTCTTGATTGAGACTACGCGCTCCACATGGAGTAAGTGGCTACACCCGTTTAGCCATCCATACGCTCCGGGACCCTCGAGGGTCCCATCAACTTCGATCTCGAACTCCTCGTTCGAGCCGGCGTACTTCGCTTCAAGGTCGGCCGACGTCGCGTCCGTGCTCGTTCCGCTACACCAGGCGAAATCCCCTTCGACTTGGAAATAGCCGCCGTGATGGCTGGCGATCCACGCTCCAGCAAAATGCACACGCACCTTCTTGTACTTCTCGGCGAGGCGCTCCTGATACGCGTCGACGTCCCCAACAACCACGAGTTCGTCGTCTACGTCGTCCCACACGGAGTCACCGTTTGAGAGGATCACCTGTTCTCGCACAGGCTCGCTCCCCGCAGTTGTCGAGCCGAGCTGCGGAGCTTCGGACGCAAGAGAGCTGCAGCCGACGCATAACAGCGCAAGCGGAACAATATTGGGTCGGACTCGGCTACTCATCGAGGTCGTGCCGCATAACGGAGTGGCTCTTAACCTGCGGCGCTCGCCGCCGCGGTCCGCCGACAACGTACAAGGCCGGCGCCAGCCGGCAAGAGCCAGCTTCTTTTCGCCCGCCTAGGGCGAAAAGTCGAGCTGGTGGAGCCCGGGACGGGCGAGGCCAACTCGCCGTCTGGTTCAGGAGCTAGTTATGCGGCGTGGGCGCGCGGATTAGCTCGAAGGGCCGAGAACCCAGTCTTTCGCAACGATAACGATACCGGGAATCATCGCCCCAAAGATCAGCGCCGCAAGGAAGCGGAGGCCGGAGAAGCGTACGAGCGATCGAAAGTGAACTTCCGCCAGTCCAGCGGAGAGAAGTCGGCCGACGACGATTGCGGCGATCGGAGCGCCGACAGCAAGATCCGCGATCGCGAACAGCAGTCCGTAGGCGAGGCCCGCGGTTCTCGGGTTGAAGTCGGCCTGGATCACCACCCGGCCGGCAATCGCTAGATAGAGCAACTCAAAGACGATCATGCTCGGCGGGAGCGGCCATGCCGCATAACTAATCAGTAACCAGCGGGATTGCTGGTCTTGGTTCGGTGCCATTGTCCATCAGAACCAACTTGAATGGAAGCCTCTGCTTCTCAGCCACGGCTGAGGCGGGCTTCAACCCGTGAATCGAAGCTGGCTGTGGGGTAATTCCCGGAAGCGGCCTTGATATGTGTTAGCACGGCGGGCGGGAGAGGGCGTCTTGCCGAACACGGGACAGTCGAGTGCACGAGGTGCAGTCTGCGTCCCGACTTCCGTGTACGGTGGTTCACGGGTCGACGGCGCTCGTGGGAGCCGTAGCCTGGGGGTGCGTGCGTGGGAGTCCAGGGGTGTGGAGTGAAGGGAGGCGGTAGACGCGAGGCTTCGGGCAGTCGGGAGCACGCGGCGGGTACGGGCGGCTCGCGCAGGGCAGCAAAACGGCACGTGAGTCGAGCGTTCGACGAGGGTGAGCAACGCGGCGCGAGAACGAGCGGGGTTGGGGCGGACGAGGGCTTGTGGCGACGCGAGTCGTCGGAGCCGGGTCCCGACTGGTGGCCCACGGAGGCGCGTATGGGGAACGACGAGCCCGTGACGATCAATTCCGGCGGTGCGTGGGGGAACGATGAGACGCGGCGGCACGGTCGGTCTTCGCATTCGGCGCCGGGGACGGGGCCGAGCGGGGCGACATCTGCGGGTGGAAAGGGGACGAGCACGCGCGCTCGACGGCTCGAGGGGGCGCAGCGTGGCGCGAGCGGGCAGAGGGGCCGCAGCTCGGCTCGGGCCGTGGGCGAGGCGAAGGAGTCGGCGAGGTCGGTGCCCGTGGCGGATTCGGCCGGACGGCGACCTCGGCTGCTGGATCGGCTGCGACAAGAGCTCAGGCTACGGCATCGCTCGTCCTCGACGGAGCGGTCGTACGTCGGGTGGGTGAAGCGGTACGTGCTCTTTCATGACAAGCGGCATCCGGCGGAGATGGGGCGATTGGAGGTGGAGGCTTTCCTGAATCATCTGGCGGCCGAGCTCGACGTGGCGGCGAGCACTCAGAACCAGGCGCTGAACGCGATCCTCTTTCTGTATCGGCACGTGATCCGGCAGCCGCTCGGCGAATTGGATCAGGTGGTCCGTGCGCGGCGGCCGGAGCGGATTCCGGTAGTCATGACGCCCGACGAGGTGGAGCGGGTGCTGGCGCATCTGGACGGGGACTCGCTGACCGTGTCGCTGCTGCTCTGGGGAGGTGGGCTGCGACTGCGGGAGGCGCTTCGGATGCGGGTGCACGACGTGGATTTCGAGCGGCGGGAGCTGCGGATACGGGATGCGAAGGGGCGGCGGGATCGGCTGACGGTATTGCCGGAGCGCGCGAGCGAGCGGCTGCGGCAGAAGATCGCGTACTCGCTGCGACTGCATCGAGAGGATCTGGCGCAGGGGTACGGGGAGGTGGAGCTGCCGAATGCGCTGGCACGGAAGTATCCGAACGCGGGCTGGGAGTCGGGCTGGCAATACGTGTTTCCGGCGGATCGGCGCTCGGTCTGTCCGCGGACGGGGCGGGTCGGGCGACATCATCTCTTCGAGACGACGGTCCAGCGAAACGTGCGGTTGGCGGCGCGGCGGGCCGGCGTCGGGAAGCCGGTGACGCCGCATACGTTCCGACACAGCTTCGCGACGGCGCTGATCGAGAGTGGGTACGACGTGCGGACGGTGCAGGAGCTGCTGGGGCATCGCAGCCTGAACACGACGATGATCTATACGCACGTGCTGAATCGCGGGGGGCGCGGGGTGACGAGTCCGGCGGATCTGATGACGCGGAATGGCGCGAGTGGACTCGGGGCGGGCTTCGACTCGGGCGGGATCGGTCGGCGGCGATAGGGGCGGGTGCGACGGGTCGGGCTCGCCTAGCGTGCGCCCGTGGACTCGCCGACACGGCGTCGGATCTCGACCTCGCCGGCTGCGAAGACGACAGCCGACGGCGAGATCTCCTGCAGGACGAAGCCACCGACGGCGTCGCCCTCGCGCAGGGTGAGGACCTCGCGGCTGGCCTCGAGGCGGACCTTCGCGCTGCGGCGGTCGGGGGTCGGGTGCCAGGCCGTGCGGACGACGGTGACGTCCGGGAGACCGCGGCGGTCGAGACGGGCGACGAGCGGCGCGGTCTGACCCGCGTCCTGGTCGCGGTCCCGGCGCTGAGAGGCGGTCGAGCCAGGTGCCTCGGCGCGTGACGGGGTGGATGCAGTGGCGGTCGATGCGGCGGACCCGACGTGGATCGGGTCGGGAGCGACGACGGGCGATCCAGCCGGCGCGGCGAACGAGGCGGCCGACTCGGTCGGCTCCGAGGCCCAGTCGGCAATGGAATCGTCGGCCGAGCGGGCTGCTCGAACCGACGGAGCCGCGCTCGGACGCGGGACGTTCGGGCCCTCGGCGGCGGCGGAGACGGCTTCCGGGGCACGCTCGGCCCGGGTGGGCTGCGGGCGCGCGGCGTGGGGGGGTGCGGCGGGCGAGGGTGCGGCGAGCGAACGCGCGGGCGCGACCGGGACGTCCTTGCCGCGCACGGGCCGCGGGCTCGGGGCGGCCGGCAGTCGGCGCGCGGGCGTTTCGGCGGACGCGACGGCGATCGCTTCGTCCCCGGCCGATCCCGCACGCGCGACGCGTTCGGAAGGATTCGGCAGCGCGCGACTGGGAGCGTGCGGCGGCGCAGGCGCGGAAGCTCGCTGGGGCTCGACGGCGGTGCGCGCGGCCGGCGTGACCGCGACGGGGACGGGAGCCGGGGCAACGGATGGAGCCGGCGCGGGGGCGACCGCGACGGACGGCGCAGCCGGCGCAGACGCAGAAGCGACCGCGATGGACGGCGGTAGCGCGGCCGGCGCGGGGGCGACCGCGACCGAGGCGGTCGGGGTCGTCGGCGCGGGGGCGATCGCGATGGACGGCGGTAGCGCGGCCGGCGCGGGAGCGACGGCGACGGGCGCGCTGGGCGCGGGGCGATCGGTCTGCCTGGTGGAGTATGCAACGAACCCGCCGGCCGCGAGGAGGAGCAGGAGTGCGACAACCACGAGTGCGCGACGCGCGGCGGTGGAGACGGTGCTGCGACGCGATGCTGTGTCGTTTCGATCGTCGGAGGCGTGGCGGTAGAGGCCGTGGGCGCGGGTCGTGACGCCGGGGGCGGCCTGGGCGGCGGCCTCCTCGGCGAGCAGGCGGGCGCGGAGCTCGTCGGTCGCGC
This sequence comes from Spirochaetaceae bacterium, assembly GCA_020632655.1. Lineage (GTDB taxonomy): Bacteria > Myxococcota_A > UBA9160 > UBA9160 > UBA4427 > UBA4427. The sequence continues at coordinate 4,918 of JACKFD010000004.1, forward strand.
GGGGATCGGTCGCGGGCGGGCGGCGATCGCGCGTGGCCGGGCGCTCCTCTTCGAGTCGGCGAAGGGCCTTCAGGATCGTGCTCATCCTCGGTCTCCCTGGGCGGGGGCGGGCTGGGGCGACGTCGCGTTCGTTGCGGCCTGTGTCGGCGATTTGGAGGCGCCGGTCCAGGACGCGCCGGCGCCGGGGGCGAGGCCGGCGAACGAGGTCTGCGGAGGCGTCGAGAGTCGGGGGACGGGGTAGCGGTCGAGCCGGGCGTAGAGTGCGATGCGCGTGAGCGGACCGGCGAGGCCGTCGGCGACGAGGCCGCTCCGGGTCTGGAGCTCGACGAGGGCAGCGCGGGTCGCGGCGTCGAAGGTCGCGGTGGTCTCGCCGGGGGCCGACGGGTCGATCGTGGCCGGGGCGGCGGCGGCGAGCAGATCGAGCTCGCCGAGGGCGGCCCGAAGCCAGCGCACACCTTCGCCTCGGTCGCCCGGGGCGAGCAGCGGCGGCAGCGCCTCGAACTCGCGCCAGACGATCACACCGGTCTCGCGCCAATGGCGCTCGAGCTCGTCGGCGGGGACCGTGGCGATGCGATCCTCAAGCAGGCCGGCCACGTAGGCGCGGTCCTCCGCGAAGCCCAGCACGGCGACCCATCGATCCGTCGCCTCGGCGTCTCCGACCCCGCGGTCGCGCGAGGCGGCATCCGCATCCGATCCCACGCCCGCGGCGGCGCGTGCCCGCGCGCGCCCGGCGGCTTCGGCCGAGGGGACGAGGGGCAGCAGGACGGGATGGTCGAGCTGCCGGAGCAGGCCGATCGAGCCCCCGTCGAAGCGGGTCGTGGCGAGACCGCTCGCACGCAGGTCGGACTCGAGCGCACGGTCGTCGGCGGCGACCGGGGCGTTGCGCGCGTCTCGAAGCCGCGCGAGGAACGAAGCCTCGGCGTCGGACGGATCGCGGGTACGGTCGGGGGATCCGGCGGCCGTACTCGCGTCCGATGCGATCGCGTCCCACGATGCCGAGCCGACGGCGGCCCGCGCGGCCGCGCTCGAGGCCGCGACCTGCGCGAATCGGTCGAGCAGGCCGCGCTGGCTGTCGGCGATTGCATCGGCGGGGGCGCGGTTGAGCAGCATGCGCGGAAGCAGACCGGGCGCGAGGGCGGTGACGCGGATGGCGTCGTCGCGCGAGGGCTCCGGGCGCGGCGGAATCGGCATCGAGCGGTCCGCGGTCTGGAGCGTCGATGCGGGGGCGGGCGGCGCCGGGCTGACGCCGTTCGGTGTCGACGGGTCGACGAGCGCTGCCTCGGCGTCGACGGGGACCTTGAGCGAGAGGACCTCGGCCACCTCGCTCGGGACGTAGCCGAGCAGTCGGGCGACGGGCGGCGATTCGGGCAGGGCGACGTCGTCGACGAGGACCTGGGGCGCGGCAGCGACGGGCGGAGGGGCGCCGGGCGTCGCGGCGACCCCGGCAGGCACCGAGGGGCGGTCGAGCGCCGAGCGCAGCGCATCGGTCAGGCCCGTCCGCCCGATCTGCAGACCCGTCGCGAGGGCGGCGACGACGAGGGCGGCGCTCGCGACGACGAACATCCAGGGGCGCATCCAGTCGCGGCCGACGAGGGTGCGGCTCGCTTCGAGGGCGCGGCGGCGGCGGACCTGACGCGTGTCGGGGATCTCGCGAGCAGCGGCGCGAACGAGCCGGGCGCCGATCGTCGCCGAGCGGGCGGCATAACCCCCTAACAAGGCACGATCGCAGAGCTGGTTGACGAGGCGGGGGATGCCGGCCGTGCGGCGATGGATCTCGCGCAGGGCGGACTCGGAGAAGATCTCCTTGGGCTCGCCGGCGGCGACGGCGAGGCGATGGCGGACGTAGGCGCGGGTCTCGTGCGCGGCAAGGGGCTCGAGCTTCCAGCGCACGCTGATGCGTTGGCGCAGCTGCCGGAGGTTGCGGCCGTCGAGCTTGCGGTCGAGCTCGGGCTGGCCGAGCAGCAGGATCTGGATGAGCTTCTCGCGGCTGGTCTCGAGATTCGAGAGCAGCCGCACCTGCTCGAGGGTCGCATCCGACAGGTTCTGCGCTTCGTCGATGATGAGGAGCACCCGACGGCCCTCGCGCTTGCGCTCGAGCAGGAACTCGTTGAGCTGGGTCATCAGGGCGCGCCGCGGCAGGCCCTCGGCCGGCAGGCCGAGCTCCGCCGAGATGGACTGCATGAGCTCGAGGGCCGTGCGGCTCGGGTTGAAGAGGAAGGCGAGCTCGGTGTCGCCGTCGAGGCGCTCGAGCAGCGTGCGGCAGAGCGTCGTCTTGCCCGTGCCGACCTCGCCGGTCACGGCGATGAAGCCCTCGCCCTGCTCGATGCCGTAGAGCAGATGCGCGAGGGCCTCGCGGTGGGAGCCGGCGAGGTAGAGGAAGCGGGGATCGGGGCTCAGCGCGAAGGGCTTCTCACGCAGGCCGTAGAACGCGGTATACATCGGGGTTCGGTCCCGGGCCGAGTCTAACCAACCGATTCTGAAAGTGAATCGGAGCGAACGCATCGGAGGGGGCGGCGCGATGCCGGAGGCGAGCCGAGAGGAGGGGACCCTTGACGGGGCGGCGCCCGACCGCGATGCGATCGGGAGCTTCGCGCGTTTCGAGGCGTCTTTCGAGCCCGGGGCGGAGGTGGTGGCGCTGGGCGTCGACTCGGGGGCGACGCTGGTCAAGCTCTGCGCCCTCGACGCAGGGGGCGAGCGGCATTTCGGGACCTGGCGATCGCCGTCGACGGATCGCGTCCTCGAGCTGGCGGATCGTCTCGCGCCCGAGCGAATGGGGGTGACGGGCTGTGGCACGGCGTCCCTGTTGGCGGGCCTCGGCCGCGGCGCCGCGAGTCCGATCGAGTTCGATGCCTGGGGTCGTGGGGCGAACGAGATCCTCGAGCGTTCGGGGCTCGCGACGGAAGAGCCCTATCTGCTCGTCTCGATCGGGACGGGGACGTCGGCGCTGCGCGTCGAGGGCGATCGCGTCGAGCGGGTCGGCGGCACGGCACTCGGCGGGGGCACGGCACTCGGTCTCGGGCTCGCGCTGACGGGCTGCCGCAGCCACGATGAGCTCGTTGCGCTCGCGGCGCGCGGTCGGCGCGGCGAGGTCGACCTGTTGATCTCGGACATCTACGCGGTCGACTCCGGGATCGCGATCGCAGCGGAAGCGACGGCCGCGAGCTTCGGCAAGCTCGCGCGACGCCTCGAGTCGGGGGACGACGACGAAGGCGCGGTCGACGCGCGGCCGGAGGATCTCGCCGCCGCCGTGATGGGACTGGTCGCCGAGAACATCGCCCTGCTCTCCCACGCCCGCGCGACCGCCGCCGGCGTACGCCGTGTGGTGTATGGCGGCTCGACGCTCTACGCGAATCCGACGATCGTCGAGACCGTTCGGCTGCTGACGAGCGTGATGGGGCTCGAGGCGATCGTGCTGCCGCGCAGCGGTCATGCGGGAGCGCTCGGCGCGATGCGTCTGGCGAGCTGACGGACGATCGCGCTCGCCGGAGACCGAAACGCGAAGCGCGCGCCCTGCAAGCAGGACACGCGCTTCTCGTGTTCGCACGGATCGACACGCTCGCGTGTCGGACCGCATCCAGACCTGGGTCTGCGGAGCCCGTTCAGTTCGGCTCCTTCAGTGCGGGCTCGGTCGCCTCTTCCTCGCCGCCCTCGCCCGGTCGCGCGAGATTGCGCACGGCGCGCTGGGTGCGGGCGATCGCGGCGCGCTGGACGCGCAGCTCCTCGGTCTGCGCGGCGACCTGTCGCTCGAGGCGGTCGCGGGCGTCGACGAGCTCGTCGCAGCGCGCCTCGAGCGCCTCCACGCGACGCGCCATCTCGCGCATCATCTGCTGGAACTCCTCGGGAATCCCGCCCATCGCCGGCATCGCGCTGCCGAGCGCCTCGTTCACCTGGTCCCGCGAGATCACTTCCATGTCGTCCATCTTGCTCTCCTCGGAGTCGTCGAACACGACGGACTCCGACTCCTTTTCGTCATCGCCGAGGAGCGTCGCCCCTCCGCCCGTGTTGCGTCCAAGGGAACCGGCCGTCGAAGCACCCGGTCCCGATGCGATCGTCTGCTCACCGTCGCCCATGAGGTCCGCGAAGGGATTCGCGTCGCTCGCGGAGACGGGCATGTCGTCGTCGCCGCCGAGGGAAGGCGCGTCCTCCGCCTCGAAGTCGACCTCGACGCCGCCGCGTCGCCGCAGCGCGATGAAGCCGCCCAGCAGGACGACGATCGCGCCGATCGCCGCGAGGCCCCAGGTCATGATGCCCGGGCCCTCGTCCGCGTCTTCCGTCACGACCATCGGTCGCGTCGGTCGCGCCTCGGCCGGCTTCGCAGCCTGACCAGTGCCCGCGTCGGCCCGACCCTCCGTCGGCTTCGCACCGCCGGCCATGCCCTGCAGCACGGCATCGACGTCGGCGCCGTCGACGGCCTCCGAAGCCGCATCGGCCATCGCCGTCCCGGCCTCGTCGATCGCCTCGCCGGCGCTCTCCGCCGCCTCCGCGATGGCGTCGCCCGCGGCATCCGCCTTCTCCGCAGCCGATTCGGCGAGCGCCGCAGACGCGGCCGCCGCCCGGTCCGCCGCCTCGCGTAGCGCGGCCGCTTCCTTCTCCGCCTCCGCTTCCGCGGCGGCAGCGAGCGCAGCCGCTTCGGCCTTCGCCTTCTTGCGCGCCTTCTTCGCGAGCCGCTCGGCCTCCGCTGCCGCTGCCTTCGCAGCCTCCTCGGCCTTGCGGTCCGCTTCGGCCGCCGCCTGCTTCGCGGCCTCGGCCTTCGCGTTCGCGGCGTCGCGCGCCTCGGACTCCGCCCGGGCGACCACGTCCTCGAAGGCAGCCTCGTCGCGGGTCGGCATGGCCTTCGTCGCATTGGCCGTCGTCGTGGCGGAGGTCGTCGGGCTCGTCGTGGGCGTGCTGGTCGGCGCGGGCTTCGTCGCCGTCGTCGTGGGCGTCGGCCGCGTGGCCGCCACGACGGGCGCATCGCTCGACAGGTCGAGCACGATGCGCGGCGGATTCGCGAGGATCATCTCTTTCAGTCGGAGGTCGTCCTTCGCGAGCCGGATGTGCGCGATGGCGCGGCGGCCGCTCGGCTCGACCTCGACCTGCTCGATGAACGTCTTCTGGGATCGGATCCGCCGCGGGATCGAGCTCGCCTCGAGCGAGACGATCAGCTCCGGCGCTCCGGCCGACGCGTCCGAACGCTCGATGCGGTAGCCGGCGGCGCGATCGAGCTCGAAGACGACGCGGGTGAACTCGGGATGTCTCCCGACCCGGACCTCCACGACCTCGGCCGCCCAGCTGGGCGCCGCGGCGACGAGCAGCCCGAGCACCCAGAGCGGGACCCACGTCCTGCTCCGGCTCCCCGGGCTTCGGAGGTCGGGCGCTCGACGCCCTCCCCCGAGCTGGTTCGTCCACTGGTCCAACATGACGCGCGGCACCTCCCTGTGACCCATCCGAAGGCCAGCTCGCCCACGGCGATTCCCGATCCGCAGAGCGGATTGCCGATGAATTGCACGCGAGCGACGCACCCTCATCGGGTCGAGTCCGCCAGGGCTTGATGGAAGATCTGCGACGAAGTTGCCGGTCCGTGATCGACCGCGCCGAGCGTAGCTCGAAGCGTCGGGCCAAAGACCCTCGCCCGGCGCGCCCCCCCTGGCCCGCCCGATCCAGCCGCCCGTCGAGCTCGGTCCCGACCGCTCCGGGGAGCCTTACCGGGTCGCAAATAGCCTCGCAAGTGCCTGGATTGCCTCAGCGATGCGCGGACCGTACCACGAGACCATCCTGCCGTCGATCGGATGGATGCGCCCCGTGCGCGCCGCGGCGCAATCGAGCCCCGCGAGCTCGCGCACGTCCGCCTCGCCGAAGGCCCAGGGCTCGTCCGGCAGCAGGATCAGCTCCGGGTCCGCCCGCTCGACCGCCTCGAGCGTGACGATCGGGTAGCGCCGGTCCGGGCGCCGGGGATCGGGGCCGGTCGGGAATACGTTGCGCCCACCGCAGAGCGTGATCAGGTCGTGGATGTAGGTGTCGGCCCCGATCGTCATCCAGGGATCCCGCCAGATCGGGCAGAAGACCCGCGGCCCGGGCGAGGCCCCCGCAGCTTCGCCGACCGGCCAACCCGGCCCGACCGGCGAGGATGCGGCGGCCGCCTCGGCCCGCTCGAGCGCCGCGAAGACGGGCGCGACGTGCCGGGCGATCGCGTCCTCCGCGGCCCCGAGGCGGGCCAGGTCGCGCAGCAGCTCGGCGCCTTCGCGGACGCGGCGGGGGTAGGTCAGCCAGAGGTCGATGCCCCGTTCGGCGAGGGCGCGCACGACGCGGGGCGTATTCTCCTCGCGGTTCCCGATCACGAGCCCGGGTCGGAGGGCGGCGATCGCCTCGACGTCGGCGTCCTTCGTGCCCCCGAGCCGTGGGAGTCCGTCGAAGGCGCCCGGTGGCTCGACGCAGTATTCCGTCACCCCGACCAGCCGATCGCCCAGCCCGAGCACGACCAGCGCCTCGGAGAGGCTCGGCACCAGGCTCACGACGCGCCGCGGGGGCGACGCGACGAAGGCCGCAGGAAGCGACGTGTGGACGCGGGGATGCGCGAGCAGCGCCGCGCGATCCCGATCCGGCTCCTCGCGCCCCATCGCCCGGCCTCAAGCCTCGCCGCGCTCGCCGAAGACGATTTCGAGCACGGGCTCCTGCAGCCGCACCCGCTCGATCGGCCGACCGGCGAGGGAGTCGGGTAGCGAGATCGTCCGCCGACCGTCGCGCACGCGCAGATGCAGGTCGTGGCCGCGGGCGAGCACGTCGATCTCCTCCTTCGAGATGCCGGGCAGATCGATCTCGAGGCGCGTGCGGCCGCCGCCGCGTCGGATGCGGATCGGTCGCCCCTCGGCGAGGCGCGCCGCCGGATCGATGTCGCCAAACAGATCCCGTCCGAGCGCCTCGAGCGCGTCGACTCCGATCACCTCCCGCGGCTGGAGCGGAACGCGCCGGATCGGCACGGGGAAGCTCGCCTCGATCGCCGCGAGCTCCTCGCGCTCGAGCGCGAGCCAGCGCTCGAAGTAGCCGCCCCCGACCGCCTCGGGCATCACGCGATTGACGAGCACGGCGTCCGTCGCGACGCCGTAGAGCGAGAGGTAGGCGAAGGAGCGCCGCGTCTCGTCGACGATCACCCGGGTCGGGTTCACGACCAGCCGCGCGCTCGTGCGCGCCTCGTCGAGCAGGATCCGCCGGACGTCGTCGATCTCTTCGTAGAGGCGCTCGAAGGCGTCGAAGAAGTCCTCGCGCGGGATCAGCCGACCGGCCTCGAAGCCCCGCATCAATGGCCGCAGCAGCCGCGCCCCGCGCCGCTCGAGGTCGAAGAAATGCTCCATGAAGATGCGCAGCGCATCGGGGAAGCGCAGCATTCGCAGGGTCGAGCCCGTCGGCGCGCAGTCGACGATGCAGAGGTCGAAGTCGCCGGTCTGCTCGACCTCGCGCACGGCGCGCAGGGCGACGAGCTCTTCGATGCCGGGGAAGGCGAGCAGCTCCTCGGCGACGAGCGCGTCCGCCTCCTCGCGCAGCAGCTCCCGAAGCCAGGCCTGCACGCTCTGCCAGCCGCGATCGAGCTCGACCTGGGCGCGGATCTCGCGGGCCCAGACGCCCGGGGTGACGCGTCGCGCGTTCGGGCCGACGGGGCTCGCGAGGGCATCGGCGAGGCTATGCGCGGGGTCGGTCGAGAGTACGCAGACGCGATGGCCGTGGCGCGCGGCGGCCAGCGCCGACGCGAGGGCGAGGGTCGTCTTGCCGACGCCGCCCTTGCCGGTATGCAGCAGCACCCTCATGCGGCGGGCGCCTCCGCGAGCGCGAAGGAGACGACGAGCTCACCTCCGTGATAGGCGACGCCCGACACGTCGAGCTTCGCGAGGCCCGTCGGCAGGGCGATCTTGCGCCGCGCGCCCTCGAAGCCGACGACCAGCTCGTCGTCGACCCGCGCGACCTCGAGCGCCCCGGGATCGACCCCGGGCAGCGGCAGACGAAGCCGGCCACCTTCAGCGTCCCGCTCGAAGCGCAGTCGCGCCGACTCCCCGAGCCGCGCCGCCGGATCGCGCTCGCCGAAGAGCGCCCGGCCATGGGCCGCGAGCGCTTCGAGCCCACGCACCTCGTCGGGCTGGAGCGGCGCCTCGAGGCAGGCAAGGGGCGCGAAGATCCGCTCGACCTCGGCGCGGCGGGCGGCCTGCGCGGGGCCCCACGCGCGAAAGAAGTCCTCGCGCAGCGCCGCCTCGGGCAGCATGCGGTTCAGCACGACGGCGTCGCTCGCGAGCTGGAAGAGGCAGAGCTCCGTGAGCGCACGCCGCGCCTCGTCGATCACCATCGACTCCGGCGTCACGACCAGGCGCACGCTCGTGCTCCGCCCCAGCAGCCGCGCCCGCAACCGGTGCAGCGTGCGGTAGAGCAGCTCCTCGGCCTCGGCGTAGACCCCCGGCGAGGGCAGCGGCACGCCGACCAGGCCGCGCGCCAGCGGCTCGACGACGTGGGCCGCGGCGCGCTGGAGCCGGAGCAGCCAGCGCAGCCCCCCGTGCATCAGCTCCGGTAGCGTCACGAGACGGAGGGTGCTGCCCGTCGGCGCGCAGTCGACGACGATCAGGTCGTAGTCGCCGCTCTGCGCCCAGGACTCCACGCAGACGAGTGTCGCCAGCTCCTCGGCGCCGGGCAGCAGCGCCAGCTCCTCCGCCAGGACCTCATCCATCCCCTGATGCCGAAGCAGATCGACGGCGTAGGCGCGCACGCGCCCCCAGACCGTATCGACGACGTGCCGCGCATCGACCTCGAGCGCGTCGAAGCGGGCGCCCAGACGGCGCGGCTCGGCTCCGAGCCGCTCGCCGAGCACGTCGCCGAGGCTATGCGCGGCGTCGGCCGAGACGACGAGGCTGCGAAGCCCGCGCTCCGCCGCGAGCGCAGCCGTCGCCGCGGCGGTCGTCGTCTTGCCGACGCCACCCTTGCCCGTGTAGAGGAGCAGCCGCATCGCGCGAAGGTATCACCTCGCGCTCGCCCCTCCGCTAGGTCGCGACCGCCCGCAGCTCCGACCGCCCCATCGCCGCGCCGAGCTCGGCCCAGCGACGCGCCGGGCGCTCGGTCCAGCGATGGTCGCAGTGCAGACACTCGACGAGCCGGAGCCGGCCGCCGTGCAGCACCTCGTCCGCCGCCAGCTTCGCGCTCGCACAGACGGGACAGGAGGCTTCGGCGCCCACCACGCCGAGCGCGCGGAGGCCGCGCCCCGCGTCGACCGTCGGGCCGGCCGGCACCACGTCGCCCGAACGAGCGATCGACGCGCCGCATCCGGGCGAAACACCCTCGTCGCGCGCGTGAACGCCACGACCCGAGCGTATCGGTGCGCCGACGGCCGGCACGCGTCCCCACATCCGCTCGACGCGCGCCCGCTCCGCCGCCCGCCGCTCCCGCAGACGCTGTCGGTCGCGCGCGCTCGCCAACCCGCTCCGCGATCGGGATCGCCCCGGAGCCGGGCCCGGGCCCGGGCCCGAAGGCCGGGCCGTGCGGCGACCCGACGGATCAGAGCGATCCGCTTCCGGCTCGATGCTTCCGTCGACGCTTCCGACTCGTCCCATGTGCAGACCCTCCTCCCGTACGACGCGTTCTCCGTACGGATGCCTCTTCGATGCTCCGACGTCGGGTCGCGTTCTCCGCGGCACGGCGCCGATCGCGGGCCGCGCGGCGCGCCGATCCGGGAGCGGCAGCCTCGATCGCGTCACGACGGCGGACGACCCGCCGCGCGGCCCCGGTCGGAGGCGACTCCTGGGGGTGAGCGCTCCCGACCGTTCGGAAGATGGGGGCCGGCCGTGACGAGAACGGTCACACGCCTCGGGCGGATTCTTGGGTACGCGGGGGAGCCGTCGTGAGGCGGCGGTGGATCGCCCCGGCCGGCGCGCGTCAGGCGTCGCGCAGCTCGCGCTTCAGGATCTTGCCCGTCGGGCCCTTCGGCAGGGCGTCGACGATCTCCACGATTCGCGGGTACTTGTAGGCCGCGAGCCGGTCCTTGCAGAACGCGATCAGGTCCTCGGCCGTCGCCTTCGCGTCCGGACGCAGGGCCACGACCGCCTTGACCTCTTCGCCGTGGCTCTCGTGGGGCACGCCGATCACGGCGGCCTCGACGACGTCCTCGTGCTCGTAGAGCACCTCTTCGACCTCGCGCGGATAGACGTTGAATCCGCCGCGCAGGATCATGTCCTTCTTGCGGTCGACGATCCAATAGCAGCCGTCACCGTCGCGGTAGCCGATGTCGCCCGTGTGGAACCAGCCGCCACGCAAGGTCTCGGCGTTCGCGTCGGGCCGATTCAGGTAGCCCTTCATGACGTTGTGCCCACGGATGCAGATCTCGCCGCGCTCGCCGTCGGGCAGGGGCTCGTCCCGGTCGTTCACGATGCACATCTCGACGCCCCAGACCGGGTAGCCGATCGAGCCCGCCTTGCGCGGCTTGCCGAACATGTTGAAGCTCGCGACCGGCGAGGTCTCCGAGAGGCCGAAGCCCTCGAGGATCTCGACGTTGAACTTCTCCTCGAAGGCGTTCATGACCTCGACGGGCATCGGCGCGCCGCCCGTCATGCAGCCCAGCAGACTCGAGACGTCGTAGGCGCGATCGCCGCGATGGTGCAGCATGGCGAAGTACATCGTCGGCACGCCGGCGAAGATCGTGAGACGATCGCGCTCGATCAGCTCGAAGGCGTCCTCGGGTGTGAAGCGCGGCAGGAGCGTGATGCTTCCGCCGGCGGCGATCAGACCGTTCTGGATCACGGTCTGCCCGAAGGAGTGGAAGAGGGGCAGCGTCGCGAGGGCGCGATGGGGCTCGTCGCTCCGGGGCATCAGCTTCGGCACGACGACGGCGCAGTTCAGCAGCAGGTTCGAGTGCGTGAGCTCGGCGCCCTTCGGCTTGCCCGTCGTGCCGGAGGTGTAGAGGATGACGGCCGTGTCCTGCGGCGAGGTCGGATGCACCGTCTCGACCGGCTCGTGCTTCGCCATCGCGCCGATCGTGTCGGCATCGCCGTCGCCGGCCGCGAGGACGACCGGCACCTCGACGGCCTTCGCGCCTTCGCGGCCCGCCTTCTCGAAGAGCGGGTGCACGACGAGCAGCCGTGCCTCGGAGTCCTGCAGGAAGTACGTGACTTCCGGCGCGGCGGCGAGCACGTTGATCGGGACGACCGAGGCGCCCGCGTAGAGGATGCCGAAGTAGGCGATCGTGAACTCGGGCACGTTCGGCACGAGCAGAGCGACCTTGTCGCCGGGCTCGATGCCCCGGGCGCGCAGGCTGGCGGCGACGCCGCGGGCTGCGCGATCGAGGTCGGCGTAGCGGAGCGCGAGGTCGCCGGCGCGCAGGACGATGGCGTCGGGCTGCTCGTGCGCGTTCGCGCGGAGGATCGATCCGAGATTCAGGTGCATGACGGCGGACTCTCCCGGCCTTCCAGGCGAGGGAATCTAGTGCGGGGGCTCCACGCGCGCGAGGCGAAGGGGCGTACGCGGCGTCGAGCGGGGTCGCCTCGGCGTCTGCCATCGCGATCGGGCGCCTGGGGTATGCTGCGGCGCGCCGACGTCGCTCGACGTGCGAGCGAGCGGCCGGCTCGCGATCGGGCCGAGCTTCCGTGCCCGAGGAGACCGCCCTGTCGGAATCGCGTCCCGCGCAGCCTGCCCGCCCCAGCCGGAGGGCGACCGGGCTGCTGCTGGCCGGCGCGGCGACCGGGCTCGCGCTCGCGAGCTTCGGCCTCGTCGAGCCTCGACACGCCGATCCCGATCTCCCCGCGGAGGTCGCCGCACGCGTGGGCGAGCGGGTGATCCGCCGGGTCGACTACGAGCGCGTGCTGGCGGGCGTCGAGAGCGATCTGCGCGGGTCGGTCGACGAGGCGATGCGACGTCGGGTGCTCGAGCGGATGATCGACGAGGAGCTGCTCGTCCAGCGCGCGCTCGACCTCGGCCTCGCCGCCGTCGATCGCCGCGTGCGCGGCGAGCTGACTTCGAGCCTGATCGATTCGATCGTGAGCGAGGCGGATGCCGAGGAGCCGACGGCCGAGGAGGTCGCCCGGCACTACGAGCGCAACCTCGATTTCTTCACGCGGCCCGGGCGGCTGCGGGTCCGAACGCTCTACTTCGCGCCGCGGACGGCCGGGCGCGACGTGGGCCGCGGGGCGATGGGCGCGGAAGTGGCTCGGGCGCAGGATCCGCTCGAGCGGGCGCGCACCGCCGCCGCGCGGCTCTCGGCGGGCGAGCCCTGGCCCGCGGTCGAGCAGGCGCTGGCCGACCCGCAGATCTCACCGCCCCCCGACGTGTTGCTGCCACCGGCCAAGGTTCGCGACTACGTCGGACCGACGTTGCTCGAGGTCGCGACCGGGCTCGAGGTCGGCGTCTGGAGCGAGCCGATCGAGACGGGCGGCGGGGTGCGGCTCGTGCGGGTCGAGGAGCGCGAGGCCCCGAGTGCGCCGCCCCTCGCGGAGATCGAGGATCTCGTGCGGCAGGATCTCGTGCGGCGACGAGGGGACGAGGCCCTGCGTGACTACCTCGACACGCTCCGGGCCGAGACGCCCATCGAGATCGACGAGTCGATCTTCGCCGGGCTGGAGTCACCACCCGCCGACCCGCCGGCGATGGAATGATCCCCGACGGCGCGTCCGCCTAACGCCGCGACGCCAGCATCTGCTGGAGCATCGTCGCGATCGTCTCGACGAGATGCTCCCGGCTGCCCCCGAGCTCGGCGATGCTCACGTGGTACATCGCGAGCCGCTCGAGCACGGACGCGAGCGCGGTCGCGCCGGAGATCGGGTGGATCCGACCGCCCGGCCAATCGTTCCCGCCTTCGATCTCGGGCCCCGCAGCCACGTGCGCCCGCTCGATCGCCGCCGCGAAGGCGTCGACGAGCGGCATCATCGCCTCCATCCGCACCTCGCGGAAGGCGAGGTTGCCTTCGTCGGAGGCGTTGTTGCGCACGCGCAGCACGGGCGCGTAGCGATCCCAATGATCGATCACGAGATTCGCGAGGCGCTGGCCGCGCTCGTGACCCGCGCGGCCGGTCCAGTCGCCCCCGATCACCTCGACGAGCTCGGAGGTGATCTCGGACATCTCCCGCGCGAGGTAGAGGACGACGTCCTCGACGTCCTTGAAGTACTGGTAGAAGGTGGCGGGAGAGGAGCCGATCCGGCGCGCGATGTCGATCACGCGAAGATCGCGCATCGGCTTCTCGTCGAGCAGCGCGACCGTCGCTTCGAGGATCCGGGCCCGGGTCTGGATGGCGCGGGGGCCGAGCGGCCGGCCGCCCTGATCGACGAGCGGCTCGCCGTCGGAATCCGACGGATCGACGCCACCCGGACTCGCGGTCATCAGCGAGCGGGCGACAGGGTCGGCCCCGTCGGAACGGGGCGTGCAGGCGGACTCGCGGAGCTGGGGCGCGTGGCTCATGTCGTCAACCATACCCGACTTCGAGTCCGGCTCCTCGGCTTCGGTTCCTTAGGGGACGTCAGAAACGCCCGTGGCGCGCCTCACGCTCGAAAAAGGTTGATCGTCCGATCATCGTCACGATCGCCAGCGTGCTTGGGGACCGCGCCCAGGGCCCTCGGACGACCGCCCGGCCTGGGCGGCTTGTGGAAAGCCCCCGATCCCGTAGCCTGTCGTCGTGGCGGCGCGTTCGCGCCCGGATTCTGCTTCGACCCCCATTCCCGGACTCCTCTCCCCGTGGATTCCGGGGCCCTGGGCCGGCCTGGCCCCCGCCCCGCTCGGGTGCGCGACACGACGCAGGAGGTCCGATGGCCAAGCTCACGATCGAGATCGACATGGAGGATCCGCAGGAGGCGTGGGACGCCCTCTACCGGCGGATCGAGGAGTTCGGGGAGGAGTCGGAGACCCCGGGCGTCCCACCGGCCGCGCAGCCCGTGACCTACGACCTGCTGCTCGACCCCGAACGCCTGCCGCGGGAGCCCGTCACCGGCCCCGCCCGGTACTTCGTGTTCGACGGGCGCGAATAGCAGCCCGCGGATCGACGAAAGCGCGATGCGGGACGTGCCCGCCCCGGGCGTTCGTCCCGCGAGCCCGCCACTCGAGGCAGCGCGCCGAGACCGCGACGCCTAACGCTTCGGCACCACGACGATGCGCGCGCGGGCCTTCGGGTGCTGCTTCAGGAAGATCTCGTACGTCCCTTCCTGCTCGAACGTGTAGTGCCAGCCGTCGCCGGGCTCGAGGAGCGGCGGGCTCTCGAGGGTGCCGCTCTCGTCGACGACGACGTGTCCGCCGGGCATCGAGACCGTGTTGTTGAAGTGCACGGTCGTTCCCACGTAGAGATTCAGGAGCGCAGGCTTCATCTCCGCGTGCGTGATCTCGATCGTCGGGCCGTGGGCCGACGCCGCGTGCGCCAGCGCCAGAACCGCCAGCAGCAGGACCGAGACGCCCGGAATCCGCCGTTTCATCGTCCTCATCGCGTCTCATCTCCCATGCGTGCGCCGAGCATCGCACGCCTGCCGCGAGCCGGGTAGCCTCCCGCCCGCCTGCGCGACCGCCCGCCCGCCCGAGACCCACGAGCCCGTCATGTCCCAATCGTCCTCCGCGCCCGTCGACACCCCGTCGCCGAGCGCACCCGTCTCCTCGACGCGCCCGGCTCCGAGTCGACGCAGCGAGCTGCGCGCACTCTTCGAGCTCTCCGCCCCGATCTCGCTCACGCAGCTCGGCTACATGGTGATGGGCGTGATCGATACGATGATGGTCGCCCGGGTCGGCGTCGAGGCGCTCGCCGCGGTCGCGATCGCGGGCACCTGGGTCTGGTCCTCGGGCTCCTTCGTCCAGGGCCTCATCCAGGGCATGGATCCACTCGTCAGCCAGGCCCATGGCCGAGGCGACGACGCGGGCGCCTCCCTCGCGCTCCACCGCGGCCTCGTCATCACACTCGTCGTCTCGTTGCCCCTGATGGCGCTCTGGGCGTCGACGGAGCCGATCCTCCTCGCCCTCGGCCAGGACCCCGTCGTCGCGGGGCTCGCACAGACCTACCTGCTGGCGCGACTCCCGAGCGCCGTCGGCTTCCTGCTCTTCGCCGCGCTGCGCCAATACCTCGCCGCACGCGGCGTCACGCGTCCGGCGATGTGGGTGATGTTCGCGGGGAATGGCGTGAACGTGCTCCTCAATTGGATGCTGATCTTCGGCCACCTCGGCATGGCGCCGCTCGGCGTGGTCGGCGCTGGCATCGCGACGTCGATCACGAATACGCTCCTGCCGCTGGGGCTCTGGCTCTGGATGCGTGCCTACCATCTGCCCGATGGCGCGTGGCGGCGCTTCGATCCGCGCATGCTCGAGCTCGCCGGCTTCGGCCGCTATCTCTGGCTCGGCTTCCCCGTCGGCGTCCAGCTCGCCCTCGAGGCGAACGCCTTCACGATCGCCATGCTGATGGTAGGCTGGCTGGGTGTCGCGTCCCTCGCCGCACACCAGGTCGTGATCAACATGGCGAGCTTCACCTTCATGCTGCCGCTCGGCATCGCGATCGGCGCGAGCGCCCGAGCGGGCAACCTGATCGGCGCCGGCGACGCGGCGCGACTCCGGATGGCGTGTCGCACGGCCCTCTACATGGGCGGTGGCGTGATGTCGATCGCGGCGATCGTGTTCGTGACCTTACGGAGCTGGCTGCCCGCGCTCTACGTCGACGACGCGGCAGTCGTGACGATCGCCGCGACGTTGCTCCCGATCGCGGCGGGCTTCCAGATCGCGGACGGCGTGCAGGTCGTCGGCGGCGGGCTGATGCGTGGGATGGGCCGGCCCTACGCCGGGGCGGTCGTGAACCTGATCGGCTTCTACGGGCTGGGACTCCCGCTCGCACACCACCTCGCGTTCCGGTCGGGCCTGGGCATCGTCGGCGTCTGGTGGGGCATGGCCGTCGCGCTCGCGGGCGTCGCGATCATGCTCTGCCTCTGGGTTGCACGGACCGCGAGACGGCCGCTCGAAGAGCTCTGCGTCGATACGAGATGAGGTCCGCGTGCGGAGTGCTGCGGCTCCTCGAGGTCGAGCCGCGGTGACGCGCGATTCGCGCTCAGTGCATACGGATCGAGGCGATGATCTGCTCGAACTCGCCGAGCAGCCGCGGCAGGTTCGTGTCCTCGGCCGTCGCCGTGATCACGAGGGTCGCATCGCCGTACTGCGGAAGCTGATACTGCAGCGTCGTCGTGCCCGGGATCGCACCATCGAACTGGAGATAGAGCGCGGACCGGCCCGCTCGCTCTCGCATCTCGCACCCGTCCATCGCGATCGGACGTCCGAAGAGGCGCGAGAACTCGCTGGGCAGTACACGGCAGAGGCCCTTCAGCTGGTCCGGCGTACCGGGCAGCTGCGCGGACTGGAGCATGATGTTGACGTTGTCGACGAAGCCGCCGAACACGCCTTCCTGGCGGTAGAAGATCTCGAGCTCTCCGCGCCGGACCCGGTCGTAGACGATCTGCCGCATGCCCGGCGAGACCGACCGGAGTGCAGGGGAGCCCTCGTTCTCGAGGAAGAGGTCCGCGTGCTTCTCGACCTCGCCGCGCGTGAGTACGAGCCAGGCGTCCGGCACCGAGATGCCGAAGCCGAAGCCACTCTCGTAGTCCCGCGCCGTCGCGAGACCGGCGGCGCCGATCCAGATCGCGAGCGCCAGGGCGATCGCCCCGACCCGCCGTGTCGTCCTCGACCGCATGCGACCTCCCTCTGTCGGGCCGGAGCCCTCCGGGCTGGTTCGGACGGGCCGCGGCGGGGCTTGAGGACGGGGCTGCTAGCCTCCGCGCGGGAGATCCGATGTTCGCGACGATCCGATCGCTCCTCGAGCCGCCGATCAGCGCCGATCCGGAGCAGAGCACGGCCAAGCTCGCCTGGGTCGTCCGACTGCGCTGGGTCGCGATCGCCGCGCAGCTGCTCTCGATCGTCCCGGCCCTCCACTTCGACCTGCTCGGCGCCGAGATGCTGCCCCTCTTCGGCGCCGTCGTCGCGACGCTCGCGGTGCTGAACGTCGGGACCTGGATCGGCCTGCGCCGCGGCACGAAGGGCACCCCGGCCCAGCTGCTCGTCCAGCTGACGGCGGACATCCTCGGTCTCTCGGCACTGTTGATCCTGACCGGTGGCGCGTGGAATCCGCTGGTGCCGATCCTGCTCGTCCACTCCGTGCTGGGCGCGCTCCTGCTCGAGGGGCGGCTCGGCCTCGCCTTCTTCGGTCTCCTGCTCGGCTGTCTGCTCCTCATCCAGTTCAACAGCCACATCCCGCCCGGCCTCGCCGGCACGCTCGTTCCGCGGGAGATCCTCTTCCCCGCCCAGATCCTCGTGATCCTCGTCTTCTGGATCCTGACGGCCTGGCTCTCGCGCACCCTCGACAGCCTGAAGATCTGGTTCGCCGACGCGCAGCAGCGCAAGACGCGCATCGACCGGCTGCGCGCGGTCGGCGCCCTCGCCGCCGGCCTCTCCCACGAGTTCGCGACGCCGCTCAACACGGCGCAGCTGCGCCTCAAGCGCCTCGCCCGCCGTCACGAGCTCGAAGGCGACGAGGATCTCGCGACCGCGATCGAGGAGCTCGAGCGCTGCGGCGACATCCTTCGACACATGGCCGGCTCTCAGCTGCAACCCGATCGTCTCTCGCTCGAGGTCGTCGATCTCGACGCCCTCGTCCGTCAGGTCTGTGCGAGCGTGAGCGGCGTGCACGAGGAGGCGACGATCCGCGTGCTCGGCGACGGTCGCGGACCGAAGCGCGTGCTGCTGCCGACCGTCGCGTTCTCGCAGGCACTGATCAATCTCGTCGACAACTCGATCGAGTCGGGTGGGCCCGACGGCGAGATCGAGATCGTCGTGCAGCGCACCGGCAGCCGGGCGGAGCTCTCCGTGCAGGACCGCGGATCGGGCTGGCCCGACGTCGTGCGGCGCCACCTCGGCGAGCCCTTCGTCACGACGAAGCCGGAAGGCGTCGGCCTGGGACTCTATTATGTGCACTCCCTGGCCCAGGCGATCGGCGCCGATCTGACCCTCGCCGATCGCGAGTTCGGTGGTGCGGTCGCAAGGATCTCGCTGCCGCTCGTGCCGGCGGGCGGCGCGGCCGAGTCGGGGGATCCGATGTACGTACAAGCGCCCGATTGGAGACCCCAGAATGGCTGATGCCGCCTCGCGCCCCGATGGCGAGGAGACCCGGACCCTCCTGATCGTCGAGGACAACGACCGATTCGCGGAGACCCTCGGCTCCGAGTTCCGCGACCGCGGCTACCTCGTCGAGCGCGCCCGGGACCTCACGAGCCTCGACCGACTCGAGCGGCCGACCTTCGACTTCGCCGTCGTCGACCTGCGTCTGGGCGCCGACTCCGGCCTCGATGCGATCGCGCACATCCTCACGCGCTCACCCGACACCAAGATCGTCGTGCTGACGGGCTACGGCTCGATCGCGACGGCCGTGAAGGCGACCAAGCTCGGCGCGATCGGCTACCTGATGAAACCGACCGATGTCGACCAGGTCGAGCGCGCGCTGCTCGGCGAGGCCGACGACGACGACGAGCTGCCGATCCCGACCGAGTTCCAGAGCCTCTACCGCCACGAACGCGAGTACATCGAGTTCGTGCTCGCCGAGTGCGAAGGCAACATCTCGCAGGCGGCGCGGCGGCTCGGCCTGCATCGCCAGAGCCTGCAGCGGAAGCTACGCAAGTACACACCGCATTGACGACGCGGCGCGCGCAGAGGCCCGCCCCCCATCAGCTCGGCCCGGTCAGGACGTCCGAGCGTCGTCGCCGTCCCGCCGCCGGCGGCGTGCCCGGAACGCGCCGGCGTAGAGCGCGACGTTCAGGATCAGCAGCGCGAGCCCGAGTACGCGCTGCATGTCCGGCGTCAGGCCGGGCATCGTCGAAGGCACGCCGCCTCCCTAGCAGCGCCGCCGCCGCTACCGGATCCGTCGCCCCATCGCAGCGCCGCCGGCTCTACCGCGCCGTTCGCTCCGCCGCGACGAAGCCGCCCCGGTGCACCCGTCGTCCCGCGGCCACAAGCAGCGCCGCAACCAATAGCCAGCCTCCCGGCGGGCCTAGCGCGGGTACGGCCGCCGGATTCGCCGGCAGCCGGAAGAGCGCGTCGGACTGCAGCGCGTAGAGGTCGCCCGAGACCGGATCGCGCCAGATCCCGAGCACGCCACCCGGCGTGTTCTCGGGATCGAAGCCCGTCGCGAAGAGCTGCGTCGTGCCGGTCGCAGGATCCATCGTCTCGATCCGCCCGGGATTCGTCCCGTTCGCCGACCCGACGAAGAGCAGCCCCGTCGCCGCGTCGAAGAAGAGGCCGCCGTTGATCGTTCCGCCGGCGCTGCCGACGGCGGCATCCGAGGGTCCGCTCGGGTCGAAGACCCGGACGGCCGTGCCATTCGGGCTGTAGTAGATGCGCCCGGTGGCCGCGTCGAAGGTCATCGTCTCCGCGGTCGCCCCCAGGAAGTACTGGCCCACGAGCGTGCCGCTCGCGTTGAACTCCTGCAGCACGGGCGCCGCCTCGCCGAGGCTCACGAAGAGATGCCCGTCGGAGAGGCGATGGACGAGAGGCGAGCCGCCGCCGTTCATGCCTACGAAGACGGCGAAGTAGCTCGCGGATCCCGGGCTCGCGACCGGGATCTGACGGATGCCGCCGAGATTGTCGGCGACGAAGACCTTGCCCGCACCGAAGGCGATGCCGTCCGCGTCGCCTACCACGGGGCCGAAGACCTGCTGGGCGTCGTCGAAGACGAGCGGCGTACCGGCGTAGAGGTCCGGGTCGAATCGACGCACGGGCGCGGGCCCCGAGAAATTCGAGTTGTGGCCGGCGTAGACCCGCCCCGCGTCGTCGGCGGTCAGGCCCCAGAGCTGGGGACCGGCGTCGAGCGTGGCGACCTTCTCGAAGGGCTGCCCGCCCGTCGTGACGGGCGGCGGCGGCAGTGGGCCGATCCGGTAGCGGAGCTCGAGCACGGGGCGTGCGAAGGCGACGCTGCCCGGCACCTCACGGCTGTCGAAGATCGCGTTGATCTCGAAGCCCGCGAGCGCTTCGTTCTCGAGCCGCAGCAGGAGCGAGAGCGCATCGTCGGCCAGATCCGCCGCCGGATCCCAGCCGGCCGTGAAGTCCCAGTACGCCTCCTGCAGGCTCGTGACGGTCGTCGTCGCCAGAACGCCGCCCGTCGGCCCCGGCTGGTCGTTCCAGGTGATCGTCGACTCGCTCCACGAGTCGTCCGAGACTCGGTAGAGCTCGATCACGGTCGCCGGGATCGTCGTGTAGATCTCCGTGAAGAGACGCAGCCGGGCGCGCTCGAGCGTGAATGCCTCGGGCAGCGAAGAGAGGTCGAAGCGCAGATAGCTGCGGTAGCGCTTATCGGGGAGGGCCGTGTTCTCGGCGCCGACCTGCAGCTCGAGCGCGCTTCCGTAGTTGGTGTTCGCCCAGTCGAGGATCTCGTGCCATTGCACCTTCGCGTCGGCCTCGGGCTCGAGCTCGACGTCGAAGACCTGGGCCGCGCTGGACCCGCTCACGAGGAAGACGATCGGCAGGACGAGGATCGGGAGACTCTTCGGCGTAGGCTGGAGGCGCTTCATCGAGGGGGGCTCCGGGTGTCGGGGAACCGACGGACTCGCCCTCGACCATTTCATACGCCGTGCCAAGGAGCGGCGCGCCGGGAAGCGCATCCGACCCACCATGGCGCTCCGTCCCTGTGACGCGGGGACGCGCCTGGGGCGGCGGGCCTCGACCGCGAAGCGCCATCGAGGCGGGCAACGCGAGGTGTGACGAGCTCCGGACGAGCGACGGCACGGTCGCCGCCTCGCGTGACGCCGCGCGCCTCAGAGCTCGTAGAGCGACGTCACCGCCTCGAGCGCCTCGGGGTTCTTCAGCACGACGCGACCGCGACCGAGGGCGACGATGCCCTCTTCCTCCCAGGCGCGAAGCTGCTTGTTGACGCTCTCGCGTGTCACACCGACGAGGTCGGCGAGATCCTGCTGCGGCAGACGCACCTCGACGGGGCCGCCCACGATCGGACGCTTGCCGTGCTCTTCGGAGAGGGCGAGGAGCTTCTTCGCAATCCGACCCGGCAAGGGCATCGTCTGCCGATCCTCGGCCCGCTCCGAGAGCGTGCGCACACGCGCCGCGAGCACGCCCGCGAGCGCGATGGCCGCGCGCGGGTTCTTCTCGAGGAAGGGGATCAGCTCCCGGCGATGCAGCGTGAGCAGCTCCGTCGCCTCGACCGCGACGATCGTGGCGGAGCGGTCCTCGGAGTCGAGCAGCGCGATCTCGCCCAGCACCTCCCCGGGCCCCATCAGACCGAACATGACGTCCTTGCCGTCCGTCGCGGTCGTCATGACCTTGAGCGCGCCCTTGAGGATCCCGTAGAGCTGATTGCCCGGATCGCCCTTGCGGAAGAGGATCTCCTTGGCCTTCAGGCGCTTGGTCGTCGTCGCCTGGAGCAGCTGGTCGAGCTCCTTGTCGCTCAGACCCGAGAAGATCGAGACGCTGCCCAGCAGCTGACGGCGATCCATGGGGCGGTCCTCCTCGCATTGCCTCTGCGTTCGAAGCGAGTCTCGCCGGTCGGCCCGGGCGCGACCGTGAAGGCCTTCACAATTAGCCCAACGAGGCAGTCGCGCGGCTGTGGGGCCTCATCCCGCGCCGACCGCCTCCGCGATCGGGGCGGGGGTCCCGGCCGGCTCGCCCGCCGGTCGCTCGGCGAGGCTGAAGCCGCGGCTCGCGAGCTCGCGGAGGGCATCCTCCCGCTCCGGCTGGTGCACCGCGATCGCCACGCGATCCCCGTTCCGGAAGCGCCACTTGCCGTCGACGACCCAGCTCGCCCCGTCCCGCGTGACGGCCAGCATGCAGAAGCGCTCCGAGAGCCCACCCGAGCTGGTCGTGGCCGTCGTCTCGCCCTCCGGCGGCCGCTCGGGCGTCGTGTAGTCGAAGGGCTCGATCGAGACGGCCCCGCGCCGCCCGCGCACGTCCCATCGCTCGACGTCGTGCGGCGCATCGAAGGCGACCTTGACCTCGCCCCGACTGACCTGCTCCGACACGAGCCCGACCCCGGAGTCCGACGTCGCGACGAGCCCGTTCGGCACGCCGAAGCGATCCCGCGCCCGATTGACGAAGACCCCGTTCAGCGTCGGATTCGCCGTCAGCGCCACCACCGTCCGCACGAAGCCGAAGCGCGCCCGCTGCATCACGCTCTCCTGGAGCGCGTCGCCGTAGACGACCGAGAAGCCCTCCTCCTCCGCGCGCCGCACGCTCTCGGGATTCGAGTCGAGGAAGACGACGGGCACGCCGCCCTGGCGGAGCTCCCGGGCGAGCGCGAGGCCGAGGGTCTGGGCCGCCAGGATCGCCACCGTGTCCCGGCTTCGCATGCGCACGTCGAGCAGGCTGCCCGCGAGGCGACCCGAGAGCCCGGCGAGCGCGACCGTCACGGCGATCGTGAGGAAGACCAGCGCCCGCAGCTCGGTCCCGCCCGAGATGCCCTCGCGCTCGAGGTCGGCGGCGACGAGGGAGGCGATGGCGGCGGCGACGATGCCGCGCGGCGCGATCCAGGCGATGAAGACCCGCTCGCCGAGGGTGAGATCGGTCTTCATCGTACACAGCCAGACACCGAGCGGGCGCACGACGAAGATCAGCGTCGCGACCACGCCGAGGCCGGCGACGCCGAGCGCCTGGACCTGATCGAAGCGCACGTCCGCCGCGAGCAGCACGAAGAGCAGCCCGATCAGCATGACCGTGAGCTGGTCCTTGAACTCGCGGAGGTCGCGCTCGAGGGGCGAGCGGGAGTTGCCGACGACGACGCCGGCGACGGTGACCGCGAGGATTCCGCTATGCGAGAGCATCGACTCGGCGCCGGCGAAGAGCAGCAACACGGCCGAGAGCACGAAGACGTTCTCGAGCCCCTCCGGCAGCACCCGCGAGATGCGCAGCGCGAAGGCGAGTGCGAAGCCCGCGAGCACACCGAGCAGCAGACCCGAGGCGATCGCCGCGAGCCCTGCTCCCCCTTCGGTGAGCAGGAGCGAGCCCGGATCCCCGGAGAGCGCCAGCCGAAGCAGCATGACCGCGAGGATCGCGCCGATCGGATCGATCAGGACGCCTTCGGCCTCGAGCACGGTCGAGACGCGCCGCTTCAGCCGCAGCTCCGAGACGAGGGGCCCGACGACCGTCGGTCCCGTGACGATCACGAGACCGCCGAAGAGCAACGACTGCATCGCCCCCCAGCCCAGCCAGACCCGCGCTGCGATCGCGCCGCCGGCCAGGGTGACGAGCGCGCCCCAGGTGATCAGTCGACGGATCGCGGCGCCCTCGCGCCGCAGCCGGGAGATCTGCAGGTTGAGCCCGCCCTCGAAGAGGATGATGGCGACGGCGAAGTCGACGATCGCGAAGAGGCCGGGGCCGAGCTGACGCGGCTCGACCCAGCCGAAGCCGTCGGGTCCGAGGGCGACGCCGGTGAAGAGCAGCACGACGATGCCCGGTAGACGGAGATGTCGTGCGAGCGCCTGCGCGAACATGCCGGCGAGCAGCGCGAGCGCGAAGGTCAGCTTCGGATCCGCATGGGGCAGGGTCATCGCGCCTCTCGCGGCGCGGAGCCGCCCGGTTCGCGTGCGCCGGGTCGCGTCACGTGTCGCAGATAGAAGAGCAGGTCCGAGAGGGCGGCTCCGTCACCGACCCCTGGCGAGACCATGCGATTGCCGGGAACGAAGCCCTGCGGATCGCGAAGGAAGGCCGCGAGGCTGCGATCGTCCCAGACGATCGACGCCGCGCGCAGGGCGGGCGAGCCCTCGTGCGAGCCCGGCGCCGTGCCCGATAGCCGGCCGTAGACGCCCAGGAGCGAGGGGCCGACCTTCTGTACGCGACCGGCCAGGTCGTGGCAGGTCCAGCACGGCGTCGCAACCTGACGCCCGCGCTCGAAGCGTGCACGCTCGACCGAGGACAGACGCTCCAGGATCGCCCGATCGGGGTCGGAGCAACCGATCCACGCCACGAGCGATCCGACGACGAGGGCGACGAGCCCGAAGGCGTTCCATCGATTCGAGCGGGTGCGCATCCCCATCCGCCTAACGTCGCCCGTACAGGAGATCGAGACGCACCTCCTGGTCGGTCGGCCGCGCGTCGGACCACGCCACCTTCGACTGCCGACGACACGCGCCGCAGCGCGCCCGCAGCTCGACCGCCACGCGATCCCGGGACATCGCATCCCGCGCCACGCCCAGCACGAGCTCGACCGACCCCCTGCGACAGAGCCGGCAGCGCACGGACTCGATCGGCTCCCCGCGCATCGCCTCCGGGATCCGCCCGGCCACGTCCGCGCCGTCGAGCAGCACCTCGTTGCGACCGCACGCGTCACAGCGCACGAAGACCGGCAGCCAGAGCGGCGACTCCATCGACTCGTCCGCGTCCATCGGCATCCGCGCCTCGCGCCAGACCCGCGTGACCGCACGCCAGAAGAAGCTGCCGCGACCGAGTGCGATGCGCGGCCAGCCGGCGAGATGGAAGCGCGTGCCACCGCATGCGCAGCGCAGCCCCTCGTAGGCCATGTCCGGAGCGGGGCGCTCCGGGGCGAAGACGCGAAGGGCCGGATCGGCCTCGAGGGTTCCGATGAGCTGGCTGTCCACGCGCGCGAAGTTAACGCGTCGACCCGCCGGACGCGGACCTTCGGGCCGGACGCCGCGGGCGATCTCAAGAGGAGCGCTGCCCACGCTCGAGGAAGACGCGCCGGATGGCGCGCCGGTAGTGCTCGGCCTCGCTCAGCTCGGGAAAGCGGTCGCGCTCGCGATCGAGGCGAGCGCGCACCTCGGAGCGGTCGCCGCCACAGGCAGAGAGCAGGAAGGCGACGTCTTCGGAGGATGCCGCCCCCGGCACGCGATCGCGCAGACCGATCCGCTCGAGCAGCGCGCGACCCGGGCGCGTCGTGAGGAAGATCGCGATCGTTGCGCCGATCGCCAGGAGCAGGGTGAGCAGACGGAGCACGAGTCCGCGACGACCCGGGCGCTACTCGTCCGACCCGTCGGGCAGGGCGAGCCCCTCGTGGTCGAGAGTGAAGCGGTAGCGGAGCTCCTTGCGCATCCAGACGAAGCCGCCGCAGACGAGCCCGATGCACCAGCCCTCGGCGAGCAGCGTGGGCTCCCAGGGCCAGCCGATCACGCGACAACCGAGGAACGGATAGAGGACGAGGAAGAGCGCGCCCTTGTTGACCACGTACCACATCGCGCCGCGGCCCCGGACCCGCTCCCACCAGACCCGTTCGCCCTCGCCCATCTTGATCTCTTCGGGACGCACCATCCTGAGGACCCCCGGCCACTCGACCTCGCGCGCTCGTCGGCGCGTCGCTCACCCCGCCGCTCGACGCACCCGCCTGCTGTTCGGCCAGCTCGTCCATCGAGTTGATCGGGGAAGGACCCGGCTCGGCTATCCGTGTCGAAACCCCCACTGAATGGAGGAGGGGATCCCGAGCGCGGGCGTGTCTCGCGGATGGCCGGATGGGCGCTCGCCATCCCCTCCGCTGACGTAACCTTTTCCGATCGGGCTGCCCCCACCGGAGCGCTCGCTCCGAATGCCTCGCCGCGTCGCCCAGGAGGAAGCCATGTCCGCGCCGCGCCGCCCTGATCGTCGGGGGCTCCCCTCCCCCCGTGTGCGTTCCCATGCGCGTTCGCGCGCGCGTCTTCCGAGTCGGGTCGCCCGTGCGTCCGCGCTCCTCACGCTCGGCGGTCTGCTCTGGCTCGCCGCCGGCTGCAATACATGGGGCGGGCCGTCCGGGGCGGGCCGTCTCGACCTCGTCGAGTCGGGCTACGTGCCGGCGGGGGCCGTGCGGGCGGAGGACCTGCTCGTCGTCGACTGCCTGCTCCCGGGGCAGGTGCGCAAGCTCGGGCGCAGTCAGGTCTTCATGACGCCGCGCAGGCCCGTCCAGACCTCGGCGTCGGAGTGCGAGATCCGGGGCGGGGAGTACGTCGCCTACGACCGGGCCGACTACCGCACGGCGCTGCGCGTGTGGCAGGAGGCAGCGGATCGCGGCGAGGCCGAGGCGCAGAACCGGGTCGGTGAGATCTACGAGAAGGGGCTCGGCGTCGAGCCGGACTACGCGCTGGCGGCGAGCTGGTACCGCAAGGCCGCGGATCAGGGGCTCGCGCGGGCGATGCTGAACCTGGGCGCGCTCCACGAGGCCGGTCGCGGCGTCGAGCAGGACACGGCCGAGGCGATCGCCTGGTACCGCCGCGCGTCGGGGCTCGTCGACGCCGGACTGCAATACGAGATCGCCGCGCCGGGCCCGCGCCCCGACGAGCGGCCGAGCGGCGCGCGCGCGGAGGGGCTCGCGGACGAGATCCTGCTTGCGGCGATGGCGCCGCCTTCGATCCAGCTGATCGAGCCCTCGATGCCGGAGACCCGCGCGATCCAGGTCGTCTACGACCCGCCCCGCGCCGCGGGCGACGCCAAGGCTCCTCGAACCCTCGTCGGCCGCGTCACCGCGCCCGCGGGTCTCGTCGGTCTCTTCGTCGACGGCATCGAGCAGGACGTCGACGGGGCGGGCCTCTTCCGCAGCGAGATCCGCACGGATGGCGCGGCGCGCGAGCTCGTGATCGCCGCCGTCGACCGCCAGGGGCGCCGCGCCGAGCGACGGCTGCGGATCGGGGGCGAGCGCAGCGCGCGCAAGGCGCCCGGCGGCAGCCATGCCGCGAGCGACCGCGCCACGGGGCGCGTCGACTTCGGCCGCTTCCATGCGCTCGTGATCGGCAACTCGCGCTACGCACACCTGCCGCAGCTCAAGACCGCGCGCGCCGACGCGGACGCCGTCGCCGCGACGCTGCGTGACCGCTACGGCTTCCGCGTCAAGCTGCTCCACGACGCGACCCGCTACGACATCCTCTCCGTGCTGAACGAGCTGCGGGCGACGCTGACCGAGGAGGACAACCTGCTCGTCTACTACGCGGGACACGGCGAGCTCGACGAGGTCAACATGCGTGGGCAGTGGCTGCCCGTCGACGCGGAGCGGGACAGCACGGCCAACTGGATCTCGAACGTCGCGATCACGGACGTACTGAACGCGATGAACGCACGACACGTCATGGTCGTCTCGGACTCGTGTTATTCGGGGGCTCTGACGCGCTCGGCGCTCGCCAGCCTCGACGCGGCCCTCTCGGACGAGAAGCGGGCGGCCTGGCTCGAGACGCTCGCGGCGAAGCGATCGCGCACCGCGCTCACCTCCGGCGGCCTCGCCCCCGTGCTCGACGCGGGCGGCGGCGGTCACTCGGTCTTCGCCGGCGCCCTACTCGACGTCCTCCGCTCGAACGACGAGGTCCTCGAAGGCCAGCGCCTCTTCCAGGAGATGTCCGCCCGCGTCACCTACGCGGCCCGCAGCTATCAATTCGAGCAGCTTCCCCAGTACGCCCCCATCAAGTTCGCGGGTCACGAGGCAGGCGACTTCTTCCTCGTCCCCGCGAACTGAGCCGGATCGCCCGTGATCCGCCCGACCCCAGGAGCGCAACGCCCATGAACCGGATCCACACGCCCGCCCGACTGGCCCTCGTCGCGGGTCTCCTCTCCTTCGCGGCCTCGAGCGAGGCCCTCGCCCAGAACCTGAACGGCTCGCGGATCGCGACGCTCACGGCCGTGAACGTCACGACCGGTGCGGCGGCGCCCGGCTGCGGTGGCTACGCGGCGGGCGCCGCCGGCGACCTGTTGACGACGGCGCTGAACGCCGTCCAGAACACGCCGGGCTTCGACGACGAGGCCCAGACGGTCGGCAACCGACGCGCCCTCTACCGCTACTGCGATGCACTCACGAATACCGGCGCGAACGGCTGGACCGGGGAGTCCATCGCGCTCACCCCCGAGCAGGCCCTCGCCCAGGCCACGGCGGTCGCCCCGGACGAGCTCTTCGCTGGCATGGACGACGCGAACTCGTCCTTCCGCAGCCAGACGGCGAACGTGGCACGCCGGCTCTCGCTGATCCGTCTGTCACGCCACGACGCGGAACGATCGGAGGCGATCCTCGCCTCGAGCCGGATCGACGCCGGGACCCGATCGAACGGCTTCTTCGACAGCGGCTTCGACGGACGCTCGGAGGACGACCGTCTCTCGCGACTCGCACTCGGGCTCCAGCAGGGCGTGAACGCCGGCGAGACGGGCTCCGTCGACGGGATCGGCTACTTCGTGAACGGCCGCATCAACGTCGTGCGCGGCGACGAGAACCCGAACGAACGCGGCAGCCTCGGCACGGGCGGCGGCTTCACCCTCGGCGCCGACAAGCTCCTGCAGGACGACGTCTTCGCCGGCATTGCGTTCGGCTACACGCGGATCGGCACGAACTACGATGGCAGCGCCAGCCGTTCGACGCTCGACGCCGTGACGCTGTCGGGCTACGGCGCGTGGTATCCGGACGCCGCGATCTACGTCGACGGGTCGATCTCGGCCTCTTGGCTCGGACTCGAGATGAGCAACGAGATCTTCGTCGGCGACGGTGGCCCCCAGATTCCCGATCTCGACGGCGAGACCGACGGCGGGAACTTCGGATTCGACGTCGGTGCGGGATACGTCTTCCGGATCGCGCAGGTCGAGGGGCTCACGATCGAGCCCTCGGCCCGACTCAACGTCCTCTACACCTACATCGACGGCTTCGACCTGACCGGCGGCGACGGGACGATGAACCTGTCGATCGGGTCGCAGGAGACGGTCTCCGTGACGGGCACCTTCGGGTTCCGGACCGAGTACCCCATCAGCAACCGATTCGGCGTGCTGACGCCCTATTTCCGGGCGGCCTACGTGCACGAGTTCAACAAGGAGAACGACGATCTCCAGGTCGGCCTCGCGGCGATTCCCACCTCCGCGGCGACGATCAAGCTCAAGGCCCAGGCCACGGACAGCCACTACGCGAACTTCGGTCTCGGCCTCGCGGCGACCCTCGGCCAGGGTCTCTCGCAATTCGTCGACTACGACGTCGTTGCGGCCCACGAGAACGTCACGATCCATCAGATCACGGCGGGTCTTCGGCTCGAGTTCTGAGCCGCGAACGACTCGCCCGGACGCCCACCGGGCGGCTATCGTCCGCGAACTCGGCTGCGCGCGAGGACTCCCCCTTCCGCGCGGCCGAGTACGCGGCGTCCGATCCGATCGACGCGCCGTGCCCCCGAACGAGAGCCAGCCGTCGGCCGACGCGCGCGCCGCGTCGAGCCAGGAGAGGTCCCCCCATGGAGTTCCAGATCGCCGAGTCGATGTGCGACATCGACCACTACCTGCCCCTCGCGCAGGCCGCCGACGAGGCCGGCTTCGGTAGCTTCGCCCTCGGCGACAGCGTCCTCTACCCCGAGACCGCCGTCGGCCGCTACCCCTACACGCCGACGGGCGACCGCGAGTTCCTCGACGGCGCGCCCTTCCTCGATCCCTTCCAGCTCTTCGCCGCGATGTCGGTCGTGACCAGCCGGATCAAGTTCTCGGTCGGCGTGCTCAAGCTCCCGATCCGCAACCCCGTGCTCGTCGCGAAGCAGGTCAGCTCGCTGCAGGTCCTCACGAACGAGCGCTTCATCCTCGGCGTCGGCCTCAGCCCCTGGCTCGAGGATTTCCAGGCCTGCGGCGAGGACTGGGACTCCCGCGGCCCCCGCCTCGACGAGATGATCCAGATCATCCGCGGGCTGATGTCGGGCAAGTACTTCGAGTGGAAGAGCGAGTACTACGACATCCCGAGCATCAAGATGTGCCCCGTCCCGACGAAGTGCCCGCCGATCGTGATCGGTGGCCACAGCACGCCGGCCTATCGCCGGGCCGGTCGCTACGGCGACGGCGTCAACTTCGTGAGCCTCACGGAGGACGAGCTGGTCGAGCGGCTCGCGATCGTGAACAAGTTCCGCAAGGAGTACGGCCGGGACAAGGAGCCCTTCATCGTCCAGGCCGGCATGGCCGCCTTCACGATCGACGACATGCGACGGCTCGAGGACCGGGGCGTGACGAGCCTCGGCGTCGGCTACCGCAACCCCTACGAGCCGGACCGGATGACGCTGCAGCAGAAGCTCGACTGGGTGCGACGCTTCGGCGACGAGGTGATCGCGAAGTACTGAGCGACGCAGTGCTCGAGGGATGCCGGTCCGCGCAGGTCAGTGGTCGCGCGCGGACCGGCCGCCCGCCTGCTCTCCGCGCCGGAGCGCGAAGAGCGAAACGCCGCAGGCGAGACAGCCCGCCGCGTCCCACGCCCGCCGGAAGGCCGCGTCGCTCGCGCCGAAGCGTTCGCCACAGCGCGGACAGCGCGCGAGCCAGACGATGCCGCGGGCGAGCGCCGTGAACGCCAGCCCCGCCAGGCCGAGCGTCATCGCGAGCGCGAATCGTCCGACGAGCAGGCCGTAGACGAGCCCGGGGAACCAGACGACCGGCGCCCAGAGCGCCGCCTGTCGCCATCGCCGCAGCTGCTCGAACCGCCCCCGCTCTCCCGCCGCCAAGCCTCAGCCCTCCGACCGCGGCTGCAGGAGCGCCAGGAACTCGCCGTCCGGGGCTCGCGCGAGCGTCTCCATCCCGAAGCCCGCCCGCCCGGCCACCTCGCACAGATCCTCCTCGGCGAGGTAGAGCCAGGGAAAGGGCTCCCCACGCCAGCCCCGATAGCGCGTCGAAAGCACGATCTCCCCGCGCGAAGCCGAGCGATCCGTCGCATCGCCCTCCCACGGCTCCCGCAACGCACTCGAGTCCGCGAGGATCCCGCCTCCGGGCTCGAGCCGATGCCGCAGCCGCCCGAGCAGGCGCTCGAGCGCGAGGGTCCCGCCGGCGACGCCGATCGTCTGCATGCCGAAGAGGATCGTGTCGAAGCGACCGAGCGAGGCATCCGCCTCGAGCCGCATCACGTCGAGCGTGCGCGCGTCGCGGACACCGCGTTCGCGACAGAGGGCCGTGCAGAGGGGGCTCACGTCGATCGCCACGACCTCGAGCCCCCCCTGGAGCGCGAGTGCGTGCCGTCCGGCGCCGGCGCCCACGTCGAGCACGCGACCTCGACAGCGCTCGAGCGCTGCCCGATCGAGCTCGGCGAGCGTGCCCTCGAGCGTGAAGTACTCCTCGGTCTCGATCTCGAAGAGCACGCCATCGGCGCGGGTCGCGTGCACGCGGCGCGGGCGGGCGCTGCGATGGTGATCGAGCAGCGCGGCCGCGAGCGGCTCGGCGGGGCCGACGCGACGCGGCCAGAAGCGGGCAAGCGAACTCATCGCAGAAAAGGCCAGTAGCGGGAAAGCGAGCTCATCGCAGAAGAGGGATCCTGGCGAAGCGCGCCGGTGTCGATCGCGCGGGTCGACGCGACGCGGTCAGGAGACGCGGAGCTCGTACTTGAGGTGGCGCGAGAGATCGCCGAGCAGCTTCGGCTTCATGCGCCGCTCCGCCCAGTACCAACCGGCGGACTCGTCCCAGACGAAGCGGTCCTCGTAGTAGCCCGTGATGATCGCCTGCATCGGGAAGTCGGGCAGCGCCTGCACGACCGTGAATCGCGATCGCACGTCGGCGGAACGCCCGTCTTCCGAGAACGCGAGCTGCACGTTCGTGTTCACGTGCTGGGTCATGGGCGTGCCGTCTTCGTAGAGCTTCGTCGAGCGGTCGTAGATCGCCTTGACCGCCGCGGCGCCCTCGCCCTGCACCTCGCCGTTCGGCCCGAGGATACGGCCCCGCGCGAAGAGCTCGCCCACCCCCGCGAAGTCGCCGGCGTCGATGCGCTCGGCGTAGGTGAACATCAGGCGCTCGATGGCCATGCGCGCCTGCGCCGGGGAGAGCGGGTCCATCGCGGGGATCACCTCCAGGGGATGGTGCGGGGGGCGCGACACGTGACGGCGCATCGCGCGGGTCGCTTTCGAGCCGGCGTCGGCCGAGCGGGTCGGGTCAGCCGAGGGGCTCGGGCCGCGGGATCACCGGAAGCGCCTCGTCGACGCAGCGCCGCCACTCGTCCTCATCGACGGCTTCCATGTGGTCTTCCATGCAGCTCTTGAAGCGGAAGCCACAGTTCATGCACTCGAGGTAGTGATGGGTCTCGGGGCCGCGGGAGGTCGAGGCCTCGATCTCGGCGCGCACCCAGAGGCGACTCGGGCGCCCGGCGATCTCGCAATCTTCGCAGTAGAGCGTGAACAGGGAGTCGATCATTGGCGGGACGATACCCCATCCCCCGCCTACCCCGCGCGCCCGGTCGACCGGCCACCGCCCGGCGGCGGACGACGAACGCCCGTGCGGCGGCAGCGCGCAGGCAGGCCGCCCGCAATCCGGCGACCTGCCGAGGTGCTGCGCCCGATCGCCGCGCCGCTCCCCGATCGGGCCCGACCCGGCCACCCGGTCGACCGGACGACCCTCAGGGCAGCTCGAGCCGCCGCTCGCCCGGCCGACCCTCAGGGCAGCTCGAGCCGCCGCTCGCCCGCCCGGTCGCGGAACAGCACGTATCCCTCCGCCTCGAGCGCCTCGATCCAGTCCCGCGCACAGGCGACGGCCGCCGCCAGCGCCTCGAAGCTGTCGCGCCCCTCGACGGGTCGCGGGCGATGCAGATCGGCGAGGGCCACCCGGCACGCCCAGCCCCCACCCTCCTCCCGACGCTCGGGGGCCGTGATCGCCAGGCTGAGCCGCCGCGGGCCCGCACCGGGCGTCTCGACCCGCTCGAACGCGTAGATCTCGAGGTTCGCGATCGCGCCCTTCATCCGCCGTGCTCCTCCCCGCCCCGGTCCTCGCCCGTGCTCCCCGCGACCGCGACCGCCCGCTCCGAGTGGCCGAGCGAGCGCCCCGGCGCCACGCGGTCCCGGATCGCCTGCTTCAGCTCACGCAGCTCCGGGAAGCGACCCGCCCTGCCCCGGTCGAAGATCGCCTCGCCATCGAGCCGCACCACGAAGACCCCCGCCTGCCGCCCCGGCACGAGCGCCACCTCCCCGAGCTCCGCCTCGAAGGTCACGAGCAGCTCCTGCGCGACCCAGCCGGCCCGCAGGCCCCAGCGACAGCCGGTGCAGTACTCGATCTCGATGCGCGGCGAACGCGTGGACGTCATGCCGACCCCACGAGAGACCGTCGCGAACCGCTCGCCGTCATGCCGACTCCTCCCGACCCCGTAGCGAGCGCCGAGCATACCGCCGGCCGCTGCTACGCTCGATCGGCGTCCGCCGGAGGGCCGGCCCGCCATGCCCGAATACCCGGATCTCACGATCTACGTCGAGGCGCTCGAACGCCGCGTCCTCGGTCGACCGCTCGAGGGCCTTCGGATCGCGAGTCCTTCGCTGCTCAAGACGGTGGATCCGCGACCGGACGAGGCCGTCGGCCGACGCATCGAGCGCGTCCATCGCCTGGGCAAACGGATCGTCTTCGATCTCGAGAACGGACTCCATCTCGCGCTGCATCTCATGATCGCCGGCCGGCTGCATTGGAAGAAGCGCGGCGTGGCGATCCCGCGCAAACGCGCCCATGCGGCCTTCGACTTCCCGGACGGGAGCCTGCTGCTGACGGAGGCGAGCACGAAGAAGCGCGCGGCGCTCCACGTCCTGGCCGGCGACGAAGCCCTCGCCGCCCTCGACGCCGGCGGGCTCGAGATCTTCCGGGCGAGCGAAGCCGAGTTCCGCGCCGCCCTCGAGCGCGAGCGGCATACGCTGAAGCGCTCGCTGACGGATCCGCATCTCTTTGCGGGAATCGGCAACGCCTACTCCGACGAGATCCTGCATCGCGCGCGGCTCTCGCCCGTGCAGTGGAGCGACCGCCTCGACGACGACGCCCACGCGCGCCTCTACGCGGCGACCCGGGAGGTGCTCGCCGAGTGGACCGATCGACTGCGCGCCGAGACCGGCGACGACTTCCCCGAGAAGGTGACGGCCTTCCGGCCGGAGATGGCGGTCCACGGCCGCTTCCGCGAGCCCTGTCCCGTCTGTGCGACGCCTGTCCAGCGCATCGTCCGCGCCGAGAACGAGGTCGACTACTGCCCGACCTGCCAGACCGGCGGCCGGGTGCTCGCCGACCGCGCGCTCTCGAAGCTGCTCGGCCGGGACTGGCCGCGCACGGTCGAGGAGCTCGAGCGACGCCGTCCCGGCCCCACGCCTAGCGATCGGCCCCGCCGACCATCATGAGCTGCGCATAACGTCTCAGGAAGCGCTTCTGTCGCTCGATCTGCTCCTTCGCGAGCGGATCGGTCCCGAAGAGCTCGCGCAAGAGCGGCGCCATCGCGAAATGCCCGAGGATCACGTGGATCCACGCCGCAACCGCCATCGGCTGCTCCTCCTCGGTCCAGACCGAGTCCGCCCCCCGGTCCATCGCCGCACGCCCCGCCTCGACGATCGGCCGCAGCCAGCCCTCGACGATGCGTGAGAGGCTGGCACCCCCCGTGAGCGACTCGTACTGGATCAGCCTTGCTATGTCGGGATGGGCCGCGAGGTGGTCCATGATGCCGTCGAGGATCGCGCCCCCGCGCTCGTCGGCCATCGCGTCGTCCGCCGCCCGCGGCGCGCGCGCGGCCCCGGCGCCGCCGACCGCGAGCGGATCGATCAGGTCGAAGAGCGGCTGTACGCCGCGGGCGATCACGGCTTCGTAGAGTGCCTGCTTGCCCTCGAAGTGGTTGTAGAGGCTGGGGGCGGTCAGGCCGGCCTCGCGGGCGATGTCGCGGACGGCGGTGCCCGCCAGGCCGCGCTGCGCGAAGAGTCGCTCGGCGACGTCGAGGATCCGCTCGCGGGTCGACTCGCTCTCGGGGACCTCGGCCTCGCTCAAAGCCCCACCCGCCCGCGTCGCATCGATCGCCCCGACATGCCCTCGACTCCCCGGTCCACGCGACCTCGCGGCGCGCGCTCACGCCGAGAGCCTACCGCCGATCGCGGCGCCTGCCTCGCGAAGCGTCCGACCCCGGTCGGCGCCGAGCCCGATGACGGCCGCCTGCGCGAGGCACGGTGGGGGAACGAGCGGCCCGGGATCGCCTACTCCCGGGGGCGAACGGGGCCTTCGCTGTGACCGATCCGGAAGCGGTGGCCGTGGGGATCCTCGATCGTGAACTCGCGCATGCCCCACGGATGGGAGGCGATCTCTTCCACGATCGGGACCCCGCGCTCGCGGTAGAGGGCCAGGGTCTCGTCCGCGCTCGCGACGCGCACGAAGCAGGTGACGGGCGCGATCGGACCCGGCTCCAGCGCGAGGAAGAGCTCGGTCGTTCCGTGGTACACGGCGCCGTACTCCTCCTGCCAGATCCAGGCGATCTTGCAGCCGAGCCGGTCGCGGTACCAGGCCTGTGCTTCGCGCACGTCGCGCACCCCGAGCTGGGGCGTCACGAATTGCCAGTCCGTCGGTCGCGGCGTCCAGTCGATCTCGGCCATCGGCCCGTCGTCCCCCTTCTACGCCCGCCCGGCCGGGACGCGTTCCGCACTCCGTCCGTCGGACGTGCCGCCCGGGGCCGACGGCTCCGGTGCCGGGATCGGCGATTGCCGCGGCTCCGGAGGGCGCCGGTCGGGCGTCCAGCCGAATCGCTGCTCGAAGCGGGTGCGGTTCGCCGTGCGCACGAAGTCCGGCGCGCGCCGGACGTATTCCTCGGCGCGCGCACGGGCGACGCCCTCGAGTGCGTCGAGATGGGCGAGCAGCACGTCGGGATCCGGAAGCAGCGACACGCCGTCCGGACCCCGCGCCGGCAGCGCTGTCCACACGACGGCGTCGAGATCGCGGCGCGCCGCGAGCCACTCGACGATCGGCGCCCGCAACGCGGCCTCCGTCTGGCCGCCGGCCCGCGAAGGCTCGCCCCGCACCTCGAGGCCGATCCAGTCCGCGCGTCGCTCGGGCGCGATCTTCTCGCGCACGCCGAGCCCCTCGATCGCCGCTTCGACGTGCGTGACCGCGAGCGGCGCCCACGCCGTCGGGATGGCCTGCGCCCGCGGATCGATCACGAGCGTGACGCGGCCATCCAGCGAGACCCGCGAGAACTCGATCGGCAGCCGGGGTCCGTCCGCACGGAATCCGCCCGCCATCGGCAGCGTGCGCGGATCCCAGAGCAGCGAGCCCCAGCCGATGCAGCCGATGCGCAGCCCGGCCCGCGCGCCGCCGGCGCCGCTCAGGCGCCCGCCGCCCGGCCCGGCGCGTCTCCCGCCGGCGCGTCGTAGCCGTAGCTCGGCGAGAGCTCCTTGCGCACGAGCTCCTCGATCTCGGCGTTCTGGGCGGCGTCGAAGTAGTCCTTGTAGCCGCCGACCTTCGCGCGCCGGACCTTGTAGGAGTTCGGATCGCCCTTCTTGCCCGGCTTCATGCGGCCGCCGGCGAGCCAGAAGACGTTGCGCTCCTCGAGCTTGCGCATGTTCTCGACGCTCGCGTACTCGACCGCGTCGCGCACGGCCTGCTCGTCGGAGGACGCCCCGTTCACGAAGTCCATCACGCGGCGCAGGGTCGCCTCGGGATCCGAGCGCATGTCCTCGTAGCGCACGACGAGCAGCTCGCGAACCTTCGGCGCCTCGCGGGCCCAGAGGTTCAGATAGGCGATGATCGCCGGCAGGCCGCACTTCTCGTCCATCACGAAGTCGTAGGCCGAGACGTCGGCGCCATGCGGCGGGTAGTCGTTCAGCCGCTTCTTCGCCGGGCGCATGCGATGCTGCCACTGGAAGTACTGCGAGACCGCCACGTCCTTCGGGTTGCGCGCGAGCAGCACGACCTTCTTCGGGTAGAAGGAGGCCTTGGAGTCGACCTCGCCCGTGTAGTCCTTGATGTAGTTGTCGTGGGTGAAGAAGATCTTCGGGATCGAGGGGACGCGGCGATGGTAGTTGTCGAAGCCGAGCAGGGCGCGCTCGGGGATCCCGTGCACGAGCTGGTAGTAGCGGGACATCATCACCCGCAGCCACGTCCTGCCGCTCTTGCCGAAGGAGACGATCGCGACGTCGGCGCGCTCGAGCCGGCGCGTCTCCTCCCGACCGCGTAGCCAGCGCTCGATCCGGATCCGGCGCGCCTCGGGCAGGAAGAAGAGAAGCGCCACGATCACCTCGCGGCTCACCTTCTTGAAGATCGAGTCCATGATCGCTGCCCCTCGGGTCGCGTCGTGCGCGGGGCGCCGGGCGCCCGGCGGCGCAATCTATCACATCGATCGCCACGCCTCTCCCGAGGCCCGCGGTCGCGCCGACGTGGTGGCCACGAGACGCGCCGACGCGGTGGCCGCGAGACGCGGCGAGCGCGACACTCGCGGGCCGAGAGGGGATCCGGCTTGCACGCGACCGACGATCGGCGAAGGCGCCCGCTTCCGCGCACGGGCGCCAAGATCGCCCGCTACCTCGTGTCGGAGATGGTGCCGCCCTCGATCTACGCGGTCGTGGCCTTCGGGCTCGTCGTGTTGATGACGGACCTGCTCGGCTACACCGACCTGATCGTGAACCGCGGCCTCGACGCGGGGGAGGTCGCGCAGATCGCCGGCCTCCAGCTCGTACCGACCCTGGCGCGGACGCTGCCCTTCGCCGTGCTCGTCGGAACGCTGGTCGGCCTCGGGCGACTCTCGGGCGATCGGGAGCTGCTCGCCCTCGAGACGAGTGGTCTTTCCCCGCGTCAGCTCGCGCGACCGGGGCTCTTCTTCGCCCTCGCAGCCACGGGTGCCTCGCTCGTCCTCTCGGTCGTCGCCGCCCCGGCCTCCCAGCGCGCCGTGCGCGACCGGATGATCGAGCTCTCGAAGGAGAAGCCCGGACTCGCCCTGCGCGCCGGCAGCACGACGAGTCTCGGGGCCTGGCGGCTCGAGGCGCGGGAGGTCGAGAACGACGGCGAGCGGCTGGCGGGCGTGCTCGCCTACGCGCCGAGTCTCGACGAGACGATCTTCTCCCAGCGCGGCGCGATCCTGACCGATCCCGGCGGCGAGAAGCGGATCGTGCTCGAGGACGGGATGATCCTCGCGAACGGCGAGCAGCGCGCATCGCTCCTGCGCTTCGACTCCCTCGAGACGGACCTGCC
Source organism: Spirochaetaceae bacterium (assembly GCA_020632655.1). Taxonomy (GTDB): domain Bacteria; phylum Myxococcota_A; class UBA9160; order UBA9160; family UBA4427; genus UBA4427. The sequence continues at coordinate 42,676 of JACKFD010000004.1, forward strand.
TTCGGTCGAGGCGGAGAAGGACGTCCCGGTCGACTGGGTGGCGACACTGCCCTTCCACGCGTTGCTCGAGCCGGATCCCGAGGACGACGCCCACACGCGACGACTGCGGCGCATGGAAGCCCACCGCCGCGTCGCCCTCGGCGCCGCCGCCCTGCCCTTCGGCCTGCTCGCCATGGGCCTCGCCCTCGGCCGACGCAATCTCTCCCGCTCGGGCGGGACCGTCATGGGCATCGTCGGCGCGATCGCCTACTACGCCCTCGTCCAGCTCTCGGAAGGCATGCTGCGCAGCGAGAAGGCCTGGATCGGACCCGTCGTCTGGATCCCGAACCTCGTGCTGACGGTCCTGGCGACGGTCCTGATCTTCCGTGCCGGCCGGCAGCCCTCCGACTCCGACCGCAGCGGCGGGCGCGGCGGCCGTCCCCTGCTCGAGCGCGCCGGCCTCGTGCGCACGGGTCTCCGGATGAAGCGCTGGGCGTTGCCCCGCTACGTCGGCTCGCAGTTCGTGCGGATGGTCGCGATCTGCATCTTCGGCCTGCTGCTCGCCTATCTCATCATCGACGTCTTCGACAATCTGAAGTGGTTCAACCGCTATGGCGCGACCGCGGTCGAGATCGGTCGCTACTACGCGGCGCGGCTGCCGGTGCTCGTGTCGCGCGTCGTGCCGATGGCGCTGCTGATCGCCGTGGCGCTCACGATCAGCCTGCTGGGGGCGAACGGCGAGCTGCTCGGCATGCGCGCCTGCGGCATCCCCGTCTTCCAGGTGCTCGCGCCGGTCTGGCTGCTCTGCGGGCTCGCGGTGCCCATCGACCACCTGCTCGTGAACGAGGTCGTGCCCGAGGCGATGGAGCTGTCGAAGGAGATCAAGGACCGCGAGATCAAGAACCAGGACCCGCGCGACGACGCGCTCCGGGAGCGGGTCTGGTACCGCGTCGCACGGCGCATCTACGAGATGGACCGGCTCGACCTCATGCAGGGCTCGGCGCGCGCGGTCACGATCTACGACCTCGACGACGAGGGATTGCCGCGGCGCCGGACGGATGCCGAAGGCGCGAGTCACGTGCGCGAGGGGCTCTGGCTCCTCGACGCGCCGCGCAGCGTCGACATCGACGCCGACGGTCGCCTCGAGCGCGAGCCCAACGCGCGCCGCCTCGTCGAGTTCGGCGAGGAGACGCCCTCCGAGATCAACACGGCGCACCTGACGCCGGAGGAGCTGCGCGAAGCCCTGGCCGATCCGACGCTCGAGGGGCCGATCGTGACCGCCTACCGGACCGACCTGCAGGTCAAGATCGCAGCACCCCTGGCCTGCCTGCTGCTGCCCCTGATCGCGCTCTTCTTCGCGGCGACCGGGCCGCCCTTCCCGCGCCCGGTCCACACGCTGATCGCCTGCGCGATCATCGCCGTCACCCACGCCCTCGCGACGAGCTTCGCCGGCACGATGGGCTACGGCGGACGCCTCGAGCCGTGGATCGCGGGCTGGGCGCCGTCGATCGTCTTCGGCTTCGTCGCCGTCGGGATGGGCTGGCGCCTGCGACACAAGCTCAGTCGCGCAGGCTGAAGTCGACGAGCGCGACGCGTCGACCTCGATCCGACCTCGCGAACGGAGGCCGGACGAAATTCCCGGGAGGGATCGACTGCGTTAGCCTCTCGCCGCCAGATCGGGGTGTCACGCGCTCCGGCGGAGGGACGATTGTCGGATCGACAGCCATCGCATTCGAGCGAGCCGCTCGTCTGGCTCCTGATGGGCAACCGGGCAGGCGACAACTCCCAGGTGTTGGGCCTCGGCGAAGCGCTCGGCTGGCCGCTCGTCGAGAAGCATTTCGAGTACACGCGCTACGAGAAGCTCGTCAACCTGCCCTTCGGCGCCCACCTGCTAGGCGTCGTCCGGGAGCGATCGAGCGCGATCGAGCCGCCCTGGCCGGATCTGGTGATCTCCGCGGGGCGCAAGAACGAACCGATCGCGCGCTACGTGCGGAAGCGGGCCGACAAACGCGTACGACTCATCCACGTGGGCCGTCCCTGGGCGCGACCCGAGACCTGGGACCTCGTCGTCACGACGCCCCAGTACCGCCTGCCCGACGTGCCGAACGTCCTGCACAACGACACCCCGCTCCATCGCGTCACCCGAGCGCGGCTCGACGTCGCGGCCGAACGCTGGCGCGAGCGCGTGGCGCACCTGCCGCGACCCTTGATCGCCGTGCTCGCGGGTGGAAACTCCGGGCCCTACCCCTTCGACCGCGCGTCCGGGGAGCGCCTGGCGAGGCAGTCGGACGCGCTCGCGCGCGAGCTCGGCGGATCGCTGCTCGTCACGACGAGTGCGCGGACGCTGCCCGAGACGACCGAGGCGCTCTTCTCGGGCATCCAGTCGCCGTCGATCCTGTATCGCTGGAAGAAGGACGACCCGGACAACCCCTTCTTCGCCTTCCTCGGCCTCGCGGATCGGGTGATCGTGACCGCGGACAGCGTGTCGATGATGACCGAGGCCTGCGCGACCGGGCGGCCGGTCTACCTCTACGACACGGGCGAGGGGCGCACGTCGATGAAGCACAACCCCTGGCTCGACGGGACGGGGGGGGCGGACGAGCCCGGGGGCTTCGGGCTGAACCGATGGCATCTCAAGGCGCACGTCTACCGCCTGACGATGCGCATGGGCCCCCAGCGTCTCACCCGCGACATCCGCATCGTGCAGCAGCTGCTCGTCGACACGAAGCGCGCGATCTGGCTGGGCGACGGCCACCCGGACGCGCCCGCGCCGCTCGAGGACATGACGCGCGCGGTGGCCCGGGTGCGCGCGCTCTTCGATCGGCCGACGGCAGCGGGGCGGATCGAGCGCGGCGATCTCGCGGCCGAAGGCCAGCGGGCCTGAGCCGAAGCCCCGGCACCCGCGTCGTCATCCCGAGATCGCAGACCCTTCGTCGACACCGGAGCGAGTGACCGCGCGCGGTCCGGCGTCGTCGAGGGACCAGACGCGGTCGAAGCCGCGGGCCTCCGCGGCCGACGCGCCGGCGACGAGACAGGTGACGGGGCCGAGCGCGAGCACGGCTTCGAGGGCGCGGCGTGCCTCGCGATCGTGGTGGAACGTGGGGTCGTCGATCAGCAGGAGCCGCGGCCCGATCGCGGCCGCCCGGGCGAGCGAGACCCGGGCACGCACGCCCTGGGGCAGGTTGCGCCCCTGCTCCTCGACCCGCGTGACTGGCCCCTCCGGCAGCGCGGCGCTCGGCTCGTCGAGCCCACAGGCCCGAAGCACCGACTCGAGCCAGTCCGGTCCGGCATCGAAGCCGCCGTAGCCCACGTTCTCCGCGACCGTGCCCCGGAGCAGGGGCAGCTCCGGCGAGACGAGCTGTACGGCGCCGTGCAGCGAGTCGAGTCGCAGGTCCCTTGCGTCGAGGCCGTCGAGCAGGATCCGACCGGAGTCGGGATCGAAGAGTCGGGCGGCCAGTGCGAGCAGCGTCGACTTGCCGCTGCCCGTGGGTCCCACGACGAGCACCCGTTCGCCCGCAGCGACCTCGCCGTCGAAGTCGCGCAGCGTCCCCTCGACCGTGACCCGTGCAAAGCGCAACGCGAGCGGCCCCCCATCCGGGAGCTCGACGGCGTCACTCGCCTCGCGCAGGCGCTCCCCGCCAAGGACCACCTCGATCCGGCGGCGCGCCTCCTCGAAGGCGAGGCGATGGTCCCAGCTCCGGGTGAGGTCGCGGAGCGCATCGACGACGAGTCCGAGCAATAGCATCGCCACGACCGTCTCGGCCGCCGCCCGCGGACTGGAGGCCGCTGCCCAGGCCAGGCCGGCCACGGCCAGCGGCAGCATCGCATCGGGCAGTGAGCGCAACGCGGAGCCGATCGCCATCCGACGCACGAGTGCGTCGGTCATGCGCCTCGAATGACTCCGGACCCGCGCCCGCTCGTCGCGAGTGCGCCCCAGATGATGGATCGTGCGCGAGGCCAGGATCTTCTCGCCGAGGTTGTTGGCGAGCCGTCCGCGCCGGCGACGCGACTCCCGCACGATCGCCCGGAGCCTGGGCGTGAGCGCCGCCGTCGCCAGACCCGCCGCGATCACCACGCCCGCCAATACGCCGGCCGAGAGCGGGCTCAGGAAAGCGAGTCCCACGAGCAGCCCCGAGCACGCGATGCCGGCGACGATCGAGCGCGCGATCCCGAGACTGACCCAGTTGCGCAGCGAGCTCAGATCGCTGATCAGGCGCGTCATCGTCACGCCCCATCGCCCCCCCGCCCCGCCCCGCCCGGGCCGAAACGCGACGCGGTCGAAGATGCGCAGCCGGACACGCGTCACGTAGTCCTGCCCCAGGCGCTCCGCATCCCGGGCCTCCCGGATTCGCAGGACGAGGATGACGAGACCGAGGGCCGCGACCGCGACGAGCACGGACCAGGGCGGAGGGGCGTCCGGCGCTCGTCCGAGAGCCTGCCGGAGCCCGAGGGCGATCAGCAGCCCCGCGACCGCCTGGGCGAAGCCGTTCGCGACGAGCAGCCAGAGCAGTCGCCGTCGGCGTCCCGCGTAGATCCTCGGTAGGGCCATGGCATCACCTCGCGCGACCGATCGTCCCGCCCCGCTCGGGGCCGTGCATGGGTCGGCGCCCATGCCTCAGAAGAAGACCATGAACCGCGCCAGGCCGATATGCGGCCGGTCCGTTCGACCCGTCGCGGCCACCTCGGCGTCGACGGCCACGTAGTTGAACATGAGTCTCACGTTCTCGCGGATGTACCAGTTGAGCCCGACCGTGAGGTCGCGGGTCCGGCCCCCGTCGACGCCGGCGTCCTGCAGGTCCAGCGTACTCGCCCGAACGCCCAGCTCGACCGCGCCCCACGCGCTGCGCGGCTTCACACCGAGGAGCACGCCCTGGCTGCGGCTGTAGCGTCGTCGTTCGCCCGTCAGCACGTAGCTCGCCTGCACGTAGCCGCCGAGGAAGCTCGGATCGTCGCGGCCGTTGCGCTGCACGAAGGACTGCATGAACTCGCCCTGCAACGTCAACGACCCGAAGAGGCCGATCGAGTCGAGGCCGTAGGAGACCACGGAGTCGACGTTGGCCAGGCTTCCGGTGCGAAGGGGATAGGTGATGATTCCCACCTCGGGACGGGAGGTGATCCGATAGCCGTTGTCGCCGCGCAGGTCGCGATACTCGAAGGAGGCGCCGAAATGCACGACCCGACGCTTCCTCGCGAGCGGCGCCCAGGTCACCCGTGACGCGAATCCGAGATGCTCCGTGCCGTGACGATCGTCGCTGGCCTGGCCGAGCGGCTCGGAGGTGAAGGCTGCCGCGGCCGTCCATCGCTGACGGCTGCGACTGCGGCCGAAGCGACCGCTCGAGTGCACGAGCACACCCGTCTGGAAGGACGGAGCGATCGCGGAGGAGACCGCACGCTCGAGGAACGTCGAGTAGTTCGAGGCCGCCGGGTCCTCGAGTCCGAAGGGTGCGACGAAGTTGCCGACCTTGATCTGCGTCCGCTTCGGCAGGCGGAATCCGATCCAGACGTTCCGCCAGCCCTTGCGGTCGGGCGCGAACTCACGGTCGACCTTGAAGCGGACGAGGTCCAAGGCTTCGCCAGCCAGGTAGAGCCGCGCGCGGCGCAGATCCCCATCGGGCGAGTCGATCGGAACCTCGTCTTCACCGGCGACGAGGCCGTCCAAGTGGAGCCGTCCGCCGACCCGGAACGAGAGGTCGGGCTCCCTGAATCGCAGACGCAGTCCGCGCCGGGTCGAGAAGTCGAAGTCGACGTCGTCGTTCTCGACGATGTCGAAGGTCCGGGCGACGGCCTCGCCGGGCGCCAGCCAGAGGCCGCCTGCGAGCAGGGCGACGAGCACGACGAGGGCAGCGAGCGAAGGGAAACGAGGCGTTAGGCACGCGAGAGACCGCGTCATGTTGCGGCTTCCTCCAGGAGGATGGATTCGAAGAACTCGAAGGCGACCCGATCGAGCCCGGCCTCGACGCACTCCGGAAAGGAGTGCGCGACGCCGGGGAGCTCGACGTAATCGATTCGCGAGGCGAGGCCGCATCGCTCCGCGGCCTCGCGCATCGCCCGCACCCAGGTCCGTGCGCGCTCCACGCGGTTCCGACCCTGCTCGGCATCGAGGCGGGCCTCGGTCCGCACGGACTCGTCGCGGCCCAGGTCCTGCGCGCCCACGGCGACGAGCGTGGGGACGCGCAGGAAGCGGCGCGGCTCGAGGCGCACGCCGGGAAGCAGCCCTCCCGTCCGAAGGCCGCGCGGGAAGCGGCGCGCGCGATCGGGCGTCGTATACCAGCCCGCGGCCGCACAGACCGCGGCCGCCACGCGCTCCGGATGCGCCATCACGAAGCGATGGACGAATTGCGCACCCCCGGAGTACCCGACCAGCAGCAACCGGTCGAAGCGCCGCGCGCTCCGCTCCTCGAAGCGCTCGATCAGCTCGATCAAGGCGAGATCCGCACGCGGTCCGAAGCTCCGTCGCCCGAGCCGCTGATAGTCGGCAAACGTCTCGGCGTCGAAGAGGGGCGCCAGGAGCGCGAGCCCCGCCGCCTCCGCGCAGGGCCGAAGGAGCTCGATCTGTTGTCTCGCTTCCCGCGAGACGCCATGCACGGCGACGACGAGCGGCTCGCCCGCGCCGGACGCGCGACGCTCGGGCACGAACGCGAAGCTCTCGGGCAGCCCGTGCCCGCCCCGCTCGTGCAGGATGCCCTCGTCTCGGACCAGCGTCATGCGGGAGAGCGCCTCGCCCACGATGCTCAACGTCGGATCGCCACGAGCTTGCGCGCCGTCGACGGATCGCCGAGCTCGGCGAGCCCGAAGACGGTCGAGCCCGTGGCCTCGCGAGCCTCGCGGATCTGGAGGGGTGCGGTCGTCAGACGCCCGGCGAGGCCCAGCACCGGCAGACCCTTCGCACGCAGCCACGCATGGCCGGCGACCGCGCCCATCGCCTCCGCCGCACAGAAGAGCACGCCATGCGTCAGCTCGGCGAAGGTCTTCGAGGCGAGCAATCGGGCGGTCTCTCTCTGGAGCAGGCCGTCGGCCACCTCGAGCACGATCACGTCCACCCCGGCCGCCTCGAGATGGGCGATCGACTCGCGGTAGAGCGCCTCGACGATCCGCGGTGCGATCCGATAGGTCGAGGCGTAGCCGAGGTCGGTGAAATCGAGCACGGGCGAAGCCCCGGCGTCGTGCAGCAACCCCGGATCGCCCGCCGCACCGGTGCCCGTCACCTTCGCGTAGCCCACCCGGATGCCGTGACGATGGAGACCGTGCGTGAGGTAGGCGGCCGCGGTCGTCTTCCCCGAGTCCATGCTCGTGCCGACGATCGCGATCACCGGAATCCCGCCACGAACCGGGCGGGCGGGCGGTGCGAGACCCCAGCCGGCGACGTTCAGCGGCGGCGCCTCGGGGTCGCTCGCGACGAGCCCGAGCGGCCGCAGGGTCGTCGGTCCGCGTCGGACCTTCTGGTGGCTGGCCTCGACCCGACCGGCGATGCCGCCCGCGGCGACCAGATGACAGGGACCGAGGTCGCGGGGCACGCGCGCCTCGAACTGGTTCGGTGCGTAGCGATCGGCGTAGGGGACGATCACGAGATCGCCCGGGAAGAGGTTGCGCTTTCCGCCACCCGGCAGGTGGAGGCGTTTGTGGTGACCGATCTCCGAGACCCGGGCGAGGACGAGATCGCCCGATTGCGGCAGGCACGCGGTCGAGAGACAGCGCATCGCCTCGAGCGGAACGCGACGGGTCGTGTAGGCGCGTGACGCGCCCTCGATCAGCTCGAGAGCGGAGGGCACGAGGGTCGGGGAGGACATCGGTCTGACCTTTCGGAGCGTGGTGTCACGCGGTACGCGGCCCGATGGAATCCGTGAGGACGGGGGTGCCGATCCGGGACGGGTCGCCGACGATCCGATCCCGATGTCCGAGCAGGCCATCGCGCGGCTCGAGATCGAAGATCATGTGGATGCGATCGATGCTCCCCTCGTTGCGCGCTTCGTGGGAGAGCTTGTTGTCGAACCACCAGAGCTCGCCCGGCGACATCGAGACGACCTCGTCCCCGCAGCGCATCCAGCTCTGCTCGGCCTGGAGCACCAGGTGGTACCGGTTCCGACGGGCGTAGTACTCGCCGCGGTCGACGTGGTCGTAGACGACCTGTCCGGGGGGCAGGCTCACGATGCGAGCCCGTGCGAGGTCGGCGTCGAGCTTCGCGGCCCAGCTGCGGATGAAGTCGATCGCGAGCGGGAACGAGCGGGAGAGCGTCGTGAACCGGGACTCGTGCACGTCGCGGCGGGCGCGTCCCTGGATCCTCGACTTCCGGAGGCCTCGGAGCGGAATCGCCTTCGCCTCGCGCTGGACCCGGATGCGCTGCCGACCGGTCTGCCGGTCCCAGACACCCGGCACCGAGTCGATCTCCGCCAGCAGCGGCTCGACCGGGACCCCGTCCGCGAGCATCACGAAGTTGCGCATCATCGATCGATCTCATCCCGTCGGGAGGCACCCAGCTGCCCGGCTCGAGGCATTCGGCATGCCTCATCGGTATTTGGGAAAAATATCCCAATTCGAATTCAGGGCGAGTGATTTCGGGCACGAATCACGGCATTCGAGACGCCGCGTCGAACCGATCGGGGGCGGGGCGGGGGCGTCGCCCTCGGGTCGAGGGGACTGCGGACCGACCCCTCCCCATGACCGGGCCGCGGAGTGCGTCCCGGGCACGGAAGACCCGGTGCGAGTCCGGCGTCAGGCAGCGCGCGAGGCGCCTGCGCGCGGATCAGGCCGCGGCCAGCGGCCTCACGCGGTCGAGCACCTCGAAGGCGTCGTGGCGCACGTGGTTGCGCGCCATCTCCTGGCGGATGAAGTCCTCGCTGACGATCCGCTGGTCGACGCACTCGCGCAGCAGGCCGAAGAAGAAGGCCTCCTGGTTCGGGTCGGGATGGGTCTTGTAGGGCCCGACGAAGGCGTAGTCGCCGAAGAGCTTGCGCCGGGCGCGCAGCACCCATCGGATCGGTGGGAAGACGCGGTACTTCTCCGCCGGGATGAAGTCCGCGGGCAGGCCTGCCTTCCAGGGCTGGGTCTTGCGCTTCGTGTTGTGGATCAGCTTCGTCTTCTCCGTCAGCCGATCGAAGTCGTTCCACTCGTTCTCGAAGAGCCCGATCTTCGAGCGGTCCTCCTTCTTGAGACCGATCCAGTCCGCGTAGTCGAAGCTGAACTGGAAGAGGGAGTCGAATTGCTGGCGCACGTTCCAATGCGTGAGCTGCGCACAGTCGAGCAGCATCACGCTCGTCGCGAGCACGCCCTCGAGCCGCTTCGCGCCGGAGCGCGGCCGACACATGATCGCGTTGCCCTGCATGTCCCGGCGCAGCAGCTCCAGCACGTCGCCGACGGCGAACACGTCCGGGTCGGTCACGACCGCCCGTCCGCGGTAGCCCATCAGCTCCGGGGGCATGAAGCGGAGCGGCGTGAAGGATTGCAGGTCCTCGTTGCGCCAGACCCGCGGCGCGCCGTCACGCAGGTACTCCCGCCCCTCGTACTCCTCGAAGAAGGGGAAGTCGGCGTGGTCGATCAGGTGGACGTCGAAGGCGTCGGGCTCGGCCGAGTTCCGCTTCATCGAGTAGCGCGAGACGATCGCGCCCAGCATCTGGCGATGGTTCGTGTGGATGAAGACGTTCGGTCGTTCGTTGTCCACGTTCGCGGCCGCGTTCGTCATCGCCCGATCCCTCCTCCCGATCCCCCGAGCCCGGCCAGCGCCTCCATCGGCCGGGCCGAGCGGGGACAGAAGCTATCACAGGGGGAAAGCGACCCGATCGGGACGCCGTCCCGCAAGGCGCGTGACCCGAGCCACACCCCGCGCGGCCTGCGCGACCCGACGCTAGGGCGCCTCGACCATCGCGCGGATGCGCGCAGCGATCGCCGCGAGCGCCTCGTCCTCGAAAGGCGGCGGCACCGTCGGCGGATCCCCCAGCCACACGGCCCGCCCCCGCTCGACCAGCCAGCGCGGGATCGCCGACAGGTCGCGGGAATGCATCGGCCATCCGAGCCGGTACATCAGGCGCGCCCGCAGCCCGCCGGCCGGCTGCGGATCCTGGCGTGGATCGAGCCGCCGGAGCAGTCCCAGCCCCTCGAGCGCACGCTCGAGGCCGCCCGTGTCCGCCTCGAGCGGATGGAGCGAGAGCGGCCGCCCGAGCTGGGCGACCTCGACCATCATCGACGCGCTGTCGGTCGTCACGACGAAATGGTCCGCGAGAGCGAGCAGCCCTAGGTACGGGTTCTCGCTCGCGTGACGCCGCGGGGTCGAAGACGTAGAGCCGACTCCGCCCGGTCTGCGCCGAGCGCACTAATCGACGACCGCGGCGGGTGTGCGCCGGCTGGTCGTGACGTAGAGCGAGCTGCCCTGCGCCTCTGCGATCGCGAGCGAGCGCTCGAAGAGCGTGCGACCCGTGTCGAGATCGAAGCGCAGCCCACCCGTCGGCCTGCCGACCATCAAGGCCGTCAGCGGCCGCGGGAGATCCGCGAGACGCGACGCCCAGCTCGAGCGCGCCGCCTCGAGCCGGGCCTCGTCGACGTGCATGAAGGGCAGCCCGTGCCGCACGACGTTCGGCGCGTCCGGGAGCACGTAGTGCGCCGCCGCGACGATCAGATCGATCTCGCGCAGGCGTCGCCGGGCTTGCCCACGAGCACGACGCGCGTCCGCCCGCCCGAGGCGCGCTTGATCCAGAGGGCGACGCTCGACATGCGGCGACCGGCCGTGATCACGATGCGCGGCCAGGGGGACTCGAGCGGATCCGAGCGCTCGAGGTCGAGATGATCGAGGGCGGGCCGGACGCGCGGCTTGCCCTGCGCCACTCGGGACGCACGACGACCGACTTCTCGAGCCAGGGGAGCCCGACGGCGTGCGCGAGATTCACGACCTGCGCGTTGTCGCCGAGCTTCGCCGAGCAGGAGCCAGATCGGCGCTTCGGCCGTCCCGCCGGCGGTCCCAGCCCCTTCCGCCGCGTCGCCCTGATGCGTCTGCGCCATGCCCCCCGGCTCCGGCCGGGAACGTACCACCCGACCGGGTCGCCGGCCGCGCGCGGCGGGCACTGGCGCAGCGCTCGACCCGCGCGACGGATCCCGATCGCGAAGGCGATGCCCGGGCGAGGTCCCTATCCTCGCGCGCGATCCGGAGGTCCCCGGTCGATCACGGACGCCGGAGGCACGCGAGGTCGGCCGCTCGAAGGGAGGAACGAAGCTTGTCCGAGACGCTGCCCGAGGTGCGCTTCGAACGCGATCGCGTGCTGGCCGACGCGCGGCGACGCGCGGGGCTCGAGGACTTCGGTGCGGACGACTTCTCGATCCGCTCGCGCGACTGCTCGACTCGCTCGAGCACGAGGCGGCGTTGCATCCGATCGGTCGCGTGACGATGTACGAGCGCGTCGTGGGCAGTCTGGTCGGTCGGCTCTCGGCGCAGGACCACTTCCGGCGACATCCGGAGATCCTCGAGGAGGAGATCCGGGAGCCGGTCGTGATCGTGGGGCTCGGGCGGACCGGGAGCACGATGATGCATCGACTCCTGTCGGCGGATCCCGACGTCTACTCCGTCCGCTGGTGGGAGTGCCGGAGCCCCTGCCCCTACCCCGGCTCCGACTGGCGGCGCGACGATCCGCGCATCCCCGACGCCTACGCCGAGATCGCGGCGATCCTGGCAGCCGCGCCCGAGCTCGAGACGATCCATCCCTGGGACGCCGAGGGGCCGGACGAGGAGATCATGCTGCTCGAGCATGCCTTCCTCTCCTACGTGCCCGAGGCCTTCTGCAACGTCCCCTCCTACCGCGACTACGTCACGACGGCCGATCTCGCTCCCGGCTATCGCCACCTGAAGCGGATGCTGCAGTTCCTGCAGTGGCAGAAGAAGGAGGCCGGCCAGCGTCGCTCGCGCTGGATCCTGAAGGCGCCCTTCCACATCGCCTGGATCGACGTGCTCGTCCGCCACTTCCCCGACGCCACCTTCGTCCAGACCCATCGCGACCCGATCGAGACGATCCCCTCCATGGCGAGCCTCTACGCGGCGACCTGGCGGACCAACTCGGATCGCGTCGACCCGCTCGAGGTCGGGCGGCAGGTGATCGAGCGATGGTCCTGGGCGATGACGCGATGCCTGGCTTCGCGGGACGCGGGGCAGGAGGCGCGCTTCGTGGACGTGCTCTACGAGGAGAACCGGCGCGATCCGATGTCGGGGATCGCGCGGGTCTACGAGAAGATCGGCCGGCCCTTCACGGACGAGGCCCGCGAGGCCATGAAGCAATGGGGCGACGAGAACCGCCGCGACAAGCGCGCGGCCCACGACTACTCCCTCGAAGAGTTCGGCTACACGCGCGCACAGATCGAGTCCGCCTATCGCGACTACCGCGACCGCTTCATCGTCGGCCGCGCCGAAACGAAATGAGCGAGCAACACACGCCCGCCCTGCATGGCCGATGCGTCAGCCGAAGCACGCCGGCCGAGCACGGCCGTCATCTCTACACCCGCCGTCGGGGCACGTCCGTCCGCGAAGCGAATCGGTCCCGAGCGGCACGGGCGTGGGTCGTCCCGGCGACATGAGACGCGAGGCGCGCCGCGGCACGATCGCCGAGGCAACCAGCGGGACCGCCGCGCGCAGAGAGAAGTTGGAGCCGGGACGGCACACGGCCGGGACGCCTGGCACGGCCTCCTGCGGCCTCATGTCACGCCCTGCCGCGCAGCTCCGCCAGCACCGCCCGCGCATCGTCCAGCGCATCCCGCTTCGAGTCCGAGTCGACTCGTGCGAGCGCGCCGTAGCCGACCGCTGGCGCGAGAGCGACGGCAGCGATCGCGCCAGCGGCGCCGCGCAGGAAGCGCCGGCGATCGACGACCGGGTGCCGGCGCACGATCGCCGCCAGGGCCGCCGCGCCGAGGAAGCCGCCGGCGTGCAGGAAATGCTTGCGCTCGCGGCGATTCGCTTCCGCCCGGCCCAGGTCGAGCAGGTCGTCGGCGAGGTCGAAGGCGGCGGGGTCCGGTCGTCGCGAGGCCGTCGCGGCCGCGACCGAAGAGACCGTCTGCCAGTCGAGCTCCGCCTGGAAGCCGAAATGGTCCGAGAAGGAGCGGTCGCGGCGGCGGATCGCGACGGGCTCGTCGAAGAGGAGCCCCGCGCCCCGCGCACGCCAGCGGACGCCCGCGACCGGACGCACGAAGAGGAAGTCGATGCGCTTGTCCTCGCCCGAGCGGTCGCGCTTGTAGAAGTTCTGCTTCGAGAGCGTCGCGAAGCCCTCGCCCGAAGCGACCTCCTGCGTTCGCGCGAGCCCGCGGAAGATCTCGTACTCGGCATCGCCGCGTGAGCAGTTGAAGTCGCCCCCGACGACGACGAGACCGGGCAGCTCCCGCAGCGCGCCCACGATCTGCAGCAGCTGCGCGGCGCGGACGGCGCTGTCGAGCCGGGGGCGGCCGCGTCGGTAGCGCGCGTGGAGATGGGTATTGATCACGGTGAGCGGGCGCTCGCCGTCCTCGACGACGACGGTCTGGAAGCCCTTGCCGCCGAGGAACTCGCCCTGCGCGATGCGCTCGGGGTCGCCGCGGAACTCGAAGCGCTCGAAGCGGGCCGCGCGGATCGGGACCCGCGAGAGCAGCATCAGTCCGCCGCTCGATCCGAGCCCCGCGCCCGACGCGACCTCGAAGCCGGCCGCGACGCCACCCTCGCGCAGCGTGTCGCGCACCTCCTCGGTCCACGCCTCCTGCACGAGCAGCACGTCAAGGGGCGAGGCCTCGAGACGCGCCACGAGGGCCCGCATCCGCGACGAGACGTCGTCGGAGAAGGCCTCGGGGAGGCCCCAGACGTTCAATGTGCCGAGTCGGAGCGCCATGCGACCTCCGCCGATCCGTTCCCGCCCCGAGAGCGATGCAAACACCACGCCGTGCCCGCCCGCGAGCGCGCGTGGCCGTGATTCCCGAGACACCGCCCCGCGCTGGCCGGTTGTCTGCCGAACCGCTGCGCCTGCGGGCCGCCGCAGGCGATCGGCAGCCCGCCCCGGGGTGGGTGCTCGCTTTCCGGAACCGGGTCGTGGCGTTCCCTCCGACGCGGGGTCGCTTCGCTATCGTCGGCGCGGCCCAGCTCCCCCCGTCGTCGGTCGATGCGACCGGCCCCATGCGAGGAATCCGTGTCGAAGATCGATCTCGAAGCCGAGCTCGTCGCGGCCATCGCCGCCGTGCGCGGCGCCGCCAGCGTCTGCCAGAGCGTCCAGAAGAACCTGGTGACCGCCGCCACCCTCGAGAAGAAGGACAAGAGCCCGGTCACGGTCGCCGACTTCGCGTCCCAGGCCCTCGTCTGCGCTGCGCTCGCCGACAGCTCGAAGATCCACGAGGTCGTCGGCGAGGAGAACGCCGCGGAGCTGCGCGAGGCCGGCGCCGAGGCGACCCGAGACAAGGTCGTCCACCACGTGCGCGGCGTGCGCGGCGCCGACGTCTCCGTCGACCAGGCCCTCGGCTGGATCGACCTCGGCGGCGTGACGCCCGACGGCTCCCTCGAGCGCTACTGGACCCTCGATCCGATCGACGGCACGAAGGGCTTCCTGCGCGGCGAGCAGTACGCGATCGCGCTCGGGCTGATCGAGAAGGGCCGCGTCGTGCTCGGCGTGCTCGGCTGCCCGAACCTCGAAGGTCCCGACGGCCGACCGGGCTGCCTGCTCGCCGCCGTGCGCGGTCGTGGGGCGACGATCCAGCCCCTGTCCGCAACGGGCGACGCCGGTCGCAAGTCGATCCGGGTCAGCGACATCACGTCGACGACGGCGGCCCGCTTCTGCGAGTCCGTCGAGTCGGGTCACAGCGACCAGGACCAGAGCGCGCAGATCGCCGCCGACCTCGGCATCCACGAGGAGCCGGTCCGCGTCGACAGTCAGTGCAAGTACGCGATCGTCGCCCGAGGCGAGGCGCAGATCTACCTGCGCCTGCCGACCCGCAAGGACTACCGCGAGAAGATCTGGGACCACGCGGCGGGCCTCGTCGTCGTCGAGGAGGCCGGCGGGCGCGTGACCGACGTGCGCGGCAACGACCTCGACTTCGGCCACGGCCGCAAGCTCGAGACGAACGCCGGTGTGATCGCGACGAACGGCCCGATCCACGACGCCGTGCTCGCGTCCGTGGCGCGCTTCGTCGACGTCGGCTGATCGGGGCGGGGACGCCGGGGCTCGGCGGTCGCTCACGGAGGAGCGCTCATGGGCGGTGGTCGCGATCTCGGGCGACATCCCGTCCATCTCGGTCTCGGCGCGACCGCGCAGGTCGAGCCGCTCTTCACGGGCGAGATGGCCTGGTATGCCGACTACTCGGCGCGCCACGAGGCGGACGGGGCGGAAGGCCGTCTCGTCGTCTTGCACACCTTCTCGGCGTCCTGGGACGCCTGGGAGATGCATCCGAACGGTCACGAGCTCGTCGTCTGCACGGCGGGCTCGATCACGCTCCTGCAGGAGCAGCCCGATGGTCGTGTCGTGTCGATCGACCTCGCCGCCGGCGCGTACGCGATCAACGACCCCGGCGTCTGGCATACGGCCGACGTCGAGGGCGAGGCGAGCGTCCTCTTCGTGACGGCGGGACTCGGCACGGAGCATCGACCGCGTTAGGCGAGCGACGCCCGCGCCCCGGGACGACTCAGTCCGCCCCGACCAGATAGAGCGCCCAGGGCAGGACGAAGGTCCAGAGCGCCATGCCCGCGAGTGCCCAGGGCAGCTGGCGACGGGCGAGTGCACGCGGATCGGTGAGGCCCGTGCGCTCGGCGGCGATCCGATGGCCGGCGAAGCCGAGGGCGGCACCCGCCGCGATCGGAACGAGGGCGACGAAGAGCGCCGGCAGCCAGAGCCCCCGCGCGACCAGCGGCGCGAGCGCCAGACACGGCACGAGCAGCAGCAGCCCCATGCCCGGCATCCCGTGCGCGAGCAGCCAGAAGGGTGCGAGCAGCGCAGCCCCGAGGTCGAAGCCGCGGCGCGGGTCGGCGGCGCGACCCGACCTGGACACACCCGGGACCGCATCCTCTTCGAGACGGAGCAGCCGCGAGCGATGCGCGAGCAGCACGCCGTAGAGGCCGAGCACGACCACCGTGATCGAGTAGGCGGCGACGACGTAGACCATGGCTCGACTCCATGCGGCGGGGGGCGGGGCGGCGCGGAGCGTATCACGCGGGGGGCGGGGGCGACGCGGCGTGGATCACGCGCGGTCCGGAATGCGGATCGCGGCGCCCGTGCGCCCGCAACGTCGATGCGGGCCGACGCTCAGCGGCCCTCGACCGCCGGCGGCGCGCCCGCGACGTGCGTACGCTGCCGCTCGTCGAGCGCCTTGCGAAGGCGCTCGACCGAATCGAAGGCCTGCCCGCGCATCAGCCGATCGCCGATCGACGCCGGGATCGAGCCCCCGATGTCGGTCCGCGTGACGTAGGTCGCCTCCGTCTCCGTCGAACCGGCCGGTCGGAACTCCCAATAGCCCCCTGTGTTCTCCAGCCGCAGCACGCCCTTCGCGGGCGGCGGGAGCAGGGCGTTGTCGTCCGCGAAGTCGACGCGGTGGATGCCGGTCGCGGGATCGTCCGTGTGCCGGATGCGCAGCGCGATCTCGCGGTCGGCGAGCAGGAAGGGCAGGTCGATGAAGGTGTGGATGAGGTTCTCGCGCTCGCCCCGGGCGAGGACCCGTCGTCGCTGACCGCTCGGGACGTCGTCCTCGCGCACCATCTGGGCCATCAACGTGCTGGCCGCGACCGCAGGCGACACGGCGAATCGCGTGTCGATCCGGAACGTCGGGTTGCCGGGCCGGGGCTCGGCCTCGACGTAGAGCGCGAGGGGCAGACCCGCCTCGACGTGCGTCGAGGCGAGCTTCCATCCGGCGGTAGCGCCGGGCAGGCTCCCCGGCGCCTCGGCAGACGCGGCGGGCGGCATCGCTGCAATCGCGAGCGACGCGAGGGCCAGACCGGCCACGAGGAGCATGCCACGAGAGGACGCGCCGCGAGGCGATCCGGCGCGACGGCCCGCCGTCGGAATCGAGGGCGCCGCCACCGCCTCGCGAGGTGTCTGCCCCGGGCCCGTCCGTCCCTGCCCGCTCCGCGTCGTCTCCGCCATGCCCGACTCCGTCCCCGAAGCCCGGCCCCCAGCAGGCTCCCGCGATAGCCTCCCCCGATCGGATCGATCCGACCCGAGCCTTCGGAGGCGAGAGACACAGCATGACACAGAAGCACGCCGGCTGGA
Source organism: Spirochaetaceae bacterium (assembly GCA_020632655.1). Lineage (GTDB taxonomy): Bacteria > Myxococcota_A > UBA9160 > UBA9160 > UBA4427 > UBA4427. The sequence continues at coordinate 59,829 of JACKFD010000004.1, forward strand.
CCGCCGAATCGATGCGCGAGCTCGGAGAGCGCCACGCACGCGTCGAGACCGAGTGCGACCTCGAGGCGACGATGGCCACGCTGGTCGACGAGCCGGTCTACGAGTTCTGGCCCGTGGGGCGCCGCATGCGGGGACGCGACGCCGTCCGTCGCTACTACACACACCTCATGCAGGTGTTCATGCCGAGTCAGCGCGGCTTCGCGCTCGTCGAGGAGTGGCTGTCGGAGGCCTCGCTCGCGCAGGAGTACGCCGTCGACATCGCGGGCGACGATGGACCCGAGACCCATCGCGTGATCGGGGTGCTGATCGCCTCCGCCGAGCGCGACGGGCTGCTCGCCGGGGAGCGCATCTGGGCCTCCGAGGCCTTCCTGCGCCGGATGCTCGGCCCCGCCTGGGACGAGCTCGAGCCGATCTGAGCGCGGCAGCAGAGCGTGGCTCGCCCCCGGCCGAGGGTCGGGTCAGACCGCGACCTGCCGCGGCACCCCGCGGATCGCGAGGCCGTAGAGCAGCAACGGCAGCTCCAGAGTCAGGCCGAGGAAGGCGAGGAAGACGGCGCCACCCCGCGCGACGCGGCTGGCGAGCCAGGCGTCGGGGAGCTGCGTGTAGAAGACGGCGAGCGCGAGCGCCGTCGCCACGAAGCCGGCCAGCGACATGACGACGAATTGCGCGAGCGAGTTGCCCTCGGCCTCGAATCGGAAGAGGAAGCCGGAGGCGAGATTCGTGCCGACCGAGACGCGGCTGCCCATGGCGACCGCGCCCAGGTAGTGGCTCCACTCGTGCGCGAGATAGGCGCAGACGGCGAGCAACAGGCCCGTGACCCAGCCCGCGAAGTCGGCGACGAAATCGCCTCCCGCGGAGCGCGCGGCGAGCAGCCACCAGAGCGCGAGCGCCACGGCGAAGATCGTGCCGTCGCGGAGAGCGAATCGGATCAGCATCGTCGCTCCGCCCTCCGATTCCGTCTCCCCGGCGCCCGGCCGCGGAGTGCCGGATCCGCGCGTCGCAGCGCCTCCTGAGGAAGCGCCGCGACGCACGGAGGAACGACCTAGCTACCCGCCAGGCGGAGGTGGAGCACCGCGCCCTTCGTGGTCGCCTCGAGATTCGCCCACTCGGCGAGCAGGCGGCAGCGGGTGACCTGGGCACTGCCCGGAGAGCCCATCTTGATCTTCAGCTCACCCTTCGGGCTCTTGTTAAGACGATCGATCACAGCAGACCAGTCTCTGACTTTTCTCATTCCTCGAACCTAATACGATTGTTTGTTGAACAAAAGGACGCCGCGGCAGAGCATAGCCTCTTGCCAGCGATTGCCACCCGCCAGCACCGTCTTCCTTCGCATCCTTCGGCGGAGCCGCGGCGCAACGCGCGCTCGAGCGGCCTGGAGCGACGCGCGACAAACATGATGCCGTCCAGAGCGCATCCGTCACCTCCGGCCTAGCGTGGCCCGATCGCGAGCTAGGCGACCGGATCGTCGGTCCGAGACGCAGCCGGACGGGCCCCGGATGCCCTCGCCGCTTCGGTACCGGAGCGGCAGGTGGCTGCCGGTGGGTCGCCGGGCGCTGCGGGTGGACCACTCCGGTCCGCCCGTTGCCCGACGGACACGATCGAGCGTTCGTTCACCCGACGTCGGGGATCCGGAGCGAGCGCTCAGTCACCCGTTGTCGGGGAGATAGGTCTGGAAGAGCTCGCCGATCTCGGCCTCGGAATGCCGGGGGACCTTGTAGTAGGTCCGGATCGTCACGTCGCCGTTCTCCTCGAAACGATAGGTCTCGATCGAGAGGCCGATGTGGTCGCGGCCGCCGGAGGTGAAATGGTTTTCGAGGAGCCAGGCGACCTCGTTCCCGCAGATGAAGAGCGACCCGGGGACGATCCGGAAGCGGACGTGGGGCTGGAAGAGCTCCCAGGAGTCCACGCAGCAATGCTCGAAGCCGACCTTCTCGGGGGTGCCGACGGGGTCGAGCATCCGGAAGTTCCCCGGCGCGATGTTGCGGTAGTTGTCGATCCAGGCCTGCTTCTTGCCCTCGTTCCAGAGCCTGGGGTAGTTCTCGGCCCAGTTCTTGAGCTGATCGAAGGTCGGGGACGGCATGGCGGGCTCCTCGGGTGGCTGGGTTTTCGACGTACGGCCGATTGCCGGATTCCCTTCGATCCCGAGCGGCGCACCGAGCCCGGCACCGACGCAGGAGGGAATCCCGACCTGTGCCGGATTCAGCGCGGGTTCTCGTAGAAGACGTACGAGGTCGAGTAGTCGCTGAACTCGAAGTAGACCTTGGACTCGCCGGGATCGACGACGCCGTTCAGGTTCTCGTCGAGGACACCGTACCCGAATCGATAGGGCCGGGCTTCGTGGGATTTCGTGCCCGTGGCGGTCGTCAGCTTGTCGATCCGGAGGAAGCGGCGGACGAGCTTGTCGCCGGCGTAGATCTCGAGCACCCCGTCCGTGCCCGTCCAGTTCTGCACGCTGCGGCCGATCTGGTTCTGGGTCTCCTGGGTGCAGGCCACCGAGACGAGCAGGCCCGCGGCCAGGCTCGAGGCGATGGCCACCCCGCGAGCGGGACTGCCCCAGAGCCCGCGATCGCCGATCCGTCGAATGCTCCTCATGCTGCCGGTTGCTCCCATCGGCTGCGCCGCCGACCGGCCGCCGATCCTAACACGCCGCGGGGCTCGCAACCGGTGGCCGGAGACACGGACCGCCCGCGTCTTCGCAACCGGTGGCCCGAGACACGGACCGCCCGCGCCTTCGCAACCGGTGGCCCGAGACGGCCCACCTCAGCGCGCGAGACAGTCGTCCCAGCAGCGAGCCCCGATCTCGATCGTGCCCGCCGCCTCGAGGCAGCCGAGCACGCATCGATCGAGCTCGCTCAGCCGCTCGCAACGCCCCTCCCCGCGCCATTCGTCGAGGTCGTAGCCCGAGATCTCGTGCCGGATGTCGACGGCGTAGCCGCAGAGGTCGAGCTTGCGGCCGACCGTGAACTCGTTCTGCGTGAGGTGGGGCCCCGCGACGAGGCGAACGACGATGGCGCCGCCCCAGAAGGCGAGGAAGAGCAGGAGCGAAGCGATGCCGAGTGCTGCCAGGTACCGCACGGTCAGCGCCCCTCACGGGGCACGTCCTGCGGCGACGTCGCCCGATCGTCCGACGCCGCGCAGTCGAGCTCGAAGGCGTGGCTCGCGAGCACGCGTCCGTCGGTCGTGCGGCGAAGCTGCCACTCGTAGCGACCGCTGCGCCGCTCCTCGGGGCGCGAGATCGCCCACAGGCTTCGACCGACGAAGCGCGAGCCATCGTCGGGCGACTCGGGGCCCCGGGGCCCGGCGGGACTCTCGCGCACGGCGCGCGGGACGCCCTCGATCGCGAGCTCGGGATGCACCCAGAAGGCCTGCACCGGGATCGGTCCGCCGCTGCCCTGTGGCACGCCGATCTCGAAGTCGACGCCGAAGAGCCGACCGACCTCGCACGGTACGGAGTCGGTCCGAACGACCAGCACGGGGTGACCGTCACGGATCTCGAACTCGCCGTAGGCGACGACGTTCGGTTCGATGCGCTCCGGATCGATCGGGTCCGGGCCGCAGGCCGTGAGCGCAGCCCCGATCGCCAGCAGGAGCGCGCGGATCCCCTGTCGCACGCCATGGACGTGCGGGGATCGACTCGAGTCGGAGTACGACATGCGGGGCTCCTCCAGGATTCGCGCCAGCGACGATGGACGGTCGACGCCGTCGCAGCGCATCCGCGGCTAGAAGCGCTCCTCGCCACGCGCGCGCCAGGGATCCGGGAAGTCGCGATAGAGCGCGAAGACGAGATCCGTGGCGTGTTGGTTGACCGCGTGGTGGAGCGCCTCGATCGGACCGCTTCGCGCCGACACGTCGCGGAACGCGCGATCGAGCTGGGCGAGATCCTCGACCTCGATCACGACGTGGAACTCGCCGAGGGTGCTCGGACCGAGGCCGAGCTTGCGGCGGGTGATGCGATGGCCCGCGATGCGACCGGCCTCGCGCAGCGCTTCGAGGTAGCGATCGACGTCCTCGCAGAAGCCGACGTCGGAGACGCCCGGCCGGAGGTTGCACCAGATGTGATAGAGATCCATCGCCGAGCTCCCGCGCCCCACACGCGCGCTAGACCGGCAGGTCCTCGCGCCGGAAGATCGCCTCGAGCTCGACGCCGCGCGCGGAGAAGGCCTCCGCAGCGCCCTCGCCGCGATCCACCAGGCAGATCACCCGCGCGACCTTCCCGCCGGCCGCCTCGACGATCTCGAGCGCCTCGAGGGTCGAGCCGCCGGTCGTCGTCGTGTCCTCGACGAGCGCCACGGTCTGGCCCGGCGCGAAGCCGCCTTCCAGCTGCCGCCCGAGGCCGTGGGCCTTCTTCTCCTTGCGGACGAAGAAGCCGAGCAGTCCGTCCATCGCCGGATCCAGCGCCGCCGCCGCCAAGACCGCCGAGACGAGCGGCACGGCCCCGACCGCCATCCCGCCGACCGCGTCGACCGGCGGCCCCGACTGCAGCCGATCGAGCACGAGCCGCCCGGCGAGCGACACGCCCTTCGGCCGCATCAGCGTCTGCCGCAGGTCGAGATAGAAGTCGCTCTCCTTGCCGCTCGAGAGCGTGACCTTGCGGCGCTCGAAGGAGACCTCGAGGATGAGATTCAGGAGTGCGCGGCGATCCGCGGGGGTCACGCTGGCCATCGTGTCATTGCTTCCGGATGCCGAGGGCGAACTCGGCGATCATCTTCTGGTGGAGGTCCGACGTGCCCTCGCCGAACTCGAGCGCCTTCGCCTCGAGGAGCAGCCGACCGATCTCGTACTCCGCCGTGACCGAATAGCCCCCGAACACGGCCATCCCGTCCAGCGCGTTCTGCGTCGCCGCCTGGCTCGCCTTGAGCTTGGCGAGCGAGCTCTCGAGCGAGCATCGCTCGAGTCCCGCGTCCTTCATCCGGCCCAGACGATAGACGAGAAGCCGCGCCTGCTCCGTCCTTGCGACCATGTCGGCGATCTTGTCCTGGACGAGCTGGAACTCGCCGATCTTCTGGCCGAACGCATCCCGCTCCATCGCATAGGGCGCGGCCAGGTCGATCGCGCGCTGGGACTGTCCGACACATCGCGCCGCGACCGAGAAGCGCCCCATGTCGAGCGCCGACCCCAGGATCGGGAAGCCCCGCCCCGGCTCGCCGAGCACGGCCTCGTCGGGCACGAAGACGTCCTCGAAATGCACCTCCGCGAGGTTGTCCCGCTTCAGCGTGCGCATCGGGAACCCGCCGATCGTGAGCCCCTTCATCTGCGTCGGGTCGGCGACGAAGGCCGTGACCCCCTTGTGCTTCAGGCTGCGGTCGATCGAGGCGACGATGAAGAAGAGCTTCGCGTGGACGGCGTGGGAGATGAAGACCTTCGTGCCGTTCAGCAGGTAGCCGCCGTCGACCTTCTTCGCGGTCGTGTCCATGTTGCCGAGGTCGGTGCCGCCGCGGGGCTCCGTCAGACACGCGGAGCAGATGATGTCGCCGCTCGCGATGCCGGGCAGGAAGCGACGCTTCTGCTCTTCGGTCCCGAACTTGAGGAGCGACCCGGCGAGCAGCGAGTTCGCGACCGACACGACCGACGCCACCACCCAGTCGACCCGCGCGAGCTCCTCGCAGATCACGCCGTAGGTCAACACGTCCGTGAAGGAGCCCCCGTACTCCTCGGGGATCATCGGCCCGAGCAGCCCGAGCGCGGGCAGCTTCGCGATCAGCTCCGTCGGGTAGCGCTCCTCGCGCTCGTAGCGATCGACGTGGGGCAGGATCTCCGCCTCGGCGAACTCGCGGACCGCGCGGCGGACGAGGCGCTGCTCCTCGGAGAGGTCGAAGTCCATCATGCGCTCGAGCGCGGCGTTCATCGCGGGCTCCTCGTGCCCGCCGGCAGGACGTTCATCGCGGGCTCCTCGTGCCCGTCGGCAGGACGTTCATCGCGGGCTCCTCGTGCCCGCCGGCAGGACGTTCATCGCGGGCTCCTGGTGCGGCTCGGGTCGGGCGCCGGACCCCGCCGGAGTGGCACATCGGGTCGGGTGCGGGCGCCCGCCGCGTCGATCGCGGGCGCGGGCGCGCCCGACCATAGCCCGCAGCGGACCGGGACGGCGGACCGGAGGTCGCGCGGCGCCCCATCCGGCCTCCACCGGTCGCCCGCTCCCGGCCTCGATCCCCTCGGGCGACGCGCGATGGGCGTGGAAATGGCGACCGGCCTCGCGTACTCTCCCGGCCCTTCACTGCCCCCACCCGACCCCGGGACCGCGCTCCGCCGGACCCGACCGAGGCCATCCCCGATGAGTGCGACCAAGAAGTCCCGCGGCCACATCAAGCGCAACAAGTCGAGCCGCCATCGGGCGAAGCTCCGCGCCAAGCATCGCCGCGCCCGCAAGCGGCAGTCGAGCGGCGAGCGCGCCTACTATCGCTAGCCGCGGCGCTCGCTAGCGCTAGCCGCAGCGCCCTCTGGCCACTGCACTCGCTAGCCGCGGATCGCGTCCCCGAGCTCCCCGATCGCGCGCTCGAGGGCCTCGTCGAAGGCGCGCTCCCAGGTCCGCGCGTCCGGGGTGCCGCGTGCGGCGGCCGGGAAGAGGATCCCGCGCGACGAGTTGACGATGCCGCCCTCGCGGCCGGCGGGCCCTTCGACGAAGGACTGGACGGCGGCCGAAGCGCTCCCGCCCTGGGCCCCGTAGCCCGGCACGAGGAAGAGCGCGCGCGGCAGCGCCTCGCGGACCCGCCGCGCCTGGTCGGGCCAGGTCGCCCCGCAGACCACGCCGAGCGAGGACCAGCCGGTCGCCGGCCCGACGAGCCGTGATTCGAGCCCGGCCAGGCCGTCGGCGACACGTCCGAAGAGGGGCTCGCCGTCGACCTCCCGATCCTGCAGGTCGCCACTGCCGGGATTGCTCGTCTTGACCAACACGAAGAGTCCGCGTCCCGCTCCGAGGGCGACGCGCGCAAAGGGCTCGAGGGTGTCGAAGCCGAGGTAGGGATTGATCGTGAGCGCATCGACCGGCATCGCCGCGTCCGACGCCAGGTACGCGCCCGCATAGCCCTCCGCCGTCGAGCCGATGTCCCCACGCTTGGCATCGAGCAGCACCAGCAGACCGGCCTCCCGCGCCCGGGCGCAGAGCCCGTCGAGCACCCGGATGCCCCGCCAGCCGAGCTGCTCGAAGAAGGCGATCTGCGGCTTCACGATCGCCACCCGGCCAGCTACGCGATCGATCACCGCCGTCAGGAAGGCGTCGACCGCCTCGGCACTCGCCGGATCCCCGGCCTGCATCGAGCCCCGCGCGAAGGCCGCCGGGATCGCCGCGAGATGCGGATCGAGTCCCACGCAGAGCGGATGGCCGAGCTTGCGGACCTGCGTGACGAGGCGATCGGCGAAATGCGGCGGGGCGGAGGGCGACGCGGGGGCGCGGTCGGACAATCGGGTCTCCCGTTGCTCGGGCGGGCGGGCGGACGATCGGGTCTCTCGTTGCTCGGGCGGGCCGTCGGACAATCCGGTCTCGCGTTGCTCGGGCGGGCCGTCGGACAATCCGGTCTCGCGTCGCGCGGCGAGGCGTTCTCTGGCGGGCGCCGGCCGCTACGCTGCCGCCGATGAGCCGTCCCGACGATACCGCTTCCGCCTCGCGTGCGGGCTTCCGCTTCCGAGTCGAGGCGACGAGCGAGCGCGCTCGCGCCGCGCGATTCGACACGCCCCACGGTCCGATCCACACGCCCGCCTTCATGCCGGTCGGCACCCATGGCGCGCTCAAGGCGATGACGCCCGTGCAGGTCGCGGACACGGGCGCCGAGATCGTGCTCGCGAACACCTACCACCTCGCGCTTCGGCCGGGGGAGGGGCTCGTCGAGAAGCTCGGCGGGCTGCACGCGTTCATGCAGTGGCCGGGTCCGATCCTGACGGATTCGGGGGGCTTCCAGGTCTTCTCGCTGCCGGGCGTCGAGATCACGGATCGCTGTGCGCGATTCCAGAACGAGGTGACGGGCGAGACGATGGACCTGACGCCGGAGCGGTCGATCGAGATCCAGAACCGGCTCGGCGCGGACATCATCATGGCCTTCGACGAGTGCACGCCCTACCCGGCGACGCGCGCGCTCGCCGGCCAGGGCGTGCGGCGGACGCTGCAATGGATGGAGCGCTGCATGAAGGCCCATGCGCGCGAGACGGACCAGGCGCTCTTCGGCATCGTGCAGGGCTCGACCTTTCCCGAGCTGCGCGAGGCGTGCGCGGCGTCGCTCGTCGCGATGGACCTGCCGGGCTACGCGATCGGCGGCGTCTCGGTCGGCGAGGGACACGAGCTGCTCTGCCGGGTGACGGACCACGCAGCCCCCCTCCTGCCCGAGCACAAGCCCCGCTACCTGATGGGCGTCGGCCTGCCCGAGGACCTGATCGCCTGCATCGGCTTCGGCATGGACATGTTCGACTGCGTGATCCCGACCCGCTACGCGAGATCGGCGACGGTCTTCACGGCGCGCGGCCGGATCCGCCTCACGAACCGCCGCTTCCGACGCGACGCCTACCCCGTCGATGCATCCTGCGATTGCTACACCTGCACGGGCGGCTTCAGCCGGGCCTACATCCATCACCTCTTCGCCGCGAACGAGGTCCTCTCCGCCGTCCTCTGCTCGATCCACAACGTCCGCTTCTACCAGCGACTCGTCCGCGATGCGCGGACCGCGATCCTCGCCGGCGACTACGCCGGCTTCGCCCGCGACTTCCTCGCCCGCTACCAGAACGAGCCGGACGCCTAGGAAACGCATACCCTCCCGGCCATGCATACATCCCGCCCGACCCGGCTCCGCTCCTTCGCGCCGCTCCTCGGCCTGTTCGCCCTCGGCCTCGCGCTCGTCGTGGCCGGCTGCGGCCGTCTCGGGCTCGATCGCGACGTCTCGACCGGAGCGAGCCCTTCGCCCGATGCCGACCAGGTCGCCGCCGTGATCGACGGCGAGCGCATCACGTACGCCGATCTCGAAGCGCACATGCAGCAGCAGTTCATCGAGCAGGTCCGCCAGCAGCCCGCCGACCGCCTCTACGAGATGCGCGAGACGGCGGTCCGCGACCTCGTCGAGCAGCACATCGTCGAGACCGAGGCCCGCGCGCGCGGGATCACGCCGGAGGCCCTGCGCAAGGAGGTGCTCGCGGAGGCCGGCGAGCCCTCGGTCGAAGAGGTCGCCGCCTGGTACGCCGCCAACCAGGGACGCCTGCGCGGCGCACGACTCGAGGACGTCGCCTCGAACATCGCCGAGCTCCTCCAGGAGGAGCGCCGCAGCATGGTCTGGAACGGCTTCCTGACGCCGAAGCTCGAGGCCCTCGACTGGCAGATGGTGCTGGCGCCACCGCGCCAGGAGCTCGAGGCGACGCGACTCGTGCGCGGCCCCGTCGATGCGCCCGTCACGATCATGACCTTCAGCGACTACCAATGTCCCTACTGCATCCGCTCGGAGCCGGTCCTCGCCGAGGTCCTCGCGCGCTACCCCGAGCAGGTCCGCCTCGTCCATCGGCACTTCCCGCTCGACAGCATCCATCCCTTCGCCCGCCCCGCCGCCGAGGCCGCCATGTGCGCCGACGAGCAGGGACGTTTCTGGGACTTCCACGACGCGATCTTCGCGCGCCAGGGCCGCCTCGCGGAGGACTCCTTCACGGAGATCGGCGAGGAGCTCGGCCTGGACCTCCCGGCGCTCGAGCAGTGCATCGCCGAGCGGCGCTACCAGGCCTTCGTCGACGCCGACTTCGCCGCCGGGCGGGATGCCGGCGTGACCGGAACGCCGGCCTTCTTCGTGAACGGCATCGCGCTCAAGGGCGCGCGGAACGCCGACGAGCTCAGCCGTGTCGTGGACGCCGAGCTCGCGCGGCTGGGCGGCAGCTGATCCCTTCGACCAGCCTCGGTCGAGCGAGCAGCGAAGGCTCGCGCTCGACCCGCGCCGCCACCTGCTTCGCGATCGAGAAGAGTGCCAAGGCAAGCTCGGCGGGCTCGGCGACCGGATCCTCGTCCGTCACGCAGAGCCCGCCGAGCCGGGCCAGTGCACTCTCCAGGATCATCGAGCAGAGCGCCTCCGCCCGCTCCCGCGTGTCCATTCGTCGTGCGGCGAAACGGTAGACACGCGGGAAGGCGAAGTCGTAGAAGGCCTCGAAGCGCGCAAGGTCCGCTCGACCCACGATCGGATCGGCCCCTGACGTCCCCGGCGCGCGCTCGACCATCGCCGCTCTCCTCGAATCCCCTGGTCCCGAGCGGATCGCCGACCGGCTCTTCGCCGGACCTCACGTCGACGGCCCCTCGGACGTTCGACCCGCCCACGCCTCCACTCTCGCATGCGCGATGCGACGAAGACCAGAGCAAAATGCGCAGCTCGCGAAACTAACGTGGCGTTAGACGAAGCATTCCAGCTGACGGTCCGCCAGCTCGGTCGTCCCGCGACGGGCCGGATCGAGGGTCCCGATCGCCTCACATCGCCCGGCCACCCGTCCCCGAACCGCCCGCGCCGCCGCCCCGAGCGGCCACGATGCGCCGAAGCCGGCCCGTTCCCGCCACCCATGACAGGAGGCGGCGGATTCGGGAACATGCGCCACCCATGGGACTGACCTGCGGCATCGTCGGCCTTCCGAACGTCGGAAAGAGCACCCTCTTCAACGCCCTCACCGCGGCGGGGATCCAGGCCGAGAACTACCCGTTCTGCACGATCGAGCCGAATACCGGCGTCGTGATCGTCCCCGACCCCCGGCTGCAGGCCCTGGACGAGCTGATCCACTCCAAGTCGGTCGTCCCCACCACGGTCGAGTTCGTGGACATCGCAGGTCTGGTCAAGGGCGCCTCCCAGGGCGAGGGCCTCGGCAACCAGTTCCTCGGCAACATCCGCGAGACCAACGCGATCGTCCACGTCGTGCGCTGCTTCGATGACGAGAACGTCGTCCACGTCGAAGGGTCGCCGGACCCCGTCCGGGACGTCGAGACGATCGAGGTCGAGCTGGGGCTCGCGGACCTCGACAGCGTCGAGAAGCGGATCGATCGCGTCCGGCGCGTGGCGAGGTCCGGCGACAAGCAGGCGAAGGCGGAGCTCGAGCTCTTCGAGGCACTCCGCGAGCACCTCTCGGCGGGGCGACCGGCGCGCTCCTTCGACGTGCCGACCGCGATGCGGCCCGCCTTCGACGAGGCCCATCTGCTGACGGCGAAGCCCGTCCTCTACGTCGCCAATGTCGACGAGGCGGGCCTCGCCTCGGGCAATGACTACAGCCAGGCCCTCGAAGCCCACGCCGCCGCCCAGGGCGCCGAGGTCGTGCGCATCTGCGGCAAGGTCGAGGCCGAGCTCGCGGAGCTCGACGAGGCGGACAAGCGCGAGTTCCTCGCCGACCTCGGGATCGACGAGCCGGGGCTGAACCGGCTGATCCGCGCCGCCTATGCGCTGCTCGAGCTGGTCACCTTCTTCACGGCGGGTCCCAAGGAGATCCGCGCCTGGACGATCCGCAAGGGCACGGCCGCGCCCCGCGCCGCCGCCGAGATCCACTCCGACTTCGAGAAGCACTTCATCCGCGCCGAGGTCATCCCCTTCGCGACCTATCTCGAGTGCGGTGGCGAGGCGGGCGCCAAGGCGAAGGGCGTGATGCAGGTCGAGGGCAAGGAGTACGTCGTCGCGGACGGCGACGTGATCTATTTCAGGACGAGCGCGTAGCGCTCTGTCGATCGCTCGCGCGATCGACCGCTGGCGGCGCCCCTCTTCAGGACGAGCGCGTAGCGCTCTGTCGATCGCTTGTGCGATCGACTGCCGGCAGCGCCTTCCGGACGAGCGCGAACGCGGTAAGCTGCGCGCCGTGGCGAGGCGCAATCATCGACAGCTGACTCCGGAAGAGGTGCTCGAGACGCATTTCGGGGGGCCCGACGACGGGGTCTTCACGGACGGATCGTGCGAGCCGAATCCGGGGCCCGGTGGCTGGGGCTGGGTCTGGGTCGAGAAGGGCGAGATCGTCGACCAGGGCCACGGCTTCGACCCGGACACGACGAACAACCGCATGGAGCTGATGGCGCTGATCCAGGCCTACGAGCGTCTGCCCGAGGACCGCGATCTCGTCGTGCACTCCGACAGCCAGCTCTGCGTCAACACGATCAACCAATGGGCGGCGGGCTGGGAGAAGCGCGGCTGGAAGCGCAAGACGGGCCCGATCGCGAATCTCGACCTCGTGAAGCGGCTCTACGCGCTCGCGAAGGCGCGGCCGCGGGTCAAGCTGAAATGGATCGCGGCGCACGACGGGACGCGCTGGAACGAGTACGCCGACGCGCTCGCGGCGAGCGGGCGTTAGGCGACGTTCGGATCGCGCGGATCAGCGCTTCGACGTCGACTTCTTCGTCCCGGCCTTCGCGCCAGCCGCGGGCCACTTCGTCCTTCCGAGCTTCAGCACGCGGCGGAACTCCGCCGGCGTGATCGGCACGACCGAGAGGCGGCCGCGCTTGACGAGCGCGATCTCCGACAGCTCGGGGTCGGCCTTGATGGTGGCGAGGGAGACGGGCTCGGCGAAGGCCGTTCGCGGCGCCACGTCGACGACGACCCAGCGCTCGTCGTCGGTCGTCGGATCCGGGTAGGCCTCGCCGACGATCTCGACGAGGCCGACGACCTCCTTGCCCTCGTTCGAGTGGTAGTAGAGCGCGAGGTCGCCCTTCTTCATGGCGGCGAGGTTGTTGCGCGCCTCGTAGTTCCGGACGCCGTCCCAATGGGTCCGGCCGTCCCGGACGAGATCGTCCCAGGAGTACTTGAAGGGCTCGCTCTTCATCAGCCAATGGCTGCGCGCCACGTTCGATCTCCTTGTCTGCACTGCACCGCGCCGGAGCAACCCACCCCTCGCCACGGGCCACACGCGACGCGCGAAGACCCGGCGGGCTGCGATCAGCGCAGCTCTTCCGGCACCTGCTTCGCGATCACGGCATGCGCCAGGTGGGCCGTGATCGGTCGGGTGAAGAGCCGCGCCGCGAGGTTGGCGCGGATCCAGTTGTACCAGCCCGCGATCACGGAGGGCTGCTCGCCCAGCGCCGCGAGTCCGAGTCGCGCGACCTCGTCCGCGCGATCCCCGGCATGCGCGAGCTCGCCGGCGATCTCCTGGAACTCGGTCTCCGTCGAGCCGGGCTCGAGCACGACGACGTCGATGTTGCTCGCGCGCAGCTCGGCCCACAGCGCCTCGCCGAGAAAGAGATCGAAGGCCTTGGTCGCCGCGTAGACCGCGTGCAGCGGCAGCGGCTGCCGACCCGCCGCCGAGCCCGTGAAGAGCACGGCGCCGCGGCCCCGCTCACGCATGCCCTGCACGAGGGCGTGGGTGAGCACGACGGGCGCCTCGCAGTTGAGCGCCACGAGATCGCGCAGCTGGTCCCCGTCGCGCAGATCGAAGCGGCCGGCGAGCCCGCGGCCGGCGTTGTTGACGAGCAGACCGATCTCGAGGTCCGCGACGGCGTCGAGCAGGGTTCGCTGGCCCTCGCGCGTGGCGAGATCCGCCGGGACCGCCCGCGCCTGGACGCCGAAGTCGCGCTCCAGCTCCGCGGCGAGGGCCTCGAGCCGCTCCGCCCGCCGCGCCGACACGATGACGTTCATGCCGTCGGCGGCGATCTCCCGGGCGAGCGCGGCGCCGATGCCCGAGGAGGCCCCGGTCACGAGCCCCCACTCGCCGTAGCGCGGAACGAGCGAGAGCGGCCTCGGCTCGAAGTATTCGCGTGCATTCCAGAACGCCCAGGCCAGGCCCGCGAAGGGCAGCGCCGGGAAGAGCCCGACCAGCACGCCCGAGAAGCCGCCAACCCGCACGGCGCTCCAGAGATAGATCCCGAAGGCGACCTGGGCCGTGTAGGCCGTGGCCCAGAAGGCCATCCACGGCCGCCGGCGCCGGAATCCGTAGACCGCCGCGGCGTACACGAACCAGTGCGGGATCGCGAGGATCTTGGCCCACCAGCCCGTGAAGCGGATCCCGAACCAGACCTCCTCGTCGACGGCGACGGGCTTCACGAAGAGGTCCCACGGCAGGTACACGAAGGCCATGTACGCGCAGAAGACCATCACCGCGCTCATCCACGCGGGACGCTCGCGGAATACGTCGTAGAGCCACTCGCGCATCGAGCCTCCCGTCTCGGCCGAGCCCGGAATCTAACCGATCGACTCGCGGACGGGAGCAGAAAGCGCGCCGCACCGACGAACGGGACGTGCGGGCCTACGCGGGCGGTGGGGTCGACGGCGGACGGCAGACGGCGTCGGGCGAAGACACGCGCACGCAGGTCTCGACGAGCGGGAAGTAGAGATGGAAGGCAGAGCCTTCGCCCGGGGCGCTCTCGACCCGGATCGCCCCGTGCGCATCACGCATCAGCTCGGCCGTCGTCGCGAGACCGAGCCCCGTCCCCGCGCCCGGCGCCTTCGTCGTGAAGAAGGGCTCGAACACGCGCCGGGCGTGCCGCTCGGGGAGCCCGCAGCCGTCGTCCGACGCCGTGATTCGCAGGTAGCGACCGGCCGCGAGGGATGCCGACGTCGGCCCATCGCCGCGCTTCGCTCCGGACTCCCGACCCGTCGCGTCGACCTCGACGACCCGCGTCGCGAGCGAGAAGCGACCGCGCCCCTCGCCGCGCTCCGCGATCGCATCCCGGGCATTCGAGGCCAGGTTGAGCAGCACGTGCTCGAGCCGACCGGGGTCGACCTCGACCCGCGCGTCGGGTCTGCCCGCCTCCGGCGGCACGATCTCGACGACCACGTCGCGCCCCGCGACCCGCGCGAGCATCGATTGGAGTCGTGCGAGCAACGCGTCCACGTCGACGGGCTCGCCTCCCTGCGTGCGCGTGCGACCGAACCCGAGCACCTGCTCGACGAGCTCGGCGCCGCGGGATGCGGCCTCGCGAATCTCGTGGAGCTCCGTGTGTCCCGGGGAGCGCGCGGGCAGGTCGAGCTCGAGCAGGTCGGCGTAGCCGAGGATCGCGGTGAGCACGTTGTTGAAGTCGTGGGCGACGGAGCTCGCGACGCGACCGAGGGTCGAGAGGCGTTCGTCGCGCTCATGTCGCGTGCGCGTCGCCGCCAGCGCGCGGCTCAGGCGAAGGCGATCGAGGAAGCCCGCAGCGAGCCGGGCGACGCGCTCGACCCGACCGAGGACGGCCGGCAAGTCGATGCGCGCGGCAGCGCCGCCTTCGATGCAGAGGAGTCCGAGCAGACCGGCCGCGCCCATGCAGGGCACGACCCGGGTCGGGCGCAGCGGCGTCCAGCGACCGTCGACCCCTCGTGCCGCGGCTTCGACGTCACCCGGGCGGGTCGCGCCGCCCGACGTTCGGACGGAGATCGGTCGGACGCCGGCGAGGCGTTCGACCTGGCCGGCGCGGAGACTTGCGAGGCCCCCGGGCAGGGCCGCGAGGGACAACGCATCCGGATGTCGGCTCGGGTCGGCCGGAGCGATCGTCGGGTCGCCCGCGCCGCGTCGGGACCACTCGGCCCGGCGCGCGAGCCGATCGGTCGCGCTCTCGAGGAGCGCCCCCTCGAGCGGCACATAGCAGGAGACCCGATCCGCCCCGAGTCCCCGACCCAGGACCTCGGCGACGCGGAGCAGGACGCGGTCGGGCTGGTCGACGGATGCCGTCGCCAGCGCCTCCGCCAGGTCGCCGATCCGGTCGTCGAGCTCGCGCTCACGTGCGGCGTCGAAGAAGGCCTTGCCGACGCGCTGCGAGACGGGCTCCACGGGGTGCCCCCCGACGCCCGATCCGATCTCCTCGATCCGCTCGCTCCGCATTGCTCCCGACTCCCCTGGGCGCGGCGCTCTAGTCCCGGCCCCTGGAAAACGATGTCGTCGGCGGACGGACGCAGCTTGAGTGCAGTCACATCTTTCCGCTGGAATTGAACGAAAACCCAGGAGCGGATCCCGGCGCCTCCCCGAGACCGGCCCCGGGCGAAGACCCGAGCTTCGGCGGCCCGGCGGCGCAAGCGGTACAGTCCGCGGCCTGCAAGACGGCTCCGTTCCGGGGCCACCGATCGGAGTCGATCCTCTTCATGGGCAGCGTCTACGGCCAGATCCTGCGCCTCTCGACCTTCGGCGAGTCCCACGGCGGCGGCGTCGGCGTCGTGCTCGAGGGCTGCCCGCCGCGCCTCGCCCTCGACGTCACGGAGATCCAGCGCGACCTCGACCGACGTCGGCCCGGCCAGAGCGTGCTGACGACGCCGCGCCAGGAGGAGGACCGGGCCGAGATCCTGTCGGGTGTCTTCGAGGGCCGGACGCTGGGAAGCCCGATCGCGATCCTCGTGCGGAACAAGGACGCCCGGCCCTCCGCCTACGAGGAGATGCGCGACCTCTACCGCCCCTCCCACGCGGACTACACGACGGAAGCCAAGTACGGCATCCGCAACTGGCAGGGCGGCGGTCGGGCGAGCGCGCGCGAGACGATCGGCCGGGTCGCCGCGGGCGCGATCGCGCGCAAGCTGCTGCGCGAGGTCGCCGGAATCGAGGTGCTGGCCTGGGTGCGCCGCGTGCAGGAAATCGACTCGAAGGTCGACCCCGAGAGCGTGACCCTCGCAGAGATCGACGCGAACGACGTGCGCTGTCCCGACGCCGACGCGGCGGAGAAGATGTACGCGCTGATCGACTCCGTGCGGCGACAGGGGGACTCGGTCGGCGGCGTCGTCGAGTGCGTCGCGCGGAACGTCCCGCCCGGGCTCGGCGAGCCGGTCTTCGACAAGCTCGAGGCGGATCTCGCCAAGGCGCTGATGTCGCTCCCCGCCGCCAAGGGCTTCGAGGTCGGCTCGGGCTTCGCCGGCACGGCGCTCACGGGCAGCGCGCACAACGACCCCTTCGTGACCGACGCCGTGGGCCGCACCCGCACGACGAGCAATCGCTCCGGCGGCATCCAGGGCGGCATCAGCAACGGCGAGTCGATCCAGCTGCGCGTCGCGTTCAAGCCGACGGCGACCGTCCGCGTCGCGCAGCAGACCGTCACGCGCACGGGCGAGGCCGTGACCCTCGAGGCCGGTGGGCGCCACGATCCCTGCGTGCTGCCGCGGGCGGTGCCGATGGTCGAGGCGATGGTCTGCCTGACGCTGGCGGACCATTGGCTGCGGCAGCGGGCCGTCGACGTGGTGCCACGCGACTGAGCGGATCGCGGGCGCGCGGGGAGGCCGATCCATGGACTCGCTCGAGACTCCGCCGGACAGCCGAGGATCGCATCCGCCCCACCGGATCGCGCGCACGCGATTCGGCTCGTGGGTCCTGCGCGCGGCGTTGATGGTGGCCGGCCTCGGGCTGTTGCTGGGCTTCTTCCTGCCCTGGCTGCACCTCGGGACGATGGCTTCGATGAGCGGGTTCTCGTTGATGGTGACGGGGGGCGACGCCGTCGAGGCGATCTCGGGGCCGCATCGGGCCCTGCTCCTGCTGGTGCCGATGGGCGGCGCCGTGCTCTGCGCCGCGGCCGTCTACGCCGGACGCGTGGGCCGGGTCGCCGCCTGGGCGGCGCTCCTGACCGGTGCCGCCGTGACGGCGGCCGGCCTGCTCGCGCCGCTGCTCGTCTTCCTCGACACGACGGGGAGCGGGATGTGGACGGTCGCCTTGAGCGCGTTGCTGGCGCTGGCGGTCGGGCTCTTCTCCGTGATGCACGAGCGGGACTGATCCGCGCGGCGACGCCTCACTCCCCGTCGACGACGAGCGGCGGCGCGCCCGCCCGGGCCATCTCCTCGCGCCATCGCCCGAGCCAGTAGCGGTTCGGGTCCTCTGCCCGCGTCTTCTCGATCCCCGCGACGTCCCAGAGCTTCGAGAAGGTGAAGGCGCGCGGGCAGTGAGCGTAGGCCTCGTCCACCTCGAGCAGCATCCCCTGCAGGACGCGCGTGTTGTCGTCGGGATCGAAGACCTCGGGCGCGACGCCCTCGAGGCGCCCGTCCTTCGCCTCGACGACCGAGACCCGGCCGTTCACCCGGACCGTCCAGTCGCAGCCGGGAATCAGGAAGAGCAACCCCGCTTTCGGGTTCGTCTCGAGATTCTCGTAGGACTGGAAGAGGTTGTTGCCGGCGATGTCGGGAACGACGAGCCGTCCCTCGTCGACCACGCGCACGAAGCCCGGCCGGCCGCCCTTCGGCGATGCGTCGCAGTCTCCGGCTCCACTGGCCGTCGCAATCACGGCGAAGGGCGCGCGGCGGATGAACTCCTGCACCATCCCGTTCATCGTCGACTCGACCTTCTTGACGACGATCTCGATCGGCTCACCGAACTTCGCCTGGGCACGGTTCATGGGTCACCTCCGCGGTCCATGTCGCCGCGGCAGACTAGCAGGCGGGTGCATCCGGCGATTCGCGCAGGTCGACAAGGGGAGCGCCGCCGGCAGACTCCCACCCGGCGACGTGGACCCCACCGCCTGTGTCGACGACGCGAGCGGGGCTAGGCTCGGCGGATGGCAGACGCGACGGGAGCCGGTGACGCGAACTCGGAACGCAGCCACCTGCGCGTGCAGTTCGTGCACGGACTCGAAGGCAGTCCGCAGGGCTCGAAGGCGCGGGCGCTCGCCGACGCGTTCGATGCACTCACGCCGGCGATGGACACGGCGGACTTCGAGGCGAGCGTCGCGACGCAGGCGGCGGCGCTCGAGACGTTCCGGCCCGACGTGCTCGTCGGCAGCTCCTTCGGCGGGGCGGTCGTCGTGGCGCTCCTCGCGCGGCGGCTCTGGCGTGGGCCGACGCTGCTGCTGGCGCAGGCGGCGCGGCACTACGACCCGGAGGCACGACTGCCGCGGGACGTGACGGTCTGGCTGGTGCACGGCACGGGCGACACGCTGATCGATCCCGAGCAGAGTCGTCGGCTGGCGGCGACGGGCGATCCGGATCGCGTGCGGCTGATCGAGGTGGACGACGACCACGCGCTGCATGCGAGCGTGGCGCGGGGCGATCTGCTCGACTGGGTGCGTGGCGTGGCGGGTCGAAGCGAGTGACGCGAGCGAGCGGGCCCACGCCCACCGGACGACCCGACCTCAGGGTCGCCAGCCGCGATGCTGGACGTGGGCCGGCGCGCCGCGTGTCTGGACGAGAGCGACCTGATCACCGAGCCAGGTGAACCACTCGCGCCAGGACGGCTGCTTCTGCTCGATGCGGAGCTCGTTCCGCACGCCCCGCTTCAAGGCAGCAGCACGAACCCCGCGATCGCCGAGACCGCCGAGAACGCGATCGCCCCCGCAGCCGCCAGGCGATGGATGTCGCGCGCCTCCTGATCACCGCGCGCCAGCGCCCGCCCGCTCCAGCCCGTCCACGCGAAGAGCCCTGCGACGATCACGCCGAGCACGCCGTGGAAGCTGTCGAGGAGTGCGCGCTCCCGCAGCCCGACCATCGACACGGCGCCGAGCACGAAGCCCGCCGCGACGAGCCCGAGCGTGCGTCGACCGAAGGCGAGATGCCGCGCACGCAGCGCCGCGCCGATCGGCTCTCCGACCCGACGCCGCCTCCGGATCTCGAGCCCCAGCCGGGCCGTGAACACCGCGAGCGCGAGACTCCCGATCATCCACGCAGGATGCGCGAAGGCGAGAATCCGCCGGAGCGTCGCTTCGTCCATCGCCGCCGCGTCACTCGATCCTGTGGATGGCGTCCTTCGGCAGGCGGCTCGCCAGCGTCGCGGTCGCGCGCTCGAGGTAGTCCCCGTCCTTCGACTCGAGGGTGAGCAGGACCCGGTAGTCCTCCTCGTTGATGCGCGGGTAGGAGCCGAGCATCAGCTTCGGGAACTCCTCGAGGAGACGGTTCAGCACGTCGGCGATGTCGCTCTCGTTCTCGCGGACGTAGATCTTGCGCAGCTGGAAGGGGACGCCCGTGAAGCGCTCGCGGATCTCGTGGAACTTCTTCTCGAAGAGCTCGGGGATCCCCGGGAAGATGTGCACGTTCTCGACGACCACGATCGGGAACCAGAGGCCGCCCACGTCGAGCACCTCGGCGCCTTCCGGGATCATGGCCATCTTCTTCATGGCCTCGTTGACCGGCTTGTCCGAATAACGCTCCATCCGATCGAACATCGACTGGTTCAGCACGATCCGCCGATCGAAGGCCTTCGCGATCGACTCCATCGTCATATCGTCGTGGGTCGGCCCGATGCCGCCCGACGTGAACACGAAGTCGTAGGCGTCGGAGAGGGCGCGCGTCTCCTTCGCGATCAGGTCGACGTCGTCGGGGATCGTCAGGATGCGCTCGAGCTCGACGCCGAGCTTGCGCAGCTCGACGGCCAGGAAGGGCGAGTTCGTGTCTCGCACCTTCCCGGAGAGGATCTCGTTGCCGATGACGAGGAGCGCGGCCGTGGCCATGGCCGGTAGCGTACCCCCGGCCCCGAGGCCCTCCAAGTCGCACGGCAGGGCGCAGCGCGCCGGCGGGGCGGCCGCAACGACGGAAGTCATCGGGGCCCGCGAATCGGCCGCAACGACGGAGGTCATCGGGGCCCGCGGATCGGCCGCAACGACGGAGGTCATCGGGGCCCGCGGGCGCGCCTGGACGGGGACTCGCTGCGAGCCGCGCCCGACGGTCGTCGCGGCCGCACGCTTCCCGAGCGGAAGGCGTCGCCTAGACTCCCCGCCGCGATGCGCTGCCGGATCCGCTTCCTGCCCTCCGAACGTTCGGTCGAGATCGAGGCCGGGGAGACGACCCTGCTCGAGGCGACCCGGGCCGCGGGTCTGCCGATCGCGAGCGCCTGCGGCGAGAACGGCGCCTGCGCCCGCTGCGGCCTCGAGATCGTCGAAGGCAGCGCGGCGCTCGAGCCCGAGAGCGAGCGGGAGCGGCGCATCAAGGAGCGCAATCGGATCGATCCGGCGCTCCGGCTCGCGTGCCGCGTGCGGCCCAGGGGCGACCTCGTCGTGCGTGCGACGTATTGGTGAAGGAGTGGCTCGCATGACGAAGGGGGCGGGGCGCGTGCGGGGCGTGCTGCTCGTCGATCACGGCACGCGAAGCGAGGCCGCGAACGCGACGCTCCTGGCACTCGCCGAGGCGGTGGCGCGCGCGCGCCCCGATTGGCTCGTCGAGGCCGCCCACATGGAGCTGGCGCCGCCGGACGTCGGGACGGCGATCGACGTGCTGGTCGAGCGGGGCGCCCACGAGATCCACGTACACCTGCACTTCCTGGTCGCGGGCTACCACGTGCGCGAGTCCCTGCCGGCGCTGGTCGCCCGAGCCCGCGAACGGCATCCGTCGATCGCGATCGAGCTGACCGATCCCCTCGGCGACGACCCGCGGCTGCTCGAGATCGTGCTCGACCGACTCGATGCGCGGACCGGACGCGACTGAGCGAGACACTCTTCTGCGTCGTGCGTGCGCACGGCGGGATCAGCCCCGCTCGCGCCCCGCGCCCGCCCGCCAGAGCTCGAAGGCGTAGAGCGCCGCGACGACGAGCGCATGGTCGATGCCGCCGGCGCGGACGGTCTCGTGCAGCGCGTCGAGGGGCAACAGCTCGACGGCCGTCTCCTCGGTCTCGCTGTTCTGGATCGCGCCGGCCCACTCGCAGTCGAGAGCGAGCTGCATGTGGCAGCGATTGCCGAAGAGGGCGGGATTCGGGTTCAGCGATCCGAGGCTCTCGAGCCGCCCGGCGCGATAGCCGGTCTCCTCGAGCAGCTCCCGCGCCGCCGCCTCGGCCGGCGACTCGCCGGGATCGACGAGCCCACCCGGGATCTCGAGCGTGACCGCGCGCGCGCCGTGCCGGAACTGCCGCACCATCACGAGCTCCTCGGCCGCCGTCAGCGCCACGACGTTCACCCAGGCCGGGGACTCGATGCGGTAGAAGGGATGCGTACCGCCGGTCGTCGGCGACTGCATCGTCGCGCGATGCACGTCGAAGACCTTGCAGTGCTGGAGGTGGTCCTCGGCGAGCACGCGCCAGGGACGCGGATGCCCTCGGTCGTGCGGATCGGACAAGGCGCCCTCCCGGATCGATCGCGCCGCGGCGCGCGCCCGACGCCGCTAGCCGCGCTCGGAGAGCACCAGCCGCACGCCCGTCGCCCCCGGCGAGAGCGGCTCCTCGACCGGGCTCGAGAGATCCGCCGCACCGCGCGTCATCGCGTTGCCGTCCGCGTCGAGCCGCGCCGAGAGCGAGATCGCCCCCTCGAAGCGCATCGACGGGATCATCACGTTCTCCGGACCGATCCGGAAATCGAGCGGGAACTCGGGGCTCGGGATCCGCAGCACCGCGAGCGGCGGGCCGCCCCGGGCGCCCTGGGGCCGCGCGATCACGAAGAGCACGCCGCCGTCGGGGCGGGCCAGCGCGAGCTCGCCGGGCAGCTCGATGCGCCCCTCGATCGCGGCGCCCGAGGCCGCGGGGCCCGGCGAAACGCTGTTGCCGCGGGCGACGGCCGCGCCCTCCGTCCGGGTCGGCGGCAGCGCGGCGCGATCGGCGCCACCGCCGGCCTGCGCCATCGCGGCGCCGGGTCCGCCCGCACCCGGCGGCGGACCGGGGAAGATGCGCGCGAGGTCGGGGGGGCTCGGCTCCTCGCCCTCGCGATAGGGCTCGATGTTGCGGTCGCAGGCGAGGCCCGGGAGCGCGACGACGGCCATCGCGAGCAGCGCGACGCCGCGCCGGGCCGCACCCTGTCTCCAGGTCGGCAAACCGACGCGCGCGCGTGCGAGGCAGTGGAACATCGCCGGCACAGTAGCGCGGCCGCGCACGCGACGGTCGGATCGGCGCGTGAGACCGCCACGAGCCGGTCGAGGGGACGCGTCGATTGAGCGGACGGGGCTGCGTGATACGCTCCGCCCCTGCACTGCTTGTCTCACGCCTGGGGGTGGTCGGTGGCTCGCGAGGAGCCCCGATCTGAGAGCAGACCCTTCGAACCTGATCTCGTCCCCGGCTCGCGCGGCCCCGCCGCCCACGCCGGGAGGCGCGCGTAGGGAAGGCAATCTCCATGTCGATCGATCCGCGTTCCGCCCACGACTCCGCCCAGCCGCGCTGGGATCTCCCGCCGCTCGGCCAGAACCCCTCCTCCACGCGGGCGGGCACGACGCCGGGCAGCTTCGCCAACCCGCCCGAGATCGGCGGACCGCGCGCCTTCTCCTCGCCGGACACACCCGGCATGCCGCAGCCCTCGGGCAAGACGGCCTGGGACTTCATGCCGCCCGATTGGCGCCGGCTGCCCGAGGGCGAGCGGCTGGCGGAGTCCGCCCATCCCGAGCGCGCCCCCGCGAACGCCTACGCCTTCGCGCCGCCCGAGGGCTTCGGGCCGATCACCCAGCTCGAGCATGCGCGCCTCGGCCGGATCACGCCCGAGATGCGGCGCGTGGCCAGGCGAGAGCCGCACCTCACGCCGGAGGAGATCCGCGACGAGGTCGCCGCCGGGCGCATGGTGATCCCGGCGAACAAGGTGCACCTCGCGCACGCGCTCGAGCCGATGGCGATCGGGCGTGCAGCCTTGACCAAGATCAACGCCAACATGGGCGCGTCGCCGATCTCGAGCGGAACACACGAGGAGGTCGAGAAGCTGCGCTGGGCGGAACGCTGGCAGGCCGACACGGTCATGGACCTGTCGACCGGCGGTGACGTCGACGCGACGCGCGAGGCGATCTGCACGGCCTCGACGGTGCCGATCGGGACCGTGCCGATCTACTCGATGATCCTCGGCCGCAAGATCGAGGAGCTCGACCGCGCGACCGTGCTCGAGACCCTCGAGCACCAGGCGCGTCAGGGCGTCGACTACTTCACGATCCACGCCGGTGTGCGCCGCGAGCATCTGCCCTTCGTCGCGAAGCGGCTGATCGGGATCGTGAGTCGCGGGGGCAGCCTGCTCGCCAAGTGGATGATCCACCACGAGCAGGAGAACCTGATGGCGCAGATCTGGGACGACATCTGCGAGCTCGTGCGGCGCTACGACGTGACCTTCTCGATCGGCGATGGACTGCGGCCCGGCGGGCTCGCGGACGCGACGGACCTCGCGCAGCTCGGCGAGCTGCAGGCCCTCGGCGAGCTGACCGAGCGCGCCTGGCGGCACGGCTGCCAGGTCATGATCGAGGGGCCGGGCCATGTGCCCTTCGACCAGATCGAGTTCAACATGAAGCTCCAGAGACGCCTCTGCCACGGCGCGCCCTTCTACGTGTTGGGCCCGCTCGTGACCGACGTCTTCCCGGGCTACGACCACATCACGAGCGCGATCGGGGCGACGGCGGCGGCCTACCACGGTGCGTCGATGCTCTGTTATGTCACGCCGAAGGAGCACCTGGGTCTGCCGAAGAAGGACGACGTCAAGCAGGGCTGCGTCGCCTACAAGATCGCGGCGCACGCGGCGGACGTGGCGCTCGGCATTCCCTCGGCGCGGGACCGCGACGACGAGCTCACGAAGGCGCGTGCCGCGCTCAACTGGGAGAAGCATTTCGAGCTCTCCTTCGATCCGGACCTCGCTCGCGCCTACCACGACGAGGATCTCGACGTCGACACGGATTTCTGCGCCATGTGCGGGCACGACTGGTGCTCGGTCCGCATCAGCAAGGAGATCACGCTCTTCGTCTCGGGCAAGGACGAGTCCTACCAGTGGGACAAGCCGAAGATCTCGGCCGCCTTGACTCCGGAGCAGAAGGCGATCCTCGAGCAGCGCGGCGTGCTCTCGCCCGAGGAGATCCATCGCCTCGCGACCAAGACGAAGACGACGATGGGCCAGTCCGGCCGCCGCGCCGCCTGCCACAGCGATCTCGTCGACGACGGCACCGCTCGACACATGCAGTCCGAGCGCCTCGACCCCGTGACCCTCGAGCCGCTCGGGGGCGACGACCCGACCGACGCGGACCGCGCGGCGTCGGCCTGACTCGATGTCCTCGCGTCGACTGCTTCGCTTCGCGCTCTGGCTCGCGCTCGGGGGCTGGGTCGGCTCCTGGGCCTTCTTCGCCTTCGTCGTCTCGCGGATCGCCTTCCGGGTCCTGCCGGGCAACGTCGCCGGCGATCTCGCGGGCGCGCTGCTCTCGAACCTGCATTGGGGCGGCGCGGTCGCCGGGCTCGTGGTCGCGGGCACGAGCTGGGCGCTCGGTCGGCGCGGTCTTCGGGTCGCGGTCCCGCTCGGGCTCGCGCTGATCTGCATGGCCAGCGAGCTCTGGCTCTCGCCCGCCGTCGCCGCCGTCCGACCGAGCACGCTCGGCGCTGCGAGCACCCAGGCGGCCGCCGAGCGCTTCCACGTCCTTCATCGCCTCTCGCTCGGTCTCTTCCTCGCCGTCCACCTCGCTTCGATCGGCCTCGTCTGGTCGAACGTCCGGGAGGACGACGGCATCTGAGGGACCGTGCAGCGGGAGGCGTCGCGAAGTCGGATCCCGGGACCTCCGCCGCGATCCGGGACCGACCGTAAGGCCCCGAAATTGCGAGAAAAATCCATAGCCCTGCCCTCCGGCATGGTGTATCCTTCGCGGCCGTCGCATTTTTCGCTGCAAATTCAGGTACTTGCGATCGGCCTCGGTGTCGCGCCGAGGAGCCGAGCGGCGAAGATCGACGAGCCGGATCGCCGAGGCAGCCCGCAACCCGACAGCCGGCGATCGGACGGATAGACGAAGGGCTGAGGAAAACAGGACGATGGACGACATCAAGATCAAGCTCTCCCTCGAGTTCTCCATCTCGGAGAGCGACCTCGAGGACGGCCTCGCCGAATACGACGAGATCAGCGTCAGCCGCCTGATCGCGCAGATCCTCGACAAGTCGATCGCCGTCGACGACGTGCGCTGCTCGGTCGTCGAAGGCCCGAACAACCTCGAAGAGGTCGACGAGCTGCGCGCCGCCTCGAGCGCCGGCTGAGCCGAACGCCCGCGGAAGCGCCCCGACGAGACCTCCGCGAGGTCCCCGGCGCGAGCGACCCGACGCTGCGCCTCCGGCGCCCCCCGATCCGACCGTCCCCGACCCCCGACCGCGCACGACGAGCCCGAGGCAGGACCTTCGCTCAGCGAAACAGGTCGAGCTGCATGGGCTCGGCCGACCGCGGCGGCCGGGCCTGCGCGCGATCCCGCGCCGGCGTACCCGCCCGAGCGAGGGCGACGGCGACCGGGGCGCGCTCCGCCGGCGACGGGCCGAGACGACCCGGCCGGTAGATCCCCTCGCGGCGGGCCCACTCGAGGATCTGTGCGTAGAAGGTCTGGAAGCGCGGGCCATGGTTGAAGTGGCGCAGGTGAGCGAGCTCGTGGCAGAGGGTGTTCACGAGGCTCGAGTACTTGAGCGGGCGCCCCGTCGTCGCGTGACGTAGCCGGATGCGGATCGTCCCGTCGGAGTAGCAGACGCCGTATCGGCTCGTGACGTTGGCCCGCTCGGCCTCGAGCACCCGGTAGCGCAGCTCGAAACGCGAGCAGATCCGGAGCGCATCGCGCTCGAGACGTCTGAGCAGCTCCGCCCGGGTCCGGCGATCCACGTCTCCTTCCGCCCCCCTGCGCATCAGTGTCCGGATCCCCTCGTGGTCCGTCAACCAGGCCTGGTTCGCGGGGCTAAGCTCGTGCGCATGGACGTGATCGAGTCCCTGCCGCTCTTCCCGCTCTCCGACGTCGTGCTGCTGCCGGAGGTGTCGGTCCCGCTCTACATCTTCGAGCCGCGCTACCGGCAGATGACGCGCGAGGCGCTCGACGGCGAGCGTCTGATCGGGATGGTCACGGTCCGCCCCGACAGCCTCGACCAGATGGCCGGGGCCCCGCCGATCTTCGCCGTCGGCTGTCTCGGGCGCATCGCGCACGCGAGCGAGCGGCCCGACGGCACCTTCCAGATCCTGCTGCTGGGCGAACGCCGCTTCCGCATCCTCGCGGAGCACCCGCGAGAGGGCGAACGGCTCTATCGCACGGCGCGCGTCGAGCTGCTGCGCGATCCCGAATCGACGACCTCGAGCGCCGACGACGCGCTCGATCGTTCACGCGCAGCCCTGCTCGAGCTGGTCGGGCAGCTCGTCGATCGCACGCCGGGCGGTGATCGCGAACGGATCGTCGCCGGCTTCGAGGACCTCGAGCCGGCACGACTCGTCAACGCGCTGACCCGCTCGATCGGCTTCCTCCCGATCGAGCGACAGCAGCTGCTCGAGGCCGACTCGATCGAGAGCCGGTTCGAAATCATGATCGATTTGTTGCGCTTCCGGCTCGCGGAGAGTGGGCTCGGCGGCTCGGGCTCGGCGCCGCTCCCGAATTGATCGCGACGCGAGAAGGCGATCCGGAAAATCGCGCAATTTCGAGCATTCTTTCGAAATTGGCTGGAATTCTCGGATCGCGTTTTTTCAACCGTTGGTTCGGGAAGCCGCGGTGCGATGTCGAAAGCGCCTTCGGATCTCTCGCGAAGATGTCCGAATCAAATGGGAATTCAGATATCAAAACGCGGTTGGAGGCCGCTCTGAGCCGCCTCACGGCCGTTCTACAAATGTGTCACCTCGTCGTCACCATCCGATCCGCACTTCGTTGCCAATCGCGAGGTCAGGTGGTTTACTCGGCCCCGCTCCAAGGAACCCGACTTCGAGTCTTTCGAGATCCCCGTGAACCTCGTCAAATCCCCCTGGATCGGGCCAGAATCGGAAACGGTTCGGTCTGATTCGAGGCCCGGAAGCCCCACCCGTCCCGCCTCGTCCGTCGCACTGCGCGCGGTCGGCGTATCGAAGGAACGGAGGGCAGGAAGGGTCGCCGTCGATCGGCGACCGACCAGCCAGGCCAGGGAAGAGGCATCGGTGGTTCGATCCGAGGACTCCGGATAGCTCGAGATCGGGTGCCCACGAGAAGCCGTCGCGCGCCGGGACGCTGTCCACGCTCCCTCTCGGCAAGTCGATCGTCAGCCGTTTCAAGTCAGATAGCTCCGCTTCATCGGACCGGCCTGCATGATCTGCAAGACCAGGGCCTGGGGGGACGCTTTGCGTCTCGCCCGGCAAGAAATCCCCGACTTCGCCTTCGACGCGTGGCTCGCCCCGCTCCGCGTCAAGCTCGCGGAAGATCGGATCGTGCTCGGTTGCCCGACCTCGTTCCATCGCGATCGGGTCCGCCTGCACTACAGCGAGATCCTGCTGCGCTGCTGGCGTCAGGCCCGGGCCATGCAGGCGAGCGACGAAGCGGCGGATGCAGCGCGCGCGACCGGTGAGGTCTCGATCGAGCTCGTCCTGATGAAGGACTTCGCGGCCTCGCCCGGCTTCGCGATCGAGATGACGCGGCCTTCCCGCGACGGCGGAGACGAGCCGGCGGAGACGGACGTCATGGCCATGGCGTCGGGCCGCACGGGCAGGGCCGAAGCCGGGTCGCCGGATGGGGCGGGCGTGCACGGCATGCGTCGCGTCCGCACGCCGGCGGCGGCGCCGGCGGCCGTCGCTGCGAGCGGCGCAGCGACGCGGCACGAGGCGATGTCGCCGGCGAACGGGGCGATGTCCCGCGCGGCGACGCGACCCGAGGCGCTCACGTGGGCGACGGGGCTCTCGGCCGCGCACGCCGGGGCGCCGGCCGGCGGATTCGCCTCGAGCGCCTCGCGCGAGACGCGCGCTGCCAACACGGACCAGGGCGAAACGGGGGGTGACTCGGCGCGACCGGCCCACGCGGCCGCGCCGAGCTCCTCCCCGATCGCGCGCGTGACTCCCTCCGCCGCGCCGGACACCGGTCCGCGACACGAGCGCGCGCCGGGGATGCCGCGGCTCGTCGCCGCTGGCGCGCGGCGCGGGGCCGCCGCTCGCCCGGCGGCCCGCGCTTCTGCGCCGCCCGTCGATTCCGATGCGCCGCTCTTCGACGACGCGGTCCAGCCCGAGCTGCCCTTCAGCTTCGAGAGCTTCGTCGTCGGTCCGTGCAACGCCCTCGCCCGCGAGGCGACCCTCGCCCTCGCCCGCGCGCGGCAGCGCAGCCTGAACCAGCTCTACCTCGGCGGCGAGTCGGGCATGGGCAAGACGCATCTCGCACGGGCGGCCGCGCTCGAGGCCCGGCGTCATGCGGGCGGGCTCGAGTCCACCGCCGACATGGCCAGTGCCGCACGCGCGGCAGCCTGGGCCGCCGCGACCCGGCGTACGCCCGGCGTCGTCTACACGACGGCCGAGCAGTTCACGAGCGAGTTCGTCTCCGCCATGCGCAACGGCCGCTCCGAGGATTGGCAGCGTCGCTACCGCGGTCGGATCGGCCTGCTGATCGTCGAGGACGTGCAGCACCTGCGCGGCCGCGAGAAGACGCAGCTCGAGCTCTTCCATACGGTGCAGCACGTGCTCGACGCCGGCGGCCGGGTGCTCCTGACCGGCGACCGCGCGCCGCGCGACCTGACCGGCCTCGACGAGCGCGTCCGCAGCCAGGTCGCCCGGGGCTTCGTCGCCGAGCTCGAGCCGCCCGATGCGCTCGTGCGGCGGCACATCCTGCGAACGAAGGCTTCGGCCGGCGGTGTGCATCTCCCGGCCGACTGCCTCGACCTGCTCGTCGAGGCGACGACCGGCAGCGTGCGCGACATCGAAGGCGTGCTGATCCAGGTCGTCACGACGGCATCGCTGCTCGGTCGCGGCATCGACCTCGACCTCACCCGCCGCGCGATCGACCTCAAGTCGGGCGCCGCGACGGTCCTGCCGCCGCGACGGCTCGAGGTCGAGGAGATCGTGCGCCTCGTCGCGGGCTTCTTCGGCAAGCGACCCGAGGCGCTCGCCTCGCGCTCACGGCGGCGGGACGTGCTCGTGCCGCGCCAGCTCGCGATGTACCTGGCCCATCGCTACACGGACGCCTCGCTCACGGAGATCGGCCGCGGCCTCGGTCGCGACCATCCCGCCGTCCGCAACGCGATCACGCGGATCGAGCGCCTCTGCCTCGAGAACGCGCCTATGCGCTACCAGGTCGAGGCGCTCTCGGAGCGGATCGACCAGCGTCTGGCGGACGAGCGCGAGGGGCGCTGATCCCTACCCGGGTCCCCGCGGATCCCGCACGATCCGCGGGAAAGGCCGTCGGTCGGCACGCGAGTGCGGGTTGCGCTCCGGCTCAGGCGCCCGCGGCGGCGATTCCGGTGGCCGCTTCCGTCGTCGCCCCACCGCGCGGCGCCGCCGACGCCGCCGGACCGGTCAGCTCGACCGGCGAACGCCCACCCCGCTCGAGCTGCTTCCGCCACCGCGCCGGCCCGGACAGGTCCACGTCCGCCTTGGGCTCTCGCGACGGCGGATCGAGCGCCGGATCCTCGAAGCGCTGGACGACCTGATAGAGCGTCGTGCGCTCGACCGGTACGCGGCCTATCTCGCGGATCAGGCGGCGGAACTCCTCGGGCGGCGTGTTCTCGCCGTGGTCCGAGCCGGACTCGCGGCTGATCGACTCCTCCATGAGCGTCCCGCCGAAGTCGTTCGCCCCGGCGCAGAGCGCCATCTGCCCGAGCTTGTGCCCCATCTTGACCCAGGAGACCTGGATGTTCGTGATGTGCGGGCGCAGGAAGAGGCGCGCGACGGCGATGATCCGCAGGTCCTCCTCCATCGACGGACCCGGGCGCGAGCCGAGCAGGTTGAAGAGCAGGTTGCGCTCGTGGATGAAGCCGAGGGGCACGAACTCCGTGAAGCCGCCGGTCTCCTTCTGGATCTCGCGGATCAGGTCGAGGTGGGCGGCGATGTGGCGGGGCTCTTCGATGTGGCCGTACATGAGGGTCGAGGTCGAGCGGAGGCCGATGCCATGGGCGGCCTTGATGATCTCGACCCAGCGCGCGGTCTTCAGCTTGTTCGGCGAGAGGACGTTCCGGATCTCGTCGTCGAGGATCTCGGCCGCCGTGCCGGGCATGGTCCCGAGACCCGCGTCGACGAGGTACTGCAGGTACTCCTCGAGCTTCCAGCCGCTCTTGCGATGGCCGAAGTCGATCTCCTCGGGTGAGTAGGCGTGGATGTGGAGGTCCGGGTAGACGGCCTTGATCGCACGCAGGATGTCGCGATAGTGCTCGTGGGTCTTGTTCGGGTGGATGCCGCCCTGGATGCAGACCTCGGAGGCGCCGCGCTCGATCGCGTCGCGGCATTTCTCGAGGATCTCGGCGTGGCTGCGATCGAAGGCCTCGGCCGCGTCGTCCTTGTGTCGCGCGAAGCCGCAGAAGGAGCAGCCCACATAACAGACGTTCGTGAAGTTGATGTTGCGGCAGACGACGTAGCTGACGTCGTCGCCGCAATCCTCGCGGCGGGCGAGGTCCGCGGCGGCGAGCAGCGCGTGGAAGTCGGCGCCGTGCACGCCGAGCAGGCGCTCGGCCTCGGCGGCCGAGAGCTCGCGCCCGTCGAGGGCACCCTCGAGGAGGTCGCGCACGTCTCTCGATACGGCGTCTTGGAGCTGTCGGAACATCAGGCGGCCTCCTCTCTGGACTGGGGGTTCCTCCGCTGCGCATAGCCCGCGTCGTTGGCGTATTTCGGCAGCAGAGCCCGCATCTGCGGGTCGAAGAAATCGGGGCGCTCGAGGATCCAGTCGGGATAGACGGGTCCCCGTTCGAAGAGTCTGAAGCCCGCGGCCTCGGTCTCCTCGCGCAGGGCGAGGAGCGCCGGCCAGGGTGCTTCGGGATTGATGAAGTCGACGGTCACGGGCGAGACCCCGCCCCAGTCGTCGACGCCCGCATCGAGCAGCTTCGGCAGCATGCCCCGGCCGAGGTTCGGCGGCGCCTGCACGTGGACGGCGCGCGGCAGGATCAGCCGCGCGAGCGCCACCCAGCCGACGACGATCTCGTCCGCGAGCGGCGCGACTGCACGCATCTTGGTGTCGTCCTTGGGATGGAAGGGCTGGACGATCGCCTCCTGGATGTGCCCGTAGCGGAGCGAGAGCTCGCGGATCGTCCAGAGCGTGTCGACGCGCTCGGCGTCGTTCTCGCCGATCCCGAGCAGCAGCCCGCTCGTAAAGGGGATCTTGAGCTCGCCTGCCTCCTCGTGCATGCGGATGCGCGTCGCCGGCTCCTTGTCCGGCGCATGGAAGTGCGGCATCCCCTTGCCGCGCAGGCGCGCGCTCGTCGTCTCGAGCATCAGCCCCATCGACGCGTTCCAGGGCCGCAGCCGCGCCATGTCCTCGCGCGACAGGATGCCGGCATTCGTATGCGGCAGCATGCCGAGGGCGACCGTCCGCTTGCAGGCCTCGAGGATCAGATCCGTCGTGCTCGCATAGCCGCGCCCGGCGAGCTC
Organism: Spirochaetaceae bacterium; assembly: GCA_020632655.1. Classification (GTDB taxonomy): domain Bacteria; phylum Myxococcota_A; class UBA9160; order UBA9160; family UBA4427; genus UBA4427. The sequence goes on from JACKFD010000004.1 coordinate 91,759, forward strand.
CTCGCGGTAGCTGCGGTAGGCGATCTCCGGCTTGTCGCCGAGACACATCAAGGCCTCGACGCAGCCCGTCGCGATCCCGCCGCGCACGACCTCCTCGACCTCGTCGATCGTGTAGGTGTGGGCGTCGGCCGTGCCGGGCAGCTTGGCGAAGGTGCAGTAGGTGCAGCGGTTGCGGCAGAGGTTCGTGAGCGGGATGAAGACGTTGCGCGAGACCGTGACCCGGTCGCCGGTCTCGGCGCGCTTGATCGCCCGGGCGCCTTCGCAGAGCGCCTCGCGGAGCCCGGCGTCCTCGAGCCCCGCCGCCAGCCGCTCCGCCTGATCCCGCTCGAGCGCCCCGCCGTCGACGGCCTCACCGATCCACCGCTCCGCCTCGGCGCGAGCGGGCCGCGCCCGGACCGGCCCCGTCTCGACGGCCGGAGCCGACGAACGCAGGGGCGACTCGGAAGCGCGGGCGGCCGTGGGGGACGACACGCCCGATTCGGATTCGGGCAACGGGGTCTCTCCGGTCTCCGAGCCGGGCTCGGGGCGGGACGGGCGACTCCGGATCTTCACACAGGGACTCGGGGCCCCGCAAACCGCCGGCCCCGACCCCGTCTCAGCCCGGCCCCGCCTCGTCGGGTGCGAGCCGCCGTCCGCCCGGCCCCGCCTCGTCGGGCCTCGGCCGGGTCCGCCAGCGTCGGTGCGTCCAGATCCACTGGCTCGGGTCCTCGCGGATCGCACGCTCGATCTCGTCGGTCAGTCGCTGCAGATCGCGACGCAGCATCGCGTCGTCGGGCTCGCCCCCGTCCGCCCGGGTCGACTCGAGCGCCAGGGCCGGACCGACCCGGACGCGATGCCGGCGGCCGTCGGGCGCACGACGGACGAAGGCCGGCACGACGGGCACGCCCTGACGCGCCGCGAGCAGCAGAGGCCCCGAGCGCGTACACGCCGGGCGTCCGAAGAAGTCGACGAAGAGCCCCTCCTCGCGCCGCGCGTTCTGATCCATCAGCACGAGCAGCTTGCGCCCCTCGGCCAGCGCGCGTGCCGCCGCGAAGCCCGCCCGCGGCCCCATCGGAATCAGCCGCGTCGAGGCTGCTGCCGCATCGTCCGCCCCCGCGTCCGTCCGCAGGCCGCGCAGCACCCGGTCGAGCACGCGCGAGGCGCGGGCGCGATGCACGATCGCAACCGGGATGCCGAGCGAGGGAATCTTCGCCGCCGCCAGCTCCCAGCTGCCGTAATGGGCCGTCACGACGAGCACGCCGCCCGAGGGCGACGCACGCTCCGCGGCGCGCAGATGCTCGAGGCCCTCGATCTCGACGGCGTCGAGCAGCGCCTGGCGATGGCGACCCCGCAAGAGCAGCGTCTCGACGAGCGCGCGGCCGAGATGCACGAAGACGCCGCGCGCGATCTCCCGCCGCCGCGCCGCGTCGAGCTCCGGCAGCGCCCGGGCGAGCTGCGTCTCGACGGTCGAGACGCGTGGCGCCCGGAGCGCGAACCAGAGCCGGCCGATCCCGGCACCGAGGGCCGGCGCGATCGACCGGGGCAGCCGACCGAGGATCGCCGTGGCCGCCTCGAGGACGACGTCGAGCAGCCGCTCGCCCAGCGTCGGCCGCGCGACCCGATCGGCCGACGCGCCGTCGCCTCCGCTCGCGCCTCCCCTCACACCTCCGCTCACGCCTCCGTTCACACCGAGAGACGCCCCGCCCACACGCGGCAACCGCGCTCACTCGCCCCGCAGCGACGCTTCCAGCGACCCGATCAGCCGCTCGCGCAGCACGCCGGGCGCGAGGATGTCGCTGAGCGAGCCGACCTCGCGGGCCCGCGCGACCGAGTGGACCGCGTCGAACTCCGCCGCCGTCGCCGCCTGCTTCTCGAGGATCACGTCGCGCAGCACGACGTCCCGCGCGGCCCGGTTCTCCTCGCTCGGGCTCTTGCGCACGAGCGCGTTCATGTCCTTCACGCGCGGATCGTCGAGGGCCTGGGCGCGCACCTCGCGACTGAACACGACGGCCGCCGCCGGGCCGCCACCGATCACCGATGCATACGATCCCTCGAGTGCCACCGCCTGCATGCGGTCGTTCAGCTCCTGCGAGAAGACGACGTAGGCGCCGCCGTGGTAGCGCGACACGACGACGAAGTAGATCGGTCCGTCGAAGTTCACGACCGCCCGGGCGATCTCCGCGCCGTTCTCGAGCTGGATCTTGCGCAGGCTCTCCGGCGAGCCGTCGAAGCCCGAGAGATTCGCGAGCACGACGACCGGCCGGTTGCCGCTCGCCGCGTTGATCGCGCGGGCGACCTTCTTCGACGATTGCGGGAAGAGCGTGCCGCCGTTCCACGACTCGGGTCCGTCGGGCGGGTGGTAGCCCTCGCGCGGGACGTTGCGGCTCTCGATGCCGATCAGACAGACGGGCAGGCCGCCGACGTGCGCATCCCAGACGATCGCCGTCTCGCCGCCCACCCAGGCGTTCCAACGCTCGAGATGCCCGCCATCGGCGTCGATCACCGACTGCATCACGGCCCGCATCGAGAAGGCCCGCTTGCGACCGGGATTCGTCGCGTCGTCGAAGAGCTCGCCGATCGTCGCGAGCCCATCGGCGTCCTCGGGCCCGATCTTCGAATCGCCGATCGAGCGCGTGCGCGCGTCGGTCGTCGGAAAGGGCCGGGGCCCCGCCTCGCCGGGCACGACGTAGCTGTAGCGGTAGTGCTCGTAGAGGATGCGATAGGCGTCGGCGAGGTTGTGCGCGTAGTACTGGGCCTCGCCGTTCGGACCCATGATCCGCTCGAAGCCACCGATCGCGACCTCGTCCTCCGCCGACACGCCGCCCGAGGCCTCGAGCGCCGCCCGACCCGTCAGCACCATCGACGCGTTCTGCGTCATGATCAGCACGCCCTTGCAATGCATCAGCATCGTCGCGAGCGCGTCCCAGTAGCTCTGGGCGCCGACGTTCACGCCCTGCACGATCACGTGCACGACGCCGCCGGCCTGGGTGAAGGTCACGATCCGCCGCACGACCCGAGCGGTCGCGTCGAGGTTCTCCGTGCCGCTGTCCATGGCGATCTTCGCGCCCGAGGAGACGGGCACCCACTCGAGCGGCACGCCCAGGGACTCCGCGAGGTCGAAGGCGGCGACGACCCGATCGCATTCCGGCCCCGCGAGCGCCCCCATGCCCATCGTCGGATCCGAGAGCACGAGCACCCGCAGCATGCCTTCGGGCACCTTCGCCGTCGGCGTGCGGATCAGTCCGAAGACGACGGCCGAGCGGTTTCGGCCGTAGGGCCGATCGGCGACCTGGACCGCCAACGGACGCGCGCTCTGCGGATCGAGGTCGTACTCCTCGAAGCTGCACTCGCCGGGCGTGCCGTCGGGCGACTCGCTCGTCAGCATCTTCACGATCTCGTAGGGGTAGATGAGCTTGCGTCTTCGCGCGGCGACGACCTTGCGGCTGTACTCGTCGGTCGGATCGAGGGGCTCGTCGTGGGGCGGGCGCCAATCGATCTCGAGCTGGTCGCCCGTGTCCATGATCACGAGCTCCGCCGGGACGGGCGTCGCGTCGGGCGCCTGGCGGTCGAGCCGGTTCAGGCGCACGAGCACCTTCTCGAGACCGAGGTGGCGCGTCGCGGGCGCGAGGCGGCGGGCGATGTCGCCGGCGACCTCGGGCTCGATGAAGATGGGCGGCGCCACGAAGATCGCGATCCGGTTCCATTGCAGCCGGCGGCGCGGGTCGCGCTCCTGCAGGATCGTGCGCAGACGGCGGGCGGCGCGGTTGAAGACGCGCTCGAAGGTCCCGAGATGGTGGTAGAGCTCGCGGCCCGGCTCCGGGGATCGATCGCGTGCGTCGGCGAGCACGAAGATGCGCTCGTCGCCCTGGCCGTCGCGGGAGCGGCCGTGGAAGGCGTAGATGCCCTCGTCCGCGGGCAGGCGCTCGAGCTCGAAGGCCGCGTAGCGATCGAGGCCGATGCGACTCGCGGTCTCGGGATGCAGGTCGTAGTGCTCGTTCGCGAGCTCGAGGCGACCGTTGCGATGCACGAGGGTGCGGTAGACGTCGCCCTCGCCGTCGGCCGTCAGCTGGCCGAGGGTGAGGCGGAAGGGGAAGGCGCGTCCGGCGTAGCGCGCCTCGATCCCGTCGAGGGTCGCGTCCCAGTCGATCTCGGCGCCCTCCGGAACGAGGTACTCGAGGGCCACGACCGGCGTGGCCGGATCGTGCTCGAGCAGCGAGTCCGCGCCCCGGACGAGGCGGTCGACCGCATTCTCGATCTCGGTCGCCGGTCCCGTCGCGGCGAGCACGACGCCCTTGTCGCGGTACTCGACGCAATGGATCGGCGTGCCATCGACGCGGACCGAGCGATAGGCCTCGGGCACGCTCGGTGCATAACGTCTCTGCACGTGGGCGGCGAGCGCGATCGTCCGGCGGTTCATGTCCTCGCCGGCGATCCATCGCCCCACCCGCTCGAAGACCCGCCGCGGCGACGCCGCCACCTCGAGCAGCACGCTCGCCGGCGGTGCCACGGGCTCGATTTCGGCGGCCGCGAGCCATTGCTCGACGCCGGCGGAGGTGCGCCGGGCGCGCTCCTCGATCCCGGGCTGCTGGAAGACGACGTAGGCCGCCTCGAGCGCCGCGTCCGCGACGGCATCCGTCACCTGCGGCCGCATGCGCGCGATCCGGTTCAGCGCACGGGAGAGCGGCTGGTCGTCGCCCATGTAGATGCCGCGCTCGGCGAGGGTCGTGATCCGACGCAGCACGCCGAGGATCAGCTGCAGACGCAGCGAGCGGCCCGCGTCGCAGGCGAGCATGCGCAGCACCGCGCGCCGGAGCGCGTCGGTCGGCGTGAGGTCGGGGATGCCGTAATGCGAAAGGGCCGCGCGGACGAGGTCGAGGTAGCCCTCGTCGATGCCGGCGCCCTCGGCCTCGATGCGGCGGACGTACATGCGCAGGCGCGCGTTGTTCGAGGGACCCGACTCGCCCGAGAAGGACGCCGAGGGCGCCCGCACCGTCAGGACCTCGACGTCGGCGAAGGCGGTCACCTCGTGCCGGATCTCGGCGAGCTCCCGACAGAAGCTCTCGGAGATCGTCTCGGGCAGCGGCGCTTCGAGGAAGGCGCCCAGGGCCTGGGCCCGATCGGCGTTCGCGTCGTAGCCGAGCAGCACCCGGCGGATCTCCTCGCGGGCGACGTCGATCGCGACGCGACGGCGCCGGATCGGCGCGCCGTCGGCGGCGACGAGGTCCGGATTCGCGAGGCCACTCTCGCCCGCCGACGCGAAGAGCAGCGCCAACGGATCGACCTGCTCGGGCAGCGAGAGCCGCGAGCGCGCCCCCGCGGACCCCGTATCGTCGCTCGCCTCCTCGATCACGAGGATCATGTCCCCGGCGGCGACCTGCTGACCCTTCTGCGCGATGATCTCCTTGATCGTGCCGGCGACCGGCGCGTTGAAGCCGATCTCCATCTTCATGGCCTCGAGCAGGCCCAGCGGCTGACCGGCCTCGACCGTGTCGCCGACCTTGACCTGGATCGCGACCACGACCGCCGGCGTGCTCGCCCGCACCTGCCCCGCAGTCTGCGAGCTGAAGCGCAGCGGATGGCCGTCGACCTCGAGCCGCAGGCCACGATCGTTGGCGTCGTAGAGGATCCGGCGGACGCGATCGTCGAGGATCAGGCGCGCGGCGTGCTCGCCCTCTTCGCGCATCATCGCGCCGACGACGGCGCCGTCGAGATGCACGCGATAGCGCCAGGATCCGATCGCGTAGACCTTGAGCCGATAGCTCTCCCCGGCGTACGTCAGGTCGAGCTGCTGGCCCTCGGAGGCGGGCAGTCGCTCGCGCGTGCCCTGTCCGGAGAAGAGGTTCGTGCGCAGCGTCGCACGCGACCGTTGATAGGCGAGGATCGCGGCCGCGACGAGCGCGTCCCGGGCGAGCTCGGGATGCGAGTCGGCGAGCGCCGGCCGCTCGACGCCCCAGCGATCGAGCCAGCGCGTATCGACGCCACCGCGCCGGAAGTCCTCGCTCGCCAGGATGTCGAGCAGGTAGCCCTTGTTCGTCGCTCCCCCTTCGACGACGAGCTCGAGGTCGCGCAGCGCGCAGGCCAGTCGTGCGATCACGTCGGCGCGGGTGTCGCCCGCGGCGATCACCTTCGCGATCAGGGAGTCGAAGGCCGAGGCGATCTGCGTGTTCGTCGTGACGCCGGAGTCGACGCGGGTATTCGGACCGAGGGCGGGCTCGAAGAGGGCGATCCGACCGGGCGAGGGCAGGAAGCCCTCGTCGGGGTCCTCGGCGCAGACCCGCGCCTCGAGGGCGAAGCCGCGGTCGTGGCGCGGGATGTCGGCGATCGACTCGCCCCGCGCGATGCGGATCTGGATCTCGACGAGATCGATGCCGGCGATCAGCTCCGTGATGCCGTGCTCGACCTGCAGGCGCGGGTTCACCTCGAGGAAGAAGAAGTCCTCGCCGGTCAGCAGGAACTCGACGGTCCCGACGCCGCGGTAGCCGACGTGCTGGACGAGGCGTACGGCGGCGCCCTCGAGCCGCGCGAGCAGCTCGGGCGCGAGACCGGGGGGCGGGGCCTCCTCGAGCACCTTCTGGTGACGGCGCTGGACGGAGCAGTCGCGGCAGCCGAAGGCGCGGGCGTGGCCGTGGGCGTCGGCGGCGACCTGCACTTCGATGTGTCGGCCGCCGCGGACCATCGCCTCGACGAAGAGTGCGCCATTGCCGAAGGCCGCCGCCGCCTCGGACTGCGCCGAGCGGAAGGCCTCGGCGATCGTGTCCGGGCGCTCGACGATCCGGATGCCGCGGCCGCCACCGCCGGCGGTCGCCTTGAGCACGACGGGGTAGCCGATCCGGTCCGCGTGCCGACGCGCGTCGGCCTCGTCCGCGAGCGCGCCGCCGCTCCACTCGGTCACGGGCACGCCCGCCTTCTCGGCCAGCAGCTTCGACGTGATCTTGTCGCCGAGCGAACGCATCGCCTCGGGCGGCGGACCGAGGAAGACGATCCCTTCGCGACCGAGTCGCTCGACGAAGACGGGGTCCTCGGCGACGAAGCCCCAGCCCGGCCAGACCGCGTCGGCACCGACCGAGCGGAGCGCGGCGATCACGGCGTCGTGGTCGAGGTAGGCCGCGACGGCACCACGCGGCGCGGGCAGCTCGACGGCGCGGTCCGCCTGTCGCACGAAGGGCGCATCGCGATCGGGCGGCGTGAAGAGCGCTACGACCTCGAGGCCGCCGCCCTCGCGCTCGCGCAGGCTCTTGGCCGTCCGCAGACAGCGCACCGCCGCCTCGCCCCGATTCACGATCGCGAGTCGTTCGATCCGATCCACCGTCCCCTCCCGGAGGCCCTCGCCCTTCGCCGCGTCGCTCAAGCCGTCCCCCCCGTCGACGTTCGCCGCGTTGCTCAAGCCGTCCCCCCAGTCGATGTCCGCCAGTCCGGCGCGGCGCGTCGTCCGCCCGCGGCGTCCTTCCGCGGCCCGTCCCGCACGGGCCGCCACCCACCGCTCGAGGCCACGCCCGGCGTCCTCTCCGCGGCGGCCTCGCCCCGGACGCGGCCGGTCCGTGCCGGGCCCGGCGCGCAGGCGAAGGCGACCCAGGCGCCGTGGTGCGAGAGCGAGAGCACGAGAGAGGTGCGCTCCCCGTCGAGCTCGACGACCGGCACGCGGCCGACCTTCGCGATCGCGAGCCGCTCGGCCGCGACGCCCAGGCTGCGCGCCACGTCGGTGATCGCGAGCGCGCGTGCGACCCGGCCGGCGTCCTCGCGTGCGGGGTCGATGCGTGCGACGCCGACGTCGACGGCCCCCCAATCGAAGCCGCCGGGCAGCGCGACGACGTGTACGCAGGCGGCGGACTCCGTGCTGCGCAGCTCGAGCGTCGAGATCTCCGGACCGACCGTGCGCGGCAGCTCGAGACGACCGCGTCGCTCGACGACGCCGGGACCGCGGGTCGCCGCCTCGGAGAGGGGATCGAAGCGCGCGACGAGCGTGCGCGGCGAGAAGACGAAGCCCGGATCGAGCCGACGCGCGAGCTTGTACGCCGCCTCCTTCGCCGCCCAATGCGCCCATCGTCGCGCCAGCGGCCGCGGATCGTGTGCGATCTCCCGGCGCTCCTCCTCGGCGAAGACGCGCTCGTCGAAGCGCGGCCGGAAGCTCTCCGGGTCCGACTCGGGATCGCGCAGATCGACGACGTCGTTACCGAGCATCGAAATACGCCTCTTCCATCCGCACGAGCTGGCGGATGATCTGCTGCGAGAGGTCGCGCGAACGGCGCAGCCCCTTGGCGTCGCTCTTGGGCTCGATGCAGGCGAGCGAGACGTCCATCGTGTCGCCCTTCGCCGGGAAGTCGCTCCAGGTCGCCTGCGCGCGCCCACGCATGTAGACGCAGAGGACGCGGCAGCCGGGCACCGCGCCGACGATGCGCCCGACACCCCAGGCCGCGGAGTCCTCCTGCACGCGGCCCGTCCGGCTGCGGCCGGCCTCGGGGAAGATCAGCGCCGTCTCGCCCCGGGAGAGCAGGTACTTCACGCGCTCGAGCACGTCGCCCACGTCCTCGCGCGCGCCGCCCCGGGTGATCGGGACGCATTTCGCGACGAAGAGCAGTGCGCGATGGAGCCAGGTGCGGCCGAAATTCGTTCGCTCGGGCGTATTCCAGGGCAGCTCGTCCGGATGCCAGAGCCAATAGCCGGCCGAGCCGAGGGCCCAGGCGATCAGGAACGAGTCGACCAGCGTGAGATGGTTCGCGCAGACCAGCAGAGGCGCGTCGGACTCGGCCCGCAGCCTGCGGTACTCGCGGCGCACCCGGGCGACGTCCGCGATCCGGTAGCGGTAGCCGAAGTACATGCCGACGACGGTGACCGTGACCCAGACGGGGCCCATGACGATCGAGACGGCCCGCTGGATCGCGTGCCGCCGCGCCATGCGCGGGCTCACGGCCGCCGCGGGTCTCCCGGCCCCCGCGACCCGCCCGTCCGCAACCGGCTCTCCGTCTTCGGCCACCTCGTCTCCGTCGCTCCGCCGAGCGCGCTCGTCAGAGCTTGGACGAGATCAGGTTGACCGCGTCACCCACGGTGTTGACCTGATCGACGTCCTCGTCGGCGATCTCGATGTCGAAGTCGTCCTCGAAGGCGATCACGACGTCGACCAGGCGCGCCGAGTTGACCTTGAGGTCCTCGAGGATGTTCGTCTCCATCGAGACGTTCGCGAGCGCCGCTTCGTCCTTCACCCAGGGCGTGAGAATCTTGACGACGCGCTCCATCACTTCCGACTGATCCATCGAGCTAGCTCCTTCTTCGCCTCGACCCGCGCCGCGGATCCGACCGACGCCCCGTCCGGGGCTTTGGACACCGTCCGGCCGCCGGCTCCTCCGGTCGGCCCGCCCGGGGCTCGGCCCCGGGTCTGCCTAGGCTACGCCTTGTACCGCCGGAAGACGAGGCATGCATTCACGTCCCCGAATCCGAAGCCCGCCTTGACCAGCACGTCGAGGTCCGGCAGCTCGAGCAGCTCGTGCGGGATCGAGCTCGCGTGGGGCTCGATCTCGGGGTGCAGGTCCTCGCAGTTGATCGACGGATGCACGAAGCCCCGCGCCACCATCAACACCGACGCGACCGCCTCGAGTCCCCCCGCAGCCCCGAGGCCGTGGCCGATCATGCTCTTGGTCGAGGTGATCGGGGGGAGCCGTCCGGGCTCGCGCTCGAGGGCCTTCGCCCAGGAGGCCACCTCGCGCGGATCGGCCATGGTCGCCGTCAGATGGCCGTTGATCGCGTCGACCTCCTGAGGGCCGACGCCGGCGTCGGCCAGGGCCTCACGGATGCAGCGCTGGACGCTCGTCGGGTTCGGCGCGGTCATGCTGCCGCCCATCCTGTGCCCGCCGCAGTTGACGCCACCCCCGACGAGCTCGGCCCAGATCCGGGCGCCCCGCGCGAGGGCGCTGTCGAGGCTCTCGAGCAGGACGACCCCCGCGCCGGAGCCCGGGATGAAGCCGCCCGCCGACGCGGACATCGGCCGCGAGGCCTTCTCCGGCGCGTCGTTCGAGTTGCGGTTCAAGACGCGCATCGCGTCGAAGCCCGCCCAGATGTAGTGGCTCGCCGCCTCGGCGCCGCCGCAGAGCATGCGCTCGGCGCGGCCCGCGCGGATCCGCTCGAGGCCCATGACGAGCGCCTCGGTCCCGGTCGAGCAGGCGCTCGAGTTCGTCGTGACCTGGTTGCCGAGGGCGAGCTGGCCGGAGATGCGGGCGGAGATGCCGCTCGCCATGACCTGCTCGACGGAGGTCGAGCCCATGCGCTTGACCTTCCCGGCGTTCGTGAGCGGCACGACCTTCTCGGCGATCGTGTCCATGCCACCGATCCCGGTCCCGAGGATCGCGCCCGAGTCCCAGTCGACCTCGTCGGAGTCGCGCGCGGGGCGCTCGAGGCCGGCGTCCTGCCAGGCCTCGATCGCGGCGAGGCTCGCGTAGCGATGGTTCATGTTCATCGCGAGGAGCTCTTCCTCCGTGAACGTCGACTGGCAGAGCTCGTCGACGCCCTCGGGCGAGCCTGCGACCGTGCAGCCGAACTTCGCCTCGACCATCGACTCCTGGTGCTTGATCCCCGAACGCCCCTTGCGCAGGGCCAGCTCGAAGTCGGCCACACCGTTCGCGTTGGGCGCGATCACACCGAGGCCCGTGACGACGACGCGGCGCGGCCTTCCTGTTGCGCTCATCTCGGCACTCCCATTCCCGAAAGCTCGCCCGAGCAGACGACCGTGCCGTCGTCCTTCTTCATCTCGAAGGAGGCCCGGAGCTTCTTGCGGCGGAAGAACTTGATGCGGCCCGTCGTGCGCACGCGATCGCCGGGCAGCACCGTCCCGGAGAAGTCGACGGCGCAGTCCGTGAAGATCGTGAGCAGCTTGTCGACGTCCTCGCGCGAGGTCTCCCGCGCGTAGAGATAGATGCCGAAGGCGACGACTGCGGTCTGGGCTGCCGTCTCGACGAGGATCACGCCGGGCGTGATCGGGTTGCCGGGGAAGTGGCCGCGGTAGAAGTCCGCGTCGGGCGGGAAGGTGTAGGTCGCGACGATGTGCTCGGCATCGAGCTCCTCGATCGCGTCGATGAAGCGGAAGGGGGCCTGCTGCGGGACCTTCGCGAGGACTTCTTCCTTCGAGAGCACGTCGCCCTTCGCGTCGCTAGCCGCCATACATGCCTCCGTTCACGTGGAGGACGCTGCCGTGCACGTAGCTGCCACGGGTCGCGAGGAAGGCGACGACGTCGGCGATCTCGTCCGGTCGCCCGGTCCGGCCGAGGGGGATCTTCGCGAGGATCGCCTGCTGGATCTCCTCCGGCAGCTCCTCGGTCATGTCCGTGTCGACGAAGCCCGGCGCGATCGCGTTCACGAGGATCTCACGCCCGGCGAGCTCCTGGGCCAGCGACTTCGTGAAGGCGTCGAGACCCGCCTTGACCATCGTGTACGGGATCTGCCCCGCGTTGCCCGTGTGGCCCACGACGCTCGAGATGTTGATGATGCGACCCGTGCCCTTGCGCATCATGAAGCGGCGCAGCACGAGCTTCGTCAGGTACCAGGTCCCACGCGCGACCGACGCGACCGCATCGTACTGCTCGAGGTTCATCGCGAGCATCGGCGCGTTCACGTTGTAGCCCGCGTTGTTGACCAGGACGTCCACGCGACCCGCCACGTCCTTCAGCTGCTTCACCATCTCGTCTAGGGTGGCCGCGTCCATCAGGTCGGCCTTGATCGTGAAGGCCCCACCCGCGGTCGCGGCGAGCTCCGCCTCGAGCTTCTTCGCCTTCTCCTCGCTCGAGCGGTAGTGGATGCCGACGCGGAAGCCCTCCTCGGCGAGCCGGCGACAGCAGGCGGCCCCGATGCCGGTTCCGCCGCCCGTGACCAGCGCGACCGGGCGCTCGTTCTCCTCGCTCATCGCTCCATCCTCCCGCCGCGTCATCGCTCCATCCTCCCGCCGCGGGCGTTCTCGCTCTCGAAGGGGTAGTCCGGGTAGTCGATCCCGCGGAAGAGCCCGACCCGCGCGCCCTTGACCGTGTAGATCTCCTGGTCGTCGATCAGCACCTGCGCGTCCCCGATCACCATCGAGGCGCCCGCGTTCTTCAGCTCCGTGTAGCGCTTGATCTGGACTTCATACCGCATGACCGAGTCGTGCGGGCGGATCTGGCCGAAGAACTCGACCTCGCCACAGCCGAGCGCCCGCCCCGCGCCGACCCCGCCCCGCCAGTTGCAGTAGAAGCCGAGCAGCTGCCACACGCCGTCGAGGCCGAGGCAGCCCGGCTGGACCGGGTCGCCGAGGAAGTGGCAATGGAAGAACCAGTCGTCGAGGCGCACATCGCGGGAGGCGCTGATCGTGCCGCGGCTCTTCTCGCCGGAGATGTGCTCGATCCGGTCGACCATCAGCATCGGCGGCACGGGCAGCCGCGCCCGGAAGCCCTCCGGCGGGTCGGAGATCAGGCGTCCATACCCGAAGGCCAGCAGCTCCGGCTGGCTGAACGATTCGCGGCTCGTGAACTCGGCGTGGGTCAGCATCGTCTCGTGGTCTTCTCTGTCTCTGTCGATCTCTGGCTCGGTCTCGGTCGGATCCGTTCGTCGCAGCCGGCGCGCGCTAGCCGCGCTCGCCGAAGCGGATCAGGTAGCTCCCCCAGGTCAGCCCGGAGCCCACGCCGACGACGCAGAGGTCGTCGCGCGGCGTCCACTTGTCCCAGAGCTGCGACACGACGGAGCCGGAGCTCGCGCCGGCCGTGTTGCCGAAGAGGTCGCAGTTGAAGTGGTGGCGATCGTCGGGCACGTCGCAGCGTCGGCAGACCGACTCGAGCATGCGCAGGTTCGCCTGATGACCGATGAAGTGGAAGGGGCGCTCCTCCTCGCGAAGCTCTTCGCGGGTCTTCACGAGCAGGTCCGAGGTCTTCTTGATCGCGAAGGTCTGGACCGTGCGGCCTTCCTGATGGAAGTGGCCGAGGCGCGGCACGACGACCTTGTCCGCGCCCTTCGGATCGCTCCGGAGGGTCGTGCCGAGGATCTCGCCCACGCCCCGCTCCTTCGTCGAGAAGACCGCCGCGAGTGCCCCGTCGCCCCACAGCACGGCCGCCGAGCGATCGTCGTAGTCGACGGTCTTCGTCATCGGCTCCGGCGTCACGAGCAGCACGACCGGCGGCAGCTTCGCGGGATCCATCAGGGAGAGGAGGTAGACGCCGGCGATGAAGCTCGAGCAGGCGGAGTTCACGTCGAGAGAGGCGGTATCGGTTCCGAGCGCGCGGCCGACGTTGCAGGCCTCCGCCGGCGAGGTCGTGTCCGGCGCGCAGCCACCGCCGATCAGGAGACCCACGTCCTCGACGCCGAGGCCCGCGCGCTCGAGGGCCATGCGCGCCGCGGCCGCGCCCATCTCGGCATTGGAGATCTCCGCCGCCTCGATCGCCGCGCGCGGATCGCGGTTGCGGGTCTCGCGGATGTAGTCGAGGGAGAGCGAGGTGCGCCGGCTGCGGATGCCCGTCCGCTCGAGGATCCACTCGTCATTGGTGCCAATGTCGAGGTCCTCGAGGAACCGGTTCGTGATCTCGTTGCGGGGATGGAAATGCCCCAGCCCCAGGAGATGCAAGCCCACTCTGGCGTCCTCGTCGTGTCAGCGCGCCGCGCGCGCGGATCCCTCGTCCGATCGAGCCCGTCGACGGCCGCGCCCCGGATCGGGCCAGCCGCCTGCGGGACTCATCGCGTCACTCCGGAGATGTGCTCGCCACCGTCGACGCGGATCACCTCGCCGTTGATCCAGCGCGCCTCGTCGAGCGAGAGCAGGTAGATCACGCCGGCCACGTCCTCCGGCGTCGTGAGCCGCCGACCGGGGTTGCGCAGGCGGGCCTGGCTCTTGAGCTGCGTGCTGCCCGGAATCGCGCGAAGCGCGGGCGTGTCGGTCACACCGGCCTGGATGACGTTGCTGCGGATGCCGTGCGGCCCGAACTCCGCGGCGATCGAGCGCGACAGCGCCTCGAGCGAGACCTTCGCCGCCGAGACCGCTGCATAGCCCTTCCAGGCGACCTCGTTGCCCTCGCTCGTCATGCCGAAGATGCGCGTGTCGGGCGCGAAGAGGCCGCGCTTGAAGAGCTCCTGCGTCCAGCCGAGCAGGCTCGTGCCCATCGACAGGATCGTGCGAGCGAAGTCCTCCTCGTCGAGGTACGAGCTCTCGGGATACTCCGGCGCCGAGGTCAGCGGGTGCAGCCCGTCCTCGCCCGCGTCGAAGAGCTCGTCGGCGATCTCCGTCAGCTTCGCGGGGTCGACGCCGAGGCGCTCCGCGAGGTGCGGCCCGGCGGTCCGGGGATCGGCCTTCTCCGGCGCGATCAGCTTCAGGTTTCCGAAGGCGATCGAGTGCATCAGCACGCGGATCCGGCCCTTCGGCCCGATCGCCCGGGCGATCTCGTCGATCGTCTCGAGGCGCTTGTCGGCGGCGATCGCGTCGACGTTCCAGGTATGGAAGCCGACGCCCATCTTCGCGAGCTCGTCGAAATGGGGCTGGATGTCCTTCATCGCGCCGCGTCGGTCGCGATGCACGATCAGGACGTTCAGGCCGCCCCGCGCGAGACGCTTGGCCGTCGCGAGGCCGAAGCCGCTCGAGCCGCCCAGGATGAGCGCCCACTCGTTCTCCGGGAACGCGCCCGCGGAATCCGTCTTGCCCAACTCGTGCCCCCCTCTACAGGTCCCGGGCCCGACCGCGTCGGCCGGCCCGGTCGCTCGGCGACCCCGATCGCTCGCCGTTTCTCCGATCCCTTCGCCGGACCCGCCACGCGACCCATCGTCGCGCCCCCCGCCGGTCCTCCGATCCGCCCGATCCGTCACTCCGTCGACCCGGCGCCCGATCGATGCCGCGCACACGACCCCACGCCCGCTCGGGCCGGCCGGCCGCTCGTTCACGTTCGCTCGGCAACGGGCGCCCACCGGCCTCGATTCCGAGACGAGGTCTCGGCGGTCGCGGTCTCAGGGGGGTGGACACGACCCGAAGGACCCGGGTCGGATCGCTGCGATGGGCATCCCGCGCCCCTCGGCGGAGCGGGACTCGACGGGAGAAAATAGCGGTGGATCGGAGCCCCGAATGCAAATCTCTCGCAAATTCCCGAGGCGGTCCCAGCCTCGGCGGGCAAGGATGACCGATGGTCAGGGGGCGTCAATGGGCTCGATGGCTGCAGGGCGGTTCGCGGCTTTCCGGCCCCGCATCATCCGTCACGAGGCCCCAGGCCGAGCTCGCCGGCGATGCGGGGCAGATCTTCGCGCGGAGCGATCTCGACCTTCGTCCCCTCGGGCAAAGCGTCGACGAGACGACGGAAGTAGCCGCGATCCCGGCGCGCATCGACGATCACGACCACCCCGCGGTCGGTCTCGGAGCGGATCAGCCGCCCGACCATCTGCTTGAGATGGAGCAGCATCCGCCCGAGCGCGGCGCGTGAGAAGGGGTCGTGCCCCTCGGCGCGCAGTCGTTCGTCGCGCCGCCTCCGCAGCTCGGTCGGCACGTCGAAGGGCAGCTTCTCGATCACCACCGCCTGGAGGGCGTCGCCGCGCACGTCGATGCCCTGCCAGAAGCGGCGGGCGCCGAGCAGCACGGCGCCCGAGGCGGCGCGCCCGAGATGGGCCTTCTGGAAGCGGTCCACGAGGCTGGCGGGATCGTCGCTCGCGCGGCGCGGCAGCAGGACCTCGATGCCCTCGCCCGCGAGCAGCTGCGTCAACCGGTCCGCGGTCTCGCGCATCCGGGCGAGGCTCGTGAAGAGTCCGAGGGTCCGCCCGCCGAGGGTGCGCGCGAGGGTGGCCAGGGTCTGCGCCGTCTCCTCGACGAGGTCGTCATGCCCGTCGAGCGCGACCACACGCATCGCCCGGTCGTAGGGAAAGGGCGAGCCGACCACGTGCTGGAACGCGTCCGGCGCGTCCCCCTCGGCGAGCCCGATCTCACCGAGCGCCGCGTGGTCGTCGCCTCCGACGAAGAGCGTCGCCGACACGACCGCGAGCCCCTCGACCCGCTCGAGGAACTCCGCCCGGAACGCCTCGCCCGGCGCGATCGGCCGCAGCACGAGGGACCAGCGATCCCAGGGACTCTCCAGCCCCTCGAAGGCCCCCACGTAGGCATCGTCCTCGTCCTCCGCGAAGGCCCGCTCGAGCCCCCGGGCCGCACCGCGCAACACCTCGGCGTGCGTCGCGATCGCGCGCGCCGCCTCCTCCTCCGCCTCGAGATCCCGCGCGGGCGGGGTCGGCAGACCGTCCGCGTCCTCGCCCGCGCCGGTCATGCGCCGTGCCGGCCCCTCGCGCTCGGCCTGCGCCGCCAAGGCCTCGAGCCGGATCGCCGCGCTGCGCGCCAGCTCCGCCGCCACCGGCCAGTGTCGCCCCGCCCGCGCCGGCAGCTCGACACCCCCGAACGCGTCCGCCCGCTCGCCCACCGTGCGCCCGAGGCCGACCAGCTCGAGCAACACGTCCCGGCGGTTCCGGGCCAGCGTCCCCTCTTCCGTCCGCGCGGCCGGTGCCCCCACGAGCCCGGTCGACGCATAACGTCGCGGGCCGCCCCGACGCACGGGCGCCCCGAAGAGCTCGTCGAGCCGCTCGGCCACGTCCTCCGGCCGTACGCGCAGCGCGTAGACCTCCTCGGCGACGCCGCCCACCTCGTGCCCCTCGTCCATCACGACCCACGAGAAGGACGGGTAGTCGGGCGGCCAGCGCAGCAGCAGGTCGTGGTTCGCGACGATCAGATGCGCCTTCGCGAGGGCGCGGCGATGGCGGCCGAAGGGACAGCGCCGCTCGTGCGCGCATTGCTCGCGGGAGCATTGATCCGCGCGCGTCGCCACGCTCGAGCGCAGCAGCTCGCGCAGTCGCGGATACCGCCTCAGCAGCGCCGCCGGCACCGTCCCGACCTCGCCCTGCGGTCGCAGCCGCGCGCAGGCCTCGAGCTGCGCGTAGTCGTCCCGCATCTCGTCGAGCAGCGCCGGATCGCGCGCCTCCGCGAGCACTGCACCGAGTCGCCGCTCACAGACGTAGTTCGCGCGTCCCTTGATCGAGAGTGCGCGCAGGTCGGGGTGACCGAGGAAGCGCGCGGCGGCGGCGATGTCCTTGCGGAGCAGCTGGTCCTGCAGGAGCTTCGTCCGCGTCGAGATCACGACGGGCTCGCGCTCGCCCTCCCGCTCCCGTTGCATGGCGAAGGGGATGGCGACGGCGAGGTAGGCGAGGGACTTGCCGACGCCCGTGCCGCCCTCGAGCTTGGCGATGCCGCCGCGCGCGAGCAGGCGATGGAAGTCGCGAGCGAGCTCGAGCTGCTCGGCGCGCACGCGGTAGTGCGGGAAGTGACGCGTGCCGCGCTCGGCGTCCGCGAGCACGTCGAGGATCGCATCGAGCTCGAAGGGCACGGGCGGCTCGTCACTCGCACCGATCGGCAGGAAGCGCTCGGCCTCCGCCTCGCCGTCGATCGCCCGCGTCGTCCCCTCGGCCCCGGGCGCCTTCCCCGAGGCCACTCGCTCCCGGCTCGCGGCCGAGCGGGCGAAGGAGACGAAGTCGAAGGGGCGGACATCGGCGGCACCCGGGTCGGCGGCCGGGCGCTCGAGCAGCCGATCGGGCGGGGCGGGCGACGGGCGGGCGGCGAAGACGGCGGCCGAGGCGGGCGACGGGCGGGCGGCGAAGACGGCGGCCGAGGCGGGCGACGGGCGGGCGGCGAAGACGGCGGCCGAGGCGGGCGAGAGCAGGCCGAGCCAGGGCGACGTCGGCCGATGCGTGTCGAGGATGCGGCGCGCCTCGCGAGCACGCGGGTCGCCGCGGCGCGCTCCCTCGCCGATCGCGCCGAGCACGCACGCGGCGTCGAGGGCGTCGTCGAGGGCACGATGGCGCTCCTCGCGTCCGAGCAGGAGGCGGGTGAAGGTCTCGAGACGCAGATCCGGCGCGTCGGGATGCACGAGTCCCAGCAGATCCTGCGTGTCGAGGAAGCGCGCGTCGGCGAGCTTCGGATCGACGTCGCGCACGAGGAAGCTGCGCTCGAAGTCCGCCTGGTGCGCCACCAGGACCCGCCCCGCCAGCTGCTCGGACACGAGGCCGCGAACGACCGGAAGCCGAGGAGCCCCCGACACGTCCTCGTCGACGAGCCCCGTCAAGCGACTGACGAGCGCCGGAATCGATCGCGCGGGCCGGACCAGCGTCTCGATCACGCCGACATCCGGCGCCCCCGGATCGAGCAGCACGACGCCGATCTCGAGGATCTCCGCCGACCGGCTCTCGGGCAGCCCCGTCGTCTCGAGATCGAGGACGGCGACCGGCCCCATCTCCGCGAGCCAGGGCCCGAGCGCGTCGAGCGCCAGCCCGAGCGTCGACGGGTCGCGGCGCTCGACGATCATCTCCGGCCCGTGCCTCCCCGGTCAGACGTAGATGCCGCCCGAGTACTCGCGATCCTGCCGGATCTCGACGTTGACCAGCGCCGGCTTGCCCGAGGCCGCCGCCCGCTCGAGTGCGCCGCACAGCTGGCCGGGCTCGGTCACGTGCTCACCGTGTCCACCGAGCGCCTCGACGACCTTGTCGTAGCGCGTCCGGTTGAGCAGCACGCCCTCGAGGCGGTCCCAGCCGTAGATCGCGCCCTGCGGACGCATCATCTGCCCCCAGGCGGCGTCGTTGCCGACGATGCCGATGATCGGGAGGCCGAAGCGGACGGCCGTGTCGTACTCGAAGCCGTTGAAGCCGAAGGAGCCGTCGCCGTAGATGATCACGACGGGGCGGTCCGGATGCGCCAGCTTCGCAGAGAGCGCGAAGGGCATGCCCACGCCGAGGGTGCCGAGGGGGCCGGGATCCATCCACGCGCCCTCACTGCGGACGGGGATGATCTTGGCGGCGGTCGCGACGATGTCGCCGCCGTCGCCGATCACGATCGGCGAGTCGAGGGTGTCGAGCCAGTCGCGCACCTCGCGGCACATGCGCTGGGGATCGATCGGGACCTCGTCGGAGTTCAGCTTGGCCTCGACCTTCTTCTCGGCCTTCACCTCGATCGCGCGCAGCTCGTCGCGCCAGCCCGAGAAGTCGAGCCGCACGCTCTGGCTCTTCATCTCTTCCGAGAGCGCCTCGAAGGTGCAGGCGAGGTTGCCGACGAGGGGCACGTCCGCCTGGCGGTTCTGCCCGATCAGCGTCGCGTCCATGTCGAGCTGGATCACCTTCGCGTCGGCGGGGATCGTCTGTCCGAAGCGCATCCGGAAGTCGAGCAGCGTCCCGGCGAGGAGGATGCAGTCGATCTTCTCGAGCGCATCGCGGCGCGAGCGGTTCAGGAACTCCGGCGAGTCGGGCGGGACGGAGCCGCGGCCCATGCCGTTCGTGTAGGTCGGGATGTGCGTCTCGGCGATGAAGCGGTTCAGCTCGGGCGCCGCCTTCGACCACTTCACGCTCGTCCCGGCCATCAACATCGGCCGCTTCGCCTTGCGCAGCAGGTCGATCGCGCGACGCACCTCGTCGCGATCGGGCGAGAGCCGCGGCGGCTCCGTCCGGATGCGCGGGATGCGGACCTCGTTCGCGGGCACACCGCCCATGAAGATGTCCATCGGGATCTCGAGATAGGCCGGACCGGGGATGCCGGAGACGGCGTGCCGGATCGCGAGCTCGATGTACTCGGGGATGCGCTTGGTCTGGTAGACGGCGTCGCAGTATTTCGTGATGGGACGGACGACGCCGAGATGGTCCATCTCCTGGAGCGAGCCGCGGCGCAGGTTCTCGAAGGGGCCCTGCCCGCCGAAGACGAGGATCGGCGAGTTCGCACGCCAGGCATTCGCGATGCCGGTCACGCCGTCGGTCACGCCGGGCCCGGCCGTGATCGCGGCGACGCCGATCTTGCCGGGGTTGCAGCGCGCCCAGGCATCCGCCGCGTGGACCGCCGCCTGCTCGTGCCGCACGTCGACGATCTTGATGCCCTCGTCGAGGCAGCCGTCGTAGAGCGGCATGATGTGCCCGCCGGAGAGCGTGAAGACGACCTCGACGCCGGCCTCCTTGAGCGCCTTCGCCGCGAGCTTGCCACCGTGCAGCGTGGCGGGCGCTTCCTGCGCGGCTGCGGCCTTCGGCTTGGCCGCCGGTTTGGCCGCCGGCTTGGCCTTCGCCTTCGCGGCGGACGCGGTCTTCGAGCTCGACTTCGACATGGGGACTCCAATCGGCTGGCATGGCCGGGCTTTGCCGCCGGCCGGGCTCGAGCACGATATCACCGCGCTCGCGAAACGGACAAGGCGAGCGGCCCGTTCACGGGGCGTGTCCGCGCGGACTCCGCGTCGACCCCGTGCGTTCGGACGGCGATCCTCGCCCCGTCGTGAAGCCCGAAAACGACGAAGCCGATGGACACCCGTTCGTGTCCATCGGCTTCGATCGGAAAGCCCCCGACGCATCACCCCGACGTGTCGGAGCAGCGCGCCGGACGCGCGGCGCTCGGCCGCCTGCGAACTAGCGGACCCGGAACTCGGCCCGGCGGTTCAGCTGCCATGCCGTCTCGCCCGAGCCCGAGACCGCCGGCCGCGCCTCGCCGTAGCTGACGGTGCTCATCTGGTCCTGGGGCACGCCGAGGTTGTAGAGATAGCGGCGCACCGCCGTCGCGCGGCGCTCGCCGAGGGCGACGTTGTACTCGTCCGAGCCGCGGTCGTCGCAATGACCCTCGATCACGACGGACGCGCCCGAGCTCTTGAGCGCTTCGGCCGCCCCGCGCAGCACCGACTCGAACTGCGGCCGGATCGACGAGCTGTCGAGGTCGAAGTAGACCGGCGCGATCGTGAAGTCCCGGCTGCCGGCCATCGAATCGCGCGACGAATCCATCGAGGGCGTGCGTCCCTGGTTGAACTCGCTGTCGTCGCCCATGCTCGTGTCTTCGACGGGCTCGGACGTCCCGGCGCAGCCCATCGCGAACGCGAAGAGCGCCGCGAGCAGGATCGGAGTGATTCGCGCCTGGGGCGAAACGGAGAATCGTCGCATCATGACCTGGTCGTTGCCTCCACGACGAGATCCTTTCCTCGGCGCATGCCGGGCGGGCTTCTCATCGATGTTATTGATTGAGTGAGTGGGTCTCGATCGGATTGTCCGCCCGCTGGACCGCATGGGGTCGGCTGACCGGCCGGGCGAGTCTGGGCGAGGCGGCGGATCGTGTTCGATCGGGCCCTCAGGAAAGTCGATCCATCGACCGGTCCGCGGAAGCATCCTTCGACGGCGGGTCGGTCGCGCCGCGAAATAATGGGGGCTCCCGTCGGGTCCTGCAACCGTTCGGATGCACGGACGCGCTTCCCGGTGGCCGGGATCACGCCTACCGAGGCGATCTCCACCCCGATCGAGACGAGCGGATCGATCGGCGCGACCGGGCTACTCGAGGTCGGCGAGGGCGGTGCGCACCGATTCCGGGTCGAGCCAGAAGTGGAAGTCCGTACGGACGTCGGCGAAGCGCACGATCCCCTGACGGTCCAGCAGCAGGGTCGTCGGGTGGGGGACGCCCTTCTCGATCGGCTCCGGATCCGGCTTGAGCAGGCCCAGCTCCCGGATCAGATGGCTCTTCGGATCGGCCAGGAAGAGCACACGTTCGGCCAGCCCGAGCTCGTCCACGAAGATCCGCGTCCGGTCGTTGATCTGGGCATCGGACATCACCCACACGACCAACAGGTCCGGCGTGTCCTCGAAGGCTCTCCGCAGCTCGACGAGCCGCGCCTTGGTGAAGGGTCACCAGTCCACGCTGCGTTCGAAGGTGAGCAGCACCCGATGGCCCAGGAGGTCCTCCCGCGTGTGGACCCGGCCGTCCAGGCCCACGAGCGAGATCTCGGGCAGCGGCCGCCCGACCGCGATCTGCGTCGCCACGTCGCTCCGGACGAGCGCCTCCCGGCCCCGGGCCGTGACCGGACTGACGGGCAGCGCCAGATCGAGCGCCAGCAGCCCGAGCACCACCATCGTCGCCGCGCCTCTCAGGATCACGCCCCACCTCCCCCTTCGGTCGCCGCCGGCGCGACCCCGCCGACCACCGCGCCGGCTTTCGCTCGCATCGTCTCCGCCACCGTCGGCCGCAGCCAGATCAGCGCGAGCGCCGCCAGCAGCAGCCCCGCCGCCTCGTAGCGGGGCGTCTCCCCGAGCCAGGTCCAGTAGTCGCCGATCACCCAGGCCACCATCCGGATGAACGCCATCAGGACGAGCACGAAGGCCGTCGTCGTCCCGACCGTCCGCGAGGCCAGCGGCGCCCGCGCCGCCCCCACCAGCCCCCCCGCCCAGCCGATCAAGGCGCAGCCCGTGAACGCGACGAAGTAGTGGCCGACCGGACCGGTCGGAATGCCGGGCGTCGAGTGCGGGCGCTGGTAGAGGAAGAACGCGGCCACCATCGCGATCCCGAAGAGCAGGAAGGCCACGCCGAGCGTGCCCATCAGCAGCCGATAGAGTCGCAGGCGCCCCATGGCCCGGTATGATGCCCCATCGCGCGTGCTTCGCCGTCCGTGTGTCGGGCCCCTCGCGCGCGAACCGACGATCCGCCGGCCGCCTCCACGCGGTCGCGCCGCAAGCGGAGACCCCCTTGAGCAGCGAAGGCGCCCCGCGCAGCCCGAGCCCGGAAGCCCCGGAAGGCGGCCGCCTGCTGCTGGTCCGCCTGAGCGGGGACCTCACGACGAAGGGCGACGCCACCCGCCGGCGGATGACCTCGCGGCTGGCCGAGAACCTGCGCGCCTCGATCAAGCAGGCCGGTCGGAGCGCGCGCGTCGTGCGGGAGCGCAGCCGGATCTTCGTCGAGCTCGCGCCCCTGGATCCGGCGGGCGCGGCCGTCGGGGCCCGGCCGCCGGTCGACGACGACGCGATGGTCGAGCGGCTGGCGCGGGTCTTCGGCATCCAGTCGGTCTCGCTCGTGCACGCGGAGGACTGGACGACCCTCGACGACCTCGTGCGGACCGGCGAGCGCTTCGGCGCCCCCTTCGTCGCGGGCCAGCGCTTTGCGATCCGCGCGAGGCGCGTGGGCGACCGGACCGAGGTGCCCCTGCGTTCGGGTGACGTCGAGCGCGCCCTCGGCGAACGACTGCTCGGCGCCTCGGCGGGCGTGGACCTCCGGCATCCCGACGTCACGGTCTTCATCGAGATCGGTCGCCGTCGCGCCTGGTACTTCGTCGCGAAGACGAAGGGCGCCGGCGGCCTCCCACTCGGAACCGAGGGCCGCGCCGTCAGCCTGCTCTCGGGCGGCTTCGACTCGCCGGTCGCTTCGTGGCGACTGCTGCGGCGCGGCGTCGCGATCGACTACGTCTTCTGCAACCTGGGCGGTCGGCAGCACCAGCTCGAGACGCTGGCGATCGCGAAATGTCTCGCGGATCGATGGCAATGCGGGACGCGGCCGCGCTTCCACGCGATCGACTTCGACGCCGTCAGCCGCGAGATCCAGGACAAGGTCACGACGCGCTACTGGCAGATCGTGCTGAAGCGCATGATGTTGCGCGCGGCGGAGGCGGTCGCGGCGCAGATCGATGCCGCGGCGATCGTGACGGGCGAGGCGATCGGGCAGGTGTCGTCGCAGACGCTGCAGAACCTCGCCGTGATCTCCGATGGCGCGCGACTTCCGATCCTCCGCCCCCTCGTCGGCAACAACAAGGACGAGATCATCGCCGAGTCCCGCGTCGTCGGGACCCATGATCTCTCGGCGAAGGTCGGCGAGTACTGCGCGATCGTGCCGAGCCGCCCGGCGACGAACGCGCGGCTCGCCGACGTGCTCGCGGAGGAGGCCAAGCTCGACCCGGGCGTCCTCGAGGAGGCGCTCGCCGGACGCAGCGAGTTCCTCTTGCCGGACCTCGACCTCGATGCCTGGACGGCGGAGGACCTCTCTGCGCGGACGATCGACGCGGGCGACACCGTGATCGACCTGCGCTCGAAGGCCGCCTACGACGGATGGCATTTCCCTGGTGCGCTCTTCCTGGACTTCGCGAACGCCCTGCGCGCCTACCCCTCCTTCGACGCGGGACAGCATTACGTGCTCTACTGCGAATTCGGCCTCAAGAGCGCGCACCTCGCCGACCTGATGCGCCGCGCCGGCCTCGACGCGCGACACGTCTCGGGGGGCCTGCGCGAGGTGCGACGACTCGCGGAAGTGGAGGCTTGAGACCGGGTCGGGCCGCGCGATTCGGATCGGGCCGACGTTCGGTCATCGTCCACGCCACTCGTCGCAGCCATGCCTCGCCTCAGTCCGCCCCTTCGACGCAATGCCGACAGATGCAGCTCGCACCATCGTCGATCGTCTCGGCTCGTTGCGTGAGGGCCGCCGGGAATTCCAGGTCCACACACCAACAGCGCTCGTCGGCGCCCCCACCGGCACCACCGGCCATCACGCACCCGTTGGGCCCACCGCATAACACGCACCGACTCCGATCGACCCGCAGGACGACCGTCGTACTCCCACCCCAGCTTGACTCCGACCGTCTCATCCCATCCTCGCGCTCGCGAACACCGATACGACCCGAGAACGATTCGCCTGGCGTCCCACCCGATCAAGGCCCGCGTTGCCACAAGGTGGGGCCATCTGCGAAGACGCGACCGACCGGCGACTCGAGAATGTCCTCGGCCGCAATCAGCACCACCTGCCGTCCCGCGTCCTGCTGCTGCTCCACGTAGTCGTAGAAGCCTTCGAAGGCCCTGGCCGTGAAGAGTCTATAGGAGCGTCGCTGCTGCGGCGTGATCGACACGACGAGGATGTTCCGGCTGCGTAGGGCCGGCTCGAGTCGCTTGCGCAGTCGATCTCGGCGCGTGACCTCCACGAAGCCGAAGTACTGGCCGAACGAGCGGAGATGATCCAGCGCGGCGTCGTTCCACTGTTCGCGCGGCCGGAGCGCGAAGACCTCGTCCATGAACCGGCGCGTACACTCGATGCCCTTCGGCGTCCACTCGATCATCGTGTCCTGGCGATTCTGCTCGATCGAAGCGATCCACCCGTTGGCCGTGAGGAGTGCGAACAGATCCGCTTCGAAGCGTCGATAGTCCATGCTCGACTCCCCTCGATCACTGCGCCGGGTCCTCGCCGGTCGGGACTGGCGGCCACGGCTCACCCCGGAATCGCAGCCTCGTCGCGTCCTCGGGAAGGCCCCCGGGCGCCCGGATCGGCTCGTGATCCCGCAGCAGCGCGAAATGCACGCCGCTCGACGAGGCTACGTAGTCGGCCGCGCGCCAGCTCGACCAGCCTCCGGCACCCTCCCCGAACCCGAGCCCGAGAACGTACACCTCGGTTCCATCGCTGCCCCGCTCGACGGTCACGTAGCGCAGCGCGTCCCACGTCCCATGGATCAGCCAGCTGCATCGGTAGACGTCGCCATCCGGCTCGCGTCTCGCGCAGCGACCCGTGCCGAGCGACTCGCGACCGACGGCCTGGATCGAGGCCGGTCGGGTGCTGCCGGATGGCAACCGCACCTCGAATCGAATCTCCCAACCCTCGAGAGCGTCCCGTCGAGGTCGAACGACGTCGCCGCGATCACAGGCGAGCGGGACCACGAGGGCCGAGACGAGCCAGGCCGCGATTGCGCGGACTCGAGCGCGACACCTCCGATTCTCCAATGGATCGCACCCTCCCCGCGAGCCGGACTCGCGATCTGCGCAGCTCGCTGGACCGTCGAAAAGGGCCATGACCCACTCGTCGCCGACCAACGCGATTCGTCGCGAACGAGGTCGACGACGGTCGGATACTCGGTTCAGCCCTCGAGCGCCCCGAGGAAGCCGAGCAGCTCGGTGTCGAAGCGTTCGGCCTGCTCGATGTTCACGATGTGACCGGCGTCGGGGACGACGACGTGGCGCGCGTTCGGGAGCTTCGCCGCCATCACCTCCGCCGCGCGCAGGAAGGGCGCGTCGAGCTCGCCGACCATCACGAGTGCGGGCACGTCGAGGCCGGGCAGCTCGTCGATCGTGCTCGGCGCCGGGCCCGAGACCTCGCGACCGAAGCGCGCGACGCCGGGCACGCTCTGGGCGACGATCGCGCGGGCGGCGGCGCGGGCGGCGGGCAGCTCGGGACGCCGGCCTACGCAGGTGGTCCCGGCCTTGCCGTTCACGAAGTCCTCGAAGCCGCGGGTCTCGAGGAAGCGCGCCGTGCGCTCGACCTGCGCGGCCCAACCGGCAGCCGCCTCGGGGTTCTTGAAGCCGGGACCGGACCCGATCAGCACCAGGCCGGCGACGCGGCCGCGATGGCGCAGGGCGTAGTGTTGCGAGGCGAGGCCGCCGAACGAGAGTCCCGCCGCGACGAAGGGACGATCGGGGGTCGTCGCGGCGGCGACCGCATCCAGGTCCTCGACGACGCGCTCGATCGAGTAGGCATCGGGATCGGTCGGCGACTCGGAGAGGCCGTGCCCGCGCAGATCCCAGAGCACGACGGGATGCCCGGCATCGAGGAGCTTGTCGATCTGCCCGCGCCAGTTCTCGTGCGTCGTGCAGTAGGCGCACGTGAAGATCACGGTCGCGCCGGTCGTCCGCGTCGGCACGTGATGCTCGTAGTAGAGCCTGGCTCCGTCTGCGCTCGCGACCTCGGACACGCGATCCCCCGCTAGTGGATGTCGACCAGCACGGGCGGCACGAGCAGTGGCGCCCCCATCGGCAGCGAGCGCGACAGCTCGAAGGCCTGCGCGACGGGCGATGGCCAACCGCGCCGCGAAAGGTCCGGGACCGGCGACGCCTCCTGCGCGGCGCGCACGGCCGTCTGCTGGAAGGCCTCCACCAGCTGTTGCGTCAGCGATTTCTGCTTCGGAAAGGGGACGAGGAAGACGTCGTCGTCCGGCGACCGGCCCGCCAGCTCCTTGGCGACGCGGACCGCCTCGTAGAGGCCGCCGAGGCGATCGACCAGACCGCGCTCGTGGGCCTGGCGTCCCGTCCAGACGCGTCCCTGCGCGATCTCGTCGACGCGCTCGACCGACAGCGCCCGCCCGTTCGCGACCCGTGAGAGGAAGAGCTGATAGGTGTCCTGGACGGAGGTGTCGAGTCGGGCGAGGGCGGCGGGCGAGAGCTTCTCGCTCGAGAGCAGGAAGTCCGCGTGGCGGCCTCGGGTGACGGAGTCGATGCCGATGTCGAGCTTCTCGAGCAGACCGCCGACGGTCGGGCGGAGGGCGAAGACGCCGATCGAGCCCGTGAGCGTACCGGGGGGCGAGACGATGCGATCGGCCGCGGAGGCGACGTAGTAGCCACCCGAGGCCGCGACGTCGGAGAAGGAGGCGACGACCGGCTTGCCTTTCGCGCGGGCCTGCTCGAGGGCGCGCCAGATCAGCTCGCTCGCGAGGGCGGAGCCGCCCGGGCTGTCGATGCGCAGGACGATCGCGAGGATGTCGGGATCCTCGGCCGCCTCGAGGATCGCGCGCGACACGCTCTCCGACGCGAAGCGCGGCACGGGCTCGAAGGGGGAGTCGCCGGCGTCGCCCTGCACGACCGCGCCCGTTCCGTAGACGAGGGCGATCTCGCCGTCGGCGTCGAAGCCGACGCTCGCCGGGTCCGTCCGCGCGTAGTCGCCGTGCCGGACGACCGGCGCGTCGAGGCGATCGAGGAGCTGATCGAGATGGATCTCGCCGTCCACGAGCCCGAGCGCTTCGAGGCTCTGCGTGCGAACCGCGCCCGAGTCGATCCCCGCGATCACGTCGTCGAAGGCGAGGCCGCGCCCGAGCGCGAGGCCCTCGACGAAGCGCGCGTACGTGTCGTCGAGCAGCGAGTCGGCCATCTCCTTCGAGGCCTCGGACATCCCGCGTTCGGTGTAGACCTCGACGGCGCTCTTGTAGCGACCGGCCTTCGCGACGTCGAAGTCGATCCCGAGCTTCTCCCAGAAGCCGCCGAGGAAGACGTACTCCGCGGCGAGCCCGACGAGCGGGAGCCCGGCCCCCGGCGTGACGTAGACCTCATCGGCCGCCGTCGCGACGTAGAGCTCCTTGCTGGCCTGGAAGCTCTGGATCTCGAGCCACGCGATCGTGTGTCGGCCCTTCGCGCGCAGTCGCCCGATCGCGTCACGCAGCTCGTCGGCCTTGCCCCAGCCGATGTCCAGGGGCCGGATGCGCAGCACGACCGTCTCGAGGCGGTCGTCCCGCTCGGCGAGGCTGAACATCGCGAGCAGACCTATGAAGGGGCGCGTCTCGTCCCCCGCCAGCCGGGCGAGCGGCGAGGCGGCCGGCGCCTCGACGTAGTGGCCGCCGAGCTCGAGCAGGAGCGTACTGCCCGCGGCGACCCGGGAGGCCGGGGGGCCGCCGGCGAGCCGCTGGGTCACGAAATAGAAGGCGATCGCCAGGGCCAGCAGGAGCAGGAGGATGCGGATCTTGCTCGCGGTACTCATCGGGCTCCGGGAAGCGGGGCGTCGGGTGGACCATCGGGAAGGCCGGCTCGGGGCGCCCCGGCCGCGAGCGGGCGAAAGGTATCAGAGGTGGGGGGCGGCGCTCGCCGGCGCGACCCCGCCCGATCGCCCCGCGATTCGGGTAGTCTCGGGCCATGGCCGACGAACGATCCCATCCCTTCCGCTTCGTTCCCCACCACCAGTCGCCCGCCTCGCCCGGCGAGCGGCCGATGCTCTTCGCCTTCCGCGGGCGCGACCTGCTCGTGACCTCGGAGCTCGCGCTGCCCGAGGTGAAGGAGATCGACGCCCAGGGCATCGAGGCCGTGCGCACCCAGTACCTGGGTCAGCTCGACGGTCGCCACTGTTATTCGGCGGAGCTGCCTGCGGACGTGGAGCCCGGCGAGGGCTATCGCTTTGCGAACCTGCACATGCTCTACGGCAGCTTCGACGAGCTGACCCATGCGCTCGCCGGCCGCGCCGTGCAGATCGTCGAGTGGGATCGCACGCATCAGTTCTGCGGCGCCTGCGGCGAGCCGACGGAGCTCTCGACGATCGACCGCTCGCGCAGCTGTCCGAAATGCCGCTTCCCGATGTACCCGCGACTCGCGCCGGCCATGATCGTGGCGGTCGAGCGCGAGGACGAGATCCTGCTGGCGCGCTCGCCGCATTTCCCGGCCGGCATCATGAGCGTGCTCGCCGGCTTCGTCGAGCCGGGCGAGAGCGCCGAGGACGCCGTCCGCCGCGAGGTCTACGAGGAGACGCGCATCGTCTGCCACGACGTCGAGTACTTCGCGAGCCAGGCCTGGCCCTTCCCGAACTCGCTGATGCTCGGCTTCCGCGCGCGCTACCACGCGGGCGAGATCGAGATCGACGGCGAGGAGATCGTCGAGGCGGGCTGGTTCCGCGCGAGCGAGATGCCGAGCTTCTTTCCGGGCAAGGTCAGCATCGCCCAGTGGCTGATCCGCGACTTCCTCGTCCGGAACGGACAGAAGGTCCACGACTGATCCGGGGCCGCGCGGGCTCGGCCGCCCTTCGAGTCCCGCTCGGCTCCGCGGCCTAGAGTCCGTAGACCGAGAGCAGGCTGCCCCGCGCCGGCGGATCGGTGTCGTTCTCGATCGAGCGATGGCGCGCCTTGATCGCATCGCGGAAGAATCCGTCGGTCTGGATCCAGAAGCGGCCCTCGACGATCGCCGCCAGCACGAGCTCGGCGACCTCCGACGAAGGCTTCGCCTCGGCGTAGACGCGGTCGAGGAAGCTGCGCATCTGCGCCGGGATCTCGCGCGGAGCCTCGCCGTCGACGTCGTTGCGCAGCTCCTTCGGACGGTTCCGCTCGGAGTGCGTGATGTTCGTCGCGACGACGCCCGGGCAGAGGCAATGGACGTGGACGTTCGATCCGGCCTCGGCGAGCTCGCTGAAGAGGCCCTCCATGATCGACACGACGGCGTGCTTGGTCGCGTTGTAGGGCAGCGAGCCGGGGAAGCTCGTGAGGCCGGCGACCGAGGCGGTCGTGACGATGTGCCCGGCGTCGCGCTCGCGCATGTCGCCGAGGAAGACGCGCAGGCCGTGGATCACGCCCCAGAGGTTCACGTCGAGGGTCCACTTCCAGTCGCGGGTCGTGATCTGATGCGTGGGCCCGCCGCCACCTCCGACGCCGGCGTTCAGGCAGAGCACGTCCGGCGCACCGAAATGCGCGCGCACGACGCGGCCGAGATGATCCATCTCGCCTTCGTTGCCCACGTCGGTCTGCACGGCGAGCGCCGTCACGCCGAGGGCCTCGATCCGGGCGGCGGCGTCCTTGAGGGCGCGCTCCTCGATGTCCGAGAGGACGACGTTCATGCCCTCGCGCGCGAAGCACTCGGCCATCGCCAGGCCCATCCCGCTCGCGGCCCCGGTGATCACCGCCGTCCCGCCCTCGAACTCCCGCATCGATCGCCTCCTCGCCGCGACCCGGCGCCCCTTCGAGGGCGCCCTGGCGCGACGCGCGATGATAGACTCGTGCGATGGCCGTCGAAACGCGCCCCTCCATCTGCCGCTTCTGCCACGCGAATTGCGGGATCCTCGTCGACGTCGAGCACGGCCGGGCCGTGCGCGTGGCGGGCGACCCCGACAATCCCGCCTACACGGGATTCACCTGCGCGAAGGGCCGCCAGCTCGGCGAATCGCACGTGCATCCCGATCGACTGCTGCACTCGCAGAAGCGCGGGGCCGACGGGCGCTTCGAACCGATCGGCGTCGAGCGCGCAATGGACGAGATCGCCCGTCGGATCGGCGAGATCGTGCGCGAGCACGGGCCGCGCTCGATCGCGCTCTACCCGGGCACCTACTCCGGCCCGCATCCGGCGTCGATCCCGGCCGGCGTCGGCTTCATGCTCGCCCTCGGCTCGAAGATGGTCTTCACCTCCGCGGCCATCGACCAGCCCGGCAAGCACGTCGCGAACGCGATCCACGGGCGCTGGCTCGGCGGCTCCCACGTCTTCGACGAGTCCGACGTGTGGCTATTGGTCGGCAACAATCCGCTCATCTCGATGTCCGGCGGGATCCCGCCCTCGAATCCGAGCCGACGGCTGCGCGAGGCGAAGGCCCGCGGCCTCACGCTCATCGTGATCGACCCGCGCAAGACCGAGGTCGCCCGCTTCGCCGATCAGCTGCTCCAGCCGCGGGCAGGCGAGGATCCCTCGATCCTCGCGGCCATGCTCCACGTCGTGATCCGCGATGGGCTGCACGACGCGGACTTCGCGGCGAGACACGTGGCAGGCTTCGAGGCGCTCGCCCTCGCCGTCTCGGAGTTCACGCCGGAGTACGCAGCAGCCCGCGCGGGGCTCGAGGCGAGCGAGATCGAGCGCGCGGCGCGCACCTTCGCGCGGGCGCGTCGGGGCTGCGCGGTCGCCGGGACGGGGCCCAACATGGCGCCCCATGGCAACCTGACCGAGTACCTGCTGCTCTGTCTGAACACGTTGTGCGGGCGTTGGCGACGCGAGGGCGAGGCCGTACCGAATCCCGGCGCGCTCCTGCCGCGGGCGCGACCGAAGGCCCAGGCCCTGCGGCCGCGCGCCGGCTGGGGACGCGGCGAGGGGCTGCGCTCGCGGGATCTGCCGAACTCGGCGGCGGGGCTGCCGACGGGCGCGCTCGCGGACGAGATCCTGTGGCAGGGCGAGGGGCGCATCCGCGCGCTGATCTGCCTTGGCAGCAATCCCGTCGCGGCCTGGCCGGATCAGCTGAAGACGATCCGCGCGATGGAGGCCCTCGACCTGCTCGTCTGCCTCGATCCGAAGCTCGGTGCGACGGCGAAGAAGGCGCATTACGTGATCGCGCCGAAGATGGCGCTCGAGGTGCCGGGTCTCTCGGTCTCGAGCGAAGGCATCGAGCAGACCTACGTCGCCCACGGCTACCCCGAGCCCTACGCCCAGTACTCTCCTGCGATCCTCGAGCCGCCGCCGGGCTCGGAGGTGATCGAGGAGTGGGAGTTCTTCTACGGCCTCTGCCGAAGGATGGACCTCGCGCTCACGGCCTATCCGATCCGCGCCGAGACCGGCGTGCTGCGCGAGTCACGCGAGGCCTTCGCCTTCGACATGACGCGCAAGCCCACGACCGACGAGGTCTACGAGGGCCTGATGAACGGCTCGCGTGTGCCCCTCGCCGAGGTGAAGCGCCATCCGCACGGCCACGTCTTCGACGACGAGACGATCCTCGTCGGCCCCACGGATCCCGACTGCGAGGATCGCCTCGACGTCGGCAACGCCGACATGCTGGCCGAGCTCGAAGCGATCCGTGCCGAGGCATGGGATGGCGTGCGGGCGCGCGAGGCCTCGGAGGGTCGGCGCTTCCAGCTCATCTCGCGCCGCCTGCCGAACGTCTACAACTCGACGGGTCGCGATCTGCCGAAGCTGCAGAAGGGTCGGGGACACAACCCCGCCTACCTCCACCCCGACGACCTCGAAGCGCTCGGCCTCGTCCGCGGCGACGTCGTCGAGATCCGCTCGAATCACGCCTCGATCCTCGGTGTCGCCGAGCCCGCGCCGGAGCTGCGCCCGGGCACGGTCTCGATGGCCCATTGCTTCGGTGACGCGCCGGAGCACGATCGCGACTTCCGCGAGCTCGGCAGCAACACGGGCCGCCTCGTCGACAACGAGCGCGACTTCGACCCGCATACGGGCATCCCGCGCATGAGCGCGATCCCGGTCGCGATCGGGCGGGTCGAAGGACGGGAGCCTTCGGGCTCGCGCTAGGCCGCGTCGTCCGCGATCAGCTGCCCCAGCCTTCGCAGGTGGTGGCTCGAGCCGCCGAGCATCAGCTCGATCTGGCGGGCGTAGACGTAGTAGCGATGGACCTGGTACTCGCGGTCGACGCCGATGCCGCCGTGGATGTGCTGGGCGGCGCGGGTGACATGGAAGCCGGCTTCGGAGGCGAGATGCTTCGCGATCGCGACCTCGGCCCGGGCGTCGCGGCCGACGGCGATCCGCCAGGCGACCTCGAGGGCCGAGAGACGGACGGTCTGGGTGTCGATGTAGGCGTCGGCCTGGCGATGGGCGACGGACTGGAACATCGCGATCGGCTGGTCGAATTGCTTGCGCGTCTTCGAGTACTCGGCCGTCTGCTCGAGGGCCGCCTCGCAGCAGCCGAGCATCAGGCTGCAGAGCGCCGCGTTCGCGCGCAGATCGATCCACTCGATGATCTCGCGGCCCTGGCCCAGGCGACCGAGCAGGGCCTCGGTCCCGAGCTTCACCCCCGCGAGCGTGAGACGCGACTCCGGCGTGCGGCTCGTCGTCGAGAGGGGCTCGAGCGAGACGCCCGCCGCCTCGCGATCGACGAGGAAGACGGCCGGGCCCCGATCCGTCATGGCGGAGACGAGGATCTGGTCCGCGATCGCCGCCGCCGGCACGAAGGACTTCACGCCATCGAGCCGCCAGCCCCCCGCGTCCCCCACCGCCGTCGCCGTCGGCGCCTCGACCTCGGCCTCGGGCTCGACGAGGGCGGCGGTCACGATGCGCGCCCCCGCAGCGAGCTCGGGCAGGATCGCCTTCTTCTGGGCCTCGCTCCCGAACTCGGCGATCGGCAGCCCGCCTAGCACGGTCGTCTCGAGATAGGGCACGGCCGCCGTCGTGCGCCCGACGTGCTCGATCACGCCCGCGAGCTCGAGGAACCCCAGACCACCGCCGTCGTACGCCTCGGGCACGCCGATCGCGAGCAGTCCCGCCTCGCCGAGCTTCGCCCAGAGGTCGCGATCGAAGCGCGGCCCGTCAGCGCGCTCGAGGGCGAGCAGGCGATCGGCCGGCGAGCCCTCCTTCAGGATCCGGGCGGCGAGATCGAAGATCGCCTGCTGCTCTTCGGAGTACGAGAAGTCCATGTCGGGGGCTCGCTGTCTGGCGTCGACCGGCCCGGCACCCTCCTTCGCGATCTGCGCGGGGCGCCCGGGCGGAGCCCCATTCTGTCAGACGCGGCGTCCTCGGGCCAACGTCCCCCGGCCCTCGCGCGCGGGCCGCCGAGCGGCCGATCCGCCTCGAAGCGCGCTGCCAACCCGCCTGCGCCCGAGCCCGAAGACGCACCCGACTCCGAGCAGCAGCCCCGCACCCGTCGCAGGCTCCGGGAGCAAGACGACGTTGCTGCCCTCCCCCGTGTTGCCCGCCGCGTCCGTCGCGACCGCGACCAGGCGACTCTGGTCGTCGACGACGACCCAGGGAACCGGCGTCAGGTACGCCGTCTGCAACGAGCCGTCGCTCTCCGACGCGTCGAGGAAGACCGTGCCCACGAGCTGCGCGGGCCCGAAGTCGCCCGGTTCCGCGAGGTAGAAGTCGACCGTGATGGGATGGGTCGCCGCGGTCGGATCGACGTTCAGCCAATGCCCCACGACCAGGGTCTGGGTCGCCTCGCTCCAGAAGCTGCGCAACGGGTCGAGGACGGGCTTGTTCATCAGGCGGTTCGCGCCCTCGTCGAGGTCACCGGCGTCGTTCGCGTTCAGGCCGTTGGGACCGAGGTCGATCGCGATGCCGCCGTTCTGGTGGATCTCGTTGGCGCGGACCGTGACGCGCTGGCTCGAGGCGTTCTGCACGCGGACGCCGTCGCTGGCGTTGTACGCGATCCGATTTCGGCCCCCGGCCGCGAGGGCCGGCGCGTCGGGCGGCGCACCGATCTGGACGTCGCTGCCGTTCACGACGACGCCGTGGCCGAGATTGCCGAGGGGAGCGCCCGTCCACGAGACGCCGATCCTGTTCCCGAACAGGGTGTGCCCGGAGGCGTTCAGCACGATCGCGTGGTCGCCGTTGCCGGAGACGAGGTTGTTGCTGAGGTGGAGCGCGGCCGCTTGCGGGGAGGTGACGATGCCGATCCCGTCGTTCGGGAGTGCGGTCTCGCCGTCGGCGCTCGTGCCGATGCGGTTGGCCGTCAGCGCGACGGGCGAGCCCGTCGCGTCGATCCGGATGCCGTGCGTGGCGTGGCCCGAGACGACGTTGCCACCGTTCTCCGCGATCGACGTGAATTCGAAGGCGGAGCCGATCGTCAGCTCCGACGCGCCCCCGTCGAGGAGCACGCCCGGGCCGACGCCATTGCCGAGCGCCGTCGTGCCCGCATCGTTCGT
Source organism: Spirochaetaceae bacterium (assembly GCA_020632655.1). Taxonomy (GTDB): domain Bacteria; phylum Myxococcota_A; class UBA9160; order UBA9160; family UBA4427; genus UBA4427. The sequence continues at coordinate 126,510 of JACKFD010000004.1, forward strand.
GCCGACCCGATTGGACTGCACGGTCACGAGGTTGGCTCCGCCACCGACGTGGACCCCACCGGCGAGGTTGCCGGCGACGACGTTGCCGATCCATTCGCCCGTCCCGAAGACGCTCGAGCCGAAATAGCCGCCGACCGTCGTGAAGTCGGCCAGCACGTCGATGCCCCAGAGTCCGTTGCCCATGTAGCCGCCGAATGGGACCGATACGAACGACCCGAAGCGGCCGGTGCCTACGAAGTTGCCCGCGATCCGGACGCCCCAGCCTTCGACGCGGAGACCCGAGCCCGCGTTCGCGGAGATCACGTTCGTCTGGAGCTCGGGGACGACGTCGGGGTCGGCGATCTGCTGGAAGCCGATGGCGTGGCCGTTGCTGGCGGGGTCGACGAAGACGCCGTGGCCCCCGTTGCCCCGGGCGAAGCTGCCGCTCAGCAGGCCGACATGGCAGCCCAGCACGGAGACGCCCTCGCTACCCGCTCCGAGATGGATGCCATCGCCGGGGAAGTCGACGATCGCGAGCGCCTCGATGCGACTGCCGAGGACGTCGCCCTGGAGCAAGAGGCCGTGCTCGCCCGGGTCTCGCAGGCTCCCGCCGTCGAGCACGACGACGGGGACCGCGTAGGGGTCGAGTGCGTCGTAGCCGGGCGCCGTGCGTCCCAGGATGCGGGTCCGCCGCGTGATCGGAGGCAGCGCCGTCGTCGGCCGGATCACGGCGATCCCGGAAGTGCCGACGGGCAGGAACGCAGAGAAGACGATGTCGTCGCTCGGTCCGGACGTCGCGTTCGCCTCCTGGATCGCCGCGCGGAGCGTGCACTCGGGAAGAGGCCGGCTTCCGATCAGGACCGTTCCACCCGTATCGCAGGCGCCATCGATCGCGAGATCCGCCGCGTCGCCCGTCGAGTTCACCTCGAAGGTCGCCCCCGCCGCCGATCCAGCGACGAGCACGCCGAATGCGACGCGCGCCACCCGGAGCAGCCCCCGCCGCACACGACCCGATCCGTCGCCGCCCGCTCGCCCACTCTTCGAATCCCGCATCCTCGAAGCCTCCTTCCCTCGCCCCGCTCGCGACACCCGGCGCGCCGGCCGATCAGTCGAAGACGAGCGCGTTCAGCGCCATCGCCTTCGCGACCGCACACGCCGTCGTCGGCGCCGCCAGCTTCCGACGCGCGCTGCCGAGCAGCTGCTGGAGCGCGCGCTCGCTCACACCCCGATCCGATGCGGCCTCGCGCAGCGTCCGTCCCATCGCGAGCCGCGTCAGCATGTCCCGCTCGCGCGACGTGAGCCGCAGGTCGCGCGCGAGCGCGCCGGCGGCGATCGCCGCGTCGAGCGCGCCACCCGACGCATCGCGCAGCCGGTCGCCCCGCGCCGCCAGCGCCTCCCGGAATCGCTGCTCGGGCTCCTCGCCGTGCAACGCGACGGCCACGCCCAGGCTCGGCCCGCGGCGCAGCACGACCCCGACACCGCGTCGATGTCCGCCCTTCGCGAGCCATGCGCAGAGCCCCGCGTCCGCCGAGGAGCCGACCGAGGCCTCGCCCGGCCGCAGCCCGGAAGACCGCGGCTCGAGGTCGACGACCTGCACGCGTTCCGGCTCCGCGAGACATCGCGCGGCGAGCACACGCAGCAACGCAGGCCCGAGCGACTCGAGCCGCTCGGTCCGGCCGTCGTGCACCGCCACGCCGAGGCGCCCGTCGCCGCTCGCGAGACTGGCGACGCCGAGGGGCAGGAAGAGCAGCATCAACGCCCGCACCCCGTCCTCGCAGAGCGCGTCGAGCGCATGCCCGAGTGCGCGGGAGAGCGTCGTCGCACCGAACGAGCAGGGCGGTCCCTCCGCCGGCGCGATCGGCGGACGACCCGGCGCGCCGGATCCGATCGCCGCGTGCTGCAGCAGGACGACGGCCGCCTCGAGCGACGTCCCGACGCCGAGCTTTCGGCGCACGGCGCAGAGGTGCTTCTCCGCGGTCGAGACGGCGATGCCGAGCTCGTCGGCCACGTCGCCCGCGTTCGCGCCGCGCATCAGCAGCCCGGCGCAGACGGCCTCGCGCTCGGTGAGCCCGAAGGCCGCAGCGAGCTCGCCTTCCATCGCATCCGGACCGTCCGGCGCGCCCTCCGGACGAGGGTTCGCGGTCGAGCTGCGCGGAGCGGCGCTCACGACCGCCCTCCGATCTCGCCGAGCGAAGCGCGCAGGATCGCGACGAGGTCGGACGAGGAGTCGAAGGCACGCCGCTCCGAGTCGGACACGCGCTCGAGCACGCCACGCAGCACACCCGGCTCGCCGGCCTCGAGCCAGAGCACGAAGCCGGTCCGGCCGGCGGGGGTCCTCGCGTTCGCGTCGCTGTCCACGCGTGGACCCTAGGCCGGCCCCATTGATCCTTCGTTGACGAAAAAGAGAAGGAATTCCGGGGATGTGGCGCGGCGCTCCGGCCTGTCCGTCGGAGCGCGGCGTGATGAAGGGCGCGCGCTGGGCCGCTAGGTTCGCGGGCGGCCGTGGCGCGATGCGGCGGACCGACGATCTCCCCGAATCGGACGCAGCCGATGGCCCGAAGCCGCGAGACCCAGATCCGCCCGGACCTCAAGGAATGCTGGGCCGGAGTGCCGGAGCGAGCGCTCTCGCTGATCGTGGCCCCGGGTGGCTACGGCAAGACGACCCTCGCCCGGGCCTGGCGAAAGCGCCTCGACGCCGCGGGCCATCGCGTCGCCTGGCTCGCCCTCTCACCCCTCCACGACGACCCGCGCGCCTTCGTGGAGGATCTGCTCGAGCGCCTCCGCGACGCGCTCCCCGCGCGCCCCGCCGAGGAGCCGGCCTTCGGCGAGGCGGTCGCCCGCACGCTCTCCCACGCGCACGACCTGCCCGCCGAGCGCCTCGTCCGCGAGCTCGCCCGCGAGCTGTCGATGCTGGCCGCGCCGATCGTGCTCGTGCTCGACGCCTTCGAGAGCCTGTCGCGGGAAGGCGCCGCGAGCGCGATCGTCGACGGGCTGCTGCGCCTCGATCGGTGCCCCTTGTGCGTCGTGATCACGACGCGGGGTCGTCGTCCCGCCTCGACCGCGCGTCTGCTCGCCGAGGGTCGCGCGGACGAGATCGGACCGGACGCCCTGAGCCTGCGGGCGGACCAGATCGCGGCGATGGCCCGGGCCGAGGGCATCGAGCCGGATCCCGAGCTCGTCGCCGCGCTGCTCGCTCGGACGGAGGGCTGGGCGATCGCGATCCGCCTGGCCTTGCGGGCGATCGCGCCGCTCCCGCCGGCGCGGCGCCTCGCCTTCGTGCGCGACTCCGGCGCCGGACGCGACCTCTTCGAGTACGTGGCCGAGGAGCTGCTCGCACGCGCGACGCCGGACGTGATCGCCGTGCTCGAGATGGCGGCCCTGCTCGGACCCGTTCCCCGGCGCGTGCTCACCGCCGCGTGCGAGACGTCGCGCGAGCGCGGGGCCGGGCCCTTCGACGCGACGGCGATCGACGAAGCGATCGACTCGGGACTGCTCGGCGACGACGGCGGGCGACTCGGGCAGCACGAGCTGTGGCGGCATTGGCTCGGCGAACGGATGCGCGAACGCGATGGTCCCGAGGTCTGGCTCGCGGCGCACGAGCGCGCCGGCCGTGCCCTCGAGACCGCGGGCTGGCTCGAGGGCGCGATCGACCACTACGTCGTCGCGCGGACGCGACCGGGCGTGGAGGATCGACTCGTCCACGTGCTCGCCGAGCGCGGCGATCTCTGGGTCTCGCAGGGCCGGCGCGAGCGGGTCGACCTCTGCCTCGACGCGATCGATGCGACGAGACGGCGTACGGAGCCTGCGCTCGTCGCGCTCGATGGACTGGTGCTCTCGGGTCGCGATCCCGATGGCGCGATCGGGCATCTCGCCGACGCGGCTCGCGCCTACCAGGCCGCCGGCAATACGCGGGCCGAGTTCATGTGCCTGCACGAGCTGGCGATCGTCGCGATCAACGAGAATCGCGTCGACGAGGTGACCGCGATCTTCCGTCGCGCGCTCACGCTGCGGAAGGTCGTGACCGAGCCCGTGATCCGCGCCTTCGTCGTGCTCGCGATCGGGCAGGGCATGATGCTGCTGGGACGCTACCGCGCGTCCTTGCGACTGCTCGACGTCGCGCAGACCTACGATCACCATCCGCGCGAACGCGGCGGCCTCGAGATCGTGCGCAGCGCGATCCTCTTCCAGATGGGCGCCTGGGACGAGGCCAGCGAACGCATCCGCGGCCTGCTCGCGCGACCCGCCCAACGCGAGCACGGCGTCACCTTCCACGGGCTGCAGGTCTACCTCGCGGCGATCGAGGTGGGCCGGGGCGGGGACGCGGCGGCGATCCGCGGGCTGCTCGATCCGGCGGAGGAGACCTTTCGCGAGATCCGGCACACGATGACGCAGATCCGGATCGCCTGGGTCCGGGGTCAGCTCGAGCAGCGTGAGGGCGACGACGGCGCCGCCGCGCGCGCCTTCGAGCGGGCGCTCGCCCTCGCGACCCGCACGGGCTTCCGGGAGGCGGAGGCCGGCATCGCCGGCGCCCTCGCACGCGCGCGCCTGCGGCAGGGCGACCACGCAGGTGCGCTCGAGATCGCGCGGCGCGGGATCGCCCGTCTGCTGCCCGACGAGGCGTGGTCCCGCAGTCGCGGCCGTGTGCTCGCCTGGGCCCCGGGCATCGCCCTGCTCGTCGCCACGCTCGCGGAGCTCGGCGAGGGCCCGCGCGCCATGGCCTTCCTCGACGCCCATCGTCGTCGTCTCGAGCAGCCGGAGCTGCCCCTCGCCCAGCACGCCGTGCTCTGCGCGATCGCCCGGGCGGAGCTGCTGACCGGACGCACGGCGCGCGGGGAGCGGAGCCTGCGCGACGCCTGGCGCGTGGCCGGGAAGGCATCGCTCGCGCACCGGGCGCCCGAGCTCGACGACGCGCTTCGGACCTGGTCGACGGAAGAGGCGCGCGCCCGTGGCCTGGCGGGATCCGCGCTCGAACGGGGCGACTCCCGGGACCCCGAGCCTCCGACGCGGCCCGTGCGCCTCGACAGCCTGGGCGGGCTCGGAATCGAGCTCGGCGGTCGACGCGTCCGGGATCGCGCCTGGCGCGGGCGCACGCCCCGTCGGCTCCTGACGCGATTGCTCGTCGCAGAGGGACGGGCGGTCGCGCGGGAACGACTCGAGGCGGATCTCTGGCCGGAGATGCCGCCCGCCCGGGCCGCGAACAATCTGCGCGTCGCGCTGTCCCGGCTGCGTGACGTGCTCGAGCCGCGGCGCCTGCGCGATCGGCGCGAGGTGCTGATCGCCCTCGAAGATCGGAGCGTCGCACTCACGCCCGCCGCCCTCGCCGCCTGGGACGTCCTCGGCGCACGCGCCGCCCTCGACGAGATCGCGCGAGCGACCCACGCGGCCGATCGGACGGGCGTCCTCTCGGCGGCGGAGCGCTACCGCACGCTGCACACGGGTCCCTTCCTGCCGGAGGCCTACGACGACTGGGTGATCGAGTATCGCCGGAGCTTCGAGAGCGAGACCGGTGAACGGCTCCGGCGGCTCGCGGAGACCTGGCTCGAGCGCGACGAAGGCTCGGGCCCGGCGCGCGTCCTGGCGCGCCTCGCCCTCGCCCGGGACGGCGCCGACGAGCGGGCCTGGGAGGTCTTCGTGGGCGCGGGGCTCGCGGCGGGAGACCGGACGGCGGCCGCGCGTGCGTACGCCGAGGCCGTGCGGGCCCTGGCACGCGAGCTCGACGCAGAGCCCGGTGAGCGACTTCGGGCGCTCGGCGAGCGGGCGGGGGCCTGTTAGTCGACGACGGGCATCGGATGCGGTCGGGGGCCGTCCGCGCGCAGGACGTCACATCGCATCGCCGCAACACCGGCCGCGACGCCATCCGCGCCCACCCCGCGCGCTACATGCGCGGGATGCGCGGCAGGCCGAGGCCGAAGAGCCCGATCAGGTCGCGCTGGATCTCGTTCGTGCCGCCGCCGAAGGTCAGGATGAGGAGCCCCCGGTAGAGCATCTCCGTGATGCCGTTCGCGACGGCGTCGGGGCTGCCCGCCGCGAGGTAGCCGCGCTGGCCCATCACCTCCATCAAGAGCCGAAAGGCGTCGAGGAAGAACTCGGTTCCGAAGACCTTGATCGTCGACGCGTCGGCGGGGTTCAGCTTCATCCCCTCCGCCGCCGTCCACGCGACCTTCCAGTTCAGCAGTCGCAGCGCGTGGATGCCCGACTTCACGCGCGCCAGGTTCATCTGCACCCACTCCTGGTCGATCACCCGACGCCCGTCGGCGAGCTTCGTCTCCCGGGCCCACTCGACGACCGACTCGTAGGCGCCCTCGATCATGCCCGGCGCACAGAGCGTCACGCGCTCGTGGTTCAGCTGGCTCGTCACGAGCTTCCAGCCCTTGTTCAGCTCGCCGACCAGGTTCGCCGCCGGCACGCGGACGTCGTCGTAGAAGACGGCGGCGATGTCGTGGGGCGAGAGGAGCTCGAGCGGATCGACCCGGATGCCCGGCGTCTTCATGTCGACGAGGAACATCGACAGGCCGCCGTGCTTCGGCGCGTCCGGATCCGTCCGGACGGCGAGCCAGCAGTAGTCCGCGTCGCTCGCGAGGCTCGTCCAGAGCTTCTGCCCGTTGATCACGTACTCGTCGCCGTCGCGCACGGCCTTCGTCTGGAGCGCGGCGAGGTCGGTGCCCGCGCCGGGCTCGGAGTAGCCGATGCAGAAGTGGATCTCGCCGGCGAGGATCTTCGGCAGGAAGAAGCGCTTCTGCGCCTCGTTGCCGTTGTGCATGATCGTCGGCCCGACCGTATTGACCGTCAGCATCGGCACGGGCGCGCGACAGCGCATCGACTCGTCGAAGAAGACGAACTGATCGATCTCGCCGCGCCCCTGCCCGCCGTACTCCTTCGGCCAACCGATCCCGAGCCAGCCGTCGCGACCCATCTGCCGCACGATCTGCCGGTTCACGGGGCCGATGCCGTGCTCCTCGGCGAGCGCGGCCTGGACCTCGGGCGTCAGCAGCTTCGCGTAGTAGGCGCGCAGCTCCTGGCGCAGCGCCTCCTGGCTCTCGTCGTATCCGATGTACATGGCAGACTCTCCAGCGAGCCGGCGAGGATCGGCGATGGCGCCCCCCCTCGCCAGCCCGCGCTGCCGGGTCGCGGCCGCGACCGCCTGTGTCGGCCTTGCCAGGCGCCCCGGCCGGTCACCGTATCGCGCGCGCAGCTTCTGTCGGCGCGCGTAGGTCCCGCTGGTTGCCTCGTTGGACGTGCTGCGGCGCGCCTCCCGCTTCATGCACACGCGACACGGCGACCGCCCGGGTCGCTCGAAGCGACGGAGGCGGCTCCGCGTCCACAGCTCGGCCGGAATCAATGGACGACCGCCCGCACGGCCAACGCGTGAGCCGAGAGATGCCGGCCGAGCAAGGCCACCCATTTCTGAAGGAGCGTCGGGGCGTGTCCGTCCGCGAAGCAACGCCGTACCGAGCGGCCCGGGCGGGGCCGTCCCGGCAACATAAAACGCGAGGCGCGCCGCGGCACGATAAGCGAGGCAACCAGCGGTCCCGCCCGCGCGGCGAAGGAAACTGGAGCCGGGAGGGCCGACGGCCGGGACGCCTGGCAAGGCCCACTCAGGCGGTCGGAAGGGCTCCGACCAGCGACGCCCTTTGGGAGATCTCGAGCAGGTTCCCGTCCGGGTCCGCGACCATCGCCATGCGTGCCACCCGACCCATGTTGCGCGGCGCCGTCACGACGCGCCCGCCGAGCGATTCGATCCGCGCGACCTCCGCATCGCAATCCCGCACCTGCACGGTCAGGTAGAGCCAGCCGCGCTGCGCCGCGGAGCCCCCCGTCGGCGCGTCCGCACGCTCCTCGAAGAGCAACACCGAGTCGCCGCATCGCACCCGCGCCGCCGACTCCGCCTCGAAGCCCAGCACGTCGCGGTAGTACGCGAGGGTCCGCGCGAGGCTGCGTACGGCGATGCGCACGCCGATCTGCGTCACGCCCTCCTCGCCCGTCGGCACGAAGCAGATCCGGTTGCCGTCGGGATCCGCGAGCGCCCGCGTCGCCGCGAGCCCGTCGCGTGCGATCAGCAGCTCTTCGAGCCCCGAGCGCGCGTCGCCCTCGCTCGTCTCGCGCAGGTTCACCTTGACGACCGTGCCCCGCTCGTCGAAGCGATGCTGATCGTGTCCGCGCATGATCGGGAGGACGTGATCGAGGCGCAGACCGACCTCGTCGCGCCAGAACTCGACGACCCGCGGATCCGTCGTCACGAGACCCACGTCGAGCTGCGGCTTCACGATCTCGAGCATGCGGGCGGGCCTCCTGATGGGGTCGGCGGGCGACCGGCCGAGCATCGCAGAATGGTGGCCGGGAGGCCGCGCGGGGCCCGCCCCGACCCCGCCGACAAGCCCTTCCGGCGCGGTACCATCGGCGACCGCCTCGAATCGAACGAATTCCCCGGAACCCAGGAGCGCCCCCGCATGCCCATGCCGAAGAACGTTGGAATCGTCGACTGCATGATCGGCTTCCCCGCCACCGACTTCTCGCAGTACGACTTCATCCGCAAGCAGCTGAAAGACGCCGAGAGCCGTGACGGCTACGACTTCCCGGTCGAGTACATGTTCAAGCACGTCCCGAAGGAGCTCTACGGCACGGAGAACCCGATCGACGTCACGCTGCACGAGATGGATCGCTTCGGCGTCGAGAAGGGACTGATCGGCGTCGGCGGCGACGTCTCGGCGCGCGCTTTGAAGGAGCATCCCGATCGCTTCATCGCCTCGGGCAGCGTCGATCCCAACGAGGGCATGGAAGGCATCCGCCGCATGGTGCGCGAGTACGAGGAGTACGGCGTGCGGGCTTTCGGCGCGTTCCCGGCCGGCTGCGTGCCCCAGGTCCCGATCGACGATCCGAAGTTCTACCCGGTCTACGCGAAATGCGTCGAGCTCGGCGTGCCGATCTTCGTATGCGCGGGCGTGCCGGGGCCGCGGGTGCCGATGGCCTGCCAGCACGTCGAGCGGATCGACCGCGTGATGTACGACTTCCCCGAGCTCGTCTTCGTCACGCGGCACGGCTGCGAGCCGTGGGAGAAGCTCGCGATGAAGCTGATGCTCAAGTGGCCGAACCTCTACTATTCGACCTCGGCCTTCGCGCCCAAGCACTACCCCGAAGAGATCGTGAACTACGCCAACACGCGTGGCGCGGACAAGATCATCTACGCGGGCTACTTCCCGATGGGCCTCTCGCTCGAGCGCATCATGACGGACATGCCGAACGTGCCCTTCCGCGACCACGTCTGGCCGAAGTTCCTGCGCGAGAACGCGATGAAGGTGCTCAAGCTGGACCAATGAGCGAGATGAATCGGACCGAACCCGACGCCCGGGCCCTCGAGGACGCCGTCGCACAGGTGCGCGAGCTGATCGCCCACCTGCGCAAGACGACGGCGGAGAAGGCGCTCCTCGAGCAGGTCGCCAGCGAGGTCGCCTCCCTCAATCGAAAGCTCGCGCCCGCGGATCATGCGGGCCCCTACATGCAGGCCGCGCTCTTCGTGCCCGAGGGCCCGCGCCCCGAGCGCACGACCGACGTGCCCGCCGAGTACTTCCGCTACAGCCCGATCATCGGGCCCGGCAACCCCGTCGCCCCGCCCGTCGAGTTCCATCTCGAGGGCGAGGAGATGACGGCGCTGCACGTCTTCGACGCCCCCTACAACGGCCCGCCGACCAGCGTGCACGGCGGCGTGATCGCCCTCGTCTTCGACGAGCTGCTCGGCTGCCTCGGCGCGATGCGTGACGTCGGCGGCTTCACGGGCACGCTCACGGTCGTGTACCGCTCGCTCACGCCGATCGGCAAGCCGATCCGCATGCGCAGCTGGATCGACCGGCAGGAAGGCGTGAAGGTCTTCATCAAGGGCACGATGCACCACGAGGAGACGCTCTGCGCCGAGGCGGAGGGGATCTTCATCCGGCCGAAGGCGAGCATCCTCGAGGACGCGCTCTCGAAGGGACGGAGCTAGGCAGAGCAGAGGCGCAACTGCCTCAGCCCTTCCGCTCGTCCAGCCGGTAGATCCAGATCGTGCGGTCGGGATCGCGATCCGCGGGTGCGATCGCGTACTTCGCCTCGAGGGCTTCGCGGGCCGCGGCGTACTCCGCCGGGTCCTCGACCCGCACGGCACGACGTTCGTAGACCGTATCGCCGAGACGGATCCGCACGCGCGGATCGGCCGCCACGTGCGCGACCCAGCTGCGTCCGTCGGGATGCTTCGGCCCGAGGATCATCGAGGTCGGCACGTAGAGCCGCGGCCCGACCGAGACGAACCAGGTGTTGACCGAGCGGGGATCGTCGGGGCGAGTCTCCAGCTGCGCCCGCGCCTCGGATGCAGCGACCGACCAGTCCGCGACGGCCCGCGGCCCGGCCTCGCCCGAGAGCGCGCCGCCCGGGATCGGCCCGATCGGTCCGCACGCGACGAGCGCCCCCACGGCGACGATCGCGACGGACTTCCCGATCCAGAGGACGGCGGCGAGGCGCGTCCCACGGCCGCCGGCGAGGCGCTTGAGTCGGTCGAGCATGCGCGGGGGGCCTCCGCTCGGATCCGGCGCGTTGGACCCGAGGAGCCCCGGAGTGTACCGATCGCGGGGCCCGCGCCACCCCGCCCCGGCGGCACGGGGTTAGGATTCCCCACTCGGACGGCGGCGGAGCGCCAGGGGAGGCCGAGCGCGATCACGATGCGCGTGATGATGACCGGAGGCACGGGCTTCGCCGGCTCGCATACCGTGCGTCGCTACCTCGAGGCGGGGCACTCGGTCCGGCTGCTCGTGCGCGACCGCGAGAAGGTGCGGCGGGTCTTCGATCCGCAGGGCATGGCGATTCCCGAGCGGGACGTGATCGTCGGCGACATCACGGATGCCGGGTCCGTCGAGCGCGCGATGGAGGGCTGCGACGCGGTCTTCCACGGTGCAGCGCTCGTCGAGATGAAGCGCAAGCTCGCGCAGAAGGTGCTCGACACGAATCGCCGCGGCGTCGAGCTCGTGGTGGGCGGGGCCGTGAAGCGCGGCCTGCCCTCGATCGTCTACGTGTCGAGTGCTTCGGTCTTCTTCGAGCCGGGCTGTCCGCCGCTCCATCTCGACATGCCGATCGCGAAGGGCACGACGGCCTACGCCCAGAGCAAGTCCCAGGCCGAGCACGCGATCCGCGCGCTGCAGGAAGAGGGCGCCCCGATCCGCGTCTCCTATCCGACCGGCATCGTCGGCCCCGACGATCCCGGCCTCTCCGACGCGAACCAGGCCGTCTACACGTTCTTCAAGCAGACCGGCGTCACGACCTCCAGCGGCTTCCAGATCGTCGACGTGCGCGACCTCGCCGAGCTCCACCTGCGCCTGCTCGAGCTCGAGGACGGTGCAGCTCGCTACATGGCCGCCGGGCCGATGCTGTCCTGGGCCGAGACCTATCGCGTGCTCGACGAGGTGACGGGGAAGTGGCTATTCCGATTCCCGATGCCGGGCTTTGCCTTTCGCGCCCTCGGCCACGTCGGCGACTGGATCAAGCACGTCTGGGACTTCAGCTTCCCACTCACGCGGGACGCGATGGAGTACGCGACGCGATGGCCCGGGGCGAGCGGCGAGCGCACGACCCGGGAGCTCGGCGTGCACTTCCGGAGCGCGCACGAGACCTACGCCGACACCGTGCGCTGGCTCTACGAGGCGGGACATCTGCGTGCGCGCCACGTGGGCAGGCTCGCCGGGAAGTGAGGGCTGCCCGATCCGCACCGCGGGCCCGACGGGAGCCGCGAGCCCATCCGAGCCGCGAGCCCGACCCGCCGCCGCCTAGCGACCCGGGATGAACTTCCGCAGCTGACCGGCGAGATGGATCCAGTCGCCGTTCGGCAGCTTCTCGAAGAGCACGGATTGCGCGAAGTCCATCGAGAGACCCGGCACGGCCCGCACGTCGAGGGCGCCGAGCTGGACCGCTGCGTGGCGCAGACAGCCGCTATGCGCCACGAAGAGGCGCAGCACGTCGCGCGGATCTTCGTCCGGGATCGAGCCCAGACTCGCCGCCACCCGTGCCGCCACCCGCGCGCCCGCCATCATCAACGACTCGGCACCCTGTACGGGAAGCCTGAACTCCGGCATCCGACGCCAGCCCGCCGGCAGCGGTGCCAGTCGCGGATCCGCGTCGATCAAGGCGTGGATGCGATCGAAGGTCAGATTCGCGCAGCTGCCGAGCCCGCGCTCGACGAGCTCGTTCCGCTCGACGACGTAGAAGTGGCGGCCGGTTCGCGCCTCGAGCGCTTCGGCGAGGACCTTCGCCGTCTCCCACGCGCGCAAGAGCTGCGACGCTTCGATCCGCGCGTCGAGCTCGAGCGCGAACTCCTCGCAGTAGTCGAGGATCGGGTCGGCGGCGCGGCGAGCCTGATCGCGTCCGAGCTCGCTGAGCGGCAGGAGGGAGTGGCCGCTCGCCGTATTCTCCGGTCGATCGAAATGACCGTGCCGCACGAACCCCGCGACGCGACGACCTCGCGGCGCTCCCGCGGCCTCGATCCCACCCGCGTCGTCGTCCCCGAGCTCGTCGACGTTCATCCGCGTCTCCCGGCCGGCCGCGCGCCCGACCCGTGCGAGGTGCTCGCAGTATATCGGTGCTCCGCCGCGGCGCGTCGGTGACGCCACGATGGGTTGCGGGGGGGTCTGCGCGACCGCGGGTCCAGCGCCGGCGATCGCCGCGAGTGGACGTGCGGCATGCGCGCGAGGACGCGCCGTGACGCGCGTCGAGTCGCCCACGCGGGCCGGCTGCCTCAATCCTGCGCACGCCCCTTCGCGAGCCGCCGCAACCGATGGCTGCGCCAGGCGATCGAGACGCGACGCGCCAGGCGATCCGCCCAGGGCAGGCGCTTGCGCTCGATGAGCACGCCCTCGCGGAAGATCTCGATCCGGTCGCCCGCGACCCGCTGCTCCACGTCGTCGGCGAGCAGCACGCGGAAGGGACGATCGGGGTCGTCCACGTCGACCGTGTCGGTGATGCGCACGGGCATCTGCGTGCGGTAGCGCGCGGCGATCGCCTGGAGTGCGGGCGACGCATCGAAGGCGCCAGGCCTCACCTCGCGGATCGCGAGCCGCAGCCCCACGCCCGTCGTCTCGAGGTCGACGACGCCGCCCGTGCGGTCCGGCCGCTCGTCCTCCTCGAGCCCCCCCTGCAGCCAGAGACATCGATAGGCGCGACAGATCGTGGGCCGCGTCGCATGGATCCCGCAGCCGCGCTCGCCCCGCTGGTGTACGCAATCGCGGCCGGCGGCCTTGCCGAGCTCGTCGACGCGCAGGACCGTGCAGCAATGCGAGCAGGTGCCACATGCGCGGTCGGCGGCGCGGCGCTCGCGTTCGGGATCGGCTTCGAGACGGGCCATGTCGCGGTCGGCGGCGGAGCGGGACTCAGGCCTCGATCGCGCTGCGCCCGCCGCTCGTCCACATGGACGCCGTGAGCTTCAGGCTCGGCCGATCCTTGCGCGACTCGAGCTGCTCCCAGATGCGGTCGTAGCCCGTGTGCTCGATCCACCATCGACCTTCGCGCTTGACGTATCGGTCGTGGTAGAAGGCGGCGCCGGAAATCATGATGTCGTAGTCGACGTCGACGACGATGTCCTCGATCTTCCACGTGCCGGTCGCACGGTCGGCGGTCGCGGCGTCGCCCACGAGCTCGATCTCGGGCTGGTGGACGCTATGCGTCGAGTGGAAGCCGGGCTTGTCCATGCCCTTGCGGAGCCACTCGATGATCGCGTCGCGGCCTTCGTAGGCGTAGTGGCCCGCGCTGTAGGCGCAGGTCGCCTCGGGCACGAAGACCGTCGCCATCTCGTCCCAGAGCTTCATGTCGACGCAGCGCATGTAGCGGTACTTGAGGCGCTTGATCTCTTCGATGGCGAGCAGCTCGGCGAGGTCCATGACGGAGTCTCCTGTCGGGGGAGCGAGACGGGGCGGGGGGCAGGGGCGTCAGACCTCGCCACCGGAGGGGCCGCCCGAGCCGAAGAAGACCAGCAGCGAGAGGTCCTCCTCGATCTCGACGAACTCGTGCTCCGTGTCGGCGGGTACGTAGAGGATGCTGCCCGGATCGAGGGCCTTCTCGACCCCCCCGACGCGCATCATCGCGCGCCCGGTCAGCACGAAGTAGACCTCGTCCTCGTCGTGGGCGCTCTGGGTGTCGGTCGCGCCGACCTTCAGGCGGTAGATGCCGCAGGAGAGCTGCGGCACGCGCAGGAACTCGAGGTAGGGCGAGCCCCGGGTCCGGCATTTCTCGACCAGCGCCTCGAGGTCGAAGAGCTTGAACGACGCCTCGTCCATGGACGGCCTCCGTCCGGCCGACGCTAGCACGCGCGACGCCGGCTCGGGCGACCGCTCGAAAGGTCCGACGACACGTGGCGACGCCCCGGGCGACCGCTCGAGAACTCCGGCGACACGTGGTGCCGCGTCGGGCGACCGCTTTCCCCGTCCGGCGACACGTGGCGCCGCGTCGGGCGACCGCTTTCCCCGTCCGGCGACCCGCGGCATGCTCTGCCCGTGTCGATGGACCGCCCGCCGATCTCGACCCCGAACGTGCTCGCCGGCCTCGCTGCCGTCGTGATCATCGTGGCGGGCCTCAAGGCCGCGAGCTCGCTCTTCGTGCCCTTCCTGCTGGCGGGCTTCATCACGCTGCTCTGCGCCCCGGCCCTGTTCTGGATGCGCGACCGGGGGCTGCCGACGCCGCTCGCGCTGATCGTCGTGCTGCTCGGCCTCTTCGGAATCGGGGCGCTCTTCGGCGGGCTGATGAGCACGTCGATCAACGAGTTCACCCGCTCGTTGCCTTCCTACCAGGCGCGCTTCGGCCGGGTCGTCGCGGGCTTCATGGCCCGACTCGCCGAGCTCGGCATCGACTTCGGCGCCTCCCCCGACGAGGCCAATCCCTTCGACCCCCAGGCCGCCCTCGGTCTCGTCGGCAACCTCGCGGGCAACCTCGGCACCCTGCTCAACAACGCCTTCCTGATCTTCCTCACGGTCTGCTTCATGCTGCTCGAAGCGTCGAGCTTTCCGCAGAAGGTGCGCAGCGCCTTCGGCGACTCGCCGGAGATGGAGGCGCGCATGACCGAGATCGGCGACTCGATCCGTCGCTACCTCGGCATCAAGACGCTGACGAGCATGCTGACGGGCTTCCTCGCCTACGGCCTGCTGCTCGTGATCGGGGTGAAGTTCGCGCCGCTCTGGGGGCTGGTCGCGTTCCTGCTCAACTTCGTACCCGCGGTCGGCTCGGTCATCGCCGCGATCCCCGCGATCGCCCTCGCCCTCGTCGACAACAGCCCGCAGACCGCGCTCGTCGTCGCCCTCTGCTACGGGGCGATCAACGTCAGCATCGGCAACTTCCTCGAGCCCCGCGTGATGGGCGACGGGATGGGCCTCTCGCCCTTGATCGTGGTGCTCTCCCTCGTGTTCTGGGGCTGGGTGATGGGGCCCGTCGGCATGGTGCTCGCCGTCCCGCTGACCGTCATCCTGCGCATCAGCCTCGGCAGCCAGCCCTCGACGCAATGGGCCGCCGTGCTGCTCGGCCCGGCGACGCCGGCCCTGCTCGCCAAGCGCGAGGACGAGAGCACGAGCCCGGCGGCGAACGCCTAGCACGCACGGCGACGTGCCCGGTCAGCGGCTCGCGGCAGCGATCGTCGCGAAGGCCTGCCGGACCTCGTCGGGCGCCTGCACGAGCTCGACGAGCACGCCCTCGGAGCCGATCGGGAACTCGTCGTTGCCCTTGGGATGGATGAAGCAGACGTCGTGTCCGGCGGCGCCCTTGCGGATGCCGCCGGGCGTGAAGCGCACACCCTGCGCCTCGAGCCACGCGACCGCCTTCGGCAGGTCGTCGATCCAGAGCCCCACGTGGTTCAGCGCCGGGTCGTGCACCTTCGGGCGCTTCTCGGGATCGAGGGGCTGCATCAGGTCGACCTCGACCGTAAAGGCACCCACGCCCGTCTCGCAGATGTCCTCGTCGACGTTCTCCTTCTCGCTCGAGTAGGAGTGGCCGTAGCGCAGGCCGAGGATGTCGACCCAGAAGCGGCGCAGCTTCTGCTTGTCGAGACCGCCGACGGCGATCTGCTGGACGCCGAGGACCTGGAAGGGACGGGGGGTGGACATGGAGAGCTCCTGTCGGGCGCGAGGTCGGGTTCTTGGCCGCCTGCCGCGGCGCGGGCGCCGAGTCTAACGGATCGGGCGCGGGCGGGGTGCGGGCCGCGGCCGTCGTGACCGGAGCGGCGCGGGCGGGAGCGCGGCGCGGCGTGCTCAGCCCTCGCCGCCGCGGTAGTCGCGGGCGACGAGGTAGCGCTCGGTGCTGCCCTTGCGGGTCGAGGCGAGCTTCACGGTCTTGGCCTTCGCGAAGGCCGTGCGCAGCCGACGGTCGATCTGCTGGGCCTCGGGTCCTTCGAGGATCTTGATCGCGAAGGAGCCGCCCGGCTGCAGCAGCCGCGGCAGCAGGGCCTCGATCGCCTCGAGCAGCCGCTCCTCGTTCGCGCGATCGCGCTCGCGCACGCCCGTCAGCTTCGGCGCCGCGTCCGAGAGCACCACGTCCGCGGGCTCCCCGCCCAGCGCCTCGAGCAGCCGCGCGCCCGTCTCCGCGTCCTCGAGATCGCCGACCAGCGCCGTCACGTTCGGCGCCGCGATCGGCGGATCGACCTCCGCGAGATCGATGCCCACGACGCGTCCACCGGGCCCGACCAGCCGCGACGCCACCTCGAGCCAGCCCCCGGGCCAGCAGCCGAGATCCGCCACGCGGTCGCCCTTCGAGAGCAGCGAGAACTGCTTCTGGATCTCCTCGAGCTTGTAGGCGGCGCGGGAGCGCAGGCCTTCCTTCTTGGCGCGCTGATGGAGATGGTCCTTGCGTTCGTAGCGGGGCATGGCGCGGGAGGGTATCGGAAACGCGCCGCGGCGCAGGGATTCGACGGGGGACGGGCTCACGACGACGACCGGGCTACAGCCCCCGTCCCGCGCACTCGATAGGCCGGTTCGAGCCTGGAGGACGTCCGCCGTGAGAATCCCGATCCTCTCATTCGCCCTCGCATTGGCCGCGATGACACCGCCGCCCGCGGACGTGCAGATCGAGCCGACGCCTAGGCAATGGGAGCAGTCCAGCTCGAGCAAGCATGACCGGGGCTTCGCCGGCAAGCTGCTGATGACGCCCGATGCGGATTGGTGGGAGAAGTGGGATACGCCGAGTCATACGACACCCCACTTCTCTTCTACCGACCGACTCATGATCGGCGACTCCGCCACGCTGATGATCTTCTTCGCCAATCCGCGGCGCGATCCGACGGGCGGCGTCGATGTCCTCGTGGACATCAAGGTGACGCGGGGCGACGGGTCCGTATCGATCGACGAGAAGGCGATCCCCTGCCTCCAGGGACCCATGGAGGGCTCGCCGACCCAGATCCGACTCTGCGAATCCCAGATCGTCTTCGTCGCAGAGCCGAACGATCCCCTCGGAGTCTGGCGCTTCGAGGTCCGTCTCCACGACGCGGTCCGACGCGTCGATCTCGACCTCGAGGTGGAGGTGGAGCTGGTCGACCCCGAGACCTAGGCTTGGCCGGCGGCGCCGAGGGATCGATCGGGATCGATTGCGGCTCGGGGAGGATCGGAATGAGCGGGGCCGAACCGTCGGCGGCGACGCATGCAGCTGCAGTCCCCCGCCCGTGGCTCGAGATGGCCTTCGAGCCCTCGGTCGTGCGGCGCTCGCTGCGGGTGGCCGCCGTCGTCGGCACGATCCTCGTCACGATCAACTACGCCGACCGCATTCTCGCCGGCGTGATCGGCCGGGGCGACGTGCTCAAGATGATGCTCACGTACTGCGTGCCCTACTGTGTCTCGACCCATGCGTCGGTGCAGTCGATCCGCTCGTTCCAACGAGCGACGGCGACGGCGACGCCGGCGATCGGGGGGAGGGACTAGCATGACGATCGCCGTGCGCGAAGCCGATCTCGCCGACCCGGACGAGGCCCGGGCCCTCGTCGAGATCCTCGACTCCTACGCCCGGGGGCCCGGTGGACAGGGTGCGCCCCTCGACGCGCATGCCCGCGCGAACCTCGCGAAGGGGTTGCTCGAGCATCCGATGGCCGAGGTCTTCCTCGCCTTCCTCGACGGGCAGGCGGTCGGCGCCGCGGTCTGCGTCTTCTCGTTCTCGACCTTCGCGGGCCGACCGAGCGTGAACGTGCACGACCTCGCTGTGCTACCCGCTTTCCAGAACCGCGGGATCGGGAGCGCCCTGCTCGACCGCGTCGAGCAGGCGGCCCGCGCGCGCGGCTGCTGCAAGATCACGCTCGAGGTGCACGACTCGAACACGGGCGCAAAGCGGCTCTACGAGCGCGCGGGCTTCGGACCCTGGGCGACGCCGACCTGGTTCGTGACGAAGGGACTCGGATGAGCCGCCCCCCGATCGACCACGACACCCTCGCCCCGGGCATGCGTCGCCAGCTGGCGCGCCTCGAAGCGGCTCTCGCCGACGGCATGCCGCGCCGCGGCTGGAAGGTCGGGATCAACGTACCGGAGGTGCGCGCGCATCTCGGGCTCGCGCACGCCGCCGTCGCCTGGATCGATGGCCGGCGCGTGCTCGCCTCGGGAGCCGTCCTGCCCTGCACACCCGAAGCCCGACTGCTCGTCGAGTCCGAGGTCGCGATCGAGGTCGGGCGCGACGTGCCGCCGGATACGACGGTCGAGGCCGCCCGCGAGACGATCTCGGGCGTGCGGCCTGCGCTCGAGATCGTCGACTACGGTCGACCGCCGAGCGGCCTCGAGGAGCTCGTGGCGGGCTGCATCCTGCACCACGCGACGGTGCTAGGCGACGTACGCCCGGCTTCGACGGCGGCCGATTCTGGACTCGGTCGTGAATGGCCCCGCCTGCGCGTCGGCGAGCGGAAGGCGGACGCGCCGCGCGAAGACCTCGTACCGGCGGATCCGGGCGAGGTCGTGGCCTTCGTCGCCCGCTACCTCGACGCCTTCGGCGAGCGCCTCGCGGCGGGCGACCTCATCCTCGCCGGGTCCTACATGGCCCAGGCCCTCCCGATCGGACCGGGGGAGGAGGCGGTCGCCGACTACGGTGCGCTCGGGAGCGTATCCGTACGCGCAGTCGCTTGACGAGCGCGTAGCGGAAGCTCGACTGTGTGGCGCGACTCGTCATCGTGCGGGCGCGCTCGGGAGCAGGCCACGGCTCCGTACGCGGAAGGCGGCAGCATGCCGATCCACATGCAGCTCGACGAGATCCGACGACGGGTCGTATTCCGGATCGTGGGAGACCTCTCGATGGACGAGGTCTTCTCCGTGATCGACCGGGCCCTGCTCGATCCGCGCTTCCGCCCCGGCTTCTCGATCCTGACCGATCACCTCGCGATCGGCGAGCCCCTGACGGCGCAGCAGGCGAGAGAGCTGGTCGAGCACCTCACTCGCCACGACGGATTGCTCGCGGGCGCACGATGGGGGGTCGTGACGAAGCGACCGGCCTCCTTCGGCATGATGCGGATGGTGTCGGCGTTCGCGAGCCGTGTGCCCATCGACGTGCGGATCTTCGACACCCTGGCCGAGGCCGAGAGCTGGCTCGACGGGCCGAGTCACGCAGACGAAGATCCGTCGATCGTGGCGCCCCCCGACGAAGAGCCGATCTGATCGTCCGGCTCAGTCGCGAGCAGCCCCGGGCGGACCGAAGCGCGCGCGGAAGTCGCGCATCACGATCTCGTACTCCTCGGCCGCCAGGAACTCGGCATCGCTCATCTTCGGCTGCTCGTGCGGCCGGTACCAGGCGGCGTATTCCGGCAGCTCGCTCGAGAGCACGCCGTAATGCGTCGAGTAGGTGCGCATCGAGATCGTCGGCGGATCGGCAGCCAGGTCGAAGTGCAGCAGCCGCAGCCAGCCGTCGCCGAGGCCCGTCGGTCCACCCCCGAGCCCGCCACCATTCGGCTGGCCCGCGTCGATCCCGACCTGGCCGCGATCCTGATAGTCGGCAAGCACCTGGTAGAGGTCGTGACCCGCGGCGTTCGTGTCCACGCGGTAGGCCTGACCATGGTAGTGGCCACAGAGCACGAGGAAGATCTGATCCTGCTGGGACAGGAACTTCTCGAAGGTCTGCTGCGGCGTGTTGTGGCGCTCGGGATCGACGACCGTCAGGTCGAGGAAGCCGCCCGACACGCGCTCGGCGTTCGGGGTCATGTAGTCGTGGGTGCTCACGATCGTGGGCAGGCCCGGATGCGCCGCGATCACGCCGCGGGCCCAGTCGAGCACGGCGTCGCCGGCCTGCATCTCGAGGGCGATGTGCAGGAAGGTGTAGCCGCCGGCCGTGAAGGTCTGGGCGGAGCTCGTGCCGCCGGCGTACGCAGCGACGTACCAGGGCTTGTCCTTGAAGAAGGGCGTGTCCTCGCCGAAGGCGGAGAGGAAGTTCGTCAGGCCGCCGATGTGCAGGAGGCCGAGGTCCTCCTTCGTCATCGTGAGCTCGCGCGGCGGCTTCGTCAGGTTCGGCGGATGCGTCGAGACCGTGTACATCGCGTCGTGGTCGTGGTTGCCCGGCGGCACGCCGAAGGGGATCCCGGCGTCGGCGATCTGCTGATAGGCCGCGATCGCCTGCGGGATCTCGAACTCGCGCACCTTGGGCGTCGGATCGAAGTGGCCGCGGAAGAAGGGATTCACGACCCAGTCGATGCCCTTCGCGGCGTGCTCGGGATCGATCGGCAGCGACTGGTGCTGCCAGACGTCGCCGACGGAGGCCACGAAGGCGACGTCCCCGCCGTTGCGGATGCCGTGCGCCGCGACCCAGCCGAGGTGCTGCCTCATCAGGTCGGCGGCATCGATCGCGAAGCCGTGGTCCTTCTGGTGCGTGAAGTCCACGTAGTTCTGCGTGTCCGGAATCATCGCGATCGTGAAGGGCGCGGGCGGCGCGGACGCGGCGGCGTGCTCGTGCGCGGGACCGGCGCAGCCGAAGGCGGCGACGAGCACCGCGGCGAGCGGCGCGACGACGCGGGCGATGCGCGTCATGCGATTGCAGGGAGAGCGGGACATGGACGGCCTCCTCGGCGTGGTGACGCGCGAGGATGCAACAGCCGCGGGCACGGGGCGAACCCCGGCCCGCGGCCTCATGCGTCGGAGCGCGGTCCTACTCCTGCGCCTCTTCCGCCGGCGCATCCCCGCCGCCCGCGCTCTTCGAGAGGTCTAGGGCGACCGGGTGCTTGATGGCGTGGCGGATCTTGACGAGGCCGTTGCGATGGCCCGGGACGCCGCCCTTCAGGAAGAGCAGGTTGCGCTCGGCGTCGACGCGCACGACCTCGATGTTGCGGGTCGTGACGCGGGCGTTGCCGTGCTGGCCGGCCATGCGCAGGCCGGGGATGACGCGACCCGGGTTCGAGCCGGCGCCGACGGAGCCGCCGTGCCGGAAGAACTCGTGGGTGCCGTGGGTGCGCTTCTTGATCGCGAAGCCGTGGCGCTTGACGACGCCCGAGAAGCCGCGGCCCTTGCTCGTGCCGATCGCGTCGACCTTCTGGCCGGGCTCGAAGATCGAGACCGTGATCTCGGTGCCGGACTCGAGCTGGGCGGCCTCGTCGGCATTCAGGCGGCTCTCGGCGAGGTGGCGCTTCGGCGCGACGCCGTGCTTCTCGAAGTGCTGGCGCTCGCCCTTCGAGAAGAGCTTCTCGCGGCGATCGCCGAAGGCGAGCTGGACGGCCTCGTAGCCATCCTTCTCCTTCGTCTTCTTCTGGACGACGACGTTCGGACCGGCCTCGAGGACGGTCACCGGCACGGCCTCACCCGAATCCGTGAAGATCTGGGTCATGCCGAGCTTCTTGCAGAGCAGCTCGATCGACATAAATGGAATTCTCCTCGTCCGGATTGGAGCCCCGTCCGTCCGTCGGGCCGGGCTCGTCGCGGTCGATGCGGCTCGCTCCGGTCGGATCGAGGCGCCTCCTTTTCAGGAGGGCTCGCCGCCGCGCGAGAGGATCTTCATCGCATCTGGATCTCCCGGGCTCGGACCGCAGCCAGGGCGGTCTGCCCCCGGGAGCGCGGCAGGCTAGCACGCAGCCCGGGGCACGGCGAGCTGCGGCGGGGCGGGTGAAGCGCCGATAAGGTCCCGAAATCCGGCCGTTTTCGGTGGGCCGGGATCGACACGGCCGACGTGGCCAGCGCCCTCGGGGAGATCCGACCATGACCACCCATCACGCGACCCTGATCCCCGGCGACGGCATCGGCCCCGAGGTGACCGACGCCGCCCTGCGCGTCGTCGAGGCGGCCGGCGTCTCGATCGAGTGGGAGCGGGTCGAGGCCGGCGCCGACATCTTCCTGAAGCACGGCACCCCGCTCCCCGACGAGGTGCTGAACTCGATCCGCCGCACCCGGGTCGCGCTCAAGGGCCCGATCGGCACCCCGATCGGCGGCGGCTTCAAGAGCGCGAACGTGCTGATGCGCCAGGCCCTCGACCTCTACGCCTGCGTGCGCCCGATCCGCACGATCCCCGGCGTGCCCTGTCGCTACACGGACGTCGATTTCGTGATCGTCCGCGAGAACACGGAAGGCCTCTACTCGGGCCTCGAGCATCGCGTCACGACCGGCGTCGTCGAGAGCCTGAAGGTCGTGACCGAGACCGCCAGCCTGCGCATCGCGCGTTATGCCTTCGAGCTCGCCCGGCAGCAGAAGCGCCCGAGCGTCGCCGCGATCCACAAGGCCAACATCATGAAGCTCTCGGACGGCCTCTTCCTCGAGTGCGCGCGCCGCGTGGCTCGCGACTACCCCGAGATCGAGCTGCGCGAGCTGATCATCGACAACTGCGCGATGCAGCTCGTGACGAAGCCCGAGCAGTTCCAGGTCCTGCTCATGGACAACCTCTACGGCGACATCCTCTCGGACCTCGGCGCCGGTCTCGTCGGCGGCCTCGGCGTCGTCCCGGGCAGCAACGTCGGCACGGACTGCGCCGTCTTCGAGGCCGTCCACGGCAGCGCCCCGGACCTCGCCGGCAAGGGCCTCGCGAACCCGACCGCCGTGATCCGCTCGGCCGGCCTGCTCGTCGGCCACCTCGGGGAGACCGACGCGGCCACGCGCATCGAGCGCGCGATCGAGGCGGCCCTCGCCGATCCGAAGAACCTGACGGGCGACCTCGGCGGCAAGGCGACGACGCGGCAGCTGACGGACGCCGTCGTGCGGGGGCTCGAGGCCTAGCGCGCGAGCGCGCCTCGACTCAGCCCGCGCTCGCCCCCTCGTACCAGATCGGCGAGGTCCAGAGCCGCTCCTGGATCTGCTTCGGAACGGACGGGTCCTCGCAGCCCGACGGCCGCTCGTCCGCGGGCAGCTCGAGACATTGCAGCTGGTTCCATCGGCAGCTCGGGTTCTCGAGCACGCGCACGTAGTAGACGGCGCGCTGGTCGGGATCGAAGTCGGGATCGGTCCAGACGCTGCAGAGCGCATCGTGCCCCGGGCCTCGGGGCTCGCAGGTAGCGAGGTCGACGCCGGCGTCGTTCGCGCCGCCAGCGACGTCGAAGACCGCCTGATGGAAGTGGCCTTCGTCGTCGACCCAGCCCTTCACGATCTGCGCCCGCTGGAGCTCCGTCCCGGGATGCCCGGGCGTCCCCGGGTCGCGCATCGCACTCACGACGAAGCTCGGCGCGACCGCGCCCTCCGGCCGCGGCGGCAGGTCCGCGCCCATCGGCACGCCGCCCGCATAGCCCGCCTCGACGAGCGACGCCGACGCACAGAGGTCTTCCGGATAGCCCCAGCCGCCGAAGAAACGCGCCGTCATGCGCGGCCCGCTCGTCCCGAAGGTCTCGCGCCGCTTCATCGCGTCGAAGATCGAGTCGCGCGAGTTCTCCTCCGCCCACACCCCGGCGATCCCGCCCGGATTGGACGCGAGCGGATTCCGCGCCGGCGGACCGTTCCCGCTCGCGACGAGCCGTCGCTCGGGGCTCGCGTCCTCGTTCCCGCTCCAGCCCGAGTAGGAATACTCCTCGACGTCGCCCGGGTTGGCGTTGTGCTGGTCCGTCGCGGCGAGGATGCCGAGCTTGTAGGGGTTGACGCCGATCCGCGCCTGCTCGCGCTGGCCCTCGAGCAGCGCATAACGGACGTAGTCACGACGGGAGACGCAGCCGAGGCCCGCGAGCGCGCCGACCCCCGTCCCTTCCTCGCAATCCTCGACCTCCGGCCCGCGCCACTCCTCGAAGTCGCAGAACTCGTCGGGCTCGCCGAGGACGCGGTACATCCCGTTGCGGCACTCGGAGTCGCCCTTGATCTGGGAGATCTCGACGAGCCGCTCGAGATCGGCACGAAGCAGCGCTCGGGAGCGTTGCTCGTCGATCGGAAGGTCACGGCCAGTCACTTCGAACATCCGGCCGTTCGAGAGATTCGAGTTGTGCGGGATCGTCAGGACGTCGCAGCGTCCGCCGGCATCGACGCACTCCGTGCGCAGCCCGCGCCAGAGATCGTAGACGTCGGGCACGTCGACCCAGGGCATCGGCGACGACGGCACGTCGGCGTTCCGGAAGATCACGTTGTGATGGACCTTCGCCATGCCGGGGGTCGCCGTGTACTCGTAGGCGGGGAAGGTCGTGAGGGCGCAGCGCTCGCTGCGGTCGTAGTAGCGCTCGGCGGCCTCGAGCTGCTCCGTCCAGACGCTTCGCATCGCCGCTCGGCAGGCCTCCCCGTCCTCGCCGCAGAGCGCCGGGTTGCGCATGGGGATCAGCCGTCGTTCGTCGGCACTCGCCTGGATGCCGCGGATGCGGATGCCGAAGGCGCCGAAGGGCGAGGGGGGCATGTCGACCTCGCCGCGGAAGAGCCGACAGCCGTCGCTCTCGTAGAGCGCGGACCCCGGCCGGCTGCAGAGCGCGACCTCGCCCTGGAACGAGGCGTGGTCCGTGAGCGCGACGAAGTCGAGCGGGCGCTCGAGCTGGATCGGGCGCGTCGGCCGGCCGGCGGCGTCGAGCGGAGCGAGCCGGATCTCCTCGCCGCGCGCGAAGCGATAGATCTCGTCGGGACCGCCGCGCACGTCCCAGATGAATGCGTCGGCCGAGAGATCGGAGTGCACGTGCAGCTCCCCCCAGAAGGCCTGGCGCAGCGGGTCACGATCGGCGCAGGGGACGCGCTCCTCGGAGTAGGCGAGACCCGAGGGCGCGAGCGCGGAGCGGGACCCTCCGCCCGAGGTCGTCGACGCCGCGCCGGGCTCCCGTCCGGCGGGCTCGCAGGCGAGCGCGAGCAGCGCGAACGCGAGACCGATCGCGACGAGGACGGAGCGGCGACGCGATCCCCACCCGGGAGCGGTCGTTCGTCCATCGAAGGTGTCGGGCGGGCGGGGCGTCATCGGACCTCCGGTTCTCGTTCGGCCTGTCGTTCAGACGAAGCGCACGTCGACGTGGCCCAGACCGTCGAAGTCGGCGCGCACGACGCTGCCCGGGCGGACGGGCACGGCGCGCGTGCAGGAGCCCGGCAGGATCACGTGCCCCGCCTCGAGCCCGACGTCGAAGGCGCCGACCGTCCGGGCGAGCCACGCGACGGAGGTGACCGGATTGCCGAGCACGGCGGCCGCCGTCCCGGTCTCGACGATCTCGCCATCGACGCGGAGTGCGGCGCCGATGCCACGCACGTCGATCTGGTCGAGGCGGAGCGGCCGGCCGCCGAGCACGACCCGCGCCGAGGAGGCGTTGTCCGCGATCGTGTCGACGATGCCGATCTTCCAGTCGGCGATCCGGCTGTCGATGATCTCGATCGAAGGCAGGATGTACTCGGTCGCGCGGATCACGTCGGCGGCGTTGCAGCCCTGCTTCGGCAAGGGCGCCCCGAGCACGAAGGCGACCTCGATCTCGACCCGCGGCTGGAGCAGCTCCGCCGTCGCGACCTCGAAGCCCTCGAAGACGAACATGTCGTCGAGCAGATGGCCGTAGTCCGGCTCGTGCACGCCCATCATGTCCTGCATGGCGCGGGAGGAGAGCCCGACCTTGTGGCCGCGGATCGTGGCGCCGGCCTCGAGCCTTCGCTCGATGTTCGTGCGCTGGATCGCGTAGGCGTCGGCGATCCCGATCTCGGGCCATCGCCCGGCGAGCGGCGCGATCGCCTTGCGCGAGTCCTCGGCCTCGCGCAGCGCGCGCGCGACCTCTTCGCGAAGAGAGCTGCTGATCATCGGATCTCCTTGCCGCGCGGCCGGCGGCGCTCGGGCCGACCGCCGCGTGTCACACATCCGGTCGGCTCGCTCACGCGCGCCTCCGTCTCGTCTTCCCAGGGACCGGCGTCAAGAGGCCGACAGGAAGTCGATCGAGAGGCGCTCGAACTCGCGCGCGTGCTCGAGCTGCGCCCAATGTCCACATTTCGGGAAGACGTGCAGGCGCGCGTCCTGCATCCGCTGCAGCGCGAAGAGCGCCCCGTCGAGCGGCAGCACCCGGTCGTCGCGGCCCCAGATGAGGAGGGTCGGATGCTCGATGCGCTCGATGTCGCGCCAGACCTCGCCCTTGCGGCGCTCTTCCGCGGTCGGCCCCATCACGGTCGTCAGGAAGTGGACCATGCCCTTCAGGACCGAGGGCTCCGTCGCGACCTCGAAGCGCTCCTCGATCAGCTCCTCCGTAATGAGGGTCTGGTCGTAGACCATGATGCGCACGAAGGCCTCGAGCTTCTCGCGGGTCGGGCCGGGCGGAGCGAGCCAGCTCGCGAGGATCTTGAGGCCCTCGCTCGGCTGGGGCGAGAGGACGGGCACGCAGGAGTTGCCCGGCCCCATCAGGACGAGACGGCTCGCGCGGTCGGGGTAGTCGAGCGCGAAGCGAAGCGACGTGCCGCCACCGAGGGAGTTGCCGACGAAGTGGGCACGCGGGACGTCGAGCTCGTCGAGCAGGTCGCGGATCGCGCGCGCGGCGACGACGTTGAACTGCTCCTTCGGCTCGGGCTTGTCCGAGAGCCCGAATTGCGGCTGGTCGACGAGCAGCACGCGGAAGCGCGACGCGAAGGCCGGCACGTTCTGCTTGAAGTTGCTCCAGCCCGTCGCCCCCGGACCGCCACCGTGCAGCAGCACGACGACGTCGCCCTCGCCCGCGTCGTTGTAGTGCAGGCGCAGATCGCCGAGCTGGGCGAAGCGGCTCGTGTCCTCGAAGGTCCAGGTGCGGGTGGTCATGCGGTTCCTTCCTGGGTGCGGTCCGGCGTGCGCTCCGGGGTGGATCGGAGACGCTCAGTGCGACGTCGAAGCGTCGCGCTCGAGCTCACGCGCGATGTCGATCAGCTGGTCTTCCTGACCCCCGACGAGCTTGCGCTCGCCCGCTCGGATCAGGATCTCGACGGGCGACACACCGAAGCGTTCGCCCTGCGTGAAGGCGTGCTTGAGGAAGCTCGAATAGACGCCGGCGTAGCCCATCGTGAGCGAGAGGCGGTCGACGACGCACTCCTCGGGCATCACGGGCCGCACGACGTCTTCGGCCGCGTCCATGATCCGCATCGGGTCGATGCCGGTCCGGTAGCCGAGGCGCGTCAGGACCGCGACGAGTGCTTCGACCGGCGCGTTGCCCGCGCCGGCGCCGAAGCCGCGCGTCGATCCATCGACCTGGACCGCGCCCGCCCGGATCGCGTGCAGGCTGTTCGCGACCGCGAGCGAGAGGTTCTGATGCCCGTGGAAGCCGACCTGCGCATCGGCTCCGAGCTCGTCGACGAGCGCCGCCACCCGATCCCCCGCGTCCTCGAGGATCATCGCCCCGGCCGAGTCGACGACGTAGACGCATTGGCAGCCCGCGTCCGCCATGATCCGCGCCTGGGCGGCGAGGCGCACCGGCGAGACCGAGTGCGCCATCATCAGGAAGCCCACCGTCTCGAGGCCGAGCTCCCGCGCGAGACCGAAGTGCTGGACCGAGACGTCGGCCTCCGTGCAATGGGTCGCGATCCGGATGATGCGCACGCCGAGATCCGCGGCCGCCGCGATGTCGTCCTTCACGGCCACGCCCGGCAGCATCAGCGCCGCGATCTTCGCCTGCCGTGCGTGCTCGACCGCCGTCGCGATCAGCTTCCGCTCGTCGACGGCGCTCCGCCCGTAGGCGAAGGAGGAGCCCGAGAGCCCGTCGCCGTGGCTCACCTCGATCACGGGCACGCCCGCGCCGTCGAGGGCCGTCACGACCCGTGCGACCTCGTCCGTCGTGAAGGCGTGGCGCTTGGGATGGGAGCCGTCGCGCAGGGAGGAGTCCGTGATCCGGACGTCGAGGGATTCGGAGAAGGGCACGAGCTACCTCCCCGCGCCGAGCGCGAGGCGCTCGCCGACGCGGACGGCCGCTGCGGTGATGATGTCGAGGTTGCCCGCATAACGCGGCAGGAAGTCGCCGGCGCCCTCGATCTCGAGCAGGACCTCGACCCGGTCCGCGGCGAATTGCGGCTCGGCGAGCAGGCGATAGCCCGGCACGTACTCCTGCACCTCCTTGACGCGTTCGTGGATCGAGGTCGCGACCGCGCCGCGATCGGCGTCGGGCGGCAGGCTGCAGAAGACCGTGTTGCGCATGATCATCGGCGGGTCGGCGGGGTTCAGCACGATGATCGCCTTGCCGCGACGGGCGCCGCCCAGGACCTCGAGGGCATGGGAGGTCGTCCGGGTGAACTCGTCGATGTTCGCGCGGGTGCCGGGGCCGGCGGAGACCGAGGCGATGCTCGCGACGATCTCGGCGTACTCGACGCTCGCGACGCGCGAGACGGCGTGCACGATCGGCGTCGTCGCCTGACCACCGCAGGTGACCAGGTTGACGTTCGGCTCGTCGTGCAGGTCCTCGAGGTTGATCGGCGGCACCACGTAGGGGCCGACGGCGGCGGGCGTCAAGTCGATCGCCTTGATGCCGAGCTCGCGGTAGCGCGGGGCGTTGCGCCGATGGACCGAGGCGGAGGTCGCCTCGAAGATCAGGTCCGGGCGGTCGTCGCTCCCGAGCAGCGCGTCGATCCCCCGGCTGCTCGTCTCGAGACCGAGCCGGCGCGCCTCCGCGAGGCCTTCGCTCGCGGGATCGATTCCGATCATGAAGCGCGGCTCGATGAGCGCCGAGCGACGGAGCTTCACGAGCAGGTCGGTTCCGATGTTCCCGGAGCCGACGATCGCGGCGGACTTCCTGCGCTCGGCGCTCAAAGCATGCTTCCGGGAGGCGGCGTGCCGCCGAGGGCGTGCGTGCCGTAGATCAGGAGGCCGCGCTCGAAGTCGTTGATCGCATGCACCCGGGCGGCGTGTACGTCGCGCCACGCGCGCTGGATCGGCTGGTCGAGGAAGAGCGCGCGACCGCCGGCGCTCTCGAAGACGCGGTCGGTCGCGTCGAGGGACGCGCGCGAGCCGCGGACCTGGTCGCGGCGGATGCGCACGCGCAGCTCGGCGGGAATCTCGCGCCCGGCCTCGGCGTGCTCGAGCAGCTCGTCCATGTTGCGGCGCAGCTGGAGCCGTGCGGCGTCGAGCTCGCCCGTCGCCTCGGCGAGGCGCACCTGCGAGAAGGGATCCGCCGCCGACTTCTCCCCGCCGTACGACGCGCGCACGCGCTGCAGGGTGTGCTCGCGGTAGGCGTCGACCGCGCCGACGCCGATCCCGATCGTCGAGGCCGTGATCGCGTTCGCGAAGACCGAGGCGAAGGGAAGCTGGTAGAGGGGATTCTCGTGCACCCGTGCGCCGCCGAGCAGGCTGGCGGTCGGCTGCGTGCGCCGCGTCGGCACGAAGGCGTCCTCGATCACGATGTCGTTGCTGCCCGTGCCCGCGAGGCCGGCGACGTGCCAGACGTCGTCGATCACGTAGTCGTCGCTCGGCACGAGGAAGGTGACGTGGTCGGGGATGCCGTCGCGCACGACGATGCCGCCGAGCAGGACCCAGGGGCAATGCGCGCAGCCCGACGAGAAGTGCCAGCGACCGCGAAGCCGATAGCCGCCCTCGACCGGCTCGACGATCCCCGTCGGCGCATAGCTCGACGACGCGAGCGTCGACGCGTCCTCGCCCCAGACCTCGTCCTGGGTCTCGAGCGGGAAGAGCGCGAGCTGCCAGGCGTGCACGCCGACGACGCCGTAGACCCAGCCCGTCGAGCCGCAGGCCGCGCCCAGCTCGATCGCCGCGTCGTAGAATGCCGTCGGCGACAGCTCGAAACCGCCGTATCGCTTCGGCTGCAGCGCGCGGAACAGGCCTGCCGCCTGCAGCTCCTTGATCACGAGCGGCGAGACGTTGCGGTCGAGCTCGGTCTGGCGAGCCCGCTCGCGCAGCGTCGGGGCGAGGTCGCGCGCCCGCGCGACGAGGGTCCTGGCGTCCATCTCGAGAGGTCCTCCCTGCAGCCTCAGGCGGGCTGCGGCTACTTGCGGAATCCGACGCTGAAGTCGTGTCCCCAGTCGGAGACCGAGGTGATCTCGGAGGTCGATACGCAGCCGACGTCGAGTCGCACACCGCCGAAGCCGTACTCGATGTCGAAGCCCGAGGGCGTCTTCATGTAGAACGAGACCATCTTGTCGTTCGTGTGGCGGCCGAGGGTCGCGCTGATCGGCACCTCGCCGCGCTGGCAGCGGTCGAGCGCGTAGCCGACCTCGTCGAGATCCGGCACCTCGACCATCAGATGTACGAGGCCGGCAGGATGCGGCGCCTGCATCAGCGCGAGCGAGTGGTGGCGGGGATTGCAGTGGTAGAAGCGGAGCTGCACGCCGCCCGCGCCGTCCTCGTCCGTGCCGAGGCGCATGCGATCGCTCAGCTGGAAGCCGAGCCGCTCCTCGTAGAAGGCCGTCGTCTCCTGATAGTTGGGCGCCGGCATCACGACGTGTCCGAGGCCCATGTCGCCCGTCACGAAGCCCGCCACGCCCGCCGGCGAGACGAAACGCGTATTCGCGAGCAGCGGCGAGTGGAAGAGCTCGAGGCGGTTGCCGGAGGGGTCGCGCAGGCGCACGAGGTCGCCGACCCGGCGGCGGAAGGCCTCACCGGCGCTGGCGCGCTCGCACTCGACACCCGCCGACTCGAGCGATGACACGAGCGCCTCGAGGCTCGCGGCGTCGCGCACCTCCCAGCCGACGGAGTGGAGATGCTCGCGCTCGCTCGGGATCACGATCATCCGGTAGGGCCGGTCGTCGAGCCGGAGCTGCAGGGACTTGCCGTCGGAGTCGACCGCCGCGCCGAGCACCTCGGCGCCGAAGCGACGCCAGGCCTCGGACTGGGCGGACTCGATCACGACGTAGCCGAGGGCGACCACGGAGGAGGACAGGGACATGGTTCGGTACTCCATTTTTCGCAGCCGATTATCATGATCTCTACGGAAATGGTCAATCATAATCTTATTGATCGCCAAAAAACGTAGACCCCCTCCTCGTCGGCAGACAGGACGCCGACCCGAGGGGCACTCTCAGGACCCGCCAGTCCGGGGACACGGCCCGTCCGGCGGACGACGCGCCCGTCAGCCCTGACGCGACTTGACCAGTCCCCAGCGCGCGTCGTTCTTGACGATCCCGAGGATCGGCTCGGTCCGGACGTCGATCACGCCGGGCAACGTCTTGACCCGATCGTCGACGAAGCGCACGAGGTGGGCCGGGCTGCTCTCGTGCACGATCGCGAGCAGATCCGCCCGCCCCAGGATCGACGCGACGAAGCCGACCAGCGGCTCCGCGGCGAGCTCCTCCGCGACGTCCCGCAGACGTGTCCGGTCGCAGGTGATCCAGAGGTAGGCGAACGCGTACTCGTCGAGCTCGTCGATGCTGTGGATCGCCGTGATGCGGACGATCCCTTCGGTTTCGAGGCGCTTGAGGCGCGAACGCACCGTGCCTTCGGAGACGCCGAGCGCGCTCGCGATCGCTTGATGGCTCTGGCGCGCGTCCTCGGCGAGCACGGCGATCAGGCGTCGGTCCATCTCGTCGAGCACGCTCGGGGGCATCAGAGGGTCGACCACATGTTCTCGAACTTGAAGAGCTCGAGGCCCAGGGCGGGCGTGAGGCTCTCGATGCCGCGGATCGACGACACGCGACTCGAGACGAACTCGCGCAGCGTCTCGTGATCGGCGGAGAGGATCAGCATCTCCAGGTCGTACTCGCCGCTCACGAGGTTGACGGCGCAGACCTCGTCGAGCGCCGCGAGCTCCTCCGCGACCTCGAGCGTCGGACGACCGCGAACCGACACGCCGACGGCGAGGACGAGATCGTTGCCGGCCTCGAAGATGTCGGCGACGGCCGTGATGCGGAGCTCGCGCCTCGAGACCATCGCATCGATGCGCGCGCCCACCGAGCGCGGCGAGAGGTCGAGCGCGGCGGCGATGGCGCGGTGGGAGGCCCGGCCGTCGGCGCGCAGGAAGTCGGCGATGCGTCGATCCGTGTCGTCCATCTCGTCCGGGCAGGGCGGTAGCGATGCCGTCGGGGACCGTAGCGGACACCCACGGCGACCGTCCTGCGACACCCGGCGGGCGGGGGGCGTTACACTGCGCCCGAGCCTGGCTGGCCGGGTGGCGGCGCGATCGGGACGAGAGTCGGGTCGGGACGGGCAACCGACCAGGAGTCCGTGCATGACGACCCGACGCCCCATTGCGATCTCCCCAGCCGCGTCCGCGCAAGCCCCCCTCCGCCCGATCCTCGTGCTCGCCCTCGACGGCGCGACCTTCGACGTGATCCGACCGATGGTCGAGGCGGGCGAGCTGCCGAACCTCGCCCGTTGGATGCGCGAGGGATCGTCGGCGGAGCTGCCGAGCACGACGCCGCCGGTCACCTTTCCCGCCTGGTCGTCGTTCATGACGGGCGTGCCGCCCGCCGAGCACGGCATCTTCGACTTCACGCAGAAGCGCCCGGGCGAGTACCGCCTGCGCTTCGTGAACGCGACCGATCGCGCGGCGAAGTCGATCTTCCGGCGTGTCTGCGACGCCGGGGGGCGCGTCCTCGTGCTCGGCCTGCCGGCGACGCATCCCCCGGAGCCCCTCGACGGATTGCTCGTCTGCGGCTTCGACGCGCCGGTCTCCGCCGGCACCGACGAGCGCAGCGCGAGCGACCCCGCGCTCTACCGCTCGATCGCCGAGCGCGCGGGACCCTGGATGCGCCCGGAGCTCGACGAGTCCGCCCGCGCGTCGGACTTCCACGAGCGCGCGGTTGGCACGCTGCTCTCGCGCATCGAACGCAAGGTCGACTTCGCGCGCGAGGCGATCGCGCAGCTCGCGCGCACGGGCGAGGGCGCGCGACCCGCGCTCACGATGGTCGTCTTCTCCGAGAGCGATACGGCGGGGCACCACTACTGGCGCGACCACGACCCGCGCTCACCGCGACACGATCCGCAGGCGAGCGCCGAGCGACGCGACGCGCTGCGCGCGGTCTACCGAAGACTCGACGCGGCCTGCGGCGAGCTGCGCGACGCGCTCGGCGCGGCGGTGCCCTGCGTCGTGCTCTCGGACCACGGCATGGGCGGCGCCTCGGACGAGATCGTGCACCTCAACCGCTTCCTCGCCGAACGCGGACTGCTCGCACGGCGCGCCGGCATCGGCCGCTTCGCCGATCGCGCGGCGCGCCGGCTGCGCGACGTGGCGCTCGCGGTCCTGCCCGCCTCGCTCGCCCAGCAGCTCTTCCGCCGCGCGCGCGCCGCCGCCGCCGAGCTCGAGAGCCGCGCCCGCTTCGGTGGCTTCGACTGGCAGCGCACGCTCGCCTTCAGCGAGGAGGCCAACACGAATCCCGGCGTCTGGATCAACCTCGCCGGCCGCGAGGCGCAGGGCTCGGTCGCACCCGCGGATTACGAGGCGACCCGCGATCGCGTGATCGCGGCGCTGCTCGACTGGAAGGGACCTTCGGGCGAGCCCGTCGTCGCCCGCGCGCTGCGCCGCGAGCAGGTCCATCGCGGCCCCTTCGCGGACCGCGCCCCCGACGTCGTCGTCGAGCTGGCCCTCGACCGCGGCTATGGCCGCTCCCTCGTGCCGACGCCCTGGGCCGAGGGTGGAGCGAACGGCGAAGGCATTCCCAGCGTGCGCGTGCTCGCGGCGCAGGACCATGAGGGCGGGCGGGGGCGCGGCATGAACGGCACCCATCGCAGTCGCGGCATCTGGATCGCCTCGGCCGGCGCGGGCGCCGACATGGGCGCGCCGCTCGAAGCGCCCCCTGCGAGCCTCGTCGAGGTCGCCCCTTGGCTCGCCCGGGCGATGGGTCTAGCCTGGGACGCCCCGACGGACGCGAGCGCGTCCCAGGCGGTCGCGCCCCCCGGCGTCGACTACGACGAAGAGGAAGAGGCCATGGTGGCCGAGCGGCTGCGGGCCCTGGGATACCTCGAATGATGGCTGCGCCCGGCGGATGGCCGACCTCTCGAAACACCGCTGCGCCCGGCCTCTCCCTCGTCTTCCCCGCCTTCAACGAGGCGGAGAACCTGCCCGCGCTGCTGGCGAGCGCGACGAAGACCGGCGAGGAGCTCGCCGCGGACTTCGACCTCGACTTCGAGGTCGTGATCGTCGACGACGGCTCGCGCGACCGGAGCGCCGCCGTGCTGCGGGAGTGGAGCCTGCGCGACACGCGCGTGCGCGCCGTGCACCACGCGACGAATCGCGGCTACGGCGCTGCCCTGCGCGCCGGCCTGCGCGAGGCCCGCGGCCGACTCGTCTTCTTCAGCGACGCCGACCTGCAATTCGACCTCGCCGAGATCCGCCGACTGCTGGCCCACGCCGACGAGTTCGAGATCGTGGCCGGCTACCGGGCGCCGCGCCGCGACCCCTGGCTGCGCCGGGCGATGGCGGCGGTCTGGGGGGCACTCGTGCGGGGGCTCTTCGACCTCCAGGTCCGCGACATCGACTGCGCCTTCAAGATCTTCCGCCGCGAAGCCCTCGACGCGATCCCGATCGAGTCGATCGGCGCCTTCGTGAACACCGAGATCCTCGTCCGCGCCCGCGCCGCCGGCTTCCGCACCAAGCAGGTCCCCGTCTCCCATCGCCGCCGCCGCTCGGGCCGCCAGAGCGGCGCCCATCCCCGCGTCATCGCCCGCGCCCTCGTCGAGCTCGCCTCGCTCTACGGCGAGCTGCACCCGCGTGCGAGCCGGCCGCGGGAGACACCGACGGCGCGGGAGGTCGCGGGGGTGCGCGAGCTCGGGGCGAGCCGCTGAGCCCGATGCGGCTGCTGCTGGTCGGCGCGTTCCCCTACCCGCACCATCAGGGCTCCCAGGTCTACCTGCAGGAGCAGGCGATCGCGCTCCGGGCCGCGGGCGCCGAGGTCGACCTGCTGACCTACCCCGTCGCCGCGCCGATCGGCGACGACCCGGAGCGTTGGCGGGCCCTCGACGGCTTCCGGCATCTCACACCGCCCGCCTGGACGGCCCGGGTGCCGCTTCGCTCGGGCCCGAGCCGGGGCAAGCCGCTCGCGGACCTGGGGCTCGCCATGACGCTGCGTCATGCGGTTGCGTCATCGAGCGCCGGGGATGACGCGTATGACGCGATCCTGACGCACCACGTGGAAGCGACCCTGGCCGCCGTCCACGGCCTGCCGCGGCGCGCTCGACCGCCGATCGTGTACTGCGTCCACACGCTGCTCGAGCGCGAGCTGCCGGCCTACTACGGGCTCGGGGCGGATGGGCCGGGGCGCCCGCAAGAACCTGGAATCCAAGAGGATCCGGGTCATTCCCGGCGTTCCGGGGCGTCCCGGGCGCTGGCCTGGGCGGGGGCGCGGCTCGACGCCTGGGCCGCGCGGCGGGCGGACGCCTGGATCGCTCTGACGCAGAGCGCCGAGCGCGTCATGCGGGAGAGGGGCGCGGCGCTCGGCGCCTGCATCCCGCCTGGCCTGCCAGACCCCGGCCTCGCCCATGACGCAGATGACGCGACATTCGTGCTCGCGCGTCATGGATTGACGCGAGACGGCTTCCTGCTCTACTCGGGCAACCTCGATGCGTACCAGGAGCTCGGCTGCCTGGGCCGCGCCGTGGGCGAGCGCGAGCGGCGCGGGGGCGGGCGCCTTCCGGTCGTCGTCGCGAGCCACGACGCAGGTGTGTTGCGGGCCGGGGCGCTGCCGCCGGGACTGCGGGCGCTGCCGGTCGCGTCCGGGCGGGAGATGCGCGCCCTGCTGCGCGGCGCACGGGCCAGCCTCGTCATGCGGCGCGCGCCGGGGGGCTACCCGATCAAGCTCGTGAACAGCCTCGCCGTCGGCACGCCGCCGATCACGTTCCTCGGGGCCGAGTGGGGGCTGACGAGCGAGCAGGACGCCCTCGTCGCGGACCCGGCGCGTCCGGTCGAGACCCTGGCGCGTGCGATCGAGCGGCTCGAGGACGACCCGGCCCTCGCCGCCCGACTGGGCCGCGGCGCCCGCACGCTCTACGAGCGACGCCATCGCCCGGATCGGATGGCCGCCCGGACCCTCGAGCTGATCGCCGCCCTGCCGCGCGCCCGAACGTGAGCGCCCCCGCTGCACGGGGCAACGGGGGCGCTCGATCGATCGCCGGCGTCGGGTCGGCAACGCGACCCGGCGCGCCGCTCAGTGGCCTGCGCCGACGCCGGCCGTGCGCCGTCGGCGGGCGCCGAGCGCCGCCAGGGCGAGGCCCCCCGAGCCGAGCATCATGAGCGCGCCCGGCTCCGGCACGGGCAGCGCCCGCACCGCGAGCTCGCCCACGATCCCGTAGGTGGAGCTCGTCGAGGTCAGGTACGCCGAGTCCACCTGCAGGCGCAGGTAGCGACCGGTGTGGCTGCCGCCGAGGTCGAGGATGTTCGCGTCGTAGCTGAACCAGCTGTAGTGGCTCGGCAGCGTGAACGAGCCGATCGGCGTCCACGGCCCGGCCGGATCGTCGGCGATCAGGAACGTGACGTCTTCGAGGGTGACGTTCCAGATCGCGACCCGATCGATCGACTGGGTGCTGCCGAGATCGAAGTCGATGTAGCCCTGCATCGGCAGCGTCGTGTCGAGCACGCTCTGCCAGTTGTTGACGTAGCTGCCGCTCGTGCGCAGCGCGTTCGGCAGCGAGAAGTGCGTGTCGAAGCCGGTCTGTCCGCTCGTGAAGTTCACGGAGAGACCGCTCTGATCGATCATGTGCTCGTAGGGGACCGTCGCGTTGTACTCGCCGAGGTCGCTGTCGATGATCGCGACGGGCGAGAGGATCACGTTCGCCGGCGGATGCGGCGGGGGCGGATCCTCGACGACGGGGAAGTCGTAGCCGGAGCCGGCCGCGATCAGCGCATTCGGCACGACCGTCCCGGTGTCGTCCTTCACGACCACGCCGAGCAGCTCGGCGCCGGCGTCCCAGAACGAGGGCCGATGCAGGCCCGTCATGTCGAGGCTGCCGATCTCGACGCGATGGCGGATCGTCGTCGCGGGGGTGATCTCGAAGGCGATGTCGAGGGGGATCGGCTCGGTCGGGTCGACCTCGAGGCTGAGCATCACGTACTCGTCGAGGAATTTCTGCTCGTCGAGATCCGCGACGCGATAGCCACCGGGCCAGACGATCGACGTCGCGTGGGTGCCGCCGCCCGTATGCGGCAGCGCCGTCGCAACGTCGAGTCGCACCTGCGTCGCCATCGTGTAGGAGATGTCGCCGCCGGGATCGATGTCGATCAGCGCGTCGGCCATGCCGCGGATCTGGAAGTAGAGCTCGACGGTCGCGGTCGGGGTCGAGACGCCGGAGACCGTGAGCTCGTCGACGAGGGAGGCGCGGGCGAGGATGTCGCTGTCGGCGGTGGTCCAGGTGTCGTTGTTGATGTCGATGCCCGTGCAGTCGTAGCTGTGCTCGCCCTCGGCCATCAGGCGCACGAGGTTGTCGGCCGTCGGCAGGACCTGGGCCTCGACGCGGACGTCCTCGACGCCCCAGGTGCCGACGACCTGGCCGGTCACGAGGATCGAGTCCGTGCCGTCCTGGCCGGGCTCGTTGTCATTGACGACGACCGTGCTGCCGCCGACCAGCTCGGTGTGGGTGAGGTCGTACTCGGCGCGGGTCGTGGGGCCGAGGGTCTGGGCGGCGACGGGCAGGGCCATCAGGCAGAGGCCCGCCAGGGCGAGGAGGCTCGCGCGGACGGGAAGCGGGGAGAGGGAACGGGCGGGAGGGAAGGGGAAGCGGCTCGAAGGGTGCTCTTGCATGACCGGACTCCGTGGGACCCGAAGGTCGATGGCTCGTCGGGAGGCCGGCAGGCGGGGCGCGCATCGTCCCGCGCCGGCTCCGTTCGGAGGGGGGACGGCGCTCGGGTCGGGTCGATATCGCGCCCGGACGGCCGGGCCGGGAGGACCGCCGCGCCCGGCCGAGAGGCGATCCGCTTCGGGACCGGCGATATTCGACGGCCGGGCGCCACGTCCCCTCGTCACGTGAGGTCGGCGACCCGGAGGAGCGCGCCGACGCGCTCGGGCGCCGTCGTTCTGCCCGCGGGGCTGAGAGTCGGGGATGCGCGTCCGGCGTCGTGGAGGAGCCCATGCCCGCAATGAATCGAGCGACTCGCGGGGCCGACCCGGGTGCAGCCCGACGGGCCCCGCCCCGCCCGCCGGGGCTACGCACTCTCGTCTACCTCGCCGCCCTCGCTCTCGTCCTCCCGCTCCGCGCCGACGCCGCCCGACCCCCGACCGTCTACCACTCCGCGACCGGCGCCAACTCCGGCCTGCCCGCCACGATCACGGGTCCCACCAGCCTCGCCCTCCATCTCGCGATCGGATCCCGCGACTCCGCCACCCCGACCGAGACCGTCTGCGAGAACGGAACGGGCGACGAGGTCTGCGGCTTCACGCTCGTGCTCGAGGCGACGGGCGACCTCGACCTCCTCGACTTCTGTCAGACCGGCTGCGCGAACGATCTCGTCTGGCACCTCGATGCGCCCACGCGGCAGCTCCGCATCAACCTCGTCGGCACCACGATCGACCGCGTCGCGAGCCCCTTCTTCGTGGGCGACGTCGTGCTCGGGGTCGGGCCGGGGCCGGGCGAGATCCGCGTGCACACGAGCAGCCAGGCCGTCAGCGCCGCGCTCACGCCCCTCGCGATCGACGACAACGCCCCGCTCGCCGAGTCGTTGCCCGAGCCCGCGACCGGCCTCGGTCTCGGCGCGGGCCTCGTCGCCCTCGCGCTCGCCGGCCGCCGGCGCCGCGATCTCCGCTCGATGAAGCCGCTGCGACCACAGCTCCGATCCGACCGACCCGCCACGCCCGTGCGCGCATGCGCGCGCCGACACGGTCGACACACGATTGCGTCGATCTTCGTCGCGGGTCTCGTCCTCCTCGCCTCGCCCTTCGCCGCCCGCGCGCAGATCTTCACGAACGAGGCCGCCTTCCTCGCCGCCCTCGGCAACACGCCCCGTCGCGTCGGCTTCGAGACCGTGCCGCTCTCGGGCGCCGGCTTCGCCGGCCTCTCGAATGGCCAGCGCATCGCCCAGGTCACCCTCGGCTCGCTCTCCCTCACGGCCGACGTCGACCTCGCCTGGACCCCGGGCGTCCCGCTCGGGCTGCCGGGCACGATGCTCGTCGCGGACCCGACGCTCTCGGGCGATCCCGCGCTCTGGCCCGGCGGCTCGGGCACGGGCAGCAACGCGCGCCGTGACGACGACCTGCGCATCGGCTTCGACCGACCCGCGCGGGCCGCTGGTCTGCGTATTCTCGAGAACGTGATCCAGTCCGGCGAGCTCGTGCTCTTCCGCGACGCCCAGGGCGGGGTCATCGCGAGCGCCTCGCTGCCGGGCGGCATCGTCGCGCCCGGCGCCGACGGCTTCATCGGCTACATCACACAGGACGGCGACCCCCCGATCGCCTCGATCCGGATCGACGAGCAGATCGCGGGCACGGACGACATCGGCGTCGACGAGATCCTCTACGCGATGGCGGCCGATCCCTATGCGGACGCCGTCGCGCTCTTCGCGCCGACGATCCTGGCGAGCGAACCGACCGCACCGAATCTCGTGGCGGCGGAGAGCCTCGACGCGCCGGATGGAACGACGGTCTCCCTCGGCGTCGGCGGCAAGCTCGTCGTGCGCTTCGTCGACAACTCGCTGACCGGGAGCGGCGACGCGCTGCCGGACCTGCGGATCTACGAGGCCCTGCCCTTCGTCGAGGACACGGCCGTCGAGATCAGCGCCAACGGCCTGCAATGGCATAGCCTCGGTCCGATCGCCGGCGGCACGACGGACATCGATCTCGACGCGTACGGGTTCGATGCGCAGGACGAGTTCTTCTTCGTGCGCCTCGTCGACGTGTCGGGCCAGGGACCGACGACGGGCTCGGCGGTCGGCGCGGACATCGACGCGGTCGAGGCGCTCTCCGGTCGCCTGCTGCCCGCGGATGCCGACGACGACCACGTCCCCGACGCCTACGACGACTGCCCGGCGGACTACGACGAGAGCCAGGCCGACGACGATGCGGATGGCGTCGGCAACGCCTGCGACAACTGCCGCCACGTCCCGAACGCCGACCAGACCGACACGGACGGCGATGGACGGGGCGACGCGTGCGAGCCGGCGCGCGTGACGCTGGTGCGCGACTTCGATCCGACCCTGAATGGCATGGGCCGCTACGACCTCGGCGATCTCCTGCTCGACTGCGGCGCCTTCGACGTCCACACGCTGATCGTGGGCCTCTGGATCCCGCCCGGCGCATTCGGGATCTCCTTCAGCGAGTGCAGCGCGCCGCAGACCGGCTGGGGCCCGAGCGGCGCCCCGGTCGGCGGCGGCTGCATCGGCGGCTCGGTCGGTCCCGCCGTCAGTCCCGGCGCGTCGGGCGCCTTCGGGTCACCCGTCGGCACGCCGCTGCCCGGCAGTCTGCGAACCGACGTCGTATGGGTCGTGCTGAACGGCCTGCAGTCCTCGCCGACGAATGGCAGGCTCTGCTCGCCCGGCGACCCGACCGTCCCGCTCGGCCGGCTCTCCGCGGGCTCGATCGCGCCCGGCGGCCTGCGCGGCGGCGTCGCGTCGTTCTCCTTCGAGGACATCGTCGATCGCGAGACGATCGCGCTCGACCCCTGGTGCCGCACCGAGACGGACGCCGGCGCCTGCGTCGACGAGTCCCGGACGGGCTACGTGCTCGCGAGCTTCGCGACGTATCCCGCGCCGCCCGTCGCCGAGGTCATCCTCCAGCCCTCCGGCGGCCAGACCTCGACGGCGTCGACCGAGTGGGACGTCTGCGTCGGCGAGTCGACCGTGCCCTTCATGCATCGCATCACGATGGGCCTGCTCGGGCCGAACGGCACGACGGCGAACGACCTCTTCATGCAGGGCTGCAACGCGACGCCGACCGGGGGCGAGAGCTACGACCAGCGCGACTGCCCGGCGCCCGTCCCGAATCCGGACTGGGTCGATCCGAACGAGACCTTCACGCTCGGTCCCGTCGACTCGGTCATCGACAACCAGATCCTGACCCGGACCCTCTATACACCGATCGAGGGCGGCTCCCTCGGCTCCGCGGGACTCGGCGTGCTGAACCCCTTTCTCGGCTTCGACCACTGCGTCGGTACCGTGACCAACACGGGCCCCGCGACCCCCGGCGCCCCGCCGATCCCCGTGCGCAACGGCTTCGACTACCTCGGTGTCGCGGAGTTCCACGATTCCCCGTCGTCGCCCTACCAGACCGTCGAGACCGCGAGCGAGATCGACCTCGCCGGCGAGCTCGTGCAGGAGACGATCCTCTTCAACCAGGGCGACGACCTCGACCTCGACGGTGTCGCGGATCCGATCGACAACTGCCCCTTCACCGCGAACGCGGACCAGGCCGACGCCGGCGGCTTCGAGCCCGAGGCGCTGCCCGACGGTCGCGGCGACGCCTGCGAGTGTGGGGACGCGAACGCGTCGGGGCGCGTGGTCGCGAGCTACGTGGAGACGGGCACGGGTGGCGGGTCCCTCGTTCCCGACCTCCAGCTGATTCGCGAGTATCTGGTCGGCATGCACGAAGGCGACCCGCACATCCCCGCGATCTGC
Organism: Spirochaetaceae bacterium; assembly: GCA_020632655.1. GTDB lineage: Bacteria > Myxococcota_A > UBA9160 > UBA9160 > UBA4427 > UBA4427. The sequence continues at coordinate 168,181 of JACKFD010000004.1, forward strand.
AGCGTCTGGGGCGACAGCACCTGCGACACGATCGACGCGGTCGCCCTCGAGCGCGCGTTCCGCGTCCCGGGCTTCGTGATCCAGCAGCGCTGCGATGCCGCGGTCGACTGAGCCCCGCGGCCTCGTCGTCGCATCGCTCGTCGCGCTCGCGTTCGTTCACGCGTCCGACGCCTCGGCGCAGGTCGTCTTCGACGACACCTTCGGCCAGCCCGGCGCGGCGCCGACGGTCGTCGGCCCGAGCGGCACGACGATCGAGATCGAGCAGGCCCGCGGCGGCACGGTCACGAGCGGCGGCCGCAGCCATCTCCTCCACAGCTTCTCCGAGTTCGGCGTGCCCGCGACGCAGACGGCGGAGTTCCGCACCGACGACACGATCGACACGATCCTCGCCCGCGTGACGGGCGCGAACGCGTCCTCGATCGACGGCGTGCTGCGCGTGCGCAACACGAGCGGCGTCGGTGGCCCCGACCTCTTCCTGCTGAACCCGAATGGCGTGCTGTTCGGTGGCAACGCGCGCCTCGACCTCGACGGCGCGTTCTACGGCACGACCGCCGGCTGGGTCGCGCTCGCCGACGGCGCGCGCTTCTCCGCGATCGACACGGCGGCGGCGCTCCCCGCGACCGCGGCCGAGCCCGTCGCCCTCGGCTTCGCCGCGACCGGCTCCGGCGACGTCGAGCTCGGCGGCCGCCTCAGCTCGAACGCGCCGCCGGGCTCGGGCCGCCAGGCCGCCTCGCACGTCGTGCTCGTCGGCCGCGACATCCGTACGACCGGGAGCGGCTTCATCGCCGCCCAGGGCGCGACCGTCGGCCTCGTCGCCGTCGGCCCCGACGCGATCACGGTCCCCGTCGACGTCACCGCGATCGACGGCGCGGCCCTCCGCGGCACGATCCGGATCGGCGAGCCGGGCGTCCCCGTAAGCGTGCAGACGAGCAGCCCCGGCGCGGACCAGGGCCGCATTGTGATCCGCGGCGGCGCCCTCGTGCTGCGCGACGGCGGCCTCTTTGCCGGCGGCGAGGCCGGCGCGCCGCCCGATGCCCTGGCAATCGACGTCGAGGTCGCCGACCGCGTCACGATCGAGGGCAGCGAGTCGAAGATCGAGTCCCTGGCCGGCGGCACGCTCGGCCCGGGTGGCGTGCGCCTGATCGCGCGCGAGCTCGAGATCCTGGACGGCGGCAGCCTCGGCATCACGCACAACGGCACGGGCGCGACCCCGGCCACCCTCGCGGTCGACGCGGATCGGGTGCGCCTCGACGGCTCGGCCAGCGTGATCCGCAGCGTGACGACCCGCGGCGGCCCCGGCGCGGACATCGAGATCCGCGCGGGCACGCTCGCCCTCGCGAACGAGGCCGCGATCGTCGCCGAGTCCACCGACAACGGCGCGCTCCAGGACGGCGAGGTCGGCGCGATCCGGATCGACGCCGACACGATCGTCCTCGAGACCGGCGCCGACGTCGCGAGCATCACCCGCGGCGACGGACGCGGCGGCGACATCCTCGTGGAGGGCGGGACGCTCCGGCTCTCTTCGCGCTCGCGCATCCAGGCGGGCTCGCGAACCGATGCGGCGAGCGGCGACGTCCGGATCGAGGTCGACGAGGCACAGCTCCTCGACAGCGCCTTCGTCGGGACGGGCTTCCTCGGCGACGTCAGCGAGATCGGCCTGGGCGAGAGCCTCTCGGGACCGGCCGGCGACGTCGAGGTCGTCGCCGACCAGCTCACGATCGAGGGTGGCTCGCAGATCGCGTCGACCACGATCGGCGCGGGGGACGCGGGAGACGTGACGCTGCGGATCGCCGGGACGCTGCGCGCGAGCGGAAGGCTCGAAGGCACGAACCAGGTGTCGGGGGTCTTCGCGCGCTCGGGCCTGCAGTTCGGCTCGACCGCGAGCGGCGACGGCGGCACGATCGCGACCTACGCCGCGCGCCTCGAGCTCGCGGACGGTGCACAGATCAGCGTGCAGAGCGCGGGCTCGGGCGATGCGGGCGGGATCGACCTGCGCGTCGCGAGCGACGCCCGCCTCGCAGGCGGCGTGATCTCCGCGTCGTCGACGGGCACGGGTGCCACCGGCGTCGTCCACGTCGAGACCGGTCGCGATCTCCTCCTCTCGCGCGGCGCCACGATCCGCTCGAACGTGCAGACCCCCACACCCGCACTCCCGACCGATCCCCCGACCGCCGGCGACGTCGAGCTCGTCGTCGGCCGCGACCTGCGCGTCGTCGACTCGACGATCGCGACCGACACGACGCGCCTCGAGTCGGGCAACGTGCGGATCGAGGTGGGCCAGGCGATGGCCGTGGTCGACGGCGGGATCACGACCAACATCGACACGCTCTCGGGCCAGGGCGGCGACGTGCTCGTCACGACGGGCGTGCTCGCCGTCGGTCGCAGCGCGATCACGGCCAACGCCGACGGCGCGAACTCCGCCGCCGGCAACGTGCTCGTCGTCGCGGAGGGCGGCCTCGTCCGCACACCGACGAGCGTGATCACCGCCCGCGCCTCGCCCGCCGGCGTCTCGGGTCGCGTCGTGCTCGCGGGACCCGACACGAACCTCGCCGGCGAGCTCGCCGCCCTCGCGATCGCCTATCGCGACGATCGCGAGTCCCTGCGCGATCCGTGCGAGGCGAAGCGCTCGCGGGCGGGGAGCTTCGAGCGGCGACCCCGGGCACAAGGCGTGTGGACGCCCGACGCGGCGCCGGGGGTCTGGCCGGCGGAGTCGGAGCGCGGGGACGACGCGCCCGCGACGTCCGATGCGGCGAGCGGAGCCGACGAAGGGCGGGCAGCGCGCACGGACGGCGATGGCTGCCCGATTCCCTGACTCTTCGCGTCGCGGCCGAAGCGCGGATGCGCGGATCACACGCTGCGCGCGGCGTCGGGCTCCCAGGCCGCGCCGACGCGCGACGCCCGGACTCGTCCTGTTGGCCGCTCTCGCCGTCGCATCGACCGGCCTCGCCCAACCGATCCTGCGGCCCGCGGACGAAGGCCCCGACGCACCGACGCCGCGCGCGATGGACGCCTCGGCGAGTTCGCCGCCCCTCTCGCCACGCGAGCCGGGCGAAGACGAGACGGCGACCGCCGCGGACGCGACCGCCTCCCTGGTGATCCGCCCGACCGCGTTCGAGGTGCTCGGCTGCACGGCGTTCGACGCCTCCGAGATCGAGGCGCTCTTCGCCGATGCGGTCGGCCGACCCCTCACGACCCTCGACCTGCTCGCCCTCGTCGACCGCCTGCGCGACCACTACTGGCGCGCGGGCTTCCGGACGAGCGAGGTCGTGTTGCCGGACCAGTCCCTCGCCGACGGCGTCGTGCGCCTGATGGTGCTCGAGGGCGCTGTCGAAGAGATCGTCATCGAAGGCGCGGTCCACGTGCGCTCGACCTGGTACCGCGCCCGCCTGCGCCGCGCGACCCGAACGCCCCTCGACGTCGAGGCGCTCACGCGACGCCTCGAGCAGCTACAGGCCGAGCCCGGCGTCGAGCGGCTCACCGCGACGCTCGTCGAGCTCGGCCCCGGTCGCCATCGGCTCGCCCTCCGCGTCGAGGAGCGCCCGCCCTGGTCCCTGCGCGCGAGCGCCTCGAACCATCGCTCGCCCGCGATCGGCAGCCTCGGAGGCGGGCTCGAGGCCGGGATCGCCTCGCTCACCGGCCTCGGCGACGAGCTGCGCGTCGCCGGCCAGCTGAGCGAGGGGCTGCGCGATCTGCGCGTCTCGTGGGATGCCCCGCTCACGCCCTGGGACACGCGCGTGGGCGTCGCCTATCGCCAGGGTCGCGCCGACGTCGTCGAGCGCGACTTCGAGCAGCTCGACATCCAGGGACGCTTCGAGTCCGTCGCCCTCGAGCTGCGCCAGCCCGTGCTGCGAACCCGAACGCTCGAGATCGGACTCGCGGCCAGCGGCGAGTGGCGCAAGTCCACCTCCTCCCTGCTCGGCCGCGTCGACTGTCTCCAGCTCGGGCTGCGCGACTGCACGCCGAGCGCCGCGATCCTGCGGCTGCGCAGCGACGCCACCTGGCGCGGTGCCCGACGCGCGGTCGCGCTGCGCTCGACCGTCTCCGTCGGCGTCGACGCGCTCGGAGCGACGGTGGAGCGCGATGCGGGGGATCGCGACGGCGAGTTCGTGAGCGGGCTCCTCCAGCTGCAGTGGGCGGAGCTCCTGCCCGAGATCCCGGCGGCGCCCTGGCTCGACGGCACGCAGCTGCTCTTCCGCGGCGATCTGCAGCTGGCGAGCGATCCGCTCCTCTCGATCGAGCAGATCGCGATCGGCGGCGCCCGCAGCGTGCGCGGCTACCGACAGAACCAGATCGTCCGCGACAACGGCGCGATCGCGTCGCTCGAGCTGCGCCTGCCCGTCTGGCGCACGGGCTTCCAGCGCTCCATCGTCGAGCTCGCCCCCTTCGTCGACTACGGCAGCGGCTGGGATCGCCGCCGCGCGCGCACCCCCGACGAGACCCTCGTGAGCGCCGGGCTCGCGCTGCGGGTCGCGCCGACCGAGCGCGTACACGGCGAGCTGTCCTGGGCGCATCGCTTCCGCGACGATCTGCCGCGGGGCGATCGCCTGCAGGCCGAAGGGATCTACTTCGAGGTCGTCTGGGATGTGTTCTGAAGCGACGCGGCGACGGATCGGGTTCGGATCGACACTCGTGTGTGTCTTCTTCGGCCTGGCGCTCGCGGCGTCCGGGCGGGCCGAAGACGTCGTGGCGGACGAGACGCAGGGATCGACCGCGGCACGCGCGACGGAGGCCGGACGCGAGGAGACCGAGGTCGAGGACACGCCCGGCACGCCGACCCTCGCCTCGGCCCGTCGGCTCGCAGACCACGCGCGGGTGGCCGTGCTCGAGGGTCTGCCCGACGCAGCAATCGCACTGGCACACGCGGATCGGGCGAGCCGGGCGCTCGGGCTCGCGGACCGGGCGACGATCGAGCTCGCCCTGCACGTCGCCCGCAGTCGGATGCTCGCGGCCTCGCCCGCGACCGACGAGGTCGAGGCGATCCGCGAGGCGCTCGTCGCGATCGACGCCGCGGCGACCCTGCACGACGCGCCGAATGCCCGGGCCTTCGCCCACGTCTACCGGGCGGCGCTGGCGGAGACACATGGGCGTGTCGACGAGGCGATGCGCGAGGCGGAGCGCGCGCTCCTCGTGCCCGAGGACGAATCCGTCTGGCCGGCCCATGTCGAGTCCCTCGCCCTGATCGCCCGGCTCGAGGGCCGGGCCGCGCGACCCGACCCCGCCCTCGGAGCCCTCCGCCGCGCCCGCGACGTCCTCTCGCGCCATCGCGCCCGCCTCGCCGCCGCCGACTTCCTCGCCCGCGCCGAGCCGATCCATCGCGATCTCGCCGACCGGCTGCTCCGGCAGACCGCGCGTACGCCCGCCGAAACGCAGCCCCTCCTGCGCGAGGCCCTCGAAGCCCTCGAGGACCTGAAGGTCGCGCGCCTGCGCGAGTACTTCGGCGAGGCCTGCTTGACGAACCTCGTCGCAACGACCCCCGAGCGGCTGCCGGGCGCGACGCTCCTCTACCCCGTCGTGCTCGAGGATCGCGTCGTGCTGCTGGTCGGACGCGAGGGGCGACTGGACGCGATCGAGGCGCCGATCGATCCCGCAACGTTGCGTGAGACGAGCGAGCGGCTGCGGCGGGCGCTCCAGGATCCGACGACGCCGCGCTTCCGGAAGCCGGCGGCCGCGCTCTACGAGGCGTTGATCCGGCCGCTGCCGAAGCAGGCGCTCGCAGAGGGCACGACGCTCGTGGTCGTGGCGACGGGGGCGCTGCGCGAGATTCCGCCGGCTTCGCTCTACGACGAGCGGAGCGGGCGCTTCCTGATCGAGTCGACGCCCGTCGCCGTGCTGCCGACGCTGCGGATCCTGCCGCCGCAGCCGATCGATCGCCATCGTGCGCGCCTGCTCGTCGCGGGCTACGGCGAGGCGTCGCCGGGCTTCGAGGCCTTGCCCGCGGTCGAGCGCGAGATCGCATCGGTCGGCGCGGCCTTCCCGGCGACGCGCCGCGCGGGCGCGGAGTTCACCATCGAAGGCTTCGAGCAGACGCTCGAGGAACGCCCCTTCGACCTCCTCCACATCGCCTCCCACGGCCGCTTCGACGCCGACGCCGCCGAGTCCTATCTCGTGACCGCAGACGGCCGCCTCGGCCTCGAGGAGCTCGCCCGGATCATCGCGCGCACGCGCCATCGCACGAGCCGCCCGATCGAGCTGCTCACGCTCTCCGCCTGCGAGACGGCGCTCGGCGACGAGGCCTCCGTGCTCGGGCTGGCGGGCGTGGCCGTGCAGTCCGGTGCGCGGAGCGCCGTCGCGACGCTCTGGCGCGTGAACGACGAGGCGACGGCGCGGCTCTTCGAGGTCTTCTACGACGAGCTCGCGCGGCCCGAGCGCTCCCGCGCGAGCGCGCTGCAGGCGGCGCAGCAGGCGCTCCTCTCGGAGAAGCGCTTCCGGCACCCGGTCTACTGGTCGCCCTTCCTGCTCGTGAACAGCTGGCGTTAGGCCGCGCCCCGCGCAGGTCGACTGGCCGGCATCGCGCGCGCGGCGGCGCCCCGAAGCGCGGCTCAGCGACCGCCCGCGCGCGAAGCGGCGAGCTCGGCGAGCCCCGCCTGCTCGAGCAGACGTGTGATCGCGCGCTCCACGTCCGGTGTCGCCCCGGCCCGCGCCTCGGTCGCCAGGGCGAGATCGAGCGCCTCGTGGAAGCAGCCCGCCTCGGCCAGCAGCGCGACCCGCTCGCCCGGCGGCGCTGCCGCGATCCGCGCCGCATCGGCCGCGTCGAGCGGCACGACCCGCAGCCAGCCGAAGTCGAAGCTCGCGGGCGGCGCGTCCTCCGACGGCCGCCAGGCGATGGACCAGCGCAGCACGGGCCCGATCGGCAACGACACGCCGAGGGCCCCGAGATCGAGCCGCTGCAGCCCCGTCCGCGTCGGCGCGGGCAGCGCGCGGTCGAGCACGACGGGCTCGTCGTCCTCGTCGAGGATCGTGAGGTGGAAGACGCCGCCCGAAGGCAGCTTCGCGAGCGACCAGTGCAGCGTCGGCGAGGCGAGGCTCGTGCGCGTGAGATGATCCGGCCCGGCGACCACGATCCCGACCTCGTCGGCCCCCTCGCCGCGCACGATCCAGTCGCCCGCGGCGAGCGGATCGCGCCCGAACGCCGGGTGGTAGTCGGGCAGGTTCATCGCGAGCAGCACCTCGCCCGGCGCAGGGGCGACCTCCGGCGCGGAGGTCGGCGTCGGGGCGCGCTCGGGCGCAGGCGTCGCGTCGGGCGGCGACGGCTGCGCGGCGAGCGACGCCTCGGGACCGGTCGCGTCCGCACCGGGTGGTGTCGGGACGGGCGCGGGCGGCGGCGACTCGCTCGGCGGCTGCATCGCGAGCTGCTCGCCCGGCTCGGCGCCCGGCGGCTGCGGCGCGGGCGGGGCGAGCGGCTCGCGTCGATCGGGTGATTCGACGGCGTCGGGCGGGGGCGCCGGCGCGTCCTGCTGCGCGATGCGCGGAGCCGGCTCACCCGCGCCCGGGTCGAGCGCACCCGGACGGCTCAGCCAGAACGCGATCGCGAGGGCCGCCGCGACGGCGACCCAGAGCGCGGATCGCCCGCCGAGCCAGGCGACCCCGCGCGCGAGCCAGCCGGCCTCCGCCGCCTCCCGCCGATCCGCGTCGAGGGCCGAGAAGTCGAAGCCGCGCAGCGTGTCGAGCTCGTCGATCACCACCCGCGCATGGGGGGAGCCCGGCGCCATGGCCCGCTCGACCTGCGCGCGCTCCTCGGGCGTGAGCGCGTTCGGCTCGGTCGCATGGCGCGCGAGCAGCTCGGGCGAGGGCAGGCCCGCCTCCTCGATGTCGTCCCGCAGTCGGTGCAGTCCTTCGATCTCGCGCTCGCTCATGACGCCCGAGCCCCCCGGCCACCGTCGCTCGCGGCGGCCCACGCTTCCCGGGACGCAGACGCCGGCCGATCCATATCGCGACGCTGTGTCCCCTTCACGACGCGTCCCCGAGCAGCCGCTCCCGGAGACGCATGATCGCCTCGCGCTGCAGCCGGTTGATCGTGCCCCGAGGGCGTCCGAGCGTCTCGGCGGTCTCCTCGTAGGAGAGCCCCTCGAGGTAGAGACAGCGCACGACGTCGCGATGGCGCTCCTCGAGCTCGTCGAGGGCACCACGCAGGGCGAGCTGCAATCCGGGATCGAGGGCCGGGCCGCGGGCGTCGCCATCGCGCTCGCGGTCGAGGTCCTCGTCGGGCAGGTCGACCTCGCGGTGGTGGCTGCGGGTCCAGTCGACGAAGGCGTTGCGGGTCGTCGTGCGCAGGAACGCCGGGACGGCGCGGGGCTCGCGGATCTTCCCGTCGCGATGGGCGCGCCAGACGCGGATCACGACCTCCTGCGCGAAGTCGTCCCAGGCATCCTGATGACGGTAGGCGCCCATCCGCATCAGCTGAGTGGTCGCGACGCGACGCAGCCGCGCGAGGGCCGTGACGTCGCCGCGGCCGAGTGCGTCGAGCTGCTCGAACCAGTCGACCTCGTCGGACTCGGGCGGGTCGGACGCCCGATCGAGCGCCAGGACCGCGAGCAAGAGCGAGCCGAGGCCGTCCATGGCGGGCAAGTCTACAGCGCAGGCCGCGCCCGGGCGGGCGGGCACTCCCCCCCGAAGCACGCCGCCGGCGGGCGGGCGGGCGGGGCAGCCCGGAGGACGCGGAAAGGAGCGGTCGAAAGCCCACCGCAGGACGCGGAAAGGAGCGGTCGAAAGCCCACCGGAGGACGCGACCCCGCGCGTCGGGGCGTCTACACTGCCGCCCGCTCGGTCCCCCCGCCGCGGGGGCGGCCGGGCTTTTGCTGCTTCGGCCTTCGGGGTTCGGGGCGGACTCGGAGCGCGCACGCACGGCATGGCGACGAAGCAGGAGACGCAGGAGGGGGCGATCGACGCCCCGTCGGCCGCCCGGCCGCGCCGCTCTCCCCGCCGCGGCGACACGCCCTTCGACCGCTTCGTGCGCGAAGGCCTCCGCGCGCGGGACGGCGCAGCCCAGGGCGGCGGGCCCGGCCCCCTGCGCCGCCTGACCGGCCTGCGCGGCGCCGCCGGCCGCGTCGCCGCCGCCCATCTGATCCGCGCCTGGGGCGAGCGCCCGGTCCTCTACGTGACGCCGCACTCGCGCGCCGCCGACGACGCCATCGAGGCGCTGCGCGGGCTGCTCGGCGAGCGCGAGGACCGTTCGCGTCTGCGCGCGTTCCCGCGCCACGACACGCTGCCCTTCGACCGCTTCTCGCCCCAGCCCTTCGTCGTCGCCCAGCGCATGGAGGTGCTTCATCGCCTCGACGAGCACGCGCGACGCGGTGAGGCGAAGGCCGGGACACCGAGCGAGGTCACGCCCGAGCCGCCGCCGATCGTCGTCGCACCGCGCTCGGCGCTGTCGCTGCGCGTGCCGTCGCGCGAGCTGCTGCGGGCCACGACCGAGCGGCTGCACGTCGGCCAGCCCGTCGACCGCGACGCCCTCGTCGCCCGGCTCGTCGCCCGCGGCTACCAGCGCATGGCCCTCGTCGAGGAGCCCGGCGAGGTCGCGGTCCGCGGCGACATCGTCGACGTCTTCCCGCCGCAGCTCGCCGCCCCCCTGCGCCTCGAGCTCTGGGGCGACGAGATCGACTCGATCCGCAGCTTCGACCCGGCGAGCCAGCGCTCCCAGGAGAAGTGCCAGGCGGCATTGCTCCCGCCGCCCCGCGAGCTCGTCTTCGACCGCGACACGATCATCGAGCGCTCGCCTGCCCTGCGCGCCCGCGCCGAGGCCGAGGGACTCGCACCGGGTGTGGTCGACCCGCTCGTCGATTCCTTGCTGCGCGGCTCCGTACCGCCCGGTGCCGAGAGCCTCGCGCCGCTCATCCAGCCCGGCCTCGAGTGCTTCTTCGATTACGTAGGCGACGACGTGCTCGTGCTGCTCGAAGAGCCCGACGAGGGGTCGGCGCGCTTCGAGCAGGTCTTCGCGGAGATCGAGTCGAACCTCGAGGCGGCGACCGGCGAGCGGCTGACCGTACCGCTCGAGGACCTGCTGCTCGCGCCCGAGGCGCTCGTGCAGGCGATCGAGGCGCGCGCGCCGATCCGCCTCGAGCGCGTCGATTTCGTGGCGTCCGCCGACGAGGCGGGGCGGCACGTCGTCGACACGCGCACGCAGGAGGAGCTGCGCCGGGAGCTCGTCGCGAGCCGCAGCCACGAGCGGGCGCTCGCGCCACTGGTCGATCGGGTACGGGGGTGGCTCGCGGATCGATGGCGCGTGGTGGTCGCGTGCACGGCGCTCTCGAGCGCGGAGCGGCTGCGGCACCTGCTAGGCGAGTACGGGCTCGAGTCGCAGCTCGCGACGGATCCGCGGCCGGTCTGGCACTGGTCCTTGCCGGGGCGGCTCGAGGTGCGCGTGACGCCGCTCCACGAGGGCTTCGTCTGGCCCGAGCAGGGCCTCGCCGTCGTGACCGACGAGGAGATCTTCGGCCTGCGCGAGCGGCGCAAGTCGCGTACGGGCTGGCGCGAGGGCCAGAAGCTCGAAGGGATCGCGAGCCTCGCCCCCGGCGACTTCCTCGTGCACGCCGACCACGGCATCGGCATCTACCGCGGCCTCATCGAGCTCGCCGCCGGCGGCCGCCAGAGCGAGCTGCTCGCGATCGAGTACCTGGGCGGCGACAAGCTCTTCCTGCCCGTCGACCGCCTCTCGAAGGTCCAGCGCTACGGCGCCGCCGACGGCGTCCAGCCGCGCATCGACAAGCTCGGCGGCGAGACCTGGCAGAAGACGAAGGGCCGGGTCAAGTCGAGCCTGCGCAACATGGCGGGCGAGCTGCTTTCGATGCACGCCGCGCGGGAGCTCGCGCCGGGCTACGCGTTCTCGGAGCGCGATGCGCCGCTCGAGGAGTTCGAGGCGGCGTTCCCCTACGAGGAGACGCCGGACCAGATGGCGGCGATCGACGACGTGCTGGCGGACATGCACGAGGGCAAGCCGATGGACCGGCTCGTCTGCGGCGACGTCGGGTACGGCAAGACCGAGGTCGCGATCCGCGCCGCCTTCCGCGCCGCCCTCGACGGCAAGCAGGTCGTCGTGCTCACGCCGACGACCGTGCTCTGCCAGCAGCATTTCGAGAACTTCCAGAAGCGCTTCAAGGACCATCCGATCCGCGTCGACATGCTCTCGCGCTTCTGCACGCCCAAGGAGTCGCGCGCGACCCTCGAAGGCCTCGCGACCGGCCAGGTCGACGTCGTCGTCGCGACCCATCGCATCCTGCAGAAGAACGTGCAGTTCAAGGATCTGGGCCTGCTCGTCGTCGACGAGGAGCAGCGCTTCGGCGTCGCCCACAAGGAGCGCATCAAGAAGCTCAAGAAGACCGTCGACGTCCTGACGCTCACGGCGACGCCGATCCCGCGCACGCTGCAGATGGCCTTCACCGGCATCCGCGACCTCTCGGTCATCGAGACGCCCCCCGTCGACCGCCTCGCGATCCGCACCCAGGTCTGCAAGTTCGACGAGGGGCTGATCCGCGAGGCGATCCTGCGCGAGGTGCGGCGCGGGGGGCAGGTCTTCTTCCTGCACAACCGCGTGCGCACGATCGGCGCGATGCAGGAGCTGCTCGCGCGGGTCGTGCCCGAGGTGCGCGTGATGGTCGGACACGGCCAGATGAAGGAGCGCGAGCTCGAGGACCGCATCCACGCCTTCCTGCGCCACGAGGCCGACGTGCTGCTCTGCACCACGATCATCGAGAGCGGCATCGACATGCCGAACGTCAACACGATCCTCGTGAACCGCGCCGACGCCCTCGGCCTCGCCCAGCTCTACCAATTGCGCGGTCGCGTCGGACGCAGCAAGCGCCGCGCCTACGCCTACCTCATGATCCCGACCCAGTTGGGCGCCCTCTCGGGCGACGCGCAGAAGCGCCTCGAGGCGATCCAGGACCTCTCAGAGCTCGGCGCCGGCTTCCGCCTCGCGAACCTCGACCTCGAGATCCGCGGCGCCGGCGACCTGCTCGGCTCCGAGCAGTCGGGCAACCTGCGCTCGGTCGGCTACGAGACCTACATGGAGATGCTCGAGGAGACGATCGACGAGCTGCGCGGCCACGCGCACGAGGAGTGGATCGATCCCGAGATCAAGCTGCCCGTCGTCGGCCGCCTGCCCGAGGACTACGTGCCCGAGGTGTCGCAGCGACTCGTCCTCTACAAGCGCCTGTCGAGTGCGCGGGACGAGAACGAGGTCGCGCTGATCCGCGACGAGCTGCTCGACCGCTTCGGGCGCATGCCGCTCGAGGCCGAGAACCTGCTCGAGGTGATCCGCATCAAGATCGCCGCGCGGCGACTCGGCATCGTGCGGATCGAGACCGCGCGCGGGGAGCTCGTGCTGCAGGCGGCGTCGAAGAGCCAGATCGATCCGGATCGGCTCGTGCAGCTGCTCTCGCACGCGCGCTCGGGGCTGCGGGTCACGCCGGACCAGAAGCTCGTCGCGAAGGCGCCGGGACCGGAGGGCGGGGCGGCGGCGCTCTTCGATGCGACGCGGTCGTTGTTGTCGCGGCTCGCAGGGGATCGGGCGGCCTAACGCAGGATGAAGCTCGCCTGTCCGCCGCCGAACTCGCCGAAGTCGACCTCGACCTGACACCTTCGCTTCGTATGGTTGACGGCGAAGGCGCGGGTGCCGATCGGGGCTTCGATCGCCGGATGGTCGAGGGCGACCAGCCGCGCATGGGCGTACTCCTCGCCGCACATGAGCGAGGCCATGATGTTGACGACCTCGTAGAAGGCCTCGTTCAGGTCCTCAGAGAGCTCGCCCGCCTTGACGGACTCCTCGACCGTATCCCGGGGCAGCATCGCGAGCTTGCCGCCCGAGGAGGCCGCGAAGCCGAGATCGGCGAGCAGCACGCCCTGGAGGCGGTCGGACTTGTCGAAGTAGGTCGCGATGTAGTCGACGGGGGGGACGCCCGTGCGTTCACGGACCTTCACGGTGTCGCCCGTGAGCTCGCTCAGCAGCGTGCGGATGCTGTCCGCGGTCGGCAGCTTGCAGATCTGCGCCATGGCTCCCTCGAGGCGTCGACGGGTCGACCGGTCGGGGCCTCGGCGAGGCTCCGCCCGACGAACCGACGACGGTCGCTCCCGCTTTCCGAAGCAAGCGCGATACCAGCCCGAGGAAGCACCTGGAGCCGCAACGGGACGACGACGCTTTCAGAGTGCAATGTGCCGATTTCGATCTGAGGCACCTGGCGGATTCGAATCGACCGCGAACGAGGGCATCGTACGTCCACCAGTGCATTCATCGGAGCCTTACAGCTGCACGAGTCAATCCCCTACTATTCGCCGTCAGGAAATGGCATTCCCCGGTCTATTCCACCCGCAGGTCGTAGAAGAGGTAGTCGTAGAGCGCGAGCTCCGGTTCGCCCGGATTGACCACCTCGAGCCGGATCACCACATCCTGGTCGACGCTCGGGTTCGCCAGGAGGGCGACCCAGTCGAAGGTACGCTCACGGACTGCCCCGACACCGGAGTCGACGGTCGTCCATAGACCTTGCGCGTCACAGACCGCAAGATCCTGGGTCGCACAGAGCGCGAGACGCCATTCGGTCGACCCGACGTTGGCCGTACCATGCAATGCGGACAAGATCGCCTTCCGCTTCGTCGCGATGTTCTCGGGAGTGACTAGATCCCCTTCGATCGAGAAGGGATCGACGATCGCTGGGTTGTAGCTCGAGGTCGCCGAGATCCGCGCCGTGTAGTCCACCGTCGGAACGAGAGCGGCCACCGAGGCCCGATAGAGCGGATCACCGTAGATGATGCCCGACTCGCCCCCGCCGACGGAGAGGATTGCCTCGGCGAGACTGAATCCGTCGAAGAGCCGACGGAACGTCGTACCCGGCGAGCCGAAAGCAAACCCTCCCGTTCGATGGTGACCGGAGCTGCCCCAGAACGCGATGCCTCCGAGACGGTCGATTGCGTTCGCGGCGTAGTCGCCTCGATGGGTCTGATTCTGACGAATCGGGTCGAAGCTGGCCGTTCGTTGGGGGAGGAGATTGCTCGGACTCGGATCCTCCGTGTCGACGACCTCGATTGCATCGAGATCCACATAGTCCGTGACCCCCTCCTCGAGCTCGACGCTCAAGATGACCTGGATCTTGTCGATCTGGGTCAGCTGAGCAGCACTGGCCGTCACGATCGACGTCGACGTCGTCCAGGTGCCGAGGGTGTCCGTCCCGAGGACGATCGGCGTTCCAGCCGTCGTGACGAGGGTGGGCCCATCGAAGAAGCGCATCGAGACTCGGAGCCGACCACCCGGGTTCGCCTTGTTGCGATGCCGTACCGTGACGAGGAAGTCTCGATCGCCGCTCAATACGATGTTGTCCGGTGCGGTCAGTACGACGGAATTGCTCATCAGCCGCACGGCGATGCGCTCGGGACACGCGACGACGGTCCCGCTCGTCGTGGCGCATTGGCTCAGGTCGGGGCTAGTGTGGTCGTGGACTCCAAAGTGGATGTAGCGATCGTCGGTGAATGTCGCGTCGGAGTACGCTCCTCCACTCCTGATTTCCGGCGTCGAAGACTCGTTCGCTCCGGTGTCACCAGACAGCCAACCCGGCGGAAAGAACCCGTAGAAGCCGACCGGGAATGACCTGACCTGCTGGCCCATGAAGCCGGTAGCGACTCCCACGCAGTCCGAGTTGAGTTCCTGGAAGTAGTCCGTGGAGGCCGCCGCGCACGCGGCGCGCTCGGCGGGCGTCGAGAGGTCTTCGCAGAGGGCCGTGCAGGTCGTGCCCCCAACCCGCCAGCGCAGCATGTTCGAGAAGTTGTTGAACCCGGCCTGTCCATTCGGGTAGGGATTGCCACCGATCAGGAAGCCGACATCCTCCGCGAACGGAACGTGCGAGTTGGCAAGACCCGGAAGGATGCCGTTTGTCGCCGGGTTCGCGCTCGAGTAGGTCCCGCCCGCACGGCACGTCGCGCTCGGCCAGGTCGACTGCGGGTCGCCAGCGACGAAAGGCGTATGAGACACGTAGTCGATGCACGCTGACGAACTCTCGCCCATGAGGTTGAGCGAGGTCTTCAGATCGTTTCCGTACTCGCTCAGAACGTTGCCACGGAAGCCGGCTGCTTCCGCGGCGAGCGTTCGGTCGATCAGATCGAGCGTGCGATCGACCGTGATTGCCTCGACGCGGCCATACGCGACGAATCGATCCAAACCCGGTGAGATTTCGCGCGAGATTCCAAAACCCGCCTGCTCGTCGAAATCCGTCGAGACCCGCCCAGTCGGTCCGGACGCCGGCCCGGGACAGCCTGGGCAGAAGAGGTCTTCGTCCCGGTACAGGAGATACGCGAGATAGAAGTCGAGGGACGGCTCCTCTTCTCCCCCCGCGTCACCACCACCCGGATTGGTCGGGAAGTCGGCGCCGTAGAATCGGGCCGGCAGACCCCGAATCAGGGCGAGGTGGCTGATCGGCGACACGGAGGCGAGCTCCGCGAGGGCCGGCCCCACCTCGCAAGGGCTCGGTCGCTCCGCCACGGGAACCAGCGGACAGATGCAGTTCTCGACGATCTGCTTGCGAGCGGATAGAAGCTGCTCGACGTCGGCGTAGAGGCCATTGGGCATGCTGATCGGACAGACCTGGGCGCTCGGGATTCCGCGCTCGGTCGCGTAGTAGCTTGCGATCGTGTCCGCGCCACTGGAGTTCGTGTTGTACACGACGAGGACGTTGTCGTTGAGCTCGGTGCCGGTATACGGCGTGCCTGCACCGCCTTTGATGACGAAATCGACCCGACCCGTGTCCGACGGGGTCCCGAAGTGGTCCCCCAACGTATATTCGAGTGAATTCAGCGGAAGCGTACTCGAGGCGTCGGGTGTGTAGTGGTAGGCGAAGGTGTCACGATCCTGCTGCGTGAAGATGCCCGCCTCGGGCGTCGCGAGTAGCGCCAGGTCGAGGCTGACGGGATAGCCCGTCGACTGCTCGAGCAGGGATCCCTCGAAGACGGAGCTTCGCTCGACGACGTGGATCTTCTCCGGAAGCGAAGGGGGCAAGAGCTCGTCGGCGATCGGAAGGCCGATGTCACAGCTGACCATCGGGCTCGGAGATAGCCGAGGTCCCACGCCAGGCTGCGTCAGAGCGGGGAATTGAGTGAGGATGATCGTGAAGTCGATCGACGAGACGAGACCGTCTCCGTCGAGGTCGAATTCCGCCACCTCCGGGCCCGATCCACCAAAAGCGGCATACCAGAGCAGGAAGTCCGAGTAGTTGAGATGGTGGTCCTCATTGAAGTCGGCGTCACAGGCGTTTCCATGCCCATCTCCGTTGGAGTCGAGCTGGTTCGTGTCGCCGGCAGCCGGGCCATTCGCCACGTAGGGGCAGTTGTCTGCGGAGTCGACGATACCATCCGCGTCGGAGTCGACGTCGTTCCGGAAGGGGCAGCCATTGCAGGGCGTCGTTCCGGCGCAGCTCAATCCGGATGGCCCGAGTTCGCTGTTCTGGAAGGCACTCAGGAAGTAGGCAAAGTCGGTTCCACTCACGACGCCGACCGAATCGTGATTCGCGATCGGTCCCGGCCCTCCGTAGACCGTGAGGAATGTGGCGAAGTCGAGTCCCGAGACGAGGCCGTCGTTGTTGTAGTCCGCGTCGCAGGCCGTGCCGTAGCCATCGAGATCCGCATCGAGCTGGTCGGGGTTCGCGATCGTGAGGCAGTTGTCTCGCGAATCGTCGACTCCATCGAGATCCGTGTCTTGCGCGGACGCGGCGGCCGAGCAGAGTGCGAGACCGACGATCAGACAGGTGGCGAGACGACCTCTCGCCCGCGCAACTCGCTCCAGGATCCCATGGCTTGCGGACGATCTTCGTTCGGTCACTGCGGCCATCTTCCGATTCTCCTCGACGAGCCGCGTCCGAGACTCGTTCTTGGTGATTTCGTCGCTCCGACGGAAGTGGTAGGCCGACTTCGTTTCGGGCGACGGCAGTAGGCGCGGTGCGCTGCACGATCCAGCCACCCGCGTCCCGCGATCGATCCCTGCTCGTGGCGCCGGGAGCGGACGACGGATCCGCTTCGAGTACACACACACATCCTGTGAGCGTCAACCAAAATTTCGATCGCAATTCGAGATACCCTGTGAATCAAGTTGGCCTGACCCGCCACACACGAGTTTCTGACGCAGATCTGATTGCCAAGTGACCATTAAGTAGGCCTACGTGGTGGAGCTACCTCTTCGAGTGGCCCCAGACCGCGAGGAGGTCGAGCAACGATCGATGGCTGCCGGCCGGTCGGATCACGCGCTTTCGACTGGGTAACTCGAAATCAAGTACGGTGGCGGCAGACCCCCTTCGATCGGTGCCGAAGACGGGTGAGTCGACCCGCGATTCCGTGGGACTTCGGGGTCGTCGCCCGCAAGCGATGATCGCTGGCAGTCGAGTCGCCGGTCCCTCCTCAGGCCGCCGCGCGACCCGCCGGATGCAGCCGCACGAGCGTCTCGACGAGCTGCCCGGGCTCGGCCCGCTTCCGATCCTCGAGCCACCAGAGCAGCATCCCCACCTCCATCGCGAGGTAGGCCCGCGCGCCGAGCTCGGGATCGAGGCGCGGGTCCACGCGCCCGCGGCTCTGCAGCCGCCGCAACGCATTCGCGAGCGGCCGCGCCGACTCGGTCACGACCGGGCCGTGATGCCCGGCCCCGGCGCGCTCGCGACCGAAGGTGACCCGGTAGGCCTCGGGATGCGCGGCGGCGAAGCCGACCGCCGCCTCGATCGAGCCCCGCACCTGTGCGGCCGGGTCCGGTCCCGCCCCCTCGAGCGCCGCGACCCGGGCCGCGCGCACGCCGGCGAGGGTGCGCAGCTCGAGCTCCCGGAGCAGGGCGTACTTGTCGGGGAAGTGGTTGTAGAAGGTGCCGATTCCGACCTTGGCCCGTTTTGCGATCGTGTTCGAATTGACGCGCTCCATGCCGCGCTGGGCGAAGAGGGAGAGCCCGGCGGCGAGCAGTCGGTCCCGGGCGTCCTCGAGCTTGGGTCTGGGCATGGCCTGGGCCTTTTGGATGGATCTATCAGTTCGGGAGTCCAGACGGGCGAGTGGTCTTGATTCGGGAATCGGATTGGTGTCGGGGTCCGATCGCCGGGTCGAATTGTCGAGATGGATCGATCGCTTTCGAGTCTAGCGGCCGCGGGCCCGGATCCCGCTGCGAATCTGCGCAATTTCTGCGCGCGTTCTGCCGATAGCGGACCCGTTTCCCGACCCGACGGTCGGCGAGGCGGAGCCGGTCGGGCGAGTGCGGAGCGACGGCAGGGGAGCGCGCGTTGGGCAGGACGATCGGGATCATCCAGGCGCGCATGGGCTCCGAGCGCCTGCCGGGCAAGATCCTGGCGCCGCTGGCCGGACGGCCGATGCTGGCGCTGCTGGCGGCGCGGGTCCGGCCGGCGCGGGTCGACGAGTGGTGGCTCGCGACGAGCACCCTCTCCTCGGACGACGTGACGGCGGCCTGGGGCTCCGAGCTCGGGCTGCGGGTCTACCGCGGCGATGCGACGAACGTCCTCTCGCGCTTCCTGGCCGTGGCCGACGCGACCGAGGCCGAGTGGCTCGTGCGCGTCACCGCCGACAACCCCTTCCTCGACGCCCCGCCGATCGATGCGCTGCTCGACGCGCGGGACGCGAGTGGCGCCGCGAAGCGGGCCGACAAGCTCGCGCTCGCCGGCGCCCTGCCGCTCGGGTACGGGGCCGAGCTCGTGCGGGCCGATGCGCTCGCCCGCGCCGCCCACGAGATCCCCGCCTCCGCCCCGCACCATCGCGTCCACGTCACGAGCTGGCTCGCCGTACACGGCGCCGTCCACGGGGTCGCAGCACCGGCGGACTGGCCGGCGCGGGCCGAGTGGCGATGGACCGTCGACACGCCGGAGGACCTCGCGATGGCGCGCCAAGCGTACCGCGGACTCGGCGAGCGCGCGGCGACGATCGACTACCGCGAGCTGGTCGCGCGACTCGACGCGCAGCCGGGCATCCCGGCGATCAACGCGCACGTCGCGCAGAAGCGTGTGGAAGAAGGATGAGCGCCGCCAGCATGCAGGGGCTCTCGGTGGAGGAAGGATGAGGCGTACGGCCGAACGGACACGGCGGGAGCGCGAATGAGATCGACGATCGATGGCATCGATCCCGCTGCCTTCGCCGGCATGGGCATCGGCGTGAGCGGGGGCGGCACGCACCTCGGTCGCGCGATCGCGCTCGGCCTCGCCGCAGCCGGCGCGACCGTCGTCGTCTTCGGGCGCCGCGCCGAGCCGCTCGAAGAGACCGCCGAGCTCGCCGCCGGCGCCCGCGGCGTCGTGATCCCCGAGATCGCCGACCAGCATCGCGACGACGACCTCGCCCGCGTACTCGAGCGCATCGAGCGCGAGGCCGGCCACGTCGGCGGCTGGGTCAACAACGCCTACGGCGGCCCGAGCTCGCCCTTCCTCGAGCTCGACCGCGACGCCGTCGAGCGCTCGGTCGAGAGCGCGCTGGCCGACGTGATCCTCGCGACGGAGGCCGCAGCAAGGCGCATGGTCGCGTCGGGCAAGGGCGGCGCGATCGTGAACGTCGCCTCGATGTACGGACTCGTCTCGCCCCAGCCCGACACCTACGCGCGTCACCCGCAATTCCACAACCCGCCTGCCTACGGCGCCGCCAAGGCCGGCGTCATCGAGTTCACGCGTTATGCGGCGTGTCATCTCGCCCGCGACGGCGTGCGCGTGAACTGCGTGAGTCCGGGCCCCTTCCCGACGGACGAAGTACAGCGCGAGCGGGGCTTCGTCGAAGAGCTCGAGCGACGCGTGCCCCTCGGCCGGATCGGCCGCGCGTGGGAGCTGGCGGGGCCCGTGGCCTTCCTGCTCTCGCCGATGGCGAGCTTCGTGACCGGACACAACCTGGTCGTCGACGGAGGATGGACCGCTTGGTAGCGATGGATCTCTCGACCTGGCACGACCTGCGCGCCCGCGATCCGCGGCGGCTCGTCCTCGGCAGCGCCCAATGGGGCATGACCTACGGCATCGCGAACCGCGACGGCGCCCCCGACGACGCCGAGCTCGCGCGCCTGCTCGCGCGGGCCCATGCGGCCGGCGTGCACACGATCGACACGGCGCGCGCCTACGGCGAGAGCGAGCGGCGGATCGGCCGCGCGCTGGCCGGAGCAGACCTCCGCGTCTGGCGCGTGCTGACGAAGCTCGGCCCCGACGTCCACGAGCCGGGCCTCGATGTCGCGACCACCCTCGAACGCACGACCGCGAGCCTCGCGGCGAGCCGCAATGCCCTCGGTCTCGACGTCCTCCCGCTCGTGCTGCTGCATCGCTTCGCCCATCGCCACGCCTGCGGTGGCCGCCTCTGGCGCTTCCTGCTCGCGGAGCGCGAGGCCGGTCGAATCGACACCCTCGGCGTCTCCGCTGCGACGCCCGAGGAGGCCTGGGCGGCCCTCGAGGATCCCGACGTCTCCGCGATCCAGGTCGCGACGAGCCTGCTCGACCTGCGCCTGCATCGGCAGGGCTTCTTCCCACGCGCCCGCGAGCTGGGCCGCACGATCTACGTCCGCAGCGTCTTCCTGCAGGGCGTGGCGCATCTCGAGCCGGCGACGCTGCCGGGCTTCCTGGCGCCGCTGCGCGAGTCGATCGAGCAGGTGCGCGCGGTCGCGGCGCGGCTGGGCGTGCCGTCGCGGGCGCTCTACCTCGCCTTCGTGCGCGGGCTCCCCGGCGTGCAGCCCGTCCTCGGCTGCGAGCGCGAGGCCCAGCTCGCCGAGCTGCTCGCGGACTGGACGAGCGAGGCCGTCGACGCGGCCAGCCTCACACCCCTGGTCGAGGTGCTGCCGACCCACGACGCTGCGCTCGTCGATCCCTCGCGCTGGCCCACGGCCGCCTCGAACGCCGCGGCAGCCGGTCCGCCGAACCAGACGGCCGCGGCGGGCGTCGCTACCATCCCGCGCTGACTCGTGGCCCGGGGGCCACGTCCTCCGGAGGTCCACGTGCCGGCCGCGCCGCAGACGCCGCACCCGTTCCGATCGCGCGCTCGTTCCGGCGCGACCCGCGGCCGTGCGTTCACGCTCGCCATCGCGGCGTCCCTGGCCTTCGGCGCGACGCCGACCCACGCCGCCGAGCGCCTCGTCGAGGGCATCGCCGCCCAGGTCGGCAACGAGATCGTGCTCGTCTCCGAGGTGATGGAGCTCGCGGGTCCGGTCGAGGAGCGGATGCGACGCGCCGGTGCGCCGGACCAGGAGATCCTGATGATCCGCCGCGACGCCCTCGAGCGGCTGATCGAGGCGAAGCTGCTCAGCTCGGTCGTCGAGCGGCTCGAGCTCGGCGCCGAGCGCGAGGAGATCGACGCGGCCATCCAGGCGATCGCCGAGGACAACGGCCTCTCGATCGACCAGCTGCTCGCGAGCGTGACGAGTCATGGCCTCACGGTCGACGAGTACCGCGACAAGATCCGGGGCGAGATCGAGCGCAGCAAGGTCGTGAACGCGATGGTCCGCTCGCGGGTGCAGGTCGAGGACGCGGAGGTCCACGCGCTCTACGAGGAGCGCTTCGGCGACCAGCGGGACGGTGGCGAGCAGGTCTACCTGCGGCATCTGCTGGTGCGCGCCGATGGCCCGCGCGCGAAGAGCGCCGCCGAGGCCTGCGCGATCGTCGCCGACGCGCGCCGGCGCATCGCCGCCGGCGAGATCGAGTTCGGCGACGCGGCCCGCCAGGTCTCGGACATGAACCCCGAGCGCGGCGGCGAGCTCGGCTGGATCCATCGCGAGGACCTCGCCGGCTGGATGGCCGGACCCGTCGAGCGCCTCGGGCCCGGCGAGCTGAGCGCCGTGATCGAGATGCCCTTCGGCTGCAACCTGCTCCAGGTCGTCGAGCGCCAGGAACATCGCGCCATCTCCTTCGAGGAGGCCGAGCCCCAGCTGCGCAGCTACCTCTTCCAGCAGCGCACGGAGGCCGAGTACGTGAAGTGGCTCGACACCCTGCGCGGCCAGACCCACATCGAGCGCAAGGGCTCCTTCGGTGGCTAGGGTCGACCGCTCTGCTCCGACCGGCCGGATCGCGTGACGAGCCCGAGCGGCCCCGAGATCGTGCGGGAAGGCCCCGTCGCCGCGGCCTGGCGGGACGTGCGCCCCGACGACCCGCGCCTCGCGCGCGACTTCGAGACGATCGCCGACCTCGCGCTCCGGGGCGATCCCCACGAGATCACGATCCACGGCGCCCGCACCCACAACCTCGCCGACCTCGACCTCGCGATCCCCCGCGACCGCTTCGTCGTCGTGACGGGTCCCTCGGGCTCGGGCAAGTCGAGCCTCGCCTTCGACACGATCTACGCCGAGGGGCAAAGACGTTATGTCGAGAGTCTGTCGACCTACGCCCGGCAATTCCTCGACCAGCTCGAACGCCCCGATGTCGACGAGATCGAGGGCCTCTCGCCCGCCGTCGCGATCGAGCAGAAGAGCGTCGGCAAGAGCCCGCGCAGCACGGTCGGCACGATCACCGAGATCGCCGACTACCTCCGGCTCCTCTTCGCCCGCGCCGGTACGGCGCATTGCTGGGACTGCGGCAGCCCGATCGCGAGCCAGGGCCTCGACGAGATGGTCGACCGCGTGCTCGCCCTGCCCGAGGGCACGAAGATCCAGGTCCTCGCGCCCGTCGTGCGCGGCCGCAAGGGGATCTACAAGAAGGAGCTCGAAGGCTTCCGCCGCGACGGCTTCGTCCGCGCGCGCATCGACGGCGAGATCCGCGACCTCGGCGAGGACATCTCGCTCGCCCGCGGCAAGCGGCACGACATCGAGATCGTCGTCGACCGGCTCGTCGTGAAGCCTTCGATCCGAACGCGCCTCACGGAGTCCCTCGCGACAGCGCTGCGCCTCGCGGACGACCTCGCACTCATCGACGTCGTCGACGGCGAGCCCTGGTGGCTCTCGCGCTCGGGCGCCTGCCCCGCCTGCGACAACTCCTTTCCCGAGATCTCCCCGCGCCTCTTCTCCTTCAACAATCCCTTCGGCGCCTGCCCCGCGTGCTCGGGTCTCGGCGTCGAGTCCTTCTTCGATCCCGAGCGGCTCGTCCCCGACGACTCGCTCTCCCTCGCCGAGGGCGCGATCGCGGCCTGGGATCTCGAGGAGGCGCGCGGCTACTACCGGCGGCTGCTCGAGACCCTCGCCGACCACTACGGCTTCCGGCTCGACGTCCCGTGGAAGAAGCTCTCGAAGACCCATCGCGAACGGATCCTCGCCGGCGATCCCGACTACGCGCTCGAGATGGACGTGCCGCTCGCGGCGCGGCGGAGCGGTCGGGGCCGTCGCAGCGCGAGCAGCAAGCGCGGGAGCCAGCGCACGACGATCGCGCGGCCCTTCGATGGCGTGCTCGGCGATCTCGCGCGGCGGCTCGAGGCCGCGGGGGGACGCGCGGACGCCTCGCTCTCGCGCTTCCAGAGCGAGCGGGCTTGCGGGGATTGCTCCGGAGCGCGGCTGCGGATCGAGGCGCGCTCGGTGCGCGTGGGCGAGCGCTCGCTGCCGGAGCTCTCGGCGCTCGGGGTCTCGGAGCTGGTCGCATTCTTCGAGGGGCTCGTGCTGCCCGGGTCGCTCGCGCGCGTGGCAGAGCGGCTGCTCGTCGAGCTGCGCGAGCGTCTCGACTTCCTGCTCCAGGTCGGGCTCGGCTACCTCACCCTCGATCGACCCGCCGCGACCCTCTCCGGCGGCGAGGCCCAGCGCATCCGCCTCGCGACCCAGATCGGCGCGCGCCTGGTCGGCGTCCTCTACATCCTCGACGAGCCCTCGATCGGTCTGCATCCCCGCGACAACGACCGGCTCCTCGCGAGCCTCGAGCAGCTCCGCGACCTCGGCAACTCCCTCGTCGTCGTCGAGCACGACGAGGCCACGATCCGCCGCGCCGACCACGTCGTCGACATCGGTCCCGGTGCTGGACGCCACGGCGGCCGCATCGTCGCCGAAGGCCCGCCCGCGACCCTCGCTGCGACGACCGGCTCGACGACCGGCGACTTCCTCGCCGGCCGCCGCCGCATCGCGCGCACCTCGCCGCGCCGCACCCCCGGCGAACGCACGATCCGCCTCGAAGGCTGCCGCGCGAACAACCTGAAGGACGTCGACCTCGAGATCCCCCTCGGCTGCCTCACGGTCGTGACCGGCGTATCGGGAAGCGGCAAGTCGACGCTGATCAACGACACGCTCCATCGCGCCCTCGCCGCCCGCCTCCACGGCGCCCTCGCCCCGCCCGGCGAACATCGCGCCATCCACGGCCTCGAGTCGATCGACAAGGTCGTCGACGTCGACCAGAGCCCGATCGGCCGCAGCCCGCGCAGCAACCCCGCCACCTACTCCGGCGCCTTCGCCGGCATCCGTGCGCTCTTCGCGGGCCTGCCCGAGTCGCGGGTGCGCGGCTGGGACGGCGGACGCTTCTCGTTCAACGTGAAGGGCGGACGCTGCGAGACCTGCGAGGGCGACGGCTCGATCCGGGTCGAGATGCAGTTCCTGCCCGACGTCTTCGTGACCTGCGAGGTCTGCTCCGGCCGGCGCTACGACCGCGACACCCTGCGCGTGCGCTACCGCGGCCAGAGCATCGCGGACGTGCTCGAGATGACCGTCGAGGACGCGCTCGCGCTCTTCGAGAGCGTGCCGGCCGTCGCGCGGCCGCTGCAGTCGCTGGTCGACGTGGGGCTCGGCTACGTGCACCTCGGTCAGTCGGCGACGACGCTCTCCGGCGGTGAGGCCCAGAGGATGAAGCTCGCCCGGGAGCTCGCGCGGCGTGCCACGGGCCAGACGCTCTACCTGCTCGACGAGCCGACGACGGGGCTGCACTTCGTCGACGTCGAGCGGCTGCTCGAGCTGCTCGATCGGCTCGTCGCCCTCGGCAACACGGTCGTCGTGATCGAGCATCATCTCGACGTGATCCGCTACGCAGACCACGTCGTCGACCTCGGGCCGGAAGGCGGTGCCGCGGGCGGTGAGATCGTCGCCACTGGGCCGCCCGAGGCGATCGCCGCCGTCGCGCGCTCGCATACCGGCCGCGCCCTCGCCGAGGCCTTCGCGGCGGAAGGGAGGGCCTTCACATGATGCCTCCGCGCTGGAAGCTCCACGGCGCGCGCGACCCGAACGCGGGCCGCCGCCTGCCGGACTATCCCGACCCGCGCAGCGCCTTCCTGCTCACCCTGCTCGCGATCTTCGCCACCCTCTTCACGAGCATCGCCTTCCTCGGCGTCGACCGACTCGTCGCGATGGGCATCGGCCAGGCGATCGGCATCGGCGCCGTCGCCACCATGGCCGCCAAGCGCGTGCCCGATCCCCAGCCCGAGCGGATCGGCCTGCGCGCCCTCGAGCTCGACGCGATCCCGATGATCCTCTGCCTCGCACCGGCGGTGCTGCTGATGAGCGAGCTCGACAACTATGCCGCGGACTGGTCGCGGGGAGCGAGCGGAGCAGCGGTCGAGACCTCCGCCCTCGCGGTGGACGGACAGGATGGGGATGCCGACGGCCTGGGCTCGAGCCCCCTCGAGCGCGAGGCCGAGGCGTCGCTCGAGAAGCCGGACGATGTCTTCGACGATGCGTCGACGCCGGTCGACGAGCAGGTCTGGGTCGAGGGTCGGGGCTTCGTGCACGAGTCGGCGCTCGGAGAGGATGCGGGGCGCGGGCGTGCGAGGGGTGCGACGACTCCGGGATCGACCGGCTCCGATGCATCGGCCGTCGACGGGGATGCGGACGCGAACGGCGGCGAGGCGGCCGCGGGGACCCGCCTCTTCGACCCCGACGACCCGTGGAGCCTGCTGCAGCTGTTGATCGTGATGGTCGGCATCGCGCCGATCGTCGAGGAGTTCTTCTTCCGCGGCGTGATCCAGCAGGGTCTCATCGCGGTCTCGGGTCTGCATCGCGGGCTGCTGCTGACGGCGCTCCTCTCGACGCTCGCGCGACCGGTCTTCGTCTCGGACCTCGCGCGCTTCCTCGTCGCCGTCGTCGGCTTCTTCGCCCTCGCCTGGCTGCTCGGCATCGTCCGCCTCGCCACGCGCTCCGTGCTCGGACCCATGCTGCTCGCGAGCAGCTGGGCGGCGATCGGACTCGCATCGCTCGCGCTCGAGGGCCGACTCGACCTGCCGGGCATGAACGTCGACGACTCGCACCTGCCGATCCTGGTCACGCTCGTGAGCGCTGCGCTCGTCGGCTGGGCGGGGCTCGCGTTCTACCGCGAGGCCCTGCGGCGCTTCGAGGCCGCGCGAGTGGCGCGCAACGACGACGACGAGCCGCCTCCGCCGATCCCGCTGCACCCGCAGCGCTAGAAGAGTACCCGCGAAGCGATCTCCGCCCCCTCGACGAGTGCGCGCAGCTTCGCCCAGGCGACGCTCGGCTCGACCCCTTCGAGCCCGACCATCGTCCCGAAGCCGCAGTCGACCCCCGCAATCACCCGCTCGCGCCCCACGACCTCCGCGTAACGAACGATCCGGTCCGCCACGAGCTCCGGGTGCTCGACGAAGTTCGTCGTGGTGTCGAGGCAGCCCGTGACGATCAGCTTGTCTTTCGGCAGCGGGATCTCTCGCCAGGTCTTCCACTCGTGGCCGTGGCGCGGATTCGAGCCCTCGAGACAGAGCGCCGCCGGCCTTGCCCCGAGAATGATCGGTGCGATCTCGTGGAGCGGAACGTCGTGGTTGTGCGGCCCTTCGTAGTTGCCCCAGCAGACGTGCATGCGCATGCGCTCGGGATCGATCCGCGCGAGCGCCCCGTTCAGGATCTCGACGTGCATCGCCGCCACGCGCTTGAACTCGCCCAGCGAGAGCGCCGAGAACTCCGCGTGCCGCCCCATCGCGAGATCCGGGCAGTCGACCTGCAGCAGGAAGCCCGCCTCGACGATCGCCTCGTACTCGTCCCGCATCACGTCGGCCATCGCCTGCAGGTAGTCCGCGTCGCTCGCGTAGTGCTCGTTCGGCAGCATGTTCGCGATCACCCCGGGCGACGCTGCCGTCAGGAAGACCTCCTCGACCTCGCGACTCCGCACGGCCTCGCGCATGCACTCGATCTCGAAGCGCACGGCCTCGAAGTCCTTCCAGCCGATCGGCCCCGTGCAGGTCGGCACGCGCAGCGCCGCCAGCCCGCGCGGCGCCTTCTGCCGCGCCCAGTCCGGGAAGTCCGCCGAGTCGAGGCGCGTGGGGTACTTCCGCCGGCGTTCGCCGTCGAAGCCCGAGAGCCGGTCGATCACGTAGGTCGCGTAGGAAGGCTTCGCCTGCTCGCCGTCGTTCACGACGTCGAGGCCCGTCTCGAGCTGTCGGGCCACACAGTCGGCGACGGCGCGGCGACTCTCCGCCTCGAAGCGCTCGGGCGCGATCGGCTCGCCGCGCTCGCGGGCCAGCAGCAGCTCGGCGAAGTCCGGCGGCCGCGGGAGGCTGCCGGTATGGGTCGTGAGGATTCGATCCGTGCTGCGCTTCATCTCTCGTGGGATCTCGCTCGTCGGACCGGCTGCGTGACGGCGCGGCTCACGCGTCGGTGAATCCGGGGTAGAACTGCAGGCACCAGCGTCGATAGTCCGCGATCGGCCCGTCTCCGTCGCATAACACGGGTCGCTTCAGGTAGCGCTTGTGCTCCCAGATCGGGATGTCCTCCCCGACCTGCCTCTCGAGGTCGCGGCAGATGGCGCGGGCGATGCCCCGGTCCTCCGTACCCGCCGGCTGCAGGAAGACGACGGTCAGGTCGGTCGTCTCGGCGTCGATCGGCAGCATGCAGTTCAGGCTGATCGTCTCGCAGATGCCCGTGAAGTGCGTGTAGCCGAGGCCGAGGCCGAAGCTGTTCACCTCGATCACGTTCTTCGCGCGGCCCCGGGAGGTGTCGACCTCCGTGTACTGGATGGCGCGGCGATGGGCGCCGTCGTTCTTCGCCTCGGAGGGGGGGACGGCGGCGGAGCCGTGGACGGCGGGGAAATGTGCGGAGTCGGCGCCGTTCTCGCCCATCTCCTGGATCTGGCTCCGGATGCGCCAGGTCCGGCGGAAGGTCTCGACCCAGCCCGGCGAGCCGACCTGGGGAATCGTCGGGATGTCGAAGAAGGGCGCCCGTGCGTCGGGGTCGTACCAGGCCCACACGAAGCCGTTGCGTTCGCAGGTCGGGTAGCTCCGCGCGCGCGCCGCGGGCGGGATCCGCTTCGCGTAGGGCACCTCGAGGCAGCCGCCGTCAGACCCGAAGCGCCAGCCGTGGAAGGGACATCGCAGCGCCTCGCCCTCGACCTTCCCCCCGACGCCGAGATGCGCGCCGAGATGCGGACAGTAGGCGTCGAGCACGGCGGCTTCCCCGGACTCCGTCCGGAAGAGCACGAGCTCGCGGTCGAAGGCCTGCAGGCGGCGGGCGGCCCCGGCGTCGAGGTCGGCTCCTGCGACGACGGGGAACCAGCCGGAGGGGATCGGGTAGGGAAAGTCGATCGACATGGCGGCTCCTCGCGCGGCCGGCCCGGGTGGGGCGGCAGGAGGCTTGGGCCACAGAATAGACGGATGTTCGATGAGTGAGCGAAGCCGATTTCAGCGACCCGTGCGTCGCGAGGGAAGTTGCCGCCTGCTCCTGGGCCGCGAAGCAGCTCGGCCCGGGCTACCGGTGCTGGCACGATCGACGAGTCTCAGCCCCTGCCCGGAACCCGGCGGGCGATCTCCTCGTCCTCGAGTCTGGCATCCGCGGCATTCGCGCAGCTCACGTCGAAGGACGGCAGCCCGAGCGCGACCGTCTTCTGGCGGAAGCGGCGGTGCGACTTGTCCGGACTCGCGAGGCTTTGTCGCAGTGCCAGATCGACGAGCTCGGAAAAGGTCAGCCCCTCGCGTTCCGCCCACCGCTGGAGGTCTACGAAGAGATCGTCGTCGAGTTGGAGGGTGATGCGCATCCCGGCATCATGGCATCGCCTCGTGAAGGCCGTCGAGCTGCCCCAGCACGACCGCCAGCACCTCCGCCGCGATCGCATCCTCGCTCCGCCGCCCGTCGATCCGCACGAGCCCCGGCAGATCGAGCCCCTCGAAGATCGCCTCGACCCGCTCGAGGAACTCGAGGTTCTCGAAGACCGGCTCGGCCACGCCCCCCCGCGCCGCCACCCGCGCGAGCCCCTCGCGCGCCGGGATCACGAAGAGCAGCACGCAGTCGGGCCTCTCGAATTCCGCCTCGCTGTCCGCCAGGATCTTCGCCGCGTCGAGACCGCGCGCGCCTTGATAGGCGACGGTCGAGAGGTAGGAGCGATCCGAGAGCACGAGCCGCCCCGCCTCGAGGGCCGGCCGCACGACGTCGCGCATGTGCTCGCGCCGATCCTCGAAGAACCACGCGAGCTCGGTCTCCGGCGCGACCGCCCGGCCGCTCTGCGCCATCTCCCGGATGCGCCGCCCCCACGCCCCGTCCGTCGGCTCCCGCGTCACGACCGGATCGAGTCCGCGCTCGCGCAGCGCCTCCGCCACGCGCCGCAGCTGCGTCGACTTCCCGCAGCCGTCGAGCCCCTCGAATACGATCAGTCGCCCGCGCTTCACATGGCCCCCGAGCCCGCGCGTCCACACCCACGCGCCGCACGCGCGCACGGTACCGCTCTCGCACACGTGAGGCCGGTCTCACGCCTTCGCGAACGGCGATCGCACACGCCCTCGTCTTGGTACGAAGCTCGCAATGCCCCCTCGCGTCGCCTTCGGGCGAGCCGAGGTGCGCTCCTCTAACGGGACCGGGAGCGGGCCGCGGCCGAGATCCGCCGGGCGGGAGCACAGGGTTCGGGTCGGGGCTTTACAAACAACGGGGTGATCCCCGCCCCGAGCTCCCGCCCGGCGGACCTCCACACGAGTCGAACGCGAGCGCACGGAGTAGCCACGTCGTCCCGAAGCCGACTGACCGAGCAAGCGAGATGAACCGAACCCATCACGTCGAAACGCCAAGCCCCAAAAGCAAGGGGAGCGCAGCGAACCCGAGTTCCCCGCACTCCCCTGACTTTCGAGCACAACGCCCTCCCCAAAGCCCCTTCGAGCCTCTGAGGAGTGGATTCGGTCCCAGATCAAGGCGCGATTCGTAAGCCGTACTCCTCGTACGGCGTCGAATCGCAACGCCGAGCTGGGACCGAAGACGCCCTCAGATCTTGCCTTGGAGGAGGAAGGCGATGACCAGGCCGTAGATCGCGATCGACTCGATCAGAACCATGCCGAGGATGAAGTTCGTGAACATGCCGCCCGCAGCGCCCGGGTTGCGCGCGATGCCGGCGGTCGTGTTGCCGGCGGTCAGGCCCTGGCCGATGCCGCAGCCGAGACCGGCGAGACCGACGGCGAGGCCCGCACCGAGACCGGGGCCGGTTCCGTCGACGGCGCCCGCGCCTTCGGCCATGGCGACGGCCGGGATCGCGAAGAAGACGACGGCCCAGACGAGGGTGTTCAGGATGCGACGCATGATGTTCTTCCTTTTTGGTTCCGAGACCCTCGAGCCTGTCGACTCATTCCGTCCCCTCGGACGATGCGGGTCGCTTTCGTTCCTGGCCGATGGCTGCCCATCGAGCCCGCGAGCGGGGCCTGTCCCCGTTCGCTCGAGTCATTCCGGATCCGCCGCTCGCGCTGCGGCCGACGTCGCCGGAAGGATGTCGTGGCGGAGCCTGCACTCCGCCGTTCCGGGGCCCTTGGCCCCGTGGATCAGTGCGGCTCCTCGAGCGCCTGCCCGATGTAGATCATCGTCAGGAGCGCGAAGACGAAGGCCTGGAGGAAGCTCACGAGCAGCCCCAGACCCATGAAGATGGCCGGCACCGCGAGCGGCACCATGCCGAGCCAGACCAGCACGACCGTGTGGTCCGCGAACATGTTGGCGAGCAGACGAATCCCGAGCGTGAGGATTCGCGCGAAGTGGAGCGGGATCTCGAGCACGAGGAAGACCGGCGCGAGCAGGCGCACGTGGTAGTGCTTGCCGCCGATCTCCATGTTCATGATCGACGGGCCCATGAACTGGTAGATGTACTTCCAGCCGTGCTGCTTGATGCCGACGTAGTTGTAGACGAGGAAGGAGATGATGGCCCAGGCGAAGGTGACGTTGACGTCGCCCGTCGAGCCGAGGATGCCGGGCACGAGGCTCATCACGTTCGAGACCAGCACGAAGAAGAAGATCGAGCCGACGACGGGGAAGTAGGCGCGCCAGTTCTCGCCGATCGTCGTCTCGCCGAGATCGCCCAGGGCCTCGATCACGACCTCGAAGACGTTGCGGATCGTGACGCCCTCGTCGGGGACGACGCCGCCGTGCTCGCCGGCGACGGCGCGGCGGACCGAGAGCCCGGCCACGAAGAGCAGCCCCGCGGCGAAGAGCGCGGAGAGGTAGATCCAGGGGATGTGGACCGCGTGGCCCAGGGTCTCGAAGAGGTTCATCGTGCTTCGTCCGATCCGTCTTCCGGCATCTCTTCCGGCAGGTTGGCGCGCGAGTGCCGCGCGTTCGCTTCCGTCCGCGCAGCCTCGAGCCGCGCCCAATGGGCCTTCTCTTCCGCGGCGACGCGCGTCGCCTCCTCGGCGATCAGGTCGTCACGCTGGGTCGTGAGCAGCCGGCCGGGGCGCCAGACGCTGTAGCTCTCCCAGTAGGCGGCGTCCTCCTCGGACTCGCCGGCGAGGGGGGCTCCATCCAAGAAGGTCGGCAGCGTCGCGGGGTCCACGACCGGCGGCCGGTTCAGCCAGGCGTCGATCAGCGTCGCCGGCATCACGATCGATAGCCCGATCAGCAGCGCCGCGGGATTCGCCCCGGCGTGCATGGTCAGGAAGATCGCCGTCGCGAGCACGAGGAAGCGCAGCGAGAACACGCCGATCCAGCCCCGCGCCCCGGCGATCTCGCCCGAGAAGAAGCGCTTCGCGCCGCGATGGATCGCGCCCAGGTTGATCGCCTCGAGCAGCGCACCGGCCGCGAGGCTCGTCGCGAAATGCGGCGTCTCGAGAGCGAGCGAAGCGGCCACTGCCCCTGCGGACAGTCCGAGATTCAGCCGTTCGACCCTGGCGAGCTCGAGCTTCATCGACCTCTTCGATCCCTTCCGATCCCTGCGAACCTTGCCGATCCCACGCGCCGCACCCGCGATTCAGTCGCGGAGCACGTCGCTCAATCCCAACCCGACCCCGGCGCCACCGTCGTCGGCTCCGTCCCCGGAGTCGCTCGCGTGGTCGCCTCGGTCGTCTTTCTCCCGTCCCGATCCCGCCGTCTTCGCCCGCGCCCGCTCGACCGCCCCGCCCCGTCGCGCCTCGGCCTCGGCGGCCTTCGCCGCCGCTTCGGCGTCCGCCGCGGCCTGGACCCGCCGACCGAGCCGCACCAGCCGAAGCACGAAGGCGCCGAATCCGATCGCCGCGCCCACGAGGACGCCCGTCGGAGTCGTGCCGTAATGCTCGTCGAACCAGTAGCCGAGCAGCGTCGCGATCAGGATCGCGCCGACCGCCTCGAATGCGCCCTCGTAGGCGCCCCCGGCCTGGCTGCGCGTCGCCATGCGCTTCAGGCGTCGGCTGCCGGGGAGCTCGGGGGGCTGACTCACGATGACCCGCTCGCTGGGTGTGCGGCGAACCCGTCGATCCGTCTCTGGTCGCTAGTCGATGTCGGTCGTCGAAATCCGTCCTGCGTTTCGCGTCGGTCCGCTCCGGAGAGCCGCCGTGAGCGCCTCGACGGAGCGCCCGGAGAGGGGCCGTCGCCCGCCCGTCCGGGGCCGCAAAACGGCGCGCAACATAGCCTTTCGCCCGGAGCGCCTCAACGCATCCGAGCGACGCGGGCGAGCGCCCGGCGGGCCGCTTCGAGGGTCCGGTCGATGTCCCGAGGCTTGTGCGCGAGGGACACGAAGCCGGCCTCGTAGGCCGAGGGCGCGAGGTAGACGCCCTCCTCGAGCATGGCGGCGAAGAAGCGGCGGAAGGCCGCTGCATCACTTTGCTGCGCCTGGGCGAAGTCGTCGACGGGGCCCGGATGGAAGAAGAAGCCGAACATGCCGCCGACGTGGCGCGTCGTGAGCGGGACCCCGAGCTCGGCGGCGATCCCGGCGAGGCCCTCGGCGAGCGCCTTCGAGCGCGAAGCCAGGGTCTCGTAGACGCCGGGTGCCTCGAGCAGCTCGAGGGTCGTGAGGCCGGCGGCGACCGCGAGTGGATTGCCCGAGAGCGTGCCCGCCTGATAGACGTCGCCCTCGGGCGCGATCCGGGCCATGAGATCGCGGCGACCGCCGTAGGCCGCCGCGGGGAGTCCGCCCCCCACGACCTTGCCGAGGGTCGTGAGATCGGGCTTCACCTTGTACAGCCGCTGCGCCCCGCCATGGGCGACACGGAATCCGGTCATGACCTCGTCGAAGACGAGCAGCGCGCCGAACTCGTCGCAGAGCTTGCGCAGGCCGGCGAGGAAGCCCGGGCGCGGGGGCACGCAGCCCATGTTGCCGGCGACGGGCTCGACGATGATCGCGGCGATGTCCTCGCCCCAGCGCTCGAAGGCGTCGCGGGTCGCGGCGAGGTCGTTGTAGGGGGCGACGATCGTGAGGTCGGTCATCGCCTTCGGCACGCCCGGCGAGCCCGGGATGCCGAGGGTCGCGACGCCGCTGCCCGCGCCGACGAGCAGGCCGTCCGAGTGGCCGTGGTAGCAGCCGTCGAACTTGAGGATGCGCGAGCGCCCGGTCACGCCGCGCGCGAGGCGCAAGGCACTCATCGTCGCCTCGGTCCCCGAGCTCACCATCCGCAGCTTCTGCACGGAGGGCAGCGCGCGACGGATCGCCTCCGCGAGATCCGTCTCGCGCACGGTCGGCGCCCCGAAGCTCGTCCCCGACTTCATCGCCTCGCGAACGGCCCGCAGCACCTTCGGATGCGCGTGCCCGAGGATCATCGGCCCCCAGGACCCGACGTAGTCGAGGTACTCATTGCCGTCGATGTCGCGGATGCGCGCGCCCTTCGCGGACTCGATGAAGCGCGGCACGCCGCCGACCGAGCCGTAGGCCCGAACGGGCGAGTTCACGCCGCCCGGAATCGAGCGCCGCGCACGCGCCAGCTCGCGCTTCGAGCGGGACACGTCCATCGTGCTAGGCGTCCCCGTCGTCGTCGACCGCGGTCTCGTCGTCGGATTCGGCACCGAAGGCGTCGTCCTCCTCCGGATCGAGCCCTGCCTCCTCCGCGGCCTGGGCCTCGGCCCGCGCGAGGATCTCGTCGAGGTTGCCGCCGTCGTCGCTCAGGCCGGACGCACCCGGCGCAGCCGACGAGCCCGCCGCCGCGAGCGCCGCCGCCTCGTCCGCCTCGCTCACGTCCTCCTCCGCGACGCGCGCGATCGACACGAGCTTCTCGTCCGCGTCGAGGTTCATGACGCGCACGCCCTGGGTCGCGCGGCCCATCGACGAGATGCCGCTCACGGGGCAGCGCAGGACCTTGCCGCCGTCGGTGATCAGCATGACGTCGTCCTCGTCGACGACGCGGGCGATGCCGATGACGGAGCCGTTGCGCTCGTTGGCGCGGATGTTGATGATGCCCTGGCCGCCGCGCTTCTGGACCCGGTACTCGTCGATCGGCGTGCGCTTGCCGTATCCGCGCTCGGTCGCGCTCAGGATCTGGGCCGCGCCGGCGGCGCCTTCTTCCTCGCGCGTCAGGATCTCCATGCCGACGACCTGGTCGCCCTGCGCGAGGGCGATGCCGCGCACACCGGTCGCCGTGCGGCCCATGGCGCGGGCGTCCTGCTCGTTGAAGCGGATCGACTTGCCGTCCTTCGTCACGAGCAGCACGTCGTCGTGGCCCGAGCTGCGGCGGGCGGCGATCAGCTCGTCGCCCTCGGTCAGGTTGATGGCGATGATGCCGGCCTTGCGGGGATTCGAGAAGGCTTCGAGGGACGTCTTCTTGATGACGCCCTGGCGGGTCGAAAGGACGATGTACTCGCCGACGGCGTCCTCGAAGCTGCGCACCGGCAGCATCGTCTGGACGTTCTCGCCCTCCTGCAGCTGCAGCACGTTCACGATCGCCTTGCCCTTCGCCGCGCGGCCGAGCTGCGGCAGCTCGTGCACCTTCAGCCAGTGCAGCCGGCCGAAGTTCGTGAAGAAGAGCAGGTAGGCGTGGGTCGAGGCGACGCCGAGATGGCGCACGAAGTCCTCGTCCCGGGTCGCCATCCCCTTGGCGCCCTTGCCGCCGCGACGTTGGGCGCGGTAGAGCGTGACGGGGTTGCGCTTGATGTAGCCGAGGTGGGACAGGGTCACGACCATGTCCTCCTCGACGATCAGGTCCTCGTTCGTGATGCCGTCGATCGCGGGCGCGAGCTCCGTCCGCCGCTCGTCCCCGAACTTCTCCTCGACCTCGCGCAGCTCCTGGACGACGACCTCGAGGATCCGCTCGTCCGAAGCGAGCAGTGCCTTCAGGTCCGCGATCTTCTCGCGCAGCTCCGCGAGCTCGTCGAGCACCCGCTGCCGCTCCATGGCGGTCAGCGCGCGCAGGCGCATGTCGAGGATCGCCTGGGCCTGGCGCTCGGAGAGGCCGAAGCGCGTCATGAGCTGATCGCGCGCCGTGGCCGCGTCGGGCGCGGCGCGGATCAGGGCGATGATCTCGTCGAGGTGGTCGAGGGCGATCTCGAAGCCCTCGAGGATGTGCGCGCGGGCCTCCGCCTGGGCGAGGTCGTAGATCGCCCGGCGGATCACGACCTCCTTGCGGAACTCGATGAAATGCCGGAGCGCCTCCTTGATCGAGAGCGTCTGCGGGCGACCGCCGACCAGGGCGAGCAGGTTCACGCCGAAGGTCGTCTGGAGCGGCGTCAGCTTGAAGAGCTGGTTGAGGATCACGTCCTCGGCCGCGTCCTTCTTGAGCTCGATCACGATCCGCATGCCTTCGCGGCTCGACTCGTCGCGCAGGTCGGCGATGCCCTGGATGCGGCCCTCGCGCACGAGATCGGCGATCCGCTCGAGCAGCATCGACTTGTTGACCTGGTACGGGATCTCGGTCACGACGATGCGGATGCCGCGCTTGTAGGGCTCGAACCCGGCACGCGCGCGCAGCGTGAGATGGCCGCGGCCGGTCGCGTAGTAGGCGCGGATGCCGTCGGACCCGCAGAGCTGGCCGCCGGTCGGGAAGTCGGGGCCCGGCATCTTCGCGAGCAGGTCGTCGAGACCGCAATCCGGGTTCTCGGCCTCGAGGATGAGGGCCGCCGTCAGCTCGCGCAGGTTGTGGGGCGGGACGTTCGTCGCCATGCCGACGGCGATGCCCGAGGAGCCGTTCGCGAGCAGGTTCGGGAAGCGCGTCGGCAGGACGATCGGCTCTTCCATCTGCCCGTCGAAGTTGGGCTGGAAGTCGACCGTCTCGCGGTCGATGTCGCGCAGCATCTCCTCGGCGAGCCGGGCGAGGCGGGCCTCCGTGTAGCGGTAGGCTGCGGCGGAGTCACCGTCGATCGAGCCGAAGTTGCCCTGGCCGTCGACGAGCGGATACCGGAGCGAGAAGTCCTGGGCCATCCGGACCATCGAGTCGTAGACGGCCGAGTCGCCATGCGGGTGGTAGTGCTTGAGCACCTCGCCGACGACGCCGGCGGACTTCGAGTAGGGCCGGTTCGGAAGCAGCCCCTCCTGGTTCATCGCGTAGAGGATGCGGCGATGGACGGGCTTCAGACCGTCGCGCACGTCGGGCAGCGCGCGGCTGATGATGACCGACATCGAGTAGGCGAGGAACGACGAGCGGACCTCGTCCTCGATGTTGACGGTCGGGAACGAGCCGTCCGGCGGCGGGGCCGGCGGCGGAGCGTCGTCTGTCGGGTCGCGGGGCTCGTCGGACACGGCTTCCTGTCTACCTGCTCTCTCTCGGCCTCGATCCCGGCGTCAGCGCGACCTGCGACGCGCGCGGGGGCGACGCCGCCCGCGCGGGTCGGGCGCGGCGCTACACGTCGAGGTTCGCGACGCTGAGCGCGTTGTCCTCGATGAAACGGCGGCGCGGCTCGACGACGTCGCCCATCAGCGTCGTGAAGACGTCGTCGGCCTCGACGGCGTCCTCCACTCGGATCTGCACGAGGTTGCGGTTCTCCGCGCTCATCGTCGTCTCGGCGAGCTGATCCGGATTCATCTCGCCGAGGCCCTTGTAGCGCTGGATCGAGAGGCCCTTGTTGGCGATCTCGAGGATCTTCGCGAGCAGCGACGTGAGGCGCGTGAACTGCTCCGGCTCGCGATCGCCCTGGCGCAGCGTCCACGGCCCGGGTCCGAGCTCCGCGAGCTCCGCCGAGAGGCGCACCATCCGCTGGTACTCGCCCGATTCGACCAGCGCCTCGTCGATCGCACTCCGCAGCGTCTGCCCCGATCGCCGCGTGCGTGCCACGAGCTTGAACCCGCGCCCCGTGAGCTCGGGCTCCGTGGACCAGCGCAGCTCGCCCACGACGTCGTTCCCCTCGGCGGGATGGGTACGTTCGATCTCCGCGTTCAGCAGCGGCACGACCGTGTCCATCAACCGGCCCGCGTCGCGCAGGTCCTCGGCCGTCGGACGCCCCACGCGGGCGACCGCGTCGACGATCCGCTCGTCGAAGAGCCGGATCTTGAAGTGGTCGAGGGTCCGCTGCCGAGCGCTCGCGTTCTTGAGCAGCGTGCGCAGCGAGTCCCCGTCGCGCGTCACCCCGTCCGCGCAGTCGACCGCAGCGCCGTCGAGTGCCAGGTCGAAGAGATAGTCCTCGAGCTCCGCCTCGTCCTTCAGGTAGCGGCTCGTCTTGCCCCGCTTGGCGCGGAAGAGCGGCGGCTGTGCGACGTAGAGGTAGCCGCGCTCGATCAGATCGCGCATCTGGCGGTAGAAGAACGTCAGCAGCAGCGTGCGGATGTGGGAGCCGTCGACGTCGGCGTCGGTCATGATGATGACGCGGTGGTAGCGGGCCTTCTCGGCGGAGAAATCCTCGCCGATGCCCGTGCCGAGGGCGGCGATGATCGCCTGGATCTCGGCGCTCGCGAGCATTCGGTCGACGCGGGCGCGCTCCACGTTCAGGATCTTGCCGCGGATCGGCAGGATGGCCTGGAACTCGCGCGAACGGCCCTGCTTGGCCGTGCCGCCGGCGGAGTCGCCCTCGACGATGAAGAGCTCGCATTTCGAGGGGTCGCGCTCCTGGCAGTCGGCGAGCTTGCCCGGGAGGCTGAAGTCGGAGAGGGCGCCCTTGCGGCGGGCGAGGTCGCGGGCCTTGCGGGCGGCTTCGCGCGCGCGGGCCGTGTCGACGATCTTCGCGACGATCGGCTTGGCGACGCGCGGGTTCTCCTCGAGGAAGGTCGTGAGCTGCTGGTAGACGATGCCTTCGACGATGCCGCGGACGTCGCTCGTGCCGAGCTTGGTCTTCGTCTGTCCCTCGAACTCGGGCTGCGGAACCTTGACCGAGATCACGGCGGTCAGGCCTTCGCGGAGGTCCTCGCCGGAGATCGAGGGCGCGTCGCTCTTGCCGCCCTTGCCGCCGCCCTTCGTGTTTGCGCTGATGTATCGGTTCAGCGCGCGCGTGAGAGCGGTTCGGAATCCGACGAGATGCGTGCCGCCCTCGACCGTGTTGATGTTGTTCGCGAAGGAGTAGACGGACTCGTTGTAGGAGTCGTTGTACTGGAGCGAGATCTCGGCGTCGACGGTGACGGTCCGGCCGTGATCGTCGAAGGTCCGCTGTCCGCTCAGGTAGATCGGCTCGGGATGCAGCGGGTTGCGCTTCTCGTTCAGGTGCTCGACGAAGGAGTTGATGCCGCCCTCGTAGCAGAAGTCGTGGCTCTTCCCCGTACGCGCGTCGCGGATCAGGATGCGCACGCCGGCGTTCAGGAAGGAGAGCTCTCGCAGGCGCTTCGACAGGACGTCGAAGGAGAACTCCGTGATGGCGAAGATCAGCGGATCGGGCAGGAAGGTGACCTTCGTGCCCGTCTCGTCCGTGTCGCCCGTGACCTCGAGCTGAGTGACGGGGACGCCGCGCTCGAAGGATTGGACGTGGATCTTGCCGCCGCGCCGGATCTCGACGTCGAGGCGTGTGGAGAGCGCGTTCACGACGGACACGCCGACGCCGTGCAGACCGCCGGAGACCTTGTAGGAGTTCTCGTCGAACTTCCCGCCCGCGTGCAGGGTCGTCATCACGACCTCCGACGCCGGGCGGTTCTCGGTCGGATGCATGTCGGTCGGGATGCCGCGACCGTTGTCGACGACCGTCACGCGCCCGTCGGCCTCGATCGTCACCTCGATCTTCGTGCAGTAGCCGGCCAGGGCCTCGTCGATCGAGTTGTCGACGATCTCGTAGACGAGATGATGGAGGCCATCGGGACCGGTCGTCCCGATGTACATCGCAGGCCGCTTTCGAACCGGCTCGAGGCCTTCGAGGACCTCGATCGAACTGGCGTCGTAGCTCACCGAGTCTCTTTCTCGATCATTCGCGCGATCCGGTCCCTGGATCCGCAGGGACGGTCTGCGCAGTCCAGAGCACGACTCGCGTCGTCACGGCGCGCGGGTAGACCCCCGTTTTGGAACGCGCATCGACATCGCACCTGTCGCTCCGCCCCGGACGATCGCCGGCCCGCACGCGTCCCGGTCGAGGGCTGCCTCCGGCTCGGCCGGGAAGCTCGCTGCGGGCGGCACCCGAGGTCCGGAACGACGTCCCCAGACCTGTCTCAGATGCGCTGGGAAAGTACCCGAACCCCGAGGGTCGGGCAAAGGCAAAAGTCCTCGAATTTCGCGGAGAGCGGGCCTTCTCGGGCCGGAGATGCCGGCTTCTCGAGCGAGTCGCTTTGCCCTTCGGGGCAGCGCATGGTCGATGGGAGTCGGGTGACGGGCCACGACCGCGAGGCATGCCCTTCCGAGGCCCCGGCCCGCGCAGACGGACCGGCGTCGACGCGCCTCAGATCCGCATCGGCATCACGACGGCCAGCGTCTTCTCGTCTTCAGCCGGGGTGATGCGCGAGGGCGAGAGGCTGTCCTGGAAGGAGAAGCGCACCTCCTTCTCGCCGATCGCATTGATGGCGTCGAGCAGGTAGCGCGCATTGAATCCGACCGTGAGGTTCTCGCCGGCGTAGTCGACGTCGAGCTCCTCCCGCGCATCGCCCAGGTCCGGGTTGTTGGACGAGATCACGAGCTGGCCCGGCGTGAGCTCGAGCTTGACCGCGCGATTGCGCTCGGACGAGAGCAGGGCGACGCGGCGCACCGCCTGCGTGAGCGTGTCGGTCGGCAGCAGGAGGTGCCGCGAGAGGTCACGCGGTATGACCTGGTTGTAGTTCGGGAACTCGCCTTCGATCAAGCGCATCACGAGCGTGACGTCGCCCTTGCGAGCGAGGCCGCTGTTGTTCGCGAAGGCGAGCTCGATCTCCTCGGCGTCGTCCTCGTCGACCAGGCGCTTGAGCTCACCGAGGCCCTTGCGCGGCACGATCACGCCGCTCGCGAGCGCGCTCGCATCCGCTTCGATCGCGCGGTCGACGCAGGCGAGTCGATGGCCATCGGTCGCGACGAGGCGGATGTCGCCCGTCTCGCCCAGCACCTCGAGGTAGACGCCGTTCAGGTTGTACCGGGTCTCGTCGACGGAGGCCGCGTACATCGTGCGTTCGATCATCGCACTCAGGACCGAAGCCGAGACGGGCACGGTTCGCTCGGGATTGAACTCGGGAAGGGTCGGATACTCCTCCGCCGCGGTCCCGGCGAGCGTGAAGCGACTGCGATTGCAGCGGATCTCGAGGTAGGAGTTGCTCGTCGACTCGAGATCGATCCGCTCGTCGGAGAGCTCCCGCACGATCTCGAAGAGCTTCTTCGCCGAGACCGTCAGTCCACCCGCCTTCTCGACCTCGGCCGGATGCTGGCTGCGGATGCCGACCTCGAGATCCGTCGCCGCGAGCTGGAGTCTCTCCTCCTTGCCCTTCTTCGGCGCCTCGATCAGCACGTTCGCGAGGATCGGCATCGAGTTGCGCTTCTCGACGATCGACTGGATGCGACCGAGGCCGCGCAGGAACTCGGACTTCGTGATCGAGAGCTTCATCCGATCTCTCTTCCGTTTCTGGGTGATTCGATTGAATCAGTGGTGGTAGAGACTGACAGAGGGCCCGACAAAAGCGGCCGAGGTCATCGGGATCGAAGGGCTTTCCACTTTGCCGGCGACGTGTACGAGGGGCGATCGTCGACACGTGACGCGGGGAGGCGAACGTGTTCGCGTAGCTTCTCGACGGATTCCTGTCGGCGGCTCGCGGCAGGGTAACACGCACGAGCTGGTGGCGTGGCCGCGGGTCGGAAGGCTGCGGCGGGTGGGGCCCGCCGAGCGGGTCGGGCGCGGGGGGGATCGATCCGTTCGGATCCGATTGACAGAGCGGGAGACGGGCGGGTACTCTCGCGCGCCTCCCGGGTGGGCTCGCCCTGGCCGCGCCATGCTGCGCGCGAGCAATGGGCGGGCGGATGCGGTCGGATCACGCGGTCCGCTGTGCCGGGATCGAAACGTACGCTGGGTGCAGCGACCAGAGTCATACGGGTGGGTCACGGGGCGCCGGAGTCGTCGTCGAGCGCAGGAAGCGCGCTCGCTAGCGGGGACGAGTCGGGGCAGCAGGGTGGACCGCCCAGCAAGAGTGAGGATCCGCAGCGATGAAGCGGACATTTCAGCCGAGCCGAATCAAGCGCCTGCGCAAGCACGGCTTCCGTGAGCGGATGAAGACCAAGGCGGGCCGCGCGGTGCTCAAGCGGCGCCGGGCGAAGGGCCGCCGGCGACTCGCGGCCCAGATCTCGTCCAAGTAGCCGGGATGGGCGGCGAGACCGGCCGCTTCCGGCGGTCGGATCGGCTCCTCGACGGGCGGGACTTTCGTCGGGTGCTCCGTGAAGGGCGCCGCCGCGGGAGTGCGGAGCTCGTGGTGGTCACGGCGAGCTCCCGTCGAAAGCCTCGGAATTCCGAGGACTTATCGCCGGCCCGGCCGATCGGCGCGGGGAGTCGGCTGGGCATCACGGCGAGCCGCAAGGTCGGTAACGCCGTCGTGCGCAATCGCTTCAAGCGACGGATCCGTGAATGGTTCCGACAGCACCGCGGGGAGCTGCCCGACGCGCTCGACATGGTCGTGATCGCGCGTCGCTCGGGGGCCGAACTTTCCTTCGGGGAGCTGGACCAGCGGATGCGGGATCTGCTGCGGCTCAGGCAGGCAGGGGCCGGTGATACGCCTCGAGAGGAGCGCAGATGAATCTATCGGAAACGATTCATCTGGATCCGGCCGGCCGATCGACCTCGGCGGCTGAGGCTTTTCCGACCCCGGATCGTGAAGGTCGAGCCGCGGGCGGGTCGACCACCGGCGTCGTGGGCCGACTCGGATCGGTCCTGCTGTCGACGCTCTTCCTGCTCTACCGGGGCTTGATCCGTCCCTTGATCGGTCCCGGCTGTCGTTTCGAGCCCTCCTGCTCGCACTTCGCGGAGGAGGCGCTGCGTCGTCACGGTCCGGCTCGGGGGCTGTGGCTCGGGATTCGCCGGGTTCTGCGATGCCATCCCTTCCATCCCGGTGGCTACGACCCGGTCCCCTGAGAGGCGAGACGACCTTGGATCGAAACACCCTGCTCGCCTTCGCGCTCTCGATGATGGTCTTCGTGGCCTATCTCGCGTATTCGGGCGAGCAGCGCGCACGGATCGCCCTCGAGGCAGGAACGGAGGGGGCGTCGCGAACGGAGTCGGTCGCGGGGGAAGCGGATTCGCCTGGAGGCAGAGCACCGTCGGAGACCGCTGCGGAGGGAGCGGCCGCTCCGTCGGGGTCGGGCGGGTCCCCCGCGCGTATCGGTGGGGTCGCGGAGTCGGCAAGCGGTGAGACGGGCGACGTCGTGCCGGGGTGGCAGGAGCCGGCGCCGCAGACGTCGACGATCCGGAACGCCCGTGTGGTCGCGCGCATCTCGAATGGTCCGGCGCTGATCGAGGGCTGGTCGCTCGTCGACTACGTCGAGCGAAGGAGCGATGGGTCGGTACCGATCGACCTCGTCGAGGCGGGGTTGCCCGTACTGCAGACGACGGTCGCCGGGGTCGTCGGGGCGGACTTCCTCGACACGCGCTTCGAGGTCGTGCGGGAGTCGGGTCGCGAGGTCGTGCAGCGCGCGGTGTCGTCGGCAGGGGTGCTGACGCGAACGATCCGACTCGATCAGGACGGCTACGGGTTCGATCTCGAGCTCGCCTTCGAGAGCCATCGGCGCGATCCGGTCGATGCGCGGTTCGAGGTGCTGTGGCCGGCGGGCGTCTCGCAGCGGAAGGACTTCAACGAGGTCTCGTTGCTCGCGTACGGGGGCGAGGAAGGCGTCACGCGGGAGCTGGTCCAGGCCGTCGGTGGGGGCGGCTTCCTCGGCTTCGGAGGGAGCGAGGACGGGAAGCAGCGGGTCGCGGGGCGCTCGCGATGGGCCGGCTTCGACATCCGTTATTTCACGGGGGTCGTGATCGACGCGAGTGGGAGCGCGCGGCTCGACGTCGAGTTCGAGCCGCTCGTGCCGAAGGAGAGCGCGCGGGCGCGGGCGGCGCTGCCGTCGATGGCGATCGGCGCAGGGGGCGAGCTCGAGGATGCGCTGCGCGGGTACTTCGGCCCGAAGGATCCGTCGCTGCTGGAGGCGACGGGCTCGGGGCTCGAGCATACGGTCAACCGCGGCTGGAGCTGGCTCGAGCCGCTGACGCGCTTCTTCGAGATCGCGCTCGACTGGCTCTACGCGTTCATCCCGAACTACGGCATCGCGATCATCGTCCTGACTGTGCTCGTGCGCGTGTTCACGGCGCCGCTCATGGTCAAGCAGATGCGCTCCGCGGAGCGCATGCGCGACGTGCAGCCGCGCGTGAAGGCGATCCAGGAGCGATACAAGGACGATCGGCAGAAGCAGTCCGAAGAGATGATGAAGCTCTATCGGGACGAGGGGGTGAATCCGCTCGCGGGCTGTCTGCCGTTGATGCTTCAGTTCCCGGTTCTGATCGGGCTCTTCTACTCGCTACGCAGCTCGATCGGACTTCGTCAGGCGCCGTTCATGCTCTGGATCGACGATCTGTCGGAGCCGGAGCTGCTCTTCACGATCCCCGGGCTGGACTTCCCGTTCCGGGTGCTGCCTCTGATCATGGCGGCGAGCATGTACTTCCAGCAGAAGATGACGCCGAATACGGGCATGGATCCCGTGCAGGCGCGGATGATGCTGGTGATGATGCCCGCGATGATGCTCCTGATCTCCTACACATTTCCCTCCGGACTCGTGCTCTACTGGACCGTGAGCAATCTGCTCGGCATCGCGCACCAGTACTGGATCCGGAGACAACGTCAGCCGGCCGGCTGAGCGCCCGTTCGCGGCGAGATAGAGAAAGAAAGAGAGACGACGCATGTACGACGCTCGACGAGAGCCCAACGAGTTCGTGGCGGACAGCCTGGACGAGGCGAAGGCCAAGGCGGCCACGTTCTTCGGGACGGAGGAGTCGGAGCTCAGGATCGTGGTTCCGCCCTCCGGGGAAATCTTCGGGGCGGCGGGCCGCACCGTGATCG
Organism: Spirochaetaceae bacterium; assembly: GCA_020632655.1. GTDB lineage: Bacteria > Myxococcota_A > UBA9160 > UBA9160 > UBA4427 > UBA4427. Next base: position 212,427 of record JACKFD010000004.1, read on the forward strand.
TGGCTGTCCCCAAGGGGGTCAAGCCTGCTTCTGCGCGGCGTGGGGGTGAAGAGCGGGAGTCCCGAGGGGATGATCGCGGCGAAGAGCGAGAGCGGGGCGGCCGAGGTGGCCGGCGTGGCCGCGGCGAGCGGGCGGAGCGAGGCGATCGGGGTGACCGAGGCGATCGGGACCGCGATCGCGGTGGCGACCGAGGGGATCGGGATCGCGGTGGTGACCGGGGTGAGCGCAGCGAGGGTCGATCCCGGCGGGGCAGAGGTGATCGAGACGCGGACCGAGGGGAGCGCCCCGCTCCGCGTGAGATGGACCGACTGGGCGACGAGACGCCGCGCGCCGTGGCCGACTCGAAGGGTCGCGCCCAGGGCAAGATCGGCCCGATCGGCGAGTTCCTGCTGGGCGCGGTCGAGCGTATGAAGCTCGGCTCGTTCGAGATCTCGGAGGCGTCCGAGGGCGACTTCCTGATCTATCAGCTTCGAGGTCCCGCCGCGGAGGCTCTCCAGCGTGGTGATGGCCGCGCGACGGATGCGCTTCAGCTCGTGGCGAACCAGGTCTCGATGCGGCAGAGCGAGGATGCCCCGCGGATCGTGGTCGACGTCGAGGGGGGTGGAGATGAGCGGGAGCAGACGCTGAGCCGGCTCGCGGAGCGGGCGGTCAAGCGGGCTCGCGAGACGGGGCGGTCGATCGCACTGGATCCGATGAACGGTCGCGATCGTCGAGCGATCCACATGGCCGTGCGGGAGGCGGATGGGGTCGCGACGATGAGCATCGGCGAAGGTCGATATCGACAGGTACTCGTCGTTCCGGAGGGTGCGCCGGAGTACGAGGAGGCGCTCGAGCAGTCCTCCTGATGCGAGGTGGGTCGCGGGCGGCGAGCGGGTGCATCGTCGTCCGACCCGACTTCGGGTGTTCCACGGGGAACGTCCGGGTCCTCCCTGAGCGGACCCCAGTCGACCGAGACCCATCACAGACTGGAACGTTCCACGGGGAACGGAGCCCAACATGAAAGACGGCGAATCTCGCGGTGACGACGAGATCGCCGTCTTTCGCGTTCTAGACGACGGACTTCGTCAGCTTCCCGCGGCGACGACGCCCTTGCAGTCCGAGCAGCTCACCGATCTGGTGATGCTCCTGCATGCCTGGGCGGAGCGGATCAACCTGACCGCCCATCGAACGCCGACACGCATCGCCGAGCGACTCGTCCTCGACGCCGCTGCCCTCGGCGCCGCCGTCCCAGAGCTCCGAACCGCCGGGACCCTCGTCGACCTGGGCAGCGGAGCCGGGTTCCCCGGCCTGCCGCTGGCCATCCTCCATCCCCACCTCGAGGTCCGACTGATCGAGTCGCGACAGAAGCGACACCACTTCCAGCGCGAGGTGCGTCGTCGACTGGCGCTCTCGAACGTCCTTCCGAACCTCGGGCGATCCGACCGCGTCGAGATCTTCCCATCCGACCTCGTGGTGGCCCAGGCCATGACGCAGCCGGAAGAAGCCCTCCGGCTCATGCTTCCCTGGACACGCGAAGGCGGCCTCATGATCCTGCCGGCCTCGGAGGGCGCGGAGATCCCCGACTGGCCGGATCACGACCTCCCGATCGAGCCGCGCGAGTATCGCGTCCCAGGATCCGGAATCCGCCGGCGCCTCTGGCTCGTCCGTCGCCCCGCCGAGTAGGCCCGAAAGCGAGCCCCGGCTTCCTCCCCTGTCGCGGAGGAACCCAGCTGTGTTAAGAAACGCGTCGGCGCCAGCCCGCTGGCACCGACGAAGCAGCCGCGCTCCAGGGGGGCGACGCGGCCGCCTCCTCCGCCCGTTGCTCCCCGATCGGGATCGCTGCTCATGGCCTCGACACCCTTCGTGCTGGCCGTCGTCAACCAGAAGGGTGGCGTCGGGAAGACCACGTCGGCCGTGAACCTCGCGGCCTGCCTGGCCGCCTCCGAGCGACCGACCCTCCTGATCGACATGGACCCCCAGGCCAACGCGAGCAGCGCCTACGGCATCACCCGTGCCGAGCGCCAGGTATACGACGCGCTGATCGACGAGGTCCCCCTCACGCACTGCGCGTACGAGACGGAGCTCGAGACGCTGCACGTCGTGCCCGCCGGACGAGATCTGGTCGGCGCCGAGATCGAGCTCGTCACGATCGAGGAGCGCGAGTTCCGACTCGACCGAGCCATTCGCGCGATGGGCGACGCCTACGAGCTGGTGCTGATCGACTGTCCGCCGTCCCTCGGCCTGCTCACGCTCAATGCCCTCACCGCCGCGGACGCCGTGCTGATCCCGCTCCAATGCGAGTACTACGCGCTCGAAGGCCTCGCGAGCCTGGTCGAGACCGTCGACCTCGTACGCTCCCAGCTCAACCCGCGACTCGAGATCCAGGGCATCGTCCTGACCATGGCGGACCAGCGCAACAACCTCGCGCGCCAGGTCGAGGCCGAGGTGCGCAGCCATTTCGGCGACAAGGTCTACCGAACCCGGATCCCACGAAACGTCCGGCTCTCCGAGGCGCCCAGCCATGGCCAGCCGATCCTGCTCTACGACATCCACTCGAAGGGTGCAGTCGCCTACGTGAAGCTGGCCGACGAGCTCCTCGCACAGCTCGCCCTGACCGCGCCGCCACGCAAGCCGCCCGTGCTGCCGGTCGGCCAGCCGAGTCCGCAACCCTCGACCGGAGGAGTTCATGAGTCAACGACGTAGTGCGCTCGGCCGCGGCCTTGGCGCCCTGATCTCGACCCCGACCCAACGAGCCGAACGTCGTCCCGCGGATGCCGCGAACGACCCGGGCCCGCCGACCCATCCGACCGACGGTCCGACACAATCGAGTGTCACTCCCACGGCGAGTCCGGCGCCGCGGGGCCCGCAGCAGCTCGAGATCGCGCGGATCGATCCGAATCCGGATCAGCCCCGCCGCGAGTTCGATCCCCAGGCCCTCGACCAGCTCGCGCGGTCGATCGCACAGCACGGCGTGCTCCAGCCCGTCGTCGTGCGGCAGGCCGGCACCCGCTACGAGCTCGTCATGGGCGAGCGCCGCTACCGCGCGAGCCAGCTCGCCGGTCGCGCCACGATCCCCGCGGTCGTGCTCGACGTCGATCCCGCCGACCGCCTCGAGCTCGCGATCGTCGAGAACGTCCAACGCCAGGACCTGAATCCGATCGAGCTGGCCCACGCCTACCAGGCGCTCGCCGATGCGGGGCATACCCAGGAGGAGATCGGGCGGAAGGTCGCGATGGACCGGTCGTCCATCGCCAACCACATCCGTCTCCTCGACCTCGGACGGAGCATCCAGGCCGACGTCGAGGCAGGGCGCATCAGCATGGGCCACGCGAAGGCCCTGCTGCAGCTCGATGAGCCGGCGGCCCGCGAGGCGCTCCGGGATCGCATCCTCAAGGAAGGCCTCTCCGTGCGCGCCACGGAGAAGGCGGCGCGCGAGCAGGCCGGGGGCGGCAAGGGCCGGGCGTCCAGCGCGGGCGATGGCCGCGCCGCCGCGCCGGCCCTCGACCCGGATACCCGGGCCTTCCTCGAGCGCATCGAGCGCCATCTGCAGACGCGGGTGAAGCTGCATCCCGGATCGGGCGGCGCCGGCCGCCTCGAGATCAGCTACTTCAACCTCGAGGACCTGGAACGCCTCGGGGACCTGCTGATGGGAGGCGACACCCTGCCGTGACGCTCCACGATCCCTTCTACGACGACGCCCACGCGCATCCGGACGAGAACGCCGCAGGTGGAGGCGGCTCGGCGCCCGAGCAGGAGTTCGGTGCGGCGATCGTCCGGCCCGCCACGGGCGGGTCCGACGCCCTCGTGCCGGCCGGTGGGGTCTTCGAGGGTCAGGTCGCGGTCGTTGCGGAGACCCGCGTCGAGGGCGTGGTGCGCGGCAGCCTGCGCGGGCCGGGCTCGCTGATCCTGGGAGAGGATGCCCACGTCGAGGGTCTGATCGACTGCGAGGGGCTCGCGAGTCGCGGACGCATCATGGGCCCCGTCAGCGTCCGTCGCCGCGTCCATCTCGCCGGCACCGCCCGCCTCGAGGGCGACGTCGAAGCGCCGGCCGTACGCATCGAAGACGAGGCGGTCTGGATCGGTCGAGCACGGATCGGCCGACCCCCGAAGCCCTAGCCGGAATCCGCCCGCTCGCGTCCCGCGCCGTCCCGCCGGCCAGGTGTCGGCCGATCGACCGCCCCGACGCGCTCAGCCTCGATCGATTCCACCGACTCGCGTACGAGCCGCCACGCAGCGGTTGAATCGCGCCGCGCCGGATGCAAGACTTGGCGCCGCTCGAGCCCACCCCATCCCTCCGCCTCGGAGCGCGGGGCGCGGCCCGGGCCCGTGCCGTCCAGTCAACAAATCGTTGCGTCCCGCTCCGAGACCGGGTCTTTCGTGCTACCCGATCCGGGTCGAAGCAGGCGCTCGACCGGTCCGGTCACGCGCCGTGTCCTCCCGAAGAGATCCCTCGATCCGAACGCGGGCATCCGATGCGATCCCGCCCGGCAGCTGAGCGGACGGGTCACGACGCGCGAGCGCGACGTGGGGTCGTGACGGGTCGATTGCGATCGACCCGATGCGATGGGCGGCGCGCAACGACCGGGCGAACGCCGAGCCGGATCGACCGACGACGTCAGGCGGGAATCGAAACGGGGCAGGTTCGGCGCGGACCCGCCTGGAGCAAGGACCTCGTGCGAGAGAGAAACCAATCCGGCCTCGCGGCCACGACGATGCGATCGCGAAGCCTGGCGGCCGCCTCGCTGATCGCCGCCGCTGCGCTCGTCGCGCAGCCGACGCAAGCCTCCGAGAACCTCGTCCTCATCCCCGATGCGAATCTCTTCGGCCTCTTCGGTCTCGGTGAGGGTCTCGGCGCCCTTTGGATCATGCTGATCGGCTTCGTCGTGCTGATCTTCCCGCTCAACCAGCTCATCTTCAAACCGATCTTCGCTGCCCTCGACGCGCGCGCGGCGCGTATCCAGGGCGCCCGCGAACGATCCGCGCAGCTCGAGCGCGACGCCGACGCCGTACTCGATCGCTACGAGACGGCGATCCGCGAGGCCCGCTCCGAGAGCGAGGCGGCGAGGCAGCATCAGCTCGGTCGCGCGCGCGAAGAGCAGATCGCGCTGACGACGCAGGCACGCAGCGAGGCGGAACGCGAGATCGAGCGCGCGCGCAACGATCTCGGCCGATCCCTCGAAGACGCCCGCGCGACGCTGCGCGCGAGCGCAGAAGACCTCGCGCGTGCGGCGGCGGAGCGGGTGCTCGGGAGGGCGCTGTGAACTCTTCCCCTCGACGGATCCCCGACCGCGCTCGCCTCGTCGTGCGATCGACGTACGTGCTGCTCGTCCAGCCGCTCCTCGCGCTGGTCGCGACGACGGCCTTCGCGGCCGGCGGCGGTGAAGGACACGACGCGACGATGGAGACGATCTGGCAGGCCGTGAACCTCGCGCTCGTGCTAGGCGTGATCGTCTACTTCGGGCGCAAGCCGATCGCGGACTTCTTCGCCACGCGCCGCACTGCGATCCAGACCGACCTCGGTCAGGCGGCCGAGCTCCTCGCCAAGGCCGAGCAGCGGAACGCCGAGCTCCAGCGCCGCCTCGTCGACCTCTCCTCCGAGGTCGAGGACATCCGCGAGGCCGCCACCCGCCGTGCGGAGCAGGAGGCCGAGCGCATCCTCTCCGACGCCCGTGCGGCGGCCGAGCGCATCCGCCGCGATGCCCAGGCCGCGGTCGACCAGGAGCTGCGACGCGCGCAGAAGAAGCTGCGCGAGGAGGCGGCGGATCTGGCGGTCGAGCTCGCGGCCAGCAAGCTGCGCGAGCAGGTCGGCTCGAGCGATCGCGAGCGACTGATCGACGAGTTCATCACCCACGTCGAGCCGTCCGCGGGCGGCCCCGTCGCCGGAGGTGCGAACCGATGAGGGGTGGAACGGCAGCCCATCGTTATGCGAAGGCCCTCTTCGGCCTCGCCCAGGACGACCGCCGGCATCGCGAGGTCCGCACGGAGCTCGAAGGCCTGCACTCGCTCTTCACGGAGAGCCGCGAGCTGCGGGACGCGCTGCTCACGCCGCTGCATCCGGCGAGCGAGCGCAAGGCGGCACTGCGCGAGATCGCGACCCGCGCCGGCGTCAGCCCGCTGGTCCGCAACTTCGTCTCCTACCTGATCGACCAGCGACGCCTCATCGACTTCAGCGCGATCGTCGAGGCCTACCGCGAGCTGGCGGATGACGCCGAGGGCCTCGTGACGGCGCGCGTCGTGACGGCGAGCCCGCTCGACGAGCGCCGCCAGGACCGGCTGCGCCGGGCGCTCAGCGCGCGCACGGGGCAGGAGGTCCGGCTCCAGATCGAGATCGACGAGAGCCTGATCGGCGGGGCGATCGCACAGATCGGCGATCTCGTCTTCGACGGCAGCCTGCGCACGCAGCTCGGGCAGCTGCGGTCGACGCTGACGCGCGACTGAGCCCGGGCGCGAGCCCGCGAGCGGCGGTCCGGAAGGGGCGCACGGCTCGCCGGGGCGGGATCGAAGCGGTCGGGCGCGAGGGCGACCCGGCGATGGAACGAAGCGAACGAGACCGCGGCTCTGGACCGCGGACGAACACGACGAACGAATCCGCGAAGAGCGCGACGAAGGGATCCTGAGCGATGGATATCAAGCCCGGCGAGATCACGGACATCCTCAAGCGGGAGATCAAGGAATACGACCGCGAGATCGATGTCGCCGAGACCGGCACGGTCCTGAACGCGGGCGACGGCATCGCGCGCGTCTACGGCCTCGAGAACGCGCTCGCGGGCGAGCTCGTCGAGTTCGACGGCGGCCTGCGCGGCATGGTCCTCAACCTCGAAGAGGACAACGTCGGCATCGCGATCATGGGCGCCTCCCGCGGCGTGAAGGAAGGCGACCTCGTCCGCCGGACCGGCCGCATCATCGAGGTGCCCGTCGGCCGCGCCCTGCTCGGCCGCGTCGTCGACGCCCTCGGCGTGCCGATCGACGGCAAGGGCCCGATCGAGGCCGAGACGACGCGCCAGGTCGAGCTCAAGGCCCCGGGCATCGTGGCCCGCAAGTCCGTCGACGAGTCCCTCGCGACGGGCATCAAGGCGATCGACGCGATGGTCCCGATCGGCCGCGGTCAGCGCGAGCTGATCATCGGCGACCGCCAGACCGGCAAGACCGCGATCGCGATCGACACGATCATCAACCAGAAGGGCAAGGACGTGATCTGCGTCTACGTCGCGATCGGCCAGAAGCAGTCGACCGTGGCGCAGGTCACGGACAAGCTGAAGCAGTACGGCGCGATGGACTACACGATCGTCGTCGCCGCGACGGCCTCGGACCCGGCCCCGCTCCAGTACATCGCGCCCTACTCGGGCTGCACGATGGCCGAGCATTTCGGACACAACGGTCAGCACGTGCTGATCGTCTACGATGATCTCTCGAAGCAGGCCGTCGCCTACCGCCAGCTCTCGCTCCTCCTCCGCCGACCGCCGGGACGCGAGGCCTACCCGGGCGACGTATTCTACGTCCACTCGCGCCTGCTCGAGCGCGCCTGCAAGCTCTCCGACGAGCTCGGCGGCGGCTCGATCACGGCGCTCCCGATCATCGAGACCCAGGCCGGCGACGTCTCCGCCTACATCCCGACCAACGTCATCTCGATCACCGACGGCCAGATCTTCCTCGAGACCGACCTCTTCAACTCGGGCGTGCGACCGGCCATCAACGTGGGTCTGTCGGTGTCCCGCGTGGGTGGTGCGGCGCAGAAGAAGGCGACCAAGTCCGTCGCGGGTCAGCTCAAGCTGAACCTCGCGCAGTACCGCGAGATGGCGGCCTTCGCGCAGTTCGGCTCGGATCTCGACAAGGCCACCCAGGAGCAGCTCGCGAACGGCGAGCGGCAGACCGAGATCCTGAAGCAGGGCCAGTACTCGCCGCTTCCCTTCGAGGAGCAGGTCGTGTCGATCTACGCGTCGACGCCGCAGTCGGGTCGCGACTCCTGGATCCGCCAGCTCGAGCTCTCGGACATCCAGCGCTACGAGCGCGAGATGCTCGAGTGGATGCGCAACAACCGGGGCGAGATCCTCGGCGCGATCCGGGACTCGGGGAAGTTCGAGTCGGAGACGGAGCAGAAGCTCGTCACGGCCCTCGACGAGTTCGCGAAGATCTTCCAGCCGACCCAGAAGAAGTCGACCGAGGCGGCCTAGCCCGTGGCGAATCTGCGAGACATCAAGCGACGCATCGGCAGCGTCCAGTCGACCCAGAAGATCACCTCCGCCATGAAGATGGTGGCGGCGGCGAAGCTGCGGCGTGCCCAGGAGGCGATCGAGGATGCGCGGCCCTACGCCGTGCGCATGCGATCGACCCTCGAGCAGGTCTCCCAGGGCGTGCTCGAGGAGACCCATCCGCTGCTGGAGGTCCACGAGGATCGCCGCAGCCTCGAGGTCGTGGTCATCACCTCGGATCGCGGTCTGGCCGCGGCCTTCAATGCGAATGCGATCAAGGCGGCGGAGCGCATCCTCGCCAAGCGTGGCGCGGAGTTCGTCGAGGTCGGGCTGACGCTGCTGGGCAAGAAGGCGGTCGACCACTTCAAGCGTCACCGCGCGAAGCAGATCACATACGCCTCGCCGATCGGCGGCGACGTGACGTACCAGAAGGCCGCCGACGTCGCCCGGGAGCTTGCGCGACGGTACGAGGCCGGTGACGTCGACGAGGTCGTGCTCGTGTTCAACGAGTTCGTCTCGACGATGACCCAGACGCCCCGCGTCTCGCAGCTACTGCCCTTCGAGCCGCCCAAGGCCGACGGGGCGGAGGCGGTCGCCGAGGAGGCCTCGGCCTACGAGATCGAGCCCGATCCCGAGGCGCTGCTCGCGGCGTTGGTGCCGAAGGCGGTCGAGGTCGAGGTCTTCCGTGCGCTGCTCGAGAACCAGGCGGGCGAGCACGCGGCCCGCATGACGGCGATGGAGTCGGCGACCAAGAACACGGAGGAGCTGATCGAGAAGCTCACCCTCCAGTACAACCGCGCACGACAGGCCGCGATCACGGGCGAGCTGGTGGAAATCGTCACGGGGGCGCAGGCGTTGGACTGATGGAGCCTCGCTCCATCAATCCCATGCGCGCGCGGCGCGCGCATGAAGACTCTTTACTTTCGCGGCCGAAGGCCGCGAGGACGAAACGAACCGCGTAGCTGGCAGTGGCCGATCGGGCGGACGCTGTGCGGAAGACGAAATGGACCGAGTGGCTCCCGAGCCACCGAGTGACTGGAGAGACAAGAGAATGAGCCAAGGCAAGATCGTCCAGGTGATGGGCCCCGTGGTCGACGTCGAGTTCGAGAGCGGTGACCTGCCCGAGATCCTGACGGCGCTCAAGACGACGAACGCCGCGATCAACGACCAGCCCGACAACCTCGTGATCGAGGTCGCGCTGCACCTCGGCGAGAAGACGGTGCGCACGATCGCGATGGACACGACGGACGGTCTGCGCCGCGGTCAGGCGGTGACGAACACGGGCAGCCCGATCATGATCCCGGTCGGTCCCGAGACCCTCGGCCGCATCATGAACGTCGTCGGCGAGCCCGTCGACGAGCGCGGTCCGATCGACGCGAAGATGACCTACCCGATCCATCGCCCCGCCCCCGAGTTCGTCGACCAGTCGACCTCGGTCGAGGTGCTCGAGACGGGCATCAAGGTCGTCGACCTGATCGCGCCCTACAACAAGGGCGGCAAGGTCGGCCTCTTCGGCGGCGCCGGCGTCGGCAAGACCGTCGTCATCATGGAGCTCATCAACAACATCGCGAAGGAGCACTCGGGCTACTCGGTCTTCGCGGGCGTGGGCGAGCGGACGCGCGAGGGCAACGACCTCTGGCACGAGATGATGGACTCGGTCCTCTCGGACGGCTCGACCGTGCTCGACAAGGCCGCCCTCGTGTACGGCCAGATGAACGAGCCGCCGGGGGCGCGTGCGCGCGTCGGCCTCACGGGTCTGACGGCGGCGGAGTACTTCCGCGACGAGGAGGGCAAGGACGTGCTCCTCTTCGTGGACAACATCTTCCGCTTCACCCAGGCGGGCTCCGAGGTGTCGGCGCTGCTCGGCCGCATCCCGTCGGCCGTGGGCTACCAGCCGACGCTCGCGACCGACATGGGTGAGCTCCAGGAGCGCATCACGTCGACCAACAAGGGCTCGATCACGTCGGTGCAGGCGATCTACGTGCCCGCGGACGACCTGACGGACCCGGCGCCGGCGACGGCGTTCACGCACCTCGACGCGACGACGGTGCTCAACCGGGCGCTGACGGAGATCGGCATCTACCCGGCGGTCGACCCGCTCGACTCGACCTCGCGGATCCTCGATCCGCAGGTCGTCGGTCAGGAGCACTACGAGGTCGCCCGCGGCGTGCAGTCGACGCTGCAGGCCTACAAGGACCTGCAGGACATCATCGCCATCCTCGGTATGGACGAGCTCTCGGAGGAGGACAAGCTCACGGTCGCGCGCGCGCGCAAGATCCAGCGCTTCCTCTCCCAGCCCTTCCACGTCGCCGAGCAGTTCACGGGCACGCCGGGCGTCTACGTCCGCCTCGAGGACACGATCCGCGGCTTCCGCGAGATCCTCGACGGCAAGCACGACGACCTGCCCGAGCAGGCCTTCTACATGGTCGGCGACATCGAGAGCGCCGTGGCCAAGGCCAAGACGCTCGTCTGAGCGCGGGCCGGGGAGACGCGAATCATGGCACTCGAGCTGGTGGTCGTGACGCCCGAGGGCGAGGCGCTCTCGGAGACGGTCGAGCAGGTCGTGCTGCCCGGTGAGGCCGGGGAGTTCGGTGTGCTCGAGAGCCACGAGCGCTTCCTGACGCCGCTCTCGCCGGGGCCGATGCAGATCGTGCGCGGCGGTGCGAATCGCGAGTGGGCGGCGATCTCGAGCGGCTTCGCCGAGGTCGACGGGGCGCACGTGGTCGTGCTCGTGGACCGCTGTCGGCGGGCCTCGGAGATCGATCACGCCGAGACCGAGGCGCGGCGGGTCGAGGCGGCGGACGCACTCGCGGCGCTGCCCGAGGACGAGGAGCACGCGGGAGAGCGACTGCGCCTTGCGGGCGTGGTCGCGACGGCGGAGCTCGAGCTGGACGTCGTCGGGCGCTAGTCGGGCGGCGGTCGGGCGCAGGCCCGGCCGGATGTCGATCGGGTCACGACGCGACGCACGGCGCACGGGGGCGTCTTCGGCGGGCGCGGCGCTCGGACGCGGAGGAGGGCGGAGATGCGGCTGCATCGGGACCGCTTTCCGGGCGATCCCCGACTCGATACGGCCGTCTCCCACGCGATGCTGCGCCGGGTCGCGGCGGGGCGTGCCGAGGAGAGCCTGCGGCTCTATCGGCCGGATGACGCGATGCTCTTCTCGAGTCTCGACGCGCGTCGACCGGGCTATGCGCGGGCCGTCGGGATCGCGCGCGAGCTCGGCTTCGAGCCCGTGACGCGGCTCGCCGGGGGGCATGCGGCGGCCTTCCTCGACGCGTCGATGGCCTTCGCCTGGGCAACGCCCGATGCGGACGCGCGCCAGGGCATCCGCGCGCGCTTCGAGCGGCTTTCGGGCTGGATCGCCGAGGCGCTCCGACGGCTGGGACTCGACGCGCGCGTCGGTGCCGTGCCCGGCGAGTACTGTCCGGGCGAATTCAGCGTCAATCTCGAAGGCCGCGTCAAGGTCATGGGCGTCGGCCAGCGCGTCATCCGCGGCGGCGCGCACGTGGGCGGTGTGCTGACGGTCGGACGGACCGACGCGCTGCGTGCTGCGCTCGTTCCCGTCTACGACGCACTCGAGATCGAGTTCCGACCCGAGACCGCGGGCGGCGTCGCGGACTTCGCGCCCGGGCTCGAGCCGGAGGACGTGATCGGGGCGCTGGTCGGCGTGCTTCGCAGCGAGGGGCTCGCGGTCGAGCCGGCCGCCTTCGATGACGCGATCACGGCCGAGGCCGAGTCGTTGCTCGCCCACCACGCGCCGATCACATCGCGCGTCGGACCGACCGCGCTGGCCGGTGGGAAGGCCCTGCTGCTCCACGACGATTCGTGATCACGAACGGCTGCTGTGGCATCGCGCCGCTGCGACTGCTTCCATTCGCCGATCCCCCGAAGAGGAGAAGCGCATGACCCGACCGTCCGACCGATCCGTCCTCCGCCGCCCGATCCGGCGCGCCCTGCCCCTCGCGCTGGCCATCGCAATGGGCCTCGCGGGCGCCGCCGCCGTCCAGGCCGACCACCACGAGGGCGCTGTGGCGCTCAAGGCCGCGGAGCAGATCGCCTACCGCCAGTCGGTCATGTCGATCATCGGCACGCATATGGGCGCGATCGGCGACCTGATGAAGCACGGGCTCGCCGTGCCCGGCGCGATCGAGACCCACGCGAAGCTGATGGCGGAGAGCGCAGCACTCATCGCACCCGCCTTCCGCGCGAGGGTCACCGAGGGCGCGACCGACGCGAAGCCCGAGATCTGGACCGACTGGACGAAGTTCCAGACCGAGATCGCCGAATACGAGGAGGCTGCGAACGCCCTCGCGAGCGCGGCGGCGAGCGGGGACCCGGCGAAGATCGGACCCGCCATGAAGGCGCTCGGCGGCAGCTGCGGCGGCTGCCACAAGCCCTTCCGCAAGCCCAAGGAAGAGTCGTACAAGAACAAGTGAGCGTCGGGCATCACGTGCGCGTCGATCGGCGCTCGGGGAGCCATCGCGCGGCCATTCTGGCGTTGGCGCTCGCGTTCGGGCTCGTGCTCGCCTCAGGGCTCGCGCTGCACGCGTCGTCCGCTCGTGCCCAGGCACCCGGGTCGGCACCCGACGCGCAGGCCATCGAACGCGGTCGGCAGGTGCTCTACGCGACCGGCGGCTGCACCTGCCACACGAACTACCCCGGCGAGGGCGAGGCCGCGCCCGCGCTCGCCGGGGGACGCGGTCTCGAGACGCCCTTCGGCGTCTTCTACAGCACGAATCTCACGCCCGATCGCGAGACCGGGCTCGGCGGCTGGAGCCAGGCGGACTTCGTGCGCGCGATGCGCGAGGGGCTCTCGCCCGACGGTCAGCACTACTTCCCCGTCTTTCCGTACACGGCGTTCTCGGGCCTCGAGGACGGGGACCTGCGCGATCTCTGGGCGTATCTGCGATCCCTGCCCGCCGTGAAGCGGGAGAACCGCCCGCCGGACGCGCCCTTTCCATTCTCCTGGCGCGCGACGCTCGCGGGCTGGAAGTGGCTGAACTTCACGCCGCTCGTCTTCGAGCCGGCGCCCGATCGGAGCGAGGCCTGGCTTCGCGGCCGCTACCTCGTGAACGCGGCGGCGCATTGCGGCGAGTGCCATACGCCGCGCACGCTGACCGGCGGACTCGACCGATCGCGCTGGCTCGCGGGCTCGCGCGACGGACCCGAGGGCGAGCTCGCGCCCAACATCACGCCCGATGCGGCGACGGGGATCGGCGAGTGGGATGCGGCCGACCTCGTCTGGTATCTCGAGATGGGTCTCAAGCCCGACGGCGACGATACGCAGGGCCTGATGAGCGAGGTGATCGAGCACGGCTACGCGAACCTGCCGCGCGCGGACCTCGAGGCGATCGCGGAGTACCTCGCGACGGTGCCGGCGATCGGGAATCGGGTACGCGCGGCAGACTGACGCCAGAACTCGGCGCTCGCGCGGATGGCGGCCTCGTCGAAGGACCCGCTCCCGTCAGAGATTCTTGTACCGCCCCAGGTCGTAGATCGCCCCCTCCGTCGGCATCCGCTGTCTCACGTCCGCGTGGATCCAGTCGAGCAGCGGCCAGAAGCGTGGATCCGTCCGCCGAATGCCGAAGCGCGCGACGAGTGCGCGCATCGCCGCCGCGTCATGCACGCCGAGGAGCTGCTCCCGGAACGCGCCGAGCTCCTCCGCCGCGACGTCGAAGAAGAAGTTCGGATAGCTGCCGAGGGTGCCGGCGAAGAGGGTGACCTCGTCGAGCTCGGGCTGCAGTCGATCCTTTTCGCCGAACATCGACGCGACGTTCGTATGCGCGACGTCATGGGTCAGCGTGTAGACGTGACCGCGCTCGGGATCGTCGTCCGCGTGCACGCGCAGCCAGCTCACCTCGGGCAGATGCCGCACCCAGTCCCCCCGCCGTCCCGCGAGCGGCCGCAGGCCCGCATCCGCCTGCTCGGCGAGCGCGTCCGTCCCGGGCCGCAGGCAGTCCGATCCGTCGCAGCGATTGAGCAGGTCGTCGGGACCGGCGGCCTCCGGACTCCGTGCGCGCACCTGCGCGAAGAGCTCCTCGACGTAACGATCGGTCTCGAAGCGCACGCGCGTCCCGTGGCCCTCGCTGATCGGCCGGTTCACGAAGTGGTGGATCTCGTCCGTCGCGCCCTCGTACCAGGCGTCGCGCAGGGGCTGGCGCGCGGACTCGGGCAGGAACGCGAGCAGGACGTTCTCGCTCTGCATGCGCAGGTGGTCCATGTAGAGGCGGGTCGCGACCTGATGACCGAGGTTGCCGAAGACGTCGAAGCCGGCGACGAGGTCGTAGTAGATGCGCTCGAAGATCGGGTAGTCCATCACCCAGGCGGTCTCGGGCGGCGTGCCGATCAGACCGCGCTCGACGCTCGCGTTGTCGAAGTGCCGCCAGACGGTGAGCAGCGCATCGCGATCGTGCCCGTCGCCGTCCCAGATCGCCTCGAGCGGCGGACCCCGGCGCCTCGCGTCGAACGCCTCGTAGAGCTCCTCGCGTACGTCGAGATAGCGCCGCTGGTTCGCGGTGTGCTTGGCCCAGAGGCCTTCACCCGGGATCGCGAGGCTGCCGTCCTCCGCCGGGAGATCGAGCAGGGCCTTCGTGCGTTCGAGGTAGCGCGGGTCGTTGACGGAGAGGTCCCAGTCGGGGTCGAGGAAGGCGACCCAGAAGCGATCCTCGATCACGTCGACGGCGACCTGGCCGTGGCAGACGGGGCCGCGGATGAAGGTCGCGACGAAGTGGCGCGCGTCGTCGAGCAGGAACTGGTAGCGGGAGCGCGCGGGGATCGCGTCGAAGGTCTCGAAGGGGTTCGAGGCCTTCGCATGTCCGTAGGGCGGAAAGACCTTGGCACTCCACTCGGGCTCGAGGAAGAGCGCACGCAGGCGCTCGAGCCGCTCGGGGCCGATCGGGTAGACGATATGCGTCTTGTGCACGAGGGTGTCGTCGATGCGCACGAGCCGGTACCAGAAGCGCGCTTCGCCCGGGTCGTCGTAGGGGCGGCGGGTGGCGATCTCGCGGGTCGGCTGGCCGGGCGGGGTCGACGAGCGGACGAGGCGGAAGAAGGGGCCGCTCGCGTGGGCCTCGAAGTAGAGGTGCGTGACGAACCAATGCTCGTAGAGGTAGCGGGCCGTGATGCGCTCGCGGAGCGAGTCGCCGTTCAGGAAGCGCTCCCAGCTCTCGACCTCGCGCGCGACGGCGGGATCGAGCGGGGCGCGCGGCGCGACGGAGGGTGCGCCCTCGCCGAGCCATGCGACGAGATCCGCGTACTCACCCTCGGCGAGCGGCGTCAGGCCGTAGGGCATGCCGCCGAGCGGATGCTCGTCGACGTAGGCCTCGAAGCGATCGGCGACGGGGCAGGCGAGCTTGCGGTCGAGCGCGAGCGGGAAGTCTTCGGGCAGGCGTTCGCCGGGTGCGAGATGCGCGCTGCGACCGAGCGCAAGCATGCGACCCATCACGCCGTCCGCGGTGCCCGCCGGTCCGTGCACCACGTCGTGGAAGCCGAGCGCCCGCCAGCCCGGCTCGTCGTGGGCGTCGACGTGGAGCCGGGTCGTGCGCTGCGGCGTCAGGCGCTTCGCGTCGTAGACCGCGTCGGGGCTCGCGCCACGGTTCACGCCTTCGGCGGAGCCGAGCTGCAGCTGGCAGGGCGCGTCGTAGCACGCGTGACACACGACGCAGCGATGGTCGAGGACCCAGCGCGCGTCGTGCTCCTCGGCGACGACCGTCCGGGCGACGACGGCCTCCGCGGCGTCCTCGGGCGAAGATGCGTCGTCGCGTCGACAGGCGATCAGGAAGAGGGACGCGGCGGAGAGCATGGCGACCGCGACGAGCGTCGCGCGGTCGAGCCGGAACGGAATGGACATGGACCTCCCGCGACGGATGGGCCCGCCGTCGGTCGGATCCTAGCCACCTGCCCCATGCGCGTCTTCGCGCGCAGGCTGTGCGCTCAGCCCGCCGCCGCCTTCAGCTTCACCTTGCCGTTCTGCACGACGACCTTGAAGTCGACCCGGTCGCAGCCGAGCTTCTTCTTGATCTCGGCCTCCTGCTTGCGGATCGCGGCCTGGAGCTTGGCGGGGGTGAGGCCGCTCGTGTCCTGACCCGTCGCCATCATGGCGTCGCGATAGGTCTCGAAGAGCTCGCTCGAGCCACCACCCGCCGCCGCGGCGCGCGCACCCGCGCCCGCTGCGCCGCCCACGCCCCGCTCGCGCTCGTGCAGCTGGGCCTTGAAGACGTGGCGCTTGTAGGTGCCGGCCTCGATCTGGCGCAGGACGTCGTCCCACTTGCGCTTGAAGGCCTGGTAGCGCCCGTTCAGGCTGTTGAACTTGAAGCGGAGCGCGGTGTTCGTGATCCGCGTGTTGCTCCACTTCACGATCGCCTTCTGGACCTCGGCGCGCTGCATGGCGGGCTCGGTCGGCCGGGTGCCCAGGAAGTACTTCTCGTAGTCCAGCTTGAGCTGGGTGATCTTGATCTCGAGGAGCTTCATCTCCTCGTCGGGCGTGGCGGCGTCCAGCTTCATCGGCGGCACGAATCGGCGGTCGCACCGAGGGGCTTGAAGGGTTTTACCCTCGGAATTCGGACTGCTGTCGTCCTGCGTATGACCTGCGTGACGGCCATCGCCGCAAGCGGTCTGCCCGCGGATCCGCCCGACCCGCGGGCCCGACCCGGGCGGGACTCAGTCCCGCCGCCGCAGCGGCTCCGAGTGCGCCCAGTCCGAGAGCAGGGTGTTGATCGCCGTGATCAGCAGCAGCGGCTGGTCGAGCATGAGGTGATGCCCGGCGAGCGGGATCTCGATCACGGGGTTCACCCGGCCCATCTGCTCGTACATGTACTGGCCGATGTCCTCGGTCACGAGGCCGCACTCCGAGCGCAGGAGCGCGAGCCGGCAGCGCACGTCGGGCAGGTAGGCCCGGGCGGCGGCGCGCGGATTCTCCTCGAAGGCGTTGAACGCGTTGTGGTCGAATTTCCATCGCCAGCCGCCCTCGGACGGCGTGAGCGAGTGGGGTCCCACGTCGGCCATCACGTAGTCGAGGTAGTGCGCCTGGGGCGGGACCGTGCGGAAGCGCTCGAGGGCCTCGCGGCGGGAGGCGTAGATGCGGGGCTTGCCGAAGGCGGCACCCATGCGATGGGCGTCGATCTCGGGGTCGGGGGCGGAGATCGGGGAGTCGCAGACGATCACGCCGGAGAGCGCGTCGGGCTCGAGGGCCGCGGTCGCGATCGTGACGAAGCCGCCCATGCTGTGGCCGACGAGGACGGGCGGGCCGTCGATCCCGGCGTGTCGGGCGACGGCCATCACCTCGCGGGTCCAGCCCTCGAGGCTGTAGCGCTCGCGATGGCCCGAGTCGCCGTGGCCGGAGAGGTCGAGGGCGGCGACGCGGTAGCGGCTCGCATAACGCGCGGCGACGTGGGTCCACCAATGGGCGTGGGCGCCGCCGCCGTGCACGAAGACGAGGCCGCGGCGACCGCGCTCGCCCCAGGCGAGGTAGTGGATCGGGCAGCCCTCGACCTCGACCGTCACGTCGCTGCGGGGCGTCGCGAGGGCCTTGCGGTACCAGTCGGGGGCAGTGGTCGGACGGCCGGGTGCGGACATGGCCGGCGAGTATAGGAGGGCGCGTCCTCGACGGCCGCGTGGCGGTCCGATCGATCGCGTCGCGCCCGTTCTTCAGGCAGAGCGTCGACGGGTCGCGAGTGCGAGCAGTCCGAGGCCCATCAGCAGAGCGGTCGTCGGCTCGGGGACCGCGGCGACGTCGACGCGCAGGCCGTTCAGGAAGGGCGAGGCGATCGTGGGGCCGTTGGCCGAACGACCCTGCACGAGCGCCGTTCCGGTCGCGTCCGCCACGACCCGGATCGTGAGCGTGTACTCGTCGAGGCTCTCGGGGGCCGTATTCGACGTGCTGCCGAAGTTGAGGATCTCACCGTTCCAGTCGCCGTTCCGCGGCGGCCCGAAGACGCCCGCGTTCACGCTCGGGTAGTCGAAGGCCCAGAGCGTCACGTCGTAGGTCGCGTCGGCGACGAGACCGGAGAGCGTGATGTCGAAGCCCCGGTCGGCGGGTGGGATGCTCTCGTCCTCCGTGCCGATGAAGAAGAAGTCCCGCCACATGTCGTTCTCGTCGCCGCCACCGTTCTGGGCGCCGCGATCGCGCGCGCCGAGCGGATTGCCGAGGGGCAGGATCGAGAGCTGGATGCCCTCGCTCGTCGCCGCGAGGCCAGTCGTCGTGACGCCGACCCAGCCGGTCTGGACGGGGCCGTCGCCGAAGTCGAAGAGGGCCGGCAGGGCGCTCGCCTGGGAGGCCGGCAGGACGAGGAGTGCGGCGAGGATCGGGAGCAGCAGGAACGGACGGGAGAACGACGGCATCGAGTGACCTCGTGTCGCTTCCCAGGAAACCGGAGCCTAGGTCCTCGCGGCGCCGGTGCTCAATGGCGTCTTCCCGCCGAAGGCCTTCGGGTTCCGGCAGGTAGAAATCGGTCATCGCGAGCGATGCCGCTCGGATCTCGCCGAGTGCGTGCTCTGCGTTCGGAGAGATTCGAGGTGGCGGGCTCAGACAGCAGGCGGCGAGCGAGCGGCGCCGGGAGTCCCGGGCTGCGGAAAACCGAAGCCAACCGGCAGGAATCCGCCATGGAGCCCGCGGTGTACCAGCCGCTACTCGTGAACGGCTTGCCGCCCTGTCGCTCCTCCCTCTCCGAAGGCGCCCGACCTTCGATATCGCTCGAGCCTGTTGACGATTCGCAGGACGCCGCCGGGCGTCGAGGACGAAGGAGTGAGCGACGGGGCGGCGGCCCTGGATCGCCTCGAATCCGCTCGCCGTTCGGAGCTCGGGGTTGGCACACGCAAAGCGAGCGACGCGCCAGAGGGGCTAGAGGAAGACGAGCGCGTTGAGCGCCATCGCCTTGGCGACCGCCTCCGCCGTGGTGTCCGCGCCGAGCTTCCGTCTAGCGCTCTGGAGCAGCTGGCCCAGCGCACGCTCCGTCGTTCCCGCGGCCTCGGCCGCGGAGCGCGTCCCATGCCCCGCCGCGATCAGCGCGAGCGCGTCGCGTTCACGCAGCGAGAGTCCCGCACTCCGCGCGAGCGCTCCCAGCGAGTAGGCCACGTTCTGCATCAGCAGGAGCCGGTCGCGAAGCCGGCGCTCGCGATCCGACTGCGCCGCAGCCAGGTCCTCCGTCGCCTCGGGCTCGGTCCGGTAGAAGGCCGAGAGCACGACGTAGCCGGCTCCGAACGGCGAGCCGAGGGTGATTCCCACGCCGACGGACGCCCTCCGGCAGGCCGCCGCGACGAGGGAGGAGACCGCGTCGTCGTCGCGATCGAGTCGCACCACGACCGGGCGATCCGGCTCGGCGAAGAGCCGCGCAGCGGTCCGTGCCTGGGTGGCCCCACTGTCCGCCTGCAGGGCGTCGATCAGGGAAGCCGGCGCGCTGTGTCTCTGCAGCACGTCTCCCTTGCGAAAGCTGGCTGCGGAGAGCGGCAGGAAGTACCAGAAGAGCGCCACGACACCGTCGTCCTCGAGATCGGCCCTCACGAGCTCGAGCATCTCGTCGAGCGTCGCCGCCGTACGGAGCCGCGCAACGAGGTCCGTCGACGAGGAGTCGATCGCTGTGTCGCTGGCTGCTTTGTCGGAAGAGGAGACCGGGAGGACGACACCGAAGGCATCGGGAATCCGCGCCGTCGACTCGCTCTCCTCGCCGAGCAGCGCGACAGCGGCCTCGAGTGTCGACGACACGCCGAGCTTGCGACGCAAGGCGACGAGGTGCTTCTCCGCCGTGGAAGGCGAGATCTCGAGCCGATCGGCGATCTCATGCGCCGAGCAGCCGCGCTTGACGAGCGCCGCACACGCGGACTCCCGCTCACTCAGCCCGTAGCGCTCGGCCAGACTCGCATCCACCGCGAGCTGTCCGTCCCGCGTGCCGTGCAACGTCTCCCGTAGTCCGATCCGTCGCATCGCCCTCCCCGCCCGCAGATCCCTTCCCGAGCCGTCAAGGCTAGTCGATCGAGTCGAGCGGTCGCATGCGTCTTCGCGGGGGGCGCAGCGGCGGGTCAGATCTCGCCGAGCGCGTGCTCGGCGTTCGGATCGATCTCGAGGTAGCGGCTCAGCCAATGCACACCGAGATAGAAGGGCCCCGTGTCGAGCAGCGCCGCGACCATCTTGAAGACGTAGCCCGAGCCGATGAAGACCCAGAGCTGGGGCCAGATCGGCTGCCCGGGGTCGATCGGCAGCGCGTGCGCGTAGAAGTGCGTGATCGTGATGACGGCGAAGGTGTCGACGAACTGGCTGACGAGGGTCGATCCGTTGTTGCGCAGCCAGAGGTGCCGACCGCGGGTGAGCCGCTTCCAGAAGTGGAAGACGTGCACGTCGCAGAGCTGTGCCGTCAGATAGGCGAGCATCGACGCGACGACCGCCCCCATCGTCAGGTAGCGGATCCGGAAGAACGCGAAGTCGTAGGCCTCGATCGGCGGCATGCCGGTCCCCGCGACGATGCCAGGGTCGGGCGGCATGAGCCCACCCACGTAGAGAAAGGTCACGACCCAGAGGTTGAGACCGAGTCCGACCCAGACGAGGAAGTTCGCCCGCGCCCTCCCGTAGAGCTCCGAGATGAAGTCCGTGCAGAGGAACGTGACGGGATAGGGCAGCACCCCGACTGCGATCACCATCGGGATCCGCACCCCGTTCACGTGGAAGGACAAGTCGACGAACCGCGACACGCCGAGGATGTTCAGCATCGTCATCGAGCCGAGGAAGAGCCCCGCCAGCACGAGGAAGACGCGCTCCCGCCGCGCGTGCAGCACGCTCGCCTCGATCGGATGCAGGTCCCGGCTCATCGCGCTCCCTCCCCCACTCCGATCCGTGCGAGCAGCGCCCCGAGTCCGGCCCGCCCCGGATCGACCGTCTCCGGTCGCGAGCCCGGCCCGATCTCGCCCAGCAGGCGCGCCCCGAGCCACGACCGCAGCCCGGCGAGGTTCGCCTCGTCCGCCTCCGAGAGCGCGCCCCCCGCATGACTCACGACGACCCCCGCGACCGGAAGTCCGCGCGAGGCGCAGGCCTCGAGCGTGAGCCGCGTGTGGTTGATCGTACCGAGCGACGCCCGGGCCACCACGAGCACGGGCAGCCCGAGCCGCCTTGCGAGATCCGCCATCGTCGTCCGCCCGTCGAAGGGCACGAGCAGCCCCCCCGCTCCCTCGACGAGCATGAACGCATGTCGTCGGGCGAGGCGCTCGAAGGCGTTCAGGATCGGGTCGAGCGACGCGACCCGCGACTCGGCGCGCGCCGCGGCCTCGGGTGCCGCGGGCAGCCGATACTGCAGAGGACAGACGAGCTCGAGCGGATCGTCGACGCCCGCCGCCGCCCGCAGCGCCCGCGCATCCTCGGGGCCCGCCTCCGGCACGCCCGTCTCGACGGGCTTCATCACACCGACGTCGATGCCCGCTTCACGCAGCCCGCGTGCGAGCGTGCAGGCGACGAAGGTCTTGCCGACGCCGGTGTCGGTGCCCGTGACGAAGACGCCCCGCATCGCCCGTCAGTCGCCGGACGGCGCCGGATCGCCGACGAGCCCGACCAGCGCGTCGGCGAGTGCATCGATCTCGTGCGGCTCGTGCGTCGCCATCGGCGTGATGCGCAGCCGCGCCGTGCCCTGCGGCACGGACGGATGCCGGATGCCCTGTGCGTAGAAGCCGCGCTCGAGCAGCGCCTCGCAGACCGCCATCGTGCGCGCGTTGTCGCCGAGCACGAGCGGCAGGATGTGCGTCGTGCTCGGCGCGGTCGACAGGCCCGCGTCGGCGAGCCGCGCGCGCAGGCGATCGCAGTTCGCCGCGAGCCGCGCGCGTCGCCAGGGCTCCGCGTCGACGAGCCGCAGCGCCGCCCGCGCCGCCTCGACCTGCGCGGGGGCGAGGGCGCAGGAGAAGATGAAGCTGCGCGCCGTGTTCACGAGCAGCTCGCGCAGCCGCGAGGAGCCCACGACGAAGGCGCCGAAGGAGCCGAGCGACTTCCCGAGCGTACCCATCAGCACGTCGACCTCGCCCAGCACGCCGGCCTGCTCCGCCGTCCCGCGTCCGCGCGCGCCGAGGCAGCCCGTCCCGTGCGCATCGTCGAGCAGCACGATGGCGTCGACCTCGCGCGCGCGCCGCACGATCTCCGCGACGGGCGCCACGTCGCCGTCCATGCTGTACACGCCGTCTACGGCGACGAGCACGCGCCGCGCCCGGGCACGCGCGGCGGCGAGCGTCTGCCCGAAGGCGTCGACGTCGCCATGTGCGAAGACCTCGACGTCGCAGCGGGCCAGGCGCGCGCCGTCGATGATCGAGGCGTGGTTGAGGGCGTCGGAGACGAGCACGTCGCCGGGACCGACGAGCGCCGGGATCACCCCGACGTTCGCCATGTAGCCCGTGTTGAAGGCGAGCGCGGCCTCGCGCCCGAAGAAGGCGGCGAGCTCGGCCTCGAGCGCCTCGTGGCAGGCGAGGTTGCCCGTGATGAGGCGCGAGCCACCGGCTGCGCATCCCCACTGGCGCGTGCCGCGCTCGGCCGCGGCGACGACCTCCGGATGGCGCGCGAGGTCGAGGTAGTTGCTGCCGGCGAAGAGCAGCACGTCGCGGCCGTCGACCGTCATGCGCGGCGCCTGCACGCCTTCGAGGACGCGCATGCGTCGGTAGGTCCCGCGCTCGCGGATGCCGCCGAGCACCTCGTCGGCGAGCCGGTCGAGCGCGCCGCCGTCCGATGGCCCCGTCGCGGGGACGGGCGTCGCGTCGTTCCCGTAGCGCGGCTCCGCACCGGCGATCACGCCGCTCCCGGCGCCCACGGCGCGTGCGGCGGACCCGCCCAGCCGCTGCGCGGCGCGGCTCATGCGCGGGCGATCTCGGGCTTGAGGAGCTGGTCGCTGCCGTCGGGGATGCGGAACTGAGAACGACCGGCGCCTGCGGCGTCGCCTTCGCGCTCCGCACCCGGCAGCCAGCAGTCGTTGCCCTCGATCTCGAAGCCCGCGTCGCGGATCATCGCGTAGGTGTCCTCGACCGGATCGCCCTTCGTCGTGAGGTAGCCCTCGACGAAGAGCGAGTTCGCCGGATAGAGCGCGAAGGGCTGCATCGAGCGGAGATGGCCCTCGCGCCCGCCGGCCACGCGGAGCTCCGCCGTCGGGTTCACGAAGCGCATCAGGCACAGCACGCGCAGACAGCGCTCGGGCGTGAGCGAGCCGTCCTCCTGCACGCGGTTGCCCGCGATCGGGATCAGGAAGTTCACGGGGATCGACGGCACCTCGAGCTCGCGCAGCTTGAAGGCCACCTCGAGGATGTCGCGCGAGCCCTCGCCCATGCCGACGATCATGCCCGAGCACGACTCGATCCCGGCGCGCTTGGCCGCCTCGAGGGTCGCGACGCGGTCGGCCCAGGTATGGGTCGAGGTGATCGCGTCGTAGCGCGACTCGCTCGTGTTCAGGTTGTGGTTCATGCGATCGAGGCCGGCCTCCTTGAGGATCGCGGCGTGCTCGTCGCCCATCAGGCCGGCCGAGAGGCAGACCTCGATCGGCCAGCGCGACTTGATCTCGCGGATCAGCCCGGCGATGCGCTGGGTGCGGCCGACCGTCGGGCCACGTCCCGAGAGCACCATGCAATAACGCGACGCCCCGGCCTTCGCGGCGGCCTCGGCCTCGGCGAGGATCGCCTCGTCGCTCTTCATGGCGTATTTCCGGATCGCCGCCTCGGAGTCCTTGTTCTGCGAGCAATAGCCGCAGTCCTCGGGACAGAGCCCGTTCTGCACGTTGTTCAGCACGTGCACCATCACCTTGCGCCCGAAGGCCCGCCGCCGCGGCTCGTAGGCCGCCTGCAGGAGCGGCAGCAGCTCGACGTCCTCGCCTTCGAGGATCCAGAGACACTCGGCCTCGCTCGGCGCGATGCCGGCGAGGGCATTGCGTGCGAGCGCCGCATAACGGTCTTCGCCTCGGCCCGGCTGGGCCTGGGCGTCGGGACGGGTCGTCGAGGAGGTCGGGGCAGCGGACAAGGGCGGCTCTCCTGGCGCGGACGGCCCCGGTCGCCGGGGCCCATCGGGCGGGCGCCGCAAGCTACCGGGGCGCTCGCGACGCTGTCAACCGGAGTCCGCAGGCCGGTTGACAGCCATCCACCCCTCCCGAGGCGCCCTCGATCTGCCTACATTCACCGCGTTTTCGTGTGCGCGCTCGGCGCTCGGCGCTCGCCGCGATCGCGGCACGGCCCGCGGCCCGAGCGGGAGCCCGGCCGGCATGCGGAAGGGAGGAGACTCGACGTGGCCCGAAGAAGGACCGTGCACTGCTGCCAGGCCTGCGGCGCGCAGCATCCGCGCTGGCACGGCCGCTGTCCGGATTGCGGGGAGTGGGAGAGCCTGGTCGAGGAGACCTTCGCGCCGCCGGTCGCGCCGGCAGCGACGGCACCCGGGTCGCGTGCGCCGGGCGGTGGATTGGCGGGACTCGTCACTCCGGTCGGGGAGGAGAAGCCGCGACGGCTGGCGGAGATCGACGCGGACGCGAGCCCGCGGATCCGCTCCGGTGAGGGCGAGCTGGATCGGGTGCTCGGCGGGGGCTTCGTGCCGGGGTCGGTGATCCTGCTGGGCGGCGATCCCGGGATCGGGAAGTCGACCCTCGCGCTGCAGGTGGCGGGCGGACTCGCCGCCGCAGGGCGCTCGGTCCTCTACGTGAGCGGCGAGGAGAGCGCCGAGCAGATCCGGCTGCGGGCCTCGCGGTTGCCGGGCGTCGGCGGCGGGCTGCAGGTGCTGACCTCGACGCGGGTCGAGGCGCTCGCGGGACCGCTTCGCGAGCTCGCCCCGAGTGTCGTCGTGATCGACTCGATCCAGACGATCCAGACCGACGCGATCGAGTCCGCCGCCGGATCGGTCGCGCAGGTACGCGAGTCGGCGGCTCAGCTCGCGGCGACGGCGAAGCGGTCGAATGCGGTGTTGCTGCTGATCGGACACGTCACGAAGGATGGACAGCTCGCGGGGCCGCGGGTGCTCGAGCATCTGGTCGACGTCGTGCTGACCTTCGAGGGCGATCGGCACCACGCGTTCCGGCTGCTGCGTACGGTCAAGAACCGCTTCGGATCGACGCAGGAGGTGGGCGTCTTCTCGATGGCCGGGCACGGCCTCGAGGCGGTCGGGAATCCGAGCGAGCTCTTCCTCGAGGAGCGCAGCACCCGGGCGCCGGGCAGCTGCGTCGTGCCGCTGCTCGAGGGCTCGCGGCCGATGCTGGTGGAGCTGCAGGCGCTGGTCGCGCCGGCGCCCTACGGCACGCCGCGGCGCACGACCCTCGGGCTCGAAGACGCACGGGTGGCGTTGCTGCTCGCGGTGCTCGATCGGCGCAGTCGGGTCGATCTGCTCTCCCAGGATGTCTATGCGAAGGCGGCGGGTGGCGT
Organism: Spirochaetaceae bacterium; assembly: GCA_020632655.1. Lineage (GTDB taxonomy): Bacteria > Myxococcota_A > UBA9160 > UBA9160 > UBA4427 > UBA4427. Next base: position 237,935 of record JACKFD010000004.1, read on the forward strand.
GCGGGTCGCGGAGCCGGCGGCGGACCTGGCGATCGCGCTCGCGATCGCGTCGAGCCGGCTCGATCGGGCGGTGCCGCCGGATACCGCGGCGGTCGGCGAGATCGGGCTGGGCGGGGAGGTGCGGCGGGTGGCGCGGCTCGATGCGCGGGCGGCCGAGGCGGCGCGGCTGGGCTTCCGGCGGCTGCTGGTGCCCGAGGCCTGCCATCGCGAGCAGGTCGCGCGGACGAAGGGACGCGGATCGGGGGCGGATCCGGATTGCGAACTCGTTCCCATTCGCGAGGTGGCCGAGGCGGTCGACTGGCTCGAGCGGTACGGCGGATCGGAGCCGGGTTGAAGCGCGGCCGCTCCGTCGCGCACGGGTCGGGACGAGGAACCGTGGTCGCCGCGACGAGGCTCGCCCGCCGCTTGCGTGAACTGCGGTAAACACCCGTTTTTGAAGTGTTTTTGGAGATGTTTTCCTTTGACACGGGAAATTCGCGCGGCTAAGGTGCGCGCATGGCAGGCCCCCCGCCCCCCGACGACGAGGTCGGCGCGCGCTCCGCGCGCCGCGACGATCGAGCGCAGAGCGACGTGACGCGGCGCGAGGCGTCGACGGGCGGCCCGATGGACGCGGGCAGACCGGGTCCGGTCGGGGTCGACGCGCTGCCCGAAGGCGTACCGGTCGGAATCGCCGAGGCCTTTGCGCGGATCGCCCCCGACATGGAGCTCGTCGAGGCGGCGCTGCGTGACACGCTCGAGTCGAAGACCAAGCTCGTCGGCACGCTCGGCGCGCACCTGCTCTCGTCGGGTGGCAAGCGACTGCGACCGGCGCTCGTCCTGCTCGCCGCGGAGCTCTGCGGGTACCAGGGGCCGCGGCGGATCGCGCTGGCCGCCGCCCTCGAGCTGCTCCACTCCGCGACGCTCATGCACGACGACATCGTCGACCTCGCCGAGCTGCGCCGCGGTCGCCCCTCCGCGAACGCGATCTGGGGCAATCGCCGCGCCGTGCTCGCCGGCGACTTCTTCTACGCCCGCGCCTCGTCGATCATCGTCGAGGACGGCAACCTGGAGATCGTCGAGAGCTACGCGCGCACGATCCGGCTGATGGCCGAGGGCGAGCTGCTCCAGCTCGAGCGCAGCTTCGACGTCGACGTGACCGAGGCGCACTACTACGACGTGATCGAGCGCAAGAGCGCGACGCTCCTCTCCAACTGCTGCGAGGTCGGCGCGCTGCTCGGCGGCGTGACCCGTGGCGAGCGCAATCGCATCTGCGAGTACGGCCGGCAGCTCGGCCTCGCGTTCCAGCTGCGCGACGACTGCCTCGACTACGAGGCGGATGTCGCGGACCTCGGCAAGCAGCCCTACGCGGACCTGCGCGAGGGCAAGCTGACGCTGCCCCTGATCCTGACCTTGAAGCGTTGCCGGGTCGGCGAGCGCGAGCAGGTGGCGAGCGTCTTGAAGAGCGCGGCGCGACTCGCGGAGGCGCACGGGGGCACGGCGCCGCTCGAGGCGCCGGAGCTCGAGCTCGGACCGGTCGCGGAGCTGGTCGCGCGCTACCGCGGGCTCGACGACACGCTCCGTCGCGCGCAGGAGCACGTCGCCCGGGCCCTCGAGGCGATCGCGCCCTTCCCCGACGGCTCGGCCAAGCGAGCGCTCCGCGCGGCGGCCGAGTTCTCGGTGGCCCGAGACCGCTAGGCCAGGCGCGGACCCCGCCGCGACCGATCGATTCGCCCCAGGTCCCGGGGAGTCTCAGCATGTCCAGTCTCGATTTCGCCGATCCGGGTTCGGATCGGCCTCTTCCGGCCTTCTTCGCGGGTCGGCGGCGATTCCGGAACGCATTCGCGTTCCTCGTCCTCGGTCTGTCGCTGCTCGGGGGCACGGCCGCGACGGCGGCGGGCGGGGCTCAGGCCGCGCCTCTCGATCTCAACCGTGCGAGCGCGGAGGAGCTCGAGGCGCTGCCCGGGATCGGGCCCGTGAAGGCGGCGGCGATCCTCGCCGTGCGCGATGCCCAGGGCGGCTTCGCGTCGTTCGACGAGCTCGAGGAGGTGCGCGGCGTCGGGCCGGCGCTCGTGGAGAAGCTGCGGCCGCTCGTCGTGCTCGGCGATCGCAAGCCGGCTTCGCGTCCGAAGCCTGCGAGCAAGCCGGCGACCCCGCGCTAGCCGTCCTTGCGGAGCGGGCGCATCGTCGTGCCCTTGAGGCGTCGCTGTGCCCGCTCCCACTCTCGGCGCGTCCGCGGGCCGCCGACGGCACGAGTATGCTTGCGGGCATGTCGCCCCGACCGCAGGAGCCCCGCCCGTCCGCCCGTTCGCCGCGCGCGCCGTCTTCGTCGCGCACGCGCGGTGCATTCCGGGGCACGGCGACGCGTGGGCTGCTCCTGCTGCTGGTGCTCGCCGGCCTGCTCCCCGCCGCTCGGGTCGCGGGTGCGTTCGAACGGGGCGGGTCCGCGCCGATCGCTCCATCCGCTGCGGGCTGGCCGCGGCTGATCTCGCTCAACCCGTCGCTCTCCGCGATCGTGCTGCGACTCGGCGGCGGCGAGGCGCTGGTCGGTGTCGACGACTACACCGCGCGACTGCTGCCCGAGCTGGCGGATCGGCCGCGCGTCGGCGGGCTCTTCGATCCGAGCCTCGAGTGGGTCGTGGCGCTGCGGCCCGATCGCGTGCTGCTGGTCGCGGGTGTCGATCAACAGCGATACGGCGAGCAGCTCGCCGCGCTCGGCCTCGAGGTCGAGGTCTACCGCAACGAGCGCCTCGACGAGGTGCTCGAGAACGTGGCGCGCCTCGGACGGTTGCTCGGTCGGGAGCAGGCGGCGGCGGGCTGCATCGACTCGATCCTCGCGATGCGTGCGGCGGTCGCGGAGGCGACGGCCGAGCGGCCGCGGCCGGCGACCGTCGCGGTGCTCGACCGATCGCCGCTCTTCGTGGTCGGCGGCGAGACCTTCCTCGACGAGATGCTCGCGTCCGTCGGCGCCCGGAACCTCGGGCGCGCACTCGGGACCGGCTATCCGCGTGCATCGACCGAGTGGCTGATCGCGGCGCGGCCCGAGCTGCTGCTCGACCTGACGCCGGGTGCGGAGCCGGACGCGGCGGACTACTGGACGCGCTGGCCGAGCCTGCCGGCGGTGGCGGAGGGGCGCGTGTTGAGGCTCGAGGCCAGCCGCATCAGCCTGCCGGGGCCGGATCTCGATCGCGCGCTGCGCGACCTGGCGGTCGCAGTGCATGGGTCGTCGATCGAGGCCGCGATCGACGCGGCGCTCGCGCAGGTGGCGCGCGACGCGGAGCGCGACGGGGCGGCCTCACGCGGGGTACGCGACGCGGAGCGCGACGGGGCGGCCTCACGCGGGGTACGCGACGCGGAGCGCGACGGGGCGGCCTCACGCGGGGTGCGTGCCACGGAGCGCGAAGGAGCGTTCGGGGGCGGGGAGCGGGTGGCGCGATGATCCGCCTCTCGGGGCTGCGGCTGGTCGGCGTGCTGGGTGCGCTCGTAGCGGTGCTCGTGATCGTGGCGCTCGTCGCGCTCGCGACGGGGCCCTCGGGCGTCGGGGTCGGCGACGTGATGGCGCTGCTGCGCGGCGAGTCGATCGACCCGGCTGCGCGGGACATCCTGCTCGCCGTGCGTCTGCCGCGACTCGTGCTCGGGCTGCTGGTCGGGGCGGCGCTGGCGACGGCGGGGGCCGTCTTCCAGGCCTTGCTGCGCAATCCGCTCGCCGACCCCTTCGTGCTCGGCATCTCGGGCGGCGCGGCGCTCGCGGGGATCGGCGTGCTCGCGCTCGGTGGCGTCGTCGCGATCTCGCCGCGGGTCGTCCCGATCGCGGCCTTCGGCGGCGGGCTCGTCGCGACCGCCCTCCTCTACTGGATCGCCGGCGGTCGCGGACGCAGCTCGCCGACGGGCCTGCTGCTGACGGGGGTCGTCTTCAACGCCTTCGCCTCCGCGGGCATCGTCTTCCTCGCCTCGGTCGCCGGCTTCTTCGAGGGCTCGCGCATCTTCCTCTGGCTGATCGGCCATCTCTCGGCGGTCGACGTCGACGCGGCGGGACTCGTCGCCGCGAGCGTCGTGCTCGGTCTCGGCGTCGCCTGCCTGCTCGCGCGCAGCCTGAACCTGCTCGCCCTCGGTGACGAGACCGCCGCGCATCTCGGCGTGCCGGTCGAGGCCCATCGCCGTTGGCTGCTGCTCGCGACGTCGCTCATGGTCGGCGCCGCCGTCGCCGTCTCGGGCCTGATCGGCTTCGTCGGGCTGATCGTGCCGCACGCGCTGCGCCTCGTGATCGGCTCGGACCATCGCCTGCTCGTCCCCGCCACCGCCCTCGCGGGCGCCTCCTTCCTCGTGCTCTCCGACACCGTTGCGCGTACGCTGCTCGACGGGCGGGAGCTGCCGGTGGGCGCAGTGACGGCGCTGGTCGGCGGGCCGCTCTTCATCTTCCTGCTGCGGCGCGCGCAGGCGCGGGGGCCGCTGGCATGAGTGCGGCGAGTCGGGGCGGGAAAGGCCGCGCGCACGCGACGTCGCCGCGCGATGCGGGTGCGGCGAGGGTGGCCGGCGAGCGGCTGGGCTTCGCGGGGGTCGCGGTGCAGATCGGCGAGCGGACGTTGCTCGAGGGCGTCGACTTCACCGTCGCGCCGGGCGAGGTCGTCGCGCTCGCCGGCCGCAACGGCGCGGGCAAGACGACGCTCTTGCGGATCGCATCGGGGGAGCGCGCCGCGGACGCGGGCCGGGTCCGGCTCGGCGACGACGACGTCGCCCGACTCTCGCGCCGCGCCCTCGCGCGACGGGTGGCGCTCGTGCCCCAGGACCTGCACGTACCCTTCCCCTTCCGCGTCGGCGAGCTCGTGCTGATGGGCCGCGCCCCCCACCAGCCGCTGATCGGTCTCGAGAGCGAGCGGGACGTCGAGCTCGCGCGGGCGGCCCTCGAGCGCCTCGGCATCGCGGACCTCGCGGACCGCCCCGTCACGACCCTATCCGGCGGCGAGCGGCAGCTCGTGCTGGTCGCGCGGGCGCTCGTGCAGGAGCCGGGCCTGCTGCTGCTCGACGAGCCCACGGCCTTCCTCGACCTGCGCCATCGCGTCGAGGTGCTGCGCGAGGTGCGCGCCTTCGCCCGGGCGGGCGGCTCGGCCCTGGTCGTCTCCCACGACCTCTCGCTCGCGGCCCGGACCTGCGACCGGATCGTCCTGCTGGGCGGGGGGGGCATCGTCGGCCAGGGTCCCCCCGACCACGTCCTCCGGCCCGAGACGCTGCGCGCGGCCTTCGGCATCGACGTGCGGACCTTCGCGGGGCCGGACGGGGCGATGGTCGTGGTGCCGGATCTCGGGGCCGGGGGCTGAGGCCGCCGCCGGCGTGCCGCGCGTCCTTGCCGGGCGGCGGCGAAGCGCCCTGCGGATGCCCTCCGCGGACCGACCGCGGGGGTCGCCTGCTAAGATCCGCCGCCCGATGGCGTCGCGGGCGCCCTTCTTCGCGTCACGCCTTCCGCCCCGGCGAGCACTGACATCCGTATCGACGGGCCCCGTCCGCCATCCGGCGAGGCGGGCCGCCTGCGCTGGAGGAGAGAGACCGCGATGACGCAGGTCCGCATCGAACGCGTCCTGGCCCGGGAGATCCTGGACTCCCGCGGCAACCCGACCGTGGAGGTCGATCTCTGGACCACGGCCGGTCAGCTCGGCCGCGCCGCCGTCCCGTCCGGTGCCTCGACCGGCGCGCGCGAGGCGCTCGAGCTGCGCGATGGCGACAAGGGCCGCTACCTCGGCAAGGGCGTCTCGAAGGCGGTCGCGAACGTGAACGGCGAGATCGCGAAGGCGGTCGCGGGGCTCGCCCTCGGCGGGCTCGAGGAGCAGGCGGCGCTCGACCGCGCGCTGATCGCGCTCGACGGGACGGAGACGAAGTCGCGCCTCGGCGCCAACGCGATCCTCGGCGTGTCGCTCGCGGCGGCGCACGCGGCGGCGATGGCCACGCGCCAGCCGCTCTACCGCTTCATCGGCGGCGACGCGGCGACGCTGCTGCCCGCGCCGATGATGAACGTGCTGAACGGCGGGGCGCATGCGGACAACTCCGTCGACGTGCAGGAATTCATGCTCTACCCGCTCGGCGCACCGAGCTTCAAGGAAGCGCTGCGCTGGGGCGCCGAGGTCTTCCACACGCTGAAGGGCGTGCTGCTCGAGAAGGGCTACTCGACGGCCGTCGGCGACGAGGGCGGCTTCGCACCGAACCTCGGCAGCAACGACGAGGCCCTCGAGCTGATCCTGCAGGCGATCGATCGCGCGGGCTACGAGGCCGGCAAGGACATCTCGATCGCCCTCGACCCCGCCTCGAGCGAGTTCTACAAGGACGGCGCCTATCATCTCGCGAGCGAGGGCCGCAAGCTCGACTCGGCCGAGATGGTGGAATTCTGGGCGGACTGGGTCTCGCGCTATCCGATCGTGTCGATCGAGGACGGTCTCGCCGAGGACGACTGGGCGGGCTGGAAGCTCCTGACCGAGCGACTCGGCAAGACGACCCAGCTCGTCGGCGACGATCTCTTCGTGACGAATCCGGCGATCCTCGAGCGCGGCATCCGCGAGAAGTCGGCCAACGCGATCCTGATCAAGGTGAACCAGATCGGCACGCTGACCGAGACCCTCGAGGCGATCCGCATGGCCGACGCCGCGGGCTTCGGCTCGATCTCGTCCCATCGCTCGGGCGAGACCGAGGACACGACGATCGCCGACCTCGCCGTCGGCGCCGCGACGGGCCAGATCAAGACCGGCTCGCTCTGCCGCACCGACCGCATCTGCAAGTACAACCAGCTGCTGCGCATCGAGGCCGAGCTCGGCGACCGGGCCCGTTATGCGGGCGCCTCGCGGCTCTCGGGCCAGGCGGGTGGCGCGCGGGGAGGCCGGGCGTGAGGCGCGTGCGCGCGTGCGCGCTACTCGCGGCCTCGTTCGGGACGCTGCTCGCGCTGATCGGGCCGGTGGCCGCGGCGCGGGCCTTCATCCCGGAGGTCGATCGCACGCTCGGCGCGATCGCCGAGGTGAATCGGGCGTCGGGGCGGGCGCAGGCGCTGCAGCTCGACCTGACGATGCGCGTGGGCGACCGCGAGGCGGTCGCGCAGGGCGAGATGATCCTGCATCCGAGCGGCCTCGCGCGCCTCGAGCTGCGGGGATACGGCGGGCGGGTCGACCGCTACCTGCTCTCGGGGGACGAGCTGCTCGGGGCGAAGGACGGCCTGGCGCTCGAGACGCCGCAGCCGCTGCTCCAGCCGCTCTTCCTGCTGCAGCCGACGTCGCGGGAGACGCTGCGGGCTGCGCTCGAGACCTTCGGCGTGAAGAGCCACGTGATCGGTCTCGCGCCCTGCGGCGAGCTCGACTGCTTCGTGATCGGGGATCCGCGGCTCGCGGCGCCGATCTACCCCTCGCGCGACGAGATGCGGGAGCTGCCCGAGGAGCTCGGCGACGGCGACATGCCGGCGGTCTCGCAGGGGCCGCTCGAGTCGGGTGCGGGGGGCGAGGACTCGCTGCAGGGGCCGCTGCTCGCGGAGCCCGAGGGCGTCCGGTTGCCGCGCGTGTGGGTCGACACGAAGGAGCTCCAGGTGCGGCGCATCGATCGCGCGAGCGGCGACTTCGTGATCCTCGGTCCGATCGTGAGCTTCCAGAAGGTGAAGCTGCCGGCGTGGTTCGAGGTGCACGAGGTCGGGCGCGACGAGCCTTTGCGCTTCGAGATCGACCGCGCCGTCCAGGTCAACGCCCCGCCGACCGCCTTCAGCCGGAAGTGGCTGCTCGCGCCCGTCGGCCCGGGCGAGGCGAGCGGCGACGACGAGGCCGGTGTGGGCTCGACCCTGCCCTGAGGCCGCATCCGGGCCGGGGCCTTCCCCCGAGCCCGGCCGGGTCTTCGACCCAGCCCGTCCCGGCCTTCGGCCCGGGCCCGCCTCGGCGGAATTCCTGCAAGTTTCCAATAAACCACTAATGGCCCTCGGCTGAATCACCGATGGGACACGCAAGTCGTGTGCAGGAAACGCGTAGGCACAGCCCGCGGATCCTGCCCGGCCGGATCGCGCGCCCTTCCGGGTGGGGCGGGTGCGCGCGACCGGACCGAGCCGAAGCGGGAATGCAGGACGGGATGGGGAACCAGCAAAGACTGAACGTGCTCGTGGTGGATCGGGACGAGGACACCCTCCTCCAGCTGAAGGAGCTGCTCACTCGACAGGGCTACAGCGTGACCTGCCTCGGCGAGCCCCTGCGCGCGCCGGAGGAGGTCCGCCAGAACCGCTTCCAGCTCGTCGTGCTCGACGTGTCCCCCGGCAGCGGCGGCGGCGAGGCCCTGGCGGCGATCCGCGGCTTCGACAAGGACGTCTGCGTGATCGCCACGACGGGCATCGCGTCGGTCGAGATGGCGGTCGAGACGATGAAGCACTCGGCCTTCCACTACCTGCAGAAGCCGCTCGACGACGACGAGGTGCTCGCGGTCGTGCGCGAGGCGATCCGCGACCGCGGTCTGCTCGTCGACCTCGAGACCCATCTCAACACGGAGATCGGCCGCCGCATCCGGACCCAGCGCCACGCGGCCGAGCTGACCCTCAAGCAGCTCGCCAACCGCACGGGCCTCTCGGTCAGCCTGATCTCGCAGATCGAGCTCGGCAAGAGCGCCGCGTCGATGTCGACGATGCACAAGCTCGGCGCCGCGCTCGGTGTCAGGATGACCTACTTCTTCGAGACGCTCTGATCGTCTTCGAGCGGGTCGGACGCCCAGGCGCCCGGCCCGCTATGCTCCCGCCCCGCGCCCCGCGCGCGTGGAGGGAGCCGCCATTCGCAGCGTCGAAGAGTCCAGACCGCGGCCGGGGCTGTCCGTTCCGGTGCTGACGATCCTCGACGAGGAGGGCGGCCTCCTCGAGGAGGACCAGCGCGCCCTCGTCCGCCACGTCGTCCAGGACGGCCAGGGCGCCGACATCCTCTTCTCCGCCGGCACGACCGGCGAGTGGGACAAGGTCGACAACGCGACCCGCCAGGCCGTGATCCGGGTCTGCGCCGAGGAGGTCGCGAAGCTGAACGTCGCGCTGCGCGCCGCCGACGGACGCGGCGTGGAGAGCTGGGCCGGCGTGACCGCGCCGACCGCCGAGGACACCCTCGCCAACCTCGAGTTCGCGATCGACTGCGGCGTCGACGCGGCCGTGCTCGCGCCACTCTCGATCCGCGGCGTCGAGGATCCGGTCCGATTCGTGCTGCGCGACGTCGCCGACCTGCTCGACGCCCGCTCGCGCCGCATCCCCGTCTTCCTCTACGACAACGCCGACATCGCCATCGACCCCCGCGTACCCCACATCCGCACGAAGCAGGTCAAGGCCATGAGCCGCCTCGACTTCGTGCGCGGGATCAAGGTCTCCGCCTCGAACAAGGTGCTCGGCAACTACACCCGCGCCGCCAAGAGCTTCAAGGATCGCGGCGAGTTCGCGATCTACGTCGGCAACGCGATGCTGATCTTCGACATCTACCGGCCCTACCGCGGCTTCCTCGGCGTGCTGCAGGAACATTGGGATCGCTGGCGGCGCGCGGGCGGGATGCCCGTCGGCGTCGTGTCGGGACCGGCGAACGCGCTGCCGCGGGAGTGGGCCTGGGCCTGGCAGGTCTGTCGCGCGGGCGACGAGGAGCGCATGGACCAGGCGCGCCGCGTCGTCGAGGGCTTCCGCGAGCGGACGGTCGCGGCGAGCGGCAAGCGGACGCTGGCCTGTCTCAAGCGGGCGCTCTGGCTCGAGGGCGTGATCTCGAGCGCCGCCGTCGCGGCCGGCACGCCGGCACTCACGAACGTCGACGCGGAGCGCTTCGATCGTGCCTGGGACGAGGTGAAGGCGCTGGCCGCGCGGGAGATCCGCGCGCCCTGGCTCACGCGCTTCGAGCAGCGCTCGGCATGAGCGCACGCAAGACCTCGAAGCGCAGCGCTGCCCCGCGTTCGGCGGCGGGCGCGCCCTCGGCGACGGCACGCCCCGTGGACGCGGCGCAGGACGGATCGCGCGACCTCGAGCTGGTCGGCTTCGGCAGCATGGTCCTCGATCGCATCCATCGCACGCGCCGCGTGATCGGCGCGAACGAGAAGGCACTGCTCGACGCGGTCGACGCGCAGACGGGTCCGGTCCGCACGTGCGTCGGCGGGCTGATGCTGAACCAGCTCGGCTGGGCGGCGCTCTTCGGGCTGCGCGTCGGGATCTTCGGCCGGCAGGCGGAGGACGAGGCGGGGCGCGTGCTGCGCGCGGCGATGGCCCGACACGGGATCGAGACGCATCTCGACCGGACGGCGAGCGGCAGCTCGATCGCCGAGATCTTCGTCGACGCCGCGGGCGAGCGGGCGATCTACATGGCCGCGGCGGGCACGGCGGAGACGCGGCCGCGGCACGTGCACGAGGATCACTCGGGCTTCGTCGCGCGGGCGGCGCGGCTCACGACCGAGATCTCGCAGCTGCCCCTCGACACGGCGCTCGCGGCGCTCGAGCTGGCGCGGGCGATGGGGATCGGGACCGTCGTCGATCTCGACGTGCGGCCGAGCGACGCGGTCGGGGTGCTGGGCGATCGCGAGACCTTCGACCGCGTGCTGCGCGCGGCGGATCTGCTCAAGCCGACGGAGATCGCGGCGCGGGAGCTCTTTCCCGAGCTGGACTCGCTCGAGGCGCTCGCGCGGCGGATCCGCGAGGCGTACGGCGTGCCGCGTGTCGTGATGACGCTCGGCGAGGCCGGGGCGCTGCTCTCGGATGCCGAGGGCGAGCGGCTCGTCCCCGCGTATGGCGCGCGGGCGGTCGTGGACTCGACCGGGGCGGGGGACGCGTTCCTCGGTGGCTACCTCGCGGGCGAGACCCTCGGGCTCGCGCCGATCGACGCCGTGCGGCTCGGCAACGCCTGTGGTGCGGCGTGTGTCGAGCGGGTCGGTGCCTTCCCGGACGAGCCGGAGGTGCTTCGTGCGCGGGTGCTCGAGCTCTACGCCGGGCCGGAGCCTGCGGACGCGCGCTGGGGCGAGGCGGTCGCGGCGAAGACGCAGGGTGCTTCGAGCGGGCGCGGGCCGGCGCAGGCGGGACTTCGTGTGCTCGAGGTCGCCGCGCGGGAGATCGCGGCGCTGGCGGGGCGACACGATGGTGCGTCGATCCTGGCGGCGGCGGAGCTGATCGAGCGGGCCGAGGCGGGCGGGGGTCGCGTGCACGTGACCGGCGTCGGCAAGCCCGAGCACGTGGCGCACTACGCTGCGAGCCTGCTCGCGTCGACGGGCACGCCGGCAACCTTCCTGCACGCGACCGAGTCGCTCCACGGCAGTCTCGGGCAGATCGTGCCCGGCGACGTCGTGATCGCGATCAGCAACAGCGGCACGACCGGAGAGTGTCTGCTCGCGGCGCGGGCCGTGCGCGACTACGGCGGACGGCTGATCGCCGTGACGGGCGGGCTGGGCTCGGCGCTGGCGGAGCTGGCGGACGTGACCCTCGACGCGGGGGTGTCCGAGGAGGGCGGGCCGTTGGGTCTTGCCCCGCGGGCGAGCGTCGCGGCGGAGATCCTGGTGCTGGCGGCCCTGGGGGCGGTCCTGCAGGAGCGCCGGGGCCTCGACCGGAAGGCGTATGCGTCGCGGCATCCGGCGGGCGCACTCGGCAAGCAGGCGCGGGGCGAGTCCTGAGCGCGACGGGCCTTCTGATCCCGGCCTGAAGCCGGGTCGAATCTCACTCAGGCCGGCGTGGCGGAGACCGATACCGGCTCCAGTCGATGTGGATCGCCCACGGACGAGCAGGAGCGGCCTGCCGGTGTGTCGTGGGACGGCCGATCGGCCCGGAGCCCGCAGCCGATGGTCCAGTCCCGCCCCGCCTCCTCCTCTCCTCCCGCGGCGCACCACCCCGGGTCGCCGCTCCCCGCCGACGACAGCTACGCGCGGGTCGCCGACGCCGAGCTCGAACGGGTCCTCACCTCCTTCGATACCTGTTATGTCTGGCGCTATGGCAGCGTGCAGGAGGGTCTGCGCGACCTCTACGCCAAGGCCAAGCGCGACCAATGGGACGCGGCGCTCGCCCTCGACTGGTCGATCGAAGTCGATCCCGAGGAGCCGATCCTGCCCGAGGCGATCAATCCGCTGCTCGGCTTCGCGCCCTACGAGCGGATGGACGAGCGCGAGCAGAAACGAGTGCGGCATTGCCAGATCGCGTGGCAGCTCTCGCAGTTCATGCACGGCGAGCAGGGCGCGATGATCGTGGCGTCGCAGCTCGTGGGCGCGGTGCCGTGGATGGACGCGAAGCTCTACGCGTCGAGCCAGACGATGGACGAGGCGCGCCACGTGGAGGTCTTCTCGCGCTACCTGCGGACGAAGCTCGAGTGGGAGTGGCCGGTCAACCCGAACCTCAAGCGGCTGCTCGACACGATCATCGGCGACGTGCGCTGGGACTTCAAATACCTCGGCATGCAGATCCTCGTCGAAGGGCTCGCGATGGCGGCCTTCGCGAACCTGCATCAATTGACGAACGAGAAGCTGCTCAAGGACCTGATCCACCTCGTGATGCGCGACGAGTCGCGGCACGTGGCCTTCGGTGTGCTCTCGCTCCAGGACTTCTACGCGGACATGAGCGGGTCGGAACGGCGGGATCGCGAGGACTTCGTGATCGAGGCCTGCGAGCTGATGCGCGATCGGCTGGTCGGGGAGGAGACGGCGGACGCCTTCGGCTTCGACCGCGAGCCCTACCGCCAGGCGATGGTCGAGTCACCGATCCTGCAGCTCTTCCGACAGCAGCTCTTCTCGCGCGTCGTGCCGAACCTGCGTCGGCTCGGGCTGCTCTCGCCGCGGGTCCGCACGGCCTTCGACCGGCTCGGCATCCTGCAATTCGAGGACGCGGATCCGGCGGCGCAGGACGCGGCGCTCGGGCTCGTCTGAGCGCCTGTCGACGTCGACTCCCGCCCGCGATCCCGGGGGGCCACGAAGCGAGGAGGCCGAGGGGCTCCGACCGCTCCGCCATTGACGCTCGAGGACGCCAAGTCTAAGGTCCGCCGGTCGAAAACCCGCTCGACGAGGCGATCGGCGCCGGACCCCAGGCCGGAGCGCCCCTCGACCGAGCGATGATCCCGATTCCATGGGGCCGTAGCTCAGCTGGGAGAGCGTCGCGTTCGCAACGCGAAGGTCGGCGGTTCGATCCCGCTCGGCTCCACCACCTTGTCGAGACGGCGCGCACGCCCTGCGCGCCGTCTCGCGTTTCGGGACCCGCTAGACGAGGCCGAGCTGCAGCCAGCTCGCGACGGCGCCGACGAAGAGCGCCCCGTCGACCGCGACGTGCCCGTAGCGCTCCTCCGCCCGGAATCCCACGAGCGCGCCGAGCTGGGCGACCGGGATCCAGGCGAGGGCCGGCACGGGCGAGGGCCCGAAGAGTGCTGCGGCGACGCCGAGGCCGGCCGCACCCCGCGCGAGATCGAGCACCCGGCCCGGATGCGCGCGCAGCAGCTGCGCCTCGCCATCCCGCAGATTCGACGCGATCAGGTTCGCGACCAGCGTTGGCAGCAGCACGGCGACGACGGCGCCGCCCCGTGCGCCGACCCCCACCGAGAGCCACGGGATGCCCACGCACGCCGCCGTCCAGGCCGCCGACACGTAGAGCGTCTTCGCTGCGGGCACGTGCTTCAGCCGGCGATGGAGCAATCCGAGTGCGCCGACGACGGCGCAGAGTCCGAGGACCCGGCCCGGCGCCTCGACGAGGGCGATCCCGCCGGCGGACGCGGCGAGCGCGAGCCCCACCACGAGGCGTTCGCGATGTCGCGCGACGAAGGCCGTACGACGTGGCGAGGTCGCGCGATCGCGGGTCACGTCGCGCAGCCGGTCGATCGTGTAGACGCAGAACGCGCCCGCCGCCGTCAGCGTCGCCCAGCGCACCGGATCCGGCGCCCCGAGCACCCGGCTCGCGACCAGCGAGAGCGCGGCCCCGATCCCGGCCGCGAGCGCGCTCGAGTAGGCGAGGCCGTCGAGCAGGCGCAGCAGGCCGTCCGCGACGCCCTGCACGGCGGTGCGCGGCGACGGGGCGTCGGTCGTCGGGGCGGCCGGGGCGGCCGGGGCGGCCGGGGCGATGGCGACGGGCGTTCGGGACATGCGGCGGAGACTCTCGGGGCGGCCGGCAGTATGGCACAGCGATCCGCTCGCTCCGCCGTGCGGGATCGCCCCGTCCACCCCGACTTCTGCGACGCCCCCGGGTGCGCGCTAGATTCGCCCGATCGCGTCGCGAGGCAGCGCGCGATCGGGCGGCCCGCGTCGACCGCGTCGAGCCGGCGCCCCCGAACGAGCCCGGGGAGAGACGCTTCGGTGTGGGTCGGCAAGATCAGCGAGATCATCGGGTCGAGCCCCGACGGCTTCGAGGCCGCGGCCCAGGCGGTGCTCGACCGGGCCAACCGGACGCTGCGCGGCATCACGGGCTTCGACGTCGTCGAGAAGCGGATCCGGGTCGAGGACGGCGCGATCGCCGAGTACCGCGTGCGCATCCGCCTGCACTTCGACATGGCGCCCAGGACCGAGTCGCATTGGTAGCCGTGGCCGGGACCCCGGCCGAGCGGGTCCCGACGCGCGCGACCGCATGACCCTCGCACAGCGAGTCACGAGGACGACCCCGACATGGCCATCGCGAGCGTCTCCACGATCACCTCGGCCTCGCCCAATAGCTGGCAGGAGGCCGCCGAGCTCGGCCTCGCTCGGGCGAACGAGACGCTGCGGGGGATCACGGGCATCAAGCTGGTCGAGGAGAAGGCACGGGTCGAGGACGGCGTGATCGTCGAGTACCTCGTCACGCTCCAGGTGATCTTCCTGCTCGAAGAAGAAGGGGGCTAGGGGTCGTGGGGGTCCCCGCGATCGTGATGGCCGGGGATAGCCGGGCGGCCAAGGCCGTCTACGGCCAGAGCAAGGTCTATCTCGAGGTCGCGGGACTGCCGCTCGTGGCCCACGTCGTGCGGACGCTGCAGGCCTGCCCCGAGATCGAGTCGGTCTGGGTCGTGGGCGATCCCGGTCGACTCGAGAAGGCGCTCGCGAACGAGTCGCTCGAGGCGAGTCTCTGCAAGCCGCTCTACGTCGTGCCGCAGCAGCGCGACCTGATCACGAATGCCTGGGAGACCTATCGGCGCTACCTGGCGGGCGATCCGACGCGTGGTCGTGATCCCGAAGGCGACGACGTCGATCGGCCGGCGCTCTTCCTGTCGGGCGATCTGCCGCTCGCGATGCCCGAGGAGATCTCGAGCTTCGTGCAGCAGGCCGAGGCGGCGAACGTCGACTACGCCCTCGGCCTCTGCCCCGCCGAGTCCCTCGACGTGTTCCGGCCGAGCGGCCCCGACGAGGTCGGGATCACGGTCGCCTACTTCAACACGCGCGACGGCCGCTACCGCCAGAACAACCTGCACTACGCGCGGCCCGCGCGGATCGGCCGCCTCGACCGGATCGAGGAGATGTACGAGCTCCGTCACCAGCGCCGCTTCTGGAACATGTTCGTGCTGGCCCTGCGGCTGCTCATGGATCGGGTCGGCGGGCTCAAGATCGCCGTGCTCTTCGGCATGATGCACCTCGCCGGGATCGCCGATCGCAACGGTCATCGCCGACTGGCGCGTCTGCTCGGGCGATTCGTGACGCTCGAGATCAACCGAGCGACGATCGCGAAGATCCTCGACACGCGCTTCGCCCTGATCGTCGGCGAGAGCGGCGGCTGCGCCCTCGACATCGATACCGAGGAGGAATACGACGCGGTGCGCGCCCGCTACGACGACTGGTGGCCGGCCCATCGCGCGCGCAGCCGCGCCCTGCACGGGGAGCTCGTCGCGTCGATGATCGTGCCCGGCGGCGCCGCTGCGCCCTCGGAACCGCCTTCCGGCCCGGGCGGCACGGGGAGCCCGTCATGACGTGGACGCCCGACGATCGAGAGCAGGTCCTGCGCGCCGCACGCCGCGACGCCGTGCTCTTCGACATGGCCCATCGCGGTCTGCTCGAGGTGGGCGGCTCGGATCGCACGCGCTGGCTCGACGGGATGATCTCGAACGACGTGCCGGCGCTCGAGCGCAGGTCTTCGGGCGCGGGCTGTGAGGCGCTGCTGCTGACGAATCGCGGCGCGATCGTTGCGGACCTGCACGTGGGTCGCCTGGACGAGGTCTACCTGCTCGAGGGCGAGCGCGAAGAGCTGCCCCGCATCCACGCGACGCTCGAGCGGTTCGTGATCGCCGACGACGTGACGATCCGGGATCGGAGTGCCGAGCAGGCCGCCCTCGGCCTCGAGGGCCCGCTCGCCCCCGCCGTGCTCGAGGGGCTGCTCGCAGGGCGCGCCGCGATCCCGGCCGAGGACGACTGGCTCGCGACGGAGATCGAGGGCGTGCCGCTGCTCGTCGCGGCCTTCGGCTGGAGCGGCGAGGGGGCGTACCAGCTGCGCGTGCCCGCGGACCGCCGCGCGCAGCTCGAAGGCTGGCTCGACCAGTCCGCACGACGTGTCGTAGGCGGCGGAGCTCGCCTCCTGCGCGGCGACCTCGCGGCGCTCGAGGTGCTCCGGGTCGAGGTGGGGATCCCGCGACTCGGTGCCGAGCTCGACGAGGACGTGCTGCCGCCGGAGGCGCGCCTCGATCGCGCGATCGCGACGCGCAAGGGATGTTATGTCGGGCAGGAGATCGTCGCGCGGCTGCGCTCCCGGGGACAGGTGAACCATCTGCTGGTCGGATTGCGGCTCGAGCCCGGTCCGGGCGCGGCGGCGCCGATCCCGTCGGAAACCCCCGTGTTCGTCGATGGACGTCGTACGGGCGAGCTCACGAGCGTCGTCGACTCGCCACGCGCGGGCGCGATCGCGCTCGGGTTCGTGCGTCGCGAGCACGCCGAGCCGGGCACGCGGGTCGAGCTCGAGGGGGGCCTCGGTGCGGCGATCGTCTCGGCGCTGCCCTTCGTCCCGCCCGCCTCGCCCACGCCCCGGCCCGAGGCTCCGGCGGCGGGTCCCGCGTGAGCCGCGGCTGGCTCGTCGTCTTCGCCAAGGCGCCGCGGCCCGGCCTCGTGAAGACCCGCCTCTCCCCCCCGCTCAGCCTCGACCAGAGCGCCGCCCTCTACGCCGACATGCTCGCCGACGTGCTCAGCGTGAGCGCAGCCGCCGGACGTGCGCTCGGGCTCGAGCCCGTGCTCGCGCATCACCCGCCCGACGCGGCGGGCGAGCTCGTCGGGTACGCGCCGCCGGGCGTGCGATTGCAGGCACAAAGGGGTCGCGATCTCGGCGAGCGGATGGCGAACGCGTTCGCAGAGGGCTTCGCTGCGGGGGCCGGGTGCATGCTGCTGCGGGGGAGCGACAGTCCCGCGCTCGAGCCGGCCTGTATTCGCGCGGCGCTCGACGGCCTCGAGGCGGGCTTCGATCTCGTGTTGACGCCGGATCTCGGCGGGGGCTACGCGATGATCGGGTTGCGGCGGCCCCAGCCTTCGCTCTTCGAGGTCGAGATGTCGACGGACTCGATGCGCGCCGAGACGATCGAGCGGGCCGAGCGCGCCGGCCTGCGGGTGTCGCTCACCGCGCCGACGCTGGATCTGGACACGGCCGCCGACTTTCGCTCGCTGTACGCGTTGCCGCGTGATTCGCTGTTGGACCTCTGCCCGCGTACGGTCCGAACGATTTCCGATCCGGCCTTCGGCACTGTGCTATAGCTCACTCGCTTCGCAGACCGCGCCCACCCCCCCGCCGGTCCATCGCCAGACTCGATCCCCCCTGATCCGAATCGGTGACTCCTCCCTGGCTGGCGGCATTGTTGCCTCCCAGGGGCCCATGCGAACGACCCCCCGTCGGAGCATTGGCCAGCGTGCGAACAGCAGCGCATTCGTCGACGAGCATGTCGCGAACGATGTTAGGCGAGTCGTGGGTCTCGTCCGCGCGTCGCGGCGTGCGCCCGATCCGGCCCATCGCCCTGCCTGGACTGCGCCGGAAACCGCACGACTGCCGCGAAGGTGTGCAGGACCTGTCCCGTGCGTGTGCACTCGTCGCGACCCGATCGGGTGAGACGCCGCACAGTCGCTCCCAGCATTCGCCGGATCGGCACGGCCCTTGCTCCTGCAGTCGAGCTGCCGCTGTGAGGGCGACGGTCCGTCCCGTCCCTTCTCGAGCCGGCACGGAGTGCGATGCAGTAGCCGCAGACGACGCACGTCCGGGCCGCTTCCGGCGACCGGATCAGACCTCTCGGGGCGCACGCCCCGTTCGATTCCCTCGGCGCGGATCCCGCGCCCGGACGTCCGGGCACGGGTGAGGTTCGAGTGGAGAGTCCGACAACCCAGTAGGAGAGATTCCCGATGCGTTCCAACTTGATCACCGTTGTCACCACCGTCGCGAGCGCGTTGCTCGTGGCGCCGGTGGCCGTCGCCGACGCGGTCCAGGAGCAGCTCAGGCTCATGGAACAGCGGATGGCGGAGATGGAGGATCGTCTCCAGGCGACCTCCGACGAACTTCGTTCGGCCCGGGCCACCGTCGAGACGCAGCAGGGGCTGCTGACCGACGCGGGCCTCATCGAGAGCGAGGACAAGGGTCTTCGCTCGAGTGTCGGCAGCTTCTTCGAGATGGTCGACGTCGATGGTGTTGCGGCGGCCAGCTACAACTACCGCTTCATCGATCGCGGCGACAACGACGGTGGCAACACCGGCGCGCGCAACGACACCTACTTCACCCACCCGAACGGCGACGCCTTCCAGATCGACCAGCTCTGGATCACGGTCGACAAGACGCCGACCGAGGAGAGCCGGGGCGGCTTCCACGCCGACTTCGTCTGGGGTGAGACGGCGGACAGCCAGGTGAACGGCTCGGGGAACAACTCGGACGGCACCGCGCTCGACTCGGGAATGATCTACACGGCCTACGCGAGCTGGCTCGCTCCGATCGGTAACGGCGTGCAGATCGACGCCGGTCGTCTGGCGACCGTCCTCGGCGCCGAGGTCCTGAAGGCGAATGCGAACTTCAACGTGACCAACGGCGTGGTCTTCCAGAACCTCCAGCCCTTCACGCACGCCGGCGTGTCCTTCACGACGGCGCTGAACGACTCGACGACCCTCGTCGCTGGCGTCGTGAACAACGTCTACAACGACGCCAACTTCTCCGTCGATCGCGACAAGGCGGGCTATGCCCAGCTCCAGTTCGCGGGTGATTCCTTCGGCCTGAACGTCGGCGCGATCGTCGGCGAGGACGGGGCGCAGAATCGCTGCGACGCGAGCGAGACCGACTGCAACACGTCGGTCGTCGACGTCGTCGCCTCGGTCAGCCCGACCGATGCGATCGAGGCGTGGGTGAACTTCGACTGGGTCCGCTACTTCGGCTCGGACGTCAAGGACGGGGACAAGTTCGGCATCGCCGGCGCTGCGCGCGTCGCCGTCGCCGAGAACACCCGGCTGGCGACCCGCGTCGAGTACCTGCACGAGAACTCGGTCACCCGCGCGAGCAACGCGCAGGACGATCGATCGCTCGTGACGGTGACCGGCACGCTCGACCAGGAGGTCGCCGAGGGCGTCCACATCCGGGGCGAGCTCCGCTGGGACAAGGAGCTCGAGACGGACGACTTCACGAGCCAGGACGACGACCAGCTCGTCGGCCTCCTCGAGATGTACTACGAGTTCTAGTCCATCGATCGAGTCGTGAGCAGAACGGGCGCGGCGTCCTCGGACGTCGCGCCCTTCTCTGTTTCAGGGGTCCGGCTCTCCGGACCGGTCCACGCGACACGGCACGCGACGTCCACCGGGAACCGCGACGCCTACCGTGAGGCCCACGCGCCCCGCGTCATCCTCGCGATCCATGCCACCGACGCGACGACTCGACGGCCGTCGGCGTGTACGGGCCGACGACCGCCGCGGCGGCTCGTCTCGAGATCGGGAAGCGGCCTCGCGCCGCTAGCTCATCCGCCAGGTCGCCGTGATGCCGAGCTTGTCCATCTTGGCGTAGAGCGTGCGCCGGCCGATGCCGAGTACGCGCGCGGCGGCGGAGCGATTGCCGCGGCACTCGCGAAGCGCCTGGGTGATCCGGTACGCCTCCGCGAGGTCGAGCCACGCCTTCAGGCTCTGCGGGGCATCGTCGGAGTGGCCGGCGACGGCCGCCTCCCGCACGAATCGCGCGAACTCGTCGATGTAGTCGGTCGGGGGCGGGCTGTAGCTCTGGGGCATGCTCATGGGCTCTCTCTCTGCTCGCATCGAGGGGTTCGTGGGCGCCTGGCGGCCCGCGGTCGCGACGACCCCGGGCACTGGCCGACGCGTCTCGGCGGGGGGTGGACGCCGGGCACGGCCGGACGTGCGACGAGAAGTGCAAGGCGCGTTCCAAGGGCATTTCCGCCCGCTTCCGTCGCGCGTCCGTGACACATGCGCGATCGCGACGGCCTGAGGCGCGTCCCAGCCGATCCCGTCGGCGTCGAGGCCGGCAGACGGCGGCGCGGGTCGGCCGCGTGATGCTCGATTCGCGGGCAGCGCTGCTGCCGCGCTGTGCACGATTCGGCTCGATTGGGCGCGGGGTGTTTGTGGTACCGTGCGGAATCCGCACACCTCCCGCGGGTCATCGAGACCCGTCGCGGGCAGTCCGCAGCACAATCATCGCGCCGCGATCGGCGCGCGACGGAGTGGTCGGCAGATGAAGAAGGTCGAAGCGATCATCAAGCCCTTCAAGCTCGACGACGTGAAGGAGGCCCTCGGCGAGATCGGCGTCGAGGGTCTGACCGTGTCGGAGGTGAAGGGATTCGGTCGCCAGAAGGGCCATACCGAGCTCTATCGCGGCGCCGAGTACGTCGTGGACTTCCTGCCGAAGATCAAGCTCGAGATCGTGGTGTCGGACGAGCTCGTCGAGCGCGTGATCGACGCGATCTGCAACGCCGCGAACACGGGCAAGATCGGCGACGGAAAGATCTTCGTGCTGCCGCTCGAAGAGGCCGTGCGCATCCGGACGGGCGAGCGCGGCCCCGCGGCCGTCTGATGGCTCGCCGTCGTGCGTCGTGCGTCGCGCGATTCGCGCCGCGCGTAGCCGGCCTCGCCGCGATCGTCGTCCTCGCCACGCCCTTCGCTGCGACGCCGCCGCCCGCGAGTGCGACCGAGCCGTCGCCGCCGCCGCTCGCGTCGGCCGAGGCCGACGAGGCCGCGCCCGCCTCGCGGCGTCTGCTCTGGGGCGACACGCATCTCCATACGGCGTACTCCTTCGACGCCTTCCTGAAC
The DNA here is from genome assembly GCA_020632655.1 of Spirochaetaceae bacterium. Classification (GTDB taxonomy): domain Bacteria; phylum Myxococcota_A; class UBA9160; order UBA9160; family UBA4427; genus UBA4427. The sequence continues at coordinate 259,016 of JACKFD010000004.1, forward strand.
GGCAACCGCTCCGCCGATCCCGATACGGCCTATCGATGGGCGAAAGGCCTGCCCGTCATCCATCCCTACCATCGCGCCCGCGTCCGGATCGAGACGCCCCTCGACTTCCTCGTCGTCGCCGATCACGCGGAGTACCTCGGTGTGATCCGCAAGCTCTATTACGAGGTCGAGGACGGGCCCGCCGCCGCCTTCGCAGCACATGTGCGGCAGGCCTTCGACTCCGGCCGGGGCGCCGCGCTCTTCGCCGGCGTGCTGCCGGAGGCCGTGCTCGAGCCCGGGGAGACGCGCAACCCGATCGAGGATCTCGGCGCACCGACGGCACTGCCGATCGCGGGACAGGACGAGCCGCTGCGCCGCGACGCGTGGGCCGAGACGACGGCGGCTGCGGACCGACACGACGAGCCCGGGCGCTTCACGGCGATGATCGGCTGGGAGTGGAGCTCGCTGCCGAACGGCGCGAATCTGCATCGCGTCGTCATGACCTCCGCCGACGGCGAGACGGCGCGGCGCTTCATGCCCTACGCGTCGAGCGACTCGATGGTCCCGGAAGACCTGTGGAGCTGGCTCGACGCGACGAGTCGCGAGACCGGCGCCGAGTTCGTCGCGATCCCGCACAACCCGAACATCTCGAAGGGCTACATGTGGGCGGAGACGCGGCTAGACGGCACGCCCTATACGGTCGAGAGTGCGCGGACGCGGGCGCGCTGGGAGCCGGTCGCGGAGGTGACCCAGTACAAGGGCGACTCGGAGACGCATCCCGACCTCTCGCCCGAGGACGAGTTCGCCGACTTCGAGACCTACGGCTACTACATCCAGCGCAACCGTCAGGACTATCTCGCGCAGCCGGGCGACTACGCCCGATCGGCGCTCGGGCGCGGCCTCGAGATCGAGGCGCGGGTCGGTGCCAACCCGTACAAGTTCGGGATGATCGGTGCGACCGACTCGCATACGGGCCTGTCCGCGCCGGAAGAGGACAACTTCTGGGGCAAGATGGCCCTCGACTCGACGCCCGAGACGAAGATGAAGTTCGCGGGCGGGCGTGGGGCGACGGGCTGGAGCATGGGTGCGCAGGGCCTGGCGGGCGTCTGGGCCGAGGAGAATACGCGCGCCTCGATCCTCGCGGCGTTCAAGCGACGCGAGGTCTATGCGACGACGGGCTCGCGGATCCGATTGCGCTTCTTCGGGGGCTGGGACTACGACGCGGGGGACGTGCGAGCGGCGGATCTCGCGGAGCGCGGCTACGCGAAGGGCGTCCCGATGGGCGCCGACCTGCTCGGTCGTCCTGCCCCGCGACGCGGTCTCGGTCGCCTGCTCGGGCGCGGCGGCGACGCGGCGCCCTCCTTCCTTGTGCAGGCGGCGCGCGATCCGAAGGGCGCGAACCTCGATCGCGTGCAGATCGTGAAGGGCTGGCTCGACGCCGAGGGGCGACGACGCGAGCAGGTCTACGACGTGGTGTGGTCCGGCGATCGCAGTCCCGATGCGTCGGGACGTCTGCCTGCGGTCGGCAGCACGGTCGATCTCGAGCGCGGCACGTACACGAACGCGATCGGCGAGCCCGAGCTCGTCGCGGTCTGGCGCGATCCCGACTTCGACCCCGAGCAGCGCGCCTTCTACTACGTGCGCGTGCTCGAGATCCCGACGCCGCGACACTCGCTGCTCGATGCGCTCGCACTCGGCCAGGAGCCCGACGCCGAGCATCCGCCCACCCTCCAGGAGCGCGCCTACAGCTCGCCGATCTGGTACACGCCCTGACGAGGGCCGATCCGGGTCGCACGCGGCGCTGCGCTGCGGCGACCGGGCGGCGAGGGAGAGCGTGCGCGTGACGGCGACCGGGCGGCGAGGGAGAGCGTGCGCGTGTCGACGACGGGGAACGGGGGCTCGATCCGAAGGCTCGCCCGCGAGCCCCTCGTGCATTTCGTCGTCGTCGGCGTGCTCGGCTTCGCCATCGTCTCGCTCGTCGCCCGCGAGCCGTCACCGCGCGACCCGGGCGCATCCGACCCGTCGCGCGCCCGGGGCGTCGAGGACGGCGTGCGGGACGATGTCCCGATCCGGGTCTCCCGGGCCGATCTGCTCGCCTTCGTGCAGTCGCGGACCGGGCAGCCGGACGCGGCCCGCACGGAGCACGACTTCGACGCACTGTCCGGGGCGGCTCGGCGCGACTGGATCGATCGCTTCGTGCGCGAAGAGGCGCTCGTTCGGGAGGCCCGCGCACTCGGGCTCGACCGCGACGACGAGCTGATCCGGCGACATCTCGTCCGGAAGATGGAGTTCCTGACGGTCGCTGCGCTCGAGGACGCGCTCGAGCCCGATCGCGATGCGCTGGCGACCTACCATCGTCAGCACGCCGAGTCCTGGCGCGTGCCCGCGACCCTCACCTTCACGCACGTCTTCGCGCGCGAGCGCACGCACGCCGAGGCGCTCCTCGCGCGACTCCGCAAGGACGCCGTCGCACCGGCGGACGCCCTCGCCCTCGGCGATCGCTTCCTCTACGACCGCCACTACGTCGACCGCACATTCGACGAGGTGAGGAGCCATTTCGGGGAGCCCTTCGCCGAGGCGCTCTCGCAGGCGAGCCCCGCGCCCGGCGTCGACTGGCTCGGCCCGCTCCGCTCGCAGCACGGCTGGCATCTCGTCGCGCTCGAACGCCGCGAGGCGGGTCGGCTGCCCGAGCTCGACGAGGTCGAAGGCCGCGTACGCGAGGACCTGTTGCGCATGCGGCGGGAGGCGGCGATCGACGCGGCGCTCGCGGAGATCGTCGACCGGTATCGCGTGGAGCTGGAGCCGGGTGTCGACCCGGCCGCCTCCCTCCCCGATTCGCCCGGGTCCGCTGGGGGTCCGTCGTCGGAGACTCCCGATCAAGTGCCGGACCCGGATCTGCGATCCGGTAGCGACGAATCGCATGGGGGAGCACGAGATGACGCACGCGGATGAATCGGAGGAGGAGCTCGTCTCGCAGCTCGTCTACTCGAGCGCGGCGACCGAGCCCTTCGACGAGGCGCAGCTGATCGAGCTGCTGCGCCTTGCGCGTCGGAACAACGCCCGCCTCGGCGTGACCGGCATGCTCCTCTATCACGCAGGGACCTTCGTCCAGATGCTCGAAGGCGACGAGGAGGTCGTCGAGAGCCTCTTCGCCCGGATCGAGGAAGATCCCCGACACGACGAGACGCGCGTCCTGCTCAGGCGTTCGGACGTACCGCGGACCTTCGGCGAGTGGACGATGGGCTTCGTCCAGGCGACGCGTGAGATGATCGCGACGATCGACGGGCTGAACGACTTCCTTCGCGCGCGCGCGGGCGTTTCGGACGAGGACCTGTCTTCGGCGAGCTCGCAGGATGACGGCGATCGGGCGCTCAAGATCCTCGAGCAGTTCCGCGCCGGGCGGTGGCGACGGGAGATCCAGGGCGATCGCGGCTGAACGACCGGCGGAGACGAGGTCGCATCGGCGCGTTCGAGCGGCGTCGCGCGCTGCGTCCGGCGGGGGCCCGCGCGGCGCGTCGTCGCCTGCCTTGCAGGAAGATTGAAGAGTCTTCCCTCCGCGCGACGCCGCGAGTCGTGTGCGGGGCGCTCTGGTCCATCCGCTCCCCTCGTCGCATTGCGGCACGGCCCTTGCAATTTTCCAGGTCGACGCCTGCGAGGGCGTCCTCCTCGTCGCACCGACGCCTTCGCATCGCATTCCGCGGGCGTCGGCCGGTTGCGACGAGAAGGAGACCCTCATGACCACGATCGAACGATCCATCGAGGTCGACGTTCCCGCGTCGACTGCCTACGCGGCCTGGACGCACTTCGAGCTCTTCCCCCACTTCATGCGGGACGTCGAGGAGGTACGTCAGGAAGACGACCGACACCTGCATTGGCGCGCGCGATTCTGGGGCCGCGTCGAGGAGTGGGACGCCTTGATCACGGAGCAGATCCCGGACAAGCGGATCGCCTGGCGATCCGAGGGCGGCACCGAGAACGCCGGCGTCGTCACCTTCCATCGGCTGAGCGACGACAGCGCACGCGTGATGCTGCAGATGGCCTATCAGCCCGAGACGTTGGCGGAGAAGGCGGCCGATCTGCTCGGCGTGCTCGGAAGACGGGTCGAGGCCGACCTGCGCGGCTTCAAGGTCTTCGTCGAACGCACGGGCGAAGATCTCACCGGCTGGCGCGGCACGATTCCCGCGCCGCGCGACGCCGCCGAACGGACCGCCGCGGGAGGTAGCGCCTGAGGCGGATCCGCCGGACACGGCGGGTCCGTCAGCCGGGCGACGGGCGCTCTCGATCCTCCGCGCGCGCCCGCGCGCCGGCGCCCGCGCCCGCCGACGCGCCGAGCCGGAGCGCGAGCCGCAAGGGCAGATGGTCCGAAGCGGCCCTCAGCCCGGGCGCTCGGAGCACCTCGACCCGGGATCGTGCTCCGGGGATCCGACACGCGACACGGTCGAGCGGGAAGACGGGGCGGCGGCTCGGAAAGGTGCGCTCCCGGGAGAAGCGGCCGACCCGCTCGGCGAGGGGCGCGAGCTGGGCGCCCCAGGGCGTCCAGTCGTTGAGATCGCCCATGACGACGACGGGGGCCAGGGTGTCGACGCGTGCCAGGTGTGCGGCCAGTCTTCGGGCCTGGCGTCGGCGCTCGGTCGCGCGCAAGCCGAGATGGGTCGTCACCACCCGGAGACGACGCGTCTCCGACCCGCCCAGCGCGAGCAGCGCGTCGAGGGCGCAGCGTTCCTCCCGACCGCCGCCGACCGAGAGATCGATCTGTCGGCAGCGCAGCGGCGGCGCCCGGGTCAGGAGCGCGTTGCCGAAGTCGCCGCGGCCGGGCAGACAGCCGGTCGTGACGTGGTAGCCGGCGGCGCGCGCCAGCTCGAGCCAGTCGCGCCCCTCCACCTCCTGCAGCCCGACGACGTCGGCCCCGAGCCGACGGAGCCAGGCGAAGATCCGTCCTGGATCCCTGCGCAGATCGAGTCCGACCCAGCCGTGGACGTTCCAGGTGAGCAGGTCCAGCTCCAGGATGCCCGGATCCTCCAGGCCCGACGGCCGCACTAACGTGCGTCGTCCATCGGTCGCGCGCGATCGGGCCGCGGCAAGCGACGCAACGCTGCGACGAGACCGACGAGAGCGAGCAGGGCGAGCGCGATCCAGACGCCACTCGCGTCCTTCGCGTCCGTGAAGACGAGACGCGTCCAGTCGGCGGCCACGACGAGTACGAGGGCGCCCGGCAGCATGCCGATCAGCGTCCCGATCAGGAAGTCGCGAAGACGGACGTGGCTCGCCCCGGCGACGAGGTTCACGACCATGAAGGGTGCGATCGGCACGATGCGCACGAGGGTGCTCGAGAGCACGCCCCGTCGCGCGAGCCGTCGGCTGAGATCGTCGAGTCGCGCCCCGGCGACGCGTCGGACCGAGTCCCGCCAGAGATGCGCCCCGACCCGGTGCCCGACCGCCGCCGCCAGGGTCGAGCCGATCAACGCGACGGGCAGCGCGATCGCCGGACCGAGCGCGAGCCCCGCGGCGGCCGTCAGCGCCATCACGGGGACGAAGGCGACGGCGGCCAGCACGAATCCCAGGAGCGCGACGAGCGGGCCGAAACGCGACTCGCGCAGGAAGGCGCTGGCCCGCAGCCAATCGGCGGAGGCCAGCCAATCGCCGATCGGCGTGAATCGGAAGAGCAGTGCAGCGCCCCCCGCTGCGGCGACCACGAGCGCCAGCTCGAGCATCAGGCGTCGACGGCTGCGACGGGGGGCCGGCAGGCGATCTTCGTCGAAGCGGACGAGGAGTTGCTCGAGCGGCGCGGGATGCTCGGGATCCGCGGCGCGCAGGACGTCGACGGCGCCCGCCGCCCAGGCTCCGACCTCGGGCTCGATCGGGCGCAGATCACGCGGGCCGCCGGAGAGCGCGTCGATCGTGGCGACGAGCGAGCCCGTCTCGCGCAGCACCTCGGCGACGATCCCGGGTCGACGGCCGAGATGTTCGGCGATCAGGTCGTTGCGGAAGGCTGCGATCGCGCGGCGCAGATCCGCGCGTCCTGCGGACTCGAAGGCGAGGTCGCACTCGGTGTCGAGCCCGAGCGAGCGATTCGAGAGATTCGAGGAGCCGACCCGCACGAAGTCGTCGTCGATCACCATGACCTTGGCGTGGACGTTCAGGATGCGGTCCTCGCCGAGGCCCTCGACGTGGGGATGCAGGAGGCGAAGCCGGTCGTGGCGGTCGGCCTGCCGGAGTCGCGCGATCAGACGCTCGCGCAGGGCGCCCATCGAGCCACGCTCGAGCCAGCCGTCGTTGCGTCGCGGGCCGACGATCACGATCTCCGGTCCTTCGGGCTCGCCGAGCCGTGCGAGCAGCCACTCCCCGATCCGCGCCGCCGTCAGGTACTGGTTCTCGACGTAGATCCAGCGTCGCGCCGCTGCGAGGCTCGCCCCGTAGAGCGCCTCGACCTCCCGGATCTCGGGCCGTCCGGCCTGGGTGGGAATCCGCGTGCGCGCGATGCCGATCCGGACGTCGCGCGCGTCGGGCTCGAGTCGTGCCGGCCAGGGATCCGAAGCGGCGGCAGCCGTAGGCGAGACGGGTGGAACGCGTTCGCCCGTCGCCCGGGACCAACGGCTGCGGGCGAGCTCGCCCAGCGCGGCCGCCGCGTCGCCGTCGACCGCGATCTGCACGTCGTGGAAGGGCTGATAGGTCTCGCCCGCCGGCGTGACGCGTCGGGGCTCGTCGGGCGCGTGCGCGCGTGTGTCCCAGCGATGCGCCGTCAGGTCGAAGCCGCCGACGAAGGCGACGGCATCGTCGACGACGACGATCTTCTGGTGCTGGCTCGCACCGAGTGCGTGCGTGTCGTCCATCCGGAAGTGGATGCGACGATGGGTCTTCGCGCCGAACTGGACGAGGGGCAGCAGCTCGCGCTCGAGGGCGTAGAGCATGGCGTAGTCCCAGGCGAGCACGCGGACGTCGAGCGACGGGCGCCGCCGCACGGTGGCCTCCAGCAGACCGACGAGATCCTCGGGTCGTGCTTCGCGCTCCGCCGCACCCGCACCCGCGTCGGACGATCCCTGCGCGGCACGCCCGTCCGCGCCCGGATCGGGTCGGCGCAGACGGACGGAGGTATGGAAGTCCCAGCCGATCAGCCAGACGTCGTGGCGGGCCCGCTCCAGCGCCTCGGCGACCGCGGCGAAGTACGCCTCGCCATCGATCAGGAAGGCGACGCGCGCGGCGCGCTCGACCCGCCAGCAGGTCTCGCCGGGTCGCAGCACGCTCTCGCGCTCCCGGGCTTCGTCGTGGTGCTGCATGGAGGGCGCGGAGTGCAGATCGTGTGCCACCCGAGGGAGCGTGCGCTCGGGGTCGAGACCGGCCTCGGGGCGCCGAGCCCTCCGGGCGAGCGGGCGGAGAGCGGCACGGATCCTGCTCTGCAGGACGAGGACCCCGCCGGCAGACGGAATGGACGCAGTCGGCGCGCGCCGCCGCCGGATCCACGCGGTCGCGGAATGCTCGCTGGAATGTAGTTTCTACAAACGTGAGGTGGATCGAGTGATCGGACGACCGTCGAGGGATCTCTGGCTCCCCGCCCTGATCGGGCTGGTGGGCGTCCTGGCCTCCCTCGCGATCTGGGGCGTCCTCGTGACGGAGCGGCGCGAGCAGCTGCGGCGATCGACCGAGGAGACGGCCATCGCCACGGCGAGCGCGATCGAGGTCGGCCTCGCACACCATCTCGCGATCCTCGAAGGCCTCGCCGACCTGCGCCGGCGCTTCGCCGCGGGCGCCGAGGCCGAGTGGCGCGCCACGCTGGCCGAGCGGCTGGATCGGGCCTCCGGCCTGGTCGCCGTCGACTGGATCACCGGCGATCGAAGCGGCGGCGAGGTCGCCGACCCGCCCGGCGGCGGACCGGGCCATCGACCCCGCGCGACGGACGACGCCGACGCGCGAGACGGACCCCGTTTCGAGGGCCCGATCGAGGGCGAGGCGGGGCGGATCGGATACCGGGTCGTGCTGCCGGTCGAGGTGTCGTCCTCGCATCCGGCGGGTCGGCTGATCGGTCGCTTCGAGGCCGCGCCCTTCTTCGAGACGGTGCTCCGCGCGCGGGCGTCCGGCTATGCGCTCGAGGTCCTGGCCGCGGGCCGCAGGCTCTACGCGCGCGGCGAGCCCACGAACGATGCGTGGCAGGATTGGTGGCAGTCGGAGCGGACCGTCCTGTCGCCGTTCGGGGGGCCGTGGCGGATCGTCCTGCGCCCGACGCCCGAATACGCGGCGGCGCGACTCTCGCCGATCCCCCACTACCTGCTCGCGGCGGGCGTCGTGCTCTCCCTCGTGCTGGCCGTGCTCGCCCATCAGCTACGCGTGATCAAACGCCAGTCCCGTGTCCTCGCGGAGAGCCATCGCCTCGTCGAGCAACGCGGCGCCGAGCTCGAGCGCCGCGTCGCCGAACGGACCGAGGCCCTCGAGGAGGTCGTCGCCGAGCTCGAGGCCTTCAACCACTCCGTCTCGCACGATCTCCGCTCGCCGCTCGGCGCGATCCTCAACTTCGTCGCGATCCTCGAGGAGGACTTCGAAGGTCGCGTGCTCGACGAGGAAGGCATGGCGATCGTCGCGCGAATCGAGCGCAGCGCCTCGCGCGCGACGACCCTGCTCGAGGATCTGTTGAAGCTCTCCCGAGCGGGTCGTGCGGCGCTGCGCTTCGAGCGGGTCGACATGAACGCGTTGGTCGCGGAGAGCTTCGCCCAGGTGCGCGCGGCCCAGAACGACGACGACGTCGAGCTCGTCGTCGGTCCACTGCCGGCGGCGCACGGCGATGCCGCGTTGCTGGGTGCCGTGCTCGGCAACCTCGTCGGCAACGCGATCAAGTACTCGCGCGGCTGCGAGAAGCGGCGGATCGAGGTGAGCGGTCGGATCGATGGAGGGGAGTGCGTCTACAGCGTCGCCGACAACGGGCGGGGATTCGACATGCGCTACGTCGACAAGCTCTTCGGCCTCTTCGAGCGACTCCACACGGAGGACGAGATCGAGGGGACGGGCGTCGGGCTCGCGATCGTCCGACGCATCGTGCGGCGGCATGGCGGCCGGGTCTGGGCCGAGGGCCGCCCCGGCGCGGGCGCCTGCTTCTCCTTCGCGCTGCCGGATCGGGAGGTGGAATGAGCGAACGACGGACGATCCTGCTGGTCGAGGACGACCGCGACGAGATCGACATCGCGCTGCGCGCCCTCGGACGCGTCGGGCTCGACGACGAGGTGGCCGTCGCGCGCGACGGCGTCGAGGCGCTCGAGCGCCTCGGACTCGAGGACGGCGACGAGGACGACGAGACCCGTGCGGCCCTCGCGCCCCGCGTCGTCTTCCTCGACCTGAAGATGCCGCGAATCGACGGCTGGCAGGTGCTGGAGCGGATCCGCCGGGATCCGCGTACGGCGGACCTGCCGGTCGTCGTGCTCTCTTCCTCCGAGCGACGGGAGGACATCGAGCGCAGCTATGCGCTCGGGGCGAACAGCTTCGTGTCGAAGCGCTTCCAGGGAAGGAGTCCGGGCCACTACATCGCCGAGGCGGCCCGCTACTGGCTCGAGCTCAATCGCACCCCTCGGCAGGGAGTCTGACGATGTCCCCGCTCTCCGTCCTGATCGTCGAGGACGACGAAGACTTCCGCGTAAGCGTTGCGGCCCTGGTCGGCCGCGAAGGCTATCGGACCCGCGAGGCGGGCAGCCTGGCGGGCGCCCGCGAGCAGCTCGCCGAGGAGGGGGCGGACGTCGTGCTGCTCGATCTCGGGCTGCCCGACGGCGAGGGCCTCGAGCTCCTCGAGGACGAGGCGCTCGCGGAGCGCACGGAGTTCGTCGTGATGACGGGGGACGTCGCCGTCGAGAGCGCGATCAAGGCGTTGCGGGTCGGTGCGCTCGACTACCTGCCGAAGCCCGTGGATCGCGCGCGCCTCCAGTCGATCCTCACGCACGTAGCCAGGACGCGCGGTCTCAAGCACGAGGTGCACGCGCTGCGGGGCGAGCTGCGCGAGCTCGGGCGCTTCGGTCCGATGGTCGGGCGATCGAAGCCGATGCAGCAGGTCTACGATCTCGTCGATCGCGTCGCGACGACGGACAGTACGGTCTTCGTGACGGGCGAGAGCGGGACGGGCAAGGAGCTGGTCGCCGAGACGGTGCATCGGCTGAGTCGCCGCAAGGACGGCCCCTTCCTCGCGCTCAACTGCGGCGCGATGAGCGAGTCGCTGATCGAGAGCGAGCTCTTCGGGCACGAGAAGGGGAGCTTCACGGGCGCCGACCGCCGGCGGCGGGGCTACTTCGAGGAGACGAGCGGCGGCACGCTCTTCCTCGACGAGATCACGGAGATGCCGATCGAGCTCCAGGTGAAGTTGCTGCGCGTGCTCGAGACCGGCGCGGTCACGCGCGTCGGCGCCACGTCGCCGACTACGGTCGACGTCCGCGTCGTGACGGCGTCGAATCGGGATCCGCAGGAGGCGGTGGCCGAGGGGGCGCTCCGGGAGGATCTCCTCTACCGGCTGAACGTCTTCCCGATCCACCTGCCGCCCTTGCGTGAGCGCGGCGACGACGTGGAGCTGCTCGCGGCGCATTTCCTCGCCGGGGTGAACGAGCGCGAGGGGACGTCGAAGCGGCTGGGCGACGCGGCCCGGGCGCGACTGCTCGATTGTGCCTGGCCGGGGAACGTCCGTGAGCTGAAGAACGCGATCGAGCGTGCGCACATCCTCGCGGACGACGTGATCGGCCCCGACATGCTGCCCGAGCCCGATACGAGCGGGCCGACGACGACGCCGGACGGCGCCGTCCTGCAGATCCGACTCGGCGCCTCGGTCCAGGAGGCGGAGCGCCGTCTCATCCTCGCCACCCTCGAAGAGCTCGAGGGCGACAAGAAGCGCGCGGCGAAGGTGCTCGGCATCAGCCTCAAGACCCTCTACAACCGGCTCAACGTCTACGAAGCCGCGAAGTCGAGCTCCGGCGGCGACGACGCCACGCGCTAGAGGAGGTGCCGATCGCCTGCCCGGATCGAGCGGGCGGGCGGTCGGGGAGACGCCGCGCCCACCCGCCGCGCCGCCCGCTCCCGCTAGCCCTCGCGAACCTCCGCGCGCTTCGCCGCGTCCAGGTTTCGCGCGACGAAGTCCCAGTCGACCAGATGCTCGAGGAACGCGTCGACGTAACGACCCCGCTCGTTGCGGTAGTCGACGTAGTAGGCGTGCTCCCAGACGTCGATCGTCAGCAGGGGCGTGAGGCCCTTGTGGACCGGATTGTCCGCATCCGAGCTGCTCCGGACCGAGAGGCGGCCCAGCGGTCCACGTACGAGCCAGGCCCAGCCCGATCCGAACTCACCGGTCGCCGCCGCGCGGAAGGTCTGCCGGAATCCATCGGCGGAGCCGAAGTACGTCTCGATCTCCTTCGCGAGATCGCCCGTCGGCGATCCGCCGCCGCCCGGCTTCATGCTCTTCCAGTAGAACGAGTGGTTCCAGATCTGCGCGGCGTTGTTGAAGACGTCGCCTCCCGACGTGCGCACCAGATCCTCGAGCTCGCGCTCGGCCTCGGGCTTGCCGTCGATCTCGTTCTGGAGCTTGCGGAGGTAGCCCTTGTGGTGCTTCTCGTAGTGGAGCTCGAGCGTCTCGGCGCTGAGGTGGGGCTCCAGGGCGTCCTTGGCATAGGGGAGAGAGGGAATCTCGAACTTCATGTCTTCTCCTTTCGTTTGGTTCGCTGCTTCGTTCGTGTCTCGTGAATGGAACGAAGCAAGAGGCGTGCCGGGGTACGTGACGCGTTCCAGCGCAGGCGACGACGAGCCGAACGAGCCGCAGCGCGCGCGTTTGTAGAAGCTGCATCGTCTGCGCATCTCCAGCGGGGAAGTCCGGCCTGTCGAGGTGGGGTCCGGATGGCGCGATCCGGTCGTGATCCGCCGGATGGGGCGGCGAGACGTCCGCGGACCGATCGGATGGCTTCGTCGGCGCACTCGGCACGATGCTTGCGATTCCCTCGTGCATGGGAGCGCGACCGCGTGATCCGACCGACATGGCCGGACGGGATGCGCTCGAAGAAGAAGGGAAGAACCGAACGAAGCCGAGGCTCGAGCATCCGTGTCGGGCCGGCACGAAGCGAGGAGGAATCCATGGGCGAAGAAGGTGGACTGATCGACGAGGCCAAGGGACGAGCGAAGGAGGCCGCGGGCAGCCTGCTCGACGACGACGATCTGCGAAAGGAAGGGCGTGTGGAGCAGAAGGTCGGTCAGGCGAAGCGGAAGGCCGAAGAGCTGATCGACCAGGCCTCGGAGAAGGCGAAGGATCTCGTGAAGGGCGAGGATCGCGCCTAGCGCGATCCCTTCACGCGTTCGATGGAAAGGAGGAAGCCATGAGCCTGACGACCCCGGAAGGGGAATTCCTGGTGCCCTACGACTTCTCGGTCCATTCCGACGCGGCGCTCGTCGTCGCGGCGGACCTGGCGAGGCGGCTCTCGGCCGGAGTCCGTCTGCTGCACGTGATCCAGCCTCCGGCGTATTCCTACGCGTATCCGCACGGCGAGCCACCCCCTCCGGCCTTCGACTTCGAGGCGGTCTCGGGCGAGGTCCGGGCGGCGCTGCGCAAGACGATCGACGGCTTATCGAGCGAGCTGTCCATCTTCTTCGGGACGCAGGTCGTGCAGGGGTCGAACGTCGCCCACGCGATCTGTAGCGCGGCGGAGGAGCTCGACGCCGACCTGATCGTGATGGGTACGCACGGCAGGACGGGTCTCGCACACGTCTTCCTCGGAAGCGTGGCCGAGCGGACCCTGCGGAGCGCACCCTGCCCCGTTCTCACGTTCCGAGCACCCGACGACCACGCCTCGCGCGCGGCCTGAGTGTTCGATGCCGGGATCATGAGCCGTGCGCGGCGAATCGAGCAGTCGGGAGCTCGACGAGGGAGGCTGTATGGGTAGTCGAACGCCGATGGAGACCTTGGGTGAGGCTCTGATTCGTCTCGGGAAGCACGGCTACGAGCGGGGCTTCCGGCCGCGGGCCGGCGGACTGCTGGATCTGGACGGAACGAGCTTCGCGCCCGAGGACCTGGTCCTCGAGGAGATCGTGCGCTTCGAAGGCGAGAGTGATCCGCAGGACGAGGCCGTGCTCTTCGCGCTCCGTACCTCGGATGCGCAGCAGAAGGGGACCTTCGTGGCGAGCTACGGACCCGGCATGGACGCGCTGAGCGTGGCGGTCGTCGAGCGTTTGACGGCCATGCAGCGCCAGCGCAAGGTCGAGGGGCCGCGGCGGGCCGACGACTGAGCCGATCCGGCTTCGGTGTAGTGGTGTAGTCATGGAGTCATCGCGCGAAGAGCGCGACTCCAGCACCGCCGACGATCCAGGCGAACGAGAGCAGGGCGAGGCCCCGCAGCAACCGATCTCCGAAGGCGGCCCCGGAATCGTCCATGTCGTCTTCCGCCGACGTCCCGCAGCCTTCGCTCTCGTCGACATCCCGACCCGGATCGCCCGCGTCTCCTCCCGGAGCCGCGGAGCCCCCACGCGACAGCCAGCCGAGCACCCCCGTGACGCCGAGGAAGAGCAGATCGAGCGCCAGCGTGTGGTCGATCGCGAATCGAGACTCCGGCCGGATCGATCCGTGGGTCGCTCGCGCCGACGCGGGCAGCCAGCCGACGGCGTCGAATCCGACGTGCAACAGCGTCGAGGTCGTGATCAGACAGACCAGGAAGACACCGAGGATGTAGACGGCCATCCTCCACCCGAAGTAGCGGGCGCTGATGCGCAGGACGGGGAAGACGACGAGGTCGGAGAAGAGGAAGGCCATCACGCCGGCGAAGCTCACGCCCGAAGCGAAGAGCAGCGACGCGAGCGGGATGTTGCCCATGGACCCGATGAACGTGAAGAAGGCTGCGAGCGGACCGATCGCCGCCTGGAGGACGAGCTCTCCGATCGCGGGATCCTGACCCGCGTCGGCCCCGACGAAGAGGGTTCGGAAGAGCCGGTCGGGGACGAAGGCTGCGATCACACCGGCGACGGTGAAGCCGAACGTGACGTCGCGCCAGACCATCTTCCACTCCATGAAGTAGCGCTTTGCGATGCGTTCCCAACCGTCCCGCGATCGGATCCGTTCGCGCCAGTCGGATCGCTCGAGATCGCCTTCGTCCTCCTCTCCTTCGGCCTCGATCCGGCTGTGCTCCCGCGCTTCCTCCTCGAGTCGCGCAGGCAGGGTCGAACGGACGAGGAGCCACATGATCGCGATCAGGAGCAGGCCGCCCAGGTACTCGCCGGCCACGAAGGGCCAGCCCAGGAACACGTAGATCAGGATGCCGAGCTCGATGACGAGATTCGTCGACGCGAGCAGGAAGGCGAGCGCCGGCACGAGTCCGGCGCCCTTCTGGAAGAGCGCCCGGCTCGTGCTGAGGGCGGCGAAGCTGCACGAGCTCGAGAGGAACCCGAAGCCCACCGCGAGCGCGACGGATCGTGGGCCGTCCCGCCCCATCGTCCTCTGCATGCGCGCCTCGGTCACGAGGACCTGGATCATCGCGCTGATCAGGTAGCCGAGACAGAAGGCCCAGAGCGCGGTCCAGAAGAAGCCGAGCGAGGTCATCGCCGCCTCGGCCCACCCCGATAGAAAGGACGAGGTCATGGCCTCGTCTCCGGCCCCCGGAACGCCCGCCGTGTCGATCCGGCGGGCGTGGGCGAGCCGCTCACTCCGTGCCGAGTGCGCGGGCGACGCGATCTCCGACGTCCGTGTGGATCGATCGCCAGTAGTCCACGACGCGGGCCTGCATCTTCGAGGAGAGTCCCTGGCCGGCATGGTCGACGACGTTGTCGACGAGATGGTCGACCTCTTCACCGCCGAGGACCTTGTCGATCAGTGTCCGGGCCTGTCCGAAGTCGTCGTCCTCCGGGTGCCGTCGCTGCGGCGCGCGGACGAGCGGGCCCGTCGGCCAGCGCACGTGGGTCTCGGCGTAGCGCTCCGGTCGGGCCGCCGGGCCGCCTCGGCTGTTCGGCGCGTAGACCGGATCGCCGGGATTGCGCAGGCGCATCGCGCCGTCCTTGTTGTAGCTCCGGACCTCGCCGATCGGCCGGTTGATCGGGAGCTGCAGGTAGTTCGTGCCGATGCGATGGCGATGGGCGTCGGGATAGCTGAAGAGCCGACCGAGCAGCATCCGATCAGGGCTGGGCTCGATCCCGGGAACCAGGTTCGAGGGCTCGAAGGCGGATTGCTCGACCTCGGCGAAGTAGTCGTCGGGGTTCCGGTTCAGGACCAGGCGTCCGACCGGGATCGGCGGGTAGTCGGCGTGGGGCCAGACCTTGGTCAGGTCGAAGGGGTCGAAGCGGTAGTTCGCCGCCTCGGTGACGGGCATGATCTGCATCTCGAGGGTCCACGACGCCTCGTCGCCCCGCTCCATCGCATTCCAGAGGTCGCGGCGATGGTAGTCGGGATCCTCGGCGGTCATCGCCTGCGCGTCGCGCCGGGTGAAGTTCTCGATGCCCTGGTCCGTCTTGAAGTGGTACTTCACGTAGAAGGCCTGGCCGTCCTCGTTCACCCACGTGAAGGTATGACTGCCGTAGCCGTTCATGTGCCGGTAGGTGCGTGGCGTGCCACGGTCGGTCATCAGGAACGTGACCTGATGCGCCGTCTCGGGCGAGAGCGTCCAGAAGTCCCACTGCATCGCGTGGTCCCGCATGCCGTTGTCCGAGCGGCGCTTCTGGGAGTGGATGAAGTCCTGGAACTTCTGCGGGTCGCGGATGAAGAAGATCGGCGTGTTGTTGCCGACCAGGTCGTAGTTGCCCTCTTCCGTGTAGAGCTTGATCGCGAAGCCGCGCGGGTCGCGGACCGTGTCCGGGTAGCCCTGCTCGCCGGCGACGCTCGAGAAGCGCACGAAGGCGTCGGTTCGCCTGCCCTTGCGGAAGACCTTCGCGCGGGTGAACGCGCGCAGGTCCTCGTGGCACTCGAAGTAGCCGTGCGCGCCGGCTCCCTTCGCGTGGACCACCCGCTCCGGGACCCGCTCGCGGTTGAACTGGGCCATCTTCTGGATCAGGTAGTGGTCCTGCAGCAGGATCGGCCCGGTCGGGCCGGTCGTCAGCGAGTACTCGTCGCTCGGCGCCGGTATGCCGGCGTCCGTCGTGGTCGTGGGTCTCTCGGCCATGATGCCTCCATTCGAATCGCACGGGCGCGTTCGAATGGAGGGTGCAAGGGGCGTACCGGCGTCCGGGCGATCCCGAGCCGCACGCGGACGAGACACGGACGATCCGAGACCTCGGACCTTTGTAGATTCTTCCCGGGCAGGGCGATCCGCCGCCGCCGTAGCGTCGCTAGGACTGCTGCATGAACGCCGGCGCGTTGTACACGTAGCTCGCGTCTTCGACGCGCTTGCGGATGCGCCAGCCGGCGGGCGTGCGGACGTACTCGTCGAGGTACCACAGGCCGCAGAAGAAGATGTGGCCCCACTTCTCGCCGCTCTTCGGCTCGCACTCCTGCGGATTGATGCACATGACCTTGCCCGTCGCGCGGTCGCCGTCGAGCTTGATCTGGATGTTCCCGTTCATGTGCTGGTGGTGCGGGAAGACCTTCATGGCCTTGTGCAGGAACGCGATCGTCGTCTCGAGGTCGCCCTTCGAGCCGCCGAAGGCGGAGTAGTCGATGAACGCGTCGGGGGTGAAGACCTCGTCGCGGAGCTTGTCGAAGTCCTTGGTGTCGATGATCTCGGAGTAGCGCCAGACGAGGTCCTGGATCTCGAGGCGGTCGGAGATTTCCTGAAGCGTCAGCATCGCGGGGCTCCCTGGTCTGGGGTTTGGTCGTGGTCGAGACATGGGTCGATGGATGGCGAGCCCCCATGATGGGGGGCGCATCCGGTCGAGTCCAGCGGATTCGCGCGGTCGGCGTTGGCTAGGACGCGAGCCCGAGGACCTGCTCGATCCGGTAGAGGCCGGGAGCGCGGCCGGCGAGCCACGCGGCGGCGCGCACGGCGCCGACGGCGAAGTGTCCGCGGGTCTGGGCGCGATGGACGAGCTCGACGCGCTCGCCCCGGCCGACGAAGTAGACCGTGTGTTCGCCGGGGTTGTCGCCCCCGCGCAGGGTCTGGATGCCGATCGCGCCCTCGGGTCGCGGTCCCGTCTCGCCGGAGCGCTCGAGCACGACGTGCTCCGCGAGCGTCTTGCCCTGCCCCTCGGCGACCGCCTCGGCGAGGAAGAGCGCCGTCCCGCTCGGGGCATCGCGCTTCTGCCCATGATGCAGCTCGAAGAGCTCGGCGTCGTAGCCGGGTCCCAGCAGCCGCGCCGCCTCCCGGGCGAGATGACCGAGCACGTTCACGGCGACCGAGAAATTCGGCGCGTGCACGACCGGGATCCGCTCGGCGAGCCGCGCGATCTCGGCGCGGCCGGCCTCGTCGAAGCCCGTCGTGCCCGTCACGTAGGCGATCCCGGCATCGGCGGCGACGCGCAGGTTCGCGAGGGTCGAGGCCGGCACGGAGAAGTCGATCGCGACCCCGCAGCCGTCGAGGGCCGCCTTGGGCTCGTCGCGCAGCACGACGCCCGGATCCCCCGCGACCGCGGGCTCGAGCGTGCGGCCGACCTCCGGATGGCCCGGTCGCTCGAGCGCGCCCGCGAAGCGCAGCCGCGGCTCGCCAGCGAGCGCCGCGCGCACCTCGAGGCCCATGCGCCCCTGCGCGCCCACCACCATCACGCCCGTCCGATCCTTCACCGCCGTCACGAAGCCTTCTCCTCCTTCGGAGTCTCCCTGCGCTTCATTGCAGGATGCCGAGATCCTTCAGCACGACCTTCAATCGCTCGAGGTTCGCGTCGCCGATCGGCGTGAGCGGCAGGCGGATCTCGCCGCCACACCAGCCGAGCGCGGCGGCCGCGGCCTTGACCGGGATCGGATTCGTCTCGCAGAAGAGCACGTCGAAGAGCGGCAGCAGCTCGTAGTGCCGGGCGCGCGCGCCGGCGACGTCGCCCGCCTCGAAGCGGCGGACGATGTCGCAGACGAGGCCCGGGGCGATGTTCGAGCTGGTCGAGATGACGCCCTTTCCGCCGATCGCCATCAGGGGCAGCGTCAGCGAGTCGTCGCCGGAGAGTACGGCGAAGTCGGCCGGGCACTTGGCGATCACGTGCGACATCTGGTCGAGATTGCCCGAGGCCTCCTTCACACCGACGATGTGTTCGAGGCGGGCGAGGCGGGCGATCGTCTCGGGGGCGATGTTCGACGCCGTGCGGCCCGGGATGTTGTAGACGACGAGGGGGAAGGCGACCTCGCTCGCGATCGCGGCGTAGTGGGCGTAGATGCCTTCCTGGGTCGGCTTGTTGTAGTAGGGCGAGAGGAGGAGCGCGCCGGACGCGCCGGCCTCCTTCGCGTGCCGCGTCAGCTCGATCGCCTCCCGGGTCGAGTTCGAGCCCGTTCCGGCCATCACGGGCACGCGACCGCGGGCGGCGTCGATCACGATCTCGACGACCTGGCGATGTTCGAGATGCGAGAGCGTGGCGGACTCGCCGGTCGAGCCGCAGGGCACGAGGCCGTCTATCCCCGCCTCGATCTGGCGCTCGACGAGGGCGCGGAGCGCCTCCTCGTCGACCCCGCCGTTGCGGAAGGGCGTGACGAGCGCGGTGTGGATGCCTTCGAACATGCTGGCAGTTCCTCGCTCACGTGCGTGAGCCCACGGCGGGATCGCGAGCGGCCGCGCCGTGACGCGGGAATGTTAGTCGTCGAGGGGCCAGACGCCCGTGAAGACCGTGGCGGCGGGACCCGTCATGAAGACGTGGCTCGTGCGGTCGGCCCAGGCGATCCGCAGCTCGCCGCCGCGTAGCTCGATCGTCACCTCGCGGTCGACCACGCCCCGCAGCATCGATGCGACCGCAACGGCGCAGGCGCCGGAGCCGCAGGCGAGGGTCTCGCCCGTGCCGCGCTCCCAGGTCCGTTGCCGGATGCGATCGCGGGAGACGATCTCGATGAACTCGACGTTCACGCGGTTCGGGAAGGCGACGTGGTGCTCGAGGGCGGGGCCCACGCGATCGAGGGGGATCGCGTCGATGTCGTCGACCTGGATCACGCAATGCGGGTTGCCCATCGAGACCGACGCCGCGCGGAACTCCGTCTGCCCATCCGGCCAGAGCGAGGCCGGCACGTCGATCGGCACGTCGAGGACGGGGCCGGGACCGGTCGCGAGCGTCGTCGGGATCTTCTCGGGGATCAGGATCGGGAGCCCCATGTCGACGGTCACGAGGCCTTCGCCCGCCCAGCGTGGTCGCACGACGCCCGACAACGTCTCGACGCCGATCTCGTCCGACTTCGTGTGCCCCGCGTCGCGCAGGTACTTGTAGAAGGCGCGGATGCCGTTTGCGCACATCTCGACCTGGGAGCCGTCGGCGTTGTAGATGTCCATCCGGAAGTCGGCGGACGCCGACGCGCGCACGACGAGCATCTGGTCGAAGCCCACGCCGAAATGCCGGTCTGCGATCGCCTGCGCGAGCTTCGAGAGGTCCGCGGGCAGCTCGTCGCGCAGCCCGTCGAAGACGACGAAGTCGTTTCCGGCGCCGTGCATCTTCGTGAAGGGCAGGGGTCGGCTCATCGTCGGGGCGCTCCGGTCGGGATCGGGAGGACGGCTGCGGCTCGGATATCGGATCGGAGGTCGGCGGCGCGCGCGTCGGGCGCGGGCGCCGGCCGCACGGGCCGCCCGTAGCGGCCGCAGGCCAGGAGTGTACCCGCGATCGCGAGAATTCCGAGGATCGCGAGCCGCCGCGTCCGGTGCGAGCAGCGCGTCACGCCGCGCGACGTGCGGAACGTGGACGTCATGCCCGACCCCCGCGCTCCGCCGCCTCGGCGCGCTCGAGCGCCGCGCGCTCCGTTGCGAGCTCGGCCTCGATCTCCGCGAGGGTCGCCTCGACGCGGCCGCGCGCGGTCCCGCCCGCGAGCGAACGGCTCTCGAGGCTCCGCTCCAGGTCGAGCAGCTCGTCCGCCCCGGCGTCGAAGGCCGGATGGAACGACTGCATCGTCCCCTTGTCGAGGGAGCGCAGACCGACCCCGCTCCGCGTGCAGTGGCCGACGATCCGACCGACGACCTCATGGGCGTCGCGGAAGGGCACGCCCTGCCGCACCAGGAACTCCGCGAGGTCCGTCGCCAGCAGCATCGGATCCGCGGCCGCCGCCGCCATCCGATCGACGCGCACGGAGAGCGTCGCGAGCGCGCCCGCCATCACCTCGAGCGAGTCGCGCAGGGTCTCGACCGAGTCGAAGAGCGGCTCCTTGTCCTCCTGCAGATCGCGGTTGTAGGTGAGCGGAAGCCCCTTCAGGACCGTCAGCAGCGTGACCAGGTTGCCGATCGCACGCCCCGACTTCCCGCGCACGATCTCCGGCACGTCGGGGTTCTTCTTCTGAGGCATCAGGCTCGAGCCCGTCGAGTAGGCGTCCGCCAGCTCGACGAAGCCGAACTCCGCCGAGCTCCAGAGCACGAGCTCCTCCGCCAGCCGCGACAGATGCACCATCGTGATCGCCGCGTTCGACAGGTACTCGAGGGCGCCGTCCCGCGACGCGACCGTGTCCATGCTGTTGCGCGTGGGCGCCTCGAAGCCGAGCTCCGCGGCGGTCCGCTCCCGCAGCAAGGGCAGCGTCGAGCCCGCCATCGCCCCCGCGCCGAGCGGACAGCGCCGGATCCGTGCGCGCCCGTCGCGGAAGCGCGAGGCGTCTCGGCCGAGCACCTCGACGTGGGCCAGCCAATGGTGCGCGAGGCGGACGGGCTGGGCGCGCTGGAGATGCGTGTAGCCCGGGAGCACCGTGTCGACGTGCTCGCGGGCACGCTCGAGCAGCACCCCGCGCAGCTCGAGCAGGCCGCGCTCGGTCGCGAGGCCGACCTCGCGCAGGAAGAGGGCGAGATCCGTCGCGACCTGGTCGTTGCGCGAGCGGCCCGTGTGGAGCTTGCCCGCGACGGCGCCGAGATGCGTGCGCAGGCGCGCCTCGATGTTCATATGGATGTCTTCGAGGGCGGGGTCGAAGGGGAAGGTCCCCGCCTCGATCTCGCCGGCGATCCGCTCGAGGCCCGCGACGAGCTCGGCCGACTCCTCGCGGGCGATCAGCCCCGCCTCGCCGAGCATGCGGGCCTGGGCCTTCGAGCCGCGGATGTCGTGGCGCGCCAGCACGCGGTCGAAGTGGATCGAGGCGGAGAAGCGCTCGACGGTCGGGTCGGTCGCCTCGGAGAAGCGGCCGCCCCAGGGCTTCTTGGCGCCGCCGGCGGGCGCGTCGGGCGCGCTCGAGGCTTGCGAGGGTCCGGCTTTCGAGGATCGGGAGCTCATGGCGCCGTACTCTCGCGGTTCGCGCCGCGGCGCACAAGCGCGCCCGGCCGGAACCCCCGCCGCGGCCGACGAGCGCGCCCGGCCGGAGCGCCCGCCGCGGCGCGGCGGTTCGCGAGGACTCGGAACGCGCGGGCCGCGGCGGGTTCCATGGCAGGGCGCGCGCGGCCGGCGCCGATGCCGTCCCGTGGGGTTCGGCCTAGTGTCCCGGGCCGGGTGCAGCGTCGCGCGGGGGGATGGCGAGAGGCATGGCGAAGGCGGGCTCGCGGGCCGGCAGGAAGACGTCGGAGCGCGGGGGGCGCGGGGGCAAGGGCGGTCGCGGTGGCTCGGACCGCGAGGCGCCGCCGCCCGGCCTGCTGCGTGCGCGTCGGCTCGGCCTCGTCGTCGTGGCGCTCGCCTTCGCGGCGGGCATCTGGGCGGCGGGCTGGCTGCTCGAGCTCGACCGGGTCGTCGTGTCGCGCTTCGAGGGCCGGCGCTTCTCCGTGCCCTCGCGGGTCTACGCCGCACCGATCGTCATCTACCCCGGCGCCGACTGGCAGCGCCTCGACCTCGCGGGCTGGCTGCTGCGCACGGGCTACCGCGAGCAGAAGGACGACGCACCGCTCGCCGTCGGGAGCTATCGCTGGGGGCCGGGTCGGCTGCGCGTGCATCTGCGCGGCTTCGAGCACCCGCAGCTGCCCGAGGACGATCGCAAGGTCGAGTTCCGCCTCGCCGGTGGCCGCGTCGCCGAGATGCGCGACGACCGCGGCGGCCGCGTGCCCGTCGTGACCCTCGAGCCGGAGGCGATCTCGTCCTTCTTCGGCGGCGAGCGCGAGCAGCGCGACCTGATCGAGATCGCCGAGGTCCCGGACCATCTGATCGCCGCGATCTACGCCGTCGAGGACCGCCGCTTCGAGCAGCACCACGGCATCGACCCGCGCCGCATCGCCGGCGCCCTGCTCGCGAACCTGCGCGCCGGTGGCATCCGTCAGGGCGGCAGCACGCTGACCCAGCAGCTGGTCAAGAACTTCTTCCTGACCCCCGAGCGCACCTTGCGCCGCAAGCTGACCGAGGCGGCGATGGCGCTGCTCGTCGAGGCCCGGTACGACAAGCGCCAGATCCTCGAGGCCTATCTCAACGAGATCTACATGGGTCGCCGCGGCTCGACCGCGATCCACGGCATCGGCGAGGCCGCGCGCTTCTTCTATGGCAAGCGCGTGGCGGATCTCTCGATCGACGAGTCGGCGCTGCTCGCGGCGGTGATCCAGAGTCCGAACGCGATGAGTCCGCATCGGCATCCCGAGCGCGCGAAGAAGCGCCGGGACCTCGTGCTCGAGCTGATGGCCGAGCAGGGACGCATCACGCGAGAGGAGGCCGAGCACGCGCGCGGCCGCGAGCTCTCCCTCGCGGCGATCTCGCTCGAGTCGGGTCAGGACCGCTACTTCCTCGATGCCCTCGCGAAGCAGCTGCCCGAGGTCTACGACGACGAGCTGCTCTCGGTCGAGGGGCTGCGCATCTACTCGACCCTCGACACGATGCTCCAGCGCGCCGCGGTCAAGCATCTCGCCGACGGACTCGCGAGCCTCGAGAAGCGCCTCGGGGTCGACACGAAGAAGAAGGGCGCAGCGAGGCTGCAGGGCTGTCTGCTCGTGATGCGGCCGCAGACGGGCGAGATCCTCGCGATGGTCGGCGGACGGGACTACGCGACCTCGCAGTGGAATCGCTGCACGATGGCGCGGCGGCAGGCGGGCAGCGTGTTCAAGCCCGTCGTGTACGCGGCGGCGCTCGCGCCGCAGTCGGGGCCGGCGATCACGCTCGCGACGATGGTGCCCGACGAGCCGCTCCGCATCGACACGCCGAACGGCGCCTGGGAGCCCGTCAACTTCGACAAGCAGTTCCGCGGACCGGTCACGGCGCGCGAGGCGCTCGAGCGCTCTTTGAACGTGCCCGCCGCGCGGATCGGCCAGCGCGTCGGCATCTCGAACGTCGTCGAGATGGCGCGTCGGCTCGGCATCGAGAGCCCGCTGCCCGCCGTGCCCTCCCTCGCGCTCGGCACGGCCGAGGTCTCGCCCCTCGAGATCGCGACGGTCTACGCGACCTTCGCGAACGGCGGCCTGCGCCCGACCCCCCGCAGCTTCATCGGCCTGCTCGACGACCGCGGCGTCGGTCAGGAGCAGTGGCCACTCGCCGGCGCGCGCCGCGTGCTCGACCCGGGCACGGCCTACCTGACGACGTCCCTGCTCGAGGGCGTCGTCGATCGCGGCACGGGCTCGGGCCTGCGCGCGCGCGGACTGCGCGGCCCGATCGCGGGCAAGACGGGCACGACCGACGAGGAGTACGACCTCTGGTTCGTCGGCTTCACGCCCGAGATGGTCGCGGTCGTGTGGGTCGGCTACGACGAGCCGAAGGCGATCGGCGTGCCGAGCAGCCGCGGGGCGCTACCGATCTGGGCGGACTTCCTGTCGGCGGTGACCGGCGACGAGGTGCGCGGCGCCTTCGTGAAGCCGTCGAGCGTCGAGCAGATCGACATCGATCCGCAGAGCGGCGCCCGCGCGCTCCTCGGCTGTCCCGAGCATCGCCCCGAGTACTTCCTCGCGGGCACGGCCCCCGAGAAGACCTGTCCGCGCGAGCGCTTCTTCCGTCGCCGGGGCTTCTTCGACCGTCTCTTCGGCCGCTGATCGGGGCGAGGTGGCGAGCGGACGAAGCTCGGGCAGACTCCCGGGCCGGCCCGACGGGTTCGGGGGACGGGTCCGGCGACGGCAAAGGAGCGCTTCTTGGCGAATCGAAGGGAACGACGCGCGGGGCGCGGCAGGGCCCTCGGCCTCGTGGCGTCGGGTCTCGTCGCGCTCCTCGCGTCGGGCTGCGCGATCGTGGAAGGGCCCGGGCTCGGCCTCCTGCCGACGCGACCGCAGACGGTCTCGGACGCGATCGGTCGCTACGACGCGGCGCGCGATGCCTCGCTCCGTCTGGTGATCGCGGGGCTCGACGAGGACACGGCCGGTCGGCCGTCGCGGGCGCTGGCGAGCTACCAGCGTGCGATCGGTGTCGACCCGACGAATCCCTACGCCTTCCTGGCGCTCGCGCGCCATCACCTCGAGGGCGGCTCGCCCGACGAGGCGAGTGCCTTCCTCGATCAGGCGCGTGCATTGTTCGAGACCCAGGACGGCCTCGGTCCGGAGGTCGACGTCTGGGGCGTGGGCCTGCGCGCCGGCATCGATCGCGCCCTCGGTCGCCACGACGAGGCCGACGCCCTCTTCGAATCCGCCCGCTCGCTGTCGCCATCGGTCTGGGAGGACGAGTGGCTGTCCGCGAGCGAGCTGCGCTAGCGACCGCGGGATGGGCGGAGAGGGACGCATGATCTCGAAGCACGTCGTCTTCCTGCCGACGGTCCTGCTCGTCGTGCTGCTCGACCAGCTCGGCAAGCAGCACGTCGTCGAGACGCTCGGCCTCGGCGAGCGGGTCGCGCTGCTGCCCGGGGTGATCGCCTGGACCCACGTGCCGTCGGTCGGCGGGGCCTTCGGGGTCTTTCGCGACTGGCTGCCTGCGGCACAGCTCGCCGGCCTCGCAGTGCTCTCGCTCGCGACGGCGGCGATCGCGCTCGGCTTCTACGTGCAGCTGGCCCGAGGGGAGCAGGCCTGCGCGGCGGCGCTCGGGGCGATGCTCGGTGGCGTGGCGAGCAATGGTCTCGACCGACTTCGCTTCGGGATGGGCGTCGACTTCCTGCATCCCGGTCCGGTCGGCTCCGACGTCCTGCCCGACTTCAACTTCGCCGACATCGCGATCGTGCTGGGGCTCGTCACCCTCATCGCCGAGCTCCTCGCGACCGAGCTGGCCACCCGCGCCGCCGAACGACCGCGCCCCTGATCCCGATCCATTGCCCCGCGCATTAGGCAGGCAGACGTCTCCTCTCGTTTCCATTCGGGCGAGGGGCGGGGTCGGGAGCGCGTCGCGCGTCCGCCGCGCGTCGCGCGCGGGATTTTTCGTCCGTGTCCCGAGCTGAGAGGTCGATCGAAATGCCTTTGCGTCCGCTCGACTGCGAACGATCAGGCAGACACATTCTCGTGTATGCGGGTTTTTTCCGGGCGGCTCTGCCGTTGGCGCTCGTTGACATTGCCGCGAGCGTTGCGTTAGAAAGAGCCGACCCCCTGGGCTTCCTGGATCGAATCGGCTCGCGACTCTGCGACTCGCCTCACGCGTCTCCGGATTCCAGTCGCCTCGCTCCTTCGTTCGCATCGTTCGCATCGGTGGACTCGTTCGCCTCGTGCGATGGGGCTTCCTCGAGAGATCTCGAAGGAAGTCGGACAGCACGCGGATCCGGTCCGATGTGCGATGGGCGACAGGGCAAGGGGGCGACGGGAAGCGACGGGACGGATCGACGGAATCGTCGGTGAGGGGGATGCGTTCGATGCCGAGGAGTGGTGGTTCGAGCAAGCCCAAGAGCGACTACGCCATCCAGACCGTCACGAACGCCCTGCGCATGCTCGAGGTGTTCCACACAGAGACGGAGATGGGCGTCAGCGATCTCGCCCGGCGGCTCGGACTCCACAAGAACAACGCCTTCCGTCTGCTCGCGACCCTCGAGCTCGCCGGCTACATCCAGCAGACACCCGAGACCGAGCTCTACCATCTCGGTCCGCGCTGCCTCGAGCTCGCGCACGCCTTCGCGCGCAGCCATACCCTGATGCGCCAGGCGCGACCCATCCTCGAGGAGCTCGCGCGCGACTGCGGCGAGACAGCCCATCTCGGTGTCCTCTCGCGCGGTGACCGCGGCGACGAGGTCGTGCACCTCGACGGCGTGCAGCCCGCGCAGCTCGTGCTGACGGGCAGCCGCGTCGGTGAGCGGCTCCCGGCCCATTGCACGGCCCTCGGCAAGGTGCTCCTCGCCCACGCGCCCGGCTACGGCGCCCCGAGCGCGACGGCGGCGGCCGCGCGTGGACTCGCCGCCGAGCGGCGCGAGCATCCGCTCGGCCGCTACACGGAGGCGACCGTGACGGATCGCGACAAGCTCGCCGAGGAGCTGCGGGGCGTCCAGCTGCGCGGCTACGCCACGGACCTCGAGGAGTTCTGCGCGGGTCTGCAATGCGTCGCGGCGCCCGTGCGTGATGCGAGCCAGCGTGTCGTCGCGGCAATCTCGCTGTCCGGTCCGAGCCTGCGGCTGACCGAGGAGGCCCTGCACGGCGCGGCCGCGGCGGCGATCACGAAGGCCGCCGCGCGGCTCTCGCGCGAGCTGGGCTCGGCGGCGTAGTCCTCCCGCGCTCTCTCGGTCCCGGCCCGACGGCGTGGTCCTCTCGCGCTGTCTGCCGCCGCCCGATGGAATGGTCCTCTCGCGCTCTCTCGGTCCCAGCCCGACGGCGTGGTCTCGTTCGCGGTAGCGGCCCCCGCCCGGTCGCGTAGTCTTCCTCGCGCCCCGGACCCGGCCGGCCGATCGCGGCCGTGCACGACCCGCGACGGTCGAGGAGAGGACGCGCGCGATGGACTTCGAGCTCGACGATGCCCTGCTGACGCTGCAGCAGACGGCCCGCCGCTTCGCGGAAGAAGAGATCATGCCCGTGGCCGCCGCCCACGACGTGAGCGGCGAGTTCCCGCGCGAGATCCTGCGCAAGGCCTGGGAGCTCGGGCTCTCACATACGGGCATTCCCGAATCGCTCGGTGGCGTCGGTCTCCCGGTCGTGGCGGCCTGTCTCGGCGTCGAGGAGCTCTCGCGCGGCTGCTCGGGCATCACGACCTCGATCATCAGCAACGACCTCGCCCTCAACCCGATCCTGCTCGGCGGCTCCGACGACCAGCGCCGCGAGTGGCTCGCACCCTGCGCCGAGGAGTTCAAGGTGCTCGCGTTCTGTCTGTCGGAGCCGGGCGCGGGCTCCGACGTCGCGGGGCTGCAGCTGCACGCCGCGCGCGACGGCGACGACTACGTGCTGAACGGCACGAAGGCCTGGATCACGAACGGCGGTCATGCCGACCTCTACACGGTGTTCGCGACCCTCGATCGCTCGGCCCGCCACAAGGGCATGTGCGCCTTCGTCGTGCCCCGCGGCACGCCGGGTCTCTCGCCCGGGAAGAAGGAGGACAAGATGGGCCAGCGCGCGAGCGACACGACGCTGGTCCACTTCGACGACGTGCGCGTGCCGGCGAGCCAGCGCCTCGGCGCGGAGGGCGAGGGCTTCAAGATCGCGATGGCGACCCTCGATCGCGCGCGGCCCCAGGTCGCAGCGCTCGCCGTCGGCATCGCCCGTCGCGCCCTCGAGGAGAGCCTCGCCTACTCGCAGGAGCGCAAGGCCTTCGGCCAGGCGATCGGCGAGTTCCAGGCCGTGCAGTTCATGCTCGCCGACATGGCGAAGGGGATCGAGGCGGCGCGGCTGCTGACGCTGCAGAGCGCCTGGCTGCTCGATCAGGGGCGAAGGGCCGCGAAGCAGTCGGCGATGGCGAAATGCTTCGCGACGGACGTGGCGATGGAGGCGACGACCGACGCGGTCCAGATCTTCGGGGGCAACGGCTACACGAAGGAGTACCCGGTCGAGAAGCTGATGCGCGACGCGAAGCTCATGCAGATCTACGAGGGCACGAACCAGATCCAGCGCGTCGTGATCGCCCGCGAGCTCGCGCGCGGGTAGCCGCCGTCCACCCGGCCGTCCACGCGCCCGCCCGGCCACGCCGGGTCGTCCCCCGCCCGAGCGATTCCGATCGGGCTGCTGCGACTTGGTCGACGGAGTTGCCGATCGGCCTCGCGCCGGCCCGGCGGAGCGGCCCCAAGTCATCGGATATACGGAGGAAATACCTCGATCCGACGCCATTTTCTTGGCCGTCGAACCACTCCGATGTAGACTGCGCAGCCTTTCGCGCGGCCCGGGGCCGGGCGCGCGAGACCACCCGCCAGCCGAGGCGAGACCGACCGGACGATCCCGACGAGGGATCGCGCAGGGCCGCGAAGAGCGGTGACCGGCCGCTCTTCCGCCGCGACTCGTGCAGGACCGGACGAGACCAGAGCCCCGAACCGATCCATCCCTCCCAAGACCCCGCGAAGCGCGCGAGCGGCGAGCCCGTCGCGATCGATCGAGCGGACGACAGAAGGAATTCCCCGTGAGCCTGAACCAGAAAGCCCTCGAATACCACGCCATGGGTCGCAAGGGAAAGGTGAAGGTCGTCCCGACCAAGCCCTGCGTGACGGCCTCCGACCTCTCGCTCGCCTACTCGCCCGGCGTCGCCGCGCCCTGCCTCGAGATCGAGAAGAATCCCGAGGACGCCTACAAGTACACGGCGAAGGGCAACCTCGTCGCCGTCATCTCGAACGGCACCGCCGTCCTCGGCCTCGGCAACATCGGCGCCCTCGCCGGCAAGCCCGTGATGGAGGGCAAGGGCGTCCTCTTCAAGCGCTTCGCCGACATCGACGTCTTCGACATCGAGGTCGACACGATCGACACGGCCGAGATGATCAAGTTCTGCCAGCTGATCGCGCCGACCTTCGGCGGCATCAACCTCGAGGACATCCGCGCCCCCGAGTGCTTCGAGATCGAGGAGCAGCTCAAGGCGACCCTCGACATCCCCGTCTTCCACGACGACCAGCACGGCACGGCGATCATCTCCGCCGCGGCGCTGCTGAACGGCGTCGAGCTGCAGGGCAAGAAGATCGACGAGGTGAAGGTCGTCTTCTCGGGTGCGGGCGCCGCGTCGATCTCCTGCGCGAAGCTCTACAAGGACCTCGGCGTGAAGGCCGAGAACATCCTCATGACGGACAGCAAGGGCGTCATGCACTCGGGCCGCACGGACCTGAACAAGTACAAGCAGGAGTTCAAGGCCGACACGAAGGCACGCACCCTCGCGGACGCCCTCGTCGGCGCCGACATCTTCGTCGGGCTCTCGCAGGCGGGTCTCGTGACCAAGGACATGGTCAAGACGATGGCCGATCGTCCGATGGTCTTCGCCATGGCGAACCCCGACCCCGAGATCACGCCGCCCGAGGTCAAGGAAGCGCGAACGGACGCGATCTGCGCGACCGGCCGCTCGGACTACGCGAACCAGGTCAACAACGTGCTCGGCTTCCCGTTCATCTTCCGCGGCGCCCTCGACGTGCGCGCGAGCAAGATCAACGAGGAGATGAAGCAGGCGGCGGTCTTCGCCCTCGCGGAGCTGGCGAAGCGCGGCGAGGCGGTGCCGGATGCGGTCAAGCGCGCCTATCCCGGCGAGGCCTTCGACTTCGGCCCCGAGTACATCATCCCGAAGCCCTTCGATCCGCGCGTGCTGCTCTACGTGGCGCCGGCGGTGGCGAAGGCGGCGATGGACACGGGCGTCGCGCGCAACCCGATCGACCTGCGGGAGTACGAGTCGCGTCTCTCCCAGATGCTCGGGGAGATCGCGTCGCTCTAGGCGCGGATCGTCGAGGCTCCGGGGCTCCATCGGGTCGCGATCGGTCGCGCGCGTCGCGCTCGGCCGGGCGTCGCGGGCATGGATGGAGGGGGGCGCGATGTTCCGGAAGATCCTGATCGCGAACCGCGGCGAGATCGCCGTGCGCATCGCGCGCGCGTGCCGCGAGCTCGGCGTGCCCTCGGTCGCCGTCTACTCGGAGGCGGACGCCGAAGCACTCCACGTGCGTGCGGCGGACGAGGCATGGCCCTGTGGGCCGGCGCGGGCGACGGAGAGCTACCTCGACGGCGCGAAGCTCGTCGCGATCGCCAGGCAGGCGGGCGCCGACGCGATCCATCCCGGCTACGGCTTCCTCTCGGAGAACGCCGGATTCGCCGAGGCGATCCGGGACGCGGGACTCGTGCTGATCGGGCCGACGCCCGAGGTGATCCGGACGATGGGGCTCAAGATCGCCTCGCGCGAGCGGATGATCGCGGCGGGTGTGCCGATCGTGCCGGGCGGCGACGAGATCCACGACCTCGAGGGCGCGCGACGGACGGCGGCGGCGATGGGCTACCCCGTGCTCGTCAAGGCGAGCGCGGGCGGTGGCGGGCGCGGCATGCGGCGCGTCGACGACGAGGCGGGACTCGCGGCCGCGATCGAGCGCGCGGCGAGCGAGGCGAAGACCGCCTTCGGCAACGGCTCGATCTACCTCGAGAAGTGCCTCGAGGGCCCACGCCACATCGAGATCCAGATCATGGCCGACGCCCACGGCGGCGTCGTGCACCTCGGTGAGCGCGAGTGCTCGATCCAGCGCCGCCACCAGAAGCTCGTCGAGGAGGCGCCGGCCTTCGGGATGACGGCCGGGCTACGCGCGGCGATGGGCGAGGCCGCCGTGCGTGCGGCGCGCGCAGTCGACTACGTCGGGGCGGGTACGGTCGAGTTCCTCGTCGACGCGAAGGGCGACTTCTACTTCCTCGAGATGAATACGCGCATCCAGGTCGAGCATCCCGTGACGGAGACCGTCACGGGCATCGACCTCGTCACGACCCAGATCCGTGTCGCCGCGGGCGAGCCCCTCGGCTTCGATCAGGACGACGTCCGGCTGGCAGGGCATGCGATCGAGGCGCGCATCTACGCCGAGGACCCCGACAAGGGCTTCGTGCCCTCCCCCGGTCCGATCGTCGACTGGATCGCGCCCGCCGGTCCCGGCGTGCGTCTCGACGCGGGCTTCGAGGGCGGGCAGACGGTCACGCCGCACTACGATCCGATGATCGCGAAGCTGATCGTGCAGGGGCGCGATCGGGCCGAGGCCCTCGCACGGCTCGAGCGCGCGCTCGACGACTACTGGATCGCGGGCATCCGGACGGGCCTGCCCTTCCTGCGTCGCCTCGCGCGGCATCCCGCCTTCCGGCACGGCGCCTACGACACGGGCTTCATCGAGACGCACATGCCCGACGGCCCGCCCCCGCTCGACGTCACGACGCAGGACCTCGTCGTCGCCGCGGTCGCCTGGCGCGCCGCGCAGGTCGCGCACACGGGCCACGAGGCGGCCGCGCCGGCCGCACGGCGATTCCGGGTCGCGCTCCCGAAGAGCGAGGCCGTCGAGGCCTTCGTGCTCGACCCGGCGGGTGCTCCGGTTCGCGTACGCGTCGCCGAGCACGAGGTGGTCTTCGTGGCCTCCGAACCCGACGCCATCGTCCTCGACCTCGAGCACGGGGGTCGTTCACTGCGCGCGAGCCTCGTCGCGCGTGAGAAGGGCGGCTTCGACGTCGGCCTCGCGGACCGCGTGCTGCGCGTTGCGTGCGAGGCGCTCGAGGCCTGATCGGCCGGAGCGGGGCCCGGCTCAGCTCGTCTTCGCGAACGCCGACATCCCGCTCTCGACGATCAGCAGGATCTCGGCGCATTGCTGCAGGTCGAAGCCGAGGGGGGCGACGAGGGCGAGGACGCGGTCGTCGAGCTCGTCGTTCCGGCCAGGGATCCAGCCGCGCAGACCGAGATTCACGACCGTGTCCGCCGCGTAGAGTCCGGCGCAGAGTGCGCGGCTCGACTCCGGGCAGTCCTCGGGTCGCTCCTGATGGATGACCGCTTCGATGAGCTCCTCGTCGAAGGTCCAGGCCGAGAGGGCGATCGCGCCGAGCTCGCATCGGATCGCGCTGCCCGCAAGCTCGATCGCCTCGTCGGAGAAGCGGCGGTTGTGCTTCAGGAAGGGCACGGCGACGGAGGCGAGCAGCACGATGCGGCCGACGTCGTGCACCAGCCCGAGCAGGAAGGCCGAGTCGCGGAAGCGCCCATCGCCCTCGAGCAGCGCCAGGGTCGCGAGCGCCGTCGAGATCGAGCGCTTCCACAGCCCGTCCATCACGCCCTCGTAGCCCGGCGCGCGGAAGACCGAGGAGCGGATCGCGACGCCGGCGACGATGTTCTTGGCCTGCTCGAGGCCCGTGCGCATGAGCGCGTCCTGGACGGAGCCGATCGAGGCGATGCCGCCGTAGAAGCCCGTATTCGAGACGCCGACGATCTTGGTCGCGAGGGCGGGATCGCTCTCGACGGCGAGCGCGATCTCGCCGACCCCGACCGTGTCCTTCTCGAGCAGCCCGAGCACCCGGGTCAGCGTCGCGGAGAAGACGGGCAACGCCAGCCGGCGCTCGACCAGGGCGCGGCGCACGCCACGCAGCAGGGGCGTGCCCTCGTCCTTCGTCTCGAGCTCCTCGTCGAGGCGCGCGAGGCAGGCCTCCACGAGCTCCTCCGGTACGTCCTGGAAGCGGACGTCGCCGCCGGCGGCACCGCGGCCCGATGCTCCCTTCTCGACGTCGACGTCGCTCGCCAATGCCCTCTCCCCCGGTGCACGTCGCCGGGTCGCTTCG
This sequence comes from Spirochaetaceae bacterium, assembly GCA_020632655.1. GTDB lineage: Bacteria > Myxococcota_A > UBA9160 > UBA9160 > UBA4427 > UBA4427. The sequence continues at coordinate 291,376 of JACKFD010000004.1, forward strand.
AGCCCGGGCTGGGTCGCGGATGCACGCTCCCATTCCCGATTGCGGTCGCAGACCGGGGCGGCTCAATCGGGCGAAGGCCCCGCAAGCGATGGGGCGATCCTGCGATAGGGTCTCGCCGTCGTGGGCCGGGCGTCGGCGATCGATCGGCGCGACGGGTCGAGGGGTCGCAAGACGCAGCCGGGAGGGATCGGGCATGAGGGGTCGTGGATCGCGCGCGAACGGAGCGGGACGAGGCCGGTCCGTCGTATCGGCCGTCGGACTGGCGATGCTCGGTCTCGTCTTCGGTCTCTCCTCCGCCGCTTCGGCTGGAGACGAAGCCGCCACGCCCGGTCGGATCGAGTTCGTCGGTCGCAACGGCATCGCGACCGCGAACGGCACCTTCCACGTCTGGCAGATCGTCGAGCACGCGATCGACCTCGCCGAGATCGAGCAGGGCCACGCCGTCGTCGAGATCGATCTCGCGAGCGTCGACACGGGCAGCCCGCGCCGCGACGCGCATCTGCGCAATCCCGACTTCTTCGAGGTCGAGCGTTTCCCGACGGCGCGGGTGCGAGTGTACGACGCGCGCCCGATCGAGCCGGATGCCGAGGGCCGGCGGCGCTTCGCCGTGCGCTACGACGTCGACCTGCACGGCGTGCAGAAGACGCTCGAGGGCGAGATCACGCTCGTCTCCGAATCGCCGCTCGCCTTCGAGGGCGGGCTCGTGATCGACCGCCTCGAATTCGGCGTCGGGGCGCCGCCGCGGCGCTGGAATCCGATGTCGATCGAGGCCGGGATCCCGATCCGCTTCCGCGTGGAGCTCTGAGGGCGGTCGGCGGCGGGCCGCTCCGGCTCAGCCGTCCCGCTTCGCGACGGCCGAGCCCGCCTGCTTCGCTGCGCGGGCGGCCTCGCGCTCGGCGCGGCGCTGGGGATCGAAGACCCAGGCGACCGCTGCGCCGGACAGGTAGAGCACGATCATGGGCAGCGCGAGCATCACCTGGCTCACGACGTCGGGCGGCGTCAGGATCGCGCCCAGGATGAACATCACGAGCACGGCATAGGGCGTGCCGCGGAAGAGCTGCTTCGCCGAGACGATGCCCGTGATCGCGAGGAAGAAGACGAAGAGCGGGAGCTCGAAGGCGACGCCGAAGGCCAGGAAGAGCCGCGTCGTCAGGCTGAACACCTCGCGCATCGTCCAGGCGGACACGACCCACTCGTTGTCCCAGCTGTTGAAGAACTGGAAGACGACGGGGAACACGAGGGCGTAGCCGAAGATCGCACCGCCGGCGAAGAGCGCCGACGAGCAGACGACGAAGGGCAGGATCGCCTTGCGCTCGTTGTCGTAGAGGCCCGGCGCGACGAAGGCCCAGATCTGCCAGAAGGTGACCGGCAGCGTCAGTACGAAGCCCGCGAGGATCGCGCACTTCACGTAGGTGAAGAAGATCTCTGCCGGTGCGATCGCCTGGAGCTTGCTGCCCTTTGCGGCCAGGGCCTCGGTCGCGGGCTCGAGCAGGAAGCCGAAGATCTGCTCGGCGTAGTTGAAGGAGAGCAGCGCACCGAGCGTGATCGACCCGGCGATCCAGGCGATGCGCATGCGGAGCTCCGCGAGATGCTCGGTGATGGGGAGCGTCCGCTCATCCACGCCGGGGATCCGCGGGCGACCGTCCGGTCACGGGGACGTTGCCGAGGGGCGAGTCCACCGCCGAGACGCCGTCGGACTCCTCGTCCTCGCCCGGCTCGTGCACATCGTGATGTTCGTGGTCGTTGTCGAGGGGGAGCTCGCCGGGATGGGGAGCCGTCGTCGCGGTTCCGCTCGAAGTCTCTTCCGTGGCGCCGGCCGCGGTCGAGGCGCTCGCCGGGCCGCCGGCTGCGGGCGGCAGGTCGTCGCCCGCCTGCGCGGGCCGGTCGCCGGGTCGATGGATCGTCTGGAGCGAGTCCATCCCGGTCTTCAGGTCGCGCTTGAGATCGTTCTGGAGGTCGTCGAGGGCGAGGGTCTGGCGCAGGTCGTTGCTCGCGCGTCGGAACTCGGCGAGGCCGCGCCCGAGGTTGCGTGCGAGCTCCGGCAGGCGCTTCGGTCCGAAGACCAGCAGCGCGACCACCAGGATCAACACGAGCTCCGTCGGGCCGATTCCGAACATGGGCGTCGAATCTAGCAGGTCGGAGGGCCGGGCCGTGACGCCCCCCGTTTCCATGTCACGGCCCGGACCCCCCTCATTCCTGCTCTGTTCCCGGCTTCGGAACGCCTGGCTCCGAAGCACCCACCTGCACGGAGGCCTCGAGTCGAGGCAGTCCGTCTGAAACGTGGGGAGTCGGTCGCGCCCCCGATTCGAATCATGCGACCGGCTCCCCCACCCGAGCCCACCCTGGGCCGGGCGATCGAAAACGTTCGTTCCTCGCGCACGCCCGTCGCGGCGTCGCGCGTCAGTTCGAGAGCGCCGCCCGCGCGCCCCGTCGCACGCGCATCATCGGCTGCTGCCCCTTCTCGCGAAGCATCGCCAGCCCGGCCCGCGCCCGACCGCCCGACACCACGCGACACCAGACCACGCGCGCGAGTCCGTCGACCGAGTGCAGGCCGTCGATGTCGCGCAGGCTGACCTGCAGGAGCTCGCCGGGGCTCACCGGCTCGGGCAGATCCAGCCCGAGTCCCGAATCCGAGCGGTCCTGCGTGTAGGCGATGCGGCGCGCGTCGCCGCGCTCGCGGCGCGGGAAGCGGCTGTACTCGACGAGGTGCACCACGCGCTCGCGCGGCTCCGTCCGTTCGGGCGATCCGCCAGAGGGCGCGCCGGCCGATGCGCTCATGCCGCCCCCCGACCATCGTGCCCGAAGGCGTCGTCGCCGAAGCCGCTGGCACGGACCCGCGCTCCGGCGGACTCCGCCAGCGCCCAGGCGAGCGTGCCCGCCTCGCGCACCTCGTCCGCGGCGCCGCTCACGACGAGCTCGCGGAAGATGCGCGCGATCGCGGGATCGAATTGACCGCCCGACTCGCGATGCAGCTCGGCGAGGGCCTCGTCCGAGGACTGCGCCTGTCGATAGGGGCGCTCGCAGGTCATCGCGTCGAAGGCGTCGACGACGGCGATGATGCGCGCGGCGAGCGGGATGTCGTCGCCCGAGAGACCGTCGGGGTAGCCGCGGCCGTCGTAGCGCTCGTGGTGGTGGCGGACCGTCGTCGCGATGACGGGGTCGAGGCCGAGGGGATGGAGCAGGCGCTCGCCGATCGCGGGATGCGGATGGATCGCGGCGAGGCGCTCGGGCTCGAGCATGACCTCGCCCGCGAGCAGGTCCGTCGGGGCGCCGACCTTGCCGATGTCGTGGAGGAAGGCGGCGATCTGCAGGTTCTGGCGCTCCTCGCGCGAGAGGCAGAGGGCGGCGCCGACGAGATCCGCGTAGAAGGCGACGCGTCGGGCGTGGCCGCGCATCGTGAGGTCGCGGCTCTCGATCGTCTCGGCCAGCACCTCGAGGAACTCGACCGTGCGCGGGCCGTCCGGTCGGGAGCCGCGGCGTTCGCCCGCCAGGACGGGCTCCGAGAGGACCGAGCGCAGGCGCTCCTGGGCGAGCGGGCTCGCCTCGAGCTCTTCGAGGACGATCGCGGCGTCGCGATTGCGGCCGAGGATCCGGCTCAGGCCCTCGAGGAAGCCGACCATGCGCGCGCGGCTCGCCTGGCGCTCGAGGGCGCGCTCGACCGAGGCGGTCACCTGTACGACGTCGAAGGGCTTGGTCAGGTAGTCGAAGACGCCGTGGCGGATGCCCTCGATCGCGCTCTCGACCGAGCCGCAGCCGGTGATGACGATGATCTCGGTCTGGGGCGACTCGCGGCGGATCGTCCGCATCAGCTCGTCGCCCTTCATGCCGGGCATGTTGAGGTCGACCGTGACGAGGTCGATCGAGTCGGTGCGCAGGATCTCGAGGGCCTCGGCGCCGCGGGTCGCCGTGACGACCTCGTAGCGACCGGACAGGATCATGCGCAGGGACTCCCGGGGTCCCCGTTCGTCGTCGACGACCAGGACGCGGGAGCGGTCTGTGAGCGGGAGCGGTGCGGCCATGTCCGGCCTTAGAGCAAGCGCCGTGCCAGCTCCTTCCGCGCTGCTGGGGCCGACTCAAGTCGCTGGAATCGCGAGGGAATCTCCGGATGCTCCGATTTGCGAACGCGATCGCGGACCCTTTGGACGTTCCCGAACGGCGTCCACCCGGACCGGCAGGAAGCAGGCCAACTACTTGGATTCACGACAGAAAGAGAGGCGTTCAGAATGGAACGCCGGGATCCGGGAAACGTACCGGCACGTACGCCCGGTCGGACCCTCCGCGCGCGAAGGAGCGCTAGTCCTCGTCCGGGTCGTCGGAGACGGCCGAGCCCGGCGCCTCGATGCCGAGCTTGTCCATCTTGAGCTTGAGGACGCGGCGGGTGATGCCCAGGGCGTTCGCCGTCCGGGTCTGGTTCCAATGGTGGCTCTCGAGGGCCTCGCGCAGGATCTCGGTCTCGAAGCGCATGACCGTCTCTTCGAAGCCGCGCTGGCCCTGTCGCCACTGCTCGCGGAGCGCCTCGGCCTGGCCCGTGCGGCCGATCGAGATCGGCAGATCGCCCTGGTCGATCACGTCGCCGTCGCACAGCGCGAGGCCGTGCTCGATCGCGTTCTCGAGCTCGCGCACGTTGCCCGGCCAGGAGTAGCCCTCGAGCGAAGCGAGGGCGGCGGGGGTCAGCTTCTTTCCGCCCCCCGCCCGCGCCAGGAAGGTCTGGGCCAGCAGTCGGACGTCCTCGCGCCGCTCGCGCAGGGGCGGCAGCTCGACCGGCACGACGGCGACGCGGTAGTAGAGGTCCTCGCGGAAGTTCCCCGCCGCGACCTCCTCCGCGAGGTTGCGATTCGTCGCGGTCACGATCCGCACGTCGACCGAGGTCGAACGACTCGAGCCGACGCGCTCGAAGGTCCGCTCCTGCAGCGCGCGCAGCAGCTTGACCTGCACGGCGGGATCGAGCTCGCCGATCTCGTCGAGGAAGAGCGTGCCGCCGTGGGCGGACTCGATGCGGCCGATGCGGCGGTCCGTCGCGCCCGTGAAGGCGCCCTTCTCGTGCCCGAAGAGCTCGGACTCGATCAGCTCCCGCGGAATCGCGCCGCAGTTCACGGCGACGAAGGGCCCCGCCGCGCGCGGCGAGAGGTCGTGGATCGCGCGGGCGACGAGCTCCTTGCCCGTGCCGCTCTCGCCGGTCACGAGCACGGTCGCATCGGACTTCGCGATCCGCTCGACCGCGCGGAAGATCGCGCGCATCGCCTCGCTGCGCCCGACCATCCGCCCGAGCTGCTGCCGCTCCTCGACCTCGTCGCGGAGCCGCTCGACCTCCTGCTCGAGCGCGCGCTTCTCGAGCAGGCCACGCACCTTGATGCGCAGCGCCTCGAGCTCGAAGGGCTTGGTCACGAAGTCCGCCGCCCCGAGCTTCATCGCCTCGACCGCGGCGCTCACCGTATTCGTCGCCGTCAACACGACGACCGGCGCCCGCACGCCCCGCGCCTCGAACTCCGCCAGCAGGTCGAGCCCGCTGCGACCCGGCATCACGAGGTCGAGCAGCACGACGTCCGGCGTCGCGACGCTCGTCTCGCGCAGCGCCGCCTCGACGTCGCCTGCGATCGCGACGTCCCCTTCGGCCTTGAGCAGCATGCGCAGGGATTCCTGCACACCGCGTTCGTCGTCCACGACGAGGATGCGAGGCATGGGCGGCGAGCTTATCACGCGGCCCGGGGCTTGGGGTGTGGCTGGGGCGTTGGCCCGATGGCGCTGCGGCCCGATGGCGCCGCGGCCCGACGACGGAGACGCCGCCTGGTGGAGGCGTGGCCGTCTCAGTCCGGTGTCCGCAGGTCGACCAGGATCACCGTCTCGAGGGCGTCCGTCGCATCGATCGTGAGACGCCCGCCGCTCGCCTCGACCACCGTCTCCGCCAGCACGTACTCGATCAGGTTCGCCGTCGGGTCGAGCTCGGCGAAGGCCGTCGCCGTATCCCGGGCGAGGTCCGGGTTGTGGTGGCGCAGCAGCACGCGCAGCCGGGGCGTGCCGTCGGCGCTGCGCTCGACGAAGCGGGTGGCCACGAAGAGGTCACCGCGCTCGGGCAGCGACTCGAGCGCGCGGTCGAGCAGGCCCGCGAGGGCGACGCGGAGCGCGTGGCCGTCGGCGAGGGCGAAGGGGGCCTCGCGCTCGAGCTCCCGCAGGACGAGCAGGCGCCGCCGGCCGATGCGCTCGCGCCGCTCGTCGAGCAGCTGCTCGAGCATGACGGAGATGTCGACGGGAACGAGCTCGACGCGGTCGTGCTCCGCGACGCTCGACAGGCGCGAGAGGACCTCGTCGATGTGCCGGACGTCCTTGCCGACGAGGTCCGTGAAGCGCGTGCGGAAGGTCTCGTCCTCGAAGTGCTCGGGGAGCAGCTCCGCGAAGGTGCGGATCGAGACGAGGGGGTTGCGGATCTCGTGGGACAGGCTGCGGGCCAGCCGCCGCCAGCCGAGGTCGCTCGGCGTGGGGGCGGGGGCGGGTGGCGTCGAGGGAGATGTCCCAGCGCCGGCGCCCGCGCCGGGTGCGTCGGCGTCACTCGCCGGCGCCGAGCTCGCGCCGGATCCCGCCGCCGCCGCGAGGCCGTCGTCGGCGAGCGCGGCGCCGAGGTCGTCGGCCCCGGCGGCTTCGAGCGCGCTGGCCGCGAGGCGCGCGCTCTCGTCGAAGTCATCGGGCGGGGCCGCGCTCGCGTCCGTCTCGGCGGCGTTGGCCCGCAGGTCGTCCGGACCGGCTTGCGCTCCCTCGGCGTAGGCCTGCTCGAGGGCGGCGCGATCCGCGGCGGCTGCCGTCGGCTCGGGTGTCGGGGCGGGTGCGGGCTCGGCCGCGTCGGCCGTGCTTCCGGCCGCGTGCGTCCACGACGGGTCGAGGGCCTGGTCGAAGGCCCGATCGATCGCCTCCTCCTCTTCGGCGTCCACGATCGCGAGCCCTTCGAGCTCGGCTTCGCTCGCCGGCTCCATGATCGCGGTCTCGATCGGCTCGGGGGCGGCGGTGGCCTCGGCGGTCGTCTCAGGCCCGGTCTGCGCGACCGGATGGCCCGCGGGCAACGGCTCGCCGGTCGGGAAGCGCAGGTCCGAAGCTTCGACCCGCTCCCGCGCGGCGGCCGCGAGGCTGCTGCGCAGGACGGCCTCGAGCTCGGCGCGGTCCCCCGCCCAACGCAGCCTCGACAGCGCTTCGATCGCCTCGGGTGCGAAGTGGCGGGCCGGCCCGCCGACCGAGCGCGTCCACTCCGTCGCGACCGCTTCGGCGAAGCGCCCGAGCGTCTCGGGGTGCGCGGCGATCGCCGGAACCGCGAGCACGAGCGGTGCGAAGGCGCGCTCGAGCGCCGGCTCGAGCGTCGCGTACAGGTCGTCGGCGCCGGCCGTCGCGACCCAGCGCAGCCCGGACAGGCCGGGCGCCGCAGGCGGTGCATCGTGGCGGATCCACTCGGCCAGGGTCCGCTGGTCCGCCGCCGACAGGGCGTCGACCTCGTCGAGCCAGAGTGTCGCCAGGCCCGGGCCGGCCTCGGCGAGCCGCTCAGGAAGCGCCTGCACGTCGTCGAGCGATCGGGCGTCGAGTCGCAGGATCCGGCCCCGGGCCCCGCGGAAGAGCTCCACATAACGGGCGAGCAGCGCCCGTCCGCTGCCGGCGGCGCCGCGAACCAGCAGCGGCAGCGAGGCGAGCGCCGGGTCCAGCGCTCGCAGCAGGCCCGGCACCTCGAGGCCGCCGAGCCAGGCCGAGAAACGTGCCGCAACGCGTTCGCGCTGCTCCCGCTGGGCGAGGGACTCGACCCGGCGGGCGCCCCGGGCCCGGGCGATCTCGGCGCGGAGGGCGCGCGGATCGAGCGGATGCGTCAGGATCTCGGGGCGGTCGAGGTCGAAGAGCCGACTCGCCTCCTCGGCATCGCTGCGATCGCATAACACGATCCAGCGTGCGTGGCGGAGGCGCTCGCGCTCGCGATGGGCGAACTCGAGCTCCTGCTCGAAGTCGTCCTCGAGGGCGATCAGGATCGCGGCGGGCGATCTCGCCTCCGCGAAGGCCTCGCCAGGAAGCGGCGCCCCCGCGACGATCTCGGTACCGGGCAGTCCGCTCGCGCGGGCCAGGGCGGCGCGCATCTCGGGGCGGCGGTGAACGATCCAGAGCTTCGACATGGGATCCAACTTGAAGAGCGCAGCAGCTGTCGAACGGAGTCTTCGTTCGTCTGCAGACTACCCCGTTCTCGCCCGCCTCGCGCCGGGAATCCGCGGCGTTCCGAGGCGCGTTGCGGGGCATCGGCGGCAGGCGGTGTGCAGATCGTGTGCAGGCGCCGGGCGAGCGCCCGGCCCCCTCGGACGTTCCCGGCGGTGGATCGGCGAGGGGCGCGACGCAGGGCATCGCATGGCGCCGGGGCGATGTGGAGGCGAGGCATGACCGAGGGGGCGACGCAGCCCGTCGAGGGCCGGATCCGCGCCGCGCGTGCGCAGGAGATCGATCGGGTGGCGGCGCTCTGGGCGCTGATCACGGAGCACCATGCCGATCTCGACCCGCTCTTCCGCATGCGCCGTGGTCCGGTCGCCGAAGGCGAGCTGCGCGAGCTGCTGCGTGCACTGCAACGGGATCCGGACGTCGAGATCCTCGTCTGCGACGTGGACGGCTCGCCGGCGGGGCTGTGCATCGTGCGGATCGATCGCGCGCCGCCGATCCTCGAGGAGACCGAGCGGGCCGAGATCACGGACCTCGGCGTGCGTCCCGAGTGGCGTCGGCGGGGCATGGGCCGACGGTTGGTCGAGGCGGCCCAGGCCTGGGTGCGGGATCGCGGCGTCGCACGGATCGAGATCCAGGTGGCGTCGGGCAACCGCGAGGGACAGGCCTTCTGGCGGGCGATGGGCTTCGCCGATCTGATGGACGTGCTCCACAAACGCCTGTAGTTTTCGCGGCCGCGCGATCGCGCGCCGCCTCCTTTGCGACGACCCTCCACAACCCGGGCCCGGGCCCGCTGCGACCCGCTGCCCCCCTTCGCGGAACCCCCCGACATGGCAAGCCAAGCCCCTCGCGAGGCCGAAGACGCCCCGCTCAACCCGATTGCCCGCCAGCTGAACGAGAAGCTCGAGGAGGCCGCGCCCGAGATCCTCTCGATGCTCTCGGCCTACGGTCGGCGCCTCTACTTCCCGAAGGGCATCCTGTCGCAGTCGGCCGAGGCCAAGCAGAAGGCCCATCGCTTCAACGCGACGATCGGCATCGCGACCGAGGGCGGCAAGCCGATGGCCCTGCCTTCGATCACGACGCAGCTCGGCGACGTGCCGACGGCCGACGCCGTCAACTACGCGCCGCCGGGCGGGCGGCCCGGACTGCGCAAGCTGTGGCGCGAGAAGCTGCTCGCCGAGAATCCGTCGCTGCGCGACAAGCGCTTCGGCGAGCCCGTCGTGACGAACGCGATCACCCACGGCCTCTCGCTCGCGGGCGAGCTCTTCCTCGATCCCGGCGACGTCGTGCTGATGCCCGACCAGCTCTGGGGCAACTACCGGCTGACCTTCGAGATCCGCAATCGCGCGAAGATCCACACCTTCCCCTTCTATACCGAGCAGGGCGGCATGGACACGGCGGGCTTCGCGGCGCGACTCGCCGAGCTTTCGCAGGGGCGAGACAAGGTCGTCGTGCTGCTGAACTTCCCGAACAACCCGACGGGCTACATGCCGACCGCCGCGGAGGGTGACGCGCTCGCGTCGGCGCTCGAGCATCAGGCCGCGAAGGGCACGAAGCTCGTCGTGCTCTGCGACGACGCCTACTTCGGGCTCTTCTACCACCTGGGCGGGGAGTCGATGACCGAGTCGCTCTTCGGACGGCTGACGGGGCGGCATCCGAACCTGCTCGCGGTCAAGCTCGACGGGGCGACCAAGGAGCTCTTCGTGTGGGGCCTGCGCTGCGGCTTCATCACCTTCGGGCCGGGCCGGCCGGAGACGGCGGAGGTGGTCTGCGAGGTGCTCGACGCGAAGACGCGCGGTGCGATCCGCGGTGGCATCTCGAACGTGCCCCAGCTCTCGCAGACCCTCGTCGAGCGCGCCCTCGCTTCGCCCGACCTGGCGGCGGAGCGTGACGCGAAATGCGACGTGCTGCGGGCGCGGGCTACGCGGGTCTTCGAGATCGCGAACCAGCCGCGCTTCGCCGAGAGCTTCTCGGTCTATCCCTTCAACAGCGGCTACTTCATGCTCGTGAAGGTCGACGGCGTCGACGCCGAGAAGCTGCGCGTGCATCTGCTCGACGAGTACGGCGTGGGGCTGATCGCGACGAGCCCGACGGACATCCGGGTCGCGTTCTCGTGTCTCGAGGTCGACGACGTCGAGCCGCTCTTCGAGGCGATGCACAAGGCGATCCAGGAGCTGCGCTGAGGGGCGACGTGGCCTCGGGGAGCCCGGCCGGGATCCCGCGGCGCGATGCTAGTCGGCGTCCTTGCGGTACTTCGACGGGCCGGGGCGGACGGACGGCCCCTCGTCCTTCGAAGGCGTGCGACCGCTTTCGCGTCCGGATCCCTTGCGCGCCTCTTCCGTCTCGAGCGCGTCGAAGCTTCGCACGACCTCGACCATCAGCTCGATCGAGCGGGCGAGCGTGGCCGTGTCGACGCGTTCGTCGACGCCGTGCACGCGGCGCGCCTCGTCGGGCGTGAGCGCGCGGGGCACGAAGCCGTAGGCGACCAGGCCGAGCTCGCGGAACCAGTGCGCGTCGGTGAAGCCGCCGATCAGCCGGGGGACGACGAGGGCCGAGGGATCGTGGCGCGCGGCAACCGCCTCGATCGCGCGGTAGAGCGGCGTGTCCGAGGACGACGAGCGGGAGGGGAAGCTCAGGATCGTTTGGAGCTCGACCTTGGGATCGTGGATGACCTCCGCCAGCTCTTCGCGGAACGCCTCGCAGCTCTCGCCGGGGAGCAGGCGCGCATCGAGCTGGGCGCGTGCAATCGCCGGCGCGACGTTCGTCTTCGGGGCGCCCTCGAGCACCGTGATCGAGACCGTGTTGCGGACGAGCGCGTTCTGACTCGGGTCGTCGAGGAAGCGACGCCGGAAGGCCTCGTCCTTGCGCAGCGCGCGCTGGAGGTTCGCGTAGCCCGCGCGATCCCAGTCCGCCGCGAGCGGCGCGAGCGCTGCGAACATGCGCGCCACCTCCTGCGACACGCGGATCGGCGCCTCGGCGCGACGGATCCGATCGAGGGCGGCGATCAGCCGCGGCACGGCGGCGTCGCGGGTCGGCGCGGCGCTATGTCCCGCCCTGCCCCGGGCGCGCAGCTCGATCCAGCAGGGCGCCTTCTCCGTCAGCGTCACCCCCCAGACGGCCGGACGCGGCGCCTCGACGGATGTCGAGTCGATCTGGATCCCCCCGCCTTCCGTGAGCAGGTAGCCGACACCCTCGAGCAGATCGGGTCGATTCGCCGCGATCCAGCCCGCCCCCTCGAGCCCCCCTGTCTCCTCGTCCGGCGTCGCGAGGTAGACCAGGTCGCGATCGAGCTTGGCGTCGGAGTGCGCGATCTCGATCATCGTGAGCAGATGCGCGATCGCGACGCCCTTCGCATCGAGCGCACCGCGTCCCCAGACGTAGCCGTCGCGGATCTCGCCGGCGAAGGGATCGACGCTCCACTCGTCGGCGTCCGCTGGCACCGTGTCGAGATGCGAGAGCAGCGCGAGGGCGGGTCGGGGCGCATCCTCGCCGCTCCGCCTCCGTCCGCGCAGCCGACCCCAGACGGCGGCGCGCTCGGGTCCGCCTTCGGGACCCGGCGTCGCGATGACGCGGCTCTCGATGCCGGCGCGACCGAGGGCGGCGGCGAGCTTGCGGGCGAGGGAGAGCTCGCCGCCCGGAGGATTGACGGTGGGCGTGCGGATCGCCTCGCCTAACAGCTCGGCGGCGCGATGTTCGAGGGTCGCGGGAGTGTCGTCGGCGTCGAAGGGCCAGATCGCCCTGGCCGCGGGATCCGGGCCCAGCGCGAGGAGCACCCCGCCGAGCAGACACGCGACTCGAGCGGAGGTCCGGCGGGTCGGCGGGCCATCCGGTGCGCCGCTTCGTGCACGGGAAGGACATGCCTCGCTCGGCTCGAAGGGATCACGCGCCATCATGGGCCGCCTGCTCCGACGAAGAGGGAAGAGGGCGATGAATCGAGGGGAATTCGATACAAAGAAAGTTCGCGATTGCTCCGATGTGCATGCGGAGCTGCTCACGCCGGGCTAAACATAGCCGCCGGAGTGAGAGCCCCCAGGAGCACCTGATGCGATTCGAGCCTTCCGGTCCGGAGGGTCCGCGGATCTCTCTGCGGCCCGACGCGTTCCGGCGCGCGATGCGAACGCCCGTCGTGGGCTGGGCTTTGCTGGTGGCCGGCGTCCTGACCGGCTTCGTGGTGGGGACGCGGATCGGCGGCGGTCGAACGGTCCCGTCGGAAGACGCCGCCCACGCTGTCGCGGGCTTCGATGCCGAGCACGGCCTCGCGGGGGTCGCATCGGGCTGGCCCGACATCTCGGGCCACGACGAGCTGGTGGGCGAGGTCTATCGACTCGCCTCGAATGCCTCCCGCCCCCTCGCCGCGACCGAAGATCTGCCCGAGGACCTGAAGGACGAAGAGGCTCTGGTCGCCGCCTACGAGGCAGTCGCCGTCGACGCCCTCCCGGTCCACGCCGACGAGGCGTCCGAGGAGGAGGCGGCCCACCCCGAGGACGCCGACGCCGAGCCCGAGGTGCACGACGGGCTGACGATCGTGACCAAGGGCGAGATCGGTCGGGGCGAGAGCCTCGCGACCTCACTGCGTCGACAGGGCATCTCGCCGGGCACGGTCCATCTGATCGCGACCGAGATGCGCAAGGTCTTCGACTTCCGCCGCTCGCGGGCGGGTGACGAGTACCGCCTCGGACAGGACGCCGACGGACGCGTGCTCGACTTCCGTTATTCGCAGAGTCCGGAAGAGAGCTTCTACCTCGCCTGGGAAGGCACCCGCTACGTCGTGCGCAAGGAGACGGCCGAGCTCCGACCGCAGATCGCGAAGATCGCGGGGATCGTCGACTCCTCCTTCTACGACGCCGTCCTCGCACTCGGCGAGCAGAGCGCACTCGCCGCCGACTTCGCCCGGATCCTCGCCTGGGACATCGACTTCAGCCGCAACGTCCAGCCCGGCGACGAGTTCTCGATCCTCTACGAGCGCCTCTACCGCCGCGGCGACGATGGCCGCGAGGTCTACGTGCGACCCGGCCGGATCCTGGCCGGTCGCTACGAGGGACCGTCGGGCGAGCACACGGTCGTCTACTTCGAGGACGACGACGGGGTCGGCGCCTATTTCCGCCCCGACGGGAGCTCCGTCGAGCGCGCCTTCCTCGCAGCGCCCCTCGAGTTCAGCCGGATCTCCTCGCGCTTCACGAGGGCGCGTCGCCATCCCATCCTCGACATCACACGTCCGCATCCCGGCATCGACTACGCGGCGCCGCACGGCACGCCCGTCTGGTCCGTCGCGGACGGTGTCGTCGAGTTCAAGGGACGCGCGGGCGCTTCGGGCAATCTCGTCCGCATCCGCCACGTGGGCGGCTACACGTCGCACTACGCCCACCTCTCGAGCTTCGCCAAACATCTCGACGTGGGTGATCGTGTCGAGCAGAAGCAGGTGATCGGCTACGTCGGCAGCACGGGCCTCTCGACCGGACCCCACGTCTGCTTCCGCGTGAAGAAGGACGGGCGCTACGTGGATCCGATGCAGATCGCGAGCCCGGCTGGCGAGCCCGTCGGCGCGGAGCTGCTCGCGCACTTCGAGGTCGTTCGCGACGAGCTGCTCGCCGATCTCGGTGCGGGTCCCCTCAGCATGGCCGACGAGGCGCTCTGAGGGGCCGTCCGCCTCGATGAGCGATTCGGACGGCGTCGCGGCGGCGGGCGGATTGGTGGCGGGGGACTTCCGGCTCGCCCCTTCGCTCGCGCGGGCCCTCTCGGGTGCGCCCGTGCGGGTCGGCACGGAGAATCCGGCGAAGCTCGACGCGGTGCGCCTGGCCCTGGGATCCTTCGCCGAGTCGCCGGATTCGATCCTGCTCGTGCCCGTCGGGGTCGCGAGCGGCGTGCCCGAGCAGCCCGTCGGCTGGGACGAGATCGCACGGGGTGCCAGGAATCGGGCGCGGGCGGCGCTCGCCTCCGGCGACGGCGTGCTCGGCGTCGGGATCGAGGACGGGCTCGTTCGGCTGAGCGGGGCCGCGCCGGATGCGTCCATGGCCGTCGATGCCGCGACATCCGGTCGGGTCACGGACCGACGGTCGGGCCCCGCCGATCCCGAGGATCTACGAGGCGTCTTCAACGTCGGCTGCGCCTGGGTGACGGACGGCGTGCGCGAGGGCTCGGGCTTCTCCTCCGCCTTCGCCTATCCCCCGGATTGCCTCGGGCCGGCCTTTCGCGAGGCCACGCCGATCGGTGATCTCTTCGACGCGCTCTGGCGCGCGCGTCGAGGCGGGTCGGTCAATGCGTCGCACCCGGAAGCCGGGGCGCAGGGCGGGGCCCTCCGGGCCGAGGCGCCGCCCTCCGGCCGCCAGGGCGGCAACATCGGCCTGCTCACCCAGGGCCGCCTCCCGCGGAGCGCCTACGGCGCCCAGGCCATCGTGTGCGCCCTCGTTCACTTTCTGCACACGGATCTATACGATTGGGGGCCGCGCCAAGGCACGCTCTGAAGGAGCCCCCCGATGAACCCCCAGGACCGGCCCGTCGAGACCACGGGCGACCTGCTCGACTACTTCCGGGCCGCCGAGAAGCCGCAGGCGCTCTGGCGCGTGGGCACCGAGCACGAGAAGGTCGGCGTGTACGCCGACACCGGCGATCGCGTCCCCTACGAAGGCCCCTACGGCATCGGCGCACTGCTCGAGAAGATCGCCGACCACGCGGGCTTCCAGCGTGTCGCCGAACGCGGCCGCACGATCGCGCTCGAGCACGACCAGGCGAGCGTGACGCTCGAGCCCGGTGGACAGATCGAGCTCTCGGGCGCGCCGCTCTTCACGACCCAGGAGACCTGCGTCGAGTTCAACGCCCACGTCGACCTCGTGAAGGAGCTCTCCGACGAGTACGGCATCGCCTGGCTCGGCCTCGGCATCGACCCCTTCCACGAGGTCGGCGAGATCCCGATCATGCCCAAGTCGCGCTACGACATCATGCGCGACTACCTGCCCAAGCGCGGCGGGCTCGGTCTCGAGATGATGCACGCGACGGCGACCGTGCAGGCGAACTTCGACTACTCGGACGAGGCCGACATGATCGCGAAGATGCGCGCGGCGCTCGTGGTCACGCCCGTCGTGTCGGCGCTCTTCGCGAACTCGAGCATCTCCGGCGGGCGCGCGAACGGCTACGTCTCGCGCAGGCTCGCGATCTGGCGCGACACGGACCCCGACCGATGCGGGTTGATCCCCTTCGTCTTCGATCCGGACTTCGGGTATGCGCGCTATGCGGAGTGGGCGCTCGACGTGCCGATGTTCTTCGTGGTGCGCGACAAGACCTACCATCCCGGCGACGGAACGACCTTCCGCGAGTTCATGTCGCGCGGCTTCCAGGGGCTGCGGCCGACGATGCGGGACTGGGACCTGCACCTGACGACGCTCTTCCCCGACGTGCGCCTCAAGCGGATCATCGAGGTGCGCGGCGCGGACACCGTCCCCCGCCGCCAGATCTGCGCCCTGCCGGCGGTCTGGAAGGGGGTGCTCTACGACGAGGAGGCGCTCGCGGCGACCTGGGAGACCTTCGGCGGGATCAGCCCGGCAGAGCTCGACGCGGGCCAGCTCGACGTGGCGAAGCGTGGGCTGCGCGCGGAGATGGGCGGTCGCAAGGTGCTCGATCTCGCCCGCGAGCTGGTGGGCTTCTCGCGCGAGGGGCTGCGACGGATCGCCGTGCGGGTCGGTGCCGAGGCCGACGAGTGCGGCTTCCTCGACCCCCTGCTCGAGCAGATCGAGAAGGGCGTGAGCCCCGGCGAGGAGATCGCCCTGCGGTGGCAGGGCGAGTGGGGGCGGAACCGCGAGAAGCTGATCGCAGCGACCCGCTACTGAGGGGCCGGGCCGGGTGCGCCCCCGCGCATCGAATGCCGCCCGCGGGCTTTCGTGGCAATCTCTCCGCCGATGTCCGACACCCGACGAGCCGATCCCGCGCGACCCCGCATCCTGATCGTCGACGACGAGGAGGCGATCCTCGAGACGCTGTCGTTCACCTTCATGGATCTCTACGACGTGCTGACCACGTCGGACCCGACCCAGGCGCTCCAGATCCTCGAAGAGAACCAGCCCGTCGCGGTCGTGATCACGGACCAGCGCATGCCCGGCATGACGGGCGTCGAGCTGCTCAAGCGCGTCTACGAACGCTTCCCCGAAACCGTCCGCATCATCCTCACGGGCTTCGCCGACAGCGAGGCGACGATCAAGGCGATCAACGACGGCCACGTCTACGGCTACGTCAACAAGCCCTGGGAGCCCGACGAGCTGAAGGCCCTCGTGCGCCGCGCCGTCGAGCTCCACGCGCTCACGGTCGAGAACCGACGCCTCGTCGACCACCTGCGCCAGGGCAGCCTCTTCCTGACCGCCGTGATGGATCGCCTGCGCACGGGCGCGATCGCCGTCGACCGCGACGGCATCGTGCGCGCCGTGAACCAGCCCGCCCGTGCGTTCATCGGCCTCGAGGAGGAGATCCTCGGCCAGCCGATCGACGCCGTGCTCTCGAGGCACCACCTCGAGGAGCTGGGGCAGACCGTCCGCGCGCTGGCCGAGGAGAAGGGCGGAAGCTTCGAGGAGGTCGATCTGCCGGTCGGCGCCGGCCATCGCATCCGCGTCT
The DNA here is from genome assembly GCA_020632655.1 of Spirochaetaceae bacterium. Taxonomy (GTDB): domain Bacteria; phylum Myxococcota_A; class UBA9160; order UBA9160; family UBA4427; genus UBA4427. Next base: position 308,134 of record JACKFD010000004.1, read on the forward strand.
CGAGCCAGCGGCTCGTCGACGAGGCGGGCGAGCCGATGGGCCGGGTCGTGCTCTTCAAGGAGATCTCGCACGAGCCGCTCACCCGCGAGTTCGAGGAGATCGTGGGGCGCGTCGCGTCGACGAAGGGCCCCGTTCGGGCCGAGCTCGAGACGGCGCAGGCGGCACTCGTCGAGCTGGGCGAGCGCGTCGCGAGCGCGCGGATCGTCTCGGCCAACATGTCCGAGCTCGCCGAGCGGGTCTCGCGTACGCGAACGGCGATCTCGAGCTGGCTCGACGTGGACGATGCGCTGGCGGCGGAGGACTACCCCGACGCGCAGCTGCTGCGGGATCGGATGAACGTCGCCGCGCGGCGGTGGCCGCGATCGGAGCCGTTGCCCGAGCGGGCCGCGGAGCTCGCACGCGCCGTCGAGGCCTACTACGAGAGCGGCGAGAACGCCCGCAAGCGGATCCTCTAGCTTGCCGGCCTCGCCCGCGCGCCGATCGCCCGAGCCGGCCTCCGAGGCGCCGCGTCCGACGGCGGCGCTGCCGCGGCTCGAGCTCCGGGTCGAGCGGCTGCAGCTCGTCTTCCGCTTCACCTTCGCGTTCCACGCGCGGGAGGTGCGATTCGAGCTCGCCGAGGCGGTCGGTGAGGCGCCGGCTGCGGAGGGGGCGACGCCGGCGGGCGGGGCCTCGACCGAGGGCGCGACTGCCCCCGCGTCGTCGGGCCCGCTGCGCTTCGAGCGGATCTTCCCCGAGACCTTCTCGTTCAACGCCGGCCGCAACGATCCGACCGAGCTCTTCCTGCAGCTCGAGGATCTCGTCTCGAAGCCGCGCCTGCTCGGGCCGCGGGCCAGCGCCCGCGACGCCCGCAACCTGATGATCCGGATGCTCTCGGCGGCGCCCCGCTACCTCGACGGGCTCTGCCGGCACCTCGAGGAGACGACGCGGCTGCGGCCCGAGGCACGGCTGCGCTTCCATCAGGACGTCGCGATGCTCTCGCAGATCCTGCTGCGCTTCGTCGAGACCCACGTCCTCGACGACAGCCGACCGCTTCGGATGGCGGGCTGGTCGCTCCGGCGACGGATCTACCAGTCCTTGCGCGTGCTGCTCGAGGAGCGTGTCGACCCCGACTACGTCGAGGCCTACGTCGAGGGCCGCGCGAATCCCGTCGACCCGAGCGACGACCCGACCGAGAGCGGATTCTTCCAGACCCTCGAGACGGGGGAGCCTGCGGCGGTCGATCGGATGATCGTGCGGATGGCGGAGCGGGCCTTCTACCTCTGGCTCGAGGGCGTCTGCCTCGACGAGGAGAACCAGGCCTTCGAGAAGGAGGACTCGGCCTTCGCCGATCGCGAGCGCGAGGTGCTGCGGGCGATCACGGTCGACGAGGGCGGGCGCATCGATCGCAGCCGCGACCTCGTGCCCTACCTGCGCCGGCCCGACCGCAACACGGCGCGGATCCTCGGCAAGCTCGAGCGATGGTTCCTGCGCAGCTACGACATCCGGCACTCGTCGGCGATCATCAACCACGCGGCAGCGCTCGCGAAGGGCGCCGTGTCGGGATCCCGGGCGCTCAGCTGGCATACGCCGCGGATCCACGCCACGGCGCTGGCGGCGCTGCTCGCCCCCTTTCTCGCGGGGACCTTCTTCTACGAGCGCGCCCCGGAGCTGATCGACCTGCTCTGCTCGGCGGAGGTCGTCCTCGTGAACGCGGCGGTCGTCTGGTTCCTGCTCTACCGCTTCTGCTGGAGGAAGGACCTCTCCTTCTTCCACGCCTCGGTCCCGCGGATCGGCGCCGGGATCATCGTCGGCTACCTGCCCGTCTTCCTGATCGACGAGGTCTGGGACCTGGCGAGCCGGCCGACGCTGGCGCTGAATGCCGTGACGCTGCTGCTCGGGCTGGTGACGCTGCTCTACATCTACGTCGAGGTCGCGCGGCGCATCCGGGACACGGGGGTCGCCTTCGCCCGGGCGCGCTCGATCTTCCTGCTCGGGGTCTTCGAGGCCTTCGGGGCGGGCATCGTCATGACCAGCCTGGTCGGGCCCTTCATGGTCGAGCGGAACTGGTCGCCCGAGGGCGTGGAGACGTCCGTGGCGGTCGTGCGCGACGCGATGCCACCGATGGTCGGGCAGCTGCCGCACGTGGTCGGCGTCGAGGGCTTCTGGGTCTTTCCCTCGGCGCTGCTCCTGATGACCTTCCTGTCCTTCTTCATCGGCATCTTCCTGCAGCTGATGTGGGAGGAGCTCCCGATCACGGAGCCCCTCTGACGCTGCGTCGGAAGGCTGCGGGGCCGCGATGCGGGTAGCGGCTCCCTGACGCCGATCGTAGACTCGGAGCGTCGCCGACCGTGCCCGCCCGTCGCGCGTCCCGGGCGACGTCGCCGCGAGGGCGCGCGGGCCGACGGTCCGCCGCGCGACGAACGCGCGCCACTCGGAACCGACAGCGAATCCGGAAGGAGCCTCCATGGACGTCGAGCACCGTCGCGTGCTCATCATCGGCAGCGGCCCCGCCGGCCACACGGCCGCGATCTACGCGGGCCGCGCCGGCCTCGAGCCGCTGATGCTCGCGGGCTTCATGAGCGGTGGCCAGCTCATGATCACGACCGACGTCGAGAACTACCCCGGCTACCCGGACGGCGTGAGCGGCCCGCTCATGATGGAGGAGTTCCAGAAGCAGTCCGAGCGCTTCGGGACCGAGATCCTCCAGCACGACGCCACGGAGGTCGACTTCACGACCCGTCCCTTCCGTGTCTCGACCGCCGAGAAGGCCTACACGGCGGATACGGTGATCGTCGCGACCGGCGCCTCGGCCCGCTGGCTCGGCCTCGACTCGGAGCAGCGCCTCGTCAACAAGGGCGTCTCCGCCTGTGCGACCTGCGACGGCGCCCTCTACCGGGGCAAGCCCCTCGCGGTCGTGGGCGGGGGTGACACGGCGATGGAGGAGGCGCTCTTCCTGACCCGCTTCGGTACGAAGGTCACGATCGTCCACCGCCGCGGCGAGCTCCGCGCCTCGAAGATCATGCAGGAGCGGGCGCTCGCGAACCCGAAGATCGAGATGGCCTGGCACGCGGTCGTCGACGAGGTGCTCGGCGACGAGTTCGTGACCGGGGTGCGGCTGCGCGACGCGCGCGACGACTCGACCCGCGACCTCTCGGTCGAGGGTCTCTTCATCGCGATCGGCCACCAGCCGAACACCTCCCTGTTCAAGGGCAAGCTCGCGATGGACGATGCGGAGTACCTCCAGGTCACGCCGGGTACGACGCGGACCTCGGTCCCGGGCGTCTTCGCCTGCGGCGACGTCGCGGATCCGACCTATCGACAGGCGGTGACGGCGGCGGGCACGGGCTGCATGGCGGCGATCGATGCGGAGCGATGGCTCGCGGAAGAGGGGCTCGGATGAAGGCTCGGCCGGCTGGGACGCAAGGGGTGGGAACGCTCGCGACGCGAGGTCGTGTCCGCCCTCCGCGCACGATCCGCTGAACGGAGCCTGAGAGGGCGGGACGCGATGGACCTCACGCGAGAACAGCTCGAAGAGCTCCTGGAGCATTCGCCCGACATCATCATCGCGACCAACCGCAAGGGTCGTGTCATCTACTACAACGACGGCGCCCACGACATCCTCGGCTACGAGTCCGAGGAGGTGCTCGGCGAGTTCGTCGGCGTCTTCTATCCGAGCGTCGACGAGGCGCGGCGCATCGGCGACGCGATCCGGAGCGGCGAGCACGGCGAGGTCGGCGTCGTCAGCACCTTCGAGACGACCTTCGTCGCGCGCTCCGGCGAGGAGATCCCCGTCGCGATCACGGCGACCCTCCTCCACGACGAGAAGGGCGACGAGGACGGCACGATCGGCTTCGCGAAGGATCTACGCGCGATCCGCCGCCAGGACCAGCTCGCGACCCTCGGCGAGGTCGCGATCGGCCTCTCCCACGAGATCAACAACCCCCTCGCCGTGATCGTGAACCAGGCGACGCTGCTCGAGAACGACATCGCGAAGCTCGCCTGCGAGCTCGACTGCTCCGTCGAGAACGAGCGCCTCGACGCGATCCGCCGGGAGGTCGCGCGGATCAGCGAGATCGTCGACCGGCTCGGCGAGATGGTGAAGGCCGACAGCTACGAGACGATCCACTACGTCGGCCCGGCCAAGATGGTCGACCTGCGCAGCCCCGAGCGGAAGCGCTACGAGCCGGACCCGCGCCTGCGCGGTCTGCGGATCCTGGTCGCCGACGACGATCAGGGCATCTCCCAGACGCTGCAGGAGATGCTCGAGGCGGACGGCTGCGAGGTCGAGGTCGCGGGCGACGGCGCCGAGGCCCTCGAGAAGCTGGCGAGCGGCGCCTTCGACCTCGTGCTCTCGGACGTCGTGATGCCGAAGATGGACGGCTACGCGCTCTACCGGAAGGTGCGAGAGCTCTATCCGGATCTACCCGTTCTGATGATGACCGCCTTCCACTACGACAAGGATCACATCATCAAGCGCAGCCGGATGGAGGGACTCGAGGGCGTGATCTTCAAGAAGCCCGTCGATCCCGATCGGCTGCGCCGCACGATCGTCGAGTCGGTCCGGCCCGAGCGCTGAGCGCTCGCCGTCGTTCGTTCCCCGCGTGCGCGGCGGGGGCAGGGCCGCGCGCGTGGCCGCGTCGATGCTAGGCGAAGGTCTGGCGCGCGTCGGACACGGCGAGGAAGCGGACGGTCTCCTCGATCCCGCTGCCGTCGACGCAGAACGACACGCGCCGGAGCGTTCGCTCTCCGGCACTCCTCGGCGTCGCTTCGCGCTCGTGCTGGACGGCGAGGTTGTCCCAGAAGACGAGATCTGCCTCGCGCCACTCATGGACGAAGCTGTTCTCCTCCGTGTAGAGGAACTCGTCGAAGAGGCGTCCGAGCAGGGCGCGACTCGCCGCGTCGTCGGTCGCTTCGTCCGAGAGCTCGAGGATCCGCTCCGTCTGCTGGTGCGTGCAGAAGAGCATCCGGGTGCCGGGGCGCCGCGGGTGGCTCCGCACGAGCGGCCACTCGTGGCTCTGCGTCATCGGCCCCGGACGCGCGCGTCCCTCCCGGTAGATCACCCGATCCGTGCGCGGCGCGTCGAGCTCGAGCACGCAGCGCACGTGGTAGTCGTCGATCTCCTCCCGCAGCGTGCGGGGCATGCGTTCGAGCGGCAGGACGTTGCTGTAGAAGATCGTGCGTGCGCCTGCTTCCGGGATGGCCAGGGCGAAGAGCGAGATGCCGTCGGCGGGAAAGCGCGTGTAGGTGAAGTCCATGTGCGGCGTGAGCGCACCGAAGCGATAGGCGTCGCCCATGTCGTCGATGTCGTGGCCGTCGGCGTTGGTGACGAAGGAGTGTCGCTGGCCCGGGACGCGTTCCTCCAGAACGGGGCCGAAATGTGCGACGAAGGCCGCCTGCTCCTCGGGCCCGAGACCGGCCTGATCCGGGAAGACGAGGATCGGATGGCGGCGCCAGGCGTCCTCGACGGCGCCCCACGCGGCGTGGGTCGGATCCGCAGCGAGACGGGCGACGTCGATGTCCTCGAGGCGTGCGGCGAAGTCGACCACGACGTGTCCTCCCGCGCGGCGAGGCCCCCGCGACTCGTCGCAGCGTAGGTCAGCGGCGAGGGCCGGGGCAGCCCTGCGCTAGAGTCCGGGCTTCGAGCGCGTCCTCTGGAGGTTGCCGATGCAGGCCGAGACGCACCCCGGCGGGCCGGCGATTCCGGTGCGCCGACCGCGGCAGGTGCTCTCCACGTCGATTCCGCGGCATTGGGTCGAGGACGATCCCGGCACGACGCATTTCTTCGACGCACTCTCGTCGACCTTCCCCTTCGGCGAGTCGTTCTTCGTGCGCTCCGTGAATTGCTACCGCGATCGGATCGAGGATCCGGTCCTCCGCGAGCGGATCCGGGGCTTCGCCGGCCAGGAGGGGCAGCACAGCCGGCTGCACGACGAGCACGTCGAGATGCTTCTCGGCGAGGGCTACCGGCTGATCGCCGTGCGCAACCGGATCTTCGAGCGAATCCTGCGCTGGCAGAACCGCCGGCAGCCACGCTTCTCGCTCGCGGTCACGGCGGCGCTCGAGCATCTCACGGCCTTGATGGCGCGGCGCGTGCTCTCGGAGCCCGAGCGAATGACGGGGGCGATGCATCCGGAGATGGGGAGGCTCTGGCGCTGGCATGCGCTCGAGGAGGCGGAGCACAAATCGGTCGCCTACGACGTGCTCACGATCGTCGCACCGGGGCTCTGGCGGCGGAATCTGGCGATGGCGCTCGTGACCGTCGAGCTCGCCTTCGAGGTCTGGCTGCGCATGGCCTACATGCTCTACGTCGACGGCCTGCTCTGGCGGAGGGGAGTCTGGACGAAGGCGCTCCGCTTCGTCTTCGGGCGCGGCGGGCTCTTGCGCGGCGTGGGCGCCGACTACCGCGCCTGGTACCGTCGCGACTTCCACCCCGACCAGCTCGACGACCGCGCGCTCATCGCGCGGCACGCGCCCGGGATCACGGCCGAGATGACCGCGTGACCTACGAGACCCTCAGTGTGACGCTGGAGGGGGCGATCGCCGAGCTCCGGCTCGATCGCCCCGAGAAGCTGAACCCGCTCTCGACGCGAGCCCTCGCGGAGCTCGCTCGGGCGGCGCGATTCCTCGACGCGCAGCACGAGGTGAAGGTCGTGATCGTGCGGGGTGCCGGTCGGGCGTTCTCGGCGGGTGCCGACCTGTCGACCTTCTCGCGCGCTTCGGGCTCGCGTGGGTCGTCGGATGCGACGGGCGCCGGGCCGCGCGAGCCGACGACGCGCGAGGCGGCGGATCTCGGGCGCGAGATGGCCGATGCGATCGAAGGCATGCGTCCGCTCGCCATCGCGGCGATCCACGGCTGGTGCGTCGGGGGCGGGCTCGTGCTCGCGGCGGCCTGCGACCTGCGCGTGGCGACCGAGGACGCGCGCTTCTCCATCCCGGAGGTCGATCTCGGCATTCCGCTCGCGTGGGGTGGTATTCCGCGGCTCGTGCGCGAGATCGGCCCGGCCCGAACGAAGGAGCTCGTGCTGACCTGTCGTCCCTTCGACGCGGCGGAGGCGCTGGCGGCGGGGTTCCTGAATCGGGTGGTGCCGGCGGCGGAGCTCGATGCGTCGGTCGACGCGCTCGCTCGTTCGCTGGCCGCGAAGGCGGGCCACGCCCTCTTCTCGACGAAGCGACACGTCAACGCCGTGACGGAGCAGATGGTCGGTACGGCGCGGAGCTGGGCGGATGCCGACGGCCTCGTGACCGCCTTCGCGGACGAGGAGTGCGCGGCCGCGCGTCGGTCCTACCTCGCGGCGCGTTCGGGACGCGCGGACTGAGCGACGGTCTTCCCTCGTGCGGGCGCGGCTGCTCGCTCGCGAGACTCGCTACTCGCCGAGGACCTGCGGTGCGCTCGGGGGGGCGCCGGGGACACCGCCGGGCACCATGATGCCCGCCGCCTGCAGCTTCTCCTCGACGGCCTTCTGGAAGGCGGGCAGACGCTCGATGCTGCGGGCCTGCAGGCTCGCATTCGCGTCCATCGTCAGGTTCGGCATCACCTCGAGCGTCTTCTTGCCGAGCGGCGAGCGCCAGAAGGCCGCCAGCTCCTTCAGCTCCTTCTCGTCGAAGTGCTTGGCGTAGGCGGGCACGTAGAGATCGGTCAGGTACTCGATGTCGCCGAAGGTGGGCGCGTACTCGGCGCGCGCGGCGTCGAGCACGAGCTGCTGCATCTGCTCCGTGACGGGGGCGCCCGTGTACGAGATCGCCTGCAGCATCTGGCCCGCCATCTCCCAGGACATCTGCTCGCCGATCATCGGCCCGGCGTTCTGCTGCTCGAGCAGCTCCTTGACCGTCGCGCGGTAGGCGGGCGTCGGCTGGCCCTCGGCGAGGGTCGTGCGCGGCAGCGCCATCGACGCGAGCAGGACGATCGGGAGGAGGAGCGAGGCGAGGCGCGAGCGCATGGGTCGGGACTCCTGATCCGGCGGGGCCGGGGGATTCGGGGAGCGCGGAGCATACGGCGGGGCGGGGGGCGACGCCCGCCGACGGCGTCGCGGGGGGAGGGTCGCCGCGAGGGTGATGCCATGGACCTCGAAGGCGCCCGCCTCCAGCAGGGCGTCCGCCGCCGCTTCCAGGGTGCTCCCCGTCGTCAGCACGTCGTCCACGAGCCAGATCCGCCGACCGGGCGCGAGGCGACGGGTCGCGCGGAAGGCGCCGCGCGGATTCGCTCGCCGCGCCTCGCCTTCGAGGCTCGCCTGCGGGGCCGTCGCCCGCATTCGGCGCAGGAGTGTCGCGTCGACGGGGCAGCCGATCGCGGCGCCGATCCGGCCCGCCACGACCTCCGTCTGGTTGAAGCGCCGCCGCGCGCGGCGACGCGGGTGCAGCGGGACGGGAACGATCAGGTCCGGCCGCGTCACCGCCTCCCGCCGCAGTCGAGCCGCGAGCGCATCGCAGAGCGTCTCGACCGCGAGCCGCGGCGCGAGCGGCGGACCGAAGGGCCCGCGCGGCGTCTTGAAGGCGGGTAGCCAGCGATCGACGGGCGGCGCGTAGCGGACGAGCGTATGGCAGGCGTGGAGCGCGCTGCCCTCGGCCAGGCAGGTCACACAGCCCTGGCCCGGGGCGGCGTCGAGGCGCGTCCCGGTGTCGGGCCAGGGCCCCCCCCCGGCCGCCTCGACCTCGTACCGGCTCGTCCCGCAATGCGGACAGCCGTCCACCCGCCGCCACCAGGGCAGGCGACGCTCGCAGGCCGCGCAGAGCGCGGGCAGGACACGACCGATCTCCGCGCCGCAGCCCGCGCAGCGCGGCGGCGCCAGCGCATCGAGGAGCCCCCCGAACGCGCGGCCGAGCGCGCCCATCGCGTCTCCGGGCCCGCGCCCGCTACTCGCCCGCCAGCCGGTCGAGCTTGCGCGCGTCCTCTTCGTCCGCCGCGAGCGGCGGCGGCTCGGCCTCGACCCCCGGAATGCCGAGGTCCAGACGCGGCGCGTCCCGCCAGAGACGTTCGAGGTCGTATTGCACGCGGGTCTCGGGATCGAAGACGTGGACGATCGCGTCGTTGCAGTCGATCAGGACCCAGTTGCCGTCTTCGAGGCCCTCGACGCCGAGGGGCTGCTCGCCGTGGGCGCGGAGCACCTCGAGGATCGAGTCGGCGATCGCGCGCACCTGCCGATCCGAGCGGCCGGTCAGGACGACGAAGGTATCCGCGTAGGACGTGAGCTCACGCATGTCCAACACGACCGGTCGCTCGGCCTTCAGGTCGAGGGCCGCTTCGACGATCCATCTCGCCTTCTGCTTCGGATCGTCGTCCGTCGTTGCTTCGCTCATCGTGTCTCCGTCTCCCGGGCGCGCTCGTCGCGGGCCACCCGTCTCGTTCGCTGTCTTCCCTGCCCCGCTCCGTACACGCCGTCGCGCGGAGGCCTCAGCCGTGGGCCCGGGCCGCGGGCCTCGCCGCATAACATCGGCTCTCCTCGATCTCCGCGCGGACCGACTCGGGCACCAGGTAGCGGATCGATCGCCCCGCCCGGCACTCCTCCCGGACCCGGCTCGAGGAGATGTCGAGGGGCGTGATCGGTACGAGATCGATCCGTGTGCCCGCGCTGCGATGGAGGGCGGCCCGTCCGTCGGCCGCGATGTCGTAGTCGTCCCTCACGATCGCGGGCAGACGATCCGCCAGGTGTCGCAGATGCCCGGGCGGACGGGTCATGACCGCGAGATCGGCGAGGGCGAAGATCCGCTCCGGCGCGCGCCAATCGCCCATCTCGGCGAAGGCGTCCTGGCCGACGATGAAGACGGGCGGAGGGGCGGTCCCCGTTCCGTCCCGGCCTCGGATCGTCGCGAGCGTGTCGACGAGGAAGGAAGGTCCCTCGCGCTCGATCTCGACGCGGTCGACCGAGAAGTCCGGATGCCCCGCGATCGCCCGCTCGACCCAGCGCAGCCGGCGTGCCGAGTCGGCGATCGGGTCGTCGGGATCGGTGTGCTTGTGCGGCGGGATCCGGCTGGGGACGAAGAGCACGCGGTCGAGGGAGAGCGCCTGCCGGACCTCCTCGGCCGCCCGCAGATGCCCGAGGTGGATCGGGTTGAAGGTGCCCCCGAAGACGCCCGTACGCGGCCCGTGGTCGGTCGTCGCGCGCGCGGAAGCGGGGCGGCTGCTGGCGTTCATCCGCGAAGCTGGCCCTCCCCCATCAGCACGAACTTCCTCGTCGTCAGCCCCTCGAGGCCCATCGGTCCGTAGGCGTGGAGCTTCGAGGTCGAGATCCCGATCTCGGCGCCGAGACCGAGCTGGAAGCCGTCGGCGAAGCCCGTCGAGCAGTTCACGCCGACCGTCGACGAGTTCACGCGTCGCAGCCAGGCCTGGCTGTTCGCGTAGTCGTTCGTGACGATCACGTCCGTGTGGTTCGAGCCGTAGCGCCGCACGTGCGAGACCGCCGCGTCGAGGTCTCCGACGATCTTCACGGCCAGCACCGGCGCCAGGAACTCCTCCGACCAGTCCGCTTCCGCGGCCGGCACGGCGTCGCCGAAGAGGGCGCAGGTCTCCGGGCAGCCGCGGATCTCGACCCCCGCCTCGTGCAGGTCCTTCAGCACGGCCATCAGGACGGTCGGGGCGGCGGCGCGATGGCACAGGAGGGTTTCGAGGCCGTTGCAGACGGGCATCTGTCGGATCTTCGACTCGTGCACGATCGCGACGGCCATCTCGAGCGGCGCGCTCTCGTCGAGGAAGACGTGACACACACCGGCGTCGTGGGCGATCACGGGGATCGTCGACTCGGCGATCACCTTGCGGATCAGCCCCGGCCCGCCACGCGGGATCACGAGATCGATCGAATCCGAGAGGGTCAGCATCACGTCGATCGCGGCGCGATCCGTCGTCGGGACGATCGTGATCGCGTCCTCGGGCAGACCCGTGTCCCGGGCTGCCGCGCGCAGGACCTCGCCGAGGGCGCGATTCGAGTGGATCGCCTCCGATCCGCCGCGGAGGATCACGGCGTTGCCCGCCTTCAAGCAGAGCGCCGCCGCGTCGACCGTCACATTCGGCCGCGCCTCGTAGATCATCGCGATCACCCCGAGCGGGATCGCCATGCGCCCGACGCGCAGGCCGTTCGGGCGGACGGAGTGGTCCGTGATCCGGCCGACGGGATCCGGCAGCGCGGCGACGTCGTGCAGGCCCTGGATCATGTCCGCCCACTTGCCCTCGGAGATGCCGAGACGGCCGCGCATCGGCGCCGGGACGCCCTTGTCCGCCGCGGCGTCGACGTCCCGGGCATTCGCCTCGAGGATCGTCTCGCGGTCGGCCTCGAGCCGCTCGGCCACCCGCCGCAGCCAGGCGTTCTTCGCCTCCGTCGTCAGCTCGCCCATCCGCTCGCTCGCCGCGCGGGCGGCCGCGGCATAGCCGCGCACCTCCCGGGCGAGGGGGCTGTCGTCGGGGTAGGTCCGGGAATCGGTCATGAGAGGATTTCTCGAAGGGGCTCGGGGGGTTCGGAGTCCAGCTGCCGGATCCCTCTCGGCTCCGGAAGGCGTCCGACCTCGCGTCGGGCGTCGTCGCAGCCGAGGTCGGGTCCTCCGACCTTCTCAGTCAGGCGTCGCGCAGCAGGACCAGGTCGTCTCGATGGATGATCTCGTCGCCGTTCGAAGATCCTAGCACCCGCTCGATCTCCTTCGTCGCGCGGCCTGCGATCTGCGCGACGTCGGCGGACGAATAGCTCGCGAGGCCGCGTGCGACCTCCTGTCCACGGGCGTTCACGCAGGCGACCGAGTCCCCGATCCGGAACGTTCCCTCGACACGGACGACGCCCGCCGGCAGGAGGCTCCGTCCCCGCTCGACGATCGCCCGCTCGGCGCCCTCGTCGATCACGATGCGCCCGCGCGTCTTGGCCGTGAAGGCGAGCCAGTGCTTGCGCCCGCGCAGCCGCTCACCCGGCGCGAAGAGCGTGCCGTGCCGCTCGCCCGCCATCAGCCGCCCGAGCACGCCCCGCAGCCGGCCATGACACAGGATCGTGGCGGCGCCGGAGGCGGCCGCATTCCGGACGGCCTGCAGCTTCGTGATCATGCCGCCGCTGCCGAAGCGCGTGCCCGCGCCGCTCGCCGCGCGCTCGATCCCGGGCGTGATCGCATCGACGGTCGCGATGAGAGGCGGCTTCGGCTCCTCGGCGGTCGGCGCGCGCTCGTAGAGACCCTCGACGTCCGTCAGGATGACCAGGAGGTCGGCCGCGACGACGCTCACGATCGTGGCGGCGAGGTTGTCGTTGTCGCCGAAGCGGATCTCCTCGGTCGCGACGGTGTCGTTCTCGTTGACGATCGGGACGACGCCGAGCCGCAGCAGCTCGAGCATCGTCCGCCGCGCGTTCAGGAAGCGCTCGCGATCCTCGAGTCCGGCGCGCGTGAGCAGCACCTGTCCGACGTTGCGGTCGAGGCGCGCGAAGCGGCGCTGGTAGAGCTCGACGAGGCCGATCTGCCCGACCGACGCAGCGGCCTGCTTCTCGCGGATCGTGCGTCCGTTATGCGACCAGCCGAGGCGATGGGCGCCGGCGGTGATCGCACCGGAGGTGACGACGACGACCTGCCGGCCGTCTTCGAAGAGTGCGCTCACGTCGCGCGCGAGGTCCGTGAACTTCTCCGGTCGCAGCCGGCCCTCGCGCGCGAGGGTGCTCGAGCCGACCTTGACGACGATGCGCTTCGCCTGCGGGACGCGTTTCCAGAGCTCGTCGGCGTTCATCGCGACGCAGGCTCCCCGTCCCGCGCCGCTTCCGCCTCGCCCTCCGCGTCCCGCGCCGCACGCGCCGCTTCGTCCGCTCGCGCCGCGTCGACCGCATCGAACATGCGCGTGAGCAGCGTCTCGATTCCCTGTGCGCCGGCGGCGGAGATCCGGATCGGCTCGAGGCCGCGCGCCCCGAGCCGCGCGAGCACGTCCTCGACGAGCGACTCGTCGTGGATCAGGTCGCATTTGTTCAGCACGAGGATCTCCCGACGGTCGAGCAGCTCGGGGCGGTAGCGGCCGAGCTCCGTCCGGATCGCATCATAGTCCGAAACCAGGTCGCGACCCTCGACGAGCATCGCCTCGACGTCGAGTAGATGGATCAGCACGCGCGTCCGCTCGACATGGCGCAGGAACTGATGGCCGAGGCCCGCGCCTTCGCTCGCCCCTTCGATCAGTCCCGGGATGTCCGCGACGACGCAGCGTCGGTCGTCCCGGTCGACGACGCCCAGCGAGGGCACCAGCGTCGTGAACGGGTAGCTCGCCACCCGCGGCCGCGCGGCCGAGATCCGGCGCAGCAGCGTCGACTTGCCGGCGTTCGGAAAGCCGACGAGGCCGACGTCGGCCATCAGCTTGAGGGAGAGGCGCAGACGGCGCGACTCGCCGGGCTTGCCCGGCGTCGCGAAGTCCGGTGCCTGACGGGTCGAGGTCTTGAAGCGCGCGTTGCCGAGGCCGCCGATGCCGCCGCGGGCGACGACGACGCGCTGTCCCGGCTCGGTCAGGTCGGCCACGGCGCGCGCGGCGAGCAGGGCCTCGCTCGAGGCATCCGGGTCGGCGGTCGCATCCGGCTCGAGCCCGGCGGACGGAAGCTCGTCGTCGACGTCGAAGACGAGGGTGCCGACGGGCACGTGCACCTCGACGTGCGCGCCCGACGCGCCCTTCTTGTCCGAGCCACCGCCGGGCTGGCCATTCGGCGCCTTGATCCGCCGCGAGTGCTTGAAGTCGAGCAGCGTCGAGACGTTCGGGTCGGCGACGAGCACGATGTCGCCGCCACGGCCGCCGTCGCCGCCGTTCGGACCGCCCTTGGGCACGTACTTCTCGCGACGGAAGGCGACGATGCCGTCACCGCCGGCGCCGGACTGCACCTCGATCTCGGCTTCGTCGACGAAGAGGCTCGAATGCTTCATGGGTCGCCCTGATGTACGTCCGCTGGCGCGGGCGTCGCGTCGTCTTCGCGCCGTTCCTCCCAAACGGAGAACGCGCTCCGTCCCCCTCGACGAGGTGGACCCGGAGCGCGTTCGAAGGTCTTCCGGAGGAGGCGGCTCGGCGAGCCGACTGCGCGTCGCGGCGTGCTAGGCGTCGATGTGCGCGACCGTGCGGCCGCGCGACGTGCCGAAGCGGACGGTGCCGTCCTTGAGCGCGAAGAGCGTGAAGTCCTTGCCGCAGCCCACGTTCTGGCCCGGGTGGATCTTGGTGCCGACCTGGCGAACGAGAATCGATCCCGCGCTCACGGTCTGGCCGCCGAAGACCTTCACGCCGCGGCGCTGGCCGTTCGAGTCGCGGCCGTTGCGCGAGCTTCCCTGTCCCTTCTTGTGTGCCATCTCGGCATCCTCTCCCGCAGGCCGGTCGGCCTGCGCTGCGTACGTCGTGGGCGTCCGGCCTGCGCGACCGCTTCGCGAACGAAGGGGCGCGGACCGCTCGCGATCAGGACGAGATCTGGTCGACCCGGACTTCCGTGTAGTCCTGTCGATGGCCCGCCTTGCGGCGATAGCCCTTGCGGCGCTTCATCTTGAAGATCGTGATCTTCTCGCCGCGACCCTGCGCGACGATCGTGCCGGTCACGCGCGCGCCATCGACGGTCGGCGTACCGATCTTCACGTCGCCCTCGCCGCCGACCATCAGGACATCGTCGAGCGTGATCGAAGCGCCGACCTCGCCCGGGAGCTTCTCGAGCCGGACGGAGCCGCCGGGGCTCACGCGATACTGCTTTCCACCGCTTCGGATGACGGCGTACATGATGGGTCCCTGCTTCCTTCCCGGTTCATTCGGAGCGCGGGAGTATGCGTGATTCCGCTTCCCCGTCAAGCGGTTGGAGCGTTTCCTCGGCCGTCGGGACGGCCTCCACGAGGGCCTCGGAGGCGACCGCCGGCTCGGCCGCGGTCGCCGGCTCGACCTCGACCTCGGCCGCAACGGCCGGCTCGAGCGCCGCGTCGTCCTGCGGCGCCGCGGCCAGGCCCTCGTCCCCGCTCTCCTCGTCCTCGTCGGGTCCGTCCAGCGTGCCCGCCGCGATCACGGTCTCCCCGGCCGCGTCCGCGCCGCGCCCACCGCGACCGCGGCGCCGTCCTCGCCGTCCGCGCCCCTCGCCGTTCCCACCCTCGGGGTCGTTGCGCGGTGCGTCCGGATGCCGGTCCCGCAGCCAGGCCAGCTCGAGCTCGACCGGCGGGCCGGCCTCGAGCACAGACAGCTCGAACTGCTCCTGATGGATCGCCGGACGGGCGCGGACCTCGATGTCCCGGCCGAGGGCCTCGCCGAGCTCGGCGAGCTGCTCCTTGCAGCGCAGCAGCAGCTCCTCCGCGACGTGCGGGTTCACGGCGATCGCGATCGATCGCCCGCGCAGCTTCGGCAGGTGCTTGCGGACCTCGCGCAGCACCCGGAACGCCACGCTCTCGCGCGACAGCACGTAGCTGCGTCCCTCGCAGTAGCTGCAGGGCTCGCAGAGCGTCTGCACGAGATTCTCGCGCGTGCGCTTGCGCGTCATCTCGACGAGGCCGAGCTCCGAGATCTTGAGGATGTTGGTCCGCGCCTTGTCCGCGCGCAGCGCTTCCTGGAAGGCGCGGTAGACCTTCTCGCGGTTGGCGCTCGACTCCATGTCGATCAGGTCGACGATGATCAGGCCGCCCAGGTTGCGGAAGCGCAGCTGGTGCACGACCTCCTGGACCGCCTCGAGGTTCGTCTTGAGGACCGTCTCCTCGAGGTCGCGCTTGCCGACGAAGCGGCCCGTATTGACGTCGATCGAGGTGAGCGCCTCGCTCTTGTCGATCACGAGCGATCCGCCGCTCTTCAGCCAGACCTTGCGCTCGAGGTTGGCGTGGATCTGCCGCTCGAGGTCGAAGCGGTCGAAGATCGGCAGGCCGTCCTCGTAGTGCTCGACGCGCGGCTTGGGCTCGGCGACGAAGCGATCGACGAAGCTCTGGATCTGCTCGAAGAGATCCTTGTCGTCGACGACGATGCGCTTGGTGTCGTGGCCGGCGAGGTCGCGCACCACGCGCAGGGGCAGGTCGTGCTCGGAGTAGAGCATGGCCGGAGCGTGGGTATCGGCGTGGCGGCGCTGGATCGAGGCCCAGACCGTCGCCAGGTAGCGGATGTCCGCCTCGAGGTCGGCCTCGCGCACGCCGTCGCCGGCCGTGCGGATGATGAAGCCGAGGTTCTGCGGGCGGAGTCGTTCGACGATCTCGCGCAGGCGCCGGCGCTCCTTGTCCGAGCCGATCCGGCGCGAGACGCCGACGCGGCGGGACCAGGGCGTGAGGACCAGGTGTCGGCCGGGGATCGAGATGCTCGAGGTGATCCGTGCGCCCTTCGTTCCGATCGGCTCCTTGGCGATCTGGACGATGATCTCCTGGCCCTCGTGGAGGACGGTGTCGATGCGGGGCGGGGCCGAACGTCCGCCGCGTCCGCCGCGGCCCCGGCGCTTGCCGCCGGCGGGCTCGCCCTCGGTCTCGCCGGTCTCGAGCACGCTCTCGAAGTAGTCGCCGACGTAGAGGAAGGCGGCCTTCTCGAGGCCGATGTCGACGAAGGCGGCCTGCATGCCCGGGAGCACGCGGCTGACCTTCCCCTTCACGACGTTGCCGACGACGCTCTTGTCGCGCTCGCGTTCGATGTGGAGCTCGTTGAACTGGCCGTTCTCGAGCAGCGCGACCCGGGTCTCGCCCGACTCCGCGTTGATGATGATCTCGTTCTGCATCGTGCTGCCTGCTCGGCGGTCGACCCCCTCCCCGTCCCGCCTCGGCCGGGGCCGGCAGGCGGACAGGGATGGGCGTGGTCGTCCCGCCCGTGCTGGCGAGTCCGATCGGGCGCGATCGTCGTGTCGTGAGAGATCGGGGGTCGTCTGGCTCGACTCGCGGGCGCGACCGCTTCCGTGCCGCCCGGGTCGGGGGTCACAGGCTTCGGGTCGTGCGCGCGAGGTGGGGTGCTGCGCCTGGCGCTCGAACGAGTCGCGCGGGGAGACGGGCTCCACGCGCGTGGACGTCGACTCTCTAGATCGTTCTGTCTCTCGGGCCCGTCTGCCGGATCCTGCTTCGGCTCCGGCTCGGGGCATCGACGTCGAAAATCGGATCGATCACTCGCACTGGTTTTCGTTCTGCTTTCTATCTATGTCCGTGCCTGCCGCCCGTCTCGCGCCGTTCGGCGCCGGTCGGGCGACCTCGGGTCCATGGCCTCGATCTGCTTGCGTTCGTTCTGGTTTGCGGCCCTGCCGATGCAGTCTTCGCCTTCCGGTCCGATCTCTGGGAGGGTTCTCGCTCCGCCCCGGTCGCACGCGATCGGGACGACGCCCGCAGCACCCCGCCGCCGTCCAACTCCCCCGGGTGCTCCAGCTCTCGCTCGCCTTCGCCTCGCCGACGGGCGGCGGGCGTTGCTAAACCTTGCGTGGGTGGATCCCACGGAAGGGGTGTCGCGGAGCCTCCGCGGCCTCGATACGCCTCGTCGAAGCCGGGGCGACCCGTCCATAGAGGATGAAGGCCGCCGCGCAGGGCACCGTTCCACCAGCGATTTCGAACCGGAACACGAACCGGCATGGCCGTGTAAAAGTCTGGGGCGGAGAGTCATGGATCTCGGGCGACCCGTCAACTCGGACCCGCGCCGCAGGCTTCCCTCGGTCGATCGCCTGATGCGCGAGGTGGGAGCCATCACGAAGGACCTGCCGACCTGGGCGATCGCGCGGGCTGCGCGCGCCGAGCTCGAGGTCGAGCGGGATCGTCTGGCCCGTGGGGAAGAGGTGGCGGCGGATCTCGCCGAGCGGGTGCGTCGGGGGGCCGAGCGCCGGGCACGCCCCCATCCGCGCCGCGTGCTGAATGCGACGGGCGTCCTGCTGCACACCAATCTCGGCCGCGCCCCGCTCGCCGAGGCGGCGGCGCAGGCCGTGGCGCGCGCGGCGCGGGGCTACTCCGACCTCGAGCTGGATCTCGAGACGGGCCGACGCGGCAAGCGGACCGGCGGGCTCGAGGAAAAGCTGCTCGCGCTCTCCGGCGCCGAGGCCGCCCTGGTCGTGAACAACAACGCGGCGGCGCTGCTCCTGGCGCTGAATACCCTCGCCCTGGGACGCTCGGTCATCGTGTCGCGTGGCGAGCTGGTCGAGATCGGGGGCTCGTTCCGGGTGCCGGCGATCATGGAGCGCGCCGGCGTGCGCCTGCGCGAGGTCGGGACGACGAATCGGACGCACCTCGCAGACTATGCGAACGCGATCGCAGACGATACGGCGCTGCTCCTCAAGGTCCATCGCAGCAACTTCGAGCAGCGCGGCTTCGTCGCCGAGGCCGAGGTGGGTGCGCTGGCGGCCCTGGCCCGCGAGCACGGCCTGCCGCTCGTCGAGGACCTGGGCAGCGGCACCCTCGTCGACCTGTCGGGCGCGGGCCTCCCGGCCGAGGCCCATGCGCCGGCGCGGCTCGCGCTCGGCATGGATGTCGTCTGCTTCTCGGGAGACAAGCTGCTCGGGGGTCCCCAGGCGGGCATCCTGCTCGGGCGGCGCGAGGCGATCGAGGCGATGCGCCGCAATCCGCTGTCGCGCGCGCTGCGGATCGACAAGCTGACCCTCGCGGCGCTCGATGCGACGCTCGATCTGCTGCTCGAGCCGGCGCGGCGCGCCGAGATCCCGGTCGTCGCGGGACTGCAGGCGGACGACCCGAGCCTCGCACGGCGCGCCGAGCGGCTACGCGACCAGCTCGAGCCCGTGCTCGGCGACGCCTGGAAGGTGCGGATCGTGGGGAGCGAGGCCGCGGTCGGTGGCGGATCGCTTCCCGACCATCGCCTCTCAGGCCGCGCGGTCGTGATCGAAGGCGCTGCGCCCGCGGCGCTCGGCGACCGACTGCGCGCGGCGCCGACGCCCGTGCTCGCGCGCGTGCAGGACGGGACGCTGCGGCTCGAGGTCCGCACGCTCGCCGACGACGAGCTCGACGGCGTCGTCGATGCGGTCGCCTTCGCACTCGCGAGGGTGGACGGTCCCGACGCGAACGGATCGGGCATGGGGGAGCCGGGTCCTGGATTCCACGAAACGGACGACGAACGTTGACGTGCGTCCTTCGTTGATCCGCCCCCCGGGCTTGTTGTAGCCTACCGCCACCCCCAAAGAGCCCCCCGTTCGTCCATGCGACCGGTCCCTGGCGACCGCGATCCGTGGGAAAGGCGAACGTGAATTCGATGATGGCATCGGCAGGCCTGCCCTCCGATCCCCAGGCCCCCGGCGCGCGCGCGCCGCGGCTGCTCGCCGTGGGTGGCGGCAAGGGCGGCGTCGGCAAGACCTTCGTCACGGCGAATCTCGCGACCGCGCTCGCCCGTCTCGGCAAGCGCGTCGTCGTCGTCGATGTCGATCTCGAGGGCGCGAACCTGCACACCTGCCTCGGTGTGCCCTCGCCGCAGAAGAGCCTCGCCGACTTCGTGTCCGAGCGCGAAGAGGATCTCGGCAAGCTGCTGACGGATACGCCGCTGCCGAACCTGAAGCTGATCGGCGCGACCCACGGCAATCTCGCCGACGCGCAGCCGAGTCATCTGCGCCGCGTGCGGCTGCTGCGCGGACTGCGGCAGCTCGATGCGGACGTCGTGCTGCTCGATCTGGGTGCGGGGGCGCACGCGTCGGTGCTCGACTACTTCCTCGTCTCCGACGACGGGATCCTCGTGCTGCAGCCCGAGCCGACCTCGGTCGAGAACGCCTACACGTTCCTGCGTGCCGCTTTCTATCGGCGCATGCGCCTCGCGATGGTGGGGCATGGCGTGCGCCAGCTCGTGACCCTCGCGATGGACCAGCGCAACGAGCGCGGCATCCGAACGCCCCTCGACCTGCTGCGGGAGATCGAGGCGACGGACTCGGCGGAGGCGCGGCGCTTCGTCGAGACGATGCGCGTCTTCCGCCCGCGGCTGATCGTGAACGGCGTGCGGACGGCCGAGGACGTGAAGCTCGGCTTCGCCGTCAGCAGCGTCTGCAAGAAGTACTTCGGGATCGAGGCCGAGTACCTGGGCTACGTCAACTACGACGACGAGGCGCGGCGCTCGGTCTCGCAGCGGCGGCCGATCGTGGACCTGCGCGGCGATGCCGACGTGTCGATCTATCTGCAGCGCATCGCGCGCAAGCTGATCGGGCTGCCCTCCTCGGCGGCGTCGACGACGGCCGGGAGTGCCGCGGGCGGAGCGTCGGCGGATGGGGGTGTGGCCTCGGCTTCGCACTCCGTGCCGCCGGGCGGGGGGATGCGATGAAGGGCATGAAGGGCATCGACGAGCTCGACCACTACGAGCTCCTGGAGATCCCCCGCAACGCGACCACGGGCGAGGTCGAACGCGCCTACCGGATCGCCAAGCAGACCTACGGCAAGGGATCCCTCGCCCTCTACGGCGTCTTCGAGGAGCGGGAGGCCTCGGCGATCCGCGACCGGCTCGACGAGGCGTGGGTCGTGCTGAGCGATCCGGAGCTGCGCGCCGGCTACGACGAGCAGCTGCCGCCGATCGTGGCGGCGCCGGTCGGGCGCGTCCAGCCGCTGACCGTCGACGAGTCGGCGATCGTTGCGGGCGCGGCGGGGGGTGCGATCGCGCGCGGGCCTCTCGGTCGCGCCGAGGACGCGATCGTCGACGCCTTCGACGAGGCGGTCGAGGAGTACGACGCGCTCGAAGACGACGGCAAGGGCGAGTTCGACGGTGTGCGGCTGCGGCGGACGCGCATGTTCCGCGGCTACGAGCTCGACGACATCTCCGAGATCACGAAGGTGAGCGGCATGCACCTGCGGAACATCGAGGAGGAGAACTTCCGGGACCTGCCCGCCGACGTCTACGTCCGTGGCTTCGTCACGGCCTACGCCAAGACGATCGGCCTCGATCCCGCGATCGTCGTGCCGAGCTACATGGCGCGTGTGCAGGACTCGCGCAGCGAGGGCCCGCGCGGTCGATTCCTCGCCCGTCGTTAGTCGTGACCCGACGGCGCGCGCGGGGCGGCGGGCCGCGGCGGGCGCCGGAAGACCATCCAGGCGGGGCGCGTGACGACGACGGGGTCGAGAGCGCTCGTATTCGAGGTCGAGGACGAGGGCGCGGGCCAGCGGGTCGATGCCGCGCTCGCCGAGCTCGCAGGCGTCTCCCGCTCGCAGGTCCGTCGATGGATCGACGAGGGCCGCGTGCGCATCGACGGCGAGCCCGTCCGGCCGAGCCGCCGCCTCGACGTCGGCGACACGATCGAGGCCGATCCGCCGGAGCCCGTCGCGACCGAGCTCCTGCCCGAGGCGATCGCGCTCGTCGTCCTCTACGAGGACGCGAGCCTCGTCGTCGTCGACAAGCCGGCGGGGCTCGTCGTGCATCCGGCGCCCGGGCATCCGAGCGGCACGCTGGTCAACGCGCTGCTCCATCACTGCGGCGATCTCGCCGGGATCGGCGGCGTCCTGCGCCCCGGCATCGTCCATCGCCTCGATCGCGGCACCTCCGGCGTGATGGTCGTCGCGAAGGACGACGCGGCCCATCAGCACCTCTCACGACAATTCGCCGAGCACTCGATCGAGCGCGTCTACCGCACCTTCGTGCGCGGCCTGCCCGGCGCCGACTCGGGCCGCATCGACCGGCCGATCGGCCGCCATCCGCGGGATCGCAAACGCATGTCGGTCGAGACCCGCGCCGGCCGCCCCTCGATCACGCGCTGGCACGTCGTGCGGCGCTTCCCCGCGGCCGGCACCAGCGAGCTCGAGATCCGCCCCGAGACGGGCCGCACCCATCAGATCCGTGTGCACCTCTCGTCGGCGGGCCTTCCGATCGTGGGCGACGTCGTCTACGGGCGGGCGCGCGGGGCGGAGGCGCGGCTCGGTCGGCCGGCGCTGCATGCGGAGCGGCTGGGCTTCGTGCATCCGGTCTCGGGCGCCTGGCTTTCCTTCGAGGCGCCGCTGCCCGAGGATCTCGTCCGGCTCGTCGAGGGCTTCGGACCCGGCGAGCCCGTGAGCTGAAGAGCGGGGAGGCGCGCGTGGGGACGGATTGGCTGCGGGATCCCGTGCTGGAGGTGCTCGGCATCGAGCATGGCTTCGGCGTGCGGGGACTCGCGGCGCCAGCGGGGACGCTCTTCCCGGTCCAGGTCCACGGGCGGCGGGTGCTGGATGCGGCGTCGGCGGCTCCGGCGACGGAAGGCGGAGCCGATCGCGAAGCCGATGCGATCCTCGCATCGGGTCCCGGCCGTCGGGTCGGGATCGTGACCGCGGACTGCGTCCCGATCCTGGCAGCCGCGCGGGACGGCGGCGCCGTCGTGGCGATCCACGCGGGCTGGCGGGGGCTGGCGGCCGGTGTGATCGAGGCCGGGATCGAGGCTTTGCGAACGCGATCGCCGAATGGGGGCGAGGTCGCGGCGGTGGGTCCCGCGGCGCGCGGTTGCTGCTACGAGGTCGATGCGCCGGTCGCCGAGGCGCTCGCTGCGCGGTATGCGTCGCTCCTCCCGGGCGTCCTGGTCCCCGGCCGACCCGGGCACCATCGACTCGATCTCTCCGGGCTCGCCGCGCGGGTGCTCGCCGGACTCGGCCTGTCGGCGGACCGGATCGGCCGGACCTGCATGCACTGCACGATCTGCGCGCCCGAGCGCTTCGAGTCCCACCGACGGGACGGCGCGGCGGCCGGGCGACTGCGTCATTTCGTGGGCACTTCGGGGTCGACTGTGGTGCAGGGTTGACACCACCGGGGGCCGCCCGTAGTCTGAGCGCGCCCGTCCTTCCCGGGCGAGCCTCCCAGAAGCCGCCAGACGAGATCGGTTCCCCGGATCCGCACCCTGCCCGGTGCCGAGCTGCGGTACGGGGCGCGGGCCCCAGGCCAGCCGATCGAGGCGCGCGGAGGCTCCGAAAACCCTTCAACTCCGGTCGCGGCACCGACGATGGACCCGAAGAAGCGGGTCCGGCCCGAGAAGACCCGGCCGCCGGGTGGGCCTCGGTGCCTCGCGAGAGGCCGGACGACGACTCGAAGGCAGCCAGCCAGGGCCCAGCGTCCCGCGAGCCCGCCCCGACACCCCGACCCCGCTCGAGCCCGACCGAGCCTCGGTCCCGCCGATCCCACGACATCCTGACGTCCGATCGAATCCTCCCTTCCGGACGTGCCCGGGCTGCCTCCCGCAGCCGACTCCCCTCCCCGCCCCGGACCTTCGAACGACCCACCCAGGCAACCCGGCCCCAAGATCAACCCGACCAGAGAAGAGAGAAGCGACGTGAGCAGTGAACGCGCGGTCGAGACCAGCAAGGACGGATCCGGCTCCCAGAACAACCGCAACCGCCGTGGCCGGGGACGCAGGTCCCGACCGACGGGTGGCGGCGGCGGTGGCCGCAGCGGCCGCGGTGGCGATCCCAAGCGCGACTACCTGCCGAGCGACGCGGAGCTCGCCGAGGAGGAGGCCTGGCTCGACAGCCAGACCGACGACGGCTCCGAGACGATCGTCGTCCGCGAGCTGAAGGCGAAGTCGATGCCCGAGCTGATGCAGCTCGCGGAGTCGATGGACGTGGAGAACGCGGCGGGGCTGCGCAAGCAGGACCTGATCTTCGCGATCCTGCGCAATCAGACGGAGAAGCGCGGCAAGATCTTCGCCGAAGGCGTGCTCGAGATCCTGCAGGACGGCTTCGGCTTCCTGCGCGCGCCCGACCAGAACTACCTCGCCGGCCCCGACGACATCTACGTCTCGCCGTCGCAGATCCGGCGCTTCAACCTGCGCACGGGCGACACGGTCGAGGGTCAGGTCCGACCGCCCAAGGAAGGCGAGCGCTACTTCGCACTCCTCAAGGTCAAGTCGATCAACTTCGAGGAGCCCTCGAAGGCCAAGCACAAGATCCTCTTCGACAACCTGACGCCGCTCTATCCGCAGCAGAAGTTCAAGCTCGAGACGGCGGCCGGCGGCATGACGACGCGGATCATCGACCTGATCGCCCCGATCGGGAAGGGCCAGCGGGCGCTGATCACGTCGCCGCCCAAGGCCGGCAAGACGATGCTGCTGAAGGACGTCGCGAACGCGATCGCCGAGGCGAATCCCGAGGTCTACCTGATCGTGCTGCTGATCGACGAGCGGCCCGAGGAGGTGACCGACATGCAGCGCACGGTGAAGGCCGAGGTCATCTCCTCGACCTTCGACGAGCCCGCGACGCGCCACGTGCAGGTCGCCGACATGGTGATCGCCAAGGCCAAGCGCCTCGTCGAGCACGGCCGCGACGTCGTCATCCTGCTCGACTCGATCACGCGCCTCGCGCGCGCCCACAACACGGTCGTGCCCCACTCCGGCAAGATCCTCTCCGGCGGCGTCGACTCGAACGCCCTGCACAAGCCGAAGCGATTCTTCGGCGCGGCGCGCAACGTCGAGGAGGGCGGCAGCCTGACGATCGTCGGCACGGCGCTCATCGACACGGGCTCGCGCATGGACGAGGTGATCTTCGAGGAGTTC
This sequence comes from Spirochaetaceae bacterium, assembly GCA_020632655.1. Lineage (GTDB taxonomy): Bacteria > Myxococcota_A > UBA9160 > UBA9160 > UBA4427 > UBA4427. The sequence continues at coordinate 332,403 of JACKFD010000004.1, forward strand.
AAGGGCACGGGCAACTGCGAGATCGTGCTCGATCGCAAGCTCGCCGATCGCCGCACCTATCCCGCGATCGACATCAACCGCTCGGCGACGCGTCGCGAGGAGCTGCTGATGGACGAGAACTCGCTCAACCGGATGTACATCCTGCGCAAGGTGCTCTCGCCGCTCTCGCCCGTCGACTCGATGGAGTTCCTGATGGGCAAGATCGAGAAGACCGAGACGAACGCGGAGTTCCTGGAGTCGATGAACTCCTGACGCGGATGCGGTGGCCGCCCGTCGGCCCCGCGCTCCGCACCCGGCCCCGCCGCGCGATTGCTCGATCGCGCGAATCGATTCCCGTGCGAATCGCCCGCGCTCCGACAACCGGAGCCCGCTCCCGGCGCGTACCGAGAAGAGGCGTCACCCGACGCTGCTCGGACGCGATCCAAGGGAGGGGCGAATGCAATCGTTCGTTTCGTCGAATCGACTCGCGCTGGCGAGTCTGATGCTCCTGCTCTTCGTGGCGCCGGGCCTCACGCAGGCGCAGATCGTCGAGGGCACCCTCGACGACTTCCAGGGCGGCACGACGGAGGGATGGGTCGCCGGCCTTGGCCTCGCGACGCCGCCGATTCCGCCCACCGCCGTCGCGAATGCAGGACCCGACGGCGCCGGTGACTTCGCGCTGCGCATCACGGCGACCGGAGCGATCGTCGGCGCGGGTGGCAAGCTCGTCGTGAACAACGTCGACGCGCGTTGGATCGGCGACTACGAGGCCGCCGGCGTGACGGCGATCCTGGTCGACGTGAACAACCTCAATCCCTTCCCGCTCACCCTGCGCGCGGGTCTCGAGTCGCCTTCCGCCGGGCGCTGGGTGAGTCCGGGCGTCGTCGTCCCGGCCACGAGCGGATGGACGACGATCGAGCTCGCGATCGACTCGACGGATCTGCTCGTCGGCGGCTTCGGCGCGACGGACCCCGTCGTCGCGCGCTCGGACGTCGCGGTCCTGCGGCTGCTCCACTCGACCTCGGCCGACTACCAGGCGGAGCCGATCGCCGCGCAGCTCGACGTCGACAACGTGGAGGCGGTTCCCGAGCCCGCGCTCGAAATCGGACTGCTCGCCGGAAGCCTCGGACTCGCGGGCATGAGGGCCAGGCGCCGACCCACGGCATGACGCGGCCGGGGCATCGATCTCGTTCCGCGTCGGCGTGTGCGCGTGTGCTGCCCTGGCGATGGGTCGTCGTGGCGCTCGGGCTCGCCGCGATGTCGATCGCGGGGCCGGCCTGCACGTGGAACCCCGTCGAGCGCGACGCTGGCGCAGCGGGTACGGCAGGCACCGCTCGGCCCATGTCCGCGGATCGTGGCGACGGCGTCGACCAGGCACCGCTCTGGCAGGCGGACGCGGAGGGCTATCTCGGACTCGAGGTCTGCCGAGGCTGCCATCGTCTCGAGACGGCGCATTGGGAGGATACGGTCCATGCCGCCGCCTTCCTCGAGCAGCCGCGCACGGCGCTCGAGCGGCGCGCCTGTGAGGCCTGCCATGGCCCCGGTGCCGCCCACATCGCCGATCCCGCTAATCGCAGCGCGATCTTCGCGTTCACGCGCGAGGCGGGCGCCTCGATCGAGCACATGAACGCGGCCTGTCTGCGTTGTCACGAGGGAGGCGCGCGGCTGCATTGGCCGGGCTCGATGCACGAGCGCGAGCTGATGGCCTGCGTCGACTGCCACAACCCGATGACCCGGGTGTCGGGGCGGGGGCTGCTGCGCGCACGGAACGTGAACGAGACCTGCTTCGGCTGCCACCCGACGCAGCGGGTCGAGCTCCGCAAACGCTCCCACATGCCGCTGCTCGAGGGCCGGATGGATTGCGTCGACTGCCACCAGCCTCACGGCTCGGCGACGGATCCCCTGCTCGACGCCGCGACGAGCTTCGAGCTCTGCACCCGATGTCATGCGGACAAGCGCGGTCCCTTCCTCTGGGAGCACGCGCCCGTGACCGAGGGATGTACGAGCTGCCATCTGCCCCACGGTTCGAATCGAGACAGCCTCCTCGCGACGTCGCCGCCCTATCTCTGCCAGCAATGCCATGCCCAGATCGGCGTCGCGAACCATCCGATCGAGCTGATGACGCCTCGGAACCTGGCCGCGGGCGGCTCGGCCGCGGCGCGGGATCCGCGTGCGATCGGCCGCAGCTGCGTGACCTGTCACGCCGCCATCCACGGCTCGAACCATCCCTCCGGTGCGCGCTTCCATCGTTAGTCGAGGCCTCCCATGCGAAGACGCCCCGCATCCCCGACCCGCCGACCGCTACGCCTCTTCCTCGCCCCGACGCTCGTGGGGGCGATCGGGATCGCGATCGGCCTCGCAGCGATCGCCCCTTCGGCGGTCGCGGGCGAGCGCGAGAGTGCACTCGCGGGCGCCGTCGACGATGGAGCACGGCGCATCGATCCCCAGGGCCTCTCGACGCTCACCCCCCATCGCCGCCGCACGCCGAGCGGCCTGCTCCATCCCTACCCACTCGCGCCCCTCGCCTGGAGCGGGACCGATCCCGGTCTTCGCGCCTGGGCGGAGCTCGGCTGGCTCGCGAGCCGCGGCGAAGAGGACGAGGCGCGCTTTCGCGAGTACCTCGACCCGGGCGATGGCCCGTGGCTGCGACGCTTCGCCCTCGAGACCCGGTCGCGAGAGACCCCTTTCCGCCTTTCGGTCGCGGGTCTCGGCGTCGCCCGCGCGGACGCCTCCTACCGCGCGCAGGCGGATTGGGTGAACCGGCTCCGCGTCCGGGCGCACTACGACGCGCTCGAGCACGTCTATGCCGGCGATGCCCGGGTGCTCTTCGAGGGTGCGGGCACGGATCGTCTCACGCTGCCCGTCGGCCTCACGCCGGGCGACAACCCGGGAGCCGCGGTCGCGGCAGCGCTCGCCGACGTCCCGCCCTCGCGCATCGCCCAGAAACGCAACGAGTCGGGGATCGAGCTGCGCATGCGGCTGCGGCCCGACCTGACGGGCTTCGCGACCTATCGCCTCGAGCGGCGCGATGGCGAGCGACCCTTCGGCGGCACCCTCGGCACGACCTTCGGCAGCACCAGCTCGGGCAGCGTCGTCGAGACCCTCGAACCGATCCAGTCGCGGCTCCACGAGGGCACGCTCGGACTCGAGCTCTCACGGGCCGCCGTCCAGGCCCGCGTCGACTACCGCCTCTCGCATTTCGACAACCGCCTCGAGTCGCTCGTCTGGGAGAACCCCTTCGCGGCGACCGACCTGGGCTTCCTGCAGCTGCCGGGCGTTCCGCGCGGACGCATCGCGCTCGCGCCGGACAACACGACCCATCGCCTCTCCGCCGACCTCGCCGCCCGCACTCCGCTCGCGGGCCGCTTCACCGCGAGCGCCGCCTGGTCGCGAATGGAGCAGGACGAGCGTCTGCTGCCGGCGACGACCAACGACGCGATCACGGAGTTCCGCACGCTGATCCGCTCCCACGCGGAGGCGCGCGTCGACACCTGGCTGCTGCGCGGGCGATGGCAGATCCGACCCTTGCGATCGCTCTCGCTCTCGCTCGCCGCGCGCTACTTCGTGCGCGACAACGACACCCGCTACGTCGCCCTCGATCCCACGACCGGCGGCTACGGATACGTCATCGAGGACACGGCCACGACCGGTCGCGTCGGTCCCGTCCCCTTCAGCCATCGCCGCTTCCGGGCGACGGCCCAGGCCGAGTGGCGCATCGTCTCCCGCACCCGCCTCGGTCTCGAGCTCTCGCACGAGTCCCTCGCGCGCTCGCGGCGCGCCCGCCACGAGACGCGGGAGGATGCGCTGCGCGTCCATCTCGCGACGCATGCGATCCCGGGATCGACCTGGCGGCTCGCCTACGCCCTCGAGTCCCGCTCCGGCAGCGGCTACGACCCGACCCGTGATCGCGACTACTATCTCGTCGCGCCGGGATCGGTGCTCCTCTCGGGACCTCCGCGCAGCCTGACCTCCTTCCGACAGGTCGATCTCGCCCGTCACACGACGCATGCGATCGACCTGAGGACGAATTTCCTGCTCGGTCCCTCGACCGATCTCTCGCTCGCCGCCCGCTACTCGATTCGCGACTACGGCGCGCGACACGGGGTGCAGGACGAGCAGGCGGCCGACCTCAACGTCGACGTCGCCTGGCAGCCGTCGCCCCGCGTGAGGCTCCACGCCTTCGGAAGCTTCGAGTGGCGGACGCGCCGACTCGAGACGATCGATGCGCGGTCCGGACCGGTCGGGGACCTGCGTCCGGGCGGCTTCACGTTTCCGCTCGCGAACGAGTGGTCCTGGGACTCGCGCACGAAGACCTTCGCGCTCGGGACCGGGCTCGCCCTCGTGCCCGTCGACTCGATCACCCTCGAGCTCGACTACCGCTTCCAGGCCTCGGACGAGGGGATCGACACGAGCTTCGATCCGACCGGGGATGCGACGACGCCGACGGTGCCGGCGGGCTCGGCCGCGCGCACCTGGCCCGCCGTCCGGCTCCGCGACCATCTGCTCGCGGCCTCGCTCCGCAAGGACTGGAGCGCGCGGGTCGCGACGACGCTCCTTTATCGGCTGCAGCACTCCGAGATCGAGGATCGGTCCCAGCGCGGCCTCGTGCCGCTCGTGAACCAGAACCTCTACCTGGGCCATCGCGACGACGACTTCGTGGCCCACGTCGTCGGCGCGACCGCGACGCTCCGCTACTGAAGGGGGCCGCTCGCGCCGAGCGTGACGGCGAGGCGACGGCGACGGTGCGGGGCTAGAAGAAGTAGATCGCCTGCAGGATCGCGACGGTCTGCTGGCGCTTCGTGTCCGCCGTGCCCGCCCCGTTGATGAAGAACTCGTCGGGCCCACCGTCGCGGAACGCACCATACCAGGCGATCTCGCCCCGCAGACTCAGGCTCGCGGTCAGCGCGTGGTCGACCGTGCCCGTCAGCCAGAAGGCGTCGACGTTCTCGGGCTGTCCCTTGCCGAAGCGCCGGCCGGCCCACTCCGCGCGCAGCGCAATGCCCGTCTTCTCCGTGACGCCGACGCGCCCGGCGAGTGCGGCGCCGTAGAAGACACTCGGGTCGATGTCGTCGAAGTCCGTGCGGATCCAGTCGAGGTTCAGCCAGACGGAGATCCGCTCATTCGGATCCCAGAACGCGACGAAGTCGAGCATGTGCTGCAGGTCCTCGTTCGCTTGCGAGGACTGCGCGCGGAAGGGACCGCGCTCGGGGCCGTCGGCCAGCATGTAGTTGAGGCGCAGCCGGAAGGGGCCATCGCTCCACCCGACCTGCGCGAGCACGGACTTGGCGTCGTTGTTGTCGAAGTTCTCGGCGTAGTCGTTGTTCGCGACGCCGAGCTTCCAGGAGAAGCCGGCGGGTAGCCCGCCGCTCACGATCAGACCGTCGTGATTCCAGGGCTGCTGCCGCCAGATCAGTCCGCGGCTCACGTTGATGTTCTCACCGACGTAGATCACCTCGGCGCCGATCGGCGAGTCCCAGCGCCCGAAGACGACCTCGACGTCCCGTCCGAAGGGCGCGCGCCACGAGACCCAGGCCTGCTGCACGACGGGCGCGTCCGAGCCGCCCCCCGGATCGGCGGACACGCCGTAGAGCATCTCGAGTCGGAAGCCCGCGCGATCGACTTCGGAGGCGCGTCGGCCGATCGCGAGTCGGGCCTGATCGAGCTGGAAGGTGTTGTGCTTGACCTGTGGATAGACGGGGCCGTTGTTGTCGTTTCCGCTGCCGATCGGATGACCGACGCTCGGCTCGCTGTCCGGGTTGTTGAAGTTCCAGTTGTAGGAGGGTGCAATCGCGCCACTCACCTCGATCGACTCGAGGAAACGACCGAGCGACGTCCCCGCGCCACCCCCCCCGTTCGAGAGTCCACGGATCATCGACGACTGATCCGCGAGTCGCGCCTCCGCCGTCGCGAGGGCGTCCCGGGCCTCGTCGAGCTCGGCCTTCTGTGTCGCGAGCTCCGCCTCGGTCGAAGCGAGGGCGGCATCGCGGTCCCGTCCTTCGCGCTCGAGCGCCTCGACCCGGCCCTCGAGACGCTCGACCAGCGCCCGCAGCGCCTCGAGCTCCGCCGGGTCGAGCTCGGCCGCCCGCGCCGAAGCGAAGGGCCCTGCCACGAGGCAGACCGCCAGGAGCAGCCCGGCCAGCCGGCCGATTGCTCCGACGGAGCGAACCAATCGCAGCCGGAGCGGGAAATGGACGGACGATCGAAGCATCGGAGCACCATGACACAGACGCGCGGTCTTGGGCAGGGCGCGCGGGCGTTCTCCGGCCACCCCGATCTCGCGAACCGGCAGCCCGCCGGCCGCGGCACGGCAGCCGCCGCAACGCGCCGGCAGGTCCGTGGCAGCTTTTCTTCGATCGGAGCAGCCGGGCCGAAATCCTTCGAGCCAGCCGCGGCGTAGTATGGTGCAATGAGGGCGATGGCGACGCGTGAGAGGTCGACGAGGACGTCGTTCGGGGGCGGGCGGGATCGCTCGCTCGACGGCGACCTCGTGCGCCGGCTCCTCGATTCCGACCTCGAAGCATTCGAGCGGGTGTACGAACGGCACTCGCCGCGGGTCTACGCCCTCTGCCTGCGGATGCTGAAGAGCCCGGATCTCGCCGAGGAGGCGCTCCAGGACACGTTCTGGCAGCTCTGGAGTCGGCCGGACCGCTTCGATCCCGAGCGCGGGGCGCTCATCACCTTCCTCTTCCAGGTCGCGCGGAGCCGATGTCTCGACCGGCTGCGCTTCGAGCGGCGGCGCGGCGGGGACGGGCCGGCGCCGGCCACGTCGGTCGAGATCCCGGACCTCGTTTCGCCCGGGCCCACGCCCTTCCAATCCGCGTCCTTCGCGGAGGATCGGAGTCGCGTGCGCGGGGCGCTCGACGCGATCGCGCCGGAGTGTCGCGACGTCGTCGTGCTCGCCTACTTCGAGAACCTGAGCCAGTCGGAGATCGCGTCGACGACCGCGACGCCGCTCGGAACGGTCAAGGCGCGCATGCGCCGCGGACTGCTCCAGCTGCGCGGACTGCTCGGCGGGGGAGGTGAGTCGTGAGCGAGCTCGGACTCGACGATCGCCTCTTCCTCTACGCCGCCGGTGGTCTCGAGGCGGACGAATGCGAGGCGATCGAGGCGCGGCTGGCGGAACGCGATCCCGCCGTGCGGGCCGCGCTCGAGCGGGCCGAGGCGATGCTCGCGCGACTGCCGCTCGCGCTCGAGCCGCGACTGCCGGCGCGGGACGTGGGCGCCCGGCTGATGGCGCGCGCGCGGGCCGAGCTCGAGGCGCGCGGTGGGGCGACGCAGGAACGTGTCGGCGGAACGGGGTCGATGGGGTCGGGTCTCGCGACGCAGGCGAGCGCCGGCACGCCGCGAAGCGCATGGAGCGATCGCACCGGCTGGTGGGCTGCGGCCGCGGCCGTCCTGCTCGGACTCGGCATCGCCTTCGGCGGCTTCCGCCTCGGACATCGCGACGAGCAGAGCCATCTCGCGCTGGCCCGGGCGGAGGCGAGCGCGCGGGCCCTCGCGACGAGCGCCGAGGCGCGCGTCGAGGAGCTGCTGCGCGATCGCGAGACGCTCGAGTCGCGGCTCGCGGTGCTGGAGGACGAGATCGCCTCGCTGCGGACGCGCGACGCGGATCTCGAGGGGCTCGAGCGGGAGTTCGAGGAGCGCCTCGCGTCGGAGCGCGCCCTCGCCGAGGCGGCCCGTGCGCGGGCGGCGACGCTCGAGAGCGAGCTCGAGGATCTCGCGATCCGCCTCGCCTCCGTCGCCCGCGAGCTCGCGAACGAGCGCGCGTCGCGGGAGGTGCTGGAAGCGCGGCTCGAACGGATCCCCGCGCTCGAGGCGCGGCTGACCGCGACCGTACGCGCGCTCGATCTGGTTCGCGCGCCGGACTCGGCGCTGATCGAGCTCGTCGCGGAGCAGGGGGGCGAGCGCGGCTCGGCGTCGGTCTTCTGGGATCGCGGCCTGCGACATTGCTACCTGCACGCACGCAGCCTCGCGCCCGCGGCGGGCGAGGCGACCTACGCGCTCTGGGTCGAGTACCTGAGCGGTCGCCGCGTGCGGATCACGGACTTCGACTTCGCGCCCGGTGAGCGCGAGATCGACGCCTTCGCCGACCTGCCCGTCGGCCTCGGCGAGATCACGCGCACCTTCGTCACGCGCGAGACCGGACCCGACGCGACGACGCCCTCGGACGAGATCGTGCTGAGCGAGCTCGTCGTCGAGCCGGGTACGCCCGGCGCCGCGGGTGGGCGGCGGTACGAGCGCCGGGCGCTCTGAGCTGCGTACTCGACTGCGCGCTCTGGGCCGCCGTGTCAGGCGTCGCTCGCCGGGCTCCAGTACCGCCGCATCAGCTCCTTCGACCAGGCGGGCTGGCGGACCGCTTCCCGCGGCAGGAACTCCTGCATCACGGGCTTGAGGTCGACGACGGGGGTGCCGTCGATCGCGTCGAGCTCGAGGACGTGGAGCCTGCGGCCGTCGCGGCGCAGCACGCGGCAGATCGTGCTGCCGAGGCGGTTCGGTCGGTTCTTGCCGCGTTGGGCGAAGATGCCGACGGCGGGCCAGTCGCGGTTGTTGCGCGGATGGCGGGCGCCCGAGACGATCTTCGCGGGGTCGACGCGGTCGAAGAAGAAGAGGACCTCGACGTGCGAGAAGTCCTCGAGGCCCGCGAGGGCGTCGGGCTCGAAGCGGTCGTCGAGGACGATGCACGCCTCTTCGCCGCCCCAGTCGTCGTCGATGGCCTCCGTGCGCGCGGCCTCGACGCGACCGATCGGCTCGATCTCTATCGGCATGGGCCGATCTCCGCGCGCCGGGTCGCGCTGTTCAGGGCTGGTACCAGACGGGCGAGGTCCAGGCCATCTCGCGGATGACCGGGGGATAGGGCGAGTCCGTGCAGGCCGCCGGGCGCTCCGCCTCGGGCAGCCGCAGACAGTCGTGCACGCTCCATCGCGCGCTCGGCTCCTCGACCACGCGCAGGTAGTAGTAGGCGGGCAGCGCGGGGTCGAAGTCCTCGTCGCGGTAGACCGTGCAGAGCGTGTCGTGTCCCGCGTCGCCGGTCGGCTTCGCCGTCGCGAGGTCCACGCCCGCCTCGGGATCGACCTCGCCCGCGACGTCGAGCACCTTCGCATGTCGCCGCCCCGCGGTGTCGATCCAGCCCTTCACGAGCTGCAGCCGCTCGAGCCGTCCGCCCTGCGGATCGCGCGCCGCCGAGAGCAGGAAGCCCGGCTTCGCATCCGCCGGCGCGCCCGCGAGATCCCCGCCCATCGGCACGCCCTCGGCATAGCCCCGCTTCACCATGTCCGGCGCCGCGCAGAGATCCGCCGCGAGGTTCCAGCCGGCGAAGAAGCGCGGCGTGATGCGCGGACCGGAGGTGCCGAAGACCTCGCGCCGCTGCATCGCCTCGAAGATCGCGTCGCGCGAGTTCTCGACCGCCCACACGCCGGCGAGGCCGCCCGGATTGCCGTCGATGTTGCTCGTGAGCAGGCCCTGCTCGAGGCGCTCGGCGGGCGTCGACTCGCCGGTCACGTGGCCGCGCCAGTCGTTCTCGAGGACGGCGCCGGGGGTCGCGGCGTGGGTGTCGGTCGAGCCGATCATGCCGAGCTTGACGGGGTTCGCCCCGAGCTCGGCCGCCTCCTCGAGGCCCACGAGCAGGTTCGAGCGGATGAAGTCGGTCTCGTCGACGCAGCCCGCGCCGACCATGCCGTACTCGCCGACCGCGCCCTCGGCGCACTCCTCGATCTTCTCGGTCACGCGGCCCATCTCGACGCTGCCGTCGGGCAGTCGGTCGATCGTGACGCGCGACTTCATGCGGCCGATCGTGCGGACCTGCTCGAGGTCGCAGAGCTCGTCGGGCTCGGCGAGGATGCTCGAGAGGCCGTTGATGCACTCGGAGCCGCCCTTGTGCTGGAAGATCTCCATGATCGGCTCGCGGTCCTCGCGCTTCTCGGCGTAGGCGCGGCGGGCGTCGGCGGTCTGCTCGATGCCGCGATAGGGGCCCATGCGGCCGTTCGCGAGGTTCGAGTTGTGCGGGATCGTCAGGTAGTCGCAGCCCTCCGCGCGATCGCAGACGGCGTCGAGGCCCTTCCAGAGCAGGCTGTCGATCGGTGCATCGACGTAGGAGACGGGGCCGTCGGGCACGACGTTCGTGCGGAAGAGGACGTTGCGATGGTAGTTGGAGGTGCCGGGGGTGCCCGTGTATTCGTAGGCGACGAAGCTCGTGAAGCGGCAGGCGGCGCTGCGGTCGTAGGCGCCTTCGGCGGCGTCGATGATGCGGCGCCAGGGCTCCGACGCCCACTCGCGGCAGAGTGCACCGTCCTCGCCGCAGATCTCCGCGACGCGGGCCGGCGTCTCGGTCGTGATCACGGCGCCGAGCATGGCCATGCCCTGACGCTGGTCCGAGCGGTAGGTCTCGCAGTAGGGCGTGTCGTAGCTGGGGGAGCCCGGCGTGCGACAGAGTCGGCGCTCGCCGAGGAACTCGCCGTGGTCGGTCACGGCGAGGAAGTCGAGGGGGCGGTCGATCGCGAAGCGCCCCGCGGCGCGGCCCTCCTCGTCGAGGGGCCAGAAGGGGATCGGCTCGCCGCGGGCGTAGCGGTTCGCGTCGACGGGTGTCGCGCCGGTCGTGTTGGCGGCGGCGTCGAAGGAGAAGCTCGTATGGACGTGGACGTCGCCGAAGAGCGGCATGCGCGTCGGGGTGTAGTCGGCGCAGGGGGCACGCTCTTCGGTGTAGGTGACGAGGCGGTCGGAGGAAGGCTTCGCGGCGCCGCCGGACGTCGCGGTCGCTTCGGCCTCCGGGGCGGCGGACGTGGCGTCGGTCGCGCTGCCCGAGCGGTCGTCGCTGCAGCCGAATGCTAGGCAGGCGGCGAGGGCGAGGAGGAGAGGCAGGGCGAGGGCCGCGGGGGCGGCGATGGGCTTCGGGGCGCGCATGGTAGGAGTCCCTCCGGAACGATTCGGGGGGACGGTACCAGCGTTGCTCCGTCCGGCGCCCGCGCCGGATCGCGACGCGGCGTCGAGAGTCGTGCTCACGTGGGGAGACGCACCCTCGCGCAGCGTCGCTCGCGTCCTACGGATCGAGATCCTCCCCCGTCGATCCCTCCCCTGGCGCGATCGCCGACCGCGGCCGAGCGTCGTAGGGAAAGGCCGCGAGGAATGCGCGCACGTCCGGGGCCACGCGTTCGTCGCTCGGTGGAAACGAGATGCGCAGCTTGAGGCGCGCGTCGCCGTAGTCGAGGAGCTGGAGCAGCGAGTAGAAGCCGCCCAGCTCCGGATGCTGGATCTCGAGTGCGGCCTGATGGACCTGGTGTCCGTCGGGTGCGCGCATGGCGAGCTCCGGCGGCCAGGGTATCGGTCGGGCGCCCTCGTAGTAGCGGACGAGCGCGGCGAGCTCGTCGCGCGCGTGCTCGGCGATCGGCTGGAACGTGCCGTCCTCGAGACGGGGTGCCGGGTAGGCGTAGACCGACACGATCAGGTGGTCCTCCGGTATGCGCCGATAGTTCGCGACCGCGCCGAGGCTCGGGTCGTCGAACTCCTGGAAGCCGATCAGGGCGAGTCGGCCGATGAGCGGGGGAAAGCGGAAGGCGAGATAGGTCCGACCCGCATCGAGCGTCGCTTCGTGCGCCGCGTCGAGCCGCGCCGGCGCGGAGGCAGTGCGTGTCCCCGTCGTGCAGCCCGTGCCGGCGAGGCTCGCGACGAGGAGCGCGAAGAGGGCGGCGGAGCTGCGCCTCGAGCCGCGCCTCACGCGGACTTCCGGGAGTCGAGCACCCAGCCATAGCCCGCCTCGAGCTCCGCCCGTCCGCCGTGTTCCTTGACGTCGCCATGTGCCACGACGACGCGTTCGAAGGGCCAGGCGAGGATCCGCTCGAGAGCCGCGCGGAAGGCCGGGCGGTCGCGCACGAGGAATCGTTCGAGGAAGGTCGGCGACAGTCGGTCGTAGGTGCGCAGGAGGTGGAAGAAGAGACGCGTCGCGAAGGGACTCGAGGGGCCGACGTTGAACGCGAGGTCGGTCGCGATCAGCGTCGCGGTCGGGCGATGGAAGAAGACGACCTCGTTCGTGAAGGGGATGCCGCGGAGTACGACCTGATCGAGCACCGCCGCCCAGCCCGGCTCGGGCGAGTCGCCGAGTACCCCTGCGATCGCGAGGTCGGGCCGCTTCGTGTCGAGGCCGGGGGCGACGAAGAGCGCCGCGTCGGGACAGGCCCGCGTCCATTCGGCGACGTAGAGATGGTGGACGCGGTTGGGGGCGACGAGGAACGCGACCGGGCCGAGCTTTTCGATCCCGCCGACGAGCGCGTCGCTCGCTGCAATCGGGGAGTGGAGGAGGATCCGACCGTCGGGCAGGCGCACGACCGTCATGCGCGCACCGACCTCGATCCCCCCGAACCGGAGGGAGGCATCGGCGATCCAGATGTCTTCGTCGAGGGGGCGTAGCATGTAGAGAGGTCTCCTTCGTCGGCTTCGGCGCGCCAGCTCATAGAGCCATTTGCAGCCCGGCGCGAAGTCGTCTCACGGGATCGCCCATTCGCCGTACCACGGTTCCCAGACGGACGTCGAATTCCTCCGATGGAACCGCGCGTGATCCGCGCTCGCTAGCGCGCCGGGGGCAAGGTATCGAAGCGGGGGAGATCGTCCCGGATCTCGTACCAGGGCGCCTTCTCGCGTGTGAACACGTGTCCCGCCATCTCGAGATGCGGGTCGTCGTCGAGGCTCCCGAGGCGGATGCGCGCCTCGGGTCGGTCCGTGTAGAGCTTCACGAGAGGCGAGCCACAGCGCGAGCAGAAGCATCGGAGCTGCCCGGGCGACGATTCGTAGCGCGCCAGCAACGCCTCGCCGGACACGATCCGGAACCCGTCCGCCGCGAGCGATGCGTTCGCCGCGAAGGCGCTGCCCGTCGCCTTGCGACACTGCGTGCAATGGCAGTAGGCGGGCTTCACGAAGGGGCCGGACACCTCGTAGCGGATCCCGCCGCAGAGACAGCTTCCCGTGAGCATCGTCCTGTCCTCCCCGCGGCGGGCCGGCCGGCCGCGTTCGGCGTCGACGTCATCGAATCCGAGACGGAGCCTGACGCTACCGCGCGTCGTCCGTCGATGCCGGCACGAGACGCACGGCCAACGAATGCGACGTGTCAGCCGGTCGATCCATCGGCCGCGCGCGTCTCGAGGATCGCGACTCCGCTCGATTCGAGCGCCCACGCCGTGAACGCAACGAAGATCGCGATCGTCGCGCCGAAGCCTGCGGCTGCGATCTTCACGCGCTTCATGCGGCGGGATCGATGCCGGCGCGCGAGTCGAGCCGCCCGCGCGCGCTCAGGACGAGTGCGGCCGCGAAGAGGAGCAGGAGCCAGCGCGACAGGCTCGGAACCGTCGCCATCGTGACCTGGTCGGCGGGGATCCAGCAGCGCGTGAAGCCGTTGCTCGTCAGGAAGTTGAAACCGATGTCGATCGTCGTCCCGGAAAGGAGACGGCCGGTCGCGGCACGCTCGGCATTCGTACCCGAGTCGGAGAAGTAGACGTTCGTCGTCCAGACCGGCGCCGTCTGGCTGAGGATCGGCGTGTTGAGAGCACCGAGGGTGTACTCCTCGGCGCTCGGATGCCGACCGCCGTACGTGTCGAAGCAGTAGTCGGCGGAGTCGAACCAGCTGCGCTGCACGGCGCTCCCGGTCCCGGCGTCGCGCTCCACGTCTTCCTGGATGCAGCCGAGGGAGCGGCTGCCGCTCAGGACGTCGAGGAAGCCGGTCGGGCAGATGGCGGCGGCCTGCTCGGTAGCGGCCAGGGCGAGGATGAAGGTCAGGGGGGTGAGTCGGCGCAGGGCTCGCTGTCTCGGCATGGGGAGCCTCCGAATGGGCGGGATCGGCGATCTCGGTCTCGACGGGGTCGGGAACGAGGTCGCCCGTCGAGGCATTATGTTGCGATTCGTCGTCGGGCGTCAACCGATCCAGTCGTGTCGATCGGGATTCGCGGGTCGCGAGGACTTCCTGTTTCGGAAGCCATGCCGCATTGCGGCGATGCGATGCTAGTCAAACTGGATGCTGAACCGATTTGCTCAGCCTGGCGTCGCGACGACGAGTCGCAATCCGACGTCGAGCGCATCGAGACTTCGCAGCTCGCCATGGCGGTCGTCCCAAAGCCCCTCTTCGAGATCACGGGCGATCTCGGACACGACCCGATCCACGACCGTGATCGGCATGCGCGCGAATCCGGAGGTCGCCGCGCGCGCGTCCGGGTCGAGCACGCGTTCGGGATGCGCCCAGAACGAGCCGAGCATCCAGTCGGGCGTGTCGCGCGGGATCGGGACGGGCTCGATCCGCACGTCTCCGCCGAGCCACGCTGCGAGCTGCGAAGGCGGCGGGAAGATCCGGAGGTCCAGAGCCGCCACCTCCGGCAGGTACTCCGCCATCAGCCACATGGCACCACTCACGGCAGCGTCGTAGGTCAGGATCACGACGGCCCCGCGCGTCACGCGCCGCAGCTCGCGCACGCCACGCTCCTGCTCGTCGTCCCAATGATGCACGCTCAGCACCGACATCGCGGCATCGACGGAACGATCACGCAGGGGGAGACGGCCGGCGGTGGCACGGATGGCCGGGGCGTGGTCCTCCCGTCGCTGTGCCGTCATCACCCGGCTCGGCTCGATCGCGAGCACGCGTCGATCCCGCGGTTCGTAGGCGCCCGTGCCGGCGCCGACGTTGACGACCGTCCGTGCGTCGCCGAGCGCCGCATGGATCCGCTCGCGAAAGCGGGGATCCTCGCGTCGGGTTCGCGCATAGCCATGGCCGATCGAGTCGTAGCGGGTCATGGGGCTCGCATGGTGGGATCTGGTCAAAGGCGGGGTCGCCGCAATCGAGGTTCCAACCGGATCGGGTGCCAGCATAGGCGAACGAAGCGGGCGTCCTCGTATCGGATGGGCTCGAGTCGGAGTCGTGCGCGGCCGGGCGCCACCCGGCCCGGGCGCCGGATCGAGCCGTATCCGGCCTCGTCGGCGACGCTGTATCCTCCGCCGTTCGGAGGGCTCTTCGATGTCCGCCAGACGGGTCGTGCTCAGGTACTTCAAGGCGCTCGACACGGGGGATGCCAGCGTGATCCCCGAGCTCTTCGCCCCGGACTGTCGGATCCATCGACCCGAGCTTGCCGAGCCGCTCGTCGGTCTCGAGGCCGTGCAGCGCGTGGTCGGCCTCGCCCGACAGATCTACGAGCGCTTCGAGACGACGCCCCTCGACCTCTTCGAGGTCGACGATGCGGTCATCCTGCGGCTCCGGCACGACGCGGTCCATCGCGGCGAGTGGCGCACGCGGCTCGGGACCTTCGACGTCGCGGGCAAGCCCGTCTCGTGGGAGGCGCTCGTGCTCTTCCGGCTGCGCGGGGATCGGATCGTCGAGGAGCGGGTGTTTCGGGACGAGCTCGGGATGCTGCTGCAGGTGGGGGCGGTCGAGCCCGTGTGAGGCGCATTCGACCGGGACGACAGGGGCCGCACCGGGAGAGGCGCGCGCCGTGCGTCGACCCCAAGCGGCTCGTCAGTCGGCCGTCCGCTTCCGGCGGCTCCACCTCGAGAGCGCCAGACCGATCGGAACGACGGCCGCCAGGAGCGGCAACCATCGCGCGTGCCGCATTGCACGCAGTGCGACGTCGAAGAACGGACTGGATGCCAGGTAGGCACGCGCGACGTCCGTGTTCGCGTGACGCCCGAGGGCGAGACCGCCGATCGCGTATTCACACGCAACGGCCAGACCCCCCTCGGCTGCCCAGACGGCGATCGCGCCGCCTCCGACCGCGAACAGGCCGAGGGCGAGGCCCCCGACGGACCAGATCCCGAGCGAGACGCCGGCCAGCGACAGGATGCCCAGGGACAGGCCACCGACGCTGATCCCACCGGCCGCCAGGCCTCCGACCGAGAGAACGACACCGAACGAGATGTCGCCCACCGCGATCCAACCCCGCGCGACGCCTCGTTTCGCGTCCGAACCGTCGGGCGCACCGATTGCGACATGGACGAGCGGGAGACCGAGTAGCGACGCCGAGGATCGATAGTGCATCGAGCTCACTCCGGCTCGGGGAAGGGCAGATAGCCATGGTGCGCGAGCGCGTGAAGGCAGATGCCGTACAAGAGGCCAGCCATCGTGAAGATCGCCATGCAAAGCAGGAGCGGACTCGTCGAGAGAAGACCGACGAGAAGCCCGGTGGTCGGAGGCAGGAGGAGGCCGAGCACGACGAAGCTTCTGTAGCCGGGCGGTACGAGAACGCCCTTGACTCCGTCCGCTCGCTGCACGCGGCCGCCGCGGCGCCGCCACATCGTACGGACGATCCCGAAGAGGCCGAGTCCGAACCAGAGCAGGAGTCCCCCTACGAAGGTGAGGCAGAACCCGAGCGCGGCCGCGAGCTGGGCGACGGTGGAATCGGGGGCGAGCGCATCCGCAAGCCGGATGCCCACGATCGGACCGGCTGCAAAGGAGCCGAAGACGGCGAGCAGCTGGCTCGGGGCGGAGCGATGCGGGACGAAGCGCATGCCGCTGTCATCGGCTCCTGACGGCGGGGGCCTGAGTATCGGAGTGTCGCGATGCCCCGGCGTCGCAGCGATACTCGACGCATGAGTCGAGTCACCGTGCGCGAGATACGCGAGCACGAGGTGCCGGACGTCGCCGGCGTCTGGCGCCGCGCCCGGATCGACGCCGTGCCGGAGATCGAGGCACGCCTCGGCCACTCGTTCCAGGACGATCTCGAGCACATGACCCGGGGCGTCCTTCCCCACTACGCCGTGTGGGTGGCCGAGCTCGATGGACGGATCGTCGCCGTGATGACCCTTCGCGGTTCCGATCTGGACAAGCTCTACGTCGAGCCGGCACTGCAACGGCGCGGCATCGGATCGCTCCTCCTCGAGCGGGCGAAGCAGGAGTCCCCATCCGGATTGACGCTCTGCACGCACCAGATCAACGCGACGGCCCGTGCCTTCTACGAGAAGAACGGATTTCGCGCGACGCGGTTCGGTGTCAGTCCGCCGCCGGAGAGCGAGCCGGACGTCGAGTACGAGTGGACGCCGTAGCGTTCGACGGATCTCGCCGGCCCGCTCGAAGGCCTCGTTGATGGACCTCAGGCAAGCCCTCGACGCGCTGATCGACTGAAGACGACTCCGCCGAGGACGAGGAGCAGCACGGCGATCCCGATCGGTTGGAGCGAAGGCACGGTCGGCGGCGGCGCGGGATCGAGCTGCAGCGTCACGTTCCCGATCGCAGCCGCCGACTGGGCCCCGCCGGCCGTTCCGTTCGCGACGGCGGAGGCGACCGCGGACCAGAGATAGGTGCCCGCCGAGATCACGCCCGATCGGTAGACGCCCGCGGCGCCCGAGCTCGTCGCCGCAAAGACGAAGACGGGCGTCGGTGCGCCTTCCCGGCGCAGCTCGTAGACGAGCGAGGCCGAGGCGGAGCCGGAGGCCGTCGCGACGGGAAAGCTCCCGGTCGCGTTGCCGTTCTTCAGCTCGTAGCTCGCGGCCTCGTCGATCGAGAAGCGGATCTGGAAGTCGTGCGCCGCATCGCCATTCGAGTCCGCTCCGCCCGCGCCCGCCGTCGAGCGCGTCGACATGCGGAGTCGGCCGACCGACACGGCATGGGACGAGACGACGAAGCTGTTCGAGCTCGTATTCGTCGAGAAGCTCTGTCCGACGCTGATCGAGGGGGCGAGATCGAGGGATTGGATCGAGTCGGTCCAGCTCTGGTCGGCATCGGCGAGGGAGCCTGCGACGTTCGCCTCGCTCGACAGCAGGGTCGTCACGAGGGCGCCGGCTGGCGGCGCGCCGATGGATAGGAGGAGTGCCGAGAGGATGGGGGCCGTGAGGACGGTCCGTCGTCGGGGGCGGGAGAGCAGGGAGTGCAGGCGCATGGGAGCCTCCGGTCCGTATGCGGGTTCGCGTCGTGCGTGGTCTCCTTCGACGATGACCTCGCTGTGCGGAGGCCGGTTCGCGTGAAGCGCACGGCGGAGAACATGGCATATCGCGAGGAGGACTTCGGGCCCGTGGGGACCACGGGGAGATCCTTCGAGTCGATCGACCGCCTGCGACGTCTTCCGGGAACGAGCCCCGACTACTCGTCTCGCTGCAACACGAGGCAGACGTAGCCGTACTCGTCGCCGCAGGCCTCGTAGATCTCCCGCTCCCGGCGGAGGGTCGCGTGGACCGGGTGCTGGCCGCGTCGTGCGATGGCGGCGCTCAGCGATCGCTCGACGCCCGCGTAGTAGGCGTGCCAGTCGGCCGCAGACAGGCGGAACGAGTCGACCAGCCTGTAGCCCGCCTGGCGCGCCTGCTCGATTCGCGTCGCCTCGTCGCACATGTCGGGATATTCGTCGGCGAAGAACGCGCGTGCGCGCTCGGAGGGATCGTCGACGAACCAGACGAGCTCGGTCAGGACGAGACACCCCTGCGATCGAAGCAGAGGCCACCAGCGTTGGAGTGCGTTCTCGAGGCCGATCGAGTAGGCGCTGCCTTCGGCCCAGAGCAGATCGAAGTCCGACCCGAGCGCGGTCGTGTCCGCCATGTCGGCGGCGAGCGTCGTGATCCGCTGGTCGAGGCCCGCTGCTTCCGCATTCGCGCGCAGCGTCGCGAGGAAGGGTGGATGGAAATCGACCGCCGTGACGTGCGCCCCGGTCTCACGCGCGAGCACGAGCGTCGAGCCGCCCGTCCCACAGCCGAGGTCGAGGACGCGATCGACCCGCAACCAGCGCGGGAGCAGGCCCAGCGCGCGTCGCGTCGTCTCGACGCTGCCCGGACCCTGGCGCGGCGTGTCCTCGAAGACTTCGAAGAAGGGCTGGAGGTCATCGGATTGCATGGAGTGGTCGCTCGAATCGGCGTATGGGCCTTCGGTTGGATGCCGGGGCCGTTCCAGGCTAGGCCTCGCTCGCACGTCCGCGCTCGATCGCGCTAGCGAGGCCGGCCATGTGGACGACCTCGATCTTCACGTCGTCGGGCCCGAGCAGGTAGACCGCATAGTACCCCTGATGCGCGAAGGGGAACTCCGCGGGGCCGTCGAGGATCTCGGCGCCGAGCTCGCGCGCGAGGTCGTGGATCGCGTCGACGGCGGACTTCGAGGAGACGTTGAAGGCGAGATGGTGCAGGCCCGGCTCGTAGGGGTCGAAGGCGTGGGCCTTGGTGGCCTGCCAGACGTTGATCGCGGTGCCGTGTGTCTCGTGCACGTTCACCGTGAACCGGCTGCCCTGGTAGGGCATGGGCTCGCTCGTCGTGTAGCCGAGTGCCTGGAGGAAGGGCGCGTAGAAGCGCATGGCCTCGTCGAGGTCGGAGACGGTGAGGGCGACGTGGTTGATGGTGCCGTGGAGGTCGGGCATGGGATGGGGTCGGGTTGGAGGAGAGTGGCGACCATCCGCGCGCGGGCGCGACGCATGCCCGAGGATAACCACTCTTGCCCGACGGTCGACGAAGATCGACGACGTGTTCTGGCCGACGGCCCGGTAGTCGCGTGAGCTGACCGGAGAATGCTCTTCCCTCAGACAACCCAATCGAGCAGCGCTGATAGACGTTCCTTCCGAGCGATCAGCCCCTCAGCTCAGGCTGTGGGAGACCTAGGCGCTCGGTCGGACTGGTTTGCGTAGCGGAGCGGAGGAGGAGGATTCCCTGGGAAGCGAGGGCGACGATGCCGCGACGCGAGAGCCCCGATAGGTGCTGAAGAGCCTGGAGCCAGAACTGGGCGCTCAGCTGTCATGACTAATTGTGCGGCGGCCGGCTGACGCATCGCGTGTTGCTTCCTCTTCCAGCCATTCGAGGAAGGACGAGACCTTCCGCGACGAGGCGCGGCTGGGCAGGGAGAGTGCTGAGTACCGGCGCCCCGCTATTCGAGTCTCGGGGCGGTAGGGCGCCAACCATCCGCGTCCTACGAGATCGCCCACCAGAAGAGAGCTCGCCAGCACCAGCCCCTGCGAGGCCAGGCCGGCCTGAACGACATGGTGCTCTTGATCGAATCGCCGCGCTCTCGGCTTCGCAGGCCTTGGAAGCCCCGCCGCGGCCAGCCACGCATCCCAGGATACGTCCTCGAAGCCGGGCATCTGCCACGCGGTCTCGATCAGCTCGGCGTCGTCCCAGCGCTCGAGTCGCTCGATGTAGTCGGGCGTGGCGTAGGCGCCGAACGCTTCGTCGGCGAAGGTGTGGGCACGAAGGCGCGGATAGGGACCGGTGCCGTAGCGAACGGCGACATCCGCGACGCGATCGCGTTCGAGATCCGTCGGGGTCGTGCTCGAGACCAGCTGGACACGGAGCCGGGGATGGCGCTCTTCGAAGCGGCCCAACCTCGGTACGAGCCAGAGGGCCGCGAAAGCCGGCGTCGTGCTCACGGTCAGGACCGTCTCCGTCGCCGCGACATCCTCGAGCGCCATCGCGATCTGCTGAAAGGCCTGGTGCACGGCCTCGGAGAGCCGCTGGCCGCTCTCGGTCAGGGCTACGGCACGCGTGCGACGGATGAAGAGTGGGACCTCGAGGTGCTCCTCGAGGTTGCGGATCTGGTGGGAGACGGCCGTGGGCGTCACGGAGAGCTCCCTGGCGGCGGCCTTGAAGCTGCCGAGCCGGGCGGCGGCCTCGAGGGTTCGGAGCGCCGAGGGGGAGGGGATATGGGCGAACATGCTGGTCGTATAGATGAAGGTGTCTCATCTGTCGATGAACCTTTCTCGTTTGCCAAATCAGGCTCTGAGTACCGATCCTGAGTGCCCGAAGCTTGTTCCAGCTTCGACACAAGGAGATCCTCAGATGTCGTCTGACTTCACCATCCTTCGGCTCGATGCCAGTGCCCGCCAGGAACGCTCGCTCTCGCGTGCGCTTGCCGATCGGTTCGTCGACGAGTGGCGGGCCCGTTGGCCCGAGGACGCGTTGCTGAGGCGCGATGTCGGCTCGGCGCCCCCACCCGCGATCTCCGAGGCCTGGATCGGCGCCGCCTTCACCCCGGAAGACGAGCGAAGCTCGGAGCAGCGTCGTCTCCTCGAGCTCTCGGACTCGCTGATCGCCGAGCTTCGCAAGGCCGACCTTCTAGTGATCGCCGCGCCCATGTACAACTACGGCATGCCCGCTGCGCTGAAGGCTTGGGTCGACCAGGTCGTGCGCGTGGGCGAGACCTTCAGCTTCGACCTGCGTCGCGGCGACTGGCCACTCGAGCCGATCCTGGAAGGCAAGTCGCTCGTGCTCCTCACCGCGAGCGGCGAGTTCGGCTTCGCACCGGGCGGGCCGCGCGCCGGCATGGATCACCTCACGCCGCACCTGCGCACGTTGAGCGGGTATCTGGGTGTCGCTGAGATGCGCCGCGTCGCGATCGAGTACCAGGAGTTCGGCGACGAGCGACATCGTCGATCCGTGGCCCGTGCGCAGGAGGATGTCGTACGCGTGGTCGAAGAGCTCTCGGAGCGTCGCCTATCGAGGGCGGCATGATCGGGCGTAGGGAAGATCGGCAACGCCCACTTGAAGTGGGCCTTCTCCGAAGGCGCCTCGCTCTTCGTCCGCCACAGCGAAGAGGGACAGAAGATGGCCCGGCGGCTTCAGTCGAAGCACGGTCCGAGCAAGGGCCTCTCGATCCTGGCCGCGAAGCTCGGCCGGAGCGTCCATCACATGCTGAGTCGGGAGAAGGCGTTCCAGATGGAACGCTTCCTCGGCCAGGCCAGCTGACGGAGCGAGAGTGGGCGAACCCGCCGCATAACTGGCGTCACGTTCCTCGACGAGGAGCAGGACCGAGCCCGAGGAAGAAGCCGCAAAGAGGACCGGAGTCCTGGGACTCGATCCCGAGATGGCTTCCTGGACACGGGTCCGACGCCGCTGCGCTTGATTGGTGGCCACTCTCCCTCCCAAGGCCGAGACATTCGTGGGATGCCGACGCGATCGGCCTCTCGACGACCTCTGCCCCTTGCTCGAGCCCGGCCGTAACTGGACACGAGCCAGATCGTCTTGAATGGACGAGCAAGGGTACGGACGAGTTTCTGGGACGCAGGATCCGGAACGGACTTCGATGAAGTCGATCCTGCACGGCTGCCCGGCAGCCGATGAGCCCCGATAGGTGTTTGGTGCAGAGAATCTCTGCAACCTGGCCGTGAAACCCAAGACAGAGGTTCGACGGGAAGCAAGCATCCGAGCTCGACGCTGAAATCGCTCAGCGTGAGGGGTCAGTGCGTGCCCTTGACGACCGGGGCCTGATAGGTGTTGGGCGGCGGACGGGGCCTAGTCGACCTCTGCAGAACTGCAGCGGGTCCCAATCCGCGACGAGATCTCGTGCCACGAGGAGCGTACGGACAGAGTCTGCGCGGCACAGAGGGACACAACGGGAGGCGCGACCCGTGCGATATTCGCTCGAACACACTCCGCCTGGTCGGGCTTGGGATAGGGCGGTTCGTCCATGAGGTCGGCGAGCGTCTGGAACGAGGCAATCAGCTCGTCGCAGGATTCTGGAATGAGCTTGTCGTACTTCGCTTGCTCAGCTTCGAACCGCAGCTGGTGGCATTCGAACGCCAGCGACGAGAGTTTGGTCTCGAGAGCGCGAAGCTCACGAATCTGTAGATCATGGCCCTTGGCCGCGCGCGCGTCGCAATAGGCCCCAATCTCAGCAGAGATGCCCTTGAGCCGATCGGAAACGCACGCGGCATCGGACACTCCAAGGTCGCTCACGGACCCCGGATATGGATCGATTGCACCCCAGAAGGAAGTCAAATTTGCGACTCGATCGGAGGTCGAAGCACCTCCTCCGCGATCACACAGCACTTCGGCGGGATCGTCTGCAGTCGCCGGCGCCGCTCCGATAAGGGTAATGACGAGGATGAGCATGACTCGCGCGTGGCACTTCATAGGTACTGCCGCATAACGGATCGCGGATCAGCGGCGAGCCGTTGCTAAAGAGTTCCGGCGAGGGTACACAGATCGCTGCGAAGCCGCACGAGCCGCCCGCTTCCAAGGCCCAGAGGCCGCAGGCCTAGCGGGCGGCGAAGCCCGCTACGGGCACGGCCAAGGCTCGTCCGTCTGCATTCGCTTGTTATGCGGCGCGGCGGATAGCGACGCACTGACGCCACTCGACCTCTCCAGGGAGGTCGACTGCTGCAAACTCGAGATGGAGGATCGGCCGAAGTCTTTGGCTCGTCGATGAGCAGGAACGATGGACGACCAGCGGCCGCACTCCAAGAATGTCCCCGCGGAGCCCCGAGCAAACTACGCGTTGACCAGTTTCGACAACCTCGCGCCTCTTTGCACCGTCGAGAATTCCGAGAAGATGGGATCCCTCAACGAGCTCCATTGGACCGTCCATTGCTTCGCAATCGTCTAGCAAGATGCGAAGCGTCAACATCGACTGGAGCACTGTTTTCGGGGGACGGACGCGGCACACGCTGTTCTTCTGAGACCAGGCACTGAAGCCCGAAGCTGTAGCGGGTCGCTTGACCTCGATGGTCGAGTCTTGATGCCACGGCACGGACCAGTTTCTGCGACGCGACTTCGCGAAATACGACGCCCGAACGAGTCGCCAATCATAACTCGCTTGGTCCGGAAGAGTCATTCCGGCCTCGTGGATTAGCGACGCGCACCAGGGTTGACTTTGGGCATCACGAATCGGCGAGTCCGGCAGGGATTCCGGATTCGGAAGAATCTTCGGGTCGAGGGACGCGCGTCCGTAGCCCAGCTCGTCAATCGTTCGGAGGTTCAGCATGGCTCACGCCGCATAACGGATCGGGCGCTCAGCTGCGGACAACAGCGCCGCCGAAGGTCGCTGAGCCACCCAAGTTGAATGCCAGAAGGCTACCAAACCCCAATTGGAACGCGCTGTTGGCCGTCAGCTGCAGCGCCTTGATCCTCTTCCAGGCCCCCTCCTGGACCTACTCCACCCGGAGTAGGCTGGTTGGAACGCTAGTTACCCAACCGTTCCAAGAGAGGACCCATGAGATTCTACACAACGACTCATCATCACTACTGCGGCGTCGATCTCCACGCAAAGACGATGTACCTCTGCATTCTCGATCGAGATGGCAAGACCGTTCTCCACAAGAACATGAGGAGCCGGCCGGAGGAGTTCCTGGCGGCCGTTGAACCCTTCCGCAACGACCTGGTCGTCGCCGTCGAGTGCATCTTCACCTGGTATTGGCTCGCCGACCTCTGTCGTCACGAAGGCATCGAGTTTGTCCTCGGCCACGCCCTCTACATGAAGGCCATCCATGGCGGCAAGGCAAAGAACGACAAGGTCGATGCCTTCAAGATCGCCACGCTTCTTAGAGGGGGCAACCTTCCGAAGGCCTATGTCTATCCGCCGGAGATGCGAGCGACCAGAGATCTTCTGCGGAGACGCCTCCATCTGGTTCGTCGACGAGCGAACCTGCTCGCCCACATCCAGAACACGCACCATCAGTACAACCTTGAGCCGCCGGCGGCGAAGATCGCCTACAAGGTGAACCGAGTTGGCGTAGCCGAGGCATTTCCTGATCCCGATGTTCGCAAGAGCATGGAGATCGACTTCGCGATGATCGAACAATACGACACCACACTTCGCGATCTCGAACTTCACCTCGAACGAAGAGCGAAGCAGCACGACCCTCAGGCCTATCATCGACTCCGTTCGGTTCCTGGCATCGGCAAGGTCTTGGCGCTGACGATCCTCTACGAGATCAACGACATTCGTCGCTTTGAACGCGTCCAGGACTTCCTCTCGTACTCGAGGCTCGTGAAGTGCGAGCACAGCTCGGCAGGCAAGAAGCTCGGGACCGGGGGATCCAAGATCGGTAACGCCCATCTGAAGTGGGCTTTCTCTGAAGCCGCTGCACTTTTCCTTCGCAACAACCCAGAAGGGCAGAAGCACCTGCGACGAGTCGCCGGCAAGCACGGCAAGGGCAAGGCGCTGTCGATCTTGGCAGCGAAGCTGGGAAGGGCCGTCTATCTGATTCTCACCAAGGAGCGGGTCTTCGACATGGAGCGCTTCCTGGCGAGAGCAAGCTGAAGGAGCGGAGGTGGGTGATCCAGCCGTCTAACTGGTGCCCGCTTCATCGACGATGAAGCAAGGGCTGAGCCCGAGCCGAGAACGCCGAGAGGTGTCCTGGACCGAGCCCGGTAGCCGATCGCCTTGATTGGAGATCCACCTCCCCTCCAACCCCATTCGTGGAGCGCCGACGTGCGCTCCTCCGGAGAGCTCTGCCCCTTTCTCGAGCCGAGAGATAACTGGACGAAGAGCCAGGCCGACTTTGAGTGGACGAGCGAGGGCACGGACGAGTTTCTGGGACACGGAGACGAAGAGCCTCCGACCAAAGAGTCCCGATAGGTGTTTGGTGCAGACTCAAACGAGTCTGGAACCCGAAGATGGAAACGAAGTCAGAGACGAAGGAGGAACGACGCGCTCAAGACCAACGCTGCCTGGAATGGCAGGCGTCAAGGGACGTCTGTATCACTTGACAACCGGGGGCCTGATAGGTGTTAGACGGCAGCCCCCGGACGCTCGTGGACGAACGCGCCTGGGGAAAGCGACTTGAATACGAGCCGTGGAAGGAGAAGCGCGCCCCAAGCGACGAGGAATGAGAAGGGCAAGACCTTGGAGAACTCGTGCCACTGGATGACACCCGCGAAGGAAGCAAGACGGTGAAGGCGAACTCGTAACCACGGGATGTGCCCCCCGCGCTCAAGCACGGGGCTGCGAGCCGAGAACCACGCCCAGAGCAAGAGGACGAGGCCGTATGGGACGGCCGAGACAACCGCGATGGCGGCAGCGAAGAACGACAGATAGAGCCAGCCAACCGCAAGGAACCGGAGGCGCTGGCCGATGGGATCTGAGCCCGCGACGAGGTTGAACAGCGCGGGAAGTAGGCCCCAGAGAAGCGTGCCGATGATCACCGCGGCGCAGAGCCACGCGAGTGCGCGTTTCAGAGAGGCGCCAGGCACCAGTGCTCCTGCTGCCGTCTAACGGATCGATCAGCGGCGAGCCGCGCTAGAAGGACGAGGCCGTGGCGCCCCGCGGCACGAGCTGACTACGGCCGCGAAGCGGCGGAGACAACAGCGCGATGGCGGCAGCGGCTCGTCCGGCTGCATTGGCTGGTTATGCGGCGTTCGACAGGCGGCTCAGCCTCAGATAGATATCGCCTGCGATACTGAAGGCTACCGCAAGCATCATTCCCATCGCGAACCGGAGGCGAAAACGCCGATGACCGATCTGAGCCCGTAGAAGAATATGAGCAGAGAGAAACGCAGGGTACGGGTTTTCCCCGCGGACAGCGCGGGACGAGAGCGAAGAAGCACCATACGGCGAGGAAGAAGAACGCTCCGCCGATGATCGAAGGTTCCAAAGGGAAACGCGCAGAAAGCCACGCTAGCCAAAATTGGCGTTTTATCCTCGTGAGGAGGCACGGAGAGCCTCGGCGAAGAGCAACTCGGCGAGTGCTCCTGCTGCCGTCGAACTAACTAATATTCGAAGACCGCCCATTCGGCCTCGGCCGCCCGAATATACCCCAACGCAGCTCGGCCCGGTGCGCCAAAGTACCCGCCACCACTCGGCATTCTCCCATCTGCGCATTATCCGACCGGGATTATCCGACTGCCGAATAACGCTCCGCCTGATAATCCCGCTCAGGACGAGCCGAGCATGTCCCGCTCGCGGGAGTCCCGCCGAGCTAGATCCGATCCATCGGGCTCCGCACCCCGAGCGGCCCGCGATCCACCACATGCGTGTAGATCATGGTCGTCCGCAGGTCCTTGTGACCGAGCAGGGCCTGGACGGTACGGATGTCTGCGCCGTCTTCGAGTAGATGCGTGGCGAAGCAGTGGCGGAACGTGTGGGGCGTGACGCGCTTGGCGAGGCCGGCCTTGCGGGTGGCCTGACGGATGGCGCGTTGGACCTGGGACTCGTGCAGATGGTGTCGCCTGCGGATGCCGCTTCGCGGGTCGCGGGAGAGGCCGCGTGCGGGGAAGACCCATTGCCAGCCCCACTCGGTGCCGGCGCTCGGGAGCTTGCGGACGAGCGCGTCGGGGAGCTCGACGCCGGGGAGGGCGTCGCGGCGGTCGTGATGGTGAAGACGCTCGAGTCGCTCGAGGTGTTCGGCGAGCGGGGCCTCGAGGGCGGCGGGGAAGACAGTCGTGCGGTCCTGGTCGCCCTTGCCGCGGCGGACGGTGATCTGGTGGCGTGCGGGGTCGAGGTCCTTGACGCGCAGGCGGAGGCATTCGAGCAGGCGCAGGCCCGACCCGTAGAGGAGACCGCCGACGAGGGCGTACTCGCCTTCGAGCCCGGCGAGCACGCGGCGGGCTTCGGCGCGGGTGAGGACGACGGGCAGGCGTCGCGGATGACGCGCGCGAACGGCGGCGTCGAGGCCTGCGAGCTCGCGGCCGAGGACCTCGCGATAGAGGAAGACGAGGGCCGACAGCGCCTGGTTCTGGGTCGACGCCGAGACGCGGCCTTCGACGGCGAGATGGGAGAGGAAGTCGACGATCTCGGGTGCGCCCATCTCGTCGGGATGGCGCAGGCCGTGGTGGTGGATGAAGCGGCGGATCCAGCCGATGTAGGCGCGCTCCGTGCGCAGGCTGCGATGGCGGAGGCGCAGGGCGACCCGCACGCGGTCGAGCAGGCGCGGCGGGCGCGGCGGACCGGGGGCGTCCATGGGGGGTGGCTCCGGTCGGGACCGGATCGGGGTGCCGTCGAAGCGGATCGGCAGGTCGGGGTACGCCGACCCGACGGACCGCGAGGGTAGCCCGACGCGTCCGGCGCGCGGCGACCGCGTACCGGCCGCTCCCCCCCTGCCCTTGCCCCATTCCCGACCCCCCCATACTCTCTGCCGCCGCAGACCGGGTGCCCGAACTGCGCGAAACCCAAGAGAAAACCGAGATTCCGCCCCGCCCGAGGCACCCTACGGACGGGCCCTGGCGGCCCGGGCCGGACCGCGCCGTCCTTCTTTAATTACCCGACCCCCGCGACGACCCGCAGACGAGCAGACCCCGTGGCCGACTTCCTGGAACGCATCGCCGAGGCGGAAGCCCGCAGCCGTGATCTCGAGACCCAGCTCTCCGACCCGAACGTCGGCAAGGAGCCCGGGGCGATCGAGAAGCTCGGGCGGCGGCTGGGCTCGTTGCGTCCGCTGCTCGAGGTGGGCGGTCGGTACAAGGCGGCGATGGCGGAGCTCGCGGACTCGAAGGCGATGCTCGAGGACGACGACGCGGAGCTGCAGGAGCTCGCGCGCTCGGAGATCGAGCGGCTTGGCGAGCTGATCCCGGATCTCGAGCGCGAGCTGCGCGTCCTGCTGACGCCGAAGGATCCGAACGACGAGAAGAACGCGATCTTCGAGATCCGCGCCGGGACGGGCGGCGACGAGGCGGCGCTCTTCGCGGCCGAGCTCTTCCGCATGTACTCGCGTTATGCGGAGGATCGCGGCTGGAAGGTCGAGACGCTCTCGGTCTCGGAGAACGACGTCGGCGGCTTCAAGGAGGTGATCGCGTCGATCTCCGGCGACGACGTCTTCAGCCGCTTCAAGTACGAGAAGGGCGTCCATCGCGTCCAGCGCGTGCCCGAGACCGAGAGCCAGGGCCGCATCCATACATCGACGGTCACGGTCGCAGTCATGCCCGAGGCCGAGGAGGTCGACGTCGAGATCCGGAACGAGGACCTTCGGATCGACGTGATGCGCGCGGGCGGCCCCGGCGGCCAGAGCGTGAACACGACGGACTCGGCCGTCCGCATCACCCATCTCCCGACGGGCCTCGTCGTGCAATGCCAGGACGAGAAGAGCCAGCACAAGAACAAGGCCAAGGCGATGACCGTGCTGCGTACGCGCCTGCTCGACCTCGAGCAGCAGCGCGCCGACGCGGCCCGCGCGAGCGAGCGCCGCTCGCAGGTCGGGACGGGCGAGCGTTCGGAGAAGATCCGCACCTACAACTTCCCGCAGTCGCGGGTGACGGACCATCGCGCCGGCGTGACGATGCACAAGCTCGACCAGGTCATGACGGGCGACCTCGACGAGCTGCTCGACCTCGTGCACGCCCAGATCGCGGCGTCGCGCGAGGGCGAGCTCGGTGCGGGCGGCGGGGAAGCGCGACCGTGAGCGGAGCGCCGCCGATCTCGCGGGCCGGCGCTCCGGGAACGGGCGCCGGCGGCTCGGGTGCGCGCGAAGACGCGCGTGCCGGGACGGGCGCCGACTCGCGTGCGACCGGCGGCGCCGAGCGCGAGCGCTCGTGGACCGTGCTCGAGCTCCTTCAATGGACGACGGACTACTTCAAGCGACACGGGATCGAGTCGGCCCGCCTCGACGCTGAGGTCCTGCTCGCCCACGCCCTCGAGACGAAGCGCCTGCGTCTCTACATCGACTATGAAAAGCCGGTCCTGCCGGCCGAGCGCGACCGGTTCCGCGCGCTCGTCGCCCGGCGCGCCCGGGACCGGGTGCCGGTCAGCCTGCTCCTCGGCGAGCGGGAGTTCTGGTCGCTGCGCTTCGTCGTGACCTCGGACGTCCTGACCCCGCGCCCCGAGACCGAGACCCTCGTCGAGGTGGCCCTCGACCGGGCGAAGCGATGGGAGGCGGCGCGGGCCGGGGCCGCGAACGTTGCCGATGCGCTGAACCCGATTCGCATCCTCGACATCGGGACGGGATCGGGGGCGATTGCCCTCTCGATCGCGTCGGAGCTTCCCCACGCCGCTTTGACGGCAACGGACATTTCCGAGGCGGCGCTTCAGATTGCGGCCAGAAATGCCGACGAGTTGCTGCAGGGGGAGAGGGTTCGCTTGCTGAAAGGCGATCTCTTCGAGCCCGTCGGCTCCGAACGGTTCGATCTCATCCTCTCGAATCCTCCCTATATAGGGACCAGGATGCGGGACGAGGCGGGGTCGCTCCCGCCGGAGCTCTCGCACGAGCCCGAGCAGGCGCTCTTCGCGGGACCCGACGGACTCGACGTGATCAGGCGGCTGGTGGCCGGGGCAGGCGAGCATCTCGAGCGGGACGGATGGCTCTTCTTCGAGCTCTCCCCGGAGCAGGCGGATGAGGCAGAACGGATGCTGATGCAGGCGGGATTCGAGGACGTGACCAGACGTTTCGATCTCGCGAGTCGGCCGCGCGTCGTCGGGGCGCGCTGGCCAGGAGAAGAGTGAACGGGCTTCGGAGGGGCGCCAGGGGCGCGAGACGGAGCCGCCGGGTGGCGCGACGGGAACGTCGGCACGCGCGGCAGGGAGGTGGCGAGTGGCTGCCAAGGCATCGACGAGCAAGAAGACCGCGACGAAGACGACCGCGAGCAAGTCGACCGCGACGAAGACGAGTTCGAGCAAGGCCGGCGGGAAGCTGATGCGTGTGCTCTCGAGCGACGACGCGTCCTTCGCCGACGAGTGGCAGGCGGTCTGCGATCGCCGGGTCGACTCCGTACTCGACGTCGAGCAGGACGTCGCGAGGATCATCGCCGAGGTGCGCGCCGGCGGAGACGAGGCGCTGCTCGCGCTCGTGAAGAAATACGATGGCGCGACGCTCGCCGCGCTCGAGGTGACGGACCGCGAGTGGGACGACGCCTGCGACAAGGTCGACAGCGCCGACCGCGCTGCGATCGGCAAGGCCGCCATGCGCGTGCGCGAGTTCCACCGCAAGCGCATCCCCTCCTCCTGGGAGATGCGCGAGGAAGGCGGCGGCTTCATGGGCCAGCGCGTGCGCCCCCTCGCCCGCGTCGGCCTCTACGTGCCGGGTGGCAAGGCCGTCTACCCCTCCTCCGTCGTGATGAACGCGATCCCGGCCTCGGTCGTCGAGGTGCCCGAGATCATCATGGTGACGCCGCCGCAGCCCGACGGATCGATCCGACCCGAGGTGCTGATGGCCGCGCGCGTCGCCGGTGTGCATCGCGTCTTCAAGATGGGTGGCGCCCACGCGATCGCCGCCCTCGCCTACGGCACGGAGAGCGTGCCGCGCGTCGACAAGATCACGGGCCCGGGCTCCGTCTGGGTCGCGACCGCCAAGAAGCAGGTCTTCGGCCAGGTCGGCATCGACTCCGAAGCGGGTCCCACCGAGGTCTGCATCGTCGCCGATCGCTCCGCCACGCCCGCCTGGCTCGCCGCCGACCTGATCTCCCAGGCCGAGCACGACGAGCTCGCGCAGGCCGTGCTCGTGACCCACGTGAAGGGTCTCGTCGCGCGCGTGCAGGAGCAGATCAAGAAGCAGCTCGCGGGTCTCGACCGCGCCGAGATCGCGCGGAAGTCGATCCAGACCCGCGGCGCGATCGTGCAGACGAAGAGCCTCGCCGAGTCCCTCGAGATCGCGGACCAGTACGCGGCGGAGCATCTGGTGCTCGCCGTCGAGGATCCGGAGAAGGCGTCGAAGACGATCCAGAACGCCGGCGCGATCTTCATGGGCCACTACACGCCGGTCGCGGTCGGCGACTACCTCGCTGGCCCGAATCATGTCCTCCCCACAGGGGGAACGGCGCGCTTCTTCTCGCCGCTGTCGGTCGAGGACTTCATGAAGCGGACGAGCTTCATGAAGTTCGAGCCGCCGAAGCTGCGGGAGCTCGGCGCGGACATCATGCGGCTGGCGAACGTCGAGGGTCTGACGGGGCACGGCGCGTCGGTCGAGCTGCGGCTGCAGAAGATCCGGCGGGCGCGGCGCGAGCGCGAGGCGGCGCGGGATCTCGAGCTCTAGCCCGGGCCGCATCCCGGCTCGGGATCTGGAGCTTCGACGCGGGCCGCGTCCCGGCACGCGACCTCGAGCGCGGCTCGCCCGGGCGGGCCGGCGACGGCTCGGAGCGCGCCAAGCCGACGACGAACCGGTAAGCTCCGGCCTTTCGAGGCCTGGGGCCCGGCGCGAGCGCGCGGGCGCAGGCGGAGACCAGCCATGGCATCCAGGACCAAGCAGGACGGGTCGCCCCAGGGCGGCCGCGGCGGCGCCGGCCGTTCGGCCACGATCGCGCGCAAGACGAAGGAGACGGACATCCGCGTCCGCCTCGATCTCGACGGCTCGGGCCAGTACCGCGTCTCGACCGGGATCCCCTTCTTCGACCACATGCTCGAGTCCTTCGCCCGCCACGGCCTCTTCGACCTCGAGCTCGAGGCGAAGGGCGACGTCGAGGTCGACCTCCACCACACGGTCGAGGACGTCGGCATCGCCCTCGGTCAGGCCTTCCGCGAGGCCCTCGGCAGCGCCTCGGGCATCCGGCGCTTCGGCTCGTGCCTCTTGCCGATGGCGGAGGCGAAGGTCGAGGTCGCGGTCGACGTCTCGAACCGCCCCTACCTCGTCTACCAGCTCGCGCTCGAGAACGATCGGATCGGCACCTTCGACGCGAGCCTGACCGAGGACTTCCTCTACGCCTTCTCGCAGGCTGCCGGCCTCGATCTGCACGTCGAGAAGCGCTACGGCCGCAGCCCGCACCACGTCGTCGAGGCCGCCTTCAAGGGCACCGCCCGCGCCCTGCGCGACGCCGTCGCGATCGATCCGCGCGAGACGGGGCTGCCGACCGTGAAGGGCGCGCTGTAGCGTCATGGGCCCGCGCATCGCACTCGTCGACTACGGCGCCGGCAACCTCCGCA
Source organism: Spirochaetaceae bacterium (assembly GCA_020632655.1). GTDB lineage: Bacteria > Myxococcota_A > UBA9160 > UBA9160 > UBA4427 > UBA4427. Next base: position 364,795 of record JACKFD010000004.1, read on the forward strand.
GCGTCGCGAAGGCCCTCGAACGGTCGGGCATGGAGCCCGTCGTGACGGGCGATCCCGCCGTCGTGCGCGCGGCGGACGGCGTGCTGCTGCCCGGCGTGGGTGCGTTCCGCGATGCGGTGAACGCGCTCACGAAGGCGGGGCTCGTCGACGTGATCCGCGAGGTCACGGACCATGGCCGGCCCTACCTCGGCATCTGCTTCGGCCTGCAGCTCCTCTTCGAAGAGGGCGAGGAGCACGGCGTGACGCCGGGCCTCGGCATCCTCGGCGGCCGCGTCACGCGCTTCCCCGAGACGGACGAGCACGGCGAGCCCCTCGTCGTCCCGCATATCGGCTGGAACGAGGTGCGTTATGCGGGCGACCACCCGATGCTCGAATCGCTGCCCGAGCGCGACGTCTACTACTTCGTCCACTCGTACCGACCCGTCCCCACGGATCCCTCCATCATCGTCGGCCGCGCCGACTACGGCGGCGAGTTCACGGCCGCTGTCGCGCGGGACAACGTCTTCGCCGTGCAGTTCCACCCCGAGAAGAGCCAGTCCGCCGGCAAGCGCCTGCTCGACGCCTATCGCGTCTGGCTGGAGCAGAGCTGATGGCGGCCGCACGCGCACAGGCGGGGATCTTCGAGGTGATCCCCGCGATCGACCTGCTCGAGGGCTCGGCCGTCCGGCTCACGCAGGGGCGCTACGACGCGGCGACGGTCTACGACCGCGATCCCGCGAGCGTGGCGGCGCGCTTCGTCGCGGCCGGCGCACGGCGCGTCCACGTCGTCGACCTCGAGGGTGCCAAGGCCGGGCGGCCCGTGCAGGGCGACGCCGTGAAGCGGATCCTCGCCGCCGCGGGCGACGTGCCCGTCCAGATGGGCGGGGGGCTGCGTACGCTCGAAGGCGTCGACGAGGCCCTTGGCTGGGGACTCGATCGCGTGATCCTCGGAACCGTGGCCCTGCGCGATCCGGCCCTCGTGAAGGAGGCCGCCGGCCGCCATCCCCGCCGCATCGTCGTCGGCATCGACGCCCGCGACGGCCGCGTCGCCGTCGAGGGCTGGCTCGAGGCGAGCGAGACGACTGCCGTCGACCTCGGCCGCCGCTTCGAGGACGCCGGCGTCGCCGCCATCGTCTACACGGACATCGCCCGCGACGGCATGCTCACGGGCCCGAACCTCGACCAGACCGTCGCTCTCGCCGAGTCCGTCGGCATCCCGGTCATCGTCTCCGGCGGCGTCGCCACGAACGACGACATCCTCCGCTCCGCCGCCCTGCGCGACCGCAACCTCTGCGGCGTGATCGTCGGCCGCGCGATCTACACGGGCGGCGTCGACCTCGAGGCGGCGATCCGCGCCGTCGAGGAGGTCGCCTAGCATGCCGCTCCTGAAGCGCATCATCCCCTGCCGCGACCTCGACAAGGGCCGTGCGACCACGGGGGGCGCCTGACATGCCGCTCTTGAAGCGCATCATCCCCTGCCTCGACGTCGACAAGGGCCGCGTCGTGAAGGGCGTGAAGTACGTCGACCACGTCGACGCCGGCGATCCCGTCGAGGTCGCGAAGCGCTACGACGCGCAGGAAGCCGACGAGATCACCTTCCTCGACATCACGGCGAGCCACGAGGAGCGCGGCATCCTGCTCGACGTCGTGGCGCGCACGGCCGAGAGCGTGTTCATGCCGCTCTGCGTGGGCGGCGGCGTGCGCTCGCTGCAGGACATCCGCGACCTCTTGAACGCGGGCGCGGACAAGGTCTCGATCATGACCGCAGCGATCAACAACCCCGACCTCGTCGACGAGGCGGCGGCGAAGATCGGCAGCGCGAACCTCGTCGTGGCGATCGATGCGAAGCAGGTGAGCGAGCCGGGGGAGACGCCGCGCTGGGAGGTCTTCACGCACGGTGGGCGCAAGGCGACCGGGATCGACGCCGTCGAGTGGGCCGCGCGGGTGGCCGAGGCCGGGGCGGGCGAGATCCTGCTGACGAGCATGGACCGGGACGGGACGAAGAGCGGCTACGACCTCGCGATGCTGCGGGCCGTGGCCGACCGGATCACGATCCCCGTGATCGCCTCGGGCGGCGGGGGCAGCGCGGCGGACCTGGCCCGGGCGCTCTCGGACGGCCCGGAGGGCGGCCACTGCCAGGCGGCGCTGGCGGCCTCGATCTTCCACTTCAAGGAGACGACGGTCGGCGAGGTGAAGGCCGAGCTGCTCGCGGCGGGGATCCCCGTGCGGGCGCCGGCGGCGGCCCGGGGCTGAGGCCGCGCAGGCCTGGCCGCGGCTCGACCGATGTCAGGCCCGGGGCCGGGGCCCCGCGGGATCGGATTGAGTGCCCCAGGGCACTGCGCTAGCCTCGGCGGCCTTTCGCGTGGGATCAGGCGCAGTCGAGGGGGGATCGGCCCCGCCCCGGCGCGCCGTGGGAACCTGCCGCGCGAATCGGATCGCAACCGCCGTCCGGACTCGTCCGGGTCGGAGACCGTGTCGCCGGAGCGCCGGCCACGAGCTGACTCACGAGGCCACGGGGCGGACGAACGGAAATCAGAATCGGACTCGCAAGGGTGCGGGTCCGCAGCAGAAACGGAGAGGCAACTGACAGGCGCTCGGTCGGGGCACGCGGATTCGCCTGCCACGAATGCGAGTCGCTCGTTACTCACGTCCAGCGGCTCCTTCGATCGGAGGCGCGGCGTGCTTGTCGGTTGGGTCCCCGCGACGGCGAGGGGAGAGAGAGCACATGCCGGTGATCAAGATCAAGGAGAACGAGTCTTTCGAGGGCGCGATGAAGCGCTTCAAGAAGACGTGCGAGAAGGCGGGCATCCTGACGGAGCTTCGGCGGCGCGAGTTCTACGACAAGCCGAGCATCCGGAAGAAGAAGAAGGAAGCCGCCGCTCGCAAGCGGGCACTCAAGAAGATGCGGCGGTCGATGAACTGACGCCCCTCTTCGACGCGAGAGGACGATTTGAGCCGGATCCCCGAAGCCACGATCCAGGAGATCCGAAGCCGGGCGGACATCGTCGGTCTGGTCTCTCGCTATGTCGAGCTGAAGCAGGCGGGTCGGAACTGGAAGGGCCTCTGTCCCTTCCACAACGAGAAGACCCCCTCCTTCAACGTCAATCCCGATCGACAGATCTTCCATTGCTTCGGCTGCCAGGAAGGCGGTGACGTCGTCGGCTTCCTGATGAAGCACGAGGGACTCACCTTTCCCGAGGCCGCGCGCCAGCTCGCCGGCGAGCTGGGCATCGAGATCCCCGAGGAGCACGGCGCCGGCGATCGCGGTCGCACGGCGAAGCTCTTCGAAGCGAACGACGCGGCGCAGGATCTCTACCGCGAGGCGCTCCGCGAGCCGGAGGGCAAGCCGGCGCGCGACTACCTCGTCTCGCGCGGCTTCGACGGCAAGGCCGCCGACCGCTTCGGGCTGGGCTTCGCGCCCGATCGCTGGGACGCGGTCGCCGAGCGCCTGCGCCGCAAGCGCATCGCCGGCGAGATCGGCGCCGAGGCCGGACTGCTCGCCCAGCGCAAGTCGGGCTCCGGCCATTACGACCGCCTGCGCGGTCGTCTCACCTTCCCGATCCGCGACGTGCGCGGTCGACTCATCGGCTTCGGCGGTCGCGCCCTCGCGGCGGACCAGGAGCCGAAGTACCTGAACACGCCCGAGAGCCCGATCTTCCAGAAGCGCCAGTCCTTCTACGGCTACCCGGACGCGCTCGAGCCGATCCGCCGCGCCGGCCGCGTCATCCTCTGCGAGGGCTACTTCGACCAGATCGCCTTCGCGCGTGCGGGACTCGGCGAGGCCCTCGCGACCTGCGGCACGGCGCTCACGCCCGACCACGCGAGCCAGCTGCGCCGCCGGACGAAGGAGGTCGTGCTCGTCTTCGACGGGGACGCCGCGGGTCAGCAGGCGACGGAGAAGGCGCTCGCGGTGCTGCTGCCGAGCGGGCTGCGGGTGCGCGCGGCGTTGATCCCGGGCGGCGGGGATCCCGACGACTACCTGCGCGCGCATGGCGACGACGCGTTGCGGCGGCTCGTCGACGAAGCGCCCGACGCGCTCGAGCTCGTGATCCGCAACGCGTTGCGTCAAGGTGCGTCGACGCCGGACCAGAAGGCCGACGCGGTTGCGCACGTCGCACCGCTGATCGCGCGCGTCGCCGACGCCGTGTCGCGAGACGAGTACGCGCGAAGGCTCGCGATGGCGGTCGGGGCGTCGGAGTCGGCGGTCGCGACGATCGTGCGCAAGGCGGCGCGGAACGACGCGCAGGCCCCGCAGGTCGATGGCGAGGATCTCGGACTGGCGCGGGGACGGCGTGACGTCCCCGAGGAACGACAGCTGCGGGCCCTCGCGCGGCTCTGTCTGCAGCGACCGGAGCTGATCGGAGACGAGACGGCGCTCCGACTCCAGGACATCCTGCCGGAAGGGGCCTGGAAGGCGATCGTGCTGCTGCTCGTCGAGGCTGCGGCGGATGGCCTCGTCGGTCCCGGCGGCGTCGACGCCTTCGCGATCGAGTCGCGCCTCGACGAAGAGACAACGCGTCGCCTGCGGGAAATCTCGATCGATGACACGCCGATCGACTCCGAGCGCACTGCTGATCAGGTGCTCGACGATCTGATCGGCTGGTTCGAAGGGCGACGGCTCGCGGCACGCGAGCGGGAGCTCAAGAGACGGATGCGTGATCCGGGGGAGGATCACGAAGCCTTGTTGGCGGAACGTCATGCGCTGCTCCTCGAGCGTCGCGCCCGGATGGGCGTGGGGCGGGCAAGCGCATCGCGAGCGGCCGGCGACTCGCGCGTCGACACGGTGTCGACGGCTCCGGGGCTCGACTCCTGAGTCCAGGCGGGACCTGCGCAGAAGCGGAAGCCGAGTTTCGGCACTAAGGTTGTTGAGCTCAAGGAGGACCCCCCCATGGCCTCGAACGCGCCCAACTCGGAAGCGGCCAGCGGGCCGATTCCGGGTGGAGAGACGTCGATCGGATCGATCGATGCCGCGCAGGACGTCGACGGAACGACGTCCTCGAAGTCGCGCGCGCGTCGCGTGTCCGGTCGCTCCCGGAGCGTCGGGCAGACGGTCGATGCGAAGTCGAACGACGAGCCCACGACGACGCGAAGCGCGAAGGGACGTACGAAGTCACGCGCCGCGAAGGACGCCACGAAGGGCGAAGCGGAAGGCGCTGCGAAGCGCGGCGCGCGCCGGAACGAGACGAAGGCGAAGACGACGAAGTCGTCGGGCGGCGCGAGCGAAGCCGTCGCCGGGACCCGCGGCACGCTAACAAAGGCCGATCTGCTCGAGCTCGAAGGCGTGAAGGCGTTGATCGCCGTCGGCAAGAAGAAGGGCACGGTCGACCGGGACGATCTCAAGCGCGCCTTCGAGGCGCACGATCTCGGCAAGTCCGATCTGGACGGCGTGCTCTCCCTGCTTCGCGAGCAGGGCGTCACCCTCGCGCGGACTGCGGCGCCGCCGCGCACGGAGGCCGCCCGCCCCCGCCCCGCCCCGCGCTCCGGCGACGAAGACAGCGGAGGCATCGACCCGGTTCGCGTGTACCTGCGCGAGATGGGCCAGGTCTCGCTGCTGACGCGCGAAGGCGAGGTCGAGATCGCCCAGCGCATCGAGACGGCGGTCGATGCCCATCTCGCGGCGCTGGTCGGCAATCGCTACTGCCTGCGCCGCATGATCGAGCTCGGTCACGCCGTGGCGAAGGACGACGTCGAGCTCAAGAAGGTCGTCGACGGGCTCGAGGACGAAGGCGCACCGCCGATCGCCGAGACCCGTCGTGCCTTCCTCGACGCGATCGCAGGGCTCGAGAAGATCGAGAAGCGCGTGCTGGCGCGATTCGACGAGCTCGACGAGCAGGCGATGAGCCGAGCGGATCGAAACGCCGCGCAGGCGGAGATCGCCGAGCTCTTCGCCGAGGCCGCCGCCCTGCTGCGGACCCAGCGCGTCAGTCGTGATCGCTACGACGAGCTCGAACGCTGCCTGCGCGAGCTGGTCGACAGCCACCGCATGCTCGACGAGCGCGCGGTCGAGATCGCCCGCGGCTTCGACATGGACGTCGAGGAGTTCGGCGTGATGGCCGAGCAGTCGCGCAAGCGCAGCGCCGGGGGCAAGCAGGCCCTGGAGCGGCTCGGCGGCGACCAGGAATCGATCGAGCAGGCCCTCACGCAGCTCGAGAGCGTCGAGCGCTTCCGCGCCCGGATCCTGCAGGACTCCGGGATGCGACTCGACGAGGTCGAGGCGATCCTGGAGCACGTCGACACGACGGCGCAGACGGCCCAGGAGGCGAAGAGCGAGCTGATCGAGGCCAACCTCCGCCTCGTCGTCTCGATCGCCAAGAAGTACAACAACCGCGGTCTGCAGTTCCTGGACCTGATCCAGGAGGGCAACATCGGCCTGATGAAGGCCGTGGACAAGTTCGAGTGGCGCCGCGGCTACAAGTTCTCGACCTACGCGACCTGGTGGATCCGACAGGCGATCACCCGCGCGATCGCCGACCAGGCGCGCACGATCCGCATCCCCGTCCACATGATCGAGACGATCCACAAGCTCGTCCGCGCGACCCGCCAGCTGGTCCAGGTGCTCGGTCGCGAGCCGCAGCCCGAGGAGCTCTCCGAGACCCTCGAGCTGCCGCTCGACAAGGTGCGCATGGTGCTGCGGATCGCGAACGATCCGATCAGCCTCGAGACGCCCGTCGGTGAGGAGGAGGACAGCCGCCTCGCCGACTTCATCGAGGATCCCAACGCCATCAGCCCGGCCGACGCCGTGATCCAGTCGAGCCTCGCGGAGCACACGCGCGAGCTCCTCTCGACCCTGGCGCCTCGAGAGGCCCGGGTGCTGCGCATGCGCTTCGGGATCGGCGAGCGCTCGAACCGCACCCTCGAGGAGGTCGGGCAGGACTTCGACGTGACGCGCGAGCGCATCCGTCAGATCGAGGCGAAGGCGCTGCGCAAGCTGCGGCACCCGAGCCGCAGCCGCTCGCTGAAGGGCTTCCTCGACTCCTGAGCCCCGCGCTTCCCCTTCGCCGCATCCTGCCTGCCGGTCGCATCGGTCAAGCGGATCTCCGGGGCATCCGATAGGGGCCCCCGGGAGCCCCGACTTGAAGCTCGTCGCTTGCACCGATTGCCATACGCAGTTCGACGTGTCGGGCCTCGCCGCCGGCGAAGCCTTCGAATGTCGATGTGGTGCGACGCTCGAGGCCACCCCGCCGCGGGGTGAGGACGCGACCGCCCAGCGATGCCAGGCCTGCGGCGCGATCGCCAAGGAAGGCGAGGAGAGCTGCGCCTTCTGTGGCTCCGGCATCACCCCCGTCGTCCATCGCGGCAGCCTGATCTGCCCCGAGTGCTATGCGCGCAACCTCGACGAGGCGCGCTTCTGCCTCGGCTGCGGCGTCGCCTTCGATCCGCATGCTCCGAGGCCCGAGGTCGCCGACCTGCGCTGTCCCTGCTGCGAGCGATGGATGTCGACGCGGACCGTAGGCTCCCTCGTGATCCAGGAATGTTCCGGCTGCCATGGAATCTGGGCGCCCGACCGGAGCTTCGACGCGCTGATCGATCGGGCGACCGCGGCGGCCCGGGAGCGGGCGACGCGCGGCGAGCCGATCGTGCCGCGGGTCGACGGCGGGAATCCCGCGGCGAGCGGCGTCGAGTACCGGCGCTGCCCCGTCTGCGAAGCGCTGATGACCCGGCGCAACTACCAGAAACGTTCGGGCGTCATCATCGATCGCTGCACGACCCATGGCACCTGGCTCGATGCCCACGAGCTCGAGCGGATCGCCGGCTTCGTGCTCTCCGGACGGGCCGAGCAGGCCGCGCGCGCCGAGGCCGTCCAGCGTGCCGAGGCGGAGCGGGACGCGGCGCGCCGCGCATTGCACGCGAGCACGAGCGGAAGCCTCCCGCTCGCCACGCATCGCGAGTCGACCTCGATCTTCGTCTCGCGCGGCGAGCCCGGCGTCGTCGAGACCGTCTTCGATCTCTTGACCTGGCTGCTCCGCTGAGCGGAGCCGCCTCCGACCCGCGACCGGGCGTCGACCCGGCCGGGAGCGAGGAAACGACATGGCACTCTTCGACAAGCTGCGAGCCGAGCTCATCGACATCGTCGAATGGATCGACGACAGCCAGCACACGCTCGTCTGGCGCTTCCCGCGCTACCGCAACCAGATCAAATACGCTGCGCAGCTGATCGTCCGCCCCGGTCAGTCCGCCGTCTTCGTCCATCAGGGCCGCATCGCCGACGTCTTCGGCCCCGGACACTACCGGCTCGAGACGAAGAACCTGCCCGTGCTCTCGACGCTGATGGGCTGGATGCACGGCTTCGACTCGCCCTTCAAGGCCGAGATCTACTTCGTCAGCACGCGCCAGCTCACGGACCTGAAGTGGGGCACCTCGAATCCCGTGCCCCTGCGCGACCCCGACTTCGGTCCCGTCCGCGTGCGCGCCTTCGGCACCTACACGCTTCGCGCGATCGATCCGGGCCGGCTCCTCTCGGAGCTCGTCGGAACCGACGGCGTCTACGAGGCGGAGGAGGTCTCGGCGCTCCTGCGTTCGATCATCGCCTCGACCTTCGCCGACGTCGTCGCGAACGCGGGCATCGGCGTGCTCGACCTCGCCCGGCGCTACGGCGAGCTCTCGGAGACCCTGCGCCGCGCCGTCGTCGAACGCATCGACGACGAGTACGGCCTCGAGATCCCGCAGCTCTACATCGTGAACGTCTCGGTCCCGGAAGAGGTCGAGCGCGCCCTCGACGTGCGCGCGAGCATGACGGCGATCGGCGACATGGGCGCCTTCCAGGCCTATCAGCTCGGCCACGCGATGCCCGAGGCGGCGGCGAACCCGGCCGGTGGGCTCGCGGGAGCGGGAGTCGGGCTCGGCATGGGGCTCGCGATGACGAACGCGATGGGCGGGATCGCCGGTGGGTCGGGCGGGCCGACCCCGGGCGGTGTAGCGACAGCGGGTTCGGCGGGTGCGTCTCACACGCCGGGGATGGCGCCGCCGCCGCTCGCGACGCCGACCTGGCATATCGCGGAGGCCGGTCAGGCCGTCGGCCCCTTCACGCCGGCGCAGCTCGCGCAGGCGGTCGCCACGGGCCGCGTCGGGCGGGAGACGCTCGTCTGGCGCGCCGGGATGTCGGACTGGGTGATGGCGGCGGGGGTCGAGGAGCTCGCGCGCCTCTTCCCGCCGATGCCGCCCCCCCTGTCGAACGGATGAGGCGACACGCCTAACGTGTGTCGCGCCCCTCGCCGGCGATCGCGCGGTAGCCGAGAGCGCCCGCGACACCTCCGGCGAGCGGTGCGACCCAGAACATCCACAGCTGCGCGATCGCCCAGCCTCCGACGAAGATCGCCGGGCCCGTGCTGCGCGCCGGATTGACCGACGTATTCGTGACCGGGATCCCGACCAGGTGGATCAGCGTGAGCGCCAGCCCGATCGCGATCGGAGCCAGTCCGGCCGGGGCACGCGGGTCGGTGGCGCCCATGATCACGAAGAGGAAGGCTGCGGTCAGCACGAACTCGGCGACGAAGCCCGCGAGGGCGGAGTAGCCGCCGGGCGAGTGCAGGCCGTAGCCGTTGGACGCGAAGCCCGCGCCGAGGTCGAAGCCCGGCGCGCCGCTCGCGATCACGTAGAGCACGCCCGCCGCGAGGGTCGCACCCAGCGTCTGGGCGGCGACGTAGGGGACGAGGTCGCTCGCCGGCGCTCGCCCTCCGACCACCAGGCCGAGCGTCACCGCCGGGTTGAGATGACACCCCGACACGTGCCCGATCGCGTAGGCCATCGTGAGCACCGAGAGCCCGAACGCCAGGGCGACGCCGAGCCAGCCGATCCCGACGTCCGGCACGCCCGCCGCCAGCACGGCGCTCCCACAGCCCGCGAACACCAGCCAGAAAGTCCCGAACACCTCGGCCAGGAGTCGACCCGACATGCACCACCTCCAGCGGAGGGTGGCTGCGAGCGCGAGGAGCCACCCGCACCCGCGTGGCGACTCACGACCTGGCGCTGCGCGCTCCCCCTCCGAACCAGCGAAATGTCATGGGCTCGGAAATCGTCTCGCGGAACGGGAGCAGGGAGCCGGGACCCGCGTGGTCAGCAGGGCTCCCCGACCTTCTCCATCCACGACTTGAAGTCGTCGTAGCCGACCGCGCGCTGGCGGGCGGCGACCCGCTCGCGAAGCGCGTCGATCTGCGCGCTCGTCGGCGCCTCGGCGGAGCCGAGCGTCGCGAGGATCTGGGCGGCGGTCTTCGCCGCGCGATCCGTCGCGGGATTCGGGACGTCGACGACGGCGGCGCGCTCCGACTCCTCGCCGATCCCGAGGTAGGCCTCGATCGCCTCCTCGCTGACCTGGGTCGCGTGCTTGCGGGAGGCGACGACGTTGCCCTTGCCGGTCACGACGTTGCCGACGGAGAAGACGGTCGGGAAGCCTTCGAGGCGGCCGATGTCCCAGTCCTTGAAGTCGAAGAGCTCCCCGCGCATCGCGATCCCCTCGATCGGCTCCGGGATCGAGCCGATCGACGAGATGATCGAGGGACCGCGCGCCTCGAAGGTCTCGTCGGTCATGACGACGCGCCCGTTCTCGATCTTCGTGCGGCGGAAGCGGAGACCCACGAGCTGGCCGTTCTCGACGATCAGGGCGTCCGGGGCAGCGAGCGGGACGACCTCGAAGAGGTATTTGCCCGTCGACTTCTCGAGCATCCGCTTGCGACCGGCTTCGACCTTCGCGATGCGCGCCTCGTCCGCGTCGTCGGGTGCGCTCATGAGCGGCATGTCCTCGACGCGCCTTCGGTAGTAGATCGTCGCGCCCCGGATTCCGAGATCCTCCCACGCGAGGCCGTGCTTCTCGAGGATCTTGGGGATGCCCTTGATCTCGAGCTCTTCGACGTCCGTCTCTATGCCGCGCTCGCGCAGCTTGCGGATCGTGAGCTCGAGGGTGTGGATCTTCGCGACGTCGATCGAGGCGAGGCCGCCGCCGACGATGATCGCGCCGTCCTTCACCTCGTAGTGGGCGTCGGGCAGGTCGCGGCGCTCGGCGTGGTTGAAGGCGATCACGAAGGGGTTCTGATAGACCAGACCCTTTCCGACGTACGCGTCCGCGCCGTCGATCGGGAGCGGACGATCCCGCCAGGCGCCGTTCGCCAGCACGACCGCCGAGAAGCCCCAGTCGTTCACGAGCTCCGAGAAGCCGACGTCGCGGCCGACCTTCGTGTCGGGGACGAAGTGCACGCCCGGCCGCGAGAGCTTCTCGTCGATCGTCCGGTACTCCTTCTGGCGGAGTGCGACGTGCCATCGGGGCAGCCCGTCCTCGATCTTTCCGTAGGGCCTGCGGTTCTGCTCGAACACGAAGACCGTGATGCCGCGGTCGGCGAGTCGGCTCGCGACCTCGGCGCCAGCGGTGGCGCCGCCGATCACGGCGACGCAATGGACTCCCGGACCCTGCTTCGAAGTAGGCGCTGCGTTCCCCATGCCGCGCATGTTCGCAGGTCGCCTGGGGCCCGACAACGGAGCGGGGCGGCCCGCGTGACGGGCCGGATCGGGCGGGGCTCCGTCGGGATGGAAGGGGTAGACTGGCCGCCGAGGGCCCGTAGCTCAGTGGTCAGAGCGATCGGCTCATAACCGAATGGTCCCTGGTTCAAGTCCAGGCGGGCCCACCCTCGATCCCCTCCGAGAACGCGCTCCCGGTGGCGCCGCGGGTCGGTTCGGGCCGGCCGCGCGAGCCGTCCGTCCCGTCGTTCCGGTGCCTCCCGCGACCGGGGCCCCGAAATGGTCGGGCCCACTTCCGCGACCGAGGCCCCGAAATGGTCGGGCCCACTCCCGCGACCGAGGCCCCGAAATGGTCGGGCCCACTCCCGCGACCGGGGCCCCGAAATGGTCGGGCCCACTCCCGCGTTGCGGGAATGGGCCCGGGGATCAGGCAGGATGCGGTCCGACTGCTCCCGCACGATTCCAAAGGAGAGAGGGGGCGGCCGATGCGGCTAGCGGGCCGCGCCCTCGCGCACGGTATCACAGCGCGACCGCGCCACCAGGGTCAAAGGTCAACGAAACCAGGCGTTTCATGAGCGAGTTGCGGCTCAGTGGGCGGTCTCGGTGGCGGTCTCGGCCGGCGTCAGTCGCGTCGTGCCGGCGAGTCGGGGAAGCGCCGTCTCGGCGTTCTGGAGCTCGATGAAGACGTTCTCGCTCGCGCTGCCTTCGTCCCGGCCCCCGATCTCGAGCTCGCCCGCCGCGGGCAGCTCGCGCGCCGCGAGTCGCACGGAGAGCTCGACGAAGAGCGTCTCGCCCGGCTCCACGTGGAGCCGCTGGTCGTTCCAGCCCCATTGCAGCAGGCCGAATCCGCGCAGTCCGACGCGCAGATGGCGGGGGCCGGCGGAGACCTCGAGCGTCTCGTACTCGCCGTCCCGGAAGGTCCCGACCTCGCGACCGTCGAGGGTGACATGGACCTTCGAGAGCGAGGGCCGCGCGTCGACGCGGTAGAGATAGAGGCGGCCGCGATGGGCCGGAGGGGGGCTCGCGAGCTCGAAGGGGGGGCCGGAGGGGGCCGCGGCGCAGGCCCCCACGAGCAGGATCAGCAGCCCGAGCAGGGGCCGGTGCAGGAGCGTGGGGCGAGTGGTGGTCGAGGTTCGCGGGGACATCCGGTCGGCGAGCATAGCCCCCGATCGCCGTGCGCCTTCCCCGCCCGTCGCTCGTCGCGGGATCGGGACTCCTCGATCGCGCGCCGCCGGACGACAAGTCGGCCGGGAGGGCTACGCTACCCTGCCGCTTCGGCCGCGGGGCGGCGATGGGCCGGATCCCGATCACGACGGGCCAGGCCCGGGACGGAACGCGACGGCATGCGCAAGGACAAGGATCGCTACTGGGACTGCCTGGACCAGGCGATGGAGGCCTCGCACGGCGGTCGGATCGAGGAGGCGCTCGCCTGGCTCGACGAGGCGCTGCGCGTGCATCCCGACGGCGCCGAAGCGCACAACGGTCGGGGTGAGATCCTCTGGGACGACGGGCGCGTCGACGAGGCCTTGATCGAGTTCGACCGCGCGATCCTCGCCGATCCCAAGTTCACGGCCGCCCATCTCAATCGCATCGAGCTCCTGATCGAGGAGCTCGGCGAGTTCCCGACGGCGGTCCGCCTCGCGGACGAGCTGCTCTCGGGGCGTTCGAAGCTGCCGCGGCCGGATCGTCTGCTGCAGGCCGAGGTCTACTACCTGAAGAGCAAGGCGCTCTTCTACCAGGACGATCTCGAGGGTGCGCTCTTCCTCGTGCGGCGTGCGGCCAAGGCCGGCGGCGAGGTCGGCCTCTACTGCGCCTTCGAGGGACAGGTGCTCTTCGAGCTCGGCCAGTACGGCGAGGCGCGCCGGGTGCTCGAGCGCGGCGTCGCGATCGACCCGGACTCCGCGCACACGGTCTATCACCTCGGCCTCGTGCTCGAGCGTCTCGAGGACGAGGGCGAGCCCGCGACGGCGACGGGCGTCGGGCTCGAGTCCGCGCGCCAGGCCTTCGAGCGCGCGAACGCCCTCGATCCGCAGCAATTCCCGATGCCCTTCGAGATCGAGGACGCCGCCTTCGCGCGCGCCGTCGACCTCGCGATCGAGAACCTGCCCCGCTCGATCCGCGAGCAGATCGATGGCGTCGCCGTCGTGGTCGAGGACTTCCCGACCCTCGACCTCGTCCGCAAGGAGCGCATCTCGCCCCAGACCCTCGGACTCTTCATGGGCGTGCCGAAGACCGAGGCCCTGATGACCGACCAGCCCCTCGATCTCGACCGGATCCTCCTCTTCAAGCGCAATCTCGAGAAGATCTGCCAGGACGAGGAAGACCTGATCGATCAGATCCAGGTGACGGTCCGGCACGAGGTCGGCCACTACCTCGGACTCGACGAAGACGACCTCGAGCGGCTCGGCCTCGCCTGACCGTTCGAGCCCACGAGCGTCTCGCCCGACCGCGAGCCGAGCGGCCCGAGGGCCCGGAACGGAATGAGCGTCGAACTCCCGAGCCATCGATCCCCTTCGACGTCCGCGGTAGAAGCCTCCGCGCCCGCGGATCCGGGGGCGCTTCGGGTCGCGCCGTCTCCTGCCTTCTTCGAGCGTCTGCGCACGATCGTCGGCCGCGAGGGCCTGCTCGCGCGCGAAGGTGAGCTCTTCGCCTACGAGTGCGACGGGCTCACGCTGACGCCGAAGCGGCCCCTCGCGGTCGTGCTGCCGACCTCGACCGAGCAGGTCGCCGCGGTCGTGCGCGCCTGCCGCGAGCACGACGTGCACTTCGTGCCGCGTGGTGCGGGGACGGGGCTCTCGGGCGGGGCCCACGCGACCGAGGGCTCCATCCTGATCGAGTGCTCGCGCATGAACCGCATCCTCGAGGTCGATCCCGCCGATCGCTTCGCCGTCGTGCAGCCCGGCGTCGTGAACGCGGAGCTCTCGGCGGCGATCCGCCAGCACGGTCTCTTCTACGCCCCCGATCCCTCGAGCCAGCAGGCCTGCACGATCGGCGGCAACGTCGCCGAGAACTCCGGCGGCCCGCATACGCTGAAATACGGCACGACGACGAACCACGTGCTCGCCCTCGAGGTCGTGCTGCCCGACGGCCGCGTCCAGCGCTTCGGCAACCGACTCGGCGAGACGTCCGGCTTCGACTGGGTCGGCGCGATCGTCGGCAGCGAAGGCACCCTCGGCATCGTGACCGAGGCAACCGTCCGCCTGACGCCGATCCCCGCCGCGATCGAGACCCTGCTCGCGATCTTCGACGACGTCGTGCCCGCCTGTCGCGCGGTCGGCCGCGTGATCCGCTCGGGCGTCGTGCCGGCGGCGATGGAGATCGTCGACCGGCGCACGATCGAGGCGGTCGAGGCGAGCGTCTACGCGGCGGGCCTGCCGACGACGGCGGGCGCCGTGCTGATCGTCGAGCTCGACGGCAACCCGATCGGCCTGCCCGACGAGATCGCGGCGATCCGCGCGGCCTGCGAGGCCGAGGGCTGTCAGGCGATCGAGGTCGCGCGGGACGAGGCCGAGCGGCTGCGTTTCTGGCGGGCGCGGAAGGGCGCCTTCGGCGCGATGGGGCGCCTCGCGCCGGATCTCTACGTGCACGACGCGGTCGTGCCGCGGGTGCACCTGCCGGCGATCCTCGCGAAGGTCGGCGAGATCTGCGATCGCCATCGCCTGAAGCTCGCCAACGTCTTCCATGCCGGCGACGGCAACCTGCACCCGAACATCTGCTTCGACCGGCGCGACCCCGACGAGCTCGCGCGCGTGATCGCCGCGGGCGCCGAGATCCTCGAGGCCTGCGTCGCCGTCGGCGGTGTGATCACGGGGGAGCACGGCGTCGGCGTCGAGAAGCGCGACTACATGCATCTCGTCTTCGATGCCGACGACCTCGAGCCGATGTACCGGCTGCGGGAGACCTTCAACCCGGACGGCGTCTGCAACCCGGGCAAGCTGATCCCGACGACGCGATTCTGTGTCGAGGCGAATCCGAAGGCGCGGGGCTACGGCGAGGTGCCGATCGGATGAGCTCGGCCTGGGACGAGGTCATGGCCGAAGCAAGGGCCGAGCGGATCGTGGTGCCGGGGGCGACGGTCGAGGCCGTGCTGGCGCCGGCCGACGTGGGGGCCCTCGGCCGGGTCCTCGCCGCCGCGAACGCCGGGTCCCACGGGCTGCTCGTGATGGGCGGTCGCACGCGGCTGCATCAGGCGAATCCCGCGCGGCCGCTCGCCGCCGCCGTCTCGCTCGAGGCGATCACGGGCGTCGACGAATTCGAGCCCGACGAGGGCGTCGTGCACGCGCGCGCGGGTACGCCGATCGCGGCGCTGCGTGAAGTCGTCGCGGCGGAGGGATGGGAGCTGCCCCTCGATCCGCCCGGCGCTTCGTCGACGGTCGGCGGGACGATCGCGAGTGCCGCGACGGGGCCGCGGGCGCATGCCTTCGGCGGCGTCTCGGACGCGATCCTCGGTCTCGAGGTCGTCGGGGCCGATGGCGTCGCATCGAAATGCGGCGGCCGCGTCGTCAAGAACGTGACGGGCTACGACCTGGCGAAGCTCTACTGCGGCTCGTACGGCACGCTCGGCATCGTGACCGGGGCCTGGCTCCGACTCCGCCCTCGGCCCGCCGTCTGCGAGGCCGTGCGCGCGTGGCCCCCGTCGGTTCCAGAGCTCTTCGAGCGCTGCCGCGCCCTCGCCCGACTCGACAGCGTGCGCGCGATCCTCTGGCACGAGTCGCCCGGCGAGGGGGCGCCCGAGGTCGTCTTCGAGCTCGCGGGCTCGGACGCCGTCGTCGCCCACGATCGCGAGCGGATCGCCGCCGAGCTCGACGTCGACCGCGTCGGCACGGACCGCGTCGACGCCCTGCGCGACGAACGGGCCATCGACCCGTCGACCCTCGCGCCCGACGAGGTCGTGCTGCGCGCCCGGGCGCTCGGCTCGCGAAGTGAGGCGCTCGTCAACGCGATGCTCGAGAGCGGGCTCTCGGTCTCGGTCGACCTCGGACTCGGGGTGGTGCATGCGCGCGGCTGCGTCGAGGCGATCGCTGCACTCGAGCGGATCCGCGAGCGGGCGATCTCGGAGGGCGGCTTCGCCGTCGTGTCGGCGATCGCGGCGGATCGCGTCGGGGCGATCGACGTCTTCGGTCCGCAGGACGGTGGACCCGCGCTGGCGCGTAGCCTGAAGGCGCGCTTCGATCCGGCGGGCATCCTGAATCCGGGACGCTTCGTGGAGGGCACGTGACGCCGCCTCCCGTCGACGAAGAACGACCGGTCGAGTGCCCGGGATCGACGCCGATCGCGCGCGCGCTCCACGACGAGCTCTACACGAGCAGCCTCGACTGCGTGCATTGCGGTCTCTGCCTCACGAGCTGTCCGACCTACCGGGCGACGGGGCGCGAGACCTCCTCGCCGCGCGGGCGCATCTACCTGATGCGTGGACTCGCGGAGGGGCGGCTCGAGGACGCGTCGTTGCTCGAGGAGGAGGCATTCCTCTGTCTCGGTTGCCGCGCCTGCGAGACCGCTTGTCCCTCCGGCGTGCACTACGGCGAGATGCTCGAGCAGGCGCGGACGATCGTGCGCGAGCAGGCGACGGACTTCTCGGCGGCGCGCACGATCGAGCGCTTCGCCCTGCGCCGGATCGTGCCGCGGCCGGGCATGCTCCGCCTCGTCGTGTCGCTGCTCGCACTCGCGCAGCGCACGGGCCTCGATCGACTCGCCGCGCGCCTGCTGCCGGAGCGCACGGCGGGGATGCTCGCGCTCGCGCCGACGGTGCCGCCCGAGGTCGAGCGGCGATGCATGCCCGCCTTCACACCCGCCGTCGGCACGCGACGCGGTCGGGTCGCCCTCTTCGAGGGCTGCGTCATGCCCGAGCTCTTCGGCCGTGTGAACGACGCGGCCCGGCTCGTGCTGTCGCGGGCGGGCTGGGAGGTCGTCGTGCCGGAAGCGCAGGGCTGCTGCGGCGCGCTCCAGGCGCATGCCGGCGATCGTGGCTTCGCGCGCGGACTGGCCGAGCGCAACGTCGACGCCTTCGCCCCCCTGCTCGAAGGGCTCGACGCGATCGTCGTCACCTCCGCCGGCTGCAGCGCCGCGCTCCGCGAGTCCCCCGGCCTTGTCGGCGACGGCGCCCGGGGCGTCGCGACCCGCGTCCGCGACGTGCTCGAGTTCCTCGACGAGACGGGCGCCACGCTCGAGCTCTCGCCGATTCCGGAGCGCGTCTGCTACGACGATCCCTGCCATCTCGTGCACGCCCAGGGCATCGCCGCCGCGCCGCGTCGGCTGCTCCAGTCGATCCCCGGCCTCGAGCTCGTCGCCCATCGCCAGCCCGAGGCCTGCTGCGGTGCCGCGGGCATCTACAACCTCACGCAGCCCGAGATGTCCGCGCAGGTGCTCGCTCCGAAGCTCGACGCCTTGATCGAGGCGGCGCCTTCGATCGTCGCGACGGCGAATCCCGGCTGTGCGATGCAGCTGGCCTCGGGGCTCGCCGGGCGCGGCGTCGAGGCGCGCGTCGTGCATCCGATCGAGCTGCTCGAGGCGGCGAGTCGACTGGCGGCGCCGTCCGCATGAGCGGGGCGGCGAGCGGGTCACGGGTGGTCGTCATGAGCGGGGCGGCGAGCGGGTCACGGGTGGTCGTCATGAGCGGGGCGGCGAGCGGGTCACGCGTGGTCGTCGTCGCCCCGAGGTCCCCGAGTGCTTCGGGTGGGGGCGATGCGTGAGGATTGGAAGGAGGGCTCGATGTCCCGACCGCTCGTCTGTCTCGTGATCGCGCTCGTGCTGCTCGCGGGGTGCGCGAAACGCCCCGTGCTCTACCCGAACGACCACCTCGAGGAGGTCGGCGTCGAGGCCTCGCGTCGGGACATCGACGAGTGCATGGCGCTCGCCGAGGCCGCGGATCTCGATCGCAATCAGGCGCTCGAGGCCGGCAAACGGACGGCGGGGGGCGCGGCGGTCGGCGGCGCATCCGGCGCGGTCGCCGGCGCGTTCACGGGGCGGCCCGGATTCGGGGCGGCCTTCGGGGCGGCGATGGGCGCGGTCGGCGGATTCTTCTCGTGGCTCTTCGGCGCGTCGGAGCCCGATCCGATCTTCGTGCGCTACGTCGACACCTGCCTCGCCGAGCGCGGCTACCAGTCGATCGGCTGGAAGTAGGCCGCGGCCCGGGCGGGTGCCGGGCGCGCGGATCGCGGCGAAGGGCCGCGACCCGCGCGTGGCGGGTGAGCGCTAGGCCGGGGGCTGGGTCAGCGGGCTCAGCCGCAGCTCGACTCGGCGATTCAGGGCGCGACCCTCGACCGTGTCGTTCGAGGCGACCGGGTACTGCTCGCCGAAGCCCTGGGTCAGGATGCGCATCGGGTTGATGCCCTCGGTCTGCAGATGGCTGCCGACCGCGCGGGCCCGACGATTCGAGAGCTCGAGGTTGTAGCTCTCGCTGCCCGTGCTGTCGGTATGGCCCATGACCTCGATCACCGTCTTGTCGTACTCGATCAGCACGAGCGCCACGCCGTGCATGATGTTCAGGAAGTCCGAGGAGAGGACGGCGCTGTCGGTCTGGAACGTGATGTTCGAAGGCATCGAGAGCAGGATGTCGTTGCCGTTCCGGATGACCTGGACGCCCGTGCCGGCGAGGAACTCGCGCAGCTTCGCGTCCTGGTAGTCCATGTAGCCGCCGATCGCGGCGCCGGCGAGGAAGCCCGAGCCCGCACCGATCAGAGCGGCCTTGCGGGCGTCCTTGCCCGCGATCGCCGCGATGCCGGCGGCGATGCCCGCGCCGGCGCCCGCGCCGAAGAGGCCGCCGAGGGCGGTCTTGCTGATGCGACGCTCGCCCGTGTAGGGGTCGGTCACGCAGCCGGGAGAGAAGGCGGCCACGCAGGTGACCACGAGGAGCGAGGCGACGACGCGCCGCCGTCGCGGGGTCCGGGTGGCGGACACGTAGCTGGGATCGACGCTGGAAATGGACATGGCACTCGCTTCCTCTCTCGATGCTTCGATTCTCGATTCCGGTCGCTCGGCGTTCGTGGGTCGATCGCGCTCACGAGCGTGACCCCCGACCCTTCGGTCCCGACCTCCGGGTCGGCCCCCGACCGGGCGTGCAGCATATCCAATGCCCGCCTTCGCGGAACCGTCTCGGCGGCTCGATCCGCCGGAGCTACGCTCGCTCCATGTTCGCCGCCGCCCGCCTCCGAACCCTCGTGTCTCTCATCACACTCGCCCTGCTCGCCGTCGGCTGCGCTTCCTTCGGGACGCGGCTCGAGCCGCCGGAGGTGACCCTCGTCGGGCTCCGGCCGGTCCCGGGCGGCTCCTTCGAGCAGCGCTTCGTGCTCGAGCTCCGGGTCGTGAACCCGAACGAGGTCCCGATCTCCGCCGAGGGTCTCGACATCGTCCTCGAGCTGAACGGCCACCGCCTCGCCCGCGCCCTCTCGGGCGAGGCGTTCGAGATCCCCCGTCTCGGCGACCGGGTCGTCGAGGTCACGGCCTCGACCAACCTCCTCGACCTGTTCCGGCAGGCGCTGACCCTGCCCCGGTCGACGGGGCTCGACTACCAGCTGCGGGGTCGACTGCTGCTCGCGGACTCGCTCGGCTGGCTGCGCTTCACCCGCGAAGGGAGTCTGCTGCCGGACGGGGCCGGATCGGTTTCGCACTAGAAACGCATGCACGCGGCGCCCAGGATTCGCATGCGGAGCCCGCGTCGCTTGACTTTTCCTCCCCGGGTGGGCCTAATGGCTCGAGGTCCCCAGCAGGGAGGAAAAGTCATGCGTCTCGGATCCGCCGCAATCGGGATGTCGTTCGTGCTCGGTCTCGCGCTCGCGGCGGAGGCGGGGTCGATCGCGGATCGCGACGGCGACCTCGTGCCGGACGCCTTCGACAACTGCGTGGAGGACGCGAACGGGCCGAATCAGGGTCTGATCAACCAGCTCGACACCAATGCGGACGGCTACGGAAACTGGTGCGACGCGGACTACAACAACGATGGTCGCGTGGATGGTGCCGATTTCGGAATATTCGTCTCGTTCTTCGGTAGTGGTGATCTCACTGCCGATTTGACCGGCAACGGGCTCTTTGATGGCGGGGACTTCGGTCGTTTCATTGTGCTCTTCAACCAGCCTACGGGTCCCTCGGGCCTCCCCTGCGCCGGCACGATCCCCTGCGTTCCCTGATCCCGCCGCGCGCGCGATTCGTCCGTCCTCTCCGATTCCCGCTCCGCCCCGACCCGCGCGGTCCCTCGGCCCCGCTCATCGATACAGGAACGCGTCCGGCGTCTCCCGCGGCGCCCGCCATCTCGGGAACGCGCCGAGGCTGAAGTCGCCGAGGCTGCCCCGGAACACGAGATCGAAGGGCAGCAGGGGATCGCGACCCCGCACCATCCCGTAGCGCTCGCGCAGGCTGCGGTAGACGAAGGTCGACTCGGCGCTCGCTCGCGGATCGACCTCCTCGGTCAGGCCGAGGCTCGCGCGCTCGAGATAGACGTCGCGGGGTGCGTCGGCCTTCTGGCGCGCATCGACGTCGACGAGGCCGTTGCGGCGGGTCGCGTCCTCGAGGGCTGCGGCGATGCGGCGGAGGCGCGCCTCCGAGACCTTGCGCAGGCGCGACTCGGGCGGCGCATCGTCGTCGGCGCCCTCGGCCACGAGCAGGACGTCGAGCACGCGGCCCCCGCGCAGCAGCACGCCGTCGGGATGCAGCTCGCCGTTGCCGGGGTCCTCGTCGAGCAGCTCGGGGGCCAGTCCGATGCCCGAGGGCCCGGCGACCTCGGGGTTCTCGAGCAGGAAGCTGCGGGTGATGCGGATATGCTGCGGGCTCGCGTCGAGGGCCTCGGCCCGGGCGCGCAGGCCCGCGTCCTTCGCGCCCTCGGAGTCCGGGAACTCGCGCGCGACACCCTCGAGGATCGAGCGGCGCGCGTCCCGGCGGTCGATCTCGTCGACGCGCTCGAGATGCGACTCCGCCGTCTGCTCGACGAGCCGCGTTCGCTCCGCCGGGTCGAAGTCGGGCATCAGGTCGGCGAGACGCAGCGCCCGATCGAAATGCTCGCCGTCGTGCTCGTAGTCGTAGAGCCACTCGACGATCTCGCGCTGCTCGCGGCCGGCCGGGTAGCGGACGAGGTAGCGATAGCCCGCGGCGGCCGAGGCGCGCTGGAAGTCGGGCGTGCCGGTCCAGGGGGAGATCAGCGCGCGGAGCGGGGCGAGCACGATCGTGACGGCGATCGTCGGCGTGTCGATCAGATAGGCGACGGGCGCGGGCAGGTTCGGATAGCGGGGCCTGCGCATCCACTCGCCGGCGAGCCGCCAGCCGAGCTCCCGGCGCAGCCCCTCCCGGCGCAGGCGCTCGAAGGCGCCGTACGGGTTCTGCCACTCGTCGTCGAGCAGCGCGCGCGCGTGACGGGCGATCGCGACGTCGCCCCCCGCGCCCCCCGCGACGCGTTCCAGCCGATCGCGCGCCTCCGCCTCGTAGCCGGCCTCGTGCTGGACGAGCGCCCGGACGAGCTCGACGCGGGCATGGCGCGCGCCGTCCCGATCGAGACCGGCGTCGCGGCGATAGGCGGCGAGCTCGGACTCGAGGGCGCCCGCGGCGAGCGGCGCGGCGAGGAGTCGGCTCGCGAGTCGCAGCTCGGTGTCCGGGATCGGGCGGGTCGTACGCACCTCGAGCGATCGTGCGTCGAGACGATCGCGTAGAGCGATCGCCTCCCCGGCCCGCGTGGCGAGCCGCGTCGCCCGCCGCCGCAGCCGGCCGTTCGCCTCGGG
>JACKFD010000005.1 GCA_020632655.1 Spirochaetaceae bacterium
CGCAGCAAATGGGGTCATCCACGCCGAGGCACTCGGCCTCGCATCGGCGACGGCGAGACCGGGACTTCGTTTCGCCGTCGATCTGGTCGTGGTCCTGATCCTCGTGATCGGTGGGCGCATCACTCCCGCATTCACGCGGAACGCCTTGCGACAGCGCGGGCTCACGTCCGTCGTTCATGGCTGGCCGTGGCTGGACGTACTGACCATCGGCACCGCGGCTACGGCGGCCGCGTCCGGCCTGATCGTGGGCAGAACGCCCGTCACGGGTCTGCTCGGCATGCTCGCCGGCCTGTTGGCCGCTTTTCGGCTGGCAGGCTGGCAGAGCTGGCAAACCCGCTCCGACCCCCTGCTGTGGTCACTTCACGCGGGCTCGCTCTGGGTCGTCGTTGGGCTCTTCCTGGCCGGGGCGAGTGATCTGGGCCTTCCGATCCCGTCCACGGCAGGCCTTCATGCTCTCACGGCCGGAGCCATCGGAGGCACGATCATCGCCGTGGTTACGCGAGTCGGACTTGGCCACACGGGCCGATCGCTCGAGCTCCCAGTGGGTGCGGTGTGGTGCTATGCGCTCGTGCATGGGGCCGCCCTCGCTCGCGTCGCCGCGCCCTTCGTTGCCGGCGACGGCCACCGGGCCTTGTTGCTGGCGAGCGGCCTCGCCTGGGCGTCCGCCTTCGGTCTGTTCACGATCCGCTTCTGGCCGATTCTCACGACACCCCGACCCGACGGGAGGCCCGGCTAGCGCCGATCCGCGAGACCGTCCTGCCTACGCAAGGATGGGCGCGACCGACCCGGGCCACGTTGCGACCCGTCCGGCGAGCGGTCGACCGTCAGCGTTCCAGAGGGCGTCGGCTGGGGCTTCTGCCAGGCGGCCGGCGACATCGCGAAGACCGCCGCCTCGTGCGCCAGAGGACGGTTCACCGAACGGCGGTGGGCCTCCCCGTCCCGTTCGTCGTCGCCCGGGCGGACGTTCGTCGGTCAGCCTACCTCGAGCGAGTCCTCGGCTTGGACTCGTCGGCCGGTAACGCCTTGCGTAGTACGGCCGGGGGCATCAGCTCGCCGACCCGTACCCGGTCGAGCTCGCGGTAGAAAGCGGCGTTGGCCCGTCGCAGCAAGGACGACAGTCGGCAGAAATCCCCGATCGGGCATTGGTTGACCTCTGGATCGAAGCACTCCACCAGCAGTTGGTGCTCAAGCTGTCGGATGACCTCGCCCACCGTCGCGTCGCGTGCCGAGGGGCGGATTCGCACCCCGCCTCGAGTGCCGCGTTTCGTTTCGACGTAACCGAGGTCCGAGAGCCGCCGCACGACCTTGGCGAGGTGATCCTGGGAGATCGCGAATATGTTCGCGATCCGCTCGGTCGGGACATACTCACCCTCGTGACTGGCAACGTACATCAGTACGCGAAGGCCGAAATCCGTGAACTGAGTGAGACGCATTTCAGATCCAGTTGGCCATTGACTGCTCGTCGGCGATTGTGGTAATTGAAATGCCTAAATAAGGCCGCACTGGCCTTCCGCCAGAAGGCATGCGCATACGCCCTACCGATCGCATCTCGATGAGTCGTGGCTCTCGAGACTGCGCTGGAGTCGGAGACGATCCGTGGAGAGACTAGTCGGCAGCGTCGGGAGCGGCAATCCGAGACGGGCGGCAGTGATGCCCGGCCGCTCCATCGTATTCGCGATTGCCATCGCGAATGTCGTCGCGACCGCAGGTTTCGCGTTCGCCGCGGAGGCAGCGGATTCCGGGGTGCTGGCACGGTTGGGGTGCGACACCTGTCATCTGACCCTGGCGCCGGATGACGCGCAACGCACGGTGGAGCGCTATGCGGACCGAAGAGGGCCCGACCTCTTCTACGCGGGGGCGAAGTATCGCGCCGATTGGCTCGCGGCCTGGCTCGCGGATCCGCTTCCGATCCGACCGGCGGGCATCACGCCGAGTGATCGAACGCGGCGATCTCCGGACGGTGACGTGCTCGAGTCGATGCCGACGCCGCATCCGCGTCTCGAGTCCCAGCGAATCGATGAAGTCGTGAGGGCGCTCGCTGCACTAGAGTGGGGTCGTGATCTGCTCCCTCAGGCGGCTCCCGTGCTGCCGAGCATGCCGAGAATGCTTGCCGAGCTGAACTTCACGAAGTTCAAGGGCTGCGGCTCGTGTCATCGCGTGTCGTCCGATGGACCTCCCCTCTCCGGCCCTGATCTGTTTGGAGCCTGGATGCGTTTGCGACCGGAATTTCTCGCGAGCTATATCGCGAAGCCCCAGGCCTGGGATCCCGTGGCGCCGATGCCGGACTACGGATTGACGACGGCAGAGGTCGGGAAGTTGATGGAGTACCTGCGGCTGCTGAGCGAGGAGGAGGACCGATGAGGCGTCGATCGCTGGCATGTCTCACTCTCTGGCTCTTCCTCTGCCTTCATGGAGGAACGGCCTGGGCCCGCTCGGCGGAGCCCGAGGGAGCGCGGCTGTATCGGACCTATTGCACGGCTTGCCACGGTCTCGATGGCGACGGCAGGGGCCTGAACGTGCCGGCGCTCTCGGTCCAGCCGCGCGACCACACCGATGTGCGTGAGATGGCGACGCGCAGCGACCAGGAGCTCCGCACCGCGATCTCCCAGGGAGGGCCCGGGGTCGGGAAGTCCGTGCTGATGCCACCCTGGCAAGGTGTACTCTCAGACGACCAGATCGGATCTCTCGTGCGTCATCTCCGCACTCTGTCGGGGACGGACTCCCGGGGTGATGGCGCGCTGGTCGCTTCAGCGAACGCAGTCTCCGTAGCGAGCGCGGGGGACGCCCCGAAGCGGCAGGTCGATCCGGGAAGAGCCGCGGCCGCGCCTCGCGTCACAGTTGCCCCGCCGATCTCCCGAGCCGCTCCGGTCACGGCTCAGGCCGACGACGCGCTCGATGTCGTTGCCCCCCCGCCCCCTGCGTCGCTCAAGAAGAAGTATCGCCGGGGCCAGTTGCGGGAGTTCGAGATTCGCGTCGAGGAGACCGAGATCGAGGTAGCCCCCGGCTTCAACGCGAAAGTCTGGGCATTCAACGGGCAGGTTCCGGGCCCTCTGCTGCGCGTTCGAGAGGGTGATGAGGTCAAGATCAAGTTCGTGAACCTCTCGACCATGGACCATACGATCCATTGGCACGGCATGCACCAGCAAGGCACATGGCAGAGCGACGGCGTTCCGAACGTGACTCAGGAGCCGGTTCCGCCGGGAGGCAGCTTCACCTACCACTTCATCGCCACGCGGACCGGGACGCTCTGGTATCACTGCCACGTCAACGTCGCGGAGCATGTCGCGATCCGAGGGATGTGGGGGCCCTTCGTCGTCGATCCGATCGAGCCGACCGCGCTCGAGAAGCAGGTCACGAAAGATGCGATCCTGATGTTCTCTGGCTGGAGCTCGAAGTTCGCCGATCGTTACGGAGTCGGCGGGCACCCGGCCGAGCTCCGCGACTATTTTTCGATCAACGGCAAGTCGTTTCCGCTGACTCAGCCGCTGCGGGTCGAAGAGGGAGACGTCGTCCGATTGCGCATCTTCGGCGCCGGAGCCGAGGTCGGCTTCCACCTGCACGGACACGACGTACTCGTGACCCACAAGGACGGGCTCCCGCTCCCGGAGCCCTACTGGGCCGACGTCGTACACGTCGAGCAGGGCGAACGATACGACGCGATCGTCCGCATGGACAACCCGGGGCTCTGGGTGACCCACGACCATGTCGACGAGCACGTCACCAACGCCGGAAAGGACATGGGAGGATCGATGTTGATCTTCGAGTATGACGGTGTCGAGAGGCCCGACTGGTACGTCTGGAAGGGCAAGCAATACGACCCGGATTTCTACTACAGCGAGAGCTTGAGCAAGGGCCCCGGTCTCTACGAGAACCCCGGCCTGCGTGGTGCGGAAGCATCCGGCTCGCCACGGCCGTGAGTCATTCCGCGCCACCCATCCATCGGCGTCTCAATCAGCACGCCCATCGGCATCTCCATCGGCATCGTTCGGACCGGTCTCCGAACCGCTCACAGGGAGCGAGTCGGAGCCGCTCCGCGGATCTGCACAAAGGAAGATGAACGTCATGCAATCCGTCACGGGACTTCTCCAGGCTTTCCTCCTCTCCGCACTTCTCGTCGCTCCCGCATTCGGCGAGACCGTAAAGGTCTCGATGACCGTCAAAGAGATCGACCTGCCGGTCGACAACACGGGCACGACCCAGAGGATGTGGACCTACGACGGCACGATTCCGGGGCCGGTCGTGCGGGTGAAGCAGGGGGACGTCGTTCAGTTCTCCCTGACGAACGACGCTTCGAACAAGAACAGCCACTCGATGGATTTTCACGCGGCGATCGTCGACGTCCTCGACGAGTTCGCCGAGATCAAGCCGGGCGGGACCAAAGCCTTCGAATTCGAGGCGAAGTACCCGGGTGCGTTCATCTACCACTGCGGCGCCTCCTCGATGGCCGAGCACATCTCGCGTGGGATGTACGGGGTGATCATCGTCGATCCCAAGGAGGGCTTTTCCGCGGCATATCCCAAGCCGGATCGGGAGTACGTCCTCGTGCAGGGAGATCTGTTCCGGGAAGGAACGGCCGTCGAGGACCTGCTCGACGGCAAGAACTGGGTCGGCGCGCTGATCAACGGGAAGGTATTCCATTACGATCCCGTTCACGATCCGAACGCCGGGAAGACCCTCCAGGCGAGTCCGGGTGAGCGTGTGCGCGTCTTCTACGTGAACGCAAGCATCAATGACCCGGTTGCCCTCCATCCCATCGCCGGCATCTGGGATCGTGTATACGACCATGGAAATCCCCGGAACGTGATGGAGGGTGTGCAGACCTACCTGATTCCTCCGGCCTCCGCGGCGACCTTCGATCTCGTCACGCCGGTGGGTCGCGCGACCAACAACGCGATCGTCGATCACGCGATGACTAGAGCGTTGCGCGGCGCGATCTCCGTGCTGATGACCTCGAAGGATGCGGATCCGAAGCTCGGACGAGGCGAACAGATCATCCTTCGGTGACGGGGCTCGCGAGGACGGGTCCGAGCGCGAACCGGGAGCGAAGGCATGCAAGCGTCCGTTCGATTCTCCGCGGCATTGGCGGCCGCGGTACTCGCGCTGGGATTGCTGGGGACGGGGTGCGGGGCCGGGAGGGACGAAGGCCCGTCGCATGAAGCCGCCATCTACCAATGCCCGATGCATCCGGAAGTGGTGTCGAGCGAACCGGATCGATGTGGAATCTGCGGCATGAACCTCACGCCCGTGGAGGCCGAGCCGGCAGCGTCGTCGTCGGACGCTGCCGGCTCGGCCAGTCACGTCACGTTCGAGGTCGATCCGCGGCGATCGCAGACCATTGGTGTGACGACCGAACGAGCGAGCTATCGGCACATGCACCGCACGATTCGAACGGTCGGGCGCGTTACCTTCGCCCCGGAACTCTACGCCGCTCTCGCGGATTACAGCGTCGTGCTGGGGGAGTCGACCGAGCCGGGGGACGGCGCACGACTCCTCGAACGGAGGCGTGGCCTCGCCGTTCGGCTGCGACTGCTCGATTTGTCCTTCGATCAGCTGGGGCGGATCTTCGACGCGGGTGCGAGTCTCCAGAGCTTGATCCTTCCCGGGCGCAGCGCGTGGGTCTACGGACGGGTGTACTTCGGGAGCGACGACCTTCGATTGGGGCAGCAGGTTCGAGTGACGGCACCCGGGCGGCCCGGACGGAGCTACACCGGAGAGCTCGTTACGATCGACCCCGACACGGGTACGCGCGGCGACAGCGCGCGAGTCCGTGCCCTGATCTCCACTCCGGGGGGCGGCTTGCGTGGCGAGGCATTCGTGCGACTCGCGATCGAAATTCCGCTGGGAAGGCGGCTCGTGGTTCCCGAAGACGCGTTGCTCGACACGGGTGCGCGACAGATCGCCTTCGTTCGCGACGGGGCGGGTCGCTTCGAGCCGCGCGAGGTCGTCATCGGCGCCGAGGGCGACGGGCAGATCGAGGTTCTCGCCGGACTCACGGCCGGCGAACACGTCGTGACTGCGGCGAATTTCCTGATCGATTCGGAGTCGCGCTTCCGCGCGGCGCTCGCGGCCTACGGAGCGCTCTCGGCGAAGGAGTCCGCGTCTTCGACCGAGCCGGTTCGCCCCGGACGACTCGATCCTGCTGATTTCGATCATGACCGCGTGCACGGAAGCGGTACCCATCCCGCGTCCGGCTCGTGATCGCCCGCATCGTTTCGTGGAGCGCCGGCCACCGCCTACTCGTGATCACGGCGACGGGAATCGCTCTGCTGCTGGCGGGCTGGGCCGCCCGCCAGCTCCCGCTCGATGCCATTCCGGATCTCTCGGACACGCAGGTGATCCTGTTTTCACGCTGGGATCGCAGCCCCGACGTGATCGAGGACCAGGTGACGCTGCCAATCGTGAGCGCGTTGCTTGGTGGAGCGCGAGTCAAGGCGGTGCGGGGCGTCTCCGATTACGGGTACTCCTTCGTCTATGTGATCTTCGAGGACGGCACGGATACCTATTGGGCTCGATCTCGTGTCGCGGAACAGCTTACTAAGATCCTGCCCGCGCTTCCAGAGGGTGTTCGAACCGAGCTTGGTCCCGACGCGACGAGCGTGGGGTGGGTGTATCAGTATGCGCTGCGAGACGACTCCGGGAGACACGACCTCGCAGAGCTGCGGAGCTTGCAGGATCGCCTGCTGAAGTACCCCCTGCAGGCCGTTTCCGGGGTAGCGGAGGTGGCCTCGATCGGTGGTGCCGTACGGCAGTATCAGGTGAGCGTGGATCCGGACGCTCTGGCCGCGTACGACATCCCTCTCGCGCGGGTCGTCGACGCGATCCGAGCCGGCAACGACGAACGCGGTGGGCGCCTGCTGGAGATCTCGGGGTCGGAATTCATGATTCGGGCCCAGGGCAGCATCCGTTCCGGCGAGGATCTCGAGAAGATCGTGGTGGCCGACGGCGGCGGTCTCGATCGCCCGATCCTGATCGGCGATCTCGCTCGCGTCGCCCTGGGACCGGGCCCCCGCCGCGGCGTCGCGGATCTGGACGGAGCGGGTGACACGGTAGGCGCCGTCGTCGTGATGCGTCAGGGCGAGAACGCGCTCGCAGTCATCGAGCGGGTCGAGCGAGTCCTCGACGGCATGCGGTCATCTCTCCCGGACGGAGTCGAGATCGTTCCCGTGTACGATCGCGCACCGCTGATCCGCCGCGCGCTCGATACGTTGCTCCGAGCGCTGACCGAGGAGATGCTGATCGTCAGCGGCGTGATCCTGCTCTTCCTGTGGCACGTGCCGTCGGCGGTGGTCCCGATCATGACGATTCCCGCCGCAGTGGTTCTGGCCTTCCTGCCACTCCACGCCGTGGGTATCGGCATCAACGTGATGTCGCTGGCGGGTATCGCGATCTCGATCGGTGTACTCGTCGATGGTGCGATCGTGGAAGTCGAGAACGCGTACAAACGCCTCCAGGAGTGGCAGGCAGGCGGTGGGCGGGGGGACTTCCATGCGGTCCGACTGGCTGCGTTGCAGGAGGTAGCACCCTCCGTCTTCTTCTCGCTGCTCGTCGTCGCCGTCGCATTCCTACCGATCTTCGCGCTCGAGGAGCAGGAAGGTCGGATGTTCGAGCCACTCGCATGGTCGAAGACGCTCGCGATGGCGCTCGCGGCCGTCCTCGCGATCACTCTCGACCCCGCGCTGCGTATGACCTTCGCGCGGATGGAGCCCTTCAGCTTTCGCCCGCGCGTGCTCTGCCGTCTCTGGAATGGCTTTGCCGTCGGCCGCTATCGCGCCGAGGAGGATCATCCGATCAGCCGCGTGCTCTTCGACGTGTACGAACCCGTCTGCCGATTCGTCCTGCGGCATCCCCTCGCGACGATCGGAGCGGCATTGGCTCTGACTGCCTCGACGGTCCCGATTGCTCTGCGGCTGGGATCCGAGTTCATGCCGCCGTTCGACGAGGGCACGCTCCTCTACATGCCGAGTACCCTTCCGGGCATCTCGGTGACCGAAGCCCAGCGGCTGATCAACATCCAGGATCGCATTCTTAGGGAGGTACCCGAGGTCGAGACCGTCTTTGGCAAGGCGGGACGATTCGAGTCCTCGACCGATCCGGCGCCGCTCTCCATGATGGAGACGACGATCGTGCTGAAACCGGCCGCGGCGTGGAGGGAGAAGTCGCGCTGGTATTCCGGGCTGCCCGACTGGTTCAAGCCGCCCCTGCGCCTCGTGTGGCCCGATCGGATCTCGTCCGATGAGCTTCTCGCGGATCTCGATGCGCGGCTTCGGCTCCCGGGTGTTCCGAACAACTGGACGATGCCAATCCGTGGGCGGATCGACATGCTCGCGACGGGAATCCGCACCCCGATCGGCGTCAAGGTCCTGGGTCCCGATGTCGACGGCATCCAGAAGATCGCCGAGCGGCTCGAGGTCGTCCTGCGCGATCTGCCCGGGACACGCAGTGTCGTCGCGGAGCGTTCGGCCGGAGGTCATTTCATCGACGTCGTTCCCAACCGCGACGCGCTCGCGTTTCACGGCGCTTCCGTGGCCGATGTGAATCGCACGGTCGCGATCGCGATCGGAGGAGCGCCCGTCACGGAGGTGATAGAAGGCCGCGAGCGGATCGAAGTGAGCGTCCGATATCCCCGAGAGCGTCGCGACCGCCCGGCCGAGATCGCGAGCGCGCTCGTGCCGCTCGCATCGGGTGGCAGCGCTGCTCTCGGCGACCTGGCCGAGATCCGGCGTGTCGAGGGACCCGGGATGATCCGCAACGAGAACGGACGCCTCGCCGGTTACGTTCTGGTCGACGTCGAGGGCAGCGACTTCGGAGGCTGGGTGGACGCGGCGAAGGCGGCTGTCGGGGCGAACATCGAGCTTCCGCCGGAGTACGCGCTCGTCTGGAGCGGGCAGTACGAGAGCATGCAGCGCGTCGCTGGCCGACTCGAGGGCCTGGTGCCGCTGGTGCTCGGCTCGATCGTGCTGCTTCTCTTTCTCAGTACCCGTTCGTTCGCCAAGGTGGGGATCGTACTGCTGGCGCTCCCGTTCTCCCTCATCGGAGCGGTGTGGCTTCTCTACGTGCTGGACTATCACACGTCGGTCGCGGTCTGGGTCGGGATGATCGCCTTGATGGGTCTCGATGCGGAGACGGGCGTGTTCATGCTGCTCTTTCTCGATCTCGCCACGGACGAACGTCGCCGCACGGGGCGCCTGCGCGACCTGACCGATCTGCACGAGGCCATCGTCGATGGTGCGGTGAAGCGGATCCGGCCCAAGTTGATGACGGTGCTCGCTGCGATGCTGGGGTTGATGCCGCTGTTGTGGTCGGTCGGCAGCGGTGCCGACACGATGAAACGCGTCGCCGCTCCCATGGTCGGCGGACTGGTGACGTCCTTCCTGCTCGAGCTGCTCGTCTATCCACCCGTCTATCTGCTCTGGAAGCGAAGGAGCCTCGGGGCATCGACGCCACCGCACGACGCTCGGTCGACTCCGGCTCCCTCCCTCGCCCCCGCGATCGCTCCGTGATCGATTCTGCCGAGGTCCTCGCGGTGACTGCCTTGGGATGCGCTCGCGGGGTGCCCGAGGATGTCTTCCCGGCCGCCCTGCTCGATGACACCTCTCCGATGGTCCTCGTGCTTCGTGCGCGAGGTCCGGGACCCGACGAGGGGGAAGCGGGCGGAGCCGTCGAGGCCGCGCACGATGCGCACCGACTCGCAGGCGTCGACCTTCGGCAGGTCGTCCGCCACCTCGGTCATGACCCTGGCGATCTCGCCGATCGACTCCGATCTCACGACGACGGTGACGATCAGGGTGATGGGCAGGGCGGGCAGCTCCACGTGGACGCCGTGGCGTCGGGTCGAGGTCGGGGCGTGCGGCCGACGCCAGTGCCCCGGATGCTCGGAGTCGGAGCGCCCGACTACGGCCCGGTCCGCTCGCCGACTCGGCTCCAAACCGCCGCGTCGGTCCCGAGCGCACCCGGCGTGATCCGCCATCCGGGACGCGCTTGCCCGAGCGCGCCCGGACAGCCGACGATCGCCAACCGTCCGAAGCTGCTCTCGACCTCACGAGTGGCCGCCGCGACGTCCCCCGCGTCGGGCCGCGCCGCGTTCGGGTCCCCCGTCTCTTCCTGTGCGAGGAGCCACTCGGCCGTGCGCGCCAGGGAGAGTCGCGCGCTCGCGGCGCGACCGTGCGCATGCAGATCCGTCAGCGCGCGAATCGTCGCCGCCGCCATCAGGTAGCCCGTGCCGTGATCGAGGGCCTGCGCGGGGAGCGGCGAGGGGCGCGGGGACGCGGCCGCCGTCTGCCCCCGCTCGGCGATGCCACAGCTCATCTGGACCAGACTGTCGAATCCACGCCGGGCGGCCCAGGGCCCCGTCTGGCCGTAGGCGCAGAGGGAGGTCACGACGAGGTGCGGTGCGAGCGCGCGCAGCCGCGCTTCGCCGTAGTCGAGACGCTCGAGCGCGTCTCGCCGATAGCCGTGCACGAGTACGTCCGCCTCGGCCAGGAGCCCTTCGAAGCGTTCTCGGTCCTCGTCGCGCGTGAGGTCGAGCCGTGTCCTCCGCTTGCCCGCCGTCGTGTCGGCGAGGACGGGAATGGCTTCGACGAAGTTCGGAGCATCGATCCGCAGCACCTCCGCACCCCACGCCGCGAGGAAGCGCGTGCAGACGGGACCCGCGATCACGCGCGTGAGGTCGAGTACGCGCAGTCCGGCGAGCGGACGCATCCCATCGTCGGGCGACTGGCCGCGTCCACTCCCGGTAGGACAGCCATCCCCGCCGTAGGCTTCGTGTGGTCGGCGGGGCACGGTCGGCGCCGCCGGGTGATCGACCGTGCCCGCTGCACCCGCCCCCCTCGCCTGGCTCGTCGCGCAGAGCGGCTCCGCCGCGACCGCCCGCCCCTGCGGATGCGTTTGCCACGCCGCGCGCGTTCGCATCCGCGCCGCACAGCCCCCCGCATCGACGACCGCCTGCTCGAGCGCGTCCCCCTCCCAGGCCCGGACCGCCTCCGCGACGGCCTCACGCGTCGCCTCGCCGCCGAGCACCGCGAGCGCCGCCGTGCGATGGTGCGCGTAGTTCGTGTGCAGTCGGATCCAGCCGTCCTGCGTCTCGTAGTCGCCCGCGATCGGATCCCAGATCGGCGGCATCGTCCAGCCGATCGGCCGCAGATGCCGCTCCGACACGAAGGCGATCGCGGCCTGCTCGCGCGAGACGCGGACGACCTCGGCCGCGCGGCCGGTTCCGAGCGCGTGCCACTCGGCGAGGGCCGCCGTCGCGACGGCGATGCTCGCGGTCGCGAGGCCCGAGACGTCGAAGATCGAGGGCAGGGTGTGGCGCCGGCCCGTGAGCTCGATCGGCGGGAGGGGGGCCGCGGGATCGCCGAGGCGTCTCCACAGGTCGAGGACGAGCGCGTGGTCGGAGCCTTCGGGCGCGAAGGCGTCGCCGGAGGTCGATCGGGTCGGGAGGGTCTTCGTCATGCCGGGAGCCTGGGCCGGGTTCCCCCTCTAATCAAGATTGATTAGAGTCAACGTTGATGACGATCAAGCTCCTCACGACCCGCCAGGCCGCCGCCCGCCTCGGCGTCACGCCCCAGACCCTCTACGCCTACGTCAGCCGGGGCGTCGTCACTCGCACCCTCGCCGCCGACGGCCGCACGAGCCGCTTCGACCCGGCGGAGATCGACGCCCTCGCCCTGCGCTCGCGGCCGCGCGCGGGCGCGCGGCGGGCCGGGCGGGTGCAGGTCTCGATGGCGAGTCGGATCACGCAGCTCACGCCCGAGACGCTCCGGTATCGGGGGCGCGACGTGGTCGGGCTCTGCGACGAAGGCGGGTTCGAGTGCGTGGCCCATTGGCTCTGGACGGGGGCGTGGGAGCCGGATCGGCGTTTCGAGGTCCGGCCGGACCGCGCGCGCCGGGCCGCTGCACTCGCGCGTGTGCTCCCGAAGGACGCGCCTGCGATCGAACGCTTTGGCGTGCTCTGCTCCGGGGTCGCCTGCCTCGAACCGGCGCGGGTCGACCTGCGGCCCGAGGTCGTCTCGCGCCACATGGGCGAGCTGGTCGGCCTGCTCGCGTCGAGTCTCCCCGCCGCCGCGCCGACGCGGGGCGGACGTTCGTCGTCGCGCCGGGCGGAACCGGATACGTCGATCGCACGCATGCTATGCGAGCGGCTCTCGCCGCTGCCGCCGACGAAGGCGCGGATCGCCGCGATGGACCGCGCACTCGTCCTGCTCGCGGACCACGAGCTCGCGACCTCGACCCTCGCCGTGCGCGTCGCGGCCTCGACGCGGGCGGATCCGTACTCGGCGGTCGCGGCGGGGCTCGCGGCGGCGAGCGGGAGATGGCACGGGAAGGCCGCGAGCGGGGTGCATCGCCTGCTGCTCGAGGCGGAGCGCGAGGGGCATCCGGAGCCGGTCGCGATCCGGGCCTTCGAGGAGCGGGACGCCGGGATCCTCGCTGGGCTCGGACATCCCGTCTACACGGGGGAGGACCCGCGCGGTCGGGCGCTCTGGACCGCGTTCGAAGGCCTCGACCGGGGCGGCCGCCTGGATCGGGCGACGCGTCTTCGCGACGTGCTCGAGTCGCACACGGGGCGCAAGGCGAACGTCGACTTCGCGCTCGCGGTCCTGGCGTACCTCGCCGACATGCCCGTCGGCGCGACCGACGCGATCTTCGTGCTCGCCCGCGTCGCCGGCTGGGTCGCCCACGCCCTCGAGGAGTACGAGGAGACGCCGCTGCGGTTCCGTGCGCGGGCGACCTACGAGGGGCCCTGAGTCGAGAGAGTGCCGATCCGAGCGAGCCTGCTAGGCCGCCCGCATCCCCGGCGCCTCGTGCCCGCTCGCGACCACGTACTCCGCATACCCACCCGGGTAGAGATGCGGCCCGTCCGCCTCGAGCTCGAGCACGCGATTCGTGAGCCCCGACAGGAAGTGCCGGTCGTGGGATACGAGGAGCATCGTCCCCTCGTAGCCCGCGAGCGC
Source organism: Spirochaetaceae bacterium (assembly GCA_020632655.1). Lineage (GTDB taxonomy): Bacteria > Myxococcota_A > UBA9160 > UBA9160 > UBA4427 > UBA4427. The sequence goes on from JACKFD010000005.1 coordinate 12,948, forward strand.
CCGCATCAGCATCTCCTTCGTCGCGAGGTCGAGATGGTTCGTCGGCTCGTCGAGCACGAGGAAATTCGGCGGGTCGTAGAGCATGCGCGCCATCACGAGACGCACCTTCTCGCCGCCGGACAAGAGCCCGCAGCGCTTCTCGATCTCGTCCCCCGTGAAGCCGAAGGCCGCCGCGAGCGCACGCAGCGAGCCGATCGCCGCCCGCGGAAAGGCGTTCTCGAGGGTCTGCCACACGCTCTCCGCCGCCACGAGCTGGTCCATCGAGTGCTGCGCGAAGTAGCCCATCTTGACGCTCGCCCCGAGCGTGACCTCGCCCGCATCCGGCTGGATCGTGCCCGCCGCGAGCTTGAGCAGCGTCGACTTGCCCGCGCCGTTCGCCCCCATCACGCACCATCGCTCGCCGCGCCGCACGAGCAGGTCGAGCCCGTCGAAGATCTTCTTCTGGCCCCAGGCCTTCGACACGCCCGCGAAGCGCAGCACGTCGTCGCCCGAGCGCGGCGCCGCGGCGAACTCGAAGTCGACGACCTGGCGGCGCTTCGGCGGCTCGACCTTCTCGATCTTGTCGAGCTTCTTGACGCGGGACTGCACCTGGGCGGCGTGGCTCGCGCGCGCCTTGAAGCGGGCGATGAAGGCCTCCTCCTTCGCGAGCATCGCCTGCTGCCGCGCGAACTGCGCCTCCTGCTCCCGCTCGGCGAGCTCGCGCTGGCGCTCGTAGAAGTCGTAGTCGCCCGTGTAGGTGCGCAGGTCGCCGCCGTCGATCTCGATGATCTTCGACACGATCCGGTTCATGAAGGCGCGGTCGTGCGAAGTCAGCACGAGGGCGCCCTCGAAGTCGCGGATCCAGCCCTCGAGCCAGAGGATCGACTCGAGGTCGAGATGGTTCGTCGGCTCGTCGAGGAGGAGACCGTCGGGTCGCATGACGAGGATGCGGGCGAGGCCGACGCGGGTCTTCCATCCGCCCGAGAGGAGGCCGACGTCGCCGGCGACCTGCTCGGGCGTGAAGCCGAGGCCGGCGAGCACGGTCTGCGCGCGCGCCTCGAGGCCGTAGCCGTCGAGGGACTCGAAGAGCGCCTGGGCCTCGCCGTACTGCTCGACGAGGCGATCGAGCTCGTCCGCGCGCTCGGGATCGGCGAGGGCCTGCTCGAGCTCGTGCAGGCGATGGGCGGCCTCGGAGACGGCGCCGGCACCGCCGATCGTCGCCTCGAGCACGCTCTGGCCCTTCATCTCGCCCACGTCCTGGCTGAACCAGCCGAGCGTCACGCCACGGTCGGTCGTGATCCGGCCATCGTCGGGCTCCTCCTCGCGCATCAGCATGCGGAAGAGGGTGCTCTTGCCGGAGCCGTTCGGTCCGACGAGGCCGACCTTCTCGCCCCGCTGGATCGAGGCGGAGGCCTCGAGCAGGAGGATCTGGCTGCCGTGTCGCTTGGAGATGGAGTCGATCTGGATCATCGCGCCCGGCTTTGTACCGCGTCGTGCCCCGGCCCGGAAGGGAGGGCCCGTCCCGCGCGCGGCGGCCGGCGCGGGGCGCCCGCGAGGGGGCCGTCCAGGAGCGAGGAATCCTGGACGGCCCCGTCGGGGTGCGAGCGCTCGGTTCGGCCGTCTCGATCGGCTCACGATGGGCTTGAAGAGCGGAGAGCCGTTGCCTCGACCGCGTGCTCACGAGTCGGAGGATAGGCCGTCGCTTCCGCGATCCCGTCGCGATGCGACAGCGTCCCGGTGAAGAATCGGCGTGCGATCGGAAGGCGGGTGCCGCGTGGTCGTCACGGATCGGCTCGCAGCGTGACTCTTCGCGTCTTGCCACGCGTGATCCCGCGTCATCAGAGCAACTCTTGATTTGAACCACGCGAGCGCGCCCGCTTCACTGTCGCGTCGAGGCACCCCGCTCGAGCCACGCGTTCCCCGTCGACGCGTCGGGGAATGCCATGCGACATCGTCTCCTGCTCGTCGGCCTCGGAGCTGCGCGCCTCGTCGCCGTGCTCGTCTCGGGACTCGTGACCACGCTCCCGCCGGGCCCGGCGACCGCCATGCAGGTCGCCGGCGGCGGTGAATCGAACCCCTTCGCCGTCGCGAGCGCGGACGCCTCCGCCTCCTTCTTCACGGGGGCGGCGACGGTCTCGGTCCCGATCCTGATCCCGCCCGGTCGTCGTCTCGCGACGCCTTCGCTCTCGCTCGGCTACTCGAGCCAGGTCGGCATGGGTCCGGCGGGCTTCGGCTGGTCGTTCCCGGTCGGCGTGCTGGCGCGCTCGCTCGCGAGCGGCGTGCCGCGCTGCGACGGAGCGGACATGGACGCCTATCGCGTGACGCTCTCGGCGTCGTCGAACGAGCTCGTCGAAGACACGCCGGACCTCTACCTCTTCGCGATCGACGAGGCCTATACGGAGGCGCGACCCGATCGGGCTGCGAATCGCTGGGTGCTGCGCACGCGAGAGGGCATGACCTACGTCTTCGGGGGCGGGGCGGCCGGAGAATCGCGGGTCTTCTCGGGGGACGACGTGTTCCACGATCCGATGGCCTGCGCGTTCACGACGGAGTGGCATCTCACACGCGTCGAGGACCCGAACGGGAACGGCATCGACATCGCCTACGAGAAGGCCGGCCAGCATCCGATCCCGGTCCGGATCGAGTACGGCGGGAACGCCGCCGCGGGCATCGCCCATCCCTATCGCGTGCGGCTCGAGACCGAGGACCTCGTCTCCCTCGGACGGCCGCTCGTGCGACGCTTCGTGGCCGGCGCGGACCAGCGTCTCGAGCGTCGGATCCGCGCGATCGTGGTCGAGGGGAGGACCTCGCCGGCGGCGCCCTGGGTCGAGATCCGTCGCTACGAGCTCGGCTACGACGACTCGCTGCCCACGCAGGAGTTCCTGCTCGAGTCCGTCGCCGCGACGGACCTGCCGACGCGACGCTTCGACTATTCGACCAGCATGCCCACGATCGTCGCCTCGCAGAGCGAGCCCCTCGACGATCCGGACACGCTCGGGACCCATCGCAGCAACGGTCCGACGATGCAGATGATGGATCTGAACGGAGACGGGCTGCTCGATCGCCTCTGCGTGCGGGGCGGCGCCTGGCACGCGGCCTACGGTGATCCCTCGAATGTGCAGTTCACGCGGACGGCGCCCTGCTCGAACACGAGCGGGAACTGGAACGTGCCGACCGACACGGGCACGAGCCTCAATCGCATCTCGCGCCAGGACCACGGCGTCGACACCTTCACGACGATCGATCTCGACGGCGATGGCATCCCGGATCTCGTCCGACGCGACGAGCCGCGCGGGACGATCCGGGTCTATCGCGGGGCGTGCACGAGCGCCTTCGAGTGTGGATTCGACGACGTCTTCGAAGTCTGGAACAACCCGGGCCCGAGCCCGAGCCTGCCGCTGCGCTGGACGTCGGCCGGGGATCGGGGCCAGCAGACCCGCGCCGATCTCGTCGACATGAACGGTGATGGCCGTGTGGACATCGTGCGCGCGGACGCCTCGACCGGGGACTGGCTCGTCTACCCGAATACGGGCTCGGGCTTCGAGGTCGAGCCGCTCGTCTACGCCGATGTCGACCCGCTGATCGCCTACGCGTCGAATCCCGATCACAACGCGGAGGCCGAGCGGCAGCTGATCGACGTGAATGGCGACGGGCTTCCGGACCGGGTCTCGGCGCCGGTGCACGACGATCCGCTCTCGCCGTCGAAGCGCGTGCCCACGACCTATTTCGCGGTCGACGAGCAGGGCGGATTGCACGGGCCCTGGACCCTCGGCAGCGGCCCCTACCTGTGTCCCATGCCCGGCGATTTCGAGCAGGCCACGCTCTGTGCGAATCCGGCGGCCCTGCCGAGCGGCTGGGCGATCGTCGGCGCGACGACCGTGCGATTGAATACGGGCGCGGGCTTCGCGGAGCCGATCCACTCGCCTTCGCCCTTCTGGCGCGGCGGGCACGAGAGCGCGAATCGACTGCGCGGGACGTGGACGGAGTCGGCCTCGCGCGAGACGCATACCTTCCGGGACTTCGCCGACCTGAACGGGGATGGACGCGTCGACCAGGTCGTCACGGGCTACGCCTACGACGGATCCTCGGACTGGCACGTGCTCTACAACCTCGGCGACGGGCGCTTCGGCGGCGCGCTCGAGGTGCTCCAGCCGGCGGCGATGCTCGCGGGGCCCGATCCCGGGATCTTCCTGGGCGAGGTGCGGCCCGCCGCGCGGCTCGCGGGTCTCGGTGCGTACATGGGCCGGACCTTCACGCACGTGAACCCCGGCGACCGGTCGGATCTCCAGATCGTGGTGCTCGACGTCGACGCCGACGGGCTCGCGGAGAAGGTCCGGTCCGTCGGGATCGGCGCCAGCGATCGCTGGGATCTGCTGACGCTGCGCTTCGAGGACGAAGAGACGCCGCATCAGAGGCCGTTGCTGCTCACGCGGGTGCACGACGGCGTCGGTGGGACGACCCGCTTCCGTTATGCGCCGTCGAGCGACTTCGTGGGTGGTGCGCTCGAGGTGCCGGGGCTGCCCTTCGTGACCTGGGTCGTGACGGGCATCCGGCGGACCGATGGGCTCTGCGACCTCGAGGCGACGGACTGGTTCGATGCCTCCGAGGTCGACCCGGGCAATGCCTGTCTCGCCGCCGGCCACGAGGTCGTCCAGCGCATCGAGTACGCCGAGGGGCTCTTCGACGCCGAGGCCCGGGCGTTCCGGGGATTCGGGCGGGTGCGCGTACAGGACGGACCTGGTCGGACGGGCAGCGTCCGCGAGCTCACCTACGGCCAGAGCGAGGCGCTCGCGGGCAAGCTGCTGCGCGAGGACGTGCTCGTCGGCGGCGTGGATCTGCTCTCGCGGACGAGTGTTGCGTGGCGGACGCTCGAGGGCGGGCCGCGCACCCGGCTCTTCGCGCTCGAGCAGCGCGTCGAGCACTTCACGCTCTATCCGCCGATGGGCGAGAGCGGCGGGCGTTGCGTCGTGCACCGCTCCTCGATCCGGATGCCGGACGGCGTGCCGGATCCCATGAGTCGCGTGCATACGGCGTGCTCCATGCGTTGCGACGGGGCGGGGGATCCGGACGAGGCGCTCTGCGAGCCGAGGGTCGCGGGCAAGAAGCAGATCGAGACGGTCTACGCCTCGCCGGTCCCGTCGGCGACGACGCCGGTCTGGGACCGTCCCGAACGCATCACCAGCAGCTGGGTCGACGAGGCGGGGGCGTCGCGTCTCACGAGCGAGACGCGCTTCGAGTACGACGGTCTCGGCGCGGGCCTCGTCGATCGCGGCCGGCCGACTCGCGAGCGCCGCCGGGTCGATGTCGCGGCGGACGACTGGATCGAGAAGCAGCTCGAGTACGACGAAGGGGATCCCGTCGGTCCGGGCAACGTGACTGCCGTCGGCATTCCACGCGATCTCGCGTCCGTGCCCACGCGCATCGAGTTCGACCCGACCTGGCGCCTCTTCGCCGTCGCCGAGCTGATGCCCGAGACGGCCGCGTCCGACGGCCGTCCCGTCGTCCATCGCATCGAGCGTCGACACGATCTCGGAACGGGCCGCGTCGATCGCACGATCGGACTACAGGGGCTGTCGGCCGGGGACGTCTCGGGCGCCGTCCTCGACTCGCTCGGCCGCCCGCTCTGCGAGTACGAGCCGGGCACGAGCTGCGAGGGCACCGACGCGCTCGGCCTGCGGCGTACGCTGCATCACGACGGGGATCCCGATGCCGCGGAGCCCCTCGCGCGGATGAGCTCCGTCGAGATCCGTCGGCTCGAGCCGAATGCCCCGGGCGGCTACCTGACGACCCGCAGCTACTGGGATGCCCTCGGTCGCGAACGATTGACGACGAACGAGCAGGTCGTGGGGGCGCCCGGGACGGGACTCCCGGGTCGGCTCGAGACCGTCGTCGTGCGCCATCTCGAATACGGGCCGCACGGCCGGGTCGTGCGTCGCTTCGCGCCCTACGTCGCCTCGTCGGGCTACGGCCTCGAAGCGCCGGCGGGCGCGGCGGCCGAGCGCTCGAGCTACGTGCTGAACGGCAATCCCTTCGACTACCTCGATCCGGCCGGTCGTGTCTTCGAGCGGACGCGCTTCGACGGCGCGACGCCGCGCACCTGGTACCTCGGCGATCGGGTGCGCACGGTCGACGGTCTCGAGTCGCCGACCTCGACGGGCAATCACGTCGTCGAGCGCCTGGACGAGCATGGCCGCACGATCACGCGGGAGGTGTACGAAGGTGCCGGATCCGAGCTCCTCGTGCGGATCGACTGGCGACACGATGGTGCGGATCGCGTGGTCGAGGAGTTCTACGGGGGGGATCCGTCGACGGCGATCCGGAAGGCCTGGGACGGGCTCGGTCGGCTCGTCGAGACACGCGATCCGGACTCCGGCGTCTGGCTCACGCGCTTCGACGCACACGACAACCCGATCTTCGTCGACGACCCGGAGCCCGGGCGGGCCGTGCAGATCTGCTACGACGCCCTCGATCGGGCGGTGCTGCGCTGTGGCCGCGCGACCGACGATTTCGATCCGGATCTCTGTGCTTCGTCCGCTCCGGTCTGTACGGACCGATACGACCTCGCCTACGACGACGCGGGCGCGGTCTCGGGCGAGCCCGGTCACGCGATCGGGCGGCTGTCGCGGGTCGTCGGAACCGACTCGACCCATCGCTTCGCCTACGACGTCCGCGGCCGCATGACGGTCCGGGTCGACGCCGTGCTGGGCATCGCCGGCACGACGCGCTTCGACCATCACCCGCAGCTCGACCGGCTCGAAGGGCTCGTGTATCCGGACGGCGAGATCGTGGCATTCGGTTACGACGCCGCGGGGGCGCCGCGATCCGTCGCGCAGGTCGATGACGCGGGACGCGCGATTTCGAGCATCGTCTCGGAGGCGAGCTACGACGCGAGCGGCCGCCTGCTGTATCTGCGCCGCGGCAACCTCACGGAAGACCACTTCGCCTACCACGGCCCCGAGCAGGACCATCGGCTTGCCTCCATCCGCAGCGAGCGCGTCGCGTCACGACCCGGCGCCGGACCCGATCTCCTCGTGGACCTCCGGTATCCCGCCTACGACGGCAACGGTCGGCTGCTCGAGGTGGTCGACGGACTCGACGCGTCGGGCGGACAGTCGATGTCGGCAGTCTACGCCTACGATGGAGCGGGGCGCCTCACGACGGTCTCGGGGCCACAGCCGGAAGCCTTCGAGTACGACGCGATCGGAAACATGACGAGGCTGAACGGCCGCGCGATCGGCTTCGATCGCGAGCTCGCCGGAGGGACCGCGCCGCATCGCGCGATCGTGGTGGCCGACGACGGGAGCGGCGCCTGGCTGCTGGGCTACGACGCGAACGGCCAGCGCACGAGCAAGTGGCGGGTCGGGGGCGCGGAGTTCCAGTCCTACGAGTGGGACGCCTTCGGCGCGCTCCGGCGCATCGCCGTCGACGGCGTCACGAAGCGACTGGGCTACGACCATACGGGCCAGCGGGTCTCCGAGTCGCGCGGGGGTCGCATCCGGCGCCACTTCGGTCCCCACGCCGTCTCCGAGGACGGCCGCCTGTCGAAGGAGTACTACCTCGGAACCCGACTCGTCGCGGTCCGTTCGACCGAGGCGCCCGAGCTTTCGGGGCTCGAGTCGCCGTCGGCGCGGAGGATCGCACTGCCCGTCGAGGCCTACTGGGGGGTCGTGCTCGGTGCGGCGGGGCTCCTGCTCGTGCCTCTCGGACCGGGCCGCCGGACCCTCGGCCTCCGGATCGCGGCCAGCGGCGGACTCGGCAGCGCGTTGCTCGTTGCCGCCGGCGTGCTGCCTCTCGCCCTCGCGACGACCGCCTGCGCGGGAGACCTCTACACGCGTCACTACCATCTCGATCACCTCGGTAGTCCCGTCGCGCTCTCCGCCGCGGGCGGCTCGCTCGATCGGCTCTATCGCTACTCGGCCTACGGCGAGGTCCGGCGCTACGACGGCGCGGGCCACGGGATCGGGATCGATGCGGCGAGCCGTCGGGAGTTCACCGGCCATGCGACCGATCCAGAGTCGGGTCTGCAATACGCCGGCGCGCGCTACTACGACCCGTCGCTCGCTCGCTTCCTCTCGCCCGATCCCGCGGAGGTGGCCGCCGATCCCTGGGCCTACGTGGGCTGGGATCCGATCAACCAGATCGATCCGAACGGGACGAATCCCTGGCTGATCGCGGGGCTGCTCGCGCTCGCCTTCCTGGCCGTCGTCGCGAATGCCGTGATGAACGCGATCCGAACCGGCAGTGCGGGCGTCTTCTTCCGCGACTTCGCGATCGGCTGGGCGTCGATGGGCGCGGGGCTGCTCGTGGGCATCGTCGCGCCCTCGGCGATCGCCGTGCCGATCGAGCTCGCGGGCGTCGGCCAATCCCTCTACTCGCTCGCGACCGCGAAGACGACCCAGGGCATCGTCTTCGCGGGCGTCGGTCTCGGACTCGCGATCATGGGCCTCGCCTACGGTCTGCACGCCTCGGGCAAGGAGGCCTCGGGCGCCGTGCAGCCGCCGGTCGAGCCCGAGGGCGGGGGCTTCGACGAGACCGTGCCCGTGCGCTCCGGCGTCGAGGTCGCGGGCACGAACGACGCGAACGTGGCGGCGATGCCCGGGCGGGCGCTGATCAAGCTGAGCAACGACCGCATCAATGGGCGCATCGCCGAGGAGATCGCGATGCTGCGTACGCGCGCGGCGGCCGGCGAGTTCGGCGATCTCCAGGTCGCCGCCTGGGAGGTCCGGACCGTCGCCCATCAACACGACCTGGGCGTGACGCGGATCGTGAGCGGCAGCGTCCACGTGGCCGCGAGACCGACGGGCACGCCGGGCTTCCCCGACGCCTTCGCACCGGACGCGTTCCTCGGACCGATCGGGACCACGACGGCCGTCTCGCGCCCGATCTGGATCGCGGGCTCCTCGTGGTCGGCGACGAGTCTGCCACTCTTCCGCGTGCCGACCTTGCGCGAGGTCGGCCGGGCGGGCGTGGGACGAGGAGGGAGCGCGCATGCGAGGTGAGGCGATCGATCGGAAGGGTCGGGTCGGGGGGCGGCCGGGGGGCGTGGCGGGTGCGGCCGGGATCCTCGTGCTGGCGGGGCTGGTCCTGCTCGCGCTCGACTGCGAGCGGGCCCGGCGGCTCGACTATCATCTCGCGTCCGCACCGATCGAGGAGGGCCGAGCCGACCCGGATCGCGCCGCCTTCGAACGCGGGAGCGACGCACCCTCGACGACGGACGTCTTCGAACCGATCGCGGGCGGGCGCCTCTCCCTCCTGCGAACGGAACGGCCGGTGCTCTCGCTGCGTCTTCTCGACACGCGTGCGATCGAGCTTCGCGAGGCGATCGCCCGCCCGACGCTGGCCTCGATCGGCGGGAAGGCCGATGCGGCAGCCGGGGCCCCTTCCGGCGCCTGGCACGCGGAGCTCGTGCTGCAGCCAGCGGCGGTCGAGCGTCTGCGCCGTCTACGCGAGGCCCATCCCGATCTGCATCTCCTCGTACGAGAGGCGAACCGAGCGATCGACTACGTGCCGCTCGCGTCGATGCGGACCGACGCGCTGCCCGGTGGGACCTTCGCGTCGCTCGAGGCGGCGCAGGATTTCTACGCGGGTGGCGAAGGGTCGCGATGGAGCCCGGCGCGCGCGGCTCGACTGATCGTGGTCGAGCCGCTCTCCGATGCGGAGCGGGCCTTCTGGTCCGAGCGGAATCGACGGCTCGTGGAGTACGCGCTCTGGCTGCGCGCATGCGAGCCCGAGCGGCTAGACGAGGTCGGCCAGGGTCTCGTCGAGGCACTCGACGAGGATCCCGACCGCGTCGCAGGGCAGACGACGATCGACTGCGCCGCGCCAACGCCGGACGTCCTCGACGGCGTGACCTGGGACGGACCCGGCTCGCTGCCGTGATCTGCGCGCGGTCTGCGGTGATGGGACACACGGTCGGGCCATGTCACGCATCCGAAGAGGGGCCGTGGCGCGGATCACGGGAGTCGCCGCCGATCGGTGGCTCCCCGCCTCCATGGGCGGACCCGCGCACGGATGCGAAACGAAGAGAGGAGGGCCGGGATGCACGACGGTCGAACGCGCAAGGTCGAGATCGAGGAGCCGCCGCGCACGGCCGGGTTCCTCGAGACGCATCGAGCGAGCCTGACGATCCTCTCGGGACCGGCTGCCGGCGTCGAGTTCCCGCTCGAGGGCATGCGGTCGATCGCGGGCCGCTCGCCGAAGGCGGAGATCCTGCTCGAGGACGGCTCGGTCTCGAAGGAGCATGCGGCCTTCGAGCTCGATGGTCAGGGCTTCGGGGTGCGGGATCTCGCGAGCACGAACGGCGTGCAGGTCAACGGCCGGAACGTGCTCGCGAAGCGCCTCGAGCACGGCGACCGCGTCCGCCTCGGGGACTGCGAGCTGCAATACGTCGTCGAGGAGCGTACGCGACCCGCCCGTGCATGGAGCCTGGACGAGGACGCGTGAGCGCGCCCAATCTCGTCGGCCGACGGCTCGGGGGCTTCGTCGTCGAGCGCGAGCTCGGCGCCGGCGGCATGGGCATGGTCGTGCTCGCGCGGCAACAGAGCCTCGATCGGCCGGCGGTCCTCAAGCGGATCCATCCGCAATACGGTGCGGATCCCGAGCTCGAGCAGCGCTTCGAGCGCGAGGCCCTGGCGGCCGCCCGCCTGCACCATCCGAACGTCGTCGGCGTCTACGACCGCTTCGACGTCCGCGGCCAGCAATACATCGCGACCGAGTACGTCGACGGCATCGACCTCGCCGGCATCCTCGCGATCGAGTCGCGCCTGCCCTGGCGGATCGCGGCGACGATCGCGCTCGAGGTCGCACGCGGCCTCGAGGCGATCCACGCGCAGGGCACGCTGCACCGCGACGTGAAGCCCCAGAACCTCCTCGTCGGCCGTCACGGCGAGGTCAAGATCACCGACTTCGGTCTCGCCCTCGACATCCGCGGCAGCGCGCTCACGCAGCCGGGCATCGCCCTCGGCACGCCTCCCTACATGGCGCCCGAGCAGCTGCGGGGCGAGCGCGTCGATGCCCGGGCGGATCTCTTCGCGTTCGGGTGCGTGCTCTACGAGATGCTCGCGGGTCGGCCGCCCTTCGCGGTGCCGAAGGACGACGTGGAGCCGTCGCTGCTCGCTCAGGTCGAGTCGGGTCGCTTTCCGCGCCTGCGTGCACGCTGTCCGGATGCGCCGCGCGGACTCGTTCGCCTCGTGCGCAGGTGCCTGCGTCCGAAGTCCGCGAAGCGACCGGGCTCGGCGCACGAGATCCGGTCGATGCTCGAACGGCTGCTCGACCGGCCCTCGAGTGCAGACTGCCAGGAGGCGCTCGCGGCCCATCTCTGGGAGCGGGGCGTCTTCGAGCCGAGGGAGACGGAGACGGTCGTGATGGTCGCGCGGATCTCGCGGTCGCCGGGTCGGCGGCGGCTGCGTACGGCCGTTGCGGGGGCGATGCTGGCGGTCGCGGGCGCCGTGCTCGTGCACGCGGTACGCGATCCCGGGGCGGTGGTGCGGGCGACGGAACGCCTCGTGCGTCTCGAGCCGGGGGTGGCGGAGACGCTCTCGCTCGACGCGATCGCGTCCCGTGGCTGGATCCGCGAGGATCGCGGCGCGACGGATTCCGCCGCGCGCGACGATCGGGCAGAGGGCGATGATCGGACGAAGGGCGACGCGGTCGTCGCGACGAGCGCCCACGTCGAGCGCCCGTCCCGGGCACCCGCCGCGGAGTGATCCGGCCTCCGGCCGGCGACCCGACGCCGCGTGAGCGGGCGCCTCGGGCTGGCGGGGCCCGATCTCAGGGCTGGTGATTCGAGAAGACCCGGGTCGACCCCTCGCCGAAGGCGAGCACGTCGAAGGCCTCGTGGCGGCTCTTGTCGGGATGCTCCATGCCCGGCGAGCCCATCGGCATGCCCGGCACCGCGAGCCCCGAGACCTTGGGCCGCTCCGCCAGCAGCTTGCGCACGTCGGAGGCCGGCACGTGTCCCTCGATCACGTAGCCGTCCACGAGCCCCGTATGGCACGAGGCGAGCTCCGCGGGCACGCCGTTCATCGCCTTCAGGGCGTCGAGCTTCGCGTTCGTCAGCTCCGTCGTCTCGACCGTGAAGCCGGCGGCGCGCAGATGGTCGACCCATTTCGTGCAGCAGCCGCAGGTCGGCGTCTTGTAGACCTGGATCGTGGCCGGAGGCGTGGCCGGAGGCGTGGCCGGAGGCGTGGCCGGAGGTGTGGCCGGAGACTCGGCGAGCGCGGCGGGCGCCGGGGCGAGCAGCGCGCCGACGGCGAGCAGCAGCGACGCCGCGCCGACTCGGACGGAATTCGGGCGGCGGCGATCGGTCGACAGGGCTCGGGGCGTGGACGTCACGATCGGATCCTCCTCGGACGACCCCGGCGGATGCCGGATCGTCGGGTCCTCGGGCGGGCGGCGGCCGTTCCGGACGGCATGGACGCCGCTCAGGGACATCGGTTCCCAGGCGCCCGAGCCAAAGCCGCCGCAACGGACCCACCGGGCGGCCGATCCGCCGAACGGTCACTCCGGCCACCCGCCACACCGGCGCGCGCGATCAGCTCGCGAGCTTCACGACCTCGTCCGGGCCGAGCGCCTTGCCGTCCGGGAAGCGCTTGAAGTCGCGCCCCGCGAGCTGGTCCTTCGAGTACCGGACGGCGGCGCGGTTCGGGGTCCACTTGCCGAGCAGGGTCTTGGGATAGGAGGTCAGCATCGCCTCCGTGACCTTCTTCAACACGCCCACCAGCACGACCGACCCGTCGTCGTCGCGGCGCGCCTGCTGGGCACCGAGCTCGGTGTTCGTCAGGGTCTTGAAGGTGAAGAGGGGCTCGGCATCGAACTCGTCGGACATCGTGGGTGGCCTCGTCTCGAGGGGGCAGCCACGGTCGGCGCGCGGACGGCCCGCGGCAGGGCGGCTGCGAGGTTCGGGAGGCGAACCCTAACGCGCGGCCCGGACCGTCGCCATGCACGGCGCGCGGGCGGGGACGGGCCTTCGGCCCGGTGCGCGACGCTACGCTGGCGCGATGGACGCCGCAGGCTTCGAGCTCAGCGTCGAGATCGCCATCGAGGCCGAGCCGCTTCGCGCCTTCCTCTGCGACCTGGAGCAGCACGTGGCGCTGCATCCGCTGATCGAGTCGATCGAGGAGATCGAGCCGAGCCCCGAGCTGCCCCGGGCCAGGCGCTACCGCGTCTGCGATCGCATCCCGGTCGGTCCCTTCGTGGCGAAGACCGTCTACGTCGCCGCGCTCGATCCCGTCGGGCCGCTCGAGGTGCATGGACACGCCTGGCAGCGGCCCGGCGTGCGGCTGCACACGGTCTATCGGCTCGAGCCGGTCGCGGGTGGCACGCGGCTCGTCGAGCGCGCGACGATCGAGGCGCCGTGGGGGCTGCGCGGCTTCGTGAAGCGGCAGGCGCGGGCGGCGCATGCCGAGAGCCTCGCGGGCATGAAGTGCCTGCTCGAGGCGCGCGCGGGCGCCGATCGGACTTCGGACGCCCCCGGCTGACGGCGGGGCGCGATGTGCGCTCGCCGCTCGCCGCGCCGTCGCTCGCAGGGCGTCCCCGGAACGTCCCCGGCTATCGGTGCCCCGCTCGCCGCTCCGCCTCGGCGCGCAGCTCGGCCAGGGGCACGACCCGCGTGCTCGGGGCCGACGCCTCGGGCCCGTCGACCCATCGGAACGTCATCGCCCCCCCGCCGTACCCGCCCGCATCGAGCCAATTCGGCAGTCCCGGGTCGGCGTGGGCGATGACGATCCGGTAGCGGCCGTCGGGCTCGAGCACGACCTGGGCGTCGTTCAGGCTGACGCGACGATGGCGATGGTCGAAGGCCTGGGCGAAGCGGTCGTCGAGCTGGAGCATCCAGTAGCGCGCCGCCGGCGGCTCGCCCTCGACGACGAGCGCCTGGTCGGGTGCGAGGGACCAGACGCCGCGCACGTACTGCACGGCCGTCGCGAAGCCCATCTCCGGATCGAGCGGCATCGGTCGCAGCTCGAAGCGGTTGGGCGTGTCGCGCATCGTCGCGAGCCACTCGCCGGCGGTCGAGAAGAATCGGTACTGGAAGCGCATTGCGTCGATGCGCCGGGCCATCTCCTTCTCGTCCGCGGGCGTGAAGCGCGCCGGGCCGTCGACGACCTCGATCTCGAGCGTGGGCGGTACGACGGTCGTGGGGTCGTGGGCGTAGGTGCGCACGGTGACACCGAAGGTCTCGGGCGTGAGCCGCAGCCAGCTCCCCGGCGCCTGTGCGTCCGCCGGGTCGGCGCTCGCCAGGAGCTCGAAGCGCCCGTCGGCGTCGAAGTGCATGTCGCGGTCGATCAGCGACGAGTCCGTCCGGTAGCCGCGCTGCGTGCGCGCGTAGACCTGGAAGGAGAAGAACGCGGCATCGCCACGCCGGCCGCGGATGCGGTAGGTGTAGTCGCTCGAGAGCGGCGCCTGGTAGTACTCCGCGTCGGGACTGTTGCCGCCGGTCTTGAAGAAGGGCGGGTCGATCACGGCGAAGTAGGGATGGGCCGGGTCGGCGTTCTCGAGCGCCGTGTTCGCCGCGAGGATCGCCGCGCGCATCAGGCTTCGATGGGCCACGGCGCGCTCGACGTCGTTCATGGAGGCCAGGGCTGCATCGACGCGTTCGGTGGACGCACGCAGGTCGTCGAGGAAGCGATGCCAGGCCTGGCTGGCCGGCGAGAGGGCGGCGGGGTCCGGCATGCCGGGAGACCTCCGTGATCGGCCTGCTCCGGCCGGGCAAGTCCCATCGTATCGCGCTCGTCTGCCATTGTGGGCCGTGCCAGGCATCCCGGTCGCGTGCCGTCCCGGCGCAAGCTTCTCTCGGCGCGCGGTGGGACCGCTGGTTGCCTCGAAGGACGTGCCGCGGCGCGCCTCGCGTTTCATGTCGCCGGGACGACCCAGGCCCGGGCCGCTCGGGACGGCGTTGCTTCGCGGACGGACACGCCCCGACGGTTGTCCAGAGGTGGCGGCCGTGCTCGGCCGGCAGGTTTCGGCTCACGCGTCGGCCGTGCAGGGCGGTCGTCGTTTCATCCCGGCCGAGCTGTGGACGAAGAGCTGGCTCCGCGGGTCCGACCGGGGCGCCTGGCACGTCAGACACGGGCGATCGGGCCGCAGCCGGACCTACCGCTTCGAGCCGCCGAGGGCGAGTCCGCCGAGGCCGAGCAGCATGAGCAGCGCCGTCGACGGCTCCGGCACGATCGGCAGCGTCCCGGAGAGCTTCGCGGCCTGCTTGTTGCGCGTGAACTCCCACTTCTCGGGATCGCTGTCGAGGCCGACGACGTGCGAGATGCGCACGCCGAAGGTCGTGCTCGCGAGCAGGTCGAGAGTCAGATCGACCTGGTCGTGGGAGAGTACGAAGCTGACGCTCTGGTAGTCGTCGCCGACGAAGCCCATCTGGCCGATCTCGATGCCGAGATCGCAGGGGCAGGGCGACTCCTCGCTCAGGCCCATCGTCGTGTCGTAGGGACCGAGGTCGTAGATCGAGTTCGCGCCGAAGATCGATTGACTGACGGCAGCGCCGGTCACGGAGAGACCCGAGAGCAGGTCCTCGTCGTTCACGTGGAGATAGAGCGCGCGCAGGTCCCCGAAATTCGTCGCGTGCTCGACGGCGAGGGTGAGGACGAGGTTGCCGGGATCGGCCGCGTCGTCCACGGTCAGCCGCACGGCGACGTCGACGCCGCCCGCGATGAAGGGCGTCGCGAGAGCGGAGATCGTGGTCGCGCTCGCGAGGGCCGGCGCGAGGAGCGCGATCGCCAGCGCCGCGAGGCACGCAGCGAGGCGAGCGCTGCGGCGCGGCCGGGCGGGTCCGGCGCAGGCATCGGTCGGGAGAAGGGAGAGGCAGTCAGGCGTCGGCATCGGTCCGGTCACTCCACCGCTGCAAATCAGCTTCGTCAGCGCATCCAGGCACCGCGCTCGGCCGGAAGGCCGGCCGCCGCGGTCGGGAAGGAGTGGCGTCGGGTGCGCAGAAAGCGCAGGAAATCGCGGTGGAAGCGACGATGTGTCGTCGTTTTCGTGGATCGCGTCGGGGAGTGGCCGGGTCGGATCCGTTCGGCGAGAGCCCTGGCCCCGAGGGGCTCCACTTGTTCGGGTGGGTGACCGGGATCGCCGCGGCGTCCAGTTGATGGGCTACCGTCCCATTTTTATGGGAGACGAACCATGAGCCCGCTCCAGCCCGCCCCGCGCCCCACGCCGGGGCGTCTCCACCCCGCTCGAATCCTGCTCGCCGCCGTGCTCGCGTCCGCGATCGCCCTCGCATGCGCCGACTCGGGCGATGGCGGGGGAAGCCCGGCCGCGCCGGCGACCGGACGCGTCGCGGTGGTCCTGACGGATGCGCCGGTCCACGACTTCGTGCAGGCGCTCGTGACCGTCTCGCGCATCGAGCTGCTGCCCGCGACGGGCGGCGGTCGCGGCGATCAGGGCCCCGGCCGGCAGACCCTCTTCGAAGGCCTCGAAACCTTCGACCTGCTTGCCCTCGAGCACGTCTCGGAGCCCTTCGCGATCGCCGAGGACGTCCCGGTCGGCACCTACACGGGACTGCGTCTGCGGGTCGAGGACATCGAGCTCGTGCGGCTGAACGACGACGGGTCGACGTCGAGCGTCTTCCCCCGCCTTCCCTCCGGCCGCATCGACCTGAATCCGCGCGGCGGCTTCGAGGTCCTGCCCGGGGCCACACTCGCCCTCCGACTCGACATCGACGCCCGGCGCTCGATCCAGGTCGTCCAGACCGGAAACGGGCGCACGATCTTCCGCCCGGTCGTCTTCGTCGAGGTCCTGGACGCCACGGACCCGGGCCGACTGATCACGGTCGAGGGCCGGGTCGACGCGATCGATACGAGCGTCGAGCCCGCCCACCTGCGCCTCTGCGAGGTCGCGATCGCCTTCCGGGATCGGCGCGAGCGGCGCGACGAGTCCTGCCTCGGGGTCTTCGTGGACGGTGAGACCGCGATCTTCGCCGACTCGGGTCGGCCCGCGGACCTGGACGGGATCGACCTCGGCGAGACCGTCGCGGTCTTCGGCCGCTTCGTGCACGACGACGATCGCCGTTTCGCGCTCGAGGCCGAGGTCGTCGAGCTGGGCGGATCGGCTGCATTCCTCGCCTTGACGGGCACGATCTCCGGCGCCTTCGACGAGGCGAGCGGCACGATCGTCGTGCAGCTCGACCCGGGTCAGGGCTTCGTCGAAGGCACGTCGGTCGAGGTCCTGCTCGTCCCGGAGACGGGGCTCTTCGATTCCCTGGGCGAGCGTGTCGCGCTCGGCGATCTCGGCGTGGGGGCGGTCGTCGAGCTCGACGGGGTCGTCGAGCTCTCGGGTACGCTCCCCGACCTCGTGCGGGCGGCGATCGTCTTCGTGCGCAGCCCGACCCCGCCCGGCGACCTCTAGGCCTTCGCGCGGCGCGCGCGGTCCTTCCGACCCTCCGCGCGAGGGACTCCTCGGCGGGAGGCGGGCCGGGTATCGTTGGCGGCCTTGTCGCGGCGTCCGGCCCGGGTCGGACGTCGGCGTCCGACGACGGCCTCGCCGCTGGGTGCGAGCGTCGCGTGCGGGGACCCGGAAGGAGTGGGAGCGAGATGCGGAGATTCGAAGGCAAGGTGGCGATCGTGACGGGGGCGGCGGGCGGCATCGGTCGCGCGACGGCCATCCGTCTGGCACGCGAGGGCGCTTCGCTCCATCTCTGCGACGTCGCCGCGGAGCCGCTCGAGGAGACCGCGAAGCTCTGCGAGGCCGAAGGGGCCAGCGTCGCCTTCTCGACCTGCGACGTGACGGACGAGGCGGACGTGCGCGCGAACGTCGCGGCCTGCGTCGAGCGCTTCGGCCGACTCGACACGCTCTGCAACATCGCGGGCATCCTGCTGCTCGACCACTTCGAGAACATCTCCGTCGATCGCTTCCGGCGCGTGATCGAGGTCAACCTCGTCGGCACCTTCGCCTTCTGCCAGGCCGCGCTGCCCCATCTGCTCGCGTCGAAGGGCAGCATCGTCAACACGTCCTCGACCTCGGCGCTCGCCGGCATGCCCTACGGCGCGGCCTACGGGACGAGCAAGGGCGGCGTGAGTGCGCTGACCCGGACGCTGGCGGTCGAGTTCGGCAAGAAGGGGATGCGCTGCAACGCGGTGAATCCCGGGTCGATCAAGACGGCGATGATGGGACCGGGGACCGTGCCCGACGACGCCGACATGCAGCTCGTGGCGCGGGCGATGCCGATCGGACCGCCGCGTGGGCCGGAGGTGGTCGCCGCGGCGATCGCCATGCTCGCGAGCGAGGACGGGATCCACATCAACGGCGAGGAAATCCGCGTCGACGGGGGCACCCTCGCCTAGCGCGTCGCCAGGGGCAGGCGTGCCTGGCGCGACGACGCGCCTCGCCGCAGGCTCAGCGCGAAGACCGGCGGCAGGAGCAGGACGTCCGCGACGAGGGCGAGGGCGATCGAGAGCGAGGTCAGCAATCCGAATGCGGCGAGGTTCGCCATCGGACTGAAGGCGTAGGTCACGAAGCCCAGGCAGAGGACGATCGAGCTCGTGACGATCGCGCTGCCCGTCGCCTCGAAGCCCTCGGTCACCGCCTTCTCGAGATCGCCGTGCCGCTCCCAACCGCGCCGGAAGGCGTGGGAGAGATGGACCGTGTCGTCGACGGCCAGACCGATCGCGATGCTCCCGATCAGCATCGTGAACAGGTCGAGGTCGATCCCGACGAGGCCCATCACGCCCAGCGTGATCGCGATCGGGAGCAGGTTCGGGATCATGCTGAGCAGGCCCCCTTGCAGGCTCCTGAGGAACGCGACCATCATCAGCGCGATCAGCAGGAGCGCCGTCGCGTAGCTCGTGCGGAAGCCGTGCGAGATGGCCTCGACCGCCTCGGCGAATAGGACCAGCAGGCCCGTCGTCGAGACTTCGTACCCGGCCGGCAGCGTCTCGCGCAGGAGCGACTCGATCCCGGGGACGAGCTCGAGGTAGTGCTGGGACGGCACCCAGGGCGCGCGCAGCGTGATCCGCGTACTCGAGTAGTCGGTCGTCGCGACGCGCTCGAGATCGTCGGCGCCGGTCGACTCGAAGAGGAGCAGCTCCTGCGCGATCAGGGCGCTCTCGTCGGGGAGCGCCGGCTCGCCCGCTGCAGGACTCGCGAGCGCGTCGTGGATCTCGCGCAGGACGTCGGCGAGGGAGACGACGTGGTTGATGCGCGCCCCGTCGCGGGGCGGGATCGCGGACGCGGCGGCACCGAGCCCGTCGAGGGCGGCGATCAGCTCGGGCGAACGCACGTCGTGTCCGGCCGGGGCCTCGACGACGACCTCCATGCTCACGGAGCCCGACAGGCGCTCGTCGAGCACCCGGGTCGCCGTCCGGATCGGATCGCCTTCCGGGAAGTAGGCGAGGGCGTCGTTCGCCGCGTCGATCCGCAGCAGCGCCAGGACCGAGAGGGCGAAGACGAGGCCCGCGAGGCCCAGGGCCCGTCCGGGTGCCCGCAGTACGACCTGCCCGACGCGGGCCAGCCGGATGCCGAGCTGCGTACCGAGCGATCGACTCGCGCCGCGTGCGGGCCGGATCGGCAGCAGCACGAGTGCGGCGGGCAGCAGGCCGACGACGGCGAAGAGGGTCATGGCGACGCCGATCGGTGCGATCACGCCGAGCAGGGCGACGGGCGCCAGATCGTGGGCCATCGCGAAGGAGCCCAGTCCCGCGGCCGTCGTCGCGCTGGTCGCGACGAGCGCCGGTCCCGCGTGGCCGAGCGCCGACGCGACCGCCTGGCGTCTCGATGCGCCGGCGTCGAGGTGCTGGTAGAAGAGCACGAGGAGATGGATTGCGGCGCTGGCGCCGATCGCCAGCAGGAAGGCCGGCAGGATCTGGATCGTAACGTTCAGCTTCACGCCGAGTCGGCCCGCCGCGCCGAGGGTGGCGGCGATCGAGAGCAGTACGATCGCGAGCGGAAGGACGACCGCGGAAGGTCTGCGGAAGAGCGCCGCGAGGGCGAGGGCGATCGTAGCGAGGGCGATCGCCGCGAAGCGGAGCGTGTCGCGGGCGAAGGCCGCGGCGAGCCGCGCGTTCACGACGGGATTGCCCGCCAGATGCCAGGCGTGATCGGGCCAGGCCTCGGCGGCGAGCGCGCGCACGCGTTCGACCACGCGTCCGGACTCGGTCGCCGACAGCGGCGGGGGATCGCCGCCCCCGGCGTCCGCGGCCCCCGTCCAATCGAAGGCGTCGAGCCGCACCGCGACGGCCGTCAGTCCGCGGTCGCGCGCGAAGACGTGGCCCGGATGCGTCGACGTCGCGCTCAGGCGTCGGAAGATCGTCTCGGCGCCCGCACGATCCACCGGCAGCTCGTCGCGCACCTCGCCCGCCCGCAGCACGTCGTCGCCCCCGTCGAGGAGGCGCGCGCTCGCCAGGCTGCGGACCTCGTCGAGATGGGGAAGATCGGCCTCGAGGGCCTCATGGAACGAATTCAGGCGATCGAGGAAGGCCGGGTCGAAGACGTCCTCGGCCTCGATCAGCACGAAGATCGCCGTGTCGAGACCGAAGGCCTGCTTGAAGGATTCGTAGCGGAGGCGGGCGGGATGGTCGGACGCGAGGAAACGCTCGGCGTGGGTCTCGAACTCGATCGCTCCCACGCCGCTTGCGAGCGCGAGCAAGGCGGCGAGACCGGTGGAGAGGACGAGCGCCGCATGCGCCGCCAGCCAATCGGCCCAGCGGACGAAGGGGTCGCAACACCAGGCGCTGGGGGGCTGCGTGCCGGGATGCGGGATGTCGACCACCGCGAGCCCCCCGATCCTAGAAGACCCGCGTCAGCACGAAGGCGAGGATGGCGGCGCTTCCCACCGCCAGCGTCGCCCGCGCGCGCGGCGAGGTCGTCTCGAGCCAGAATTGCAGCAGCCTCGCGCGGATCGATCCCTTGCTCTCGTTCAGATGCGGAAAGGGCGTGTCGGGCACGTCGACACCGAGGAACGCGCAGAGCGGCTCCCATCCCTGGCGCACGTCGAACACGAGCAGCCGGTCCGCGGGTACCCGCTCGACGACCTCGCGGTTGTGGCGCTCGAAGATCGCGATGTTCGACTCGGGCTCGATGCGGCCGCCCATCTCGCCGTCGCGGATCAGCACGTCGACGATGTCGAGACCCTGGCGGACGCGTCGCACGAAGGGCGCCAGCCGACGCAGGAAGCCGAGGCCCTCGAAGAGGGTCTGCCAGGACTGGAACCATCGCTTGGGATCCCGGACGGTCAGGATGACCTTCGCATCGGGATACTTCTCCATCAGCTCCTCGTAGTAGAGGCAGGTCGGATGGTCCATGCACGCGGCGTAGCGGGCGAAGATGAAGTCCCAGTCCAGCGTGTGCGGTCGGCCGGCCTGGCGCGCGCGCGCGTGCTCGGACCATGCCGCGAGGTGGCCGTCGTTGAATCCGGGGCGGGGCTTCAGGATCTCCCGCATGTGGTAGCAGGGCCCGAATCCGAGCTGCTCGAGGGCGGCCTTCATGCTGACCGTGCCCGTCCGGCCGAAGCCGGCTCCGATGATCTGGAGTGCCATCTGCGCATCGTCCTCCTGGTGCGACGCGGCTCCCGCACTTGAATTCCACCATGCGAGTCGCGGCGTCCCGCCAACGATCGGCAGATCAGCGGCAGAGCTACAGCAGATCCGATGACGATTCCGTGCCGGCTCTCACGAGGGTGCGGAAATCGAAGGATCGCCGGCGGGCGCCAGGCGTGGAATCGGGGGAAGACCCCAACCCTCGGCGCGAATCGGCCTGGATTCGAGGCAGCCGGAAGAGGCCGCGTCGATCGGCCCCCGCCCGCGGCGCGTGAACGGACGTCGGCATGCCGCCGGAGTCGGCGCTGCCCCGCTCGGGTGGGGCAGCAGACACGCGGGGGGCGCGAGCTTTCGCTCAGTGCTCGCCCATCGCCTCGCGGCGCTTGCGGTCCGCCTCGATCAGGGCCCGCTTCTGCGCGTCGTCGACGAGCACCCCGCGATGCTCCGTGGCGTCGAGCAGCGCCTTCGAGAAGGGCAGCTCGTTCGTCCACTCCGACTGGAGCAGGCTCGCCGGCAGGACGGCCTCGGCCCATCGCTTCGGCGCGACCCAGCCCGGATGCGCCACGAGCACGCTCCGCGTACCCGCCATCGGATGCTGGCGGCGCCAGTCGTACATCAGGCGCCGCATGCGCTCGAGCACGGCCGAGTGTCGCGAGGAGAGGTCGTCCTGCTCGAGCGGGTCGGCGTCGATGTCGTAGAGGAACTCCTGGACGCGTGTCTCGGTCTGCCGTTCCTGGATGATCTGGACGAGCTTCCAGCGTCCATCGAAGATCGCCGTGTGGATGAGGCCGGGCACGGGGATCTCCGACACGAATCCGATCGGCGCGCGACGCACGACGGCCTGGCCCTTATGGATCGCGGGCCACATGTCGAGGCCGTCGAGCTCGGCCGTCGTCGGGATCCGCACGCCCGCGGCCGCGGCGAGCGTCGGCATCACGTCCATCACGGTCGTCCGTGCCGCCACCATCCCTCCGGCGTCGAGCCGTCCGGGCCATCGGATCACGGCGGGCACCCGGATCCCACCCTCGAAGGTCGTTCCCTTCTCTCCGCGCAGCGGCGTGTTGACGCCACCGAAGGCGTTCGAGCCACCGTTGTCGCTGAAGAAGAGGACGATCGTGTCCTCGGCGATGCCCGCCTCGTCGATCGCGGCGAGGATCCGCCCGACCTGCTGATCCATCTCGTCGACCATGGCGGCGTAGGTGCGCCGGAAGTGGGCCTCGGGCAGGGAGCGGTACTTCTCGATCGTCGCCTCGGGCGCCTGCATCGGGCTATGCGGTGCCGTGAAGGGGACGTAGAGGAAGAGCGGGCGTGCCGGATCGCGCTCGCGAATCACGCGCACGGCCTCCTCGCCCTCGATCTCGGTCAGATACCGCCCCGGCGCCTCGATCGACGCCCCGTTGCGCTGGAGGTCGTGTCCCTTCTCGCGCTGGTGCGTGTAGTAGTCGGTGTTGGTGTGGAGGTGGCCCCAGAAATGGTCGAAGCCCTGGGCGTTCGGCAGCTGATGTGCGTAGGTATGGCCGAGGTGCCATTTGCCGACGAGGGCCGTCTGGTAGCCGTCCGCCCGGAAGACGTCGGCGATCGTGAGGGCGTCGGTCGCCAGGCCGGCGTTGTACCAGGGATGGATCTGGTCGTAGGCGATGCCGAGCCGGAGCGGGTCGCGGCCGGTCATCAGCGCGGCGCGGGTCGGCGAGCAGATCGGTGCCGAGTAGAAGCGATCGAGCTGGACGCCTTCGCGGGCGAGGCGATCGATCGAGGGCGTCGCGATCGGGCCGCCGTGGAAGCCGACGTCGGCCCAGCCGAGATCGTCGGCGAGGATCACGACGACGTTCGGCTGCTTGGCAAGGGCCTCGTCGGCGACGAAGAGGCCTGCGCCGAGCGCGAGCAGGCTGCCCAGGGTGGCGGCGGCGAGTCGCGACGCGCGGCGGCGGAGCCGGAAGCTCGGGGACGTCGGGTGGGACGGGGACGCGTTCACGGATGCCTCCTCGGCGGAACGGTTGGCGTGGAGGGTCGCGAATCCCGGCGCGCTCCGCTGCCCCGGGCGACGACCGGGCGGGGCACGATGCTGCTACACCCTCGTGATCGATCGGCGGCGCGTGCCACGGGCGACGTCGTCAGGAGGAAGGCCATGCCGCGCTCGCTGCCCGGTCCCGATCTCGATCGCTATGAATGGAAGCAACTCACCGACGAGACGGAGACGGGCTATCGCGTCGCCTACTCCGTCGCGATGCTGGGCTGGGACCTCGATGCGGGCACCTGTGATTTCCTGCTGCACTTCGACGACCAGGGCGGCCATTGCCCCCGTCATCGCCACGTGGCCACCACGACCTCCCTCGTGCTGGCCGGCGAACATCGCGTGACGGACCTGCTGCCCGACGGCTCGCGCCGCGAACGCATCAAGCCCGTCGGGACGTACGGACTGTCGACCGGCGATGCCCATCCGCATCTCGAGCGCGGCGGCGAGGCGGGCGCCGTCGTCTTCTTTGGCAACCACACCCGGAACGGCATCCTCTACGAGCTGATCGACGCCGACCTGAAGGTGATCGCCGAGGTCTCGATCGCGCAGATCGTGGAGCTCTGGGGCTAGGCGCCCATCGCTGCCGATCCCACGCGGGCTCGCTGCGCGTGGACTGCGACGGGTCGGCGCGTCGGTCGGCGCGCCCGCGGCATCCGGCGTGCGTCGTCACGGCGGCCTCGCCCGTGGTGTCGTGGCGCACACGGGTGCACGACTCCGGCTCCGATGGACTCCGGGACTCGAGGCTGCGCCGGCGCGCGCGACGGAAGCGAAGGGAGAATCGATGTCCCGGATCACGCGACGGCGACGCGTCCGATGCAAGCTGCCCTGCGAGATCGTCCAGTCGCGACGACGGCACGCGCGCGGTCGCATCGTGACGCTCTCCGAGGGCGGCCTGGCCGTCGTGACCACGCTGCACTTCGATCAAGGCGATCCGATCCGGATCGTGATCAATCCGGACGGTCGCAAGCCGATCAAGGTCTCGGCGATCGTCTGGAACGAGCGCACGCCCGCGGCCTCGGATCGCTCCTCGTCGCTGCGCCGACTGGGCTGCGTGATCTCCGAGCCGCCGGCGTCGTTCATGGCGCTGCTCGACCAGCTCGCGCCGGCGAGCGAGCCGCCGCGCCTCGAACGCGTGCCGCTGGCTCCCCCGAAGCCGCGTGATCTCGAAGCCGAGTCGTGCGAGGCGGACCTGCCCAGGCCGAGGGAGCTCGAGCCGCCGCCCAAGCCCGAGCCCGAAGAGAGCCTGCCCTACTTCCGCGTGCGGATGAAGCAGATCGGCGGTCCTCGCACGCGCATCCTCACCGTGCGCGCCCGCTCGGCCAGTCATGCCGAGACCCTCGCGACCGACGAGCTCGCCAAGGTCTGCAAGGACGCAGACGGCTGGGGCGTCCTTCACATCGCGAAGCTCGCCAGCAGCGGCCGCTGAGCCGCCCCCCGCTCCGAAGCCTCCGCTCCTCGCCGCCCGGGCGGCATGGTACGCTCGTCGCGCGTTCGCGAGGCGGTCCCGAGACCGCCTTCGCGGCGTCTCGGGGAGGGCGTGTCGATAACGGAGAACGAGCGGGTCGTGCGGGCTTTCGTGGCGGCCTGGTCCCGCCTCGATCCCACCGAGCTCGCGTCCTACTTCACCGAGGACGGGACCTATCACAACATGCCGATGGGGCCGGTCACGGGACGCGCGAACGTCGAGCAGCTGATTCGCGGCTTCACGGCCGCCTGGACCGGGACCGAGTGGGAGCTGCGCCACGTCGTCGCGCGGGGCGATCTCGTCTTCGCGGAGCGCGTGGACCGGACCCGGGCAGGCGAGAAGGCCGTCGATCTGCCCTGTCTCGGCGTCTTCGAGCTCGAGAACGGCCGGATCAAGGTCTGGCGCGACTACTTCGACCTCGCGACCTACGCGGCCGGGCTCGGCTGAGTCGCGATCGAGTCGACGGCAGCCGACGCGGAAGTCGCGCGTCCCGACCGCGAGGACCGGGTCAGACGCAGTCCGCCCGAGTGGACCGGGTCAGACGCGGATGTCGATGCCGCCCGGGTCGCTCGCGCCGTCCTCGTCGTCGGCTCGATCCGCGCGGTCGGGCTCGTCGGGGTCGTCCGCGTCTCGCTCGCGGCGGCTGCGCTTCTCGCGGCGCGGCCTCTGGGGCTCGCGGTCCGTCTCGCGACTCGGGCGGAGGGGGCGGATGCCGGCGCTCGGCGCCGTCGGCAGGATGCGCGGGAGTTCGCTCATCGCGAGCCTCCTTGGGCCGACCACCGGGGTCCGCGGGCTCCGGGACCTCGGTGGACGGCGTGGCGCCGTGATCGGAGCGTCCGCGAGCGGAGCTCCGATCGGAGCGCAAGGATCCGTTCTGACGCCATCGACCGATTCGCAAATCACTTGAGTCGTCGGCGTCCAGAGCCGGTCGACCCGCCGTTATACTCGCGCGATGGCAGGCATCGACGCGCTCCAGCGGGTGATGGCGCGACTCCGGGACCCGGAGGCGGGCTGTCCCTGGGACCTCGAGCAGGACTTCGCCTCGATCTCCCCGCATACCATCGAAGAGGCCTACGAGGTCGACGAGGCGATCGAGTCCGGTGACCTCGAGGCGCTGCGCGACGAGCTCGGGGACCTGCTCTTCCAGGTCGTGTTCCAGGCGCGTATCGCGGAGGAGCAGGGCGCCTTCGACTTCGACGGCGTCGCGCAGGCCATCACGCAGAAGCTGATCCGACGGCATCCCCACGTCTTCGCCGATGCCGTGACGCCCGCGAGCGCAGGCGAGCAGAGTGCGCGATGGGAGGCGATCAAGGCGGCGGAGCGGGCTGCGGCCGGAGGGAACGAGGCGGCGGACCCCTTCGCGGGCATCCCCCGTCGCCTTCCGGCCCTCGCCCGCTCGGCGAAGATCGCGGGTCGCCTCGCACGGCGCGCGCCCCCGAGCGCGTCGGATCCGGACGACGGGCTCGCATCGAGGCTCGCATCCGCGTGCGATCGGGCCCGGGCGGCGCTCGTCGACGCGCCGGACGCAGGTCGGCGGACGACGAAGACGCCCGATGCCGTGCGGCTCGTGGGGGAGGGGCTGGGCGCCTGGGTCGCGCTGGCCCGTCGTCTGGGCGTCGATCCCGAGCAGGCCCTGCGCCGTGCGGACGACGAGGCGATCGCCGAAGCGAGGCGCCGTGTGCATCAAGCCGGCAGCGAGAGCGACCGATAGCTCCGGTCGTCTGCGCACGCCCTGCGCCCCGGCGTGCGCCCTGCGAGGACGACCTTGAACCCGCACTCGACCTGGATCCGTCGTCGCAAGCGGCTCTCGCGACGCATCGCCCACGATCTGCGACTCGCGGCGCCCTTCGTCGCCGTCGGGATCTGCTTCCTCGCGTCCGCGACGACGATCATGGCCGCCGAGCGGATCGCGCTCTAGCGCCGGTCCCGGACGCGTGGGCTCGAGCGCGCCGCGCGTCCGCCCAGGCCCCTACTTCAGGATCTCGAGCAGCTCGACGTCGAAGGCGAGCGCGGCCCCGGGCGGGATCTTGCCCGTCGCCCGGTCCTTGTACGCGATCTCCGACGGGCAGACGAGTCGCGACTTCCCGCCCACCTTCATCATCGCCACGCCTTCCGTCCAGCACGGAATCACGCGGTTGAGCGGGAACTCCGCGGGCTGCCCGCGCTCGATCGAGCTGTCGAAGACCGTCCCATCGCGCAGCGTGCCGTGGTAGTGCACCCGGACCTTGTCCGTCGCCGTAGGCGACGCACCGTTGCCCGCGCGGACCTCCGTATAGACGAGGCCCGACTCGGTCGTCCGCGCGCCCTTCTTGGCCGCCTCCGCCGCGAGGAAGGCCGCCGCCTCCGCGCGCTCGAGCTCGATGGCCTTCTCCTGGCGCTGCTTGACCAGCGCCCGCACGAGCGTCGCTCCCTCCTGCTGCTCGACGGCGAGCGTGCGGCCGCGCACGGCGTCGCGCACGCCCTGGACGAGCAGATCGAGTTCGCGATCGGAGAGCGGCTTCAGCATCTGGAGCTGGTTCGCCATGCCCGTGCCGATCGAGTAGAAGGCCTTCTCGTCGTCGGACTTGGGCGCGGTCTGGGCGGCGGCCTGCGAGGCTGATCCGACGAGCCCGAGCGCGAGGAGCGCGAGGGCGATCGAGACGATCGGCTGGAGCGAGCGGCCGGAGCGGCGCTCCGTTCGAAGGGCGCGCAGGGAGAAGGTCATCGGGTCCTCGCGATCGGGCCGGTCCGCCGCGGATCGCGGGCGGAGGGCGGGGGTCGAAACGTCGGCCGCGTCTGCGGCTGCGGGGCCATACTGTAGGGCATCGCCTCGCGAATCCGACGCGTGATCGACACGCCCGGGCGCGCCGGAGTTCCGTACCCGCGCGGCCGGTTCGAGCGTTCAGGCCTTCCGGCCGCGCCCGCCCCCGGTCCGGGCCCGGCCCCCGCGACGGCGATCCCCGAGGATCGGCGCGAGGCTGCGGCCCGTATGCGAGGCCTTCACCCGCGCCACGTCCTCGGGTGTGCCGCAGCACACGATCCCGCCGCCCTCGGGACCCCCTTCGGGTCCGAGGTCGACGAGCCAGTCGGCGGTCTTGATGACGTCGAGGTTGTGCTCGATCACGACGACGCTGTTGCCTGCCTCGACGAGCTCGTCGAGCACGCCGAGCAGCTTGCGGACGTCCTCGAAGTGGAGGCCGGTCGTCGGCTCGTCGAGGATGTAGAGCGTGCGGCCGGTCGAGCGCTTCGAGAGCTCGCGGGCGAGCTTGATGCGTTGGGCCTCGCCGCCGGAGAGGGTCGGGCTCGGCTGGCCGAGGTGGAGGTAGTCGAGGCCGACGCGCTGGAGCAGCTCGAGCGGGCCACGGATCTTCGGATGCGCGGCGAAGAGCTCGATCGCCTCGGCGACGGTCAGGTCGAGCACCTCCGCGATCGAGTGGCCCTTGTACTGCACGCGGAGCGTCGCCTCGTTGAAGCGCCTGCCCTGGCATTGCTCGCAGCGCACGAACACGTCGGCCAGGAAGTGCATCTCGATCTTTCGGACACCGTCGCCTTCGCAGGCCTCACAGCGGCCGCCCTTCACGTTGAAGGAGAAGCGGCCGGGCTTGTAGCCGTGCACGCGGCTCTCGGGCAGCTCGGCGAAGAAGCTGCGGATCTCGTCGAAGACCTTGATGTAGGTGGCGGGGTTGCTGCGGGGGGTGCGGCCGATCGGGCGCTGGTCGATGTCGATGACCTTGTCGAGCTGGCCGAGCCCGGAGAGCGTGCGATGGCGGCCGACCCGGGCGCTCCCGCCCATCAGCTCGCGCGAGGCGGCGGGGAAGAGGATGTCGTTCACGAGCGTCGACTTGCCCGCGCCCGAGACGCCGGTCACGACGGTCAGGATGCCGAGCGGGATCTCGACGTCGACGTCGCGCAGGTTGTTCTCCCGCGCGCCCTGGATCTTGAGCCCGCCCTTCGCGACGCGGCGCACGGGCGGGATCTCGATCCGGCGCCGACCCGCGAGGTAGGCCCCGGTCAGCGACTCGCGATTGCGCTCGAGGGATTTCGGCGTCCCGGCGTGTACGAGGCGGCCGCCCGCGACGCCGGCGCCCGGACCGAAGTCGAGCACCCAGTCGGCGGCGCGGATCGTCTCCTCGTCGTGCTCGACGACGACGACCGTGTTGCCGATGTCGCGCATGCGTTCGAGGGTCGCGAGCAGGCGCGCGTTGTCGCGCGGGTGCAGTCCGATCGAGGGCTCGTCGAGGATGTAGATCACGCCTGTTAGGTCGGAGCCGACCTGACTCGCGAGGCGGATGCGCTGGGACTCGCCACCGGACAGCGAGGGACCCGCGCGGTCGAGGGAGAGGTAGCCGAGGCCGACCGCGCCGAGGAAGTCGAGGCGCGCGCGGATCTCCTTCAGTACCTCGGCCGCGATCTTCCGGTCGGCGCCCTCGAGCGCGATCGTGTCGAAGAAGGCACGTGCCTCGTCGACGGTCATCGCGGAGACCTCGACCAGCGTCCGGTCGGCGACGCGGACGGCGGAGCTCTCGGCCCGCAGCCGCGTACCGCGACAGGTCGTACAGGCCGTGTCCGCCATGTACTTCGCGTACCAGCGCTTCATGCCCTCCGACTTCGTGTCGCGGAAGCGCCGCATGAGGCGCGGGATCAGGCCTTCCCAGGTCGTGTCGAACTGGCCGCCGCCTCCGTCCTTGCCCTTCCACTTGACCTTGAAGCGCCGCTCGCCCGTGCCGTAGAGGACCTCGCGGCGCTGCTTCTCGGTCAGCTTGCGCCAGGGCTTGCTCGAGGAGACGCCGAGCTGGGCGAGGATCTGCTTGCGGAAGCCCGACCCGAAGCCCTCCTTCTCGGAGACGTTCTCGCCCCAGGGCCTGAGGGCGCCCTGGTCGATCGTGAGTGAGTCGTCGGGCACGACGAGGTCGGGGTCGATCTCGAAGCGGTTGCCGAGGCCGTTGCAGTCGCCGCACATGCCCTGGGGACTGTTGAAGGAGAAGGCCTGGGGCGTCAGCTCGGGGAACGAGATCTGGCAGCGCGCGCAGGCGGCGTGCTCGGAGAACGTGCGGTCGACGGCGGCCCGCTCCGCGGTCTGCTGGATCGAAGCGATCAGCTGACCGTCGCCGATGCGGAGCGCGGTCTCGACGGAGCCGGTCAGCCGGCTCGTGATGCCGGACTTGACGACGAGCCGATCGATCACGGCCTCCACGTGGTGCTTCTTGCGCTTGTCGAGGGCCTCGAGGCCCTCGGTCTCGCGGATCTCGCCGTCGACGCGCAGCCGGGTCCAGCCGGCGCGGCGCGCCTCCTCGAGCAGCTCGCGATGCTCGCCCTTGCGGTTGACGAGGAGCGGTGAGAGCAGGACGACGCGCGCGCCCTCGTCGAGGCCCGCGAGGCGTTTGGCGATCTGTTCGGCGGTCTGGCTCTCGACGGGATCGCCACAGACGTGGCAATGCTGCTTGCCCGTCCGCGCCCAGAGCACGCGCAGGTAGTCCGAGATCTCCGTGATCGTGCCGACCGTCGAGCGCGGGTTGTTGCCCGTCGTCTTCTGCTCGATCGAGATCGTCGGCGACAGGCCGCGGATCGTGTCGTAGCGCGGCTTCTCCATCTGCCCGAGGAATTGTCGCGCGTAGGCGGAGAGACTCTCGACGTAGCGTCGCTGGCCCTCCGCGTAGAGCGTGTCGAAGGCGAGCGAGCTCTTGCCCGAGCCCGAGACGCCGGTCATCACGACGAGCTTCTTCTTCGGCACGTCGACGTCGACGGACTTGAGGTTGTGCTCGCGGGCGCCGCGGATCTCGATGTGATCGAGCTCGCCGGGACTCGCGCCGCGCGGACGACGCGTCGTGCGTGCGGATGCGGAGCGACGGGGTCGGGGGGCCTTGCTGGGGGACATCGGCGCGCAAGGGTAGGGGATCTCCGCTCGGCCGGTCGATGCGGGCGGTCGATCGCAGCGTATTCGATATGCTCGCCCGCCCCGGGACGCGGCGGGGTGCGTGCCCGGCGCGGCGCAGGTCCGGTTGGAGCGGGAGGGCCCGTCCGCGATGACGGATCGTCCCGGCGCTCATGCGCGCGTCGGCGGTCGGTCACCGCGGAGTGAGGCGAGGGAGCGGGATGGACGAATTCCTGAGGGATCTCGGCCTGCGCGGGGGCGAGGTGGCAGCGGCCGAGCCCTGGTGGGCGATCTTCGTCGATCTCGCGCTCGTCGCCCTCGCCGCGACGATCGTCTACTTCGTGGTGCGCTGGGCGCTGATCCGGGCGGCCCACGGCTTCGCGGCGACGACCTCGACGCATTGGGACGACGAGCTCGTGCGCTCGGGCGTGTTCAGCCGGGTGGCCTGGATCGCGCCGGCCTTCGTCGTCCACTACGGGATGGGCTTCTTCCCGACGCTCGCCGAGGGCCTGGTCGACGGCGTCCGGCGCGTCTCGGTCGCCGTCATGCTCCTCGTCGGGACGCTGGCGATCTCGAGCTTCCTGCGCGCGGCGGAGGCGATCTACGACAGTCATCCCGAGTACCGCGAGCGGCCGATCAAGGGTTATCTGCAGGTCTTCGCGATCGTCGTGCATCTGGTCGCGGCGCTGCTGATCCTCGCCGTATTGATGAACCGATCGCCGTGGATCTTCGTGTCGGGCATCGGCGCCATGACGGCGGTGCTCCTGCTGATCTTCCGCGACACGATCCTCTCCTTCGTCGCGAGCATCCAGCTCGCCGGTAACGACATGATCCGGGTCGGGGACTGGATCGAGATGCCGGGGCTCGGGGCGGACGGCGACGTGATCGAGGTCGCGCTGCATACGGTCAAGGTCCAGAACTGGGACAAGACGATCACGACGATCCCGACCCATCGTCTGATCTCCGACTCGTTCAAGAACTGGCGCGGCATGGCGGCCTCCGGCGGCCGGCGCATCAAGCGATCGGTGGCGATCGACCTGCAGACCGTTCGCTTCCTGACGGACGAGGAGATCGAGCGCTTCGGTCGCTGGTCGCTCCTGCGCGACTACGTGGCCCGCAAGCGGGAGGAGCTCCTGGACGCGAACCGGGCACCGGGCGTCGATCCGAGCGTGACGGCGGATCTGCGGCGGCTGACGAATCTCGGCACCTTCCGTGCGTGGATCCTGGCGACGCTGCGCCGCAATCCGGCCATCCATCAGGAGGGCTACACGCTGCTGGTGAGGCAGCTCGAGGCGAGCGGCCAGGGCGTACCGATCGAGGTCTACTGCTTCACGACGGATACGGCCTGGGTCGCCTACGAGGACATCCAGTCCGATCTCTTCGATCGCATCCTGGCGATGGTTCCGGAATTCGGTCTGCGCGTCTTCCAGCAGCCGTCGGGCAACGACCTGCGGACGTTGGCGCGGGCGGGCGCGCCTCCCGACACCGGGCCATCCTCGTCCGCGAGCGAGAGGGAGGGGACCGGCGAATGACGGAGGACTGGCGATCGGGACTCGCGGGGCGTGTCGCCTTCGTGAGTGGAGCGAGCCGCGGAATCGGCGCCGGGTTGGCCGAACGCTTCTCCGAGCTCGGCCTGCGCCTCGTGCTCTGCTCGCGGTCGAGGCCCGCGCTCGACGAGAGCGATCGCGTGCTGTCGCGGCAGCTCGACGTGCGCGACGAGTCGGCCCTCGAGGCGCTCGTCGGCGAGGCGGAGGCGCGGTTCGGCGCGATCGATCTCTGGGTGAACAACGCCGGCGTGCTCGAGCCGATCCGTCCCGTGCGCGACGTCGAAGTCGAAGAGTTCCGCGACCACATCGAGACCAACCTCGTCGGCGTGTTCATCGGCTCGCGATGCTATGTCCGACACCTGCATCGCCAGGGGCGCGGCGGTGTCCTGATCAACGTCTCGTCGGGCGCCGCCTGGAAGCCCTACGCCGGGTGGGGCGCCTACTGCGCCGGCAAGGCCGGTGTCGAGCGACTGACCGAGGTCCTCGCGGTCGAGGAGGCCGCCCACGGACTGCGCGCCTACTCGGTCGCGCCGGGTGTCGTCGATACGCTGATGCAGACGCAGATCCGCGCGTCGAACGCTTCCGACTTCCCGGACGTCGAGCGCTTCCGCCAGCGAAAGCGCGACGAGGCCTTCAACTCGCCGCGCCACGTCGCCGACGAGTTCCTGGCGATCGCCTTCGACCCGGCGAGCCGGCCCCGGGAGGTGGCGATCCAGGTGGCCTTCGACGGCCAGTCGACGGGTCCTTCGCGCGACGGGGCCTAGCGGGACGTCCCGACGGCCGACGCCCGGGGCGCGCGACGCGCACGCGATCCCGTCGCGGGTCCTAGGGGGCCTCGCGCGGGATGCCGCGTCGCGGCTCGTCGACGGGCGCGTCGGGGCCTCGGCCCGCGTCCTGCCCGCCCGCGAGGATCCGCCAGACGACGAAGACGCCGATCAGGCCGAGAGCGAGGGCAGCGAGCAGGCCCGCCCTTCGCAGGCGCGCGCGGGTCCGGCGTCGCGTCTCGATCGCCTGGATCCCGACCTCGGAGATCTCGACGGGCGCGGTCGCCTCGGGATCGACCTGCGTCGCATCCACGGGGATCGCGAGGATCTGCACCGTGATGTTGTCCGGCCCGCCGCGCTCGTTGGCGAGCTCGACGAGCGAATCGACCGCCTGCGCCGGCGACTCGGCCTGCACGATCGCCGCGATCTCGTCGTCGTCGACGACGCCGGACAGACCGTCGGAGCAGAGCACGAAGCGATCACCCGGCGCGACCTCGACGCCGGCGACGTCGACCTCGACCTCGGGCCCGACGCCGACGGAGCGCAGGATCTCGTTGCGGCGCGGGTGGTGCGCGGCCTCCTCGGCGGAGATCACGCCGCGGCGATGGAGATCGGCGACGTAGCTGTGGTCGATGGTCAGAGGCTCGAGCCGACCGCGCCGATAGCGGTAGGCGCGGCTGTCGCCGACGTGGGCGACCGTGCCGCGACCGCGCGCGTCGAGCAGCAGGGCCACGACGGTCGTGCCCATGCCGGAGAGCTCGGGCTCGCTCCGGGCCAGCTCGAAGATGCGCGCGTTGGCGGTCGTGATCGCCCGACTCAGCAGCTCGCCGGGGCTGCCCGAGCCGCGCTCCGAGAAGACGCGGCCGATCGTCTCGACGGCGGTCCCGCTGGCCGTCGCACCGCCGCGATGGCCGCCCATCCCGTCGGCGACCACGAGCAGCCGGCTGCCGTCCGCCGCCTCGAAGACCTCGCAGGCGTCTTCGTTGGCGGCGCGGACGAGACCCACGTCGGTCCGCGCCGCGACACGGAGGGCAGGCTCCGTCACCCCTTCGGTCGGCTCGGTCATCGGGTCCCGTCGCAGGCGGCGAGGGGGAACGGCGCATGGCCACGCCGGCCCGCCACCGGCTGCCCGGAGGCGGCCCGGGCAGACCGGAGGAGCTGGGATCCGGCCGGATCCACGGAGAGGAGCTCGCTCCCGGGCTAGCTGAAGTCGCGGTCGAGCACCGTCTTGCGACCGTCCGCGCGGGCGCTCTCGATCGCCTGGTCGCACATCGCCCGGAGCCGATCCGAGAGCACGTCGAAGACGCCGGCGGAGGTCTTCATGTCTCCCTTGTTCTTGATGTACGTCTTGATCTTGGAGGCGACGACCAGCACTTCGTTGTCCGACATCTCTTGAGGCGTCCTTCCGCTTCGCGTGGGCAGTGGGGCTCCCGATGAAACTCGTTCGGTCGGGACGCGCTCGCTGCGTTCGGGCCGATCCGGGCCCTTGGGTCCCGGCCGGCTCGCTCCGGGCTCCACGCGGCGCCCGTCTGGGCCACACTGGGCCGATCGGGGATCGCGTGGGCCGCGTCGGGGCGGTCCGGCCGTCGCCCGCCGGGGTTCCTGCGGGTCGACGCCGGAGAATGCCCAAGATCGGCCCGAGCGCAACGGGAGGCCCGCAGACGAGCGCGGGCAGGCGGTCCAAACCCATGGATTCACAGGACTTTCTCATTACCCAGGCGCGGCTCTGGGAGGGCTCCGGGGAGCGCCTGCCGGAGCGCCCGTCGCCGCTGCGGGTGCGCGACGGCCGGATCGTCGCGATCGGGCCCGCGGCGGGCGAGGGCGGCGGGACACCGCGCGAGATCGCGCTCCCGGGCCGCGTGCTCGTCCCCGGCCTGATCGACGCCCACGTCCATCTCGAGCTCGATCCGGGGCTGCGCACGCCGGCCGAGCAGCTCGCGGTTCCCGAGGCCGAGCGGCTCGCGGGGATGGCGGCGCGGGCCGAGGCGATGCTGCACGCCGGGATCACGACCGCCCGCGACTGCGGCGGCGGAGGGCATCGCGAGCACGCCCTGCGCGCGCGCATCGATGCCGGGCTCGCCCGGGGCCCGCGGCTGCTCTGCTGCGGCCAGCCTTTGACCACGCCCGGCGGGCACTGCTCCTTCTGGGGCGGTGAGGCGGGAAGCCGCGCCGAGATCGAGGCGGTCGTGTCCCGTCAGGTCGAGGCGGGGAGCGACTGGATCAAGCTCGTGGCGACGGGCGGCGTCTACACCCCCGGCAGTCGTGCCCGCGACGCGCAATTCGACCTCGCTTCGATGCGCGTCGCCGTCGAGGCGGCCGCGCGGGCGGGGCGGTCGGTTGCGGCCCACTGCCACGGGACCGGGGGCCTCGGTCTCGCCGTGCAGGCCGGCGTCCGGACCCTCGAGCATGCGTCCTTTGCCGGCGCGGACGGCTTCGGGACGGCGCTCGACGCGGATTTGATGGCGGAGATGGCGCGGCGCGAGCTGTGGGTGTCGCCGACGGTGAACGCGGGCTGGGGGCGCCGCATCGAGGACGAGCGCGGCGAGCCGACCGACTTCTTCCGGCGCATGGCGGGATGCCTGCGCCGGCAGCGCGACCACGGCATCCGTTTCATCGCCTCGACCGACGCGGGCATCCCCGGCGTCGCCCACGCCGACCTCGTCGACGGGCTGCTCGCCTTCGCACGTTATGCGGACCTACGTCCCGTGGACGTGCTGCGTGCGGCGACCTCCGAGGCGGCGCGGGCGCTTCGGATCGACGACGAGACGGGTCGCCTTTCGCCCGGGCTGTCGGCGGACCTGCTCGTGCTCGCGGGGAATCCGCTCGAGGATCTCGCCGTGCTGCGGGATCCCGAGGTCGTCGTGTTCCGGGGGCAGTGGCTGGATCGCGCGGCGCGGGGTGCGCTCGCGGTCGGAGGCGCCGGGCGATGAGCGGGGCGACTCTCGGTGGACGGATCCGTCCGGCGCGCGGGCGCTTCGCACCCTCGACGACGGGGGGCGTGCATCCGGGGACGCTGCTCGCGGGGCTGCTCTGCTGGCTCGACGCGCGCTCGCGCGGGGCGGAGGTCTGGCTGCGGCTCGAGGATCTCGATCGCGAGCGCACGCGCGAGGGCTACGTCGAGGCGATGCGTCGCGATCTCGCGTGGTTCGGCCTCGAGTGGGATGCGGAGAGCCTGCAGTCGTCTCATCACGATCGACACGAGGCCGCCCTCGAGGCGCTCGTCGCCGCGGGGCGCGTCTACGCCTGCGACTGCTCGCGTGCGACGATCCGCCAGGAGGGGGTTCGCGCTCCGGACGGCTCGTTCCGCTACCCGGGCACCTGCCGTGCGCAGGTCGTCCAGCCCTCGAGCTGGCGAACGACGGACCGACCGCTGCGGCTACGGCTCGAGTCGGCCTTCGTCCCCTTGCTCGACGAGTCGGGGCTCGACCTGTCCGGCGATGCGGCTGCGCTCTTCGGGGACCCGATCCTGCGGCGGCGCGACGGCGCCTTCGCCTATCACTTCGCCTCCGTCGTCGACGACGCGGCTTCGGGTGTCGGGCGCGTCGTGCGCGGCCGGGACCTCGCTCCCTCGACGATCCTGCAGGTGGCGCTGCAGCGCGCGCTCTCGCTCCCGACCCCCGCCTACCGCCATCATGGTCTCTTCCTCGAGCGCGACGGCGAGAAGCTCTCGAAGCTGCACGGCGCCGTCGACGTCGCCACCCTGCGTCGGCACTACGCGGCGGAGGCGCTCTGCGGGCTGCTGGCGGGCTTCGTGGGCCTCCTCCCGGCCGGAGAGGCCTGTCGGCCTGCGGATCTGGTCGCCGGCTTCGACTGGGCGCGCGTGTCGTCGGTCGACGTCGAGCTGCACTGGGACGAGGGGCAGGGGCTTCGGGCGGCGGCGACCTCCGATCGCGATCGATCCCGGCCGCCGGCGGGTGCTTGCTAGAGTCGGCGCTTCGCGAGGCGCCCCGCGGCGACCGCTTCCGGGCGCCGGGGCTCGCGGATCGAAGGAGTGTCGAATGGGCCTGCTTTCCGGGAAATGCATCGTCATCACGGGCGCCGCGCAGGGCATGGGGGCAGTCCATGCGGAGCGCTGCGTCGCGGAGGGCGCGAGCGTCGTACTGACGGATCTGCAGGCCGAGGCCGGTCGCAAGCTCGCGTCGCGGCTCGGCGACGCGGCGGTCTTCGCGGAGCAGGACGTGACGAGCGAGGCGGACTGGGATCGCGTGGTCGCCCTCGCGAAGGAGCGCTTCGGGCGCCTCGACGGTCTCGTGAACAACGCCGCGATCTGGTGGGTGACGCCGCTGCTCGACGAGCGCGTCGACCGGCTCCGCAAGATGCTCGAGGTGAACGTGATCGGCAGCTTCCTCGGCGTGCAGAAGGTCGCGCCGGCGATGCGCGACTCGGGCGGGGGCTCGATCGTCAACCTCTCGTCGATCGCGGGCACGCGGGGCATCCCCGAGCACGGCGCCTACGGTACGTCGAAGTGGGCGGTGCGCGGTCTCTCGAAGGTGGCGGCGAAGGAGCTCGGTGCGTGGAACATCCGCGTCAACTCGGTGCATCCCGGCGCGGTCGAGGGAACGGGCATGTTCCTGGTGCCCGAGAGCGACTACGAGACGATGTTCGCGGAGCAGCCGCTGCGTCGGCCGGGCTCGCGAGAGGAGATCTCGGGGCTCGTGATCTTCCTGCTCTCCGATCTGTCGAGCTACGTGACCGGCCACGAACACGTGATCGACGGCGGCCGCACGGTCTGGTAGTCGACCGCCCTCCGGATCAGCACGCCGGCCCCGCGCGCCATCGGCCTCGAGGGGATCAGCGCAGCCCGATCTCGAGCAGCGAGAGCTCGGCGGGCACACCGACCCGGAGCGGGAAGCCGTAGAAGCCCGTGCCGCGATGGACGTAGAGGCGGCTCGTGCCCCGCGCGAAGAGACCCTGATCCGGCCATCGCGTGCGCGAGAGCACGGTCCAGTCGAGCCCGAGCGACACGAGGCCGAGATGTCCGCCGTGGGTATGGCCGGAGAGGACGAGGTCGACCTCGTCCTCGGGCAGCGCGTGGAAGCCCGACGGGTCGTGCAGCAGCAGCAGTCGGAGGTGTCCGGCGCGGCGTGGGAAGCGATCCAGCAGACCGGCGAGGTGCTCGCGCCGCTCGCTCGAGCGGTAGTCGGCACCCACGATCTGGACCGGTCCGACCGGGGTCTCCAGGCAGGCCTCGTCGTCGACGAGGAGCCGGATGCCGTGGACGGCCATCGCGCGCCGCACGGTCTCGGGCGCCTCGTGGTCGTGGTTGCCGAAGATCGCGATGCATCGATCGGCCATGGCAGCCAGCGGCTCGAGTGCCGCCTCCAGACAGCCCGGCGTGCCCATGCTCTCCATCGTCAGGAAGTCTCCGGTCAGGACGACGAGGTCGGGCTCGCGCGCGACGAGCGAAGCGATCCGCTCGCGCAGGCGCCGCACGCTCTGCCAGGGCCCCAGATGCGTGTCCGTCAGCTGCACCAGGCGCAGCGGTCGATCGCGCAGCGGCGTCGGCTCGCTGCCGCGGAAGCGTTCGACCGGCACGCGCGAGAGCTCCCGTGGTCCGACGTCGCCGAGCCGGAAGCGCACGGTCTCCGGACGCACGGCGATCGAGGTCGCGATCGAGGCGACGGCCACCGCGAGGGGCAGCGCCTCCACGAAGGGCAGGACCGTGAGCGCCCCCGTCCAGTCGAGGGCCTGGCAGAGCAGGCGCAGGGGCAGCAGGACGAGCAGCCAGGGCCCCGCGAGCATGCCGCCTGCGATGAAGGTCTGGGCCGGCACGGAAACGGCCCATCGGAACAGCGAGCTGCGCATGCGCGCACGCACGAGATGCGCGAGCTGGACCGCCGCCGCCGCCATCGAGTACGCGAAGAGGAGGTCGAGTCCCGCCGCGACGCCCGGCGGAAAGAGCATCCGGAGCCGGCCGTGCAGCACGAGCGCGGCCGGCAGCGAGAGGGTCAGCAGGACGGCCGCGAAGATCGCGTAGACCCGCCCGCGCGCGATCGCCGCATAACAAGGAACACCGACCCACGTCGCGATCGCGAGGGTCGGGAAGATCCAGCCGAGCTCGTTCGTCATCCAGGCGATCCGTTCCGGCGCGTTCCGCGGCGCGCTATCGTCGCACGACCTGCGCCCCTGGTCGAGGCGTCCACTTGCTCCGTCTCTACGACTTCCACGAGTCCGGCAACGGCTACAAGGTCCGCCTGCTCCTGGCCTGGCTCGGTCTCCCGTACGAACGCGTCGAGCTCGACATCCTGCGTGGTGAGACCCGTCGCCCGGAATTCCTGGCGCTGAACCCGAACGGTCGGATTCCGCTCCTGGTGCTCGAGGACGGGCGTCGGCTGGCCGAGTCGAACGCGATCCTCTTCCACCTCGCGCAGGGCACGCCCTTCTGGCCGACTTCTGCCTTCGAGCAGGCCGAGGTGCTGCAGTGGATGTTCTTCGAGCAGTACAGCCACGAGCCCTACGTCGCCGTCGTCCGCTTCTGGACCTTCGCCGGCCAGCTCGAGGCGCATGCGGCCGAGCTGCCCGAGCGACGGCGTCGGGCCGAGGCGGCCCTCGACGTGATGGAGGGGCATCTCGCGGCACGCTCGTATTTCGTGGGCGAGCGCTGCTCGATCGCGGACGTGGCGCTCTACGCCTACACGCACGTCGCGCACGAGGGTGGCTTCGACCTCGCGGCGCGGCCTGCGATCCGGGCCTGGCTCGAACGCGTCGCGTCGCAGCCCGGGACCGTCGCGATCGACGCCGTCGGGCCCGATTGAGTGTTTCGCGGGCCTTCGCCCGCGTTCGCGCCCGCTCGCCTCTCGTCGGTCAGGCCACGTTCCCCGTCGTCAGCACCAGCTTGCCCGTCGTCGCCCGGCTCTCGAGCTCGTCATGGGCGCGCCGGGCGGCTTCGAGCGGATGGCGCGCGCCGATGCGCTGGACGAGCTCGCCCCGGGCGACCGCTTCGAAGACGGCGTCCGCGCGGCCTTCGAGCGACGCGCGGTCGGCGACGTAGTGCCCGAGGGAGGGGCGGGTCACGAAGAGCGAGCCCAGGTCGTTCAGCCGGTTCAGGTCGAAGGGCGGGACGGGCCCGCTCGCCTGCCCGTAGAGGCAGAGCAGTCCCCGCGATCGGAGGGATGCGAGGCTGCCCTCGAAGGTCGCGCGGCCGACCGCGTCGTAGACCACGTCGACCCCGCGTCCGTCCGTGAGCGCGCGCGTCCTGGCCGCGAAGTCTTCCTCGTCGTAGAGGATCACGTCGCTCGCCCCCGCGGTCCGAGCGAGCTCCGCCTTCGTCATCGTGCCGCAGGTCGCGATCACACGGGCCCCCGCCCGGACGAGCATCTGCACGAGCAGGCCGCCGGTCCCACCCGCCGCTGCATGCACGAGCGCCACGTCCCCGGGCCGCGTCTCCCGCACGCCGTGCGTCAGGTAGTGCGCCGTCATGCCCTGCAGCAGGGTGGCCGCCGCGAGCTCCTCGGAGACCGCATCGGGGAGGGCGACGAGACGCTCGGCCGGGACGAGCATGGCGTCCGCGTAGCTGCCCGGGGCCATCGCCCAGGCGACGCGATCCCCGACACACCAGCGCGTCACCCCGTCGCCCACGGCCTCGACGCGACCCGCCCCTTCGAGGCCGAGGGTGAAGGGAAGCGGGACGCGGTAGAGGCCGCTGCGCTGATAGGTGTCGATGTAGTTGACACCGGCGGTCGAGATCGCCACGCGAACCTCGCCCGCGCCGGGCTCGGGGACGTCGATCTCCGCGAGCTCGAGGCGATCCGAGGCTCCGGGCTCACGGATGCGGATGGCGCGGCTCTTCATGGAACGTCTCCCTGCGGCGCCCTCGGCTCCGACTCAGAGGATCGCTTCGAAGCCCTCGAAGACCGGGTGTCCGAGATAGGTGCCACTCGGCGCGCGGGCCTGGGCGTGGGCCTTGCGGAAGGACTCGCTCTCGGTCCAGGCCCGGAAGGCGGCCTCGTCCTTCCAGACCGTATGCGACGCGTAGAGCGAGCACTCGTCGTCCTGCGGGCCGCGCAGCAGATGGAAGGACTCGAAGCCCGGGACGCCGTCGAGATGCGACTCGCGCTCCCGCCAGAGCTTCTCGAAGTCCCCTTCGCGCCCGCGCGCGATGCGGAAACGGTTCATCGCGATGTACATGCGTCGCCTCCTCGATGTCGACATCGATGTCGGTGTCGGGCGCGGCGCGAAGCTAGCGCAGCGCTCGCGCGATCCGGGTCAGAGCGAAGGGATCTCGTGCAGGACGACGCTACGGCGGGGGGAGTCGACGTCGGGGAAGGTCGTGGCGTCGAAGCGGGCGAGGACCGGGAAGTCGAGGCGGGGCGTGCCCGTCCGCTGCGGATCCGCGAGCAGGATCGGCGCCTGCCTTCGCGCCTCGTCCAGCAGCCAGGCGCGCAGCCCGGTCTCGTAGAGGACGTCGGCGGCGAGCATCAGGTCCCAGCGGTCGGGGGGCGTCGCGAGGGGCGTGATCGCGACGCCGTTGTGCGCCGCGTTCAGCGTCGCGGCGCGCCGCGACACGGGGTCGAGGTCGAGGGCCAGCACCTCGGCTGCGCCCGCCCGGGCGGCGGCGATCGCGACGACGCCCGAGCCCGTACCCAGGTCGAGCACCCGGAGCCCGCGCACGCGCTCGGGATGATCGAGGAGGTGGCGGGCGAGGGCCTGTCCGCTCGCCCAGCAGAAGGCCCAGAAGGGGGGCGCCTCGCCCTCGGCCAGCTCCTGGCAGCCCGCCTCGAGGTCGACGTCGTCGTGCAGCAGCCAGAGCTCGATCTCGGGGCAGAGCGGCGGGCGACGCAGCGCGAGGCGTGCGCCGAAGGCGCCGAGGCCCGCGGCGAGCGCGGTCGGGGGGTCGCCCTCCTGCGCGCGCGCCCGGTCGACGGTCGGGGAATCGTCGGGGGTCACGACGAGAGCGTACGCCAGAGCCCGACCGACGTGAGCACGATGCCGAGCACGATCACACCGAATCCCGAGCCGCCGATCAGCGCCCAGAGGAGTACGCCGGCGCGCTCGTCGCGGGGGAGCAGGTGATGGTGCGCCGTCGGCTGGAGCCACCAGCGCGGTGGGAGTCGGCCTGCGCGGTCGAGCGCGCGATGGAGCCGCCAGTGGTACACGATCGCGGTCGGGATGCCGTATGCGAAGCCGATCGCTGCGAGTGCGAGCCCCGCGAAGATCAGCACCTCGGCGTCGGCGTTCACGGCCAGACCGATCACGCAGAAGAGGACGACGAGGCCCAGGCCGATCAGGGATTCGGGCATGGCGCTCTCCGGCGCGCCTCGCGGGAGGCGCCCGGTCGACGGCGCACGGGACGCGTCGACCGGGCGGGCAGCCTCCGCGGCCGCGCCTAGTAGCGGTAGTGCTCCGGCTTGTACGGCCCGTCGACGTCGACGCCGAGGTAGTCGGCCTGGGCCTGCGACAGCCGGGTCAGCTTCACGCCGAGCTTGTCGAGGTGCAGCCTCGCCACCTCCTCGTCGAGCTTCTTCGGCAGCACGTAGACCTTGTTCTCGTACTGCCCGCCGTTCTGATGCAGCTCGAGCTGGGCGAGCACCTGATTCGTGAACGAGGCGGACATCACGAAGCTCGGGTGACCCGTCGCGCAGCCCAGGTTCAGCAGCCGGCCCTCGGCGAGGACGAGCACGCTGTGCCCGTCCGGGAAGCGCCACTCGTCGTACTGGGGCTTGATGTTGATGCGCTGGATGCCCTTGATCTTCTTCAGGCCGGCCATGTCGATCTCGTTGTCGAAGTGGCCGATGTTGCCGACGATCGCCTTGTCCTTCATGCGCGCCATGTGGTCGGCGGTGATGATGT
Source organism: Spirochaetaceae bacterium (assembly GCA_020632655.1). Taxonomy (GTDB): domain Bacteria; phylum Myxococcota_A; class UBA9160; order UBA9160; family UBA4427; genus UBA4427. The sequence goes on from JACKFD010000005.1 coordinate 55,830, forward strand.
CGAAGTTGCCCGTCGTCGTGATGAAGATGTCGGCGGTCTCGATCACCTCGTCGAGGGTCGCGACCTGGTAGCCCTGCATGGCGGCCTGGAGCGCGCAGATCGGATCGATCTCGGTCACGATCACCCGGGCGCCCTGGCCGCGCAGGGACTCGGCCGAGCCCTTGCCGACCTCGCCGAAGCCGCAGACGACGGCGACCTTGCCGCCGAGCATCACGTCCGTCGCGCGCATCAGGCCGTCGGGCAGCGAGTGCCGGCAGCCGTAGACGTTGTCGAACTTCGACTTCGTGACCGAGTCGTTCACGTTGATGGCGGGGAAGAGCAGCGTGCCGTTCTTCTCCATCTGGTAGAGCCGGTTCACGCCGGTCGTCGTCTCCTCGGAGACGCCGCGGCAGCTCTCGGCCGTGCGATGCCATCGGGTCTTGTCGGTCTTCGCGATCTTGCGGAGCAGGTCGAGGATCACACCCCACTCCTCGGCGTCCGTCTCGGGGTTGTAGTCCGGGATCTTCTCCGCCTTCTCGAACTCGAGCCCCTTGTGGATCAGCAGCGTCGCGTCGCCGCCGTCGTCGACGATCAGCTCGGGCCCCGAGCCGTCGGGCCAGCGCAGCGCCACGTCCGTGCACCACCAGTACTCCTCGAGCGTCTCGCCCTTCCAGGCGAAGACCGGCGTGCCCGTAGGCTTCTCGGGCGTGCCGTCCCGGCCGACGACGACCGCGGCCGCCGCGTGGTCCTGGGTCGAGAAGATGTTGCACGAGACCCAGCGCACGTCGGCGCCGAGGTCCGTCAGCGTCTCGATCAGGACCGCGGTCTGGATCGTCATGTGGAGGCTGCCCATGATCCGGACGCCGTCCAGGGGCTTCTTCCCGCGGTACCGCTCGCGCAGGGCCATCAGGCCCGGCATCTCGTGCTCGGCGAGCTCGATCTCCTTGCGGCCCCACTCGTGGAGGCTGAGATCGGCGACCTTGAAGGCGGGCGTGGCGTCGGACATGCGTCGTTTTCTCCTGGTGGGGCGCGTCGGAAGGAAGGGTGGGGGCCATCGGCCGTCCGCCCTCATCGGACGATGGGGCGGATTCGACGAGTCCTCTCCGAGCGGGCGTGCCGTTCGGTGGGGATTGTCGAAGGGATTGGACGGTGGACCGCGATCGGCTCGATCGCACTCGAATATCTGGATATGCGGATAAACTGGTTTATCGATCCGGTGCTGTCAAGCGACGTACGGCCTGCGCGTGCGCTGCGATGACCTGGGGCTGCGCTCCGGCTGGAATCCGGAGCTTCGGGAACGCGTTCGCAGATCGGGGCGCGGGCGCAGGACGGGCTGTCACCAGGGGCCACCGCGCCCGGGAAGCGGATCGCCGTGGCGTGAGGCGGAGCGCGCGGGCCCGAGACGACCGGGCCCGATGGCGAGGCGTCAGCGCAGTAGCGCCGCCACGACGAAGGCGGCCGTCACGAGCGAGAAGAAGACCGCCCCGACCAGCCAGCGAAGGGTGCGGGTCTGGGCGAGGAAGGCGGACTCGAGACGGCGCTGCTGCTCGCCGACCTGGAGCAGCGCCTCCTGGATCTCGCCGAGGGCGCCGAGCTGCTCCTCGATCTCCCAGAGCTGCGTGAGACGCTGGTCGATGTGGTCGGAGCGGCCCGTGAGCTCGGCGTGGCTGCGTTCGAGCTTCGCCTCGACCGAGACCAGCGCCTGGAGCAGCGGCTCCATCACGCGCTTCTCGATCACCTCGACCGCAGGCAGGGCCGGCTCGGCCGGGGCCGGCTGGGACTCGCGACGCGGGCGCGGGCGCGCGGGCAGGCTCGCACTCGCGCCCGCGGTCACGGCGACGGGCGCGGGCTCGGCGCGGGAAGGGGCCGGCGCCGACGCGGTTCGCGCCGGGGTCTCCTCCTCGTCGTGCTCCCGACCGCGCCGGCCGAGTCGACCGAGCGCGATGCGGCGCCAGAACGAAGGCCGCGGGGTCTCGGCGGGCGCGCGCCGGGGGCCGCGATCGCCCGGGAGCGCGAGTCCGCGGGGTACCGCGGAGGCCTCCGGGCCGGTCGTCGAGCCCGTCTTCGTGCTGCTCGCCGCGGCACCGGTCGCGGGCGTTCGCGGGGGTCTCGGGCTCGATCCGGCGGCGGACGTCGCATCGCGAGTCGCGCTCCGGTCCGCCCGGACATCGTCCCTCTCCTCCGGCGCTTCGTCGTCGCGCGCGGCGGCGGACGACGAACGGGCGCTCGGTGCGTGGGTCCGCCATCGCCCGCCGGCCCCGCTCGCCGTGCTCCCCTCGGCCTCGTTCACGCCGACCTCCTCTCGCTGCGTCCGCTGGATCGCTCGTTCGATCAGGCTCGACGAGGTGGATGCACGCGACTCGTCACCGACCGGTCGTGACGTCTGCTCCGTCGCCTCGCTCGCCACCCGGCGGCTCGCGGAGCCGTCGTCGAGCGGACGGCGCGACCAGCGCGCGCCCGCAGGCGCACGCGTCTCGCGGACCGCGATCCCCTCTTCGCCGATCGATGCCTCGATCGAAGGCCCATCGGGCAGCACGAGCTCGGTCGACCTCTCGGAGATCTCCGTTCCGCGTGCCGTCGACCCAGCCGGCTCGGCCATCTGGCCCCCCATCCAAGCGCAAGCGGCGCGCTCATCATACAAGCGAGACGGCACGCACGCCCCCCGCCCGACGATGTGAAGGCGCTCCGACGCGGACCCGAAGCGCATGCGATCGTGGTTTCGCCGGAGGTCGGGGCTAGACTCCCGCGCCGTGGACCGACGCATCGAGCTCGATGGCTGCGTGAACTTCCGGGACCTCGGTGGCTATCCCACTTCGAGTGGTGGGCAGCTGCGTTGGCGCGTGCTCTTCCGCAGCGACGCGCTCCATGCGCTGAGCCCGGCCGACGTGGGCCGGCTGCGCGGGGCGCTCGGCCTCAGCGACGTGGTCGACCTCCGCTCGAGCTTCGAGCTCGCGAACGAAGGCCGCGGACCGCTCGAGCACGAGCCCGTCGCCTTCCACCACACGCCGCTCTTCGACGGCGACACCCGCGGCGCGGACCACGAGGCGGCGCGCGATCTCACGCTCGGCGCGCGTTATCTCGGCATGCTGGCGATGGCCCAGGGACCGATCGCGCGGGTCGTCAAGATCCTCTCGGAGGCGAAGGGCAGCGCGGTCTACCACTGCGCCGCGGGCAAGGACCGGACCGGCGTGATCTCGGCCGTGGTGCTCGGCGCGCTGGGCGTCGACGACGAGGTGATCGTGGCCGACTACGCCCTCTCCGCCGAGCGGATCGACGCCATCATCGCCCGCGTGATGAGCATGAAGGGCTACGAGGACACGCTCAAGGACATGCCCGAGGACACGTTGCACGCGAGGCCGGAGTCGATGGAGGAGGTGCTCTCGGGCGTCGCCTCGCGATGGGGCTCGATGGAGGGCTACCTGCGCGAGGCGGGGCTCGACGACGCGGTCTTCGAACGACTCCGCGCCAAATGCCTCGCTTGAGCGGGCGCGCGCCACGCGCGTCGCGTCGGTTTCCGACTCAGGCTCCGCCCCGCGACGACGCCTCCGCGATCAACGGCCGCATCTCGTCGGGCTGCACGTCGTAGGCGCGGCCGCAGAACTCGCAGACGATCTCCTGACTGCGATCCTCCGCGACGAGCTCCTCGAGCTCGAAGCGTTCGAGCAGCGCGAGCGTCCGCACGGCGCGCTCCCGGGTACATGGGCAGTGGAAGCAGGGCGCCATCGCGTGCCGTTCGCGCGTGCCGAGTCCGTCGAGCAACCGATCGATCAGCATGTCCGCGTCGAGTCGGTCTTCGAGCATGCGCGCGAGCCCGGGCAGGTTGGCGACGTTCTGCTCGACCTGTGAGAGCTCTTCGTCCGTCGCTCCCGGCAGCGCCTGCACCAGGAATCCGCAGGCGCCGACGTCCTCGCCCCCGCGTCCGAGCGCGACACCGAGTCCCATCGCCGACGGCGTCTGCTCACTCTCGCTCAGGTAGAGCGTGAGATCGCCCGCGACCTCGCCCGAGACGAGCGGCACCGTGCCCGTGTAGGGCGAGCGCCAGCGCGGGCGATGGCGGACGACGTTGAGCGGCCCCATGCCGACGGCGCGGGCGATGTCCGGCGCCCCGTCCGCGAGCACGCAATCCGTCGCCGGGTGCTGGACCGTGCCGCGCACGCGCGCCCGGCTGTCCGCGATCGCGGTCATGCTGCCGAGCGGTCCATCGCCCCGGAACTGCAGCTGCACCGACTCGACGTTCGCCTCGTCGGCATCGTCCGCCGCGCTGCCCACCGCGATCAGCAATGCGCCCATCAGCGCGCGGCCCAGCGCGTTCGCCGCCGTCGGCGCGAAGGGCCGCAGGCCGAGGGCCTCGGACACGAGCCCGCTCGCCATCACGACCTTCACGCCGATCGTGCCGCCCGTGGAGATCGTGCGCAGCAGCACGTCGGGGCCGGTCGAGGCGCGCGGCGCGGGGCCGGTCGGCGGGGGAGGCGGACTCATGGCCGCCGAGCATAGCGGCCGCTCGAACGTCGGCCCGACTCTCGCTACCGGCGCTCCCAGGTCTCGATCGCGAAGGCGTGGGCGTGGCGTTCGTCGATCGGATGGGGCTCGCGTCGGACGAGGCGCCAGGTCTTCTCGTCGAGTGCCGGGAAGAAGGTGTCGCCCTCCGGCTCGGCTTCGACGAGCGTGCGGTAGACGCGCGAGGCGAGGGCGAGTCCGTCGCGGTAGAGCGCCTCGCCGCCGACGATGAAGCACTCGGCGAAGCCGCGTTCGCGCGCGAGTGCGAGGGCGGCCTCGAGGTCGGGCAGGAACTCGACCTCGGGCACGGGGTCGTGCGGGCGTCGCGTCAGCACGAGATTGAGTCGCCGGGGCAGCGCGCGGCCGATCGACTCGAAGGTCCTGCGCCCGAGCACGATGCAATGGCCGGTCGTGAGCTCGCGGAAGAAGCGTTGGTCGTCGGGCAGACGCCAGGGGATGCCGCCCTGATGGCCGATCACGCCGTTGCGCGCGGCGGCGACGACGAGCGAGACGCGCATCTCGGAGCTAGACCGCGATCGGGGCGGGGATGCGCGGATGCGGCTGGTAGCCCTCGATCCGGAAGTCCTCGAAGCGGAACTCGAAGAGCGACTTCACGGCCGGGTTCAGATGCATCGTCGGCAGCTTCCTCGGCTCGCGCGAGAGCTGGAGTCGCACCTGCTCGAAGTGGTTCCGATAGATGTGCGTGTCGCCGAGCGAGATCACGAGCTCCCCCGGCCGCAGGTCCGTCACCTGCGCGACCATCATCGTGAGCAGCGCGTACGAGGCGATGTTGAAGGGCAGGCCGAGGAAGACGTCGCAGCTGCGCATGGTCATGCCGCAATGCAGCCGGTCGCCCTGGACGTTGAATTGGACGAGCAGATGGCAGGGGGGGAGCTTCATGCGCGGCAGCTCGCCCACGTTCCAGGCGCTCAGTATGAGGCGTCGCGAGTCGGGGTTCGTGCGGATCTGCTCGACGATCCCGGCGAGCTGGTCGATCTCGACGGGCGAGCCGTCGTCCCCGGCCGCGCGCCATCGCCGCCACTGCGCGCCGTAGACCGGACCGAGCTCGCCGTCCTCGTCGGCCCACTCGTCCCAGATCGACACGCCCTGCTCCTGCAGGCTGCGGACGTTGGTGTCGCCGGCGACGAACCAGAGCAGCTCGGCGATGATGCTGCGCGTATGCAGGCGCTTGGTGGTCAGCAGGGGGAAGCCGCCGCCCTCGCGGTCGGGATCGAGCTCGAAGCGCAGCTGGCGCCCGAAGACGCTGCGGGTGCCGACGCCGGTCCGGTCCTCCTTGTCGACGCCGTTCTCGAGGACGTCCCGGAGCAGATCGAGATAGGTCTTCATCGCGGGGAACCCCTGACTTGAGCGCGGCGAGTCTACCCGTCCCCGGAACCCCGGGCCACGATTCCCGTGCGCTGCGGCGGTGCGAACGGATCAGGCTTCGAGCGGGTCGTCGTCGAGGAAGTAGTTGAATCCCTCGGACTCCTCGCCGTGCAGCAGCTCGTAGGCGTGGGCGGGGCTCTCGGACTCGAAGAGCTGCTCCTGGAAGGCGCGGTCGCTGCCGACGGTGCGGGCCAGGGCGGCGAGCACCTGGAGATGTCGATCGCGCTCCTCGGGCGCCGTGCCGAGCAGGACCATGCAATGGACGGGCTGCCCGTCGGGCGTGTCGAAGGCGAGCCCCCGCCGCGAGAGCACCATCACACCGGCCATCGCCTCGCCCTCCGGCAGGATGCCGTGGGGCACGGCAAGGCCACCGCCCAGGCAGGTCGACCCGAGCCGCTCCCGCTCGAGCACGTTCTCGAGCAGCGCCTCCCGATCCACCCCACGCAGGTCGTGCGTGCGGAGCATCATGTCGACGAGACGGGCGATCGCGATCTCCTTCGTGGGTGCGCCGAAGTCCGTGAGGATGTGCTCCTCCTGCAGGAAGTCGATCAGACGCAGACGGTCGCGGCCGATCTCGCCCGCACGACCGAGGGCATGCCGCGTCAGGATCGGGCCGACGATCTCGTTGATCGTGACGACGGTGAGGACGACGGCGGCGAAGATCCCCGCGACGTCGGCGAAGCGCGCGTCCTCCTGGATCAGGATCACGAGGCCGACGGCCACGCCTGCCTGCGGGATCAGCGCGAGCCCGAGATTCCTGCGGACACGATCGGTCGCACCGGCCAGACGCAACGCCAGGTCGGCGGAGAGCAGCTTGCCCGCGGAGCGGGCGCCGAAATAGAGGACCACGAGCAGCAGCGCCTGCTCGAGATGCTCGAAGGAGAGGTGCATCCCGGCGAGCGTGAAGAACACGGTCAGGATGGCGGGCTCGAAGTTCGCGAAGACCGAGTCGACCAGGTGGCTCCGGCTGTGGGCGACGTTGCTCTGGACGGCGCCGAGCACCAGACAGGCGAGCATCGGAGACACGTCGAGCGCCGTCGCCAGGCCCGAGGTCAGGACGAGGGCGACGACCGCGGCCGTGGCGAGCCGGTCCGGTCCGATCGCGAGTCGCGTCACCCGGTCGAGCGCGAGCGCCGCCAGCGCGCCGAGCGCGACGGGGCCACCGAGCTGCGCGAGCAGGCCCGCCAGGAGGGGCTCACCGCTCGCCGCACCCCGTTCGCTCGCTGCGAGCCAGGCGCGACAGATCTCGAAGAGCACGATGCAGGCGGTGTTGTTGAGCGCGACCGCGGCGATCAACGTCTTGACGAAGACGCCCTTCGAACGGGTCTCGCGAACGAGCGCCACGATCGTCGCGGGTGCCGTCGCGATCGACACCGCGCCGAAGAGCAGGGCCAGCTCGAAGGGGGCCCCGCCGAGAGCCCAGGCGGCCGCCGTCACGAGCAGCGGCGTGATCGTCGACTCCGCGACGAGCAGGTAGGAGAGACGGCGCAGCGCGTTGCGCAGTCGCGGGAGATGCAGGTGCGCACCGACCGTCGCGGCGATCAGGCCGAGGGCGACGTCCGTGAGGGGCTCGAGTCCGTCGAGGGAGTCCTTCGAGAACACGCCGAGCCCGGCGCCGCCGATCAGGACGCCGCCGACGATCTGGCCCGTGATCCCTGGCAGCCGGACGCGCCGCGCGAGCGCGCCGAAGACGCTGCCCGCGAGCAGCACGACGGCGAGCAGCAGCAGCGGCTCGGCGTGGTGCAGCGCCTCGAGCAGGGCCTCCATCGCGTGTCTATCCCGCCGCGCCGCCCTCGACCAGATTGGCGAGCACGCCGAAGCCGCCCGTGTACGTCCCGATCAGGCTGCCGAGGGTCGAGAGTACGAAGACGAGGAAGATGCGCATCAGACGGCTCTTCCACCAGCGGGACGGGACGGCCAGGTCGTCGCCGACGCTGCCGAAGTCGGAGACGCGCGGCGGCGTCGTCCAGAGCTGCGCGAAGGCCGCGACGTAGCCCGCGCCGATCAGCGGCGTGAGGCTCGTGAAGGGCGCCGACAGCGCCGCCGCGGCGATCGTGAGCGGATGCCCGAGCGCGAGGAGGGCGCCGAGCCCGCTCGGGATCGCGTTGGCGAGGAACCAGAGGAGCGCATTCTCCCCCGCGGCCTCGGGTCCTTGTGTGAAGGCGATCGCGACGATCGAGCCGACGATCACGAGCGGGATCGACCAGCCGACCACCTTCCAGACGGGGGAGGCGGGCGGGATCGCCTTGATCGCCTCGAGATCCGTGCGCTCCTCGCGTTCGAGGCGCGCCTTCATGCCCTCGATGTGGCCGGCGCCGACGACGGCGACGATGCGGCGGCCGGGCGTCTCGAGGATCTCGTGGGCGAGGTAGGCGTCGCGCTCGTCGATCAGCACGCGCTTCAGGTCGGGCATCATGCGCCCGAGCTCGTTCATCACCTCGGTCACGACGTCCTGGTCGCGGATGCGCGCGAGCTCCTCCTCGGACACCTCGGGGCTGTCGAAGAGGCTGGCCGCCAGCTCGGCGACGAGCTTGACCCGTTGCCACCACGAGATCGACTGCCAGGCGCGGCGCAGGGTGATCCGTACGTCGCGGTCGCACAGGGCCGTCGGGATGCCGAGGGACTCGGCGACCCGCGCGGCCTCCATCAGCTCGCTGCCCGGGGCGACGCCGAGCTTGAGGCCGAGTCGCCTCTGGTACGAGGCGAGGATCAGGTTCAGCATCAGCGTCGCGAGCTGCTTCTTGCGCAGCACCTCGCGCAGGTCCTGCTCCTCGAAGCGCTTGGCCTGGGAGAGCGCCTCGTAGCGGCCGGCATCGAGCTCGATGCACACGGCGTCGGGCCGTTCGCGCTCGATCACCTCGCGGACGAGGTCGACCGAGCGCTGGGAGACGTGCGCGGTCCCCACCAGCCAGAGCGTGCGTCCGCCGACCTCGACGAGATGGACGTCGCCCGAGTCCGTCGCATTGCCCGAGGACGTCGCCGACCCGCTCGGGTCGCACGTCGGGGGCGACGGCGTCCCGTCGGAAAGGGCCTCGGGATCCTGGGTCATGCGGTCTCCGCTCTCGCTCGTCGCCGGGGCCAGAGAATGCGCTCGGCGCATCGCTCGGGCAACCTCGTCGTCATCGGCCGACGAGGGCTTCGGCTGAGCCGCCATCGCCCCGCGGAAGCATCCCGGCGTCGCGATGCGCGGCCGGGTCAGCTCGACCGTCGCGCCGCACGCAGCCGCCAGGCGAGCCGGGCCCCGAGCAGCACGGCGAGGATCCCGGCATGCACGATCGCCGGCCGCAGATCCGCCTTCAGCAGCCAGAAATGATGGACGACGGCGAGGGCGGCGGCCGCGTAGACCGCCCGGTGGAGTGCGGTCCATCGCGCCGCCCCCAGCCGCCGGATCGAGCCCCGGGTCGAAGTGACCGCGAGCGCCGCGAGCAGCACGAAGGACGCCATGCCGACCATCACCCAGGGCCGCTCCGTCAGATCCTCGGCGATGGCCGCGCCGTCGAGCGCGTGATCGAGCAGCGCCCAGGTGGCGAGGTGGAGCGCCGCGTAGGCGAAGGCCGCGAGCCCGAGGGTCCGCCGGAGTGGTGCTACGGCGCGCCAGCCGAGCCAGCGCCGCGCCGGCGTGATCGCGAGCGAGGCGAGCACGAGCCGCAGCCCCCACTCACCCGTCACGTGGGTGATCTCCTCGATCGGATTCGCGCCGGGTCCGTGCAGTGCGAAGCGCAGGGCGAGTGCCACCGCCGGCAGGGTCGCGAGGCCGATCGCAAGTGCCTGCGCATGGCGTCGCAGCGCCGCGCCGATGCGCTTCGCGCGATCGCGACGCGGGAGGTCGTCGGCCTCGGTCGATCGACACGATCTGGTGTCGACGATCATGCGCGATCCGCCTCAGAAATTCCGGCGCAGGTCGAGGCCCGCGTAGAGTCCGGCGACCTGCTCCGCATAGCCATTGAACGGCAGCGTCGGCCGCTTCCTGAACTCGCCGAGTCGACGCTCGCGCGCCTGGCTCCAGCGCGGATGATCGACCTCGGGATTCACGTTCGCGTAGAAGCCGTACTCCGAGGGCTGCAGGTCGTTCCAGCTCGTGTGGGGCTGCTTCTCCGTGAAGGACATGCGCACGATCGACTTGATGCTCTTGAAGCCGTACTTCCAGGGCACGACCAGCCGGATCGGCGCGCCGTTCTGGTTCGGGAGCACGCGCCCGTAGAGTCCGATCGCGAGGAAGGCGAGGGGATGCATCGCCTCGTCCATGCGCAGCCCCTCGCGATAGGGCCAGTCGATCACGCGCCGGCGCTGGCCCGGCATCTGCTCGGGGTCGACCAGCGTCTCGAAGGCCACGTACGCAGCCTTCGGGCCCGGCTGGAAGCGCTCGATCACCCGCGCGAGTGGAACGCCGATCCAGGGCACGACCATCGACCAGGCCTCGACGCAGCGGAAGCGGTAGATGCGCTCCTCGAGCGGCGCGGCCGCGAGCAGATCCTCGAGCGGCACGCGTCCGGGCCGGCCGACGTCGCCGTCGACCACCACGGACCAGGGCTCCGGGCGGAGCGTGTGGGCCTCGCGGGCGGGATCCTGCTTGCCCGTCCCGAACTCGTAGAAGTTGTTGTAGGAGGTCACGTCCTCGAAGGAGGTCGGCTCCTCGTCGACGCGGAAGGCGGGTGCGGCGGGCGCGACGTCGGGCAGACGGCGCAGGGCGAGCGGGTCCGGGGGGTCGGCCTGGCCACCCTCCGGACAGCCCGCGACGAGCGTGCCGAGGGCCGCGGCCGCGCCGAGGCGCAGGACCTCGCGTCGATTCAGGAAGACCGCCTCGTCGGTCACCTCGGACTCGCGCGGCTCGGGAATCTTCATGGGGCTCTCCTCTGCTCTTCGAAGGGGGCGGCGGGTTCGGTCGTGTGGGAGGTCGCCCCGTCGGGGGGCGGGTCCGCGTTCACGACCGCCCTTCCATCGATTCGCCGACCGCGTGTGGACGGTTACAGCTTATCCGCCGCCGGGACGATGGAATCCCACGCCCGCGGTGACCGGTCCCGTGGGCGTCGTGTGATGGGGGAGTCCGTGCTTCAGTCCTGCGCCCAGTCTGCCGCGAGCCCGTCTCGCCCGATGCCCGTCCGCCTCGCCCATCGCTCGCGCGGCCTGCGCGCCGCCGGCCTCATCGTCGCCGCGCTCGTCGTCCTCCTGCTCGCGCTTCCCGGTGTCGCCGCTGCGAAGGACAGCTCGGCCCGCAAGCTCGGTCGCGGGGCGAGCAACGTCGCACTCGGCGTCGCCGCGCTGCCGCGGGAGATCTACTGGACGACCCGCGAGCGTGGCCCCTTCCTCGGCGCGACCTGGGGGTTCGCGAAGGGCGTCGCCTGGACCGCGATCACGGAGGTGGTCGGGGTCTGGGAGGTCGTGACCTGTCCCTTCCAGATGCCGCGGGACTGGAAGCCGATCATCGACCCCGAGTTCCCCTGGCAGGGCTTCACGGAAGCGCAGCACGCGGCCAGGGGACGGCGGAAGGCGGCCCAGAAGACCCTGCGCTGAGCGCCTGCGTCGGGTCGGGGCAGCTCGGGCCGGGCCGGATCAGCGTGTCGGCCGCGGTCGCGCGCGGCTCGGCTCGCGCGGCGGCAGCGGCCAGCCGGGTCGCGTGAAGGGCAGGAAGCGCTCGCGCATCCGGTCGACGAGCCCCGGCGTGATCTCCTCCTCGAAGTCGTCGAGCGCCAGGTCGAGCCGCAGCGTCCCGGGGCCGTGTGAGATGCCTGCGAGCCGCGTATGCGGCGCGAGCGGCGGCATCGGCCAGTAGCTGCGGAAGAGCCGCGCGACCCGGCTCGAGAGCCCCAGCAGCTCGGCGTGCTTCGGCGCCAGCACGAACCAGCCGTTCTGCACGCGCAGCTCGGTCTCGGTCCGGCCGATCGGCCAGCCCGCCATCTCGACGCGGAGCCCGATCGAGCCCTCGAGCAGATCGAGCGTGAAGGGTGCGCGCGCGCGGGCGAGCCAGCGGTCGACCCGCTCCTGGTCGATCGAGAGCTCGAGTCGCGGCGCCGTCGCTTCGATGCGTGCGGGCAGCCCGGGCGTGAAGCGGAAGCGTTCGGCCTCGAGCGCGAGTCGTTCGAAGGGGAGCGCGAGCACCGCGATCCCGGCGAGCTCGAGTCGCGCGCCCTCGAAGGTCCCGCGCATCGAGTCGGCCAGCGCCCCGCGCCAGCTGACGCGGGCCGGCAGCTCGAGATACCGGCTCAGGAGCGCGTCGATCGCCTCCGATCGCGTGCGCCCGCCGCCTCCACCCGGATCCTGGCGCAAGGACCGCGTCCTCCCTCCGGCCGACCCGGGCCGGACGGCGGAAACCTAACGATCGCTCGCCACGCCTGCACCCGGCCGGGTTCGACCCCGAGGGCGTTGCAGCGCGACCGTCGACGCCCGACCATCCGCCCGCCCGCGCCGACGCCCGTCCGCGTGTTCCGTCGACGACTCATCGATCCCCATGGTGAACCTGCTTCCCGGCACCCGTTCTCGTCCCTCCCTGCCCGCCCTCACGCGCGAGCAGCGCGTGCGCGTCCGGACGCGCTGGTCGCGGATCGCGGGCTGGCCCACCGAGCTGCGGCTGGAGCTCGAGCGTCGTGCCCACGCACGCCTCGAGGCGGAGCTCGAGGAGCTGGAGCAGGCTCCGGCGCTCGAGCACGCGCTCGATCTGCTCGCGGGCCTCGATGCGATCCGGAGCGAGCTCGTCGCGGCGGACCCGGACCCGGACCCGGAGACGGCGGGCGGGCCATCGGACCCGTCGGAGGCCGACCCCGCGACCTGGGTCGTCTACTGGCCGGGTCGTTCGCTGGCGAGTGGTGAGGCCGAGATCGCCAGTCGCGGCTACCTCGACGTCTGGGATCGACCACCGCTCGGCGACTGGCTCGAGGCCGTCGCGCGGCCGACCCGGACGGGCGATTCCCTGGCCTTCGAGGTGGGGATCCTCGTGGGCGTGCGTGCGGTCGATCGCGCGCGCCTCGCGGCCGGCTGTGCAGCCTCGCCGAGCGGCGCACTCGAAGCGATCGAGATGCTAGGCGGACCGCTGGGCGAGCAGCTGCGCGCGGGACTCCTTCGCGCGCGGGATGCATCCCGATCCTGAGCAGGTGGGCTCGGGGGCGACGCGGCCCGGTCTCGCCCGGCGCCGCGCGGATCAGAGCACGCGCAGGGGCTGCGAGCCGAGGGACTGGACGCGCAGGGCCCGCTGCTCGTCGTAGATCATGATCTGCTCGAGGCCGCGATCCCGCAGTCGAGCGACGAGCGCTTCGGCGCTCTCGAGACGCTGCTCCGGCGGCAGGGCGAGCCAGGCGTCCTCGAGCGTGCCGACGAAGGCGGGGCCTCGACCTTCGCCGTTGCGTCGACCGCTCGCCAGGTAGGGCGAAAGCGTGCGCAGCGTCTCGCGGTCGAGCTTCGCGAGGTCGGGGTTCGACGATCCGCCGAAGAGCCAGCCGGCGACGAGGGCGACAGCGAGCAGGGCGACCGCGGCGCGGGCGAGGTGCGCCCAGGGCAGCGGCGCCGAACGGCGATCCGACCGACTCCGTCGCACGTCGGTGCGCCCCTGCTCGAGGGCTTCGCGAACGAGATCGCGCGCGGAGTCGCGCGGCTGGGGACGAGCGGACGGCTCGGGGCGCATCGGTCTGCCGGGCGTCGTCGCGGATGCCGCGCCGGGTGCGGTCGAGGGGGCGCTCGGCGCGACCGGACCCGTGGGTCCGGGCGGCGACGCAGGGGCCGTAGCGGGCGCAGCCGCGGCCCGACGCGGCGTGCGCGCGCGACGGGCGTGCTCGATCGGGGCGAAGAGGAAGCGGTTCTTCAGCTCCGAGATCGCACAGGCGAGCTTGTACTCGTCGTTCGAGATGTGATGGTTGATCGCCTGCTGCAGCGCTTCGGTCAGCTCCCGCACCCAGACGTCGGACACCAGGTCCGGCGGGATGCCGACGTCCTGCAGCTCGATCGAGAGCGGCGCCAGCGAGCGGCCGAGCAGACCGATCAGGATCGTCGTACCGAGCAGGTCCTCGCGCGTGCCGACGGCCTCGCCGGTCAGCGCGCGGCGTTCGCTCGGCTCGAGCGGCTCGAAGTCGAGCGCGAGGGCGATGCGCTCGGCCGGCTCCCGGCCGAGCGTCTCGTTCCGGGCGCGCCGTGCGGCGGCCGCGGCGATCGCGCGCAGCGGGGCCGAGTCGAAGAGCGAGCCCGCGTCGGCTCCGGACGGCGTCGCTTCCGCGGCGAGCCCCCAATCACTCGACTCGACGATCTGATCGGCGACGCGGGCGAGCAGCGCGGCGTTGTAGGTGACGATCGCGCGGAGCACCCGCGGCGCGAAGAAGCCCGATCCGATCGCGGCCTTGCGCGATCGGAGGCTGCGCTGCTGGAACTCACGTCGCAGCTCGTCCGCGTCCATGCTCGCGGCGACGAAGAACTCGGACTCGACCGCCTCGAGCTCGAGGCCGTCTTGCGACTCGGCCTCGGCGCAGAGGGAGCGGAGGCGCGGGGTGAGGTCGACGGGATCGTGACGGATCGGGCCGGCGTCTGCATCGGTGCAGAGCAGCGTGATCAGGTAGTCGATCGCGAAGATACGTCCGTCACTCGAGCGTTCCTCGTCGAGCGAGGTGCCGAGGAAGACGTCGAGCAGGTCGAGGAGGCCGCGGCGGTCGGTCTCGACGAATCCGGGCAGGGTCGAACGCAGCTGGGGAATCGGAACGGTCGCCGCGAGCCGACGCATCGAGTCCTCGAACTCGTCCAGCAGCGCATCGAAGCCCGACAGCTCGGCGTCGATCGCGCCCGCCGCGGCGTTCATGAGCCTCGAGGCGTACTCCGTCACGGCGCGTCCGGTCGCCGCGATCTCCGGACCGGATCCGCCGACGCCCGAGGGCGCCAGCACGCCCCAGGCCGAGCGCAGCGCCCGAAGCCGCTCGAGTCGCGGGGCGAGCCGGGAGGACGCTTCGGGTTCGCTCACGGGGCGGGCACTCCGTCCGGCTGCGTCGCTCGCTTCGGCGGCACGCAGGATCTCAGTAGATCGATCGGCTCGCGACGCAGGAGCCCACGACCTCGGGATCGAGCAGCGTGACGTCGCAGCCGATCCCGCCCGCGACCCGGGCCCCCAGCGCGTCGGGCTTCGCATAGCCCCAGATCTGGAGGATCCCGTCGTCGTCGATGTCCGCGCCCGCGTCCGCCGTGTAGCCGGTCGCGTCGGCACTCACCTCGATGGCATAGGAGAAGTAGACCTTGCCTTCCGGTGTCCAGCCCAGCTCGGCGAACTCGCTGCCGACGCCGTCGAAGGAGGCCGCCGTCGGGCCGGGGATCGTGGGCGGCTCCGCCGCGGCGCCGAGATAGGTGCCCGACTCGCCGAATACGGCCTCCTCGGCGACGCGGATCGCGCTGAGGTTCGCCTTGACCTCGGTCGACTTCGATCGCAGCTGGTACTGCGCGAAGAGCGGCATGGCGATCGAGGCGAGCACGCCGATGATCGCGACGGCGATCATCAGCTCGACCAGCGAGAAGCCGGCGTGCACGGCGTGGGCTCGGGACGGGACTGCGTGGTGCGGATGTCGGGTCATGACCCGGGCCGCATCGGCCGTACGGAGGAGCGACTGGAGGGTCGGATCGTTCGAGCCGGGTCGCGTCGTCGCGCGGACGAATCGGGCCTAGCTCGGGGCGGCCTCGGACCCGCCCTCGGGCTCGAGGATCGAGTCGAGGTAGGCCTCGACGTCGGCATCGTCCTCCGGTCCGCCGTGGGGAACGACGTGCTTGGCGCGAGCGAGCATCTCGACCATCTCGCCGACGACGATCGGCTGGCCGCCATGGCTGAGCGGCAGCCCATCGCTCGTGGCCTCGGGGCCACCCCGCGCGATCCCGTGGAGGATCCGTTCGAGGCGCGCCGACTCCGTCGCGACGAGCGGCTCGAAGCCGAGCACGAGCCCGGCCTCGCCTTCGTCGCGCAGCACCGTCGCGGTCACCACGACCGGCTCCGAGTCGTTCCCACCGTGGAGCGCCAGCCGGAACACGTCCCCGGTCGCGACGGCGCCATGGGGCTCGATGCGCATGCCGCGCGCCGAGAGCTCCCGCCCGACGAAGATCCGGGCCGCCTCGGCATCGAGGGCGACGATCCGGCGATCGTAGGCGACGCGGGGACTGCCTCGGCGCTCGGGTTGCGGGGTGTCCTGCTTCGTCTCGGTCGCGCGCGGTGCGGGCGCGCCGGGCGTCGGGGTCGGCGGCTTCGCGACCGTCGGCGCTGCGGCGGACCGGGTGGCCGTGGGGCGCGCCGGCGAGGACGCCGGGGGATGCGATGCAGGCGCGTTCTCGCTCCGGGCGCGCTGGGACGGTGCTGCGCTCGCCGGACGGCGCACGGGCGGCAGCTTGCGCGCGGCGGGGGGCGCGGGCGCCGGATCCGGGGTCTCGTCGGCCTGCGGTGACGCGGCCCGGGCGGGCGTGGCCTCGACGGGCGCGGTCGGCGCGGGGGGTGGAGCGGGTCTCGCCGGGGACGGAGAGGCCGCCGATCGAGCGCGGCTCATCGTGGTCGATCCGCTCTGCTCGTTCGGATCGATCCGACCCTCCCAGCTCGCGGGACCGAGCGCGAAGCGGTCGAGGATGGTCTGCAGGGTCCGGGCATGGCTGCGGGCGTCGAGGATCTGGACTCCGATCTCGCCCGTGGCCTTGCCTCGGGCGTCCGGCGGACGGATCACTCGCACGACCTTCGCCTTGAGCTTCAGCGGGCGCGCGAGGGTGAGCTCGCGTCCGAGGACCAGGCCGAGCGGACTGCCGACGGCCGGCGGGTTCGCGAGCTCGACGCGTGCGCCCGCGATCGACAGATCGAGGAGGGTCGCGCTGCTCTTGAAGAGTCCGTTGCCGACGCGGATGGGATGGCCGATCGGCACGCGCTTGCGGCCGCGGCGCTCGGGTCCGCGATAGATCTGGTGCAGCAGGAGCAGTCGCAGCGTGCGAGGATGGATCGGACGCTTGAGCAGGAGCTTCACGCCGACGCGGTTCAGGTGTCGCAGCAGCGTCTTGCTCGCCTCGTCGACGACGGCGACCGTGGGCGGCCAGAACGCGAGGTTCGGGGCATTCGATTCGGCGAGGCGTGTGCCCGGTAGGACGACGAGCGCCACGCCGTCGAGTGTGTCGCCGCGCGGGAGATCGTCGTTGCGGACCTCGACCTCGTCGGCGAGATCGTCGAGCAGCTCGACGAAGTCGGCGAGCTCGTCGTGCCGTTGGAAGACGACGACGCGGACCCGACTGTCGTTGCGCTTGCTGGACTTGCTGGACTGGCTCACGGAGTCGCGCTTCCCTTGCCGGCCGGAGGGCCCCGCCGGCAGCGACGCCGCAGGGCATCTCCCCGCATCGACCCGCCTCCGGTCCCGCTGTAGGGGCCTCTTTCCACACCGGCTCCGGCGCCTTCGGCCCCCCGATGCGAACGATGCGGATCGGAGAAATCGGATTCATGGTGGAAAACGACACGCAGGTCGTGCGCGACTGGCCGCTGCCGGGAGGGGGCCGGATCCCCGCCGCCGAGATCGAGGAGCTGGCCAGCCGGTCGAGCGGGCCGGGTGGACAGCACGTCAACACGTCGAGCACACGGGTCAGCCTGCGCTGGAACGTGCGCGATTCGGCCGGTGTGGACGATCCGACCCGGAAGCGCCTGCTCGAGCGTCTCGCCTCGCGCCTCTCGCGCGCGGGCGTGCTGACCGTGCACGCCGATCGACACCGCAGCCGGCGTCGCAATCGCGAGGCGGCGTGGGCCCGGCTCTGCGAGCTGGTCGAAGCGGCGCTGCATGAGGCAGCGCCCCGCACGCCGACGCGGCCGACGCGCGCCTCCGGCCGCCGGCGCCTCGAGACGAAGCGCAAGCGGGGCGATCTCAAGCGCGGCCGCGGGCGCCGACCCGACGACCAGGACTGAGTGGCGGGATCGGGCGCGTTGCCGAGGCGGGCTCGCGTCTTCTCCCGATCGATCCGCCGCGCGGTGCGACCGAAGTCCCTCGAAGCATCGCGCCCGACCGAACGGGCGTCGGCGCACGGCGGACCGCAGCGGGTCCGCCCGAGAGGGCTCGGGAGCGACGATGGCGGCCAGATCCCGCAATGGATGGGGTGGAGCGCGACCCGGAGCGGGCCGACCGAAGGGCTCCGGCTCGGGCCCGTCCCCGGACGCCCGCCGCAACCGCGTCGCCATCATGCTGAGCGACAAGGAGCTCGCCAAGCTCGAGCGCATCGCGCGCCGCAAGGGCGAGCCCGTCGCGACCGTCGCCTATCGGATCTTCGCCCGGGCCTTCGAGCGCACGCGCTGATCGGGCTCTGCGAAGCCGATCCCGCGCGCCGATCCCCGCTCGCGCACGTGTGTGGAATCATATGACCTTCGCGTCTGGTCTCCGCGGCCGGGCGCCGAGGAGGTCCTCGCGTGTCCACCTGGCTCGATGCCTGGAGAAGCCGTGCGCGTCGCGCGCCCTCGGCGCCGGTGATCGAGCTGCTCGTGGTGGCGGGCGCCGACGCCGGGAACGTCTTCACGCTCGAGGGGGACGAGATCCTCGTCGGACGGGGGCAGCCCGAGAGCGGCCGCACCGAACGGGTGCAGCTCGCCGATCGGAGCATCTCGCGCCGCCAGGCGTGGATCCGACGCGACGAGTCCGGGACGACGATCGAGCACATCGACGCGGCGGCGAACCCGACGATGCTGAATGGCCGGGTCGTCACGCGCGCCCGGCTCGAGGCGGGCGATCGCATCGAGATGGGACGCGTCGCGATCGACGTTCGGGCCCGCGAAGGCATGAACCTGCGCGGACTGACGCAGATCATGGAGGCGGCCGCGCGCGAGTCGACGCGATCGCCGACGACGACGGAGGCGACGGATTCGCCCGGCGCCGGAGCGACGAGCGCGCTCGAGGGGACGGATTCGCCGGGCGCTGGAGCGCCGACCCCGCTCGAGTCGACGGTCTCGGGCGTCGATGACACGACCGCGGCCGCGGGCATCGCCCCCGGCGTCGCGGAGCGGACCGACGTGCGGCCGATGGCGATCCGGATCGGCGAGCTGACCCTGCTCCGGGGCGGGGGCGGGGGCGGGGGCGGGGGCGAGACCGGCGCGCCCCGATTCCCGATCTTCCACGGCGGGACCACGATCGGGCGCGGGGAAGAGGCGGGTGTGCGCCTCTCCGAAGGCGGCGTTTCCCGTCTCCACGCGGAGATCGTCGTGACCGGTCGAGGCCTCGTGCTTCGCCATCGAAGCGCGACGAACCCGACGCTCGTGAACGGCTTCCCCGTCCTCGACGAGGTCGTGCTCGAGGACGGCGACGAGATCCAGCTCGCGGATCGCGTCGTGCTCGGCCTACGACTGGATCGCGGACCTCGCCGGGCCCGCCCATCCGCCTCCCTCTCCGGGCGGATGGAGCGCAAGATCGACCTCGACCGCGAGATCGCCGCCTACAACGTGATGGGCAGCTTCCTCGACGTCGACGTGGTCGCCTCGCGTGCGATGAAGGGACCGACCGAGAAGGCGGAGCACATCATCGTCTCCTTCGAGCGCTTCCGCGCGTGGGTCGGCGGCATCTGCGAGGAGTGGAACGGGCAGGTGCTGAACAGCAATGGCGACGAGCTGATGTGCTTCTTCGAGTCCGCGCCCTCGGCCGTGCTCGCCGGCAGCGCGATCCTCGAGCGACTGCCCGCCTTCAACCGCGACCTGAACCTGCTGGGGCGGGAGTTCCGCTTCCGGCTCGGCGTCCACACGGGCGTGTCGCTCGTCGACCTCGATGCGGGCATCGCCTACAGCGAGGTGCTCGACACGGCGGGGCACATCCAGAAGCGCGCGGAGCCCAACACGCTCGTGATCTCGCAGGCGACGCTCGACTCGTTGCCGCGCCCGATCCCGGTCACGCCGATCGGCGAGCTGACGGCGGACCAGACGAGCGCCGCGCCCCTGCTCTACCGGGTCGATGGATATCCGCCGCCGGCGGACCTTGCTGGCTCGTCGTGAGCGCTGCCTAGCACTCCGTGAAGAAGAAGAGATCCGAGCCGCCGTCGTCGGTCGGGACGATGAGCACCTGGGCCGTGCACTTGCCTTTCGTAGCGCGGAAGCTGGTTCCGTTGCCGCCCGCCTCGCCTTCCTCGACCGACCAACCGGAGCCACCGAACTCCGATCGATAGAAGTCGGCGACGCGATCCTGCGAATCGCCGGTGACGAGCTGCAGCGCCGACATCTGGATGCCACTCGAGTCCAGACCCTTGCCCTGAGCCGGCTGCGATCCGGGATAGACGGGTACGTCCTTCGGGAAGGAGGCCGGGATCGCGGCCTCTACGCCCTCCGGGAGCTCCGTAGGCAAGCGAGACGGGTCGATCGGAGCGGCCGACGGCTGAGCAGTGCGCTCCGGCGCGGAGGGCGCGGGCGACTCGGGCTTGACCGCCGCCGACTCGGCCGGCGCCGGCGCTGCCGGCTCCTGCGTACCGGAGTCGCAGGCCAGGGCGAGCAGGCCGCAGAGCGCGAAGGCGGCGATCGAAGCGATGAGGGACGGGGCGGAACGACGGGCCATCGGTGTACTCCGTGGTTGGAAGCGCGCAGAGCATACCCGAAGGAAACCCGGACGGGCAGGGTCCCGCGCAGACCGGGCTCAGCGGGCGCTCGCCTCCTGGCGCAGTCGCAGCGAGGTGCGCCGCACGTCCTCGACCGTCCTTGCCCAGTCCCCGCGACGCAGCGACTCCGAGAGCACGGGGCGGATCTCGACCCGCCGCCACTCGCCGAAGCACTCGCGGCTCTCCTCGGGACACGTCTCCGGCGGACGCGAGAAGGAGGCGCCCGAGACCATCACGAGCTGCTCGAGCGTCTCGCGGTCCTCCTCGGCGACCCCCTCGTCGCCGACCAGGAAGAGCAACACGCCGAGGGCGCGCTGCTGTGAGCCGACCATGTTCGTCGTGTAGGGATTGCGGTAGGCGCGGGGATCGGAGTGGCCGCGGATCTCGATCGCCTCGAGGCTCTCCCAGATCGCCGGCAGTCGGCGTAGTCGGGCGAGCCAGGTGGTGACGGCCGCTGCGACGTACTCGCGGCCTTCCGCCGAGAGCTCGGCGCCCCCTGGCGTCGAGAAGAGCTCGTCGTGCAGCGTGATCACGCCGGTCTCGCAGTCCGGCTCGAGCTCGAGACCGACGAGCAGCGGCTCGTGACAGAGGGTCGAGAAGGCGGACTCGATCTCGCCGAGCGCCCGCGTCGCGGGCGCCAGGGCCTCGAGCAGTCGCGGGGTGTCTGCGGAATCAGGGCGCGCCGCCGGCTCCGTGCTACCGGCCAGCGAGACGATCGACACGGCGGCGAGCGCGACGACCGCGACCGCCGCCCACCAATCCCCGAAGCCGCCCCCCGGCGAGGCCTCGGCGCTCGGAGCGAGTCCGCGGCCCGGCCGGTTCCCGAATCGGATCGCCATCGCCTAGCCGTCTTCCTTCGCGTCGTGCAGGCCCGGCCGCGTGGCCGCGTCCGGGTCGGGCTCGCCTCCTTCGACCTCCCGACCCCGCCCGGTCGACCGGCTCGGACCGAGCAGGCCCGAGAGCTTGAGGTCGTCGCCGAGCTCACGATCGGGCGTCGGGAAATGCCGCACGTTCGAGGGCGAGTCGGGGCCGCTCTCGAATCTCTCGTACGGGTCGGGGCCCTGCGCGCGGGGCGTTCCCATGCGGTAGCTCGGAAGTGCGACCTCGCGACTCGCGCCTTCGTCGACCCGGGCCTCGCGCCCGCCGCTCCGCTCGTCCCGCGCCCAGCCGACGGAGCCCTCGCTGCGCTCGTCCCGCGCCCAGCCGACGGAGCCCTCGCTGCGCTCGTCGTAGGCCGGCGGCTCGTCGTCGGCGGGTCGTTCGGATCGCGTCGGCGGCTGCGCCGGGTCGCCCCCCGGCCAGGCGGGTCGCGCGGAAGGTGCCGCGGACCAGCTGCGCTCGCGCGAGGCGATCGTGCCATTGCCGCGGCCGCGGCGGCCGGGCTCGGCGGACTCGATCAATCCGGCGGTCTCGCTCGCGAGCACGAGTCGACGCCCGAGCTCGCTGCCCGTGCTCTGCAGCCGCCGACTCTCCTCGCGGATCTCCTCGCGCAGCGTCTCCATCGTCTTGTCGAGATGCCGCGTGTGGTTCGTGAACTCGCTGATGGCGCGGGCGATGTCCTCGACCCGGCCCTCGACGTCGACGATGCCAGCGCGCACCGGGCGCGCCGCCTGGTTCAGCCACTGCCCGAGCGCCTCGACCTCCGAGCGCACGCGGTCGAGGGCGAGATGGATCTCGCGGGTCGAGCCCTCGGTCGCGCGGATCGGGATCGAGAGGCGATCGATCGTCTCGTTGCTCTCGGCCAGCGTGTCGCGCAGCTGACCGACCGTCGTGCCGAGCACGCCGTCCACCTCGCGCAGCGCGCGCTGGAGGCTGTCGCCGAGGCCGTCGCCGAGGCCGGCGAGGGCGCGGCGGATCTCCGTGAGGGAGAGCTCGATGAACTCGCGCTGGTCGGAGACGCCGGTCGCGGCGTGCTCGAGGGACGTGCGCACGCCCTCGGCGGTGCGCGCGACGACCGATTGGGTCTCACCGATCCGATCGGCCGTGTCGGCGAGCGCGCGGCTCGTGGTGCCGAGGTGCTCGAGGACGGGCTGCATCTCGGTCGTCGAGCTGCGCATCGTGCGCGCCGCCTCTTCGACGGCGCTCGCGGAGTCGGCGAGCGTCCGCGCGACGCGATCCTGTGTCGCCGCGTTCTCGACCATGCGCTCGAAGGTCTCGGCGAGGCCACCGGTCACGGAGGCCTGGTGGTCGACCGCGCGCTGGAGCGCCGCGCGCAGCTCCGAGAGGTGGTGCTCGACGCCCTGGCGGACCGAGAGCGAGAGCTCCTGCACGACCGTGTGCAGCGCGCCGCGCTGCTCCTGGGAGACGAGGTTGGCGGAGCGGGCGGTGGACTGCTCGATGCGCTGGAGGCCGCGTTCGAGGCGCTCGTTCAGCTCGTCGGCGAATTGCGTGAGCTCCCGGCCCAGGGTCTCGAGGCTCGCCTGCTGGGTCTGACGCGTGAGCTCCGCGAGCTCGCCCGGCGAGACCGAGCCGAAGGCGCTCTCGACGAGGCGGTCGAGGCTGCGGCTGCGCGCCTCGAAGAGGCCGTCGATCAGCCGCCCGCCGAGAGACGCCGCGATCGCGAAGAGGAAGCCCCAGGCGGCGGCGCGCAAGGCCAGACCGAGCTGCTGGGCGACCCAGTCCGGTGAGCCCGCGCCGAGCTCGCCCGAGGGTGCCGTGAGCCCGGGGATCAGGCCCGTGAGCGCGCCGAAGAGGCCGACCGCCAGGAAGAGGCCCGGCAGCACCGGGAGCAGCGCCCGCCGCGGGCCGAAGGGCAGGAGCGGCCGTTCGTCGAAGCAATCGATCAGCCGGATCGGCGCGCGGCCGAAGCCCTCCGTGATCTGCGCC
Source organism: Spirochaetaceae bacterium (assembly GCA_020632655.1). Lineage (GTDB taxonomy): Bacteria > Myxococcota_A > UBA9160 > UBA9160 > UBA4427 > UBA4427. The sequence continues at coordinate 79,038 of JACKFD010000005.1, forward strand.
GTCGTCCAGCGCCTTTCGAATTCCTGCCAGGTCTCCCGCAGCGGCGACTCGACGAAGGCCTCCCGCAGCTCCTGTCGCAGCGCCGGATCCGCCGCCCCGTCGCGTCCCTCCCGGCCGCCGACGACCTCGCGCAGCTTGCGCTCGAGCAGGCCGAGGCGGACGAGTCGCACGACGAGCGGCAGGAAGATCGTGACGGTCGCGACCAGCGCGAGCCCGAGCACCATCCAGAGGGCGCGTCGGGTCGTCGGGTCCGTCGACCAGAGGATTTCGGAGAGGGAGGAGGGGTCACCCACGATGCGAGCACTCCGATCGGCGTGGAGCGCGCGAGGGTAGCACCGCACATCCCCGACGCGGGGCGCCGGGCCGGGTCACGGCGCGAGGTCGACTGCGTGCGCCGTCGGGTCGCGAGGGGCCCGGCGGAGCGCTCGGGCTCGAGGCTCAGTTCTCGACGAGGTCCTCGAGCGGCGGACACGTACACACGAGGTGTCGGTCGCCCCAGGCGTTGTCGATACGCGACACGGGCGGCCAGAATTTGTGCGTTCGCGTCCACGGCGTGGGATAAGCGGCCAGCTCGCGGCTGTAGGCAAAGGGCCATTCGTCCGCGCAGACGACCGCCGCGGGATGCGGGGCGTACTTGAGCGGCGAGTCGCTCTCGCGATGGTCGCCGCGCTCGATCGCTCGGATCTCTTCGCGGATCCCGATCAAGGCCTCGCAGAGCCGATCGAGCTCCTCCTTCGACTCGCTCTCGGTCGGCTCGATCATCAGCGTGCCCGCGACCGGGAAGGACATCGTCGGGGCGTGGAAGCCGTAGTCGATCAGGCGCTTGGCGATGTCCTCGACCGTGACGTCGGCGCTCCGCTCGAAGGGGCGGCAGTCGATGATGAACTCGTGGGCCACGCGGCCGCCGGGACCCGTGTAGAGGACGTCGTAGTGGTCCGCGAGGCGGCGGGCCATGTAGTTCGCGTTCAGGATCGCGATCTGGGTCGCGCGGGTGAGCCCGTGGGCGCCCATCAGCGCGATGTAGGCCCAGGAGATCGGCAGGATCGACGGACTGCCGAAGGGCGCGGCCGAGACGGCCCCGTCGCCGAAGACCGGATGGCCCGGCAGGAAGTCGCGCAGGTGCTCGGCCGCGCAGATCGGGCCCATGCCCGGTCCGCCGCCGCCGTGGGGGATCGCGAAGGTCTTGTGCAGGTTGAGATGGCAGACGTCGGCGCCGATCTCGGCGGGGGACGTGAGTCCCACCTGCGCGTTCATGTTCGCGCCGTCCATGTAGACCTGTCCGCCGGCCTCGTGGATCACGGAGCAGATCTCGCGCACGCCCTCCTCGAAGACGCCGTGGGTCGAGGGGTAGGTGATCATCAGCGCGCCGAGCACGTCGCGGTACTGGTCGACGCGCTCGCGCAGGTCGGCGACGTCGACGTTGCCGCGCTCGTCGCATTTCACGGCGACGCAGCGGAAGCCCGCGACGACCGCGCTCGAGGCGTTCGTGCCGTGGGCCGACACGGGAATGAGACACACGTCGCGCTCGCGCTCGCCGCGTGCGCTGTGGTAGCGACGGATCGCGAGCAGCCCCGCGTACTCGCCCTGGGAGCCCGCGTTCGGCTGCAGGGAGACGGCAGGCAGCCCCGTGATCTGGCCGAGCCAGGTCTCGAGCTGCTCGAAGAGGACGGCGTAGCCGGCGGCCTGATCCGCCGGCGCGTAGGGATGCAGTCCGCCGAACTCGGGCCAGGTCACGGGGATCATCTCGACCGTCGCGTTCAGCTTCATCGTGCACGACCCGAGCGGGATCATCGAGGTCGTGAGCGAGAGGTCCTTCGACTCGAGACGCTTGATGTAGCGGAGCATCTCGGTCTCGGAGTGATGGCGGTGGAAGACCTCGTGTTCGAGGAAGCCCGACGTGCGCCGCAGGGCCTCGGGCAGCGAGGGGGCGGCGCCGTCCGTCGCCTCGTCCATGTCCGCGGGCAGCAGGTCCTCGAAGTCGAAGTCGAGCTCGCCCTCCGGCGCGAAGCAGGCCAGGATGTCGAGCACGTCGTCGGGGGTCGTCGTCTCGTCGAGGGCGATGCCCAGGGTGCCGTCGGGCTCGCGTCGCGCGTCGTCGGCCGCGATGGGGGGCGGCGAGGCGTTCGCCGCATTCGACGTGTAGTGCGTTCGCAGGTTGAGCTCGCGCTCCCAGCCCGCCGACAGCACTTCCTGCGTCGAGCGCCCGACCGGGCGCACGCGCAGCGTGTCGAAGAAGGGCTCGTCCGGGACCTCGTGCCCGAGTCGCCGCAGGCCGCGCGCGAGAGCGCCGGTCAGCGACCGCACCCGCCGGGCGATGCGCGTCAGGCCGTCGGGTCCGTGGTAGACGGCGTACATGCTGGCGAGGATCGCGAGCAGGACCTGGGCCGTGCAGATGTTGCTCGTCGCCTTCTCGCGGCGGATGTGCTGCTCGCGGGTCTGGATCGCGAGGCGGTAGGCGAGGCGACCGTCGCGGTCGCGCGAGATGCCGACGAGGCGACCGGGCAGGCGCCGCGCGTGCTGCTCGGTCGTCGCGAAGTAGGCCGCATGGGGGCCGCCGAAGCCCATCGGCACGCCGAAGCGCTGGGTCGTGCCGAGGGCTACGTCCGCGCCGAGCTCGCCGGGCGGCGTGAGCAGCGTCATCGCGAGCAGATCCGCCGCCATCGCCACGAGCGCGCCGGCCGCGTGCGCGCGCTCGATCGTCGCGCGCGGGTCGGCGATGCGTCCGTCGGTCGCCGGGTACTGGAGCAGCACGCCGCAGCAGTCGAGCGCCGCGAAGTCCGCCTGCTCGGGATCGCCGACGTGGAGCGTCATGCCGAGCGCCTCGGCGCGCGTGCGCAGGACGCCGAGCGTCTGCGGATGGCAGTCCTGCGCCGCGAAGAAGCCGTTCTTCTTGCCGCGCGCCACGCCGCGGCAGAGCCCGAGGGCCTCGGTCGCCGCCGTCGCCTCGTCGAGCAGCGACGCGTTCGCCAGCGGCAGCCCCACGAGATCCGCGACCATCGTCTGGAAGTTCAGCAGCGCCTCGAGGCGCCCCTGCGAGATCTCCGCCTGGTAGGGCGTGTACTGCGTGTACCAGCCGGGGTTCTCGAGCACGTTGCGCTGGATCACGCCGGGCACGATCACGTCGTGGTAGCCCTGGCCGAGATAGCTGCGATGGACGCGGTTCTCGCTCGCGATCTCGCGCAGCCGCGCGAGCAGCTCGTGCTCGCCGAGGGGCATCGGCGGCAGACCGTCGAGGACGAGCGCCTCCTTCGAGCGGATCGAGGCGGGAACCGTCGCCGCCGCGAGCTCCTCGAGGCTGTCGAGCCCGACCGTCTGCAGCATCTCCGCGATCTGGTCCGGACGCGGGCCGAGATGGCGACGCGCGAAGGTGTCGCTCGGGCGGTGCAGCGGATAGCGCGTGGTCGGGTAGGGGGCCTGGGCGGGAGAGGGAGGAGAAGAGGGGTTCGTCTCGCGCATGGGACTCCGGAATGCGTCCCGGGACGCACTCCTGAACGCGCGGGGGGGCGGCGCGTCCACCTCGTCGCGGGGCGGATTCAGGCGCAAGGGGTAGCACAGGGCCGGGGTTGGATTCAGACGCTGGCGCGGGGGCAGGCTGCGGCGCGAGCCCGGCGTGCGCGGCGGCTAGGCCGTCTGCTCGAGGAGCCGACGCACGCGCAGCAGATTCTCCGAGGAGCCGAGCACGAGCAGCCGATCGCCCGGGGCGAGGGCGAAGTCCGGCGCCGGGTTCGGGTGGCTGTTGGCGCCCCGCTCGACGACGAGCACGCTGCCCCCGGTGCGCGCGCGCAGGTCGAGCTCGCCGAGGGTCGGGCGGCCGGGCAGGCTCATGGGCACCTCGACCCATTGCGTGTCGGTGTGATCGAGCAGCTCCATCAGCCAGGGGTCGATCGGCAGCGCAGCCGGCGCCCGGATCGCGCCGTAGCCCTCCTCGCGCAGGGCCTCCGTGAAGCGGGCGATCGCGCCCGCCGGGACCTCGAAGGTCTCGAGAGCGCGGGCGACGAGCTCGATGCTGCCCTCGAACTCCTCGGCGACCACGACGCTCGCCCCGGCCGTCGAGAGCCGGTCGACCTCCCGCACGTAGCGGGTCCGCGCGAGGATCGGCGTCGCCGGGGCCATCGCACGGATGCGCGAGACGATGCGACGGGTGGCCAGGGGGTCCGAGATCGCGACGGCCACGAGCCGGGCCTCGCGCACGCGCAGATGGTCGAGGACCTGGGGCCGCGTGGCGTCGCCGTAGAGCACGGGCTCGCCGGTCTCGCGCGCCCGGCGTGCCGCGGCGGGGTTGGTGTCGACGGCGACGAAGGGCACGTCGAGGGAGCGGAGCAGGCGGACGAGGGTCTGGCCGGCCGGGCCGTAGCCGATCACGACGACGCGGGCGGGGGCGTCTTCGGCGGAGCCCTCGAGGTCCTGCGCGAGCGCGCCGCCCGGGTCGGGATGACGGAGGCGCTCACTGATCGCGCCGGCCAGCGCGGGCGCGTAGCGGATCAGGAAGGGCGAGATCAGCAGCGTGACGATCGAGGCGACGACCAGACGCTGCTGCAGGACGGGCTCGATCAGGCCGGCCTGACTCGCGACGCCCAGCAGCACGAACGAGAACTCGCCGAGCTGACAGAGCGCGAGACCGGACTCGAGGCCGACCCGCAAGGGCAGCCGGAGGACGAAGAGCGAGCCGATCACGACGACCACGAGCTTGCCCACCATGATCGCGACGACGTCGAAGGCGAGGGTCCCCGGCGCCGCCAGCACGGCGGCGGGATCGAAGAACATGCCGACGGCCGTGAAGAAGATGCCGAGCAGCACCCCGCGCAGCGGGACGACCTCGCTGAAGAGCTGGTGGGCGTAGGGCGAGCCGCTCGCGGCGACGCCGGCCAGGAAGGCGCCGACGGCGAGGGTCAGACCGAGGGCCTCGGCGGTCGCCGCCGAGCCGAGCACGATCAAGAGGGCGAGCAGGCTGAAGAGCTCGCCGCTGCGGATCTGGGCCACGCGATCCAGCACCCGCGGCACGGCGAACCAGACGCCGAGTCCGACCACCGCGAGCGCTGCCGCCATCTTCGCCCCGGCGGCGAGCAGCGCCCCGAGCTCGCGCGACTCGCCGGCGAGGAGGGGAATCAGCAGCAGCAGCGGCACGATCGCAAGGTCCTGCACGAGCAGCACCGCGACCGAGACCTGGCCCCCGGGCGCATCGATCTGCCCCTCGTCCGTGAGCAGCCGCAGCACGATCGCCGTGCTCGACATCGTGACCGCCGCCGCGACGACGAAGGCCGCGGATCCCGGCAACCCGCCCGCCCGGGCGAGCGCCGTGACCGCCCCGAGCGTGACCAGCACCTGGAAGCCACCGCCGAGCAGCGCCAGCCGCCACAGCCGCCGCACCCGCTCGATCGGCAGCTCGAGCCCGATCTCGAAGAGCAGGAAGACGACCCCGAGCTCCGCCAGCGCCCGCACCCGCTCCGGATCCCCGACCAGCCCGAGCACGTTCGGCCCGGCCAGCGCGCCGACCACCAGGAACCCCACGACCGAAGGCAGACGCAGTCGCTCCGTCGCCGCCAGCCCCGCCGAGGCCAGCGCGAGCAGGACGACCGCCTCGATCAAGCCGTGCGCGTGCTCCACGGAGGAAGGCTCCCCGGACGCGTCAGAGGGATTGGTGGATCTGCTCGAGCACGAGGCGCGAGCGGGCCTCGTCCCCGAACACCCCGATCCGGATGCGCAGCTCCGTCCGCTCGGGCGCCTTCGCCAGCAGTCGCACGTCGACGGGATCGCCGCCGGCCGTCGTCGCCTGCCATCGCGCCCGCTCGTCCGCCCGGCTGGACTCGATCTGCTCGTAGCCGAGTGCATCCAGGGCGCGACCGCAGGCGGCGTCGAGCACGTCGATCGGATGCTCCTCCGTCGACCGCAGCTCGCCCGTCGCGAAGGCGATCGCGCTCGTACCTGCGCCACCCAGCAGGATCAGCGCGCCACAGCCCGACTGCCCCAGCACGAGCAGCGCGCCCGCGAGCGCGGCGAGCCCGGGCCACACTGTGCGACACGGAAGGCGGGAGGCGGAGACGCGGGACGACACGCGTCCGAGTCTGATCCCTCCTCGCGCTTCTGTCGAGCAGGCGACCTCGCGTCGTCGCGTTTCATCCTGAACGCGGGGCGTGCAGTCTGGACGAAGCGTCCTGCTCGAGGCCTTGCAGTCTGGACGGAGCGGGCTGCACGACGTTGTGGCGATCGGCGCGGAACGTGCAAAGAGGGTTCGTGCGCACGCGAAAAGCCTTCAAGGGAGCGCAGGCGGGTCGCGATAAGTCGGAGGCGCGCGCGGTCCGTGCCGGGATCGCTGCCTTCGGGAGACGGTGGAGTCGGATGACGCAGCGGGATCGCGACCGGACGGGACTCGGAGAGGGACCGCTCGCCTGGCAGGGGCCGAGCGAGCGCGAGAGTCATTCGGAGCATCGGGCCGCCCTCGACGCGACCGTCTTCCGGCCGAGCGGCGATCCCAGCGAGCTCGTGCTGGAGCTCGAGGCCGGCGAGCTGCGCGTCCGCCGTCCCGCCGATCGGCCCTGAGCGCGCCGCGCGCAGCCCCCTCGCCCGTCCCCGAGTCACTCGACCCACGGGGAGACCGGGTAATCCCGCGGAACCGGTGGTAACGTCGGCCGCGAGGCCCCTCGGTAACGACGGGGCCTCGACTTCATTGGGATGACGCTCGCGACGACCGGTCGGCGAGGCGGTCCCGTCCCCGGCCGGCGCGGGCGCGCTGCGATGGCGCCCGGCCCGAGCCTCCTCAGGAGAGCGCGCCCTTGAGTCTTCACCCGATCCTGGCCCTGGCGAACGAGAGCGACGTCAAGCAAGCCAAGGGGTTCCGGCTCGTCGCCGAGAAGCTCACGGGCGCGGCGCTCGAGAGCGATTACCAGACCGAGGTCGCGAACGCCCCGCGTCGTTCGGCCCAGGGCCTCCGCCATCTGGGCGTCCGGATCGGCCGCAAGGCGCGCGAGCGACAGGGCGGCAAGGACGACAAGCACCTCGCCGAGGCGATCGTCCGCTCGGATCAGCCCGGATCGCCGAAATCGGCCCAGCCCCTCGAGCTGCCGACCGGCGAGTCGATCACCTTCGTCGACCACGCCGTGCCGATCAAGACGGCGGCGGCGGACAAGGCGAAGGGCGACGCCGATCCGAACGCGGGCGTCGAGGAGATCCCGCTGCTCGCGGTGATCGGCGAGGACCGCGTGGCGGTCTGTCTGGTCAAGTACCTCGAGCCGGAGTCGACGCGCACGGGCGCAGGCGACACACCCTTGCGATTCCTGCTGCGCGGGCTGGCGCTCGCCGCGGAGGTCGACGCGAACCGCGAGGCGCTGCGGGCGGAGATCGCCGAGGCCGTCGGCAAGACGATCGGCGACGAGGCGCCCGCCATCGTGATCGCGGGCAGCCCGCGCTACTGGCAGCTCAGCCGCAAGCGCGAGGCCCAGAAGGGGGCCGCCTGGATCCGCGAGCTCGAGCGGCTCGCGCGCGAGATCGGCGAATCGATCGGCAGCGAGGTCTTCTTCGTGGGCCTCACGACGGACGGCGTGCCCGGATGGGACTACGACGGCGAGGGCGCCGTGCTCTCGGGCCCCGTCGGCTTCGAGAAGGCCTGGGAGATCGGGGCCGGCAAGGTCCGCCCGAAGCCCAAGGCGCGCAAGGTCGCCCCGACCGAGGAGAAGGTCGAGGCCGATCTCTCGCGTCCCGTGCGGCGTTATTCGATTCGCGAGTCCTTCGTTCCCGGGGACCGCATCAGTCATTCGAAGCTCGGAGAAGGCGTCGTCCAGGCCGCGGCCCAGGGCAAGATCACGGTGCTCTTCGGCGACGAGAAGAAGCTGCTGATCCACGAGCGCGCCTGAGCGCCCCTGCGCCGCACCCGATCGGTGTGGCCCCGACGCGGAGCCCGATCCCATGACCCTCGGAACGACCGACGCGCCGCGCGCGAACGGCGGCCGCCCGGCCCCGGACTTCGAGCGCTTCCGCGGCACGAGCGGCTACATCGCCTCGCGCGCCCTCGTCGACGCCGTCAACTGCGCCCTCGCCCTCGAGCGACCGCTGCTCGTGAAGGGCGAGCCCGGGACGGGCAAGACGCTGCTCGCGCGCCACGTCGCGGAGGGCCTCGGCCTGCCCCTCGACGCCTGGCACATCAAGTCGACCTCGAAGGCCGAGGACGGCCTCTACGTCTACGACACGGTCCAGCGTCTGAACGACGCGCGCTTCGGCGACGGCGACGTCAAGGACGTCCGTCGCTACATCCGCCTCGGCCCCCTCGGCCGCGTCTTCTCCGCCGAGTCGCGGCAGGTGCTCCTGATCGACGAGATCGACAAGGCCGACCTCGAGTTCCCGAACGACATCCTGCGCGAGATCGACGAGATGCGCTTCACGGTCCTCGAGACCGGGGACGAGGTCGTGGCACGCGAGCGGCCGATGGTGATCATCACGTCGAACAACGAGAAGGAGCTGCCCGACGCCTTCCTGCGTCGCTGCGTCTTCCACTTCATCGACTTCCCGGATGTCGAGCAGATGCGCGAGATCGTCGCCGTCCATCATCCCCGGGTCGAGCAGCAGCTGCTCGAGCAGGTGCTCGTCAAGTTCTACTGGCTTCGCGACCAGAAGGAGCTGCGCAAGCGGCCCTCGACCTCGGAGCTGATCGACTGGATCGCGGCGCTCCTGCGGGCGGGCGCGGACGCGACGCAGCTCGCGAGCGAGATCCCCTTCATGGGCGCGCTGCTCAAGAACGAGCAGGACACCCGAGCGATCGGCTCCTTCCTCGAGCGCGGCGGCAAGCCGCCCGCGAATTTCGAGGCGCTGGGAACGAAGCGCCGGCATTAGGCGGCTCCGGGCTATCGGGCGAGAGACACGACGATGGTCTTCCTCGACTTCTTCTACACGCTCCGGCAGGCGGGCCTGAAGGTCACGCTGCAGGAGTGGCGCATGCTGCTCGAATGCCTCGAGCGCGGGCTGCACGACTCGCGGCTCGAGGGCTTCTACCACATAGCCCGCGCCTGCCTCGTCAAGAGCGAGAGCGACTTCGACACCTTCGACCTCGTCTTCGCGAAGTATTTCGAAGGCCTCGAAGGCGCGATCGAGATCCCGCCCGAGCTGCTCGAGTGGCTCGCGGAGCCGAAGCCCTTCGAGGCGCTCTCGGAGGAGATGCGCGCCGCCCTCGAGCACCTCGACATCGACGAGCTGATGCGGCGCTTCGCCGAGACGATGGCCGAGCAGACCGAGCGGCACGACGGCGGATCGCGATGGGTCGGGACCGGCGGGCGCTCGCCCTTCGGCCACGGCGGCGAGCATCCGACCGGGATCCGCGTCGGCGGGGCAGGGCGGGGGCGCATGGCGATGAAGGTCCTCGAGGACCGGGAGTTCGCCGACTACCGCACGGACGTCGCCCTCGACGTGCGCAACGTGAAGCTCGCCCTGCGTCGCCTCCGCCAGCTCACGCGCACGGATGGCCCCGAGGAGCTCGACGTCGACGGCACGATCGATCGCACCTGCCGCGAGGCGGGCGAGATCGAGCTCGTCTTCCGACCGAAGCGCAAGAACGACGTGCGGCTGTTGCTGTTGATGGACGTGGGCGGGACGATGGACCCGTACTACGAGCCGGTCAGTCGGTTGCTGACGGCGCTGCACGAGGAGCGGGGGCTGCGGGACTTCAAGGCCTACTACTTCCACAACTGCGTCTACGAACGGGTCTTCGAGACGGGGCGGCTGATGCGGAAGGAGTCGATCCTGACGGCGGACCTGTTGCGCACCTACGGCGAGCGCTGGAAGCTGCTCGTCGTGGGCGACGCGGCGATGCACCCGTCGGAGCTCGAGAGCGCCCGCGGCAACATCGACCCGCGCCGCGAGACCGAGACGAGCGGCCTCGCCTGGCTCGACCGTCTCCAGCGCCACTTCGACCGCAGCGTCTGGGTCAATCCCGATCGCCCCGCGGAGTGGGCGATGTCGAGCACGTGCCGGACGATCTCGTCGCTCTTCCCGATGTACCCGCTCACGGTCGCCGGGCTCGAGGACGCCGTGAAGGCGCTCGTGGGCGCCCGCGCAGCGACGGTCCGGCCCGTGATCGCGCCGGGGGCGAGTGCGCTCGGCTAGGGCCAGGCCAGGAGGAACGGGATGAAGGCGTTGCCGGAGGGCGCACGGGCCTATCGCCGGACCCCGGAGTTCGACGAGACGAGCGTGCCGGACGCCTTGCTTCGGCGGCACGACACGAAGGCCGGCACCTGGGGCCGCATCCACGTGCTCGAGGGTCGCCTCCGCTACCGCATCCTCGAGCCCGCGCGCGAAGAGCACGTCCTCGAGCCGGGCCGGGACGGCATCGTCGAGCCGCAGGTGCCCCACGAGGTCGAGCCCCTCGGCCCCGTCCGTTTCTACGTGGAGTTCCTGCGCGAGGAGTCAGCCGGGGAGGGTCGGACATGAAGCGTGTGCTCGTCGTGGTCGGGATCGGCGTGGCCCTGCTCGGGCTCGCCGTCCTCGCCTTCTTCGTCTGGCAGGGCCGCGCCGCGAGCGACCCTGCCTTCTTCGAGTCCGAGATCCGCGCCTTCGAGGCGGCGGACGCGACCGCGCCGCCCGAGCCGGGCGGGATCCTCTTCGTCGGCAGCTCGAGCATCCGCTTCTGGGACACGCTCGCCGAGGACATGGCCCCGCTGCCGGTCGTGCGTCGCGGCTTCGGTGGCGCGCACATGGAGCACGTGCTCCACAACGCCCGGCGCATCGTGATCCCCTACGCCCCCCGCGCCGTCGTCGTCTTCGTCGGCGGCAACGACATCGGCGCGGGCAAGTCGGCCGAGCACGTCCTCCGCGGCTTCCGCGAATTCGTCGACCTCCTGCACGCGGAGCTGCCCGAGGCCGACGTCTGGCTGCTCTCGATGAAGCCGTCGAAGCTGCGCTGGGGCAGCTGGTCCGAGATGGCTCGGGTGGACGAGGGCCTGCGCGCGCTCGCGGAGGCGGATCCGCGGGTGCGTTTCGTGGAGACGGGCCGGACGCTCCTCGGACCCGACGGCGAGCCCGACGACGTCTACGTCTTCGACGGGCTGCACCTGAACGCCGAGGGCTACCGGCGCTGGACGGCCGTGCTGCGGCCGCTCCTGATGGCGGCCTACGGGCCCGACGCCGGATCGGGGCACGCGGGCTCATTTTCGCGCTGAGCCGGCGGCCGCGTCCGCGCGGCGCGCCCGACCCCGGACACTCTCCCTCGCCTTCGTCTTCATCGGGGTCCCCGGCGCATCGCGGGCGGCGGCGTCGGCGAAGCCGCCGACGTGTTCTGTCGGGTTTGTCCGTCGGTCTTCGTCGCGCTTCGTCGACCGGCAGAATCCCGAATCGGATCGGGTGCTTGAGTGGGTTCTGTCGGCGGACGAAACGGACCCCGGGGCCTGTCGGCGCGACCACGTCGGCCAGGGCGCCGCGTCCGCGGCCCTGCCGGACGGAAGATCCGTTAGCCTCCGCCCGTTGGCATTGCGAAGGGGGTCGCCATGCTCGAACAGCCGCGCTGGTCGAAGTGGTCGCTGCCCGGGCTGGCCGCCGGGGGGCTCTGGACGGCCCAGGCGCTTGCGCTCGGCGGACTGCTCTCGATCGGGCCCTGGATCATCGGCGCGGCGCTGCTCGCCTCGGGCTTCTCGCTGCTCGTCTGGCCCGGCGACACGCGCATCACCCAGACGGGCGCGCTCGCGGGCGGCGCGGGCGCGCTGCTCTCGCTGCCCCTCGCCTTCGTGCTCGGGCCGCTCGCGGGGCTCGCCCTCCTGGCCAGCGCCCTCTTCGCCGCCTGGGGATCGGGCCGCATGGCGCTCCAGCTCGAGCCGCGGGTCCCGGGCGTGCCCGCCGTGCGACCTTCCGCCGGGCTCGCCGCGAAGGTCGCCCTCGACGAGATCGTGCTCGGCTTCGAGCAGTGGGGCGCCACCGGCTTCGCCCTCGACGGCACGGTCGAGCGGGTCATCGACGAGGTCGAGCGCACCCACGAGCTCTTCGCCGAGCGCGGACTGCTCGACAAGCCCGAGACCTATCACGTCCGGCCGCCGGACCTCGTCGATCCCGAGATCCGACGCGAACGGATCCGAGGCCGCGAGATCGAGATCCTGCGCTTCGAGAGCGGCTACGCGCCGGCGGCGGGGGAGCCGGGTCGCGAGCGATGGCTCGGCTACGACCCGTGTCGCGACGGCTGGGCCTACGTGCTTCGCCATCCCGAGGCCGCGTCGGGCGCCGCGCGCCCGCGCCCCTGGCTGATCTGCACGAACGGCTACCGGATGGGACATGCCTGGGCGGACGTCGGACTCTTCGAGCGATTCCACGCGAAGCTCGGCGCGAACCTGCTGATTCCCGTGCTGCCGCTGCACGGGCCGCGGCGGATCGGCTGGCACTCGGGCTCGGGCTTCCTCGGCCTCGACGTGATCGACACGCTGCACGCCGAGGCCCAGGCGATGTGGGACATGCGGCGCCTGCTCTCCTGGGTGCGCGCCCAGGAGCCCTCGGCGATCGGCGCCTTCGGCCTCTCCCTCGGCGGCTATACGACCGCGCTCTTCTCGTGTCTGGCCGAAGCGCTCGACTGCGTCGTCGCCGGCATCCCCGTCACCGACTTCACGCGCATCCTCCGGCGCCACGCGACGCCGCATCAGCTGCGTTATGCGCAGTCCCTCGGACTCGATCTCGAGCGGATCGGTGAGGTCCTGCGCGTCGTCTCGCCCCTCGTGCTGGAGCCGGAGGTCCCGGTATCGGGCCGGTTGATCTTCGGCGCCACGGCCGATCGGCTCGTGACGCCGGACCAGGTGCGCGATCTCTGGCGCCATTGGCAGGAGCCCGAGATCGTCTGGTACGAGGGCGTGCACGTGAGCTTCATGTCCGAGCCCGCGGTCTGGGCCGCGGTCGATCGGGTGCTCTCGGAGAACGGGGTCCGGGCGCGATGAGCGAGGGCGGGCGCTACCGGCTCGAGGACCGCTACCTCGCCGACGAGGGCACGGTCTTCCTGACGGGCATCCAGGCGCTCGCGCGACTGCCCCTCGAGCAGCTCCGTGCCGACCGTCGCGGCGGGCTGCGGACCGCGGCCTTCGTCTCGGGCTATCCGGGCTCGCCCCTCGGCGGCTACGACGGCGCGATCGCTGCGGCGGCGCGGCTCGCGCCGGAGCTCCCGATCGTGTGTCGGCCGGCGATGAACGAGGAGTACGGCGCGAGCGCCGTGATGGGCTCGCAGCTCGCGGCGGCCCAGCCCGACTGTCGCTACGACGGCATCGTCGGGCTCTGGTACGGCAAGGCGCCCGGGGTCGACCGGGCCTCGGACGCGTTGCGGCATGCGGTCTACGCGGGCACGTCGATGTACGGGGGCGCCGTCGCGATCGTGGGCGACGATCCGGCGGCGAAGAGCTCGACCGTTCCTTCGTCCTCGGCGGGCGTGCTCTCGGACATGCACGTGCCGCTCTTCTATCCCGGCGATCCGGCCGAGGCCCTCGATCTCGGGCGGCATGCGATCGCCCTCTCGCGGGCGACGGGGCTCTGGACCGCGCTCAAGATCGTGGCGGACGTGGCGGACGCGACGGCCTCGGTCTCCCTCCACCCCGAGCGCATCACGCCGATCGTGCCGATCGTCGATGGCCGTCCCTATGCCCATCACGCCGACGGCAACCTGCTCACGCCGCGCACGATCGAGGTCGAGCGCGAGATCTACGAGGTCCGCTACCAGCTCGCCCGGGAGTACGCCGCGGTCAACCGGCTGAATCAGGTGACGGTCGATCCGCCCGACGCCTGGATCGGGCTCGTCTCCTCGGGCATCACCTATCGCGAGGTGCGCGAGGCGCTCGCACGCCTCGGGCTCGCGAGCGACGAGGCGATCGCGGGCTGCGGCATCCGCATGTTGAAGATGAACCTCCCCATGCCCTTCGAGCCCGGGACCGTGCGGCGCTTTGCGAAGGGTCTCGAAGAGGTCTTCGTCGTCGAGGAGAAGCGGCCCGGCCTCGAGAGCCTCGTCAAGGACGCCCTCTACGGCGTGAGCGAGCGGCCGCGGGTCGTGGGCAAGCAGGACGAGGCGGGGGAGAAGCTCGTGCCCGGGTACGGGGCGCTCGATGCGGACGCGCTCGTGCCGCTCCTGCGCAGGCGGCTGGCGCGGCGCGTCGGCGATCGGCTCGCGCCGCCGCGGCCTCGCGAGTCGGCGGGCTTCGCGACGCTGGCGGTCGCACGCACGCCCTTCTTCTGCTCGGGCTGTCCGCACAACCGCAGCACCCAGGCGCCGCATGGGTCGCTCGTCGGGGCGGGGATCGGCTGCCATACGATGGCCCTGCTGATGGATCCCGAGCGGGTCGGCGACATCGGCGGCCTCGGCTGCATGGGCAACGAAGGCGTCCAGTGGATCGGGATGTCGCCCTTCGTCGAGCGGCCGCATTTCTTCCAGAACCTCGGCGACGGCACCTTCTTCCACTCGGGTCAGCTCGCGATCCAGGCCTCGATCGCCGCGGGCGTGAACGTCACCTACAAGCTCCTCTACAACGGCGCGGTCGCGATGACCGGCGGCCAGCATCCCGAGGGCCAGCTGCCCGTGCCGGCGATCGTGCGGAGCCTGCTCGCCGAAGGCGTGGCGGAGGTGCTCGTCACGACCGACGACGTCGCGCGCTACCACGACGTGGTCCTGCCGCCCGGCGTCGAGGTCTGGCCGCGGGAGCGGCTGCTCGAGGCGCAGGAGCGCCTCGCGAAGGTGCGCGGCACGACCGTCCTGATCCACGACCAGGCCTGCGCCGCCGAGCTGCGCCGCGCGCGCAAGCGCGGCAAGCTGCCGACTCCGCCCCAGCGCGTCGTCATCAACCATCGCCTCTGCGAGGGCTGCGGCGACTGCGGGCAGGTCAGCAACTGCCTCTCGGTCGAGCCCTTCGAGACGCCCTTCGGCCGCAAGACGCGCATCGATCAGACGACCTGCAACCTCGACTACTCCTGCCTCGAAGGCGATTGCCCTTCGTTCATGACGGTCACGCTCCGGCCGCCGGGTCGGCTCGCGCGCTGGCTCGGTCGCGGCGAGGACGAGGGCAAGGCGCGCTCGGGCCGCGGCCTGCGCGCGTCGCGTGCGCTCCCGCCGCCCCACGTCACGCCCGATCCGCCCGAGGATCTACCCGCGCCGCGCCGCATCGTGCCCGACGACGAGTACGCCATGCGCATCACGGGCATCGGCGGGACGGGCGTCGTGACCGTCGCGCAGGTGATCGGGACGGCCGCCATGCTCGACGGCTACTTCGTGCGCGGCCTCGACCAGATCGGCCTCTCCCAGAAGGCGGGCCCCGTCGTGAGCGACCTGCGCCTCTCGCGCTCGCGCCCGACCGCGACGAACCGTCTCGGCGAGGGCCAGGCCGACCTGCTCCTCGCCTTCGACCAGCTCGTGGCGGCCTCCGAGAAGGGCCTGCTCGTCACGGATCGCGATCGCACGACCGTCGTCGGCTCGACGAGTCCGACGCCGACCGGCGACATGATCACGCATCCCGAGATCGCGTTGCCTTCGCCCGACCGCCTCGCGAAGCGGCTGGCCGACGCGACCCGCAGCCAGGCGCAGTTCTGGGCCGACGCCGAGGCCACGACCGAGGACCTCTTCGGCGATGCGACGACGGCGAACATCTTCGTCGTCGGCATGGCGCTCCAGGCCGGCTGCCTGCCCGTCTCGCCGGAGCGGCTCGAGGAGGCGATCCGGCTCAACGGCGTCGCGATCGAGGCGAACGTCGCGGCGTTCCGATGGGGGCGTGCGCAGGTCGCGGATCCGGAGGCCGTCGCAGCGGCGCGACGGCGGGCGACGCGCGCGGTCGCGGAGGAGGCGGGGATCGTCGAGGAGGGGCCCGCGCCCGCGGCGCAGGTCGCGGCGGCGCGCCGGCCGACCGAGGGCGCTCGCCTGACGACGGCGCTCGCGGCGCGTGTCGCGGCGCTCGGCGTCGCGGGTAGGGAGCAGCAGGACGAGCTCGCGCGCTATGCCAGTGAGCTCGTCGCGTGGGGCGGGGAGGGCGAGGCGCGGCGATGGCTCGCGGTGCTCGAGCGGGTGCGCGATGCGGAGGAGGCGGCCCGGTCGGGCAGCCGGCGTCTCGTCATGACCGTCGGCGCGCAGCTCTTCAAGCTCATGGCCTACAAGGACGAGTACGAGGTCGCGCGGCTGATGCTCGACGCGGACGGCCTCGAGCCCGCACGCGAGCTCGCGGGCCGGCGGGGTCGGATCGCCTGGAAGCTGCACCCGCCGATCCTCCGGGCGCTCGGGCTGCGGCGGAAGATCGGCGTCCCCTTCGGCGCACGGCCGCTCGTCCGATTGCTCGCGCGGCTGCGCTTCCTGCGCGGATCCGTCCTCGACCCCTTCGGCTACGCCGAGGTCCGCCGCGTCGAGCGCGCGCTGCCGGGCGAGTACGAAGCGGCGCTCGATCGCGTGCTCCCGCGACTGTCGGCGGATCGACTCGACGAGGCCATCGCCCTCGCGGCGCTGCCCGACGGCGTGCGGGGCTACGAAGACCTCAAGCTCGAGCGCGCCGCGCACTTTCGAACGGAGCTCGCGGCGTCGGTCGCCCGCTTCGGCGCCGCGTCGGATCAGACCCCCGACGCGCCCGGGTCGGGCGTCCGCGCCTGAATCGGTAGCGGGCCCGGGGTCCCGACGACTAGCCTTCGCCCGTGAGCGAAGAGATCCTGCGACGCCCTTTCCGTCCTCTCCCCATCCGTGCGATGAACGCCGTCGGTCGCGGTCTCGCGCTCCTCGGCATCGTGCCGATCTCCCTCGATCCCGAGGACGTGTTCCGGATCGCTGAGCGCCAGACCGGACTCTCGGATCTCGGCGACGAGGACGTGCGCGCGGCCTTCGAGAAGCTGATGGCCTCGATCGAGGCGGACGGTCGGCTCACGCTCTTCGGCCGCTTCTTCGCGCGCCGCCAGATCCTCGAGCTGCTCGGTCATCGTCTCCAGCTCGTCGACTGGCGCAAGCACCATCCCGAGGTCTCGGAGGAGGTGATCCGCCGCCCGCTCTTCATCCTCGGCCTGCCGCGCACGGGCACGACGCTCCTCTACGGCCTGCTCGCCGAAGACCCCGCGAATCGCGCGCCGCTCTCCTGGGAGATCGACGATCCCTGTCCCCCCGCCGAGACCGCCACCTACCACACGGACCCGCGCATCGAGCGCACGAAGGCCCGCTTCGCCCAGATCGAGCGCCTCGCCCCGGGCTTCATGACGATCCATCCCTTCGGCGCGCTCATGCCCCAGGAATGCATCGTCCCGACCGCCTCGGCCTTCATGAGCATCCGCTTCCAGATGTGCTTCACGTGCACGTCCTACGACGAGTGGCTGCTCGACACCGACATGCGCCCCGCCTACGAGCACCATCGCCGCTTCCTCCAGCACATGCAGTCGCGCCACAAGGGCGAGCGCTGGATCCTGAAATCCCCCGGCCATCTCGGCCCGATCGACACGCTCTTCGAGACCTACCCCGACGCGCGCGTCGTCCAGACCCATCGCGACCCGCTCCGCGTGATCCCCTCCGTCGCGAACCTCGAGTACACCATGCGCATCGTCGGCTCCGACGACGTCGACCCCGCGCGCCTCGGCCGCGAGATGCTCCACGTCTGGTCGAAGCTCCTCGACCAGGGCATCGAGGCCCGCGCGCGCCACCCCGAGCGCGAGTCGCAGATCCTCGATCTCTCGATGCGCGAGGTCGTCGGGGACCCGATCGCCTGCGTGGAGCGGATCTACCGCCACTTCGAGATCGACTTCTCGCCCGAGGCCCGCGAGCGCATGCAGCGCTACCTGCGCGAGCACCCCAAGGACGAGCACGGCGTGCATCGCTACAGCCTCGAGGCCTTCGGGCTCGACGAGGTCGAGGTGAACGCGGCGTTCAAGGGCTATCGGGAGCGCTTCGGGGTCGAGCCGGAGCCCTACGGCGCCGACTGACATCCGGCACCCCTCTGCCAGCGCCTAACGCAGCTTGTACACCCGCATCAGGATCGCATCCGCCCAGGCGGACGGCAGCACGCCGAACAGCACGCTCTGCAGCTTCGCCGAGAAGGGCGTGTAGTAGCGCGCCCGCGGTTTGCGCGCGTTCGCCGCCTCGAGGATCACCTTCGCGACGTCGTCCGGGCTGAGCGGGTTCTTCAGGTTCTTCGCAGCCAGCTCGTCGAGGTCGAACATCGTCTGGCGATACGGATTCGCCGGGTCCTCGCGCAGGTGCTGGGCGCCCTCGCGGGCGTTGTCGAAGACGGCGGTGTCGACGAAGCCGGGGATCACGAGGGCAAGCTGGATGCCGAAACGGGCCAGCTCGAGCCGGAGCGCGTCGGTCGCGGCGTGCATCGCGATCTTGCTCGCGCCGTAGGGGATCGCGAGGGGAGCCGGCACGGCGGCGGCCAGCGAGCCCACGTTCACGATGCGCCCGCCGCCCTGCTCGCGCATGACGGGGGTGACGGCGCCGATCAGCTGCAGCGCCGAGAGCAGGTTCACGTCGAAGATGTGGCGCAGCTGGTCGCGGCTGAACTGCTCGATCGCAGCACCGGGGCTGTAGCCCGCGTTGTTCACCAGGAGGTCGATCCCGCCGAGCCCCTCCACGGCCTCGCGTGCGGCACGGGCGGTCGCCGCCTCGTCGGCGAGGTCGGCGACGATGGGGACGGCGCGGCGTCCGCCGTGCTCGATCTCCTTCGCGAGCAGCTCGAGTCGTTCGCCGCGGCGGGCCACGACCGCGACGTCCCAGCCGTCCCGCGCCAGCGCCCGGGCGGCGGCCTCGCCGATGCCCGAGGAGGCGCCGGTCACGAGGGCGCGGCGGGGTCCGGGGGGTCGGGTGGGGCTCTCGGGGCGGGTCGCGGGGCGGTCGGCGCTCGGCATCGGCGCGAGGATCCGGGATCGGGCGGGGCATTCAAGTCCGAGGCGCGACCGAACGTCCGACGCGATCGGGTCGTGGGTCGGATCGCCTCGCCTGCCTGAGGGCTCCGCTACCCTCGCCGACCCACCGGGCGCTCCGGCGCCGATCCCCGACCCGAGGTGTCCATGCGTCCCGCTTCCCGCGTCCTGCCCCTCCTGCTCGCCCTCGCCCTGCCGCTCGGTCCGATCGGCTGCGCCGAGCTCGAGGGGCTCGGCCTCGGTGACGTCCTCGCGGCGACGGCACCCCTCGACCAGACGACGGTCGCGGCGGGACTCAAGCAGGCCCTCGACGTCGGGACGCGGCGCACGACTTCCACCCTGTCGGCGGAGGGCGGGTTCGGTCGCAATCCCGCGCTGCGGCTGGCCCTGCCCGGCGAGCTCGGCCAGCTCGCGCAGGGTCTCCGCACGCTCGGCCTCTCTGCGCAGGTCGACGCGCTCGAGGACTCGATGAACCGGGCGGCGGAGGAGGCGGCGGCCCGGGCGGTGCCGGTCTTCGCCACGGCGATCACCCGCATGACGATCGCCGACGCGTTCCAGATCCTGAACGGGCCCGAGGACGCGGCGACCCGCTACTTCCAGACGCAGACCTCGGCCGAGCTGCGGCGGCAATTCGAGCCGGTCGCGGCGAGCGCGATGGAGCAGGTCGGGCTCTACGCGATGTACCGCGACCTGGTCGCGCGCTACGAGCGGATCCCCTTCGCGAAGCCGCCGGCGGTCGATCTCGAGGGCTACGTCGCGGACCAGACCCTCGCGGCGCTCTTCGGCGAGCTCGCGAAGGAGGAGGCGCGCATCCGACAGGATCCCGCCGCCCGCTCGACCGCGCTCCTGCGACGCGTCTTCGGCGCGTCGGCGACGGGTGGCAGCGCGGGCTGACGCGGGCTGAGACGTCGCCGCCCGCGGCGAGTCTTTCCAAGCGCGTCCGACTCTGGTACTCGATGCGCCACGGCCGCGGGCCGTCTTCGTTCGGGTCGAGGCCATGTCGGCGCAGCCCGGACGGCGGCGCTCCGCCCCGTGTCGAAGGAATCTTCGCCCGCGTCGTCGGGTGAGCCGTCCGCTGCCGCCGTCCGACCGCGCGGGGCCGATCCTTCGCGCGCCCCCGAACGACCCGGCTCCATCCGTCTCCGTGACGGATCCGCCCCTGGAAGCGGAACGGACTCGCCCCCTCGTCGATCGACGCCCACTCCTTCGCGCTCGTCGCGCGGAGGTCCGTCGAGGATCGCGACCCGGACGGCCGAAGGAAGCCGCGCATGCGCCGATGGAATCCGCTCATCCTTCCCCTGCTTTGGGCGATACCGCTCCTCGTGGGCGTGGCCGGTGCGCCGGGCGAGGAGGGCCGGGTCGCCTGCGAGATCGACTGCGCCGAGTCCGAGGAGCGCTGCTACGAGGAGTGCGGGGCGGCCGGGGATCCCGAGGCCTGCGAGCAAGCGTGTTATGCGACGGCCGAGGCCTGCTTCGATCGCTGTGCGAGCCTTTGATGGAGACGGTGGGCCCGCTCCGGGGGTCCGAGTCGCGAGAGTGTGTGAGTCCGGACCAGGGGTCCGAGCCGCGAGAATGTCCGAGTCCGGGCCGGGGCCCTCGTCGATCCCGGGTCGTGTGGTCGAAGGTGTCGACTGAGGGACGTGGAGCCACTGCGATCGGGACAAGCCGCCATGGGGCGGGCGGGCAGGCCTTTGCGGGCGGATCTGTCGGCGATGGTCTGGGACGGGGTGGCCTTCGGTGCGATGGTCGGGCTCGGCGAGACCTATCTGCCGGCCTTCGCCCTGGCGCTGGGGCATGGCGCGGTCACGGCGGGGCTGGTGGCGTCGCTGCCGATGCTCTGTGGGGCGCTGATCCAGCTCGTGACGCCGGCGGCGGTCGGGCTGCTGGACTCGCATCGCCGCTGGGTCGTGCTCTGCGCGACGCTGCAGGCGCTGTCGTTCCTGCCGCTCGTGGCGGGTGCGCTGGCGGGATCGATGGAGGCCTGGCCGCTCTTCGCGGCGGCCTCGGTCTACTGGGGTCTCGGGATGTCGACGGGGCCGGCCTGGACGGCCTGGGTCTCGAGCCTGATCCCGGCGCGGATCCGAGCGGTCTTCCTGGCGCGGCGGGCCGCGCGCTCGCAGCTCGCATTGATGCTCTCGCTGCTCGGCTCGGGCGTGGCCCTCGACGTCGCGGCGGGGCTCGACCGGCCGCTCGCCGGCTTCGCCCTCGTGTTCGCCCTCGCGCTCGCGGCTCGCCTCCTGTCGGCGACCTTCCTGGCCTCGCAGAGCGAGCCCCGACCCGCGCCGATCGGCGAGACCGTCCTCTCCCCGACTGCGATCAGGCGGCACGTCGAGACGGGCGGGCATGGTCGGCTGCTCGGCTTCCTGCTGGTCTTCCAGCTCTCGGTCTGGATCTCGGCGCCCTACTTCACGCCCTACATGCTGGGCCCGCTCGGCTTCGACTACGCGCAGTTCATGACGATCACGGTCACGGCCTTCGTCGCGCGGGTGCTGGCGCTGCCCCTGCTCGGTCGCCGCATGCAGCGCATCGGCACCCGACGCGTCCTGCTGCTCTCCGGCCTCGGCATCGTCCCCGTGCCCGCGCTCTGGCTGCTCTCCGACTCCTTCGCGTGGCTGCTCTTCCTGCAGCTGCTCTCCGGCTCGGCCTGGGCCGCCTTCGAGCTCGGATCCCTGCTCTCCTTCTTCGAGCGCATCCCGCGGCATGGCCAGGCGAGCGTGCTCACGGTCTACAACCTCGCGAACGCCGTCGCGATCGTGGTGGGCAGCCTGATCGGCGGCTTCCTGCTCGACCTGCCGGGCGCCGCCGGGCAGGGCTACGTGGTCGTGATGGTCGTGTCGACGATCGCGCGCCTGGCCTCGCTCGTCCTGCTGCGCGGGGTGTCGGAGGCACCGATCGCGGGTCCCGTGCCGGCGCTGCGCACGCTCGGTGTGAGGCCCTCCTCGGGTGGCATCCAGAGACCCGTGCTCGCCGAGTCGCGCGCACCCGAAGCTTCCCCGGTATGAGGCGAGGTCGATGCCCGACCGCGCGCCGTACCGTCCACGCGGCCCGCACGGCGGGTCCGAGGTCCAACCCCCATGTCCAAAGTCGAATCCTATGAAGGCGCCATCGATCGCGGTCTCGAAGGCATCGTCGCCTGCTCCTCCGCGATCAGCACGATCCACGGCTCGACCCTCCTCTACCGCGGCTACACGATCGAGGACCTCGCCGAGCACGCGACCTTCGAGGAGGTGATCCACCTGCTCTGGCGGGGCACGATCCCGAACGCGGAGGAGCTCGCGGAGCTGCGTACGCGGCTCGGCGCGAACATGAAGCTGCCCGAGGAGATGCGCGTCTGGCTGGTCGGGATGCCCGTCAAGGTGCATCCGATGGACTTCCTCTCCGCCGTCGTCGCCGGGCTCACGCTGCACGATCCCGAGGCCAACGTGATCCACGAGGCCGCGACCCGAAGCAAGGCGACGCGTCTCACGGCGCGCCTCGGTGTGATCGTCGGGGCCTATGAGCAGGCGCGGAAGGGACGCTGGCCCCTGGAGCCGGACCCGAATCGCAGCCTGTCCTGGAACCTCTTGCGCGGCATCACGGGCAAGGCGCCGACGCCCCAGCAGGAGCGCGACTTCGACGTCTGCCTGATCCTGCACGCGGACCACGAGCTGAACGCCTCGGCGTTCTCGGCGCGGGTCACGGCGAGCACGCTGTCGGGGCTCTACTCGTCCGTGCTCGCGGCGATCGGCACGCTGAAGGGGCCGCTCCACGGCGGCGCGAACCAGGCCGTGATCGCGATGCTGCGGCAGATCGGATCGCTCGACCGCGTCGATCGCTGGCTCGACGACGCCCTCGCCCGGGACGAGAAGATCATGGGCTTCGGCCATCGCGTCTACAAGGACGGCGATCCGCGAGCGAAGGTGCTGAAGAAGATGAGCGAGCGCCTCACGAGCGAGGTCGGCCGCCCCGAGCTCTACCGCATGAGCGTGCGGCTCGAGGAGCGCATGGCCGAGAAGAAGGGGCTGATCCCGAACGTCGACTTCTACTCGGCGACCGTCTACGAGGCGCTCGGCATCCCGGACGATCTCTTCACGGCGATCTTCGCGGCGAGTCGCGTCGTCGGCTGGTGCGCCCACGTGATGGAGCAGTACGAGAACAACCGCATCTACCGGCCGCGCGCGCGCTACGTGGGGCCGACCGAGGCGCGTTATGCGGAGAGTCGGGGGACGGGCCGATGATCCATCCGGATACGGAGCTGCGCTTCGTCGGGCCGGAGATCGGCTACGGCGTCTTCGCCCGTCGGCGGATCCCGTGCGGCACGATCGTCTGGGTGATCGACGACCTCGACATGCGCTTCACCCTCGCCGAGGTGCGGGCGAAGCCGCCGGCCGTGCGACGCCTGCTCGACCACTACGGCCTGCTGCACCACTCGGGTCTGCGGATCGTGCCCTGGGACTTCGGCCGCTTCGTGAACCACGCCTGCGATCCGAACGTCCTGCCGACGGCCTGGGACTTCGAGATCGCCGTGCGGGACATCGAAGCGGGCGAGCAGCTCACGAACGACTACGCGACCTTGAACCTCGAGCGGCCCTTCCGATGCCATTGCGGCGGCGGGGTCTGTCGCGGTCGGGTGCGGCCGGGCGACTTCGAGCCCCTCGTGCGGGGCTGGGACGAGGAGGTCCGGCGCTGCCTGCCGGATCTGCTGCGCGTCGAGCAGCCGCTCTGGGAGTACGTGCGGCGGCCGGCCGTCGTGCGGCGCTCGATCGTCTCGGCCGGACCGATTCCGTCGGTCGAGCGCAATCGCTTCGGACCCGCGCGGGAGGACCCGCTCGCCTACGCCGCCGTCCCCGGCCGTCGGGCGAGGGGCCGGCTCAAGGCGAGTCCGGTGGCGGCGCCTCCGCCTCGACCGGCCGTAGCGAGATCCGCACCGTCGCGGGCGTGATGCCGAGGACCTCGGTCGTGGCCGGACGTTCGACGTCGTCCTCGGTGAGCGTGAAGGTCCGCCTTCCGAGTCGTGCGAGGTAGGCGTCGAGGTGGATCGCGATCGCGCGCTCGTCGGCGAGGATCAGGTCCCGCCTTCGCGCGCGCAGGATCACCTCGGCCACGCCGGGCTCGATCGACTCGAGCTCGAGCCCGTCGGGCAGGTTGCTGACCACGATCGGGACCTCGACCGTGCGCTCCGTCATGTCCGAGCCGGGCACGAGCACCATCCAGAGGACGAGGGCGGCCAGGATCGCGAAGAGCGCATCGCGGCGCGCGTAGCGCTGCCACCAGGACGGCTCCGCCGGCACGTCCGCCGTCCTCGGCCGCAGCTCGGCGACGAGATCCTCGGGGCGCGAGAGCACCCGGATGCCGCCGTCGCGCGCGACGGAGATCGTGCCGCGCTCCTCCGAGACCGCGATGCAGATCGCGTCACATCGCTCCGCCAGCCCGAGCGCCGCCGCGTGCCGCGTCCCCCCCGGCCCGAGCAGCTGGTGGTTCGACGAGAGCGGCAGGTGTACGGCGAAGCGCTCGACCGTGTCGTCGCGCACGATGACCGCCCCGTCGTGGCCGGGCGAGCTCGCGTCGAAGAGCGAGAGCAGGAGCGGCTCGCTGACCCGACCGCCGAGCTGGACACCGCCTTCGAGGTGCCGCTCGAGCGGCTCGCGTCCGGGCAGCACGATCAAGGCGCCCGTGCGCGTCGCCGCCATGCGTGCGACGGCGCGTACCAGGAGGGCTGCGACCTGGGTGCCGGCCGGCGGCGTCGCGTTCGCCGCCGTACGCCAGGAGCCGAGCTGCTCGAAGACCCGGCGCAGGTCCTCCTGGAAGACGACGATCAGCACGATCACGACGACGGCGAAGAAGCCGCGCAGCAGGGTCGCCGTCAGGCGGAGGTCGACGCTGTTCGCGACGGCGTAGATGCCGGCGAGGATCGCGAGGCCGACCAGGGCCGGTCGCGCGCGCGTGCGGCGGAGGTAGCCGATCGCGAGCCAGCCGAAGATCGCGACCAGCAGGATGTCGAGCAGGTCGAGCAGCCCCGGGACCGGGAGCCAGACGGGCATGGTCGGACCTCCTTCCTTTCACGCACTCCGCGCGGCCAGCCGCCCCGTCTCCTTCCCATCGGCCGACGAAGGGGCGATCGCAGCTAGAAATCGTGTCGCAGGATCAGATCGACGCCAGCGTCACCCGTCGTCGAGACGCTGCTGCCGACGCTGATCTGGTCGTTGACGCGGTACTCGACACCCACCCGATCTGCGGGCTCGTCGCCGAGGACGTGCACGTAGCGGAAGAAGAGGTTGGGTCCGAGGTATTTGCCGAAGCCGAGCTCGCTCGTATTCCCCTCGGCGTCGGCGCCGATCTCGATCGAGTCGACGGGCATCGCGTCCCCCAGCACCTCGCGCAGCTCCTGCTCGGCGACGCCCGCCACGAGCCGCGCCGCCGCCGCGCCGAACCGGGTGTTCTGGGCCGCACCGATCTCGCTCGCCGGCCGACCGAAGAGGAGGTAGGCGAGCACGTCCTGCTCGGAGCGCGAGGGCTCGGAGTCGAGGCGCACGATCGGCGAGGAGAGGCGGCCGGTCACCTCGACGATCGCGACGATGTCGGCGACGGGGTGGCGGGCCTCGATGTCGAGCACGGGGTCGAGCTGCGCGTCCCCGGGCAGCAGGACGCGTCCACGCCGCACGGCGAAGCGGCGACCCTGGAAGGTGTAGGTGCCGTTCGCGACGCGCGCCTCGCCGCGGATGCGCAGGCGCTCACCGGGCGGCTTCACGATGCGCGCGTCGCCCTCGACGAAGAGGTTCGTACCCCGGCCGCGGATGCGCGTCGACGCGGGCACCTCGAGGGCGATGTCGACGTCGGCCCCCGCCAGCGGGTCCGGTCGCGCCTCGCTCTCACGGATCGTCCCGTCGCGACTTCCCGTGCGGATGCGGATCTCCTTCAGGACCGGATCGCCGGCGTCGGGCACGCTGACGCGGGTGTTGGCGACGGTCAGCCGACCGCGCACGATCGGGGCGCCGAGTCGGCCCGACAGCTCGAGCCCGCCCGCCGCGTCCATCTCGAGCACGGGCGAGCGCGAGACCGGGAGCTGGTCCAGGCGAAGCACGCCCTGGAGCACCGGATCGAGGGGATCCTCGAGGTCGATGCGCGCCTCGAGACGGGCGTCGGCGCCGGGCTCGCCGACCTGCAGCGACTCGATCGTCACGACGCGCTCGTCGAAGACGACGTCGCCCCGGATCGGTGCGAAGCGGCGGCGCAGGAGCGGGACCGTGAAGCCTGCGTCGGCGAGCTCGAGCCGGCCATCGGCCCGCGGACCGAGGGCATCCGGCTCGACCCGGATCCGTCCGCTCACGCGACCCGCGACGTTGCGCATCCAGCTCGGGGCGAGGCCGGCCAGGGCCTGGAGGTCGAAGCCCTGGAGCGTGGCGTCGAAGGCGAGCCGATCGGGCGACACGAAGGGCACGCGATCGCCCTCGCTCTCCGGGCGTCGGATCAGTCGCGACTCGAGCACGAGCGGCGTGCGCTCGTCGACCGCGACGTCGAGCCGCGCCGTGGCGGCCTCCCGCGTCGAGTCCCACCGAAGGGCGACATGCGCCGACGAGAAGCGGTCGATCGACGCATCGAGCCAATCGAGCTCGCCGCGGGTCCAGTCCTCGACCCGCGCGCGTCGCCAGACGAGTGCGCCCTCGACCCGGCCCCCGAGCGACGGCGCGTCGGGTCGCACGATCCGGACGAGGGAGACGGGCAGGGAGATGGCGTGCAGGTCGATGTCGTCGAGTCGCGCGCCGCGTCCAGCGAGCCGGGCGACGAATCCGCCGGAAGCGTCGTCGTCACGGCCGGCCTCGTCCCCGTTCGGGGTCGGGCCGGCGAGGCCGAGCCCGGTGTCGGCGAGGCGCCAGCGTCCGTCGCGTTCCAGCGTCACCCGCGTCGGCGCCCGCAACGACAGCCGACCCAGCGCGCCGTCGACCTCGAGCCTTGCTACGTCGATCGCGCGGTCCGGCACACCGCTCGCCGCGAGCTCGACGCGCCCGGGCTCGAGGTCGCCGATCCGGATGCCCTCGGCGCTCGCCTCGAGGCCGATGCGCGGACCGACCTTCGAGGGCTCGAGCGTCGCGTGGCCCTGCACGAGGCCAGCGATCGCCGCCGGCGGGACCGCGCTCTCCGGCCTGGTGTCGTCGATCGATTCCGCCGGTTCGTCCGTCGACACGTCCGACGTCGCGGAAGCGGCCACCGCGTGCGGCGCGATCACGTCGGCGAGCCGCTCGAGGTCGAGCCGGAAGTCGAGCGCGCCGCGCGTCTGCTCCGGCTCGAAGCGACCGTCGGCGCGCGCGACGAGGCCCCGTGCGTCGGACCAGTCGAGCTGCACGCGGGCGGGCGCCCCGGCTGCGCGCGCGATCGCGAGGTCGAATCGACCGAGGGGGCGGCCGGCGCCGGCGAGCCCCGTGGAGTCGATCCGGACCTCGCCATGCGGCGAGCGCGGGGGACCCTCGAGGCGCGCGTGGATGCGCGCCGGACCCGAGAGCGGCACGTCGAGCGCGGCCGCCTGCAGCCAGGGTGCGAGATTCGCGACCTTCGCGTCGAGGGAGACGTCCTCGAGCGCCGCCTTCGAGGCGCGGCCGCGGGCCTCGAGATGCAGACCCGCGAGGTCGAGTACGCCGCGCTCGAGGTCGAGGCGCTCGTCCTCGATGCGTCCTACGAGAGAAACGTCCGCGCGACCGGCCGGCAGGCGGTCGCCGACGAGCCGGCCGGCCTCGACGCCCCGCGCCGTGAGCGCGACGGATCCGCGGAAGCGCTCGGGCGATCCGACCAGCCCGCCGATCGGCTCTTCGAGCTCGAGGTCGAGATCGACGGAGTCGGCCCGCAGGTCTTCGACCGAGAGCGCGTGGGCCTCGAGCCCGACGTGGCCCGTCAGCGCGTCGATCGGCCCGGCGAGCTCGGCCTGCGCGACCACGCGGCCGGCAGTCGGTCGCGCGCTCTGCATCCAGGCGGCGAGCGGCCGGAGGTCGCTGGCGTCGAGATCGACGTGCAGACGCTCGAGCCGATCGAGCGTGCCCTGCGCGTCGGCATGGGCCGTGAGCCAGGGCGCCGCCACGTCGAGCCGCGCGATCCGGATCGCGCGTCCCTCGAGCTCGAGATCGAGCGCCGCGTTCGAGAGGCCGAGGGCATCGACGTCGGGCGCCGCGAGCTCCGACAGCCCGATCGCCAGGGCGAGGTGCTCGGGCCAGGTCGTGTCTTCGCCCCCGATGCGCAGCTGTCGGGCGCGGCCCTCGACTTGCAGCGACGCGCGGAGCGAAGCGTGGCGCAGCGGCTCGCCCACTGGCAGCGCGCTGTCCTCCACCCGATCGCCGACGGGCTCGATCGCGAGCTCGATCGCGCCCCCGACGAGCTCGGCGCGTCGCAGACGCCAGGGCGCGGCGGGCGATGCCCCGGGATCCTCCTCCGGCATCGCCGCGCGCAGCCGGTCGATCGAGGCGTCGAGGGTCTCCCAACGGCCGTCGCGCTCGCGATGGGCGCGCAACCGGAGGCCGACGATGCGCAGCGAGTCCACGACCCGCTCGTCGCCGCCGAAGAGCTCGAGCAGATGCCAGCGCGCCTCGATCGAGTCGATCTCGACGAGCGGCGCGTCCTCGGGTCCGATCCGGACGCCGTGCAGCGCGAGGCCGCGACTGGCCCGGCCGACCGCCCGAGTCACGACGATCTCCTCGCCGAGCACGTCGCGGGCGCGCGCGACGAGCAGGGCCACGATGCGATCGCGCTGCCAGCCGATGTCGACGGCGAGGGTCGCGAGGGCGGCGAGGGCGAGCAGCGCGACGAGGGCGATCTGCACCCGCCAGAAGATCCGCCGCCAGAGACGGCGACGTGAGCGCGTGGACGCGCCCGACGACGGGGCGTCTCCCCCCTCGGCGCGGGTGCCATCGTCTCCGGCGGGCTCGGCGGGCTCGTGCGGCGCGTCCATCAGTCGACTCCCCGCATCAGAAGGCGTGTCCCACGGAGAGATGGAAGCGCCACGGATCCGTGTTGCCCGGTCGGTTCAGCAGGAAGCCGAAGTCGAGCCGGAGCGGCCCGACCGGCGTGGCCACCCGCAGGCCGGGCCCCGCCGAGGCGCGGAGCTCGGTCGGCCGGAAGTGCCAGCTGTCCTCGCGGACGTCGCCGGCGTCGATGAAGCCGACGATCCCGATCGCCTTCCACACGTGCAGGCGCGCCTCGATCCCCGTCTCGATCCGACTGAGGCCGCCGATCGGGTCGTTGCCCGAGTCCTGCGGGCCGAGCTTCTGGAACCCGAAGCCCCGGACCGAGTTCGTGCCGCCCGAGTAGAGGCGGCGGGTGAGGGGCAGCTCCGAGAGGCCGCCGCCGAAGGGATCGAGGATCGAGGCCGCGGCGCGGGCCGCCCAGACGATCGGGCCGGTCGGCAGGTAGCCGCGCAGGTCGAGGGTCAGACCGAGATGATCGAGATCCGATCCGAGGCTGCGCGTGCCGGCCTCGCTCTCGAGGCTGATCCGGAATCCGCGGCGGGGATCGAGCCGGTCGTCGACGTCCTCGTAGCGCGCGACCGCGAAGACCGGGACGATCACGGAGTCCGCGGGACCGCGCAGCGGGCGGCCGATGTCGACGGCGAAGCGGATCATCTCGGTCAGCTCGTAGCCGGGGCCGATGGCGAGGCTGAAGGGTCCCTCGCGATCGGGGTACCAGGTGACGAGGGCGGAGGCGCCGGTCACGAAGGCCTCGTAGCCCGGGCGTTGCTGGCGCAGGGCGCTGATCGTGGCGTCGCCGCGAAAATGCTCGGAGCCGAGATAGGGCTGTCCGAGGCTGGCCTCCCAGCCGGCGTCGAGCAGGGAGGCGAAGCCGCGCATCTGGAGGCGACGGGCATCGCCCAGGAAGTTGCGCCAGTCGAGACCGACCTCGCCGCGCGGGCCGTCCTCGGCGCCGTAGCCGACGGAGGCGCGGAAGGAGCGGGGCTTCGCTTCTTCGACGCGGATCTCGATGTCGAGGGCGCGATGGGCCTGGCCGTTGCCCGCCTCGTCTTCCTGGGGACGACCGATCGCGACGGATCGGAAGAGTCCCGTCGAGACCAGTCTCCGCTCGCTCTCCACCAATCGCGACGGCGCGAAGCGCTCGCCCTCGGCGAAGCGGAGCTCGCGGCGGACGATGTGCTCGGAGACGCGGTCGAGTCCGGTCACGTGGATCGCGCCGATCGTCGTACGCGGTCCGGTCTCGAGCGTCCAGTCGACGCGCGCCCGGGCATCGTCGGGGTCGATCTCGGCGCCGCCTTCGATGCGCGCGAAGGGGAAGCCGATCTCGGCGGCCTGCTCGAGCAGCGCGCGTCGGCGCTTGCGGTAGAGCGCGGCGCCGAAGGGCGCGCCCTGCGCCACGTCCACGATCTGCTCGAGGGCGGCGCGCTCGGCGTCGCTCGGGGCGCTCGTCGGGTCGTCGGGCGCCTCGATCCGGAGCCGCCATCGATCGAGATGGCTGCGCGGCCCCTCCTCGACGAAGAACTCGACCACCACGCGATCCGCACCATCCTCGTGCACGGCGGACTCGACCCGGGTCGAGAAGTAGCCCGCCTCGCGATAGGCCTCGGCGATCCGGTCGAGGTCCTCCTCGAGGGTGAATTCGTCGAGGCGCGGATCCGGTCGCCAGAAGCGCGGATCGAAGAGCGCGCGACGGGAGGTGACGATCTGCTCGGTCAGCTTCCCGGGATCGAGGGCCGAGACGCCGTGGAAGAGGATCTTCGCGACGACGGGGCCCTGGGGCTCGCTCGTCCCGTTCGAGGGAGCATCCGCCCCGGGTGCGTCGTCCACCGCGGCGCGGGCGGTCGAGGCGAGTGGGAGCAGCAGCAGGAGGCCCAGCCCGAGGATCGCGGTCGGCAGGAGGCGGTCGGTCGCGACTGGCGCGGTCATGGTCGCCTTCCAGGCTCGCTGACGGTCGACGGGGAAGGGCGGGGCGGCTCGAGGCCCCGGCTCAGAGGCGCAGCTCGACGCCGAAGGAGAGCACGAGGCTCGGATCCCGATCGCGACGGCGGTCGACCTCGAAGCCGTCTTCGTCCCGGATGGAGAGCTCCTGGTCGAGGACGGTTCCGACGCGGCCGCGCAGCCTGAGCCCGTGGCCGAGACGATACACGACCTCCGCGTCGATTCGCGCCTGGCGACGTTGCAGCGTCCCGTCGCCCGGTCCCTGCGGCGGCGGCGGACGCCGATCGAGCTTGTACTGCGTGTTGTCGACGCCGCCGGCGAGGCCGAGGGTCGCTTCGCGGGTCGCCTGCCACTGCACGCCGCCCGTCAGGCCGCTCGTCTCGAGCGTGAGCCGCGGCGTGGGGCGCAGGCGGATCCGGTAGACGGGGGAGAGGCGCAGCTTGCGGTCGCTGAGATCGGCGCCCAGGCCGAGGCCGAGGCGCGCCGTGACGAAGCGTCCGCGGCGATAGGTGAGCGCGACGCTGCCGCCCCATTGCAGCGCCTCGCCGTAGTCGGCGCTCTGCTCGTGGCGTGCGGAGAAGCCGGTCAGGATCTCCGCGCCCCAGGTCTCGTCGAACTCGTAGTCGGCGCCGAGGCGGAGCGACGACTCGTAGAAGTCCGTGAAGTCGCTGCGCCGGCCCGTACGGGACAGATTGAAGGTGTCGGGGCCATCGATCACGAGTCGCTCCCAGGCGAAGCCCGGGGAGATCCCGACGTTGATGCCGTGTCCGAGTGCTATGCCGCCGGCCGCGGAGAGCCCCGTGCGCAGCCACCAGGTCCGGGCGCCGCCGAGCTTGCCGGCGCTCACGAGCTCCTCGTCGAAGCCCAGACGCAGGCCGGCCGCGTCCCGGCGGAGACTGTCCCAGAGCGAGAGCAGCGCATCCGTCCGCTCCGTCACCTGCGCCTCCGTCGGCGCCGGCGCCGCCTCGTCGTTCGCAAGGGCCACGCGGATCGGGGCGAGGCCGAACGCGACCGCCAGGGCTCCCGCGAGCCGCCTGGTCCGGGCGGAGGGCAAGTCGCCTCAGATGCCGAGCTGGCTCAGCGCGTCGACGATCCGTCCGAGCACGATCGAGAGGTTCGGACGCGTGTGCTCGACTCGTTCGGCGAGCTCCTGGAGCTCTTCGTAGACGCCCTCGGCGACGGACTCCGCGAGGCCGGGCTCCTCCGCCTCGAGATGCGAAGCGACCTCGGCGAGGGTCCGGTCGAGCAGGGCGCGATCCGCGGCGGAGAGGGGCTGTCCCTCGGCCAGCTCCTGACGCAGGTGTTCGATCGACTCTTCGAGCTGGTTGCGCGGCGACATCGTCCCTCTCTTCTCTTCTCTTCTTTCGGGTCCGTCGACGACGGATGCGACCCGGTCCGGTCACCCGTCGTGCCCGGCGTCGCTTCCGGGGTGTCGCGGATCGGTCGGGGTCGCCAGGGTACCGAAGGCGCCTCGCGCCGACGCGACCGTGCCGGCGGCGCGCGGTCGCCCGCGGCTCAGGCCGTGCCGCGCAGGCCCGTGATCTCGTCCTCGAGCGGGTCGAGCTCGAGGTCCTCGCGGAAGGTCTCGACCTCCTCGACGACGGATTCGAGCCGCTCGAAGGTCGCGATGTGGAAGAGGGCGTCGCCCTCGTTGGCGAGCGGCAGGTGCGTGCGGCCGATCAGCACGCCCTCGACGGGGGAGCGGATCGGCTTCTCGCTCTGGCCGAGGGGGTCGGAGATCGTGCCGAGCACGGCCTTCTTCTCGATCGTCGCGCCGAGGCGAAGGCGGGTCGAGAGGATGCCGGTCTCGGGGGCGCGCACCCAGACGCTGTGGTGGGAGATGACGGCGCTGGGGGCGGGGCGATGGGGACGGCCGGGCGGGAGCATGTCGAGGTGGCGCATCACGGCGAGGATGCCCCGCAGCCCGGCGCGGATCGAGAGCTCGTCGAAGCGCAAGGCCTCGCCCGCCTCGTAGACGAGGATCGGGATGCCCTGCTCGCTCGCCGAGTGTCGCAGCGAGCCCGGCCGCAACGTCGCATTCAGGATGACCGGCGTGCCGAAGGCGCGCGCCATGGCCTCGACGCCGGGGGAGGCGAGGCGGGCGCGGATCTGGGGCAGGTTCGTGCGATGGATCGCGCCGGTATGGAGGTCGATGCCGTGGGTCGAGCCGTGGACGAAGGTCGTGAGGAAGGTGTGGGCGATGCGGGCGGCCAGGCTGCCGCGCGGCGAGCCGGGGAACGAGCGGTTCAGGTCGCGGCGATCCGGCAGGTAGCGCTCCTGCGCGACGAAGCCGTAGACGTTCACGACCGGCACGGCGACCAGCGTCCCGCGCAGCCGCTTCAGGATCGGCAGCGAGAGCAGCCGGCGCACGATCTCCGTGCCGTTGATCTCGTCGCCGTGCAGGGCGGCCGAGACGAAGAGGCGTGGGCCCGGCCGTCGGCCGTGGACGATGCAGCCGGGGATCTCGACCTCGCCGGCGACGAGACGCTGGGCGACGGGGACGCGCACGACGGCGCGCTCTCCCGGCGCGACGCGCACGCCCGCGATCTCGATCGTCTCGTTCGCTTCGGCCGGGTCGCTCGGGGTCACGCTCCGGTCCGCCCCCGCTCGCTCCGCGCGCTCATCGCTCCTCTTCCTTCTCACCGTCGAGCGCGTCCTCGTCGTCGAAGTCGTCCCGGGCGCGCGCGACCCGCGAGGCGGTCCGCCCGACGCGCGCGTTCCCGAACGGCGGCAACGTCGCGACGGGCTCGTCCCCGGCCAGCGCCGTCGGCGTGCCCTCGAGCACCTCGTCGATCGAAGCATTGCCCTTGCGGCGTCGCTTGCGCGGCGCCCGCGGCGCGAGGCTCTTGAGCGTGAGCGTCTTGCCGAAGCAGAGCAGCACGTCGCCCGGCAGCAGCTCGCGGGAGCCCTTCGGATTCGGGATCGAGACGCTGCCGCGATGGACCGTGAGGATGACGACGTCGCGCTCGCGCAGGCCCGTCTCCTCGATCCGCTTGTGGGCGAGCTCGCTGCGCTCGTCGACCGGGACCTCGAGCACGCCGTAGCCGCTCTGCAGCGTGAGACGCTGGCGGATGTCGATCTCCGGGAAGAGCACCTCCTCCTCGATCAGCTCGATGATCGAGCCGGCGACGTCGATGCCCGTCGAGCGCTCGATCGCCTCGAGGCCGGGAGACGAGTTGATCTCCATCAGCTTCGGTCCGTCTCGGCCCTCGAGCATGTCGACGCCGGCGACCCGCAGGCCCATCACCTGGGCGGCGTGCAGGGCGGTGCGCTCGAACTCGGGATCGAGCTTCGGGATCGCCTCGGCGCGGCCGCCGCGATGGACGTTGCTGCGGAACTCGTCGCCCTGGGCGATCCGGCGCATGGCGGCGACGACGCGGTTGCCGACCACGAAGGCGCGCACGTCGCGGCCCTTGCTCTCGCGCACGAACTCCTGGATCAGCACGTTCTGGTTCGCGGCGCCCTGGAGGACCTCGATGATCGACTTCGCGACCGAGGCCGTGTCGGCGAGGATGACGCCGATGCCCTGGGTGCCCTGGAGCAGCTTGATCACGACGGGCGGCCCGCCCATCGCCTCGATCGTCGGGATGATCTGGTCGATCTCGTGCACGAAGGCGGTCTTCGGGAAGCCGATCTCGTGGCGCGAGAGGATCTGGATCGAGCGCAGCTTGTCCCGGGACACACCGATCGCCTGGGAGCTGTTCACGCTGAACACGCCCATCTGCTCGAATTGCCGCACGACGGCCGTGCCGTAGAGCGTGATCGAGGCGCCGACGCGCGGGATCACGGCGTCGAAGTGGGGGATCGGCGTGCCCTGGTAGGTCAGGTCGGGCTCGCCCTCGCGGTTGTCGATGGCGAACGCGAGGGTGTCGAGCACCTTCGACTTGTGGCCGCGGGCCAGCGCCGCCTCGTGCAGGCGACGGGTGCTGTAGAGGCGTCGGCCTCGGGAGAGGATGGCGATCTTCATGGGGCGGCTCTCGGCGGGTCGGGGGGGGCGTGGGCGGGCAGCTCGCGGAACGGATCGGTCGGGCGGTCCGCGCGCTCGAGGGCGGGTCGCCTTCGCTCGGGCATGGCCTCCAGTCCCCGACCGCTCAGTCGTCCGGGACCGGCGCGGGGTTCGGGGGATCGGTCGGGTGTGTTCCGGTCGCGTCTGCGCGTTCGGTCTCCGGCTCGCGCGGCCGTCTGGAGGCGGGCGGCAGGGTAGCAGGCCGCCCTGCGTCGGGTCTCCGCACGAGGCGGCAGGGGATGCCGGCCTCTCGGAGTCGGGCGGTCGGGGCCTCGAGGTCGACCCGCGCACCCTTGCGCACGATGCCCGGCAGCGCAGCCAGGAGCGCCTCTCGCTCGCTGCGCTTCACCCGCAGCACCCGGAGCATCGCCCGCCGCCCGTCGGCGGGCAGGTCCCGTCCGGCGACGTCGATCCAGAGCTGCCAGGCCTGGTTCGCCCGCTCCCATTGCGGGTCGTCGTCGTCCGGCGCGCGATCCGCGACGGGCGCCATCCGGTCGCGGTCCGACATCCTCGCTTCCGTCCCTTCCCGCTCGGCCGCCACGCTTCGCATCGCGTCGTGGCTTTGCCCGAGTTCTTGCTTCGCAAGTTGGCACGGCGGCGTTCCGATGCAAACGGGGCGCTCGCCGCGCTTCGCATTCGCTACCCTGCGACCGCTTCCCCCCCTTCCGGAGTGCCCGTGAGCGACAAGCTGGTCGTGGGGTGGAACGAGATCGTGGACCTGCCCGATTGGGGGGTGCGTCGGCTCGCCGCCAAGGTCGACACGGGGGCGGCCTCGAGTGCGCTGCACGTCGACTCGATCGAGCTCCTGCGGCGGGACCGGATCCGCTTCGAGGTCGTCGTCCATCGGACCCGTCGCGATCGTCGGGTCCCCGTGACCGCCCAGATCGTGCGTCGCGCGAAGGTCCGTTCGAGCAACGGCCAGTTCGAGCGACGTTATTTCGTCCGGACACGGCTGCGACTCGGGCCCGTCGAGAAGGAGATCGAGATCAGCCTGGTGGACCGCGCGCGGATGGTCCATCGCATGCTGCTGGGCCGCTCCGCGCTCGCCGGCGACTTCCTGGTCGACGTGAGCCGGCGCCATCTGCTCGACGGACGAGCGTGATGATCCGGGAGGGCCGGATGGGCCGGCGCGGCCGAGAGAACGAGCCCGAGGGACTTCGAAGATGAGCGACTCGCCCTGGTACGAGCTCGAGGAGCGACTCGAGGCGAACGACGTCGAGGCCGTCCGCGAGCTCTTCGAGGAGTGGTCCGAGAGCGACCGCACCCACGTCGCGTCCCATCTCTCGACGGACCAGCTCGGCTCGCTGCTCGACGTGCTGGGCGCCGAGGCGGGCGCCGAGCTGATCGAGTGCCTGCCGCTCAGTCAGGCCGTCAGCGTCATCGAGACCGTCGAGCCCGACGCCGCCGCCTCGATCCTGGCCGAGCTCTCGAGCGACGAGCGCGCGGACGTGCTCGGCGCCGTCGCCGAGCCGGAGCGCGAGGCGATCCTCGACCGCACGGAGCCCGCGACCGCCGAGGACGTGCGGGCGCTGCTCGAGTATCCGCCGGATACGGCGGGCGGCCTCATGCACACGGAGTTCTTCTCCCTGCGCAGCCGGTATACGGCGGCCGAGGCGATCGACGAGATCCGGCGCGCGGCGGAGACCCTGTCGCGTTATTCGATCCAGTACCTCTACGCGATCGACGACCAGAAGCGGCTCGAGGGGGTCGTGCCCCTGCGCTCCCTGCTGCTCGCGCCGCCGGACGCCGAGATCTCCGAGATCATGATCGCGGACCCGGTCTCGTTCGGGGCCCTCGATTCCCTCGACCGGCTCTACGCGATGTTCCAGGAGGAGGAGTTCCTCGGCGCGCCCGTCGTCGACGAGGCGGGCGTGCTGCTCGGCGTGGTCGAGCGGGCGGCGGTCGACGACGCGACGATCGAGGAAGCCGAGAGCGACCACATGAAGTCCCTCGGTATCGCGAGCGGCGAGGAGCTGCGCTCGATGCCCTCGCTCGAGCGCTCGCGCAAGCGGCTCGCCTGGCTGTCGATCAACATCCTGCTCAACCTGCTGGGCGCGAGCGTGATCGCCGCCTACGAGAGCACCTTGCAGGGCGCGATCGCGCTCGCGGTCTTCCTGCCGATCATCTCCGACATGAGCGGCTGCTCGGGCAATCAGGCGGTCGCGGTCAGCCTGCGCGAGCTCTCCCTCGGCGTGGTGCGCCCGGCGGAGCTGCTGCACGTGCTGGGCAAGGAGGCGCTGGTCGGGATCGTGAACGGCATCGCACTCGGGGCCCTGCTCGCGGGGGTGGCGACGCTCTGGCGGGGTGATGCGATGCTCGGGGCCGTGGTCGGCATGGCGCTCGGCATCAACACGGTGCTGGCGGTCTCGGTCGGCGGGACGGTGCCGCTCCTGATCAAGCGGATGGGCTGGGATCCGGCGCTCGCGTCGGGTCCGATCCTGACGACGCTGACCGACGTCTGCGGATTCTTCCTGACGCTCAGCTTCGCCGCGGCGGTGCTGGTTTGACCGGGGCGGGTCGCGAAAGGACGGGCCGCGCGTGATGCGACGCCACGGCCACACGACGGAGCGCGCGTGAACCGGCTGGTACTCGAAGCGGCGGAGCTCGCTGAGCCGAGGGCGGTCGAGCTCGAGCGGGGCGAGGCCGTCGTCTTCAGTCGACCGGCGCCGGACAAGACCTCGGGCAACGAGGACGCCGCGGCCGTCTTCGAGCTCCAGGGGGGCGCGGTCGTGCTCGCGGTCGCGGACGGACTGGGGGGTGGGCCGGCGGGCGCGCAGGCGGCGTCGATCGCGATGCGCGCCCTGCGCCGGGCGCTCGGGCGGGAGATCGCCGCCGACTCGTTGCGCGGTGTCATCCTCGACGCCTTCGAGGACGCGAACCGGGAGGTCCTCGCCCTCGGCATCGGTGCCGGCACGACCCTCGTCGTGGTCGAGGTCGCCGGCGGCACGGCGCGCGCCTATCACGCGGGGGACTCGGGCGCCCTGCTGGTCGGCCAGCGCGGACGGATCGGCTTCGAGACCATGCACCACTCGCCGGTCGGCTACGGCGTCGCCGCCGGCGTGCTCGAGCACGACGACGTCCACCACCACGAGGAGCGCCATCTGCTGCTCAACTGCGTCGGCTCGCGCGAGATGCGCGTCGAGATCGGTGCGCCGATCCGCATGGCCGCACGGGACACGGTCCTGCTCGCGAGCGACGGCGTGCTCGACAACCTGCGCAGGGCGGAGCTCGTCGAGATCGTGCGGGCCGGGGAGCTGCTGGGCGCGGCGCGGGGGCTTGCGGCGCGGGTCTACGAGACGATGGCCGGCGAGGATCCGGAGCTGCCCCCGCATCCGGACGACGCGACGGCGCTGCTCTACCGCAGGACGCGTCCGTCGGGTGCGAGCGAGCGGCGGCGATCCGGCCGGCGTCGGACGGACCGGAGGAAGCCGGCATGAGCGGCAAGCTCCGGCGCGGCAGCCGCATCGGCAAGTACCGCCTCGAGCAGAAGCTCGGCGAGGGTGGCTCCGCCGTCGTCTGGAAGGCGCGGGACACGATCGAGGGTCGCCGGGTCGCCCTCAAGATCCTGCAGCCCGCCGTCGTCAGCCAGCACGGCCGCGAGGCGATCGAGGTCGAGGCGCGCCTCGCGGCCCAGCTCGACCATCCCCGCATCGCGTCGATCCGCAACGCCGACTGGATCGACGGCCACTTCGTGATCGTGACGGATCTCGCCCTCGCGAGTCTCGATCGCTACCCGCGCGCGCGACGCTCGCCGATGACGGCGCTGCGCATCGTGGGCGACGTCGCGGAAGGACTCGCCTACGCCCACGACCAGGGCCTGCTGCATCGCGACATCAAGCCGGCGAACATCTTCGTCTACGAGGGCGGGCGCGCGCGGCTCGGGGACTTCGGCACGGCGCGTCTGGCCCCCGCCACGACCCGACTGCTGACCGAGGTGGGCACCTTCGGCTACATGGCGCCGGAGCAGGCCTACGGCCGCACGCGCTTTGCGTCGGACGTGTTCAGCCTGGCGCTGACCGCCTACGAGCTCTTCGCGGGCGTGCTGCCGGGGTGGCCCTTCGAGTGGCCGCTCGAGGGGGCGGCGCGCTTCGCCAGGCGCTGTCCCGCGCCGCTCCAGCCCGTGATCCGGAAGGGGCTCGAGCTCGACCTGCGTCGCCGCTTCACCGACGCGATCCAGTTCCACGAGGCCTTCGCGAAGGCCGCTGCGCGCGTGCACGCGGACGCAGCGCGCGGGAGCGAGAGGGCGGCGACGCGGCGACGCCGGCGCCTGGCGCCCGCGCTCCCGCCGGATCCCTTCTCGCTCGAGATGGGCTGGTTCCGCAGACGCTACGGCAAGGTGCTCGAGGCGGTCTACGACTGTCATGCCTGCGACGGACCGATCGCCGAGTCGATGAGTCATTGCCCCTGGTGCGGGACGACGCGCAACTCCTTCGCGGAGGTGACGCGCTTTCCGCTCGTCTGTCCGGATTGCGAGCGCGGCGTCCGGCCCGAGTGGAGCGCGTGCCCCACCTGCAGTCGCGGCCGCTTCGAGTCGAACGGCCGGAAGATCCCGGGCGCGGCGACGGCGGAGCGGACCTGTCGCAAGCCCGGCTGCGGCGCACCGATCCATCGCTTCATGCGCTACTGCCCGGCCTGCAAGACGAAGATCGATCGGCCCTGGCGCGTCGAGGGGCTGCCGCCCTGCGCACGATGCCGCTGGCCCTTCGTGTCGCGCTGGCGCTTCTGCGCGTGGTGCGGGCGGAAGAATACGCGCGCGATGGACGTGACGGCGGTGCGCAGGAGCGAGCGGCCTCGCTGACGCGATCCGGCCCTACGTGTCGTCGGCGTCCGTCCCGTCGACCATGCGGACCTCGATCGGCCGCGTCGTGTCGAGGTGCACGTCGCGCTGGGGGAAGGCGATCACGACGCCGTGCTCCCGGAAGAGATCGTCGATCCGGAAGCGCACCTGGCTCGCGACGCGCCGCATCTGCATCGGCGCCCGCGCCAGCACCCAGAAATGCACCTCGAAGTTGAGCGAGTTGTCGCCGAACTCCTGGAACAGGATGATCGGCGTCGGGTCCTGCAGGACGCCCTCGAGCTCCGTGACCACCTGGCGGATCAAACGCTCGACCAGGCGCGTGTCCGACCCGTAGGCGACGCCGACGCCGACGGAGGTCCGGATCAGGTCGTCGGAGAGCGTCCAGTTCACGACGTTGCTCTCGAGGAAGAAGCTGTTCGGGACGACGATGTGGCGGCCGTCGGTCGAGCGGATCTGGGTGCTGCGCGCGCCGATCCGCTCGATCGTCCCGTGGTTGCCGTCGACCTCGACGACGTCCTGGGCGCGAACGGGACGCTCGAGCATCAGGATCAGGCCGCTGATGAAGTTGTTCATCACGTTCTGGCTGCCGAAGCCGATGCCGATCGCGAGGGCGCCTCCGATGACCGTGAAGGCGGTCAGCGGGAAGTGGATCAGGCGCAGCGCGAAGAGTGCGAAGGACGTCAGCAGCACGTAGAACGAGAGGTTCTGGAGCGCGTGCGCGACGCCGGCGTCGAGCGAGAAGCGGCGCTCGGCGAAGCCACGCAGGGACTTCGCCCCGATCCGGGAGAGCTGCGCCCCGATCGAGATCAGCAGGATCGCCAGCACGAGCGAGCCGATCGTGATCGACTGGTCCTCGACTGCGAAGATCTCGTAGCGCCAGACGTCGCGGATCGCGCGACCGACGCGGCGGGCCAGCTCGAGCGGTCCGATCTCCCGGGCCGAGCCCTCGAGGTCGTCCGCCAGTCGTCGGACCGTGCGTCGATCCGCGGCCATCCGCTCGCGGACCTCGCCCTCGTGCCGGACGAGGAGCTTCAACGCGTCGCGGTGCTCGCGCAGGATCGGGCGCAGGGACGAGTCCTTCGGCAGGCGATCGAGCCGCTTCGAGACCGAGGCGAGGGCGCGTTCGCGCTCGGCCAGTCGCACCCCGGCGCGCAGCAGGCTCTGGTCGAGCGTTTCGAGCCGGTCCCGGGTCCGTGTCGCGACGTCGGCGCGGTCGGCTTCCTCGAGTCGTTTCGAGAGCAGCGCCTGCCAGTCGCGCCAGACCGCCGTCTGCGCCTCGACCTCGGCGGCCTCGATCTGGAGCAGCTCGATCTCGTGGCGGATCGTGTCGCGCTTGGCCGCGAGGGCCTCGACGACCGCGAGCAGCGAGGGGTCGGAGGGCGTTCGGCTCGCGTACTGGTTCTCGGCCGCCTTGACCCGCAGGTCGATCGACGCGAGGTCACGGCGCTTGCTCTCCAGTCGCCGCGCCAGCTCGCTCTCGAGCTCCGCGAGGTTCTCGAAGCCGGCGCTCGCATCGCCCTCGCCACGCCCGAGCGCCTGGCGCATCGCCGCGACGTCGGCCCGCAGGCTGGCCTCGCTCGCCTCCGGCACGGAAGCCGGTCGCAGCTTCGCGAGCTGCATCTCGAGCAGACGCTGCTGCTCGCGGGCGGTCCGGGCGGCGAGCTCGGCCAGCTCGAGGGCGCGTGCGGCGTCGGCGCTCGCAGCCGAGCCGGTCGCCGTCTCGGCCGCCGTGCGCTGCTGGCGCAGCGCCGACTCGGTCTCGCGGACGCGAGCCCGGGCGCGCTCCAGGCCAGCGCGCGTGGCTTCGACGAGGTCCCGGCTGCGGGTCGCCTCCGCGTCGAGCGAGTCGATCTCGTCGAGCAGCCGATCGAGGGCGAAGGCGGAAGGCGCCTCGCCCGTGGCCGAATCGGTTGCGGCGGTCGCCTCCAGTCGCTCCGAGGCCAGCTCCTTCTGGTCCTCGAGGAGACCGATCAGCTCCTCGAGCGCGGCCGACATGCGATCGAGGTGCCCGAGCTCGCGCGTCGTCGCGGTCGTGCGTCGACGGTCGACGCGCTGGGCGTCGGCGCGCGCGGTCTCGAGGCGTGCCGCGATCTGCTCGGGAGCGAGGGCGTCGCCGTTCGCCGGGGTGGCCGCCGTCTCCGTTGCGGCCGGCTCCGTTGCGGACTCGAGCATGGACCCCGGCGTGGTCTGGGCGCCGACCGGGGCGCTCGTCAGACCGAGGGCGAGGACGAGGGCGAAGGCGAAGGCGAAGCGCGCGATGGGGTACGCGATCCGATTCGCGATCCGATTCGCGATGGCGCGTGCGATGGGGTGCATGGATCCTCGCTCCTCGATCGGCTCAGGCGGCGGGAACGCCGGGGGGCAGGGCGCCCGCCGCGCTCGCTGCCTCCTTGCGCGTGGGCCCCCGGCTCACGATGCCGCGCATGATGCGGCCGAGCAGGTCGGCGCCCGTGATGACGCGGGGGGCGTCGGTCCAGACGAGGATCAGGTCGTGGTCGATCACGTCGTCCTCGCGGTCCTCGGGGTCGACCCGCAGCTGCCGGATCACGGCGCCGATCGTCGTCGAGGGGTTCTTCACGACGACGGGACGATGGCAGTAGGCGTAGGGATCGGGGGCCGTGTCCGAGAAGAAGGCATCGCGCAGGAAGCCGTCGGCGTCGAGCACGACCCGGGGCGTGCCGTCCGGGTCCGTGATCACGATCCACTTCTTGCCGCTCGCCTGGACGCTGCGCAGGAAGGCGTCGTCGCGATCGTTCGAGAAGGGCGGGAAGATCGGCAGGTCGAGCTTGACCGGTAGTGGGATCACGCTCGCGGGATCGACCGGGACGCCCTCCTCGGAGACGCTCAGGTCGTCGAGGGCGAAGAAGTTGAGTGCGCCCATGCCCTCGCGGCGCTTCAGCTCCGCGTCCTCGGCCTGCATGTGGTGGCGGATGATGTCCTGCAGCTCGCGCTCGCGGAAGTAGCTGACCTCCTCCGCCCCGAGCCACGCATCCAGGAAGAGGGCCGTCGGCTTCGCGACCGGGTAGAGGAGCTTCTGATAGAAGCGCACGAAGGGCACCAGCCGCGACCCGACGATCATCGCGTTCCGCGAGAAGTAGGCCTGGGGCAGGATCTCGCCGACGATCGTGATGCCGAAGGTCGAGAAGAGGAAGGCGCCGATCCCGAGCATCACGGAGTCCGAGAGCAGCGTGAGCAGACAGTTGACCGCCACGTTCCCCCACAAGACGGTCGTGAGCAGGAAGTTCGAGTCCTTGCGCAGGTCGAGGATACGCTGGGCGCGGGGATTGCCCGAGTTGGCCTCGACCTCGAGCTGCAGCCGGCTCAGCCCGAGCAGGGCGAGGTTCAGTCCCGAGAAGAGTCCCGACTGCACGAGGCAGAGGACGATGCCCGTCCAGATCACCTGCTCCATCGTCATCGCTCGGACGGTCTCCGTGTGGTGGGCGACCGGGCGGCTCGAGGGCCCGCTCGCGGCGCCCGGTCGGGCCCGCCCGCGCGGGCGGGGGGCGAGGGGAGGCCCCGTTCCCTTGCGTCGGACGAGGAGTCGAGGAGGATCGACGTTCCGCGCCGAACGCGCAATGCGGTACGCCGGAGCGTGCCGGGGTCGGCGCGTCGGGCAGCGCGCGTCGGGCCGTTACCCTCCCGGAGCGGGATCCTCGCGGAAATACGACGGCTGGATGGGAGGAGGCTTCGAACGATGTCCGAGCAGACCGATCAAGCGGTCCGGCGATTGCGCGCCCTGGCCCGATCCCTGGACGTTCCCTCCGACTCCCCGCCGCCCCGGATCCGGCTGATGGAGTTCGACGCCGACGGTGTCGAGGAGCTCGACGAGGTCGGGACGGACGAGCTGCGACCCTACGCGCGAACGACGCGCACGACCTGGATCGACGTGCAGGGGCTGGGCGACGCCGAGCGACTCGTGGCGATCGCGGAGATCCTCGGCATCCATGCCGTCGCGCTCGCCGATGCGGTCGACATTCCGCAGCGGGCGAAGACCCAGGAGTACGCGGAGCACGTGCTCGTGATCGGCCGCGCGCCGGTCGTGCCCTTCGAGCCCTCCGAGCCGCCGCCGCAGGTCTGCATCCTGATCGCCGAGGGCTACGTAGTCTCCTTCCAGGAGCGTTATTTCGGCTTCTTCGACGAGGTCCGGGACCGGCTGCGGACCGACGGCAGCGACCTGCGCACGGGCGGCCCGGCCTTCCTCGCCCAGGCCCTGCTCGACGCGCTGGTCGACCGCTTCTACCCCGTCGTCGAGGATCTCTCGGATCGACTCGACGAGCTCGAGACGGCGATCCTCGAGCGGTCCTCGCCCCGGCTCGTCG
Source organism: Spirochaetaceae bacterium (assembly GCA_020632655.1). Classification (GTDB taxonomy): domain Bacteria; phylum Myxococcota_A; class UBA9160; order UBA9160; family UBA4427; genus UBA4427. The sequence goes on from JACKFD010000005.1 coordinate 122,820, forward strand.
CCGAGCTCCATCGCATCCAGCGCCAGATCACGACGCTGCGTCGGATCGCGCGTCCCCAGGTCGAGGCCCTGCATCGCCTGGCCCGCACGGACTCCCCCCTCGTGCCGCAGCCCGTGCGCGTCTTCGTGCAGGACGTCCACGACCACGCCCAGCAGGTGCTCGGCCGGCTCGACGCGGCCCGGGACGTCGCGACCGATACGATGGCCGCCGTGCTGGCGACCGAGGCGCAGCGCCAGAACGAGGTCATGAAGGTGCTGACGCTGGTCGGCAGCATCTTCATTCCCCTGACCTTCATCGCGGGCATCTACGGAATGAACTTCGAGCACATGCCCGAGCTCAGGTTCCGCGCCGGCTATCCGATCGTTCTGGGCGTGATGGCGGTCGTCGCCGTCGGGATGGTCGTGCTCTTCCGGCTGCGGGGCTGGATCGGTCCGCGCTCGAAGTGAAGAGGCGTGGCCGTCGCGGCGGTCGCCGGCCGCTCGATCGGGACGGATCGCGCGCGCGCCGGGTGGCGCTCGACCGGGGGAACGGGAATCCTTCGGCCCCGACGACGCCCGGGGACGTGCGGTGTCGAAGCTGGGCGGCCACGGCGCTTCGGGCGCGGCCGACGAGGGAGTGCCTCGAAGGAACGCCATGCGCTGGGGATCACGCGACGCCAGTCACGCCCGGACCGGCTCCGACGCGATCGGCCGCGCGCTGGGGCGTCGCCCGCGCGCCGCGAGGGTCGTCGCGCTCGCGGCGCTGCTCTTTACGCTCTGGCCGGGCGGTGCACCCGCTCCCGCCCTGGCCGTCGGCTCGGCGATGGTCGAGGAGGAGTGGGTCGGCGACCGGGACGGCGAGCCGAGCGACGAGGACCTGATCGCCACCGCCGCCGGGCCCGCCGCGGCCGAGGGGCCGGCGCCCGCGGCGACGCCGGGATCGGAGCTGGGGGCCGTGCCGGACGCGTCCGAGGCCGTCGCGCCGGCGCCCGACCTCGATGCGGCCGAGCCGATCGAGATGCTCGAGCGCACGGTCGCTCCGGGCACCCGCGCCCGGCTGCAGCTGCGGACCTCGGAGTCGTTCTCGGGGACGATGGTCGTGACGCCGGTCTTCGTCGTACACGGGTCGCGCAAGGGGCCGCGGGTCTGCGTGATCGGCGGCATCCACGGCGACGAGGTCAACGGCGTCGAGGTCGTGCGTCGGATGTTGAAGCTGCTCGATCCCGTGTCGATGCGCGGCACGATCGTCGGCGTGCCGATCGCGAACCTGACGGCCTTCCGTCGGGGCTCGCGCTACCTGCCCGATCGCCGGGACCTGAACCGCTACTTCCCGGGCCGGCCGACCGGCAGCTCGGCGTCGCGGATCGCGCACGGCCTCTTCACGAACGTCGTGCGCGGCTGCGAGGCCGTCATCGACATCCACACGGGGTCCTTCCACCGCTCGAACCTGCCCCAGCTGCGCTCGAACCTGGCGGATCCTGGGACGGTCGTGCTCAGCATCGCCTTCGGCGCCCGGACCGTCGTGAACAACGCAGGGCGGCTCGGCACGCTCCGGCGGGCCGCGACCGACGCCGGGATCCCCGCGATCACGATGGAGGCCGGCGAGCCGGCACGCTTCCAGGAAGAGGACGTGGCGGAGGGGCTCGACGGTCTGTTCCGACTCTTCCGCTCGCTCGGCATGATCGAGACCGGGGACGAGGTGCCGCCGCCCCGACCCTCGCCGGTGATGGCCTTCCTCAAGACGCGCTGGGTGCGCTGCGATCAGGGCGGCATCCTCGTCTCGCGCGTGAAGCTCGGCGAGCCCGTCGTCGCCGGCCAGGCGCTCGGCACGATCTCGGATCCGCTCTCGGAGGAAGAAGAGACGGTCGTGTCGCCGATCTCCGGGACGGTGCTCGGGATGGCGATGGACCAGGTCGTGATGCCCGGCTTCGCGGCCTATCACATCGGCTACGAGGAACGACCGCTGGTTCCCAACCTCGCTTCGGAGACCGCTGCACCCGAGACGATGGTGCCCAGCGACCCCGAGGGATTGGACCTCGAAGAGCGACCCGAGTAGCGTGCCGCCATGAATCGCGTCGTCCTCTCGACCGCGGCCGCCCTCTTCCTGCTGGGCGGATCGATCTTCCTCTACAAGCACGTCTCGCTGGGCATGGCACTCTGGCCCGATCCGAGTGCACGGGTCTGGCGCATCGACTTCGGCATGACCGTGCGCGGCGATGGCCGCCCGGCGCAGATCGAGCTCGCGATTCCGGAGTCGGACGAGCGGCAGAACGTGCTCGACGAGGAGTCGATCGACGACGGACTCGCGCTGCGCATCGTCGACGACGAGAAGGGGCGTCGCGCGATCTGGTCCGGTCGCATCGACGGCACGCGCCACCTCGCCTACGGCGTCCGCATCCACATCCCGCGTGCGGAGGTCGAGATCGACGCCGAGCGGGTCGGACTCGTTCCGGCCCCGCGCGGTCGCCGCCCCGCGCCGAAGCCGTCGCCCGAGGTGCAGACCCTCCTGAAGGAGCTCGGGATGGCCGACGGCGAGGATCCCGAGGCGATCATCGCCAGCAGCTTCTCCTTCGTCGTCCACGACATCGAGACCGCCGCCAACGGCAGCGACGACCCGCGCATCGTCCTGCGCACCCGCGAAGGCAGCAACGAGGGCAAGACCCGGCTGCTCCTCGACCTGCTCCGCGGCGCGGGCGTCGAGAGCCGGCTCGCCTCGGGCGTACGCCTGCGCAGCCGGGGTCAGAGCTGGATCGAACGCTTCGTCGAGGCGGCGGCGGACGGTCGGGCCGTGCCGCTGATCGTGAGCTCCGAGAGGCCGAACGACTTTCCCGCGAACTTCCTGCTGCTCAAGCGCGGCGAAGGGGAGGTGCTCCAGACGCAGGGCCTGCAGGCCTCGTCCTTCGACGTCTCCGTGCTGCGCGAGACGCTCCCGCCCGACGAGATGGCGGCCTTCGTCGCGCCGCACAACCCCTTCTGGCGTGCGATCTCGCTCTACCGCCTGCCGATCGAGACGCGCCGCATCCTCTCGATCCTGCTCGTGATCCCGCTCGCGGCCCTCGTCGCGGCGGGCTACCGCAACCTCGTCGGTGTGCGCACCTTCGGCACCTTCATGCCGCTCCTGCTCGCGCTCTCGCTCTACGAGACGAACGTCGTGATCGGTGTCCTGCTCGTGGCCGTCTGCCTCGCGGTCGGCGTCTTCGGCCGGCTGCTGCTCGACCGGTTGCGACTGCTCTTCGTCCCGCGCATCTGCCTGCTGCTGAGCCTCGTGATCCTGACGGTCACGAGCCTCGCGCAGATCGGCTACGCGTGGGGCGGGCGCGAGCTGATGGGCGGTCTGCTCTTCCCGATCGTGATCCTCGCGATGCTGATCGAGCGCATCTCGGTGAACACGATGGAGGAGGGCATGCGTTCGACGGCGCAGCTGCTAATCGGCTCCTTCGGGCTCTCGGCCCTCGTCTATCCGCTCTTCCGCTCGGCGGGCCTCGGTCATCTCTTCCTCGGCTTCCCCGAGCTGATCTTCTGCGTGATGGCGTGCCTCGTGCTGATGGGCGGCTACACGGGCTATCGCGTGGCGGAGCTCGTGCGCTTCCGATCGCTGCTCGACGCCCCGGAGCCGGGCGATGCCGGTCCGGGGAGCCGGGCGTGATCGAGCCGCGCGACGCGGGTCGGGGGGGCGCGGCATGCTGAAGCCCTGGAAGGCGCTGCGACGACGCGGCGTGCTCGGCATCAACCAGCGCAACGTCCTGTTCACCCAGGGCGAGAACCCGCGCCGGCTCTACCCCCTCGTCGACGACAAGCTCGAGACGAAGCGCCTCTGCCGCGAGGCGGGCCTCTCGGTCGCATCGGTGCTCGCGAAGGCGGAGACCCACGTCGAGGTCAAGCGGCTCGTCGCGGCGCTCGTCGGGCGATCGGACTTCGTGCTGAAGCCGGCGCGCGGGGCGATGGGCAACGGGATCATGGTGGTGGGGGAGGCGACGGAGGAGGGATGGCTTACCCTCGGCGGTCGTCGGATCACGCGGGACGAGCTCGCCTACCATGCAGCCAGCATCATCTCGGGGCTCTACGCGCTCGGGGGGCACCCCGACGTGGCCTTCGCGGAGGAGCGTCTCTCCGTGCACCCCGAGTTCGAACGCGTCGCCTATCAAGGCGTGCCCGACGTCCGCATCATCGTCTTCCGGGGCGTGCCCGTCATGGCGATGACCCGGCTTCCGACGAAGCAATCCGGCGGGCGCGCCAACCTCCATCAGGGCGCGGTCGGCGCGGGCATCGACCTCGTCACGGGTCGGGCGAACCACGCCGTGATCCGCAATCGACCGATCGAGCTGCATCCGGATACGGGCGGGTCGGTCGTCGGCTTCGAGATCCCATCGTTTCGCGAGGCCGTCGGGGTGGCGGTGCGGTCCACGGATCGAACGGGACTGGGCTACGTCGGGGCGGACGTCGTGATCGATGCGGAGCGGGGGCCGATGGTGCTCGAGCTGAACGCGCGGCCCGGGCTGGCGATCCAGCTCGCGAATCGCGAGGGTCTGCTGCCGCGGCTCGACGCGATCCGGTCCCGGGTCGTACCCGGCATGTCGATCGAGGAGCGGATCGCGCTCGGACTCGAGATCGCGGGGCAGGTGTCATGCGTCGCATGAATCGGAGGACCCGTCGGGAGGGATCGAGTGGGCTGCGCCTCGCGCTGGCCTGCGCGATGGCGCTCGCGATCGGTGCCCCGATCGCCGGGGACGCAGGGCGCGCGCTCGCCGAGTCCGCGCCGGAGGCACCCGCACCCGAGGTGCCGGCACAGCCGGTCGAGCCCGTCGAGTACGACGTGGTCTTCGACGTCGGGATCGTGCCGAGCGAGAAGAGCGCGCACGTGCGGATCGATCTCTCGCCGGCGGGCGGCAAGGTCGTGCGCTGGATCCGCTTCTCCTTCGATCCCCTGCGCTACCGCGCGATCGAGGCGTCGGGAAAGCTCGAGGAGGTCGAGGGCGGCATGCTCTGGACCCCGCCCGAGCGCGGCGGATTCCTCCGCTACGTCTTCGACATCGACCATCTGCGCGGCGACCGGACCTACGACTCCCGATGTGCGAAGAAGTGGGCGATCCTGCGCGGCGAGGACCTCGTGCCGCGCACGCGGATCAGCACGGCGGACGGTGCGACCTCGAAGTCGGTGCTGCGTCTGCGCCTGCCGGAGGGATGGAGCGCGGCCGTGCCCTACGAGTCCGTCGGGCGCGGTCGCTACGCCCTCGACAACGAGCGCACGAACTTCGATCGGCCCGGCGGCTGGTTCGCCTTCGGCAAGCTCGGCGTGCTGCGGGAGCGGATCTCGGGGACGCAGATCGCGGTGGCCGGGCCGGCGGGGCAGGGCGTCCGGCGGATGGACCTGCTGGCGATGCTCAAGTGGACGCTGCCCTCCGTGAAGGAGGTCTTCGGAGAGCTGCCCGATCGGCTGCAGCTGGTGGTGGCCGGGGATCCGATGTGGCGCGGGGGGCTCTCCGGGCCGAACTCGCTCTACCTGCACGCCGGATTGCCGCTCATCGCCTCCGACGGCTCGAGTGCGCCCCTTCACGAGATCATGCACACGATCATGCACGCCCGCTCGGGCGACGGCGGGCAATGGATCGTCGAAGGGATCGCGGAGTACTACTCGATCGCGCTGCTGCGGCGCTCCGGCACGATCACGGCGAGGCGCTACCAGCGCGCGATCGACGGCGTCCGGAAGCGGGCCCAGCCGGAATCGGCCTCGCTCTCCACCCCGATGAACGGGGCGCTCCGCGCCCGTGCCGTGCTGCTCATGATGGAGGTCGACGATCTCGTCCGGGACGCGACCGCGGGTGCGAAGAGCCTCGACGACGTGGTGCGATCGCTGCGATCGGCGGACGACGTCGTCACCCCGGAGCATTTCCGGCGGACCGTCGCGCGCGTGGCCGGACGCGACCTGGACGCCTTCTTCGACCGACTTCGGCGTTGAAATTCCCGCCCGACCCGTCCATCGTAGGGCCCACGGGAGGGACGACATGGACCGCAGGGACTTCATCAAGACGATCGGCTACGCGGGCGGCGCGGCGACGGCGCTCGGCACGCTCGCCGGCGGACTCGGCGCGAGCGCGGCTGCCGCGGCGCATCACGAGACGACCGGGAACGGCACGCAGGCGCGGACGGCGATGGGCGAGCTGCTCGACGCGATCCGCGAGGTCGAGACGAACCTGATCACGGCCGAGCGCGGATTCACGGATCCCGCCGACCTGGCCGAGGCCGAGCGCGCCCTCGCGCACATCCTGCACACGGCCCTCGAGTTCTGGCTCGAGGCCAAGCCGAACAGGCCCGTCTTCAAGCCCTACGTCACCCCGACCCGGAAGCTGCTCGGCTGCAACCCGGACTCGGTCTACTACTTCGCGCCGATCCGCGACGACCGGAGCTACCGCATCACGGGCAATGTCGGCGCCGCGACCTTCACCTCCTTCACGATCGAGCGCGGCAGTCAGGAAGGCCACGCCGCCCGCGGATCGATCGCGGCGATCAGCGACGAGGACATGGAGATCGCGCACGACGGCAGCTACGAGATCACGGTCAGCCGCGACAAGCCCGCCCGGGGCAACTGGCTGCCCCTCGGCGACGGGGCGAGCCAGGTCACGACCCGCCACTACCACGAGTCGCGCCAGAACGTCGCGGCGATCCCGGGGCGGGTGATCCCGATCTCGATCGAGACGCTCGATCCGGAGCCGCTCGCGCCCTACGGCGGGGACGAGGAGATCGCGGCACATCTGCGCTGGATCGCGAACTTCGTGCGCGAGCACTCGGCGATGACCTTCCAGAAGACCTCGCCCGAGATGGCGAAGCAGCTCGGCTGGGTCTCGCTCGTGCCGAACCGCTTCAACGCCCCGGGTCAATGGAAGTCGGCCTCCGGCGACAACGCCTACGGCAATACCCACGCCTGGTACAACCAGGCCCTCTACGAGCTCGCCGACGACGAGGCCCTCGTCATCACGGGCCGTTTCCCGGCCTGCCGCTTCGCGAACGTCGTGCTCTGGAACCACTTCATGCAGAGCTACGACTACGCGAACCGCCAGATCTCGCTGAACCGCAACCAGGTCCACTACGAGAAGGACGGCAGCTTCCGGATCGTCGTGGCCCATCGCGACCCCGGCGTGCCGAACTGGCTCGACACGGAAGGTCGTCGCGCCGGCACGATCTACTGGCGCTACGTCTTCCCGACGGAGACGCCGCAGCGCCCGAAGACGAAGGTCGTCAAGCTCGACTCGCTCGCCTGACCGGGGGCACGTTCATCTCGCTCGGCGGACATGGACTGGCTCGGCGCCGCACATCGTCGTGCGTGCCCGGGCCGGGCCGAGCGGGGGTACCGTGCTCGAACATGCTCGCCTGGAAGTCTGCGGCGCATCCTCGGACTGCGGGGCGCGCCTGCGCAACTGCGCGCGGCACCCCCGCTCGGCCCGTCCCCGGTAGGGCGGGGGTGTACGGGGTGGGTCCTGGCGGTCGGGGTGCCGTGGGTGCCGGGCAGACATTCGAGCGGCGAACGAGTCGCGCTCGGTGCTGTAGATGAAGCGACGGGGCGAGCTCGTCAGCTCGTCTCTCTGAAGGAACGCATCCCCGCCCGTCTCGAACGCCAGGTCCTGATCCGCGAAGCAGCATCGGTCCGAGGACGGGCGGCGAGGGGGTGCCGCGCGCAGTTGCGCAGGCGCGCCCCGCAGCTCGAGTGAGCACGATCGCCTTCCAGCCGAGCATGTTTGAGCACGGTACCCCCTCGCCGACCGGCCCTGGCACGAACGGCGGGGTGCCGAGCAAGGCCGCGCGTCAAGGGAAGGACGGCGATGCGTGCTAGGCGTTCGTGAGGGCGGTGCGGAGGTCGCTCTGCGTCTCGTCGCCGAGGTCGTCGATCAGGCCGAGGGTCTGCATGTCGTACATGCGTCGGTAGTGCCCGCTCGGGCGCGCCATCAGCGCGTCGTGGCTGCCCTCTTCGATGATCTCGCCGTGCTGGAAGACGAGGATGCGGTCGACCTGTCGGATCGTCGACAGGCGATGGGCGATCATGACCGCCGTGCGTCCCGCGACGAGCGCCCGGATCGCGTCCTGGATCAGCGACTCGGTCAGCGAGTCGAGGCTCGAGGTCGCCTCGTCGAAGATCAGGATGCGCGCGTCGGAGAGGATCGCCCGGGCGATCGCGACACGTTGGCGCTCGCCGCCCGAGAGCTTGATGCCCCGCTCGCCGACGAGGGTGTCGTAGCCCTTCTCGAGACGCGAGATGAACTCGTCCGCGTGGGCGCGGCGCGCGGCGTCGATCACCTCGGCGCGTGACGCGCCCGGTCGTGCGTAGGCGATGTTCTCGGCGAGCGAGCGATGGAAGAGGATCGGCTCCTGGGGCACGAGGGCGAGGTGGCGGCGCAGGCTCTCCTGGCGGACGGCGGCGATGTCCTGGCCGTCGATCCGGATCGTCCCGCGTTCGAGGTCGTAGAGGCGCTGGAGCAGCTTGATGAACGTCGTCTTGCCGGCGCCCGACTCGCCGACGAGGGCGACGCGCTCGCCGGGAGCGATGCGCAGGTCGAGCCGTTCGAAGACGTCGTGGTCCTGCTTCGGGTAGCGGAAGCCGACGCCCTCGAAGACGATCTCGCCGGGCCCCGGACGGAACTCCGGCGCGTCCGCTTGGTCGGCGACCTGCGGCGTGGTCAGCGAGAACTCGACGAGATCGTCGATCTCGTTCACGGACTGCTGGAAGTTGCGGATCTGCCAGCCGAGGTTCCGGAGCGAGATGCGGACCAGGAAGTAGGTCGTCAGCACGTAGACGACGTCGCCGAGCGTCGCGCGTCCCTCCGCCAGGAGCGAGAGCGAGACCGTGAGCAGTACGGCGATCATGCTCGTCAGCAGGATCGACTGGACGAGCCCGGCGTCGACGCTGCGTGACCAGGACGCCCGCGCGAGCCTTCGCCATCGCCAGGTCACGTCGACCATCCGCTCGTACTCGCGCGCCTCGGCGCCGAAGGACTTGACGACGGGGTTGCAGGTGATCGCATCCGCGAGGGCGCCCCCCATCGCGGTATCCGCCTCGGCCGCTCGCACGTTCGCGGGTGCCACGTAGCCGAGGGAGAGCGCGGCGCTCAGCCCCATGAAGACGAGGACCATGCCGCCGAACCAGAGCCCGAGGGCTACGTGCCGCATCGACATGGCGATCGTGAAGCCGATCAGCATGGCGATGGGTGGCCCGAGCTCGACGACGAGTGCGTCCGCGAGTCGATCGTAGGCCGACATGCCCCGGGTGATCTTGCGGACCGTCGAGCCGGCGAAGTGGTTGACGTGCCAGTCCGTGCTGAAGCGCTGGACCCAGCTGAATCCGTCGAGGACGAGCTCCTGCATGACCTCGGCGGCGAAGTACATCCAGAGCCGCAGCTGCACCTGATGGGCGACGAGCAGCGCGACGTAGACGCCGACGAGCTCGAGCAGCGCGCGATGGGCGGCGTCGATCGGAGCGGTGGCGCCCACGAAGTCCTCGACGGACGAGAGCAGGGCGGCGGCCCGATCGGGCACCAGCACCTCGAGCAGGACCGTGGTCGAGACGGCCAGCACGATCGTCGCGAAGCGGAAGGGTCGGCGTCGCCAGTAGCCCCAGACGAAGGCGATGACGTCGACGAGGGAGACGCGGACCAAGGGAGACTCCAGGCGGGCGGTGCGGGAGTATGCCGCGGATCCCCCGAACGGGCCGGCGCCCGCTCGGGTCGAGCGGTAGCGTTCGGCGACGGAACGATCGGAGGAGGCAGGGATGTCGCAGAAGAGCTCTCGGGAGGTGCGGGCCGCGCTCGATCATCCGGTGATCGACGCCGACGGACACATCATCGAGTTCATGCCGGCGGTGCGCGACTTCCTGGCCGAGGAGGGGGGTGGCGGGCTCGTCGACGCCTTCGACGGTGTGCTCGCGGCGGCCGGCAAGCTCGAGCAGCTCTCGATCGAGGAGCGCAAGCGGCTCGGGCTCTTCAAGATGACCTGGTGGGCCTATCCGGCACGCAACGCCCTCGATCGCGCGACGGGCATGCTGCCCGGGCTGCTCTACGAGCGACTCGACGAGCTCGGGATCGACTTCGCCGTGCTCTATCCCACGGTCGGGCTCACGGCGATGAGCCTCGAGCAGCCCGAGATCCGGCTGCCGGCGATCCGGGCGTTCAATCGTTGCGCCGCCGAGATGTTCGCGCCCTTCGCGGATCGGCTGACGCCCGTCGCGATGATCCCGATGTACGAGCCCGGCGAGGCGATCGACGAGCTCGAGTACTGCGTCCGCGAGCTCGGTCTGAAGGCCGTGCTGTTGAACGGACTCGTGTATCGATCCTTCGGCGAGGATCTGCCGCGGGGGGCGCGATGGGTCGATGCGTTCGGGCCGGAGAGCCCCTACGACTACGATCCGGTCTGGGCGAAATGCGTCGAGCTCGGCGTCGCGCCGACCTTCCACTCGAGCGCCATGGGCTGGGGCAGCCGGACGTCGCAGACGAACTACGTCGCGAACCATCTCGGCAACTTCGCGCAGGCGGGCGAGGCGACCTGCCGGACGATGTTCATGAGCGGCGTGCTCGCGCGCTTTCCGGCGCTGCGATGCGCCTACCTCGAAGGCGGCGTCGCCTGGGCGGCGAACCTCTACTCGGATCTCGTCGGGCATTTCGAGAAGCGGGGGCTGCCGGGGATCCGCGAATACGATCCGAGCACGATCGATCGCGAGCGGATCGCGCAGCTCTTCGCGCGCCACGGCTCGGAGCGCTTCCGCAAGCATCTCGACGAGCTCGAGGACGGTCTGTCGCACCTCTCGGATCCGGCCTCGTTCCAGGACGATTTCGCGGCGGCGGGCGTCTCGTCGGCCGAGGACATCCGGCGCGTCTTCGAGACGAATTTCCGCTTCGGCTGCGAGGCGGACGATCCCATGAACGCGCTGGGCTTCGATGCGCGGATCAATCCGATGGGCGCCCGCCTGCGCGCGATCTTCAGCTCCGACATCGGCCATTGGGACGTCGTCGACATGGCGGAGACCGTCGAGGAGGCCTGGGAGCTCGTCGATCGCGGGCTGCTCACGGAGGCCGACTTCCGCGACTTCACCTTCACGAACGCGGCGACGATGTGGGCCGAGCCGATGCCCTCGTTCTTCGAGGGGACCGTCGTCGAGCAGAGCGTGAAGGGGCTCGTCGGGGCCTAGCGGGGCGGGGGCTGGCTGGTCCCCTCGGGCCGACGATATCCGGCGACGTGGATGCGTCTGTCGGTCCGCTGATGCGGAGCTGATCCGCGCAGATCCGCTTCGATCCGACCGGATTTCCAATCTTCCTGCAATCGTGTGGACACTTGTCCTCCGGCGCCCCCACATAGCATCATCGTCGGATCACGCGATCCGCGAGAAGCCACGAGGGGGCCCGACTTCCATGACCGTCCGCGCCTGCTTCCGATCGGATCGACGAGGCCTCGCGACCCTCGTCGCCATGCTGCCGCTGCTCTCTTCCGGAATGATCGCGAGCGACACGCGCGCGGCGTCGCTCGTGGGAGTCGTTCCGGTCGGGACGACCCTCTCGGGTCGAGTCGACCCCGCGCTATCGGCAGACGGATCCACGGTCACGGGCCAGCTCTACTCGACGGCCGGAGGCACCGGCTCGTTCGAGGCCTTCCTCTGGACGCGGCATGACGGGTTCCGGACCTTCAGCGAGCTCGGGCCGGACGCGCCGGACGAGGCTCTCTTCGAACCGAGGGCCCTCTCGTCCGACGCAGGGCGGATCGTGGGATCGCTGGACGGCGCTCCCGCGGTCTGGGAGCAGGGGGTGGGCACGTCCCTCCTTCCGGGCCTGCCGGCGGGAACGGAGGGCGCGCGGGCGTACGGAATCTCCGACGACGGCCGCTATGTCGTCGGGTCGGCGCACGACGGCGGCAGCTGGACGAGCGTGTCCCAGGGTCTCAACGGCGAAATCAGCGTCGTGGAGGTGCCGCGCTTCGTGCCCGTATCGTGGGACCTCGAGCAGGGGACGCTGCAAGCGCTGTCCAACGAGCGCGGGATCGCGCTCGACGTGTCGGACGACCGGGTCGTCGTCGGACAGCTCGCGCCGGAGATTCCCGGCTTGACGGGATTGGTAGCGGGGTTCCGATGGGACGACGTGCACGGAAGCCAGTACGTCCCGAGTGCCAGCTCGACCTTCGCCTTCGGTTGGGCCCTCGATGCTGCGGCCATCTCGGCGGATGGAACGACGATCGTCGGGAGTACACCGGCCGACCTCCTCGGTCCATTCGCCCGTCACGCCTACGCATGGAGCGGCTCGCCGGGGAGCGAAGAGATCCTGTCGAGCGAGGGCCTGCGGGTGATCGACGCACCGGCGGGAGCCCCGTCGACCCTCCAGATGCTTGCGACAGGCGTCTCGACTTACGGACGGACGATCGTCGGGCAGTACAGAGTGAACGCCCGGCCCGTGTACACGCCGTTCATCTGGACGGAGGCGCGCGGCCTGGAAGATCTGGAGGTGTTGCTGCGGTCGCTCGGAGTGTCCATGGACGAGTGGAGCCTCTCCGAAGTGCTCGACGTTTCGGCCGATGGGCGGACCATCCTGGGAACGGGGCGCGGACCGGGTAGCGCACTCACACAGATCTGGGTCGCCGTGATTCCGGAGCCCTCGACCGCGCTCCTGCTCGGCGCGGGGCTCGCGTGTCTGGCCACTCGGCGGACTCGGCGATGCTGATTTCCGGACGGCCGAATCGATCTCCGCGAGGCGCGATGGATCGAGGTATCCGCGCATCGCATGGACGATCGTCGTCCGGAGCGACGAGCCAGCATCTCGATCGATTCACCAGGATCCGCCAGGGAGGCCCGACATCCATGACTATGCGTGCTCGCCGAACGTCGGGCCGGGGCAGCTATGCGACGTTCGTCGTCATCCTGACGCTGCTGTTCGCTGCGCTGAACGGGGGCGATGCGCTTGCGGCTTCGCTCGTACGGGTGAGCCCGGCCGGGGCGTCGTTGTTGAGCAGCGACACGCTGGCCCTTTCTGCGGACGGCTCCACGGCGATCGGTCAATTCGTGTCGGGGAGCGGGCCGATCCGCTCGTTCGACGCCTACCTTTGGACGCGGGAGGGTGGCTTCCGGAACTTCGCCGAGGTGGGGGCGACCGCGCCGGGTGAAAGCCCCTTCTATCCGTTGGCGCTCTCGAGCGATGGGAGCCGGATGGCGGGCGGCGTGGATGGCCGGGCGGCCATCTGGGAGCACGGGGTCGGCACGACCCTTCTCCCGGATCTGCCGGCGGGAACGGATGGGGCGACGGCTTACGGCATTTCGGACGACGGTCGCTTCGTCGTCGGCTCGGCTCATGACGGCGGGACGTGGGAGACCGTCGTGACGAGCCCGAGTGGTGCATCCGGAATCGTCGAGCTCCCGCGCTACGTGCCCGTGTCGTGGGATCTCGAGCAGGGAACCGTGCGCGCGCTCTCGACGGAGCGGGGGACCGCGCGCGACGTCTCCGACGGCGGGATCGCAGTCGGCGAGCTCGATCTGCAGCTCCCGGCAGTGGCCGAGCTGACCGCGGGCTTTCGCTGGGACGAGACGCACGGCAGCCAGCTCGTGCCGAACGTGGAATCGGAATTCTTCTCCATCGAGTGGGCCGAGAACGCGAGGTCGATCACGGCGGACGGGTCGATCTTCGTGGGGTCGTTGACTCAGATCATCAGCGGGCTGGTCGCCCAGCGTGCCTACGCCTGGAGCGGATCGCCGGCGGACGGGGACCTCCTTCCGATCGCGGGGCTGTCGCTCCTCGAGCTCCCGCCCGACCCCTCGTTTCGCGTTCTGATGCCGGCGATGGCCATCTCGGGAGACGGCTCGACGATCGTGGGGAGCTACAAGCTCGGGGTGGTCGGACGCCCGAGTCCCTTCGTCTGGACGCAGGCGCGCGGCTTCGAGGATCTGGAGGTGCTGCTCGCGTCGCTTGGCGTGTCGCTCGAGGGATGGGTCGAGCTCTACGAGGCCGTTGCCGTCTCCGCGGACGGTCGGACGATCCTGGGGACCGGGCGCGCTTCGGACTCGGCATCGACCGCGGTCTGGATCGCCGTCATCCCGGAGCCCTCGACGGCGCTCCTACTCGGCGCGGGGCTCGTGTGCCTGTCGGCACGGCGGCGGGGAAGCGAGTGCTCGAGCTCGTGCCGTTGCTCCTCGGGTCGACGAGGCCTCGCGTCCCTCGTCGCCGTGCTGCTGCTGCTCTCGTCCGGTCTGATCGCGAGCGACGCGCTCGCGGCATCGATCGTGGCCGTCAATCCGGTCGGGACGGACACGTCGGTCTTCGTGCCCGCCCTCTCTGCGGATGGCTCGACGATCACGGGGTCGGTGCGCAACCTGGACACGTCTGGCGGCGATCCGCTCTTCAGTGCCTATCTGTGGACGCGCGAGGCGGGATTCAGAACTCTCGGCGATCTGGGACCGGACGCGCCGGACGAGAGTCTCTTCGACCCGAGAGCGCTCTCCTACGACGGCACCCGGATCGCGGGAACGCTCGACGGGACCGCGGCCGTCTGGGAGCGTGGAGTGGGGACGACCCTTCTGCCGGACCTTCCGATCGGAATGGGTGGCACGCGGGCGTATGGCATCTCGGACGACGGTCGCTTCGTCGTCGGCTCGGCGCCCGACGGCGGGACCTACGAGGAATTGGTCACGAGTCCGACTGGTGGCATCACGATCGAGCAGCGTGCGCGGTCCGCCCCGGTCCGCTGGGATCTCGAGCAGGGAGGTGTGCAGGCGCTGGCGAACGAAAGGGGCAGGGCCCTCGACGTTTCGGACGGCGGCATCGCGGTCGGGACGCTGAACCTCCAGCCTCCCGGCGTGACCGACCTCGAGGTGGGCTTTCGCTGGGACGAGACGCAGGGCAGTCAGCTCGTGCCGAGCGCCGGCTCGAGTACGTCCGTCGCGTGGGCCTACGACGCCGAGGCGATCTCGGCCGACGGGAGCACGATCGTCGGCAGCACGTGGTTCGAGGAAGAGCAGATCCTGGCCCTGCAGACCGCCTACGCCTGGAGCGGATTACCGGGCAGCGCAGACTTCTTGCCGCGCGATGGGATGAGCGTGCTCGACGGCCCCCCCGGAGCGACGTCGATCACCCGCATGTTCGCGACGGCCGTCTCGGCGGACGGCTCGACGATCGTCGGTCGGTACAGCATTCGCACCGGCCGCTACACGCCCTTCATCTGGACGCGGGCGCGCGGCTTCGAGGACCTGGAGGTTCTGCTCCTGTCGCTCGGCGTTTCCCTGGACGGATGGGACCTGCTGGACGCGGTCGATGTCTCCGCGGATGGGCGGACGATCCTGGGAATGGGGCGCATCTCGGGCCGCCCGCTCTCGCACGTCTGGGTTGCTGTGATTCCGGAGCCCTCGACCGCGCTCCTGCTCGGCGCGGGGCTCGCGTGTCTGGCGGCGCGAAGGCGCTCGGCCGCGACGCGCCGCGACGACTGACGACCGCCTGACGCCCGGCCGGTCCGACGCGATGGCGCGCGCGCCGTGCGCCGGCTCGGTTTCCGGGAAACGAGCCGACTTTCGATCGGGTTGACGGGCGTCCGACGGGATCTCGTCCATGCCCGCGCGGATTCCGTGTGCGTAGTCCCCGCCTGCACATCCATTCCGCCCGCGGCGGCGTAGGAGCAGACGTCCGCCTCTTCCCTTCCGCCTTCGAGCGGATCGGGGAGCGGCGGTTCTGTTTCCGGTCCGAGTGACGACGGGATCCGAGGGGATCCTCGCCGCTCGGAGGCCTGCGAGGAGATCCGATCGGAATGGAGCGTGGGGAGCGTGGGAGGGCGGTGCAGGGGCCGTCGTCCGCAGAGGTGTGGGTTCGCCTGATCGGAATCCTGGTGATGCTCGCGGGCGTCTGGGGCGGTGCAAGCCCGACCCGGGCGCAGCCGATCGAGGTCGACGAGGCCGACTTCGTTCTCGGGACGGCGGGCTTCGTGCTCGCGGTCGAGGATTTCGAGGGATTCCCGTTCGGGAGCCAGGGGCTCGCGCCGCTCGAGATTGCGAACGGGACCTACGAGGGCGTCGAGCCCTTCGTCGTCTCGGGGCCGGTGGGATCGGCCCTGATGGACCAGGGCCTGCTCGAGCCCCGCACCTTTCTCGGTTTCGATCCGCCGACGGCCTGGTGGAGCGCGCGCTTCCTGGTCGATCCGAGCGCCGAGTTCGACATCGTCGTCGAGGGTCGGTCCGGCTCGCTCGAGCTCTTCGCCGTGCGCGGAAACCAGTTCGACGGCTTCATCGGCTTCCACGATCCCGAGGGCCTCGTCTCGGTCCAGATCACGACGGTGGATTTCTCGAATTCGGGCGGCAGTGGGCAGGGGATCGGCAACTACGGGTTCGACGACGTGACGACGGCGGTGCCGGAGCCGGGTCCTGCGATCGTCCTGCCGCTCGCGGCGCTTGCCGGCGCCTGGATCACGAGCCGCCGGCGCTCGCGGCCTTCGATCGCTCGGGGCCGCGCGGCCCGGGGCTGAGTCGGGGAACGCGCACCCGTCGACCCGCGGGCTCGCGACGGTCCGCGCAGACCTCGCCGAATCGCGCTTCGTCGACTACCACTCTCCTCCGCACGGGGCCCCGTCCGGCCCGGCGCGACCGCTCCGGGACTCCGGAGGCACGAGGAGAAGTCCATGTTCGACCTGAAGATCAACGGCGGCACGATCGTCGACGGCACGGGCGCGCCGCGCTTCGTGGGCGACGTCGGGATCCGGGACGGCGTCATCGTCGCCGTCGGAGCACGGGTCGAGGGCGAGGCCCGCGAGACGATCGACGCGCGCGGACTGCTCGTCGTCCCCGGCTTCGTCGACATCCATACGCACTACGACGGGCAGGCGACCTGGGACTCGCTGCTCGATCCCTCGGCGAGCCACGGCGTGACGACCGTCGTCGCCGGCAACTGTGGCGTCGGCTTCGCACCGGTCCGGCCGGGGGACGAGAAGCGCCTCGTCGAGATGATGGAAGGCGTCGAGGACATTCCGGGCACGGCACTGCACGAGGGCATCGAGTGGAGCTGGGAGACCTTCCCGCAATACCTCGACGCGCTCGATCGGCGCGAGTACTCGATGGACGTGGCGGCCTTCGTGCCGCACGCGCCGATCCGGCTCTACGTGATGGGCGAGCGGGGCGAGCGAAACGAGGCGGCGACGCCCGAGGACATCGAGAAGATGGCGGTCCACGTGCGCGAGGCGATCGCGGCCGGAGCGGTCGGGTTCTCGACCTCGCGGTCGCTGAACCACAAGACGCTCGAGGGCGAGCTCGTGGCGGGGACCTTCGCAGGCTACGACGAGCTCGCGGGGCTCGCGCGTGCGATGAAGGCGGGGGGCGGCGGGCTCTTCGAGGTCGTGCCGACGGGGGAGACCGGGGACGACGAGGCGATGATCCTCGGCGAGATCGACCTGATGGCTGCGGTCTCGAAGGATACGGGCGTCGAGATCTCCTTCCTGATGATCCAGTCGAGCGGCGCACCGGAGCTCTGGCGCAAGCAGCTCGAGGCCGTGGCACGACACAACGCCGACGGCGCCCGACTCGTGCCGCAGGTCGGCGGTCGGCCGGGCGGCATGCTGATCGGACTCGCGAGCTACCACGGCTTCATGCGACGGCCGACCTTCAAGCGGCTGGCGGCGTCGCTCTCGCCGGATGCGCTCGCTCGCGCGTTGCGGGAGCCCGGGAACCGGGCGGCGATCCTCGCGGAGAAGGATGATCCGGCGGAGCCGTCGGAGCAGTTCGCGGCGATGACCGAGAACATGGCCTTCCTCTTCCCGCTCATGTATCCGCTCGGCGATCCGCCGGACTACGAGCCGACGCCCGACCGCTCGATCGCGGGGATCGCGCAGGCTTCGGGTCGCGATCCCTGGGAGGTGCACTACGACCTGCTCGCCTCGGGTGAGTGGACGCTCGGCGCCTTCACGAATTACGCGCAGGCGACGCAGGAGCCCCTGCGGGCGATGCTCGCGGATCCGGAGACCGTGATCGGGCTCTCGGACGGCGGGGCGCACGTGAAGATGATCTGCGATGCGTCGCTGCCGACCTATCTGCTCACGCATTGGGCGCGGGATCGCGAACGGGGTGATCTGCTTCCGCTCGAGCTGCTCGTCCGCAAGCAATGCGCCGCGACCGCGAAGGCGGTCGGCCTCGACGATCGTGGGACGATCGAGCCCGGTCGCAAGGCGGACCTCAACGTGATCGACTTCGACCGGCTGACGCTCCACGCGCCGCGCTCGGTCGACGACCTGCCGGCAGGCGGCCGCCGGATCCTGCAGGACGCGACGGGCTACGTCGCGACGATCGTGAGCGGCGTCGTCACGCGTCGCGACGATCGGGACACGGGAGCCCGGCCCGGTCGGCTCGTACGGATCGCGCGCGCTGCCGCTTCGGCCTAACGGCTGGGCGGCGGTCCCCTCCGGCTCGTGGGCTCGCTTCGCGGATCATCCGGTCGAAGCGCCGGGTAGCCCTCGACGTAGACCCAGTCGCTCGCCGCCGCCGGGGCGTGGCAGCCGAGACAATCCACGCGCAGGTCGCTTGCGACATTGCGGGTCGGGTCGTCGCTCTCGAAGAGCGCCCAGCCCCAGCCCTCGCCCCAGAGCGGGTCGTTCGGGAATCGACCGCGCTCGTCCTTGACCATCAGGAACCATCGTCGCGCCGTCGTGCCGCTCGCGACGTTGGCGCCGGTCGTGTAGCTCCCGCGGCGATGGGAGACGATCTCCTTGACGAGTGCCGTGCCGTCCGGGAAGCGGCCGGTCGCGCGGTAGGCCGCGATCGCCTCGGGCTGGGTGTAGACGTGGTGGAAGCCCGAGGCCTCGCCCTCCGGCACGAACCAGCTACCGAGATGACGGAGGGAGGCGGTCGAGTCGACGCCCGCGAAGCGGAAGCGGCCGTCCGCCTCGACGAAGCGCTCGAATCCGTCGAGCGGTGCGTCGTGCGCGTTGCGCTCGGCGCTCGCGGCGGCGAGCAGGAAGAGGAGCAGCCAGGCGATGGCCAGCGAGAGTGACTTCGACACGGACGACCTCCACGAATCGGCGGCTGTATGCCGCCCGTGGAGGTGGGACGACGCGATCCGGCAGGATCTTCCCGCCCGCCCGGCCTTCCACTCCGGCGGACGTCTCGCGCTGGCTCGCCGATCAGGAGTTCGCGCCCTCGCGCAGGAGCTCGCGCAGCAGTGCGTATTCCTCGGAGCATTCAGGACACGTGGTCAGATGCTCCTCGATGCGCGCGAGCGCCTCGGTCAGCTCGGTGCCGAGCAGCGACACCTCGACGAACTCCGCCATGCCCGCGAGGCAATGGCCGCAGTCGATCTCTTCGTCTCGCGTGTCCGCGACCATCGCGAGCAGTCTCTGCACCTGGTCGGCATCGAGTCCCATCGTCATCTTTCCTGCATGAAGGCCGCGCGAATCGCGGCCGCATCGAAGCCCGAGGCCTCGAGCCCCAGCTGGAGCTTGCGCCGGGCATCGTGTCCGAGCTTGTAGACGGCATTGCGCGAGATGCCGAGCCGCCGTCCGATCTCCTCCTGAGGCATGCCTCCGAGCTCCGCAACGATCGCCGTCCTCTGGCGCTCGCTCAGATCGGAGTCGACGAGCTCGAGGAGCCGGCGGACGATGCGATTGCGGGCGGTCGCCTCCTCGGGATCCCGGCCCGGGTCGACCGTCGAGTGCGAAGGCCGCATCCCATCGGCCGTCAGGTCGTCCAGCGACACGTCCTTCCAACGCTTCCGGCGTAGCTCGGTCATCGCGATGCGGGCGGCGATCGTAGTCGTCCAGGTCGTGAACCGACTGCGCCCCTCGAAGTCGCCCAACCGATCGAGGACCCGGATCAGCGTGTCCTGCACGACGTCTTCGATCAGCTCGAGGGGAAGCCCACCGCGCCGGTCGAGACAGCCGGGCAGGGCCCGAAGCAGGTAGGCCCGCAGGTCGGCCAGGGCCGCCGTCTGCTCGGCTCCTCTCGAACGGAGATCGGCGATCCACTCGTCGTTCGTGCGGGGCGCTCGCTTCACGGACGGAGCATACGCCCTCGCAGCCCCGTTCTTCCGGGGGACCGCCGACGAAACGCGCTCGGTGCCTTCTTCGTGCGGGACTTGGACCTTCACGCTCCTTCGATGCGCCGACGGTGGGATTCCTTACGTCCCGACCGCAAGGCAGGATGCAAGGAAGGTCCCGAGGGTCCGCGGCGTCTCACGCGGGCAGGGGCGATGCCGCCCCCGGAAGAGGAGACCCGTCCATGTACCGATTGCCCACTCTCTCGGCCTTCCTCGTGGTCCTCGCGACCGCGACCTTCTCGGCCCTGGCCGCCTCCGCGGCGGATCCGAGCCACAGCACGCCCGGCGTCCAGGGCTACGACCTCGTGTCCTACCACGTCGACGGCGAGCCGACCCGTGGCAATGGCCACCACGTCTCCGTCCACGACGGCGTGACCTACCTCTTCGCGAACGAGGGGAATCGGAAGGCCTTCGAGCGGGATCCCGGTCGCTACCTGCCGGCCTACGGCGGCTACTGCGCCTACGGCGTCTCGGTCGGGAAGAAGTTCGTCGGGGATCCCGACGTCTGGAAGATCGTCGACGGCCGCCTCTACCTGAATCTCGATCGCGAGATCCAGAAGACGTGGCTGGGCGACGTGCCGGGATACATCCGCAAGGCCGAGCGCAACTGGCAGGCCATTCGCGACGCGGATCCGGCGTCGCTCTGATCGAACGAGGCGGGGCGCCATCCGCCCCGCCTCGTGCCCTTCCACGCTCGTTCGAGGAGGCTCTCCATGCCGATCATCGCCCCGCGCTTCCACGGGCTGCTCGACTACGCCGTCGCGCTCACGCTCGTGACGGCCCCCATCGCGCTCGACTTCGGGTCCATCTCCCTCGCCGCCTTCGTGATCCCGCTCGTCGCGGGACTCGGGCTCGCGGGCTACAGCCTCGTGACCGACTACTCGGCCGGAGTCCGGCGACTCCTTCCCTGGCGGGCTCATCTGGCCCTCGACGCGATCGCGGGGGTCTTCCTCGTGACGGCGCCCTTCGCCTTCGCCTTCGGCGGTCTGCCGCGCGGCTTCCTGATCGCCGTCGGCGTGGCCGACCTGCTCGTCGTAGCACTCAGCGACCGGATGGCCGAGTCGACCGGCTCCGACCTCGTCGGCGAACGCTAGGTCGGTCTGCTCGCGCCGAGCAACACGCCGCCGTCGACGACCCAAGTGCTGCCGGTCACGAAGGAGGCCGCCGCGCTCGCGAGGAAGTGGATGACCCGCGCGACCTCGTCCGGCTCGCCGAAGCGACCCAGCGGTACCTGATCCAGGGTGCGCCCCGGCGGCCGCGAAGCACCGGCTGCGGGGGCGTCGCGGAGGGCGGCCGCGATCCGCTCCGTCCGGATCGGTCCAGGCGCGACCGCGTTCACGCGCACGCCCGCCGCCGCGAGCTCTCCGGCGAGCACCTCGGTCAGGGCCACGATCCCGGCCTTGGAGGCCGCGTAGGCCGCCTTGCCGGCGCTCGGTCGGAAGGCCTGGACCGAGGCGACGTTCACGATCGCTGCGCGATCGCTTCGGGTCAGCAGAGGCAGGAAGGCCTGGGAGATCCGCATCGTTCCCTTCAGGTTCACGTCGAGGAGCCGGTCCCAATGCGCTTCGGAGACGTCGCCCGCCGCCGAGGAGGGGTAGAGGCCCGCGCAGTTCACGAGGACGTCGACGCAGGCGGATCGGGTGCGCGTCTCGCGCACGAGGTCCTCCGCCGCACGCCACTCGGCGACGTCGATCCGTACGACGTGAGCGCGCGACGGGTCCCGCATCCTGCGCACCGTCTCCGCCGCGTCGTCGTCGTGAAGGTCCGCGAGCACGACGTTCGCGCCGCTCGCGGCCAGCCGCAGCGCCGTCGCGCGTCCGATGCCCGACCCGGCCCCGGTCACGACCGCGGTCCGACCTTCCATCGACAGCAGCTCGGCGTAGTCGATCATCGTCAGAGCTTCGCGAGGATCTCGTCCTGGTAGCGTCGGATGAAGTCGCGCTGCTTGCCGATGTCGGTCGTCTGGCTCTCGACGTTGCTCGTGATGACCCGGTCGGCGCCCGCGTCGGTATACGAGCGCACGAAGTCGAGATCGAAGCCCTTCGTGAAGTCGTAGCTGGCGGGCCAGATCGTGAGCTCGATCCGAGACGCGTCACGACCAGCCTCGGCCGCAGCGCGTCCGATCGTCTCGACGCCCTTCGCGAAGTCGTCGGGCGAGATGACGTAGGGGTACCAGCCATCGCCGAGTCGCCCCGCGCGTCGGGCGGCGTGCTCCGAGCTGCCACCGATCAGGATCGGGACGCTCCGACCGTTCGCGGGCCGCGCGTCCATGTGCACGTTCTCGAAGCGCACGTGCCGTCCGTGATAGGTCGCGACGTCGTCCCGCCAGAGAACGCGCATTGCCTCGATCGTCTCGTCGAGGCGGCGGCCGCGATCGCGGTAGGGCACACCGATCGCCTCGTACTCCTCCTTCTGCCATCCGATCCCGACGCCGAGCCGCACGCGCCCACCGGAGAGGGCGTCGAGGGTCGCGACGCGCTTCGCGAGGATCGCAGCGGAGTGCTGGGAGGCGATCACGACGGCGGTGCCCAGGTTGATCTTCTCCGTCCGGGCGGCGGCGAAGGCATGCCACTCGAGGGGATCGGGCATGAGCGTGTCGGGACCCGTCGGAGCCCGGCCGTCGTCCGAATAGGGGTAGAGGGGCTCGTAGCTCGTCGCCATGATCACGTGCTCGACGGTCCAGACGGACTCGACGCCGACCTCCTCGAGCATCTCGACGAAGGGGATGACGTAGCGGCGATCGTCGGTCAGGCCCTTCGTCATGGGCGGGATGTAGCCGAGCTTCTTCATGGGTCCTTCCTTCCGCGGCGGTCTGCGTGCCGCGTGCGATGCGGCGGGTCGACGAACGTAGCCCGGGCCCGGCAGGAGCGTCAGCGCTCGGCCGGGCCGGCCCGCGCGTGCACTGCGCCCCCTCGCCCGTCGGCGCGCCCGCCGCGCTCGGACACCCGCCGCAGGCGGCCCAGGTAGCAGAGGCCGATCGCGCATCGCATCCCCATCAGGACGATCGGGAACGCGAACCCGAAGGCGAGGATCGCCGGCGCCGACGTCGCCCCGGGGCCGATGCCGCCGAAGAGATGGAGCATGGCGCCCTGCTGCGTGCCGAGGCCGGCGGGCGTGAGGGGCAGGCTCCCGACCATCTGCACGATGGGCGTCGCGGCGAGCGAGCGGGCGAGGGTGACGTCGACGCCGAAGGCACGCAGGCCGACGAGGTAGGCGACGACGAAGACGAGGTGATAGGCGGTCTTGAGGGCGAAGAGTCGGGCGAGGTCGGCGCGCGAGAGGCGGCGATGGGCGCGATGGACCGCACTCCGCCGGAGGCGCTCGAGGACGGGGAGGGCCGGTCGATCGGAGCGGACGACGATCAGGTAGGCGACGGAGGCGACGGCAACGACCATGCCGACGCCGCGCAGGGACACGAGCGCCTCGCTCGTCGGGAGGAGCCAGGAGCCGCCGGTCGCGAGCAAGGCCAGGATCAGGGCGTCGAGGGTCTGCACGAGCAACAGCCCGCTCGTCGCATCGAGGATCGGCAGGCCCTTCGTCCGCCGGAGGCGGGCGACGATCGCGGCCTTGCCGGCGTGCCAATGGATCGGGGTCGCCAGGTAGCTGAGACCGCGCAGCGCTCGCGCCTCGGCCCAGCCGAGCGGCGTGAACGCGCGAGAGAAGAGCTGGGCGAGGGTCGCGGAGTCGAGCGCGAACCAGACGAGGGAGGCCACCGCCGCGCCCGGCAGGAAGACGCCGAGCCGGGCGCCATGAAGCGCCCGGCCCATCGCCTCGAAGGGCACCTGCCAGAGCAGCAGGCCGATCAGCCCGGCTGCGAGCAGCCACGGGAGCAGGCCCCGGAGCGTCGAGGCAGCGCGGACGCGAGGCGCCATGCGGGCAGCATGGCACGCCTCGCGATCCCGGGCGAGTGATCAGCGCTTGCGGCGCGGGGCCTTGCGCGACGACGGCTTGCCGAGGCCGACCTTCGCGAGCAGGCGCTCCGAGTCCTTCCGGAACTGCTGCTCGAGCTCGTGCCAGCGCTTCTCGCCCTCGGCGCGGGCGCGGTCGAATTGCTTCTCGAGGTCGCGGATCTTCGTGCGGAGCTCGCGGACGACGCTCCGGAACTGCTTCGGCACCTGCTTCTCGAGGTCACGCAGGTTTTCGTCGATCGCCTTGCGGGTCCGGTTGCCGAGCGACGCCGACGTGCGTCGCGTCGCCTTCTTCTTCGCGGC
The DNA here is from genome assembly GCA_020632655.1 of Spirochaetaceae bacterium. GTDB lineage: Bacteria > Myxococcota_A > UBA9160 > UBA9160 > UBA4427 > UBA4427. Next base: position 147,018 of record JACKFD010000005.1, read on the forward strand.
CGTCTTGCGCGTGGACTTCTTGCGGGCCGGGGTCCTGGCCTTCCGCTTCGACCCCGTGGCCTTGCTCGCCGCCCCCTTGCGTGCGGCGCTCTTCTTGCGCGTCGTCTTGCGTGCAGCCATGCGTACCTCCTCGCCGGGACGGAGGGTGCGTGCGGGAGTCGACACGCGATCCGGATCCGCCGGTCGTCGACGCAATGTCCGCCGTCGTCCGCCCGGCCGCAAGGCTTCCTTTCCCTACGCTCGCGATCGGTGGGGGCTTCACGGGCTGTCGGTTCCCGTCGACGCGTGTCGATCGGGCCGCCTTCGGGCATGCCGCGGCACGCCGTCGCGGACGTGTCTCGCGGTCCGCGACGGGCGAGGCATCAAGGATCGAGCTTGAGGACCCGGCGTGCGTTCTCGTAGAGGAATTTCGGCCAGACATGGTCGCGAAACGGCACGTTCCGCATCTCGGTCATGATGCGCTCGAGCGAGAGACCCATCGGGAAATACCCCGCGTAGAGGATCTTGTCCGCACCCCGCGTGTTCGCGTAGTCGACGATCTTCTTCGGGTAGTGCTTGGGCGCAAAGGCGCTCGTGCAGTAGTGCAGACCCGGCCACTTGAGCATCAGCTTGACCGCCAGGTCCTCCCAGGGCTCGCAGCCGTGATAGGTCACGAGCCGGAGCTCCGGGAAGTCGTAACAGATGCGGTCGAGGCGCTCGACCTTCTGCGGATCCATCGGGACGCGGGGCCCCGGCACGCCCATGTTGAGCCCGACCGCGATGTCGAGCTCGCAGCACTTCGCGTAGAGCGGGTACATCTGCGCCCCGTCGACGGGGATCTGCGGGACGTTGCCGGCCGGGAAGGTGCTCGCCATGCGCACGTCGAGCTCGGCCTTGGCCTTCTCGATCGTGCGGAGCGCGCCCATGATGTCGTTGGGGTCGACGTGTACGTTGCCGACGAAGCGCTCGGGATGCTTGCGGATCGCATCGTCTGCGGCGCCGCGTCCGACGCCGATCAGGGCCGTACGGATCCCCCAGCGATCCATCTCCTCGAGCGTGACCTCGACCGGGTCGCGTCCCTCGCCCCAGCCGTGGGGCACGCCCTTGAACATGTACTCGGCCGGGAACTTGAAGTTCTCGCGGGACTCGCCGTCCTTGGCGGCCTGGCGGAGGTTGCCGTAGGTCGCCTCGAGGTCGAGGATCGGCAGGCTGAGCATGAGGTCGATGATCGGCGCGTCGTCGGGCATTCCCATGACGCGCGACGGTATCACAGCGGCCCGGGGCGCGAGGGGGCCGGCCGCGAGGCTCGCATGGACCCCGAAACGCGGATTGCTCCGCGAAATTCGCGGGTGATAGAATGACCGACCTCACGGCACGGATGCGTGAGGCCGGACGGCGCGAGGCAGCGAGAGGAGGACGCGGGACATGGAGATCGAGGGCTTCGGCAGCCTGATCCACACGGCGGACCTGAAGTGGATCGAGACGCCCGGTGGCAACTCGCTCAAGGTGCTGCGGGTCTCCGAAGAGACGGGATCCTGGACGGCGCTCTTCCGGGCCGCGAAGGGCACGACGAATCCGCCGCACATCCATCTCGGGCCCGCCGACTTCTACGTGCTCTCGGGCGTCATGGAATATCGTGGCGGCTGCTCGCGGGCGGGCGACTGGATCTACGAGCCGAACGGCGCCGAGCACGAGGCGACGCATCATCCCGAGGAGACGCTCTACCTCGCGAACGTGCATGGCGCGATCGCGTTCTACGGCGAGGCACCTGCGCCCGGCGCGGCGCGGCCGATCGTCGGGCTCTCGGACTGGCGCGCGATGAAGGCGCTGCAGGGCGCCCAGCAGGGCTGAGTCGCCGGGAGAGGAGAGCTTGGGCGAGGCTTCCATGAGCGCACTCGGGCATCTCCGCGTCCTCGACCTGACGTCGTCGGAGGGCGCCTACTGCGGCAAGCTGCTCGCGGACCTCGGCGCCACGGTCGTGAAGATCGAGCCGCCGGGCGGTGATCCGGCGCGCCGGGCCATCCCGCGCGTCGGAACCGCCGAGGGCGATTGCAGCCTCCGCTTTCTCTACACGAATGCGAACAAGCACGGCCTCGTGCTCGATCTGGAGCAGGCGGCTGCGCAGCAGCAGTTCCGGGACCTCGTCCGCTGCGCGGATCTCGTGCTCGAGTCCTTCGCGCCCGGTCGGCTCGATTCGCTCGGCCTCGACTACGCCGCACTCGCCGCGCTCCAGCCGGGCCTCGTGCTGACCTCGATCACGGGCTTCGGTCGGACCGGGCCGCGGCGGGCATGGCGCTCGAACGATCTGGTCGCGAGCGCGCTCGGCGGGGCGATGATCTCGATCGGGGATCCGGCGGATCCGCCGGTCCGGATGGCGGGACATCAGGCCGACGTGATCACGTCGACACTGGCGGCGGCGAGCAGCCTCGTCGCCCTGCGCCATCGCGATCGCACGGGACGGGGCCAGCACGTCGACGTCTCGAGCCTCGAGACGATCGCCGCCATCACGCACATCGCCGGCGTCGGGAAGTGGCTCGAGGATGGGATCATCCCGAAGCGCGTCGGCACGGGGCTCGTCGCGTCCGTGCCCTCCGGTGCCTACGCCTGCAAGGACGGGCTCGTCTACCTCATGGTGAACCGCCCGGCCCATTGGCAGGCGCTGGCCGAGTGGATCCACGAGGTGACGGGCAACGAGGAGGTGCTGCTGCCCGACTTCCGCGGCCCCTCCTCGAATCGTCTGCCCTTCCGCGAGCTGCTCGACGTGTTCATCGGCGACCTGACCGCCACGCTGACCGTCGACGAGGCCTATCACGAGGGCCAGCGCCGCCACATCGCCTTCACGCCGGTCCAGACCGCCGAACGCCTCGCCCGCGATCCCCATCTCGCCGCGCGCGGATTCTTCACCGATCTCGAGCTCGCGCCGGATCGACACATCGCCGTGCCGGGCGCCCCCTACCGCCCGACCCGCACGCCCTGGCAAAGCAACGGCCGCGCGCCTCGGGCTTCGGACGCGTTGCCCGCGGCGTTCTCGGCGAGGGATCCGGGCGCGGCGGTCGCGGACCCGACGCCGCGCCCGGGTCCCTTCGCGTGCGCGGGGGCAGAGGGCGAGGGCGCGCTCGCGGGTCTGCGCGTCGTGGAGTTCGGGGCGGGGCTCGCGGCGCCCTGGATCGGTCGCATCCTCGCCTGGGCGGGCGCCGAGGTGATCAAGGTCGAGTCGCACGCGCATCCCGACGTGCCGCGCCTCTTCGTGCCGCCCCGCGCGCCGGAGCAGGGCACGCAGCCGCAATGCTCGCCCTGGTTCACGGACTGGAGTGCGGGCAAGCGCTTCGTCGCCCTCGATCTGCGCAAGGAGGAGGGGGCGGAGCTGTGTCGACAGCTGATCGACCGGAGCGACGCGGTGATCGCGAACTACTCGACGGGCGTGCTCGACAAGCTGGGGCTCGGCTACGAACGTCTCGCCGCGCGCAATCCGCGCCTCGTGATGCTCGAATCGACGGGCTACGGCGAGAGCGGGCCCTTCTCCCGCTACGTGACCTGGGGGCCGAACATCGAGGCGCTCTCCGGCCTCTGCAGCCTCTCGGGCTTTCCCGAACGCGACTGCACGATCTCGCACTTCGCCTATCCCGATCCGCTCTCGGCGCTGCACGGACTCGTCGTGCTGCTCGCGGCTCTCGCCCATCGCGACCGCGACGGACGGGGGCAGGCGATCCGACTCTCGCAGCTCGAGACGACCGTCGCCTCGATCGGCGAGCTGATGACCGAGTACGCCGCGACGGGGGTCGAGCCGCCGCGGCTCGGCAACGGCGAGCGCGGTCGCGCGCCCTGGGGCTGCTATCCCTGCGCGGGTGACGACCGTTGGTGCGTGATCTGCGTCGAGGACGATCGCGACTGGCAGGCGCTGCGACGGGTGATGGGCGATCCCGAGTGGGCGCGGGACGAGCGGCTGGCGACGACCGACGGACGGGTGGCGCGCGCCGACGCGATCGACGAGCGCCTCGCGGAATGGACGCGCACGCGCGTCGACCACGAAGTCATGCGCACATGTCAGGAGGCGGGCCTCGCCGCGGGCGTCGTTCAGGACACGGAGGACATGTTCCGGCGCGATCCCCAGCTCGCCGCCCGGGCCTTCTTCGAGGAGATCCCGCACTTCAAGCGAGGCCGGGTCTCCGCCTCGGGCATCCCGCTCGGTCTGACGGCGACGCCGGGTCGGACGCCGCACGCCGGCTCCGCGGTCGGCCAGGACAACGCCTACGTGTTTCGCGAGGTGCTCGGGCTCGACGAGTCGGAGTACGCGCGCCACCTCGAGATCGGGGCGATCGAGGCGATGGACTGAGACACACGGCGCGCGCCGCGATGCGCCGTGCAGGGGAGGGACGCATGGATTCCTTCGGCGACCGGATCGCCGTCGTCACGGGCGGCGGAACGGGTATGGGACGCGAGCTGGTCCGGCAGCTCGCCGCGGAGGGCTGCCACGTCGCGACCTGCGACGTGTCCGAGGAGAACATGACGCGAACGCGCGCCCTCGCGCTCGCGGGTGCGCCGGCCGGCGTACGCGTCACGACCCACGAAGCCGACGTGAGCGACGAGTCGCAGCTCGAGCGCTTCCGGGACGAGGTGATGCGCGAGCACGAGACGGATTGCGTGCATCTCGTCTTCAACAACGCCGGCATCGGCGGCGCCGGCAGCATGATCGTCGACGAGCGCGAGAGCTGGGAGCGCACCTTCGACATCTGCTGGTACGGCGTCTACTACGGAACGCGCGTCTTCCTGCCGTTGCTGATGGCCGCAGAGGAAGGCCATCTCGTCAATACGAGCAGCGTGAACGGCTTCTGGGCGACGCTCGGTCCCGGCGTCTCGCATACCGCCTACAGCGCCGCGAAATTCGCCGTGAAGGGGTTCAGCGAGGCCCTCATCAACGACCTCGCGAGCCACGCTCCCCACGTGAAGGTCTCCGTCGTGATGCCGGGCCACGTCGGTACGTCGATCGTCATCAACTCGGGCCGGATCCTCGGCAACGATCCCAAGCAGATGAGCGACGAGGACTTCCAGGCCGCGCGGGAGCGCCTCGAGCGGCGTGGCGTCGACTTCGGCAGTGCGACGAACGAGCAGCTCCGACAGGTCCTCGTGATGCAGGGCGAGAGCTTCCGCGACGATGCGCCGACGACGGCGGAGTCGGCCGTGCGCACGATCCTCGAGGGTGTGCGGGCGGGGCGATGGCGGATCCTGGTCGGGCACGACGCGGAGGTGCTGGATCGACTCGTGCGGGAGGATCCGGAGGGCGCGTACACCGACGCGTTCTACGAGCGACTCGTCGCGTCGACGAACTGGCGGCTGGGACAGCTCTCGGGCTGACGCGCCGTCGTGCGCGCGAGCCCTGGTGCGCGGGCGCGAAGCGCAGCGGTCGCGCGGCCGGCGGCCCGCCCCGGCACGAGCCCCGAAGAGGTGGGGACGTGCCAGGGGCGAGCAGCCGGGTCGATCAGCCGTCGAGCACGTCCGCCGCGATCAGCCCTTCGAGGTAGGGCGTATCCCACCACGAGAGCTGCAGGTGCTTCGCGCGTCGGAAGAACATCTGCTGGTCGTACTCGATCGTGAAGGCGACGCCGCCCCAGATCTGGGCGCAGACCCGCGTCGTCTCGCGGTACGCCTCGCAGCAGAAGAGCTTCGCCATCGGCGCGAAGCGCGCGATCGAGCGGCCCTGCGCGTGGTTCCAGGCCGCCTCGTGCACCAGGACGCGGCCGCCGTCGATGCGCGTCGACGCGTCGGCCATGTAGTGCGAGAGGGCCTGGAAGGCGCCGAGGGGCTTGTCGAACTGCACGCGCTCCTTCGAGTAGGCGACCGTCTCGAGCAGGCAGCGGTCCGCGCCGCCGATCGCCTGGGCGGCGAGCAGCACGATGCCCTGCAGCATGGCGTCGTTCCAGGTCGCCCAGCCCGAGCCCGGCGCGCCGATCCGGTCCGAAGCGTTCACGCGCACGCCGGCGAAGTCGAGCTGGAAATGCGGCTCGCGGCCCTGGGAGAGGAGCTGCTTGCTCGTGATGCCCTTGGCCTTCGGGTCGACGAGGAAGAGGTCGACGCCGTCCTTCGTCCGCGCGAGCACGACGAGCTGCGTGGCGACGCCCGCGTAGGGGACCGAGCGCTTGCGACCCGTGAGCACGAAGCCATCGCCGTCGGCCTTGGCCTCGAGCGCCACGCCCGCCTCGCCGTAGCCGCGCTCGGGCTCGAGCCACGCCGGCGTGAGGATCGCCTCGCCGCTCGCGATCTTCGGCAGCCAGGCCTGCTTCTGGGCATCGCTGCCCGCTGCGAGCAGCACGTTCGCGCTCATCACGCAGGACACGAAATGCGGAACCGGCGCCATCGCCCGCCCGAGCTCCTCGTAGACGAGCGCGCCCTCGAGCAGGGTCTGCCCGCCGCCGCCGTAGCTCTCCGGAATGAGCAGGCCGTTCAGGCCGAGCTCGCCCATCTGCTTCCAGAGCGGATCGGGGTAGCCCTTGGGATCGTCCTCCATCACGCGAACGACATCGACCGTCGAATACTCTTCGAGCATCGACCGCGTCATGTCGATCACCATCTGCTGCTCTTCGCTCAGTTCGAGATCCATGCTGGTCTCCTGCGGGCGCGGACACGCGCGCCGCGGTCAGAGGGTACGGCGCGCGGAGCCCCGGCCGGGCCCCGCGCGCGCGTGCGGTCTAGAAGTTCTTGGGCAGCCCGAGGTGGCGCCGCGCGATGATGTTCTTCTGGATCTCCGAGGAGCCGCCGCCGACCGTCTCGTTCATGGTCGCGCGGTAGGCGCCCTCGAAGCGTCCGCGAAGCGGCGCGTCGTCCTGGCCTTCCATGATCGTGCCCTCGTGACCCTGGATGTCGAGGGCGTCCTTGCAGACCCGCTGGGAGAGGCTCGTCGTGAAGAGCTTGTACTGCGAGGACTGGACCGTCGGGGGCTTGCCGCCCGACTTCGCCGCGCAGACGAAGCGCGTCGACAGGGCCTTCGCGACCGCCGTGTCGGTCACGATGTTGGCGATCAGTCGGCGCACGTTCGGGTCGTCCTTGAGCGGCTCGCCGTCGCGCTTGGCCTTCTTCACCCAGTCGACGAGGACCTCGGTCCGATTCGCGATCGGCGAGAGCGTGAACATCGTGAAGCGCTCGAGATCCAGCGCCTCCGAGATCATCTGGAAGCCCTTGCCGCGCTGGCCGACGAGATACTCGTCGGGGACGAAGACGTCGTTGAAGAAGACCTGGTTCGTCGTGTCCTTGCCGATCGTCGGCAGGCTCTGCACCTCGAGACCCGGATGGTCCATCGGCACGAGGAAGAGCGAGAGGCCGTCGTGCTTGGGCTTCTCGGGGTCGGTCCGGGCGCCGACCCAGTACCAGTCGGCGAAGTGCGCGGAGGTCGTCCACATCTTCTGGCCGTTCAGCATCCAGCCGCCGTCCACCTTCTCGGCCTTGAGCTGCATGTTGGCCGCGTCGGAGCCCGCCTCGGGCTCGGAGTAGCCGACCGCGAACTCGATCTCGGCGTCGAGGATGAGCGGGAGGAACTTCTTCTTCAGGAACTCGCTGCCGTGGCGGATCAGCGTCTTGCCGATGATCCCGACGCCCTTGCCGATCTGCGGCGCGGCGTGCTTCGAGAGCGCCTCGTTCAGGATGAACTCGTAGACGCCCTCGATCTCCTGCCCGCCGTACTCCTTGGGCCAGGACATGCCGAGCCAGCCCTTCGCGGCGAGCTTCTTCATGAAGGCGCGGCGCTCGGGCGTGTCCGAGAGCTGCGTGAAGTTCTCGCGATGGTGATCCATCACGACCGGGTCTTCGTTCTCGACGAGCCAGGCCTCGACCTCCTCGGCGAACTTCTGCTCTTCGGGGGAGAAATCAAAATCCATCGCTTGCTCCAATCGCGCGCGCCGCCGGGAAGGGGCGCGGGGCTCGGTCAGGGCGGGGGCCGGCTCGGGAGGAGCCGCGGTCGCGCATGATATACGAGACGCACCGTCTTGAATAGGGGCGAGTCTAGCGGCGGTGGGGCGGGCGTGGAGGGCGCCAGGGCGACGCCCGGCGCTCGAAGAGAAGGCGATCGCGTTCTCAATCCAGGCGCGGATATCCCGAGGGGAAGAGCGGGCCGGTGGGGCCGGGCGCCGGGCACACGGGGCACGGTGGACCGTTGAATGCGCCCCGGCCGCCTGGCGTGAGCGCGCGAGTCAAGCCCGTTCGAGCACGCCCCGGTCGACCAGGATCGCGCGGGCCTCCGCCACGCCCCGGGCCCGCTCCGCCTCGAGCCCCGCAGCGCGGGCGCCGTCGACGTTGATCTGATTGTCGTCGAGGAAGAGGATCCGATCGGCGGCGCAATCGAGCGCCTGGATCGTGTGGGCGAAGGCCTCGGGGTCGGGCTTCACGATCCCGATCTCGTGGGAGAAGAAGCGTCGGGGGAAGAGCTCGTGCACGCCGAGCCGCCCCCAGAGCCGCTCGGCGTGGAGCACGTTCGTGTTGCTCAGACAGGCGACGGGCCTCTGCCCCCCGACCTCCCGGACCAGCTCGGCTGCGCCCGGCAGCAGCCCCTTCGGCCAGCGCGCGAAGGCCTCGAGGAAGGTCTCCGGCGAGACCGGCATGGACCACGCCTCGACCATCCCGCGTCCGAACTCGTCGGGCCCGCACTCGCCTCGCTCGAAGCGCCGGACCCAGGGGCACGCGAGCCAGCGTCGCCAGAGCGCCTCCTCGTCCACGCCCCGCGCAAAGGCCGCCATGTCATCGAGCCCCCCGAGCTCGACGACGACGCCGCCGAGATCGAAGAGGACGAGGTCGATCGGCATGGGCGTCTCCCTTCTGGTCTTGATCAAAACCGGGGCGGACCGGCCAATGCCAGGCGACATGGGGCCCCCCGCGACCACTCCCCTGCGAGCCCTCTGCCCGATCAGCCAGCCGGGAGTGCGATCCGCCCATGGTGCCGAAAGTCGACCGCGTCGTTTCGCTTCATTCACTCGCGCCGATCCTTGCGGGTCTCGCGGTCGTCGTCAGCCCGACGGTCGCTTTCGCGGCCTCCTTCACGTCACTCGGCGACCTGCCGGGCGGGGCGGCCGAGAGCTTCGCCTTCGCCCTCTCCGACGATGGTTCGACCGTCGTCGGCGGCAGCGCGACCGACGCCGGGAACGAGGCCTTCGTCTGGCGGCGGGAGACGGGGCTGGTCGGACTGGGCGCGGCCGAGCCGGGCCTGCGCACGAGCGTCGCGCTCGACGTGTCGGCCGATGGGCGTGTCGTCGTGGGGGAACGTGCCGGGAGCGGGGGCGGCGAGGGATTTCGATGGACCGCGGCGTCGGGGCTCGAGCCGCTCGGCGAGCTCGCCGGCGGAGCATCCTTCAGTCGCGCCGGGGGCGTCTCGGGCGACGGGACGATCGTGGTGGGCGACTCGATCTCGGGCGCGGGCAGCGAGGCCTTCCGCTGGGACGCGGCGACGGGGATGCAGGGCCTGGGCGACGTGCCGGTCGGGGGTGGCCCGACGAGCGCAGCGTTCGCGATCTCGGCCGACGGATCGACGATCGTCGGGCGCGGCGACGGTCCGGACGGATCGAGCGCGTTCGCGTGGCGCGGGGCGGGCGACGTCGTCGTGCTGGGCGATCTGGCTGGCGGGGGCTTCGAGAGCCTCGCGCATAACGTCTCCGTCGACGGGTCCTTCGTCGTCGGTCACAGCGAGTCCGCCGATGGACTCGAGGCGTTCCTCTGGTCTGTGGCGACGGGAATGCAGGGCCTCGGCGACCTTTCGGGCGGAGGCTTCTTCAGCACAGCCTACGACGTCTCGGCGGACGGCGGCGTCGTCGTGGGCGAAGGGGAGTCGGCGCTCGGTCGCGAGGCGTTCGTCTGGACGGTCGACGGCGGGCTCGAGTCGCTCGCGGACTACCTCGGACGGAATGGATTGACGATCTCGGGCTGGCGATTCGAGGCCGCCTACGGCGTGTCCGCGGACGGGCGGACGATCGCGGGCTTCGGAACGAATCCGGAAGGCTGGCGGGAGGCCTTCGTGGTCGTAGTGCCCGAGCCGGGCACGGCGATGCTCCTGGGACTCGGGCTGGCCGCGCTCGGCGCGCGTCGTCACTTGTTCGGCGCGATCTCCGCAAGGTAGTGACGCAGCTCCCGGTCGAGGGTCTCCGGGTCGACGAAGCCGAGGGTCGCGATGACCTGGCCGAGGGGGAGATGCGAGTCCTCCTGGGCCTCGAGGAGGTCCGCGACCTGCTGCTCGGTCAGCAGGCCGCGCTCGACGGCGATGACCCCGAAGCGGACGGGGTTCTCGCGCTGGGCGTCGATCACGGCCATGACCTGGTCGAGCGTCAGCATGCCGAGCTGATAGGCCAGCCGGCCGAAGGAGATCTTCATCGACGCTTGACGCTCGAGCGCGATCAGCAGCTCCTCCTCCCGGAGCAGACCGCGTTCGACGAGGTATTTGCCGAACATCGTCCTCGGCACCTCGGTCGGTCGCATGCCCGGGTCAAGCGGCCTCGGCGCGTCTCGGTGAAAAAAGAGGGGGCAGGATCCGGTCCGGACCCCAGTCGCCGACGGGGGCGACGACCCCTCGCCCATCCGGGTGCGGATCAGTCCGCGAGCGCCTTGCCGCAATGCGGACAGGCGTCGTGGACGTGCCGCTCCCGCCAGCGCTGGGCGTCCGTGACGATCTCCTGCGCGACGCGGGGATCGACGCCGAGGGCTCGGGCATGGGCCTCGTAGGCGCTGGCCTCCTCCTCGGTCATCACGCCGTCGGTCAAAGCCTCGCGTGCCTCCTCCTCGAGCAGGTGCTCGCTGCGGTGCATGACGTGGGCGAAGCCCGAGGCGAATACGGAGGTCGGCAGGGCGACCATGCCGATGCCGACGATCGAGATCGTGGCGGCCAGCAGCTTGCCCAACGGCGTGATCGGGCTGACGTCGCCGTAGCCGACCGTCGTCAGGGTGATCACGGCCCACCACATCGCGTCCGGGATCGATCCGAAGCGGTCGGGCTGCACGGGGCCTTCGACGACGTAGAGGGCGCTCGCGGAGAGCACGACGGCGACGGCCATCAGGAAGAAGGCGGCGAGCAGGGCGTTTCGCTGGAGGCGGTAGACCTCGACGATCCGATGCAGGGCGACCGAGTAGCGGGTCAGCTTGACGATCCGGGCCAGCCGGAGGAGGCGCAGCACGCGGAGGTCCACGCCGAAGAAGGTCGAGAGATAGAAGGGCGCGATCGCGATCACGTCGATCATCGCCATCGGCGAGCACACGTACCGGAAGCGGCGCCAGGCCGCGCTGCCGGCGTGTCTCGGGTTCTCGGCCGATGCCCAGAAACGCAGGGCGAGCTCCGCCGTGAAGGCCGCGACGGAGGCGCGTTCGAAGCCGAGGAAGAGCTCCTCGTAGGTCTCGGCGACCTCGTCGACGGATTCGAGGACGACCACCACGACGTTCGCCAGCACGAGGGCCATCACGAGCCCGTCGACGAAGAGACTGAGCGAGTCGCCCCGGCGACCTGCCTCGAGCACCTCGAAGGTGCGCTTCCGTAGCCGTGCGAGCTTCGACATCCCCCGTCCCATCGGTCCGACCGTGGCTCCCGTGAAGCGCGCCGCGACGCGTCGGCTCGCCACTCGGACGCTGGCGCGGCGCGGGGATCGGATCGCACCCGGGACCCGGGTGGTTGCCCGGAGCGACGGTCGGGTCGGCGCCCCTCAGTCGATCCGAGGATCCCCGGATCGACCGCTTCGCTATCGTCCGCCGCCGTCCGGCCCCGTTCGGGCAGAGAGAGGACGAGCATGGAGTTCGAGACGCGCGCGATCCATGTCGGACAGGAGCCCGACGAGCAGACCGGCGCCGTCATGCCGCCGATCTACGCGACCTCGACCTTCGCGCAGATCCGACCCGGCGAGACCCGCGGCTACGACTACACGCGCTCGGGCAACCCGAATTTCACGCGCCTCGGCCGCACGCTCGCGTCCCTCGAAGGCGGCCGACACGCGACGGTCTTCGCGAACGGCATGGCCGCGATCACGGCCGTCATCTCGACCCTCTCCTCGGGTGACCTCGTGCTCGCGGAAGAGAACGTCTACGGCTGCACCTTCCGGATCTTCGCCCGGGTCTTCGAGAAATTCGGCGTGCGCGTGCAGTACGTCGACTTCACGGAGCGCGCGAGCCTCGACTCGATCGCTCGCGAGGCGCCGGCGCTCGTCTGGCTCGAGTCGCCGACGAATCCGATGCTCAAGATCCTCGACATCGCGGCGATCTCGCGTGTCGCGAGCGCGCAGGGCATCCCGGTGCTCGTCGACAACACCTTCGCCTCCCCCTACTTCCAGCGCCCCCTCGAGCTCGGCGCGACCCTCTCCCTCTCGAGCACGACCAAGTACGTGAACGGGCACTCCGACTGCCTTGGCGGCGTCGTCGTCACGAACGACGACGAATGGCAGGAGAAGATGCTCTTCGCACAGAAGGCGGTCGGGCTGAATCCCTCGCCCTTCGATGCCTGGCTCGTGCAGCGCGGCGTGAAGACCCTCGCGCTCCGCATGCAGAAGCACCACGCGAATGCCCTCGCGATCGCCGAGCGGCTCGAGGGCAGTCGGGCGGTCAAGTGGGTGCGTCATCCCTTCCTGCCCTCGCATCCGCAATACGAGGTCGCGCGGCGCCAGATGCACGGCGGCTCGGGGATCGTCACCCTCGAGCTCGACGCGGATCTCGAGCGGACGACGGCTTTCGTCTCGGGGCTCGGGATCTTCGCCCTCGCAGAGAGCCTGGGCGGGATCGAGTCCCTGGTCGACCATCCCGCGTCGATGACGCACGCGAGCATCCCGCGGCCCGAGCGGGAGAAGGTCGGCATCTTCGACGGGCTCGTGCGGCTCTCGGTCGGGATCGAGGACGTGGACGATCTGATCGGGGATCTCGATCGCGGCCTGCGCCATGCCGGGCTGCCCGGGCTCGCGGGTGGCGCCGCATGAGCACGCCGCTCACGACCCACGCGAAGGCGCTCGAGATCAATCTCGACGGCTCCCGCTACGGCAGCTTCGCCGAGATCGGCGCCGGGCAGGAGGTCGGTCGCTGGTTCTTCCGGGTCGGCGGTGCGGCGGGCACGATCGCCAAGACGATGTCCGCCTACGACAAGAAGGTGAGCGACTCGATCTACGGCACGGCGGATCGATACGTCTCGAGCGGCCGGCTGCTCTCGATGCTCGATCACGAGTACGACCTGAACATCGAGCGCCTGGACGCGGAGCGCGGTCGCGAGACGGCCTTCTTCGCCTTCGCCGACACGGTCTCCGCCCAGACCTACCAGGGCGACGCGGACTGCCACGGCTGGATGGGCATCCGCTTCCAGGCCCATCCGCAGGAGGCGGCGAGCCAGATCATCCTGCACGCGCGCATGCTCGATCGAGACGCCTTGATGCAGCAGGAGGCGCTGGGCGTGCTCGGCGTGAACCTCGTCTATGGCGCGGCCCGTTTCTCCGACGATCCCGAGAAGCTGCTCGGGTCGCTGCTCGACAACCTGGCGCCCCATCGCATCGAGATCGACATGGTCGAGTTCTCGGGTGCCGCCTTCGAAGACGTCGACCATCGTGTGCTGAGCCTGCGACTCGTCGAGTTCGGGCTCAGCCAGGCGGCGATGTTCTCGTCGAACGGCGAGGTGCTCAGGCCTTCGGAGATCCTCTACAAGCGCCCGGTCCTGCTCCAACGCGGTCGCTTCCGGCCGCCGACCCGCGTCCACGCCGACATCCAGCGTCGCGCCCTCGAGCGCTTCCGCGCCGATCCGAGCGTCGCGGCGGACCGGATCGTCTCGCTGCTCGAGATCAGCGTGAACGAGCTTCGCGAGACCTCCGGCGGCAACATCGAGGACTTCCTCGACCGGATCCGCGCGCTGAACGCCGCGAACCACTCCGTGATCGTCTCCGACTATCCCCAATACCATCTCGTCGCCCAGTACCTCGCGCGCTACGCGGCGACGCAGATCGCCCTCCCGATCGGCGTCACGAACTTCGCGGAGCTGATCCGCGAGGATCGCTACGCCCAGCTGCGGGGCGGGCTGCTCGAGGTCTTCGGGCGGCTCTTCGGGACGGGCGTCCGGCTCTACGTCTACCCCGGCCTCGATGCGGCGACCGGTCGACGCATCGAGCTCGATACGCTCGAGATCCCCCGCTCCGTGCAGCCCCTGATCGCATACCTGCGCGAGCGGGGCTTCGTCGAGCCGATCGAGGGGCTCGCCGACGAGGCGCTCAGGCTCAAGTCCGACGAGGTGCTCGCGAAGCTGCGCCGACGTGAGGCGGACTGGAAGGACTGGATCGAGCCCGACGTGGCCGAGGCGATCGAGTCGCAGGGGCTCTTCGGCTTCGGTCGCCCCGCGCGCATCCCGGCCTAGCGCCGCGCGCCCTGCTCGTACCCGCGTCGCACGGGTCTTTGTCGCAGGTGGGGGCGAAGGAGCCTTCAGCGGCGGCCTGCGTTCCGGCTTCCTACTCGTACCCGCGTCGCGTAGGGTCGTTGTAGTAGGTCAGGGCGAAGTAGTCCCTGATCCCGCAATTCTCCGGTAGCGGCTCCCGGCCGTGGAAGCTGCGCTTGGTCACGGCGAAGACGAGGCAGGCATTCGCCTGGAAGGGCATGGTCGCCGAGAGCGCGTACTTCGGCTTGAGACCCGGGAAGCGGCGCTTCGGAACGTAGAAGCTCGTGCCGAGGCCGACCTGCGAGGCATCGCGCGGCAGGTAGATCAGGCCCGTGAGCACCTTCGCCTTCGTGTCGGGATGCGGGAGGATCTTGTAGCCCGCGACGTCGCGATTGAGGGCGGGGCGGCAGTAGGCCTCGATCTCCTCGAGCGGCTCGTCGTGACGCTCGCGGATGCCGGGCTCGAGCTTGCGGAGCAGGGCGAGCTTGATGCTGTCGGCCTGGACGGCGCGGGCCGTCGCGGTCCAGAGCATTCGCGACCGACCTTCCGGCAGCATCGCCAGCCGACTCTCCGTGAGCGACGCCTGGATCCGCGGGCTCGTGCCGTCCGGTCGGACGGAGTCCTTGTGGATCAGCGGCTCGTAGAAGTCGTCGTCGGGCAGGTTCGCGATCAGCTCGTCGTAGACGTCCTGTGGAAGGCAGCCCTCGATGAATACGTGCGGGAAGGGCTCGCTCCGCATCGGCGTCGCTTCGATCGCGGCGACGAAATGACGCTCGATCTCCTGCTGGAGGGCGAGCAGCTCGCCGTCTCCGGCGAGGGCGGCGTCGAGGGAGGGGTCGGTCGGCGACGAGGCGGAAGAGTCGAGCGACATGGCCGGCAGGGTAGCGGACGCCTCCACCCGGCCAAAATCAGGCGCCCCCCGACGACCCGCCCGCGGACGCGATCGCGCGACGTGGCGTGGCGCCGGCGCGTCGGACCGCGTCGGTCTTTCGCGGGTGTCGCCCATCGTGGCGGTCAGTACCATCGCGCGTCGAGCGGCCACGCGACGACGCCCGGCTGCAAAGATCCGAGACGGACGCCCCCGGGCGTCGGAGGAGTCCCCGATGGCCCAGCCGGTCTGGCGATCACGACCCGGCGAGATGGTCCCCGCCAGCGAAGGCACGCAGCGGATCAACGACTTCATCCATCTCTCCGAGGGGCTGTCGAACAGCTTCCTCATCACGACCGACGAGGGCAACGTCGTCGTCAACACGGGCATGTTCTTCGAGGCGCCGCAGCACAAGGCCAACTACGCGGCGATCTCCGACGCCCCGCTCCGATACATCGTCTTCACCCAGGGTCACGTCGACCACGTGGGCGGCACCGACTGCCTGCGCGAGCCCGGCACGAAGGTGATCGCCCAGGCGGGCAACCCCGAGCACCAGGCCTACGATCGCCGCCTGGCCCGCTTCCGCGCCGCCCGCTCCGGCTTCGCGTTCACGCGCAAGAACGGCAATGCGATCCGCGACGCCCAGGCGAAATTCGGCAAGCTCCCGGACCAGGCGATCCCGACGCCCGACATCCTCTTCGAGGACCGCTATGCCTTCACGCTCGGCGGGCTGCGGGTCGAGCTGATCGCCGTGCCCGGCGCCGAGACGAACGACTCCCTCGTGATCTGGCTTCCGGACCATCGCATCTGCTTCGTGGGCAACCTCTTCGGCTGTCTGATCGGGCACATCCCGAACCTCGTGACCGTGCGCGGCGACCGCTACCGCGACGCGCTCACCTGCGCCGCCGCCTGCGACGTCGTCGCGGCCCTCGAGCCGGACCTGCTGCTGCCGGGACATCACGGACCGATCGAGGGGCGCGATCTGATTCGCGAGGAGCTGCTGCGCATCCGGGACGCGACGCTCTACGTGCACGACGAGACCGTGAAGGGCATGAACGAGGGGAAGGACCTCTTCACGCTCAAGCAGGAGATCCGGCTGCCCGCGCACCTCGACGTGGGCGAGGGCTACGGCATGGTCGCCTGGGACGTGCAGGCGATCTGGGAGTACTACGCCGGCTGGTTCCACCACGAGTCGACGACCGAGCTCTACTCGGTCCCCCAGCGCGCCATCCATGCGGATCTGATCGAGCTGGCGGGCGGCGAGGCGGCGATCGTCGCGCGAGCGCGCGGGAAGCTCGAGGCGGGGCGGCGCGAGGAGGCGCTGCACCTGCTCGACGTCCTGCTCTCGCAGCCGTCGCCCTCGCGCGAGGCCCTCGAGCTCGCGATCACGGTCCATCGCGCCCTCGAGCCCGAGAGCCGCAACTTCTGGCTCACGAACTGGCTCGGCAACCAGATCGACCTGCTGAGCGCACGTCTGTCGGGAGGAGCGGAATGATGGCCCGGATCGACTTCGACTTCGATGGAGCCCGCGTGCTGGTGACCGGCGGCTCGAGCGGGATCGGGCTCGGCATCGCGCGCGCCTTCGCGAACGCGAACGCCCGCGTCTCCATCACCGGTCGTCGCGGCGACGTCTCCGACTACGACGCCGACCTCTCGGGCCTCGCCTACCATCGCGCCGAGATGACGGAGGCGGCCGACCTCGAGGCCCTCTCGGCCTCGATCGGCGAGCTCGACGTGCTCGTCAACAACGCGGGCGCATCCCTGATGGCCGAGGACGAGTGGAAGCCCGAGGTCTTCGAGCGCGCGCTCTCCCTGCATCTCTTTTCCTCGTTCCGCCTCGCCGTGGCCTTCAAGGAGCGGATCGGTCGCAGCCGGATCGAGGGCGGTGGCAGCGTGCTCAACATGTCGAGCATGTCCGCCTACCGCGCCGTCACGGTCGTGCCGGGCTACGGCGCCGCCAAGGCCGCGATCGTGCAGATGACGAAGAACATGGGGGCCGCCTGGGCCCTCGACAACGTGCGCGTCAACGCGGTCGCGCCGGGGCTCGTCAAGAGCAACATGACGGCGGGCATGGTCGGCACGCCCTTCGAGGCGCCGGAGATCGAGCGCACGCCGATGAAGCGCTGGGGGACGCCCGAGGACATCGCACCCGTCTATCTCTTCCTCGCGAGCCCGGCGGCGAAGTTCATCACGGGGCAGACGCTCCCGGTCGACGGCGGGCAGTCGGTCGCGTGATTCGGGGCCCGGTCGACGGGGGCAGTCGGTCGCGTGATTCGGGGCCCGGTCGACGGGGGGCAGTCGGTCGCGTGAGGCCGCGCTCGGGGCGGCGCTCAAGGGTGTGGTCCGGGGCGCCGATGGCCCGGCCATGTCGTACCTGACCCTCGGCGCCCTGGTCGTCGTCGCGTTCTTCGTGCTCTCTGCGGTGCTGCGGCGCGGCGAGCGGGTCTCGATGCCGGGGGACCGATCCGCCTACTCGGCGGAGGCCGCGTCGGTCGAGTCGCTGATCCGCGCGGGCCGGAAGATCGAGGCGATCAAGCGCCTGCGCGAGGAGACGGGCCTCGGTCTCAAGGAGGCCAAGGAAGAGGTCGAGCGCCGGCAGCGGCAGCTCTAGGCCGGCGCGACGCCCTCGATCAATCCTCGCCGGTCTGCGTGCCCGTCTCCGCCGCCCAGCGCAGACGCCACGATCTCAGCTGGGCGACGAGCCGTCGCGCCGTCTGGATCCGCTCGTCGGGATCCTTCGAGATGCAGCGCATGCAGATTTCCTCGAGCTGGCGCGGGATGCGGCGATCCTTGGCGATCTCCGACGGGCGCGGGAAGCGCTTGTTGCGGATCTCGTCGATCAGCTCGTGGACGTTCTCGCCGGCGACCATGTGCTGACCGGCGAGGACCTCGTAGAGCACGACGCCCAGGCTGTAGAGGTCGGAGCGATGGTCGAGGGTCGGCGACTCGTCGACCTGCTCGGGGGACATGTAGAGCGCCGTGCCCTGCAGCTTGCCCTGGGCCGTGAGCGAGGGGTCCGTGTCCACGAGGAGCGGCATGTCCGGGACCTCCTCGGGTGTCTCGCTCCAGACCTTCGCGAGGCCCCAGTCGAGCAGCAGCACCTCGCCGAAGGGGCCCATCAGGATGTTCGCGGGCTTGATGTCGCGATGGACGACGCCGTGGGTATGGGCGTAGTCGAGGGCGTTGGCGATCTGGATCAGGATCGTGACGAAGCGATGGAAGCCGTAGCCGTCGACGGGCTGCGAGCCCTGCTCGTTGTCGAGGTCGAGGATCTCGCGCAGGGTGTAGCCCTCGACGAGCTTCATCGTGAAGTAGTAGTGGCCGCGGTTGTTCCGCGAGAGCTCGTAGACCGGGATCGTATTCGGATGCTGGAGCATCGCCGTCACCCGGGCCTCGCGCAGGAAGCGCTTGCGCTCGAAGGGGTCGTCGGCGATCTCGGGAAGCAGGCTCTTGTAGGCGATCGTGCGGCTGAGATGGTAGTCGTGGCAGGACTGGATCAGGCATTTCCCGCCCTTCGCCACGGTCTTGAAGCCCGTGTAGCGAAGGCCCGTGTTCATCACGTGCTCGGGCAGGTCGAGGTCCGTGTCCTTCAGATAGACGACGGGGTACTTGTCCTGCGGATGGGGAAAGGGCTGGTCCATGGGCACGGCTCCTCTCGGGCGGCCGGAGTCTAGCAATCGCGACGCAGGCCCCGGGCGGCCCGGTCGCGGGCGGCGCACGAGCTCCTGCCTTCGCGTGTCGGATCGCGCCCGCCCACGGTACCCTCGCGCCCCCGATTCCCCGCCGCAGCCCGCTCGCGAACCTGCGGCCCGACCGAGAGCGCCCCGTCTTGCCCCAGCGTATGCCGTCCCGCGTCCTTCTATACATCGCCCTCTTCGTCGTGATGCGCGGCCTGGCTGCCCCTGCGGCGGCGCGGGCGATCGAGCCGGCGCCGCCGGACGATGCGCGCCGTCGCATCGCCCTCGATCTCGCGGAGGAGGGTCGGTGCGAGGCGGCGCTCCCGGAGCTGCGCGCCGTCGAGTCGCAGCCACCCTCGGACGCGGAGGTCGAGCGGGCGATCGGTCGCTGCGAGATCCGATTGCAGGATTTCCGTCGGGCCATCGCCGCGCTCGAGTCCGCCCGCAGCCTCGATCCCGGAGCCCCGGACGACGACGTGCTGCTCGCGATCGCGCGCTACCACGCGGGCGACGTCGCCGGGAGTGCTTCCGCCCTCGAGCGTGCCGCGGCCCGCACGCCCGACCGACCGGAGGTCGTCCTCTACCAGGGCCTCGTGGCGTTCGCGCTCGCCGAGTACGAGGTCGCGAGCGAGCGACTCGAGACGGTGTCGCGGCTCTCGGAGCGACCGGCGGGACCGGTCGGCCCCTTCTACCTCGGCCGGGCCCTCGCCCTGCTCGGTCAGCGCGAGCGCGCCCTCGCCGCCTATCGTCGCGTGCTCGACGAGTGGCCGGGCTCGCCCTGGGCCGAGCAGGCCGCGCGCGCCCTCGCGGCCCTCGAGCGCTCGGACGAGCCCGCCGTCTGGGGGGCCGTCGAGGTCGGCTTCGAGCACGACGACAACGCACTCCTGCGCGGTCGGGGCGTCGGGCGGCCGGGCGAGATCGCCGGCCAGTCGGACCAGCGCGCCTACTGGTTCGTCGACCTCGGCGCGATGCTCTTCGAGCGCGAGACCGTCTCGTCCGGTGTCCTGCTGCGCTACGCGGGCTCGGAGCATCACGACCTCGAACGCTTCGACACCCACGCGCCGGGCGCGACGCTCTGGCTCGATCACGCGCTCGGCGTGGCCGATCTCTCCATGCGTTGGCGATACGACTTCGACACGGCCTGGATCGACGCGCAGTCGATCACGGACGAGGTCTTCGTGCTGAGCCATGCGCTGACGGCGCAGGTCCAGAAGCCCTGGGAGCGGGGTGCCGTCTCGATCGCGTCGGTCTCGGTCGGCTTCGACGACTACCGCTACGACCGACGCGATCTCGTCGTCGTCGATGCACCGGCCTGCCCGCCGGATGCGCCCTGCAGCCCGGCCGGCGTGGACGAGCTCTCGGCGACGGATCGGGATGGCGTGGGGTGGGGCATCTCCTTGCGGCATCGCGAGCCGCTGCCCACGCCTCTTTCCTGGCTGTCGGAGCCCTGGATCGAGGGCGAGTACCTCTACGAGTCCTTCGCGGCGAAGGGCCGGGAGTACGATCACCAGCGTCATCAGATCGAGCTCGGCATCGGCGCCCGGCTGCCCCTCGACCTCCTGCTGCGCGTGAGCGGACGTTATGCCTACGTGCCCTACGCGAATCCATCCGTCTTCCCCGATCCATCGGACGTGGTCGACGGCCAGCCCTATTTCCTGGATCCGTCGGCGCGCCGCGAGCAGGAGACGGGTCTCCGCATCTCCCTCCAGCGCGCCTTCGGCGAGCACGTCCTCGTGACCGCCCGCTATGCGCGGACCCGCAATCACTCGACCGCCGACGTGTTCTCCTACACGCGCGACCTGATCGGGCTGTCGGTCCGCATCGCGCTGGGCGGGTGACTCGTTCGATCGGACCGGGTCCGTCCCGGCTCGCGCGGTGCGCGCTCGACCGGCCGCGCGCTCGACTGCTAGGATCGCGCGATGCCGAATCGCCCCGCCGACCGCTTCTGCCCCCCTCCGCCCCCCCTGCGCCCCTTCGATCCGCGTGGTCGCGGTCTGCGCCGGCTGGCGGCGGCCCTCGTCGGGCTGGGGCTGCTCGCGGTGGGGTCGGCCTCAGCGGACGGGGCGGGTGCGCCCCTCGCCCCGCCCGGTCCTTGTGCGGAGCCGCGCGAGGCCCGATCCGGCTCGGCTCTCGGGGCGGGCTCGTCGCTCGTGGGGCCGCTCGAGGCGCTCTTCGCCCCCGCCGACGTGGCAGCGGCCCCCGCGGTCGGTCTGGCGGGGCCGCCTCGTCCGGCGACGAGCCAGCTGATCCGCCCGGGCGCCTGCGACGTACCCGGCTCGGGCGGCTGCGGGCTGCCGGGCGGTGGTGCGATTCGCGAGAATCCGCCGGCCCGCCCCGATCGGCCCGCGCCCTGATCCGGCGCTCGGCCTTGCCCCCGCGGGCGAGAAGCGATGGGCGATGGGACGGGTAGAGCGGATGGGACCCGAGGGGATGAACGAATCGACGTCGGCCTGGGACCTGGAGGACCTGGGACTCCTGGGCCGGGTCGCGACCGACGCCGATCGAGGCGCCTTCCGTCGGCTCTTCGACCGTTACCAGACGCGCGTCTTCCTCTTTGTACGGAGGAGGCTGCGGGACGAGGAGCTCGCGCGGGAGGTGACGGGTGACGTCTTCCTCGAGGTCTGGAGCCAGGCCGCGGGCTTCCGGGGGGAGTCGAGGGTCTCCTCGTGGATCTTCGGCATCGCCCGCTTCAAGTGCCTGGAGGCGGGGCGGCATCGGGGGCGGCTCAAGCGGTCCCGGGTCGTGGCGGCAGGCGACGAGGTCATTTCGCGCGTCCCGGATCGGGTCGGGCCGGCGACCCAGCGGCTGGACGCTCGGGACTCGCTGCGGCAGATCGAGCGCCTGATGCACAAGCTGCCGGCGGACCAACGGGAGGCACTCGAGCTGACGGTGCTCGAGGGGCTCGCCCTCGACGAGGTCGCCGCGCGGCAGAACGTTTCACCGGATACGGTCAAGACCCGCGTGTCGCGGGCACGCCGCTCGCTGCGGCGCCTGCTCGGCTCGGCCGAGGGAGTGACGGCATGAGCCGAGAGGCCAGACAGCTTCGATGCCCCGAGGACGTGCTCGGCTGGCTGCCGTGGTACGCGGAGTCGGGCGAGGCCGCGCTGGGCGATCGCGAGCGGGGCGCCGTCGAGGCCCATGCGGCCGAGTGCGCCGAGTGTCGGGCCGAGCTCGACATGATCGCGGGTGCGCCCTTCGAGATCGACGTCGCGCTGCCGGATCCCGATCGGCTCTTCGCCGAGATCACGGCGCGTCTCGATGCGCTCTCGTCGGACGCTTCGCGTGGCGGCGCGGCGGCGCGCGGAGCGCAGGCGCGGGTGATCCCGATCGAGCGCGCCCGACCGCTCGGGCCCGCGGATCTCGAGCGGCTCGAGCGATGGGTCGTGGCGGGCGGGCCCGGAGAGGACGAAGAGCGAGCGGCGGGCGGCGCCGAGGCCGGGTCGCTCTGGCGGGAGGCGCGCGCGCCGATCTTCGCGGCGGCGGCGGCGATCCTGCTGCTGCTGCTCGGTGGGCTCGCCGGCGCCTTGTGGTCGCAGTCCCAGACCGGGCGCGACGCGACCTATCGGCTCGCGACGGCGGAGCAGGGGCCTGGCGCGGCCGGCGAAGGCGCGCGACTCGACGTGGTCTTCTCGGAGTCGGCCTCGGCGGGGGACGTCTCCCGGTTGCTGCAGTCGACGGGTCTCGAGATCGTCGCCGGTCCGAGCCCGCTCGGCGTCTACCGTCTGCGAGCGACCGGGTCGTCGGGCGAAGCAGCCGAGCGCGATCCGGGCGCGCTGGCCGAGCAGCTCCGGGCCGATCGGGCCATCGTGATCTTCGCGGAAGCCGTTCCGTGAGACCCGGTCGATCGCAGGGCCGGAGCGGCCCGCATCGCGGGACGGCGCGATCGCTTCGGCCGCGCCGGGCGTGCGGAAGCGATGCGTTCGTGCGCGGGCGTCCGGGTCCGGTGCGATTCGGGCTGCTGCTAGGCGGCGTCCTGTTGGTCGCCGCCACGACGGGCATCGCCTCGGCCGAGTCGCTCTGCGGCCCCTTCGACGAGGCGTACTCGCTCGCCGCCGCCGAGCCGCTCGCGGCGGATCCGGGCATCACGACCGGGTCGGACGGCGGGGACCGACCGCGTAGCCCGGGGCGCATCGTCGAGCTCGCCGACGCCGCCGAGGACGGCGCGTCCTCGGACCCGCGACCCGCCGAAGGCTCCGACGACGCGACCGGGAGCGAGGCGATCCTCGCATTGCCGAAGGACGAGACGGGCGCCCTGCCGACGGACTTCGAGCTCGGACCGGGCGCGCGCATCCGGCAGTCCTTCTTCAGTCCCGTCGTCTGCGCGACGATCGCGCGCGTGACCGGGCCGGCCGGCGCCGCCCTCGACGAGCTCGTGACGGTCGTGCCCGACACGGCGACGGTCGTGCCGAACGACGTCTACCGAAGCGCCGCCGCCGAGCTGCGCCCCGCGCCGCTCGAGGCCGCGCTCGCCGAGGCACCCCGGCCCGATCCCTACGCGGCGCTGCAATACGGGCTCGCCGTCTCCGGCGTGCGCGACGCGCGGGGTCTCGGCGCGGGTGCGGGCGTGCGGGTCGCACTGCTCGACTCCGCGCCGGAGACCGGTCACGGCGACCTCGACGCGACCCGGATCGTCGGTCTCGACGCGGCGGAGAAACCGCCCGTCGGCGTGCACGGCACCTTGATGACCGGCGTGATCGCCGCGATCGAGGACAACGGCTTCGGCATCGCCGGGCTCGCCCCGAGAGCGGAGATCGTCTCGATCCCCGTCTGTCGCCCGCGCGAGAGCGGCGGCGAGTGCACCGTCTTCGATCTGTTGCGTGGCTTCGACCGCGCCTTCGAGAGCGAGAGCGCGATCGTGAACCTGGCGCTCTCGGGACCGCCCAACGCCCTGCTCGAGCGCGGCGTCGCGCGCCTCGAGGAGCTCGGTCTGGTGCTGGTCGCGGCGGCGGGCAACGAGGGGAGCGATCTGCGGCGGTATCCGGCGGCCTATCCCTCGGTCGTCGGCGTCGGTGCGCTCGATCGGGCGGGGCGTCCCTTCGCGGCGGGCAACCACGGTCCCTGGGTCGAGCTCTGGGCACCCGGCGTCGAGATCCTCTCGACGGTGCCGGGCAACGCCTTTGCGTTCGGGGACGGCACGAGTCTCGCCGCGGCCCATGTGACCGGCGTGCTGGCCGTGCTCACGAGCGTGACGAAGGATGCGAAGCAGGCGCGGGGCGCGCTCTTTCGCGCGGCGCAGGCGGGGCACAGGGCACCTCCAACCGTCGTGCCCCCCGTCTGCGAGGTGCTCGCGCGCCTGGGCGCGGTCTGCGAGCCGCCGCGGCGGCCGGCAGCCGAGCCGCCCCGTCGTTAGGCGAGCGGTCGGCTACGCCTGATCGCGCGGCGTGTCCCGGTCGGACGCCCGCTCAGCGCCTCGAAGCCGCCGCCTCCGCGACGGCCTCCTCGTGCCGGGCACGCAGCTCGCGCAGGCCTCGCCGCACGCGCATCTTGATCGCCGGCTCGGTCGAGCCGAGGCGCTCGGCGATCTCGCGATGGGAGAGGCCGTCGAGGACCCGCAGCAGGATGCAGTCCCGGGTCGTGGGCGGGAGCTCTGCGAGCGCCACGCGGAGCCAGTCCCGCAGCATCGGATCCGTATCGAGTCGCGCCTCGGTCGGATGTCCCGGGTCGGTCGCGAAGGCACCGTGACGTCGCTCCCGTCCGCTGCGCTTGCGCAGGGCGATCCGACAGGCGTTCAACGTCACGACCGAGAGCCAGTGGCCGAAGGGCCGGTCGGGCGTGTAGCGGTCGAGGAAACGATGGACGTTCGAGAAGACCTCCTGCACGACGTCCTCGGCCTCCGCCTCGTCGCCGAGGATGCGGGCGGCGCGGCGGCGGACGCGGGCCGAATGCCGGTCGACGAGCGCAGCGAACGAGGGCTCCGCGTCGGCGCCGCCGCGTTGGCAGGCGAGGACGAGGGCGAGGTCGTGGTCCTCGTCGCAGACGGGGCGGGCGGCTCGGATCATGGGCGGGTCTCCTCTCGGGTAGGCTCCCTCGCCCCTCCGGATCGCGGGAGGGCTCGGGTCGCGTCGACGGTCCGGAGGCGGGGTGATCGTTCCGGGCGTTCGGGTGCCCGCCGATTTCCGATTTTCTTCGCCGGCTGCGTCCCGGGGGCCTGCCGGTCGGGCACGCGGTCTGGCGCGTCGCGCCGCGTTCGCTGGGGCCGGGCCCGGTCGGTACCCTGCCCGCCATGCGCGAGGTGGACTGGGGCGGGCGCGATCGACGGCTGACGGAGGGCGTCCGCATTCTGTGCGGCGGGGAAGACGGCAAGTACCCCGCCGCGAACTCGCTGCTCGTGCAGGGGCGGAGCGAGGCGATCGTGATCGATCCCTCGGTCGAGGTGGTCGCCCGGGGCGGGGTGCCGGTCCCGGTCGACGCCGTCGTCAACAGCCACGCCCACGAGGACCACGTCGCGGGCAACGGCGTCTTTCCCGGGGCGCGCGTGCACGTGCACGAGGCCGACCTGCCCGGGATCCGCTCGCTCGACGGCTTCATGGCGGTCTTCGGCATCGAGCATGTCGAGACCCGGCGTCGATGGCGCGCATCGGTCCTCGACGAGTTCCACTTCGCGCCGCGACCGGATGCCCGCGGCTTCCGGGACGGCGACGTCTTCGAGCTCGGCGGCCTCGCGGTCGAGGCCGTCCACCTGCCCGGCCATACCCGCGGACATAGCGGCTTCCGCGTCGACGGCGGGGTCTTCTACCTTTCCGACATCGATCTCACGGGATTCGGCCCCTACTACGGCGACGCCTGGAGCGATCTCGACGACTTCGAGGCGAGCCTGCGGCGCGTGCGGGACGAGGAGGCGGATTGGTACGTCACGTCCCATCACAAGGGCGTGGTCGAGGGACGGAAACGCTTCCTCGAGCTGCTCGACGCCTTCGAGGCGGTGATCGGGCGGCGCCACGACGCGATGCTCGAGTTCCTCGGCGAGCCGCGCTCGCTCGACGAGCTCGTCGAGCGGCGCTTCGTCTACCGCCCGCACGTCGATACGTTGCTCGTCGAGCACGTCGAACGGCGCACGGCGACGCTGCATCTCGAGCGGATGCGCGCGCGCGGCGAGGTCGACGAGGTCGAGCCGGGGCGATTCGCGCGGCGAGGTCGACGAGGTCGGGCCGGGGCGATTCGCGCGGCGGGCAGCTTGAGCGCGTTGCGCGGGGAGCCGGATGTCGAGGGGTGATCGGCGCGTGGTGGATCTGGTCGAGCGTCTCGGGCTCGTGCCGCATCCGGAGGGCGGCTACTACCGCGAGGTCTGGCGGTCACCGCTCGTATTGCCCGGCGCGGCGCTACCGACGGGGCAGGGGCGCGATCGGCGGCTGATGACGTCGATCTACTACCTGCTGCCGCAGGGCGAGCGATCGCGGCTGCATCGGGTGCGCTCGGAGGAGCTCTGGCTGCATCACCAGGGCGACGACCTGCTGCTCGGCGTGGGCGCGACGCGCGAGGCGGCCGCCGAGCGCGAGCGCTTCCTGCGACTCGGTCCGGGCGCGGACGCGACGTTCCAGGCGATCGTGCCCGCCGGTCATTGGCAGCAGGCCGAGCCCGCCCCGGGCGCTCATGGCTACGTGCTCGTCGGCTGCGTCGTCGCGCCGGGCTTCGAGTTCGAGGACTTCGAGCTCGCACAGGACGACTGAGTCGTCACCCGGCCCGGCGACGTCCGGTCGATCGGCCTTGCGTCACTCTGCCGTGTCGGGATCGCGAATCTCGACCATCATGCGCGAGGTCATGGAGAGCACGGCCTCGCCCTTCTGGTTCTCGACCGTGTGCTGCATCGTGATGATGCCGGCATTCGGTCGCGACCCCGAACGGCGTCGCTCGAGGACCGTGAGGCGGAGCGAGAGGTGGTCGCCGGGGCGCACGGGCGCTTTGAGGTCCATGCGCTCGACGCCGAGCCCCGCGACGAGCGCCGGTCGGCCCGGAAGCTGGTTGCCGAGCGCCGTGCGGATCGCGAAGGTGAGGCAGCCCGGCGCGACGAGCCCGCCGAAATGGCTCTTCGCGGCGGCCTCCTTGTCGTTGTGGAAGGGCTGGGAATCGAAGCGTCGGCCGAACTCGAGGATCTCCTCCTCGGTCACGGCGTAGTCGCCGCCGACGAGCTCGAAGCCCGGTGCATAGTCCTCGTAGTAGAGCTTCGAAGGCTCGCTCGCGCTCATCCTCGGTCGACTCCCTTGCCGTTCGCTCGACCGGGACGCGCCTCGGCCAGCACCCCGCGCATCGCCGCGGCCGTGTCGCGCCCGACCCGTTCGGGCTCCATCGTCTCGTGCCGCGCCTGGATCACCTCGACCCCGACCGGCGCCCGACAGCCGATCTCGTCGAGCACGCGTACGAGCTCGACGAGCGGGATCGCGCCCTCCCCGGGCAGCAGCCGGCCGCGCATGGCCTCCTCGGGCAGGCTCGCCCAGGCCTCCCGCGGCGCATCGTTCCACTGCGTGCTCGCGATCCTTTCGCCCGGGATCGCCCGCAGCATCTCGAGGTCCGCGGCGCCGCGGAACCAGTGCCAGCTGTCGAAGAGGATCGTCGCGTTCGCGCGCCCCGTCCGCGTCACGAGGTCGAGCGCCGCCGCGACGTCCGGAACGCCACTCCACGGCAGGAACTCGTAGGTCACGAGCAGGCCGTGCTCCCGGGCGCGATCGCAGACCCGGGCCAGGTCCTCGGCCGCGCGGTCGTAGTCGAGCTCGGTGCCGAAGCCCTGGGTCAGGTTGATCGAGCGGGCGCCGAGCGCCTCGGCGACCTCGAAATACGCGTCCTCTTCGAGCAGCTCGATCATCGCCTCGCCCGGCTTCGGCCGGACCAGCTCGCTCCAGGTCAGGAGGCAGTCGACGTCGGCGACGACCAGGCCTGCGTCCTCGATCAAGCGACGCGCATCGGCGAGGTCGCGTCCCTCGGCCTGGAGCCCGCGCAGGTCCTGGGGCCAGACCGTGATCGCGTCGTAGCCGCCCGCGACGGCGGCGCGAACGATCTCGCGCAGACCGGCGGAGACGATGTTCGTCGTGTTGAAGACGAGGCTGTCGGGGCCGAGGGCGGGCACGCGGCGAGCATATCCGGGATCCCCGGTGCGATCGACTCCGCGCTCTGCGGTGCGTACGGCGTCGGGCTGCTGGGATATGCTGCCGCCATGACCGCCAGCAACGACTTCTTCGAGGTCGTCTCGACGACCCGGTCCGTACGTCGCCGCCTCGACCTCGATCGGCCCGTCGAGCGCGCCGTACTCGAGCGCTGCATCGACGCGGCGGTCCAGGCGCCGACGGGGCTCGACCGCGAGTCCTGGCGCTTCCTCGTCCTGACCGAGGCCGAGCCGAAGGCACGGGTCGCGGCGCTCTACCGCGCGAGCTTCGAGGGGCTCGCCGAGCGATTCCGGGATCGCCTGCCCGCGTCGCTGCGGGATGCGCCGCTGCCGAGCGATCGTCCGACCTACGTCGGGCTCGCAGAGAACCTGCATCGCATGCCGGCGCTCGTCCTCGTCTGCTCCGAGGGGCGGCCTTCGCCGGACGACACGGCGATGCAGGTCGCCTTCTACGGCTCGGTCCTGCCGGCCGCATGGTCGCTCATGCTCGCGCTCCGGGCGGAGGGACTGGGGGCGACCTGGACGACGTTGCTCGTGAGCGAGGAGGCGGCGGTTGCGGAGGCCCTCGGCATCCCCGCCGACGTGACGCAGACCGTGCTGCTGCCCGTGGCGTACACGAAGGGCGCCGTGCTTCGCCCGGCCGCGAGGAAAGGGGCAGCCGAGGTGACCTATTGGAATCGCTGGGGGCGGCGCACCTAGCGACGCGGCGGCCTCGGCCGCGCCCGCGGCGTCGCCTGGCGCGGCGATCGTCGGAGCACGAGCCGGGCCGCGCTCGCCAGTCTGCGATTCCGCCGCCGAGCCGGGCCGCGCTCGTCAGTCTGCGATTCCGCCGCCGAGCCGGGCCGCGCTCGTCAGTCTGCGATTCCGCCGCCGACCCGTCGCAGCTGCGGGGTCTCGAAGGAGGCCGGGCTCGAGGGGGCGAATGCGGGCGGCGACGACGTCTCGAGGGTCGTCCGGAAGGTCCGCAGCCACAGCAGCGCATAACGCGGTGCGCGCGTCAGCTGGAGCTGGAGCGCACGCACGCGTCGGAGCGCCGCGCCGGAGACGCGACACGCGAGGGTCGAGAGCAGCTCGAGCGCCATGTCCGGGTCGTCGTTCGCGGCGTGCAGCCTCGCGAGGTCGAGCAGCACGGCGTCGTCCCAGGGCTCGATCTCCCGTGCGCGGGAGAGCAGGGCGATCGCCTGGCCCCTCGCCCGCGGCCCCGCGAAATGCATGCGTCCGTCGACGAGGGTCTCGAAGGCGCCGTCGGCGTTGCCGAGCTTGAGCTGGAGCTCGGCACAGAGTCGCCAGGCCTCGAACTCCCGGGGCACGAAGCGGCAGGCCTCCCGATAAACGGCGAGGCATTCGGCGTATTGTCGTGCGCGCGCGTACTCGAGGGCGGCACGGCGGTAGAGCTGCCAGGCCTCGAAGGCCTCGCCCGCGCAGGCGAGCATCGGCGCGACTCGCAACGCGACCTCGACGCTGCGCGGATTCTCGACGAGCACGCGGCGATAGAGACGAAGGGCTTCGCGATGGTGGCCCTCGCTGCGGGCGCGATGCGCCTCGGTGAGCAGCTGGTACTCGCGGCGACGGACGGCGCGGAGAGGGGTGGCCACGGCTCGGACTCCGATCGATTCGACGGCGCTGGATCGGATGCTTCGGCTCGCAGGCCGGTGATGCGGCTCACTCGTTCGAAGGACGTCGAGAATCCCGTGCCCCGGCGATCGGTCCGTGCGGGTCGGGGGTTGTTCCGCCGCGGGCCTCCATGCGACACCCGAGATCGGCGGCTTGGGCTCAAGCGGGCTGCCGCCCGCGCCGTTCGGGCCTTCGGGAAGGCCCCTTGCGGGTCGGGCTCGAACGGGACGTCCATGAACCGCCATGGCCTCACAATGCAGATCGCCCTTCCTGTGGTGGGCGTCGCGCTCGTCGGCGTGCTCGGCGTGGCGTCGTACTCCGGTCAGATGCTCCGCCAGCGCGCCATCGCGCAGCTCGCCGAGACCGCCTCCAATCGGATCGACGAGTACCGCGAGATCCGCAGCTACTACACGGAGCGGATCGTCGACGAAGCCATGCGCGCGGGGCTCGACGTCGGATCGCTGCACGAGGCGGGGCATGGCGAGATTCCGCTGCCGGCCACCCTGATCCACGATCTCGGCGATCGATTCCGGGAGCAGGGGCGTCCCTTCCGGCTCGAGCTCTACGGCGAGCTGCCCTTCACCGACCATCCCGACCGGCAGCTCGACGAGTTCCAGCGCGTCGCGCTCCAACGGGTGACCGAGCGCCCCGACGCGCTGCACATCCAGCTCGTCGAGCTCGACGGCGAGCGCTTCGTCCGGGTCGCGCGAGCCGACGTGATGGAGGAGGCCGCCTGCGTCGCCTGTCACAACACGTATCCGGACAGCCCGCGGCGGGACTGGCAGCTCGGCGACGTGGCCGGGGTCCTCGAGGTCGACTTGAGTGCGGAGGCGGCCCTCGCGGCGGCGAGCGCGCTGCAGGCCCGCATCGCCGTCTTCGGCGGACTGATCGGGCTCGTCATGCTCGGCACGGTCAACTTCCTCACACGACGCCTCCGGACCCGACTCGCAGAGACGGTGTCGTCGATGGAGCGGGTGGCCGCGGGCGATCTCTCCGTCTCGATCGAACCGGATCGCCCGGACGAGCTGGGCGCCATGAAGAGCGCGCTCGGCTCGACCCTCGAACGGATGCAGGCGACGATCGAAAGCCTCCGGCGCGTCGACCAGCTCGCGGAGAATGCGCCGACGGCCTTCCTCTTCTGCGCCGCCGACCACTCGATCATCCGCGCGAATCGCAGCTGCACGGAGCTGATCCGGTCCGTCGCGGCGCGCGCCGACATCGAGGCGCCCCCGCTCGCCGGCCATCGCCCCGTCTTCCTCTTCCGCGACGAAGTCACGATGCGGGCCGTGCTCGACGACGAGGAACGGTTGCCCTACGAGGCCGTCCGCGAGCTGGGAGAGGACCTGATCGAGTTTCGCGTCGACGTCGTGCGCTCGAGCTCGGGCCAGCGCGTCGGCACGCTCGTCTCCCTGCAGTGCGTGACGGAGGCCGTCCGGAATCGCCGCGCCCTCGAGCAGGCGATCGCCGCCGAGCGTGCGAGCAGTGAGCGTCTGCGCGAGGCCGCGGAGAGGGAGCGTGCCATCACGGATCGCGATCGCGAGCTCGCCGTCCAGCAGCAGGCGAAGGCCGATCGCATCTCCGCCGTCGTGATGGCTGCGGCGACGGGCGACCTGACCCAGCGCACGGGACTCGAGGGCGATACGCCCCTCGATCAGATCGCCCGGGACCTCGACGGATTCCTCGGCGACCTCGCCGTGCGCATCCGTGAGGTGCGCGAGATGTCCTCGAAGTTGATGGGGTCGGGGCGGCGGATCGATCAGGTCGGCCGCGATCTCGTCGAGAGCGC
Organism: Spirochaetaceae bacterium; assembly: GCA_020632655.1. Classification (GTDB taxonomy): domain Bacteria; phylum Myxococcota_A; class UBA9160; order UBA9160; family UBA4427; genus UBA4427. Next base: position 178,380 of record JACKFD010000005.1, read on the forward strand.
GAAGCGGACCTCCGAGGAGATCGGCGCCGTCGCCCGGGAGTGGGCCGCGACGAGCTCGGGCGTCGACGACGTCGGCACGAGCGTGACGGGCTTCGACGCCAGCTTCCGCAGCATCACGGAGGGCGCGACCATGGCGCTCGAGGTGGCGGGCAGCGGCGTCGCGGCGGCCAACACGGCCCGCATGGCGATCGAGGAGCTCGACCAGAGCACGCAGCAGATCGAGCGCATCCTCATCGCGATCGACCAGATCGCCGATCAGTCGCGTCTGCTCTCGCTCAACGCCTCGATCGAGGCGGCGCGCGCCGGCGAGACCGGGCGTGGCTTCAATGTCGTGGCCCAGGAGGTCAAGAAGCTCGCCAGCCAGACCGAGGCCGCGACCGGCGAGATCGCGGGCACGGTCTCACGCATCCTCGAGCGAGCGGATCGATGCGTCGCTTCGATCCACGCGATCGGCATCGTGATCGGCGAGATCAACTCGAGTCAGGCCCAGATCGCCGAGACGGTCGCACGTCAGACCGAGGCGACGCGCGAGGTCAAGCGGGTCTCGGACCAGACCCGCGATCGCTCCCATGTCATCGCCTCGAGCATCGAGCAGCTCTCCCTCGTCGCGGAGTCGACGGAGGCGAACGCCGCCGAGGCGGATCGCGAGTCGAAGCGCCTGCTCGAGATCGCGACGCGCGTCGGCGAGCTGACCTCGCGCTTCACGCTCTAGCGCCACGCGCGGCCGCTCCGAGCCGAAGGCGCACGCGTCGGTCCTCCCTCCCGCACTCGATCGCGTCTGGCACGGCGTGGACCCGTCGGCGATCATCGCGCGACGCCATGAACCGATGCCTTCGTACGCATGCGATCCCGAGACGCCCGATTCGCGGGCCGGTCCGCTCCGTGATCGGCGGACTTGGCGCGACCTTCGCTGCCTTCGTCGCAATGGCTCCGGCGGTTGCCGACGAGCCCCCGCTCGTCCGCGACGCGGTCGACGAGTGGGGTCCCTACTCGCCGGGCGGCTGGTCGACGCTCCATCGCAGCGCCGCCAATCGCAAGCTCGTCGCCGAGGCGCCCCTCGCCGAGGCCCATCGCGTCTGGACCGCGCTCGGCGGGGCGTCGGTCCTGACGGCGCCCACGCTGAGTCCCGACGGACGCACGCTCTACGTGACCACGGGGCGCGCCGCGGGGCACTCGAATCTGCACGCCTTCGATCTCGAGGGCGGGCTGCGCTGGCAGGCCGCGCCCTGGCAGGACGGTGACGAGGGCGTCGATCCTTGCGCGATCCTCTCGAGCCCGATCGTCGACCGGGCGGGCGATGTCTACGTGAGCGACTGCAATCAGCTCTTCGCCTTCCGGCCGGACGGGAGCGCGAAGTGGGTCGTGCCCCTGCCGCCGCTGCGCGAAGGGGATCGGTCGGCTTCGGAGGCGCTGGTCGTCAATGCGTTCACGACGGCGGTCTTCACGCGAGACGGCGATCTCCTCGGTGTGACGAACATGGGCGACGTCGTCGTCGTGGATCGCGCGACCGGACGAACGCTCGCGCCCGCGTTCCGGCTGCCCGGCCATCTACCCGGGGCCTCGACGGCCGTGCCGATGCCGGCGTCGCTCTTCGGCGGCGGGCTCGTCGATCCCGCGATCCGCGACTGGGCGTGGCAGCTGCTCTTCGGCGGGGCGATGCGCTCGGCGAATACCCCGGCCGTCGATCTCGCGAGCGGGCGCGTCTTCGTGGCGGCGACCTCGACGACCGAGGGCAGGGGCGCCCTCTACGGGCTCGACCCGACGAAACGTTCGGATGGATCGGTCGAGCTCGCGATCGCCTTCGCGACGGAGATGGGGCCGGGGAGCGGGTCGAGTCCCGCGCTCTCGCCCGGGGCCGATGCCGTCTACGTGAGCGACGAAGAGGGGTTCTTCTACTCGGTCGATGCGCGGGACGGGCACGTACGCTGGCGGATTCCGACCCGTGCGACCTCGGCGGCGGCGGCGGTCGGCGCGAACGGCGACGTCTATGCGCTGCAGGCGAACGGGCCGTCGCTCGTCGCGATCACGCAGACCGGCGAGGTGCGATGGGAGAGTGATCTCGCGGCGCTCACGGAGGCGGCGCTCCCGTCGCAGCGACTGCTCGGCCCGCCCGTCGCGATCGGCAACGGGAATCCGACGGTCGTCGGGGATCGCGTGCTCGTGCCCGTCGCGTACGGCTACGAGACCACGCTCTTCCGGCGGATTCCCTGGCCCGTGTCGTCCTTCGTCGTCGAGGTCGACGCAGCGACGGGACGCGGCCTGCGCAATCTCGTGGCGCTGCCGGACGACTCGACCGGCATCACGGCCGTGTTGCCCGACGGCTCGATCGTGAGCAGCCTCGGGACGGCGATCAGCTCGGGCGTTGCGCCGCTCGAGCGGATCGCACGTTGGCTCCTGCCCGAGGGCGTGCGGCTGCTGCGGCCGATCGGGGGCATCCAGGTCGCGCGTCCACTCGTCGGCGAGGCGCTCGCCCAGCGACGCGAGCTCGAGTTGGCGCTGGCCTCGCGCGCAGCAGGGGATCGGGCGCGTGACGCGCAGCGACGACCGATCGACGTGCTCGAGCTCGCGGGCGTGGGGCGCGGCTCGCGCGTCGCCGATCTCATGACCGGGTCCGGGTGGTATGCGGAGGTGCTCGCCCGGGCCGTGGGGTCCGACGGCTTCGTGCTCGCGCAGAACAATGCGATCTCGGCGGCGCGACACGGCGAGGCCCTCCGTGTGCGTCTCGAGGCCGCGGCGCTGCCCGCGATCGAGCCCGTCGTTCGCGAGCTCGACGACCTGGCACTCGGGCGCGAGCGATTCGACGCCATCTTCCTCGGTCTCTTCTATCACGACACGGTCTGGATGGGCGCGGACCGCTCCGCGCTCCTGCGCGCGATCCGCGATGCCCTGGTGCCGGGAGGCGTCCTCGTCCTGATCGATCACGCCGCCACGCCGGGGAGCGGCGTGCGCGACGTCGAGTCCCTGCATCGCATCGACGTCGAGGTCGTGAAGCGCGAGGCCGCCGAGGCCGGGCTCCGGCTGACGCACGAGTCGTCGCTGCTCGCGAATCCCCGGGACGACCGGACCCGGAGCGTCTTCGACGAGTCGATCCGGGGCGACACGGACCGCTTCCTGCTGCGCTTCACGAAGGCCGCGCCCGGGCGCGCGATCGCGCCCGCGCCCGTCGCCGGGGCGGATCCCGCGCCCGCCGATCGCTGAAGGCGCCCCGGCCCCGAGCCCGGGAATCCACACCCCGACGCCCGCTGGATATGGCAACATCGGGCGCATGAAGACGCCCTATCCCGACGTCGCGATCGTCGGCGCCTACAACACCGTACAGGCCAAGCAGCTGCCCCAATGGACCGAGCCTTCGCTCGTGCTCGACGCGATCCGCGGTGCGCTCGCGGACGCGGGCCTCACGCCCGACGACGTCGACGGCGTGAACGTCTCGACCTGGGTCTCGCAGCTCAGCTCGCGGACCGTCGCGCAATGGTTCGGTGGAAGACCGGCCTGGACGGGCACGTCGCATCCCGGAATCGAGGCCGTGCTCGAGGCCGCGGCGGCGATCCAGAGTGGGCAGGCCGAGACGGTCGTGATCGCGACCGCGCAATGCGGCGCCTACACGGAGCGCGAGTCGACCGTCGTCTGGACGCGACCCGAGAACGAGTTCGTCGAATGCTGGGGCCTCTACACGGCCGCCGAGTTCGCGCTCATGGCGCAGCGGCACATGCATCTCTACGGCACGAAGCGCGAGGCGCTCTCGGAGGTCGCCTCGGCGATCCGCATGAACGGCGCGAAGAACCCCGAGGCCGTGCACTTCGGACGTGAGGTCTCGCCGCGGGAGGTCGAGGCCTCGCGCATGGTCGCGGATCCGTTCCGCCTGCTCGATTGCTGCATTACGTCCGAGGGCGGCGCGGCCATGGTGCTGACGACGAAGCAGCGCGCGAAGGACCTGGACGTCACGCCGATCCAGGTGCTCGGCGGCGCGCTCGACCGGCAGGGGATGTCCTACGTGACGGCGCCGCTCTGGCATCGCTACGGCTGGGTCGGCCGTCGCGCCTTCGAGCTGACCTGTCAGCAAGCCGGCATCACCCACAAGGACATCGACTTCGCCGAGCTCTACGACCCCTTCTCCTTCGAGATCATCCGGCAGCTCGAGGCCTTCGGCTTCTGCAAGGAGGGCGAGGGCGGGGACTTCGTGATGGACGGGCGGATCCGCATCGACGGCGAGTTCCCCGTCGCGACGAACGGCGGAATCATGTCCTACAGCCACGCCGGGGTCGTGCAGCTCCTGCAGAAGCCGCTGAACGCCGTGCTGCAGCTGCAGGGGCGACTCGTGCCCGAGCTGACGCTGCACGAGCCGCGGATCGCGATCGCGACGAACGGCGGGTCGGGTGCGCTCTTCTGCGACGTGATGGCCCTCGGAAAGGAGGTCGCATGAAGGTCCCGACCGGGAAGATCCCGCTGCCGCGGCCGACCGCGCTCTCCCGCCCGCATTGGGACGGATGTCGCGAGGGCACGCTCCGGGTCCAGCGATGCCGCGACTGCCAGACCCTCGTCTTCATCCCCCAGCCCTGCTGCGGGAACTGCCTGTCGGAGAGGCTCGAGTGGGTCGACAGCTCGGGGCGCGGCACGATCTACAGCTACACGACCGTCTACCGCCCGCAGCAGCCCGTCTTCGAGACGCCCTACACGGTCGTGATCGTCGAGCTCGAGGAGGGCTGGCACATGCTCTCGAACCTGCTCGGCGTGGCGCCCGACGACGTGCGGATCGGCGCGGAGGTCGAGGTCGACTTCCACGCCATGTCCGACGAGATCACGCTGCCCTACTTCAAGCTGCGGAGCGCGTCGTAGCCGCCCGTCATCGGCCGCGGTCGCCCGCCAGCGGGTCGACTAACGCCGATCCTGTTCCGGGACGTCCGCGAGCTTGATGACCTTGAAGGTGGCCTCCATCTTCGGGTCGGCGAGCAGGGTTCGGATCAGGATCTGGCCGCTCTCGTAGCCCTGGGTGCTGATCCAGTTCTTCGTGCCCGGATCCTCCGCGGCGGCGTAGATGCGGAAGGCGCCGTCCGCATCCGTCACGACGTCGCGGTTGCTGATGCCGACCTTGTGATGGCGGAAGTCGCCGCTCTCGAGGTAGCGGGTCAGGATCTGGAGGTTCCAGTAGCGGCAAGGCACGTCCGTGCCCGTCACGACGATCACCTCGTCGGGGCGGAGCAGGAAGTTGCCGCCGATGTACTGGATGCCCGGGCCGGGCAGGTTGTTCTTCACGAGCTTGGGGTCGATCATGGCCGCGAGCTCCTGGGGCGTGTACTCCTCCGACGACGTGTCGTCGAGGATCAGCTCGCCCTCCTGGATGCGGGTCATGCTGCCCTTGCGCTCGCTCGTTCCGCCTTCGCCCTGGCCCTCGTAGGCGATGCGGTTCAGGCCGATGAAGATCGACAGCCCGAGGGAGACGTTCGTCGCGTCCTCGATGAAGTCGACGACGCGTCGGAGCCCCGCTTCGAGCTGGGCCTCGTCGTAGGCCTCGAGGGGCGCCACCTCGCTCAGGCACTCGAGCTTCATCGCCGCGGGTCGGAGCGTCCCATCGTCGACGCCGTCGACGAAGCCCTCGAAATACTCGCGCGTGAAGAGGATCGGGCGCTTGCCTTTCAGCTCGATCCAGTTCTTCGCGCCGTCGGGGCGCTTCTCGGAGAGGTGGATCTCGGCGATCCGCTCGCCGAAGACGTTCTCCCAGACGAGGTCGTCGTCGATCAGGTGGTCGACGATGTAGTAGGTGTCCGACTCGTCGTAGGCGTAGACGGTCGCGGAGAAGAAGAGGTCGTCGCCGCGGCGGATCGTGTACCGGTAGTCGAGGCCCTCGTCGAGCTTGGCCTCGCGGTAGAGCGTGTCCGTGCCGTCGCCCTTGAACTTCCGGATCGGCGTCATCATGCGCGTGAGCTGGGGGAAGCGGCGATCCGCCTCCATCTCGAGGTCGTGTGCGGCGGAGATGAGTCGCAGCAGGTAGCGGTAGCCCTCGGCCCGTTCGCGTTCGCCGCGCGCGCCGGTCGGCGCCGTGATCTTCTCGCCGATCCGCTTGAGCGCGTCGGCGAAGTCGTTCCAGGCGGCCTGGGAGCGGGGAATCTCGGGCATGGGGGTCTCCTTCGTCTGGATGGGCGGCAGCAAGCCGGGGAGCGGGATCCGGGACCCCGAAGCGAACCGACCGGAACCGCCTTCGTCAAGCGCGTCGTCCGACCGACGGCGCCGAGGAGTCGGACGTCTCCCCCGGTTGCGGCCTACGAGGCGCTCGTCCGGGCGCGGGCATCGAGCTCCGCGCGGATGCGCGCGTGCTCGCTCTCGTCGAGCTCGAAACGGCTGAAGGCGACGGCGCCGAGGCCGAAGCAGACGAGCGGGAAGCCACCCATCAAGAGCACCATCGTCCGCTTCACGAGCTCGGTCTGCTCCTGCACGCTCCCGTCGAAGCCGGCCCATTCGAGGGCCCAGCCGACGATGCCGATCATCACCCCTGCGGCGAGCTTCGACACGAAGCTCCAGCCCGCGAAGTAGGCGCCTTCCTTGCGTTCGCCCGTCGCGTGTTCGTCCCAGTCGATGATTTCGCTCTTGATCGTGTAGCCGAGGACGTTGGGGCAGACGCCGGCGGCGCCGGCGACGATCGCCGAGACGAGGATCAGCAGCCAGTCTCCCTCGCCGGCGAAGACGACCATGCCGTAGCCGATGCCGCTTCCGAGCATCGAAATGAGCATCAGTCGCTTCTTGGCGTATCGCCGGGCAAGACCGACCCAGACGGGCACGACGGCGAGCGACACGAGCATGTAGGCGCCCATCAGGGCGGGCAGGACGAGGGGCGGTGCGCCGACGACGTAGTCGAGGACGAAGGGGGTGAGCACGCCGATGCCGCCCGCGCCGATCCCGTCGATGAAGATGACGGCGAGCAGGAGTCGGGCGTGGCGGTTCCGGAGGACGTCGGCGACGGCGCGGAAAGGGTTCGTCCCGCCGCGGCCGCGGTACTCGGCGCGCTCGGGCGGCAGCAGGGACACGCCATAGACGATCATGCCGAGGGTCAGCACGGAGACGACGATCGCCATCACGCGGGTCGACGCGACGCCCCGCTCGACGGCCCAGGTCCCGACCACGCCGGCCGCGAGCATCCCGAGGATCTTGAGGGCCTGGCGGATGCCGAAGACGCGATTGCGCGCGGAGGCCTCGAGCGTGAGCTCCGCGCCGAGGGCCATGTGCGGCACCTCGAACATCGTGTAGGCGGTGTAGAAGCCGAAGATCGCGACGGCGATCCACGCGATGAGGGCGGCGCCCTCGATCGAGCCCGGCGGCACCCAGGCCATCAAGCTGAAGAGCGCGAGCAGGGGGGCCGAAGCGAGCAGCCAGGGCCGTCGCCGCCCCGAGCGGTGTCGCGTCCGATCGCTCAGGCTCCCGACCATCGGATCGGTCACCGCGTCCCAGAGCTTCGCCACGAGGAAGACGGTCCCGATCGCCCCGGTCGACGCGCCGAGCTCCGTCGCCGCGTACTTCATGTACATGATCAGGACGAGCATGTAGCTGTAGATGACGGGGATCGAGGCCACGCCATAGCCGACCAGCATGCGCAGCGTGAGCGTCTCGGTCTGCGGCAATCGTCACCTCGAGGATCGGGAAGGGTTCGGCGCGGTCGCGTCCGCCGGACGAGCGCTCCGTCGATCCGGGAGCATAGGCGCGTCGCCCGGCGCTACGCTGCCCCGACCCGGACCCCGATCGGAGGAATCCCGATGCTTCGGCTCGCTCGCGTGCTCGCAATCTCCTCTCTATCCGCGCTCTGCGCGTGCTCCATGCTCTCGGGGGGCGATCCCGGCTCGGAAGGCGCTCGAAGCGACCGATCGCTCGAGCGATCCGGTCCCGTCGAGGTCGAGTCCGACGTGGACGTCCGTGTCTCCGATCTCCAGCGCCTCGAGGTCTCCGTCCAGCCGATCAACGACTTCGTCTTCAAGATCGAAGGCGAGGGCGCCTTCTTCCTGATCAACACGAGCGAGGGCTCGGTCCTCGTCGATACGGGGACGTCCTATGCGCAGAACGAAGAGCAGATGCGCGCGGTCGAGCAGTACGCGACGGGCCCGATCCGCAAGGTGATCGTCACGCATTTCCACGGCGACCACTCGGGTGGTCTGCCGCGCTTCAAGGACCGGATCGACGCCGGCGAGATCGAGTTCGTCGGCCACCATCGTTACGGCTACATGGCCTACATCCAGCAGGTCCTCACGCCCTATTTCAAGCGCCGCTACTACCCGCTCTACCCGACGCGCGTCGACCTTTCGCCCTCGCCGCCCGAGATCTTCTGGGACATGCGTCCGTCCCGCCCCGTCTACCCGGGTGCGAACTACCGATTCGAGCTCGGCGGCGTCGAGTTCGTCGTGATCGCGCCGGAGAACGGCGGCGAGGGCGAGGACGGCCTGCTCGTCTGGCTGCCGAAGTCGCGCATCCTCTTCACCGGGGATCTCTTCGGGCCGCTCTATCCGATGTTCCCGAACCTCTACACGATCCGCGGCGAGAAGTACCGCGACCCGCTCGACTACATCGACGCCCTCGACCTCGTCCTCGACCTCGAGCCCGCGGTCATCGCCCACTCCCACTTCCGCGTCATCCAGGGCGAGGACTACATCCGCGCCAGCGTGACGCGCATGCGCGATGCCGTGCAGTACATGTGGGACGAGCTCGTCGAAGGGTTGAATGACGGAAAGACCGTCTGGGAGCTGATGCGCGACATCCAGATCCCGGAGCAATACGCCGTCAGCCAGGGACACGGGAAGGTGTCCTGGTCCGTGCGCGCGACCCACGACATCGTCGCCGGCTGGTACTACTACGACACGATCGCGAACATGTATCACGTGCCGGTCGAGGCCGTACACGGCGATCTCGTCGACCTGATCGAAGGCGGAGCGGATGCGCTCGCCCGGCGCGCCCGGGAGCATCTCCTGTCGGGGCGGCCGCTCGAGGCGTTGCGATTGCTCGACGTGGCGAAGGGGCGGGAGACCGAGTCGGTCCTGCGGGCGCGCATCGAGGTCGTCGAGCAGCTGCTCGAGGAGGCCCGGGATACGCTCGACAACTACAGCGAGGTCGGGCTGCTCGAGGCGGATCTGCGGGAGACGCGGGAGAAGCTGGAGAGGAGATAGAGGGCGGCGTCGGAGGATGTCGAGGGTGCCGTGCTAGGGTGCGGAGATCGCGATGGCGTCCGTGATGGACGCCGATTGGCACCCGGTCGTACGGCACTGGTGCCGAGGAGGCGCTGTGCTCGACATCCAGGCCGTCAACCACGTAGGGATTCGGATCGGCGACCGAGCGCGCTCGGTCGCGTTCTACGAAACGCTCGGATTCGAGCTCGAACGGGACGCTGGATTCGCGGAGGGCCATCCTTTGGTCCTCCGACACGCGAGCGGCGTCGTTCTCAATCTGCTCGGTCCGGCGAGCGAGGACACGTCCAGGAACATCCTGATGGACGTGCCCGAGAAGTTCGCTGGGATCACCCATTTCGCCCTGACCGTCTCGTCGCTCTCGGAGGCGCGCGAATCGCTCGAGGCCGCCGGAATCGAGATCACGGGCTCCTTCTCGATCGAAGGGATGTCGGCCATCTTCGTTCGAGATCCCGACCGGACCGTGATCGAGCTCGATGCCTACGAGGAAGGTGGCGCCGAGTCCGGTGGTGGGTACTCGTCGCATCCTGAATGAGCTGCGGCATGCGCCGTATGGCGAGTGCCTGACGAATCGTCGAGTTCGGGGCTGCCTCTGTGGGCTCGTTTCGCCTGTCGGCGAGAATTCTGATCGTGGTAGTCTGGTGACGACCTCGACCTTCTCGAAATGACCACGCCGGCGAAGTCGGCAAGTCATGGGCCACTGCGTCAAGTGGTAGCGATGCGAGCAGTCAGCCTACTTGTAGCCGTCGCTTCGATGCTCGCCTGTGCTGTGCCGCCGACACAGACGTCGCGGGATTCGGCGTCAGGCGGTAGGTCGCCCGATCCGTGGGGCGATGTCGAGACGATGCCCGTCGAGAGGCATCGAGTCCAGTATCCGTTCCCGGACGAGCTCTGTCCGAAATCGGCCTACGCCTCATCTCGCCGTGGCGCGACCCGAATGCCCAAGGGTCCGAACGGTAGAGATCCGCTCGTGGAGCAGATGCAGGCGATTCGGGACCAGATGGAAGAGCTCGCGCGAGATCGTGCTTGTCGCGAGGACGACGATTGTGCCTTCCTCTGGCTGCGAAGCTGCACTCCCGCCATCCGCGTCGTCTACTCGACTCGCCACGCTCCGGTCTGCAGGCTGCACGAGCTCGCTGTCGAGTATTACGAGGTGGGGAACCTCTATGGATGGTGCGGCGGATGCGTATGCAGTCTCGAGGCCTCACTCCCAGAAGCGCGTTGTGTCGAGTCCAGGTGTGTCGAGGTCCCGTCAGGAGTCATTGGAGCATCGCCATCGCACGACTAGCGCCCCGACCCGACTCCGATCTGGACTCGCTCGTGCCGGGACCTGCTCCCCTGTCTCTAGGATTGCGTTGGGCCGAGCGGATTGGGCTCTTGCCGGCCGGCGCCGGCCCGGTAGGTCTTCGGCGATCGCTTGTAGCGAGAGCCAGAGTCCTTGAGTGACACCGCTGCCCGGTGGGCCACCACATATGCGTCTCCTGATCCCGCTATCTCGGACGATCGTCTCCGAGCGCTTGGAGTCGGCCGACGGAGATGGATCTCATCGGTTTCCCGGCGATCCCTGCCAATATGCGCTGCCGCTCTACGTGTTCAGGCGTCCTTATGGATACGACGTATATCTGGTGAGTGATCCGGATCCGAACGTTCATCAACGCGCGAAAGTGCATCTCCTCGATCGAAATGGTTATGTCGAGATGAGCGTTTGGTTTCGAACGGAGCGACTTTGGGCAGCCATTTTCATGTTCGCGATTGGCGTATTCATAGCTTGGGGAAGCTACTACTATCGCGTGGAGATCTCGTACCGACACCATGGCGCTGCTCTTCTCGCGCTCGCCTCTGCAATCATCGCCGTCCGAGGATTCCGAGAAGTCTGGGCTCTGCGCGACCGTCTGGAGGCTCTCTTTCCCGAGGCGCGGCCCAGTGCATGACTCGCTCGATCACCGCGCAGCGAGCTGGCCTCGAGTGGACTGGATGTCGCCTCGTCGAGTCCTGGCCTTCGGACGTCAGAGAAGCGCGCCCTATTGCCGGTTTCCGTCAGCCTTGTACGTTGTCGGTGATCGCCTGTAGCGAGTGCCGCAGGTCCAAGGCCATCTCGTGTTAGGGCGGATCCGAATGCGCTCATCCGTCTCGATCGTCTGTTGTCTCCTGATCGCGGCATGTGCTCGAGTGCCTTCAGACATCGAGGAGCAGGCTCAGACGCCGGCTCCCCCTCCGCCGCCGATCCATGCTCTTCCCGAGATCGTCGAGCCCTTGGCGCCGCTCGCCGACCTGCTCGGAGAGGCGCCGACCTGCTCGGCGGACGTTCAGATCCGTGGCCCGGTCGTATCGATCTTTCCGGGGCAGACGGTCTGTCTCTCGTTCGAGCTCGAGAGCGGGTACCTCGTTCCGCACGCAACCCCCGAGCCGTACGCGGACTCCGTCGTGCTCCGCCGGCACGAGTCGGCGGGTGGAGCCGAGCCGCGCATGGCGGTGTTCAATCCGTTCGCCCTGCCGATCAAGTATCGAGCCGGAATGCGGGTTCCGGACGAGCCGCGATACCTGGCAACCTCGAGCTGCTCGGTGATTCCTGGCGGGGTTTCGAGCGAGCTCTGGTGGCACGAGATCGAGGAGATCGTCGTCGCGAACTTCCACTTCCTGGAAGATCCCGAGGCGATGATCTGCAACTGACCCCGCCACCGCATGGCGAGAGGGCGAGCCCGATCGATGGTCGGCCCGGGTGATGGCGGCAGTCCAATGGCGCTACGGCCCGCTTCCGGAAAACGGCTCGGGGTACCCCGACCCGTTGAGGCTCGACATTCCGTTTCGCGTCGGGTACCGGTCATCTTCATGCCGCATGAGGAAGAGACACGCGATCGACCTGCCGTGGGCGATCGTCGCCGATGGGAGCCGAGGTCCAGGCCGGCTCGGCGACTTCCGCGCCACGTCGCGTCGATGCGCACGATCCTCCTCGCGGGCCTCGTCCTCGTGTCGCTCCCTGGATGCGTCAGTCACGACCTGCTGCGCTTCACGCTCCTTTCGACGGCGCTGGTGCCCGATGCGCAAGATGTGGAGCTCTTTCGCGGGGCGCAGATGGCGCACGGAGAGACGACCTACCATTCGGCCCTGATCTTCTTCTCCTGGGGTACCTGGAGCCCGCAGGCCGCCACGAATGCGGCGATTGCCTCGGTTCCGGGCGCGGTTGCGCTGGTCGATGGGCAGATCTCGACGGAGTCGTTCGGTTTCCTGCTCTACTCGCGGGACCGGGTCGTCGTCCAGGGGACGCCGCTCATCGATCCGAGAAGAGCAGCGGAGGCGGTCGCCGACGTCGGATCCGTCGAACATTGCCCGCCGATAAGACACCCCTTCGATCCGCCGGTCCCGATCCGGCGCGTGCCTGCGAACTACCCGATCGAGGCGATGGGCTCTCGGATCGAGGGACGCGTGCTGGTCGAGTTCTCGGTCCTGCGCGACGGAAGCACGGCCGACGTCCGGGTCGTCGCCTACGAGCCGATGGACGTGTTCAATCGCACCTCGATCCTCGCGGTCGAGCGCTGGGAGTTCTGCCCGATCCCGGACGGGCAGCCCGACTACCCGAATCCGCGCCGCGTCGCGATTCCGTTCCGCGTGCGTTGATCCCGATGCCGCCGCACCAGGTCGTAGGAAGAATCGCCCGATCGACCGACCTGGATTGGCCATGACAGCTCCGGGCGGGGAGCCGAATGGACGTCGCCGCATCTCCGCTGGGGGGTCGGATCTTCGCGCTCGCCCTCGACGCCGCATGACCTCCTTCTGAAGGGCTCGGTGTCTCTGGTCCCTCGAGATGGGCAGACGACGATGCAGACGCGCAGCGCCGAGGCCACGGTACGGTTCTGTTTCGAGCGGATTCGCGCGAGAGACGCGGGCGTGGCCGACGTCTTCCACGAGTCCGGCGCCAGCGCTCGTCGGCGACCTGCTCGTGTCCGGGAACCGTGTCGCCGCGGAGATCCGGATCTCACTCGCCGACGGGACGAGTCTGCACGTCGTGGACCTGTTCGTCGTCGACTGCGGGCTCATCCGGTTGCTGACCTACTTCGTTGCGGACGAGGTGTGAAGCGTCGGGCTTCGAACGCCACGCGCCATGAGGGTCGTTCGATGGATTGGCTCACGCGAGAGTCTCGAATCCTCCTCCCGCTGCTCGTCGTCGCATGTGTGCTGGCGTCGGCGAGCTGCGCCTCGACGAGGCTTCGGCGGGCCGCCGAGTCGCAGTCGGCCTACGAATCCTGTGTCGAGCGCCATGCCGAAGATCCGACGGAATGCGAGTCCCTGCGCAGACGAGCCGGATCGGATTTCGAGAACTACGAGGCGTCGGGCCTGCCCGAGAGCTGGAGTCGTACCTGGACTCCCTAGGCGGGCCTGGTTCACGAAGGACTCGACCGGTCGAGGGAATCATTGAAATCTACGGCTACTCTTCGGGTCCGACGGCCTCGCTCGAAGCCAACCCCGAGTGACGAGCCCTTCCGCAGACGGAGCCCGAGCACCCATGGAGCATACGAGTCCGTACCGCGCACCGGAAGCCGATCTGCAGGGAGCGCCATGGTCCGACGTCGCCTCGCTCGAGATCTCCGGGCTTCTCCATCCCGCCGTTCGAGTCGGTCTCGTCGCCGCGGTATGGTGGCTGTTCCTGACCTGGTTCGGGTACGACGGCTGGCTGAACCGGGATCCGGCGATGCAGGAGCACCAGGTCTTCAATCGCGTCCTGTTCGGCGTCTTGCTGGCACCATCGATCCTGTTGGCTGGCGCCGTCCGGCGCGTCGCCGTGGCGGCGGCCGAGCGGCGATCGAACCGGTCGGCCGTGGTCGTCCTGTCGCCGGAGGGTGGCGAGCTCCGGGTCGCGACGATGCCCTGGCTCTGGACGCTCCACTTTTCCGGGCTGAACCTCCTCCTCCACAAGAGCGCGCAGCGAGGGCTCCTCTGCTTCCTCGGCTCCATGTTCACCGCAAACCTCGTGTCGCTCGGATTCGCCTTCTTCGCTCGGGGGATCGTCGAGCGCGCCTACGCGGAGGACGGGTGGCATGTGCTCTAGGGAGGGAGTCACCAGATCGTCGGGCTCCGACGCCGCGTCGAGCGCGCGCAGAGACGGAACGTGATCACACGAGCCGGCGGCTGTCATTGCGGCGCAGTGCGCTTCGAGGTCGATGCACCGGACGTGCTCGAGGTCCGCGAGTGCAATTGCTCGATCTGCCATCGGGTCGGCTTCCTGCACCTGATCGTCGACCGCTCGGCGTTTCGCCTCGTTCGGGGCGAAGGCGCGCTCACGACCTACACGTTTAACACCCACGTCGCGCAACACACCTTCTGCTCGACCTGCGGTGTGAAGTCGTTCTACGTGCCGCGATCCCATCCCGACGGCGTGAGCGTCAACGCGCGATGTCTGGACGACGTCGATCTGTCCGACCTGAGGATCTCGCACTTCGACGGGCGGAACTGGGAAGCCAACGTGGGGACGCTGCCCGGTCACTCGGGCTAGGGGCGTCGGTCGATCAGGCTGGGCAGGGTCCCGGCGAATCGGAGGAACGATGCGAATGATGCGGAGCATGTCGGTTGGAGCGGCGATCGGGCTGATGGTTCTCGTGGTGTCATGGCCTGACCCGAGCACGGCGCGGGATCGCCGGCCGGACCCGCGTTCCGGCTCGGCCGCCCAGGGTCTCGAGGTCGTGACCGGCACCTACTTCTGCCAGGGCACCGTGTACACGGACGAGCAGCAGGCCGACGTCTCGATCGGGATCTACCTGGGGGCGACCTCGGATCTGGTGGCGAGCTTCTTCGCACCCTCTCGACGGGTCCGGGACATTCCGGCCGACCTCGGTGCGATGCGGGACATCTGTCTGGCACGGATCGAGTCTGCGCGAAGCGTTTTTCCGGAGCTATGTGCCCTGAGTGAGCTCGAGGACGAGGGCGGCGACTTCGGCAACGGGTCCTCCATCAACGTCTCCTTCCAGTTCAGCTGTCTCGGGTCGCGGGACGAGGTCGTGGGTGTGCTCGGGGCGATCGGGCGCGAGATCGTGACCGCCGAGATCCCGGGCGCCCGTTAGGCCAGACGCGGTGGAGCCGGGCCCTGGACGACGCCCGCTAGGCCGACCGCGACCCATCCGGTCCAGAACGCCCGATGGGCCGCCCGCGACTCCCCACGTCGCGGGCGGCCGGGCCCCATCCCTCCTCGGAGCACCGATCACGCCACCCGAGCCCGGTGGCGGATCGTCCTGCTCGGGACGAGGCCGTCTGAGCGGGTGCGCCGATCAGGCGCTCCTTCGTCGGCGCGTCCCCGCCGCGCCGAAAAGCCCGAGCGCCCCGAGCACGATCGACGCCGCGAGCCCCGGCTCGGGCACCACGATCGGTGCGCCGACCTCGCTCGTATGCCCGCTCGCATCCGTCGCCGTCGCGACGATCGAGTGGAGCTCGAAGGGGTCGAGGGCGACGACGGGCGGGAACTGCACCGTGCGCTGGAGGTTGGCGTCGGCGGCGATGTACACGTCCGAGCCGAGGTAGCGGTCGGGCTGCAGCCCCGTCGCGTCGGCCAGGTAGAAGTCGATCGTCAGGTCGTAGTTCGACTCGGTCGTGTTGGAGCGGACGCGGTACTCGATCTCGAGCTCGCCGGTCACGGGATCGAGGGCGCTCGCCGCCGCGTCCATCTCGGGCGAGTTCTGCAGCCAGTTGGCACCCAGATCGAGATCTCCCACATCGTTCGGCGTCGCCCCATCGTTGTCGAGGTCGATCGCGAGATCGCCGTTCAGACGCATGCGGTTGGCGCGGATGAGCGCCCAGGCGTCGGGCGAGACCGAGATCGCGTCCTCGACGTTGTAGCCGATGCGGTTCTCGCGGCCTTCGAAGTCGGCCGCCGGCGTGACGAGGCGAGAGCCGATCACGACGGGCGTGCTGCCGCCGTAGTTGTCGCGCACCGAAATCCCGTGCCGACCGTTCGGCATGGGCTGGTTCGTGTCGGAGACGCCGACGAAGTTGCCGATCAGCTCGTTCACGGTCGACGAGTTGTTCATCGTGATGCCGTTCGTACCGTTCCAGCCGACGACGTTGCCCTGTCCGACGAGGCCGATCACGTGGCCGCCGAGGGGGCTCTGCGATCGCAGGCCGGCCTGGGCATTGCCGAGGTCCGCGCCGGTCCCGTCGGTGCCGAGCCAGTTCGAGGTGACGACGACGTCCTCGCTCGCCTCGCCGAGCTCGATGCCGTAGTCGTTGGCACCGATCCGGTTGCCGTCGATCAGGACGTCGAAATGCTCGACCCGGACGCCCGCGCCGACGTTCCCGATCCGTGCCGAGTCCTTGTTCACACCGATCCAGTTGTCGAGGATCTCGACGTGTCCGACGTCGTCGAAGCCGGGGGGATCCTGGACGAGGATGCCGTCGAGCTCGTTGGCGCCGATCACGTTGAGGGAGATCGTGACGGGGTCTCCGTCCTCGACTGCGATGCCGTTTCCGGTATTCGGGATCGGCGTGAGCTCGTCGAGGCCGACCCCGATCCGGTTGCTCGTGATGCTGACCCCACCGAGCGTCGAGCCGCGCTGGATGTCGATGCCGTTGCCCGCGTTGCCCGAGATGACGTTCGGTGCGAAGAGGCCGCCGATCGTGACGTCGCCGTTCGCGCTCGAGAAGAGGATGCCCGCGGTCGTGTTGCCGAGAGCGGTCTCGCCATCGTCGTCGGTGCCGATCCGGTTGGCGCGGATCACCGGGTCGGCGCCGGTCCTCGCCGCCGACTCGTGCAGCCAGACGCCCGTCGCGTTGCCCGAGATCACGTTGCCTTCGGCGACGAAGCTTCCGGGCGCCGGGAGCGGCTCGAAGAGCACGTCGCCGATCTCGAGATCGGAGCCGTTCACGACCTCGATGCCGTAGACGTTCCCGAGGTCGACGAGCGGGATCGTCGTCGCCGTCCGGATGCGCTCGCCCGAGCGGTCGGTCCCGACGAAGTTGCCGACGATGCGGGTGGCGGGGCCCTCGTTCCGGATGCCGTAGACGTTGCCGGAGACGACGTTGCCTTCGCCGACGAAGCCGCCGGCCTGGGTGCGGCGCCCGATGCGGGTGCCGGTCGCACCGGCGCGGACGTCGATGCCCCGGGTGTTGGCGACGACGGACTCGCTGCCGAAGGGCGGGGGTGAGGAGAAGTGGCCGAAGGCGCAAGCGTCGATCCAGGCGCCGTCGGAGCTCTCGAGGCGGATGCCCGTGTCGAAGCCCTGGAAGGCGAGGCCCTTGATCGTCGAGCTCCCGGAGCCCGTCCCGAGGCGCAGGCCATCGAAGAAGGCCTGGCCGCGGAGCTGGACCTTCGGGTAGCCGCCCGAGACCCAGCTCGCCGCCGTCGTGCCGTCGATCTCGAGCTCGTCGACGATCGTCGGGTAGCCCGAGCCGGGCATGATGAACGCGACCCCGGTCAGACCGTTGAAGGGCAGGGTGCTCGTGAACGTGATCCGATCGCGCCCGGACCAGGCATTCGCCTCCTGGATCGCCGCGCGCAGCGTGCACTCGGGCACGAGGCCGAGCACGGGGTCGTTCACGGTTCCGCCGGTCGAGCAGAGACCATCTCCGGGCGTCGCGTCCGTCGTGTCCGAGGTCGAGTTGACGTCGAAGTCGAGGGCCGAGGCCGTCGAGCCGAGACCGAGGGTGGCGATCGAGAACGCGGCGACCGCGTGGAGTACGCCGCGGCGTGCGCGAGCGGGTCGAGACATGGGTTTCCCTCCGGGCGCTCCGCTTCGTGGCCGACGGAGCGCATCCTGATTCGCCCGTCCCCCACGACGACGCGTCGGTCGAGGCGTCGTCGCGCCGAGCGTTGGAGAGCGGCCTTCGTCCCCATCGCCGGCGAGTCGTGCGGGCCTTCGGAGGGCAGACGCATGTCGGGTCGGATCGTTATCGCGCGCCAGCTCGGAACGGCGATCGATTTCGTCGAGTCGCGGTCGGGCATCGGTCGGCGGTGCTTGGCGCCGTCGACCGATCGACGTCCGACGAGGACCGATGTGCGAGACGCGTGCCCAGCATCCGAGGGCAGAGTGGAAGACGTGTTCCCGCCATCAGGGAAAAGTGTTTCCGTGCACGCGCGATCACGGCCCGAAGCGTTCGCTGAAACGAAGCTGATCGCGCGTCGTCGGCCGAGCTCGACGTCTCGACGCGGGAACGTGTGTTGCATCGGGCTCCTGCCATCCAGTCCGACGGAGCGGAAGCGGGGATCGCGCGCGCCGAGGGGGCGCGTGCGGCGGGACGACTGCGCGTCTCGTCCAGCGACCGCCCACGTCGTTTACGCCACCCGATTCTCGCGACGCGCGCCGTCGCGAGTGCCCCAGGAAAGGACGCCCGATCGCATGCGTCTCGCTCATCCGTTGTTCTACGCCCTGCCCCGAGGAGACTCCAACCGCCTGCCGACGCTCGCCTCGCCCCGCGACTCCGAAGCGAGTGCCCAGCTCCGCGTCGCCCTGCACGAGGTCGAGGGCTTCGGCTTCGGCCGCTCGATCCTGAACTTCCCGGAGGCCCGTGTCTCCTACGACCTGCGGCCGGTCGAGACATTGCGCCCCATACGGCTTCCCTTCCTGCACGAAGGCGACGTGATCTTCAAGACGACGCGTCCGCCGCTCTCGGATGGAAAGCACTGCGACAACAAGAAGGTGGAGCCCTCGAACAACGTTCTGGAGCGCCTGATCTTCTTTCATTATTGGCGCTACCTCGACGAGTGCGCGCGCTCCTTCGTGCGGCTGACCGACGAGGCGGCACGGGCGCTGCCGAGGGATCGGCGCAATCGACAGGAGATGACCTTCTATCAGGTCGGCTGCCGCTACAAGTTCCTGCAGCAGCCCGGCCGGCGCCGTTCGCGCCGGGGGCCGCTCGGCGAGCGCACGGCCGCCTTCCTGCTGCGCGTCGACGCGCTCTGGGAGAACGGGCCGGGTCTCGTCTGCGCCTGGGGGATGAATGCGGAGGTCACCCTCGGCTGGTGCACGCTGCTCCGCTTCCGCTACCCGGCCCTGCTCGAGAATCGCGGGCTCACGGTCGTCGAGATCGCGCCGACGCAGCGCCCCGAGAGCCCGACGACGCACGACTGGGTCTTCGATTGGCAGGTCTCGCCGCTGCTCGCGACGAACGGCGAGCTGCCGGCGCGTCCGGGCGAGCGCCCCCTGCCCGTCGCGTGGGCGCATTAGGCGGGGGCTCGCGAGTCGCTCTGGCCCGTGATCGAGGTGCATCGGATCGAGGAAAGACTGGGGACATCAGCTCGCGGGGCGGCTCCGGCCGCCCTGCAATCCCCAGGAGGTCCCGTCCGATGTCGATCCGATCCAGCCGCACCGAAGAAGCCCGCGCCGCCCGCGCCCGTCGCGCATCCCGCTCCGCCCCGTCTGCCGCATCCGATTCCCCTGCGACCGAGTCGGGCTCGAAGAGCGCCCGCGCGAAGGCGCCCCCCGCCGACGACTGGGCCTTCGTCGAGCGCGTCCTCGCCAGCCCCGTCGCCGACGCGGTCTACGTGTGGGGGCCGCCCGGGACGGGCAAGACCTTCGCCGCCTGTCACGCCGATCGGGGAGGGCGCGAGCTCTTCAACGTGACCCTGACGCCCGAGACGCCGGCCGCCGAGCTGCGCGGCTTCTTCGTGCCGCGGGGCGTCGAGTTCGTCTGGCAGGACGGCGTCTTCGTCGAGGCCATGCGGAAGGGGGCGCGCCTCGTGATCAACGAGGTGGCCCACGCCTCGGCGGACGTGCTCGCGATCCTGCATCCCTTGCTCGAGAGCCGGGAGACGGCGCGGCTCACGCTCCCGAACCTCGAGACCGTCGTGCCCGCGCCCGGCTTCCAGGTCGTGTGCACCGACAACCTGCCTCCGGACCACCTGCCCCCGGCCCTGCGCGATCGCTTCAAGAGCCTGCTCCATGTCGATCGGCCGCATCCCGCGGCGCTCGAGCGGCTGCGCCCGGGGCTGCGCGAGGCGGCGCTGCGGACCTTCGACCTCGAGCCGGAGCGGGCCGTCAGCGTCCGGGGCTGGCTCGCGGTCCAGGCCTTCGAGGCGGAGCTCGGGGCCGAGGGCTCCTTGCGGGCCGTCTTCGGGGGCGATCGCGGGGCGCAGCTCTTCGAGGCGCTCTCGCTCGGGGCGGCCTGAGCGTCCCGCGCTCCGCGTCCCATCGCCGGTCGGCCGCGTCCCGCGCGCGTCCGACCGGCGCTCGCACTCACGATCCGGTCCCGAAGGAGGGTCCCCCGATGTCTCCCGTCCGCTCCCCGCGCGCCGGCGCGCCCCGTCCGCTCGCGCCCCATCATCCCTTTCCCGAGCTCGTCGAGCCGGGTCCCCACCACGGTCCCTGGACGATCGCCGACAGCCGCGACCAGCCCTGGCTGCCGACCAACGGCGCCGCGAACCTCGTGACCCGACACCTCTTCGTTCCGCTCGAGCGCGGCGGGCTCGGCGTCTCGCGTCACGAGCTCGCCCACGTGCGCTGGTCGCCCCGGCGCTTCCCGCGCGTTCGGCATCCGCTGATCGTGCTGCAGGCCGTCGAGGACGCCCGGATCAATCTCGGTCTCGAGCGGATCGGGCTGGTCGTCACGCTCGACCGCGAGCAGCTCGCCCACGTGGCGCATCTCGCGGCGCGGGATGCGAAGGCGGGCGACGTGGCTGCGACCGTGATCCGGGCGGTGGCGTCGCTCGGAACGGAGGGGGAGGCGGCGCTGCGCGAGGAGATCGCGGCGCTGCCGGGTTTCCAGGCGGATCTCGCCCGGCGTCTCGTCGAAGACGTGGAGGCGAGACTCCTTTCGGCGGCCGGGCGTTCCGATCGGCCGGTCGCACCGTTCCGGGTCGCGCGAGAGGCCGCCCGGGATCTCGCGCGGCGGCTCGAACAATACGACCTGCTGCGTCCGGATCACGAGGTCGAAGGGCTCGGCTGCTGTCACGTGCTGCTCGACGGCGAGGCGCGCGACGGAATCGGGTTCGAGCTGCCCTGGCCGGATCCGCGCGAGCCCGAGGCGCGCCGGCGCGCCTACGCCCATCGCTACCCGGATGGCAGTGCGTCCGGGGAGGGGGTCGCGCCGGGCGCGATGTCGATCGCTACGCCGCCCCTCGTCGAGCGACAGCCGCGGCGGCTGCACGCCGGCGTCCGGCGTCGCGTGGCGACGACCGAGGGCACCTTCGTCCGCCGTCCGGATCGCTTCGCGATCGATCGCGCGATCTTCGTGCGGCGGGTGCGCGGCGAGGGCGGGACGATCCTCGTCGACGTGAGCGGGAGCATGTCCTTCGGCGCGAAGGGACTCGAAGCGCTCGTGCGCGCAGCGGGCGGAGCGGCGGTCGTGGCGATCTATTCGGGATCCGGGGACGTGGGCGAGCTGCGGATCGTCGCCCGCGGCGACCGACGCGTCGCGAGCGATCAGCTCGAGCCCGTCGGACGCGGCAACATCGTCGACCTGCCCGCCCTCGAGTGGCTCGCCCGCCAGCCCGAGCCGCGGCTCTGGGTCTCGGACGGCTGCGTGACGGGCGTGGGCGACTCGGGCTGTGACCGGCTGCGCGCGCGCTGCGAGGCGGTCGCCCAGCGCGGCCGCATCCGGCGCGTCGATACGCCGGATGCGGCCGTTCGGGTGCTCGAGGGGGGTTAGTCCGGAGGTCGTCGCCGGATTCGCGAGCGCCCGAAGCGTCGACCCAGGGCGAGGAGGGGGGCCTCCCTGGATGCATCCCGAGGCCGGCGGTTCGGATCCGCCGGCCTCGGGAGCGACGCCGCTTATCAGAACCAGGATCGGACGGTCGACATCCAGGACGAGACCGTCCTGTCCATGCGCTGCGTCAGGGTCGGATCCTTGGCGCGAAGCTCGTTCTCGACCTTCGCGATCGAGGCATCGAGCTGCCGGACGCTGGCCGGCGCGGCGGCCTCGTGGTCCTCGCTCTTCACCTTTGCGAGCTCCTTCCGGGCGTGCTCGAGGGCGAATCGCGCCGAGTCGAAGCGCTCCTCGCGGATCAGGTTCCGGGCGAGGGCGAGGTTGTCGTGCACGGCCCAGAGCGGGTCCGTGATCTCGACCTCGTCGACGATCGCATGCGTGTAGATGTCGTTCAGCATCGCCCCGGCGGTCGCGAACTCCTTCGCCTCGAGCTTCGCCCGTGCTTCGTCGAGGGCCGCCTGGATCTCACGGACGTCGGCGCGCACCGTCACGAGTACGATGCCGGCATTCGTCTCCTGGATGTCCTCGCGGCTCTTCCAGGCGTGGAAGGTCGACTCGTAGTCGCTGAGCAGGAAGAGATCGTCCACGACCGGGACGTAGTAGTCCTTCGCCTGCTCCTCCACGTCGTACGAGAGCTTTCCGTACTTGAACTGCGTCCGGGTATCGATCCGGGGCAACATCCCCTGCAGCTCCGCGGCGAGCGCGGACGCCCGATCGAGATGTTCCCGGGCGGCGATCGGCAGCCGGAGATCCAGGGCGACGGCCGCGAGATTGATGTCGCCCATCATCTTGTGCACGAGTAGCTGCTGCTCGTCCCGCTGGCTCTGCATCGGCTGATGGCTTCCCGGATCCGCCGACGGGGCATCTGCTGCGAGAGCCGGTCCGCAGAGGGAGAGGAGTGCGACCAGCAGGGTCGCGATTCGAATGCGCATGACTGGATCCTCCTTCGCGATGCTCGCTTCGTCGCGAGCCTTCGATCGATCGGCCGGGACGCGTCGAACCACGGCGCGTCCCGGACCTCACGCCGTGTGGACTGCCGTCTCCGTCGCCTTGCTCCGATCCATGATCTCCCGGGCGAGCTCGGCCTGCGCGGCCGTTCCCCGCACGAGGACGAGGAATCGGTCGGAGCGCAGCGCCGTCTCGTAGCGGAGCACGCTGTCCTTCGGAATGCCGATGCTGAAGAGGCCCGCGCCGACGGCGCTCAGCCCGCCGACCATCGCCGCTCCCTCGAGCGCAGCGACGATCGACGACACCAGGGGCCCGCCTACGATCAGCGGCCCGATCCCCGGAACCCAGAAGAAGGCCGCGCCGAAGAGCACGCCCCAGAGCCCACCCCAGAAGGCCCCGAGCTTGCCCCAGTAGGCCATCCGATCTCCGGCGTTGTAGTAGCCGACGACCTGCTCTTCGGAGTGGTAGTCCTTCCCGACGATCGAGAGCTGCCTCATCGGAATCCCCGCGCGACCGAGCGCCTTGATCGCATCCTCCGCCTTCTCGTGGGCGTCGAACACGCCGACGACCGAGCTGTCGTCCTTCTCCTTCTCCTCCATGCCTGCACCTCCTCGGGGACTTCCCCGCGTTGTCTCACGAGAGTCGAAGAGCAAGTCTCGTACCAACGCGTCGGCGCACCAGCGGGCCGTCGCCATGCCCAGCGGTCGAAAGCGACCGGCGACGGGTCGATCTCGGCCACGGCCGCATCCGATCCGAGCCCATGCGGATCGGTCGTCGTGTGCGGCGTCGCGCGGCGTGGCGTGGTCTGGCGGGGTGTCCCGCGTCGCGCGGCGTGGCGTGGTCTGGCGCGGTGTCCCGCGTCGCGCGGCGTGGCGTGGTCTGGCGCGGTGTCCCGCAGCGCGCGTCAGGCGGGACGCGAGCCCCGCTCGGGGTCCGACGGCTTCGGCATGTGGATCCCGTGCTTCTCGATCCGATAGCGGAGCGTCTGGCGGGTGGTGCCGAGGGCCCTGGCAGCGGCCGTGACGTTGTGTCCGGTGCGTTCGAGCGCCTCCAGGATGATGCGCTTCTCCATCTCGTCGAGGGACATGCTGCCGTCCAGTCGGAGCTGGATCGCGTCGGCGTCGATCGGGACGCGCCGCTCGTCGTTCGTTTTCGTCGCCTCGAGCTGCAGCCATTGCTCGGGCAGGTGCTCGTCCTCGGAGAGGAGCACGCAGCGCTCGACGACGTTGCGGAGCTCCCGGACGTTCCCGGGCCAGGCGTAGGCGCGCAGCTTGCGCCACACGGAGTCCGAGACGAATCGGACCTGCTTGTTCGCCTTGCTGTTGTACTCGCCGATGAAGAGGTGCACGAGCTCTTCGAGGTCCGGCAGGCGCTCACGCAGCGGAGGGAGCTCGACACGGAGGACGTTGAGCCGATGGTAGAGGTCCTCGCGGAAGGTGCCGGCGGCCACCATCGCGCGCAGGTCCCGATTGCTCGCAGCGATCACCTGTAGATCGACTTCGAGCTCGCGCTCGCTGCCGAGGCGCCGCATGCGTCGCTCGTCGACGACCTTGAGGAGCTTCGCCTGGAGTGCCAGGCCGAGCTCCCCGATCTCGTCGAGGAAGAGCGTTCCGCCCTGCGCCTGCTCGATCATTCCCCGATGCCGACCCTTCGCGCCGGTGAAGGCCCCGGCCTCGTGGCCGAACAGCTCCGACTCGATCAGCTCCTGGGGCATCGCCGCGCAGTTCAGCTCGACCAGCGGCGCCGCGGCGCGCAGCCCGCCGTAGTGGAGGATGCGCGCTGCGAGGCCCTTTCCGGTCCCGGTCTCGCCCGCGATGACCAGGGCGCTGAAGGGCACCTGCGCGAGCTTCGAGAGCAGGCGCCGCACCTCGCGCGAGCGCCCGCTCGTCCCGACGAAGGAGTCGGGACCGAAGCGGGCGTGCTCCTGGGCCGCCAGGTCGCGGATGCGCCTCTGGGCCCGGGCGCTCCGTGCCGCGCGCGCGAGCGTGAGGTCGAGGCGCTCGCTGCGACACGGCTTCTCGATGAAGTCGTAGGCGCCGAGCCTGAGCGCCCGCACGGAGTCCGGGACCGTGCCGTAGGCCGTCAGGAAGATCCACTCACCGCTGCGCGCACGTTCGCTGCGCACCTTCTCGAGCAGCGACAACGCGTTTCCATCGGGCAGGCTCATGTCGGAGAGGACCACGAGCGGATCCATCTGCTGCGCGATCAGGAGGTCTTCCGCGCTCGACAGATCACGCACGACCGTCACGTCCCATCCGTGCCCTCGAAAGCGACGGGCGAGCTCGTCGGCGAGGAGTACTTCGTCTTCGATGAGGAGGAGGGAGTCAGCCACGGCTACAGGGAAGCACGAGCCGCGCGCGTGCGCCCGACGGCTCCAGGTTCTCGAGGACGAGCTCGCCTCCGACGTCGAGGGCAAAGCGGCGGACCACGGCGAGCCCGAGCCCCGTTCCCCCCTCGCGCCGGGTCACGAAGGGGTGCGGTCCGGACGCCAGCAGCTCCGATGGAAAGCCGGGGCCGTCGTCACTCACGTCGATCGAGAGTCGATCTCCGTCGAGCTGCGCCGAAATCTCGATCGAGCCGGGGCCGTCGCCCATGGCCTGGACCGCGTTCAGGACCAGATTGAGCAGGGATTGTCGGAGACGGTCCCGGGGCAGCCAGCAATCGACGTCATCTTCGATCCGTGCGCACAGCGCGATCTTCTCGGGCACCTGATACCGGACGAGAGCGAGCAGGTCGTCGACCAGCGACCGCAGGTGGATCGGTCGCGGTGGCTCGGGGGAGTGGCGCGCCTCGGAGAGCCGCAGGTTGAGCAGTCCGGTCAACCGATCGAGCTCCCCCATCGCGAGCTCGAGGCGCTGCTCGAGCGCCTCGTCGGCGAGCTCGTCGCGCAGGTTCGCGAGCGTCATCTGGACGGCGGCCAGGGGATTCCGAAGCTCGTGGGCGAGTCGGGCGGCGACCTCGCCGACCGCGGCCAGCCGCTCCGAGCGGGCCAGCGTGTGCTGCTGCTCGAGGAGCGTCTGGGTCGCGAGGGCCACCTCGCCCTCGAGCGACTGCGCGCGCAGGCGATGATCGGCCTCGAGCTCTTCGAGGCGAGCGACGAGGCGGTTGTAGTTCTCGAAGAGGGGCTCGAGGCTCGCGTCGACGCCCGCGAGCGCGAGCGGGCTGTAGTCCCGACGGCCCAGGCGATCGAACATCTCCCGGAGGCCCACCAGGGGTCGGAGGATCCGTCGGCTGACGAGTCCCGCGCCGAGTCCGCCCGCGAGCAGGAGTACGATCAGGATCGCCGTGGCCATCTCGAGCTCGAGTCGGGCCTCCGTGTGCGTGCGGTCGAGCATCTCCATCTGGCGCCGCGACTCGTCGACCACGATCTGCTCGACGAGCGAGAGCGCGCCGGCAAGATCGGGCTTCGCGAGCGCCGTGCCCTCGTCGAGCAGCCCACGCAGGTGTGCGAGGCGTGGACCGGTCTCGGGGTGGAGGTGCAGGCCGAGGGCGTGGATCTCCTCGAGCTCCCGGCGGAGCGCCGCCATCAGCGCCGGATCACTCACCGACGTGTCGCTGAGGTGCTCGACCAGCGTGCGCTGGAGCTGGATGCCGACGGCCTGGATCCGGGTGGTAACGGCGAGCTGACGGCCGACCTGCTCGAGGGCGTGCAGGTGTTGCCAGGCGAGCCATCCGAGTGCGCCGGACCCTCCGATGCAGACGATCGTGAGCGTCGCCAGCAGCGCGTGCACGGGGGGATGGAATCCGCGCCGCCAGACCGCTCCTGCCATGCGTGCTCCCTCGCGCGAGTCGCCGGATGCGACGCACCATAGCCTCCGCAGTCCCCGGGCCGGAGGGGCGTGCGGGGCGGCGGCAATCGCCCGGCCGCGTCCGCGACCGATGACGGTCGTTCAGGCCACGTACCGGTTCCGCAAGAAGCATGCCGTGTATGCCGCGGCCCACGGGCCATCCGCCGCGTCACACCCGCCGCCCCGATGGGTGGATTTGCAGCGGTGCGGTCGATATCGACCGCCGGTCGTATGGAAGCGGCTCGCGTCGCGTCGCCGAAGGCGGGGCGGGAGCGGGCTCCGCTCAGGCCAGCCCCGAGAAGTCGATCTGCCCCGTCGTCATGAAGGCGTTGAAGCCCATGTCGACGTTCAGGTTCACGCCGTTCACGTAGCGGGCGGCGTCGGAGCCCAGGAAGGCGAGGGTCATGGCGATGTCCCGGGGCGTCGCGATCGTCCCGCCGATCTGGTCGATCGTCCAGTTCATCGTCTTCTCGGTCATGGTCTTGTTGAAGTCGGGCAGGAGCGGCGTGTCGATCGGCGCCGGGCAGACACTGTTCGTGCGCACGTGCCGGGCGAGCGTCGCCTTCGCGCTCTTCATCGTGTAGACCTGCACGCACTCCTTCGAGAAGGCGTAGCCGTCGCCGACGAGCTCGGCGTGGTCGCGGCACCAGCCGAAGAGCTCCTGACGATCCTCGATCGCGATGCACTCGAGCACGTCCTGGAGGTGTTCCGGCCATCGTCCACCGGCGATCGAAGCCGTGTTCACGATCGCGCCGCCCTCGCGGATCTTCGGGAGCAGCCCTTCGGAGAGCTGGCGCAGGCCGAGCCAGTTCACGGCCATCACGTCCTCGACGGGATGGGTCGCGGCGATGCCGGCGTTGTTGAAGAGGACGTCGACGGGACCGTCGATCGCGCCGATCGCGGCGTCGACGGAGGAGGCCTTGCCCATGTTCGTCTCGATGTACGAGGCGATCCGTCCTTCGGGTCTGCGGATGTCGAGGGCGATCACCTCGGGTCGGCCGAGCTCGGCGAGGACGTCGAGCAGCGCCGCGCCGACGCCCGAGAAGGCGCCCGTGACGACGACGCGCTTGCCGGAGTAGTCGAAGGGATGGGACATGGGGGACTCCTGGGGGCGCTCCGGGGTCGGAGCTCGTAGAAGGGTGATGCGATCCGGGACGCGCGCTGATCCGAGCCGCCGGGCGTCGCGCGGCGACCGACCATAGCAGCCGGGACGCGGTCGAAGGCCCGGTCTGGCGCCGGTCCGCGGATCGTGGCGTCGGCTACGGGACGATCACGTCCGGCGGTGCGCAGAGGAGGAAGGTCGTGGCCGCGCGGTCCATGAAGCGTTCCTCGTCCGGCACGACGAGCGCCTCGAAGGGCGGCCCGCCGGCGCCCGACGCGAAGGCCTCGAGCGATGCGTACCACTGCTCCGCGAGCCCGTCCCAGCGCGTCCCGGGATCACGCTCGTAGTCGGCCGCAAAGCGATGGTTCTGCTGGTAGGCGAGGATCGTGTCGTGCAGGGCGGGCGTGCGCTCGAAGATCGCGGCGTGGGGCCCCGACCAGTGGGCGTGGAAGGCGTCGGGCATGAGGTCGCGCCGCCGGCGGAGCAGGGCGAGCAGCTTCACGCGGGCACGGGCGTGCTCCTCGACTCCGCCCCACTTCACGTCCTCGGCCTCCGTGAAGAAGAACATCGTGCGCGAGCGGTCCATGAAGCCCGCCTCGTCCGGCGCGATCTTCCCCGCGTAGTCGGGCTCGGCCGCGAAGGCGTCGTATTCGGCCATCGACTCGAACCACATGATCGTCGATCCGTCGTACTCCCCGCCGCGGGCGTAGTCCTCGTCGAGGCGATGGTTCTGCTCGTACCGGACGAGGTGGCGGCGCATCGTCGGCAGCCCGGCGATCAAGGGGCCGTGCACCTCGCGCCAATGTCGATGGAAGGCCTCCCGGGAGAGGTCGGGTCGGCGGACGACGAAGCAGACGAGCTTGATCATGGTCGCTCCCCGGTCGGGTCGGGTCGGGTCGGGTCGGGTCGGGTCGGGTAGGCTAGGGCGATCACACACGGATCGTAAAGGGGGCCGAGGGCGATGGAGAAGCTGATCTACGTGATGGTGGGCGGCGGCGGCGACGTCGCCGGTCGGGTCGAGCGCCTGGCCGAGGCGGTCGTGCCTGCTGCGCGCGAGATCGGCGGTCACGACATGGCCCTGCTCGTGCCCGACAAGACGGAGGAGATCCGCGCCCGCTGTGCCGGGCGGATCGGTGGCGACTTCGACTCGCTCTCCGCGGTCTTCGAGGTCTGGCTGCCGAGTCTGGATCCGCGTGCGCGGATCGAAGAGGTGCTGCGTCCGCGCTCTGACGCGCTCTGGGGCTACCTCGTGACCGAGTCGACCATGCAGGCCTGTCCCCATCGTCCGGGCGAGGGCGGTCGCGTTCCCGGCATCACGCAATGGGGCATCAACGACAAGCCCGCGAAGGTCGCGCTCGACGACTTCTACCGCGAGTGGGCGGTCCACTCGAAGCTCTCCTTCGACCTGCATCCGACCCGGGAGTCCTACATCCGCAATGCCGTCGCGCGAAGCCTCACGCCCGAGGCCCCCGGCTACCTCGGCATCGTCCTCGAGCGCTTCCCCGCGCTCGAGCATTTCGTGGACGAGTCGATCTACTTCGGGGACCCGGCGGTCGTGAAGGAGATGTTCGAGCACGTGCCCGCCTTCTACGACTTTGCGAGCGCGATCACGGGCGGGATGAGCGAGTACCGATACGCGTGAGGCGACACGAGCCCGTCCGGGTTCCGCCCGGACCCGTCCCGGAGCACGTCGGCGCCGTCACGCGCCGACTCGACGGATCCCGGGCACGCGGTAGGATCGCGCCCGGATCCACCCGAGGAGACGTTCCATGCGCACCCGATCCCAGTCGTTCCCGGTCGTCGCGATGCTCGTTCTCGTCCTCCTGGCCGGCGCCGGATGCGTCCGGTCGCCCGGCGGCGTCGCGCCTTCGGACGTGCCGCTCGCTGCGGGCAGCTACTCGATCCTCGGCCCCGTCCGGGCGACGGACTGCAAGGTGAACCTCCTCGGCCTCATCCCCGTGAGCGGTGGGAATCATCTGCACGACGCGATGCGCAAGGCGCGCTCGAAGCGGACCGGCACGAGCGCCCTGATCAACATCACGGTCGATCGCGCGATCAAGTACTTCATCCTCTGGTCGCAGGTCTGCACCGAGGTCCAGGCGACCGCGGTCAGCGTCCCCTAGCCCGCTTCCGTCCCGTCCCGTCCCGTCCCGTCCCGTTCCGCTCCGCTCCGGCTGCGCGTGCGCTGCCGTCGCACTGCGCTGCGACGGCCGATCGCGTGCGGCTCGCCGTGTGAAGTACGACTTCGCTGCGGAATTCACCCGATGTGACCTCAAGCACATGCCCGTGCCGGCCGAAGGAGGCTTCTGTTCCTGATCGCGCTTTCCGAGTGGGGCGGAAGGCTGGAGAGCGCAGCATGCATCCTTTCTCTCGAGCCCAGGTCGCCTTCCGACCGCCCGCCCGGGCTCCCCATACCGCCGGCACGAGCCCGCGCCTCGCGGGCCTGCTGATCGCCGGCCTCCTCCTCTTCCTGGCCCCCGCCTCTGCGAGTGCCCTCGCGTTCCAGGCGGACTTCGTCAGCTCGACCTATCAGGTCGGCGCCGGCGACACCTTCGCCGACCTGCTCGCCGTCCATCAGTCGAGCCCGGTCATCCAGTCGACGACGACGACGGGCCTCGAGAACATCTCGACCGCGGTCTACGCCGCAGGCGTCACGAGCAACTACAGCATCCTGCTGCAGGTCGACATGACCCTCGCCGTCGCCGGGACCTACACCTTCCAGGTCGGGACGGACTGGGGACGCGGCGGCGGCATGGCCCTCGTCGACAACGCGACGAATACGATCTTGAGCGAGATGGTCCGGACGGACGACGTCTGGTGGGCGAACGACTGGAACAACCCCGACGTCTTCCAGACGACCTTCAGCCTCGCGGCGGGCGACTCCTACAGCATCCTGTGGGTCGGCTTCGAGGGCTGCTGCGGCGGTACGTCGACGGTCCGCTTCTCGGTCGACGGCGGCGCCTTCGCGCCGCTGACCGATACGAACTTCCAGCCCTACGTCGTGCCCGAGCCGAGCGTGGCCGTGCTCCTCGGCCTGGGTCTGGGACTCCTCGCGCGCTCGGGTCGGGTCGGCGAGTAGCGACGGGGCCGCGCGGAGCGCGCCGCGCCCGGCCGCCGCTCAGCCCTGCAGGTCGCGCACGTGCGGCCAGACCTCGCGTTCGAAGAGCCGGAGTCCGGCCCACGATAGCTTCGGGTCGAGCCCGCCGAGCAGCGGCGTCAGGATGAAGGTCCGATCCGGCCCGAGCTCGCGGATCATCGCGATCGCCTCCTCCGGCCGCAGGCAGAGGTAGCTCCCGCTCTTGCGCAGGTCGTCGGGATCGACGCCGCCGGCGAAGGGCCCCGCGGCCTTGCCGTAGGCCTCGACCGTCCACTTCGAGTAGGACTCGACGACGTGCTTGGCGTGGGGCGCGATCTTCGCCCAGTCGCCGTCGGGATCGTCCGTCACGTGGGTGTAGATCGGACCGAGCGCCTTGAAGCGCTCGCCCGGATCGGGCTTGCCGAGGTCGAGGCAGGTCTGTCGGTAGACGCGCCAGTTCTCGCCCGCCGGCGGGTAGAAGCCGTCGGCGATGCGCGCCGCGCGACGGGCGACCGCCTTGTGTGTCCCGCCGAGCAGCAGCCGCGGGGGCGGATCCGGGATCGGGCGCACGGTCACGCTCCGCCCCTCGTAGTCGAAGGTCTGCCCGGACCATGCCTTGCGCAGCACGTCGAAGGCGTTGATGTAGAGCTCCTTCCGATCCTCACGCCGCTTGCCGAACATCTGGAACTCGTAGGGCACGTAGCCCGCGCCGATCACGACCTCGAGCCGGCCATCGCAGATGTACTGCAGCACGGCGAGGTCCTCGGCGAGCTTGACGGGCTCGTAGAGCGGGGCGAGCAGCACGTTCGGGCGGATCGTGATGCGCTTCGTGCGCGCTGCGATCGCCGCGGCCATCGGGATCGGTGAAGGCAGGTAGCCGTCGTCGGAGGCGTGGTGCTCGCCGAGCCCGACGACGTCGAAGCCCACGTCGTCGGCCCACGCGCACTGGTCGAGGGTTGCGGCGTAGATCTCGCGGGCGGGCGTGCCGAAGGCGGGGGCGCGCAGGTCGTAGCTGACGACGAACTCCATGGACGGGTACCTCGGGTCGGGGGCGGCGAGAGCGGGACGGGCCGAAGCGCCGTGCGCGACGGATCGAGACCGACGTCGCCGGCGCTCCGGGCGAGCGAAGACGGTAGCCTCTCGACGCGCGCGGGTCGCCGGGTCCGCGGCCTGGGAGGCAGCCGATGGACACGAGTCGCGACCCGTACGAATACCTGCGATCGGGCGACGCCTGGCGCGACTATTGCGCGGGGCTCGCGGAGGCGGGCCAGGATCTCTTCCGCGAGCTCGCCCCGGACGCCCCGATCGACCTCGCCGACGGCCATCGCTACCTCGCGCGCATGGTCCGCTTCGGCCTCGAGCACATCCTCGAAGGCGGCGACCCACGGCTGCCCGTCTTCTTCCCGAGCCTCTGCGAGACGCAGAAGAGCGGCTGGGACAATCCCGACAACCACCATACGAACGCCTACATCAGCGGCGCCCACGAGTACCGGATCCGCGGGCGGCGGGGCGCCTGCGAGACGATGAGCTTCGCCGTCTATGGGGGCTCGCTCGGACGCGAAGGGGGTCGGCGCACGGTCGCGTTCGTCGATCTCGCCGACCTCGAGGTCGGACCCGACGGTCGCTTCGAGATCCTGCTCGGCCAGCAGGCGCGCCCGGGCAACTGGATCCCGACGGCCGACGACGCGACGACCCTGATGGTGCGCGAGACCTTCAGCCGCAAGTC
This sequence comes from Spirochaetaceae bacterium, assembly GCA_020632655.1. Classification (GTDB taxonomy): domain Bacteria; phylum Myxococcota_A; class UBA9160; order UBA9160; family UBA4427; genus UBA4427. Next base: position 210,796 of record JACKFD010000005.1, read on the forward strand.
CGAGCAGGAGCGCTCGACCCTGCACATCGAGTGCCTGAGCGACGACCCGCCGCCCCCGCTCACCCCGGATTTCGTCGTGCACGCCTTCCGCCGCGCGCTGCGCTTCCTGCGCGGCAGCAGCCGGACCTTCTTCGACATCGTCGACGCCTGGGTGCCGACCCCGAACGTCTTCCACGAAGGCGATCGCGAGCAGGCCGCCTCGACCCTCGGCATCCCGAACCAGTACTACCGATCTGGCTGGTGGGAGTGCGCCGAAGACCGCGCCCTCGTCCTCGACGTCGTGCCGCCCGCCTGTCGCTACTGGGGCCTCGCCCTCTGCGACTACTGGGGCGCCTCCTTCGACTACCGCTACTGGAACGTTCACGTCAACCATCGCACGGCCTGCACCCGCCCCGACGGCTCCGTCCGCATCGTGATCGCCCATCGCAACCCGGGCCTCGCCGCGACGAACTGGCTCGACACGGCGGGGCATGACCGCGGCGTCTGGACCCTGCGCTGGCTCGAGGCGGACGGGGATCCGTGCCCGACCGTGCGCGAGGTGGCGTTCGAGGAGCTCGGGCGGCTCGAAGACTGATCTCGCCGCTCGCTTCGAACGGCGAGGGCGCCCCCTACAGGCGCTTGCCGAAGCTCGTGCGCGCCTCGACCGCGAACCCGAGTGCTGCGTAGAAGGCCTCGGCGTCGCGGTTGCCTGCCCGGACCTGGAGGTTCAGCTTGGGGCAGCCGAGCGCACGGAGTCGCGCTTCGGCCTCGGCCATCAGCGCGCTCGCCACGCCACGACGTCTTGCCGTCGGCGTCACGGCGAGGTGATGGATCCAGCCCCGCACGCCGTCGAATCCCGCGACGACCGTTCCGACCAATTCGGCGTCCAGCGTCGCCACGAGGAAGAGGTCGGGCTGGACCTCGAGCTTGCGGCGGATCATCTCTCGCGGCGCGTTCCAGGGCGGGTCGTCAGCGAAGACGGTCTGCCAGAGACGCACGACGGCATCTTCGTCGTGGTGCGCGTAGCTGCGGACACGAAGCGTCGTGGACATGTGTACGGCCCTCGAAGCTCCGGGCGGCGGAGCGTCAGGGGTGCCGCGAGACTGCCATCCGGAAAGTCTCGACCCCGTCCGGCTCCGCTCGCTCGCCCGGACATGCATCGAAGCAGAAGTCGAAGAAGACAGTCTGCGGTGCGGAGACGACGGGATCGGAGACGCCCACGAGCGGCTCGAATCTCCATTGGCGGAGGGTCCGCTCGACGGCGCCGTCGTAGATGCGGGGGGGCGAGGACTCGATGATCCGGACCGAGACGACGCGACCCGACGCGTCGACGGCGTACTCGGCGAGCGCGAATCCTCGCATGCCATTGCGTAGCGCGCGGTCGGGCGGCTGCGGCAGGGAGCGGATCGCGGGCGTGGGCCAGTCGCCGAACTCTCCGGGCTGGGCGACGCGGGGCGGTGTCGACGCGCAGGCGCCGTGGAGGAGCGCGGCGAGCAGCGATGCGATCAGGACGGACCACGGCCCACGGGTACGGCCTGCACGGCCCGCGCGCGCGGGGGAGTGCCATCGCGACGAGCGATCGATCGGATCGGGTTGATTCAAGATTCGACTCCTGTCTCGAGGGGCTAGATCTCGCTCTTCACCCCGAAATACTCCTGGAAGGGTCGGAACGCCTCGCGCGCCTCGGCGATGATCGCGTCGCTGCCCGTGTCGTACTCGTGGGCGCCGAACTTGTCCTTGGGCTTGCTCGCGATGTAGTCGAGCATCGGCTGCTTCGACGAGACCGGGAGCGGGATGCCCATGCTCCCATAGAGCTTCTCGAGGCCCGCGTCGGGATCGGCGAAGAAGTCGAGGTAGGCGACGGGATGGATGCGGTCGCGAGGGATCGTGCCGTCCTCCATCCAGGCGATCATATCGGCGAGGGTCTGATAGGCGGGCTTGCCGTCGACGGAGCGACCGAAGCCCTTGCCGAGGTTCGGGTTGTCGCTCCGCATCCAGTAGAGCGTGCCGCCGACGTCGACGACCGAGGCCGAGGCCTTGACGGGATCGCGTAGCATCAAGACGAGCCGCGCGTCGGGGTACGCCTCGAAGAGGGCAGGCAGCACGGGCAGATGCGTCGGGCCCTTGAGCAGCCAATGGTGCGGGCGGCCCGTCGACTGCAGGAGCTGCAGGATCTTCTTGTGCCAGGCGAAGGCCGAGCGATGGTCGTTCTCGGCGACGTAGCGCGTGTAGTTCGGCACGTAGAAGGAGGCCGAGAAGGCGTAGGAGACGAAGGAGGAGTAGGTCCACTCGATGCACTCGACGGGGAGGTCGGCGCCGACCTTGTGCATCGTCGCCCACTCGGGGGTGATGCGGTCCTGGATGCCGACGACGCCCTGGGCCTTCTCGATGCGCGGATCGGGCTTCGGGTCGCCCGGCGCGGGCGGGGGCACGGGGTACTTCGCCTCCCACATCCGCACGGCGCGCGCCTGGGGATCGGCGCCGAGGATCTCCTGCATGATCGTCGTGCCCGAGCGCGGGAGACCGACGATGAAGACGGGGGCGTCGACCTTCTCCTGCTCGACCTCGGGATGTCGCTTCAGCCAGTCGACGACCTGCAGGCGGCCTTCGAGATGGATGAGCAGGTCGTTGCGCGTCATGATGCGACCGAAGAAATGCAGCTCCGAATGCTCCTCGAGGTCGCGGAGCAGGATGCGGAAGGGCTCGCGCCAGTCCTCGTCACCGAAATCCGAGAGTCCCGTATTCTCGATCGCGCGACGCAGCAGGGATTCCTCGTCGAGGGGGACGACGCCGCGTGCGTCGATGCGACGGCCGATGTCGAGGATCTCGCGAGCCCACTCGGGGCGGGGGCGCGGGCGGTAGGCGACGGACTTCTTCGCAGGGGGCGAGGCGGGGGTGGGGCTCGTCGACATGGCATCTCCGGGATCCGCGTGGCGCCGCGTGACATCGGGCGTCCGGCCGAATCGAGGCTCGACTATACGCGACGCGAGGTCGCACGCGTGTGATAGATTGGGCCGCATGACACACGAAGCCGACGGCGGGCCGGCGCTCGGGCCGATCGCGACGCGCGTCCTCTACGAGGACGACCAGGTCCGCGTCTGGGACCAGCTGATCGAGCCCGGCGCGACCACGGGGCCCCATCGCCACGAGCTCCCCTACGCCCTGGTCACGGTCGACGGCACGACCCTCGACGTCGAGCCGGTCGCCGGCTTCGCGGACCGACACGGCCAGGGGGCGACGACCGTGACCCTCGAGTCGCGGACCGTCATGATGCTCGACGCCGGCGCCGTCGAGGAGGCGCGCAATCCGAGCGACCACGCCTACCGGGCGATCCTCGTCGAGTTCAAGTCGCGCTGAGGTCGCGGGAGATGGGACGGGCGCGGCGACCCGCTCCGTAGAGGACACGCTCGATGGGTCATCCGCATCTGCTCTCGCCGGGTCGCATCGGCACGCTCTCGCTCCGCAACCGGATCCTGATGTGTCCGATGGGCGACGACCAGGCGAGCCATGGCGGCTACGTGACGCCGGCGCAGATCGCCTACTACGAGGCCCGGGCGCGCGGGGGCGCGGCGCTCCTGCTCGTCGGCTCCGTCGGCATCACGGCGCCCGACGGTCTCGCGAGCCCCGAGCAGAGCGCGATCGGCAGCGACGAGCATGTCGAGGGCTGGGCGCGGCTCGCGTCGGCCGTGCAGGCCCATGGCGCGAAGCTGGCCCTCCAGCTCGTGCACAACGGCAAGGCCGCCGTCGAGGACATCATCGCGGGTCGTCCCCTGATGGTGCCTTCGCTTCCGGACGCACCGCCCTCGGCCGATCCGCTGATGGGCATGCTCACGCCCGACGAGGCCGGACGAATGGGCACGCCCGCGCAGGTCTCGGGCGCGCCGCCGACGTATCACGAGATGACCCGCCAGGACATCGCCGACATGGCCGAGCGCTACGCCGACGCCGTCGAGCGTGCGAAGCGCGCGGGCGTCGACGCCTGCGAGCTGCATGCAGGCCATGGCTATCTGATCGACAACTTCCTCTCACCCACGACGAACCATCGCACGGACGAGTACGGCGGCTCCGTCGAGAACCGCGCCCGCTTCCTCGTCGACGTCCTGCATGCGATCCGTCGGCGCGTCGGCCACGATTACCCTGTCTGGTGTCGGATCAACGGCGAGGAGTTCTTCGTCGAGGGCGAGCGCATCGAAGACGCCTGCCGCGTCGCCGAGCTCGCCGAAGCCGCAGGCTCGGATGCCTTCCACGTGAGCGCGTACGCCGACCCCTCCCGGGCGATCGGATACACGGAGGCGCACTCGACCCACGTCCCGGGTCGCTTCGTCGCCTTCGGCGCCGCCATCAAGAAGCGCGTCGGCGTCCCCGTCATCACGGTCGGCCGGATCGAGCCCGACGCAGCGGAGACGATCCTCGCCGAGGGGCGCGCGGACTTCGTCGCGATGGGGCGCAAGCTGCTCGCGGATCCCGATCTGCCGAACAAGCTCGCGGCGGGGGAGCCCGAGTCGATCCGGCCCTGCATGTACCACTACCGCTGCATCAGCCAGATCTTCGAGCGCTCTAAGATCCGCTGCGCCGTGAACGCGTTCACGGGCTTCGAGTCGGAGCGAAGGCTCGAGCCGGCGTCGGTCCAGCGCCGCGTGCTGGTCGTGGGCGGCGGACCGGCGGGCATGGAGGCGGCGCGGCTGGCTTCGCTGCGGGGGCACTCGGTCGTGCTGGCGGAGGCGTCGTCTCGGCTCGGCGGCCGCTTCGCGCTCGCGGCCCGGACGGCGGAGCCGAACGCGGCGCTGCTGCGCTGGCTCGAAGGAGAGATGGGGCGGCGGGGCGTGGAGGTACGGCTGGGTACGCGGCTCGAGGCGGATGCCATCGCGCGAGCGGGCCACGACGTCGTGATCGTGGCGACGGGGGCGCGCTGGCCGCGGCCCGAGCTGCCGGGAGCGGATCGCGCGCAGGTCCGCACGGTCGACGAGCTGGCGGGCTGGCTCGGGGTCGAGCACGGGCAGGCGAAGGAGCGCGATCCGCTCCACGACGCGCGGCACGTGGTCGTGATCGGGGGCAATCGGGCCGGGGTAGCGCTCGCGATGGTGGCGCGGTCTCGCGGTGCAGACGTCGTCGTGCTCGAGCCGGGGACGGTCTTCGCGGCGGCGAACGGGCTGGTCGGACGATGGCGTTACGTGCACGAGGCGGTCGAGGCGGGCGTCCGGCTCGAGGCGCGGTCACGCGTGACTTCGATCGCAGCGGATGCCGTGGTCTGGCAGGATGCGGACGGTCGCGCGCAGCGGACGCGGGCGGATCTCGTGCTGGTCTCGAGTGGCGCCGTGTCGGAGGCCGGTCTGGCCGACGCGCTCGGGGCGCGTGGGATCGAGACGCATGCGATCGGGGACTGCGCGGCGGTCGGACTCGTCGAGGGTGCGATGCACGGGGCGGCGGAGCTCGTGCTCCGGCTCTGAGCGGGCGCTGTGGCTCGGCTCAGTCGCCGGGTCGGATTGCCTCGAGCAGGTCGTATTCGAGCTCGACGACGCGTCGGCCGCTGGCGGCGAGCACGATCGAGTCGGCCTGGCCATCGAGGACCGCCTGCACCTGTCGCGCGAGGCCGAGCCCCCACCAGACCGTGCGTGCGACGGTCCACCACGCGAAGGCCTCCGTGCGGAAGACGCCCCCGGCCTCGACGTAGGCATCGCGCAATCGGTCGAGGGATCCGAAGCCGCCGACCGAGCGGTCGTCCCGACCGAAGCGCCAGGTCCGCAGACAGAGCCAGGCGAGGTCCTCCATCGGATCGCCGAGGTGCGCGAGCTCCCAGTCCAGCACGGCGCGAAGCCCGCCCTCGTCTACGAGGAGGTTGCCGAGCCGGAAGTCGCCGTGGACGAGGGTGGCGCGCTCGGGGGGCGAGGGTGCGTGGCGACGCAGCCAGCCGACGCCGAGGCGGAAGACGGGATGCGGCGTCGAGAGGGAGTCGAGCAGCCGCTCGAGCTCGTCCACATAACGACCGGGATCGGCGAGGTCGGGGAGCTCGGGAAGTGCGGCGACCCCGATCCGATGGATCGCAGCGAGGGCCTCGCCGCAGTCTCGTGTGAGCCGCTCGCCGAGCTCGGGCGTCGCGTCGACGAGCCGGAGGATGCGCCGCGGGATCGACTCGCCCTCGACGTGCTCGCTCGCGATCGCGCGGAGCGACGCGTCGACGGCGAGTACGGCCGGAACCGGGACGCCCTCCGCCCCGGCCTTGCGGAGCAGGGCCGCTTCGCACTCGACGTCCGTCGCCGCGAGCACGTCGCCCATGATCTGGACGACGGCCCGCGTGGCGACCTCGGCGTTGCGCACGTCGACGAAGAGCGTGCGACGCTGGGCGCCGACGGAGGCGACACCGCGGATCGAGACGCGTGCACCGGCTTCGAAGAGTGGCGCGAGTCGGGCCGCCAGCCGCTCGAGCGACGCCGCATCGCTCACGCGTCGTAGCCCGGCTTGTCGATCGCCAGTCGACGGCGCACGTCGGCGAGCAGCACGGCATGGGCCTCCGCTTCGAAGGCCGGATCCCCCTCCCGAAGCCGTTCGTCGAGCGCGCGCACGAGCTCGGGCAGCGCGTCGTGGCGCCCGAGCAGCTCGGCGAGTGCCCCGCGCGTCGCGGTCCGCGCTGCGTCGCCGAGCTGCGCTTCGCGCGCGAGGACGCTGCACAGATTCGCGACGACGCGCGCGGTGTGCGTGGCGGCCCCCTTCGTGGCCGGCAGCACGTCGCGCGTGAGCGCCTCGGCCATCGCGACGAGCAGCGTCTCGGCGTCCGGACGATCGATCATGCCCGCCCCGTCGCCCTCACTCGATCGGTACGAGGGGGCGGCTCTGCGCGTCGAATTGATGGAGGTACTCGGCGATCCCGTAGCCCGTCACGCCGTCGCAGGTCCAGGCCGTCAGCCCCTCGTTCACGACCGTCTCGTCCGGCCGCGCGCCACCCGGGAAGACCCGCATCACGTCGCCGCGCAGGACGTGCTCGCGCCCACGCTTGTCGACGGCCGTCACATGGCAGGTCTTCTGGGTGATGCCGTCCCCGGCGGTCTCGGTCCGCAGGCGCCATTCGGCGAGGCTCGTGTGCTCGCCGTCCCGCCAGACCCAGCCCCGATGCAGGTCGCCCCCGTCCGTGCCGATCCGGATGCCGCCGAGATGGTAGTCGTCGGCGACGTTGATCGAGAACCATCGCCACATCTTCGGCGCGTCCCACCGCCGCGGTCCCCAGGACTTGTCCCGATTGCCGCGTGCCCGCGCCCCGAGCACGAAGCGCTCCCCGCCGCAGACGATCGCCCCCGTCCATCGCCCCGCCTGCTCGAAATGCCCCTTGCCCGTCGCCCGCCGCGCCGAGGCGGACGCGCTCCCGTCCACCTCGTCTGCCGGCGCGGAGGGCCCAGCGCCCGCCGGCCGCTCGCCGTCATGGCCGATCATCGGGATCAGGGCCTCGAACGCGACGTCGAGCCCGATCGGCGCGCTCGTCTCGTGCCGCCGGGCGAGGTCGAAGAGTCTCGCCTCCGCCTGCGCTTCGATGTGCCATCGCCGTCCCCGCTCGAGACACGCATAACGAACGCCGCCCACCTCGAGCGGTGGCCCGCACATCGTCGTCTGCTCCCGCTTTGCGCGCAGGAAGGCCACTCGATCGCCGGGCAGCCAGCAGGCGAGCATGACGTCGATCGTGCCCTCGTTCGGCCTCACCCCGATCCGAGTGAAGAAGCCGGCGTCCGCGTCGGGGTCGTACGCGTTGAAGTAGTAGGACTCGCTCCAGGCGGAGTCCTCTTCGACGGCGTGCATGTCGTCGTGACGGGCGTCGAGGATCGGCATGCGGGGCTCCAGGCGAGGGCGTCGATCCTAGCGAAGCGACCCTACGCCTGCCCCGGCGCGTGATCGACGCCGGAGCGTGATGCGCGCCAGCGATCGCGCAGCCGCTCGAGGCGCGACTGCAGGCTCGCGAGCGACGCGTAGGCGAGGGGGATCACATAGAGCGTGCCCAGCATCGCGAAGAGCAGGCCGAAGGCGATGGCGGCCGCGAAGGGTCCGTAGCTCTTCGACGCTCCGGCGAGGCCGAAGGCCATGGGCAGGAGAGCGACGACCGTCGTCATCGTCGTGAGGATCACCGGCCGGAGCCGCTGCGCCCCGGCCTGCGAGACGGCTTCGAGGAGCGGCATGCCTTCGCTGCGCGCCCGGTTTGTGAAGTCGACCAGCACGAGGGCATCGTTCACGACGACGCCCGCCAGACCGACCGCCGCGTAGAGGAGGCTGAAGCTGACCGTGTAGCCGAGAGCGCCGACGCCGAAGACGATGCCGGCGAAGCCGATCGGGACCGAGGTCAGGACGATGAAGGGCTGCAGATAGCTTCGGAAGAGCGTGGCGAGCAGCATGTAGATCGCGAGCAGCGCCACGGGGAAGGCGGCGAGGGTATTCGCGATCGCCTCGTTCGACTCCTGGTACTCGCCGCCGTAGACGATGTCGACCTGGGGGAAGCGTTCGAGGATGTCGGCGAAGCGCGCCTCGAGGTCCCGGTTGACGGAGACGCTCGTGGCGAGGTCGTCGTCGACGTCGGCAAAGACCGTGACGGCGCGCTTGCCGTCGACGCGGCGATAGGCGAGGTAGCTGCGGGTGATCTCGAGATCGGCCACGTCCGCGAGGCGGACGAGCTGGCCGTTGGCGCCGCGCACCTCGACCTCGAGCAGGTCGAGCACGTCGTCGCGCTGGTCGGGCTCGAGCTGGACGCGGATGTCGTCGTCCTCGACGGCGGTCGGGGAGCGGAAGCTCGAGCTGACGATGCCGTCGTTGGCACCGCGCAGCGCGCGGGCGAGGTCCTCGAAGGTGAGTCCGTATCGACTGGCGCGCTCGTCGTCGACCTCGAGACGGATCTCGCGCGGCCCCTCCTTAAGGTTGTCGTCGACGCCGCTCACGCCCGGGATCGTCGAGAGGTAGACCTTCAGCTCGTCGGCGATCTTCTTGTTGACCGCGAAGTCCTCGCTCTGGATGCGGACCTCGACCGGGCGGCCGACGGGCGGGCCGTAGCGTTCGGACTCCACGCGCCAGGCGCTGATCGCGCTGGGATTCGCGGCGGCGACCTCGCGGACGATGTCGCGGGCGCGCTCGAGGATGGCGTCGGGCTGGAGCTGGTTGCGCTCGCTCTGGGGCATGGCGACGGTCGTGAGGGCGAGGTTCGGCGCGATGATCCGGTCGTAGTTCAGGTCGATCGAGAGGCCGACGATCGTATTGAAGTCCTGCACGTCCTCGGGCGGCATCTCGAGCAGGCGATCCTCGATCTGCTGGGTGAGGGCGGAGGTCTGCTCGAGGCTGTAGTCGGGCGGGGACTCGACCGTGATGTTGAAGCTCGAGAACTCGCCCGGGAAGAGCTCGAACTCGAGGTGCTGGCTGCCGGCCCAGGTCGCGTAGAGGAAGCAGACGAAGAGGAGGCCGAAGGCGAAGCGATGGGTCACGACCGGGCGGAGACTCTTCGAGTAGAGCGCGCGGAGTCGTTCGAAGCCGCCGTCGACGCCACGGCGCAGGCGCTCGAAGAAGCCCGCCAGGACGTGCCAGGGCGTGTGGCCGCGGCGCGCCTCGGGTGTCGCGGTCCGACTCCCGAAGTCGAGGTAGTGGGCCGGCAGGATCACGAGGCACTCGAAGAGCGAGGCGAGCAGGCAGACGACCACGCACTTGGGCATGACCGAGACGAACTTGCCCGCCGTGCCGGCGACGAGCAGCAGCGGTGCAAAGGCCGAGACCGTCGTGAGGACGGCGACGGTCACGGGCCAGAGGACCTCGTTCGCGCCCTCGAGCACGGCTCGTCGGACCTCGAGTCCCTCCTCGATCTTCCGGTAGATGTTCTCGAGCACGATGATCGCGTCGTCGACGAGCATGCCCGAGACGAGCAGCATGCCGACCAGCGTGTTCGAGTTGATGCTGATGTCGAGGATCGGGAAGAAGACGATCGCCGTCAGGAAGCTGAACGGGATCGCGACGATCGTGAGCATCGAGTTGCGGAACCCGATCGTGAACCAGAGCAGCGCAAAGACGAGCAGCATGCCCGTCCCGAGGTTCGAGAGCAGCGAACCGATCCGGGGCCGCACGAACTCGGCGTCGTCGAGGGTCTTGCCGACCCGGATGCCCTCGGGCACGAGGGGCGCGAACTCCTCGACGAAGGCGTCGACGCGGGCGACGAGATCGCGCACGTCCGTCTTGTCCTTCTTCGCGATCGAGACGAGCGCCGCCGGTCGACCATCGTAACGCGTGACGAAGGTGGGCTTCTCGAGATCGCGTTCGACCCGTGCGACGTCCCGGACGCGAATCCGCGCGCTCGCGTCCTCGCCCGGGGCGGGGTCGAGCACGACGGTGTCGAGGATCTCCTCGACCGAGTGGTAGTCGCCGGTCGCACGGAGGGTGGCTTCGCCGGCGGCGTCCTGGAAGGTGCCAGCCGGAAGGTTCTGGTTCTGGCGCCTGATGCGGTCGGCCACGTCCGAGACCGTGAGTCCGTAGAGGGCCGCGCGGCCGCGATCGACGAGGACGCGCACCTCACGGTCCTGGAGCCCGCGGATCTCGACCTTCGAGACGCCGGGCAGCAGCCGGACGCGCGACTCGATCTCCTGGGCCACGTCCCGGAGTGCCAGGTCGCCGACGCCGCCTTCGTCGGAGACGGCGATGAAGACGACCGGGTCGACCTCCGCCGTGATGATCTCCCGGATCAGCGGCTCCTCCGCGTCCTCCGGCAGGTCCTCGACCTGCTCGAGGGCGCCGCGTACGTCGTTCACGGCCGACTCGTACTCGATCGTGTCGAGGGTCTCGTCGAAGTCGATCGTGACCATCGAGACGTTTGCCTGGGACGCGGACCGCATCTCGTCCACGTCCGTGACCGTGAGCAGCTCCTCCTCGAGCTTCGTCGTCACGAGGCGCTCGACCTCGTCCGGCGAGGCCCCGGGCCAGCGCGTCGTCACGACGGCCTTGTTGAGCGTGACGTCGTGGAAGTACTCGACCTCCGTGAGGCCGAGGGCGCCGAAGCCGCCGACCATGCAGACGACGAAGAGCACGTTCACGAGCACGGTCTGCCGGACGCTGAACTCCGGCAGCGTCATCGGGTGCGCACGCGCAGTCCGTCGCGCAGCTGCAGGACGGCGCTGGTCACGACGCGATCGCCCTCGGCGAGGCCGTCGACGACCTCCATGCGATCCGGGCGGAAGGGGACGGGTCGCGTCGTGATGCGGACGCGATGGGCGCGGTCCTCGGCATCGAGCACGAAGACGTAGTCGAGCTCGAACTCCCGCAGGATCGCGCGGGAGGGGATGCGGATCGCCGGCGTGCGGCCGAGCTCGAAGCGGACGTGGGCGAGCATGCCGGGCAGCAGGCGTCCCTCGGCGTTGTCGAGCTCGACGACGACGGGGTAGCGACCGGTCCCGGAGCGCGTGGCGCGGCCCACCCTTGCGACCCGACCCTCGACGATCTCGTTGCCGAGTGCGTCGACGCGGACGCCGACCGTCGTGCCGGGCTCGATCGCCCGGACCTGCCGGTCGCCGAGCGCGACCGTGAGCTCGATCGTCGAGACGTCGAGCACCTCGGCGATCGGTGTGCCCGGCTGCACGTAGGCGCCGGGATCGAGGTCGAGCGCATTCACGAGTCCATCGAAGGGCGCCGTGATCCGTGTGTGGCCGACGCGCGTGCGGGCCTCGAGCAGCGCCGCAAAGGTGCGTCGCTCCTCGGCCGCGGCGCGATCGAGCTCGGCCTCCGAGGCGACGGAGCGGCTGCCGAGGCGGCGCTGGCGCTCGAGCTCCGAGCGCGCGAGCTCGTGGGCCGCGCTCGCGCGGACGAGCTCGGCCTGGGGCAGCGCGTCGTCGAGCCGCACGAGGAGCCCGCCTTCCGCGATCGGGGCATGCTCCGTCGCGGGCACCTCGACCACCCGGGCGGCGAGCTCGGCGGCGACCATCGTCGAACGGATCGGCTCGAGCGTGCCCGCGAGCTCCGCGAGCTCGGGCTCGGGAGCTCGTTGCGCGATCGATACCTCGACCACGAGGGTCGGCGTCGCGTCTGCCCCGGCGCCCTGGCCGCCTTCGCGTGCCTCGGCGAGACGGGCCTCGCGCTCGCGCGCCTTCACGGATCCATCGGAGGTCCGCACGCCCCAGATCCCCGCCAGGAGGACGAGGAGGGCGATCGACGAGACGATGAGGGGGGTGCGATTGCTTTGGAGCCAGCTCACGCGCGAAGCCTATCCCAGATGGCGCGGCCGGAGGTAGCGGTCGCGTGCCCCGGCGCCGCGATCTTCACGCGCCGTGCGGGACCGGCGGTCAGCGGGTCGCGGCGATCCAATCCACGATCATCGCCGCCGCCTCGGCGCCGCAATCCTCCTGCCAGAAATGCCCCGCGTTCTCGAGGGTCGCATGGGGCTGGCCGGCGGCGCCGGGTACGCGCTCGCGGAAGATCGCGTCCCAGCCGCGCGTCGGCGGGTCGCCGTCGCCGAAGAGCGTCAGGAAGGGTCGCTCGAAGCGCCGCAGCACCTGCCAGGTCTGGAGATTGAGCGCGGCGCCGGGATCCGACCGCGTGACCGGGATCAGCGCCGGGAACTGCCGCACGCCTGCCTTGTGCCACTCGCTCGGAAAGGGCGCATCGTAGGCCGCGGCGACCTCGGGCGGGATGCCCCGGCGCGTCGCCCCCGCGACCGAGTCGCTCACGCGGAACTCGGGCATGCGATGGGTCGCGCGGGTCCAGTCGAGGAGCGCCGCGTTCACGGTCGAGTCCTCGTCGCCGCTCGCGTGCGCGGCCCAGGTGATCCGACCGGCGAGCTCGGGCTCGGCGGTGTGCAGCATGGTATTCGCGGCGACGACGCGCGCGAAGCGATCGGGCTCGCGCGCCAGCACGCCCATCGAGATCGGCCCGCCCCAGTCCTGACCCACGAGCGTGACGTCGCGCAGGTCGAGTCGGAGGACGAGCTCGTGGAGCCAGTCGACGTGTCCCGCGAAGGAGTAGTGGGCAGCGAGCGTCGGCTTGTCCGAGCGGCCGAAGCCCACGAGGTCGACGGCGATCGCGCGCAAGCCCGCGCCCGCGAAGGCCGGGATCAGCTTGCGATAGAGGTAGGACCAGGTCGGCTCGCCGTGGGTCATCAGCACGACGGGCGCGTCACGCGGCCCCTCGTCGACGTAGTGCATGCGGAGCGGTTCTTCGTGGAAGGGATTGCGGACCGAGACGTAGTGCGGGGCGAAGGGATGGCCCGGGAGGTGTTCGAAGCGTGCGTCGTCCGTGCGGACGACGGGCGGGATCGGGGGGCCCTGGGTGGGGGTCGGCATGCGGCTCCTCGTGGTGACGTCGCGGCAGTCTAGCGGGAGGTGGCTACCGTTGGACGTCGCGAGCGGGCGACCCGCGGCGGGTCGGACGAAGCGGCACGGGGCGAAGCGGCGCGACGAGGAGGACCTTCGGCATGCAGGACGCACGATTTCCGCTGGGTGGGCTCGGGTACGTCGGCGTCGGGGCGCCGGACCCGATCGCCTGGCGCGAGTTCGGCACGAAGGTCTGTGGACTCACGCCGGCGCTGATCCCGCCCGGTCCGCGTCGGCAGGGCATTCCCATCGCGAATCCGGACGCGGCAGGCGTCGCCGACGACGGCAGCGTCTTCCTCAAGATGGATCGGCGCCAATGGCGGCTCGCGATCCATCCCGCGAACACGCCCGGCCTCGCCTACCTCGGCTTCGAGCTGCCGACCGCGACGGATCTCGCCCGCGCCGTCGACGCGATCGGTCGACATCGGGTCGAGATCCGGCGCGGGACCGAGGACGAGCGCCAGGCGCGCAGCGTGGCCGATCTCGCCGTGCTCCACGATCCCGCCGGCCATCGCCTCGAGCTCTTCACAGGCCCGATCGTCGACCAGCCCCCCGAGCCCGACTTCGACATCGAGTTCCTGACGGGCCCCCTCGGCATGGGTCACGTCGTGCTCTACGTCCCCGAGATCGAGCCGGCGCTCGCGTTCTATCGCGACGTGCTCGGCTTCAGGCGGACGGACTACATGCAATTCGGTCCGGGCGGCATGGGCATCCACTTCCTGCGCTGCACCCGCCGACACCACAGCCTGGCGCTCCTCCAGCTCGGGCCGCCTTCGGGTCTGCAGCACCTGATGCTCGAATCGACGACGATCGACGGCGTCGGGCTCGCCCTCGACCGGGCGCTCGCCGCGGGTGTGCGGATCACCTCCGGCCTCGGTCGACATCGCAACGACAAGACCGTCTCGTTCTACATGCAGGGGCCGTCGGGCTTCGACGTCGAGATCGGCTGGGACGGCGTGCTCGTCGGCGATGACTGGGTCGAGCACGAGTTCGCGGGCGGTGGCGACGACTGGGGTCACCACGGACTGACGGCCGAGGCGCTGGCGCCGCGAGACTGAGGCCGTCGGTTCGCCGGGCGGCTCAGAAGCCGAGACATGGACCGAAGATTTCCCCCGGCACGCGATCTGCGTAGTCGGCGGGGATGGATGACCTCTCCCCCTACCGCCGCCCCCCGTTCTGCCCCCACGCCGACTGCGATTCCCGTTCGCAGTCAACCACTTGGCGCTTCATCAAGAAGGGCTTCTACCTCCGCCGTCGCAGGCCCCACCGCGTCCAGAAGTACCAGTGTTCACGCTGCCGGCGTTACTTCAGCGCCTCCTCCTTCTCCACCCGATACTGGCTCCGAAGGCCCGAGCTCCTCGAGCCCGTCTTCCATCGCCTCGTCGCCTGCTCCGGGTTCCGACAGATCGCCCGCGAGTACGGTGTGTCGCACTCCACCGTCCGGAGGATGAGCGACCGGCTGGGGCGGCATTGCCTTCTCTTCCACGAGCGACGTAGACCGAAGTCGTGTCCGACCGAGCCGCTCGTCCTCGACGGGTTCCGGGGCTTCGAGCACAGCCAGTACTGGCCGATGGACCTGAACCTCGTGGTCGGTGGCGAGAGCCTCTTCGTCTACGGGTTCAACGATGCGGAGCTGCGGCGGAGCGGGACGATGCGGCCGGCGCAGGCTGCGAAGCGGGACCTCCTCGAGAAGCGCTATGGCCGGCCGGATCCCCAGGCGACGCGGAAGCGGGTGGAGGAGCTGTTGCGGCGGGTCGTGCCACCGGGTGGGGCCGTGGTGCTTCGGAGCGACGAGCACCAGGCGTATCCGCGAGCGATCCGGAGGCTCCGGGACCGGACTTTCATCCACGAGCAGACGAGCTCGAAGGTGGCGCGGACGACGAAGAACCCACTCTTCGCGGTGAACCTGTCGGATCTGCTGATCCGGCACTCGAGTGCGAACCACAAGCGGGAGACGATTGCGTTCTCGAAGCGGAGGCAGTCGGCGTTGTATCGGCTGGCGATCTGGAGTGTGTGGCGGAACTACGTGAAGGATCGGTCGGTGAACCGGCCAAGGGGGACGCCGGCGGAGGCGGTGGGGATCGGAACGAGGCCGATCTCGGTTCGGGAGGTGCTGGGGCGGCGGTGCTTTCCGTGGCGGGTGCAGGGAGTCCGTGGGTGGCTCGCGGCGTGCTACTTCGGGCGGATCGGGACTCGGGCGATCGGGCGATGTGTGGCGCACGAGGCGAGGTACGCGGTGTAGGTGGGATCGGCGAGGTGGATTCCCGGGCGACAGACCGCGCTCGGATCGCGAATCACGAGGTGAAATCTTCGGTCCACGTCTCAGAAGCCGATCGGCATCCGGTGGTAGCCGTGCAGGAACTCGCCGTAGACGCGCTGCGCGCCGGACTCGTCGACCTCGTATTCCGGTGCCATGGCGAGGATCTCCTCGAGCAGGATCCGGCCTTCGAGCAGGCCGAGATGCTCGCCGATGCATTTGTGGGCGCCGTGGCCGAAGGAGAGGGTGCGCGGCGGGCGGCGATGGACGTCGAAGCGATCGGCCTCCGGGAACTCCTCCTCGTCCCGGTTGCCCGAGGCCCAGAGGAACATGACGCCCTGTCCCGGCAGCAGCTTCTGCCCGCGGATCTCGACGGGATCCTTGACCGTGCGACCGAGCAGGTTCGTCGGCTGGTCGTAGCGGAGCGACTCCGCGTAGGCGTAGGGGATCAGGGCGGGATCCTCGACGAGGGCGCGGCGCTGGTCCGGGTGCCGCGCGAGGTAGAGGATCGTGTTCGCGACCGAGAGCGGCACGACCTCGGCGCCGGTCACGAGCATGGTGTGCGTCGCGGCGACCATGGCCGGTAGCGACATCGGCGCGCCCTCGATCTCCGAGCGAAGCATGACCGAGATGTGGTCGTCGCCCTCGCCGGCGCCTTCGGCCATGCGTGCGCCGATGATCTCCGCGAGTCGTGTCATCAGGGCGATCATCGCCTGCTGGTTCCGCTCGTTCGTCCCGATCTGTCCCGGCTCGCGCGCGAAGAAGTCCGCGACGTGGGCGCGCAACGTGAGCGCCTCTTCACGCGGCAGGCCGATCAGGTCCGCGATCACGAAGGTCGCCAGGGGATCGGCGAGGTCGCGGTAGACGTCGAAGCTGCGTCGCTCGCGAAGGGGCGCCAGCAGCTCCCGCGTCAAGGCCCGCATCTCGTCGGCCATCGACTCGACGGCGCGGCGCGTGTACCGCGGCGAGAAGATCCTCCGGTAGTACTTCGCCCGTGGCAGGTCGAGCATCGAGAAGACGGGATCCGGCGGCGGGGGCGACTTCAGGATCACCATCTCCGGCGAGACGCCCTTCTCCGCGCTGAACACGTCGTTCGTCGTGGACGCGCGGATGTCCTCGAATTTCGACAGGAACCAGGTGTCGTATTTCTCGGAGTAGTAGACGGGCGCCTCGCGCCGTAGCCGCGCGTAGTAGGGCCAGGGATCGCGCATCACGTCGTCCGAGAAGGGGTCGTAGTCCATCCGGTCCATGCTAGCCCTGCCCCAGCTCGATCATGTTGCCATCGGGGTCGGCGACCTGGGCCACGCGGCGTCCCGGACGCAGCTGGAAGGGCGGGAGTGCGACGGATCCGCCGAGGGCCGTGACGGCCTCGACGGCGGCCTCGATGTCCTCGACCTCGAGCGTCAGGTAGCGGATGCCGCGCGTCGCCGAGAAGGACTTCGACGGATCGGGCTCGGGCGGCGTGACCGGGTCGAGGACGCGCAGGATGCTCTCGCCGCAGGCGAGCTTGTGGATGCGACCGACGTTCGGGATCTCGAGCGGCTCGAGCACCTCGAAGCCCGCCACGCCCGCGTAGAAGGCGATCAACCGATCGGGCTCGGCGCTCACGAGTCCGACGTCGAGCGCGGCCTTGGCCATCCGCGTTCCCATTCCGTGTCCTCCTTCGGCTCTCTCGAAGCCGCGATCGAGGCCTTCGAGGGTAGCGACTGGATGGAAGACCGGGACTCCGGCGAGGCGAAGCGTCGAGTCCGGTCCCGGCCTTCGCCCGTGCGTCGAGGGGGCTCACGCGGAAGATCACGCGCGGCCCTCGATCCCTTCGCCTCGTGCGCCGAAGAGAGCCGGGAGCGAGGAGGATCCGACGTGGCAACGACGAGCGCGAGGACGGGGAACAGGAAGAGACGCCTCGAGCCGGCCTTCGGCTTCGAGCGTCGGCACTACTACGTCGTCGGGGCCTCCGCGTCGGGTCAGTCGATCGCCCGCTTCCTGCTTCGCGCGGGACATCGCGTCTCGCTCTCGGACCGGGATCCCGGCCGCGCACTGGAATCTGCGACCGTACGCCTCGGCGGTGCGATCCAGCTCGCCCGCGGCCGGCACGACCCGGCGCTCGCGGCACGCGCCGATCTCGTCGTTCTCGCTCCCGAGACGGAGCCCGACGACGCGATCGCCGACTTTGCGAGGCGGCGGGGCAAGCGCGTGCTCTCCGCCCTCGAGTTCGTGGCCAACGAAGCGCGCATCAAGCTCGTGGCGATCGTGGGGAGCGGGGGGAAGACGGCGACGCTCTCGGTGGTGCGGCGACTGCTCGCGGATCCGATCGCACGCGGACGCGTCTTCGTCGCGGACCGTCGGCCGGGCTTCGACGTGACGGGGGCGCTCGATGGGGTCCGTTGCCGCCACGTCGTCGCCGCGCTCGAAGTCGCGGACCTCGCCCGCGTCGATCGGCTCGAGCCCGAGCTGATGGTCGTCACGAAGCTCGTCGAGCCGGTCGCGGCCGCCGAGCCCGCGAGGGGCGACGGCTCCCTCGACGCGATGTTCGGCTTTCTCGCGCGACTCGAGGGCGAGCTTCCGGTCGTGGCGAGCGAGCACGACTGGTCGATCCTGATGCGTCATCTCGGGCGGAGCGGCGCCCGCCATGCGCGGATCGGCGTCGACATCCTGCCGGACGCGCTCGACGCGACGCGGCTGCTGGCCGAGCGCGTCCGTCGCATCCTGGATTGCGTCGGCGTCGTACCGTCACCCGAGCCGCGGGAGATCCTCGAAGCGATCCGATGCCGAGAGGCGTCGGCCCCCGAACACGCGTCGGGGCGGGCGATGCCCGTTCGAATGGCGAACGGTCGGGAGGGCGTGTCGGATCAGGCGGTCGGTGCGACGCCCACGCCCGAACCGGCGGCCGAAACGCCGCGCGACTCGGCGACGCGGTCCACCACGATCTCCACCCTGCGGTAGACCTCGTCGATCCGCGCCTGCACCTCGTCGCGGTTCCGCCCGACGACGACGAAGACCCCGAAGCGTTCGGCGTGGCTGCGGGTCGGGGGGATGGTGTCACCGGCCGCGTACCAGAAGGCGAGCTTCGCGAGCCAGGGCTCGCCGCGCAGGGACTCGGCGCCGCCGATGCGGCGCAGTCGCCCCGGCTCGACGAAGAAGTAGCGATTCGCGACGCAGCGCTCGAAGCGTGGCGTGAGCGCGTCGAGATCCGGCGTGTCGCCGATCGCGATTCGGATGGCGGCCTCGACGTAGTTCACGCCCGTGCCGAGCGGGACGAGGCTCTCGCAGAAGTCGCCGCCCGAGAGTCGGGCCGCGAGCTCGATCATCTTCGGGCCCTCGTCGGTCATCACGACGTCGCCCTTCGTGACGCCATCGGTGATGTCGAGGGCAAGCGAAGCGCGGACGACGAGATCCTCGACGGCTTGCCGCTCGGCGGTGTCGAGGGTGCTCGGAACCCAGCCGCCATTCTCCATGAACTGCGGACGGAAGCGATCGAGGAGCTCGTAGTTGCGGTCGGCGAAGCCGGGCGTCACGCCGCGTCCCCTCCACAGCACGGTCTCCGTGCTGATCTGGGGCCCCGGCAGGTATTCCTCGACGAGGCACGCTCCGATCCGCGAGTACGCGATCGAGCGCGCGAAGAGTGCGTCGAGGTCGCAGCCCGGTTCGAGCAGGAAGACGCCGCGCGAGCCCGAGCTGTCGAGGGGCTTCAGCACGAGGGGCAGGCCGCGCGCGGCGACGGCCGCGTGCAGCTCCGCCGCCCGCTCGATCCGTTCGAACCAGGGGATCGGGATGCCACGCTCCCGGAAGCGGCACTTCATCGCGTACTTGTCCGTGGCGAGCCGGGCGCTCTCGGTCGAGGGACCGGGGGTGCCGAGGTGGGCCGCGAGCGCGGCGACGACGTCCGGGATGTCGCTGCCCATGGTCGTCACGCCGAGCAGGCGATGTCCCTTCGCGCGGAGCGAGTCGGCGAGCTCCACGAGGGCGGGGACGTCGCGCGTGCTGACGACGGCGGACTCGTTCGCACGGGCGAAGCCCGGCGAGTCGGGATTACGGTCGATCGCGACGACGTGGAGGCCCATCGCGCGGGCCGTCTCGATCATGAAGAGCTGGTCGGCGCTCGCGCCGAGCACGAGGAGGGTCCCGGTCATTCGTTCCTCTCGGAGGGGATGCGGTCCCGGCGACTAGCCGAGGAAGACGCCCCCGTTCACGTTCAGCACGTGGCCCGTCACGTAGGCGGACTCGTCGCTCGCCAGGTAGAGCGCGGCGGCGGCCACGTCGTGCGGGTCGCCCACCCGGGCGAGGGGGATCGTCGCGAGGATCGCCTCCTCGGACTCCCGGGTGAGGATGTCGTCGTACATGTCGGTCGCGACGTAGCCGGGAGCGATCGCGTTGACCCGTACGCCGGAGGGGGCGTAGAGCTTCGCGAGGGAGCGGGTGAGGGAGATGAGGCCGGCCTTCGCGGCGGCGTAGTGGGGTGCCTTGGTGCCACCGGTCTGGCCACCGACCGAGGTGACGTTCACGATGTTGCCGACGCCTCGGGACTCGAAGTGGGGGCCCAGCTCCTGGGCGAAGACGAAGGCGCTCTTCAGGTTGACGTCGAAGGTATGGTCCCAGTCCGCGTCGCTGATCGTCGCGAAGGGCTTCTGCTCGAGGAAGCCCGCGTTGTTGACGACGACGTCGAGCTGGCCGAAGGCCTCGATCGTGCGGTCGATGCATCGGCGGATGCTCGCGCGCTCGGTCACGTCGAGCTGGAGCGACACGGCGCGGCCGCCTTCCTTCTCGATCCGTCGGGCGAGCGCGTCGGCGGCCTCGTCGCTTCGATGCCAGGTGATCGCGACGTCGGCGCCTTCCCGGGCGAAGCGTTCCGCGATCGCGCGGCCGATGCCTCGCGAGGAGCCGGAGACGAGGGCGACGCGTCCTGCGAGGGCGCCTCCGCTCACGACCATCGCTCCTGGATGCGCGCCAGGATGCCGTCGGCGTCGAGTCGGTAGGCGCGGGCGAGCTCCTCGTTCGAGCCCGGCTCGACGAAGGCGCAGGGCAGGCCGATCCGGAGCAGCCGGCAGTCGAGCTCGTGGTCCATCGCGAGCGCCGCGATCGCGGATCCCACCCCGCCGTCGAGCACGGCCTCCTCGACCGTCACCACGCGTCGGTAGCGGCGCATCAAGTCGACCAGCTGCGCCTCGGGCAGGGGCTTGAGATGTCGCAGGTTGACGAGTCCCGCGCTCGTGCCCGCGGTGCGCAGCCGCGAACAGGCCTCCCGGGCCGCCGCGAAGCGCGGGCCGACGGCGATCAGCAAGAGCTCCGCGCCCTCCTCGACGAGCTCGGCCCGGGCGAAGGACTCGGCCGGCTCCTCGAGCACGGAGGCATCGAAGGCGTCCCCGGGTCCGTAGGGCATCGCGACGAGGGTCGGATGTGCGAGCGAGACGAGCCCGTCGCGCACCATCCGCTCGAGCTCGTGGACGTCCTTGGGATACATCGTCCGCAGGTTCGGCAACGGCCGCGTGTAGCCGGTCTCGTAGATCCCGTGATGGGTCGGGTTGTCGTAGCCCGCGAATCCCGTCCGGACCGTGAGGATCAGGATCGGGAGGTCCATGAAGCAGACGTCGTGGATCAGCTGGTCGAAGGCGCGCTGCATGAAGGTCGACTGGTAGAAGACGACCGGCTTGTAGCCCCCCGTCGCGAGCCCAACGGTCAGGCTCATCGCGTGCTGCTCCATCATGCCCGGGTCGAAGCAGCGCTCGGGGAACTTCTCGAAGATCGGCTGCAGCCCCGTCGCGTAGAGCGTCGAGGGCGTGATCGCGACGATCCGCTCGTCCCGCGCCATCTCCTCGCCGATCACCCGGGCCGCCGTCTCGGGATAGGGCGGGGCGCCCGCGCGGGGTCGGGCGGCGCCGGTCTCGCGGTCGTAGGGAAAGGAGAAGTGCATCCGGAGCGGATGCGCGTCCGCGGGCGCGTAGCCCTCGCCCTTGCGCGTCTTGAGATGCACGAGCGCGACCCGGTCGGAGCCGCGCGCCCCACGCAAGGCCCCCACGACCTGGCCGACGTCGTGACCGTCGACCGGGCCATGGTAGTCGAGGCCGAGGGACGAGAAGAGGAGCTCGGGCCGCGTCTCGCCCGGCTCGAGGGTGCGGAGGTACTCGTGCAGCGCCCCGAAGCCCGGGCTGATCGCGTAGCCGTTGTCGTTGAGCACGAGGATCAGATTGGTGTCGCGCTCGACGGCGGCATGGTTCAGCGCCTCGAGGGCGAGTCCCTCGGCGAGGGATCCGTCGCCGATCACGGCGATCGTATGGTGCGGCGCGTGCGCGAGGCGGTTCGCGAGGGCGATGCCCAGGGCGATCGAGATCGAGGTGCCGGCGTGGGACGCCTCGATCACGTCGTGCTCGCTCTCCGTACGCGTCACGAAGCGGTTCATGCCGCCGTAGGTGTCGAGGGTCGAGAAGGCCGCCGCGCGTCCCGTCACGATCTTGTGCGTGTAGCCCTGATGACCCGTGTCCCAGATGATCTTGTCGCGCGGCGAGTCGAAGACGTGGTGGAGTGCGAGCGAGAGCTCGACCGTACCCAGGTTCGCGCCGATGTGGCCGCCGGTGCGGGCGGTCGTGTCGATCAGGAACTCGCGCACGCGACCCGCAAAGGCCTCGAGCTCGGGAATCGAGAGTGATCGGAGGGCCTCGGGGCCCTTGACGTCGTGGGGATCCAGCATGTGGAGCTTCCTATCGGCTGCCGACCGCCTGCGTCTCCAATCGAATCGCCTGCGAGGCCGCTCACGGCAAAGGAATGCGGCATTCGCCGGACCGTCGTGATCGGGCGAACGCCGGAGCTCCGACCCGCATCGGGCCCGAGTCGTGCAGTGTCGTCGCGCGTGCGCGCCGCAGCGGGATGTTCCCGTCCGATCGGCGAGGCGACACGGGAACGTGTCGAAGGATCTGGAGCGGACCCGAACACTCGCAACGAGCGGGTAGCTCTCCGGTCAAGTCGAGCGATTCGGCGACCGAATCGGGCGGGAGGTCGCGACGGATCCGAGCGGAGCAGACGCCGCGGGGCCGAGGAGGGCGCAGAGCCGTGGAGTGGGTGCACGTCGCATGCGCGATCTGCGGTGCGGAGGACGCCGACCCGATCTACCGCCGCACCCACCACGCCGGTCCGACGCTCGGTCGCTTCGAGAAGACCGACGTACTCTGCAACCGATGCGGCTTCATGTACACCAGCCCGCGTCCGTCGCCGGAGGACATGCGTCGCCATTATGCGTCGGCGAGCGAAGCCTCCGGCAGCGTCTTCCATCGCAGCGAGCCCGGCTCCCGCCTTCATCGCCTCGTGACCGAGCGGGTCCGCTTCATCGAGTCCCGTCTCCCCGATCGCGCGGATCGCGAGCCGGGCCGCGTGCTCGACGTCGGCTGTGCGACGGGCGACCTGCTCGCCGGGCTCGAGGCCCGACTGCCGGGCTGGCGTCGCGTCGGACTCGAGCCCTCGCGCTCCGCCGCCCGGGCCGCCGCGGCCCGCGGCATCGAGGTCCACGAGGGCGATCTCGAGGGCGCGATGCCCGAGGGTCCCTTCGAGATCGTGACCTGCATCAGCGCCCTCGAGCATTTCTGGGATCCGCGCTCGGCGCTCGAGCGGATCGCCCGGGCGCTGGCGCCCGAGGGCCTGCTCTTCGTCGAGGTGCCCGACTCGCTCCGGCCGGTCGCACAGATCGCCGAGTTCTATTCGTGGGAGCATCTCTCGCACTTCACACGGAGCTCTCTCGAATGCTGCCTCGCCTCGGTCGGCCTCGTCCCGATCGCCTTCGACGAAGAGGTGGGGATCCCGAATCTGCGTGTCTGTGCCCGGCGCGCCGCGGCCGGCGAAGTCCTCGCGACGCGAGCCGGGGACGATGGGGCCGCCCTGCGCGCCGCCGTCGATCGCCATCGCGAGGCGCGCGAGCGCTTCGAGCAGGGCCTGGTCGAGCGCCTGGGCGGGCGCTTCGCGCGCTGGCGCGCGGAGGGCGCGCGGGTCGGCGTGTACGGCGCGGGCATGCACACGCGCTTCCTGAGCGATCTGCTGGATCTGGACGACGCCGTCGCCTGCGTGTTCGACAGCGATCCGGGCAAGATCGGCGGACGCTTCCTCGACTGGCCCGTGCACGGGCCCGAGGCGCTCGCCGCGCTCGACCTCGACGCGGTCGTGATCTCGACCCATGCCTTCGAGGACGAGGTCTTCGCCGCGATCGCGCCGACCGCCGCCGCGCGCGGGATCGAGGTCGTGCGATGCTACGGCTGAGCCGCGAAGCGGGTGGAGCGGACGACGCGTCGGGCGGATCCCTGCTCGTGTATGGCGCGGGTCGCAACCAGCTACCCGTGCTCGATGCCGCGCGGCGCGCCGGCTGGCGGGTGGTCGCGGTCGACCGCGACGCCTTCGCGCCGGGCGCCTCCCTCGCCGACCACTTCGTCTGCGAGAGCCTGCGGGAGCACGATGCGATCCTGCGCGAGCTCGTCGACGAGCGCCTCGCCGGCGTCGTCGCGCGCGTGACGGATCGGATCGCCCTCGACTCCTCGTCCCGGTTGGCCCGGGCACGCGGTCTCGTCGCACCCTGCGAAGCCCTGCTCGACGCCTCGACCAGCAAGCGGGCGCTCGCGCGACATTGCGCCGACCACGGGCTCCCGACCCCGCGGCGCTTCGAGTCGGCCGACGCCGTGGACTGGGGACGCGAGGCCGTCTGCCTTCGGCCGGACGTGACGATCCGTGGCAAGGACGGCATCCGGCGCATCGAGCGCGGGGACGATTGGTCCCGAGCCTGGCGGGCGGCGGCGTCCGCCTCGGCGAACGGTCGGGTCGACGTGTCCGAGTGGGTCGACGGGATCGACGTGTCTCTGCTCGTGCACCTCGACGCCGGTCGGGCGACCCGGCTCGCGCTCTGGGACGAGTGGGTCGCACTCGACGAAGGGGGTGCGATCCAGGGCGTCGGCTGCGGTACGCCCTCGGTCTTCGAGATGGATCCGAGCGGGATCGACGACGTCGTCGAGCGACTCGGTCGGGCCTTTCCGGAGAGCCGGACGCTCGTCGCGCTGTCGCTGCGCGTCGATCGTTCGGGGCGGGCCTTCGTGATCGAGATCCACGTCGGCGTCGGCGGGGACGCGATCGCGGATCGGCTGCTGCCCTCGGCCTGGCCGGGCTACGACGCCTTCGCGCAGCTCGTCTCGGTCCAGACCGGTCGCGCCGCCTCGATCGCGGCCGGTAGGCCTCGGCCGCGCGCCCTCTTGCGGGACGGGGAGGACTGGCGGCTCGTTGCCGCGCGTGACGGGGAGGCGCTTCGGGCGCTCGCGCGGGCGACGGTCCGCGACGGCTGGACGATGCCCTTCGGTCTTCGGGCGGGAGGGGCCGCGTGAGGCCGGCGGTCGTGCAGCTGGGTGCGGGACCCGTGCAGCGGGACCTGATGAAGGCCATCGCCGGGGTCGGTCTCGCGCCGATCGTCGTCGATCGAGCGGAATCGCCGGCGGGATTGCCCGAAGGCGCGATCCATGTGCGCGCTCCGATCGACGATCCCGCCGCGATCCTCGCACCGCTCGCGAAGGCCTGCGCGGGGCTCGACGTCGGCGCCGTCCTCACGAGCACGGATCTCGGTGTCGGGAGCGTGAGTCCGATCGCCGCGGCTCTCGGGCTGCCCCATGCCCCGCCCGAGTCGATCGCGCTGATGGACGACAAGCACGCCGCCAAGCAGGCCTTCTCGCAGGCGGGGCTGCTCGTGCCCGAGGGTCGGCTCGTGCAGCGCGGCGAGGGGTCGGGCCCCGTCGATTCCGATCGGGAGTACGTCGTCAAGCCCGTGGATGCCTCGGGCAGCCGGGGCGTTCGCCGCGTGCGGGGCGCACCCGCGGTCGAGGAGGCGCTGCGCGAGGCCTTCGCGTTCGGGGCGCGTTGTCTGATCGAGGAGTGTGTCGAGGGCGATCACTACGACGTCAACGGTTTCGTCCGGGACGGTCGCTTCACGCTCGTGTCGATCGGGCGACGCTTCTTCACGCCGGCGCCCGCATGCGTGCCGATCTACGGGGGCATCGACGCCGGGTGGGGACTCGGGCTCGCGGATCGGGTCTGCGATGCGATGCAGCGGGCGGTCGACGTCGTGGGCTACGACCACGGGCCCGTCAAGGCCGACGTGATCGACGCCGAACGGGGACTCGTCCTGCTCGAGCTCGCCGCGCGCTTCCACGGTGACGTCTTCTCGCACCACACGTCACTCGCCGCCGGTCTGGCGCCGGCGGCGATCCGATGGCTCTCGCATCTCGACCTCTGCCCGCCGCCGACGGATCGATCGAAGCAGGGGGCCTGGGTCGCGGTCTTCGCCGAGCGCGCGGGCACGATCGCCGGGATCGAGGGGCTCGAGGCGCTCAAGGCCCATCGTGGATTCCGGGTCTGGATCCCCCGGCTGGGCGTCGGCGACCGCGTCGTCGAGCCCTCCGACAATCGCGCGCTCGTGGGCTTCGGCATCCTGGGCTTCGAGCAGCGTGTCGACCTCTTCCGCGAGGCGCGCGAGGCCCGCTCGCTCGTTCGCGTCCCGACGCGTTAGGTCGACGGGCCGCCGTCGTCACCGGGCGTGCGCCCGAGGAGCGCCATGGCCTCCGCGCAGGCGGCCCGGAGCCGCTCCGCCTCGTCCTCGGGCAGCTGTGGGGCGCGACGTGCCGGCAGGCCGTGGGAGAGCGCGGCCGCGTGCTCGATCCAGGCAGAGCCGTCGGCCCGCGTGTCGTCCGGCAGCTCGAGGAACCCGGCGATGCGCGTGAGCACCTCCTGGGGTCGCGTCACGAGATCCTCGAAGCGGACGTCGAGGAAGGCCTCCTTCGGCAGGCTCTTTCGGGCCCGCTCCCCGTTCCGGATCTGATCGCTCCAGTAGCGCCCGTAGAGCTCGATCGGTGGCCGCGCGGCGAGCAGCCGATCGATCGCCGGGCCGTCCTCGCGTTCGAGGCGCTCGAGCCCCTCGTGGCTGTACTCGATCTCGCCCGCGAGCCCGTTCATCACGGCGACGGCGACGCGCAGCACGGGGTACTCGCGCATCGAGAGCGCCGCCTCGAGGCCGTCGCGATGGATGTGGACGAAGCGCGCGTCGGGGAAGAACTCGACGAGGTCCGAGAGGTAGTCGATCGAGGTGCCCGATCGCTCGATCCAGCAGGCCTTGCCCGTGGTCTCGACGAGCCAGTCGAAGATCGCGCGGTAGTGCCGGTCGAGGGTCTGGACCGGCGCTGCCTCGACGCGCGACAAGAGGCGATCGAAGAGGCGATCCGGCTCGTCCGAGATGCGGGGGATCGCGATCGCGAGGGCCCAGGGGACGGGATCGCCGAGACGATGTCGCGCCTTGGGATCGTCGAAGGGGTAGACGACCTCCGGCACCTCCCCGCCGCGCTTCATCACCATCGTGAGCATCGGATGGTCGAGCCGCAGCTGGTCCGCGAGCTCGCGGCCCGGGACGGGACGGCGCTCGAAGCGGAAGAACTGGTCGATGCCCGAGAAGAGCTCGAAGACGTTCAGCACGCGCTCGTTCATCGCGAGCATGCGCGAGAGGAGCGTCGAGCCGCAGCGACCCGTGCCGACGACGAAGCGCGCCGGCGCACTCACGCCGGTCGCTTCCAGGCGATCCGCTCGCAGGCGATCTCCGGCATGGGATCGACGCCACGCGACCAGCGGAAGACGAGCGTGCCGTGGCGATGCCCCTTCGGATCGATCCAGTTGCGATGGACGGAGCCTTCGGGCGGGGGCGTATGCGCGATCAGTGCGCGGATCGTGCCGTCGGGCCCGGCGACGGCGCTCCCGGCGTTCAGATGCGACTCGCGGCGCCCGTAGCCGATCGTCTCGTACCAGTAGCTCGCGAGGCCGAGGCTCCAGAAGGCGGCGCGGCCGGGCCGGAAGGAGATCGCGAGCGCCTCGTCCGGCCCGATCTCGAACCAGCCGCAGGAGAAGTGGTGGCCCGAGGGCGGGGCGATGTCCGTCGAGCGGTCGGCCTCGAGCTGGGGCACGAAGCGATTGACGGCGAAGCCGCGCCAGTACTCGGACACGTCGGCCCAGAGCACCGGTGTGTCGACCGCGAAGTCCACCGTCCGTTCGAGGCCCTCGCGGATCGCGTCGAGGGAGAAGGGGGCTCGCGATCCCTCGGCGCCTTCGCGTTCGATCGTGAAGCGCCCCGGGGCGAGGCCCGTCCAGTCCGGCGCGTATTGGCGGATCATCATGTAGCGCGTGCGCTCGTCCGTGCGGATCCAGTTGCCATCGTGCGGCTCGGGCGAGAGCACGACCTCGACGCGACCGTCCGCGTCGACCTCGAGGGTCTCCTCCGTGATCGAGGCGAGCAGATGGCTCGGGTCGTGGATGCCGATCTTGCCCGTGTAGACGCCGAGCTCGAAGAGCGGGGCGTCGCCGCGATTTCCCCGGATGCGATGGGTCGCGCGGCCGTCGAGGAAGCCGTGCAGGTAGCGGGCGTCGGAGGTGACGCCCTCGTACTGCACCATGCGCCCGACCATCGGCGTGAGCGCCGGATGCTCGAGGTCCGCGAGCTCGAAGACGTTCTCGAAGCCGACCCGCGCCATGCGCAGCAGGTGGCGGTAGCCCTCGGCGAGGGTGCGCTCGTCGCGGGGCGTCTCGGGTCTGCGGAGCACGTCGCCCGCGCGCTTGAGTGCGTCGCAGAACTCGTCCCAGAGCTGGCCGGGGTCGGCGTCGGAGCCTTGCAGTCTCGTTCGCTTCGATGCGGTCATGCTCGGACTCCCATCAGCTCGGCGGCCTCCGCCGGCGTGGCGACCCGACGTCCCACCTCGGCGCAGAGCTGCGCCGCCCGTTCGAGCAGCTCGACGTTCGTCGGCTGCCCCGGCCCGGCGTAGTCCTCGAGTCCGATGCGCAGATGTCCGCCGCGTTCGAGGGCGAGACGACCGACCGGGTTCTCGAGGACGTCTCCGCCGGGCAGCGCGACGGAAAAGGGCAGGGGGCAGTCGCCCATCATGTCGAGGTAGGCGGCGAGTCCGGCCTCGGTCGCCGGGATGCCGAAGGGCGCGTAGGACGAGCCGAAGAAGATCTTGATCTGACCGCCGTGTCGCACGCGCCCGGAGCGCACGTAGGCGACGGCCGTGCGCATGAAGCTCCCGTCGAAGATCGAGAAGCTGATCGGGACTGCCAGGTCCGTGCAGGTGTCGACCATGTGACGGATGTCGGCATTCGAGTTCAGGTAGACCGTCTCGTTCGCACTCGGCGCGCCGTCGGGCTCGTAGACGCCGAGGTTGAGGGAGCCGGGGTCGACGATCCCCATGCGCAGCACGCCCGCCCGGGCGAGGGCCGGGATATGCCCGTAGCGCCGCTCGACCGTCGTATGCGGTCCGCCCCCGGTCATCGTCGGGTAGAGGAACGCCCCCGGCCGCGCCTCGAGGACCCGGCTCCAGGCCCGGACGTAGGGCGCCGGGTCGTGCTCCGCCGTCACCATGTCGATCACGGGGTCGTCGTTGTGGTTGTGCACGATCGAGGCGCCGGCGTCGATGCACGCGATCGCGTCGGCGGCGATCTCCTCGGGCGTGCGCGGGACGTGGGGATTGCGTTCGCGGGTCGTCGTGCCGTTGATCGCCGCCTCGAGGATGACGGGGGTGCCCAGGCTCATGTCCGATCTCCGCTCCTTCGATCTGGCGTGACGCCCTGCGTGGCGCGCCGCTCGGTTCAGCCCCGCGCCTGCGGCGAGAGTCCGTAGGTCTCGGCGAAGGCGCTCATCTCGTCGAGCTTGTAGTCGAGCGTGCGGGGCGTCGCGCGCAGGCCCTCGGTCCAGGGCGGCTTGAGGTAGTCCGTGACGCCCCACTCGCGTAGCTGCGCCATCCGCTCCGGCGTAGGCTCCGTGCAGCCCACGACGAGCCGGAAACCGTCGAGCGTGCCGCGAGCCTCGATCCGTGCGGCCTTCGCCCGCGCGACGTAGTCCTCGATCTCCTTCCAGGGGTAGACCGCGCCCTCCCAGCCGTCGTGCCGTGCTGCGCGACGGAACGCGGCGTCGGAGGTGCCGCCGATGTAGATCGGGATGCGGGCGGGCGGCGTAGGCAGCATGCGCACGCGCGGGAACGAATAGAACTCGCCTTCGTGCTCGACCATCTCGCCGGTCCAGAGCTTGCGCAGCACCGCGAGCTGCTCGTCGGCGTGGCGCCCGCGCGCGTGGAAGGGCCGGCCGCCGAGCTCGAACTCGAGCTTCTGCCAGCCGACCCCGACGCCGAGATGGATGCGGCCGCCGGTCAGGACTGCGGCCGTGCTGATCGCCTTGGCCGCGGTGAACGCGTCGCGAAGAGGGAGGATGTAGACGGTCGACAGGAAGTGGAGGTGCGGGGCGTCGCGGGCAAGGGACGTGAACTGCACCCAGGGATCCGGCCAGGGCACGGAATCCTCCCAGGGCGCCACGCCGTCCTCGGCGATCTCGTAGCGATCGACCTGGGTCTCCGCCGTCACCCAATGGTCACCGAGGGTGACGCCGAAGAAGCCGAGGGCCTCCGCATGACGCGCGAGGATCGGCAGCTCGTCGATCGGCGTGTAGCCCATTCCATGCCAGAAACGCATGAGCGACCTCCAGCCCGCGCGCCCCGCGCGGCTCGTCAGGGGGCGACGGCGTCGGGCGTCTCGAAGCCGTAGGGATGGTAGATCCCGGCGACGACGTTCTCGTGCATGCCGTAGCCGATCTCGCCGGTCGAGAGCTCCCAGCGGCAGAGCATCTCGTTCAGTCCCTGGATCTCCGCGAACTGCTTCGGGTCGCGCATGTCCCATCGCAGGCCTTCGACCGCGAGCGGGCCCTGGTACCAGCCGAGCCCCCACTTGCCGTCGGGTCGATAGCCCGACCCGCCGAGCAGGTAGTTCGTCCGTAGCGGCGTGCCGATCGCGACGAGGTCGCTGTGCGCGAAGCTGAGCTTCGTGCGGGCGATCTCGCGGGTGCCCGGCTTGAAGGTGATCTCGTGCTTCGGGCTGCCGAGATGGATCGGCGGCTCGTCGATCCCGAAGCGTGGCACCTGGACCGCCTCCTCCATGTGCCGGTTGCCCTTCGCGTCCTCGTCGAAGTAGACCTTGATCATGAAGTCGTCGAACTGCATCGGGATCCAGTTGTGGAAATGCCCGAACTCGCCCGCCGGGCGGTACTTGGCGAGGATGCCCGGCGGCTCGGGCTCGCCCGTGTTGGGTCGCACGCCCCAGGAATGGTCACGCGCGCCCTTCCAGCGATCGGGCGTGACCTCGTAGGTCTTCCCGTCGACGCGGATGCGGCCCGAGTAGAGGCCGACCTGGGCGAATCGCGTCGTGTGCTCGGTCAGGCGATTGCCCATCCGTCGGATCGTGGGGGGCTCTTCGACGGCGGGGACGAAGCCCTCGAAGACGAGGTCGAAGTCGACGCCCCACTCGTTCGGCTCGCAGAAGACCCGGAGCTTCCTGAGCCCCTCGATCACCTCGACGCCGAAGGGGCCGACCGTCGTGTCGAGGCGATCGTGGCCGAGCTCGCGGGAGGCGCGCACGCAGTGGTGGAAGTCGCCGTGGGAGACCGTGACGAAGGCGTCGATCACGCCGAGGTTCGGGTACTGCCCCATGCCCGTGATCAGGAAGATCTCGTCGCTGCAGGGATGGCAGTTGAAGTAGTAGCGGTCGTAGAAGGTGCGATCCCCCGAGTAGACGTGATCGAAGGTCTCGGGGGTCTGGTGGGCCAGGAAGTCGTCCATCGGTCCGAGGGGCATCGTCTCTCCTGAGGCGCGAGTCGCGGGATCCGGATGCGGGGGCGGGCGGCGCGGCCGCCCCGGGAGCCTCGATCCTATCGGATGGGACGGCCCACAACAGGCCCCGCGACCGGCGCTAGACTGGCCCGACCCGAGCCGCGCGCGCCGGACCGAACGAACGGATGGCCGAGACGAGGAGCCCCCATGCCCATCGACGTCGACCCGAACGACCTGATCCACCCCAACAATTACGGCCTCGCCGGTCAGCCCCACGACACGTGGACGAAGCTTCGGGCGGAGGCGCCCGTGTTCTACTGCGACACGGACTACTGCGAGCCCTTCTACGCGATCACGCGCCACGCCGACATCATGGACATCTCGGGCAAGCCCGGGATCTTCAGCAACATCGAGGGCCCGACCGTCTTCACGCCCGCGCAGCGCCGCATGCGCGAGAACCGCGACGGAACCGGCTTCGGCAACATGAAGACCATCATCGAGATGGATCCCCCGAAGCACCGCGAGTTCCGCAAGGTCGCGAGCGGCTTCTTCACGCCGCGCAACATCCATCACCTCGACGACATCGTGGCCGAGTGTGCGCGGGAGCAGGTCGACAAGCTCGGTCGCGAGGGCGAGACGGATTTCGTCGAGGCGATCGCCCAGCGTCATCCCCTGCGCGTGCTCGGCACGATCCTCGGCGTCGAGCGCGAGGACGAGGACCTGATGCTGCGCCTGACGCAGGAGCTCTTCGCCTCCGAGGACCCGGATCTGCAACGGGCGGGCGAGGACCGCGAGGCCGCGAGCGCCTCCCTCGGCGCCGACTTCATGCAGCTCTTCACTCGCATCATCCAGGACCGGCGCGCGAATCCCCGCGACGATCTCGCGAGCCTGCTCGCGAACGCGAAGATGGAGGATGGCTCGCCGATGGGTCCGATCGAGACCTTCGGCTACTTCCTGATCGTCTTCACGGCGGGGCACGACACGACGCGCAACGCGATCTCGGGCGGCATGCAGGCCCTGCTCGAGCATCCGGACCAGCTCGCGAAGCTCTGTGCGAATCCCGACCTCTCGAAGTCGGCGGTCGAGGAGATCGTGCGCTGGACCTCGCCGGTCAACTACATGAAGCGCTACCTGCTCGAGGACGTCGAGCTGAACGGCGTGCAGATGCGGCGCGGCGAGCAGCTCGCGATGTTCTACGGCTCCGCCAATCGCGACGAGAAGGTCTTCGACCGTCCCTTCGAGTTCGACATCACGCGCCATCCGAACCGCCATCTCGGCTTCGGGACGGGCGAGCATTTCTGTCTCGGCGCGCACGTGGCGAGACTCAGCTCCCGGGCGCTCTTCCTCGAGCTCGCACGGCGGATCGAGGTGATGGAGCCGGCCGGTGATCCGACGCATATCGCCTCGAGCTTCGTCGTCGGGCTCAAGACCCTGCCGATCCGGTACCGCCTCCGCCCCGCGGCCTGAGTCGCGGACGCTCCGCCGGCGAGCGACCGATCGGCTCCGGCCGCGCCTCCATTCGCGCTGTCATACCGCCCCCCCGCCACTCGAGGACCCGACATGTCCGACTCCGCGGCCACGCCCTACGCCTTCACGAAGCTCGTCGTCCACGACCTCGAGGGCATGCGCGACTTCTACGAGAACGTCTACGGCCTTCGGGAGTTCGACCGCGTGAAGGCTGCGATCGGCGGCCAGCCGATCGACGAGATCATGCTCGGGGTCGATTCGGGCTTCGGCCCCGGCTCCCTCATCCTGCTCCAGTTCGTCGGGGCGCCCGCGCCGACGCCGGGCGCGATCATCCTGGGCTTCGTCACATCGGACCTCGACGACCTCGTCGACCGCGTCGTCCGCCACGGCGGCAGCGTGCACGAGGCGCCCTCGAAGTCCGAGGCGGCGCCCGTCCGCGTGGCCTTCGTGCGGGATCCGGAAGGCAACCTGACCGAGTGCGTCCAGATGCTCGAGTGACGCGCGCCGCTCAGGCGGCCTTGGCCTCGAGATCCCGGAGATAGGTCCGCGCCCCGAGCACGTAGTGCACGGCGGCCCAGCCCATGCAGACGATCAGCGAGAGCAGTGCGTAGCGGATCTCCGCGCCGCCTCCGAAATGATCCGACAGGACGCCGACGACGATCGGCCCGAGGCCGAAGCCGACGATGTTCATCGCGAAGAGTCCGATCGCGGACATCGTCGCGCGCATCCGCGGTCGCACGAGCGCCTGCATGATCGCGTGGGTGAGACCCGAGTAGGTGTGGTTGAAGATCGTGGCACCGGCGATGCAGGCGACGGCGAGGGTCGCGTCCGCGGTCGAGTAGGCGACGAGCGAGAAGGGGATCGAGAGGACGGCACCCGCCGCCGGGATCCAGAACTGCCATCGGAAGTCGCCCTGGCCGAAGCGATCCGCCGCCCAGCCCGCGCCGAAGACCGCGATGCCGCCCGTCACGCCGGCGATCAGCCCGAGTCGCAGACCCGTCTCCGTGTAGCTGAGTCCGTGCACGCGGACGAGGAAGGAGGTGTGGAAGGCGCCGACGCCGGCGAGGAAGAGCGTCTGCACGGCGCTGCCCGCGAGCGCGTGGCGCATGGCGGGCATGCCCGCCATGAAGCGCAGGGTCGCGAGCAGGGGCTCGACCTCCGTGCGCGCCGGACCGTCGTAGCGCCCCCGCTCGGGCTCCTCGAGCGTGAGTCCGGCGAGCAGGGCCAGCAGCACGCCCGGCGCTCCGACCACGAGGAAGGCGGTCTTCCATCCGACCACGTCCGTCAGATAGCCGCCCAGGATCAGACCGAAGAGCGTCCCGATCGGCACGCCGAGCGAGTAGAAGGAGATCGCCGTCGCGCGCCGCTCTGCGGGGAAGCTGTCGGAGATCATCGAGTGGGCGGGCGGGGTACAACCGGCCTCGCCGACCCCGACGCCGATGCGCGCCACGAGCAGCTCGGCGAAGCTGCGGGCGAACCCACAGAGCATCGTCATCGCGCTCCATAGCAGCAGGGCCACCGTGATGATCCGACTGCGTCGGCTGCGATCCGCGAAGCGCGCGATCGGCAGGCCCGCGAAGGTGTAGAAGATCGCGAAGGCGCCGCCGATCAGCAGACCGAGCTGACCGTCGGAGAGTCCGAGATCGGTCTTGACCGCCTCGCCGAGGATGTTCATGACCTGCCGGTCCACGTGGTTCACCACGTAGATGACGAGCAGGAGTCCGAGGGTGTAACGGGCGCCCATCAGGGTCGGGACCTGTGCATCG
Organism: Spirochaetaceae bacterium; assembly: GCA_020632655.1. Classification (GTDB taxonomy): domain Bacteria; phylum Myxococcota_A; class UBA9160; order UBA9160; family UBA4427; genus UBA4427. The sequence goes on from JACKFD010000005.1 coordinate 245,198, forward strand.
GGCCGGACGGTACACCAGCGCGGGACGCGGGGTACCGGAGTCCGGGTGCTGCGGATAGCCTTCCCGGATGCCGCGCTACGGCCTCGCGACCCTCAACCACTCGCCGCTCCACGGCCTGCCCACGCGATGGGAGGCGCATCTCGATGCGGCGGTCGCAGCCGGCTTCGATGCGATCGCGCCGGACGTGTTCTGGCTGCGCGCTCTGGACGCGGAGGGCGTGGCCCTGCCTCGTCTCGCCGAGGCGCTCGAGGCCCGTGGTCTGGCCTGCATGGAGGTCGCGGGGCTCGCGATCGGCGACCCGGAGCCGACGCGCATCGAGGCCGACGAAAACCTTCGTTATGCCGCAGCGCTCGGCGCCGAGTTCGTGAATACGCGCTTCGTGAGCGAGATCGACGCGGGCGCGATCGAGCATCTCCGCGTTCTCGCGTCGCGCTTCGCCGAGCACGGTACGCGCCTCGCCCTCGAGTTCTCGCGCGGGACGAAGCTGCGCGGCGTCGCGCATGGCCGCGAGCTGGCGGAGGCGCTCGCCGAGCACGGCGTCGGCGTCACCCTCGACACCTGGCATTTCTGCCTCTCTCCGGAGGGGCCGGACTGGGCGGCGCTCGAGGCGCTGCCCCTCGCGGCGCTCGCGAACGTGCAGCTCTCGGATGGGGTGCCCTACGCCGAGGGGCGCTTCGTCCAGGCGACGATGCACGAGCGGCGGCTTCCGGGGGAGGGCGGCTTCGACCTCGCGCGCTGTGCGCGGATCCTGGGCGGGAAGGGCTTCGACGGGGCGATCGTCGTCGAGGTGCTGAACGCCGAGCTCCGCAACGAGTCGCTCGAGGTCTTCGCGCGACGGGCGGCGGAGTCGGCGCGCGTCGCCTTCGATGACCGACTCCGCGAGTGAGCACGTCGCGCCCGCTCGAAATCCTCGCGTCGGCCGAATCAGAACCCCCGCGTCACCGCCCGCGTTGGCCGAATCAGAACCCTCGCGTCACCGCCCGCGTCGGTCCGAAGTTGTGCAGCCCCATCGCGTGCAGGTTGCCGAGGCCACCGCAGACCATCACGAGGATCTCCTCGGGACGTTCGACGAGGTGTGCCACGCCCTTCGCGTCGACCCGGCCGCGCTCCGCGAGCCAACGGCGATGGGGCTCGGGGAAGAATTTGATCGGATGCGCAGCCGCCTCCCAGAGCGCCTGCTGCGTGTCCTCGATCGAGGGATGGACGGCGGCTACGCGATCCGCCCAGGGCGGCGGCAGGCAGATCATCGTCTCGGCGCCCCAATGGCTGATATAGGCGTTCGTGCCGGGTACGGCGAGGGAGCGGCCGATCAGCTCCACGAGGGAGGGGCCGTCGTCGGCGGCGACGTCGGCGATGTCCATCGTGCCGATGCAGCCGTAGACCGTGACCGCGTCGCCCGAGACGCCGCGGCGTTCGGCGAGCGGCGCCCAGGGCGAGCGTTCCTCCCACTCGGCGACGACGATGCCCGTGACCCGCGCGGGCTGGCCGAAGACGCTCTTCGAGTTCTCGCCGATCTTCTGGCCGGCGACGTTGCGCATCACGAGTCGCAGCGCGCGCCCGATACCCGGCGCCGGCCCCGCGACGCCGCCGAAGCAGCCCGCCTCCATCGGCAGACCGAGCGCGTGCCGAACGGGCCCGTTCACGAAGAGGCCGGGTGCGACGGAGCTCGTCGTCGTGTTGAGCGAGAAGAGGTCGAGCGCCGGATCGATGCAGGCCTCGACCGCCGCGCATAGCAGGGGCATCGACTCCGCCGGCGCCCCCGCCATCACGGCGTTGATCGCGAGCTTCTCGACCGTGCAGCGCCCGTCCCGTGGAGGCAGCACGCCGAGCAGCTCGTCCGGGAAGCGTCCCGAGGCGGCGACGAAGTCGCGCACCCGCGCCTCGGTCGGTGGGATGAGCGGCAGCCCGTCGCCCCAGCCCGCATCCGTCGCGAGCTTCGCGAAGGCTACGGGGTCGTCGTCGACCTCGAGCCTCTGGCTCGAGAGCCAGTCGATCTCACAGCCCGAGGGTCCGCAGGAGCGGTCGAAAGTGCTCTCTTGCAATCTCGCGTACCTCCGCCTCGGGCAGGCTGTCGAGTGGATAAGGGAGGACGTGCACGCGGAGCCCCGCGCGGCCCGCGTTCGCGGCCATCGTCCTGGCCAACGCCTCGAACTCCTGGGTCACGACGGCGACCGCCGTCTTGCCCTCCTCGAGCGCCACGACGGCGTCGTGGACGGTCCAGGAGGTACAGGACCCTCAATTCCCGAGGCCGCTGACGACCACCTCCTGGTCGGCGGCGAATCGGCGCAGCGACTCGAGCGTCTGCGCGGCGGCCGCGCCCGTGCGGTCGCCCGCGCACCACTCGTCGACGTGCGCACCACAGACCTCGAGCGCGCGACGCCACTCGTCGCGCACCCAGTCGAAGGAGCGCCAGGTCAGGTCGTAGCGGATGCCGAAGTGGCCGCCTTCGAGGGTCGCTGCCTGGATCCCGGGACCGGGGTCGGCGTCGACCGCGGGCGGCGGGGCCGTCGGGTCGAGGATGGAGATGCGGGCCATGTCTTCCTCTCCGTTTCTCGCGTCTCGTTCCGTTCCGTTGTGTGCGACCGAGCGTCGTCGGCCGTCGTGTCGTCCGTCGGTGGATGGAAGGCCATGCCGATGTCGGACCCGGCCGAGTGTAGGCGACGCGAAGCCCTCGTCGCGACGGGGCCGAGGCCGTCGTGGTAGTGTCGCCGGATGCGCGATGCCAGCGCCCTCGAAGGGCTCCGGGTCCTCGACCTCACGAACCTCCTCGCAGCGCCTCAGGTGGGGGCGACCCTCGCCGACTTCGGCGCCGACGTCGTGAAGATCGAGCCGCGCACGGGGGATCCCCTGCGTCGGATGGGGATCCAGCGCGAAGGCGCCTCGACGCAGTGGGCGCTGGTCGCCCGCAACAAGCGCGCGATCACCCTCGACCTCGACCGGGCCGAGGGGCGACGCGTCTTCGGCGATCTCGTCGAGCGGGCGGACGTCGTGATCGAGAACCTGACGCCGAGCCTGCTCGAGCGTTGGGAGTGCGGCTACGAGACGCTGGCGCGGCGCAATCCGCGGCTCGTGGTCGTGAGCGTGAGCTGCTACGGGCGGGTCGGGCCCTATTGCGAGCGGGCAGGGGCCGGCACCCTCGCCGAGGCCTTCGGCGGCTTCGCGCATCTGAACGGCGAGGCGGACGGGCCGCCGATGGTGCCGTCGCTGCCGCTCGGCGACACGCTGGTCGGGCTGTCGGGCGTGATCGGGACGTTGATGGCGCTCTATGCGCGCGATCGGGTGACGGGGGGGAGCGGGCGGGGGCAGCACGTCGACGTCGCGATGATCGATCCGATCCTGCAGCTGATGGCGCTGCCCTTCGTGGGCTGGGACGGGCAGGGACGTGGCCCCTCGCGGATGGGCAGCCGCGTGGCGGGCGGCGTGCCGCGCAACCTCTACCGCGCGGCGGACGGCGATTGGCTCGCGCTCTCGGGTACGACCGACGCGCAGGTCGCCCGGGTGCTCGGCGTGATCGGGCTCGACACGCCCGAGGCCCGCGCGCGCTACGGACGCTCGGAGGCACGGCTCGCCGTGGCCGACGAGCTCGACGCGCGGGTCGCGGAGTGGATCGCGGCTCGACCGCGTGAGGTCGTGCTCCAGGCCTTCCATGCCGCGCGCATCCCGGTCGCGCCGGTGAACGATCTGGCGGCGATCCTCGAGGATCCGCACGTTCGCGCCCGCGCGAGCCTCGTGTCGGTCGAGGATCCGACGATCGGTCCGCTCACCTTCGTCGCACCCGCGCCACGGCTGTCGGGCACGCCGGGGCGACACGCCCGGACGGGACCCGCCCTCGGCGAGCACAATCGCGAGGTCTACGCGGAGTGGCTCGGCCTCGACGACGACGCGGTCGATACGCTCGTGCGCGACGAGGTGATCTGATCGAGCCACTCGCGGAAGCCGAGGCGCTCGACGGCGTAGGCGCTGCGGCGCGTGACGGCGCGGACGGTCTCGTCGCGCTCCGTGAGCGAGCCGAGGCCGAGGGGCACGACGCCGACCATCAGGGTCTGGAACGAGAAGGCGCGGTACTGCTCGAAGGCCTCCTCCCGACCGAGGCGGACGCCGTGGCGGGCGAGCTCCTCGAGGTAGCCGTCGATCAGCTCCGCCTCGTGCTTTTCGAGCACGTCGGGCTCCATCGAGTTGATCAGGAAATACTGCACGTCGCGCATGCCCTTGCTCCAGTGCACGGCCTGGAAGTCGATCATGCCGACCCGGGGCCCATCCTCGGCGGGATGCTCGAAGCAGTTGCCGAGATGGCTGTCGCCGTGCACGAGGGTGAGCGGTCCCGAATACCAGGCCTCGAGTACGCGATCCCAATGTCGGATCGCGAGCCGGCAGGTCTCGCCGAGGCGCTCGGAGAGGAGGTCCGGGGCGGCGCGCAGGGCCGGCGAGATCGCGACGGCGTTGAGGGCGCGGGTCGCTTCGCGATGTTCGGGCGCCGTGAAGGTGTTGAAGCGCGCGGGCAGCAGCGCCTCGCGCCGTGCCTCGGGCCAGTCGTGGAAGGCCGCGTGCATCTCGGCGAAGCTGCGCAGCACGCGCGCTGCGCGCTCGGGCGTCGTGCCGCGGGCCATGTCGCGGTTGATGAAGAGGGTGGTACCCGGGACCTCGTGCAGGTTCTCGAGCAGCAGCACGAAGCGCCCGCCCCGGCGCACGACGGCATGGACCTTCGGCACGCGGATCGGGATGTGCCGGGCGACGCGCTCGCAGAAGGTGCACTCGAGGGGCCAGAAGCCCATCGCGTTCGCGAAGACCCGCGTGCCGAGATCGTCGCAGGGGAGCTTCGCGTAGAGCGTGCGCGGGAGCGCCGCATCGTGCTCGCCTTCGCTCGCGGCATCGAACTCGACCTCGACGAGGAAGTTGCGGCAGTTGCTGCTCTCGAAGTCGGTGCCCGGGAGGCGCGCCGCGCGCACGCGTGGCAGCCGGGGCGTCCCCTCCGGCGCGTGATCGCGCAGCAGGGCGTCGATCACCTCGGGTCGGGCGAGGGCCTCGGGCGTGGTCGGCAGGGCCGCACCGAAGGGCTCGGCCGCCGCGTCCGCGGCGAGGCGCGCGAGAGCCCGGAGCGCGCGACCGCCGAGCGTGAGTCCGCCGGTCGCGAGTCGCAAGCCGGATCCGAGATCGTCCATGGAGGCGCTCCCTTTCGTCGTCGCTAGGCGGTGTCGTCGCCGCCGGCCGCCGCATCCTCGCCCGCGTCCTCGAGCGCGTCGAGGATGCCGCGGGTGCGGAACGTGAGCTGCTCGTCGAGCGCGCGCGCGTCGAGCTCCCGGGCCGGGACGCGCACGAAGCCCTGACTCTCGCCGGGATCGGCCCGCAGCGCCGCCGCGACGACCGGGTCGATCTCGAGTCGGAAGAGATGGTGGAGCGCGCCGTCGACCCGTCGCGTGACCACCGGCAAGAGCTCCGCCTCCGCCAGCGCGGCGAGCCGCCCGGTCGTCTCCTCCTCCCGGAGCTCCCGGATCATCGCCTCGCGCGGGCTCTCCCCCGGATCGACGTGCCCACCGGGCAGCTCGAGCCGCCCGTGGCTGCGCGGGTCGTCGCTGCGCTTGCGCGAGAGCAGGACCTCGCGCTCGGCGCCGCCCACGACCTCGATGCGGATCTTGGCAACGGCGTCGCGGGCGTCGGGATCCCGGCTCATCCGCGGCCCGAGACGAAGAGCAGCTCGTCGAGGGCTTCGGGTCGTCCGATTCGGACGACGACGCTCGCGACGCCGGGATTCGCGAGCACCAGGTCGAGGGCCGCCTGTGCGAAGGACTCGCTCCCGCCCGGCCTCCAATCCGGCAGTGCGCCGATCGCGCCGGTCAGCGGATCGCTCGCGAGGACGCCCACGTCGAGGGCCGCCGCGCGGGCGATGCGTTCGGGCAGCTCGGGCCACGCGCCCGGATGATGCGCGAGGGTCAGCACGTCGAAGCGATCGCTCTCGAGCGCGCCGTGGGCGACGAGCTCGAGGTTCGGGGCGTCGGTCGCGACGCCGAGGAAGCGGACCTTGCCCTGCTCGCGAAGGCGCACGAAGGCCTCGTGCACGCGCGGGTCGAGCAGCCGCTCGATCGAGTTGCAGCCGTGGATCTGCACGAGGTCGACGCGCTCGGTTCCGAGTCGGCGCAGACTCTCCTCGACGGCCGCCATGTATTCCTCGGGCCTCGAGCCCGCCGGCAGGTGACCTTCGGCGAGACAGAAGCCCGTCGACACGAAGAGTGCGTCGCGTCGTCCCGCCATCGCGCGCCCGAGCCCGATCTGTGCGCGTCCGCCGTCACCGTCCGGCCAGGTCACGAACGCGTCCACGCCGCGCGCGATCGCTTCCCGCGCGATCGCCTCGGCGAGGGGCTCGTCCGTGCCCGGGGCGAAGGCGAGCGAGACGTCCGAGACGCGGCAGTCCGTGCGACCGAGGCGCCTCTGCGCGGCGATGCGCGAGCCGGCCCAGGCGGCGGGCGGTACGGCGGGAGACGCCGGCGGTCGGGCGCGCCGGATGCGGTCGAGCGTGATCGTCTTCCAGCGTCGGTTCGGGACGAGCGTCGCCGCACCGGTCGCGAGCACGCCGCCCGCGAGACCGAGCAGTCCGAGCAGGAAGCGCCGGCGGGCGGGCATGACGTGCGGCGCCGCGGCCGCGTTCGTCGAAGCCGCCTCCGCGCGCCCGAGGCCGGCGGCCCAGCGGATCGTCAGCACGACACTCACGAGGGCGACGATCGCCGAGGCGAGCATCAGTCCGGTCTCGCCGCGGCTCGCGATCTGTCCCTCGATCCGCCGGCCGAGGTAGCCGGCGAAGATGCCGGAGGCGAGGATCGTCGTCGCCACCCAGGCGACGAAGGCGGTGGCACCACGGCCCATCGAGCGTCCTCGTTCCTTTCTCTCCCGTCAGACGTTGGGCGGAAGCGTCGCCTCTTCCTCGGCGGTCAGCTTGCGCACGCGGTCGACCGTGAGGGCGCCGTCGCTGTAGGTGTCCTCGCCCGTGCACACGCCGTCCTCGTCGTAGTGGAAGATGGCGGCCGTGCGATAGGAATAGACGTACTTCGCCTTCGGGTCGTCGACGGCGTGGCCCATCGCGACGAGCGCCTCGCCCGGGAAGACGATGTGCATGTCGCCTTCGTGGAAGAGGGCGTGGTCGGCGACGATGAAGCGGTCGACGTCGTAGCGGAGCTTGTTGTAGCCGAGGTCGAAGATCGTCCGGTAGAAGCCGCGCACGGCCTCACCGCCCTTCGGGCCCGTGTCGCCGAGGCCCATGCCGTAGAAGTGGTACTGGGGGTCGGCATGCTGCGTGTTCATGATCGCGTCGACGTCGCCGGCGATCTCGGCGAGCAGGTGCTCGCGGAAGTTCTGGAGGATCGCGACGTGACGGGGATTGGTCGTCTTCGCGATGTACTCGTCGAGGGGCTTGAGGGTCTGCTGGGGGTCGAAGTCGATCATCGTGGGACTCCTGGCGTCGAAGGGGCCGCGTCTCCCTGCGGCGGGCGCGGAGGGCGGAGGTCGAGGGTAGGCGGCCCGATCGCGCCGCGCCGCCCGGTCCGACACGCGACGACCGACCGAGGGAGCCGCCTCGTGCGGGCTCAGGGCGGCACGACCGTCCGCACGGCCTCGCCCCGACTCAGGGTAGGACGACCGTCCGCACGGCCTCGCCCCGACTCAGGGTAGGACGACCGTCCGCACCGCCTCGCCCCGGCGCAGCGAGTCGAAGGCCTCGTTCACCCGCGCGAGCGGGATGCGGGTCGCGACGAGGCGCTCGAGGTCGAGGCGGCCCTGCTGGTAGAAGCGCATGATGCGCGGGATGTCGCGGGCGGGGATGTTGCCGCCGCCGGTGCAGCCGAGCAGCCGGCGGTCGGCGAAGAGCTGGCGGCTGTCGATCGTGATCGTCGAGCCGGGGGGCGGTGCGCCCACCATGACGGCCGTGCCGCCGATCCGCGTCGCCTCGAAGGCCTCGCGCACGAGCGGCGTGTGACCGACGACCTCGAAGGCGTAGTCGACGCCGCGGGGCAGGCGGGCGCGGATCGCCTCCGCCGCGCTCTCGCCCGGGGCGACGAGGACGCCGTCGGTCGCGCCGAGGTCCGCGGCGAGATCGAGCTTGCCGGGCTGGGTGTCGACGGCGAGGATGCGCGCCGCGCCGGCGATGCGCGCGCCCTGGATCACGTTGAGCCCGACGCCGCCGCAGCCGATCACGGCCACGCTCGAGCCCGGGGCCACGCGGGCGATGTTGAGGGCCGCGCCGATCCCGGTCGTGACGCCGCAGCCCGCGAGGCAGGCGAGGTCGAGGGGGATGTCGCGGTCGATCTTCACGAGCTGCGCCTCGCGCACGACCGAGAGCTCGGCGAGGGAGCCCGACCCGACCATCGGCGCGATCGGCTCGCCGCGCAGACGAAGCCGCGTCGAGCCGTCGGGCATGCGGCCGTACATGTTGTGCGTGCGCGTCTCGCTCCAGCAATTCGGGATGTCGCCCGCGCGGCAGTCGTCGCAGGTGCCGCAGGGTCCGTAGAGCGCGATCACGACGGGGTCGCCCTGGGCGAGGCCCGTCACGCCGGGGCCGACCTCCTCGACGATGCCCGCGCCTTCGTGGCCGAGGACGAGGGGCGGCTTCGAGACGGGGCTCTCGCCCTCCTGCGCGTGCAGGTCCGAGCGGCAGACGCCCGAGGCGGCGATCCGGACGAGGACCTCGCCCTGGCGGGGGGCCTCGACGTCGACGTCCTCGACGACGAGCGGGGTGTTCTTCTCGTGCAGGACGGCGGCGCGCATGGGATCCCTCCGCTCGCTCGGGGTGGCGCAGAGCCTATCCCAGCCCGGGGGCCCGAGCGCCCGGTCGACCCCCCGCGTGCCGCGCATTAGCATCGACGGGCCCCATGCCGGGTCGAGGAGCCTCCCATGAGCGACGTCGTCATCTCCGCCGACAACCACGTCAACGAGCCGCCCCACGTCTTCGATCGCGTCCCCGCGTCGATGCGCGATCGGGCGCCGAAGATGAGGCGCGGCGCCGACGGGGGCGACGGCTGGAGCTTCGACGGCGGACCGCCCAAGCGCACCTTCGGCATCGAGGCGATGGCCGGGCGGGCGAAGGACGACTACAAGCTCGACGGGCTGCGCTGGGACGAGATCATGAAGGGCAACTACGACGGCGCGGCGCATCTCGCCGACATGGAGCTCGACGGTGTCGCCGGCGGCTGCGTCGTCTACCCGAACCAGGCGATCTTCACCTACATGACGCCCGACCGGGAGCTCGCCGTCGCCTGCATGCGCAGCTACAACGACTGGCTCCTCGAGGAGTTCCAGGCCGCCGACCCGAAGCGCATCGTCGGCCTCGCGCTCTTGCCGACCGACGACGGCATGGACACGACCCTGGCCGAGCTCGAGCGCTGCGTCGCGAAGGGGGCACGCGGCGCCTTCATCCCGGGCATGCCGAAGCGGCCCTACAATCACGCCTACTACGAGCCGCTCTGGAAGGCCGCCGCCGACGCCGGGATTCCGCTCAGCATCCATCGCACCTTCGGCGGCGCGCCGCCGGACCAGGACTGGGACGAGCTCGTCGAGCAGAAGGTGAGCGTGCCCGGGATCGCGACCCGCTTCTTCTCCGCCGTCCGCCCGCTCACCTACATGATCTTCGCGGGCATCTTCCAGCGACATCCGGGTCTTCGCTTCGTCGCCGCGGAGGTGAACTTCGGCTGGATCCCCTTCTGGATGCAGACCATGGACCAGGAGTGGGAGACCCAGAAGGCCTGGTCGCCGGATCCGCTCGAGACGCCGCCCTCGTCCTTCGTCGGCGAGAACGTCTTCACGACCAGCCTCGACGACCACGTCGGCTACGACCTGATCCGCGCGGGCTCGCCGCGGCTTTCGCGGGCGACCATGTACTCGACGGACTACCCGCATAGCGTGACGCTCTGGCCCGACTCGAAGGAGCACGTGGCGAAGCTGACGCGGGGGCTCTCGCCCGGGGACAAGCACGCCGTGCTCGCGGGCAATGCCGCGCGGGTCTACGGGTTCGAGGTCTGATCGCGATGGCGGGGCTCTTGCACGGGGATCGGATCGGGAACTGGATCGACGGTCGGCGGGTCGACCCGGCGAACGGCGAGTGGCTCGAGAGCGTGGATCCCTCGGTCGGGAAGGCCTGGATCCGGGTGCCGGGGGGCGATGCGCAGGACGTCGACCACGCGGTCGCGGCGGCGAAGGCGGCCTTCTCGGGGTCCTGGCGCTCGATGCCGGCGACCCAGCGGGCGGGGCTCCTGCGCGCGGCCGCAGTCGAGATCGGGAAGCACGCCGAGGAGCTCGCGACGATCGAATGCCGCGACAACGGCAAGCCCCTCGCCGAGGCGATCGCCGGCGACCTGCCCTCGGTCGTCGAGATGATGAACTATTGGGCCGGGGCCGCGGACAAGATCCACGGCGAGACGATCGAGATCGGCCCCACGTCCCACAACTTCGTGCGCCACGAGCCCCTCGGCGTCGTCGGCATCATCGTCCCCTGGAACTCCCCGCTCGCGATCCTCGCCGCGAAGGTCGGTGCAGCCCTCGCGGCGGGCAACTGCGTCGTGCTGAAGCCGGCGGAGCAGGCGGCGGCGTCGATCCTGACGATCGCGGCGTGCTTCGACGCGGCGGGCTTTCCGCACGGCGTCGTGAACGTCGTGTCGGGGCTCGGCGAGGTCGTGGGGGACGCACTCGTGCGGCATCCGGACGTGCGCAAGATCGCGATGACCGGTTCGACCGAGACCGCGCGTCGGATCAGCGAGCGCGCGGCGCCGACCCTCAAGCAGCTCGCCTTCGAGCTCGGCGGCAAGTCGCCCAACATCGTCTTCGCCGACGCGGATCTCGAGCTCGCCGTGCCCGGCGCGAGCACGAGCGCCGTCTTCACGGGCGGCGCCGGCCAGACCTGCGTCGCCGGGTCCCGGCTGCTCGTCCATGCCTCGATCTACGACGACTTCCTCGAGCGTGTCGAGCGGCACGTCGCGAAGCACGTGCGCCTCGGCAACGCCCTCGATCGCCAGACCACGATGGGTCCGATCGCGTTTGCGGCGCAGTACGAGAAGGTGAAGTCCTACGTCGAGCTCGGTCGCAAGGAAGGCGCGGAGATCGCCTTCGGCGGTCGCTTCGGGCCGGAGAACTTCGACGGGCGAGAGGAAGCGGAGGCCCTCGCCGGGGGCTACTTCGTCTCGCCCACGCTCTTCCGCGGCGCGACGAACGACATGCGTGTGTGTCGCGAGGAGATCTTCGGCCCCGTCACCTGCGCGATCCCCTTCCACGACGACGACGAGGCCCTCGCGATCGCGAACGACACGCATTACGGCCTGGCTGCCGGCGTCTGGACCCGAGACCTCAAGCGCGCCCATCGCTTCGTGCGCGACCTCGAGGCCGGCGCCGTCTGGGTGAACGCCTATCGCCGCATCCACTGGGCCGCGCCCTTCGGCGGTTACAAGGAGTCGGGCTACGGCCGGGACTCGGGGCTCGAGAGCCTGCGCGGCTACCAACAGACGAAGACGGCCTGGATCGACCTCAGCTGAGTCCGGCGGCGGCGATCGCGCCGCGTCCGTAGCGCTCGGCGTGCTCGCGGAAGTACTGGATGACCGAGGTCCCGCCGACGGACACGCGGCGCAGCGAGCGCGGCACGTCGGACGTGAGCGCGCCGCGCGCGTGTTGGAGCGCCACGTTGTCCCAGATCACGAGGTCTCCCTCCCGCCACGCATGGTCGTAGCGGAAGCGCGGCTGGGCGAGGTGCGCGAAGAGCTCGGCGAGCAGCGCGCGACTCTCTTCCTGCGAAAGCCCCTCGACCCGATCCGTCTGCTGCTCGCTCACGTAGAGGATGGGCTCGCCCGTGCGGCGGCAGGTGCGCAGGGCCGGATGCCAGGCATGCGGGAGGTCGTCCGCGAGGGGCCCCGCCTCGATCGCGACGCGGCTCGCGTCCGCTGCGGGATCGATCGCGTGTCGCGCTCGGCGTGCGGCGATGCGTTCGTGGAGCGCCTCGGGCAGCTCCGCGGCCGCCGCGCGCGCGTTGACGAAGGTCGTGCCGACGCAGCCCGGTGGCACCTCCTCGCCGTAGAGCGAGATCAGCTCGATCGGGTCGTCCATGAAGGCGTGGTCGGAGTGGAAGGCGAAGCGCGCCTCGCCGAGGATGCCGTCGTCGCGCGTATGCGAGACGTACTGGAACGGTCGACCGCCATCGTTCTCGATGAGCGGTGCGCCGAAGCGTGCGAGGAAGTCGACCTGGGTCTCGGGGTCGAGGGATTGGTTCCGGAATAGAAGGAGGGCGTGGCGGGCGAGGGCGTCTTCGAGGGCTTCGAAGGTCTGCGCGTCGATCGTTCGAGCGAGCTCGACGCCGAGGATCTCGACGCCCAGCATCGGTGCGACGGGGCGGGTCGTGAGCGGGATCGGCATGGGTGCAAGCTAGCAGGCAGAAACGCTGGATTGCGCAACAGGTCAAGGCATTGGGCATAGTGTGGGGGGCACAAGCCAATGAGGATGTGAAACGACTTCCTGTGGATGACCGTCCGACGAAAAGCGGCGAACTACTACCCATCTAGGCAGGCGCTCTAAGGAGGTATTCGGCTCAGGCATTCATCCGTCATGGCGGACCCTATCCTGGCCTACTTATCATGATGGACGAATCGGAGACCGATCGTCGTTATTCAGTATTCAATAGATCATTTTCGTATCGCGCCGAAAACCAGGTGACGGATTGCATGCGGCCGTCACGGCTCGTCTCAATTCTCCCGCGGCTCTAAGGATTGCTCGATCGGAAAATTGCAAACCAGTTGCGCTCTATTCAAAGAGTTGTTCCGCATGTGTAGTTCCGGGAGAATTGTTACGCGGCGGGGTTATGGACATAACGCAAAGATCTTCGTTGTAATTCGCATTCCCAAGTAATAGATTCGAACGACTATTCTTCGTACCGGAGGCGATGGCCAAATGCTTCGTTGGATGTGCGTGGTGCTATTTTGTTCCGTCATGGCTTTGTCTGCTAGTGCCGATGCGACCTACTACATTGAGTTTGCCCCAGGCGTTTCGCTAGTCGGGGATGCAGACGTGAGTGGGGGAGGGATATCGGCCGAGGCGGAGTTCGATGCCGGTTTCGTTGTGGGAGGCGCAGTTGGTGCGCGAGTCCGCGAACAAATTAGATCGGAGTTGGCAGTAGACTACCGCGAGGCGGAACTTGACAAGATTGGTGGCGTTGATGGCGCTGCGGACATCCGTGCGACAACGGTGATGGCAAACGTGTACTACGACGCGTCGCTCGACTTGCCGGTAGTTCCCTACTTGGGCGTGGGTATTGGCGTGGCGATACTCGAACTCGATCCAAGCGGAAACTGTGTCGTCGCGTGTGTTGATGATACGACTGAGGCTTTCGCATGGAACATTATGGCCGGTGTCGCGCACGATGTTGCGGAACATGTCACGCTCAGCATTGGCTATCGCTACGTGGGCACGACCGAGCCGGAGTTCCAGGGCTCCGGTTTGTCGATTGAAACGGATGACCCGCTGGATATTCACGAGTTTCGGCTAGGGCTTCGCTACTCGTTTTAGATCACGCCTCCCCTTCTCAGCCCCTCGATCTCTTCCTCCTCGAGCCCCACCTCGCGCAGGATCTCGTCCGTATGCGCCCCCGCCTCCGGCGCCGCCCGCCGGATCGCCGACGGCACGCCCTCGAGATTCGTCGCGTTGCGCAGGATCTCGATCGGTCCGACCGCGGGATGCGTGACAGGCGTGGCGAGCCCGAGATGCCGCACCTGTGGATCCGCAAAGACCTCCGCCACGTCGTTCACGGGACCGACCGGCACGCCCACCTCGACGAGCTGTTCGATCCATTCGTCCGACGTGCGCGTCCGCAGCACGCCCGCGATCTCCTCGTTCAAAGCGTCTCGATGCCGCGCGCGCTCGCGCGGCTCGGCGAAGCGCGGATCCGTCACGAGATCCGGCCGCCCGATCCGCTCGCAGAAGGCGACGTAGAGCCGGCCCCAGGGCGCCGCGACGTTGAGGTACCCGTCGCTCGTCTCGAAGAGTCCCATCGGCCCCATCGTCGGATGGTGGTTGCTCGCCTGCGGCGGCACCTCCCGCGCCACGGTCCATCGCGCCGCCTGGAAGTCGAGCATCGCCACCATCGACTCGAGCAGCGACGTATGCACGTGTCGCCCGACGCCCGTGCGCTCGCGCTCGTGCAGCGCGACGAGGATCCCGACCGCGAGCTGCAGCCCCGCCGTCACGTCGGAGATCGCGACGCCCGCGCGGACGGGGCCCTGACCCGGGATGCCCGTGACGCTCATCATGCCGCCGGAGTCCCTGGGCGATCTGGTCGACGCCGCCGCGCTCGGCGTAGGGCCCCGTCTGGCCGAAGCCCGAGATCGAGCCCATCACGAGGCGCGGGTTGATCGCGCGCACGGTCTCCCCCAGTCGAAGCCGAGTCTGTGCTTGACTGGCGGGCGCAGGTTCTCGACGAGCACGTCGGCGCGGGCGACGAGGCGATGGAGGAGGGCGCGGCCGGCGGGCTGCTTCAAGTCGAGGGCGAGGCTGCGCTTGTTGCGATGCAGGTTCAGGTAGTCGGGGTCGTGATGGTTCTCGCCAGGCGTGCGCGGCTCGATCCGGAGGACGTCGGCGCCCCAGTCCGCGAGCTGCCGCACGGCCGTCGGTCCCGCGCGCGCGATCGTGAGGTCGAGGACGATCAGGTCGGCGAGAGGGCAGGGCGGCGTCGGGCCGGGCGGCCTGGGTTGGCGGAGCCGGGCGGGCGGCGTCGGGCGACATCGCGCGACGATGGCACCCGTCTACGCACGTCGCCAGAACGGTGGGGATCGCCCGGAGATCGCGTCGCGGGACTCCTTCCGGACCAGGGCGGCGGCGCGGGGCCGGGGGTATGCTCGTCGGGCCCTGCGCGGCGCCCGCTCACGAGGCCAGCGCGGGCACTTCGAAGAAACCACCGGAGTCCCCACCATGCTCGAAGGTCAACGCATCCTCGTCACCGGCGCGACCGGCCAGGTCGCCCGCTGCTTCGCGGAGCAGCTCGCCCGACACAATCAGGTGTGGGCCGGGCGCGCTTCCGCGACGCCGAGGCGCGCAAGGCCCTCGAGGCGCAGGGCATCGGGATCGCGCCCCTCACGATCGGCGACGAGGACCTCTCGTCGCTGCCTGACGTCGACTACGTCTTCCACTGCGCCGCGAATACGAGCCCGACGAGCCCCGACGTCGGCATGCTGCACAACGCCGAGGGCGTGGGCTTCCTGATGGCGCTACCGCGACGCGAAGGGCTTCCTGCACATGTCCTCGTCCTCGGTCTACCGCGTGCAGCCCGGGTGAGTGAGCCGACGCGGAGGACGCCGAGCTCGGGGGCTACTCGCCCTACTCGCCAGATTACGCCGCGAGCAAGCTCGCGGGCGAGGCGGTCGCGCGCTTCCAGGCGCGGGCCCTCGGCCTCCCGACGACGATCGCACGCCTCGACGTGGCCTACGGGGCCCACGGGCACGGCGGCGTGCCGATGATCCTGTACGACATGATGAAGGGCGGGGCGACGTATACGACGTCGGAGGCGGGTCCGAGCTACTGCTCGATGATCCACGAGGACGACATCTCGGAGCAGCTGCAGAACCTGATCCTCGCGGCGACGGTGCCGGCGACGGTCGTGAACCTCGGCGGCGACGAGATCGTCGCGGTCGAGGGAGATCATCGCGTGGATCGAGGAGCTGACGGGGCTCCGGATGAAGGTCGAGACGGCTGCGCAGGCGTCGTGGGGATGAAGCCCCTCGACAACGCGCGGCGCCTCGAGCTCGGCGGCCCGTGCAAGGTGCCCTGGAAGGAGGGCGTGCGGCGATCCCTGGCGGCGCGGCATCCGGACGCGATCCGCGCCTAGCATCCCGGCGCGACAGGACGTCCGTAGCGTCGGCGTCGCGCCGTCTCGCGTCGGCTTCTCGCGTCGGGGCTCGCATCGGCGCGCGAGCCGATGCAGGCCCTCAGACGAAGCCGCGCTCGCGGGCGATGCGCAGGTAGTCCGCCGTCAGGTCCCGGTTCGCGAGGTGGAAGCGGCGCAGGGTGCGCGGCCGATCGTTCGGCGCCGGTCTCGCGTGCTGGACCGCGAGGTTGTCCCAGATCACGAGGTCGTGCGGTCGCCAGCGATGCGCGTAGACCCGATCGGCGGCGTAGAGCTCGGCGTAGAGCCGCGCAAGCAGCGCGTCGCTCTCCTCGCGCGGCAGGCCGAGTATCCGATCCGTGTGCTGGAGGCAGACGAAGAGCGCCTCGACGCCGGCGGCGTTCCGGATGATGACCGGATGCGTCGCCCAGTAATGCTCCGGTCCCCAGCCCGGCTCGCCGCGCGGGACGAGCGGCTCGGGCCGGATCGCGCGCTCGCCCGATCCATCCGGCCTTGCGAGGAAGCAGGCGTGGCTCGCCTCGAGACCGCGCAGGCGATCGACGAGGTCGGCCGGTAGCCGCTCGAGCACGCGGGACGCACTCGCGAAGCAGGTGGGCGTGACGTCGCCGTCGACGAGCGCCCCGTACATCGAGATGCCGGGAATCGGATCCGGGTCGTAGGCGTAGTCGTTGTGGAAGACGAGCTCGCCGGGGCGCCGTCGTCTCCGCGTGCTGGTTCGTGACCTCCATCTGCATCGGCGCGCCCGTCTCGTCCGGCTCGATCCGCCCGAGCGCCGCGAGCAGCGCGATCTGCCGCTCGCGCGTGATCGGACCCTCGCGCACGACGAGCAGCCCGTGCTCGGCAAAGGCGGCGCGGAGGCCGTCGCGCGCCGACGCGTCGAGCGGGCGCTCCGGGTCGAGATGGAGCCGGGCGCCGAAGGGCGCGTCGTCGAGGGGCGTGCAGAACATCCGGACCTCCGGCCCGGACGATATCGCCCGCCGTCTATTCTCCGTAGGTCTCCCGCGCCCAGCGATCCAGCGCCTCGTTCATGCGATCGAGGGCCGCGCGCGAGAACGCTTCGAGGCCGTCGAGACGGCGCACCTCCTGCCCCAGCTCGAGCAGGCGCTCGAGGCGACGGCGACGCCCGACCCGGCTGAGCGGCTGCCCTCGACGCGGCCCGGACCGGACGCGGAGATCCCCCTCGACGAATTGGCGCGAGAGCTCGTCGAGCTCCCGGGCCGCCTTGCCCCGCTCGATCCGGGCGCGGTTCAGGCGACGCACGACGGTGTCGTACTGGTCTTCTGCTTCGGCGCTGGTGGGGTCGAAGGGCGGGAAGAGCGCGCGGACGTGGGGGGTGGCCATCGGGAACTCCCGGTTCGGGTGGTGGGCGCGGCCGGCCGCGCTCCATGGATGGGTTCCTTCGATCGGCGAATTCGGGTCGCGGCGATTCCGTCACGTGCGGGCGCTTCCGGGAAGGTCGCGGCGATTCCGTTACGTGCGGGCGCTTCGGGGAAGGTCGTGCGGAATCGGCCCCGCCTCGTCGGGTCGGTCGGTCGCGGTCGGTCGACGCGGGGCACTCAGGCCGCGCAGACGTAGTCGTCGCCCTCCTCGAAGCCCATCCGGTCCATCGCCTCGCGGATCTCCTGCCGCGGCCCGGCCCCCGCGACCGAGACCACCACGCGCGCGGGCCGCACGGTCGGCAGGGCCTCGGGCGGAATCACGGGCGCCCCGCCGATCCGCTCGCCGAGGCGGCGCGGATGGACGTCGACGATCGCGGTGACGTCGCGCCCGAGGGCGGCGAGTGCCTTGCGCAGGGCGCGGCCCGTGCGGCCGTGTCCCCAGAGCACGTAGCGTGCATGACCGGCGAGGAAGTCTCGGGCGAGATGCCAGGCGCGACAGGCCGTGAAGCGTTCGAGGGCGTAGCGGGGGTGGGTGCGGGAGAGCCGCTCGGGGCCGTCGCGCCAGCCGAGCAGGCGTCGCGGCACGATGCCGACGCAGGGGCCGTCGCGGAGCAGGCGCAGCAGGAGGTCCCAGTCCTCGGGCCAGCCCCGGTCGCGGTAGCCGAGCCGGGCGAGGGCGTCGCGTCGGATCGCCAGCGTCGGGTGGGCGATCGGGCACTCGATGAAGCGCTCGCGCCAGATCGCCGCCGGATCGGCGAAGGCGTCGAGCCAGGCCTCGTAGCGCCTTCGACCGTCGCGCAGGCCCTCGCGCGGAAAGAGCCGCACCCCGCAGCCCACGGCGGCGAGCCCCGGGTGGCGATCGAGGTGATCGCGCTGGGCGGCCAGTCGCTCGCGATGCATCCAGTCGTCGGCGTCCATGCGCGCCACGATCGGGGCCCGGCAATGGGCGATGCCCGCGTTGAGCGCGGCCACGAGCCCTTCGTGCGGGCGCTCGATCACGCGGATCCGCTCGTCCTCCCGCGCGAAGCGGCGGGCGATCGCGAGCGAGCCGTCCCGGGAGCCATCGTCGACCAGCACGCACTCCCAGTCCTGCACGGTCTGACGCGTGAGGCTGCGGAGGCAGGTCGCCAGGGTGTCGGCGGCGTCGTGGACGGGCAGGAGGACGGAGACCGACGGGCCCGTCATGCGTTGCGCCCGCGGTCGAAGGTCGACATGAGGTGTTCAGCCTACGAATGAGGAAGAGTGAAAGCCCGGGGTTCGGTTTCGCCCGTCGCTTGCCGATGCGGGGACTCGTCGGAGTCTCCCCGAGCAGTCATCCGGACGGAGTTCGCAGGGTGCGCGCGAGCGTTCAGAGCCTAGGCCCCTTCCGTGCCGGCGCACCCGTGCGCCGCGCCGACGTATTCGCCCTGCTCACGCTCCTGCTCGCCTGGCTGCCGGGCTCAGAGGTCCGCGCCGAGTCGGAGGCGGAGGTGAAGGCAGCCTTCCTCTACAACTTCGCCCGCTACGTCGAGTGGCCGGAGGGGACCTTCGCGGATCCGCAGGTGCCCGTCGTCGTCTGCGTACGCGGGGACGACGCATTCCGGGAGATCGTGGACGAGACGGTCGAGGGCAAGACCGTCGGTGATCGCCCCGTGGTCGTCGAACGCGACGGGTCGGGCAACGAGCGCGCCTGCCATCTCCTCTACGTGGGCGACGGCGTCTCCGATGCGCGCTCCCTGCTCGAACGCCTCGCCGATCGGAGCGTGTTCACGGTCTCGGATCGCAGCGGCTTCGCCGAGCGGGGCGGGATCGCGAACTTCTTCCGCGCCGAAAACCGGATCCGTTTCGAGATCAATCCCGAGGCGGCGCGACGCGCGGGCTTGCGGATCAGCTCGCGGCTGCTGCGGCTCGCGAAGGTGGTCGAGTGATGGATGCCAGGGACACGGAGCGCGCGCATGGGCGGACGTCGAAGGCCTCGGGGAGCGCCGTCTTGAAGGGCATCTTCGACGGCAGCACGGAGTCGATCCAGAGCCGGATCGTGCGCGGCTACTTCTCGACCATCGGACTCGCGCTCCTGCTGAGCGCCGGGGCGATCCTCGCCGGCCTCTATCTCCATTTCCAGCAGGCGGCCGACGACGATCTGCGCACGATGGGGCGCGTGATCGGGGCGAACCTGCAGGCCTCGCTGCTCTTCGACGACGTCCAGGCGGCGGAGGAGACGCTGCGGGCCTTGAAGTTCGAGGAGGCGATCGAGGCGGCGCTGGTCTACGACGAGCGCGGCGAGCTCTTCGCGCGCTATGTCCGGGAGGGCGTCCTTCATTTCCGCCCGCCGAGCGACCTGCCCTTCGAGCCCTCCTGGACCCGGGACCACATCGACCTCGCCACCCCCGTCCGCGTCGACGGCGACGAGCTCGGGATCGTCTATCTGCGATCGGATACGCGGGCGGTCGCGAGGTTCCTGAAGTTCTTCGTCCTCGTCCTCGGCGCGGTCGTCTCGCTTTCCTGCGGACTCTGCTGGCTCGGTGCGATCCGCCTGCGTCGCCAGATCGCGGATCCCCTCGGTGAGCTCGTCGCGGGATCGGTCGCGATGGCCGAGGGGGATCTCTCGACCCGGGTCGAGGTCGCCTCGGACGACGAGGTCGGCGTCGTGGCGCGGGCCTTCAACCGGATGGGGCAGAGTCTGCGCAGCCTGATCGCGCAGGTCGGCGACAACACGCGCTACGTCGCCCAGGCGACGGAGCAGCTCGCCCACGCGAGCGAGTCGATGCGCGAGGAGGCCGCGCTGCAGGAGCAGGCGGTCGAGGAGACCGCGGAGTCGATCGAGCACATCATCTCGTCGATCCACTCGGTCTCCGCGAGCGTCGAGGCCCTGTCGGACAGCGCCGCCGAGACCTCGAGCGCCGCGATCGAGATGGACTCCTCGATCGCCGCCGAGGCGCACCACATCGACCAGCTGAGCGAGATCATCGAGTCGACCTCCTCGAGCGTCGTCCAGATGACCAGCGCGATCCGGGACATCACGAGCAGCGCCGACGCGCTCAACCAGTCGACCGAGTCGACGGCCCAGGCCCTCGAGCTGCTCTCGGGGTCGGTGCGACAGGTCGAGTCGAACGCACGCGAGAGCCACGGCCTGTCCGAGGCGACGGCGCAGAAGGCGGCCCACGGCGTCTCCGCCGTGCAGGAGACCGTCGGCGGGATGCAGGAGATCCAGGTCTCGTTCCGCGGCCTCGACACGATCATCTCGAGCCTGTCCTCGAAGAGCGAGTCGATCGGCGAGGTCGTGAAGGTGATCGAGTCCGTCGTCGAGCAGACGAACCTGCTCGCGCTGAACGCGGCGATCATCTCGTCTCAGGCGGGCGAGCACGGACGCGCCTTCGCGGTCGTCGCCGACGAGATCCGCAACCTGGCCGAGCGCACCGCGGCGAGCACGCGGGAGATCGCCGACCTGATCGAATCGGTGCAGGGGGGCGTCTTCGACGCCGTCGCGGCGATGGGTCAGGGGGCGACCCGGGTCGAGCGGGGCGTCGAGCTCTCGAACGAGGCAGGCCGCATCCTGCGCGAGATCGGCGAGAGCGCGCAGCAGTCGACGCGCTGGGCGCGGGAGATCGTGGAGGCCACCCGCAGCCAGGCGGCGGACATCGATCAGGTCGGCATCGCGATGAGCCAGGTCAAGGACATCGCCATGCAGCTCAACCGCGGCACCCACGAGCAGGACAGCGCGAGCACCGAGATCACGCGCGGCGTCGAGCAGATGCGGCAGCTCGGTCTCGAGGTGCGCAGCGCCGCCCAGGAGCAGCGACGCGAGTCGAGCCTGATCACGCGATCCGTCGAGGTCGTCGCCGCCAAGATCCGCGAGATCGCCGTCGCCGCGAAGGGTCAGAGCAAGCGCGCCGACCAGATCCAGGAGGCGCTGCACGTATTCCGCGAGGTGACGCTGCAGAGCTCCCGCCGCGCCGAGCAGACCGGCGCGACGGTCCGCGAGCTCTCGGAGCACGCCGAGAGCCTCGAGCAGGAGATCGGGCGCTTCCGGCTCTGATCCGGGCGGGCGGGCCGGGGGCGAAGGCGGCTCCGGACGGCACCGCCCGACGCGCGCCTCGACTACCCTGCGTCCGCCGGGCGGGTCGCGGACACGGAAGGCACGACCGGGGCGGCTGCGAGGAGCGAGTCGATGAGTCCGCCGCCCGAGGAGGAGGTCACCCGGCCGGACGACGTCGCCCGATCGCCGGTCACCCTGCCGCGCACCGTCTGGGTGCTGGGCTTCGGGTCGCTCTTGATGGACACGTCCTCGGAGCTCGTGCACGGGCTCTTGCCGATCTACATGGCCGGCGTGCTGGGCGCGTCGATGGCCACGATCGGCGTCGTGGAGGGGGTTGCCGAGGCGACGGCCGCCATCACGAAGGTCTTCTCGGGTGCGCTCAGCGATCTCGTCGGCCGGCGCAAGCCGCTCGTCGTGCTGGGCTACGGGCTGAGCGCCCTGTCGAAGCCGGCCTTTCCGCTCGCGTCGAGCATCGCGACGGTCTTCGCGGCGCGCTTCGTGGACCGGGTCGGCAAGGGCATCCGGGGGGCGCCGCGCGACGCGTTGGTCGCGGACGTGGTCGAGCCCGCGCGGCGTGGGGCGGCCTACGGGCTGCGTCAGGCGCTCGACTCGGTCGGGGCCGTGATCGGTCCGACGCTGGCGGTGGTCGGCATGCTCCTGCTGGCGGGGGATCTCGAGACGGTGCTCTGGGGAGCGGTCGTGCCGGCGGCGCTCGCGGTGACGCTGCTCGCGTTGGCGGTGCGGGAGCCGGAGACGAGTCCGATGGCGGCGACCGCCGTGCGCGGCGGCGGCTGGCGCGCGGCCCTCGGCTGGCGGCTGCGCGACGTGGCCCACCTGCCCCGACGCTACTGGTCGGTCGTCGCCCTCGGCGGCCTCTTCACCCTCGCCCGTTTCAGCGAGGCCTTCCTCGTGCTCCGTGCGCAGGACCTGGGTCTGTCGATGACCTGGGTGCCCGGCGTGCTGATCGTGACGAACGTGGTCTACGCGCTCGTCGCCTATCCGGCGGGTCGGGCGGCGGATCGCTGGCCGGCGAGGCGTCTGTTGGTCGTCGGGCTCGTCGTGCTGGTCGCGGCGGACCTCGTGCTCGCGGGCTCGACCTCGCCCGGGCTGGCGGCTTGCGGCGCCGCGCTCTGGGGGCTGCACATGGCCGTCACCCAGGGCCTGATGGCGAAGCTCGTGGCGGACACGGCGCCGCCGGCGCTGCGCGCGACGGCCTTCGGGATCTTCCATCTGATCGGGGGGCTGGCGCTCCTGCTCGCCAGCGTGATCGCGGGTGCGCTCTGGAGCCTCTTCGGTGCGCCGGCGACCTTCCTGGCCGGCGCGGTCTTCGCCGGGGCAGCCGCAGGGGGCCTCCTCGTGCCTCGACCCGGGCGGAACGGCCGGCGACGGGAGGAGGCGTCGTGAAGCGGCTGCTCGTCCTCGCGATCGCGCCCTACGTCGTCTGGCTCGTCTTCCGTTACGAGTACCACTTCCTCGACGGCGTGAACCTCGCCTTCCACGAGGCCGGGCATCTCTTCCTCGGCTTCGGCGGCAAGACGCTGCATTTCCTCGGCGGCACGATCGCCCAGCTCTTCTTCCCGGCCGCCTGCCTCTTCCACTTCCTGGCAAGGCGTCAGCCGATCGAGGCGGCGATCTGCGGCATCTGGCTCGGCGAGAGCCTGATGTATGCGGCGCGTTACGTGGCCGACGCGCGCGACCAGGTCCTGCCGCTCGTGGGCGGCCACGTCCACGACTGGGGCTGGCTGCTCTCGCGTTGGGGCCTCATCGATCGGTGCGAGACGATCGGCACGGGGCTCCACGTCCTGGCGAGCGCGATCGTCGTCGGCTGCTGGAGCTGGGCGGCGTGGCGGGCCTTCCGGCCGGCGGACGACTTCGCCTAGCGCGCCCGGCGGCGCGATCGGGCGTCGTCTACTCGCGATCTTCTACATGAAGGAGCCGATCGAGCTCGACTATCTCCGGGCGGCACTCTGCCTGCTCGGCGCGGCCTTCTTCGTGTTCCGCAGCCGCTGGATCGGGGCCTGGGGGGCTCGAGCGAAGATCGGGCTCGACCACGCGATGCCCCCGTCCGTCTGCAGGATCCGCACGTAGTGGAACTCGCCGGGGCCGAGTACGGGGATCTCGCGCGCGAGGTCCAGGGCGAGGGCGTCGGGGGCGTCGAGCCCGAGCTCGGCCGGATCGAGGCGCAGGACGTGCCCGGAGCGCACGAGGTCGAGCCGAGCGATCGGAGCGGTCGCCTCGTAGCGCACGTGCAGTCGATGCATCGGCGCGTCGGACGACGCCTCGAGCTCGCCGCCCATCGCCACGCCGTCCAGCGAGACCTCGAGCCAGGGCCGGATGCCGTTCGTCGCGAAGGTGTGTCGGCGCCTCATCGCGTCGAGCAGGGCGGGGCGGTCGAGCGCGTCGGTGAAGATCCCGGCCAGACCCGCGCGGCCGGCGGCGATCTCCGCCAGCCCCGGATGCCCGTCGTGGGAGTCGCCGCTGCCGACGAAGCCGAGTCGGTAGCCGCGCCGCAGGGCGTCCCGCGCGAAGTGGCCCGGGATCCCGCCCTCGACCGGTTGCGGCGCATCCGCGGCCTCCGACACGCCGTGCACGGACGCGACCTCGACGAGGGTCTCGAGCTCGGGGTCGGGCGCGAAGCGCCAGTTCGTCGCGACGGGCTCGCCGGCCGTGTGATGGGCGAAGGTGAGAGCGGGGCGACCCCGCAGCGCGTCCCAGAGCTCGTCCGGCCGGTCCGTCTCCGGGTCGAAGGCGGAGAAGATCGGGGCGGGCTCCTCGAAGTAGAGCACGTGGCGATGGCCGTGGAGCCAGCTGGTCCACTCGTAGCCGGGGAGCGTGACGAAGCGGCCCGGCTCGTGGAAGCGTCGGACGCTCGCGAGGATGTCGGCTTGATGCGCGGGCGACTCGGCGAGCGGCCGCACGCCCCAATGGTCGTGGTCCGTGAGTGCGACGGCGTCGAGGCCGGCGACGTCCCGCGCGTAGGCGAACCAGTCCGCGGGCTCGCCGGTTCCGTCGGAGTAGCGCGAGTGGCCGTGCAGGTCCGCCCAGACGAGCCGCCGCGCCGCCTCGCGCACGACGATCGGCGGCACGTCCGCCACGAACCCGGCCAGCTCGTCGCGTCCTTCCACGCGTAGACGCAGCACGCCCGGCCCGGCCACGCGACCGATCACCCGTCGCATCGCGCCGTCCGCCTCCGCTTCGAGCTCGACCTCGCGCCCGTCCGCCTCGACCTCGAGCGTCGTCGTCGAGCCCGGCTGCCGCGTGACGCGGATCCGCGCGTGGGCCGGGCCGGCCCCGTCATCGCCCGGCCCGGGCCAGCGCGCCCGGTTGCCGAGGACATCGAGCAGCCCGAGCCGCAGCTCGAGCGCCGCGCCGGGTGCGAGCTCCGCCGGGCCGAAGGCACGCAGCGCAGCGCCCTCCCGCGCCACGACGTCGACCTGCACCGACTCCGGCAGCCAGGCCCGCACGCCATCGCCGTCGGCATCGACGCCGATCAGGATCTCGGCGCCCCGCTCGGCATAGCGATCGACGCGGGCGCCGTCGGGTCCGGCGCCGTAGACGATGTCGACGCGCTCCCCCGCGTCGAGGGCGCGGCCCGTCACGCGGAAGGTCGCGTCGGGGCCGTCGGGCTCGAGCACGACGCCCGCGGCGCGCGTCGTCGCGGTCGTGTGGCCCGGGGCGAGCGGATCGATCGTCTGCGCCGGACTCCAGTCCCAGAACGGATCGGCGACCACGAAGAGCAGACCGCCTTCGCGGATGCCGAGGGGGCCGACCTCGAAGCCGATCGCGAAGCGCTGGTGCGAGCCCGCCGGCACGGCGGGGCGGCGGCGACCCCGGTCGTCCATCGGCTCGGGAGCGCGGTCGACCGGCGTCACGCCCGCCAGCCAGGCGCGGCCGGCGCCGTCGGCCGGATCGTGCTCGATCCGGGTCTCGGCGAGCTGGACGAGGTGGCTCTCGAGCTTCGCATTCGGGGAGAGCACGGGGTGCTGGGCCGCCCAGTCCTCCGGGCGCTCGATCCAGTCGGGCCAGGCCGGCGGGGCGAGGTCCTCGTCGGCGGTCGCGAGCGGCTCGATGGGCGCCCTCCCGTCTTCTCCCGAGACGTCGACCGCCGCTCCGGTCGGGATGTCGGCGCCGGGGGAGGGGCCGTCGCCACATCCGAGCGCCCCCGCCAGGCCGAGCACCAGGGCCAGTCCCGCCGCGAACGGCCGCAGCGGAGCGTTCCCATCCCGGTGCAGGCCGATCCGGGGCCCGGCAGGCGCGGCCGCTTGCCGCCGATCTGCCCAGGGAATTCGCGCTAAGGCCAGTCCGCCCGCCATCCGTTGAGACGAGCAGCCGCCGGGCTGCGGGCGAGGGGTCCCCCCACGTCCGGCCCGGCCCGGGAGAAGGTGGATTTGGGCTGGCTCCAGAAGCTGCCGATCGTGAGTCTCGGCCTCGCCCTTGCGATGCTCGCGGCGCCCTTCGTGCTGGTCGGGGACCACGCGGCGGATCGTCGGGAGTATGCCGAGGCGCGATCCGAGGCGCGCGAGTACTACGCCCGCAATCCCGAGCTCGAGATCGACGCCGTCGGTCGACTCATCCTCGATCCGGTCTGGGTGGAGGAGACGCGCGAGGCGGTGGCGGCGGCCGATGCGGCGAACGGCGAGATCCGCGTCGAGCTCCCCGCGCGCATGCTGGCCCGCGCCCAGGCGCGACTCGACGACATGCTCGCGCTCGCCTACGCGGCGCGGATGCGCGCCGACCCCACCTGGCGACACGGCGTGCTCGACGACCAATCGCCCGCCGAGAGCTATCTGCTCCATGCCTTCGTCCACGAGTCCACGGCCGCGCTCGTCCTCTGCGTGCTGGTCCTGGTCTTCGTCGGCTCGCCACTCGAGCGCAGCTGGGGATCGCTGCTCTTCGGCGCCTTCGCGCTCGGCGCGATCCCGCTCGCGGCCCAGGCCCATCGCCTGCTCGACGGCGTGGCGGGCGTCCCTTGGAGCGGCTCGACGGGTCTGATGGGCGCGATCGTGGGAGCCTACTTCATCCGCGGGCTCGGCGGTCATTTCATCATTCCGGGCTGGGTCGTGCTGCCGGCCTGGGTCGCGGCGGAGAGCTTCGTCGTGCGGGGCTTCTGGCTCGACGATCTCGGCGCGGTGCCCTGGGCCACGCTCTGTGCGGCGATCGCGATCGGTGCGGGTGCGGCGGGCGGGCTGCGGCTGCTGAACGTCGAGCACCGGCTCGATGCCCAGAGCCAGAAGCGCAAGGGATCGGGGACGAATCCGGTCGTGGCCCGGGCCGCGCGGCTGCGTTCCGACGGCGATCCCTATCAGGCCTTCGATCTGATCCAGGCGGCCTGGCGCGAGACGCCGAAGGACGAGGACGTCGCCGAGGCCTTCTTCTCGATCGCGGTCGAGGTCGATCAGCCCGAGGCGGCGGCCCAGGCGGTCGTGCCCCTGCTTCGCAGCGCGCTGCGCAAGGGGCAGATCGAGCGGGCGCTCGAGTACTGGCTGCCGCTCGCCACACGGCGATGCGAGGTGCGCCTCGAGCCGACGGCCACCGTCCGGCTCGGCGAGGCGCTGCTCGATGCGGGCCATCCGGACGAAGCGCTCTTCTCCCTGCAGCAGGCGGTCGACGAGGGCGTCTCTCCGGCGCACGCGGCGCGCATCGTCGGCATCGCGCGCGACCTCGACCCCCAGCTCACCCGCCGTGCCGCAGCGATCGCGCTCGCGGATCCCGATCTCGACGCGAAGCTCCGCGCGCAGCTCGCGCCCCTCGTGGAGACGCCGGCCGAGGCCGAGCCCGAGGTCTCGATCGAGCGCACCGTCGTCTCCCTCCAGCCCGCTTCGCGCTCTCAGCTCGATCGGCGCGTCGCCGCCGAACATCATCCCGTCGAGACCACCGCCTTCCCGCTCGATGCGGACAGCGACTTCTCGGCGGAGCTGCCTCCCGGCGCGACGCTCGCCGCCGACGAGGACGAGGCGAGCCTCGCCGAGCAGGGGCTCGATGCGGACGCCTTCTCGGCGGAGAGTCTGACGGCCGAGTTCGAGGCGTCCCTCGCAGCGGACCTGGCCGCACCGGCTGGCGCCGAGGACGTCCTCTCGCATTGGAACGACCACGGCGCACTCGACGTGAGCGCCCTCGAGGCCGGGGCGTCCGGGACGGACTCGGCGGGCGGATCCGCGCCGATCGAGGCCCTCGAAGAGCTCGGGCTCTCCGAGGCGGATCTCGAGTCGGGCTTCGGCGCGACGGACGCCGGATTCGGGCACCCCGCCGACGACGACACGGACACGGACTTCACGCCGATGATGGACTCGACGGACGAGGTCACGAGTCCGCTGGACGAGGGGATCGACCTCGACGGCGGCGGGGGCTCCGCCGACGACGAGGTCGACACGGCCATCTACGGGCGGGCGAATGCGGGCCCGACGGCGACCCCTTCGAGCCCGACCGCGCCCGTCGCCTCGTCGCCTGCCCCGGCGCCCGGTCGATCGCCGTTGCGCGAGATCAAGGTGCTGGATGCCATGCCGCTCGCCTCCGACGGCGAGACGATCGAGATCGACGCGGCCGAGCGCGGCAAGTCGAAGCTGCCGCTCACGCGGATCCAGGCGGTCTCGATGGTCGCGGTCGAGGGATTGTCGACGCGGCCCGTGCTGCTGGTGGACGTGGTGCTGAACTGGTCGGCGGGGCGCGAGGAGGCGATGAAGCTGATCCGCTTCCGCAGCGATCGCTTCGATCCGATGCCCTTCGCGCCGGGTGCGGGCAGCCCGCTCGCGGCGATGACCGCCTGGGTCACGGCGATCGTCGAGCACTCGGGGGCTTCGTGTCTGCCCGGGCGCGACATCCTCGCCGGGCGCTTCGCCCGCTTCGCCTCGCTCGACGACTACGAGCGCGAGGTCCTGATGGGGCGCCGCGAAGGGGCCGACTGAGCCGGCGGCCGCGGGGCCGGGCGCACGAGTCGTGCGCGCGCGGCGCTCTCAGTCGAAGACGGCCGGGTCGAGGTCGACGCCGATCGGGCAGTGGTCCGAGCCCTTCACGTGGGGCTCGATGAAGGCGCTGCGTACGAAGGGCATCGCCGAGGGCGAGGCCAGCACGTAGTCGATGCGCCAGCCGACGTTCTTCTCGCGCACGCCGAAGCGCTGGCTCCACCACGAGTAGTGGCCCGGCCCGGGCTCGAAGGCGCGGAAGGTGTCGATCCAGCCCGCCTCGATCCAGCGATCGAGCTCCTCGCACTCCTCGGGCAGGAAGCCCGAGGTCTTGCGGTTGTCCTTCGGCCGGGCGAGGTCGATCTCCTTGTGGGCCGTGTTGTAGTCGCCCATCACGAGCACCCGGTAGCCCGCCCGCCGCCATCGCTCGACGCGCTCGAAGAGCGCCCGGTACCAGTCGAGCTTGTAGGGCACGCGGTCGTTGCTGCGGTCCTTGCCGGAGCCGTTCGGGAAGTAGCCGTTCGCGACGACGAGCCGCCCGAAGCGCGCGATCTGGACCCGCCCCTCGGCGTCGAAGCGCTCCTCGCCGAGGGACGTGTCGACACGGTCGGGCTCCCGGCGCGAGAGGAGTCCCACGCCCGAGTAGCCCTTGCGTTGGGCGGCCACCCAATGGTGGTGGTAGTCGTCGAGGGCGCGGACCTCGTCGGGGATCGCGTCCGTGTCGCAGCGCACCTCCTGGAGGCCGACGATCTCGGCGCGATGGGAGCGGATCCAGTCGACGAGGCCCTTCTTCGCGGCCGCACGGATCCCGTTCACGTTCCACGAGTAGACGCGCGCGTGCGCGTCTGCAGCCTGGCCGAGGTCGCGTCGACGAGCCGCCACGGGTCAGTCGTTGCCACCGAGGTAGGTGTAGCCGGCGAGTCCCTCGTCGTAGTTCTTCCGGAGTCGGGCGGAGTCCTCGATGCTGATCCGGCCCTCGCGCAGCGCCTTCTCGAGCGTGCGTCGGACCTTCTCGGAGAGCGCGCGCCGGTCGTACTCGACGTAGGAGAGGACGTCGGAGATGGCGTCGCCCTCGACGAGGTGCTCGACGGCGTAGCCACGCTCGGGGTCGAGTCGCACGTGCACGGCGTCCGTGTCGCCGAAGAGGTTGTGGAGATCACCGAGGATCTCCTGGTACGCGCCGACGAGGAAGATGCCGACGTAGTAGGGCTGGCCGTTCCAGGCGTGCAGGTCGATCGTCGGCCGGTCCTCGCCGACGCCGATGAAATGGTCGATCCGGCCGTCGGAGTCGCAGGTGAGGTCGACGATCACGGCGCGGCGGGTGGGCCGCTCCTCCAGGCGATGGATCGGCATGATCGGGAAGACCTGGGTGACGGCCCAGGAGTCGGGCAGCGACTGGAAGAGCGAGAAGTTCCCGAAGTAGGTGTCCGTCAGGAGCTTGCCGAGATCCTCGAACTCCTCGACCGACTCGCCCATCTGCTCGAGGATCCCGCCGATCCGCAGGCAGCCCGCATGGAAGAGCCGCTCCGACTTCGCGCGCCCGTGCAGGTCGAGGTAGCCGAGCGAGAAGAGGGACGCCGCCTCGTCCCGACCATGGACGAGGTCGTGGTAGCGCTCCGAGAGGTTGTCGGGCGCGATCTCCTCGACCGCCTCGCGCATCGAGTGCAGCACGGCGTGGTCGTCCTCGACGCAGTTCTCGAGCTTGCCGGGCGACTGGTCCCGGTTCACGCCGATCACGTCGAAGACGAGCATCGAGTGGTGCGCGACCATCGCGCGACCGGACTCCGTGATGATGTCGGGGGGTGCGATCCCGGCCTCGTCGCAGGCCTGCTGCGCCGCGAAGACCACGTCGTTCGCGTACTCCTGCTCCGTGTAGTTCATCGACGAGGGATCGTCCGTCCCGGCGCCCACGTAGTCGACGCCGAGGCCGCCGCCCACGTCGAGCAGGTGGAGCGAGGTCGCCCCCAGGTTGTGGAGCCCGACGTAGATGCGCATCGCCTCGCGGAGCGCGTCCTTGTGCGCACGGATCGAGGTGATCTGGGAGCCGATGTGGAAGTGGAGCAGCTCGATGCAGTCGAGCATGTCCGCGGCGCGCAGCCGGTCGACGGCGCGGACCAGCTCGTCGGCCGAGAGGCCGAACTTCGAGTGCTCGCCCGAGGACTCGATCCATCGTCCCGCGCCGACGGTCGAGAGCCGCGCGCGCAGGCCCACGTGCGGCTTGATGCCGAGGGCGCTCGAGACCTTGATGACGATGTCGATCTCGCTGAAGCGGTCGATCACGATGACCGGGGTGCGGCCGAGGCGCTGGGCGAGGAGCGCCGTCTCGATGTAGGCGCGGTCCTTGTAGCCGTTGCAGATCAAGAGCGCGTCCGGCGTCTCGAGCAGCGCCAGCGCGATCAGCAGCTCGGGCTTGCTGCCCGCCTCGAGGCCGACGCCGAAGGGCGCGCCGTACTCGACGATCTCTTCGACGACGTGCGCCTGCTGGTTCACCTTGATCGGGTACACGCCGCGCCATCGGGCCGGATACTCCTGCACCCGGATCGCCTCGGCGAAGCAGTTGGCGAGGGTCTCGATCCTCGTTGCGAGGATGTCCGAGAAGCGGATCAGGATCGGATGCCGGAGTCCGCGACGGGAGAGCTCCTCGACGAGCTGCGGGACGTCGATCTTCTCGTCGCCGTTCCGCCGCGGATGCACCTGGAGCGTGCCGTTCGCCGAGACCGAGAAGAACGAGGCACTCCACGCATCGACCTGGTAGAGCTCAGCGCTCCGTTCCGGGCTCCATTCACTCATCGGGATCCTCCGTCCAGGGATTCCTCGTGCTCCGTCTGGCGGGCGAGGTCGCGCACCGTGACCACCCCCCGCCGCCGCTCGTCCTCGCCGATCAGGAAGACGCGTTCGGCGCCCGCCTTGTCCGCGTCCCCGAGCACGCGCTTGAGCTTCGACTGCCCGAGCGTGAGCTCGACGCGCCTTCCCTGCTCGCGCAGTCGCGTCGCGACCCGGATCGCCGCGGTCTTCTCCTCGGGGCCGAAGGCGTGGACGACGTCCTGGATCTCGCGTCCGAGCTCGGGCCAGAGTCCTTCGTCCGCGAGCAGCTCGCCGATCACGGCGTCCCCGAAGCCGAAGCCGACCGCGGGCACGGGTCGGCCGCCGAGCGTCTCCGCGAGCCGGTCGTAGCGTCCGCCGCCGGCGATCGCCCGCAGGCTGCCCTGCGCGTCGAAGGCCTCGAAGACGACGCCCGTGTAGTAGGCGAGTCCGCGCACGACCGAGGCGTCGAAGGGCACCTGATCCGCGATCCCGTAGGCGTCGAGCAGATCGTAGAGGGTGCGCAGGTCCGCGAGCGCCTGCGACCCCGGCGTCGTGAAGCGCGCGGCCTCGTCGAGGGAGCGCGCGCCGAGCATCTCGATGACCCGCTCGGCCTCGCCCGATGTGAGTCGGACCTCGCCATCGGCGCTGCAGAGCAGGTCCGTCACGGCCTCGGCCCCGATCTTGTCGATCTTGTCGATCACCACGCAGAGCGGGGCGAAGACTTCCGGCCGATCCGCGAGCACGCCCCCGCGCAGCGACTCCTCGAGCAGCCCCCGGCTGTTGAGCCGCACCTTGACCTGCCCGCGCGCGAGCCCGAGCCCGTCGAGCGCCGCGAACATCGCCCCGAGCAGCTCCGCCTCGGCCTCGACGCCGGGCTCCCCCCAGACGTCCATGTTCCATTGATAGTGCTCGCGCCGACGGCCCCTCGTCATGCGCTCGTAGCGCCAGTTCTGGGCGATCGCGAACCACCGGATCGGGAAGCGCAGCGCCCCCTGTCGCGCGATCACCAGCCGCGCGAGCGAGGGCGTGAACTCGGGGCGCAGCGCCAGGTGCCGGTCGTGCAGCTCGAAGTGGTAGAGCTGCTCGACGATCTCCTCGCCCGCCTTGCGGGTGAAGAGCTCGGCGTGCTCGACCATCGGTGCGTCGACCTCTTCGAAGCCGAAGCGCAGGGCGATCTCGCGGAACCGCTCGAAGAGCCAGGACCGGCGGCGCATGTCCTCGGGATAGAAGTCGCGGGTACCCCGAGGGGGCTGGAGGCTCGCGCCACCGCCCTGCTTCCCACTTCCCTTGCTCACGCCTGGCTCATGTCCTGGGGACTCCGGTCCGGACGGGCGACTGCGCCGCAGGGCATCGCGGGTAGCAGCTTTCGGCCGCAGAGGGAAGACCACACTCAGGCGGGGATGCGCGGTGTCCGAGGGGGACTGCTACAAAGCACCGCCGATCCGGCGGGGACCCGGTCTCGATGGGACCGGGACGACGCCCCGCCGAGCCCACAGGAGCACGTCATGACCCGGTTTCCCGCCTCCGCCGCCCCCACGACTCCGCGCGATGCCGAGCGCCGCGATCCGCGGGTGCCTGGTCGCTCGGCCGGCGCGGCGGGGCGCGTGCTGGCGGGACTGATGGGGCTCGGGCTCGTGCTCGGCTGTGGCGACGACGGCGGGTCGAAGTCGGCCGCGCCCGCTGCGCCGGCCGCCGCCAGGCCGAGTGCGCAGAGCGCTGCGCCGACTCCGCCCGCAGCCCCGGCCGCGAAGCCCCTCGCGGACGATCTCCCCCGCGCGCTGGTCCTCGGCCTCTCGGCCTTCGAGGCGCGCAAGC
Source organism: Spirochaetaceae bacterium (assembly GCA_020632655.1). Classification (GTDB taxonomy): domain Bacteria; phylum Myxococcota_A; class UBA9160; order UBA9160; family UBA4427; genus UBA4427. The sequence continues at coordinate 277,958 of JACKFD010000005.1, forward strand.
CCGGCGACACGGGCATGCCCGTGCCGCTGCCGGCGGAGCTCGAGTTCGTGGTGCGGCGGGGCGGCGAGTGGACCGTCGTGCGCATGACCGACCCGGAGAGCAACGTCTTCCACAAGGCGATGGCCTATCCGACGCCGGACGGCGCGACGGCGCTCCTGACCGGAGCGGGCACGAAGGCGCTGCTCAAGCTCTGGACGAAGCAGGACGGCAAGCTCGTCTCGAAGACGCTCTGGGAGAAGGATTTCGGCGGGCGCTTCTCGCGCATGCGTGACCTCGAGGTCGGCGACATCGACGGCAACGGCACGAACGTGATCGCCGTTGCGACCCACGACCAGGGCGTCGTCGCCGTCGTGCGACCCAAGGACGGCAGCTACGTCGTCGAGGAGCTCGACCACGAAAAGGACACCTTCGTGCACGAGGTCGAGATCGGCGACATCGACGGGGATGGCGTGCTCGAGATCTACGCGACGCCCTCCGAGCCGAATCGGCTCGATGGCTCCGAGCAGGAGGGACACGTCGTCCGCTACGTGCCCGGCAAGGGCGAGGGCCGCGTCGTCGTGGCCGATCTCGGCTCGCGGCACGCCAAGGAGATCATGGTCCACGACATCGACGGCAACGGGCGCGACGAGCTCTACGTGATCGTCGAGGGCCAGAAGGACCCGAACGGTCCGGGCCTGCTGCACCGCACCGAGATCTGGCGCTACGAGGCGGACACCCCGCCCGATGCCGGCGTCGTGATCGCAGAGCTCGACGACCGCCTCGGTCGCTTCCTCACGCCCTCGGACCTCGACGGCGACGGCAAGAAGGAGATCGTGGCGGCGCTCTTCGCGAAGGGCGTCTGGTGGCTGCGGCCCGGCGACGACCCGACGAAGCCCTGGAGCAAGCGCGCGATCGACCGCAGCTCCTCGAGCTTCGAGCACGCGGCGATCGCCACGGATCTCGACGGCGACGGTCTCCAGGAGCTCTACGTCGCGAGCGACAACGACAAGCAGCTGCGGCGCTACGTCTGGAATGGAAGGCGGCTCGAGAAGGAGACGATCTACACCCGGCCCGACGACCGCAGCATCCTGACCTGGAACATCATGCCGATCCCGGTCGAGCTCGTCCCCGACGCGGCGGAGTAGTCGCCGCGCTCAGCCGGCCACCCGCAGCATCGCCCGCGTCGCGACCTCGATCGCCCGCGCCATGTTGTTGTCCATGTCGAGCTCGGCGGGCCCGGGCCAGGGTGTGCGGTCCGACACGACGCAGACGGCGCCGGCGCGCAGGCCGAAGAGTCCGGCGAGCGTGAGCAGCACGCCCGCCTCCATCTCGCAGTTCAGTACCCGCGCCTGCTGCATGTCGCGGATGCGCGGCTCGAGATGGCTCGGCCAATAGCCGCCGACGGACATGCTCTGCATGCTGCCGCCCGGCCCGGCGATCGCGTTGCGCGCGTAGAAGGCGTCGAGCGACCAGGTGATGCCCGTGCGCGCCGGCACGCCGAGCTCCTCCGCGGCGGCGACGAGCGCCGCCACGATCTCGAAGCTCGCGACGGCCGGGTACTCGGGCACGACGTAGGTGCGGCTCGTCCCGTCGTCCCGCACGCAGCCCGTCGTGATCGCCAGGTCCCCGAGCGCGAGGCTCGGATCGAGGCCACCCGAGTTCCCGATCCGGATCATCGTCCGCGCACCGAGCTTCACGAGCTCCTCGACGAGCACCGCCGTCCCCGGCGCCCCCACGCCATGGGACGCCGCCGTGAGCGGGACGCCGCCGAGCGTGCCCGTCACGATCGTGTACTCGCGCGCCTGGCAGACCGTGCGCCGGGCGTCCCAGCCGGCTGCGATCTTCGCCACCCGGGCCGGGTCGCCGCAGAGGAAGACGTTCGGGGCGATGTCGCCGGGGCGGCAGCCGGTGATGGGCTGGGCATCGCTCACGAAGGGCTCCTCTTCACGGCTCGGGTGCGGCTGCGGGGTGCGGGCGCGGCGCAAGGGAAGCAGCCTCCGCCGACGGGCGCCACGTCCGGCGCGGTGTCCCACGCGGCGCAGGGTGGCTGCGGCATACTCCGCCCGCCGGGTCGCTCGCGCGGAGCCGGCCGTCGCCACGCCCGGGAGCTCCATGAAGCGCCGCTCGATCGGAGGTCCGCTCGCCATCGGGATCGTCTCGATGGTGCTCGTGCTCGCGCTCGCCGTGGGCTGGCAGATCCTCGTCTGGCGTCGCGGTCCCTCCGCGGGCTCGGGCTTCTCGGCGCTCGACGCCGTGCTCTTCGTCCTCGGGACGCTCTTCTTCCTGCTCGTCTTCGCGGGGCTCGTCTGGCTCTCGGTCAAGCTCGTGCTCGAGATGCGTCTCAACCAGTCCCAGCGCGCCTTCCTCGACGCCGTGACCCACGAGCTCAAGACGCCGCTCGCCTCCTTCCGTCTCGGTCTCGAGACCCTCGCGCGTCACGAGCTCGCGCCGCCCCAGCGCGGCGAGTTCCTCGGTCGAATGGGCGAGGACCTCGACCGACTCGAGGAGACGGTCGGGCAGGTGCTCGCGGCCGCGCGTGCCGAGGAGACCCTGTCGTCGCGTGCGAATGCCGGCGAGGTCGAGCTCGACTCGCTCATTGCCCGCAACATCGAGGAGCTGCGCGATCGACACGGCCTGCCGGACGAGTGCGTCAGGCTGGATCGCCCTACGCGCGCCCAGCGCGTGCGGGGCGATGCCGCGGAGCTCGCACTGGTCTTCCGCAACCTGCTCGACAACGCGGTCAAGTACTCGGACAAGCCGGTCCGGGTGCGGGTCGCGATCGAGCCGACCCAGGACGGGCGCGTGCGGGTCGAGATCTCCGACCAGGGCATCGGCATCCCGAAGCAGGAGCTGCGCCGGATCTTCCGCCGCTTCCACCGCGTCGGACGGGACGTCCAACGCCAGGTCTCGGGACTCGGCCTCGGTCTCTTCGTCGTACGGACGCTGCTGCAGAAGCAGGGCGGTCGCGTCGTCGCGCTCTCGGAGGGCGCCGGGCGCGGCAGCCGCTTCGTCGTGACCCTCCGGCCCGCATGACGCAGGCCGCGTCGCCGCTGCGCTCGTCGCGCGTGCTGCTCGTCGAGGACGAGGCGCATCTCGCCGATGGGGTGCGCTTCAACCTCGAGCAGGAGGGCTACGAGGTCGAGGTCGTCGGCGATGGCCGGTCCGCGGTCGAGCGGCTGACGGGGGAGGGTGCTTCGCGCTTCGACCTGGTGATCCTCGACCTGATGCTGCCGGAGATGAGCGGCTTCGAGGTCGCCCGGCGGACGCGTGCGGCGGGAAACTACGTCGCGATCCTGATCCTGACGGCGAAGGACGATGGCGCGGACGTCGTGCGTGGTCTCGAAGAGGGGGCGGACGACTACCTGACCAAGCCCTTCCGGCTCGAAGAGCTGCTCGCGCGGGTGCGGGTGCTGCTGCGGCGGCGACGATGGGACGGGGTGGAGACGCCGAGTGAGCCGCTTCGCGAGGTCCGCGTCGGCGATGCGACGATCCACTTCGATCGATTCGTGATCGAGACGTCCGAGGAGACGGTGACGCTGACCACGCGCGAGGTCGGATTGCTGAGGGCGCTCGTCGATCGCGAAGGGGAGACCGTCACGCGGGGCGAGCTGCTGCAAGAGGTCTGGGGATTGCGCCCCGACACGCGAACGCGTGTGATCGACAGCTTCGTCGTGCGACTACGACGCTACCTCGAACGCGACCCCGCACGACCCGAGCACATCCTCTCCGTGCGTGGTCGAGGCTACCGTTTCGAACGGTAAAGGTCGTGTCGGGCTCGGGATTTTTTCCCTTGTGTGGAGCCGTCGGACCGTGCGACCCTCCGGAACGAGATGACGAGCTCCCTGCGAATGCACGTGCGACCGATCCTCGGCGAGCCGACCCTCGTGCTCGCCTTCGAGGGCTGGAACGACGCGTGCGAGTCCGCCTCGTCGGCGATCCACTTCATCAACGAGACCGTGCGCGGTGCGCCGCTCGCCGACATCGACCCCGACGACTACTACGACTTCACGGTCCGACGACCGCACGTGAAGTACGTGAACGGCCGCTCCGGGCGCATCGCCTGGCCGTCGAACGAGTTCCGCTACGGCGTGAGCGAAGACGGCCTCGAGCTGATCACGGGGCTCGGCGTCGAGCCCCACATGCGCTGGCGGAGCTACTGCGACTCGGTCGTCGAGCTCGTCGTCGACATGGGCGTCCAGCGCTGTCTCCTGCTCGGCGCCTATCTCGCCGACGTCGTCTACTCGCAGCCCGTCGTCGTGACGGGCTTCTCGACGGACGACTCGCTGCTCGAGCAGTTCCAGATCGGCCCCACGAGCTACGAGGGTCCGACCGGAATCGTGGGGGCGCTCTTCGAGGCGCTCCGGGAGGAGGGCGTCGAGGCGATCGCGCTCTGGGCCGGCCTCCCGCACTACATCAGCGCCACCCCGAATCCCCGCGGCACCCTCGCGCTCCTGCGCAAGGCCTCGCAATACCTCGAGATCCCCTTCGAGCTCGACAAGATGCGCGCCGACGCCCTGCGCTTCGAAGAGGAGATCTCGCGGGTCGTCGCCGGCGACGAAGAGCTCAGCGAGTACGTCAAGGAGCTGAAGCGCCGCGAGTTCGCCCAGTAGGCACGCCCGCCTGCGGCCGACCGCCTTTGTCGGCCGTGCCAGGCGCCCCGGCCGGTCACCGTATCGCGTGCGCAGCTTCTGTCGGCGCGCGGCGGTCCCGCTGGTTGCCTCGGTGGACGTGCCGCGGCGCGCCTCCCGCTTTATGCACACGCGACACGGCGACCGCCCGGGTCGCTGAACCGACGGTGCCAGGCGTTCGTCCACAGCTCGGCCGAACCAAGCGGACAAACCCCCGGCTTGGACGACGAGTGAGTCGAAACGATCCGACCGCGCACGGCCGTCATTTTCTTCCAGTCGTCGGGGCGTGTCCGCACGCGAAGCAACGCCAGCCCGAGCGGCACGGGCGGCGGCCGTCCCGGCGACATAAAGCTCGAGCCGCGCCGAGCTTTGAAGCCGAGGCAACCAGCGCTCCCGCCCGCGCGGCGAAGGAAACTGGAGCCGGGAGGGCCGACGACCGGGACGCCTGGCACGGCCGACAACGGCGCGAGGGCCGCGCTCAGCTACCCCAGTTCGATGGACTGATCGATCAGCATGATCGGAATGCCGTCGTCGACGACGTAGAGCACGCGGCCGTCCTCGCGAAGCAGGCCCTCCGCGATCGGGGAGGACACGACGTCGCCCCCGCGCGAGCGCAGGCGGCCCGCGGCGATCTCGGCGTTCAGGCGCGCGAGCACGTCCTCCGGCGCGGGACGGACGGGCTGGCGCGTCTCCGGGCAGGCCAGGATCTCGAGCAGCTCTTGGTCGATGGGCATCGGCGTCCTCGGTCCCTCGCGTGGGTCGGCGCGAACGCTAGCGCAGCATCGAAGAGGGGTAGTCGAGGATCCGGCGCGCCACGATCAGCTGGTTGATCTGCTGGGTGCCTTCGTAGATGTCGTTGATCTTGGCGTCCCGCATCCACTTCTCGACGAGCAGCTTCTTCGAGTGACCGAGCGGGCCGAGCAGCTGGACCGCCTTCTGGGTGATCTTCGTGACGGCGAGCCCGGCCTTCGCCTTGGCCATCGACGCCTCGAGGTTGTTCGGCTTCCCCTTGTTCATCATCCAGGCTGCGCGCCAGGTCAGCAGCCGCGCCGCCTGCAGCTCGGCCTCCATCTCCATCACGTCGCGCTCGATTGCCGTCAGCTCCCGCGGCGGCGCGTCGTACCGGATGCGCACGCCCTGTCGCTCGAGCTCCTCCTTCAGGAAGTCGAGTGACGCCCGGCCGACCCCGGTCGCCATCGCCGCGACGATCGGCCGGCTCGCGTCGAAGGTCGCCATCGCGCCCTTGAAGCCCTTGTCGCCCGAGCCGCTCGCGGACGGCTCCTTCTTCTTGCTGACCCGCTCGCTGCCGAGCAGGTTCTCGCGCGGCACGCGGCAATTCTCGAGGCGAAGCGTCGCCGTGTCCGAGGCGCGGATGCCGAGCTTCTTCTCGCAGCCGATCAGCTCCATGCCGGGCGTGTTCGCCGGCACGACGAAGGACTTGATGCCGCCGCGGCCGGCGCTCTTGTCGATCGTGGCCCAGACGACGACGAAGCCGCCGTCGACGGTCGACGCGCCTTCACCCGCGGTGCAGAAGATCTTCGTGCCGTTCAGGATCCACTCGTCGGTCTCGGGGTCGAGCTCGGCGGTCGTCTCGATCGCGGCGGCATCGGAGCCGGCCTGGGGCTCGGTGATCGCCATCGCACCCCAGATCGGGTGGCCGCCCTCGGCGCCGAAGGGGGCCATGAAGCGCTCCTTCTGCTCCTGGGTTCCGGCGGCGCTGACGGCCGAGCCACCGAGCGCGGGCGTCGGCATGCGCAGATAGAGCCCGGCGTCGCCCCAGCACAGCTCCTCCGCCTGCAGGCAGATCGTGACGAAGCCGTCGCCCGGCGCCTTCTTCTTGGGGCCCTTCCGGCCGATCTGCCACCAGTAGTCGACCCACTCCGTCGGCAGGTGGTGCTCGGCGAGGTCGTATTTGCGCGAGACGGGGCGCATCTGCTCCTCGGCGATGCGATGGAAATGCTCCTTTGCGAGGAGGCTGCCTTCGGAGAGCTCGAAGTCGATCGGCATGGACCGGGTCTCCCTGATGTCGAACGAAGAGGTGTCGGACGGATGGAGGTGCGGGCGCGGCGGTTCAGACGAGGGCGAGTCCCGCGAATCCCGCGAAGCCGGCGACGTTGCGCAGATGGAGCTCGGGCAGGTAGTCGCGGATGTAGCCGTGTCCGCCGAAGACCTGCACGGCGCCATCGGCGACCGTGAGGGCGATGCGGGTCGTCTGGTCGTAGGCGAGTCGGGCGAGTCGGCTCGCGTCCTCGCCGCGGTCGATCGCGTGCGCCGCCTCCCAGACGAGCAGGCGTGCGCCGTCGATCTCGATCGCCATGTCGGCGAGCTTGAAGGCGATGGCCTGTCGCGTGGCGATCGGCTGGCCGAAGGTCTCGCGCTCCTTCGCGTAGTCTCGCGAGACCTCGAAGGCGGCGCGCGCCGTGCCGATCCCGGCGGCGGCGAGCGCGACCCGACTCCGGTCGATCATGCGTCGCAGGTCGGCATCGCTCGCGTCGAGGCGCGCCTCGGCGGGGACCCGTACCCCCGAGAGCGTGAGCTCGACCGTCGGCAGCCCACAGATCCCGAGCTTCTGCTCCGGCGTCGTCGCGAGGCCGTCGGCGTCGCGCGACACGACGAAGCCCGCGAGCGCGCCGCCCTCCGCGGCCACGACGAGCACGTCGCGGCCGCCGTCGAGCCACGGCACCTGACACTTCAGACCGTCGAGGACGTAGTGGTCCCCGTCGCGCCTGGCGGTCGACTGGGGGTGGAAGACATCGAAGTCGAAGCGCGGCTCGACGAGCGCGAGGGAGCCGGGCACGAACCGGTCGCCGAGCAGGCCCGGCAGCACACGCGCCCTCAGCGCCTCGGAGCCGTGGTCCGCGACGGGCAGGCCGTGGAGGGCGGGCGAGAGGATCGCGAGGGCGATCGCGAGGTCGCCCCAGGCGAGCTCCTCCGCAATCAGTGCGCCCGTGAGCGCCGATCGCTCGCCCCCGCCGCCATGGGCCTCGGGCAATCCATTCGCGACGAGGCCCAGCTCGTGGGCGGCTTCGACCACGCTCGTCGGCGGGCGACCCGATTCGTCCGCCTCGCGGCACACGGGGCGGATCTCGTTCTCGGCGAACTGGCGCACCGTCTCGATGATGAGCGCCTGCTCCTCGGTCGGCTCGAAGTCGATCATGGGGGCCTCGTCTCGTGGGGGCAGGTCCGGCTGCGAGGCTATCAGCTCGATCGGGGCGCTGCCGCGCTCGCACGCGACCTCGAGTCCGGGCGCGGAGCGCGTCGGTGGGAGGCGTCCGGGACCGACGATCGGCCGGTCGCAGCGCTTCGCGCGAGCGGAACGATCGACTCGGCGTGATGCTCGGCATGAGCGGGGTGATCGACCGACGGGCCATCGCCGGATCCGCTCGATCGGGCCGATGCCTGCAACCATTCGCTGCGCGCTCGTGAAAGGCCGGCACACGATACTCGCGCCCGCCGCTCGCCAGGGATCCGCCAGGGTGGGGGTGCGACCGCGGAACCGAGTCGAATCGGGACGTTCCGGGACCGCACGACACCTCCCATCAGGCTCGCGTGTTCCGGGCGGGAGGGACCGACTTCTCGAGCCCGATCCCGAAGCCCTCACGACCGCTCCAGACCTCGACGCCGTGCGCCTCGACGCTTGCACCGGACTCGGGCCGGGGCCTTTCGAGGCGGGTCGCCGACGGGCGACGCGGGCGGAGGGCGACGCCGAGGAGTCGGGACGGGGACGACGACGAGCCGACCATCCGGCGACGGACGAGCCAGACAGACCGCGGGGCCGACGCGCCGAGCGAGAGACAGACCGTGGCACGCCAGGCACGGCGAGGATGACAGCGAGGATGAGCGAAGAGATGTCCCACACCAAGACCGATGAGCAGACGGGCCGGACCGGTCGCCTCGTCGCCGGCTTCGTCACCGCCCTGGCGGCTTCGGCCTTCGCCTTCTGGACGGGCTGGCCGGCGGACGTCGACGGCGCGGCGAACGCGGCGGGCGGCGACGTGAAGGTCGCCAACAGCGTCTGCGAGGCGCACGAGCTGCGCGCGGCGAAGGAAGACGATCCGAGCCTCGAGATCGAGATCCCCGCCGAGTTCGACAAGCAATGGCCCTCGGCGAGCGCCTGCCAGTCGGCGGTCGAGGCGTGGGATCCGACGGCGCCCGGGCCGATGCAGCCGATTCCGTTCAGCCACAAGCACCACGCCGGGCAGTTCAAGATCGACTGCCTCTACTGTCATACCGGGACCGACGAGTCCCAGGCCGCGGGCGTTCCCTCCGTCGAGCTGTGCATGGGCTGCCACTCGCAGTTCCCCGCCGAGTACGACCAGATCGAGGGCATCCGCATCCTCAAGGAGCACTGGGCGCAGAAGAAGCCGATCGAGTGGGTCCAGATCCACCGCCTCCCGGAGCACGTCCAGTTCCGCCACAACCGCCACATCAAGGCCGGCGTCGCCTGCCAGACCTGCCACGGTCCCGTCGAGCAGATCGACAAGCTCAACCTCGTGCCCGACTCGCACATCGGATACCTCGTGCCGGTTGCGAAGCTCGAGATGGGCTGGTGCATCAACTGCCATCGACAGAACAACCAGCAGGCGTCGCAGGACTGCCTGAAGTGCCACTACTGAGATAGAGGGGCAGAGACGACACATGTCCGAGCTCGATCGTCGTGACTTCCTGAAAATCGTCGGCCTCTCCGCGGGCGCCGCAGCCACCGCCGGCTGCGAGGACCCCGCGAGCAAGCTGATCCCCTACGTGGTGCAGCCCGAGGAGATCACTCCGGGCATCGCGGTGGTCTACGCCTCGACCTGCCAGGAGTGCTCCGCCGCCTGCGGTCTGCACGTCAAGACCCGCGAGGGGCGCCCGATCAAGCTCGAGGGCAACCCCGATCACCCGATCAACCGCGGTCGCCTCTGTGCGCGCGGTCAGGCGGGCATCGGCCGCACCTACGTCCCCGGTCGCATCGAAGGCCCGGCCACGCGCGGCGCCGACGGCGCGCTCCAGGCGATCTCCTGGGACGACGCGAAGAGCAAGCTCGCGGCGAAGATCGCGGCCTCGCCGCGCAAGACCTGGATCCTCGGTGGTCCGGTCGGTCCGACCCTCGACGGCGTGATCGACGGATTCGTCGCCGCCACCGGGATCGCCGGCCGGCTCACGTACGAGCCGATCGGACGTCGCGCCCTCGTCGAGGCGAGCGAGCAGGTCTTCGGTGTCTCGGCCGTCCCGATCTTCGACCTGTCCGACGCGGACGTGGTCGTCGACTTCGCCTCGGACTTCCTCGACACGGGTCTCTCGCCGACGGAGCACGCCGGCCAGATCGCGGGCAATCGCGATGTCGCGCACCACGCCGACGGCGGTGCCCGCGTGATCGCGATCAGCCCGCGCCAGAACCTGACCGCGTCGAACGCCGACATGTGGGTCGCGGCCGCGCCGGGCAGCGAGGGCGTGCTCGCGCTCGCACTCGCCAAGGCGGTCGCGGTCCGGAAGGGCGCGGGCGTGGCGGCCGACGTGGGCGGTGCCCTCGCCGGCGCGAACGTCGACGCGGCGATCAAGGCGGCGGGCATCTCGCGCGCGACCTTCGACAAGGTCGTCGGCAAGCTGGCGTCGGCGCGGCGGGCGGTCGCCCTGCCGCCGGGCGCGGCCTCGGCGACGAGTGCGGGTGCGGGCGCGGCCGCGGCAGTGCTGCTCCTGAACGTGGTCGTCGGCGCGGTCGGCTCGCGGCTCCAGTACCCGGCCGAGGATGCGAAGCCGACGGCGGGCCTGAAGGACGTGCTCGCGCTGATCGACAAGATGAAGGCGGGCGCGGTCGACTGTCTGATCGTGCACGACCTGAACCCGGTCTACTCGCTGCCGGCGAAGGCCGGCTTCGCCGAGGCCCTCTCGAAGGTCGGCCTCGTCGTCTCCTTTGCGTCGATCGCGGACGAGACGAGCGAGCGGGCAGGGCTGCTGCTGCCGGATCACACGCCGATGGAGCGATGGGGCGATGCGAGCCCGCGACCGGGCGTGCGGTCGCTGGTGCAGCCGACGGTGACGCCGCTCTACGACACGCAGGCGATCGGCGACACGCTGCTCGGCGTCGGGCGCGCGATGGGCGCGAACGTCGCGGCGCAGCTGCCCGAGGGCAGCTTCAAGAGCGTGCTCGAGGCGAACTGGAGCGGCACGAGCTGGCGCAAGGCGCTCGCCCGCGGCGGCGTCTTCGGGGCGACGCCGATGCGCGCCGTCGCCGTCCAGCCCTCGGCGGCGAATCTGCGGCCGACGGCACCGCGGCTCCAGGGTGCGGGCGACCTGACGCTGGTCGCCTTCCCGCACTCGTTCCTCGGTGATGGCAGCGGCGCGCCGCTGCCCTGGATGCAGGAGATCCCCGACCCGGTCACGAAGATCTCGTGGAACAGCTGGGCGGAGATCTCCCAGGCGAAGGCCGACGAGCTCGGCGTCGTCTTCGGCGACGTCGTCTCGATCGACACGGGCGCGGGTCAGATCGAGGTCTCCGTCTATCCGCGCGGTGGCATCCGGGACGACGTGGTCGCGGTTCCGATGGGCCAGGGTCATACGGTCGGGTACTACGCGTCCCACGAGGTCGACGGCCAGCCGGGCGTCGCGCGTGGTGCGAACGTGGCGACGGTGCTTCCGGCGGCCCTCGACGAGGCGGGCGGACAGGCCTTCCTCTCGACCCGGGCCACGATCGCGAAGACGGGCCGCTTCCGGCGCCTCGCCCTCTCGCAGTGGACCGACAACCAGCGCAAGCGCGGCCTGGCACCCGAGGTCTCTCTCTACGACCTCGCGAAGGGCGGCGCGGGCGCGCACTTCTTCGCGTCGCCGGCCTCCGCTTCGACCGAGGCCCACGCGGCCGAGGGATTCGCCGAGGGCGTGGCTGCGACCGAAGAGCCCGATCACGGCGAAGGCGGCGGTGGTGGCCACCACTTCGAAGGCCCGCCCTTCGAGTTCGAGTCGGCCTACGACGCCAAGCCCGATCAGCCCTATCGCTGGGGCATGACGATCGACAACGACAAGTGCACGGGCTGCAGCGCCTGCATCGCCGCCTGCTACATCGAGAACAACGTCTCGATCGTGGGCGAGGAGCAGGCGATCCGGCATCGCGAGATGACCTGGATGCGGATCGAGCGCTACGTCGGCGACGGCGACGACGACGTCCGGGACGGTTCCGAGCGGCGGCCCACGCCCGACGGCGAGGTCCTCGGCGAGAACCAGGTCCGTCACCTGCCGATGCTCTGCCAGCATTGTGGTGCAGCGCCCTGCGAGGCGGTCTGCCCGGTCATCGCGACCTACCACAACGACGAGGGCATCAACGGCATGGTGTACAACCGCTGTGTCGGCACCCGGTACTGCGCGAACAACTGCACCTACAAGGTCCGGCGCTTCAACTACTTCGACTACGGCCGGAACAACCTGCCGGGCCTGCTCGGCCTGATGCTCAACCCGGACGTCACGGTCCGCGGCCAGGGCGTCATGGAGAAGTGCAGCTTCTGCGTCCAGCGGATCGAGGCGGCGCGCCAGCCCGCCAAGGACGAGGGGCGGCCGATCGCGGACGGCGAGGTCCTGACCGCCTGCCAGCAGTCCTGCCCGACCGGCGCGATCAGCTTCGGCAACGTTCGAGACGCGTCGAGCGCGGTCGTGAAGCAGGCCGAGCAAGGCGGGGATCGGGCCTACCACGCGCTCCAGATCCTCAATACCCGTTCCGCCATCACCTATCTCGCGCAGGTCCGGCGAGAAGAGAACGAGGGAGTCCACTGACATGGCACCGCCTCCCGCGTCCGCGATCGCTGATGCGATGAATGCCCCGGGCAATCCCCGGGAATCGCAGACGAACGTCGACATCATGGCCGTCACCAAGGGCTTCCATTGGCCCTGGCTGATCGCGCTGCTCTTCGCCCTCTCCGGGGTCGGTCTGGCGGCGGCGACGCTCGCCTGGCAGACCTACGAAGGCCTCGGCGTCGCCGGCTACCAGGCGCCGGTCTTCTGGGGCGTCTACATCATCACCTTCGTGTTCTGGATCGGTATCGGGCACGCCGGGACGCTGATCTCGGCGATCCTCTTCCTGTTCCGGGCGAAGTGGCGCAACGCGATCAACCGCGGCGCCGAGACGATGACCGTCTTCGCCGTGTTGACGGCGGCGCTCTTCCCCCTGATCCACATCGGCCGGCTCTGGAAGTTCTACTTCCTGCTGCCCTACCCGAACCAGCGCTACCTGTGGGTCAACTTCAAGAGCCCGCTGCTCTGGGACGTCTTCGCGGTCAACACCTACCTCACGATCTCGCTGCTCTTCTTCCTCGTCGGCCTGATCCCCGACATCGCGGTCGCCCGCGACCGAGCGGTCGGCTGGAAGAAGGCCGTCTACACGGTCCTCGCCGGCGGCTGGCAGGGCACGGGCAAGCAGTGGAAGGCGCACAACCGGACGGTGCTCCACCTCTCCGGAATCGCGACGCCGCTCGTCCTCTCGGTCCACTCGATCGTGTCCTGGGACTTCGCCATGTCGATCGTCCCCGGCTGGCACGCGACGATCTTCGCCCCCTACTTCGTGGCGGGCGCGATCTTCGGCGGCTTCGCGATGGTGGTCGTGGTGATGATCCCGGTGCGCCGGATCTTCCGCCTCGAGCGCTACATCACGGACTACCACTTCGAGAACATGTCGAGGTTCATCCTCTTCACGTCCTTGATCTGCGGCTACGCCTACGGCGCCGAGTACTTCATCGCCTGGTACTCGGGGGTCGAGTTCGAGCAGACCTCCTTCTGGCAGCGCGCCTTCGGTCCGTACTGGTTCTCGACCTGGTGCATGATCGTCTTCAACGTGGTGATGCCCCAGCTGCTCTGGATCAAGAAGCTCAGGACGAACCTGCCCTTCCTGTTCATCCTCTGCTTCTTCATCAACCTCGGCATGTGGTTCGAGCGTTACGTCATCATCATCACCTCGCTCTCGCGCGAGTACGTCCCGGCCGCCTGGGGTCTCTACATCCCGAGCACGGTCGAGCTGATCGTGCTGACCGGCAGCTTCTGCTGGTTCAGCATGTTCTTCCTCCTCTTCCTCAAGATGTTCCCGATCATCGCGATCGCGGAGGTCAAGGAGCTGGAGATCCACGCGAAGGAGCACGGACATGGAGGCGCGCACTAGCCGATGGCCACTCTAGTCTCCGTCTACGAACTGCCCTCGGACGTCGCGAACGTCGTGCGCAAGCTCAAGGCGCGCGGCTTCGAGGATCTGACGACCTACTCCCCGGCGCCCTTCGAGGAGATCGAGCTCGCCGAGGATCCGCGGCCCTCGAAGGTCCGGGCCTTCACCCTGATCGGCGGCCTCGCCGGCGTGGTGACGGGCTTCGGCATCCAGATCTGGATGTCGATGGACTGGCCGCTCAAGATCGCCGGCAAGAACATCGCCGCGATCCCGCCCATGTGGATCATCGGCTTCGAGCTCACGATCCTCTTCGGCGGCATCCTGACGGTCCTCGGCCTCTTCGGACTCGGCGGCCTCTACCCGCGCCCCCTCGACGAGCACTACAGCCCGCGCTTCTCCGCGGAGGAGTTCGGCGTGGTCGTGCGCTGCGAGGAACGGGACGTGGCCGAGGTCGAGGCGCTGATGCGCGGCCACAACGCGAAGGAGGTGAACCTTGCGCCCTCGCACTGATCACGGTTCGCGCTCCTCGCGGAAGGTCCTCGCGGCGACCCTGCTCATGGCCCTCGTCGGCCTGCCGGGCTGCTGGGAGCAGGTCTCCGTCGAGTGGTTCCCGCAGATGAAGTGGCAGAAGGCCGTGCAGGCCTTCGAGCTGAACGACTACCAGGATCGCGTTTCGCTCTTCTCGCCGCCGGACGGCACGGTTCCCGTCGGCTGGGCGGACGTCGCCGAGCCGGCGGACCTCGCGGTCGCCGACCAGGAGGCGCTCGTCAACCCGCGCAAGCCGACCCTCGAGTCGCTCAAGCGCGGGCAGGAGCTCTTCGACATCACCTGCGCCGCGTGTCACGGCCCGACGGGCGGCGGCGACGGCCCGATCGCCGCGCCGAACGGCCCGATCGCCGGCGTGCTGCCGATCGGTCCGGGCTCGCCGATGGGCTTCAGCCTGGCCCCCGGTCTCACGGACGGCCACATCTATACGACGATCTCGCTGGGTCGCGGCCGGATGCCGAGCTACCGACGCATCTCGCCCGACGGACGCTGGGACATCGTCAACTACATTCGTGACCTGAACGGTCAGGGAGGCAGGTAGTGAGCACCGCGACGACGGCTCCCGAGCGCGCGAATCCGGGCGCGCTGCCCCAGCCGGTCTTCAACCTCTGCATCGCGTTCATCGTGATCGGGCTGATCTGCTTCGGCGTCGGCCTCGCGAAGAACCCGCAGGCGACCTGGCTGGCCTACCACACGAACTTCATCTACTTCACGTTCATGGCCTGCGGCGGCCTCGTCCTGACGGCGATCTACACGATCGTCGGCGCCTACTGGCCGGGCCCGTATCGCCGCTTCGCCGAGGCGCTCGCCGCCTTCCTCCCGATCGCCTTCGTGCTCGGCCTCGTCGGCATCGCCGGCGGCGAGCACATCTTCGACTGGCAGGCGAACGGCGCGATGCACGGGAAGGAAGGTTGGCTCACTCCGACCCGGTTCTACGTGATGGACATGGGCCTGCTGGGTGCGCTGGCGCTCCTGTCGGTGCTGTTCATCAAGGCTTCGGTCCGCCCGACGCTGCGCAATCTCGCCGAGAACGGGACGGGCTTCGCCAAGCGGATGGCCGAGAGCTGGACCGCGGGCTGGAAGGGTGACGAAGAGGAGCGGGTCGCGGCGAAGAGCCGGACCTCGTTCCTCGCGCCGATCATCGCCCTGATCTACGGGCTGGGCTTCGCCTTCTTCGCCTTCGATCAGGTCATGAGCATGGAGCAGGCCTGGTTCTCGAACCTCTTCGGGAACTTCGTGTGCTGGGGCGGGATCCTCTCCGCCGTCGCCGCCTGCGCCCTCTCGGGTCTGCTCAGCCGGGACCTCGACGGCTTCCAGGGCCAGATCACCCAGAGCCGCATGCACGACATCGGGAAGATGATGTTCGCCTTCTCGATCTTCTGGATGTACCTCTTCTGGTCGCAGTACCTGGTCATCTACTACGGCAACCTGCCGGAGGAGACCTACTACCTGCGCGATCGGCTGGGCGACCAGTTCCTGATCGACAAGGGCTACTCGGCGGCGGCCTTCGCCAAGAGCTGGGGCAACTGGGACTTCCAGTGGGCGCGGCTGCAGACCGGCTACGGCTGGGTCTCGATGGCGGCCTGGGCCTGCAACTGGCTGATCCCCTTCTGGGTCCTGCTCGGGCAGCGCCCCAAGAAGACGCCCTGGATCGCGGGGCCGGTCGCTGCGACGCTGCTCTTCGGCCTCTGGCTCGAGCGGAACCTGCTGGTCTGGCCCTCGGTCGTGAAGGGCGACATGCTCGCGCCCTTCGGCGGCATCCAGATCGGCATCGCCCTCGGCTTCCTCGGCGCCTTCCTGATGGTGGTGCTCTTCTACTCGCGGGTCTTCCCGACGGTGGCGGTGTCGCCCGAGGACTGAGACCGGACGAGACGGGACGCGTCGCAGGCGGCGCGATCGATCGATGCAACGAAGCGGAGTCACCGGACCGGGTGGCTCCGCTTCGTGCTTCGGGAGCCGGTCCTGCTCGCGAGCGCGCCGGGCCGGGGCGGGCGTGTTCGATCCGGTCCGGCTCTCTTGCAGGAGGCTATCCTCGCGCGATGTCCATGCCCCCCGACCCCGAGCGAGTCGCCGGCGCGGCCGAGGCCGCGAGTCCGCCCGCTGCGGGCGACGGCGATGCGGCCGGGCTCGACGCGGCCGGCGGGACGCGGCGCATCCGCCTGGCGCGCAGCGGCGCCGTCGAGCTCCTGCCCCACGGCTTCCGCGTGATCGAGCCGCGGGGCCTCAAACGCTCGCCGACCCATCTCTACGACACGATCACGCACGTGCACGACGGCGCGAGCCTGCTGCTCATCGGCACGACCGCGGGTCTGATCACGCTGCGCCACACCGACTTCCCCGACCCGAAGACGGGGCCAGCTGCCTTGCGGAGCGCGCTGCTCGAGCGCGTCGCCGCCCAGCCCGACGGCGCGCGGCAGCTCGCGGAGATGGAGCGCCTCGAGGCGATGGGCGACGAGCGACGCGGCTGCTGGGCCGTCTGGACCGTGAGCGCGCTCTGCCTCCTCGTGACCGCCCTGCAGCTGCGCGAGCCCGAGCTCGAGCAGATGGGCGCGTTCATGCCCGAGCTCTTCCTGCGCGGGGAGACCTGGCGCGCGGTCACGGCGCATTTCCTCCACGGGCTCTCGCCGGCGCCGCGCTTCGTGTCGTGGCTGCTCGGCGGACTTCCCTGGCTGCCCTTCCATCTCGCGGTCAACGTCGGCGGTCTCCTCGTGCTCGGCCATCTCGTCGAACGGCCGCTCGGCACGACCCGAACGATCCTCGTGCTGGGCGCGAGCGCCGTGGGCACCCTCGCCGGCATCCTCTACTCGGGCCACGTCGAGGTGATCGGCGCCTCCGGACTCGTCGCCGGTCTCGCCGGTGCGCTGCTCGCCCTCGAGCTGCACGATCCCGCGGCGGTGCCGAGCTACTGGCGGCTGCCGCGGCGGCTCTTCTTCGGCGCGCTGATCCTGCAGTTCGTGGTCGTGGACCAGATCTTCGATCGCTACGTCGCGGGCGGCGCACATCTCGGTGGCTTCGCTGGCGGCTACGTCGGTGCGTGGCTGATCGGGCGCGTCTCCGGGAACGCGCTCGTCCCGGAGCCTCGCCTGCGTCTGGCTGCGATCGGTGTCGTGCTGGTCAGTGTGGGCGGGCTGCTCGGCATCCTGCCCCTCGCGCGGCACGAACCCGCGGCGCTCGAGCGCCATGCGATGCGACTGCTCGACACGCCGGCGGCGCTCTACCTGAACGTCCACGAGAACGCCGCCGCCTGGTTCATCGCGACCGAAGGCGAGGCCACCCCCGAAGCGCTCGACCTCGCGATCGCCCTCGCCGATCGCGCCGTCACGAGCACCCAGCGTCTCCACCCGGGCCACCTCGACACCCTCGCCGAGGCGCTCTTCCAGAGCGGGGACGCGCTCGGCGCCGTGCTCACCATCGAAGAGGCGATGCGGCTCGCCCCCTTCGAGCCCTACTACTTCGAACAGCGACGGCGCTTCCTCGGCGAGCGCCATCCCGACGACCGCCCGCCGCCGCCGGGCACCCGCGCCCCCGACGAGGACGATGGTCTGCCGATCGATCCGAACGCGCCCCGCGTCGTCGTCTAACGGCCCCGCCGATCCAGGGCGGGCCCGCCCGGCGTGATCCGGACGGGGTGCGTCCCGGCTCCCGGCGTCCAGCCGGCTCCGTCGCGCAGGGCCTGGCAGGGAGTCCGCGCCGACTGCGCAGGTCGGGCGCAAAAGCGTCGGATCGAGGCCGACGGTGGGGTGAAGTCCGGAAGGAACGCTACGGAATCCCGCGACCAGAACCGATGAATGCCCCGTCGTCCTTCCTGCGAACGGGGGATCCCGAATGTCCACGCTCAGCCCTGTCGACGAGGCCACGCCGCACGGCGCGGCCTCCCACGCTCTCTTGGGGGGTGGGTGGGTCCGGCGCGCCGCGGCGGTCCTGCTCCGCCCGCTGCGGGTCGCCAGCCTGATCCTCGTGAGCCTCGGACTCGGCGCGGGCGTCGCGGCGGCGACGCCGATCTCGGCGCTCGTGATCAGCGAGGTGATGTACGAGCCGATCGGCGCGGACAACGGGCGCCAGTGGGTCGAGATCTTCAACGGCACGACCTCGGCCGTCGACCTCTCGCAGTACGAGCTGCAATGGGGTCGGGCGGGTCTTTCCAATTCGGTCGCCCTCTCGGGCATCCTGGCGGCCAACTCGACCTGGGTGGTCGGCGGTCCGACCAGCGGCGGCACCAACGGCAATCCCACCTACGACCAGGTCGTGAACTTCAACCCGAACCTCGGCGACGGGAGCCATCCGTGGGCCGAGGACGGTCTCGCCCTCGTCGAGACCTCGACCTCGACCCTCATGCACATCGTGGTCTACGGGGGCAACGGCGGCGGCTTCTCCTTCTTCGTCGACGAGCAGGGCAACCCGGCGCCGATCTTCGACGACAGCGCGCTCGCGCCGGGCCAGAGCCTCGAATTCACGTCGACCGGCTGGACGATCCAGGCGACCGCCACGCCGGGTCTCGAGCATGCCTCGCTCACGGTCGTGCCCGAGCCCTCGACGGCCGTGCTGATGGGGCTCGGCCTCGTCGGCCTCGGCGCCATCGGCCGACAGCCCCGGCTCCGCCGCCGCGTCCACAGCCTGATCGCCGGCGCACACTGAGCCGGTACCCTCTCGGCCGGACGCAGGCGTCGGGTCGGGCGGAGCAGTCACGCTCCCCCTCGCCGCGTCCGGACGAAGGGAGGGGGGATGGCGCGACCGCAGGACGATCCGACGGCGCGACTCGGGGACGAGCAGGCGATTCGCGACCAGCTCGCTCGCTACTGGCGCGGCATCGATCGGCGGGACCCGGCCCTCGTCCGCGACACCTACCACCCGGGTGCCTGGGACGACCACGGCTACTTCCGCGGCGCCGTCGAAGGCTTCCTCGAGACGCTGCCCGCCGCCGTCTGGCCGAGCTTCGAGACGACCCAGCACTTCGCCGGGCAGATCGGTCTCGACTGGCTCGCGCCGGACGTCTGTCGCGCCGAGTCCTACGCGGAGGCCCACCACGTCCGCACGGAGCCCGACGGCACGAAGAGCGACCGCGTCTACGGACTCCGCTACGTGGACCGCTTCGAGCGCCGCGGCGGCGAGTGGCGCATCGCCCATCGCGTCTGCACCTGGGACTGGGCCCGGATCGACGCGTACGCCGGGATTCCGCTCCCCACCACCTATCGGCGGGGCGCGCGCCTGGCCGACGACCCGGTCGCCACCCACCCACGGCGAGACGGACGTCGCGTCGGCGAGCGCGACCTGATCGCGAAGCAGGCCTGTCTCGAGGTGCTGGCCCGCTACGCGCGGGGCGTCGATCGATGTGATCCCGAGCTCGTGCGCAGCACCTACCATCCAGACGCCTTCGACGATCACGGCGGCTATCAGGGCGATGCCGGCGGCTTCGTCGCGTGGGTGAAGCCGACCGTGATGGATGCCTTCGCCTGCACGATGCACAAGCTCGGCAACTGTCTCGTCGAGATCGCCGACGACGGCGAGCACGCCTTCGCCGAGACCTACGCGATCGCCCATCACGTCGCGGGGCAGGACGCGGGGGCGACGGACCTGATCATGGGCGTGCGCTACCTCGACCGGCTCGAACGGCGGCGGGGCGCGTGGCGGATCGCCGATCGCCGCATGACCTTCGAGTGGGAGCGGGGCCTCGGGGTCGGCGCGCAGGCCGAGCTCGACGGCTATCGCCGGGGCCATCGGGACGGCAGCGACCCCGTGCTCGGTCGGGTCGCCGTGCAGGTCCCGACGACGATCGGGGAGGTCGCCGATCGCGCGGCGATCCGGGACGCGCTCGTCCGCTACTGCCGGGGTGTCGATCGCCGGGATCGCGAGCTCGTCCGGAGCGCCTATCACCCCGATGCCCGTGACGATCACGGCGCCTTCGTGGGCGATCTCGAGGGCTTCCTCGACTTCGTCGAGGGCGAGGTGCACGGGCGGTTCCGGATGACGATGCACAAGCTCGGGCAGGTGCTGATCGAGCTCGACCCGTCGGGCGACGTGGCGTACTGCGAGTCCTACGCGATCGGCCACCACGTCCGGTCGGAGGGCGGTCGGGACGTCGACGATCGCGTGATGGGGCTGCGCTACGACGACCGCTTCGAGCGTCGCGACGGCGAGTGGCGGATCGCGGACCGCGTGGTGCGCTACGAGTGGCTGCGGGTCGACGCATGCGACGCACTCGACGGAGAGTGGACGCTCGGCACGGTGGACGCGCAGGACTCGAGCTGGTCCGGCTGAGCGCTCCGAGCGATGCGCGGGAGCAATCGGGGCCTCAGCCGCGTGGGGCGACCTCGGCCGTGACCAGCCGCCCGGGCACGCCCGGTCGGAATCCGTCGCGCCGGCCGGCGAAGTACCGCTCGAAGAGATCCGCCTCGGTCGCGTGCTCGATCAGCACGAAGCCGACGCGCTCGAGCAGCGCCTCGAAGGCCTCCGGCCGGAAGCGACTCCGCCAGGGCTCGCCACTCGCGCGGACGTTGCTCTGCAGCGTCTCGAGGTATTCGACCTGCGCCGCGGAGAGCGGGACCTCCGCCCCGTAGTTCAGCACGATGCGCGAGCCGGGTGCGGCGAGGCGGGCGATCTCCGAGAGCGTGGCCTCGATCGCCTCCTCCGTCAGGTAGGGCGTCGTGTTCATGAACGAGAAGATCGCCTCGCGATCGGGGTCGAAGCCGGCTGCGGACAGACCCGCCTCGAGGGTCGTGGTCTCGAAGTCGACGGGTACGAAGCGCGGCAGCGAGGCCGGGGTCTCCGCCGCGGCCTCGATCCGTGACCGCTTCAACGCCTGCACGTCGGGGTGGTCGACCTCGAAGACGACGAGCCGGTCCACCAGGTCCGCCCGCCGCAGGGCGAAGGTGTCGAAGCCCGCGCCGAGGATCACGTACTGCCCCACGCCGCGCGCCACGCAGCGTTCCACCTCGTCCTCGGCGTAGCGCAGCGCGCCCACGCCGATCGCGAGGATCCGGGAGGCGTCGAAGCCGGCGCGCTCGATGGACAGGGCGAGGTAGTCCGGCGAGGTGACCTGCGCGCGGGAGGCTTCGCCGAGCAGATGGATCGCCCAATGGTCGTCGAGCACGGGATCCTCGGCATGGAGCGCATGCGCGGCCCGTCCCATCACGGCCCCCTCCGCCGTTCCGAGACTCTCCCCGTCGCCGGTCTTCGCCATCCCGTCCGCCTTCCTGCCGTCTGCGCCGTTGCCGCGGGCTCAGTCGCCCGGTGCGATCAGGATCTTCGCCGCCTCGCCGCGCGCGAGCCTCGCGAAGGCCTCTTCGAGCCGATCGAGCGGGAGCGTCGCGCTGTGCACGGGCGCCGCAAGGAGCCGCCCGTCGCGCATCAGGTCCATCGTGATCCGGAACTCATGGTGGTGATGCGCCGTCGAGTTGTCGATCAGGATCTCCTTCGTGATGCAGGCGAGCGGATCGAGCCGTACGCCCCCCGGCGAGACCCCGATCAGCATGAAGGTGCCCCCGGGCCGCACGAGGGAGAAGGCCGCATCGATCGCCGCCTGGCTGCCGGAGCACTCGTAGACGAGATCGACCCCGAGCGCGCCGGCTCGGGCGCGGATCGTCGCGTCCGCCTCCGGTCCCGGCTCGAGGGCCAGGGTCGCGCCGAGCTCGCGAGCTACCTCGCGCCGCGCGGCGCGGGGCTCGAGGACGTAGACCTCGCCCGCGCCCGCGATGCGCGCGAGCTGGACCGCGAAGAGGCCGATCGGCCCCGCACCCAGCACGAGCACGCGATCGCCGAGTCGAGGCGGCCTGCGACGGATGGCGTGCAGCACGACCGTTGCCGGCTCGACCATCGCCGCCGCATCCACGTCGAGGTCGTCCGGCACCACGACGAGCGAGTCGCCGGGCACCGCGATCCGCGGCGCGTACCCGCCGTGCGGCGGCGTGAGGGGATGGATGCCGTAGGCGAGCGCCATGATTGCGGCGCAGCGATGGCCGTGCCCCGCCCGGCACTCCGCGCAGGCGCCGCAGGCCGGGGGGACCGCCATCACGACGCGGTCGCCCTCGCGGATCGCGGCGGCGTCGCGGCCGGTCGCCGTGACCGTGCCCGTCCACTCGTGCCCGCAGAGGAAAGGGGCGTAGGGATCGCCCGAGCGCCAGGCGGCGACGTCCGTGCCGCAGATCCCGCAGCGCTCGATCTGCACGACGGCGGCGCCGGGAACGGGAACGGGCTCGGGGAAGTCGCGTCGTTCGATCGTCTCGCGGGCGGTGATGAGGGCGGCTTGCATGGCGGGCTCCGGATCGAGATGCCGCCCGAGACCCGACGCCCGACCTCGACGGCTAGAAGTCGAACTTGACGGCCAGGCCGTAGGTGCGCGGGAGGCCGACCAGGTTGCCCACGAGGCCGGCGACGGCGGACGTGTCGAAGGCGAGCGTCTTGTAGACCTCGTTCGTCAGGTTGCGGATCCAGAAGGCCAGCTCGATCGACTCGCCCGGGGCGCGGTAGGTGAGCTGCATGTTGTGGAGGATCCGGGCCTTCTGGCCGATCGTGTGCTTGGGCAGGAAGATGTTGCCCAGGTTGTCGGGCGCGCCGCGACCGTTCGAGGGGTCGAAGGTGACGTCGTCCATGAAGCGGAACTCGTAGCGGGGGATCAGCGCGCCGAGCCGCTCGCTCTCGAAGGAGTACTGGATCGAGCCGTTCACCTCGAAGCGAGGCGTGTTGGGGAGCCGATTGCCCGTGAAGTCGATCGGCACCTCCGTGATCAGCGGCGGCTCCGTCGGGGCGATCGGGATCCGACGGATGCCCGAGTCCTTGAAGTCGAGGAACTTGCTCTCGAGCCAGGCGAATCGGACGTTGAGCTCGAGCCGGTCGATCGGCTCGACGTCCGTCTCGAGCTCCGCGCCGTAGAGCCGTGCCGAGTTCGCATTGCGGACGATTCGTTGCGGCGGGGCGTTGCTGTCGTTCGTGAAGACGAACACCTGGTAGTTGGCATAGCGGTAGAGGAAGAGGGCTCCCTTGAGCTTGATCCGGTCGTCCCAGAAGCCGCCGTGGAAGCCCGTCTCGACCGCATCGATCGTCTCGGGCTTGGCGAGCGTGAACGCGTCCCGCGTCGAGCCGTTCGAGACGTTGTACTGCGGGCCCTTCCAGCCGCGGCTGTACTTCAGGTAGGCCGATCGGGATTCGTCGAAGTCGTAGGTGAGCGAGACGACGCCCGTCGGGTCGGAGAAGGTCGCCTGGGTCTTGCAGGGGGGGATGACGGCGCTGGGATTCCCGATCGTTCCGAAGCCGACCTCGCAAAGGTTCTGACTGGGCGAGAGGTTGATCGCCTCGATGTCGAACTCCTTGTACTCCCAGTTGTAGCGGACGCCGGCCAGCAGCTCGAAGTCGTCCGTGAAGCGCCACTCGAACTCGCTGTAGATGCCGAAGCCGTAGGTCGATTGCGTGAAGATCTGGACGAGCGGGCGAACCTGTCCGCCGGCGATGGTGAGCTGGTCGTAGTCGAGCTCCTCCGCGAGGAAGAAGCCGCCAGCCCGCCAGGTCAGAGGCGTGACGTCGAGGGTCTGCTCGAGGCGGATGTCCTCGGTCACCTGCCAGGCATCGTCCTTGATGTCGAACTCGAAGATCGTCCGCGGGGTGAAGTCGAAGTCGAGCATGCGCGAGCGCTGGTAGCGCTCGAAGCCCGTGACCGAGACGAAGGAGATCGTTCCGACGGTCGCCTCCCCACGGAGGGAGGCGCCCCAGGTCTCCTGCCGCTCGTGGCCGGGCAGGTTGTAGTCGCCGACGAAGGGCTTCTTGTCGAGGGGCCGGCCCGAGGCGAGCTCGCGCGCGAGTCGATCCTGGGCCCGTACGGTGCCCGCGTCCCGGAGCGCCAGGCATCCCGGGGTCCTCCGACACACGCCGAGGGGGATGTTCACGCCGTCCTTGTCCCACTCGGCGGTCTGGTATTCCGTGAGCTCGGCGGCGACCTCGGGCGCCTGGTAGGCCTCTTGCGTGGTCGCGCTGCCGAGGAAGCGCTGGGCGCCGAGTGGCTGTCCCACGGTTCCGAGCTGATCCACGCGGACGCCATGGACGTTGAGCAGGAAGTCGAGCTCGGTGTTCGCGGGGCGGTAGCGGAGCATTCCGCGTGCGGCCCATCGGTCCACGTTGTTCATGTTCTTCGGGAGTCCCGGTCCGCCGATGACGCCCGTGTTCGTCATGAAGCCTTCGCGCTGATCGACCTTGAAGGCGAAGCGGGCCGCGAGCTCGTCACCGAGGATCGGGAAGCCGACGGCGCCTTCGAAGGTCTTCGCGTCGTAGTTCCCGTACTCGGTGCGGAGGAAGGCGTCGAATTCGCCCGTGGGCTTCCGGGAGGTGGATCGGATCGCTCCCGCGGACGCGTTGCGGCCGGGTCCCGAGCCCTGGGGTCCGAGCAGGACGACGACGTCCTCGATGTCGTAGAGCGGGCCGGAGGTGAAGGCGGGCAGGTTGAGCGGCACGTCGTCCTGATAGACGGCGACGGCGCCGGAGGCATTCGCGGTGAAGTCGTTCAAACCGACACCGCGAATGAAGAAGATCGGGGTCGTCGAGCCGGCCGTGACGATCTGGAGATTCGGTGTCACGGCCCCGAGGTCCGCGACGTCGGTCACGCCGAGGGCCTGCAGCTCGTCCGCGTCGAAGGCCGTGACGGAGACCGCGGACTGCATGAGCAGACCAACTCCGGTCGCTCCCTCGACGACCATCTCCTCGACCCCTGCCCAGGGGTCGGGCTCCGCCGAGCCCGCTCCATCCGATTGCGCCGAGGCGCTCTGAACGAAGGCGAAGAGCACGATCAGGGCCGGGAAGGCGCAGAGAGGGCCGGACCATCGCGATCCGATCGCGCCGCGAGTGGCAGGGGACGGACGTGCGAGCGACCGCGGACCCGAGGGCCCGGCGCCTGCGATCTGAGCTCGGGGTTGGAGGCGAGCGCGCCCCCGGCGTCGGATGCTCCACTTGTCGGGGAGTTCGCGCAGGCCCAATTGAGGTTGCTCCGCTTTCGCCTTTCCGGGACCCGGGGATCCTGAGCCGGAGCGGCCGACGGAGAGCCGGCCGACTTCGATTCTGGATCGAGCCAGCACGTCTCTCGACATCGCGCGAGCTCGGTTCCGTTCGGGCCCAGGACGAACGAAAGCCGTTGATCCTGCTACGGAACTCCGGGAAACTCTGGCATATGCGTCGTGCCCATGCCAGACGAATTCCCGCCCTCACAACCACTCTGATCGCTTGCTTCTTCGCATCCGCTCCGGTCTCCGCACGAGAGGATGGCGCGGCCTGGGTGCCTGCCGTTTCCGTGATGGGCGGCGGGCGATTCCTCGGCGTCGAAGAGGCCGCGGTCAGCAGTCCGCGCGGAGACTTCGCGTCCGAGGGCGGTCGCGCGATCGGCTATCTCGGGGCGCGGATGCAGCTGCTCACGCCCGTACTCGTCGAAGGCGTGGGGCGTCCTCGGCTCTTCGTCCACGTCGGTGCAGCGACGACCTTCGACGAAGAGGACCGGGTGCAGAACGAGGGCGCGCCGGGCGGGATCGTCATCCCGATCATCGACAACAACAGCGACGGCATCCCCGACCGCCCGACCCCCGTCGCGGCCATCCAGGGCCAGGGAAGTGGAACGGGCGCGAAGACGGAGCCGCCGAGCGTGATGGCCGGCATCGGAATCGATTTCGAGCTTCGTGCGGCCGATCGGATCTTCCACGTGAAGCCCTCGATCGAGTGGATCATGGAGGACGAGCGCCTCAAGACCGTGACGGGCATCGCGGAGCCCCTCACCCCGGGCCTGCTGGTCTGTCCATGCCGAACGGTGCTTGCACGCGGTGTCGAGACCGAGGCGCGACACGGCATCGGGCCCGGGCTCGAGGTCGAGGTCGAGGCGGGACGCGTCGGGCCCTTGCGGCTCGGGTTCTGGGCCGGTGGTGCCCTCTACTATCAGCTCGATCGCAAGATGCGCGTCGAGGCCGTGGGGGCATGGTCCGACGCGAGCGGTACGGTCGTTTCGCGCAGCGACTACACCCGCCTGCGATGGGACTACCGCGCCGGACTCGGACTCCGGTTCCACTGGCTGCCCGAGTGATCCGGCCCGTCGACACGCGATCGACGTGCGGGCGCGCTTCGCTCCACGCGCCGGATCTGCCCGCCCTCGACGCTCGATAGCGGCGTCCAGGTCGCCGCGAGCCGATCGCGCTCGAGCGGGTCTTCGATTCCGGCGTAGCGCCGAGCAGTCGCTACCAGGGCGGTCTCCGCGTCGACACCTGGCGAAGCCGCGGTCGCCGAGGCGTCCGACTCGAGGGCCTCGGCGGCGTCGAGCAAGTCCTGCCTTCGATCCAGGGCCAGCAGACACCAGATGCGTCGACGGTGTCGCGCATTCTCGAACGCGCGCCGGGACGCGGACGGTTCCGTCGCGACGGAAGCATCGAGGTCGAGGGCCTGCGCGTAGAGGCCGAGCGCGGCCCATGTCCAGGCGAGTCGGTCCCGGGCGATCGCCCGCATCCGAGGGCGGGCGCGCTCCGCGGCGGCGACGAGCTGCGGGTAGTCGATGGGCGCCATGCCGTTCTCGATGGCCCATCCGGTCGAGCGATCGAGCACGCTCCGCACGTCGATTCCCTGCTGCCGGTCGAAGGGCACACCGGCGCGCGCGTACCAGTCGGCGATCCGGTCGAGATTCGCCTCGTTGCGGGGGGCGCGGCGCATGTAGACCGCGCTTCGCAGGCCGCGGTAGACGAGCATCCAATCCGTGGAGCGGGCGAGGTGGGTCGTCGTGTAGCGCCAGGGGCGGCCCGGGCGGGGCTCGATCGGCAGTCCGACACCGACGAAGAAGTCGATCCCGTGTCGATCGAGCAGGCGCCGCGGATCGCCGCCGTCTTCGTCCGGCGAGAAGGTCTGGATGCGCGAGTAGTCCTCGAGGGTCGCGTGCGGGAAGTTCAGGCTGCCGTCGACCATCGTACGGAGCCGCGGCCCGAGCCAGTACTCGAGGAAGCCGCCCATGAAGTACGGGTGGTAGAGGCGCCCTTCGACGCCGGTGTCGGCGAGGAACCAGACCGCGTGGGCGTAGTAGCGGTCGGCGTCGTACGCGTCTCCATACGCCGCCCGCTCGAGTCGGGGGGACAGGATCCGCCATGCCGAGGCGGTCGGCACCGCGGCGAGCAGGGCGAGGGCGGCGATCGCTGCCATCCACTTCCCGCCGCGCCTGCTCGCGTGCTGCTCGGCTTCGCCATCGCCGGCCATCGACGCGAGCAGCAGCAGGGGCAGGATCGCGAGCCAGAGGAATCGGATCGCGAGAAAGGGGGCGAGCAGGCCCGGGCCCGCGAGCGCGAGCAGGACCGGGTCGGGCCGACGCGCGCGGGGCGTGGTCGTCGTCGTCCGATCGTCGTCGTCCATCGCTCGCCCCGTGATCCTTCCGGGCCGCGGTCCCCGACGGAGCGAGGCGTGCAGTGCCGCCGCCGGTGTCGCGAGCAGCAGGAGCCAGAAGCCGGCCCAGGCGGCCGGTGTCGGGGGCACGTTCGAGAGTGGGAGGGCGAAGGCGGGAAAGGCCTTCCACTCGTCGACCACGAAGGCTTCGGCCGCGGACTCGGCGCCCGCTCCCAGGTAGTTCGCGTGGGCACCGAAGGCATCGGGATTGAAGCCGGTCGCGACGAGGGCGAGCAGGCCCGTCAGCGCGAGTCGCGCCGCGGGTCCACGCAGTTCCTTCGCTCGCGAGGGGTCGGTCACGAGCGGGACGACGAGACAGCCCCCGGCAGTCACCCCGAAGAGGACCGGTCCGAGCACGAAGCCCGGATGGAGATTCGCCCAGAGCGCGCAGAGGGCGCAGGCCGCGAGCGCTCGTCGCGGCGCCCGCCGCTCACGGAGCTCGAAGATCCGTCCGAGGAGGAGCAGCGTGATCAGGATGGTGGCGAGCGAGGGGCGCAGCTGGAGCAGCCGGTACATCGCGAGCACGGCGAAGGCACCCGATCCGAGGGACGCGACGAGGCTCGATCCGGAGACGCGTCGAAGGAGCCGCCACGCGACCAGCAGGATCACGCCCACGAGCCCCGCGTGCACGCCGCGAAGCGCGTTCAGACCGGCCAACCGCTCCATGCCGTAGAGCGCGAGGTCGAAGAGCCAGGCGTTCGGATGCGGGGCGCCTGCGGCGCTGTGCAGACGCGGATCGCCGTCCAGCCACGGACCGGACTCCGCGTAGAGGCGCCCGAGCGACAGATGCCACCAGAGATCGTCGGTGGCGAGTGGCCCGAGGGCGGCCAGCAGCGTGAGGAGCACGATGCCCGCGAAGGCCGCGTGGACCGTCGTCTCGGACAGCAGATCCCGTCGGCTCATGCCCCTCCTCCGACGCGGCATTCCCGGCCGGGCCCCACAAAGAAAACGGCGAGCCCTGGACCCTGCGGTCCGAGGCTCGCCGTGTTCCTTGCCTCAGGCGTCGAGCGCTACGACTGCTTTCGCCGTCGGAGTCCCGCGAGCAGGCTGAAGCCCAGCACGCCGGCCGCCAGCGCGAGACCGGAGGTCGGCTCCGGCACGGCCATCCGCAGGCGGGTCGCCCGGAAGAAGAGCTGACCCGCGACACCGCCGTAGGCGACCGCGCCGCCCACCAGCTGGATGTTGCCGTTGCCCGAGGCGTCGCGATTGTCGTAGCCCATCTCCGTGAAGGTGAAGGGCGCGCCCATCGAGGTCACCGGCGTCGGATCCGTTCCGTAGACCGTACCGGTCGTCATCTTGAAGCCCGTCGCGAAGCCATCCGGCGGATCGAAGCCGGTGCTCGTGCTGACGAAGGAGCCCAGCGTCTGGATGCCACCGCTCGCGGACAGGAAGTTGTTCGCCCAGAGCTGGTTGAAGGGGTTCACGTCCGTCACGTTCAGGTGGTTCGTGATGCCCGCCGACCAGGGCGAGGAGAAGGTGTCCGCCGTGCCGGTCGGGCGGCCGCCCGTCGAGACGGCCGTCACGGTCACACCGCGCAGGTTCGGGTTGAAGAGCGCGACCTTCGTGGGGGTCGCCGTGCCGGGGTTCGCGATGAACCAGGCGCCGGAGCCGAGGCGGAGGTGGCGCAGGAGGCGGAAGGCGCCGCCGAAGGTGTTGGCGCCGGGGATCACGCCGATCAGGCCCTGCGCGACCGTGCCCGCGGTATAGCCGGGGCAGCCCGTGAAGGAGGGGCACCAGGTGATCGTGCCCGCGCCGAGGCCGGGGCCGAAGGTCACCGCGTTATGCGTCGTGGTGTAGACCTCGGTGTTCTGCGCGACGCTCGGGAAGGCGGCGAAGATGCGCTGGTTCAGGCCGCTCTGATCCCACTGGTGGGCGGGGAGCATGATCGACCGCGCGGTGCCGGTGCCGGTCGTGCCGACCGTCTGGTTGAAACGGACCTGGTAACGCGTGGCCTGCGGTACACCGGGATTGCCCATGTACAACGAGCCCGTCATCGAGGCGGCCTGGGTCAGGGAGGGGATCACCGCCATCACAGCAAGAGCCGTAGCCACTCGGGCTACGAAATGAATCGACATCTTGGTCGGACCTCCGAACGCGGACTGGATCTCGAGTGGCTCGGCTGGGACACTCGCGAGGGCCCACGAAAAATCCGCGCATCAACCCGTGGCGATGCGCGAACATTGCGATTTCACAGCGTCAATCTACGCTGGGACACCTTCCCGAATCAAGCCATTTCGGTGCCGGGGGCCAAATTTGTGGCGATCTGACGACGTCGGGCGGCGATCCGGCGGACTGCTCCTGCGACTCTTCTGCCTGTTCTGTCTGTTCGGCTTCGCTCTGGTCGGCATGATCTCCTGCGGGGAGGAGATGGCCCGGCCGGTACCCGAGCTGGCCGAGATCCTCGGGATCGACGACCCGCGGGTGCGGGTGCGGGAGTTCTCCCGATACCTCGACGGCGTCTCGCTGGCCGAGCTGCCCGAGATCCGGGCGACCCTCGAGAGCCGGCGGCTGGAGCTCGATGCCGCGATGGGCGTCGAGCTCGCCCTGTGGTGGACCCAACGCGATCCGGCCTCCGCCTACGACCAGGGGCTGCGGGACTACTGGATCGAGGGGCCGCTCTGGGGCGCGACGGTCGTACGGGAGTGGGCGCGCCTCGATCCGGAGTCGGCGCTCGCAAAGGTGCGCGGGGCGCTGGCGTCCGAGGGCGGGCCGGGCTGGGAGCGCACGCTCTCGCTCGCCCTGATCCGGGGCTGGTTCGATCAGCCCGGACGCGACCTGGCGCCGCTGGTCGCCTTCGTCGAGACGCTCGAGGTCGGCCGCCCGCAGAAGGAGGCCCTCGATCTCGTGCTGAACGAGCTGGTCGCCTTCCGGAGCCCGGCAGAGGCGATCGCCTTCGCCGAGTCCCTGCCCGACCTGGACGAGATCGGACCGAGCGCCTTCAAGCGGGACACCTTCAAGCGCCTCGCGACCCAGCTGGCCGGCCGGGATCCCGCGTTCGCCACGAAGTGGGTGATGGAGCAGAGCCATCGCGACTATCGCGACGAGCTGGTGGTCCGCGTGGCGCGGCGCTGGGCGCGCGACGACGGGCAGGCGGCGCTGGCCTGGGCGAGCCGTCTGGCGGCGTCGGAGCCCGCGCGGCCCCGCGCCATGCTCGAGGCGATGCGCGGCTGGGTGTCGGTCGACGGTCCGGCTGCTGCGGCCTGGATCGACGCCCAGCCGGCGACCGACGAGCTCGCGCCGCTCCTCAAGCTGAGCGTGCTGCGCGAGGCGAATTCGAAGCGGCCCGAGGCGGCGATGGCCCGCCTCGAGCGACTCGCGCCGGGTCCGCTCAAGTCGGAGCTCCAGGTCGAGGTCGCGCACGCCTGGCTTCGTTTCGACCGCCCGCGAGCCGAGGCGTGGATCGCCTCGGCGGGGCTGACCGAGGCCCAGCAGCGGGCGATCCGCCAGCCCGCGCAGCCCGGTCGGCCGCCTGCACCGCAACGGATCCCAGCGCCACCGCAGGGCTGAGTCCGCGCGCGGCCATCGGCCGTCGAGGGCCGCATCGATCGTGCGTCAGCCCGCCGACTTCGGCTCCTCGAGTCGCGCCCGCACCTCCCGGGCGCGATCGGTCTCGCCGCGTGCGTCGAGTACGGTCGCCAGGAGTCGCAGCCCCTCCTTGCCCGCCCGGAAGTGCACGGCGCGGCGGGCGAGCTCGACCGTGCGTTCGTCGTCCAGTCCCCGCTCGTGGCGGAGTCGGGCCAGCGCCAGCGCTGCGGTCGCGTCGTGCGGCAGCTCGTCGAGCAGCGCCGCCCAGCGCGCCTCGGCCTCCACGCCTCGCCCCGCCTCGGCGAGTCGGAGCGCCGCCTCGGCGTAGGCGGGCTCGAGGTCCGGGTCGAGATGGGCGGCGCGATCGTAGGCGACGAGGGCCGCTCCGAGATCGCCCGACTTCGCGTCGAGACGCGCGATCCCCAGATGCGCCAGCGCGTTGCGCGCGTCGATCGCGAGGGCACGCTCGAAGGCCTCCCGCGCCTCCTCGTCGCGGCCGAGCAGAGCGAGCGCGGCTCCCCGGGCCTCGTGCAGGGCATCGGCGTCGGGGCTCCGCGCCAGGGCGCGGTCGACGAGCTCGAGTGCTTCGGGGCCGCGGTCGAGCGCGTTCAGATGCAGGACGAGCGACCGCAGCGCCCTGGCATTCCCGGGCCGCGTGAGATCGAGGTCGCTGCCTTCGAGTATCGTCTTGACCGCTCCTTCGAGATTGCCCGTCGATGCGACGTACTCCGCGCGGGCGGCGACGGCGGCGGGCCAGGTCGGCTGGTTGCGCAGGTTGATCACGACGGCTTTGAGCCGGTCCTCGGGGCCGAAGCGACTCGCCAGTCGGATCGAGAGCGCGGCGCCTTCGTCGCTGTTCCTGTGGTCCCCCACGAAACGGTTCATCGCAGCCCAGGCGTCTTCGCCGCGTCCTTCGGCCTCGAGGATCAGCGCGAGACGGAGTCCGGCGTCGCTGAAGGCCGGGTTCGAGCGGACGGACTGGCGGTACTCCGCGATCGCGCGGTCGAAGTCGCCCATGCGCTCCGCGGCCCGTGCGGCCCAGTAGCGCGCGCCGGGGTTGTTGGGCCAGAGCGGAAGCACGTCGTCGAGTCGCGCGAGCGCGGCGGCGGGGTCGCCGCGATTCAGGTGCACCCGCGCCTCGATCAGTCCGCGATAGGCGTCGTTCTCGAGACGCTGGGCGACCTCGAGGGCCTCGTCGTTCCGTCCCGCCCGCGCGAGGACGTCGCCGAGCGTCAGCGTGTCCATCGCCGTCGGGGCCTCGATGAGCGCGTAGCTCTTCTCAAAGGCGGCGGCGGCGGCGGGAAGGTCGTCGAGCGCGACGAAATGATCGGCCAGGCCCGCCCAGGAATCCTGCGCGGCGCGGCGATTCGAGAGCTGGGTTCCCGCGCGCAGCAGGGCTTCGGACTCCTCGTAGCGTTTCATGGACACGAGTCGGCGCGACAGGGAGAGACGGATCGAGCTGTCGTTCGGGCTCTGTTCGAGCGTCGCGCGCATCACGGCGTTCGCCGCCTCGGGCATCTGTCGCTGGTCCAGGAAGTCGACGTACTCGCCGACGACGGCCATGTTGCGCGGAAACTGCTCGAGACAGGCCTCGAACTTCGCCTTCGCCTCGTCGTGTCGTCCCCGATCGTTCGCGAAGGCGGCCGCGATCGCACAGACCTGCGCGCGCAACGGTTCCGGTACGTCGCTGGCCTTCGCCTCGTCCTCGAGGGCGGTGATCCCCTCCGCCGCCTCGTCGACCCGCCCCATCGCGATCAGCGTCGAGACCCGTGCGATCCGTGCGTTCACGTCGTCCGGGCGGAGCTCGATCACGCGGTCGAGATCTGCGATCACGCTCTCGAGGTCGTCGTGGTTCTCGAGCCGGGCGTTCGCGCGGACGAGCAGCGCGTCGACGTCGTCGGGATCGTCCTCGAGCAGCTCGTTCGCGCTGCGGATCGCGTTCTCCCACTCCTGCGCGGCGAAGGCGGCGTTGGCGAGAGCGAGGCCGGCCGGTCGCTTCCACGCAGGCGACGCGGCCGCCTTGCGGATCGCCCAGATCGCCCGGTCCGGCGCGCCCGTATTGAGCAGCGCGATGCCGTAGAGGTAGCTGGCCTCGGGGTCGTCGGGATGCGCATCGACGAGACGGCGGAGCGGTTCGACGGTCGCGGTGAAGTCGCCCTTCGCCTGCAGCGCGCGCAGTTGATCCAGGGATTCGTCGCCGCCGCAGGCGAGCGCGACGACCGCGAGCAGGCAGGCGAGCGCGGCGGCGCGGGTGCGCGAGCGTGCATGCGTTCGGCGGGAGAGGGCTTCGCGAGGGCGGGCGGGCGTGGGGGAGGATGCGATCGAGAGGGCGCGAGAGGGGTGACACGCGCGGCGGATCTTCATGCGGCGAAGCTAGCAAGGCGCTAGCCTGCCCGCCCATGAAAGAAGGCTCTCGCCGGGTATGGCCCTTCGTTCTCGTGGGGGGGCTGGCGCTCGTCGCCTACCTCTCCACGCTGGTCGAGATCACGACGGGCGATCTGCGACCGAAAGGCGAGTCCGCCGACGTCTACGGCCTGCGATTCCGGGACGACACGAACGTCCTCTTCGTCCTGATCGACACCCTGCGCGCCGATCGGCTCGGCGCCTACGGATACGATCGCGAGACGAGTCCCACCCTCGACTATCTCGCCTCGACGGGCGTGCGCTTCGCCCGGCATCTCTCGCAATCGTCCTGGACGAAGTGCTCGATGGCTTCGTTGTGGACCTCTCTCTATCCCGTTCGGTCGGGTGTGACGCGCTTCGATCATGCGCTCCCGGAGGCGGCGCGGCTGCCGGCGGAGGTCTTCCGCGAGGCGGGCTTCACGACCGCGGGCATCTGGCGCAACGGCTGGGTCGCCGCGAATTTCGGCTTCGACCAGGGCTTCGAGGTCTACGAGCGCCCGCGCCCGCGGCCGGTTCCGCCCGAGGTCCGTCGCGACAATCCCCACGTACAGCTCCAGGGGACGGATCTCGACGTGGTCGAGAACGCGATCGAGTTCCTGCGCATCCACGGCCGCGATCGCTGGTTCCTCTACCTGCACCTGATGGACGTCCATCAATACGTCTACGACGAGGCCTCCGCCGCGTTCGGTGCGAGCTACTCCGACGTCTACGACAACTCGATCCTCTTTACCGACACGAATCTGGGTCGACTGCTGACGCATCTCGCCGACACGGGCCTGCTCGAGAAGACCCTCGTCGTAGTCACCTCGGATCACGGCGAGGCCTTCTCCGAGCGCGGTTACGAGGGGCATGCGCGCATGGTCGATCGCGAGACGACGGAGATCCCGCTCATCCTCGACTTCCCGTTCAAGCTCGATCCGGGCGTGACGGTCGACGTGCGCTCGCGCAATGTCGACGTCTGGCCGACCGTGCTCGATCTGCTCGGCCTGCCGGCGCTCGACGACTCGGACGGGCGTTCGCTCGTGCCGGAGATCCTCGCCGCGGTCTCGGGGGAGGCGCCGCCCGCGGACGAGACGCTCGCATTCTCCTTCCTCGACCGGACCTGGGGCCAGGCGCAGAAGGAGGTCCAGCCCGTCGTGGCCGTGGTCGAGGGCCCCTATCGCTTCGTCTACGGCGTCGATGGACCGGAGCGAACGACGGAGCAGCTCTTCGATGCCAGCGAAGACCGGCTCGAGCGACGCAACGTGATCGCCGAGCATCCGGACGTCGCGGATGCGCTGCGCGAGGAGGCGCGGGCGCATCTCGAAGATCCGGCCGACGCGCCGTGGGGCGGGGGGCCGGTCTCGGTCGAGCTCGACGCGATGGAGCTGAACCAGCTGCGCGCGCTCGGCTACGAGCTCTGACGCGACCCGCACGAAACCCGATTCGTCCGCGCGGTGTCCTCCGCTTGCCCGTCGAACGGGTGGCGGCATAATCCCGGCCGCCCGCAGGGCGGTCGACGGTCGGGACCCGGATCGCGGTCGTCGAGCCAGCTCGAGACGATCCGGGGCGCCACGGGAGGATCGACATGAGCGAGGCCGGGGAAGCCGGAATCGAGGAGCACGCGCGGGTCTGCAACGACCTGATCGCGGAGGTCGGCAAGGTCGTCGTCGGGCAGGAGGGGATGATCGCGCGGCTGATCGTCGGCCTGCTGACGGGCGGGCACGTGCTGCTCGAAGGCGTGCCCGGGCTCGCGAAGACGCTCACGGTCCGCAGCCTCGCGACGGCGATCGACACGGGCTTCTCGCGCATCCAGTTCACGCCCGACATGCTGCCGGCCGACGTGATCGGGACCGAGATCTTCAACCCGCGCGAGGGGACCTACTCCGTCAAACGCGGTCCGATCTTCTCGAACCTCGTGCTCGCCGACGAGATCAATCGCGCGCCGGCCAAGGTGCAGGCGGCGCTGCTCGAGGCGATGCAGGAGCGCCAGGTCACGATCGGCGACACGACCTACCGCTTCGACGAGCCCTTCCTCGTGCTCGCGACCCAGAATCCGATCGAGCAGGAAGGCACCTACCCGCTGCCCGAGGCGCAGGTCGACCGCTTCATGCTGAAGGTCGTGGTCGGCTACCCGACGAAGGAGGAGGAGCGGAAGATCGTCGACCGCATGGCCTCGGGTCAGCCCGAGCCCGTCGTCTCGAAGGTCGCGACCCCGGCACAGCTGCTCGCGGCGCGGAAGGCCGTCGACCGCATCTTCATCGACGAGAAGGTGAAGGGCTACGTCGTCGACCTCGTGCACGCGACCCGCGATCCCCGCGGCGCCGGCATTGGCGACCTCGACGGCATGATCGAGACCGGCGCCTCGCCGCGCGCCTCGCTCTTCCTCACGAAGGCCGCCAAGGCGAATGCCTTCCTGCAGGGCCGCAGCTATGCCACGCCCCACGACGTGAAGAACCTCGCCCTCGACGTGCTGCGCCATCGCGTCGCCATCACCTACGAGGCCGAGGCCCAGGGCAGACGGAGCGAGGACGTGATCGAGCGGATCCTCGCGGGCGTCCTCGTTCCCTGATCGCACGCCGCGCTTCGATGGACCACGGAGGCCAGCACCCGCCATGCTCGCCAGCGAGATCCTCGCCCGGGTTCGCGAGATCCAGGTTCGTACGGGCCGCCAGGTCGCCGACGTGCTCGCGGGCGAGTACGTCTCGGTCTTCAAGGGCCGGGGCATGGAGTTCGAGGAGGTCCGCCCCTACGTCCCCGGCGACGACGTGCGCTCGATCGACTGGAACGTCACGGCGCGGACCGGCGAGCCCTTCGTCAAGCGCTACGTCGAGGAGCGCCAGCTCACGCTGATGCTGATGGCCGACGTGTCGGCCTCTCAGGACTTCGGCTCGGGCACGCGCAGCAAGCGCGAGGCGACGGCCGAGCTCTGCGCGTTGCTCGCCTTCTCGGCGACCCGCAACGACGACAAGGTCGGTCTGGCGCTCTTCCACGGCGACATCGAGCAGTACATCCCCCCGCGCAAGGGCCACCGCCACGCCCTTCGCGTCGTGCGCGAGGTACTCGCCCACGGCGAGGTGGAGGGTGTCGCTCGACCGGATGACGCGAGTGACGCGCGCGCGCCGGGACTCCTCGAAAGACTTCGTGCGCGCATCCTCCCGGCCGCGCGCCGTCCCCGCCCGCCGCGCCAGGCGACCGACATCGGCCACGCCCTCGAGTTCCTGATGCGGGTCACGAAGCGGCGGACGATCTGCTTCGTCGTCAGCGACTTCCTCGACGAGGGCTTCGAGCGCGCCATGGTCGCGGCCCGCCGCAAGCACGACGTCGTCGCGGTGCTGGTCACGGATCCGCGGGAGCTCGAGCTCCCCGACGTCGGGCTCGTCTCGCTCCGGGACGCGGAGAGCGGCGCCGTGCAGGTCGTGGACACGGGGTCGGGCACCTTTCGCGAGGCGATGCGGCTCCGCGCCGAGGAGCGCGTGCGTGACCTCGAACGGCGCTTCGGACGGCTCGGCATCGACTTCATCCACGTCGACGCCGCGGGCGACGTGGTCGACCCGCTCGTGCGCTTCTTCCGGATGCGCGAACGGCGGGGGCGGCGATGAGGCGCGGCCTGCGGTCGTCAGCACTGCGAAGCGGGGCGCTCGTGCTCGCGCTCGTGCTGGCCTGGGGGGCCGCGCTCGCGGCGCCGCACGCGCGGGCGGCCGGGTCGGTCGCGACCGACGCAGCCGAGCGGCCCGCTTCCGACGGGACGATCGAGCGCGACGCATCGCTCGGCCCCGTGCAGGTCGTCCTGCGTGTCTCGCCCGCGTCGCCGGTGCTAGGCGATGTCGTCCGGCTCGAGCTCGAGGTGCACGCCGAGCCCGAGGTCGAGGTGCTGATGCCCGAGTTCGGCGAGGCGCTCGGCCGCTTCGAGATCGTCGACTTCGCCCCCGCGAGCCGCCTCGAGCCCGACGGCCGCAGCGTCTCGACCCAGGTCTACCGCCTCCAGCCGGCGCGTTCCGGCACGCAGTCGATCCCGCCCCTGCGCGTCGAGTTCGTGGATCGGCGGCCCGGTCGGCCTCCTGCTCCGGAGGGCGAGGACGCCTACGAGATCCTGACCGAGCGGATCGCGCTCGAGATCGAGCCGATCCTGCCCGCGGACGCGCCCCTCGTGCTCGAGCCGCCGCATCCCGATCTCGGTCCGCGCCGCGGACCGGGTGGCTCGCCGTGGGGATGGATGTTGGGGGGGCTCGTCGCCCTCGCGGTGGCGGCGCCCTTCGCGCGGCGCGCCTGGCTCGCGGCGCGTGCGCGGCGACGTCGGCAGAGCGCCTACGAGGTCGCGCGCCAGGCGCTCGACGCGCTGCTCGCACGGGGGCGACCGACGGAAGCGACGATGGACGCGTTCTACGTCGACCTCTCGCTCGTCGTGCGCCGTTACCTCGAGGATCGCTTCGGTCTGCGCTCGCCGGAGCTCACGACGCAGGAGTTCCTGAGCGTGATGGGACGCTCGCCGGACCTCGCGCGCTCGCATCAGCAGCTCCTGCGCGACTTTCTCGAGCAGGCGGATCTGGTGAAGTTCGCCGGGCTGCGGCCCGGCGCCGAGGCGGTCGACGAGTCGATCGCTTCGGCCGAGCGGTTCCTCGAGGACACGCGCGACCTCGCGCGCATGGACGATGCGCGCGGGCCGTCGGAAGCGGGGGAGGGCGCCCGTGCCTGATTGGCAGCACCTCGAACTCGCCTCGCCCTGGCTGCTCGCCCTGGGCCTGCTCGCACCGCTCGTCTACGTCCAGGCGAGTCGGCTGCCCTCGAGCCTCGGCTACTCGAGCCTCGGGCTGGTGTCGGGGGCAAGACACTCGCTGCGCACGCGCTTGCTCTGGCTGCCACCGGCCCTGCTGTCGTTCGCGACGCTCTGCCTCGCCGTCGCCCTCGCGGGCCCGCGCACGGGCGACTCGGTCAGCGAGGTGAAGCGCGAGGGCATCGCGATCGCGATGGTCGTCGACCGCTCGGGCTCGATGGATGCGCGGGACTTCGTGCGGGGTGACACGAGCGTGAGTCGGCTCGACGTCGTGAAGCGGATCTTCCGGGAGTTCGTCGAGGGCGGGGGCGCCTTCGGTGAGGGCCGGCCGGACGATCTGATCGGACTCGTGTCCTTCGCGCGTTATGCGGATGGTCTCTGTCCGCTCACCCTCGACCACGGCAACCTCGTCGCGATCCTCGACGAGGTCGAGATCCCCGTCGAGCGGAGCGAGGACGGCACGGCGGTCGGTGAAGGGCTCGCCCTGGCGGTCGAGCGACTGCGCCGGCAGGAGACGGCCTCGAAGGTCGCGATCCTGCTGACCGACGGCGTCAACAACGCCGGCGACATCGAGCCCCTTCAGGCCGCGGCCCTCGCCGCCGAGCACGGCATCCGCGTCTACACGATCGGTGCGGGCTACACGGGCCTGGCACCCGTACCCGTGCGCCGCGCCGACGGACGCATCTCGCTCCAGCGCATGCAGGTCGAGATCGACGAGACGACGCTGCAGCAGATCGCCCAGCGCAGCGGTGGCCGCTACTTCCACGCGACCGACGAGTCGGGTCTCCGCGAGGTCGTCGAGGAGATCGGCCGGCTCGAGCGGAGCGAGGTGAGCGAGATCCGCTACCTCGAGTACGAGCAACACTTCGCGCCCTTCGTCGCGGCGGCCCTCGCGGCGCTCCTGCTGGCGGCGCTCCTGCAGGCTTCCTGGCTGCGGAGACTGCCGGCATGAACGAGTGGCCGATCCATTGGGCGCATCCCGAGCGGGCCTTCGTGCTCGGCGTCTGGCTGCTCGTCTTCGTCGGCCTCGTCTGGCTCGAGCGTCGGGGCGACGATGCGCTCGATCGATTGGTCGGTCCGGCGCTCCGCGCGCGGCTCGTCGTACAGCCTTCTCGATGGCGGCGTCGCGCGCGGCTCGCGCTCGTCGGGCTGGCGGGGCTCGCGATGGGTGCGGCTCTGCTCCAGCCGCAATGGGGGCTTCGCTACGTCGCCGCGCCACGCGTGGGCGCGGAGATCATGATCGCCCTCGACGTGTCGCGCTCGATGCTGGCCGACGATGCGCGGCCCTCCCGGCTCGAGCGGGCGAAGGCCGAGGTGAGCGATCTGCTCTCCTATCTCGGCGACGACCAGGTCGGACTGATCGCCTTCGCGGGGCGCGCGACGGTGCTCTCGCCGATGACGCCGGACAAGAGCTTCCTGCGTCTCGCGCTCGACGGCGCCGGGCCGCACTCGGTCTCCCGCGGCGGTACGCGTCTCGCCGAGCCGATCCTGCGCGCGGTGGCGGGGCTCGGCCGACCGGGGCCCGCCCAGCGTGCACTCATCCTGATCACCGACGGCGAGGATCACGAGTCCTTCGCCCTCGACGCCGCAAGGAAGGCCGCCGAGGCCGGTATCAAGATCATCGCGATCGGCTTCGGCGACGAGCGCGGCAGCCGCATCCACGTCACCGATCCGCGGACCGGGGCGCGCACGCTCTTGCGTGACGCGAACGGCGATCCCGTCGTGAGTCGCCTCGACGGCGACCTGCTCCGCGAGATCGCGCTCGAGACGGGCGGCGCCTACGTGCCGGCGGGTACGGGCGTGCTCGACCTCGCCTCGATCTACGATGCGCACATCGCGCGCCTCACCCGCGGCCAGCTCGAGGAGCGCGGCCGCACGATCCGCGACGAGGCCTATCCCGCCTTCGTCGCGCTCGCGCTGCTCTGTCTGCTCGGCGCCGTCGTGATCACGGCCGGGCGACGGGGCGGACTCGCCGCCCTGGTGCTCCTCGGCGCGCTGCACGTCGGCGCTGCCCCGCCGGCGAGCGCGCAGGTCGCGCCGTCGCCCGCGATGGCAGAGGACGCATCGCCCGCGGCGGCGCAAGCGGTGCCGGGTGTCGCCGATCCGGGCGCGGGGGCCGGCGAGCCGGCCGAGCCCGCCCCGCCGGCTGCCCGCGACGTGGATCCCCGCGCGCTCTTCAATCGCGGCAATGCGCGGCTCGCCGAGGGCGACTTCGATGCGGCCTCGACGCTCTATCGCGACGCCCGGCGCGAGGCGAAGGACGACCTCGAGCTGCGCCAGGCCGCCACCTACAACCTCGGTCTGGCCGCCGCGGCCCGCGCCGACGCGAGCGAGGCTTCGGATCCGAGTCAGGCGCTCGCGGCGCTGCACGAGGCGGCGGACTGGTTCCGCGAGGCCGCTGCCGCGGCGCCGGAGGCGAAGGCGCCGCGACACAATCTCGACGTCACCCTGCGGCGCGCGCTCGCCCTCGCCGACGAGCTCGACGCGGCCGGTCGCGCCGACGTGGCCCAGCAGCTCGATGCGCTGGTCGAGGCCCAGCGCGCGCGCGCGGCCGGTGCCGCGACGCTGCTCGAAGAGGTCGTGCACGGAGGCGAGCTCGAGGCGGCCGAGGCGGCGCGCCCGCGTTTTCGCGACGCGGCGACGGAGCAGCGCGTGCTGCTCGCGGAGACGTCCGAGCTCGCCGATCGCGTCGCCCGTGAGCGCGACGGGCTGCTGGCCTCGGACGCGGCGACCCGCCCGCCGGAGGAGACGCTTCGCGCGGCGCAGCTCGAGGCCGTGCTCGCGCACCTCGATGCCGCGATCGATCGAATGGGGCAGTCCCGGAGGCAGCTCCGCCAGCGTCGCGCGGAGCGCGCCTACCGCCGCGCCGCCGAGGCGCTCGCGGAGCTCAAGCACGCACGCGATCCGCTGCGCGATCCCGTGGAGCAGATCGGCGTGCTGCTCGGAGAGGTCGGGCGGGTCGCGGGGGCGACGCTGGCGCTCGTCCCGACGCCCGATGGGAGTGACGGCGCAGAGAATGAAGACGACCGCGCGTCCCGGCCTGCCTTCCTGACACACGAAAGCGTCTCAGCGGAGGCCGCATCGGTCGGGGCTCGCGTCGCCGAGCTCGCGGCGCGACTCGGGGCCGCGCTCGAGCAGATGGAGCATGCGGGGCCCGACGGCGCGCCCGGTGCGGCGGCCTCCGGCGAGAGCGGCGGGCAGGCGGGCTCGGCCGAGGCGCGCGAGGTGCTGCGCGAGTCGCTCTCCGCGGCGACGCCGCTCGTCGCTTCCGCGGCCGAGGCGCTCGTCCGCGCGACCAGCGCCCTCGATCGCGAGCGGGCGCCGGAGGCCCTGGCCGAGGAGTCGATGGCGGCCGAGGCGCTGGCGCGGGCGCAGGAGCCCTTCTTCGACCTGCGCCGGCTGATCGAGGCGACCTGGCGCGCCGAGCAGCAGGTCGCGGTGCGAGCCGGCGAGGCATCGGCCGACGCAGCCGAGGGCGCAGAAGCCCGATCGAGGGATGTGGCGGCGCTGCAGGCGACGAATCTCGAACGCAGCACACGCCTGGCCGCGCTGCTCGAGCGGGAGCAGGCGGCGCGACTCGCCGAGCTCGCCGAGGCGGCCGAATCGGCCGGAGCGCCCGTCGAGGGCGATGCGGAGGCCGATCCGAGCGAGGTCGAGCGTCGGCGCTTCGCGCGGGCGGCGGAGCTGCTGGGCGAGGCAGGGGAAGCGATGCGCGAGGTCGAGCACCGATCGGCGGGCGCGGAGGGCGGGGCAGGGCCGTCCGCGACCGACTGGCACGGGATCGAGGCGGCGGCGACGCGCGCGAGCGAGCGACTCGAGGCCTTGCGTGCGCTCTTCTTCTCGATCGCCGAGCACGTGCGCGCGCTGGCGCTCGATCAGGTCGATCTCGCCGATCGGACCCGGGAGGCGGCGGCGCTCGCCCCGACCGACCCGCCGACCGCTTCCGACGCGGCACGCGGCGACGCGACGCGGGCGCGCGCCGAGGCGCTCGCGCGGGAGCAGGGCGATCTCGGCAATCGGGCCGGTGCACTCGCCGATGCGCTCTTCGCGCAGGCCGAGCGTCAGGCTGCGGCGGCGGCGGGCGAGGGAGGGCCGACGGCGGCGGCGCCTGCGGATGGGAAAGGCTCGGAAGACGCGACGGAGGCGCAGCGTCTGCGTCGGGTCGCGGAGCATCTGGCGAAGGCCCAGCTCGCGATGGGTTCGGCGACGAAGGGGCTCGACGACGATGCGCAGCCCCTCGATCCGGCGCTGCCGGAGCAGGCCGCAGCACTCGAGGAGCTCGAGCAGGCGCTCGCCCTGCTGGCGCCTCCGCCGGATGCCTCGCCTCCGCCGTCCGAGTCGCCCGACCAGGACGAGTCGAAGCAGGACGCGGCCGACGACTCCCAGCAGAACGAGAAGGGCGAGCAGGGCGACTCGGGCGAGTCCGAGCCATCGCCTGCGGATCCGAGCGGCACCCGGCAGGAGGAGTCTTCGCCACGACCCGCGCCCGCCGCGGAGGTCGGCGACGAGGACGCCGGAATGGGGGATGCTTCGCAGCTCCTGCAGGGGGTGCGGGATCGGGAGGCGGCGCGGCGGCGCGAGCGGGAGCGCCGCGCGGAGCAGCGCCGCCCGGCGCCCGTGGAGAAGGATTGGTGAGCGCGAGGCTTCCGGCCCATCGTCGACCCGTGCGCACGGGACTCGCGCTCGTCGCGAGTGGCCTGCTCGTCCTGCTCGCGGCGTTCGCGGCCTCGGCGCAGTCGGTGCGGGTCCAGGTCGAGCGCGCGCCCTACTACGTCGGCGAGGCCTTCGAGGTCCAGGTGATCGCGGAGGACTTCGAGGAGGAGCCGACGCCCGAGGTCGAGCCCGGGGCGCTCGACGGCGCGACGCTGCAATTCGTGGGCGTCTCGCCGAGCACGTCGACCTCGATCACGATCGTGAACGGGCGCATGACGCGCACCCACGAGGTCACCTTCGTCCATCGCTTCGCCCTGACGGCGCGTCGCGAGGGACCGCTCCGGGTGCCGGCCTTCCGCGTGCGTCAGGGGACGACCGAGCGCGAGACGCGACCCTTCGACGTCGAGGTCTCGAGCGTGCCCACGAGCGACGCCTTCGAGGTCCGACTCGAGCTGCCCGAGGGTCCGCTCTTCGTGGGCCAGAAGGTGCCCGTCGCGATCGAGCTCCACATCGATCGCGATCGGGTCGAGGACCTCGTCGGCTACCAGCTGCTCGTGCCCTTCTTCGAGAGCCCGATGCTGCGCTTCCTCGACGATCGGAGTGCGGCGAGCGACGACGCGCTCGAGATCCAGACCGGCCATGGCGTGCTGCGCCTGCCCGCCACTACGACCGAGCGGACGATCGGCGGACGGCGGCGCATCGTGCTGCGCGCCGAGCGCACGATGATCCCGCTCGCGGCGGAGCCGGTCGAGAGCGAGGGGCCGACGGCCGTCTTCACCCTCGGCCGCGGCTTCCGGCAGGGCTTCTTCGGGCGTCGGGAAGCGACCTCGAGCGAGCGTTATCTCGCCTCCGGCGACCCCGTGCGCCTCGAGGTCGTCGAGGTGCCGCGCGAAGGGCGGCCCGCGAGCTTCGCCAGCGCCGTCGGCGAGGGCTTCAGCCTCGAGGTCAGCGCCGACCGCAGCGTCGTCCAGCTCGGCGAGCCGATCGGGCTCACGCTGCGTCTGCGTGGTCATGGAGACCTTTCGACGGCCGGCCTGCCGCCCCTCGACGCCGAGGGCCTCTTCGATGCGGAGCGCTTCCGCCTGCCCGCGGAGGCGCCGCCCGGGATCGTGGACGAGGAGGGCAAGACCTTCGAGGTCACCTTGCGCGTGCTCGACGCGAGCGTGCGCGAGATTCCGGCGCTCGCCTACTCCTGGTTCGATGCCGGGACGCG
The DNA here is from genome assembly GCA_020632655.1 of Spirochaetaceae bacterium. Lineage (GTDB taxonomy): Bacteria > Myxococcota_A > UBA9160 > UBA9160 > UBA4427 > UBA4427. The sequence goes on from JACKFD010000005.1 coordinate 322,147, forward strand.
ACGCTTCGAGACGACGCACTCGCGACCGATCGCGCTCTCGGTCGGGGCGGCGGAGGTGATCGGGGCGTCGGAGGTCGCGAGCGCAGAGGAGACAGCGGACGACGAAGGCCTCGCCGGGTCGGGATCCGCGCCGGACACGTCGGATGGGGACGAAGGTTCGGCACCGGAGGCATCCTCCACCCGTCGTGGCTCCCTCGCGCTGGCGGGGGCGGATCTCGCCGTCGAGCGGGATCCCGCGAAAGTGCTGCGACGTGCCGACGCCGTCGGCGTACTGGGCGAGGGACCGCTTCCGATCGGGCTCTATGGCGTCGGCGCGGCGTTGCTCGTCGTAGCGCTCGTCGACGCCCGTCGTACACGCCGCGATCCGCGGCTCGTGCGTCGCGAAGCGTTGCGCCGACAGGCGCGCATCGAGGTCGAGCGCGCCCTCGCCGGATCGGATCCGCGCGAGGTGGCGGCGCAGCTCGGGCGCGCGCTGCGGGCGCTCGTGGCCGAGCTGCCCGACGAGGCGGGGCCGGAGTTCGATGCCCTGATCGCCGAATGCGACGCACTCCGCTTCGCGCCCGAGGACGCCGCTCGGGCGCGCACGCTCCCGCCCGCGCTCGCGGACCGCGCGCGACGCTTCGTGGCCGAGCGCGGGAGCGACACGCGGGCGCGCGCCTCGTCGCTCGCCGTCCTGCTGCTGGCTTCGGGCCTCCTGCTCGGGCTCGCGAGCGGCAGCGCGAGAGCGGTCGGGGGGGAGCCGACGGACTCGTCGGAGGCCGCCGCAGCGGACGAAGCGCTCGCGCCGGCGCGACTCGCAGCGGCGCTCGACGCCTATCAGTCGGCGATGGCCGAGCCCGAGCGCGACGCACGTCTGGCGCGGTTCGCCCGGGCGGAGGCGGCCTTTGCGGCACTCGTCGCCGACGGCTGGGAGAGCGCTGCGCTCCAGACGAATCTCGGCAACGCGGCGCTCCAGGCCGAGCATCCCGGTCGGGCGGTGCTCGCCTATCATCGCGCGCTCGCCCTCGATCCCGACGCCAGGGCGGCGCGCCAGAACCTCGCCTACGCCCGGGGCCTGTTGCCCGCCTGGGTACCGCGTCCGCCCGAGACGACGGGTCTCGCCGCGCTGCGCATCGACCGACGGGTGCCCGCGTCTTCGCGTGCGCTGGCGGCGGCGGTCTGCTTCGCGCTCGCCGCGGGCGGTCTCGCGCTCTCGGTGCGCCGACGCGAGGGCGCATGGCGCGGCCTCGCCCTCGTCGCCGCGATCGCATGGGGTCTCCTGCTGGCGTCGATCGTCGTGGAGGCGCACGATCGGGAGCGCTCGGGTCGATCCCACGCGGTCGTGATGGTCGACGACGTCCCCGCCCGATCGGCGGACTCGCCGCTCGCCCCGCTCGCGCTGCCGGATCCGCTGCCGGCGGGCGTCGAGGTCGAGCTGCTCGAGGAGCGGGGCGACTGGGCGCGTGCGCGGCTCGCCAACGGGCGCGACGTCTGGCTGCGCGCATCGAGTCTCGAGCGGGTTCGACCCGGCTGAGCGTCGGGTCGACGGGAGCGGGCGGCTTCGGGTCACGGGCACCGCGTCCGGATCACGTCGTCACGGAACCATCGGGAGAGGAGCCAATCATGTCGCGAGTCCGGATCGCCCTCGCGGGCGTGGGCAGCTGTGCGAGCGCGCTCGTCCAGGGCATCGAGTACTACCGCCATCGCGACGCGGCTGCGCATGCCGGCCTGATGCACGCGCGGATCGCCGGTCTCGCGCCCGCCGACGTCGAGGTCGTCGCCGCCTTCGACGTCGATCGTCGGAAGGTCGGTCGCCCACTCGAGGAGGCGGTCTTCGCGGCGCCGAATCGCGCCCGCGTCTTCCAGGCGAAGCTGCCCGTGTCGGGGGTGCAGGTGTCGATGGGACCGATCCTCGACGGGATCGCCGGGCACATGGCCGACCATCCCGAGGACGAGGCCTTCCGTGCGGACTCGGCGCCGCCGGTCGACGTAGCGAGCGTACTCGCGGAGTCCCGGGCGGAGGTCCTCGTCTGCTACCTGCCCGTCGGCTCCGAGCGCGCCGTGCGGCACTACGCCGAGGCATGTCTCGCGGCGGGGGTGGCGATGGTGAATTGCGTGCCCGTCTTCCTCGCGTCGGACCCCGACTGGGCGGAGCGATTCCGCGCGGCGGGGCTCCCGCTGATCGGCGACGACGTCAAGAGCCAGGTCGGTGCGACGATCGTGCATCGCGCGCTCGCCCGGCTCTTCGCCGATCGCGGCGTCGCTCTCGACCGCACCTACCAGCTCAACACCGGCGGCAACACGGACTTCCTCAACATGCTCGAGCGCAGCCGGCTCGCCTCGAAGAAGCGCTCGAAGACCGAGTCCGTGCAGAGCCAGCTCGACGCCCGGCTCGACGACGCCGACATCCACGTGGGACCCTCGGACTACGTCTCCTGGCAGGGCGACAACAAGGTCGCCTTCATCCGCATGGAGGGTCGGGGCTTCGGCGAGCTGCCGATCGAGCTCGAGCTCCGCCTCTCGGTCCAGGATTCGCCGAACAGTGCAGGGGTCGTGATCGACGCGATCCGCTGCGCCCGGCTCGCTCGGCAGCGCGGACTCGCCGGGCCGATCGACGCGGCCTGCGCGTGGCTCATGAAGAGCCCCCCCGTGCAGATGCGCGACGAGGAGGCGAGGCGCGCCCTCGAAGCGCTCGTGGGCGACGGCGCCTAGCTCTTCCCCGCTAGAGGTACTGGCCCGAGCTCTCGTAGGCGATCGCACCCGTGATGCGCGCCTTGAGCCGCTCGTACTCCTCCGCCGAGAGCGCCCCGCTCTTGTGCAGCGCGTAGAGGCGTTCGAGCTGGTCGACGAGGCTCGGCCCCGCGGCCTCGTTCGGATAGCGGGCGCCGAGGTAGGCATCCGATGCCTCGAAGAGCGCCTTGCGGAACTCCGCGACGGCCTCACGCGAGGGGCGATCGGCGAAGACGAGCAACGGCGCACTGCCCGAGCTCAGCTGCAGCAGGCGGCGCCGGGGCAGGCGGTCGAGGAGCGCGGCGAGGGCGACGCTGCCGAGACAGAGCGCCGCCGAGACGAGGCCCCAGGTCCGGTCGACGTCGGGGCCCGTGAGCGTCGTGAAGGCGAAGTAGAGCCCGAGTCCGAGCACGACCGTGCGGGTCGTCGACATCCGCTCGGGCTGTTGCAGGAACTCGACGGGCTCCCGGATCAGCTCTTCGAAGGGGACCTTCCATCGCTCCATGGCGACGGGATCGACGTAGGTGACGTCGACCCCGTCCGCGCCGATCGAGGCGGTGCGTCGCTGCAGGCCCAGCTTCTGGTCGAGCTTCACGATGGGATTCCCGGGTCGGCGCGCGTCGCGAGTCGGCGCTGTCGTTCGATGGGGCCTCGAATCGCATCGGGCCGGCGCGGAGCGTAGCGCCCGGGAGGCCTATAGTCGGAGGGCCCGTCCGACCGCGATCCGAAGAGGAAGCCAGAATGAGAGTCCTGACCCTGATCGGCAGCCTGCGCGCCGCCTCCTTCGGCAAGCGCCTCGCTGGCGCGATCGAGACGCTCGCGCCAGCGCACGTCCGTTTCGATCGGACCGACGGCCGCGACCTCCCGCTCTACGATCAGGATCTCGACGGGGACGAGAAGCCGGCTGCCGTCCTCGAGCTCTACGCCCGGATCGAGGCCGCCGACGCGCTGCTCTTCCTCACGCCCGAGTACAACTACGGCATTCCGGGTCCGCTCAAGAACCTCGTCGACTGGGCCTCGCGTCCCGCCTTCCGATCGCCGATCAAGGACAAGCCCGCGACGATCGTCGCCTACTCGCCGGCGCCGACGGGTGGGGCGCGGTCGCATGCGCAGCTCGCGCAGGTCCTCGCCGGAACGCTCACGCTCGTGATGCCCGGGGTGAGCCTGCTCGTGCCGGCGGTGCACGAGAAATTCGACGAGGCGGGCAGCTTGACCGACGAGGACGCGCGCCGTCGGCTCGCGCGGCAGATCGAGTCCCTCGAGGCCTGGACCCGTCGGATGAAATCGGCCTAACGCGGTGTTGCGCGCTCCTGGGCCAGGCCGCGGAGACGCTCGGGCGGGATCGAGACGAAGAGCCCCTCCGCCTCGGCCTTGAGGTCGTCGCCGGCGAAGAGCTGGCAGGTCGTGAAGATCTTCCGCCCTTCGACGCGGACCAGCTCGGCCTCGAAGCGGAGCTCGACGTGCAGGGGCGTGGGCTTGCGGTAGTGCACGGTCAGCCGACCGGTCATGCCGGGGTTTCCGCCGAGGGACTGGACGTAGCCCAGGACCTCGTCGAAGGCGGCCGCGACGAAGCCGCCATGGACGTGGCCGGGGGGTCCCTCGTAGGCGTAGCCGAAGGTGCCCGTCGCGGCGGCGGTCCGCTCGCCCGTCCGCCCGATCAGGAGCGGCGGCGCGAGGGGATTCGCGAGTCCGATCAGCGGACTCTGATCGAAGAAGGCGGCGACGTTGCCCGCGTTGGCCGCCTCGGCATGGCCCATCACGCGCTCGAGCTTCGGGTGCGAGGCGAGTCGGTCGGCGTAGCGCTCGAGGGCGTCCGCGGCGGCCGAGAGCTCTTCCTCGGGTGCATCGCTCAGCACCATGTGCGCGATCACCCGGCGCATCGCATCCGCCAGCCGTCGCTTCTGCGCCCAGACGCTCGGGTTCGGGATGTCCCAGGGATCGTAGTGGGGCTCGAGGGGCGGTCGGGCGGTCTTCTCGCTCACGGGGTCTCGCTTCGGCAGGGGGCGCGGCACGAGGGAGTGAACCGAATCGGAGGTCCTGCCTCAACGCGTGGGCGGCCGAGGCCGCGTGCGGCCGGCGCGGTAGCATCGGCCCCGTTCCGAGGAGGGAGGGTGGGGTGAACTACTTCGATCCGTTCGGGCGTCCGTTCTGGACGACGGTGGGCTCGGCCGTGCTCTGTGGGGCGATCGTCGGATTCGAGCGGCAGGTGCGGGGCAAGCCGGCCGGCATCCGGACCAGCATCCTGGTCTGTCTCAGCACGGCAGTCTTCATCCATCTCGGCTCGATGACGGCGTCGACGCGCGAGGCCGGGGACCCGGCGCGGGTGCTCGGTCAGCTCGTGACCGGGGTCGGCTTCCTGGGTGCCGGCGTGATGTTCTCGCGCGACGGCACGATCACGGGGGTGACGACGGCGGCGGTGATCTGGGTGCTGGCGGCGATCGGCGCGGCGATCGGTCTCGGGCACGTGAAGGGGGCCATCGCGCTCTCGATCGTGACCGTCTCGATCCTCGTCGGTGTCGAGGTGCTCGAGACGAGCGTGCGCTGGCTGGCGCGCGGCGTGCATGCGCGGGATCGCGAGCTTCCCTGAGACGCGCGAGGGTCGCGAGCCGATCGGGACGGCTTCGACGGCGTCGCGACGAGTCCGGTCGGGTCCGTTATGGTGGCGCGCGGCCGACGGGAGGGGCGTGCATGAGCGAGCGGAAATCGGGCGACGAAGCGCAGGGATGGGATGCGGCATGGGCGACTCGACGACGCCCGAGCTCGCGAGCGTGTGCGCTGGCTCGCGCCCTCGTCCTCGTCGTCGCCGTGCTCTCGTCGGTGGGCGACGCGCGGGCGGCCGGTCGTGACGGTGCTCGGGATCGCGCCCCGGCCGCGTCGGTCGGGGCGACCGTGCTGCCGGCGCGGTCGCTGCCCGGGCCGGAGCCCGTCGGGCTGACCGTCGCCGACGTGCCGCCCCACGTCTTCCCGCGCCGCCGCCCGCCCGAGGGCGCGCCGAACGTGGTCGTCGTGTTGCTCGACGACGTGGGCTTCGGGGCGAGCTCGACCTTCGGCGGGCCCGTCGAGACCCCGCATCTCGACGCCCTCGCCCGGGGTGGCCTCCGCTACAACCGCTTCCACACGACGGCGATCTGCTCTCCGACGCGGGCGTCGCTGCTCACGGGGCGCAACTCGCACGCCGTCGGCGTCGGCGCCGTCCTGAACACGGCGCAGCCCTGGCCGGGTCGCGCCGGGATCATCGGACCCGAGACGGCGACGATCGCCGAGATCCTGCGCCAGCACGGCTACGCGACCGCCGCCTTCGGCAAGTGGCACCTCACGCCCGATCACGAGGCCTCGCCGAACGGTCCCTTCGATCGCTGGCCGACGAGTATGGGCTTCGAGCATTTCTACGGCTTCCTCGGCGGCGAGACGCATCAGTTCCAGCCGACGCTCTTCGAGGGCACGCGGCCCGTCGTCGCGCCGCGCGGTGCCGACTACCACGTCACGGCCGATCTCGCGGATCGCGCGATCGAGTGGGTCGGGATGCAGCGCTCGCTCGACCCCGATCGACGCTTCTTCCTCTACCTCGCGCCGGGCGCGACGCATGCGCCGCTGCACGCGCCCCGCGAATGGATCGACCGTTATGCGGGTCGCTTCGATGCCGGCTGGGATGCACTTCGGGAGACCATCTTCGCGCGGCAGAAGGCGCTCGGCGTCGTGCCGAAGGACGCCGTGCTGACCCCGCGCGCGGACGAGATGCGGGCCTGGGAGAGCCTCGACGACGAAGAGCGCCGCGTGGCCACGCGTCTGATGGAGGTCTACGCCGGCTTTCTCGCGCATACGGACGAGCAGATCGGTCGCGTCTTCGACGCCCTGCGCGAGATGGAGGTCTTCGACGACACGCTCGTCCTCTACGTCGTCGGCGACAACGGCGGGAGCGGCGAGGGCGGCGCCGACTACGGCACCTGGAACGAGATGGGCCGGATCCAGGGCGTCGTGCAGACGCCGGCTGAGCTCCTCGAACGGCTCGACGATCTCGGCGGGCCGAGCTCCTATCCGCACTACTCGGCGGGCTGGGCCTGGGCGACGAATACGCCCTTTCCCTGGGTGAAGCAGGTCGCGTCGCATCTCGGCGGCACGCGCAATCCGCTCGTCGTGAGCTGGCCCTCGGGCATGCGGAGTCGAGGGGGACTGCGCTCGCAGTTCGGACACGTGAACGACGTGGCGCCCACGATCCTCGAGGCGGTCGGCGTGCCGGCGCCTGTCGAGGTGAACGGTGTGGGGCAGAAGCCGATGGACGGGACGAGCCTCGTCTACAGCTTCGACGACGCGAAGGCCCCCGAGCGCCACGCGACGCAGTATTTCGAGATCCTCGGCAATCGCGCCCTCTACCATCACGGCTTCCTGGCCTCGAGCCGCAATCGCACCCGCGTGCCCTGGGGCGAGCTGACCTCCGAGGCGGCGGGGACGGGACGCGAGGTCTGGGAGCTCTACGACCTGCGAAGCGACTTCAGTCAGGGCCGCGACCTCGCGGCGACCGAGCCGGATCGACTGCGCGATCTGCAGCTGCTCTTCTACGCCGAGGCGGGCCGCAATCAGGTCCTCCCGATCAGCGGCCGCCCGGCCGGCGAGTCGCCCGTCCCCGCCCTCGGCGCGGGTCGACACGAGGCCGTGTATCACGCGGGCGCCGTTGGCCTGCACGAGTCTGCCGTGCCCGACCTGAAGAACGTGGACCATCGCATCGTCGCCGACGTCGTCGTGCCCGATCGCGGCGCCCGCGGCGTGGTCGCGACCCAGGGCGGCGTCGTCGCGGGCTGGGCGCTCTACGTGACCGACGACGGCCGGCCGGCCTACGTCTACAACCTCTTCGGTAAGACCTGGACCACGATCGAAGGCGAGGCCCCCCTCGCGCCCGGCCCCGCGCACATCGAGCTCCGCTTCGACTACGAAGGCCCGGGCTGGGGCCGCGGAGCGGACCTGCGGCTGCGCGTCGACGGCAAGGAGGTCGCGCGCGGGAACCTCGAAAGGAGCGTCCCCGTCTTCTTCTCGATCGACGAGACCTTCGACGTCGGCGTCGACACGGGCTCGCCCGCCGGTCACTACCCGCCGGGCTTTCCCTTCGAGGGGCGCATCGAGCGCGTCGTGCTGCGCGCTTCGCCCTGACGCGGAGTCCGCCCGATCGTACGTCCATTCGACCGCGAGTCGGACGATCCGGGCGACGCTCCGAAGACGCGGTGTTACGCTCGGCGCACCATGAAGCTATTCGCCTTCCCGATCGCCCCGAACCCGACCAAGGTCCGCCTCTACCTCGCCGAGAAGCGCGTCGGCGGCTGTGCGATCCCGCTCGAGGAGATCATGGTCGATCTCACGAAGGGCGAGCAGAAATCCCCCGAGCATCTCGCCCGCAACCCCTTCGGTCTGCTGCCTTCGCTCGAGCTCGACGACGGCCGCTACGTCTGGGAGTCCCTGGCGATCATCGAGTACCTCGAGGAACGCTTCCCCGAGCCCTCCCTGCTCGGTCGCGATCCCGAGACGCGCGCGCTCCGTCGCCAGCTCGAGCGCATCGCGGATATCGGCGTGCTGATCTCGATCGGGCGCCTCGTGCACACGACGGACTCGCCTCTCGGCCTGCCGCCCGAGCCCGCCGTCGCCGACTACTTCCGGAGGCGGCTCGCGCCGAATCTCGACTACCTGGAGAGCGTGCTCGCGGACGGACGACCGCTCCTGGCCGGTGACGAGGTCACGATCGGCGACTGCACGCTCGCCGCGGCGCTGCAATTCGGGCGCTTCCGGAAGCTCGAGTTCCTGGCCGATCACCCGAATCTGCGGCGATGGGACGAGGCCTATCGGGGACGCGAGGCGGCGCAGGGCATCCTCGTCCTCTGACCGGCCGCGGTCGCGATGTTGCTTCGGTCCGTCGATGGATTCGCCTAATACGCCGGCCCCGGATGCACGCCGTCCGGCACGTCCTCGCCGCCCATCACGATCACGCGTTCCGCGAAGCGCCAGCGGCCGTCGCTCACGCTGCGGACCAGACGGTCGTGGTAGCGGCCGATCGTCGCGATCGAGACGCCGCCCGGGCCCGTCGCCAGGGCGCAGAGATCGGTGAAGGCGCGGGCCCGGTCGGGGTCCGCCGGGTCGAGGTCGATCACGGGCTGGAGCACGACGTGCTTGCCCGGCGCGTCGGGCTGCATGCCCCCGATCTCCCGCACGATCGCGTCGCGACCCCGATGCGTGGCGCCCCAGACGCGGAAGACCGCGTCCTCCGTGAAGAGCTCACCCCACTCGCGGAAGCGCTTCGAGTCGAGCAGCTGGCCGTAGATTGCGATCAGTCGCCGGATCGCCTCGAGGTCGCCCGTGCGCACGCTCATGCGTCGAGCGCCGCCATCGCGCGCAGGGCGACGTCGGCATCGCGCTGCTGGTCGGCGCCGGAGACGCCGATGGCGCCGAGGACGAGACCGTTCTCGACGATCGGGTAGCCGCCGTCGGCGGCGATGTAGCCGTCGATCTTGTCGATGATCTTCAGCTCGTCGGCGGGGATGCCGTCGAGGTAGGTCTTCCAGTCCTTCGTCGGCATGCCGGTCTGGACCGCCGTGAAGGCCTTGTGGCGGGCCGTGGTCGCGGCGATGCGCGGGGCGCCTTCGCAGCTGACGAAGCCGACGATCTCGGCGGCCGAGTCCGTGATCGCGATGTGCACGCGGATGTCGAGCTCGCGGGCGCGGGCGATCGCCGTGCTCAGCAGGGTCTCGATCGCTTCGGTCGAGAGGGTCGCGCGGGGGGCGCTCTTCTTCATCGGATCTCCTCGTCGGGGCGGCGTGTTGCCGCATCGTCGCGTGTCTCGTGCGGGCGGCGTGTCGCCGCGTCGTCCTGTCTCTCGTGCCGGCGGCGGCGCGCCGCGGAAGGGTTCGATTCGCCCTCGTTCACGTATCGAGCTTTCAAGCAACCCGGATCGGCAGCGCCGACAGCGTGCGCAGGGCGAGTCCGGGAAGATGCGTCAGGACGCTGCCCTCCGGAATCTCGATCCGCTCGAAGCGGTCGAGCAGGACGCGGAAGGCCGTCTGCAGCTCGAGGCGGGCGAGGGGCGCGCCGACGCAATGGTGCTCGCCCTGGCTGAAGGCCATGTGCGCGCCGGCGTTCGGGCGATGCAGGTCGAGCCGGTCGGGATCCGGGAACTGTGCCGGATCGCGGTTCGCCGCGGCGAAGCGCACCTGCACCATCGACCCCTTCGGAATCTGCACCCCCGCCACCTCCGCCGTCTCGAGGGCGAAGCGGAAGAAGCCCTGGCTCGGCGACTCGAGGCGCAGCACCTCCTCGACGAAGTTCCGCACGAGCCCCGGATCCTCGCGCAGCGCGCGGGCGACCTCCGGCTGCTGCGCGAGCAGCATCACGCCCGAGGCGAGGGCGCTCGTCGCGGTCTCGTGGCCGCCGACGATCAGGTGCTCGGCGATCCCCATCTTCTCGGCCATCGGCAGCGGTCGCCCGTCCGGGAAGCAGGCGACCGCGAGCTCGCTCAGCACGTCCTCGGCCGGTGACTCGCGCTTCTCCTCCATCCAGGCGGCCAGGTATTGCTGCAGCTCGACGCCGAGATGCGCGACCTCGATCTCGCGCTCCTTGGAGATCACGCCCGAGAGGGGCTCGACCCAGGCGTCGGACCAATGCTTGATGCGGCCCGCATCCTCGGCGGGCAGGCCGAGCAGGCGCGTGATCACGCGGATCGGGAGCCAGGCGGCGAAGGTCGCGATGAACTCGCACTCGCCTTCGCGCGCGAGATCCCGGGCCAGGGCCTCGGCCGTCTCGCGCACGAAGGGCTCGAGGGCACGCACGCGGCCGGCCGTGAAGGCGGGGGCGACGAGGCCGCGATAGTCGCGATGGATCGGCGGATCGGTCTGGAGCTTCGTGTCCCGGGGCCAGCCGCCGGCCTCGAGGACTTCCTGCGCCTCGCGATGCTGGAACATCGAGAAGCCCGCCTTCCCGAGCAGGTCGTTCGACCAGATCTCCGGATGCGCCAGCACGTGCTGCACGTCGCGGTAGCGGCTCACGACGTAGGCGCCGATCTCGGGCATCAGGTAGACCGGCGCCTGCTCGAGCAGCGCGCGGTAGTAGGCGAAGGGGGATTCCTGGACCTCGGGGTCCATCAGGCTCTGGTCTTCGACGCGCATCGTCCCTTCTTCGGCCGTCATCGGCCGTTGCCCGCCGGGCTCGCCGGCGTCGCGTCGCGGCGCTTCTTCGCCTGCACGGGGAGCCGCTCGAGGGCGCGCACGGTCGGGTTGCGCGTCTGCCAACGCGGCGGTTCGACGCGCTCGAAGTCGAGCCCGGATCCGACGAGCAGGCGCTCGAGCGCAACCCGGGCCTCCATGCGCGCGAGCGCCGCGCCGAGGCAATGGTGCCGTCCGCCGCCGAAGGAGAGCAGGCCCGGGAGCGCACGCTCGGGGTCGAAGCGGTCGGGCTCGGCGTAGCGCCCCGGATCGCGGTTCGCGGCGGCGAGCCCGAGCAGGAGCTGGCTGCCCCGCGCGATCGGTACGCCTTCGAGCACGAGGTCGCAGCCCGCCGTGCGCGTGCAGGAGAGGGCGGGCGGCTCGTAGCGCAGCGTCTCCTCGACGACGCCGTCCAGGCGCGCCGGCTCGCTTCGCACGGCCGTCACGATCTCCGGCCGGTCGAGCAGACACGAGATCGCGTTGCCGATCAGCCCGGCCGTCGTGTCGATCGCGGCCGTCACGAGGAGCACGGCATTCGCGACGACCTCGAGTCGCGAGAGCGCGCCGAGCTCGGGGTCGGGCACGCAGAGCTGCGCGAGCAGGCCGTCGGGAATCCGATCGCGCTCGAGCAGCGCATCGAAGTGGCGCGCGAGGCCCTCGATCATGTCGAGGCCCCCCGCCGAGTCGTGTACGCGGGGGAGCACCTCCGTCTGCCAGGCATCCGGGGCGATGCCGAAGAGCGAGCGGATCACCTCGGACGGCAGCGGCGCCGCGAGCGCTGCGATCAGGTCGATCGGCTCGCCGGCGTGCGCGCGCGTTTCGATCGCCGCGACGAGCGAGTCCGTCGTCGCCTCGACGAAGGGACGCAGGGCTTCGACGCGGCGGGGGGTGAACTCGCGGCGGACGAGACCGCGTGCGCGGCGATGGTCCGGGCCATCGAGGGACATCAGCCAGACCGACATCGCATCGGAGGCGAGACCCTCCGTCGCACCGAAGGAGGCCGCGACGCCGCGGCCCGCGCCGTGTCGGGCGTCGCGCAGGATCCCGTCGACGAGGTCCCAGCGCGTCACGAAGAACACGCCGTCCCCGGCGTCGAGCACGGGGCTGCCTTCGCGGATCGCACGCCACGCGGCGTGGGGATCGTCGCGGGAGGCGATGTCGTAGAGGCTCCATCCGGGGCCCGGTTGGGTGGCGGCCATGCGGGAAGGGTCGGGAAATCGGGAGGGCTCTTCAACGGGGATGGCGTACCCTCCGGCGTCGAGCCGAGCGGGGACACAGGGCCTTCGCGGAGCCGGACCAGGAGGTCGCGATGCTCGCCGTGCGATTCGAGGACAAGCAGGTCGTCGTGGGCGAGGCGCCGACACCTTCGGGCGACGACGTACTCGTGCGCGTCCGGGGCTGCGGGATCTGCGGCTCCGACGTCACGATCCTCGACAGTGGCTTCCCGATCTTCGGCATCCCGGGCCACGAGATCGCCGGCGAGCTCGAGGACGGCACGCCCGTCGCGATCGAGCCGATCGCGCCCTGCGGCACCTGTCGCTACTGCCGGACCGGCGATACGCAGGTCTGTACGGTCGGCAACTCGATGATCTACGGCATCGGGCGCGACGGGGGCATGGCGGAGGCGCTGCGGGTGGCTGCGCGATGTCTCGTGCCGCTGCCGCGTGGGATCGATGCGCGGACGGGCTTCCTCGTCGAGCCGCTCGCGGTCGCGGTACACGGCGTGCGGCGTGCGGGGATCGACGGCTCGCAGCGGGTGCTCGTCGTGGGCGGCGGCACGATCGGGCTCTGCGCAGTCGCGGCGGCGACGAGCGCAGGCGCCGAGGTCGGGCTCGTCGCCCGGCATCCCGCGCAGGTCGCGGCGGGGCGGCAGCTCGGTGCCGAGCTCGTCGAGTCGGGGGCGGGCGGCGACTACGACGTCGTGCTCGACTGTGCGGGTACGGCGAGTGCGACGGCGGCCTCGTGCGAGGCGCTCCGGCCGAACGGGACGCTCCTGATGCTCGCCTCGTCCTGGGACACGATCGAGCTGCCGGGGCTCGCGGTCGCGGCGAAGGAGCTCGAGATCGTCGTGTCGACCATGTACGGCCGGGCGGGCACGCTGCGCGACGTCGACGCGGCGGCCGGGATCCTCGGCGCGCGCGAAGAGGTCGCCGACGCGCTGATCAGTCATCGCTTCCCGCTCGCGGAGGCGGCGAAGGCCTTCGAGGTCTCGCGCGACCGGGCGGGGGGCGCGATCAAGGTGGTGCTCGAGCCGTGAGCGCGCTCTGCTTCGAGGCGATCAACTGGTCGCCCTATTTCTGGACGGCGGACCTGCCGGGCGGGCCGCCGCGGGCGGAACGTGTCGTCGAGGCGGCGGCTGCGGCGGGCTTTCCGTGGATCTCCTTCGACGAGAAGCTGCTCGCGGCGGAGCAGGCGGCGGGACGTTCGATCGCTTCGCTGCGCCGGCGCGTGGAGCAAGCGGGGCTCCGCGTGCTGGCGGTCCATGCCCTCGCCCTCTCCGACGATCTCGAGTCGACGAGCGCTGCGGCCCGCGCCCTCGCGCCGGCCGCCGCCGAGCTCGGCGCACCCTGGGTGCAGGCGGGCGCGACCTCGCCGATCGGGCCCGCCCTCTACGCGTCGACCCGCGCGGCGGCCTCGATCGTCGGCGCTGCGGGGGCGCGGCTCGCGATCGAGTTCCTGCCCTTCCTGCCCGTCGCCTCGATCGCGGATACGCGCGCGCTCGTCGCCGAGACCGAGCCCGGCGCGCTGCGGGCCGCGATCGTCCCCGACACCTGGCATTTCTTCCACGGACCCGACGACTGGGAGGCGCTCGCGTCCCTGAGCCCCGACGAGATCGCCTACCTGCAATTCGACGATCATCCGCCGCTCGCGAGCGACGACCTGCTCGTCGAGACGACCCAGCGCCGTGTGCTGCCCGGCCGCGGCGAGTTCGACCTCGAACGCTTCGCCCGGACCTTCCGCACGAACGGCTTCGACGGCGTCGTCGGGCTCGAGCATCTCTCGGCCGCCGATCGCGCGCGACCCGTCGAGGCCGTCGCACGCGAGCTCGTGGAGGCGGCCGGCCGTTACTGGTGAAGGCAGCGCGTCGTCAGCGCCCGTGCGCCCGTACGCGCGCCACGCCGCGAGCACGCGGACGCAGTCCGGCGAGGACGGCCAGGCCAAGTGCCGCCAGCAGGGCCGGCGTCGGCTCCGGAACGGGGACCGACTCGCTCGCCCCGATCACGATTCCGCCCGCCGCCTTGATCTCGAGGCGCGCGAGCTGCACGCCGGATAGATCGAGGTAGAGGTCGCCGTCGCGCGCGATCGCGAGGGCCGGCCAGGTCGGTCCGGCCGGATCCGCCGCGCTCAGCGCCGACGCGATCACGACCCCGCCCGCACCGATCGTGATGTCGCCGTCGGGCGGTGTGCGGACTTCGCCGAGGTCGATCCGGTCGCGTCCGATCGTGATCTCGCCCGATAGGAGGTCGAGGTCGCCGAGGGTCGAGATCGTCAGCGTCTCTCCGACGTCGATCGCGACGCCGTCCATCACCGCAATGGACGTGTCGCTCAGCAGGGTGACCGAGCCCGTCGCGCGGATCGGGCCGAGCAGATGGACCCGGCCCGTCGTGTGGAGCCGGATGTCGAGATCGTCGACGCGAGCGCGCGCGGCCCAGGAGAAGGTGAGGTCGCTGCCGTCGAGGGTGGGGAGCCCGACGCACGCGTCCTGGCAGATCGTTTCGAGGGCCGTGCCCTCGAAGTCCGCCTGCGACAGGGCCATCGCCGGCCGCGTCGAGCCCAACGCGACACCCAACAGCGACAGGGCTGCGAGCCCGACCCGCGCCCCGAGCGCGCTTCGAACGAACGTGCGAGACATGCCTGGACCTCCTCCCGGTCGAGGAGGACGTGGTCGCGGGCGGACCGATGTGTCCGGGAATGTCCTGGAGCGGTGGAATCGAGGCGCTGGCGGGGGAATCCGGCCTCGTCGCGGGGCCTAACGATCGCAGACGGCGCCGGGAGGGCGATGCAGCACGCGACCCTTCGGGCCGTAGAGACAATGGCCGGAGGTCGCGGCCGGGTCTGCGCTCGCGGCGGGAAGGCGTGCGGGCGCGGGTCCGGTCATCGGCGTCGTCGGCGGCGGCGGGGCCGAGCGCGGAGACGCCGGGGGCGACGGCTCCGTCGAGGCGCGACGAGCGGACGGGGCGTCGCCACGACAGCGTGCCCCTGTCGGCCGGTAGATCACCTCGCCCCGCGCACCGTACATGCACGCACGACCGAGCGTGCGGTCCTCGAAGTCGACCGGGGCCTCGTCGCCGCCGTCGGACCCCGCTCCCGAAGCCGTCTCCGCAGACGGCGTCCCATCGTCCGCCACGTCGTCTCGGTCCTCGGTCGCATCATCCGCGTTCGCCGACGCGGTCGGATCCTGGAGTCCGCGGCTGCTGGCGCGCAGGGAAGCGGGGCGGCGGGCCGCGCTGCCTCGCTGGACCGGGCCGGCGCTGCGCTTCATCGTCCCCGCGCTGCGCCGAACGGCGCTCTGGGCCTCGACCCGGGTCGCCGCGAACGCCATCAGGATCGCCGCGAAGAGCGGGAGCCAGACCCGCCGTGTGGATCGGAGTCGATTCGTCGCAGCTTCGCCCACGGAAAGGTCTGCCTCCCGGTCGCCGCCCGCGGCGCCGTTCGGGGGTATCGCCGATCGAGTGCGTGGGCTGAACCCCGCCGTCGCCCCGGTGCCGAGCCCTACGCGCGGGGTGCACATCCGTGCGTCACGTGTGTCCCGCTGCCCCACCTCCTGCCTTCGCGCTGCGTTCTCCGCTCAACCTCGGACCCGATCGGACGAAGAGACCCGACGGAGGTCGCTCCATGATCGAGCTTCTCGAGGGTGCAGCCGGCGTCGGCGCGGTCGCGTGGTACCTCTCGTCGTTCTACGTCGGCGTGCGCCTGCTGGCCTTCGGGATCCGCAGCGACAACGCGCCGGCGCGATGGATCGGGACCTACCTCTTCTTCGCGATGGGGCTCGGGAGCGTCTTCTACATGCTCGGTGCGTTGCGCTCGGTCGTGACGGGCGAGCCGATGACGGATCTCGAGCGGGTGATGATCGCGATGCATTTCGTGGCCACGCTCGTCGCCAACTACGGTCTGGCCACCTTCACCCAGCGCGTGTTCCGCCGGGAGAGCACGATCGCCCGGGTCGTCGTGTGGCTGATGCTCGGGATCCTGGCCGCCGGAGCCGTCGGTCATGCCCTCACGACGCGCTTCAGTCCGTCCTTCGAGTCCGCCTGGGGTGGGGCCTACCTCGTCGTGCCCGTCCTCTCGAACCTGTGGACGGCGGCCGAATCCCTCGCCTACCACGGATTGATGCGCAGGCGGTTGGCCGTGGGCCTCGGCGATCCGCAGATCGCCAATCGCTTCCTGCTCTACGGCATCGGTGCGGCCACGGCCGCGGTCCTCCTCAGCATCAACGTCGTCGAGCTGCAGATCATGGAGCGACTCAATCCCGGCTGGAACGACGGGCTCCGGGTCGTGTCGCTCGCGTCGATGGCGGTGCTCGGACTCGTCTGCGCCGCCGCCTACCTCTTCGCCTTCTTCCCGCCGCGCTGGTACGCGCGACGGCTCGTCGCCCCGGACGCGAGCGAGGCCTGAACGTCGTGGCGGACTCGAACGCATTCACCTGGCTCTGCAGCGAGCTCGAGAAGACGACGGACCTGTCGCGGCTCGAGGCGCGCGGGACCATCCGGATCGCGCTCAAGCAGGCCGGCCTGCTCGCCGAGGACCTCACGCCCCGGCAGGCCGTCACGGTCGTCCAGCGCGTGCTGCCCGGCGAGCTCGCCTCGCGCGGCATCGCCGATCCCGATCGCGTCTGCGATCGCCTCGCGACGGGCGTCGCCTGCCTGCGCGACGAGCGCAGCGGTGCCTCGCCCGACGAGATCTTCGGCAGCCTCACGCGGAGCTGAGGCGCGTCGGGGGCCCGGGCCCGTGGCCTCGCCGCGATACGCCGAGGCCAAAGCCCGTTCGCGGATCGCACCGCACAGCCACACTCTGCTTCGTGAAGTCGTTCACGGAGACCCGGCTACGACGGGTGCATCCTCCGATCGTCGCGGAGCGCGTGATGGAGCGCGCCTCCCGACGAGGAGGATGCCGACATGCCGTTCCACCGCCTGCCTCGAAGGTCCGGGTCGCTGCTGGCCCATCGATCGATCGGGAGTGCGCTCGCACGGGATCGAGTCCGTCGCTCGACGCGCCTCGTCCTCCTCGCCTCGCTGCTCGGCGTCGTCGCAGCGACCTCCGCCGCCGCCACGCCCTACCCGACGCCGCGGAGCGCCGACGAGCTCGCCTGCAACCTCGCCCGGTCGAGGAACGGCGACGACTACCGCGCGTGGTGGGATCGGATCCGGGGCTCGTCGACCTATCGGGACTGGTTCTGGAACCGCATCGTCCCGCGTCGGACCGACGGCGCCTGCGCCGCCGAGGTCGAGCAGATGTTCTGGCAGGAGGCCGTGCCCGGGAACTGGTCTTCCGTCCCTGCGCTCGCCGGCTGGGACTGGCCGAGCGGCGGCTACTTCACCCAGACCCTCTGGCTGCAGGCGATCCCCGGGAACTGGGCGAGCGGGCCGGCGCAATCGGGCTGGTCCTGGTCGAGCGGCGGCTACTACACGCAGACCTTCTGGCTCCGCGCCGTCCCCGACGGTTGGGGACCGCGCACGTACACGCTCGGCACGCTCCGCGACCAGTCCTACTACCGCTACTTCTTCTGGACGGGCGCCGTCGCGAAGAACTGGGGGCCCAGGGGCTATTCGCTCGGACGTCTCTCGGGGCAGGGCTACTACCGCTTCTGGCTCTGGCAGGCGGCGGTGCCCGAGAACTGGGCCTCGCAACCGCGGGAGAGCGGCTGGCCCTGGACGACCGGCGGCTACTACACGCAGGCGCTCTGGCTGCACGCGATCCCCGAGAACTGGCGCGCGTGGGACGGGGAGACCGGGAGCCTCGGTCGCGACTACTACGCGACGGGCGGGCAGGGTCATTACCGCGTCTATTTCTGGGAGTACGCCGTCCCCGACAACTGGGTCACGCAGGGCGATCGCGTCGGCGGATGGCCCTGGGGATCGGGCGGGTACTACACGCAGTTCTTCTGGTGGCGCGCCGTGCCGGAGGACTGGGCGCCGGGCGCGGATCAATCGATCGGTGGCATCCCCGGCCAGGGTCATTATGCCTTCTGGCTCTACCATTTCGCCGCGCCGCGGGGCTTCGCCTGGCGGAGCGGCTGGTCGGTCCGCGGATCGCGCGACGCGAGCTACTACCTCTTCTTCCTCCACGAGGTCTTCCCGTCCGTGCACGCCGAGTACGCGGGCCTCGCGCGACTGACCTCCGGACATCTGGAAGGGGCGGGTACGCCAGCGCCCGTGCGGGACTGGTTCGACGACTCGGCCTCCGCCGTCGTCGTGCTCACCTTCGATACGGAGGGGAGCGCGGAGCAGAGCTGTCGGGTCGCGTCGCTGCTACGCGACGAGGGCGTCGATGCGACCTTCTTCGTCGAGGGCGGGGCCGCGGGGGCGCTCTCGGGGGACGCCACCTGGCGCGGCTGCCTCGCGCCTTTCGACATCGGGAACCACACCCGGTCGCACGTGGGCGGCGCGGGCTTCGACGTGGATCCATCGGGAAGGCGCGCGCTCTTCGACATGAAGGACCGCGACTTCCAGCGCGCCGACCTGCGTCTCCTGCAGACCTCGATCGAGTCGACATTCGGACGCACGCCCGAGACCTTCCGCACGCCCTGGTGCGACGGGCATCGATCGTTCGACGGCTCGGTCGTGAGTGCGATGGACTGGCTCTCCGCCCTCGGGTCCTCGATTCCGGAAGGCAGTCGCCTGCATACGGACTCGTCGATCGCGACGATCTCCGCGTACGCGCGGTCGCGCGGGATCGTCCCGCCCGTCCATCTCGCCGATCTCTCGGTCGGGGCGGCCGCGTATCCCTTCGCGCTCGCGACGAGCACCCGGCGCATCGTCGAGGTGCCCTTCTCCTACCCCTCGGACTGGACCGGCGCGAACATCCACGGCCTGCGACGCGGCGCACCGCCCGACGACTGGGCGGCGGACTACCTCGTGAACGTGTGGAAGCGCAACCTCGACGAGATCCGCGCCCAGAACGGGGTCATGGTCGTCCTGATGCACCCCTGGATCTCCGGCGCGTCGGACTCGGACCTCGCCGGGCTGCGCAGCTTCATCCGCTATGCGAAGCGGCTGCCGGGGGTGCGCTTCGCGTCACTGGACGAGGTGGGACGGGCGTTCGGGGGGAGGTGAGGCGCGAGGCAAGGCGACTCGGGGCGGGGCGTCGCCCCGAGTCGTTCTGGGTGGACCGTGCACCGGGAGGGCTCAATCCTTCCCCTCGAGCGCCTCCAGCACCTTCCCCGGATGCGCATCCGCCTTCGGCACCTTCGCCCAGTGCTTCTTGACCTTGCCGTCGGGGCCGATCCAGACCGTCGAGCGGATCACGCCCTCGACCTTCTTCCCGTACATCATCTTCTCGCCGAAGGCGCCGTACTTCGTCATGACCAACTTGTCGGGGTCGGAGAGGAGCGGGAAGTTGAGCTTGTACTTCTTGATGAAAGCCTGGTGCTTCGCCTCCGTGTCGGGCGAGCATCCGAGCACGACCGTGTCGTGGCGCTTCAGCTGCTTCTGGAGGTCGCGGAAGCCGCAGGCCTCCTTCGTGCAGCCCGGCGTGTCGTCGCGCGGGTAGAAGTAGAGGATCACGTTCTTGCCGGCGTAGTCCTTGAGCGCGTGCTTCTTGCCGTCCTGGTCGACGAGCGTGAAGGCGGGAGCCTTCTTGCCTTCCTCGATGGCCATGAGAGGGGGTCCTCCGGGAGTGGGTGGATGGGCGCGGGCGGAATCTAGCAGCGGGGGAGGGGGATGCAGGGTGGTTCGATCACGCGCGATCGAGCAGGAAGCGGCCCGACGCGAGGCCCTCCGCGACGCGATGGAATACGTCCTCCGGGCTCGCCTTCGTCGTGTCGACCTCGTGTGTGGCGTAGTCGGGCGCGGCGTCGAAGGCTGATCTCGTTGCGCAGACGCGAGCACTGCGACCCGTGCCCTCGCGATTCCGGACCCGCGCGAGCGCCACGTCTTCCGAGACGGTCAGCAGGACGTACGCGACCTCCATGCGCGACGGGATCTCCTCGAGGAGTCGTGGCAGGAACCACGGCCCGACGATGCCGTCGACGAAGACGTCGTAGTGGTGACGGAGGAAGGCGGCCGAGGTCGCACCGAGCGCGGCTACGATCGCCTCGTTCTGGCCGTGCGACTCGGGGCGGGTCGGATCGACCGGGTGCGCGGGGAAGGAATAGAAGAGGTCTGAGGGGGATGTGGAGGCCGGAGGGGGATGCACCCGCGAGCCGCGCGGCCAGCGTCGTCTTGCCCGCGCCGGGCGAGCCCGAGATGATCGTCAGGGTCGCCATGAGCGGGTCTCCGGATGATGGTTGGGGGGAGCGAGTCATGGCTCGGATGGGCTCGCGCGTGTCGGCTCTTCACGGCGGCTCAAAGTGGGGCGAGATGCGGATTCCAGGCCACCTCCCAGAGGAAGCCGTCCGGATCGGCAAAGTAGCCGGAATAGCCACCCCATTCCGCGGACGCCGCGCCCCGAACGAGCGTCGCCCCGGCCCGCACGGCCTCGGCGAGGACCGCATCGACGTCCTCCCTCGACTCGACGTTGTGTGCGAGGGTGAAGCCTCGGAATCCACCGCCCGTCGGAGCGACACCTGCATCGGCGGCGAGCGCGTCACGCGGGTAGAGTGCCAGGCGAGTCGTACCGACGACGAAGAACGCGATCTCCTCGGGCCCCGCCTCACGCGGCAGGCCGAGTCCATCCCGGTAGAACGAGACGGAGCGCTCGAGGTCGAGGACGCCGAGCGTCACGATCGATAGGCGCGGCAGCAGGAGGTTCTCCGATTCGAGCGCTCCGTGCGCAGTCCGGGCGGCGCGGCTTCGGTGCGCGAGGTCGATCTGGCGGATGGCGACGCGCCGCGTGTCGGAGTCGCGTCAGCCTCGTAGACGCCGCAGCCCGACGAATGCGACCATCGGAAACACGGCCAGGATCAGGGTTGCGACGCCCGCCGGCGTCAGCGCCGGAACTCCCGCGGCATCGCAGGTGATCCCTCCGACGATCCCCGCCACCCCGCCGCCGTCGATCGTGTTCTTGCAGAAGATCGAGGTGAGTCCGAGCGTGATGGCGGTGCCGGTGTAGTTCGTGATCGTGTTGCCCGTGACGATGCAGTTCTCGGTGCAGATGATGCCGTCATCCACTCCGTCGATCGTGTTGTTGCGGACCTCGGCGTTGTCGTACGCCCGTAGTCCCGTTTGGTGTGCCGGGCTGCTTGGAGAGCCCGTGATGCGATTGAACTTGGCAATCGAACCCGGTCCGATCGAGACATACTGCGTATCCGTCGCCGTAGTCGATTCGCTGAAGGTGACGTCGTTATTGATGAAGTTGCCGCCGATGCCAAGGCGAGGGACGTTGAATGTGCTGTCTTCAACCGAGCCGGGAAGAGAAAGGAAGCAGGGTTCCGGGTAGTCATTCGCGGGTATGGTGAAGCTCGATCCTCTGACCAGGGTATTCGCGCCGGCACGTACCAAGTTCTCGGTGGATCCGATCCATCCCTGTCGGCACTCAACGCTGGTGTTGATGATCTCGGAGTTCGCGCCGACGTCGAATCCACCGATACTTGAATCGATGAATTGGGCTGCGCCGGTCACGACGATTCTGCTGCCAGCCCACGAGGTAAACCGCACGAAGCGGCCCGATTCCGCTCGGAACCCGTTAGGAAGATTCTCCCAACTCGCAACGACGTCTTCGAAGTCGCAGTGCGAGCATAGGATGCAGGTCTGGTCGCTCCCGCAGGCCACGCTCACGCGCCTCATCGTCAGCGGTCCAGGTGTCAAGTTCTGATACGCGATAATTCCACCCAGCGTCCCTGCGTAGACCGTCACGTCCTCGATGAGGAAGCCCCCGTCTATCGCCCAGGCAGAAGTAAAAAGGCTCCCGTTTCTCAGGGTCAGCTGAGCAGCGCGAATGCCGTATCCCGCGGATACGTGGAAGCCGCCCAGATCCAGAGAGAACGCGACGCCGGGGCCGTAGATTATCCAGCTGCTGTTGGGTGAACTCACTAGGTCGCTTGTCAGCACGTACTCGCCCGGCTGCGTAATCGTCACCGGGAACCCCGGATCGTCGCCCGGGAAGCATCCCGTCACCTCGGCGCAGGTCTGATCGATCGGGAGGGGCTGGGCTGCGGCGACGGCCGGGAGCGCGAGCGCGAGGAGCAGGGGGAGCAGTAGGCGCATGGCGGGACTCCATCGGGGTCAAGTCCCCGAGTGTGCCCGGCGCATTCGTAGTCGGCAACGAGCGTGCCAACCAGTCCTCCGGAGCCCGCCTAACCCCGCTTCGCCTTGAACCGGATCGGCAGCCGCTTGATGCCGCCCACCAGGTTCGACCGCAGCCGATCCGGCGGACCCGCGAGCTCCACCTCTTCCAGCCTCGGCAAGAGATACTTGTAAGCCATCTCGAGCTCGAGCCGCGCCACGTGCGCGCCGGCGCAGAAATGCTCGCCCACGCCGAAGGCGAGGTGCCGATTCGGCTTGCGCGTGACGTCGAAGCGGTACGGATCGACGAAGACGTCCTCGTCGCGATTCGCCGAGGGGTAGAAGAGTGCGACGACGTCGCCCTCCGCGATCGCATGACCGCCGACGACCGTATCGGCCGACGCGGTCCGCGCGAAGTGGATGATCGGCGAGGTCCAGCGCAGGATCTCCTCGATCCCGCTCCGCAGGTTCGCGGCCTGCGCCATCTTCCGGCGCTCGGCGGGATGCTCGATCAGGGCGAGCATGCCGCCGGTCGTGGCGTTGCGGGTCGTCTCGTTGCCGGCGCTCACGATGATCTGGCACCAGGCGAGCACGTCGATCAAGGGCAGCTTCTGACCGTCGATCTCGGCGTGGGCGAAGACCGTGATGAGATCGTCCTTGGGATCCTTCTTGCGCGCCTCGACGAGGCTCGTGAAGTAGGTGAAGAGCTCGATGATCGCCTGGGCGCCCTCGTTGTCGTTGCCCTGGGCGAACTCGGGGTCGTCGAAGCCGAGCATCCGGTTCGTCCAGTCGTAGAGCTGCATCCAGTCGGACTCGGGCACACCGAGCAGCCAGCCGATCACGGCGATGGGCAGGGGTGCTGCGATCTTCTCGACGAAGTCGACCTCGCCTTCCTCCTCGACGAGCATGTCGTCGACGAATTTCCGGGCGATGCGGTCGACCTCGGAGTGGATCTTCTTGAGCGCGGCCGGGGTGAAGCGGGAGCTGATGAGCTTGCGGTTGGCGCGATGGAGCGGGTTGTCCATCTCGATCAGGGTCTTGGGCCGTTCGAAGCCGCCGATCGCGTCGAACTCGGTCTGGGCCTCCTCGACGCGCGGATGCAGGAAGAGGCGCGGGCCGTTCAGGAAGAGCTCGGGCTGCTTGCTGATCGTCGTGATGTCTTCGTGCTTCGTGATGGCCCAGAAGGGCTGGTGGTGGCTGCCGAAGTAGTGGATCGGGGACTCGTGCCGGAGGCGGCGCCAGGCGTCGTGGGGGTAGCCGCTGCGGAGGAAGATCTCGGGGTCGAGGAGCTCGAGCTGGTCGAGGGGCAATTCGGCGGCGGCGGCCATGGCGTTCTCCTGGTGGGGTTCGATCGTCTCGATCGGCAGGGCGCGAGCCCGACTCGAGCGATCGATCGGGCTCGCGCGCGGATGGTAGACCGGATGCGCGATCCGCCACCCGAAACGAGAAGGGCCGCCCGACCCGCTTGGGATCGGACGGCCCCGTCGAATACCCGAAGCGCCGCGGGGCGGCGACGGGGTCAGTGCTCGATCTTGCCCGGCAGCTCGCCCGCCTGCTGGATCCAGTCCGCGACCGTCTTCTCGCCCGGGACCTGGCGGGTCAGCTTCTTCTCCGCGTTCACCTCGGCGAGCTTCGTCGCGAGGTTGGCGGCGTTGCGGGTCTTGAGCTCCTTGACCGTATCGACGCCCGCACAGACGAGCAGCTCGGCGTACTCGCCGGCGACGCCCTTGATGCGGAAGAGGTCCGCCATGTTCACGAAGGTGAGGATCCGGGACTCGGAGAGGCCCGTCGCCTCGGCGAGCGCCTTGCGCCCCGCCTTGGTGCAGCCCTTGTCGAGCAGCCCGTCCGTATCCTTCACGCCCGCGGCCTCGAACTTCGCGCCGAGCGCCGGGCCGATCCCCTCGATCTCCTCGATCTTCTTGTTCGCCATCGTCTCCTGCCTTCTCTGATCGTCGAGCTCGCGGCCCTGATCGGTTCTGTCGGTCCTGCGATCCTACTTTCCGAAGAGCTTGCCCGCGAGTCCGCCGACGGCTCCCGCGAGTCCCGCCGCACCCGTGCCGCCGCCGAGCTGCGAGAGCAGCCCTTCGACGCCGCCCTTCTGCCCGAGCAGCGATACGACGACCGGGATCAGCGCCTCGAGACCGCTGCGCGCCTTGCCCTCGGCGACGCCCGCCTGCGAGGCGATCGCGCCGAGGTCGAGCTGCCCGAGCACCTGCGACACGATCGCACCCGTGCCGCCTCCGCCGCCCAGGGAGCCGAGCAGGCGTCCGAGGTCGAGGCCTCCGCTGCCCGAGAGCGCCTGGCCGATTCCGTCGACGGCCGGCGGCAGCAGGTCCTTCGCTTCGCTTCGATCGAGCCCGCCCGCACCCGTCAGCGCACCGAGCAGCTCGTCGCCGTGCTCCCGCAGAATGGATTCCAGCATCGTTCCCCTCCTCGTTGGCGGGCCTTTCGACCCTCCGAAACGCACCCGCCTGCCCGAACGCCGCGAGGCGATCGGGCAGGCGGGGCCTGGACTCGTGATCCTACCGGGATCGATGCCTACTTCACACCGAGCGACTGCAGCGTCGCCATCGTCACGCCGCCCGTCGCGAGCCCCTTCTCCTGCTGATAGCCCTTGAGTGCCGCCAGCGTCTCCTGCCCGACGATGCCGTCGATCGGACCGGGGTTGTGGCCCGCGGAGCGGAGCGCGGTCTGCAGACGGCGGACGACGTCGGGCGTCGTGTTGGTCTTGCAGAGGATCTCCCGCCAGGCCATCTCGCCCTCGGTGACCTGCACGCGCTTGCTGACGGTCTGGTACTCGGCCTCGATCGGGATGCGTCGCTCGCGAGCGGGCTCGACGAGGCGGCGCACCTTGACCGTGTTGTACTTCGCGGGGACCTCGACCGTGCGCGTCGAGGCCGGCTTCGTCACGACCTGCTTCCTGACCGTCTTGTACTCGGCCGGGATCCCGATCTCGCGCGTCGTGGCCGGCGCGACCTGCACGCGGGTGCGTACGGTCTTGTACTCGGCCGGGACCTCGACGAGACACATGATCTCACCCGTCGCGGAGTCGACCTTCTGGATCGGGCCCTCGCCCTTCTTCCAGACCGTGTGCGCGGGCTTCACGAGGACCTGCTCCTCCTTCCACTCGTACTGCGCGGGGACCTCCTCGAGGCGGCTCGACGCGGCCTTGACGAGGACCTTCTCCTCGACCCAGCCGTACTCGGCCGGGATCACCTCGATCCGCTCCGAGGCGGCCTCGACGAGCACCTGCTCCTCGACGGTCTCGTAGCGGGCGGGCTCGATCTCGATGCGCTCGGTTGCGCCCGACTTGAGTACCTGCTCCGTCGTCGTCTCGTAGGCCGGCGGCACGAAGACACGCGCATAGCACTCGCCCGGGCTCGCCGGCGGCAGCAGGTCGCCACCCGGGATCTGGTTGTAGCGGGTCGTGCCCATCCCGCTCGGCGCCGCGGAGACCGCGGGCAGCCCGCTCTCCACCTGCTCCGAGAGCGTCTCGATGCGCGCCTCGCGCGCGGCGACCTCGCGTTCGAGGTCCGCGATGCGCGCCTCGCGCTCTCGCAGCAGCCGTGCGCTCTCCTCTTCGGGGGCATTCGTCGAAGCACAGCCGGCCGACGCGATCGCGACGGCGAGGCCGAGCAGCCAGTTACGGGGGGCGGGCATGTCCGATTCTCCTTGGAAGAATCCGCACGCTGCGGACGACGACTCGTCCCGTCTCGCGCGTGCGGAGGCGTGGAACTCCTCCCAGGTCACTGGGGGGCCGCCAGGCTAATTCCACTTTTCCGCGAAGAGGCACGTCGGCGGATGAATCGCCGCGAATAGTTCGTGGAGCGCAGACGCATTCGAAGATGCGAAACGCGCCGTCCAGATTCCGTTTCGTGCGAGAAAATCGCGTTGCATGTGGATCGTGGGGGCGAGGACGCGTCTTCGTGTGATGCGACGCGATGCCTCACTGCATGCGTCGACTCACGCGCGAAGCATCTCGGGCCGGATCAGCTCACGCGCCGAGACTGCCCACGAGCTCGACCCGATCGTCCGCGTCGACGCGCGACGGGATCCAGACGAGATGCAGACGCTCGATCTCGAGGTCGCCCTTGCGCGCCGCGACGCGCAGCGTGTCGAGCTCGGGCTCGAAGTCGGCCGCGCCGTCCTCGAGTCGATCGAGGTCGGCCTGGAACTCGGCCTCGAGCTCGGCGAGCTGCTGCTGGAGCTCCTCGACGCGATCCTCGGCGCGCCCGATGTCGGCGCGCTCCCGTGCGGCCCGGCTCGCCCCGCGCATGGTGCTCGCGGCGCGGCCGATGTTGCCTGCGCTGCCCAGCTTGCGTCCGAAGACGGCGCCGAGCAGCGTCGCGCCGAGCGAGACGACCGTCTGCGTCTTGCGGTCGGCGTACTGCTCCTCTTCACGCTCGACCTTGTCCTGCGCGCGGGCGATGCGCTCCTGGAGGCGGGCGAGCTTCGGGGCGTACTTCTTGCGGAGCTTCTCGATCGCGAGATCGCGGTCGGCGTGGACGAGGTCGGCGAGTCGGCCGCGGAAGGCGCCTTCGTCCTCGCCCGGCGACGAGACGAGCTTCGGCGCCTTGCAGGTGAAGAGCTCGAGGGCGTGGTCGCGGTAGACGGTCGTCTCGAGCTGGCCCGACCACTTCGCGTACTGCGCGGCGCGCTCGGCGGTGGCGGGCAGCCCCGTGAAGCGCGCGTCGGCCTCGGGCGCGCGCTCGAGCTCGGGGAGGCTCGCGAGACGCTGGGCGTGGGCCCAGGGCGAGCCGTCGCGGCCGGGATCGAGGGGCGCCCAGAGTACGACCTTGCGCCACTCGTCGACGCCCGCGCGACTATTCGAGTAGTGCACGGAGGCCTGGCCCATGAGCGCAGGTCGGTAGACGAGCTGCTCCGATCGGCCGAGCGCGTGAGTGACGGGGACGAAGCGCTCCTGCGCCTCGGCGGGGACGATCGGGCGCGGGGCCGCGTCCGCCTGGGCGGCGCCGTCGCTCGACGCGACGAGCGACTCGGGGCTCGGCAGTGCGGCTTCGTGTGCGCCCGGCGCGGGCGCCGGGGCCGCGGGCGCCGCTGCGGGGCGAGCCTGACCGAGCTGCTTGATCTGCGCGCGCGAGAGCGGGCCCGCCAGATACGAGAGCACCCAGCGCGAGCGCACGAGCACGGGATGGTCCTCGTGCACGTTGTTCATGAGGAAGACGCGGCTGTCGAGGCTCGACAGCGTGCGCTCGATCGTGGCGCGATCGAAGCCGCCGCTCGACGCCGAGGCCGCGCTCTCGAGACCGTCGAGCACCCGCGCCTTGTCGCGCTCGGTCTGCAGTCGACCGAGGAACCAGGTGCCGCAATTCGAGAGGCCCTTGTAGTCGAGGTCGACCGGGTTCTGGGTCGCGAGCACGCAGCCGACGCCGAAGGCGCGCGCCTGCTTCAGCAGCGTCAGCATCGGCGTCTTGCTCGGCGGATTCGCCGTCGGCGGGAAGAAGCCGAAGACCTCGTCCATGTAGAGGATCGCGCGCAGCGACTGGCTGCCCGACTGCGTCCGCATCCACGCCACGAGCTGCGAGAGGAGCAGCGTCACGACGAACATGCGCTCCGCATCCGAGAGGTGCGCGATCGACACGATCGACAGGCGCGGACGACCATCGGGCGCGCGCAGCATGCGGGCGATGTCGATCGGCTCGCCCTCGAGCCAGGCCGCGAAGGCCGGGGAGGCGAGCAGGTTGTTGAGGCGCATCGCGAGCTCGAAGCGCTCTTTCGTCGGGAAGAAGGTCTCGACGTCGAGGATGCCCACGCGCTCGATCGGCGGCTTCTGGATCTGGTGGATCAGGCTCGCCATGTCGAGATTGCGGCCCTCGCGCCAGGCGCGGTCGACGAGGTTCGAGAGCAGGATGTGCTCGCGGCTCTGGATCGGGTCGGCATCGATCCCGATCAGACCGAGCAGGCCCGACACCGAGGACATCACCCGCTCGCGCAGGGCCTCCTCGTCCGCGAGCAATGCCTCGGGCGGCGCATCGAGCGAGCGCAGGATCGAGAGCGGCGTGCCCGCCTGGCTGCCGGGCGTGTAGAGCACGCGCTCGGCGGCGGCCTCGAGGCGCGCGATGCGCTCGGGCTCCTGGCCCCAGGACGCGAGGCCCTTCTTCCAGAGCCGGGCCTGGCTCGCGGCGAATGCATCGGGCGTCTCGCCCGCCCGCGCCGCGGCGCCCTCGTCGATCCAGGGGCGGAAGTCGCCGGGCTCGAGGTTGGGGAACGTGAGCAGGAGGTTGCCGAGGTCGCCCTTCGGATCGATCGCGATGACCGGGATGCCGTCGATCAAAGCCTCCTCGAGCAGGCCGATCCCGAGGCCGGTCTTGCCGCTGCCTGTCATGCCGACGATCACGGCGTGGGTCGTCAGATCCTTCGCGTCGTAGAGCAGGGGCTCGGGTCGGTCCTCGCCCGTCGCGGGATCGACGGGGCGTCCCAGGTAGAAGGCGCCCAGCTTCTCGTAGTCCTCGGTCCGCATCGTCCGAACTCCCTGCGTCGGCTCGCGCGCGGGAGCGCGAGTCTCCGCGCTGCCCGTCGCCGGCCGCGCGCGACGTTAGCCGATCGCGGCGCGCGTTTCGTAAGATCAAGCTGCGTTGATTGCCTTGGGGTCGCCCAGCCAGAAGCGGATCGCCTGGACGACGCCGAAGGCGAGCACGGCGAGCTGGAAGGGCGGCCAGATCCGCTCGAGCGACGTCGCGGTCGCCGCGTGCACGAATGCTGCATCGCTCGCCGTCGATCCCGCCCACGTGCAGAGGCTCGCCCCGTCGAGCGTCGTCGAGCCGAACGCGGCACCGATCTGCCAGCCCGCGTGCAGCGCCAGGGCGAGCGCGGGCAACGCGAGCCATCGGATGGCACTTCGCCAGGGCAGCCCGCGTCCCACGAAGAGCAGCCCCGC
Organism: Spirochaetaceae bacterium; assembly: GCA_020632655.1. Classification (GTDB taxonomy): domain Bacteria; phylum Myxococcota_A; class UBA9160; order UBA9160; family UBA4427; genus UBA4427. The sequence goes on from JACKFD010000005.1 coordinate 351,249, forward strand.
GATCGCGAGCACGCCGAAGAGCAGCGTCCCCCGCCACAGCTCGTCGGACGCGGGGTCGCATGCGGCCTGGCGCAGCACCGAGAGCGTGAGTGCGTGGCCGATGAAGGTGAGCCAGCCGCCGATCGAGGCGCCGACGCGAAGGATGATCTCGGCGAAGGACATGAGGGGAACTCCCGTCGAGCCGCGTGGTCGACCCGCTCGTTGGATCGGGTGCCCGTCCGCGAGTCGGGTGACGCGATTCGTGGCTCGATACTAATCGGGACGCGCATCCTGTGTTACCCGTACGCCGTCGCGCCGCAGCCCGGCCGGTGGATCCGCCGGGCGCCGCTGGATCGCGAGGGATGGATCACGAGACGCGCGCAGGCCCCGGCCTCGCGGCGAGGAAGGACGGACGAGCGATGGGCATGCTGAGCGAGTTCAAGGATTTTGCGATGAAGGGCAACGTCGTCGACATGGCGGTCGGCGTCGTGATCGGTGGCGCCTTCGGCGGAATCGTCAAGTCGTTCACGAACGACATCTTGATGCCGCCGATCGGCATGCTGCTCGGCGGGGTCGACTTCTCGGACCTGATGCTGAAGCTGAAGGACGCCGAGGGGGACACGGCGGCCGTCACGATCAACTACGGCGTCTTCATCAACACGGTCCTCGACTTCCTGATCATCGCCTTCGCCATCTTCCTCGTCGTCAAGGCGATGAACACGGCGATGGACTCGATGAAGAAGAAGGAGGAGGCTGCCCCGGCCGCCCCGCCCGCGCCCTCGAAGGAAGAGGTGCTGCTCACGGAGATCCGCGACGCGCTCCGCTCGCGCTGATTCCAGCGGCTGTCGAACGTGCGGCCCGCGTGCCGCGTCGCCCGACCGGGGCGGCGCCACGCGGGCCGTCTGCGTTCGGAGGGCCCGTCGGCCTGCCTAGCGCGTGATCCCCCAGCGATCGAGCTTGAAGGCGCGGATCGCGTTGCCGCGCATGAGGGCGTAGACCTCGTCGTCGTCGAGGCCGGCCTTCTGGCAGATGCCCGTCGCGATCTCCTTCGTGTGGGGGAAGGTCGAGTCGGCGTGGGGATAGTCGACCTCGAAGGTGATGCGGTTCATGCCGACGCGCTCGCGGTTCGCGAGCCCGGTCTCGTCGTCGAAGATGCAGCCGAGCACCCGATCGCCGAGATACGAGCTCGGCGGATTCGCGAGCCCCGATCCGAAGGAGTTGTCGACGCGCTCGTGCCAGAGCTTGTCCATCCGCTCGAGCACGTAGGGCATCCAGCCGACCTGTCCCTCGGAGTAGGCGACGACGAGCTCCGGGAAGCGTTCGAGGGTCCCCGAGAAGACCCAGTCGATCAACGAGCCCATGGCGTTCTGGAAGGTGAGCGTCGAGCTCACGATGAAGGGCGCGTCGGGGGTCGTGCCGGGCATGCGCGAGGACGAGCCGATGTGCATGCAGACGACGGTCTCGGTCTCCTGACAGGCGGCGAGGAAGGGATCCCAGTAACGCGAGTGGATCGTCGGCAGCCCGAGCGGATGCGGGTTCTCGGAGAAGGTGACGGCGTGGCTGCCCTTCTTCGCGCAGCGATGGATCTCGCGGACGGCGAGGTCGACGTCCCAGAGTGGCACGATCGTGAGCGGGATGAGGCGGCCGCGGCCGTCCCCCGCGCACCATTCGTCGATCATCCAGTCGTTGTAGGCCTCGACGCAGGCGAGGGCGAGCTTCTTGTCCTCGCGTTCCATGAAGGTCTGACCGCAGAAGCGCGGAAGCGTGTTCGGGAAGCAGATCGAGGCCTCGATGTGGTTCGCGTCCATGTCCGCGAGGCGCTCCTTCTGCTTCCAGCAGCCCGGCCGGATCTCGTCGAAGGTCGTGACGCCGAAGGCGAGATCGCCGAGACCGACCGCCGCCGAGAGACGCGAGAAGGGCGAGACGAGGTCGTCGTAGTACCAGATGTCGGCCCACTCGCCGTCGGGATCGGTCTTCCACTCCGTGCCGGTCGGGCCGCCGAAGCGGCCGCGCTCGCGCACGATGCGCGGACCGCGCTCGCGCCACTTCGCGGGCAGGCGTGCGGTCCACAGGTCGGGCGGCTCGACGACGTGGTCGTCGACGGAGATGATGCGCGGGAGCTCCATGGTTCTTCCTCCAGCGTGCGGCTCGACGCCGCTACGGCTGATTCGGCTGTTGCTTCTGCGAGGCGATGCGCGCCTGCTCGAGGATCCAGGCCTGGATGTTTCGTACCTGGCCTGCGTCGAGCAGGTCGTCGAAGCGCGGCATGCCGCCGGGCTCGCGCAGACCGCGCAGGACGATGTCCCCGAAGATCGCGTGATTCGCGGCGCTCGTGTATCGCAGGTCGGGGACGCCCGAGCCGCCACCGATCGCGCCGGGCCCGTGGCAGGGCGAGCATTGCGCGTGGTAGACGAGCATGCCCTCGCGGCGCTCGGCCGGGGTCGACTCGACTTCGAACTCGGGCGCGGGGACGGGACCGAGGGGCGCGAGGCCCGGTGGCACCTCCGCCGTTCCGTCGAGCTTCCACGCGAGCACCCGACCCCCACCCCTCACGCCCGCGAGCAGCGCCGCCTCGCCGCCCGAGAGCGCGAAGCTCGCGCCCCAGCCCGCGGCGACGGCGACGTATTGCTCGCCGCCCACCTCGTAGCTGATCGGTCCGGCCATCACGCCCGTGCCGACGGGCGACTCCCAGAGCTTCTCGCCCGTCGACGCGCGATAGGCGACGAAGCGCCCGTCGGCCGAGCCCTCGAAGAGGAGATCGTCGCCGGTCGAGAGCGTGCCACCGTTGAAGGCCGTGACGTGTGGGACGCGCCAGGCCTCGCGCTTGCGCACGGGATCCCAGGCCAGCAGGAAGGCCTCCCACTTCTCCTCCGCGTCGCTCGCGCCGAAGCTTTCGAAGATCTCCATCGCGAGACCCGTGTTCCAGTTGCCGCGGCGATAGGTCCACGCTTCGTTCATCAGATAGGGCGCGCCCATGTTGCGGACCGGGAGGTAGACGAGGCCGGTCTTCGGATGGAAGCTCATGGGCGGCCAGCTATGTGCGCCGTAGGGGCTCGGGCGGACGAAGCGAAGCTCCTTGCGGTAGTCCGTGTCGGTCTCGACCGGCCGACCGTTCTCGTCGTAGTGCGAAGCCCAGCTCACCTCCGTGAAGGGCGTGGCCGAGAGGAACTCGCCCGTCTCGCGGTCGATCACGAAGAAGAAGCCGTTCTTCGGCGCGTGCAGGATCACCTTGCGCAGGCGTCCCTCGATCTCGAGGTCCGCGAGCAGGATGTGCTGGGTCGCCGTGTAGTCCCAGGACTCGGCCGGCGTCTCCTGGTAGTGCCAGACGAGCTCGCCCGACTCCGGGCGCAGCGCGAGGATCGACGAGAGGTAGAGATTGTCTCCGCCCTGCGGACTGCGCAGCCAGCGCGCGTGGGGCGTGCCGTTGCCCGTGCCCACGTAGAGCAGCCGCAGCTCCGGGTCGTAGGCCATCGCATCCCAGACCGTGCCGCCGCCGCCCGCCTGCCACCACTCGCCGGTCCAGGTGCCGGCGGCGCGCTCGATCGCCGTCGACTCGAAGCCCTTCGCCGGGTCGCCGGGGACCGTGTAGGTGCGCCAGACGAGCTCGCCCGTCTCCGCGTCGTAGGCCGACACGTAGCCGCGCGCGCCGAGATCGGCGCCCGCGTTGCCGATCACGACGAGGCCGTCGACGACGCGCGGCGCGCCTGTGATCGAGTAGCCCCAGCCGGGCTCGACGGTCGAGGTCGACCAGAGCTCGCGTCCGGTCTCGCGATCGACGGCGACGAGCCGACCGTCGAGGGTGCCGACGAAGACGCGATCGCCGAAGAGTGCCGGACCCCGGTTCACGACGCCGCAGCAGATGCTGCGCGCGTAGCCTCGCGGCACCTGCGGATCGTAGGTCCATCGAGGCTCGCCCGTCGCCGCATCGATTGCGTGCAGCACGCTCCAGGGCCCCGTCACGTAGAGCGTGCCGTCCGCGACGAGGGGCGTCGCCTCGACGCCGCGATCCGAGCCGAGATCGAAGCTCCACGCGAGGCCCAGGCGACCGACGTTCGTCGTGTCGATCTGCGAGAGCGGGCTGTAGCGTTGCTCGAGGTAGCTGCGGCCGTGGCTCGGCCACTCGCCCGGCGCGGGGTCGGCGAGGCGGGCGGCGTCGACGGGGCGAGGCGCCGACGCGGCGCGGGCGGCGTCCTCCGGATGCGCCGCCTCGATCGCCCCGTCCCCTCGTTGCGATCGCTCGCAGGCAGCGCTCGCGAGCGCCAGGGCGAGCAGGATCGCGACGGAGCCCGGACCTCGGACGGGGCGGAACGGTCGGAGCGCGAGGGCGGTTCGTCGTACGGGCATGGCGGGCGACTCCCCGGGACGCAGGGCCCCGATCCCGATCGAATATGGTCGAGTCGACGAGCGCGCGCGACCCCTCCGAACCGGGGGCGGCGGTCCGGCTCCGCATCCTCGCCCCGGCCCTTTCGCGGATCGCGTGATCGCACTACACAGAGCGGGGCCGATCGGGCATCGGCGCGGGAAGGGGGCTTGCGGGTGGAGCTCTTCGCGGGTGCGGACTTCGGCCTGTTGCTGGGCGCCGCGTTGGCGCTCTACATGGCCTGGGCGATCGGGGCGAACGACGTCGCGAACGCGATGGGCACGAGCGTCGGCTCGGGTGCGCTCACGATCACGGGCGCCGTCCTCGTCGCGGGAGTCCTCGAGTTCGTCGGTGCCTTTCTCGCCGGTGGACACGTCACGGACACGGTCCGACAGGGCATGCTGGATGTCGAGCTCGTGGGCCAGCATCCCGAGCTGGTCTACTACGGCATGCTCTCGGCCCTGCTGAGCGCGGGCACGCTGCTCGTCGTCGCGACCCGATTCGGCCTGCCCGTCTCGACCACGCACTCGATCGTCGGTGCGATCGTGGGCTTCGGAGCCGTCGGCCTCGGCTACGACGCCGTGGCCTGGGGCAAGGTCGGTCAGATCGTGCTGTCCTGGATCACGTCCCCGCTGCTCGGCGGCGTGCTGTCCTTCCTGATCTTCAACCTGATCCGTCAGCAGGTCCTCGACCGCGACGATCCGATCGTCCGGATCACGCGTCTCGGTCCCGCGTTCTTCTTCTTCGTGTTCTTCATCGTCGGCCTCGTGACGCTCTTCAAGGGACTGAAGAACCTGAGCCTCGACTACGACCTGCCGACGGCCGTCGGGCTCTCGCTCGCACTCGGCGGGGTCGGCGCCCTGATCGGGGTCTTCGTGATCCGTGCGGCGGCGCGTCGAGCCGGTGGGCCCGATCGCGAGGACCATTTCCGGCACGTGGAGCGGGTCTTCGTCGTGCTGCAGGTGATGACGGCCTGTGCGGTCGCGTTCGCGCACGGCTCGAACGACGTCGCCAACTCGATCGGTCCCCTCGCGGCCGTGCACAGCTTCGTCACCACCGGCGCCGTGGCGAAGAAGGCCGCGGTCGAGCCCTGGATGCTGGCGCTCGGCGGGTTCGGGATCGTGATCGGCCTCGCGACCTGGGGCTATCGCGTGATGGAGACCGTCGGCAAGAAGATCACGGAGCTCACGCCGAGTCGCGGCTTCGCCGCCGAGCTCGCGGCGGCGACGACGATCGTGCTCGCCTCGCGCCTCGGGATCCCGGTCTCGACGACCCACATCCTGGTCGGCAGCGTGCTCGGCGTCGGGCTCGCGCGCGGCATCGGCGCCCTCGACCTCCGCGTCGTGGGGAACATCCTCGTTTCCTGGGTGGCGACGGTTCCGATGGCCGCCGTGCTCAGCATCTTCTTCTTCTACTTCTTCAAGGGCCTGTTCGGTGCGTGAGCGCGAAGCGCCGAGGGGCGCGTCGCGTGGGACGCGGACGATCGGCCGCGCTCGGAGGAGGCAATCGTGAGTGTGATCGGAAGTCTCTTCGGCCGTTCGCCGATCCGACCGATGCAGGCGCACATGCAGGCCGCGACGGAGTGCGCGAGCCAGGTGCCGGCGCTACTCGCGGCGATGGCCGCGGGCGACGGCGACGCGATCGAGCGCGAGCGGGCGAAGATCGACGAGCTCGAGCATCGCGCCGACCAGCTCAAGCACGAGATCCGCTCGCATCTCCCGAAGCGACTCTTCATGGCCGTGGAGCGGCGCGACATGCTCGAGATCCTGGACTACCAGGACTCGGTCGCCGACGTCGCCCAGGACGTCGCGGAGCTCGCGGCCCTGCGTCGGATGAAGACGCCCGCCCCGCTCGTCGCCCCGCTCGCCGCCCTCGCCGACGCGGCGCTCAAGACCTGCGCCCAGAGTGCCACGATCATCAACGAGCTCGACGAGCTGGTCGAGACCGGCTTCGGCCGGCACGAGGTCGCCCGCGTCGAGGAGATGATCCGGCGCCTGAACGAGCTCGAGAGCGAGGCGGACGAGGCGGGCGAGGCCGCGCTGCGCGTGCTCTTCTCGATCGAGGACGAGCTCGGCGTGGGGGCGTACTACTGGTACGACCTCATCCGGTGGGTCGGCGACATCGCCGACTTCGCCGAGCGCGCCGGCAACCGCATCCGCCTGCTCATCGCGAGCTGAGCCCGGCCGGCCTCGGCCGCCGGGTCTACTGCGTCGCGTGCGCCCGGAGTGCGGCGATCCGCTTGTCGAGAGGCGGGTGGGTCGAGAAGAGCTCCATCACGCCGCCGCCCCCGATGCCGAAGGCGGCCATGCCGTCGGGCAGCGGCGCCGTTCCGCCCTTCAGCCGCTCGAGCGCCGCGATCATGTTCTCACGGCCCGCATAGCGCGCGCCGCCGGCGTCGGCGCGGAACTCCCGGCGCCGGGAGAACCAGGCGACGATGATCGAGGCGAGGATGCCGAGCAGGATCTGCAGGACCATCGTGGCGATCCAGAATCCCGCCCCGTGGCCCCGCTCGTTGCGCAGCACCACGCGGTCGATCACGTGCCCGAGGACGCGGGAGAGGAAGACGACGAAGGTATTGAGCACGCCCTGGATCAGGGTGAGCGTGACCATGTCGCCGTTCGCGACGTGGGCGATCTCGTGCCCGAGCACGGCGTCGACCTCGTTCCGGCTCATCGAGCGCATCAGACCCGTGCTGACCGCGACGAGCGCCGCGTCCCGGCGCATGCCCGTCGCGAAGGCGTTCGGCTGATCGGCGGGGAAGATCGCGACCTCGGGCATGCCGATGCCGGCGGCCTGGGCGTGGTGGCGGACGCGCTCGACCAGCCAGGCGGCCTCGCCGCCTTCGCTGCCGTCGACGACCCGCGCACCGGTCGACTGCTTGGCCATGAACTTCGACAGGGCGAGGGAGATGAACGAGCCCGTGAAGCCGATGATCGCCGAGTAGGCCAGCAGATTGCCGAGATCGAGGTCGACGCCCTGGGCATCGAGGATGGAGCCCACGCCGAAGAGGCGGAAGAGCACCGAGATCACGGCGAGCACGGCGATGTTCGTGAGGAGGAAGAGAGCGATTCGCATCATGGTCGGGTTTCGTCCTGTCTCCCGGTCGACTTCCTGTGGCGAGGCCTCGTCGCGTGCCGGCCGGCCGGAGTCTAGGGGCGCGTACCGGGCCCGACCAGCACGGGCGCCGACCGCTTGAAGCGGTCGGGCTCCGGGGCGGATCGGCCGGCGATGGGCAGGAACCATCCGCGCGGGATCGGTTCCGTCAAGCCGGCCCGGATCCGCCGGCGCGGGTCGCGGGAACGCGCTCAGTGCCGCCGGAGCCGCCGCAATGCCGACCGCGCCGCCCAGTAGCCACAGAGCCCGTGCACCCCGCCGCCCGGCGGTGTCGCCGCCGAGCAGATGAACAGGCGCGGGTTCGGGGTCGAGTAGGGGTCGAGGCGGGTGACCGGGCGGTTGAAGAGCTGGAGCGCGTCCGCCACCCCGCCCGTGATCGCGCCGCCCTTGTAGTTCGGGTTGTGCCGCTCGAAGTCCGCGGGCGTCATCGTGTGCCGGGCCAGGATGCGATCGCGGAAGCCCGGTGCGAAGCGCTCGACCTGGGCCTCGATCGCCTCCGTGCGATCGACGTTCGAGCCGTGGGGGACGTGGCAGTAGGCGTAGCCCGTGTGCTGGCCCGACGGCGCGCGCGAGGGATCGAGCTGGCTCTGTTGACACAGGATCAGGTAGGGCCGGTCCGCGTGGCGGCCGCGGTACATGTCGCGTTCCGAGGCGCAGATCTCCTCGAGCGTGCCGCCGACGTGGACCGTCGAGGCCTCGAGGCAGGCGGGATCGGACCAGGGGATGGGGCCGTCGAGGGCCCAGTCGATCTTGAACGCGCCGGGGCCGTAGCGGTAGCGGCCGAGGCGCCTTCGGTATCCGGCGGGCAGCGCGTCGCCCGCGATCGTCGCGAGCTGCTCGGGCGAGGTGTCGAAGAGTACGGCGCGGGCCGGCGGGAGCTCGGCGAGCGACCGCACACGGTGCCCGGTCTCGATCCGTCCGCCGAGGTCCTCGAAGCAGCCGGCCAGGGCGCGGCCGATCGCCCGGGAGCCGCCTTCGGCGACGGGCCAGTCCGCGGCGTGGGCCGTCAGCGCGAAGAGCACGCCGAGGGCCGCCGTCAGCGGCTGCTCGAGCGGCAGCACCGAGTGTCCCGCACAGCCCGCGAGCAGCGCCCGCGCGCGCTCCTCCCGGAACAGGATCCGGGCGAGCCGGTTCGCGGAGAACGCGCCGCGCAGCCCGAAGCGCGCCATCTGGATCGGGTGGTCGGGGATCCGGAGCGGACCGAGCACGTCGGCGAGCAGCTCCGCGGCCGTGTCGACGAAGGGGGCGAGCAGACGGCGGTAGGCGCCGGCGTCGCGCCCGAGGCGCTCGGCCGTCCGCTCGAGCGAGCGGTAGATCATGACCGCGTCGCCGTCGGGCATCGGGTGTGCGACGGACGCGCCGCCCTGTCGCCAGACGAGGCCATGCTCCTCGAGCGGGAGCTGGGTATAGAAGGGAGAGAGGATGCCCATCGGATGCACGGCGGAGCAGACGTCGTGGACGAATCCGGGAAGCGTCAGCTCGGCGCTTCGGGTGCCGCCGCCGATCTCGTCCGCGGCCTCGACGACGAGGGTGGAGACGCCGTTGCGCTGGAGCTCGATGGCGGCGGCGAGGCCGTTGGGGCCGGCCCCGATCACGAGGGCCTCGGGAGTGGAGGTGGGCATGGCGTATCGCTAGCGCGGCGGCCGGGGCCGGGCCACCCGTCGGCGGTCGATTCGGGATCTTCGATGCGAGCCGGTGAAGGGCGCCACTCCGTCATCGGGCGGGGATCGGGTCGGTCGCGCTCGACGCCGCGTCCGCGGCGGGCGTCGGTCGGTGGGGCGGGGTCGGGCGGGGCGGAATCGGGAGCCGCGCGGCGTGGGGGCGGTAGAGGTCTTCCCGCTCGAGCAGGCGTCGCAGCTGCACGAGGGACTCGTGCTCGCTACGACCGAAGAGGTTGCAGACCCAGGTCACGAGCAGCTCGCCTTCCCGCGCGAATTGCGGGTGGGCCTTCGCCGCATAACAGAAGACGTTCGGGTCGGCCGGCTCGACCGCGAGCTCGGGCATCCGGAACAGCGGCTCGCGCGCCGACCAGGGACCTTCGAGGCGGGCGGCGCGACGCAGCCAGACCATGCCGGTCGATCCTTTCGACGCGGCCGCGCCGGGCTTCGGCACGGATGCGGCGGACGGCTCCGCGTAGACCGCCAGCCACTCGCCGACGGTCCGGTCGAAGAGGACGCTCGACTCCGTCGCATCGTCCGGCATCAGGATCCGAGCCTGCTTCGGCCGGAGTCCGGGCTGCCAGCCCTCGGCATCGGTCCAGGTCTCGAGCGCGGGCGAGAGATCGGGGGGCCAGTCCTCGAGCGCCGCCAGGGCGAGCCGCGTCAGGATGCGGGGTGTGTGTCCGTCGCCTTCGTCGAGGAAGGTGAAGGCGTAGAGGTGGTCGCGCGCGACGACGAAGGCGGCCCCGGGAAACGCGAGGTCGCCGCGAGCCAGCGTCGCGTGGCGGATCCGCCAGGAAGCGGGCGGCTCCGCGGGATTCTCGATGCGTGCGAGGTCGACGCCCGTGAGACGGAACGGGAGCTGGAAGGGGCCGCGTGGCGGTCCCTTCGCCACGCACAGGAGGGCCACATAGAGCTCGCCGCGCCAGAGGAAGGCGTCGAGGGGCCAGTAGTAGTCGAAGCGGTCGAGCCCCGATCCGATCGCGTCGGCCGCGGCGTCATCGGTCACGCGCGGCGGCTCGAAGAAGGCGATCGGCGCGCCGTCCTCGTCGACGCGCCAATGCGGCTCGAGTCGGAAGCGGCCGTCGTGCGTGCAGGTCGAGATCGCGATGCTGTTGTGGACGAAGGGATAGGCGCGGCCCTTCGCGTCCGTCCCGCCTCGCGCGACGAAGGAGTCGCCGAAGAGCCAGACGCTCCGACCCGCCCCTTGCGCCGAGACCGGATCCGGCGCGGCGAGCGGCACGGACCAGGCCGCGTCGCCGCCCGACCAGCCATCCGTGTCGGGGAACGACGGCGTGCAGTGGGCCTGCGTGCCCGCGCCGCGGGCATCGACCGCCGCCCCCACGCGCTCCGCGTCTCGCGCCGGATGCCGAGGCGACCCCCCCGCGCAGCCGGTCGCCGCGGCGAGACCCGCGAGGAGGAGGAGCACGCCGAACGGAGGGCGCGGACGGGCACGCCGCCGGCTCGTCCCCGCGGCCCGGACGTCTTCGCCCGACCGCCTCATCCGAACGCGCCCCGCAGCAGCACGCCCAGACCGGCCAGCGCGCAGAGCCCCAGCACGGCGGGACGAAGCCAGCCCGCATCGAGCCAGGCGTGCAGGTAGCGACTCAGATGCAGGCCGAGCGCGACGCCGGGCGTGAGTGCGATCGCGAGCGCGATCTGCCATCCGGCGAGCTCGCCCGCCACGGCGAGGGCGGCGAGCGAGAGCAGGCTCCCGAGGAAGAAGCTCGCGCCAAGGGTGGAGCGGAGGACCGGACCCCGCGCGTACTGATAAAGGAGGGCGATCGGGGGGCCGCCGATCGACGAGGCCGTCCCCATCGCGCCCGCGATCAGGCCCACCCCGGCCGCCGAGCCGCGAGAGATCGGGATCTCCGGCGCGAGCACGCTCAGCAGCGCGGAGACGACGACGATGCCACCGATCAGGGTGGCCAGCGCGTCCGGCTCGAGCACGGCTACGACCCAGGCGCCCAGGGCGACCCCGGGCAGACGCCCGATCGTCGTCCAGAGGACCCCCGAGCGATCGATGTGCGCGGACTCGCGAAGCGCACTGCCCGCCGTGAGGGGCAGCGACATCAGGATCATCGTGCTCGGCAGGGAGTCGGGTCGCAGCCACGCCGCCACCGGCACGACGATCAGGTTGAGCCCGAAGCCGATCGAGCCCTGCACGAGCGCCCCCACCACGACCGAGAGCAGGATCCAGGCGAAGTCCGTGGCGGAGAGATGGAGTGCGTCGAACAACGGCGCCTCGCTTGCGACGGGAAGCGGCGGCCAGTCTACCGGGTCGTCCGTAGGGAAACCCGTCGGACCCGAGCGCGCTCGGAGTCGGATCCTGGACTGGGAGCCCCTTCGAGTCCGACGAGTCGTGTCGCTCGCGTCCGGTCACCTGCCTAGCTTCGGGCCTCATTCGCAGGGGGGGAACGCATGAAGGACGGTGAGGAGCTGATCGGATCGTGGAAGCTCGAGACCTTCGAGCTCCGGACGGGGGAGGGTGCGGTCCATCACCCCTACGGCGAAGCGTTGACGGGCTACCTCTTCTACAACGAGGACGGCTTCATGTCCGCCGCCTTCATGGCCGCGGATCGCGGGCCGCGGAGCGGTCCCGAGCTCTCCGAGGCCGCCCGGGTCAGCAGCTACGACCGCTTCATGGCCTACTCCGGCCCCTTCGAGGTCCGGGGCGATCGCATCACGCACGACGTCGAGGTGAGCTCCCTCGAGGCGTGGATCGGGACCGTCCAGGAGCGCTGGTTCAAGATCGACGGGGATCGCCTCGAGCTGCTGACGGCGCCGCTCTCGGTCGGGGCCGACACGCCCGTCGGTCGTCTGACCTGGACGCGCGTGACGAAGGGCCAAGCCCGGTCGTGAGCGGGCAGGAGGCGGCGCGCCGGGACCCGGCGCAGGCCCCCCGGAATCCGGCCGACGTCGAGCCGACGAGCGGGCCCGCGCGGGCGCCGAACGTCCCGATCGCGATCGTCGGGATCGGTTGTCGTTATGCCGACGCGCGCGGCCCGGCGGAGTTCTGGGAGATCGTGCGCTCCGGTCGCAACACCGTGCGCGACGCCCCGGACCATCGCATCGAGCTCGGCTACGACATCGACCATTTCTACGACCCGCGGCCGCGCATCCCCGGGAAGATCTCCTCGAAGAAGGCCGGCTTCCTCGAGCATCCCGAGCTCTTCGATCCCGCGGCCTTCGGTATCGCCCCCCGCGACGCGCTCACCATGGAGCCGCAGCAGCGGCTGATGGTCGAGGTGACCTGGGACGCACTCGAGGACGCGGGCATCGTGCCCGCCTCGATCGCCGGCGAGCGGGTCGCCGTGATCCTCGGCTACATGGCCGAGGACTACTCGCGCGAGCGCACGGGCGTGCTCGGCGAGGAGGCCGTCTTCCGCGGCCACGACGTCTTCACGGTCGGCGGCATGTCGCACGCCGTGCTCTCGGGTCGGATCTCGTTCCTGCTCGGCGTCACGGGACCCAGCCTCACCCTCGACACGGCCTGCTCCTCCTCGCTCTACGCGACGCATCTCGCCTGCGAGAGTCTGCGGCGGGGCGAGTCGACGATGGCGATCGCGGGCGGCGTGAACCTCTTCCTCTCGCCCGAGGGCAACATCGCGCTCTCGCGCAGCGGCATGCTCTCGATGAGCGGCGCCTGCAAGGCCTTCGATGCGAGCGCCGACGGCTTCGTGCGCGCCGAAGGCGCGGGCATCGTCGTGCTGCGACCCCTCGCGGACGCGCTCGCGGACGGCAATCCGATCTACGCCGTGATCCGCGGCTCGGGCATCAGCGCCGACGGACGCGACGGTGGGCACATGATGGCGCCCGGGCGGCGCGGTCAGGCCCAGGCGATGCGCGACGCGTATTCGCAGGCGGGGATCGAGCCGTCGGACGTGCAGTACGTCGAGACCCACGGCACGGGGACGATGATCGGGGACCCGGTCGAGATCGGGGCGCTCGCGGACGTGATGGGGCCCGGCCGGCCGGCGGACCGGCCGCTGCGCGTCGCGTCGGTGAAGGGCAACCTCGGTCACTCGGAGTCGGCCTCCGGCGTGGCGGGTCTGATCCGCGCCGCGCTCTCGATCCAGCATCGCGAGCTGCACGCGCAGATGCACTTCGAGACGCCGAATCCCGCGATTGCCTGGGACACGCTGCCCGTGCGCGTGCAGGATCGCTCGGAGCCCTGGCCCTGGCCGGGTCGCGCGCTCGTCGGCGTCAACTCCTTCGGCATCAGCGGCACGAATGCCCACGTGATCCTCGAGAGCGCGCCGGAGGCGATCGGTGCCCTCCCCGCCGCGGCGACCGCGTCGCCGGCTTCCGCGGCGGAGGCTTCGCCCCTGCGCCTCGTCCCGATCAGCGGCCACCACCCCGACGCCCTCCACGAAGGCGTCGAGCGCCAGGTGGCGGCGCTCGCGCCGGCGATGGGCGCGGGGTCGGGCACCACGGACGAGGGACGGCCCGACTTCGCCGACCTGAGCCACACGCTCTCGCTGCGCCGCGCGCACCGCGTGCATCGACTCGCCGTCGTCGCCGGATCGAACGACGGGCTGCGCGCCGAGCTCGAGGCGTGGCTCGCTGGCGAGGCCTCGGGCGCGGTCGTCACGGGGGTGGCCTCGGAGCGGGCGGCGGCGGGGCTCGCGATGGTCTTCCCCGGCCAGGGCGCGCAGTGGGTGGGTATGGGGCGCGAGCTGCTCGCGAGCGAGCCCGTCTTTGCGGAAGCGATCGATCGCCTCGACGACGCGTATGCGCAGCACGTCGACTGGTCGCTGCGGCGCGTGCTCGAGGGACGCGAAGACGTCGACTGGACGACGCGGCTCGACGTGCTGCAGCCCGTGCTGGTCGCCGTCGAGATCGCGCTCGCCGCGCTCTGGGAGGGCCTGGGCGTGCGCCCGGCGCGCGTCGTCGGCCAGAGCCTCGGCGAGATCGCGGCGGCCCACGTCGCGGGCTGCCTGGATCTCGAGGACACGGCGCGGCTGGCCTGCGAGCGCGGTCGGGTCGTGGCGATGGCGTCGGGGGCCGGGGCGATGGGCGTCGTGGCGCGTCCGCGCGACGAGATCGAGGCGGCGATCCGGGCGGCGGACCTGCGGGTCGAGGTCGCCGGCACGAGCTCGCCCACGACCACGATCGTGTCGGGCGATCGCGAGGACGTCGTCGCGCTGATCGACGTCTTCGAGGCGCGGGGCGTCTTCGCGCGGCGTCTCGATGTCGACTTCGCGTCGCATTGCTTCCACATGGATCCGCTGCTCGAGACCTTCCGCGAGCGGATCCGCGGTCTCCGTCCGCAGCCGGGGCGTGTGCCCTTCGACTCGACCGTCGATGGCGAGACGAAGTCGGGCCCCGAGCTCGACGTCGACTACTGGGTCCGCAACCTGCGGGAGGCGGTCGCCTTCGACCTCGGTCTGGCGCGTTCGCTCGAGGGCGGGGCGCGGCTCTTCGTCGAGGTCTCCCCGCATCCCGCGCTGGCCCGGCCGATCGCCGAGATCGCGGCGGCCCAGGACCTCGCCGTCGAGGTGGTCGGCTCGCTCCAGCGCGCGCAGGACGAGCGCCGCGCGATGCTCCAGTCCCTCGCTCGGCTCTTCGTCCTCGGCGTGGACGTCGCCTTCGACGCCTTGAACGGCGCGGGGCGGGTCGTGCGGACGCCCCTCTACGCCTATCAACGCGAGCGCTACTGGTTCGCGACGCGCACGCGACAGGATCGCTTCCGACCGACGCATCCGCTGCTGGGGCGATCTTCCCAGTCCTCCGTCGATCCACGGCTGCACGTCTGGGACTTCGTGCTCGACGCCGACTCCGCGGGCTTCGTCGGCGATGCCCGGATCGATGGCGTCGCGACCCTGCCCGTAGCGCTCCACGTCGAGCTCGCCCTCGCGGCAGCGGACGCGCTCTGGTCGGGCGCGCCGGTCGCCATCCGTGGGCTCGAGCCGAGGGCGCCCCTCGTGTTGCCCGGACCGCCGGCGGGCGCGCTCCGTCGGGAAGTCCAGGTCGTGGTCGAGGTCGAGGGCGAGCGTCGCGGACGCTTCCGCGTATCGAGTCGCACGAAGGGCGGGGCCTGGCAGCTGCACGCCACCGGTCGCATCGACCCCGCACAACGCGCGACGCAGCCCGATCGATCGTCGTCGGGCGAGGCCCTCGCGTTCGAGGCCGCCGACGTCGCGGCCCATGTCGCGATGCTCGAGGCGG
Organism: Spirochaetaceae bacterium; assembly: GCA_020632655.1. GTDB lineage: Bacteria > Myxococcota_A > UBA9160 > UBA9160 > UBA4427 > UBA4427. The sequence continues at coordinate 366,531 of JACKFD010000005.1, forward strand.
GCGGACTCGCGTCGGGTCCGCGCTCGCGTTGTCTGCGCGAGCTCGAGCGATCCGTCGCCATGACGGACGCGGCGCCCGCACGGAAGGCCCGGCTGATGCTGCCGCGGACGATCGAGGCCGAGTGGCAGGCCTTCTTCGCCCATCCCGCACTCGTCGAGGAGGCCTTGCTGCTCGCGGGCTCGCTCTTCGAGGCGCCGGCGGCGCCGCGCATCGTGCGGATCGATGCGATCGAGCTCGACGGGGCGCTGCCGAGCGATTGTCGCTGTCGCGTCGAGCGTCTGCGTCGCCGCGAGACGAGCGACGACGGGCCCGAACGGATCGAGGTGGCGATCGCATTCGTCGATCGCGAGGGTCGGTCGATCGGCCGGATCGACGGGCTGCACGTCGAGGCTCGTGCGGCCGGGCGGGCGCGGATCGCGGACGCCCGATCGGGGCTGCACGTCGTCGGGTGGCGACCGCTCGCGCTGGCCGCCACGAACGCGGAGCGATCCGTCGACCATTGGCTCATCGTCTCGGACTCGGCCGTCGAGGCGGGCCTGCTCGAGGCCGAGCTCCGGAAGGACGGGGCGAGCACCCGCTTCTGCGCGAAGCGCGAGGATCTCGAAACCGTGCTCGCCCGGCTGCGGGCCGAGAGCGGCGGTCGCTTCGGCTTCCTGCTGCTCGCGTGGGGCGACGAGCACGAAGCGTCCGAGGGCGGCGAGCCCCCGGACCATCGCGCCTTCCGCGTCGGCTCCTGGGTCGACGCCATCCGCGCGCTGCACGCCGAGGCCGCCGAGTGCTGGATCGCGACCCGCGGTCTCCAGCCCGTCGCGGAGGCCGCGTCGGATTCGCCCGCCACGGCCCATCGCGTCGCGCAGGAGATCGAGCATTTCGCGAGCTGCGCGGAGCTCCAGCAATGTCGTCTCTTCGACGCGAGCGGCGCCCTCGGTCAGGCCGATCGGATCGCGTTGGCGTCCCTGCTCGGACGGGGCGGACGCGAACGACATTTCGTGGCGCGGGGTGGCGAGATCCGGGTGCCGAGGCTCGTGCCGCTCGAGGACCCGTCGCAGGCCCCGGTGGTCGGCGCTGGATCGATCGCCGCGACGCGAAGCCGTTCCGGTCGGCGGCCGACGGAGCGGCCGGCGGGCGATCGGGACTTCCGCGCGGTGCACGCACAGCACGGCGGTCTCGAGTCGATCGCGTTCGTCGAGACGTCGGCCCCGGTTCCGACGCCTGGCTCGGTCGTCGTGGCGGTGCAGTCGGTCGCGCTCGGTCAGCCCGACGCCCTGACGGCCCTCGGTCTGGCGCGCGCCGCGGCAGGCGACACGCGGGGTGCCGCCGACGACGGCCTCGGCCTCTCGTTCGCGGGGATCGTTCGCGCGGTCGGCGATGCCGACTCGCGCCTGCGTCCGGGCGATGCAGTCATGGGCGTCGCGAAGGGCGCGCTCGCAAGCCGGCTCGTCGTGCCCGAAGCGCACCTCGTTCCCAGGCCGCCGCGGCTCGACGTGCATGCGGCGGCCGCGCTGCCCTTCGCCCATCTCGTGGCGCGACACGCCCTCGAGACCGTCGCACGCCTGCGCTCGGGCGAGCGGGTGCTCGTGGCGTGTGGCGCCGGCGGCGTGGGGCTCGTGACCGTCCGACTGGCGCGGATGCTCGGCGCCTCGGTCACGGCGATCGCGAGCACGTCGCAGGCTCGCGCGGCCCTGGAGGACGCCGGGGCGGCGGTGCTCGCGCTCGAGTCGGCGCATGCCCGGGAGCGCGGGGCAGACGAGGCCTCTGCCCTCGCGGCCGCCGGGCCCTTCGACGTGATCGTCGGCAGCACATCGGGCGCCCGGCTGCACGCGCTCGTCGAGCGTCTCGACGCGGGCGGTCGTTATGTCGATCTGTGTCCGCGGGATCGCTTCGAGCGGCCGGAGGTCGGCGCGCTGCGCCTCGCGGCCAACCGCAGCTATGCGGCGGTCGATGCGATCGAGATCGTGCACGCCGACGTCGCGCGGGTCGCGGAGCTCCTGGCCCGTCTCCCGGACGCCGTCTCGCAGGCGGGTCTCGAGAGGATCCCGCGCGTCGTCTTCCCCGTCGGCGAAGCGTCGCGGGCGTTGCACTACCTGATCCAGGGGCGGCACACGGGGCGCGTCTGTCTCGATCTCGAAGGGGCGAGCGAGGTCGCGATCCGCGGGCCCGCCGGGGCGGATCGCCTGCTCGCGGGACGGGGCGTCTTCCGGGTGGGCGGCGACGAGCCCGGGCTCCAGCAGGCCATCGCCGATCGCCTGCGCGCGCGCGGCGCAGACCGGGTGGAGCTCGTGGGTGAGGCGGCGACGGCGGACGACGCGGCCGGCCTCGCCGGCTGGGTCCACGTCGCCTCTTCGTCGAGCGTGGCCCTCGATGACGCGCTTGGCAGCTCCGATCGGCCCGCGTTGGACCCGCAGGCGCCCGATGTCGCGCACGGCGCGCTCGCGCCGCTCGGCTTCCTCGTGTCGCTGCGGGAGGATCCGGATCCGTCCTCGGGCGACGATCGCGCATGGGAGTCCCGCCTCTGGGTGGATCGCCTGCGTCTCGCGGCGCCGCCGGGCCACTCGCGCGTGCTCGGGCTGTCGGTCGCGCGGGGAGGCGAGACCGAGTCGGTCCTGCAGGTGCTCGACCGCTTCCTCGCCGAGGAGCTCGAGCCCGGCCAGGTCGTCTGGCTCGACGACGAAGCGCTTCGCCGCCGCCTCGCGGGTCCGGCGTCGCCCTGGCTATGCGAGCTCGCGCGCGGCGTCGAGTCCGGCGCGGACGGCAGTCCGCTCCGCAGCGAGCTGCTCGGCCTGGCGAGGCCCGAGCGCCGCGCCGCCATGCGTCGGGTCGTGCGCGACGCTTTGGCCGGTGTCCTCGGACTCTCGCAGGAGGCGCGCCTGGGACTCGATCTGGACCGCAGCCTGCCGAGTGTCGGACTCGACTCGCTGATGACGCTCGAGCTCTTCGTCGGGCTCGGTCGCGACCTCGAGCTCGAGATCGGGCCGGACTGGTTCGGGGTCGAGCCGAGCCTTTCGGGCGTCGCGAACGTGTTGGCGGATCGGCTCGGCGGGGCGGGGGGACGGGCATGAGCGGGCGGATCGACGAGACGGTCCTGCTCGACTGGACGGAGTCGGGTGGCGCAGGGATGCCGGTTCTCTGTGTGCACGGCTTCTCGCACGATCGCAGCGTCTGGCTCGGACTGGTCCGCGCCCTCGAGCGCGAGGCGCGGGTGATCGCGCCCGACCTGCGCGGGCATGGACGTTCCCCGTGGTCGCCGACGGGACGCTACGACCTCGCGGACTACGCCCGCGATCTGCCGCGCCTGCTCGACGCGCTCGAGCTCGATCGCGTGCACGTCGTCGGTCACTCGCTCGGCGGCAACGTCGCGACGCTCTTCGCCGCCGACCATCCCGCGCGCGTGGC
>JACKFD010000006.1 GCA_020632655.1 Spirochaetaceae bacterium
GTTCGCATCGATGCCGATCTCCCGCTGGAGCCGGAGCGTCCGCGGCCGATCGACCAGCTCGAAAGGCAGCGCGAACTTCTCCTGCATCTCCTCGCGCCACTGGCTGCGAAGCGCCGCGGGGCAGAGCACGAGCACGCGGCGGATGCGACGGCGGAGCATCAGCTCGCGCAGCACCATGCCGGCCTGGATGGTCTTGCCAAGGCCGACCGCGTCGGCGAGGAGCAGCGCCACGCGGGGCATCTCGAGCGCCCTCAGGACCGGGACGAGCTGATAGGCCTCGGGGTAGATGGCGCCATAGAGGGGCGCGGCGAGGGGTGGTCGGTCGCCGTCGAGCCCCGAGAAAGGAAGCGATGGCGTGAGCGCAGACCAGCGCGACGCGCGCACCATGGCGTCGAACTCGCGTGGGTCCATCGGGGCCGTGTCCTCGACGCGCGGCAGGGCGGCCGGCTCGAGGACCTCGGTGCCCGGCTCGACCTCCCACAGCACCTCGTCGGACTCGGCGCCGGTGCCGTCGGTGTACTCGACCTCGACGAGGTGGAAGCGGCCGGCCTGGTCGGCGTCGAAGGGCTGAACGGCAGCGATCATCGCCCGACGGTTGCGGACGACGGCCATCATGCCTTCGCGCGGTGTCGTGGCCGTCACTTCATCGTCTCCGGCCCTTCTTCGATCGTGCGGTGCTCGTGGAAACCTGCGGAGCGGCAGGCCGACCGCCCTCTCCGCCCCCCGCCTCGACCCAGGCGTCCACTTCGGACAGCTTGAAGCGCAGCAGCCGCCCCACCTTGCGGGCGGGCAGGCCGCGGTTCTCGACCCAGCGGTAGATGGAGTCCTTGCCGACGCCGAGATGCGCGGCCACGTCGTCGACTCCGACCCAGCGCTCACCCGGGTCCACTCAGGAACTCCTCCGGCAACTGTGCCTACGAGAATCGGTCATTTCAGACGAGAGTAGACATCTACGGACCCTGATGGTCAAGAGCCTCCATGGCGAGAGCCGGCCTTGACCGCGCGGGCATAATGATAGACGGTACCTATCACTATGACCGATCGACCCGGCAACTGGACCCTCACCGCAGCTGCCAGGCTCCTCGAGGAGCCCCAACACCGCCTCATCTACCTGTGCGAAAAGGGCGTGGTGGACCCCGACGTCGAGGACGCCGGCGGGCGAGGGAGCAGTCGGCGCTTCTCCAACCGCAACCTTCTCGAGTTCGCGCTGGCGCTGTGCCTCCGCGACCTCGAACTGCCGGCGACCGCGATCGCCGCAGTCGTTCACGTGCTGCGGGCCTTCGAGGGGGCAGTGACGCGCGAGATTGGCGGCTTCCAGCTGCCGGAGAGCCTGCGGGTTGAGGACGCGCCCGATCTTCGCGTGGTCATCGGCGACGGCCGGCGGCTCTACTTCACGCTCGGCGTGGCTGGGCGGGCGGCAAAGGTGTACGGCGGGATCGATCTCGACGCACTGAAGGCTCGAACAAAGGAAGGCGCGTCAGTCCGCCCGAAGCTCAAGCTCGTGAAGCCCGAAGGCACGCAGGGCGACGCCTCCGAGGCGAGCGAGTTCGGCGGCCCTGAGGGCAGCCGACACACCCGCGTGGAGATCAGCATCACGCGAATCGCCCAGGATCTGCCCCTCGACGGTTGACTCCTGGCCTTCAAGATGACAGACAATAACTATCATTTTGGAGGCGCCGCGGGAAGCGCGAAGGCGACGGCAACGCAGTCGAGGGGACGGCCTGAGGCCGAGCGGCCTTCCCTCGACCCGGCCGTCACCGCACTTCTCGACCACATCGCCGAAGACCTGGCTCGCGAGTACGTGCGCCTGATGGAGCACGCGGCCGCCGCCAGCAGCCACGACGGTCTCGCCTCCCCCGACGACGACCAGGAGGCATCCCATGCGAGCCGCGATCTACGCCCGCTACAGCTCGGAGAACCAACGCCCGGAGAGCATTGAGGACCAGATCGGGGCCTGCCGCCGCCTGGCTGGCGAGCGCGGCTTTCGCGTGCTGGAAGATCACATCTACGCCGATCAGGCACAGTCGGGCGCACGCCGCGATCGCGAGGGGCTGGGCGCACTGGTCGCCGCGGCGCAGAACGAGCAGTTCGACGTCGTGCTGGTCGACGACCTCTCCCGCCTCGCCCGCGACAACTACCTGATGCTGTCGGTCATGGCGGAGCTCCACTTCGAGGGCGTTCGCGTGATCTCGGTGGCGGACGGGCTCGACAGCGACGACGAGGAGGCCACGCTCGGCATCCAGATCCGTGGGATCTTCAACGAGCTGCAGCTCCGCGATCTCAAGAAGAAGACGCTGCGCGGCCAGCGGGGCCAGAAGGAACGCGGCTTCTCGGTCGGCGAGCGCACCTTCGGATTCAAGTCCGTCCCGGTCGGCACGATCCAGATGGACAAGAAGGGCCGCCCGCGACCTGAGGGTTACAAGATGGAGATCGAGCCGCGCGAGGCGGCCGTCGTCCTGAGGACCTTCAAGGCCTACGCGGATGGGCTATCGCTGACGCGAATCGTTCGGATGCTCAACGAGGAGAAGGTCCCGGGGCGGATGCGCGCCGCGAAAGGCTGGTCGCCCGCGACCGTGAGCAGGATCCTCGACAACGAGAAGTACGTCGGTCGCTGGGTGTGGAACAAGACCGAGAGCCGTCGTGACCCTCGTACCGGCCGACGGCGCCGGTTCACGAAGCCCGAGTCCGAGTGGGTCGTTCAGGAGGACGAGGCGCTGCGCATCGTGCCGCCGGCGCTGTGGGATCAGGTTCGATCCCGGCGCCAGGAAGTGCGCCGCAGCTGGCCGGGTGGCAAGGGGCGGCGCGGCTTCTCGCGCGATCAGGGTGGCCGGGAGCGGCACTTCCCGACGCACTTGCTCTCGGGCTCGATGTTGTGCGGGAAGTGCGGAGCGACGATCGCCCAGGTGAGCGGAAGGGCTGGTGGCTACTACGGCTGCCTCGGTGCCGCGAAGGGCGCCTGCGAGAACAAGATGCTCGTCCGTCGGAAGCTCGCGGAGACAGTCATCCTGAAGGCGGTCCGGGAGCAGCTCGATCAGGCCGAGCACATCCGCTACCTGCTCGAGCGCGTCGAGGCGGAAGTCGCCGCGCTCTACGCGCACATCCCCGAGACGGTCCGGACGAAGGAAGCGGAACTCGATGCCGAAGAGCGGCGCCTCGCCAACTTCGTCGACTTCATCGGCGAAGGGCGGGGCAGCCAGGCCCTCGGCAAGGCCCTGATAGAGACGGAGCGCCGGGTTGAGGCCTTGCGCGAGGAGCTGGACGAGCTTCGCCGCGGATCCGAGAAGGTCTTCCAGGCGCCGCCCGTCGAGTGGATCGAGGAGCGGCTCACCGGGATGGAGAAGGTGCTGGAGAGGCGAACGGAGCGCTCGGCGCTCCTGCTTCGTGCGTTGCTCGGGAAGATCGAGCTGGAGCCGACGAAGGGCGAGATCGGGCGGCCCTACTACGTGGCACAGACGTCGCTCGACACGCTGTCGCTGCTCGCACCGCCCCCGGGCCAGGATGACGGCCCGGAAGGCGGTTCGAATTCTTTGCGGTGGTGGAGGCGGCGGGAATCGAACCCGCGTCCGGATCGCGTCCAACGGACGCGTCTACGTGTGTAGTTCCCTCTTGATTTCGGGTGTGCCAGGCGAGGGAACCGGCCAAGCACACCCTAGCTCGACGTGATCTCGCTCCCGGATACGGCCGAGCAGCGCTCGGGAGCCAGTCCCCTGATTGCACCCGCGACCCACTAGAGGACGTCGTGGACGGGTGTCGCTAGTTCCTAAGGGTTAGTTAGGCAGCGAGAGCGTAGTTGTCATCGGCAGTTATGAGCTACCAGACTGCAGCTGTTTAACGAGGTGGCTACGACCTCGACACGCAGCGCCCGACTTCTTCGACCCGTCGAAGCCAGATCGCCCCCAACGGCCGGCGAACATAGGCTCGATCCGCCGCGTGGCAAGCCCCCCGCCCCGGCACGGCCCTCGGGCCCGCCCCCGGCCACTCAATCGTGCAGCACGAGCCCGTGCACGATCTCGTTCGTGTCGTCCGCCCGGGGCGGCAGCGGGTGCGCCAGGATCTCGCCGCATCGCCGCACCCCCGCGACGATGCCCTCGGTCGCCCGCCCGGCCCGGATCCCATCCAGCACGAGCGCCACGACCTCCTCCCAGCTCTCCTCGGGCCCGAGGGCGCGGTCGATCGCCTCGTCGCCGAGCACGACGACGCGATGCTCGAGCAGGGTCACGTAGATGAGGATGCCCGTGCGGTCCCGGGTGCGCCGGATGCCGTTCTCCGTGAACGCGCGGAGTGCGGCCTGGCGCGCGGCGCGCTCGAGCTCGGCCTCGGTCGCGAAGACGCGGCGCACGGCGTCGATCCGTCCGAGGCCGAGCGCGACACCCACGGCGATCGCCTGCACGCCGAAGGCCTCGAGCAGCCCCGTCCCGGGCCGCGCGAGGCCAACCCCGAGCAGCACGATCGCCGCGAGCCCGACCGCGAAGCGCCAGGGCGCCGCCGCGTGCGATCCACTCGCGCGCTCGACCGCGACGACGATCTCGCCCGAGGTGCCGGTCTCGGCCTCGGCGACCGCGGCCTCGATCCGCGCGCGATCCCCTTCGTCGAAGAGCTCCGAAGGCTTCATCCCGATCCCCGATTCCCCATCACCATCCCGATCCGCGCCTCACCAGCTCCCCGACGCGCCGCCCCCGCCGAAGCCGCCGCCTCCACCCCCGAAGCCGCCTCCGCCGAATCCACCGCCGCCGAAGCCGCCCCCACCGAGGCCACCACCCCAGCCGCCATAGCCCCCGCGCGAGTGCAGCCCGCGCCCCGACGAGGCCGCCGACGCGAGGCCGAAGATCGCGCCGATCACGCCCGCGACGACGCCCGCGAGCACGACGAAGGTGAAGAGATAGGCGAGCCCCGCCGCGATCCCACCGCCCACGAGCGCCGCGCGCCCCGGCTTCTTGCGCCCGACGACGGAGCCGAAGACGCCGCCCGCGATCGTGCCGAAGAGGATCGCGTGCAGGACGCCAGCGGCATCGTCCGCGACCTCGCCCTCCGGCCGGCCCGACTCCGGGATCGCCTCGCCCCGCGCCGCGGCCATGAGCGCGTCGACCCCCGCCACGACACCCGCCCCCATCGCCCCGCTCCGGAACGCCGGGATCATGCGCTCGCGCAGGATGCGCGCGGCAACCGCGTCCGGGATCACGCCCTCGAGGCCGTAGCCGACCTCGATACGCGCGCGGCGGTCCTTGGCGGCGACGATCACGATGACCCCGTTGTCGAGGCCTTCGTGACCGATCTTCCAGGCCTCGGCGACGCGCATCGAGAAGGACTCGATCGCCTCGCCTTCGAGGGTCGGGAGCGTGAGCACGACGATCTGGTGGCTCGTCTCCTGCTCGAACGCAGCGAGCCTCGCCTCGAGCGCATGCTCCTCGTCCGTCGAGAGCAGGCCGGCGCCGTCCTGGACCCGCGCCGTGAGCGCGGGCACGGCGAGCTCCGCCGCGGCGGACCCGCTCATCACGAGCAGACACGCGACGAGCGCGAGCCGGGCGACGACGCTCAGAACTTCACCTCCGGCGGGCGGTCGCCGACGTCGGAGCGCGCCTCGAAGGTCGCCTTCGGCGCGGCGCCGATCACCTTCGCGGTCAGCACGGCGGGGAACTGGCGCACGAGTGTGTTGTAGGCCTGGACGGACTCGATGTAGCGGCCACGGGCGACGGTGATGCGGTTCTCCGTGCCTTCGATCTGGGCCTGCAGGTCGCGGAAGGCGTCGGTCGCACGCAGCTGCGGATAGGACTCGGCGACGGCGAAGAGACGCGAGAGGGCGCTCGTGAGCTGGCCCTGCGCGTCCATGAATTTCTGGAGCGCCTCGGGATCGTTCACGAGCTCGGGGGTGATCTCGATGCGGGTCGCCTTCGAGCGGGCCTCGACGACGGCCTGGAGGGTCTCGCGCTCGAAGTCGGCGGCGCCCTGGACCGTCGCGACGAGGTTCGGGATCAGGTCCGCGCGACGCTGGTACTGGTTCGAGATCTCGGCCCAGGCGGCCTTGACCGCCTCGTCACCGGCCTGGATGTCGTTGTAGCCGCAGCCGCTCGCGACCAGCGCGAGGAGCGAGGCCGCGACGAGCAGGCGGCCGGGACGGCCCGATCGTCGGGGGCGGGCAAGACCGCTCGAGCTCGCAGCCTGCGCGACGGGGCCGCACGCGGCGCGCGTCCGGGGATCGGATCCGGTCATCGGGAGCCTCCTCTATCTACCTCCCGCGCGGCGATTCCTGCGGGATGGTCGGCGCGGAGGCTAGCGCGGGTCCGACGGTCGCTTCAGGCGGGCGGCGCGACGCTGGAGTGCCTCCCCGGCGGGCAATACATGGGGGGACGCCACATCGATCCGCCGAGCACCACATTCCCGTGCGAGAATCCGCGAACGCGAGTTCCGCTCCGCCGGGAACTGCGCGCGCCCGGGACGGATCTGAATGCATCGTCGACGCACGCGCGCTGCGTGGCGCCGATCGACGACGACCCGACGAAGGGGGAACGCCCGTCATGTCCATGCAGACGCGCAACCGGCCGCCGATCCAGCAAGACGCTCGCCGCCCGCAGCCCCGCCCCCCGACCGCCCTGCCCCGCTCGCGCGGGACGCACGCGGTCTCGCTCCTCTCCCTGGCGTCCGCCGCGACGCTCTTCGTGCTGACCCTGCTCGCCGCTGCGACGCCGACCCACGCCCTCGCCACCCGCATGGGCGTGCACGACCTGCGCACGCTGGACGCCGACTGGGCCGCGGAGCTCGCCGGCTTTCCCGCCGACGCGCGCGATGCGGCCTACGTGGTCGCCGGCCAACCGGAGACGCTGATGCGCGTCGCGGAGATCCAGCAGGACTCCGTGCAGGCATTCCGCGCGCTGGTCGAGCCCCTCCCGCGCGAGGACCAGGAGACGGTCTGGGACCTCGTGCGCCATCCCGGACTCGTCGCGGATCTCGCCCGCGACGGCCGCAAGAGCGACGCCCAGCTCGACGCGCTCGCCTCGCAATACCCCGACGAGTCCCATGCGGGCATCCTCGCCGCGGGTGGCCGGCTCTACCCGACCTGGGTGCGCATCCACGCCCTCGACCTCGACGTCGAGCGCCAGCTCGACACGCTCCTGGCGGACCAGAGCGTCGCCTATCGCGACGCCTTCGACGTCGTGACGGCGCGGCCCGAGCTGGTCGGCCTGCTGGTCGACGACCTCGAGGCGACGACGCTGCTCGGCGCGATCCAGCGCGAGAACCCCGAGGCGGTCGACACCTTCTTCGCGACGCTCCACGACGAGGTCGTCGCGCGACGGGCCGAGGAGGACCGGGCCTGGTCGGCAGCCCTCGAGGACCCCGAGACCGCGGAGGAAGCCCGGGCCGCGGCACGCGCCTTCGCCGCGGACTACGGCTACGCCTACGACGACGCGACCTGGGCGCGCACGCGCGCACGATCGACGACGGTCGTGAACGTCTCGATCTCGCCCTTCCCGTTCTGGTTCGGCTATCCGACCTGGTACGACGTCGCCTACTGGTACCCGGCGTCGGTCTGGGGCTACGCCGGCTTCTACTACGGGCCGAGCTACGCGAGCTTCTACTACGCGCCGCGTCCCTCGGCGCTCTTCTTCGGCTGGTACACCCGACACACGGGCCATCACCATCGCTATGCCCCGCCGCGCTACGCCTACCGAAGCCATCACGCGCCGCGCTACACCCACCGCGGCCCCACCCCGACCACGCGGGGCTTCCGCTCGGGCTACCGGACCGCCAGCAACCACGTCGACTTCCTCCGCGCCCGCGCCCGCCAGGCGAGCTACGAGCCCGTCCGCCATCGCCGCGTCGAGAACCGCAGCCGCTTCGAGCAGCGCGCCCCCGGCGCCGACGGACGCCACGGCTGGGACTGGCGCGACCGGCGAGGCGACACCGGCCGCGATCGCCCCGACGGACGCCGCGACGACCGCAGCCGCTCGAGCACCGACGGACGCCGCGATGATCGCGATCACTCGAGCTTCGACGGACGCCGCGACGATCGCGGCGGTGCCGACTTCGATGGGCGACGAGACGACCGGCGCGGCCGCGGCGGGTCGCCGAGCGCGCGCGACTCCGATCGCAGCCGCGATCGTTCGCGCGGTCACCTCTCGGACTTCGTCACGCAGTCCGAGCGCCGCAGCCGCGACGGGTCGTCGAGCACGCCCCGCAACCGAAGCGAAACGCCCAGGGCGGAACGCGATCGGTCGGGTCGGGGATCCGCCCCGCCCGCCGTCGACACGCGCTCGGGCGGCGACGAACGACGGAGCCGACGCGGCGGCGACGGCCAGGTCGACTCGATGCGGCGCTCACGCGGCGGCGACGGCCAGGCCGACTCGATGCGGCGCCCACGCGGCGGCGACGGCCAGGCCGACTCGATGCGGCGCTCACGCGGCGGCGACGGCCAGGTCGACTCGATGCGGCGCTCACACGGCGGCGACGACGGGAGCCGCGGCCCGGTCGCACGCGCCCCCCGCAACGACGGCGGTCGGTCGAAGCTGGAGCGGACGCCCGGCAATGGGGGCGGCACACAGAAGATGGAGCGCGCGCCCCGCAACGGAGGCGGCGCGCCGAAGGTACAGCGAGCCCCCCGCAACGACGGTGGACCGCGCGTCGCGCGCGCGCCCGGCAACGGGGGCGGCGGCGGGCCGCGCGTCGCGCGCAGCGCGCGGCAACCACGGCGGCGGCCAGCGCATCGCGCGCGCCGCGAGTGGCAACGGGGGCGGCTCGGGCAAGGCGCGCGGCTCGAACGGAAACGGCGGTGGTCCCGGCCGGTCGGGACGAGGAGATCGCGGCGGGCGCTGATCGGCGCTGTGATACCGTCGGCGACCCGGCTGCGCGCCCGGTCGTCCGGAGGTGTCCCCCGTGTCCCGCATCCTCGCGATCGTTGCGATCGCCCTCCTCGTCGTCCTCGGTCTCTGGCTCCGCTTCGTCGCCCGCGGCGGCCTCGGCGAGCACGAGTCGCCGGGCCACGTGACCGAGCGGATGCGCTCGGCGGCGCAGGTCGCCGAGACGACGGCCGAAGTCGCCCTGGCCGCGAACGAGATGCTCGTGTCGCGCCCGAAGCAGATCCTCTTCGGCGACCTGCACGTCCACACGACCTTCTCCTTCGACGCGTTCATGCTGAGCCTGCCCTTGCAAGGGGGCGAGGGCTCGCATCCGCCCGCCGACGCCTGCGACTTCGCGCGCTTCTGCTCGGCCCTCGACTTCTGGTCGATCAACGACCATGCCGAGAGCATCACGCCGCGCCATTGGGCCGAGACCGTCGAGACGATCCGCGCCTGCGACGCCGTCGCGGGCCAGGGCGCCGTCCCCGACACGGTCCCCTTCCTCGGCTGGGAGTGGACGCAGGTCGGTGCGACGCCCGCGACCCACTACGGACACAAGAACGTCGTGCTCCGGGACCTCGAGGACGGCGAGATCCCGCGCCGCCCGATCGGCGCGACGGGCGCGACCCGGCGCATCGTCGACGCGAATCCCTTCGGTGGCCCCGCCTCCGGCGCCGTGCTGCGGGCGCGGGACGACGAGCGGCTGCACGACCTCGCGCGCTTCTTCGCCGAGCGCCAGGACCTCGAGATCTGCCCGCTCGGCGTGCCCGTACGCGAGCTGCCCGACGAGTGCGTCGAGATGGTCGAGACCCCGGACCTGCTCTTCGAGAAGCTCGACGACTGGGACGTGGCGTCGATCGTGATCCCGCACGGCACGACCTGGGGCTTCTATACGCCGCCGGGATCGGATTGGGCGAAGCAGCTCGATGGCCCGCTCCACGACGACGCGCGACAGACCCTGCTCGAGGTCTTCTCGGGCCACGGCAACTCGGAGGTCTACCGCGACTGGCGGGCCGTGCGCTTCGACGACGAGGGCCGCGCGATCTGTCCGGAGCCGACGGCGGACTACCTGCCGACCTGCTGGCGCGCGGGCGAGATCGTGCAGGCGCGCTGTCTCGCGGACGGCGAGAGCGAGGAGACCTGCGCCGAGCGCGCGGTCGTCGCGCGCCAGAACGCGGCGGATGCCGGCCAGCAGGCCCATCTGACCGTCGCCGGCGTCGAGGCGGCGGAGTGGCTCGACGCCGGGCAATGCCGGGACTGCGAAAGGCCCGCCTTCAACTACCGACCGGGCGGTGCGGCGCAGTACATCATGGCGCTCTCGAACTTCGACACGCCCGACGAGAGTCCGCGACGCTTCCGCTTCGGCTTCATGGCCTCGAGCGACAACCACTTCGCCCGCCCCGGCACGGGCTACAAGCCGGTCCATCGCGTCGGCTTCACCGAGTCCCGCGCAAACCCGCAAGGGACGCCCTCGGCGCTCCAAAGCGCGATCGCCCCGCCGAAGGAGGCGCCCGCGTCGGAGTCCCGACGCTTCGACGCCGCACGCTCGGACCTGCAGGGCTTCGCGCTGATGGAGATGGAGCGCCAGGCCTCCTTCTTCACGACGGGCGGCCTCGTCGCCGCGCACGCCGAGGACCGCAGCCGCGCAGGGATCTGGGACGCGCTCGAGCGGCGCGAGGTCTACGGCACGAGCGGACCGCGGATCCTGCTCTGGTTCGACCTGATCAACCCGCCGGGCACGAGCGCGCGCACGATCCCGATGGGCGGCGAGGTCGAGACGAGGCAGAACCCGATCTTCCAGGTGCGCGCCGTCGGCTCCTTCGAGCAGCAGCCGGGCTGTCCCGAGGACAGCGCGACGGCGCTCGGCCCCGAGCGTCTCGCCCACGTCTGCAAGGGCGAGTGCTACAACCCGTCGCCCACCCGCCGCCCGATCACGCGCATCGAGGTCGTGCGCATCCGCCCGCAGAACGCGCCGGGCGAGCCGATCGCGCCGCTGATCGAGGATCCCTGGCGCGTCTTCGAGTGCGACGGCGGGCGCGAGGGCTGCGCCGTCACCTTCGACGACCCGGACTACGCAGAGGCCGCGCGCGACGCGGTCTACTACGTCCGCGCGATCGAGGCGGAGGCGATGGCGATCAACGCGGGGGGCGTGCGTTGCAGGCGCGACGGGTCGGGGCGCTGTCTCGAGACGGATCTCTGTCGGGGCGACGCCAGCGACGACTGCCTCGCACCGCACGAGCCGCGGGCCTGGTCGTCCCCGATCTTCGTCGACTACGCGCGCGCCGACTAGCAGCCGGCGGACCCGACCCCGCCCCTCGCCTCGGCGGAGGGGTCGATCCGGAACGCGAACGCTCCGGATCGACCCGTCGTCGATCGATCAGCGACCGCCGCCGCGGGGGCCGGCGCCGGCCTCCGGTCGCAGGGGCGGCCGCTCCGGCAGATCGACCCCCTGGTCCCGCGCACGCTCCTTCATCTGCTCGTGCGTCTGCTCGCGCAGGCGCTCGCGCTCCTCCTCGGACTCCGCCGCGCGCATCTGCTCGCGATGCCGCGCGCGCTCCTGCTCGGTCATCATCTGCCGACCGGGGCCCTGACCGGCCATGCCCGGCCCCGGCGCACCGACCGCCGGCGCGCCCGCTGCCCGGGCGGCCAGACGATTGCGGATCTCGAGGCGATGCTGCTCGCGGAAGGCCTCCCGCTCGGTCTCGCTCTGCATCGCCTGGAGCCGGGCGCGGTACTGCGTCCGCTCCTGCTCGCTCATCAGCCGGGCACCGTAGATCGGCTCCTCGACCCCGCGCTCACGGGCCCGGACGCGCATCTGCTCGCGGCTCTGCTCCTGCAGCTTCTGCCGCTCCTCGTCGTTCGCGGCGGCGCGCAGGCGCTCACGCAGCTGCGTCTGCTCCTGCTGCGTCATGAGCTCCTCGCCGTAGATCGGCTCGTCGGTCTCCTCGGCGGAGGCGACGGGCGCCATGGTGGCGAGCAGCATCGCGAAGGCGAGCGCTCCGAAGAACTTCGTACGTGACATGGAATGACTCCTTCGATCGACACGAGCGTTCTACGTCCGACCCTCGCTCCGGGTCGGGCCCCGCTCAGTCGTGGTGGGATTGCAAGCGATGGGCCGAGTTCGCGGACGCGGCGTCCGAGACGTACGCGTTCGCCGCACCGTGGCGGTAGACGAGCTCGCCGCCCGAATGGCCGACCGCGACGGCCGCGGCGAGGACGCCTAGCGAGGCGATCGTGCCCACGATGCGCCCCCCGGCCCCGCGGCGCTCGGGCAGGAGCCCCGCCGCGACGGCGACCAGACCGACGCCGGCAACCGCGAGGAAGCGCTTGGCTGCGTCTTCGTGGGACTCGATGGGGTCCTCGGCCACGAAGCGCTCGACGCGCTCCTCCTGGTCCTCGCCCGTCTCGAGCGCGACGAAGGCGCTCCCGACCAGCAGGACCTGGAGCAGCACGACGACCGCCCAGACGCGCACGGGCAGCCAGCCGCGCTGGATCACGACGAGGCCGAGACCCGCGAAGAGCGGGACGAGCATCGCCAGGGCGATGGGCAGATGGACGATGGCGGGATGCAACGGATCGGGCATGGCGATCGGACCTCCTGGTGGATCGGGTCCCCAGGATCGCACCGACCGGCCCCCTCACCATCCGGCAGATGGCTCAGGCACGCGCCGCGACGTTTCCGCGGCTTCGCAGCGTGCGCCTGCGTCGGATGGCGGACGGGCCCCGAGGCGGATTGCCTCGGGGCCCGTCGTGTGCGCCGTGCGCGTGGCTCGTTCGCGACCGGACGTCCGCGCGCGCTCCGGACGCGCCGGGCTCAGAAGTCGATCACCGAGCGGATCACCTCGCCGGCCTGCATCGCCCGGAAGGCGTCGTTCACCTCCTCGAGCTTGATGCGGCGGCTGATCATGCTCTCGAGGTCGAGCTTGCCGTTCTTCCAGAGCGAGAGCAGCTCGGGCATGAAGGTCCGCACGTTGGCGCTGCCGTACATGGAGCCCCGCAGCGTCTTGTTCGCGAAGAAGAGCTCGAAGGCGGAGAACTGGACCATGTCGTCGAGCCGACCGACGCCGACGATCACGGCGGTCCCGCCGAGCCGGGCGGCGTCGTAGGTGGCCCGGATGGTCTTCGAGTTGCCGATGCACTCGAGGGCGTAGTCGAAGCCCTCGCCCCCCGTGATCGCGAGCTTGGCCGAATCGAGGCCATCGGGGGTCGTCACGTGCGTCGCCCCGAAATGCTTCGCCTGCTCGAGCTTGTTCTCCATCGTGTCGACGGCCAGGATCGCCGAGGCGCCCGCGATCCGGGCGCCCTGGATCGCCGAGATCCCGACGCCGCCGCAGCCGAACACGACGACCGAGGAGCCGGGCTTGATCTCGGCCGTGTTGATCGAGGCGCCGACGCCCGTCGTCACGCCGCAGCCGACGAGCGCGGCGATGTCGAGCGGGATGTCGTCGTCGATCTTGACGACGCCACCCTCGCCGATGATCAGCTCCTCGGCGAAGGTGCCGAGGCCGGTCATGCCGGCGAGCGGCTCGCCACCGAGCCGGAAATTCTTCGACATGGCCTGGGCGCCGTTCGAGGCGCAGAGGTAGGACTGCCGGCGGAGGCAGGGCTTGCAGACGTTGCAGGCGCAGACGAAGGAGAGGATGACCTTGTCGCCCTTGGCGACGCTCGTCACGGCTTCACCGACCTCCTGGATGATGCCGGCGCCCTCGTGGCCGAGCACGCAGGGCGGCGGCGCCGGGATCGTGCCGTTCACGACCGAGAGGTCCGAGTGGCAGACGCCGCTCGCGGCGATCTTGACCCGCACGTCCTTCGGACCGAGCTCTCCGAGGGTGACGTCGTCGCGGATCTCGAGGTCCTTGTTCAGGGCGGTGAAGACGGCGGCTTTCATGTCGGGCTCCTTCGCGAGTCGCACTCGCGCAACGGGAAATCGGACCGGGTCGGGTGGCCCCGCGGCGCGCGGGCCGCGGGACGGTCGGGTCGAACGCAATCCCCGTCCGGCCTCGGGAAGACCGGGTCGAACGGGATCCCCATCCGGCCGCGAGGCGTTCCGCTTCGGGCGGGATCCGGGGCGGGCACACCATAGCGCCGGCCCCGGGCGGTCGCTCAGGCGAGCGCGGGCAGCTTGCCGCCCTCGAAGAAGCGGCGCGGGTTGTCGACCAGCAGCCGCTCGATCTCCTCGCGGCGGATGCCGGCGGCCTCGAGGCGCGGGACGATCGTGCGCGAGAAATGGGTCGGGTCGAAGGCGCCGCTCGTCGCGAAGGAGGCCAGGATCTCGGGCGGGAAGGGCTCGCCGCGCCAGCACCAGACGGAGTCGTGGGAGACGACGATGCGGTCGCCCGCGCCGGCCCGGATGGCCTTCACGAGGGACTCGACCCGGGTCTCGTCCGGGAAGAGCGCGTCGATCCCGAAGCGGTCGAAGCCGAGGTAGGAGCCACCGCGGGCGAGCTTCATGTGGTAGGCGTGGTCGCCGGTACCGCAGGAGTGGCCGATCACGATGCGATGGGCGGGTACGCCGGCGCCGGTCAGGATGGCCTGCTGCTCGTCGCCGAGGGTGCCCTGATCGGTATGGGTCGTGATGGGCGCACCGGTCTCGACGGAGGCCTTCGCGGCGGCGAGCAGGATCGAGCGTTCGTAGTCGGTGACCCGGCCGAGTCCGGTCGCGACCTTGATGATGCCGGCGCGGATGCCCGTGTCGCCGATGCCTTCGGTCAGCTCGTGGACGAAGAGCGCGGCCATCTCGTCGACGATCGGGCCGAACTGCGACCGGAAATGCCAGTAGGGCACACCGCCCTCGGACTGCTTGTAGAGGCCGGTCGCGACGATGATGTTGAACCCGGTCGCCCGGGCGACCCGTGCTGCGAGCTCGACGTCGCGGCCGAGATCGCTCGGGCAGGGGTCGAGCATGGACGAGAAGCCGAGCGCCTTGAGCGATTCGATGCGATCGACGCAGACCGCGAACATCTCGTCTCGCGACGGACCGGGCCGCGTCGTGTGGCTCTGGAAGCCCGGATAGCCGATCACGAGATGCTCGTGCATCAGCGTCCGCCCGAGCGCGCTCGAGTCGATCTCGCCGCAGACCGTCGCGATCTTCGTCATGCCCTTCCTCCTCGCGCCGGGGCGGCGCGGCTCGGAACAGCATAGTCGCCTCGCGGACCCCGCGAAGCCGCTCGCGTCAGCGCGGGGCCGGCACCCAGGCGCGGCCGGGATGGGGCCGGTACTGGAGCTCGGCGAGCGCCCCATCGATCCCGAAGCGCAGCTCGAGGTCGTGGACCGTCGCCGGCAGCGCCCGCGAGCGCGGCGGACGGGGCTGCCGCGGCGGATAGAAGAGCAGCCAGTCGAGCCAGTCGCCCACGCGCCGCAGGCCCCGTCCGGCGCGGTCGAGGGGTCCCGGCGCGGGGCGGGCGAGCCGTCCGTCCGATGCGACGATCGGCCGCGCGGGATCGTCCGCCGGCCAATGCACCTCGCGGAACGCATAACGCCAGATCGTGCCGCCCCGCACGCCGGACTCGATCTCGTCGGGTCGACCGAAGCGCGCCTCGACCTCGTCCATGCGGGTGCGACCGGTCTCGAGCTGCCGCACCCAGCCCGGGAAGGGATGCGCCGGCAGCGGGCGCTCCGGCTCGCCGCTCGCGGCGCAGCCGAGAAACGCGATCGCGAGGGCCCCGATCCATCGCCGTGCGCGCAGAGCTCCGATCATCCCGCGACCCCTCCCGGCGCGCGCGCGACCGCGTCGCGTGCGAGCCCCGTCCATCAACTCGCGCTGCCGGCCGATGCTGCCGCGCCGTCGCCTTCGTCCGTCGTCGCGGGCCATGGGGCTCCATCCCCCGGCAGCAGGACCGTGACCCGGGTTCCACCGCCGGCCTCGGCGGCGATCGTGAGCTCCCCGCCGTGCCCTTCCACGATCGACAGACAGTCCGCCAGACCGGAGCGACCGCGACGTCCCCCGGCCGCCTCCCCGAAGAAGGGATCGAAGACCTCGTCGACCTCGCCCGAGTCGATGCCCACGCCCCGGTCGAGGACCGCGAGCTCGAGGCCGCGGGGCGCGCGGCGCAATCGGATCCGGACCTGCGCACGATCTCCG
Organism: Spirochaetaceae bacterium; assembly: GCA_020632655.1. Lineage (GTDB taxonomy): Bacteria > Myxococcota_A > UBA9160 > UBA9160 > UBA4427 > UBA4427. The sequence continues at coordinate 15,910 of JACKFD010000006.1, forward strand.
AGGTTGCGGGAAGCCTCGACGGCGTTGCGCAGCAGCTGGACGACGAGCCGCTCGATCTCGAGCGGATCGCAGGCGATCCGCGGCAGCGCCGCGTCGACCTCGACGACGACCTCGGCCCGGGCGTCGAGCAGGGGGCGGGCGCTGGCGACGGCGCGATGGATCAGCGTGTCGAGGTGGGTCGACCGACGCAATACGGTGTCCCCAGACCGGACCAGGCGGGCCGCCGCCTCGCGCAGGTCGCGGACGAGGGCGCGCGCGTCCTCCTCGTCGGCGCCGCCCTCGACGGCTGCGTGGCCGGCGCGCGCGTCGAGCCAGCACTCGAGATCGCCCGCCGCGGCATGGATCTCGAGCGCCGTCGAGCACACGGCGTCGTCGCCCCGCACCACGTCGGGCTCCGACCCGCCGGACCGATCCAGCCCCGCCCCGACCGATCGCCGTCGGGCGTCCGGCGCGGCGCCCGCCTCGACCCGGGCCTCCACGCGAGCGAGCGCGTCGAGCTTCTCGGCGAGCGTCTCGTCGACCTGGTCGAAGAGCGCCAGATGCCCGCGCCTCGCGCCCGCCACCGCCTCGAGCTGGCGACGCAGATCGACCATCCGACCGAAGGCCGCGGCCGCCACGGCCGCAAAGACCCCGCCTACGGGCGCCGCGATCGGGGCCATCAGCTCCGGTGCGACCCGGGCGACGGTCACGACGATCGCCGCGAGGACGACCCCGACGATCGTGCCGGCGACGACGCCCGTGCGCGCGTCGCGCTGCCAGACCACTTCGTAGGCGCACGCCTCGGCACCCGACGCCCGGCAGGCCGTCTCGCGAACCCGGGCCGGCAGCAGGCCGTAGAGTCCCGGCAACGCCTCCAGCATGCCGACGCGAAGCGCACAGAGCGTGCGTTCGACGCGCGGCGGGTGGGCGATGGTGTGACGATGGCCCGCGCCGTCCGGCACCTCGCACTCGGCTTCGCGCGACCCGCTCCGGCGGGCGCGGTCGGTCCGCTTCGCATCGGCGGATCGGAAGCGCAGGCGTGCGCGCCCGCCGTGGATCTCGTCGATCTTCCAGCGCCCGTCGGGATCCTCACGCGGCAGCAGCGCCTGGATGCGACGGAAGGCCTTCTCGGGGGTGGCGAGGCCGAGGCCGTAGAGGCGCAGGCCGGCGGCGTCGGGGCCCACGACGCGATGACCGAGGGATCGGGCGAAGCCGGCATCGATGCCGGCGGCACCCAGGCAGGCGATCAGGCGCTCGGACTCGATCCAGGGACCGGCCTCGGCGAGCGTCGAGCCGTCACCGGACTCCAGCGCGCGGCGCGCCCGCTCGACCGCGGCCTCACGACCGCGCGCCGCGAGCATCTCGAGCAGCGTCGTCGCGATCGCCTTGTTCCCGGGTCCAGCGCCCGGCGATTCCCTGCTGCCCTGCCCTGCCATGGCTCCTCTTCGGACGCGAGAACGCCCACGGTCCCGGCGACCGGGACGCGTTCTCGTGCCTATCGGCAGGTCGTGCGCAAAATGGAGGGGACGCGGTCCACGGGGCCCCGCCCGGATTCCGCTGCGAGCGGAACGGGATCGGGGATTCGCCGGAGGCCCGAACGCGAGGCGCCCGGGGCTCAGGGCTCGGCGAGCCGGATCGCCACGACCGTCTCTTCGTCGTGGAGGGTCGAGACGAGCAGATCGGCCCAGGCGTACTTCTCGCGCATCGCGTGGTTGATCCGCGCAGCGCTCCCGTCGACGATCTCCGCGAGGTAGGCCGTCCTCTGCCCATCCCGCTTCAGATGCACCTCGACCTCCGGGTTGCGGCGCATGCGCTGGAGCCAGGCGGACTCCGGATCCCCCGCCCGGAGCCAGGGCTCGCCGTGCAGGTCGACGACCCAGAGCGGGGTCGTGAAGCGATTGCCGCGGGCGTCGTAGGTGTCGAGCTCGACCACCTCGCCGCCGTACTCGCTGGCGACGAAGAGGCCCACTCCATAGAAGATCGGCAGCAGCAGGATCACGAGGATGAGGTGGCGCATCGCTCATCTCCCGGGGGCGCGGCGGAGGGTAGCTCGCGACGCCGACTGCGAAACACGTCCGGGGCGGATGCCCACGCTCCGACCGTCGGCGGGCCCCGATCCGCTCATCGCGTATGCCGCCGCATCGCCCGCTGCGCCTCGCGCTCGCCCTCGCGGCGCTTGATCGTCTCGCGCTTGTCGTGCCGATGCTTGCCCCGGGCCAAGGCCAGCTCGACCTTCGCGCGACCTCGCTTGAAGTAGACGCAGACGGGCACGAGGGTCAGCCCCTTCTCGGCGATGCGCCCCTCGAGCCGGTCGATCTCATGGCGGTGCAGCAGGAGCTTGCGGCGGCGCATCGGATCCGTGGGGTTGTCCCGGGTCGCCGGCTCGTAGGGCGAGACGTGCATCTTCTCGAGCCAGGCCTCGCCGCGATGGACCGTCGCGAAGGCGTCGCCGAGGCTGCAGCGCCCCTCGCGCAGGCTCTTGACCTCGGGTCCCATCAGCTGGAGCCCCGCCTCGAAGCGGTCGAGGATCTCGTAGTCGAAGCGCGCACGGCGGTTCGTCGCCACGACGAGTCGCCCCTCGGCATCCGTCTGCCGCGCCGCCTTCTTGTCCTTGCCCGACTTCGCCATCGCGCGAGCGTAGCCCTGCCCACCGCGCGCGCGTAGGCCGGGCCCGGCGCGAACGCAGACCGGCCGCCGCGCGCGCCGCGCCGCCCTCGGCCGCTACTCGCGGATCCGGTTCTGGGGATCGACGAAGACGCGCTTCGCCTCGAACGCGCGGGCCTCGGAGTCGGGGACGTCGGTCCAGCTCGCGATGATCACGAGGTCGCCGGGCTTCATCAGGTGCGCGGCGGCGCCGTTGATGCAGATCTGGCCCTCGCCGCGCTCGCCCTCGATCACGTAGGTCGTGAGGCGGTTGCCGTTCGTGCAGTTCCAGATGTCGACGCGCTCGTAGGGCAGCATGTCGGCGGCCTCGAGCAGGATCGGGTCGATCGTGACCGAGCCCTCGTACTCGACGTTGGCCTCGGTGACGGTCGCCCGGTGGATCTTCGACTTGAGCATGTGGCGAATCATCGGGGGGGCTCCTTGCGTGCTTCGCGTTCGATCACGCGGGGTTCGGGCGCTCGCGACCACGGCCTCAGGCCGGGTCGACCTCGAGCACCCGGTTGTCGATGAGTCGGACTTCGGCGCCCCGACCGTCGGGGTCCTTTTGAAAGAGCAATGCGATCGCGAGCAGCGTCGGCCCCTCGAGCACGGCGGGCGCCGGCTCGAGGGTCGTGGGATCGCGCAGGTCGGCGTAGTGGATCGTGGCCTGGCTCGCCTCGCCGAGCTTCTTGGTCACGGCCTCGAGGATCGCCGCGTGACTGCGCTCGCCGCGTCGCAGCAGGGCCTGGGCCAGGTCGAGGCTCTCGACGATGCGCAGGGCCTGGGCGCGCGCGCGCGGCCCGAGGCGGACGTTGCGACTCGACATGGCGAGCCCGTCGGCTTCGCGGACGGTCGGCGCGCCCACGATCTCGAGGCCGAAGCCGAGGTCCGCCGTCATGCGTCGGATCACGGCCAGCTGCTGGAAGTCCTTCTGGCCGAAGACCGCGACGTGCGGCCGCGCGGCCAGGAAGAGCTTCGTCACGACCGTCGTCACGCCCCGGAAATGCCCCGGCCGCGAAGCGCCACAGAGCGGATCGGTCAGACCCTCGACGTCGACCCAGGTCGCTGCGCCCGCCGGATAGAGTTCGTCGGCGCGCGGCGTCCAGACGACGTCGGCGCCCGCCGCACGACACGCCTCGAGATCGCTCTCGAGCGTGCGCGGATAGCCGTCGAAGTCCTTCGGATCGTTGAACTGCGTCGGATTCACGAAGATCGACACGACGACGCGATCCGCGTGCCTGCGCGCCTCGCGCACGAGCGACACGTGTCCCGGGTGCAGCGCGCCCATCGTCGGCACGAGCGCCACCCGCCGTCCCGATGCCCGCTCGGCATCGGACCAGTCCTGCAGCCCCGCTCTCGTCTCGATGATCTTCATTCCACGCTCCTCGCTCGTCTCCGGGCCCATGGGCCACGAAGCGCCCGGGCCCGGACCGGGTGCCGTGCGCGCCACGAAGCGCCCGCGGCCCAAGCCTGCGCACGCAGGCACTACGACGAATAGACGTGCTCGTCGTCGGGGAACTTGCGGTTGCGCACCTCGTCGACGTAGGTGCGCGCCGCCTGGGACGCGAGTGCGCCGAGACTCGCGTACTGCTTCACGAAGGACGGCGACCAGTCGTTGAGACCCAGCATGTCGTGCATCACGAGCACCTGGGCGTCGCAATGGACGCCGGCGCCGATGCCGATCGTCGGGATCGAGAGGCGCTGCGTGATCTCGCGGCCGAGCTCTTCGGGAATGCCCTCGAGCACGACGGAGAAGGCGCCCGCGGCCTCGACCGCGAGGGCGTCCTCGATCACGCGATGTCGCCCCTCGTCGCCGCGGCCCTGTACCCGGTAGCCACCCATGTGGTTGACCGATTGCGGCGTCAGGCCGACGTGGCCCATGACCGGGATCTGCGCGGCGACGATGCGTCGGATCGACTCGGCGACGTCGACGCCGCCCTCGAGCTTGACCGCGTGGGTGCCCGCCTCCTTCACCAGCCGGATCGCCGAGCGCACGGCGTCCTCGGGTCCGACCTGGTAGGAGCCGAAGGGCATGTCGGCCACGACCATCGCGCGCTGCACGCCCCGGGCGACGAGCTTCGTGTGGTAGACGATCTCGTCGAGGGTGACCGGCAGCGTCGTGTCGCAGCCCTGCACGACGTTGCCGAGGGAGTCGCCGACGAGCAGCACGTCGACGCCGGCCTGGTCGAAGATCCGGGCGAAGGTGAAGTCGTAGGCCGTGAGCATCGTGAAGGGCTCGGCCTTGCGCTTGCGGGCAGCGAGGGAGCGGACGGTGACGCGATGCTCCCGGGTGGCGGATGCCGTCGTGACAGTGGACATGGGGGGATGCCTCCTGCGGATGCGATCCCGCTCGTGGGCTCCCGGGTCGTCCGACCTGCGTCCGACGTCCCGGATCCTGCGAGCGCCCGTTCCGGCCCTGGAAGCAAGAAACGCCTCTCGGAGTCATCCGGAGGCGGCGGGTCGGCGGGACGTGGGAGAACGGAGGAGGCCCGCTCTCGTCGCGTCGGACTCGGCTTCGTCTCCATCACGCCCGAATGGGATGCCCGTCGGGATCCGATCGGCGCCTCGGCGCTGGATCCGGGCCCCGCGCATCGCGCTGCGGACCCGCTCGGCTTCGACCGGACTCGGCCCGACGCATCGGACCGGGCGGCCTCCGCCCATCATCGCCCTGGCTGTGAGGAGAGTCGGCGTCGCGCCTGCCCATCACCCCCGTCTCGGTCCCTGCTGCCTCGCCTTGCGGCGAAGCGGGATCCAAGCGATGTCCGGGTGATCTCGAGGAACGCTCTCTGACTTCCGGGCTGGGATCGCCCGGGCGGGTTGATCGATGGAGCCCGCGACCTGCGGTGCCCCTCGGCGCGCGGAAGTCTAGGCAGCCCCCGGGCGACGGTCAACGCTCTGATGCGGGGCAATCCCCCTCAAGCCGGGCGTTGGCCGGCCCGGTCGATGAACTCACGCACGGCGGGCGCCACGAAATGCGCCTCGAGGAACTCCGACCGGAAGCGCGCGAGCGCCTCGGCGACGACCTGCGCGTGGTGCCGCGGCGGATCGTCCGGCGCGAGCACGACCCAGACCTTCTGGCCCACCCGGCACGCCGCACTCCCGGTCGGCGCGAGCTCCGCCCGGGCGGAGGCGTTCGACAGGAGCCGGATCTCGAGCTGCGCACGACTTGCCAGCTCGAGCAGCGCCTCGAGCAGCGCGCGCTCCTCGGCGCCCCCCGCCTCACTCATCACCGCCCTCCTCCGACGCCGATGCCGGCAACCCGCCCGACGCCGGCGCCGGATCGTCGCCGGCGTCGAGGCGGCGCGCCAGCGCGAGCCAGGCTTCGGGCTCGATGCGCTCGGGGCGGAGCCCGGGGTCGAGGCCGACTTCGCCTAGCAGTGCCTCGAGCCACTCGCGACGCGCCCCGCGCTCGAGTCCGGGCCAGCGGCGTTCGGCCAGGCGATCGAGACCGTTCGTCAGGCGTTTGCGGCGCTGGGAGAAGGCGGCGCGTACGACGCGCTCGACCCGCTCGAGCTCGCCCGGCCCGAGCGGACTCCGTGCACGCGGCCAGACCCGCACGAAGCTCGACTCGACCTTCGGCCTCGGAAAGAAGCGGCCGGGCGGAAGCGTGGCGATCGTGTCGACATCGGCCGCGAGGGCATGCAACACGGAGAGCGAGCCGTAGTCGCTCTCGCCGGTCCGGGCCACGAGCCGGCGCGCCACCTCGCGCTGGATCATGACGGACCAGTCGGCGAGCCCGTCGCGCAGGTCGAGCAGTCGACGCAAGAGCGGCGTGGCGACCGAGTAGGGCAGGTTCGCGATCACCCGTACGCTCGCGCCCTGCGCCTCGGCGATCCAGGCGCGCCAATCGATCTCGAGGGCATCGCCGTGCACGAGCTCGACGTTCGCGGGCAGGAGGCCCTCCTGCTCGAGCGCGCGCACGAGCCCCGCATCGATCTCGACCGTGCGCACCCGCGCGACCCGCGCCGCGAGCGCCCGGGTCAAGACGCCCAGCCCCGTCCCCACCTCGATCACGAAGTCGCCCTCGGACGCCCCGGCGCGCCGGGCGAGCTCCGAGGCCAGCGCCTCGTCGACGAGGAAGTTCTGCCCGAGCTCCCGCGTCAGGCGCAGGCCGTGCCGCGCGAGCAGCGCTCGCAGCTCGCCCTCGTTCACGCGTCGACCCGGACGGGCGCGGCGGCGGAGCCGACCTCGCCCCCGTCGCGGCTCCGCCGCCAGGGCGCCTCGCCGATCGGCACCCGCGAGAAGGCCTCGAGCGAGAAGTCGTCCCGCACGCCCCGTCGCAGCAGCCGCGTACCCGCCGCCGCGATCATGACCGCGTTGTCGGTGCAGAGATCCATCGCCGGGAAGATCGCCTCGAAGCCCTCGCGCGCGCCGGCCTCCGCCATGTCGCGCCGCAGTCGGCGATTCGCGGCGACGCCGCCGACCACCGCGAGCCGGCGACTCGACTCCGCGCGCATCGCCCGCACGGCCCGCGCCACCAGACTCTCGGAGACCGCCGCCTCGAAGGAGGCTGCGAGGTCCGCCCGGGTCCCCTCGTCGAGCCCCTCGGCGCCGCCGCGCCGCTCGATCTCGAGGGCGACGGCCGTCTTCAATCCGCTGTAGGAGAAGTCGAGTCCTTGGCTCCGACTCATCGGACGCGGCAGGTCGATCGCCCGCGGATCCCCGCCCTCCGCACAGCGCGAGACCGCCGGCCCGCCTGGAAACCCGAGCCCCAGCAGCTTCGCGACCTTGTCGAAGGCCTCACCCGCCGCGTCGTCGCGGGTCTCACCGAGCAGCTCGGGACGCCCCTCGCTTCCGACGCGGTAGAGCGCCGTATGACCGCCCGACACGACGAGCCCGACGTAGGGCGGCTCGAGGGGCGGACGCCCGGGCGTCTGCGAGACCTCCGCCGCGACGAGATGGCCCACGAGATGATGCACGCCGACGAAGGGCAGCCGCCGCGAGAACGCGAGGGCCTTGGCGAAGGAGAGCCCGACGAGCAGCGAGCCGACCAGCCCCGGCCCCGCCGTGACCGCGACCCCATCGATCGCGTCGAGATCGAGGCCCGCCTCGCGCAGCGCCGCCTCGGTCACGTCCGACACGACGCGCACGTGGTCCCGGGAGGCGAGCTCGGGGACGACCCCACCGTAGGGGGCGTGCACGCGCTCCTGTCCCTGCACCGCGCTCGCCAGGATCTCCCGCCCGTCGCGCAGGACGGCGGCGGCCATCTCGTCGCAGGAGCTCTCGATGCCGAGCACGACGGGCGACTCGGGCAGCGCATCGATCCGCGTCCGGCTCTCCGCCATGATCCGGCTCAGGCGTTTCGGCGCTCGAGCGCCTCCTGCTCGGCCTTGCAGTCGATGCAGAGCTCGGCGACCGGGCGGGCCTCGATGCGCTTGATCGAGATCTGCTCGCCGCAGGACTCACACTCGCCGTAGACGCCGTCCTCGATCTTCTGCAGCGCCTGCTCGATCTTGCTGATCAGACCGCGCTCGCGCTCGCGCAGACGGCCCTGGAAGGCGAGGTTCATCTCCGAGGAGGCCGCGTCGATCTCGTCCGGGAAGTCGTCGGGATCGAGATGGATGTCGCCCGAGAGGGTCTTCTGCGCGTTGCCCATGAGCTCGTCGCGCTGAGCCTCGAGGATCTTCTTGAACCGCATCATGTCACGCTTCTTCAACGCTTCGCTCCATCTCTGTGTCCGGCCCCGCATCCCCGTCGGCGCCGCGTGATCGGATCGCCCCGTCCTCGAGAGCGGCTCGGCCCGACGGGACCGGGACGCGCTCGCGTCGACCACCCACCGTGCTAGGCCGGCCCCAGCCGCTCCAGCTGTCGCGCCGCCTCCTCTGCGCGCTCCGACTCGGGGTAGTCCTTCTGCACGCGCCTGAAGACCGTGCGCGCCGCCTCGTGGAATTTCGGTCCGAGCTTGAGCAGCGACTCGCCCTGCCGGTAGAGCGCGTCGGGCGCCTTCGGGCTGTCGGGGTAGACGCTGACGACGGCATTGAAGCGCACGACGGCGCGCTTGAATTCCTCGTTCTTGTAGGTGCAGTCCGCCAGCCAGTAGGCCGCGTCGTCCGCATAGCCCGAGGTCGGGTGCGCCTGGAGGAACGTGGTGAAACGGTCGATGCAGGCCGTGTAGTCGTCCGCGCGCCAGGCCTCGAGGGCGCGCTGGTAGCCGGCGAGCTCCTCGTCGGGCGCCGCGCCCGCACCACCGCCGGCGATCGCGGCCACCTGACCCGCGTCTCCGCCTCCACTCGCGGCTCCCGTCCCGGCGGCACCATCCGGTGTCGGCGTCGGAGCGGCCTGCGCGCCCTGGGCGATCGCCGTGCGCGTCCGTCGGACCTCGGCGAGCGCGTCCGCCGACTCCTTGCGGGCGATCTCGAGGTCGCCCTTCAGGTCCCGCACCTCCTGCCGGAGCGTGTCGACCTCGGCCGAGAGGGCGGCGATGCGCGCGAAGGGGTCCGGGCCCTCGCGGCCCTGGCGGTGGTACTTGGCCACCTGCTCCTGCAGGGCCAGGAAGTCGCCCTGCGTCGCGCAGCCGACCGGCGCGAGCAGCATCAGCGCGGCCAGCGCGTAGCACCCCTTCGATCGGCCCCCCCGCCTCGCTCGAGTCCGCATCGTCGTCCCCACCGTCCTACGCGTCCCCTGCGATTCCCGACATCCACGAGATTCCCGCATGCACGCATCCCCCCGGATCCGTCCTGCGCTCCGGCATCCGATCCGGACCGGGTCCGGTTTCGGGGGCCGCGCAGTCTAGCAGGCCGTCAACGGGCCTGTGGCCCCCAGGCCGGCTGAATATTGGTCCCCGAGCGCCCCGTGAGGCGCTGGACGTTCTGCCCATTCCAATCCGCGACGTAGAGGTCGTAACGCCCCCGGCGGCTCGAGCTGAAGACGAGCTTGCGGCTGTCGGGCGACCAGCTGGGCCCCTCGTCGCTCAGGGCGTGCTGGATGATCGGGAAGTTGATCTGGCCCGAGGGGTCGATCAGCCAGATGTCGAACTGGCCCCGGACCCGGGTCTCGTACGCGATCCAGCGGCCGTCGGGCGACCAGGCCGGGGAGGCGTTGTAGGAGCCCGTGTAGGTGAGCCGGCGGAGGTCGCTGCCGTCGCGCTTCATCAGGTAGAGCTGCGGCGAGCCGCTGCGATCGGAGACGAAGACGATCTCCCGGCCGTCCGGGGACCAGGCGGGCGAGAGGTCGAGGGCGGGATGGTCCGTGAGTCGTCGGACCTCGCCGCCGCGACGCTGCACGAGGTAGAGCTCGGCCGCGCCGTCGACGCTCGAGACGAAGGCGAGCTCCTGGCCGGTCGGGTCGAAGCGACCGCGGTATTTCGGCCGACCACGCATCACGTGAGCGAGGATCGGGCCGGGGGTGATCTCGGCGCTACGGGCCGTGAGGAAGAAGCCCGGCTGCACGCCGTCGTAGGCGACGTAGAGCACGCCCTTGCCGTCGGGCAGCCACTCGGGCGCCATCTTGAGCGCGTCGGAACGCGTGGCGGGGCGCTGGTCGCGCCCGTCGGCGGACATGACGTAGAGCTCGCGATGGCCCGTGCGATCCGAGATGAAGGCGATCTCCGTCGACGCGACGCCGCGGGTGCCGGTCAACGCCTCGACGATCTCGTCGCCGACGAGCCTTCCGAGCCGCTCGAGCCGATCGCGGTCGCCGACGACGCGCCCCGTCTCGAGCGTCCGACATCGCGCCACGTCCCAGATCCGCAGGTCCGCGCGCAGCCGCTCGCCCTCACGACGCACCTCGCCCTGCACCACGGAGTCGGCGCCGCTCGAGCGCCAGCTCTCGCAGTCGAGTCGCTCTTCGCCCTCGAGCGGGGGACTCTGGTCCGGCCCGAGGTAGGCCGCGTGGTCGAGCGGCACGACCACGCCCGAGAAGACGAGCGCGCGCTCGATCTCCTCGCGCAGGGTCTCGACCCGCTCCTCGCCGACCGGCGGCCCCACCATCTGGAAGCGCAGCACCGCGGCCTTGAACGCCGTGACACCACCCGGTGTGATCTCGAGGGTCGGCATCGGCCCCCGCTCGCCCTCGAGCTCCTGGGCCCGGGCCGTTCCGCCGCCCGACGGCAGCCCCGGCGTCCCCACCATCAGCACCATGCAGAGCCCTGCGCCCAGGCGCACGGCCGCCCGCCCGGCACTCCGCCTCGATCGATTCCGCACCGCCTTCAAGTCGCCTCCGATCGGAAGATGAACGTCAGCAATCCGGGCTGCGGCGGGGGAGGCAGGGGGGAGACCTTCATCACCGCGCGCACGGCGTTGTCGTCGAAGTTGGGATCGCCCGAGGAGCGCACGACCCGCGGCTCACCGAGCACGTCGCCCGTCGGCGAGAGCCGCAGCTCGAGGGTCGTCGCGAGTCCGCGCCCGCGCAGGCTCGCCGGCGTGACCCATTGACTCTGGATGCGCCGCTGGGTCTCGCGGATCCAGTTCGCGAGCTCCGCGGAGACCGCCACCCCGCCGCGGCTCGAGCCGGGCTCGCCCGTCGACCCCGACGACGCCGTCTTCTGCGGCTGGGCCGGTCGCGGTGCCAACAGGTCGGCGGTGTCGTCCTCGCCGAGCTCGTCGTCGAGGGCCGCCATCGCGTCCTCGTAGCTCATCGGCTCTGCCTTGCGCGGCCGCGGATCGGGCGTCGCCTTCGACTCGGCGGGCTTCGCCTCCTTGGCGACGGGCGGCGGCTTCGGGGCCGGCGGCGTGGGCTTCGTCTCCGGCTTCGTCTCCTTCTTCTTTTCCGGCTGCGAAGGGGACTCCTCCGGCAGCACCTGGACCGGCGCCTTCGCGACCGGCGGCGCCGGCTTCGGGGCCGGCGTCGGCGCGGGCGGTGGCGACGCCTCGGCGGGCGGTGCGGGCTCGGCCTTAGGCGGTCGTCCGCCGCGGGCGGCGGGCGGCGCGGCCCCGGCCGGCCCCGCCACGAGGTCGACGGAGATCACCTCCGGCAGCTCGGCCACGGGCATCGGCGGGGCGATCGCGAACGCCGCGAAGACGAGGCCGTGCAGAGCCAGGGAGACGCACGTCGCGTTGCGCACCCGGCGGCGATGGTCGAACAGATGCTCGTCCTGCCACCCGATCGCGTCGGCCGTCAATGCTCTTCCTCGGTCACGATGCCGAGTCGCGTCGCACCCGCCCGGCGCGCGGCGGCCATGGCCTGCACGACCACACCGTAGGGCGCAGCCTCGTCGGCGCGCAGGAAGACCTCCTTCGAGCCCCGCGCGTCGAAGACCGCCTCGAGCTTCGTCTGCAGCTCAGCCTTCGGGATCACCTGCCGCGCGAGCGAGTAGGTCCCGTCCTTCGTCACGGTCAGCACGAGCGGCGCGGTCGGCATGCGGATCGGCTGGGTCGTCGTCTCGGGCAGGTTCACGTCCATGCCCTGCAGCATGAGCGGCGCAGTCACCATGAAGATGATCAGGAGCACGAGCACGACGTCGACGAAGGGCGTCACGTTGATGTCGCCGTTCGCCCGACGCGAGCGCCCTCTCCCGAGCTGCACGCCCATCGCGCGCTACTCCCCGCCCGCCGCGCGGCTGCTCTCGCGAACGCCCGCGCCCTCGGCGCCGACCACGGGCTGCATCGCGCCCTGGCCCTGCATCAGCCGCGCGAGGTCCTCCTGGAACTGCGAGGAGAAGCGCTCGAGATTGCCGAGCACCGCGTCGATGCGGCCGCCGAAGGCGTTGTAGGCGATCGTCGCGGGGATCGCCGTGAGCAGGCCGACGGCGGTCGCGACGAGCGCCTCGGCGATGCCCGGACCGACGACGGCGAGGCTCGCCTGACCGGCCTCGCCGATGCTCTGGAAGGCGGCGATGATGCCGACCACCGTGCCGAAGAGGCCGATGAAGGGCGTGGCGGAGCCGGTCGTCGCGAGGAAGGGCATGCCGCGTTCGAGCCTTCGCACCTGCGCGCTCGACGCCCACTCGACGGAGCGCTCGAGCTGCTGGACGAGACGATCGCGCGTGCGATCGCTCGCGTTGCGATGGCGCGCGGTCTGCGTCTCGTCGGCGGTCGTCAGGAAGACGACGGCGAGCGGGCTGCGATCGAGGTGCCGCGCGGCGTCGTAGACTTCGTTCCAATCGTCCCGGCGATAGACCTCCAGAAAGGCCTCGCTGTCTTCGTCGGCGGCTCGCAGCTCCCACCACTTCGTGGCGATGATCGTCCACGACATGACGGAGAAGACGAGCAGCAGCAGCAGGACGAGCTTGACGATGAGACCCGCCTGAAGGATCAGGCTGATCAGGTCGAAGCTCACGGCATCCCCCCTCGTACCGCGTCGGGCCTTCCGGGCCCGCTTCGGATGTCGTCCCACCCCGGCCTACGACCCCAAACCGGTCGCTCTCGCACGGGGACCGCCCTATGCTGGGCGCCCGTCGCACGTCGCGACGGGCGAACCCGGGCCCAGGGCTTCGATCGGGACACCGCGCGTGGATCGGCGGTGCCGCGAAATCTAGGGGAGAAGCGATTCCATGACCATGCGAGTCCAGATCGACGCCGGCGACGTGGGCGCGATCCAGGCCGATACGCTCGTGATCCCGATCACCCGTCGCGGTGAAACGCCCAGCGCCCTGCCCCAAGGTCTCTCTGCCATCGATCGGCGCATGGGCGGTCGACTCGCGGACGCGCTGGCGGCCGGCGACTTCAAGGCCAACGTGGGCGATCGGCTCGTGATCTACGGCCCGCGCGACGGCGACCTGGTGCGCTGCGTGCTGCTCGGTCTGGGCGAGGCGGAGAAGATCGACGACGCGGCGCTGCGCGAGCTGGGTGGACGCGTCGGTCGCGAGGCGGCCCGCGCGAATACGGGCCGGGTCGCCCTCGTCGTGCCGCCGGGACCGGGGCTCGCGCCCGAACGAGCGGCGGCGCGGCTCGCCGACGGCATCCTGCTCGGCGCCTACGACTTCGATCGCTACCAGACAGCCGGCAGCAAGGCCACGGGCAAAGGCAAGGGACGGGACGCCCGACGCAGCGCCTCGAGCCGACTGCGGATCGCCTTCGTGAGGCGCACGAAGGGCCTGGCCCGGCTGCGTTCGGAGGTCCGCGACACCCTCCACGTGACCGAGAGCCAGATCGCCGCCCGGGATCTCTCGAACGAGCCGCCGAACGTGATCTACCCGGAGACCCTGGCGCGGGCGTGCCGCAGCATGGCCCGCGCGGTCGGCCTGCGCTGCGCCGTGATGTCCGACGCCGAGCTCCGCCGTCGCAAGATGGGCGCGATCCTCGCCGTCGGTCAGGGCAGCCAGCACCCGCCGCGGATGATCGTGCTCGAGCACGGTGCGACGGCGGCCCGCAAGAAGAAGGGCACCCTCGCCATGATCGGCAAGGGCATCACCTTCGACTCCGGCGGCCTCTCGCTCAAGCCGGCGGCGAGCATGCCGGACATGAAGCACGACATGTCCGGGGCGGCGGCGGTCTTCGGGGCCATGCGCGCGATCGCCCTGCTCGACCTGCCGATCCACGTCGTCGGCGTGATCGCGGCGGCGGAGAACATGCCGAGCGGGACGGCCTATCGCCCGAGCGACATCATCGAGAGCGCCTCGGGCCAGACGATCGAGATCGTGAACACCGACGCCGAGGGGCGGCTCGTGATGGCGGACGCGCTCCACCACGCGGTCCGGACCTGGAAGCCCGACGCGATGATCGACGTCGCGACGCTGACCGGCGCGGCGATGCTCGCCTTCGGCCCCTGGGCGACGGCGGGGCTCGGCAACGACGACGCCCTGCTCGCCGAGCTGCGCGAGGCGGGCGACCGGGCGGGCGAGACCGTCTGGCCGATGCCGCTGCTCGACGTCCACACGAAGGCGATGAAGAGCAAGGTCGCCGACTGGAAGAACTCGGGCGGCCGCGACGCCGGCGTCTCGACCGCGGGCGCCTTCCTGAAGGGCTTCGTCGGCGACACGCCCTGGGTCCACCTCGACATCGCCGGCTCCGGCATGACCTCGACCCAGACGCCGCTGCACGTCGGCGGGGCGACGGGGGTGGGGGTGCGGATGTTGACCGAGTGGGTGAGCGCCCGGGCGCGCTGAGCTCGGCCGAACGCCGTTGGGGGCCGTGCCAGGCGTCCCGGCCGTCGGCCCTCCCGGCTCCAGTTTCCTTCGCCGCGCGGGCGGGAGCGCTGGTTGCCTCGGCGTCAAAGCTCGGCGCGGCTCGAGCTTCATGTCGCCGGGACGGCCGCCGCCCGTGCCGCTCGGGACGGATGCGCTTCGCGAACGGACACGCCCCGACGGCAGGTGTACAGATGACGGCCGTGCTCGGCCGACTCGTTTCGGCTCACGCGCCGGCCTTGCAGGGCGTACGTCCACTCATCCCAGTCGATCTGTAGACGAACATCCGGCACGCCCTGCCGAGCGACCCGGGCGGTCGCCGTGTCGCGTGTGCATGAAGCGGGAGGCGCGCCGCGCTTTGAAGCCGAGGCAACCAGCGGGACCGCCCGCGCGCCGACAGAAGCTGCGCACGCGATACGGTGACCGACCGGGGCGCCTGGCACGGCCGAATCAGGCGGTCGTCAGTAGGCGACGTCCAGCTTGCGGTGGTCCCAGCTCATGACCTTCTGCGGCCGGACGCGGATCACCGTCTTCTTCTTGCACATCTCGCGCGTGAACTCCGCCGCCTGCTCGCGCGTCACACCCGGCGTGTTGCGCACGACGACCTCGACGTGGAGGGCGTGGACCGTGTCGTAGTCCTCGACGAGCTCCGCCTGGCAGTTGATCGAGACGCCGCGCAGCTCGTTGTACTGCTCGCCGTCCTCGAGCAACACGGCCATGCGCGGGTCGCGCTTCAGGTTCACGATCTTCTGCGCCTTCGTGAAGGTCTCGAGCACGATCGCGCCGTCCACGACGGCGAACCACATGACGGTCAGATGCGGCGTGCCGTCCTTGTTCAGCGTGCAGACCTGGATGCTGCGCTGGGTCTCGATGAACGCCCA
The DNA here is from genome assembly GCA_020632655.1 of Spirochaetaceae bacterium. Taxonomy (GTDB): domain Bacteria; phylum Myxococcota_A; class UBA9160; order UBA9160; family UBA4427; genus UBA4427. The sequence continues at coordinate 31,414 of JACKFD010000006.1, forward strand.
CATCTCGTCTTCCGTCATCGCGATCAGGTCTCGGCGGCTCGGCAAGTCTGCTCTCCTGCGGGTCCCGACGCGGCGCGCGGGTGCTCGAACGGTTCGAGGAGCGACGCTAGCACCCGGCCCGACGGCGAGCGGGCCGGGCGGGCCCTGCGGGCGCCACGCGGGACGGCGCGTGGACCGGGAGTCGGGAGAACGCCCGATCCGAGAGGCGGCGCGATGTGTCGAAGCGGAGCGAATGCGCATTCACGGGGCGTGTTCCGAAGCGCGGCGCGGTGCCGCGCGCGAAGAACGCAACCTTCCGTTGCACCCCTCGACGGGGTCGGAGCAGGGACTCATTCTCTGCGCCGAATCGGATGACCCGAGAGCCGCCGAGGGGGGTCTCGATCGACGAGACCCGATCGGAGTCGAAGCCGACGATCGCTTCGAACCGACATTTCCGGGTGTCGACGAGAGCCGACACGAGAGACCGAGACGAGAGGAGTAGACCGATGCATCGATTCTTCACGACCATCCTGGCGATCGCCGCGATCACGATTCCGTCCGCCGCCTTCGCAGGCGACGCGGCCGCGGGCAAGGCGAAGTTCCTCGAGCTCTGCGTCTCGTGCCACGGCGAGGGTGGCAAGGGCGATGGCCCGACGGGCAAGGCGCTCGCCGCCGCCGGACAGCCGGCGCCGCGCGACTTCACGGTCGGTGACTTCAAGCTCGACACCGACGGCGACGGCAAGGCCGGCACCGACGCGGACCTCAAGAACGTGATCACCAAGGGCGCCCTCGCCTACGGCGGGTCGGCCATGATGGCTCCGGTCCAGGGTCTGAGCGACGCCGACCTCGAGAACCTCATCGCGTTCATCCGGTCGCTCAAGCAGTAGCGCCCCGACCGCGACCCGCTTCGAAGCCGCGCGCGGCCCGGCTCGTGCCAACGAGCCAGGCCGCGCGCTCTGCTATCGTGGCCCGCCATCGAGCCATGACAGCCCCCCGAGACGAATCCGCCGAGACCCGCCAGGGCACAGCGTCCGCGTCGCCCCCCGATCCGGGGCCCGACGAGGAGAGCGAAGAGATCGCCGACGAGCCGATCGACGCGCTCGAAGCGGAGCTCGTGCTCGACGACGACCTCGACGAGTCGGACGACGACGGCGGGAGCGAGGACGACGACGCGCCCGACGCGGATCCGGGCGCCTCGCGAACCGCGACGGCCGCCTCCGAACTCTCCCTGCCGGTCGTGCCCGTCGCCGCCGGCGTCGCCCAGGCGACGGCCCTCTCCGCCTACATGTCCCAGCTCCGACACTACGCGCCCATTTCGCGCGAGGAGGAGCACGAGCTCGCCGTGCGCTGGGTCGAGGACGGGGACGTCGACGCGGCGAAGATGCTGGTGCTCTCGAATCTGCGGCTCGTCGTGAAGATCGCGATGGAGTATCGCCGCGCCTGGACCAACACCCTCGACCTGATCCAGGAGGGCAACGTCGGCCTGATGGAGGCCGTCCAGCGCTTCGACCCCTACCAGGGCGTCAAGCTCTCCTCCTATGCCGTCTACTGGATCCGTGCCTACGTCCTGAAATACATCCTCGACAACATGCGCAGCGTGCGGCTCGGCACGACGCGCGCCTCGCGCAAGCTCTTCTTCCGGCTCAACAAGGAGAAGCGCGAGCTCGAGCGGCAGGGCTACGAGGTCGAGCCCCGGCTCCTCGCCGAGCGGCTCGAGGTGTCCGAGCAGGACGTGATCGACATGGAGACCCGGCTCTCGCGACCGGACCTCTCCTTCGACGCACCCCTGCGCAGCGACGAGGCCGATGGCATGACGGTCGGCGACCGCATGGCGGCTCCGGGGATCGACTCGGAGACCTCCGTCGGCACGAGCGAGCTCCGCCAGGTCTTCCTCGAGCAGATCGAGGCGTTCGCCGAGACCCTCGGCGAACGCGACCTGCAGATCCTTCGCGAACGGATCCTCGCCGAAGAGCCCCGGACCCTGGCCGAGCTCGGCGAGGCGTTCTCGGTCTCCCGGGAACGCGTGCGTCAGCTCGAGGCGAAGCTCGTCAAGCGGCTGCGCACGTACATGGAAGAGAACCTCGTGGACTTCGAATACTACGGACCGGGCGCCGACTGATGGCATCCCCCGCCTCGCGTCGCCGCAGCGCCCGCCGCGCCCCGATCCGGCTCGCTGCCACGCTCTTCAGCCTCGCCGCCGCCCTCCTCGCCTGCAGCGAGAGCGCCGCACCCGCGACGCCGCCGGGCCCCCCGGTCGAGGGCTGGGTCACGATCCGCGACCAGCGCGTCGCCGTCGAGATCGCCGACACCCCCGCCGAGCAATCCCTCGGCCTCGGTGAGCGCGACGACCTCGCCTGGGGTCGCGGCATGTATTTCCCGTACGCGCAGCCCGGCTTCTATGCCTTCTGGATGAAGGGCATGCGCTTCTCGATCGACATCGTCTGGATCCACGCGGGCCGGATCGTCGACCTCACGCCCAACCTGCCCTTCGTGCGCGGCAGCAACGGCCCCACCGTCCGCCCCTCGCGCCCGGCCGACGCCGTCCTCGAGGTCCCCGCCGGCTATGCCACCGCCCACGGCTGGCAAGCCGGCGACTCCGTCACGTTCGAACGTCTCCCCGCCCCGGGCCGTTAGGCCGACCGCGGCGTCAGGGCGCGTCCGCCGGCGCACTCGGCAGCGTCCAGTCCGGGAACTCGCGCCGGATCTCCTCGCGCACCGCTGCGTCGAGCCCGTCCGTGTCGAGTCCCATCACGGCATGCAACGCCTGATCGACCGAGAGCCCGTCGCCGAGCAGCTCGAGCAGGCGGCGGCGCGCCTCGACGTCCGTGTGCGACTCGAGGTAGCCGACCGTCACGACCGACTGCAGATAGGCGAAGCGGGCGCGCTCGTCGCTGAGCCCGCCGAAGCTCTGGGCGATCGAGCGGAGGGGGATCCAGCTGCCCGTCTCGATGTTCGCGCGCAGCGCCGCGCGCTCGCTGCGCGTCGAGACGCCGAGATCGCGCGAGCGGCGCTCGATCTGCTCCGCGAGTCCCTCGTTCAGCCAGTAGGGGCGATCGCCGCCGGTCTGCTCGCGGAACACGGCATGGGTGTACTCGTGGAAGAGGATGCCGCGCAGAGCGTCCGAGGGATGCGCCGGCGACGCGACGTGGATGCGGCCGTCGAAGAAGCCGATCGTCTGGAAGGAGAAGCGATGGGCATGGGCGCGCACGTAGGCGGCACGCCCGTAGAGGACGACGCCGAGGGGCTCGAGAGGCTCGACGCCGATCGCCGTCGAGACCTCGCGACGCGCCTCCTCGAGGAAGCCGAGCACGCGCGTGGCGTAGTCGCCCGAGACCCGCCCGAGTCGCGCGTCGAGCTGGACCCGGAAATGCTCGCTCTGCACGGGCTCGAGGCGCAGCGGCCCGTCGAGCGCCTCGGGATCGGCGAGCGCGCGCTCCGCCGCGATCCCGGCGAGACGCGCCTCCGCCTCGGCACGCCAGCGGGCGAGCGAAGGCCCCGCCGTGTCGAGGAAGAGCCGCAGATGGCGCTCCGCCGTCGCGAAGCGGCCGCGTCCGCGGGCGAGGTTCGCGAGGTACCAATGCGCCTCGGCGCGCCGCGGGTCGAGTCGGAGCACACCCGAGAGCGTCGCCTCGGCGCGCGCCACCTCGCCTCGCTCGAGATCCCCTCGCGCGCCCCGCAGCAGCCGTGCGACGCGGTCGTCGCCGTCGCTCGAGTCGTTCGCGCTCGCATCGAGGCGCGGCCCCGTGATCCCGCTCGTCCAGACGCTGCGCAGCGGCTCGACCGCCTCGCCGTCGCCGGATGCCACGCCGTCGGGCACCCGCTCGGCGTCGTCGGTGAAGTGGGTGACGCCCTGCTCGTCGACCCAGAACCGGATCTCGCCGGTCGCCGCGGGGGCCACGAGCAGGAGCAGGAGCAGGCACGCGGGCAGGCGCCGCTGCCGGCTCTCACCGGCACGCAGGTCCGGCTCGCGAGGGTCGCAGCGGCGCATGGCCGGTTGCATCGGCTCGCCCCACGACGGGCTTGACGCCTGGAGCGGTCCCCGGGACCTCAGCGCGCCTCCGCCGCCTCGCGCGGCCCGCTCGCCTTCAGCGCGCCTTCACCGCCTCGAGCGACCACTCGCCTTCAGCGCGACTTCACCGCCTCGAGCGACCGCTCGCCTTCAGCGCAACTTCACCGCCTCGCCGGCGAGGTGCCCCAGCTCGGGCAGGATCAGCTTCTCGAGGGCGAGCCGGACGGCCCCGCGCGAGCCCGGGATCACGAAGACGACCTTGCCCGCCGAGAGCCCCGCCAGCGCGCGCGAGAGCAGCGCCGCCGAGCCGATGTCCTCGTAGGAGAGCATCCGGAAGAGCTCGCCGAAGCCCGGCACCACGCGCTCGAGGAGGGGCTCGATCGTGTCGGGCGTGACGTCGCGGGGAGCCACGCCGGTGCCGCCCGTGAAGACGACTGCGCGGCACCCGGGATCGCCGATCGCCTCGTCCAGCGCCCGACGGATCGCCTCGGGCTCGTCGGGCACGATCCGACGCGCGACCACGGGCTGCCCCGCCTCGCGCAGCATCGACTCGACGAGCGCACCCCCGGTATCCGTTTCGAGCGTGCGCGTGTCGCTGACGGTGACGACGAGGGTGGGCACGCGGTCGGGTGCGGCCTTGCGATGGTGGTGGCCGCGGTGCGCGGGGGAGGCGTCGCCGTGACGAGCGCCGGCGTGCCCGCCGTGCTCCGACTCCTTCTCAGGCATGGTCGTCGACCCAGTAGGCACCGTCGGTCGCGACCTCGCGCTTCCAGATCGGCACGCGCACCTTCAGCGTATCGATCGCGAAGCGGCAGGCCTCGAAGGCCTCGGCGCGATGGGCCGAGGCGGCGACCACGACGACCGCGGCGTCGCCGATCGCGAGATGGCCCACGCGATGGGCGATCGCGACCCGCGTGCCCGGCCACCGCGCGCCCGCCTCGTCCGCGATCTTCTCCATCTCGCGCTCGGCCATCTCGGGGTAGGCCTCGTACTCGAGGTGCTCGATCGAGTGGCCGCGGGCATGGTCCCGGACCCGTCCGACGAAGGACACGACGCCCCCCGCGTCCGGCCCCTCGACACGCGCCGCCACCTCGGCCTCGTCGAGCGGCGCATCGGAGATGGTGCATCGCCGCGCCCCGGACTCCGCCGACCCGGTCGCCGCGCCGTCGCCGCCCGCCACCGGCGGCAGGAAGGCGACCTCGTCACCGTCTTCCAGCACGTCGTCGGGATCCGCGATCTCGAGATTCACGGAGGCCGCGAGGCGGTCGCCCAGCTTCTGGACGAGGGGCAGGCGTGCCGCGAGCTGCTCACGCAGGTCGCAGACCCGCGCGCCCTCGTCGAGCTCGAGGCGCAGGGTGGAATCGCCCGCGGCCTCGCGCAGGGATCCGAAGAGCTTGAGTGTGATCTTGATCCGGGGCATCGCGACGGCGTAGCCTACCCCCGACTCCGGCACCGCTCAATTCGCAGGTCGGGGTCGCCCGACCCGACCGGGACTCCAGCTCGGGTCTTCCACCGACTCCCGATGGGATTTCGCCCTCGATGTGACGAGTGTCACATCATCTCGCGGGCGTCTCTTCGAGAATGCGGCGGCGACCCGGACGCAGGTCACCGGCAGGTCGACACGTCGGCGGACCGAAAGGATCCGTCACGCGGCACGGAGTCGCGGGCGCGCGAGACGCGCCCGACGCGAGCGCAGACGAAGAACGCAAACGAAGCCGAGCATCCGAATCCATCTCGTGCGTGGGCCAGGCAGGGGGGCCCTTGACGACACGAACACGCAAGCTGCGTCGATCGACCGGCGCGCCCTCGGGCGCGGACCGCGGCTTCGTTGCGTTCGACGCACGGAAGCACGATCCCGCCTCCGACTCGTTGCTAGTCGGACGACGGGATGCGACCGGCTGCGGCGCGCGACTCGTGGCGCTCGCCCTCGTATTCGGATTCCTCGTCGGCTGCGGGAGCTCCGGGGGCGGCACGGGCGGCGGCGACTCATCGGGCCAGCCCGTGATCGAGACGCAGCCCGTCGATCTGCCGCCCGGCGTGACGAGCGCGCTCGTCGCGTGGGAGCCCTCTCTCGGCGACGTCTCGAGCTACCTGGTGTTCCGCTCGACGAACGACGACGCCTACGAGTTCTCGACCTTCGTGTCCGAGCCGTCGACGACCGTGATCGGCGGCCCGGGCGACGAGGTCCGGCTGGTCGTGATCGCCGTGAGCGCGAGCGGCGAGTCCAGCGAGCCCTCCCCCGCCTCCGCCCCGATCCGTTTCCACGCGGCCGAGCCGGATCCGGCGGCGCTCGCTGCGGTCGATGCGCCGCCCGCTGCGGCGCCGGCGGGCGTTGCGAGCGGCGCGGGCGCAACGGCCGACGCAGGCATGACCGACACGGCCATGACCGACACAGCCATGACCGACGCGAACGGTCCCGACGCGAACGGCGACCCTTCGGCCGCGGGCTCCGGCGCGGACGATACGGCGACCGCGAGCCGCGCGATGCGCAGTCTGATCGCGGCGATGCAGCCGCGGCTCGGCCAGTCGGGACTCTCGCCCGAGGCGGATCTCTGGCTGCAGGGTGCCGTCGCCGAGCGGATCGCGCTGGGCCTCTCGCTCGTCGCGACCGGTGACGCGAACGCCGATGGCCGGATCGACCTCGTCTGGCGCGATGCCTCGGGGCAGCATTTCGTGACCGATGGCCGCGAGCTAGAAGGCCCGCGCGAGCCTTCGGAGACGCTCGTCGAGTCGCTGCGGCTCGGACCGACCGAGCGCGTCCGGGCGATCGCCGACCTCGACGGGGACGCGCTCGCCGAGTGGATCGTCGAGGATCTCGCGGCGGGCACGCGCGCGGTGATCTCGGGCTCGACCGGTGCGCCGCTCGACGCGACGCTCCCGCCGCCGGGCGACGAGGCGCGCTTCCTGGGCGTGGGCGATCTCGACGGAGACGGTCGCAGCGAGCTCGTCACGCGCGGCGCCGACGGGGTGCTCGAGCGGCACGCGGTGGGTCGTGCGGCAACGCCGCTCCTCGAGCGCGATGCCCCGGCCGACGCGCCGCGACTGCTCCAGGTCGCCGACGTCGACGGGGACGGACGCGCGGACCTGATCGCGCAGGGCCCCGACGATCGGCTCGTCCTGGGACTCTCGCGCGCGAGCACCGACGGCGGCACGGAGATCGTCTGGACACCCGGCGCCGACGCGTCCTGCGCCGGCCTCGAGCTCGTCGCCAGCCTCGACCTCGACGGCGACGGTGCGTCCGGGATCGCCTGGCTGCGCTCGGACGCGCTCGAGTTCTGGAGCCCCTTCGCAGGGCCCCGGGACGCGCCGACGCGCTGAGCCGCGCCCGCCTGATCCTGCGCGCGGCCGCGAGGCGGGAGCCCTTCGGCGTCAACTTCGCGCCTTGATCGACCGATCCGGGCGCCATGCAATCCGTCGCCTGGGATCAGCCGCCGCCCGCGCGCGAGGTCGTCGAAGCCTGGCTCGACCGCCTCCGCCCCGCGCTCGTCGCCGACGGCGGGAACGTCGAGCTGCTCTCGGTCGAGGCCGACGGCACCGTCCGCATCGCGCTGCAGGGCGCCTGCAGCACCTGCCCGGCACGCCTCGCGACCCTGCGCATCGGACTCGAGGAGCCGCTCAAGCAGCAGCTCGCCGGCGTGCAGGCGGTCGTCGCCGTCGAGTCGGCCTGACGCACCACGCGCGTCGCATCGGCCCGCGAGGACCGATCCGCGCGACGCCGCACCACGACGACGCAGGGCCCCGAAACGAGAGTGGCCCCGCCCCCCGCGCGCTGTGCACGAGAGACGGGGCCGGCCCCCCTTGCTCGAATCGTTTCGTTTCGACGCGCTCGCCCGATCGATCGGGCCTCGCGCGCGGATTTCCTTCCCGGCTACGCCTAGCCGTTCTGGGCCTTGGCGGGCTGCTGGCCGCCACCGCCCTGCGCATCGGGCACGGCCTTCACGGGAGCGCCCTTGCCCGAGGCCTTGGCGGAGCCGCCCATCCGCACCGTGCCGTTCAGCTGCGCGCCCTCCTCCATCACGATCTTCGGTGCCTGCAGATCGCCGGTCACGTTGGCGGTCTTGTGGAGCAGGATCTGATCGGTCGCGTGGATGTCGCCTTCGACGAGGCCGCTGATCACGACGCAGACGGACTTGATCGTGGCGTGGATCTGGCCCGACTCGCCGACGATCAGGGTGTTGTCGCTCGTGATCTCGCCGCTGAAGCTGCCGTCGATGCGGACGGTGTCCTTGAAGGAGAGCTTGCCCTCGAACTCCGAGCCCTGATCGATGAAGGCGGTGAGGTTGCCGAAGCCGCCCATGCTTGCGCCCGAGCTCGAGCCCGATGCCCCGTGGTTCTCGTCCTTGCCTCGTCCGAATCCGCTGATCGCCATGCGTCCCCGTTGCCTCCGTGTATCGCCCGAGCCCTGGTCGACCCTCCCGCTATCGACGCGAGTCGGAAGCATCTTGAGTGCAAGTTGGAAGCAGACGTTTCGGAAAGCGCTTCGGGAGGCCCCGCTTGCGGAGATCGCTGCGCCGGCGTGACGGGGCTCACGGCACGCCGCTAGACTCCGGCGCGATGAACGGTCAGGCCCACGGGGACTCGGATCCCACGGAAATCCTCCATCGCTCGATCGCGAAGGACCGGGTCCACTCCGCCTATCTCCTGACGGGCGCAGGGGAGGCGCCCCTCGTGGCCGCTCGGGACTTCGTCCGGGCACTCGTCTGTCGCGACGACTCGGGTCGGCCCTGCGAGACATGCGACGCCTGTCAGCGTTCGCGCGAGGACGCGGAGGCCGCGCCGATCGCCCTCGACGGCAAGGGCCGCCGCGGCCCCACCCATCGTCACGTGGGCGACCATCCCGATCTGCTCTGGGTCGAGCGCGGCAGCGACGACACCCGCATCACGATCCGCCAGGTGCGCGACGTGCAGGCGGCGCTGCGACTCGGGGCGAACGAGGGGGGACGGCGCGCCGTGGTCTTCGCCGGCGCGGAGTGGCTGAACACCCAGGCCCAGAACGCCCTGCTCCGACTGCTCGAGGAGCCGCCCGACCGGACCTCGATCGTGCTCGTGGCCACGCGCGCCTCCGCGATCATCGCGACCATCCGCTCGCGCGCGGTCCGAGTGCGCTTCGCCGTCGAGCAGGCGCCGGCTCTGCGCGACCCGACGACGCCCGAGTCCATCTCGCGCGTGGTCGCGACGCTCGACGGCCTCGACCGCCTGGGCATCGGCGCGATCCTCGACTTCGCCGAGGAGTACCGCGGCGCCCGGGCGACGGCGGCGGAAGGCGTCACGGAGCTGATCGACGTCGCCTCGGCCTGGCTCGTCGAGGACGTGAAGGCCCGCGTCGACCGCGGCGAGCGACCGACCGCGCGCACCCTCGACGCCCATCGCAGCCTCCAGCAGCTGCGTCGCGATCTCGTGCAGCGCAACGCCAATCCCCAGATGGTCGCCGAGCGCCTGCTGCTCGGCCTGCGCGACGTGGTGGCCGGATGACGCCGAACGCAGCCGGGGAAGGCTCGAGCCGAACGACGCCGAACGCAGCCGGGGACAGCTCGAGCCGAACGACGCCGAACGCAGCCGGGGAAGGCTCGAGCCGAACGACGCCGAACGCAGCCGGGGACAGCTCGAGCCGAACGACGAGCAACGCACCCGGCGACGGGGTGGTCGGCTGATGTGGCTCGACAGCCATTGCCACGTCACGGCGGATCGCTTCGACGAGGATCGCGAGGCCGTGCTCGAGCGCGCCTTCGCCGGCGGCGTCGACCGATTGATCTCGATCGGCTCGGGCTATGGATTCGCGGGCAACGCCGAGGCGATCGCCCTGGCCGAGAGCGACCCGCGGATCTTCGCAACGGTCGGTGTGCACCCGCACGAGGCGGCGTCGGTCGACGACACGGCCCGCGACGCGATCCGCGCCTGGCTCGACCACGAACGCGTGGTCGCTCTCGGCGAGTGCGGCCTGGACTACCACTACATGAACGCACCCCGCGAGACCCAGCGCACGGTCTTCGCCTGGCAGGTCGCGCTGGCCCGGGAGCTCGCCGCGCCGGTGTCGATCCACGTGCGCGGCGACGACCCCGACGCCTACGGCGAGCTGCTCGAGATCTGGATCGCCGAAGGCGGCGGCGCGCTCGAGGGCGTCCTCCACTGCTACACGGGCAGCCGCGACTTCGCCCTGCGCGCCCTCGACCACGGGCTGCTCGTCTCCTTCTCCGGCATCGTCACCTTCAAGGGCAGCGACGCCCTGCGCGAGGTTGCGCGCGCCGTGCCCCTCGACCGCGTGATGGTCGAGACCGATGCGCCCTTCCTCGCGCCCCAGGGCCATCGCGGCCGTCGCAACGAGCCGCTCTGGGTCTCCGTCGTGGGCGAGACCCTCGCGACCCTGCACGGCGTCGATCTCGAGACGATCGCCGCACGCACGAGCGAGAACGCGAGCCGGCTCTTCCGGCTGCCCCCGGCCGAGGCGGGGGGCGAGACCCCGTGACGCTCCGCCCGCGCGACCCGACCCACGCAGCGCTCCTCGAGCTGGCCCGCGAGCTCGCCGCGCGCGCGGGCGCGCTGCAACGCGAACGCTACGAGACGGGACTCTCGATCGAGACCAAGAGTGCCTCGATCGACCTGGTGACCGAGGTCGACCGCGCCTGCGAGCGACTGATCGTCGACGGCATCCGACGGGCGCGTCCCGACGACGTGATCCTCGCCGAGGAGGGCCTGGGCGGCGACGGCGCGAACGCGGGCGTGCGCTGGATCGTCGATCCCCTCGACGGGACGACGAACTTCGCCCATGGCTTCCCGCGCTTCTGCGTGTCGATCGGAGTCGAGGTCGAGGGGCGACGCACGGTCGGCGTCGTCCACGACCCGCTCCTCGGCGAGCGTTTCGAGGCCGTGCGTGACGAGGGCGCCTGGCTCGGTGCACGGCGGCTCCGGGTGTCACGCGAGACCGAGTTCGGCCGCGCCCTCGTCGCGACCGGCTTCGCCTACGACGTGCACGTGAGCGAGGACGACAACCTCGAGGCCTTCCGGCGCGTCGTGAAGCGCGCCCGGGGCATCCGCCGCGACGGCAGCGCGGCCCTCGACCTGTGTTATGTCGCCGCGGGGCGTCTCGACGGGTACTGGGAGCCGAAGCTCAAGCCCTGGGACGTGGCGGCGGGTCTCCTGCTCGTCGAGGAGGCAGGCGGCCGCACGAGCGACTTCGCGGGCGGCGCGGCGCCTGCGAGTGGCGTCGAGGTCGTGGCGACGAACGGCGCGCTGCACGGAGCGCTGCTCGAGGCGATCGGCGGGTCGGGTCGGGCGGACATGGGGCCGGCATGAGGCGCGGGGTGTCCTTACGAGCCGCGCGTGTCCACGCGCAGGCTGCACGCCGCGGACGGGTCTCGTCGGGTCTGCTCGGGGGACTCGTCGCCGCGGCGCTCGTGGGCGGCTGCCAGGACGAGGGCCCCCTCGTCCTCGTCGGCACCCTCGAGCGGACCCAGATCGAGCTCGTCGCGCCGGTCTCCGAGGAGATCGTCGAGATCCCGGTGGCCCGCGGCGACGAGGTCGAGGCGGGGCGGCTCGTGGCGCGGCTCGATGGGACGCTCTCGGAAGTCGAGGTGCGTCGGGCCGAGGCGGCCCTGGCCCGGGCACGCACGGCGGATCGCGTCGCCGCCCACGAGCTCGAACGAGCCCGCGAGCTCGCGCGCAAGCGCATCGCCTCCGAGCAGGCCCTCGAGCAGGCGGAGCTCGAGCGCGAAGCAGCCGCGGCCGCGTTGCTCGAGGCGCAGGCCGTGGTCGATGCGGCGCGCAAGCGGGCGCGCGACCTGTCGCTCCGCGCGCCGAGCCGCTGCGTGGTCGACCAGCTGCCCTACGAGCCGGGCGAGCGCGTGCCGGCGGGCGCGGTGCTCGCGGTGCTCGCGCGCCTCGAGCGTCCGTGGGTCCGCGTCTGGCTGCCGGAGCCCTGGCTCGCGGGGATCCGGCCGGGCGTCGAGGCAGAGGTGCGGCTCGATGGCTGGCCCGAGCCTCTGGAAGGCCGCGTGCTCGACGTGGCCCGCGAGCCGACCTTCACCCCCCACTACGCACTCACCGAACGCGAGCGCGCGCATCTCGCCTACGAGACCCGGATCGAGGTGCTGGCGGCGGATCCGAGGCTGCGCGCCGGTGTCCCGGCCAGCGTCCGCTTCCCGCTGCGCGAGGCGATCCCGAAGGCTTCGACTCCGGAGCCGGTGCCGAGCGCGGATCCGCGGCCGTGACGCAGGGGGCGGATGCGGAGGAGGCCGAGCGCGACGCCGACGCGACGACCGACGCCGCCCCCGTGATCGAGACCCACGCCCTGACGCGCCGCTTCGGCGCCCGCGTCGCCGTCCGCGAGGTCGATCTCGTCGTGCGGCGCGGCGAGATCTTCGGCTGCATCGGGCCGAACGGCTCCGGGAAGTCGACGTTGATGCGCATGCTGCTCGGGCTGCTGCCGCCTTCGAGCGGGACGGCCCGGGTGCTGGGCTGCGAGGTGCCGCGTGACGCCGAGCGCCTGCGTGCGCGGGTCGGCTACATGCCGCAACGCTTCTCGCTCTACGAGGAGCTGTCCGTGCGGGAGAACCTCGAGTTCGCCGCCGACGTCTTCGGTCTCTCCCGCCGCGCGCGGCAGGCCCGCGTCGCCGAGCAGCTCGCGGACTCGCGCCTCGAGGAGTACCGCGACACGCCGGCCGCCGCACTCTCCGGCGGCACGCGACAACGACTCGCCCTCGCTGCCGCCACGACCCATCGCCCCGAGCTGCTCGTGCTCGACGAGCCGACCGCCGGCGTCGATCCCCAGAGTCGACGCGACTTCTGGGCCGGCCTCTTCCAGCTGGCCGCGCACGGCGCGACGCTCTTCGTGTCGACGCACTACATGGACGAGGCCGTCCGATGCCATCGCGTCGGACTCTTCTCCGAAGGTCGACGCGTCGCTCTCGGCTCGCCGCGGTCGCTCGTCGGCACGCTCGCGGGACGGATCGTCGACGTCGACGCCGAACGGCCCGAGGACGCCCTCGCCCTGCTCGATCGCTCGCCCCACGTCGCGAGCGTGACCCAGCTCGGAGAGCGGCTCCACGTGCTCACTCGGGACGGGGCCGCGGGAGAGCCGATCGAAGACGTGGCCCGGGCGATCGAGGCGGAGCTCGAGGCGAGCGGGCTCGAAGCTTCGGTCGAGCCCGGCCAGGGCCAGCTCGAGGATCTCTTCGTCGACCGGCTCCGTGCTGCGGGGCGCGACGAGGCGGGGGGCGGATCGCGATGAGCTGGCTACCGCTCCGCCGGGTGATCGCGGTCGCACACAAGGAGTTCCGCCAGCTCGCCCGCGACCGCATGTCCCTCGCCTTCATCGTCGGCATCCCCGCCATGCAGCTCGTGCTCTTCGGCTACGCGATCAACCTCGACGTACGACACGTGCCGACGGGCGTGCTCGACCGATCGCAGAGCCCGCTCTCCCGCGAGCTCGTGGCGCGGCTCGACGCGAGTCAGACCTTCCGCGTCGAAGCGCAGGTCACGGACGAGCGGGAGGCCCTGCTCCGCCTGGAGTCGAGCGAGCTCGATGCCGTCGTGCTGATCCCGCCGGACTTCGAGCGCCGCCGGGCCCGCGGACGCGGCGCCGAGATCTCGATCCTGGCGGACGCGAGCAATCCGGCGGTCGCGGGTGCGATCACGCGCACGAGTCAGGGCCTCGAGGCCTGGCTGCGCGCGCGCCCCTCGGCCATATCCCGGGAGCGCGCCGCCGCCGGTCCCTCGAGCCGCCCGGGCCCCGAGGCCGACCTCGTGCACGATGCCTCGGTCGAGATCCACGTGATCCCCTTCTACAACCCGGAGCAGCGCACCGCGCTCTTCATCGTGCCCGGCCTGATCGGCGTCATCCTGACCATGACGATGATGCTGATGACCGCGCTGGCCCTCGTGCGCGAGCGGGAGCACGGCACCTTCGAGTTCTTGATCTCGACGCCGATCAGCCGCGTCGAGCTGATGATCGGCAAGGTCGTGCCCTACCTCGCGGTCGGACACGTGGAGGTCGCCGTCGTGCTCGGCCTCGGAGCCTGGCTCTTCGACATGCCGATCCGCGGATCGCTGGTCGACCTGGGCCTCGGCGCCCTGCCCTTCCTGGCGGCGATGCTCGCCCTCGGCCTCGCGATCTCCTCGCTCACGCGCACCCAGTTCCAGGCCACGCAGATGTCGTTCTTCGTGTTCATGCCGTCGATCCTGCTCTCGGGCTTCATGTTCCCCTTCGAGGCGATGCCTGCGCCCGCGCGGTGGATCGGCGAGGGGTTGCCCCTCACCCATTTCGTGCGCATAGCACGCGGCATCCTCGTGAAGGGCGCCGCGATCGGGAGCCTGCTCGACGAGGTCGTCGCTACCCTCGCGATCTTCGTCGGGGCCCTCGCCCTCGCGGTCGCGACCTTCCGCAAGCGGCTCGGCTAGGGACGCCGGCGGCCGGAGGAGGACATGGCACTCCGAACCGATCTACTGATCCTCTTCGTGGCCGCCGTCGCGGCGGCCCTGCTCTTCTCGAAGCGCGTGCGGGAGTCCCCGAGCTGGATCGCGACGGTCACCCCCCTGGCCTCGATCATCGGCAGCGGATTCCTCGTCGTGGTCCCGCTGCTCGGCCGCGAGGAAGGCGCCTGGGCGCCGGCCTCGATGCTCGGCATCGTGCTCGTGGCCTACGCGATCGGGGCGGTGATCCGGCACAACATCCGGCACGTCGAGCCGCGCCTCGCGGCCGAGCACCCGCCGGTCTGGCTCGTGGCGGGCGAGCGACTCGCCGACGTCGCCCTCGTCACGGGCTACCTGATCAGCGTCACGTTCTATCTGCGCATCCTCGCGGCCTTCCTGCTGCAGGGCCTCGGCACGAACGGCACCTTCCGCGAGCGCCTCGTGACCTCGGCGATCCTCGTCGGCATCGGCGTCGTCGGACGGCTGCGCGGGCTGCGAGGCCTCGAGCGACTCGAGGAGCTCTCGGTGACGGCGAAGCTGGCCGTGATCGCGGCCCTGCTCTCGGGTCTCGCCCTCTACGACGTGGATGGCGCGCTCGCCCGGCTGATCGAGCTGCCGACCGGACCGCGACTCGGCCCCTGGGAGCAGATGCGGGTGCTCGGCGGCATGTTGCTGGTCGTGCAGGGCTTCGAGACCTCGCGCTACCTCGGCGCGGACTACTCCGCCGAGACACGCATCGCGACGATGCGCAGGGCCCAGTGGATCGCGGGCAGCGTCTACGTCGTCTTCGTGTTCCTCGCGCTCCCGCTCATCCCCGACCTGCCCTCGAAGATCGACGAGACCGCGATCATCGACCTCTCGGGACACGTCGCAACGGTGCTGCCCTCGATGCTGATCTTCGCCGCCGTGATGAGCCAGTTCAGTGCCGCGGTCGCAGACACGATCGGCGCCGGCGGGCTCGTGCCCGACGTGTCCCGGGGACGCGTCACGCAGAGATGGGCCTACGTCGGGATCGTGATCGCGGCCCTCGTGCTGAACTGGACGGCGCAGATCTTCGAGATCATCGCCCTCGCCTCCCGCGCCTTCGCGCTCTACTACCTGCTGCAATGCGCTCTGGCCTTCGGCGTCACGCGCTCCGCGCTGCGCCGGGTGGGCATCGCGATGCTCGGCGCGCTGCTGCTCTTCGTCGTGCTCTTCGCCGTCGCAGCGGGCTGAGACCCGAAGCACCGACCCGATCTATCCCTCGCCACCCCGGATCGCCGCGCCGACGTAGACCGTCGCGAGGATCGCGAAGATGTAGGCCTGCAGGATCCCGATCAGTACGTCGAGGGCCATCATCGGCATCGGCACCAGGAATCCCGTGAGCGCCACGAGCAGCGCCACCACGAGATGACCCGACATCATGTTCCCGAAGAGCCGGACCGAGAGCGCCAGGGTGCGCGACAGCTCGGTGACGAGGTGCAGCGGCGCGAGGAGCGGGTTCGGGCGCAGGTAGTCCGCGAGGTAGGCGCGCAGTCCGCGGGCGCGGATGCCGGCGACCGGGACGGCGAGGAAGACCACGACCGCGAGCGCGGAGGTGGTGGCGAGGCTCGCGGTGGGCGGGCTCACGCCGGGGAGCTGGCCCGCGAGATTGCAGCCCGCGATGAAGAGGAAGAGGCTGCCCGAGAGCGTCACGAGCGCGGGCTCCTCGCGACCCGCCACGTCCCGCACGAGCCCATCGAGCCACTCCACGGTCATCGACGCGAGCGCCCTCGTCCGGGTCGCCGGCGTCCGCGCCAGGCTCCGCCGGAGCCCGATCGCGATCGCGAGGATCACGACGGAGACCGCGAGCGAGGTGAGCATGGTGGTCGTGACGGGCACGCCGAGCACGCTCGTGAGCGACGTCTCACCGAAGATCTGCGTCTCCATCGTCCGACTCCCCCTCCCGACTCCGATGCTCCCGAACGGCCCGCCACGCGACGACGCTGCCGAGCAGCGCGCCCGCGACGACCAGCATCAGCGTGAATCGCACACCCGTCTCGAATCGAAGATCCAGTCGCCGCCCGAGCCAGACACCGGCGACCGTCGGCAGCACGATCGACCAGCCGACCGTGCCGAGGACCGAGAGCGAGCGCCAGAACGACGAGGCCGAAGGCTCGCGGCGTGCGAACCGGTCTAGGTCGCGCGAGACCGATCGTCGAGGATCCGGTCTGCCCGTCTCCCGCGGCGAAGGCGACGTCCCCTCTCGCCTCGACGGATGCGGCGGCTTCGGATCAGGCATCCGGCGCTCCACCGCGCGAGGCGAATCCCGAGGCCGGCGTCCCGACGTCACCCATGCCGCGCAGCTCGCGCAGGATCCCCGTCTCGAGATGCTGGAGCGCATTGCGCAGGGCCACCTCTGCGCCGGGGCTCGCGAGCGCTTCGTCGAGTGCCTGTACGACGCGCGACGCGCTCTCCCCGACGACCGCGAGGGGCGTGAGCAGGACCCCTTCGTCCCGATCGCATCGCAGCAGCCCACCGGCCGTCGCGAGGAAATGCAGGCCTGCCTCCCCCGCCGCGAGGACGAGGCCCGGCTCCACCACGAGCGCCGCCGGCTCGACGCGCGGCCGGATGCCCACCTGCCCCGTGTCCGTCGGGACGCGCAGGGAATGGATCCGCTCGTCGAACACGCACGCGCGCGGCGTCCGTACGACCAGTCGCAGGCTCCGCTCAGGCATGACCGGCCCCCGCGTCGATCTCGGCGAGGCTCCCGATCATGAAGAGGTCCCGATCCGGCCGCCCGTCGACGCGCCCATCGAGGATCGCCGCGACGTCGTCCACGGTCGTCGCGATCGGCACCCGCCGACCGGGGCGTCCCGTGAAGGACTCGGTCACGTGGAAGGGCTGGGTGAAGTAGCTGCGCAGTCGTCGCGCGCGTCCGACCGTGACCCGATCCTCGGCGGAGAGCTCCTCCATGCCGAGCATCGAGATGATGTCGCGCAGCTCCTGGTAGCGACCGAGCACGCGGCGCGCCTCCTGCAGGGCCTCCTCGTGACGCGCGCCGATCACCTCGACGTCGAGGGCCTTCGACCAGGACGCGAGGGGATCGATCGCGGGATAGAGACCCTCGGCGGCGATGTCGCGGGAGAGCACGAGGGCGCTGTCGAGATGCCAGAAGGCGTGGGTGATCGCCGGATCGGAGTAGTCGTCGGCGGGCACGTAGATCGCCTGCAGGGAGATCATGTCGCCGCGCCGGGTCGCCGTGATCCGCTCCTCGAGCTCGGCGAGATCGGCGGCCAGGGTCGGCTGGTAGCCGACGCGGGAGGGCATGCGGCCGAGCAGGCCGGAGACCTCCATGCCCGCCTGGACATACCGGTAGACATTGTCGACGACGAAGAGCACGTTGCCGCCCACGTCGTCCCGGAAGTGCTCGGCGATCGCGAGGGCTGCGAAGCCGACGAGGACCCGCGCACCCGGCGGCTCCTTCATCTGCCCGAACACGAGCACCGAACGGTCCATCACGCCGCGGCTCTCGAGCTCCTCCCACAGCTCGAGCCCCTCGCGCGAGCGCTCGCCGATCCCCGCGAAGACGGCGACGCCCTCGAGCGACTCGATCGCGTTGTGGACGAACTCGGTGAGCACGACCGTCTTGCCGACCCCCGCGCCCCCGAACACCGCCGCCCGCCCGCCGTGCACGATCGGGCAGAAGAAGTCCACGACCTTGATGCCGGTCTCGTAGATCTCGCCGCCGCTGCGCCGCTCGGAGACGGAGGGCGGCGGCCGGCGCAGGGGCGCGCGGATCGGGCAATCGGGCGCGGGCCGCCCGTCGAGGGGCGTGCCATGGAGATCGATCACGCGACCGAGCAGGGCCTTGCCGACCGGCACCTCGAGCGGTCGACCCGCGGACTCGACGGGATCGCCCCGCCGCAGGCCACGCGTCGACTCGATCGCGATCACCCGGGCGGTGTGGACCCCCGCGTGCGCGATCACCTCGCCGCTCACGCGTCGGCCCGCCCGCGTGCGCGCTCGGACCCCGGCGCCGATCGGTGGGAGGCGCCCGTCGAATCGGATCTCGAGCACCGTGCCGCGGATCGAGATCACGCGCCCCGTGCTCCGCTCCCCCGCGTCGCGCCCCAGCCGCTGGTCTGCCTCGTCGCCTTCGGCATGCCTCACGAGGCCGCCCCACTCGTCCCCTTCGGCATGCCTCACTACGCCGCCTCCCTCGTCGTCTTCGGCATGCCTCACGAGACCGCCCCCCTCGTCGCCCGCGACGCCGCGACGACCTCGAGCACCTCCTGGGTCGACGTCTCGCGACGCAGGGACGCCACCTGCCGCCGCAGCTCGGCGATGCGCGAGGCGAGCCAGGATCGCGCGGCCTCGGCGGTGACGAGGCGCTTGCCGTGCTCCGACGCCAGCGCCTCGACGAGCGTCTCGTAGAGTGCGGCGTAGAGCAGCTCGCGCACGACGACGGCGTTCAGCGCTGCCCGACCGCACCAGGGCGAAGGCGCGAGCCCGGCCGTCGCGTCACCCGGTGCGACCGGCAGGACCTGGACCCGTCGCGGCGTGTACCCGCCCGCCCCTTCGAAGCGCGCAGCGACCAGCCAGAGATCCCCCATCCGCCCGCCGCGGCGCAGCTCGAGCAGGGTGTCGACGAGCGGCAGGAGCACCGTCGTGAGTGCCCCGATGCTCGACGGCGATCGATCCACCGACTCGGGGACGACCCCCGCCCGCGCCAGGTGCGACACAGCCCGGTGTCCCAGGCAGAGGATCGGTCCGGGACCGATCGCCCCACGCAGCTCGAGGGCCTCCCGGACGAGCCGGGCGGTGTATTCGCCGACGAGGCCGAGGTCCGCCGTGATCAGCACGATGCCGGGCGGTCCGGAGGACGTCGCCGCGAAGGGTCCGTCGAGCACGCTGCGAAAGCGCTCGACCTCCTCGCGGTAGCGGCGCACGCTGGCGAGCGGCTCGCGGGCCGTCCGGAAATGCTGCGCCGAGAGCGCGCGCAGCGCGGCGACCGACTCCTCGAGGGTCGACAGCGTGCGCAGCCGCCGCTCGAGCACCCGCTCCCGGCTCACGAGGCCGCCCCTGCCCGGAGCGCCTCGGCGAGCGTCCGGACGCGGTCGAGCCAGCCCTCCTCGGGCAGCGCTCCGGCGTCGAGCGTCCGCGCAATCCCGGGCGCCTCCGCGCGCAGCCGCGCCGTCAGGGCCTCGACGAAGGACGGGGCGCGCTGGGGTGGCAGGCCGTCGAGCCAGCCGCCGGCGACGGCGCTGATCGCGAGCACCTGCTGAGCCCCGTCGCGGGGCGAGAGGCGCGGTTGTCGCAGCAGGGCCCGCAGCAGCCGACCGCGCGCGATCTCCTGCGCCGCCCCCTCCTCGAGCTCGAGCCCGACGCGCGAGAGCGACTCGAGCTCCTCGAAGCGCGAGTGCAGGATGCGCAGGTTGCGCGCGGCGAGGCGCATCGCGGGCGGCTGGGCAGCCCCCCCGATGCGCGACACGCTGCGGCCGATGTCGACGGCGGGACGCTCGTTGCGGGCGAAGCGGGCGGTGTCGACGTAGACCTGCCCGTCGGTGATCGAGATGACGTTGGTGGGGATGTAGGCCGCGATGTCGCTCTCGGTCGTCTCGACGAGGGGCAGCGCGGTCACGGATCCGCCGCCCGCGGCGGTCCGCCGGGCGGCGGCACGCTCGAGCAGCTCCGCGTGGATCGTGAAGACGTCGCCGGGAAAGGCCTCCCGCCCGGGCGGCCGATCGAGCAGCAGGCTGAGCTCGCGGTAGGCGTCGGCGTGCTTGGTGAGGTCGTCGTAGACGACGAGCGCATGCCCGCCCTGCTCGCGGAACCACTCGGCGACCGAGGCGCCGGCATAGGGCGCGAGATAGCGCATGCCCGGCGGCATCGAGGCCTCGGCCGCCACGATCGCCGTATTGGCGAGGGCGCCGGCCCGCTCGAGGGTGTCGCGCAGGGCCAGTACACGCGACATCGCCTGACCGATCACGACGTACACACAAGCGACGTCACCCGGCCGCTGGGCAACGATCGCGTCCTCGGCCAGCGCCGTCTTGCCCGTGTTGCGATCGCCGATGATGAGCTCGCGCTGCCCGCGGCCGATCGGGATCGCCGCATCGACGACGAGCACGCCCGTGCGAAGCGGCTCGTCGACGGCCTTGCGCTCGAGCAGCGTCGGCGCGTCGCGGAAGAGCGGCCAGCGCGCCTGCGTCACGAGCGGCCCCGCGTGATCGAGCGGCCGCCCGAGCGGATCGAAGATCCGGCCGAGGGTCTCGGGCCCGACCGGCACCGCCGGCAGGGAGCCCGTCCCGCCGACACCCTCGCCGGCGCGCACGGACTCCGCGGCCGAGAGCAGCAGGACGCCCGTGCTCTGCTCGCGCAGGTCGAAGACCAGACCGACCGCTCCGGAGTCGAGCTCGACGAGCTCCTCGTAGGCGACCCCGTCGAGTCCCCGGACCTCCGCGACGCCGTCCGCGGTCCGCCGCACGACCCCCCGCGGCCGGAGCGCCTGCGAGAGATCGACCCCCTGCATCGCCCGCGCCAGCAGATCCGATGCGCCCGACTCAGCCATCGGTCCCCGCCTCGGCCGCGACCCGCCCCGCCAGCCGCCGCTCCGCATGCGCGGCGAGGCCCACCGCCGACGCGTCGACGAGACCCCGCGCCGTCGAGACCCGCAGGCCCGCCAGGAGCTCCGGTGCGTCACGCCACTCGATCGCCTCCGGTATGAGGCCGACGCTCGCGGCCAGCGCCGCCCGGGCGTCGCGATCGAGCGCCCGTGCCGACTCCACGCCGACCGGTTCGAGGACGCCCGTCCCGGCCTGCGCTCGGAGCGCGGCGAGCTCGCGGCAGGCCGCGGCCAGCAGGGCCTGCTCGAGCCCGGGACCGTCGATCGTGGCGAGGATCCGCTCGACGATCTCGCGCGCGACCGAGACCGCGTCCCGCGCGAGCGAGCTCGCCTCGCTGCGTCGTCGCAGGGCGAGCTCCTGGTCGAGGCGCTCGCGCTCGCGCTGCATCTGCGCGCGCGCGTCCGCGACGAGTGCGTCGCGCTCGCGCCCGACCTGCTCCCGCCCCCGCTGCCGCAACGACTCGAGGGAGGCCTCGAGTTCGGCCCGCTGTGCGCGCGCCTCGGCGAGAGCCGCCTCCGCCTCTTCGTGAACGCGACGGACCGCCTCGCGCTCGCCTTCGAGCTCGGCCCGGCGCCGTTCGAGCGCATCCCGGACGGGCCGGAAGAAGAGCCGCCCGAGCAACGCCGCGAGGACCAGGAAGTTCGCTGCCTCGAAGACGAAGGTGACCCAGGAAGCCGACACGCGCGGCCCTACCCGCCGGCGAAGGGATTCGCGAAGAGCAGGATCAGGGCCAGCACGAGACAGAAGATCGCGGTCGATTCGATCATGGCGAGGCTGACGAAGAGCGTGCGGGTGATCGACGCCGCCTCGTCGGGCTGCCTCGCCAACGCATCCATCGCGGCCACGCCGATCCGGCTCTCGCCGAGCGCGGCACCGACGGCCCCCGCCGCCAGCGTGATGGCCGCGGCCAGGATCGAGGCCACGGTCACCCAGTTCACCGCTTCCATGCCGTCCTCCCTGCTCGTTGGCGACGCGCCGAGGGGCGTCACGCAGGCCGACTCTGCAATCCACACGCCAGGCTCGGGCGACGAGTGGAGCGCCGGGACCGCGACACGCTGGCGCAGCGAGCCTCCAGCGGAGACGTCGTGCCACGTCACGGGGTGCGGAACCACGGACCGGTGACCCGCATGGCGCGCGCGGCGGGCCGCGACGGCCGGTCGCGGCCGCTAGTCGAGGTCGATGCCGTCGAGGGGATCGATCGCGATCGGACGGTCGATCTCGCCTGCGGTCGCGCCGCCCTCGGACGTGGGCCGCGCGAGGAAGGCCTCCGCGAAGGCCTGGCTCGAGCCGGGCAGGTCGAGCGTGGCCTGCGCCGCGAGCACGAAGACCGGCCCCTCGTCCCCGCGCATGGCGACGAGCCCGCGACCGGGCAGATCGCGGCCGAGCGCGACCTCTGCGAGCGGCCGCTCGGCCCGCTCCGCCTCGACCCGGATCGCGACACGCGGCGGTGAGAGTCCGAGGCTCTCGAGCTCGGCCCCGCCGAGTCCGTCGGCGAAAACGTCGGCTGCGCGCAGACCGGCGAGGTCGCGCACGAAGTCCGAGAAGCGGTCGGGATCGAGCGCCGGGCCCCCGTCGACACGCGCCCAGCCCGTGCCGCCGAGCTCGGCCACCACGCGCATCGGGCTCGCGTCCCCCGGCGCGGGCCCGCCCGCCGCCTCGGGATCCGCTCGCAGCTCGAGCGTCACCCGGAACGCCTCGGCGAGGTCGAAGCGGGAGACGGTCCGCTCGCGATAGGCTGCGAGCGTGCGCGGCACGTCGTCGATCCGCTCCGCCGCGACGGTCCGCAGCCGTCCTCCCGGCCCCTCTACGAGCCGACCGTCCGCGTAGAGCCCCCCGATCGCGAGGCGCAGGGGGACCTCGCGCCCCGCGAGCCCGATCGTCACGACGATCAGCGGATCACGGATCGCCGCCCGGGCCGCAGGATCCGACGCATCGACGAAGCCCGAGGCACGCAGGAAGGCCAGGTCTGCGAGCAGGGCCTCCACCGTCTCCTCGTCGGCCGGCGCATCGAAGGGCGCGTGGATGCGCCAGCTCGTCGTCGCACCCGCCGCGTCGTCACCCGCCGCGCGCGACGGCTCGTCCACGCGGACGAGCTCCAGGTCGACCGGGCCATCGTCGTCGGTCCACGCGACGCGCAGGCTCCGCACGTCGTCCGTGTCGAAGTCGAGGATCTGGCGCTCCCGCAGGTCCGCGAGGTCCTTGTCGAGGGCGTTCAACCGGTAGCGCTCGGCGTAGACGACCTCGTCGTCGTCGAGGCGGCTCAGATAGAGATTTCCGCCGACCGGGGTCGCGCCGCCGATCCGCAGGCCGAACATGCGTCGCGCCGCACCCGACCCGACCTGGAAGCGCACGACCCGCGCGGTATCCCCGAGACCGAAGGGATCGAGCGACGACGCGCCGTCGACGCGGCCCACACACGGCAGGTCCGCGAGGGCGAAGGCGATCGCATCGAGCGCGCGACCATCCGCTTCGTCCTCGAACGGCTCCACCATCCGCCAGCGCCCCTCGGACCGCTCGAAGCGAGCCGGCTGCCCGTCCCGCGTGACGAGGGCGACCGACGTGATCTCCTCCGCCTCGATCCCGGGATGGATCCGCTTCGCCTCGTCCCGGGCCGCCTCGCGCTCGCCCTCGCCGCCGAGCTCGTAGAAGACCACGAACGCGCCGAGCACGAGCGCTACCAGCGCGAGCAGACCCGTCGTCCGCGGACTCATCGGCCTAACGCCCGCCGCCGGCGCCCGCGGCGCGCCCGACCGAGCCCTGACGCCGGGACCACCAGGTGAAGACGCCGAGCACGGCGATCGCCTCGGGCAGCACGAAGAGCGAGAGATACTGGATCAGACGGAACTGCTCCTGGGTCATCTGGAAGGTCGAGGCCCGGGAGACGTTCGGCCGGATGGCGATCTGCTCGACGTCGCCCGCCAGCCAGTTGATCGAGTTCACGAAGAGGTCCCGATTGCGCAGCGCGTCGAGGTATTCGTTGGTCGCGAAGTCGGAGTCGCCGAACACGACGATCCGACCCGGCGCCGCCTCGCCCGCCGAGGCCCCGTGCGGGTCCGGATGGCCCGCGTCGCTCGCGCGATGCGGGCTGCCCGCGACCGCGATGGGGACCGGGCCGGGGAGATCCTCCGGACCGAACTCGATGCGTCCGGTCGTACGCGACGCCTCGAGGTCGCGTTCGGCCCAGGACTCGTTGCCCGTCTTCGCGAGGATCGTGAAGTCGGCCTCGGCCGCGGGATCGAGCTCGACGCTGCGCACCATGGGGAAGATCGCGGGCTCCCGCAGCAGGGTCGTGATCGGGTGCTCGGCGTCGTACTCCGCCGCCATCGGCGTCGTCGCCTGTCCGAAGAGCGCGAGCGCGCGATCGACGATCACGTCGTCCCCGAGCCGGATCCCCCACGCCTCGAGCAGGTCGTAGAGGTTCGTCTGCGCCCGTGGATCGATCGCCACGAAGAGGGATCCGCCCCGCGCGACGTAGCGCTCGATCGCGAGGATCTCGCTCTCGAGCAGCGGGCGGGTCGGCCCCGCGACGATCAGTGCGGAGGCGTCCTCGGGCACCTCGCCCCGCGCCGCCAACAGCAGTGGCTCGACCGCGTAGGTCTCGTTCACGAGCGCGCCCGCCGCGCGGCCCCAGGTGTCGGGTCCGTTCGCCCAGTCGCCCTCGTCGCCCGGCCCCGCCACGGTCTCCCGCTCGTTGTGGCCGGTCAGGAAGTAGACCTTCTTGCCCGTGCTCTTGAGGAGCTTGCGGAGCGCGTTCGTCACGTCGGGCTCGGAGAACTCCGAGAGGGTCGTCGACTCCCCGCTCTCGAGCGCGAAGCGCACGACACCACGGGCGAGGTCCTCGCTCGTGAGGCCGAGCTCCTCGACGAGGGCGGGCTCGGCGTTCGGATCGACGAAGCGGAGCGTGACGCGGTCGCTCGCGAAGGCGTAGCGATCGAGCAGCGCCTGGATCGGCGGGGCTTCGGACTCGGAGAAGAACGCCGTGATCGAGACGTCCCGGTCGAGGCCGGCGAGCAGCTCCGTCGTCTGCTGCGAGAGGGTATGGACGCCCGCCTCCGAGACGTCGAAGCGATGGCTGTAGCGGGTCGAGAGGAAGCCGAGCAGCGAGAGGATCAGCACGCCGAGCAGGGCGCTCGCGACAGCGCTCGTGCCGTACTTGCCGGCCCGGCGCCCGCTGCCCGAGCGCATCCGCGCGCGCAGCGTGTCGAGGCTCATGAACACGGCCGTGCCCAGCAGGGCCACGCCCACGACGAGATTGCCCGCGATCCAGAGCGGATCCGTGAAGGGCTGGAGCAGCGCGAGCAGCGCGGAGAGCAGCCCGAAGCCGATGGCGACCGCGCCGAGCGCGGCCAGGAGTGCAGCGGTCCCCGTCATCTATCGCCACCTCGCCGATTCGATCACGGTCTTGGACAAGAGCAGGAAGACCCCGCTCGACACGACGAAGTAGGCGAGATCCGACGTGTCGATCAGGCCCTGCAGCATGCGATCGACATGGCTGCCCGTCGCCATCCAGGCGACGACCTGCGCGATCGCCGAGTCGCGCCCGAGGCCGCTCCCGGCCATCGTGATGTCGACGATGAAAGGCAGCATCATGCCGATCACGACCAGCAGGACCAGCGTGAGCACGAAGGCGATCAGCTGGTTGCGCGTGACGGAGGAGCCGAAGACGCCGACCGCCACGTAGGTGATCGAGACCAGCAGCAGCGAGAGCAGGCCCGAGAGCGTCTTGCCGACCTCGGGCTCGCCGTAGAGGAAGAGCAGCGCCGGGAAGAAGGCGACGATCGCCGTCATCACGGCGACGAAGCCCGCGCCCGCCAGGAACTTCCCGAGCACGATGTCCCAGATCGAGAGCGGGCTCGTCAGCAGGAGCTCCTCGGTCCCGTTCGCCTTCTCGCTGGCGACGAGCCCCATCGTCACCGCCGGCAGCAGGAAGAGCACGATCACCCACATCGAGCCGATGAAGGGCTCGATCAGCTGATCGTTCAGGTTCATCTGCTCGAGCCGGTCGAGCATCTGGTACTGCTGGAGCTGGATCTGCTGCTCCTGGAAGCCGATCAGGCTCGCCAGGAAGAAGGTTCCTGCGATCACGCTCCACAGCGTCAGCACGACGTAGGCGACGGGCGAGACGAAGAGCGAACGCAGCTCGCGCGAGGCGATGGTCAGCGTATGCCTCATGCCGAGGGACCTCCGACCGCGGCGGCGGACTCGGCCTCGTCGCGGGTCAGCACGCGGGTGAACACCTCCTCGAGCGTCGAGCCGCCGGCCACGAGCTCGGCCAGCGGCTGGTCGAGCACCTTGCGGCCCCGCGCGATCAGGACGACGCGCTGACAGATCGCCTCGACCTCGGCCAGGATATGCGTCGACAGGATCACGGTCTGGCCACCGCTCGTTGCGAGCTCCGCCATCAGTGCGCGGATCTCGCGGATCTGGATCGGATCGAGGCCGACGGTCGGCTCGTCGAGCACGAGTACCTGGGGCTCGTGCACGATCGCCTGGGCGAGGCCGACGCGCTGGCGATAGCCCTTCGAGAGCTGGCGGATCTCGCGCCCCCGCACCTCCGAGAGGCCGCAGCGCTCGAGAGCCCGATCGACCGCCTCGCGCCGCCCGGCACGCGGCACGTCCTTCAGCTTCGCGACGAAGTCGACGTAGGCAGCGGGCGTCATCTCCGGGTAGAGCGGCGGCGTCTCGGGCAGGTATCCGATCGCACGCCGGGCCGCGAGGGCGTCCGCGAAGATGTCGTGCCCTGCGATGCGCGCGGTACCGTCCGAGGGCGGCAGGAAGCCCGTCAGCATGCGCATCGTCGTCGTCTTGCCCGCGCCGTTCGGCCCGAGGAAGCCGACGACCTCGCCGGGCTGCACGACGAAGGAGAGGTCGCAGACGGCCTCGTGCTCGCCGTAGCGTTTCGAGAGCTTCTCGACCTCGATCGCGGGCGGGCGGCCCGCGGCGGTCGGCTTCGCGGCTTCACTCAACGATGTCCACTCCTCACGACGCCTCGCGGGCGTCCGACTGATCTTCGACCCGCGGCGCGACACGCGCGCACGAGGCCACCGCGACGGCCCTCAGGCGCCGCCGGCCCCGAGCACCGGCCCGGCCTCGTCGCCCGCGCCCGCTCGGTCACCGCGCTCGCCCATCCCGTTCAGGAAGAGATCGACCACCGTCCGCGCCAGCCGGACGTAGGTCGCGGCGTCCTCGCCCGCCGGCCGGCCGATCTCGAAGACCCGGGCCGTCACGATCGTGTCGAGGCTGCCGATGAACACGGTCGCCGCGATCTCCGCGTCGAGCTCGGCACGCAGCTCGCCCCGCGCCTGGGCCTCCTGCAGGATGCGCGTGATCAGGTCGTAGAGCTCCGAGACGACCTGCATGCGGCCCTTCCCGGCGAAGCGCTCGCTGCGCTGGATCTCGAAGACCAGGACCTTCGTCCACTCCGGCCTCTGACGATAGGCGGAGAGGATGACCGCTGCGATCGAGAGCAGCTTCTGCTCGACGTGCCGCGGATCGTCGGCGATCACACGCACCGTGTCGAGGAAGAGACGCCATCGCTCGAGCAGGATCGAGTCGAGGATCTCCTCCTTGTTCTTGAAGTAGTGGTAGACGAGGCCGTAGGCGATCTCCGCCTCGCGGGCGATGTCCGAGATGCGCGTGCCGTGGAAGCCCTTGTCGGCGAAGACGCGGATCGCGGCGTCCAGGATCGATTCGCGTTTGTCCGCACCCTGTCGGGGCCGGGTCGGCGTGGCTTCGGGCATCGGTCTCTCGGCTCGCACGGTTCGCCAGGGGGGCCTGCGACCCAGGCAGGCACGCGGGACCGGCGAAGGCCCCCACCCGACGGCCGCGGCGCGGCGAATTCTACGAATCACGACCTGGGATGCCAATGCCTCGCATGCGCATGGTCGAAGCACCCGCGACGGGCGGCCGCGATGACGCCCGCGCCGCGAGCCGATACCTTCGCCGGCCCGGCTCGAGGTCGCCCCCTGCGCATCGCACTCGTGATCGAACGCTTCGCCCCGGGCACCGGTGGCGTCGAGAACGTCGCGTGGCGTGTGGCCCACGAGCTGGCGCGCGGGGGGCTCGACGTGAGCGTGCTCGCCCGGGAGGTCGCCGCGGAGGCCGCCGTCGATGCGATCGCCGAAAGCCGTCCGGGCGTGCTCCGACTGCGCGCGCCGCGCGCCTGGCAGCCGCTGCGCGTGCTCGCCTTCTCCGCCGCCGCCGCCCGCGCCGCCCGGGAGGGTCGCTTCGACGTCGTGCACGCCTTCAGTCGCACCCGTCACCAACACCTCTACCGCGCGGGCGGCGGCAGCCACGCCGACTACCTCGAGGGCAACCACGGCGCGCTCGGTCGCTCGCTTCGCCAGCTCTCGCCGCGCCATCGCGTACTCCTCGACCTCGAGCGCGCCGTCTTCCGGGACCCGAGCCAGCGCATCCAATGCGCCTCCCACGCCCTCGCCCGCCGACTGCAGGAGCGCCACGGCATAGCCCCCGAACGCCTCTTCGTGCTGCCCAACGCCGTCGACGCCGACCGCTTCGGCAGCGACGCAGCACTCGCCGCCGGCGCACGACTACGCCGCGAGCTCGACCCGTCGGCGCGCTGCGTCTTCCTCCTGCCGGGCTCGGGCTGGCGACGCAAGGGGCTCACCACGCTGCTCGAGGCGCTCGCGCTCCGGCCCGACCCGGGACTTCGGGTCTGGGTGGCCGGGCGCGACGACCCACGCCCCTGGCGCGCCGCCGCGGCGAGGCGGGGCGACGCCGATCGCGTGCGCTTCCTCGGCCCCCGCAACGACATGCCCGCGGTCTACGCCGCGGCCGACGCGGTCGTCCTGCCGACCCGCTACGACCCCTTCGCGAACGTCACCCTCGAGGCCGCCGCCGCGGGACGCGCGGTCGTGACGACGGCGGCGAACGGTGCTTCGGAGTGGCTCGGCAACGACGTACTCGTCCTTCGGTCGGCGCGCGATGCACGCGCACTCGCCCGGGCGATGGACGCCCTCGTCGATCCGGACCGGCGGCGGGCGCTCGGCGCGCGGGCCCGCCGACGCGCGCAGGCCCTCGACTGGGCCTCCCATGCCGGAGCCCTCGTCGAGGAGTACGAGCGCATCGTCCGCACACGCCGCACACGAGCCCCGGCGTCGCCCCCCGCCGAGGCGGTCACCGCCCCGTGAGTCGCGAGCGCCCGACCTGGATCGCCGGCGACGCGCGCCTGCGACCGGCGCTCGAGGCGGCGCTCTCGAGCGGCCTCGAGCGAGCGGAATGCCTGCACCGCTCGCCACGCCGATCGGTGTACGCGTTCGACCTGTCGGGCGAGGCGCTCGCGCTCAAGGTCCATCATGTCCGGCCCGGCGCACGCGGCTTTCGCGAGGCCGCCAAGGCCCTGCTCGGCGTCGCCCCGGCGCAGCGCGAGTGGCGTGCCCTCGTGGCGCTCGCCCCGCTCGCGCTCGGCACGCCCCGGCCACGCGCGCTCGTGCGGCTCGCGAACGGCGACCGGCTCGTCGTCACGGATCGGCTCGCGGCCCGCGGCCTGCGCGAGGACTTCCGCGCGGCCTCGCTCGTCGGACGCGCGCAGCGGGTCGAGGCCCTGGCCGCGTGCGTAGCCCGCCTGCACGCGGCGGGCTGGCGACATGGGGACCTGCACCTCGGCAACCTGGGATTCGGCGACGACGGCCTCGTCCTCTTCGACCTGCAGCGCACGCGACGCCTGCGCCATCGCCGCGAGGCCCTCGACGAGATCGCTCGCCTCGAGCACTCGCTGCACCGCGCGGGCTGGCCCGAGTCCGAGCGCCGACGCCTGCGCCGGGCGCTCGGCCTGGCGGAGGACGCGCTCGACGCGGCGGCGCGCCGCTTCCTGCGCGACCACCTGCGCGGTCGCGCCCGCCGACGCCTGCGACCTGGCCGGGACTGGGAACGGGTGGACGTGCTCGGGCGCCGTGGCATGCGCGATCGCCAACTCGAAGCCGAGGCGTTGCAGGCCGCGCTCGAGGCCTTCGATCGCGCCCCGCACGCCGACGACGACGCGACGCGGCGGCGGGCGGGGCGCGGACGGATCGCCCGCGTGTCGGTCGACGACCGTAGGTTGATCGTGAAGCGGGTCGACGCCGGCTCGACGGCGCGGCGCCTCGCCGACCGGTTCCGCGGCTCCGCGGCGGCGCGCGCCTTCCGCGCCGGACAGCGTCACGCGCTCGCCGGGGATCACGCCGCGCGACCGCTGGCCTGGCTCGAGTCGAGCCGCCTGGGACTGCCCGACCGGAGCTGGCTCGTGCTCGAGGCGGTGGGCGAGCAGGACCTCGACCGCTTCGTCCCGGACTCACCGCGAAAGGCGCGCGTGCTCGGCGTGACGCTGGGCGCCTGGCTCGCGGCGCTGCATGCCCGCGGTCTCGGCCATCGCGACCTGAAGGGCGGCAACCTGCGCATCGCCTGGCGCGGACGCCGGCCGACCTTCCAGCTCGTCGATCTCGAAGACCTCGTGGGTCCGCGGCACCTGCGCGACGACGAACGGATCGAGGCGCTCTCGCAGCTGAACGCGTCGCTCGCAGACGACGTCCTCGACGCGGCGACGCGGGAGGCCGCCCTCGCCGTCTACCTCGAGCGACTTCCGCTCGGCTGCGGACCCGACGTCGCACGACGCGAGATCGTGCGACGTAGCCGGGCGCGTGGACATCGCTGGCAGGGGGCGGACTGCGACGAGGCCCGGGAGCCGGACCAGCCACCCCGTGCGAGCCGGGCGGTCAGCGCTCGATCGTCACCGTGAGCCACTGGAAGTAGCTCGAGGATCCGGGCACGCGACCACTCACGCCGGTCTCGTAACGCAGACCGTCGCCGCTCGGGGCGCTATTCGCGATCTCCTTGAAGGCGACGATCTTGCGCTCGGGGTCCTCGGGGTTGAGGCCGTGGAAGACGATCTCGATGCGCTGCTTGGTCGCGAGCACGTTGAGCACGAGCGTCGCCAGCGTGAAGAGCTTGCCGATCCCCTCGACCGCCTCCACGGCGAATCGGGGCGTGTCGCACTCCTCGAGCTTGAATCCGTATTCGAGACGCATCGGTTACTCCTGGCGCCGAAGCGGGCGGCGAGCCCGATCCATGGCCTCTCTCGCGACGAAGCGCGGCAGGGTCGCGCCCGCTTCGTGGACTGTCAAGCAGGCACGGTCGCCCGCACGCACTCAACCCCCGGCCGCGCCGCCGCCGAGGCGGCCCGCCCGTGCCTGCAGCTCGGCCGCCGTCAGCACACCCTTCTCGATCAGGATCTGGGCCAACGCACGCAGCGCGATGCGCGAGCGATCGAGCTCCGCCTGCAGTCGTCCGAGCTCCGCGACGAGCGCGGGATCACGAGGCGGTCTCGACCCCTCCCGCGCGAGCGCGGGCGCGTCCACCGCTCTCGCCGCGGACCGCGCCGGCGCCGGCTCCTCCATCGCGCTCGCGACCTCATCGGGCCCGGGCGACGGTCGCTCTTCGGATCCGACCGGAAGCGGCGCATCGAGATCGATCGTCGGACTCGCATCGAGCGCGATCGCAGGCGTGGTCACGAGCGCAGTCGGCGCACTCGGCGCCAACGCGACGGGCGCACTCGGAGCCGATGCGGTCGGCGCGGACTGCGGAGCGGGCGCGGCGTGCGCAGCAGGCGGCGCCACCGTCGCCGTAGACTCCGCGCGTTCGGGTCCGGCGGGTCGCTTCTCCGTCCGACCGCCGAGGTAGTAGCGGTCGATCGCCTCCCCGAGCTCCGAGGGTGCGACCATCACGGGTCGGATCTCCAGCCCCGTCCGGAAGCTCAGATCGTCGAGCACGTCGAGATTCGACGGGTCTTCCATGCCGAGGAAGAGCTCGCGCGCGCGGCCTTCGCCCCGCGTGAAGAGCGGCACGACCGAGTGCTCGATCGCGACCCGGGCCGGGACGAGTGCCAGCACGTCCTCACGGATCGCCTTGCCCGAGAGCTGGGCGACCGGCAGATCGAGCTGCTGCGCGAGGGCGCGCACGAGCTCGCCCTCCTCCACCATGCCCAGCTTCACGAGGGTCACGCCGAGCCGACGTCCCCACCGCGACTGCTCGCCGAGCGCCGACCGGAGCTGGAGCTCGTCGATCACCCCGGCCTCGATCAGGATTTCCCCGAGCTTCGGTCTCTCCGACATGGCGCCTCCGGCCGGGCCCATCGACCGATGGACGCGCAAACCTGAGGCAACGCGTGCGAGTCCGCGCGATCAGTCGGCGCGGCCGGGCGCCTCGGAGAGGAAGCAGCGGCTCTCTCCGCCCTCGATCGCGAACATCGGCGGCGCCTCGCGCCGGCAGCGCTCCATCGCGACCGGGCAGCGCGTATGGAAATGACATCCGGGCGGGGGACGGCTCGGCGAGGGCACGTCGCCCAGGACCGGCGGCGCCTCGCCGCGGCGCGCGGGGTCGATCGAGGGGATCGCCGCGAGCAGCGCGCGGGTGTAGGGATGCGCGGGGTGCGCGAAGAGGCGTTCGGTCGGGCCGCGCTCGACGATGCGTCCGAGGTACATGACGGCGACCTCGTGGGCGAGGTAGCGCACGACCGAGAGGTCGTGGGTGATGAAGAGGTAGGAGAGGCCGAGCTCCTCCTGCAGGCGGCGGAGCAGGTTCAGGATCTGGGCCTGGATCGAGACGTCGAGGGCTGAGACGGACTCGTCGCAGACGATCAGCCGCGGCTCGACGGCGAGGGCGCGGGCGATGCAGATGCGCTGGCGCTGGCCGCCGGAGAACTCGTTCGGGTAGCGGTCCATCGTGCGCGGATCGAGCTGCACCCGCTCGAGCAGCTCCGCGACCCGCGCCGTGCGCTCGGCCTCGTCGGCGCCGATCCCGAAGGAGTGCATGCCCTCGGCGATCTGATCGCGGATGCGCATGCGCGGATCGAGCGAGGCCATCGGATCCTGGAAGACGATCTGCAGGCGCTGCCGCGCGGCGCGGAGCGAAGTCGCGTCGAGCGAGAGCAGATCGCGGCCCTCGAACTCGACGCGACCTTCTTGCGGGTTCTCGAGGCAGAGGATCGAGCGGCCGACCGTGCTCTTGCCGCAGCCCGACTCGCCGACGAGCGCGAGGGTGCGGCCGGGTGCGATCTCGAAGCTCACGTCGGTCGCCGCCTGGACGTGGCCGACGACCCGTCGCAGCAGACCGCGGCGGATCGGATACCAGGTCCGCAGCCCTTCGACGCGCAGGATCGACTCGTTCGCGTCGCTCATCGAGCGCCCTCCGACGGGAGGCGTCGTTCGACGTCGTGACAGAAGACGCGTCGCCCCGCGGCCGGATGCGACTCGGCGGGGTAGGTCTCGGCGCAGGGCTCGAAGCGCACGGGGCAACGGGTCGAGAAGCGGCAGCCCCGCGGCCACTCGCTCGCCCGCGGCACGACGCCCGGGATCTCCGGCAGGGGCTCGCCCGGACGCCCCCGCGCCGGCATCGAGCGCAGGAGCCCCTGCGTGTAGGGGTGCAGCGGCTCCGTCAGCAGCGGCACCCGCGGCGCGATCTCGACGAGCCGCCCCGCGTACATGACGGCGACGCGGTCGGCGAGCTCGTTGACGATGCCGAGGTCGTGGGTGATCAGCAGGATCGCGGTGCCGCGGCTCTGCTGCAGCTCGCGCAGCAGCGTCAGGATCTGCGCCTGCACCGTCACGTCGAGGGCCGTCGTCGGCTCGTCGGCGATCAGCATCTCGGGCCGCGTCGAGAGCGCCATCGCGATCATCACGCGCTGCTTGAGCCCGCCCGAGAGCTGATGCGGATACGCATCGAGGCGCGCCTCGGGATCCGGGATGCCGACCTCCGCGAAGAGCGCCCGCGTGCGGTCCCGCGCGTCGGCGCGCGACACGTCCTCGTGCAGCCGGATCGCCTCGACGACCTGCTCGCCGACCCGCACGACCGGATTCAGACAGGTCATCGGCTCCTGGAAGATCATCGAGATCCGCCGCCCGCGAACCCGCCGCATCGCCGTCACGGAGAGCCCGAGCAGATCCTCCCCGCCGAGCCGCACGGAGCCCGCCACGACCCGCCCCGGCTTAGGCACGAGGCGCAGGATCGAGAACGCCGTCATCGACTTGCCCGAGCCCGACTCGCCGACGAGCGCGAGCACCTCGCCCCGGTCGAGATCGAAGGAGACACCGTCGACGACGGGCGTGGGCCCGCCCTCGCCGGGAAAGACCGTTCGCAGGTCGCGGACCTCGAGCAATGCACTCATCGCAAGCGCCTCACTCGCCAGCCCGCAGCGTGCGCGGATCGAGCACGTCGCGCACCGCGTCGCCCACCGCGTTCACCGCCAGGATCAGCCCGAAGAGCGCCGTGCCCGCCGCACCGATGTTCCACCACACGATCGGCTCCCGGGAGAGCTCGTCCCGGGCACCGTCGATCATCTGGCCCCAGCTGCCGTCGACGCCGATGCCGAGCCAGGAGAGCACGGCCTCCGAGAGCACGAGCCCCGAGAACATCAGGACGAAGGTGATCACGATCAGATGCGCGAGGTTCGGCAGGACGTGACGCCAGATGATGCGCGGCTCCGAGACGCCGAGGGCCCGGGCCGCGACGACGTAGTCGAGCTCCCGCAGCTTGAGCGTCTCCGCCCGCGACAGCCGACAGAAGCCGACCCAGCCCGTGACCGCGAGGGCCACGCAGACCGAGAGCGTGCCCCGCCCCATCACCATGATCAGAGCGATCAGCAGCAGGATCCCGGGCATCGACGCGAGGGTCGAGATCAGGAAGAAGACGAAGTCGTCGAAACGGCCGCCGAAATAGCCCGCGCCGACGCCGAAGAAGAGCGCGATCGGGATCGCGATCAGGCTCGTGAGGCCGCCGATCAGGAGCGCCACGCGCGCGCCCTTGAGCGACATGTAGAGCACGTCGCGGCCGAGGATGTCGGTCCCGAGGAGGTGCGTGCCCGGCCGCCGCAGGGGCCGCCCGCCGTAGAACTCGACGTCGGCCAGCGGCGCCGAGTAGCTCGCCTCCTTCGTGTCGAGGAAGAGCCGGTCGACGACCGTGAGCGGCGCGTTCGGCAGCACGCCGACCGTCCCCTCCGGCACCCCGCCCTTCCAGGCGATCGAGTCGAGCAGCGCGATCACGAGGTAGACCCCGACGACGACGATCGCGACGCGTCGCCGCCGCCAGAGTTCGACCGACGCCTCGCGCCAGAGACGCTGGCCGCGTACGAAGCGCGCGAGGGCGAGCCCTCCGACCACGAGGGCGACCGTCACGAGATTCGACCAGACGTAGGGATCGAGTCCGCTCATTCGAATCGCACCCTCGGATCGACGAGCCCGTAGGAGAGGTCCGTGGCGACCTGGCCCAGCACGAAGAGGAGCGAGCCGATGTAGACCATCGTGCGCAGGGTCGAGAAGTCGTTCGCCTGGATCGCGTCGACGGTCATCGAGCCGAGCCCCGGGATCCCGAAGAAGGACTCGATCAGGATCGAGCCCATGAAGAGGAAGGGGATCGCCAGCACGACCCGCGTGAGGATCGGGATCATGGCGTTCCGGAGCACGTGCCCGAGCATGATGCGCGACTCGCCGGCGCCCTTTGCCCGGGCCGTGCGGACGAAGTCGCGGCTGCTCTCCTCGAGGAAGACCGTGCGATAGAAGCGCACGTCGCTGCCGAGGCCGGAGACGACGCCCACGATCAGCGGCAGGGCCAGGAAGCGCGGCAGCATCGCGAGGCTCGAGTCGAAGCCCGAGATCGGGTACCAGCGCAGGAGCTTCCCGATCAGGAACTGCGCGCCGATGATGTAGAGGAGCGTCGAGACGCTCATGGCGAGCACGCAGAGGAAGACGCCCATCCGGTCGATGTAGGTCTCGCGGAAGAAGGCGACGACGAGCGAGAGCGGGATCGCGACGACGAGACTCAACACGAGGAGCGGGACGGTCAGGGAGAGGCTCGGCCCCATGCCCGCGCGGATGCGGTCCAGGATCGGCGAGTCGTCCGCGTCCGAGAGGCCGAAGTCGAAGGAGAGCATCTTGCGGTAGTGGTCGAAGAGCAGGTTGTCGCCCCAGTCCTGCCAGGGCCAGAGCGGTCGATCGTAGCCGTGGTTCTGCTTCCAGATCTCGAGGACCTCGGGCGGCGCCTTGTCGCCCAGGGCCTTGCGCGCGATGTCGTCGGGCTCGGTCACGGCGAAGAAGAGCACGAAGAGCAGGAAGAGCACCCCGAACACGACGCCCACGCCGTAGGCGAGTCTTCGGATCACGTAGGCAGCCATCTACTGTCGCTCCCTTCGCCAGGTCCGGATGCCCGGCACGAGGATCGCGATCCCGGCGCCGAGCAGCACCCACGCGGGCCAGGTCACCGGGCGGTTCCACTCGTGGCGACGCCGGGCCCGGAGTTCGACGTCGACGTCGCGGTACTGATACGTCGGCATCGAGAGGCCCATCGGCTTCACGTTCTTCACCCAGCCGTGGTAGAGCGCGTAGTCCTCGCGATGGAAGAGCTCGATCCAGGGACGCTCGCGGGCGAGGATCTCCTTCATCTCCCGGATCTCCGCCAGTCGCCGCGGTCCATTCTCCCGCGTCTTCATCGAGAGGAAGAGCCGGTCGAAGCGCGGATCCGCGAAGTTGGCGTAGTTCGGCCCGCCGCTCTTCGACTGCCCCATCTCGCCCCAGACCAGGAAGAGGAAGTTCTCGGGATCGGGGTAGTCCGCGACCCAGCCCGACTCGAAGACCTGATAGGCGCCGTTGCGGAGCTTCTCCTGGAACTGGTTGTAGTTCGTCGCATCGATCTGCACGTCGATCCCGAGCTGCTGCCAGGCGTGCGTATAGAAGCGCGTCTGGGTGAGGCCCTGGGCGGAGGTGTTGTAGGAGTCGAAGGTGAGCTTCAAGGCCTCGCCCGTGCGCGGATCGATGCCACCCGGGTAGCCCGCCTCGATCATCAGCGCCCTCGCCCGCTCGAGGTCGACCTGGCGATAGGGGTTGCGATAGTCCTCCTCGTAGCCGTAGATGCCCGGCGGCACGGGCGACTGCGCCGGCAGGCCGCGCCCGTTCAGGAAGACGCGCAGGAACTCCTCCGTGTCGAGCACCAGGCTCATCGCCTGGCGCAGCTTGCGCGAGCGCTCGCCCCCCGCCCGACCGACCACGGCATCGTCCATGTTGAATCCGAGGTAGAAGAAGTCCGGCGAGACGGCCTTGCCGAGCTCGATGCCCATCGCCTGCATCTCGGGCGAGAGCGCGTCGCCCTGCATCACCTTGTCGAAGCTCTCCTTGATGATGCCCGAGGCGTCGTAGTAGCCCTGCAGGAACTTGTTGAAGCGGGGGATGCTCTCCTTGTCGCGGCGCACCTCGACCCGATCGAGGAATGGCAAGGGCCGTCCCGCGTCCTCGAGCAGACCGGCCTCGCGGTCCCCGGGCTCCCCCTCGCTCGGATAGACCGTGCCCGGCGCCTGCCACTCCGGATGGCGGAGGCCGTGCCAGTTGCGGTTCGGCACGAGCGTGTAGCGCGCCTGCTTGTCGTAGACCGAGAGCACGAAGGGACCCGCACCGACCGGATGGTCGTCGAAGCGCGGCCGCCCCTCCGCTCCGTCGTAGAAGGCGATCGCCTCCCAGGGCACCGGCGTCGAGAACTCCATCGCGAGCCAGTAGAGGATCTGCGGATAGGGCTTGTCGAGCACGATCTCGAGCACGTGGGACGACGGCGTGCGTGCGCCCCGGATGCCGCCGACCGCGGCGTACTGCTCGTGCACCGGCCGCGCCGCGAACGCGGCGTCCGACTCGCGTCGGGCCGCGAGGGCGGCGGCGAAGTCCGAGAAGCCCTCGATGTGCGAGAAGGGCTCGACGACCGGGCTGCCGACCTTCGGATCGGCGAGCCGCGCGATCTGGAACGCGACGTCCGCGGCGAGGATCTCGCGGGTCCGTCGCCCGGCGCCGCCGAGCTCGAAGCAGGCATCGTCGGCGAAGAGCAGATCCCGACGCAGCTCGAAGCGGTAGACGACGCGCCCGTCCGCCAGCGCCCGCTCCTCCGGCATCGCGACCGCGAGGCTCGGCATCAGCTCGAGCGGCCGCTTCAGGAAGTGGTACTCGAGCAGCGTCGCGTAGACCGCGCCCGTGATCGCGTGCGCCCGCGTGTCGTACGCCGTGGCCGGATCGAGGCTGCGGGGCGCCTCCTCGAAGGCGCCGTAGAGGACCTTCTCGCCCGGCGCCTCCGGCGGATAGGGATCGTTCGAGCAGCCCGCAGCGTAGAGGGTCGCCAGCACGACGAGCGCGACGAGGACGCGCGTCCGGCGCCGCCCTCGCCCCTTCGTGCCGGCCACGTCCCCCCGCTCCACCCGTCTCCCCCTCCCGATCGACGCCCGCCGCACCCCGTCACGAAGGACCGGGCGCGTCGCGCACGACCGGCCGATCTCAGCCGCCCCCGAGCGACGGGCGCACGTCCGACCGATCCCCACCGCCCCCGAGCGATGCACCGCGCGGATCGGGCAGCACGAAGAACCGATCGGAGATCGGACCGTCGAACATGACGCGCTTCCAGTCGAAGCGCGCCTCGGCACCGACCTCCGGCGATCGGATCGTGACCCGATGTGCGAAGGCCTCGCTCGCGCTCGCCTGCGCGTCCTCGCCCTCGTCTGCCACGGAGCCCGTCGCCTCGAAGGCCTCGAATCGAGCGACGTGCCGGACGGCCCCCTGCGGTCCGAGGGCGCGCAGCTCGACCAGCCGGCCCGCCTCATCGAAGACGAAGACCTCCCCGCCGGCCTCGAGCGCCGCCGGAGCGAGGAAGCAGACCGGATCGACGAGCGCGCGCCGATCGTCCGTCCGACACACGTCCGCCGCCCGCGGCCCCGGCGCCGCGAAGCCCAGCGCGATGCGCGTCCCGTCCTCGAGCCAGACCGCCGCACGCGCGAGGCCCGCCCCCGGCGCCGGCGCGCCCAGCAGCAGCCCGACGGCTTCCGCCGGCGCGAGGTCGATGCGCGCGAGGTCCCAGAGCAGATCGGGCGAGACGGCGCCGCGCAGGATCTCGCCCGTCGAGGCGTCGTAGAAGCCGAAGACCTCGCCGTCGGTCACGAGCACCGCCGCGAGCTGATCGAAGAGCCCGACGACCTCGAAGCGCA
Source organism: Spirochaetaceae bacterium (assembly GCA_020632655.1). GTDB lineage: Bacteria > Myxococcota_A > UBA9160 > UBA9160 > UBA4427 > UBA4427. The sequence continues at coordinate 70,385 of JACKFD010000006.1, forward strand.
GCCGCGCCGGACGCTCGACGACGACGCGCTGGGGCCGGTTCAGCTTGAAGTCGGGTCCGCGCAGCGCCACCCGCGCCGATCCCCGCAGCCCCGTTCGCGCATCGACCCGCGCGAGATGCGCCGCCAGGACCTGCTCCGCCCGCGCATCGTCGATCGCGAGCGGCACGCCCGGCAGCGTGACGCCGGCGCGCGGGAAGGAACGGCAGCCGGCGACGACGAGCCCGAGCGAGAGCACCGCCAGGATCGGGGCCACGCCGCGCGCCGTCACGACTCCTCGCCCGCAGGCGGCGTCCGACCGAGCTTGCGCCGCAGCGCCTCGAGCTTGTCGAGCAGGTCCGGCTGCTCCGACTCCCGCACGCCGAGCTCGACCGCCTCTTCGTAGTAGTCGAGCGCAGCCGACTCGTCGCCCGAGAGCCGCATCACGTCGCCGAGATGCTCCGCGACGACCGGATCGCCCCCGGTCAGCTCCGCCGCCCGGACGAGCGCTTCCCGCGCCTGCTCGAGCAGCCCCATCGCTTCGTCCCGACGCGACGCGGACATCGCCTGCTCCGCCTGCCGGTAGAAGACCCAGCCGAGGCTGTCCGTGATGAAGCCGTCGTCCGGCGAGACCTCGAGGGCCCGGCGGATCATCGACTCCGCCTCCGCGAGCCGCTCCCCGCGATCCGCCCACGAGTAGCCGATGTAGTTGAGTGCGTTCGCGTCGTCCGGCGCGATCTCGAGCACGCGCTGCATCCATCGGATCGCCTCGTCGTGCCGCCCCGCCGTGCCGTAGTGCGCACCGAGCTGGAAGAAGACCTCCGCGTCGGCGTCACTGCCGTCGAGCAGGGACTCGAGCAGGGCGACGCCGCCGTCGAAGTCCCCGAGCTGCACGCGCAAGGCCGCGGCGTGGAAGTCGAGCTGGCGATGGGGGCGCAGCGCACGCAGCCGCTCGGTCTCGGCGAGCGCCTCCTCGAGGCGTCCCTCGGCCTCCAGCAGACCGACGATCTGCAGCCGCGCATCCGCATGGCCGGGATCGTCCGGCCCGATCCGCTCGTAGGCGGCGATCGCACCGGGCGTGTCCCCGGTCGCATTCAGGATCTGGCCGAGCGCGAAGGCCACCTGCGGCTGGTCGGGATCACGCGCGAGCACGGCCTCGAGCCGGCGGGCGGCGTCCGCGTAGCGGCCCTCGGAGAACTCGAGCTGGGCGAGGCGTCGCAGCGCATTCAGCTCGTCGGGGTAGGCCTCGACGATGCGCTGATAGGTCTCGATCGCGCCGTCGACGTCCTCGGCCTCGAGCTGGGCCTGACCGAGACGATCGAGGATGCCGTAATGGTTGGGATGGCTCTCCAGGAGCTCGCGGTAGATGGCGATCTCGCCGGCTCGGTCGGAGCGTGCGCGTTCGATCTGGGCGAGGCGCATGAAGAGCAGGAAGTGGTCGGGGAAGCTCTCGAGGCCCTTGCGCACGACGGCGATGGCGGCGTCCCAGTCGCGGCGCTGCTCGTGGACGGAGGCCAGCGCGAGGATGCCGCGCAGCTGATCGGGCTCCAGCTCCGCGAGGCGCTTCGCGAGCGCCTCGGCCTCCTCGAGGTCGCCGCGCTCCATAGCCACCTGGTAGAGCGCGTGCGCGCTGTCGGCGTCGAGGGGCGCACCGGCCTCGTCCCGCAGCACGCGGTCGAGCCCCTCGAAGTCGCGGCGCAGGCGGTAGAGCCGGCCGAGGAAGAGCCGCGATCGGCGCGACTCGGGGTCGAGGGCGAAGGCGAGCTCGGCCTCGCGCAGGGCGCCCTCGACATCGTCGAGCTGCCAGGCGAGCCGGGCCAGTCGGTCGTGCAGGAATCCGCTGTCGGGATCCTTCTGCGCGGCGCGCTCGTAGGCGGCCCGGGCCGCCTCGAAGTCGCCGCGTGCCTGCGCGAGCTCCCCGACGAGGACGTCGTAGTCGGCGGGCATGCGGGATCGCTCGATCCGCAGCGGCACCCGGCGCGCCGAGGCCCCCGCACCGCCCGCACCCGGCAGCCCGGGCCAGGACGCACAGCCCACGAGCGCGAGGGAAACGACGAGGACGACCGTGAGGGCCGACCGGAGGCCCGCCGCCCGCGCCGTCCGGCCGCTGGCACGGAGCGACCCGGCCGTCTCGTTCCTCGCATCCGCTCGAAGCTGCACCCGCCCCCCGTCCGCACTCGACCCGACCGCATGCCCATCGGCTCGCGGCCGGCCGAGCCGGAGAGTCACCCGAAGCACCGCTCCTGTCGAGCAGGCCGGCGTCGTGACCCCGCGTCGGCCGTGACCCCGCTTCGTGCACGGGGGTTCCGGCCCCGCCCGAGCCGACTACGCGCTCAGGTAGCCCTTCTTCTCGAGGTAGGAGACGAGCGTGGCGACCGACTCGTCGACCGTCTGCCCGTTCGTGTCGAGCACGACCTCGGGCTTGAGCGGCTCCTCGTAGGGAGCCGAGATGCCGGTGAACTCCGGGATCTCGCCGGCGCGCGCCTTCTTGTAGAGGCCCTTCACGTCGCGGCCCTCGCAGGTCTCGACGCTGGCCTGCACCCAGGCCTCGACGAAGTCGCCGTCGCCCATGATCTGTCGGACCTGGTCGCGGTCGGCGCGGTAGGGCGAGATGAACGACGTGAACACGATCACGCCGGCGTCGGTGAAGAGCTTCGAGACCTCGCCGATCCGGCGGATGTTCTCCGTGCGATCCGCGGGCGAGAAGCCGAGGTTCGCGTTCAGGCCGTGGCGGATGTTGTCGCCGTCGAGGATGTAGGTGAGGCGGCCGCGCTCCGAGAGCGCCTTCTCCGCGGCGACCGCGATCGTCGACTTGCCCGAGCCCGAGAGGCCCGTGAGCCAGATCGTGCAGCCGCGCTGGCCGAGCAGGGCCTGACGATCCTGACGCGTGACCTGACCCTCGTGCCAGGTGATGTTGGTCGACTTCGATGCACTCACGGAGGACTCCTTCCCGAAGCGGGGGCGGGACCGGCTCTGACCGGTCGGGTTGATGCGCGATGCGCCGTGTCGGGCGCGATCGGGCCCACGCCGCGGGGATCCGACCGGGGATCCCCGTCGCGGGGCCGATGGGCTGGTTCTGGGGCGCCACGCGAGCCCGGGCTCGGGCCCATCCCGATGACCCCTGCGAGGCGACTCGGCGCGGCGTCGCCGCTTCGGCCGAAGGCCCCGGCTCGCGCGCCGAATCCGGGGCGTCGCATCACGGTCATGACCGGGAGTCGCGCTCAGCGGACGCCGCACTATAGCCAAGCCCGGCGCGCCCGCCGCAGGCCCGGACCGGCTCCGCTCGCGGGATCGATCGGTCGCCGGGACCGGCCCCGGAGCGACGGGTCAGCCCGCGGAGGCCTGCAGGTCGACGGCCGCCCGGACGCTGGCGATCGCCCGATCCACCTCTTCGGCCGTCGTGCCCCGCCCGAGCCCGAATCGCAGCGAGGCCTTCGCGAGGGCCGGCGGCAGGCCGAGGGCCAGCAGCACGTGGCTCGGTGCCGGGGTGGCGGAGGAGCAGGCCGAGCCCGAGGAGACGGCGATGCCGCGCAGGTCCGCCACGAGGCGGTCGCCGTCGAGACCCGGGAAGGAGACCGACAGATTGCCGGGCAGACGCCGCACGGGGTCCCCGTTCGGGCGGACGCGACCGGGCAGCGCCGCCTCGAGCCCCGCCTGGAGCCGGTCGCGCAGCGCCCCGAGCCGAAGCGCCTCCGCCTCCCGCTCGGCGACGCAGAGGTCGAGGGCCTTCGCGAAGCCCACGATCAAGGCCACCGGCAGCGTGCCCGAGCGCAGCCCCCCCTCGTGTCCTCCGCCGTACTGCCGCGGCTCGAGCCGCAGGCGCGGGCGCCCGCTGCGCCGCACGCGCAGACAGCCGACCCCCTTCGGCCCGTAGAGCTTGTGCGCCGAGACGGAGACGAGGTCGAGGCCATCGTCGGCCGCGTGGAGCGGCACCTTGCCCGCCGCCTGCGCCGCGTCCGTATGGAAGGGCAGCTCGCGCTCGCGACAGACCGCCGCGATCTCGCGGATCGGCTGCAGCACGCCGATCTCGTTGTTCGCCGCCATGACGGAGACGAGCAGCGTGTCGTCGCGGATCGCGGCCGCGACCCGCTCGGGATCGACGAGGCCCCGCGCATCGACGGACAGGATCTCGACCTCGACGCCGCGCCGCTCGAGGGCGCGGACCGGATCGAGGACCGAGGCGTGCTCCGTCGCGACCGTGAGGACGTGGCGACGGCTCGGGCGCGCGTCGGCGAGACCGAGGATCGCGAGGTTGTTGCTCTCGGTCGCGCCGCTCGTGAAGACGATCTCGCGCGGCTCGGCGCCCAGCGCGCCGGCGATCCGCTCCCGGGCGAGCTCGACGGCGGCCGCCGCGCGGCGACCCCAGGCGTGGGTATGGCTCGCGGCGTTGCCGAACTCGTCGGTCAGGTAGGGCTGCATCGCCTCGAGCACCCGCTCGTCGAGGGGCGTCGTGGCGTGGTGGTCGAGGTAGGCCTCGCGGGACAAGGGGCGCTCGCCGCCGCCTCGCGGCGACTCAGGCCGCGAAGGACTGGCCGCAGCCGCAGGTATTGGAGGCGTTCGGGTTCTGGATCTTGAAGCCCGACTCCTGCAGCGTGTCCACGAAGTCGAGGGTCGAGCCCACGAGGTAGAGCGCGCTCTTCTCGTCGACGATCACCCGCACGCCCTCGAGCTCGATCTCCGTGTCGATCTCGCGCACGACGTCGTCGAAGCTGAGCTGGTACTGGAGCCCCGAGCAGCCGCCGCCGATCACCTTCATGCGCAGACCGTGGGTCTCCTGCTTGCCGTCCTCGGCCAGCAGCGTGCGGATCCGCTCGGCCGCCTCCTTCGTGACCTCGATCATCGCTTCGTTCTCCCGTCCCGCCGCCCCGAGCGCGCCTGGGGCGACGACGTGGCCGCGGAGCTTAGCAGCCGGGCTCCCCATCGACCGCCCGGGCCGAGAGGCGGAGGAAGATCTCGCGATTGCCCTTGGGGCCCGCCACGCGGCTCTCGGCGCGGCCGAGCTCCCGGCGCCCCAGACGCAGGGCTTCCGCGGCGATGCGATCGACGGCCTCCCGGCGCAGCCCATCGTCCCGCACGACGCCCCCCTTGCCGACCTGCTCCCGCCCGACCTCGAATTGCGGCTTCACCATCAGCAGCAGCTCGGCCTCGGGCGCGCAGGCGTCGAGCGCCGGCAGCACGAGCGCGAGCGAGATGAAGGAGACGTCGACCGTCACGAGCTCGAAGCGCTCGTCGAAGTCTCCCGGTCGGAGATGGCGCGCATTCACGCCCTCGCGCAGCTCGACCCGCGGATCGGCGCGCAGCCGCGCCTGCATCTGGCCATGCCCGACGTCGACGGCCACGACGCGCCGCGCGCCACGCTGGAGCAGGCAGTCCGTGAAGCCGCCGGTCGACGCGCCGACGTCGAGACAGCACAGCCCCGTCGGATCGACGCCGAGATCCTCGAGCGCGCCCACGAGCTTCTCGCCGCCGCGGGAGGCGAAGGGGCGGGTGCCGGCCTTGAGGCGGACGCTGCGCGCGGGGGCGATGCGCGTGCCCGCCTTGTCGCAGGGCACGTCGTCGACGAGCACCCGCCCGGCGAGGATCAGCGCCTGGGCCGCGCTGCGCGTCTCGGCGAGGCCCTCCGCGACGACGCGCTCGTCGAGGCGCACACCGCGTCTCCGGCCGGCCGGTCGGGCCGGGGCGCCGTCCGCGTGGCCGCGGGATCGGCCGTCGGGTTGGCCGCCGGATTGGCCGCCGTTCGCGCCGCCGGTCTGGCCGCCGTCCGCGTCGTCGCTCGGATCCGCCACGCGCGGGCTCAGCCGCCGGGCGCGGCGTCCGCCTCGGCGAGCAGCGCGAGCACGGCGTCGCGGATGTCGCCCTGCGCGAGGCCCAGGCTCTCGGGCGTCTCCCCGTGCTCGACGAGCTGATCCGGGATGCCGAGCAGTCGCACGGGCGTGCGCAGCCCCTCCTCCGCGAGCAGCTCGAGCACGGCGGAGCCGAAGCCGCCCATCACGCTGTGCTCCTCGACGGTCACGATCACGCGACATCGCCGGGCGAGATCGAGGATGCGCTCGCGATCGAGAGGCTTCACGAAGCGCGCGTTCAGCACCGCGCAGCCCAGCCGCTCGCCGGCCAGCTCCGCCGCCGCCTCGAGCGCGGGATGCACGGTCGCACCGACCGCGAGGATCGCCGCGTCCCGGCCGTCCCGCAGCAGCTCGCCCTCGCCGATCGGCAGCGTCTTGATCTCCGGATCGAGCGGCACACCGACGCCCGAGCCGCGCGGGAAGCGCACCGCCGCCGGGCCCGGGTACTCGATCGCCGTCTCGAGCAGATGCTGCAGCTCGTTCTCGTCCTTCGGCGCCATCACGATCGCGTTCGGCAGGTTGCGGAAGTAGGCGAAGTCGAAGAGCCCCTGATGCGTGGCCCCATCGGCGCCGACCAGTCCGGCCCGGTCGAGGGCGAAGGTCACGTCGAGGTTCTGCAGACAGACGTCGTGCACGACCTGGTCGTAGGCGCGCTGCAGGAAGGTCGAGTAGATCGCCGCGACGGGCTTCATGCCCTCGGCGGCGAGGCCGGCGGCGAAGGTGACCGCGTGCTGCTCGGCGATGCCCACGTCGTAGAAGCGATCGGGGAAGGCCTGTTGGAAGCGGTCGAGGCCCGTGCCCGAGGCCATCGCCGCGGTGATCGCGACGATCCGCTCGTCCTCCCGCGCGAGCCGGATCAGCGTATCCGAGAAGATCTTCGTGTAGGAGGGGGGCGCCGCCTTCGACGGGGCGAACTCGCCGGAGCGCACGTCGAAGCGACCGACGCCGTGGTACTTGAGCGGGTCGGCCTCGGCGGGCCCGTAGCCGTGGCCCTTCTCCGTGATCGCGTGGATCAGCACGGGGCCCGACCCGTTCGCCACCATCTGCTTCACGTTCTCCATCGTCTCGAGGACGACGTCCATGCGATGGCCCTGGATCGGACCGACATAACGGAAGCCGAGCGCCTCGAAGAGCAGCCCCGGCGAGAAGAAGACCTTGAGCGACTCCTCCGCCTTGCGCGCCCAGTGCAGCATGTCGCCGGGCATGCCCGAGAGCAGCTCCCGCGCCCAGCCCTTCATGCGCCGCGCCATCGGCGCCGAGAGCTTGCGCGAGAGGTAGGACGAGAGCGCGCCGACGTTCGGGTCGATCGACATCTCGTTGTCGTTCAGCACGACGATCAGGTTCTTCTCGCCGATGTGGCCGGCGTGATTGAGCGCCTCGAAGGCCATCCCCGCGGTCATCGACCCGTCGCCGATCAGGGCGATCACGACCCCGTCCTCGCCCTGATGGAACTTGGCGCGCGCCATGCCGAGGGCGGCGGAGATCGAGGTGCCTGCATGCCCGGCACCGAAATGATCGTACTCGGACTCCGTGCGCCGCAGGAACTTCGACATGCCGCCGAGACGGCCGATCGAGTCGAAGTCCTCGCGGCGACCGGTGAGCATCTTGTGCGGGTAGCCCTGATGGCCGACGTCGAGGACGAAGCGATCCTTCGGCGTGTCGAAGACGTAGTGGATCGCCGTGATCAGCTCGACGGCGCCGAGGCTCGAGGCGAGGTGCCCGCCGGTCTGCGAGACCCGGGCGAGGATCTCGTCCCGGATCTCGGAGGCGACCTGCTCGACCTTGTCCCGCGGCAGCTTGCGCAGGTCCGAGGGACGCTCGATCCCGTGGAGGAGCTTCGCGGGCACGAGCGATCGCCCCTCCGTCGCACCCGGCGTCCGGCCTTCGTCGCTCATCGATCCCTCCGAACGGCGAAGCGCGCCAGCCGCCGCAGCGGCTCGGCCCGCTCACCCCAGCCCTCGATCCGCGCGAGGGCGCGATCGAGCAGGGCCTCCGCCCCGCGCTTTGCATCGTCGAGGCCCTGGAGTCGCAGGATGCTCGCCGCCTCCTCCGAGTCGGCGTCGAGCAGATCGTCGGCGATCTGGAAGGCGATGCCGACGTCCCGCGCGAAGGTCGCGAGGGTCGCCCGCTCGTCATCGTTCGCGCCGCCGAGGGTCGCCCCGCCGACGATCGCCGCGCCGAAGAGCGCCGCCGTCTTGCGAGCATGGATGGAGGCGAGCCGCGCGTGATCGGTTCCGCCCGAGGTCGTCTGCTCGGCCTCGAAGAGCAGGTCGTCGACCTGGCCGCCCACGAGCCCCGCCGCACCGGCCGCCCGGGCGAGCTCCGCCGCGACGAGCAGCCCGCGCTCGCCCTGCCCCGTCGCCAGCGCGCCCTCGGCCAGCGCCGCAAAGGCCTCCGTCAGGAGCGCGTCGCCCGCGAGCACCGCCGTCGCCTCGTCGTAGGCGACGTGCACGGTCGGCCGCCCACGCCGTTCGTCGTCGTCGTCCATGCAGGGCAGGTCGTCGTGCACGAGCGAGTAGGTGTGGATCAGCTCGACCGCGACCGCGAGCGGCAGCGCCGCCTCGGCGGGTCCGCCGACCGCCTCCGCTGCCGCGAGCGCGAAGACGGGCCGCAGCCGCTTGCCGCCCGGAAAGAGCAGATGGCGCATCGCGCCGGTCAGCGACTCCGGCCAGCCCGCCGCATCGGAGGCCGCCCCCGTAAAGCGCGCCTCGATCTCCGCCTCGATCCGCGGCAGCCGCTCGGCCATGTACGCGTCCACGTCCACCGCTATTCCTCGGCGTCCTCGTCGCCCGGCTCTTCGTCGTCCTCGAGATCCGTGTCGTCGTCGGCTGCGTCGCTGCCTGCATCGCTGCCCGAATCGAAGGACGCCACGCGGGTCGCCCCGCCCCGATCCGCCACCAGGATCTCGATCCGTCGCTCCGCGGCCTCCAGGGTCGTTGCGCATTGGCGCGACAAGCCAACGCCCTGCTCGAAGAGCGCGAGCGCCTCTTCGAGGGGCATCTCGCCTTCCTCGAGGCGCTGGACCGTCTGCTCGAGCTGCTCGAGTGCGCCTTCGAAGGAGAGCGTCGGCGGCCCGGTCTCGCCGGAGCCCGCCGCGTCGCCCGCGGCCGCGCGCTTCGCCTTCGCCATCGCGCGCGACTCTAACCGTGCGCCACCCCGGCGTCAACGCGAGGAAGGCGCCGAACCCCCCGGAAAACCGTAGGTTTTCGGCGCACCCGACCGATCCGGGGGGTCACTCTCGAAGCGCGCCTCCGACCTCGACCCGCGTCACCTCGGCCTCGACCCGCCCTTCCGCGAGCTGCAAGCGGATCGGATCCCCGACCGCCACGTCCGCCGCGCGCCGCAGCAGCGCCCCGTCCCGCCCCCGCCGCGCGAGCGCATAGCCCCGGCCGAGCACCGCGAGCGGACTCAGCGCCTCGAGCCGCGCCGCGAGCTGCCCGAGCCTTCGCCGGTGCCGCTCGACCCGCGCACGGATCGCGTTCTCCGCTGCGACCCGTGCCCGCGCCTCGCGTGTCCGGGCGAGCGCCACCCGCGCCTGGGGACTGCGCGCGCGCAGCACCTCGTGCAGCCGCCGCAGACGCTGACGACGCACGTCGACCCGCCCGCGCATCGCCGAGCCCAGCCGCCTTACGTCCCGCGCGACCATCGCCGCGAGCGCCCCGCGATCCGGCAGCGCGAGCATTGCCGCCGCCGAGGGCGTCGGCGCGCGCGCATCCGCCACGAGGTCGGCGATCGTCACGTCGGTCTCGTGCCCGACCCCCGCGATCACGGGCCGGGGGCAGTCGAAGATCGCGCGCGCCACGACCTCCGTATTGAAGGCCTGGAGATCCTCGAGCGAGCCCCCGCCCCGAACGACGAGCACGACGTCGACGTCCTCGATCGCCGCCACCCGCGCGATCGCCGCCGCGATCTGCTCGGGTGCCTCGTCGCCCTGCACGAGGGTCGGCGACACGAGCAGCGGCGTCGCGGGGAAGCGCCGCGCCGCGACCTTGAGGACATCGCGCACGGCGGCGGAGGTCGGCGAGGTCACGACCCCCACCCGGCGCGGAAAGGTCGGCAGCGATCGTTTGCGCGCCTCGTCGAAGAAGCCCGCCGCTGCGAGGCGCTTGCGCAGCTGCTCGAAGGCGAGCTGGAGCGCACCCACGCCGCGGGGCTCGAGGCCGCGCACGACGAGCTGCAGCTCGCCGCGTGCCACGTAGATCGAGACCTCCGCCTCGGCGACGACCTCGAGACCCTCCTCGAGGTCGAAGCGGACCTGCCGGGCGTTGCCCCGGAAGAGCGCGGCGCGGATCTGGCCCGTCTCGTCCTTGAGGGTGAAGTAGCTGTGGCCCGAGCGCGCCTGGTGGAGGTTGCTGATCTCGCCGACGACGAAGACGCGGCCTACGTGGTGCTCGATCAGCCCCTTGAGTCCGGCGAGCAGCTCGCCGACCGCGAGGATCGGTCGTTCGTCCGCCCCGCCCGCGCGCGCACCTGCCATCGGTACCCGCCTAACGTGCGTCGTTTCCGGCGTCCGCGACGGAGGCCGCATCGTCGGATCGCCCTTCGCGCAGACGGCGGAGCTCGTCGAAGTAGGACCAGCTCTTCAGCACCTCCACGGCCCGCGCCTTCTGCACGTCGACGGCGGGGGGCGCCGGCGGTGTCGCGGCCAGCGTCTCCTCCCCTTCCTCGTCGCCCTCGAGTCCGGTCGGGAAGATGCGTTCGGCCGGCGCGTCCCCGGCCTCGTGGCCCGTCGCCTCCTCCTGCGTGAAGTGGCCCTGCAGGTCCTTCTCGCGCACGCGGCGCCGATTCGGCAGACCGAGGGTGGCGGGGTCGCCCTGCTTGACGACGATGTCGGGCGTGATGCCGACCTCCTGGATCGAGCGCCCGCCCGGCGTGTAATAGAGGGCGGTCGTGAGCCGCAGCCCGGCGCCGCCCTCGAGCGGGTAGACCGTCTGGACGGAGCCCTTGCCGAAGGTCGTCACGCCGAGCACGATCGCGCGATGGCGGTCCTGCAGGGCGCCCGCCACGATCTCCGAGGCGCTCGCGCTGCCTTCGTTGACGAGCACCACGATCGGGTACGTGCCGGCGAGCACTCCGTCGGTCGAGTTGTAGTCCGTGCGATCGCGCTCGTCCCGGCCCTGCGTGTAGACGACGATGCCCGCGTCGAGCCATTGGTCGGCGACCTCGACGGCCTGGTTGAGCAGTCCACCGGGGTTGTCCCGCAGGTCGAGCACGAGTCCCGTGAGCGCGGTCTCGCTCTCCTCCTCGAGCTCGGCGAGCCGATCGCGCAGGTCCTGCCCGGTCCGCTCCTGGAAGGACGTGATCTTGACGTAGCCGATCCCGGGCTCGAGCAGCTCCGAGCGCACCGAGGCGACCTTGACCGTATCGCGCTTGATGTCGTAGCGGACGGGCTCGGAGAGCCCCTCGCGGATCACATAGATCGTGATCGTCGTGCCCTTCCGCCCGCGCATGAGCGAGACCGCTTCGACCAGCGTCATCTCCGTCGTACGCCGGCACTCCTCCTTCCAGTCCTCGGGCTTCTCCGTCGGGCAGATCGACGTGATGCGGTCGCGGGCCTGGATGCCGGCGCGCTGGGCCGGGGTGCCGTCGATCGGCGCGACCACCTCGATGAACTCGCCCGAGGCCTTGGAGATCTCGATGCCGATGCCGTGGAACTCGCCCTTGGTCTCGACCTGCATGTCCTCGAAGGCGGTCGGCTCCATGAAGGACGAGTGCGGATCGAGATCCTCGAGCAGCCCGCGCATCGCGCTCATCAGCAGCTCGTGCTCGTCGACGGACTCGACGTAGCTCCCCCGCACCAGCTCGAGCACGCTCGCGAAGAGGGCGAGGTCCTCGTAGCGCTGGGCGCGGACGCGACGCCCCTCGCGCGTGTCGTCGGCGACGGACCCGGTCGCAGACGCATCCCCCTCCTGGGCCGCCGCAGGCGATCCCGTCCCGGCGACGAGGAGCAGGGGAAGGAGGAGCAGGACGCAGGACCCGAGGAGACCGGGGACACGTCGCTTGATCACGGATGCGGGACCTCCAGCCCGGGCGACGGGCGGTCGGGAGTCATGAGGCCCGCAGAGACTAGGCCAGATGGGCCGATCGGCCGCCCCCGAGACGAGGCCCGCGCGCGGCCGGGGAGCCTTCGTTCCCGTCCGGCCGAGGAGCAGGAACGAAGAGGCCGGCGCGACGCCTCGACGAGAGGTCGCGCCGGCCTCGGAGATCACGCTCGCTCAGTCGTGACCGTAGCCGTGGCCGTGGTTGCCGCCGCGGCGAACCGTCCGCTCCAGCTTCTCGATGAAGTTGAAGTCGCGGTCCGACGAGCAGGTCTTGGCCCAGCCGCCGACCCAGGACCACCAGGTGCCCCGGCTCTCGAGCTGGCAGGTCGGCGGGACGACATCGGCGATGTCGAAGAGCCAGAGGGCATCGCCCTGGCCGCCCGCGAGGCCCGTGGTCGTCGGGTGCTGCACTGCGACCACGAACTGCGTCGGGTTCACCGGGTCGAAGACCATGCCCGTCGACTCGGCGCCGTTCACCTGGAGGCTGAGGAAGTGGTCGAGGGACTCGGCCACGCCGTCGTTGTCCGCGTCGCGGGCGAACCAGATGTCCCCGCCGACCACGTCGCCGTTCGGCGCGTCCTCGATCACGTAGAGGTTGCCGACGGCGTCGAGCGCGAGGTTGTCCGGCGAGTTCAGACGCGCCGTCGTCCCCGCGAAGCCCACGTTCTTCGGCGTCGTCGCCTCGCTCGCGAAGAGCCGCACGATCGCGCGCCCGGCGTCGAGCATCTCGACGGAATAGACCGCGTTCTCGGAGGTCGCCGTGAAGTAGAGGACCTCGTTGCCGTTTCGCTGTCGCGCCACCGCCGTGTCCTCGGGACGACCGTAGGGCGTGCCACCGACCTCGTTTGCCGCGAGGCGACCGGGGCGCGGGTTGCCCGGCGTGACCACGAAGGGGTCCGTGGGCGTCAGCGGGTTGCCGTCGGCATCCGTGATCGGCACCCAGGTCGCCAGACCCGTGCGGACGTCGGCCGCGTTCCAGTTCGCCACCGGATTTCCGGCGAAGTCGTCGACCGACAGCACGAAGGTCTGACCGGCATCGAAGGTGTCGTCGCTCGCGACCAGCTTGTAGATCGAGCCCGAGTTGTCCTCGTCGACGTAGTAGGCGACGTTCGGCTCTGCGATGCTGAAGTCGAAGCCCTCGACGCTCACGTTTGCGAAGGCGTGCTTCTCGGCGATCTGGATGTCCGCCGGGTCCGCGTAGGGATTCAGGATCTCGACGACCCGTCCCTCGCCCGACCACTCCTCGGCGACGAAGAGGCTGCCCCAGGGCGTCATGCGGGCCGGATCGAAGGCTCCGAAGTCGTTCGACCAGTCGCCCGTCGCGCCGCCGCCGTCGCCCGAGAAGAGCGCCGTCGTCGTGTCGGCCGCGATGTCGTAGCGGCTCACGCCCGCGCCATACTGCGTCTCGTGCGGGATGAAGATGAACTCGCCGGCGGCGTCGTAGGTGACCATGTCCCACATCGAGCCGACGCTACCGAGCGACGACACGCGCACGACGGACTGGCTCGGATCGGACTCGATCTCGTTCATGCTCGTGACCTGGACCTGGCTGATGCCGGCCGGGGTCTGCCAGGGCGAGCTCAGCTCGTTCACGTGACCGGCGGAGGCCACCGCCGAGGACTGGGTCAGGGGCGTGAAGTACGGGGCCGTGCCCGCCTCCGCAACCTGCGCCGCAACGAGCGCAGTGCCCGCCGCGAGACAGCTCGAAAGCATCTTCTTCATCGTTCGGATTCTCACTTCGTGTTCGTGGGCAACGCCATGCGTTGCCGGGTCCGGGTTCCCGCGACCACCCCACCCGGGGTGGATCGCGCGGGCGCGAGAGTGACCCGCACGCGTGCCAGCGGGATGGCGCGCGCATGAACTCGCGATCGAGAGCGCGTGACGACGCGTGAACCGACCGTCCGAAGGACGTGGCGAAACGAGCGGCTTCACGACGCCCTCGACGCAGAACCGACACGAAAGCCTCTTCGGGCGCCACGCACGAGCCCGGGAACGAGCGGACCCCTCGCGAGAACGCTGGGGCTCGCCTGGCCATCGATCGCGACCACGCCAGCGCGAAGGACGAAGACGCGAGAAGCGAGGTCGCGGGCGATCAGCCGCCCGCGAGCCAGCGCTCGGGATCGACGGGCCGCCCGTCGCGGCGCAGCTCGAAATAGAGGCTCGGTCCGCCGAGGGAGCCGGTCTCGCCGACGGTGCCGAGGGACTGGCCCTCTTCGACCGGGTCGTCGACCGTGACGTGGATCTCGTCGAGATGCCCCGAGACGGTGTGGAAGCCGTCGCCATGATCGACGATCACGATCCGGCCGTAGCCGCGGAACCAGCCGGCAAAGCGCACGACGCCGGGGGCGACGGTCGCGACGGGTGTGCCGGCCGTGGCGGCGAAGTCGACGCCGTTGCGCATCGTCGCGGTCTGGAACTCCGGATCGACCACGCGCCCGAAGGCCGCCGCGACCGCGGCCGCGACCGGACGCCGGAGCCGGCCCTGTCGACCGGCGAAGCCCGAGCCGGCCACGCCACTGCTCTCCCGCGCACTGCGGGCGCCGAGGGTGCGGATCGTCTCCTCGAGGGCCTGCGCCGCCTGCTCGAGCTCGAGGAGAAGGCGGCGCTCGGTCGTGCGGTCCTCGCGCACACGCGCGAGGATCGTGCCCTTGCCGGCCCGCTCGGCCTCGAGCCGGGCCGCGACGCGCGTGAGCTCGGCATCGGCCCGCTCCCGCTCGGCGAGCGCCGCGCGCGACTCGGCCTGGAGCGCCGCGAGTCGATCGCGCTCCTCGCCGTGTCGCGCGACCAGCGCGGCGTCGTGCCGGACCAGCACGCGCAGCGCACTCGCCCGGGCGAGCAGATCCGCCAGCGAGCCCGCGGAGAAGAGCACGCGCAGGGGGCCGATCTCGCCCCCCCGATAGAGCGCCACCGCGCGCGCCGAGAGCGCCCGCTGGGTCGTGGCGAGGGTCGCCTTTGCCCGCTCGAGCCGCGGCTCGAGGTCGGCGAGCCGCGCACGCGCGGTGGCCACGACCTCGCGCGCCTCGCGACGCTCGCGCACGACCGACTGCAGGCTCCGGTCCACCTCCTCGAGCTGCTCGAGCAACGCACGCTCGTCCGCCTCGTGCGCGCCCACCCGCTCGCGGCTGCGCTCGATCTGCTCGCGCAGCCGCTCGAGCTCGTCGGATCGATCCTGCGCCCGGAGCGAGTGCGGGACGATCGTCAGGACGAGGGCCGCGGCGAGGACGAGGGCGCGCCGGCTCACGTCTCGCTGCCCGCCCCGACGAGCGCCGTCATCGACCCGAGCAGCCCGAGCCCCGCCCCGGCCAGCACGAGACGCACGGACTCCACCGTCGTGAAGAAGTGCAGCTCGGCGCGCCCCAGCACGAGCTCGAGTCCGAAGCGCACCTGCGGCAGCAGCAGCTCGTAGGCGCCCCACACGACCAGCAGCGCCACGAGCCCACCGAGCAACCCCTGGATCGTGCCCTCGAGCAGGAAGGGCACGCGCACGAAGGTCCGACTCGCCCCGACGAGTGCGAGGATGTCGAGCTCGTCGCGTCGCGCATAGACCGCCAGCCGGATCGTGTTCGCGACGATCAGGAGCGCGGCGAGGCCGAGCACGATGCCGATGCCCGTCGCGATCCCGCGCGCGAGGGCGACGGCGCGGGCATAGCCCTCGATCCACTCCTGACCCTGGGCGAGCTCGGCGATGCCCGGCAGGCCCTCGAGCGAGTCGGTCAGGACCGCCAGGGACTCCGCCGTGCGCGCATCGGCGCGCAGGCGCACCTCGATCGAGGCGGGCAGCGGGTTCTCCTCGAGTCCCGCGAGCAGCTCGGCGCCCCCCGCGATCCGCTCGAAGCGCGCGAGCGCCGCCGCCTCGTCGACGAGCAGGACGGCCTCGACGCCCGGCGCGGACCCGACGCGCTCGGCGAGCTCGCGCTGGGCCTCGGCCGGGAGGCCGGGCTCGAGATAGGCCGTCACCTGCAGCTCCGCACCGAATTCGTCGAGCAGCCCGCTCATGTTCTCCACGAGCAGTGCGGCGCTGCCCACGAGCACCAGCACGACGGCGATCGTCAGGACCGCGAGCAGGCTCGTCGTGCTGGCGCGCCGGATGCCGCGCAGCGCGTTGCCGAAGGCGATCGCGATCAGCATGAGCACGCGGCTCATGCGCTCGCTCCGATCGAGGAGGAGGCGGCCGGATGGTCCTCGACGACGCGGCCGTTCTCGAGGCGCAACACGCGCTTGCCGTAGCGGTCGATCAGGCCGTGGTCGTGCGTGGCGACGATGACCGTCGTGCCGCGGGTCGAGGCGGAGACGATCAGGTCCATGATCTCGATCGTGAGCTCCGGGTCGAGGTTGCCCGTCGGCTCGTCGGCGAGCAGGATCTCGGGCTCGTTCACGAGCGCACGGGCGAGGGCCACGCGCTGCTGCTCGCCGCCGGAGAGCGAGAGCGGATGGTGGAAGCGGCGATGCTGCAGGCCGACGGACTTCAGCATCTGGAAGACCCGCGCGCGCGCCTCGCGGCGCGGTGTGCCGATCACGTCGAGGGCGAGCCGCACGTTCTCCTCGACCGTGCGGTCCTGCAGCAGCTTGAAGTCCTGGAACACGACGCCGACCCGACGGCGGAGCGCCGGGATCGCGCCGGCGCCGATCCGCGCGACGTTGCGACCGAGCACGAGGATCTGACCCTCGCTCGGCTGCTCCGCAGCGAAGATCAGCTCCATCAAGGTCGTCTTGCCCGCGCCCGAGGGCCCGGTCAGGAACACGAACTCCCCACGACGCACCTCGAGCGAGACGTCGTGCAGCGCGTACTGCCCGGCCATGTAGGACTTGGAGACGTGGTACAGGCGCACGGGCGGCTCGCCCGCCGTGCTGAATCCCCGGCGTCTCACCTCGCGCGCCCCGGCCGGCCCCGGTCGCCCCGGAGCCGATCGCGCCGCGGGCGAGCCCTCACTTCGTCGTCCGCTTGCGCTTGCGTGCGTTCTCGACGAGGTAGTCGAGCACGACCTCGTCGAGCGGCTTCTCGGACACGACCCGATCGCCGAAGACCCGGGCGAGTCGCGACCGGGCCGAGGGCTCGTCGGCGGGCTCGAGACGCGTCGGCTCGGCCAGCGAGCCGGGCGCCGGCGCGGCCGTCGGCGCACGCCCCGTCGCCGCGACGGATGCGGCGGCCACCTCGGCCTCGCGGCCCGGCGGCATCGGCGGGCGCTCCTCCTCGGTCGTCGAGGCGGAGTCGGTCTGGCCGGAGACGTCGGCGCGGAATACGTCGGGCCCCAGCCGCTGCTCGATCGTCGCGTCGTGCTCGCCGCGCGAGAGCCGCTTGAGCATCGCCTTGTGCTGGCTCTCCATCAGCTTGCGCACGGATGCCTCGAGATCGCCCTGCTCGAGCAGATCCGAGTAGTCGCGCTTCTCCGACGCCATGATGTTCCCACCGTGGAAGAGGTGGGTGATCACGTGCGGATTGCCCCGTCCGCTGTCCTCGGTCTGGACGTGGAAGAGCACACCGCGATGGCGGAAGTTCGTGTTGAAGCCCGACAGCATCGATCGTGCGATGCCCCCCCGGAAGATCCGACCGCACGGACGCCGGAACGGCGCGTCGCGCGAACATACCACGCTGGCGTCACGGTCCGACCCGGCCCCGGGCCGGCCCACCCGCCAACGCGTCTCGTCCTATCGGGTCGCCGCCCCCGAATCTGAAAGGGGCGACCGCCCGGCCGCGGCCGCGCCGCGGACGTAGCCCGATGCCCTCGCTCGCTCTGGCCCGTCGAGCGTGCCGCTCCGGGCCTCGACGGGTCTGGACCGACCGGGAGCCGCCGCCCCCGGCCGGTCGTCTCGAGTCCCCGCCCGATCGGATCCGGGCCTCAGGCGAGCAGCGACGCGTAGGTCGCCTCGTCGAAGCCGACGATCGTCGTCCGGCCCACGCGAAGGGTCGGCGCACGCAGGTTGCCGGTCGGACCCAGCATCTTCGCGACCACCTCGTCGAGCTCGGCCGTCTTCATGTCGAAGACATCGAGCTGCCTGCCCTTGGCCACGTAGACCCGTGACGAGCCCGTAGCGATCTCCCTCGCCTCCGCGGCACCGAGCTTGCGGCTCGCCGGCACCTCCTCGCGGATCTGCACCTGACTGGCCTCCAGCACCCTGGAGGCTCGCGTGCAGCTCGTTCAACCCTTGCGGAAGTAGTACCAGTCGACCTGCCTGGGCATGTCTCGTCTCCGTATGCGTCGGGAAGAGGGAGCGCGCAGTCTAGGCGCCCCGCCCGACCCTCGCCCGCTCGAGACGGTCGCGACGTCCCCCCGCGCTCGCGAGTCCCGCGAGACCCAGGCCGAGCAGGAGCGCCGTGCCCGGCTCGGGCACGATCGCGAGCTCGGCCATGCCGGGCGACGGCGTCGTCCCGACGATCCAGTCGCTCGCGTTGTCGTCCGTGTCGACGTCGGCGAAGCGCCGCATCAGGCTCTCGCCCGGCGCCACGTCCGGAGCAGGCGTCCCTTCGCCGGCGAAGAACTCGCCGACGCCAAACACGCCGTAGCCGACTGCGTCGACGACGCGCTCCCCGTCCCGCAGCACGATCGAGTCGGGTCCGTTCTGGAAGTCGAAGTTGGCGAGCCAGTCGGCGCCGAGGATCGAGGTGGTCCCGTCGCTGCGCTGATCGGCCACCACGAAGAGCCCCGTCTCGCCGATCGCGCCCGAGAGCACGATCGTGGGCCCCGCCGCACCGTTCGCCCCGTTCACGCCCTCGACCACCCAGCCCTCGAGCGACGTACCGGGCCGCCCCGCGATCTCCACGAAGAGCTCGCCGTCGTCGGAGCCGACGGCGTCGTAGTAGACCTCCGACAAGAGCGGCAGCGCCGAGGCCGTCCCCGCCGCCCCCAGCCACACGGCGGCGAAGACACCACCCAGGATCCGACCGACTCCGCCGGACCCGACTTCCATCCCCTTCCTTCTTCTCATGCTCATCATGCTCATCGCGTCTCGTTCCTCTGG
Source organism: Spirochaetaceae bacterium (assembly GCA_020632655.1). Lineage (GTDB taxonomy): Bacteria > Myxococcota_A > UBA9160 > UBA9160 > UBA4427 > UBA4427. The sequence goes on from JACKFD010000006.1 coordinate 89,202, forward strand.
CTCGGGACCTCGGGGTGCAAGGTGTCTGCCGCGGCGGGCGCGCCCGGGAGCGAGCGGCTCCGCTCGAACCGCCACCGGGCCACGAAGCCTCCGGTCCAGGCGTCCAGTCCGGCCTCGATCTCCCGCGCGCGCCAGCGCAACCGCGCGACCTCGGCGGGATCGGGGATCGCACCGGGCGTGGCGAGCCGCTCGCGAATCGCCTGCCGCTCGAAGTAGAGCTGGTTGATCTCGTCGGCGACGTCGTCGCGCAGGCTCACGACCTGACGCTGCTCCCGCGACAGGTCGACGGCGTCGTCGGGAAACGCGACGCCGCCGAGGTCCCAGTCGAGCGACACACTCGCAGAGAGCCGGCGTCCCTCGTCCCGACTGCGATCGAGTAGATACCGCGTGTCCCCCGAGACGAAGCTCTGGTCGGCGTCCCGGGCGCGATCGTGGTCGAAGTCGGCACCGAGCTGCAGCGAGAGCTTCGGCCAGAAGGCCCGCTGCCAGAGCCCGCGTCGCAGGCGCCGGTCCCGCTCGACGTCGAGCCCCGAACGACGCAAGGCGTGTCGCAGCACCAGCTCGACCGGCGGATCCGGCGCCAACGCGAAGCGCGAGGCGTCCCCCGACTCGTCCCGCCCCGCGCCCGGACCCGGGGTGTCGGGCGCGACCCGTGCGCGCTCGGCACGAAGCAGGGCCCCCGGCCCGGCCAGGCCTCGCGCCGCCGACCGCATCGGTGCGAACACGCCCTCGCGACAGAGCACGACGGCCGCTCGCAACCGGTCGGCACGCACGTCGACGCAGTCGCTCGTCCCGGCCGAGCCCCCCACGCGCTGGAAGGGTCCATCGAGCGCGGGCGCCGCAAGCAGGCCGTGATCGGTCGCGAGCAGCACCCCGTCGTCGAGCGTCGCCAGGCGACGGATGCGTGCGCCCGGAGGCAGGACCGGTCGACGGATCCGCCAGGCGGTCGTCGCCCGGTCTGCGTTCGCCGTGACGGAGCGAGACACGACGACGTCGTCGAAGACGAGGTGCAGCCGGTCCGAGCCGGCGTCGAAGACGAGATCCACCGGCGCTCGCTCTCCGATCGCATCGGGGAGGTCCTCACGCTGGACGTCGACCACGCGCAGCCCCGCGTCGCTCGGCACGCCCCGCACCCGCGCGAGCAGCCCGGCGCCGAAGAGCCAGACCTCCGCGAGCGACGATCCACCGCGGTCGAGCGAGGCGTCGGGCGGGGCGTCGGCCGCACCGGTCGAGACGACGGCCACCAGGGTGATCGGTCGGGACGCACCCGCCGCACGGAGGGGCTGCTCGATCCGGCCGTTCGGCGACCAGTAGGCGCCCGCATCCGTGGCGAGCACCCACGCCGTCCCGGCCCGCGCCAGGCGATGGATCGTGTTGCCGGCCTGGCCGTCGCGCAGCGTGCGTCGAAGGGGCCGTCCATTCCGCGACCAGACGTATAGACCGGCCTCCGTCGCGACCACGAGCTGCCCGGCCTCGTCGAAGAGCGCGTCGCGCACCGGCGGCAGCGCGGCCCGCTCCCGCCGCCCCCCGCGCCACCAGGTCATCCCGCCCGAGTCGCCGATCGCCAGCTCGCCCTCACGGCCCACGGCCAGGATGCGCGTCTCCTCGCCCCGCCCCGACGACTCGCCGAGCCATTGCCAGGCCGTCGTGATCGGCGCCGCCGCCGCTACTCGAGGCGCCTCGCCGGCGGCAGCGGCCCGGACCTCGTCGGCCGCCGCGTCCCGCGCCCACGAAAGGAGCAGCAGCGCGAGCAGGAGGACCGGATCGAGGCGACGTCGGCACGACATGCCGGGATGGGATCGCAAGGCGCGTGCCGCCCGGCCGACGAGCGAGGACCGCACGAAAGGCCGCGCGAGGACGCGGCGTGAACGCATCGCCCCGTCGCATGCGTGGAGCCGCCGCCTCGTCGGTCCTCGTGGAAGTCCGGCCGGCCGCGCTTGACGCCGCGCGGCCCGTCCCGAAGAATCGCCGCGCATGAAGCGCCCCCCCCGCACGCTCCGACCGACGCTGGCGGTCGCCCTCTGGCTCGGGCTGGCCCTGGTGCTCGGCTGCCGTGGCGCGGATCGCTCGTCGGGTGCCGCCGCACGGCGCGAGAGCGAGCGCGCGGCGCGACGGGCGGCGCTCGAGTCGAGCATCGCCGAGGACCACGCGACCCTCGAGGCGCTGGTCGCGAGACCACGGGACGAAGGCGACCCGCCGCTCTACGACGATCCGACCCTGCGCGCGATCGCGGCGCGCCTGTCGGAGAACGAGCGGGCGCTCGCAGCGCTGCGCGCGTCGGACGCCGCGCCGGCGACGGATCGATGAGCGGAGGCGCCCAGCGATGACGCCGGCGCGCGACGCAGCGCCCGGTCGGGCGTCGTCGACGGACGGGGCCCGTCGGGTCGTGGTGCTGGCCGGGGGCGTCGGGGCGGCGCGCTTCCTGCGCGGCGTGGTCCGCGCCACCCCGCCCGAGCACGTCACGGCGATCGTGAACACGGGCGACGACCGCGTCTTCTACGGCGTCCACGTCTCCCCCGATCTCGACATCGTCGCCTACACCCTCGCCGAGCGGATCGACCGCCAACGCGGCTTCGGACTCGAAGGCGACCGCTTCGACCTCGTCGATCGGCTCGCAGCGCTCGGGCACGAGACCTGGTTCCGGCTCGGCGACGCCGACTACGCCAACTGCCTGCACCGCACGCTCCGGCTCGCGGCGGGCGCCGGACTCGACGAGGTGACCGACGAGCTGCGCCGGGACCTCGGACTCGCGCTGCGGCTGCTGCCGATGTCGAACGATCCCTGTCCGACCTTCGTCGCGCTCGAGGGCGGCGCGCGCGTGCACTTCGAGGAGTACCTCGTGCGGGACGGTGCCCCGACCGACGTCGTCTCCGTCGACCTGTCCGCCGCCGAGGCTGCGTCTCCCGCGCCCGGCGTCGCCCTGGCGATCGCCGCGGCGGACGTGATCCTCGTCGCGCCGAGCAACCCGGTCGTCTCGATCGGGCCGATCCTCGCGGTGCGCGGCGTGCGGGAGGCGCTGGCTTCGAGCGGGGCGCCGATCGTGGCGGTCTCGCCGATCGTCGGTGGAGCACCGATCAAGGGACCCGCGCATACGTTGCTTCGGGCGCTCGGCTGCGAGGTCTCGGCGCTCGGCGTGGCGCGCTTCTACGCCGACTGGATCGACGGCTTCGTCTTCGACGAGCGCGACGCGGCGCTCCAGCCGGCGATCGAGGCGCTCGGGCTCGAGAGCGAGGCGCTCGACACGATGATGGTCGATGCGCGCGTCTCCGAGGCGGTCGCGCGGGCGGCGCTCGGCGTCGCCGAGCGGGTCGCCCGGCGTCGGCGCGGGGCGGCGGGGACCGCGCGGTCGCGGGGGGCTTCGCGATGACGATCGCGCTGGTGCCCGTGAAGCGTCTCGAGCAGAGCAAGTCGCGGCTGCTGCCGCACCTGCCGGATGCGCGGCGGCAGGCCCTGACCCTCGCGATGCTCGAGGATCTGCTCGAGGCCCTCGCGGCGACGCCGGGCCTCGATCGCGTGGCCGTCACGACGCCCGATCCGATCGTCGCGGAGGCCGTGCGCGCGGCGGGCGCCGAGGCGCTGATCCGGCCCGAGCCGGGTCTGAACGCGGCGCTCGAGGAGGGCATCGCGCGTCTGCACCCCGGCCCCGACGAGCCCTTCCTGATCGTCCTGGGCGACGTCGCCGGGGCCGTCGCGGCGGACTTCGCTTCGCTGCTCGAGGCGGCGTCCGCCCGGGGCGCGCGCGGCGTCTGGTGTGCGCCCTCGGCGGATGGCGGGACCTCGGCGCTGGTCCAGCGGCCGGCCGGCGTGATCCCCTGCCGGTTCGGCCCCGACAGCGCCCGGCGCCATCGCGAGGCGGCGCGCGAGGCCGGCGTACCCTTCCATCTCCTCGAGCTCGCCTCCCTCTCGATCGACCTCGACCAGCCCGAGGACCTCGAGGCCTTCCTCGCGACCGAGGGTGGCGGGCGACGCACGCGCGCCCTGCTGACGGAGATCTTCGGGGAGACCGCGCCGGCGACCGCGAGCCGGGAGGAAAGAGCATGAGCGCCAAGTCGACGACGGTGGGCGCCCTGCCCGGCCCCGTGCGGCTCGTACCGCTCCCGGGCCTGCCGGAGGTGGAGCCGGGCATGGACCTCGCGGCCTTGATCCGCGACGCCGCGCAACGGGCGGAGATCGAGCTCGCTTCCCGCATCGTCGTGATCGCCCAGAAGGTCGTATCGAAGGCCGAGGGACGATTGGTGCGCCTGGCGGACGTGACACCACGCGACGAGGCCCGCGAGATCGCCGCCGCCCACGGTCGCGACCCGCGTCAGGTCGAGCTCGTCCTGCGCGAGAGCCGCCGCATCGTCCGCCGCGGTCACAACGTCCTCATCACCGAGACCCGACACGGCTTCGTCTGCGCCAACGCCGGCGTCGACCTCTCGAATGCCCCCGGCGAGGACGTCGCCGTCCTGCTCCCGGAGGATCCCGACGCCTCCGCGCGCCGACTCCACGAGGCGCTGTCGACACCGGCCGGCCCGACCCCCGTCGTCATCAGCGACACCTTCGGCCGACCCTGGCGCGAGGGTCTGGTCGACGTCGCCCTCGGCTCGGCGGGACTCTCGCCGATCCGCGACGATCGCGGCTCCCGGGATCGCGCGGGGCGCGAGCTGCTCGTCACCCAGCCCGCGACCGCCGACCAGCTCGCCGCCGCCGCGGGCCTGCTGATGTGGAAGAGCGCGGGGCTGCCGGTCGTCGTCGTCGAGGGCTTCGCCTTCGAGGGCGACGGGACGGTGCGCGAGAAGCTGCTGCGCGATCCCGCGACCGACCTCTTCCGCTAGGCCAGGCGCGCGGCATCGCCTACGCGATCGAAGGCGGCGCCCGCGGACGGTCGACTAACGCTTGAGCCGGCTGCGGGCCTGGGCGAGGGTCGATGCGCGCAGGCCGCTGGCCAGGACCGGCAGCTCCTGCTGCAGCCGCTCGAGCTCGCTCCGCGCATCGGCGCCTGGATCGATGACGGGGCGGATCACGAAGGTCGTCACCTCGCAGGCGGAGTAGGGACTGACCGTGATCTCCCAGAGATGCTCGACGACGCCCCGATCGCGCAGGCTCGCCAGATGCCGGGCGAGCAGCTCGGTCAGGACGGCGTCCTCCGCGTAGAACCAGACCTGGGGCACGCGCACCCATTCGCCCGCCACCGTCAGGTGCCCCTCGCAGGACCAGCACGGCACGGCGAGGCGCAGCTCGGCGAGCGCGAAGACGAGGGGGACGACGAGGGACTCGACGGGGTAGCGCGCCGGATCCGAGGACAGCGCTCGCGCCGCGTCCGGGCAGTCCGGGGAGCAGCCGCAGCCGCAGTCCGTCGCGTTCCGCGGACAGGCGCACGGCTTGACACAGCCCGGGCAGGGCCGGAGGACCGTGGCGGACGGCTGCTCGACGAGCAGGGAGAGGACGCGGCGTGCGCCCTCCCCCGTCTGTCCCGAGGTTCGGATCTTCATCGAGATCGATCGCCGGAGAGGCGCGCGCCCGTCAGCGGTTCAGCACGTCGTCCCGGGTCGATCCGACGACCGCGACGACGTCGTCGATCTCGGCCTTCGCGACGCCGAGCTCGCCGAGGGTGTCGACGAGATGCCCGGCCACTCGATCGAAATGCTCGTCCGAGAGCCCGCGCCGCACGGCCGTGGCGTGGGCCGCGCGCATCGAGCGCCCCGTCCACTTCTGCGGTCCGCCGAGCGCGTAGGAGAGGAAGGCCCGCTGCTTGCGCGCCTGCTTCGCCATGTCGACGCCGTCGAAGAAGGGGACGAGCAGCTCGTCGCCCAACAACTTCTCGTAGAAGATTCCCACAGCCGCTTCGATCGCAGGCTCGCCGCCGAGCCGTTCGTAGAGAGAGGTCGCCACGTTCGTTCGCTCCATCGCGTTGGGCCCACCCCGCCTTCGAGCCCGATCGCAGGAGCGTGTCGGTTCGAACACACGGAAGCTCGATCGAGGAGATCCCCGAGAAGCGCAGCCGCATCCGCCGTGCGCGGTGCAGGCGCACGGGTCGCAGGGCGCGTGACCGGAAGACACGTCGTCGGGGCACGCATGCAGCGCGGCGGCAATGCGCCCGTGACTAACGCGCGAGCACCTTCCGGCGGAACTCGCGCACGACGGGCAGTCGGTCGAGCCAGGGCGAGGCGTCGGCCTTGTGCGGATCGACCGGACAGGGACGTCCGACGAAGCCCTCCGGAATCTGGCTGTACCAGCCGGGCGGATCGAGATCGGGATCGAAGTAGTGGTACTCCCAGCCGGCGAGGAAGACGTCGTCGGCGGCGACGACGTCGATCGTGCGCACGCCGTAGGTCGAGAGCTCCGTGGTCGTCGCCTGGGGCGGCACGATCCAGACCTGCCAGCGTCCGGCGAGGAACAGGTACTGAACCTCGCGATTGCGCGAGAGGATGCGGAAGCGACGCAGGCGACCGCCGTAGAGCTTGCTCTGCGAGGTCGTTCGCTCGAGGATCCCGCGCGCGAAGTCCGGCTCGTAGCCCGGCACGAACTCGAGCGAGCTCGGGTCACCGGGGCGCACGAAGGTCGCGATCGATCGACCGCCGTGGATCCGGTTGCGGGGATTCGAGGCGGCGCGGCGGCGCGGGGCGACGAAGTCGTCGTAGGGCTCGATGCGATCCGCGGGCGCGCGCCGCAGCACCTGCTCGAGGATCTTTCCGTCGCCCGGCACGCGACGCAGGCCCTGCATGCAGGACTCGAGGGCGTGCTGCATCTCGAAGGGCAGATCCGTCGTCGACTCGATCGACTCGACGTACTCCGTGTGTCGGTCGAGCACCTTCCGTCGTACGTCGCCCTTCCCGATCCAGAGCGACCCGTCGTGGTCGTAGGACATGTGCGAAGCGGAGCGCCAGATCAGCGAGAGGTCCTTGTAGAAGATCCGCGCGTGGACCTTCACGCGCCGCCCCTTCGCGACCGGCGGCACGACGTACGCGACGTAGAAGCGGAGCTCCGGATTCTGGCGGACGTTGCTCAGGTAGAAGCGGGTGCCGAAGAGGTCGATCCGATGCTTGGGCGTGTAGCCGGCGCGGAGCAGGCTCATCGGATCGCGACGCGCCCGGCCGACGACATCCAGCCGCGCGCCCTCGTCGACCAGCGCGCGGAACTCGCGGGCGATCCGCGCGGGGCTCGCGGAGACACGCTCGACGCTCGGGACGATCTCTCGCGGAATGATCGGTGCCTTCAAGCTCTTCCCTCTCGGGCGGCGAACGGAAGGATCCAGCCCACCCGACGCCTGCGATCGCGGTGTACGAGGAGCGGATGCGACGCGATCGGGACGCCCGCATCGAGGTGCCGGCGTCCCGACGGCGCGCCCGACTCAGTCGAAGAGCAGCTTGAAGCCGACCGTGAAGAGGTTCGAGATGCCCTTCTCCGTGTCGAAGAGGAGCTGGTCCTCGAGCTGCACGGCGGTTCGCGGCGTGACGTAGAACTCCGCGCCCGCCTTCGGCCCGAAGACGCCGACCTCGTCGTCGATGGCGTTCTGGTCGCTGTCGATGATGCCGAGACCGGCGACGCCGCCCACGTAGAGGAGCACGTTCTCGTCGGGGCCGAGCGCATTCGAGTTGATGCGGGCCTGGCCGGTCAGGTTGTAGACGGCCGTGTCGGCGTCGAAGTTGTCGGGCAGGAAGAGGCCGATGATCGTGAGGCCACCGCCGAACTCGAAGCGGCGATCGAGGGTCGTGTAGGCACCATTCACGCCCACGGTCAGCGCCGTCGACTCGTCGTCCCGGCCGTTGTCGTCCGGGTTCGTCGTCGCGACGGCGAGCAGGCCCGTCACCGACTTCTTGCCGCCGATCTCGAGGGCGTTCGCCCCGGCCGCGTCCACCTGACCGAGCAGCCCGGCCAGCGCGATCGCTGCCCCGACGACCGTCCTTCGCACGATCCACATGTCCATCGCCATCCCCTTTCACGAGCGCCGTGGCGCGCTCCTGGTGGGGCTTGCGTAGCACAGCGGAAGGTCACGTCGCGCCGGGGCCTCAGCCTCCCGGCCGCACCTCGAAGGCGATCTCGCCCTCGCCCTCGAGTCGGCCGGACTGGGGACTCTGCCGGGCGCCGGTCTCGTTCGTGACACGCGGGGCGACGTAGGCGCCGATCTCGGTGGCCGTCACGTAGCCGTCGCCATTCGCGTCGGCTGCCCCGTCGAGGGCGTCGAGGAAGCTGCGCGTGAAGACGCCCTCGCCTTCGCGCTCGATCGCCTCCTCGCCTTCGCCGCCCGCGGTCACCATCTGCACGGCGCGCAGGCTCGTGACCTTCTCGATGTAGTCGGGAACGCGGGGGTCCACGACGCCGAGCCCGCGCGTGAAGCCGAGTCCCGAGTAGCAGGAGTCCATCGCGTAGTAGACGTGCTTCGCCTCGAGCCGACTCGTCAGCTCGCGCAGCTTCGGCATCGGGATCGCCGTCGCGAAGGGGCTCTCGACCGTGGCGTCCGCCGGGATCACATAGCCACGCTTGCGCGTCCCGTCGGCGTCGAGGACCTCGGTCTCGCCGTGCCCGGCGAAGAAGATCACGACGAGATCGTCGGCGCCGACCTCGGCCGGCAGGCGCGAGCCGAGCAGCTCGAGGATCGCCTCGCGCGTGGCCTCGCGATCGTAGAGCTCGTGGACCGTGTCGAAGCCCATCGCCCGCAGCCGGGCCGCCACCTTCTCTGCGTCTCGGCGCGCCCCCTTCAGGCGGGGCCAATGCCGGTAGTCGTTGATGCCGACGACGGCGGCGACGCGTCGCCGATAGCCGGGGCGGTAGACGCGCGCCGAGGCGTCCGCGCCCCCACCCAGCACGCGGCCGATCTGATCGGGTGCGATCGGCACGGCGCCGGTCCGGGCGACGGGCCGCTGCTCGGCCTCGCGCAGCAGCCGCACGATCGAGCCATGCCGTCCCTGTCGAGCCAGCTGGATCGGGCGATCGCCCCGGGATCCGGGAATCGAGGGGTCGGCGCCGTGCGCGAGCAGGATCCGGACGACGGCCTCGTGACCGAGGGCGCTGGCGTTCGCGAGAGCCGTGTCGCCGTCGAACTCCGCCTGGTCGACGAAGACACCGCGCGCCAGCAGCAGCTCGACCACGTCGCCCCGACCCGCGGCCGCCGCCGCGTGCAGCGCCGTCACCCCCGCCGCGTCCCCGGCCGCCGGATCCGCCCCCTCGTCGAGCAGCCGCTCGACGACACCCCGGTCCCCGGCCCGCGCGGCCTCGAGCAGGGTCTCCGCACCGGCGCGCGCGACCGACGCCGCGACCAGCAGCCATCCGGCGAGCCCGATGGCGACGCCCCTCGCGAGCCCCCGCTTCATCGCTCCTCTCCTCCCGAGCCGGCCAGCCCGAAGCGCACCTCGCCGTTCCCGCCGAGCCGCCCGAAGGCCGGCGTCTGGGCCCCGCGCGTCGCCCGCCCCACCTGATCCGCCACGTAGAAGCCGATCTCCGTCGCCGTCACGACTGCGTCCCCGTTCCGGTTCGCCTCGCCCCGCAAGGCCTGCACGAGGTAGGTCGTGAAGACGCCGCGACCGTCCGACTCCGAGGCCTGCTGTCCCTCGAGCCCCGCCGTCAGCACCTGCACCGACCGATTGGGTGCGTCGGGCCGGCCGCGCACGCCCTCGGTCGGCGTTGCGACGAGACCACCCGAATAACACGCGTCGATCGCGTAGTAGACGTGGCGTGCGGCGAGTCGCTCGGAGAGATCCGCCACGCTCTCCATCGAGATCCCCGTCACGTAGGGATCCCGGGCATCGCCCTCGCTCGGCACGAGGTAGCCCCGCTTCTCTCCATTCGGCAGGGTCTCCGTCGCACCGTGTCCCGCGAAGAAGACGAAGGCGAGATCGTTCGCCCCGGTCTCCGCGCGCAGGCGCACGCCGAGCAGCTCGAGGATCGCCGGTCGGGTGGCCTGCTCGTCGTAGAGCTCGTACACGGCGTCGAAGCCCAGGGTGCGCAGCAGCTCGGCGACCTCCGCAGCGTCGCTCCGGGCGCCCTCGAGGTCCTCCATCTTCGCGTAGCGGCTGATGCCGATCACCGCGGCCACCTTGCGTCGGTAGTCGGAGGTGAACTCGAAGGGCCCCGCCGACGCGAGCGCCACCCCCGTCTCGGCAGGCGCCGTGCGCTCGCGCGCGGGCCGCTCGCTCGCCGCACGGGTCAGGAAGGCCGCGATCTCCTCGTGTCCGCGAAGCGTCGCCTCCTCGACGGCGTCCCGGGCGGGCAGCGCCGCGCCGAGCTCGACGAGCACCCGCACCGCCTCGAGCTGCCCGGCGCGCGCCGCCTTCACGAGCGGCGTGGCGGAGCGAAGCGTCTCGCGGTTGAGCGCAGCCGAGGCCCCCACGGCGATCTGGCTGCGCGCGCTGCCCGTCAGGTTGCGTGCGTCGAGGTCGGCGCCCGCGGCGGCGAGGGCGCGGATGACGTCCACGTGACCCGCCCAGGCCGCGGCGTGGAGCGGGGTCGACCCGAAGCGGTTGCCCAGGTCGACGTCGGCGCCCGCCTCGGCCAACAGCCGCACGATCTCGGCATGCCCCTTCGACGCGGCCTGGTAGAGCGGCGGGTTGCCGAAGAAGTCGGGCTCGTCGGGATCCTCGCCCGCCGCGAGCAGCCGCATCACGGTCTCCGCATCACCGCGCCGCGCGGCGCGACCGAGCGAAGCCGCATCGCTCGGCCCGGACGCGAGCATCCCGAGCAGGAGCCCGACCAGTCCGAGCAGGAGCAGCCACGTCCCACGCATCGCGATCTCCTCCGCGGGCCGAGGTCCGCCCCGACCGGCAGGTTAACCGGCCGGGAGTGCCGGCCAAGCCGCCGCGGGTTCCAGCGGCGTCCGGCCTGCACGGGACGCCCCGCCGATCAGCCCCCCGCGCCGGCGTCGGGCCCGGCCGTGGCGTCCCGATCGCGGGCGTCCGGACCGAAGGCGTGATCGAGGCAGGCGCGCCAGACCAGATCGAGCCCGTCGCCCTTCTGCGACGAGGTCACGATCGGTCGCGGCACCCGCTCGCCGATCGCGGCGGCGAGCTCGCGCACGCGCTGCTTGCGCTGGCCGAGCTTCAGCTTGTCCGACTTGGTCACGACGACGCGCGCGGGCACGGCCCGCTCGGCGAGCCACTCGATCAGCAGGGCCTCGTCCTCGCTCCAATCGCGGCGTACGTCCTGGAGCAGGATCGCGAGTCGCAGCTCGGCGCGCCGTGCGAGGTAGCCCTCGGCGAGTCGCTGCCAGCCTTCCCGCTCCTTGCGCGAGACCTTCGCCCAGCCGTAGCCGGGCAGGTCGACGAAGCCGACCTCGCCCTTCTCCGTGCGGATGCGGAAGAGCACGAGCTCGCGCGTCTTGCCCGGGGTGCTGCTCGTGCGGGCGAGCTTCTTGCGGCGCGCGAGCGCGTTCAGGAGGCTCGACTTGCCGACGTTCGAGCGCCCCAGGAAGGCGATCTCCGGCAATCCGCTCGGCGGCAGACGCTCGACACTCGGCGCCGAAGCCAGCAGCTCCGCCTCGAGGATCTTCATCGCCGCGCCCCCCGCGCGAGCTCGGGCAGCCAGGCACCCAGTCGCGACAGGGCCAGGTCGATCGTCTCCTCCGCGACCGCATAACAGAAGCGCAGTCGCCCTTCCGCCGCGGCGCCGAAGTCGATCCCCGGCGTCACGCCCACGCCGACCCGCTCGAGCAGATCGAAGGCCAGCGCCCGCGAGTCGGCCCCGAAGCGGCGCGCATCGGCCAGCACGTAGAACGCCCCCTCCGGCTCCCGCTCGATGCCGAAGCCCAGCCCGCGCAGCCCGTCGACGAGGCGTCGGCGGCGCGCGTCGCAGGCCTGCCGCATCCCGCACACCATCTCCGCGCCTTCGGCGAGCGCGGCGATGCCCGCTTGCTGGACGAAGGAGCTCGCGGAGATGAACAGGTTCTGCTGCAGGACCTGGAGTCGCCGCACGGCCCACTCGGGCGCCACGACCCAGCCGAGCCGATAGCCCGTCATGGCATAACGCTTCGAGAATCCGTCGAAGGCGAAGCCCTGCTCGGAGAGCTCGAGGATCGAGGTCGTGCGGGCGCCGCCGTAGACGAGGCCGTCGTAGATCTCGTCGGAGAGCACGCAGGGACCGAGCCCGGCGATGGCCTCCATCACCTCGCGAGGCTGGACCGCGCCCGTCGGATTCGCGGGCGACGCCACCACGATCGCCTTCGTCCGCGGCGTGATCGCCGCCCGCACACGGTCCGGGTCGAGGTGCCAGCCGGTCGCCGCCTCCGTCGGCACGAAGACGGGTCGACCGCCGCAGAAGCGGACGAAGTTCGGGTAGCAGGGGTAGTGCGGCGTCGGGATCAGCACCTCGTCCCCCGCCTCGATCAGCGCCCCGAAGACGAGCGTCATGGCCGCCGAGGTGCCCTGGGTGACGATCACCCGCTCGGGGGCCACGCGGGCGCCGAAGCGACGGGCGACGTCTTCGGCGATCGCACAGCGCAGGGCCCACTCGCCGCGGCTGTCGGTGTAGCCCGTCTGCCCGCGGGCGAGCGCGGCCTCGATCGCGCGGGCCGCGGCCGGCGGCGGCGCGAAGGCGGGCTCGCCCACCTCGAGGTGCGCGATCCGCTCGCCCCGGCGCTCGAGCTCGGCCGCCCGCTCGAGCACCTCCATGGCGAGGAAGGGCTCGATCTCGTCCGTGCGGCGAGCGAAGGGCCGGGGCGGGCTCGAAGGCGGCACGGACATGCCGGGCAGGTAGCCCGGCGGTCTCCGATCGTCAAGGCGAAGAACGGTCCAAGTAACCGGAATCACAGAACTTTTCGACTGGGCGCCTTTTGACACGACCCGAGGGCGAAGCTACGATCCGCGCCGACTCGCGCGACCGCGCCCGGCGCGCAGCCCAGGAACCCCGGAACGCAGTGCCCGCCCCGCCCCGTCGACGCCCCCGGCGTCCGGCCGGCGTCCGCGGCGGCCCACGACGAGGCGACCCGACCCAGATGTCCAAGGGGATGCAGATCGCGATCGGAGCAGCGGCGATCGCCGCCCTGCTCGTCTGGTACGGCGCGGGCCAGCTGGGCTCCGGCGTCGGCTTCCAGTACTTCCAGGATCTCGACGAGTTCCACGCCAGCGAGTCGCAGATGCTCGGCCGCGCCGCCCGGGTGCACGGCTACGTCGCGAACGGCTCGATCGAGCGGGATCTCGAGGGCAAGCGCGTGCGCTTCTCGGTCCAGAACGCGCCGCCGCACAAGGGCGGTCCGATCGGCCAGACCCTCGAGGTCGAGTTCGGGAGCCTCGAGACGCCGGACCTCTTCAAGGACGGCGCCGAGGTCGTCGTCGAGGGACAGCTCGCCGTCGCTGGCGGACGTCCCGTCTTCCAGGCCGACAACGTGATGGCGAAGTGCCCGTCGAAGTTCCAGGCCCAGTCGCCGCTCGCCGGCGAGCCGTCGATCGAGCTCTAGGATCCCGGCCGGGGGCCCACGTCGCGAGGAACGCCCGCTGTGGGCGGCGGCGACCGGAATCCCGGCGCGCGGCGCGCCCGCCCCGGCGCGGCGACGCGCACGAAGCCCACACGACCCATCGCACGCCCACGAACAGGAGGGCCCCGCCCCATGGCCGATCTCGGAATGTACGCGCTCCGCCTCGGGTTCTTCCTCTGCCTGCTCGGCTTCGGCGCCGGCCTCGCCGCCGGCATCACGAAGCGCGACGAGTGGACGCGGGTGGCGGAGCGGGCGGTGCTGCTCGTCTTCCTCGCGGCGTCGCTCGCGATGGGCGCGCTCTTCTGGTCGCTCGCGACGAACGACTTCTCGATCGCCTACGTCGCCCAGCACTCGGCGCGCACGATGCCGCTCCACTACCGGCTGGGCGCGGCCTGGGGCGGGCAGGCGGGCTCGCTGCTGCTCTGGGGCTGGATGCTCACGGCCTACGGAGCAGCCGCCGTGCTCGGCAACCGGACGCAGAACCGCGCGCTGATGCCCTGGGTCTGCGTCGCGCTGCTCGCGAACGTCGCCTTCTTCCTCGGACTCGTGAACTTCGAGTCGATCCCCTTCGAGCGGCTGCCCCACGACCAGAGACTCTCGGATGGCAACGGGCTGAACCCGCTGCTGCAGCATCCGGTCATGATGATCCACCCCGTGATGCTCTACACGGGCTTCACGGGCTTCGCCCTGCCCTTCGCGTTCGCCTTCGCGGCGCTCGTGACGGGGGAGCTCGGGACGACGTGGTTCCGCACGACGCGGCGTTGGACGCTCTTCGCCTGGAGCGTGCTCTCGGTCGGCATCATGCTCGGCGGGCGCTGGGCCTACGAGGTGCTGGGCTGGGGCGGCTACTGGGCCTGGGACCCGGTCGAGAACGCGTCGCTCATGCCCTGGATCGCCGGCACGGCCTACCTGCACTCGGTCATGATCCAGGAGAAGCGCGACATGCTGAAGACCTGGAACCTGGTGCTGATCGGGCTCACCTACGGGCTCTGCCTCTTCGGCACCTTCCTCACCCGCAGCGGCATCGTGCAGTCGGTCCACGCATTCGCCAACTCCGACAGCTTCGGTCGGATCTTCGCGAGCTACGTCGTGCTGATCCTGGTGGCCTACGTCGTGGCGTTGATCTTCCGACTGCCGCGGCTGCGCAGCTCGAACCGGCTCGAGAGCGTGCTCTCCCGCGAGGCGAGCTTCATCATCAACAACTGGATCTTCATGGCGCTGCTCTTCGTCGTCTTCGTGGGCACGATGTTCCCCGTGTTCACGGAGGCGCTGAGCGGCGCGCGCCGCATCCTCGGCCCGCCCTACTTCAACACCTTCGCGGGCATCCTCGCGCTTCTCCTGCTGGTGCTGACGGGCATCGGCCCGCTGATCGCCTGGCGCCGCGCGAGCCTCGCCAGCCTGCGGCGCCAGTTCGTCCTGCCCGCCGGCGTCGGTCTGGCCGTCGCGGCCGGCGTGCTCGTGCTCTTCGGCACCGCGCCCGGCTACTGGGCGATCGCGTGCTGGGGCCTCGGCGGATTCGTGCTGACGACGATCGCGCAGGAGTACGGCCGCGCGGTCGGCGCCCGCATGCGGCGCCTCGACGAGAGCGCTGCGACCGCACTCGCGACCCTGCTGCGACGCAACCAGCGCCGCTACGGCGGGTACATCGTGCACGCCGGCGTCGTGATCCTGCTGCTCGGCGTGTCGGGCGCGGCCTTCAACGAGGAGAAGCTCGAGAACCTGCGCCCGGGTCAGTCGGTCTCGATCCAGGACTTCCGGCTGCACTACCTGACGGCCGAAGCCATCCCCGCCCAGCACTACGGGGGCGCGAAGGCGCGACTCGCGCTCTATCGCGGCGGCGAGGACGACCCGTCGGGCGGCGGCGCGACCGCCTCGGGTACCCCGCTCGCGGTCATGACGCCGGAGAAGCGACTCTACTGGCTCGAGCAACAGCCGAACTCGATCCCGTCGATCTGGTCGACCTGGCGCGAGGACCTCTACGTGATCCTGACCGCCGTCGAGCCCGATGGCTCGGCGACCTTCAAGATCTATCACAACCCCCTCGTGAACTGGGGCTGGGCGGGCGGCGTGATCTTCGTGCTGGGCTGCGTGCTCGTCCTCTGGCCACATCCCGAGCGCGGGGCCGCCACGCACGTCGAGGCGCCGGTCGCATGATCGAGGTCCTGCTCCGTCGCCTCCGCGAATTCCGTCCCCCTTCCCTGCGCGCGCGCGGCGGCCGTTCCCGTCGCGCGATCGGACTCGCCGTGCTGCTCGCGATCGGACTCCCGACCGCGATCGCGACGGCCCAGCACCCGGGCGGTGAAGGCGGCCAGGCGCCGCCGCCGCCCGCCGGCCCCGCGTCGATCGAGGTCCAGGTCGTGCACGAGACCGACCCGGAGCGCGCGGCCGGCCTCTCCGTCGCGCTCTACGCCCTGGGGCCCGACGGCACCCCCGGCCTCGCGAACGGCAAGACGGACGCCACGGGCCGCCAGGTCTTCCCCGGCCTCTCGAACGATCCGGGCATCGTCTACCTCGTGGGTGTCCGCTACCGCGACATCCCCTTCGGCGAGCGCCTGCTCTTCGAGCCCGGCCAGCAGTCCGCGCGGGTCGAGATGCACATCGCCGACCCCACCGAGGCCGCGACCGGCGTACGCGTCGAGGAGCTGCGCGCGCGGATCGACTGGGCCGGGGACCGCCTCCTGGTCCGCGAGATCCTGCGCCTGTCCAATCCCAGCGGCCGGGTCGTGCTGCGATCGGGCCCGGATCCGGCCCGCGCGATCGTGCGGCGCCCCCTGCCCGCGACCGCCCGCGACTTCGCGCCGGGCGCGACGTCGATCGGCGATGGCCTCGCCGAGGCCGACGGCGTCGTCGCCTTCTACGGCCCGCTCTATCCCGGCGAGCAGCGCATCGAGTACCAGTACAGCATGCCCCTGCCGACGACGGGAGACGCCCGACGGGCGACGCTGCCGATCGAGCTCGGCAGCCCGGCGGAGCGCGTCGTGATCGTGGCGGGTACGAAGGGCATCGCGGCGGACGGGCCCTCGCTGGTCGCGTCGCAGGAGGTCGCCTCCGATGCCGGGGAGCCGCTGGCGGCCTGGGCCCGGTCGCGGCTCGCGGCGGGGGAGCGGCTCGACGTGGCGCTGACCCTGCCGGAGGGCCGCTTCGATCCCTCGCTCGTGCGCATCCCGCGCGGCGACGTCTGGCTCGAGCTCGACGACACACGACTCACGGCCACCGTCGACCTGAACCTCCAGGTCGCGGACGGGCCGCCCGTCTCGGGCACGCCCGACGCGCCGCTGCTGCACGTCCGGCTGCCGCGCGGTGCGACGCTGAACGGTGTCGCCCCCGAGGCCGAGGCCCTCGGTCTCGTGCCGACCAACGACGGCGGATTCGACGTGATCGGACCCATCGCCTCGGGTGCGACCTCCCTCGGCTACTCCTATCGCCTGCCGGCGGGTCCCGAGGGCCTGTCCCTCGATCTCGAGTTCCCGCGTGAAGTCGAGACGCTGAACGTCCTGATCGCCGATACGGGCCTCGCGGTCGCGAGCAATCGCCTCCATCGCCGCCGCCCCTTCCGCAACCGCACCCGCAACTACCTCCATCGCGAGGCGTTCAACGTCGGTCCCGACGACCCGGTCGACCTCTCGATCGAGCCGCTCCGTGCGACGGGCGTGCCGCGCCCCGCCGCCGCCGCCCTCGCGATCGCGGGCGCCGGCGCCGCGGCGCTCTTCCTCGCTGCGCCCCTGCGCGCGCGGCGAAGCGAGCCGACGCGGGTCGCACCGGAGACGCTTCGCCTGCGAACCGAGCTCGAGGCGATCTACGCCGAGATCCACGACCTCGACCACGACCACGAGACCGGCAAGCTCGAGGCCGCCGACCACGAGCGGATGCGCGCGACACTGCGGCGCCGGGCGATCGCCCTGCTGCGCGCCGAGCGCACGGGGATGCCGGCCGAGCCGTCGGCGAGCGGGTCGCCGACGGCTGCGCCCACGGATGGGGCGCCGGCGATCGCCGGAGCCCCGGTGCCGGACGCGCAGCCCGTCGTGCGCGCGACACCCCCGGCGCAAGCGAGTGCGACACCCCCGGCGCACGCGAGCACGACGGCGCCGGACCGGACCGGCGACGTCCCCGCCCCCGCCGCGAAGCGATTCTGCACGCATTGTGGCGAGCCCGTGCGACCGGCCTGGCGCTTCTGCTCGCATTGTGGGGGGCGGCTCGAGGAGTCTCCGGAGTCGAGCGCTTGAGGGGGGTCCGTCTCGAGGGGGTCGGGCTCGAGAAGCGGTTCGGCCGGGTGGCGGCGCTGCGCGGCGTCGATCTCGAGGTGCGGCCCGGGGAGTCGCTGGCCGTGCTCGGCGCGAACGGCGCCGGCAAGAGCACGCTGCTGCGGATCCTCGCCGGTCTCTCGCGACCGAGCGCCGGTCGCTTCGAGGCGCACCTCGCGGACGCGGCCGACCCGCTCTCGCGCGAGCGCCTGCGCGGCCACGTGGGCTACGTCGGCCATGCCTCGCTTCTCTACGGCGAGCTCACGGCGCGCGAGAACCTGGCCTTCGCCGCCCGACTGCACGGCGCCGGGACCACGGACGATGCGCTCGACTCGATCCTCGGCCCGCTCGGCCTGCTCGACGTCGCCGATCGCCGGGCGGGCACCTTCTCGCGCGGCATGACCCAGCGCCTCGCCATCGCCCGCGCGATCGTGCACGACCCCGACGTGCTGCTGCTCGACGAGCCCTTCACCGGGCTCGACGAGGTGTCGGCGCGCCGGCTGTCGGGGCGGCTCGGCGCGCTGCGCGAGCGGGGGCACTCGCTGGTCCTGATCACGCACGATCCGCGCCGGGCGATCGAGCTCGCGGAGCGCGGCCTCGTGCTGCATCGCGGGCGCGTGCGCGCCCGCCTCTCGGCCGGCGCGGACTTCGAGCTCGAGGCGCTGCGGGAGATCCTTGCGCGACTCGGGCGCGAGGAGGAGGCGGATCGCGCGGCATGAGGACCGGGGCGACGACGCGCGACGCGGAGGGACTGGGGTGAGGGTCGCGCTCGCGCTCCTCTGGAAGGATCTCGTCACGGAGTGGCGCTCGCGCGACCGGCTCGTGGCGATGGTGGTCTTCTCGATCCTGGTCGTCGTGGTCTTCCAGTTCGCGTGGCCCGCGCTCGAGCCCGACGAGATGCGCCGACTCGCTTCGGGCGTGCTGTGGGTGACCTACGTGTTCGCGGCGGTGATCGGACTCGGGCGGAGCTTCGCGATGGAGCTCGAGAACGATGCGATGACGGCGCTCGCCCTCGCGCCGGGCACGCGCGGATGGATCTTCCTCGGCAAGGCGGCGGCGACCTGGCTGCTGATCGGGCTCGTGCAGGCGCTGACGGCCGTCGTCTTCGCGCTCTTCTTCCGGCAGGACCTGCTGCCGGGGGCTGCGGGGCTCGCGCTGGTCGCGGGTCTCGCGGACGTGGGCATCTGCAGCGTGGGGACGCTCCTGTCGGCGATGAGCGTGCGCAGCCGCTTCCGCGACGTGCTGCTGCCCGTGCTGCTGATCCCGACCCTGATCCCGGTGCTCGGCGCGGCGACCCGGGCCTCCGCGGCTACGCTCGCAGGCGACTCGCCGCCGTGGGACGCGCTGCAGCCGCTGATCGTGACCAGCGCGATCTACACGATCCTGGGCTTCCTGCTCTTCGACTTCGTGCTCGACGAGTAGGCGACGCGTCGGACGCGATCTCGTCCGACGCAGGGGAGAATCGATGGACCGGTCCGAGAATGCTGGCGTCCCGCTCGAGCGCACCTTGCGCGCGCTCGGCGTGCTGATGGGCGTGCTGCTCCCGGTCTACGCCTGGACCGTCGTGCAGGCGCCGATCGACTCGGTCCAGGGTGTGATGCAGAAGATCCTCTACGTGCATCCGCCGCTCGCCTACGGCGCCTACCTGGGGTTCGTGGCCACGGCGATCGGGGGGGCGCTCTTCCTGTGGCGCGGCGAGGAGCGGCACGACCAGCTCGCGGTCGCGGGCGCGGAGGTCGGCACGATCTTCTGCACGCTGATGCTCGTGACGGGGCCGATCTGGGCGCGCGGGGCGTGGGGCCCCGGCAATTGGTGGGTCTGGGACGCACGGCTGACGCTGACCCTGCTGCTCTGGTTCGTCTACCTGGCGTACCTGCTGCTGCGCAGCTTCACGGAGGGCGACGAGCGTGCCGCCCGCTTCGCGTCGGTCTACGGGATCCTCGGTGTCGTACTGATCCCGCTCAACTACTGGATCATCGATCTCGTGGGCAGCGCCATGCACCCGAGCAACATCGAGTTCCAGGGCCGCGACCGGAGCCTGGGTGAGGGGATGGGCCTCCCCTTCGCCGTCGGAAACCTGACGCTCTTCTTCGCGTTCGCCTACCTGCTCGTGCTGCGCTGGCAGGTCGGTCTGCGACGCAGTCGCCTCGAGGCGCAGGCGGACGCCTGAGCGGCAGCGGGTCGAGCGCGCTCACCCGGGTCGAGCATCCGCGCTCTCCCGGGTCTCGGCCCCGACCGGTCGAACGCCGGTTGACAATCCACGGACCGGCGCACTACAAAAGTCGCTGGGCCCGTCGACCGGGAAGCCGATCGCGCACGTCCCCCCCGATGTAGAAGCCAGGCGGAGGCCAGACAGGATCCAGCGCAGCCGCTCGAGGTCCTCCCCCGGACCCGCCGCGTTCCCGATCCTGCTCCCGACCTTCCGCAGAGCCGCTACGACGTTTCTTGCGGGCCGGGACGCACGCGGAGCTCGACTTCCCATAAACGGGTCCGGGCGACGAGTGCCCCGCGCCGGAAGCGATCGGCCATGGCCGTGCGCGACCGGGCCGCCCGGCAGGACGTCGGCAGCGCAACGGTCGGAGGGTCCCGCCGAGGGCGCTGGGAAGAGTCGAAACCCGCACGTCGGAGGCAGTCGACCGGAAGGCAGTTCCGCTAAGCTCCCCGGGCTCGCCCGTAGCCCCTGCCGGCCCCCGCAGACCTTCGCTCCACCGCGCTCCGTGGCATGGAGCTTGCTCCTGGGTCCGGCACAGAGGCACGAACGGCGCGGGCTCCAACCTCGAGGGTCCGCGCTCCGGAGTTCGTCCCCGGCGATCGACGCGGCACCCGACGAGATGGAGCGGGACGAGCGACGGCAGGCGGGAAGACGCGGAGAGACGCACGAAGCCGACGGCGGAAGGCGGGCGACGGACACCGGCAGCAGTGAACGGCGAGAGCCGGATCACGGGGAGGCATCCGAAGAGGATGGCCAGCATGAAGCGCGGCGTTGGGTATTGCGAGAACACGGATTGCGAGGACTACGCCAAGGGCGTGTTCCTGCTCAATCACGGCGACACCTTCTACTGCCCCCGCTGTCGTCAGCTGGGCAAGGTCGAGAAGGAGCGCGGCTTCTACACGGGCAACTCCGACATCTTCAAGGAGGTCCGTGTCGAGTACAACTTCGATCCGATCAACGGCGTCTACCGCGAGATCGCGATCGTGCGCGACGAGAGCCTCTGGGGCCGGAACAACGTCTACACGCTGCAGTCGCCCCTCATCAAGACCGAGAAGCGCGCGCTCAAGGTCGCCGAGGCGATCCTCGCCAACCTGAACCGCTACCGCGGCCTGCTGAACGGCGACGACATCCCGCGCACGACCGAGATCATCCTCTCCTTCGACGACCCCTTCGAGGAGTTCTCGCGCAAGCTGCAGCAGCTCTCGAAGGAGTGGGAGGCGAGCGGCCTCCGGGAGCAGCGGCGCTAGGCCCGCGCGCTCTCTCCCGAGTCTCCCGAGCTTCGACGACGGCCTCGGATCCCCGCGATCCGGGGTCTTCGTGTTTCGGGGCCCGCGACGGGATCTACCGGATCCCGTCCGCCCCGCCCTCGCCCGGCAGCCCGCGCCAGCGCATCGCGAGATCGATCCGCATCGCCTGCCAGATCCAGGCCACGCCCTGGTGGTCGATCGCCTCCCGCGGCGGCGTCTCCCCGGCGAGCCCCGCCGCCAGCGGCTCGCGACACCAGGGAAAGAGCGCGGTCGGCGGAGCCACCGAGTCGAACCACGCCACCCGCGGCGTCTCCGACGAAGGCCGCGCCGCACCGCCCACCGGGCGACATCGGTAGACGTGCATCGTGTGCGGCCGGAAGCCGCGCCGGACCCATTGCCCGACCGGGGCCTCGACGACGACCTCCACTCCCGTCTCCTCCCGGACCTCGCGTCGGAGCGCCTGCTCGAGGCTCTCACCCGGCTCGGGGGTGCCGCCGGGCAGCTCCCAGCCGAAGAGGTCGCTGCGGATCGCGAGCAGGACCTCCCGACCGTCCGTACCCGTCGCGCGCGGACGCAGGACGACGGCCTGCACGATCTCGAGACCTCGGGTCTCCGAGACGCGCGGCGCGACGAGACCCCACCAGGCCGTCTGCAGGTAGTCGCGCAGCCCCCCCGCCAGCCGGCCGAGTCGCCCCCGCTCCCAGACCGGTCGCCCGCCGCTGGCCTGGCCCGTCGTGCTCATGCGGTGCGGGGCTCCCTTCGCGCGCTCGCGCCGGGACGGGGGGCGAGACGAGCGCGAGGAACGGAATGAGCGAGGGGACGCCGCGCCGAGCCCGCGCTCCTAGTCGATGATCTTGTTGAGCGGCGTCTCGACGATGCCGCGGGCGCCGGCCTCGTGCAGCCTCGGCAGCAGGTCCCGCACGAAGGACTCCTCGACGATCACGAAGATGTCGACCCAGGACGGATCGACGAGCGGCGAGATCGTCGGCTTGCCTGCATCCGGAAGTAGCGCGAGCACGGCGTCGGCGTCGTTCTTCTGCACGTTCATCGAGAGGCCGACCCGCGTCGCCGCCGCGATCGCCCCGAGCAGCAGCATGCGCAGCCGCTCGAGCTTGCCCCGCTTCCACTCGTCCTCGAGCGAGGCGTGGTGTGCGATCAGGCGCGGGGTGCTCTCGAGCAGCGTGTCGATCACGCGCAGCTGGTTCGCGCGCAGGCTCGAGCCGGTCTCCGTCACGTCGACGATCGCGTCCGCGAGCACCGGCGGCTTCACCTCGGTCGCACCCCAGGAGAACTCGAGCCGCGCCTCGACGCCGAGATTCGCGAAGTAACGCTCGGTGAGCCCCATGACCTCGGTCGCGATGCGCTTGCCCGCGAGGTCCTTGCCCGAACGGAAGGGCGAGTCGTCCTTCACGGCGAGGATCCAGCGGACCGGACCGTAATTCGGCCAGGGCGCCCGCAGATCCGCGAGCTCCGCCACGTCGGCGCCGGTCTCGAGCACCCAGTCGTGACCCGTGATCGCGCAGTCGAGCACGCCCTGTCCCACGTAGCGGGCCATCTCCTGGGGTCGGATCAGGATGCACTCGATCTCGGGATCGTCGATCGACGGGTAGTAGGAGCGGCCCGAGATGCGGACGTCGTAGCCCGCCTTCGCGAAGAGCTGGCGGGTCGTCTCCTGCAGGCTGCCCTTGGGCAGACCGAGTCGGATGCGTCGTTCGCTCGCGCTCACTTGCGGTAGACCTCGTCGGGGTCGAAGACCTGGATGCCCACGTCCTCGACGGCGCCGCCGTCGATGCGTCGGAAGAAGCAGTTGCGCTTGCCCGTATGGCAGGCGGCCCCGCCGACCTGCTCGACGCGCAGCACGAGGGCGTCGCCATCGCAATCGAGGTACACGCCCAGCAGCTTCTGGACGTTCCCGCTCTCCTCGCCCTTGTGCCAGAGCTTCTTGCGGCTGCGGCTCCAGTAGACGGCCTCGCCGCACGCGAGGCTGCGCCTGAGCGACTCCTCGTTCATGTACGCGACCATCAGGACCTCGCCCGTCACGTCGTCCTGGGCGATCGCGGTCACGAGGCCGCCGGCCTTGTCGAAGTCGACGAGGGAGACGGGATCGAGGTCGGCGGCAGGCATGGGATTCCGAGGCTTGGGCTCGGCCGGGCGGGGCACGAGCCCTGCGCTTCGGCGTCGCGTTCACGGCGAAGGCCGCGCAGGCTACCCGTCTCGGAGGGCCGCCGCCAGAAGCGCCTCGATCCCAGCGAGCTCCGCCCACTTCTCCCCACGGGCATAGCGGGTGTCGCGGCCACCGCGCTTGCCCGTCGACACGGTCTCGCACGAAATCACGGAGCGCGACTCGAGCCAGGCAATCGCATTGTCGAAGGTCGTGTCGGCGACCGCTTCCGGCCGGCGGATCTCGCCGAGCAGCGCCGCGGACTCGAAGGCGAGATGAGCCTCGCGCAGCAGGCCGCTGCGCAGGACGCCGTCCGCGGCCGACTCCATCCAAGGCCGCAACACGCGCACGAGGGTGTCGTAGCACTCGATCACGCCGCGGGTCTGTTCGGCGAGCCGCTCGAGGGCGTGCTCGCCCTGCGGCGTGTCGATCCAGAGGCCGTCTTCGCAGACGACCCAGCCCTCGCTCTCGAAGTGCTCGAGCACGGCCTCGCCGCGGCTCAATACGAGCTCGCGCGACGCGTAGTACTCGCGATAGAGCATGTCCATCCACAGCTCGAGCTCGGACTGCAGCCGTGCCGCCGGTAGCCCCGCGCGCACGGCCCGCGCGAGGATGCTCGGGATGACCAGGTAGTGGGCCACGCCGTTGCGGTAGATGTCGAGGGCGCGGCGACGGCTCTCCTCGAAGTGGAGGATCTCGCCGCGCGGATCGAGACGGGACTGGATCAGGTCGCTCCGCTCGAGGAAGGCGATCGAGTCACGCAGCTCGCCCGCGAGGTCCCGCTCGAAGGCCGGCGTGAGCCGGACGCCCTGCAGCTTCAGGAGGCCCGCGATCTGGCGCATGCCGGCGACGAGATCGTCGCGCACGAGCCCCGCGCTCCGCCCGCCGAGCAGCACGGCGGCCGCGACCGAGGTCGCGTTCGCGACCATCGCCCAGCCGATCCGCTCGACCAGCGAGTGCCCGAGCTGGCTCACGAACTCGCGCTTGCGCTGCTCGAGCTCGGCCGCGACCGGGTCCGAGTCGACCTCGCCGCGCTGCAACGCCTCGAGTCGTGGACGCAGGCTCCCGAGCGAGGACGCGAGCGAGATCGGCTCGCCGAAGCTCACGTGCACCGAGCCGAAGCGACGCTTCAGGTATTTCCGCGCCCGGATCAGCCCGAGCATGCTCTCGTCCTTCTTCGCCCCCCCGCCGAGCTCCTCGACCATCCCCGACTCCTCGACGAGGCGCTCGTAGCTGATCGCGATCGGCACGAAGAAGAGGTCGCGACGGCGACTCTCGAGGAAGGCCTCGACGTCCCAGCGCAGCATCCCGAGCCGGGGCGCGAGGGTCTTGCCCGTGCGCGAGCGGCCGCCCTCGATGAAGAATTCCTGGGTGAAGCCCTCGCGCACGAGGTAGCCGACGTAGGCGCGGAAGACCTCCTTGTAGAGCGGGTCGTCGAAGGAGCGGCGCAGGAAGAAGGCGCCCATGTGCCGGAAGAGATAGCCGAAGGGGCCGAAGGCCATGTTCTCGCGCGCGGCGATGTGCGGCGGCACGAGGTAGTTCTGGTAGAAGAGCCACGAGAGGATCAGGAAGTCGAAGTAGGAGCGATGGCTCGGGA
This sequence comes from Spirochaetaceae bacterium, assembly GCA_020632655.1. Lineage (GTDB taxonomy): Bacteria > Myxococcota_A > UBA9160 > UBA9160 > UBA4427 > UBA4427. The sequence goes on from JACKFD010000006.1 coordinate 114,044, forward strand.
CGAGCACGATCGGGTTGCGCCGGGCGTCCTCGGTCACCTCGGCGAGGCGATGGACCTCGATCGACGCAAAGAGTCGCCGGAACAGGCCGCCGACGACCGCCGCGCCGACGGCGAGCCAGGTCGAGCTCATGTTGGCCGAGATCTCGCGGAAGATCTTCTCGACCTCGGCCTCGGCCGTCTCCGGCGAGCCCCGCTCGGCGCCCGCGCGCACGGCCATCGCGCGCCGGACGCCCGGATCGCGCAGGACCTCCCGCAACACGCGCCAGCGCGGCTTGAGCGACGGCCCCTCGACGACCTTCTCCTCGCGGTAGAGGTAGATCAGCGTCGCGCGCCGGATCCGCCGGGCGAGTCGCTCCCAGCCCTGCTCCGGGCTCTCCCGCACGACGCGCCCGACGTCGACGGGCTCACCGACCTTCACGGAGAGACTCCGGTACGTCGACAGGAAGCGCGCCACCTTCGCGAAGTCCGAGGGCCGGGTCAGCGAGCCGTAGTCGACGTTCAGGAAGCGGTTCTCGATGCGCGGCCCCTTGCGCCAGAAGATCGCGAGGGGCACGACGAAGACCTCGCGGCCGGTCGCGCCCTCCGCGACGCTGCGCACGACCTCACCGATCAGGTCGAGCTCGTCGCTGCGCTGGCCGCGCTTGCGGCGACGGAGGAAGGTCCGCAGACGCTGGGTGCGCAGGAAGAGGAAGAGGCTGCGGCCGGCGGCGACCTGCTCACGGACGATCTCGCGATCCTCGGCGTGCTCGACCTCCCGAGGTCGCCCGCGCGGCATCCGCAGCGCGATCGGCAGCGCCTGCAGGAAGGGCCGGAAGTAGTAGAAGCGGATCGCGTTCGCGAAGCCCGAGAGCCGCAGGCCGTGGCGAAGGAAGAGCGTGTTGAAGAGGAAGTAGTCGAGGCGGCTCGAGTAGCGCATCACGTAGACGACGCTGCCCCGGGCCTCGAGCGCGGCGAGCTGCTCGACGACCGGGTCGTCGAGGGCGAAGTGGCGGAAATAGCGATTCGCGAACCAGCGGAAGAAGAGGCCGAAGCGCTCCGTCATCGCCGAGCGCAAAGCCCTCCGGCCGACCGGAGCCCCGGGCATACCGGCAGGAACGTCCATCCCGGATCGGGGTGGCGCGGGCGGAGGGCCGACGGCGTGCGCTGCGCGCGCGTCCTGCGGGTCGGGCATGGTGCGCGCAGCGTACCCGAGCGCCCCTCCCCGCTCAATCGGCGCGGTCGTTCGCGACGCCCTCGCGCTATTCCGGCAGCAGGATGTCGCCGGCGTTCATCTTCTCGGCGATCTCGCTCGCGGTCCACAGGCCGCCGTCCGTCTCCTTCGTGAGACCGGTCGCGGTCACCACGCGCATCTCCGCGATACGCCCACCGCCGGCGAGGAAGGTCTTGCCCGTGAGGTCCTTCGCGAGATCGCTCGCGAGGTAGACCATCAGCGGCGAGACGAGACCGGGGTCGTAGGCGGCAGCCGCCTTGTCGTTGTCGAAGCCCGGCAGGTCCTCCGTCAGGCGCGTGTGCGCCACGGGCGCGAGGATGTGGCAGCGGATGCCGTAGCGCTGTCCCTCGAGTGCGAGGCAGCGGGTGAAGCCCGCGATGCCGGCCTTGGCCGCGCCGTAGTTGCATTGACCGAAGTTGCCGTTCAGGCCGCTCGTCGAGGACGTGTTGATGATGACGCCACCCTGACCGCGATCCTTCATGTGCAGGAAGATCGGGCGGGTCACGCAGTAGGTGCCCTTGAGATGGACCGCGATCACGGGATCCCAGAGATCCTCGGTCGTCTTCGCGAAGCTCTTGTCGCGGAGGATACCGGCGTTGTTGATCAGGACGTCGACCTGACCGAAGGCGTCGAGGGCCGTCTTGAGGATGTTCTCGCCCCCCTCGACCGTCGCGACGTTGTCGTAGCTCGGCGCCGCCTCGCCGCCCGCTGCCTTGATCTCGTCGACCACCCGATCCGCCATGGCCGAGCCCGCGCCCGTACCGTCGCGCGCGCCACCGAGGTCGTTCACCACGACCGCCGCGCCTTCCGCCGCCAGCGCCCGCGCGTGCTCCCGCCCGAGTCCGCCTCCCGCACCGGTCACCACCGCGACCTTCCCGTCCAACAAGCCCATGGTCCTCGCTCCCCGCGCGTCTTCGCGTTCTGCCGGACCACCGCCCTCCGCGCCGACGCAGGAGGACGAGAGCCCGAGGATTCGGATCCAGGCCCGCCCGGCCGGTCCCCATCGAGGTACGACGGTTCCAGCGGGCAAGGCCGGTCGGCGACGGATCACGGTAGCGGAGCGGACCCGGCGCGACAGGCGCCGGGGCGCGCGAAGTCGCGCCGCGAGCTAGTGGAAGAGGATCGTGCGCAGCTCTGCGAAGGGCTCGAATCCGAGTCCTCGATACAGCGCCGTCGCGCGATCGTTGCCGTCGACGACGGCGAGCTGGACGTGGGTGGCACCCGCCGCGAAGGCCTCGCGAACGACCGAGTCCATGCCGCGGCGCGCGAAGCCGCGGCGACGCACCTCGGGCCAGGTGTAGACGCCCTGGATCAGCCAGCCCTCGGGTCGACGCACGTCGGCGTAGGCGACGAAGACGGTGCGCCCCTCCTGCGAGACCACGCGGGCGCGGCCGAGGCGTCCTTCCACCCAGCGCCGGAAGCCCGATGGATCCGTCTCGGCCGGATCGGGGCGTCCCTCCTCCCACAGGCTCGCCCTCGCAGCGTAGACCAGATCGTCGAGGTCCTCGGGCCGCGCCGGCCGAGCGAAGCCCGGCAGCGAAGGCGCCGCGGCGGCCAGCTGCTCGGGCCGAAGACGGTAGGCGAGCTCGATCCGGTCGATCGTCGCGCGCCGACCGGCCCGCTCGAAGGTCTCCCAGACGTTGCCGACCACCCCGCGATCACTCTTGATGAGGCCGCTCGGTACGCGCAGCAGCAGCGGGCGCAGCGCTTCGAGCGCCGGATCGGGCATCGCAGCCGAGAGCGCGAGACTCGGCCGGAGCACCGCGAGGCCGATCGGCTCGTCTCCGTCGAAGGCGCCGAAGACCTGCGGCGCCGACTCTCCCGCGAGCGGCGCCTCCCGCAGGCGCTCGACGAAGTCGACGAGGACGAGGTTCTCCTCGGGCGAGCGCCGCAGCAGCGCGAGCGCCGGTTCGTAGTCGCGTTCGCCGAGCCGTCGCGCGCGGACAAAGCCCCCGCTCATCGTCGCTTCCGCCGCTCGTGCACGGCCGCAGGCCTACTCGAGCACGACGAGGACGTCCCCTTCCTCGACGGCCTGCCCCTCCTGCGCGCGGATCTCGACCACCCGGCCCGCCTCGGGCGCCTCGACCGGGATCTCCATCTTCATCGACTCGATCACGAGCAGCACGTCCTCTTCCTCGACCTGCGCGCCGACCGTCGTCTCGATCTTCCACACGTTGCCCGTGACGGGGGCTTCGACCTCGATGCTCAAGCGTCGTCTCCTGGGGGCGGAACGGCTTCGTGCCGCACCGGAGGCCAAGCATGCCCGCCTGCCCCCGCCCGGGCAAGCGCTCGCGCGGCGCGCGAAGCCCGCCCCCGGCCCGGCGCGAGCCTCGGCTGCTACCCTCGCCGCCCTCGGAGGAGCCGTGCTCGAGACCGTCACCCAGGGATTCAAGAACGCCACCGAACGCCTGCGCGGCGTCCGCGAGCTCACGGAGGAGAGCATCGAGGAGGCGCTGCGCGACGTGCGCATGTCGCTGCTCGAAGCCGACGTCGACCTCAAGGTCACGCGCTCCTTCCTCGCCCGCGTCAAGGAGCGCGCCCTCGGCGAGAAGGTCGAGACCCGGGTCAAGGACCGCTCGGGCCGCAAGCTGCGCGTCACGCCCGGCCAGCACTTCGTGCGGATCTGCGAGGAGGAGCTGACCGAGCTGATGGGGCCGGTCGACCCCTCGCTCGCGAAGCGCGACGGGCTCGTCTCGATCATGCTCGCCGGCCTCCAGGGCGTGGGCAAGACGACGATCGCGGCGAAGCTCGCCGTCTACCTGCGCAAGCAGGGCAGGAAGCCGCTGCTCGTCGCCGCCGACATCTACCGCCCCGCCGCCGTGGACCAGCTGCGCACCCTCGGCGCATCGATCGACGTGCCCGTCCACTCGGGCGCCGAGGGCGAGCGCCCGCCCTCGATCTGCCGCGCCGCCCTCGAACGGGCGAAGCGTGAAGGCTTCACCGCGATCGTCTACGACACGGCCGGCCGACTCGCGGTCGACGACGACCTGATGGTCGAGCTCGAGGAGATCGTCGCGGGCGTCGATCCGGCGAACAAGCTGCTCGTCTGCGACGCGCTGATGGGCCGGGACGCGGTCAACGTCGCGGGCGCCTTCGCCGAGCGCATCGCCCTCGACGGCGTGATCCTGACGAAGCTCGACGGCGACGCGCGGGGTGGTGCAGCGCTCGCCGTGAAGGCCGTGACCGGGGTGCCGATCAAGTTCCTCGGCACGGGCGAGACGGTCGACCGTCTCGAGGAGTTCCGCCCCGAAGGCCTCGCCTCGCGCATCCTCGGCATGGGCGACATCGTCGGCCTGGTCAAGGACTTCGAGGAGGTCGTCGACGAGAAGGAGGCGGAGGCCGACGCCGAGCGTCTGCTGAAGGGCCGCTTCGGACTCGACGACTTGCTCAAGCAGATGCGGATGATCCAGAAGCTGGGTCCGCTCAAGGAAGTCTTCGCAAAGATGCCGATGTTCGGCGGCATGGCGGATCAGGTCGACGAGGGCGAGCTCACGAAGGTCGAGGCGATGATCCAGTCGATGACCCGGGCGGAGCGGTCCGACCCGACGCTGATCGACAAGAGCCGCGCGCGCCGGATCGCCCGGGGCTGCGGCCGCACGGTCGGCGACATCGAAGGCCTCGTCGAGCGCTTCATGCAGATGCGTCAGCTGATGGGCGCGCTCGGCAAGGGCGGGCTGCTCTCCGGACTCGGCGGCGGCGGCCTGCCCGCCATGGGCGGACCCGGAGGGCTCCCGATGCCGCCGGGCGGCTTCGACCCGTCGATGCTCATGGGCGGCGCTGGGCGTGGTGGCGGACGAAAGCGCCAGGACCCGAAGAGCAAGAAGAGCAAGCGAAAGCAGCAGCGGGCCTCTCGCAAGAAGACGCGGAAGAAGTAAGCTCCGCGCTCGGCGGTCGGCCGTGGAACCGCCTCTGCGAGGATGGCGACTCATCCGGGTCGACCCCCGACCGGGAGCCACTGCCCCCCTTGCAGCCACCCCCCGCTTGCTCCCTGCCCGGCTCCGAAACGACCGTCCCGGCGGTCGCCGGAGCGGTTCGGGCCGGGATGGACTGCTCTTTTCCGCTCCGATCCTGCCGGCCATCTGCCGATTGGGGACGGGAAGAGGGAGCCTCATGAAGCGGACTCGAATCCTGCGGATCCTGTTCTCGATCCTGATCGTGCCCGGCCTGCTGCTCGGCCTCGCCTCCTCGGCGGCCTCCGCCCCGCGCGACTTCCCCCGCCCCGCCGCCCTCGAGCCGGACGTGGCCTTCTGGAAGCGCATCTACAGCGAGGTCGGCACCGACGGCGGTCTGCTCCACGACACCCACGACCTCTCGATCGTGTACGAGGTCACGAAGATCCCGAACGGTCTCTCGACGCGCGCCCGCGAGCGCCATACCGAGAGCCGCAAGAAGCACTACAAGGACATCCTGCTCCGGCTCGCCTCGGGCCGACGCAGCGGACTCTCGAGCGAGGAGCAGCGGGTCCTCGCCCTCTTCGGTCCCGGCGTCACGGATGCGACCCTGCGCACCGCCGCCGACCGCGTCCGCTTCCAGCTCGGCCAGGCGGACAAGTTCCGCGCCGGCGTGATCCGATCCGGCGCCTACAAGCCGCACATCCTGCAGGTCCTGCGCGACATGAACCTGCCCCTCGAGATCGCACACCTGCCCCACGTCGAGTCCTCCTACACGCCGAGCGTCTACTCCCGGGTCGGCGCCGCCGGACTCTGGCAATTCACCCGCTCGACCGGCGCACGCTTCATGCAGGTCGACCACATCCTCGACGAGCGCCTCGACCCGCTGCGCGCCTCCGTCGCCGCGGCCCGGCTCCTCGAACAGAACTACCGGGTCACGGGCACCTGGCCCCTCGCGATCACGTCGTACAACCACGGCGCGTCGGGCATGCGCCGCGCGGCCCAGAAGCTCGGCACGACGGACATCACGAAGATCGTCCGCGACTACCGATCCCGGACCTTCGGCTTCGCCTCGCGCAACTTCTACGTCGAATTCCTCGCGGCGGACGAGGTCGCCACGAACGCCGAGGCCTACTTCGGCCCGCTCGAGCTCGATCGGCCGATCGCCTACGAGACGACCGAGCTGCCCTGGTACGCCAAGGCCCACCACCTCGCCGACGCGCTCGGGGTCGATCTACAGACACTCCAGGAGGCGAACCCCGGGCTGCGGCCAGCGATCTGGAACGGGTCGAAGTACGTGCCCAAGGGCTACGAGCTGCGCGTGCCGCGAGAGGCGCTGCCCCGACCGCTCACGCAAGCCCTGGCCGCGATGCCGGGCGATCGACGCCATGCGCGCCAGACGCGAGACGCGGACTACGTCGTCCGGCGCGGAGACACGCTATCGACGATCGCGCGGCGGCATGGCGTTCGGATGAGCGACCTCGTCGCCCTGAACGGGCTTCGCAGCCAGAACCACATCCGCATCGGCCAGAAGCTACGGCTGCCGAGCGACGCGACCCGGGACACCGTCGCCGCCGCCTACACACCGCCGGCCAGGTCGACCCCGCCCGCCGCCGAGCCGAGCCGCCCCACCGCGGCGCCGAGCGCCCCGCGCGAGCCCGAGTCGCTCCCCGAGAGCGGCTACTACGTCGTGCGGCGCGGGGACAACCTCACGAAGATCGCCGAGCGATTCGGCATGAGTGTCTCGCAGCTCGTCGCCCGCAACGACCTGCGCAGCCGGAACCGAATTGCGGTCGGCCAGCGCCTGCGCGTCTCGGCGACGCCTCCCGGCGCCGTGGTCGCGGCCGCCGAGGTCGACGCCCCGAGCCATCCCGAGGCGATCGCCGCCCTCTCTCCCGCCCGCGGCGCCGAGCCGCGACCGAGTCCGGCGGACGTGCCGACCGTCGAGGAGCCGGTCGAGGCGGCGCTCGAGACCGTCCTCGATGCGGAGAGCGTGGCGGAGTCCTCCGCGACGGACGAGAGTGCGACCGAGCCGAGCCCCGGACTGCTCGCCGACCCCTCCGACTATACGGTCGCGAGCGACGGCTCGATCGCCGTGCAGACCGGCGAGACCCTCGGCCACTACGCCGAGTGGCTCGGTCTACGCGCCAGCCGGCTCCGGCAGATCAACGGCCTCCGCTACGGCCAGCCACTCGGCATGCAGCAACGCATCAAGCTCGACTTCTCGAACGTCCGTCCCGAGGAATTCGAACGAATCCGCGTGGAGTTCCATCGACTCGTGCAGGAGGAGTTCTTCGCGGTCTGGGAGATCGATGGCACGGTCGAGCACCGCGTCGGCCCCGGCGACTCGCTCTGGGTCCTCTCCACGCGCCGCTTCGACGTCCCGATCTGGCTGCTTCGACAGTACAACCCCGACGTCGACCTCGATGCGCTGTCGGCGGGGATGGTGCTGACGGTGCCGAAGCTGCGGCAGCGGAGCGCGGAGCGGGATGCGGGCCGCATCGTGGAACGAACCGCGCTCGCCGGCTGAGACGTGGACCGAAGATTTCTCCTGGCCGGCCGCGATCCGACTGCGGCATCCCATCGCCGTCTCGCCCACGCCTACATGGCATACCTCGCCTCGTGCGCCTCACACCGCTCGATCGCCCGCGTCCCGATCCGCCCGAAGTAGCACTCTGCCAGCCACCCACGGACTCCTTGCACCCGCCACGGAAGACACCGCCGCGCCAACACTTCGCGGACCGAGAATGCACGCTCTGTGATGCCCACCGCCTCCGCCGGCGTCCCCCGCTTCCGGTTCTCCGACCGATCCTTCACGTAGTTCCGCCACACACTCCAGATCGCCAGCCGATACAACGCCGACTGCCGTCGCTTCGAGAACGCGATCGTCTCCCGCTTGTGGTTCGCACTCGAGTGCCGGATCAGCAGATCCGACAGGTTCACCGCGAAGAGTGGGTTCTTCGTCGTCCGCGCCACCTTCGAGCTCGTCTGCTCATGCAGGAACCGACGATCCCGGAGCCTCCGGATCGCCCTCGGATACGCCTGGTGCTCGTCGCTCCTAAGCACGACGCATCCACCCCGTGGCACGACCCGCCGCAACAGCTCCTCCACCCGCTTCCGCGTCGCCTGGGGATCCGGCCGGCCATAGCGCTTCTCGAGGAGCTCCCGCTTCGCAGCCTGAGCTGGCCGCATCGTCCCGCTCCGCCGCAGCTCCGCATCATTGAACCCGTAGACGAAGAGGCTCTCGCCGCCCACCACGAGGTTCAGGTCCATCGGCCAGTACTGGCTGTGCTCGAAGCTCCGGAACCCGTCGAGGACGAGCGGCTCGGTCGGACAGAACCCGGGCCTCCGCTTCTCATGGAAGAGGAGGCAATGCCGTCCCAGCCGGTCGCTCATCCTCCGGACGGTGGAGTGCGACACACCGTACTCCCGGGCGATCTGTCGGAACCCGGAGCAGGCCACGAGTCGATGGAAGACGGGCTCGAGGAGCTCGGGCCTTCGGAGCCAGTATCGGGTGGAGAAGGAGGAGGCGCTGAAGTAACGGCGGCAGCGTGAACACTGGTACTTCTGGACGCGGTGGGGTCTGCGATTGCGGAGGTAGAAGCCCTTCTTGATGAAGCGCCAGGTGGTTGGATGCAAACGGGAATCGCAGTCGGCGTGGGGGCAGAACGGGGTGCCGGGGGAAATCTTCGGGCCACGTCGGTAGAAGCCCTTCTTGATGAAGCGGGTGGGGAGAGGTCATCCATCCCCGCCGACTACGCAGATCGCGTGCCGGGGGAAATCTTCGGGCCACGTCGGTAGAAGCCCTTCTTGATGAAGCGCCAGGTGGTTGGATGCAAACGGGAATCGCAGTCGGCGTGGGGGCAGAACGGGGGTCGGCGGTAGGGGGAGAGGTCATCCATCCCCGCCGACTACGCAGATCGCGTGCCGGGGGAAATCTTCGGGCCACGTCGCAAGGTCTCAAGCCTGGAAGAGCGTCTCGTCCGGCAGACGGATCGCCGTCAGCGGACCGCCGTACACCGCCCCCGTGTCGATGCCGATGCTGAATGGCGTGTTCCAGCGCACCCCGAAGTCCTCGCTCGGCGTATGCCCGTAGACCATCGTGACCCCGAGGTCGTGGGGCATGTCGCCGCTCGTGCGATTCCAGAGCAGGTCCTCGGGCCGCGAGCGGCGCAGCGCGTAGGCGAGGTCGCCGCTACGCAGGTGGTCCTGGGACAGTCCGGCGTGCACGAAGAGGTAGTCGCCGTCGACATGGGAGAGGCGTAGCCCGAGCAGGAAATCCTCGTGGGTCTTCGGCAGGCGGAAGCTCCGCAAATCCGTCACGTCGCGGTCGAAGTACCCGTAGCCCGCGAGCGTGCGATCGCCCCCGTTCAGCAGGAAGGCGTCGCCCCCGAAGTAGGCGTCGTCGGTCCAGCCCAGGAAGTCGAGGAACATCGACTCGTGGTTGCCGAGCAGGAAGGTGCACTCGTAGCGCTCGCGCAGCTCGATCAGGCGCTCGATCACGCCGGCGGAGTCGGGCCCGCGATCGATGTAGTCGCCCAGGAAGACCAGCCGATCCCCGCGCGCGAGCGGCACGGCCTCGAGCAGCTCGTCGAGCTTCTCCAGCTCGCCGTGGATGTCCCCGAACGCGTAGAGCATCTCTCGGGCCCCGGTCCTCGCGGCGCGCCCGGAGCCCGCCCCGGTCGTCGCTCGCACCCTTCCCTTCGAGTCCAGCGTGGGCCATCGGCACCCCGCGAAGGGTGCTTGAAGCCTTTCCCGGGGCACCGGCGGGCAGGGGCGGTGCTACCGCGTTGCGGCCGTGAGGCGGCACCGCAGTGCGAGCGGGAGGCAGGCGCGGCCGGACCGCCGGGATGGCCCGCCGCGGCCGTCAGTCCGCGGAGTCGGCGGGGCCGACGTCGCCGGTCGGATTCGCGTTCGCCGCGCCCTTCGCCACGCGGTTCGCGAGCTGTCCGCAGGCAGCATCGATGTCGCGGCCCCGGTCCCGTCGCAGCGTGACCCGCACGCCCGCCGCGTGCAGGGCCGCCGTGAAGCGATCGACGACCTCGGGGCGCGGGGGCCGGTAGGGCGCGTCGGCATGGGGATTCATCGGGATCACGTTGACCTTCGAGGGAATGCCCCGCAACAGGCCCGGCAGACGCCGGGCATCCTCGATCGAGTCGTTCACGTCTTCCATGAGGGTGTACTCGAAGAAGACCGGGCGTCGGCGATGGATGTTCGGATCCTCGCGCAGGGTGCGAAGCAGCGCGTCGATCGGAAAGCGCTTGTTCAGCGGGACGAGGACGTCGCGCACGGCGTCGGTCGTCGCGTGCAGACTGACGGCGAGATGGATCGGCGCGACCTCGAGCAGGGGTCCGATCTGCGGCAGCACGCCGGCGGTCGAGACCGTGACCCGCCTCGGCGCGAGACCGAGCGCCTTCGGATCGACGAGGACCCGGATCGCCTCGGAGACCGCCGGAAGGTTCAGGAGCGGCTCGCCCATCCCCATGAACACGACGTTCGTCAGCGTCTCGCCGGGCGGCAGTCGGCGCCGCGCCTCGAGCACCTGGTCGAGGATCTCCCCCGTCGTCAGGTTGCGCGTGAAGCCGAGCGCGCCGGTCGCACAGAAGTCACAGGTCAGCGGGCAGCCCACCTGCGTCGAGAGGCAGAGCGTGTGCCGACGCTCCTCGGGAATCAGGACCGCCTCGATGCGCGCACCGTCGGCCGCGGCGAGCAGGAGCTTCTGCGTGCCGTCCACCGACGTCCGCGTCGTCTCGACCTCGAGTCCGCCGACGTCGAAGGCCTCGGCGATCTCCGACCGCAGCGTGGCCGGCAGATTCGTCATGGCCTCGATCGAGTCGACGTCGCTCCGGTAGAGCCAGTCCATCACCTGGTCGGCGCGATAGGCCGGCCAGCCTCGGGCGGCGAAGCGCTCGCGCAGCGCCGTCCGCGAGTAGTCCTTCAGACTCGGACGGCGCAGCGCGTGGGCCCGGCTCACGCTGGGGAGGGCGGCGCTCATGCCCGGCCTCCCACCGACACGGATCCGTCGCCGACCCGGCGCCGGTACTCGAAGAAGTGGAGCGGTCGCGACTGCTCCCGCCATTGCGCCTCGTAGCCCGTGATCGATCGGCCCGCGACCTCGCCGACGAAGGGCCAGGGCGCGAGCGCGTTCTCGAGCGTCTTGGCGTCGGTCAGCACGGCGTCGATCTGATGCGCGTAGGGCACGTCGTCCGTCGCCACGTGCAGCGCCCCACCCGGCGCGAGCACGCGCGCGAGCTCCGCGACGAAGTCGGGTTGGATCAGCCGACGCGGGGCATGACGCGCTTTCGGCCAGGGATCCGAGAAGTTGATCCAGACCTCCGCGAGCTCGTCCGCCGCGAAGCACCCGCGGATCGCGACCTCGGCCGGCGTCTCCATCAGGAGGACGTTCCGGAGCCCCGCCCGCGCGACCTTGCGCGCCATCTTGAGCGTCCGCTTGAAGGAGATCTCGAGGCCGATGAAGTCCGTGTCGGGGGCGGCGCTCGCGAGCCCGAGCAGGAACTCGCCGCGGCCGAAGCCGATCTCGAGCACCCGATCGCGATCCGCGTCCCCCGTCGGCGACACGCCCGGATGCAGGCCGGCGAAGGCCTCGTCGTAGCCCGCGCGCAGACGGGCGAAGAGCCCGATCCAACCGCGCTCGGCGACGTCGGAGGGCGAGACCCGCGGATCGATGCCGGGAATGTCGTATTTGAGGGAGCGGCCCATCTCGACCTCGTGCCCAGGAGGCCCGGGAACTTAATGGAGCGGGGGGCCGCTGCCCAATGCCGCCCCGCCCGATACCCGGCGCACCGTCGCGGATGGGCCGGGTCCGGTCTTCCCGTGCGTCGCAGGCGGGCTAGGCCCGACCTTCCTGGGCGTGGCGCTCGGCGATGCGGTCCACCACGCGGATGACCACCTCCTGGGCCGCGAGCTCGAGGTCCTGCACGTCGACGACGGGGACGCCGAAGGTCTCGGCGCGCTCGAGCAGGTGCTCCTGGATGCGCACGATCTGCTGGAAGTTGCGCACGTAGCGCTCCGAGGCGCGGGCGCCACGGCCATGGGCCCGGGCGACCAGATGCGCGTAGAGCGACTCGCGATCCTCGTCGGCCGCGAGCAGGAAGACGACGTGCGCCCCGCCCCCCCAGCCCGAGGGATCGAAGAGGCCGGGCACGAGGCTGACGCCGTCGATGGCCGTATTCGTGCCCTCGAGGATCGAGCGGTCGATTGCGGCCCGGACGCCGACCGAGATCGTGCGCGACTGTTCGAGGAAGCCTTCGACCACGGGATCGTGATCGCCATCGGCCGGGCTGACGAGCCGCGTATGCGCCTCGAAGGACGAGACGTGGAGCGTGGGCACGAGATCCTCCGACACCATCACGCGCATCACGTCGCGGATCGAGTCGGTCGAGAGCACTCGCGCGATCGAGAGTCGCCGGGCGACCTCGAGCGCGAGCGAGGATTTGCCGACGCCACTCGTGCCGCCGAGCAGCAGGACGAGCGGGCGTTCGTCCTCGTTCTGGAAGTAGCGCCAGGCCAGATAGCGGCGTGCGTAGGCCTCGCCGAATCGGCGCGTGAGGATCTCGTTGGCCAGACGGCGGATCACGTCGCGGGCCACGCGGCGCTCGCCCTGCGCGTGCAGCTCGCGCTCGATCTCGAAGACGGCCTCGAAGGCGTCCCTGGGGTCCAGACCCGCCGCCAGCAGGGACTGCTGCAGCCGCCCCTTGCTGAAGGGCCATCGTCCGTCCTTGCCCAGCACGTCGAGGCGCTCGCCCGGGGTCGGGTCGAGCCGCTCGAAGTCGCCCCCCGGCGCAGAGCGGGTCAGCTCGGCGACCAGGGCCCTCAGCTCGTCGCGCCGCACGACCATGCGGTCCCGCACGCGGCGCCAGACCTCCTGGGCGACGGCATAGGCGTCCTCGAAGGAGAAGCCGAGCTCCGTCAGCGAGTGGACCAGGATGCCCCGCATGAAGGGGCGAAGGACGCCGCCGTCGTCCACGCGCACGCGGACGCCCGCCGCCCCTTCCTCTCCCTCGCTCGCCGCGACGGACTCGGACCCGGGCGCCCCGGTCGAGCCGCGCCCCGCTTCGAATCGAGACAGCTCCCCTTGGGATCGCCCGGAGCCATCGGGGACCGTAGGCGGGCCCCCGGCCTCGCGACGCGACGGATCTTCGCTGGACACGGCGGTCGACCTTACCATCGGCCCGCCCCCCGAACACGAGGGACGACCCCAACGACCCGCACCGGGACTCGGGTACTTGCCCGATGCCACGACCCTTTTTCGCTCGCAGTGCGACAAATCGGACGGCTTTTGGGTTGACTTGCCTCGAGGTGCCTCATTTACTCTGCCGGATGGCGCGGGGGGGGCGACCCGTGGACCGGGCTCCGGGTCCTGGGGCGCTCGACGCCCGAACCACGCACCCGCACGAAGGCGCCCGGACGGTCACGAGTCCGCGGGCACCGCGGTCCGGAGCCCGCGTCGGTGGAGACCTCGACGCTCGATGGGAGCGAACGATTGGAGCAGCGAGCGTCGATGAGCGAAGCCCGACCGATACGTGAGCAGGCCGAGGAGCCGGGCGGGACCGATCCGTCCGGACCCCGGGGCGGCGAGGACCGAACGGACGCCCGCGCCCGCGACGGCGAGACGGTCCGCGCCCGGTTCAAGACCCGCGACGTCGTGGACCTGCTCGACATCTCCCGCCGCCAGCTCCAGTACTGGGCGAAGACCGGCCTGATCGAGCCCTCCGAGCGGACCCCGGGCGGCCATCATCGTTACAGCTTCGACGATCTCGTCGCCCTGAAGGCGACCAAACGACTGCTCGACGCCGGTGTCTCGGTCCAGAAGATCCGCAGCAGCGTGCGCGCCCTGCAGTCGCTGCTGCCCCAGGTCTCGCACCCGCTCTCCGAGCTGGTACTGGTCGCGACGGGCGACGTGGTCCTCGTCTTCCGCGACGACACGGTCTTCGAGGCGATCAGCGGACAGGAGTGGGTCTTCGAGGTCGCCGGGTTCGAGCGGGAGGTCGCGCGCTACCGGCGCGGTGAGACGCACGGGGTCCGGCGCGCGAAGAGCGAGGTCGCGACCCGTTCCGATGGGGCGCCGCGCAAGCCGGGGCCGCGCAAGACGGTGAGCCGTCAGGAGCCAGGGAGGAAGCTGGGCCGGGCGGGCTGAGAGCGACCGGACGGGGTCCGGTCCTCGGCCCGAGCGACGGGCGCCGAGTCGGACCCGCCGTACAGACGAATCACGCGCCCGCGCCGGTGCCACGATGCCGCGCGGACGGAACGCCTCGGGGGGGAGCGTCATGCGTGTCATCGCCATCGTGAATCAGAAGGGCGGCTGTGGAAAGACGACCACGACCGTGAGCCTGGCCGGCGCGCTCGCGGCGGACGGCCATCGTGTGCTCGTGGTCGACATGGATCCCCAGGCGCACGCGACCCTCGCCCTCGGCCTCGAGCCGGACGACCTCGAGGCAAACCTCTACGAGGTGCTGGTCGAGCCCGGCGGCGCCAGCCGTCTGGACTCGGTGATCGTCGACGTGGCCGATCGGATCGACCTCGCCCCGTCGAGCATCGTGCTCTCCGCGCTCGAGCAGAAGCTCGCCAGCGAGCGCCACGACGCGCGCACGGAGCGCCTCGCCGCCGCGCTCGAGACGTTGCCCCCGCTCTACGACTACGTGCTGATCGACTGCCCGCCGAACGTCGGCCTGCTCACCTTCAACGCCCTGCGCGCCGCCCGCGAGGTGATCGTCCCGCTCGAGACGAGCTTCTTCGCGATCGACGGCGTACAGAAGCTGCTCGAGACGATCGGCCTGCTCTCGGACCGCATCGGCCACGAGCTCCAGGTCCGGGTGCTGCCGACGCTCTACGACGGTCGCACGCGCTACGCGCGGCAGACCCTGGGCGAGATCCGCGAGCTCTTCAAGGAGCTCTGCTTCGACTCGGTGATCCGGCTGAACGTGAAGCTGCGCGAGGCGGCGAAGCACGGCGTGCCGATCTCGCGTTATGCGCCGAGTGCGAACGGGGCGATCGACTACGCCGCCGTGGCGATGGAGCTCGAGGCCTCGCCGCCGGAGCAGCAATGGCTCCGGACGCGCGGCGAGGACGCGGTCGCTGCCGCGGCCGGGCGGGCGCGGGAGGTGGTGGTCCGATTCAAGGACGCGTCCGCCGGCGACGTGCGGATCGCCGGCGACTTCAACGGCTGGGTGCCGGACCGCGGCGTGAAGAGCCTGATCGCCTCGGAGGGTCAGGAACGCGTCTGGACCAAGGTGCTGACCCTCGAGCCGGGCACCTACCAGTATCGATACGTGGTCGACGGCGAGTGGCGGGAGGATCCCTCGAATCCCCGCTCGGCGCCGGGACCGACCGGGCAGCCCAACTCCATCCTGCACGTTCGTTAGGCGCGCGCGTCGAAGCGCCGACCGAGGATCCCCCATTGCCTCGCGACCTCGCCGACGTCCTCCATTACTTCCTGCCGGAGCTCGAGTCCGAGGTGCCGCGTGCGCCCGGGCCCCCGCGCGCGGCCGGCTTCGAGGAGACACCCGACGCCGGGTCGGCCCCGGCGAAGCAGTCGGCCCGCGGCCTGCCGCTACCGATCCTCGGCGTCCCGATCGGCGATCGGGACGTCGTGCGCGCGGCGCTCGCCTGGAACCTCGCGATCGAGACCGCTCGACTCGGTGGCGCGGCCGTGCTCGTCGCACCGAGCGGTGACGTGGGCTCGCCGCTCTGGCCCGAGCCCGGCCCGGGACCGCTCGGCAGCGAGCTCGTGCTGTGCCCCGCCCGAACGCTCGCGGAGCTCTACGAGGCCGCCTCCGAGCTGGCCGTGCGGCTGGGCGAGAAGAGTCGGCACGGCGGCATCGTCTTCGTGCGCATCCCACCCGGCTGGCTCGCGCCCGGACGAGCGCCCGACGACCTCTTCCGTTGGCTGCTGCTGCTCACCTCCGCCAATCGCCGCGACCTCGGCGAGGCGCACGAGCTCGCCCGGACCCTGCTCGAGACGAGCCCCCGGGCCGAGATCGGCGTCACGATCCACGGCGTCGAGTCGATCGCACAGGCCCGCGGCGCCTTCGACCATCTGACCCGGATCGGACAGGAGCAGCTCGGCCTCGTCCCGATCAGCTATGGATTGCTCGTGGACGACCTGCACGTCTACCGCGCGATCGCGGCGCAGCGACCGATCGGTCTCGCCCATCCCCAGGCCCCGGCCACGCGTGCGCTGCGGGACGTCGCCAGGCTCCTCTACGAGGATGCGAGGAGTCGGGTCCTTGGCTGAGCTCGAGTGGGAGGACGAGCCGGATCGTGCGTCGCTGCGGCGGGCCGTCCGCCATCGCCTGCGTCGCGACGAGCCTGCGCTGCGCGTCGTGGCCGAGGGCTTCCTGGCCGAGGCCTCGCCGATCGATCTGCTCGCCGTGGGCGCAGAGGGCGAGCTCGTCAGCATCCGACTCGCGGACCGCGACGAGGAGGCCGTCGCCCTGACGCGCCTGCTCTCGGACCTCGCCTGGCTCCGGCCCCGACTGGAAGACCTGCTGAAGCTCGCACCCGGCCTCGGCCTCGAGCCCTCGGCGGAGCCACGGGGCGTGCTCGTCGCCCCCGACTTCGGCGCCGAGACCCGACTGGCGGTCGAGAACCTGCCCGGGCACACGATCTCGCTGATCGGCTACCGCTGCCTGCGCTGGCGCGGCCAGGCGACGGTCTTCCTCGAGCCCGTGAAGCACGCCGGCGGGCGGGTGCCCCTGGAGCGCCCCGGGACGGCCCGACGCGCCCCGGCCGGCCGGACACCCGCGGCCGATCCCCGCGATGGACGCCGCCCGAGCCGCCTGCTCGCCGATCCGCCGAGCTCCTCGGCCTTCCGAACGGGGCTGACGGACGCGGACCTCCGCGACGAGGCCCCGCTCGGGGAGCCCGCCGCGATCGGATAGCCCGACCGCCCGCGGCCGACCGGGCCCCCCGGTCACTCCGCCCGGTCGCGGGCCCGACTCCGCACGGCCGCCGCCCTCGCAGGCTGCCCTCGCCCCGCCCCGCGGGTCTCGCAAGGGGACGAATTCCGTCACCGGTGACGAATTTTGACACCTCGCGCGTCGCCACGGCTACTTCCATGCGGGGGGTTCCGCTGGATCGAACTGGGCGATCCGGGAACTGCCAGACCGCGTGGTCTGGGGCCGCGAGACGGGACGAGCGAGACGCCGGCAGGTCGACGTCCACTCGGGGCAAGCAGCAGGGATTCGGCTTTGACCATCAGCAGCAGCACGAGCAGCCAACGCACTCAGGACCTTTCACCCTGCCTCGCGGTCGACGCGCCCGTCGACGACGCGAGCCGACGCGCTCCGGCGTCGAGCGGGACCGACGAGTCCCTCGTCGATCGTGTGCGCGCGGGCGACCGGGCCGCCTTCGACGAGCTCTACCGACGCTACTTCAAGCGGATCTACGGCTTCCTCGATCGCCGACTGCGCAACCGCGCCGACACCGAGGAGACGACGCAGGAAGTGTTCATCAACGTCTTCTCCTCGCTCGACGGCTACCGCGGCGATGCGCCCTTCGCGGCCTGGATCTTCGGGCTGACGCGGCGGACGCTCGCGGCGCGCTTCCGTCGCAAGCGGCATCCGATGGTGCCGCTCTTCGACGAGGACGAGGAGCGCAGCTTCGCGGGGCTGAACGGGACGTCGCAGGCGCCCGAGGCGACACCGCTCGAGCAATACGAGATGGCCGAGCGCGCCGGCCATCTGCTGCACGCCCTCGAGCACGAGATCACGAGCGAGCAGCGCCAGCTCTTCGAGATGCACCACATCGACGCGATGCCGATCGCCGAGATCGCGCGCACGCTGTCCAAGTCCGAAGACGCGGTCAAGTCGAATCTCTACCGGACCCGCCGTCAGCTGCTCTCGCGCTGACTCCGGAGGCGGGGGCGCTGCTACGGTTGCGCGATGCGTCAGTCGCCCGTCCATCGTCCCCACGCCGAAGCCCCCGCCCGCCTCACCCGACGCCCGGACCCGGACGGGCCCGCGCTCGAGGCCGTCGAGCGGTGTCGGATCGAATTCGTCTCCCGCGGCGACTTCGTCCCCGGTCGGCTCGCCCTGCCCCGCTCGCCGGGCGAAGGCGGCGCCCCCCTGCTGCTCGTGGCGCATGCCCTGTCGGACTCCTGCGCCGGAGTGGACGTCGAGTCGTTGCTGGGCTGGGCCGCGGAGGGGATCGCCGTGGCGGCGATCGACCTGCCGCTGCACGGCTTGCGAGCGAGTCCGAAGCTCTCGGCGCGCCTGGTCGAGGCCTGGCGCACGCTCGCCGCGGGCGGGGAGGTCGACGCGGAGCGCTGGGCGCTCGTCGAGGAGTTCGCGCGACAGGTCACGTCGGACTGGATCCGCTGTCTGGATGCGCTCGGCGAGGAGCCGGGGATCGACGCGAGGCGGGTCGGCTTCCTGGGGCTCGGTCTCGGTGCGATCGTGGGGGCCTGGCTGCTCGCCCACGACGTCCGCATCCGCGCCGCAGCCTTCGTCTGGACGGGTGCCAACGAGCGCCTGGGTGCACTCGACCCGAGCGCCTGGCTCGCGCGCGAAGGCGACGTCGACAAGCTCTTCGTCCGCGCGGGCCACGGCGATCTCTTCCCGGCCGAAGACACGCAGCGCGTCGCCGACGGGGCGACGCCGCCGAAGCGACTCGTGCGCTTCGACGACGAGGCGCCGGCACCCGGCCGACCGCCCCGACTGCCGGCCCGGGCGGCGACGGAGATCCGGTCGTTCTTCCGCGAGACGCTCGGCGTCTGACACCGAGCGCGGCGGCCGCGGCCGACCGCGACGCCCTCGATGGCCCGCCGCGCCGAGCTAGCGCGCCGTCGCTCGGGACGCGTCGGGTGCGGACCCTTGCGAGCCTGCACCCGCGTCGCCCTCGTCCTCGTCGGGCCCGGCGCGCAGCACGAGCAGCGTGCCCGCCGTGACGAGCACCGGCAGCATCAGCAGGTTCAGTCCGGGCACGAGACAGACGAGGAAGGCGAGCCCGCCGAAGCCCGACATCGTCGGCAGGTCGCTCGTGACCCAGCGCCGACGACGGGCGAAGGAGACCCCCCGCCGATCCAGCGCGAAGCCCGCGTAGTCGAGGGGCAGGAAGAGCACGGTCGAGACCACGAGCAAGGGCCCCGTGATCAGGTGCGCGCCCGGCAGCAGGAAGCCCGCCGCCGTCAGCACCAGGAAGAGACTGCCCAGGAAGGCCACCCGGCCGAGCTCTGCGAGGAAGCTGCGCATCGTCTCACGGAGCATCGACGGCCAGTCCTGCGCCCCCGCCGCCGGGCGCTCGAGGACGATCTCCTCGACGCGCTGCGAGAGGCGATCGAGGAAGGGCGCCGCCAGCAGATTCGCGAGCAGCAGGGCGACCACGAGCGCAAGTGCGAGGACGGCGACCACGCCGAGCCAACCCACCAGCCAGAGCAGCAGTCGCCCGGGGCCCACCCACAGCCAGCTCCACCACGCCGACGCCTCGAGCGAAGGCAGCCAGCCCGCGATCGCCGCGTGGATCTCCGCCACGTGCGACCCGAAGAGCCCGAGCGACGTCCCCACGCAGACGAGGGCGAGTCCGACGGGCACCACGGCCAGGGGCCAGAGCGAAGCCTGGGCGCGGAGCAGTCCGACCGCGTCGAGCAGGAGCGCCAGCCCGAGTCGGAAGCGATCCACGATGCCACGCCGGATGCGCGCCTTGGCCGGTTCCATCGCCGGGCTGCCTCCTCGTCACCGGACGCCGCACGTCGCTTCGCGCGCCCCACCCCGGCGAGACCGCCGGCGACGGACCGTCCGCGCTAGGCCGCCGGAGCGACCTTCGCGAGGGCGGCGATCCGCGCGAGCATCGCGTCGCGACGCTCGATCATCTCGGGCCCCGTGTCCGCCTCGAGATTGAGGCGCAGGACCGGCTCCGTGTTCGAAGGACGCAGGTTGAACCACCAGGTCGGATAGCGCACGAGCAGGCCGTCGAGGCGGGAGACCTCGGGCGCGCCCCGATGCTCCGCGGCGATCGCGTCGATCACGTGGTGGACGTCCGAGACGCGGCTGTTGATCTCACCGCTCGCGGCATAACATCGGAGCGGTGCGACGAGCTCGTGGAGCGGACGTCGCTCCGCCCCGAGCACGTCGAGCATTGCCATCAGCGCCGCCGTGCCATCGTCCGCGACGAGATCGTCGCTGAACCGGAAATAGAGATGGCCGGAGAGCTCGCCGGCGAAGATCGCCCCCTCCTCGCGCATCTGGGCCTTCACGAAGGAGTGACCGACCCGACACATGCCCGCCTCGCCGCCGGCGCGCTCGATCTCCTCCGCCACCACGCGACTCGAACGCAGGTCGTAGAGCACGCGCGAGCCCGGCGATCGCGCGAGCAGGCGCCGGGCGACGAGCGCCGTCGCGAGATCCGCCGAGACGGGATCGCCGCGACCATCGACGAAGACCGCGCGATCGCCGTCCCCATCGAAGGCGACGCCCAGATCCGCCCCCTCGCGCCGCACGGCCGCCGAGAGATCCGCCAGGTTCTCGACCTTCAGCGGATCCGCCTCGTGGTTCGGGAAGCGACCGTCGGGCTCGAAGTAGAGCCTCGTCACGTCGAGCTCGAGACGGGCGAGCACGGGCTCGAGGCCGACGGCGGCCATGCCGTTGCCGCAGTCGATCGCCAGCTTGAGGCGCGGTCGCTCGACGGCGAGCGCGAGCACGTGATCGGCGTAGGCCTCGCGCACGTCGTGACTCGATCGGCCGCCACGCCGAGCGGCCGGAGGGCGGTCGGCGCGCTCCGCGGCGAGCGCCTCGATGTCCTTGAGGCCCGTCGCCTCACCGACGGGAATCGCGTGCTCGCGGCAGATCTTGAAGCCGTTGTACTCGCCCGGGTTGTGCGAGGCCGTCACCATCACGCCGGCTCGCGCGCCGAGCGACTCGACGCCGAAGTACAGCATCGGCGTCGCGACGAGGCCGAGATCGATCACGTCGCAGCCCTCGTCCCGGATGCCATCGACGAGCGCCCCCGCGAGCTCGGGCGAGTGCACGCGTGCGTCGCGACCGACCGCGATCGGGGACGCGCCGACGAACACGGCGACCGCGCGGCCGATGGCGTAGGCCTGCCGCGCGTCCAGCTCGTCGGGCACGACGCCCCGGATGTCGTAGGCCTTGAAGATCGGCATGGGGTGCGAGCTTAGCCCTCGGTCGCTCGGGTGGAATCATTCACGATGCGCGCGAAGGGCATCGAAGCGTTGCGCTGATCCGATCGCCGCGTCGACGGCGCGAGGCGGCCGCAGCCGATCCAGAGTCGACTCCGAGCACGTGAGGCGACGTGCTTGACCCTGCGCCGGCAGGCGGGCACCATCCGGCCCGATCGCGCCACGCTGGCGCGCGCGGAGGCCGCGATGTTCGGAATGGGTCCGCTCGAGCTCACGATCATCCTCGTCATCGTCGTCGTGCTCTTCGGAGCCCGTCGCCTGCCGGAGATCGGCGCGGGCTTCGGGAAGGCCATCAAGAACTTCAAGAGCGGAATCTCGGGCGACGACGAGATCGACGTCACGCCCGAAAAGGACAAGGTCGATCAGGGCCGCGGGCCGGGCTCGGGCGCCGCCGGCAGCTGAGCCGCGACCGGCTCACCCACCTCGAGCAGGATTCGCCGGGCCGCGTCGGGCAGGGACGATGCCGGCAGGAAGGCCTGGAACGAGCGGGCCTCGCCCGGCGCGAGGGGCCGCGCGGCGAAGCGGGCGATCGCCGCGAGCCGCTCCGTCTCGAGGGCCTCGGGCGTGGACTCGCGCAGCGTGCGCTCCGGGAGCACCTGGCCGGCGGCGAGGGGCTGTGCGGTGAGCCGCTGACCGCGGGCGTCGAGCAGGGCGAGCTGGACGGGACCGGGCCGAAGCGGCGTCGATCCGCCGTTGCGCACGCGTCCTTCCACGAGCAGCAGCGGTCCGGATCGGCTGGTCTCGACCCACACCGCCGCGCCGGTCTCGGCTTCGAAACGACCCGACGTGACGGATTGCGGCGACTCGGCCCAGCGCGTCCACTCCGGTCGCAGACCGAACCAGAGCACGATGGCGATCGCCGTCAGGGTCACGCTCCAACCGACGAGGGCGCCGACCACGGAGACGCCGCGTCGAAGCATCGACGGTCGCGCATCCACGTCGTCGTAGACGATCGGCGACGGGTCCTCGGCCCGCATCGATTCAGCGAGGGAAGGCTTCGCCGCGACGGGCGCAGGCCGGCCCGGCCCCGGCCCGAAGAGCGACGGACGCGGGCCCGGATCCTCCTGCCCACCGAGCAGATCCCAGCTCTCCGGATCCCCGAGATCGTCCGTGGTCGCCGAGTCGGTCGCCGCCGCACGCACGTCGAGCGTGGCCGACGTGGCCCGCTTCGCGGCAGCCGCCTCGCCCCCCTCCGTTCCGAGGTCCTCGTCGATCAGCGAGGAGAAATCGTCGACCGTCCCGAAGCTCGACTCGTCTCGAGCGGGCTCGGGCGAAGCATCCGACTCGAGCGAGAGTCCGGACTCGACACCGGCGTCGGCCGCCGCCAGCCGATCGATCTCCGACCCGTCCGTGGCAGCCTCCGTGGGACCGGCCGACGGCGCGGCCACCCCGCGACCGAAATCCTTCTCGAAGTCGTCCACGACGCCGAAGGCGCTCTCCTCGGCGGCCTCCGCGACGGCATCCGGGGCGTCGGCGATGGCCT
This sequence comes from Spirochaetaceae bacterium, assembly GCA_020632655.1. Lineage (GTDB taxonomy): Bacteria > Myxococcota_A > UBA9160 > UBA9160 > UBA4427 > UBA4427. Next base: position 136,780 of record JACKFD010000006.1, read on the forward strand.
GCTCGAGCTCGTCGTCGAGGTCGTCCCCCTCGACGCGAACCTCCTCGGAGAACTGCCAATCCTCCTCCTCCGGCTCGGCTGCCGTCGCGAGCCCCGCAGCGGGCGCGGCGGCCCCCGCCCCGGCGCTCGCGGCGCTCGACGCCAGGTCGGTCGCGGCGCGGGGCACACCCGGCGCCGCATCGGCCGCGGCCTGCTCGGCGATGTCGTGCAGCGCGCGGGACTCGCCCGCCGAGGGGTGGGGCAGGAAGAAGGCGTGCTTGCAGCGCGAGCATCGCACCCGCGCGCCCGAGGTCGGGATCCGCGCCTCGTCGAGCTGAAAGCTGGTCGAGCACTCTTCGCAGGTGACGATCAAGTCGGCTTCCCCGGACGCCGCGCATCCGATCGCGCGGACGCTTGCGGCCGGCGCGGAACGAGCGGACGAAAAACGCTTCGGTCCCCGGGTCTTTCGGACGCTTCCGCACAGGGCTTGAGGACCGCGCCGAGCTCGACCCGGTCGGCGCGAGCGCCTCGGCCACGGCGATCGGGAGCTAGACTCTGGCGGCATGCCGAAGGGATTCCCCCATGACGAGCCCCGCCTGGCGGGGCGGCTCCCTCGATGACGTCCCCTCTGCGCGACCTGCTCGACCATCGGCTGATCGTCGTCACGGGCAAGGGCGGCACGGGCAAGACCGCCGTGTCCTGCCTCCTCGCGGAGGCGGCCCGACGCGCCGGCAAGCGCGTCCTGATCGCGGAGACCTCCGCGACGGAATCGATCGTCACGCGTTTCGAGTCGGCGCCGAAGCCGGTGGGCTATGCGGGACGGGAGCTGCGGCCGGGACTCTTCGCGGTCCACGTCGACCCGCACGAGGCGCTCGCCGACTACGTGCGACTCCAGACGGGACTCGGCGTCGTGACCGATCGCATCCTGCACAGCGAGACCTTCCAACAGCTGCTCGAGGCGGCGCCGGGCTGGCGGGAGCTGATCGTGCTCGGGAAGGTGTGGCACCTCGAGCAGAAGCAGGACGCGCGCGGCCGCCCGCTCTACGACCTGATCGTCGTCGATGCGCCCGCGACGGGACACGGACTGACCTTTCTGGACGTGCCGCGCGTCGTCCAGCAGGCCGTGCGCGCAGGACCGCTCGCCCGGCATGCGAGCTGGGTCGAGGCGATGGTCCATGACCGGGAGCGCACGTTGCTCCTGCCGGTCACCCTGCCCGAGGAGCTGCCCGTCCTCGAGACGTGCGAGCTGATCGCACGCGCGCGCGGCGAGGTCGACATCGCGGTCGATCGCGTGGTCGTCAATCGCATGCCATCGCGCCTGGCGAGCCGGGCGCTCGCCTGCCTCGACCGGTTGCCGCCCTCGCTTTCGCCCGAGAGCCTGCCGCCGGTGCCGGCGATGCGGGCGATGCTCGAGCACGAATCCCGCCGCGAGGCGATCGCCGTGGCGTGGCGGAGGAGCGTGTCGGCGCGCTGCGGACTCCCCGTGGTCGATCTGCCGAGCCTGCCGCGCGGGTTCGAGCCCGACGGTGACTGGGCCGCCTTCGCCGACGTGATCCTGCGCCCGGCGGTCTGGCCCGGAGAGCCCGGCGCCGCGGCCGCGACGGCGACCCCGGGCGGGGCCGACGCATCCGGGGTCGACGCGGCATGAAGACCCGGGATCTCGCGCAGGCACTCGACCGATCGCGCGTGATCGTCTGCGCCGGCACGGGCGGCGTGGGCAAGACGACGATCGCCGCGGCACTCGCGATCCAGGCCGCCCGACGCGGTCGCCGCACGCTCGTGTTGACGATCGACCCGGCCCGGCGCCTGGCGGACGCGCTCGGCCTGCCGTCCGTCGAGGCGTCCCCGGACGGGACGGCGCACTCCGAGCTCATACCGACGCCGATCGAACGCGCGCGTTATGCGGGGGCTGCCGATTCCGGGCAGGGGGCCCTGGAAGTCCTGATGCTCTCGCCGAAGCCGACCTTCGATCGCCTCGTGACGAGTCTGACGCCCGACGCCGACGCGCGCGAACGCATCCTGCAGAACCGCATCTACCGGCATCTCTCGGAGGCGCTGGCGGGGAGCGCGGAGTACGCCGCGATGGACCAGGTGCACGAGCTGCTCGCGTCGGGGCGCTACGACCTGATCGTGGTCGACACGCCGCCCGCCGAGCATGCGCTCGACTTCCTGCGCGCGCCCCGGCGCCTGCGCGAATTCCTCGAGAGCCGTTTCGTGCACGCCCTCGTCCGACCGGCGATGACCGCGAGCCGTTTCGGTGCCCGCTTCTTCGCGCGCGGCCTGCATCGCATGATGTCGCTGCTCGAGCGCATCGCCGGCGTCGGCTTCCTCGACGACCTCTCGGAGTTCCTGAGCGCGATCGACGGGCTCTCGACCGGCTGGCAGGAGCGCGCGCGCCGGGTCGAGGAGGTGCTGCTCGGGAGCCAGACGGGCTTCGTGCTGATCTCGGGCGCCCAGGGCGACGTGCGCGGTGGAACGCTCGAGTTCCTGGCCGAGCTCGACCGCTTCCACGCCCGCCTGGTGGCGCTGGTCGTGAACCGCGTGCGTCCCTGGCCGCTCGACGAGGCCGCCTCCACGAGCCTCGTCGCCTGGCAGGGATCCGCCGGGATCCGCGACGAGGATCGTATCGCCGACATCCTCGACGGCGAAGCCGGGGACGATGCGGCGGGCGAGGCGGCCGGACTGCGGCAGGCGCTCTGCGAGTGTGCCGCGGTGCGGCTCTCAGCCGAGCGGAAGCTCGCGTCGCTCGACCGTCACGCCGAGCGACACCGGGTGCGCTGCCTGGCCGTCGAGGAGCTCCCGGGCGACGTCGACCGGATGGAGGGGCTGATCGAGATCGGCCGCATGCTGCTCGCGACCGTCGATGCGCGCACCGGGCGGCCGGAGGCCCCGGCATGACCGACGAGGAAGAGGCCCTCGCCCGCGCCGGTCGGCACCTGCGCCAGTCGATCCTCGAAGCAGTCGAGGGACTCCACGCCCTCGCGGAGGCCGCGACGCACGCTTCGGACGCGACGCCGGCGGCGACCCTGGCCAGCGACCTGCTCGGCCGTCTCGAGGCGCTGCTCCTCGCGATCCGGAGCGAGCGGACGAAGACCGCGTCCCGGGACCTCGCCGATCCCATCCTCCATGCCCTCGACGACGAGATCGCGCGTTGGGAGCGTCGGTCGCACGAGGACCCGGACGCCCGCGCCGTCCTCCGCACGCTCCTGTGGATGCGGGAGACGCTCTGGGAGCTCGGGCTCCGGGGCGCACCCGCTGCGCCCCGTCCCGAGCCGGCCGACCAGCGGGCGGCCGGACGTGCCGCACCGCGCGCCCGCACGCGCCCACGCGTGCAACGTTTCGACGTCGAGCATTGAGCGATCGTCCGGCTGCTAGCATCCGGGCATGGCGATCCTGATCAAGCGCTACGCGAACCGCAAGCTCTACAACACGGAGACGAGCCGCTACATCACGCTCAAGGGCATCGCGCAGCTGCTCGACGAGGGCGAGGAGGTCCGCGTCGTCGACAACGAGAGCGGCGAAGACATCACGCAGGTGGCGCTCTCCCAGATCCTCGTCGACAGCAAGCGCGCGAAGGAGGACCCCTCCGCCACGCTGCTCTCCCAGATCCTGACCCGGGGCAGCGACGCGCTCTACGGCGCGCTGCGCAAGAGCGTCGACGATGCGACGGAGAACCTCGGCGAGTTCCAGGATCGCTTCCGGCACTTCGTGAATCAGGCCGAGTCCCGAACGACGGGCACCCGCGGCTTCGGCCTGCGCGAACGACGGGAGCCCGAGGGCGACGAGGTCGGGGACGCGCGGACCGATCGACCGGGGGCCGACTCCGTGGCCGCCCTCCGTGACGCGATCGAAGAGGTGCTCGACGAGTACGACCTGCCGACCCGTCGCGAGATCGATCGACTCAACCGCAACCTCGAACGCGTGGCGGAGGGGATCGAACGGCTCGAGAAGCGGTCGACCCGGATCGACTGACGAATCCGGAGTACCGCCGGAGCGGGTCGAAGTCCCTTCGACGCAGACTTCCGACGCCGACTTCGAAGCACGACCGGACGGAGGACGCTGCACCTTGATCCGCCAGCCTCCCGTCCAGCTCGTCGAGGATGCGCGCTTCCTCCTCCATCGCGGCCCGGAAGGCCACCCCGAGCGGCCGGAACGTCTCGCCGCCGTCGCCGAGGCCGCCGCGCCCTTTCGAGACGCGATCGAGTCGGTCGCACCCGAGCCCGCCACGACGGAAGCGCTGCTGCGCGTGCACGAAAGACGTCTGATCGAGGCCCTCGCGTCGACGCGCGACGCGCCCGCGGGCCACCTCGACGCGGACACCTACTACGGTCCGTCGAGCTGGGACGCGGCGCGCCTCGCCGCGGGCGGCACGCTCGAGCTCGCGCGTCGTGTGCTGCGTGGCGAGGCGCGCAGCGGCCTCGCCGCCGTGCGTCCTCCCGGGCACCACGCGGAGGCGGGGCGCGCGATGGGCTTCTGTCTGCTCAACAACGTCGCGATCGCCGCGCAAGCTGCCCGCGCCGAGGAAGGCGCCGAGCGCATCCTGATCTTCGACTGGGACGTCCACCACGGAAACGGCACGCAACACAGCTTCGAGTCGGATCGCGACGTCCTCTACCTCTCGACCCATCAGTTCCCCTTCTATCCGGGCACCGGCGACTTCGACGAGGCCGGCGTCGGCCCGGGGCTCGGTGCGACGATCAACGTGCCGATGCCGCCGGGCTGCGGCGACGCGGAGTACACGGGCATCGTCCAGCGCATCGTCGTCCCCGCCGCCACCGCCTTCGCACCGGATCTGATCCTCGTCTCGTGCGGCTTCGACGCGCATCGCGCCGATCCACTCGCGTCGATGGAGGTCGGCCTCGAGGGCTACCGCGCGATGGCGTCGACCCTCGTGGCGCTCGCGGACATGTTATGCGACGGACGCATCGTGTTCGTGCTCGAGGGCGGCTACGCCTCGAGCGGGGTCCGCGACGGCACGACGGCGGTCCTCGAGAGCCTCACACGATCCGAAGCCCGCGTGATCCCGCCCGCGGCGCCGCTCGAGGCGGGCACGACCCTCCGCGCGCTCGTCGAACGCGTCTGCGCCGTGCACGGCGCGCGCATTCCGGGGCTCGGCGCAGCCTGAGCGCCTCACCGTCTGCGCGCCGGGTGCGCCCGGTGGGCATGCGCGAGTGCGCGCGGTGGGCATGCGCGAGTGCGCCCGGTGGGCATGCGCGAGTGCGCCCGGTGGGCATGCGGGCGCCATCGGCGATCCATCCCACTCGTCCTTCGCAGCCTGGCGCACGTGCTGTGTGGCACGGGGTGGGATGCGACCGGGCGGATGGTGTCGATCCCCGATCCGCTCGGTGGGATCCGACCAATCCGCTTTCGCCTTTGCTTCGACAACGTGACGACGACGGTCACGCACGCGAAAGATTTTTCGCGCCCGACGCAGATTCTGGCTTGCGCTGGTGGGGCGAGGTGGGATAAAAACCAACTCGTGTGGGGAATGGTGGGATGAGTCGCCGACCCCCGACCCGATCCGGGCGCGAAGACGGATCGGGACCTGGCCGCAGCGGTCGGGTGGGTCGGGTCAGGACAGAGCGGATTCCTCCCAGTCTCCAAAGGGATCGTGACCGTCAGGGGACCGAGGCGCCGAGAGGGCGACCCGGTCCGGGTCGGGGAGCCGGCCCGAACGGGCAGACAGCGAGGCATTGATCAAACGATGTTTCGCGGCCGCCATGACCACACGATCGACGCCAAGGGACGGCTCAGTATACCGAGCGTCTTCCGCGGCGAGCTGATAGGCGGAGGGGAGAGTCCACCGATGCTGGTCAATCAGAAGGATCACCTGGCGCTCTTTCCGGCCGAAGAATGGGCCGACTTCGAGCGCAGCCTGGTGGAGATGCCCAGCCTCGACCCGAACGCCCAGCGCCTGCGCCGCTTCTACGCGGCGGGCTCGGTGCCCTGCCCGATCGATTCGCAGGGTCGCATCCTGGTTCCGGGCTTCCTGCGCGAGCACGCGGGCCTGGACAGCAAAGTCATCGTGGCGGGGGCCTTCGAGCGCGTCGAGATCTGGAGCCCGACGCGCTTCGAGGCGGCCCAGGCCGCGACGATCGAAGAGCTCGACGAAATCCAGCGATCGTCGGTGGACGACAACCGCCGGTCGTAGCGTTTATTGGGGGGACTGGAGAGCGAGAGCTCTCCAGGAGAGAGGTTGGGGTGTTCCCGGGGCACATTGGGTCTCCGGCACGGTTACTGGGGGGTACGTGCCGTAGATACGTGTCCCGGGACGCCCCAACATCTTTCTCTTTTCCCTGATCCCCATCGAACGAAGCGAGCGAGGCCCATTCGACGTCGAGCCCAAGCCGGGAGACCAGCTGGTCTGGAAGACGGGAGGCGCCCCCTGTGGCGACCACGGAGTACCACGAACCCGTCCTGCTCGCCGAAACCCTCGGACTCCTCGATCTCAAGCCCGGCTCGCTCGTCGTCGACGGCACCCTCGGCGGGGGCGGTCACGCCGAGGCGATCCTCGAGCGGACGGCGCCCGACGGCCGACTCGTCGGTCTCGATCTCGACCCGGAGGCGCTGCGCGAGGCCGGTCGAAGGCTCGCGCCCTTCGGCGAGCGGGTGAAGCTCGTCCACGCGTCCTTCCGCCGTCTCGAGGACGTCGCCGCCGATCTCGCTCCGACGCCGATCGACGGCATCGTGCTCGACCTCGGCGTCTCCTCCCATCAGCTCGACGAGCCCGCCCGCGGCTTCCGCTTCGGCGACGGACCCGAGAGCCCCCTCGACATGCGCATGGACGGCGCGGGCTCGCGGCCGACCGCTGCGGCCCTGCTCGCCGACCTCTCGGCAGAGGATCTCGAGCGCCTCTTCTCCGAGTTCGGCCAGCTCCCGGGCGCCCGGCGCCTCGCCCGCGCCATCGTCGCGCGGCGCACGAGCGAGCCCCTCGTGACCGCCGGCGATCTCGTCTCGCTCGTGCGCGAGACCGGGATCGGTCGCGGCCGCAAGCACAACCCGGCGACGCTCGTCTTCCAGGCCCTGCGGATCGCCGTGAACGACGAGCTCGGCGCGCTCGAGGAGGGCCTGCAGGCCGCGATCCGTGTGCTGCGGCCGGGCGGGCGCCTCGCGGTCATCGCCTATCACAGCCTCGAGGATCGCCTCGTCAAGCAGACCTTCCGCGCGGCGGAGCGCGGCTGCACCTGCCCGCCGGAGTGGCCCGCCTGTCGATGCGGCTTCGAGCCTTCGCTGCAGGTGCTGACCCGCAAGCCGATCGTCCCCGGCGAGGACGAGATCGCCCGCAATCCGCGTGCGCGCTCGGCGCGTCTGCGCGGCGCCATCCGACTGGAGGCCGCATGAGCCCCCCGTCGACCCCGCGCCCGACCGGGCGCCCTGCCCGGCGTGAGGACGCGTCGCCCGAACGTCCGACTCGACCGTGGATCGGCGTCGACTTCGCCGACGGCCACATGCCGCGTCCGACGCGCTCCTGGCTGCCCGTGATGGTGCTCGCACTGGTGGCGGCGCTCGGCATCGTGGCCCTGCGCATCGACCTGATCCGCACGCGTTATGCGCTCTCGTCCATGCTCGCCGAGGAACAGCGGCTGCTCGAGGAGCAGCGCGCGCTGATCGTCCGCCGCCGGCAGCTGCGGGATCCGGGCGAGCTCGCGATCCAGGCCCGCGCCCGCGGCTTCCGCGCGCCCGGCCGGGTCCTCGTGCTCGCCGACCCGGTCCTGCCGGGAACGGACGGCGGTGAGCGCGTCGCCCGGCCCGCCGTCGCGGCCGGCCCCCCCGCTCCGGAGGCCGACGTCGAGGCGCGCGAGCCCGCAGCCGCGCCCGCAGCCACCCTCGCGGCGACGGTGCCGCGGGAGGCTTCGCGATGAGATCCCAGGCGCTCGAGAAGACGGCCCATCGCATCGTCTGGGTGCGCCTCGCCGGTCTCGTCTTCGCCCTCCTGCTCGCCGCGCGCGCCGCGCACCTCACGATCGACCACGCCCGCGCCGTACAGCTCGCCACGCAGCAGATGCAGACGGAGCAGCGGCTCGCGCCGGCGCGCGGCACGATCGTCGACCGCGACGGTCGGGAGCTCGCCGTCACGATCGAAGGCTTCTCGGTCTTCGCCCTGCCCCACCTGATCGACGACCACGATGCGGCCGCGCGCGTGCTCGCCCGCGCCCTCGGACTCGACGCGACCCGGGTCGCAGAGCGGCTCGCGGCCCACGACCGCTTCACCTACGTGGCCCGCTGGGTCGACCCCGCCGCCGCCGAGCGCGTCCTCGAGCTCGAGCTCGCGGGCGTCGGCGTCGATCGCGAGCCGCGACGCTCGTATCCGGCGGGCAGCCTCGCCGCGACGCTGATCGGCTTCGCCGACATCGACGGCAAGGGCGTGCGCGGCGTCGAGCAGCTCGAGGACACCTGGCTTGCGGGCCGGCCGCGCCGCGTGCGCGTCGAGCGGGACGCCCGCGGTCGCACCCTCGCGCTCCAGTCGACGGACCCGCGCGAGGTGCAGGGCGGCGAGATCGCACTCACGCTCGACGCCGCCATGCAGGGGGCGGCGGAGGCGGCGCTCGAGGAGGCGGTCGCCACGAGCCGTGCGCGAGGGGGACTCGTCGTGACCCTCGACCCGCGTACGGGGGACCTGCTCACCCTCGCCGAGGCGCCGGGCTTCGACCCGAACCGTTTCCGCGAGGTGCCCTACGCCGAGACGCGCTCGCGCGCCTTCACGGACGTGGTCGAGGCGGGCTCGACGATGAAGGTCTTCCTCGTCGCATCCGCGCTCGACGCCGGCGCGATCGATCCGCGGGAGATCTTCGAGACCGAGGAGGGCTGGCTGCGCGTGCCGGGCAAGACGATCCGGGATCGCAAGCCCTTCGGTGCGATGACGCCGGCAGACGTGCTGCGCGTCTCGAGCAACGTCGGCGCGGTCCAGATCGCCCAGCGCCTCGGCCGCGAGTCGCAGCATCGCGGACTCCTGCGCTTCGGCTTCGGCGCGAGCACGGGCTCCGGCTATCCGACGGAGAGCGCGGGACTCGTACGGGACTGGGCGGATTGGAAGCCGGTCGACCAGGCCACGATCTCCTTCGGTCAGGGCCTCTCGGTGACGGCGATCCAGCTCGCCAGCGCGCTGGCTGCGCTCGCGAACGACGGCGAGCGGATGCAGCCGCGCATCGTGCACGCGCGACGGCGCCCGGCGGGCGTCTGGCAGCCGACGGAGATCCGCTCGCGCGGCCTCGCCGTCTCGCCCGAGACCGCGCGACTCACCCTCGACATGATGCAGACCGTGGTCTCCCACGACGGCACGGGCCGACTCGCCGGACTCGACGGCGTTCCGGTCGCCGGCAAGACCGGCACGGCCCAGAAGCTCGACCGCGAGCTCGGCCGCTACTCGCAGGATCGTTATGTCGCGTGGTTCATGGGCGCCGTGCCCGCCGATGATCCCGAGCTCGTGATCGTCGTCGCCGTCGACGAGCCCGCCGGCGCCCTGCATAGCGGCGGCGGCCTCGCGGCCCCGCTCTTCGCGCGTGTCGCCGCGGCGCAGCTCGGGCTGCGTGGGATCGACACCGAGCCCCGACCGGTCCCGGCGCCGCCGCCGGCCCCGACCCTGCTCGTCGAGGGAGCGACGGAGGCGATCGCGCCCGACGCGATCGGGACGGACCGACGACCCTGGCCCGGGGAAGGGAGCGCGGTCGCGCGAAGATCCCCGACGGAGGCGAGCCCGGTCGCAGGACGCCCGTGGACCGGCGACGAGGACGCCGCCCGCGCGGATCGCGTGGACGGCGACGGCGACGCGCCGAAGGGTCGAGCGCAGCGCGCCGTTGCCCTGACCTCGATCGACCTCGCCGACCTCGCCGACCTCGAAGATACGAGCCCGGAGGAGTACGACCCGATCGACACGCCGCCTCGTGCGGACGTCGCGGCCCCCCCGGCCCGTCCCGCCGCCGTCGAAGCGGCGGCGGGACCTCCCCCTTCACGGACGTCCCAGGCGTCCGCGACGCGCGCCGTGGCGCAGCTGCCGGTGCACACGCCGAAGCCGGCGCCGCGACCGGCACCCCGCGTGCCCGCGACGCCTCCGCCCGTGGCGGCAGCACCCGTGGCAGCCAGGCCGGTCGCCGTGACGCCGGCGCCTCGCCCGGCCCGCCCGTCCACCCTCGCGAGCGAGCCCGTCTTCGTGCCCGACTTCTCGGGCCAGACGATCTCGAACGCCATGCGCATCGCCGCGCGCGAGGCCCTCGAGATCTCGACCGCGGGAGCCATCGAGGGCCGGGTGGTGTCTCAGAGCCCCGTTCCCGGCACGGTGCTCGATGGTCCCGACCGCACGGTCCGACTCCGCTTCGCACCGCCGCCGAGGGAGGAGGGGTGATGCGACTGTCTTCTCTGCTGAGCGCCCTGCGCGAGCCGAATACGGCGCTCGAGTGGGTGCGCGAGCGGGCCAGCGACGATCCGACGATCCGCGGCATCCGCTACGACTCGCGCCAGGTCTCACCGGGCGATCTCTTCGTGGCGTTGCGGGGCGCGACCGCGGACGGCCACGACTACGTCGAGCGGGCCGTCGCCCTGGGCGCCGCGGCCCTCCTGGTCGAGGAGATCCCGGCGGCCTCGAAGCGCCGCGACGTGCCGGCCGTGCGCGTTCGCGACACGCGGCGTGCCCTCGCGCCGCTGGCCGCGCACTTCTTCGGAAACCCGGCGAGCGAGCTCGCGCTGATCGGGGTGACCGGCACGAACGGCAAGACGAGCACGACCTATCTCGTCGAGTCGATCCTCAAGCAGGCCGGGCTGCGCACGGGCCTCGTCGGGACGGTCGAGATCCGATACGCCGGCGAGCGCGAGCCCGCCGTCAACACGACGCCCGAGAGCCTCGACCTGCAGCGCATGCTGCGCGCGATGTGCAACGCGCAGGTCGATGCGACGGTCATGGAGGTCTCCTCGCACGGCCTCGAGCTCGGTCGCGTCGACGGCTGCGCCTTCCGCATCGCCGCCTTCACGAACCTCTCCCAGGACCATCTCGACTTCCACGGCAGCATGGACGCCTACCTCGCCTCGAAGGCGCGGCTCTTCCGCGACCACCTCGCACCGGGTGCGACGGCCGTGCTGAACGTCGACGATCCCGCGGCGGAGAAGCTCGCGGGCGTGGCGCGAGAGGCCGGCGCGAACGTGCTGCGCGTGGGCCGGGGTGCTGCTGCCGCTGCCGATCTGCGTCTGGTCTCGAGCGAGATCACGATCGAGGGCACGCGGGCGGTGCTCGAGGACGGATCGACGCGCTTTCCGCTCGCGCTGCCCCTGCTCGGCGACTTCAACCTCGAGAACCTGCTCGTCGCCGTCGGCATCGCCCGGGCCTACGGGCTCGAGACCGACGTGATCGAGCGCGGCGTCGCCGCCTGTCCCCAGGTCCCGGGCCGGATGGAGCGGGTGCAGGGCGAAGGCGATGCAGGCCCGACCGTGCTCGTCGACTACGCGCACACCCCGGACGCCGTGGAGAAGCTGCTGCGGGCGACGCGCCCGCTCAGCCGCGGTCGACTGATCGCGGTCTTCGGCTGCGGCGGCGATCGCGACCGGGCGAAGCGCCCGCTGATGGCCGAGGCCGTGGCCAGGCATGCGGACCTGGCCATCGCAACGAGCGACAACCCGCGCACGGAAGACCCGCTCGCGATCCTCGCCGACGTCGAACGCGGCCTCGCGGGCCTCGAGAAGGTCGCTCTCGATCGGCTCTTCGAAGGGTCGCGCGGACATGCCGTCGTCGTCGATCGGCGCGAGGCGATCGCCCGCGCGATCGCCGGTGCGCGTCCCGAGGACACGGTCGTGCTCGCGGGCAAGGGACACGAGGACTACCAGATCGTCGGCCGCGAGAAGCTGCCCTTCGACGATCGCATCGAGGCACGCCGGGCGCTCGCGGCGCGGGAGTCCGGATGAGCGTGGCGGCGAGCGTCTCGCAGCTCTGCGCCTGGACCGGTGGCCACGCCCTGCACGGTGGACCCGACCAGACCTTCTCCGGCACGAAGATCGACAGCCGCGAGATCGAGGCCGGCGACCTCTTCGTCGCGATCGTCGGCCCGAACCACGACGCCCATCGCTTCGTACCCGACGTCCTCGCCGCCGGCGCCGCTGGCGCCCTCGTCCAGTCCGACCGCGTGGGCGACACCCTCGTCCGGGGCGAGGCCTTCGTCGTCCACGTCGACGACACGACGCGCGCGCTCGCCGATCTCGCCCGCGGCCATCGCGCGGGCTTCGACGGCCCGCTCGTCGGGATCACGGGCAGCAACGGCAAGACGACGACCAAGGAGCTCTGCGCCGGGATCCTCGCGCGCGTCGCCCCCACCCTCGCGACCCGTGGCAACCTCAACAACGCCTTCGGCGTGCCCCTGACCCTGCTGCGGCGCGCGGAGGCCGATCGTTTCGCCGTCGTCGAGATGGGCATGAACCACCGCGGCGAGATCGCCGCCCTCGCCGCGATCGCAAGCCCTGGCATCGGCGTGCTGACGAACGTCGGCACGGCGCACATCGAATTCCTCGGCTCCCGCGAGGCGATCGCCGAGGAGAAGGGCGATCTGCTCGCCGCCCTGCCCGCTTCCGGCACGGCCATCGTCCCCCGCGACGAGCCCCTCGCCTTCGCCCAGGCCAAGCGCACGAAGGCGCGCGTGCTCTCCTTCGGTCGCGCGTCCTCGGCGGACCTGCAGGCGAGCGCCGTGCGCTTCCTCGACGAAGGCGCCTTCGCCTTCACGCTCGACTCGCCCTTCGGCCGCGCCGAGATCCGCGTTCCGGGCCTCGCCCCGACGATCGTCGAGAACGCGCTGGCCGCGGCCGGCGGCGCGCTCGCCGCGGGCGCCGACCTCGACGCGGTCGCGAGCGGTCTCGCCGCGCACGAAGGGATCCCCGGGCGCATGCAGCCACGCGTGCTGCCGGGCGGGGTGTACGTGATCGATGACGCCTACAACGCGAATCCCCAGTCGATGCAGAACGCGCTCGAGACCCTCGCCCGGCTCGAGACGCGCGGTCGGCGATTCGCCGTGCTCGGCGCGATGGGCGAGCTCGGCGAGCGTGCGCCCGCGGCGCATCGAGAGCTCGGCCGCCTCGCCGCCGCCCTCGGACTCGACGGTCTCTTCACGCTCGAAGGGCCGGCGGAGGGGATCGCGGCGGGTGCTCGCGACGGCGGCCTCCCGGACGATCGCATCCACGTCGCACCCGACCACGAAGCCCTCGCGCGCGTCCTCGCCGCACGACTCGCCCCGGGCGATCGCGTGCTCGTCAAGGGCTCGCGCGCAGCACGCATGGAGCGCGTCCTCGAAGCGCTCGAAGAGGACCGCAAGACATGATCTACCACTTCCTCTATCCGCTCGCGGACAGCGTGAGCGCCCTGAACGTCGTCCGCTACATCACCTTCCGCACGGCGGCGGCGACGCTGACGGCCCTCTTCATCTCCTTCATCGTGGGCCCCTGGCTGATCCGACGCCTGGCCGCCCTGCGCGTCGGTCAGCCGATCCGTGAGATCGGCCCCGACCATGCCGCCAAGGCCGGCACCCCGACGATGGGCGGGCTGCTCATCCTGCTCTCCCTCGGCGTCTCGGTCCTGCTCTGGACGGACCTCTCGAATCCCTTCGTCTGGATCGTGCTCGGCCTGACCTGCGGCTACGGCGTGCTCGGCTTCATCGACGACTACCACAAGGTCACGCGCGGCAGCTCCGCCGGCATCAGCGCCCGGGCCAAGCTCTTCTGGCAGGTGCTGCTCGCCTTCGGCGTCGCGATCGCGATCTACACGAGCCCCGCCTTCGACGGCGAGCTGGCCGTACCGTTCTTCAAGAACTTCACGCCGCATATCGGCTGGGCCTACGTCCCCCTCGCGACCTTCATCATCGTCGCCGCCTCGAACAGCGTGAACCTGACCGACGGCCTCGACGGCCTGGCGATCGGCCCCGTGATGATCTCTGCAGGGACCTTCCTGCTGCTCTCCTACGCGGCGGGCCATGCCGGCATCGCCGAGTACCTGCAGATCAAGAACGTCCAGGGCGCGGGCCAGCTCGCGATCTTCTGCGGCGCGCTCGTCGGCGGCGGCCTCGGCTTCCTGTGGTTCAACGCGTCGCCGGCGGAGCTCTTCATGGGCGACGTCGGCTCGCTCGCCCTCGGCGGGGCGCTCGGCACGATCGCCGTGCTGATCCGGCAGGAGATCCTGCTCGCGGTCGTCGGCGGGATCTTCGTGATCGAGACGCTCTCCGTGATCATCCAGGTCGTCTCGTTCAAGCTGACCGGCAAGCGCGTCTTCCGGATGGCTCCGATCCATCACCATTTCGAGCAGCTGGGCTGGCCCGAGCAGAAGATCGTCGTCCGCTTCTGGATCGTCTCGATCATCCTCGGACTCGTGGCGCTCTCGTCGCTCAAGCTGCGCTGACAGGGTCCGCGTCCGAGGGGCGCGGCCACGGAGTTCCGATTCGATGGAGTTCGCGGGACAGAAGGTCCTCGTGCTCGGCCTCGGTGTGTCCGGGCGCTCGGCGGCGGACTACTGCGCCCGTCGCGGGGCCCGGGTGACGGTCGCGGACGAGCGTCCCGCCGACGCGATCGAGGGACTCGACGCGCTGCCCGCCGGCGTCGGGATCCGCGTCGGCGAGCCCTTCCCGGAGCTCTCCGACTTCGATCTCGTCGTACCGAGCCCGGGCGTGCCGGCCGCGAGATGGGAGGGACGGGCGCGCCGCGCCTGGGGCGACATCGAGCTCTGCAGCCGCGCCCTGCGCGTGCCGATCGTCGCCGTGACCGGCACGAACGGGAAGTCGACGGTCGTGCGGCTCATCGAGGCGATGGCGCAGGGCGCGGGCCTGCGAGCCAGGGCCGCCGGCAATCTCGGCATCCCCGCCCTCTCGCTGGTCGGCGAGCCCCTCGACGTCGCGATCCTCGAGGTCTCCTCCTTCCAGCTCGAGAGCGTCGAGAGCTTCCGCCCGCGCGTCGCCGTCCTGCTCAACGTCACGCCCGACCACCTCGACCGCCACGGCGACCTCGACGGCTACGTCGCCGCCAAGGCGCGGCTCTTCGCCCGTCAGGGCGAGGGCGACCACGCGATCCTGAACGGCGACGACGAGCGCGTGCGCGCCCTCTCGCTGCCTGCTGGCGTCGAGCGCCTCGAGTTCCGCAAGGGACACGCCGTCCTGGCGGGGGCCTGGCTCGACGGACGCACGGCGATCGTGCGCCGCGGCGGTACCACCCGGCGCGTGGACCTCGACTTCGTGCGCGGGAGCCTCGCGCGGCAGGACGACAACGTGCTCGCCGCGCTGCTCGCCGTGGCGTGCCTCGACGTCGACCTCGACGCGGCGGTCCGCGCCCTCGCGCGCTTCGAAGGCCTGCCCCATCGCTGCGTCGAGATCGCGACGATCGACGGCGTGCGTTTCGTCGACGACTCCAAGGCGACCAACGTCGGCGCCGCCGTGCGCGCCCTCGAGAACGAGACCGCCCCGATCGTCTGGATCGCCGGCGGTCGTCACAAGGGCGGCGCGCTCGACGCCCTCGCCACGGCCGCCCGGGGTCGCGTTCGACGCGCGCTCCTGATCGGCGAGGCGGCGGGGAAGCTCGAGGCCGCGCTCGGGGACGCGGTCGCGAGCGAGTGCGTCGGCGACCTCGAGCACGCGGTCGAGCGCGCCGCGGCGATCGCGTCGCCCGGCGACGTCGTCCTGCTCGCCCCCGCCTGCGCGAGCTTCGACCAGTTCGAGAACTTCGAGGACCGCGGACGGCAGTTCCAGGCCGCGGTCCGGGCCCGGGCCGCGCGCCCGACCGCCACGCGAGAAGGAGCGCGACGATGAGCCCGCGCCAGGAGACGAACGAAGCACATGCGATCGATACCGGCCTCGTCCTGTCGGCCGGGCTCCTGATCGCGCTGGGCGTGGTGATGAGCTACAGCGCGACGGCGCCGCTCGCGCTCGACGCGAAGATCCCGCCGCTCTTCGTCGATCACGTGACGGGGCTCGCACTGGGGCTCGCCGGCGCCTGGCTCGTCGCGCGCGTACCCGTCGCGGTCCTGCGTCGGGCGGCGCTGCCGGCCTACGGCGTGAGTCTCGTCCTGCTCGCGGCGACCCTGGCCTTCGGCGTCGAGGTGAACGGGGCGCAGCGTTGGCTCGCGCTGCCGGGCCTGGGCTTCCGCTTCCAGCCGAGCGAGCTCGCGAAATGCGCGACGATCCTCGCGGCGGCCGCGTGGCTGGCGCGCAAGGACGCGCGGCGCGAGCTCTCCACCCGGCGCTCGGTCGAGACGGCGGCGCTGGCGATCGGACCCGCGGGCCTGCTCCTGCTGCAGCCCGACCTCGGCAACGCGGTCGTGCTGGTCGCGCTCGTCGCGCTGATGCTCTTCGTCGCGGGTACGCCCTGGCCACGCTTCGTGCTGCCGGGCGCGGCGGGGGTCGTGCTCGTCGGCGTCTACATCCTGAACAACGACTACGCGATGCGCCGGGTCACGGGATTCCTCGATCCCTTCCGCGAGGCGCGGGGCGCGGGCTGGCAGCTCGTGCAGTCCTACGTCGCCTTCGGGCAGGGCAGCGTCTTCGGACAGGGCTTCGGCAACGGCCGGCAGAAGCTCGCCTACCTCCCCGAGGCGCACACCGACTTCGTGCTCTCGGTCGTGGCCGAGGAGCTCGGGCTGCTCGGCGTGCTCGTCGTGATCGGTTCCTTCGCCGCGCTCTGGCTCGCGGGCACCCGCGTCGCCCGTCGCGCGACCGACCGCTTCGAGATGCTGCTCGCCTTCGGCATGGTCAGCCTGCTCACGGTGCCGGCCTTCCTGAACGCGTCGGTCGTGATGGGTCTCGTGCCGACCAAGGGCCTGACCCTGCCCTTCCTCTCCTATGGCCGGACCTCCCTCGTCGCGAGCTGTCTCGCCCTCGGATTGCTGCTCGGCGTGGCGCGGCGACACCCCGCGCCCCGCTCCGTCCCGGGTGCCGCACTCGGTCAGGAGGGCGCATGGCAGCGCGCGGGATGAGCGCCCCGAACGCGACCTGCAGCCCGACTCCGTCGGCTCCCGGCAAGGAGGGCCCATGAAGACGCGCTGGGTGATCGCCGGCGGCGGCACGGGCGGCCACGTCACGCCGGCCCTCGCGCTCGGCGAGGCGATCCGCGATCGCGGCGACGAGGTCCTCTTCATCGGCTCCGCGCGCGGACTCGAGTCGCGCCTCGTCCCCGAGGCGGGCTTCGATCTCGAATGCCTGCCGAGCGAGCAGGTCATGGGCCGCAGTCTCTGGGGCCGCGTGCGCGGTGCCTTCTCGATCCTTCGCAGCGTGGGCGCCGCCCGCCGCGCGATCCGACGCTTCGACGCCGACCTCGTCGTCTCCGTCGGCGGCTACGCCGCGATGCCCGCCGCCCTCGCCGCACGCCTCACCCGCCGCCCCCTCTTCCTGGTCGAGCCGAACGCGATTCCGGGTCGCGTCAACCGGCTGACGGCACGCTTCGCGCGCACGGTCTTCGTCGGCTTCGAGTCGACCCGCGGCGCGCTGCCGGGTCGGAGCGAGAGTCTCTGCCTCGGCGTCCCGCTGCGGCGGGCGCTCTACCGCGCCTTCGCCTCGGACACGCCGGACAGGGCGGGCGCGGACGATGGCGCGGCGAAGCGAGGCGTCCCCGCGCCGCCCCTCAAGCTCTTCGTGTTCGGCGGGAGCCAGGGGGCGCGACAGCTGAACGAAGGCGTCCCCGCCGCGATCGCCCGTCTCTCGAAGAACACGGTCGAGGTCTTCCATCAGAGCGGCGAAGCCGACCGCGCGGCCGTCGAGGCGCGCTATGCGAAGCTCGGCGTATCGGCGGAGGTCGTGGCCTTCGAGCGCGACATGCCGCACCGCTATCGCTGGGCCGATCTCGCGATCTGCCGGGCGGGCGCACTCACGGTCGCCGAGCTCGCCCTCGCGGGCATGCCGGCCCTGCTCGTGCCCTATCCCTTCGCGGCCGACGACCACCAGACGGCGAACGCCCGCGCGCTCGAGGAGGCCGGCGCGGCGAAGCGGCTCGCGTCACGACCGCTCGACGAGGCGGCGATGGCCCAGGCGATCGCCGAGCTCGTCACCTCGCCGGGTCGTCTCTTGCTGATGCGCGAGGCCGCCCGCAGCCTCGCGCGACCGAATGCCGCCCGCGACATCGTCGAGCATTGCCTCGCCCGGATCGGCCACGCCCCCGCGAAGCTCCGCGAAGAAGCGAGCGCCGACACGCCGCCCCGGAAGGACGACGCATGCAGCGCCGACTGACCCGCTTCCATTTCGTCGGCATCGGCGGGATCGGCATGGCCGCCCTCGCCGAGCTCCTCCACGCCGAGGGCTGCCACGTCACGGGCACCGACGTCGTCGAAGGCGCGACCGTCGGCCGACTCCGGGACCTCGGTATCGAGGTCTGGATCGGGCACGACGCCGCCCGGGTGCGCGGCGCCGAGGCGGTCGTGCGCTCGTCGGCGATCCGGGACGACAATGCCGAGCTGGTCGCGGCGCGGACGGCGGGGCTGCCGATCGTGGCGCGCGGGGCGCTGCTCGCGGACGTCCTGCGCACGCGCGATGCGATCGCGATCGCGGGCTCCCACGGCAAGACCACGACGACGGCGATGGCGGCCCATGCACTCGAGTGCGCGGGCCTCGATCCGACCGCCCTCGTGGGCGGTCGCGTGCCGCGACCGGGTGGCGTCGCGGGTCCGCTCAAGCTCGGACGCGGCGAGCTCGTCGTCGCCGAGGTCGACGAGAGCGACGGGTCGTTCCTGCTCGTGCGTCCGATCGGCGTCGTCGTCACGAACGTCGATCCCGAACATCTGGATCACTACGGGTCGCGCGAAGCGCTGCTCGATGCCTTCGTGGAGTTCGCGAATGCCGTGCCCTTCTGGGGTGCTTCGATCCTCGGCGTCGATCACCCGGGCGTGCGCGAGATCGCACCCCGCATCACGGCGCGGAAGATCGGCTTCGGCTTCGCCGCCGAGGCGGACGTACGGGCCGAGTCCGTCCTGCCCGTCGCCGGCGGCCAGCACGTCCGCGTCGCCCTCGCCTCCGGCGACCGCTTCGCCTTCCAGCTCGCCCAGCCCGGCCGACACAACGTCCTGAACGCACTCGCGGCGATCGCCATCGGCCTCGAGCAGGGCATCGCACCCGCGATCCTCGCCGAGGCGATGGCCTCCTTCCCGGGCGTGTCGCGCCGCTTCGAGGCGCGCGGCGAGGCGGGCGGCGTGCGGGTGGTCGACGACTACGCGCACCACCCCGCGGAGATCCGCGCAGCGCTGGCCGGCGCACGCAGCATCCATCCGGGTCCGATCACGGCGATCTTCCAGCCCCATCGCTACACCCGCACCCGCGATTGCTGGGACGACTTCGTGCACGCCTTCGACGACGCCGACCGCGTCGTGCTGGCCGACGTCTACCCCGCGAGCGAACGGCCGATCGAGGGCATCGACTCGCGAAGACTCGCCGCCGCGATCGCCGCGGGCGGCAAGGTCGAGGCCGCCTACGGCGGCCCCCTCGACGCGATCGAGCGCGAGTGGCCGGCCCGGTTGCGCGCGGGCGAGCTCGTATTGACGATCGGCGCCGGCGACGTCGTCTCCCTCGGGCCGAAGCTGCTGGCGGCGCTCGGCGCGCAGACGGAGGCGCGCGCATGATCGCCAGCGCCGACCGCGACGCCCTCGTCTCGCTGCTCGCCGACCGCGTCGAGTTCGGCGTCCCGCTCGCCCGGCATACCTCCCTGCGCATCGGCGGCCCCGCCGACGCCCTCGCGACCCCCGCCGACCGCGACGAGCTCGCGCGACTGCTCGCGCTCTGTCACGCGCGCGGGCTGCCGACCCGCGTCCTCGGCGCGGGCTTCAACGTGCTGGTGCGGGAGGGCGGCCTGCGCGGCGTCGTGCTGCGGCTCAAGAAGCTGCGCGGGATCGAGCGCACGGAGCCCGACGCGATCCACGTCGAAGCCGGCGCCTCGCACTCGACGATCACGCGCTTCTGCGTCACCCACGGCCTCGCCGGCCTCGAGTTCGGCGCGGGCATCCCCGGCACCCTCGGCGGCTGGCTGGCCATGAATGCGGGCATCGGCTCGCGCGAGCTCAAGGACGTCGTGCGCGAGATCGAGCTGCTCGACCGAACGGGCCGGACGCTGCCGCCGCGCGGACGCGCCGAGCTCGACTTCCGCTACCGCGCGCTCGACGGCCTGCCGGAGGGCGCCGTGCTCGTCGCGGCCACACTCGCGGTCACGCCCTCGGAGCGCGAGGCAGTGCAGGCCGAGATCGACCGGCTGCTGGCGCGCCGGCAGGCGACGCAGCCGACGGACGTGCCGAGCTGCGGGTCGGTGTTCCGGAATCCGCCGGGCGACTTCGCGGGGCGGCTGATCGAGGCGGCGGGGCTCAAGGGCGCGCGCGAGGGCGCAGCCGAGATCTCGACCGTGCACGCGAACTTCATCGTGAACCACGGCGGCGCAACCGCCCGCGACGTGCTCCGGCTGATCGAGCGGGCACGCGAGACCGTGGCCCGGGCGACGGGCATCGAGCTCGAGCCCGAGGTGCGGGTGCTCGGCGAGGCCGTGGACCCGGACGACGCCGTCGACGGCGCGGGGACGGCCGCGCTGTCCAGGGAGGGAGACCGGTCATGAAGGGTCCTTCGATCCTCGATCGACGAGCGGGCGGCGGTCAGGACGCCCGTCGCCAGCTCGCGCAGACGGCGGCCGCCCGCGAGCGGCGCGCGCGCAAGCACCTCGCGCGCAAGCGCGAGCGGGAGCGGCGGCGCCTCGTCCGGGAGCGGCGGCGTGGCGAAGCCGGACCGTCGTCCGCGCGGCAGCGT
This sequence comes from Spirochaetaceae bacterium, assembly GCA_020632655.1. Lineage (GTDB taxonomy): Bacteria > Myxococcota_A > UBA9160 > UBA9160 > UBA4427 > UBA4427. The sequence goes on from JACKFD010000006.1 coordinate 157,467, forward strand.
GCGGGTCTCGGACTCGCCCTCTTCGCACTCGCGCTGGCGGTCGGACTGACGATCGGTGGGCCGACCGTGTCGCGCCTGTGGCTCTCTCGGGTGCCGCTCGAGGCGGTGCGGGTGCAGGGCGCCCGGGCGCTCGATGCCGAGACGATCGCGCGGGAGACGGGCCTCGTGCCGGGCATGCCGCTGTCGGCCATCGATCCCGAGGCGGTCGTCGAAGCGCTCTCGCACGAGCCGTGGATCGAGTCGACGCGCGTCCTCACGCTTCCGACGGGCACGGTCGTCGTGTCGGTCGTCGAGCGCCGGGCGATCGCGCGCCTGCGCGAGCACGAAGAGGGCGAGACCTGGCTCGTCGACGGGCAGGGGCGCCGCTTCGCGGGCGCGATCGAGGCGGGCGGGGCGCTGCCCCTCGTCGAGGGAACGCTGCCGGAGGCGGAGACGCTGCCCGACGCGGCGCTCGAGATCCTCGCGGCGTTGCGGGAGCAGCCGCGCTTCGACGCGGTGCAGGAGACGCTGACCCTCGTGCTGCCGGGACGCGTCGAGGGGAATGCGGCGGATCCGCACGAGGGCTTCGTGCTCGAGCTGGGGGAGGACGGGCCGCGGGCCTTGCTCGGCCGGACCGCCCTCGCCCGCCGGGTCGCGCGCCTCTCGCGGCTGCTCGACGAAGGGGCGACCGGCGCCGACACGGCGCGATGGATCGATCTCCGGTACGCGGACCGCGCGGTCCTGCAGACCGAGCCCGTCTCGGGGTAGGGGCGGACGAACGGAATCCTTCCGTCCCGCGACCGGGGCGGAGGAGCGGAATACGGCCGCCTCGGAGTCGAGGCGGACGCAAGCGGCGACGGGAACCGGATGGGGACCGTCGTCCGAAGGGGAGCTCCCGAAAGGGGCTCGTCACTCCCGGACGCCAGGGTGCGACCGGGAAAAGGGGGGTGAGCATGGCCAGGAAGGAAGACCTGATCGTCGGACTCGACATCGGGACGACCAAGATCTGCGCGGTCGTCGCGGAGGAGACGGAGAACGGCGTCGACATCGTCGGCATCGGGACCCATCCGAGTCGCGGCCTGCGCAAGGGCGTGGTGGTCGACATCGACGCGACCGTCGACTCCATCAAGCACGCCGTCGAGGAGGCGGAGCTGATGGCCGACTGCGAGATCACGTCGGTCTATGCCGGCGTCGCGGGCGGGCACATCCGCGCGTTCAACTCGCACGGGGTCGTCGCCGTGAAGGACCGCGAGGTCCGGGAGGGCGACGTCAAGCGGGTGATCGACGCGGCGAAGGCCGTGGCGATCCCGATGGACCGGGAGGTCATCCACGTGATCCCTCAGGAGTTCATCATCGACGAGCAGGACGGGATCCGGGAGCCCCTCGGCATGAGTGGGGTCCGGCTCGAGGCCAAGATCCACATCGTGACCGCGGCCGTGACGAGCGCCCAGAACATCGTCAAGTGCTGCAACAAGGCCGGCCTGAACGTGATCGACATCGTGCTCGAGCCCCTCGCCTCCGCCGCCGCCGTCCTCGCCGACGACGAGCGGGAGCTCGGGGTGTGCATGATCGACATCGGTGGCGGCACGACCGACATCGCGGTCTTCGCCGACGGCTCGATCAAGAACACCTCGGTCCTGGGCCTCGGCGGCTACCACTTCTCGAACGACATCGCGATCGGCCTCAGAACGCCGTTTGACGAAGCCGAGCGGATCAAGAAGAAGTTCGGCGTCGCCTCGGCCCGCTACCTCGGCTCGGACGACATCATCTCCGTGCCTTCGGTCGGCGGCCGAAAGCCGCGTGAGATCTCACGAAAGATCCTCTGCGAGATCATCGAGCCCCGGGTCGAGGAGATCCTCTCCCTGGCCCGCCAGGAGCTGATCCGGGCCGAGCTGATCCATCGCATCCCGTCCGGCGTCGTGCTGACCGGCGGTGCGTCGGCGCTCGAAGGGATCGGCGAGCTGGCGGAGGAGATCTTCGAGGCCCCCGTCCGCCAGGGTCTGCCGACCTCGATCGGCGGACTCCAGGACGTCGTCCGCAGTCCCATGTACTCGACCGGGGTCGGGCTCGTGCTCTTCGGGCTCAACCAACAACGTTCGGCCCGGGGCAGCCGCTTCCGGATCCGGGACGAGTCGATCTTCGGTCGGGTGAAGCAGCGCATGCGCGACTGGTTCCACGCCGAGTTCGACTGATCGGACAGGGACCCGGCCCGACTCCGATGCTGGGCGGAATGCGTCCACGAACATGGAATCGCGGCCCGAAATGGACACAAAACAAATAGAAGCGTGTTACATTCGGCGGTGCAGCCAGGCATCGTCGGGGGGTGAAAGCATGGCCAAGAAGTACAACGATCGTTCGGATTCCGGGACCCTGCGCGGCGAGGGGGTGGACCTCCTCGAGCTCGGCCCCGATGACGGCCAGGAGCTGCTCGAGTTCGAGGGCAGCTCGCATCAGAAGGCGACCATCAAGGTCATCGGCGTCGGTGGCGGCGGCGGCAACGCGCTGAACACGATGATCGCGTCGGGACTCGGCGGCGTCGAGTTCATCGCGGCGAACACGGACGCCCAGGCCCTCGTGCATAACAAGGCGTCGATCAAGGTCCAGCTCGGTGCGGAGATCACGCGCGGCCTCGGCTGCGGTGCGAATCCGGATCGCGGCCGGGCCTCGGCGCTCGAGGCGCGCGATCGGCTGCGCGAGCTGCTCGACGGCTCGGACATGGTCTTCGTGACGGCGGGCATGGGCGGCGGTACGGGCACGGGCGCCGCACCGATCGTGGCCGAGGTCGCGCGCGAGGTCGGCGCACTGACCGTCGGCGTCGTGACCAAGCCCTTCCCCTTCGAGGGTCGCGTGCGCATGAAGCACGCCTCCTCCGGCATCGACGAGCTGCATAGCGTCGTCGACACGCTGATCACGATCCCGAATCAGCGGCTGCTCGCGCTCGCGGGCAAGGGCACGGCGATGCGCGACGCGTTCTCGATCGCCGACCAGGTGCTCTTGAACGCCGTGCGCGGCATCTCCGACCTGATCACGATCCACGGCCTGATCAACCTCGACTTCGCCGACGTCCGGACGGTGATGAACGAGGCGGGCGTGGCGCTGATGGGCACGGGCGTCGGCCGCGGTGAGACGCGTGCGATCGACGCGGCGAGCGCCGCGATCTCGAGCCCGCTGCTCGAGGATCTGTCGATCGAGGGCGCCCGCGGCGTGCTGATCAACATCACGGGCGGCTCGGACATGACCCTCTTCGAGGTGAACGAGGCGTCTTCGCTGGTGCACGAGGCGGCGCACGAGGATGCCAACATCATCGTCGGCGCCGTGATCGACGAGAGCCTCGCCGAGGACGAGCTGCGGGTGACCGTGATCGCCACGGGCCTCGACGGCGAGGAGGCGCGCCGGCGGCCGCCGGAGGGCCGGCGACGGTCGAACGAGTCGATGGACACGGGCTATGCGCCGCGCCCGGCGATGGCCCAGCCCGCACCGGCCGCACATGCCGCGTCCGCGACGGCCTCGGCCGGAGCCTTCGCCTATCGGGAGGCCCATCGCGAGATCGAGCAGGAACGGGAGATGATCGACGCGCCGAACGTGCGGCAGATCCGCGAGCCCGCACCGCCGCCGGAGCCGATCGCACAGCCGCAGGAGGCGCAGGCCGTCGTCAACGGCGGCCAGAGTGCCGAGGAGCTCGCCCACTTCGGTGTCGGCTTCGAGTCGCCCTTCGAGGACGAGTACGAGACGCCCGCGTTCCTGCGCCGGATGAGTGCATCGTCCGACGACGAGCGGGACGTCCCTTCGTTCATGCGTCGCGGTAACCGCGACTAGGCCGCGGCGCCGCCGGGCGGCCCAGCGGGCCACCCCGGACTCCGAACGCCCCCGCTGCCCACCCGGGCCGCGGGGGCGTTCCCGTTTCGGGGTCTACTTCGAAGAGCCCACGACCGAGACGGAATGCCCCGGCCCGCGGCCGCCTGGCCCGCCGTCCCGGCCGATCTCGCTCCGTCGCGCCGCTCGATCGCGCGCCGAGACGGCATGCCCCATGCACGACCGATCGGGAGGCGCCTTGCTCGAAGCAGGCGGCGGTTCGGAGGGAGGCTCGAGCATGGCGACCTGGGAACGACTCGGCGCGACCGACCGGATCTTCCTCGACATGGAGACGCTCGATGCCCATCTCCACGTCGCCGGCTGCTTCCTCTTCGACGCCCGACCGCTGCAGGGGCCGCATGGCGGCGTCGACTTCGAGCGGATCCAGGCCTGGATCGCCTCGCGCCTGCACCGCATCCCCCGCTACCGACAGCGCATCCAGCGCATCCCGATCGAAGGCGATCCGATCTGGGTCGACGATCCCGGCTTCAACCTCCAATACCATCTGCGCCACACCCGGCTTCCGCCGCCCGGCGACGACCGCCAGCTCAAACGCCTCTGCGGCCGCGTCGTCTCCCAGCTCCTCGACCGGGGCAAGCCGCTCTGGGAGATCTGGGTCGTCGACGGACTCGAGGACGATCGCTTCGCCCTCGTCACCAAGATCCACCATTGTCTGACCGACGGCATCGGGGGCGTCGAGCTGCTGGGCCACCTCCTCTCGATCGATCCGATCAAGGACTTCGAGCCCGCGCCGGTCTGGATCCCCCGGCCGAACCCGGATCGCGCCGAGCTCGCCCGCGACGCGATCCGTCGTCGACTCGGCCTGCCCTTCGAGATCGGTCGCGGACTCGCGAACGCCCTCCGCCACCCGCAGCGGGCCTGGGATGGCGCGGCCGAGACCTGGCAGGGGCTGCGCGAGGCGGGTGCCCATACCGTCCACCCGGCCGCCGACACGCCGATCAATGGAAGGATCGGCTCCCATCGCCGCTTCGACTGGCTCGCGATCGACTTCGACGAGATCCGGGAGATCAAACACGCCTTCGGCGGCACCGTGAACGACATCGCCCTCGCGACGGCGACCGGCGCCTTCGGCCGCTTCCTCGAGCGGCGCGGCCTCCCCGCCCGGGAGCAGCGCCAGCTCGACTTCCGGGCCGCCTGCCCCGTGAACGTCCGCGAAGATGCGGAACGCGGCGCCCTCGGCAATCGGGTGGCGAACCTGATCGTACGCGTCCCGCTCGGCGAGTCGGATCCCGTCGCGCGTCTGGAGAAGGTCCGCGAGGCGATGGACGCGGGCAAGCACTCGAGTCAGCTCTCGGCCATGGGCGCGATCGAGCGGATCGGCGAGCTGACCCATCCCGGATTGCTCGCGGCCTTCGCTCGGCTGAATGTCGAGCGTCGCAGCTCGAACTTCGTCTTCACCAACGTCCCGGGCCCCCGCACGCGATGGCACCTGCTCGAGGCGCCGCTGCTGGCCGCCTACCCCGTCGTGCCATTGCTCCCGAACCACGGCGTCGACATCGCCTTGATGAGCTATGCCGGCGGTCTCTACTGGGGCTTCAACTCCGACTGGGAGCAGCTGCCGGACCTGCACGATCTCGTGCTGGCGACACGGGAGGCCTTCGACGAGCTGCTCGGTGCGGCGCGCGCATGCGCGTCGGAGTCGGAGCACGGCGATCCCGCGGAGGCGAAGGCCTGACGTGCGGGCCCGGCGCGTACTCACGACGGGCGCGAACGGGGCCATCGGCCTGGCAACCGTCCTCGAGCTCGCCCGCCGCGGCCACCACGCGATCGGCACCGTCCGCTCGCAGGCCGCCGCCGAGACGGTCGAGCGCGCCGCCCGCGAGCGGCGTGTCGACGTCGAGATCCACCGGCTGGACGTCGACGACCCCGACGCCGCCGCGGCGCTGATCGATTGCGTCCGCCCCGAGGTGCTCGTGAACAACGCCGGCCGCGCCCTGCTCGGCGCGATCGAGACGACGCCCGAGGACGAGGCCCGCGCGCTCTTCGAGACCCTCGTCTTCTCCTCGCTCCGCCTCGCCCGGCTGGCCGTGCCGTCGATGCGGGAGGCGGGCTTCGGGCGGATCGTCTTCGTCGGGTCGCTGTTCGGACGGATCGCGATGCCGCCCCTCGGCTGGTATGCGGCGGCCAAGCATGCCCTCGAGGCGCTCTCCGACGTGCTGCGCGTCGAGCTCGCGGGAGCGGGCATCGATGTCGTCCTGCTCGAGCCGGGCGGCGTCCGCTCGAACATGCTCGAGCGCGCGCACGAAGGCTCCCGGAACGAGGATGGCGATCGCTATGCGAAGGCCGAGCGGCTCGCCTGGGAGTGGCTCGTCCGAACGGACTTCCTCCGCTCCGATCCGATCGAGGTCGCGCGGGTCGTCGCCCGGGCGATCGAGGTCGAGCATCCGGAGCCTCGCTACCTGGTAGGCGTGGATGCGAAGATCCTCGCCAGGCTCGCGCCGATCGTTCCCTCCTGGCTCAGCGACCGTGTGACCCGCCTCGTGCAGGGACTCTGAGACGTGGACTCTTGATTGCGCCCCGCATTCTGCGTTCTCGCCGCGGGGGGGGGGGGGGCTCGTTTTGACTAACGACTCGACTCTCTCGGGCCCTGCCGAGAAAGGCGGCAGGGTAGCCCCTCCGCACTCGCTCCCGTGATCACCCTTGGGCACGCAGGCATCCCGGCCGACAGCCCCAAGCCCCAACGACTGGCCTAAACTGAGCCGGCCCTGGATTCGAGATCGTCCACCGGACTCGCGAGAGCGAAGCGGCGCGAGAGCAATCAGATTGATGGACCCCGACCTCCCGCACGAGGGCAGACAGCCGGACGCACCGTCGCCCCGACGGCGCTGGCAAACGGTGGTATTCGCGATCGCGATGACGCTGTGCACGGCGGCGGTCATCGAGGGTGCAGCACGTCTCGCGCACCGATGGGCGTACGGCACCGGCTACTCACGACGCGAATTCGACGACCCATCCTGGCGAGCCTTGCTCGAAGCACAAGGCGCGGCGCAACCGACCCTTCAAGGCCATTACGAGATCCTACATCCCTACGTCGGCTACGTCGGCGAAGTGGCCTACGAGCATCGCCAGACCCACGGGTTCTACCTGTGGCCTTCCCCTCTGGTCGAACGGGAGCCCGGAAAGGTGCGGATCGCACTCGTGGGCGGCTCGGTCTCGTTTCTCCTAGGCCCAGTCCTGCAAGAGGTCGCCGAGAGGAGATGGAAGGACATCGAGCCGACCCTCGAGGTCACGGTTCTCAATCTTGCTCGCGGCGGTTACAAACAGCCACAGCAACTCCTCACGATCGCTTATCTCCTTTCTCTCGGAGCCGAGTACGACTACGTCGTGAACGTGGACGGCTACAACGAAGTCGTACTCCCCCTGACCGACAACTATCGGTCCGGGACCTACCCCTTCTTCCCACGACATTGGAATCTGCGCCTGGAGGCCCGTCCGACGGGCGAACGATTGCGGAGGATCGGGCGGGCCAATTTCCTTCACGCCCTGTCGGGATGGCTGAGAGAACGCGCGGCGGGCTCGATCCTGACGATGAGCGCGGTCCCCGGATTGATCACTCGAGTCACGCTCGAGCACCTTCACCGTGTCGAGATGGACGCGGAGGTCGCCGCCCAGACGGCCGCGTCGACCGAATCGCTCGAAGCGCGGGGACCATTTCGAGCGTATGAAGACGAGAACGAGCTCTGCGCGGAGATGGTAAACGTCTGGCAGCGGAGCTCATCACGATTGGCCGATCTCGTCGACGCGAGTGGCGCCCGTTACCTGCATGTGTTGCAGCCGAACCAGTATCACGAGGGCAGCAAGTCGTTGACGGACCAGGAGCTGTCGCACTACGCGCCGTCCAGCGAGGCCGCACGACTCGTGAAGCGCTTGTATCCCCTGATGATCGATCGGGGTGAAGAGCTGGCCCTATCCGGAGTCGAGTTCCTCGACGCGACGACGATCTTCTCCGACGTGGGCGACTCGGTCTACACGGACGTCTGCTGCCATTTCAACCGGACCGGAATGTCTCTGCTTGCCGAGCGGATCGTGGACAGACTCCTCGCGAGCAGCGCACACGTCGCGCCGTACCAGGGGGAGTAACAACCCGTTCGGACGGACGGGCAACGCGCGGATCTCCGATCCCCCGTCTCCTCGGCGGGCACCAGCCACCCGGAAGGGCCTCGATCGCTTCGTGACCGGCGCCGCACCGAGATCTCCGTGGACTGCCGACGAGGGTCGGGGCGAAGCGAACGGCTCACGCAGCAGCTCGCCTATATGTGGCGCAAGCACGTGCCCGAACTCGAACGGGGCGCCGGAGAGTGCCGATCAATGCCCCGGCGAGCGCTCCTTGCGCAGATCGGGATCGGCTCGCAGCGTGGCCGGCAGCTCGATCGTCCCGAACGTGCCGACGAGCGTCGCGTGCACGCGCGTCGGATTCACGCCCGGCGTGTCGCCCCAGCTCCCATCGGCATCCTGCGCCGCGATCAGCCGTCGCCGCGCCTCGCGGACGACCTCGTCGTCCGGCTGACGCAGCAGGGACAGACAGGCCAGGATCTCCGCGGCGACGTCGAGCCCCTGCTCCCCCGCGCCCTCCGCGAGCTGGATCGGGAGCGCCTGCCGCAGCGGCGGCAACAGATTCCCGTAGCGCGCCGCATCGACGTAGCGGCGGAAATACCCGGACTCGACCAGCACGAGATGCGTGATCGCGTAGAGGATCGCGCGGTCCTCGATCAGCTCGGCGATCGGTCGCTCCCGGACCGACGCCTCGACCTCGGCGAAGAGCGAGTCGAAGTCGTAGGGCCGCGGCAGGCCGAGATCCCGGAGCTGGTGCAGACACACGATGCGCTGGGTCAGCGGCAGGCGCGTCAGGAGGGCTCCCCCCCGCGCCTCGAGCAGCCGTCGCAGCACCTCGAGCTCTGCCTCATAGGGCTCACCGACCGCCTTGCGTCGCCGCAGCTCGAAGAGGATCGGCATCAGCCGGAGCGGCTGGAGCAGCCGCGGATCCGAGAGCCGCGCGGGCAGGGGGAAGCGGCGCGAGGGGGCCCCATCGTCCCGCAGCACGGCCTCGATGCGCCTCGCGGTCTCGTCGTCGGGCGCCACCCGATGGAGACGCAGCAGCAGGGGATGCGCCCATCCGTCGGGCAGCTCGTCGGCGTGCGAGACGATCCAGTCGACGCCGCGGAGCGCGGCGGACATCCGCTCGCTCGGCACCGCACCCGCCATCGCATCGTGCGAGCCTCCCCGCTCCTCCCCGTCACAGGCCACGTGCATCGCCGCCAGCACGCATGCGACGAGGGCCGCGAGCACGCCGCGAACGCGCGATCGTCTCTGCAGCTCTCGCACGCACGCCTCCCTCGCCGCCCGCCCCGGGACCGCGGTCGATCAGCTTGACGTTGCGGCCCGCCGGCCGCAATGGCGCCCCCGTCGCCCGGATCGGGTCGATCGACGCTCTCGCCCGACCGCCCCGGCTCGCCGCGTGCCACGACCGCTAGACTCGACGCCGCGAAAAGGGCCAGCCACCCGGGTGAAGGAAGACATGAGCCGAGACGAGCTGCAACAGACGATCGACTGGGTGGCGATCCGCCGCCTGCATGCACGCTATGCCGACGCTGTGAATCGCCGCGCCTGGCCCGAGCTCGCGGACCTCTTCCTGCCCGACGCCGTCGTGCGCATCGAGCTGCCGCGCCAGGAGCCGATCGAGGCTGCAGGACCCGAGGCGCTCGGCCGCTTCATCGACGGCGCCGTGCAGCGCTTCGACTGGTTCCAGTTCGTCGTGCTCGAGGCCCGGATCGAGTGGCCGCCGGACGGGCCCGACGACGAGGCCGTCGGGCGGATCTACATGGTCGAGCTGCGCCACGACGCAAAGTCCGGGCAGGAGACGAAGGCCTTCGGGCTCTACCAGGACCGCTATCGCCGCACGGCCGAGGGCTGGCGATTCGCCGGGCGCCGCTTCCAGCCGACGGTCTGGAGCGGCCGCGATCTCTCGACGCTGCCGCTGCCGACGCTCGAGTTCTGAGCGCGCCTACCGAAGAGGCGAGAGCCGCGCCCCCTCGCAGAGCCCGAGTGCGGTCTCCATCAGCGCCTCCTCCCGCCGCGCGTGGCGGTAGAAGTAGCGGACGAAGGCGGGGTCGCGATCGGGGCTCGCACCGAGGACGAGCGCGTGCATCTGCCGATGCCCCTCGACGACGCTCGTGGGCCGCCGGCCGAGCAGCTCTCCCATGTCGTCGAGCTCCTGCTCCTCGAAGGCGGGACCGAGCCGGTCGGCGTGCCGGAGATGCCGCGCGAGGCGCGAGGCGAACCACATCCGGTTGGCGAGGAAGGCGTCCTTTATCGCCGGGGCCTGCTCCTCCTCGAGGTTCTCCACGAGGATGTCGTGGAGGTGCGAGAAGCGCGTCGGCCGCGGCGCCGGCAGCTCGACCGGCTCGAGCTCGACGCCGATCGCCTCGGCGAGGGCCTCCGCCGTCGTGCGCAGGTAGAAGACGTGCTGCGCGATCCACTCCGCGTGCTCCGTGCGCGCGTTCAGGTTCTCCATGACCGGCGCGAGGGAGAGCGGCACGAGGGCCTGGGTCTTCACGCTGTAGAAGGAGAGCGTGTCGAAGTCGATCTCGCGCCCTGCGAGTTCGGCATAGCGGGCGATGCGTTCGGGAAAGCGACCGAGCGGCGTGTAGAGGTCGCGCGAGCGGATGCAGGCGATGTCGGTCATCGGATCCGAGACGTGCGCGAGCTCGAAGTCGACCAGCGCCGAGAGCCGCCCCTCGTGGAACATCAGATTGCCGGGGCCCGTGTCGCCCTGGCAGAGCACGGGCCGGACGCTCTTGCGCGGCACGTTCCGCCGCAGCCAGGCGCAGGCGAAGGTCAGCAGCGGAATCGGCTCGCGCACGGCCGACTCGTAGGTCGATTGCCAGACGTCGAGATCGTTCAGCGCGATCTCTTCCGGCGTCTTCGGGATCCGCACCCCCGCCTGCTCGAAGAGCGAGACGTCGACGGAGTGCAGCTTGACCAGCTCCTGCAGGAAGTCCTCGAGGATCCGCTCCCGATCGGCGGGATCCTCGATCCGATTCCAGTCGTCCCGGCCCGGCACGCACGCCAGGACGATCGCCTCGGGATCCTCGTGGAAGGCGAGCACGCGCGGGACCCGGACGCCCTGGCCGTGCAGCACCTCGAGGATCTTCGCCTCGCGTCGGGTCGAGTAGACCTTGGTATAGGAGAAGGATTCGTCGCGGGTTCCGCGTACGTAGGTCTTCTGCGTCCGACCGTCGACCTCGAGGTCCACGAACCACGCGAAGCGTCCGCCGGACTCGCGCCCCTGCCGCTCGCGGCGCACGATGCGCCCGCCGAGGGTCCGCTCCATCCACGGAAAGATCGGCTCCCACTTCGCCAGCTGCTCGTCCGCCATGCGTCGCTCCCCGCTTCCGCTCCCGCCCTGCGCGAACCGAACGATCGCTCGACCGGGAACCTCGACGACTATACCCGTCCGACACTTGATCGCGGTCGCGGACTGCACTAATTCCCGCACGCACGACGGGACCGCGCGCGTATCCGCGACGCGAACGACGTGGAGGGCGCATGAGTCGCAGCGAACGGATCCGGGAGACACGCGACGGCGGCGTCGTCACGCTGCACTTCGCCGACCCGGACCGGCTGAATGCGATGACCCGGGAGATGGGAGAGGCCTTCCGCGACCGGATCGCCGGGCTCGCCGCCGACGACTCGATCCGGGCGCTCGTCCTCACGGGCGAGGGCCGGGCCTTCTCCGCCGGCGGCGACCTCGACATGCTGCAGGCCAAGGCCGATCAGGGCGCCGCTGCGCCGGGCGTCGCCTGGCGGGCGATCCGCGACGAGATGGCCTCCTTCTACCGGCTCTTCCTGAGCCTGCGCGATCTCGCCTGCCCGACGATCGCCGCGATCAACGGCCACGCGATCGGCGCCGGGCTCTGCGTCGCCCTCGGCTGCGACCTCCGCTTCGTGGCCCGGGAGGCGCGCCTGGGCCTGAACTTCACCCGCCTCGGCGTGCACCCGGGCATGGCCGCGACCTGGAACCTGCCCCGGCTGGTCGGGCCGGCCGTCGCCGCCGAGCTCCTCTACACGAGCCGGCTGATCGACGGCGAGGAGGCGGGGCGGATCGGGCTGGCGAACCGGGTCCTGCCGGCGGCCGAGGTGCTCGAAGCGGCCCGGGCGACGGCGGCGGAGATCGCCGCCAACGCGCCCCTCGCCGTACGCGCGACCAAGCAGGCCCTGCGGCGCACCGAGTCGGCCTCGATCGAGGATCAGCTGCAATTCGAGGCCAGCGAGCAGGCCCGCCACTTCGAGTCCCGGGACGTCCACGAAGGTCTGGCGGCGATCCGAGAGAAGCGCGCGCCTCGCTTCGAGGGACGATAGGCGGGCCGTGGAAACGCCGATCTCGGACGTCGATCGTGATCGCAGACACGGCCCGGCTGTGATGAGCCCGGCAGTCTCAGTATGGGGCTCAAGTCCCGCGCGGCGATTACGAAGAGAGCACGTGGGCACCGCATACGCGAGCCCGCCCCATCGCGAACCCCGGATCGGATCGAGCCCGCCCACGACGTCCGCTCCGAGCCCTGCAACGCAGACGAACGACCGGCCGGCCGATCAGGCCCGCCCCGCAGCAAGGAAGGAACGACCGTTGACCCGCGCACTGCGCAGCCACCAGCTCTGGCTCACCGTCGCCTACATCGGCCTGCTCGGCCTGATGGCCCGGGGCTTCGCGAGCTGACGAACTCCGGATCCGCCCGGATCCGGGCCACGCCGACCGACGCCCCGAAGCCTCCGGCTCGGGGCGCGATCGGTCGACGATTCCGACCCCACGGCCGACGTCGCCCCCGGCCCGGGCGGACGACGAACGGCAGGGCGCCGGCAGCTAGGCCGGCAACGCCTCGGTCACGCCGCAGATCTCGCTGGCGTTGAAGAAGTAGGCGATCTCGAGGCGCGCGGTCTCCGGCGCATCCGAGCCGTGGGTCGCGTTCTGCTCGACGTCGGTCCCGAAGTCGCCGCGCATCGTGCCCTTCGGCGCCTCCTTCGAGTTCGTCGGCCCCATCAGGTCCCGCCAGCGCTTGATCGCGCCCTCGCCTTCCAGCACCAGCGCCACGACCGGCCCCGACGTCATGAACGCGACCAGGTCGCCGAAGAAGGGCCGCGCCTTGTGCACGGCGTAGAAGCCCTTCGCGCCCTGCTCGCTCAGCTGCATCTTCTTCATCGCGACGATCTCGAGCCCCGACTCCTCGATGCGGGCCAGGATCTTGCCGGCCACCTTCTTCTTGACGGCGTCGGGCTTGATGATCGCGAAGGTGCGCTCTACGGACATGTCGGGGTCTCCTGACAGCGTCGGTCGCGAGGCCGGGCCCGCCCCCGGTCGACCCCGGTCCGGGGCCGTGTCGTCGGGGCGCGAGCGGGTCGCGCCGATCTCGGTTGGAAGTCGTTTCGGATCGCTCGCGCCGGGCGGTGGGATCGCATGGATCACCCGCCGGCCCGAAGCGGCGGCGGAGCGTAGCGGATCGGATCGCGTCAGCCCCGGACGCGCAGCACGACCTTGCCGAAATGCCGGCTGGCCTGGAGCGTACGATGGGCCTCGGGCGCCTCGCCGAGCGCGAAGACCCGGTCGAGCACCGGCCGGATCCGCCCCGCCTCGAGGTCGGCGCCGAAGCGCTCGACGAAGCCCCGGACGATGCCGGCCTTCTGCGCCGCCGTGCGCGTCCGGAGCGTCGAGCCGATCACCCGCAGCCGCCGGGCGAGCAGCGTCGCGAGCGAGATCTCGCTCTTGGCACCCCCCATCAGCCCGATCAGCACGAGCGCCCCGTCGACCGCCAGGCAGTCCAGGTTCTGCTTGAGATAGGCGGCCCCGATCGAATCGAGGACGACGTCGACGCCGCGCCCGGACGTCGCCTCCCGCACGACCTCGACCCAGTCCTGCTCGCGGTAGTTCGCGACCGCGTCCGCCCCGAGCTCGCGACAGCGCCGGCACTTCTCGTCGCTGCCGGCGGTCGCGATGACGCGACCACCGGCGCGCTTCACGAGATCGATCGTCGTCGTGCCGATCCCGGAGCCCCCGCCGTGCACGAGCACGCTGCCGCCCTCCGGCAGCTGGCCGAGCTGGAAGACGTTCAGGAAGACCGTCAGCAGCGTCTCCATCAGCCCCGCGCCTTCCTCGAAGGAGAGCGCAGGCGGCAGCGGCAGCACGGAGCCCGCGTCGACGACGACCTCCTCCGCATAGCCTCCGCCCGGGAGCAGGGCCATCACGCGATCCCCCGGCGCGAAGCCCGAGACGCCATGGGCCACCTCGACGACCTCGCCGGCGCACTCGAGACCCAGGAGCGGCGAGGCGCCGGGCGGGGGCGGATAGAGACCGCGGCGTTGCATCAGGTCCGCGCGGTTCACGCCGGCGGCGTGGTTCGCGATGCGCAGCGCACCCGGCTCGAGGGCGGGCGCGTCCGCCTCGCCCAGCCGCATGCAGTCCTCGTCTCCGGGCTCGTCGATCAGGATCGCCTTCATGGCGCCGCAGGGTAGTGCACGCCCTGCGATGGCCCACGCGTCTCGGCGACGCGTCGCCGCACGACCGCCGACGCGTCGCCCCGCGCCCGCGCGATGCGTCGCCGCGCGCCCGATGCGGACGGAGGGCGGGGCCGTGCAGGTCGCACGCAAGAGGCGCCGCCGGCTGCGTGGGGTGAGGCCCGTCACGCGTGGCTCCCCGCACCGCGACCGATGGGTCGCCTCGATGCCTGCCCCGCCCCGCCAGATCGTTCGCCCCCCTGCGCCCCGGACCCGCCCGTCCCGCCTCATGGTGCTCGGCGTCGCACTCGCGATGGGGATCGGCGCAGCGGACCGGGCGCGCGCCCTCGAGCCCGATCTCTCCACCCGGGCGCCCCGTCCTGCGCTCGTGGCCACGCCGCCCGAAAGGCCGGCCCACACCGACCCGAGGGCGCCGCAGGCGAGCGATCGCCTCGCCCCGAGCGCGGCGCGGGAGGCCTGGCGCGCAACGGGAATCGCGCACGTCGATCTGCCCCTCGGTCTGCGAGCCCGCTTCGAGGCGCGCTACACCCGCGACCGCTACGCGAGCGAGCGGCTCGCCCGCCCCTTCACGACGGTCTCGACCACCGGCCCCTCGCTCGATCGCGACGCCGCCCTCGAAGGCCGGTTCGCCCTCTCGCGCCCACTCGCCCGCGGCATCGAGCTTGAGGTCGCCTGGGGCGGCCGAAGCCCGGTGAGCGGATTCGACCCGCTGGCCCTCGACGGCCAGACCGTCGGCGCGGCGATCCGCATCACGCCCGCCCTGCTGCGCTGAGCCGCGCGCAGGAGGGCCGGCGCCCGTGCTCTCTACGGGTCGAGCCGGCCCGGCTCGACCCGAACTGCCTTGCGGGAAAGCTAAGTGGCTGCCTATCCTGCGCCGCGTGCAGGGTCGGCCCGGAGTGGCCCGGTCCCCGGCCCGCGCGTCGGGGACCTTCGCTACGTGGACTGGATCGACGACTTCGCACGCAGCTGGCAGCACGAGTACCCCGAGGTCGACGTCTCGGACCTGACGCCCCTCGTGCGCCTCGCCCGACTGGGTGTGCTGATCGAGGGCTTCCAGCAGGCCGTCCTCGAGCCCTTCGAGCTCACGTCGAGCGACTACGGCGTGCTCGCGTCGCTGCGACGCGCGGGCCGTCCCTACGCCCTGCGCCCGAGCCAGCTCTACAGCCGCCTGCACCGCTCCTCCGGCGGCATGACCAAGATCCTGAAGCGGCTCGAGGCGTCGGGGCTCGTGGAACGACGCCCGGACCCCGACGACGGCCGCGGCTCGCGTGTCGTCCTGACGAGCCGCGGGCTCGCGCTCCAGGATCGCGTCTTCCACGCCTTCGCCGCGGCGACGTCGAGCCTGCTCGCTCCGCTCGGACCCGAGCGACGCCGGTCGCTGGACGCGGCGCTGCGGGACCTGCTGGCGATCTTCGAGGGGGAGACCGGGGCGCGGGAGGCGGGACGATGAGTGGGGAGGCGAGCGCGGTGCGGGAGGCGGGACGATGAGCCGGGAAGCGAGCGCGGCGCGGGAGGCGGGGCGATGAGCGGGGAGGCGAGCGCGGCCCTGCCGGCGGATCCGGGTGCGATCTGCGAGCTGCCGGGCGCGCCCGACGCGCGCGCGGACACGGCCCCGCTCGCGAGCGACCTCGAGCTCGCGGACGAGTCGCCCGAAGCGCTCTTCGCGCTCTTCGAGGCGCGTGGCTGGGGGGACGGATTGCCGCTCGTCGCGCCGACACCCGAGCGTGTCGACGCCATGCTCGCGGCGGGCTGCTCGGAGCAATCGGCGGACGAGGTGATCGCGACGCTGCCACCGCGGGGCGGGCTCGTGACGCGGCGGCTGCTGGCGGTGAACGCGGTGCTCGCGGGCTGTCCGCCGGGCCTGCTGCCCGTGCTGGTCACGGCGGTGCGCGCGCTCGCACGCCCGGAGCTCAACCTGCGCGGGGTGAACGCGACGACCCATCCGGTCGCTCCCCTCGCGATCGTGCACGGCGAGGCCGTCGCAGCGAACGGCTTCAACGCCGGCCTCGGCACCTTCGGCCCGGGCTGCCGCGCGAATGCGACGCTGGGCCGCGCCGTGCGCCTCGTGCTGCTGCATCTGGCCGGTGCGCGCCCGGGTCCCGGCGACGCCTCGACCCAGGGCGGCCCCGCGAAATACGCCTACTGCATCGCCGAGAACCAGCCCGCGAGCCCCTGGGAGTCCTACCCGCACAGCCGCGGCATCGAGGCGCCGAGCGCGCTCACGATCCATTGCGGAGAGGCCCCGCACAACTTCCACGACATGGAGAGCGACACGCCGGGCCCGATCCTCGAAAAGGCGGCCAGCGTGATGGCGACCCTCGGCTCGAACAACGCCCCGGTCTCCTCCGCAGAATTCTTCGTCGTGCTCGGCCCCGAGCACGCGACGACGATCGCGCGGGCCGGCTGGACCCGGCGCGATGTGCAGAGCTTCCTCTACGAGCGTGCACGCAGGCCCGCCCACGAGTTCCGACGGGCCTTCGACGTCGTGCAGTACCGGCCCTGGCTCGCGGCGCTCGACGACGCCGACCCGATGCCGATCACCGATCATCCCGACAACGTCCGCGTGCTGGTCGCGGGCGGAGCCGGCAAGCATTCCTGCGTGATCCCGAGCTGGGGCATGACGCGTAGCGTGACGCTGCCGATCGAGCCCTGACGCGACGCACACGATCGCCCGGCGGACGCCGCCGGACGCCCCCGACCCGAGACCTTCACGACGAGGAGAGCCTCATGACGCGCATCCGCATCTACCCGCCCGCGGGCCCCATCGGCAGCCCGGAGCGCACCCTCGCTGCGGCGCCGGCGACCCTCGCCGGTCGGCGCCTCGCGGTGCTCGACAACGGCAAGCCCGGCGCGGCCCGACTGCTCGGCGGCGTCGCACGCGGCCTGGCGGAGCGCACCGGTGCGTCCTTCGCGGGCGTCTTCCAGAAGGGCAGCGCCGCGACGCCCTGCGAGGACGCGGTCTTCGAGGAGATCCTCTCGGCCGCCGACGTCGTCCTGACGGGCACCGCGGATTGAGGGTCGTGTACGTCGTGGAGTCTCCACGACACGGCACGGCTCGAAGTGACGGGCGGACGGCCCACGTTTCTCGTGGCGGCCTCGGGCTTCCTCGAGCTGGCGCGGGCGTGCGCCGAGCAGCAGGCCATACCGGGCAGTCGGATCGTCGTCTACCCGGGGCCCTTGAAGGGTGCGCTCGACCCGGACGTCGAGGCCTGGATCACGTCGCTGGTCGAGCAGGTGCTGGCGAGGCTCTAGGCGCGATTGGCGCGGCCGGCACGACCTGCGATCGTGTCGGCCACGGAGATCGTGACGGCACACGCGATCGGACGGACGCGGCGCGAGGGGCGGGGAGGAGGAGCGATGGGCGGGATCGGGATCCGACGGGTGACGGCGGTGATCGGTGCGGAGATCTCGGGCATCGACCTGCGCGAGCCCCTCGACGCGACGCGACGCGACGCGATCCTCGAAGCCCTGGTCGAGCACCACGTCCTCTTCTTCCGCGACCAGCCTCTGACACCCGAGCAGCACATCGCCCTCGCGCGCCAGTTCGGCGAGATCGCCGTTCCGCCCTTCGCCCCGAAATACGGCACGCGACCGGAGCTGATCGTCCTCGACCAGACGACGCCCCGCGGCGAAGGCGCCGACGAGTGGCATAGCGACAACTCCTTCATGGCCGAGCCCCCGGTCGGCTCGATCCTGCGCGCCGTGATGCTGCCCGAGATCGGGGGCGACACCTGCTTCGCGAACATGGAGGCCGCCTACGAGGCGCTCTCGGAGCCGATCCGGAAGCTCGTGGACGGTCTCTCGGCGGTCCACGACATCACGAAGCCGCTCCAGAAGGGAATCGCCGCGGGCCACGCGACCGTCGACCTCGCGGCGATGCAGGAGCGCTGGCCCCCGGTCGTGCATCCGGTCGTGCGCACGCATCCCGTCTCCGGACGGCGCTCGCTCTACGTGAACCGCAACTCGACGACGCGGATCCTGGGTCTCAGCGAGCGCGAGAACGAGGCGCTCCTGCCCATGCTGCTCGACCACGTGCGCTCGCCCGAGTTCCAGTGCCGATTCCGATGGGACGTCGATGCCGTCGCGTTCTGGGACAACCGCGCGGCCCAGCACTACGCGGTGCCGGACTACGCGACCCGGCGCATCATGAACCGCGTCACCTTCGGCGCCGAGAAGCCCGTCTGACCCGCCCGCCATCGCGGGGCTCGAGGCCGTCGGAAGCGGCCGGGCCCCTTCGCCCCTCGCCGCAAAGCAGGAGAGTCCCGACCATGTCCGATCCCAAGAGCAGTCCGTCCTCGTCGCGCGCCCCGCGCGTGAAGTTCCGCCACCTCGACGACGAGAAGTGGCAGGAGGTGCGAGCGATCCAGCTCCCGAGCGGACGCGCCGTCGTGCGCGAGAAGTGGCTCGAGTTCAGCGACAAATGCCTGTCGCTCTACGCGAAGTGGGATCCGGGCATGATGATCCACAAGCACGGCCACAACTCCGAACACATCGTCTACGTGCTCTCGGGCTCCATGACCTGCGGCGACGTCGAGTGCACGCCCGGCATGCACATCACCCTCGAGCAGGGCGCGGCCTTCGGTCCCTTCGTCGCGGGACCCGAAGGCGTCGAGCTCTTCGAGGTCATGATGGGCGACCCGCGCTCCTTCCCCGCCGACACGGAGGGCTTCGAGAAGCTGCTCGCCGAGAAGGGAGCGAAGCGGCTGCCGAACCCGCCGATCGACATGCCCGACTGGCTCGAGGACACGCGCAACTGAGTGCTTCCGAGGAGATCCGCCATGAGCGAGCCCGCTTCCCCCGCCTGCATCCTGCACTACGAGCAGATCGACTGGGACCGCCCCCTCGAGACCGCCGCGCCCGGCACGGCGCCGCCCGCCGAGCTGGTGGAGGCGGCACGTCGGACGGGAGCGCGGCGCAAGAAGATCGTGCGGGGCGAGGGGGGCTTCTTCATGAATCGATCGAAGCTGCCCGCGGGCTTCCGCGTCCCCCCGCACCATCACAACCACGCGGAGATGCTGATCGTGCTGACGGGCGGCTGCGTCTTCGACGACGGCTTCGGCGAGGCCGGGGCCGACGACACGATCGTGATCCCGGCGAGGACCCGCTACGGCTTCACCTGTGGTGAGGCGGGCATGGAGTTCCTGACGGTGCGCCTGGGCGAGGCGGATACCCGGCTCTGAGACCGGACCGGCCCGCACACGGGGGGGCGATGGCCTTCGAGATCGTCGACTGCCACACGCACGTCGTCGCCGCGGACCACCTGGCCTACCCGCTCGAGCCGCGCGCCTTGTCGGCGAGCACGTGGGTGCGGGACGGCGCACGGACGGCCGAGCAGCTGCTCGAGGCGATGGACGGCGCAGGGGTCGGCCGGGCGGTCCTCGTGCAAGGCGTCGGCGCCTACTCCTACGACAATCGCTACGTCGCGGACATGGCGGCGCGCTGGCCCGCCCGCTTCGTCGGCGCAGGCTGCATCGACGTCGAGGCGGCCGACGCCCTCGCTCGCCTCGACCACTGGATCGGCGAGCGCGGGCTCCAGGGCATCCGGCTCTTCGCCCTCGCGCGCGAAGGACCGTCGTGGCTCGCCGAGGAGCGGACCTTCCCCGTCTGGGAGCGCGCGACGGCGCTCGGCGCCCACGTGATCGTCACGATCCTGCCGCACCAGCTCGACGAGCTGGCCCGGGTGCTCGCGCGCTTTCCGGCGATCCCCGTCTCCCTCGACCACTGCGCCTTCGCGACCGACGATCCGGCGCATCTCGACGCGCTGCTCGCCCTCGCACGCTACGGGAACCTGCACCTCAAGCTCACGACCCACGCCCTCGATGCGGAGGTCGCGGCCCGGCGCGACCCGCGCGTGCTGGTCGGCGCCCTCGTCGAGGCCTTCGGCGCCGAGCGCCTGATGTGGGGCTCGGACTTCTGCCAGATCTTCGACCGCCCGTACGGCGACCTCGTCGATCTCGCCCGCGAGGCCTTCGGCGGACTCGACGCTGCGGCGCGGGCGGCCTGCCTGGGGGACACCGCGCGCCGACTCTGGCCGGGTCTGCGCCCTGAGGCCAGCTAGCGCAATGCCTTCTCGCTAGGCGTCGCCCGCGCGTGCTCGTGCGAGGTCGCCGCCCACGAAGCGTGCGCCGAGGAAGCAGACCAGGCTGCTGAGCAGGGGCGCCGTCGTCGGCACGAGCAGCGAATAGCGCAGCGCATTCGCGCCGAAGCGCGCCGCGAAGGCGTCCGCGAGCACGCCGACCAGCAAGGGGCCGACCGCCAATCCGATCAGGGTGCTGATCAGGTTCGAGATCGCCGCCGCGAAGGCCCGCATGCGCAGGGGCGAGACGCCCTGGATGGTCGAGATGAAGGGCGCCGTGAAGAAGGAGCCGAGCACCGAGCCCGCGATGCTCCAGAGCAGGGCCACCGGGATGAACGCGAAGGCCGAGCCCTCGGCCACACCGGGAACCCGAAGGCGCTGGCTCTCGGGCCAGAGCAGGAAGGCCACCAGCACGGGCACGCTCACGAGCTGTCCCCAGGCCGGCACGCGCAGGTACCAGCGCGGATCGCGCTGGCCCAGACGATCCGCCAGCCAGCCGCCGAGGAAGATCCCGAACATCGACGGCAAGGGACTCGTCAGGAAGTACCAGGTCCCGGCGTGGAACTCGCCCATCTCGTAGGTGCGGACCAGGAAGCTCGGCTCCCACAGATTCCGGCCCATCGACGCGAAGAGCGCCACCCCGTTGCCCGCCAGGATGCAGAGATAGGTCGGCGTGCGCAGCAGACTCAGCAGGTTCCTCGCAAAGTCGTCACTCGAGGCCCGGCGTCCCTCGGAAGCACCGCGCTCGGGCTCGCGAATCGTGAGCCGGTAGAGCAGCGCGAGCCCCATCCCGGGCAGACCCGCCGCCGCGAAGGCCCACCGCCAGCCGTGGACCTCGCTCAGCCAACCGCCCACGCTCATCCCGAGCCCCATGCCGGTCACGGCACCGATCGAGATGACCGAGATGCCGCGGGCGCGACGCGAAGGCGGCAGGTAGTCCGCGAGCATCGACACCGAGGGCGCCGTGCCGCCGGCCTCGCCGACGCCGACGCCCATCCGGACGAGGAAGAGCCAGGCGTAGCTCGTGACGAAGGCGTGAGCCGTCGTGAAGAGGCTCCAGACGAAGAGGCTGTACGCGACGATGCTGCGACGGATCCCGACCGTATCGGCATAACGTCCGATCGGCAGCGCGAGCAGCGTGTAGACGAGCGCGAAGGCGGGGCCGAGGAGCCAGCCCATCTGGGTGTCGCTGAGCGCGAACTCCCGCTTGATCGGCGCGACGAGGATCGACAGGATCGAACGGTCGACGTTCGCGAAGACCATGGTCACGAGGACCATGCCGAGCACGTAGCGCGTGTAGGCCGGCGAGTAGGGGCCGGAGGCGGGGGCGGATCCCGCACGGCGCGGGTCGACGGAATCGGGGGCGGGCGGCGCGCTCAACGGCTCTCCGGCGGCACGATCCGGGCGGGAGCGCCGGACGCGCGCGCACGATAGCGAAGCCTACGACGCCGCCTGCGTGGGATCCTCGCCGGGCGTCGACTCGGGCTCGTCCGAGTCCTCGCCGAGGCGTTTGAAGACCTGCTCCAGGCGCCGCACGCCGATCAGGATGAACACGACGAGCAGCGACAGCAGCAACGCCTCGAAGCCGCGCCCGACGCCGATCGAGCTGCCGATCGCTGCCAACATCCAGACGACCGCCGCCGAGGTCACGCCGTGCACGGCCCCGCCCTTCGAGAGGATCACGCCCGCCCCGAGGAAGCCCACGCCCGTCACGACCTGCCCCAGGACCCGGGTCGCGTCCGCCGCCGAGCCGGGCTCGACGAGCACGCGACTCAGATGGATGAAGACCTGCGTCGCGAGGCAGATCAGGATCGCGGTGCGGATGCCGATCGCCTTCCGCCGCGCCTGTCGTTCGATGCCCACGATGCCGCCGCAGAGTACGGCCATGCCGACCTGGAAGCCGAAATGACCGTTCCAGGGCTCGATGGCGGCGAGGAGGGCGGCGAGGTCCATGGGCGCCGCTATCGGAGGGACGCCGCGGGCGCTTGAACGCGCCGCGGGCGATCTCCGGGCGAGACCGCGGCGGGCGCTCGCGCGAGATCCCGCCCGAGCGCCCGCGGATCCGAGCCGGCCAGCGCTACTTCAGGTCGTGGCGCGTGTAGTCGAGCAGGCCGCGGGCGATGATCAGGCGCTGGATCTCGCCGGTGCCCTCGTAGATGTCCGTGATCCGACAGTCGCGCATCCACTTCTCGAAGAGGTGCTCGCGGGAGACGCCCGCAGCACCCAGGATCTCGATGCAGCCCTGGGTGATCTGCCGGACGGCCGAGCCCGCGTGCGCCTTGCACACCGAGGACTCGAGGTTGTTGGGCAGGCCCTGCCCCGCCATCCAGCCGCATTGCAGGGTCGCGAGCTTCGACGCCTCGAAGAGCGCTTCGAGGCGCATGAAGCGCTCGGCCGCGGCGGAGAGACGACCGAGACCGCCCGGACCCGCCGTGTAGTCGAGTACGACGCCCGCGGCTTCGAGCTCCTCCCGCGTCGCGTCGAGGGCCGCCTCGGCGATGCCGAGTCCCATCGCCGCCGTGAGCGGACGGGTCATGTTGAAGGTCTTCATCACGCCGCGGAAGCCGCCGGAGGAGGCCTTCGGGATCGACTCGTCGAGGCCCAGCAGATTCTCGCGCGGGATGCGGCAGTCCTTGAAGACGTAGGCCGCCGTGTCGTCGGCGCGGATGCCGAGCTTCTTCTCCTTGTGCGGGACCTCGAAGCCGGGCGTGCCCTTCTCCACGAGGAAGGACTTGATGCCGGCGCGCCCGGCGCTCTTGTCGATCGTCGCCCAGAGCACGACACCGTGTGCGCGGATGCCCGTCGTGACGAAGATCTTCTCCCCGTTCAGGATCCACTCGTTCGTCGTTTCGTCGAGCACGGCGGTCGTCGCGACCCGCGACGGATCGGAGCCGCAGCCCGGCTCGGTGATCGCCATCGAGAGCAGCAGGTCGCCCCACTTCCTCTTCTGCTCCTCGGTCCCCGCCGCCGCGAGCGCCGCGTTCCCGAGCCCCCCGCGCATCGGCCGCTTGAGGCGGACCGAGTAGTCGCCCCAGTAGTGCCCCATCGTCTGCAGCAGCATCATGACCGGACCCTGGGTGTCCTCGGGCCCCGTCGACGGCACGGGCCCTGCCTGCGCGTAGAAGTCGTCCGCTTCGGGCAGCGTATCGGGGATCATCTCCTCTTCGTTCTCGTCGAGCTCGCGCGCATAGCGTCGGCAGATCATCGCCTCGGCGCGGGTGCGCTCGAGCTGGGCGCGGTCGGTCTCGGTCAATCGGAAGTCGATCATCTCGGTTCTCCGTCGGGTTCGTCTTCGTCGTCGTTCGATGGCCGGCGGGCGCTCCGGCGCACCGTCGGGTTGGATCGGTCACGGCACGTCGAGCGCGGCCACGCACCCGACGCGGCTCGCTCAGAGACCCACGACGCCCTCGAGCACGCCGAGCGTGCGGGCGTTGCGGAACCACATCTCGACCGGGTGCTCGCGGATGAATCCGTGCCCGCCCAGCACCTGCACGCCGTTGTCCGCGATCCACATGCTCTTCTCGGCCGCGTAGCTGCGTGCCAGGAAGGCGGCGCGGGTCGCGTCCTCGCCGTGCTCGAGCAGGCTCGCGGCCTGCCAGACGAGCTGGCGCAGGGCGTGCTGCTCGATGTGCATGTCGGCCAGCCGGAAGGCGATCGATTGCTTCTTGGCGATCGGCTCGTCGAAGGCGACGCGGTCCTTCGAGTAGGGCACGCAGTACTCGAGCACTGCGCGGGAGAGCCCGAGCATCACGGCCGCGAGCGCCGTACGCGAGCCGTTCAGCAGCTGCTGGACGTCCGCTCCCGAAGCCCCGCCGAGCAAGGCCTCGGGCCCGACCTCGACACGCTCGAGGGCGAGCGACGTCGAGGGCAGCGCGCGCAGCCCCATCCGCTTCTCCTGCTCACCGACCACGACGCCCGCGGCGTCGCGCGGCACCACGAAGGCGCCGAGGTCGTCCCCGACCCGCGCCGTCACGAGGAAGTGGCTCGCGCGATCGCCCATCACGACCGCCGTCTTCTGCCCGGAGAGCACGAAGGCCGTGCCCTTCGCCTCGGCGACGGTGCGCGGCCGGCTCGCGTCGGCGAGCGCCCCCGGCTCCACGACGGCGAGCGCCCCCGTCGCGAAGGTCTCGCCGCAGAAGCGCGGCAGCAGCGCCTGCTTCTGCGCCTCGGTCCCCTGGTCGAGGATCGCGTTCGCGAAGAGCGAGGGGGCGACCGCCGCGATCGCGAGCGTCGCGTCGCCCACCGCGAGCTCCTCGACGAGGATCGCGTTCGTCACGAGTGAGCGCGCCTCGCCCGCCCCACCGTAGGCCTCGGGGATCTGCGTGCTCGTCAGGCCGAGCGACCAGGCCGTCTCGAGGAAGTCCTGGGGAATCTCCGAGGCCTCGTCGCATGCCCGTGCGATCGGCCGGATCGCGTCCGCGGCGAACTCGCGCATCGCGTCGCGAACGAGCTCCTGCTCTTCCGAGGGTCCGAATGAAATCACGGCTTCTCTCCTTCCGTCGTGTGCGGGAATGAACTCGAAGCGTCCGAGGGTCGATCGGGACGCGCGATCTGATGGAAGAACTGGTCCATCGCCTGCGGACCGCCTTCCTTGTGGAGGCGCCCGCTGCGCACGGCCTCGCGCGCATCGCACAGACCCAGCGCCACGGCGCACCAGTCCCGGGCGCTCGCCGTGTAGCGGACGTCGGCGCCGTAGGCGTAGCCCTCGCGCACGTCGCAGCGACCGTCGTCGATCTCGACGGCCCAGACGCCACCGCCCTCGCCCGAGAGGCGGATCTCGAACACGACCTGCACACCCTGCGCGCGATCCTCCCGCAGCAGATGGGGCAGGGACTCGAGCACCGAGCGCGCGGAGGTCTCGGTGAAGCGGCCGGGGTCGACGTCGAGCGCGCCGATGCCCTCGTGGATCCACCAGCGGGCGATCGAGGCGATGATCGGCGAGAGCGTGCGGCCCTTGGCGGTCGCGGCGTAGACCGGGCGGCCGGCCTCGGCAGGCACGCTCTCGACGAAGCCGTCGGCGCGCAGCTGACGCAGGCGACTCGAGAGCACGCGCGGGGCGATGCCCGTGCGGACGCGCAGCTCCTGGAAGCCCTTCGACCCGCCCAGCAGCTGGCGCACGAGCACGAGACTCCAGCGATCCCCGATCACGTCGAGGGCGCGGGCGACGGGATCGAAGATCTGCGCCGGACGCAGGATCTCGGGCTTGCGGCTCGTCTCCGGAGTCCGGGTCGGACTCCGTCGGGATCGCAGGGGGCTCGGCATGGCCGGCATACTAAGTATCCATTGGATACTCAGGAAGGGGCCGAAGTGGAACTGCGAGTTCCGCTCCGATCGCCCCTGCGCCGCGTTGCTGCGCTCTGGCAGCGCGCCTAGGATGCGGCGCCCGCCGAAGGCGGTCGGGAGGTCGCCGGTGGACACGAACCGTCCACGGGAGGAAAGTCCGGGCTCCGCAGGACAGGGAGGTCGTCAACGACGACCCGGGGTGACCCGAGGGAAAGCGCAACAGAAATCACACCGCCGATGGCGGTGCCCGCCCCGGAAGGGGCAGTCATCGAACAGGCAAGGGTGAAATCGTGGGGTAAGAGCCCACGCGCGACAGCCGGGCGACCGGCGGCGAGGCAAGCCCCTCCCGGAGCAAGCTCGAATAGGGACACCGTCGAGGGCGGTCCGCCCGAACGCCCGGACTCCGGTCCGGGCGGGGTGTCCGGGTGAGAGTGCTCGAGCCGGCCAGCAATGGTCGGCCTAGAGGAATGACCTTCGCCGGCGCCGGGGCAACCGGGCGTCGGAACAGAACCCGGCTTACAGGCCGCTCCGACTCGCGCGCGAGCGCGGATCGGACCTCCGGGAGGAAGCCTTCGGGCCATGCCCGGAGCGCTTCGACGGGCACCCTGCGCTTCGATCAGGGATCGAAGCGCAGGCAGCGCACCTGGGAGCGACGCGTCTCGTCGTACCCGACCCACTTCGACGGCGGCAGCTGCGCCGGATCGACGCGCCGGAATCCGTGGCGCTCGAAGAAGGCCTCGACGCGCGCCGAGGTCGTGCAGCTGAAGAGGTAGGCCGTGCCCTCGCGCCGGGCGCGGTCGATCGCGTGGCGCACGATCTGCGAGCCGACCCCCTCGCCCACATAGCGCGTCAACGCGAAGAGCGAGGCGATCTCCGCGGCGCCCTCCGCCGGATAGGGCAGGATCGCGCCGATGCCGGCCAGGTAGCGACCTTCGATGAAGACGCCGACGCCATGGGCGAGGACGGCGTCGCGTGCGGCCGCGTCGCGCGGCACGAGGAAGCCGTCCGCCTCGCCGCGCTCGATCAGGTCGTTGGCCGGGTCGAAGTCGTCGAGCGCCAGCGGCCGCACGTCGGCATAACGATCCCGCGTGAAGAACATGCCCGCGCCCGCGTACGTGAACAGCTCGCGCGAGAGATCCCGAGCCGCACAGACGTTCACGCCCGGCACGCCGCCCTCGATCATCCCGCGGATCGCCTCGAGCAGTGCGCGATCGGTCTGGGGCACGCGGAGCCGGGCCTCGTCGACCGGCGCACACGCGCCGGGCATCGCCGGCGAAGACAACAACGATTCGAGATGGGCGAGGTCGACGACCGAGATGCGCCCTTCCCCGTCGACGCGCTCGACCGGCAGCTCCGGGCGCAGCCAGACCACCTTCGCGAGCCGGAGCGTGAGGGCGGCGCGCTGGCACCCCGTCGCGAACCCGTCGCGGCCGATCCGGAGCGCGGCCCGCCCCGTCGCGCGCAGCCGTCGCCACAGGCTCGCAGCGAAGTGCACGTCGGCGAGCTCGATCGGCGGCTCGGCGCCGGCCTGCCGCCAGACTTCTTCCAGCGGGCTGACGAGGATCACCCGGGACTCGTTCGCGACGAGCTCCTCGAGCACCTCCTCGAGCGGGTCGGGATCGAAGGGCACGTCCGCAGGCCAGACGATGCCGATCGATCGGCGTCGGAACTCGGCGCGGTAGAACTCGCGCTCGTTGAAGGCGTGGAGCACCGGAAGGGGCTCGTCGGGGGATCCCATGGCCGGAGTTTGGCGGATTTCACGCGGCTCGCACGCGGTCTCGACCGGTCGCGAGCGGCGTGTTCCCGAGCGTCCTGCGTGATGGCTCCGGCTCGGCGGGATGGGGTATCGTGCGCCGCCGATGGACTGGCAGATCGTCTTCACCCTCGCCCTGGTCAGCCTCGCGCTGACCGCGATGGTCCGCGAGCTGGCCGCCCCCGATCTGATCCTGATGGCGACGCTCGTCTGCTTCGGCGTCTCCGGCATCCTGACTCCGGCCCAGACCTTCGCCGGCTTCGCGAATCCCGTGGTCGCCGCGGTCGGTGCCCTCTTCATGGTCTCCGCGGCGCTTCGCGAGACGGGTGCCCTCGAGCTGACGCTAGGCCGGGTGCTGGGTCGCTTCGGCGGCGTGCGGCGCTCGATGCTGCGCATGGTCGCGCCCGTGGCCGCGCTCTCGGCCTTCCTGAACAACGCCCCGATCGTCGCGATGATGACGCCCGCCGTGATCGACTGGGGTCGGCGCTACCGCACGCCCGCCTCGCAGTTCCTGATCCCGCTCTCCTACGCCTCGATCCTCGGCAGCGTCACGACGATCATCGGCACGAGCACGATCCTGACCGTCGTCGGCCTCGTGAACGCCGCGGGCCTGCCCGCCTGGAGCTTCTTCGAGCCCGCGCCGGTCGGCCTGCTGATCGCGATGGCCGGCCTCCTCTACCTCGTCTTCGTCGCACCCGGTCGACTGCCCGTGCGCATGGACGATGCCGAGGAGCTCGACGAGCGGACGCGCGAGTACACGGCCGCCATGCGCGTGACCGAGGGCAGCCCCCTCGACGGGATGACGGTCGAGGAGGCGAACCTCCGCGCCCTGCCCGGCCTCTTCCTCGTCGAGATCGACCGCGGCGCGCATCTGATCACACCCGTCGGCCCCGGCGAGGCCCTGCGCAGCGGTGACATCCTCGTCTTCGCCGGCGTGCTCGGCACGATCATCGACCTGCAGCGCATCCGCGGCCTCGAGCCCGCCGCCCCCGAGCAGCTGATCCAGAGCCTGCCGGGCGGGCGCAATCGGCCGATGGTCGAGGCGGTCGTGTCGGCCTCGTCGCCCTTGATCGGCCAGAGCGTCAAGCAGTCGAATTTCCGCTCCGTCTACGACGCCGTCGTGATCGCCGTGCACCGGAACGCCGAGCGCGTGCAGGGCAAGATCGGCGACATCGTCCTGCGCCCCGGCGACACGCTGCTCATGCAGTGCGCGCCGGAGTTCATGCGCCTGCACCGCAACAGCCGCGACTTCTACCTCGCCAGCGAGCTGCCCGGCGCGAACCCGCCCGCCTTCGAGCGCGCGGGCATGGCCCTCGCGATCCTGGTCGGGATGGTCTTCGCCGTCAGCGTCGCCGGGCTCCACATCTCGATCGCCGCCTTCGTGGCGGTCGCCGCCCTGATCGCCACGCGCTGCCTGAGCGCCGCCAAGGCCCGCAACAGCGTCGACTGGTCGGTGCTGATCACGATCGGCTGCGGGCTCGGCATCGCGGACGCCATGGACGAGTCGGGCGCGGCCCGCTTCGTCGCCCAGGGCCTGGTCGGCAGCGTGGGGGCCCTCGGCCCGTTGCCGACGCTGATCGTGATCTACCTGCTCTGTCTGGCGATGGCCGAGACCCTGCACCACAACGCCGCGGTCGCGATCATGTTCCCGATCGCCCTGGCCGCCTCGCGCCAGCTCGAGGTCAGCCACGAGCCCTTCGTGATGACCGTCGCGATCGCCTCGGCCTGCGCCTTCGCCTTCCCGATCTCGTACCAGACGCACCTGATCGTGTACGGCGCGGGGGGCTACCGCTTCCGCGAGTTCCTGCGCGTCGGGCTGCCCCTCGACGCCATCTGCATGGCCGTGGCCATCCTGGCGATTCCCCGGGTCTGGCCCTTCTGACGGGTCGCGCCGGAGCGGGCGACGTGATCGTGGCCCGCCGGCCCGCACCCACTCCGGGTGCGCGGAAGCCGGGGCGCGCCGAGCGCCCGCTCCGATGCGGCACGGCTGCCGCCCGCCCGCCCCCGATCCGCCGGGCGGGTCGGGAATCACGGGCAGATTCGACACATCTCCGAAGAGTGGACCACTCCGTTACCGACAAGGGCACATCAGCAGGCGACGCCGTGAGGGGCCTCGCCCCCGCGATCGATCACCAAGAGGAGCCGAATCGGCGCCAGGCAAGAAATTGGGCTGGCTAAATAGGTGAAATTCAATCAAGATCGAGCTAAATCCAGGATCTCCCGGACCCGCAGGCGGCGAGTCGGGGACGAGTCCTCTCCGACTCGAGACCGGCTTCCCGCAGCCATCCCGACCTCGGCGCGACGAGCGACGCGCGAGCGGTACCCCGCGGCGAGCCCTCCGACCAGACGGCCCCGACCCACGCAGGACCCCCGAGCGATGGGCCACGAGGAGCCGGCGAATCGCGAGCGTCACCTGGCGATGAAACCTTACCCCCTCGGGCGGTATCAGTAGGCGGATCGAATCCGCACCTGGACTGCACCGGGGCGAGAGGAACGAAGCGAGTTGAAGACCCAAGAGAAGAAGCAGGCCCGAGACGGCGAGAAGACGGCGGCCCCCTCGATGGGCGCGACGCCGGTCGTGTCGGCGGAGGAGCTGGATCCCGGCCGCGAGCGACGGCCGCTGGAGTCCTACTTCCAGGAGATCGGCGGCACCCGCACGCTCAAGCGTGAGGAGGAGGTCGTCCTCGCCAAGGATCTCGAGGCGGCCACGGCGGCGCTGCGAGACTCGCTCTACGCGATCCCGCTCTCGGCCAAGCACGTGGTGGCGCGCTGGGACGCGCTGCGCGCGCTCTCGCATACGGGCGCCAAGCTCTCCGAGTCGGTCGGCGACGAGGAGACGGGGGAGATCGCGGCGCGCGTCGAGCGGGCCGTGAAGAAGCTCCGCACGCACCTGTCCGAGCGCGACAAGAAGGTCGAGAAGTCGGGCCTCGCCTACGGGCAGCTGCTCGAGAAGATCGACGCGAAGATCGCCAAGGAGATGCACTCGGCGCAGCTCTCCCTCGCCGTGCTCCACGAGCTGCGCGAGAAGAGCATCCTGATCGCCACCGAGATGAAGAAGACGCGCAAGCGCACGCGCAAGCTCTCCGACCTCGAGGTCGAGGCCGGCGTCGAGAAGAAGCGCATGCTCGAGCTGACGACGGCGGTCGAGGACGCGCACGAGTCGATGTCGACGGTCAAGAACCGCTTCATCGAGCACAACCTCAAGCTCGTCGTCGCGATCGCGAAGGACTACCGGAACCTGGGCCTCTCCTTCCCGGACCTGATCCAGGAGGGCAACCTCGGCCTGATCCGCGCGGTCGAGAAGTTCGACCATCGCCGCGGCTTCAAGTTCTCGACCTACGCGGTCTGGTGGATCCGTCAGGCCCTCGTGCGCGCGATCCAGAACCACTCGCGGACGATCCGCCTGCCCTCCCACGTCCACGATCGCTTGCAGCGCAGCCAGCGCGTGCGCGCGGAGCTGACGGGCAAGCTCGGCCGCGAGCCCACCCCGGCGGAGCTCGCGCCGGCGCTCGGCACGGACACGGAGTCGCTCGAGGCCCTCGACCGTCTCTCGCGGGAGGCGATCTCCCTCGAGTCGAACGTGGCCGGGACGGAGAAGCGGCTCGAGGACTTCGTCCCCGATGCGACGGCGGACCGGCCCGACGGCGGGATCGACGACGATCGCATGCGCATGGGCGTGGGCAGCCTGATCGGCAGCCTGACCCCGCGCGAGCAGCTGATCCTGCGCCTGCGCTACGGCCTGGGCGGCGAGGAGGAGCACACGCTCGAGCAGATCGGTCAGTCCCTCGGCCTGTCCCGGGAGCGCGTGCGACAGCTCGAGGCCCGCGCACTCAAGAAGCTGCGCGAGACCCAGCCGGCCCAGCGCCTGCATCCGATCCTCGAGCCCTGAGCCCGGCGGTCGGCCGGGACCGAGACGCGGAGGCCCCCATCGACGTTGGTCGATGGGGGCCTCTCTCGTTCTGGCTTCCGGCGGAAGGATCGACCCGTCAGGGCAATGCGATGCCCATCGGCCCGGATGCGCTCGTCGACACGAGCTGCTCGACCGGCGTCTGCTCGCGATCCCGCTCGTAGCGCAGGACGCGCTGCGACGGCGTCAGCAGGTAGAGCGGTCGACCGCGCGGGTCGAGCCGGTCGACGAGTCGTCGCTCGCTCGGGTTGGGCTCTTCGTTCTCGCGATCGATCACCGCGCGGCCGGAGCGCGGATGCACGACGTACGTCGCGACGTCCTCGGGCCCGAGCCCGAAGCGCAGGACCGGCGGTGCCAGGGACCAGACGGTCGCCCGGGAGCGCTCGGGCAGGCCGTAGCTGAATCCGCCGGGCACGCGGCGGATCGTCCCGATCCGCAGTCGGCCCCGATCCGCAGGCCCCTCGTGATGCCGGGCATGGGCCAGCGCGTCGACGGCCGCCGTCTCGATCGACTCGAAGACGGCGCCCGGGCCGAGGGTCGCTTCCCCGGGCCAGTCCTCGGCGACGAGGTCGAAGCCCCGGGCGCCGACCGCGGGTAGCGAGGCGAGCGCGAACGCAGCGACCGCCAGCGGCCGCCAGGCCGCGCGCCGGGGGCGCCGGGCTGGCCCCCGACCTGGTTGGAGCGAGCTCCATTGGGGGACGGATCCCCGATCGTGATCTTGCATGGGTAACCCCTGATGTTCAGGGGCGCGTGAGGGAGAGCTTCGGGCTCCACCCAAGACTGAACAATGGTCGTTTTCGGATATGATCGTTTCTCATGCAAGACAATCTCTCCGTCGCCAGCGTCTCGGCCATGCTCGTCTTCGCCCGGGTCGTCGAGTTCGGCAGCTTCACGGAGGCGGCCCGCCGCCTCGGCGTCTCGAAGGCCAGCGTCAGCCGCGAGATCGCGGCCCTCGAGACCCGGCTGGGCGCGCAGCTCCTCCGCCGCACCACCCGTCGCATGAGCCTCACGGAGATCGGCGAGGTCTTCTACGAGCGGTGCCTGCGCGTGGTCGAGGAGGCCGAGGCCGCGGAGCTCTCCGTGAGTCGATTGCGCGCGGCCCCGCACGGCGTCGTCCGAATCGCCGCGCCCATGTCCTTCGGCCATCTGCAGCTCGCGCCGCGCATCGCCCGCTTCGTCGATCGCTACCCCGACGTCCGCGTCGAGCTCGAGCTGACCGACCGCACCGTCGACCTCGTGCACGAGCGCATCGACCTCTCCCTGCGCATCGGCCGCCCGCGCTCCCAGAGCTACGTCATGCGCAGGCTCTGCCCGATCCGCGCCCTCGTCGTCGCGACCCGCGACTACCTCGATCACGCCGGCGTCCCCGAGGAGCCGACGGATCTGCTCCGCCACGACTGCCTCCTCTACCGGGGACCGACGCATACCTGGCATTTCGACGGCGGGCAGAGGCTCGAGGCCGAAGGCCGGGTCTGCATCGACAACGGCGACGCCCTGCGACGAGCCGTCCTGACCGGCCACGGCATCGCCTACCTGCCCACCTTCCTCGTCGGCGACGACGTGCGCGCCGGCCTGCTCGAGACGCCGCTCTCCGATCGGGTGCATCCCGGCTCGGGTCTCTACACGGTCTACCCCGCGAGCCGGCACCTGTCGCCGAAGGTCCGCGCCCTGATCGACTGGCTCGTCGAGGAGTTCGCGCCGGAGCCCGAGTGGGATCGCGGCCTGCCCGTCGAAGGGCGCCCGCCGGGCCGCACCTATCGCGCGAGCGACTGACGCCCGGCCGCGTCGCATGTGCTAGGCGAGGCTCCAGGTCAGGAACGCCGCACCGACAGCCCAGCAGTAGAAGGCCCAGAGGTGGAAGACGCTGCGGTCGAGCATGCGGACGAAGAGCCAGATCGCGAGCAGGCCCGAGGCGAGGGCCGCCACGCCGCCGACACCGATGTCCACGAGCGCCTCGGCGCCGGCCTCGGAGAGCTCGGGCAGCATGAGGACGGCGGCACCGCTGATCGCGATGATCCCGAGCAGGAAGGAGAACTCGGCGGCGGCGCGGGGCGCTACGCCGAGCGCGAGCGCCGCAGCCACGGTCGAGCCGCTGCGCGAGATGCCCGGCAGGATCGCGAAGGATTGGGCGAGGCCGATCCCGATCACGGCGGGCCAGCTCGGCGCCGGCGCGTCGGCGCGCGGGGCGGTCCATCGCGTGCTGTAGACGATGCAGCCCGTCACGAGCAGGGCGATCCCGACCAACACGGGATTCGAGAACTGCTCGCCGATCCAATCCTTCGCCGAGAGCCCGACGACGACCGCCGGCAGCGTCCCGACCGCGAGCTTCGCGCCGTACTCGATCGCCTCGCGCTCGCCCCGCAGGACGCCGAGCACGAGCTCCGCGATCCGCGCGCGGTAGAAGAACGCGATCGCGACGAGGGTCGCGACGTGGACGGCGACCTCGAAGAGGAGGCCGCCCGCTTCCCGGCCGCCGAAGAGCGCCTGGAGCATCGCGAGATGGCCGGAGCTCGAGACGGGGAAGAACTCGGTCAGTCCCTGCGCGAGTCCGAGCAGGGCCGCTTCGATCGCATCCAACGGGGATTCCTCGCGTGTCGGCGCGGGGGGTGGGTGGGGTCGCGGGAGTCTAGTGGATCGGCGGGCGGCGGCTCTGCCTGGAGTCCCCCGGCGCCGCCCCCGTCGGCCTGCTAAACCCCCGGCCATGGAAATCGCATGTCTCGACCTGGAAGGCGTCCTCATCCCGGAGGTCTGGATCAACTTCGCCGAGCGCACGGGCATCGACGCCCTGCGCGCCACGACCCGCGACATCCCCGACTACGACGTGCTGATGCGCCAGCGCCTGGCGATCCTCGAGGAGCATCGCCTCGGCATCCGCGACATCCAGGACGTGATCGCCGGCATGGATCCCCTGCCCGGCGCCGCCGAGGCCCTGGGCTGGCTGCGCGAGCGCTTCCAGGTCGTGATCCTCTCGGACACCTTCTACGAGTTCGCCGAGCCCTTCATGCGCAAGCTCGGCTGGCCGACGCTGCTCTGCCACAAGCTCGAGATCGACGCCGCGGGCATGATCACCGACTACAAGATCCGCCAGCCCGATCCGAAGCGCGCCTCGGTCCAGGCCTTCCACTCGCTGCGCTATCGCACGATCGCGACCGGCGACTCCTACAACGACACGAGCATGCTCTCGGAGGCCGACGCGGGGATCCTGTTCCGTCCGCCGCAGAACGTGATCGACGAGTTCCCGCAATTCCCGGTCGCGCGCACGTACGCGGAGCTGCAGGCGGAGTTCGCGAAGGCGTCGCTGCGCGAGCTCTAGCCCGGCGCGAGGCAAGGGGGGCGGGCGGAAATCGGTCGCGCGAACCTGCGCCTCAGGCCGATGCGATCGCGCGCAGGTGCTCGTGGTCCGTCCCGCAGCAGCCCCCGACGACCCAGAGATCGAAGTCCCGCCGCATCGCCTCGATCTCCTGCGCGAGCCGGGACACGTCTCCGCGGTCGAGCTCCGTGCTCTCGTCGAGCTCGGCATGACTGCGCGCCGAGGCGTTCGCGCGGAAGCCGCGAAAGCGCTCCAGCCAGGACGCCCCTGCCGCCCGGGCCGAGTCGAGAGCGGGCCGCAGATGCGTCGGATGCGCACAGTTGACCATGTAGAAGAGCGGTGCCGCGCCGGTCGCGGCGTCGAGGGACTGCACGAAGTCGCCGAGCGATCGGCCATCGGGCAGCCGACCATCCGTCTCGACCGTCGGCGAGACGATCACGGGCAGCCCGACGTCGCCACACGCCCGGACGATCCCGATCGACTCCTCGAGGCTCGTCATCGTGAGTGCGCAGGCCAGGTCGACCCCCGCCGCCGCGAGGCTCTCGAGCTGCGGGCGATGGTAGGCGCGCGCGACCTCCGGATCCGGACCGGCGCCCTCGATCCGGTAGCCGTCCCCCCGCGGCCCGAGGTCGGCGGCGATCAGGATCGGCAGGCGCGACGCATCGAGCCCGCGCCGCCCACGCCAGCCTTCTACCGCGGACCGGACGATCTCGACCGCCCGGCGATTGATCGACTCGAGCGCCTCCGCGTCGCGTCCGAGCTTGCGCAGGTAGTCGGGCTGCGCGCGCCAGACGAGCGCGTCGACGATCAGGCCGAAGCCCTGCTCGGCGGCCGTCGCGAAGATCGGCGACAGGTAGTCCTGCTGCAGCTTCGACCAGGCGGGCTCGTCCTCGAGCACGGTGAAGGCCGCGAACTCGGGGAGCTCGAAGCCCTGCTGGAAGACGAGGAAGGTCTCGGTCCCCGCCGTCGTGAGGAAACGCCGCTCCCGGAGGCGGGCGAGGAGCGCTTCGCGGACGTCGTCGGCCATGATCGAGCCTCCCTGTGCCGCCTCTCCCTCGGAGCGATCCCCGTCAGGCCACCCGATCGCAGGCCGCCTCCAGCGAGAAGTTGCGCGTGCCACGGGCCTTGAACATCGGCTGGTCCGCCGGCTGATAGGTCACGACCAGCGCCCGGCGCGCGCGACCCGAGCGATTCGGCTCGCTGCCGTGCACGGTGTGGGCGCTGAAGAAGACGAGGCTGCCGGCCGGGACCTCGGCCAGCCACTCGTCGGCGGGGTCGAACTGATCGGCGCGCGTGAAGAGCGGGCCGAGCCGGGTTCCGTCGTCGAGGCCGGGCAGGAAGCCGCGCGCATGGCTGCCCCGGATCACGCGGAAGCAGCCGTTGTCCCGATCGGCGTCGTCGAGGGTGATCATCACGTTCGGCAGCTGGTCGCAATGCCCGCAGACGTGGCTCCAATAGGGCGAGTCCTGGTGCCAGCGGAAGCCCGACCCCTCGCGCGGCCGCTTCAGGTTCATCTTGTCGGTCCAGAGCGCGATCCGGTCGGCCCCGAGCACGCCGCAGAGCGGCGCCACGATCCGCGCGTCCCCGAGCAGCCCGTCGAGGACGGGATCGAGATGGTGGAAGGGCTCGATCACACGGATCGTCGAGGAGCCGCGCTCGTGCTCGAACTGGACCGTCGAGCGGGCGGCCTCGACGTAGCGATTGCCGTCGATCTCGTAGTCGAGCGACGGGTCGAGGGCGGTCGCGGGGTCGGCGACCACCTCGAGCGTCGCCCGCGTGGCCGCCGCGACGACGCGCTCGGCGGCGGCGCGCAGGATTTCGAGCTCGTCGGCCGCGAAGACCGCCTCTCGCGCGAAGAAGCCGTCCTGCTCCCAGGCGCGACGCTCCTCGTCGAGGAGTCGCCAGTCGACCCGACCGATCCGGCCTTCCACCCGTCGTCTCCTCCCGGCTCGCGCCCGTCGCAAGAGAAGAGAAGACCCTAGCGTTTGCGGAAGGACCCCGACAGCACGCGCTTGCGCAGGCGCAGCTCGACGGGCGTGACCTCGAGCAGCTCGTCGTCCTCGATCCAGCCGAGGGCCTCCTCGATCGAGAGGCGATGGTGCGGCGTGATGATGACGTTCTCGTCGCGGCCGGAGGCGCGCATGTTGTCGAGCTTCTTGGCCTTCGTGAGGTTGACGTTCAAGTCGCCCGGGCGGCGGCTCTCGCCGACGACCTGGCCTTCGTAGACGTCGACGCCGGGCGGCACGAAGAGCGTCGCGCGCTCCTGGATCTTGAAGATCGCGTGCGGCGTCGTGCGGCCGTTGTCCGTGCAGACGAGCGCGCCGACGCCGCGACCCGGCAGGTCGCCGGCGTAGGGCTCGAAGCCCTCCACGCTGCGGTAGAGGATGCCCTCGCCGCGGGTGTCGGTCAGGAACTCGCCGCGGTAGCCGAAGAGCCCGCGGCTCGGGACGATGAAGCGCATCTGCACGCGCGCGCCGTTGTGCTCCATCGAGTCCATGCGGCCCTTGCGCTGGGCGAGCTTCTCCATCACGGAGCCGGCCGCCGTCTCGGGCACGTCGACCACGACCTCTTCGACGGGCTCGCAGCGCTCGCCGTCGATCACCTGCACGATGATCTCGGGGCGCGAGACGGCGAACTCGTAGCCCTCGCGACGCAGCGTCTCGATCAGCACCGCGAGCTGCAGCTCGCCGCGACCGGAGACCGCGAAGGTGTCGAGCTTGTCCGTCCGCTCGACCTTGATCGAGATGTTCGACATCGCCTCGCGGTCGAGCCGCTCGCCCACCTGCCGGCTCGTCACGAACTTCCCGTCGCGTCCCGCGAAGGGCGAGTTGTTGACCGAGATGTGCACGCGGATCGTCGGCGGGTCGATCGCGATGCGCGGCAGGGCCTCGGCCTTGCCCGGCTCGCAGACCGTGTCGCCCACGTCGATCGTGTCGACGCCGGCGACGATCACGATGTCGCCCGCCCGGGCCTCCTCGATCTCGACGCGCTGGATGCCGCGCGTGCCGAAGAGCTTCGTGATGCGGAAGGCGTCGGTTCCACCGTCCTCCCGCACGCGGACGACCGGCGCGCCCCGCTTCATGCGCCCGCGCATCACGCGGCCGATCACGAGACGGCCGACGAAGGAGTCGTAGCCGAGGGTCACGGCCTGGAACTGGAGCGGGCCGTCCTCGTCGACCGAGGGCGGCGGCGCGTGCTCGAGGATCGTGTCGAGCACGGGGATCAGGTCCTTCATCTCGCCGCCGTAGACGGTCGACGAGACGCCCTGCTTCGCCGACGCGTAGACGACGGGGAAATCGAGCTGGGTGTCGTCGGCGCCGAGCTCGACGAGCAGGTCGAAGACCTCGTTCACGACCTCCTCGGCGCGCTCCTCCGGACGATCGATCTTGTTCACGACGAGGATCGGCCGCAGGCCATGGGCCAGTGCCTTGCGCAGCACGAAGCGCGTCTGCGGCATCACGCCCTCGTAGGCATCGCAGAGCAGCAGCGCCGCGTCCGCCATGCCGAGCACCCGCTCGACCTCGCCGCCGAAGTCGGCGTGTCCGGGCGTGTCGACGAGCTGGATGCGCACGCCGCGGTACTCGACCGACGTGCTCTTGCTCTGGATCGTGATGCCGCGCTCGCGCTCGAGGTCGCCCGAGTCCATCACGCGCTCCTCGACCGCCTCGTTCTCGCGGAAGGCACCGCAGGTGCGCAGCAGCCCGTCGACGAGGGTCGTCTTGCCGTGATCGACGTGGGCGATGATCGCGACGTTGCGCAGGTCGCTTCGGGTCTTGCGTTCGGACATCTCTTCGCTCTTGCCTTCCAGG
The DNA here is from genome assembly GCA_020632655.1 of Spirochaetaceae bacterium. Classification (GTDB taxonomy): domain Bacteria; phylum Myxococcota_A; class UBA9160; order UBA9160; family UBA4427; genus UBA4427. The sequence goes on from JACKFD010000006.1 coordinate 195,960, forward strand.
GGTCGTTCGTACCGCGGCCCGGGCCGCGACTCCGCGCAGGCCGCACGCCCCGCCTGGAAGCGGGGGGCACGAGCCGATCGGACGTCCGCCGGGCCGGGCATCGGGTCCCGATGTCGCCGGGGTCCGATCGGAGGAGGACGATGGGAGGGTGGGGTTCGGGTGTGGCCTCGGTCGCGCTCGCGTCCGGGCGCTGAGCGCGCGGAGGCTAGCGCAGACGCCGCTCCCTGTCCGTTTTGACGGAACTTTCACAGGTGCGCAGCGGCTGCCGACCGATCCGCCGCTTAGCCTCCCCACCCGTTCGGAGCCGCCCCCCGACGCATGGAGGATCGTTCGTTGGACGTCACGTCGACCCGACCGACCGGATGCGAAGTCCCCCGACCGGGCCTCCGGCGAAGGCAGGACACGATCTCGGCAGCACTCTACTGGACGATCCACGCCGCCTGCGCCCTCGTCCTCGTGACCGGGGTGAGCGCCGCGGACCTGATCCTCTGCCTCGCACTCTTCTGGCTCCGACTCTTCGGGATCACGGGCGGCTACCACCGCTATTTCTCCCATCGCAGCTACCGCACGAGCCGCCCCTTCCAGCTCGTACTCGCGACCCTCGGCTGCGCCGCGACCCAGAAGGGACCGCTCTGGTGGGCCGCCGGCCACCGCCGCCACCATGCCTTCTCCGACCGCGAGGGCGACCTGCACTCGCCCCGCGACGGCTTCTGGTGGGCGCATCAGGGCTGGATCTTCGACGGCCGCTTCGACGCGACCGAGCACGAGCGCGTACGCGACCTCGGCGCCTTCCCCGAGCTCGTCTGGCTCGACCGCTGGCACCCCGTCGTCCCGCTCGCCCTGGCCATCGGCTGCTTCGCCTGGGGCGGGCTCTCGGGCCTCGTCTGGGGCTTCTGCGTCTCGACGACGCTGCTCTGGCACGCCACCTACTCGATCAACTCCCTCGCCCATCGCTTCGGCACGCAGCGCTACGAGACCGGCGACGACAGCCGGAACAACCTCTGGCTGGCGCTGCTGACCCTCGGCGAGGGCTGGCACAACAACCACCACCACTACATGGCGTCGTGTCGGCAGGGCTTCTTCTGGTGGGAGGTCGACGTGACCTACTACGTGCTGCGGGGCCTCTCGGCCGTCGGTCTGGTCTGGGACCTGCGCGAGCCACCGGCCCGGCTCCTCGCACCCGCGGACACCGATCCCGAGGCCCGGCTGGCCGCCTGAGCCCGGGGATCAGGATCGCGCGGGCATAACGAGGCCGATGCGCGTGCCCGACCCGGCCCGCGTGATCTCGACCCGGCCGCCGAGATCGCCCACGAGCCTTCGGGCGATGCCGACGACGAGCGCACGGCCACGCAGCGCGGCACCCGGGGCCAGGTCCTCCTCGGCACCGTCGTCCTCGAGGTCCAGTCGCGAGGCCCCTCCCGGCAACGCCGTCACGCGCACGGCGAGCTGCCCGCGCGGCACGAGATGCGCGAGGGTGGAAGCGACGAGCGCGCGCAGCAGCGGCGCCATCCAATCCGTCTGCGGCAGCCGGGGCGGAGGCTCGTCGCAGGGCGCGATCGTGACGCGCACGCCCCGCGTCCCCTCGTCCTCGAGCTCGCGCGCCAGCGCGTCGAGCAGCCGGTCCCAGCCGATGCCGGGATCCTCCGTCGTGCCGCCGGCGCCCGCCTCGGCCGGCCGGGGGACGGGACCCGAGCCCAGGATCGGGCGCAGCAACGCGAGCAGCGGTGCCGACCGCGCGGCGAGCTCGTCGATCGCGAGGCTGCCCGCGGCGAGCCCACGCGCATCGAGGTCGTCGTCGAGCAGGTGGGCCTGGAGCCGGATCGCGCCGAGGTGGTTGCCGACCTCGTGCGCGATCGCGAAGACGAGCGCGTCACGATCCGGCGTCTCGTCGCCGGCCCGCCCCGGGCGCGCCTCGCGCAATCGCCTGCCCTCCATCCCGAGCTGCTGCTTGCCCAGACCGATCGGGTCCTTACACTCGCCCGCCGACGCGCTCGGCACGTCCCGGCGCCCGACCGAGGTCCGCCGGGCGGCCCCGATACGGGCGGCGCGGAGCATAGACGACTGCGGTGGATCGGCGCGCGACGATCGCGGCGCACGGGCCACCCGACGCACCCGGGAGCGGAGAGGAGGGCCGGACAGGATGCAGACGGCCTTTCTGCGGGGACGCCAGCACGGACGCGTCGGCACCCTCGCACTCGAGGGGCAGGGCCCGGCAGCGATCGCGCTCTCGCGCGGCGGTGCGTACAAGACCTACTCGCACACGGATCCCAACGAGGACTGCGTCGCCTTCGCCCTCGGCGAGGGCGGCCAGCTGATCGTCGCGGCCGACGGCCATCACGGCGAGCTCGGCTCGGAGGCGGCGGTCGCTGCGATCCTCGAGGAGTTCGCGGCGACCTGGACCGCGGCGACGGCGCCGACGCGGGATCCCGGGGCGTGGCGCGAGCTGGCGCTGGACGCGCTGCTTCGGGCCAACCGCGCCGTGCTCGAGGTAGCGGGACGGACGCAGCTGCCGCCTGCGCCGACGACCTTCGTGCTCGCGCTGGTGCGACCGCACGAGGATCTGATGCTCCACGTCTCGGTCGGCGACAGCCATCTCTTCGCCGTGGACGCGACCCGGGCGGCCGAGCTGGGCGGGCGCGATCCCGAGTGGAAGTTCACGCCCTTCCTCGGCTACGAGGAGGCGCGCCGCGAGCTGCTCGAGCGCTATGCGTCGGTCGGCACCCGCGCCGTCGCCGACCTGCGTGCGGTCGTGCTCGCGACCGATGGCCTGTCGGAGCCCGGGATCGGCGTGCCGGACCCGGCCGCGGCGGTGCATGGTCGGGTGCTCGAGGCGGGCGACGAGGGACGCGCGGACCGGGCGGCGGTGCAGGCGTGTCGGAGCATCGTCGAGACGGCGATGCACGCGCATCGACGCCAGAAGGCGGGCGACAACATGGGCTGCTCCGTCCTCTGGCTCGGGGACTGAGCGGCGGGCGGACGTCGCGCCATGTGCGCGGCGGCGCGCAGACTCGTCGACCTCAGGGCGAGTCCCAGCGCAGCACGTACTCGGCGAGGGCGAGGGCCGCCGTCAGCCCGGGCGACTCGATACCGAGGCACGCGACGAAGCCCGGCGCACCATACGCGCCGCACTCCTCGACCACGAAGTCCCGGAAGCCTTCGCCGGGCCCCGCGAGCTTGGGTCGGATGCCGGCGTAGTCCGGCGAGAGCCGCGCTCCGGCGATCGCGGGGAGATAGCGCGCGACGGCGTCCCGGAAGCGGTCTGCCTTGGCGCCATCGACCTCGAAGCCGATCTCGTCGACGTACTCCGCATCCGGCCCGAAGCGCGCGCGTCCGGCGAGGTCGAGGGTCAGATGGATGCCGAGGCCCGCCTGCTGCGGCACGGGGTAGACGAGCCGACTGGGCAGCCCTCGCGCGATGCGGGTGGACTCGGGGCCGCCTTCGAGGACGAAGTAGTCGCCCTTGCAGGGATGCTGCCGCCACCCGAGCGCATCGACCGCGACGCCGGCACGCTCTGCGAGCCCGTCCGCCTCGAGCCCCGCCGCATCGACCACGAGCCCCACGTCGAGCCCCTCGCTCCCGCCGTCGCCGCCCCGCACGTCGAGGCGCCAACCGAAGCTCGTCGTCGCGAGCGCTTCGACCCGACGGTCCAGGGCGAGCACGGCGCCCTGCGCCTCCGCTTCCGCCAGGAGCGAGAGACAGAGTCCGTGCGCATCCACGATGCCCGTCTCCGGCGAGTGCAGCGCCGCCGTCGCGCGCACGCCCGGCTCCAGCGCGCGCAAGGCCGAGGTCCCGATCGGCGCGAGCCCTTCGACGTCGTTGGCCCGACCCTTCGCGAGCAGGTCCGCGAGCACGTCCTCCTCCTCGGGCCGCGTCGCTACGATCAGCTTGCCGAGACGACGATGGCCGACACGCCGGGCGCCGCACCAGTCGTAGAGCGCGCGGCGCCCCTCGACGCAGAGCCGTGCCTTCAAAGAGCCGGTCGGGTAGTAGAGACCGGCGTGGATCACCTCGCTGTTCCGGCTGGTGACACCGCGGGCGATGCCCGACGCCTGCTCGAGCACGATCACGGATCGCCCGGCGCGGGCGAAGGCGGCGGCGATCGCGAGTCCGATGACGCCGGCGCCGACGACCGCGACCTCGAAGCCCGCGTCCCCCTCGCGCGGGGCCCCGGCGCGGACCGGGCCGCGAGCGCTAGAGCGGCTCGCCATACTCCGCTTCGTAGCGCGCGCGGATCGCGTCGTGATCGAGGTCGATCGACTGCGGACCCCGACGCGCGACCTTGAGCGCGCCCATCAGGCTGCCGAGGCGGACGCCCTTCTCGAGGGGCAGGCCCTGCGCGATCGCGAAGAGCAGACCCGCACGGTACGAGTCGCCGCAGCCCGTCGGATCGAGGGCCTGCTCCGCCCGGACCGGTGCCACCTCGATCCGTTCGCTCGAGAGGTCGAGGCCGAGGTCGAGTCCACCGCGCCGCAGGGTCGAGCCCTCCTCGCCCCGCGTGATCACGAGCGCGCCCACACGCTCCGCGATCCCGTCCTCGTCGAGGCCCGTCGTCTGGCGCGTCAGCTCCCACTCGTAGTCGTTGCAGATGTAGACGGTCGAGCCCGTGATCGCGGACGTCAGGCTGTCCCGATCGAGGATCGGGAGGCCCTGGCCGGGGTCGAAGACGCAGTGCACGCCGCGGGCCTTGAGGTCGCGCGCGTAATCGATCATCGCCTGCCGTCCGTTCGGCGAGACGATGCCGACCGAGTAGTCGCCCTTCACGTCGGCGATCCGCGCCTCGTGCGCGCGATCCATCGCACCCGGATGGAAGGAGATGATCTGGTTGTTGGAGAGGTCGGTCGTGATGAAGGCGGCGGCCGTGTACTCGTCGTCGATCACCCGCAGATGGTCGCGGCGCACGCCGTGGCGATCCAGCCAGTCCGCGTAGGCGCCGAGGTCGGAGCCGACCGTCGCCAGCAGGATGGGATCGAGGCCGAGGCGCTTGAGGTTGTAGGCGATGTTCGCGCCGGTCCCGCCGTATTGCTTCGACATGGCGGGCACGTGGAACGCGACGTTCAGCTTCTCGAGCTTGTCCCCGACGAAGTGGTTCCGGAAATGGTCCTCGAAGACCATGATGTGATCGATGGCGACCGAACCGGTCACGAGCACGGACATCGTTCGCTTCCCTCTCCTGCGCATCCTGCACGGCGGCACCGTGCGTCATCCGACCTCCGAGCCCCCGCTCCATGGACGCAGCGCACCCGGCCTCGGCAGACCCCGCACGCTCGGACCGCCGGCCGCGCAGTCTCGCCGCTGCCCCGGATCACGTCAACGCCGACGATGCGAAGCGCGAACGCGACTCGGGTGAAGGGTCGAGTCCGACCGGGGCGCTTCGCGACGGGCGCCGAAGGGAGGCGCCGACTCGCCGGATCGGCGTGGAGCGCGGTGCTACGCTCGGCCCATGGGTATTGCCGACCTCTACCGACGATCCGAACCCGTCATCTCCTTCGAGTTCTTCCCACCGAAAACCGACGCCGGATATCGCGCCCTCTTCCGCACGATCGAGGATCTGAAGCAGCTGCGTCCGGGCTTCGTCTCCGTCACGATGGGCGCCGGCGGCAGCACGCGCGAGAAGACGGTCGACCTGACGATCGAGATCACGCGCACGATCGGTCTGCTCACGATGTGCCACCTGCCCTGCACGGGCTTCCGGCCGAACGAGGTCGGCGCCATCCTCGATCGCCTCGAGGAAGGGGGGGTGCACGACGTGCTCGCGCTGCGCGGTGACCCGCCGCGAGACGATCCCGACTTCCGACCGCCGCCCGACGGCTTCCGCTATGCGAACGAGCTCGTCGAGTACGTCGCCCGCCGCAGCCGCTTCACGATCGGCGCGGCCTGCTCGCCCGAGGTCCATCCCGAGGCCCCCGACGCCGAGACGGACCTCGTGAACCTGAAGCGCAAGGTCGACGCCGGAGCGCATTTCCTCGTCAGCAACTTCTTCTTCGACAACCAGAAGTTCTTCGACTTCCTCGCACGCGCCCGCGCGATCGGCATCCGCGTCCCGATCGTCCCGGGCATCATGCCGATCGCGACGGTCGAGGGCATCCGACGCATGGCCGGCGTGAACGGCACGTCCTTTCCGCCGGAGCTCGAGGCCGAGCTCGTGCGGGTCGAGGGCGACGACGAGGCGACCTACGCCCTCGGCGTGCGCTGGGCGACCGAGCAATGTCGCGAGCTGCTCGAGCGGGGCGTGGACGGGATCCATCTCTATACGCTGAACCGCTCGCCCGCCTCGCGCGAGATCCATCGGAACCTCTTCGGCTGATGCCCCCGAGTGCCCTCCCCGACCCGAAGCCCGCCACACCCGGAGCGAAGCTGCGCCTCGCCGTCCTGCTCTCGGGCAGCGGCACGAGCCTCGAGAACCTCTTCGAGCACATCGACGCCGGTCTGCCCGCCGAGGTCGTCTGCGTGCTCGCCTCGAAGAAGAACGCCTACGGTCTCGAGCGCGCCGAGCGACGTGGCGTGCCGGCCCTGGCCGTCCCGCGCCGCGACTTCCCCGACGTCGCGCGCTTCAACGACGCGCTCCACGAGGTGCTCGACCGCTTCGCCCCCGACCTCGTCTGTCTGCTCGGCTTCCTCTCGCCCTTCGAGCTGCGGGGACGTTATGCGGGACGCGCGCTGAACGTGCATCCGGCCCTGATCCCGGCCTTCTCGGGAAAGGGCTTCTACGGACACCACGTGCACGAGGCGGTGCTCGCGGCGGGGGTGAAGCTCACGGGGGCGACCGTGCACTTCGTGAGCGAGGGCTACGACGAAGGGCCGATCCTCCTGCAGGGCGCCGTGCCGGTCGAGGACGACGACACGCCCGAGACCCTCGCCGCCCGGGTCCAGGCCCTCGAGCGCGAGCTCGTGCCCCGGGCGATCCGGCTGATCGCCGAGGGCCGCGTCGTGATCGAGGACGGGCGGACGCGGCTGCGACCGGAGGCCCCGGCCCGGTCCGCCTGAGCGGCCGACGGGCCGCTTGACAGAAGCGAACAAAGAGCGAAAGTCAGGCGATGCCCCCCGCGTCCCCCGACTCCCCGGTCGGTCGGGCTCGTGGTCCCGTTCGCGCCGCCGCCCGGACCGCCGGGAGCGGCGCCCTCGAGGCCCTGCTCGTCGACCTCGCCCCCCACCTCCAGCGCGGCACCACCCTCGAGGCCCGCCATCGCGGCGCCGACGGTGATCGCCTGCGGCTCGCCTCGGGCGTCCCCGCCCTCGACGCCCGGCTGGGCGGCGGCTTCCCGACCGGACGCCTGTGCGAGATCTACGGCCCGCCCTCCTCGGGACGCACCGCCCTCGCCCTCTCCCTGCTGGCGGGGACGCTCGCCCGGGGTGGGCTCGCGGCCTGGATCGACCCGGCCGACGCCTTCGATCCGACCTCGGCGGCCGAGGCGCTGGGCGCTTCGGCCGGGAGCCTGGAACGACTGCTCTGGGTCCGCGCCCGGACCGAGCAGGAGGCCCTGCGCAGCAGCGAGCGACTGCTGCGCAGCGAGGGCTTCGGGCTCGTCGTCCTCGACTGCGTCCACCTCGCGGACCCCACCCGGAGAGCGAGCCCGCGGACGGGCTTCCGCGACGCGGACTGGCTGCGGCTGTCGCGACTCGCAGCCAGCGCGCGCACGACGCTCCTGGCCCTCTCGAGCACACCGCGGACGGGCGCCCGGGCGGAGCTGGTGCTCGAGCTCGCACCGCGCGGCCCACGCTTCCTCGGCCCGCCCGACCTGCTCGACGCACTCGAGACGACGGCCGTCCTGCGCCGCCATCGCTCCCGGCCGACGGATCAGGCCATACCCTTCTCGATCGCGTCCCCGATCGTACCCGCGATCGCGCTCCCTTCGGACGACGCCGCGCACGACGCATGTTAGGCGAGTCTCCGGAGGCGGGCGGGCGGCGGCGGATCGCCTGTCTGCTCGTCCCCGACCTCCCCCTGCACGCGGCCCTGCGCGTCGAGCCCGAGCTGCGCGGCGCCCCGCTCGCCATCGCCGACGGCCCGGGCGCCCGCGCCCGGCTCCTCGCCGTCTCGCCCGAGGCGCGCGCGCAGGGGGTGGAGGCGGGCGCGACGCTGCCCCAGGCTCGCGCGAGCTGTCCCGGGATCGAGCTGCGCGTGGCCTCGCCGGGGCTCGAGCGATCGGCGCGGGAGACGCTGCTCGACCTGGGCCTCTCCCTCGCCCCACGCGCCGAGCTGGCCGGACGCGACGCGGGGCCCTTCGTCGCCGAGGGCGCCGTCTACGTCGACGCCGACGGGAGCGCGGCGCTGCATGGTCGCGAATCGGGCTTCGCCTCGGTGCTCGCCGCCCGGGCCGAGCGAGCCGGCCTGCCCGGCGTGGTCGCGATCGCCTCCACCCGCGCCCTCGCCCGACTCGCCGCGCGCCAGCTCGCCTACGTCCCGCGTCCCTCGCGTCCTCCGCCTCGCGAGGCGGGTGGCGCATCGCGCGTGGAAGAGGCACCGCAGCCCGAGCGCGCGGAGGCCTCGATCCGGATCCTGCCCGTCGGACGCGAGCTCGAGCAGCTCGGACCGCTGCCGATCGACCTGCTCGATCCCGACGACCGGACGGCCCAGGCGCTCACGCGCTTCGGGATCCATCGCATCCGCGACCTGCTGCGACTGCCCCGACGCGACCTCGCCGCGCGCCTCGGCCCCGAGCTGCTCGCCCTCGTCGCCCGGGCGCGGGGCGAGGCGATCGAGCCGCCGATCGCGATGCCCCGCGCGACGCAGCTCGAGGAGGAGCTCGATCTCGAGGCGCCGATCGATCGGCTGGAGCCCCTGGCCTTCGTGTTGCGGGGGCTGACCTCGCGCCTGGTCGAGCGACTCACCCTGCGCGGTCTCGGCTGCGAGGCGCTCGACTGGACGCTTCGTCTCGTCGATGGCCGACGCCTCGTCCGTCGCACGGGCGTCGCCGCACCGACCGTCGACGACCGCGTGCTGCTGCGACTGCTGCGGCTGGCGCTCGAGTCCGAGCCGCCGCCGGCGGCCGTGGAAGGCGTCTCGCTCGGCTGCGAAGGCGTGCCCCTGCGACGCGAGCAGCTCGACCTCTTCCTGCCGCGCGGACCGGCCCCGAGCGAGCTCGACCGGACGCTGGCCGAGCTCACGGCGCTGTGTGGCGAAGGCCGCGTGGGCCGCCCCGAGGCGCTCGACGACCATCGACCGGATGCCTTCACGATCGGCGCCTTCCGGCCGGATCGCAGCCGCAAGGCGCCTCCTCCTCCGACCTCCGGATCACCGGGTCGAAGCGTGGGACTCGGCGCCCCGAGGTCCGGCCCGGAGCCGGCACGTCGGCGATCCCGGCTCCCGCGACCGCGGCCCGGAGATCCAGCCGCGTCCTCGACGCGTCCTCCCGCCTCACCCCGACTCGGCCTGCGCGCCCTGCGGCCGCCGCTGCGCGCCCGGGTCCGCCTGCATGACGGACGCCCCGTCTTCCTGCGCAGCGCCGTCAGTCGGGGTGAGATCGTCGCCGTCGCGGGTCCCTGGCGGACGACCGGGCATTGGTGGTCGGAATCGGCCCACTTCGCCGTCGATCAATACGACGTCCAGATGAGCGACGGCTGTGTGTTGCGGCTGTGCTTCGATTGGAGGACGAAGCGGTGGCAGGTGGACGGCCTCTATGACTAGAATCCGCCCGCTCAACCGAGGAGACCCCGATTGCCTGACGCAAGGCCCGACCGGCCGTCCTCCAGTCGTCGCCCGAGCCCCACACAGGCGCCCGGCGCACGCAGCCGGGATCGTCGCGACAAGAGCGCAGCCCACCCGCTGATTCCCCAGCCCGACCATCCGATCGCCTTCCTGCGCGGCTTCCTCGAGCGGCCGAAGGAGGTGGGCTCGATCATCCCGAGCTCGCGCTGGATGGAGCGACGCATCACGCGAACGGCCGAGCTCGCGACGGCGAAGCTGGCGATCGAGCTCGGTCCCGGGACGGGCGGCACGACCAAGGCCCTGCTCCAGGCGATGGCCCCCGACGCGACGCTGCTCGCGATCGAGATCAACCCGGGCTTCTGCGACCTGATCCGCGAGACGATCGACGACCCGCGCCTGATCGTGCACGAGGGCAGCGCCGCGGACATCGCCGACGCCCTCGCCAAGCACGACCTCGGCGCCCCGGACGTCGTGCTCTCCGGCATCCCCTTCTCGACGATGCCCCGGGAGCTCGGCCTCGCGATCCTGCGCTCGGTCAAGGAGAGCCTCGCGCCCGGCGGCCGCTTCGTCGCCTACCAGTTCCGCGACGTGGTCCATACCCTCGGCAAGCAGGTCTTCGGGGCGGCCGACGTGCAGCTCGAGCTGCTGAACGTGCCGCCGATGCGCGTCTACCGCTGGGACATGCCGACCGGATCGCGCTGAAGCGGGCTCACCCCGGACTCCGCGCTCCTCTCGCGTCTCCTCTCGCGTCTCCTCTCGCCCCGCCTCCTCGCATCCGGGATCGACCCCGGCGCCCTCTCGGAGCTTCGCCCGACGCAGCCGGATCGCTCGCCGTGTGGGGCGGAGCGGGCGATCGGCCTCAACCCGCTTCCATGGCGGACCGATCATTCCGCTGCCATGGAACTCTCCCGCACCTTCGGAATCACCGAGTCCAACCTCGCCGCCCGCCGCGAGTTCATCCGACTCGGCCCACCCGAGCAGCGCCTGCTGCGTCCGCTGATCCCCTGGGCCCGACGCCACGCGGCCCCGATCGCCCGCGAGTTCTACGACTGGCAGTTCACCTTCGGCCCGACGGTCGCCTTCTTCGAGCAGATGGCTCGCAAGCAGGGCATCACGCTCGAGCTGCTGCGAACCCGACTCGAGACGGCCCAACGCGACTACCTGATCGAGGTCTTCGAAGGCGCCGACGAGGGCTGGGGACTCGACTACTTCGAGCGACGCCTCCAGGTGGGGCACGTGCACGACCGGATCGACCTGCCGATGAAGTGGTACCTCGGAAGCTATGCCGAGTACGAGCGGCTCATCGCCCGTCACCTGCCGCGCCGACTGCGACTCGTCCCGGGACGTCGCGAGCGCGTGCTGCGCGCGATCAACCAGGTCTTCTCCCTCGACCAGCAGGCCGTCTGCGACGCCTACATGCTCTCGGTCCTGCGCAGCATGGGGCTCAAGCTCGAGCTGCTCGGCAAGGGCCGCGGCGAGGATCGCAGCGAGCAGGTCGGCGAGGCCAAGCATCGCATCCGCACGACCGTGAGCGAGCTGCTCTCGGCGACCCGCCGCATCTCGCGCTCCTCGGGCGACCTCACCCAGGCGACCCGGGCCGTCAACGCGGGGGCCTCCGAGGTCGCGAGCGCCATGGAGCAGATGACGGCGAGCATCGAGAACATCGCCGCCCAGTCCGCCCGCGCGGCCGACGAAGCGGATGGTGGCGTGCGGATCGGGGAGCAGGTCAAGGCGCAGATGGCCGAGCTCGAGGCCACCGCCGAGAACATCGACGACATCGTCCGATTGATCGCCAAGGTCGCCCAGCAGACGAATCTGCTGGCGCTGAACGCGAGCGTCGAGGCGGCGCGTGCCGGCGCCGCGGGTCGCGGCTTCGCGGTCGTGGCCGAGCAGGTCAAGAAGCTCGCGGAGGAGGCGGCCCGGGCGACCGTGCGCATCCGCGAGTCGATCGACTCCCTGCGTGAGCGGGTGGGAGACTCGCTCAAGCTGACGGGCGAGATGGCGGACGCCGTGGTCTCGATCCACGAGGGCGAGCAGATCGTCGCGACCGCCGTGCAGCAGCAGACCGAAGCGGTCCGTCACGTCGCGAACTCGGCCCTCGACTCCTCGAACTCCGCCCATCGCATCACCCAGACCGTGGGCAGTCTGGCGGAGATCATCGCGACGCTGGATCGGGCGGTCTCGAGCTTCGAACGTCGGGACGACGCCTAGCATCCCGACACTTCGAGCCGGCCTCGTCGTCCTCGCTCCGGGACCGGTCGCGGGTGCCGCGCTTCCACTGCCCGGACAGCGTCGCGTGCGCGACCTCCGCCTGACTCGCGCGCCGGACGGCGTCGTCGCCGAAGCGATCCGCCAGCGCGTCGAGGGCATGATTCAGCCGCGCGCGCCGACCGTCGTCCGCGACGGGCGCCCCGGCCGGGCCGGTCGGCGCAGCCGCCGTCTCGGCGAAGAGCGACAGCTGCCCCGCGGAAGCGGCGCCCGCGACGAGGCCCGAGACGCCGACACCGAGCAGCCGCACGGGCTCCGCCAGCGCGTCCTCGAGCAGCGCCCGCGCCGTCTCGGCGACGACCGCCCCGTCGTCGGTCGGCTCGCGCAGCGTGCGCTGACGCGTGCGCGCGGGATAGCCGCGGGCGCCCTCGCGCGTGCGGCGCGCGAGACGCCACTTGAGCACGACGGTCCGGGCACGCAGCCCTTCGCGGCGGAGCCTCCGGGCGACGGCCTCGGCGTGGGTCAGGATCGTGGCCTCGAGCGTCGCGCGGTCCTGGACGTCGTGCTCGAAGGTGTTCTCCTCGGAGAGGGAGACGGCCTCGCGATGGGGCTCGACCTCGCGCAGATCGACGCCCCGGGCGAGCCGGCCGATCGCCTCGCCCCAGTCCCCGAAGCGCGTCCGCAACGCCTCCGGACCCGCCCGGGCCAGATCGCCGATCGTGCGGAAGCCGAGGGCCAGCAGCCGCTCCTCCGCGACCGGCCCCACGCCCCAGATGCGCCGCACGGAGAGCGGCTCGAGGAAGGCGGCCACCTCGTCGGGCGCCACCTCGCGCAGGCCGTCGGGCTTGGCCGCCCCGCTCGCGATCTTCGCGACCATCTTGATCGGGCCGATGCCGACGGAGACCGGGAGGCCCGTCGTCTCGCGCACCTCGGCGCGCAGTCGCTCGCCCACGACGCGCGGCGGACCGAGCAGCCGCTCGGTGCCGGTCAGATCGAGGAAGGCCTCGTCGAGCGAGAGCCCTTCGACCCGCGGCGAGTAGCGCCCGAAGATCTCGAAGATGCGCCGCGACTCCGCCGCATAACGCTTCGTGTCCCCCGGCACGAAGACGAGCTCCGGACAGAGCCGCCGCGCCTCGACGCTCGGCATCGCCGAACGGATGCCGAAGACCCGCGCCTCGTAGCTCGCCGCCGCCACGACGCCGCGCGGACCCGCCCCCCCGACCACGATCGGCCGGCCGCGCAGCGCGGGATCGTCGCGCTGCTCGACCGACGCGTAGAAGGCGTCCATGTCCGCGTGCAGGATGCAGCGCGGGCGCGTCATCGCGCCTCGGACCGCGCGCCCCGTCCGGCGCCGGACTCGCGACCGAGCTCGTGGATCACCTCCGCCGCCGCGCGCATGCCGGCCGTCACGCGGCCCTCGAGGTCGGGCGACGTGAGTGCCTCGGTCGCGAAGGCCAGCCGCGGTGTGCGCTCGGATCGGGCGAGGAAGCGCTCGCGACGCCCGATCGCGCCGCGCCCCTGCACGGAGATGATCTCGCGCAGCCGTTCGACCCGGGACGGGCCGGCGGGCAGCGCGCCGAGGGGCGAGCCGCGGAAGGTCGAGTCGAGCTTGTGCACGAGGGCCTGATCCGAGTCGTTCCAGTGCGCGTCGACGGCGTCGAGCTGGAGCGAGACCCGCAGCCAGAAGGGCTCCGACGCGTAGGGCCGGGGCGGCGGTCCGAGCACCCGCAGATCGCGCAGATCGGGCAGCTCCCCCGGCACGAAGGTCACGCCCGAGAGCCCGCGCAGCAGCCACGCATCATCGGAGACGCGCCGGTAGATCACGATCGAGCGTCGCGCCTGGATCGACTCGAAGTGCCCCCGCTCGACGGGTGCGAGCTTCGGACAGACGCGCAGCACCTCGCTCGGCGGCAACGCGACGACCGCTGCGTCCGCGAGCACGAGTCCCTCGCGACCGCCCGATCGATAGCGGACCCGTACACCCTCTTCCGTGCTCTCGAGCGCCTCGACGCGACAGCCCACCCGCACGCGCAAGGGCTCGGCGAGCGCCGCGACCAGCCCGGGCAGCCCGCCCTTCACGGGGACCGTGCGCCCGGCCCCGGCGAGCAGACGCACCAGCATCGGGATCACGACCGCCGCGGACTCCGCCGAGAGATCGACGCCCGTGCGTGCGAGCAGCGCCGGCGCGAGTCGCGTCGTGCACCAGCGCGTCCCGAAGGCCCGCACGGAGGCGCGCGACCAGGCCACGTCGTCGAGGTCGCGCAGCGAAGCCGGCACCTCGCCCCCGCCGCTGCGCCACGCGTCCCACATCGCGCGCACGACGGGTCTCCGGTCGCGCAGCCGCGGCGGGCGGCGGAAGACCGCGTCGATCGGTCGGTCCATGCGCGGCGAGAGGCTCGGGAAGAGGAACTCGAGCGGTCGCAGGGGCGGGGGGCGATGCAGCCGGCCGCCGAGCACGAGGGCATGGGTGCGTTCGAGGCCGGGGGCCGCCGAGGCCTCGAGCCCGAGCCCTGCCACCAGCGCGCGCAGGTTCGCGTCGCCCCAACCGATCTCCCCGACCGCCGGCTCGAGGGGACCGTGCTCCGTCTCGATCGGGCAGAGTCGCCCGCCCACCGCGGGCGCGGCCTCGAGCAGCTCGACCTCGTGCCCGGCGCGACGCAGACGCGTCCCGCAGACGAGCCCGGCGAGCCCGCCACCGACGACGACGACCGACGCGCCCATCAGCCCGCCTCCGACGTAGTCGGACCCGCGGATCCCGCCGATCCGACCTCCGCCACGCCGAGGGTCCGCAGCAGGGTGCGCGGCACGAAGGGCTTGCGCAGATAGCGCCCGCCAGCCGCCGCGAGCGCCTGCTCCAGCGACTCGGGCAGCTGGTCACCGCTGGTCACGACGACCTCGAGATCGGGGCGCTCGGCCAGCATCCGCGGCATCAGCTCGGCGGCCCCCTGCCCGTCGGGCAGGATCACGTCGAGCAGTACGAGGTCGATCTCCGACGCACCCCGGAAGACGCGCATGGCCTCGTCCGCGTCGGCCGCCACCAACGTCTGCAGCCCGGCGCGGGTCAGCACGCGCGAAACGAGGCGCAGCAGCTGGGGCTCGTCGTCGACGACCAGGACGGTCCGGGGTGTGGTCATGCGCGGGCGGTTTCTCTCGGGGTCCTGATTTTTACGATCGGAAATCGCCGCTCGAGGCCAGTCGCGACGGGATCGGTCCCGGGTCCGGAGGACCCGGGGAGCACCGGCACAGGATGAGCCAGATCCGTGATTGATTAAAGGCGAAAGTGAGACGAATATCAGGCATGGCCACCCCCCATGACTACGTCGAGCTGCGCGCGCGCTCGGCCTTCTCCTTCCTCGAGGCCTGCAGCAACCCCGAGGACCTGATCGAGACCGCGGCCTCGCTCGGCCACCCGACGCTGGCGCTGGCGGATCGCGACGGCGTCTCCGGCGTGCCGCGCTTCCACAGGGCCGCTCGTGCGGCGGGGCTGCGCGCCCTGGTCGGGGCGGAGATCGGGGTCGGTGACGACGAGGACGAGCCTTCGTCCGCCGCAGGCGCGCTGGCCCTGCCCGATCGGCTGCTGCTGCTCGTCGAGTCGCCGGAGGGCTGGCGACGGCTCTGCCGCGTCCTGACGGCGGCCCACGCGCGACGGGACAAGGCGCTCGAGGCGCGCGATCCCCGCGCCCGATCCCGGATCCGTGCCCGCTGGTCCGAGCTGGAGGCCTGTGCGGGGCATTGGAGCGTGCTGATACGCGGGGACGAGGGGCTGCGGCCCGAGCTGCTCGCCCGGGCGCGGGACTGCTTCGGGGAGCGCCTCGCCGTCGACGTCTCGCCGCTGCTCGATCGGCGACGCTGGCGCGCGGGGCTGCGGGCTGCGGCGATGGCCGAGTCGCTGCGGGTGCCGGTCGTGGCGACGGGAGACGTGCGCTGTGCGACGGCGCGGGAGCGGCGGCTGCTCGACGCGATGGTGTGTCTGCGGGAGCGCCGCACCCTCGACACGGCGGGGCGGCGGCTGGCCCCGAACGGCGAGGCCCATCTCCACTCGCGGGAGGAGATCGTGCGCCGCTTCGCCGACCGACCCGAGTGGATCCTCGGAACCCGCGCGATCGCCGAGCGCTGCGAGTTCACCCTCGACGCCCTCGAGTACCGCTTTCCCGAGTACCCGCTCCGCCCGGGCGAGACCCAGACGAGTCGGCTGCGCGAGCTCGTGCGGATCGGTGCGCGGGCGCGCTACGGCGAGCGCCCGGCTGCGCGCGTGCGCCGTCAGCTCGAGCACGAGCTCGCCGTCGTCGAGAAGCTCGATCTCGCCGGCTACTTCCTGATCGTCGAGGACGTCGTCGCGTTTGCTCGTCGCGAAGGGATCCTCTGCCAGGGCCGCGGCTCCGCCGCCAACAGCGCGATCTGTTATGCGCTCGGCATCACGGCGGTCGACCCGGTCGGGATGGACCTGCTCTTCGAGCGCTTCCTCTCCGAGGAGCGCGGCGAGTGGCCCGACATCGACATCGACTTCCCCTCCGGCGACCAGCGCGAGAAGGTGATCCAGCACGTCTTCGCGAAATACGGCCGGGCCGGCGCGGCGATGACCGCGAACGTGATCACCTACCGGGTCAAGATGGCCGTGCGCGAGATGGGCAAGGTGCTCGGCATGGCGCCCGACGCGGTCGACCGGCTCTCGAAGCTCGTCGCCCGCCTCGACTTCCCCGCCCTGCCCCGCGGCTCGGCCACGGAGCGGCGCGCGAACGCGAAGGCCGCGACCGAGCGTGGCGAGGATCCGCAGGCCGAGGCGAGGCGCGAGCTCGAGATCCGGCTGCGCGAGGCCAGGCTCGATCCCGAGTCCCCCGACGTGCGGCATTGGATCGAGCTCGTGGGCCTCGTCCAGGGTCTGCCCCGCCATCTCGGCCAGCACAGCGGCGGCGTCGTGATCGCCGCCGGTCGCCTCGACGAGATCGTGCCGATCGAGCCGGCGACGATGGACGAGCGGCGCATCGTGCAATGGGACAAGGACGACTGCGCCGACCTCGGCATCATCAAGATCGACCTGCTCGGGCTCGGCATGCTGGCAGCGCTCGAGGAGTCGATCCCGCTCATCCGGCGACACGAAGGCGTCGAGGTCGACCTGGCGAAGCTCCCGCCCGACGATCCCGGGACCTACGCGATGATGCGTCGGGCGGATACGGTCGGCGTCTTCCAGATCGAGAGCCGGGCGCAGATGGCGACGCTGCCGCGCCTCAAGCCGAAGACGTTCTACGACCTCGTGGTCGAGATCGCGATCATCCGCCCCGGTCCGATCGTGGGGCAGATGGTGCATCCCTATCTGAACCGACGCGCCGGGCGCGAGCCCGTCACCTATCCGCATCCATCGCTGCGCCCGATCCTCGAGCGGACCCTCGGCGTGCCGATCTTCCAGGAGCAGCTGCTGCGGATCGCGATGGTCGCGGCGGGGTTCAGCGGGGGCGAGGCGGAGGAGCTGCGCCGGGCGATGGGCTTCAAGCGCTCGACCGAGCGCATGGCGCGGATCGAGGCGCGGCTGCGCGAGGGCATGCGCGCACAGGGACTCTCGCGCGAGGCCGAGGACCAGATCGTGCTGCACATCTCGTCCTTCGCGCTCTACGGCTTCCCGGAGTCGCACTCGGCCTCGTTCGCCCTGATCGCCTACGCCTCCGCCTACCTCAAACGCCACCATCCGGCGGCCTTCCTGGTCGGGCTGCTGCGGGCGCAGCCGATGGGCTTCTACAGCCCCGCCACCCTCGTGAAGGACGCCCAGCGTCACGGCGTCGAGGTCCGCCCCGTCTGCGTGCTCGCCTCGGGCGAGCGCGCCGACCTCGAGCCCGGTCGGCTCGCACCGGGTCACGCGGTGACATCGGCGCCCATCGGGTCGGAACACACACCCACAGCGACACCTCCGTCCGACGGCCCAGAACGCACGCGCACAGCGACACCTCCGTCCGACGGCTCGGAGTACACGCGCACAGCGACACCTCCATCCGACGGCTCGGGGCACACGCGCACGGCGACACCTCCATCCGACGGCTCGGGGCACACGCGCACGGCGACACCTCCGCCCGCAGTACGCATCGGCCTCGACTCCGTCGGCGGCCTCTCCCGCCGAGCCGCCGCCCGGATCGTCGCCGAGCGCGCACGCCGTCCCTTCACCGACCTCGGCGACTTCGTGCGGCGCGTCGGGCCGGACCGCGACGAGCTCGACGCGCTCGCGGAGCTCGGCGCCCTCGCGCGGCTGCGGGGCACGGCCGGCGAGCGGCGCAGCGCGCTCTGGCAGGTCGCCGCCCTCGAGCGCGACCCCCGCTCGCTCTTCGCAGGCCATGCAATCGCGCGCCCGGGTCGCGCCCCGCTCGCAGCCGAGCCCGCCGAACCGATCTCGCCCCTCGCCCCGCTCTCGCCCGCCGAACCGATCTCGCCCCTGGCCCCGCCCTCGCCCGCCGAACCGATCTCGCTCCTGGCCCCGCCCTCGCCCGCCGAACCGACCTCGCTCCTGGCCCCGCCCTCGCCCGCCGAACCGACCTCGCCCCTGGCCCCGCTCTCGCCCGCCGAACCGATCTCGCCCCTGGCCCCGCTCTCGCCGCTCGAGGAGACCCTCGCCGACTACCGGCTCTCGGGGCTCACGACCGGCGTGCACGTCCTGTCGCATCTGCGCCCGGCCCTCGAAAGGCGCGGCATCCTGCCCGCCGCGAAGCTGCGCGAGACGCCCGACGGTGCCTGGGTCCGCACGGCGGGGCATGCCATCGTGCGCCAGCGCCCCGGATCGGCGAAGGGCTTCCTCTTCGTGACCCTCGAGGACGAGACCGGCCTCTCGAATGCCGTCCTGACACCGGATCGCGCGGCGCGCTTCCGGGTCCCCCTGCACCAGTCCTCGCTGCTCGAGATCGCGGGTCCGCTCCAGCGGGTCGATGGCGTGATCCACGTCCGCGCGCGCGAGGTCCGGCCGCTCGACCTGCACGGCGCCGCCCTGCCGCCCGGGCACGACTACCGTTAGGCACGACCCGGATCGGGCACGACTACCGTCAGGCACGACCCGGATCGGGCACGACGGCCGTCAGGCGTCCTCGGGCCGCAACGCCCGCGTCGCGAGGTCGGCGCCCCCCGTCACGGGCAGCGTCGCGCCCGTCACGTAGGACGCCCGCTCCGACGCGAGGAAGGCGACCGCCTCCGCCACGTCCGCGGGCTGCCCGATGCGACCGAGCACGAAGCGGAAGCCCGCCTTCTCGAGATCCGACGCCGAGAGCGAGGACCCCATGTTCGTCGCGATCGGGCCGGGGGCGACGGCGTTCACGCGAATGCGATCCACGGCCAGCTCGAAGGCGAGATCGCGGGTGAAGGCGACGACACCGCCCTTGGTCGAGGCGTAGGCGACGTGGGGCACGGTGTATCGGAAGGCGGCCATCGAGGCGATGTTCACGATCGCACCGGCGCCCGAGGCGCGCAGCCGGGGCAACGCCGCGCGACAGGTCAGGAAGAGCGCGCGCAGATTCACGTCGAAGGTGCGATCCCACTCCTCGAGGGTCGAGTCCTCGAAGCGCCCCACGTAGAGCACGCCGGCATTGTTCACGAGCACGTCCAGCCCGCCGAGCGAGTCGCCCGCCTGCTCGACCAGGCGCGTCACGTCGGCCTCGACGGACACGTCGCCCGCGAGCGCGACCGCGCGGCCGCCCGCCGCCCCGATCTCGTGGGCCGTGCGCTGCGCCGACCCGGGATCGAGGTCGACACAGGCGACGGCGGCGCCGCCGCGGGCGAGGCGCAGGGCGATGCCCTGGCCGATGCCGGCGCCCGCGCCCGTCACGAAGGCCACCCGCCCGTCGAAGTCCCGGGGATCCGCTCCGCTCATCGTCCCTCTCCCCCACCGCGACCCGCGTCGCGACCCGCGCAGCCCGATCCAGGTCCTCAGCCGACGTCGACCACCGTCCACTCGCGATCCCGGCCGTCGATCACGATCTCGAAGCTGTCCCCGGCGCGGGCGCGCAGCAGCGCCTTCCCGACCGGCGAGCGCGGCGTCACGACCTGGACCCAGCCGTCGCCCCCCGGCCCGGCGAGCTCCGCTCCGGCCCCGACCGGCAGGAAGAAGAGCGTGCGCTCCTCCTCGCCGCCGTCGTCCTCGATCCGCACGTCGACGAGCGCGCCGAGATCGACCCGATCGGCGGCCGCGAAGCGACGCAGCCCCTTCTCCGCGAACTCGAGCAGGCTCTCCATCTCGGCGACGGCCTGACGCCGGCGGCGGCGATGGCCGCTCTCGAGGCGACCGAGCATCGCCGCCGACTTCGCATCCTCGCGCTGGCGCGCGTCGGCGTGCACCTGATCGGCCTCCGCCGCGGCCTCGGACTCCGCGCGTCCGGCGCTCGCGATGCGATCGCGGTAGACCTGCTTGAGCTCCTCGATGAAATGCGACTTGACGTCCATGCCCCTCCCCCCGTCGGCGCCGAGCGTGCCGCGACCCGGCCGAACGCGCACCCCGGAACGCCGCCGAGCCGTTACACTCCCGCGTCCGCAGAGCCCGCCGCCGGCCCCTCGCGTCGCCGCGGCCCAACCGGAGGATGACATGACGACCGCGACGATCACCACGCCCCGAGGCACGATCAAGCTGGAGCTCTTCACGGACCGAGCGCCGGAGACGACGGGCAACTTCATCAAGCTCGCCAAGGAAGGCTTCTACGACGGCCTCACCTTCCACCGCGTGATCGCCGACTTCATGATCCAGGGCGGCTGTCCGCAGGGCACGGGCACGGGCGGCCCCGGCTACAAGTTCCCCGACGAGAAGTCGGCCCTCGCGATTCCGCACGACGGTCCCGGCCGGCTCTCGATGGCGAATGCGGGCCCGAACACGAACGGCTCGCAGTTCTTCATCACCCACGTCGCGACGCCCTGGCTCGACGGCAAGCACGCGGTCTTCGGCTGCGTGCTCGAGGGACAGGACGTGGTCGATGCGATCCGCCAGGGCGACCGGATGGAGTCCGTCGTGATCGAGGGCTAGGGCAGACCCGAGGAGCGCTCCGGCCCGACCGACGGAAGCGCTAGACGAGCGCCTTGACCCGTCGTGCGACCTGCTCCGCCGTGAACCCGTAGTGCTCGGCGAGCGCCTGGTAGGGCGCGGAGGCGCCGAAGCGCTCCATCCCGATCACGAGTCCCCGCCGCCCGACGAAGCGTCGCAGCGTCTCGCCTCGCCCCGCCTCGACCGCGACGACGGGCGTCCCGTCGTCGGGTACGACCGCGTCCTGCTCGGCGTCCGGCAGCTCGAGGAAGAGCTCGACCGAAGGCATCGACACGACGCGCGCCCGGATGCCGTCCGCCGCGAGGCGCTTCGCCGCCTCGATCGAGATCCCGACCTCGGAGCCCGTGGCGACGATGACGACGTGGGGCTTGCCCTCGGGCTCCGAGACGACGTACGCCCCGCGCCAGACCGTCTCGGGGTCGAAGCCCGCCGGCCGCTCGATCGCCGGTACGGTCTGCCGGGTCAGCGAGAGCAGCACGGGACCGCGGCTCTGCTGCAGGTACCAGGCGTAGGCCATGGCGGTCTCGACGCCGTCCGCGGGCCGGAAGACCGTGAGCCCGGGCAACACCCGCAGGCTGTCGATCTGCTCGACCGGCTGATGGGTCGGTCCGTCCTCGCCGACGAAGATCGAGTCGTGCGTGAAGACGAAGAGCGTCTTCGTCTTCATGAGCGCCGCGAGCCGGATCGCCGGGCGCATGTAGTCGCTGAAGATGAGGAAGGTGCCGCAGTAGGCCAGGAAGGTGCCGTCGAGGGCGATGCCGTTCGCGATCGCACCCATCGCGTGCTCGCGCACGCCGAAGTGGATGTTGCGACCGGCGAAGGCGTCGGCGCCGTCGCCCGCCGCCGGGCCGACGATGCCGGCAGCCTTCACGATCGGAGGCGCCGCCGAGCCGGCGAGGTCCGCGGAGCCGCCCGCCATGTAGGGCACGAGCGAGGCCAGCTTGTCGAGCACGACGGCGGAGTGCTTGCGCGTCGGATTCGCGACGCCCGCGAGCCCCTCGATCAGCTGCGGTACGAGATCGCTCGGCAGCGTCCGACCACGCGCCGCATCCCATCGCGCGCCCGCCTCGGCATTCGCTCCCCGCCACGTCGCGAGCGCCGCATCGCTCGCGAGCCGCTCGGCATGCTTCGCCGCGCCGCGCGCGGCGCAGTATGCGCGCACGTCCTCGGGCACGATCAGGTCGGGCTCGGTCGGCCAGCCCGCGCGCTCCTTCGCGAGTCGCGTCTCCTCGGCGCCGAGGGGGCCGCCGTGGGCCTTGTTGCGGCCCTCGAAATTCGGCGCGCCCCGTCCGATCAAGGTCTTGAGCACGATCAGCGACGGCCGCTCGGTCTCCGCCCGCGCCGCCTCGAGCGCGCGCGCGAGCCCCGCACGATCCTGACCGTCGACCGAGTCGACGACGTGCCAGCCGTAGGCGGCGAAGCGGGCGGGCACGCTCTCGGAGAAGGTGATCGCGGTGCCGCCGTCGATCGTGATCTGGTTGTCGTCGTAGACGTAGATCAGGTTGCCGAGGGCGTGGGCGCCCGCGAAGGAGGCTGCCTCCGACGCGACGCCCTCCATCAGGTCGCCGTCGCCCACGAAGCCGTAGACGAAGTGCGCGCCCGGACGATCACGATCCGCCCCGCCCGACGCGACCTGGCCACCGAACTGCGAGCGCGTCATGCGCGCCGCGAGCGCCATGCCGACACCGTGGGCGAAGCCCGCACCAAGGGGCCCCGTCGTCAGCTCGACGCCCGGGGTCTCGCCGTACTCGGGATGGCCGGGCGTGCGGGAGCCGAGCTGCCGGAAGCGCGCGATGTCGTCCAGGGAGAGATCGAAGCCGAAGAGATGCAGCAGCGCGTACTGCAGCATCGACGCATGCCCGTTCGAGAGCACGAAGCGATCGCGCAGGGGCCAGGCGGGATCGCGGGGATCGAAGCGCAGGTGGTTGTCCCAGAGCTCGAAGGCGGCGGCGGCCAGCGCCATCGGGGCGCCCACGTGACCGATCCCCGCCCGCTCGATCGCGTCGACGGCGAGGAAGCGGATCGTATTCTCGATGCGGCCGAGCAGCTCGGGGCTGGCGGCGGCGGGGCTGGCGGGGGGCTTCTGGGCGGACATCTCGATCGCTACCTCGCTCGACGGTCGAAGGCGACGGTCCCGAGCATCGATCCCGGGGCCGGGGGGAAGGACGGGGTGCCCCGTGCGGGTCCCCCTCGAAGGAGACGCGCCGACGGACGGGCCACGATCCGGGCCTGCGCGCCGCGACGCGGGTCGCGAAGGGGCCGGGCCGGCCAGACGGTACCGCCGAACGACGCGGGCGGGAATGGGCGCGTGACGAAGGATCCGGACTCGACCGGGGCCGCGTGCGGCGTGGGGCTCAGCTCTCGCCGAGCCGCGCCTTCTCCCGCTCGATGTACCCCTTCCACTGCTCGGCCGTCTCGCGGGTGCCTTCGTAGCGGGTCGCACGCTCGAACGCTGCCATCGCCGCATCCCACTTCTTCTCGTTCGCGGCAGCGATCCCGGAGAGGATGTGCGCCTGGCCCTCGTCGGCCAGACCGCCCTTGTCGAAGGCCTGGCTGAGCGAGGCCCGCGCATTCTCCCACTCGCCGAGCTGCAGATGCACCTGCGCCTTGCGCACGTAGAGCGCACCGTTGTCGGACATCGCCGCCGCCTTGGCCAGCGGCTCCACCGCCAACGCCCACTCCCGCGACTGCAGCAGCGAGTCGGAGTAGGTCTGGTAGGCCTGCATGGTCGGCGCGATGCTGCCGTCCTCCAGCCCCTTCTTCATGATCTCGGCGCCGCGATGGGGCAGGCCTTCGACCATGAACATCTGGGCCATGCGGGTCAGATCGCGATCTTCCTTGATGAAGCCCTCGTACTTCGCGAGCTGCTGGACCGCGAGGCTCTTGTCCATCTGGTCCATCTCGGAGTAGATGGCCGCCATCTGGGACCAGTAGGCCTTGCTCGGGAACTTCAGGATGATGTCGTCGAGGATCGCGAGCGCTTCCTTGTACTCCTGCCGCTCGAGATGGAGCGAGAGCAGCAGCCGGTACCAGGCCTCGCGCGGCGTGTCTGCGAGCTCCACAGCCTTCTTGGCGGGCGCGATCGCGTCCTGGGCCCGTCCGGCCTGATAGTAGGTCACGGCGAGCGTGTAGTAGGAGGCGGGCGCGGGCGTCTCGACCTGGGAGATCCACTTCTCGAGGGTCACGATCGCGTCGTCGTAGCGCTCGAGCATCGTCTGGAGCTGACCCACGAGGTAGAGCGCGTTCAGCTGGTCCGCCGGCTGCAAGGCTTCCTCGGCGACGCTCTCCTCCAGGTACTTGAGCGCCGTCTCGTAGTCCTCATCCTGAGCCGCGAGGGTGCCGAGCAGGTTGAGGATGCGGGCACGGCCGTAGGGCTTGGCGCGCTTGAGATTGATGTCGAGCAGGATCTGCTTGGCCTGGGCGCGGTTCGCCGCGACCTCCTCGTCGGTCCCCTCGGTCCGGAGGAGCTCGATCACCTGCAGCATCTTCTTCTGGTTGCGCTCGCTGAAGGTGTACTTCGCGTCCTGGGCGGAGGCCGGGACGGTCGCCAGCAGCATGCCCAACAGGGCGATGCCCATGGCCAGCCGTCGACGCGCGCGAACGAGGCTCGAGGTCATCCGTCCCTCCGTCACGATCATCCGGCCTCGCTGCCGAGCCGGAACGGGATGGCGATCTTCTGGCCGGGCTGCTCGACCGGCTCGCCATTCACGATCTTCGGGTTGTACTTCCATTGGGAGATCGCCTTGAGGGCCGCCTTGTTGAAGATCGTGCTCGGCTCGTACGCGACCACCTTGGGATCCTTGACGGAGCCCGTCTTGCTGATCGTGAACTCGACGAGCACTCGGCCCTCGATGCCCCGCTGCAATGCACGCTCGGGGTAGGTCGGGGGCACGCGGACGAGCGGCACGGCGTCGCCGTCCGCCGAGGCCATCGAGAATCCGCCACCGGTCTCGAGGGCCATGTCCGTCTCGACCGCAGCGCCGATGCCGATCCCACCACCGTCGAGGCTGGTCGTCTGGTCCATCGAGAAGTCGGGCGGCGGCGGCGTGTCGTCGATCTTCTCCTTGCGCGGCGGCTCGCGGTCCTTGGCCTGGACCTCCTCGACCTGCTTCACGCGCACGAAGTCGACGACCTTGATCTGGTCCTTCTCCTCGAGTTTGCCCTCTACGCCGATCATGGTCTGCATCAGGTAGAAGAGACCGAAGGTCACGCCGCAGGCGAGGACGAAGGCGATGAGGACGCGGGCTACCTGCATCGTCAGTTCACCTCCGCCGCGAGCGAGATCTCTTCCACCCCGGCCAGACGCGCCTGATCCATGACCTCGACGAGCAGACCGTTGAAGGCCGCGGGTCCCGCCGCGATGATGACCTGCCCGTCGGGCCGCTCCGCATGGAGTCGCTCGATGTTCGGTCGCACGGCGCGGATGTCGACGGGTCGACGGTCGACGAAGATCAGCCCGTCGTTCGAGATCTGGACGAGGATGTTCTTGTTGCTCTCGACCGTCTTCGGATTGCCGCCGCCCTCGGGCCGGTTCAGATCGAGACCGACCTCCTTGACGAACGACGCGGTCACGATGAAGAAGATCAGCATGATGAACACCACGTCGAGCATCGGGGTCAGATCGACCTCGGCCTCGTCGTCGATTCGTCCGGATCTACGCCGCCTCATTCAGCCCCCCCGTGCTCGATCTCGAGCCGATCGGCCAGCCGCTCCCCTTCGTCGGACGCGAACTGCTCGAGCCGCGCCGAGAGGATCAGCCCCGAGAGGGCAGCGACCATGCCCGCCATCGTCGGGATCGTCGCCTTCGACACACCACCCGCCATCGCCTTCGCGTTGCCGCTGCCGGCGATCGCCATCACGTCGAAGACCTCGATCATGCCCGTGACCGTGCCCAGCAGACCGAGCAACGGACAGAGCGCGACGAGGACCCGGATGTAGGCGAGCCCGCTCTCGAGCTGCATGCGCAGCTCCGAGATCATCAGGCGTCGGATCTGGTGCGCCCCCCACGAGGAGTGGTCCTCGCGGGCGCGCCAGGTCGCCTGGGCCTCCTCCGAGACCTTCGGGAAGACCGCGTAGAAGTAGTAGAAGCGCTCCAGCATCAGCGTCCACATCGTGATGGTCACGATGCCGATGAACCGGAGCACGCCCCCACCGGTCTCCAGGAAGGCCTGGACGTCGAGAATCATCTGCCCCATCGGGTCGCCCTCGCCTACTCCTGCTTCGCGATCAGACCAGCGCTCTGCTCGTCGAGCGTGTCGACGATCCGCTTCGTGTTGTTCGACAACACGGCGTGCAGCAGCACGAGCGGAATGGCCGTCACGAGACCGAGCATCGTCGTGACGAGCGCCTCGGAGATGCCGCCCGCCATCATGCGCGGGTCGCCTGCACCGAAGAGCGTGATCGACTGGAAGGTCTTGATCATACCGGTCACCGTACCGAGCAGACCCATCAGCGGCGCCACGACCGACACGATGCGCACGAGCCAGACCAGGCTCTCGAGCTTGCCGGACTCCCGGAGCACGGCCTCGTCGAGCAGCAGCTCCAGCTGCTCGCGATCGACGTCGGGATTGTCCGCGGCGACCGAGAGAACGCGACCGAGCGCGTTGCCCTTGTCCGGTCGGCTGCTCTTCTTCTGGGCCGCGACCTTGCGCGACTCCACGAAGAGCATGATGAACTTGATGACGCCGAACGCGAAGGCGAGCGCGCCGAGGATGATGATCGCGTAGCCGACCGTACCACCTTCCGGCAGACGCTCGATCAGCTCCCGGGACTCGATCAACACCGCGAGCAGCGATCCGCGCGACGGATCGACGGCCAGACCCGCGAGCTCCTCGTTCGAGCTCGTGTACTCCGCGATCGTGTCGAGGAAGCGGGCCGGGGGCTGACGGCTCAGGGTCTGCAGCTTGCCGTCCTGCCAGAGCAGGTACTCGTCGTTCGAGATCGCCGAGAACGGTCCCGCCCGCACGACCTGTCGCTTCTCGACGCCGCTCGGCGTGAAGACGTCCGCCTCGAACTCGACGACCTTGCCCTGCTCGACCATCTCGCGAACCATCTCGGCCCAGAGCCGCTCGAGCTCGGCGATCGACGGCAGCTCCTTGCTCGCACCGAGCTTCTCGAGGAACTCGACCCGGTCGAGACCGAATTGCGCGGTCGTGAGGGAGGCCTGGACGTTGCCGCGGGTGTCGCCGGCGATCTGGCGCGTCACACCGAAGAGCTCGCCGAGGTTGCCCATGCGCTGCTCGAGCGCCTGCTCGAGCTCGGCGATCTTGACCTCCTTCTCCTGATACTCCTTCTCGAGCGCCTGGCTGCGGGCCTCTTCCCGGGCCTCGCGGCCCTTGGCGTCGGCGAGCATCTCCTTCTGATCCTCGCGGGCCGCGGCGAAGCGGCGCTCGCGCTCCTTGTCCTCCTGCTTCTCGACCTCCCAGCCCTTGCGGACCTGCTGGAGGAGGTCGTCGGCCGTCGCCGGCTCCGGACCCTGGATCACCATCGGCGTCGGCTCACCGCTCTGGGCCGAGGCCACGAAGGGCATCAGCAGACCGGCCGCGACGACGACGAGAACTCCGCGCAGCCCGGCGCGGACGACGTTGGATGCGAGTCGAACCTGGCGGGACATCAGCTGTTCCCTCCCTTCTGGGGCTGCGGAAGCGGGACCCGGATCAGCTGCGGAGCGGCCTGCTTCTTCGCGACGCGCAGGCCCTCGGCGACCCAGTTGGCGTAGTCGCTGTGGTCGAGCGGAACGAACTCCCCGCCCTGGCCATTCGCATTCCGCTTCCAGACGCCGACCTCCTCACCGTCGCGGGTCTGGTAGAGGAGCCCGATCCGACCGATGCGAAGGAAGTCGACCGGCACGAGCTCACCGCCCTTCGGAATCGTACCCGGCGTGGCGTCGATGGTTCGGCCGTAGTCGTTCTCGATCTGGTAGGCCTCGAGGATGCGGCGATAGCGCTCCGCGTCGGCGACGTCCGAGCGGCGCATCAGGACGCGCAGGCCATCGACCCGCGCCTTGCGCTCCTCGGCGAGGAAGGGGACGTCGAGGGCGACGAACTTGTCGAGGGCGTCGATCATCTTGAGCATCAGCGGCGTCACCGCGCGACCGACCTCCTCGACGCCGTCGATCTGCCGCTGCAGCGAAGCGAGCTCCTCGTTCTGGGAGTCGATCACCTGTACCAGCTGACGGTTGAAGATCTGGAGCGACTCGATCTTCTTGTTCGTCAGGCGGAACTCGGCGATCAGGCTGTCGGTCGCGGTCGCGATCTCTTCCACCCGCTTCTGCGAAGCCGCGCCGGCCTCGTTCGCCCGCACGCGCTCCTCGATCGGCGCATCGAGCTGCTGTGCCGTCGCCGTGCCGGAGGCCAGCACCACGAAGACCGCGGCTGCGCTTCCTGCGGCGCTCCCTACGGCTTTGACGATGCTGATCGCCGTCGCCCTCAAGCTCATCATTCACTCTTCTCCTCGGTCATTGCTTGACACGATCTTTCGAATCACACGGCGACGGTCGCTCCGATTCCCGTCGAGCTCCGTCCGCCGATCCGCCTCTCCAGCCCTCTGCTCCGCTTCGCGCGCGCCGTCGGCGCCCGCCTCCCCGATGCGCGTTCCCGGTACGCTCCCCGTCGCGCGGCCTCGCACGATGCCACGCCCCCGAGCGTCCCGCCGCCTTCGTCCACGTCAGTGTGACGAAATCGCGTTCGGGCCGCCCGGCACGCCGGGACACCAAACACCATCCCTCGTGATCGATGTGATCGAAATTCAAGGAAGGCTCTCCCGACCGAGGACAGCATTCGCCGGGGGGCCGGCCGCGGGGTTTCGGTCGAGAGCGTCTGGGGCGCGCCCGGTATTCTTTCTAATCTGGATCAAATTTCCAAGCGGTTTTTTGGGCTTCGCTGCAGGTCTTGCGAGTGGGCGCCGGTGTCACGCCGAAGCAGCCAGCGAGACGATTGCCGCGCGCGCGGTCCCGGCGAGAGCTGACGCCACGTGAGACCTCCCCGGTCGCGATGTGCTTCGAGGGGAGGCGGCCCCGAGCGGCACGGTCCATCGACGCGGCCCCGAGACGCCGCGCCCGACGGGCCGGACGCCGAGGAAGACCATATTCTCCGCGGGCTTGTGGCGTCGCCGCAGGCGTCGCACGCCGTCCGGGAGCCGAACGAACGCATGCGCGTCGCCCTCTTCGTCCCCTGCTACGTCGATCAGCTCCGACCCACGGTCGGACTCGCCACCCTCGCGCTGCTCGAGGCGGTGGGCTGCGAGGTGGCGTACCCGGAGGAGCAGACCTGCTGTGGACAGCCCTTCGCGACGGCGGGCGAGCCACGCCGCGCCGCCGCGCTCGGCCGACGCTTCGTCGAGGTCTTCGAGGCGTTCGATGCGATCGTCGCGCCATCGGGCAGCTGCGTCGCGACGCTGCGCCACGGATTGCCCCGATGGAGTCCCGATCCCCGCGCGCACGCCGTCGCCGCGCGCACCCGCGAGCTCTGCGAGCTGCTCGGGGATCCCGCGACCCGGCCCCTGCCCCGTGGCCGCTATCCCCATCGCGTCGGGATCCACGCGAGCTGCCACGCCCTGCGCGAGCTACGCCTGGGCTCGCCGAGCGAGTCGCGCGAGCCGCCCCGCCCGGACCCCGCGCGCCGGCTGCTGAGTGGGCTGGAAGGGCTCGAGCTCGTCGAGCCCGCCCGCCGCGACGAGTGCTGCGGCTTCGGAGGCGTCTTCGCGATCGAGCAGGAGGCCGTCTCGGCGCGCATGGGCCTCGATCGTCTGACGGACCATCAAAGAGCCGGCGCCGAGGTCATCGTCTCGACCGACGTCTCCTGCCTGCTCCAGCTGGAGGGCGTGGCCCGCCGTCACGGCCATCCACAGCGCTTCCTCCACGTCGCCGAGGTGCTCGCCGCGGCCTGCGGGCTCGACGGCGACGCCGGCCGGACGAGCTGAGGGCGCAGCCGATGGCGGATCGCGGCATGGCCACGGGCGGACGGGGTCTCACGGAGGGAGACGTGGCAGACACGGCACCGGACTGGACGGATGCCGGTGCGGCGCGCGGCCGGACGAGCCACGCGAGTCGCGCGCGACGCTTCGTGGCGGACGCCGCGCGGACGACCTGGCACGATGCGTCGCTCTGGGGCGTGCGGGCGAAGCGGGATGCGGCGGCGGCGCAGGTGCCCGACTGGGAGACCCTGCGCGAGGACGCCGCGTCGACGAAGCGGGATGCGCTCGCGCGGCTCCCCGAGCTCTGGCGACGCTTCGAGGAGCGGGCCTCGGCGGCGGGCGCGCAGGTGCATTGGGCGCGCGACGCACGCGAGCACAACGAGATCGTCGCGCGGTTGCTGCGGGACCGGCACGTCTCGCGCGTCGTGAAGAGCAAGTCGATGCTGACCGAGGAGTGCGGCCTCAACCCCTTCCTCGAGGCGAGAGGCATCGAGGTCGTCGACACCGATCTCGGCGAACGCATCGTGCAGCTCCGCCACGAGCCCCCGAGCCACATCGTCATGCCCGCGATCCATCTGCGGCGCCAGGAGGTCGGCGCCCTCTTCGCGCGCGAGATGGGCAGCGCCCCGGGCCTCGAGGATCCCGACGCGCTCACCGCCGTCGCCCGCCGCGACCTGCGCGGCCGCTTCCTCGCCGCCGAAGCGGGCATCACGGGCGTGAACTTCGCCGTCGCCGAGAGCGGCGCGATCGTCGTCGTCACGAACGAGGGCAACGCCGATCTCGGCACCGCGCTCCCCCCGCTCCACATCGCGTGCGTCGGCCTCGAGAAGATCGTCCCCGAGACCCGCGACCTCGCGCCGCTCCTGCGCCTGCTCGCGCGCTCGGCGACCGGCCAGGCGATCACGACCTACACCTCCCACTTCCGCGGCCCGCGCCCGCTGCCCGGCTCCGAGCTCCACGTCGTCGTGGTCGACAACGGTCGCAGCCGACTGCTCGCCCGCCCCGACTTCGAGGAGGCGCTCGCCTGCATCCGCTGCGGCGCCTGCCTCAACACCTGCCCCGTCTACCGGCGCAGCGGCGGACACAGCTACGCGACGACCGTCCCCGGTCCGATCGGCTCCGTCCTCGCGCCCGCCCGCGACCCCGGAGCCCACGCCGATCTGCCGCGAGCCTGCAGCCTCTGCGGCTCCTGCAGCGAGGTCTGCCCCGTCAAGGTCCCGCTCCATCGTCAGCTCCTGGCCTGGCGCGGCGTGCTCGCCGACGAGGGCCACGTCCCGCGGCATCGACGCGCGGCCCTCGCCTTTCTCAGCGCCTTGATGCTGCGCCCCACCACCTACCACGTGCTCGCGCGGGTCGCGCGCAGCCTCGCGCGCCGGCTGCCGGCTCCGATCCTCGATCGGCTCGCCGCGCCGTGGACGCGGACGCGCGCCCTGCCACCGATCCCTGCGCAGAGCTTCCGCGAGCAGATGCGCGCACGCCGACGCCGTCGCGAGCAGGAGCACCGGCCATGAGCGGAGCACGCGATACGACCGCGGAGCACCGGCGATGAGCGGAGCACGCGATGCGATCTTCGCGGCACTCGAGGCCGCCCGGTCCGTGCGGGTCGCGGCGCGTGTCCGGGCGCCGTCGCCCGCCCTGCCCGCGGATCCCGTCGCCATGCTGCGCGAGCGTGTCGCGCAGGCGGGTGGACGTCTTCAGGCGCTGACGCGACCCGGGAGCCTCGACGAGGTCGAGTGGCCCGCGCCGCTCGACACCCTGCACCACGTCTACTCGGCGCACCCCGCACTCGCGAGCCGCGGCGTGGGTCTCGCTACGACAGACGTCCACGCCCTCGCGGCGCTCGAGCTCTGCGTGCTGCGCGCCGAGCTCGCGGTCGTCGAGAGCGGCGCCGTCTGGCACGTCCCCCGGTCGCCCGGCGAGCGCGCCGCCGCGCTGCTCGCGGAGCATCTCGTCGTCGTCGTCCCGGACTCCGGACTCGTCGCGACGCTCCACGGGGTCTACGAACGCATCCGTCTCGATCGGATCGCCTTCGGCTGGCTGCTCTGCGGTCCATCGAAGACCGCGGACATCGAGCAGGCCCTCGTGCTCGGCGCCCACGGCCCCCGGAGCTTCCGCCTCGTGCTGGAGCCCGACTGAGCGACGCTCGCCGGACGGCGCACGGGCTGCGAGAATCGGCCGCGAGCGTGGACGGCGACGCGGAGGGCGACTGTGCATTTCGGAACGACGGAGGAGCAGGACCTCCTGCAGGCGACGCTGCGCCGATTCACGAGCGAGGCCCTGCCGCCCGACCGACGGCGGGCGCTCTTCGAGGCGGGGCCGCAGCTCGACCGATCGCTCTGGCGCGAGGCGGCGGACATCGGGCTCGCGGGATTGATGATCCCGGAGGCCTACGGCGGCGCGGGGCTCACGCTCCTCGACCAGGCGCTGGCAGGCGAGGTGCTCGGCGAGAGCGCGTGTCCGGGTCCCTGGCTGGCGCACGCGCTCGTGGGACTCGCGCTCAGCCTCGGTGGCAGCGAGGCCCAGCGCGCACGCTGGCTGCCCGCCCTCGCCTCGGGCGAGTGCATCGGCGGCGTGGCCTTCGGCGAGTCGGGCGATCGCTGGGAGGCGGCGGACTGGCGGGTCGCGGTCGAGTCCGGTCGGGTGACCGGCACGAAATGCCATGCGCACGCCGGCGACGAGACGGGGCTCTTCCTGGTCGGACTCGCCGGCGGCCGGGTGGGACTCGTCGAGGCCGACGCGACGGGATTGCGACGACGTCCGATCGAGGGGCACGACCGCAGCCGGGCGCTCTGTGATCTCGAGCTCGAGCGCACGCCGATCGAGCTGCTCGATGCGCGGCCCGGTCTTGGCGAGCCGCTTCTCGACGCGGCCCGGGTGCTGCTCGCGGCGGACGCCTTCGGTGCGGCCTGGCAGATGATCCGTGCGAGCGTCGACTACGCGAATACGCGCGAGCAGTTCGACACGAAGATCGCGCAATTCCAGGCGGTCAAACATCAGCTCGCGGACATGGCGATGGCCGCGGAGCCCATGCGCGGTCTGATCTGGTACGCCGCCTGGGCCTTCGACCATCGCCCCGCCGAGCGCGCCCGCGAGGCCGTCACGGCAAAGGCCCACGTGACCGACGGCGCCGTGCGGATCGGCCGCGCCGCCGTAGCGCTCCACGGCGGCATCGGCTTCACCTGGGACTGTGACGTCCATCTCTTCCTGAAGCGCGCGATGTTCGACCGCACCTGGCTCGGCTCACCCACCGCGCACCGCGCGCGCCTGGCCTGCCTGGCGGCGTACTGAGCGTGAGCCGGAGGGGCGTCGCCGGGAGCGCGGCGACGTGCGATGCGACGGTGGACAGTAGATAGAAGGAAGACGGGAGGCGCGATGGAGCTCGAGTTCGGTCCCGAGTACGACCGCTTCCGGGAGGAGGTGCTGGCCTTCCTCGCGGAGACCCCTCGCGACGTCGACCGCCGCTCGTTCCTGAAGGCCGCGACCGAGCGCGGCTACGTCTACCGCTCCATCCCGCGACGCTTCGGCGGCTCCGAGCAGCCCTTCGATCCGATCCGCGAGTCGATCGTCGCGGAGTGCTTCGACGCGTCCCCCTTCTCGTGGCGGCTGGGGCCTCAGTCGACGGGCATGCTCGTCCCGACGCTGCTCGAGGCCGGGTCCGACTGGCAGCGCGAGCGCTTCATCCCGCCGACGCTGCTCGGCGACTTCGTCTGGTGCCAGGGCTACAGCGAGCCCGGCGCCGGGAGCGACCTCGCCGCCCTGCGCAGCACGGCCCGCCTCGAGGGCGACGAGTGGGTGATCGACGGACAGAAGATCTGGACGAGCGACGCCGACCACGCGGGCTTCATGTTCGGGATGTTCCGGACCGAGCCGGGTGCGGACAAGCACGCCGGCATCTCGTATCTGCTGCTCGAGATGGACCAGCCGGGGATCGAGGTGCGACCGCTGCGCCAGATCACGGGGGCGACGCATTTCTTCGAGGTCTTCTTCGACGGCGCCCGCACGAAGGCCGACTGGATCGTCGGACGACGCGGCGAGGGCTGGCGCGTCGCCCGCGCGAACCTCAAGTACGAGCGCAACCTGGGTGGCGGGCCGCGTCTGCGCCAGCGCTTCGCGGCCGTCCTCGAGCTCGCGCGCACGATGCGCATCGGGGACCGACCCGCGAGCGAGGACTCCGTTATCCGACAGCGTCTGGCCGAGATCGAGGGCCATGTGCGCTGCGCCGAGACGATGACCCTGCGCCAGCTCTCGGCGGCCGCCCGGGGCGAGGACGATCGCGTCGTGCTCCCGATGCTCGTCAACAAGCTCTACGGCACGGAGGTCGGCGAGCAGATCGCCCAGCTCGGCTTCGACCTGATCGGCGCCGACGGACTGCGCGCACCCGAACGCTCGACCTGGGATGCCGTCTCGACCTCCGCGCGCGACACGGATTGGGTCGACCAGTACCTCTTCGAGCTGGCCTCGGGCATCGCCGCCGGCAGCTCGAACATCCAGCGCAACGTGATCGGCGAGCGAGGGCTGGGGCTGCCGCGGGACCTGCGCGCGGCGCGCGCCCGCACGCCGGCGTAGGCCGTGCCGGGCGGCCCGGGCGTAGGCGGTTCGTCGGCAGCCAGGGGGCAGGCGGGGCGGTGTGCCGGGGGGCGCGCTACAACCCGGGCTCCGACCGACCCGTGAAAGCGTCGCTCGCGGTCGGAGGCGGGGCGATCCCGCCCGCCCGGTGCGCTTCCGGGAACACCCTCTGGCACGACCGGGCCACTACATCACCATGGACTTCCGTTTCCCGCTGCTCCTCGTCTGCTTCTTCGTCTCCGGCTTCGCGGCGCTGCTCTACCAGACGGCCTGGACGCGGGAGCTCGCGTTCCTCTTCGGCACGTCGGAGCTGGCGGTCGTGGCCGTGCTGGCGGCCTACATGGGCGGGCTCGCGCTCGGGGCGGCGGCGGCGGCGCGCTTCGTCGGTCGACTGTCGCGGCCGGTGCTCGCCTACGGTCTGCTCGAGCTGGGCATCGCGATCGGCGCGCTCTGCGTGCCCGGCCTCATCCACATCGTCCAGAGCACCTACCTCGCCGTGGCGGGCGGACTCGAGGCGCCGCCCGAGACGATGGCGCTGTCGACGGCGCTCTTCCATCTCGCGGGCTCCTTCTTCGTGCTCGTGCCCTGCACCGCGTTGATGGGGGCGACGCTGCCCCTGCTCGCACGCCACGCCGTGTCCGAGGACGTGCAGGTCGGGCCGCGGATCGGCGTGCTCTACGCCGTCAACACCTTCGGCGCGATCGCCGGCACGCTCGTCTCGGCCTTCGTGTTCCTGCCCGCGTTCGGTCTGCGCACGACGGTCTGGATCGGCATCGCCGGCAACGCCGTCGTCTTCCTCGCCGCCGCCGCCCTCGCCCGCGGCCTCGCGAGCGTGCCGACCGAGGCCGAAGGTGCGCCGGCGCCGCGCGGCGTCTTCCACTGGATCCTGCCCGCGATGACGATCTCGGGCGTCGTGTCCTTCGTGTACGAGGTGCTCTGGACGCGGCTGCTCGGGCAGGTGCTCGGCGGCAGCACCGCTGCCTTCGCGTCCATGCTCTCGAGCTTCCTGCTCGGCATCGCCCTCGGCAGCGCCGTCGCTTCGCGCTTCGCGAAGAGCCGCGAGTCGGCCGCCCGAGGCTTCGCGGTCGCGCAGCTCGGCGCCGGACTCTTCGGCTGGATGGCCTTCCGCGCGACGGACCTGCTGCCGAACCTCGCCCACGCCGTCGGGGCATCGCCCTCCGCCCCCGCCCCGGGCGCCGCCGCGGCGGGCCTGCTGCTACTGCCCGTGACGCTCTGCATCGGCGCGACCTTCCCCTTCGGTGTTCGCCTGCTCGCGCGCGACGCCGACGAGGCCGCCGCCGTCAGCGGTCGCGTCTACGCCTGGAATACGGTGGGCTCGATCATCGGCTCGATCCTCGCGGGCTTCTTCCTGCTGCCCGCGCTCGGACTCGAGCGCACGGCGCTGGTCGGGGTGCTGACGAGTCTGACCCTCGCCCTCGCGACCGCGCTCGCCTTCACGCCGCGGAAGCTCGTGCTGGCGGGCCTCGCGGGCCTGGCCCTCGTCGCCGCCCTCGTGGTGCGACTGCCCGTGCCCGAGAACCTGCTGCTGCACTCCGCGATCTCCGGCACGCGCATGGCGGGCGAGCTCTACTACCTCGGCGTCGGACGCTCGGCGACCGTGACCGTGGTCGAGCACGCCGAGGGCTGGAAGCTCTTGACGAACGGCCTGCCCGAGTCGGGTGTCGAGCGGCCCGAGATGCCCGACCTGCGCTTCAACGAGACGGCCTGGCTCTCGCTCCTGCCGACCGCCGCCCGCCCCGAGACCGAGGAGATGCTGATCATCGGCCTCGGCGGCGCCAAGACGCTCGAGGCCGTCGCTTCGAGCGTGAAGGCGATCGACGTGATCGAGCTCGAGGAGGAGGTCGTCGTCGCGAATCGCAAGATCCCGCGCGCGAACGATCCGCTCGACGATCCCCGGGTCACGCTGCGGCTGGGCGACGCGCGCGGCGCGATGAACCTGACGGACAAGCGCTACGACGCGATCGTCTCGCAGCCCTCGCATCCCTGGACCTCGGGTGCGTCCCATCTCTACACCCGCGAGTTCTTCGAGCTCGTGGAGACGAAGCTCGAGCCGGGCGGCATCTTCGTGCAGTGGATCGGGATGGGCTTCGTCGATCCGCCTCTGCTCGGCAGCCTGCTCGCGTCGATGACCGAGGTCTTCGATTCCGTGCAGGTCTACCGACCGATCCCGATGGCGATCGTCTTCGTCGCGTCCGATCAGCCGATCGATCTGCTCGAGTCCGCGCCGCGCGCCCTCGAGAAGGCCCCCGAGAGCTTCGGGAAGTACGGCATCCATCGCGTCGAGGACTTCTACGCGAGCTGGACCCTGGATACGGCGGGCGCCCGGGCCGTCGCCCAGGGCCACCCGCCGAATACCGACGACCACAACCGCCTCGCCACGACGCGTCTGCCGCCCGCGAATGCCGGTCGTGATCGACGCCTCTTCTCCGAGATGCTCTCGCCGCACGAGCCGCTCACGCCCGAGCGGCTGGCCCGGGTCGACGCCGTCTCGGTCCTGCGACGCATGATCTGGACCGGCGACGCGCCCCGGGCCCGCGAGCTCGCCTCGAGCCTTCCGCCGGCCGCCTCGCTCTCGGCCCAGGGATGGATCAACTACGACGGCGGTCAGCCCGGGCGGGCGCGACAGCTCTTCGATCGCGCCCTGGCCCTGGATCCCGGGCTCGAGAGCGCCCGGGACGGCGTGGTCGCCGCGTCGCCGGGCCGCGAGCTCGACACGACGGGCTGGGACGAGGCCGAGCGGACGGTCTATGCAGCGAACCTGCGCCTTGCCGAATCCGATTGGGCCGGGGTTCGCGCGCTGGACGACGCACTCGCGACGATCCGTCC
This sequence comes from Spirochaetaceae bacterium, assembly GCA_020632655.1. GTDB lineage: Bacteria > Myxococcota_A > UBA9160 > UBA9160 > UBA4427 > UBA4427. Next base: position 233,135 of record JACKFD010000006.1, read on the forward strand.
CGGCGCGCTGCTCCATGGCAGCGCCGCCCGCGCCCGCATCCTCTGGCGACTCGAGGCCGGCGAAGGGGCGGAGGCGCGCGAGGCCCTCGCGATCGTCGACGAGCTGTTGACCCGGGAACGCACCTCGGACCACTACTACCTGCGCGCCGTCGCCGCCCATCGCATGGGCGACGACGGGATGGCATGGGCCGCGCTCGAGCAGGTCGCCACCCGCCGTCCGATCCGATCGGGACTCGTGCCGCGCGCGATCGCCCTCGCCCGGAGCCTCGGCCCCGCACCGCCGGGCTCGATCACGCTCGAGCGCCTGCTCCAGCTCGCCCGCCCGCGTCGCTAGCCGCGATCGATCGGACGGGGCGACCCCCACCCGCCCCGTCCGCGACGCCCTCGACCGGATCCGATCGGGCCCGGTACGCGTTCCGACCGCCGCCCGCGCGCGGTTTTCGGGTAGACTACGCGCCATGAAGATCTCATTCGAGCTCAGCGACAAGGACATCCGTTATTTCCGCCAGGTGCTGCAGAAGGTCCGGAAGGGCCGCAGCGCCGAGAAGGAGGACGTCGTCCTCCGCGAGGCGAAGGCCCTGCTCACGGAGGTCGCCGCAACCGACTCACCCGAGTTCGTGCGGAACCGGATCGCGCAGCTCGGCAAGCTGACGGACATGCTCGAGGACGCGGACTGGCGCCTCGAGGGCGAGGACCGCAAGCGCGTGCTCAACGCCCTCGCCTACTTCGCCGATCCCGACGATCTGATCCCCGATCGGGTGCCCGGACTCGGCTACCTCGACGACGCGATCATGGTCGAGCTCGTCGTCACCGACCTGAAGCACGAGATCGAGGCCTACGACGCCTTCGTCGAGTTCCGCAAGGAGAAGAAGAAGGCCCGTGCGGACACGCCGGATGCCCTGGAGCAGCGACGGACGGCGCTCCAGGCCCGGATGCGCCGACGCCGACGCAGCGACCGCGCACGCCACGAGCGCAAGGCCGGACGGTCGCCGATCGGCCTCTGGTAGCGCGCACGCCCGGCCGACGCGGAGGCTTGCTTCGTCCGATGAAAGCCCGAGCGATGACGCGCGGTCGTGGGTAAGCTCCACACGACGGGCGCATCGCGGGGCTCCTCCCTCGCCTACGCTGCCTGGGATGGGGGACGCTCGCCAACGATGGGTATGCGCATCCTGGGCTGGGGAACGGCCTTGCCCGACAAGGTCGTGACGAACGAAGACCTCGAGCGGACCCTCGACACGAGCGACGAGTGGATCGTCGATCGCTCGGGCATCCGCGAGCGCCGGATCGGGGAGAGCACGGCCGCGCTCGCCGCCGCCGCCGGTCGAAAGGCCCTCGAACGGGCAGGCGTCGAGGCCTCCTCGATCGACCTGCTGATCCTCGCGACGACCACACCCGACCAGACCGTGCCCGCCACCTCCGCCGCGGTCCATCGCGCGCTCGGCCTCGCCGGGGGCGGCTTCGACCTGAACGCCGCCTGCTCGGGCTTCGTGTACGGACTGGTCGCGGCCCATGGCCTGCTCGCGACCGGGACGCGACGCGTGCTGCTCGTCGGCGCCGAGACCCTCAGCCGCATCACGGACTGGAGCGACCGGAACACGGCCGTCCTCTTCGGCGACGGCGGCGGCGCCCTCGTCCTCGAGCACGTGCCGGGCGAGGGGCAGCTGCTGGCCTTCGATCTCGGCCTCGACGGCGAGGCGCGCGAGATCCTGATGGCCGACGTCGGGGGCACCATCCAGATGGACGGGCGAGAGGTCTTCAAGCGCGCCGTGCGCGTGGTCGTGGAGTCGGCGAAGCGCACGCTCGACCGCGCCAAGGTGCGCGCGGACGAGATCAAGCTGCTCGTCCCGCACCAGGCGAACATCCGGATCATCCAGGCGGCCTGCGATCGCCTGGGCATCGATCGCGAGCGCGCCGCGATCGTGCTCGATCGGACGGGCAACACCTCCTCGGCGTCGATCCCGCTCGCGTTCGCCGACGCGATCGACTCGGGACGCCTCGAGGACGGCGACCTCGTCTTGATGACGGGCTTCGGCGCAGGCATGACGTGGGGCAGCGCCCTGCTCCGATGGCAGGACCCGGGGACGGGGACGCTCCCCGGTCGCGAGGACGGAAGTCACGATGACTGAGATCGATCGGCCGGCGAAGTCGCTCCGACGCGTCGCGATCACGGGGCTGGGCGTGGTCTCGCCCGTCGGGATCGGACGCGAGGCGTTCTGGCAGGGACTCCTCTCCCCGCAGCCCGAGGGCGAGCGGCGTGTGCACGACTTCGATCCGACGCGCTGCTACGACGACCCCAAGGCGATCCGCCGCGCGGACCGTTTCGAGCAGATGGCCGTCTGCGCGGCCGCGGAGGCGCTCGCGCAGGCGGGTCCGCTCGACGCCGACCCGGACCGCATCGGCGTGCTGGTCGGAACGGGCGTGGGCGGCGCCCAGAGCCACGAGGACCAGACGATCGTGAACGAGCAGAAGGGGCCGCGCCGTGTGTCGCCCTTCGTCGTGCCGATGATGATGTCGAATGCGGCTGCTGCGGCGATCTCGATCGGACACGGCCTGCAGGGCCCTTGCGAGTCGCTCGCCACGGCCTGCGCGACGGGCACGCACGCGATCGGGCAGGCGGCGCGCTGGATCCAATGGGGGATCTGCGACGCGGCGGTCGCGGGTGGGGCCGAGGCGGCGATGACGCCGGTCGCGCTCGCCGGATTCGCGAACATGCGGGCGCTCTCGCCGAGCGGTCGATCGCGCCCCTTCGACGCCGATCGCGATGGCTTCGTGATCTCCGAGGGTGCGGCGGTCGTGGTGCTCGAGGAGCTCGAGCGCGCGCGGGCGCGGGGCGCTTCGATCCTCGCGGAGGTGCTCGGATCGGCGAGCCTCGCCGACGCGCATCACATCACGGCGCCGGCGCCCGGCGGCGCGGGGGCACTTCGATGCATGCGACGCGCGCTCGAGGACGCCGGGCTCGAGCCTGGGCAGATCGTGCACGTCAACGCCCACGGCACGAGCACCGAGCTCAACGACCTCGCCGAAGCACAGGGCATCTCGCAGCTCTTCGGATCGCCGGGTCCGATCGTGACCTCGATCAAGGGCGTGACGGGGCATTCGCTCGGCGCCGCGGGCGCGATCGAGGCGGTCGCCCTCGTGCTGAGCCTGCAGCACGGCCTGATCCCGCCGACGGATGGCCTCGAGCAGTTCGATCCCGCACTCCCGCCGATCGACGTGGTGCAGAAGGAAGCCCGACGCTTCACCCCGGGCCCGAGCCTCTCGAACTCCTTCGGATTCGGCGGGCACAACGGCACCCTCGTCCTGGGTCCGGTCTGAGTCCCTCCCGGCCGCGCACGGGCCGCGTGCAGGCACGACGCCGATCGGACGCACACGCGTTCCGGCGCTGACGCCTCGTCGGATCGCTCCTCGTCGACTCACGCGTCGTCAGAACGCGATCGATGCCGCGCCCCGGGGATCCGGCGTCGTGCCGCGCGTGATTCCGCGTTCGGTGAACGCGAGTCGCGAACGATCGGTCGTTCGTCCGTGCCTCACGCTCCGACCGCTCGACTCGAAACCAGGCATGGAGGAGACACCAATGCGTTCGACGAGCCGAGGAACGATGCAGACGATCTGGAAGACGAACCTGGGTGTGATGCTGGTGGGCGTGATGGCGCTCGCCGGCGCCACGGCCGCCAGCGCGCGCGACGACGACCGTCGCGCCGCGCGCAGATACGACCGGGATCTCGATCGGCAGGGTGCCTTGATCGACGGCCAGCTCGACTTCCTGTCGGCGATCGCCACGTTCAGCGGCGAGTACGAGCTCGGGTGGGCGCTCGACGAGGCCGGCGATCACATCGAGCGGGCCCTCGACCGCCGCGGCGATCGCGCCGTCTGGCAGTCGCGCGGCCACCCCCCTCATCGCTCGGCCCGTTACGCCCGGGGTCGGGCGCACGGCTGGGGCCACCATCACCACGTGACGCCGCCCCATCGCCACGGCGCGCATTGCGGGCACGGCTTCGGGTACGGCCCGCCGCCCGGCCGCGGCGGCTACGGCCCGCGCGGCCACCACTAGCGTCGATCGATCCGCCACGTCGGCGGATCGCGGACCGCGCACGCACTCGGGCCGGGGGCGCCGTCATGGGGCCCCCGGCCCTTCGCGTTCCGGCCTTTGTCCGCGCGCGGCTTTGCTGGCACACTGACGCCCAGCCCGCGCGTGGCGCGACGGGACGCGAGGAGCCGCCCCTTCATGCCGATCCCGCTCGATCGCTGGCGGCGCCGTCTCGAACGCCTGGCCGTCTTCGTCTTCGCGGCGCTCTGGCTCATGCTCCTCGTGCGGGTGACGGATCGGCTGGTCGCAGAGCCGAAGCCCATCCTGCTGCTGCTCGCCCTCGTCGCTGGCCATGTCGCCGCCGACGCGATCGCCGGCGCCGTGCATTGGCTCGCCGATCGCTACTTCGCCCCGAACACCCCCGTGCTCGGCGCGCTGCTGATCGAGCCCTTCCGCGCCCATCACGACGATCCGCTCTCGATCGCTCGTCACGACTTCTTCGAGGTGTCGGGCAACAACGCCCTGCTCGTCGCGCCCGTCGTCGCCGCACTCCACGGAGCCGCGGAGACCGGAGCACTCGGGGTCCTTCCGCTGGCGACCGGTCTCTCCGCCTGCCTCTCGCTCTTCGCGACGAACCTCTTCCACGCCTGGGCGCACGCACCGGCGCCCCCGCGCCTCGCGCGGGCGCTGCAGCACGCAGGCCTGATCCTTCGACCCGCCGCGCACGCGCGACATCATCGCCTCGATCACGACTGCGCCTACTGCGTGACGTCGGGCTGGCTGAACCCCCTCTTCGATCGGCTCCGTCTCTTCGAGCGACTGGAGCACGCGATCGATCGGATCCCGCGCGCGCGCCGGCTTCGTCGCGGCGGGCCGCATCCCTCGGCCGGTGAAGGGGCGCGATGAGCGGGTCGTTCTGGCACGACGTCTACTACGGGGATCTGCAGAGCCTCTGGTCGCTGCTCGTGGTGCCGCTCGCCTTCCTCGCCTGGCGGGCCGCCGCGCCCACCGATCCGCGTCGTGCGGCGGTTCCCGCTGCCGCGCGCTTCGTCGCGGGGCTGACGCTCGTCTTCGCGTTCGAGACGATGCTGGACCCGATCGCAACGGGCCCCTTCTGCCGGCTCCCCGGCGTCGCGGGTACGCCCTGGGCGACCCTCGTGCCCTTCCTCTTCGTGCTGCTCGGCGACCTGCGCGTGCTGCTGCTCGTCGCCGGCGTGGCGCGACCCGAGCGCACGCTCGCGGGGTCCCTGCGCTGGGCGCTGGGCGTCTCGCTGCTGGTGCCGATCACGACGGGGCTGCTCTTCTCGGCGACCCGCTTCGTCCTGCCCGACGTGCACGGGCAGGTCCTCTGGATGATCTACGAAGCGGGCTTCCTCGCACTCTGCATCACGCTCTCGCGGGTCTGGACGCCGCGCGCCGGGCTGGATGCAGCGACCACGAACTACGTACGCGCGATCCTCGGCTACGGCGCCGCCTACTACGCCCTCTGGCTCGTCGCCGACCTGCTGATCGTGGGCGCCGGGCTCGATCTCGGCTGGGCGATCCGGATCGTTCCGAATCAGCTCTACTACGCCTTCTGGGCGCCCTTCGCCTGGGCACGCTTCTTCTCCGCGCAGCCGCGCGACTGACGCACCGCGACGGGCGCGCAGCGCTCAGCCCGCCGCGGGGAAGGCTGCGTGATAGGCCTCCTCGAGCAGATCGAGCCACGCCGCGAGGTAGCGTGCGCCCCGCGACGCATCGGCGCGCGAGGGGTCGCCGAGCACCCCGCTCTCGCTGTTGGGTCGCAGGCTGGGATAGAAGAGCCCCTGCCCCTCGCCACGCGCCACGAGACGACCGGGGCCGAGCGACGCGGATCGAACGCTACCGGGCCGCAGCCACGCCACGAGGCTGGTCTCGTACTCGCCCGCGTGGGGGCCGGCGCTCTCCTCCACGAGCGTCTCGCGCGCGACGCTCCCGGCCTGCATCGCGCCCACCCGCAGATCCGTCTCGATGCGGAGATGCAGCGGCCGCACGGCCTGCCCGAGGCGCTCGCGCATCGCCTCGAGCGCATCGAGATTGCCGCCGTGGGCCGTGAAGACGAAAGCCCGCTCGAACCCGTGCCGGGCCGTGGAGCGGAGCACGTCACGCAGCACGGCCTCGAGCGTCGCCGCCTCGACATGCAGGGTCCCGGCGAAGTCGAGATGCTCGCTCGCGCAGCCGAGCGCGATCGGCGGCAGCGCCACCGCATCCCCCACGCGCGCCGCGAGCCCGCGTACGAGCGCTTCCGCGATCCAATGATCCGTGCCGAGGGGCAGATGCGGGCCGTGCTGCTCGATCGAGCCGAGCGCGACGAGAGCGGTGCGCCGACCGCGAGCGATCGCGTCTTCGATCTCGGGCCAGGCGGTCTCTTCGTAGGCGCGCTCGGTGACGACCGGACGCGGCGGCGGCACGGATCGCCTCTCGGGACCGGCCTCGTAGAGCACACGCTCACGGTCCGCGCCGGGCCAGTCGACGAGGTCGGTGCCCGTCCCCTCGATCGTCCGCAGGATCGTCGCGTCGAGCATCGCCTCGAATTCGAGGATCGCGAAGGGCCAGGGCGATTGCGCCCGCAGCACCCGAAGCGCGTCGGTCCGGGGATCGAGGGCCCGCTCGAAGCGCGCGTGCCAGGGCGAGGACGCCCCGCCCTGCGCCTCGGCGCGCAGGTAGAGGATCGAGGTCGGGCGGCCGGCGAGCCCCTGCAATGGACCATGCGCGTACTCGAGCACGTCGACCACCCGCGGCTGGGGTCGCAGCAGCCCCTCGGCGAGCTTGAGCGAGAGCTGCTCGACGAGTGGCCGCGCGCCGTCCTCGGTCACCAGCAGCAGCCGTCGCTCGGCGGCGAAGAAGTCTCGGCAGGCTTCGTCCCCATCGAAGAGACCGGCCGCGACGTCGAGCGCCTGGGTCTGCACGCGATGCAGGTGCTCGGGATCGATCTCGAGCGCGGCGACTCGCGCGAGCCGCCGCGCGGCCAGCGTCCGCAGCAGACTCCATCCGATCGCATAGCCCGTCCGCGCACCGATCACCCGCAAGAGCGAGCCGTACTCCGGTCCACAACCCATCTCGACGCGCACCACACCCCGCGCCTCGAGATCCGCGAGCCAGGCGAGCTTCTCCGGGTCCACGGCGCCGGCCCCGCCCGACGCGGCCCCGATCCCCGTCACGAGGATCACACCGCCCCAGGACTCGACGTCGACGAGGGCGTGGCGCGCGTTCGCCGACAGACCCTGCGAGAACACGACGAGCCAATCGTGCTCCGCGTCCGGCGGCGGGCCGACCGCCAGGGTGCCCGTCGGCGCGAAGCGCGCGGGCTGTCCGAGCCATCGCGCCGCCGCCTCCGCGAGATGCCGTGCGTGCCCCTCGGAGGTGCCGATGCCGGTCGTCACGAGCTGTCGGGGCAGACGCGAAGGCCGCATCCGCAGGACCTCGAGCTCCCGCGGCACCCGCGCGACGAACTCCGCGGCCCGCGCGAGGCGCTCGGCGAGCAGCGCCCGCCCGCGCGCAGCGGAGCCGGTCGCGGGCACCTCAATCCTCCGCGGCGGACGGCGTCGTCCGCGGCGAGCCATCGCGATCGACCTCGAGCGTCGAACGGACCTCGCTGCCGGGATCGACCTCGAGCGCCGAACGGACCTCGCTGCCGGGATCGACCTCGAGCGTCGAACGGACCTCGCTGCCGGGGTCGACCTCGAGCGCCGAACGGACCTCGCTGCCGGGATCGACCAGGGCGAGCGTCGCGCGCGCGTCGCTGCCGGGCTCGAAGTCGACGGCGATGGCCGCCTCCTCCCCCACCGCGAGCCGCCGCAGCGCCCGACCGAGCGCAGCCCGTCCCCGCGCCCAGGGCGTCGGCAAGCGATCGAAGACGCTCATCGAGAGTCGCGTCCCGACACGCCCGACCGCCGCGATCGCGCGGGCACCCGGCGCAGGCCCGATCGACGCGTCTTCCCCGCCCACCGGAAGCGATTCCGAGACCGCCTCCGGAAGCGAGAGCACGACGGACTCCCGGGCACTCGACGCCTCGAAGACCACGCTCAGGCGCAGCCAGAGCACGTCCGTCCCCCCACCGCGGGCGGCACCCAGCGAGGCGACCAGCCGCTCGGGATCGACGGGCAGCCGGTACGACGCGGTCAACACGCGCGGCCGTTCGCCCCCCAGCACGATCGGATCGAAGACGCGCACGCCCTCCGGCAGCGCGCTGCCGGCCCCGGGCGGCACGCCGTCGAGCGCGTGCCCCGACGCGCGCTTCGCACTCAGGTAGTCGGCGTTGAAGGCCGACGCCGGCCCCTGGATCGACTCGAGACCGCAGAGCTCGAGCTTCTCCTCGGCGAGCGCGCGGGCGACGGCCTCGGCCTTCTCGGGGTTGTTCGTCATCAGCTGGATCGGTCCGCGCAGCCCGAGCAGCGCGGCCATCCGCGCGACGTCGTCGTAGCGCCGCAGATCCGGCGGCAGGCCCATCGACGCGTAGGCCTCGAAGGTCGTGAGCCGATGACCGCTCGCCTGCACGATCATGCGATCGCGCGCCTTGGCCGTGAGCCCGGCGCCGCGCCCCTCCTGCATCAGGTAGAAGACGATCCCGCGCCCGACCCGCGCGATCGTGGCCAGCGCGCCGTCGAGCTGCTCCGCACAATCGCAGTCCCGACCGCCCAGACACTCGCTCGTGACGCAGGAGGAGTGCACCCGCGCGAGCAGCGGCCCGGCGCCGTCGACCGGCCCGAGGCTGAGCGCGAAGGCCGAGCGTTCGTCGGCGAGATCTCGAAACGCGTGCAGCCTGAACTCGCCGTGCGGCGTCGGCAGCCGCCGATCGTCGAGCCGGAGCATGGTGCGACGCAGCGCCGTCCGGCGCGTTTCCGTCGTCATGACGCGGACCCGCCGCCGTGCGGATCGTGCTTGCGCTCGCTCATGGCCCGGAAGTAGGCGATCAGCGCGTCGAGGTCCGCGTCCGTGAGCCCGGGATGCGCCGGCATGCTCGTGTAGCGCGTGGCCCGGGGATCGCGGACGTAGGCGCGGATCTGCGGGATGGGGCGGTACTCGACGATGCTGCGTGGGACGTTCAGGTCGGGACCGACCCGGCCGCCCTCGCCGTTGATCGCGTGACACGAGGCGCAGCTCTGCCGGAAGAGCGCGTAGCCCCGCCAGCCCGGATCGGCCTCGTCGAGACCCGAGGGCACCGTATGCGGGAAGGCCTCCGCGAAGTCCGCAACCTCGATGCGGGCGAGCTGATAGGGCCAGGGATGTTCGTGCGGATCGTTCCGGTCGACACCGGTCCAGACCATGTAGAAGGGCGACGGATCGACGCCACGTCGATCGATCGGTGAGAAGTGTGGCGACCCGTCGCCGGTCGGGCCGGGATCCGGCTCGCCGAAGGCGAGGAAGACGTCGGGCGAGATCAGGTCGCGCCCGGAGACCGGACGCGTATAGCCGTCGAGTGCCCGCAGCAGCAGGCCGTGGCCGCTCTGGCCCGCGGCCCCCCCCGAGTCGGCAAAGCCGAGGTCCAGCACGCAGACGAGGGGCAGCGCCCGGTAGCGCATGCGCCGCTCGTGATAGGGATCGTCGACCTCCACCGTCCGCTCGGGACAGGCAGCCCGCATCGCCCCGAGCGTGAGCACCCGCTCGCGCCCGCCGGCCTCGCGAGCGTCGACGAAGACGAGCCGCGGCTCCGCGGCCGAAGCCGTCGTCGCGCCGATCGTCCCGAGCGCGAGCGCGATCACGAGCCCGACGCGGGCCACGACCCGACGCGCGACGCCGGCGCGAGCACGGGAGCGGACGGGACCGCGGCTCATGCGGGCTCGCCCTCCAGACCGCGAAGCAGGTTCTCGAGACAGTCGCGATGCACGCGGCGCGCATGCTCGGGATCGAGCGCGCTCCCGATCGCGACCGCCGCCTGGGTGAGCGCCCCGAAGAGCAGATGGGCCATCGGCTCGATGCGCTCCGCCGGCAGCCGCCCTGCCTCGACGAGATGGCCGAGGGCATGGCGCAGCAGACCGAGCGTCGTCGGCTCCTGCAGTCGCCGCCACTCGTCGAAGCCGAGCACGGCGGGCCCGTCGACCAGCAGGATCTGACGCACCTCGGGGTCGGCGCAGGAGTCGAGCAGCCGCAGACAGCCCACCCGCAGCTCCGCCTGCTCGCCCGACGGCTCCCGGGCGACCGCGTCCATCGTCTCGCTCCACAGCCGCAGCGCCAGCCGCGCGAGCAAGGCCTCGCAGACCGCGCGGAACAGGTCGCGCTTGTCGACGAACTGGTAGTAGAGCGCGCCGCGGGTGATGCCCGCCCGACGCACGATCTGCTCCGTGCTCGTACCGGCAAAGCCATGCCGGGCCATCAGCTCGTGGGCGATGGCGATCAGCTTCTCGCGATTTGCGCTGGGCTTCCGGGGCCTTCGGACGGGAGCGGGGGCGGCTTCCATGGCGGCGGGAACATACACGATCATACTGCTTGTATGAGGGGTGGCTGCGGGCTACTCGAGCGGGACTGGCCGAGCCGGTGCAGGAGGAGCCATGCAGACCTCGTCGGGAAATTCCGCAGTGGGCATCGCCGGGCGCTTCGATCCGTTCCGGACGCCGCGGCGTGCCTTCGTGCTGGCGGTGCTCGCGGTCGCCGGACTCGTGGCCGGGACGCTGGCCCTCAACGGCCTGGGCGAGCTCGGCTGGCGCACGGCGACGCGGCTGTCCGCGCGCCTAGCGTTTCCATTCTTCCTGACGGCCTTCGTGGCCTCACCGCTCGCGCGCCTCTGGCCCACGGACTGGTCCCGCGGCCTGCGCCGCCGCCGCCGTAGCATCGGGGTCGCCTACGCGACGCTCCAGACGGGACACGCACTGGTGATCCTGCAGCTCGCGCGACTCGACGACACGACCCTGGGTCTCGGCGTCGAGACCGTGATCGGGGGACTCGGCATCGCCCTCGCGATCGCGATGGGGCTCTCCTCGAACGACGCCGCCGTGAGGGCACTCGGCGGGCGGCGCTGGATCGCGCTGCATCGCACGGGGATGGTCGTGATCTTCCTGATCTACCTGTCGAGCTACGGCGGACGCTTCGCCGCGGATCCCGCCGCCTGGTGGCCCGGCTTCGGCGCGCTCGTGGCGGCGCTCGGGCTGCGCGGGGCGGCGGCGCTTCAGTCGCGCAGCTTGCGCAGCAGGATGCTGCCGACGGAGTAGCCAGCGCCGAAGGAACAGAGCACGCCGCGGTCGCCCGCGACGAGCCCGCCGCGATGCTTGTGGAAGGCGATCACGCTGCCCGCGGAGCTCGTGTTGGCGTATTCGTCGAGGATCGTCGGCGACTCGAGATCCTCGGGCTCGCGGCCGAGCAGGGTCTTCGCGATCAGCTTGTTCATCCCGAGATTCGCCTGGTGCAGCCAGAAACGTTTCACGTCCGAGACCGCGAGACCCTCGTCCTCGAGATGGTCGCGGATATGCGCCGCCACCATCGGACAGACCTCCTTGAAGACCTGCCGACCGTTCTGCCGGAAGACGAGCTCGAAGGGATCGCGCTCGCCGTCCTCGCAGCGGTTCAGGAAGCCCGCGTCGTTGCGGATGTTGTTCGAGAAGACCGTCGCCAGACGCGTGCCCAGCACCTCCCAGGCCTCGCCGGTTCCGGCCGCCGCGTCGGTCTCGAGCAGGACGGCCGTGCAGGCGTCGCCGAAGATGAAGTGGTACTCGCGCAGGGCGAAGTTGTTGTGGCCCGAGGTGATCTCGGGATTCAGCACGAGGGCGCGGCGGGCATGCCCCGCGCGCAGGGCATCGACGGCGTTCTGGATCGCGAAGGTCGCCGAGGAGCAGGCGACGTTCATGTCGTAGGCGAAGCCCGAAGCGCCGATCGCCTGCTGCACCTCGATCGCGACGGCGGGATAGGCGCGCTGGAGGTTCGAGCAGCCGACGACGACGCAGTCGACGTCGGCGCCCGTGCGGCCGGCCTGCCCGAGGGCCTCCTTCGCCGCCGCGACGGCGATCTCCGCCTGCACCCCGAGCTCGTCCTCGCCCCGCAGCGGGAGATGCGGTCGCAGGCGCTCGGGGTCGAGCACGCCGCGCTTGTCCATCACGTAGCGATGACCGATGCCCGAGGCCTTCTCGATGAACTTCTCCGACGGGAGGTCGCGCGGCTCGAGCTCGCCGCGCTCGATCGCGTCGCGATGCTCCGCGTTCCAACGCTCGTTCGCCCGGGTGAGGGAGGCGACGAGCTCGGCGTTCGTGATCCCATCGGTCGGCGTGAAGAGCCCCGTCCCCGTCAGCAGGATCCGATCCACGCTTGCTCCCCCCTCTGGCGCGAACGACCGATCCACGCGTGCATGCCCCCTGGCGCGACCGGTCGGCGTCAGCCGTCGAGCGTACCGGAACCCCGGGATCGATCGAGACCCGTCGGCGCGAGACGCACGTGCGCGACCGTCGTACCCGGCCCGGCCGTCGCCAGCGCCCGGCGCGTGTCCGCACCCGGCGGTACGCACTCGAGGCGAAGCGCCGGACCGGCCTCGTTCAGTCGCACCTCGCAGGCGCGGTCGAGGGTCGCGTGCTCGATCCGCAGGCCGTCGACGAGCGTGCCGTTGCGACTCTGCAGATCCTCGATGCGCCAGACGCCCTGCTCGTCCGGAAACACGCGCGCGTGTTGACGCGAGACGAGCGGATCGTAGAAGCGCACGCGGCAGTCGGGCCCTCGACCCAGGCTGAACGCCTCCGTGAACACCGCGTAGCGATCGCCCTGCCCGTCGCCCCAACGCACGACGACTGCCCCCGCGCCGCCCTCCTCGCCACCGAGCACGGTCGGCATCGCCGCGAGGGCTTCATCGGCCTCCTGCTGTCGGCGCACGTCCTCGGGATCGCGCACGATCCCGCGGCGTCCGATGTCGAACATCCAGGCCAGCACGACGACGACCGGCAGCAGCGCGACCGCGCCGATCAGGCCCGCGCGCAGCGCCCAGTCCGGCGCCCCGAAGAGCGGGGCGAGCTCGACGGCGCCCTGGGAGACGCCCCAGACCGCGACGAGGTAGACGCCCGCCGTCCGGAACACGCGGCGGCGCCGGGCCTCCTGCAGCCATCCTGTCAGCCTGTCCGCCACGCGGCGTCTCCCCGCCGATCCCGGAACCGAGGCCGGGCAGTCTATCAATCCCGCCGACCCGGGCGCATCCGCGCCGGCCCCCGCCCGACCGATGCCCGATCGGCTCACACGACCTCGCTGCGCAGACGCTCGAGGGGCGAGCGCGCCGCTCGGCGCATCGCCGCCAGTCCACCGACTAGCGCCGTGATCGCGAAGGTCGCCCCGGCCAGCCCGAGCCAGTCGAGCCAGGGCGGCTCGAAGGGCAGCTCGAAGACCAGCACGACCAGCGCCCAGGACGCGAGCACGGCAGCGAGCGCACCGACCGCGACGGCGAGCGCCGCGAGGGCCCAGGCTTCGGTCGCGGCGATGCGACGCAGGACGCTTCGGGAGGCGCCGAGCACGCGCAGCAGGACGGCCTCGCGGGCGCGCTCGTGACGTGCCGCGAGCGCGGCGGCGAGCAGGATCGCGAGACCGGTCGCGAGGGTCACGAGCGAGAGCACGCGCACGGCGAGCGCGATCTGACCGAACATCGTGTCGAGCGAGCGCAGCACGAGCGTCGCGTCGAGGGCGGAGACGTTCGGGAAGGCGCCCACGAGCGCCCTCTGCAGCGCCGCGCGCGATGCCTCGTCGGGCAGATGCGCGAGCAGGACCGTGCTCTGGGGCGCGTGCTCGAGGGCCGCGGGCGGGAAGACGACGAAGAAATTCGTCGCCATGCGTCCCCAGTCGACGCGGCGCAGGCTCGCCACCCGGGTCTCGACGTCGACGCCCTGGATGCGCCAGCGCAGGCGATCGCCCAGACCGATGCCGAGCGACCGGGCGAGGTCCCGTTCGACCGAGACCGGGTAGGGCTCGTCCGCGACCGACACGGATCCGGGCGCCCACCACTCGCCGGCCACGATCTCCTCGCTGTCACGCAGGTCGTCCGCCCAGGTCAGGCGGTACTCCCGCTGCAGGGCCCACTTCCGCTCGCGCGAGATCGCCTCGTCCGCGAGCCAGGTCTCCCGCGCCACGTCGGCGACGGCGGCGAGGCGCGCCGAGACGAGCGGCGCGCGATCGGTGATGCGCGCTTCGTGACTCGCGAGCAGCGCCTCGACGCCGGACAGCTGATCGCGCTGAACGTCGAAGAGCACGAAGTTCGGCCGGTCCGGTCGCGCATCGACGGCGAGCTGCTCGAGCACGTTGCGCTCGACGCCGTGCAGCGTCGCGACCACGAAGAGCGCGAAGCCGATCGCGATCGTCGTGGGCAGGGTGTGATTGCGGGGGCGGAAGAGGTTCGCGATGCCCTGCCGCGCCCAGAACGCGAGGGCTTCGGGGGGATGCCTGCGGAGCCCCGCGGCGAGCAGGCGTGCAGCGACCGCGAGCAGGGCGATCGCCCCGAGCAGCCCGGCGGCGAACCAGAGACCCACGCGCGCATCACCCGCCTGCCAGACGGAGGCGAGGGCGAGGCTCGCGATCGCGGCCAGCACGCTCCATCGCCGGGCGCCGACGCTCGCGTCCGCCTCGGCGTCGAAGTCGCGCCGGAGCGCGCGCAGCGGCGCCACCCGCGCGAGGTCGAGGACGGGACCCAGCGCGCAGAGCGCCGTCGCCCACAAGGCGAGGCCGAGCCCCGTCGCGATCGCAGCGGGCCGGAGGCCGATCTCGACCTCGACCGGCAGCAGCCCGTCGAGCAGCTTCGGTAGCGCGGCGAGGGCTGGCCCGCAGAGCACGATGCCGAAGAGTCCGGAGGCGCCGCCGAGGACCGCCGCGATCACCCCGTAGAGCGCGACGACCGTCCCCGGCGTGGCGCCCAGCGCACGCATCACGGCGACGCCATCGAGCTGCTCGCGCACGTAGGCGCGCATGCCCGTCGCGACGCCGATGCTGCCGAGCACGAGCGCGGCGAGGCCGACCAGACCGAGAAAGCGCGTCAGGCTCCCGAAGGCCTCGGAGAGCTCCTCCTGGTAGCCCCGCACGGTCCGGACGCGCACACGCGCCGACTCGAGCAGCGCCTCGTGCCTCTCGACCCAGGGCTCCACCACGCCATCGGGCAGACCGAGCTGCAGCCCGTGCGAGACGAGGCTGCCCTCCTGTACGAGACCCGTGCGCGCGAGATCGCTCGCGAGCAGGTAGACGCGGGGGGCGAGGTCGGATTGCAGGCCGACGCTGCCCGGCGCCTTCGTGACGGAGCCCGCGATCTCGAAGGACACGTCGCCGAGCTTCAGGCGCTCGCCGAGGCCGACGTCGAGCTGCAACAGCAGACTCGCGTCGACGAAGACGCGCCCCGGCCGATCGCCGAATGCGCGCCAGCCACCCGACGGCTGGGTCAGCACCTCGCCGTGGATCGGGTAGCGCCCCTCGATCGCAAAGAGCTCGACGAGTCGACTGCGACCGGATCGCTCGGCCAGCGCCATCGATCCCAGTCGGGTGATCTCCGTCGGCGCCCCCGCTCCGCGCGTGCGCGCAAGTGCCTCGAGCGGCCCGAGCGCTTCCCGCAGATCGGGTCCAAAGGGATCGCGACTCTCGAGCTGGAGGTCCGCGCCCAGCAGGTCTCGCGCCCGCAGGTCCACCGCGCGATCGACCGCATCCCTGAGCGCGTGCAGCCCGACGACGACGGCGATGCCGATCGCCATGCAGCCGCCGTAGAGGGCGAAGCGCCCGGCGGCCGCCCGCAGCACGCGCGGGGCCATCGCCCGCACGAAGCGCGCGCTCACGCGGGGGCCTCGCCCGATGGCGGATCGCCGGGAGCGGACGCCGCGCAGGCGCGGGCGCCGTCGGGATCGACCACGCGCTCGATGCGTTCGATGTGGCCCCCGGCGAGGTGGACGACGCGATGGGCGCGGCGCGCGAGGGCGAGGTCGTGGGTGACGATCACGAGGGTCGTGCCGCGCTGCTCGTTCAGCGCAAAGAGCAGGCTCGCGATCTCGTCCCCGGTCTCCCGGTCGAGGTTGCCGGTCGGCTCGTCGGCGAAGAGCAGCACCGGATCGTTCGCGAAGGCGCGCGCGATGCCGACGCGCTGCTGCTCGCCGCCGGAGAGCTGGGCGGGGTAGTGGTGGAGGCGATCGCCGAGGCCGACGCGCTCGAGCAGGTCACGCGCCCGGGCGCGGGCCTCGGAGGGAGCCGGCGCGCGCTCGGGCGGGAGCAGCTCGAGCGGGACGAGTACGTTCTCGAGCGCCGTCAGCGTCGGCAGTAGATGGAAGCTCTGGAACACGAAACCGATCCGCTCGGCGCGCAGACGCGCGCGGGCATCCTCGTCGAGGCTCGAGAGGGCGACGCCGGCGAGCTCGACCTCGCCCTCCGTCGGGCGGTCGAGTCCGGCGAGCAGCCCGAGCAGCGTCGTCTTGCCGCTGCCCGAAGGTCCGAGGATCACGACGACCTCGCCCTGCTCGACCTCGAGGTCGATGCCGTCGAGCACGGTGAGCGCGCGGGCGTCCGCGGCCGACGCCGCGTTCGGGTCGCGTTCGGTGCTGCGGGAGTAGCGTTGGACGAGATGGCGAGCGACGATCATGCGCGATGCGACGAGCGATCCGAAGCGGGACGCGCACGGCCCTCGAAGGTGCCGGGGTCGGCCCGGAAGGGAGATGGACGGGAGTCGGGAGGGCGGCGCCCGGCGTACGGTACTGCCTGCGCCGGCTGGGCGCATGCGGACTCGCCCTGATGCTGCTCGTCGCCTGCTCGCCGGAGGGCGGGGCCGAAGCGCGTGGCGACGCCCGGGTGTCGCGCGACGCCGTGGGCGACGAGGTGCGACGCGAGGACACGCGCCCCGTCGTCCTCTTCCTCGGAACGAGTCTGACGGCGGGCTACGGCCTGCCCGAGAGCGAGGCCTTTCCCGCGCGCATCCAGGCACGCATCGACGCCGCGGGTCTCGACTACCGCGTCGTGAACGCCGGCGTGAGCGGCGATACCTCGGCGGGTGGCCTGCGCCGACTCGACTGGCTGCTGCGGCTGCCGGTCGCCGTGCTCGTGCTCGAGCTCGGCGCGAACGACATGCTGCGCGGCCAGGGCGTCGACGCCCTGCGCGCCAACCTCGAGGCGATCGTCGATCGGACGCGCGCGGCGCATCCCGACGCGCGCATCGTGATCGCCGGCATGCGCGCCGCCCCGAACCTCGGCCCCGACTACGCGCGGGCCTTCGACGCGGTCTACCCCGAGCTCGCCGAGCGTGCCGGCGCCGCGCTCGTGCCCTTCCTGCTCGAGGACGTGGCCGCCCGGCGCGAGCTCAACCAGGCCGACGGCATCCATCCGACGGCCGACGGCCACGCGCGCATCGCGGAGCGCATATGGCAGACGCTCGAGCCCGTGCTGCAGGAGCGAGTCGGTAGCGATCGCGTGCTCGACCCCCACTAGCGGTTCGGCTCGACGACGACCTTGCCCGTCACCTTGCGATCGAGCAGCGCGCGCAGCGCCCGGGGCGCCTCGGCGAGCGGGTAGCGCGCCGACACGTAGGGACGCAGCTTCCCCTCCGCCGCGAGCCGATCGAGCTCACGCGCGATCTCGTCCCGCAGCGCCGGCTGCCGCTGCACCATCGCCCCGTAGAAGACGCCGATCACCTGACACCCCTTGAGCAGCGTGAGGTTGAGCGGGAGCTTCGGGATGCCGGCCGTGAAGCCGATCACGAGGAAGCGCCCCTCCCAGGCGATCGAGCGCAGGGCGGCCTCGGCGAAGTCGCCGCCGATGCAGTCGTAGATCACGTCGACGCCGCGGCCGTCCGTCAGCTCCTTGGCGCGGGTCTTGAGATCCTCCTTCGCGTAGTCGATCGTCGCGTCGGCGCCGCGGTCGCGACAGACGGCGAGCTTCTCCTCGCTCGAGGCCGCGGCGATCACGCGCGCCCCCATCAGCTTGCCGAGCTCGACCGCCGCGAGGCCGACGTTGCCCGCCGCGCCGAGCACGAGCAGCGTCTCGCCGGGCTGGAGCGCCCCGCGATGCTTGAGCCCGTAGTAGCCCGTGCCGTAGGCGTAGAGCAGCCCCGTCGCCTCGGCGAAGCCCAGTCCCGCGTGCAGCTTGCGCGTGGCACTCGCGCGGCAGACGACCTTCTCGGCGAAGCCGCCGACCAGCATCGTCGAGCCGATCACGCGATCGCCCACGGCGAAGTCCGTCACGCCCTCCCCCACCTCGAGCACGAGCCCCGCCGCCTCGCCCCCCGGCACGAAGGGCACGGGCGCCTTGAACTGGTACTTGTCCTCGATCATCAGCGCGTCGGGAAAGGTCACCGTCGACGCGTGGGACTCGATCAGCACCTCGCCGGGCCCGGGCCGCGGATCGGGCCGCTCCTCGAGCACGAGCTTCTCGGGCGGTCCGAACTCCTTGCAGACGATCGCCTTCACGGGGCCTCCTCTCGGATCATCGGGCACGGGGTCGACGGCGGCGCGGTCGCGGCCGCGCGCCGTCCGACTCTAGCCCGACGCCGTCCGCGTGTTGCCCCTCGAAAGGCGACTGGCGATCATCCGCGCATGTCGACCCCGACCGTCGTGCGCGCCGCCGCCCCGATCCCGTTGCCCCTCGACGTCTGCTGGCAGAAGCTCCGGGACCTGACCCGCGCCCGGGACTACGTGCCGGGCCTCCGGGACAGCGTGATCCGCACGGAGCGCAAGGAGGGGGTCGGCGCGAGCCGGGTGGTGAGTCATGCGCAGTTCGGTGACATGGACGAGACCGTGATCGCCTGGGACGAGGGCGTCGGACTGACCGTCCGTCTGCACCAGGGCGATCGGCCCGCGCGCCCCTTCGCCGAGGCGGCCTTCCGCTACGAGCTCCGGCCCGCCCGCGACGCCGGTGCGGCGGACGCGTCGGGCCGATGCGAGATCCATACCTCGCTCACCTACCGCCTGCCCTGGGGTCTGCTCGGACGGCTGCTCGATCGGCTCCTCTTCCGGCGGCTCTTCCGGCGCAACGTCGAGGACGTCGCGGTCTGCCTGGCCGAGAACTACCGCACGGACGCGAAGGTGCCGCCGTCCGCGATCCGCGGACTGCGCGCGAACCGGCTGCCGGCCTGACGAGCGGGCGTCGCGCCCCTTTCCATCCGCCTCGGGCCGCATACCCTTCCGGCCATGCCCGACATCGTGAGCCCGATCGACGGCCGCAAGGCCTACTCCTTCGACCTGCTCGACGACGACGCCGTCGCCCGCCGCGTCGCCCTCGCCCAGGCGACCGCGCGTGGCTTCCGCGACGTGCCGATCGCCGAGCGCGCCGCCCTGTGTCGCGGGATGCTCGCCGCCTACGCCCGCCGCCTCGACGAGAATGCGAGCGCCATCACGCGCATGATGGGCAAGCCGATCGGGCAGTCGCGGGCGGAGTTCGAGCGCACGATGGTCGAGCGCACGGAGCATCTCTGCACGATCGCCGAGGCGGCCCTCGCCGACGAGCGCCTCCCGGCGAAGCCCGGCTTCCGCGCGCGCTACGTGCGGCACGAGCCGGTCGGCGTCGTCCTCGACATCGCCGCCTGGAACTACCCCCTCGCGATCGCCGTGAACGTGATCGTGCCCGCCGTGCTCGCGGGCAACGCGGTGCTCGTGAAGCACGCGTCCCAGACGGCGCTGGTCGCGGAGCAGTTCGAGCGCGCCTTCCTCGAGGCCGGTGCGCCGGAGGGCCTCGTGCAGGCCGCGCCGATGGACCACCCGACGACGGCGCGGCTGATCGCGTCCCGAGCCCTCGGCTACGTCTCCTTCACGGGCTCGGTCCGCGGTGGACACGAGATCTACCGGGCCGTCGCCGACCAGAACTTCATCCCGGCCGGCATGGAGCTCGGCGGCAAGGATCCCGCCCTCGTGCTCGAGGACGCCGACGTCGCCTTTGCGGCCGAGAACCTCGTCGACGGCGCGTTCTACAACGCCGGCCAGAGCTGCTGCGGCATCGAGCGCATCTACGTCGTCGAGCCCCTCTACGACGCCTTCGTCGAGGCCTTCGTGGCGGGGGCGCGGCAATACGTGATGGGCGATCCGCTCGAGGCGGCGACGAATCTCGGGCCGATGGTCGACGCGAAGTCGGCCGACTTCGTGCGCGGACAGGTCGCCGCAGCGCGCGCGGCCGGCGCGCGGCAGCTCGTCGGCGACGACGACTTCGACGTGCCGGATCGCTCGCGCTGCTACGTCGCGCCGCAGGTGCTGGTCGACGTCGACCACTCGATGGCCCTGATGCACGAGGAGACCTTCGGGCCGGCGATCGGGATCATGAAGGTCGCCAACGAGGCCGAGGGGCTCGCGCTCATGAACGACTCGGAGTTCGGGCTGACGGCGTCCATCTGGACCGGCGACGCCGAACGCGGCGAGGCGCTCGCAGAGGAGGTCGAGGCGGGCACGGTCTACCTGAATCGATGCGACTACCTCGATCCGGGGCTCGCCTGGACGGGCGTCAAGGACTCGGGCTTCGGCTGCTCGCTCTCGACGCTGGGCTTCCGCTCGGTCACCCGGCCGAAGAGCTACCACCTGCGCGAGCAGCCCCCGCGAGAGGAGGCCCGATGACCGCGAGAGGACGGACGACCCCGAAGCAGCCGAAGCTCCGGGCGAAGGGGGGCGGGCGTCGTCGCGCCGCGGGGGCGAAGACCACGCGCGACGAGCCGCGCGCCGATGTCGGCACGGAGGGCGTGCGGACGCTCCGCGAGCTCGACGCCTGGATCGAGCGCGAGGGCATCCGCTTCTTCAAGATCGGCGTCTTCGACGTCGACGGCGTGCTGCGCGGCAAATACGTCGATCGCGAGAAGCTGCGCTCCGCCGTCGACAAGGGCTTCGGCTTCTGCGACGTCGTGCTCGGCTGGGATGCCCACGATGCGCTCTACGAGGGCGCAGGCGTCACGGTCTCGGGCTGGCATACGGGCTATCGCGACGCCGCGGTCCGCCTCGACCTCGCGAGCCTGCGTCGCATCCCCTTCGAGGAGGACACGCTGCTCCTGATCGGGAGCTTCCAGGGGGACTACGCCGACGTGTGTCCGCGGACCCTGCTCTCGCGGACGCTCGATCGGGCCGAAGCGATGGGCTTCGGCGTCCGCGCGGCCTTCGAGTACGAGTTCTTCCTCTTCGACGAGACGCCCGCGAGCGTGCGCGCGAAGGGCTACCGCAACCTCGAGCCCGTGACGCCGGGCATGTTCGGCTACTCCGTCCTCCGCAATTCTGTCCACGCCGAGCTCTACCACGACCTGCTCGACGCCATGAAGGGTCTCGACTGCGCACTCGAGGGCCTCCACACGGAGACCGGGCCGGGCGTGATCGAGGCCGCGATCCGCCATGCGCGGGGCCTCGCCGCCGCCGACAAGGCCGCGCTCTTCAAGACCTTCACGAAGGTCTTCGCCCAGCGCGCCGACCTGATGGCGACCTTCATGGCGAAGTGGAGCGACGACTACCCGGGCCAGAGCGGGCATCTGCATCTCTCCCTCTGCGATGCCCGGAGCGGAAGGAACGTCTTCCACGTCGAGGGCGGACGGTTCGGGATGAGCGAGACGATGGAGCGGTTCGTGGCGGGGCAGGTCCGCTACCTGCCGGAGCTGCTCGCGATGGTGTGCTCGACGATCAACGCCTACCGGCGCCTCGTCCCCGGCATGTGGGCGCCGACCTCGGCGACCTGGGGCGTCGAGAACCGCACGACGGCGATCCGCGTGATCCCGGGCGGCGCAGGCGGCCAACGCAGCGAGTACCGCATCGCCCCCGCCGACGGGAACCCCTATCTCGTGCTCGCCGCCGCCCTCGCCTCGGGCCTGCGCGGCATCGAGGAGGGCCTGGCCCTCCCCGACCCGATCGAGGGCAACGCCTACGACGACCCGAACGCGCGGAGACGCCCGCTGCCCGTGACCCTGCGCGAGGCGAGTGCTTCCCTGCGCGGCTCGAAGATGGCGCGCAGCGTCTTCGGCGACGCCTTCGTCGATCACTACGCGGCCACGCGAGACTGGGAAGACGAGCAGTTCCGCAAGCAGGTCTCGGACTGGGACCTCGCGCGCTACTTCGAGATCATCTGACGCGAACGCGCGAGGAGCGGTCCCACCCGATCATTCGACACGACCCCGTGAGGAGCGGCGCTCACCGATCACCCGACGCGACCGCGCGAAGAGCGGCGCTGACCGATCATCTGACGCGACCGCGCGAGGAGTCCCCTTGAGCGAAGCCCCCCTGGTCGGGAACTATCACTTCCCGACGCGCTACCGGATCGGCGCCCGACGGATCCGCGAGCTGGCCGCCGCCTGCCGCGAGCTCGGCATCGCCCGGCCCCTCGTCGTCACGGACCCCGGCCTGCGCGCCCTCGACTGGTTCGCGCCGATTCCGCGCGCCCTCGAGGCCGAAGGTCTCGCCGTGCGCGTCTTCTCGGAGATCGACCCGAACCCCGCCGTCGCCCACGTCGGCCTCGGTCGCGAGATCGCGCGGGTGCACGAGGCGGACGGGTGCGTGCTGATCGGGGGCGGCTCGGCGATGGACGTGGGCAAATGCGTGGCGCTGCTGGCTCACAACCCGGGCGACGTGCTCGACTACGAGGACGTCGGCGAGAACTGGAAGCGCGCCTCGGGCGACGCGATCCTGCCGACGATCGCCGTGCCGACGACGGCCGGCACCGGCTCGGAGGTCGGCCGCGCCGCCGTCATCCTCGATCCCGGGACTGGAACGAAGAAGATCGTCTTCCATCCCCGGATGCAGCCGGATCTCGTGATCGCCGATCCCGAGCTCACCCTCGGTCTGCCGCCCGGCCTCACGGCCGCGACGGGCATGGACGCCCTCGCCCACTGCTTCGAGGCCTACTGCGCCCCGGGCTACCACCCGATGGCCGACGGCATCGCACTCGAAGGCATGCGGCTCGTGGCGGAGAACCTCGTGCGTGCCACCGAGCACGGCGACGATCTCACGGCGCGCACGCACCTCCTCATGGCCGCGGCGATGGGCGCAACCGCGTTCCAGAAGGGACTCGGGCTGATCCATGCCCTCTCGCATCCGGTCGGCGGTCTCACGGGCCTGCACCACGGCACGGCGAACGCGATCTTCCATCCCTACGTGATGGTCCACAACCGACCCGCGATCGAGTCGCGACTGCCGCGGCTCGCCCGGGCGATCGGGCTCGCGGGCGAGCGCTTCGAGGACGTGCTCGATTGGGTCGTCGGACTGCGCGCGCGACTGGGGCTGCCGCATACGCTCGAGGGGATCCTCGACGCCGGAACGATCGCGCGGGTCGTGCCGCTCGCGCTCGCGGATCCCTCCCTCGCGACGAACCCGAAGGTCTGCGACGCAGCGGACGTGGAGCGGGTGCTGCGCAAGACGCTCGCTGGCGACCTGCTTGCCTGAACGCACGCGGCTCCGGTGTCCCGCTAGAAGCCCTCGGGCGTGTCCGCCAGAAAGCGCGCCTCCTCCGGCGTCGTGTCGCGACCGAGGGAGGCGTTGCGATGGGGAAAGCGACCGAATCGCTCGATCACCAGGCGATGGCGGGTCGCGAAGCCGAGGCCGTGCTCGAAGAGACCCCGAAAGGGCGCTGCGACCTCTCGCGCGCTGCGCCGGAAGGCCTCTTCGCCCGACCACTGATCCTCGAGCCGCTCGCTGTGCATGAAGGGCAGGATCGCGAAGTAGCGCTCGAGCGGATGCAGCGTCCCGAGATCCGACGGCGACGTCGCACGCGCGAGCTCGATCGCGCGCGGATCCCCGGCGAAGGCGCGCGGCGAGCCACGGAACAGGTTGCGCGGCAGCTGGTCGAGCAGCAGCACGAGCGCCACACGATCCCGCGGCGCCACCTCCCAGTCCGCGAAGCCGCCCCCGAGCGCGTGCTCGACGGCCGAGCCGAAGCGTCGCCGGAGCGCTTCGTCCTGCGCCGCGTCGGCGGTGAACCAGGCCGCGACCCGGGCCGCGTCCGGCGGCCGATCGTCGCGCGGATCGAGCCACGCCCCGAGGATCGCTTCCGGCTCGATCACGAGCCCCGTGCCTCGTCCGCAACGAGAGCCGGCCGCGATCCCGCGCGCCGCATCAGCCCGATCGCGATCGCGGCCGAATCGCCGAGGCCCTCGACGGCGATCCGCTCGTCGCGTCCATGGGCACCGGAGGCGTCCTCGATCGGGATCCGACTCGGCACGAAGCGGTAGATCTCGCGCGCCACCTCGGCGAAGTGGCGCGAGTCGGTCGCGCCGGGCACGAGACCGGGCAGTACGGGCATGTCCGGGTACACCGCGTGCACCGCGTCGACGGCGAGGCGATAGCCCTCGCCGGAGACCGACGCGGCCCGGGGCGGCACCCCCCAGCTGCGACCCTCGATCGCGATCTCGGGATCGTCGATCACACGCTCGAGGTGCGCGAGCACGTCCTCGGGCGTGTCGCCCGGAAGCAGCCGGACGTTCAGCGTCGCCCGGGCGGACTCGGGCAGCACGTTCTGCTTGACGCCTCCCGAGACGAGGGTCGCCGCGACCGTCGTCCGGACCAGACTCGCGCCCACCGGATCCGCGAGCATCCCCTGCTCGACGAGGCCCCCGGCGAGCCCGAGATGGGAGAAGGCCAGGCGCCGTCCGAAGGGCTGGTAGGGCGCCACCGCCGTCAGCAGCTCTCGCATCGGCTCGCAGAGGCGCGCCGGCATCGGATGCTCCTCGACGCGATGGATCGCCCGGGCCAGCCGTCCGATCGCCGTCGAACGGGGCGGCATCGACGAGTGGCCGCTGCGGCCAGGGGCCGTGAGCTCGACCGTGTAGTAGGCCTTCTCCGCGGTCACGACCGAGGCCACGGTCCGATCCGGCAGCAGCGGGTGTCCCTCGAAGATTCCACCGCCTTCGTCGAACACGAAGGCGAGCCGCGTCCCCCGCTCCGCCATCCGCCGGGCGACCTGGAGCGCCCCCTGTGCGCCGCCCGTCTCCTCGTCGTGCCCGAAGACGAGGTAGAGCGTCCGCTCCGGCACGAAGCCCTCGGCGAGCAGGGCCTCGACGGCCTCCAGCCACAGGATCACACCGACCTTCACGTCGATCGCGCCGCGTCCCCAGACCCGACCGTCCGCGATCGTCCCCGCGAAGGGGGGATGCGTCCACGTCGACCGTGCATCCGGCTCGACCGGCACGACGTCGGTATGCGACATGAAGAGCGCGGGCTCGAGCGCTGCGTCGCGACCCGGCCACTCGAAGACGAGCGTGTACCCCCCGACGCGTTCCAGCGAGAGACGGGCGTGCGTCCGCGGATACATGCGCTCGAGCTCGTCGAAGAGCGCCTCGAAGGGCTCTCCGCGGAAGGCCGCCGGATCCTCGAAGCTGATCGTCTCGAAGCGGATCGCTCGCGCGAGATGCAGGGCGACGTCCGTCGCTTCCGGGGCGGCGGCCGCGACGAAGGCCCACGCTCCGACGATCCCCACCGCCGTCGCCACGGCACCGATCCGCGCCGCACCGAGCGCAGCCATCCTCGTCGCGAGTCGGACTCGTACCCGATGCATGCCTCCCCTTCCCCGGCGCGACGTCCCGCGGCCGGGGCCAGCCTATCAGGCGACCGGATGGATCGCTCCCGTCGGATCCCTGGCCGGCGCGCTCGGGCTGCGCGACGCTCCCGCGCCATGGCACGTGGCGCGACGATCTACCGGGCGAACCTCGAGCTCTCCGACGTCGATCGCGGGGTCTACGCCGAGGCGACGCTGACCCTCGCGCGTCACCCCTCGGAGACCCTCGAGCGAACGCTCGTGCGTCTGCTCGCCTTTGCCCTCTGCTACGAGCCGGAACTCGAGTTCGGGCGCGGCGTTTCGGCGACCGACGAGCCCGACCTCTGGAGCCGGGAGGGGGACGGGCGCGTGCGGCGATGGATCGAGGTGGGTCAGCCCGACGGCAAGCGCCTCGTCAAGGCGGCCCGACAATCCGAGCGCGCGACCGTCTTCGCCTTCGGCCCGGGCGCCCCGCGCTGGCGACAGGCGCAGCTCGCGACGATCGACGCGCCGGCGAACCTCTCGGTCGCCCGGCTCGATGACGCGTTCGTGTCCAGCCTCGCTTCGGGGGCGGACCGACAGCTGCGCTGGGCCGTGACCGTGAGCGAAGGCATCGTCTTCCTGACGACGGGAGGCGAGAGCTACGAGACGAGCCCCGAGACCTGGCTGGGCGCGCCGCTCGCTTGATCGCCGACGCCGGGCGCGCGGGCTAGAAGCGGAAGCTCCACTGCAGCTTCACGAGGGGCGCCGAGCGGACGAGGCGGACGCCCTGCGCCGCATCGTAGGCCTGGTTCAGCACGAGGAAGAGCTCGCGCCCGTCCTCGATGATCCATCGGACCCGGCTGTTCACGCCGATCGAATCCGAGACGTCGTCGTACTGCACGAGCGTCACCCACGACAGGTCCGGCGTGAAGAGCAGGGAGAGACGCGCGCGCAGCTGTTGGATCGTCGCATCGCCACCGGGCAGCCGCAGGTCGTCGAGCTGGTACTCGATGCCGGTCTGGACGTGGCGCCCGAAGCGCAGGGCGAGCTCGGAGACGACCTGCGTGCGCGTGCCGTCGAAGAAGTCCCCGTAGAGGACCTGGACGCGCCCGCCGACGGGGCGATTGCGGCTCGCCTCGAGGCGCAGGCTCACGTCGTCGAAGTGGTACTCGCCCATGGCGACGTCGAAGTTCGCGAAGGGCGTCTCGACGCGTTCGTATTGATGCTGGACCTGCACCCGAAGCCCGTCCTGCGCGGGGTTGCGCAGCTCGACGACGGCGAAGGAGAGGCGGCCGGTCTGGACCTCGCTCGAGAGCCCGGTCACGAGCCGGCCCTCGACGCTCGAGTCGATCGTCTGGAGCCACGCGAGCTGCGCGGGCCGCCATCGCCGCCGATAGTCCGCCTCGTATTGCCGGATGCCGACGCGATTGGTGAAGCCGAGGGCCGGCGCGAAGTCGTCCTCGAAGACGAGGCCTGCGAGGCGCCAGTTCGTGCGATCGTTCGGCCAGGCGAGCGCCGCCCCGTAGGCGAGCCCCGTGCCCGAGACTGCGCCGGCGCCGCGGGGGCCGGTGTCGGGATCGTTGAGGCTCGCCTGGATCCAGGCGCTGCCGCGCAGGCTCTGGCCGTCCCGGAAGTCGTTGTTGCGGTAGACGAGGTCCGTGCCGACGAGGAAGCTCTCGCCACGACCTTCGGGATCGCCGTGGGTCGCGATCGCGCCGAGCGTCGACTCGCCCAGGTTCACGGCCCCCCGCGCGACGGCCACGTTGCGGGCCGGGACCTCGTCGCGTTCGTCGAGCACGACGTCGAGCAGGCCGAATTTCACGCGCCCGACGCGGCCGGTCGCCTTGGCGCCGGCCGTGATGCCGCGCGGTCGACCGTCGGCGTCGAGGCCGATCCGCCGCGAGAAGAAGGGCCGACCGTTCTCGGCGAGGTCGCCGAAGTCGAAGACGAGCGCATCCTGCAGGAAGAAGTCGCGCTTCTCGGGGAAGAAGAGCGCGAAGCGCGAGAGGTTGACGACGCGCTCGTCGACCTCGGTCTCGCCGAAATCGGTGTTGACCGTGAGGGCCGTCGTGAGCGAGGGCCTCGGTTTGTAGAAGACGTCGAGGCTGGGATCGATGCGCGAGTAGTGGCGACGATCGTTCGTGCCGATCGGGTCGTCGACGTCGTCGACCCGCCGCAGCGTCGCCTGCGGCATGACCTGCAGGCCGAGGCCCTGTCGCGCACCGCGCAGACCCACCAGATCGCCCGCCGTACCCATCGCCGTCAGGTCGCGCTGCCGCACGGGATCGGCCCAGCGATCGCTCTCCTGCCGCCGTGGCAGTCCACGCTCGAGATTGAAGCCCCAGACGTCGCCCGCCGGATCGAAGGCGAGCGTCGCGAAGGGGACGGCGATCTCGACCGTCCATCCCCCCGCGTCCCGTGACGCGCGGGCATACCAGCGCCCGTCCCAGCTCGCCTCGACCCGCCCCCCTTCGACGAGCGCGTCCCGGCGCGCACCGTTCGGATTCACCTCGAAGAGGTATCCGTTCTGCCGGTCGAGGAAGGGATCGATCGTGAAGGCGAAGCGATCGTCGAGCAGGGTATTCGCGTCCCGCGCCATCGCCGCGGCGACGATCCGGCCGGGCTCCGTGTCCTCGAGCCTCGCCGCGACGTAGAGGCTGCGGCCATCCGTCAACACGTACACGATCGTATGCTGGGTCGGCGCGGCGCCCTCGTCGGGCAGGGCCTGGGCGAGGCCGTCGATCCGCGCGGCGTCCGCCCATTCGTCGGGCTCGAGGCGACCATCGACCGTCGGCGCCTCGTCGGTCCAGCCGATCTCGACCCGCGGTCGGTCGAGCCGCGAGCTCGCGTCGTGCACGCCGCCCGGGGACCGGGCCGGGCCGGGCGCCTCGGCCCCGGCGCTCGCCGTCGCGACGGGCCCCGGGCCGAGCGCGAGTCCCGCCGCGAGCAAGCCGGCTGCGATCGACCGACGGGACCACGCAGGGCCGCAGCGCCCAGAGCGACCGACCGCGCCGCAGCGCGGCGACAGGCGCGCAGCCCCCCGCGCGCCCTCTCCTCGCCGACGAGGCTCCCTCATCCTGCTCCTGGCTCCGCGCATCGTGCCTGGGATCGGATCGCGGGCGCGCCAGGCTGACGGCCAATCCGGTCGACCGCTGCATCGGCTTCGTCCGCTCGCGGCGCGAACCCGCCCCGGCACGAGGCGCGACCTTCGTTTGTGCCGCCCGGGCCTCTCCCATAGAGTCGCACGGCGCGTGCAGCGCGGGTGCAACGACGCCCGGGGAGGTCGACATGCGGATCGGGATCATGGCCGGAGCGACGGGGGGTGGGGAGACGATCGACGATCTGGTGGGCCAGGCGAAGGAGTTCGAGGCGCGCGGCTTCGACTCGATGTGGCTCGCGAACATCTTCGGGCTCGACGCGATCTCGCTGGCCGGGCTGATCGGCCGCGAGACCGAGCGCATCGAGCTCGGCACCGCGGTCGTCCCGAGCTACCCGCGCCATCCGGTCGCGATCGCGCAGCAGGCGCTCACGACCCAGGCCGCCTGCCGCGGCCGCTTCGCCCTCGGCATCGGCCTCTCCCACAAGATCGTGATCGAGGACATGTTCGGGCTCTCCTACGCCCGGCGCGCCGCGCACATGCGCGAGTACCTGGCCGTGCTCGCGCCGCTCCTGCGCGGCGAGCCCGCGAAGTTCGAGGGCGAGGAGTACCGCGTGAACTGCGGCCTGCAGGTGCCCGGGGCGAGCCCGACCCCCGTGCTCGTCGCCGCCCTCGGCGAGCAGATGCTGCGGATCACGGGGCGCGACGCCGCCGGCACGATCCTCTGGATGACGGGCCCCGCGACGATCGAGGAGCACATCGGCCCGCGCCTGCGCGCCGCCGCCGCCGGCCGGCCCGAGCCGCGCATCGTAGCGGGCCTGCCGATCGTACTGACCTCGAATCCCGACGCCGTCCGCGAGGTCGTCGGCAAGATGCTCGTCATGTACGGCACGCTGCCGAGCTATCGGTCGATGCTCGACAAGGAAGGCGCTTCGGGGCCCGCCGACGTGGCCCTCGTGGGCGACGAAGCGGCACTCGACGCGGCGCTCGCCCGCCTGCGCGACATCGGCGTGACGGATTTCGACGCCGCGATCATCCCCGCCGAGGACGGCGCTCGGGAGCGCACGCTCGACTACCTGCAGAGCCGGCTGGCGCGCCTCGCCTAGCAGCAAATCGACTGCCGAACGAACGGCCGCCGTGCAGACACGAAGGGCCCGGAGACGGTGACGTCTCCGGGCCCTCATTCGATCCGCCACCGCCGCAAAGCGACGGCGTCGGGCGCGGCCTCAGTCGATGATCGTCAGCTCGACCCGTCGATTGATGCGCTTGTTCGCCGGCGTGTCGTTCGGCGCGATCGGCTGCGACTCACCGAAGCCCTTCACCTGGAAGCGGCTCGCCGCGAGCCCACCCTCGTTCACGAAGTAGTCGCGCACGCTGGCGGCCCGGCGCTCGGAGAGGCCCTGGTTGTACTCGGCCGAGCCGTCCGAGTCCGTGTGTCCGTCGATGCGGATGCGGACGTCGGGATTCGCGCGCAGGACCTCGATGTCCTCGCGGAGCGTGCTCGTGAAGCCGACCTCGATCCCCGCACCGTTCACGGCGAAGCGCAGACCCGAGAGGGTCCAGCAGCCGCGGGAGTCGACGCGGGCCCGCTTGAGCGTGCCCGGGCAGGCGTCCGCCGAGTCGACCACGCCGTCGCCGTCGGCATCGCCTTCCGGACCGGCCGCGCGCTTCGGCGCGGGCGCCGGCGCCGGAGCGGCGCCGCCCAGGTAGACCTGGCGGGAGAATTCCTGCAGCGCGGCGGCGCTGCCGAGGCTCGCGCTCGTGCGGTAGCTACCGCAGGAGCTGACGGCCGCGATCTCGCGCAGCAGCTCGGCGCCGACCGGATCGCTGCCGGACTGCACCGTGTGGAAGCAGGTCTCGCCCGACCGGCTCCCCGCGACGGCGCGCGCCGCGGCCAGCGTGCGGCCGGCGTCGTCCGCGCGACCGGCGTAGTCCGTCGCGAGACCGTCCGAGACGATCACGACCGCTGCGCGGCCCGAGCCGCCGCCGATCGCATCGCCCACCTCGTCCGTGATCACGTCGTAGAGCGGGGTCGAGCCCTGGAGGAAGGCGGCGTCCTTCGCAGCGCTCGCCAGCGTCGCGCGATCGAAGGGCGCGATGCCCGTCTCCTCGCGCTGCATGCCACCGAAGTGCACCTCGCCCGCCTGATAGGAGCCATTCGGCATCACGCCGACGATCGATTCGAGAGCCGCCTTGCCGTCGGCGAAGGTGTTCTCCTGCGAGCCCGAAGCATCGAAGACGTTCACGGCCTGGCTGACGGCGACGCGACCGGAGGGCGGCGTCGCCTGGACCGGAGCCTTGTAGGGCATGGGAGCGGTCGCGCACGCGCCCAGCGCCAGCGCGAACGCCGAGAGCAGAAGGAACTCGAGCCTGATCATGATGCGATCTCCTGTGAATCCCGATGACCCGCGCGCGACGTGCAGCCGGGCGGGGCCCCAACCTTAAGCCGGGCGGCGAATCCGCGCGACCCTGGAGGAGGCAACCGAACGCTGCTTGTGGCCGTTCGCACCCTCGCGGCGGACGGCGACGCACGGGCTTCGTTCGCCGGTCAATGCGCCCGACGGCCGATCGGTCACCGTCGCGCGCGCCCTTTGCGCGAGACCTGCCCGGCCGCTGCGCCGAAAGCGACCCAACCCCTTCGTCGGAGGCGCGATCCTCCGCTGGCGGTACGGGGAGGTCGCCGCGGGCGTACAGCCCCGCGCCCGGTGCGTCGATGTACGACCGTCACCGTCCCCAGCGAGGCGAGCATGCGCATCGGCGTTCCGAAGGAGATCAAGCGCGAGGAGCGGCGGGTGGGGCTCACCCCCGCCAGCGTCGACGAGCTGGTCCGCGCAGGCCACGCCGTCTGCGTGGAGACGGGCGCGGGCGACGCGATCGGCGAGCCGGACGACGCCTACCGCGCAGCCGGCGCCCGGATCGTCGCCGACGCCGACGCCGTCTTCGAGGCGGGCGAGCTGATCGTGAAGGTCAAGGAGCCGCAGGCCATCGAGCGCGCCCGACTGCGCCCCCATCACACCCTCTTCACCTACCTCCACCTCGCCCCGGACCGCGAACAGACCAAGGACCTCGTGGCGAGCGGGGCACTCTGCATCGCCTACGAGACGGTGACCGACGCGAGCGGCGGGCTGCCGCTGCTGGCGCCGATGTCCCGGGTCGCCGGGCGACTCGCGATCCAGGCCGGCGCGACGAGCCTCGAGGCCCGACACGGCGGCGCCGGCGTGCTGCTCGGCGGCGTGCCCGGCGTGCCGGCGGCGCGGGTGGTCGTGCTGGGCGGCGGGGTGGTCGGAACGAACGCGATCCAGATGGCCCTCGGCCTCGGCGCGGACGTGACCGTCGTCGATCGCAGCGTGCGGGTGCTCGAGGGGCTCGCGGCGCGCTTCGGCCCGGCGCTGCGCACGGTCTTCCCGACCGGCGCGTCGATCGAGGAGCAGGTGCTCGGCGCCGACCTCGTCGTGGGGGCCGTGCTCGTGAAGGGCGCCGCCGCGCCGCATCTCGTCACGCGCGACATGGTCCGTCGCATGAAGCGCGGGGCCGTGCTCGTCGATGTCGCGATCGATCAGGGCGGCTGCTTCGAGACCTCCCGTCCGACGACCCACACCGAGCCCACCTACGTCGTCGACGGCGTCGTGCACTACTGCGTCGCGAACATGCCCGGTGCCGTACCGCGCACGGCGACCCAGGCGCTCAACCACGCGACCCTGCCCTTCGTCCAGGCCCTCGCCGGTCGCGGCGTGAACAAAGCCCTCTCGACGGACCCGCACCTGCGAAACGGACTCAACGTCGCACGGGGCCAGGTCACGGAGCCCGCCGTCGCCGCGACCCACGGCTACGACTACGTCGATCCGATCCTCGCCCTCGAGTCCGCCTGGCAGGGTTGACGTCGCCGGCGCGCCCGGCCCCGCTCAGAAGAGCGGCTCGTCGACCTGGGAGGCCGGGATCACGTAGTAGAGCCCCGGAAAGGCCGGCTCCGCCTGCCGCACCCGCTCGTAGAAGGCCCGCACGAGGTCGCCCGCCCGCGTCTCGCGATAGAGCCAGCTCTCCGCCTGCCGCGCCGCCGGCACGTGCTCGGAGAGTCCGAGCGCGGCCTCCTCGTAGTAGGTGCGCAGATCCATCAGCAGGGTCGGGAAGTCGCCGCCCGCCACCTCGACCTCGTGCCAGGGCGCCCCCTCCGCGACCGCGACGAGCGCACGCATCGCCTCGGGCAGCCCCTCCGCGTCGACCACGCGTCCGACCTGCGTGCCGCCATGGCGCGCGCGGGCGCGCTCCCAGGCCGGTCGCAGCCCGCGCGCCTCGTCGATCGCCGGATGTTCCGTCGGATCCCGTCGCGGCGGCAGCGGACAGGCGAGCGGTGTGTCGACCTCGTCGTGGATCGCCTCACCGAAGTCTGCGAGAACGGGTCCGTCGCGCCGCGGCAGCAGGGCGAAGGCCGCGTCGAGGACCCGCCGCTGCCAGGCGGCGTCCCCGGGACGACCGAGCGGACGTCCGAGCGGGAACTCGCAGTAGAGCGCGCGGGGCGGCCGGCCGGCCTCCGCCTGCGGACGATTGGAGACGAGCGCGACCGTCGCGATGCCGGCCGCCTCGAGCCCTCGTGCGAGCGCACTCACGGTGCGCGTGCACATCGGTCAGACGGGTGTGAGCAGGGCGATGTCGACGCCGTCGCCGCGCAGGATCCGCGCCAGCCGCGGCGCCGTGTCGAGCTCGAAGGTCGCCAGCTCGAAGGTCGAGCCGAGCAGCGAGGCGTGCCGCGGCGCGACGCCGCCGATCGCGCCCGATCGCGCCATCTCGGCGAGGCGATCGATCGGGTAGACGACGTTGCGGTCGGCGGCGAAGCCGGTGCGATCGAAGTTCGTGCTGTTGTGGGCCATCACGAGGCGATCCTCGTCGCGGTCGAAGAGCCGGAAATCGTGGCTGCCCTCGGGCCACGGCTCGCCCGGATGCGCGAGCGCCGCGCTCGTGACGATCGCGACCGTCGCCTCGACGAGCGGCGGCGCCGGGGCGGTTCGGACGTCCGCGAGCG
This sequence comes from Spirochaetaceae bacterium, assembly GCA_020632655.1. Lineage (GTDB taxonomy): Bacteria > Myxococcota_A > UBA9160 > UBA9160 > UBA4427 > UBA4427. The sequence continues at coordinate 266,600 of JACKFD010000006.1, forward strand.
CGTAGCCCGGCGGCACGCTGCCGACGGCCTGCCTCATCTGCTCGTCTGCTCGCATCATCCCCCCTCCGCGCCCGGCACGGCCGCCCGGCGACCCATGGCCCTCGTGCTAGGCGCGACCCGCTGCGCGATCCCGGAGCTCCGAGAAGTAGAAGCGCGCGACCTCGTTCAGCACGTCCGCCCGCTCCCACTGCAGGAAATGACCGCTCTCGGGCACGACGAGCGGCCCCGTCCGGTTCGGGAAGGCGATCTCGCAGCGCTTCGGGAAGTCCGTCGGCACGACGTGGTCGTCGGGACCGTAGAGGATCAGCGTCGGCGTCGCGGTCTTCTGCGTGACGAGCGGCATCTCGCTCATCGGGCGCCCATGCTCGAGCTGATATGGCGCCCAGGCCGCCGCGAGCCGTTCGATGTCCGCGAAGGGCTCGGTCATGAAGTCGTAGTCGGCCTCCTCGAAGGCGCCCGGCGAGGCCCAGAGCCGGTGCTCGTAGCAGTCCCGCACCCATTGGCGGCAGCGCGCGGGCGTGTCGAGCTCGCGGCGCAGCGCCTCGTGGTCGCGCCCCTGACGGATCCGGTAGTCGCCCGTCGGACCGTGCTCGAGGGGCACGAGGGAGAGCCCCTGCGCGGCGTACCAGGCGGCCTCCTCGGGCACGATCGGCGCGACCGTGTTGAAGAAGATCATGCGATCGACGTGGGCCGGGAAGCGATTCGCGAGATCGACGTTCACGACGCCGCCCACGTCGCCGCCGATCAGCCCGAAGCGTTCGTGGCCGAGCACGTCGTGGACGAGTGTGAAGACGTCGCGGGAGTAGAGGACCAGGTCGTACTCGTCCTGCTCGGACAGATCCGAGTCTCCGTAGCCGCGCAGGTCGGGCACGATCACCTCGTAGCCGGCCTCGGCGAGGGGGCGGATGTTCCGCCACCAGATCCGTTTGGTCTCGGGATAGCCGTGCACGAGCACGAGCGGATAGCCGCCGACCCCCTCGCGCACGTAGGCGAGGCGCATGCCGGGCGCGACCTCGGCGCGATGGATCTCGAACGCGTCCGAGGGCGGCGTCTCGGGCTGGGGCGGACGGGGACGCGACATGGGGCGGGGATCTCCTCGATCGGCGTGCGCAGGGATGACGAGCTTCGTGCGACGTCGGGCTCAGTCGCCGAGCCCCAGCATCGCACGCGCCTCGTCCGGTGTCGCGACCTCGCGGCCGTGGCGGCGCGCGAGCGCGACGACCGCAGCCACGACGTCGGCATTCGTCGGCCGTCCGCCGGCGAGCTCGGGGTAGGCGTAGTCTCCGAGCCCGATCGCGACGTGGCCGCCCCGGGCGATCGCATGCTCGACGAGGGGCAGCGCATTCGCGCCATAGCAGGCCGCCGCCCAGAGACAGTCGGCGCGCGCGGGCACGAAGTCGACGAGCGCCTGCAGCCCGGCGATCGTGCCGGGATGCCCCGCGATCAGCCCGCCCTCGGTCGTGAAGAGCTCGACCAGCATGCGCCGCGGCAGGACGCCCGTCTCGACGAAGGCCTCGAGCAGTCGCAGCGAGCCCACGTTCCAGATCGCGGCCATGGGAGCGGCCCCCGCCGCCCGCGTCCGTGCGGCGAGCGTCTTCAAGGTGCCCACCGAGTTGTGGTAGACGAGGTCGTCGCCGGCGACCGCGGGCTGGCCCGGCTGCCAGATCGCGAGGGAGAGACTGGCGAGATCGAGGGGCACGAGATCCGCGCGCGTCGCTTCGTCCTTCGCCATCGCCTCGATGTGCCCGATGCGCGCATCGAGATCCGTCACGGTATTCGCGCCGAGAGTGGGCATCACGATCGCGTCGCAGGCCGCGCGGATGCGACGTGCCGCGTCGGCGTAGAGGGCTGCGTCCGACGAGGGTGCGCCGGTCTCGGGGTCGCGGGCGTGGTAGTGGACGATGGCGGCGCCCGCCTCGCGGCAGAGCGCGGCGTCCCGCGCGATCTCCTCGGGCGAGAAGGGCACGTTCGGGTTGGGATCGCGGGGCGTGTACTCGTTCAGCCGCGCGTCGATCACGAGCTTGTCCAGGCTGGCACCTCCTCGGCATCGGCCGGCCTCCGGATGCGGCCGGGCACCCGACCGAGGATGACCGCCCGAGCGGCCCACCGCACGGGCCACGCCCGCGCCGGCCGATGCGGCATACTCGCGCGCCGAGCACCCGGCCCGAGCCCACATGCAGGCCGAGCCGGGACGCGAGCGCACCGGAGGACGAGCCGTGTTCGACCTGATCATCCGCAACGCCCGCATCTGCGACGGGACGGGCGCGCCCGGCTACGTGGGCGACCTCGCCGTGCGCGACGGGCGCATCGCCGAGCTGGGCCCCGGTCCGACCCTCGCGAGCGCCGAGGCACACCGCACGGTCGACGCCGGCGGCCTCGTGCTCGCCCCGGGCTTCCTCGACCCGCACACGCATTTCGATGCCCAGCTGACCTGGGACGGCCTCGCGCAGCCCTCCCTCGAGCACGGCGTCACGACCGTGATCCCGGGCAACTGCTCGCTCTCCCTCGCGCCGCTGCGCAGCGCGCATCGCGAGTTCCTCGGCGCCGTGTTCCGACAGATCGAGGAGATGCCCAAGAGCGCGTTCGATGCGGGACTGCGATGGACCTGGGAGTCCTTCGGCGAGTACGTCGAGGCGATCGCGCCCGGCCTCGGGCTGAACGTCGCCCCCCTCGCCGGGCACAGCCTGCTGCGACTCTTCGTGCTCGGCTACGAGAGCCGCGACCGCTCGTCGACGCCCGAGGAGGTGCGCGCGCTGCAGGACCTGCTGCGCCGGAGCCTCGACGAGGGCGCGCTCGGGATGAGCACGAGCTTCTCCGACGTCGACCACGAGTTCCGGCCCGTGCCGAGCCGACTCGCGACGCTCGCGGAGCTCGACGCGCTCTGCGCCGTGCTCGGCGAGCGGGGCCGGCCCTTGCAGGTGCTGCCCGAGTTCTGGGAGGCGGACCTGCTCCGCACGCGCATCGACATGCTGGCGGAGCTCTCGCTGCGACACGGCATCCCGGTCCACTTCTCGCCGCTCTTCGAGAGCGAGGCGACGCCGGGGCTCGTCGAGGCGGCACTCGAGCGGCTCGAGCTCCAGGCGCGGCGCGGGGCGCGGGTGACGGCGCAGATGCAGACGCGCCCGATCGACATCACCTTCGACGCCAGCCAGGCGAGCGCGGTCTTCGCGGCGATGCCGCTCTGGATGGGGACCCTGATGCAGGGACCCGAGGCGATCCGCAAGGCCTTCTCCGATCCGTCGACGCGCAAAGCCCTCGTCGCGGACAGCGAGACGGAGAACCGACCGATCGCGCTCTCGTTCACCCTCGCACAGACGCGTCTGTCGGCGGCGAAGGGTGCCTCGCGTTCGGACGTCGGGCGCACGCTCGGCGAGATCGCGCGCGAGCGCGGCGTGCATCCGGCGGAGGTGCTGATGGACGTGTCGCTCGCGGAGGACCTGGCGGCCCGCTTCACGGCGGCCTCCCTCGCCCACGCCGACGAGTCGAAGGTCGGCCCCGCCCTCACCCATCCGCTCGTGCAGATCGGCGCCGGAGACGGCGGCGCCCACGTCGCCCGCTTCGCGACCTACGGCGACACGGGCCATCTCTTCGCGCGCTTCGTCCGCGCGAATCCCGTCTTCGACGTCGAGGGCGCCGTCAAGCGCCTGACGAAGGACATCGCCGACGCCTGGGGCATCGCCGACCGCGGCCGGCTCGCGAAGGGCCTCGCCGCGGACCTCGTGCTCTTCGATCCCGACACGATCGACCGCGGCCCCGAGGAGCTCGCCTTCGACCTGCCCGGCGGTGGCGACGCCTTCCGCTTCGTGCGCCGCGCGCGGGGCGTGAAGGAGGTCTTCGTGGCCGGCACCTCGGTCCATCGCGACGGCGAGGGCTATTCGCAGGCGCGGCCCGGCGCGATCGTGGAAGGGCCGTCCCGATGAAGACGCCCGAGCCCGTCCGCCGCTACGTCCATCCCGAGCCGGGCGAGGACTGGCCCGCGCTCGCGCAGCGCGTGGGGAGCGCCCTCGCCGCGCTCCAGAGCTGGAATCCGCATCTCGCGATCCGCCCGCCTCCGGTCGTGCTCACACCGATCGACGTCGTATTCGTCGAGCCACCCCGACCCGATGACGCCTGAGGATCGCCGGGACGCCGATCGGGACGACGACCCGGCCGCCGCCGCGCGCGTCTGCGCAGAACCCGTCAGCGCAGGAGAAGGCATCGTCGAGTCCGTCGGGCTCGACGTGGCCCACGACTCCGACGCATTGCTGATCGTCACGCTGCGATTCCCGAACGGGGGGCGCAGTCGCATCCCGCTCGCGGGGCCGGCCGTCGCCCGCGTGCTCGAGCGCCTCGGCCTCGCCGACGTGGGCGAGCTCGTCGGGCGGCCGTTCTCGGCGCTTGCGCCCGCCCTGCCGGTCAACGCAGGGGACTGAGGACGCAGGGCGCACGACGGCCCCTGCGCGGACCGGCCCGGCGGGCTCGGCGGGCTCGGCGGGTGGGGTCGACGGGTGTCGTGCGCCCGGCGTCAGGGGCTAGACTCTCGCCGCCCGAACGCACAGGAGTCCCCCATGAGCATCGATCTCGGTTACCAGCCCTTCGACTGCGACAACCACTACTACGAGGCGCGCGACGCCTTCACCCGGCACGTCCCGAAGCAGATGCAGCGACGCTGCGTGCAGTGGGCCGAGATCGACGGCCGTCTCCATCACGTCGTGGGCGGCAAGATCTCGCACGCCGTCAAGAACCCGACCTGGGATCCGATCGCCAAGCCCGGTGCGATCGCCGACTTCCTGCGCGGCAACCCCGACGGCACGAGCATGATGAAGGCCCTGCGCGAGCGGGAGCCGCTGCCCGACTACTACATGGACCGGGACGCGCGCATCAAGAAGATGGACGAGCAGGGCATCGAGGCGATGTGGCTCTTCCCGACCCTCGGCGTGCTCTACGAGGAGCTGCTCAAGGAGGACACGGAGGCGGTCAAGACGCTCTTCCACGCCTTCAACCGATGGGTCGGAGAGGACTGGGGCGTCGCCTACCAGAACCGCATCTTCGGCGCGCCCTACATCACCCTCTGCGACGTCGACTTCGCCTGCGCCGAGCTCGAGTGGGCCCTCAAGGAGGGCGCCCGCGTCGTGTGCATGCGGCCCTCCGCGATCCACACGCCGGACGGCGTCTTCTCGCCCTCGCACACGCGCTTCGATCCCTTCTGGGCGCGGGTCTCCGAGGCCGGCATCACGGTCGTGATCCACGCCGGCGACTCCGGCTACACGACCCACGGCTACGTCAACGACGGCTTCACGGCCGACGCCGCCGGCGCCGCGATGGCCCCGAACATCAAGCACTTCAACATCGAGCGGGCCGCCTACGATTTCCTGATCACCCTCGCCTTCGAGCGCCTCTTCGAGCGCTTCCCCGGCGTACGGATCGCGTCGATCGAGAACGGCGCCGAGTTCCTCCCGGATCTCTTCCGCAAGCTCCGCCAGTCCCGCGACCGCCTCAAGATCGCGAACTACTACAAGGAGGATCCGGGCCTGCTCTTCAAGGAGCACGTCTGGATCAACCCCTTCTGGGAGGACGACGTCTACGAGGTCGAGCATTTCATGGGCGCCGACCGCGTCATCTTCGGCTCCGACTGGCCGCATATCGAGGGCATGCCCCAGCCCCTCGACTACGTCGCGGAGCTCTCGAAGTTCGACGACGCGAAGAAGCAGAAGATCCTGCGTGACAACACGCGTACGCTGAACGAGCTGCGCCCCGCATGAGCGCGGCAGCGGCGGGGCCGCGGCCCGGAGCGAAGCGCGGATCCCTCGACGGGATCCGCGTGCTCGATCTCTCGACCCCGCTCGCCGAGGCCACCGGCCGCGTGCTCGCGGACCTCGGCGCCGAGGTGATCAAGGTCGAGCCGCCCGGGGGCTGCGCCGCCCGCTTCGCCCCGCCCTTCGAGACCGCCCCCTCGGCCGCGAGCCCGCGGCCCGAGCCGGGCTCGGGGAGCCCCGAGACCTCGCTCTTCTGGCGCGCCTTCGGCCTCGGCAAGCGCTCGGTCGTGCTCGACCTCGACGATGCGGGGGATCGCGAGCGCTTCCTCGCGCTCGTCGACACGGCGGACATCCTGATCGAGTCCGATACACCCGGCGACATGGAGGCCCGGGGACTCGGCTGGGAGGCGCTCCACGCGCGCAACCCGATGCTCCTCTTCGTGTCGGTCTCGCCCTTCGGACAGACGGGGCCCTACGCGCGACATCCGGCGACCGATCTCACGCTCTCGGCCGCGGGCGGCTTCCTCAACATGACGGGCGACGGCGATCGACCGCCGGTCCCCGTCGGCCTGCCCGAGACCGCCCATCTGGGGGCCACCCAGGCCGCCGCCGACGTGCTGATGGCGCTCTACGCGCGCAACCGCACGGGCGAGGGACAGCATCTCGACTGCTCGATCCAGGCCGCCGTGCTCTGGAGCCTGATGTACGTCACGGACTTCGCGGCGGTCGGGCAGGACGTGCCGGGCTTCGACGACACGCGGGCCTCGCGCACGGGGTCGATGGAGGTCGTGCCCGGTCTGCGGCTGCCGACGATCGAGCCCTGCAAGGACGGCTTCATCGTCATGGTGCTCGTGCTGGGCGCCCAGGGTGCCTTCGGCTTCAACGCCGCGATGACCTGGCTGGCCGAGCAGGGCGGGCTCGACGAGGACCTGCGCGGCATCGACTGGACGACCTGGATCCAGCAGATGCAGGCGGGCACGCTCTCCGTCGAGGATGGCAACCGCGCGGTCGAGCAGCTGCTCGCGAAGTTCCGGACGATGACGAAGGCGGAGATCCAGGAGCAGGCGGTCGCGCAGAAATGGCTCTTCGCGCCGGTCTACCTCGCGCAGGACCTGCTCGCCGATCCCCAGCTCCTCGACCGCGAGTTCTGGATCGACGTCGCCGGGCTGAAGATGCCCGGGCCCTTCGCGCGGCTCTCGGAGACGCCGATCGACTACGCGCACCCCGCCCCGCAGCTCGGCCAGGACCAGGCCCTCGTCGACGCCCTCGCCCGCCGCCCCTCGCCCCCTACCGTCGCGAAGACCGCGCCGCGGGAGCAGATCTTCGAGGGGCTCAAGGTCGCGGACTTCTCGTGGATCGCCGCCGGACCGCTCATCACGAAGGATCTCGCGAACCTCGGCGCGACCGTCTTGCGCGTCGAGACGGAGACGCGCGTCGACACGCTGCGCTTCCTGCCGCCCTGGATCGGGCCGCCCGGCACGACGACCGGCCATACGGCGGCCAACATGAACCAGAGCAAGCTCGGCATCGCGATCGACTTCACGAAGCCCGAGGGCCTCGCCGTCGCCCATCGCATGGTCGAGTGGGCCGACGTCGTCGTCGAGAACTTCACGCCCGGCACGGCCGAGCGCCTCGGCCTCGGCTACGAGCAGCTGCGCGCGATCAAGCCCGACCTCGTCATGCTCTACACCTGCATGCGCGGTCAGACCGGCCGCGAGCGCAAGCACACGGGCTTCGGCATCCACGGCGCGGCCCTCGCCGGGCTCACGGGCATCACGGGATGGCCCGACCGCAAGCCCTCCTCGCCCTGGGGCGCCTATACGGACTTCATCTCGCCGCGCTATGCGCTCGCCGCGCTCTGCGCCGCCCTCCACCATCGCGACCGCACGGGCCAGGGCCAGGTCATCGACGTGTCCCAGATCGAGGCCGCGATCCACCATCTGACGCCGATGCTGCTCGATCATCAGGCGACGGGACGCGTGCTCGACCGGGCCGGCCACGACTCGGAGTGGGGCTGTCCGCACGGCGTCTACCGCACGGCCGAGACCGAGCGCTTCGTCGCCCTCGAGGCGCGTACGCCGGAGCATTGGCGCGCGCTCCGCGAGCTCGTGCCGGACCTCGCGTCCCTCGGCGGCGACGAGCTCGACGCCGTCGATGCGCGCCTCGCCCGGCGCGAGGACATCGACCGGGTCGTGTCGGCCTGGGCCGCCGAGCAGAAATGCTTCGAGACCGCCGAGCGCCTGCGCGAGGCGGGCGTGCCGGCCTACGTGCCCCTGCGCGCGAAGGACTACCACGCCGACCCGCAGCTCGTCGCCCGCAGGTTCTTCATCGAGCTCGACCACGGCGGCTTCGGCCGCAGCACCTTCGACGGTGCGGTCACGACCTTCTCCGCGACCCCCGCCCGCCCGACCCGGGCCGGCCCGCTGATCGGCGAACACACCTTCGAGGTGATGCGCGACGTCCTCGGCTACGCCGAAGACGAGATCTCGGCGATCGCGGCGACCGGCGCGCTGACCTGACCGAAGCGACGCGTCGAAGTTGCCGCTGCGCCCCTTCGACCCTCACGGGCAGCTGCGGCGGCATCGTCTCCGACGACGTCCTGCCCGCCCCGACCGCCAGGACCCGATCCGAACACCACCACGGGTCCGAGGACGGTCGGCGAGGTGAGCGGTACGGCGATGCCCGGCGGCTAGAAGCGGTACTGCCCGCCGACCGTGAAGATGCCGACGCCGTCGACGTCGTCCTCGCTCGCCGCGTCGCCGCCGCCCTCGACGAAGAAGCCGACGTGGTCGGTCATCCAGACATCGAAGCCGATGATGAAGCGGGCGATGAACGAGTCCTCCTCGTAGGAGGTGTCGTCGATCTCGAACTGGCCGCCACCGATCTGGATCAGACCGTAGGGCTGGATGATGTCGGGGATGGCGTCCGTCGTGAGGGCGCCGAGGGGATAGATCTTCGGGCCGAAGGTGAAGGCGAAGAACTCGCCGTCACCGACGTTCCGATTGCGAACCTCGACGTCGCCGCCGCCGAGGTAGGTGAAGTTCGCCTCCGCCGAGAGCCAGGGCAGGAAGCGGTAGCCGCCGGTCATCGTGAAGCCGCCGCTCGCGTCGCTGTCCACGTTGCCGTCGAAGTCGATGCGGCCGACCGCGATGCCGAACTGCGCGTAGGGACCTTCGAAGGCGTAGCCCCGGTTCCCCCGCTCGTCGAAGAGCCGGGTGTTCTGCTGGGCGCCGGCGCTTCCGCCGAAGGCCACGACCAGCGAGGCCAGAAGAGAGGCAGAGACGAAGCGCACGACTCCGAGGCGGTCCGTTCCGAGGCGGTCCATGAGGCTCCTGTTTCCGTGTTCCCGGACGCGCGCGTCCGGAAGGCGTCGGGGCCGCGAGGGATGTCCTCGACCGGTCCCCGACGTGATGGATGTGCAGAGCTCCCAGGCCCTGCCGCGCGGGAGGGTACGGAAGACGCAAGCGATGTCATCGTGATTGCGATCACAAGACGTCGCGGCGCTGCGCCTCATGCCTGTCACACAGGCGTCGGGAGTCGGATCGGCGTCGTGTGCGCGCGAGGGGAATCGCCCCGCGCGTCAGCCCGCCGCCTTCAGGTCTCGCGCCCGGAGGACGCGCAGGCCGAGCACGGCCGGAGCGATCAGCCAGGGCAGGTTGAAGACGAGGTAGTAGATCGTGTTCGGGGGCGGATGCGGGCCGAGGAAGGTCTGCACGAAGTAGAAGAACATGTTCGTGATGGCGGCGCCCGAGTAGAAGAGCGAGAGCGTCCGCAGCCAGGGGCTGAGTCGCACGAGCCCGATCATCACGAAGAGCAGCGCCGGCGCCTGGAAGAGCCCGTCGAAGAGCGTCGCGGCGATCAGGTTCGGCGGCGGATCGAGATGCGCGGGCTCCTCGGCGACCGCCCACTCGTGCAGCGCGCGCAGGGGCGGCCAGGGGCTGTCTGCCGCAACCGGCACGCCGAGTCCCTCCGGCAGGCTGAAGAGGAAGCCGTAGAGCACGGAGATCGAGAAGAAGAGCACGAGGGCGAGGTCGAGGGGTCGGCGATGGATCGGCTTCATCCCGGTCATCCTCCCATCAGGCCGAGCTGCGTCATCAGCCCGAGCGTGTCCGAGTAGCGATAGGCGTTCTGGACGCGTCCGTCGACGACGCGCAGCAGCGTGCAGTTCTCGACGTGGAAGCGCCGCCCGGTCGCGGGCCGCCCGAACAGGTCACCGTCGTTCGTGCCCGTCAGCGTGTAGCGGAGCGTGACGAGTCCACCGGACTCGGTCATCTCGAGGATCTCGAGATGGACGTCGCTCGTGGCCTTCCACCAGCTCGCGAGCGCCGCGACCTCGGCCTCGGCGCCGACGGTCGACTCCTTGCCGTGGACGTAGGAGACGTAGTCGTCGTGCAGGAGGCGGCGGTAGCCTGCCTCGTCGCGCCCGTTGTCGCACTCGACGACCTTCTTCACACATTCGATCGACTCGAGCATTCCGCGCCCTCCTCTCGCTTCGTCTCGACTCGGCTCAGCGGCCGTGGAAGACCGGCTCGCGCTTCTCCATGAAGGCCCGCGGCCCCTCGCGTGCGTCCTCCGAACGCGTGACACGGCCCGAGATCTCGTTCTCGATCGCGAAGGCCTCCTCGAGGGCGAGGCCGCTCGTGCGCAGGACGGCCTCCTTGACGGCGGCCACGGCGAGCGGGCCGTTGCGCGCGAGGCGCTCGGCGAACTCGTAGGCCCGCGGCAGGACGCGCTCGGGGGCGACGACCTCGTTCACGAAGCCGATGCGAAGGGCCTCCTCCGCGGAGATCGCGTCCCCGGTCATCAGGATCTCCATCGCCTTGCAGTAGGGCACCTGCCGCGGCAGTCGCACCATCGAACCCGCACCCGGCACGAGACCGCGCTGGGTCTCGGTCAGGCCGAAGCTGGCCGTGGTCGAGGCGATCCGGATGTCCGTCGCCTGCAGGAGCTCCGAGCCGCCGGCGAGGGCGTAGCCGTTGATCGCGGCGACGATCGGCTTGTAGAGCTCGAAGGGACGCAGCAGTGCGGTCGACATGGTTTGCCCGAGGTCCGACATGAGGCGATGGTCCCAGTCGGTCTCGGGCTTGCGGGCGCCCGTGAAGAGCGGGAGCAGCGTCCCGAGGTCGCCGCCCGCACAGAAGGCCTTGTCGCCCGCGCCGGTCAGGATCGCGACGCGAAGCGCGTCGTCGTCGCGGTAGTCGATCCAGGCCTCGGCGAGGCGGACGATCGTCTCGGGACTGAAGGCGTTGCGCCGCTCCGGCCGGTTGAAGGTGATGAGCGCGATGCCATCACGCTTCTCGTAGAGCAGGTCGGGCATGGGGTCCGGGTCTCCGCGTTGGACCCGGGATGAGACCCGATCGGGCACGGCTTCGCCAGGGCCGCCAGGGCGCCTCGACACGCCCGCCGACGCAAGCGTCGACGGGATCCCGCGCGCGACGCGCGATCAGTATGCGATGAAGAGGTAGGCCGCCAGGAGCGCCGCGGCCCACATCGCCGTCACGCCCGTCGGCCAGGGCTCGCCGAGTCGCGACCAGGGCGAGAGATGCGCGCGCGTGAATCCGAGGAAGGCCAGGCGCAGGCGATCGGCCGTGCCGAGGAAGACGCCCTGGCCCGCGATCCAGACGCCCGAGACCCCCGACCAGGCGAGCGGCAGGACGCGCCGCCAGACCCAGTCGACGTCGAGCACGACGCTGCGCAGCTCCGGCGGATACCAGCCCATCTTCCACAGGAAGACGAAGGCGAGCGCGGCGAAGATCAGGAGCTGGAGCACCGTGAAGACGTGGGTCGTCGTATAGGGCGCATACTCGACCGGGTACGGCAGGATCGAGTAGAGGGCCTGCGGGAAGACGCCGATGCCGATGCAGATCGCCGCCGCGAAGGCCATCGCGAGGCGCATGTTGAAGGGCGCCTCCTCGACGCGTTTGCCCGAGTCGTGGGCGAAGAACGAGAAGAAGGGGATCTTGATGCCCGAGTGGTCGAGCACGCCCGCCGAGGCGAAGAGCAGCACGAGGAAGATCCACATGTAGTGCTGGTGGGCCGCAGCGGAGAGCACCATCGACTTCGAGACGAAGCCGCTCGTGAGCGGGAAGCCGGAGATCGAGATCGAGCCGACGATGCAGAAGGCCGCCGTCCAGGGCATCGACTTGTAGAGCCCGCCGAGCTCCGAGGCCTTGATCGTGCCCGTGCGGAAGAGCACGGCGCCCATCGCCATGAAGAGCAGCGCCTTGTAGATCACGTGGGCGAAGACGTGGGCGACCGTGCCGTTCAGCGCGAGCTCCGTCCCGATCCCGACGCCCACGATCATGAAGCCGAGCTGGTTGTTCAGGCTGTACGACAGCACCCGGCGCAGGTCGTTCTCGATCACGGCGAAGAAGATCGGGAAGGCGGTCATCGCCGCGCCGATCGGGATCAGGATCTCCGTGCCGGCGAAGCCCCGGGCAAAGGCGTAGATCGCGAGCTTGGTCGTGAAGCCCGACAGGAAGACCGTGCCGGTCACGGTCGCCTCGGGGTAGGCGTCCTTCATCCAGCCGTGCAGGAACGGGAATGCCGCCTTGATGCCGAAGGCGAAGAAGACGAGCCAGCCGCCGGGGGTCTCGAGACCGATGTGGTCGAAGGCGATCGAGCCGGACTCGCGATGCAGCAGGATCGTGCCGGCGAGGAGCAGCAGGCCCGAGAGCACCTGGATGACGAGGTAGCGCTGGCCCGCGGCGAGGGCCGACTCGGTCTTTCGCGCCCAGACGAGGAAGACCGAGGAGATCGCCGTCAGCTCCCACCACACGAAGAGCGTGACGAGGTCGCCGGCGAAGACCGCCGCGATCGCCGCACCCGCGTAGATCAGGGCGGCGGCGGCCTGGAGGCGATCCTTCTGATGGGCGGCGTAGAGGACGCCGAGGAAGGCCGCCACGTGGAAGACGATGCCGAAGACGCGGGAGAGGGCGTCGATGCGCGTCAGCTGCAGGGTCAGGTCGAAGACCGAGACGTCGTGCTCGAAGCCATTCGGCAGGGACGCGAGATGCCAGAGCCCGAGGGCCGGCAGCACCATCATCGCGGCCTGGGACGCGCGATGCGGCAGCATCACGGCCGGGATCGCCGCGACGACGAGCAGCAGCCCCGGCGGCAGCGAGAGGAGCGAGGTCAGTAGCGAGGGCGACGACTCAATCATAGTAGTCCTCGCCGCGCATCACGATCTTGCGGAAACCCTTGGCCGCCGTGATGAGTCCCACGTAGGCCGCGAAGCCGAATACCGCGTCGAAGGCGAAATACTCCTGGAAGTGGAACTCGCCGTGCTTGTGATAGAAGAAGTCCGCGGCGACGACGGCGACGCCCGCGCCGATCAGCAGCTTGATGATCAGATCGACGGAGCCCGGCCGGTCGAGCCAGAAATCCTCGCCAGGGCGCGGACCGTGTCCGCCGCCCGCGTCTCCGTCGTGTCCGCCGTGACGGGCCCCCGGCGCTTCCTGCGCCGGCGCGCCGCTCGTCTCGTCGCTCATCCTCGCGCCCTCCCCGGCCGTCCCACGTCCGTCATCCCGCGAGCCCCACGACCGGCGCGAGCAGCCGATAGGCCGCGTCCGCGTAGAAGAAGATCAGCAGGCATCCGAGCGCCGTCGCGCAGATCGGCAGGAGCATCAGCATCGGGATCTCGCGCACGCCCTCCTCCTCTCCCGCCGGCAGCGGCCGGAAGAAGGCGCGCACCACGATCGGCATCAGGTACCCGATCGAGAGCAGCGAGCTCGCCATGAAGACGAGCGCCATCAGCGTCTGCCCCGCGTCGAAGGCGCCGCTCACGAGGTACCACTTGCTCCAGGCGCCGCCGAGGGGCGGCAGGCCGATGATGCTGAAGGAGGCCACACAGAAGGCGCCGAAGGTGAACGGCATGCGCCGGCCGAGGCCGTCGAGCTGGCTCACCTCGGTCTTGTGGGCCACGACGTAGACGGCGCCGGCGACGAAGAAGAGCGTGATCTTGCCGAGGGCGTGCATCAGGATGTGGAGCCCGGCGCCCATCGCGGCGGCGGAGGTCGCGAGCGCGGCGCCGAGCACGATGTAGGAGAGCTGGCTGATCGTCGAGTAGGCGAGCCGGGCCTTGAAGTTGTCGAGGTAGAGCGCCCGGATCGAGGCGGCGAGGATCGTGATGGCAGCGATCCAGACGACGGCCGTGGAGACCTCGCCCTGCGCGAGGAAGTCTATCCCGAAGACGTAGAGCGCGACCTTGAGGACGGTGAAGACGCCCGCCTTCACGACGGCGACCGCGTGGAGGAGCGCCGAGACCGGCGTGGGCGCCACCATCGCGGCGGGCAGCCAGCGATGGAAGGGCATGAGCGCCGCCTTGCCGACGCCGTAGGCGAAGAGCAGGAAGAGCAGACGCGCGGCATCGCCGTCGATGTGCCCGTCCAGGATGCCGCCCGGCGTGAAGCGCAGCGTGGGGGAGATCGAGGCGGTCCAGAGGATGGCAAGGAGCAGGAAGAGGACCGAGGTCGAGACGAGGATCCCGAGGTAGACGCGCCCGGCGCGGACCGCCGCCTCCGTCCCGGCGTGGGTGACGAGGGGGAAGGTCGAGAAGGTCAGGATCTCGTAGAAGAGGAAGAGGGTCACGAGATCGCCGGCGAAGGCGATGCCGAGGGCGGCGGCGATCGCGAGGGCGAAGCAGGTGAAGAAGCGCGTCTGGTTCTTCTCGTGATGGCCTCGCATGTAGCCAAAGCCGTAGAGCGAGGTCAGGATCCAGAGTCCGGAGGCCACGAGCCCGAAGAGCAGGCCCAGGGGCTCGACCTCGAAGCCCAGCCCGAGCCCCGCCATCTGATGGGGCAGCCAGAGCGACGGCCGCGCGCCCGACATCACGGGCCCGACCAGCTGCGTGACACAGCCGAAGGTCGCGAGCCCGACGAGCACGGTCCAGGCATCGCGGACGTTCTCGCCGGCCGTGCGGCCGAGCGCCTGCACGCCGATCGCGCCCACGACGGGAAGGCAGAGCGAGGCCACGAGCGCCGTCTGTGCGTCCATGCCCATCGCCTCCTAGAGCCCCACCCGGAAGATCTGCGCCGCCGCCAGCTCCGAGACCCGCATCGGGAAGCTCGAGAAGAGACCGAACCAGATCGACGCGCCCGCCAGGATCCAGGTCGGGATCAGCAGGCGGAGTGGCGCGTCCTTCTTCTCGATCTCGCCCTCCGGCGTCGCGAAGTAGGCGACCTCGACGAGGCGCCAGACGTAGACGACGGCCAGCACGGAGCTCGCCATGATCAGGAAGGCGAGGCCGAGGGCGTCCTTCTCGAGAGCGGCCGACACGAGCGCCCACTTGCTCACGAAGCCGACCGTGCCGGGCACGCCGATGATCGCGAGGCCCGAGGCGACGAGGGCGGCCATCGTCCAGGGCATGCGCTGCCCCAGGCCCTTCATCGCGCCGATCTTCGTGCCGCCGACGCGCCAGGTGACGCAGGCGGCGACGAGGAAGAGCGCCCCCTTCATCAAGGCGTGGTTGAAGAGATGGACGATCCCCGCCGCCACGCCGGCCTCCGTCGCCAGGGAGAGGCCGAGGGTCATGTAGCCGATCTGGGCGATGCTCGAGTAGGCGAGCAGGCGCTTGAAGTCCGTCTGGTAGATCGCCGCGATCGAGCCCACGAACATCGCCAGCACCGAGAGCGGCATCAGCAGCGTGTCGATCCCGACCGTCTCGAAGACGAAGACCAGACCGAAGAGGCCGAGGCAGAACCGGATCAGCAGGTAGTAGGCGACCTTCGTCGCGGTCGAGGCGAGGAAGGCCGAGACGATCGGCGGGGCGAAGCTGTAGGCGTTCGGCAGCCATTGATGGAGCGGGAAGACCGCGAGCTTCGTGCTGATGCCGACGACGACGAAGGCGAGCGCGACGAGCACGGTCCGCGTGTGGTTCACGTGCTGGAGGCGCTCGGCCATGTCGACCATGTTGAGCGTACCGGTCATCTGGTACATGAGGCCGATGCCGATCAGCAGGAAGGTCGCGCCGATCGTGCCCATGATCAGATAGGAGTAGGCCGCCATGAGAGCGCGGCGCTCCCGGCCGAGGGAGATCAGGATGTAGGAGGAGAGGGACGAGATCTCCATGAACACGAAGACGTTGAAGACGTCCCCCGTGATCGTGACGCCGAGCAGGCCGGTCAGACAGAGCAGCGCCGCCGAGTAGAAGAGGTACTCGCGTCCGGGCGGGATCGCGCGGCGGGCCTGCCCCGGCCCCGCGACGAACACGACGGCGGCGAGCGCCGAGACCGTCAGCAGGACGAAGGCATTCAGCAGGTCGATCCGGTACTCGATGCCGAAGGGGCGCGGCCAGCCGCCGAACTCGTAGACGATCACATGGCCGTCGAGGACCTGCCCCAGCAGCGAGGCAGAGATCCCCAGGCAGACGAAGCTGACGGCGACGGTGAAGGCGCCGACGAGCGCCTCCTTCCGCAGCAGGAAGCAGAGCGGCGCCGCCATCAGCGGCACCAGCACCTGGAGCGCGGGGAGATGCTCGTAGAGATGGCTCACGCGCCCGCCCCCGCAGCCCGGCGCTCGGCCCGCTCGGTCGCCATCTCGCGCTCGTCGTCCGCCCGGTCGAGGGCGACGATCTCGTCCTCCTCGACCGTCCCGTAGGCCTCCTTCGTGCGAACGACGAGGGCGAGGCCGAGGGCCGTGCTCGCCACGCCGACCACGATCGCCGTGAGCATCAGGACGTGGGGCACGGGATTCGTGTAGACGACGTCCGGAACGCCTTCGACCAGGATCGGCGCCGTACCGCCGTGGATCTTGCCCATCGAGACGTACATCAGGATCACCGAAGCCTGGAACACGTTCATGCCCATGATCTTCTTGACGAGATTGCCCCGGGAGATCGCGATGTAGAGCCCGCTCATCATCAGGACGATGACGGCGAGGTAGTTCCAATGGGTCGCGAGATGATCGACGAGTCGTTCGATCGTCATTGGCGGGACCGCCCGGCGAAGGCGTAGAAGATCGCGACCATCACGAAGGTGACCGTGATGCCCACGCCCAGCTCGACCAGCAGGATGCCGAGATGCTGGCCGTGCGCGGGCTCGTGATGATCGAGCACGCCGTAGTCGAGGAACTCGCCGCCGTTCAGCATCGCGACGAGACCGACGCCGCCGTAGATCAGCGCGCCGAGGGCGATGCCGATCTCCACCACGATCGGCGGGATCTTCTCGCGCAGCGCGTCCAGACCGAAGATCAGCGCGTGCAGGATCAGGCCCGCGGCGAAGATCACGCCCGCCTGGAAGCCGCCGCCCGGTCCGTAGTCGCCGTGGAACTGCACGTAGAGCGCGAAGAGCAGGATGAAGGGGACGAAGCCCTTCCCGATCACCCGCAGGATCACGGTCTCGCGCACGCGCATCTTGATCGGGGTATCGCTCATGCCGAGCCCTCCCCACGCGTCCGCGCGTCGCTCACGCCGAGCCCTCCCCGTGCGTCGGGACTTCGCTCACGCCGAGCCCTCCCCGTGCGTCGGGACTTCGCTCACGCCGAACCCTCCCCGTGCGTCGGGACATCGCTCACGCCGAACCCTCCCCGTGCGCGTCAGCGTCCGGGTCGTCGTCCCGCGCGCGCGTCAGCCCGCCCCCCAGCAGCAGCATCGCGCCGACCGCCGCCGTCAACACGACGGTCGTCTCGCCGAAGGTGTCGTAGCCGCGGTAGCTCGCGAGGACCGAGGTCACGACGTTCGGGATGCCGATCTCCTCCTCGGAGTCCTCGAGGTAGTGGGGGGCGACGTGGTGGTGGATCGGCGCATCGGGATCGCCGTAGGCGGGCATGTCGAGCGTGCCCCAGGCCAGCATCAGACCCGTCGCGATCACGACGAGCTTGGCGCTCAGCCTGTGGTGCAGCGGGCGCGTCTCCTCCGAGGCCGTCAGCCCGAGCGCGCCGAGGAAGAGCACGGTCGAGATACCCGCACCGACCGCCGCCTCCGTGAAGGCGACGTCGACCGCGTCCATCAGGGTCAGCATGCCGGCCGAGATCAGGCTGAAGATTCCGAAGAGCATCGCCGCCGCGAAGAGACTGCGGATGCGCGCGATGTAGAGCGTCAGCGCGATCATGAACGCGAAGAGCGTGACCTCGATCATCGAGCCCACGACGAAAGTGCCCATCAGCCCGCCCCTCCCGCACGCGGCTTCGTCGCGTCCTCGACGTCGGGCGCATGCAGGCCCTTCGAGTACGCGGCCTTCACGAGCGCGTGCGCTGCCGTCGGACTCGTCAGGTAGAGGAAGACCAGGACGAAGACGAGCTTGACGCTGATCAGGTTCAGGCCCGAGTGCACGGCGAGCCCGGCGACCACGAGCGTCGCACCGAGGGTGTCCGTCAGGCTGGCGGCGTGGCTGCGCGTGTAGAAGTCGGGCATGCGCAGCATGCCGATCCCACCGATCAGGCAGAAGCCGACACCCGAGACGAGCAGCAGCCAGGTCAGGACCTCGCGCAGGGCTTCCATCACTTCCCCTGCTCGTCGTGGGCGAGGTTCTCGAACTTGCTGAAGCGCAGCAGCGCGATCATGCCCGTGAAGTTCATGAGCGCGTAGATCAGGGCGAGGTCGAGCCACTCCGGACGGCCCGTGAGGAAGCCGGAGACGGCGATCAGCAGCACGGTCTTCGTGCCGAACATGTTCGCCGCCAGCACGCGGTCGTAGACCGTGGGCCCGAGGAATGCCCGGACGAGCGCGAGCAGCATCGTCACGAGGATGCCGAGCATGGCCACGGCGAAGACGTTCACGCCCCGTGACCTCCCAGCAGGCCCGCCCGCTCCTCGCGCTGGGCGCCGCGCGCCTCGAGATGCGCCACCCGGCGATCCATCTCGCCCGACAGCAGTCCCTCGGCGGAGTCCTTCGTGAGCGCGTGGACCAGGAGCTGCCCGTCCCGCACGTCGAGGGTGATCGTGCCCGGGGTCAGCGTGATGGAGTTCGCGTACATCACCTGGCCGACCTGCGTCCGCTGGCTCGCCGACACGCGCAGGATGCGCGGCTCGATCGGCAGCGACGGGCTCAGGATCACCCGCGCGACCGAGAGGTTCGAGAGCACGATCTCCTTGAAGAGCCAGGGCAGATAGAGGAAGGGACGCAGGCCCAGGTGCGTCGGCAGGGCCTCCATGTCCAGGATGCCGAGATGCCAGACGAGCGCGACGACGCCCGCACACGAGAGCGCGCCGTAGGTCAGGAGCGTCGCGTCGTAGTGCCCGGAGAGAAGCAACCAGACGACCGCGAGATGGGAGAAAAGGATCAGCGCGCGCTTCATCGTGCGAAGTCTCTCTCCACCTCGGCCCGGCCTGCCAGGCCACCTCGAACCGCCCTGCCGGACACCGACGGGGCGCGCTGCCGCCCCGATCCTCCGTCGTCGACCTGCCTCGACGTCCACGCGCACCACGATCCGCTCTCGCCGGAACCTCGCGACATGGACCCTCGAGCAGGAAGACTCGTCGATGCGCCCGAACCTTATCACGCGCACCCGCTCACCGGACACCCATTCGGCGTCGCCCGGCGCGGCCTGTACGCCCTAAACCCCTGATTTGAAAAGCCCAGGGTGAGTGCCAGTCCGATTCAAGCAACACCGCAGAGCAAGGCCGCAAGGAGGCCGGGGCAGCACACGGGGTTCACCCGAGCACGACTCGACCCTTCCCACGAGCGGAGGATCCCACGCACGGCGCCAGCTCGTCGACGACGCGAACCGGGGCAGCCCCACATCGATTCCGCCGTGTCGAGGTCCCGACTCAGCGCCCCTCGCGCGGGAGGAAGGTCGCAGCGAAGTGGTCGAGCGCGTCGAGGTAGGCGGATCGGCTCGAGGTCGGCAGGCCCACCGTCACCCAGTTGACGCCGGCCTCGGCGAGCTCACCGAGCTGGTCGTGGATCTTCGCGTCCTCGGGCAATCGCTTCGTGTTCATGTGCAGGCCGAAGGGCACGAAGTTCACGTCGAGGGGCCCTTCCCGCCCACGCTCGGCCGCGTAGTCGCGCATGCGGCGGATGCCCGCCGCGAGGTCGGCGACGGACTCGATCGCCGAGGTCCGGGTGCGGCCCGCGCCGGCGGCAGGCAGCGGAAAGGGGCTCCAGCCCTGCGCGAAGTCGACCGCGCGTCGGATCGCGCGCGGACTGTTGCCGCCGATCCAGATCGGCGGATGCGGCCTCTGGACCGGCGACGGCAGCATCGTATTGCCCGCCGCCTCGAAGCCCGGCCGCGCCATCGTGACCGACTCCCCCGTCCACGCCGCCTTCATCGCCACGAGCGCGTCGTCGCTGCGATCGTTGCGATCCTCGAAGGAGGCGCCGAGCGCCTTGAACTCGCCCTCGAGATAGCCCGCCCCGACGCCCACGATCACGCGCCCGCCACTCACGGCATCGAGGCTCGCCACGGCCTTCGCCGTCAGGAAGGGATTCCGGTAGGCGAGCACCAGGATGTTCGTATGCAGACGCAGATGCTTCGTCGCCGACGCGGCGACGGCGAGGGAGACGAAGGGATCGAGGGCGTGGTGCCCCCCGCTCGCGAGCCAGCGATCGGTCGGGAAGGGGTGCTCCGTCACGAAGCAGGCATCGAAGCCCGACTTCTCGATCTTGCGGGCGAGGGTCGCGATCGCGTCGGCGGTGCCGAAGTCCGCGAGGGCCTCGACGCGGTCGGTGGGGAGCTGGATCGAGAACTTCATGGGACCGCGAACGCCTCCTCGGTCGAGTCGGTCGCTCCGCCCGAGCCCGGGAACCACCCGATCGGCGCCGCGACCCGCCGAGACTACACCGCCCGATCGCGTCCGGCCGCCACCGCATCGCGCGGCGCCCGCTGGTCCGACGTCTCCGATCCGGTCCGGTAGCCCGGCGCCGGCGGATCCGCGGGCGGCCCCGCGAAGCATTGGGCGATCTCCATCCACCGCCCCGCCACGGGCCCCTCGACGCGGAGTGCCGTGTCCCGGACGTGGCGCGTCTGTGTCACGGTCGAGCAGAAGTCGACGGCCAGGCCCTCGATCCGATTCGCAGCGTCCGTCTCGCCGTACTCCCAGATCGCGCCGGAGGGCGCGAGCAGTCGCACGAAGGGCAACGGGCCCGGCACCTCGAGCCGCCGGTTCACGAAGGTCCAGCGATAGGTGCGGATGCCGATCTCGACGATGTGTCGGATGCGATCGGTGTGTACGCGCGCGATGCCCTTCAGGTCGTAGATCTCCTGCGCGTGGGCCCAGGTCTCCATGTAGCGCGCGGTCGCGAACATGGGCGCGCTCATGTCGGGTCCGAACCAGGGCAGGCGGCGCTTCGGCTCGCAGGCCTCGAGACGCCGCGCGAGCTCGCAGCAGGTCACGAACCAGCGCTCGAGGAGCTCCGGGCCCGGGAGGTGCCCGAGCGCATCCTGCGCGAGCGAGCGCGCGGAGCGGCCACTCCCGACCGACGCGAGGAGCTGCCTGCGCTGCTCGGCGAAGGCCTCCTCCCCAGCCACCGCGGCGAGGGAGACCTCGTCGAAGTAGTGCAGGTGCGCGACGACGTCCCAGGGCGTCCAGTCGAGGAAGCGGGTCTTCCGCGCCCAGTCCCCGGCGTCGAGGGTGCGCAGGAAGGCGAGCAGCTCGCCGGCCTCCTTCGCGAGATCCCGCGCCGCCTCCGACATGTTCCCCTCCTCCCTCCTCATTGCGATCCGCGCGTGCGCTCTGCGCCGCATCGCCATCAACCGGCGCGCAGGGTCTCCATGTAGCGCGCCCGCTCCTCGGGCTTCGCGAAGGGGAACGTGACGAGCAGACGGTCGACGAGGCCACCGAAGCGTGCGACGAGCGCATCCGCCACCTTCGCCGGCTCGGCGACCACGGCGAACTCCTCGAGCACCTCGTCCGTCACGAGCTCCCCCATCGCCTCCCACTCGCCGCGCTTCGACAGCCGGTTGAGCTCGGTCTGCAGCTCGCCCCAGCCATGCACCTCGAGGACGCCCCGATAGGCCGGCGTCGAGCCGTAGAAGGCGATCTGACGCGCGACGGCCGAACGACACTCGGCCCACTCCCGCTCGTCTCGCCCGGTCACGATGAAGGCGGGATAGCAGAGCTCGAGCGCGTCTCTCGCCCGCCCCGACTTCGCGAGACCCCGCGCGAGGGCGGGAACCGTCACGTCGCGCAGGTAACGCGCCGTCGTGAAGGCGTGCACGAGCATCCCGTCCGCGACCTCGCCGCAGACCTCCGTCATCTTCGGCCCGACCGCCGCGAGCACCACCCGCGGCGGTCCGTAGGCGTTGTTGGTCGGTACGAACATCGGCGTCATCAGCGTGTGCTGGTAGAAGTCGCCACGGAAGGCGAGCCTCTCGCCCTCGTACCAGCAGGCCCAGATCGCGCGCATCGCCATCACGAACTCCCGCATCCGCGCCGCGGGCCGCGACCAGGGCATGCTGAAGCGCTTCGTGACGTGGGGCTTGATCTGCGAGCCGAGCCCGAGGACGAAGCGGCCCTTCGAGTACGCCTGCAGGTCGTTGCCGATGTTCGCGAGGATCATCGGATTGCGCGCGAAGGCCACGGCGATCGAGGTCATCAGCTCGATGTGCTCCGTGTGCTCCGCGGCCAGCACGAGGGGCAGGAAGGGATCGCTGCTGATCTCCGCCGTCACCATCCCGTCATAGCCCTCGGCCTCGAGGCGCCGGGCCTCCTCGGGCACCTTCGACAGATCCGACGTGTACCCGATTCCCGAGTCGATCTTCATCGCGCCCTCCTCGCCGCGCACGCCTTCCCGATTCTCCATCACCCGCCCGGTGCGCCTGCCACTTCGTAGTCCAGCGCGCGTACGGCCGCGAGGGACCTCGGGTCGGAGACGAAGGGGACGATGGAGGCGGGCTCAGGACCTTGTTGTCCTCGTCCGCGCGAATTGATAGAAGGAGGACCGTCCCGTCGGCCCGGCCCTCCGCCGGAGAGCCGCACGGAAGGCCGATGGCCCGACGGATCGGCCCGGGGGAGGACGGAATGGGCGAGCCGATCCGCATCGCGAACTGCTCGGGCTTCTTCGGCGACCGGCGCAGCGGCGCCCGCGAGATGGTCGAGGGCGGCCCGATCGACGTGCTGACGGGCGACTGGCTCGCGGAGCTCACGATGTGGATCCTCGCGCGCACGCGCGAGAAGCGACCCGGCGGCGGCTATGCCCGCACCTTCGTCTCGCAGATGGAAGACGTGATGGGCGCCTGCCTCGAGCGCGGCATCAAGGTCGTCTCGAATGCCGGGGGCCTCGACCCGGACGGATGCGCCGATGCCGTCGCCGAGGCGGCGGCGCGCCTGGGACTCTCCCCGCGCATCGCGTACGTGCGAGGCGACGATCTGATGCCCCGCCTCGACGCGCTCGTCGCGGAGGGACGACTCCGGACCTTCGAAGGGGACGAGCCGATCGCGGACCCGGGGCGCTTCCGGACCGCGAACGCCTACCTCGGCTGCTGGGGCATCGTCGACGCCCTCAGCCGCGGCGCCGACATCGTCGTCACGGGCCGCGTGACCGACGCCGCGGTCGTGTGCGGGCCCGCGGCCTGGCATCACGGCTGGCGTCGCGACGACTGGGACGCCCTCGCCGGCGCCGTGGTCGCGGGGCACCTGATCGAGTGCAGCAGCCAGGTCACGGGAGGCAACTACGCCTTCTTCGAGGAGGTCCCGGGCCTCTCGCATCCCGGCTTCCCCTTCGCCGAGGTCGCAGCGGACGGATCGTGCGTCATCGGCAAGCACGCGGGCACGGGGGGCGAGGTCTCGATCGGGACGGTGACCTCGCAGCTCCTCTACGAGATCGCGGGCCCCGCCTATCACGGCCCGGACGTCACGGCGCGCTTCGACACGATCCGCCTCGAGTCCCTCGAGCGCGACCGCGTGCGCGTCTTCGGCGCGCGGGGCGAGCCGCCGCCCGAGACGCTCAAGGTCTGCATGAACCGCCTCGGCGGCTACCGCAACGACATGCGCGTCGGCCTCGCGGGCCTCGACGTCGAGGCGAAGGCCCGGGTCGTCGCGGAGGCCTTCTGGCGCGCCTGCCCCTACGGACCCGAGGACTACGAGCGCGTCACGACACGTCTGTCGCGCACGGACAAGATCGATCCGGAGACGAACGACGAGGCGATCGCCGTCTGGCACGTCGCGGTCAAGGATGTCGACCCGAAGAAGACGGGCCGCGCGTTCTCCGACGCCGTGACCGAGCTCGCCCTCGCCTCGATCCCCGGCTTCTTCCCGATCGGGGGGGGGCCAGCGGAGGCGCGCCCCTTCGGCGTCTACGAGCCCGCGCGGATCGACGCCGGGCTCGTGTCCCAGGAGGTCGTGCTGCTCGGCGGAGAGTCGCACGCGGTCGAGTCCGTGGCGCCGCGGGGAACGGTCACGATCGTCCCGGCGAAGGGACCCGATGTTGCGCGCCCGACGGGCCCGACGCGCCGCGCGCCGATCGGGCGCGTGGTCGGCGCGCGCTCCGGAGACAAGGGCGGCAACGCGAACCTCGGGGTCTTCGTGCGGGACGACGCGGCCTGGGCGTGGCTCGACGACTTCCTCACGACCGATCGACTCGCGGCGCTGCTGCCCGAGGTCGCGGCGTTCGAGGTCGAGCGCTTCGCGTTCCCCGCTCTGCGCAGCCTCAACTTCGTGATCCACGGACTGCTCGAGGAGGGCGTCGCCGCCTCGACGCGGCAGGATGCGCAGGCCAAGAGCCTCGGCGAGTGGCTGCGTGCGCGGATCGTCGACGTACCGGTGGCCCTGCTGACGCGATCGTGAACGGCTTCGGACCCGGACCGACGCCGTTCGTCGGGCGCTGCGTCAGCCGACGAGACGCCTGCCCCGCTCGATCACGACGGGTAGGTCGGAGGCGGTCTCGAGCCGGACCTCCCCTTCGATCGTGACGTCCGCGCCGAAACGATGGTCCCCTTCGATCGAGAGGCGACGACACCGCCTGAGCGAGGGCGCACCGTGCGGGAAGCGCGCCTCGAGATCGTCGATCCGCGCGTAGTAGCGTGGATCGAGCTCGATCACCCGGAGCCGGTTCGCCTCGGCGTCCACGGGCACCATGCGCGCATCCTCCGAGAGCGCGTAGGCGTCGGACCAGAGCGTGAGCAGATCGCTCGTCGTCTTGACCGGCGCGAAGCGCTCCCGCGGCACGAGGATCGCCTGCGCCCCGTCGAAGCACTCGATGGCCGAGCCCATCGCCGTCTCGAGCTGGTAGCAGCGCGGGCTCGAGTCGTCGCTCGGCGATACGCGCTTCTCGTTGCGGATCACCGGGAGTGCCAGGCCTTCCGGCGAACGGTCGAGCACCTCCGCCAGGGCGTCGAGGTCGAGCCAGAGGTTGTTGGTGTTGAAGAAGCGATGACGCTCGACGTCCTGGAAGGCCGGGAGGTCCGCCTCGGGACATTGCGCCACCTCACGCAGCACGAGCCGCCCTTCGCGTCGGGCGAGATGCCCGCCCTTGCGGTCGGAGGCCGTGCGCGACGCGACCTCCATCGCGAAGGGCAGGCCCGACTCGGCGACCCAGCCCAGGATGCGCGGATCGAGCACGGCGCCGAGGTTGTCTGCATTCGACACGAACGCGTAGCGGATGCCCGCCGCGCGCAGCTTCCCGAGCATGCCCGAGCTCGCGAGGGCGATGTAGAGATCCCCGTGGCCGGGCGGGCACCAGGCCAGGTCGTCGTCGTCGGGCCACTCGATGGGCTGGCCCGTCTCGGCATGGACCCGCGGCACCTTGTGCTGCAGGAAGTCGAGGGGCACGCGCGACTCGAGCCCGACGTAGCGGGCGAGCGCCGCGAGGGAGTCGTCGCGCGTGCGGTAGCTGTTCATCAGCACGAGCGGCAGCTCGCAGCGCCAATGCTCGCGCTGCCAGAGGATCTGCCGGGCGATCAGGTCGAGGAACGAGACGCCCGGCCGGATCGGCAGCAGGCTCTTCGCCCGCGACAGGCCCATGCTCGTGCCGAGTCCACCGTTCAGCTTGATCACGACCGTCCGGTTGGCGACGGCTCGACCCGCGTCGGCGTAGGCCTCCAGCCCCTCGAGCGAAGGCAGGGACGCGACCGGCTCGATCGACGCCTCGGGCATCGTCGTCGCTCCCCCCTCGGCGACGAAGCGGAGGGCGCGCAGGAACGCCTGGGTCGCGATCTCCGGCAGACCGGCCTCGCGCATGCGGGCCGTGAAGCGATCGATGGTCTGCCGGTCGAGTGCGGCCGGCGCGCGCGACCCTTGCGTCAAGACTGCTCCCTCCTGATCCATCCGTTCGACGCGCGGCCGTCGGGGCGCGCAGTCGCTTCGCGCGTCCACGCGCGGCGACCCGACGCCGCTCGCGTCGCTTCGACCGGTCCGGGCCGACGCTTGCGGGGATTCCCGCCTCGGAGTTCCCGTGTGGACACGATCGGTGACGCGCGAGGGCGCGCGAAGGCCGCGACAGGCTAGCTTCTCCCGGTGCCCGATGGGCCGGCGCCGACGGGATGCCCCGATGGGCCGAGCTCCGCCCAGATTGGAAGCCCGCTGACCTCACGGAGACCGCATTTGGCCGGCCAGAAGATCCGCATCGACGACCTCGCGAAGCCCGTCCTGAGCGACGCCCAGAAGGCAGCCGTCGCCTATGGCGAGCGCGTCGAGACCGACCTCTCGACGAAGGCCGTGCTCGAGGCCGCGGTCGAGCGCACGGGCCTCGAGGACTTCGGGGCCGACGACTTCCACGAGCGCCTCGATCTCTGGCTCGCGTGCGCCGACGAGCCGAACCGCACGGGCCTCGGCCGCATGATCCATTTCAACGACTGCGTGCGCTATGCGGCGACGCGCTTGCGAATCCGCGACTACCTGAAGCAGCACCCGGAAATCCACGACGTGAAGATCGAGCGCCCGATCATCGTGATCGGCCTGCCCCGCTCGGGCACGACGCATCTCGTGAACCTGATCGCGGCGGACCAGCGACTGCGATCGATGCCGCTCTGGGAGGGGCAGGAGCCCGTCCCCGTCCCGGGTGAAGTGCCCGACGCGGACGGGCACGACGGTCGCTGGCATCGCTGCAACGAGGTCTGGCAGAACATGCGGAGCAACTCGCCGCTGCTGGCCGCGATGCATCCGATGGAGCCCGACCACATCCACGAGGAGCTCGAGTTCCTGCTCCCGGACTTCACGAGCTACAACATCGAATGGGTCGTACGCGCGCCGAAATGGCGCGACTACTACCTCGCCCACGACCAGACACCCCACTACCAGGGCGCCCTCCTCGAAGGTCTGCAGATCCTGCAGTACCACATGCCGCGGGAGCGCTGGGTGCTGAAGTGCCCGCAGCACCTCGAACAGATCGGGCCACTCATGAAGACCTTCCCGGACGCGACGATCGTCGTGACCCATCGCGACCCGGTCTCGGTCATCCAGTCCGCCGCGACGATGCTCGCCTACGGGGCGCGCACCAGCTATCGGTCGACCGATCCCGAGTGGTACCTCGAGTACTGGCACGACCGCGTGCGCAGACTGCTCGAGGCGTCGGTGCGGGATCGCCACCTGCTGCCCTCGGACCGCACGATCGACGTGCTCTTCCACGAGTTCATGGCGGACGACGTCGCCATGGTCGAGAAGATCTACGACGTCGCGGGGCTGCCGATGACGAACGACGCGCGGCGCCAGATCGACGAGTACATGGTGGCGCACCCGCGCGGCAAGGACGGACAGGTCGTCTACGACCTGCGGGCCGACTTCGGCGCGGACCCGGCGGAGCTGCGCCGGGCCTTCGACTTCTACTTCGACCGCTTCGACGTGCGCGTCGAGGTCAAGTAGAGCGCGCCCCGGTCATCGGAAGGAGCGCAAAGGAGAGGTCCCGCTCGTCCCGACTCGAGCCGGCCGAGACGTCGGCGCGTTCGAGCGGGAGGCTGCTCGAGAGGTCGAGCAGATGGATGCGATGGTCGATGGCCCAGCGGCCGCCGCGCCGCGACCAGCGATCGAGGTAGCGACCGCGCCCCACGAGCTCCCGTTGTCGCCCCGCGGCGTCGGGCTTCGTCCAGAGCACGACCGTCACATAGGACTCGCTCGAAGCCCGGTCGCCGTCGAGCTCGATCAGGACGTTCGTGATCTGATGCGAGTGCCGCTCCATCGCCTCGTGCGCCGTCCAGACCCAATCGACGAAGCCCCGTCCCGTTCCCTCGAAGATCCCGTCGTAGAAGGCCGTCCCCCCATCGTGCCAGACGGCGTAGGCCATCTCCTTGTCCATGCGGTCGAGTCCGCGGCAGTAGCGCGAGAGCACGTCGCGGATCGCCTGCTGGTCGAGCAACGCACGCAGTCCGGAATCGGACATCCTTCCTCCCATCCGCGGTCACGAGGGGACCGGACCGCACGCCCCGGAATCTAATCCAGGCGACGTCGTTCGGGAGAGTCGCAGACGATCGACTGGGCTAGCGTGCGAGCGATCGGCACGCCTCCTCTCCCCTCGTGCCCGGGAGACCCCATGCCCGCCCCGCTGCTCGCTTCCTCGATCCACCGGCCCGCGCGGCGCACCGCCTTCGTCGTCCCCGCACGGCGCGCTCCCCTGGCCGTGCCCGCGCCCTGCGTCATGCCCGTCCTCGCGGCGCTGCTCGTCGCCCTCGGCGCCTGCTCGACGCAGGACGAAGCGTCGACGAAGACCGACGAGACGACTGCGGCCGCGAGCGCGAGCGACGGAACCGCGAGCGGAAGCGATCGCCCCCTCGCGCCTTCGGGCCGTCCCTACAGCGAGGAGCGCGAGGCCTGCCTCGATCGCGATCCCGAGCGCCGCGCGTTGTGGGGCGAGCTGCACGTGCACTCGACGCTCTCGATGGACGCCTGGATGTGGGACGTGCGGAACGGCCCGGACGACACCTACCGCTTCGGCAAGGGCGAGGAGGTGCTGCTCCCGCCCCTCGACGCCGAGGGACGACCGACGCGTCCCGCACGCCTCGAACGTCCCCTCGACTTCGCCGCACTGACCGATCACGCCTCCTTCCAGGGCGAGGTCGCGCTCTGCACGCGACCCGGCTCCGAGGCCTACGACACGCCCGGGTGTCGGATCTTCCGCGACGAGGCGCAGCCCGTGAACGCGACGGTCGACGCCTTCACCGCACGCATGAGCACGATCTCCGGCGCCCTCGACCCGCTCTCGATCGTGCCACGAAGGAATCCCGAGCTCTGCGGCGAGGACGGCGCTCGTTGCCGAGGCATGATGCGCACGGTCTGGGAGGAGCAGCAGGCCGCGGCCGAGCGCCACTACGACCGCTCGGCGCAGTGTCGCTTCACGACCTTCCCCGCCTACGAGTACACGGCGACTCCCGGCCTCGCGAAGGTCCATCACAACGTAATCTTCCGGAACGAGAACGTGCCCGCAGCGCCGATTCCGTGGGTCGACGTGCCCGACGTCTACGACCTCTGGGAGGGACTGCGCACGCAGTGCACGAACGCCGGGATCGGCTGCGACGTCGTCACCCTCCCCCACAACTCGAACCTGAGCAACGGCAACATGTTCGCCGTCACCGGGCGCGACCTGCCCCTCGAGACCCAGCGCGCGCGCGCGATGCTGCGTGCGGACCTCGAGCGACTCGTCGAGATCTCCCAGATCAAGGGCGACTCCGAGTGTCGCAATGGCCTCTGGAACGTCTTCGGCGCGACCGACGAGTTCTGCGGCTACGAAGAATGGCGCAAGCCCGACTCGGAGGACTGCCAGGAGGGCACGGGCCGCGGTGCGCTGCTCGACCAGGGCTGCGTCTCGCGCACGGACTACGTGCGTTACGCGCTGCTCGAGGGCTTCCGCGAGGAGCAGCGGCTCGGCGTGAACCCCTACAAGCTCGGAATCATCGCAGCGACGGACACGCACAACGCCACCCCCGGCGACGTCGAGGAGTACTCCTACCAGGGCTGGCAGGGTGCAGCCGACGCGACGATCCAGCAGCGCCTCGATCCCGGTACGAGCCCGATCAATGCGACGAACTCGCTGATGTCGAGCCCGGGCGGACTCGCCGGCGTGTGGGCCGAGGAGAACTCCCGCGACGCGATCTTCGACGCGCTGAAGCGCCGCGAGACCTTCGGCACGAGTGGCCCGCGCATCACGGCGCGATTCTTCGGCGGTTGGGACTACCCGGCGGAGCTCTGCGGCGACGCGGACCTCGTACGGAGGGGCTATGCGCAGGGCGTACCGATGGGCGGCGATCTGCCGCCCGCGCCGGAAGGTGCGAATGCACCCGTCTTCGTCGTGAGCGCGCTGCGCGACGTCGGCATTCCCGAGCATCCGGGTGGCCAGCTCCAGCGCGCCCAGGTCGTGAAGGGCTGGGTCGATGCCGAGGGCCACTTCCAGCAGCGCGTCTACGACGTGGCGGGCGGGGCGAACGAGGCGAGCGTCGATCCGGCGACGTGCGAGCCCGTCGGCGCCGGCCACGACGCCCTCTGCACGGTCTGGCGGGATCCCGACTTCGACGCCGCCACGAACGCGGTCTACTACGTCCGCGTGCTCGAGAACCCGAGCTGCCGATGGTCCGCGCGGCAATGCCTCGAGCTGCCGGAGGCCGAGCGCCCCCCGTCGTGTCGGAACGGCGCCGTGCCGACAACGATCCAGGAGCGCCTCTGGACCTCGCCGATCTGGTATTCGGCGGAGGCGCCGCGGGCATGAGGAAGGAAGGCCGTGAACGACGAATGCAGTGGGTGCTCCGGGGGCTGGCCCTAAGCGCGGCGCTGCTCGCGACGAGCCTGGTCGCTGCACGCGACGACGCGGCCGGCCCGGTGAAAGCCGTGGCGGCCGAGTCCGCAGGCGGCGAGGCAGTCCCCACGATCGCCCCCCCGAGCACGACCGATCCTGCCCACGCGCTGCGTCGGTCCGAGGAGCGTGCGCCGTGCCAGGACTACACACCCCTGCGTCGCCCCTTCTTCGGCGACCTGCACGTCCATACGGCCCGCTCCCAGGACGCCTCGACCCAGGACACCCGCGTCACGCCGCGCGAGGCCTATCTCTTCGCCCGCGGCGAGGCCCTCGGCATCCAGCCCTTCGACGCGGACGGGCGCTCGCTCCGCACGGTGCAGCTCGACCGCGCCCTCGACTTCGCCGCGGTCACGGACCACGCCGAGCAGATCGGCGAGGTCCACCTCTGCCGGACCCCCGGCGCACCGGGCCACGGCTCCCTCGTCTGCCGGCTCTACCGCCGCTTCCCGCGGATCGCGTTCTTCGTGATGAACGGGCGCTATTCGATCCTCGGCACGCGCTGGGGCTTCTGCGGCGAGGGGGGCCGCGACTGTCTCGAGGCCGCCGGCGTCGTCTGGCAGGAGCATCAGCAGGCCGCCGAGGAGGCCTACGACCGATCGCAGGACTGCGCCTTCACGAGCCTCGTCGCCTACGAGTGGACCGCCTACGGTCACGACGGCGGACACCTCCATCGCAACGTCGTCTTCCGCAACGAACGCGTGCCGCGGCTGCCGATCAGCTCGATGGAGACGGGCCCCATGGCGGTCCATCTCTGGACCGCTCTCGACGCCGAGTGCCGGGACGCGGGTACGGGCTGCGAGGCGGTCACGATCCCGCACAACTCGAATTGGAGCGTCGGCTCCGCGTTCACCTCGGCGCAGCTACCCGGCGAAGAGGTCACGGCGGAGGAGGCCGCGATCCGCGCCCGCTACGACCGACTGGTCGAGATCATGCAGCACAAGGGCGAGAGCGAGTGTGCGATCTCGCCCGGTGTGACCGACGAGGGCTGCAGCTTCGAGAAGGCGCCGGATCCGCTGAACCCGATCGGGGACGACGGCGCGAATCCGATCGACTTCGCACGGGACGCCCTCAAGCGCGGCCTCGAGCTCGCGCCCCGCCTCGGCACGAATCCCTTCCGCTTCGGCGTCATCGGGAGCACGGATACGCATCTCGGTACGCCGGGCCTCGTGAAGGAGCGCGGCTTCCCCGGACACGGGGGCGCCGGCAAGCCCGGTACCACCGCCCTCGAGCCGGGCTTCCCGGACGTGACGACGCTCAATCCGGGCGGCCTCGCCGTGCTGTGGGCCGAGGAGAACGGGCGCGATGCGCTCTTCGACGCGATGGTGCGCAAGGAGGCGTACGCGACGAGCGGCACGCGACCGACGCTGCGCTTCTTCGCCGGTTGGGACTTCGAGGCGGAGGACTGTGCGGCGGCCGAGCCCGCAGCAGAAGGCTATGCGCGGGGCGTGCCCATGGGCGGGGACCTGCCGACGCGACCCGAGACGGCGACGGCCCCGCGCTTCCTCGTCGCGGCGAGCCGCGATCCGCATCCGAACGGAGGTGATCTCGAGCGCCTCGAGATCGTGAAGGGCTGGGTCGAGGACGGGGAGCGGCTTGAGCGGGTGTTGACCGTCGCCGGGGGACCGAACGGCGCGGACGTCGACGTCACGACCTGCGAGCGACGCGGTCGCGGCGCCGCCGGCCTCTGCACGGTCTGGACCGATCCCGACTTCGATCCAGCGGAGCCGGCCTTCTACTATGCGCGCCTGCGCGAGAACCCGAGCTGCCGATGGACGCAGTGGGCCTGTGTCGACGCCGGCGTCGTCTGCTCCGATCCGTCGAGCCTGCGCGAGGGCTACGAGGCCTGCTGCACGGGGGAGCTGCCGGCGACGATCCAGGAGCGGGCCTGGAGCTCCCCGATCTGGTACACGCCGGAGGCGGCTCGAGACGACGCGGGCGCCTGAGCGTTCAGGACGCGGGATCGGGCGGGACCCGGGCCCCCGCACCCTGCGTCGGGATGCGAACCACCGCGAGCGCCGCCCCGCCGAGCACGATCAACCCCATCTGCAATGCGAAGCCCGCGCCGTAGCCGCCGGTCGCGCCCAGCAGGAAATGACTCGTCGCCGACGCGATCGCGATGATCGGCACGCCGACGAGCCCCCCCATCCCGTTCGCCCGACCGAAGTTCGCGCGACCGAAGACGCGGCCGATCGCGACGCCCTGGAGCGGCGCCGCGCCACCGATCCCGATGCCATAGAGGGCGCCCGCCGCGAGGAAGAGCGGGTAGCCGGGCTCCGTCGCGAGCACGACCCAGACCAGCACGTTCAGCACGACGACGAAGAGCATCGCCGGCTTGAGTGGCGCCCGATCCGCGAGCCCCCCGATCACGACCTTCGCCGCGAGCGAGAGCGGCATCATCGTCAGGAAGAAGACGTTCGCCTGCTGCTGCGTGAAGCCGAGATCCGTGCCGTAGGGCACGAGCAGCCCGAGCAGCACGACGGGCGAGCTCGACACGAGACCGAAGCCGATCGCAAGCAGCCAGAGCCGTCGATCGCGGACCAGCTCGCTCGTCTCGAGCGCACCGATCTCCAGGTCTTCGTATGCCGCGGATCCCGACGATGGGTCGCCGGCCGTGGGCCCGCCGTCCGGACGCTGCCCGACCTCCTCGGGACGCCCCACCAGGCAGAACGCGAAGAGCGGCGCGGCCAGGAAGAGGCCCGTCGCACCGAAGCAGACGAAGGCCGTCCGCCAGCCCCACGCGTCGATCAGCCATTGAGCGCTGGCCGGCGCGACGTAGCTCGCGACGGTCGCACCCGCGACCGTCACGCCGATCGCGAGACCGCGCCGCCGCACGAACCAGCTCGCGACGACGGCCATCGACGGGATGATCCCGAAGAGCGCCGCACCCGTGCAGACGAAGGCCACGAAGGCCGCGGCGAGCAGGCCGATCGACGGCGCGCGCGACGCGAGCAGCAGGCCGAACCCGGCGAGCGCGGCCCCCGCGCTCATCATGCGCCGCGCGCGCCCCTGGTCGAGCCAGCGTCCCACGAAGGGCCCGGCGATCCCCATGGTCAGGATCGCGCAGGGCAGGCCGTAGCCGATCGTCGAGCGCGCGACGCCGAACTCCCGGGCGAGCGGGTCGATGAAGTTGCCGAAGGCCGACAGACTGATGGCGCTCGCCAGGAAGTTCGCGACGAAGGTGAGGGCCAGCATCCGCCAACCCAGGAATCGCACCGTCGTGGCTCGCGACAGGCCGGACTCCGCCAGCACCCCACTCGTTCCGGTCGCCATCGCGCTCTCCGCCTCCGCTTCGTTCCGCCCGCGCGGACGACACCGCCGCATCACGACCCGGACCACTCTAGGCGACGCGGCCCATCCGGGCCCCCGGGTCTTCGCTACCGTCGCTCGTCGAGCCCGCATGCCGACCGGAGACTGCGCCCCGGAGCCGGCGCGGCGTTCGGTATTCGGGGCGATGCCCCGTGAAGGAGCTGCTGCCATGTCCGAAGGAGCCAGGAAGAACGCGACCAGCCCGCCGATCGACCTGATGGGTGCCGCACCCGACCTCTTCGAGCGCTACTTCGCGTTCTTCCGCCCCGGCCATCGCGAAGGGCTCCTCCCCTCCCGCATCAAGGAGCTCGCGCGGCTCAAGATCGCCTCGATCAACGGCTGCGATACCTGACTCTTCGCCCGGTACGCGTCGGCGACGCGTCAAGGACTGGACGAGGAGACGGTGGCCCAGATCCATCGACCGGAGGCCGAGCGGGAGCTGGCGCCACGCGAGGCGTTGGCCGTGCGTTATGCGGAGAAGATGGCGGCGGACTTCCGCACGGTGCCCGGCCCCTTCGTCGCGGAGCTCCGCGAGCACTTCACCGACGGCGAGATCGCCGAGCTCGGTCTGATGATCGGGCAGTACCTGGCGATGGGGCGCCTGCTCGTGGTCGCAGGGGCGCACGAGGCGGCATGCGAGCTGTACGTCCCGGACGCGTCGGACGGCTGAGGAGGCCGCGCCCGGCGTCCCGGCCGATTGCCATCCCGGCTCCGGCTCCTCTCGGCGCGCGATGCGGTGACCGGCCGGGCGCAGGGCACGGCCGACTCGGGCGGCCGGCCGCAGCTAGCGGCCGACGGCGTCGATCAGAGCGGGGATGAAGCGGGCGGGGAAGTTCGGGACGACGAGGTCGGGATGGCTCTCGCGCATCACCTCGAACTTGCGCTCGAGCACGATCGCATAACGCACGACCGCGAAGAGCTCGAACCAGGCCATGCCTTCGATCGAGCGCCCCGTGAGCTCGCTCCAGCGCCGGTAGACCTCCTGGGGATCGGGAATGCCGGCGAGCCGCTCGGCCCCGAGGCCCTCGGAGTTGCAGCGGTCGATCCAGATGTACCAGCCGAGATCGGTCCGCGGATCGGAGACGTTCGCCATCTCCCAGTCGAGCACGGCGACCGGCCGGTTGTCGCGGAAGATCAGGTTGCCGACCCGGGAGTCACCCCAGCAGAGCGCCGGCGCCCCGTCCTTCGGCACGGTCGCCTGGAGATGCGACCAGCCCGCGCCGATCGCGGGATCGCCCACGGGCCGAAGCTCGGGCTTCCACATCCTGTCGAAGGTCCGGATCTCCTGGGCCAGGATCGACTCGCCCGCCGCCGCCCGCGGCAGGCGTGAGAAGTCGTGGCGCTCGAGGTCGATCGCGTGGATGCGGGCGAGCACCTCGACCCCGCTCTGCCACATCGCCGCCCGATCCGCAGGTGTCGCCTCCTCCTTGAGCCACCCCGCGAGCATCATCGGCGGCTTGTCCGGCGGGATGCGCCCCTCGCAGAAGCCCATCACGTAGAAATCCGACCCGAGCAGCGAGGCGTCGGGCTCGTAGCCGACGAGCGGCGGCGCCGGCACCCCTTCGCGTTGCATCACCTGCATCATCTCGAACTGCATCCGCAGATCGTGCCGGTCGAAGACCTCGCTGCGCGGCGGGACCATCCGCAGCACATAACGCTCGGCCGCGCCATCGGGCCAGCGCGCGTCGAGCAGGAGCGTGACACTGCTCTCGCCGCTCGCCTGGGGAAACTCGAGATGGGGCACGCGCAGGCCGGGTCGATCCGGCAGTCG
The DNA here is from genome assembly GCA_020632655.1 of Spirochaetaceae bacterium. GTDB lineage: Bacteria > Myxococcota_A > UBA9160 > UBA9160 > UBA4427 > UBA4427. Next base: position 302,001 of record JACKFD010000006.1, read on the forward strand.
CGCCTGCAGCCAGCGCTCGATGCCGTGTCGGATCGCCTCGAGATCGCCGATGTCCTGCTCACCCATGCTCGCTCGTCCCCTCGCTGGATCGTCTCGTTGGCCGGACGCCGCCCATCGCAAGCAAGCAGCGCGACGCGACGCCAATTCAGAACGGGATGTCGTCCTCGTCGCCCGGCGGCGGCGGCTCGTCGCCGGCGAAGGGATCGTCTCCGCCCGCGGCCGTCCCCTCGCCCGCACGCTCGATCGCCCAGACCTCGAGGCTGTTGAAGTAGCGGATCTCGCCCTTCGGACTCTTCCACTCGCGGCCACGCAGGCTGAACTCGACGTCGACCTCCTGGCCCTCGCCGAATCCGTCGAGCTGCTCGCAGCGGTCGCCCGTGAGCTGGAAGAGCACGTATTGCGGATATCGGGAGGTGGCGTCGAGCTCGACGACGAACTCGCGCTTGCGGAAGCGCGCCGTGACCTGCTCGGCCTGGAACGTCCGGTAGAGCTTCCCGCGGATCTGCATGTTCATCGCGCCGACGACCCCCTTCGGCGCCGCACGGTAGCAGCCCGGACGGGCTTCGCTGCGCGTCGTGGCGGGCGATCGGGACGCCGGCGCCGCAGGGCATGCCCGGTCGATGGAGGCCGGACCGGGCCGCGGGAGCTGCCCGGTCGGGCCTCGGACCGGGCGCGTCCGGGGCCGCGTCGCGAGCAGCATCAGACCGAGCGCGTCCGGCGCGGCGTCGCGAGCAGCATCAGACCGAGCGCGTCCGGCGCGGCGTCGCGAGCAGCATCAGACCGAGCGCGTCCGGGGCCGCGTCGCGAGCAGCATCAGACCGAGCGCGTCCGGGGCCGCGTCGCGAGCAGTATCAGACCGAGCGCGTCTGGGGCGGCGTCGCGAGCAGCATCAGACCGAGCGCCATCAGGATCGCCGTTCCGGGCTCGGGAATCACGGACACGCTGCGATCGAGCAGCGGCGCGTTGCTGCCGAACTGCGTCAGGAACATGCGGCTCTCCCCCGCGCCGAGGGTGACGCTGCTCCACTGGAACGCTGCCGTGAAGTCGTTCGGGCCGAAGGGCAGGCCGGACCCATCCAGGTCGTCCACGTTCCCGTCCGTGAGATCGCGCAGCAGCTGCGCATAACGGTCGACCTGGAAGGCGTCGGCGCCGTAGCCGATCATGGGCGCTGTCTGCGTCGCGTCGCTCACGTCGATCTGGATGCCGTAGGTATTGGCGACGAGCGAGGCCAGGTCGTTGCCGGCCGAGCCACCGAGATCGAAGTCGGAGTAGTGGAAGACGTCGAGCGTCAGAGCCGAGAGGCCCGTGTTCACGATCGTGAGACTCTGGAAGACGTTGCCCATGCCGACGCCCGAATCGATCACCTCGAGGCGAAGCGTCGCACCGAAGCTGCCCGTGCCCGTCGGGTCGGCCCAATCGAGCGTCGCCAGCGACCCGGTGTAGAGCTCCGCGTCGGGATTGCCGAAGGCGACCTCGCGCGGACCGCCGGAGACCCGGTAGAACCACCAGGACTCGTAGGCCATGTCCGCGGGACCCGCACCCGTGAAGTCCACGTTCACGGTGTTGCCGAGAGAGCTCGCGAAGCTCTGCGTGTAGGCGAAGGTCACGTCGCCGTCGGTGATCGAGCCGATGGCCAGCGCGGGCAGCGGCGCGGCGAGTGCGGCGGCGACGGTGAGCGCAGCGAAGGGCTTGCGGAAGAACGGGGTTCGGGGGGCCATGAATCCACTCCAGACACGACGGGTCGGGAGAGGAAATCGGTGGGGGCCCGGAGGAAATGTAGGGATAAAACCTCGAAAAATGGATCCGACCGCGGGATTGCGGACGGGCCGCGCACGCCTCGCCGCGGGCCTGCGCTTCTCCTGCGCGGGCCCCCCGTGCGATCGGCTTCGCCTAGGGCGCCCCGGGCGAGCAGTCCGTCGCGAGCCAGTCCGTCAGCGTGCGCGCGAGCGCGATGCGACGGGCCGAGAAGGCGTGGTCGGCGTCGGTCAGGACGGCTTCCCGCAGATGCCTCGCCCCCGCCACCCGCAACGCATCGACCAACGGCGCGTGATGCAGCGTGGCGGGCGTCACCTCGTCGCGATCCGCCGCGACCAGCAGGACGGACCGCTCCCGGAGTGCTGCGACATGGCGCCGCGTATCGAAGCGATCCCGCTCCGCCATGACCTCGGCCACGAGCGTCGCGCCGCCCGGCCCCCGAACGGGCCCGGACCAGGCGTCGAGCCCGGCGGCGAAGCCGGCCGCGGCCTCGGGCGAGGCCTCGAGCTGCTCGGCCACGGCGCCGAAATTCGCCCCCGCGATCGAGGCCACGCAGTCGACACGCTCGATCTCGGCCGCCGAGACGAGCGCAGCGAAGCCGCCGAGGCTGTGACCGACGAGCGTGATCCGGTCGGGATCGAGGCGATGGGCCCGGGCGAAATCGGGGCGGGCGATCGCGTCGACGACCGTCGCCACGTCCTCGAGCACGTGGACGAAGGAGAAGGAGCCGCCGCTGCCCCAGGTGCCGCGGTAGTGGAAGAAGACGACGCCGAAGCCCGCGCGGCGAGCGGCCTGGGCGAGGTCGAGGTTGCGCTCGTTGCCCGGGAATCCGTGCAGGAGCACGACCGTCGGATGGGGTCCCGGGCCCTGCGCCTCGTAGACGATCGCGTTGAGCGAAGCGCCCTCCACCTCGAAGACGGCCTCGACGAGGCGCGGCGGATGGACCGGGTCGAAGTCGGACGGATCCGTCGTCACGGGGTCGTGGCCCGGCGACGAGAGACAGCCCGCCGCCGCGAGGAGCAGGAGGCCCACCATCGCGAGCCGGCATGGCCCGTCGGATCGACGGGCGCGAAGCGAGAGAAGGAGCGCGGTGGGCTGCGTCGTCATGGCCCGAGCATAGACGCCCGGACGTCGGTTCGGCTGGCCTAGACTGGCGCGCATCCTGGCCGCGCGTCCACGCCGCCGCACAAGAGGAGAGCCCATGCCCGGCCCGCTCGCGGGAGTCCGCATCGTCGAGGTGAGCGAGGTGATCTCGGCGCCCCTCGGCGTGATGCTCCTCGCCGAGCAAGGCGCCGAGGTCGTCAAGGTCGAGCCGCCGCGCCACGGCGAGGAGAGTCGCCAGCTCTCGAACTACCGCGACGGCATGGCCGCCCTCTTCCTCAACAACAACCACGGCAAGCGCTCGATCGGCGTCGACCTGAAGCGGCCCGAGGGCCGGGCGCTCGTCCTCGAGCTCGTCCGACGCGCCGACGTCTTCGTGCAGAACTGGCGCCCGGGAACGGCCGAGCGCCTCGGGCTGGGCGAGGCGGCGCTGCGGGCGGTGAATCCAGAGCTCGTCTACGCCTCCGTGTCGGGCTTCGGCGAGGACGGCCCCTACGCCCGGCGGCGCGGCTACGACCCGATCTTCCAGTCGCTCACGGGCTACGTGGCCGCCCAGCTGAACCCCGAGGTCCCGATCCCCGACCTCGTGCGCAATGCGGTCGTCGACAAGGCGACCGCCTACGCCCTCGCCCAGGCGATCACGGCGGCGCTCTTCGCCCGGGAGCGCGGCGCACCCGGTCAGCACGTCCGCCTCAACATGCTCGACGCCGGCCTCGCCTTCTTCTGGCCCGACGGCATGCTGCGGCACTCGCTGGTGGGGGACGACGTCGCCAACTACGCCGTGCCCGGGGAACGTTATGCGCTGTCGCCCACGAAGGACGGCCAGATCGTCTTCTGGGCGAGCACCGCCGAGCAGATGCGCGCGACCCTGCGCGTCGTCAGTCGCGACGACCTCGCCGACAGCCCGGGCCAGCAGGGACGCGCGATGATCGAGGAGGCGAACCAGCTCGCACGCGCCGCGGCGGTCGCCGAGGGCCTGTCCCGCATGACGACCGCGGACGCCTACCGCCGGATGATCGACCTCGAGGTCCCGGCCGCGCCGATCCTCGGCCATCCCGAGGTGCTCGTCGATCCGCAGATCGTGCACAACGGCGCCGTGATCGAGGCCGTGCATCCCGTCTACGGCCGATACCGCCGCGTCCGCTCGCCTGCGCGCTTCTCGGCGAGCGTTGCGGACCCGATCCGCCCCGCCCCGCTCTACGGGGAGGACACGGACGCGATCCTCGAGGACCTGGGCCACGATGCGGCCGAACGCGAGCGCCTTCGCGCGCTCGGCGTCGTGCGCTGATCGAAGCCCGGCGTGGCCGCGAAGGGCGCGCGGCGCCTCAGGCGACGGCCGCCTCCCTCAGCTCGCGGAAGGACTCCGCCAGACAGTCGGCGTAGAAGCCGGGATCGGGCATCTGGTCGCGGCAGGCCGTCACGCAGATCGAGATCGCACCGTTGTAGCTCGGGACCGCGTGGAAGAGCCCGATCCCCGCCATCGGCAGACCGAGGCCGAAGGAGCCGACCATGCGCGCCCCCGTGAAGTAGAGGGGCACCTGCGGGCCGGGCACGTTCGACACGACCGTGTTCGCGACCGGCCGCATGCGACTCATCAGCCCCGTGCGTGCGATCAGCCGTCCCGAGAGACCCGCGAGCGCGCCGGGCAACGTCTGCGTCACGTCGGTCATGCTGCGAGCGCCGACCGCGTGGGTCATCTGCTTCGAGCTCAAAGTCGTGCGGTAGACCTTGCGCAGGCGACGGATCGGGTCCGGCTCGTCCGTGTGCAGGCGAACGAACATGCCCGCGACCTGATTGCCGGCGTGACCGGCCTGATCGGGCGTGCGGGTCGAGATCGGCGCGAAGGCCGAGAGCGGGTCGAGAGGCAGCTCGCCGTGTCGCTCGAGGTAGCGGCGGAGCGCGCCACCCACGACCGCGAGCATCACGTCGTTGACCGTCGCCCCATCGACCCGCTTCCGGATCTGCTTCACGTCGGCGAGCGAGAAGGTCCGGGCCTCGAAGACGCGATGGGGCGAGACGGGACCGTTGAAGCGGGTGCGCGGGACCTCGATCGGATCGTCGTCCTCGCCCTCCTCGTCGTCGGTCACCAGCGAACGACGCTCGAGCAGCGCACGGATCGCCGGCGGCGCCGCCTGGCCGAGGACCTGGGCGAAGCGGAAGGGCTGGCGGACGTTGTTGACCGTCGCGCGCAGGGCGAGCTCGAGCAGGGTCGGCTCGGACTCTGCGACCCACTCCCGCTCGGGCTCGGGCGCCTGGCCGTCCGGCTCGAGGTCGTGGATGGCGGCGGTCAGCTCGATGCCCGAGACGCCGTCGACGGCGGCGTGATGGATCTTCGTCATGACGGCGAAGCTGCCGGGCGGCATGCCCTCGACGTCGTCGAGCCCCTCGATCACGTACATCTCCCAGAGCGGCTTGGAGAGATCGAGGGGGCGTGCGTGCAGACGCGCGACCTGGATGCAGAGCTGGCGCCAGTCGCCGGGCTTGGGCAGGGCGATGTGCCGGACGTGGAACTCGAGGTCGAAGTCGGGATCCTCGATCCAGTAGGGATGGTCGAAGCCGAAGGGCACGCGGACGATCTTCTGACGGAAGCATCGCGCGAGGTGCAGTCGCGACTCGACGTTGGCGAGGATGCCCTTGAAGGTGACGTGCCCGCCCGGCGCGGTGGACTGGTCGTAGACGTTCAGACCGCTGATGTGGGTGGGGGCGTTTCTCGTCTCGAGATTGATGAAGGTGGCGTCGAGGCCGCTGAGCTGCTCCATGGGGGGGTCCTTCCGGGACGGGTGCCCGGGCTGGGCACCCGCGGAGCATAACAGCCTGCCTCAACGATCGGGGACGGGGCCCTTCCCCACCCGCGTCACCTCGAAGCCCGCACCCGAGGCCTGGAGGATCGTCGACGGCTCGGGCCAGAGCATGCCCCCGTCGAGCACGACCTCGACCCGGCCGCGGTAGCGCCGCTCGAGCTCCTCGGGATCCTCGAGCTCGGGCTCGACCTCGCCGGGGGTGACCGAGCCCCGGACGAGCGGCTCCCCCAGCAGCTCGACCAGCATCCGACACAGCGGCACGTCGGGCATCCGCAGCCCGATCTGCCCATCCCGGTTGCGCAGGTCCCGCGGCACGTCCTGGCTGGCCTCGAGCACGATCGTGTAGGGGCCGGGCAGGATGCGTCGGATGGTGCGGAACACGCTGGTCGGCATCACCGCGTAGCGTCCGAAGTCGGAGAGGTCGTTCACGAGCATCGAGAGCGGCTTGCGCGATCGCTCGTCGAGGCCCTTGAGCGTGCGGATCTGCTGGATGCCCTTGCGGCTCGAGAGTGCGCAGCCGAAGGCGTAGCCCGAGTCGGTCGGGTAGATGACGACCTGATCCCGACGCAGCGCCTCGAGGGCCGGCGCGAGCTTGCGCGGCGCGGGTCTATCCGGGTCGACTCGGATGCGCATGGGGAAGGCCCCTCCTCCGCGGACCGCGGCCGGCTCAGTCGCGCGAGCCGGCCGCCCCGGGCGCGGGGGAGGCTCCGTCGCTCGACGGGGAGGCCTCCTTCGCAGCCGGACCGCTCGGCACCGTCGACATCCGCTTCGGGAAGTCCAATCGCTCGAGCGTCGCGAGGATGTCAGGGCCCGCGGTCTGCGGATCCACCTCGCGGTCGAGCGCGCGAAGAACGCCCTCCGCATCGATGTAGAAGGTCCACCGCCGCGCGTAGCCGCCGCCCGACGCGACCACGCCGAATCGCTCGCCCATCTCGCCCCGCGGATCGCTCACCACCAGGACGTCCGCGCCCATCGACTCCGCAAAGGCGGCGTTCTCCTCGGGCGTGTCGAGGCTCGCGTAGAGGATCGCGACGTCGTACTCGGCGAGGGCGGCTTCGTGGTCACGCAGGTCGGCGAGCTCGGTCGTGCAGCCCGGTGTGAAGGCCTTCGGGAACCAGGCGATCACGACCCCCTGGCGTCCCAGGTAGTCCGCCGCGCGATAGCGGGCGCCGTCGACGCCGTGGAAGACCCAGTCCGGTGCCGGGGCTCCGACCCGCGGCGGCTCCCCGGCCCGGGCGGCGCCGCCCATGCCCGCTAGCGCCGTCTCGAGCAGCAGGAAGAGCAGGAGGACGGGCAGGCGTCGGGTCGGGGTCGCACGGTGGGCTCTCATGCGCGACACCTTCGCCCGGACCCTGCGTCCCGGCAAGCAGGCTCCCGTCGAGCCGTCCGGCCGGGGCCCCGATCGCGTGCTAGATATATAAGATACTGAAAGCGTGCCCCTTGGGGTGCGAGGAGATCCCCCATGGCATCCCGTCCCGGCTTCGACTGGTCCGACCCCCTGCTGCTCGACGAGCAGCTCACGGACGAAGAGCGCCTGATCCGGGACAGCGCGCGCGAGTACTGCCAGGACCGGCTGATGAGCCGGGTCCTGCTCGCGAACCGCAACGAGGAGTTCGATCGCGAGATCCTGCGCGAGATGGGCGCGCTCGGCCTGCTCGGCTCGACGCTGCCCGAGAAGTACGGCTGCGCGAACGTGTCCCACGTCGCCTACGGACTGATCGCGCGCGAGGTGGAGCGGGTCGACTCGGGCTACCGCTCGGCGATGAGCGTGCAGTCGTCGCTCGTGATGCATCCGATCTTCGCGTACGGGACCGAGGCGCAGCGCGAGCGCTGGCTGCCGGGCCTCGCGAAGGGCGACCTCGTCGGCTGCTTCGGGCTGACCGAGCCCGACCACGGCTCGGACCCCGGCAGCATGCGCACCCGCGCCGAGAAGGCCGACGGCGGGTACGTGCTCACGGGCAGCAAGATGTGGATCACGAACAGTCCGATCGCCGACGTCGGCGTCGTCTGGGCGAAGCTCGACGGCGAGATCCGCGGCTTCCTCGTCGAGAAGGGGATGCAGGGGCTCAGCTTCCCGAAGATCGAGGGCAAGATGTCGCTGCGCGCGTCGATCACGGGCGAGATCGTGATGGACCGCGTCTTCGTGCCCGAAGCGAACCTGTTTCCCGAGATCCGCGGTCTCGGCGGTCCCTTCGGCTGCCTCAACAAGGCACGCTACGGCATCGCCTGGGGCTCGATGGGCGCGGCCGAGTTCTGCTGGCACGCAGCAAGGAAGTACACGCTCGATCGCGAGCAGTTCGGCCGGCCGCTGGCCGCGAACCAGCTGATCCAGCTGAAGCTCGCGGACATGCAGACCGAGATCACGCTCGGGCTGCAGGCCTGCCTGCGCGCCGGTCGCTTGATGGACGAAGGACGGCTCGCACCCGAGAACATCTCGATGCTGAAGCGGAACAACTGCGGCAAGGCCCTCGCGATCGCCCGGGTGTCCCGCGACATGCACGGCGGCAACGGCATCTCCGACGAGTTCCACGTCATCCGCCACTGCATGAACCTCGAGTCGGTCAACACCTACGAAGGCACCCACGACATCCACGCGCTGATCCTGGGCCGCGCCCAGACCGGCATCCCCGCCTTCTCCTGACGCCGCGACGGCGCCGGCAGACTGCTTGTCGGCGACGGGCTTCTGGGTTTCAATCCGAGCGTCGCACCGCTCGGACGGACGAGCCGTCCGAGACGCGATCCACGAGCCGTTCGGACGGCTCAGCGCCCCGGTCGTCGACGCACGGACCCTCGTCGCGGCGAAGGGGGCGAATCAGGGGGGAACAGAAGATGAAGGGAATCGTGAAGGCTCTCGTCCTCGCGATCGTGATCGTCACGGCGCCGATGACCGCCGCGCATGCGGACAACGACGTCGGCTGCGGCGTGGGCACGATGGTGATGGAGGGCCGGTCGGGGCTTCCGTACAAGCTGCTCGCTTCGCTCACCAACGGCTTCACCTTCCAGTCGATCTCGATCACCTTCGGCCTGCTGAACTGCAACGGCCGGAACACGGTCACGGCCAGCGCCCGCGCCCGCCACTTCGCCCAGTCGAGCTTCGACGCGCTCGCCCGGGACGCGGCGACCGGCGGCGGCGAGAGCCTCGACGCCCTCGCGGCGCTCCTCGAGGTGGACGTGGCGGACCGCGAGGCCTTCGCGCGACTCGCCCAGAGCCACTTCGACGAGCTCTTCCCGACCGACACGATCACGTCGGACGAGATGCTCGACGCGCTCGACCGGCTGATGCGTGAGGACGCACGGCTCGCCGTCTACGCGCGCAGCTGACCCGAACGGGCCCGGCGCTCCGATCCGGATGTCCGGGCCCGTTTCGTCCCCTCGCCCCCGCCCCGCCCGCGCGCGCCGCCGAAGGCGTCTCGCCGTCTTCGGCGTCCTCCTGGGCATCACGGGCGCCGTTCCGGCGACGCGCGTCTCGGCGGCCGCGGCCGCCCACGACGCGGCGCCTTCGCCGGACACGCCGGCCCGCGAAGCGGCACCGCCCCCGGACGTAGCCGTCCCGCTCGTCGCGCCGGAGCGGCTCGGCAACGAGCCCGTCTGGCTCGCGCTCCTCCATCAGGCACGCAGGCCGATCGGTCGCCGTACCCGCGATGCGCTCCACGCGACGCACTTCTTCTTCGACCCGGACGGCCATCGCGACCCCGTGCGCGAGCTCCGAGCGACCCTGACCGCCTTCGACGACGCCGACCCCGTCCGCGCGCAGGCCGCACGCTGCCGCTTCCCGGCCCGCCACGCCTTGCTCGCGAGGCGCGGCCTTCTGCCCGCCGACCGCGGGCCCTGCCCGGAGCTCGAGGGCTGGCGGCGGCAGATCGGCGACGTTCGACTCACACTCGTGTACCCCGAGGCCTTCCTCGGCAATCCCGCCTCGATGTTCGGGCATACGCTGTTGCGCTTCGATCCGGTCGCCGCCGCGCGCGATGCCGAGGGCGAGCCGCTGCTCGGCTGGACGCTCGACTACACCGCGGACGCCGAGGGCCAGGTCGGCGCGCTCTACATGCTGCGCGGCCTCGTCGGCGGCTACCGCGGTCGCTTCGGGATCGCGCCCTACTACCTGAAGACGAAGGTCTACGGCGACTGGCAGGACCGCGACATCTGGGAGTACCCGCTCGCCATGTCGCCCGAATCGATCGAGCTCGTGCTGCTCCACGTCTGGGAGCTGCGCGACGTGGCGCTGCCCTACTACTTCTTCACGCAGAACTGCTCGGAGAAGCTGCTCGAGGTGCTCGAGGTCGGCTGGCCGGGACTGGGACGCGGGGGGGGCTTTCCGCCGACCGTGACGCCGGTCGACACGGTCCGCGCGATGGCATCGGTCGCGCCCGGTACGCTCGGCCCGGCGCGACTGCGTCCCTCTCCGGCGACGAAGCTGCAGGACGCGATGCACGCGCTGCCCGCGTCGGAGATCGCCGCCATCGAGTCCCTCGCAGAGGGCCGCCTCGCGCCCGACGAGGCAGCACTCGACGCCTTCCCGCCCACGAACCGGGCGCGCGTCCTCACCCTCGCGAACGACCTGCTCCGCCACCGTTTCCTGGCCGGTCACGTCGACGAGGCGACGGCCCGGGGTCGATCCCTCGCCCTGCTCCGCGCGCGCAGCCGACTGCCGGCGGCGCCCGCAGCGAGCGCCCCGGTCGAAGCGCTGGACCGCCACCCGCCGACCGACGGCCACGGCACGGCGCGGGTCGAGCTCGCGGGCGGGCTGCAGGACCGCGACGGCTTCCTCGAGCTCCATCTCCTGCCCGCCTACCACACGCTGCTCGACGCCCCGGCCGGCTTCGCCGAGGGCGGCGAGATCCGCGCCCTGGAGACGCGCGTGCGCTATTTCCCGGAGCTCGACCGCGTGCGCCTCCACGAGCTCGTGCTGGTCGACGTCACGACCGCCAGCCCCTGGCGGCGGCCCTTCCGCCCCGTCGGATGGCACGCCGAGCTCGGGCTCCGCACGCGGCTCCTGTCGAGCGATCGCGATCGCGGCCTCGACACCGAAGGCGTCGGGCGCCTGCAGGTCGGTGTCGGCGCCGGTCTGGCGCCCGCACGCGGTCTCCACGCCTATGCCTTCGGCGAGCTCGCGATCGAGTCGGGACCCGGCCTCGAGGGCGATGTCGCGCTCGGTCCGCTCACCCGCGCCGGCCTCGCCTGGTCCACCCGCGGTGGCCGCTACACCGTGCACGGCGAGGTGCTCGCGGGTCTGCTCACGGGACCGCGGACGAGCCCCTGGCTGCGGGGCCTGCTCGAACAGAGGCTCGCGCTCGACCCGAAGTGGTCGCTCTCGCTCGAGGGCCGCTACGAGCACGCCTACGACGTCGGCTTCTGGGAAGGTCGACTCGGCCTGATCCGCTACTTCTGACCCGAGCGAGCGCCCGCGCTCAGAAATGCCAGGGGAAGCGGGAGAAGTCGCGATCGCGCTTCTCGAGGAAGGCGTCCCGCCCCTCTTCCGCCTCGTCCGTCATGTAGGCGAGCCGCGTCGCCTCCCCCGCGAAGACCTGCTGGCCGACGAGTCCGTCGTCGATCAGGTTCATCGCGAACTTCGCCATGCGCTGGGCCGTCGGACTCTTGGTGTTGATCTCCGCCGCCCACTCGAGGGCCACCCGCTCGAGCTCGGCGTGGGGCACGACCGCATTCACCATGCCCATGTGATGCGCCTCCTCGGCCGTGTAGCTCCGGCCGAGGAAGAAGATCTCGCGCGCGAATTTCTGGCCGATCTGGCGCGCGAGGTAGGCGGAGCCGAAGCCGCCGTCGAAGCTCGCCACGTCCGTGTCCGTCTGCTTGAAGACGGCGTGCTCGGCGCTCGCGATCGTGAGGTCGCAGGTGACGTGGAGGCTGTGTCCGCCACCGACCGCGAAGCCCGGCACGACGGCGATCACGATCTTCGGCATGAATCGGATCAGGCGCTGGACCTCGAGGATGTGGAGGCGGCCCGTGCGCGCGGGATCGATCGTCGCGGCCTCCTCGCCCTCGGCGTAGCGGTAGCCGTCCCGACCGCGGATGCGCTGGTCACCACCGCTGCAGAAGGCGCGTACGCCGTCCTTCGGCGAGGGACCGTTGCCCGTGATCAGGATGCAGCCGACATCGGTCGTCATGCGCGCGTGATCGAGCACGCGGTAGAGCTCGTCGACGGTTCGCGGGCGGAAGGCGTTGCGGACCTCGGGGCGATCGAAGGCGATGCGGACCGTGCCCTGATCGACGGCGCGATGGTAGGTGACGTCCTCGAGCTCGAAGCCGGGCACCTCCTGCCAGCGGGCGGGATCGAAGAGTTCCGAGACCATGACGCACCTCCGAAAGCGAGCGGCGCCGGAGGATAGCGGCCCGTCGGGCCCGGGCAGCGCGCTATCGTGCGCAGGGCCGTCGCGCATCGCCCCGATGATCGATGCGCGGGACGGCGCGGGCGGATCGACCTCGCCCCGGAGCGCCTGGTTGACGGGAAGCGATGCGAGTGGCGCCGGCGCGGACGGGATCGATCCCGACCTCGACGCGATCGGCGAGACGCTGCCGCTGCTCGAAGGCATCCGCACGGCGCGCGCGATCCGCCGCCTGCGGACCGATCCCGTCCCACGCGCCCTGATCCGCAAGGTCTGCGAGGCCGGCACCTTCGCGCCGAGCGGCGGCAATCGCCAGCCCTGGGTCTTCGTCGCCGTCGACGACGCGGCGAAGCGCCGCTGGGTCGCCGACCGCTACCGCCCGATCTTCCAGCGCTACATCGGCCCCGCGATCGAGCGCGCCGAGCGCGAGGACTTTCCCGATCACCTGCGGCGCAACATGAAGGCCTCGCTCCATCTCGCCGAGCACCTGCACGACGCACCCGTCCTGCTCTTCATCGCCGGCTTCACCCGGCGTGGCGAGGCCCAGCTCCAGGCCCTCTACCCCTGCGCCCAGAACGTCCTGCTCGCCTGCCGCGCCGTCGGCCTCGGCGCCTCCTTCACGACGCTGCATCGCGCCTTCGGCGAGGAGTGCGACCGCATGCTCGGCCTGCCCGAGCGCATCCCCAGCGCCGTCATGATCCCGATCGGCTGGCCCGTCGGCCGTCACGGCGTCCCGCCCCGGGCCTCCGTCGACACGAAGCTCTTCTGGAACACGTTCGACGCGACGACGGTCGAGGCCGAGCGACCGATCCGATGAGCGCCCACGCCCACGCCGACGCGGCGCCAGCCGGGGCCGGACGCTGCGTCGCAGCCCGGCCTTTGGCAGCCCGTGCCGCGTTCCTTACCCTGCGGTCCGCTCGCGTCCCGATCCCGACGGTCGCCTCGCCCGTCGAGCAGGAGGTCCCCCGCCATGCGTGAAGTCGTGATCGTCGAAGCCGTCCGGAGCCCCCTCGGCAAGCGGAACGGCGAGCTCGCCGCCCTCCACTCGATCGACCTGCTGGGCGCGGTCCAGCACGAGCTGATCCGCCGGGCCGGGATCGACCCGCGCGAGGTCGGTCAGGTCGTGGGCGGCTGCGTCGGCCAGGTCGGCATGCAGACGATGAACGTCACGCGCAACGCCTGGCTCGCCCAGGGGCTGCCGATCGAGGTGGCCGCGACGACGGTCGACGCACAGTGCGGCTCGTCGCAGCAGGCGACGAACCTGGCCTGGTCCCTCGTCGCGTCGGGCGTGGTCGACTGCGCGATCGGATGCGGCGTCGAGTCGATGAGCCAGGTGCCGATGGGGGCCACGATTCCGAAGGATCCCTTCGTCGGGAAGCCCGTCAACAAGAGCTATTGGGCGCACCACGAGCTCACGAGCCAGTTCGAGGGCGCCGAGCGGATCGCGAAGCAGTGGGGCCTGACGCGCGCGGACACGGACGCCTTCGGCAAGCGCTCGCAGGACCTCGCGGCCCTCGCCTGGAAGGAGAACCGCTTCGACGGGCAGATCGTGCCGATCGAGGCGCCGATCGGCTTCGAGGACGGCAAGCCGAGCAAGGAGACGCGGCTCGTCGAGCGCGACGGCGGGCTGCGCGAGACGAGCCTCGAGGCGCTCGCCGGGCTGCGCAGCAACCTGCCCGATGGCGTGCATACGGCGGGCTCCTCGTCGCAGGTGTCGGACGGGGCGGGCGCCGTGCTGCTGATGACGCGGGAGAAGGCGAAGGCGCTCGGCCTCACGCCGCGCGCGACGATCGTCTCGACCTGCCTCGTCGGCTCGGATCCCGTGCTGATGCTGACCGGACCGATCTTCGCGACGCAGAAGATCCTTTCGGACGCGAAGCTCACGATGCGCGACGTCGACGTGACGGAGATCAACGAGGCCTTCGCCTCGGTCGTGCTCGCCTGGCAGCGCGAGCTCGATCCCGACATGGCGACCGTCAACCCGAATGGCGGCGCGATCGCCCTGGGTCATCCCCTCGGCGGAACCGGCGCCATCCTGATCACCAAGGCCCTCTACGAGCTCGAGCGCGCCGACAAGCAACATGCCCTGGTCACGATGTGCTGCGGCGGTGGGCTCGGAACGGGGACGCTGATCCGGCGGGGCTAGTCGACGCGTTGGAGATCCTCGACGTCGATCTGCCCGGCTACGAGACGGGCGGTGCAGCGAAGCGACGCGCGATCGTCGACGGCGTGACGCGCAGCCTGGCGACGGGCTTCGTCTACGTCGCGCACGACCTGCCCGAGGACGAGCTCGACGACTGCTATGCGATGCTCGAACGCTTCTTCGCCCTGCCGGAGGCGGCGAAGGCGCGCACGGCCGCCCCGGGCAGTCGCGGACAGCGCGGCTACACGGGCCTGCTCGTCGAGACCGCCGCCGGCCGGCGCGCCGCCGATTGGAAGGAGATGCTGAACTGGGGCGAGGCGGCGCCGGCGGGCCATCCGCTCGGCCGACGTTTCCCCGACCGCTACGGCGAGCCCGTGCTGCCCGAGGCGGATCTGCCCGGTATCTCCGCACTGCTCATGCGCTTCCATCGACGGCTCGCCGAGCTCCAGCGCCGCTTCCTGCGCATCGTCGCGGCCGGGCTCGGCGCCGACGAGCGCTTCTTCGACGCGATGGTCGAGCACGGCGCCACGCTCACCCGGGCGATCCACTACCCCCCGACCGCGAGCGCGCCCGGACCCGAGCACGTCTGGTCCGCCGAGCACGGCGACATCAACCTCGTGACCGCGCTGCCGCGGGCGACGGCGCCGGGCCTGCAGGTGAAGACGAGCGAAGGTTGGCTCGATGCGTCGCCCCCGCCCGGCCACGCGATCCTCAACTCGGGTCTGATGCTCGAGCACCTCTCGAACGGACGCATCCCGACCGGGATCCATCGCGTCGTCGCGCAGCCCGACCAGACCGGCGCCCGACTCTCGGTCGTCCAGTTCTGCCACCCCACGCCGGACACCATCCTCGCGCCGCTCGCCTGCTGCATCGACGCCGCCCACCCCCAGCGCTTCGGCGCGATCCAGGCGGCGGACCGGCTCGACGAGGTGCTCTGGGAGATCGGCCTCGCGGGCGACTGAGCCGGCGCTCTGGGAGATCGGCCTCGCGGGCGACTGAGTCGGCGCTCGGGGAGATCGGCCTCGCGGGCGACTGAGCCGGGCCGGTCCCGCCGCTCCGATCGTCCTGCCCGGCCGGGCCGCGGAGCCGAAGGAAGGCCGCCCTCGCCCGCGGCGCCGGGGGCACCGGCGCGCGGTGTGGGGCGGATTCCTCCGAAATCCCCACTCCGGACTCAGCCCCGGGCCCCGAGTTGCCGATCGAAGCCCCCGAGCGACGGCCCGATCGTCGCGCGAAGACGGCTGTCCGGAGATCGGGGATCGAACGGATGCAAGAGAGTCTGATGCCGGGCGAGCGCGAGACCTCGCGACCCGCCGAGTCCGAGGGGCCCCCCGGCTGGCGTCGGGAGACGCGCATCACCCTCGCGGTGGCCCTCGTCTTCGGGCTGCTGATGGTGGCCCAGGAGCGACAGATCCTCGCCGCCCTCGCGCACGGCAGCGGCGTGCTGCCCGGTCTGACCTGGCGGCTGCCGTGGCCGCTTTTCTTCGTCGCGATCGCGCTGCCGTTGCCGCTTCGCGCCCGGATCGCCTTCCTCGGCCTGTCGGGCCTCTTCTTCGCCCTCGTCGTGGTCGGCGACGCTTCCTACTTCCGATTCTTCGGCTCGGTCACGTCGCTGGTCAGCGCCGGCACGGCCCACCAGCTCTGGGACGTGCGCGACAGCGTGCTCCAGCTGCTGCAGGCGACGGACGCGCTCTTCGCCCTCGCCTTCCTCGCCCTGGCCGCCCTGGCCATCCTGCCCGGTCGACACCTGACGGGCGAGGCGCCCCCGCTCCCTCGCGCCCCGCGCCTCACGGGATCGATCGGGCTGCTCGCCCTCGCCTTCGCCCTCCACAGCGTGGCCTGGCGGACGCCGATCTACGAAGACACCCATCATCTCGGCCGCGAGAAGTGGGTGATGCCCGCCGAGCATTGGGGATCGCGCTTCTCCCACGCCACCTACGCCGAGACCTTCGGCCTCTACAACTACCATCTCCACGACCTGCTCGAGTTCGTCGCACTCGGCCGCTCGCGCACGCCGATGACCGAGGCGGAGCAACGCGCGATCGACGTCGTGGTCGCGCACAAACAGGCGCTGAACCGGATCGACACGCCCTTCGCGGGCGTAGCAGCCGGGCGACGCGTGGTGATGATCCAGCTCGAGGCGATCGTACACTGGCTGCTCGACCTCGAGGTCGACGGCACCCCCGTCATGCCCTTCTTGAGCAGCCTGCAGTCGAAGGGCCTCTCCTGGGACTACGTGATGGACGTGACGGCGATCGGACGCACGTCGGATGCCGAGTTCGCCGTCATGACGGGCCTGCTCCCGGACACGACGCGCCCGAACTCCTTCGCCCATCCGGACCGCGCGCCGACCTACCTGCCGCGCAGCCTGAAGGCGCTCGGCTATCCGACCGCGTCGTACCACGGGTACAAGAAGTCCTTCTGGAACCGGACCTACACGCATCCCGTGTACGGGATCGACGAGATGTTCTTCGACGAGACCTACCCGACGGAGAAGATCCTCGGGCTCGGTGTCCCGGATCCGGTCGTCTACGACTTCATGCTCGAGCGCCTCGAGCAGGAGCAGGGGCCCAGCTTCTCGTTCATGATCTCGCTCTCGAGCCATCACCCCTTCGTCTACACCCCCGCGGAGTACAACGCGCTCTTCCCGAGCCTCACCCTGGAAGACGGCTGGGGGCTGGTCGGCCCCTACCTGCGCAGCGCGCGCTACACAGACGACGCGCTCGCGGCCTTCTTCGACGGGATGGAGGCGCGCGGCCTGCTCGAAGACACGCTCTTCGTGATCTACGGCGACCACGACATGGGCGGCCTCCACACGGGCCGGACGTTGCCCGAGGTCGGCCCCCTCGCCTACACGATCGCCGAGGACCGCGTCCCCTTCCTCGTCGTGATCCCGGGCGAGGAGGACCGCGTCGCACGCTTCGGTGCGCAGCACACGAACGCGACCGCCGGCCTCCACGACACGTACCCGACGATCCTCCACCTCCTCGGCGAGCCCGTCCCGCGCGGGGTCCTCGGCACGAACCTGCTGGTCCCGGACGACCAGCGCGACCCCGTGCCGCTGCCACCGGTCATGGGAGACGTGCTCTTCGCCTACCGCCACACGATCCAGGGACCGCGCGGTGGGGGTCCCATCGATCCCCGGGCCGAGCCCGAGCCCGCTCCCCCCACGTCGATTCCGAGTCTGCGGGAGGGCGTGCGCGAGCAGCTGATCGTGCGCGAGCTACTCGATCATCCCGAGTACTGGAGCCGCGAGCCCGTCGACGCGGGGCTCGTACGGAACGCAGGTCGAGCCGTCGAAGCGGGGCTCGTACGGAACGCAGGTCGAGCCGTCGAAGCGGGGCTCGTACAGAACGAACGTTAGGCCGGCCGGCGCACCGCGCCCTCAGACGAGTCGGACCTCGACGCCGCCCAACACGAAGGACTCGCCCCGACGCGAAGGATCGCTCGCACGGAGCTCGATCGCCGCGAGCCCCTCGGACTCGCCCGGTGCCGCCGCCCGGAACCCGATCGCGCCCCGATCGA
This sequence comes from Spirochaetaceae bacterium, assembly GCA_020632655.1. Lineage (GTDB taxonomy): Bacteria > Myxococcota_A > UBA9160 > UBA9160 > UBA4427 > UBA4427. Next base: position 319,664 of record JACKFD010000006.1, read on the forward strand.
GCACGAGTCGGCCGGTGTCGTCGAGAGGCCTTCCCAGAACCCCGGACCATCGCGCCCCGAGCCCACCCGGGTCCGGACTCCGCAGCTCGATCGCCTCGAGGCCACGGACGACGTCCTGGCAGACGAAGTCGCGCCAACGAGGCCCGGCACCGACCCACGAGTCCGGCGGATCGGGTCGATCGAGGGAGATCATCATCCCTCCCGTGTCCGAGGGATGGAGATGCATCCCCGACCAGTCCTGCCCCGCGATCGGATCCGTGGACTCCGCCTCGAAGGCGATGCGTACGCCGAGGGCGTCGATGCGCCGGCGCCAGCCCGCGAGATCCCGGGTCTTCAGGATGACCATGTAGCCGCCATCACCGCCCTGACGCGCGAGGTGACGACCGCCCGGCGTGTCGGGACGCGTGGGCGAGAGCACCTCGACGAAGGTCGTGCCCAGCGGCAGCACGATGTTCGCGAGGCCCCAGAGATCGACGCTCGGATCGCGAAACGCGACGCGGAGACCGAGCCGCTCGCGGAAGGCCTTGGCCGTCGCGTCGAGATCGCGCACGATCAGCGTGATCTGCAACAGCTCGAGATCCGGTGCATCGGACACGTCGACGGGCCCCTCACGGACGATCGGGGCGCAACGAGATCCGGGCCTTCCGCCCGGGCGCGCGCCGGCTCGCGGCAAACATGATGACACGCGTACGGGATGGCGTCGTGCCCTGCTCCGTTACACTCGGCGCCACGCGCGCCGATCGTACCCTGCGCCGTGCCCTCCTCACTCCGGATCGCCGAACGCCCCTTGGACCCCGCACGCCCGACACAGCCCCCGGACGCCGCGGCGTCGCCCCGGCTCTGGCTCACCGTGACGGTCGTCCTCGCGCTCGTCGCGTTCTGGCCCTTGATCGGACTCGAGGCCGGCGGGGGCGACGGCGCGACGCCACTGCCCGACGCACAAGACGTCGAGCAGCTCTTCTTCGAGCCGCACCAGTCCGCGCCCGGGCTGATCGTGATGATCGCCGCGGGCCTCTTCGCGCTCCGGGCCAGGCGATTCCTCGCGCTCGCACCGTCCGGCCGTCCGGTCGCGGCGGGGCTCGCCTTCGCGAGCGCGCTCGCGATCGCGGTCTGGTCCCGACTGGTCGCCGCGGACGACCTGCTCGTCCTGTCGCTGATCGCCTGCGCATCGGGCTTCGCGCTCGCCACGCGCGGTTGGTCGGGGCTCCGGCTGATCGGGCCCGTGCTCGCCGCGCTCTGCTTCGCGATTCCCGTGCCGGGGCGTGTCGCGAACGCCGTGATCTGGATGCTGCAGATCGCCAGCACGGATGGCGCCGAGTGGCTGCTTCGGATCGTCGACCTCCCGGTCCATCGCGACGGCGTCTTCATGCAGCGCGGTGACCAGGGCTTCCTCGTGATCGAGTCGTGCAGCGGCTTCCGTAGCCTGCAGATCCTGACGCTGCTGGCGATCGTCGTCGGTGAGCTGCTCGAGCTGCGTCGACGCACGCTCTGGCTCGTCGTGCTCGCCCCCCTCGTCGCCTTCGCACTGAACGTCCTGCGAATCACCTGGATCGTCTTCGACGGACAGGACACGGCGACCGCCAGCGAGCACGTGGGCCAGGGGATGACGGTGCTACTCGTCGGCGTGGCAGCGCTCTTCGGACTCGCTCGGCTGCTCTCGCCGCCGGGCGCGAACCGCGGGGAAGGCCATGGGTTGCCCGAGGCGGACGGCGCGGAGGCCGCCGCAGCGCCCATCCGCCGCCGAGACTGGCGGGGACTGGCGGGCGCGCTCACGCTGCTCGCCCTCGTCGTGCACGCGACACCCGCCTGGCCGGTGCCCAGCCTGAGCGTGCCTCCGCTCGAGGATCTCTTCCGTGACCGGGCGGGCTGGACGAAGGAGGAAGACCTCCAGATCGACCGCATCTTCCTCGGCAGCATCGGCGTCGGACGCATCGTCTCTCGCCGCCTGCACTACGAGGGCACGGTCCAGGCCGCGCCCGGCCCCGTCGAGGTCTTCGCCGCCCTCGACTCGCGAAGCCAGCCACGCTCGAGCCCCGTCTCCGACCGACTCCTGCTCCCGGCCCGCGAATGGGGCATCGAGGCGGTCGAGGCGCGTCGGGACTGGCGCCTCTTCCAGGACACCCAGGAAGCGATCGTGCGGCGCGGATCGTCGCGGATGCTGGTCCGGCTCTGGTACGTGAACGATCCCGGTCCGGTGCGCGACGACCTGCGTTCCGTCTTCGCACTGACGCGGGGACCCGTCGCGCCCGACCGCAGCCGCGGCGTCCTCCGCCTGGCGACCCCCCTCACCGGCACTGGACCCGTCGCCCTCGACCACGCGCGCGGTCGGCTCGACCAGTTCGTCGTCGACTACCGCGCCGATCTCGATCGCGTCGTTCCCTGAGACGTGGCCCGAAGATTTCCCCTGGCATGCGATCTGCGTAGTCGGCGTAGATGGATGACCTCTCCCCCTACCGACGCCCCCCGTTCTGCCCCCACGCCGACTGCGATTCCCGTTTGCATCCAGCCACCTGGCGCTTCATCAAGAAGGGCTTCTACCTCCGCCGTCGCAGGCCCCACCGCGTCCAGAAGTACCAGTGTTCACGCTGCCGGCGTTACTTCAGCGCCTCCTCCTTCTCCACCCGATACTGGCTCCGAAGGCCCGAGCTCCTCGAGCCCGTCTTCCATCGACTCGTCGCCTGCTCCGGGTTCCGACAGATCGCCCGCGAGTACGGTGTGTCGCACTCCACCGTCCGGAGGATGAGCGACCGGCTGGGGCGGCATTGCCTGCTCTTCCATGAGCGACGTAGACCGAAGTCTTGTCCGACCGAGCCGCTCGTCCTCGACGGGTTCCGGAGCTTCGAGCACAGCCAGTACTGGCCGATGGACCTGAACCTCGTGGTGGGTGGCGAGAGCCTCTTCGTCTACGGGTTCAATGATGCGGAGCTGCGGCGGAGCGGGACGATGCGGCCGGCGCAGGCCGTGAAGAGGGAGGTTCTCGAGAAGCGGCATGGGCGGCCGGATCCGCAGGCGACGCGGAAGCGGGTGGAGGAGCTGTTGCGGCGGGTTGTGCCACCGGGTGGATGCGTCGTGCTTCGGAGCGACGAGCACCAGGCGTATCCGAGGGCGATCCGGAGGCTCCGGGACCGGACTTTCATCCACGAGCGGACGAGCTCGAAGGTGGCTCGGACGACGAAGAACCCGCTCTTCGCGGTGAACCTGTCGGATCTGCTGATCCGGCACTCGAGTGCGAACCACAAGTGGGAGACGATCGCGTTCTCGAAGCGACGGCAGTCGGCGTTGTATCGGCTGGCGATCTGGAGTGTGTGGCGGAACTACGTGAAGGATCGGTCGGTGAACCGGCCAAGGGGGACGCCGGCAAAGGCCGTGGGCATCACCGAGCGGTCGCTCTCGGTTCGGGAGGTCTTGGCGCGGCGGTGTTTTCCGTGGCGGATACAGGGAGTCCGTGGGTGGCTCGCGGCGTGCTACTTCGGGCGGATCGGGACGAGGGCGATCGAGCGGTGCGGGGCGCACGAGGCGAGGTATGCGGTGTAGGTGCAGGCGGGACGTCGATGGGATGCCGCGGCTGGATCCCGAGCCGAGGTGAAATCGTCGATCCACGTCTCGTTCTCTGAAGTCGACCGCCGCTGCGGCGCTTCGTCGGAGGCGACGCGCCAACGGCTCGGCCGCGCCGCGGGTAGCCGGAAGCGCGCCATCGCCCGCGGCAGATCGGCGGGCGTGAGGAGGGGAAAGGTCGCGATGCGAGCAGCGAGGCGGTCGGGCTCGTCGTCGCCGGCCTGCGCGGCGATGCGGCCGATGCCCGCGAGCAGGACGTCGCCTCGCGCCTCGCCCGACCGCACTTCGGAGGCGAGCGCGAGGACGGTCTCGAAGTCGCGACGATGCATCGCGTTCCAGGCGAGACGCCGACGCGCGAGCCGCGCCCGCGGCTCCCGTTCGAGCAGCGCCCGATCGACCTCGATCGCCTTCTCGTGCGCGCCGAGCAGGGAGTAGACCGAGGCGATCCGATCGAGCGCGAGTGCGCTCGCGGCCGGGTCGGTCGATGTCGCGGCGCGCTGCTCGAGAGCGGGGAAGTCGACGGGGACGACGCCGTGCGCACGGGCCCAGTCGGGCGCCGCGCGAACGACCGCGAGCGGATCGAATCCGCGCGCGGGATCGAAGGGCACACCCTGCGCGGCGTAGTGTGCCTGGAGTCGGGCGAGGTTCGTCGCGCCGAGCGACCCGTCGCGGACCCATAGACTCGTCATCATGTCGCGGAACGCGAGCGTCCAGCCGGACGCGCCTTCGAGATGGCCCGCCGTGTAGCGTGCGGGCTGTCCCGGGGCGGGCGCTACGGGCGGCCCCACACCCAGGAAGAGATCGACGCCGAATGCGTCGAGGGTATCGAGGAAGGATCGGCCCGGCGGCGCGCCCCAGCGATCACGCAGCGGCCGGTTCGCGTCCATCGCCTCGATCGAGACGTTCAGCGATCCGTTCACGAAGGTCTTCACCTCGGGTGCGAGCCAGTATCCGAGGAAGCCGCCGAGCGAGTAGTCGTTGAAGAGCCGCCCCTCGAGGCCGGCGTCGCGCATCAGCCAGACGGCGTGGGCATGGTATTTCGCGGCCGGGTAGGGATCGACGTAGGTGCGAAGTGGAAGCTGCCGGAAGCCCGAGATCGCCCGCCAGTCGCCATACGCGAGGAAGCCCATGACGATCGGAACGGCGAGCATCGCGACGAGGGCGGCGCGCGCACGCCCTGCGATCTCGAGCCGGGCGAAGGCACGCGCGATCGGAATCAGCGGCAGGAGCGCCAGCCAGGTGAAGCGGACCGCGGACACCGCGAGTGCGAAGGCCACGGCGCCGAGCGCGAGCTCGACCAGCGAATCCGTCGGCGCCGTGGCGCCGCGACGCCGAGCCATCACGGCACGCACCGCGACGACGGCCCACGCGAGGAAGAGCAGCCACATGGCGACCCAGACGAAGGGGCTGGGATGCAGCCCGTCCGGCCATCGGAAGGGATCGAGCGGGACCCACTCGTCCCCGACGCGCCCGAGCGAGGGCGTGGAGGCGCCCGCCCGGAAATAGGGCGCGTAGACCTCGAGGCCCAGCGGATTGACGAGGGTCGCGAGGCCGCAGAGCGAAGCCGTGATCGCGAGTCGTCGCGCGCGAAGCCAGGCCTCGAGGCGTGAGGGTCCCGTCGCGAGCATCGCCTCGGCGACCGAGGCGACCGCGGCGACCGCGACGAGGAGCGGAGCGAGCAGGAAGCCCGCGTGCAGGTTCGCCCAGAGCAGCGCGATCCCGGCGGCGACGAGCATGCGCTTCGGACTCGGCGGCGTCTTCGAAGCGAAGAGACATCGGAAGAGCAGCAGCACGCCCAGGATGCTGGCGAGATGTGGCCGCAGCTGGACAAGACGATAGGCCGCGAGCGCGGCGAAGCCCGCCGTCGCCACGAGGGCGAAGCACCGGGAGCCGCTCGCTCGACGAAGCGTCGTCGCCAGCAGGACCAGCACGCCGACGACCAGACCGACGTGCAGCACACGCAGCCCCTGCAGCGTGCCGACCCGCTCGACGAAGGCGAAGAGCAGCTCCGCGAGCCACGCGCTCGGCGACGGCGGACCGGGTGCCGTGAAGAGCAGCGGATCAGCCGCGAGCCAGGGGCCCTCGCGCAGGTGCGCCTCACCGAGCGCGAGGTGCCACCACAGATCGTCCGTGAAGAGGGGCTGGCCGACGGCCCAGAGGATCGCGGCGATCAGCCCCGCGGCCGCCAGGCACGCGAGGGCCGAGACGAGGCCTTCGACGCGCCCGACCCGCACGGCGACCCGTCAGCTCCGGCGCAGAGACGACGGCGACCGCGACATCGATCGGCCACCCGCGATCAGAGGTCGGGCGACCAGCGGATCCGCACGCCCACGCCCGCGCGGTACATCCACTCGTCGACCGAGACGCGGAAGCGCGCGAACTCGCGGTTCGCGTTCGGTGCCGGGTCCTTGTTCGCCTGGTAGATCGAGAAGTCCCGTCCGCCGAGGATGTTGTAGGCGCGCACATTCGCGAACCACGAGACCACGAAGGAATCGATCGGGGTCACGTCCATCTCGAACTCGAGGCCCGCGCCCGCGCCATGGAAGACCTTGTCGCGACGGGCCTCGATCAGGATGTGCCGGAAGTCCTCGAGGCCGTCCGGGTTCACGCCGACGGAGTTGATGATGATGGCGCGGCTGACGAGCCCGGCGGCCTCCATCCTCTGATAGAGGTACTCGACGGAGGGCTTGAGGCGCATCGTCCGCTCGAGGCACTCCCACTCGAACGCGGCGCCGAAGCCCGCGGAGTAGGTCGCCGGGTCGAGCCGGAGCGACGCACGCACGCCCTGCCCGAGCACGGCGTCGGGGTCGAGCTCGTTGACGACGTCGAGTCGCGGGTCGAGGAAGAGCTTCCGCGCGCCGTTCGTCGCCCGGGTGACGTCGTCTTCGAGTGCGAAGTTCCCGCCGACGTCGACGTGCATGAAGAGTCGGGGGCGACCGAAGGAATTGCCGAGCAGCTCGGGCGTCGAGGCCTCGAGGTTGACCTGGATCAGCCCGCCGGTCTGCGTGCTCTTGCCGTCGACCGCGGGCCAGATCACGCGCGGATCCGGGGCGGGAATCGCCGTCTGGGGACCGAGGACGTCGCTCGTCGAGAGCTCGGCCTCGGCCTTCTGGACGGTGAAGCCGAGGAGCCCGCCCAGACCGATCCGCCAGCCTTCCCGCTCCTGTGAATCATCCATCGCGACGGCCGATCGGCCCGCCAGCAGCAGCAGGGAAGCGAGGATCACCGTCGATGACCGGGGCCGGAATTTCATGCGGCCGCAGTATGGCACATCGAGGGTCGCCGAGAGCAACCCGAATCGCCTGAGAAGGCCGATCCTTCGCGTGATCGCGGCGCGTAGGGAGGCCGCCCATTTAACGTCCCGTCAGACCGACCGCCGAACGCTCGATCGGACGAGCGCACGGCGCTTCGTGAGGCGGCGGACGGTGGCGCTGCGGGCTGCGCAAGCGATTGCCCGGCGATGGTGATCGCGCTACCCCTCCCGGCTACCCAGAGCGGGCGAGCGCCGCGCCACGACACGCCTCGCACCGGGTTCGTACGCGCCAGAGCACCGAGGTGGCGAGGATGCTCGAGGAGCCTCAGGATAGTGAGTGCTGCCCCCTTCACCTTGCGATCCCTTAAGCGATGCCCTTTGCGATCCCGCTCTCTCGAACGGGATGCGCATACCCTCGTCCGCGCACTCGGCCCGGTGGCCCATGTCGGGTAGTCGCGTCTCCTGCGGCCGCTCGTGCGGTCGCGTTCGCAGGCCGACGGTGCGAAGGGCCGCCGCGCTGCTCCTCCTCGGCTCGCCGCTCCTCGCGGGCGCGGCGGCTTCGCAGACACAGCAGGCGGACGATCCCTTCGCCGGCGTCGAGGTCATGGAGGTCGTGGGCTCCGGGACCGCGGCCCTGCTCGAGTCGAGCAACCCGTCGTCGATGATCTCGTTCGACACGTCGGACCTCGAGGCGATCGGTGCGACGGACGTGGCCGACGTGGCGGCCTACACGCCGAACCTCGAGGTGAAGACGGCCGCCAGCACCACGGCCATCTTCTTCATCCGCGGCGTCGGCCTCGCCGACTTCTCGGCGAACGCGACGGGCTCGGTCTCCGTGTCCTACGACGGCGTGCCGATGAACTCGTCCGCCCTCCAGCTCGGTCAGCTCTTCGATACGGCCGCCTTCAACGTCCTGAAGGGCCCCCAGAGCGGCAGCTCGGTCCGGAACGCCTCGGCGGGCGCGATCCAGGTCTCGTCCCGGCTGCCGGAGTTCGATCACGCCGCCAACCTGCGCTTCAGCTACGGCCGCTTCCTGACGCGAGACGCGATCGATGCGCCGCAATTCAACGTCGAGGGCGGCCTCGACACGCCGATCATCCCCGACATCCTCACCTCGCGGATCTCGTTCACGCTCAAGGGCCAGGACCCGTACATCGTGAACCGCTGCGGCGGTCTGCCGCCGATCGCGGAGCGCCCGCGCATCCGCGGCAAGGGCCTCTGCGGCGAGACCCTGGGCCAGGATCCGCCGGGCCCGACGCCGCCGCGACCGCCCTTCGGCGTGCCGGCGTTCATGCCGACGGAGGTCGGCCAGAGCTTCGACATGGCGGGCAAGGCGATCCTTAAGCTGCTCCCGCCGGACACGGAGACGAGCATCGTCTTCAACCTCCACGGCCGCAGCCTCCGCCAGGACTCGACCGTCGGCGAGGCACTCGGCACGGGCCCGTCGGGCCTCCAGCTCGGAGGTGGTACGAGCACGGGCTACGTCGCCCCGGAAGTCACGGCGGAGCGCAACAAGATCCGCGCGCGCCGCCCCCAGCCCACGAACATCAACGCGGTCCTCGCGAAGAACCTCGCCAAGGACCGCCCCCTCGACAAGGAGCCCTTCTCCGGCGACTACAGCCGGATCGGCCAGACGCGCATGGACAGCTACGGCGCGCTGCTGCGCGCCGAGGGCACCTTCGCCGACGTGTCGCTGCGCAGCATCACGGCGATCGACAACTACAACCGCTGGCGCAACGCGGACACGGACTTCACGCCCGACGTCCTCTTCGAGAGCATGACCCGCGACAAGGCGTGGCAGGCCTTCCAGGACCTGAACGCGCAGTACACCCTGGCCGACTTCCCGGTCGAGCTGGAAGGCGGGTTCATGTACCTCTACGAGGACCTGTACAGCAAGGTCGACCAATCCATCGAGTGGCCCGTGATCGGCGGCTTCACGCGCACCTACACGCAGGTCTCGAACGGCATCGCCGGCTATGCCCGCATCTCCGTCGACTTCCTCGAGGCCTTCCGGCTCGACATGACGGGTCGCTACAACTGGGAGCGGAAGTCCTTCGACATCCGCCAGTACGGCGACGCCCCGACGGCGAACGTCCGAGGCCGGACCAAGACCTGGCAGTCGCCGACCGGCGCCATCAGTCTGACCTACAGCATGACCGAGGACCTCGACGTCTACTGGAAGTACAGCCACGGCTGGAAGCCCGGTCACTTCAACTCGAATACGGTCCGCGGCCAGCACGCGACACCCGAGCAGATCGACGCCTTCGAGGCCGGCTTCAACGGCGCCTTCTGGGACAGCCGCGTGCGCATGGGCGCGGCGCTCTTCAACTACCTCTACGAGGACTACCAGGTCTTCGTCTTCCAGTCCGAGTTCGCGCAGCCGCCCAGCCTGGTCGTGCGGAACGCCGACGCGGCCCGCGTCTTCGGCGCCGACGCGGACGTGACGGTCGAGCCGCTGACCGGCTTCGTCCCGGAGGCGATCGAGAACCTCTCGCTCACCCTCCGCTTCGGCTGGCTCGAGACGCGCTTCCTCCGCTTCGTCCAGCTGCAGCCCCGGATCGTGAGCAACCGCCCCGTCGCCATCCCCGAGGACAACTCGGGCAACCCGCTGATCAACTCGCCCCGCTTCAAGGTCAGCGGCACGATCGACTGGAAGCTCCAGCTGTCCGAGCGACTCGGCAGCCTGACGCCGCGCTACGACTTCACGTGGTCCGACGACATCGTCTTCGACCCGGCGGGCGGGCGCGGCGCCCTCAACGGCAACGGCGTCCGCGGCAACCCGAAGTACCGGACCGGCCAGCCCCGCTACGTGATCCACAACATCCGGGTCACGTACAAGACGACCGACGAGCGCTTCGCCGTCGCGGCCTGGTGTCGGAACCTGACGGATACCCGCTACAAGACGGCGGCCTTCGACGTCTCCGCCTTCTCGAGCCTGGTGCTCAACTTCGTCGGCGACCCGCGAAGCTGCGGCGGCGAGATCAGCCTGACCTGGTGACCGTCCGGGCGGCCCGGCGCGGAACGTCTCAGGGCAGCTGATACCCGAGCGCCCTGAGCTGGTTCAGCTGGATCTCGTCCAGGTCGAGGTCACGCGTCTCGCCCCAGGGCGGCTTCTCCTCGAGATACGCGTTCGCCAGCTCCCGCATTCGACCGGCGTCGTCGGGACGGGCCGCGAACACGTCCGCGAGCTCCCCCGGATCGTCGGACGCATCGTAGAGCTGCTCGACGACCACGCCCGACGGCTCGAGCGACTGGACGTATCGCAGCGGTCCCTCGACGATCGCGACGGTCGGGCGCGGCTGCTGCTTCCGCATCCCCCAGCTCTGGTCGAGATGCGCGATCGTCGGCCCGATCGCCTCGGTCGAGTCCGGCGCCGGCGCCTCGCCGCGCGCAGCCGCGAGCAGATCGGGCACGCGCGACCGGCCGTCCAGCCCCTCCGCGGGATCCACGGGATGGCCGAGCAGGTCGAGCAGTGTCGGCCAGACGTCGACGCCCCGGGTGCGCGATCCGACGACCACGCCGCCGGGCAGCTTGAAGGGGAAGCTGACGATGAAGGGGACCTCCGTCGTCTCGCGGTAGACCTTGCGGGCGTGCCCCTCGAAGCCGCGCTCGCTGAAGGCCTCGCCGTGGTCGGCGGTCAGGACGACGAGCGTGTTGTCGGCCAGTCCCTGCTCGATCAGGAACTCGTAGAGGCGAGCGAGCTCGAAGTTCACGCGCAGGATCGAGTTGTCGTAGGTATCCGAATACGAGGTTCCGAACTGCGCCGAGTCCTCGTCGTAGGTGTACTCGTGCACGTCCATCAGGTGGACGTAGAGGAACCACCGGTCGCCCTTGTGCACCCGGATGTAGTCCTCTGCCGAGACGATCGCGCTCATGTCCGTGCCGGCGGTCGTGAGCGTCGGGTTCTGCTGCCGGACGCCGGGCGTCGCGGGCTCGGGCACCGGCCGATGGTAGACCTCGAAGCCCTGGTCGAATCCGAAGTAGCCCGACACCCATCCGTTTCGCCAGATCGCGGCCGTCCGGAAGCCCGCCTCGCGAAGCCGCTCCGCCGGCATGATCGCCTCCTTCGACAGCAGATCGTCGAAGCGGGTGACGCCCGAACGGTTCGGGTAGAGGCTCGTCCAGAGCGAAGCCATCGACGCCTTCGTCCAGGATGACTGCGACAGGTGACGCCCGAAGCGGACGCCGTTGCTCGCGAGGTGATCGAAGAGCGGGCTCGTGTTCCGCTCGTAGCCGTAGGTGCCGAGTCGGTCCGCGCGAAGCGTGTCGACCAGGATGAAGAGCAGGTTCACGTCGTCGCGCTTCGCGAGCGCTTCGATGTCGGCTGCCGTTCCGTCCGGGCGTGGATCGCCCGGCTTGACTTCGGTCGACGTCGCTACGTAGATGGCGACGGCTGCGATCGCAGCGAGGAGATAGGGCCAGGGACGCGCGAACAGCGGGGTTTCTGCCATGGCGCCGGAGATTATTCCTTTTACGGTGGGAACGCTACGATGCGCGCATGAACACCCAGATCGGTCCCCGCACCCTCTACTCGTCGTTCGAGCCGCCCCTTCCCTCCATCCGATCCGTACGGACGCGACCGAGCCGACGCCGTGTCGTGCGCGTTGCACGCGCCTTGCTCGTCGCCTTCGTGCTCGGCGGAATGTCTTTCGCCTGCGCCGAGCAGCCGACGCTCGAGGAGGCGCGATCGCTGCAGGACGCGGGCAGGTACGGCGAGTCGATCCCCGTGCTCGAGGCGCTCGTCGAACGGGGCGACCCGGCGCCCGAGGTGCTCTACCGATACGGCCTCGCCCTCTCGCATCAGAACCTGCCGAGTCGCGCGATCTGGGCGCTCACCGAGGCGATGCAGGACGAGGAGTGGAAGCTCGACGCGGCGCTGACCCTGGCGCGCGACGAGTTCCGGACGCACAACCACGAGGGCGCGATCGCGGCGGCCAGCGTCGTGCTCGAGATCGAGCCGGAGAACGAGGAGGCTCTGCTGCTCCGCGCCGAGTCGCGCGCACGCACCCGGAATCGGCAGGACTACGAGGCCGCCGTCGAGGACGCCCGGCTCCTGCTCGAGCTGAACCCCGACGAGCGTCGCGCCCTCGTCCCCCTCGCGACGGCCCTGCTCGCACTCGAGCGGGCGGACGAGGCCGGCGAGGTCCTCGAGCAGATCGCCACGGCCTTCGGGACCGAGGGCCCCTCGACCGCCGATGCACCGCGCTTCTGCCTCGCCCGCGCCACCTTCGCCCAGGAGAAGAGCGAGACCGAGCGCGCCGAGACGCTCTACCGGGAATGTCTCGACGCGTTCCCGACGAATACGATGGTCGTGCAGAAGGCGATGGAGTTCTTCGCGCGCCAGGGCCGACACGACGAAGCGACCGCGATCATCGAGAAGGCCTACGAAGCCGACCCGAAGAGCCGGGACCTGCGCATCGGCCTCGCCCTGCGCCAGCAGCAATCCGGCGATCTCGAGGGCGCCGAGGCGACGCTGCGCGCGGGCACGGAGGACGAGCGGCCCCTCGTGCGGGCCCAGGCCTTCCAGGATCTCGCGAACTTCTATGGCGACCACGAGCGCTTCGACGAGGCCGTGTCGACCTACGAGGAGGCCTACGCCCTGCTCGAGGCGCCGAGCCCCTCCTTCCTCTTCGACTTCGCCGACCTGCTGGTCCGCGCGAACCACATGGACCGCGCGCTCGAGATCGCCTCGAACATCCGCGTGCGATCGCAGTCCGACATCATCGTCGGCCGCGTCTACCTCGCGCAGGGCAAGCCCGGTGAGGCACTCGGGCGCTTCGCCCAGGGGCTGCGCCTGTGGCCCAACAACGGTGTCGCCCGCTACCTGGCCGCGATCGCCGCCGAGCAGACCGGCCTCTTCGACCGCGCGATCGAGGAGTATCGCTATGCGATCCGCATCGATCCGAACCTCGGCGATGCGCGCATCCGACTCGCACGACTGCTGCTCGCCGAGGGCAACACGAACCTGGCGAGCGCGGCCCTGCACTCGGGACGCAGCGCTGGCCCCGACCTCGAAGGCATCCTCACGGAGCTCGAGATCCTGTCCTCGCACCACGAGCTGCGCAGCATTCCCGAGCCCTTCGTCCCGACGATCCGGAGCCTGGGTGCGCGCGGACGCGCCATCGCCGCCGTCGCCCGCGGCACCTGGCGTCGCGCGGGGCCGGGCGCCGCGCTCGATCTGATCGCTTCGAGCGAGAGCCTCGATCTCGGCGTGGCGGCGAACGAGGAGGCGCTGCGGGTCTTCGTCGGAGCGGCGATCGCCGCCGGGCGACCGGCCGTCGCGGCCACGCTGCTCGCGAAGCAGGCCGGCCAGCACGAGTCGAACGCCCTGCTCCAGGGACTGCTCGGACGACTCCGACTCGCGATGGGCGAGGCCGATGCGGCCCGAACTGCCGCAGAGGCCGCTCTCGCGATCGACGCAAGTCAGCCCGAGGCCCTCGCGGTGCAGGCGCAGCTGCTCGAGGAGACCAGCTCCGAGGAGGCGCTCGTCCTCTACGAGCGCGCGCTCTCGGCGCTCGAGGACCCGAGCTCGGAGCGGCGCGAAGGCGTCGTGCTCGCCCGCGCCCGCCTGCTCGGCCGCCTCGATCGGATCGCGGAGGCGACGGCGCTGCTCGAGACGCACCTCGCCCATCGCCCGTACGACGTGGCCGCGACGCGCGAGCTCGCCGGGCTCTACGCGCGAGGCGGCGCAACCTCGGACCCGGGACGCCCGGCGAGGCTCGAGGCGCGCGCCAACCGCTTCGATGCCGCCCGCAAGCGCGCCCAGGCCGCGCGCGCGAACGCGCCCGACGCCCCGGACGACGCCGAGGCGAGCTGAGCCGGGCGTCGGCCGATCGACTCGCGTCGGCCGTTCAACCCGCGCTGGCCGTTCAGCTCGCGTCGGCCTCGGAGAGCGGCGCGTCGTCGAGCTCGGGCTCGTCTTCGGCGTTCGCCGGCGACCCGTCCAGGGCTTCGGCCTCCGCGTCACCACCCGCGGCACTCGTGCGCATCGGGCGCACCTTCTGCGCCGGGACGAGCGTCATGTGGTCGCGGTAGAAGTCCGGGACCTCGTCGGCGATCGAGGCATACCATTTCGCGGCCTCGTCCGGCTCGACCCGCACCCAGAGCTTCCAGGTGCGAACCGCCGTCGCCCAGCGCAGCTCCTCGCGGTCGATCTTCGCCGCCTCCGCCACCGCGATCTCACCGTCCTTCGGATCGGCCTGCATGCGGCTCAGCGCGTAGAGCCCGCGTGCCTCGTCGCTCCAGGGCTCGTCCGGCTGGGCCTCGAGCCAGGCCCAGGCGGCGGGCTTGTCCAGCCGGAGCCACTGCCGATAGGCCTCGCGCACGGCCACGCGCTGGTCCGTGCCCGGATCGAGGGTCGAGAGCCAGGCGAACGTGGCGACCGGATCCCGCTGTACCCAGCGCAGGGCGACGTACTCCGGCAGCCGCGTTCGGTCGTCGTCGTCGCCGAGGAACTGCTTCGTCCAGGCGGCGGCCTTCTCCGGCTCCTCGGCGGCTGCGGCACCCGCGATGCGGCGGAGCAGGTTCTGACGCGTGAGGTCCATCGGCCCTTCGAGACCCGCGGCCCACTCGAGCGTCGCATCGACCCCGTCCCGGGCGATCAATCGACGCGCGAAGACGCCGAGCAGCAGCTGCTGGTAGGAGCCCGATAGCGACTCGACGAAGTCGAGCACGCCGGGCTCGCCGCTCTCGCCCCAGCCGCGCAGTGCGGAAGCCACCCGCTTCCGGCGGTTGTAGAGCGAGGGCTCGGTCTCGGCGACGAGCAGCGCCTGCTGCGGATCCGTGCGGGCCCAGGCCCGAAGCGCGGCCATCTCGATGCGCAGGTCGTCGGCGCGCCAATCCTCCTGGGTCCAGGCCATCGCAGCCGCCGGATCGAAGGTGCCCCACCACTCCACCAGCATCTCGAACTCGAACTCGCCGACGTCGAGGAAGACCGTGTCGTAGGCGGCGAGCACGTCGTCGAGCGCCTCGGGCGGCAGCGTTCGCAGCAGCCCCGCGAGCTTCTCGGCCCGTCGCAAGGGATCCCGATCGAGCAGCACGTCCTGGATCTCGCCCGGCAGCCCGACCAGCAGCTCCGCATCCGTACGCAGCCGGGCGTCCTCGCCGCTGCGGTCGGCCGTACGCCGATCCCCGTTGCAGGCCGCCATCGACAGGACACTCGCCAGCAGGCCGACGGCAACGACCCGGCCCAGCCCGCCCGACACCTTCCCGAATCCGCTCATTCCCGATCTCTCCTCCCCCGGCGATGCGGGCCTGTCGGCCGCGCGATCGATCGGGATGCAAATGCGTTCGACATCCTACGGCGACGATCGCGAGCCGTCCGGGATCCCGGGCGGCGCCGCGAGGGACACCGGATTGCGAAGACGAGATCGCCACGACCCGACCCCGCCCGGACGGCGGGCCGGCGCTGCGGCGCGGGGCGCAGTATGACCGCCCTCGTGGTGGGTATCCCATGATTTCACTTGGGTGGCGATCCCCCCGCGATTTCCTCGTTCGCCCTTCCCGACCCCGGGATTCGCCCGCCCTCAGGGGGCTGACCCGCAGTTGTGTCGGATTCCCTCGTAGAAACCTCCCCACTTCTCCGGCCGCTCATGGTAGTGGTAGTCGAAGTCCGCTGCGATCGGCCGACCGCCACGGAGTGGTGTTCCACGGCTGTCTTCGAACGGCTGTCCTCAAACGGGAGATGAACATGCGACTGCGATCCTTGATCCTGCTCGTGGCCACGGGGCTCCTCGCCTCGACCACGGCATCGGCTCAGGTCAACCTGAAGATGGGTGGCGAGTGGTGGTCCAACCGCGGCCCCCTGATCGACATTCCGCTCCAGGGTGGAGCCGAGTTCCGGAACCCCTTCGTCAACGGCAAGCCCTGCTTCCTCCAGACCGGTTGTCTGGCGAGCTTCAAGCAGAAGCAAGGCGGTGTCCCGGCGCCCTACACGGTCGGTGGCGCGAGCGCGGTCGTCACGACCAACGGCACGGCCCCCGCGACCTTCAACATCCCGGTCGGCGCGTTCAGCGTCAACTCGGCGATGAACGGGAACACGGCGCTCGTCACGCTCATCCCGACCGTGATCCAGCTGCAGAGCAACTTCCAGGCGGTCGCGCCCGGCGCGGCCAGCATCACGGCGATGACGGTCTTCACGCCGATGGGCGCGCCCGACACGCAGGTCCGCAACGGTGAGACCTCGTTCATGGCGTCGCGGCTCGTGCTGAGCGGCACGGCCCTCGTCCCGACTCCGACCACGATCATGGGCGCCCTCGCCCAGCCCCGCCGGCTCCGCGCCAACGCCTGGACGACGCAGACGGGTCGGCTCTCGCCCGACTTCGCCTTCTGCCAGGGTGGTGCGACCGGTCTCGAGGTCAACGGCACGATCCACAAGGTCGGCGGTGTCGTGAACTGCACCACGCCCAACATCACGAACGACCCGGCGACGGGCCCCTACGGCAAGGCCTACAACGGCATCGTGTCCTACACGGGTGGCCCGAACCGCTTCGGCGGCACCATGATGATGCTGCTCGACGGCGGCGGCACGGTCGCCGTCAAGGTCGGCGCGCCGCTGCCCCCGGATCCGGGTGCACCGGCGCCCTTCTCGGGCACCGAGGACAAGGTCTGCTTCCAGCCGATCGGTCAGGCCGGCGCCGCGGGCCTCCGCAACCAGATCACGGGTGCGGGCTACGCGTTCCAGTCCTCGGCCTTCCTTCAGGGCGGCCCCTGCTTCCGCGGCTATCGGCTCGGATCGACCATGATCACGAACCTCGGCCCGCAGCTGCCCCCGGACGTCCAGACCTTCCCGACGCCGGGCCTCGGCACGGTGATGGTCGACCTGAACCAGATCCCGCCGGACCAGAACATCAACATCGGCTTCCCGTTCACCACGGGCACGGTCGAGGTCTTCGAGACCAACGGCCCGACGGATCACTTCACGGTCATGGGCAGCCTCAACACCAGCATGGGTGAGGGCAACATCACGCTCGTCTCCGGTGGCCTCTCGCATCGCGTCTTCTCGAACCAGGATGCGGGCTACGTGACGGCCGTCCACATGGCGTTCACGCCCGAGCCGGGTGCGTCGATGATGCTCGGCGGCGCGCTCGTCGCGATCGGCGGGCTCTACCTCGGCATCCGACGCCGCAAGGCCTAGGCCGCCCAAGCCGATCGGAAAGCCGATCGGAACGCCGATCGGAGCAAGACCGCAGGGTCCATCCGGTCGACATGGCAACACGAGAGCCCCGGGTCGTCGCAAGACGGCTCGGGGCTCTTCGTTTCGAGCCTCGCACGCCTCTGCGCCGCCGCGCTCGAAGCGGATGGCGATCGGCCGGGTCGTGCGGGCCGCCCTCGCGGAAACCTCCCCACTTTTCGAGCGGCTCGTGGTAGTGGTAATTGCAGTCCGCCGCGATCGGCCGACCGCCACGACGTGGTGTGCCCTGGCCGTGCCCGAATGGCTGTCCTCAAACGGGAGATGAACATGCGATTGCGTTCGTTGATCCTGCTCGTGGCCACGGGGCTCCTCGCCTCGACCACGGCATCGGCTCAGGTCAACCTGAAGATGGGTGGCGAGTGGTGGTCCAACCGCGGCCCCCTGATCGACATCCCGCTCCAGGGTGGGGCCGAGTTCCGGAACCCCTTCGTCAACGGCAAGCCCTGCTTCCTCCAGACCGGCTGTCTGGCGAGCTTCAAGCAGAAGGAAGGCGGTGTCCCGGCGCCCTACACGGTCGGTGGCGCGAGCGCGGTCGTCACGACCAACGGCACGGCCCCCGCGACCTTCAACATCCCGGTCGGCGCGTTCAGCGTGAACTCGGTGATGAACGGCAACACGGCGCTCAACACGCTGCTGCCGACCGTGATCCAGCTGCAGAGCAACTTCCAGGCGGTCGCCCCGGGCTCCGCCGGAATCACGGCGATGACGGTCTTCACGCCGATGGGTGCGTTGGATACTCAAGTCCGCAACGGTGAGACCTCGTTCATGGCGTCGCGGCTCGTGCTGAGCGGCAGCGTGCTCGTACCGACTCCGACCACGATCATGGGCGCCCTCGCCCAGCCGCGACGCCTGCGCGCCGACGCCTGGACGACGCAGACGGGTCGGCTCTCGCCCGACTTCGCCTTCTGCCAGGGCGGCGCGACGGGGCTCGAGATCAACGGCACGATCCACAAGGTCGGCGGTGTCGTGAACTGCACCACGCCCAACATCACGAACGATCCGGCGACGGGCCCCTACGGCAAGGTCTACAACGGCATCGTGTCCTACACGGGGGGTCCGAACCGCTTTGGCGGCACGATGATGATGCTGCTCGACGGCGGCGGCACGGTCGCCGTCAAGGTCGGCGCGCCGCTCCCGCCCGACACGGCGGTGGCCCCGCCGTTCTCGGGCACCGAGGACAAGGTCTGCTTCCAGCCGATCGGTCAGGCCGGCGCCGCCGGTCTCCGCAACCAGATCACGGGTGCGGGCTACGCGTTCCAGTCCTCGGCCTTCCTCCAGGGTGGCCCCTGCTTCCGCGGCTACCGGCTGGGATCGACGATGATCACCAACCTCGGCCCGCAGCTGCCGCCCAACGTCCAGACCTTCCCGACGCCGGGCCTCGGCACCGTGATGGTCGACCTCAACCAGATCCCGCCGGACCAGAACATCAACATCGGCTTCCCGTTCACCACGGGCACGGTCGAGGTGTTCGAGACCAACGGCCCGACGGATCACTTCACGGTCATGGGCAGCCTCAACACCAGCATGGGCGAGGGCAACATCACCCTCGTCTCCGGTGGCCTCTCGCATCGCGTGTTCACGAACAACGACGCGGGCTACCTGACGGTCGTCCACATGGCGTTCACGCCCGAGCCGGGTGCGTCGATGATGCTCGGCGGCGCGCTCGTCGCGATCGGCGGGCTCTACCTCGGCGTCCGACGCCGCGAGAAGGCCTAGGCCACACCCGCCATCAGTCGACCGGAGCGCAGCCACACAGCTCGCTCCAGACGACTTCGCACAACGAGAGCCCCGGGTCGTCGCAAGACGGCTCGGGGCTCTTCGTTTCGAGCCTCGAACGACTCTGCGCCGCCGCGCAAGCAGGCGCCGCCGCGCAAGCAGGCGCCGCCGCGCAATCGACCCACGACCACGCGCCCCGACGCAGCCTCGAAAGCCGCCTCCACCCCGCGAGCCGTCGCTCGGCGCCCCCGTCGGCGAGCCGGCGAGGGGGGCTCCCCATGCGGGATCTGCCTCTCATCACACCCGACACCATATGGCGTCTTAGTCAGCCACCCGACGCAGCCCTGTACCCGAAGACCCTGCCCGAAGCGGATGCCGACGCCTAGCTCGATCCCGCGGGCGAGCCTCCGGCGCGCGGCCCGCGACGCAGTCACGAATCTCCCCCACGCGCGATTCGGATTGTGATAGTCCTAGAGGGACTCTGCTGCGACCGGCCAAGGACGCGCCCGTTCGACGAAGACGTTCTCGGTCGATGCAGTACCCCCATGTCGGGGACCCCATGTCGGGGATAGGAGAATGAAGATGCGACTGCGATCCTTGATCCTGCTCGTGGCCACGGGGCTCCTGGCCTCCTCCACCGCTTCGGCCCAGGTCAACTTGAAGATGGGTGGAGAGTGGTGGTCCAACCGCGGCCCCCTGATCGACATTCCGCTCCAGGGCGGAGCCGAGTTCCGGAACCCCTTCGTCAACGGCAAGCCCTGCTTCCTCCAGACCGGTTGTCTGGCGAGCTTCAAGCAGAAGAACGGCGGCGTGCCCGCGCCTTACACCATCGGTGGTGCGAGCGCGGTCGTCACGACGAACGGCACGGCCCCCGCGACCTTCAGCATCCCGGTCGGCGCGTTCCACACCAACACGGCGATGAACGGCAATACGGCGCTCGTCACGCTCGTCCCGACCGTGATCCAGCTCCAGAGCAACTTCCAGGCCTTCGCGCCGGGTACGGCCAGCGTCACGGCGATGACGGTCTTCACGCCGATGGGCGCGCCCGACACGCAGGTCATCAACGGCGACACCTCGTTCATGGCGTCGCGACTCGTGCTGAGCGGAACGGCCCTCGTGCCGACGCCGACCACGATCATGGGCGCCCCGGCCCAGCCCCGGCGGCTCCGCGCGAACGCGTGGACCACGCAGACCGGTCGACTCTCGCCCGACTTCGCCTTCTGCCAGGGTGGTGCGACGGGCCTCGAGGTCCAGGCCACGCTTCGCAAGATCGGTGGCGTCGTGAACTGCACGACCCCGAACGTCACGAACGATCCCGCGCAGGGTCCCTACGGCAAGGCCTTCAACGGCATCGTGTCCTACACGGGTGGTCCGAACCGCTTCGGCGGCACCATGATGATGCTGCTCGACGGCGGCGGCACGGTCGCCGTCAAGGTCGGCGCGCCGCTGCCCCCGGATCCGGGTGCGCCGGCGCCCTTCTCGGGCACCGAGGACAAGGTCTGCTTCCAGCCGATCGGTCAGGCCGGCGCCGCGGGCCTCCGCAACCAGGAGACCGGAGCAGGCTACGCGTTCCAGACCTCGGCCTTCCTCCAGGGTGGCCCCTGCTTCCGTGGCTATCGGCTCGGATCGACCATGATCACGAACCTCGGCCCGCAGCTGCCCCCGGACATCCAGACCTTCCCGACGCCGGGCCTCGGCACCGTGATGGTCGACCTGAACCAGATCCCGCCGGACCAGAACCTCAACCTCGGCTTCCCGTTCACGACGGGCACGGTCGAGGTCTTCGAGACCGCGGGCCCGACGGATCACTTCACGGTCATGGGCAGCCTCAACACCAGCATGGGTGAGGGCAACATCACGCTCGTCGCCGGCGGTCTGTCCCATCGCGTCTTCGCGAACACGGATGGGGCGCAGCTCAACGTCGTGCACATGGCGTTCACGCCGGAGCCCGGCGCGACCCTGATGCTCGGCGGCGCGCTCGTCGCGATCGGCGGGCTCTTCTACGGCGCCCGACGCCGCAAGGCCTAGGCCGCGCGAACGAGATGGGGACGGGGCCCGCCCCGACCCCACGCCCTTCCATATCAGAGGCCCCGGGACGTCCTCGCGACGACCCGGGGCCTCTTCCTTATTACGGGGGCTCATTTGGTGCGGGTGGTCATGCGGCCGAGGCGCCCGCTACCGGGCCTCGCCAGCCCTCGGGAGGTCGCCTCGAGCCGCTCAGCCGTCCCGAGATGAATCGGACCCCCCGGAGGGTCGAGCTCCGCCGCCCGGGTGCAGCAGCATATTACCCCCACTTTCTTCCCTCGTTGTGCTACCCATCCCCGACTTCTGCTGCGATTGGCCCACGGCGTTCAGGTGCGGGACCCGCAGCAGTTCCTCATACGGGAGATGAACATGCGACTGCGATTCCTGGTCACGCTCGTGGCGGCCGGACTGGTGGCCTCCACCACGGCGTCGGCCCAGGTCAACATGAAGATGGGTGGCGAGTGGTGGTCCAACCGCGGCCCCCTGATCGACATTCCGCTCCAGGGTGGAGCCGAGTTCCGGAACCCCTTCGTCAACGGCAAGCCCTGCTTCCTCCAGACCGGTTGTCTGGCGAGCTTCAAGCAGATCGAAGGCGGCGTCCCGGCGCCCTACACGGTCGGCGGTGCGAGCGCGGTCGTCACGACCAACGGCACGGCTCCGGCCACCTTCAACATCCCGGTCGGCGCGTTCAGCGTCAACTCGGCGATGAGCGGCAACACGGCGCTGCTGCCGATCGTCCCGACCGTGATCCAGCTCCAGAGCAACTTCCAGGCCCTCGCGCCGGGCTCCGCCGGCATCACGGCGATGGACATCTTCACGACGATGGGTGCGCCGCGAACGCAGATCCTGAACGGCGAGACGTCGTTCATGGCCTCGCGGCTCGTGCTCAGCGGCAGCGCGCTCGTCCCGACCCCGACCACGATCATGGGCGCCCTCGCCCAGCCCCGCCGGCTGCGCGCCGACGCCTGGACCACGCAGACGGGTCGGCTCTCGCCCGACTTCGCCTTCTGCCAGGGTGGCGCGACGGGCCTCGAGATCACGGGCAATATCCACAAGGTCGGTGGCGTCGTGAACTGCACCACGCCCAACGTCACGAATGACCCGGCGCAGGGCCCCTACGGCAAGGCCTTCAACGGCATCGTGTCGTACACGGGCGGTGCGAACCGCTTCGGCGGCACGATGATGATGCTGCTCGACGGCGGCGGCACGGTCGCCGTCAAGGTCGGTGCGCCGCTGCCCCCGGACGCCTCGGCCCCGGCGCCCTTCTCGGGCACCGAGGACAAGGTCTGCTTCCAGCCGATCGGTCAGGCCGGCGCCGCGGGCCTCCGCAACCAGATGACGGGTGCGGGCTATGCGTTCCAGACCTCGGCGTTCCTCCAGGGTGGCCCCTGCTTCCGCGGCTATCGGCTCGGATCGACCATGATCACGCAGCTCGGCCCGCAGCTTCCGCCGGCCATCCAGACCTTCCCGACGCCGGGCCTCGGTACGGTGATGGTCGACCTGAACCAGATCCCGCCGGACCAGAACATCAACATCGGCTTCCCGTTCACCACGGGCACGGTCGAGGTGTTCGAGACCAACGGCCCGACGGATCACTTCACGGTCATGGGCAGCCTCAACACCAGCATGGGTGAGGGCAACATCACGCTCGTCGCCGGCGGCCTGTCCCATCGCGTCTTCGCGAACACGGACGGCGGCTACCTGAACGTCGTGCACATGGCGTTCACGCCGGAGCCGGGTGCATCGATGATGCTCGGTGGTGCGCTGCTCGCGATCGGCGGGCTCTACTACGGCGTCCGACGCCGCAAGGCCTAGGCCGCACCAAGGAGACGGGAAGGGGCACGGTCCCCATCCCGACTCCTTTCCATCCAGAGGCCCCGGAGCGTCCTCGCGACGCTCCGGGGCCTCTTCTCTTTGGCGGGGCCTACCTGCCGCCCGTGAGTTCGATCATGAAACGGGCGTAGTCGTTCGCCCGGGGATCGGGGACCGCATAGAGCGCCCCCCCGAACGCCAGGAGCCCGATCACGACGGCACCCGCGGCACCCGCCCACGCAAGCCAGAAGGCTGGGCCCCCACGCAGCGCCTGCGGCACGCGAAGCCCGAAGACCGAGGCCGCGACGAGCGCGCCGTTCAGCCCGTGATAGAGCCCCGCCAGCGCGAGCGCCGTGTAGTACGGATAGAACCAGTACGGCATCCACAGGAAGGTGTACGAGATCGCGCCGAATCCGACGTCGACGCCAGCCAGGAGCGACGGGCCACGCGTCGCCGCGACGTGGCCGCCGATCACGACGAGCAGGAAATAGCCGGAGAGCCGATGGAGACGACTGCGCAGGCGTCGGTTGCGCCCGCGCAGGCCGCTCCGCCGAAGGCGCGCGATGGCCGCTCCCGCATGGACGACCAGGGGGGCGGCCATGAGCCCGAGCTCGCCGAGCGGGTGCTGGTAGAAGCGCCGCGCAGCGTGCTGGTAGTCGGAGTAGGCCTCCACGCCGAGGGCGGCGATGCCCGTATTCGCGAGGTGGACGAGGGTGAAGAGCAGGAAGATGCTCCCCGAGATCGCCTGCACGCGAAGCAGGCGGCGTTCGGACCGGGCCGACCCGGCGTCGAGCGAGCGGGCGATCGGGAGGGGGCTTCGGATCTCGGGATCGGGCATGGCGGCATCGCTCCGGAGTGGACTCGGAACGACGGGGCGCCGGAACGAGAAAAGGTTCCCGGCCCGGTGCGGATCGCGGACGGCCGACCCGACCCGGGGCGCCGACCGTCCGCCAGCGATCAGTAGAGCCCCGGAACGATCCGCCAGCGCACGCGCTCGGTGTAGCGCCGCCAATCCGCGCCGTACTTGCGCGCGCAATGCCTCGCATCCCGCCACTCGCGGTGCACGAGCAGGATCGCGAAGTAGATCGGATAGAAATACGGCAGCACACGACCGAAGCCGCAGGTGAGCGACCAGGCCAGGCCGAAGAGCCAATCGCCCAGGTAGTTCACGTGCCGCGCGATGCCCCACCAGCCCGAGACGAGCAGGAGCCGCCCCTGCTCCGTGCGGATGAACTCGGGCTTCTCGCCCCAGATCGGTGCCATCGGATCGCTCGAGAAGCGATGCTTCTGCAGGTTCGACGTGCGGAAGAGCAGGAAGCCCACGAGGCCGAGCAGGCCGATCGGCACGAGGGCAAGGGTCGGCAGCGGATCCGGGTGACCGACCAGGTAGAGCGGCTGCAGCGCATAGCTCGCCGGAATCCAGACCATGCAGCCCCAGGCGAGGATGAAGCCGAAGCCCTCGTGCTTGATGTCCCAGGTCGTGAGGATCGCATCCTCGAACCAGAAGTAGTCGACCAGATAGAGAAGCTGGAAGGCGACCACGAGACCCATCGCCGGACTCAACCGACCGTGCAGCTCGATCTGCTTCGCCGCGAAGGAGAGGTCGATCAGGATCCAGAGGATCATGCTCGGTCGCGACTCGCAGAAGAACTTGAGGTCGAAGCGGCCGATGCGCGGGTTGCGGCAGGCGCCGAGGGTGTAGGCCTCGATCCAGTTGAGGCGCCGCTCGCTCGCGTCGGCCTGGGTCCGCGCGAAGACCGCGAGACCGATCGCCCCGACGAGCACGACGACGTTCATCGTCGAGACGAGCTCGCCCAGATGGTCGTAGAGCAGCGAGGCCGGTACGAGCCCCGACGCGACGCCGAGCGCAGCGACAGCCAGGGTGATGCCGAACGCGGCCAGTCCGTTCAGTCGGTACTCGAGCCGTCGTCCATCGGGCAGCGGCGCCCCCTCGACGGTCCGACCCGGCAGGCCATGGAAGAGCGCCGCCTGGAAGGCGACCCACAGCACGTAGAGGCCCGCGCATCGCCAGCTCGGCGCCTCGATCCGGGACCAGAACCCGGCGTCGGGCCAGACCAGCGCCGCGTCGTAGTGGACGAAGGCGATCGCGAGGTACTCGGTCGTGATCGGCAGACCGAGCAGCATCAGCACGAAGGCCGCGTCGAAGGCGCGACGCCGGCCGAGGCTCATGCCCGAGACGTCCATCCCGCCTCCCCGCCTACTCGATCAGCACCCGCGGCTCGCCATGACCGGCCTGCTTGCAGGCCTCGAGGTAGAAGCGGACCGTGGTATGCGCGTCCACGACGCTCGTCACGTTGCCGGCCGCGTCGAGGTTCACGTTCGCGCCGTACATCTGGAACCAGACCTGCGTCTCGTCCTCGATGCATTGCAGCGTGTGCACGGAGCCCGCGGGCTCGTAGAGGAACGAGCCCGCGCGATTGACGTAGTCGTATTCCTTGTACTTCCACGCGCCCGCGGTCGTGTAGCCGAAGACGGGCCCCGTGTGTCGATGGGTCTCGACCTCGTAGCCGGCGGGAAAGATGTTCTCGATGATCCAGAGGTTCTCACCGAGCTTCACCTGCAGGACGCGCAGCTTTGCGCCGGGACCGATGTCGACCCAGGGCAGATCGTCGCGACCGATGTGGATCGACTCCGGGGTGGCGTTCGGGTCCATGGCATCTCCTCTCCGTCGATTGTCCGTCGGCTCTCCGTCGGTCCGACGCATGCGCTCGAGTCTCGGCGCCAGTCATGCGATCGGGCCATGACGGGTGCGACCGGGAGTCGGGACGGAACCCGACGAGGGCATGGTAAGCTCGCCCATCCCGAGTCCGCGAGAGCGTAAGTCAATCGCGGGCGACGAGCGAGGCGGCCCGACATGACGACGAAGCCCTCCCCGAGCGACTACCTCGAGTCCGCTCGCGAGCTCCAGCCCCGACTCGTGGACCTGCGCCGGCGCATCCACGCCGACCCGGAGCTCGGCCTCGAGACGCCCCGGACACGGGAGAAGATCCTCGACGCCCTCGTCGATCTCGATCTCGACGTCTCGCTCCACGAGCGGACGAGCGGCATCGTCGCGACGCTGCGCGGCGCGCGGCCGGGTCGACGCATCCTGCTCCGCGGCGACATGGATGCGCTGCCGATGCCGGAGCAGACCGAGCTGCCCTTCTCTTCGACGACGCCGGGGCGGATGCACGCCTGCGGTCACGACGCGCACGTGGCGATGCTCGTCGGAGCGGCGCGCCTGCTCGCCGCGCGGCGCGACGGCCTCGCCGGCGAGGTCCACTTCATGTTCCAGCCCGGCGAGGAGAGCTGGGGTGGGGCCGACGTGATGCTCGAAGAGGGCCTGCCGGACTTCGACGGGGCCTTCGCGTTGCACGTCGCACCCCAGATCCCGACCGGCATGATCGGCACGAAGCCCGGCCCGATCATGGCCTCCTTCGACGACTTCGATGTCGAGGTGCAGGGACGCGGCGGTCACGCTTCGATGCCCCACGACTGCATCGATCCCGTGCCGATCGCCTGCGAGATCGTGACGGCGCTCCAGAGCTTCGTGACGCGCGAGATCCCGGTGACGGATCCCGGCGTGTTGACCGTGACGCGACTCGAGGCGGGCACCGCGAACAACGTGATCGCCGACGCCGTCTCGATCCGCGGGACGATGCGCGCCCTCTCGGACGCGACGCGCGAACGCCTGGTCGAGGGGCTGACCCGCGTCTGCCAGGGAATCGCCGGGGCCCATCGCGCGACCGCGCACGTCTCGATCCAGCGCGGCTACCCCGTCGTCGTCAACGACGCGGGCTTCGAGGGCTTCGCGCGCGGGGTCGTCACGGACCTGCTCGGCGAGCGGGCGCTGCTGCCCCTGCCCGGCCCGATCATGGGCGCCGAGGACTTCGCCTACGTCCTGCGCCGGGCGCCCGGCGCGATGCTGCTGCTCGGCGTGCGGCCGCCCGGGACGAAGGATCCGGCCCCGTGCCACTCGAGCCAGATGATGCTCGACGAGGGCGCGATGCCCCTCGGCGCGGCGCTCCACGCCGCCGTGGCCACGCGCTTCCTGGCCGCCTGAAGCCGCGCGAGCGAGCCCGACGAGTCCTGCGACCGCAGGGCGCCGCTCCGCGTCGGCGGCCCCGCCGGGCCTGCTAGACTCGCGCGCCGCGCCGACCGGGCCCTCCCGTCGCGAGCGCGGGGAGCAGGCGGTGGACTGGCAGGACGTGATCGGGCTCGGCGTGGCGGGCAACTTCGCGGGACATCTCGAGCAGGCCGGCGAGGCCTCCGACTTCAAGGACCTCGTGATCGAGGACGCGCGCGCGCCGAAGGGCGTCTTTCCGTTCTACGTCCCCGTCTCCCCGGAGCGACGCGACGAGCATTTCCTGCACGTCTGTCCGATCTCGTCCTCGCGCATCCGCCTCGGGTCCGACGCCGAGAAGCACCAGATCGAGCCCGAGGTGTCGCTGCTCTGCGACCTCGAGTACGAGGGCGGGCGGGTCGTGCGCGTCGTGCCGCGACGCGCGATGGCGCACAACGACTGTTCGATCCGCCGCGAGGGCGCGAAGAAGATCAGCGAGAAGAAGAACTGGGGCGCGGAGTCGAAGGGCACCTCGGACCAGGCGATCGAGATCGACCGCTTCGCGCCCGGCGGACGGCTCGACGACTATCGGATCGCCTGCTTCCTCCTCCGCGACGGCCGTCTCGAGGAGTACGGCATCGACAGCCCCGTCGCCTCCTACAGCTACATGTACGAGCGGCTGCTCGACTGGCTCGTCGCGAAGCTCTCGGACCAGCGCGACGAGGGCCCGCTCGAGGACGTCTCCCGTTGGCTCGAGGTCGCCGGACATCCGCGCCGCGCGCTCATCAGCATCGGGGCGACCCGCTACACGGACTACGGCGAGACCCATTTCCTCGCCCGCGGCGACCAGTCGATCGTCGTCGTCTACGACGGTGGCCGCTTCGACCACGAGGCGATCGCCGCCATCGCCCGCGGCGATGCGCCCTGCCCGACCGAGCACATCTCGCTGCTGCGCCAGGACGTCGTGTGAGCGAGGGCGGGACTCGCGCTGTGCGCGCGCGCCCGGAGCGGGTCGCGGCGAAGGGGAGCGACGCGTGTACGCCGTCAAGCTCGCACTGCTCCTGACGATCCTGGCGGCGGGCGCCGCGGGTGCCGTGCTGCCGCTGCTGCGACGCGACGCGGTCCGTGCGGATCGCCTGCTCGGCTGGGGCAACGCCTTCGCGGCGGGCGTCTTCCTGGCAGCGGGCCTCGTGCACATGCTGCCCGACGCGGACCGGGCCTGGAGCGCGCTCGGCTACCGCTATCCGATGGCCTTCCTGGCCGCAGGCCTCGGCTTCGTGCTGATGCTGCTGGTCGAGCACGTGCTGCCTCCCGAGCACGCACACGAGGAGGTGCACGCGCCGTCCGGCGAGCGCTTCGCTCAGATCATCACGCGCCATCACGATGCCCTCGGCGCCTACGCCGTGCTGACGGCGCTGTCGATCCACTCGCTGCTCGCCGGACTCGTGCTGGGCGCCGAGACCGATCTCTCCCGCGCGCTCGTCATCTGGATGGCCGTCCTCGCCCACAAATGGGCGGAGGGCTTCGCGCTCGGCGTGAGCCTCGCCCGGAGCGAGATCGCGTCCAATCAAGCGCGTCGCCTGGTCGCCCTCTTCGCGCTCGCCACGCCGGCCGGTGGTCTCGTGGGTGCGATCCTCGGCGCCTCCGTGGGTGGACGCCTCGGTCAGGTGCTCGAGGCCAGCTTCGTCTCCGTCGCCGCCGGCACGTTCGTGTACGTCGCGACGTTCGACATCCTCCGTGACGAGTTCCCGGCCCACGGCGGCCGATTCGCGAAGTGGATCGTGCTGACCCTCGGCGTGCTCGGGATGAGCGCACTCGCCATCTGGACCTGATCCCGCACTCGTGCGAGGAGCCAGGCGACGCGCCATGCTCCCCACGGCCCTGCCACGCGACCCCGCCCGCGCTCGCATCCGATCGGACGCAGCGCAGGCGGGACGCGCGATCCGGAGAGGTACCGCGATGATCGATCTGCACTACTGGCCCACGCCGAACGGCAAGAAGGTCACGATCCTGCTCGAGGAGACGGGCCTGCCCTACCGCATCGTCCCCTGCGCGATCGGCCGGGGCGATCAGTTCAAGGACGAGTTCCTCGCGATCTCGCCGAACAACCGCATGCCCGCCATCGTCGACCACGCCCCCGTCGACGGAGGCCCCCCCGTCCCGGTCTTCGAGTCGGGTGCGATCATGATGTACCTCGCGGACAAGGCCGGCCTCTTCTACCCGCGCGACCTGCGCGGGCGCAGCGAGGTCAACCAATGGCTGATCTGGCAGATGGCGAACCAGGGGCCCAAGAGCGGTGAGGCGGGTCATTTCCGCCGGCTCGGGGACAGCCAGGGCGACCAGTCCTACGCGAAGCGACGTTATGCCGACGAGGTCAACCGACTCTACGGCGTCATGGACAACCGACTCTACGATCGCCCCTACCTGGCCGGCGACGAGTACACGATCGCCGACATGATCTCCTACCCCTGGACCGTCGGCTGGAAGGATCAGGGCGAGGACCTCGACGACTTCCCCTACTTCAAGCGCTGGTTCCGCGAGCTCTCGGAGCGACCGGGCGTGCAGAGGGGGATGGCCGTCGGCGCGGATCTCTCGGTCGACTACGGCGCGCTCCCGCCCGAGGAGATCGAGCGCCTCAAGGCCATGCTCTACAACCAGCGCGCCCGGCCGGCGCCCGAAGGCGGCCTGCTCTGAACGGGCGAGCCCCGTCGCGCGACGACCACCCGCGCGACGTGCTCAGCGGGTGATGCGGACCGGCACGCCGCCACGTGCTCAGCGGGTAATGCGGACCGGCACGCCGCCACGTGCTCAGCGGGTAATGCGGACCGGTACGCCGCCACGTGCTCAGCGGGTGATGCGGACCGGCACGCCGCGACGTTCCGCCGCCGTCCGGTACGCCAGACGCCAGTCCACCCGCGCCGCAGCCTCCGCCGCCACACGCCGGATGCGCGGCCGGAGGTCCGCCGGTCGGATGGGCTCGAGCCGCCCGGCTTCTTCGAGCTCGGCCATCTCGTCGAGGGTCGGATGCACCTCGAGATAGACCTCATCGCCGGTCCGCACGATCTTGACCGGCTCGTGGATGACCTCGACCGGCGCATCGACCGGCGTGCTCTCGTAGAGCCGCGAGATGTCCTCCGGATAGAGCCGGATGCAGCCCCGCGAGACGCGCCGGCCGACACCGTCGGGCTCGTTCGTGCCGTGGATCAGATAGCGGGGCCACGCGAGGTAGAGCGCGAACTCGCCGAGGGGATTCTCGGGCCCCGCCTGCACTGCCGCAGGCAGCGACGGATCGTCACGGCGTGCCGAAGCGGGCGGGTACCAGGTCGGCGCCTCGCGTTTGCGCACGACCCGCGTGCGCCCGAGCGGAGTCGCGAAGCCCTCGCGACTCACGCCGATCGGGAAGCTCGCCACGGACGTCGCCGCCTCGTCCTCTGCGGTGAACGCGTAGAGCCGCTGCTCGGCGAGATTGACGAGCAGCCCCCGTCGATCCGGCGTCTCGGCGGACACGTCCTCGGAGGCGGGCACGAGATGCGCCGTCGGCAGGACGACCTCGGTGCCGACGCCCGGCAGCCACGGATCGACGCCGGGATTCGCCGCGACGAGCTCCACGTAGCCGAGATCGTATCGGCGCGTGAGATCGAGCAGCGTCTCCTCACCCACGATCCGATGCCGCTGCATGCGACCGACGATCCAGGGCGAGTCGCTCGAGCGAGCCAGCGGATGCCAACCATCGTCGCGCCCGGGATCGAGATGCGCACACGCCGCCGCGAGCAGCCCGAGGAGCAGCGCCACCCCGGCCGCAGCACCGAAGCGCCGCGCACGAAGCCGGACGGGGTCCAGGACACCGGGCCCCGAGCGCGTCGGCGCGTTCACGGCCGGATCTCGATCGCGACGCCGTCCGCGACCAGGCGCCAGATCTCCTCGATCTCGGCGTTCGTGACCGCAATGCAGCCGTCGGTCCAGTCGACGAGCAGATGCGCCTTGCCGATCCGGCCGCGGCCATTCGGCAGACCGTGGATCATGATCGCGCCTCCGGGATCCACCCCGCGCTCGCTCGCGCGTTGCAGATCGTCGTCGTTCGGATACGAGATGTGGAGCGAGCGATGGTAGGCGCTGGCCTCCATCCGCCAGTCGATCACGTAGAGGCCTTCGGGCGTACGACCGTCACCCCGCTCCTGCTTGTGACCGACGGGGTCGCGCCCGAGTGCGATCGGGTAGCTCGCGACCTCCTCGTCGGCCGCGAGCAGCACCAGCCGCCTCGCCCCCTTGTAGACCCGCACGAGATCCACGACGGGCGTGTTCCAGTCGGGTCCGAGCACCGGGGCGAACTCGAACTCCGGCAGGCCCGCGGCGAGCGCCCGCCGCGCCCGCGCCGCGTCCTCGTTCGTCGGCTCCGAGGCGCGCCCGGACGCTCCGAGCGCCACGGCGAGCGCGAGACCCACGAGCCCCGGAATGCCGACTCGGAGCGCCCCCCGCGCCCAGCGAGGCACGCCGCGATCTACTTCGCGAGCGACCGCACGTAGACGCGCTCGGCGCGCTCGTTCGCGCTCGCCGCCTGCGCCGCCGCCTGCGAGGCGCTCTGCGCCGCTGCATCGGCCCGGTTCGCCGCCAGGTTCGCCTCGTTCGCGGCCTCCTCCGCCGCGGTCCGCACATCGCGCACCTCGCCGCGCAGCGCGGCGACCTCGCTGCGCAGGGCCGTGATCTCGGAGGTCGAGGCACAGCCCGTGGACACGACCGACGCGAGGAAGAGGAAGGCGAGCAATCCGATTCGCCGAGTCATCATGGATCTCGATCTCCTGTCTGGCTGATGCGCTCCGGAGTCCGCGGGTCGCGACGCGCGAGCCCGACGCGTACGCCGGAGGGTTCGGGATCGTCGGGGTCGCGATGAGGGGCATGCGACCCCACCCGGCCCGACCGGGGCGGGAGTATGGCCGAGCGACACCGACGGAGGTGGTGATGCATATCACATCCCGAGCCGCTCCGGTCGATTCCGCGGCCGATCCGTCCGCCGGATCGGCCTTCGACGCCGTCGACTAGGCGGGGCGCGCCGATCCCCAGTACTGGAATCCCGCCACCCGCGGCGTCCCGGGCAGGTACATCGTGTCGAGTCGCTCGATCACGAACCCCGCCTTCTCGAGCGCAGCCGGGACCTCGCGATTCAGGTGGCAGCCGCCGGCCAGTCGCTTCCAGAGCGGGTCCAGCCGATCCTGCCAACGCCGCACCTCCGCGTCCGGCGCGGCGCCGTGCTCGGCGAAGAGCAGGCGTCCGCCCGGGCGCAGCACGCGATGCATCTGCTGGAGCGCGCGCGCGTAGTCGGGGATCGTGCAGAGCGTGAAGGTGAGCAACACCGTGTCGATGCTCTCGTCCTCGAGCGGGATCTCCTCCCCGGGCAGCCCCAGCCACTCGACCGGAAAGGGCGCGCGGGCGAGGCGCGGGGCGGCGCGCCGTCGCATGCCCTCCGACGGCTCGAGACCGAAGACGCACTCGACGCGCTCGGGATCGTAGAAGGGCAGGTTGATCGCCGAGCCCATGCCCACCTCGAGCACGCGACCCGTCGCCTGCGGCACGACCTTCTCGCGTTGTTTCAGGATCGGCTTCGCCGAGCAGGCGACGTCGATGAGGCGCGGGACGATGTACCGCTCGTAGAGGCCCATGGGCGAAGCTCCGATCCGCGCGCCCGGATCCGCGAACCGGAGTCCCGGTCGGCGGCCCTCCCTGGTCGAGCACGTCTGTGTCAAAGTCGGCGGGAGGCGACGGCAGCGATGGTCGCGGCCGCGACCGCGCCGGGCAAGCCCGGACGCCTGAACGGGAGTCGAGCATGACGCGAGGGAACCTTCGACCCGTGCGACGGCCGCGCCGTCGGAATCTCGCCGGCTTCCCGCTCGTCCTCACGATCCTCGCCGCGGCCCTCGCCTGCGCGACCGGCCCCGAGCCCCGTCCCGAAGGTCTCCCCAGCGGCATCAACGACGTCTTCCTCGCGAAGGATCTCGACGTCGACGCCTTCGTCGAACGCTTCGAGGGCGAGTCCCGCGCCGTCTACGCGCAGCGCCACGCGATCGTCGAGGCCCTCGAGCTGAGCGAGGGCGATCGCGTCGCCGACATCGGTGCGGGAACCGGCTTCTTCTCCTTCCTCTTCGCGGAGGCCGTGGGCGAGACCGGCCGCGTCTACGCGGTCGAGATCTCGCCGCGCTTCCTGGACCTGCTGCGCGAGCGCGCCGCCCTGCAACGACTCGACACGCCCCAGGTCGTGGAGGGCACCGAGCTCAGCATCGAGCGCCCCGTCGTGGAGGGCACCGGGCGCAGCATCGAGCGCCAGGACGTGGAGGGCACCGAGCGCAGCGCCGGGCTCCAGGTCGTGGAGGGCACGGAGCGCAGCGTCGAGCTCCCGCCCGACTCGGTCGACCTCGCCTTCCTCTGCGACGTCTACCACCACTTCGAGTACCCGACGCACTCGCTCGAAAGCCTGTACCGCGCGGTCCGGCCGGGCGGCGCGCTGGTGTTGATCGAGTTCCATCGCATCCCCGGCGTGACCTCCGACTTCCTGCTCGAGCACGTCCGCGCGGGACAGGACGTCTTCACGCGGGAGATCGAGGCGGCGGGCTTCGTGCTCGATCGCGAGCTGCCGCTCGACGGACTCGAGGACAACTACGTGCTCCGCTTCGTGCGCCCGGAGTAGCCCGTCCGACATCGATCGCCGCCGCGGTCCGCCCGGCCGATCGAGGAGAGCGCCATGCCCGACGTCCTGACCGAACGCCACGATCACGTCCTGCTCGTGACGCTGAATCGGCCCGAACGGATGAACTCCATCGGCGGCACGCTCCTGCGCGAGCTCTCCGAAGCACTGACCGAGGCCGAGCTGGATCGCGAGATCCGCGTCGTGCTGCTGACGGGCGCCGGTCGGGGATTCTGCTCGGGACTCGATCTCAAGGAGGTCGCCGCACGCGGGGCGGGCGTGGGGAGCGGGGCCGCCCTGCCTTCGATCGCGGACACGCCGCCCCTGCTGATGCGCCGTCTCGACACGCCGATCCTCTGCGCGATGAACGGACCGGCCGCGGGCTACGGAATGGATCTCGCCCTCGGCTGCGACCTGCTGCTGGTCTCGGACCGTGCCCGATTCGTCCCGCCGATCCGGCGTGGCGTGCTGCCGGAGAGCGGAGGGACCTGGCTGCTGCCGCGTCTGGTCGGATGGCAGAAGGCGTGCGAGATCGCCCTGCTCGGACGCGAGCTCGAGGCTGCGGAGATCGAACGTCTGGGCCTCGCGAATCGCGTCGTGCCCCACGACCGATTGATGGACGAGGCGATGGACTGGGCGAGGACGATCGCCGGGAGCCCGCCGCTGGCGGTCGCGGCGACGAAGCGCAGCATGCGCTTCGGCCTCGACGCGACCTTCGAGGCCAACGCCGCCCACGTGATGGCCGAGCTGATGCAGCTCTTCCAGTCCGCGGACTTCGCCGAGGGCCTCGCATCGTTCCTCGAGAAGCGTCCGCCCCGCTTCGAAGGGCGCTGAGCCGGAGCCGGGCCCCGGACTGCACGCGCAGGGCGGCAGGCGCTGCGCAAGTCCGCGGCAAGGGGCGGCGTGCGACGGCCTTCGCCCTCAGGTCGTTCCCTCTTCCACCCGATTCCGCTCCGCGACCGCCCGAACCGGCGCTCGTGAGGAACGACCATGGAAGACCACGATTCACCCGAGGCCCGCCGTGCACGGCGCCGTGCGAGGCGCTGGAAGCGCCGCGCCCGCATCGCCGGCCCGCTCCTCGCCCTGCCCCTCGTCCTGGGCGCCCTGGCCCTGTCGATCGATCTCGTCGAGTACCGCCCCGCAGAGCCGCCCGAGCGCCTCAGCGACCGCCCGATGCCCAGTCAGGTCGCCGAGCCGCAGCCGGACGCCGCGAAGGTCGAACGGGCGCGGACCCTGTCGAGCGCTTCGGTGATGAGCGCGAGCGGGCTCCACTCGGCGGAGGCCGGGATGGCATCCGATGGAGACGAGGCCCTGGCCTTCGACTGGGCACGGTCGCCCGCGCCGTTCCAGGCGCCGACGCCTCCGTCGATGCTCGGCTCCTCGAGACGTTAGGCCATCGGCCCGGACCGCCCGGTCAGTCCTCGTCCGCGGCAACGGCGGCGACCAGCGCCAGATCGCCCTGCTTGACCGTCGCCACGTCGAATTTCTTCGCCGCCGCCGCCATGCGGGTCAGTGCGGAAGCGATCGGCATGGCCGGCGCGTCGTCCCCCCGCCTGGCGCGATGGAAGCGGACGGGATTGATGCGGGCGACGACGTAGGTGCGCAGGTAGGGCGACTTGAAGCCACGCGCCTGCAGCCCCTCCACGATCCGTCCGACCTCGGCGTTGATCTCCTCGAGTCGGGACGCCCATCCCTCCCGCTCGCGCAGGCTGGCCGCGAGGGTCTTCGACGAGAAGCGGTCCACCTTCTTGAGGAAGGGACCGTAGGCCGCCCCGGCGAAGCGTCCCTGACGCTCGTAGACGATGCCGAGGGTCAACAGCTCGGCCGACTCGAACTCGTTCGCGAAGTCGCTCTCCTTCGCGCGCGGACGGGCCTTCGCAAGCGCCCGCGCCATGCGGATGACCTCGAGGCTGCGGTCCTTCAGGTTGTGCGCCTTCTCCGTGTTCAGCGCCAGGATCTTGAAGGAGAGCGCCTCGTCGGGCGAGACGAGGGCCGTGATCTGCTTCTGGCCGAGGACCTTGGCGGCCGCGAGACGATGGCGGCCGTTCGGGGTCCAGAGCCGCCCGTCGTCGCCGCGAACGACGATCAGGGGATCGAGGAAGGAGCCGCTCTCCTCGATCTTCTGCGCCAGACGCTTCACGTGGGTCGGCGAGAGGTCCCGCTGGAAGGGCGTGGGCTCGATCGCCGCGAGCGGGAGGCTCGCCAGCACGAGCGGAGCGCCTGCGAGCGGCTCGCGATAGGCGCAGAGCACGGCGCCCCCGGCCGCGCGGATCTCTTCCGCGAGCGCTGCGACGGCGGGATCGTCGCTCGAGAGCGCCACCTCCGTCGCCTCGAGCCCGCGCTTCGTGCGGCTGGGCGCGAGGCTGCGCTTCGCCCGCGCCTTCTTCTGCGCGGCCTGCTTCGCACGGGCCGACCCGGCCTTCGCCTTCGGGCGGCTCGCGCCCGATCCGGACCGTCCGCTCGTCGTCTTGCGTGCCGCCACGGCGGTCGAGTCTAGCAGTCACGCACCGGACGACGCGGGCGCAACGTCTTCATGGGTGGCGGACGGCCCGCATCCGCCGTCGGGACCATGACCCGGGACCGCACGGACGGCGCACTCGACGGCCGCCGTCCCGATTCGGGTATCGTCCGGGGCCCCACGCGCCCGGCGCGGCGCCGCGAGAGGAGTCCTGCGACGATGGAGACCGTGAGCGAGGCGCGCTGCGCAGGCGGCGTGCAGAAGACGATCCGGCACCAGTCCGAGGCGACCGGCACCCCGATGCAGGTCTCGATCTTCCTGCCGCCGGCAGCGGAGCACGAGCGGGTGCCCGTCCTCTGGTTCCTCTCGGGCCTGACCTGCACGGAGGAGAACTTCACGGTCAAGGCCGGCGCCCAGCGTTACGCGGCGGAGGCGGGCCTCGCGATCGTCGCCCCCGACACCAGCCCGCGCGGGCTCGACCTGCCCGGCGAGCACGACGACTGGGACTTCGGTAGCGGCGCCGGCTTCTACGTCGATGCGACCGAGGCACCCTGGAAGGATCACTACCGGATGCATCGCTACGTCGTCGACGAGCTCCCGGCCCTCGTCGCCGGGACCCAGCCGATCGACACGACGCGCGCCTCGATCTGCGGGCACTCGATGGGCGGGCACGGCGCCCTCGTGATCGGCCTGCGCCATCCGGAGCGTTATGCGTCGATCTCGGCCTTCGCGCCGATCGTCTCGCCGACGCGATGTCCGTGGGGCGAGAAGGCCTTCGGCCGCTACCTCGGCGCCAACCGGTCGCGCTGGGCCGAGTGGGACGCGTCCCGGCTCGTCGAAGATCGGCCGCATCCCTACGAGATCC
Source organism: Spirochaetaceae bacterium (assembly GCA_020632655.1). GTDB lineage: Bacteria > Myxococcota_A > UBA9160 > UBA9160 > UBA4427 > UBA4427. The sequence goes on from JACKFD010000006.1 coordinate 356,276, forward strand.
TGATCGACCAGGGCACGGCGGACGGCTTCCTCGAGACGCAGCTCAAGCCCGAGCTCTTCGAGGAGGCGTGCGGGAAGAGCGGTCAGTCGCTGCGCCTGCGTCGCCAGGAAGGCTACGACCACAGCTACTTCTTCATCGCCACGTTCGTGGGCGACCACGTCGCCCACGCGGCGCGCGCGCTCAAGCGAGCTTGCTGAGCGCCTCGAAGCTCGCGGCGGCCTCGGCCGCGACGTCGTGGAGCCGATCGGCGTCCAGACCCAGCCGGTCGGCGAGCTCGACCAGGCCGGGCGGCACGTCCGCGACGTCCTCCGGCCAGCCCGCCTCGATCTGATGCGCGATCCGGTCGCCCAGCTCGAGGGCCCGGGCCAGGTCGCGCACCGCGCCCGCACCGCCGCTGGGATCGTGGTGCCGCATCACGGCCCGACAGAACTCGTCCGGAAATCCCCAGGACGCCAGCACCATCGCCCCGAGCGGCGCATGCGTGGCCTCGGAGATCGCCGTCACGATCGCTTCGCTCGGCCCCGCCCCGTCCTCCTGCCAGGCGGGCAGCTCCGAGGCATAGGCGAGGACGACCAGCTGACCGAGATCGTGCAGCAGGCCGGCGAGGAAACCCGAAGCCTCCCAGGGCGGCAGCTCCGACGCGATCTCCTGCGTCGCCGCCGCCGTGAGCAACGAGTGCTTCCAGATCGTCTGCGCCATCGAGCCCAGCCCGGGCGAGCGCAGCACCGTCGTCCGCAGCGCCACCACGATCACGATCGTGCGCGCCTCCCGAACGCCCATGCGCATGAGGGCCTCGCGCACGTTCGGCACCTGGGTCGCGCCGCGGAAGTAGGAGCTGTTCGCGACGCCCATGATGCGCGTCGCGAGCACGGGATCGCCGTTGACCGCCGCGGCGAGCTCGTCGAGGTCGACCTCGTTCGACTCGATCAGCCCGACGAGACGCTGGACCGTGGGCGAGAGCGAGGGCATCCGCAGCCGGCGGCGCTTGACGGCCCGCATCAGCGGCGTGACCCAGCGCGCCTGCCCCGGGTCGTCGTCGATCAGCGACTGGGCGCCGGCGATCGCCGCCTCGGCGAAGCGCTCGTCCGAGCCCTGCCCGAGTCCGTTGTCGTCGATCGTCCGCACGTCGGTCGCCATGGCCCCTCCCGCGTGCCGCTACGGCCGATCCCGCGCGTCGCTTGATGGGGCAAAGACCCCGGATTCGCAGGGCTTTCCCGGCGTGCCCGAGAGACATCGACGCGCCCGGAGGCAGACCTCGATCAGGCGCCCGGCGTGCGGATCACGAGCAGCCGGAGCTCCGTCATGTCCTCGATCGCGAAGCGGATGCCCTCGCGACCGAGTCCGCTCTCCTTGACGCCGCCGTAGGGCATGTGGTCGACGCGCCAGGAGGGCACGTCGCCGATCACGACGCCGCCCACCTCGAGGCGGTCCCAGGCGCGCTGGGCCTTGTAGAGATCCCGGGTGAACACGCCAGCCTGCAGGCCGAAGACCGAGTCGTTCACCTCTTCGAGGGCGGCGTCGAAGTCGTCGAAGCGCGACAGCACCGCGACCGGACCGAAGGCCTCCTGACAGACCACGTCCTCTCCCCGCTCGACGTTCTCGAGCAGCGTCGCCTCGAGCATCGCGCCCTCGCGTCCCCCGCCGCAGAGCAGCGTCGCCCCGGCCTCGATCGCGGACTCGATCCAGCCGTGCAGCCGCCGCGCCTCCTTCTCGGAGATCATCGGCCCGATGAAGGTCGCCTCGTCCTTGGGGTCGCCCTTGCGCAGTCCGCGCGTCTTGCGGACGAGCTTCTCCTTGAAGGCTTCGTAGATGCGCGCGTGCACGAGGATGCGCTGCACGCCGATGCAGCTCTGGCCGCTCTGGTAGAAGGCGCCGAAGACGATCCGATCGACCGCGTCGTCGAGGTCGGCATCGGCGTCGACGATCACGGCCGCGTTGCCGCCGAGCTCGAGGACGACGGGCTTCTTGCCCGCGCGCGCCTTCAGGTCCCAACCGACGCCGGGCGATCCCGTGAACGAGAGGAGCTTGAGCCGCTCGTCCTCCGTGAAGCGCTCGGCGCCGTTTCGCGAGCAGGGCAGGATCGAGAAGGCGCCCTCCGGCAGGTCCGTCTCGGCCAGCACCTCGCCGATCACGAGCGCGCCGATCGGCGTCAGGCTCGCGGGCTTCAGGACGAAGGGGCAGCCGACCGCGAGCGCGGGCGCTACCTTGTGCGCTGCGAGGTTGAGCGGGAAGTTGAAGGGCGAGATGAAGGAGCAGGGACCGATCGGCACGCGCTTCCACATGCCCGTGTAGCCCCGCGCCCGGGGACTGATGTCGAGGGGCATCACCTCGCCGCCGATCCGCACGGACTCCTCAGAAGCGATCCGGAAGGTGTCGATCAGCCGCGTGACCTCGCCGCGGGCGTCCTTGATCGGCTTGCCGGCCTCGATGCAGAGGGCGAGCGCGAGCTCCTCGGCGCGCTCGCGGAAGCGCGCGACGCAATGGTCGAGCACGGCCTGCCGCTCGTAGGCCGCCATGCGCGCCATCGGCTCGGTCGCCTCGACGGCCTTCGCGATCGCCCGGTCGATCGCCGCGTCGTCGGCGAGCGCGACCCGCGTCGCGACCTCCCCCGTGTACTTGTCGAGGACCTCGAGGTCCTGGTTCGGTGCCTCGGCCCGGTTCGCGAGGTAGTAGGGGTACGTCGGTCTGAGGGACATCGCAGCTCCTCGATCGCGTGACGGCGGACACGGCGTGGAGAGGGAGAGCGGGATCGCTCGAGCGGGGCGAAATCCATGCATGGATCGCCCGGGTGCCGCTCGCGCACCCTAGCTCAGCGGATACGCCCCCGACACGATCGGACGCGGCCCGGCGCTCTAGATTCCGGGCGAAGCGGCCGATGGACCCCGGGTATGGATGGGGACAACTTCCTGGCCGACCTGGCCCGCAAGGTCGCAATCGCCATCGGCCTCTTCGTGGCGGGTGGCGTGATCGCGTTCGGCTACTCGTGGCGTCCGCTGCACGGCGCGCTCACCTGGAAGGTCGAGCAGCTCGAGGCGCGTCTGGACGAGCGCAACCTCGAGAACCGGCGGCTGCGCGACGAGCTCGAGCAGCTGCGGTCGAGCGAGGCGGAGGCGATCGATCCCGAACGGCTCGTGCAGACGGAGGGCGAGCTCGAGAAGGCCCGACGTGCACTGGCCGCCGCGGAGAAGCGGGTCGAGCAGGTCGAGCGACAGCGCAAGGACGCGGACTCGGGCGCGGAGCGATGGCGCAAGCGCTACGAGCAGCTCCGGGAGTCGCTCGCCGCGGCGCCCCGGCCCACCCCGAGCGCAGCCCCCGCGGCCCCGGCGCCCCCCGACGCGCCCACGACCTCCGTCCCGGTCGCAGCCGGGCCATCGCCCGGTCCGAGCGCGATGGGCGGGGCTCCGGAAGCGCCCCGCGCCGACGCCCCGGGTCCCGGCGCCCCGCCGTCGGCATCGCGCCCCGACCCGGAGCGCGGCATGCTCGGCGATCCCGAAGCAGGCCCGCCCCCGTCGCCCTGACGTCCCGGGCCCCTCGAGGAGGCTCCCGGGTTGTCCGTCCACGCCGAGTACGGCCGCGCACTCCAGGTCTTCACCGCACACGTTCGCGGCCTGGCGGACCCGCGCGCGCGGGACTGGACGCGGGCGCTCGAGGCCGCCCGCGTGGACGCCGACCGGGACCTCTCCAGCGCCGCCCGGGCCTGTCTCGCGGCACTCGACTCGATCGAGCGCAGCTGGGTGGCGGACGCCGCCAGCGGGGCAGGTCCACCCGTCGCGAGCGCGCTGCGCGACGCTTTCGAGCATCTGCACGCGCATTGCCGGATCGTCCTCGGACTTCCGCGCTGATGCCACGCTCCTGTGTCGAATCGGCGCAGGCCGGCCCGCTCGGCGTGGTAGCATCGGAAACCCGACGCGACGGCGACACGACCCGCTCCCGTGCGAGCGCGCCGGGACCCGAGCCGATGCCGACCCAGCCGATCCCCGCCGTGCCCACTGCCGACGTCCGACGCCCACGCGCCCGATCGAGCCCGTGCGGCAGGCGCGACCGCGCGCCCGGGCGGACCCGGCGGCTTCTCGCCCTCGGCCTCCTGCTCGGCGCCTTCGCCGCGTCGCCCGCCGCCGGCGTGCTGATCTCGACCGGCGATGGGACGGGCAACACGACGCCACCGGCCGCCGACCCCGGCTTCGCCCACGTCGGCAGCCTGAACGGCCTCACGGGCGTCTACGTCCGCAACGGCTGGGTCCTGACGGCGAACCACGTGGGCCCCGGTGACATCACGCTGCTCGGCGCCGTCTGGCCGGCGATCCCGGGATCACGGGTGCGCTTCGTGAACCCCGACTCGACCGCTGCCGATCTGATCGCCTTCAAGCTCCGCGAGCGCCCGCCCCTGCCGGATCTCGCCCTGCCGGGCGCTGCGCCGAGCCCCGACACCCTCGTCACGATCGTCGGCAACGGCTTCAATCGCGGCGCCGCCACGACCTGGATGGGGATCGACGGCTGGCAGTGGGGCTCGGGACGTGCGCTTCGCTGGGGCACGAACCGCATCGCCCAGATCGATCAAACGACCCTCGACACGCACGCTTTCTGGTTCAGCTTCGACGACCTCCGCGGCCCGACCCAGGGACAGCACGAGGCCGACGTGGTAATCGGCGACTCCGGCGGCGCCGTCTTCACGGGCAGCGGCGCGAGCGCCGAGCTCGTCGGCATCCTCTTCGCGCGGGCGGGATTCGCGGGGCAGCCCGCCTCGACTTCGCTCTACGGCAATGCCGGCGTCGCCGCGGACCTCGCCTGGTACCGCGACGACATCCTCGCCGTGATCGACCGCCCCGACTGCGACGACGGGCTCGACGACGACGGCGATGGACTGGTCGACTACCCGAACGATCCGGGCTGCGCGAGTCCGGCGGACACGAGCGAGCGCGCGGCGGGCCTCGTCTGCGACAACGGCCTCGACGACGATGGGGACGGTCTCATCGACTACCCCGCCGATCCGGGCTGTCTCTTCTCCGTCGACCTGAACGAGCGGGGCGCGGCCTTCGAGTGCGACAACGGCCTCGACGACGACGGGGACGGTCTCGTCGACTACCCCGCCGACGACGGCTGCCTGCATCCGACCAACGCGATCGAAGCGCCGGAGCCCGGCTTCGCCGCGGGCCTGCTCGCCGCGTCGCTCGCTCTCGCCTTCGCCGGTCGCCCGGGATCGAACGACCGGGGCCGCGATCGCGCCCGTCAGGCCTCGTCGAGCAGCTCGACGCGGTAGTTGCCGCGCCGCTCGTCGTACTCGAGCTTGATGCAGCCCTCGCGCTCGGCCTCCTGCAGCAGCTCCGTGAAGTTCCGGTAGCCCGCGCTCGCCTCGTTGAAGTCGGGATGTACGCGGCGCATGGCCTGCTTGATCATCGAGCCCCAGACCGCTTCGTAGTCCTTCGAGAGGCTCTCGACGATCTCCAGCATGAGGTCGATCGCGTCGGTCTCCTCGCCGACCTGCTCGTAGCCCTCGTCCGCCCGACCGTCCTCGCGCGGCTTCTCGGCCTTCTTCTTGTCCGCGGGCTTCTTCTTCGACTGCTTCTCGGCCTTGACGTCCGCCGCCTTCGCGAGGTCGTCGTAGTAGAGGAACTCGTCGCAGCTGTTGACCAGCAGACCCGAGGTCGAGTTCTTGACCCCGCAGCCGATCACGCGCTTGTGGTTCTCCTTGAGCTTCGAGACGAGGGGCGAGAAGTCGCTGTCGCCCGTGAGCAGCGCGAAGATCTCGATGTGGTCCTTCGAGTAGCAGAGGTCGAGGGCGTCCACGACCATGCGGATGTCGGCGCTGTTCTTGCCGCTCATCTTCGATCGCGGGATGTCGATCAGCTCGATGCCCCGCGCATGGAAGTCGCGCACGTCGTTGCGGTACTGGCTCCAGTCGCAGTAGGCGCGCTTGTAGACGATGCGGCCCTTCTCGAGCAGGCGCTTCAGGATCAGGTCGATGTTGAGCTTGCGCCACTTCGAGTCGCGCGCGCCGATGGCGAGGTTCTCGTAGTCGACGAAGATCGCGATCAAGGGCTCTTCGGACATCCTGGGCACCTTTCTGGGAGCGGCGCTGCGGCGGGGGGCGGGTC
>JACKFD010000007.1 GCA_020632655.1 Spirochaetaceae bacterium
CCGATCGACACGTCTCCGATCCCCGCGTTGCCGAGGGCGAGCAGGATCATGGCGAGATAGAACTGCGCGACCCCCTGCATCGTCGCGAGCGCGACCACCGACGCCGCCAGCAGCCCGATCGACGCAACCACGACCGGCCGCACGCCGAAGCGCACGCAGGCCGTGCCGACGAACGCCTGCGCGATCGAGGAGACGAGCAGCATCGGCGCCATGCCCGAGGACCAGACCGTCCGCGACCAGCCGAGATCCGCGATCACGTCGGGCGAGAGGGCCCGCGTCGCATAGAACCAGCCGGCGCCCATCTGGCAGGCCATACAGCCGAGCACGACGAGCGCGGGGCGCAGCCGACTCGCGGCGGACCCGGGCGATCGATCGGCCGCGGAGGTGGGCGTCATCGAAGAACGCCTAATGCCCGAGCTCAGGGCGATGGCCCTCGCCGAGGGGGATGCCCGCCCGCGCGGTCGTCAGGCTCGCGCCCCCGTCGCACATCACGACCTCGCCCGTCACGAAGCGCGCGAGCCGCGACGCGAGCATCAGCACGCAGTCGCCGAGGCTCTCCGGCGAGCAGAGCGCGCCGAGCGGAATCGAGGCGCGCATGGCCTCGATCGACGACTTCGAGGCGGCGGCCGTGAGGCTCGGACCCTCGATGCCCGTCGGTGCGACGCAGTTGACGCGGATGCGGCGCGGGGCGAGCTCGAGGGCGAGGGTCTTCGTCAGGTGGATGACAGCGGCCTTCGCCGCGCCGTAGGGTGCCTTGCCGGGCGAGGCGCGCACACCCGAGAGCGAGGCGACGTTCACGATCGCGCCCTCGCGGTCGGGCCCGGGATGCACCCGCGCGAAGGCCTGGGAGCAGAGGAAGGTCGAGCGCAGGTTGAGATCGATCGCGGTCTGCCAGAAATCCCAGCCGATCTCGGTCACGGGACCCGGCGCATGCGCACCGTAGTTGCCGACGTTGTTGACGAGCACGTCGACGATTCCGAGGGACGCGGTCGCGGCGTCGATCATGCCGGCCACGGCCGTCTCGTCCCGCACGTCCGCCGTCAGCGCGAGCGCCGACACGCCGAGCGCTCGGACCTCGGCGGCGACCGCCTCGGCTCGCTCGCCCTCGAGATCACACACTGCGACGGCGGCGCCGGCCCGGGCGAAGGCGAGCGCAATCCCCCGACCGCCTCCCTGCCCGGCCCCCGTCACGAGGACCGTACGCCCCGCGAGCCCGAGCAGGTCCTGCTCCACGACTCAGGCTCGTCCGCGGCGATCGGCGACGAAGCCCTCGATATGCCCGATCACGTAGGCGATGTCGTCGTCGTCCATGCCGTGGTTCATCGAGACGAGCATGCCCCGCTCCATGACCTGGTCCGCGTTCGGCAGTCCGCCGGGCGGCTGTCGGAAGGTGGCGCCCTCCATCATGGGCTGGCGTGCGGCGTTGCCCGTCCAGACCATGCGGGTTGCGATGCCGCGCTCCTCGAGCCAGCTCTGCAGATCCGCGCGCTCGAAGCCCGCGTCCTTGCGGATGATGAAGCAGAAGGTGTGCCAGGCCGTGTAGAGACCGTCCGTCGTCCGCGGCGGGATGAAGAGGTCCGGATGCCGCGCGAGCGCCTCGCAGAGCATCGCGAAGCTGCGCTCGCGCCGGGCATGGTTGCGCGGCAGCTTGTCGAGCTGCTTCAAGCCGAAGGCCGCCCCCACCTCCGAGGGCTCGAAGTTCCAGCCCGGCAGGTCGAAGATGAACAGGTTGTCGTAGCGCGTCCCGTCGAGGTCTTCCCAGAAGTCGCGCGGCTCGTTGCGCCGCGAGCCGAACATCTGGATCTCGGACCGGCGCCCCCAACGCCTGAGCAGCAGGCATTTGTCGACGAGCCGCTCGTCGTCGAGGCAGACCATGCCGCCGTTGCCCATCGCCGTGATGATGTGCGCGTTCGCGAAGCTCGTGACCGAGATGTCCGAGCGCGTGCCCGTCGGCGTGCCGCGCAGCTTCGCGCCGAGGGCGTCGCAGGAGTCCTCGACGACCTTGAGGCCGTGCCGATCCGCGATCTCCCGCAGCCGATCCCAGTCCGGCGCGTTGCCCGTCAGGTTCGGCACGAGCAGCGCCCGCGTCCGCGGCCCGATCATCTCCTCGACCTTCGTCACGTCGATCTGGAAGGTGTCCTCCTCGACGTCCGCGAAGACGGGCACGAGCCCGGCGCGGAGCATCGGCGCGAGGTCCGTCGAGAAGGTGAGCGGCGAGGTGATGATCTCGTCGCCGGGCGCGAGCTCGAGCAGCTCGACCGCGAGGTAGAGCGCCGAGGAGCCCGAGTTGCACATGACGCCGAAGCGCTTGCCGAAGAGCTCGGCCACGCGTCGCTCGAACTCGGCGACGTGCGGCCCGATCATGATGCTCTGGGGCGGCCCACGCAGGACCTTCGTGACCGCCTCGATCTCCTCCTCGTCCCACACGCCCGTCGAGTAGGGCAGCACGCGTGTCGCGAGCGAAGGCTTCGCCTTGCGCCGGGCCTCGTCCTCGGATCCGGGGTGGTGCGTCATGCCGAGACCGGTAGCACGCAGGCGCGCCCGCGGACGACCACCCGGCTCGGACCCACCCCTTCTACACCACGCGATTCCGCAACGAGCCCCCCTGCCCCCAGACCCTCACGTTCTCCGCGAAGAGCGCGAGCAGCCGCTCGTCGTAGGCATCGGGCGGGATCGAGCAGTGGGGGGAGAGGTAGAGGTTCGGTGCGGACCAGAGCGGGTCGTCGGGCGGAAGCGGCTCGGCGCGCGTCACGTCGAGGATCGCGGCAGCGAGTCGGCCGCTCTCGAGGGCAGCGCACAGGGCGGCCTCGTCGACGAGGGCGCCGCGGGCGACGTTGCAGAGCACGGCGCCCGTCTTCATGCGCGCGAGGGCGCCGGCGTCGATCAGGCCCTCGGTCTCGGGCGTGGCCGGTGCCGCGAGCACCACGACGTCGGACTCGGCCAGCAGCCGAGGCAATCCCTCCGGACCATGGAGCGCGTCGACCTCGTCCGACACGGCGCCCGGCCCCGCGCTCCGGCGCGTGGCCACGACGCGCATGCCGAAGGCGCCGGCGAGGCGGGCGCAGGCGGTGCCGATCGCGCCCAGGCCGACGATGCCGAGGGTGCAGCCGGCGAGGCTGCGGCCGCCGGGACGATGGAAGGCGCGCTCGCGCTGCATCGCGTCGATTCCGCGCAGGTTGCGGAAGACCTCGACGAGTCGGCCGAAGACGAACTCGGCGATCGGCGCGGCGCCGGCGCCGGCGGCATTCGCGAGGGCGATGCCCCGGGCTTCGAGCGCTTCGCGGGGGAAGTGCTCGGTCCCGGCGCTGTAGGCCTGCACGAAGCGCAGTCGGGGCATGCGGTCGAGCCACGCGACCGGCAGATCGAGCGTCAGCAGGACCTCCGCCCGCGCCCAGGCCTCGAGGATCGCCGCGTCGGGAACGGGCGCCTTCGCGAGCAGGCCCGCATCGACCGGCGGCGACTGCCGCGCGCGGCGCAGCGCGACGCTCTCCTTGAAGGGCTGCACGACGATCTCGATCGGCCGCGCGACGTCGCCCACCGCGCTCCGGAGCCGCTCGACGTCGACGGCCGCCGGATGGTGCACGCAGACGACGAGCGGCGCGGCGCTCATCCGCGCGGTCGATTCCAGCCGGGCTCGGCGAGCAGGCTCGCGTCGATCTCGTCGACCCGCGTCGCCCCGCAGAGCGCCATCGCCCGCTCGACCTCGTCCTGGAAGCCGCGCATCACGCCCTCGACGCCCTTCTGGTCCGCGACGACGAGTCCCCACATCACGGGCCGTCCCACGAAGACCGCCTGCGCCCCCATCGCGAGGGCCTTCACGACGTGCTGCCCGCGACGGATGCCCCCGTCGACGTAGACCTCGGCCCGGCCGTCGACGCCCGCCACGACGTCCGCGAGTGCGTCCGCCGTCGCGAGGGCGCCGTCGAGCTGACGGCCGCCGTGATTCGACACGACGACGCCGGCCGCGCCCGCGTCGACGCAGGCCTTCGCGTCGTCCCCACGCGCCACACCCTTCACGACGAGCGGGATGGGCGTGCGCTCGGCGAACCAGGCGATGTCGTCGAAGGTGAGTGCGTGGTCGAAGAGCTCGTTCGGGTCCTCGACCTGCCCGTCGCTCTGCAGGAAGGTCCATCGATTGCGCGCGTCGCGTCGGCGATTGCCCTGCCGCGCGACGTCGACCGTGATCACGATCGCGCCGTAGCCCTGCTCGGCACTCCGGGCGATCGCCTCGACGCTCCGGGCGCGGTCGGCCATCACGTAGACCTGGAGCCAGCGCGGCGCGTTCCCCGGCACGGCCGCGACCTGCGCCGCCGAGCCCGCCCCGAAGAGCCCCATGCAGAAGAGCGCCCCCGTCGCCTGCGCTGCCCGCGCCGTCGCGACGGGGCCGTCGGGGCTCGCGCGATGCTGCATGGCCATCGGCGCGATCGCGACCGGGCTCGAGACCCGCGCGCCGAGCATCGTGGTCGAGGTGTCGATCGTGGTCACGTCGCGGAGCACGCGAGGTCGGAGGCGCATGCGATCCCAGGCATCCTGGTTGTCCGCGAGGGTCCGCTCGTCCTCGGCGCCGCCCGCGATGTAGTCGTAGAAGGTCGCTTCGAGCTTCGCCTTCGCGTCGGCCTCGAGATCCGAGAGGTCCATTCGATCCTCCGCCTAACGTGCCACGAGCCGATAGAGGTAGACTTCGGCGACGTTCTCGTTGCGTGGCCGTAGGCCGTATTTCACCTCGTAGGCGTCGGCGAAGCGCGCGAACTCCTCGGCCGAGGCGACTCGCGCACCCTCGAGGGGATAGAGCTGGTCGCCGACCCGGACGCGCACCCGCGGATCGGCCTCCATGTGCTCGACCCATCGCGAGCGGTTCCCGCCCGCGTGCACGTAGAGCGCGGGGCCTACACCCACGGCCCAGATGTTGACCGAGTAGGGATCCTCGGGCCGGGTCTCGAGCTGGATCGTCGAGACCTCCTGCGTGAAGCCCCAATCTGCCGGCGCCTCGACCGGCGTACCCTGGAGCTCTCCCCCCGGCAGCAGGAGCGTCGGACCACAGCCGACCACGAGGGCCGCCGCGATCAGGACCGCCACGAAGCCCGTGCCGACGCGAAGACGGGACGAAGGCCGCGCTCGCTCACTCACCTCGTTCCTCCTCATCCGCTCGGGGTCCGCTCCGCGTCCGCTCGTTCGGCGTCCCATCGCAGGTCGATGCCCCCGGGCCGTGCGGACGATAACGAGCCGTCCGACCCTTGGCCTCCATGCTTCGGGGGCCTGCGGCGGCGCGCCCCGGCCGCCTATGCTCTTCGGATGCCCGACGCCGCCCGTGTCGCCCAGAGCGAGTCCCCGTCCACGACCCCGGCCGCCGCCCGGCCGAAGGCCGCACCGCGCACCGCGAGCGCCGCTGCGATCTTCGCCTACGCCTCGCCGATGGTCGCGGTCAACTTCTCGCTCGTGCTCTTCATGTCCTACTACAACAAGTACGCGATCGACGCGCTGCTCGTGCCGCCGGCGGCGGTCGGGCTCGTCTTCGGACTCGGACGACTCTGGGACGCCGTGACCGATCCGCTGGCGGGGCTCTGGAGCGATCGCACGAACCATCGCCTCGGGCGCCGACGCCCCTGGATCCTGCTCTCCGCGCTGCCGATCGCGCTCTTCGGCCTGATGCTATGGGCGCCGCCGCGCTCCCTCGACGGGACGGCGCTCGTCGCCTGGATCACGGTCGCGGTCTTCGGCTTCAGCACGGCGATGACCCTCTTCCTCACGCCGCACCAGGCCCTTGGCGCGGAGCTCACCCGCGACTACCACCAGGTCTCGCGCATCTTCGCCTGGCGGCAGGCGGCGGGCTACGTCGGCATGATCGGCTGCCTCGTCTTCGCGATGCAGCATCTCATGACCTCGCCGGACCAGCGCGCCGCCGCGACGAAGCTCGCGATCGCCTCCGGCGTCGTGATCGTCGTCCTGCTCGGCCTCTCGGTTGCCACCCTGCGCGAGCCCGCCGAGAACCGTCGCCGCGGCGGGGGCAAGGCGCCGGGCGTCGCCCGCGACGTCTGGCGCAACACGCACGCGCGGCGGCTGCTCGTGATGATCTTCATCGAGCACACGGGCTCGGGAGCGAGCATGGTCGTCGCCCCCTTCCTGCTCCAGTACGTGGTCGGCCTGCCGGGACGGATCGGCGAGGTCTTCATCTTCTACGTGGGCTCGTCGCTCCTCTCCCTCGTGCTCTGGGTTCCGCTCTCCCGGCGGATCGGCAAGAAGAACGCCTGGATCGTGGGCCTCTTCACGGGCATGACGGGCTACCTCATGCTCTTCTTCGTGGGCGAGGGGGACCTGCGCTGGATGCAGGCGGTCGTGACGATGACCGGCGCCTGCAGCGCCTGTGGAACCGTGCTCGGCTCCTCGATCCTCGCCGACGTGATCGACGCCGACGAGCTCGAGACGGGCGAGCGCAAGGAGGGCGCCTACTACTCGGCCTATACCTTCCTCTACAAGGCCTCGAGCGGCGTGATGGCGATGGTGACGGGCTTCGTGCTGGCCTGGGTCGGCTACGAGCAGGGAGCATCGACCCAGAGCGAGACGGTCCGGCTCGCGATCCGCTCGCTGAACGGGCTCGTGCCGCTCGGCTTCATGGCGGTCGGCACGCTGATCCTGCTCCGCTTCACGCTCACGGAGGCGATGCACGCGGAGATTCGCGAGCGACTCGAGGCGCGGCGTTCCGCCGAGGGCGTCGACGCGTAGGCGGACCGGATCGACGGACGGCGACCGCCTAGAGCACCGCGATCGGATTGACCGGACAGCCCGTCCCGCCCGGCACCCGGATCGATCCCATCGTAAAGAGGAAGGCGTATCGCCCCCGCTCGGCACACGCGGCGGCGAGTCGTCCGAGTGCCATGTTGTCGATCAGGTGCAGGCCCATGCCCGTGATCCCGATCTGGTGGACCGGGAAGGGCCAGTTCGGGATGCCGAGTCCGGGCATCGGATCCGAGATGCCGTCGCTGCCGAGCAGCGCGATCTCGCGCTCGCGCATCCAGGCGAGACATTCCGCGTGCAGCCCCGCCATTCCGTCCGCGGGGTTCAGCCCGCCGCCCTTCGACGCGCGCCACGCGTCCCGGCCAGCCCCCACGAGCAGGACGTCGCCGCGGCCGACACGCACGCTCTGCTTCTGCTCCGCGGCCTCGAGCTCGGCGACTGTGATCGCCGTGTTCGCCGGCAGCCAGGGCTCGCCTCGGAGCGCCGCCACGTCGAGCAGCACGCCGCGTCCGACGATCCCGTCGGCGAAGGAGAGGACCGTGTTGCGGAGCGCGCCGTTGCTGCGCACGTCCTCGGCCGGGTAGCCGTTGTACATCTTGCCGCGGACGAACATGTGGCAGAGGGCGTCGATGTGGGTGACGCCGAGGCCGTGGACGTGGGCGCCGAAATAGTCGCGGGACGCCTCGTAGCCCGGGATGCCCGCGTCGCAGCGCGCGTCGCCGGCCGCCAGCATGTGGTGGTGGGCCGGATAGGGGTTCTCGGCCGAGGGGACGATCCCGAGGTCGTGAGCGAGGCTGATTGCCGTGCCGTCGACGACCGCCGCCGCGGCCGCCGCGCGCTCGACCGGCCCGAGATGGTTGAGCATCCCGCGCTCGTCGTCCGCGCCCCATCGCCCCCAGTTCGAGAGTGACTCGAAGAGCCCGTCGAGCGCCGCCTCGCTCGGCACCGCCGCCGCTCCACCCTTCGCCCCGGCCTCGCTCATCGTCTCTCCCTTCACGACCCACAGGCCGATCCACGATCTCATGACACCCGACGCGGCGCATCCGGCCACGTCCCGCCGCTCGCTAGTCGCGCCCCGCCAGCCGTCCCCGCACCAGCCGCCCCGGCCGCCGCCCCGTCGGCTCGCCGTCCCGGATCGTGACCTCGCCCGCGACCACCGTCGCCGCGAAGCCGTGGGCGCGCTGCTCGAGGCGTTGCCGGCCGGCCGGCAGATCGTCGACCACCCGCGGAACCGCCGGCCCGACCGTCGCCGGATCGAAGATGTTCACGTCCGCGAGGAGCCCTTCGCGCAGGAGGCCGCGATCCCCGAAGCCCCACGCCCGCGCGGGCTCGAGCGTCAGCATCCGCACGGCCTCCTCGAGCCCGAGCACGCCCCGATCGCGCACCCAATGGCCGAGCAGATAGGTATGGATCGAGGCGTCGGCGATCTGCGAGAGATGCGCACCCGAGTCCGAGAAGGTCATGACCGTGCGCGGATGCCGCAACACCTCGAGCAGGACTTCCTCGTCCTGGGGATAGAGGCTCGGCTGGATGAAGAGCGTCTCGAAGTCCTGCTCGACGGCGAGGTCGATCATCGCGCGCGCCGGCGAGACGCCGCGCGCGCGCGCGACCTCGGCGACCGTCGGGTTCGGCGGCAGCCCCTTCGCGTAGACGCGGATGCCGTCGAAGTCGGGCTTGCGCGGCATCGCCCCGATCCCGCGCCAGGCACCGTAGTCGCCTTCCATCGCGATCGCCGCAAGCCGTTCGGCGTAGGCCGGATCGGCCAGGCGCTTCTTCTGCGCCGCGATCGGCTCGGCGCGCAGCTCGCGCCAGCCGGGCAGCACGTCGAAGGGCAGCCGCGTCTTGAAGCCGAGCAGGACCGAGATCCCGCGGCAATGACTCTGGCCGATCATGCGGCCGCCCTCCGCGGCGAGGGCGTCGATGTGCTCGAGCATGCGGCGGCCGCCGGTCGCGGTTGCGATCAGCCCCGCCGTGATCGGGACGCCGAGCTCGACGGCGATGCGGCGCATCCAGTGCAGCGTCTCGCGCGTCGTCTCGGGGTCGCCGGAGAGCAGGCCTTCCGTGCCGCCTTCGAGCAGGCCCGCGCCGAGGCGGGAGAGGACGGCGGCGAGGCGATGGAGCTCCTCCCAGGACGCCAGGCGCGAGGCGACGGGGCGATCGTCGGAGGTCTCGTGATGCTCGCTGCGCGAGGTCGTGAGGCCGATCGCGCCGGCGCGGATCGCGGCCTCGAGCTGCCCTTCCATGCGCGCGAGGTCGTCCTCGGAGGCCGGCCCGTCGAAGGCGCGCTCGCCCATCGCCCACGTGCGCAGAGCCGAGTGTCCGATCTGCGCCGCGACGTGGATCGACTTCGGCAGGCCCTCGACCACGTCGAGGTACGAAGCGAAGTCCTCCCATCCCCACGGAATCCCCGCCGCGAGAGCGTCGGGATCGAGGTCCTCCGCGCGCTCGAGGTTGCGCACGACGAGGGCGCGCGCGTCGTCGTGTACGGGTGCCAGGGTGAAGCCGCAATTGCCCATCACGGCGGTCGTCACGCCGTGCCAGCACGAGTTCGTGCCCTGCGGATCCCAGAAGACCTGCGCGTCGAGGTGCGTGTGGCCGTCGATGAAGCCCGGCGTCACGACGCGGCCCTCGGCGTCGATCTCCTCGCGGCCGCGCTCGCGGATGCGACCGATCGTGGCGATCCGATCGCCGACGATCCCGACGTCGGCGCGATCGCCGGCGAGCCCGGTCCCGTCGAGGACCGTCCCGCCGCGGATCACGAGGTCATACGCCATGCCCTTCTCCCCCCGCCCGTTGCGGGACCTACTGCGCGACGTACCCGCCGTCGACCACGAGCGCCGAGCCCAGCACGAACGACGATCGCTCCGTGCAGAGCCATAGCGCCGCCTCGGCGATCTCCGCAGGCTCGGCGATCCGTCCGATCGGATGCAGCCTCCGCAGCTCCGCGTCGAGCTCGGGCGTCTCCTTGACCACGCTCTCGACCATCGCCGTGCGCGCCGTCCCCGGACAGATCGCGTTGATCCGGATGCCCTGCACGCCGTACTCGAGGGCCGCCGTCTTCGTCAGCCCGATCACACCGTGCTTCGCCGCGACGTAGCCCGCCTGGCCCGGGAAGCCGATCAGCCCCGCGCCCGAGGCGCAGTTCACGATCGCGCCGCCGCCGGACTCGAGGATGCGCGGGATCTCGTGGCGCATGCAGTAGAAGACGCCCGAGAGCATCACGTCGATCGCGCGCCGCCACTGCGCGACGGGCATGTCGCCGACGTGGGCCGGCGGCGCCGAGAGGCCTGCGTTGTTGTAGGCGTAGTCGAGGCGACCGAACTCGCCGACCGCCGCCGTGACCGCCGCGACGACCTGCTCGTCGACCGCCACGTCCGCCCGTGCGAAGAGGGCCTCGCCGCCCGCCTTCCGGATCGAGGCCGCGACCGCCTCGCCCGCCTCGTCGAGATCGACGAGCGCGACCTTCGCCCCGCGCTCGGCGAAGAGCCGCGCCGCCGCCGCGCCGATCCCCGATCCCGCTCCCGTCACGAGCGCCACCCTGCCCTCGAACTCCCGCGTCGTCATCGCTCGCCCCTGTCCTCCTGGCCTTCTGCCTGGCCGCTCAGCCCGGCCGCACCATCTCGCCCGGCCGCGCCGGGGTCGCCTCTCCGTTCTCGAAGGTCGCCTCGCCTCCGACCAGCGTGAGCCGCATCGGCGCCGGATCCCGGGTCCATCGCCAGGTCGTCCCGCCCTCGCCGTCGGGCACGTCGTAGATCTTCTTCATGGGCCGCACGTCGATCTCGTCGAGCGCGAAGACCGCGAGATCCGCCCGCTTCCCGACCGCGATCGTCCCCCGGTCACGCAACGAGAAATGCTCCGCCAGTCGCCCGGTCATCGACTGCACGGCCTCTTCGACCGTGAGGTCGCCGCGCTCCTGCACGTAGTGCGTGAAGAGCTCGAGGTTCTGACCCGGCCCGCAGAGCATCTGCCCGTGCGCCCCCGCGTCGCTCACGTTGCCCGCCGCCTTCGGATCCCGCAGCAGCCGCAGCACCATCTCCTCGTCCTTCGCCCAGGGCGCCATCGTGATCGTCGACTCGAGCCCGTTCGCGAGCAGCCACTCCGCCATCGCGTCCGACGGATGCACCCCCAGCTCACGCGCGTAGTCGCCGAGCGAGATCCCGATCGGCCCCACGTCGTTCGCCGAGTTCAGCAGCATGATCTGCTCGCGCTGCCGCGGCGCCCAGGACGAGAACTCGAAGGCCTCGTGGTCCCAGGACTGGCGCGCCCGGGCGCGCCAGGCGGGATCCCGCATCAGCCGCTCCTTCGAGCCGTCGTTCGGCAGCTCGACGACCTCGTTCCAGACGTACTCGTTCGACTGCGCGAAGAGGAGCGAGTGGAGAACGGAGACCGTGCCCGTGATCGGCACGTGGGCGAAGGCCGTCCAGAAGTCGAGCCCCTCGGCCCGGAGCTTCTCGTGCAGCGCGATCATCCGGTCCTGCAGACCGATCGACTTGTGATAGGTGAGCGTCGGGATGCCGCCGTACTGCACGCGCACCCGTCGTCCGCGACAGAGTCGCGCCAGCCGCTCGACCGACTCGACGCAGGTCATGTTGCGGAAGATGTCGACGATCACCTGGAAGATCGCGCCCTCGTGCCGCTCGATCACGTCGAGCAGCGCCGAGAGCTCGGCGTCGTCCGCGAGCAGCGTCGGCACGGGCCGATCGTGTCCATCGTGATCGAAGAGGTTCGAAGAGAGCCCCATCGCCCCGGCCGCGAGCGCATCCTCGAGCAGCGCCGCCATGCGCGCGATCTCGTCTTCAGTCGCGGCGCGCTCCCAGGCGTCCATCCCCATCACGGCGAGGCGGATCGCGATGTGTCCGACGAAGGCGCCGAAATGCACCGGCAGTCGGACGTTCCCGACGAGCGAGGCGCGGTACTCCGACCAGCGCCGCCAATCCCAGGGCAGCTCCGAGAAGAAGGGCTTCTCCGGGATGTCCTCGAAGAAGGAGAAGATCTTCACGATCTCGTGGCGCGCGGCAGGATCCGCCGGCGCCGGCGCGAGGGAGAAGCCGCAATTGCCCATCACCATCGTCGTCACGCCGTAGCCCGGCAGCGGATCGAGCTCCGGATGCCACCACATGGCGCCGTCGTAATGGGTGTGGGTCTCGATGAAGCCGGGAGTGACGAGGCAGCCCGCGGCCTCGACGACGACTTCGTCGGCGGCCGGCGCGAGACCGGGGGCGACCTCGACGATCCGCCCGTCGCGCACCCGGACGTCGGCCTCGAAGCGCGGGGCGCCCGTACCGTCGACGATCGTGCCGCCCCGGATCAGTCGGGGTCTGGGTTGCGTGGCCATGCCTTGTTTCCTCTTCCTTACTCAGGCGCTCTCTTCGCGTGTCGGCTCGACGACCCGGGAGCGCCGCGAAGCGCCCGCCCGGACCTCGACGCGCCGGACGTGCAGGCTACCGAGCGCGTCGCTCGCGACCGCCCAGTCCGGCGGCACGACGAGGGTATCGACCGGACCTTCGACGATCGCCGGGCCGACGGTCTCGACGCCCGGCAGGACCTCGTCCCGGCGCAGCACCCGCGTGCCGACGGGCTCGTCGGGTCCGAAGAAGGCAGGCCGCAGGACCCCCGCGACGACGGAGTGATCCGGATCGTGTGCGGCATCGACGAGCGGCGGCCGGTCGACGGGCAGCCGCAGCCGCACCCGGAACGCCGCGTACTCGACCCGGCCGGCCGGCGCGACCCCGTAGAGCTGGCGATAGCGCGCGCGGAATCGCTCGGGCACGGCGTCGAGGCCGGCGAGCGGATCCGGCGACGCATCGCGCGCTGAGTCCGCCCCGCCCGGCGCGTCGCCCGCGACGGGGATCGGCACCTCGTGGGCCTGACCGACGAAGCGAACGTCGAGGGAGCGCTCGACGACCAGCCCCGCCACGTCCGCCCCGGCCACGCCCATCTTCGCCCGCGCCGCCGCCTCGACCTCGTCGAAGAGTCGCCGCGCCGTCGCGCGATCGAGCGCCTCGGGTCGCACGAGATGCGTGCGACCGTGCTCGGCCGTCAGGTCCGTCGACTGCATGCCGATCGCCGACGCGACGCCCGCCTGGGGCGGCGCGATCACGTGGTCGATCCCGAAATGCGACGCGACGCCGACGACGTGCATCGGCCCCGCGCCGCCGAACGCGATCAGCACGTGCTCCCGCGGATCGAGCCCACGCTGGACGGTCACGACGTGGATCGCCGAGGCCATGTTCGCGTTGGCCGCCTCGTGGATCGCCCAGGCGGCGCGTTCGACCGTCGTACCGAGGGGGTCGGCGATCGCGCGCTCGATCGCGCGGCGCGCGGCCTCGGGATCGAGGGTGAGATGCCCACCGGCGAAACGCTCGGGCGAGAGGTAGCCGAGCACGAGGTTCGCATCGGTGACCGTCGGATCCGTGCCGCCGAGCGCATAACACGCCGGGCCGGGGTCGGCGCCCGCCGAGCGCGGCCCCACGCGCAGCACGCCCTCCGGATCGAGCCAGGCGATCGAGCCCCCGCCGGCGCCGACCTCGGCGAGGTCGATCGTCGGCGTCTTGATCGGCATGCCCGTCCCGGCGCGCCGGCCCCCGAAGCTGCCCCGCCCGCCGACGTGGAGCTCGCGCACGACCGCGGGTCGCCCGTCGCGCACGACGCCCGCCTTCGCCGTCGTGCCGCCCATGTCGAAGGAGATGACCCGCGGCAGCGAGTAGGCCGAGGCGAAGCGCGCCGCCGCCATCACGCCCGCCGCACCGCCCGACTCGAGGGTCGCGACCGCACGCTCCGCCGCGACCTCCGCCGCCATCACGCCGCCCGAGGACTCCATGATCTGGAGCGGTGCGTCGATGCCGAGGGCCGCGAGCCCATCGCCCAGGCGCGCGAGGTAGCTCGCCATGAGGGGCGCCACCTCGGCCGTGAAGAGCGTCGTGCTCGCGCGATCGAACTCGCGCATCTCGGCGTGGACGCGGGACGAGGGCACGACCCGGGCGTTCGGTACGTGCTCGGCGAGGATCTCGGCCATCCGCTCTTCGTGGCTCGGATTCGCGTAGGCATGCAGGAGGCAGAGCGCGATCGCCTGGGGCGCGAGCTCCGCGATCGTCGTCGCGACCGCCCGCGCCCGCGTCTCGTCGAGGGGGCGCACGATCTCGCCCCGGGCGCCCACGCGTTCGGGCACCTCGAAGATCGCCTCGCGCGCGAGTGGCGCGGGCGAGGGCTCGAAGAGCAGGTCGTAGCGGTCGTCCTCGACCCGGGCCTCGCGGCCGATGCGCAGCAGATCGCCGAAGCCCTCGGTCGTCACGAAGGCGACCCGAGCCCCACGGCGCTCGATCACGGCGTTCGTCGCGAGGGTCGTGCCGTGGACGACGCGGACGATCGACGAGGCGGGCACGCCCGCGTCGGCCAGCACGCGCTCGACGCCCATCAGCACGCTCTTCTCGGGTGCGTCGGGCGAGGTCAGCTGCTTCGCGACGTGCAGGCGACCGTCGCCGCGGGTGAGGACGACGTCCGTGAAGGTGCCGCCGATGTCGGTGCCGAGGACGCAGCGTTCGCTCACGAGGCGTCTCCTTCCCGGCTCGACCTGCCGCGTTCGCTCACGAGGCGTCTCCTTCCCGGCTCGACCTGCCGCGTTCGCTCATGACGCGCGCCCTCCGCTGCTCGTCGCATGCGGCGCGAGCTCGACGCCGTAGACCGCGGCTGCGGCCTGGGGTGTCACGAAGCCCTCGGCGAGATCCTCGAGCACGCGCTCGCGATCGCGCTCGGCCGGGGGACCGAGGCCGCCGCCGCCCGAGGTCGTGAGCACGAAGCACTCGTCCGCCGCGAGCCGCAGGTTCGCGGCCTTCGCAGGCAAGGGACGCGTCGCGCCGTCGACGCCGATCACGTACTGCTCGCCGGCGAGTCCGTCGCGTCCGCCCTCGCGGCCGCAGGGCGGCAACACGA
Organism: Spirochaetaceae bacterium; assembly: GCA_020632655.1. Taxonomy (GTDB): domain Bacteria; phylum Myxococcota_A; class UBA9160; order UBA9160; family UBA4427; genus UBA4427. The sequence continues at coordinate 14,662 of JACKFD010000007.1, forward strand.
CGCGGTCGTTGCGCACGGCGAGCTCCGCGTCCTGCAGCACGCGGATCCGCGTCTCGACCCCGAGCCCCCCGCGCCATCGCCCGGCCCCGCCCGAGTCCGGCAGCAGCCGCTGACACTCGAAGCGGATCGGCAGCATCGCCTCGAGCGCCTCGACCTGGGGCACGACGTTGCGCCCGCCGAGGAAGAAGGCGCCCGTCGCACTCGGCCCGTCGGAGCCGCGCCGCGCGCCGAGGCCACCGTACTCGTAGGAGAGGAGCAGCCACGGATCGAGGCGGCTCGGCGCTGCGAGCGTGTAGGGATGGATGACGGAGCTGGCCGCCGTCGCATGGTCCGGCCGCGCGCGCCCGAGCGCCTCGACGACGGCCTCGCAGACCGCGGTCACGGCGACGACGCGACCGCCGCAGGCCGCCGGCGGATTCGGATCGAGGAGCGAGCCCTTCCGGAACACCACCTCGACCGGCGCGAAGCAGCCCTCGTTCATCGGGATCGTCGGATCGACGAAGCAGCGCACCGCGTAGACCGCGCCGGTCAGCGCCTGCGAGAAGCCCGCGTTGATCGCGCCCAGGGCCTGGTCGTCGGTCGCCGAGAAGTCGAGCTCGATCGTGCCCTCCTCGCCCTCCCGCCCGGGCCGTCGCCCGACGCGCACCTCGACGCGCACGACCGGCCGCCGCTCGAGATCGATCCCGTCGCCGTCGAGTGTATAGGCGCCCTGGTACGTCCCGGTCTCGAGCCGCGCGAGCTCGGCACGCATGCGGCGTTCGGCGCCCGTGAGATACGCGTCGATGCCCGCCTTGAGCCGCTCGCCGCCGAAGCGGCCGGCCAGATCGACCATCCGCTCGGCCGCGACGTTCACACCGGCGACGAGCGCCTGCACGTCGCCGAGCACGCGTTCGGGGGTGCGGCTGTTCAGCGCCAGCAGGCGATGCAGGTCGCGGACGGGCTCGCCCGCGGCGTAGAGGAGGACGGGCGGGAGCTGCAGGCCCTCGGCGAAGACGTCGGTCGCGGAGGGGACGATGCCGCCGGCGGAGGAGCCGCCGAGGTCGGCGACGTGGATGAGCGTGCCCGTGAACCACTCGACGCGGCCGTCGACGAAGACCGGGCGGAAGACGAGCAGGTCGTTCGCGTGGATGCCGCCGCGGAAGCAGTCGTTCATCACGAACACGTCGCCGGGCTGCATCGCCTCGACGTCGTGATCCGCGAGCACCGCCGGCAGGGAGCAGCGCAGGCTCGAGGCGTGCATCAGGTTCGTCGCCGTCGAGAGCGTGACGAGCCGCGCCTCGCGATCGAGGATCCCCGCGCAGGCGTCCGCTCCCTCGACGATCATCGCCGAGTGCGCCGACTGCACGACGACGATGCTCGCCTCCTCCGCCGCGATCCTGAGCGCGTGGCGCAGGATCTCGGCCTCGAGCGGATCGTCGGCGGGCGTGCTGGGGGGCATCCATCCTCCTGACTCGGACGACGCCGCAGCGTCCCGGCGAGCCATGGTGGTGCTTCCCCGTCGACGGAGCAAGCGCGCTCGCGTGCGCGGTCCGCGTCAGTCCGCAGCAAGGGACTCCGTCGCGACCGCCGGATTCCAGTACTCGCGCAGGCCGCGGATCCGCCCCTCGCCGAGGCTGAAGAAGCCGACGTAGCGGTTCAGATAGGGCTTGCCCGTCGGCGTCGCGATGCCGTCCGAGCGGTACTCCGCGATCGCGTGGTCGGGATCGAGCGCCTCGTGGAGGCGATCGAGGACGAGCTCGAAGCGGAAGATCTCGAGGGGCTGCTCGACGTAGCCGAGGTAGGCCTCGAGCCCCTCGACCCGGAAGGGCGGATCGCCGTAGGGCGCCTCGAAAAGGAAGTCCGGATCGCAGATCGCGCGCAGCGTCGACCAGTCGCGGCGGCCGATCGCCCCCATGAAGCGCTCGACGAGGGCGCGATTCGCGGCGCGGCGGGCGGCGTCGTTCGGGTCCGGCAACTTCTTCGTTCCTCCTTCGGTTCGCGGCGCGCACCGGAGCCGCGTCGTCAGCCCCCGCTCCCGCCCCCGCCGCGGGAGGCGAGCCGGCCGATTCCCGGCACGAAGCGACCGATCCGCGAGGCGTAGCCTGCGTAGCGCGGACCGTGCACCCGGAGAAGGTACGGCTCCTCGACGGCGCGGACCTGCAGCTCGATGCCGAGCCAGACGAGGAGCATGGCCGCGAGGGCGACCGCGCACGGCACGAGCAGCACGAGGCCGAAGGTCGAGGCGAGGATGAAGCTGAAGATCGGATTGCGGACGAGGCCGAAGAGCCCGGACTCGACGAGCTCGGTCTTCTCCTTCGCGTCGACACCGATCCGCCAGGACGGCCCCATCTCGAGCTGCGCCGCGAGTGCACCCGCGATCCCGACGGTCGCGAGCCCGGCGCCGAGCGCGTGCAGCCCCGACGCCTCGAGCCAGAGCCTCCCCCCCGGCCAGCCACGCAGCACGAAGACCGGGGCGAGCGGCGCGAGGACGAGGCCGGCGCTCGCCGTGACGCCGGCCCACCAGGACACGGAGCCGGGACGCCCCTCGAAGCCCTTGAATCCGGTCGAGCCCGTGCGGGCGCGCTGGATCACGCTGCGCGCGACGAAGAGGACGAGGAACCAGACGATGGCGAGGAGCAGGGCGAGCTTCGGCACGGGTCAGGCCCTCCCCGTCGCGTCGGCGGCGTGGCGCAGGTGTTCGCGCGAGACGTCGAGCAGGAGACGGACGTGGGCGTCGTCGAGGGCGTAGTGCATGCGCCGACCGGCGCGGCGCGCCTTCACGATGCCGGCCGTCCGCAGCAGACGCAGCGCATGGGAGACGTTCGTCTCGGGCGCCTCGACGACCGCCGCCAGATCGCAGACGCAGAGCTCGCCCGCCTCGAGCAGCGCGTAGAGGAGCCGCATGCGCGCCGGATCCCCCAGCAGCCGGAAGAGCGCCGCCAGCCGACCCGCCTCCTCGACCGGGAGCAGCGCCGACCGGACCGCCCCCACCCGATCGGGATCGACCCCCGACACCTCGCAACCCTCGAGATCCATCGCCTTCCTTCCTCTGCCCGACCGCCTCGAGCCCACCGTCGCGTCGGGGACAGGCCCGAGCCGGGCCCGGCCCAGGCGGCCGCCGTCTACTCCGAGGCACGGGACTCCATATATGAAAAGGTCTTCATATACTCAAAGACGGGAGTCCCGGCAAGCTCCCGGCGTCCCCTCGGCGCCGCCTGACGTATGGTGTGCGCCTCGCCGGCCGACCCGAGCCGAACCGACCCGACGACCCCGTCTCCGAGGAACGCCCGCCGTGCCGCTGGCCGTCCACCGCACCCAGCCCCATCCCCGGACCGCCCGGATCCAGAGCGCGGTCGCCGGCGCCCGGGCGGCGTACCTCCTCTTCCTTGCGTTCCTCGCCTTCCTCGCCGCCGCCTGCGCACTCCCCGGCCGCCCCTATCGCGTCGTCCCGGCGATCGAAGGCCGGCTCGAGGCGGACCCGATGCCGCCCGGCGCCTCGCTCCGTCTGCGCGTCCACCACCGCGAGTCCCCGAGCCTGCACCACGAGTCGCGCGTCGCCGTGGCACCCGATGGGGGCTTCGCCTTCGACGCGGTCGAGCTCGCGGTCGCCGGCCACGAGTTCAGCAAGCACTACCTCGTGTACCTGCATCTCGAGACGGGCGAGGCGGATCGCGTGATCTGGCGGGCGGATCTGGCGCGCACGGCGCTGGCGGGGCCGATCCGGCTCGAGTGCGAGCCGTTGCGCCCGCTGCGATTCGGGCAGCCGTGTCGCGTCGTCGATGCGGCGGCGCAGCCCTGGCTCGTGGCGGAGGGGGCGCGGGTCTACGAAATGCGCTGCGCCGGATGTCACGACGACGCGCGGACGAGCGGGAGCGAGCGGGCGGCGCCCGACCTGCGCGAGATCGCCGCCCGCGCCGGCGGGATCTTCGATCGGGATGCGATCGCCGAGTGGATCGAGGGGCGTTCGTTGCCCCCGGCGCATGGCGACCGCGGGATGCCGATCTGGGGCGAGCGCCTGTCGGCCGAGTACGCGCGCCATGCCGAAGGCGACGCCTTGATCGGCGCGGCGCTCGACCCGCTGCTCGCCTGGCTCGAGCACGCCCAGCGAACGCCGCGCGACGCGGAAGACGGAGCGCCCTGAGTCGACGCGTCGGCTGGGGGCCCGGCGACGTCCGGGCTCAGGAGCCTTCCTGGGGACGCCCCGACTCGCGCCAGCCGGCCATGTCGCCCACGAGATGACGCACGTCCTCGAAGCCCGCGCCGAGCAACACCTCCGTCGCCATCCCGGCGCGCCGCCCCGACTCGCAATAGACGACGACCGGCGCGTCCCGATCGACGCCGAGCTCCGCGAGACGACTCGCGAGCTGGTCGTGCGGCACGTTCACGGCGCCGGGCACGTGCCCCGCCGCGAACTCGTCGGGCCGGCGGACGTCGAGCAGCAGCGCCTGCTCCGAGAGCACGCTCTCGAGCTGATCGGGCTCGACGTCGCGCACCCCGGCTGGCTCGGCCGAGCACGCGGCCATCACGAAGACCAGCCCGAGCAGACCAGCCGCCCGGCCGAGCCATCCGACCGACGTGCTCCGGAAGCAGAGAGTGCGCCCCGATCCCATCCCGCGACCCGACTGCCGAACGACCATCGATTCCCCCTACGCTCGCGTCGGGCTCGCGACCCGCACGACCCGTACCCCTACCGGGCGCATCGTCCCGGCGTGGGGCACGATACGCGAAGCCCTCCGATCCTGCTGCGTGTCGGCCGTGCACCACGCTCGCAGCGTCGCCACGACGACGCGCCGTCGCACGACCAGGGAGACTCCGATGGACCTCGAGCGCTTCGGCCCCGCCTCCGACCTCGCCTTCCGGCTCCTCTTCAGCCTGATCTTCGTGATCGCCGGCCTCGGGCATTTCGGTCAGGCCGACGTGATGCTCGCGCGCCTCGAGGAAGCACCCCTCGGTCATCTCGCGTCGCTCCTCGGGCCGCCCGAGATCCTGATGAGCCTGAGCGGCGTGGCACTCGTGGCCGGCGGCCTCGCTCTCGTGATGGGGCTACTCACGCGACTCGCCGCGGCAGGGCTCTTCCTCGTGCTGATCCCGATCACGATCACGACCCACGTCGGCGATCCCACGCATGTGGGGCCGCTCTTCAAGAACGTGGCCCTGCTCGGCGGGCTGATCCACTTCGCCGTGCGCGGTCCGGGCGCCTTCTCGATCGACGGCCGGCGCGCCGCGCGCGCCCCGGCGGCGGGCGGGCACGCTGGCTAGCCTCTCGCGATCCACACGTTGCACGATTCGCGACTCCGATCCATCCCCACCCGCCCGGCCGGAGGCATCCCATGTCCTCCGCGAAGCCGACACCACCCGGAGGTCCCATGCCCCCCATCGACGGCAACACCCTGATCGCCCGCAGCCTCAAGCAGCAAGGCGTGGAGAAGATGTTCGGCATCGTCGGCTTCCCCGTCTTCGGCGTCGCCGCCGCCGCCCAGCAGGAAGGCATCCAGTTCATCGCCATGCGCAACGAGCAGGCCGCCAGCTATGCGGCCGGCGCCGTCGGCTTCCTGACCGGCCGCCCGGGCGCATGCCTCACGGTCTCGGGCCCCGGCATGATCCATGCGATCGCGGGGCTCTCGAACGCGGCCGAGAACTGCTGGCCGATGGTGCTGATCGGCGGGGCGAGCAACTCGTACCAGGAAGGACGCGGCGCCTTCCAGGAGGCGCCGCAGGTCGAGCTCGCCCGCTACTACGCGAAGTACACGGCGCGCCCCGACGCGGCGGCGCGCATTCCCTTCTACGTCGAGCAGGCCGTGCGCACGGCGATCAGCGGTCGCCCCGGCGCCGCCTATCTCGACTTCCCCGACGACATGCTGAACCGGCCGATCGAGGACGACGGCGTCGCGTTCCCGGCGCGCTGTCCCGACCCGCCGCGACCGCAGGCGGATCCGGCGGATGTGCGCCGCGCGCTCGACGTGCTTCGCGGAGCGAAGCGCCCGCTCGTGATCTTCGGCAAGGGCGCGGCGTACGCGCGGGCCGAGCAGGAGATCCGGGCGTTCGTCGAGGCGACGCAGCTGCCCTTCCTGAGCTCGCCGATGGGCAAGGGAGTCGTCGACGACGAGCATCCGCTCTCGGTGGCACCCGCGCGGGGTCTCGCGCTCGAGCAGGCGGACGTCGTGCTTCTGCTTGGCGCGCGGCTGAACTGGATCATGCATTTCGGTCTGCCGCCGCGCTTCGACGCGAACGTGAAGACGATCCAGGTCGACATCCACGCCGAGGAGATCGGCCGCAACGTCCCGGCGGAGGTCGGTCTCGTCGGCGACTTGAAGGCGATCGTCGGGCAGATGAACGCGGCGCTCGAGGCGGAGCCCTTCACCTTCGCCGCCGACGCGCCCTGGCGCGCGACCCTCGCGAAGAAGGTCGAGGAAAACCGGCAGTTCGTGCAGGGCATGATGAACGACGAGTCCGTGCTCATGGGCTACTACCGCGTCCTGCGCGAGATCCGCGAGCAGGCGCCGCCCGGCACGATCATCCAGGCCGAGGGCGCGAATACCATGGACATCAGCCGCTCGGTCCTCATGCACAAGGAGCCGCGCGAGCGCCTCGACGCCGCGAGCTTCGGGACGATGGGCGTCGGCCTCGCCCAGGCGATCGCGGCGCAGGTCGTGCACCCCGACCGCAAGGTGATCTGCGTCGAGGGCGACTCCGCCTTCGGCTTCTCCGGCATGGAGGTCGAGACCGCCTGCCGCTACCGCCTGCCGATCGTCTTCCTGATCATCAACAACAACGGCATCGGCATGGGCTTCGAGGCGCTCCCCGAGGACCGCTTCCAATCCCCCGCCTCCGCCTACACGATCGAGGCCGGCTACGAGAAGGGCATCGAGGGCTTCGGCGGCAAGGGCTACCGCGTGCGCACCCCCGCCGAGCTCTCCTCGGCCCTCAAGCAGGCCCTCGACGACGACATGCCGAGCGTCATCAACGTGCTGATCGACCCTCAGGCGCGCGCCAAGCCGCAGAAGCACCCCTGGCTGACGCAGTAGGCGGGGCGCGGCGCTCTCCTCTCCCGTGGAGTGGGAGCACGTGCTCGATCGCTCAGAGTCGAGGCAGGCCCGCGAGCATCCCGACGCCCATCACGCCCAGCAGCACGGCGACACCGCGATTCAGCCGCGCGATCGTCGTCTCCGCCATGCGCCGCCGCGCGCGGGAGAGCGTGATCGTGAGGACGAGCCACCAGAGCGACACGCCGACGATCAGGCCGACGAGCTCGAGCGCCCAGGGCAGCGGCACCTCCACGAGATCACGGATCGCCGACAGACCCAGGCCCATGGACGCGATCGGCAGGGGATTCGAGAGCGCGAGCAGGAAGGCGGCGCCGGTCCCGACGAGCGGTCGCGAGACCGGACCCGTCGGACTCGGCCCGGTCAGGACATCCCGCGGCACGCGTCGCGCCCTCCGCCAGGCGACCACGGCCACGACGACGAGAACGGACCCCGCGAGCCGGCGAAGCGTGGTGCCCCACTGCTCGACGAAGCGCGGCGAGAGCGAGAGCCCGCTCACGACCAACGTCGCGTACACGGTCTCCGCCGCGATCGCGCCCGTCGCGACCGCGAAGCCCGCGCGCCAGCCGGCCTCGAGCGTGCGTCGCGCGCAGATCAGGTTGACCGGTCCGACCGGGGCCGAGGTCGCGAATCCGACGCCCGCGACCAGCAACAGCACCATCGACCCGATCAGGATGCGATCGACCATGACTCCGCTCGACCCCGCGCGAAGTCGCCGGCGCCCGTGCGCCCCATGTAGGCCCGCAGCGAGCGGGCCGGCGCCCGGTCGAGCCGGACGACGACCAGCGCGTCGACGGCCTGCGCGAAGTCGGGATCGAGGTTGAAGCCGACGTAGACCCCGCCGAGCTTCGCGTACTCGCGCAGCAACACGGGAAGACGTCGGCCCTCCGGTGCCAGCCGCGCAACCTCGTCGGCGAGTGCGTCGAGGAGCGCCTCCCGACCGACCGACGCCGGGTCGATCCGAGGCGCGACCGCCGAGAGCCCTGCGAAGGGGATCCGCGCCCGAACCCCGGCCGCGAGCGACGCATCGCCGAGCCACGCCTGGAGCCTCGACACGACATGCCGTCGTACGGGATCCGGCATCGTCGCCGGCAGGCTCACGGGCCCGAAGAGCGTGCGGTAGCGGGGATGCTCCGAGACCCAGCGGCCGATCGAGCGCCAGAGCAGGGGCAGCACCCACGACGACCGTTGGTAGTCGGGGGCGACGAAGGCCCGGCCGAGCTCGAGCGCGGGGCCGAGGGACCGGAGCCACTCCGCGTCGTAGTCGAAGAGCGTGTGGGAGTAGAGGGATTGGGGCGAGGCCCATCGGCGTCCGATCGACGTCGCACGGACCCGATAGCCGCCGACGACGGCCTCGCGTTCGCGATCCCAGGCGATGAACTGTCCGTAGCTCGGGTCGAAGGCGTCGAGGTCGATCTCCGCGCCCGTGCCTTCCCCGACCGCCCGGAAGGCGATCTCCCGTTGGCGTCCCACCTCGCGGAGCAGCGCCGGGATCTCGCTGCCCCGGGCGAGCACGACGTCGATCGATCCGCGGCGTGCGACGAGACCCGCCGAGCCGAGTCGCTCGATCTCCGCCTGCATCGCGCGGCGAGTCGTCTCCTCGACTGCGCCCCCGACGAAGGCGGACCTGCATTCCGGACTCTGGAGATCGAAGGCCATGGAAGCCTCCCTGCGAATGGGTTTCGGGGAGCTTCCTGTGCGGATGTGGCGTCGGGTGGCGGAACGCGTGACGAAGGCGTGGCACGCGGATTCTTGGCCCGGTCGTCACAGACTCGTGCCACGCGTCCACGACCCTGCCGCACGGCGACTGCGCCGAACGCAGGGGGAATTCGGATGCCCGTCTCGAGAGCCCGCGCGCTGGTCCGCATGACGCGACTGACACGACAGACCGTCGCCACCCGCCGTCGACTCGAGTCGGCCCGTCGCGTCTCACCCGACCGACCCGCCGACGTGCTCCCGATCGGACACGCGTGGGCGCGCTCGGTCGTGGACACGATCGGCCTGCGGCTCGAGGTCTCGGGCGCCTTGCCGCCGGGCCCGGCCCTCTGGCTCGCGAACCATCGCTCCTACGCCGACATCCCGATCCTGCTCTCGCAGGGCCCGTGCGCGTTCCTGGCCAAGCGCGAGATCGCCGACTGGCCCGTCTTCGGCGCCGGCGCGCGCCTCATGCACACGGTCTTCGTGGAGCGCGGGGACCCCGTCTCCGGCAAGGCCGCGCGCGAGGCCGCCCTCGCGCTGCTCGAGCGCGGGGTGTGCTTTGCGGCCTTTCCGGAGGGCACGACGTCCCGCGGACCGGGCGTGCTGCCCTTCCATCCGGGGCTCTTCGCGCTCGCCGAACGGCACGGCTTTCCGATCGTGCCGATGGCGATCGACTACGAGAGCCCCGACGATGCGTGGGTCGACGACGATGCGTTCGTGCCGCACTTTCTGCGACGCTTCGGACGTCGGAGGGTCCCGGCGCGCCTCTCGATCGGACCCCGACTCGAGCCCGGCCCCGCCGACGGTCTGCGAAGGGTGACCCACGAGTTCATCGAGGACATGCTCGGATAGCCGCCAGGAGCCGCCCCGACAGCGGCCGCTCCGGCTAGCGACCTGGAACGTGCACGGGCTGCGCGGGCATCCCGAGGCGCTCGTCCGCGAGCGGATCGGCGTTCCGACGACCGCCGCCATGGAGCGCCTCGTCGCCGACGCGCTCGGGGCCCTCGACTGCGATGTGATCGCGTTGCAGGAGGGACCCTCCGTCGATTCGATGCGGCGCATCGCGGAGGCCGTCGGGCTGCACGTCGGTCGGCTTCCGTCTCCGGTGCGCTGGCCGGGCTACGTGCTCTCGCGCTTCCCGCTCGAAGCGACGGAGAGCTTCTGCCCCGACGCGGCGGACCCGGACCACGACCCCTTCTCGCGCTCCGCCGGAAGCCTCCGGATCCGCCTGTCCCACGCGTTCGCACTCCGCCTGGTCGCCGTCCACCTGCATCCCCGGCGTGCGGACCTGCGCGCGATCGAGTCCGCGCGGATCGGCGCCGAGATCGATCGCCTCGAACGGGCGGGCGAGCCCATCGTCGTCGCCGGGGACTTCAATGCGGAGCCGGACGGGGGCCTCCACGTCGAGCTCGCACGGCGCGGATTCCGTCGCTGCGACGAAACGGGCGGCGGGCGGACGCCGACGCGCCTGGCCGATGGCCCCCGACCGGATCGCGTGGACCATGTCTACGTCGATCCGGGGCTCTTCGACGCCGTCCGTGCGTGCGGGGTGGCGACGCCCTTCCCCGTACGACAGGACCTCCCGGACGGTCGGGCGCTCTACGCGTCGGATCACCTGCCGGTCGTGGTCGAGCTCGCGCTGACGGCGTGAGGACCCGACCCGCCTAACGCCCGACGAGCCTCGCCGGCAACGCGGAAGGCCCGTTCGCCCAGAAGACCGGCACCTTCTCGTAGGTCGTGCCCGATGCAAGCTCGATCCCAGCGAGCTTCTCCACGGCGACCTGCAGCAGGATCCGCCCCTCCAGCCGAGCGAGCGACGCACCCGGGCAGACGTGCGGTCCACCACCGAACGCGACGTGCCCCTTCGGCTGGCGGCGATCGAGCCGGAACGAATCCGCGTCGTCGAAGACGGTCTCGTCGCGGTTCGCCGAGGCGACACCGTAGGCGACCGTGTCGCCTTCCCGGATCGATGCCCCGTTGAAATCGACGTCGCCCACGCAGACCCGCAAGAGGAGCGAGACCGGCGAGTCGAGGCGAAGCGACTCCTCGACCGCGGTCGGGATCAGCTCGGGCTTCGCCTGCAACGTCGGGAGAAGCGTCTCGTCCGTCGCGAGCCGCCAGAGCAGGTTCGAGAGCAGGTGCCGCGTCGTCTCGTTGCCCGAGATGAGCAGGAAGGCGATCAGGGTGCGCAGCTCGTTGTGGTTGAGGCGGAAGCCGTCGACCTCGGTCTGGAGCAGGCGGGTCACGAAGTCGTCGGGCGGGTCGGCGGCGCGGCGATGGTCCTCGAGCATGGCGTCGATGTAGCCGGCGAACTCGGGATGCGCGCCCGGGAGGCCCTCGCCGCGAGCGTTGCGGTTGAGGCGCGGGTAGTCGCCCTGCACGACCTCGTCGGACCACTCGCCCCAGAGATGGAAGTCCTCGGGCGGAGCGCCGAGCAGATGCGCGATGACGGAGGTCGGGATCGGCATCACGAGCTCCTGCACGAGCTCGACCGAGTCGCGCGCGAGCGCTTCGTCGAAGAGGTCCTCCGTGATCTGGCGCGTCACGGCCTCGACGCGGCCGAGGCGATGGGCGGCGACGGCGGAGTTCACGATCTTGCGCATCTGGCCGTGGCGCGGCTCGGGGATCTCGCTGATCAGCATCTCGTCCGGCGGCACGACGACGCCGGGCTCGCGGAAGCTCGAGCGGAACACGTCGACGCGTCGGGTCGCCTCGAGCACGTCGGCGAACTTCGCGAGGAACCAGCTTCCGTTCGGCGTGCGGGAGATCGGCTGCTCGGCGCGCAGGCGGCGGTAGAGCGCGTGGGGGACGCCGCGACTCGTGTCGAGGGGGTCGGCGGCGGATTCGAGGGAAGCGGGGCTGGCCATGCGTCGTCCTCCTCGCCGCGCCGCGCCGGCGGCCCGGTCCGGGCGGCGGTCCTGGCCACGCTACACCCCTTCGCGTCCGGTCGCCGCTGTGATAGGAGTAGCCGCTATGGGACTCCGTCGACGACTCGACAGGCGACGCGTGGCCGTGCTGCTCGCGGCCGCAGCCGGCGTGCTCGTCACCGCGACGGCGCCCTTCGCGGCGGGTCGCGGCCCCGATCCGACGCCCGCACCCCTCCGCGTCCTCGCCGCCGCGAGCCTGACCGACGTCGTGGACGACCTCGCTCTGCGCTTCACCGCGGCGGGCGGCGGCGCGGTCACGACGAGCTTCGGCGCCTCGAGCGCGCTCGCCCGGCAGATCCGGGACGGCGCGCCCGCGGACGTCTTCGTCTCGGCGAGCGCTGACTGGATCGCCTTCCTGAAGGAGACGGACGCGATCGACGGTTCCGCCATCGTGGTCGCGCGCAATCGTCTCGTCTGCGTAACGACGCGCGCCGGCCCCCTCGCCGCCGAGGCGATCACGGACCCGCGCGCGCTCCTCGCGGCACTCGATCGGACGGGACTCGACGCACGCGAGGTCGCGATCGCCGATCCCGGCGTGCCGGCCGGCGAGTACGCGCGCGAAGCCCTCGCCTCCCTCGGGTTGCTCCCCGCCTTCGAGCCGCGTCTCGTCGGACAGCGCGACGTCCGCGCCGTCCTCCACGCCGTCGAGCAGGGGGAGCTCGCGGTGGGCTTCGTCTACGCGACCGACGCCCGGCAGGCCGATGTCGTGACGCTCTTCTCCTTCGACCCGACGACCCATCCGCCGATCGAATACCTCGCCATCGTCCCGCACGGCGCCCCGAGCCCCGACCGGGCGCACCGCTTCCTCGACTTCCTGCGCGGCGACGAGGCCCGGGCGCGGCTGGCGGAAGCCGGCTTCGTCCTGCCCTAGGCTCGCGGCGCATGTCCGCCCCCGACGCCGAGGCCGCGATCGTCCTTCTATCCATACGGGTGGCCGCCCTCGCGGTCGCGGCGAGCCTCGTGCCGGGGGTGGCGCTCGGCTGGCTGCTGGCGAGATGGACCCATCCCCTGCGCGCGCTCGTGCAGGGCCTCGTGATGCTGCCCCTCGTCCTGCCGCCCGTCGTGACGGGCTACCTGCTGCTCCACGTCTTCGGACGCAGCCGCCCGGGTGGCCAGCTCTGGCACGCCATCACGGGCAGCCACGTCGCCTACACGACGACCGCCTGCGTGATCGCCGCCGCCGTCGTCGGCTTCCCGCTCCTCGTCGAGGCGATCCGACTCTCCGTGTCGGGCGTCGACCGGCGCCTCGAAGACGTGTCGCGCAGCCTCGGCCGCGGCCCGCTCGACACCTTCTTCCGCGTGACCCTGCCGCTCTCGCTGCCGGGCGTCGCGTCGGGCGCCGTGCTTGCGTTCGCCCGCGCCCTCGGCGAGTTCGGCGCGACGATCGTGCTCGCGGGCAACGTCGCCGGCGAGACCCGCACGATCCCCGTCGCGGTCTACACGCTGCTCAACGTGCGCGGCGGCGAGGCGGCCGCGACGCGTCTCGTCGTCGCGAGCGTCGTGCTCTCGCTCGCGGCGCTCCTCGTCTCGTTCTGGCTCTCCGCGCGGAGACCCCGCGCATGAAGCTCGCGGTCGCCCTCGCCCATCGCTTCCCCGGCTTCACCCTCGACGTCGAGATCGAGAGCGCGGGCCCGGCGCTCGGCCTCTTCGGCGCCTCGGGCAGCGGCAAGACGACGCTCCTCCACGCGATCGCGGGCCTGCTGCGTCCGGACCGCGGACGGATCGCCCTCGACGAGCGCGTTCTGTTCTCGCGCCCGGGCGGCGTCGCGATCCCGCCCGAGCGTCGACGACTCGCGCTCGTCACCCAGGACCCGCTCCTCTTCCCGAACCGCAGCGTACGCGGCAACCTCGGCTACGCCCCCGGCGCGCCGGCCCGCCTCGAGAGCGATGCGGGGCGGCGCATCCTCGACGTCCTGCGCCTCGCGCCGCTCCTCGGCCGCGACGTCGCGCACCTCTCCGGCGGCGAGCGCCAGCGCGTCGCGATCGGCCGCGCGCTGCTCGCCGACCCGACCCTCCTGCTCCTCGACGAGCCGACCAGCGCCCTCGACGCCGAGCTCTCCCGCGACGTGCTCGGCCTGCTCCTGCGCGTGAAGACGGAGCTCGAGGTTCCGATGCTCTTCGTGACCCATCGCGCCGCCGAGCTCCTCGCCCTCGCCGACGACTGCGTGGTCCTCGAGGCCGGCCGCGTCGCCGCGCGCGGTCGGCCCGTCGAGGTATTGCAGCGTCCGCGCGCGCTCGGCGTGGCGTCGCTCGTCGGTGTCGACAACCTGCTTCGGCTGCCGGTCGAGGGTCACGACGAGGCGGGCGGGGTGACCTTGCTAGGCCTCGGCGGCGGGCTCGCGCTCGCGGCGCCGTATTGTGGATCGGCCGTCGGCACGGCCGTAGACGTGGGCTTCTACGCGGACGAGGTGCTCGTCAGCCTCGACGCGCCTCGGGGCCTCTCCGCGCGCAACGCGCTGCCCTGCGAGGTGACGGCGGTCGACGCGCTCGGTCACGAGGTGCTCGTCGGGCTGCGCGCGGGCGAGACGACGCTCCGCGCGCGCATCACGCCGGCGGCTGCGCGGGAGCTCGGCCTCGCCCGCGGACAGCGAGCCATCGCGATCGTGAAGACGGCGGCGATCCATCGGCTGGATCGGGTGGAGTGAGGATCGTCCTCGCCCTCGGCTCTATTGCGCGATCAGACGCCAGAGCACACCCGCGAGGGCAGAGCTGCCGATCAGCGGCAGCATCCCGACGTGGAAGCGCAGCGTGGCGATCGCCGCCGCCACGGCGATCACGGCCGCGGCGACGTCGAGCGTCGCCCAGTCGGGGACCTGCAGCACGAGCAGTCCCAGGCGACGCGCCTCGACGACGCCGAAGACCGTGTGCAGCGAGAACCAGATCGCGAGGTTCAGCACGACGCCGACGACGGCGGCCGTGATGCCCGCGAGGGCGCCGCGAAGCGGTCGACTCTCGCGCAGCTGCTCGATCCAGGGCGCGCCGAGGAAGATCCAGAGGAAGCAGGGGACGAAGGTGACCCACGTCGTCAAGACGGCCGCGAGCGTGCCCGCGATCCAGGCCGGCAGCGTTCCGGGGCTCCGATAGGCGCCGAGGAAGCCGACGAACTGCACGACCTGGATGAGCGGCCCGGGCGTCGTCTCCGCCATGCCGAGTCCGTCGAGCATCTCGCCCGGCGCGAGCCAGCCGTAGGTCTCGACCGCCTGCTGCGCCATGTAGGCGAGCACGGCGTAGGCCCCGCCGAAGGTGACGACCGCGAGCTTGCTGAAGAAGAAGGAGATCTGCGCGTAGACGTCGTCGGCGCCCCGGGCCAAGACGAGCAGGCCGATCGGAACCCACCAGAGCGCCAGACCGATCACAGCGACGCGCACGGCGCGCGCGAGCGACGGACGCGTATGCTCGAGCGTCTGTCGATCGAGCAGCGCATCGACGACCGGCACGGCGGTCGTCGGCTCGTTCGGCTTCGCGGGACCGAACGCCTCGGGCAGCCAGCGGGCGCCGACGAGCCCGATCGCGCCGGCGCCGAGCACGATCCACGGGAAGGGCAAGCCCAGGAAGAAGATCGCGACGAACGCCGCGCCTGCGATCGCGAGCTGGATGCGATGACCGAGCGCGCGGCGGCCGATGCGAAGGAGCGCTTCGAGCACGAGGGCGAGCACGGCGGGCTTGACGCCGTAGAAGAAGCCCTCGACGAGGGCGACGTCACCGTACGCCGTGTAGAGCAGCGAGAGCGCGAGGATCGAGACGAACCCCGGTACGACGAAGAGGATGCCGGCGGCGAGGCCGCCGCGCGTCCGATGCAGGAGCCAGCCGAGGTAGGTCGCGAGCTGCTGCGCCTCCGGTCCCGGCAGGAGCATGCAGTAGGAGAGCGCGTGCAGGAAGCGCTCCTCGCTCACCCATCGCTTCTCCTCGACGAGGATGCGATGCATGACCGCGATCTGCCCGGCTGGACCGCCGAAGCTCTGGAGCGCTACGCGCGCCCAGACGCGGAACGCTGCGTCGAAAGGAATCTCGTGCGAGAGCGAGACGGCCGCCGCCTGCGAACCGGATCGCGACTCCGTCACGGAATCGATCCCTCCACCCGGCACGCGGGCGGCAGCCCCGACTCGCAGCGCATCAGGCGTTATTCGCCCTGCGGCGCCGGCCCCGCCCCGTCTCCCTGCTGCCGCTTCCAGCGCTCGTCCATGTGCGCGCGGCGGGTGTTGCGCTGGGCGACCAGCTCGTTCACGACGGCCGCGATCGCATCGACCTTCGCTTCACCCTTCGCCGCGTTCATCGCCCCGACGAGCTCGTCGAGCTTCGCATCGTGCGCGCGCATCTGCTCCATCATGGCCGCGTGCATGGGACCCGGTCCGCCGCCGGGGCCGTGATGCATCCGGCCCATGCCTGCTCCCGGCCTAGGCGCTGCGTCCTTCGCCGGCGGCTCGGCCCAGGCGATCACAGCCGCCATGCAGCCCGCCAGGAATGCGATGCCCAAGGAAATGCCCTTGATCCTACTCATGATCCTTCTCCTCGATCGATGGTGCGCGCAGCATACCGCGCGCGCCGTTCGGGCAGCCATGAATGCATCATGAGGCGCAGGGCCCCATGCGGCGAGTCTCCGCTCGCCGCGAAGGCCCCGCTTGGCAAGTCCGGGCTGCGTGCCACCATGGCGACGAGCCGAGACGAGGAGCGCGCCATGCCCGGGATCTCGTCCACGATCTTCACACCCGAGATCATCCGTGACCCCCATCCGACCCTCGCCCTGCTCCGCGAAGAGGCCCCCGTGTTCTGGGACGAGCGGATCGGGAGCTGGCTCGTCACGCGCTACGACGACGTCAAGACGGTCTACGCCGACGACCGCTTCTCGCGCGACCGCCGCCTCGGTCGACATTTCGTGGCACCCGCGCCGGGCTCCTGGGCCGAGCGCTTCGATCAGAACGGACTCGGCCGCACCGAAGGCGAGGAACATCGCCGCTGGCGCGCGCGCCTCGCGAAGGGCTTCACGCCGCGCGCCGTCGCACGCATGGAGGATCAGGTCCGCGCCGTCGTCGCCGAGCTCGCCGATCCCCTGCGCGACCGCCGCGGCGTCGTCGACCTCGTCGACGCGTTCACGAATCCGATCCCGAATACCGTGATCAGCCGCATCACGGGCATCCCGCCCTACCCCGGCGAGGAGGAGCGCTTCCGCCGTCTCGCGCAGGACGTGATCCGACGCTTCCTGCCGATGGCGGACGAGGCGAACGTGCGACGCGGCGAGAACGCGATCGGCGAGCTCGCCGAGTGGGTCGGGAAGCTCGCCGAGGAGCGGAGGCAGGAGCCGCGCGAAGACCTCGTCTCCGACCTGATCCACGGCAACCCCGACGACCCCATGACGAACCTCGACATCGTCCTGCTCGTCGCGCTGCTGATCGCCGCGGGCTCGGAGACCACGACGCTCGCCGGGACCCATGCGCTCCGTCTGCTGCTGCGCAATCCCGAGCAGCTCGCCCACCTGCGCCGCGACCCCGGTCTCGTTCGCACAGCGGTCCGCGAAGTGCTGCGTTTCGGGTTCGGCTCTGCGGGGGGCGGCGTGCCGCGTTATGCGATGCAGGACCTCGAGATCCGGGGGCAGCGCATCCGCCAGGCCGACATGGTCATGCTCAGCCTCGCCGCCGCGAATCGCGACCCCGAGGTCTTCGCGGATCCGGATCGTTTCGACGTGACCCGCGACAACCGCGACATGCTCGCCTTCGGCAGCGGCCCGCATTACTGCCTCGGCGCGAATCTCGCCTTGCAGGAGCTCACGTGCATGGTCGAGGCGGCACTCGCGTTCCTGCCCGAAGACGCGACGCTCCTCGAGGATCGGATCGAGTGGGAGATCGTCGGGCTGATCTGTCGGCCGGTCGCGCTGCCCGTGCGGTTCTGACCGGCGGGAGGTCGGCGGGCGCGCCCCGCGCCGGAGCGATCAGACGCGGCCCCCGCTGCGCCGGAACGCCCGCTGCCCCACCAGCGCGAGCCCGAGCACCACGAGCAGCCGACCGAACGCGCCGAGGGCCGGCACGCCCGGCGGACTCCCCGGATTCGATCCCGGATCGAGCGGATCGGTCGACGCCGCGATCTCGGCCCCATCGCCAAAGCCGTCGCCGTCCGTGTCGGCGAGCGTCGGGTTCGTGCCGTAGCCCTGCTCCTCGAGATTCGTGAGGCCGTCGGAATCCGGGTCGAGGCCCGCCTCCCCGCCCGCGAGCGGATCGAAGCCGTACTGCGCCTCGAAGCCGTCCGAGAGCCCGTCGTCGTCGGAGTCGGGATCGAGCGGGTCGGCCACGCGTAGATGCGGATACCACGCGATCTTGCTGTCATTCGCCGACGCCGAGAGCACGTCGACGAGACCATCACCGTCGAGATCGGCCGCAAAGACGCTCCGCGCCTCGTCCGCAGCGCTCGAAATGACCTGCTGGGGACCGAAGCTCCCTAGTCCGTCCAGGTTCTCGTACCAGGCGATCTCGTCGTCGAGTTGCGAAGCCGAGAGGACGTCGACGTCCCCGTCGCCGTCCAGATCCATCGCGAAGACCGAGAGCGCGAAGTCGGTCAGGCTCGAGATGATCTGCTGGGGGCCGAAGGTTCCCTGCCCGTTCGTATTCTCGTACCAGGCGATCTCGTCGTCGTTTGCCGAGGCCGAGAGTGCGTCGAGGTCACCATCGCCGTCGACGTCCGCCGCGAAGACCGAGAGCGCGCCGTCCGCCAGCGTCGTGATCACCAGGCGTGGCCCGAAGCTGGCCTGCCCATCCGTGTTCTCGTACCAGGCGATCGTGTCGTCGAGCTGCGAGGCCGAGAGCACGTCGAGGTCGCCGTCGCCGTCCAGGTCCGCTGCGAAGACGGATGCAGCCAGATCAGCCAGAGCCGTGATCACCTGCTCCGGACCGAAGCTCCCCGCGCCGTCCGTGTTCTCGTACCACGCGATCTTGTCGTCGTTCGCCGAAGCCGAGAGCACGTCGAGGTCGCCATCCCCGTCGAGGTCCGCCGCGTACACAGACTGTGCGAAGTCGGCCGCGATCGAAATGACCTGCTCCGACCCGAAGCTGCCCGCGCCATCCGTATTCGCATACCAGGCGATCTTGTCGTCGTCGCGCGACGCCGACAGCACGTCCGCGTCGCCGTCTCCATCCAGATCCGCCGCAAAGACGGCGAACGCATTGTCGGCGAGACTCGAGACGACCTGCTGGGGACCGAAGCTCCCCAGCCCGTCCACGTTCTCGTGCCAGGCAATCGTGTCGTCCAGACCGGAGGCGGAGAGCACATCCTGGTCACCGTCCCCATCCAGGTCCGCCGCAAAGACGGCGAAGGCGCCGTCCGCGAGCGTCGTGATCACCTGCTCTGCCGCGAACGCCCCTGCCCCCAGCTCCTCCGCGTCCGCGAGACCATCGCCGTCCGTATCCGTCGCGCCCGGATCCGTACCGAACGACGCCTCGGTCGCATTCGCGAGGCCGTCCGAATCGAAGTCGTCCTCGCCGTCGGCACGACCGTTCGTGTCCTCGTCCGCGTCGAGCGGATCGAGGCCGTACTGCGCCTCGTAGCCATCGAGCAGACCGTCGCCGTCCGTGTCCGCCACGAGCGGGCTCGTCCCCCAGGTGCCGAGCTCGGCGCCGTCGAGGAGACCGTCCCCATCCGTGTCGGCCAGCGTCGGATGCGTGCCGGCTGCGGCCTCCGCAGCGTTGTCGAGGCCATCGGCGTCGAAGTCGTCGAGCCCGTCGAGGATGCTATTCGCGTCCTGATCGGAGTCGAGCGGATCCAGGCCACGGGTCACCTCGAAGAGGTCGCCGAGTCCGTCGGCATCCGTGTCGGCCAGGAGCGGGTCGGTGCCCCAGGTATCCACCTCGACGCCGTCCGAGAGGCCGTCGTCGTCGGAGTCGGGATCGAGTGGATCGGAGACGCGCAGCTGGGGGTACCAGGCGATCTTGTCGTCGAACAGAGAGGCTGACAACACGTCAGCCATACCGTCGCCGTTCAGATCCGCCGCAATCGCGTCGACGACGGCGTCGGCGAGCACGGTGATTACCTGTCGGGGACCGAACGTGCCGAGAGCATCGATGTTCTCGTACCACGCGACCGTGTCGTCCTGCGCGGATGTCGAGACCACGTCGAAATCTCCGTCACCATCCACGTCCACTGACCAGACGGAGTAGGCGCCGCCAGCAGGCACCGTCGCGATCAGCTGCTGCGGACCAAAAGTGCCTGCGCCGTCCACGTTCTCGTACCAAGCAACTTTGCCGTCATTCAAGGATGCCGACAGCGCATCGAGGTCGCCGTCACCGTCCACGTCTTCGGCGAACACGGAGAAGGGTCGGTCGGCGAGCGTCGAGATCGTATGTTGCGAGCCGAAGCTCCCAAGGCCATCCGTGTTCTCGTACCACGCCACCGTGTCGTTGAACTGAGACGTAGCCAGTACGTCTAGATCTCCATCCAGATCTACGTCCGCGACGAATACAGCGAGAGCGCCATCCGCGAGCAACGAGATAGCCTGCGCGGGGCCGAAGCTGCCCAATCCGTCGACATTCGGGTGCCACGCAATCGTATCGTCGACTTGAGACGTCACGACTACGTCTACGTCGCCGTCGTGGTCGATGTCGGCAGCAACGACCGCTCCGGGCGAGTGCGCCAAGCTGGAAATCACCCGCTCGGAACCGAAGGCGCCCTGGCCGTTCGTGTTTTCGTACCAAGCAACCTTATTGTCAGCCTGGGACGCCGACAGCGCGTCGATGTCGCCGTCACCGTCCACGTCCGCTGCGAATACCCAAACGGCACCTACTGCAAGCGTCGAGATCACTCGGAGAGGGCCGAAGCTTCCGATGCCATCCGTGTTCTCGTACCATGCGATCGT
Organism: Spirochaetaceae bacterium; assembly: GCA_020632655.1. Taxonomy (GTDB): domain Bacteria; phylum Myxococcota_A; class UBA9160; order UBA9160; family UBA4427; genus UBA4427. Next base: position 35,142 of record JACKFD010000007.1, read on the forward strand.
GTCGTCGAACTGGGATGCAGACAGAACATCGAGATCTCCGTCCCCATCGACGTCCGCGGCAACGAGCGACCTCGGTCGATCCGCCAACGTCGTGATCACCTGCTGCCCCCCGAACACCCCCGTCCCGATCTCCTCCCCATCCAGCAGCCCGTCGCCGTCCGTATCCTCCACGGTCGGATCCGTCCCCGCCGCCGCCTCGGCCGCGTTGCCGAGTCCGTCCGCGTCGAAGTCGTCCTGACCATCCACTCGACCGTCGGCATCCTCATCCGCGTCCACCGGATCGAACCCGTACTGCACCTCGAAGCCGTCGAGCAGCCCATCCCCATCCGTGTCGGTCGAGAGCGGGTTCGTGCCCAACGCATTCACCTCGGCCCCGTCGAGCAGCCCGTCCCCGTCCGTGTCGGCAACGAGCGGATCCGTACCCGAGCCATTCACCTCGTCTCCGTCGAGCAGCCCGTCGGCATCCGTGTCGGCCACGGTCGGATGCGTGCCGGCCACGTCCTCGGCGGCGTTGTTCAGGCCATCGCCGTCGAAGTCGTCGCCCGCGTCGGGGTTGCTGTTCGAGTCCTCGTCGGCGTCGAGCGGATCGAGGCCGTAGGTCACCTCGAAGAGGTCGCCGAGCCCGTCGCCGTCGGTATCGAAGAGGATCGGGCTAGTGCCCCAGGTGTTCACCTCGACGCCGTCGAGCAGACCGTCGCCGTCCATGTCGGGATCGAAGGGATCGAAGCCGTTCGTCACTTCGTACCCGTCGAGCAGGCCATCGTCGTCGGAGTCGGGGTCGAGCGGATCCGAGACGCGCAGCTGCGGGTACCACGCGATCTTGTCGTCCGTGGCCGACGCCGACAGCACGTCCGCGATCCCGTCGCCGTCGATGTCCGCCGCGAACACGCTGCGTGCCGCGTCCGCAAGGACCGAGATCACCTGCTGCGGCCCGAAGCTCCCCTGCCCGTCCGTGTTCTCGTACCAGGCGATCTCGTCGTCGAATTGCGAGGCCGAGAGGACGTCGATGTCGCCGTCGCCGTCGAGATCCGTCGCGAAGACCGAGAGCGCAAAGTCGGCAGACGTCGAGATCACCTGCTGAGGACCGAAGGTCCCGGCGCCGTCCGTATTCTCGTACCAGGCGATCTTGTCGTCGTTCGCCGAGGCCGAGAGCACGTCGAGGTCGCCGTCCCCGTCCACGTCCGCTGCGAAGACGGAGAGCGCACTGTCGGCGAGGGTCGAGATCACCCGCTCGGGACCGAAGCTCCCCGCGCCGTCCGTGTTCTCGTACCAGGCGATCGTGTCGTCGAGCTGCGAGGCGAGGAGCGCATCGACGTCCCCGTCTCCGTCGACGTCCGCCGCGAAGACAAAGGCCGCGCTGTCCGCCGTCGTCGTGATCGTCTGCTGGGGACCGAAGGTGCCGGCACCGTCGATGTTCTCGTACCAGGCGAGCTTGTCGTCGTTCGCCGACGCCGAGAGGACGTCGAGGTCGCCGTCGCCGTCCACGTCCGCCGCAAAGACCGACTGGGCAAAGTCCGCCAGCACGGAGATCACGCGCGGCAGAGAACCGAAGCTCCCCTGCCCGTCCGTGTTCTCGTACCAGGCGATCGTGTCGTCGAGCCGCGAGGCCGAGAGAACGTCCGTATCGCCATCCCCGTCCAGGTCCGCCGCGAAGAGACCGAACGCGTTGTCGGCCAGGGTCGTGATCACCTGGCGCGGACCGAATGCTCCCCGCCCATCCGTGTTCTCGTACCAGGCGACCGCGTCGTCGTTCCCGGAGGTGGACAACGCGTCGAGATCACCGTCCCCGTCCACGTCCGCAGCGACGACCGAGAAGGCGCCGTCGGCCAACGTCGTGATGACCTGCTCCGGTCCGAGCGTGCCCGTCCCGACCTCGGCCCCATCGACGAGTCCGTCGGCGTCGGTGTCCGCGAGCGTCGGATCCGTCCCGACTGCCGCCTCCGCCGCGTTTCCGAGTCCGTCCGCGTCGAAGTCGTCCTGTCCGTCGACCGTGCCGTCCGCGTCTTCGTCGGCGTCGAGGGGGTCGAAGCCGTACTGGGCCTCGAAGCCGTCGAGCAACCCATCGCCGTCCGTGTCCGCCGCGAGCGGGCTCGTGCCCGTGGTCCCGACCTCGACGCCGTCGGAGAGACCATCCCCATCCGTGTCCGCTACGAGCGGATCGGTCCCGAGCGTCGTCACCTCCGCTCCATCGAGCAGCCCGTCGTCGTCGGAGTCGGCATCGAGCGGGTCGGCGATACGGGTCTGTCGGTACCACGCGATCTTGGAGTCGAGCTGAGAGGACGAGAGCACGTCGAAGATGCCGTCTCCGTCCACGTCGGCAACAAAGACAGCCGAGGGAACGAGAGCCGTGGAGATCACCTGCTGCGAGCCAAAGCTCCCCTCGCCGTCCGTGTTCTCGTACCAAGCGACCTTGTTGTCGGCTCCGAGGGCCGAGACGACATCGACGTCGCCGTCGCCGTCCAGATCCGCTGCGAATACGCCCTGGGCCGCGTTGGCCAGCGTGGAGATCACCTGCTGCGGCCCGAAGCTGCCCAGCCCATCCGTGTTCTCGTACCAGGCAACCTTGTGGTCGAATCTGGACGCCGAGGCGACGTCGATATCGCCGTCTCCGTCCAGATCTGCGGCGACCACGCTCTGGGCCGCGTCGGCCAGCGTCGTGATCACCTGCTGCGACCCGAAGCTCCCGAGGCCATCCGTGTTCTCGTACCAGGCAATCGTGTCGTCGACCTCGGAGGCCGAGAGAACGTCGAGGTCGCCGTCGCCATCGACGTCTGCCGAAATCACGTCCCACGCCCCGATGGCCAGGGTCGTGATCACCTGCTGCGGCCCGAAGCTCCCGAGACCATCCGTGTTCTCGTACCAGGCGATCTTGGCGTCGTCGCTAGAGGCCGACAGCACGTCCGCATCGCCATCTCCATCCAGGTCCGCCGCAGCCACGCGCGTGGCGCCGTCCGCCAGGACCGAGATCACCTGCTCCGAGCCGAAGGTCCCGAGCCCGTCCGTGTTCTCGTACCAGGCAATCGTGTCGTCGAGCTGGGACGCCGACAGCACGTCCAGGTCGCCGTCACCATCCACGTCGGCGGCGAAGACCGAGCGAGCGACGTCCCGCAGCGTCGTGATCACCCGCTGCGGACCGAAGCTCCCCTGACCATCCGTGTTCTCATACCACGCGATCTTGTCGTCGTTCGAGGAAGCCGAGAGGACGTCCTGATCGCCATCTCCGTCCACGTCCGCCGCGATCACGCTCCAGGCCCCCGACGCCTGCGTCGAGATCACCTCCTGCCGACCGAACTGCCCCGTCCCGACCTCCGCCCCATCCAGCAACCCGTCCGCGTCACTGTCCGCAACGATCGGACTCGTCCCGACCGCCGCCTCCGCTGCGTTCCCGAGCCCATCGGCGTCGAAGTCGTCCTGGCCGTCGACGCGGCCGTTGCCGTTCTCGTCCGCGTCCGCCGGATCGAGGCCGTACTGGACCTCGAAGCTGTCGAGCAGGCCGTCGTGGTCGACGTCCTGGGCGCCCGCTACCCCGGCGACGAGGGCGATGCCGGCGACGAGCGGAAGCAGGCGACGAGTCGCGCGCAAGCTCCCGAGCGACGCGCGACCGGAGGAGGAGAAGAAGGAGGAGGAGACAGAGCCACTCGACGACATGCATCGCCCTCGTGCGATCGGGTTCGACCGTGCAATTCGCGTCGCGCCGGTCGCGACGGATTGGGGGCCTCGAGCACGGGCTTCCCCGCATGCCTCCGCCCGACCCGGGTCCCGGCCAATGATTCACACCGCACGTACGCGAGTCGCCTCCCATCTGGGGGGGTCGGAATTTCGCCGCGCGGGAACGCTCGAATCGGGAATGCATGCGAACCGACGCGGCGCGCCCCCAGGGACGCGACGCAGCCATGAGATTCGAGGCGGAATTCCATCGGGGATGCATCGACCCGATCCCGTGTGAGCCGCGTCGAGGCAGACCGGTCGCTGACGCCCGGCCTGACGGGAAGCTCGCACGGCGATCGATCGCTTCCCGATCGCACCGATCGTCCCGCGAACTCGCGAGCGACGACGAAATGCGTCCGTCCCCGCCAGCTGGTCGGTTCGGCCGCCTCTCGCCGACGCGACCCCGCAAGCGGGACTCAGCTCGAAGTCGAGACCCCTTCCCGGAGCACAGCGTGGCGATCGATCTCGATTCCGCCCTCTACGCGAACGAGCAGATCGTGCCCTCGATCTACGAAGCGGCCGTGTCCCCGATTGCTGGGATCGCGCGATCGGGCTCGTCACGGAGTTCATCGACTGCACGCGCGGGTTCGTGTCGGTCTCCTATCTCCATAGCCGCCGCGCCGAGGTGATCGCCGCCGCCGGCTTCCCCAGGCAGGCGCTCACGCTCTGGGCGGAGCGACACGGCATCAACGAGTGGGTGATGCTCGCCGCGACGCTCGAGCCGGGCGTCGTGATCCATGCCGCCGACACGGTCAGCGTCGACCAGCTGCTCGCCACACCGATGGGGCGTGACCTGCTGGGCCCCCTCGGCATCCGCGACGGCGTCGGCATCAGGATGAGCGACTCCCGCACTTCATGGGCGCCCTCAGCACCTACGCCGAGGAGCGCATCTCCGAGACGGCACTCGACCGCCTTCGCTTCCTCGCGCCCCATCTCGCACGCGGACTGGCCCTCTACCAGCGCGCTTCGATGCAGGCCGCGCGGATCGGCGCGCTCGAGGCGGGCGTCGACGCGCTCGCGACCGGCGTCGTGTTGCTGACGGACGAGGCCCGGGTGCTGCACGCGGATCCGGCCGCCCAACGAATCCTCGACGCGCAGGACGGGATCGCCATACGCGACGGACGCCTCTCGCTGAAGCGCCCCGAGGCAGAGCACGCCCTCGCGCAGGCGATCGACCAGCTCCGATCACCCGATCCCCAACGACCGAGACGGGGCCTCTTCCGGATCGAGCGACCGTCCGCCCTGCGCGCCTATCACGCCATGGTTTCTCCCACGGTCGGCTCGCTCTTCGCGGCACCCGTCTCGAGCACGGTCCTGCTCTGGCTGACCGACCCGGAGTCCGTCCTCGTCCCCGACGAGCAGGCGATCGCCACGCTGCTCGGCCTCACGCCGAGCGAGGCCCGCATCGCGGCCTCGGTCGCGTCCGGGCTGAGCGTGCGCGAGCACGCGGAACGGACCGGCACGACGATCGGGACGGCACGATGGACGCTCAAGCGCGCGCTCCAGAAGGCCGGTGCCCGCTCCCAGGCCAATCTCGTCCGGATCGTGCTCCAGAGCATCCCGAGTCCGCCGTTCTGAGGCGAGGCCCCACTCGACCCGGAGCGAGCCAGACCGGAGGCGCGAACGATCGCATCAGCGCCGGCGCCGGAATCGGAAGTCGCAGCACGCACCGCCCTGCATGCATGTCGTCGTGCGAACGAGCTCGAGTCCGGCCGTGGCGGCGAGCTCGTGGTCACGGTCGCAGAGCAGGACTGGTCCGAGGTCGCGCGCATCGAGCCGATCCATCAAAGCAACGTACGCGCATCGCGTGACGTCGACCTCGAGTGCGTCCGAGTCCGCGCGCACGATCTCGTACTCGAGCGCCTCACCCGCCGCAAAGGTCGCGAGGGCGGGCGCGATCGCCGACGCATCGATCGCCGGCAGGGCCGAACGCCGCGCCGCCTCGGCCCGACGCCGCTGCCGCTCGGCGAGCGCCTCGCGGACGACACGATCGCCGAGGATCGCCTGTAGATCGCGTACGAGCGGCACGACGTGCTCCATCTCGATCGTGATCCGCTCGAGCGCGGTCATGGATTCGAGGCTCACGGGTAGTCCTCCGTTCGATGTCCGCTCCATCGGAGCAGTCATCGTAGGTACGCAACGACGCGGAAACGTAACGCGGAGAGCGAATTTCCGATTGCCCCGCTCTCCCGCCAGATGGTAGGTTTGCCGGCCCCGGGGCCGGCGTCGCCCGGCATGCGAGGACCGACCCGGGGCCGAACACGACTACGGAGTGCCGCGTGGCGATCGATCTGGATTCCGCCCTCTACGCGAACGAGCACATCGTGCCCTCGATCTACGAGGCCGCCGCCGTCCCCGATTGCTGGGATCGCGCCGTGGAGCTCGTGACGGACTTCGTCGACTGCACGCAGGGCTTCGTGTCGATGTCCTACCTGACGAGTCGACGGGCCGAGGTCGTCGCCTCTTCCGGCTTCCCGGACGAGATGATCGAGCGCTGGGAGGAGCGCTACGGCGTCAACGAGTGGGTGATGCTCGCCGCCGGCAACGAGCCCGGGCTCGTGATCCATGCCGCCGACACGGTCTCCGTCGACCAGATGCTCGCGACGCCGATGGGGCAGGACATGCTCGCTCCGCTCGGCATCCGCGACGGCGTCGGTATCAAGATGAGTGACTCCCCGCACTTCGTCGGCGCCCTCAGCACCTACGCCGTGGACCCCATCCCGGCCCACGCGCTCGATCGCCTGCGCTTCCTCGCGCCCCATCTCGCCCGCGGCCTGGCGGTCTACCAGCGTGCGTCGATGCAGGCCGCGCGAGCCGGCGCCCTCGCCGCCGGAATCGACGCTCTCGCGACGGGCGTCGCATTGCTGACGGACGACGCCCGGGTGCTCTACGCGAATCCCGCGGCAGAGCGCATCTTCGACGCGCGGGACGGCGTATCCATGCGGGACGAGCGACTCGCTCTGGCACGACCCGAGGCCACGCGGGACCTCGCCCGCGCGATCGAGCAGGTGCGCACGCCGGACCCCGCGCAGCCCCGGCGCGGCCTGTTCCGGATCGCGCGCCGCTCGGCGCTTCGCGCCTATCACGCCATGGTCTCACCCGCGGTCCCGGCACTCCTCGACGCACCCGTCGGGAGCACGGTCCTGCTCTGGCTGACCGATCCGGAGTCCGACCCGGTTCCCGACGAGCGGACGATCGCCACCCTGCTCGACCTGACGCCGAGCGAGGCGCGCGTCGTGGCCGCGATCGCGTCGGGACTGAGCGTGCGCGAGCACGCGGAGCGGGCGGGCATCAAGGAGGGCACCGCGCGATGGACGCTCAAGCGCGCCCTCGCCAAGACCGGCGCGCGCACCCAGGCCGATCTCGTCCGGATCGTGCTCCAGAGCATCCCGAGCCCGCCGTTCTGACGCGCGCTGGGACGCCGCTCCGCCCTAACGCAGGCCCGCCAGCACCCCCAGCGCCTCGTCCACGTGCTCCGTCGGACGCGTCTGCGAGTTGAAGGCGTGTCGCACGATGCCCTCGCGATCGATCACGTAGGTGACCCGCCCGGGAATCAGCCCCAGCGACTTCGGTACGCGAAACGCGCGGCGCACCTCCCCGGACTCGTCGGCGAGCAGCCGGAACGGAAGCCGGTACTTCGCCGCGAAGGCCTTGTGCGAGGCCGGCGTGTCCGAGCTGATGCCGAGGACCTCGGCCCCGACGTCGGCGAAGGCCTCGAACTGATCGCGGAACGCACAGCTCTCCTTCGTGCAGCCCGGCGTGTCGTCCTTCGGATAGAAGTAGACGACGACGTTCTTCTCGCCCCGGAAGTCCGCGAGGCGCACGACCTTCCCGTCCTGATCGGGCAAGGCGAAGTCCGGCGCGCGATCGCCGGCCCCGAGCCCCGGCTCACCCCCGAAGAGCGACTCCAATACACCCATCCCGATCCCTCCTCTGCGCGCTCGCGCGCGCGTCTCGAAAAGCGGGCGCCCGGCCGGAAGCCTACCGTCCCGCGACGACGCCGGGTGCCCCGCCCGACCACCGACGCCGGAAAGGAGTGCCGATGCCGACCGAGGACGAGCTCGAGATCCTGTGGGCCGAGCGCGAGATCACCCGCGTGATCCTGACCTACGCCCGCGCCGTCGACCGCCTCGACTTCGGGCTGCTGCGCACCTGCTTCCATCCGGACGCGCGGCTCCACTACGGCGAGCATTGGAGCGGCGACCTCGAGGCGGGCCTCGCCTGGCTCGAGCGCTCGCTACCGAAGCTCGCCGGCACCCAACACGATTTCGGCGCGCCCTTCATCGAGCTCGACCTCGAGGCGGGCGTCGCCCGCTGCGATACCTACTCGGTCAACTCGGCGCTCTACCGGCCCGACACGTCGGGGCGTCAGCTCCACAACGTGAGTGGGACGCGCTACGAGGACCGCTTCGAGCGGCGCGAGGGCGCCTGGAGGATCGTCGAGCGGCGGAATCGGCGGGTCTGGTCGCGAAACTTCGAGCACGGCGAGTCTCCGCCCGATCCGTAGCTCCATGAGGCCTCCGCGACGGCGATCGGGCGCCTCCGAAAGCGAGTCGCGGGGCCGGGGGGTGCCGCTACGCTGGCTCGCCGGGAGGACCAGGGCATGGAGCGACGAGACTTCCTCACGGGACTGATCGCGACCCCGGCGCTCGCTGCGGTGGGCTGCGCCGGCGCGGCGCTCGAAGGTTCCAATCCGACGGGGGCCGTCCCAATGTCGCCCGACGCGCCCGAAGGCGCTCGTGCTTCGCACGAAGCACTCCGGGATCTGATCGACGCACTCTCGGCACTCGAGTCGAGCTGGGTGCAGGCACCCGCGCGCGGTCACGACCCCTACGGTTTCTCCGACGGCTATCGGAACCTGATGCACAGCCTCGAGGACGGGCTCCTGCGCGCCTTCGAGGCGGATCCGGAGTGGCCGGTCTTCCAGCGCATGGTCACGCCGACGCGGAAATACCTGGGGGACAACCCGGACGCGATCTACTTCTCCGCCTTCGTCCGGGGTGGACGCCGGTACCGCATCCGCGGGAATCTCGCGGGTGCCGTCTACACGTCCTTCACGCTCGAATACGGAGACGAGGGCAGCACGATCTCGAAGGGCGTCGCCTCCGTGCTGAACGACTCGGAGTTCGAGGTCGAGACCGACGGCAGCTACGAGATCCTCCTGAGTCCGACCGAAGAGCCGGGACATCGGGGCTGGCTCGAGCTGCCGCCGAACGCGATGCAGATCACGACGCGGCATTATTTCGAGCGCGAACGCTCCGCGGCAGCGGATCCTTCGGTCGAGATCCCGCTCGTGATCGAGCCGCTCGACGCGCCGGCGCCGCCGCCGACCTTCGACGATGCGCGCGTCGCCGCAGGCATGCGGCGGGTGATCGAACAGCTCAACTGGAAGGCGGCGATGGCCCCGCCGCCGGGCGAGCGCCCGATGCCCGCCTGGGTCGGCACGACGCCGAACATCTTTCCCACGCCCTCGGCGCCCGGCGACATCGCGTATACGGCGCTCGACGCGTCGTACACGATGGCGCCCTACTCACTCGGTCCGGATGAGGCGCTCGTGATGACGGGGCGATTCCCGAAGTGCCGATTCGCGAACGTCGTGCTCTGGAACGCGCACAACATGACCTACGACTACGCCCATCGCCCGACCTCCCGCAATCGCAAGCAGACGAAGCTCGAGGCCGACGGCAGCTTCCGGATGGTCCTCGCGCATCGCGATCCCGGAGTGCCGAACTGGATCGACACGGAGGGGCGTCCCTCGGGCATGGTCTTCTGGCGCTTCTTCCTGCCCGACGAGCAGCCCGTGACGCCGCGAGCCGAGGTCGTGCCCTTCGACGCAGTACGCGCGCGCTGACGGGCGCCACCCGGGGCCCCGGATGACTCCGGACGGCCCCTCTGGTATTCCTCAGCCGATGCCTGCGAACCCGAAGAGCCCCCTCGCTCGCCGACGGCCGCCGACCCAACGTCGCGCGGAGGTCCTCGTCCAGTCGGTCCGCGAGGCAGCGCGTCAGATCCTCGAGGCCGACGGGGCCGAGGCGCTCACGACGAATCGCGTGGCGGAGCGCGCCGGCATCTCGGTCGGCTCCCTCTACCACTACTACCCGAACAAGGAATCGATCGTCGCCGACCTCTTCGAGGACATGCTCGATCGACTCGTCGCCGAGATCGTCGAAGAAGGGCGACGCACCCACCTCGAGGACATGCCCCTCGAAGAAGCCCTCGAGCGCTTCGTCCGGATGATGTTCGACCATCGCGCCCGACTGACTGGACTGCATCGCGATTTCCTCGAGCAGTGGGGCAGCCGCTTCGAGATCTCGAACCGCGTCGCGCCCGACGGGCGGACCTTCGGCCAGATCACGCACGACAGCCTCTATTCCCTGCTCGAACGCAACCAGGACAGGATCGGCGTCGAGGACCTCGATGCCGCCGCCTACGCCATCTCGCTGATCGCCGAGGGCTTCGGACGCGCCTGCTGGGAAGAGCGGCTGCCCGACACGCCGGTCGAGGAGATGACGCAACGCATCGCCCGGGCGATGCTCGCCTACCTCGGCGTGGTCTGAGCGCGGCGACACGCTCGGTCCTTCAGACGGCGGTGCGTCCCCCGTCGATCGGGAACGCCACGCCGGTCACGTACCGAGCGTCGTCCGAGGCGAGGTAGAGGATCGCCCCGGCGATCTCCTCCGGCTGGCAATGACCGAGCGGCGGCGTCATCACGCCGAAGAGCGCCGCGTCGGTTCCATCCGGGATCTTCGTCTGCTTCGTCGCTTCCGTGAGGACGGATCCCGGGCAGACGCAGTTCACGCGCACGCCGCGCCCGCTGTACTCGACGGCGAGCGCCCGGGTCAGGTTCACGACGGCACCCTTGGTCGCGCAGTAGACGGAGTTGTACGGGTTGCCCGTCAGCCCGGCGACCGAGGCGACGCTCACGATGTTGCCCTTCGACTCGAGCAGACTCGGCATGGCGGCCTGCGAGAGGAAGAAGACACCACCGAGATTGAGTCTCACCATCCGGTCGAAGAGCTCGGGGCTCACGTCCGTGAAGTGATGGAGGGCGGCGAAGCCCGCGACGTTGCAGAGCACGTCGAGTCGGCCATGTCGACGGAGGGCCCCCGCGACCGCGGCCTGACAGCCCTCGGGCGTGGCCAAGTCGGCGATCTCGAAGGCGACGCGATCGGCGAGGGGGCCGAGCGCGGTCGCTGCCCGCTTCGTACCCGCCTCGTCGATGTCGACGCCGACGATCGTGCCCCCCTCGGCGGCGAAGGCGCGGGCCGTGGCGAAGCCGATGCCGGAGGCGGCGCCGGTCACGATGATCGTCCTGCCCGCGAAGCGCATGCGTCCCTACTCCCTGGGCTCGTACGAGCCCGGCCGGATCCGACGAAACTGCGACGGCCCCGTCCCGACCCGCGTCGTCAGAGGGCTCGACCGATCCGCACAGCACTCTCGAGGGCGCCGCGGACGAAGCCGATCTCGGCGCAGTCGCCGACGCGATGGACCTCGAGCGCCTGGCCTCCCGGCCCGACGAGCTTCGAGGCGAAGTCGGGCTGAGAGGCCGTCGCACCCGTCGTCACGACGACGTGATCCGCGTCGGTTCGCTGCGTCGCACCTTCGGCGTCGAGCCATCGCACCGTCGCTTCCTCGATCGCCTCGACCTTTGCGTGGGGTACGAGCGTGACGCCCAGCTCGCGCAGCTCGTGCACGATGCGCCAGCGCCCCGGCAGGCCCATCTGCGCCGCAAAGACGCCGGAGGGCTCGAGGATCGTGACGGCATGTCCCCGCCGCACGAACCGATCCGCCAGGCCGCACGCTGCGCGCCCTCCGCCGAGGATCGCAATCCGGGCGCCGAGCTCGACCCGGCCCTCGAAGACCGCCCGCAGGTCGTCGACCGTCGCGACGTGCGCCGCGTCGCCCCCCGGAATCGAAGGCTTCGGCCAAAGCCCCCCCGTTGCGAGCACGACGACCTCGGCGCCCCACTCCTCGACGGCCCGCTCGTCACACGAAGCGCCCAGGCGGACGTCGATCGGGAGCGCCCCGACCTGCCGGACGAGCCACTCGAACATGCGTCGATTCGGGTCGTAGGTCTCCGCCGCGAGCGCCAGTCGCCCACCGAGTCGATCCTCGCGCTCATAGAGCCGGACCGCATGTCCGCGCAGCGCCGCGATCCGCGCGACCTCGAGCCCCGCCGGCCCACCGCCGACGACGAGCACCCGCCGCGAGCGCTTCGCCTCGCCGAATTCGAGCTCCGCCTCGCGCCCCGTCGAAGGATTCGCCATGCATCGGACGGGCTCACGCAGGAAGATCTGCGAGATGCAGGTGTAGTGATACATGCAGGGGCGCACGTCCTCGGCGCGTCCCTCGGCGAGCCGCTTCGGCAGCTCCGGATCCGCGAGCAGCTTCCGCCCCATCGCCACGAAGTCGCATCGCCCTGCGGCGATCGCCTCCTCCGCCGCCTCGGGCTCGATCCGCCCGACCGCGATCACGGGAATCCCGACCGCCTTCTTGATCGTCGACGCGAGCTCGAGCAATCCCGAAGGCTCGTGGGTCGTATGCCCCTTCGTGTAGGTGAGCGCGCTACCGGCGAGCCCATTCGCGCTCGCGTGGATCGCGTCGCCGCCCGCGGCCTCGATCGCGCGCGCGACGTCGCAGGCGAGCTCCGGCGTGATCCCGTTCGGCTCGTCGAACTCGATCGAGTCGACCCGGCACCAGACGGGGAAGTCGCGGCCGACGCGTGCGCGGATCGCCTCGAGCACCTCGACCAGGATGCGGACGCGGTTCTCCGTCGAGCCGCCGTACTCGTCCGTGCGGCGATTCTTGGCGGGCGACAGGAAGCTCGAGAGGACATAGCCATGACCCGCATGGACCTCGACGCCGTCGAGCCCCGCCCGGCGCGCGCGCTCGGCGGCGTCGGCGAACTTTCCGACGAGCCAGCGGATGTCGTCCTTGGTCATCTCGTGGATCGCGACCTTCGCGGTCGGCGCGCGCATCGGCCGCGACTGCAGCGCCTGCTCGTCGGGCGTGACCATGCCCATCAGCGGATCCGGGCTCCCGGGCCTCGGCGCCGACGGCACCCAGAGCGGGCGGCCGTCGCGCATGTCGTTCACGGCGGTCACGCCGCCGTGCGAGAGCTGGGCTGCGATCTTGGCCCCGTGTCGATGCACGCGATTCGCGAGCTCGGCGAAGGCCGGGATCATGCGGTCGTCCGACAGCGCGCTCTGGTTCGGGTTGTAGCTGCCCTCGGGCCAGGAGACGGCGACGCTGCCGACCAGGATCAGGCCGACTCCGCCTCGCGCCCGCGCCTCGAAGTAGTCCATCGAGGTCTCGCTCGGACAGCCGTCCTCCTGCGCGAGGTTGTCGCCCATCGGGCACATGAGGATGCGGTTGCGCACCTCGAGCGTGCCGATCCGGCCGGGCTCGAGCAGTCGCGGGAAGCGTCCCGATCCGTTTCGCGCGTTCATGCCGGGCTCGTGCCCGGTCCGGGTCGCGGACGCGGACGTTCTGCGGGGTCGCGCGAGGAGGCGGAGGCGGCTCGTACGGCTCCGCCTGCTCCGCCCGTCGTGTCACCGCGTGCGGAGGCGGGCGCCGTCGCCAGCACGCGCGCGACCGTGTCGGGGTTGATGTACTCGCGCCAGTACGAGACGGCGCCGTCCTGGAACTCGAAGATGCCGACGTAATGGTTCTGGTAGGGCGCGCCGCTCGGCTTGAAGGTCGAGTTCGAGCGGTACTCGGCGATCAGTCGATTCGGATCGAGCAGATCGAAGACCGCCGTGATCTCGTAGCGATAGGGCTCGAAGGCGGACATGCCGCCGGCGAAGAAGGCCTCCATCGCGTCGCGGCCGCGGATCTCGTGGGCGAGACCGGGCATCGGCAGGTAGGGCCAGTCGCAGAGCACGTCCTCGGTCATCATCGCGCACGCGCCGTGGTAGTCCTGAGTCCCGAGCCGCCGCAGCAGCTCCGTCAGGATCGCGCGATTCTCTTCGCGCAGCGCCTGGCCCTCTCGCGTGCTCATGCCATCCACTCCCCGGCGTTCACGAAGAGCGCCTGACCCGTGATCGCCGCGGCGCGATCGGACAGGAAGAACACGATCGCCTCCGCGACGTCGAGCCCCGTCGGCATCCGGCCGATCGGCATCTGCGCCTCGAATCCCGCCTTCACCTCGGCGAGCGTCTTCGACTGGGCCTCGGCCATCTGCGTCGCGAAGCCTTCGAGCGTCGGCGTCCACATGGTGCTCGGTACCACGCGATTCACGCGGATGCCGAAGGGACCGAGCTGGTCGGTCATGTAGATCGTGGCCGCATGCATGGCCGCCTTGCTGGCGCCGTAGGCGATGAAGCCCGGGGCGGGATCGGGGTGCTTCTCGGATTGCGATCCGACGATCACGATCGCGCCCCCCTGCTTCTTGAGCGCCGGGATCGCCGCCTGGATCAGGCGCACCGTCCCGAAGACGTTCGTCTCGAAGACCTTCCGCCAGTCGGCGAGCGCGGTCGACTCGATCGTGCCCCCGACGTCGATGCGGGCGGCGACGCAGACCAGACCGTCGACCCGGCCGAAGCGCGAATCCGCAAGTGCCAGGAGCGCCGGGGCGTCCTCGTCCCGGTCGATGTCGCAGACTCGAAAGGCGACGCGCTCGCCCGACGGATCGAGGTCCCGGGCGATGGCCGCGAGGCGTGTCTCGTCCCGGGCGCCCAGCACGACGCGGCCGCCCTCGCGCAGCACGGCCCGCGCCGTCTCCTCCCCGAGGCCCGGCCCGACGCCGGCGATCACGATGGTCTTGCCCGAGAGCTCGTCGATCATGTCCCCGGGTTACACGAATTCCGGGTCGGCGCCTACTCGATTTCGAGTGGCGGAGTCGGCGTCCGAGGAGGGAAGATGGCGCCACCGGCCGAGTCGTCCCCTGTGGGACATCGCCGCCATCATCCGACCGTCGGACACCCCGCAGCTGCGGTCGTGGGGCCGCATGGGAGCAGGAACGAGATGTCCGATCAAGCCGTTCGACTCGAGGACCTCGCGCAGCCGATCCATCCGCCGGCGATCGCCGAGACGTTCGCGCAGGCGGAGGGACTCGCTTCGCCCGACGACCTCGAGCTGCCGCGGCTGCTCGAACGCGCCCGCATGGAGACCGGGCTCTCGGATTTCGGCGCCCCCGGTTTCGAGGCCCGGATCGAGACCTACCTCACCTCCCTCGCCCGGGACGGACGCCTCTCGCCGATGGGCCGGATGAGCCGCGCGGCGGAGATCGTGCGCTTCCTGAAGAACCGGCTGCTCGTCGAGGATTGCATCGCGAGGCACCCCGAGATCCTCGACGTCGAGATCGCACGACCGATCGTGATCAGCGGCTTTCCGCGCACGGGGACGACGCACCTGCACAACTCCATGGCCGCCGACCCCGAGCTCCGATACCTGCCCTACTGGGAGGCGCTCGAGCCCGTCCTCTCGCGCGAAGAGTCGGCCGCGATGACCCGCGCGCGCGAGGCCGGCGAATCGGTCGAGGATCCGCGCATCGAGCGCTGCCGCGGGTCCGTCGGCTTCATCAACGAGGCGATGCCCCACTTCGCCAAGATGCACGAGATGACCTGGGACCATGCGCACGAGGAGATCGATCTGCTCGCGATCGATTTCTCGACGATGTACTTCGAGGCGCCGCCCGGGCCGCTCTGGCATTGGGTCGAGGACTACCGCCGCCGCGACCAGACGCCGCACTACCGCTACATGCGACGCGTGCTGCAGGTGCTGACGTTCCTGCGCGGGGGCAAGCGATGGGTGCTGAAGTCACCCCAGCACCTCGAGCAGCTGCGCGCGCTGAAGGCGGTCTTTCCCGACGCGACACTCGTCTTGACCCACCGCGATCCGCTGCCCGTGATCGCCTCCTACGCCACCATGATCTCCTACACGGCGAGGCTGCAGCAGGAGAAGCCCGACCCACACGCCTACGGGCGCTACGTCGTCGAGCGGATGGGCGACCTGCTCGACGCCTGCCTCCGCGATCGCGCCCTCTGGCCCGAGGCGCAGTCGATCGACGTGCTCTTCCACGAGTTCGTGGCGGACCAGGACGCGGCCGTCGCGCGGGTATACCAGAAGGCGGGGCAGCCCCTCTCCGACGCCTCCCGCGAAGCCATCGCGGAGTACGCGCGCTCGCATCCCGCCGGACGACACGGCCGCATCGCCTACGACCTCGCCCAGCTCGGGCTGGATGCGAAGGCGCTGCGCGAGCGCTTCGCGCCCTATTGCGAGCGCTTCGGGGTGCGCCTCGAGCGCTGACCAGGCGCCGGCACGGCCACGACGACACGGCGGTCCACCTAGCGTCCCGCCGCCCCCGCGCGCGACGCGGCGACCATCGCCATGAACTTGTCGTAGCCGTCCTCGTCGTGCTGGGCGAACCAGACGCTCGTGCCGAAGCGGGGCTCGAGCTGGTTGCCGCGCCCCATCTGGTAGTCGACCGGGCGGTCGTTGATGAAGCGGAGCCCCTTGCCCTCGAGGTCGCGCTGGGTCGCGTCGATGTCGTCGACCTGGAAGCCGATCAGGCTGATGCCTTCGCCGTGGGTCTCGAGGAACTCCTTCACGTGCTTGCCCGACTCGGTCTTCGGGTCGTCGGTCGCGAGGGCGAAGAGGCCGATCGAGTGGATGCCTTCCTTGCCGGGGCCAGGCGCCGGGAAGTGCGCGGCGCGAAGCTCGCTCTGGTCCGCACCGATCTCGGACGTGTCGACGGGCTCGACGCCGAGCACGGCGCGGAAGAACTCGATCGCGCGATCGAGGTCGCGCACGATGATGTCGATGACGTAGACGCTCTTGAGCATGTCGGGCCTCCTCGCGCCACATGGCCGGCGCGGTCGTTCGGTCGCTCGTCGGGGTCGGCGACGACCCGACTCGATATCGCCTCGCGCATGGGGTGTCGACTCGAAATCGATCGAGCTCCTGACACACGAAATGGATCCCCGTTTACAGGCCGCCTCATTCGGGGAACGCTCGGTCGGTGCCCGGCACCCGCGGAATCCCTTGCGACCGGCAGCCGTCGACCGCCATCAGAGCATCCCCGCCGCCGATCGCGACGCGAGGGAGCAGGAGACTCGAATGACCTTGCGCCCCGCCCTGCCAAGGCTTCTGATCGTGCTTCTCGCGATGGGCTGTGCCCCGATGCGAGACGCACCCTCACGCTTCACTTCCGACTCGGGCCGCTTCTCCGCGCGGGTGGACGAGCACGGCACTCTGACGCTCGGCGAGCGATCGATCCCCTTTCTGGAGACGGCGAGCCCCGAGGCCCGGGCCCTCTACGTGCGCATCATGCGGGACGCGATCGCGCGCGCCGCGCCGGATGCACCCTCGCCCTTCGCGAGCCTCGAGGCGGCGATCGCCGGCGGCCAGCAGCGGCTCCGCGTCCGAAACGAGATCGCGCTGGTCCGCCACGGGGCGACCGCCGAAGAGCAGATGCTCGGAGGGGTTCGCACGATCCGGGTGACGCCGCGCGTCGTCGAGTCACGCGAGCCCGCACGGGTCCTCGTCAACCTGCACGGGGGCGCCTTCCTGTTCTACTCGGGCTCCGTCGTCGAGGCGGTCCCGGTCGCGACCTTCGCGCAGATCCCCGTCGTCGCGATCGACTACCGCATGCCGCCGGCACACCCCTTCCCCGCCGCCCTCGACGACGTCGTCGCCGTCTACCGCGCGCTCCTCGAGCACCATCGCCCCGAGGACATCGGCTTCTACGGCACGTCCGCGGGCGCGAACCTGACCGCGGCGACCGTACTGCGGCTCGACCAGGAAGGCCTCCCTCGCCCCGGCGCGATCGCCGTGATCTCCTACGGCGGGGGCGACAGCCTCGCGACGAACGACGGTCTCGACCCCTACCTCTCGACCTTCGGCGGATCCGACTCGGGCCTCGATCCGATCGCGCTCTATGCCGCCGGCCACGACGTCGAGGACCCGCTCATCACGCCTCTGAAGGGTGACTTCCGCGGCGCACCGCCGGCGCTGCTCGTGACGGGGACGCGCGACCTCTTCTTGAGCGGGACGACGAGGCTCCATCTCCGCATGCTCCAGCAGGGCGTCGACGCGCGGCTGGTCGTGTTCGACGCGATGTGGCACGGGTTCGACGCGGACGTGAACGTCGACGAGGAGATCCCCGAGGCCGTCGAGGCCTCGCGGCTGATCGCCAGGTTCTTCAGGGAGCAGCTCGGTCGGACGGACTGAGCGGTCGACGACTCAGTCGGCCCGTCCCCGTCCCGATCCGGTCGCGACGGGCGGCCGGGCGCCCCGCGGCTCTGCATGCAGATGCCGCGACGTGTCCCCTGCGCCGAACTCGTCGTGCACCATCCGCCGCCGCGCGAATCGCCATCGCCCGCCGTCGCAGACGAAGTCGTCGTGGTAGCGGTTCCGGAACACGGGCTGGAGCGGCAGGTCCGGTCGCGCCTGGAAGACGACGACGTAGCTCTTCGCGCGCGCCGTCCGGAACGCGTCATCGACGTCGATCACCAGGTTCGTGACGCAATGGCGTGTATGAGGCCGGCTGTCGGAGGCCCAGGGATCCGCCACGCCGCCAGCGTCGTAGAAGATCGTGTGGCGCGCGAACATCTCCGCGACCGCGTCGCCGCCCTGGAGGACCTGGCCGGGTGCGGGCTCGACCTCGGCCTCGCGAAAGAGCTCGCGGACGGCGCCGAGGTCGCCGTCGTCGAGAGCCTCGGCGTAGCCGAAGATCAGCTTCTCGATCTCGTGTCGCGCCTCGGCCTTGTCCATGCGGTCTCCCCTCGCACGTTCGATCGTCGCCCCAGCCTACGGCGGGTCGAAGGACCGACAACTCGAAATCCGAGCCGCCGACGCGGACCCCGCGCGGCGCGGCGAGAGCCGGAGGGGGGCGGACGGATATCGAGCGGACTCGCACAGGGCCGCCCAATCCCTCGGGGGATAAGGAGAAAACTATTACGAACCAATGACTTGTCGGACTGCCTCGACTCCGCAGGGGGGATCGGAGGGCAAGCGGAAGTCGAGTAGTCATTCCGTGCGGATCCGCGTAGAACGGAATGGAGGCCAGTCGACGACGGGGATCCAGGTCATGACCCGAGCGCTCGGCCGACTCGCGCACTTGCTCTCCTGCGGACCCACGATGGTGGAGGTGAACCGGATCATGGCGATTCTTCGACGAACGATTGGCTTTCTCGGCCTGGCGGCGGCGCTGGCGCTCTCGCCCGCGGTCTCGCAGGCCGAGGTGGTGCTCATCAACGGCACCGTCTCCTACACCTCGCTCTTCGGCCCGCTGCCCGCGCGCTCGGTCGCGGCCTGGGGCACCCAGACGGCGGGCGGCGCGCTCAACGTGCCGAACGAGATCCATCAGAACTTCAGCTCGATGGGCACGACGAACTTCTCGTCGGGCGTCGTGCTGACCTTCATGAACACGCGCGTGCTGACCGGCTTCGGCCCGGGTCAGCTCGCAGCCGGGCACCAGCCGGGCGGCCTCGCCCAGCCCGCAACCTTCGCGCCGGCGACGAGCCTGCCGGGTGCGACGATCACGGTCGGTCCGTCCATTCTGAACGTCGGCTACAAGTCGGCGGGCGGGAATCACTTCGGGGGCGTCCTCGCGCTCGCCGGATTCGAGATCAATCAGGGCCTCTTCCAGACCAGCCCCGCGTTCCTCATCCGGCAGGCAGCGACCCGCGGCTTCTCCGCGGCCGGTGGCGTAACCGGCGCGAATCCGACCAAGCGCGACTTCCGCGCTCCCGAGACGGCGCTGCTCACGCCGGTCAGCCAGGCCGTGATCAGCAACTTCACGGGCGTCGAGTCGCGGATCGGCTTCCCCTGGACGACCGGCTCGATCAGCGGCGTGGCCCAGATCGGCCCGGCCTTCCCCTACGGCGGCGCGGGCAACATCGGCACTCCGGCGGCGCCGGCCTTCCAGACCGTCGCAGGCTTCGACGGCCGGACCTTCAACGCGACGGCCAACACGCTGACGGGCAACCTCCAGCTCGTCTCGCCGATGCTCCAGGTCGCCAACTACGCGCTCTCCGGCCCGGGCTCGCTCGCGCCCTTCTGGACGCTCGACGTGACGATCGTGCCCGAGCCCGGCGCGGTCGCGGCGCTCGTCGCCGGACTCGGCTTCGTGGCCGTGGCAGGGTTCCGCCGACTGCGCGCCTGAGAACGGAGCTCGCCGCCTCCCGCGCTCACGGGAGTCCGACGAGGGTACGATCGCATCCAGGACCCGCCTGGAAGACGGCGAGCCGGTCTCCGACCTGGACATCCAGTCGGAGGCCGGCTCGCTCGCTTTCGGAGATCGACGAGCCCCCCGCCCCATGCGAAGACCCGTCCTCCTTCCACACCTGATCGTGGCCGCCCTGATGGTCGCAGCCTTCCTCGCGACGCAGATGCGGCTCGACGGCGACTCGCGACCGCGCGGCGATCTGGAAGACCTCGCCGCGCTGGCTGCGCGCGACGACCTGAACGTCCTCTTCGTCCTGGTCGACACCCTGCGTGCGGACCATCTCGGAGCCTACGGCTACGCGCGCCCGACGAGCCCCCGGATCGACGCGCTCGCCGAGACCGGCATCCGCTTCGAGGACCATCTCGCCCAGTCGTCCTGGACGAAGACGTCCATGTCGTCGATCTGGACCTCTCTCTACCCGCAGCACGTCGGCGTGCTGCGCTCGACCGACGTGATCTCACCCGAGGCCGACCTGCCGGCGGAGACCCTGCGAAGGGCGGGCTTCCGGACGGTCGGACTCTGGCGCAACGGCTGGGTCGCTCCGAACTTCGGCTTCGGCCAGGGCTTCGAGTCCTACGTGACCCCCCGCCCGGGCCGACCGCCGGAGGGATTCCGACGCGAGAACCCCGGCTTCCGTCTCGTCGGCAACGACTTCGACATCGTCACCTCCTTCGACGAGCTCCTGCGCACGAGCGGCGACGGGCGCTGGTTCGTCTACGCCCACATGATGGACGTCCATCAATACGCCACCGACGAAGAGTCCGCGCTCTTCGGCCCGACCTATCTCGACGCCTACGACAACGCCATCCACTTCACCGATCGCGCCGTCGACGCACTGCTCGACCTGCTCGAGGCGCGCGACCTGCGCGATCGCACGCTCGTCGTCCTCGCCTCGGACCATGGCGAGGCCTTCGGCGAGCACGGCTTCGAAGGCCACGCCCGCGACCTGCACGCCGAGGTGACGCGCACACCCTGGATCCTGAGCCTGCCCTTCCGATTGGATCCGGGCATCGTGATCGACGCGCCCTCCGAGAACGTCGACGTCTGGCCGACCGTCTTCGACCTGCTCGGCATCGAGCTCGACGCCCCGATCGACGGCCGCTCCCTCGCCCCCGAGATCCGCACGGCCCTCGCGCGCGCGGGCGGAGCCCCGGAAGACGCCGGTCCGCGCGCGCCCCACCCACCGCGCACCCGGATCGCCCACCTCGATCGGCATTGGGCCCGCGCCGAGGTCGCACCGCTCCACGCGGTCGCCCTCACGACCGACCGACATCGCCTCTTCTACTACCCCGGTCGCACGGATCTCTACGACCGCGAGCGCGACCCCGCCGAGCGAGCGAACCTGGCCGAGCGCGATCCCGAGACCGCGGCTGCCCTGCGCCAGACCGTCGAGGACTACCTCGCCTCGGAGCCCGTCTGGTCGGGCGGCGTGCCCCAGGTCGAGCTCGACGACATGCAGCTCGGGCAGCTCCGCGCGTTGGGCTACGTCGTGGAGGGCGGGCGATGAGCGCGCGGGGCACGACGATCCTCGCAGCGCGGACGACCGCGCGGCCGCGGGTGCTTCGAGCGCTCCGTCGCGCAGGTCTGGCGAGTCTGCTCGCGCTGCCCGTCGTCGTCTCGACGGGCTGCCACGAGACGGATCCGCTCGAGTCGATCCATGCACTCCAGTCGCAGGGCGAGTGGCTCGAGTCCGCGAGCCGCTTGCAGGCGCTGGTCGAGGCGAGCCCCGAGGACGCGCGGCTGCAGCTCGAATACGGCAAGGCCCTGCTCGCCGTCGGCGAGGCGACCCGGGCGATCTGGCCGCTGCGACGCGCGACCGAGGACGAGGGCCTGGCGCGGGAGGCGGGCGTGCTGCTCTCGATGGCGCTGCTCTCGTCGATGAACCCGGACGACGCGATCGCCGCCGCGTCGCGCGTCCTCGAGCTCGACCCGGAGGCCGCCGAGGCGCTCTTCGTGCGCAGCCGCGCCTACGTCGCGGCGCGCCGAGAGGAGGACGCCCTCAACGATGCGGACCGTTATGTCGAGCTCGAGCCGGACGACCCGCAAGGTCGGCTCCTGCAGCTCGGCATCCTCGTGATGCTCGAGCAGCTCGGCGAGGCCGAGGAGGCGATCGCCGCTGCGGCACCGATCTTCGAGGATCTCGCGGACTCGAAGCCCGAGGAGGCGGCCCGTTTCTGCGTGCTCGAGGGCGTGTTCGCCTGGGAGAAGGGGGATCGCGAGGCGGGAGAGCAGCATCTCGAAGGCTGCCTCGCGCGCTTCCCCGAAGAGCCGATCGCCGTGATCGAGACCGTCGCGGCGTGGGACCGCGCCGGCGAGGCCGAGCAGGCGACGACGATCGTGCGCGACGCCCTCTCGCGCGACCCCGACCGGGCGGAGTACCGCTTGATGCTCGCCGAACGACTGAGGGCGATCGGCGACGACGACGAGGCGGAGCACGTCCTGCGCGAGGGCACGCAGCGGCTCGAGGGGCCGGGGCCCTGGCTCGCGCTACACGACTTCTACGTCGCGATCGACGACCATGCGCAGGCCGCGGAGGCGATGCGCGAGGCGCTCGATCGAATGTCGGATCCGCCCGCGGCCCTGCGGATCGCCTACGCCGACGACCTGCTGCTGAGCGGTGACCTCGTCGCAGCCGAGCGCGAGGCGGAGCAGCTCCCGCCGCCGGGCGTGCACCTCGTACGCGGTCGGATCCATCTCGCCCGACGCGATCCCGCTGCGGCGCGCGCAGCGCTCGAGGAGGGACTGCGGCTCTGGCCCGACAACGCGTCGGCGCGCTGGCTCGCGGGACGAGCGGCCGAGCAGATGGGGGATCTGCCTGGCGCAATCGCGCACTACCGCGAGTCGGTCCGGTCCGACCCGGCGCGCTCGCCCGCGGCGGCGGAGCTCGCGGAGATCTACGCGGCGATGGGGGCGGGGCGCGATGCGATCGAGTTCGCGGATCGCCATCTCGCGTCGCATCCCGAGGATCCCGAGGCGGCGGCGCTCCTCTTGCGACTGGCGAGGCGTTTCGATCGAACCGACGCGAGCACGCGCGCCCTCGCGGCCCTGGCGGCCATGCCCGGGCGGAAGGAGCCGCTGCGGGCGGAGCAGGCGCGGGAGCAGGGAAGCGCGCTCGCCGTCGCAGGGAGCGAGGACCCGGCGCCGCGAGCGGACGCGGATCCGAGCCTCGAGTCGGCCCTGATCGATGCGCCCCGCGATCCCGGCGTCCTGCTGGTGCTCGCACGCGCGCTCTCGGCACGCGAGCCCGGATCGGATCGGGTCGTCATGCTCGCGCGCAGCGCACTGATGCTGGGCGGGGGCGGCGAGGCGGGCACCCTGCTCGGCCGGACGCTGGTCGAGCGAGGTGATTTCACGGCTGCGATTCCGGTCCTGCAGCACGCGATTTCGAGCTTACCCGCGCCCGCCATCGCGCAATACTGGCTCGGGCACGCGCACGAATCGCTCGGGCAGATGGACGCCGCTCGCGAGGCCTATGCCCGATCCCTCGAGCATCCGGGTCTTTCCGCGGCCGAGCGGGCCGATGCGACGCAACGCGCTCGCGCGCCCCTGGACGACTCTCGCGGACGGGGACCGTCGGCGCCGTGATGGGAGGACGCACTTGCTGACCGACGGCGCGCGTCGAAGGACGCGGAGAAGAGGACGGGTCGTCGGCATCGCCGCGCTCCTCCCATTCGCCGGCGGGTGGAGCGACGCCCGGGCGGAGGGCAGCCCGCTCGGCGCGTGGCGGCCCTCGATCTCGATCGGCGCGCTCGTGCAGGCCCAGGACGCCAAGGGCAAGGCCGTCAACACCTTCGCCGCGCGGCCCGCCTTCGACCCGAACGTGAGTGGCAATCCGGCCGTCGTCGTCCCTGCGATTCCGGTCGGCGTGCAGCTCGACGCGCCGACGCTGCACGTGCGCGGGCGTGCGCTGCGGCCCTTCGCGCACGCGCGCCTCCAGTTCCCGATGGATCCGGACCGGACGATCGCGCGTCAGGGCTCGCTGCCGAAGCCGGTCGTGCTGCCCGTCGATCCGTCTGACTCGCTGACGGCGGATGCGCTGTCCGGACAGGGCACGCTCTTCATCGCCACCCTCGATCTCACGGCCCAGGCCGGCATCGGGCTCTCGACGGAGCTCCCGCTGCCCGACCTGCCCGTCCGGCTCGGCGTCTCCCTCGACTACCTGGCGCAACGCATCTCCTTCGACGGCCTCGTCGTGCGCGTCGAAGGCGCGGGACCTGGCGATACCGAGCCCTTCACGGAGCGGAGGCTCCGCGAGCTCGACCAGGCGGTCTTCCACCATCTCGGCCCCCGCTTCGAGCTCGAGACCGAGATCGGAAGACGTGGCCCCATCGACATCACGGTCTTCCTCGACTTCGGCGCCTTCTTCGCCGTAGGCGATCGATCGAAGTCGTTCCGTGCGACCGACGGCCCCGACTCGGCCGACTTCGACTTCCGCATCAAGCCATGGCTGATCCAGGCGGGCGCTGGCCTGCGGCTCGCCTTTGTGGGGCTCGAATGACGAAGACGCGGCGAGATCTCCCGCGCGATGCGGAGAACGTACGTAGCCGGAGGGGACTCGCCTTCGGCGTGCGCGTGCTGCGCGCGATCGGCGTGTTCGCTGGCTGCCTGCTCGGGCCGACTGCGATCGCGCGAGCGGAGGATCCGCCGCGCACGGCCGCCCCCGGCCTCGAGGTCCGGCTGTCGGGGACGGTCGGCGTGCTCACGAACCTCGCCGACCGCTTCGAGGACGCGCCCGCCTACTCGACCTCGCCGCTCGCCGGCGTCGACCTCGAGGACGTCCCGGCGATCGGCTTCAACGCCGAGCTCGGCTACCGGATCCATCCCTTCGTTTCGTTCGCCGCCCACGTCGAGCACCTCGCCGAGATCTCCGTCTCGGTCGAGAACGGGGGCCGCGCGGGCGGCGCGGGCCAGGCCGGAGATGCGGTCCTGAGCGGCGAGTCCTGGACGCTCACAGGCGACCTGCGCGCCTACGTCCTCACGGGCGTGGTCCAGCCCTACGCCGTGCTCGGCGCGGGCTGGATGTGGGCCGACACGGACGACGAGCCCGTCGTACGCACGGGAACGGACCCGGAGCCCGCCCTCCGCCCGATCTCGTCGGGCATCGGCTCGCGACAGGGATTCGCCGCGCGCGCCGGCGCCGGCCTCGACGTCTACCTGAACGACGCCTTCTTTCTCAACGCCCAGGCGACCTACGTCGTACCGGTCGGTCGCATCCGCGACTTCGACTACGTGTCGATCGCCTGGGGCATCGGGTACCGATTCTGATGCGGGGCGT
This sequence comes from Spirochaetaceae bacterium, assembly GCA_020632655.1. Taxonomy (GTDB): domain Bacteria; phylum Myxococcota_A; class UBA9160; order UBA9160; family UBA4427; genus UBA4427. The sequence goes on from JACKFD010000007.1 coordinate 60,296, forward strand.
ACTCACAGCCATCGCCCGGCGAACGACGCGAGCGCCTCGTCGCGCGGGACTGGTCCAGAGGCTGCGGATCGTTCTCACGATCGGCACCTTCGTCGCGCTTTGGATGCTCGTACCCGCCGGTGCGTCCGCGCTCGACGAAGAGAATCAGCGCGACGAATCCACCCGCAGCCGCTCGTCGACCGATCCCTGGGCCGGGGTCGAGGTCATGGAGGTCGTCGGCGCCGGGACCGCCGCCCTGCTCACGGCCGAGATCCAGACCTCTGCGATCGCCTTCGACGCCGATGCACTCGCGGCCCTCCGCGTCACGGACGTACGCGACCTCGCGACGGTCACACCCAACCTCGAGATCAAGACCGGTGCCGGCGCCTCGAACGCCACGATCTTCATCCGCGGCATCGGGCTCAACGACTTCAACGCGAACGCCTCGTCCTCCGTCGCCATCTTCAACGACGGGGTCAACGTGAACTCACCGGCCGGCCAGCTCTTCCAGCTCTTCGACGTCGAGGGAAGCGACGTCCTGCGTGGGCCCCAGGGCACGCTCTACGGCCGCAACGTGACGGCCGGCGCGATCCGGGTCTTCTCGAAGAAGCCGGGAGACGAGACCGACGCCCGCTTCGCCTTCACCTACGGCAACTACAACAATGTCGAGGCCGATGGCGGGCTCACGATCCCGATCGTCCCCGACCTCCTCTCGGTCCGATTCTCGGGCAAGTTCCGCATGCGCGACGGCATCACGAAGAATCGCTGCGCGGACAGTCCGAACGTAGGCCGAGCGATCGACGGCGACTGTTTCCGCACGAGGACTCCATTCGTCGGCGCGATTCCCGACAATCTGCCCAAGTGGGTCAACGAGATCGACAACTGGGGTGGCCGAGTGCTCGTGCGCCTCACGCCGATCGAGCCCCTCGAGTTCATGCTGAACGTGCACGGCGGGCGAAGCGAGGGCGACGCCCGCCAGAACCAGGCGCGTGGAACGCAAGGATTCAGTGGCGTCCCGCCCCGATACGGCGTCACGATTCCAGCCTACTCCGACCGGGACGACGATCCCTATGCCGGCGCCTACGACATTGTGGCAAACGAGTACCTCGAGCTCTTCGGCACGAGCCTGACGAGCCGCCTCGATCTCGGCTGGGCGACGCTCACCTCGATCACGGCCTACGAGCAGAACGACCGCGCCTTCCTCGACAACACGGACGCAGCTCCGATCCTCGCGCTCGTCGTCGACCTCAAGGACGGCGCGCGGCAATGGAGCCAGGATCTTCGTCTCGAGTCGAGCCTCGACAATGGCTTCGAGTGGAAGCTCGGCGCGCTCTTCATGACCGAGAAGGTCTTCGGCAACAACCGCTTCCTCTCCGCCGGAAACGGGCTGGCACAGCCCACGCGCCAGCGGCTCAAGCAGCAGTTCTACCACGGCGCGATCTTCGGCTTCGCCTCCTACGAGCTGACCGAGACCCTGAAGGTCGAGGGTGGCATCCGCTTCGGCTGGGAGCGCAAGGACTTCAAGAACCGCTCATGGCGGTACAGCTCCCGTACTGGCGATCGCATACCGCCGCAGCCCTTCTCGGGGAAGGAGGAGGCGGAATGGTCGCCCGTGACCGGCGATGCGATCCTCACCTGGTCCCCGCTCGAGGACCTCGACGTCTACCTCAAGTACGCGCGGGGCTGGAAGACCGGCCACTTCAACGGCGGCGCTGCGCGGCCGGACGTGCTGATCGATCCGGTCCAGCCGGAGCACGTGAACGGATTCGAGCTCGGCCTGAGGAGCCAGTGGCTCGATGGACGCCTGGGGCTGAACGCCGCGCTCTACTACTACGACTACAAGAACTACCAGGTCTTCGCTCTGCAGAACCAACCCGACGGGCTGCCGCTTCCGCAGCTCCTGAACGCCCAGGACGTCGAGTCGCGCGGCTTCGAGGTCGAGCTGCAGACGGAGCCGTGGGACGGCGTTCGATGGAATGCGGCGCTCGGCTGGGTCGAGGCGAAGTTCGGCACCTTCACGTCGACGACCTTCCGCCTCGCCCAGAGCCGCACGCTCTGCGGTGGGCTCGCCTTCTGCTCGCTCCCGAACAACGACGACTTCACGGGCAACCGCCTGCCGGCAGCCCCGGCCTTCTCCTTCTCGACGAACATCGAGGCCGACATTCCGATCGGGCGGCTCGGCGTCCTGACGCCGCGCCTCGACGCCAGCTACAAGACCAAGCTCTTCTTCGACCACCAGGGCGACGACGCGCTCTCCCAGGGGCCTTTCTGGCTCCTGCACGCCCGACTCGCCTACACGGTTCCCGACGGCCGCGTCTCGCTCGCGCTCTGGGTCAAGAACGTGACCGACGAGGCCTACCTCCTGCAGGCCTTCGACCTGCGTCTGCTCGCAGGCACGATCATCGACACCTACGGCGAGCCGCGCACCTTCGGCGCGACCATGACGCTCAACTACTGACGGAGGCGCGTGGCTCGATGAGAAACCGATGGACCCTCGTCCTTGCGCTCCTCGCTCTGCTCGGGCTCGCCTCGACCGCCGGCTGCGAGATCGGACGCGGCGAAGACGGTACGACCGAGAGGCCGAACGGGCCGACCGCGACCGGGCGCACGAGCGATCCTGCGGCCGTGCTCTCGCCGACGTCGGTCGACGAGCTCGCCCGCATGACCGACCCCGTCGCGCGCGCCGATCGCTTCCTCGACCTGCTCCTCTCGCTCGAGCCCGCACAGTACCCGGAGCTCGCCCGTCAGCTCCAGCATCGCTCCGACGAGTGGGCCGAGTTCGAGGCGCGCCTCTTCATCTGGCGCTGGGGGCAGCAGGAGCCGGCGGCGGCGTTCGCGACCGCGCTCGACTGGTCTCCGAACATGCGTGACTCGATCAGCTATGCGGCAGCGCGCGCCTGGGCCCGACAGGATCCGAGCGCGGCCCAGACCGCCGTCCGCCTCGAGCTCGAACGCGCGAATCCGACCCTCGCAACGAGCCTGATGTCCGGCCTGGCGCACGGCTGGGCCGAGAGCGGCGACTACGCAGGCGCCCTCGCGTTCATCGACGAGCGCTTCCAGTCGATCCTGCATCGCGAGGCCCTCGTCGAGCAGCTCGTGCAGGACATGCTCGAGAAGCGAGGCCTCGCGCCGACCTTCGCCTGGGCCGAGGACCTCGCCGGCCGCCACGACGACCGGTCCTTCCTGAGCATCGTCTTCCGCAAGATCGGACGGAACGGCGTGCTGATCGACCCGGCTGCGACCTCCGCCTGGCTCGACGCGTTTCCGGGCGACCCGTCCTACATGAATCGCGCACGGCGCGCGGCCGCCGTGTCCTGGGGGCAATCCGACCCCGAGGCCGCACTCGCCTGGACCCTCGCGCAGCCGGCCTCGAACGAGCGGCGCAGCTTCGGTCTGACCGCCATCCTGCTCGACTGGATGCTCCGGGACGAATCGGCCGCGCTCGTCTGGGTCCGGAAGACACCCGCGGACACGGGACTCGACGAGGCCGTGTCGAAGGCAGCCACGAAGATCTCGGAGCGTTCACCCGAGTCGGCGCTCGAGTGGGTGCCGTCGGTCCGGGACGAGGCGCTTCGGGAGACGACGCTCGTCGCGGTGCTCGGCCGATGGTGGCAGGCGAACGAGGCGGCGGCGCGGGCGTGGATGTCGGAGCACGGCGTGACGGAGGACCTGCGGAGGCGGGTCATGGCCGAGGCGGTGCCGCGCACGCCCTCACCCTGAGCCCTTCGCGAACCCGCGCTACGAGCTCGGCATCCTCGGATTGCGCATCCCCGCGAACCAGCCTCCGTCCGCCACGAACTCCGAGCCCGTGCAGTAGCTGCCCTCGTCGGTCGCGAGGAAGAGGATCACCTGGGCGACCTCCTCGGGCAGACCGACGCGGGGGATCGGGAAGTTCGCGTAGACGTCGCGGTTCAGCTCCTCGAGGGTCGAGCGCGCGGAGCCGCCCATCTCCGTGTACATGCCGCCGGGATGGACGCTGTTGACGCGGATGCCGTAGCGGCCGAGCTCGATCGCGGCGTTCTTCGTCAGTCCGCGCACGGCCCACTTCGTCGAGGAGTAGGCGGATAGACCGGCGGAGGAGTGCAGGCCGTCGATCGAGGAGACGTTGATGATCGAGCCGCCACCGGCGGCCTTCATCGGCTCGATGACCGAGCGGATGCCGAGGAAGGTGCCGAACTGGTTGATCTCGAAGACGCGGCGGTAGTCCTCGTTCGTCGTGTGGAGGATGCTCGCCATGTGGACGACGGCGGCGTTGTTCACGAGGACGTTCAGGGGGCCCATCGCCTGCGCCCGCTCGATCGCCTCGTTCCAGTGGCGCTCTTCGCGCACGTCCATCCGGACGAAGGCCGCGGCCGGACCCAGCTCGCTCGCGAGCGCCTCGCCCTCGTCGACGAGCACGTCGCCGAAGACGACCTTCGCGCCCTGCTCGACGAAGGCGCGCACGGTTGCGGCGCCGAGGCCGCGGGCGCCGCCGGTCACGAGGGCGACCTTGCCGGATAGACGACTCATGATCGCAGGGACCTCGCCTACGGGTTCAGGGCATCGGCCCTTCGTAGGCCGGCTCCGCGAGGGTGCGCATGTGCGCGACGAGGCCACGGATCTCCTCGTCCGACATCGACGTGCCCCACGGCGCCATCATCGCGGACTTGCCGACGGCGGCGCCGCCCTCCTTCACGACCCGGAAGAGATAGTCGTTCGTGAGGGGGTTCATGTAGTTGCCGTCGGCGTGCTTGGCCGGGGCCGGGACGAGGCCCGCCGACAGCGGCCCGTCGCCGCGGCCGGTCGGGCCGTGGCAGGAGGCGCAGTTCTGGGCGTAGAGCTCGTCGGCGGGGCGCGCACCGGCCGACTCGGCGTGGTCGCCCTCGGCGGGCGCGGCGACGACGGCCGTCGGCGACGAGGCGGCGGCCTCGGTCGCGGCGGCGATGCGCGGAGCCAGACGCTTCAGGCGGTCGGCCTCGAGGTCCTTCTCGACCTTGAGCCGGATGGCGCGCGTGGTCGCGGACTCGCCCGCGAAGGGATCGTCGTCTCCGCCGCATCCGAGGGCGAGCAGGGGCAGGCAGGCGAGCAGTCCGATCATTCCGAGAGGGCGAACGTTCACGACGGGGATCCTTCTTTCCGGAGTGGCATGGAGCGTCGAACGGGCCAGAGACTACGAGGCCTCGGCCCTCGGCGCACCCGTTTCGACGCTCCGATCCCCGCAGCATGCGGTGGCCCCGGACCGGGGCCCGAAGCCGCCAGATGGCCGCCCGGGACCCCTCGGCGCCCGCGCAGTCGGCGGCTCGGACCCCGGATCGCGCGACTCGCGATCGGCGCGGACCCGGGGCCCGCCTCACCCGCTCAGGACGTCGTCTTCCGGGCCAGCGCGACGAGCTCCAGGAACTCCGTCCGCTCCCCCCGTTCTCCCTGCACGCTCCCTCCGTCCCGCGCCTCGCGCCCCAGCGCCCCGCTCGCAAGCCCCTCGACCATCTCGAAGCTCCCCTCTCCGACGAGCTCGCTGCCCTGAAGGAGCAGGCCGAAGAGCGCGACGGCCGTGGCGAAGCGGGTGTCGTCACTCGTCTGGGCGAGCTCGGTCTCGGTGCCGAGGAGCCGGTCGACGATCAGCCGGCTCTCGTCCTCGTCCGGCGCCTTGTAGCGGACCTTCAGCGTCAGCCACTCCGCCGAGTCGGCGGCACTCGTGAGACGGCCGCGCTGCTGGTAGCGGAGCGGATCGACCTCGTCGCCCGTCTCGAGGCCGGCGGGCACGACCTCGTAGAGGGCGGTCACGCGATGGCCCGCACCGATCTCGCCGGCGTCCTTCGTGTCGTCGTTGAAGTCGCGGTCGGCGAGGCGGCGGTTCTCGTATCCGATGAGGCGATAGGCGCCGACGCGGGCGGGGTTGAACTCGACCTGGATCTTCACGTCCTTCGCGATCGTGACGAGGGTCGAGCCGGCCTGCTCGACGAGCACCCGCCGCGCCTCCGCCGGCGAGTCGAGGTAGGCGTACTGGCCGTTGCCCTTGTCGGCGATCGCCTCCATGCCCGCGTCGTTCAGGTTCCCGCGGCCGACCCCGAGCACGGTCAGGAAGATGCCGCTCTCGCGCTCCTTCTCGATCTGGCGGACGAGCTCGGACTGGCTCGTGACGCCGACGTTGAAGTCACCGTCCGTCGCGAGGAGCACGCGGTTGATGGCCCGCGGGTCGAAGTGCTCGCGGGCGAGGCGATAGGCGAGCTCGATGCCGGCCGCGCCCTGGGTCGAGCCGCCGGCCTCGAGTCGGCCGAGCGCGTCGAGGATCGTGCCGCGGTCGCTGCCCGGCGTCGGCGGCAGCACGACACCACTCGAGCCGGCGTAGACGACGAGGGCGACGCGATCGATCGGTCGCAGGGTCTCGACGAGCGAGGCGAGTCCGCGCTTCACGAGGCCCAGGCGATCGGCACCCTGCATCGAGCCCGAGACGTCGACCAGGAAGACGAGGTTGCGCGGCGGGACGTCGTGCTGGGGGATCGTGCGACCCGTGAGGGCGATGCGGACGAGGCGATGGGACGGGGCCCAGGGCGCCTCGAAGATCTCGAGCTCGGTCGCAAAGGGCGCGTCGCTCTCGGGCTCGGGCGCTTCGTAACGGAAGTAGTTGATCATCTCCTCGACGCGCACGGCGCCCGTGGGCGGCCGCATGCCGCTCTCGAGGAAGCGCCGAACGTTCGAGTAGGAGGCCGTGTCGACGTCGATCGAGAAGGTCGACAGGGGCGTATCGACGGTGCGCTGGAAGCCCGTCTCCTCGATCGCGTCGTAGCGCTCGGTGTTCGAGTCGACGAGGGCGGGCGCGCGGGCCATGAAGGCCGATCGACCCGGCGGGCGCGAGTACCCGGCGAGATCGCTGACGTCGAGGCCGTCGAGCTCCGCGGCGTCGAAGGCGACGAACGAGAGCGACGAGCTGAGCACCGAGGCGGCCCCACTCCCCGTGACGACGACCTCCTCGACGCCTTGCCAGGGCGACCCGGCTTCCTCGGGCGTCGGCGTCAACGGCACGACGGCAACGATACGCGGCGCGACCTCGGCCTCCTTTGGCGAGTCCGTCTCCTTCGCACATGCGGCGAGCAGGAGACTCGTCGATGCAGCGAGTGCGACGGCGAGCGAAGACCTGGAAGCTTCGGGCGGAATCCGGAACGAGGGAAGACCGGGGCGCATCGGCTGCTCCTCCGCGCCCGCACGCGGGCGCCTTCGACGCCGGTCGGTCCGTGCTGGTTCACGGCCCGCCGGCGGCCGGCCGGCCTGCGGCTGCGACGCTCGCAGCGCGAGGATCGGAACGGCGCGTTCCCGGGCTCGGACCATCTCCGCCGTGATCCGGTTCCGTCGCGATCGCGACGACGCGTTCGCCTAGCACGATGCGAAACGTGCCAGCACGGCCGGCCCTCTGCTGATGCGAGGTCAGACCCGGCGCAGCGGCAGCAGCGGCCGCAGTCGCTCGATCGAGCCCGGCGCCATCTCCGTCAGCTGGATGCGGTCGATGCCAAGGGCCTCGAGGTCGCATAGCGCCGCGGCCACGGACGCGGGCTCGCCCTGGAAGCGGGCGAGGAACCCCTCGCCGAAGGGTGCGCGCACGGTCGCGACCTCGTCGGGGGGAACGGCGGAGACGAGGACGAAGAGCCCGATCGGCAGGTCCTCGCGCACGCGCCGAACGCGCTCGATCGCCCCCCGGACGTCCGACTCGGAGATCGCCGCCTGGCGATCGAGGTCGACGGCGCCGCCGCGGGTCGCGGGGGCGTTGGGCTGGATCTCGATCCGGTCGACGAAGGGCGGGATCTCGCGCAGCGTCCGCGGACCGCCCGCCGAGCCGACGAGCGGCGGCGCCGCGGGTGCCAAGCCCGCGAGGCCGGGGGCGTCGATCGCGATGCGATGGAACTCGCCCTCGAAGCGGCACGTGCCCGTGTCGAAGAGCGATCGCACGATCGCCATCGCCTCGACATAGCGCCCGGCGCGCTCTCGCGGCGCCGGGAAGTCCCAGCCGATCGCCTCGATCTCCTCCTCGATCCAGCCCGCTCCGAGGCCCGCCTCGAAGCGACCGCCCGAGACGCGCGCGAGGGTGAGCGCCGCCTGCGCGAACTCGACGGGCGAGCGGAAGAGGTTGTTCGCGAAGGACGAGGTCACGAAGACCTCGCGCGTCGCGAGCACCATCTCCGTGAGCGTCACCCAGAGATGGGGATAGGTGAGCGCCATCGTGACGAAGTGATCGCTCGCCGCGACGCCGTGCCAGCCCTCGAGCTCCCGCGCCCGCGCCCACGCGCCGGGCGTCTCGTCCCGCCCCGTGTTGTAGTTCGGAACGAATTCGAGCATCGCCCCCGGACCCTCCCACGGCCCGCCGCGACCGTCCGCGCGACGTTACCCCAGCCCCTCGCGCCCGGTCCCGGCGCGATAGAATCGCCGGACGCGCCGCCCCTGGCGCGTGACCGCGAGGAGGTCCCCATGGACGACATGATCTCGAGCGACTCCCACATCATCGAGCCGCCCGACCTCTGGACCGAGCGCGTCGACGCGCGCTTCCGCGATCGCGCCCCGCGCATCGTGCGCGAGGACGACGGCGACTTCTGGTACATCGATGGCCAGCGCTCCATGAGCTTCCTCGGCGTCCAGACCGGCGACCGCTTCGAGAAGGACGCGACCGAGCTCGTGACCGTCGCCCGCTTCGAGGACGTCCGCCCCGCCTCCTACGACCCCGCCCGCTACGTCGAGGAGAACCGCAAGGACGGGATCGTCGGCTCCGTCGTCTACCCGAGCGAGGCGCTGCTCGCCTACAGCATCCCCGACCCGGCCCTCTGCTCCGCCACCATGCGCGCCTACAACGACTTCATCGCCGAGTTCTGCACCCACGACCCCGCACGCCTCAAGGGCATCGCCCTCGTGAACGTCGACGACCCCGCCGAGGCCGTCGCCGAGATGCAGCGCGCCCGCCGGCTCGGCCTCGAGGGCATCATGATCACGGTCCTGCCGCCGGCGGACCGCGCCTACGACCATCCGATGTACGAGCCGGTCTGGGCGGCGGCGGTCGACCTCGACCTCCCGATCAGCATGCACGTCGCGACGGGACGGAGTGCTCTCTCCGCGAGCGAGAAGCAGACCTCGCTCCGCACGGGCGTGACCGAGGCGGCCTTCTACCTGCAGGATCATTTCGTGCGCAAGTCGATCGGCGAGATGATCTTCTCGGGCGTCTTCATGCGGCACCCGAAGCTGCGCGTCGGCTCGATCGAGCACGAGGTCAGCTGGGTGCCCTTCTTCCTCTTCCAGGCGGACTACTGCTACACGGACCGGCCCGTCCGCGGCGACTGGCTGCGCTTCCCGGACGGGACGCTCCCCTCGGACTACTTCCGGCAGAACTGCTTCCTGAGCTTCCAGGAGGATCGCGTGGGCATCCGCGTGCGGGACGTCTGCGGGATCGAGACGCTCATGTGGGGCTCGGACTATCCGCACACGGAGTCGACCTTTCCTCGCTCGCGCGAGATCACGGGCGAGATCCTTGCCGACGTGCCGCAGGCCGAGCAGCAGCTGATCCTGCGCGACAACGTGGCGAAGCTCTACGGCTTCGACCTCGACGCGATCCGGAGCTGAGAAATGGGAAGACTCGCGGGCAAGGTGGCGATCGTGACGGGTGCGGCCCAGGGCACGGGCGAGGTCGTGGCCCGGCTCTTCGCCGAAGAGGGCGCGCGCGTCGTGCTCGGCGACGTCAAGCAGGACGCCGGCCGTCGCGTCGCCGAGGAGATCGGCGAGGCGGCCCGCTTCGTGCCCCTCGACGTCACACGCCCCGAGGACTGGGCCCGCTGCGTCGAGGAGACGACGCAAGCCTTCGGCGGCGTCGACGTGCTCGTCAACAACGCCGCGATCCTGCTCCTCGCCCCGCTCACGCAGGTCTCGCGCGAGGACTTCCTGCGCATCGTCGAGGTCAACCAGCTCGGCCCCTTCCTCGGGATCCAGGCCGTCTTCGAGTCGATGAAGGCGCGGGGCGGCGGCTCGATCGTCAACATCTCGTCGACCGACGGCATCAAGGGGATGAACGGTGTCGCCGCCTACGCCTCGAGCAAGTGGGGCGTGCGCGGCCTCACGAAGTCCGCCGCGATCGAGCTCGGCCGCCATCGCATCCGGGTCAACGCCGTCTGCCCCGAGGCGGGCAATCCCAACATGAGCTCGCCCTTCATGCCCGGGAATCCGGACCTCTCCGCGGTCCCGCACCAGATGATGCAGGCGATCCTGAAGGCGCCCGAGGGCCGCGCACCCACGAGCCGGATCCGCGACGTCGCGAACATGGTGCTCTTCCTCGCCTCCGACGAGAGCCTCTCGTGCACGGCGGGCGACTTCGTCGTGGATGCAGGACTGACGGCCGGGGCCTGGCAGAAGGGGGCGCCGGGCGCCTAGCTCCCAAGCTGGGGCGCCTCGAGCGGCAACGAGACCCTCTGCCCATCGACATCGACATCGACACCGCGAGCGGGCTCGCATCGCGCGAGAAGGGTCCGTCGGCAGCGGACACGCAAGATCCGCTCACCCGCGTCCGGACCGCCCCAGCCCCCGACCCGCGTCCGCCATCCGGGCAGCTGCGTGGCACCGTCCACGAAAGTGCCCCCGGCGTTCGGCCGATGACGCCCGGGTCATGCCGCGAAGACGCACCCTCTTCGGCCAGTCGGTCGATCGATCGATCTTCGTCGCCTACTTCCTGGGCGGCATCGTCCCCCTGCTCGGCTTCGCCCTGCTCGCCGACCGCGTGATCCCGAGCCTCGCCGATCGCGCCGAGCAATGGGCCCTCGGCGCCACCATCGCCGGCACCGGCCTCCTCTCCCTCGCCTCCTTCCTCGCCCTGCGCCACATCGTCACGAGCACCCTCGAGAAGATGGACGACGACAACCATCGGCTCGCGACGCTGATCGGATTCGCGCGCGAGCTCTCGAGCGCCCCCCACGCGCACGTGGTCGCCGAGTCGACCGCCGGCTGGGCGATCCGCGTGGCGCACGGAGAAGCGGCCTGGCTCTTCGTGCGACACGACCTCGACAAGCCCTTCGAATGCTGGGCCTCACGCGGCGACCTGGCCGCGTCGTGGCTCGAGGCGAACGGGGAGGAGTGGCTCGAGTACGTCGATCATGCCGCCCGCGACGGTGAAGGCCTCGTCGTGCAGGCCTCGACGGACACGGACCTCTCGCTCGTCGTCGCCCCGCTCGGCGGCGACGCCCTGCCGGAGGGCGCGCTCGTCGTCGCGAGCCGCGCGCGTCCCTTCCGCACGAGCGAGATCGACGCCCTCGCGACCCTCGCCGGCCTCGGCGGCGTGGCGCTCGCGAACGTCGAGAGCGACGACGTCCAGCGCAACTTCTACAGCCACATGACCGAGCTCGTCGTCGCCGCCCTCGACACCCACATCCAGTACCGCCGCGGCCACGCCTCGCGGGTCGCCGAGACGGCCCATCTCGTGGGCCGCGCGATGGGCCTCGACGAGCGCGCCCTGCACGACCTGCACTTCGCGGCACTGCTCCACGACGTGGGCATGCTGCGCATCCCGCCGGAGCATCAGAAGGATCCGAAGCATTTCCGCAAACACACCCTCGTCGGCCATCGCATGCTCTCGCGCATCCGCGCCTGGGAGGGCGCCGCGCCGATCGTGCTCCAGCACCACGAGCGCATCGACGGCGCGGGCTATCCCGACGGCGCCGTCGGCGACGACATCTGCCTCGGCGCGCGGATCCTCGCGGTCTGCGACACCTGGGACGCGATGCGATGCGACGACTGGAACCGCGCGGCCCTCACGCCCGAGGCCGCCCTGGCCGAGCTCGAGGCGAATGCCGGCACGCAATTCGATCCCGACGTCGTCCGGGCGTTCCGAGGGCTGGTCGAGCAGGACGAGATCTAGGCCTCTCGAGACCCGGCGGCTGCGCGCGCGCGTCGGCTACGCTCGCCCCGATCTTTCGGTCAGGGAGGACGCGATGCCCACGCTCGATCAGGTCCGGGCCGCCTTCGAGGCTCATTTCCGCTGCTGGAATGCCCGGGACCGCGAGGGCTGGATCGGCCTCTTCGACGAGAACGTGACCTTCGACGATCCGGTCGGCGTGCCGACGAAGCACGGCCTCGAGGCCGCCGCGCGGCAATGGGACGCGTCCTTCACGCCGGGACAGGAGTGGAAGGTCTACCCCGGGCTCGTCTACTTCCGCGCCGACGAGGCCGCGGGCGTCGTCCGGAACGTGGGCGTCGTCGGCGATCAGCACTTCGACTTCGAGACGATCGAGATCTGGCGGGTCGGCGACGACGGGAAGATCGTCACGGTTCGCGGCTACTACGATCCGCCGGCTCCCGTCGACGCATACTTCAAGGCACCCCAGGACCGGGACTGACCCGATCCTTCTCGTCTCGTTCCGCATCCCGCGCAGGAGTCCCGCTCATGACTTCGATTCGCGTTCTCGTCGGTACCCGGAAAGGGGCGTTCGTCCTGACGGCCGATGGCCAGCGCAAGCGCTGGACGATCGACGGGCCGCATTTCGCAGGGTGGGAGGTCTTCCATGCGAAGGGCTCGCCCGCCGATCCCGACCGCATCTACCTCTCGCAGTCCTCGAGCTGGTTCGGGCAGCTGATCCAGCGCTCGAACGACGGCGGCCGTTCCTGGGAGCCCGTCGGCAACGAGTTCGCCTACCGCGGCGACACGGGCACGCACCAATGGTACGACGGCACCCCGCATCCCTGGGAGTTCGCGCGGGTCTGGCATCTCGAGCCCGATCGTGCGGACCCGGACACGGTCTTCGCCGGCGTCGAGGACGCCGCCCTCTTCCGATCCCGCGACGGCGGTCGGAGCTGGGAGGAGCTCTCCGGCTTGCGGACGCACGACACGGGCGCGCTCTGGCAGCCCGGCGCCGGTGGCCTCTGTCTCCACACGATCCTGCAGGACCCGCGCGACGCGGATCGGCTCTTCGTCGCGGTCTCCTCCGCCGGCGCGTTCCGCAGCGACGACGGCGGCGCACGCTGGAAGCCGATCAATCGCGGCCTCGTCTCGGAGCAGATCCCCGATCCCCACGCCGAGATCGGCCACTGCGTCCATCGCCTCGCCCAGCACCCGACGCGCCCCGACACGCTCTTCATGCAGAAGCACTACGACGTGATGCGCAGCGACGACGCCGGCGAGTCCTGGCGCGAGGTGAGCGGCAATCTGCCGAGCGACTTCGGCTTCGTGATCGACGTGCACGCCCACGAGCCCGAGACGCTCTACGTCGTGCCGATCGAGAGCGACGCGCTCCACTACGCCGCCGAGGGCCGACTGCGCGTGTTCCGCAGCCGCACGGGCGGGAACGAGTGGGAGCCGCTCACGCAGGGCCTCCCCCAGGCGCATTGCTACGTGAACGTGCTGCGGGACGCGATGGCCGTCGACCGGATGGATCCCTGCGGCGTCTACTTCGGGACGACGGGCGGCGACGTCTACGTGTCGGCCGACGCAGGCGACCATTGGGTCGCGATCGCGAACAACCTGCCGGCCGTGCTCTCGGTCGAGGTCCAGACGCTGCCGTGATCCGGGTCCTGCTGCCGGCGCCGCTCTGCGAGCTGACCGGAACGGAGCGCGAGGTCGACCTCGAGGTCGAGGCGCCCGCGACGACGGCCCGGGTCCTCGACGCGCTCGAGGCGCGCTTCCCCGCGCTGCGCGGCACGATCCGGGAGCATGGCACGAAGAAGAGACGCGCCTACGTGCGCTTCTTCGCCTGTCGTCGCGATCTCTCGCACGACGACCCGGACGCGCCGCTACCCGACGAGGTCGCGTCGGGCCGGGAGCCCTTCATCGTCCTGGGCGCCATGAGCGGCGGCTAGGTCGCCCGACCGGATCAGTTCAGGCCGCCCTCTTCCGGGAAGACGTCCGACGCGTCGAGGGTCTCGGGCGTCGACTCCATGTCCTCGAGCGGGCGAGCGCCCTCCGACTCGTCGAGCCCGTCCGCCGTCGCGGCGCCGTCCAGGTCCAAGAGCCCACCCGATACCTCGGCTCCATCCGAGTCTCCGAGCCGGTCCTCCGTCTCGGCGACGTCCAGGTCCAAGAGCCCGTCCGATACCTCGGCTCCATCCGAGTCCCCGAGCCCGTCCGCCGTCGCGGCGTCGAATTCGAGCATCGAGCCCTCTGCGACGTCCGACGACGTCTCTTCCTCCTCGACGCCGAACTCCGACCCGCCGCGCTCCTCCTCGAGCAGGAACGCCTGCTGGGTAGCTGCCCCCGACGCGACCACGGGCGGCACGCTGCCGATCTCGATCAGCTGCTTCCGGTCGTAGGCCTTGGTCACGTTGAAGTAGACGAGTTCGTTGGTCTCGTCGTAGACGGCGTCGGCCGTGCGCTCGGCGCTCGAGTCGACGGCGAGCTCGATCGGCCAGAAGATGATCTCGCTCAGGAAGAGGGTGAAGACGTCCGCCGCCAGGTAGATCACGCCGCGCGCCCGCCAGCCCGGGTGCCCGCCGTCGGAGTAGGCGTAATGCGCGCGCGTGGTCCCGTTCGGCTCGTCGTAGGACTGACCACTCGTCCGCAGGATCCCCTCGATCGTCGAGCGGTGCATCCCGACTTCCACGAGCTGATCGTTCGTCGGGCGCGGCGACGTGAAGGCCTCGTAGGTCGCGCAGCCGCTCGAGCCGAGGGCGATGGTCGTACCGAGTGCCAGGGTCAGGAGTCGTCCGATCGAAAGCGTCATGCGTGCCTCCTCCCGCTCCGCCTCGGGAGGCGCAGAGCCCCCCTTGAATAGCACGACACGCAAATGCGACGGCCGGAAGATCGCTCCTCTGCGTCCGCCCCCCTGATGAGATCAGGCGGGCATCAGATCCCGCGCGGGGAGGACAGGAAAAATGCTTGACTCGAGCGACGATCGCTGAATGGGCGCATCGTTCTCGTCATCGGTCCGCACCCCGCCCCGATTTCCTGCCCCTCTCTCTTCGCCCTCCGCGTATAGTGGGGCGATGCGATGCGAGCACCGACGAGGAAGGGCTCCCGACCCGCGCTCGGTGCGAGGCGCACGCCGCCGCGCCCGGAGGGATTCGGGGTCGGCCCGACGACGATCGGGTGGGATGCTCGTGTCGGTCGCGAGCGCGCTCGGCGGCCTGATCGCCGTCCCGGCGGTCGCCCAGATCAACCCCGACGAGGTCCGGTTCTCCTACGACGTCTCGCTCGTGCTCGACGTCCCGGGCGGTCCCTACTTCGACGCCGACGAAGACGTGCGGATCCTCTCGGGCCTGACGACCTCCCGCGACGCACTCGGACCGCTGCCCTCGAGCGTCGATGTCTCGGCCTTCCACCTCGAGAGCGACGGCACGCGCCTGTTCGCCCTCGACGCGGCGACCTCGCTCGGGCCCCTGCCCGGCCTTCTCGTGCGGTCGGGCGACGTCGTGCGCTGGGACGGGGTGGCGCACTCGATCGTCTTCGACGGACGCGCCGCCGGACTCGCATCGGGCGTCCGCGTGGATGCGGTCAGCCGCGGACCGGGGGGCGACCTGCTGCTCTCCTTCGACGTCGCCGTGGATCTCGGCGGATTGGTCGCCGCCGACGAGGACCTCGTCGCCTGGGACGGCTCCGTCTTCTCGCTGTTCTTCGACGGCTCCGCCGAGGGCGTCGGACGGGGGCTCGACGTCGACGCGGCGCACTACTTCGCCGCCGAGGACGCGCTCTGGCTGAGCTTCGATACGTCGGGGACGGTCGCCTCGGGTGCGATCTCCTTCGTGGACACGGATGCCGTCGAGTGGCGCGTGACCGATGGAACGTGGATCGCGACGTTGCCCGGCGCCCTGGCACCCGGTACGGACCTGGATGCAATCCACGCCGTGACCGTGCCGGAGCCGGACGGGTGGGGCCCGCTGGCGGCAGCCGCGCTGCTGCTCCGCGGGTGGGTGGGGCCTTCGACGACGAAGCGGAGGCGTGGGCCTTCGAATGGGAGGATCGGGACATGAGCCACGCTGCGCGAGAAGATCGGGGCGGTGCGCGGCGACGCGTGTCACTCGGCGCCACACTCGGCGCGTTCGTGGTGCTGGCGGCGACCCACGCCGGGGCCGTCGACGGCGTGATCGAGATCAGTCACGCCGAGGCGCTGGCAGGCGGCATCACCGCCGGCGACACCCCGGGCTACCCCGTCACGCTGTCCGAGCCCGGGAGCTATCGGTTGACCACGGACCTCGAGATCCCGTCGACGACGGGCCTCCGGGGCGTCGTCGTGAGCACGGGGCCGGTGACGCTCGACCTGAACGGCTTCGCGATCCGAGGGCCCGGGGACTGCTCGGGCATCCCACCTTCCTGCTCGGGGCATCTCGCGACGGTGGGCGTCGAGGTGACGAGCTCCGAGATCGTCCGCCTGCGCGGCGGCACGATCACGGGCGCCTTCACCGCCGTCTACGTGCCGACCACCTCGGTCGAGCGCTCGCTCGATCTCGACGACATGGCCCTCGTCGAGAATGGCGGAACGGCGATGATCCTCGCCGGGCCCGGCGCCTCGGTCGTGCGGAACTCCCGCGTGGACCGCAACGGGATCGACGGCATCGACATCCCCGTGGTCCACACGGTCCAGATCTCGAACACGACCTTCCGCAGCAACGGCAACTACGCCGTCTACTCGGAGGGCTCCGCGTCGCTCGTCCAGGACAGCCACTTCATCGGAAACGGCTCGGGCATCCGATCCTTCTTCATCGGTGCCCCGTCGGCGGCGCTGGTCTACGAGAGCTGCATGTTCTCGGCGAACGGCACCGACGTGACCGGAGGCTTCGCGCTCGGGGAGAGCTACTGCAGCGGCTCACTCTGCCCCTAACGGTCCGTCAGTCGATCACGATCTCCTTGAAGCGCTGCGAGTCCGTGTGCTCCTCGATCTCGACGATCTTGCCGTCTCGGCAGAGGTAGACCCAGACGTATTCGTTCTCGTAGTCGCGGCCGCGGGTCGTCTTCGCCTTCGCGTGCTGCCGGATCACGACCTTGTCGCCCTCGGCCACGATCCACTTCACGTCGACCTTCATCGTCGCGAGATCGAAGAACTTCGTCCCCGCCTCGGCCATCGCCCCGAGCACCGCCTCGCGTCCCTTCGGCACCCCGAGCCCCGCCGCCGCCGGCGGTCGCCAGACGACGTTCGGGTCGAGCAGCGAGACCATCTTCGCGCCGTCGCCCGAGCCCTGGGCCGTGAGGTAGTCGAGAACGAGCTTGCGGCTGGCTTCCGTATCCATGGGGTCCTCCTGCGCCGGCGGGTCGTCGCGCGGCCGCGCCGACTCTAGCGCGACGAATCAGAACTCCGCCTGCCCCGAAGTGCCCGGAGACGAATCAGAACTCCGCCTGCCTCGAAGTGCGCAGAGACGAATCAGAACTCCGCCTGCCCCGGCGTGCGCGGGAAGGGGATCACGTCGCGGATGTTCGCCATGCCGGTCATGAACTGCACGATGCGCTCGAAGCCGAGTCCGAAGCCCGCGTGCGGGACCGAGCCGTAGCGACGCAGGTCGAGGTACCACCAGTAGTGCTCGGGATCGAGGCCCTGCGCGCGGATCGTGCGCTCCAGGATCTCGAGGCGATGCTCGCGCTGGGAGCCACCGATGATCTCGCCGACGCCGCCGACGAGCACGTCCATCGCGGCGACAGTCTCCTCGTCGTCGTTCCGGTACATGTAGAAGGCCTTGATCGAGGCCGGCCAGTCCGTCACGACGACCGGGCGGCCGACGTGCTGCTCCGTCAGCCAGCGCTCGTGCTCGCTCTGCAGGTCGAGCCCGAAGCGGACGGGGAACTCGAAGGCCTCGCCCGAGCGCTCGAGGATCGCGATCGCCTCGCGGTAGGGGATCCGCTCGAAGGGCTCGTCGATCACCTTGCGCATGCGCACGATCGCCTGGGACTCGACCCGCTTCTCGAAGAAGGCCATGTCCTCCTCGCAGCGCTCGAGCACGTCCCGGAACACGGACTTGAGGAAGCGCTCGGCGAGCGCCGCGAGACCGGCGAGATCGAGGAAGGCGGCCTCGGGCTCGATCATCCAGAACTCGGCGAGATGCCGCGCGGTATTCGAGTTCTCGGCGCGGAAGGTCGGCCCGAAGGTATAGACGCGGGAGAGCGCGAGGGCGCCGATCTCGGCCTCGAGCTGGCCCGAGACCGTGAGGAAGGTCGGCCGGCCGAAGAAGTCCTCGCGGTAGTCGACCGCACCCGACTCGTCCCGCGGCGGATCGAGCTCGGGGAGCGTCGTCACACGGAACATCTCGCCCGCACCCTCGGCATCCGAGGCCGTCACGATCGGCGTGTGCAGATAGAGGAACTCCTCGCGCTGGAAGAAGTCGTGGATCGCCATGGCCGCGGCGTTCCGAACGCGCAGCACGGCGCCGATCGTGTTCGTGCGCGGGCGCAGGTGCGCGATCGTGCGCAGGAACTCGAAGCTGTGTCGCTTCTTCTGGAGCGGGTAGCCCTCCCCCGCGTCGCCGACGAGCACGACGGACGTGGCGTGCAGCTCGTAGCGCTGACCCTGACCGGGCGAATCGACGAGAGACCCGCGCGCTTCGAGAGCACAGCCCGTCGCGAGCCCACGCACGACGGGCTCGAAGCCCTCGGTCTCGGGATTCGCGACGACCTGCAGACCGGCGAGGCAGGAGCCGTCGGAGACGTCGAGGAAGGAGACGCCCTTCCCGTGACGCACCGTGCGCAGCCAGCCCCGCACGACCGCCTCGCCGCCCGCGCCCTCCCGCGCGAGCAGGCGTTTGATCGACTCGTGCTCCGATCCGTGCTCGATGCCCGCGCCCGACGTGCCCTTCGACTCGCTCACCCCGCGTCCTCCGGCGGCGGAGGGTACCCCGGCGTCGCGAAGGGCCGCTATCGTCGGGCGCGCCCGATTCGCGAAGACGCCGCGCGGGCGCGAGCCCCGAATGCCGATCCACTGGTTCCCCGGCCACATGAATCGCGCGCGACGCGAGATCGCGGCGGCCCTCCGCAAGGTGGACGTCGTGATCGAGCTCGTCGACGCGCGGCTACCGATCGCGAGCCGGAACCCGCTCCTCGAAGAGCTGTCGAGCGGCAAGCCCGTCCTCACGATCATGACCCGGGCGGATCTCGCGGACCCGGAGGTCACGCGCGCCTGGCAGACGGCGTGGACGGAGGCCCGATTGGGTCCGACGCCGCTCGCGCTCGTGATGACCGAGCGGGCGAGCGTGCGCCGCGTGCCTGCTCGCTGCCGCGAGCTCGCGCCCCATCGCGGCGGACCGGGACGCACGCTGCGCACGATGGTCGTCGGGATCCCGAACGTCGGGAAGTCGACCCTCATCAATACCCTCTGCGGCCGGCGCATCGCGAAGGTCGGCGACAAGCCCGCCGTCACGCGCAAGAGCCAGCGCGTCGAGCTCGAGAGCGACTTCTCGATCTTCGACTCGCCGGGCGTGCTCTGGCCGCGCCTCGACGACCAGGAAGCGGCTCGACGCCTCGCGGCCAGCGGTGCGATCGGCGAGGCGGCCTACGACCCGATCGAGGTGGCGGGCTGGGCCGCGTGCTTCCTGGCGACGCGTTATGCGGCGCTGCTCGATGGCCGCTACGGCCTCGAGGGCGAGGCGGAGCGGATCGTCGCCGCGACCTCTTCGGATCCCGCGGACTCGACCCGCGCGGTCGCGCTGCTCGAGGCGGTCGGCAGGCGGCGGGGCGCCCTGCGCTCGGGCGGGCACGTCGACCTCGAACGTGCCGCGGACCACCTGCTGCGGGATCTGCGCGGGGGCAAGCTCGGGCCGATCAGCTTCGAGCGCCCCGAGGACCACGCGGACTACTTGTCCGAGCGACGCGCGCGGTCGGCGCCGCGGACCGCACCGGGTGCGGAGGAAGAGCGCGAGGCCGATCGACCCGAGCCGCCCGATGACGCGGACTCGGCGACGGCGAGCAGCTCCTCGAGCAGCGCGCAGTAGGCGCGGTGCCGCGCCTCGGGGATCGCGCCCTCGGCGACCGCCGCGAGCACGCCACAATCGGGCTCCGTGCGATGCAGGCAGTCGCGGAAGCGGCAGCCCGCTTCGAGCGCCGCCTCGAAGCCCGGGAAGTGTCGCGCGGCGTCGAGGGGCGTGACGTCGACGGCGATGAAGTCGCGGAAGCCCGCCGTGTCGACGAGCACGCCGCCGCCGGGCAGCGTGTGGAGCGTCGCCGTCGTGGTCGTGTGCCGGCCGCGCCCGCTGCCGCGGTTGAGCGCGCCGACGACGAGCGCGAGGTCCGGGACGAGCGCGTTGAGGAGCGAGCTCTTGCCGACGCCGGAGGGACCGACGAAGGCGGCGAGCTCGCCTGGACCGATCGCGGCATCGATCGCCTCGAGGCCCGTGCGGGCCTCGGCCGAGACGGCGAGCACGGGCACCGAGTCGTCGTAGATCTCGCGCAGGCGCGCCGCGAGCTCGTCGCCGCCGGGCAGGTCGACCTTGTTGAGCACGAGGAAGGGCTCGATCCCGGCGGCGCGCGCGATCACGATGCCGCGGTCGACGTAGCCCGGCGGCTCCCGCGGCTCGACGGCGACGACGATCCCGAGATGGTCGAGGTTCACGGCGATCGTGCGCTCGCGTCCGCGCGCGTCCCGCCGTCGCAGCACGCCATGGGCGGGCTCGACGAAGAGCCGCTCGCCCTCGACGGCGACACGATCGCCGACGACGGCGGACTGACTCGCGGCGAGCCAGACCTGGCGCTCCTCGCCGTCGTCGAAGCGCACGAGCACGGCGACGCCATGGTGCGCGACGACGCGGCCACGCCGCGCATCGGGACCCGGCCCGGGAGGCGCAGCACCCTCGGCTACGCGCTCCCGGCGACCCCGCTCCCCCTCCCGCCGCGTCCGACGTCGCGCCGTCACGGGAAGGCACTCCGCAAGCGCGCCGCGAGCGCCGAGTCGCGTTCGATGCGCCGGGCGATCGCCGTGCGCAGGACCGCTTCGCTCGCGTGCAGACGCAGGCGCTCCCGGGCACGGGTCACGCCCGTGTAGAGCAGCTCGCGGGTCATCAGCGGCGACGCCTTCGCTCCCAGCACGAGATCCACCTCGTCGAACTCCGACCCCTGACTCTTGTGCACGCTCATCGCGATCGCACTCTCGTGCGCCGGCAGACGCCCCGCCGCCAGACTGCGGACGCCGCCCGACGGGGCCGGGAACAACGCGCGCAGCCCCGTCGGCGTCTCCTCGACGAGACCGACGTCGCCGTTCCAGAGATCCTGCTCCGGCGCGTTGCGCGTCACGAGCAGCAGCCGCCCACGGAACCAGCCCGCTCGACTGCTCGTCCGGCGCTCCGCCGCCGCGACCTCGTCGAGCAGCGCGCAGAGGGCCTCGACGCCGAGCGCGCCGCGTCGATGCGCGCAGAGCACGCGATGGAGGCCGAGCCGCGCGAGCTTCTCGGACGCGTCGCTCGCCTCGCCGATCGCGTGCTGCATCGCCCGGACGTGGCGGGCGAGCCGGCCGCGCACCGCGTCGATCGAGTCCGCGTCGAAGCGCTCGACCTCGGGATGCGAGGGGTCGGCGAGCAGGGCGAGTGCGGCGTCGGCATCGCCATCGCGGATCGCGGCGGCGAGCAGGCCGATGCCGCCCTCGCCGCGGAAGCGATGGCTCGTATGGAGACGCACGAAGGAGTCGGCGAGCGTGGGGCGTGCGGCATCGGAGGAGGCGGCCCGCGACGACCGCGACGGCGCGGCCCGCGTGACCTCGCTCCACGCCCCGGCGCAGAGCTCCGCGAGCACGGCGCCCGACTCGACCGAGGCGAGCTGGTCGGGATCACCGAGCAGCACGATGCGCTCCACGTCGACGCAGGCCTCGAAGAGCCGCGCCATCGTCGCGAGATCGACCATCGACGCCTCGTCCACGACCACGACGTCGGCCTCGATCCGAATCGCCTGCGGCCGACCGAAGGCGTCGCGTCGCGTCTGGCGGTGCAGCGCGCGATGGAGCGTCTCGGCGCCGCCGGGCAGCGCCGCCCGCACCGCGTCCGACACGTCGAGCGTGTCCCTCTGCCGGGCGAAGGAGGCACCGAGGGCGGTCGCCGCCTTGCCGGTCGGCGCCAGCAGCCGCACCCGCAGAGGAGCCTCACCCCGTGCCTGGCGCTGCTCGACGAGCAGCGCGACGAGGCGTGCGACCATCGTCGTCTTGCCCGTCCCCGGCCCCCCGGTCACGACCGCGAGCGGCCGGGCGAGACCCACGCGCAGCGCCGTCCGCGTCGGATCCTCGCGCTCGGCGGAGGCTTCGCCCCCGACGCGGCCGGCGCCCGCCGGCGCCGCGGGCGCGGGCGCGGGTGCGGCGGCGAGTGCGGGCGCGAGCCGCTCGATGCCGGCCTCGGCGAGCATCCCGTCGACGGCGAGGTCCGCCGCGCGCGCCCGGCTGGCGAGTCGGTCCGCGAGCGCACACTCGGCCGCGAAGGCGCGGCGCAGGTAGAGCCGTCCGCTCGCATCGAGCACGAGTGGCGTCGCTTCCCGGCCGAAAGCCTCCCCCCGTCCGGCGTCCTCGCGCGCCGGCGGAAGCTCGGGCGACGACGGGATCTCGGGCGACGGCACGCGCTCGACCAGAGCGCTTCGACCGAGGGACCCGAGCCATTCCTCGAGCGTGGGATGGGTGACGAGCAGCGGGACGATGGGCGAGCCCGCCTCGTCCGCTCGAACGCCCGCGCCCGCCGCGTCCGCGCCGCCCGGACCCTCGCCCTCCGTCACGAGGCCCGTTCGCGCGAGACGCGGCAGGTCCGCGCAGACGTGCCCGGCCGCCTCCTGTCGGCAGGCGATCGCGAGTGCCCATCGCACGCCGCCGTCGCTGCCGGGATCGAGTGCCGCGAGTCGGGCAGCGAAATGCTGGTCGAGGGCCGAGATCCAGCCCTTCGCGCGGGCGCGCGCCAGCAGACCGTCCTCGATCTCCCCGATCGGATTCGTGTCGGCGCTCATGCCGTCCCTCCGAGCGCGCCGCCCAGCAGCTGCGAGGCCCCCCGCACGATCGAAGCCGCTGGCCGATCGTGGAAGACACCGCAGCCCGGCGCGTGCGACACCGCGAGACCGCGCAGGAACAGGTAGTAGACGCCCCCGAAATGCCGCTCGTAGTCGTAGTCCGACAAGCATCGCGCGAGATGTCGATCGAGGGCGATGCTGTAGATCAGGTACTGCAGGACGTAGTCGTGCTCGATCATCGGCTCGACCAGCCGCTCGGGGAGATAGTCCTCCTGTCGGGCGCCGAGATGGTTCGACTTGTAGTCGATCAGGTAGTAGCGCTCGTCGTGGACGAAGACGGCGTCGATGAATCCGCGCAGGTATCCCCGGATCGCGCGCCAGTCGAGGATCTCGAGACGGCTCGCATAACGCGCGAGGGGCGAGCCGGGGGGCGCCTCCCGGAGCAGCTGGGCGAGCGCGGGTGCATCGAAGCCCGTCCGGGCCGAGGCCTCGCCCGCCGCGAGCGTGAACTCCATCTCCGGCAGCAGCCGCCCCGGCGGCAGGTCGCCGAGGCGGAGCGGTGTGGGTCGATCGCGCAGGGGCGTGCCGGCGACCGAGGCCACGACGTGGACGATCTGGTCCTCGCAGTCCGGGTCGACGGCGTTGCGTGCGATCGCCTCTCGCGCGATCCGCCGCACGCTCGCCTCGTCGAAGGCCGGGGGATCGACCTGCTCGAGCACCTCGTGGAGCAAGGTCCCCGCCTCGGCGCCCCGCGGAAAGGCGTGCATCGAGGCGGCGAGGTCGGGCTGCCTCTCGCTCGGCTCGAGCGATGCCCGCTCGACCCCGGCATCGCGATCGCGTCCCTCGACCTCCGGCCCGGGCGTGGGCTCGAGGGCGGCCGCGCCGATGAGCCCTCCGCGGGTCGCGTCGCGCACGATGGCCGAGAAGCTCGTCGTGCGGACCGGTGCGCCGATCTCGCGGGTCGGCGCGGAGAAGGCGAGCGTCGGTCGCTTCGCGACCGGTGGGACGAAGCGCGCCCGCGGCGCGAGATCCATCGCCTCGAGCGAGACGGCCCCCGCCCCGGCATCCTCCGCGAACGCCTGCCAGGCCTCCAGCCAGGCGGCATCGTCCCAGCCCGAGCGCCTTGCGTCGTCCGCCTCGTCGCCGTCCCGGCCGCCGGCGATGAGACGGGCCAGGGCAGTCGCGTGATGGCTGTTGCCGATCGGCCCCCAGTAGACGATGCATTGATGCTTGGCGCGCGTGAGGCCGACGTAGAGCAGACGCAGCTGCTCCGAAGCCTCCTCCTGCTTCGCACGCTCGACGTGCTCCGAGTAGGCGGGTGCGAGGAGACCGAGGTCGAGGGTCCGCCCCCGATCGGAGTCGTGGAAGCGGATCGGCGGACGCTCGGACGAACGCGCCTCGGCGCCGGCCTTCCCGGGCCATCGCGAAGGACCGTCCGCCCACAGGCTCGGTAGATAGACGATCGGATATTGCAGGCCCTTGCTGCGATGCAGCGTGACGAGGGAGATCGCCTCGTCGTCGCGCTCGAGCCGCAGCAGCGAGGCCTCGGAGCCCCCGGCCTCGCGTCGATCCGGAGTCTCGATCGCCGTCTCGAGCCAGCCGACGAGCGCGGCACGTGAGGCCGGACGCTCGGCCGCGACCTGCTGGAGCAGCTCTGCGAGATGGAGCCAGTTCGTGAGTCGTCGGTCGCCGTCCTGATAGGCGAGCAGGCGCGCGGTCACGCCCTCGTTCCGACGCCAGGTCTCGAAGGCCCGGGCGAAGCCCGCGTGCGCCCAGATCCGACCGTACTCGGCATAGCGTTCCGAGATCGCGGCGAGCTCGGGCGCATCGTCGGGCAGCGCCGCCAGCCCCGCCGCGCCGAGCCCGTGCGCACCACTCGAGAGCGCCCCGCGCAGCGTTCCCGGATCCGCCGCGCGCAGCCACGCCCGCAGCACGCTCGCGAGCTCCCAGGCCTCTCGCGTGTCGAAGACGCTCGCGTCCCCGCGATCGACGCAGGGCAGCCCGAGCGCCTCGAGGGCCCGCCGCGCCGCCCGCAGGTCGCGGTTGCGGCGGGCGAGGATCGCGATGTCCGAGGCGCGTACGGGTCGCCCCTCGATCGTCGCCCCCGACTCGAGCAGCCCCGCCACGTCCGACGCCATCGCCTGCATGAGCGTGACCCGCCCGAAGCGGACCGGCAGGACCTTCGTGGACTCCGGATCGCCGTCGCCGGTCTGCTCGCGGGCGGCCGCGCGATCCGTGTAGAGCACGCGCAGGCCGGCGACCGGGCGTCCCGGCGCGACGAGCTGCACGCTCGCGTCCTCCCGCGGTTGCGCGGGCGCGAAGCCGATCTCCTTCACGCCGAAGGCGTTCGCCGGTCGCCCGAAGAGCGTGTTCACGGCCTCGATCAAGGGCGGATCCGAGCGCCAGTTCACGTCGAGGCCGTAGCTCCGATCGGCAGCATCGGCATGCGCGCGCAGGTAGGTGTGGACATCGGCCCCGCGGAAGGAGTAGATCGCCTGCTTCGGATCGCCGATCAGTACGAGCCCCCGACCGGGCGCGCCCTCTGCCTCGTCGGGTCGATGCCAGACCGTGCGGAAGATCTCGTACTGCACGGGATCCGTGTCCTGGAACTCGTCGATCAAGGCGAAGGCGTGGCGCTCGCGCAGGAGCGAAACGAGGCGCGGCCCGTCGCTCGAGCGCAGCGCCGCCCGAAGCTCGCTCAGCAGGTCGTCGAAGAAGAGCCGATGCTGCCGCTCCCGCCGATCCCGGGCCGCTGCGCGCGCCGCGTCGACGAAGCGCCTTCGCAGGGCCAGCGCCCGGGCGTGCCTTGCTTCGTCGAGGGTCCGGGTCGCCTCCAGGACCGCGGCACACTGCTCGAAGAAGGGATCCTCGGGCGTCTGCTTCCCCTTGTTCGTCTTCGCCTCGAGGCCGCTCGGCGTGAGTCGCTCCCAGAAATCCGGCAAGGGGATCGAGTGGAGCGCCGCGGCGTCCTCCGTCGCGCGCACCGTCCGCGCGAGCTCGTCGAGCCGCGGCAGCCAGGTCGTGGCGATGCGGTCGGCGTTGTAGCTCTGCTTGTTGAGACCGTTCGGCCGACATAACAGGTCGCGCACCGCCCCCGCCCGCTCGTCCCACGCGGCGGCCCAGCGCCGCCACGCCTCGACGAGCGCCTCTCCCATCGCCGGAAGGTCGAGCGGCTCCCCGTCGCCCTCCCCCGCCTCCGGAAGCACGGGCATCTCCTCGTCCGCCCCGAGTCGCCCGAGCAGATCGCGCAGCAGCTTCTCGGGATCGAAGCGCCAGACGCCTTTGCCGCCGCCCTCGAGGAGCCACGCGACGAAATCGGGCGACTCCTCGCGCAGCAGCCGATCGAAGAGGTCGTGGGCGAGCGTGCGTTCGACGGGCTCGGATCGCTCGACGAGCTCGGCATCGAAGGCCATGCCGCTCTCGAAGGCGTGCTCCTGGAGCGTGCGTTGACAGAAGCCGTGGATCGTGAAGATCGAAGCCTCGTCGAAGGCCTGCAGGGCACGCCGCAGGGCATCCGGCCCGCCCCGCTCCTCGGCCTCGCGTCGGGCGCGCAGGGCGAGCGCGCGCACCTCTTCCTCGATCGCCTCCCCGGCCGAGGCCTCGGGATCCTGTGCGCGGATGGCCTGCTGGATGCGTTCGCGCACGCGCGTGCGCAGCTCGGCCGTCGCCGCCTCCGTGTAGGTCACGACGAGGATCCGGGCGGGCAGCAGATCCGCCTCGACGAGCAGGCGCAGGTAGAGCGTCGTGAGCGTATGGGTCTTGCCCGTCCCCGCGCTCGCCTCGACGAGCGTCGTGCCTCGAAGCTCGAGCTGCCAGGGTTCGAGGGGCTTCACGCGGAGACGAGCTCCCGCGCCTCGAGCAGCGGCTCGAAGATCGCGACGGCGAGGCGCTCGAAGTCCGGATCGATCGTCGCCGCCTCCGATCTCGAGGAGAGCGGCTCGAGACCCTCCCAGACCCGGACGAAGTCGAGCTCCCGCTCGGACTCCGGGCGACGTCCGGACGGATCCTCGCCGCCTTCGAACTCCTGATGGGCGCTGCGTCGGGCCTGAGCGAGGTCGCCCTTCATGGCGTAGGACGCGAAGAGCCGAGAGCTCGCGGGGAAGAACGGGAGCGGCCTCGACTCCGCGTCCCGTACCCAGGCGACGAGCCGGGCGAGCCGCTCCGCGGCGTCTTCGACGGGACCGAAGCGCACCATCCGCTCGGGGCGCTCGCGCTTCTCCGGTCGTCCGACGAGCACGCTGCGCCGGGGCAGCCCGCGGTCGCGCTCGGCGGCGAGACGGCAGAGCACGAGATGCCGGATCCAGAGCTCCAGCTCGTTGCGCCCGGCGAGCCGCGCATAGCCGATCTCGACGCGCGCGGACGACCAGAGGCCGTCCAGTCGACCGACGAGCCGCACGGGCGGATGCGCCGCTCCCTCCGCGCCGACGGGCGCGACCTCGAGCTCGAAGGGGAGATCGGGCCGCGGGGCATCGCCCTGCTCCGCACGCGCCACACGTACGAGCGCCTCGGCCTCGCGCAAGAGGGCGTCCGCGACGAGGCGGCCGGCCAGCCCGGCCGGCAGGAGCGGATGCGCGAGCAGGCGCGCGCGTGCGGAGGCAGGCGAGGCGCCGGCGGCGAGATCGCTCAGCAGCGCGCTGCCCAGCGCATGCCGACCCAGCCCCTCGACGGCACGCGGATCGAGCTCGTCGGTCGCCTCCTCGGGCCGCGGAAGCCGCACGCCGAGGCGCTCGCGCAGGAAGACCCGGGTCGAGCGCGCGAGGCGCTGGCAGAGATCGTCGAGGGAGAGCGTCTCGACCTCGGCCGT
Organism: Spirochaetaceae bacterium; assembly: GCA_020632655.1. Taxonomy (GTDB): domain Bacteria; phylum Myxococcota_A; class UBA9160; order UBA9160; family UBA4427; genus UBA4427. The sequence continues at coordinate 87,886 of JACKFD010000007.1, forward strand.
TGCGGTGGCCGGACGCCCGCCGTCTGCGACGAGCGCGCCCGGCTCCCGACGCGGCGCGAGCGGGCCCTCGAAGAAGCGCCGCGGCGCGAGCCCCTCCGTCTCGAGCGCCGCACGCCGCGCGCGGGCCCCGCGCCAGGCGTCGGGGTCCCGCGCGACGAGCCGCGGATCCCCGTCCTGCGCGAAATAACGTTCGCTCACGGCCTGCAGGGGATGGGGCACGACCAGCCAGTCGCGCAGCCGCATAGCGCTCGATCGCGGATCGCCGCCTTCGAGCGTGAACGCCGCGTCGAGGGCGTCGAGCAGCTCGCTGACCACGACCGAGGGCGGCAGCCGGGCGCCGTCCCGTAGATCCATCCCGGGCACGGTCAGCACGAGCTGGTCCCGTGCCGAGAGGATCGCCTCGAGGAAGAGGTAGCGATCGTCGCTGCGAGGGGTCCGGTCGCCGGGAAGCGGAGGCTCGCGCCCCATCAGATCGAAGCCCGGCGCCGGCCGTCCGCGCGGAAAGGCCCCGTCGACCAGCCCCAGCACGACGACGATCCGGAAGGGGATCGCGCGCAGCGGCACCAGCTCGCAGAAGGTCACGCCGCCGGCGAGGAAGGCCTGCGGCGAGGGCCGGGCGGCGAGCGTGTCGGCGACCCGCTCGCGGATCGCCTCGAAGGGGATCCTTGCCTCGAAGCCCGCCTGCTCGGAGGCGCGCGTCAGCTCGATCAGCGCCTCGCGCACGGCGGCGTGCTCGTGCGCGTTGGCGTCGTCACGCCAGATCGACGCGTCGAGCAGCGCCTGCAGCCAGGCACACCATTCCGGGACGCTGCGCTTCGTCGCGACGTCGCGACGCGCGCGCGCGAGCAGGGACCACGCATCGCCGAGCGCGCCCAGCACCCGCGGATCACCCATCGCCTCGAGCGGCTCGGCCAGGCGCCCGGCGAAGACGACCCCGGCGCCGCCGACGGCATGGGCGAGCGCGAGCCGGTCGAGCCCATCGCTCCAGGTATGCGCCGCGGCGGCCTCGAGCTCGAGGTCCGCGCGATGGTCCGCGTCGAGTCCGAAACGCACGCCGGCCCGCTCGGCCCAGGCCTCGAGGCCTTCGACGTCCTGCTCTCCGAGCCCGAAGCGCATCCGCACCGGCGCGCGACCGAGCCAGTCGAGCAGCTCGCCCCGCGTCGCGCGACTGCCGAGCAGCTCGAGTCCGTCCCGGAACGCCTCCGCGACCGGCGATCGGCGGAACGCGCCGCGATCGGCGATCCGGTAGGGGATCACGGCGTGCCCCTCCTCCGCCGCGCCGAAGACCGCCTCGACGTCCGCCGCGATCGCGTCGATGTCCGGCGCCATCACGATCACGTCCTCCGGCGCGAGCGTCGCGTCGCGCTCGAAGGCATCGCGCAGGATCGACTGCACGACCTCGAGCTCGCGCCGCGGACCGTGGCAGAGATGGACACGGATCGAGTCGTCCGCGCGCGCGACGACCCGAGCGGACGCCGACGCCTCCTCGTCCGACCCGGAGTCCGACGGCATCCCCGCCTCGGGGCCCGCGTCGAGATCGAGACTCGCGAGGCGCGACTGCAGCCGCTCGAGCAGCGTCGCCGTCCGGCCCGACCGCCGCGACGTTCCGGCCGGATCCTCGAAGAGATCGCGATCGCTCTCCTGGACCTGCGCCTTGTCCTCGAGCACGCGCTGGAAGTCGCCCCCGATCCGACCGAGACCGGTGAGCAGCGCGACGATCGGCGAGGGCGGGGACGGCCCGAAGAGCGACGCGGCGCCATCGGTCGCCCCACGCTCCGTCGCCTCCCTCACCTCGAGCCAGAGATCCGCCCAGTAATGCGACGAGGGCGTGAGCATCGACAGGTGCACGTCGCGCACCCGCGCCACGGCGTCGATCACCTCGAGATGGAGCGGCGGCAGGGTCGACACCGCGAAGACCTCGATCGGCCCGGGCAGCACGCGCAGAAGCGCCGCCGCCGCCGTCGCCGGCGGAACGCTCCCGATCCAACGCTGGAAGGCGTGGGCGCGATCCGCGACGTGTCCGGGCCCGACGCGCGCGTGGACCGCGCGGAAGAGCTTCGCCTGCCAGCGCTCGTCGGGCCTGGTGGGCGCGGCATCCGGCGCCGCCCAGCGCGTGACCCAGGCCGGCCGGAACGTCACGTACTGGTCGAAGAGCCGGGCCAGCCGCTCGGCGAGCGAGACGAGGCGCCACTCGCCGTCGGCCGCGTGCAGATGGCGATGGAGGGGCGCGAACTCGGGATCGTCGCGCGCCGCGTCGAGCTCGCTCGCCACGGCCCACACGAGTCGACGCGGCTCCCAGGCGGGATTCGCAGGGACGCTGGCCTCGGCCGGCGCGCTCGCGAAGACGCGTTCGAGGAAGTCCCGTGGAAAGGGGAAGGTCGTGTTCGCGCAGACGCCGAAGGCCCGGGCGATCGACTGCGCGATCCAGCGCTCCATGCCCGGGCCCTGCACGACCACGATGGCCGGCGCGAGCGGATCGCGCCCGGGCGCCATCGTCCGCCCCGCGAGCCCCGCGAGCAGCCGCTCCGTCCGGTTGCTGCGTTCGACGAGCAGCAATCGGCGGCCTAGAAGAGCGTCTTCTGGTTCGCCTCGTAGTCCCAGTACGAGCGCAGCAGCGTGATCTTGCCCGCGTCGTTCACTTCGTAGACGTTCACGACCTCGTTCCAGCCCATCGTGCCGTCGGGCCGCTTCGTGAAGATCGTCCCGACGTTCACGCAGGCGGGGCCCGACGTGAGCGTCTGGCGGATCTCGAAGCGCAGCATGCCCGGCCGGATGAAGGCGGCGCAGAACTTGCCGATCGCCTCCTTGCCGTGATGGCCCTTTCCGGCGGGATCCATCGGCGACGGACCGTAGGGATCCTGCACGATGGCGTCGTCGGCGAAGAGTTCGAGCCAGCCCTTCCCATCGCCCGCCATCGAGAGCTGCATGGACTGGATGCTCGCGGTTCGCGCGGGCGTCTTGGGGGCGTGGATCACGACATCGATGGACATGCTGGACTCCTCGGTCGGGGGGCGGCCGGCAGGGCTGCGCAGGCGGCGAGCATACTGGATCGAAGGGGGCGCTTCCCGCTCAGCGGGGGAGTGCGACGCGTTCGATCGCATCCCCCGCGAAGACCCCGACGAAGAGCTCGTCCCCGACCTCGAGGGCGACACTCGCCGCCCCCCGGCCTGCCGCCACGCGCCGCGCCTCGAGCGTGTGGGGATCGATCGCGTAGACGGCGTAGCCGATGTCACAGCCACCCTCGCGGAGCCGACCACAGCCGAGGGCCTTCGTGGGACCGGGATCCTGCCCGGCGACGACCAGGCCGAGCGACTCGCTCCAGGTCAGGTTGTCGGGGTGCGTGTCGACCGGGATCTCGACGCGCTCGTGCGCGCGCGTCCCGTCGAGTCGCAGCTGGTAGACCGCCTCGCCTCCCCACGCGGCGACCCAGAGCGTGCGGCCGTCGGGGCTGGCGGCGATGCCGTTGGGCGCGCTGCCCTCGCTGCCGGCCACGGGCACGACCGCACCGCCCGGCTTCCAGCGCAGCACGCCGCCCGTTCGCGCGCCGACGCTCACCTTGAGGATCGACCAGATCGCCTTCGGCCCGACCCCCTCGATCGCCGGCATGAACTTCGTGACGACGAAGCCGCCGTCGGGCAGCCAGGCGACGTCGTTCGTCATCGCGTCCTCGGGCATCGGCACGCAGCCCCGCCATGCCAGACGCGGCGCGTCCGTATCCGCATCGACGATCTCGAAGAGCTCGACCGCCTCGCGCCCGCCGTGGTTCACGACGGCGAGCGCGCCCGCCCCGGAGCCCGTCCTGCGCACGTCGAGACCGTGGGGCTGCAGCCGCGCGGGATCGGGCGGTCCGGGGCAGGCCGCGTCGCCCCAGCCCGACGACGCCGGCGCCTCGCTCGCCCACTCCGCGGGGAAGAGCGGCCGCAGCGCCCGATCCCGAGCACGGATCGCCGTGATCCGCCCGGGCGGATCGGGCATCGCCTCGGATCCCGGATCGAGCCGCGCCATCTCGCTCGCCACGACCCATTCGCCCCCCGGCAGCCAGGCGAGGTCCTCGGGATTCGTGAGTCCGCAGATCGCGCGGCTCGACTCCCATCCATCGCAGGGCGCGAGCGCGTCCGGCGTCGAGAGGCATCCCGCGCCCGTCAGCAGGACGAGCGCAGCGAGCGCGCCCACGCGACGAGGCGTCGTCGTCCAGATCGAGGAAGGGTCGATGACGAGCATGACGGATCTCCTGTCGACGCACCGAAGCGGCGCCCGGATTCGAAGGCTAGGCGCCGGCGAGCACCGAAGCGAGCCGTTCCGCGGCCTCGAGCACGGCCTCGGGCGGCGCCGCCGTGTAGCTGACGCGCACCCACTCACCATACTCGCGACCACAGGAATGACCCGGCGCGACGAGCACGCCGCGCGCGAAGCAATCCTCGAGGAAGCCCGCGAGGCCCCGCGCGTCGAGTCGTCCGTGCAGATCGAGAAAGAGGAAGGTCCCGCCCTGGGGCGGCTCGAGCCCGAGGCGCGTGGCGACACGCCGGCCGACCTCGCGATCCTGCTCGCGCGCCGCCGCGACCCACGCGGCGCCGCCCTCGATCGCGCGCAGCGCCGTGTGCTGGCCGACGATCGGCGCGTGGTAGTAGACGTGGGTCCCGATCTTGCGCGCTTCGGCGATGATCCGCGCGGGCCCGGCGAGGTAGCCCACGCGCTGGCCTGCCATGGCATAGCTCTTCGACACGGAGTAGACCGAGACCGTCCGCTCCGGCGCGAAGCGCGCCATCGAGACGTGCTCACCCGCGTAGACGTAGTCCTCGTAGACCTCGTCCGAGAAGATCCACAGGTCGTGTCGCCGGGCGAGCCCGGCGAGCGCCTCGAGCCACTCGCCCGGGATGATGCGACCGGTCGGATTCGAGGGCGTCGAGACGTAGAGCACGCGGCTCTTCGAGGTGATGCGCGACTCGACGGCACGCACCGCCTCCGCGCACGTCGAGACGCGATCGAAGAAGGGCACCTCGACCGGACGTGCGCGGAAGGTCTGGGCGATGCCCCGGATCAGGGGCCAGAAGGGCGCGAGGATCAACATCTCGTCGTCGGGCGAGAGCACGGCGCCGGCCAGCGCCGCGAGCCCGCCGGTCGCACCCGCCGTGATCAGGATCTCCTCGGGCACGTGCTCGAGACCGTTGCGCTCGCGAAGCTTCCGGCGCACCCGCTCGATCAGCGCGGGCAGCCCGCGCGTGTCGCCGTAGGCGTGCAGGCGCGGGTGCTCGGCGCCGTGCACGTCCTCGGAGCGCGCCCCCTCGAAGGGATCGCGCCAGGTATCACCGACGTGGAGGGGGAAGATCGGACCGGGATGCCCGACGAGCCGGTCCGCGAAGGGCGAGTAGATCGCTCCGGGCATCGCGAGGGTCCCGGGCGCGAGCGGCGGCCCCTCGCTCGCACCCGTTCCGCCGGGGCTCAAGCCTCGTCACCCGCCTGGATCAACGCGGCGTAGCCCTCGCGGAAGGTCGGGTAGCGGAATCGATAGCCGCTCTCCCGGGCCCGGCGGTTGCTGCAGCGCTTGCTGCCCGCCGAGCGACGGCGATCGTCCCCGACCACGGCCTCGTTCGCGAGCGGCGGCTCGGGCAGGCCGAGCTCCTTCGCGAGCCAGCCGTAGACCGTCGCCTCGTCGGCGGGCTCGTCGTCGACGCCGAGGTAGAGCGGCTCGGGCGCGGGGTGGAAGAGGAGATGGCGGACTAGGCCCGCGGCATCGTCGCGATGGATCCGGTTCGTGTAGTGCGGCGTGCCGCGCAGGGAGAGGGCCCCTTTGCGCGCCCGCGTGATCAGGCTCGTGCGGCCCGGTCCGTAGATCCCGCCGAGCCGCACGACCACGCTCGGGATGCCGCTCGCCGAGAGCAGCCCCTCCGACGCGAGCATCGTCGAGCCGCGAAACTGCGTGGGATGTGTCGGCGAGGCCTCGTCGATCGCCTCGCCGCGGCGCTGGCCGTAGACGGAGGTGCTCGAGGTCATGACGATGCGGCGGGGACGCTGGCCCTCGTTGGCCAGCCACTCGAGGAAGCCGGCCAGGCCGTCGAGATAGGCCCGGCGATAGGCCTGCTCCGAGCCCTCGTCGGCGCCGACCGCGAAGACCGCGTAGTCGACCCGGGGCGGGGCGGGGCCCAGGCTCGCCGGCCGACCGAGGTCGCCGCGGATCGGGACGACGCCCTGCGCGAGCCGGGTCGGATCCCGTCGGATGCCGAAGACCTCGTGCCCCTCGGCGATCAACATCGCCGCGAGCGCGTTGCCCACGTAGCCACATCCCGCGATCACCACCCGTGCCATCCGCGCAGGATGCCGCAGGTGGCTATCCTCCTGCCATGCGGCGCCCCCGGATCGGCATCCCCCTCACCCTCGACGACCGGGGTCGCTGGCGCCGCGACCGCGCGTACCACTACATCGACCGCAGCTATGCCGACGCCGTCGATCGGGCCGGCGGTCTCGCGCTGCACCTTCCGATCCAGCACGACGTCGACGCGCTGGTCGAGGGGCTCGACGGATTGCTGCTGCCGGGCGGCGACGACTTCCCGTCGACGACGCCGCTCCCGCCCGGGGTCGAGCTCGATCTCGTTCCCGCAGAGCAGCTCGCCTTCGACGAGGCGCTGCTCCTGGGGGCAGGCGAGCGGGGTCTACCCGTCTTCGGCATCTGCTACGGCATGCAGCTGATGGCGCGGGCCGGCGGCGGGCGACTCGTCGCGCACCTGCCGACCGAGCGCCCCGACGCCGCGCGCCATCGCCTCGCCCCCGACGAGCGACACGCCCTCGAGATCGATCCGACGAGCCGACTCGCCCGCGCCCTCGGTCCGAGCGCGGGGCCCGTCAACAGCCTCCACCATCAGGCCGTCGGCGAGATCGGCCCGGCCCATCGCCGCGTCGCATCGGCCCCCGACGGCGTGATCGAGGCGATCGAGGGCGCGGGCGACGCCTGGACCCTCGGCGTGCAGTGGCACCCCGAGAAGATGGCCGAGCCCTCGGGCGCGCGGCTCTTCGAGGCCTTCGTCGCGGCCTGCCGCGAGGCCGCCATCGGTCGGGGGGGCGGGATCGACTGATGCGCGTCGCCGGCTCGCTGCTCTTCTGGGGCTTCGTGCTCCTCTCGTCTCTCGTGCTCTTCCCGATCGCCGTGCTGCTGTGGGTGCTGACGGCGGCCTTCGACGGGCGGCGGCGCGTGCTGCACGCCTTCACCTCGTTCTGGGCCTCGCTCTACACCTGGCTGAATCCCGCCTGGCCGGTGCGCGTCGTCGGGCGGGAGCGGCTGCATACGGCGGGGCCGGCGGTGCTCGTCGCGAACCACCTCTCGCTGCTCGACATCCTCGTGCTCTTCCGACTGCACACGCATTTCAAGTGGGTGTCGAAGATCGAGAACTTCCGCGTGCCCCTGATCGGCTGGAACATGACGCTCTGCGACTACATCCCGCTACGTCGGGGGGACGCGCGCAGCACCCATGCGATGATGCGGCACTGCGACCGTGCGATCGCGGGAGGCAGCTCGATCCTGATGTTTCCGGAGGGCACGCGCTCGGCCTCGGGCCGACTGCGCTCGTTCAAGCCCGGCGCGTTCCAGATCGCCGAGCGCAATCGCGTGCCCGTGCAGCCGATCGTCGTCCGCGGCACGGCCGAGGCCCTGCCCAAGCGCGGCTTCCTGCTCCAGGGGCGCCACCCGATCTCGATCGAGGTGCTCGACCCGATCCCCGCCGAGGTGATCGCGAGCGAGCCCGCGGAAGAGGTGATGGAGCGCGTGCGCGCGCTGATCCTCGCCGCCCTCGAGGGTCGAGACGAAATGGACTAACAGGTTCCGGAATCGTCGGACCCACCGGACCCGCTCGCGTCCCCGGCCCCGTCGATCGCCCGCAGTCGCTCCACCAGAAGCCCGCGCTGCAGCTTGCCCGATGCCGTTCGCGGCAGGGCCTCGACCACGTGATAGGCGACGGGGGCCTTGTACCCCGCGAGCCGCTCGCGGGCGAAGCGTGCGAGGGCGTCGAGGTCGATCGGCACCCCCTCGCGCGCCACGACGAAGGCGACGGGACGCGCGCCGAAGGCCTCGTCCGCGCGACCGACCACGCCCGCCTCGGCGACGGCGGGATGGGCCTGCAGCACGGACTCGATCTCCGCGGGATAGACGTTCTCGCCGCCGGACACGATCAGATCCGAGCGTCGGTCGAGGACCCGCAGCCCGCCCGAGCGATCGAGTCGCCCGACGTCCCCGGTCGCGAGCCAGCCGCCGTCGAGCGCTGCCGCCGTGGCCTCGGGCTCGTCGAGATAGCCCTGCATCACGATCGCGCCGCGGACGCGGATCTCGCCCTCCTCGCCGACCGGCACGGGCCGACCCTGCGCGTCGACCACCCGGAGCTCGACCCCGGGCAGCGGTCGCAGCCCGCCCGCGAGATCGCCGTCCTCGGGCGAAGGATCCGTCGGCGCGCGGGTGGCGACCTGCGACGCGGCCTCGGTCAGGCCGTAGGTCGGCGCGAGTGGATAGCCGGCTGCGTGGGCGCGCGCGAGCAGCGCGGCGGAGGCGGGCCCGCCCCCGAGCAGCACGACACGCAGGGACGGCGGCGACGAGGCCTCGCCCCGCACCTCGAGCAGGCGCGCCAGCATCGTCGCCACGAGGCTCACCTGCGTCACACCCCCGCGCTCGAGTTCGCGGGCGACGTGCTCGGCGTCGAAACGCTCGTGCAGCAGGACGGCCGTGCCCCCGAGCACGCTGCGCACGAGGATCGAGAGGCCGCCGACGTGGAAGAGCGGCAGGCAGAGCAGCCAGCGATCCCCCCGCGCCTGCGGCAGCACGCGCATCGACGCCTCGGCCGACGCCCATAGATTCGCGCGCGTCAGCACGACGCCCTTCGAACGACCGCTCGTGCCCGAGGTGAGCAGCACGAGCGCCGCCCCGACCCGGGCACGATCCGCACGCCGCACGAGCCGGGCCGATGCGTCCGGTGACGACGGGTCGAGCGGCCGCCTGAGGATGAAGACCGGTACCGGATCCGCGGGCCCGTCCGCCTCGAAGCCGATCAGCGAGCAGGCCCCCGCCTCCGCCAACCGCGCCGCGAGGCCGGTGTCCACGCCGGCCCCGACGATCAGCGCCGTCGGTCGGAGCCGCGCGAGGGCCTCCGCCTGCTCGGGCTCGCGCAGGCGCGCGTTCAGTGGGAGCAGGACGATCCGCCGGTCGAGCAGCGCATGGAAGAGGGCAACGCCCGCAGCGGACGGCGGCGCGAGTACGGCGACGAGATCACCGGCCCGGAGACCGTGCGCGTCGAGGGCCTCGGCCGCCCCGTCGACCGCGCGCGCGAGCCCGGCATAGGAGAGCGATCGCCCATCGACGACGAGCGCCTCGCGATCCACCCCCCACGAAGCGAGCCGCGCGCCCCAACGCACGTCCGCAGGATCGGACACCCGCTCCGCCTCGGGTCGCCCATCGCCCGGCGCCCCGCTCACGCGCCGCTCCCGTAGACGCGCGCCTCGCCCTCGAAGACCTCGCCCTCGATCGACCAGGCTGGCGCGAGCGAGAGCCCGAGCCCGGGCGTCGACGGCACGGCGAGTCGGCCCGCGACGGGACGCGGACCCGACACGCGGCCGCCGAGTCCGCACGCGAGCCAGTCGGCGGTCCCGAGCCCCTGCACGCACGCAGCGGATCCGGTCGCGGACGGTGCGAGCGCGGCAGCGAGGGCCAGCGCGGTCCCGAGTCCGACCTCGGTCTCGATCAGGCTCGACCACACGATCTCGATCGAGACCTCTGCCGCGCGACGCGCGATCCCGATCGCCGTGGAAGCGCCACCCGCCGCGGCGGGCTTCACGACGAAGACGTCGGCGGCGCGCGCCGCGAGGCAGGCCTCGAGTCCCGTCCCCGACAAGGCTTCGTCCGCCGCGATCGGTACGAGTCCCTCGCGCGTGAGCGCCGCGAGCCCCTCGACGTCGTCGCGCGCGAGCGGCTGCTCGAGCAGGTCGATCCGATGCACGGCGAAGGCGCGACAGGCGGCGCGGGCCTGCACGCGATCGAAGGCCTCGTTCGCGTCGAGCCGCAGCCGCGCGGCCGGACCGGCCGCCTCGCGCAGGGCGGCGACCCGCTCGAGGTCCCGCCCGAGATCGACGCGACCCGGCTCGACAGCGAGCTTCAGCTTGAAGGCGCCGAAGCCCTCGGAGCGCGCCGCCCGTGCGCTCGCGGCCACCGCCTCCGGCTTCTCGCCCGAGACCAGCGCCTGCACGGCCACCTGCTCGGCCGGCGCCCCCGCAAGACCGGCCCGCGCGCGCAGCCACGCCGCGAGAGCTTGGCCCGCGCGGCGTGCCGCGAGGTCGGCGAGCGCCCCATCGAGCGCCGCCCGCGCGCAGGGCGTCCGCGAATCCGGCATCGCGCGCCCTGCCGCCTCGTCGGCCGACCGCGCGTCGACCCACGCCGAGAGCGCCGCCTCGATCGCCATCCGGCAAGCGGCCTCGTCCTCCGTGCCGAGGTCGACGAGCGGCGCCGCCTCGCCCTGCCCCACGTGCCCGAGCTCGTCCTCGAGCGAGACGAGCAGACCGCGCCGTTCGTGGATCGCGCCGTGGGCCGTCGCGAGCGGCCTGCGGAGCGGTACGCGGAAGGTCCGCCAGCCCGCGCGCACGATCCTCACGCCGCGAGTCCGACGGCGAAGAGCAGGGAGAAGAGGAAGCCGAGCTGCGCCGTACCGGCGAGCGCCTCGTTGAGCGCGGGGCCCGCGGTGTCGTGCGCGACGATGCGCCAGAGGCCGAGGGCGCGAGGCCCGGAGAGCCACGGCAGCAGCACCCACGCCGACTCGCCGAAGGCGAGCCAGGGGACGAGCGCGAGGGCGTAGGCGCCGAAGACCAGCCCGGCCCACTCCGCCCGCGCGCCCACCCGTCCGAGACGCACGGCCAGCGTTCGCTTGCCGGCCGTGCGATCCGTGTCGATGTCGCGCAGGTTGTTGACCACGAGGATCGCCGTCGCGAGCGCACCGACGGGCAGCGCCGCCACGAGCCCGATCAGGGGCCACGTGCCGAGCTGCACGAAGGCCGTGCCCAGGACCGCGACGAGTCCGAAGAAGACGAAGACCGCGAGGTCGCCGAGGCCGTGGTAGCCGAGGGGCCAGGGGCCCCCCGTGTACGCGATCGCGGCGAGGATGGAGGCGGCGCCGATCGCGAGAACGATCGGTCCCGCGACCCAGGTGAGATAGAGCCCGACGAGCGTCGCCCCACCGAACACGACGACCATCCCGCGCTTCATGGCCGTCGGTGTGAGCAGCCCCAGCTGGGTCGCGCGCGGCGGACCGATCCTGTCCTCCGTGTCGGCGCCCTTCTCGAAGTCGAAGACGTCGTTCGCGAGGTTCGAGCCGATCTGCAGCAGCAGCGCCCCGATTCCCGCGGCGAGCGCGGGACCGGGCCGCACGCTTCCGACGACACTCGCGACGGCGGTGCCGACGAGCACGGGTGCGAGCGACACGGGCAACGTGCGCGGTCGGGCCGCGAGGAGCCACGCGCGCAGCCCCCCCGGCGGCGGCAGCGGCGACGCGGCGGACGGGACGGAGGCGGTGCCCTCTCCGCTCACGAGCGTTCCTCCCGGCCCGCGTCGACGTCGTCGAGGAAGTGCGACACGCAGGCCGCGAAGGCCGCCGGCGCCTCGAGATGCGCGGCGTGGCCCGCGTCGGGCAGGATCGCGATACGCGCATCGGCGAGCAGGCGACGGAGCTCCTCCGCGATCCCGCGGAACTTCGCATCCTCCTCGCCGACGACCAGCAGCACGGGAACCGCGATCCGATCGAGGCGGTCGTGGAGCGGCGGCTGCGCGCCGGCGCCCATCCCACGCAGGCTGTTCGCGAGCCCCTGAGGCCGCTGGCGAAGGCGGTCCCTGCGCGAGCGGGCGAGCGCCTCGGGGCCGAGTCGGGCCTGGCTCGCGAAGAGGGGCAGCGCCATCCACGCGTCGACGAAGGCCTCGATCCCCTCGCGCTCGATGCGCGCAGCGAGGGCCTCGTCCGCGACGACCCGCTCGGCGCGCGCGATCGGATCCGCGATCCCCGCCGTCGCCCCGACGAGTACGAGACTCGAGAAGGCCTCGGGCGCCGCGATCGCCGCCGCCAGCGCCGCCCGTCCACCCATCGAGTAGCCGAGCAGATGCGGACGCTCGAGCCCGAGCCCCGCCACCGCGTCCACGATCTGACCCGCACAGGCCGGCATCGCGTAGGCGGCGAGCTCACGCGGCGCGTCGCTGCCGCCGTGTCCCACGAGCTCGAGCCGCACGACCTCACGGCGCCCGGCCAGGTCGCGCGCCACGCCCTGCATGCTCTCGGCCGATCCCGTGAAGCCGTGCAGGACGAGCACGCTGCGGCCGGCGCCCGCGTCGCGAACGGCCCGCAATGTGATCCCGCCCGCGCGCACGAAGCCCTCGGTGCCCGCCTCCGCCCGCGCCGCGGCGTGACTCATCGCGCCCCCCGCCCCATCCTCGCGGACTGCGTCGCATCCACGGCGGCGACGAGCGCAGCCAGCCCCGCCCGGAAGGCCTCGGCGTTGCGCCGCGGCTCGAGTCGCGCGTGCACGATCGAGACCCCCGGCTCGTCGAGCGCCCGATCGAAGGCCGACTCGAAGGCAGCGAGCGAATCGACGCCCTGCACGGGCAGACCGAAGAGCGGCGCCGCCTGCGCGAGATCGACACCGTGTGGGGTCCGGAAGAGACGATCGAAGCGGACCGCTTCGCCCCGTGCAGCGATCGGCAGGAAGGAGAAGATTCCGCCGCCATCGTCGTCGAGCACGACGATCGTGAGCGGCAGCGGCTCCCGCCGGGCCAGCAGGAGCCCCGAGAGGTCGTGCAGGAACGCGAGGTCGCCGGTCAGGAGCACGCTGCGGCCGGGACCGGCGGCGGCCACACCGAGCGCGGTCGAGGTCACGCCGTCGATGCCGCTCGCGCCGCGATTCGCGAAGACCCGGAGCGGCGAAGCGCCGGTCGGAAGAGCGAGGTCGAGCAGCCGGATCGCCATGCTATTCGAAGCGAAGAGCGTCGCGTCGCCCGGAAGGCGCCGCGCGAGGGACGTCGCGATCGAGAGACCCGACCAGGCATCGTCGGTCCGGGCGTGGGTCTCGAGGGCTTGACCTGCCGCCTGGTCCGCAGCGACGAACGCCCGACACCATTCGCTGTCGGAGGCAGGGTCGCCGCCGAGCGCGTCCGCGGCACTCGAGAGGAGCGACGCCGCCCCGCCGCGCACGACGCGGGTCGCCCGTCGCGAGGGCTCGCCCCATTGCTGGCCTTCGTCGAGCCACCAGACCGCCGCGGGATCCGCCGCCTCGAGCCAGAGCCGCTGGGCCTTCGAGACCGGCGCCTCGCCGAGCCGCAGCACGACGCGCGGCCGCCTCTGCGCCACGAACCCCGGCGCCCGCGCGAGCGCATCGCCCATCGCCAGCACGATCGGATCGCCCCCCTCGCAGCCACCTCGCAAGGAAGACGCCGGATCCGCCAGCACGGGCCAGCCCGCCGCCCGCGCGAAGTCGCGGATCGCGCGCGCCAGCCCCGGCGCCGGATCCATCGGCCCGCAGCACACGACCCCCGCCCGCTCCTGCCGCGCCAGCGCGACGAGCGCGGCGACGTCCGCCGGATCCGCCTGCTCACCCGCCGTCGTGAAGCGCAGCCCCGGGTCGTCCGCAGGCACCGAAACGGACGAGCCGCCGGAGGCACGCCCGCCCTCGATACGCACGTCCGCCCCGCCGCCCGATGCAGCGATCTCCGCCGGCGACCCGGTCGACCAGCCCGCCGGCGGCTCGAGGGGCTCGCGGAAGGGCCAGTTCAGATGCACGGCGCCGGCCGGTCGACCGACCGCCACGGCGACGGCCCTCGCCGCGAGCCGCCGCGCATGCCGAAGCGCGTCGTCGCCCGCTCCCGCGATCGGCACCTCGGCGGCCCAGCGCGGATGCCGTCCGAAGAGCCCCGTCTGCTCGATCGTCTGGCCGGCGCCCCAGTCCCGCAGCTCGGGCGGTCGATCGGCCGTGAGGACGACGAGCGGGACCCGGGCGTGATGCGCCTCGACGATGGCCGGCAGATAATTCGCGGCGGCGGTGCCCGAGGTGCAGACCAGCGCCGCCGGACGCCGGCTGGCGCGCCCGAGGCCGAGCCCGAAGAACGCGGCGGATCGCTCGTCGAGCACGATCCACGTCCGCAGCCCCGGCGTCGCCTCGGCAACGATCGCGAGGGGCGTCGAGCGCGAGCCCGGCGAGATCACGACGTGCTCGACGCCGGCCTGGCGGAGCGCCTCGAAGAACGCCGCGCAGTAGGCCCAGGCCGCCTCGGAATCGGCCTCGAAGGCCCCCGCCATCTCAGATCTCCGTGAGCGGCGCGAGCAGCGCACGCAGCTTGATGCGGGTCTCTTCGAGCTCGCGCTCGGGATCCGAGCCCGCGACGAGTCCGACGCCCGCGAAGAGCAGCGCCCGGCTCGAAGCCTCGGGCGGCGGCGAGCCGGCGACCGGCTCTTCCCCCGCCCCCGCCACACCGTCGATCAAGGCCGATCGCAGCGCGACGCGGAAGTCGCCACCGCCTTCCGCATCGAGCCAACCGATCGGCGCCGCATACCAGCCCCGATCGAGCCCTTCGACCCGAGCGAGGAAGCGTCGCGCCGCCGCGGCTGGCGTGCCTCCGACGGCGGGCGTGGGATGCAGGGCCTCGACGAGCTCGAGCACGCCGGTCGCTGCACCGTCCTGCGCGAGCCGCCCGACGAAGGGGGTCTCGAGGTGCTGGATGCCGAAGAGCGGTCGCAGCCGCGGCGCGTCGGCCATCTCGAGCCGGTCGCAGCGGGCATCGAGCACGGATCGGATCGCGTGTACGACGTGCGCGTGCTCGGCGCGATCCTTCGCGCTGGCGAGCAGTGCGCGACCGATCTCCGCGTCCTCCTCCGGCGTACGCCCCCGCGGCGCCGAGCCCGCGAGCGCCGCGGTCGCGACCCGTCGCCCTTCGACGCGGACCAGCGTCTCGGGCGTCGCGGCCAGGAAGACCTTCGACCCGCGTCCCATCGCGACCAGCGTGCAGCTCGGATAGATCGCGCGCAGCCGCGCGAGGAAGTCCGCGACGTCGACCGCCCCGTCGTGCTCGACGCGCAGGGATCGCGCCAGCACCACCTTCTCGAGCCCACCCGTCGCGATCTCCTCCGTCGCCTTGCGCACCTGGGCCCGGAAGACGTCGTGCGCGCGATCCGACTGCACGCGGTACTCCGGTCCCGGAGGCCAGCTCGACGCACGCGCCGCTTCGCATTCCGCGGCCGTGGACACGCCCGACGCCGACTCGCGGCCCGGGTCGCCGTCGTCCACGTCCGCACTCGCGGTGGCGCGCTCTGCGAGCGCGGACTCCAGCTGAGCGACCGAAGCGCCCGGCTCGACGCGCACGAGCTGCAGCTCGAGGATCGCGTCGCCCCGCCGCTCGAAGAGCTGCTCGGGCATCACGAAGCGCGCGGCGGGAAAGCCCTTCCATGGTTCCGTCGTCGGCCCGTCGTCGTCGAAGGCGAAGCCGCCGAGGGCGAGCGGGGCCGGCCAGGGCGACGCTGCACCGACGAAGTCGAGACGGGCGCATCGCTCCTCGAGCCAGCGTCGGACGTCGGCGAAGCGCGAGGGGCCGCTGCTCTCGGTCTCGTCGACGTTGCCGACGGCGCAGAAGACGTGTCCCGACTCGACGTGCTCCCAGTAGAAGCGGTCCCGTCCGCCCGCAGCCCGCCAGAGTGCGAGCGCCCGCGCCGGGGCCTCGGACGCAGGCGCAGCGTCGCCTTCGTGCACGCGCCGATGGACGAGCCAGCGGGAGCGACCCGTCTCCGTCGCGCGTCGAGCCGAGGCGGCGATCGCCTCGCGCGTCGCGTTCCCGGGCGACATCGTCCCCTCCGCCCCCCTCACGACGGCCGCCCGCCGCGCGCGAGGCCGACCGGCGTGAGCGGGCCACGCACGCCCGTCAGGATCTGCGCCGCCCCGAGCATCAGCGTCTCGCGATCGACCTCGAGGAAGCCCGCCGCCTGCAGCATCCCGCGCAGCTCGGCCGGCGGCGGGAGGTAGGCCGTCGACTGCGGCAGGTAGCGATAGGCGCTGCGATCCGAGACGAGCCCGCCGATAAAGGGCACGACGCGATCGAAGTAGAGCGAGTGCGCCGCGCGCAAGGGCGCCCAGCCCGGACGGTCGACGTCGATCAGCGCGATGCGTCCGCCCGGACGGACGATCCGCGCGATCTCCCGAAGCACGGCCTCGAGCGAGACGAAGTTGCGCAGCGCGAAGCCGCAGGTCACGACGTCGACGGACGCGCTGCGGAAGGGCAGCCACTCGCCGTCGCCCTGGACCGACGGAAAGTCGAGCCCCCGCCGCCGCGCCTGCCGCAGCATCTGCATCGCGAAGTCGACGCCGACGACCGACGCCCCGCGCGACGCGACCAGCTCGCAGAAATCCCCCGTTCCGCACGCCAGGTCGACGACCCGATCGCCTGCGCCGACCGCGATCTTGTCGAGGGCGCGGCGCCGCCAGCGCTGGTCGAGGCCGACCGAGATGACCCGGTTCAAGGCGTCGTAGCGCGGCGCGATGCGATCGAACATGTCGCGAACCCGGACGCGCTTCTCGTCGCCGGTGGGCAGATCGCCTAACGCCACTGAACCTCCAATCGGGCAGCCTGGGTCGCCTCGAGGGCCTTCTCGAGCGCGCGCGCCTCGCCGCGATCCCGCAGCCGTTCGAGGGCGCGGGCGACGACGGTGCGCTGGAAGTGGAGCGCGACGATCCGGGTCGCGCGCGGAAGCAGCCGCTCGAAGGAGCGGCGCACGGCGTCCTCGTCCGCGCCGCGCGGCTTGCGGACGTGATCGTCGAAGAGCTCGATCGCCTGATCGGCCAGGTGATCGACCTGGGCGGCGTGCTGGGCCGCGAGCTCGAGCAGCCGGTCGAGGGGCAGCCCGAGGCCGAGCAGCTCGAGCGCCGCCTGCAGCAGCTCGAGATCCGAGCGCGGGAATCGCTCCTCGCCGTGGATCTCGATCGGCGCGATCAGCCCGGCCTGCACCGCCGCCGCGACCAGCGCCTCGGGAATGCCGGACGCCGCGGCGAGCTCGGCGCGACCGAGCGTGCCTTCGCCGACGCGCTGGGCTGCCAGGGCCGCGAGCAACGTCGTCTCCTCGGTCCTGTCGGCCGACGCGCCACGCCGACGCGAGCGACCGGCGCCGGCGGCCGGCGCGGCCACGGCCTCCGGCTCCGTGTCGAGCAACCGACGGATCTGGGCCAGGCTGAAGCCGGCGTCGAGCAGGGAACGGATGCGGCGGATGCGCTCGAGGTGCTCGGTCGAGTAGATCGCGAATCGGCCGCGGCGGGCGGGCGGCGGGATCAGGCCGCGGGCCTGGTAGAAGCGGACGGTGTCGACGCCGACGCCAGCGGCCTCCGCGAGCGCTGCCACTCGATATTCCACGCGCGGACTTTAAGAGTGGTTGCTCGCACTGTCGAGACCGATCCGCGCCTTGGACTCGCGCACCTCGGCTCGTTCCCCAGGGGCCACTCAAGCGCTCTGCAGGCTCACCGAAACGAACACCATCCGCGCGGAGTCCCCCATGGCCGATGCCGAGTCCAACAAGCGCCGGATCCTGCTCGAGGCCGGTAGTCTGGTCATCCTCCATCCGGATGGCCCGGCGGGTGGCTTCCCCCTCGTCGTGAGCGTCGACCAGGTCGCCGACGGGCTGCATTGGTTCCTGGGCAGCTGTGATCCGATCGGCCGCGGCGAGACCGTGATCGTCGAGTCCCCGGTCATCGACGACAGCCGCTACCTCACCCGGGCCGTCGTCAAGGCCTGCTCGCCCGCGACCTTCGCCCTCCAGCTCGAGCCCGTCTGGGAGCGGGTGCAACAACGCGCATTCGTTCGCATTTCTGCACACGGTCTCCAGGTGCGCGTGCTCCGCCCGTCGAGCCACGCAAGCCCGGTCGCTGAGGCGGCCGAGTCGGGCGGGGTCCCGGGGCCGGAGCCGACCCAGCTCGGCCACGTGCACGACCTGCTGGATCTCTCCGCCGGCGGCATCCGCTTCCAGGCCGACCTCGACTACGAGCAGGACGAGGAGGTCGTCTGTCATTTCGAGCTGCCCGGCTCGCTCTGCTTCGTGCTGCCCGCGCGCGTCGTGCGACCGCCGGGCGAGGTCACGGGGCGGCGCAAGCCGAGCGTCGCGGTGGAGTTCGTCGGGCTCGACGAGAACAATCGCTCCCAGCTGCTGCGCTGGGTCTACCGGGAGCAGGTCCGCCGCCATCGCCAGGAGCAACGCCGCGGCGCCCGCGATCGAGACGACGACTGACCCGATCCGGAGCGACCGAAGCGTCCGATCGGCCCCGGACGGCACCGCCCCCAACCGTCGCCCGGCTCAGTCCCCGCCGTCTCCCCGCCCCGCCTCGACGATCGCCGCGAAGCGCTCGAGCACCCGCGCGCTCTCGGGCGTGTCCTGCGCCGCCCGGATCATCGCGTCGGGATCGCGCCCTTCGCCGACCAGCACCTCGCGCCGCGCCTCGACGTAGAGCTGCATGATCTCGCGGTCGAACTCGGGATGGAACTGCACGCCCCATTGGCGTGGTCCGTATTGCAGCGCCGCATGCGGCTCGAGATCGCTCGCCGCGAGCACGCGCGTCCCGGCCGGGGGTCGCAGCACCGACTCGAGGTGCGACATGTGCCCGACGAATTGCGACGGCTCGATCAGCGCAGCCCAGTCGCCTTCCGCCGAGGGCTCGCCGGGCGCGCGCGCGCGGATCTCGACGGTGCCCATCTCCCGGCCGCGGGGATTCGGTCCGACCTCGCCGCCGAGCGCGTGCGCGAGCAGCTGATGTCCGTAGCAGAGTCCGAGGACCGGCACGGCGTCCTGCTCGACGATCTCCGCGAGCCAACGCGCCGCCGCCTCGCTCCAATCGTGCCGGTCGCTGACCATCGCGGGCGAGCCCGTCACGACCACGCCGCCGATCGACTCCACCTCGGGCAACGCCTCGCCCTCGTGCACCGAGACGACGACGACCGGCCCGTCCCCGAGCCCCTCGGCGATCCAACGCTCGAAGTCGCCGCGTCGCTCCTTCACGAGCGGCAGCGCCTCGCCCGTCTTCAGCACCAGGATCGGTCTCCGACTCATCCGCAGTGACCTCCGACGGGCGACGTTTCGGCGGGACGGAAGAGGCGATGGAGCGCGATGCCCGCCGCGACGGCGACGTTCAGCGAATCCACCCCGGGACGCATCGCGATCCGCACCCGTCGGTCCGCGCGCGCGAGGGCCTCCTGCGTGAGCCCCGGCCCCTCGGTCCCGAGCAGGAGCGCCACGGGCCCCGCCGGCGCCTCGCCCATCGCCGCCAGATCCTCGCCGGGCTCCCCCGGATCGAGGGCCAGCACCTCGACGCCCCGCGCCCGCAGCCCGTCGAGCAGCCGGCCCAGGTCCTCGGCCTGCGCGAAGGGCACGACGAGCACGCCGCCCATCGAGGTCCGGACCGCCTTGCGGTAGAGCGGATCGCAGCAGCGCGGACAGAGCAGCACGGCGTCCGCCCCGAGCGCCATCGCGTTGCGGAAGATGCCACCGACGTTGTCGTGGTTCGTGAGTCCCTCGAGCAGGACGAAGCGCGCCGCGGGCCGCTCGGACAGGACCTCGTCGACCAGGCCCAGCGCGTCGCGCGCCGCACCGCGATCACAGGCCGCCAGGCAGCCGCGATGGATCGGGTAGCCGACGATCGCATCGAGCAGCGCCTGCTCCGCCACGTAGATCGGGCAATCCGGCGCCAGTCGCTCGAGATCCGCCGCGAGCCCGTCGAAGGTCCGGCGGCTCAGTAGGATCGACGCGGGGCGATGGGACGAGCTCGAGAGCAGGACGAGGAGGTTGCCGCGACCTTCCACGATGAATCGGTGGCGGCTCGAGGCGAGGGTCGCGTCCTTGAGGTTCCGGTAGTCGTCGATCCGCGGGTCGTGGAGGTCGGCGATCGGCTCGCTCCGCATCGCGGGATCCAAGCACAAGGCGGACGGGCTGCAAGGCGGCGTCACCGGGCGCGAGAGGCCGCCCCGCCGATCGAGGACAACCGCCGGGTGCGCAGAGGCCGCCCCGCCGATCGAGGACAACCGCCGGGTGCGCAGAGGCCGCCCCGCCGATCGAGGAGACGGCGGGGCGGCGGTCCATCCAGGGATTCGATGGACCCGTCGGCGATCGGCCGCGCGAGGCGGGACGGTCGCCTGACTCTCCGTGCGCGTGGCCAGCAGGAGCCGGCGGTCGCGCACCGCGGGTGCGCGTCAGACGCCGTCGCGGCGCGGCGTGGACGATGTTCCGGATGGATCGCTCGAAGAGGAGACCGCAGCCAATCCGATCACCACGAGTCCGAGGCCGGTGCAGAGACCGACCTTCATCCAGAACAACGCACGCGCCATCGTCCGGTCGTCCGACGCGTCCCGGGGACGCGCACCGGGATCCCCTCCCGGATCCACGAGGCCGGGTCCACGGATGGCTCGGAGGCACGAGCCGCCTCGGGGACCCGATCGTGAGTGGAGGGGCCTGCGACGAAGGTGACGGGTGCACCGGGGTCCGCACGGGCCGGGTCGACGGACCGTCCCGGTCGTTGCCGCGAAGGCGCGCGCGGCCTGCGCAGGCGTTGCGCGGCGCGCGGCCGGCCCTTGGACCGAGCCGCCGCGCCGACGCCGGAAATCAGAGATTCGAGAAGAAGTCGTTGCCCTTGTCGTCGACGATGATGAACGCCGGGAAGTCCTCGACCTCGATGCGCCAGATCGCTTCCATGCCGAGCTCCTCGTACTCCTGCACCTCGACCTTCTTGATGCAGTTCTTCGCGAGGATCGCGGCGGGGCCGCCGATCGAGCCGAGGTAGAAGCCGCCATGCCGCTGACAGGCGTCGGTCACCTGCTTCGAGCGGTTGCCCTTGGCGAGCATGATCATCGACCCGCCGTGCGACTGGAAGAGATCGACGTAGGAGTCCATCCGGCCCGCCGTCGTCGGCCCGAAGGAGCCCGAGATCTCGCCCTTCGGTGTCTTCGCGGGACCCGCGTAGTAGACGGCGTGGTCCTTGAAGTACTGGGGCAGGTCCTCGCCGCGATCGAGGCGCTCCTTGAGCTTCGCGTGGGCGATGTCGCGAGCGACGATGATCGTGCCCGTGAGCGAGAGCTGGGTCGTGACGGGGTACTGCGAGAGGTCCGCGAGTACGTCGCGCATGGGACGGTTCAGGTCGATCGCGACCGGCTTGCGCGTCAGCTCGTGTGCGACGAGGTCCGGCATGAAGCGCGCCGGATCCGTCTCGAGCTGCTCGAGGAAGATGCCGTCCTTCGTGATCTTGGCCTTGATCTGGCGATCCGCGGAGCAGGACACGCCGATGCCGACGGGGCAGGAGGCGCCGTGTCGCGGCAGGCGGATGACGCGTACGTCGTGGCAGAAATACTTGCCCCCGAACTGCGCGCCGATCCCGACCTCGCGGGTCAGCTGCAGGATCTGCTCCTCGAGCTCGACGTCGCGGAAGGCGCGGCCGTGGACGTTGCCCGAGGTCGGCAGGTTGTCGAGCTCCTTGCAGCTGGCGAGCTTGACGGTCTTGAGCGTCGTCTCGGCGGAGGTGCCACCGATCACGACGGCCAGATGGTAGGGCGGGCAGGCGGCGGTCCCGAGCGACTTGATCTTCTCGATCATGAACTTCTTGATCGACTCGGGGTTGAGCAGTGCCTTCGTCTCCTGGAAGAGCAGCGACTTGTTCGCCGAGCCGCCCCCCTTCGTGACGAA
Source organism: Spirochaetaceae bacterium (assembly GCA_020632655.1). Classification (GTDB taxonomy): domain Bacteria; phylum Myxococcota_A; class UBA9160; order UBA9160; family UBA4427; genus UBA4427. Next base: position 109,575 of record JACKFD010000007.1, read on the forward strand.
GAGGAACTTGTAGGCGTCGCCCTGGGTCGCGTAGAGGTCGAGCTGCGCGGGCAGGTTCGTGCCCGTGTTCTTCTCCTCGTACATGGTGAGTGGGGCGACCTGGCTGTAGCGGAGGTTCGTCTCGGTGTAGGTCTGGAAGATGCCGCGGGAGAGCGCCTCCTCGTCGTTGCCGTTGACCCAGACGTCCTGGCCCTTCTTGCCGACGACGATCGCGGTCCCCGTGTCCTGGCAGGAGGGCAGCACCATGCCGGCCGAGATGTTCGCGTTCTTCATCAGCTCGAGGGCGACGAAGCGGTCGTTGTCCGAGGCCTCGGGGTCCTCGAGGATCTTGGCGAGCTGCGCGAGGTGGCCGGGCCGGAAGAGGTGGGACACGTCACGCACGGCGGCGGCGGCCAGCCGGGTCAGCGCCTCGGGCTCGATCTTCAGGATCTCACGCCCGTCGATCCGGATCGTGGAGATCCCCTCGTCCCCGAGCTTGCGGTACTCGGTGCGGTCGGGACCGAGCTCGAACATCTCCTGGTAGTGGAAATCTGCCATCGAATCGCCTCCTGGCCGGCCGTTTGGGGCGCGGAGAGTAGCCGAGCCGCCCGGGTCGCGAGGCGATCCGGAACGACGTCGCGGGGCGCGGCTCGGAAGCGGCGCCAGGCGATCCGGAACGGGGCCGGGGGGCTCAGCTCGGGGGCGCTGCGAGCCGATGGAACGCCGGGTGGGGTCACGGGTGCCTGACGCCAGGCACGCCCGTCTCTATCATGGGAGAAATGATGCGCCGCACCGATGCCCCCCGCCCCGGGTCCACCCGCCGCCTGCTCGTCTGGCTCGTCGCGATCGCGACGATGGCGGCCGCGCTTCCCGCAGGGGCTTCGAGCTTCGGCAGCCCCGAGCTGACCTGCCGTCGAAGCTGGGATCTGATCCAGAACCTGCTCAAGCGCCACATCAGCTTCCGCGCGCTCAACCCCGAGCTGAAGGAGCGCGCGATCGACGCCTACATCGAGGGCATCGACCCCTCGAAGAGCCTCTTCCTCGCCTCGGAAGTCGACAAGCTCCGCCGCGACCTCACGGGCGTCTTCTTCGGCATCCAGAACGGCGAGTGCGAGACCCTCGACGGACTCCAGGCCGACCTCGTGAAGCGCTACGAACGGATGGAGAAGGAGGTCCGGGCCTTCGTCTCGAGCCCCGACTACGCGCTCGACGAGGACGTCCGTCTCATCCTCGATCCCGAGAAGCGCGGCCATCCCTTCGACGACGCCGCCCGCCGCGATCTCGTCGAGCGCCTCGTCCACTTCCAGATGTCCAACTACCTCTCGAGCGAGATGGAGGTGGACAAGGCGAAGGAGAAGCTGATCCACCGCTACGAGCTCATGACCCGCCGCGCGCGCGAGCTCGAGCCCCGGGACACCTACTCGAACTTCCTGAACGCCTTCGCCAGCGCACTCGACCCGCACTCGACCTACTACCCGCCCGAGGCGGTCGAGGACTTCGAGATCCAGATGCGCCTCTCCCTCGACGGCATCGGCGTCGCCCTCTCCTCGAAGGACGGCTACTCGATCGTCGAACGGATCATCCCGGGCGGCGCGACCGACAAGGCGGGCGTGCTCGAGCCCGGCGACAAGATCATCGCCGTCGCGCAGGAGGGCGAGGACTTCGTCGACATCATCGACATGTCCCTGCGAGACGTCGTGTCCATGATCCGCGGCGAGCGCGGCACCAAGGTCCGACTGACCGTGCTGCGCAAGGCCGACACGACCGAGCGGCTCGAGGTCGAGATCGAGCGCGACAAGGTCACGATCGAGGACGCGGCGGCGACCCTCGACTTCGAGGAGGTCGAGATCGGCGGCCGCAAGCGCAAGCTCGCCATCCTCGACCTGCCGACGTTCTACGGTGATCCGGACCCGAGCAAGCGGCAGAGCAGTCGGGACGTCCGCGATCTGCTCCGCCAGGTCAAGGAGGCGAAGGCCGATGGCCTGCTCCTCGACCTCTCGCGCAACGGCGGCGGCAAGCTCGAGAGCTCCGTCGACATCGCCGGCCTCTTCATCCGCGACGGCGGGATCGTCGCCGTCAAGAACGTCTTCCAGGAAGTCCAGTTCCTCGAGGATCAGGACGAGGACATCGTCTACGACGGTCCACTCGTGATCCTCACCTCCCGCATCACGGCCTCGGCCTCGGAGATCGTGGCCGGCGCGATGAAGGACTACCGCCGCGCGGTGATCGTGGGCGACGACCACACCTTCGGGAAGGGCACGGTCCAGAGCTTCATCCATCAGCCCGGGCGTCTGGGCGCCATCAAGGTCACGACGGCGCTCTTCTTCCGACCCGGTGGCGCATCGACCCAGCACTCGGGCGTTGCCGCGGACGTCGTCCTGCCCTCGCTCTTCGCGACCGACGAGCTCGGCGAGCGCTACACGCCCTACTCCCTCGACAGCCAGACGATCGCCCCCTTCCTCGGACCGGCCGGCGCTCAGAACGGCATCGCCCCGATCTCGACCGGACTCGCCACCGCGTGGAAGCCGATCGATGCGGGCCTGATCGCCGAGCTCTCGCGGCGCTCCGCGGCGCGGATCGCGCAGGACGAGGAGTTCAAGAAGATCGAGGAGCAGCTCGCGAAGGTCCGCGCCGAGGACGACGTGATCCACCTCGCCGAGCTGATTCGCGAGCGCAAGGAGGCCGAGGCGAAGGACGCGGACGGCACGACCGACGAGACGGTCGTGGATGGCGAGACGAAGGGTGCGAGCGACGCGGACGCAAGCGAATCGAAGACGCCCGCAGCGGACGGCGACGACGAGTCGTACACTGCCCCCGAAGACGAGAAGCCCACTCCGCAGCGGCTCGAGGCCCTGCGCATCCTCGCGGATCTCGTCGAGCTCGAGGAGAGCCCCCGCGCCTCATGGCACGCATCGCAATCGGCCTCGCCCTCGGAGTCGCTTTCGTCGCCGCAGTGATCCTCTTCGCGCTCGACGCGACGAACGTCGAGTGCGAGATCTGCGTCGACTACAAGGGCCGCCACGCCTGCTCGACCGCGCGAGCGGCCGACCGCGCGACCGCGGAGATGCAGGCACATAGCGGCGCCTGCTCCCAGATCGCCGGGGGCGTCACGGAGACGCTCGAGTGCGATCGCACGGTCGCGAGCCTCGAGCGCTGTAGCGAGTAGGTCGGGCGCCCCTCGCCTCGCCGCCAGACGGCGAAGCGAGAGGCTTCGGAGCCGCGCTCAGCGACCCGCGCTGGCCCGCCCGGACGCGGATCCGCGACCGGAACGCCGCCCACCGCGTCGCGACCGATTGCGGGTCGAGGCAGCGCCTCCACTCGCACCGCCACGCGATCCGTCCCGCGACGACGCGCCGCGCGCGCCGCCCGAACGCCGGCCACCGCCCGTGCGCGGCTCGCGACCGCCGAGACCCGCAGCCGCGGTCGGCAAGCCCTCGGGCAGCGTCTCGCTCGGAATCGGCGCGCCGAGGATGCGCTCCGTGTCCCGGAGCCAGGCCCGATCCTCGCCGGTCACGAAGGTGCAGGCGCGACCGGTCGCCTCGGAGCGGCCGGTGCGGCCGATGCGATGGGTGTAGGTCTCGGGCGTGTTCGGGACGTCGTAGTTCACGACGTAGTCGATGCCCGCGACGTCCAGACCCCGGGCGGCGATGTCCGTCGCAACGAGGATCTCGAAGCGCCCGGCGCGGAAGCCTTCCATCGCCCGGTCCCGCTGGCTCTGCGACATGTTCCCCTGCAGCGCGACGGCGCTCCGGCCCTGCTTCTCGAGCTGCTGGGCGAGGCGCTTGGCGCGGTGCTTCGTGCGGGTGAAGACGATCGCCGTGCGGCAATCCTCCTGAGCCAGCACGTGATCGAGCAGGGCGCGCTTGCGGCCTTCGTCGACGGTGTAGAGGAAGTGGTCGATGCGCTCGCTGGGCTTCGTATGCGCGAGCTCGACGACGTGGGGATCGTTCAGGATCTGATCCGCGAGGGAGCGGACCTCCTTCGGCATCGTCGCCGAGAAGAGCAGGTTCTGCCGATCCTTGGGAAGCGCCGCCAGGATCTTCCGCACGTCGCGGAAGAAGCCCATGTCGAACATGTGATCCGCTTCGTCGAGGACCAGGGTGTCGACCCAGGAGAGGTCGAGCTCGCGCTGCTGGAGCAGGTCGAGCACGCGACCGGGACAGCCGACGACGATCTCCGGCCTTCGCCGCAAGGCCTTCGTCTGCGACGCGGCGGAGACGCCGCCGAAGACGCAGACGGTCTCGATCTCCGTGTAGCGGGCCAGCGTGCGGATCTCGTTCTCGATCTGCCGCGCGAGCTCGCGGGTCGGCGCGAGCACGAGGACGAGGGGCCCGTCCCCGGGCTCCTCGAGCAGGCCCTGGAGGATCGGCAGGGCGAAGGCCGCCGTCTTGCCGGTCCCGGTCTGGGCGAGGCCCATCACGTCGCGGCCGTCGAGGCAGGCGGGAATCGTCTCGACCTGGATCGGTCGGGGCTCGTCGTAGCCGGCCTCGGCCAGCGCCCGGGCCAGCCGGGGATCGAGGTCGAATCGGTCGAAGCCGCTCGGGCGGCGCGTCTCGGCCCGCTCGCTGCGGGCGTGGCCCTTCGTAGGCCGGTTTCGGGTGTGCGGCGAGGTCGGCCGCACGGGGTTGGATTGCGCGAAGGCGCTCGTCAAATGGTTCTCCAGCGTGCGCGCGCCACGACTCTGCGTGAGCGCACTGCACTTCGTCTTGATCTCGCCCAGAACAACAGGAATTGGGAAAGAGGGTCTCGGGCGGCACGACCTCGTCGGGGGGCGTCGAGGTGCTGTTGTTGGCCGCGTCTCGGAAGGCGCGGCGGGTGCCGCCGCGCGTGGGCCCGGGGGCCCGATGAGTCGGGTAGTTAGCCCGCTTCATCGGTCGCCGCCACGTCCGACTGGAGCAGAACGTGTGCAGGGTCGCGGAAGCCGGGCTCGGACCCCGCGGGCCGTTCGCGTTCCAGCGGACTGCATCCGCCCCTCATGCAACGCGCCTCTCCGGTCGAAGAGGCCTGCGGGGCGAACGCTCGCCCGCAACCCGATCCGCGCGCTCGTGGCGCGCCCGGAGCCCCGCTGCATGAGCAATCGACTGGACAGCTATCTGAAGGCCTCCGAGGGCGACCTCCCGACGATGCCGGCGATCGCCGGACAGGTCGTCCGGGCGGTCGACAATCCGGACAGCTCGATCGACGACATCCGCAAGCTGATCGACCAGGACGCCGCGATCGCCGCCCGGATCCTGAAGATCTCGAACTCCGCCCTCTACGGCTTCCCCAGCGAGATCCAGAGCCTCTCCCACGCGATCTCGCTGCTCGGCACGATGACCGTGCGCAACCTCGTCCTGGCCGCCTCCATGAAGGAGACCTACAAGCGCTTCGGGCTGATGGAGAAGCTGCTCTGGCAGCACTCCTCGCTCTCGGGCCCGGTCGCCTCGATGCTCGCCGAGTACCGCGGCATCGGCGTCGACCCCGACGTCGCCTTCACCGCAGGCCTGATGCACCACATCGGCAAGACCGCCCTCGCCAACAGCCATCGCAGCGAGTACGAGCGCGTCATGTCGACGGTCTACAACGAGGGCCGCAGCTTCACCTCCGTCGAGCAGGAGGTCTTCGGCTTCACCCACGCGGAGCTGGGCGCCGCCGTCGTCCAGCAGTGGGGACTGCCGGACAGCCTCGTCCTCACGATCCAGTACCACCACTCGCCGGAGATGCTGCTGCAGCTCGACGACCACGTCGGCCGGATGTGCGCGCTCACGAGCGTCACGAGCTCGTGCCTGTCGAAGCTGGGGGTCGGACGGTCGCGTCCGATCGAGAATCTCGATCTGTCCGCGATGCCCGCCTGGGCGTTCCTCGACCTGACGGCGAACGACGTCGAGCCGATCCTCCAGATGTGCAGCGACCGGATCAAGGAGAGCCAGGCGATCACGGCCTGAGACACGGCCGTCGCCTCGCCCGCGGCCGATCCGGCCGCCCCGCCCCGGCGCGGCCCTGCGCTCGGGAGCATGCCGCCGAGGCCCGCGCCGGGCCCCTCTGCTAGCTTCCGCCGCCTCGTGGCGCGCGCGCCGGCCACGGGCAGGGAGGTTCGCGATGGCCCTCGACGACGCCGTCCGCCAGGAAATCAGTCAGCTGATCGAGTCGCATCCGGTGCTGCTCTTCATGAAGGGCAACCGACGTTCGCCGCAATGCGGCTTCTCCGCGACCGTGGTCGGGATCCTCGACTCCGTGCTCCCCGAGTACCACACGGTCGACGTGCTCTCCGCGCCGCACATCCGCGAAGGCATCAAGGAGTTCTCCTCCTGGCCCACGATCCCCCAGCTCTACGTCCGCGGCGAGTTCGTCGGCGGCTGCGACATCGTGCAGGAGATGCTCGGCACGGGCGAGCTCTACGAGGCCCTCGGCCTCGAGCCCGTCGAGGTCGTGCAGCCGAAGATCGAGGTCACGCCGGTCGCTCTCGCTGCGCTCGAGCAGGCGATCGCCGAGCACGGTGGTGCCGGCCGCGAGCTGCATCTCTCGGTCGATGCGACCTATCAAGCCCACCTCTCGATCGCCCCGCGCACGCGCGCCGACGTCGAGGCGATCGCCCCGGGCATCACGCTGCTGCTCGATCCCATCTCCGCCTCCCGCGCCGACGGCATCCGCATCGACGTGGCGGACACGCCGAACGGGCAGGCCTTCCGGGTCGACAATCCGAACGCGCCGCGCGTGCAGACCATGACCGTGCGCGAGCTGCGGGCGGCACTCGATGCGGGCGATCCGATGGAGCTGCTCGACGTACGCACGCCCGAGGAGCGCGCGATCGCGGCGATCCCGGGCGCGGTCCTCCTGAACGAGATGGTCGCGGCGCGGATCGAGTCGCTGCCGCGCGACACCCGCCTCGTGCTCCATTGCCACCACGGCGGTCGCTCGCAGCAGGCCGCCGAGCAGTTCGTCGCCCTCGGCTTCACCCGCGTCTACAACGTGGTCGGCGGCATCGACGCCTGGAGCCAGGAGATCGACCCCGAGGTTCCGCGGTATTAGGCGACGCGACGCGTCGGGCCCGCGTCGCGGGGATCCGGCGCACCGCGCACGCCCTGCGGACCCGAAGAGGAGCAGCAGATGGCACTCCAGATCATCAACGCCGGCCCCGCGCCGGAGGAGATCGCCGGCAAGATCGAGGCGGCGATCGCCCGGGCGATGCCCGGAGCACAGATCGAGGTGCGGCCCCAGGGACCCGGGCACTTCGAGATCAGCGTGACCGACGCGAGCTTCGAGGGCCTGTCTCGCGTCAAGCAGCAGCAGCGGGTCTACGGCTCGATCGCCGACCTGATGTCCGGCGCCAACGCGCCGGTCCATGCGATCGATCGACTCGAGTGCCGCGTCCCCTGATCGGCCCTGCGGTCATGCGGTGCGCCTGGCCCGATGCCGGCCACGCCCTCCAGTCTGTGCGGATTCATGCACAGAGCCGGATTGGAGCGTGCGTTTTTCAGCCGATTCGTTTGATTTGAAGCCCGTTCCGGTTTAGAACTGCACGGTCCTCGTGACCGGCTGCCTCGGTCCCGTGCCGGCGAGCGACGCCGTGGGTCCCACGACCCCGTCCGTCGATCGCGCGGAACCCGTCGCGCCGCGCTCGTGAACCGTCCCAGCCGAATCGGAGTGCCACCCATGTCCGGCCCGACGCGCCTCGCCCGTCTGCTCCTCTCCGTCCCGCACGAGCGCGCCCCCCACCTGCTGCATCGACTCGTCCCTCGCATCGCCCTCGCCGCCAGCCTGCTGCTCGCCCTGCCCTCGCGCGCCCTCGCTGCGGACGGCCTCGATACGGGGGATACGGCCTGGATCCTCGCCTCGACGGGGCTCGTCCTCTTCATGACGATCCCCGGCCTGGCACTCTTCTACGGCGGACTCGTGCGCACGAAGAACGTGCTCTCCGTACTGATGCAATGCCTCGCACTGACGGGCCTCATGACGCTGCTCTGGCTCGTCGTCGGCTACTCCCTCGCCTTCGACTCGACGGGCATGGTCGAGGGCGAGGCCGGCTTGCGCGCCTTCATCGGCGGCTTCGGCCGCGTCTTCCTGTCGGGCGTCGACGCGGAGACGCTCTCGGGCACGATTCCCGAGGTGCTCTTCTTCGTCTTCCAATGCACCTTCGCCGTGATCACGCCCGCCCTGATCATCGGCGCCTTCGCCGATCGCATGCGCTTCTCCGCCGTGCTGATCTTCTCCTCGCTCTGGCTCGTCGTGGTGTACGCCCCGATCTGCCACATGACCTGGGGCGGTGCCGGCGGCTACTTCGCCGACATGGGCGTCTTCGACTTCGCCGGCGGCATCGTCGTGCACATCACGGCGGGCGTCGCCGCCCTCGTGGCCTGCATCCTGATCGGGCCGCGCACCGGCTACCCGAAGACCGCGATGCCGCCGCACAACCTGACCATGTGCGTCACGGGAACGGGCATGCTCTGGGTCGGCTGGTACGGCTTCAACGGCGGCTCGGCCCTCGGCGCGAACGGCAGCGCCGCGATGGCCATCACGGTCACGCACATCTCGGCCTCGACCGCCGCGCTCACCTGGATGGCGATCGAGTGGACGAAGCACAAGAAGCCCTCCGTCCTCGGCATCGCCACCGGCGCGATCGCCGGCCTCGCGGCGATCACGCCCGCCGCCGGCGTGGTCGGTCCGGCCGGCGCCGTGGCGATCGGCTTCGCCTCGGGCCTGATCTGCTACCTCGCCTCGACGGCACTCAAGGTGCGCATGGGCTACGACGACAGCCTCGACGTCTTCGGCGTGCACGGCGTGGGCGGCTTCGTCGGGACGGTGCTCGCGGGCGTCTTCGGAGCGAGCGCCTTCGGCGGCAACCAGGAGGGGCTCGAGATCGGGCACCAGCTCGGCGTGCAGCTCACCGCCGCCCTGATCACGGCCGTCTGGGCCGGCGTCGCGAGCTTCGTGCTGCTCAAGCTGACGGACGCGCTCGTCGGGCTCCGGGTGACCGAGGAGCAGGAGCGGATGGGACTCGACCTCGCGCTCCACGACGAGCGGGGATACAACTTCTAGGCCGGACTGCAGGTCGGAGACCGGCGCACCACCCGAGGCCGGACCGCAGGTCGGATGCCGGCACAGCACCCGAGACCCGACCGGAGGAAGCCCGCCATGATCCATACCCCGCCCGAGTTCATCGACCTCACCCCCGAGATGAAGGCCCGCCTCGACCGATTCCGGGAGGAGCACAAGGACGACCCGCGCGGCGACGTGGCGAGTCGCGTGCTCTGGGAGGACGAGAAGCTCCGGATCTGGGAGATGGTGCTCGAGCCCGGTCAGGCGAGCGATCTGCACCACCACGATCACGACTACTACCTCGTGATCCTGACGGGCGATTACGTCGCGGGCGTCACGCCCGAAGGCAGCCCCGTCCCCTCCTTCGTCGGCAAGGTGCCCGCCGAAGGGAATACGGTCTCGATTCCGAAGGGCGGCCTCGAGTGGGCCTACAACGTCGGCAAGGAGACCTACCGCGAGATCCTGATCGAGCTCAAGGACACCTGAGCCGCCGGGCGGGTCGGCCGTCCTGCCGGGAGCCCGGCCGCGTGCGGGCCGGCGACGCTGGACGCTAGTAGCCCTCGCCGGGATCCACGCGGTTTGCGAGCGGCTCCCCGCGCAGGAAGCGCTCGACGTTCTCGAGGAAGGGCTCGACGAGGCCGCCCCGCGAGGCCGGCGCACACCAGCTCACGTGAGGCGAGAGACGGACCCGCGGATGTGCGTAGAGCCAATGGCCCTCGGGCAACGGCTCGGGCTCCACACAGTCGAGCGTCGCCAGTCCGACCCGGCCTCCGTCGAGCGCGCGCCGCAGGGCGTCGTGGTCCACGAGCGGGCCGCGCGCCACGTTGACGAGATGCACCCCCGGCTTCATCGCCGCGAACGCCGCATCGTCGATCATGCGCCGCGTGGCAGGCGTCTCGGGCGCAGCGAGCACGACGTGGTCCGCCCCATCGAGCAGCGCTTCGAGATCCGTCACCAGCTCGACCTCGGGGATCGGGCTCGGCGCGCGGGTCCGCCGCAGCGCCCGGATCGACATCTCGAAGGGCAGTGCCCGGCGCGCGATCGCGCGCGCGATGCCGCCGAAGCCGACGAGGGCGAGCCTTCGCCCCGCCAGCGAGCCGAGCTCCGCCATGTACCAGCGCTCGGGCGGGGCGGAGAGCCAGATCTCCGGCAGCCGCTTCTCGGCCGCGAGCAGCACGGCCATCACCCACTCCGAGATCGCGGTCGCGCTCGCGCCGCGGGAGCAGGTGAGCGGCACGTCGCCGAGCACACCGAAGGGGAAGCCATCGACGCCCGTGCCGTAGGCATGCACCCAGCGCACACCCTGCGCGAGGAGCGCGGGCAGGTTCGGGGTGCCGTAAGGAGGCGTCAGCAGGACGTCGAAGGGCGCGGCGGCCGCGACCGGTCCCGAGGCGGGCACCTCGATCCACTCGAGGTCGGGCCGCGCGGCGGGCAGCGCGCCGAGGTGGGCGATCGGAATGTGGGTGGCGATCCGCAGGCGTCGATCCCGCTCGCTCGGCGATGCTTCGTCGTAAATCCCGGGCGAGCCCTTCTGCACCTTTCCGTCAGACATCCCGGGCGAGCCCTTCCGCGAGGATGCGCTCGACGAGGAGCGTGCGCTGGACCTGGGCCGTCGCGGCCGTGCGCGGCAAGGCATCGAGCCGGGCGATCCGCCGCGGCTGCTTGAAGCCCGCAAGTCGCCCCTCGCAATGGCGGCGCAACGACTCGAGCGACGGCCCGTCCTCCGCGACGCCGGCCTTCGCCACGACCGCCGCACAGAGCACCTCGCCCCAATCCGGATCCGGCAGCCCCACGATCGCGACCTCCTCGACGCCCGGTGCGTCGCGCAGCACGGCCTCGACCTCGGTCGGCGAGACGCTCTCGCCGCCCGTGCGCAGGACCTCCTTCTTGCGACCGACGATCGCCAGGTAGCCCTCCGCGTCGAGGGCGCCGAGATCACCGGTATGGAACCAGCCGTCGACGAGCGCCGCGGAGGTCGCCTCGGGATCGTCGAAGTAGCCGTCCATCAGGTAGGGGCTACGCACGCAGATCTCGCCGTCGGGTGCGAGTCGGACGTCCACGTTCGGCGATGCGACGCCGACGGAACCCGGCTTGCGAAGCACGTCGACGTCGGCGAGGGCCGTCGCCGAGCCGACCTCCGTCGAGCCGTAGTAGATGCGCACCTTCGCCTTCGGGAAGCGCGCCTTCATCTCGCGCAGGAGCTCGATCGGCGTCGCGGAGGTGCCCGTGTCGAGCTGCTCGAGGGTCGACAGGTCATAGCGATCGAGATCCGCCTCGACGACGCGCTTCCAGACGAGCGGCAACCCGTAGAGGCGATTCGCGCGCCTCCGCTCGACGGCCTCGAGGAGGGAGTCTGCGGAGGCGTCCGTGTAGGTGATCTCGCCGCGGGTCTGCCAGGCGGAGATGGCGAGAGTGAAGCCGGCCATGTGGAAGAGCGGGAACATGCAGACGGTCCGCTCGGGCTCGTCGCGGAAGACGCCCTGGAAGCCGCGCAGCCAGTTCGCACGATGGCTGAGCACGACGCCCTTGGGTCGCCCCGTGCTGCCACTCGTGAAGAAGATGACGTGGGGATCGGTCTCGCGAAGTCGCGGATCCTCGATCGCAGCCGGCGGGTCCGGCAGCTTCGTCGCGTCGAGCACGACCGCCTGCTCGGCGATCGACTCGGTGCGACCGGAGCCGCTCGCGGTCTGGAGGCGGCCGGGCTCCGGCCTTCGGATCGGCAGCACGGCGACGCGCGGCAGGCCCGCGGCCCGTGCGAGCAGCGGCGCATCCAGCGCTCGCTCGGAGTCCGCGACGAGCAGCGCGCCCCGTGCCAGCCTCGCGACCTCGCCCGCCTCCTCGGGGCCGAGCCGCGCGTTGAGCGGGGCGAAGACGGCGCCCAGCTTCGCGACGGCGACGAAGAGCGGCAGCACCTCGATCGCCGTATCGCACCACGCGATCACGCGATCGCCGAGGCCGATCCCGAGCCGCTCCCGGAGCGCCCACGCGATCCGATTCGCATGGCACTCGAGCTCCGCATAACACAGGGTGTCGTGGCCGACCGTCGCGGCGGCCGCCGCCGGCACGGTCGTCGCGGCCCGGCGGACGATGTCTCCGATCAGGAGCGCTCGACCCGATGCCCCGTGAAGCTCCGCCCGCATCGTCCCTCCCGCCGGTCGCCGGGGGACACGATGCCATGGGAGGGCGAGCCCGCGCCCGCCCCGTCCGACGCCGCCTTGCGCTCCCGGGCGGCCAAGAATACCATTCTCGGCATGCGGAACAATGTTCCCAGACTTCTCGCACCCCAGCCCGACGCCGATGGCGATCGCTCCGGCGTCCCGTCGGCGATCGCCCAGACGGTCGACCGCAGCCTGCTGCGCCGACGCGCGGCCGCGCAGGACGAGGTCGAGCGGCTCGTGCGCGCCGCCTTCACGCTGATCGAGCGCACGGGAGGCCTCGATCCCCGGGTCTCCGACATCCTGGCCGAGGCGGGCCTCTCGAATCAGGCCTTCTACCGCCACTTCCGCAGCAAGCACGAGCTGCTCGTCGCCGTACTCGACGAAGGCATCCGCGGGCTCGCCGACTACCTCGGCACACGCATGGCCGGGACTTCGAGTGCGAGCGACGCCGTTCGCGCGTGGATCCGCGGCATGGCGGCACAGGCGACGGACGCGGAGGGCGCCCAGGCGACCCGACCCTTCGCGCTCGCACGCGGTCGGCTCGCGGAGACCTTTCCCGCCGAGGTCGCACGCTCGGCGACGCAGCTGACCGCGCCGCTGCGCGCGGCCCTCGTCCGGGCGCGCGACGCGGGCCTCATGCCGGCGGTCGATCCCGCGGCGGAGGCCGAGGCGCTCTACCTGCTGATGATGGGCTGGGTGGAAGCGCGGCTGATCGAGGGACGGATTCCGACGCGCGAAGAGGTCGATCGTCTCGAGGCCTTCGCGATGGCCGGGCTCGAGCGCGCGGCGCAGCCTGCGACGACCGGCGACGAAGGGAGGGCAGCGTGAGCACGGCGATCGAGCGGGAGATCCTCTGGACGGGCATCGGGGGCCAGGGCGTGCAGCTCGCGGCCAAGGTGCTGGCGCTCGCGGCCACGCGGGAGGGGCGCGAGGTGATGTCGCTCGGGACCTATGGCGGGACGATGCGCGGGGGGAATACGGACGCGACGGTCGTGGTGGCGGACGGGCCGATCCAGTCGGCGCCGATGGTCTCGCGCGCCTGGGCGGCGATCGTCGTGCACCCGCGCTTCTTCGAGCCCGTAGCACCCAAGCTGCGCGCGGGCGGAATCGTCGTCGTGGACGAGGATCTGCTCGAAGGAACGCTGCCCGCCTGTGCCGGCGCCCGGCTCCCGCTCGCCGCGACGCGGATCGCACGGGAGGCCGAGGCACCCAAGGCCGCGGCGCTCGTGCTGCTCGGCGCCTTCGCGCAGGCCACGGGCCTCGTCGGGCTCGACGCGCTCGAGGCGGGTCTCGAAGAGAGCCTGCCGAGCTATCGGCGGCAGACCCTCGAGTCGAATCGGCGCGCCCTGCAGGCGGGAGCCGCCGCCGTCCCGGGCGTCAGCCATCCCGCCTGGCGGAAGGAGGCCGCATGAGTCGCGCGCCGTCTCGCGGCACGGTCGTGATCGACGCTGCGCGATGCAAGGGCTGCGAGCTCTGCATCCCGGCCTGTCCGCCCCGGGTGCTGCGCATGTCCGCGCGCCGCAACGCCTCGGGCTACCTGCTGCCCGAGCTGCTCGAGGGCTGCACGGGCTGCGGCGCCTGCCTGCTGGTCTGCCCGGACTTCTGCTTCGAGGTCTACCAGCTCGACGCGCCGGACGCGGCGAAGACCACGGGAGGAATCGCGTGACGGCTTCGACCGAGCGCCGCTTGATGGAGGGCTCCGAGGCGATCGCCGAGGCCGCGATCGCGGCGGGGTGTCGCTTCTTCTCGGGCTATCCGATGACGCCCTTCACGGAGCTGCTCGAGCATTTCGCGCGACGCCTGCCCGACGAGGGCGGCGCCTGCATCAACGCCGAGAGCGAGCTCGAGGCGATCGGGCAGGCCTGGGGCGCGGCGGCGACGGGCGCACGGGCGGCGACGGGCTCCACGGGTCAGGGGCTCTCGCTGATGCAGGAGTCGATGTCGGAGATCACGCGCGCCGAGATCCCGATCGTCGTGTTCAACATGGCCCGCGGTCAGGGCGACTACTACCAGGCGACCCGCGGCGGTGGCCACGGCGATTATCGGCACATCGTCCTCGCCCCCGAGAGCGTGGGCGAGGCCGTCCGGATCACGCAGGAGGCCTTCCACCTCGCGGACCGATGGCGCCATCCCGTGCTGATCTACGGCGACTACCTGATCGCGCATACGGCGGAGGCCGTCTCGATCGAGCCGATCGACTTCGCGACCAAGGACCCGCTCCCGCCGAAGGACTGGGCCGTCGACGGGCGCCTCGGCGGCACGGGTCGATCGCGCAACGTGAACCCGATCGGCATGGAGAAGGGCTCGAAGGGGATCGACCCGAACCGCTTCTGGCAGGCCCTCTCCGACAAGGAGGATCGGATCGCCGCGGCAGAGCAGCGCTGGGAGGCGATCGGTACCGAGGATGCGGAGCTCCTGATCGTCGCCTTCGGCACCCTCGCCCGCTTCGCCCGCGCCGCGATCCGCGACCTGCGGGCGGAGGGGCTGCGCGTCGGCCTCTTCCGACCGATCAGCCTCTGGCCCTTCCCGAGCGAGGCGCTCGTGCGCGCGGCGGCGGGATGTCGGCGCGTCGCCTGCCTCGAGCAGAACGCGGGGCAGATGATCGACGACGTGCGGCTCGCGCTGCTCGGCTCCGTGCCCGTCGTCCCGATCGGTGGGATCTCGACGGATCCGGCGGGCTTCGGCATCGGCGCGCTGCTCGACGCCGAGCGCATCGCCGGCCGCGCCCGCGACGCCTATCACGGCCGCGAAGTACCGAGAGGAGTGGTGGCATGAGCGGAGACCGCGATGCGGAGGGAGTGGGCGCGGGCGATCCGCTGCGCGTGGTGCCGACGGATGCGCCGCCTTCGGGCGCCTGTCGACGCAAGGGCTCGTTCACGCCCTCGCTCACTTTGATGGGGGAGCACGACCTCTGCCCGGGCTGCGGCGAACCACTCGCGCTGCGGCAGATCCTCGATTCGATCGAGGCCCTCGGGCAGGCCCAACGTGCGATCGGCGTCGTCGGGATCGGCTGCTACACGGCGCTGACGAGCCTGATGGACGTCGACCTGATCCAGGCGCTGCACGGGCGCGCACCCTCGGTCGCGACCGGGGCGAAGCGCATGCGACCCGAGTGCCTGCTCTTCACGCTGCAGGGCGACGGCGACATGGTGAACGAAGGATTGCAGGAGGTGATCCATACGGCGGCCCGCGGCGAGAACGTCACCTGCATCCTGCTCAACAACGGCGTCTTCGGCGAGACCGGCGGACACATGACCGCGACGACCGTCCTCGGCCAGCGCACGAAGAATTCGATCGAGGGCCGCGACGCGCGCCTTCACGGCCACCCGATCCTGATCGGCGACCTGCTCGCACGCCTCGACGGGACGGCCTACGTCGCCCGCGCCTCGGTCCATGACGCCGCCGGCGTGGCCCGCACGCGCCGCTTCCTCGATCGCGCCTTCACGTCACAGCTGAAGGGCCAGGGCTTCTCCTTCGTGGAGATCCTGACCATGTGCCCGACGGGCTGGTTCATCCCGACGGCGGAGGGCCCGGGCTATCTCGACCGGGAGCTCGGCGCCGTACACGAGGTAGGAGAGCTCAAGAAGGATGGGGTGCTGGTCGGGGGCTAGGCGATCGAACCGAATGCCGGCTGGCGCGGTCGACGGCTCATCGCGTCACGATCCGCCGCGATCGGAATCCGAGGAGCCCGACGCCTCGGTCCCGGGAAGCCGGCCGTCTTCGGCGAGTCGATCGCCCCGCGCCTCGACCTCGGATCGCCGCGCGCGAATCGACGCGAGCGGATCCTCGATCGACGAGCCGGCCGCATCGTCTCCAGAATCCGCGATCGCCGCCTCGAGCGTCGCGCGTGCCTCCCGCTCTCGGCCATTGGCGACGTAGGCCTCGACGAGCAGGTTCCGGATGGGAAGAGACGAGGGCAATCGTTCGAGGGCCCGCTCGAGCGGTCGGACTGCGTTCGCAGGATCCCCACCCGGCGCGAGATGGATCGCGCCGAGCATCGCCTGCGTCTCGATCCGCGCGGGATCCAGCTCCAGGCTCCGCGCGTACGCAGTGCGCGCACGCTCGAGGATTGCAGACAGGCCTGCGACCCGACCCTCCTGCATCGCGAGGAGGAAGAGGTGATTCCCGAGGTCGAGATGATTGAGGGGGTCGCCGGGGTCGATCTCGATCGCGCGTTCGAAGTGCGGCGCCGCCTCGGCCCAGCGATCCTGACGCCTCAGTGCCGTCCCGAGCCCGGCCTCCGCCCGCGCCCGAGCCGGGTCCAGCCCGAGTGCCGCGCGGAACTCGACCTCGGCGCGCTGTGCATCCCCTCCGTTCAGAGCGAGCTCGCCGAGACGAATGCTCGTCTCGACCAGCGGAAGACCAGCCACGACCGGCTCCTCGAGGCCCGTGTCGAGCTCGGCGAGCGGCACGGCGACCGCACGAAACCCGCCGGCGACGAGCCGCTTCCGGAGATTCCGCCCCGCGCTATCCGCCGATTCGCCAAAGGCCTCGTGAAAGGCCGCCTCCGGCGAGGCGCCGACTGCGAGCAGCGCCAGGTGCCGGCTCAGCTCCTGGACGACGGATCCGCTGCGCTCGCGATCGAGGGATAGGTAATGGACGAGCGCCCAGCCCTGGGCGTAGAGCATCGCACGATGCCTGCCGACGAAGTCACCGTAGCTGCGTCCCGAGACGAGTCGCGTCGTACTCATCCACCTTCCGAGTCGAAGCGAATCCACGCGGCGCTTGGGAACGGCCCCGATCGCCATGGCGCCCTTGTGCACCCGCGCCGTGCTCAGCAGGTCGGCGAAGCCTTCCTCGTACCAGAGCGGATAGCGGACGGACGACACGCTCCGAAGCACGCAGTGGACGTACTCGTGGAAGGCCGCCTCCCTCGCCCAGCGCCCGCGCGACGTGGCGAAGAGCACTATGTCGTTCGTCCTCGTGCCGGCGCGAAACACCCCATCCGTTCGATTCGGGGCGAAACGGTCGTAGTCGCTGCGACGGTCGAAGGCGAAGACGCGCGTCGGGAGCGCCAGCTCGCCCTGTACGCCGCCCAACGACACGAGGATCAGGGCGTGGAAGCGCTCGAGCTCGACGGCCAGCTCGCGCGTCTCCTCCTCGGTCGTACTCGAGAAGATCTCGAAGTGACGCGTTCGGGTGACGCGCCAATCGTCGGCGCGCGTCGGGCTCGGATCGGCGAATGCGGGCGAGGTGACGGCGCAGACGGACGCGACCACCGCCGTGAGCAGGACGAGGCTTCTTGCGAGCATCCCAGGCGACCTCCTCGGCCGGCCAGCCTAACCCAGGATCGTCGCCCTCGACCACCTAACGCGTCAGCCGCTCGATCTCCTCGAGGGCGCCCGCGTAGTCGTCCTCCATCAGGACCGCACGCAGGCCGAGGGCCTCCGCCGCGGCGATGTTCCCCGGGAAATCGTCCACGAAGAGCGCCCGCTCGGGCGCGATCCCGCCGAGACGCTCGAGGGCGATCTCGAAGATCCGCGGGTCCGGCTTGCGGACGCCGACCTCGCTCGAGTCCACGATCTCGTCGCAGATCTCGGCGACGGGTACCGACGCGACCCAACGCTCCCGGAACTCCTTGGCGTTGTTCGTCACGATCGCCGAGCGGTAGCCGCTCGACTTGATCCGGGTCGCGACGGCGATCACGTCCTGGCGCATACCCCCGCCCTGGCCCATGCGCGCGAAGAGCTCGATCGGGTCCGCTTCGAAGCCGCGGGCCCTCGCCCCTTGCATGATCGCCTCGCGGGCCGACACGAAGTCGATCTCGCCGCGCTCGAGGCGATGCCAGGGATGGTCCGTATCGCCATCGTAGGGACCGAAGATCGCCTCGAAATAATGCCCTTCCTCGAGCCCCTTCTCGCGACCGAGGGCCGCGAGGGCCGAGAAGGGCGACGGCGAGAAGACGCCGCCGAAGTCCCAGAGCACCGCTTCGAGCTTCGCCATCCCCGGCTCAGTCCATCGACCAGAGCGGCTCCGGGATCTCGAAGCCGAGCGCGCCGTCCCAGGAGTTCCGGAAGGAAACCTCATGCGCCGGACGTCGCGGCGCGACGCCCCATCGGCCGGTCGGGTAGCCGAAGGTGACGCAGGCGCTGAAGATCCAGTTGCCCTCTTCGGGCACGCCGAGGACCTTCTTCATCGCATCGCCCTTGAAGTGGAAGGCGCTCGTGAGCGAGCTGCCGACACCCTCGATCCGGGCCGCGAGCATCGCATTCCAGACGGCGGGAAAGATCGAGCCGCCGCTCGTGTCGAACTGGCAGAAGGCGAAGAGCATGAGGGGGTAGTCCTCGAAGTGCTCTGCGAGGTGACTCGCCGAGCGGTACATCTTCATGAACTCGACGCTCTCGGGATCCTCGGGCGACGCCTTCGCCGCATCGAGGCGCGTGTTGTAGATGGAGCCCCAGACCATGTCCATGCACTCGCGATAGATCGGTCCGAGCTTCGCCTTGACCGCCGGATCGTCGACGAGCAGGAAGCGCCAGGTCTGCGTGTTGCCGCCCGACGGCGCGCGGATCGCCGCGTCGAGGATCTTCTTCTGCACCTCGACGGGGATCGGGTCCTTCTTCACGCGTCGCATCGCACGCGTCGTGTAGATCGCTTCCCAGGCATCCATCGCGGCTCTCCTCTCTCGCTCTCTCGTCCGTCGCAAGGGATCGACGGTCGCTGCGCGTCTCGATTGACTCCGATTCGCGAGCGGGCCACGATACCAGGCCCGCCGACCGGAGGGCCAGAGCCCACCGTCCCGCCGACGGCGCGTGCGGATCGGGGCGGGGAAGCAGGAGGCTTCCATGCAGCACTCGAGTCAGCCCGCCCAGCCGCCGCATCGACCTCGTGCAGAGCACGCCCTCCTCGCCCCGCTCGTCGGCCTCGTGCTCGCGGCTCTCTTCGTCGGCTGCTCGTTCGGGCGCGCGCCGATCGAAGAGGCACGCTCCGCGAGCCCGGAGAGCGGAATCGAGGTCCACCCCGTGATCGCCTCGGAGCCGCCCGCGCTCACGGAAGGCTGGACCGGATTCCTGCAAGGCCTCGAGCGCGCGCGGCGCAACCTCGAGGACCCCTCCGCCTATCCGCCCGAGCCGACCGACCGCAACCTCGCCGAGGGCTATCGCTATCTCCTCGGCCACCTCGCCCGGATCATCGAGGCGGAGACCGAGGGCCATCCCGACTTCCCGTATTTCCGTCGCTCGGTCTCGATGATGGCGAAGTGGACGATCGAGAACCCCGACACGATGTACCTGTCGGCGACGATCGACGCGGCGGGCACCTATCGCATCCGGGGCCAGGCCCTCGACACGACCGGGTGGCGCACGAGCGAGCCCGGCGTCGGCTACCCGCGCGCCCCGCGCGTCGTGATCTTCCAGACCACGACCGCCGTCGTCGGGCAGACGGGACGGCTCGAGGAGATGGCCGAGTGCCGCAACCAGACCCTCGATGCCCTCGACCAGTTCCTGCTCGAGATCGACGACGACGGCCGCTTCGAGATCCTCGTCGCCGCCGAGCGGCCCGAGGGATATGCCGGGAATTTCCTCGCGACGCGCGCCGAGCTGCCGTGTCGCAACGCAGGCGGTGGCATCACGATCCAGGCGCGCGAAGCGACCCAGCTGAACGTGCGCGAGATCTTCTCCGACTGGGACGCGGAGATGCCTCTCGACCTCGAGATCGTGCGCCTCGACAAGCGCGGCGAGTCGCGGCCCCCGCGCACGCCCGAGGAGATGGGTCGACATCTCGACGAGATCGGCCGCCGCCTCGCCAACCAGATCGTGTTCTGGAACCTGCTCCACGAGTTCGGCCTCGAGGTCCGCGGCGACCGCGACGACGATGGACGCACGGCCTTCCCGATGAATGCGCTCAACCCGCCCGCGCCCCCCTTCATCGCGGGCGGTACGGCGGGCGCCGGCCAGCTCTACGCCGCCGGCAGCTTCGAGCTCGCCGAGGACGAGGCCCTCGTCGTCCGCGTGGCGGCGCCCGCCGAGCCGCATTACATCGGCTTCCAGCTCGGCAATCTCTGGGGAGAGGGGCCCGATCAGGCCAACTACGTGAGCAGCCTGACGGGGACACAGAATCCCGTCGCGAGCGACGGCGCGCGCTGGTACGTCGTGTCGGCGCGGGATCCGGGCACGGCGGGCTGGGTCGACACGACGGGCCTGCCGAAGGGCACGATCGGCATGCGCTTCATCTACCGCGATCCGCCGGCGGCCGGCGACATGCCCACGATCGAAACGTTCCGCGTTCGGACGGACGAGGTGCGGACCGTGCTTCCCACCGACACGCCGAGCGTCACGCCCGACGCGCGTCGCCAGCAGGTCCATGCGCGCCAGCTCCACATCCAGAGACGCTGGCGGCAGTACTGATCGACCGCGATCGAGGCCGGGCGGGAGCGAGCGCTCCTGGCGCGCCGCTTCTCAGCAACACCCGGAGGACGTCGCAGCGTCCTCGATCGAAGCAGAGGGCCCGGGCGATGCCGCCGACGCGTCGCCGAAGGTCTGCGAGTCCTCGAGCACCCGGTACCACTCCCAACGCAGCCCCTGGGGCTCGATCGCCCAGACCTTGTCCTGCTTCGCATAACAGCAGGTGGTCTCGTCCTCGACGAGGTCCGCCATGCCGGCCGCCTTGAGCCGCTCGGTCGCCGCGGTCACTCCTTCTGCCTCGAAGACCTCTACCCCGAGATGATTCAGACGCTCTGGCGCCCCGGGCGCCTCGAAGAGCACCAGCTTGAGCGGCGGGTCCGCGATCGCAAAATTCGCATAGCCCGGCTTCCGCTTTGCAGGCTGGGCATCGAAGAGCTTCGAGTAGAAATCGACCGCCCGCTCCAGATCGTCGACGTTCAGCGCCAGCTGCAATCTCATCACGCATCCTCCTTTCGAGCTCGCGACTTCGTCTTCCGTGCGCGAGCGGTCCCATTGCCTCGTCTCACACTCGTCGTCGCGCTGGATCGCGCGTTTGACGGGCTGGACTCGTCCGCGCAGCAGCTCTCGCCGAGGAAGGCCACGAGCTCGGCAATCACCGCAAAATCCGGCGCGTACCGGATCGAGCGGCCTTCACGCGTGGACCGGACGAGCCCTGCGCTGCGGAGCTCCTTGAGATGGAAGGAGAGGGTCGGCGACGGGATCCCGAGCGCCTCGGCCAGCGCGCCGGCCGCGGTGCCTCGCGATCCGGCGCGGACGAGTCGACGAAAGACGTCGAGCCGCGTCTCCTGCGCCAGGGCCGAGAGGGCCGCAACGACCCTTTTTTTCTCCATATTTCTACAAATATCGAAATATAAAAGTGGGCACAATGCCGGTGCGGGGACGCTCCGGGGCGAAAGGGACCGGGCCGCCTAGAACAGGTCGCCCTGCTCCCCGTCCTCGCCGGCCTCTTCGTCTGCGGCCTTCGCGGCGCCTCGCTTCCCCGCGCCCTTCGCGCCGCCGCTCGCCTTCTTGCCCGCGCTCTTCGCTCCGGGCACGTGCTTGAGCTTCCCGACCGGCTTCGGCGCGATCCGCGTCCCCCGCGCCGACGGGCTCGTGAAGTCGAGCTCTCCGAGGTCGAAGACCGCCTCCTTGAGGCGCTGGCGCTTGGCCGGGACGAAGTCCATTTGGATCCTGCCGGTCTCGTCGGCGGGGAGGAGGAGGTCGACCTTCCCCTCCTTGTCCTTCACGAGCTGGTACTCGCGGTTCCGGATGAACTTCTCGATCTTGATCTTCTTGGCAAAGGGGATCCGCTTCTTGTCGCGGTAGACGACGATGAACTCGGCGCCCTGGTCGGGATCGAAGAGGTCGGCGTGGATGAGCGGCGCCGTGAAGAAGACCTTCTCGGGGGCGTTCATGACCCGGTAGGTGCCGTCCTTCGCGATCCCGAGGACGTGCTCGAACTCGGAGACCGTGAGCTTGTACTCGTCGCCGCGCACCTCGGAGCCGAAGAAGCCCGACTTCTTGTCGTAGGAGAGGCGCAGGTTCTGCCGGGCGACGGCCTTCTTGTCGACGGCGACGATCTTCGTGATCTTCGTGCGCCGCGGGAATTGATCGCCGTATTTGTCGATCATGCCCTGCAGATACTCGATGGTCGTCTTGACCATGTTCTTGAGCTGGCGCTCGATCGCCTTGATCTTCTTGCCGATCTCCTCGATCTCGGCGCGGTTGCGCTCGATGTCGTAGGCGGAGATGCGACGGATGCGCAGCTCGAGCAGGCGCGTCACGTCCTCGTCGACCATCGGCCGTACGAAGAGCGCCGCGTGCTGCTGCATCCCGTCCCAGACGGCCTTGCGCACGGCCTCGGCGGTCTTCTTGTCCTCGATCTGCTTGTAGACGCGCTTCTCGACGAAGATCTGCTCGAGGGTCAGCCAATGCTGCCGGTCGATCAGCTGGTCGCGGTCGTACTCGAGCTCGCGCTTCAACTGCTCCTTGAGCTGCTCGGTCAGCGTGCGCGCGATCGCGGAGACCGTCAGCTGGACCGGCTTCCGATCGTCGATCACGACGAGATTCGAGGAGACGGAGACCGAGCAGTCGGTGTACGCGAAGAGCTGCGGCATCACCTCCTTCGCGTCGGAGCCGCGCGCGATCTGGAGCTCGATCTCGACCTTGTCCGTCGTGAAGTCGTTGATCGAGGCGATCTTGACGCGGCCCTTCTGGACCGCGGACTCGATCGAGGCGATCAGCCCCTCCGTCGTCGTGCCGAAGGGGATCTCGCGCACGACCACGGTCTTGCGGTCCCGCGGCTCGATCTTCGCGCGCAGCTCGATCTTGCCCGCGCCGTCCTCGTACTCCGAGACGTCCATCAGCCCGCCCTGCGCGAAGTCGGGGTAGAGCTCGAATTTCCTCTTCTCGAGGATGTCGATCTGCGCCTCCCAGATCTCGGGCAGGTTGTGGGGCAGGATCTTCGTCGCCATGCCGACGGCGATCCCTTCGGTCCCGGTCATCAGGATGACGGGCAGCTTCGAGGGCAGGACGACCGGCTCCTCGGTCCGGCCGTCGTAGGAGGGCACGAAATCCGTGAGCGCGGGGTGGAACATGTTTTCGAGCGCCAGGTCGGTCAGACGGCACTCGATGTAGCGGGCGGCGGCGGCGGGATGGCCGGTCAGCAGGTTGCCGAAGTTGCCCTGCCGCTCGATGAAGTACTCCTTGTTCGCGAGCACGACGAGGGCGTCGCCGATCGACGCGTCGCCGTGCGGATGGAGCTTCATCGTCTCGCCGATGACGTTGGCCACCTTGTGGAAGCGGCCGTCGTTCATCTTGAAGAGCGTGTGCAGGATGCGACGCTGGACCGGCTTCAGGCCGTCCCGGAGATCCGGGATCGCGCGGTCGAGGATGAAGTAGCTCGCGTACTCGACGAAGTGGTCCTTCATCAAGCTTTCGAGTTGCGTCACTTACGGGACCTCGGACGGGACACGCGTCGCGTCATCGACTACAGGACCTCGGTCGCAAGGTTCTCGACGATGAAGTCCTTGCGCTGGGGCGTGTTCTTGCCCATGAAGAAGTCGAGGCTCTTCTCGACCTCGCCCATCGAGCCGACGCTCACCTGCACGAGCCGGATGCCCTCGCCGATGAACTGGCCGAACTCCTTCGGGCTGATCTCACCGAGGCCCTTGAAGCGCGTCACCTCCGGCCCCTTGATCTTCTCCATCGCCGCGTCGCGCTCCGCCTCGGAGTAGCAGTAACGCGTCTCCTTCTTGTTGCGGACCCGGAAGAGCGGCGTCTCGAGGATGTAGACGTGGCCCTTGATGACCAGCTCCTCGAAGTAGCGGAGGAAGAACGTGAGCAGCAGGTTGCGGATGTGCATCCCGTCGACGTCGGCGTCCGTCGCGAGCACGACGCGGTTGTAGCGGAGGCCGTCGAGGCTCTCCTCGATCCCGAGCGCGCGCATGATGTTGTAGAGCTCTTCGTTCTTGTAGATCGCGTCGCGCTTGAGCCCGTAGCAGTTGAGCGGCTTGCCCTTCAGCGAATAGATCGCCTGCGTATAGACGTCGCGCGTCGGGACCATCACGCCCGCCGCCGAGTCGCCCTCGGAGAGGAAGATCGTCGTCTCGTCCCGGCGCTTCGCCTTGGGCTCGTCGTAGTGGATCTTGCAGTCCGTGAGCTTGGGGATCCGGATCGCGACCTTCTTCGCGCGCTCCCGGGCCTCCTTCTTGATCGCCGAGAGCTCCTTCCGGACCTTCTCGTTGAGCGCGATCTTCTCGAGCAGCTTCTTCGCGTCGTCGGCGTTCTCGTGCAGGAAGCGGATGACCTTGTCGCGCACGGCCGGCACGAGCCAGGTCCGCACGTCGGTCGAGCCGAGCTTGTTCTTCGTCTGGCTCTCGAAGACGGGGTCCTGGAGCTTGACGGCGATCGCGGCCACGATGCCGTCGCGCACGTCCTCGCCGGCGTAGCTCTTCTTGGCGTACTCGTTGACGCCCTTGAGCAGGCCCTCGCGGAAGGCGCTCTGATGCGTGCCCCCGTCGTTCGTGTACTGACCGTTCACGAAGGAGAAGTAGGACTCGCCGTAGGCGTTTCCGTGGGTGAAGGCGAACTCGAAGCGGTCGCTCTGGCAGTGGGCGATCTCGTAGAGGGGCTGGGAGTCGCCGATCTCGGCCTCGAGCAGGTCCTTGAGACCGTTCCGGCTCTGCCAGGTCTCCGACGCACCCTTGCCAGAGGTGTAGACGAGCTTGAGGCCCGAGTTCAGGTAGGCGTAGTAGCGGAGGCGATGCTCGATGAACTCCTCGCGCCAGTCGTATTTCCCGAAGATCTCCGGGTCGGGCGTGAAGCGGATGTAGGTGCCGTCGGGCTCGTCGCTCTTGCCGCCCTTCTCGTTCTGGAGGCGGCCGCGGACGAAGTTGGCCTGCTTGTACTTGCCCTCGCGGACGCTCTTGACCTCGAAGTCGGAGGAGAGCGCGTTCACGGCCTTCGTGCCGACGCCGTTCAGGCCGACGGAGAACTGGAAGACGTCGTCGTTGTACTTGCCGCCCGTGTTGATCTGGCTGACGCACTCGACGACCTTGCCGAGGGGGATGCCGCGGCCGTAGTCGCGGACCTCGACGGTCTCGTCCGTGCGGGTGATCTCGATCTTCTTGCCGACGCCCATGATGAACTCGTCGATCGAGTTGTCGATCACCTCCTTCATCATCACGTAGATGCCGTCGGCGGGGTTCGAGCCGTCGCCCAGGCGGCCGATGTACATGCCGGTCCGCAGGCGGATGTGCTCGAGGGCGTCGAGCGTCTGGATCGCCTTCTCGTCGTAGGCGACCTTGCCCTTCCCGGAGCCGCCCGAGGCCGCTCCCGCGGACGAGGACGCCGCGCGGCCGGACTTTCTCGGGGATTTCGATGTGCCGGAGCCCGCGGAACGGGCGGTCGAGGCCTTGGCCATGCTGGGAAGGTCCGCTCTTCGAGATGGGGCTGTCGGGGGGCGGGCCAAGAGTGGGCCATTCGCCGCGATCGTCAAGCGGGAGGGCGACGGGCCACACACAGAACGGTGTCAGGCGAGGCCAGCCCGGAGAGTACGATGAGCCGACCCGCGGGGTCAGCCGCTCGCCGCCCGTGCACGTGACCGCGGTTGGACGCGATGATCCGCCTCCGGGGGTCAGGGGCTCAGGGGTCGAGCTGCCGCCGCTCCTCGCCCCATAGCCCCTGCACGGCGGAGAAGACCAGGATCCGCCGATTCGTCCTCACGGTCACGAGCGTGTCCTGCGCGTTCACGCTCTCGATCACCTCGCGTACGTCGAGGGGCATCTCCGCCAGTCTCCGAGGCCCCGGGGCCAGACCGAGCAGGCGTCGATTGGTCGCGACGAGGCCCGCGGCCGCACCCGCACGGAGCGCCGCAGGCTCCTCCCCCGGCGTGAAGCGCTTCTGCACCCACTCGCCCGAGACGACGAAGCCGAGGGCCCGGCGGTCCGTCGCGAGGACCGCGACCCGATCCTCCACGAGCGCCACCGTCGCCGGCGTCTCCTGCAGTCGGTAGCGGAGCTCCTGGAAGCCTCCGCCGGACGCCACGCCGAGCGCGCGGCGATCGGTGAGCACGAGCCCGATCCGGCCGCGACTGCCCTCCCAGAGGATCTCCTCGTCGACCTCGAGTCGGATGCTCGAGCGTCGCCCGGCGAGCGCGTCGAATGCGAAGAGGTCCCGCCCATCGTGCTCGAGCGCGATCACGTCGATCCGCTCGAGCTCGTCGGGCAGCAGCGGGACCTGGGCCCCCGCCGACCCGACGACGAGGAGCCAGCCGATCGCCCCGATCACGCGCACCCATGTCGAGCGGCCGCCCCGTCGTCGCATGCCGGGAGTGCAGCCCCTCCCACGCCGACCGGCAAGCCCACCGGCCGGACCGGGAGCCCGGCCGGAGCCGTCCGACTTCACCGCAAGCCCCCGCCCGCAAACGCGAAATCTGGTATCTACCCGCCCCATGGACGACCTCTACACGAGCCCCCTGAACCGCGGCGTCCCGCCGGCCCGGCCGGGCGAGCTCGCGCCGGTCTCGATCGGGCCGATCCTCGCCGACCCGCCCGTCGTCCTGGCGCCGATGGCGGGGATCACGAACGCGCCCTTCCGGCGGCTCTGTCGTCGCTTCGGCGCCGGCCTCTACGTCTCGGAGATGATCACGGCCCGGGCGCTGGTCGAGCGCAACGCGAAGACGCTGCGGCTCGCGGAGTTCGATCCCGACGAGAGCCCGCGCAGCCTCCAACTCTACGGCGTCGATCCGCACTACGTCGGCGAGGCCGTCCGGATGCTCGTCGCCGAGGACCGCGTCGACCACATCGACATGAACTTCGGCTGCCCCGTCCGCAAGGTCACCCGCCGCGGCGGCGGTGCTGCGATCCCCGCGAAGCCGCGCCTGCTGCAGTCGATCGTGCGCGCGGCGGTCCGCAACGCCGGCCCGATCCCCGTCACGATCAAGTTCCGCATGGGCATCGACGACGGCTGGCTCACCTTCCTCGAGGCCGGCCGCATCGCCGAGGCCGAGGGCTGTCGCGCCGTCGCCCTCCACGCCCGGACCGCCGCCCAGCTCTACGACGGCGAGGCCGACTGGAACGCGATCGGCGAGCTCAAGCAGGCCGTCCGCACGATCCCCGTCTTCGGCAACGGCGACATCTGGGAGGCCTGGGACGCTTTGCGGATGATGCGGGCGACGGGCTGCGACGGCGTCGTCGTCGGTCGCGGTTGTCTGGGGCGGCCCTGGCTCTTCCGCGATCTCGCCGCGGTCTTCGCGGGCCGCACGCCGCCTCCGCCGCCGCGCTTCGGCGAGGTCATGGAGACGATGCACGAGCACGCGCGGCTGCTCTGCGCCTGGACGGGCGAGCGCCACGGCATCCGCGACTTCCGCAAGCACGCGACCTGGTACACGAAGGGCTTCCCGGGCTCGACGAAGCTGCGCGACAAGCTGATCCGCATCGACTCGCTCGCCGACCTCGACGCCGTGCTCGCGGAAGGGGATCCGGAGCTGGCGTTCCCGCCCGGGGCGATGCGCATGAAGCGGGGCAAGAAGGGCGGTCGACAGAAGGTCGTGCTGCCCGAGGGCTTCCGCGACGACCTCGAGGACGCGACGCCGCCCGAGGCGGAGGAGCCGGGAGACGGGGGCTAGGCCCGCACGGCGCCGACGGCCCGCAGGTCAGGACCACGGGCGAGGAACGCGACGACGCAGCCGCGCCCGGGCTAGGCCCGCACCAGTCGCCACGCTGCGAGCAGGAAGCCCGTCCAGAGCACGCCGTAGGCGATGCGATTCGCCGTCCGGTACGACGGCTGCCAGCCGGTGGCCCAATGGATCGTCTCGCCGACGAAGCTGCGGCGCTCCGGCCCCTCGGCGTCCGCGCGTTCGATCGTGATCGGCTCGCCGCGCAGCCGCGCCTCGAGAATCGAGAGCCAGCAATGGTCGTCGAAGACGAGCCAGCCCACGTAGACGATCGGCGCGCCGATCGCGTAGCCCCACCACGCCGAAGGCCAGGGCAGCGCCCAGCCCACGAGCAGGAAGAGCAGCACGGCGATGTGCGCGAGCCAGAGGAGCCGGGCCAGCGCGAGGCGGGGGCCCGAGATGGCGGGCGCCGAGACCGCGCGTACGACCTCGTCACGCTCGAGCATGGCCGACTCAGCCGACCCGCGGCGCGACCACCGCTCTCCCGGGCCCCGGATCCGCGTCTCGCTCGTGCACGTCGTACACCTCCTGCGCGAGATGCACGAGGTAGAACAGCACGTGCGTCGGCACCAGCCAGGGCCACGCCGACCGGAAGGGATCCATCAGGTGGATCCCGACCAGCCCGACGATCGACCCCAGGATCATCGGGTGGGGTAGCAGCGAGTAGGGAAGACGTGCCTCCAGCCGGCGCGGGACGAGGCCGAGCTCCTGGCCGAAGTACGTACGGTCGAGGCCCAGTCGCGCCGCCGCGAACGCCGCCGTGCCGAATCCCAGCACGACGAGAGCGAGCGACACCGGATCCAGCTCGAAGCAGGTCGCATAGAGGCCTCCCAGGATCGTCGTCGAGAGCGTCTTGTGGAAGACCGCGTCGCGGCGGAAGACGCCGAAGGACACGTCTCGACGGGACGCGAAAGTCGCGATGTAGAGGAGGTAGTGGACGAAGCTCCCGCCTAGGACGAGCGGTAGGAGGCTTCCCGAGATCGCGCTCGCGACGAGCAGGGCCGTCAGATGGAGCAGGTTCCGATGACCCACGGATCGGGCGATCCAGTCCCAGGTCACCGTCTGCGCCACGACCGCCCGGGCCGTCCATCGATCGCGCATCGTTCGCGGTCGCAGGGTGCGCAGGAAGAGCCGCCGCGCCGAGGTGTTGTAGCGCGCGCTCAGCCGCGCGAGCAGGCGTGCCCAGGGTGCCAGCCAGGCGGGGGCGACGGCGTAGTGGAGCTTCAGATTCATCCGGAGCACCGCCTCGTTCGTCTCCGATGCGGCCTGCTCCACTCCGGACGCGACGGGCTCGATCCGATGGGGCGATCGGTGGTAGTCGAAGGCGAGGACCTCGCCGGCATCGAGCACCACGCCGAAATCGCCGGCCGCCGTGCGCTCCAGGTCGAAGACCGTGCGGATCCGTTCGTTGCGATTGATGCCGACCATGCAGCGGTAGAGGACGACGCCCGGAAAGACGGCGAAGGGCCCGTCGACGTGCGAGCGATAGAAGACCCGGTCCGAACTCAAGGTCCCGGCCGGCCCCGTCACGTAGACCTCGTTCATCTCCGGCACGGGGATCACGACGGCGCGTTCCCCATGCTGCCCGCGCAGCAGACGCTCGATCTCGTCCGAGCGGACGACCTCCGCCATCGCGCCGTAGGCCCCCTCCTCGTCGTCCAGCTCGTGCTGCCACCAATGGGTCGTCCGGTCCCGGGGCACGTCGTGGGAGAGGATCCAGCGTTCGAGCGTGGCCAGCGCCTCGAGCGCATGCGGGCTCGTGAAGTGCGCCTTGCGGACAGTCACCCGCGGCACGAGCCAACCGAGCAGCGAGCCCTTCGAGTGACGTGCAGCGACGAGCACGAGCGGCATCAGCAGCAGGCAATGCTCCGCCCAGAGAAGGTAGGCGCTGCGCAGCCCCCGGTAGCGATCCGCGTAGGGCGCCTCGCCGGTCAGGCGATGGGCGAGATCCTGCCCGAGCCAGGCGATCGACATCGACGCGAGCAGGATCGCGATCGGGAGATCGAGGGAGACGGCCGCTACGACCAGCACCGCGAACACGAGCGCATTCGCCCACCAGACGCCCGCCGGCACCCGCCGACGGATCGCCAGCAGGTAGACCTCGGTTGCGATGACGGGCACGACGGGGTCCAGCCGTGCCATCAGCCCGAGCAGCGCGAAGAGACCCAGGGGCGTCGTCAACAGGTGGATCGCGCAGTTGAGGCGCGTTCGATGGCCCTGCTCGAACTCGACCCGCACCTCGTCCCATCGCGCCCGCTCCGCGTCGAGCCCCCCGACCGACTCGCTCGCGGCGCTCATCGGGCTCGTGCTCCCAGCCACGCCGCGAGCCAGTAGCGCCCGGCCCCGTACTCGATCTCGGCCTCGCGTCCCGCGAAGAGCGGATCCTCCAGCTGCGAGACGTGGAAGCGCGCAAGCCAGCGGCGCAGCGCACGACCCGCCGGCGCCGGCAGATCGGCCCCGTCCGCGAAGTCGACGACGACGAGCTCGCCCCCCGGCGCGAGCTGACCCGACAAGTGGTCGAGCACGGCCCCCGGTCGATCCATCATCGAGAGGCTGTACGAGAGCAGGATGCGATCGGGCGCGCGCCCGAGGATCGAACCGAGCTCGACGTCCTCGGCGAATCCATGCATCAGCCGCGCCCAGGGGCAACGCGCCCGGGCATGCTCGAGCATCGCGTCGCAAGCGTCGACGCCGGCGAGCCGCGCCTGCGGTCGGGCCCGTTTCAGGAGGCGCAGGTTGCGACCGGTCCCGGAGCCGATCTCGACGAGCGTCTCCCAGGGCTCCGTGCACAGCCGCGCGATCGTGCGGTCGCGGCCGAGCAGGTAGTAGCGACGCGTCGCATCGTAGATCCGATGCGTGAGGCCGTAGTAGCGGTTCAGGAAGGCGCGATGCGCCTCGCGTGCGTCGGTCGTCCCGGTCTCGACGGCCCCGACCGTCATCGGCTCGCCAGCCTGTGCAGCCAGACGTGCCGGTACTGGCGGGTCCGATCGAGCGCGCTCGCGAGGCTCGACTCGGGCGAGAGACGCTCGAAATGCCGCCCTTCATCGTGGCGATCGAAGAGGCAGCCGTCCTCGACGCTGCGATGCAGCACGATCGCGCCCTCGCGACCGGTCCGACGGATCTCCTGCAGGAGCCTGCGCTCGGAGTCGCGGTCGAGCCAATCGGGCGCGTCGAGCAGGGAGTAGTGGCTCCAGGTCGAAGGTCCCGCGACCGCGAGCCGATCGAAGAGGCTTCCCCGATGGAAGCGCACGCGGGTCTCGGCCTCGCGACTCCGGGCGAATCGGTCGGCGCGCAGGTAGGGCGGCAGACCCTCGGATCCCTCCGGCGCGAAGCCCCCGGTCACGAAGTACCAGGCGAACCAGTTCGTCGCGAGATCGGTCTCCGCGAGTCGCTTCAC
The DNA here is from genome assembly GCA_020632655.1 of Spirochaetaceae bacterium. Lineage (GTDB taxonomy): Bacteria > Myxococcota_A > UBA9160 > UBA9160 > UBA4427 > UBA4427. The sequence goes on from JACKFD010000007.1 coordinate 140,682, forward strand.
GTGCTCGAGAAAGAACTCGGCCAGGCTCGTCCCGAACTCGTCCTGAAGCCGTTCGCATTGCTGATAGTTCACGCCGAGGGCGAGCAGCTGGAGGGGCGAGCGCGTGATCGCCCGCGCGAGGGGGCTGCGCAGGGCGGGCCCGATCGTCTCGTCGATCGTCTTGCGCCGTGCGTCGATCGGCTGTCCGATCAGGGAGCGGAGCCAGTCCGCGTCGATGCCCGTCTGGCCGCGCAGCAGGCGGACCATGCGCGAGGTGAGCCCCTGCTCGTAGAGGTTGTGCCGGAAGCGTCCCGCGTGTCGCCGCCAATGTCGCTGCATCCAGGGCGGGAGTTCGGCGGTCAGCTGCGTGAGGCAACCTCGCGGGTCGTCGACCCGGCCCTCCCCGAGGAGGGCCCGGAAGGTCCGATAGGGCAGGCGGCCCCGGGCACCTTCGACCTTCAGGGCGGCCAGCGCGAGATGATGCGGATTGATGTCGACGGCGTCGATCGTTCGCGGATTCCGGGAGAGCATGCCGGCCACCCCGCAGCCCGCGCCCGAGATGCAGAGCACGCTCGAGTCCGACTCGAGCTCGAAGAAGCGCTCGTCGACCTCGGAGTCCTCGAAGAGGATGTTGTAGACGAAGAGCCTGGCGAAGACCGCCTGGAAGATCCGATCCCGCAGTCGCACCCGATCACCCCCCGATCACGAGCGGACGACGCTTCCCCGCCGAGTCGTCCCCCGCTCCCGATCCATCGCAGAACATGCGACGCCATCCGAGGCCGCGGCAGGCCGCACGACCAGCCTTCCCCGAGCATTCGCGACAGCGACGCGGGATCGTTCACGAGCCTCTCGCCGCGCAACCCGATCGCGACCCGCGCGTCGCCGATTCGTCACGCGATGATCCTCCGCGGCGTCCGTCACGCCGGTAGCTGCCCCGCCACGAACCCGTAAACGGAGAGCGACGCCGTCACGAGCAGCACGTGGAAGAAGTCGTGGAAGTCGAAGACGCCCGGCCAGAGCCGCGGCCGCTCGGTCATGAAGACGACGAAGCCCGCGAGGTAGAGACCGATCGAAGCCGCGAGCAGCGCGACGCCCTCGCTCGCGGCGGCCCCGCCCCTCGACGCGAGCAGCTCGAGCAGGATCGGGAGGATCAGCAGGGCCTGCGCGAGCTGCACGTGACTCGAGAGCTTCGGTTCGACGTCCGGTAGCCAGACCTTCTGCGCAACGCCCACGGCGCCGACGAGCCAGACGAGTCGCACCAGCGGGTGCGAGCTCGGATCCGCTTCGGTCAGCACGGCGAAGCCCGTCGCTGCCCCCGCGATCTTCAGGTAGATCATCGCGTGATCGGCTCGCTGCCATCGACGCTTTGCCACCGGTGACCAGCTCAGCCCGTGGTAGAGGCCGCTCACCACGTAGAGCGCGAGCTGCGAGAGCGGGAGCAGCAGCATCGCGCCCGGCCCGCCCCCCGCCGATCGACCGAGCAGCGAGACGGACGCCGCGACCGAGAGCGCCGCGCCCAGCGCGTCGATGCCCAGTCGGACGGGATTCGCGATCGTCCGTCCCAGTGCGCGTGCCGCCGCTTCGTTCGCCAAGCGACCGGGTCCTCGGGAGCCGTGGGGAGCAGCCCGAGGATTCCGCACCCACGTGGCACCCCGATCACGACGCGGTGCCGATTCGCTGGTGGATTCGCGGAGAGTCGGTGTCGGAGGGAGCGGGCTCCATCGCGCCGCGCGCCGCTCCCCCCGTCCGGACGATCAATCCGCCAGCGGTAGCCCGCTCGGCACCCGCGGCGGCACCTCCTCCCGCAGGTCGAGCATGCGCGGATCGGTCAGCGCCTCGAGGAAGGCGACCAGGGCGTCGACCTCGTCGTCCGAGAGCGAGCGCGGTCGGAGCTCGTTCGCGTCCGCGATCGCATCGCGCTTCGCCGCGTCCTCCATCACGGAGAAGGGCGTCTCCTCGTCGCCGGTCACGGGCAGCATCGCCTCTGCCGGATCCCAGGCCTCGAGCGAAGCGACGGGGTCGAGGTGATGGCGGACGACGTCTTCGAGCGTTCGATGCGCGCCGGCGTGACCGTAGGGCGAGGTGAGCGCGACGTTGCGGAGCGGCGGCGTTCGGAAGCGGAAGCGGTCGGTCGCATCGCCCGAGATCGCCTCGCGCCCGAAGTCCTCGTCCCCGTCCGGTCCATGCCCCTTGCCGGGTCCGATCTGCGGTTCCGCGATCGCGTGGTGGGCGAGGTCCGTCTGCCAGGTGCCCGAGTGGCACGAGGCACAGCCCGCGCTTCCGTAGAAGAGCAGCGCCCCCCGCTTCTCCTCGCGGCCGAGCGCCGACCGGTCTCCGCGCAGGTAGCGATCGAAGGGGCTCCCGTCCGCGCGCCAGCGCGTCGCCTCGAAGGCCGCGATCGCCCGCGCGGCATGCTCGAAGCCGAGCTCGCTCTCGGCCGTGTCGGGGAAGGCTTCGGCGAAGCGCTCACGGTACTCGTCGATCGCGAGCAGCCGATCCATCAGCCGTGCCCAGACCTCGGGAAGGCTCCCCGCATCGGCGATCTCGTTCTCGCCCGGATCCCCACGCATCTCCGCCGCGGAGGTCACCGGAAACATCGCCTGCACCTCGAGCGCCGAAGCGAAGCCGGCCGGCAGGTCGGCGCCCGCCGGCGAGCGGAAGCCCGAGGGCTGCGACGCATCGCGCTCGATCCGCCCGTCCCAGAACATGTTCGTGAACGCGACATGGCCGCGGTTGAAGACCTCGGGCGCATTGCGCGGAACCCGCTCGCGCCCCTCGCCCATCGCGCGCGCCGTCGACAGACCGCGACCGCCGACACCGGCCGGGAGGCTCACGCCGTCCGCCGTCGCCATCAGCGCGTGATGGCAGGTCGCGCACGAGACGTCCCGATTGCCCGAGAGGAGCTTGTCGTAGAAGAGCAGGTTGCCGAGCGCGACGAGCTCGGGGCTCGCCTGTGCGAAGTCCGCGTCGCGCGCGGGCCCGACGCCATGCCGCCGGAGCAGGACGCGCAGCGCCCCGTCCGCCGTCCCCCGCGCCCCATGCGCCACGAAGCCGCGCGCGGCCTCCGTCGCCCGCCGTGCGGCCACGTCGTGCCCCGCGCCTCCGCCCGTCCCCGCCCCCGCCGTCGCGGGCATCGCCAGGGCGACGCCCAGCATCGCCAGCCAGCCGCACGCCGCACCATGAAGCGCACGCGCACGCTCGTCCTTCGATCGCCGTCCGCTCTCGCTGGACTGCGCGCCTTCGACCGTCGTCTCCTCGAACACCATGGACTCCTCCCGAGCGACGCACACGCAGGCGTCGCCACCTCTCATCGCATCGGGACCCGGATGCACGCGTGACGCGGGGCACGTCGACGCGATGGGTACCGAAGCGGAGGTGTCGGAGTCCTCGAAGAGAAGACAGGAAGTTCTCGAATCGTGATCGGGACGCGGCGGATCGTTCGTGGTCGAGCGCCGCGCGAGATGGCGCGATGGATCGTTCGAGGTCGATCACCACGCGCGCCGAGGCGCGCGACCCCGCGTCAGGCCTCTTCCGGCTCGTCCGTGCTGACCGTGAAGTTCTTGTCGCGGAGCTTCGCGAGCAGGTCGTCGATCGTGCCGCTCGCGAGGACCTCGGCGAATTGCGAGCGGTAGTTCGAGACGAGGGAGACGCCTTCGATCACGACGTCGATGATCCGCCAGTCCTCGCCGCGGGCGCGGAGGCGGTAGGAGATCTCGGCCTTGTCGAATTGACCGCCGACGATCCGGGTCTTGACGGAGACGTCGCCGCGCGGCTCGACCTGCGCGCCATAGACGTCGACCTCCTCCTGGTCGTAGCGGTCGAGGCGAGTGCCGTAGGTCCGCGAGAGGTGCCGCTTGAACTCGCGCACGAACTCGCTGCGCTTCTCGGAGTCGAGCCCCCGCCAGTTCCGCGCCAGCACGAGCTTCGACATCGTCGTGAAGTCGAAGATCTCGTAGGCGATCTTCTCGATCTCCCCGACACGCGTCTCGGTCGGCTCGTCCCGCCGCGCCAGGATCGCGACGATCTTGTCGGCGGTCTCGTCGATCAGCTGGCGCGGCGCCGCCGTGACGGTCTCGTCGTCCGCGGCCCGGGTCGTGGCGGGAAGCGCCACGACCGACAGCGCGATCCCGACCGCGGTCAGGAGCGCAGACAGACGCGAAGCGAACGCAAGGAAGCCACACCCGTCAGAGATCGTCCTGGTCTTCATCATCGTAGTCCTCGAACGAATCGTCACCGTCTTCGTCCTCGTCGAAGTAGTAGAGCTCGTCTTCGTCGACGACCGGCGCGTCCGTCTGGTCGGCCACCCTGGCCGAGCGGTTCTGGAGATACGCGTTGCGAACGAACGCGTAGTAGTCGAAGGCGTCCTTCCGGCTCTCCTCGATCTCCTCCAGGTAGATCGCACGCAGATTGAGCAGCCGCAGCCCCCGGGTCCCGATTGAGGCACCCGTCGTCTCCCACTCGTTCAGTCCGACGACGTCGAACCAGAACGGATTCATATAGGCGTACGCCATCGCGGTCGAATCGACGATGTCGCCCACGCCGTCGCGAAGGGTGTAGGGCCCGAGGATCGGCACGACGAGATAGGGCCCGGGCGGAACGCCCCAGTAGCCCAGGGTCTGCCCGAAATCCTCGTCGTTCTGGGGCACGCCGACCATCGACGCCACGTCGAAGAGCCCCCCGAGTCCGAAGATCGTGTTGTGCGTCAACCGGACGAGGTCGAATCCGGCGGCCTCGAACTTCAGCTGCAGCAGATCGTTCACGAGCACGATCGGCATGTCGAGGTTCTCGAAGAAGTGCTCGATCGACTCCTGTACGACCTGGGGCAGCACCCAGTCCCAGGCCGTCGCGACCGGCTCGAGGGCATAGCGATCGAGCCCCTCGTTGAAGGCGAAGATCCCGCGATTCATCGGCTCGAGGGGATCCGGTCGATCGGGCGTCGCACAGCCCGACGCGACCCAGGCGAGGGCGAGCGGGATCGTGAGCCCTGCGTAGGCGCGCGCGGGACGCCGTCGGGTATGGCGGGCGATCGGCATGCCGCGATTCAGTCCGAGACGCCCGCGTCGTGCACGAGGCGGCCGACGAGCTTGTCGATCGAGAGCGCGCTCTCCGTGAACGCGAACTCCTCTCCGTCGGCGAGGGACGCGTCCTCGGCGCCGAGCTCGACCGAGATGAACTGGTCGCCGAGCAGGCCCGCCGTGCGGATCGCCGCCGAGCTGTCGACCGAGAGCGCGACCTTCGAATCGACCTCCATCGAGACCTCCGCCCGCAGATCGTCGTCGAGGCCGATCGCCGAGACCTGGCCGATCTTGACGCCGGCGATGCGGACGGGCGCGCGCACGGAGAGGCCGCCGATGTCGTCGAAGGTGGCGCGGAGGACGATGCGATCACCGCCGCCGAGCTCGAGACCGCCGACCTTGAGCGAGAGATAGGCGAGCGCGCCGAGCCCGACGAGCACGAAGAGGCCGACGATCAGATCCCGCGTCGCGTTGTTCTGCATGGTGTCCCTTCCGACCCTATACGCCCCAGAGCGCCGTGATCACGTAGTCCGAGAGCAGGATCACGACGGAGGAGGTGACCACGGTCGAGGTCGTCGCCCGCGCGACGCCCGCCGCATCCGGCTCGCAGGAATGTCCCTTGTACGTCGCGATCAGCCCGAGCAGTACACCGAAGACCAGGCTCTTCACGAGGCTCTGTCCGACGTCGTCCCCGAAGAGCACGGCATCCTCGAGTCCCGACAGGTAGACGCCCCCGTCGAGTCCCTGGATCTCGACGCCGACTCCGTAGGCCCCCGCGATCGCGAAGCAGATGAAGAGGCCGTTCAGGAGCGGCATCACGAAGGTCAGCGCCATCGCTCGCGGCATCGCCACGAAATGCACCGGATCGATCGCCATCATCCGCAGTCCATCGAGCTGCTCCGTCGCCTTCATGGCGCCGATCTCCGCCGTGATCGCCGAGCCCGCGCGGCCCGTCACGAGCAGCCCCGTCAGGACCGGCCCGAGCTCGCGCACGAGCGAGAGTCCGACGACCGCGCCGAGCCCCTCCTCCGCGCCGAAGCGGGTGAGCGTCGTGTAGAGCTGCAGGCCGAGGACCATCCCGACCGTGAAGCCCGACAGGCAGATCAGCGCGACCGAGAGCACGCCCGCGTCGTAGACCGCGCGCACGAAGAAGCCCACCCGCGTCGGGCGGCGCGGCAGCGTCCCCGCGAGCGCGCCGCCGAAGGCCGTGACCCGACCGAGCCCCTCGACGAGCGCCGTCGAACGCGCCCCGAGATCGCGAACGAGACCCGTCACGACTTGCCTCCCGCGGCGCGCGACTCGTGCAGGAACGCGAGATAGGCGCGGCCGTCGTCGCCGAGGAACTCGGTCACGCGCTCGTCGTCGCTGCTCGCGAGCTCTTCCGGCGTGCCCGCGACGCAGCGATGGTCGCGCAGCAGGATCATCTGGTCGGCCATGCGGAGCGACGAGGCCATGTGATGCGAGGTGACGACGATCGTGAGGCCGAGCTCGCGGTTCAGGCGTACGAGGAGCTGCTCGATGCGGGTCACGTTGAGCGGATCGAGGCCGGAGAAGGGCTCGTCGCAGAGCAGGATCTCGGGCTGCATCACGATCGCCCGGGCGAAGGCCACGCGGCGCAGCATGCCGCCGGAGAGCTCCCGCGGCAGCAGCGCCAGCACGTCCTCGAGACCGACCGCGTGCAGCACGTTCGTCACGCGCTCGCGGATCTCGGCGGGCGATTGGTGCGTGTGCTCGCGGAGCGGTAGCCCCACGTTCTCGAGCACGGTCATCGAGTCGAGCAGCGCGCCGCTCTGGAAGAGCATGCCGATCCCTTTGCGGATCCCGCCGAGCTCACGCTCCGAGAGCCCCGTCAGCAGCTGCCCTGCGACCCGGACCTCGCCCGAATCGGGCCGCTGGAGTCCGCCGATCATGCGCAGCAATGTGCTCTTGCCCGTGCCGCTCCCGCCGAGCAGCAGGTGGATGCCGCCCCGGGCGAGGCTGCACGAGAGGCCGTCGTAGACGACCCGACGACCGAAGGCGAGGCGCACGTCGCGCACGGAGATGAAGTCGGGATCGGGTGCGACGTCCCGGGAGCCGGGAGGGGGAGAGGAAGACGGCGACCGGCTCGCGGACGTGTCGGCGAGGCTTTCCAGGGTCGATCCTCCGACGCGCGGGACACGGACGGTTCAAATTGGGGCCGGATGTCCCGCTCGTGGCCCTCGAGGCCGGCCAACGGTACCCCAGCTCTGGGAAGAGCGTCCACGCGCCACACCCGGCGGCGCTCGACCGCGCCCGGAGCCAGCCGACGCCGGGTCAGACATCGATGACGAGTGGCGCGCCCGCCCGCCGACTCGGGTCACACATCGATCACGAGTGGCGCGCCCGCGGAGTCGGGCATCCACGTCGCGAGGGTCTGCCTCTGTCGTCCCGACCCGTCGAAGTTTCCCGGCGCGAGCCACGCCTCGAAGGCACGACGCAAGGCGGGCCACTCCCCCGCCACGATCGAGTACCAGGCCGTGTCCCGATTGCGCCCCTTCGTCACGAGGTGACTCCGGAAGGTGCCCTCGTAGCGGAAGCCCAGACGCGTGGCCGCCGCCCGGGACGGCCCGTTCAGCGCATCGCATTTCCACTCGTAGCGCCGGTACCCCCACTCTTCGAAGGCCCGCGCCATCATCCGGAACATCGCCTCGGTGGCCGCCCTCGTCCGCTGCAGCGCAGGCGCATAACAGAGATGTCCGACCTCGATCGAGCCCGCCGCGGGCGCCGCGCGCAGATAGCTCGCGACCCCGACCGGCCGCCCGTCCCCCGCTTCGACGATCGCGAAGGGCTGCAGATCCGGATCGGCGCACATCCCCCGCATCCACGCGGCGTAGTCCTCGACGCTCTCGAAGGGGCCGTAGGGGAGGTACGTGAAGAGCCGCCCCTCGCGATCCTCGGCGCAGGCGTCGTAGAGCGCCTGGGCATGCCGCATGACCTCGAGCGGCTCGAGCCGACAGCTCACGCCCTCGATCGACGTGCGCGACGGCGCACGGGCCCCCGTCCAGTCCGCGACCGCCGGCCCGATCGGCTGACCGAGGTCGTTGCGGCGCACGGCCCCCGGCGCGGATCCAGCCGCGCCCGCGCCCCGACCACCGCCTCCCGAATCACCCATCCTGCCCGCTCCCCAGCCGCGATGACGACCCGCATCGATCCACGGCCCCGTCGCCCACGGATGCCGGGAGCGTCCCGCGATCGCCCGCGATTCGCTACTCCCTGCGTCGGGAGGCCCGCCATGCCGACGACCGAGACGCGACCCGGAGCCGCCCCGCCGCGCCATCTGCTCGTCTCCGGCGACGACCACGCGGGCCCGCCGCTGCCCGGCTTCGCGCCCTACTTCGATCCGGAACATCGCGACGACTTCGACCGCTACTGGCGCGCGCGACCGAGCGCCCCCCTCGCCGAGGCCGCCGCCCGCGGCGACCGCGACGCCCTCGCCGGCTTCCTCGAGGCCTTCATGCGCGCGACCGGCGGCTCGCCCGCGCAGTCGCGCGCCTTCGCCGAGCGCGCCCTCGAGGCGACCCTCGGTCTCTTCGACTCCGACGTGCGCAAGGCGCACCTCGACGCCGAAGGGATCGTCGGCGAGGTGATCTTCGGCGACGGCTTCGTCGAGAACCAGCCGCCCTTCAGCGACATCATGGAGGGCAACGGCCAGCTCTTCGGCGGCAAGCCCTGGCCCTTCGACCTCCAGCTGGCCGGGGCGCGCGCCTACAACCGCTGGCTCGCGGAGTTCTGTGCCGAGGACCCGATCCGCCGGGCCGGCGTGATCCAGCTGCCCGCTGCCCACGACGTCCCGGCGCTCGTCGCCGAGACGAAGCGCGCGCGTGAAGCGGGGCTGCGCGGCGGGGTCCTCGTGCCGCCCCTCGAGCCGGGCCTGCCCGGCTACCACGATCCGCACTACGACCCGCTCTGGGCGGTCGCCGCCGACCTCGGCCTGCCGGTCAGCGTGCACGGCGGCAACGCGCGCGCCCCCGATGGCCCCGACGCCTACGGCGCGAGCGAGCCCCTCGCGTCCTTCTTCCACTTCACGGAGTCGACCTTCTTCGACCGCCGCCCGCTCTGGTTCTTCATGTGGGGCGGCGTCTTCGACCGGCATCCGAAGCTCCGGCTCGTCTTCGCCGAGGCCCTCGCACACTGGGTGCCGCAGGAGCTGCTGCGCCTCGACGAGATGGTCGACATGTGGAATGCGCGCGCCCTGCGCGAGCGCCTCTCGAAGCGGCCGAGCGAGTACTGGCGCGAGCATTGCGCGATCACGGCGACCTTCGCCTCCCGCGGCGAGATCGAGCTGCGCCACGCGATCGGCCTCGACAACCTGCTCTGGGGCTCGGACTTCCCGCATCCCGAAGGCACCTGGCCGATCACGCCCACCTGCCTGCGCCACGCCTTCCACGACGTCCCCGCCGACGAGTCCGCCCGCATGCTCGGCCTGAACGCCCTCCGCCTCTACGACTTCGACGAGAAGGCCCTGCGCACCCACGCCGACCAGATCGGCCCCCTCGCAACCGACGTGATCCAACCCCCGACCGCCCCCCCCAGCGACTACGTCGGTATGGGACTGCGTTAGTCACGGTCGAACGCCTGAGTCCGCCGTGCCAGGCGCCCCGGTCGGTCACCGCGCCGCGTGCGCAGCTTCTGTCGGCGCGCGGAGGTCCCGCTGGTTGCCTCGCTTGACGTGCCGCGGCGCGCCTCCCGTTTTATGCGCACACGACACGGCGACCGCCCGGGTCGCTAGAGACGACGGTGCCAACCGCTCGTCCACAGCTCGGCCGGAATGAATGGACGATCGTCCTGCAAGGCCAACGCGTAAGCCGAAACGACCCGGCCAAGCACGGCCGTCATCTTTCAACAATCTTCGGGGCGTGTCCGCACGCGAAGCAACACCGCACCGAGCGGCACGGCCTACACAGGCGTAAGGGCAAGCTCCACTACAGCACGTCCGTCATGAGCCGATTCACGATCGCCGTGAACTCCGCCGGATCCTCCAGCTGCCCGCCCCCCGCGATTACGGCCTGGCCCAGCAGGAGCCTCGCCGCATCCGCGATCAGCGGATCCGTCGGGCTCGCAGCAAAGCGCGCGCCGAGCTTCTCGAGCACGGCGTGCTTCGGGTTCAGCTCGAGGATCGGCTTGCGCTCCGGGATCGCCTGACCCGCCTGCCGCAGCATCGCCTCGAGCTGGGGCGAGAGATCGCCCTCCTCGAGCACGAGACACGACGCCGAGCCCTTGAGCCGGCTCGAGAGCCGCACCTCCTTCACGTCGTCCTGGATCGCAGCGCGCAGCGCGGCGAGCAGGTCGCCGTAGATCTCCTCGTCCTTCTCGAGCGCGGCCTTCGCCTGCTCGCGATCCGCCTCCGAGCCGAGCTCGACCTCGCCGTGGCCGATGCTCTTGAAGGGCTTGTCGCGATACGTGACGGGTCCTTGCGAGGTCCAGACCTCGTCGACGGGGTCGGTCAGGAAGAGCACCTCGATGCCCTTCTCCTCGAAGGCCTCGAGATGGGGCGAGCGGCGCAGGACGTCGAGGCGCGGGCCGGCGATGTAGTAGATCGCCTCCTGGTCCTCGGGCATGCGGTCGACGTAGTCGGCGAGGGAGACGAGCTTGCCGGGCTCTTTCGACGAGGGCGCGAGCACGAGGTCGAAGATGCGATCGCGCTTCTCGGAGAAGTCGAGCAGGCCCTCCTTCAGGACGGGACCGAACTCGGCCCAGAACTTCTCGTACTCCTCGCGGTCGTCCTTCGCGAGCTGCTTGAGCCGATCCACGAGCTTCTTGACGAGGTGCTTGCGGATCGTCTGGATCTGGCGGTCCTGCTGCAGCATCTCGCGCGAGACGTTGAGCGAGAGGTCCTCGGCGTCGACGACCCCGCGCACGAATCGGAGCCACTCGGGCAATAGCTCCCGACACTCGTCCATGATGAAGACGCGGCGGACGTAGAGCTGGACGCCGTTGTGAAGACGCTCGCGATGGTAGAGGTCGAAGGGCGCCTTCGAGGGGACGTAGAGCAGGGCGCGCGCCTCGAAGGTCCCTTCGATCGAGGTCTGCACCCGCAGCATCGGGTCCTGGAAGTCGTGGGTGATGTGTCGGTAGAACTCGGCGTAGTCGCTCTCCTCGACCTCGCCCTCGGGCCGCGTCCAGATCGCCTTCATCGAGTTGAGCGGCGCCTCGACCTCCCGCCGCTCGGGCAGCGCCGCCTCCGCGTCGCCGTCCGAGGCCGCCTCGACGATCGTGAGCCGGATCGGATAGGCGACGAAGTCCGAGTACTTCTTCACGACCTGGCGCAGCACCCACTCGTCGCAGAAGTCGGCGATCCCCGCATCGCCGTCGACGGCCTTGAGCGAGAGCCGGATCGTCGTGCCCGCCTCGTCGCGCGAGGCCTGGTCGAGCCCGTACTCCCCGAGCCCCTTCGAGGTCCAGCGCGCGGCCCCGTCCTCGCCCGCCCGCCGACTCACGACGTCGACCTCGTCGGCGACCATGAAGCTCGCGTAGAAGCCGACACCGAACTGTCCGATCAGATCCGGCGCCGCGTCCCCCTCCTTCCCGGGCTGCGCCCGCTTCACGAACTCGAGCGTGCCGGAGCGCGCGATCGTGCCGAGATTCTGGACGAGCTCCTCGCGCGTCATGCCGATGCCGTTGTCCGCAATCGTGAGCGTGCGCGCCGGGCGGTCGGCGATCAGCTGGATCTCGAGCGGACCGTCGGGCGCGAGGGCCGGGTTCGAGAGCGCCTCGAAGCGCCGCCGGTCGAGGGCATCCGAGGCGTTCGAGATCAGCTCGCGGAGGAAGACCTCCTTGTTCGAGTAGAGCGAGTGGATCATCAGGTCGAGCAGCTTCTGCGTCTCGGCCTGGAAGGCGTGGGTCTCCATCGGGGCCTCTCCGTCGTCGGGTGGATCGGAAGGGGTGGATCGCGGGCCGGTCGGCGCGGGTCACATCCCACATCGACCGTCGCGGCCCGCCGCCGGGCGGCCGCAAGCATGGGCATCGCGTCACGGGAATCAACCCGCTCGACCCACCCGGATCCGACCCGGCCCCGGACCCGGCCGCCGATCCCCTCCGAAATCGGGTCTCATCCCCCACGGACTCGCAGTCTCCACCGGCCGTCGTTGCCTCAAGTGGGCCATGCGGGCGGCCGTTCCAGCGGGCTCCGGGCGCCGACGCCCCCGCCTCCGAGGTGGCCGTCGCATCCGCCCGCCGGAGGCAAGCCGATGCGTCGTTCCGTACTCCTCGCCGTGTCCGTCCTGGCGCTCGTCACGAGCGCAACCGGATGTCTGCGCATCGTCGAGAAGGGCGAGGTCGGCGTCGTGACCTCCTTCGGCGACATCCAACCGGACGAGAAGACGGAGCCCGGCCTCTACCTCTCGGTCCCGCTGATGCGACATCTCGAGATCTACAACGTGAAGACGATCGAGACGAAGGAGACGATGCAGGTGCCGACGGCGGACGAGATGCTCGTCGGCCTCGACGTGTCGGTCTTCGTCCGGCTCGATCCGGCGCGCGTCGCCGAGCTGCGCTCGAGCGTGACGGGCAACGCGATGGAGACGCTGCTGATCCCGACCTTGCGCAGCCAGACGCGCGAGGCGGCCGGCGGCTTCAAGGTCGAGGACTTCTACAACCAGGAGAAGCGCGTCCAGATCTCCTCCGAGATCCAGCGCGGGATGATCGCCAAGATGGAGAGCCGCGGCATCGTCGTCGAGGACGTCCTGATCCGCGACATCGTCCCGCCCCGCGCGTTCCAGCAGGCCGTCGAGGAGAAGCTCGCCCAGAAGCAGCGCGCCGAGCAGAAGCAGTTCGAGCTCGAGCAGGCGAAGCTCAACCGCGAGATCGAGCGCACGCGGGCGGAGGGCGCCGCGATGGCGATGGCCGAGGTGCAGGAGAAGCTGACCGACCGCTACCTCCAATACCTCTGGATCCAGTCCGTCGCCGAGAACCCGAAGATCGAGAAGGTCTACATCGCGACCGAGGCCGGGCTCCCGATCTTCCGCCGCGCGGAGTGAGCGACCCGGACCGCGCGCGAGGCGTGGTCCCGGTTCCCAGAACGGGTCGATCTGCCTCGTAGTCGTCGCCTCCGCGTCCCCAGGCTCCCGCCGGTCGCGGCATGTGTCTTGCTCTCCCGGCCGCATGCGTCGCGTCGTCGCCCGCTTCGAGATCCCCTACCGGCAGCTGCTCGCGGCCGATGGACGCCTGGTCGACGGCTCGGCCCCCGTCGAGCACCCGGCCGCGGCCCTGCGGACGCGGCTGCACGCGATGCTGCGCGCGCGGCTCTTCGATGCGCGGGCGGTCGCGCTGCAGCGCGCCGGGCAGCTCGGCACCTACGCCTCGGCCCTCGGGCAGGAGGCGGTCGCCGTGGGCGTGGCCGCGGCGATGGCCGACGACGATGTCCTCGTGCCGTCCTTTCGCGAGCACGGCGCGCAGCTCTGGCGCGGCGTGCGCATGCGCGAGCTCTTCCTCTACTGGGGCGGCGACGAGCGGGGCTGCGACTACGAAGGACCGCGGGAGGACCTGCCGGTCTGCATCCCGGTCGGCAGCCAGGCGCCGCACGCGGCGGGCGTCGCCCTCGCCTTCCAGCTGCGCGGCGAGGCGCGCGCGGCGGTCTGCCTTCTCGGCGACGGCGCGACCTCGAAGGGCGACTTCTACGAGGCCCTGAACGTGGCCGGCGTCTGGCGGCTCCCCGTCGTCTACGTCGTCACGAACAACGCCTGGGCGATCTCGGTCCCGCGCCGCGCCCAGAGCGCCGCCGAGACCCTCGCCCAGAAGGCGATCGCGGCCGGCGTGCCCGGCGAGCAGGTCGATGGCAACGACGTGCTCGCCGTCGAGCAGGTCGTCCGCGAGGCACTCGCTCGCGCGCGCGAAGGCAACGGACCGACCCTCGTCGAGGCGCTCACCTATCGCCTCGCCGACCACACGACCTCCGACGACGCCCGCCGCTACCGCGACGAGAGCGAGATCGCCGCCCATCGGGCCGAGGATCCGATCGAGCGGCTGCGCCGCCATCTCGAGACCACGGGCGCCCTGGCGGCGGACGAGCTCGCCGCATTCGAGGCAGCCTGCCGCGAAGAGGTCGAGCGCGAGGCCCGCGCCTATCTCGCGACGCCACCCCAGCCCGCCGCCTCGATCTTCGACTCCGTCTACGCGCGCTGGCCCGAAGCACTCGAGGCCCAGCGCATCGCCTGCGTCGCCCGGGCGGCCCCCGATGCCTGAGCCCGCGCGCGCGATGGCAGTGGCGGAGGCGGGCGATGCAACGGTCGAGCCCGTGGAGCGCACGATGGTCGAGGCCATCCGCCTGGCGCTCGGACGGGCGATGGCCGAGGACGAGCGCGTCCTGCTCTTCGGCGAGGACGTCGGCCGCAACGGCGGGGTCTTCCGCGCGACCGAGGGCCTGCAGGCGCGCTTCGGCGCCGCGCGCGTGCGCGATACGCCGCTCTCGGAGGCGATGCTCGTCGGGCTCGCCGTGGGTCTCGCGGCGCAGGACATGCGGCCCGTCGCCGAGATCCAGTTCGCGGGCTTCGGCTATGCGGCGCTCGACCAGCTCGCGAACCACGCCTCGCGGATGCGCAATCGGACACGGGGGCGGATCGCGTGCCCGATGGTCCTGCGCATGCCCTACGGCGGCGGGATCCGCGCGCCCGAGCACCACTCGGAGAGCCCCGAGGCCCTCTTCGCGCATCTGCCCGGGCTGCGTGTCGTCGTGCCTTCGTCGCCGGCCCGCGCCTACGGGCTGCTGCTCGCCGCGATCGCCGACCCCGACCCCGTCGTCTTCCTCGAGCCGAAGCGGCTCTACCGCGCGTCGAAGGAGCCGGTTGCCGACGACGGCCGCGCCCTCCCCCTCGACCGATGCTCGACCCTGCGCGAAGGGCGCGACGTCACGCTCGTGTCCTGGGGTGCGTCCCTCGTCGAGACCCTCGCCGCGGCGGACCGTCTCGCGGACGAAGGCTTCGAGGCGGAGGTGCTCGACGTCGCGACGCTCAAGCCCCTCGACCTCGACGCGATCGTCGCCTCCGTCGCGCGGTCGGGGCGATGCGTGATCGTGCACGAGGCGAAGCGCAGCGTGGGCGTCGGCGCGGAGATCGCGGCCGGCCTCGCCGAGCAGGCGCTCGACCGACTCCTCGCCCCGATCGAGCGCGTCACGGGCTGGGACACGATCGTGCCCTTCCCGCGCCTCGAAGATCACGATCTGCCTTCGACGCCCCGCATCGTCGACGCCGCCCGAAGGACCCTCGACCATGTCTGACCCGTCGACGCACGCAGGCGAGCGGATCTTCCGGCTGCCGGACCTCGGCGAGGGGCTGCAGGAGGCGGAGCTGCTCGACTGGCTCGTCGAGGTCGGCGCGAGGGTCCACGCAGGCGAGCCGCTCGCGCGCGTCGAGACGGACAAGGCCCAGGTCGACGTCGCATCGCCCTGGTCGGGTCGCGTCGGCCGGCGCCTTGCCGAAGTCGGCGATCGCGTGCGCGTCGGCGCGCCCTTCGTCGCCTTCGACGAGGTCGAGATCGAGGTCGCGGACGGAACGGCGTCGACATCCACAGCGGACGAGGCCGACTTTGCGAGCGAACGAGGCGCCGACGCGGGCACGGTCGTCGGTGTGCTGCCGGGCTCCCTGCCCCTCGCCGCGGAGCGGGCGGATCGCGGTCCTTCCTCCGGAGTCGGGCCGGGGGCTGCGTCGCGGCCACCCTCCGCGGCCTCCGCCTTGCGCGCCGTGCCGGCCGCGCGCGCCCGGGCCCGCGAGCTCGGCGTCGAGCTCGCGAGCGTCCGCGGCACCGGACCCGAAGGCGTGATCACGCGCGCCGACGTCGAACGGGCAAATGGGCGAGTCGGCCTGGCGGGGGCGGGACGCATCGCGTCGGTGCCCGTCCGTCCGGCATTGCCCGGCGCCGAGCCGCTGCGCGGTGTGCGCCTCGCGATGGCGCGGCGGATGGCTCGATCCGGCGCGGAGGTCGTCCCGGCGAGCGTCCTCGACGAGGTCGACGTCGAGGCGTGGTGGCGCGAGGGCGTCGACGTGGCGGCCCGACTGGTGCGGGCGATCGGCGTCGCCTGTCGGGCCGAGCCAGCGTTGAACGCCTGGCTCGACGGGGCGCGCGAGGCGCGCGTCCTGCACGAATGCGTCGACCTCGGGATCGCGATGGAGACCGACGAAGGACTCTTCGCCCCGGTCGTGCGCGACATCGGACGCGCCCCCGCATCCCGGATCCGCGCCGACATCGACCGGCTGGCCCGCGCCGCCCGTGCGCGCACCCTCGAGCCCGACGACCTGCGCGGCGCGACGATCACGCTCTCGAATTTCGGCACCTTCGGCGGACGCCACGCGACCCTCGTCATCGTCCCGCCCCAGGTCGCGATCGTCGGCACCGGCCGCATCGAGCCCCGAGTCGTCGCCCACGACGGCCGCGCCCTCGTCCGAGCGACCCTGCCGCTCTCGCTCGGCTTCGACCATCGCGCCGTGACCGGCGCCGAGGCCACGCGCTTCCTCGCGGCACTCCGCGCGGATCTGGCGCGGACGGACTGACCGAGACCCGCTCACGCTCGAGACGGATGGATGCGTCGCGAGCGCAGGGAAGAGGAGGAACGGAGCGATGACGGACCCGTGGCAGTGGGCCGACGAGATCGGACCGGAGAAGGTCGTGCACCTGCACGACGCGGCGGCGGGGCTGCGCGCCGTCGTGGCGATCGACAACACGGCCGCAGGGCCGTCGATCGGCGGGGTGCGCATGGCGAAGGACGTGAGCGCCGAGGAGGCGTTCCGGCTCGCCCGCGCGATGACCTTCAAGAACGCGGCGGCGGGGCTGCCCCATGGCGGCGGCAAGTCGGTCGTCGTCGGCGATCCACACATGTCGGACGCCGAGAAGGAGACCCTGATCCGCGCCTTCGCCCAGGCGATCCGCGACCTCACGGGCTACATCCCCGGCCCCGACATGGGCACGGACGAGCGCTGCATGGCGTGGATCCGCGACGAGATCGGCCGCGCGGTCGGTCTGCCGCCGGAGCTCGGCGGCATCCCGCTCGACGAGATCGGCGCGACCGGGCTCGGGCTCGCCGTATCGGCCGACGTCGCGAGCCGGCGGCTCGATCTGCCGCTCGCCGGCGCCCGCGTGGCGATCCAGGGCTACGGCAACGTCGGCCGCCACGCGGCCCGCTTCCTCGCGGCGCGCGGCGCCGTCGTCGTCGCGGTCTCCGACTCGGGCGGCGTGGCGATCGATGCCGGCGGCCTAGCACTCGACTCGCTCGACGTCCTGAAGCGCGAGGGCCGCAGCGTCGCCGACCTGCCGGGCTGCGGGTCGACCTCCTCCGAGGCGATCCTCGACGTGGCCTGCGAGATCTGGATCCCCGCCGCGCGGCCCGACGTCGTGACCGAGGAGAACGTGGACCGCCTCGACACCCGCCTCGTGTTGCAGGGCGCGAACATCCCCTTCACGCCCGAGGCCGAGCGCATCCTGCACACGCGCGGCGTGCTCGTCGTGCCGGACTTCATCGCGAATGCCGGCGGCGTGATCTGCGCCTCGGTCGAGTACCACGGCGGAGACGAAAGACAGGCCCTGCAGACGATCGAGACGAAGATCGCCGCGAACGTCGAGGCCGTGCTCGAGAAGGCCCAGGCGAGCGGGCAGATGCCGCGGGCGGCCGCCGTGGCGCTCGCGCGCGAGCGGGTGCGGAAGGCAGCGGCGACGAGGCGCTGGCATGCCTAGCATGGGGCCTGCCGTCGACGCCGCCGGGCGCGGGAGACGATCCGGGGTGGCGCGGGCGACCGATGCCCCGATGGATGGCAGGAGGAATCCGATTGTCGGCCCGTGATCTCGACCGGCTCTTCCGCCCCGGCTCCGTCGCCCTCGTCGGTGCGAGCCGGCGGGCGGGCTCGATCGGCGCCGTGATCGCCCGCAACCTGCTCCAGGCGGGCTTCACCGGACCGATCCTCCCGGTCCATCCGACCAACCGCTCGGTCGCGGGCGTGCTCGCCTACCCCGACGTGAAGAGCCTGCCGATCGCGCCGGATCTCGCCGTGATCGCGACGCCGCCGGCGACGGTCCCCGGGCTGATCGCCGACCTCGGCGCTCTCGGCGCGCGGGCGGTGGTCGTGATCACGGCCGGCTTCGGCGAGGGACAGGACGCGCGGGGGCGGGCGCTCGCGGACGCGATGCTCGAGGCCGCGCGTCCCCATGGCCTGCGGATCGTCGGACCCAACACCCTCGGCGTCCTCGCCCCCGGCTCCGGACTGAATGCGAGCTTCGCGCATCTCTCCCCGGCCTCGGGGCGGATCGGATTCGCGACCCAGTCCGGCGCGATCGTGACGAGCGTGATCGACTGGGCGAAGCCCCGCGGTATCGGCTTCTCCCATCTCGTCTCCCTCGGCGGGATGCTCGACGTCGACTACGCCGACATGCTCGAGTACCTGAGCGAGGATCCCCAGACCGAGTCGATCCTGTTGCACATCGAAGGCGTGAAGCACGCCGATCGCTTCCTCGCCGCCGCCCTCGCGGCCACCCGCCGCAAGCCCGTGCTGGTCGTGAAGTCGGGTCGACACCCGGCCAGCGCAAAGGCCGCCGCCTCCCATACCGGCGCGCTCGCCGGCTCCGACGCGGTCTACGACGCGGCCTTCCGCCGCGCGGGCATGTTGCGCGTCGACAACCTCGAGGAGCTCTTCGCAGCCGTCGAGACGCTGGCCGATCTCGCGCCGCCGCGCGGACGACGCCTCGGCATCCTGTCGAATGGCGGCGGCATCGGCGTCCTCGCGACCGACGAGCTGCTCCGCCTGGGCGGCACCCTCGCCGAGCTCTCGGAGCCCACGCTCGCGGCCCTGGACGCCGTCCTCCCGGCCACCTGGTCGCGCCGCAACCCGATCGACATCATCGGTGATGCGCCGCCCGAACGGACGCGAAACGCCGTGCGCGTGCTGCTCGAGCACGATCACGAGCTCGACGCGCTGCTCGTGCTGAACTGCCCGACCGCCGTCGCAACGCCCGAGGACTGCGCGCGGGCGTTGATCGAAGGCGTGCGCGCGAGCGGCTCGTCGTTGCCGATCCTCACGAGCTGGGTCGGGGAGGAGACGGCGGCGCGCGGGAGACAGGTCCTGAACGACGCGCAGATCGCGACCTACGACACGCCGACCCAGGCGATCCAGGCCTTCATGCGCCTCGTCGACTACCGCGAGCGGCGCTCGATCGCACACGAGACCCAGCCCGATGCAAGCGACGACTTCGAGCCGGACGCGCAGCGAGCCCGGGAGATCGTCGCGCGGCGCCTCGCGACGGACGACGCGGGCTGGCTCTCGGAGGCGGACGCCAGCCTCGTCCTCGCGGCATACGGCATCGACGTCGTCCCCACGACGATCGCGGACTCGCCCGAAGCCGCGGGCCGCGTCGCCGAAGGCTTCGAGGGGCCCGCCGTGCTCAAGATCGCGTCCCCCGACATCGTCCACAAATCCGACGTCGGCGGCGTGCGCCTCGGCCTCGAGAGCCCGGAGGCGGTCGTGCGGGCGGCGCAGGAGATGACGGAGCGACTTCGACAGCACGACCCGCAGGCCCGGATCGCGGGCTTCGCCGTGCAGCCGATGATTCGACGGCGCCACGCCTTCGAGCTGATCGTCGGCGCCCACGTCGACGCACAGTTCGGACCCGTGCTGCTCTTCGGCCAGGGCGGCACCGCCGTCGAGCTGATCGACGACACGAGCCTCGAGCTCCCGCCCCTCTCCCACAAGCTCGCGATGGAGCTGATCGCGCGCACCCGCATCCATCGCCAGCTTCGCGGCTACCGCGACCGCGCACCCGCGAACCTCGACGCGATCGCGCGCACCCTCGTCCGGCTCGGCCGACTCGTCCTCGAGCGGCCGGAGATCGAGAGCCTCGACATCAATCCGCTGCTCGCGGATCCCGAAGGCGTCGTCGCCCTCGACGCACGCATCTTCGTGCGACGTCGTTAGGCGACCCCACGGAGCGCCATCGGATCGCGAGCGGCATCCGGCCGCGGGCGGCCGTCAGAAGAGCTCGACCGCGCCCTCGAAGCCCGCGCGCTCGGTATCCGGGAGCTCGTCGCTCGAGACGATCCGATTGCGGCCGGAGGCCTTCGCGCGGTAGAGGGCGCGATCCGCGAGGTCGACGATCCGGTCCGGGGGGGCGCCCTTTGCGACCTCCGTGAAGCCGATGCTGACGGTCAGGCGCGCGATGCGCGGGAAGTCGTGCTCCTCGACGCGGACGCGCAGGCGCTCGAGGGCGAGCCGCGCGCCGGATTCGGGAACGCCGCGCAGGATCACGACGAACTCTTCGCCGCCGAAGCGGAAGAGCAGGTCGGAGTAGCGGAACTCGCGCTTCATGAGCTGCGCGAGGAGCAGGAGCACCTCGTCGCCGACGAGATGTCCGTGCACGTCGTTGACCTGCTTGAAGTGGTCGACGTCGAGGACCGCGAGCCAGGCCGACCCGACGAGCCGAGCAGACCCGCCCTCGGCGTCGCGCTCGAGCTGGAAGAAGCGCTCGTCGAAGGCGTGGCGGTTCAGCAGACCCGTCAGGCGATCCCGCTCCATCGCGTCGATCAGGCTCAGCTGGTTGCGGTAGAGCGCGAGCAGCCGCCGGCGGAAGGCCTGCTCGGCCTCGGCGGGCGTGGCGTGGCAATCGAGCACGACGATGCGCGGCGGCCCCCCGGAGCAGAAGACCGGGGAGACGACGCGATGGCCCCGGGCGTCCTCGACCACGCGCTCGGCGCGCGCGACGAGGGCCTCGGACACGCCGCGCAGATCCGGCAGTCCGGGGCTCGGCGCGCAACGGGAAGGCAGACGCCGGAGCACGGGCGCCTCCTCGCCTCCGACCTCCGCCCGGTCGACGGTGCCGTAGGCCTCGAAGATCGAGGTCGCATGGGTCGAAGGCAGCTCGGCGAGCAGCTCGATCAGGCGCTCGCCCAACGCCTCGCAGTCCCGCGCGCCGGTCAGATGCAGAAGCGGATCGACGTCCTCGCGTCCGTCCGCCCCGGCCGGGCCGGACGCGGTCGAGACGTGACCGCAGACCTCGCAGGACCCATCGGCCGGGGGCGGCGAGATCGGGCTCCCGGATCGCTCGGCAGGCGGCGGCGAGATCGGGCTCCCGGATCGCTCGGCAGGCGGCGGCGTCGACATCGGACTCCCGGATCGCTTGCGGGCCGGTCGGACCGGCCATCGACCCCCGGCATCGCCTCCCGGCTCTGATCGGCCGGCTCCCGGCGCGGGGACATCGGCGCTTCACCCCAGACCCGACGGGGTGCGGCCGGACGGGCCGCGGGCCGATGAGCCAGCCGAACCCCGGGCGGTCAAAGCTATATCTGGATATCCAGATAGACAGATGATACGTTCCGCCGCCCGTCCGGAACCCGGAGCCCGCCCATGCCGCCCGCGTCCTCCCCGCCGCCGCGACCCGCTCGCGCCGACCGACTCGCCCGCCTCGAGGCCCTGCTCGCAGAGCGGATCCTCGTGCTCGACGGGGCGATGGGGTCGATGATCCAGGGCTATGGCCTCGAGGAGGCGGACTTCCGGCGCGGCCACTTCGAGGATCATCCGAGCGACCTGAAGGGCGACAACGAGCTCCTCTCGCTCACGCGTCCCGACATCATCCGCGACATCCACGAGCGCTTCCTCGACGCGGGCGCCGACATCCTCGAGACCAACACCTTCGGCGCGAACGCGATCTCCCAGGCGGACTACGCCCTCGAGCGCACGGTGCGCGAGCTGAACCTCGCGTCGGCGCGGATCGCGCGCGAGGCGGCGGACGCGTACACGGCGAAGGATCCGGGCAAGCCGCGCTTCGTCGCAGGCGCCGTCGGGCCGACGCCAAAGACGCTGTCGATCTCGCCCGACGTGAACGACCCCGCGGCACGCAGCCTCGACTTCGAGACGCTCAAGCGGGCCTACGCCGAGCAGGTCGAGGCGCTGCTCGACGGCGACGTCGACATCCTGCTCGTCGAGACGATCTTCGACACGCTGAACGCGAAGGCCGCCCTCGTCGCGATCGACGAGATCTTCGAGGCCCGCGGTCTGCGCGTGCCGATCATGATCTCCGTCGCGATCACGGACGCGAGCGGCCGCACGCTCTCGGGCCAGACCGTCGACGCCTTCTGGCGCTCGATCGCCCACGCGCGGCCGCTCTCGGTCGGCGTGAACTGCTCCCTCGGCGCGACGGAGATGCGGCCCCACGTGGCCGAGCTCGCCCGGATCGCCGACTGCCGCATCTCGAGCTACCCGAACGCGGGCCTGCCCAACGCCTTCGGCGAGTACGACGAGGCCCCGGAGACGACGGGCGGCCTCGTCGGCGAGTTCGCGACGAGCGGACTCGTCAACATCGTCGGCGGCTGCTGCGGCACGACCCCGGACCACATCGCCGCGATCGCGCGGAACGTCGCAGGGGTCGCGCCGCGTCCCCGCCCCGCGCCCGCCGACGAGCACGTCACCTATTTCTCGGGTCTCGAGACCCTCGTGATCCGGCCCGACTCGAACTTCCAGATGATCGGCGAGCGCACGAACGTGACCGGCTCGGCGCGCTTCCGGAAGCTGATCGAGGCGGACGACTACGACAAGGCGCTCGAGGTCGCCCTCGACCAGGTGCGCGGCGGCGCGAACCTGCTCGACGTGAACATGGACGAGGGCATGCTCGACAGCGAGGCGGCCATGACCCGCTTCCTGAACCTGATCGCGAGCGAGCCCGAGGTCGCGCGCATCCCGATCGTGATCGACAGCTCGAAGTGGAGCGTGATCGAGGCGGGGCTGCGCTGCGTGCAGGGCAAGGGCGTCGTCAACTCGATCTCGCTCAAGGAGGGCGAGGCGGATTTCCTCGCGAAGGCGAAGCTCGTGCGCCGCTACGGCGCAGGCGTCGTCGTCATGGCCTTCGACGAGACGGGCCAGGCGGACACGACGGCGCGCAAGATCGAGATCTGCGAGCGCTCCTACCGGCTGCTGGTCGAGGAGGCGGGATTCCCGCCCGAGGACATCATCTTCGACCCGAACATCCTGGCGATCGCCACCGGGATCGAGGAGCACGCCGAGTACGCCAAGAGCTTCATCGAGGCCACCCGCCTGATCCGCGAGCGCTGCCCCGGCGCCCACGTCTCCGGCGGCGTCTCGAACCTCTCCTTCTCCTTCCGCGGCAACGACCGCGTCCGCGAAGCCATCCACGCCGCCTTCCTCTACCACGCGACGCAGGCCGGCATGGACATGGGCATCGTCAACGCCGGCCAGCTCGAGCTCTACCAGGACATCCCGAAGGACCTGCTCGAGCACGTCGAGGACATCCTCTTCGCGCGACGCGAGGATGCGACCGAGCGGATGGTCGAGTTCGCCGAGCAGGTGAAGGGCAAGGGCAGGAAGCGCGAGGTCGACCTCTCCTGGCGCGAGGCCCCGGTCGAGGAGCGCCTCGCCCACGCCCTCGTGCACGGCATCGTCGACTGGATCGACCAGGACACGGAGGAGGCGCGCCAGAAGCTCGGCCGCCCGATCGACGTGATCGAAGGGCCCTTGATGGACGGCATGCGCGTCGTCGGCGACCTCTTCGGAGCGGGCAAGATGTTCCTGCCCCAGGTCGTGAAGAGCGCGCGCTCCATGAAGAAGGCCGTCGCCTGGCTCGAGCCCTACCTCGAGGCGGAGAAGGTCGAGGGCCAGACCCAGGGCAAGGTCGTGATGGCGACGGTCAAGGGCGACGTCCACGACATCGGCAAGAACATCGTCGGCGTCGTCCTCGGCTGCAACAACTACGAGGTCGTCGACCTCGGCGTGATGGTGCCGACGGAGAAGATCCTCGACCGCGCCGTGGCCGAGAAGGCCGACCTGGTCGGCCTCTCCGGACTCATCACGCCCTCCCTCGACGAGATGGCCTCGGTCGCGAAGGAGATGGAGCGTCGCGGTCTGGAGCTGCCGCTCCTGATCGGCGGCGCCACGACGAGCCGCCAGCACACCGCCGTCAAGATCGCGCCCCACTACACGCATCCCGTCGTGCACGTGCTCGACGCGTCGCGCTCGGTCAACGTCGTCTCGGACCTGCTCTCGGCCGAGCGCCGACCGAAGCTCGTCGAGGCGAACGCGGCGGAGCAGGAGAAGCTGCGCGCGCTGCATGCGGGCCGGCAGGAGAAGCCGCTGCTCTCGATCGCCGACGCGCGCGAAAATGCCGCACGCCTCGACTTCGCCCACCCCGCGCCCCCGCGCCCGGACTTCCTCGGTCGACGCGTCGTCGAGGACGTGACCACCGCCGACCTCGACCCCTACATCGACTGGAGCTTCTTCTTCACGACCTGGGAGCTCGCGGGCAAGTACCCGAAGATCCTCGACGACCCGAAGGTCGGGGCCGCGGCGCGCGAGCTCTTCGAGCACGGGCGCGAGATGCTCGACCAGCTGATCGCGGAGCGATGGCTCACGCCGCGGGGCGTGTACGGCTTCTGGCCGGCGCGTCGCGAGGGCGACGACGTCGTGCTCTTCGCGGACGAGGACCTCGCGCGGGAGGTGGCGCGCTTCCCGATGCTGCGGCAGCAGGCGGTCCAGCCCGAGGGCAAGCCGAACCGATCGCTGGCGGACTTCGTGGCGTCGCGAGAGGACGGCGTGCCGGACTTCATCGGGGCCTTCGCCGTCACGAGCGGCGCCGAGACCGAGGGCCTCGCCGCGCGCTTCGAGAAGGAGCTCGACGACTACCGGTCGATCATGCTGAAGGCCCTCGCGGATCGGCTGGCGGAGGCCTTCGCCGAGCTCCTGCATGCACGCGCGCGCCGGGACTGGGGCTACGGACGCGACGAGAAGCTCGACAACGAGGACCTGATCGCCGAGCGCTACCGCGGCATCCGGCCGGCCTTCGGCTACCCGGCCTGTCCGGACCATCTGCCGAAGCGCACGCTCTTCGACCTGCTGGGCGCACCCGAGGTGGGCATCCGGCTGACGGAGACCTGCGCGATGGTGCCGGCGGCGAGCGTCTCGGGGCTCTACCTCGCGCATCCGGAGGCGCGCTACTTCACGGTCGGTAGACTGGGCCGCGACCAGATCGAGGACTACGCTGCGCGCTCGGGACTCCCGGTCCCGGAGGCCGAGCGCTGGCTGGCCTCGAACCTCGGCTACTGACGCCTCCCGTCCGCGCGCGGACCGAGGCGCTCGAAGGAGACGCCTCGATGCCGCGAACGGATCTGCGAACGGCCCCGCCCGCCCTTTTCCTGCTTCTCGTCGGCCCGGCGATCGCGCTGCTCCTCGGCGCCTGCGAGCATGGCGCGAAGGCGCCCGCGGCACGCGAGGACGCGCGCATGGCCGCCGCGATCGAAGCCGCGATGAACGGCCCGCATCGCAGTCCCGGGAACATCGCGCGCAACGCCGAGCGCCACCCGGTCGAGACGCTCCTCTTCTTCGGCCTCGAGCCCGACATGACCGTGATCGAGGCGAGCCCCGGCGGTCTCTGGTACACGGAGATCCTCGCGCCTGTGCTGAGCGAGCGCGGCCACTACATCGCCGCCGCCTGGGATCCCGAGCTGCCCGACTCGCCCGAATACCAGACCCGCGCCTACGAAGGCATGCTCACGCGCTTCCGCGAGGAGCCCGAGGTCTTCGGCGGCGCGGGCGTCGTCAAGCTCGCGCCCCCCGCCTCGATCGATCTCGGGCCCTCGGGCTACGCCGACATGATCCTCACCTTCCGCAACACCCATGGCTGGCTGCGCGACGGCTCCGCCGATCGCGTCTACGCCGCCTTCTTCGACGCGCTCAAGCCCGGCGGCATCCTCGGTGTCGTGCAGCATCGCAAGGGCCCGAAGACCCAGGACGGCTTCAGCGGCTACGTCGACGAGGACGAGCTCATCGCCCTCGCGACTCGCGCGGGCTTCGTGCTCGAGGCGCGCTCGGAGATCAACGCGAACCCGCGCGACACGGCAGATCATGCAGGTGGCGTCTGGACCCTGCCGCCGTCGTTCCGGCTCGGCGACCAGGACCGCGAGAAGTACGCAGCGATCGGCGAGAGCGATCGCATGACGCTGCGCTTCCGCAAGCCTCGCTAGGCGGTGGGGGCTCGGCGACGGCCGCGCGCCCGCACCCCATCCTCGTGAAGGCGATGCGTCGCGGCCGGCGCAGGTCCGCGCGGGCGCACCAGAGGGTGCGTTGCCGCCTCGCTGCGCATGCCGGACGCGCCGCCGCGGGACTCGCCGCCCACCCCTCGGACGCGGTAGCGTCCAGCCCCCGGCGTCGCCGATCCGTCGACGCCCGCCCCTCGATCCGCCCCACACGGAGAACCCCCCATGCTCGATTCCGCCGCCGTCGCCGCCTTCCAGTTCGCCGGACAGGACATCCCCTGGCTCGTCGACCATTGGGCGACCCACAAGCCCGACCACCCCGTGCTGATCTGGGAGCCGAAGGACGGGCGCAGCCGGCGATGGACGTACTCGGAGTTCGCGAAGGAGACGAAGGCCTTCGCCGCCGGTCTCACGGCCCGGGGCGTCAAGAAGGGCGACAAGGTCCTGATCCACGCGGACAACTGTCCCGAGGCCGTGATCGCCTGGTACGCCTGCGCGCGGGTCGGCGCGGTCGGCGTCACGACGAATACCCGGAGCGCGGGACCCGAGATCGAGTACTTCGCCTCGCATACGGGCTGCGTCGGCGCGATCACGCAGCCTCAATACGCGAAGCTCGTCGCGGAGCACGCCAAGGGTCTCGGATGGATCGTCGTGACCGAGGACAACTCGGGCGAGCAGGCGTCGGCCGACCAGCTCGACCACGGCCGCGAGCCCTTCGAAGCGCTGCGCGGGGATGCCGCGAAATGGACCGGGCGCCCGGCGGATCCGATGGCGCCGATCGGCATCATGTTCACCTCGGGCACGACCTCGCGCCCGAAGGCCGTCGTCCATACCCACGCAAACGCGCTCTGGTCGAGCCGCATGGGCCCGATCAACATCGACATGACGACGGACGACACCTACCTCGTCTACCTGCCCTTCTTCCACGTGAACGCCCAGAGCTGGTCGATCTGGACGACCCTGGGCGTCGGCGGGACGATCGTGCTGCAGCCGAAGTTCTCGGCGAGTCGCTTCTGGGAGGTCGTGCTCGCCCACGACGTGACCCACATCTCGCTCATCCCCTTCGTCTTCAAGGCGATCGCGGGACAGCCGATCCCCGCGCACAAGCTCAAGGTCGGCATCTTCGGGCTGATTTCGCCGGACCTCGAGAAGTGGCTGGGGATCCGGGTGCTGGCGGCCTGGGGCATGACCGAGACCGTGATCCACGCGACGCGCAACGACTGGTTCCAGACCTACCCGACGGGCTCGATGGGCAAGCCGACGCCGGGCTACGAGTTCATGATCGTCGACCCGGACTCGGGCAAGCCCTGCCGCGAGGGCGAGATCGGCGAGCTCTGGGTACGCGGCTGCCGCGGCATCCAGCTCTTCCTCGAGTATTTCGACAATGAGGAGGCCATGGGGAAGGCCTTCACGCAGGACGGCTGGTTCAAGACCGGCGACCGCGTCGTGCTCGGGCAGGAGGGCAACTTCTTCTACAAGGATCGCGACAAGGACGCCCTCAAGGTCGGCGGCGAGAACGTCTCCGCCCGCGAGGTCGAGGACGTCTGCCGCACGGTCGGCGGCATCGCCGACGTCGCCGTCGTCGGCCGCAAGCACCCCATGCTCGACCAGGTCGCCGTCGCCTTCGTGATCCGCACCCCGGACGAGAAGCGCTCCGAGGCCGAGCACGCCGAGGCGATCCTCGCGGCCTGCCGCGCGAAGCTCGCGGACTTCAAGGTGCCGCGGGCGGTCTGGTTCCGGGACGAGTTCCCGACGGCGACCCTCGAGAAGGTCGCGAAGAACCGGCTGCGCGAGCTCGCGGACGAGATGCCCGACCCGAGCTGAGACGGGCGTTCACTCGTCGCATCGCGACCGCGGTCGGAACGGGCGCGTCAGCGTGCGGGGCCGCCCGTGATCTCCGAGGGCTCGATGCCGATGTAGCGCTCGAGGTTGCGATGGGTGTTGATCACGCGCGCCTCCTCGCAGGACAGGTTGAGGTGCGTGAAGCCGGGCTGCTGGACGCCGCGCTGGGCGTCGCGCAGCAGGGCGATGTCCTGGTTCAGGACGAGGCCGAAGTCGACCTGATCCAGCGGCAGCTCGACGTCGAAGGGCCGGCCGCGCGGCGTGCCGGGGATCTCGCGCTCGAAGGTCATGCCGACGAGCTCGGCCCGATCGGGCGTGGCGCCCGGCCGGGCGCATAGCACCTGCAGCAGGTCCGCCGTGATCAGCACGGTCAGGTTCGGGAAGATGTTGTACTGCTGCAGCTCGAGCAGCTGTCGCGCACTCCAGCCCGAGAGGTCGATCCCCTTCGTCTCGCGCTGGAAGTCGCGGATCTTCTGGGCGATCAGCTCCAGCATGCTCGAGCCCGCCGGCACGGGAGGCGTCTCGCCCGGCTCCGTGATGCCCATGCGCTCGCCCTGGGTCCGCACGAAGGATTGCCAGATCGTCGTGTCGTCGGAGCGGACCAGCCGCGGACTCGCGACGCCGTAGAGCTGGCGCGAGACGCCCGTATGGCCCCAGATGGTCTGGCCCGCGTCGATGTCGTCCATGCAGCCGAGCATCTCGCGATGCAGCGTCTGCACGTGGTAGGTCTCGGAGAAGCCGTCGGCGACGAGCTTCCAGTTCGCCGGCGCCTCGGTCTTCATGCTCGCGACGCAGCGGAAGGAGTCGAGGTCGAAGGACGCGGCGTCCTCGGGCACGACCTCGAGGTACTCCGCGAGCGTCATCGCGTCGGGATCGAGGTTCACGAAGACCATCGGCCCCCAGGTGTCGACCTGGACCGGCGTGAGCGCGAGCGAGCCGCGATCGAGGTCCTTGCCGAAGCCCTTGTGCGAGGGCACGCCCGTCAGCTGACCGCGCAGGTCGTACATCCAACCGTGGTAGGGACAGCGCAGGTTCTTGAGGCCCTGACCCGAGCCCGTGCAGAGGACGTTGCCGCGATGGTGGCAGGCGTTCTGGAAGGCGCGCAGCTCGCCGTCGCGCCCCCGTACGATCAGGACGGCGTAGCGACCGACGCGATACTCGAACCAGTCACCGGGCTGCGAGACGTGATCGAGGCTGCAGGCGATCTGCCAGACCCGCGGCCAGACCCGCTCGTGCTCGAGGGCCGCAAACTCGGGCGAGTGATAGCGCGCGGCCGGGATGCGGACGGGGCTGCCCTCCGCGTTCCCGACCGACGTGATCGCCGTGCCGAGCATGTCCTCCCGCGTTCCACCGACCAGCTCGAGGCTCATGCCTGCTCCTTCCCGTCTTCGCTCGCGGCCTCCCCGTCGCACCGCCGCGCGCAGCGCAGTGCGGCGTCGTGCCGTCCTTCCTTCCGTCAGCCCCTCATCGCTCGGCGACCGGCCACGGCGTCATCTCGAGCCCCGGTCGCGGCAATCCCTCGATCGCGCAGACCCGACCCGGTGCGAGCTCCGTCGTGAAGAGCGTGCGTCGGTCGGATCCGCCGAAGCAGCAATTCGTCGGGAATGCACCCGGACCGAGGTCGATCGCGTCGACGGGCTTGCCGTCGGGATCGATCACCCGGATGCAATG
This sequence comes from Spirochaetaceae bacterium, assembly GCA_020632655.1. Taxonomy (GTDB): domain Bacteria; phylum Myxococcota_A; class UBA9160; order UBA9160; family UBA4427; genus UBA4427. The sequence goes on from JACKFD010000007.1 coordinate 170,151, forward strand.
GTCCATCGGACACGCGAGATAGAGCCGACCGTCGACGTCGAATGCGAAGCCGTCTCCGGGCGACTCGCCCGGCAGCTGCTCGATCCACCACTCGCTCTTCCCCGAGTCGGGATCGATCCAGAGCAGCCCCCGTGCCTCGACGATCAAGAGGCGCCCGTCGGGAGAGAGTGCAACTCCGTTGTCGTACTCGAAGCCGCTCGCGATCTCGCGCAGGCCGTTCTCGAGGTCGAATCGCCAGAAGCGGCCCGAAGCCCCCGTGTCGCCCGTGCCGCCATGGGGCGGGGGATCCGTGAAGTAGATCGTGCCGTCCTTCGCGACGACGAGATCGTTCGGCGCCTGCAGGTCCATCGACGCGAGCGGCGTGACCCGGCCGTCGGGCGTGACGCGCTGGAGGCCAGGCGGGCCGGGGTTGTAGGGGATCTTCTTCGGGTCGATGCCGAGGGCCTCGGCGAAGACCGTGAAGTCGATGCCGCCGTTGTTCGTCACGACGAAGCCGCCGTCGCTCGCGAGCGCCGCGCTATTCGCGCCGCCGGGCATCGACACGAAGCGCTCGGTCTTGCCCGAGGCGGGATCGATCCGCAGCAGACCGCCCGGGGAGAGCGACGTGATGACGAGCTTTCCGTCCGGACACCAGACGGGGCCTTCGCCGAGGGGCACCTGATCGGTCACGACTTCGTATCGCATCGCGGCACTATCACCCAACCCCGGCGCGACGGCCACACGGCTTGCGTGCCTCGATCGAGCACCTTTTGGCGGCCTTGCCAGGCGCCCCGGACGGTCGCCGTGTCGCGAGCGCAGCTTCTGTCGGCGCGCGTAGGTCCCGGAGCCGGGATGGCACACGGCCGGGACGCCTGGCACGACCTCCAACGGTCTCCCGTTTCAGCTCTGCACCGAGCGCAACGCCTCGTAGAACCGCTCCGCTTCGCCGATGGGGTCGTCGCCGGCCGGTGTATAGAGGAGGTCCGTCGTGCCCGCGGCGGCGGCGGTGCGCGCGCGACCGAGCAGGTCCTTCGCGTCGCCGACCCAGCCGTGCCAGGGAATCGCGTCGCCGAAGGCCGCGAGACCGAGGCGATCGGCTTCGCTCAGGTGCGAGCAATGGCCCGAATGCACGGCGAGGTGCCGCTCTGCTTCGTCGGGGCGCTCGGCGACGATGCGCTCGAGCCAGGCGGCGCCTCCCGGTACGTCGCGCAGCGCCTCGGGCGAGGACTCCCAGAGGAAGTGGTACATGCCCGCCTGCCAGGGTCCGACCGCCTCGAGCACCCGCGGCGAGACGGGTGACTCGCCGGGCGCGAGCACGGCGCCGTTCACCATCTGCACGGCAACGTCGAAGGGCTCGGGCGGCGGCGTCGTGCCCATCCAGCCATCCGCGATCTCCCGGGTGATCGCCATGCCCTTCGGCCCGAAGGCCGAGAGCAGGATCGGCACGTCGATCGGACGCGCCTTCGCCATCTCCGGGCGATGGATCATCTGACAGCGCTCACCGTCGATCGTGACGACCTCGCCCCGCAGCAGGCTCTTCAGCTGCAGCACGTACTCGCGCGTGAAGCGCCAGGTGAGGGGCCCCTTGCCGAGGATGTTGCGCGCCGTGTAGCCCGTGCCGACCGCGCAGACGAGGCGCCCGGGCGCGAGGCGATCGATCGTCGCGATCGCAGAGGCCGTCGTCATGACGTGCCGCAGGTTCGGGACGAGTACGGCCGTCCCGAGCCCGATCCGATCCGTCGCGTCGGCGATCAGCGCCATGTGCGCCCAGAGGTCCTCGTAGATCGCGGCCGAGTCGTAGAGCCAGACGCGGTCGTAGCCGAGCGCCTCGGCGCGGATCGCGAGGTCCCGGGCCTTCGGTCCGGGCGGGATGCCGACGGAGAGCTTCATCTCAGGTCCTCTTCGGTTCGTGGCGTTCGATCTGGCGGGCGCGCGTCCGTCGATCGACGACGCACAGCGCGGATTCGCGTCAGGGAGCCTTTCGCACCACCTCGTCGAAGGGCACGACGCGCAGGGTCGCGACCTCCGGCGTCTCGGCGGGCAGGAAGTGGCGCCAGTAGATCGTGCCCCTTTCGCGCCCGGCCGTGTCGAGCCAGTTCGGGACGCCGGGATCGCGATGGGCGATCACGATCCGGAAGCGGCGATCGTCGTCGAGCACCATCTGCCGCGCGTTCAAGGAGACGGTCCGGTCGCGGTAGTCCTCCGTCTTGCCCATCTCGTTCCAGAGCACGACGTTCGAGAAGACACCCTCCGGCAGACGCCCCTCCATCACGAGCGCCTCGTCGGGCCCGATCGCGTAGGGCCCCGCCGAGTAGGCGGCGTCGACCGCTCCCCAGCCGCCGCCTTCCTTCGCCGCCTCCCAATCCTCCGGACGACCGAGCGTATTGGGCGTGCTCGAGAACCAGCCGGGCAGCGGCCGACCGGGTACGGAGAGCACCTGGTAGCCGTACTTCGAGCGCACCCAGTTCGCGACCCGTTCGAGCCGCTTCGCGATCGTCGCGTCGTCCGCCGCCGGCGTCGGCCCCGACCCGTCGGTCTCGCGCGCGATCTCGAGCTCGGGGACGGTCGTCGGATCCGCCGCGGCCGAGCGCTCGTTCTGGTAGTAGAAGCGGACGACGAGCGAGCCCGCGTCGGGCTCGAGCTTCATCCAGTTGCCCGGCTGCTCGTCGGCGGCGATCACGACCTCGTATGAACCGTCGGGCTCGAAGTGCATGTCGCGCATCTTCAGATCGGCGACGACCCCGCTCGGCCAGGCGCCGTCGCGATCGCCGCGATGCAGCGTGAAGTTGAGGTAGACCTCGCTGCCCCGCCTTCCGCGGACCCGGTAGACCCCGTCGCCACGCAAGGGCGTGAAGTAGTAACGCGCGTCCGGGTTGTCGCTCCACTTGCGCAGCGGCGTCACGATCGGGCTGAAGCGCGGCTTGTCGAAGTCCTCCGTCGCGTAGAACTCGAGCGCGCCCCAGAGCACCTGGGCGAGGGACTCGTGGGCGATCGCGTCGTGCTCCACCGTAGTGACACCGCGCGCCGGGCCGATCCACTCGTCGCTGATCTCGTGCAGCAGCGCGAGCAGGGCCTGGAAGGACTCGCGACTCTCGCTCTCCATCCTCTCCTCCGTCTCGACCTCCACGGTCGTCGCCTGCGGATCGCCACCCTGCGTCGCGCAGCCCGCCGCGAGCGCGCTCGCGAATCCCGCCACGACCAAACATCCGATCCCCGAATGGACACCGCCTCTCAAGTCGTCGTCTCCCTTCGTCGCCGACGCCCCGGCACGCCGTCTCAGTCCGCCTCGCGCGCGACGCCGAACGTCTCCATGTACTCACGCGCGCCGGCCCGGATCGACTCGGGGTCGAGGCCCACGTCCTCGTAGCGGTAGACGACGCGTCCGAGCTTGCCCCGCGGATGCTCGTCCTGATAGCGCCGCAGCCGATCGAGGGTCGCGTCGCTCGCGTCGAGGCCGGCGAACTCGAGCACCCGGCGCGCTGCCTCGATCGGGTCCTTCATGTAGGCGTCGAAGTGCACGCGCTGGAGCTGGTCGGCCGGGACGAGGCCGGCGTCGCGCACGGCGGCGGCGAGGCGATGGCGATTCATCTCCTCGACGAGGCGGCTGATCTCGATGGGATCGACCCGGCGCGCCGTGAGCCGGCGGTTGTAGGCGGTCATGTAGGCGAGCGAGAGCACCACCCGTGCCGGATCGCGGAAGGTCATCACGAAGCGTGCGTCCGGGTAGATGCGCAGGAGGGGACCGATGTTCTCGAGGTGCATGGGGCTCTTCAGCACCCAACGCTTGCCCCCGTCGCGCAGGAACGACACGAGCTGCAGCACGCGCTTCGTGTAGGCGTAGGCGGGGGTGTGGTCGCGGCGGCAGTACCATTCCGTATAGCTCGGTGCCCGGAACATGGTCGCGAAGTTCGAGCAGGCGAAGGCCATGAGCAGGAAGCCGATCTCCTCGTGCGGCGTCCACGCGTCGAGCTCGTGCATCGCCTGCTGATGCGGCGTGAGCTGTCCCCCCTGATCGAGCCCCGCCTGCGCCCGCTCGGCGCGGGGCCCCGGCTCCGCCGTCTCGCCCGGCAGCGGCACCGGCTCGGTCGCCTCCCAATACGGGAGGAAGCGCAGCTCCGGATGGACCGAGAGCAGGTTGTGCAGATGGCTCGTGCCCGTGCGCGGCAGTCCCACGATCAGGACGGGTCGTTCGATCGGCCGCTCGAGGGCCTCGGGATGCCGCGCGATCGCCGCCTCGACGAGCAGCCGATTCGAGAGCAGCCGCACGATCTGCCCGCGCGCCGAGAGGCGACCCATGAGACTGAGATCCGCCTCGGTCTCGAGGGCCGGCAAGAGGACGCCCAGCCCCTCGCGGAAGTCGTCGGGTCCGAAGTCCGTGAGCCCGCCCGCGCGCTCGCTCGCCTCCGCGAAGAGCGACGCCTCGTCGAGGGGTACACGCCGCCCCGCCTCCTCGGCCGACACGTCGTTCATCGTGCGCACGGCCTCCGGCAGGACGGGGTTCGCGAGGTCGTCGATATGGATGTCGGGCGGTCGGGCCATCGGGAGGAGGACTCCAGGCTTCGGGCCATCGCCGCTCGAGCGGCGCGACGACCCCGGTCACGCGTCGTCCGCCACGACGACGAGGGAGATGTGCTCTAGATCCCGAGCTGTCGTCGCAGCTGACGGATCGGGAAGTTGTCGACGAAGAGCTCGTCCGCGAGGTCGGCGCCCTTGCGGCGCAGCTGCCGCATCACGGCGATCTGCACGGACCCGCGCCAGAACGTCGCGAAGACGAGGTTGTAGTGGAAGTGCTGGACCGGGAGGCCGCTCGCGCGTTCGTAGAGCGCGATCAGCTCCTCGACGTCCGGCGTCCCGGGGAGTGCCACGCCCCCCGCCGCGTCCTGCGCGCGCAGGTCCGAGAGATGCAGCGACGCGAGATCCGCCTCGGGATCGCCGATCGTCGCCATCTCCCAGTCGATCACGGCCGCGACGTCCCGCGTCCCCGGCGCGAAGAGCACGTTGCCGAGCTTCGCGTCGCCCCAGCAGAGGGCCAACCGCGCGTCCTTCGGCCGCTCCTGCTCGAGGAAGGCGATCGCGTCGTCGAAGACGGGCACGGCCTCGCGCGGATCGTCCTTGAGGAAGGTGTCGAGGTAGCGCCGCCAGTAGCCCAGGGCCGCCGTCGCCGGGTCGTCGCCCGCCTGCGTGCCCGGCACGCGCCCCCCGCCGAGCGCGCGCCAATCGAGGGCGTGAAGCTTCGCCACGGCCTCGATCGTGCCGCGCCACATGTGCGCGCGTGTCTCGGGCGACGCGTCCTTGTAGAAGCCCTCGCCCTGATAGGTCGGCCAGTCGAGGGGCGCTTCGCCGTCGACCACGCGCATCACGAGGAAGGGCACCCCGAGCACGCCCGGATCCTCCTCGAGCCAGAGCACCTCGGGAACGGGCACGCGGCCCGTCGCCCCGACCGCCCGCATCACGTGGGCCTGCAGCCCGAGGTCGTACTCGGGGAAGGGCCCGCCCTCCCGCGGCGCACAGCGCAGCACGGCGTCGATGCGTTCGGACTCGGAACCGGCGTCGGGGTCGAGCTCGATCGAGAAGAGCTGGGTGTCGCTCGACTGGCCGGCGGTCGGCTTCCGGGGCTCGCTGATCCGCAGGCGCGGCGCCTCGGGCATCCGCTCGCGCAGCCAGCCTTCGAGGGTCGTGCGAAGATCGATCGGGTCGCTCATGCTGCGACTATGATACGCGGCGGCGATCCCGGCCACCCCGCCCCCGACCGAGAGGAAGAAGAGCGACCCCATGCTGACTCCGATGGACGACACCCTCTGGCACCAGCTCCCGACGACCTTCGACCACGTCGGCACGAGCGATCCCCGCTTCTTCGATCGCTTCTGGTTCGCGGCCAGCGACCCGGCCGGCCAGGGCACCCTCCAGCTCACCCTCGGCGCCTACAACAACATGAACGTGATGGACGGCGGCTTCGTCGCGATCCGGAGCGGGCGCCAGCACAACCTGCGCGTGTCGCGCTCGCTGCGCCCGCGCTTCGAGACGGCCTGCGGTCCGATCCGGGTCGAGGTCGTCGAGCCGCTGCATCACGCACGGCTGCTCGTCGAAGACGGCGCGCACGGCATGGCCGCCGAGCTCGACTGGAAGTCGATCCTGCCCGCGCAGGAAGAGATCCCGCGCTTCACCCGCGTGCGCGGCCGCGTCGTCGAGGAGTCGCGTCGCTTCGACCAGATCGGCGAGCTCTCGGGCTGGATCCGGCTGGCGGGCGAGCGCGTCGAGCTCGATCGTTGGTGGGCGACCCGCGACCATTCCTGGGGCGTGCGCGAGCGCATGGGAATCGAGGAGCCCGTCACGGGTCCCCCCGCGCCGCCGAGCGCCGGCAGCCTCTTCGCCTTCCTCTTCTTCTCGACCGGCGGCTACGGTGGCCACCTCCAGGTCGCACAGCACGAGGGTCGCCCCGACTACTTCACCTGCGAGCTCACGCGCCGCGACGATCCGCAGGCCGATCCGGTCGAGCTGCACCTGCCCGACCGCGCCCCGATCGCCATCACCTTCTCCGACGACCGCAGCCCCCGCCGATTCCGGACCGCGCGTTTCTCCGGTCGGCTCGCGGACGGCAGCGCCGTCGAGATCGAGACGACGGCCCTCGGCTGTGCGGTCGACATGCAGGGCCTCGGCTACGGCGGCTACGACGATGCGCGCGGTCTCGGGGTCTGGCGCGGGGACTCGCATCTCGAGCACGACGTCTGGGACGTCTCGCATCCCTCGGACGTCGTCCGCGCGAGCGGGACCGTCCGCCCGATCCATCGCATCCAGCCGGTACGTGTCGTGATGCGCGGCGGCGGGCTCGATGGCGAGGGGACGGGCAGCCTCACGTTGATCGCGGAGGGGCGGCTGCCGCAGCTCGGGCTCGGCTGAGCGCGACGCGCCGGACAGCGCCACGCGGGGCGACGCCGCGCCGCGCCGCGACGCCCGCCCGCTCGCGACGCCTCAGACCTCCGCCGTGTAGGGCGGCGCCGGGTCGTATTCCATGGCGCGCTGGGTGTTGCGCGCGTGCTCGACGCCGAAGATCTGGCCCGTGAGCCAGAGCGCCATGTCGATCCCCGCCGATACGCCGGCCGAGGTGACGAGGTTGCCGTCGCGCACATAACGCACGCGCTCGAGCACCTCCGTCTCGCCCGCCGCCGTCTCGCGCAGGGTCGGCAGATACGCCCAGTGCGTCGTGATGCGGCGCCCGCGCGTGAGCCCCGCCCGCTCGAGCACGGCCGACCCCGTACACACGCTCGTGACCCACGCACAGCCCGGCGCCTGCTTCCGCAGGAACTCGAGCATCGCCTCGTTCTTCATCTCGCGACGCGTGCCGATCCCGCCCGGGATCAGCAGCAGGTCGAGCCGCGGCGCGTCGGCAAAGGCGTGATCCGTCTCGACCCGCATCCCCTTCGCACCCGTCACGACACCGCCGCGCTCCGCGATCAGCCGCACGCGGATCCGCTTCGCCGCATGCGAAGGCGAAGCGATCTCCCGCGCCATCGTGAAGACCTCGAAGGGCCCGACCCAGTCGAGCTCCTCCGCCTGATCGAAGAGCACGAGCCCGATCTCGTAGTCGCCGTCGCCGCTCGCCCGCGCAGTCGTCATCCTTCTGCCTCCCCGCGGCCTCAGGCCGCCGTGAACCGCTCGCGATAGGCGGCGGGGCCCACGCCCAGCCGCCGCAGGAACGCCCGCCGCATCGTCTCCGCCGCCCCGAACCCGACGGCGGCCGCGACCTCGTCGATCGACGCGCGCGAGTCCTCGAGCCGCCGTCGCGCGGCCTCGACCCGCACGCTCTCGACGAAGCGCGCCGGCGACTGGCCGACCTCCGCCCGGAAGACCCGCGCGAAATGCCGCGAACTCATACCGGCCCGCTTTGCCATGGCCTCGACCGAGTGATCCGCCTCCGGATGCTCGACGACGCGCGCCTGCAGCTCGCGAAGGGGATCGCGCTCGGCGATCTGTCCCGCGAGCGGCGCCGAGAACTGCGACTGCCCGCCCGGCCGCTTCAGGAAGAAGACCATCCAGCGTGACACCTCGAGCGCGATCTCCCGGCCGAGATCCTCCTCGACGAGCGCGAGCGCGAGATCCATGCCCGCCGTGACGCCCGCCGAGGTCCAGACGTTTCCATCGCGCAGATGGATCGGATCGGGGTCGACGCGCACGGCCGGGTAGCGCGCGGCCAGGGTCTCGGCGAAGGCCCAATGCGTCGTCGCCCGCCGACCGTCGAGCAGTCCCGCCTCGGCGAGCACGAGTGCGCCCGTGCAGACGGAGCAGACGCGGCGCGCGCGGGCGGCCGCGTGACGGACGTAGGCCTGGAGGCGCGGGTCGTGGGCCGCCGTGCGCGAGCCGATGCCGCCGGCGACGATCAGCGTGTCGAGGGTGTCGGGGCGGTCTTCGTAGGCGCGATCGACGTGGATCGCGAGGCCCGAGGAGGCGCGAAGCGGACCGGGCTCGGGTCCGACGATCTCGATCGTGTAGGCGGGGGGCGGAGCGGAGCTGGACTCCCGATCGCGAGCCCTGCGGCGCGCGGCGGCATCGCCGGCGGCCGCGAGCACCTCGAGCGGGCCGACCACGTCGAGGAGCTGGACGGAGGGGAAGGCGACCATCGCGACGCGGCGGGGGGCGGCGGAACGTGTGCCCGGGATCGCCCGGCCCCTCTGGGCGACCGGCTGTTCCGGGTGGCTGGGGTCGGGAGCTTCCTCAGAGGCCATGCGAGCAGTCTCGCTCGGCCCCGGCGCGTCCTCAATGACTTATACCCCTCGTTTTCTGCCATCCGACCGGGCCGTACGAGCCGAGCCGCCCCGCCCCGCCCCGCGGCGGGCGAGACCGAGGGCGACGAGCAGGAGCCCCCCCAGCCCGACGCCGATCGCAGAACGCGGCTCGGGCACCGCCAGCTTCACGATCGCCTCGTCACCATCCGCGAGCATCAGAGATGCGAGCACCGAGTGCGCCCCATCGATCGGCCGTCGATCGGTCCCGCCCTGAAATCCGTACCAGACGTGGAAGTCGGCCACAGTCCGCACGTCCCCGGACCCGAGCTCCAGCACGTCGCCCTTGCGCAAAACGGGTGTCGCGTGGCCGGCGCGATCGACGAGATAGAGCGCCCGGTCGTTCGTCGCGTCGACATCCGGGCCCGAGAGATGGAACTCGACGAGCGCGCTGCCGGCGTCGCTGAGCGCGGCGTGCGTGATCGCGGGCTCGAGGGGGTCGGGGTCGCGGTAGCCGGTATCGCCGAGGTACGTACCGGTCGGCAGACCGGGCGCCGGCAGGCCCGACCTCAGCAGGGGGACGAGCTCACCCGCCCCGGTGCGCAGCCAGTAGCCCCCTGAATGCCCGGGTGCGAACTGCGCCTCGATGAGCAGGTCCCCGTAGACGTTTCGCCAGGGCTCGAGGAGCGTGAGCGCCATCCCGTCCTCGGGAAGTCCCGGAAGCGGATCTTCGCCCGTCAGGAGGACCTCGAGATGCCCGTCGGGCCACCCGCGCCAGAGGCTCGACAGATCCGACTCGAGCGCGTCCCGGCGCAGCGAATTGGCGAATACGACGTCCCCTTCCCGACCGATCGCCGGTGCCGAGACCCCGCCGAAGGGCCAGGCGATCGGACCGAAGGTGGTCGTCTCCGCGAAGCCCGGCGCAAGATCGCCGTCGCGTACGAGCAGGACGAGCTCATCCTGCTCGTCCGTCAGCCAGATTCCCGACGACTCGATCGTCGTGTCCGGCCCGACCAGCGTCCCCGACAGGGCGATCCGCCCCTCGTCGTTCGTCGTCGCAAAGCGCGCCCGACCGAAGCGGTTCGGATCCGCGATGCCGGGTACCGCCCCATCCGCCTGAACCACGAACGCGTACCCGTTCGCGAGATCCCCACGGAGCACACCCTGGCGCTCGACCCCCGTATCCGCGTCGCTCCAGCTCGCGATCGTCGTAACGCGACCGGACCGGTCGACCTGGAATCCGGTCGGGAGCCTCGCGTCCGTGCCTTCGGGCAGCGGCACGCTCGAATCGCCGGCGACGAACGAGGGATCGAGCAGCGAGCCTTCGCGCCGACTCCGTAGGATCGCATCCGCGGACAAGGGCAGACCCGTCCCGGTCAGCCATGCCTGGAAGTACAGCTCGCGGTCTCGCGCCAGCACCAGGTCGAATGGCCGTGCCCCCTCGAAGGTCACCCCGGGAATCCGGGCATCGTCGATCGCCGAGCGCCGTCCGACGCGAAGGACGGGCATCTCGTCGTCGTCCGTCACGAAGAGCGCGCTGATGCCATCGATCCCCAAGCTCACCTCGCGCAGCCCCGCCGAGAACGCGATCGCACCATCCTGCGCAAGTACCGGACGAGCCAGACCGGCCCCGACGACCGAGGAGTACACAGCACTGCTGAATACGCCCGTCGGAAGCAAGGCGAGCTGGCCGGTCCGGGCCACGAGCTCGACCGGAATGCAGTCCGCCTCGACGAGCGGGCAGAGCCCGACGCCCATCATGGGCTCCCGAAGGACGCCGTAGAACGCCTCGAACGTCCCACTCGCGCCATCGACTCGTTCGCCCTGCCCGAGCACGACCTCGCCGTCTGCGGAGACAGCAGCCGCGAAGCCCAGGAACGACCACTCTCCCGTCGCCGCGCCGCGCTTCTGCAGCAGTCTGCGGAGTGACTGCATCCCTCGCGCCGATGTCCAGACGAAGGCCTGGTCGATCTCGCCCGGTGTGTACCCGTTGGCGCTCGGGCGCAGGCCACCGACGACGACCTCGCCGTCGGCCGAGGTCGCGAGGGCGGCGAGCCCGGGGCCGAGTTCGCTGCCCGCCACGGCGAGCGCCTGCAAACCGTCCGCCTCCGTCCATCGGAAGGGCAACCCCGCCGTGCCGAAGAGCGCCTGACCGACGACGGTCGTGCCATCCGCGGAGATCGCCAGGACGTCGAGGCCCCGAGCGGAAGCGTCCGTGATCTCGCGGGCGCCGCGTGCGGCGTCCCAGATGAACGCGCCCGGCCCGTAGCGTCCCACGACGATCCGCCCATCGCCCGACACGTCGACGGCCCAGCCGGAGTGAGGCTCCGCGTCGGGGTCTTCCGGGTCGGGCATCAGACTCTCTGGCATCGGGATCGGCTGAAGACCGCCCTCCCGGGTCCACAGCACGGGGATCTCCGCGCCCGTCTCGTCGCTTGCCGAGCCCACCACGACGGATCCGTCCCCTGAGACGCCCCATGCCGCACTCGAGCGGATGGACGAGGGCGAGGCATCCGGCAGGAAGCCCATCCGCGTGACGGCTCCGGATGCGTCGGCGACGACGCCTTCGATCGAGTACGAGCCTGCATCGGCCGGCTGTGCGGCCTCGAAGCCCACGATCGTCTGCCCGTCGCCGGAGAGTGCTACGAACGTGCCGGAGACGGAGAGGACGGTCCGATCTCCAGCGGACCCACGCACCTCACGCACGAGCACTCCACGCGAGCCCTGCATCGGCTCGACGAGCCAGGAGCAGCTCTGCGTGACGAGCACGTCACGACCATTGGCCGAGACGTCCCCCGCGCGAACGACCTGACAGCCGGGATCGTCGAGTTCGGGAACGGGACCGAAGCCCGACTGCGCCGCGGCAAAGCCAGGAGCGAGGGCAAGGATTCCCTGGAGCAGCGCCACCCTGGTCGCAATGGACCATCCACCCGGCATCCCCACCCCCGATCGGGACCATTCCGGACCCGGATGCATGGCACAACGAACTAACAGCGTAGCATGCGATCGACGAAGGCCGACGAGAGGCGGACCCCACGCGCGAACGACCCGGGAATGCGAAGCCATTTCGAGCCCGATCGAGGTGATGAGCGACGACGCACTCACGGCGAAACGAGCATGGCGAGCGGCGACTCCACGAAGTTGCGGTATCGTCTGCCGTCGCCGGGGGGCGGGAACGATCGAGCTTCTACTCGATCCATGCGACGCCCCCCGTGATCGCCCCGCCGCCGCTCGCCCGCCGAGCCCGAACCCACCCCCGGAAGGCCGAGTCCCAGCACCCATGTCGACCGAAGAGACCCTGCGCATCGCCAAGAGCCCCGAGGCCCTCGACGCCCTGCTCGACCGCATCGAGTCGGGCGAGCTCGCCAAGCCCGACTGGATCCGCATCCAGGGCAGCTGTCGACTCGACCGCATGAAGCCCGAGATGCGCGCCGCACGCCTCGCCCGGATCCACGGCTGCGTGCTGCGCGGCTTCAAGAACGCCTGTGCGAAGCCCGGCACGCGCAAGGCCCGACTCGAGCTCTGGAAGTCGATCGCCCGCTCGGGCTTCCACGACTTCAGCGAGTTCGGCTGGACGAAGAACTACGACTCGCCCTTCGTCGAAGATTACGACTACGTCTCGGCCTACGAGAAGGGCGGGCTCGCGGCCCTCGATCCCTACGCGGTCTACTCGGCCGTGCTCGGCACCTTCGACTTCGGCGTGGCGGACTTCGTGTCGACGAAGCTCTGCCGCGACGTGCGGACGATCGTCGAGCCGATGGCCGGGACGGCGGAGTTCTGTTACGCCGGGCATTTCCGCTACCCGGACTTCCACTACCTGATGATCGACCTCGACCGCGAGGCGCAGGCCCTGGTCCTCGAGCAGCCCTGGCTCCCCGACGCCCAGAAGGACTACATCATCGGCGACGTGCTCTCGAAGCCCGTCTGGGAGCGCGTCAAGTCACAGTCGAGCGGCGACTCCCTCGCCTACATCGGCAAGCAGAGCCACCACTACTTCTCTGCGAAGCAGCTCCTCGACCTGATGAAGGTCGCGACGGACCACGTGGACTTCCTGATGCTCGAGACGCCCCAGATCTGCCTCGTCTCGGACATGGGCGACACGGACGAGCTGACCCGCGGCGAGCAGAAGGACGCGGGCTTCAAGTGCGAGCTCGTCGGCGAGGAGGGCGGCGAGCCGAATCCGCTCACGCACCACCTCTCCTTCCGGCTGCAGGCGCGCGACGCGAAGGGCACGCGCACCCTCTTCGAGTACCACGACTGGACCTCCTGGTCGCACTCGACCCTCGTGGCCTTCGCCGACCTCCTCGACCTGAAGGCGTTCTACTACCACTCGGAGGAGGAGGAGTTCTTCCCCGTGTCGCGATGGGACGAGGACGCGGACTGCGAAGAGAACGTCACCTTCATGCTCTTCACGCGCCGGAACGTCTGAGCCGGCGCGCGTCGCCGGTTCGCCACGACGAGCGGCGTCGAGGTCTCGGGCCGTGTCGATCCAGGGCATCCTCTACAAGCTCCTGAACGTCCCGATGACGGCGCTCCTGCGCTCGCCGCTCCACGGGATCGCCTCGCGCAACCTCTGCGTGCTCGGCTACCGCGGCCGGAAGAGCGGACGGCGCATCACGACGCCGCTCAGCTACGTGCGCGACGGCGAGTGCGTGCGGTTGCTCACGAGCGTCGACACGAACTGGTGGAAGAACTTCACGGGGGAAGCGCAGCCGGTCGAGCTCGAGATCGCCGGCGAGCGGCTCACGGGCCGCGCGATCGCCCTGCGTGATCCCGACCCCGGCCATCGAGACGGCGTGCGCACCTTCCTGACGGCGCTGCCGCGGGATGCCTTCGTCTACGGCATCGGGCTCGACGGGAGTCGCCGACCGAAGGAGGCCGACCTCGAGCGACAGGCCGGGCACGTGGTGCTGGTCGAGATCACGCTCGACGCCGGGGCCTGAGTCCGCCCGTCCGGTCCCGCCCCCGGCGCGGGACCCGACCCGAGCGGAGCCTCAGCCTCTGCGCGACCGATGCTGACGCACGATCGCGAGCACGTCCTCGCCGAAGCGGTCGACCTTCGCCGGACCGAGGCCCGGCACGCGCGCTAGCTCCGCGAGGGTCGCCGGCTCGGCGCGCTCGATCGCGAGCATCACGCCACGCTGGAAGACCATGTAGGTCTTCCAGCCGAGCGAGCGGGCCTGGCGGCGGCGGTAGTTGTCGAGGGCACGCGCGATGTCGCCGCCGTAGCGACTCGTGCGCCGTGCCGACCGATCGCCGCGACCACTCGACGCGCCGCCCGCGCCCGGCCCGTCCGTCTCGCCCTCCGTCGTCGCTGTGCCCGACCCGCGGCGACTCGTCGACGTCGCCGCTCGCACGGGCCGCCCAGGCAGCCAGACCGTCGGAAAGCGACGGCCTTGCCGTGCGAGTCGACCGGACGCGAGCAGCGCGTCGATCGACGCCAGGATCGCCGCCTCGTCGTGATCCGCGAGCGCGCCGTACTCGGGCATCGTGAGCAGCCCGCCCCGCGAGAGCGACTTCGCGCGCCCACCACGCAGCGCCTGCGCGAGGTTGCGCCGACCGACGGGCCGCGTGAGCCGGCCGACCGCCGCGACGATCGTCTCGAGCGCCTCTTCCCCGAGCGGCTCGATGCGCGCCGCCTCGCTGCTCGCGTCGTCGCCGTCCTCGTATGCCTCGGCCGTGCCCGTACAGACGTCGCAGCGACCGCACTCGGCCCCGCCGTCGCCCCCCGTGAAGTGCGCGACGAGCGCGCGATGTCGACATTCGTCGCCCGTCGCATAACGCTCCATCTCGGCGAGCGCGTCCTCGCGACGTTGGTCGAGGGCGGCGCTCGAGGGGCCGCTCTGCGCGAGACGGCGCTGGGTCGCGAAGTCGGCGGGCCCGAAGAAGAGCAGACACGACGCGGGCTCGCCGTCGCGGCCCGCGCGGCCGGCCTCCTGGTAGTAGGCCTCGAGGCTGCCTGGGGTCTGGAAGTGCACGATCAGGCGGACGTCGGGCAGGTCGATGCCCATGCCGAAGGCGTTTGTCGCGACGAGCACGCGCGTGCGCCCGGCCTCGAAGGCCGACTGCGTGCGATCGCGGGCGCTCTTCGTGCGGCCGGCGTGGTAGTGCCCGACGCGCAGGCCGGCGCCGCGCAGCGCACGCGCCACCCGCTCGGTCGCCTTGCGCGTGCTGCAGTAGACGATCGCGCGCCCACGCCCGCCGCGGCCCCGGATCCCGGTCCCTTCGAGCGTCCCGAGGAGCGCATCGATCCGCGCGGCCTCGCGCCGGATCCCTCGGACGGAGAAGGCGAGGTTCGGTCGGTCGAAGCCGGTCCGGACGAGCACGGGGCGCGAGAGGCCGAGCCGCGTCTCGATCTCCTTGAGCACGATCGGCGTCGCCGTCGCGGTCAACGCCATCATCGGCGCCTGCGCGACTTCCACGAGCTCCCGCAGCCGCATGTAGTCCGGGCGGAAGTCGTGCCCCCATTGGCTGACGCAATGCGCCTCGTCGATCGCGTAGAGCGCGACCTTCGCCCGCTCGAGCTGGCGCCGGAAGCCCGCCTGCGCCGCGCGCTCGGGCGAGACGTAGAGCAGCTCGAGCTCGCCGCGTCCGAAGCGGGCGATCACGTCGCGCTGCTCGCCCGCGTCCTGATGGCTGTGCAGCGCCGCCGCGGCGAGGCCGCGACCGACGAGCGCGCCGACCTGGTCCTGCATCAGGGCGATCAATGGCGAGACGACGATCGTCGTGCCCGCCCCCCGATGCGCCAGCACGATCGCCGGCACCTGGTAGCAGAGCGACTTGCCCGATCCCGTCGGCAGCAGGACGAGCGCGTCGCGTCCCGCGAGCGCGGCTTCGACGGCGTCCGCCTGGCCGGGCCGGAAGCCCGGATGACCGAAGACGCGCGCGAGCACGGCCAGCGCCGGGGCCGAAGGCGCCTCGAGGAATCCCTCCACCGACGCTAGACCCGCCAGAAGCGCGGCTGGAAGAGTGCGAGCAGGGCGAAGAACTCGAGCCGCCCGAGCCACATCAGCATCGACATGACGAGCTTCTGCCAGGACGCGAAGAAGGCGAAGTTCTCGGTCGGGCCGACGGCGGCGAGGCCGGGGCCGATGTTCGAGAGGGTCGCGAGGGAGGCGGTCGCGGAGCTGAGCAGGTCCGTGTCGCCGACGGAGAGCAGGAGCGCGCCGACGCCCCAGCCGAGCGACCAGAGCAGGATCAGCGCCGACACGCCCCGGATCGACTCCTCCGGCACGACCTGGTCGCCGATCGCGACGGCGATGACGGAGTTGGGGCTGAAGGTCAGCCGCACCTCGCGCATCGCGACCTTCCACCCGATCAGCACCCGGATGACCTTGATGCCGCCCGCCGTCGAGCCCGCGCAGCCGCCGATGAACATCAGGCCGACCAGGATCGCGTGGGCGAGGCCCGGCCACTGGGCGAAGTCCTCCGTCGCGAAGCCCGTCGTCGTCACGAGCGACACGACGTGGAAGGCCGCATCGAGCGCCGTCTCCGCCACCGAGGCCACGGGCCCGCCCGCCGCCACGAGCTCCCCCGCCGCCATCACGTCGATCGTCACGACGAGGCTCGCGAAGAACACGATCCCCAGGTAGAAGCGCAGCTCGACGTCGCGGAGGATCGAAGCGTCCCGACGCTGGGCGAGCGTGTAGTAGAGCGAGAAGTTCACGCCCGCGGCGACCATGAAGACCAGGATGATGGTCTGCTGGAGCGGGCCGAAATGCGCCGCGGAGGCCGTGTAGGGCGAGAAGCCGCCGGTCGAGACCGTCGAGAAGGAATGCGTCAGCGCGTCGAAGAGGCTCGCACCGCAGATCATCATCGCGACGGTCTGGAGCAGGGTCAGGACGGCGTAGACGCGGAAGAGCGCAACGGCGGTCTGATGCACCCGGGCGTGCATGATCTCGGCCTTCGGACCGGGCACCTCGAGCTTGAAGAGGAAGCGCGCGCCCGGGCCGAGCTCCGAGAGCAGGGCCACGAAGAGCACGACGATTCCGATGCCGCCGAGCCATTGCGTCATGCTGCGCCAGAAGAGGATCGGGCGCGGGACCGCTTCGATGTCGACGAGGATCGACGCGCCGGTCGTCGTGAAGCCCGAGCTCGACTCGAAGAGCGCGTCGGCGAGACCGGGGACCGAGCCGCTCGCGACGTAGGGGATCGCGCCGACGATCGAGGCGAGCAGCCAGGAGCCGACCACGATCACGACGCCGTCGCGTCGGTAGAGCTCACCCTCCTTCGACCCGAAGAGCCGCAGCAGGAGCCCCGTCCCGAGACTCGCGCCGGCGCCGATCACGAAGGCCGCCATCGAGTCGAGGTCGAGGGGCACGAGGCAGAACGCGATCGGGACGAGCTCCGCCGCCGCCAGCACCACGAGGACGAGCCCGAGGATCGAGCATGCTCGACGGGGATTCATCGCGCGCCCTCAGTCGGAGTCCGTGCCCGGGAAGAGCAGCTGC
The DNA here is from genome assembly GCA_020632655.1 of Spirochaetaceae bacterium. Taxonomy (GTDB): domain Bacteria; phylum Myxococcota_A; class UBA9160; order UBA9160; family UBA4427; genus UBA4427. The sequence goes on from JACKFD010000007.1 coordinate 187,297, forward strand.
GCCGTGCCGATCTCCTCGCGTCGCACGAAGAGCACGACCTCGTCCCCGACCTCGAAGCGATACCCGCCGCGCGGGATGATCGCCTGACCGCCCCGCATCACGGCGGCGACGAGCAGGCCGCGCGGGATCTCGATGTTCTCGAGCAGACCGCCCTCGGTCGGGCTCATGGCGTGGACGCGGCGCTGGATGAACTCGGCGGCGCCGTTCTCGAAGGAGACGATGTGCGGCTCGTAGTTGCTGTCGATGTAGGTGCGGATGCGCTCGGCGGCGATCGTGCGGGGCGAGACGACGTCGAGCAGCGCCACCTTGCGCCAGAGCGTCGACGTCTCGCTCTTCTGCACGAGGGCCGTCAGCTGCCGTGCGCCGAGCTCCTGCGCGAGCAGGCATGCCATCAGGTTCGTCTCGTCGTTGCCCGTGAGGGCGATGAAGTTGCGCGCGTCGCCGACGCCCTCCGACGCGAGGACGGACATGTCGGTCGCGTCGCCGTGGATCACGTCGTGATGCGGAAACTCGGCCGCCAGAGCCTCGGCGCGCACGCGATCGAGCTCGATCACCTTGATGCGCGCGGCCTGCCCCTCGAGGCCGTTGATGACGGTGCGTGCCGTGTCGCCGCCGCCGGCGATCACGACGAGGCCGACCCTTTGCGAGTGCCCGCTCACGCGCCGCTCGACCTCGGAGATCGTGTCGCGGGTGCCGATCACGAGCACGTCGTCCCCGACCTTCGCGCGATCCGAGCCGGTCGGCACGACGACCCGACCCTCGGAGATGAAGGCGAGGATCAGACAGCCCTTCGGCAGGTTCGCTTCGGAGAGCGGAACCTGCGTGAGGACCGAGCCCGCCTCGATCGCCGTGCGACGGACCTGGAGCGCGCCGCCGGCGATGTATTCGATGTCGAGCGTGTTGTAGCCGAGCACGTAGTTCAGTACGCGCGTCGTCGTCAGCAGCTGCGTCGAGAGCAGCAGGTCGGCCTTGAAGTTCTTCTCGTAGACGCGTCCGAAGCGCGTCACGTCCTCGGAGGTCTTGACCCGGACGACCGTCCGCGGCGCGCCCAGGCTCTTCGCGAGCAGCGACGCGGCGAGGTTCGCCTCGTCCGAGGCGCTCGCCGCCACGAAGAGGTCGGAGCGCGCGACCTGCGCCTTCTCGAGCACGGGGACGTGGCTGCCGTTGCCGAGCACGAAGCCGACGTCGAGCTGGTCCTCGACGCGCTTGCCGATCGCGGGGTCGGAGTCGATCAGCGTCACGATGTGGCCTTCGCCCGAGAGGCCGCGGGCCAGGTAGCGACCGACCTCTCCGGCTCCCATGATGACGAATCGACGCTGGTCCATGCGGGCGCTCGCTGGCTGGGTTCTGGGCGGCGCCTAGTGTGACACGCCTCGCAGAGCCCCGACAGCGGAGCACGCGCATCGACTGCCGGATGCGGCGGAGCGCCGGCTGGAATCGGCAGGCGCGCAGGCATCCGAGAGCCTGTGCGTCCGCTCTCATCGAGAACGCCGGGGCATATGCCTTGCACTCCCACCCGTCGGCGCGTCCCCGGTCCACCGACGTCCGGTGCCCGCATGGGCTCGCGCTCGAAGCCGCTCCACGCAGGGTCCACCGCGCACGCGCGTCGTCGGATCTCGACGGGGAGGCGAGGGAAAGCCGAGAAAGGATGGACGACATGTCGAATACATGGATGGGGCGAAGTGCCCGACGCATGCTGATCCTGGCGATCGTGCCCCTGACCGCGGCCGCCACGACCGCCACGGCGGGGGGGCGTGACGGCCGGGGCGGGATCTGCACCCGGACAGCGGGGCTCCAGAAGCAGGCCTGCTTCGCCGAGCTCGCGGACGACTACCTCACGACGCAGGCCGCCTGCATCAACGATCCGGAGAACGCACGCGACTGCCTGCGCGAGGCGCGGTGGGCCCGGGAAGAGATGCAGGACGAGTGTCGCGAGCAGCACGAGGCGAGGCGCGAGTTCTGCGAAGAGGTCGGCGAGGCGGCCTACGCGCCGGATCTCTCGCCCGAGCTCTTCCAGGACCCGCGGAGCCCGTCGCGCCCGAATGCCTGGTTCCCGCTCGAGGTCGGCAGCCATTGGGTCTACGAGGAGGACGGCGAGCGGATCGAGATCGAGATCCTGGACGCCAGGAAGCGCGTCGGCGAGATCGACTGCATCGTCTACCGCGACACGGTCACGAGCCACGGTCTCCTCGTCGAGGACACGGACGACTGGTTCGGCCTGCGCACGAACGGCGACGTCGAGTACTGCGGCGAGGAGGTCAAGGACTACGAATACTTCGGGGGCGACGATCCCGAGGAGCCCGAGCTCGTCTCGATCGAGGGCCGCTTCAAGGCCGGCGTCGAGCTCGCGAAGTCGGGCACGGCCTTCCTCGGCACGCCGGTCCCCGGCAGCCACTACCGCCAGGAGTGGGATCCGGGCAATGCGGAGGACGTGGGCGAGGTGCTCTCCGTCGACTACGCCTGGGGGCACGACGCGACGCTCGACGAGCTCGTGCCGCAGGCGCTGGCGGAGCTGATGTGCGCGGACGGCGACTGCGTCGTGATCGCCGATCGCTCGCTGCTCGACCCGAGCGCGTTCGAGCGCAAGTACTACGCCCGCGGCGTGGGCAAGTTCCTCGAGACGAAGCCCGAGGAAGGGGCGTTCGTGCCGCTGGTCGGGTGCAACGTCGACCCGCGCTGTGACGCGCTCCCGATCGCCGGCGACGAGTAGCCGCTCCGATCTCGGGGGCCGCCCGGAACGCCGGTCCCCGCGCGCCGTCCCGTTCGCAGATCGCAGCGGGGCGGCGCGTCCGGCTCGCCGTCACACCCCGCCGCGGAGCGCACGTCGACCGAATCGCCTTCCCCGACGCCGTGCGCGCTACATCCCGACGTTCGGGTTCACGCGCGGCGCGGTCTCGTCGTCGAGGTGCTCGATGCAGGCGAGCAGGGCGATGCGATGGGCGAGGCGGTCGCCTTCGAGCGGGCGGGGCTCGAGGATGCTGAGGGCGGTGTTCGCGATCGCGACCTGGCCGTCGGCGTTCGCGATGCGGCCCAGGTCCGTCGGCGAGAGCAGCACCCGCTCGAAGAGCGAGCGCAACACGAGGCCATGGGTCACGACCGCGAGATGGCGCTCGTCCCCGACCGCCGCGAAGCGCTCGAGCCAATGTCGTTCGATCCGTTCCCAGACGCGGTCGACGCGGGCGTGGAACGTGCTCCAGCTCTCACCTTCGGGCGGGGCATAGTCGGGCGCAAAGGGATCGAAGTCGAGGTCGGCGTAGCGCCGCCCGCGCAGCGCGCCGAGGTTGCGCTCGGCCAGCTCCGCGTCGACGCGAAGCGGCGCCCCGGTCGTGCGTCCGACCGCCTCGGCGGTCATGTGCGCACGAGCATGGTCCGAGACCCAGATCTCGGCGATCCGTTCCGAGGCGAGACGCCGCCCGAGGCGCTCGGCCTGCGCGAGGCCGCGGTCGGAGAGCGGCGTGTCCGGGAACTGGATGATGCGGTCGCGGTTGCCCGGTGTCTCGCCGTGTCGGATCAGCAGGATCGCCATGCGGCGCAGCGTAGCGCCGGGGGCCGCCGGAAGCGGCCGCCGCGCCGGTCAGTGGACCGCGGCGGAGAGCGCCGAGAGCAGCCCGGGCAGGTATTTCGGCTCGATCAGCAGATGCGATACCGCCGAAAGCACCTCGTCCCGAACCCCGATCCGAAGCCGCAGCGACAGCACCAGCGTGTCCGAGGGCGCATGCGTCGCCACGAGCATCGCGAGCTCCGGCTGCTCGACCAGCTCGCCCCCCTCGAAGCGGACCGCCGCGCGCCGCAGCTCGCCGAGCGAGCGGGCGATGCCCGAGAGCACGGCCCGACCGAGTGCGACGAAGACCTCGAGCGGATCGCCGTCCCCGCCGATCTGCGCCCAGAGCAGCGCCTCCTCCGGCTCGAGCGCCAGGGCGAGGGAGCCCGGCAACGCGCCGTCGAGCCGCCCCATCACCGCGGCCGTCAGGTCGTCCGAGAGCACGAGTCCCTGCTCGCCGAACTCGGCGAGCGCCGTGCACCGGATCTCGTGCACCTCGATCTCGGTCTCGCAGCCACCGATCTCCGCCAGCGCCGCTTCGCCGACCGCCACGGCCTCGGCAAAGAAGCCGTGCAGCGCGATCATCTGCTCCGTCGAAATCTTCGGAATCGTCATCGTGGGGGCGACTCGTCTCCTCGAACCTCGAAGCTATCGTCCGGCTGCCGCGAAGAAGAAGGGGTTTCCCATCACGACGGTGGATTTTCCGGGACGACCGGCAGTCGGGGCGCGCCCGACGCGCGGCCGCACCGTAGCCGAGGGGCAGGCCTCGGCGACAGGGATGGGAGACACGAGCGGGACGCGATGCGCCTGATCCTCTCGAACGACGACGGCGTGCACGCCCCGGGCCTCGCCACCCTGCACGAGGTCCTGCTCGAGCGGGGCGACTGTCTCGTCGTCGCCCCGAGCGGACCGCGCAGCGGCGTCGGTCACGCCGTGACCGAGCGCCAGCCGATGGGGCTCGAAGAGCACGCGCCGGGGCGCTTCGGGCTCGACGGCACGCCGGCCGACTGCGCGCGGGTCGCCCTCGGCCGGGGCGCCGCCTTCGCCCGCGAGCAGCTGGGCGACGCGGCCCGGGGCCCCGCGCTCTGGCTCGTCTCCGGCATCAATCACGGCGCCAACCTCGGCGTCGACACCTACATCTCGGGCACCGCCGCCGCCGCCCGCGAGGCCGCCATCCTGGGCCATCCGTCCATCGCGATCTCCCAGTACGTCCGCAAGCACCGCGAGCCCGACTGGCGCGCCACCGCCCGCCGCGCCCGCCGCGTGCTCGAGGTGCTGCTCGAGCAGCCGCCCCGGGCGGGCCATTTCTGGAACGTGAACCTGCCGCACCCGGCGGACGACGCCTGGGAGAACGAGATCGTCTTCTGCCCCCTCGATCCGAGCCCCCACGCCTTCGACTGGATCCGCCGCGAGGGCCGGCTCGAGGTCGTGAGCGACTATCACGGGCGTCCCCGGCGACCCGGACACGACGTCGAGGTCTGCATGGGGGGGCGGATCGCGGTGACCGAGATCCCGATCCAGCCCCTGCCGGCCGCGTGATCGCGGCCACGCGACGCCTCGCCGGGCCCCGCGCGGTGCTCCCGAGATGGATCGCGAGATCCGTCACGCGATCGTCCTTTGACTTTCCGCTGGACAGCCGATACAAACGCGTCTTCGATCGCACGACGATCGCCCGGAGCTCCGAACCGATGACCGCCTACACCCTCCGCTCGACGCGCCCGACGCCGCCGACCGCCCTTGCGGGCGACGTCGTGGCTGCGTGCTTCCGCGGCGACACGTGGGTCGGGCTCGGCCTCGCCCGTGTCGGATCCTCCGACCCGGCCCGGCTGCTCGCCTGGCAGGCCTTCGGGATGCAGAGCCAGAACGACATTTCCGCCCTCCACCCGTCCGCCCTCGACCTGGCCTCGCGCCGCGTCGGCAAGCGGACGCGCAGGGAGGGGCGCTTCGAGGACCCCGTCGGGAGCAGCTAGCCGAGCAGGCAGCCCCGACGACTCCGGCCGAGACCGGAGGACGAGTCGAAGAGAGCCCCTCCCGCCCACCGGCCGGAGGGGCTCTCGGCGTTTCGGGCCCCGGATCGGAGACCGGGACCGGAGGCCGGAATCGAGCACAGCGTGGATTCGAGCGCGGCCGTCGCAAGGAAGACGGCCGCTGGACGAGGACGAGGAGGAAGGGACGATGGAACGGGAGATCGACGAGACCCATCGACGGGTGCTCTGGCTCGAGCGGCTGGCGTGGAATGCCGCCGCCGGGGCCGTCGTCGCCGTCCTCCTCCTGGTGCTGCTCTGGTCGCTGCACTGGCTCGATCGGATCGCGCCGGAGCCCGCGCTGGCGCCGGCGCCCGTGGCCGCGGGGCCCGCGCCGGAGGCCGGGAGCGCGGGCCTGCGCTGGCACGCCGAGCGACCGGGCGCACGACCGATCGACGTCCTGACCCGATCCGTCCAGTCGGATCCGGGCGGTCGGGCGGGGCCGGGAGGCTGAGCCGGTCCGCGAGGCTCGACCGCAAACGACGACGGCCCCGGCGAGACACGCTCGCCGGGGCCGTCCGAACGCCACACGGGTCGGCTGCGGGACCGCGCGCTAGTTCGACCAGCGCTCGCCGAGCTCGTTGGCCGCGGCGTCGGCGCTGTCGGCGGCCGAGTCGATCGAGTCCTCGATCATGTCGCCCGTGGCTTCGACCGAGTCGCGCACGGCGGCGCTGCCCCGATCCATCGCCGCGGCCGCGTCGGTCCGCGCCTGATCGACGGCGCCGGAGACCGTGTCACCCGCCTCGCGCGCGGCCTGCTCGGCGCGGCGCTTCGCCTCGTCGGCGCTCTCCTGCACCCCGGCGACCGCGTCGTCGACGGCCCGGCCCGCATCGGCGGCCATCGACTCGGCACCCGCCTGCGCATCCGCCGCGGCCCCGCGCGCTGCGTCCTGCAGGTCGCGCACGCCCGCCTCGACGTTGCCGAGGGTCCGGTCGAGGGCCTCCCCCGGCGTCTGCGGCGAATCCTGATCCTGGCTGCACGCGACGCCCCCAGCGAGGGCCAGCGCGATCACCCATCCGAACGTTGCGAATCTCGTGTTCATCCGTCGCTCCTCCGACCTCGTGAATGCCTCGGGAGCGACCGGGGTCACTCCCGGGCGGGAGGATTCTGAGGCCGCCGACGGCGCGCTGTGACGACGATCACGACTCCACCGATCGCGAGCCCTGCGCCGAGCGCCGGCTCGGGCACGACGGCGAGCGCCGCGGGCGAGAACACGTCGAGGCTGAGGGTCCCGGGACTCGTGAAGGTCGTCGGGTCGATCACGTCGTAGAAGACGCGGGCCCCGGAGAACGCCTCACCGACGAGGTAGAGCATCCCGGTCTGCGGCGAGTAGTCGAGGCTCGGCGACTCGCGGAAGAAGGATGTCGTGCCGACCTCGGTCGTCGTGCAGGGCGAAGGCGGGCAGGATCCGAGATCGACCTCCCAGAGGCCGGTCGTGAAGCCGACCTCGGCGATCGCGAAGAGCCGGTCCTGGATGCTGTCGTAGGCGAGTCCCGTGAAGCTTCCGGCCGGCTGCCACGGCAGCGAGCCCAGCAGCGTGGCCGTCGACGGCTGGGCCGGATCGATCGCGCGGAACTCGCCCGCCGAGCCGTCGACCTCGAGCACGAGCAAGCGATCGTCCCCGGGCGACGTCGTGGGACCCGGGTCGTAGGCCATCGAGACGATCTCCTGCGTCCCGTTCGCGAGGGTCCCGATCACGTCGAGCACGGTCCCCGACACGCGATCGATCGTGACGATCTCGTCGTCGCCGACCGTCGGGACGACGCCGAAGACCGTGTCCGAGTCGCTCGCATACGTCATGCCCCGCACGAGGGTCGGACCGGCGCCGCTCGCCGGAGTGCGCGTGAAGGCGCCGAGGACCGACCAGTCGCCCGCGAGCGCCGCGATCCGCAGCGCGTCGTTCGGCGGGCCACCGGAGAGCAGCCCCGGATCCGCCGCCACGAGCAGCTCGACCGACGCGTCGCTGCCGTACTCGCCGCAGGCGCCGCCCGAGCAGACCCCACCGCCCGCGACATCGGCGCAGAAGCTGCCGTCGGCCTCGAGCCCGCCGCCGCTCGCGAAGCAGCCGCACTCCTGCCCGCTCGAGGTCGTCGTGCGCGCGGCCTTCATGTTCGTGCACTCGCTCGCGGCGAGGCAGCCGCCCTGCCCCGGATTGAAGACCGCGGGCTGCATCAGCTGACACTCGGCGCTCGCGACGTGGGGCAGGCAGGCGTTGTGCCCCCGCTCGTGCGCCAGCACCGCGGGCAACGTTCCGTCGTCGAAGGACTCGACGGTCACGATCAGCCAGAGCGAAGGATCGTCGTTACCGTTGCCGTTGCAGCCGGGCTGCATGGCACAGCCGATCGCCGCCGGCGCCGAGCCGGCGCACCAGGTCATGCTGTCGACGAGGTAGGCCTTCGAGCTGGCGCCGCCGAGGCCGGCGATGGCGTTCTGGTCGCCCTGGGTATCGACCACGTCGAGCCCGTCACCGGGCGTGCCGAAGGTCGACACCGACACGGCCCGCGTGAGGCGGGTGCAGCAGGGCGTGTCGAAGGGCCCCTGCGCGCCCTCGAGCAGCAGGTTCGCCTGCTCGTTCGACGCGTCGATCACGGATTGCCAGTAGGCGAGATCACGCCCGGCCCCGGCATCGATCAGATCGACGTGCACGAACCAGCTGATCTCGTGCAGGTCGACGGGCTGCACCGCCTGCCCCGCACCCGCGCCCAGCACGAGCCCGAGCGCCATCAGTCCCACCGCGACGCCTCGTCGCATTCCGTCCCCCCGCTTCATCGCACCCGCTCCCGCGCGCGCGCGCGCGCCCGCTCCCCGTGCCGCGCCCGCATCGCACGCAGATGCGCGTCGAGCTCGGGATCCGAGCTGCGTCGCTCGACGCGACCGAGCGCGCGACCCGCGGACGGCAGCCCGGTCTCGGCGAGCGCACTCGCCGCGCCGCGCTGGGCGAGACGGGCGAGGCGGGGACCGCGATGCTGACGGAAATGCCAGGCGGGCGTGTCTTCTGCGAAGACCGCCTCGAGCCGGGCGACCGCGCGCGGGTCGTGCTCGGCGAGTCGACCGAGCGCGTGGGGCAGCACCTGCCAGGCCTTGAACGTGGCCCGGTCGAGCTCGCCTTCGCGGGGCTCGGTCGCCCAGTCCGAGATCGCTTCGAGGGCGCCGGGGGCGCCGCAGATCCCGAGCGCCAACAGGACGTTCTGATGCGACTCGCGCTCCTCGGGGTCCGCCAGCATCTCGATCAAGCGCGCGGCCCCCTCGCTGCCGATCCGCGCCGCCTGCTCCTCGGGCATGGCCTCGAAGTAACGGGCGTGCACGAGCGCCTCCGTCTCCTCGATCGAGAGCGGGGGGCCGGGAGGCGCGACCTGGGCCGAGGCAAAGGGCGCGAGGAACGAGACGAGCACGAGAGTGGCCAGTCCGGCGGCCAGGCGGGCGGGGGCCGAGTCCCCGCGACCCGGGCGGGGCCGGACGGGCGGGGAGGGCCCGCGACGGGAGAGGGATCGATGCGCCAAGAGCGGGACCTCCTGCTTCGAATGATCGGCCCGGGCCGGGCGGCCGGATCGTAGCGATCGACCTCCCGCCCCATCGGCGCATGGCGAGTTGACACCAAGCGCGATTCCGCGATTCTCGCCCGTCGGTCGCACGTAGCGGGCGCCCCAGGCAGGGCCCCGGCAACCCGCGTGCGCCCCATCCGCGCCCGCCCGAGCACGCCTCGATCGCGCTCCCCGGTCCGCGCCCCGACGGATCGCCCCTGCTCCGGCAGCCGAATGCCGGACATCGGCCCGCCGGGCGCCCGACCCGGGGATCGACGTCACATGGAGACCCGAGCATGAACTTCGACTTCTCCGAGGAGCAGAAGCTGCTCCAGCAGACCGCCCGCGACTTCCTGGCCGAGCAGTCGCCGCTCTCGACCTGCCGCGAGGTGCTCGAAGGCGACGCGCCCTACGCGGCGGCGCTCTGGAAGGGGGCCGCGGAGATGGGCTGGCAGGGAGCCGTGATCCCCGAGTCCTTCGGCGGTGCGGGCTTCGGCCATCTCGAGCTCGCGATGATCGCCGAGGAGGTCGGGCGGGCGCTGGCACCGATCCCCTTCGGCCCGAGCGTCTATCTCGCGACCGAGGCGCTCCTGCGCTTCGGCAGCCCGGCCCAGCAGAAGAGCTGGCTGCCCCGGCTCGCGGACGGCAGCGCGATCGGCTGCTTCGCCTTCGCCGAGCGCCCCGGCCAGAACGCCTTCGAGTCCGTGGAGGCGAAGGTCTCGGGTGGCAAGCTCTCGGGCACGAAGCTGCCCGTCGGCGATGGGGACGTGGCGAGCCTCGCGATCGTCGCGGCTCAGGACGGCGGCCGCGTCGGCCTCCACCTCGTGGACCTCTCGACGTCGGGCGTGACGCGCACGCCGCTCGAGAGCTTCGACCCGAGCCGCTCCCAGGCGAAGCTCGTCTTCGAGGGTGCGGCCTGCGAGCCGCTCGCCGGAACGGACGCGGCCGCGATCGCGAAGCTGCTCGACGTGGCGGCCGTGCTGCAGGCCTTCGAGCAGGTCGGCGCCGCGACACGCGCCCTCGAGATCACGCGCGAGTTCGTGCTCGGGCGCTACGCCTTCGGCAAACCGATCGCCGCCTTCCAGTCGATCAAGCATCGCCTGGCGGACCTGTGGTGCGAGATCGAGCTCGCCCGCAGCAACGCCTACTACGCCGCCTGGGCCCTCTCGAACGACAGCCCCGAGCTCGCCGCGGCCGCGCCCCTCGCGCGCATCGCCGCGAGCGAGGCCTTCGAGCACGTGACCGTCGAGATGATCCAGATGCACGGCGGCGTCGGGTACACCTGGGAGTACGACTGCCACCTCTTCTACCGCCGCGCGAAGCTGCTCTCGGCCTCGCTCGGCACGCCGCGCTACTGGAAGAACCTCCTGGTCGACCGGCTGCGCGCTTCCCGGGCCGCCTGATCCAACGAGCTCGAGCCAATCCAACGAGCCCGAGCCAATCCAACGAGCCCGAGCCAGCCCAACGAGCCCGAGCCAGCCCGACCCGCCCCGGCCCGACGACGGCCGGAGCCGAACCGAACGAAGAACCGGCGCGACGCGAGGCGTCGCCCGAGGAGAAGCCCCGATGGACTTCAACGACACGCCCGAAGAGGCCGCCTTCCGCGCCGAGGCCGTCGCCTGGCTCGAGGCGAATGCCGAGCGACGCCAGCCCGGCGACACGGACAACCCGCTCAACGAGGCGACGACGCCCGAGATGGTCGCCGAGGCGAAGGCCTGGCAGAAGAAGAAGGCCGACGCGGGCTGGGCCTGCATCACGTGGCCGAAGGAGTACGGCGGCCGCGGGGCGACGCCCATGCAGAACGTGATCTGGAACGAGGAGCAGGCGAAGTTCAGGACGCCGCGCGACATCTATGGCATCGGCATCGGCATGTGCGGCCCGACGATCCTCGCCCACGGCACGCCGGAGCAGCGCAAGCGTTGGATCCCGAAGCTGATCTCGGGCGAGGAGGTCTGGTGCCAGCTCTTCTCGGAGCCGTCGGCCGGCTCCGACCTCGCGGGCCTGCGCTCGACCGCCGTGCGCCAGGGCGACGACTGGATCGTGAACGGCCAGAAGATCTGGACGACGGGTGCGCAGTTCTGCGACTGGGGCGTGCTCGTCGTGCGCACGGACCCGACCGTCGCGAAGCACGCCGGCCTCACCTACTTCGTCGTCGACATGCACGCGCCGGGCGTCGAGATCCGGCCGATCACCCAGATCAACCAGGGCCGCGGCTTCAACGAGGTCTTCTTCACCGACGTCCGCATCCCCGACGACCAGCGCATCAGCGAGGTCGGCAACGGCTGGGCCGTCTCGATCACGACGCTGATGAACGAGCGCCAGTCGATCGGCGCCGGCGGCGGGCTCGGCGCGCTCGAGGACCTGATCGACTACGCGGCCGCGCTCGAGATCGACGGCCGTCCGGCGATCGAGGACGGGCACGTGCGCGAGCGGATCGCCGACTTCGTGGTCAAGGCACGCGGGCTCAAGAACACCTCCCTGCGTACGCTGACCGCGCTCTCCCAGGGCAGGATGCCCGGGCCCGAGGCCAGCATGGGCAAGCTCGTCGGCGCCGTCCTGCAGCAGGAGGCGTCGTCCTTCGCGATGGAGCTCGCCGGCGCCGCGGGCGGGCTGCTCGACGCGGGGCAGCTGCCGGAGGCGACGCTCTGGGCGGAGCGCTACCTCTCGATCCCGGGCCTGCGCATCGCCGGCGGGACCGACGAGGTGCTGCGCAACATCATCGCCGAGCGCGTGCTCGGCCTGCCCCCGGACGCGCGCGCCGACAAGGGCATCGCCTTCAAGGACATCCCGACGGGCCCGCCGAGCAAGAAGTAGCCGCACGCCCCGCGCGACGCAGGTCGCTCGACGATCCGCACGAGACCAGGAGCCTCCATGCCCGAGAAGTACATACGACGCGACGGGCTTCCGATCCTCGTGCGCCATACGGGCCCGACGACCCTGCCCCAGGACCCGCCGCGGCGCGGCGCGGGCCCGGCCTTCGTCTGCCTGCACGACGCAGGACTCTCGAGCTCGGTCTTCGAAGGACTGCTGTCGGCGCTCGCCGAAGCCGGGGGGGACGCGATCGCCTTCGACCTGCCGGGCCACGGCCGCTCGGGCTCGCTCGACTCGTTGCCTTCGATCGAGGCGATGACGGAGCTGTCGCGCCAGGTCGCGACCTGGTGCGGACTCGAGGCGCCCGTGCTCGTCGGGCATGGCATGGGTGCACTCGTCGCCCTCGACTGGGCACGACGCGCGCCCGGGAGTGTCGGCGGGCTCGTGCTCTGCGGCGTGGGGCTCGCGCTCGGGATCACGGACGCGGCGATCGAGACGATGCGCGAGGTGACCCGCGGCCGCGCGCCGCGCCCCTTCGATCCCTCGCGGGTCTGTGCTTCGGGCGGGCGCGAGATGATGCAGCGCGCGTACATGGAAGGGATCAAGACGGATCCGCGCGCGACCCTCGTCGACCTCGAGACGAGCAGAGCGTGGGCCGACGCCTTCCTCGCACGGGGGTCGGGCGACGAGAGCACCGGAATCGGCTGCCCCGTCGCCGTCGTGACGGGCTCCGCCGAGGATGCAGGCTGCGTCGAACGCGCCCGGGCGATCGCCGCGAGGCTGCCGGACTCGACGGCCATGACCATCGACGAGGCCGCGCACTTCCTTCCCCTCGAGCAGCCCGCGGCGCTCGCCCGGGCGATCGGCCGCTTCGTGGAGGGCGCATGAGCTTCTCGGGCCAGATCGCGATCGCGGGGGTCTACGAGCATCCGAGCCGATGGACGCCGGACAAGACGACCTATCAGATCATGGGCGAGTGCGCGCGCGGGGCGCTCGAGGACGCGGGGCTCACGCTCGCCGACGTCGACGGGCTCTTCGCGGCGACCATGACCATGGGCGGAATGGGCGTCGTGCAGGTCGCCGAGTACCTGAACCTGAAGCCGCGCTACCTCGACGGCAGCAACATCGGCGGCTCCTCCTTCGTCTCCCACGTCGCCCACGCCGGCGCCGCGATCCACGCCGGACTCTGCGACGTGGCCCTCATCCTCTACGGGAGCACGGCGGCGTCGGACGCGATGGCGATCGGAACGGGGGACACCTCGAGCCGAGATCCGGGCTCGGCCTTCGTCTCGCCCTACGGCATGACGCTCGTCTCGTCCTACGCGATGGTCGCGCAGCGCCACATGCACCAGTACGGCACGACCTCCGAGCAGCTCGCCGACATCGCCGTCTCGACCCGCTACCACGCGAGCCTGAACCCCGACGCCAAGATGCGCGACCTCATCACGCGCGAGGACGTGCTCGCGAGCCGCGTGATCGCGGATCCGCTCCATCTCCTCGACTGCTGCATCATCAGCGACGGCGGCGGCGCCGTCGTCGTGACGAGCCTCGAGCGCGCGAAGGACCTTCGCCGCAAGCCCGTCGTCGTGCGCGGCACGGGCGAGTCCGTCGCGCATCGCGAGATCGGCGCCCCCGACCTCACGACGATCGCGGCGAAGCAGTCCGGCGCCCAGGCCTTCGCGATGGCCGGGATGACGCCCGCCGACGTCGACCTCTGCACGATCTACGACTCCTTCACGATCACCGTCCTCGTGACGCTCGAGAACCTTGGCTTCTGCAAGCCGGGCGAAGGGGGCGCCTTCGTCGAGAATGGCGGCACGCGACTCGGCGGGCGGATGCCGGTCAACCCCGACGGTGGCGGGCTCTCCTCGAATCACTCGGGCATGCGCGGCATCTTCCTCGTGATCGAGGCGGCGCGGCAGCTGCGCGGCGGGCTCGGGGCACGCCAGGTCGAAGGGGCAGAGGTCGCACTCGTGCACGGCACGGGTGGCTACCTCGGTCTCATGCATAGCGGCGCGACGCTCCTGCTCACGGCGGACTGACGCCGCCCGGCCCGACGCGAACCGAGCAGTAGAAGCAGAAAGAAAGAAGAAGCGATGTCCGAGCCGAAGAAGAAGGATCCGGAGTACGGCGCGCCGGCGGTGGACCAGGAGAGCCGCGCCTACTGGGAGGGCTGCGGCCGGGGCGAGCTCGTGCTCCAGCGCTGCCGCGACTGCGGCACGGTCCAGCATCGCCCCCGCGCGATCTGCGCCACCTGCCTCTCGAGCGGGATCGAGCATTTCGTCGCCAGCGGTCGCGGCACGGTCTACACCTACTCCGTCGTGCGCCAGAACCAGATGCCCGCCTTTCGCGAGGCCGTCCCCTACGTCGTCGCCTACGTCCAGCTCGAAGAGGGCCCGCAGCTGCTGACGAACGTCGTCGGCTGCGCGCCCGAGGCCGTCTCGATCGGCATGCCCGTGCGCGTCGACTTCGTCCCGACGCCGGGACCGCGAGGCGAGCCCCTCGGCGTGCCGAGGTTCGTGCCGGCATGATCCTCGACCTGCACTCGCACTCGATCGCCTCCGACGACGGACGCGCCAAGGTCGAGAACTACTGCCAATGGATCGAGCGCAAGGGCCTTCCGCTCGACGGCTTCGTCCTGACGGAGCATCGCCAATTCGACGATGCCAGCGACTACCGCGCCCTCGAGGACCGCTTCGGCTTGCTCATCCTGAAGGCGAGCGAGGTCGAGACCGAGTACGGCCACGTGCTCGTCTTCGGCGTGAACGACGACCTGCGGGCGGCCTTCGACTTCGCGCGGATCGACAACCCGATCGCGATGGTGCTGGCCGAGAGCGAGCGCTGCGGCGCGGTCGCCGTGCCCTGCCATCCCGGGCGGCCGAAGGTCGGGATGTGCGCGCATTGGGAGACCCGCGGACCCGTCGAGGGCGTGCGGATCGTCGAGACCCTGAACGGCGGCAGCCGCGAGGGCGAGAACGAGATCGCCGAGCGCTACGCCGAAGAGCACGGCTGGTCCCGGATCGGCGGCTCCGACTCGCATATCGTGAGCCATATCGGCCGCTGCGCCACCCGCTTCGAAGAGGACGTCCGCGACATCGACGGCCTCGTCCGCGCCCTGCGCGGGGGCCGCTTCGACGCAGTGCGACCCGAGATCGACTGACCGGAGACCGGAGGAGGAGACCGCGATGACCGCGGAGGAGCTGAAACGGAAATTCACGGGCTGGGTCTTCGACGAGATCGACCTCGACATCACGTCGGAGTCCCTCGTCGGCTTCGCCACGGCCTGCGGCGAGACCCTCCCGAAGTTCACGGATCCCACCGATCCCGACTTCCAGGGCGTGCCCAACTACCTGACCCGGATCCACGGCACCCGCGCCCTGCCGGAGGACTTCCCGGTCGAGATGCATCGCTGCTTCGACGCGGGCAAGTCGGTCGAGTTCCACGCTCCCGTCCGCCCCGGCGACCGCATCCACGGCACGAGCGAGATCGCCGACATCTACGAGAAGTCCGGCCGCACGGGCTCGATGCTCTTCATCGTCCACCGCATGAACTTCTTCGACCAGCGCAAGACCCATCTCGCGACCGTCGACTGGCGGCTCGTGCAGCGGGAGTTCGACGCATGAGTACGCCCGCCCCGAAGCGCTTCGAGGACGTCGAGTTCGGCGAGGACCTCCCCACGATCTCCCCCGACGTCTCCCTCGCGAACGTGAAGATCTTTGCAGGGGCCGCCCAGATGATGGCCGGCCGCTTCATCGACCACGAGGACGCCCGCGCGAACGGCCTGCCCGGCGCGATCGTCCCCGGCATCATGAGCCAGGGCATCCTCGTCGCCTTGATCCACGGCTGGGCCCCGAACGCCGAGGTGCTCTCGGTCGACACGATCTTCCGCGCCCCCCTGCTCGTCGACTCGCAGCCGACGGCGAGCGGCGTCGTGACGGACCTCGACGAGGAGACCCGCGTCGTCGAGATCGACCTCGTGCTCAAGAACGAGAAGGGCGAGACGCCGGTCGTGGGGACGGCCCGGGTGCGGCTCTAGCGCACGGAGCGTGGGCGCGGCGAGCGGGCCGCACGCTCGCCGATCAGCGCTCGACGCGGCTCAGCCCGCGACGCCCAGCAGCGCCCACGCACTCCGCGCGCCATCGATCGCCGCGCTCATGATCCCGCCCGCGTAGCCGGCTCCTTCGCCGACGGGCCAGACGTTGTCGAGCCCGACGGCGCGACGCGTCGCGGGATCCCGCGTGAGGCGCAGCGGACCGGAGCTGCGCGACTCGACACCGACGAGCACCCCCGCCTCGCTCGCATAGCCCGGGATCTGCCGATCGAAGCGTCGGATCGCGAGCCGCAGGCCCTCGACGACGCTCGGCTCGAGCAGGCGGTCGAGTCGCTGGCTCGAGAGACCGAGCTTGTAGCTCGAGCGGCCGAGGTCCCGGGTCTCGCGGCCGGCGAGGAAGTCCGGCACGCGCTGGGCGGGCGCCGTCCAATCGCTGCCGCCCGCGGCGAAGAACGCGGCCTCGAGCCGCTCTTGATGGACCACGCCCGCGAAGGCGCCCTCGCCGTACTCGCGCGGGCCGAGGGTCACGACGAGGCCCGAATTCGCGAAGGGCGAGGAGTGCCGCGAGTTGCTCATGCCGTTCGTGCAGAGCAGACCCGGCTGCGCGACCGCCGCGACGATCTGACCGCCGGGACACATGCAGAAGCTGTGCACACCGGGCGTCGCGGGCTGCGCCTTCGAGACGAGGGTGTAGTAGGCGTGGCCCAGTCGCTCGAGGTCGGCGTCGGGGCCGAAGCGCCCGGCGTCGACGAGGGGCTGGGGATGCTCGATCCGGAGGCCGAGCTGGAAGGGCTTCGCCTCGACGACGAGCCCGTCGGCCGCGAGCGCACGGATCGTGTCCCGCGCCGAGTGACCGAGCGCGAGCACGACCCCGTCGCAGTCGATCTCCCCCGCCTGCGTGCGCAGCACGCGCACCCGTGAACCCGTGGCGTCGCGCGTCCAGCCCTCGAGGCGCGTGTCGAAGTGGAAGCGCACGCCCATCGATTCGAGGCGTTCGCGCAGCCGGGGCAGGATGCGATGCAGCCGATCCGTGCCGACGTGGGCGCGGGCGTCGAAGGCGATGCGCGGATCGGCGCCAGCCTCGATCAGCGTCTCGACGATCGGTGCCTCGAGGCCGTGCTGGGTGCGCGTGTAGAGCTTGCCATCGGAGTAGGTGCCCGCGCCGCCCTCGCCGAAGAGCAGATTACGCTCGGGATCGAGCTCGCGGGTCCGGGTGAAGCGCGCGACGGCGCGGCTGCGCTCGCGGAGTGCCGGGCCGCGGTCGATCACGTCGACCGCGACGCCGTTCGCCGCGAGGGTCCAGGCCGCATAGAGGCCGGCGGGACCGGAGCCGACGACGACGATCCGGCCCGGCGCGACCGCGCGGTCGACGTCGTCGCGGCGGAAGCCGGGCGGCGGATCGACCTCGCGGACGCGTCCGCTGCGCAGCGCCCGGGCCAGCACGGCGGCGAGCGCGGCGTCGGGGGAGTCCGGATCGAGGTCGAGGTCGACGTGATGTACGAACCGCAGCTCGTGGCGGCCGCCGCGACGGCGCGCGTCGAGGGCGCGATGGGCGACGCGCAGGCCGCGGATCGCTTCCTCCGGAATGCCGGCTTTCTGCGCGCTGCGTGCACGCAGGAGCGAGTCCGGCTCATCGACGCCGAGCTCGACCGAGAGCACGCGCACGCGGTGTGACGGCGGTCGTACGGGATCGGGCGCGGGGGACGATGGACGCGTAGGACGGGACACGGCGGAGGCGGAGGGTACCGCCTCAAGACGGGTGGGGGAGCCGCCGATGGCCTGCAGGTCCGCTGCAGCGATCCAACCCGAATGGACGGAAGATGACGAAGCCGCATCCCCAGGCGAGCCCGATCGCACGTGAGCCGATCCTTCTGCTCGGGCCCGAATCGCGTTTCCACGACCTGCTCGCCCGCGAGCTGGCGGGCCTCCCGGCGGAGGTCCTGCGAGCCGACGACTTCGGCAACGCCGGGGCCTGCGTCGGCCGCGGGCGACGCGCGCCGTCGATCGTGCTCCTGCCCGAGCGCCAGATCCGCATCGACTCCTTCGAAGAGGAGCTCGCGGCGCTGCGCATCCGGACCGGCGCCGAGCGGATCGTGCCGATCGCCTTCGGCCGCGCGCCCGGCTCCGAACGACGCGCCGATCTCCGCCGCGCCGGCATCGAGCTCGCCCTCTTCGGCCGATTCGGCCGCAATACGCTGCGCTTCCAGATCAACCGTGCGAGCGGGGCCTCGGTCTCGCAGCGACCGCGCGGCGACCGGCGCGCGCCGAAGGAGTGGCGCACCCGGACCTTCTCGGGTGGACGCGAGAAGGCGGTGCGCTGCTACAGCCTCTCTTCGGGTGGGGGCTATTTCGTGACGCCGCGGCCCTGGGTCGTCGGCTCGGACATCGCCCTCGAGCTCCCCCTCGGCCGCCGCCGCCTGCTGCTCGCCGGCCACATCCTCTACACGAACGTCGCTGGCGCGGGCGAGGAGCGAGCGCTCCCGAGCGGCATGGCGATCGGATTCGGGCCGCTTCCGACCCAGGTGCGCGACGCGATCCGCCGCGACGTGAACGCGACCCACCGCGGCCTCGAGGTCTGAGACGTGGGCCGAAGGTTTCACCCGTCGCTGCGCAATCCGATTGCGGGCGGCCTCCGGCATCTCGTCCCCGCCTACGCGGCATACCTCGCCTCGTGCGCCACGCATCGCTCAATCGCCCGCGTCCCGATCCGTCCGAAGTAACAGTCGCCGAGCCACCCGCGGACGCTCCGCACCCGCCAGGGGAAGCACCGCCGCGCCAACACCTCCCGAACCGAGACCGCCCGCGTAGCAATCCCCAACGCCTGCGCCGGCGTCCCTCGTTTCCGATTCTCCGACAGATCCTTCAGATAGTTCCGCCACACAACCCAGATCGCCAACCGGTACAGCGCCGACTGCCTCCGCTTCGAGAACGCGATCGTCTCCCGCTTGTGATTCGCACTCGAGTGTCGGATCAGCATGTCCGACAGGTTCACCGGAAAGAGCGGGTTCACAGTCGTGCGCGGCGCCTTCGAGCTCGTCTGCTCGTGCACGATCGACCGGTCCCGCAGCCGCCCGAT
This sequence comes from Spirochaetaceae bacterium, assembly GCA_020632655.1. GTDB lineage: Bacteria > Myxococcota_A > UBA9160 > UBA9160 > UBA4427 > UBA4427. The sequence continues at coordinate 206,321 of JACKFD010000007.1, forward strand.
CGCCCGCGGATACGCCTGGTGCTCGTCGGTGCGGAGTACGACGGATCCTCCCGGCGGCACGACGCGTCGCAACAGCTCCTCGACCCGCTTCCGCGTCGCCTGGGGATCCGGCCGCCCATGCCGTTTCTCGAGAATCTCCCGCTGCAGGGCCTGAGCCGGTCGCATCGTCCCGCTCCGCCGCAACTCCGCATCGTTGAACCCGTAGACGAAGAGGCTCTTGCCGCCCACGACGAGGTTCAGGTCCATCGGCCAGTACTGGCTGTGCTCGAAGCTCCGGAACCCGTCGAGGACGAGCGGCTCGGTCGGACAGAACCCGGGCCTCCGCTTCTCATGGAAGAGGAGGCAATGCCGTCCGAGCCGGTCGCTCAGGCGGCGAATGGTGGAGTGTGAGACACCGTACTCGCGGGCGATCTGGCGGAACCCGGAGCAGGCGACGAGGCGATGGAAGACAGGCTCGAGGAGCTCGGGTCGGCGGAGCCAGTAGCGGGTAGAGAAGGACGAGGAGCTGAAGTACCGGCGGCAGCGTGAACACTGGTACTTCTGGACGCGATGGGGTCTTCGCCGGCGAAGGTAGAAACCCTTCTTGATGAAGCGCCAAGTAGTTGACTGCACACGGGAATCGCAGTCGGCGTGGGGACAGAACGGGGGGCGTCGGTAGGGGAAGAGGTCATCCATCCCCGACGACTCAGCAGTTCGCGTGCCAGGCGAAATCTTCGGGCCACGTCTCGAGGTCTGACGGCTAAGCTCGTCCTACGCGCGACGTCGCGCCCGATCCGACGACGGGCCTCGAGTCCGGCGACGGACGAGCCGATCAGGCGCGCAGCACGCGGAGGGGACGCGCATGGATCCGGCCCGGCTCGGCCCGGAGCAGAGAGCCGCCGACAAGGCGCGCGCGACGCACGAGACCTTCGACCTCGTCGTGATCGGCGGAGGGGTCGTCGGCGCGGGTACGGCCCTCGACGCCGCGAGCCGCGGCCTCTCGGTCGCGCTGATCGAGCAGCGCGACTGGGCGGCGGGCACCTCGAGCCGCTCGAGCAAGCTGATCCACGGCGGCCTCCGCTACCTCGAGCACCTCGAGTTCGGCCTCGTGCGCGAGGCGCTGCGCGAGCAGACCCTGATGCTCGAGCGGCTCTGTCCGCATCTCGTGAGGCCCGTCCCCTTCCTCTATCCCCTCGGCCATCGTGTCTGGGAGCGCGCCTACATCGGCGCCGGCACCCTGCTCTACGACACCCTCGCCGGCCGCCGCGCGCTGCCCCGCCATCGCCATCTCTCGCGTCGCGGCGTGCTCGCGCGCTTCCCCGGTCTGCGCGGCGACCGCATGGTCGGCGGCATCCAGTACTGGGACGCCCAGGTCGACGATGCGCGGCATACCCTCGCCCTCGTGCGCACGGCGCGGGTACATGGCGCCGTCACCCTCTCGAGCCTGCGCGCCGAGGGCTTCGTGATGTCGGGGGCACGCGTTGCCGGCGTCGAAGCGCAATGTCTCGAGACGGGCGAACGCCTCACGATCCGCGGCCGCCAGGTCGTGAACGCGACCGGCGTCTGGACCGACTCCGTCCAGAAGCTCGCCGGCCGAGGCCGCATCCACGTCCGCGCCTCGAAGGGCATCCACCTCGTCGTGCCCCGCGACCGCATCCACGGCGACGCTGGTCTCATCCTGCGGACCGAGAAGAGCGTCCTCTTCGTGATTCCCTGGGAGAGTCATTGGATCGTCGGTACGACCGACACCGACTGGAGTCTCGACCTCGCCCATCCCGCCGCCAGCCAGAGCGACATCGACTACCTGCTCGAGCGCGTGAATGCCGTCCTCTCCCAGCCCCTGCGGCACGAGGACATCGAAGGTGTCTACGCCGGCCTGCGTCCTCTCCTGCGAGGCGAATCCGACGCGACCAGCCTGCTCTCCCGGGAGCACGCCGTCAGCCAGTCCGTCTCGGGGCTGATCACGGTCGCCGGCGGCAAGTACACGACCTACCGCGTGATGGCGAAGGACGTCGTCGACGTCGCCGCCCGGGGCCTCGAGCAGAAGGTGCCCGAGTGCTGCACGGACGAGATCCCGCTCGTCGGTGCCGCCGGCTACCGGGCCGATTGGAACCGCCGCGAGATGCTCGCCGAGCAGTCGGGCCTCCACGTCCACGCGATCGAGCATCTGCTGAAGCGCTACGGCGCACGCGTGCACGAGCTGCTCGAGCTCGTCCGCGAGGAGCCGGCCCTCGGCCAGCCCCTCGAAGGCGCGCCCAACTACCTCGCGGTCGAGGTCCACTACGCCGCGTCGCACGAAGGCGCGCTGCACCTGACGGATGCCCTCACCCGTCGCACGCGCATCTCGATCGAGACCTTCGACCGCGGCATCGCCGCCGCGCGTCCGACCGCGCGCATCATGGGCGCGATCCTCGGCTGGGACGAAGCGACCTCGGCCGACGAGATCGCCCACTACGACGCCCGCGTGCGTGCCGAGCGCGAGAGCCAGACCCGCCCCGACGACCGCACGGCCGACGCCGCCCGCATGGGCGCCCCCGACGTCCGTCTCGGCCGCGCGACCGCCCTCCCCGTCGAACGCGCGGGCATCGTCTCGCTCGAAGAGCGCCGCCGCGCGGAGTAACGTCGCCCCTTCATCCGAGGCTCGAGGAGACGGTGACCGTCTCCTCTCCGGGCCTCGCGGAGGAGGGACGGCATGGGGACGACGAGCGGCGACGGATCGCAGCGGGCTTGGCGCGCGATGGGCAATCGGATCGGCGGACCCGGCAGCCTCGCGGGCAAGCGTGCCCTCGTGATCGGTGCGAGCAGCGGCATCGGCCTCGCGACCGCCGAGGCGCTGCTCGCCGACGGAGCGCAGCTCCTCATCTGCGCTCGCGACGGAGGCCGCCTCGAGGCGGCGGCCGATCAGCTCCGCAAGGCCGTCCCCGCCGCGAAGGACACGCTCGAGGCGCGCACCTGCGACGGCATGGAGCCGGACCAGGTCCGCGCCGCGATCGCGCAGGCCGGCGGCGACACAGGGCTCGACATCGCCGTCTGCGTACCCGGCGGCGGCAGCTTCTCCCCCGTGCTCGGTTACGACGACGCGGCCTTCAGCGCCGACATCGACCTGAACGTCCGACCCGTCTTCCTGATGATCAAGTACGCGGGCCTCTCGATGGTGAAGCGCGGCGGCGGCTCGATCGTCGTCGTGTCGTCGACCGCCTCGATCCTCTCGTCACCCTTCCTCGCCGCCTACTGTGCCGCGAAGGCCGCCTGCGACCAGCTCGTCAAGGTCGCTGCCGACGAGGTCGGCCAATACGGCGTGCGCATCAACGCCGTTCGCCCCGGCCTCACACGCACGGGCGCGACCGGCGGCATGTTCGAGACGCCCGAGATCCTGAACGCCTTCCTCGAACAGCAGCCCCTCGACAAGCCCGGCGAGTCCGAGGACATCGCCCGCGCGATCCGGTTCCTGGCCGGCGACGAGTCGGAGTGGATCACGGGGCAATGCCTCACCGTGGATGGCGGGCATACGATCCGGAAGTTCCCGTGGCTGGAGGGTGTCGCACGGGGGGTCGTGGGGGAGGATGTGTTCGGGCGGATCGAGCGGGGGGAGGCGGACTGAGGGTGGGCCGTTTGGCGCTACGGGGGAGCCGCGCGGGTCGTTCGTGCTGCGATCGATCCGTCGACCGACCCGGCTGGTCGATGCGGCCGTTCGGTCGTCGTGCTGCCACGGTGGACCTCATGACCCTACGATTGCGCCTCTCCGTGCGGATCCCGATCCTCGTTTGTCCGCGGAAGGGGTCACCAGCCAGTCATGCCCAGTCCCGCCGCACCCCGCGCCGACGCGCGATCCAGGACGCCGCGAGCACGGCGCCACCGACCGAAGCGGGTAGCCCCGGCTCCGGCACCGGCATCGCCAGGTCCTGCATCCGAAGCACGGCCCCGTCCCCCTCGCGCAGGAAGCCATCGACGACCGTGCCCACGGCGTTCGTCGGATCGATCGTGTAGAGCACGAGCCCACCGCCGATGGCCTCCGCCCCATAGAGCGTCGTCGTGTCCGGGCTGAACTCGATCGCCACGATGTTCAGGTCCGCGCCGTCCGAGGCACGCTGGAAGTTCCCGATCGGCGTCGCCAGCGCGGTCGCTGCGTCGATCTCGTAGAGCGTTCGACCCGTCCCGATGGCCCCCTCGCTCCCGTAGAGTCTGCCCGCCGCATCGAAGTCGATCGACGTGAACTGCAATGGAGCGAGGTCGCCGACGCGCCGGAAGTTCCCGACGTCGACGGCCGCGGCCGTCTCGGCGTCGATCGCGTAGAGCGTGACGCCGCCGCCCGAGCCGATCCCCTCGCTGCCGTAGAGCACACCGGTCGTCGGATGAGCGGCAATCGACGTGAAGTTCAGCAACACGCCATCGCCGACCCGCGTCACGTCCCCGATCGCCCAACCTTCCGCCGTGCCGGGTGACACCCGGTAGAGCACGCGGCCCTCAGACGCGCCGATCCCCTCGGTTGCGTAGAGCACGCCCGACTTCGGGCTGAACTCGAGCGTCCCGAAGCTCAGCAGCGCCCCGTCCGCAGGCCGCGTGAACGTGAGCGGATTGCTCGACACGGCCGTCTCGGGATCGATCGAGTAGAGGACTCGGCCGAGCGAGGCTCCCGTCCCTTCGGCGCCGAAGAGGAGCGCCGTCTCGGGGAAGGGGCGCGCGGATGCGGCAAGCCCGATCTGCGTGGGCGAGAGATACGGTGTGGTCCCCGTATAGAAGGGCGTAGTCGCCTCGAAGTCGTCGAGGTTTCGGTAGACCGAAACCTGGGCCACGCCCCCGTTGTCCCACATCTGCGTGACCCAGCCGTCGGGCGATAAGGCGAGGCCGAGCTGCCCGCTCACCAGGTGTGGCGTGGTGGCGGTCTGGTACGGGGCGTTGGCCAGGAAGTCGGCCAGGCTCGCAAAGCGCGAGAGGCGTACGAACCCCGTCCCGTCGTCCGTGATCTGGACGAGAGACGAGAGACTCGCCCCAAAGGCAATCTGGCTCGCGACGCCGTGGAGCGTTGTCGATTGGGTCGAGAGCGGCGCCCCGCCGAAGGCGAAAGCGGTCAGGCTGTCGTAGCTGTCCACTTCGATCGTGCCGGCGACGTCGCGGAAGTGGAGGAGGGTCGCACCGTCGTAGGTGAAGCCGAGGTCGCCAGAGGAAGGCCGGGTCGTCGTGATTGTGTCGGTCGGCTGGTCGGCGACCAGCGTCGGGACGTCAGGGTAATAGGAGAGCGCAAGCAGGCCACCGGCAGCGTGGATCCGGAGAATGTGGGAGCCGCTGGCGGGCACGGCTCCTCCACCCAATGCGATGAACGCCGCACCGCCGTCGGGAATGCTCGCGTCGTAGAGAAAGGCCCCGGCGATCACGTCGTCGTACCCGTCACCGTTGACGTCACCTGCACTCGCGACGCTGCACCCCAAGCTTGCATTCGCCTGATCGGCCTCGATGCCGGCGTAGGCCGTAGTCGGGTCGCCATTCGCTACTCCGGATCCACCACCCAGGAAGACGAATGCCGCCCCTTCCCCAACCTCGCCATTCTCGTATGAACTCGCTCCAACGATCACGTCGTCGTACCCGTCGCCGTCGACGTCTCCCGCGGTGGCGACGCTTTGCCCGAGAAACGAAGTCGCTTGATCGGACTCGATCTGAGCGCTGGCCGTCGACGGATCGCCACTCGAGACCCCCGCGGCGCTACCCAGGAACACGAAGGCTGCCCCTTCGAAGGCCTGACCCGCAGAATACGACGGAGCGCCCACGATCAGATCGTCGAAGCCGTCCCCGTTCGTGTCGCCGGCGCTCGACACGCTGGCTCCCATCGATGCGGACGCCTGATCGGACTCGAGTCGAGCATGCGCCGTCGCGGGGTCGGCATCCGGGACCCCTGAGGCACTGCCCAGGAATACGAACGCTGCTCCTCCAAAGGAGTGCGTCGCGGAATAGTTCATCGATCCCACGACCACGTCGTCGAAGCCATCTCCGTTTACGTCGCCTGCACCCGCCGCGCTAACGCCCAGCCGAGCGCTCACCTGATTCGACTCGAGTCGGGCATGTGCCGTGGCAGGACTGCCGTCGGCGATTCCCGCAGCGCTGCCCAGGAAGATGAACGCTGCGCCCTCGTCCACCTCGCCGTTGTCGTAGAGATCACCTCCAACGATCACGTCGGAGTAGCCATCCCCGTTGACGTCACCCGCACCGGCCACGCTGAATCCAAAACTGGAGCCCGATTGATTCGACTCGAGCTGAGCGTGCGCTGCCGCGGGGCCCCCGCCCAGGACACCGGTGGCACTACCCAAGAACACGAACGCGGCGCCCTCATCCGGCTCGCCGGCGTCGTAGGCAAAGGCCCCGACGATCACGTCGTCATAGCCGTCGCCGTTCACATCTCCCGCTCCCCCGACACTACGCCCGAGGAACGCATTTGCTTGATCGGATTCGATCTGTGAGTCAGCCAGACTGGAGATGGTCGTCGCGATCCCAGCCGCCGAACCGAGGAAGACGAACGCCGCACCCTCGTTGGATACGCCGTTGTCGTATGTCCAGGCACCGACGATCACGTCGTCGTAGCCGTCGCCGTTCACATCGCCAGCGCCGGCCACGCTCAATCCCAGGCCGCTACCCGCCCGATCCGACTCCAACACCGCATCCCACGTCCCCGCAATCAGCGGATCGATCACGACCGGATACTCCGCCCCCGCGTCGTCCAACTCGATCCGGACCCGCCCGCCCTCGATCGCGAACTCCGCCGGCAACCGCCGCTCGCGCGCATCGAACGCCACCAGCTTCCCATACGAGAGCCGCCTCGCCCCCGTATCCAGCACGACCTCGTCGCCCCGCAACGACGCCCGGGCCCCTTCGACCGCGAGCGCGACGACCACCTCGCCTTCACCCGCCGGCCGCGCGTCGATCGTGAATCCCTGCTCGAGACCCGCCTCCGAGTTCAGGTACCACTCGACGAACCCGGGCCGACGGATCTCCACCCGCGGCCCTTCGTGCACGACCTCGCCCGACCCGACGGGCTCGAGCCGATCGCCGCGCCCGACGGCCGCGAGCGAGAGCCGAGCCAGCTCCGCGCCCTCCGACCCGCCCCGCTCGACCATGCGAATGCCCGTCTCGTCGAAGTAGGTCCGGAAGCCTTGCGCGCGGTTCGGCGCCTGGAGCCCCTCGCGGTTCCGACTCGCGTGGTACTCACGCTCGGCGAGCGCGCGCTCGACGCCCCCCTGCCAGCTCGCATCGACGGCCGCCTCCAACGGCCCGTCCGACTCCGGAAGCTCTCCCGGCGCACAGCCCACGACGAGGCCCACGAGAGTCAGCCCGACCCAAGATCGCTTCCACCGCTTCATCTTCGTCTCCATCTCCCAGCACCCGTATCCCCAGAGCCCGCGCCGCGAACGCGTGGCCTCCCGTCTTCGACCGCTCAGCTCAAGAACCAATTCGCGACGGCGCCCCATCCACTCCCATTCGATCGCGCCGCGAGGCGCCGAGCCCCATCAGCCCGAGCAGCACGAGCATCGCGGTCGACGGCTCGGGAACGACCGCGGCTTGCACCTCGATGTTGTCGATCTTGATATGAGGCAGGGTCGAGCCGGGACGAACGCCGTGGAAGACGACCTGTGTGAGGTTCGTCCAGGAGGCGTCGAAGACGAAGGTCTCGAAGTCGGCCACGCCACCGGGGCCATCGCTGATGCCGTCGAGGGTGATCTGGCGCTGGACGGATCCGCCACCATCGAGCAGGCCCGTCACGTCGATCGAGAGCGCGGTGAAGAGGGGGTTGCCGGCGCCCGGATTGAAAAGCTCGGCGAGATCGACCTGCAGGAGGTCGAAGTTCCCGGTCAGGGATGCCAGACGGAGATCGACGCTGTCCAGCCCCTGCCGCCGGGCAACGAGCGTGGGCGTGCCGTTGTCGGGGCGGTCCGGATAGCCCGCCGCGTCGATGAAGAGCTCGCCGGCCGGCGCATCCAACAGATAGCCATCGAGCGCGAGGCCGTTTCCGATCTGAATCGACGACGCCGGCGGCAGCGCGTAGTGATCGAAGGTCAACGACACGGCTTGCGCCGCTCCCGCGCCCAGCAGCACATAGACGGCCGAGACGACGAGCCAGCTCCCCATTCGCAACGACATCGATCCGAACCTCCAGCAGCCAAAAAGGTCGCGCTGGACACGCGCGTTTCGCGCGGTCCCCTTCCCGGCGTGCTGGTGTATCACGATGCGTCCGGAGATGAGCCACCCAAATGGGAGGGTCTGGACGTCATTCGTCATCCGAAACCGAATTTTCGGATTGGGGCCGGATGAGCGCGCAAGAGCAGCCGAGCCGCGCGCCCCGCCTACAGCCCCCGCGGATCCGCCGGATCCATCTCCTCGATCGCCGCCGGCAGACGCAGCGCATGCCACGCACCGACCGGCTCGAGCACACGACCGACCGAGCGCCGCGCCTCGGGCGCGAGGACCGCGAGCTCGCGCCCGATCGCAAGTCGTCGCCGCTCGCAATCCCGCCGTACCGGTAGCGTCCGCGTCTCGCCCGCGAACTCGAGCCGCACCTCGTCGGCCCCGTCCTTGAGCGCGCGCTGGTTCCGATCGAGGAAGGCGTGATAGTCGCGCCCGATCTCCCGCAGCACCTCGACGAGCGAGATCGGGATCGCATCGTCGGAACTCGCGCACGCGTCGACGTTCCCCTCGCGCACCGCGCCGAGAAGCCGCTCTCCCAGACCGAGCAGCCGCGGCGCACGACGTTCGAGCCACGCCCGCGCGCGGGCCCGCGTCCGCAGATCACACTCGATCCAACCGACGAGCAGGAGATCCGGCCGGGTCGGCGCGCGACCGAGCAGGAAGCCCGAGGCCGCGACATGCGCCTCGAGCGCCTCGAGGGCCACGCCCGAACGCCGGACCGCGACCCGGAGCCAGAGCTCGATCCAATCCTCGAGCAGGCGCGAACACGTCCGTCGCACGGGGAGTCCGGGCAGGAGCGCCGGCCGCGGATGCACCCGCTCGAGCCAATCGAGCATGGCGTGCAGCCCCGAGAGCACGAAGCCCTCCGGCGTCCGCAGGTAGGGCCCGCCCCCATCTCCGGCGCGCGCCTCGAGCGCGTACGCGAGGGACGCCGTCTCCTCGACCCGCGTGAACGCGAGCCGCTTCGCCTCGAGGGCGAGCGCGAGGACGACCGTGTCGCGCTTCGCGAGATCGCCGTAGACGACGTAGCCCGGGTCGGACATCCGCGCCCCCGACCTCACGCGCCGAAACGAAGGGTGAGGTCGACTTCGAGATCCGGATGGATCGACTCGGCGACGGGACAGGTCCGCGCCGTCCGCTCGAGCCGCTCCCGCGCCTCGCTCGAGAGACCGGCCGGCAGATCGAGCTCGACGACGACGCGACCGACGCGGCGGGTCGGCTCGAGCTGCATGTGCTTCTCGATGCGCGCCGTGGCGCCATCGATCGACCAGCCCTCGCGCCGGGCGACGATGCCCATCGTCGTCAGCATGCAGGTGCCGAGGGCCGTCGCGAGCAGATCGGTCGGCGAGAAGGCCTCCCCCTTGCCCTGGTTGTCGAGCGGGGCATCGGTCTCGAGCGCAGCCCCCGACGGCCCGTGCACGGCGCGCGTATGCAGCCCGCCCTCGTAGACGATCGTCATCTCGACCATGCGTGCGCCCTCCGACGCGGCCGTACAGGCCGAATGCGCTCGACGAGCCGAGAGCTTGCCCGAATCCGGCGGTTCACGCCCCCGCACCGCCGGCCCCGCGTGCTAGCGTGCGCCCCGTGCGATCGCGCTCGATGGCCGCAAAAGCGGCCGCCGGGCCCCCGGTCCCGCGAGCCCCAGCCATGCACCCCCTCGAACTCGACGACGATCGGCTCGACCGCCCCTGCGCCGAGCGCGACACGGCCCTCGAGGCCGCCCTCGCGCGGCTGGGCCACGCCGCGTTCCGCCCGGGCCAGCGCGAGGCGATCGAGTCGCTGCTCGACGCACGACGCGCGTTGCTCGTCGCACCGACCGGGGGCGGCAAGAGCCTCTGCTACCAGCTGCCCTCGCTCCTGCTGCGAGGGACGACGGTCGTGGTGTCGCCCCTGATCGCGTTGATGCGCGACCAGGTCGACGCACTCGAGCGACTCGGCGTCGAGGCGACCTTCCTCGCGTCGACGCTCGAGCCGCAGGAGATGGCGGAGCGCCTCGACGGGCTCGAGGCCGGACGCTGGAAGCTGGTCTACGTCGCGCCGGAGCGGCTCGTCTTTCCGCGCTTTCGCGACATCCTGCGGCGGATCGACTGCCCGCTCTTCGCGATCGACGAGGCCCACTGCATCAGCGAGTGGGGCCACGACTTCCGCCCCGAATACCTCGAGATCGGCCGCGTCCTCGCCGAGCATCCCGACGCGCGGGTGCTCGCGTGCACGGCGACCGCGACCCCCTACGTCCGCGACGAGATCATCGCCCGCCTCGGCCTGCCCGCCGACACGCCCCAGCTCGTGCGCGGCTTCGCGCGGCCGAACCTCGCCCTGCGCGTGGCCGAGGTCGAGCGGGCGAGCGAGCGGCGGCGCGCGGTGGACGAGACCCTCGCCGAGGCGCTCGGCGCGCCGGGCGCGGGGCGGGGCTGTGCGATCGTCTACGGCCCCACGCGCAAGAGCACGGAGGCCGAGCGCGACCGGCTCGTGGGGCGCGGCTGGCGCTGCGAGAGCTATCACGCGGGCTTGACGGCGGAGCGGCGCGAGGAGGTCCACGCGGCGTTCGCGTCGGGCGAGCTCGAGGTGGTCGTCGCGACCAACGCCTTCGGCATGGGCATCGACCGCGCCGACGTGCGCGCCGTGATCCATCTCGCGCCGCCGGGCTCGATCGAGGCCTACTACCAGGAGGTCGGCCGCGCGGGCCGAGACGGTCGGGACGCGATCGGGCAGATGCTGGTCGGTCCGGGCGACCTCGCCAGGCGACGCGCGCTGATCGAAGCCGACGGGATCCAGCTCGGCGGTGGGAGCGAGGGGCCGGCGGCCGAGGCCGCGCGCCATCGCTGGGCCCTCTTCCTCGAGCTGATGCGCTTCGCGGAGGGCGGCAGCTGTCGACACGATACGGTGTTGCGCTATTTCGGAGACGAAGAGGAGACGCTCGCGGGCTGCGGGCGATGCGACGTCTGCGAGGAGCTCGCGGCGTCGGGACGAGACGGGGCGCGCGAGCTCGCGAACGACGAGAGCGCCGAGGACGTGACGCTGATCGTGCGCAAGGCGCTCTCGGGGGTCGCGCGGATCCATGGGCGCTACGGGCTCGGGGCGGCGGTGGCGCTCCTGCGCGGGCAGGACGATGCGCGGCTACGCGGTACGGGGCTCGATCGAACGACGACCTGGGGCGTGCTCTCGGAGCGGACCGAGGTGTGGCTGACGCGGCTGCTGCGGCGTTGCGTGACGGCAGGCTGGGTCGACCTCGAAGGGGGCGACCGTCCGATCGCGATGCTGACGGAGACGGGTGTCGCCGTGATGCGCGGGGAGCGGCCCGTACGGCTGCTACTCCCGCGAGAGAAGAATGCGCTGCCGCGGGCACGCGGCGCGGCGAGCGGGCCCTCGTACCTCGTGCGACGCGCGGGGGAGTCCGTCGCGACGCGACGCTCGGCGGGCGCGGACGAGACGCCGCTCGACGCAGGGGCGCTCGCGCGCTTCGAGGCGCTGCGTGCGTGGCGGCTCGAGGCGGCGCGGGAGGGAGCCGTTCCGCCCTACGTCGTGGCGAGCGATCGGGCGCTGCGCGAGATCGCGCTGATCCAGCCGACGCGGGTCGAGGATCTCACCCTCGCCCACGGCATCGGCGAGGGGAAGGCCGCGCGCTACGGCGAGGAGATCCTGCGCGTGCTGCGCGAGCTCGACGGCGCTACGGGCTGAGGACCGGGCGTGGCGGGCGAGCCGGTCCACCCGGACCGAAGCGCCGTCCGCGTCTCAGGTGCTGCGGATCGACGGCAGCGACGGATCCATCGGCAGGCCATCGACCCGCGAGAGCGGCGAGCGACCCGAGGCCGCCGCGATCCGGGCCATCAGATCCGCCTGCAGCCGCTCGGGCATCATCGCGAGCACGACGCAGGTCGCAGTCTTCTCGTTCGCGGCGATCCAGCGATGGGGCAGGCTCGAGTCGAAGTGCAGCGAGTCGCCGGCGTAGATCTGGAAGCGCTCGCCGCCGACCTCCGCGTCGATGCAGCCGTCCTCGACGAGCAGCACCATCTCGCCCTGGAATTGCCAGGCCTCCGTGCCGGGCGGCCCGGCTCCCATGCCCGGATGGATGCGCAAGCGCCAGACGTCGAGCTTGTTGCGCGGGATCATCCCGACGAGGTGCTCGAGGTCCGCATGCCCCTTGACCGTGAGGCGGGGTCGGGCGTCTCGGCGTAGCACGGAGACCTGTCGGCCGACCTCGACCTCCGCCAGCAGCTCGCTCGGCCGACGGTTCAGACCGTTGGCGACCTTCAGCAGCACGGCGATCGTCGGCACCGTCTGCAGGTTCTCGATCTTGTGGATCGTGCTGGCAGAGACCCCGGATCGATCTCCGAGCTGCTGGAGCGTGAATCCCGCCTCGTCCCTCCAGCTGCGAATGCGAGCGGCAATCCGCTTGAGATCCTCGTCCACGCCTTCGGGTCCTCGATCAGAGCGGGCCGAGCATAACGAGCCCCCCGATGGAAGCCTCGCTTCTCTCACTCGATCCGCGAAGAAGGTTCGAATCGGCAACCTGCCTTGCTCCTGGGAAATAACCCGAGGCGCGATTCCGTAACGCCACCGAGCCGGAATTCGAAGGTGATCGCCCGCACCGACAGGGCCGAACGCATGTTCATCGGTCGTGCGGCGCGCGCCTAGCGAGTCGATCCCGGCAGGACGCTCGGGCGTCGAGCGCCGATCCGCGACCGGGAGCCCGGGCCTCGTCCCGGTCGGTTCCCGATCACGGCCCGGTCGTGACCCGAGTCACGCGGGTCGAGACCTACGGACCCGGTCCGGGCCGAGCCATGGACCCGCCTCCCGCCCCGATCGACCGAGGCGTCCGGCACATTCCTTTCCCTCGGGGACGAAGCTCTGCTCGGGCGGCGTGGCAGGCTAGAACGTGTTCCACCCGACCGATCCCGCCGTTATAGTGTCGGGCGTTCCGGTCGCGACGCCGTCGCCGGAGCCGACGAGCGCTCGAATCCAACTTCCATCCATGCGCCGCGCCGGGGCCCGAGCCCCGATCCCGGCCGTTCCGAGGCGAGCATGTACATCGACCTGACTCCCGAGCAGAAGACCCTGCGCCAGACCCTCCGGCGCTACTTCGAAGAGCTGATGACGCCCGACGTGCGGGCGAAGGTGAAGGGGATGGAGGGCGGCAAGCTCTACCGCGAGCTCGTCCGGAAGATCGGCCGCGACGGCTGGCTCGGCGTCGGCTGGCCGAAGGAGTTCGGCGGCGGCGGCATGACGATGGTCGAGCAGATGATCTTCCTCGAGGAGCAGCGCCGCTCGGGCGCGCCCTTCCCCTTCGTGACCGTCTCGACCGTCGGGCCCGCTCTCATCGATCACGGCTCGCCCGAGCAGAAGAAGGAGTACCTCCCGCGCATCCTCGCCGGCGAGTGCCACTTCTCGATCGGCTACAGCGAGCCCAACGCCGGCACCGACCTCGCGAGCCTGCAGACCCTCGCGGTCCAGGACGGCGACGACTGGGTCATCAACGGCACGAAGATGTTCACGAGCGGCGCGAACGACACGGACTACATCTGGCTCGCCGCCCGCACGGACCCGAAGGCCCCCAAGCACAAGGGCATCACGATCTTCATCGTGCCCGCGGACTCGAAGGGCTTCAGCGCCTCGCTCATCCACACGGTCGGCGGCTCGGCCACGGCCATGAGCTACTACGAGAACGTGCGCGTCCCGAAGGAGAACATCGTCGGCGGCCTGCACGGCGGCTGGAAGCTCATCACGACCCAGCTGAACCACGAGCGCGTCGGCCTCGCCGCCTTCGGCTCCGCTTGTTATGCGCGGACCGAGAAGGTCATGGAGTGGGCCCGCGACACGGAGACGCCCGAGGGCGGCAAGATGATCGACCTGCCCTGGGTCCAGCACAACCTGGCGGAGGTCTTCGCACGCATCGAGGCGATGAAGCTGATGAACTGGCGGATGGCCGCGGCGCTCGAGACGGGCTTCGTGAATCCCGCCGACGCGTCGGCGGTCAAGGTCTACGGAACCGAGGTCGTGCTCGAGGTCTACCGCCTCCTGCAGGAGATCATCGGGCCGGCAGCCCTCGTCGCCGGCGGATCTCCCGCCGCGCAGATCAACGGTGAGATCGAGCACGAGTCCCGACTCGGCACGATCAACACCTTCGGCGGCGGCGTGAACGAGATCCAGCGCGAGATCGTCTCGATGGCCGGCCTGCGCATGCCGCGCGTGCCGCGTTAGGTCGCGCCGATGAGCACGAACGAAGGAAAGACGGCCGCGCTCGAGGGTGAGGCCCTGATGAAGGTGCTCGAGTCCTACGCGGGCACGCAGGACGGGGCGCCGGGCAGCTGCCCCTATCCCGTGAACGACGCGATGATCCACCATTGGTGCGACGCGATCGGGGACCGCAATCCCGCCTACCTCGATCGCGGGTTCGCCGAGAGCTCGTCGCACGGCGGGATCATCGCGCCGCCGACGATGCTGCAGGCCTGGACGATGCGCGGGCTGCGGCCGCCGACGCCCGAGGAAGAGGCCTGGGCGAAGGAGGCGGGCGACCGCAAGAGCGTGCTCCAGGTGCTCGATGCCGCCGGCTTCACGTCGGTCGTCGCGACCAACTGCGAGCAGGAGTACTTCCGGGAGCTGCATCCCGGAGACCAGCTGACGCACGTCGTCGAGATCGAGTCCGTGTCGCCGGAGAAGAAGACCGGGCTCGGGGTCGGTCATTTCGTGACGCAGCTCTACAAGTTCATGGATGCGGAGGGCGCGGTCGTGGGCACGATGCGCTTCCGGATCCTCAAGTTCCGCCCGCCGCGCGCGGCCGACTGATCGAAACGGAGCAAGAGATGAACTTCCGATTCAGCGAAGAAGAAGAGGCGGCCCGCGAGCTCGCCGGCCAGATCCTCGAGGACGCGACCAGCTTCGATCGGATGCGCGAGGTCGAGCGCGAGGAGGACGGCCCCGGCTTCGACCGCGCCCTCTGGAGCCAGCTCGCCGAGGCGAACCTGCTCGGCGTCGCCCTCTCGGAGGATCAGGGCGGCCAGGGCTGGAGCTTCCTCGCCCTCTGCCTCGTGCTCGAGGAGGCCGGCCGCAACCTCGCGCCGCTGCCGCTGCTCGAGTCGATCGTGTACACGGCCCTGCCGATCGAGCGCTTCGGCTCCGACACGCTCAAGAAGGAATGGCTGCCGAAGATCGCTTCGGGCCAGGCGATCCTGACGCCGGCCTTCTTCGAGATCGGCGATCCGGCCCTGTCGCGGCGCGCACGCACCCGCGCCACGGCCGACGGGACGAGCTGGAAGCTCACGGGCGAGAAGGTCTGCGTACCCTTCGCGGGCGGCGCCGATCGCCTGCTCGTGAGTGCCTCGAGCGACAAAGGCCTCGGTCTCTTCCTCGTCGCCCCGGATGCCCCGGGCGTCTCCCTCGAGCGACAGGAGACGACGGCCCACGAGCGTCAGTTCGTCGTGAAGCTCGACGGCGTGACGGTCGAGGCGGCCGACGTCCTGGCGCAACCCGGAAAGGGCGAGGGCGTGCTCGACTGGGTCGAGCCCCGCGCAGCGACGGCCCTCGCGGCGGTCGGCGTCGGCGTCGCCGAGGAAGGCCTGCGCCAGACGGCGGAGTACACGGCCTCACGCAAGCAGTTCGGGCGCGAGATCGGCTCCTTCCAGGGCGTCTCCCTGCGCGCGGCGGACGCGTACATCGACGTCGAGTCGATGCGCACGACGATGTGGCAGGCGGCCTGGCGGATCGATGCGGGCGTCGACGGCGTCGAGAAGGCGGCGGCGGTCGCGAAGTGGTGGGCCTGCATGGGCGGCCACCGGGTCTCGCATACCTGCCAGCATCTGCACGGCGGCATCGGTGCCGACGTCGACTACCCGATCCATCGCCACTTCCTGCGGCTCAAGCACGTCGCGATGACCCTCGGCGGCGCGAACGAGCAGCTCGCGAAGCTCGGCGGCCTGATCGCCGACGAGATCCGGGGCGGCAAGGCGGTCGGAGACATCCTGCAATGAGCGAAGCGAAGGCGCGACCGACCCGGCGGTTCGACTCGGTCAAGGTGGGCGACACGTTGCCGCCGCTCTCGGTGCCGCTCAGCCGGACGCTGATCGTCGCGACGGCGATCGCGTCGCGCGACTACCAGGACGTGCACCACGACCCGACCCTCGCCAAGGAGCGCGGGTCGCCCGACATCTTCATGAACATCCTGACGACGAACGGATTCGTCGGGCGCTTCGTGACGGACTGGACGGGACCCGAGGCAACGCTCCGCAAGGTCGACATCCGACTCGGCGCGCCGAACTACCCCGGCGACGAGATGACGATCGAGGGCTCGGTCACGGCCCGGGACGAGAGCAACCGGACGGTCGAGGTGTCCCTGCGCGGACGCAATCGCCTCGGCGACCACGTGACCGGCAAGGTCGTCGTCGCGCTGCCGGCTTGAGCCCGGCGGCGGGCGGCCCCGAGCTCAGGCGGGCTGGACGTAGTCCGGGTAGCGCTTGCGAGACGAGCGCCCCAGGCTCATCGCCTCCATCCCGCGCAGCACGTCCCGCCGACTGACCTGCCCGAGCAGGCACCCGTCCTCGACGACCGGAAGGCGTCGGATCGGCGTCGTCAGGAAGTAGTGCGCGAGGGCGTAGATCCCGAGCGTCGGCGGCACCGTCCGGCCCCCGCGCGTCATGAACTGCTCCACGCGAGCGCCCATCTCCGGATCGCCCTGATAGAACTCGTCGGAGGCGAGCATCCGCAGGCAGTCGAGCTCGGAGAGGATGCCGACGAGTCGCCCCGACTCGCCCACGACCGGTGCACCGGAGACCCCGTGCCGCAGCAGCGCCGTCAGAGCTTCGAGCAGTGGCTGCTCGGGGCGGAAGGTGAGCAGAGACGTGGTCATCAGGTCCCTGGCCGTCGGCAGTCGTTGGGGTTGTCGCATCGTGTCCTCCGATCCTCGTCGTCTCTCGGGTTGGGTGGGCTTCGATCCGGCTCGGCTCCTCTCCTGCGTCCTCGTCCGTCGCTCGCCTCGTGGTGCCCCGACGCGCCGCTCGCATCCGCTCGCATGCCGCCGGTCCGGCCCCGCCCTCCGCGAGGACGGGGTTCCTCTTCGAAATTCCCGATGGCAGGCGGGGTGCGTACCTTGCAGCCCCCGGATGCCACTCCTATCGTACCCTCGCCGGAGAAGGGCCTTCAACGACATTCTGGCAGAATGGTCGCCATCCAGCCCCCCGCCCTCCCGCGGGCGAGCCCCTTCGCCTAACACGCGGCCCCTGCCGGATGCCCGGTCGGCGCGACCACCCGAGGCGCTCGATCGGGCGTTGCCCCGAGTCCCGCACCACGCGCCCACCACCTCGCGTGCAGCGCTGCTCAAGCGCCCTCGCACACGGTCCGAAAGGTCCGCGCAGCGGCCTCGGGAAGGGCTCTCGAGGCCGCAACTCTGTTGAAAGAACCCCTGTGGGACTCTACTCTCTCGCGCGTTCCGGCGGGCGGATGCAGACGAGGACGCCGCTGGCTTCGCAACGGAGCGCCGGGTGCGGTCGCAGACCCGGCGGGCGATCCGAAACCGAACGCTACGACTCTCGACGCGAGTCTCGGAGGGCGTCTCCGGGCCTCGCCGGGAATTCCGTCCGATTGAGCGAGTCCCCTTCGCCCCCGCGCTCCATCCGGGCGCGGCGACGAAGCGGGTAGCACGAAGGACCCGCGAACACGGCCGTACCACCATCAACGGGCCGGAATGCGTCGAGGGGCGCAACCCGACCGTTTCCCGCCGCAGCGGCGACGGGGCTCGAGCCGTCCGAGCCCCGGTCCCGGCCCCGGCATCGACACCGAGCGAACATGGCATTGCACAAGATCGAGAAGGGCCTCGACCTCCCGATTCCCGGGAAACCGCTTCAGGTCGTGCGAGGTACGTCCCCCTGCTCGCGAGTCGCCGTCCTCGCCGACGACTTTCCCGGCATGAAGCCGCGGATGCAGGTAGAGGAAGGCCAGACCGTGAAGCGCGGCCAGGTCCTCTTCGAAGACCGCAAGATGCCGGGCGTGCTCCATACCGCCCCGGCCGCGGGACGCGTCGTCGGCATCCATCGCGGCGAGAAGCGAGCCCTGCAATCGATCGTGATCGATCTGTCCGACGGCGAGCGACGTGGTGCGCCGGCCGACGACGAATTCCAGCCCTTCGAGCACTACACGGGTGCGCCGGTCGAGTCGCTCTCGGCGGAGAGCGTCCGCTCGCTGCTCGTCGAGTCGGGCCTGTGGACCGCGATCCGCCAGCGCCCCTACAGCAAGGTCCCCTCGCCGGAGTCGAGCGCCGACGCCCTCTTCGTCACGGGGATCGACACGCATCCGCTGGCACCGCTGCCCGAGGTGGCTCTGGCGGATCGGATGGACGACTTCCGCGCGGGCCTCGCGCTGGTCGCGAAGCTCGTCGACGGTCCGACCTTCCTCTGCGTCGCGCCCCACTCCGAGCTCGCCGAGCGAGCACCCGCCGGCGTGCGCGTCGAGACCTTCGACGGGCCGCATCCCGCCGGTACCGTGGGCCTCCACATCCACCTCCTGCGCCCGGTCAACCGCAATCGCAGCGTCTGGCACATCGGCTACCAGGACGTCGCCGCCGTCGGCGCCCTCTTCCGGACGGGCCGCCTCGACCCGACCCGCGTGGTCTCGGTCGCGGGACCGGTCGTCGAGGATCCCCGGCTCGAGCGCACCCGGATCGGCGCCTGCGTGAGCGAGATCGTCGGGGCGGACCTCGCCCGCGCCGGCGACCGCGAGGTCCGCGCGATCTCGGGCTCGGTCCTCTCGGGCAAGCGGACCCACGGCGACGTCTTCGACTTCATGGGCCGCTACGACCGACAGATCACGCTCCTCGAAGAGGACCGCGAGAACGTCTTCCTCGGCTGGCTGACGCCCGGCCCGCAGATGCACTCCGTCACGGGCATCTACCTGTCGAAGCTCTTCAAGCCGAAGCGCTTCAAGTTCACGACGAACACGAACGGATCCCAACGCGCGATGGTGCCGATCGGCCTCTACGAGAAGGTGATGCCGATGGACCTGATGCCGACCTTCCTGCTGCGCTCGCTGATCGTGGGCGACACGGAGAAGGCCGAGCAGCTCGGCGTCCTCGAGCTCGACGAAGAGGATCTGGGACTCTGCACCTACGTCTGCCCGGGCAAGGTCAACTACGGCCCGATCCTGCGAAAGAACCTCGAGATGATCGAGAAGGAGGGTTGAGGGGGCGATGAAGTTCCTGAAGGACGCACACCTCAACGTCAAGCACCACTTCGAGAAGGGCGGGAAGCTCGAGTTCTTCTACCCGCTCTGGGAGGCCCAGTTCACGGGCCTCTTCACGCCCGGCGAGGTGACGCGCACGGCCTCGCACGTGCGAGACGGTCTCGACAACAAGCGGCTGATGATCACGGTCGTGATCGCGCTGCTGCCCTGCATGCTGATGGCCATGTACAACACGGGCTATCAGGCGCTGCTGGCGATGGCCCAGGGCGCCGTACCGATCGAAGGCTGGCGCTCGGCGCTCTACCAGGGCGTCGGCCTGCCCTTCGACTTCAAGAGCCCGATCGCCTGCGTGATCTACGGCGCGCTCCACTACGTGCCCGTCGTGATCGCATCCATGGCGACCGGCGGAATCGTCGAGCCGCTCGTCGCGATGATCCGCAAGCACGAGATCAACGAGGGCTTCCTCGTGACGGGCATGCTGATCCCGCTGACGCTGCCGCCGACGATCCCGCTCTGGATGGTCGTGATCGGCACGATCTTCGGCATCGTCTTCGCGAAGGAGATCTTCGGCGGGACGGGTATGAACTTCCTGAACCCCGCGCTCACGACGCGCGCCTTCCTCTTCTTCGCCTACCCGGCGGCGATGAGCGGCGACTCGACCTGGATCGCGGCCGACTTCTCCGCCGTCGACTCCTTCTCGGGCGCGACGCTGCTGGCCCAGGCCGCGGCCTCGGGCCAGGCGGCGCTGGCCCACGCGAGCTGGACGAACGCGTTCCTGGGCTTCATCCCCGGCTCGATGGGCGAGACCTCGACGCTGGCCTGCCTGCTGGGCGCGCTGCTGCTCGTCTGGACCGGGATCGGCTCCTGGCGGACGATGGCCGGGATCCTGTTCGGGACGATCGCGATGGCGGGCTTCCTGAACGTGGCGGGCTCGGACACGAACCCGATGTTCGGCGTGCCCTGGTACTGGCATGCCGTGATGGGCGGCTGGGCCTTCGGCGCGGTCTACATGGCGACGGACCCGGTCTCGAGCGCGTTCACGAATGCGGGCAAGCTGATCTACGGGGCGATGATCGGCATCCTGGTCGTGCTGATCCGGGTCGTGAACCCGGCGTATCCCGAGGGCATGATGCTCGCGATCCTGTTCATGAACATGTTCGCGCCGCTGATCGACCACTTCTTCATCCAGGCGAACATCCGCCGGAGGGAAGCACGCTATGCAGCATAGTACGGGCTACATCATCGGCTTCGCCGTCGCTGTCTGCCTCGTCTGCGCGCTCTTCGTCTCGTCGGCCGCGGTCGGTCTGAAGGAGCGGCAGGAGCAGAACCGGCTGCTCGATCGCCAGAAGAAGGTGCTCACGGTCGCCGGACTGATCGAGGAAGGACAGGAGCTCTCGAGCACGGAGGTCTCCTCGCTCTTCGACGCGAACATCCAGCAGAAGGTGATCGACCTCCGCACGGGCGAGGTCGTCTCCGACGTCGACGTCGCCAGCTTCGACCAGCAGGAGGCCGCCTCCGATCCGGCCCGGAGCTTCGAGGCGCCGGAGAACGATTCCCGCATCCGCCGCCTCCCGAACCACGCGCTGGTCTTCGACGTGGTCCGGGACGGTAAGCTCGCCGCGCTGATCATCCCCGTCGAAGGCTACGGCCTCTGGGGCACCCTCTACGGCTACCTCGCGCTCGAGCCCGACGCCCGCACGATCGTCGGCATCACCTTCTACAAGCACGAGGAGACGCCGGGCCTGGGCGGCGAGGTCGACAACCCGCGCTGGAAGGCGTTGTGGCCGGGTCGGCTCGCCTACGACGATCGGGGCAACCCCGCGATCGGCGTCAAGAAGGGCCCCGCCGGACCGCCGTCGGAGGATCCGTATCGCGTCGACGGCCTCTCCGGTGCGACGCTCACGAGCCGCGGCGTGACCGCGCTGCTGCGCTTCTGGCTCGGCGACGATGGCTTCGGTCCCTACCTCGAGAAGTTCCGCGCGTCCGCCCGCGCCTGAAGTCCCCGCCGACACATCCGGCCAACGCACCCGACCGACCGACCCACGCAGAGGACGACCCCATGGCAGAGATCTCGCCCCGCGAAGCACTCGTCGACCCGCTCTTCAACAACAACCCGATCGCGCTCCAGGTGCTCGGCATCTGCTCCGCCCTCGCGGTCACGACGAAGATGGATACGGCGCTGGTCATGTGTCTCGCGGTGACCGCCGTGACGGCGCTCTCGAACTTCTCGATCTCGCTCTTGCGCAACCAGATCCCCGCCAGCATCCGGATCATCGTCCAGCTCGTCGTGATCGCCTCGCTCGTGATCGTGACCGACCAGATCCTGCAGGCCTTCGTCTACGACATCGCGAAAGAGCTCTCGGTCTTCGTCGGCCTCATCATCACGAACTGCATCGTGATGGGTCGCGCCGAGGCGTTCGCCATGCAGAACCCGCCGAAGCTCTCGTTCATCGACGGCGTCGCGAACGGCCTGGGCTACTCGATCGTGCTGCTGGCCGTCGCCTTCTGCCGCGAGCTGCTCGGATCCGGGTCGCTCTTCGGCGTCACGATCCTGAACCCCGTCAACCAGGGCGGGTGGTACGTCCCGAACGGCCTGATGCTGCTGGCACCGGCCGCGTTCTTCCTGATCGGCTGCTTCATCTGGGCCGTCCGATCCTGGAAGCCCGAACAGATCGAAGAGGAGTTGCATGTTGGAGCACTACTTGAGCTTGGCAACCAAGGCCATCTTCGTTGAGAACATGGCCCTGGCCTTCTTCCTGGGGATGTGCTCCTTCATTGCCATCTCCAAGAAGGTCGAGAACGCGATCGGCCTCGGCATCGCCGTCACCTTCGTCCTCGGGATCACCTGCCCGCTGAACCAGGCGCTGAACGAGCTCCTGCTCGACAAGGGCGCCGTCTTCGAGGGCGTGGATCTCGGCTTCCTGCGCTTCCTGACCTTCATCGGGACGATCGCAGCGGCCGTGCAGATCGTGGAGATGGTCCTCGATCGCTACTCGCCGGATCTCTACAACGCCCTCGGCG
The DNA here is from genome assembly GCA_020632655.1 of Spirochaetaceae bacterium. Taxonomy (GTDB): domain Bacteria; phylum Myxococcota_A; class UBA9160; order UBA9160; family UBA4427; genus UBA4427. The sequence continues at coordinate 228,653 of JACKFD010000007.1, forward strand.
TGTTCCTTCCCTTGATCGCGGTCAACTGCGCGATCCTGGGCGCCTCGCTCTTCATGGAGAAGCGCGGCTACTCGCTCGGCGAGGCGACGGTCTTCGGGGTCGGGTCGGGGCTCGGTTGGTTCCTTGCCGTCGTGGCCCTCGCAGCCGTCCGCGAGAAGCTTCGGTACAGCAACGTACCGGGCCCCCTGCGCGGTCTCGGCATCACGTTCATCACGGTGGGACTCATGTCGGTCGGCTTCATGGCCTTCGCGGGCATTCAGCTCTGACTTTGCGGCCGCAGACGCGGCCTTGGGCTGAAGGCTCTGAGCTTGCGGCCGCGGACGCGGCCTTGTGCTGATTGCAATGACCCTGCGACCGCGGGAGTAGGTACATGGATTTCTTCACCATCGGCGTCGGCGTCGCGGCCTTCACGCTCGTGATCATCGCCCTCGTCGTCATCCTCATGGCGGCCAAGTCGCGGCTCGTCCAGAGCGGGGACGTGCGGATCCTGATCAACGGCGATCCGGACAAGGCGCTCACGACCCAGGCGGGCTCGACGCTGCTCTCCACGCTCGCCGGCAACCAGATCTTCATCCCCTCGGCCTGCGGCGGTCAGGGCACCTGCGGCGTCTGCCGGGTCAAGGTCCTCGAAGGCGGCGGCTCGCTGCTCCCGACCGAGCGCGGCCACATCAGCCGCGGTGAGGCACGCGAGGGCTGCCGACTCTCCTGCCAGGTCAAGGTCAAGCAGGACATGGAGATCCAGATCCCGGACGAGGTCTTCGGCGTCCGGCGATGGAAGTGCAAGGTCCGCTCGAACCACAACGTCGCGACCTTCATCAAGGAGCTCGTGCTCGAGCTTCCGCCCGGCGAGAGCGTGCCCTTCCGCGCCGGCGGCTACATCCAGATCGAGTGCCCGCCGCACACGGTCGAATACAAGGACTTCGACATCGAGGACCGCTTCCACCCCGACTGGGACAACTTCAACGTCTGGCGGTACACGTCGACCGTCGACGAGAAGGTCACCCGCGCCTACTCGATGGCGAACTACCCGGAAGAGCACGGCATCATCATGCTCAACGTCCGGATCGCCTCGCCGCCGCCGCGTGGACCCGAAGGCATCCCGCCCGGACAGATGTCCTCCTACATCTTCAGCCTGAAGCCCGGCGACGAGGTCACGATCTCCGGCCCCTTCGGCGAGTTCTTCGCGAAGCCGACCGACAACGAGATGATCTTCATCGGCGGCGGCGCCGGCATGGCGCCGATGCGCTCGCACATCTTCGATCAGTTCCGACGCCTGCACACGGACCGCAAGGTGAGCTTCTGGTACGGCGCCCGGAGCCTGCGTGAGGCGTTCTACGTCGAGGACTTCGACTCGATCCAGGCCGAGAACGAGAACTTCGTCTGGCACCTCGCGCTCTCCGAGCCCCAGCCCGAGGACAACTGGACGGGCTACAAGGGCTTCATCCACCAGGTGCTCTTCGACAACTATCTGAAGGACCATCCGGCGCCCGAGGACTGCGAGTACTACATCTGCGGTCCGCCCATGATGAACGACGCGGTCATCAAGATGCTGACGGACCTCGGCGTCGAGCCGGAGAACATCCTCTTCGACGACTTCGGCGGCTGACGCGCCGTCCGATCCGCCGCCGCCAGGCGGCTCGACGAACGCAACGAGGGGGCGGGTCCGAAGGGGGCCCGCCCCTTCGGCGTTTCGGCGCTCGCTCGCCGCGGGCCTCGACCACGTCCGCTCCGCGCGAAGACGCGGCACGGGTTCCGATCGCGCGCACGCCGTGCGATGCTCCCGGCCGGAGGAGAGTCATGGCCCCGCGCCTCGAGCTCGACCGGCGGACGCTGCGGCTGATGGCGATCGCCTTCGTGCTGCTCGCCGGACTCACGATCCACCGACTCTGGCTCGCGCCCACGCCGGACGCACTCGAGGTGCTCGAGGTATCGGGTGAGACGATGGGCACGACCTACCATCTGCGGATCGCCGGGTCGGGGCTCGACGATCGGTTGCGCGCGCGCGTCGAGCAGGAGACCGCGAGGCGGCTCGACGACGTCGACCGCTGGATGTCGAACTGGAATCCGGACTCGGAGATCGTGCGCTTCAACGCCCACCGATCGACGGAGGGATTCCGGGTCTCGTCGCCGACCGCCGAGGTCGTCGCCTACGCGATCGAGCTCGGAAAGTGGAGCGGCGGGGCCTTCGACGTGACGATCCGACCGCTCGTCGCGCTCTGGGGGTTCGGGCAGGGTGCACGGATCGGTGAGGCACCGACCCAGGCCGAGATCGACGCGCATCTTCGCCATACCGGCGCTCGGCTCCTGCGAGTGGGCCGCGGCAACCCGCGAGATGGGGGCTTCCTGCGCAAGGAGGACCCGGAGGTCGAGATCGACCTCTCGGCGATCGCCAAGGGCTTCGGGGTCGATCACGTCGCCGAGGGCCTGGCCTCCCTCGGCCGCACGGACTTCCTCGTCGAGATCGGGGGCGAGGTCCGGGCGGTGGGCGAGCGTCCGGGCGGCGGTCCCTGGCGAGTCGCGATCGAGAAGCCCCTCGACGACGGCCGCGCCATCCAGACCGTCGTCGAGCTGTCGGATCGTGCGATGGCCACCTCCGGCGACTACCGGATCTTCTACCGCGAGGACGGACGACGCATCGCGCATACGATCGATCCCCGGACCGGACGCCCCGTCGAGAACGGGCCCGCCTCGGCGACCGTGATCGCCGGGACCGCGACCGAGGCCGATGCCTGGGCGACGGCGCTCATGGTGCTGGGCGAGAAGGAAGGCTTCGCGCTCGCCGACGCATGGGGCATCGCCGCGATGCTCCTGCTCCGGGACGAGTCAGGCGGGATCGTCGAGCGACGCAACGCCCTCTTCCCGGAAGCAATCGCCGCGCCGAATGCGGAGATCGCGTCCGAATGAGGCAGACCCTCGGCGCGCGGATCCGATCCTTCGGTCACGCCTTTCGCGGGCTCGGCGAGATGCTGCGAGGCGAGGTGCACGCCCGCGTGCACGCGCTCGCGACGTGCGTCGTGGTGGTCGTCGGACTCGTGCTACGCGTGTCGCGCGAGGAATGGCTCGCGCTCGTGCTCGCGATCGCGCTCGTCTGGGTCGCGGAGGCCGTGAACACGGCGCTCGAGGCGCTCTGCGACGTCGTCTCGCCCGCTCCGCATCCCGGCATCCGGCGCGCCAAGGACGTCGCGGCGGGCGCCGTCCTGATCGCGGCCTTCGGGGCGACCGGGGTCGCGGGAATCGTCTTCGGTCCGCGCCTGCTCGCGCTCACGGCGGGCTGAAGGCAGATCGACGGGGCTCGCCGGCATCGGCTCGGGATCCGGGTTAGGCTCCGGGCCCGGTCGACCGCCCGAGACGGCGGGGCTGGCGCGCTGCCCCACGCGCCGACGCACCCGACGCCTCGCGCCCCGGATGGCGGCGCCGAAGGAGTGAGCGAGATGCAGACCTTCCTCGTGACCGCGTTGGTCTTCGGCCTGGCGATGGCAGCGATGGCCGTCGGTGTGATCTTCTCCGGCCGGCGACTCAAGGGATCCTGCGGCGGAACGGGCCGGGACTGCCATTGCGACGCCGAGACGCGCAAGGACTGCGCCCTCGCGCGAGACTGACCCCGTCACGGGGTCTGCGCACGAGTCGCCCGCTCCCAGCCACCCGTCGCCGCGCTCCGTCCACCCAGCTCGATCACCAGTCCGTCGAGCCCCGCCCGCTCGAGTCGCCCGATCGCCGAAGGCTGTGCCCCCAGCACGAGCAGAGCCGTACTCCAGGCGTCCGCGACCGCCGCACCGCGATCCGAGATGACGATCGCTTCGACGCTCCCCTCGACCGCGCTGCCCGTCCTCGGATCGATCACGTGCGAGACCGGCGTGCCCGCGATGTCGCGCCGCTGCCCGACGCTCGAGCTGACGGACACGGCTCGATCCCGCACGACGAGTGTGCCGAGTCCACCGAGCGCATCTTCACGGGAGCGTACGTCGAGACGCCAGCCCGCGTCGCCCTCCGGCGCACCGATCGCGACGAGGCTGCTCTGCCCGAAGGCGAGCAGCGCCGGCGTATCCGGCAGGCGTGCCTCGAGCTCGGTACGCAGCCGATCGAGCACCGCGCCCTTCGAGAGCGCGTCGAGATCGATGCGCACGTCGCGAACCGTCGCGGCAACGCGCCCGTCGCCGGCGAGCTCCACGTGCTCCCCGCCCACCCGCCGCTTCGCCGCGCGGAGCACCTCGACCGACGGCCATCGACCGGCCTCGACCGCCCGATTCCACACGTCCACGAGCGGGCCCACCGTGACGTCGAAGGCCCCGCCGCTCTCCTCGCCCACGCCGAGCGACAGCGCGAGCAAGGCCTCGAGCTCCGGGACGACCCGGACCCCCGACCCCGACCCGTCGGAAGCCGCGAAGGCTCGGTTCAGCTCGGAGATCGCGCTTCCCGGATCGTGCCGCGAATAGATCCGCTCGAGGCGATCGATCTCCTCGCGGACCCACGCGACGTAGCGCCGTCCCGCCTCGAGATCCCGGCGCGCGAGCCGAAGATCGATCTCGAAGAAGGTCCCCATCGCGAGCCAGCCATCCGAGACGACCTCCCGTGTCGCGCGCGGCGGCTCCTCCTCCCGGGACCGTCCTGCGCAGCCGGCGAGCGGCAGCCAGGTCGCCCCGACCAACACGAGAAGCAGGACCAGCAGCCCGTGCGGGCAGGCGCGACCCGCGAAGGCGCCCTTCAAGCCCAGTCCTCGTCGTCGAACGCATCGCCGCCGTCCTCGCCGACGTAGTTCTCGGCCTGACGGCCGGCGAAGACCGACCAGAGCGCGATCGCGACGAGCGCCGCGAGGCTCGTCTGCAGGAGCAGGAAGCCTGCGATCTTCGTCCACGCGAAGCCCGCCCCGCCGTAGCGGACGAGCCAGCCTCCGCCCTCCGACGCGAGCGCCGAGAAGAAGGGGATCACGATCAGCCCCGCCTTCCAGCGGGCCGGCAGCGGCACGAAGAGCGCGAGGTGCGTCAGCACCATCATCAGCATCCCCATCGCGAAGAGATGGAAGTGCGCGAGCTCGACCATGCCGCGCCAGGTCTTCGGGGCGCGGAACTCGGCCTCGTCGCCGAGGTAGTGGTCGACGACCGACGCGGTCGTCAGGTCCATCGCGTCGAAGTAGAGCAGGCAATTCGTGACCCAGAGCAGGATCACGAAGAAGCAGTAGAGAACGACCACGACCTGAAGGAGGCGATTGTGATCCCACTCGCCCGTGACGGTGAAGCGCAAACGAAGACCCTCCCGGCTCAGGGCTGCTCGGCCGGCTCCGACGCCTCGGCGGCTGGCCGGAGCAGCACCTCCCAATAGGCGAGCATCCGTCGCACGCCGTTCGCCGCCGCACGCGCCGAGAGGGTCGCCCCCACGACGCCATGGATGTCCCGGCCCACGCGCAGCTCGTCCGCTCCGGTCTTGTCGACGAACTGCGCGTACCAGCGGTCCGTCGGCAGGTAGTCGAGCGGCTCGTGGAACGCGAGGATGCGGACGCTCCGAACGTGGCCCTCGGGCGTCAGGACGATCATGAAGGCCTCGGGCTGGGTGCGCACGGTATGGACCTCGATGTGCGCGTACCCGAGCAGCGTCTCCTCCCGCCAGGCCGTGTGCAGCACCACGACGCGGGCGTCGACGGGCGCACCCAGGATCTCTTCGATCCGGGCGACCTGTGCGTCGCGCAGCAGCCGCGTGTCCCGGTCGATCCGCGTCGCGTCCGGGAAGGCCTCGGCGAGCGCCTGATTCTGGCTCGCGAAGACCTTCGCGAAGCCCACCGAAGGTGCGATCGGCCCGCAGAATCCGATCGCGCACGTAGCGAGGAGGAGCACCCGCGCGAGGCGGCGGCGACCTCGCAAGAGGCCGCCGCCCGGGAAACCCTCAGCCAGACACCGCGACAACGGATCCCGCCCCCCCCTGCTGGCGACCCCGTTCGGGCGACGCCGTCGTTCGACGCCGTGCGGGCGTCGTCAGAATACGTAGCCCACCAGGCCCTGGATCTGCTCGGCGCGATGTCCGTCCTCCGGATCGAAATGTCGGTAATCGACCTTGAAGACGATCTGCGGGATCGGCTTGAACTGGATGCCCGCGACGTAGAGGTCGACGTCCTTGCTCTCGTCCCGGGCGAAGGTGAGATCCGAGACGTCTTCCTGGGTGTCGTATTTCTCGAAGCGGAAATACGGCTCGAGCGACATCCGGGTCTCGCGATGCAGAAGCGGCATCACGTCGTAGGCCGCCTCGACGTACCAGCCGCGCATGTGCTGGGCGACCGAGCTGGTCGTTCCCTTGCCGAGGACGCGTGAGAGGCGGCCGGCTTCGTCGATGAACGCCTCGGTCCAGAGCCCGCGCAGGCTCGCGCCGTAGCGCTTGTACTGGAGATGCAGCTCGTAGACCGTCGTCTGCGCATCCGGGAGCGATCGCGAAGGGTTCGGCCCGGCGCCGTCCGCATCGAAGTCCTGCTCCTGTCCGGACTGCCCGACGTAGACCGAGCCGCCGACCTCGAGCCCCGACAAGACGTCCACGTCCACGCGGCCCACGAAGGCGACGTCGTTCGCGAGCGCTTCGCTGCCGCCCTGACGGCCCCCGCGCAATCCGCTCGAGGTGAAGCCGCGACCGTCGAAGCCGTTGATCACGTAGGCGCGGTACTCGACGCGGTCCGCGATGCGCCCGAACACGCCCGCACCCACCTCGCGCCAGGTCGAGGGCAGGATCGTGCGTTCGATCTCGGGGCGCTCGGCGCCGAAGTAGAAGTTGGGCTCGTGGATCTCGTTGACGAAGCCCATCGGTACCAGGACGAGTCCAGCACGCAGATTGGCCTCGTCGCGCCAGAGGTAGTCGATCGTGAGGAACTCCGTCGCGACCTCTGCTCCACCGTGCTCGAACTCGGTTTCGGAGTTGATCACCCAGTTGTCGTTGAACTTGTAGCCGACGTAGAGGACGGCCCGAAGCGCATCGAGCATCTGGTCCTGGTCGTCGTCTTCCTGGTTGAAGTAGCTCCGCAGGCGGACCTCGCCGTAGCCGCCGATCGAGAGACCGCTGTCGCGCTTGTAGACCTTCGACGCCGCGGGACCGAGACCGTTGACCGAGACGAGCTGCAGCTCCTCGGGCACGACGAAGATCGCCTCGAGGCGCCCCACCTCGTCGGTCAGGATGTCGACCTTCTCCTCGAGCTCCTCGATCCGTTCGCTGTCGCTGGCCTCCGCCGCAGCGGGCGCGGCCTCCTCGGCGCGCGCCTCCAGCGCGAGCGCCGCACCGAGCAGGACCGACAGCACCACGCAGGCCACGCCAGCCATGCCATTCAGGGGAATCCGCATCCTCGTCTCCTCGTCGCGAGTTCCATTCGCCTCCGGCGGGACGCCGCGAGGCCTCGAGATCGATTTTCGATCGGGGCGCGATTTCTAACGAAAACGGTTTTCAATTTCAACGCAGAAGCTCGGCTTTCCCGGGGCCCACTCCCTCCGAGCAGCGGGTTGACCCGCGGGACCAAATCGAACCGCTCCCGTCCGCGGATCCCGCACCACCCATCTCGCGTGCCCTCGGGCCCTGCCGGCCCCCGAATCATCGTGGTTGATTACCCCCGATGTGCCGGCAGGCGGTCCGCACCCCGTGCACAACTCCTCAACTTTCGCCGGCAGCTTCCGTTAACCATCGACGGGTCCAGCCACGTCGGAACCGGGCCCGGCACGCGAAGCGAGTGCGGAACGCAGGCAGACGGAGGCGGGTGGACCGATCGGGTCGACGCGCCGCACCGCTCTCGAGGGAGAGTTCCAATCGTGCCCTGGTGGAAGCGCAGGAAGTCCGGCTCGGTCGCCCAGGGCACCGCCGTGGGCATCGCGGTCGAGGCCGGCCGGATCGCCTTCGCAGCCCGCCAGGGCGACGTCGATGGACGCGCCCGGATCGTCGCCTGGGACGCGAGCGACGCCACGACCGACGATGCGCGACGAGCGGCGACCCGCCAGTTCGTCGAGGCCCACGGACTCGCCGGCTGGCCCTCCCGTGTGATGCTCGCGAGCGGGGACTACAGCCTCCACCTCGTCGAGCGCCCGCCGAACGTGCCCGAGGAGGAGCTCGCGGACGCCACGCGATGGCTGATCCGGGACCTGATCGAGTTCGACGTCGAGTCGGCCGAGATCGCCATCCTCACGCTTCCCCAGGATGCCGCGCGGAGGCGTACGCCACGCATGTTCGTCGTCGCAGCGCGACACGAGGCCGTGCAGGAGCTCGCCGCACTCGTCGAGGCCGCCGGACTCGACCTCGCAGGCTTCGACATCGTCGAGTCGGCGCTGCTCGCCCTCGACGCCCGCATGCCCGAGACGATCACCGCCAGCAGCCTGCTCCAGACTGGCGAGAAGTCGAGCGTCCTCACGCTCTCCCACGACCGCCACCTCTACCTCGCACGGAGTCTGCACGTCGACTTCGGCCGGACCGAGCAGGCGATCGACCTTGCCCTCGCCGCCGGCTCCCCGACCGATCCGGAGATCCTCGATCGGATCGATTCCCTCCTGCTCGACGTGCAGCGCTCCCTCGACTACTACGAGAGCGAGTACGGGCACGCACCTGCATCGCGGCTCGTGCTCCTGCCCGGCGCCCTCGATCTGGCACCCCTGGCCCCGGCCCTCGCGGAGGCCCTGCGCCCGCTGCAGGTCGAGCCCTACGAGTGCGATCGCTTCTTCGACTTCGAGGCGGCGCCCCCGAGCCGCCTCCTGCCCTCCGTCCTGCTTGCCGTCGGCTGCACCGTCGCGGGGGACGAGGGACTCGGACGAGCGCTCCTCCCGAAGGCCCAGCGCGCCCGGAGCGAGATCGCCGGACTCGGAACGGCCCTGCGCATCGCCGCCCTGGTCGCCCTCGCATTCTGCCTGCACGCGGGCCTCTCCTGGCTCGAGCTCCGCAGCGATCGCCAGCGTCTCGCGAGCCTCGAGGCGGCGCGCGATCGCGCCCTCGCCGAGCTCGAAGCGGATCGCGTGCCCTCTCCGGACGGCGCGCGTCCCGATCCCGGCGCGGAGCTCGATGCGCTGCGTGCGCGTCGGGACCTCGACCTGGCGCTGCTGCGCGACGTCGAGCGAAGGGGCGCTGCAGCAGGAACGGGCGCCGCGTTCTCGACCATCCTGACCGGGCTCGCAAGGCAGGACGTCGACGGCCTCTGGCTCACGCGGATCGAGCTCGACGAAGCTGGCGCGCACGTCGCACTCGAGGGCCGTGCCCTCGAGGCGGAGGAGATTCCGCGCTTCCTGCGTCGACTCGGTCGGGAGCCGGCCTTCGAGGATCGTCGCTTCCGCCAGCTCGAGATCCTGCGCTCCGACGACGGCGCCGCGGGCCTCGCCTTCCGGCTCGCCACGACGCCCGCGCCGGATGTCCTCGCCGGGAGGAGCCGATGACGCCCGAGCTGACCGGCCGGACGATGGGATTCGCGGGACTCGACGACGCCTACCGTGCGCGACCGCTCCGCGAACGCATCCTGATCGGCGCGATGATCGTCGCGCTCGCGGCCGCCGCCGTCGACGCGCTCCTGGTCCGCCCGCTCGACCAGGAGCACGAACGAGTCCGCGCCCGGCTCGCGGCGACGGAGGATGCCCTCGCGACGATCGGCCGGGAGATCGAGAGCCTCGCGCAGGTCGAGCCCGACCCCGCGCTCGAGCAGCTCGAGCTCGAGCGCTCCCAGCTGACCCGACAGATCGAGACGATCGACGCCCGACTCCGGTCGCAGGTCGAAGGCCTGCTGCCGCCGGGGGCCGTGGTCGCCGTGCTCGAGGATCTCCTCCGGAGCGAGTCGGGCCTGCGTCTCGTCCGACTCGAGGCGCACGAGCCCGAGAGGCTGGGTGCGCCGGCGCCGGGAACCTCGGCCGACCTGGCTCCGTCGTCGATCGGTCGTCTCTACCGCCACGGACTCACGCTCGAGATCGAGGGCGGCTACGGCGCGGCCGTCGCCTGGCTCGAGCGGATCGAAGGGTCCGGCTGGCGACTCCTCTGGGACCGCTTCGAGCTCGAGGTCACGGAGTTCCCCAATTCGACGGTCACGATCGATCTGCACACGATCGGCGAGACCGAGGAGTGGATCGGTGTCTGACGTCCGAATGACCTTCATGTGCTTCTCGGCGCTGCTCGGCATGGCGCTCTGGACATCGCTCGCCGGCGGTCAGGACCTGCTTCGAGATCCGACCCGACCGCCCGCCGCGCTCGCCTGGCAGACGCCCGCCGCACCGGACGCGGCGAGCGCGCTCTTCGAGCTGAGCGCCGTCATCTTCGCCGACGGACGCCGCCTCGCGATCATCAACGGCGAGCGCGTCAAGGAGCAGGATCGGATCGGCACGGCGCGCGTGGTCCGGATCGCTCGAGAAGGCGTTCGCCTCGAGCGCAGCGGAGAGCTGATCGAGCTCCGGCTGGTGCCGCACGACGTCAAGGACGCGGCCGATCCGCAGCGGCTCGGGCGGGCGGCGGAGGCGAAGGCCGGCGACGCGCGGCGCGCGGCCGGGCCGGCGGGGGAGACGAGCCGATGAGCATCCCTCGCCCGGAGCGGACGAGGTGGCTGCGAATGCTGCTTCTCGTCGTGGTCGCAGCGGGCTCCGGCTGCAGCAACGGAGCCGGACCGTCGACGCCCGATGAAGCGACGGTCGCGATGCCCGACGCGTACGACTCGAGGCACGCGAGCCCGCCGCCCGAGGTGCTCGACGAGCTCCTGCCCGGAATCGAGTCGACGTCGTCGTCCGACACGACGCCCGCGTCCGAAGATCCGCGCTTCGACGTGAAGGTCGATCGGGCGCCGGCACGCCAGTTCTTCATGAGCCTCGTCGAGGGTACGCCGCACAACCTCGCGCTCGCGCCCGGGGTCGAGGGCGAGATCAGCCTGTCGCTCCGCGACGTGACCGTCGAGGAGGTCCTCGACACGCTCCAGCAATCCCACGGCTACGGCTACGAGCGGACGCGAACGGGCTACCTCGTGTTGCCCGCCGGTCTGCGCACCCGGGTCTTCCATCTCGACTACCTGAACCTCCAGCGCACGGGCTCCTCCGACACGCGCGTGAGCGCCGGCCAGATCAGCGATCAGGTCGACAACTCCCAGACGAGCAGCTTCGGCACACCGACCGCGACGAATCCCGGCGGCGACGACACGACGCTCGCCGGGAGCCGCATCCAGACCAACAGCGAGGCCGATCTCTGGCGCGAGATCGTCACGAGTGTCGAGGCCATCGTCGGCCTCGGCGACGGCCGCTCCGTCGTCGCCAGCCCGAACGCCGGTCTGCTCGTCGTGCGAGGCCGACCCGACGAGCTCTCGAAGGTCGAAGCCTATCTGCGCTCGGCCGAGGCGAGCCTGAACCGGGTCGTGATCCTCGAGGCGAAGATCCTCGAGGTGACGCTGAACGACGGCTTCCAGTCGGGCATCAACTGGGCACAGCTCGCGACCCACAACGGCGACTCCGGCGTCATCGGTCAGAGTGGCGGCGGCAGCGCCCTCGACACCGGCTTCTCCGATAGCCGAGGCGCCACCCAGAACATCGGCCCTCCCCTCTCGGACCTCTTCGCCGGCACGGCCGGCAGCGCCTTCGGCGGCGTCTTCTCCCTCGCCATCCAGGCCGACAAGTTCAGCGCCTTCATCGAGCTGCTCGAGACCCAGGGCAAGGTCCGGACCCTCTCGAACCCCCGGATCTCGACCGTCAACAACCAGAAGGCCGTGATCAAGGTCGGCAGCGACGAGTTCTTCGTGACCCGCGTCTCCACGACGACCGTCACGGGAACGGCAACCACCTCGAGCCCCAACGTCACGCTCACGCCCTTCTTCTCCGGCATCGCCCTCGACGTCACACCGCAGATCAGCGACGCCGACGACGTCATCCTGCACGTCCACCCGGCGGTCACGGAGGTCGTCGACCAGACGAAGACCTTCACGATCTCCGGCGAGCTGCAGGAGCTGCCCCTCGCCCTCTCGAGCATCCGTGAGTCGGACAGCATCGTGCGGGCCCGCAGCGGACAGGTCGTCGTGATCGGTGGCCTGATCCAGAACGAGTCGCGCGACGACACGGCGGGGATCCCCTTCGTGTCGCGTATCCCCTTCCTCGGCCGGCTCTTCGAGCACTCCCGGCTCGTCGACCGCCGGACGGAGCTCGTGATCCTGCTGCGTCCGATCGTGGTCGCGGAGAACGCCTGGGGCGACGCGCTTCGAACGACCTCCGATCGCGTCCGCGACGTCTGGCGGAACCGACGCGAATCGGACGATCGCGCCCTCTCCCTCGACGGCTGGCTGCCTCCGACGCCGCCCGTGGGCGGAGGCGCGAGACCATGACGCGACGGAACGGAATCCCGACCCGGACCCGCCCGGACGACGCGAAGACGACGCACCCCGTGCGATCGAGAGAGGCCTACGGATGTATCTGAATCATTTCGGCCTGAGCGGCATGCCCTTCGAGGCGACCTCGAACGGCCGGATCTACGTCGAGCTGCCCGACCATCGCGAAGCCTTCAATACGATCCTATTCGCCCTCCGCTCCGGCGAGGGCTTCGTGAAGGTCGTGGGGGAGGTCGGCACGGGCAAGACCGCGCTCTGCCGCAACCTCCTGACCGCGCTCGACGGCGAGTTCGTGACGGCCTACCTGCCGAACCCGGCGATGCGGGCGACGGACCTGCTGCTCTCCCTCGCCGACGAGCTCGGCGCCGCCCTGCCCGCCCGAACGAGCGCGCACGTCCTGAAGCAGCAGACCCGTGACCTGCTCCTCGCGATCGCACGCGAGGGCGGCCGGGTCGTGATCCTCGTGGACGAGGCCCAGACCATGCCCGCGGCGACGCTCGAGGAGCTCCGTCTGCTCTCCAACCTCGAGACGAGCGACGGCAAGCTCGTGCAGGTCGTCCTCTTCGGCCAGCCCGAGCTCGACGAGAAGCTCGAGCACTACTCCCTCCGCCAGCTCCAGCAGCGCATCTCCTTCAGCGCCCGGCTCGAGCCCCTCGGCCGGGAGGAATGCCGCTACTACGTGAGCGAGCGCCTCGCACAATGCGGCGCCGGCCCGCAACCGATCTTCACGCCGGCCGCGATCGACCGGATCCATCGCGCGAGCGGCGGCATTCCCCGCCTCGTGAACGTGCTCTGCCACAAGAGCCTGATCGCCGCCTTCAGCGACGGCGAGTACCAGGTCTCGCGACGCCACGTCTCGCGCGCGAAGAGCGACACGGAGGGCATCCAGCGCTGGCAGACCCGCCCGCTCTGGGGCAACCGAACGACCCCCGCACGACGGCGTGGGCAGACCGGCTCGATCCAGGGCTGGCGCAGCTTCCCGGGCTAGGAGCGCTGCCGGATGAGCCTGATCAACGACCTCCTCGTCGCGGTGGATCGCAGACGGGACGAAGCAAACGCGACGCCGGATCAGCGCCTCGCCGACCTCGTGCCGCGGCGCACGCCTGCGGGCCCACGCCGAGGGGCGGCCCCACCCTTCGCCACGGTCCTGCTCGGATCCGGAATCGCGTTGCTGGTCGGTGTGATGGTCGGCCATGCGCAGGAGCTCTCCGCGCGGCTGCGATCGATGTTCGACGCGGGCGAAGCCCGACCCGTCGTCTCCGCATCGGGTCCCGACGCAAGGCCGGCGGTCGCCATGGCCCCCCGTCCGGATCCCACGCCGACGGGAGACGTCGGCCTCCCGACGAAGACCGTCACCCGCGCACACGCACGCCGAACCGACGACCGTCGGGCCGCGACCCCGCCCGGCCGGATCGAGACGCTCGACGTCATCAGCGTGCGCCGCCCCCGCGTCGACGGCATGACACTCGAGCGCGTCGGCGCCGGCGTGCAGCTGCGTGTGCTCGTCGACCATCGCCCCCTCGTCCGGATCGAACGATCCGCCGTCGATCGGGACGTGGAGATCGTCCTCGAAGGCGTGTCGGTCGGTGCACCGATCGAGCCCTTCGACCTGACGGACACCGCGATCCGAAGGGTGATGACGCGCGCGAACGGTCACGACCTGCGGCTCTCGCTCGCCCTCGACGGACCGATGCAGGTCCGGAGTCGCTGGGAGGAGTCGCCCGACTCGTCCGCGATCGTCGTCGATCTCTGGCCCGCACCCGAAGACAGCGAGACGTTCTCCGACATCGAGTCGATCGACCGACGCATCCGGGCGACTCCTCTCCCGGCAGCGGCGGACACGAGCGAGGCGGCGGATCCCGGTCCGCCGCGCGTCGTGCAGATCTCGCCTTCGCCCCACGACCGGGATCGGCGCGACGACGAGGCCGCACGCCTTCGAGCGGCCGAGAAGCTCAGGGCGGCGCGGATGGCGCGCGCCGAGGGCGATCTGGCGGGTGCGGAGCGCGCCTACGCCGAAGCCCTCGCCACCCTGCCAGGCTATCGCGACGCCGTGCTCGAGGCGGCGGACCTGCTCGCCGCGCGGGGCGAGCGCGACGAGGCCCTCTCGCTCGTCCGCGAGGCCCGCCGAAGCGCCGACACCGATCCCGGACTCCTGATGATGCATGCGCGACTGCTCGCCGAGGCCAATGCGTTCAGCGAAGCGATCGAGCTCATCGACCGCTCCGGCCTGTCCCCCGACGACGCACCCGAGGTCCATGCCCTGGCCGCGGCCTACCTGCAGAAGATCGGAGACCACGCCCGCGCCATCGAGCGGTACGAGTCGATCCTCGTCCGACATCCCGCTCGCGCACGGTGGTGGGCCGGGCTCGGCATCTCCCTCGAAGCCGCCGGACGCGAGGTCGAGGCGCTCGACGTCTACCGCATCGCGCGCGAGGTGGGCGAGCTCCCGGTGCGCTCCCGACGCTGGGTCGCGAGCCGCATCGAGGCGCTGGACGGTCAGGGGAGCTAGCGGCGATGGCCCGGAAGAAGATCCGCATCGGCGAGCTGCTCGTAGAGAACCAGGTCATCTCCGAGACGCAGCTCCGGAGCGCTCTGGCCGAGCAGAAGAGGAGCGGCCTGAAGCTCGGACGACAGCTGATCGAGGCCGGCTACGTCGAAGAGGAACGCTTCCTGAGCTTCCTCTCCCAGCAGCTCGACATCCCGCTCGTCGACCTCGCCCGTTACGAGATCCGCTCGGCGACGGTCGAGCTGCTCCCCGAGACCTATGCCCGGCGATTCCGCGCGATCGTGCTCGAGGTCAAGAACGGCACTGCGACGGTCGGCCTCGCCGACCCGACGAACATCTTCGCGATCGACGAGCTCGAGCGGATCCTGAAGATGTCCGTCGAGCCCGCCGTCGTCCGGGAGTCCCAGCTGCTCGCGGCGATCGACCGCAACTACCGCAAGACGAGCGAGATCCAGACGCTCGCCTCCGAGCTGCACGAGGAGCTCGACTCCGGCCGCAGCGACTTCGATCTGGCCCAGCTCGCCGAGAACGAGGAGGAGAACGACGCTGCGGTCGTCCGCCTGCTCAAGTCGATCTTCGAGGACGCCGTGCGGACGGGCACCTCGGACATCCACATCGAGCCCGACGAGAGCTGCCTGCGTGTCCGCCAGCGGATCGACGGGACCCTGCACGAGCAGGTCATGAAGGAGACCCGGATCGCCTCCGCCCTCGTGCTGCGGCTCAAGCTCATGTCGGGGCTCAACATCTCGGAGAAGAGGCTTCCGCAGGACGGGCGCTTCAACATCCGCGTGCGGGGACGGAGCGTCGACGTGCGCGTCTCGACGATGCCCGTCCAATGGGGCGAGTCGGTCGTGATGCGTCTGCTCGATCAGAGCGAGAAGCGTCTCGGCCTCGACCACGTCGGCATGCCCGGACGCATCCTGCGGCGCTTCCGGCACTTCATCCACCAGCCCCACGGACTGATCCTCGTCACGGGGCCCACCGGCTCCGGCAAGACGACGACCCTCTACGGAGCGCTCGCGGAGCTGAACGATCCGGCGAAGAAGATCGTCTCGGCCGAGGATCCGGTCGAATACCGCCTCCCGCGGATCCAGCAGGTGCAGGTCAACACGAAGATCGGGCTCACCTTCGCGTCGGTCCTCCGCTCGGCTTTGCGACAGGATCCCGACATCGTGATGATCGGCGAGATGCGCGATCAGGAGACGGTCGAGATCGCGCTGCGCGCCGCGATGACCGGCCATCTGGTCTTCTCGACGCTGCACACGAACAACGCTGCGGCGAGTGCGGCGCGGCTGATCGACATGGGCGCCGAGGGCTTCCTCGTGGCAACCGCGCTCACGGCGGTGCTGGCCCAGCGGCTGATCCGTCGCGTCTGTCCCGCCTGCTCGGAGCCCTACAAGCCGAGCAGCCAGGAGAAGATGTGGCTGCGCGCGAACGCCGGCGAGAGCGCCGAGTTTCTCGACTTCCTCAAGGGCTCGGGCTGTCCGCAATGCAACGGGACGGGCTATCGCGGTCGGACGGGCGTGTACGAGCTGCTCGAGATCGACGAGGCGATGGCCGACGCGCTCCGCCGCAACGACACGACGGACTACATCCAGGCGGCATCCCGCACGAACGGATTCCGGCCACTCTCGATCTGCGCGCTCGAGTTCGCGTCGAAGGGCGTGACGAGCCTCGAGGAGGTCCTGCGGATCGCCGGCGAGAGCGAGGACACGGGCGCGGGTCTCGGCATGAAGGCCGAGAAGGTCACGGTCTAGTCGGAGCCCCGGGAGCACGCATGCCCGTATTCCAGTTCGACGGACGCACGGCATCGGGTGACGCAATCCGGGGCCGCATCGAATCCGGCACGACGAGCGGCGTCGCCGCCGAGCTCGCGACCCGGGGCATCGTTCCGCTCCGGATCGAACCGGCCGAGGAACGAGCGGTCGACCTGCTCGTCCGCCTCCGCGCCTGGAACGACCGACGGAGGATCTCACTGACCGACGTGATCATGCTCTGTCGGCAGCTGACGACCCTCGTGCGCGCCGGCGTGCCGATCACCCGCGGCCTGCGAGGTCTCTCGGAGACGATGCGAAACCCCGAGCTCGGCCGCGTGCTCGCGGAGGTGGCCGATCAGCTCGAGAAGGGCCACGAGCTCGCCGGCATCCTGCAACGGCATCCCGACATCTTCTCCAACCTCTTCGTTGCGATCGTGCACATCGGGGAGAGCTCCGGGCGCCTCGAGGAGTCGTTCCAGCAGCTCCACGACTACCTGACGCAGGAGGAGGACACGCGGCGCCGGGTGAAGAGCGCGCTGCGCTACCCGACTCTCGTCCTGGTCTCGATCGTGATCGCGATCGGCGTCATCAACCTGTTCGTCGTTCCGGCCTTCGCCCAGCTCTTCGCGAGCTTCGGCGCCGAGCTGCCCTGGGCGACCCGACTGCTGATCTCGAGTTCGGCCTTCGCGACCGCCTGGTGGCCCGCGGTGCTGGCCGTGGGTGTGCTCGTCGCCTGGGGAACGCGACGCTGGCTCCGGACGCCCGAGGGCCGCCTCGCCTGGCATCGCCTCCAGCTCGGGCTGCCCCAGGTCGGCGACATCCTCGAGCGGGCGCTCCTGGCGCGCTTCTGCCGCACGCTCGCGATCACCCTCGGCGCCGGCCTTCCGGTCACCCAATGTCTCTCCATCGCATCCAGAGCCGTGGACAACGACTGGGTCGGTCGACGCGTGCTCGAGATGCGATCCGAGATCGAGGCGGGTGACACGTTGACCGCGGCGGCGCATTCGAGTCGGCTCTTCACGCCCCTCGTCCTGCAGATGCTCGCAGTCGGCGAGGAGACCGGCGCGGTCGAAGAGACGCTCGCCGAGGTCGCCAGCTACTACGAGCGCGAGGTCGACTACGACCTGAAGCGTCTCGGCGACTCGATCGAGCCCGTGATGATCGTGCTCGTGGGCGCGATGGTGCTGCTCCTCGCGCTCGGGGTGTACCTCCCGATGTGGGAGATGGCCTCGGCCGCGAAGGGATGATCGCCCGGACCCGATCGGGGGTCTTCACCGGATGCATCGCGAGTCGTCGATCGGATTGCGTTGCCACGGTAAAGCTTCGAAAACGACGGACCGACGAATGGGAAGTCGATCGGCAACGCGCCCGCGGAATCGCCCGGGCGGAAACCCGATACGGCCATCCGACAGGGACAACGAGGTAATCCCATGCAGCGCCTGCAGCCCGCGCGAGACGCGGCCTTCACGATCATCGAGCTCGTGGTCGTGATCGTGATCATCGGCATCCTGGCCGCCACGGCCCTCCCCCGATTCATCGACCTGACGGGCGACGCTCATACCGCGAACGTCCAGGCCAACGGCAGCGCCCTTCAGAGCGGCGTGATGTTGACCCACGCCCAATGGGTCGCGCGCGGCGCCTCGGCGAACGTCAACTCGACGACCCTCGAAGGCGGCGCCATCGTCGGCTTCACCGACGCCGGCTGGCCCGAGAACGCCGCCGCCGCCGGCGGAGACGGAACCGCGACCGCGGCGGAGTGCATCGCACTCTGGACCTCCATCCTGCAGCCGGCGCCCTCCGTCACGACCGACGCGACGGGCGACTACCAGGCCACGGTCCAGGGTGGCGGCACGACCTGTCGCTTCGCCTATACCGCGGTCGCCGGCCGCCAGATCGACTACGACCTCACGACGGGGGCCGTCACGGTCACGGTGCCCTGAGCGCCGAGCGCGGCGACTCCGATCGGGATCCACGGCATGCGTCGAAGTGCTCGCGCTCCGAGCCCCGACCGGCCCGGCTGGCCGCAGGGCTTCACGGTCGTCGAGATGGTCGTGCTGATCGCGCTGATCGGAATCCTCGGCGCCGTCGCCGCCCCCCGTCTGGTCTCGATCTCCGAGCTCAGATCGGCGCAGTCCCGCCGGCGCGTCCTGTCGGATCTGCGCTTCGCCCAGCGACTCGCGATCGGATCCGGCTGCCCGGTCCAGGTCGGCTTCGGCGCGAACGGCTACACGCTGACCCAGCGAAGTGCCTGCCGGACCGGCGCCTTCGCGCGGGACGTGCTCGACCCCCTGACCCGCCAGGCCCCCTATGCAGTCGCCTTCGAGGACGTCACGACGACGAGCAGCGTCGATCCGATCGTCTTCGATGCCCTCGGACGGGCGACGGACGCGACGGGCCAGGTGAGCAGCGCCGTGATCCAGGTCGGCCCTTGGCCGCTGGAGGTCGTGGGCGAAACGGGGCTGGCCCGTGTGCCGTGACGCGCGTCGGCGTCGGATGGAGGCACGGGTTCGGATCGGGCGCGGGCGCGGAGCTCCGCAGACTCGGCACGACATGGTCGCGAGCCGACGCCTTCGGGGTGCGAGCCTCGTCGAGATCGTCGTCGCGATCGTGGTGACCTCGATTGCCCTGAGCGGAACCCTCATGCTGGTGGACACGACGACGCGCCGCTCGGCTGATCCCATGCTCGAGCGGCAGGCGATCTCGATCGGCGAGTCCTACCTCGAGGAGATCCTCCAGAAGCCATTCTTCGACCCCGACGACGGAACGCTCTGCCCCTCTCCCGAGGCCGATCGGGATCGCTACGACAACGTCTGCGACTATCAAGGCCTCGACGAGATCGGGGCGCGCGACCAGCAGGGAGACGCGATCGCCGGACTGGAGGGCTACCGGATCCTCGTCTCCGTCGACACGACGGCGAGTCTGGGCGGGCTGTCGGGACCCGCCGACGTCGTACGCGTCGACGCGACGATCGTCGACCCGCTCGGCAATACGGTCCGTCTGAGCGGATATCGGACTCGCTCGTGATGCGTCATCGATCCAGTCGTAGCGGCTTCTCGCTGGTCGAGCTCGTCACGACGATCGCCTTGACGGGACTGCTCGCGGTGGGCTTCGCACAGCTGCTCCAACATCCGATCCGCGGCTACGCCGCCGTGTCACGGCGCGCCGAGCTGGTGTCGATCGCGGACGCCTCGATGCGCCGTATGGCGCGCGACCTGAGACGCGCGTTGCCGAATAGCATCCGGATCGCGGCAGGGGGGACGGCGATCGAGCTGCTGCATACCCAGGGCGGTGCGCGCTACCGGCTCGACCCGGGCGTGAACGACCCCGGCGGCCCCGCGGAGCAGGATCATCGGGCCGACGACGATCGGCTCGGATTCGGCGGCGATACGCGATGGAACGTGCTCGGGCGGGTCCGGAACGTCGCCTTCAGCCACGGCGTGCCCCTCCCGGCCGGTGTGCGGATCGCGATCTATCCGACGAACTCGAGCATCTGGGCCCGGGCCGCCAACGGGACGAATCCGTCCCCGATCACCCCGGCGACGACACGCATCACGATCGTCGACGACGGAGACGAGGACCAGATCCAGCTGAGCGCGAGCCATCGCTTCCAACACGAGTCCCCGAGTGCACGCCTCTTCCTCGTCGACACGCCGATCACGTACCTCTGCGATCCTGCGGACGGCAGTCTGTGGCGGATCGATGGCTACTCGATCACGAGCGGCCAACCGACGGATCCCGCCCTTGCGCCGCTCGCCGGCGGAAGGGCTTCGCGGGCCGCCGACCACGTCGAGACGTGCCGCTTCCGATACCTGCCGGGCACGGCGAGCCGCGCGGCGCTCGTGACGCTCGAGGTGGTGCTGGCCGAGGACGGCGAGCGCGTGCAGCTCCTGCAACAGGTGCAGGTCGACAATGCGCCTTGAAGCCGACCCGATGCGACGGCGCGGATTCGCGCTCGTGGCGGCACTCGTCGTCCTGGTCCTGCTGGGATCGATGGGCGCCTTGATGGTGCGCGTGACCGGGGTCGAGCAGGTCGGCACGAGCCTCTCCCTGCTCGGCGCACGAGCCGACCTCGCGGCCCGGAGCGGCCTGGAGTGGGCCGTCCATCGCGTCGTGATCGACGGCGACTGTCCAGCCCCGACGACGACCTTGCCCCTCGGCGAGGGTGCCCTCACGGGCTTCAGGGTGGTCGTCGCCTGCGCCGCGACGACCCATGTCGAGGGCACCGTGGAGCGACGCAGCCTCGAGGTGCGGGCAGAGGCGTCGTTCGGATCTCCGGGCACCCTCGAGTCGGTCTACCGGGAAATCCATGTGGCGCTCGTCCGCTGAGACGGCCGGGGGAGCCACTCGGGTACCGCGACCATCGGGGATCCGGTCGCGACGTCGACCCGGGATCGGGCCCTGAACGAAAAAACCCGCGACCATCCCGGCCGCGGGTTTTTTGAATGCGATAGTCAGATCGTAGCACAGCTGACGATCTCCACAAGGGCTCCCGCAAGAATCGTCCAATCGAGTGCCTTTCACGGCTCGACCCGACCCGATCGCCCCCTCGAAAGCCCGCTTCGTCGCTTCCGGACGACCATTTCCGCACGGCCCCGCCCGACCCATTCGGGCTCGGCACAGAGATCACCCCGGGGAAATCGCGCTAGAGTGCGGCGCGTGAAGACCCGACCCGTGCAGCACGCCGCCTCCGGGCGCCCCGGCCACACCAGCCGGGCCCTCTGGATCCCGCTGGCCCTGGCCCTCGCGATCCTTCCGCTCACCAGCCGCGCGGTATCGGCCCATACCCGCAGCGTCTCCTACTCGACCTGGGAGATCGATCCGGGCGGCGCCGAGGTCGCGCTCCGCATCCAGCTGCTGGAGCTCAGCCGCCTCGGCCCCGATGCCCTGCCCGAAGACTTCCCGCAGACCCGTCGACCCGGTCCCGATGCGGTCGGCCCGGCTGCCGACACCGACGTGTGGGCCAGGCGCCTGCCGAGCGAGCTCGTCCTGATCAGCGATGGCATCCGCTGCGTCCCGGCCGCACCAGCGCATCGCGAGCCGGACGCCCCGGGATGGGTCCGCTACGCGTGGCGCGTCGAATGTCCGACCGACGGGCCGCGACTGATCTTGCGCAGCCACGTCCTGCTCGACGTCGCGCCCTCGCACCTGCACTTCGCACGGGTCCGATTCGCCGACACGTCCGACGTCCTGCGCGAGCGGGTGCTGACCGAGAGCAGCCCCGACTTCGTGCTGCGGAGCAGCGAGCAGGACGCGATGCAGGTCGCGGGAAGCGGGCTCGCCGACTACGTCCGGCTCGGGATCGAGCACATCCTCTCCGGCTGGGACCATCTCGCCTTCGTGCTGGGCCTGCTCCTGCTCGCGAATCGGCTCGGCGACGTGGCGCGGCTGATCACGGGCTTCACGCTCGCCCACAGTCTGACTCTCGCACTCGCGGTCCTCGATCTCGTCGAGCCCCGCGGCGCCGCCGTGGAGGCCGTGATCGCCTACTCCGTCGCGCTCGTGGCCGTCGAGCGTTGCTGGCTGTCAGCCGGACGGGACCGTCGCATCCCGGCCGCCGTCGTCCTCGCCCTCGGCGGGCTCGCATGCTTCGGGGCGACCGGCGCGAGTGTCCTGCCCTTTGCCAGCGTGCTCGGGCTGATCCTCTTCACGGCCTGCTACTTCGCACTCCTCGGCCGCGACGGGTCTGCGTGGCTGCGCGTCTGCCTCACCTTCGCCTTCGGGCTGGTGCACGGCTTCGGCTTCGCGGGCGTACTGCTCGAGATGGCCCTGCCGACCGACCGGCTCGTGCCCGCGCTGCTTGGCTTCAATCTCGGCGTCGAGATCGGGCAGATCGCGGTGGTCGTCGCCCTCTGGCCGGCCCTCGTCCTCCTCCGGAGGCGCGAGGGTCTCCGATTCTCCCTCGCCGGCGATCTCGTCGCGGCGGGTCTCTGCGGACTGGGTACCTATTGGCTGATCGAGCGGGCCTTCTAGCTCAGATCCGCGTCCGGGCGGACCGATAGGAGCGCACGTGCCCCGCACTCCGCGCGGACAGGGAGCAGCTCGCGTGCAATCGGTTGGCAACTCCACGGACGTCGACGACGTTGCTTCCGGGGTCGAGGGGGACGCAGCGGCAGCGAACGGATCGCAGCCCGTCGGCGAGCGTCGCCGCAGCGATCGTCGCACGCGCCCCACCAGTCCCTGGAGCGCCTTCTTCGGGCCGGTCCGCCGCAGCCGCGGCCGTCGCGCGAGCGATGCCCCGGGCTACGTCGATCGCTACACGCGCACCGACGTTGCGCTCCTGCTCGCGATCTTCCTGCTCAACGTGGCGGACGCCTTCTTCACGATGCTCTGGCTCGAGCGTGGAGGGCGCGAAGCCAACCCCGTCATGGACTTCTTCCTCGACATCGGCCCCTACGCCTTCCTCGCCCAGAAATGCCTCGTAGTCGGCTTCTGGCTCGTCCTGCTCCTGGTCCACAAGAACTACCGCCTCGCACGGATCGGCCTCTACGCCTCGCTCGCGATCTACGGCACGCTCCTGATCGTGCACTTCGGCATCATCGCCTTCGATGTCCAGCCGCCACCGCAGGACGACGTCGTGCTCGGCGTGCTGTCGACGAAGTGACGGAGTGAGGCGTCGCGTCCCCTCGTCGGCGCCCGCGACCTAAGGACAGAGGCGACCGACGAGCAGGGGAACCACCGGCTCGACACGCAACACACGCGGGCCAAGGTCGACCGACTCGAACCCGATGCCCTCGAGTCGCGAGACCTCGTAGTCGACGAAGCCGCCCTCGGGACCCACGAAGAGCGTGATCGGTCCGTCCACGGCATGTGGGCAGGAGTTCGGCGCGCCCGGGTGCGCGAGCAGCGCCCGGCGCCCTGCGATGCGCGGCGCGAGCACCTCGTCCACGAGCGGCTCGAAGTAGCGATAGAGCTCGACCTGCGGCAGGACCGTGTCGCGGGCCTGCTCGAGTCCGAGCAGCAATCGGGCCCGGATCTCCTCGGCGTCGAGGACGTGGCTCTGCCAGAAGCTCCCTTCGGTGCGCGCGGTGCCCGCCACGACGAGCCGCGTGATGCCGAGGCTGGCGATCGTCGACAGGAGACGGCGGAAGACCGGTGGGCGCGGCAGCGCGAGCACGAGCTCGAGGGGGCGCTTCGCAGGCGGATCACGATCGAGCAGGACCTCGAGCTCGAGCGCCTCCGCATCGAGGGCGAGCACCCGCGCGGAGCCGATCCGTCCGCCGACGAGCCCCACACGCAGGCGGTCCCCCGCCTCCGCACGCAGGATCTCCTCGGCGTGCCGGCGACGGCGTCCTTCGATGCGAGCGCGGCGAGGCTGGTCGGGAGGTCCCTCCCCGAGCTCGTCCGGTTCGAGCAGCAGGCAATTCATGTGGGCCCCGCTCCCCGGAGCGCGCAGCGCGGGCTGCTAGATTCTCCGCCGTGAGCGACCCCGACCTCTTCGTGACGACCTCCGAGGCCGAGACCGGCGGCGTACGCGTTCGCGTGCAGGCCCGCTACTCGCCGGAGCACAGCCATCCGCCGGCCAGCCGATGGTTCTTCCTCTACACGATCCGGATCTCGAACGAAGGCGAGACGACGGTCCAGCTGTTGAACCGACACTGGACGATCGTCGACGCGACGGGCCATACGGAGGAGGTCCACGGCCCGGGCGTCGTCGGCGAGCAGCCGACCCTCGAGCCCGGCCAGAGCTTCGAGTACACCTCGGGCTGCCCGCTCGCGACGCCGTTCGGCTCGATGGCCGGCAGCTACGAGATGCAGAGGAAGGACGGCACTCGTTTCGAGGCCGAGGTCGCGCTCTTCCAACTGATCCAGCCGGGCTCGATCCACTGACACGAAGCGCGTCGCCCGACGCGCCGAGCCCGCATCGTCGGCCCGGCTCACGCGACGCCCTGGGCCGCCAGCCGCGCGACGAGGACCGGCAGGTCGAGCAGGTCGTCGAGGGCGAAGTCGGGGCGCGCACCGCGATGACGCGCGAGTGCCGCCTCCGGATCGACCACGCGCCGGGTGAGCCACAGCGTCCGGAGGCCCGCCGCGGCCGCCCCCGCGACATCGGCCTCGAGATCGTCCCCCACGTGCAGGATCTCCCGCGGTGCGACCCCGAGCGCCTCGACCATCGCCTCGAAGATCTCCCTGCGTGGCTTCCGGATGCCCACCTCCTCGGAGATCACGACCACGTCCAGATGCGCATCGAAGCCCGCCTCGTCGAGGATCCGCCGCGCCGTCGCCGCGTGGGTGAAGTTCGAGCAGAGCGCGAGCGGATGCTCGACGCCGAGTGCGGCGAGCACGGGCTCGTGGTGGGCCGGGACGCTGACCGCGCCGTGGAGCAGGTCCATGTGCACTTCCGTCAGCTCCCGAGCGACGGCGAGCACGTCGTCGCAGCCCAGGTGATTCGCGAAGGCGACGAAGCGGTCGAGCGTCGAGAGCTCGATGCCCTGGTCGACGGTCTCCGCGCGGAGCGTGGCGTCGATCTCGCGCAGGCGCTGCGCGAACTCGACGAGGGGCAGGTCCATTCCGGTCCGTTCGACGAGCCGCGCGTGCAACGCCGGCGTCGTCGCCCCGAAACGTCGCCCCTCGATCTCCACGGGCTGCAGGCGGTGGTGGTTCTGGTCGACGAGGGTGTCGAAGAGGTCGAAGGCGATCGCCCGGATCACGACTCCTCGGCCAGCACCTCGTCGATCAGGCGCTTGAAGTTCGCGAAGGGCTGGGCGCCCGAGAGATAGCGGCCGTTGATGAAGAAGGCCGGCGTGCCCGTGATGCCGAGCGCGCTCGCCTGACGCATGTCCTCGTCCAGCCGCTTCTTGACGTCGGCCGCGGCGACGTCGCGTCGGAATCGCTCGAGGTCGAGCCCGAGCTTCTCGGCATAGCCCTCGAAGGTCTCGGGACTCAGGTCGCGCTGGTTCTCGAAGATCAGGTCGTGCATCTCCCAGAAGCGACCCTGCCGATGCGCCGCCTCCGCGGCGGCATGCGCGGCGGGCGCCTGCGGATGGATCGAGAGCGGCATGTGCTTGAAGGCGATCCGCACCCGGTCGCCGTATTCCTGCTGGATCTGCGCGAGCGTCGGCGTCACCCGATTGCAGAAGGGGCATTGGAAGTCGGACCACTCGACCACGGTCACCGCGGCCTTCGGATTACCGCGAACCGGCGCCTCGCCGATCTCCACCTCGTACTTGCGCTCGGCGTCGGGGCGCGCCGGACGCGGGCGACCGGCGCTCGGCGCACCGTCGCCGGGCAGGTTCTCGAGGGCGGCCGTGGCCTGCTCGATCTGTGCCGTCGCCCGGTCGAGCGAGCTGGCCACGAAGAAGCTGCCCCCGATGATCGAGAGGCTGATCAGGAGGGCGGCCACGATCGTGGGACGCCCGCTCGACTGTTCTGACACGATTCCGTTCTCCCTGGGCGGGCACCGGACTGCGGCCCACCTCGTATCCGGAGGTCGACGCGGGAGTCTACGACGCCGCCCGGATCGCTTCGACCCCCGCGTGCGGGCCTCGACGCTCGGTCCGGATCAGATCTCGTGGCGGAGCAGCCGACGCAGCTCGGGGGAGCGGGCACGGATCGCCCGACTGATGCGCGCGAGCTCGCCCTGGAGGCGGCCCGGGCTGCATCCCGTTCCTCGAGCGATCTCTGCGATCGAGCGACCCTCGGCGTAGGCGAGCAGCAGATCGCGATGGTCCCGGTCGAGGTGGTCGATCGACCGTTCGATGCGTTGCCATCGGGACTGTCGATCGGCGAGGTCCTCCGGATCCTCGTCCGGACGATCGATCTCCCACTCGAGACTCACGCCCTCGAGCACGCCGTCACCGTCGAGCAGCTCGGGATCGCACTCGGCGCGCTGGGCGACGCGCCCGAGCACCGACCGGGCCTCATCGATCACCGCCCCTTCGACCCGCATCGACACGTAGGCCGAGAGCTCGTGCGGATGTGCGTCGGGCCGCCGGTTGCGCAGCGCCTTGAGCAGTCCCCAGTAGCCGGCGGACACGAGGTCGTCGCGCCATTGCGGATCGAGTCCGAAGCGGCGCTCGACGCGCCGGGCGAAGAAGCGGACGCGATGCTCGAACAGCCCCACCAACCGATCGAGATCGGACTCGGCGGAGACGGGATCGGCGGGCGGAACGATCGTGGGCGCTGCCATCGCGGCGCAGCTTGACGGAATCGCGTGTCGGGGGAAGTGACCCCCGGCACAGCCCCCACATCTGATGGAACGCCAGCTGCGCGGGGTCGCAGACCCCACACGAAGCTAGCCGGGATCGATCTCGGTCAATCGCTCGAGGACCGCGGCCGCCGTCTGGATCCGCTCGGCCGGATCCTTGGCGAGCAGCTCGAGGATCAGCTGCGAGAGATCCGTCGGAAGATCCGGGCGCAGCGACTGGGGATCCGGCACCGGCGTGTGTCGGTGGTGATAGGCGACCTCGCCGGAGTCGAAGGGGACGCTGCCCGTCGTCAGCTCGAAGAGCGTGACGCCGAGGGAGTAGAGGTCCGTGCGATGGTCGACGTCGTGACCGAGGACCTGCTCGGGGGACATGTAGTAGGGCGTGCCCGAGACGAGCGTCGTCGCGCCGCGCACCTCCTCGAGCACCTTGGCGAGACCGAAGTCCATGATCTTCACGACGCGGTCGGTGGTCACGAAGAGGTTTGCGGTCTTGATGTCGCGATGGACGACGCCCTGGCCATGGGCGTAGTCGAGGCCGCGGCAGGCCTGGCGCGCGATGCCCAGCACGTTCGAGGGCGAGAGCTGGCCACGCTCGCGCAGGATGGTGTGCAGGGGCTGCCCCTCGAGCAGCTCCATCGTGATGAAGAACTGGCCGTCCTGCTGGTCGGCATCGTAGACGGTCACGATGTTCGGATGGTTGAGGCGGGCCGCCGACTGCGCCTCGCGCAGGAAGAACTGCAGTGCGCGCGGATGGTGTCGGCGCAGGCCCTCGGGCAGACGCTTGAGCGCCACGATCCGATCGAGGCGCGTGTCGCGTGCCCGGTAGACGACGCCCATCCCCCCGCGCCCGATCTCCTCGATCAGGTCGTAGCGGACGTCGCCGACGAAGGCGGTGGCAGCCCCGTCGGCCACGGTGGCGCGGCTGCCGGAGGCGCTGAAGAGGTGCCCCGACGCGCTGCGCTGCTTGCGCAGGGACTCGATGCGGGCGGCGATGTTCGGGAAGGTCGGCTCGCGTCGGCGCAGGTCCTCGAGCACGCCGAGGGCGCGCTCGAGATGCCCCGCCTGCTCCCAGAGCTCGGCGAGTCGCGAGTAGGTGTCGGCCGTGGCGTGGGCCGGTCGGAAGGTGCCGATGTACTCGTCGAGCTTGCCGGCGGCGAGGTCGAAATGGCCCTCGGTCTCGAAGGCCTCGGCGAGCAGCGCGCAGGCCTCGCGGAAGTCGGGATCCGTCGTCTCGACGCGCTGGAGCAGTCGGATCGCGCGCGGGCGCTGCTCGTGCTCGAGGGCGAGCTTGGCGGCCTCGAAGACGGAGCCGTAGCGCTCGAGGGCCGTCAGCCAGCGATCGATCGCGCCCGCCTCGCGGTAGCAGGCGATCGCCCGCTCGTAGTCGAGCGCGCGCTCGAAGCACTCGCCGGCGCGCAACACCTGGCCGTCCCGGCGATGGGCGGCGGCCGCCTCCAGCCACTCCTCGGCCTCTTCGTAGAGAGCCGCGGCCCGCGCGGCCTCCCCGAGCTCGAGCCGCAGCTTCGCCGCGGCGCGGCGGTCGCCCGCGGATTCGTAGTAGTCCGCGGCCCGGGCGAGCTCGCCCTCCGCCTGATGCTTCGTCGCGAGCAGCCGGAATCCGAGCGCCGCCTGCCCGTCCCGCTCGAGCGCGCGCGCGACGCCCGCGAGATCCCCCGTCAGATAGGGCGCGACCGCCGGCGGACAGCCCTTGAAGACCGCCTGCTCCTCGAGCACGTCGAGCTCGAGCGGCATCGGCCGGAAGCTCGAGACCCGCACCGCGCGATCGAAGACCCGATCGCCGCAGCCGATCAGCATCCGGTACTCGCCCTTCGGCAGCAGCACGCGGATCGCCCCCCGCGATGCAGCCCGCGGCTTGTCGATCACACCCGGCACCGTGATCTGCGTCTCGTCCGCCGGCCGATCGCCCCACAGCACGCGCACGTCGACGGGGCAGGTCGTCGGGTGCACGTCGAACTCGATGCGCACCGTCCTGCGATGGCGCACCCGGACGACCTTCTCCTCGTGGATGCGACCGAGGACCTCGTCGCTCGCGGGATCGATCAGCAGGCCGTCGAGGATGACCTGGTAGCGGCCCGTGAAGAGGCGCTGGAACTGGGTCTCGCGCGCGACCATGTGGTGCTCGCGGCGCGTCGACGCGCCGCCCTGGCGGATCTGTTCCTCGGTCGCGGTGTCGGGGACCGGGCGATGTCCGCTGCGCAGGCGCACGCGGAAGGTGCCCCGAAGCTCCTCGGGATACTCGATCGCGACGGCGACGTCGCCGCGCTGACGCAGCAGCACGAAGCCGGCGAGCAGGACGAGCGCCGCGACGACCCCGATCGTCGCCGATCGCACGGCCTCCTCCTCCTGGAAGCGACGGGCGAAGGGCAGCAGGCGATCGCGCCACGACGGAGGCAGCCGCTCGGCGGCGCTCGCGACGCGGGGATCGATCTCCTCCCAGCCCGGGCCGGGCGGGCGACCGGGCCACACCAGGGGCGCGCCGCGGAAATGCGCGAGCGAGGCCAGCTCGATCGACGAGTCGAGTCCCGAGCGCGCCGCCGCGAGGATCGTCGACTCGGGCACGTGCGGCAGCAGGGCGTCGACGACGGCCATCGCATCGATCAGCCGTCCCTGCCCGGCGTAGAAGCCCGCCAGGTCGTAGCGGAAGCGGATCTGATCGCTGGCGCGTCCGGAGGCCTCGAGCCCGCGGAGGAAGGCCTGCTCGGCGCGCAGGTCCTCGCCGGCGAGGGCCAGGTTGAGCGCGAGTCCATGCCAGACGTCCACCAGCACGACGTCGCCCGAGGCCACGACGCCGGCGTAGGCCTCGGCCGCGGCACGGAACTCCCCGGCCGCCTCGAGCAGCCGGGCGGACTCGAGGGCCGCCTGACGAAGAGCGACCGGTCGCAGCGTCGCCCGTGGCGCCTCTCGCCCCGCATCGCCTTCGAGGACCGCCTGGGCCTGGATCGACTCCGCGAGCCGCGCGAGCCGCGCCGCCCGACGCTCCGGGTCCTGGGTCACGGCGACCTCGCGCCAGGGCCCCACCGCGAGCACGGCCTGGGGCGCGAGCAGCTCGAGCCCGGGATCGAGCCAACGCCAGGGTCCGGCGAGGGCGGCATCCGCCGGGCTGCCGCCCCCGGCGAGCGACGGCGCAGCCACCGCGATCAGACCGATGACGAGCAGGCTCCGAGCCATCCACCCGATCGGCCGCAGGTCCCCCCGCGCCGAGCCCTCGACAGGGCGTCGGACCAACCGGGTCCCATCGGCGTGGATTCCGTATCCGCGAGTCGGCCGCACGCCGCCCCCCATCCAGCCGGCGCTCATACGGTGACCCCGACGTCGCGGGGCACCGGATCGCAGCTGGGGGTACTGGATTGGTGCGCCGTACGATAGCGCGATCGGGGGCGTGGGCGTTCGGGCGTCTTCCCCAGGGCCTCCGACCCGACCGGCTGCCCGGTGCGTCTCGCCGACCACCCCTCGGGGCACAGATGTATCCCGTGCGCCCCGGCACGGCATCTCAGCGGCAGATTCCGGTCATGCGTCACACACCGCGATGAGTCGGCTGTGGCAAGATCCGGCGCGGGTCGAGTTCCGGCCCCGGATCAAAAATCCGAGCGCCCCCTTCCGGAGCCCCGATGTCACGCCCGTCCGCGACGACCGAGAGCATGGAGTTCGTCTCGGGGCGTTTCCTGTCGGACTTCTTCTCCCAGCTCACGAAAGAGGGGATCCCGGTCGTCGACCTGCTAGGCGACCTGCCGATCGCCGTCGACGAGCGGGGCGTGGTCCAGCGCCCGGTGGAGTGGTCCCACTTCGCCGACCTCATGCAGCGCCTGGAGCGGCATCTCGACGGCCCGGAGGGACTCGAGCGCTGCGGTGCCTTGATCGTGCGGATGAAGCCGGCGTCGTTCCTGCGCGCGCTCGCGGGCCTGACCGCGTCGCCCCTCCGCCTCTACCGAGCCGCGAGCCACTGGGCGCTGCGCCGCGCGATGCCCGGCGTCCTCACGCGCATCCGGGAGATCGACGCGACGCAGATCGAGATCCACGCATCGATCGCCGAGGGGCTACGCCCCTGCCCCCAGCTCTTCCACTTCGCCACGGGTGCGAGTCGCGTCCTGCCCCGCGTGATCGGCGGTCGCGACGCCGTGGTCTCGGCGGAGATCGGCGAACGGGAGGCGCGCTTCCGGATCGCGGTGCCGCCGTCCCGCACCTTCTCCGCGCGAGTACGGCGACTCGCGCGCGCGATCTTCTCCTCGAGCTCCGTGCTCCAGTTCATGGAGGCGCAGCAGCTCGAGCTGCACGCCAAGCACGACGAGCTCGAACGCGCGAACGCTGCGCTCGCCGAGAGCGAGAGGCGCTACCGCGCGATCACGGATGCCGCCGTCGACGTGCTCTGCGAGATCGACGCCGCCGGGCGCGTCGTCTACGTGAGCGGCTCCGTGCAGGACCTGATGGGCTACTCGCCGGAGCAGGTCACGGGCAGCCACTTCCGGCTCTGGATCCCCTCGAAGTATCACGAGCTCGCCAACTCGCGCTTCGCCGCGATCGCCTCGAAGCCCCCCGGCCGCTCGATCACCCAGGAGCTCGTGACGCTGCACGCCGCAAACGGCCATCGCATCGTCGCCGAGATCTCCGTCCGCTCCTACCGCACCTTCGAGGGCGACTGGCGGATGGTCGGCATCCTGCGCGACGTGACCCGCCACTTCGTCCCCGACGAGAGTCGACGTCCGCCCCGCGGCGCCCCCCGGCGCGCACCGAGCGGCAACGACATCGCCGGCCTGCACGCCGCCCTCGGCCGTCTGCGCAACCCGGACCTCGAGACGCCGCATCCCCTCGCCACCTCCCTCGCACGTCTGCTGGCCGCTCTCGAACGCGCGACGCCCGGCGTCGACGACGCGACCGGCCCGAGCGACGAGGCAGCATTGCTCGACGCGACGCGACGGATGACCGAGCTGCTCGAGGGCGCGATCGCACCGGAGCCCGACCCCGCGGTCAAGGCGGGCTGGGTGGATCTTCGCGAGCTCGCGAGCAGCGTGCGGGCGGAGTTCGAGGCCGCCCGGGACGGCGCGGCGCCCCCGCTCGAGATCGATCTCGACGGCGCCCCGCCCCGCGTCTGGGGCCGACCGGCCCTGCTCGCGGCGGGGCTCGGCAGCCTGCTCGACTGGGCCGCGACCCTGTCCGGGGCCGACGATCGGCCCGGCGTGGTGCCGCCTCGCCTGGTCCTCGAGATCACTCAGCGCGCGAGCACGACGGGCGCGGCTCGCGTGCTCGAGTGCGCCATGACGATGCCCAGCCCCTTCGCCTCGGGAGATCCGGAGGCGGCCGAGCGCCTCGAGGCGCGGCTCGATCTGGCGCTGGCCGTCGTCCAGGACGCGATCACCGCCCTCGACGCACAGCTCGCGATCGAGCCGGGGATCGCGGGCGGGCCGTTCCGGGCGCGCATGACCGTGCCGCAGCCCGAGCTCGAGGACTGAAACGCCCGTCATGCGCGGGCGCGGGACCGGGGCCGGTCGGGGCCGGGCTCAGTCGTCCTCGCGCACGATGTCGACGCCGAGCGCCCGGAGCTTCTCCTCCACACGCTCGTAGCCCCGGTCGACGATCTCGGCGTTCTGCACGATGCAGGGACGTCGGGTGGCGCAGCAGGCGGCGATGATCATGGCCATGCCGGCGCGGATGTCGGGGCTGCGCACGGTCTGACCGCGCAGCTTCGCGGGGCCCGTGATGATCACGCGATGCGGATCGCAGATCACCGCATTCGCGCCCATCTGGATCAGCGGATCCACGAAGTACATGCGCCCCTCGAACATCTTCTCGAAGAAGAGGATCGTGCCCTCGCTCTGGGTCGCGAGCACGAGGAAGGGGCTCATCATGTCGGTCGGGAACTGCGGCCAGGGGCCGTCGTCGACCTGCGGGATCGCGCCGCCGGCGTCGGGCTGGATGCGCGGGATCTGGCCGGCGGGCATGACGATGCGGTCGCTCTTGATGTCGATCTCGATGCCGAAACGCTCGAAGACGCGATGCATCATCCAGTAATGACCGCGCACCGTGTCGTGGATCGTGATGCCGCCGCCGGTCGCGGCCGCGAGGGCGAGGTAG
This sequence comes from Spirochaetaceae bacterium, assembly GCA_020632655.1. GTDB lineage: Bacteria > Myxococcota_A > UBA9160 > UBA9160 > UBA4427 > UBA4427. The sequence goes on from JACKFD010000007.1 coordinate 261,418, forward strand.
GAGCCGACCTCGATGTGGTCGGAGACGACGCGATGGGTGGCGCCGCCGAGGCGCTCGACGCCGGTGATCGTGAGGGTGTTCGTGTGCAGTCCCTCGATCCGGGCGCCCATCTCGATCAGCAGCTTCGCGAGGTCCATCACGTGCGGCTCGCTCGCGGCGTTCAGGATCGTCGTCGTCCCGCGCGCGAGCACGGCGGCCATCAGGATGTGCTCGGTCGCCGTGACGCTGGCCTCGTCGAAGAAGAGGATCGCCCCCTCGAGCGGCTCCGGGGCGCGGAAGTCGAACTCGAGGTCGTCGACGACGGCGCCCAGGCGGCGCAGCCCGTAGAAATGCGTGTCGAGGCGGCGGCGCCCGATCCCGTCACCGCCGGGCGGATTCAGCTTCGCGCGACCGAGACGATGGAGCAGCGGCGCGACGAAGAGGATCGACGTGCGCACCTTCTCGCACAGCTCGACCGGCAGCTCCTGCGCCTCGAGATCCGCCGCCCGGATCGCGACGCGATCGCCGGCCCGGGACACCTCCGCACCCAGGGTCGCCGCGATCTCGAGCATCACGTCCACGTCCCGGATCGACGGGACGTTCTCGAGGACGACCTCCTCCTCCGTGAGCAGCGCGGCGGCGATCATCGGCAGCACCGCGTTCTTGCTCCCGCTCGCGCGGATCTCCCCGGCGACCGGACGTCCTCCATGGATCACGAAACGGCTCAAGCAGGTCTCCTCTCGGGATCGATCCGTCCCGGACGGATCATCGGTCGGATCATCGCGGAACCTGCGAGACCGGGCCACGCCGCGCCCGATCGCGGCACTTTCACCTCGACGATCACGAGCGTGCGATCCCACGACCCGAGGCCGCGCGAGCTCCGAGGCAGACCGCGCCGAACGTGAACTGGTTCACGGTGGCGCGCGCCGGGTTGGAACAAAGTGCCCATCTCCCATAGCCTCACGGCCACGTCGAGGCCGCGGTGGCCTCAACCGGGCCGTGGGATCACCCGAAGCGATGTCACCGCGACCGCCCGCGACCCGAGAGGGTCGCCCCCGGCGGTTGGAGAGCCCGGACGCCTGGCGTCCCCATCCCGGAGCGAAGCCCCTCTCATGCGTACGACCCGACCGAATCCGTCGACCCTCGTCCTCCTCCTCACGCTCGTCGGTCTGCTCGCCCAGGCGGGCTGCGGCGGCGGCTCCGGTCCGGCGATCCAGCTCCCGGCCGATCCCCGCGCCGCCTCGCAGACGGAGCTCGAGTCGGTCTTCGACCAGCTCTCCACGCAGCTCGCGAGCGTGAAGCCGGGCAGCGACGCCGCGCTAAGGCTCGGCAACCAGCGCGAGGCGATCGGCTCGGAGCTCGCGAATCGCGGCGCGGCGAGCGTGCGCACGCGGCTCTCGCAGGTGCCGCGACTCGACGGCAACCTGCCCCTCGGCGCGGTCGAGAAGGAGCTGGGCGGGCTCGGCGCGATCGCGCGCTGGAGTGCCGGCGTCCACGCCGAGCTCGAGGGCGAGCTCCAGCAGGAGCTCTCGGCGACCCAGCAGGCGATCGGCCAGCGCGAGCAGAAGCTCTCGAGCACGAGCGAGAGCGACGTGCTCGGTCGACTGAACCTCCTCTCGGACCTCTCGGCGCTGACGGGCACGGGCTCGGAGAAGGCCGCGCGCTACGCCGCCCAGCGCGACGCGATCCTGCGCGACGTCTCTCAGGACGCGAAGGAGGCCATCCGCAACGAGGATTACGAGAAGGCCCAGGAGCTCCTCGGCATCGTGCAGGAGGTCAATCCCGAGGACGAGGCCGCGCGCAAGCAGAAGTGCGAGGTCGACGGAAAGGTGATCCTCAAGCGCTTCAGCGACGCGCTCGAATCGGGTCGCGTCGGCCGCTCGATGAACATGCTCTCGGACTTCTCGAAGACCGACTGCTTCGGGGAGATCAAGCAGGGGCTCGCGGAGTCCGCCGGGCCCATGACCGAGGCCTTCGGGCTGCTCGGCCAGGAGGCCTCGGCGGCGCGCAACCTCGAGGCCGCCTACGAGCGCTACCGCGACGCGGCGACGATCTCCGAGCTGCTGCTCGACCGGAAGTCGACGCTGCCCGGGATCGACGGCTTCCTCGCGCAGGTCGACGCCGCCTACGAGAAGGCCTTCGCCGCCGGCGAGTACGGCCTGGCCTGGGGCTATCTGAGCGTGCTCACGGAGTTCGGTGAGACGACTCCGAAGATCCGCCAGCGCCTCCGCCTGACGCGCGACGAGGTCGCCAAGCGCGCCGTCCGCGGCCTCACGGCCTACCCCTTCGAGGACGCCAAGACCTCGGCGGCCAAGGTCGGCGACGCCGTCGCGTCGAAGGTCGTCCAGCACATCTTCCGCACGATCCCGAGCGACGTACGCATCGTCGAGCGCGAGCAGCTCGAGCGCATCCTCGAGGAGTGCAAGCGCTCCGACGCCTGCAACGACCTCGACACGGCCGACTTCATCGTGCAGGGCTCGATCCTCGACGCGAAGGTCGAGACGACCGAGAAGAAGGGCAGCGAGACCCGACGCGTCGTGACGGGACAGGAGACGATCGTCAACCCCGAACACACGCAATGGGCCCAGCTCTCCGAGCGCGAGCGCAAGAAGACGACCGAGCCCTCGCGGACGGTGACCCGGGACGTGACCGAGGACGTGTCGATCGAGGTCACGAACGTGCGCAAGGTCGGCATCATCTCCGTGTCGTACCGCGTGGTCGAGGCCGCCACGGGCCGCGTCCTCTTCACGGACTCGCTCCAGACCAAGCAGGAGTTCCAGGACGAAGGCCGCCAGGGCGTCTCGCTCGGCAACTTCACGCAGGAGACGGACTTCGTGGAGCTGCCGCCCGACATCGAGATCCTCTCGGGCAACGACGGCCTCGCCGACAAGATCTCCGAGGAGATCGGCGTCAAGCTCGTCGAGTTCCTGCAGAACCCCGAGGAGCAGTACGCGGTCGAGGCCGAGCGCTTCGTGAGCGAGGGCGACTACCTCGGCGCCTCGCGCAAGGCCGCGTACGCGATCGTGCTGCGCGAGATCAAGTCCAAGGACGTGGGCCCGCTCCGCGAGGAGCTGAAAGCCTACGCGATGGCGAGCCCGCGGCTCTGAGGCACTGAGCCGGGCCGCACACGCCGACGGGCAAGCACTCCGGTCGGCGCCCGGCGCTCCGGGGCGCTCGGTCGGGCTCGAGCAACACCTGGCGCGAGAAGCGCTCTGTCGGGCTCGAGCAACACTCGGCGCGAGAAGCGCTCTGTCGGACTCGAGCAGCGCCTAGCGTGAAAGGCGCGCCGCCGTCTCGCGAATGCCCGCGTAGCTCGAGTCCGCCCGGCGTGCGCGATCGAGGAAGTCGCGCGCCTGCGCGGGGTCGCCCTTCGCGATCGCGCCCTCGGCGAGCTGCACGTAGCGGGCGGCCACCTCGCGCAGCCCCGCCCGCGCCTTGTCGTTGCCCGGATCGAGGTCGAGGACCTTGCGATAGCGGTCGTAGGCGTTGTCGCCGGCGGGCGCCATCAGCCGGTTGTCGCCGAGGGCGAGGCGGGCATTGTTGAGCAGCCCGATGATGCGGATGCGGTCCTGGGCGGAGACGCGTCGGGGAGCGGGCGCGGCCGGCGCGACCTTCGCCGGCGCCTCGGCGGGCGCCACGACCGGCGCGACGACCGGCTCGGGGAGGGCCACTTCGGGCGCGGGCGGAGCGACATCGGCCACGGTCGTAGCCTCCGCGACGGCCTCCGTTCCACCCGACCCGCGCTCGGAGCCGGACGCGAGGAAGAGGCCGAGCCCGAGTAGCGCCGCGGCGGCGACACCGACCCCCGCGTAGAGGCCCCGTCGATCCGCACCCTTCGACGCCTCGGGCTCGGCGCGCGTCGCGAGACCGGGTCCGACGTAGAGCGACGGATCCGTCCCTTCGACGCCACCGGGCACGACGAAGAGCCGATCGACGTAGCGCGGGCGGTCCTTCGGATCGAGGGCGAGCAGCGGCTGGATCGCCGAGCGCAGGCCGACCGGGATCTCGTCGGGCAGCCCGCGCAGATTCCGCCGCGCATCGACCGCCTCCATGACCGTCGTGCCCATCGGCATCGGCCGCCCGAGCGCCGCCGCGACGAGCACGAGGCCGAGGCTGTAGAAGTCCGAGCGGCCATCGATCTGCCCGCCGAAGAAGCCGAGCTGCTCCGGCGACGCATACGAGAGCTTGCCCTTGAAGCCGTCGACGATCGTGCCCTCGCCCTGCTGCAGGATCTTCGCGATGCCGAAGTCGATGACCTTCGCTTCCTGCACGCGGCCGTTCGGGAGGACGATGTTGTCGGGGGAGACGTCGCGATGGATCACGCCCTTGCGATGGGCGGCGGCGAGACCGTGACTCACGCGCGCGCCGAGGATCGCGACGTCGTCGGGCGAGAGCGGGCCATCGTTCATCTTCTTCGAGAGCGGGATGCCCTCGATCATCTCCATGATCAGATAGACGCGTCCCTCGTCGTCCGAGAGCAGATCGTGGCAATGCACGACCGCCGGATGGCGCACGGCGAGCAGCGCCTTGGCCTCGCGGTAGAAGAACTCGCTGGCGCCCTTCTTCTTCGAGAGCTCGGCGTGCATCACCTTGATCGCGCGATGCTCGTCGAGGCGGCGATGGCGGGCGCGGTAGACCTCGCCCATGCCGCCGACCCCGAGCACGCTCACGATCTCGTACTCGCCGAAGAGGACCGTGCCCGGCGCGAGGCCACGCTCCGCATCGATCGGCGTGGGGCCCGGACGGCGGATCGGCGTCGCACCCCGAGCCGCCGCCGCACCGGCTGCGACCCCGGCCGCGACGGCCGGTGGGGCGGTCTTGTCGTCGGGGTCCATCACGCGCGTGGCCTGCGGACCCGAGGAGTCGTCGGCCGCTTCCCCACCGTCCTCCACGTCGTCGAAGGCGTCGGCGTCGGTCGCCGCCGCCACGACGGTCTCGCCCCGCTGGGCGAGCTCGGCAGGCGTCGCCGGTCGATCCGCGTGGACGGGACCCGACACGATCTGGGTGCGGTCGTCGTCCGCAGCCAGCACGGTCTCCGCCGCCTGCGCCGCGAGGGGCCCCGGCTCCCCGGGCGGCGTCGGCGGAGCATCGGGCACGATGCGCGTCTCGAGCGACGCGATCCCCGCCTCGTCCGCCGGCACGCCTTCGGTCAGCATGCGCGTCTTCGCCGAGTCGTCGTCGGTCGGATCCTCGTCGCGGGGACGCGGATCGGGCTCGCGGTCGTCCTGTCGCGCCATCCCGCTGCCTTCCTCCGCTCTTCCGCCCATCCGACCGGGCACCGGATCGCCTCCGACCCCGCTCCCGACCGCGCAGCGTCGCTCGACCCAGCCCGGACCGGCCGGGCGTTCCGTCGTGTCGGCCGGCCGACGCTTCGGATGAAGACTCGATCGGGCGCCCTGCCGCCGCGCCCGCAGACCGATCGGACTCACTCCACCCGGATCGTGATGCGCTTGGAGGCGACCGGCGGATCGTGGGGGACGTGGTTCTGGTCGCCCAGCAGGAGCTGGAGGGTGTGTTCGCCGGGGGCGAGCTCGAGGGTGACCTCGGTCTGCCCGCCGCCGAAATGCCGGTAGTGTTCGGAGCTGGGGACGGGGAGCCCGCTCGGCGGAAGCTCAGCATCGATCACGAGGTGGTGGTGACCGGTCGATTCCTTCGCCACGCCCGCCGGCGCGACGCCCATGCCCGTGAGCCCGAAGCGCACGACGACGGGCGAGGTGACCGTCTCCCCATCGGTCGGGGTGATGAAGTAGACCCGGGCATCCGGCGGCGCGGGAGTCCGCGGGATCGCCGCCGGCGCGTGGTCGTGCGCGTGGCCGTCGGCCCGCGCGGAGATCGCGGCGAGACTCGGGGCGAGCGCGACGGCGAGCAGCCCGAGAAGCATGAAGACGAGGGAGCGGGCGCCCGACCCGGGGCGCCGGAATTCCGGAGGCTGCGTGCGGCTGCCTCCTCCCGCCTTGCTCTGCAGTACGGGAAGACCCGCACGACTCCGAATCGTCTGCCTCATTCCGGGGCTCCTCCGATCGGGCGCACACGCCGCGCGTCCACTTCGCGTGCGCAAAGGAACGGTCGAGCAGGCTCGACGCGCCGCGCGAGTCTAACGCGCACGGCCGTCCCTCACACCCGACGCGCTCGATGCGGGGTCCGCGCCAAAGGCCTCCTCGAAGGGGTTAACATGCGGCAGCGACCGGGCGGAGCACGCCCGGAGATGGGGGCGGACGGCATGGCGACGAGATCCTTCGACACGACCGGGAGGCCCGCTCTCCGCGCACTCGGCGCCACGGGCGCCGCGTGGCCCCGCCGACTCGCCCTCTTCCTCGTCGTCTGCACGTCGACCTTCGCCTCGCTCCCGCAACCGGCTCGCGCCGCGGATCCCACCCTGCCCCAATACGGCCCGGACAAGCACGAGGGCGTGTCGAGCTGCGACGGCAGCACCTGCCACGGCTCCGCCGGCCCCCGCAACGACCGCAACGTGCTGCAGAACGAGTATGTCACCTGGGTCGAGGAGGACCGCCACCACACGCGCGCCTACAAGGTCCTGCTCAACAAGGACTCGCTGCGCATCTCGCGCAACCTCGGCCGCAAGCAGAAGCCGCATCAGGACGACCTCTGCCTCGACTGCCACGCCGACAATCCGCCGAAGGACAAGCGACGCACGGAGAACAACGCCTTCCAGATCGAGGATGGCGTCGGCTGCGAGGCCTGCCACGGCGGCGCCGAGCGCTATCTCCGTCCCCACGACTCGGGCAATACCCACGCGAAGAACATCGAGCTCGGCCTCTACCCGACCGACCAGCCCGTCGCCCGCGCGCGCCTCTGCCTCTCGTGCCACTTCGGCAACCGCCAGAAATTCGTCGACCACAGGCTCATGGGCGCCGGCCACCCGCGTCAGAGCTTCGAGCTCGCGCTCTTCTCGATCCTGCAGCCCTACCATTGGGAGCCGGACGAGGACTACACGAAGCGCGGCAAGCAGGCGCCGAACGACATCAAGATCTGGGCGATCGGACAGGCCGTGGCCGTCGACGAGGTGCTCGACGCGATGCTCGATCCCAAGCGCAATCGGATGGGGCTCTTCCCGGAGCTCGTCCTCTACGACTGTCACGCCTGCCACCACCCGATCGACAAGAAGCAGGACTGGCAGCCGCGCCAGAGCACGGGCCTCGGACCGGGCGTCGCGCGACTCAACGACGCGAGCTTCCTGATGCTGATGCAGGCCCTGCGCGTGGTCGATGCCGGCGCGGCGGAGAAGCTGCGCAAGGATCTGCGCGCGCTGCATCAGGCGGCGAGCGAGGGGCGCGGCGATGCGCAGGCCCTCGCGACCTCGGTTCGAGCGGACATCGCGCGCCTGTTGCCGAAGCTCGAGGCCTGGCGCGTCGACAAGGCGGCGCTGCGCAAGCTCTCGAAGGCGATCCTCGACGAGGCGATGAGCGGGGAGTACACGGACTACGCGGGGTCGGAGCAGGCGGCGATGGCGCTCCAGACGATCGTCTACAACTACCTGATCGAGGGATTGATCGACGACGCGACCTACGACTCGATCGAGGGACGCGAGCTCTCGAAGCTGCTCGCCACGGTCCAGGATCCCGACCGCTTCGACCCGAACGGCGCGAAGGCCGCGTTCAAGCAGCTGCAGACGCGGCTCGCCGGGCGCTGAGCGGCGAACGGCGCGGGTCGGAGCCCGGGCAGTCCAGCCGCGAGGATCCGCCCCGTGCAGAGGGGCTGGCCCCGAGCAGCCGTCTCGACAGCCCGGAGGGCCTGCTATCGTCCGCCGCGCTTCGGCCCCGGCAGGGGTCGCGAGCCCCGCCCACCCGGCTCGGCCCGGGCGCCGGGCGACCCCGCTCCGTCGCGGCCGCGCCGGAGCAGGCCGATTCCGCCCGCTCCCGGGCCGGATCGGGAATTCATGAAGCGGAGAGCGCATGCGCATCGGTGATCTCGAGGGTCGGAAGGTTGGAATCTGCGTCTCGGGCGGCCTCGACAGCAAGTCGGTCACGGCGCGCCTGCGCGAAGGCGGCGTCGACGTCGTCGGCTTCACGGCGGACCTCGCCCAGCCCGACGAGACCGACGTGAACGACATCCTGCGGCGCATGGAGCCGACCGGGGCACCCGTGCGGATCGTCGACCTGAAGCAGTCGATGGCCGGGGCCGCGATGCTCGTGATCAAGGCGCAGGCCCGCTACGACGGCGGCTACTGGAACACGACGGGCATGGCGCGGGCCGTGACGGTACACGGGCTGCTCGGCGCGATGCAGGCCGAGGGCTGCTCGGTCCTCGCCCACGGTGCGACCGGCCGCGGCAACGACCAGGTCCGCTTCGAGCGCTACACGAACGTGCTCGCCCCCGAGATGAAGGTCTACGCCGCCTGGCGCGACCCCGACCTGCTCAAGCAGTTCCCGGGCCGGCGCGAGATGGCCGCCTACCTCCGCGAGCGTGGCATCGAGGCGACGACCGGCCCCGCCAAGCGCTACTCGACCGACGCGAACATCGCCGGCCTCTCCCACGAGGCCGAGGATCTCGAGAGCCTCGAGACGCCCGCGACGATCGTCACACCGACGATGGGCGTGTGGCCGCAGGACGCGCCGGACAAGATCGAGACCGTCTCGATGCGCTTCGAGCAGGGCGTCTGCGTCGAGCTGAACGGCAAGCGCCTCGGCCAATTCGACATGCTCGCCGAAGCGAACCGCGTCGGCGGCCGCAACGGCATCGGCATCGCCAACGCCCTCGAGAACCGCATCATCGGCACCAAGAGCCGCGGCGTCTACGAAGCGCCCGGCATGGAGCTCCTCGGCACGGGCCTCGCGGCGATCTACCAGGCCGTGCTCGACCGCCGATCGAGCACCCTCTTCAAGCAGCTCTCCGCGCTCGTCTCCGACGCGATCTACGACGGCCGCCTCTTCGACCCGGCGCCCCGCGCCGCGATCCGCGCGATCGAGCAGCTCGCGGAGAAGGCGACCGGCCGCGTCGAGTTCGGCGCGTACAAGGGCAGCCTCTTCTTCCAGCAGCTCGTCGACTGCCCCGCCTCGCTCTACAACATGGCGGACGCGTCGATGGAGGCGAGCGAAGGACTCAACCCGACGTCGAGCCAGGGCTACGTCGAGGTGCAGAGCGCCGAGGCGCGGGCGCTGGCAAGGGCGGGGCAGATCGTGGCGCCGGTCTGGCGTTAGGCCACGGGACCTCGGCAGGCGTCGCAGCGCGCGCGTCCCGGAGCGGGACCGCCCTGCCCTGAGTTGCCTGTGATCGGCCGCGCCGTTGCGCATCGCGGGACGAATCTCGCGATTCATCGGGGCGACGCGGGCGTCGGTGCGCCATTGCGTCGCACAGCGTGGTATCAAGGCGGAGGCGCGTGATCCTCGGATCCCGCCCACCCCTCGACCCCTGGAGTCCCGAGTGATTCCGTCCGCCCGTCGCCTGCTCGATCTTGCCGCCGCCGTGTCCCGCCCGGCCGAACCGCGCGGCCTCCCTGTCCGCCTGCACTGCTGCGCCGCCCTCTGCCTCCTGGTCCTGCTCCACGCCTCGACGCTCCATGCCGGGATCGTTTCGGGGTCGTTGACGGGGGGACAGGCCGCGAGCAACGGCGGCACCTTCCTCGTCGTGACCGGCGCTTCGATCGGGACCCTCGGCAACAACGCCTTCGACGACGACAACGTCCGCGCCTTCGACGAGATGCAGGATCTGACGCTGACGTCGAATCTGATCCTGGACGTCGTGGCGCCCGGAATCCCGAGCAACGTGCTCGGCCCCGGATCCACGATCTCGAGCCACTACCTGATCTTCGATCCGGCGACGACGACGGACGCGATCGGCTCGATCAGCTTCGACGAGCCCATCGTGGGCGTGATCCGGACGAACGCCCGCTTCGACGACACGGACGGCACCCTCGGCGACCCGGCCGTGACCTACGCGATCGGCAGCCAGGGGCTCGAGAGCAGCGACCTCATCAGCTTCTCGGGAAGCACGCTCGACTTCGATCTCACGACGAGCACGCCAGGCGACGCGGTGCGCATCATTACGAGCCTGAACGCGGTGACCGGCATCAACGTATGCCCACCCGGTAGCGAGACGCTCACGGGCGTCGTCACGGGAGGGACGGCCTTCTCGGCCGGTGGCCAGTTCAAGCAGATCTGCGACCCGATCGGCGACGTCGGAGACGACAACTTCGACGCCTACGATCTCTTCGCGTTCGAAGAGCAGCAGGCCGTCCTGCTCGATGCGGACCTCTTCCTCGACGCCACCAACCTGATCGCCGCGGGCGAGACCGTCTCGAGCTTCTACATCGTCTTCGACCCGAACCAGACGGAACGCGTCGTGGCGACGATCGACTTTCCCGACACGATCATCGGCGTGATCGCCGACGAGCCCCAGCTCCTCGCCAGCGACTTCATGGGCAACGCGTCCGCGAACTACCTGAACCCGACCCTGCGTGGCCTCGAAGCGGGTGACACGTTTTCGATCCTGGGCAATCAGCTGACAGTCGACTTCGCGGCGAGCACGCCCGGAGATTCGATCCGGGTCATCCTGGGCTCGGCGTCACCGAGCCTCAGCTACAACGTCTGCCCGCCGGAGCAGACGACGCTCGTCGGATCGGTGACGGGCGGATCGGCCGCGACGGGCGGCGGGCAGTTCTCGCAACTCTGCGATCCGATCGGGCCCGTCGGCAACGACAACTTTCAGTCCCTCGACCTCTTCGCATTCGAGGAGGCCCAGTCGGTCGAGCTGAGCCAGCCGGTCGTCGTGGACCTTGGATCGGGCAGCACGACGATCCCGGCCGGCACCGTGATCTCGAGCTACTACGTCGCCTTCGACCCGAGCACCTCGCGCAGCCTCGTCGGGCAGATCCTCTTTCCGTCGCAGATCCTGGGCGTGATGACCGGAGTGGGCGCGCTGGGGGACAGCGACTTCCTCGGCAATCCGACGGCGACCTACCTGAATCCCACGCTGCGCGGACTGGAGTCGGGCGTCGACTCCGTCTCGATCACGGGGGATCTGCTCTCGATCGACTTCTCGGCGGACAGCCCGGGCGACTACGTCCGCGTGATCCTGGCCGCAGGGCCGTCGGACCCGCCGCCCGTGCCGCTGTTCGGTCCGATCGGCGCGATAGCACTCGCCGCAGCCTCGACCTTCGCGGGCGGCCTCGCAATGCGACGCCGGCGACGAGTCCGATAGGCCAGGAAGAGCCGCAACATCTCCTTGCGTCTGGAATCTCCAGCTCGCGTAAGCAGCAGATCCTGCTCATTCGCGTCGTCGTCACGGAGTTCTTCGGTCGCTCTCGCGCGAAACACCGATCGAGGGAACGCGCTGCCGTAGGCCGAATGATTCTCCTGCGCGGACTCAGGTCACGACCACGGGTCGACGATGACCGGGCCTGGCAGATGGCAATCGGCGGTGCGGAATGACGGCCAGGCATTTCACTTCGGCTCTCGCCGTCCTGGCGTGCTGCATCGCGACCGCCACGGTCGCGACAGCCCACGACGGCGGCCTAAACGCCCAGGGCTGCCATAACAACCGGAAGACCGGCGACTACCATTGCCACCGAAGTCAGTCACGGCCCCGGGCGGCTCCGCCCGCCTCCGAGAAGGGTGTCGTGAAGAAGAGCCGAAGCGGGATCTGTCACGCACCCGGGACGACCTACTACTCACGCACCACGAACTTCGTCGCCTACGAAACGATTGGGGCGTGCGTGAAGGCCGGCGGGCGACTGCCACAACGGTAGAGGGGTGGCGGATTTGGCATCCGCACCCTCGATCTCGGCCGCGCTGCTCGAGACGAGGACACGGGGCAATGTGCGGACCAGGGCGGCGGTCGCCTCGCTGTCGAGGCTGGCCACTCGGCCGAACTTCGGGAGGCTACCTCCAGTGCCCGGCGTACTTCCGCCTTATGAAGCGGGAATAGAATTCACCCGGAGAGAAACGATGCTGTCTGGCGTCGCATCGCTTCAATATTCGAAGCTTTACGACCAGGAGATGGCAGTCGCGGAGAAAGTACGCGACGAAGCAAGGTCCCCAGATGAAAGGGAACAGCTTCCAGAAATAGCCGAGCTTCGTGACTCCGACGGCGATCAGTCCGAAGCCGGTAAGTGCAGCAGCTACACTCAGCGAGATCCCGGCTGCCCGGATTGGCTCGCCAGCAAGCAACAGAAGTTTGTCCCGAAGCGGCACCATCCTAGAAGGGTGATCCTGCGCGTGTCTGGTTCTGCCGCGCCACGCCTTCCCCCAAGGCTCCCCCTGTCAGCACGCCGGCCTGTCCGGATCCCGACGGCAAGCGTCCCCCGGCACACCCATCGAGGCAACCAGCGGCCCCTCCGCGCGCCGACAGAAGCTGCGCACGCGATACGGTGACCGACCGGAGCGCCTGGCACGGCCTACAGAGGCGCCGCGCCTAGCACGCTCCCCGCAGCCGCTCCTCGAGCCCATCGAGCTCCGCGCTGAGCCGCTCCGGCATGCGCGAGCCGAATCGCGCGTAGAACTCGCGGATCTTCGGGATCTCCTCGAGCCAGCCCTCGACGTTCACGCTCGTGAGCGTCTCGAGGGCGTCGGGCGCGATCGAGAGACCGTCGAGGTCGAGCTCGCCCGGAGCGGGCAGGATGCCGATCGGGGACTCGACGCCCGAGACCTTGCCGGCGCAGCGCTCGTGGATCCACTTGAGCACGCGCCCGTTCTCGCCGAAGCCCGGCCAGAGGAAGCGGCCGTCGTCACCCTTGCGGAACCAGTTCACGTAGAAGACGCGCGGCAGCTCGGCGCCCTTGCGGCGACCGATCTCGAGCCAATGCGCCCAGTAGTCGGCCATGTTGTATCCGCAGAAGGGCAGCATGGCCATCGGATCGCGCCGCAGCTCGCCGACCTTGCCCGCCGCCGCCGCCGTCTTCTCGCTCGAGATGATCGAGCCGAGGAAGGTGCCGTGCGCCCAGTCGCGCGCCTCGTGCACGAGGGGCACGACCGAAGCGCGGCGGCCGCCGAAGAGGATCGCGCTGATCGGGACGCCGCGCGGATCCTCCCACTCGTCGGCGATCACGGGACATTGGCTCGCGGGCGCCGTGAAGCGTGCGTTCGGATGGGCCGCGGGGGTCTTGCTGCCGGGCGCCCAGTCGTTGCCACGCCAGTCGACGAGATGCGCGGGGGCCTCGCCCATCTCCTCCCACCAGACGTCGCCGTCGTCCGTGCGGGCCACGTTCGTGAAGATGCAGTTCGCGTCGAGGCCCTTCATCGCGTTCGGGTTCGACTTGCGGCTCGTGCCGGGCGCCACGCCGAAGAAGCCCGCCTCGGGGTTGATCGCGTAGAGCCGGCCGTCGTCGCCGAACTTCATCCAGCAGATGTCGTCGCCGACGGTCTCGATCGTCCAGCCGTCGAGGGTCGGCTTCATCATGGCGAGGTTCGTCTTGCCGCAGGCGCTCGGGAAGGCTGCCGCCACGTACTTCGCCTCACCACCCGGCGAGGTCAGCTTCAGGATCAGCATGTGCTCCGCGAGCCAGCCCTCGTCTCGCGCCATCGCCGACGCGATGCGGAGCGCGAAGCATTTCTTGCCGAGCAGCGCGTTGCCGCCGTAGCCCGAGCCGTAGCTCCAGATCTCGCGGCGCTCGGGGAAATGCACGATGTACTTGTTCTCGTCGTCGCAGGGCCAGGCGACGTCGGCCTCGCCCGGCTCGAGCGGATGACCGACCGAGTGCAGGCAGGGGACGAAGCGACCGTCCGTGCCGAGCACGTCGAGTACGGGCGCACCCATGCGCGTCATGGTGCGCATGCTCGCGACGACGTAGGGGCTGTCGGAGATCTGCACGCCGATATGCGCGATCGGCGAGCCGAGGGGTCCCATGCTGAAGGGGATCACGTACATCGTCCGGCCGCGCATGCAGCCCCGGAAGAGGTCGACGAGGGTCGCGCGCATCTCCGCCGGATCGCACCAGTTGTTGGTCGGCCCGGCGTCCTCCTCCTTCTCGCTGCAGATGAAGGTGCGGTCCTCGACGCGCGCGACGTCCGCCGGGTCGGAGCGGACGAGGTAGCTGTTCGGGCGCTTGCTCTCGTCGAGGCGCTCGGCCGTCCCGGTCGCGAGCATCAGCTCGAACATCCGGTCGTACTCGGCCTCGGAGCCGTCGCACCAATGGATCTGCGAGGGCTCGGTCAGCCGGGCGATCTCGTCGACCCAGGCGACGAGGCGGCGATGCTGCGTTGGGGCGGGGGCGGCGACCGGAGTGGCGGCCGGGTGGGCCTTGGAGGCGGACGCGTCAGCGGGCATTCGGGTCTCCCGGGGTCATTCGGGCCCGCGGGTGGGCCCGGCGAGATCGGAACCATATCGCGATCGGCCGCCCCCTCGCCCGCCCGAAGCACGACCAGTCGGTCATATCTGGGAGTGCCCCGACCGGCACAGGGGGGTTACGCCCTTTCGATCGGCCGCCCCTCGTCGGCCTCGAGGATTGCGGCTGCGCTGCCGGCCAGCGACGCGACGCCCTCGGCCCGGGCCGCCGCCGGCAGGCCCGGCCGGCGAAGCGTGGCGAAGAGCCGCGCCAGCTCATTTCGCTCTTTCGAATCGAGGGGTTGGCGCGCCGCCCGCTCCGCGTCGAGGTCGATCGCGTCGCGCATGGCGTGGGTCCTTCGAGCCAGCAGGCCGCAGTGGTAGCGGGCCCGCCCGAAGAGGACGAAGCCGAAGTTCGGGTTGCGCGACGGGCCGTAGCGGGCGAGACGCCCCCCGAGTGGGCGGTCGATGACCCGGAGTTCAGCGAGCCGCCCCGCTCCGAGCCAACCGAGCACGCCCCCCACGGCCGCACCGATGGCGACCCCGGCGAGCAGCGACGCGCCCCCGAGCGCCACGTCGATCGCACCCCCCGCCGCCGCCCCCCCCGCCGCCCCCGCGCTCACGAGATCCCGACGCCGCAGCCCGAAGCGCAGCCAGGTGCCCTCCGAGAAGAGGTCCTCCTCGATCACCTCGAGCTCCGCCGCCCGCGCCTCGAGGTCGTGGTAGTCGTAGACGGCCTGCACGCGACGCCGATGCGCGCGCTCGAGGCGCACGAGCTCGCGCTTGTACTCGACCTCGAGCTCGGCGGCATGCCGCGACGGATCCTCGTCGGGCTCGAGGCGGCGCTCGACGACGAGACCGAGGGCATCCGCCAGGAGCGCCGCGATCTCGTGGGAGGCGCGTCGACGGCGGGATGCGCGCAGTGCATCGAGCGCGGCGACCGCCGCCTCGATCGGCTCCCGCCAATCCGCCTCGAGCTCGGCGAAGGCGAGCAGCAGCCGACGCCGCGTCTCGAAGTCCGCATGCAGGGCGTCGACGACCCGCACCACGCGGAAGAACTGCCCGAGCCCCGCCTTCCACGCCTCGACGTGTTCGTTCGAGCCGATCGGATTGACGATCGCCATGCTGGGCCGGCCGGTCCAGCGCAGCACCTCCATCTCGGCCTCGTACTCCGGTCCGTAGGGCACCCCGCCGTCGACCACGTAGAGGATGCCCGCACCCTCGACGAGCGGGCGCAGCAGCTCGACCTCGTCCGGAAAGCGCGCCGCGCACTCGCGGTCGGCGACGAGCTCGGCGACCAGCGCGGGCCGATCCGCCGCCGTCGCGGAGCGCTCCTCGGCGCGCCGCACGAGCCAGGCGAGCACCTGGCGCGCGCGCTGGAAGCCCGGCGTATCGACGAGCGTGTAGAGGAGCCGTCCGTCGGCGCGCATCGGATACTCGCGCGCGTGTCGCGTCGTGCCCGGCGTCGCGCCGATCGCGACCGAGTCGTCCTCGGCGAGGGTCGCGACGAGGCTCGACTTGCCCTTGTTCGGATGGCCCACGACGGCGAGCCGCGGCGCGACGTCGACGCTCATCGCTCGGCGCCCTCGCTCGGCGGGTCGGCATCACCGCTCGGCCGCTGGGCATCGCCGCTCGACGGGTCGTCTCCCTCGCGTGTCGGATCGCCACCCCCGCCCTTGATGCGCGCGACGCGTAGCCACGGATCGCCGAGCTCGGTCAGGCGCCGACGCCAGGCCTCGTGATCCCGCGCCCGGCCGTCGACGAGCAACACACCGATCGGCCGCTCGCGCCCGACCGCCTCGCGAAGCGCGCCCAGGAAGTCGAGCTGATCGAGCAGCGCCGGCTCCCAGGCGCGCACGGCGACGAGCAGGGCCCCCCGAGCCGCCGCCGCCGCCCGGATCGCGCGCGCATCTTCGTCGATCGAAGCGCGCCCGCCCGCCTCGAACGGCACGATCGCGTCGACGCCCAGCCGACCCGCGATCGTCGCCGTGTCCGACACCTCGGCCCAGCGGACGACGAAGGGCGGCGCCCCGACGTCTCTCGCCTCCGCCACGAGCCGCGCCAAGTCGACCTCGGGCGCGAGGCCCGGCGCCGAGCGCCCGATCTCACCCTCGGCCTCCGCCGCCCGCGTCTCGACCCGCGGCGTCGTCATGCGTTCCACGAGCCGGTCGACCCCGGGCGTGAGCCGCATGGCTCGCGCGGTCTCGCGCGCGAGCCAGCCCGACGTCGCGACCAGCAGGACACAGCGCGGCAGCAGCCCATAGCCCGCGATCGCCATGACGAGGAAGGGCCACCAGCCGCCGTAGACGATCGGGTCGATGAGATGCGTGTGGGGATCGGCGGCGGCGACGCGGAAGTGGCGCGTGGTCTCGACGAGCTCGAGGGTCGGCGCGGCGTCGGGCCAGAGCCGGGCCCAGGGTGCGGCAAGGGTCGCGACGAGGCGATGCACCGTGCGGGCATCGACGTCGAGGGTCGTGCTCCAGCCGAAGGCGAGGTCGGTGAAGACGACGAAGGCGAGGGTCGCGACGAGGGCGCCGAGCGCGAAGCCGAGTCCGATCCGCTGGGAGAGGGCGGCGAGGAGGAGTCGCTGGACGCGGCCGTAGAGGCGGCCATGCGCCGTCATGCGGCCGAGCAGGACCTCGACGTCGGCGCGGGTCGACGGGCCGACGAGGCGCAGGGCGAGTCGTCCGAGCGCGCGTTCGCGCAGCCAGACACCGACCGGGGTCGCGCCCGTCCGACCGGCCGTCGAACGGGATCCGACGACGAGGGAGGCGACGAGACCGACCGCGCTCGCGACCAGCATGCCGAAGGGCACGACCACGA
The DNA here is from genome assembly GCA_020632655.1 of Spirochaetaceae bacterium. Lineage (GTDB taxonomy): Bacteria > Myxococcota_A > UBA9160 > UBA9160 > UBA4427 > UBA4427. The sequence continues at coordinate 278,437 of JACKFD010000007.1, forward strand.
GCAGGCCGAGGCAGAGCACGACGTTGATCCGGCCTTCGTGCACCTCGATCTGGAGCAGCGCGGCAGCGGCGCCCCAGCCGAGGAAGACGCCGAGCGCGAGGAAGAGCCAGCCGAGCAGCGCCAGGGCGCGCCGCACGCGCTCGATGCGCGCGCGCACGGACTCGCTCGGCGCCTCCGCGAGCCAGGCCCGGAGGAGCGTGAGACCGCGCGCCGGGCCCGCGCGCACGCCGATCTCCCGATCGAGCCGCCGGCGTTCGCCCGCATCGAGGCGCTCGCGCTCGTCGAGGGCCAGGACGAGCGCGACCAGCTCCCAGGCCGCAGCGCGTCCCTCACGGCGGACGCCTCCGCTCGGCGCGCGACCGGCGCCGTGGGGCGCGCCCGCCTCCGTCAGTCCTGGACCGTCCACACGCGACCCTCGGCCGTGAGATAGAGCCGACGCATCTCTTCGAGGTTGAAGGGGCGCGAGCCGAGGCGGCCGAGCACGGCGATCTGATGGCCGGTCTCGTCGACCGCCCGATCGCGCTCGAGCGGCCGCGAGACCGCGAGCGCCGGGTCCGCCGTCTTGCGCCAGGCGATCAGCTTCGGGTTCGGCACGGGGCTGAAGCCGTAGAACTTCGGATTCAGCTCGGGCGAGGTCAGCTGGATCACCTTGAGCCCGTTCCGGCCGTCGGCGACGTAGGCGTAGAGCGAGGCGTTCGTCGTGGCGAGCGCGACGTCCCGCGCATCGTTCAGCTTCCCGTCCGCCGTGTAGCGCAGGTGCACGCGCGGCTTCTCGGGCTGCTCCACGTCGACGATCACGAGGCCCTCGGAGCCCGCGGCGACGTAGGCGTAGGTGCGCGAGACGAAGACCCGATTCGCGTCGGCGAGCGGCACGACCGCCCCCGGCACGACCCGCGGCCGCTCCGGCAGCGTCACGTCCACGACCTTGAGTCCATCCTCGTCGACCACGAAGAGGTAGCGGAACTGCACCATCGACCCGCGCGGGTGCTTCATGGGAATCGTCGCCCGCACCTTCGGCTCGAGCGGCCGATCGAGGTCGACGATCACGACCGCCGACTCCGTCGACACGTAGAGCAGATGACCCGCGAAGGTCGCGTAGTTCGCCCCGTCGAGGATCCCGCCCGGGTTCCAGGTGATCGCCCGCTCGAAGAAGTTGTTGCGCGGCTCGAAGTCCGCGAGGGTCTCGACGTTCACGAGGATGAGGCCCTCCTCCGAGTCCGTGACCGCCGCGTAGCTGTAGATCGGATGCATCGGCTGCTCGAGGTTCACCTCGCGCGAGAGCTCCGTCCGGTTGCGCTCCGGACGCAGCAGCTGCGTCGTGGGCAAGGCGACGCAGGTCGCATTCTCCGACTTGATCCGCGTGTCCTGACCGAGCGGCGACCAGGGCGCCGTCACGAAGCGCTCGGAGAAGCCCTTCGTGCCGATCGCCGAGACGTCGAAGGCCTGCATGCCCTCCTCGCCCTCGGCCGCGTAGAGGTACTCGCCGCGCAGCTGCAGACAGTTCACTTCGCCTGCGTGGTGCGTGTACTCCCCGTCGTAGAGCGCGTCCCGGATGCCCGTCCAGGCGGGCAGCTTGCGCGACAGCGTCTGCCGCAGGCTCTTGATCCAGCCCGCGTCCATGTCCTGGTAGCCCGGCGTCTGCATCGTGAGCTCGCGCCCGCGGTCGAGATGCTCCTGGTAGTAGTCGGGATAGGCGTACTCGTGCAGGTAGCTGCCGATCACGGCCTGCGGCTCGTCCCACTCCGTCACCTGGATCGCCGCGACCTCGTGCTCCGTGCCGACCCAGGCGTTGAAACCCATGAAGTTCACGAAGTTGGTCCCGAGCAGGAGCAGCTGGGCCATGATCGCGTTGTTGTCGTTCGCCTCGGAGACGTGGCAATCCGAGCAGGTCTTGGTCTCCGTCTTGCGCACCGTGTGGGGGAAGTGGGGCGCGAAGGCCTGGGCGCTGTAGCCGCCGGAGGAGACCGGCTGCTGCTGGATGTAGACGCGGTTGCGGTTGATGTCGGTCGAGGAGAGGACGAGGGCGGAGCTCGAGCGGATGGGCGCGATGATCCCGTCCTTGACCGTGCCGTGCTTGCCGAGCTGGAAGATCTGGTCGCGGGCGACCTGCGGGTTGTAGGTGGCGAGGTTGCGGGCAGTCTTGCCCTCGTAGTGATGGGTCTCGGTCTTCCAGTTGGCCTGGATCGTGAGGTGGCAGCCGCCGCAGGACGTGACCCAGGAGCTGTGGCAGGAGAAGCAGGCGATGTCGTCGTCGCCGTGGGCGCGGTCCTGCTTGGCGACGTTGCGACCCCAGCTCTGGCTCGTGCCCTTCGACATCATCTTCGCGCGGGCGGCCTTCGGGTTGTAGGCGGGGTTGCCCGGCGTGACCGTGTCCTTGACCTGGGTGACCTCGAACTCCTCGTGCGGCGGGAGGAGCAGGCGCTGGTAGAGCTTGCCGCCGCGCCACTCGAAGCGGTTGCGGTTGTCGGCGTTCTTGAGTCGTGAGAGGTCTCGGCCCTCGCGCGGCGAGGCGGGGCCCGAGGTCTTGAGCGTGGCGTAGGCGTCGGCCGTGCCGTGGCAGTCGCGGCAGCGGATGTTCACCTCGGCCGCGACCTCGCCGTGCAGCTCGCCGTTGCCGTGGGCGTCGTCGGCGAAGTGGCAGTCCGCGCACTGCATGCCGATCTCGGCGTGGATGTCGCGCATGTGGACCGCGCGCTCGAACTTCTCCTTCGTCGGGAGGTCGTCGGGCACGGGGTTCCCGCTCGCGTCGAGGAGCGTGCCGTCCCGCGAGCGCTTGAAGATCGCCCGGAAGTTCCAGCCGTGGCCGTGGTAGTCACCGAACTGCGTGTCCTTGGCCTTCGGGTTCACGTCCTTCCAGACCTCGGCCAGGAACTCGACGTCGGCCCACTTGCCCTTGTAGGACGCCTCCTCGGGATTGCGCTCGATCACCTCGAGGATCTCGTCCATCTTCGGGTACTGCTGCTTCTCGGGCCACATGAGCGGCGCGTCGGACTCGTAGTCCCACATCGTGTATCCGAGATACGAATTCAGGAACATGTTCGGCTGGTGCATGTGGCAGTTCATGCACTGCGAGGTCGGGATCGCGCGGCTGAAGGCGTGCTTGATCGGGTGGCCCCACTCCTTCTCGCCCTTCGCGTTGCGCAGCTCCGCGATCGTCGGATCCTCGGTCGCGGTCTGGCCGCGGTTGCCGTACTTCGAGTACGAGCCCGAGCTGTACCACTCGCGGTCGTTCGCGTAGACGACGTGGCAGGCCGCACAGCCCGAGGAGCGGAAGTCGCCGGGCTGGTCCTTCGTGCCCATGAACCACATGTTCGGATCGTTGAGGCGCGTCTTGTGCACGTTCAGCACGGGGATCGAGACGCGATTGCCCGTGCCCGGTCCGCGGAAGGAGGCGCGCACGTCGGGCTTGCCCGGCTCCTCCTCGGGATTCGGGAGACCCGTCTCGGGGAAGAAGCTGTTGATGTTGCGGCCGCCGCGCTCGAAGATCCGGAAGATGTCCGCCGGCGGGACGGTCTCCCAGGCCGGCAGCGGCACGGCCATCGACATCACGCCCATGTCCGACTGCGCCCGCGTGACCTCGAAGCGCGCCTGGATCGCCGCCGGCAGTCCCTCTCGCGTATAGGCCTCGCCGAGGATGTAGCGCTTGAAGGGCACGATGCCGTTGTTGTAGGAGGCGCCGCCCCAGAGCATCGCGCCGGTCGCCATGATCGAGCGCTTCGCCTTCTCGACGATCGTCGCATGGCAGGCGCCGCAGGCCTCCTCGGCGACGCGGTAGTCCGAGGGATTCACGAAGCGGACGTACTCGGGGCTCTCCTTGTTGAGGAGCGTGTAGGTGCGCTGCTCGTTGTGCCGCGCCTCCCAGGTCTCGGGCAGCGTCGGCTGGACGTGCGCCCGGGTCTGCGCGTCGCGATACGCGTCCGAGCCCTTCGCCGCACCCTCGGCCAGCCGGATCGTCGCGTCTCCGCCATGGCAGTCCGTGCAGCCGAGCACGACCGAGCGCTGCGGATGCATCGTCGCCTCGTCGGTCTTGACGTGGCAGGACTGACAGCCCGCGCTCTTGAGCGCCGCCTCGGCGTCGCTCTGGTCCGCCGGTGCGGCCGGGTAGTCGGGGTACTCGACGTGGCGCGGATGCTCGCCCTCGGACGCGATCGACACGCCGCCGATCGCCAGCGCCGCGACGATGATCGCGATCAGGAGCGCCTGGATCTTGCTAGCGGCAGTCATGCTCGGGGCCTCGGCTGGGTCATGGTCGGGGTCGTCTTCGTTCGGTCCGGGTCGATCGTAGGCGTCGGGCGGAGACGGACTCGCCGTCGCGTCAGAAGGTCAGGGTCAGGTTCGCCAGCACGGAGAAGGGCGGCTCGCGCCAGCGCTCGGGAAAGAGCTCCTGGTAGCCGCTGCCGGGGATCAGCACGGCGCCCGATACCCGCAGGACGATGTTGTTCGAGAAGAGCGGGCGGTAGATGAGCCCCGCACTCAGATCCCAGCCGATCTCGCGGCTGATGCGCTGCTGCTGGCGGAGGATCTCGAGCACCTGCACGGAGTCCCAGGAGAGCCAGGAGACGTTCGTGAGCAGCCGCAGCTGTGGCAGCACGTCGAAGTCTGCGCCGGCGCCGACCTGCCAGAGGCCTGGGTTCACGAAATTCGACTGACCCTCGAACTTGCTGCTGCGCAGGGAGGGCACGATCGAGTTGACGCCCGAGAGCGCGACCCCACCGCCGAAGACGAAGGGGATCTGCTGCCGCTGCCAGAAGGAGGTCGTCGCGCCCGCGAAGTTCGGGTTGTCGAGGATCGTGTCGAAGCCCTGGGCGGTTCCGTCGTAGGGATCGTCGTCGCCCATCGAGTAGAGGAAGAACGCCTTGTAGCGCATCCAGTCGAAGTCGACGGAGGCCTCGATCGCCGCGAAGAAGGAGCGGATGTCCTGACTGCGCTGGGCGATCGAGTTGAAGTCGTCCTGCCCGAGGGCGCCGTAGAGCATGTAGGTCAGGTTCAGCCGGTCGATGTGGCCGTCGCCGCCGAAGCCGATGTAGTAGACCTCGTAGTCGTGACCGCGGCCCAGGCCGACGGGCGCCGGGATGACGAGGTTGCTGTTGTCGTCGTAGTCGAAACGGTCGGACTCGCGGTTGATGTTGGCGGCGAAGATCGCCTCGACGTTGAAGCCGAGCACCGGGAAGTCCTGGTAGTAGAAGTTCGCGATCGCCGTGTAGTCGTCACGCCAGGACTGGACGTTGTTGAGGCCCGAGTTCGTGTCCTTGTTGAGGCGACCGAAGACGGCGAGGTTGTACTGGGCCCGGTTGTTCCCGAAGTTGCCGAAGAGGCGGACGCCGGGCTCCGAGCTCTCGAAGAGGAAGCCGCGGAAGTCGGCATTGAAGGGCTGGATGCCGACCCGCAGGCTGTCGAAGTCGAAGCGGTCCGTCCGGTTCCAGAGATGCTTGTCGACGAAGGCTTCCTGGAGCCCGACGAACCAGTCGTAGCGCTCGTTGTTCTCCCGCGGATCGACGCGCAGCACGCCGAGCTGGTTGATCTGCGCGTGGTTGACGTTGATCGCGGTCGTGACGCGGAACTCCCAGTCGGGTGGCCGGAAGGTCGTGTCGCCCTGCAGCACGGAGAGGGACGTGATGAAATTGTGCGCCCAGGCGAGCTGGTTGCTGTCGCCGAAGAGATCCGTCTCCCGGCCCTTGTCGCCCGCGACGCCCGTCGGCGTCGGGATGCGGCGCGGCTCGACGAAACCGTCGTAGACGAGGTTCAGGTTGAAGAACCAGTCCTCCGTACCCGGGATCGGTCGATCGGCCTTGAGCGTGTTCTGGTTGTACGGGTCGTACCAGCGCTCGTTCACGCCGAGATTCTCGACGATCCGCCAGCGATCGGGCACGGCCACGAACTCGTAGTCCGGCAACTCGTTCTCGTAGGTCGGCGTCGCGATCCGGCTCGGTCGCTCGCGCGGTCGCGGCGGCGGCGCGCCCGAGGAGTCGTCGCGGCTCGAGCCCGGTCGGACGGGCGCGGGTCGACGCGGCGGCGCGGCCTCGCTCTCGCTCGGGACGACGGGGGCGGGCTCGGCGTCGTCGACGGTCACGGGCACCGGCTCGAAGGGCGTCGGGGCGACCTCGACCTCACTCGGCGCGACCTGCTGGATCTCCTCCGGTTCGCCGCCGGAGGTCGCCTCGTCGACCGACTGCACGACGGGCTCGGGCGGCGCGACGGACTCCGAGCGCGGCGGCGACGCCTCCTCCGGCGCCCCCGCATCGTCGCCGCGGCCGCCACCGGGTCGCCGGAAGCTCGGCCGGCGCCGACGCCGCGCCGCAGCGCCGTCGTCCTCGACCTGCGCGATCAGGATCGGAGCCCGCGACGGCGCGACGGAAGGCATCTCGGCCGTCGCCGTCGACTCGATGCGATCCGGCGCCTTCGTCGCATCCCGCTCGGCCGCGCCACTCGCATCCCCCGCGATCAGCCCGAGGGCCGCCAGCAGAGCCGCGCCGCGTGCGTGCCGGATCGCCTTCATCGGCCCTCACACCCGTTCTGGTTGTTGCTGTCGAGGAAGGGCGCCGGCGGACACACGACGTATCGCAGATTGATGTTCTGGACCGAGATGTTGTCGGCGCGGATCGCCTTCGGCGCGTTCCCGATCGGCGCCGGCGCCGCGCGTCGACGCTGGGCCTGATTGACGAGGTCGAGCGCGACGAAGGGCACGAAGTCGTCCTGCTCGGCACCGTCGCCCGACACGCCGTAGGCGCCGATCAGCGTGTTGCCGCGGTAGATCGGGACCGCGCCCTGGAAGATGTGGTAGCCGTTCTGGAGACCACGGATGTTGCCCGATCCGATCGGGAAGTCCTGCACGCCGGCGATGCAGTCGGGCTGCTGGCCGGGATCCGTCGTTCCGATCAGGGCGTTTCGGATGTTCGCGCAGAACGTGTTTCGCTCGGCCGGATTCGTGCTGAAGAGCGCGACACGGTTCGGGGCCGGCACGCCCGCCAGCGCCGGGTTCTGGTCGCGCAGCTCGGCGAGCACGTCGGCGAGATCCGGAACCTCCTCGCAGAGTCCGAGTGCGATCCCGGGCAGCACGATCTCCGTCTGGAGGCCCGTGCTGAAGATGCTCCACTCGCCTTCGGCACGGCTGAGCGGCCCTTCGTCCGCGTCGAGGATGCCGGGCGGAAAGTCGGGATTCGAGATGGCACCGAGGGCGATCGAGGACCACGCGAAGTCGCCGTTGAAGGGCGGATCGTTCGCGGCGACGGGCGGCGCAAAGCCCAGGAATGCGGCCGTATCGTCGAGATAGGCCGTGAAGGGTCGCGTATTCAGCAGCGGCCCCGCCGGCGGGAGGACCGTGCCGAGAGGATCCAGCGCGTTCTCGAGCTGCACTCGCGCGTCCTGCTTGGACCAGAAAGCCGCCTGCCGCGTCTTCGCGATCGTGACGTCGACGCCGTCGATCAGCGCGTCCTGGCTGCGTGCGAAGCCGAGCACGTTGCCGTCGAGGTCGACGACCGCGACGTCGATGCGCGCTTGACCGCCGAGCGGAGTGCGTGTCTGGGCGCGCGTGTTCTCCGCGAGGAGCAGGGCGTTGACCAGGAGCTCCTGGACTTCGTCCTGCGTGAGGCCCTGCGCGGCCGGAGCCGGGTTCACGCTGGGGATGGCGGGGTAACGCGGGTTGCCGGCGGTGTCGACGAGGATTTCACCCTGGGCGTCCGCGAGACCCTGTGCCGCAGCGGCCGCGGGAGCCGTCAGCGTGGCGGCGATGATGCCGGAGGCGGGGTCGAGGAAGTTCACACCCTGTCGGGGCTGCGTGAAGGGGAAGTAGAGGGTGTCGAGGACGAAGCTCCCGTTTCCAGCGGCGGTCAAGGTATTCAGGAACGCGGCCGCCGTCGCGGGCGTGATCGTCGGAGGGACGTCGACGAAATCCGTCGCGCGCGCGCGAATCCCGCCGTCGTCGAAGAAGCGAAGCGCGCGGCCCGCGACCGTGATGCGATTGGCGCGCCGCTCCGGGTCGGCCTCGAAGCCCCGCGTCGCAGCGACGGCGATCCGCTCTTCGAGATTGCGGTCCTGGTCCCGCGCGTCCGGATCGAGGGCGTAGACGCCGTTGAACTCGATGCCGACCGATCCGACGACGACCTTGCCCGTACGCGGCGGATTCGTCGGGTCCGGGATGTCGTCCTTGTAGAGCGGCAGACCGCCGGGATCGGCCGCGAAGCCGACGGGCAGGCGCCGCGGACCGAGCAGCTCCGTCGGGTCCGGAGCACCCGTCGGATTGCTGACGTCGTTCGTCACGACGGGGACGTTCTGCCGCGTGTTGATGTCGCTGCAGACGAGCTGGGCGATCTGTACACCGAACAGAGGACCGCCCGGCCGATCCGTCTCACCGGGCACGAAGTTCTGCTGGATGAGCGTGTTGGCCGTGCGCGTGGAAAACGCGTTGCCCTGCGTCGAGAAGTAGTTGGCCGTGCCGGCCTTGCTGATCGCGGCGTAGCCGTTCGGGATGTAGATCCCGTCGAGTGCGACGCCCGTCGCCGGGATGTCCGGATCCTCGGCGAAGTCGAAGGAGTTGCCGTTGTTCTCCGCGACGAAGGGCGAGTCCGCGGTGCGGTTCGCGCTGGCCCGCGAGGTGATCCGGGTGTAGTTCGTCGTCGTCCCGTCGCTGTCGAAGACCGCGAGCACGTTGTTCAAGTGGTCGTTGACGGAGATCGTGAAGTCCGAGATCCCGTTCGCATTCGCCTCGACGATCGCATTCGCGATCACCTGGACCACGTCCTCGACGGTCAGCACGGCGTTCGGGTCCGTGTAGTCGCACTGGAACCGACACACCTGATTCGCGTCGATCTCGCCGTTCTGACAGCCCGTCGCCGCGAGGAGCCCGCCGGCGACGAGTCCTGCGCGAGCGAGGGCACCGAGCCGGTCGCGCATCCGGAGTCGCGCTCCGCCCTGGACGGGCCGAAGCGCGGGGATGCGACCGGACGGGGAATTCATCGAGCGCCTCCGAGACCACGGGCGTCGGCCGATCCGGCGCCGAGCGCGAAGGCGAGTCCCAGGTCGGACGCGAGCGCGACGGACTGGTCCACCGGCCGCACACGAACGCTCCCCTCGTGCGTCGTCGGCGATTCTACATGTCCTGCAGGAAATTGCGGGGGGCTTTTTCGGAGCGAACGCAAAGAGAGTCGCGGGTGATCGGGCGGCAGCGGATGTCCGATCCGCCCGGCTGCATCCGACCCGCCCGTGTCCTCCGCCTCCTCCAACTCCGACTCGTCGATCTCGTCTCCGAGGGGCACATAGTCGTCCGACCGCGAAGGGTCGCCGCTCGCATCCGACGCCGCATCCACATCGTCCGCCGCCCCCGCCATCGGCCCGAGCGCGCGCACGTGGAACGGATGGCACATCGAGCAGGGCGAGGGCACGAGATCGCCACCCCACGCATTCGCGCCCGCATGACAGTCGCGACAGGTCTCCATCGTCGGGATCAGCACGTCCCCCGACGATTCGCTCACGACCGTCTCCGCCGCGCGCGCGACGAGGGCGTAGGGAATCGCATCCTCCGCCGACCATGACGGGCGCGGCAGGTCCGCGTCCGGATCGGGATCGAAGACCGCGGCCGCGGGATGGCATTTCAGGCAGGCGAAGGTGTCGTGGGCGCCGTGGCTGAACACGGACCCGGGGATCCACACGGTCTGCAGACGAACCGGGGCGATGCCCATGCCGCCGTCGCTCGCGGCACCCTCCTCGAGGCCATGGCAGAGCGCGCAGGTGCCGGGCCGGTCGTAGAAGCGCCGCTCCGCCGCGGCGAGCTTGCTCTCGACCCATTGCCGCGAGAGCGAGGCCTCCTCGACCGACATCTCGGCCCCCGGACGCCGCAGGCGCAGCCGTCGCGGCGCCGACGCATCGCGCACCTTGCCCTCGAGCACGCGACTCGAATAGAGGCCGCGGATGCGTGTGCGCAGCTCCGCCGGATCGCCGTGGGGCGTGAACCCGGCCGGCACGCTCGGGTCGAAGTCGAGGCGATGGCAGTCCTCGCAATGCTCCTCGAAGACGATCGGCTTCATGTAGAGGCCGCCGGCGTCGGGCTGATGGCACGCGCCGCACTGCAGGTATTGCTTGGCGTCGCCGCGACCGGAGACGGCCTTGCCGACATGGCGTAGATGGCTGAAGGCGAGCCCGGAGTTCTCGACGAGCCCCGCGTCGACGTCGACCGAGACGGGCTCCGTCGTCGGGTCGGTCACGAGCGAGAAGCGCAAAGGCGGATGGTCGTCGCCGAAGTCGCTCGCGTCGACGAGCTCGGTCCCGGGCAGACGCGTCGAGAGATCGCGATGGCAGTCGGAGCAGAAGTCGGAGCCCAGGTCGGCGAGGTTCACCTCGCGGCCGCGATGCTCGAGATGACAGGTCGCGCAGGAGGCCTCGTCGAGCTCGGCCATCTCGATCTCGACGGGCGCATGGCGACCCGTGTCGTGATGACAGCCCATGCAGTCCTGGTTGCGCACGGGCCGGAAGAGGCCCGAGTGACAGCTCCCGCAGTCGTTCTCGATCGTCGCGTGACCACGGCTCACATCGCCCGTATTCCAGGGCGACTGGGACCCGGACCAGACGAGGGGGAGCAGGAGGAAGAGGACGAGGATCGTGGCGATGCCGATCCACGCGAGCGGGCGCATCGCGAAGAGGCCCGACTCGATGCCGATCCGGGTGCGGGCGTCGAGGGCGGCGCGCTCGTTGCCGCCGCGATCGATCTCCTCGTACTCGAGCGTGAGGTCCGAGCCCGACTCGGGCGGGAGCACGCGGATCTCCCAGGGGCCGATCCGCAGCCGGTCGCCGACGCCCAGGCGCTCGCCCTGGGTGACGAGGCCGTTGACGTTCACCTCCTGACCGGGGGCGGCCTCGACGTAGACGCGTCCCTCGGACATGCGGATCGTCGCCTGGTGCAGCGAGATCGTGAGCCCCTTGAGCGAGAGGTCGTTGTCCGGGCCGCGGCCGATGAAGAGCGACTCGAGCTCGAGGTCGCGGTCGAGGCGGACCTTCTTCCCGGTCGGACGCAGTCGGATCTCGGTCAGGCGGACGCGCATCAGTGGTACCAGAACACGACGAAGACGTGGACGAGCAGGGCCGCGCAGGTCGCGAAGGCGAAGGGGACGTGCACGATCAGCCAGAGGTCGAGCAGCGCCTTGTAGCGCAGGTCGCGACGGATCTGCTTGAGCAGGAGCTCCTTGCGCGCGATCAGCTCGATCAGCTTGCGTTCCTGGGCCTTGCCGTCGCCCTCGAGGTCGATCTCCGAGAGCCGCAGGCTCTTGAGCGCGCGCGACGTACCGCAGTCCGCGTCGACGCCCGAGAGCTGCGCGCGAAGCGAGCCGCCGATCCGCGTCTGGTCGATCGAGGTGACGACGGCGCGCGCGTAGTAGTCCGGCAGCCCCGCCGCCGCGAGCCGGCACTCCCCGTCGATCTCCGCGATCCGCTCGAGCATCGCGTCGAGGGTGATGTTGTTGCGGTTGCGGGTCATCGACGTCGGCACGAGCGCGTAGAAGGCGACGCCCAGGATTCCGCTCGCGATCACGACGCACATGAGCACGTAGGCGAGCGTGTGCACGTTCATGCCGAACTCGAAGGCCGAGTGGAGCGGCACGAGGAAGAGGAGCGCGGTCCCGAGATAGACGTGCGCCGAGACCCAGCCCTTGAGCGGTGCGCCCGTCGCGCGGTAGTCGCGCTTGCGCACGCCGAGCCACATCAGCCAGAAGATCGTGCCCGCAGCGACCGTGCCGAGGGCGTAGCCCGTCCAGGAGCTACCGCTCCGGCCGCCGGCCGGCTCGTCGAGCACATAGGCGACGAGCGACGCGAAGAGCACGACGATCGCCACCTTCAGATAGAGGTAGCTCCGGTACTCGAGGAACGTCCGCGGACCGATCAAAGGCCTAGCCCTGCCTTTCGTAGATCTCGTCGACGTACTCGCCGGGGTCGATGCGCACGATCGCCCCCGTCGGACACGACGCCACGCACGCCGCCCGCGCCGCGCCGCTCTTCTTCGCCGGCAGCTCGCGACAGAGGTCGCATTTCACGGCCTTCTTGATCGCAGCCGCTCCGCCCTCGTCGGCCTTCGCGTGCGCCCCGTCGTCCTTCTTCGCGCGCGTCGGGAAGAGCAGCCGCATCAGCAGGCCCGGCCCCGGATCGAGGTCGACCTTCGCCATCTTGATCACGCCGTAGGGACAGTAGGCCTCGCAGTTCCCGCACCCGATGCAGGTCTCGTCGTCGATCCAGACCTCGCCGTTCGGATCGCGGTTGAGCGCGTCCGGCGGGCAGTCCGTCATGCACTTGGGGTTCTCGCAGTGCTGACAGGCCGTGGGCAGATGGAGCGCGCTGCCCGCGCTCGTCATGTAGGTCGCGCCAGCCTCGCGATTCAGCCGCGAGACGCCGCCATGGGTCTCCGCGCAGGCCTTCTCGCAGTTGTCGCAACGGACGCAGAGCGTCTCGTCGATCATCAGCAGGTCGGTCGCTTCCTTCCCGCCCGCCTTCTGCAGCCACATCATCGTCCCGCGGCCGTGCTGGCGTCGCGCGTCGGCGATGATGAAGGCCTGCTCCTTGCGCTCGAGGTACTCGCGGATCTCGCGCTGACTCGCGAGCAGCTCGCGGATCACGTCGACCGGAAAACGAACCGTCTCGCAGTCGACGCCCGCCCGCGCCGTCGACGAGCGCCGCCGGCCCGGATGCAGCACGGCCATCTCGCCGATCGTCGAGCCCGCCCGGATCGAGTCGATCTGTTCCTCGACGCCCTCGTGCTTCTTGAAGATCTCGGCCGTGCCCCGACGCACGAGGTGCAGCCCGTCCGGCTCGTCCCCCTCGGCGAAGAGGACCGAGCCCGCGCGATGCATCAACGTCTCCGAGCCGTCGGCGAGACGCTTGCGCACCTCCGCCGGGAGCCCCGGGAAGAGCGAGGCGAGCGCCGACACGACGTAGGCCGCGTCGATCACGCGCTTCACGTCCTCGACCGAGCGCAAGAGCTTCGTCACCGAGTTGCGCGGCGACTCGATCAGGATGCATCGGCTCGTCGTCGTGACCGTCTCGCCGCGACGGCGTCCCGAGATCAGCCCGTCCTCGCCGAAGAACTGCCCGGCGCCCCGGGTCGCGCGACGCTCGGGGCGCCGCTCCTCGGGCACGGTCGGATCCGTGCCGTCCAGATGGACGAGCTCGACCTCGCCCTCGAGGATCGAGAAGAAGGTGTTGTCGAAGTCCGCACGGCGATAGATCACGGTCCCCGGCGCCTCGACCCGGATCGTCGACTCGAAGATCAGCTGCCGCAGCTGCACCGAGGTGAGCGGCTCGAGCACGGGCACGCTCGACTGGATCCGCGTGAGCCAGCCGCTCACGTCGCCGCCCACCTCCCGGAACTTCTCCGCGAGGACGGGCTCGTCCGCCGGCTTCACGGGCGAGCCGAGGATGTGCTCGACGACCTCGAAGCCCTGGTTCATGCAGTTCTTGATCAGCGGATAGCCGACCAGCGCACCGACCATGTAGATGCCCGGCACGTTCGACTCGTACTGGTCCGAGACGTCGGGAATCGCCTCCTTGTCCGTGCTCGGGAAGGTGATGCCGATCGACTCGAGGAAGTCCCGGGGCGGGGTCGCGCCGAGGCGGCCGATGACCAGATCACACTCGACCTTCACCTCGGCGCCGTCCTTCGTCTTGAAGACGGCGCCGTCGGGCTCGAAGCGGTCGACGCTGGCGTTCGTGAGGTACTGGATCTCGCCGCCCTTGATCTTCGCTTCGACGGCGGCCTTGTTCATCGGCTTCGCGCGATCGATCTCGTCGCGGCGGTTGACGATCGTGACCTCGTTGCCGTTCTCCGCGAGCGCGATCGCGTTCTCGATGCCCGCGTCGCCCACGCCGACGACGACTACGCGCTTGTCCTCGAAGGCCCTCGGGTCGTCGAGCTGATAGGTCACCCAGGGCTGGTCGTCGCCGGGCACGCCGAATTTCCGCAGGTCGCCCTGCACGCCGATCGAGAGCACGATATGCGTCGCCTCGATCGTGCGGGCGCCGTTCCGGTCGCGCGCGGAGATCTGGAAGGCGCCCTTCTGCCCGCGGATGGCGAGGATCTCGCAAGCCTCGACGAGGTTCGTGCCGGCGTTCCGAACGGCCTCGGCCCACCAGTCGATCACCTGCTCCCGGACGGCCGGCTCGAAGGTCATGCGCAGATCCGCCTGCAGCGGCAGCTGCGGCGGCTCGGCCATCACGAACTTGCCCTTCTGGTACTTGACGATCGTGTCGGCCAGGACCGAACGCTCGTAGAGGGCGTGCTCGATCCCGCGCTCGGCCGCGCGCACGCCGGCGGCGATGCCGGCGGGACCGGCACCGATGATGGCGAGCTTGATCGTCGTCGGGTCGGGCGCGGGACCGGGGGTCGAGACGGGGCGCGGCACGCGGGTCGACTCGCGGGCGGGCGGTGCGGGCGGCGGCGGGGCCGCCGGCTGCGGTGCACGCGGAGCCGGCGGAGGTGGCGCGGCCGGCGCGGGTGCACGAGTAGCGGGCGGCGGCGGCGCAGGGGGCTTCGGCGGCGGGGCCGAGGGCGGTGGAGCAGGTACCGCGACGGGAGCGACGGGGACCTCCGGCGCCGGCGGAGCGGGACGCGGCGGGGACTCTTCGGCGGCGGGCGGAGCGGGACGCGGCGGGGGCGACACTTCGGCGGCCGGCGGAGCGGGACGCGGCGGGGGCGGCACTTCGGCGGCCGGCGCGGTGGGACGCGGCGGGGACTCTTCGGCGGGTGGTGCGGACGCGACCTCCCGTTCCGGCGTCGCCGGTGTTCGCGTCCCGACGCGTGTCGCGGCCTCGCGGGCCGCGAGATCCTCGATCTTCACACGCAGGGTGACGCGGTCGGCGAGCTGGATCTCCTCGCCGCCCCGAAGGACACGACGCTCGGCGATCTCGACGCCATCGACGAGCGTGCGGTTGACCTGGCTCCTGTGCACGAGGACGAGGTCCTCGCCCTCCCAGACGACCTCGGCATGGAGCCGGGAGATGCTCTGATCGGGCAGCTGGACGTCGCAGGCGAGGCCGCGTCCGAGCGTCGTCGACGTCGGACCGATCTCGAAGACCTGCCCGGCGCGTTCGGGCAGCCCCCCCATCACGGTCAACGTCGCTCGCTTCGACAACATCCGCCCCTTCGACGCGTCCGCGCCGACCTCGGCCCCCGCCACGGACGGGACCTAACAGATCCCGTCCGATCGAGCGCCGCACTCGACCGAGGCCACGCTCGTTCGCCGCCGCGCGAGGCGCACGAGAGGCCCGCGCGAGTCTACGCCAGTGACCTCGTCGAACAATGGTGATCGCCCGGGACGGCGACCCGGCTCGACGCCTCCGGATCCCGCGCCGCAGCCGTCGCAGGACGCTGCCCGGTCGCCCCGGCGCCGCGACGCGCACAGCCTGGGACCACCCGATGCGTGCCACGAAGCCGACCCCCGGTACCACCCGACCCCGCGGCGACGGACGGCGCGCGGTGCGACTCGAGCGGGCCGGGTCCGACGCGCAGCCCACCGGCATCGCCCCCGCACGACGGCACGACCCCACGTCCCACTCCTGAACACCGCGCGCCCGGGACGGAACCCGGCGCCTCCTGCAGCGCAGTCCGCTCCGCCGTGACGCGCGAGGAAGCGACCGGACCCGCGACGCGCTGCGCCCGGCCAGGAGAGCGACATGTGGCCATTTCCCTTCGATTCGATGCCGCTCAGACCTCAAGCCTCCCCGGCGAAGAACCGATTTCCCTCCCGAATTCACGCCCTTGCACGGCCTAGAGGGAAGCCCCCTACGTGTCCGCCTACCTGAAGTTCTTCGAGCTCCAGCAGTCCCCCTTCGACAGCCGCGCGCAGTCGAAGCTGGTGCTCGGGACGCGGGCGTTGCGCGACGCCTTCGCGGCGATCTCGGCGGGTCTCGACGAGGGCTCGTCGCGGGTCTGCGTGAGCGGGGGCCGCGGGCTCGGCAAGACGACCCTCGCCCGGGCGCTGCCCAAGCTGCTCGGCGATCGCGCGCGGGTGGCCATCGTCCCGGACCCGAGCGTGCCCTGGGAGTCGTTGCGCCAACCGATCGCCCGACAATGGGGCGTGGCGTCGGGCGGACTCGCTCGTCGGGCGCTCGCGCAAGCCAGCCGCGATCGACGCCTCGTGCTCGTGATCGATCAGGCGGAGCGCGCGACCGAGGAGTTCCTCGACCATCTCGACGTCGTGCTGAGCTACCGCAGCGAGCAGGACGAACCGATCGTGCAGAGCGTCCTGCTCGCTCGTCTCGCGACGGACGCCGAAGCGGGGCGCGCCGAGCCGGTGCCCCTGCTCTGGTGGCTCGATCGGATCCAGACGCTCCAGCTGACCTTCGAGCCGCTTCCGCGAGCGGGCGTCGAGTCCTACGTCGCGCGCCATCTCGCGCGCGCGGGCTGGCAGGGCGGCGACCTCTTCACGGTCGGCGCGTGTCATGCGATCCACGAGTACACGGGCGGCATCCCCGGCGAGGTCTCCGCCCTGTGCGAGCGACTGCTCGACCTGGCCGCCACGGAGGACCTGCGCGAGATCGACGAGGACTTCGTTCGGGCCTGCTGCGAGCCGGAGGCGGACGGGTCGCCGAGCGATGTGGTGGACGCGAGCGAGCCGGATCGCGCGGTCGAGGACGCGACGCCCGCGCGGAGCCCGGTTCGAGACGCGATCGCCGACGAGGGCGATCCATCGACGCGTCCGCGTGCGAGCGCGGCGGACGCCCTCGCGGCCGCGATGGTCGCCGAGATGATGGAGGAGGCCGCGGGCGCTCGCGCGTCGGCGACCCCCGTCGTCGACTCCCCTCCGAACGACGAGATCCTGCTCGACGACGAGGTCGCGGCGAGGGTCGACGCGCCCGAGACCACCAGCTCATCACCGCCTCGGCCCGCTGCGCCGCCGAAGCCCGACCTGCGTGGCGTCGACCCGATCGCGGCCGCCTTCGCACGCGCGCGCACAGACGGAGACGCGACGCCGGTCGACGTCGAAGAGGATGCCGATCCCCATCCCGCGTCCGAGACGCTCGCGAGTGCGAGGCCCGCAGAGCCGATCCCGCTGCGCGCGACCGATCCACGCGAAGAGGTCCGCGACGAGACCGACGAGGACGCCGCACTCTCGGAGCTCGAGGCCTGGCTCTCCGCCCCGCCGAGCCCAGAGGAGCTGCGCGCGATCCGCGGCAGCTGGCTGCGCCGCAACCTGCGTCCCTTCCTGCTCGCCGCCGCGGCCGCGATCCTCGGCGGCGTCGGTCTCTCGCTCCTCGCCGGCGACGCGAGCGACGCACCCGACACGGAGGGCGACGTCGGGCGCATCGCCGCCCGGTCGGACGCCCCACCCGCTTCCGATCGGGCGCCCGCCGCGACGCCGGGCATCGACCCCGAGACCGGCGCCCCCGCCCTCTTCGCAACCCCTTCACCCGGTGAGGCACCGCGCATGATCGTGCGCCTGCGCGGCCCCGTCTCCGAGCGACCGCCCGCCACGCCGACCCCGACGACGGACTCGACGCCCGCGCCCGCACGCGAGCCCAGCTGGGCCGGAACCGGCGGGCCCGGTCCGGCGATGGCCCAACGCGACACGCTGCCCGCCCCACGCACGCCCCTCGAAGCCCTCGCCCGCAGCGGAGAGGGCCCCTTGCGTCGCGTCGAGGACCTCGCACCGCCCGCCTCCCCGGCACCGGGCGAATACCCGGGTGCGGCCGAAGCGCGAACGACCGATACGCCCGACACCTTCTGACTTGGAGTCTGCGATTCCGCATCTAAGCTCGTCGCGCCGGAGGACCGGCACGACCTGCGCCCGAGGAGAAACGACATGAGTGCCTACATGGGAGACGTGATCCGTCTCTATCTCCGCGACCTCATCGATTGGGACTCGTACTTCAACTGGCGGAAGGGCGAAGACGGCGACCTCGAGGTCGATCGCGCCGCGCTCGAAGAGGTGCTCGAGACCGCAGCCGCGATCTGCGAGGAGCAGGAGCCGAAGCTGCGCGCGGGCTGGGAGCAGATCGCGAAGCTCGAGAACGGCGAGGTCGTCTACCCGCCGCATATCGCCGAGACCCTCGACAAGCTGCGCGACGCGGGGCTGATCAGCTTCGGCGTGCGCGAGGAATACGGCGGCTTCGGGCTTCCGTCCTTCGTCGCGAACGTGATCCTGCAGATGGTGTCGCGCGCGGATGCGGGGCTCATGACGATCCTCGGTCTGCAGGCCGGCGTCGCCGAGGACATCCAGCAATACGCGAGCGAGGAGCTCAAGCAGCAGTACCTGCCGCGCTTCGCCTCGGGCGAGGTGATGGGAGCGATGGACCTGACCGAGCCCCAGGCGGGCTCGGACCTCGGCGCGATCCAGACCCGCGCGACCGAAGAGGGCGGCCGCTACTTCATCGACGGCAACAAGATCTTCATCACGAACGGTGGCTGCGAGATCCATCTCGTGCTCGCCCGCGACCATGCGACCTTCGACCAGAGCAAGGGCACGACCAAGGGCCTCTCGCTCTATCTCGTGCCGCGCACACTGCCCTCGGGCGAGCGCAACGGCGTCGAGGTCACGCGCCTCGAGGACAAGCTCGGCATCCACGGCTCGCCGACCGCCGCGATCTCCTTCACCCGCGCCGAGGGCTGGCTCGTCGGCAAGCAGGGCGAGGGCTTCAAGGCGATGCTGTCGCTCATGAACAACGCGCGCCTCGGCGTCGCGGCCCAGGGCGTCGGCATCGCCGAAGCAGCCCTCAAGGTCGCACTCCAGTACGCCCGCGACCGCGTGCAGTTCGGCCAGCCGATCGCCGAGCAGCCTCTCATGAAGGACCGCCTCGCGCGCATGACCCTCGAGCTCGAGGGCAGCCGCGCCCTGCTCTACCGCGCCTGCGCGCTCGTCGACCAGAACCACGCGATCGAGATGGCACTCGGTCGGGCGGCGAAGGGCTCGGGCGAGCTCTCCGAGGCGGAGCAGGCCGAGCTCTCGAAGCTGCACGAGCGCAACGCCACGCGCATCCGACTGCTGACGCCGCTCGCCAAGTACATGGGCACCGAGGCCGCCGACGACATCTCGCGCGAGGCGATCCAGATCCACGGTGGCCTCGGCTTCATGGCCGAGTCCGAGGTCGGCAAGCTCCACAACGACGCCATCATCACGACGATCTACGAGGGCACGTCGGAGATCCAGGTCTCGTTCGCGCTCAAGGAGATCGGCAAGGGCGCCCTCGGCGTCGTCTTCGAGTCCCTCGAGCAGGAGCTCAAGGCCTTCGAGGATCCGAAGCTCAAGGAGCAGGCCGACAAGGTGCTCGAGGGCATGCAGCTGATCCTCGGCTCGGCCGGCGCGCTGCTCGCGGACTTCAGCTACGCGATGATGTCGGCGCAGTCGCTGGCCGAGGTCGTGGCGAGCGTGATCGCCGGAGCCGAGCTGCTCAAGCAGGCCCAGGTGGACCCGCGCCGCTTCGACCTCGCCGCGTCGTGGATCAGCCGTCGCATGAACGACCTCGAGAGCCGCTGCAAGCGGATCAAGGAAGGCTCGAAGGAGCGCCTCGGCCGCTGCGACGCGATCATCGGACTGAACGACTGATCCGCCGCCGTCGCGCGCCCGCCGTGCGACGCAGCACGAGCCCGATCACGAGCGCCGCCGGGAAGCCAGCCTACCCGGCGGCGCCTGGCGTCTGGCGCATCCACTCGCCGAGCGCGACGCCGACCGCCGCCTGCACGTTGTACGAAGGGATGAAGCCGGCCATCGGCACCCGCACGACCTCGTCGGCCGCGTCGAGCACGACGCGCGGCAGGCCCTCCGCCTCACTCCCCACGAGCAGCACGCAGGGCGCCGTCCAGTCGACCTCCCAGGGCGTCCGGTCGCCGCTCGTCTCGAGCGCGATCAGGCGGCGCCCGGCCTCCCGGGCGTGCCGCAGGAGCTCGGCGGCCGGCGCGCGCAGCACGGGGAGGTAGCGCTCCGCGTGCATCGACAGGCGCAGGGCCTCCTCGTAGGGCGCCTCCGCCCAGTCGTTCGCGAGCACGACCCCGGCGGCCCCCGCCGTCTCGACTGCGCGCAGCACGAAGCCGACGTTGCCCGGGTAGCGGAGTCCGACGAGACCGAGCACGAGGCCGCCCTCCGCCATCAGGGCCTCGACCGATCCGGCGGCGGGTCCGGTCTGCAGCGCCAGGAGCTCCGGCGCATCGGCGTCGCCCGTCATCCGCTGCATCGCGCGCGCGGACTCGACGTGGACCCGCGCGCCCGAAGCCCGCGCGCGTTCGAGGAGGGCTGCCGCCTCGACGCCGATCTCGCCTTCGCGACGCAGTACGACGGCGATCCGCTCGTCCCGATCGAGCGCCGCACGAAGCGCGGCCAGGCTCTCGAGCCGACGGCGGCGCCTCATCGCCCGGCCCGCGCGCGAAGCCGTCGCCATCGCTCGCCCGTACCCGGGCGCGTCAGTAGCGCCCGTCCGAACGGCGCGGGATCAGGTCCAGCAGGACCTGCAGGCTCGCCTGACGCTGCTCCGCGACGCGCGAGGAGGGGTCGAAGTAGGTCAGCAGGAAGTTGCCGTCGAGGGCGAGCAGGACGCTCCGCGCGATCGCGTCCGCGTCGAGGTGCGGCGGCACGATCTCGGTGATCGTCTCGGTCAGCGCGCTGCCGAAGCGGTTGTGCAGGTCGAGGACGACGCGGATCAGCCACTCGCGGAAGCTCGTGTGCTCGAGGGCCCAGCGAATGAAGCCGTCGACGTCGGCGCGGTGCTGGCCGATGAACGACTGGTAGAGCTCGACCTGCTCGCGCAGGCGCTTCTCGGGCGGAAGGCCCGAGAAGTCGCGTGCGAGGGAGACCCGGAAGGGCTCGCAGATCCGGTTGAAGCACTCGCGGAAGAGCGACTCCTTGTCGCTGAAATGCCAGAAGACGGTCGCCCGCGAGACCTCCGCCCGCTCCGCGACCTGGGCGATCGTCGTGTTCTCGTAGCCGCGCGACAGGAAGAGCTCGCTCGCCGCGACGAGGATCCGCTCCTGGGTCGCAGCCTTCCCCGTCAGCGGCTCGTCGCTCGGGTCGACCAGGGCGTCGGGATCCGGGGCAGCCGTCTTCGTCGCGGGCCCGGGATCGTCCTCCCGGCTCGGCGCGTCCGAACTAACGTGACTCACGGATGCTGCTCCTCGGGATCCAGGGACCCGGAGAGTCTACATCTTCGGGCCCGCCCCGAAGGCCCCCGCCCCCGATGTCTCGGCACACGGAACAAACGCTCGTTCATCGGCCCCCGGACCCCAGCTGCTAGATTGCGCGCCGCGGACGAGCCCGTCCCGCGTCTCGCGAGCCCCTCCCGGCCTCGTCACGACGCGAGAGGAAGCGGGCAGCACGTGGGCAGAGAGGGGCCATGCACGAATCGCCGACGCGCCATGACGCGCATCCGACGCCCCGGCGCCTCGCCGATGCCGATGCCGAGGTCGGGGACCTCGTCGTCGTCACGGGCGACCGCCACGGCGTCGTGAGCGGGGCCGGACCCGCCTGGACGCGCATCACGGGCATTCCCCTCGCCGAGACCGTCGACAAGCCGATCACGCATTTCCTGGACCGCGCCGGCATCGAGCTCGAGCTGGTCGAGTTCGTCGCGCAGCATTTCGTCGAGGGCCGCCGCTGTCAGGTCGAGTTCCCCTTCGATGCCGCGGACGGCCGGCGCGTCCGGATCCATCTCGAGGTCGAGCCCGTGCGCGACGAGCACGGCGACGTGACGGGCTTCCTCGCCCGCGCCCGCGAGCTCGCCGAGCCGGAGACGGTCGCGACCGGAGCCGACCCGGTCGACGGGATCCGGGCCGACACGCTCGACGCGCGCGATCGTGAGCTCGCGCGATCCCGTCCGTTCGCGACCCGACCTTTCGATCCGGCCGCCCTCGCCCTCTCCCCGCTCGCGCGACACCTTCGCCGTCGACGCCACCGACTCTCCGACAAGATCCGCCTCGAGGCCCGGCTCGGAGCGGACCGGATCGGATCTCGCAGGACCGTCGCGTCGCGAAGCCCGGCGACCGAGGATCGGGGGCAGCTGGAGCCGACCCTCGCGCGTCTGCTCGACACGTTGATCGAAGTGGCGGCGCGCGCGATCGGCGAGGATTGGGGTGTGATCACGGTCTCGACCGGTGAGACACGCCCGGGACGCGCCCACGTCTCGATCGCCCATCCGATTCCGAAACACCTGCCCGCCCTCGCGAACCGGGGCTACGCCTTCCTCGAGGTACACGACACGAGCGACGGGTGCGACGACCGGACCGCGCACCCGGTCGATCGATCCGACGCACGCGACAGCGCCGTCTCCTTGCGACGACGGGCGGCGCAGATCGCAGCGTCCCTCGGCGGGACGCTGCACGTCTCGACCGAGCCGGGCTGCGGCACCCAGGCGCTCGTCCTCTTCCCGCTTCCCTAGAGCGAGCGGGACCGCCCGCCTAGGCCATGTACATGCCACCGTTCACGGCGAGGATCTGGCCGGTCATGTATCCCGAGATCATCGGGCAGGCGAGGCCCACGACCGCCGCGGCGAGCTCCGCCGGCTCCGCGACCTTGCCGAGCAGCGTCGACCGGCGCATCGCCTCGATCCCGGCCTCGCCCACGCCCGCGAGCATCGGCGTGTTGACGGGCCCCGGCGCCACCGCGTTCACGCGCACGCGATAGCCCGAGAACTCCCGCGCCGTCGTGCGCGTCACGGCCTCGATCCCACCCTTGGCGGCGGTGTAGTCGACCTGGCCTACGTTGCCGTTTCGCGCGGACACCGAGGAGAAGTTGACGATGAAGCGGTTCACGCCATCGTCGAGGGGCTCGTTGCCGTTCGCCTTGAAGAGCGGGTGCCAATGCTGGACGGCGACCTCGCGCGTGAAGAGGAAGGTGCCGCCGAGATGCGTCGCGAGCACGAGGTTGAAGTCGGCGTAGCTCTTCTTCGTGATGCGCGTGTCGCGGGTGATGCCGGCGACGTTGACGATGCCGTTGATGCAGCCGCTGGCCTCGAGGACCTGACCGACGGCGCGCGTCACGTCCTCCTCCGAGGTCACGTTCGCGGGCACGACGAGCGGCGTGACGGCGGCCTGCTCGATCTTCGCCCGTGCCTCCTCGAGTCGGCTGGCGTCGAGATCGACCATCGCGACCTGGGCGCCGTGGCGCGCGAGACCCTGGGCGACGGCGAAGCCGATGCCCTGGGCGGCGCCCGTCACGATGTGGGTCTCTCCGAGGAATGCGTTCTCGCGCAGGATCGGGTCCATGGCTCGCTTCGGGTCCTTGTCTTTCGGGGTTCACGGGGACGTCGCCGCGGCGTCGGAAAGGTCTCCTCGGGCGGACCGTGAGGCGGCCGAGGGGGCCGACGCGGGGCGGCGCGGACGGTAGCACCGCCCGGGCGCAGCGCCCCGGAATCGCCCGATCTACGCGGACACGACGCCGATCGGACAGGAGACGCCCGTCCCGCCGAGACCGCAGTAGCCGTTCGGGTTCTTCGCGAGGTATTGCTGGTGGTAGTCCTCGGCGAAGTAGTACTCGGGCGCGGGGCCGATCTCCGTCGTGATGCGCCCGTAGCCCGCGGCGCGCAGCTTCTCCTGATAGGCGTCGCGCGACGCGAGGGCCAGGGTCTTCTGTGCATCGTCGTAGTAGTAGAGACCGGATCGGTACTGCGTGCCGACGTCGTTGCCCTGACGCATGCCCTGGGTCGGATCGTGACTCTCCCAGAAGATCCGCAGCATCGCCTCGTAGCTCGTCTGCTTCGGATCGTAGATCGCACGAACGGCTTCGGTATGGCCCGTGAGCCCGGAGCACACCTCCTCGTAGGTCGGGTTCGGCGTCGCGCCCGCGACGTAGCCGACGGAGGTGCTGACGACGCCCGGCGCCTGCCAGAACTTCCGCTCCGCGCCCCAGAAGCAGCCCATCGCCACCAGGATCCGCTCGCATCCCTCGAAGACGCCATCGAGCGGCTCGCCCGTCACGAAGTGCGAAGGCGGGATCGGCATGCGGGTCGCGCGTCCGGGCAGCGCCTCGCCCGGCGTCGGCAGGTCGAGCTTCTTGCGGAACAGCGCCATTCGGATCTCCTCCCGGCCCGCCGGGCGATGCGCGAGCCTGCGGGAGGATAGCCGCGGCGGAACGCCCTGCGCGGAGGCCCCATGGTAGAGTCCGCGGTCATGCAGATCGCGACCTGGAACGTGAACGGACTCCGCGCCCGGCTCGACTTCGTGAAGCATTGGCTGGCGGAGCGCGCACCCGACGTCGTGGGCCTGCAGGAGCTCAAGATGCAGGACGCGCAGTTCCCGCACGCCGACTTCGAGGCGGCGGGCTACCGCGCCATCACCCACGGCCAGAAGAGCTGGAACGGCGTCGCGATCCTCGTCCGCGCGCCGCTCGCCCTCGAGCACGTCGAGTCCGGTCTCCCGGGACAGGAGGACTTCGGCGCGCGGCTGATCCGCGCGCGGATCGGCGAAGGGGCGGCGGCCGTCGACTACACGACCCTCTACTGCCCCAACGGCAAGGCGATCGACCACGACGACTTCCCGCGCAAGCTCGCCTGGTTCGACGCGCTCCGGGGCTGGGCCGCGAAGTTCGTCGCAGACGATGCACCCGTCCTGCTCGGCGGCGACTTCAACATCGTCCCTGCCGCCCTCGACTCCTGGGACGAGGAGAGCCTCCGCGGCGACATCTTCCACACGGACGAAGAGCGTGATCGCCTCGCGGCCCTGCTCGAGCTCGGCCTGCTCGACCTCTTCCGCGAGCGCGCACCGGAGGAGCGGGCGTTCAGCTGGTGGGACTACCGGGGCGGTGCCTTCCACCGCGGCCACGGCCTGCGCATCGACCTGCTGCTCGGCACTCCCGCGATCGCGCGACGGCTCCACAGCGTCGAGATCGACCGCGAGTTCCGCAAGAAGAAGGACGGGCTCACGGCCTCGGACCACGCGCCGGTCGTAGCGACCCTCGACCCGCCCGCCTGAGTCAGCCGACGTCCCGACCGGAGCGAGACCGGAGCGAGAGGCGACGCACGCCCTACTCGTCGCCGGGGATCGTGCGGGGAGCACCGCTCAGCCGACCGAAGACGTCCGGCGCCGACTCGCGTGGTCGCGCGTCGTCCTCCATCGGGAGGCTCGCACCGAGCCGACGGCAGAGCGCCTCCGCATCGTCCACCCCGCGCGCGACGAGCTCCCGCGGCAGCACGCGCTCGATCACGACCCGCATCTGGGCCGCGCGCACCCGCTCAGGGTCGAAGCCGCCCAGCTTGAGGGCGATCCGGACCGTCCCACGCACCTCGATCCGGTCGAGGCGCGTCTGCTCCTGAAGCTGCTCGCAGAGCCACACGAAAGCGGGCGAGTCCGCCACGTCGTTCTCCAACGCACACCACGAGCCCACGTCTGGCACGCGGCCGCGCACGTTATAGACGCTTATGGGAACGATTTCATCCAAAATATCGAGTATCCCCTCGAGAATTGCTTCGAGGGAGGGCGAAGGGCCCCGATCCCGACTTGATTTCGGCTGGGCGAGTGGGCTCGCGCGTCGGGTCGGGATGGATCGCCGCCCGACCGACCGGTTCAGTCCCGCCGCGCCAGCAGCCGCTCCCGCAGCTCGCGCTTCAGGATCTTGCCCGAGGCGTTGCGCGGCAGCGCCTCGCCGACGACCTCGACGACCGTCGGCACCTTGAAGCGCGCGAGACGGGCGGACACGTGCACGAGCAGGGCCTCGACCTCGAGCGCGTGTCCCTTCCTCGGCAGCACGGCGCAGGCGACCTCCTCCCCGAGTCGCGGGTGCGGCAGACCGAAGACCGCGGCCTCGTGCACGGCCTCGAACTCGTAGAGGACCGCCTCGACCTCCGCGCAGTAGACGTTCTCGCCGCCGCGCAGGACCATGTCCTTCGCGCGGTCCTCGACGTAGACGAAGCCCTCCTCGTCGATGCGGCCGAGGTCGCCGCTGCGCAGCCAGCCGTCGACGATCGTCTCGGCGGTCGCTTCGGGCTTGTTCCAGTAGCCGCGGATCAGGTTCGGTCCCCGGAAGCAGAGCTCGCCGACCTCGCCCGGCGGCAGCGGCTTCATGTCGGCATCGAAGGCGCGGACCTCGAGGATCGGGACGGCGCGCCCCGTGCTGCGGGGCTTGCGGACGTAGTCGTCACCCGCGTTCTGCGGCCCGTAGGCGTTGGTCTCGGTCATGCCGTAGCCGAGCCCGGGACGCGCCCGCGCGAAGCTGCGATCGACCCGGCCCACCATCTCGGGGGGCGCCGGAGCGCCGCCGCCCCCGACCGAAGCGAGGCTCGAGGTGTCGCGCCGTGAGAAGTCCGGGGACTCGAGCAGGTCGATCGTCATGGTCGGCACGCCGACGAATTGCGTGACCCGCTCGCGCTCGATCAGCTCGAGCGCCCGCTCGGCATCCCACTTGTACATCATCACGAGCTTGATGCCGTTCAGGAAGCAGGAGAGCATGACCGGCACGAGACCCGTCACGTGGAAGAGCGGCACGACGAGGATGAAGCAGGTCTCGAAGGGATTCGGCTCCTTCGGCGGCTGCGTCATCGCCCCGATCAGCGCGCGGCACGCGAAGGCGCGACTCGCCGACAGGATCGCCGCATGCGTCGAGACGGCGCCCTTCGGAAAGCCCGTCGTCCCGGACGTGTAGAGGATCGTCGCATCGTCCTCCGGCCCCACCTCGACCTCGGGCATCGCCGCGCCGGCGCGCAGCACGTCCTCCAGCCGATCGACCCCGCTCGGCAGCTCGTCCGCGTGCCGCACGACGACGGCACGCACCCCGAGCCGATCGAGCGAGGGCAACGCCGTCCGCACGCGCTCGATGTCGGCGATCACGAGCTTCGCTCCCGAGTCCTCGAGGCCGTAGGCCATCTCGCCTTCGGTCCACCAGGCGTTCATGCAGACCGCGATGCCGCCGACCGACAGGATCGCCGCGAAGGACGCGATCCACTCCGGGTAGTTGCGCATCGCGATCGCGACGCGGTCGCCGGGCCGGATGCCGTAGCGCTCGACCAGGGCGTCGGCGATCTCGTCGACCCGCGCCATCAGCTCGGCGAAGGTCCAGCGCTCGTCCTCGTAGACGAGGAAGGTCTTGTCCCCGTGCAGCCGCGCCGCGTCGAAGGCGTGCCGCATCGAGCGCGGCAGGTCCTTCCAGACCGTGAGCTCGTGGCCGCCCACCCTTCGCTTCACGACCTCGAAGGGCGCACCCGGTCCCGTCAGCGTCGCCACCGCCTGCTCGAAGGTCATTCCGCCCGTCATGCGTCGCTCCGTCTCCTTGGGTCCGACGCGTGAGGGTAACCTGCCGACACGCCAGAGCGACGCGATGCACCCCCGGGCTCCTCGACTCGGGGTTCGCCGATCCGGCCCGGCGAGCCCGGGCCGTCGACTCCGGGTTCGCGAATGCGGGTGGACGGGCGCCGGGCCGTCGCGCAACCTCGCGCGTCACGCGTCGCGTCGGTCGCATGGCCCGGGCCCCGGGTCGCCTCGCGCCGATCACGGATGCAGGGAGGCGGCATGACCGAGGCGATGGACGACGGAGCACCCTTCTATCTGCGCGGCGTGCATGCCCCCGTCGACGAGGAGGTCGAAGCCTTCGACCTGCCCGTCGAGGGCGCGATCCCGCCGGAGCTCGACGGCCGCTTCCTGCGCAACGGCCCGAATCCCGCCTCCGGCGACCCCGGACATTGGTTCCTCGGCGATGGCATGCTCCACGGCGTACGCATCGAGGGCGGGCGCGCGCGCTGGTACCGCAATCGCTGGGTGCGGACGCGGGCGCTGACCGAGGGCGCACGCTGGATGCAGCCGGACGGGCGGCTCGACGACACGGCGGGTCTCGCGAATACGCACGTCGTCGCGCACGCCGGGCGCATCCTCGCGCTGGTCGAGAACGGATATCCGTGGGAGGTCGATCCGGATCTCGGCACGATCGGGGTCCACGATTTCGGTGGGCGGCTCGAGGGGCCGATGACCGCGCATCCGAAGATCTGCGCCGAGACCGGCGAGATGCACTTCTTCGGCTACTCCTTCGCGCCGCC
Source organism: Spirochaetaceae bacterium (assembly GCA_020632655.1). Lineage (GTDB taxonomy): Bacteria > Myxococcota_A > UBA9160 > UBA9160 > UBA4427 > UBA4427. The sequence continues at coordinate 306,346 of JACKFD010000007.1, forward strand.
CTACCTCCGCTACCACCGCATCGACGCCGACGGGCGACTCGCCTTCAGTCGCGAGATCGAGATCCCGCGACCGGTCATGATGCACGACTTCGCGATCACGCGGGACTTCGTGATCTTCATGGACCTGCCGCTCGTCTTCTCGCTCGAGGCCGCGGCGCGCGGCGGCATGCCCTACGCCTTCGACGAAGCGGCCGGCGCGCGACTCGGCTTCCTGCCGCGGGCGAACCCGGAGGCTTCGGTCGTCTGGGTCGAGGTCGAGCCCTGCTATGTCTTCCACCCGCTGAACGCCTGGAACGAAGGCGGGCGGGTCGTGCTCGACGTGGCACGCTACCCGGAGCTCTGGCGCCGCAGCTCGCGGGTCTTCGACCAGGCGATGCTGCATCGCTTCGAGATCGACCTCGCGCCGGCGAGCGGATCTCCGCGGGTTGCGGAGTCGCCCCTCGACGACCTGCCGATCGAGTTCCCGCGCGTCGAGGAGTCGCGCACGGGTCTGCGCCATCGCTTCGGCTACGCGGCCTGGACCTCCCTCGAGCACGGCATCGCCGGCCGCGGACACGTCCGTTACGACCTCGAGACGGGCGGACGCGAGATCTGGGACGGTGGGGCGGCGCTCGTCGCGAGCGAGGCCGTCTTCGTGCCGGCCGGCCCGAAGGCCTCCGAGGAGGAGGGCTGGCTCATGGGCTACGTCCACGATGTCGAGCGCGACGAGAGCGCCTTCGCGATCTGGGACGCGACGCGCCTCGCGAAGGGGCCCGTGGCCCGGGTCGCCCTGCCCCAGCGCGTGCCGATGGGCTTCCACGGGAGCTGGATTCCGGAGAGCGGGACCGGAAGTTAGGCCGTCACCGCGAGCCAGACACCGAAGACGATCGAGCCCGTCGCGGTCGCGCCGCGCAGGACGGCGAGCCCCGCGCCCCGGGCGCCGACCGCGAGCCGGCCTGCGAGATGCCCGAGGAGCCCGCTCAAGAGCGCCATCGACAGCCCGAGCCCGAGCGTGAACACGACCAGATAGGCGAGGCCGAGGGCGGGCGAGCGGGCCGCCGCCGGCAGCAGCGCCAGGATCGGCGCCGATCCCGCCAGACCATGGAGCGCGCCGATCATGACGGCGCCATCGTCCCGCGCGCGCACGGCCCCCGCCGCGCGGCGATGCCCGTGGCCGTGACTCGCGGGATCGCGCTCGTGCGTATGCCAATGCGCGTGCGGCAGCAGGCCGTCGTGCACGTGGAAGTGCAGGTGCCCCCGCTGGCTCCGCAGATCGACCACGACGTAGAGCCCGAGCGCCGCCATCACGAGGCCGACGCCCCGCTCGGCCCAGACCCCGACGCCCGCCGGCAGCGCCTGCCCCAGCATCAGCAGCACGAGGCCCGCGACCAGCAGCACGAGGCCATGACCCATGGCCCAGCCGAGACCCGCCCGGACGCCGCGCCGCGCGTCCTCGCGCCCCGTCGCCAGCACGGACATCGCCATCACGTGATCCGCGTCGAAGGCGTGCACGAGGCCCAGTCCGAACGCGAGCCCCAGCCAGCCGACCGACGCATCGACCGCGCTCCCGAGCCACGTCGCGAGCTCCATTCCGGCAGGCCTCCAACGGTCCTGAGTCGGACCGAAGCGCCGACGATAGCCGATTGACGACCCCGAGCCGTCCTCCCACCATCGCCCCCTCCCTTCGACGCGAGAGAGACCTTGGCCGACACGATCCGGATCCGAGACCTGCGCCATCCCGAGCACGCCGACGCGGCGAAGGCGGCATTCGCCGCGATCGAGCAGCTGCCCTTCGACTTCTCGACGAAGGGGATCATCGAAGCCGCCCGTGCCGAGTCCGACGTCCCGCTCTTCGAAGACGAGGAGCTCTTCGGTCGTCTCGCCGAGTACGTCGAGGCCGTCCTCGCCGACCCCGACTACAACCGGATGGGCCTCTTCGGAACCTGGAGCTCGCTCAAGCGCTACCTGATCCAGCGCAGCCGACTCGAGGCCCTCTACGCCGAGCATCCCGAGATCGACGAGATCGAGATCGATCGCCCGCTGATCATCGCCGGCCTCCCGCGGTCGGGCACGACCCACCTGCTCAACCTGATCGGCACGGACGACAGGCTGCGCGCGCTCAGGCGATGGGAGTCCCTGGAGCCGATCCCGACGCGCGCAGCCCGGCTGGGCGAGGTGCCGGACGATCGGATCGCGAACGGCCAGACGATGCTCGACCAGCAGGACCTGCTGATCCCGCTCATGACGAACATGTACGACGTCCCCAACGACGGCATCCACGAGGAGGTCGAGCTGCAGAACCTCTGCCTCTCGTCGCTCCTGATGGCGGCGGGGCTGCCCGTGACGGGATGGATGCACGACTACTTCGCGCGCGACCAGAGACCGCACTACGCCTTCCTGAAGCGCGCGCTCAAGGCGCTTCAGTTCCTCGCGCCGAAGGAGCGATGGGTGCTGAAGAGCCCGCAGCACCTCGCCTGGCTGCCGGCCCTCGTCGAGACCTTTCCCGACGCCACCTTCGTCGTGACCCATCGCGACCCCGTCGCGGTCTTTGCGTCCTGGGTCACGATGACCTGCTATGCCGCGCGACTCTCGCGAAGGACGCCGATCGACCTCGAGAACGTGGTCGAACACGCGAAGCTGCTGCAGAAGGGCCTGCTCGACGGCGTCGCACGCGATCACGCCGTCCTGCCGAGCGACCGCGTCGAGCACGTCTACTTCCACGAGTTCATGAGCGACGACGTCGGCACCCTCGAGCGCATCTACGCCCGCGCCGACCTCGAGATGACCCCGCGCGCGCGCCAGGCGATCCGCCGCTACATCGACGAACATCCCCGCGGCCGGCACGGCAGGATCGTCTACGACCTCGCCGCCGACTTCGGGATCGACTGGGATGGCGTCTACCCCGATTTCCAGGCCTACCTCGACGTCTTTCCCGTGGAGCGCGAGCGACCGAACCGTTAGGCCTGCGCGGTCAGTCGGCCGGATCCAGGGGGTGGTCGGCGATCCACCATCGCAGGGATGCATCCTTGCGCCCACGCCGCGCCTTATCGCTTCCGGGCACGCAACCGATCGTCGCGCCCGAGAGGCGGGCCGTGCGTGTATCGCCGAAGGGCGTGCCCATGCCGCAGTTCACGATCATCGCGAAGGCGAGGTCGCGACTCGGGTCCGCCCAGGCGCCGGAGCCGCCGAAGCCGAAGTGGCCGAAGGCGTGCTCGGGGATGCCGCGGGTCGTGGCAATGCCGTGGTACCCGAGGCGCCAGCGCATGTCGAAGGGGATCACCCGATGGATCTTCGTGATGCGCTGTCGCTCGGTCGCGCGCGAGAGGGTCTCGGGCGACAGCAGACGCACGCCGTCGAGCTCGCCGCCGTGGGCGAGCGCGGCGTACATGCGCGCGAGGGAGCGGGCCGTGAAGAGGCCGTTGCCGGCCGGGATCGAGGCGCGCAGGGCCTCGCCGGAGTCGAAGGCGAAGCCGCTGATGCCGCGGGGCGCGAGGGCGTCGACGAGGCTCTCGAGATCGAGGTCGACGCCGACCTTCAAGAGGGCGCTGCGCAGGGCGCGATGGCCGAGGCCCAGGCCCTGGGCCATGCGGCGGAGTGCGCTGTCGGCGGGCAGTCTTCGCAGCACGTCCGTCCCGCGCGACCAGAGCAGCTCCGCCGCGCGCGCATGCACTTCGTCCGGAGCGCCGACGTAGAGGCCGTCGAGACCGAGCGGTCGTGCGAGCTCCTTCTCCACGAGCGCGGAGAATTTCTCGCCGGTCACGCGCTGGAGCACCTCGCCGACGAGGAAGCCGTAGGTCAGACCGTGGTAGCCCGTGCGCTCGCCCGGCGGATGGATCGGCCTCGCCTGCTCGATCGCGTGCACCATGTGCTCCCAGTCGAGCATGCGATCGGCGTGATCGATCATCTGGCGGATGTGGTAGAGGCCGGACTGATGCGCCATGACCTGGCGCAGGGTGATGTCCTGCTTGCCCGCCTGAGCGAACTCGGGCCACCAGGTGGCGATGCGTTCGTCGTAGTCGAGCAGCCCCCGGTCGACCATGATGTGGACGAGGGTCGAGGCGACACCCTTCGTCGTCGAGAAGCTCGGCGCCATCGTGTCTTCGACCCAGAGGTCGCCCGCACGATTGCGCACGCCGCCCCACAGATCGACGACGCAGCGCCCGCGGTGGTAGACGCAGACCGCCGCGCCGCCCTGGTAGCTGCGCAGCTGGGATCGGAGCGCCTGCGCGACCGGCAGGAAGTCGGGATGGAGCCAGCCGTCCATCGATCCCGCGCGCCGTTCGGCGGATCGCTCGCGCCCCCGCGGCCCATCCAGCAGGGAGACCCCCGACATCGCCACCTCCGATCCGCGGACGCCCTCGCTCGCCTCGAGAGGGTTCGCTCCGGGCGGCCGCTCGGCAACCGCCCGACCTGCAGCGCATTGAAGCAGGTAACGCGAGGGACGAAACGATCGACACACGCGTCGCGCCCGATCGACGGGACAGGATGTCCCGCCGAAGGCGGCCCGGGCGCCCTTCACTCCGCGGCCGGCTCCTCCTCGCCCCGGTAGAGCGACGGATTCCCCGCCACGCCCGGGATCTCGACTGCGCCCGCGGCGGCCGGCGGCTCGGGCGTGATCGCGAGCCGACGCACGTGCTCACGCGAGGCGAGCACGTTCACGACCTGCTCGGCCACGCTCTCCGCGTCCATCAGCCGACCCGGCAGCAGCCCCGCCGACATCCAGCGCGGCACGAACTCCATCGCCACCTCGGGCGGCGTCTCGGCGACCTTCTCGGTCAGCGTGTCGCCCGCCGCGATCGTCGTGAAGCCGACGCTCGGATGCTCCCCCTGGAACGCCTGCGCCATCGACTCGAGCGCCACCTTGCTCGCGACGTAGGCCGACATCCCGGCCCGCGGCGGCCGGTCGTCGATCGAGATCGAGGAGAAGTAGACGACCCGGCCGCGCGACTCGAGCAGGTGCGGCAACGCCGCCCGCGTCACCATCGCTGCCCCGAAGAGGTTCGTCTCGAAGGTCTCTCGCCAGTCCGACCCCGTCGTGTCGCGAGCCGCGCGCAGGATCGTGAGTCCGGGCGCATAGACGACGGCCTCGAGTCCACCGAAGGCCGAGACGGTCTCCGCGACGACGCGCTCGCAGGCCGAATCTTCGGCCACGTCGCACTCGAGCGCGACGGCGCCGCGCGGCAAGGTCGCGAGGCAGGCCTCGAGGCGCGGACGCCGCCTCGCCGCGATCGCGACGCGTGCTCCCTCGGCGGCGATGGCCCGCGCCGTCGCCTGACCGAGACCCGCGGATGCTCCGACGACGAGCACGCGGCGATCCGCCAGCCTCGACCCGCTCATGGATCCTCCTTCGATGGCGACGAGGCGCTTCGCCGCGACGCTTCGCCCCCTACGCCCGACTACGAGGCGACGTCTGCGTCCGCCGGATGCCGAGTCGCGCGCAGCATAGAAAGCGGCGTCACTGGTCGCCAAAGCCGACGACGCGGCCGAGCCGGCGCCGGTCGCGCCGTCGGCTGGAAGGCGGGAAAGCCGCCCCGGTCAGGTCGAGCAGAACCCACCCGAGCAGATCGGCGCCGAGGCGTCGCAATCCTCGTCGACGAGGCAGCCATGGTTGAGCAGGCCCTCGGAGCAGGTCCCCGAGAAGCATCGCCCCTCGCAGTCCCAGTCGAAGCCGCACGGATTCGGCCAGAGACTCGGCGCCTGGCAGCGGGAGAAGGTGCCGTTGCAGGGAAGTCCGGTGGTATCACAGTCGGCGTGACTCAGGCAGAAGGAGCCCGGCGCGGCCGTGATGCAGGTCCCGGCGATGCAGGCGCCGTCGGCGCCGCACTCGAGATCATTCTGGCAGAGGCCGCGGGGCGTGCTGACTTCGATCGACACGTTCGCGACCTCGTCGCCGGGACCCGTCGCCACGTAGTCGAAGGAATAGCTGAGGCTGAGATTCAGCGCGGGGCCGGGCGAGGCGACGATCGCGAGCGGCACGCCCGCCACGAGCGGAGAGCCGTTCGCCGTCACGTTCGTCGTGAGGCTGGACGGCGACGTCGCGAATCGACGAAGCGTGACGAGGAAGGTCTTGTCGATGCCCGACTGGTTGAAGAGCAGCTGGTCCAGCGTCCCGGACGCGCGATAGGTCGTGAGTGCCGTGCAGCCGTCGGCCAGGTCGATGCGCATCCCGGTCGACTCGGCCGCTTGATCGATCGTCCCGCAGGCGCTCGCGACCGTGACGTTGGACGGGCAGGTGCCCGTGCTGCAGCTCGCCGTGATCGGCACCTGACCGGTCTCCTCGATCTCGAGCAGCACGTCGTCGTTCGTCGCAGAGGCCGTGCTCCCCGCCCCCTCACCCGGCGCATAGCTCGCGAGCTCGACGAGCTCGATCGTGCCGTCCTCGTCGAGATCCTCCCAGTCCGACTCGATCCTCGGACATCCAGGCATCGAAGCCAGCAACACGATTCCGAGGGCCACCCGAGCCCGGAAATCCGAGCCCGGCGGACGACGGCCGGATCGCCGCGCGAGCACCGCGAGCGCGAAGAGGCCCATCGCCAGGCCGACCCCGAGGCCCGGCTCCGGCACGGTCGTCGCGACGATCTGTCCGTGGAGATCGAGCTCGAGGGTGGCGGCGAGCGGCGCCCTCGGCACGAAGTCGACCTGCAGGACGATGGGCAGGAAGAGACGCCAGTCGTTCGCGCCCAGACGCTCGAGCGTGCCGCTATCCGCGGGAACGACGAGCGTCAGAGCGCTCTCGGGTACGAATACGCCCCCTCGAAATCCCAGGCCGCTCAGCTCGACGAGACCGGAGACGGCCTGCGTCCCGACGACCGGGTCGAGCAGGACCGGTTGGGCCGGAAAGGTGAAGTGGTCGTCGTCGACGTAGCTCACACCGCCGGCGTCGAATCCGCTGAAGGCGAGATCGCGAACCACGATCTCTGCGGCGAGTCCGAGTCCGGGCAGACCGACCTCGGCGGCGAGCTGCCCCGGACGCGCGCCGGCCAGATCGCCCGGGAGCCAGGATCCGCTATCCGACACCGAGAAGAGTCGAGATGCCTCGCCCCCCGCCATCGTCCCGACGAGGCCCGGAGCCGTCGGCAGCGACATCGCGAGGTAGAACCCCCCTTCGAGCGTGGTGACCCGTCCGTCCGTCGCCCCCACGCCGGGCAGGACCCCACCCGAGACGCCCGGATCGCTCTGCGGCAGGAGCGTCAGGCTCGTGCTGCCGAGCGGCGCGGGCAGGTCGAGGATCAGGGCGCTCGTACCGTCGATCTGCACGAAGCTCTGGAAGGGGTCGACGAAGAACTCCCGGGTCTCCGTCTGGGCCGAGGAGGGGGAAGCGACGAGCCAGGGCAGGAGCAGCAGCAAGAGGGGCGAGAGCGGAACGATGCGCCCTCGGGAGCGACCTCGCATCGAGTGCGCCTCCACGAGTCTGGGATCACGATCGAGTGTACCCCCGGAGTGCCCGCAGCTGGCGGAAATGTGTCGTCTCCGCCGGCCGAGCGGAGCACGATGCGGGGCGGGGATTTCCGATGCGGCGACGATCTGCGCATCGGCTGCCGGATCCTCAGCGCGGCGTGTACCAGATCGGCGACGTCCAGGCGCGCTCCTGGATCGTCTTCGGCACGCCCGGATCGCAGCACGCCTCGTAGCCCTTGCCCACGGTCGCAGGATCCGCACAGTCGACGCCCGCCTCGACGCAGAGGTACTGGCTCCATCGACAGGTCGGGTTCTCGAGCACCCGCGCGTAGTAGAAGGCCGGCTGCGCCGCGTCGAAGTCCGGATCCCGCCAGACCGTGCAGAGGCTGCGCGCGCCCTCGCCTTCGGGCGTGCAGGTCGCGACATCGACCCGCGCATCGTTCTCGCCGCCGACGACGTCGTAGACCCGTTCGTGTGTCGCCTCGCCCTCGACCCAGCCCTTCACGATCTGGATGCGCTGGAGCGGCGTGCCCGGTCGATTCTCCGTGCCGGGGTCCTGGAGCGCCGAGACGACGAAGCCAGGTGCCGTACCGTCGTCGGGTGCATCCGGCAGGTCGCCGCCCATCGGTACGCCCGCCGCATAACCCTCACGCGCGACCTCGCCGCGCTCGCAGACGCCCGCGTCGTAGTCGAAGCCGCCGAAGAAGCGCACCTCCGGTCGCGTGCCGCTCGTGCCGTAGACCTCGCGTCGGACGAGCGCCGAGAAGATCGCGTCGCGGGTGTTCTCCTCGGCCCACACGACGGCGAGGCCGCCCGGGTTGAACTCGATCGCGTCGGGCAGACCGGCGGGCACGCCGGGCGAGAGCACGCGCGAGGCGCCGCCATGACCCACGTGATCCCGCTCGTCGACGAGGCCGGGGGTGCCGAGATGCGTGTCGGTGCTCGCGATCAGGCCGTATTGCAGCGGGTTCGTGCCGAGCTCCGCGCCGAGCCGGATGCCCTTCTTGAGACCCGCCCGCACGAAGGCCGCCGGCTTGGGCGCCGACCACGGCGCACCGACGGCGCCGCTCATCGCGTCGTAGGGCAGCTTCTCGAAGGCACACGCCTCGTCCGTCGTCTCCGCCCCGAGCAGGCACTCCGAGTCGCCCTTGTGCTGCATCACTTCGATCAGCCGCTCGTAGCGATTACGCAGCCGCGCCTCCGCGCGATCGATCGGCGTGTCGGCCTCGGCGGTCGACGTGATGCGCGCCGAGGCGAACATGAAGCCGTTCATGCTGATGTTCGAGTTGTGCGGGATGACGACGGCCTCGCAGCCCCGGATCCCCTTCCGGCAATCGCGCTCGAGTCCCTCGAAGAGGCTCATCGCCGAGACCGCGTCCATCGACGAGAGCGCCTGGTCGGGCACCGCGTGGTTGCGGAAGAGCACGTTTCGATGGAGGTTGCTCGCGACCGACGAGGTCCATTCGTAGCCGATCAGGCTCGTGAAGCGGCAGGCCGGGCTGCGATCGTAGGCCTCCTCCGCCGCGTCCTGGATCTCGCGCCAGACGCCGCGCGCGACCCGCAGGCACTCCTTGCCGCCGGGCCCGCAGAACTTGTGCCGCTCTCCCGTCGCGTTCGGCCGGGCGAGGAACCCGAGCAGGGCCATCGGCGCGTTCCGCTTCCCCCAACACGCGTCGCTGTCGTATTCGGGATGCTTCGGGTCGTCGCAGATCCGCACCTCGCCGAGCATCTCCGAGTGGTCCGAGAGCGCCGTCCAGTCGAGCGGGCGGTCGAGCTTCACCCTTCGCCCGGCCACGCCTTCGGCGCTCCAGGGCTGGATCCCGATCTCCTCGCCCCGCGCGAAGCGATAGGCGTCGCGCGGCGTCGTGCGCGTATCCTGGGTGCTCGCGTCGTGGGAGAGCCGGGTATGGACGTGGGTGTCGCCGAAGAGAGGGCGACGCAGCGGATCGTAGTCGCGGCAGGCCTCCCGCTCCTCCGTCACGGCGTAGGGCCGCTCCCGGCCCGCCGTCGCGGCCGAAGCCGGCGCCGTCGCCGTCAGGACACTCGCCCCGCCCACGCCAAGAGAGAGAACGAGGAGTGCGATCGCTCCCCGACCCGTAGAGACGATCCCGATCATGCTCGCGTCCTCGCTTCTCCGGCTCACGCCATCTTCTGGACGACGTCCTCGGCGTAGCGCTTGATGCCGTCGACCTTCTTCTCGATGTCGTCGGTCAGTCCGTGGTAGAAGGCCCAGGGCATGGTCAGCACGTGGGTGACCCCGCCCTCCTCGATGCGGCGGTAGCCGTCGAGATCGTGGGCATCGCTCGCGCTCGCGAGCACGGGGCACTCGGGCGGCTTGCCGAGGGCGCGGCGGTACTCGCGGATCTTGCCGATGCACTCGATGATCTCGTCCGAGGTCTGGAGGTCCGAGAGCCAGCCGTCGTTGCGGGCGGCGCGGCGGAGCGCCATGTCGGAGATGCCGCCGACCCAGACGGGAATCGGCCTGGTCGGGACGGGCGGCGTCATCTTGAGCTTCCGGCATTGATAGAACTCGCCGTCGAACTCGACCCAGTCGCCGCTCCAGAGCTTGCGCATCAGCTCGAGCATCTCGTCCGCCCGCTTGCCGCGGCGCTTGAACTCCTGCCCCGCGAGCTCGAACTCGACCTGCGACCAGCCGACGCCGATCGTGAGCGTGATCCGGTCGTTCGAGAGCGCCGCCGCCGTCGCGAGCTGCTTGGCGACGACGAAGGGATTCCGGAGCGGGAGCACGAAGGCGTTGGTCGTGAAGCGCAGGCGCGTCGTCACGGCCGAGAGCGCGCCGACCACGACCCAGGGATCCGGGAACTGGCTCGTCTCGTCGTAGCGACGCACGCCGTCCTCCGTGTAGGGATAGGGCGTGTCGAGGGTCTCGGGATAGACGACGTGGTCCGAGAAGGTGAGCGCCTCGTAGCCCGCCTCCTCGGCAGCGATCGCGAGCTTCACGAGGTGCTGGGGCGGCTGGAAGGCCCCGGAGATCACGAACTTCATCTTCGCTCCTTGCGCGGCGTCGGGACCGGCGCGCGCCGGCCCGTCACGTCATCGGCCGCGCGGCTTGAAGTGGACGAGGGTCTCGCGCCCGAGATCCTCGAAGCAGACCTCGAGCGGCATGCCGATCGAGACGTCCTCCGGCGCGCATCCGACGATCCGCGAGGTGAGCCGCGGCCCCTCCTCGAGCTCGACGATCGCGACGACGAGAGGGACCTGGGATCGCTGGGCGGGGTCGTGGCCCACGCGATCGACCGTCCAGGAGTAGAGCGTGCCTCGGCCGCTCACGTCCTCCCACGCCCAGTCGGCCCCGAGGCAGACGGGACATCGATTGCGCGGGTAGTAGAAGAAGCCGTCGCGCGGACAGCGCTGGATCCGGAGCCTTCCCTCGCGCGCCGCATCCAGCCAGGGCGCACTCGTCGGCGTGCGTCGCGGGACCGGACGACCGTTCTCGGCGTAGGGCTGCTCGATCCGCATCACGCGCCCTCCAGCACGAGGCCGACGTGCGACGCCATCAATCCGCCGACCCCCGTCACATAGGCGCGGTCGGCCTTCGCGAGCTGGACCTCCCCTGCGCGACCCTGGATCTGGCGCATCGAGTCGAGCACGTGCGAGAGCCCGCCCGCCGCGCCCCCCTGCCCCATCCCGAGCTGCCCGCCGTGCGTGTTGAGCGGCCAGTCGCCGCCGAAGCGCAGGTCGTGCTCGTCGACGAAGCGCCCGCCCTGCCCCTTCTTCGCGAAGCCCGCGTCCTCGATCGTGAGCAGCACCGTGATCGTGAAGCAGTCGTAGAAGGAGGCGACGTCGATCGAGTCGCGCCGCGCGCCGGCCATCGCGAAGGCCTGATCCGCCGCGGGCTTCGCGGGCGTCTCCGTCAGCCGCGGCATGTAGCTCACGGTCTTGTGGCTCACGTACTCGCCGTAGCCCGCGAGGAAGACCGGCCTGTGCGGCAGCCGCGCCGCGCGCTCGGGCGTCGTCACGACGACGGCGCCGCCGCCCCAGCACGGCATCACCATCTCGAGCAGATGGATCGGGTCCGCGATGATCGGCGACGCGAGCACGTCCTCGACCGTGATCGGCTTGTCCCGGAAGACGGCCATCGGATTCTTCAGCGCGTTGTCCCGCTCCATCACGGCGATCTTCGCGAGGGTCTCGGGGGCGACGCCGAACTCCTGCATGTAACGGTGGGCGACCATCGCGAAGGCCGGCGTCGCCGCGACGAGTCCGAACGGAATGTCGAACTGGCCCTGGGGCGAGCCCCAGGCGTCGCCACCGAGATAGGGCGGCAGCGCCATCTTCTGGCCCGCGCCGCCCGACTCGACCGGCGACGGGGTCGACGGCACGAGCACGAGCACCGTCTCGCACATCCCGACCTCGATCGCCGCCGCGGCGCGCCAGACCATGCCCGCCGCGCTCGCGCCGCCGATGTCGACCGTCTCGTTGAAATGCGAGCGGATGCCGAGGTACTCCGCGAGGGCGAGCGGCGAGAACATCGGCGAGTCCGACAGACCGCCGCAGACGAGCCCGTCGACCGCGTCCTTCTCGATCCCCGCGTCCGCGAGCGCCTCCGCCGCGAGCACGGCGCAGGCCTCCATTCCGAACATCGGTTCCGGCCAGGTCCGCTGCGGCGCCCACTCCGTCATGCCGACCAGGGCGGCGGCTCGTTTGCCCATGTCTCGCGATCTCCCGAAGAGAAGGCAGACTCTCGCACGCTCGGCGGCGGATCGCCGCTCGATTCCGGACGGCGGATCGGACCGCCGACCCGTGCCCCGGAGCGACGTCGGCCGTCCTGCCGGCGCATGATTGGCGCCGGAGCCCGCGCTCAGGCCGCCCGACGCACCCGGACCGGCAGCGAGCGGAGCCCGCACGCGAAGGCCGGCGCGTTCAGCGCGAGCGGCCCGTCGTCCGCGCGCTCGAGCCCGGGCAGCCGCTCGAGGATCGCCTCGAACATGCAACGGAGCTCGAGGCGGGCGATGTTCGCGCCCATGCAGAAATGCGTGCCGATCCCGAAGGCCACGTGCGGGTTCGGCCTCCGGGTCACGTCGAAGCGCTGGGGCTCGCGGAAGACGCGGTCGTCCCGATTCGCCGCCGCGTACATCAGGAGGACCTGATCGCCCGCCCGGATCGTCCGGCCGTGCAGCTCGACGTCGCAGGTCGCCGTGCGACGCATGTTCAGCAGGGGCGACACCCAGCGGATCATCTCCTCGATCGCCGTCGGCAGCAGCTCGGGCCTGGCTCGCAGGAGCGCCAGCTGTTCGGGATGCTCGAGCAGGGCCCGGGTCCCGCCTGCGATCACGTGCCGGGTCGTGTCGCTCCCGCCGTTCAGCAGCAGAAGCGACTCCGCCGCGATCTGCTCCGGCGTCCGCGCGGCCGGACCCGAGTCCGCCTCGACGACCATCTTCGAGAACCAGTCGTCCCCGGGCGCGCGCCGCCTCGCCTCGACGACCTGCATGGCCTCGCCGTAGAAGCCCATTGCCGCCTGCATCAGCTCTTCGCTCTGGTACCGCGGACCGCCGCCCCCGGCCATCGTGACCTCGGCGATCTCCGCATAACGTCGCCAGTCGGCGTCGTCGAGCCCGAGGGTCCCGACGATCACCCGAACGGGAAAGGGGATCGCCAGCTCCTGCACGAGGTCGAACTCGCTGCGTCCTTCGAGCCCCTCGAAGAGATCGTCGACGATCTCCCGCAGCCTCGCCTCGAATCCGCGTGCCCCCCGCGGCGTGATCTCCTTCTGGAAGATCCGCCGGAAGGCCAGGTGCTTCGGATCGTCGTTGTCGATCATCGACCCCGAGCCGTCCGTGTTCGGCCGTGAGCCCCGGGCGCTCGAGAAGCGCTCGGGATCGCGCGAGATCGAGACGATGTCGGCATGTCGCGAGACGGCCCAGAGGCCGTTCGTCTCGTCCCGGTAGAGCGGAGCGTGGTCGCGCAGCCAGTCGTAGGTCGGCTGCGGGTCGCCCTCGTAGAGCTCCCGGGCGAGCAGGTCGATCGCGCGCGCTTGCGTTCCGGACATCGGATCCTCTCGGTCGGGGGCCCGCCCGTCGGCGGGCTGGCAGCCGTTCGGCGGGACGCCTAGCGCTGCCCGTCGGGCATCTCGGCGTCGAGGCCGTCGATCTTCGAGAGACGGACGATCAGCTCCTCGACCCGGGAGCTGTAGCCCCACTCGTTGTCGTACCAGGCGACGATCTTCGCCATGCGCCCTTCGATCACCTGGGTGAGCGGCGCGTCGAAGATCGACGAGTGCGAGTCGCCGATGATGTCCGACGACACGATCGGCTCCTCGTTGTAGGCGAGGATCCCCTTCATGGGCCCGTTCGCCGCCTGCCGCATCGCCTCGTTGATCGCTTCGACCGTCGCGTCCCGCTCGAGCTCGACCGTCAGGTCGACGACGCTGCCGTCGGGCACGGGCACGCGCATGGCCAGGCCGTCGAGCTTGCCCGCGAGCGCGGGAATGACCTGGCCGATCGCGCGGGCGGCGCCCGTCGAGGTCGGGACGATGTTCGTGGCGGCGTTCCGGGAGCGGCGCATGTCGCTCTTGTGCGGGGCGTCGATCAGGCGCTGGTCCGAGGTGTAGGCGTGGATCGTGCTGAGCAGGCCGCGCCGGATGCCGAAGGTCTCGTGCAGGACCTTCGCGACCGGGGCCGCGCAATTCGTGGTGCAGCTGGCATTGCTCACGATGCGCGAGTCCGCGCGCACGACCTCGTCGTTCACGCCCATCACGACCGTCGCCTCGAGCGGATCCTTGCAGGGGACGGTCAGGATCACCCGCCGCGCGCCCGCCTCGAGATGCTGCTCGAGCTGGGCGAGCTTGCGGAAGGCGCCCGTGCTCTCGACGACGTAGTCGACGCCGAGGTCGCGCCAGGGCAGCTTCGACGGATCCTTCTCGGACAGGATGACGAAGGGATCGCCGTCGATGTTCATCGCACCGTCGTGGATCGTCGCCGAGCCGGGATAACGGCCGTGGATGCTGTCGTAACGGAAGGCGTAGAGGAGCGCCTCGGGCGGGGCGATGTCGTTGATCGCGACGAGGTCGAAGTGGCCGCGCAGCTTCGCGATCCGCGTGATGGTCCGGCCGATCCGGCCGAAGCCGTTGATCGCGATCCTCGGTATCCGCATGTCCCCTCCCCTCCTCCATCCGGCATCCGACCCGGACGCCGGGCCCGACCGGCGTCGTCTCGGCGTCAGTCGCCCTCTTCGAGCTCCGCGTCCACCTGATCATCCGGCACGGGCGAGGCGAAGATCGCCCGCCGCCGGGCATCGATCGGCGGGGCCGCCGCCTCCGCGAGCCCGTTCAACCGATCGATCAGCTTGCGCAGCTCGCCGACCTTCTTGCGATTGAAGTGGAGGCGGAGACGCGGAAGATGCGCCGTCTCGGCGTCCTCCTCCGGCAGGATGCCCGTCCGTTCGATCCGCCCCGACTCGAGCAGTCGCCCGGCGAACTCGTCGTTGATCGCCTCGAGCTCCTCGTCCGTCGGCGCGACGTGCAGGCGCATGACGAGGCGGCCGCCGACGTAGCGGCTCGAGTGATAGTTGCGGTAGAAGCCCTCGATCTCGTTCACGGCTTCGTCGACCGAGTCCGTGACCGCCAGCAGCTCGAGGTCGGCGGGATCGATCAGTCCCCGCTCCGCGAGATGCGTCTCGACGTACTCGAGCCACTCCTTCCAATAGCTGCCACCGGGCTCGTCGACGAAGACGATCGGCACCATCTCGCTCTTGCCCGTCTGCACGAGGGTGAGCGCCTCGAAGCCCTCGTCGTGGGTGCCGAAGCCGCCCGGGAAGAGCGCGATCGCATGGGCCTCCTTCACGAAGACGACCTTGCGCGTGAAGAAGTAGCGGAAGTTGATGAGCTTCTCGTCGCCCGCGATCGTCTCGTTCGCGCGCTGCTCGAAGGGCAGCCGGATGTTGACGCCGAAGGAGGATTCACGGCCCGCGCCGCCCTGGGCCGCGCCCATGATGCCGTCGCCGGCGCCCGTGATGACCATCCAGCCCTCGCGGACGATGCGCTCGGCGAAGCGATGGGCGTTGATCCAGTCGGGATGATCGGGGTGCGTGCGCGCGCTGCCGAAGACGGCCACCTTCCGCAACCGCGAATAGGGGGCGAAGACGCGGAATGCGTGGCGCAGCTCCTTGAGCGCGCTGTTCACGAGCTTGAGCTCGGCGCGCGAGGTGCGGTCGCGCAGGAGGTGAACGCCCGTCACGAGGAGCTGACGGACGAGCTCGGCGTCGGCCGGGTCCGTGTCCTCGTGTCGCGCGGCCTCGACGAGTGCTTCGATCTGGTCGTTCAGCTCGGACTGGCGGAGCTGGTAGCGACGGCGGACGGCAGGGGACATCGGCGGGAGCATAGCGGGGCCGGGAGACCGGGAGAGCCGCCTCCGCTCGTCGACATGCCGCTCAGCCGCGCGGCTTCATCGCCTCGAGCATCGCCGCCATCCCGGCGTGCACCTTCTGGATCGCCTTGAGCGGCCGGATCATGACCTTGAAGTCCTCGATCCGCCCCGCGTCGTTCCATCGGATCATGTCGACGCCGTTGATCGTGATGCCGTCGACCTCGGTCACGAACTCGAGCACGGCGTCCCGCTCGCCGCGCACCTCGCGCACGTAACGGAAGGCGCGGTCGGGGACCCCGGCCGGCTTCGAAGAGCCGGCGCCGGCCGACCCGCCCGAGTCCGCCTTCGCCTGCCCCGGCAGCACGTTCGCC
This sequence comes from Spirochaetaceae bacterium, assembly GCA_020632655.1. Taxonomy (GTDB): domain Bacteria; phylum Myxococcota_A; class UBA9160; order UBA9160; family UBA4427; genus UBA4427. The sequence goes on from JACKFD010000007.1 coordinate 322,418, forward strand.
GCGGCCATCAGGTAGAGCTTCGTGACCGCGCGCCCCTGCTGAGGCGTGTGGACGACGGGCGAGTGGAAGACGACGTCCTCGGCGAGCACCTCGTCGAGGGCGGCGGACATCGCCTCGGGATCGCGCTGCCGCAGGACGTGATGCCAGGCGGCCAGGCCACGGTCGACGAGCTCGCCCAAGTCGCTCCTCCCCGCCCGGTCGGCTTCGGCTAGAGGAATTTCTGCGGCACCGCGCAGAGGGCGGCGTAGATCGCGAAGACCAGTCCGCCGACCGCGGCGACGGCGGGCGGGGCCTGGGGGAAGAGCCAGCTGATCACGAAGGGCGAGACCACGATGAAGACGCCGAGCACGGCGTAGCCGAAGGGATGGGTCTTGATCTCGCGCAGGATCGCGCGGCCGATCCCGCGCCCGCGTCCGCCCTCCTCGGATCGTTCCGTCGCCGGCTCGCCCATGGTCGCGCCTCCTTCATGCCCTTCACGCCCGGGATCGCACCCGGTCCCGCTCCCTCGGAGCGGCGCTCGGCCCCGCTCCCGGATCCGCGTCGTGGGGCCGGAGCATAAGCCGCGAGGCGCCCATCGGCATGCAGCGGCCTGTTGCTGAGCCGCGCCCGCCCGCGCGTCGGCGCCCGCTTCCGCCTGCGGGGCCCCTGCCGATCGCCTACCTCGGGCCTTCTCCGGAATCGATGGCCGCCCCGACGGGCAGGTCGGTACCCGCCTCGACGTCCGGGCCCGTGCCGCCCCCGACGTCCCGCCCGGCACCCAGCTCGACGATCCGGTCCGCGATCCGGGTCGCGAGCAGGGCGCAGACCCGCGCATGGGCCTCGACGAGCGGCGCGCTGCCCTCGCCGGCGACGACGAGACGCTCCTCGAGCACCTCGATCGGACCGACTGCCTCGCCGCCGTCGCGCAGCAGCACCCATCGCACGCGCACGCGCAAGCTTCCCTCGGCGTCGCGAATCAGCTCGTCGACGTGAAACCGGACGCGGTAGTCGAAGGGAAAGGGCGCCCGCGAAGGATGCGTCACGACCCGCGACGACCCGAGCTGGCTCGCCAGGCCGTTGGCCACGCCGCGCAGGAAGTTCTCCTCGAAGCCGCCGAGCCAGCGGTTCCGCTCGTCGAGTCGGACCTCCCCCGAAGCGGCGAGCCGCGCGAGCTGCGGACGATCGAGATAGGTCGGCAGTCGCACGGGCCCGACCACGATGGCCGCCTCGGGCGCTCGTGCGGCGGCCGGCGGCAGACCCTCCGATCCGAGCACGAAGCTGCGCACGCGCGGACTCCGCCCGAGGCAGCCGGCGAGCGCGAGCAGCGCCAGCGATCCCGCCACGAGCGCGGCGGCCGACCGGCGCTGGGGCCGACCGCCCCGATCCATGCAAGGCCCCATCAACGCTTCCCCCTCAAGAGCTCCTCGGGATGCTGCTCGAGCCGCTCGGTCAGCAGACGCAGGGATTGCGCCGCCTTCGAGAGGTCCCGGACGAGCTGCTCGACGTCCCGGGCCGTGTTCGAGTCGGGCGAGATCAGCGCGTCCGCCGAGCCGATCGCCTCCTCGAGCTTCGCGAGCGAGCTGACGAGCCCGGGCACGAGATCGTCGTTCGCGGTGCCCGCGAGCCGCTCCATCTCGCCCAGCGTGCTCGAGAGGCTCGTCAGCACGCGCTCGAGCTCGCGGCCGATCGACTCGAGGGGCAGCCGGTCGACCTTGTCGACGATGCTCGCGATGCGATCGGTGATCGCCTCGAGGCCACCGTGCGCCGTCGGCAGCTCGGGATAGGTGCCCGTCGACGCGACCCGGGCTGGCCGGGCCGACGCGACGAAGTCGAACTCGACGGCCTTCTGGCCGGTCAGGAGATTGCCGGTCACGAGCCGCGCCCGCAGGCCGCGCGCGACGAGCTGCTCGATCCGCTCGAGGTTCGCCTCGCGGACGTCGCCACTCGCTCCCTCGCGCGCGTCGGGATCCCCCGCCGCGAGGCCCATGCGCTCGGGCTCGATCTCGATCACGACGGGGATCTCGATCTCGTTCGTGCGCGGATCGAGGCGCAGGTCGACGTCGAGCACCTCGCCGAGCTTGAAGCCGCGGAACTGGACGGGCGAGCCCGGCACGAGACCGGCGATCGACTCGTCGAAGTGGAGCAGGAAGCGCTGCTTGAACGCGTAGCGGGGGCGACGGATCGCCTGCTTGTTGGGATAGAGCTCGAAGACCATGTCCTCGGCGACGTCGCGCGCGACCGTGACCGTCGGCGGTGTCTCGAAGGCGATCCCTCCGACGGCCATCGCCACGATCGACGGCGTGTCGATCTGCAGCCCCTCGGCCGTGAGGGCGAAGTCGAGACCCGACGCGTTCCAGAAGCGCGTCGTCGAACGGACGCGCTGGTCGTGGGGCGACTCGACGAAGACCTGGATGTCGACGTGGCGGCCATTCTCGTCGAGGGAGTAGCCGGCGACCTGGCCGACCCGCAGCCAACGGTAGTAGACGGGCGATCCGACCTGGATCGAGCCGAGCTCCTCCGCGCGCAGCGAGAAGAGCGTGCCGGGCTCGTCGGAGGTCACGATCGGCGCCTTCGACAGCCCCTCGAATCGACGCGTGCGCCGGCCGGTGTCGGAGGGATCGACTGCGATGTACGCGCCCGAGAGCACGGTCTCGAGACCGGACACGCCGCCCGCCGAGACCTGCGCGCGGACGACCCAGAAGCGCGTGCTCTCGGTCAGGTAGCCCGAGAGCTCCTTGGCCAGGCTCGCCGTGACGACCACCTGCGACAGGTCCTGGGTCAGCTCGACGGTCTCGACGAGCCCGACCTCGACGTCCTTGTACCGGATCTTCGTCTTGCCGGCCTCGAGGCCCTCGGCGCTGTGGAAGACGATCGTGATCGTGGGGCCCTGCTCCGACCAGGCCCACCAGGCGAGATAGATGCCCATGAAGGCGGCGACGAGCGGGATCAGCCAGACCGTCGAAGGCCACGAACGCGTCCGCACGACGGCCCGGGGCACGCCCGCGCCCGACCCGCCCTCGGAACCCTGCGGCCTCGACTCATCGCTGCTCATCGCGCTCCTCGATCACGTCCCAGATCAGTCTCGGGTCGAAGCTCTCGGCCGCGAAGAGCGTCAGCACGACGACGGCGCCGAAGAAGAACGCGCCCGCCTCCGCCTCGACGGCGGCGACCTTGCCCATGTGCACGAGCGCCGCCAGGATCGTCACGACGTAGACGTCGACCATCGACCAGCGCCCGATCGCCTCCACCACGCGATACACGAGAGACCGCCTTCGCGGGTCCCACCGGCTGCGTCGCTGCACCGACGCCAGCAGCCCCACGAGCGCCACGATCTTCAGCACGGGCACGACCACGCTCGCCACGAAGACCACGAAGGCGAGCGGCCACATGCCGTGGCTGAAGAGGAAGACGACGCCCGACAGGATCGTATCCGCCTGCGTGCGACCGAGCGAGGTGACCGACATGATCGGGTAGAGGTTCGCGGGCAGGTAGCAGAGGATCGCGGCGATCAGGAAGGCCCAGGTGCGCGAGAGGCTGTCGGGCTTGCGACGATGGACGTCCGAGCCGCAACGCGGGCAACCGAGTGCCGCATGCGCGTCGTGCGCTGCAACGGGCGGAATCGCGACGACGAGTCGGCAGGTATGACATTGGGCGTAGGGAAAGCCGGGGCCCGCGGCCGACGCCAGAGCGCTCATGCCGGCTCGCCCAGCCGGCGCCAGACGAGCTCCGTGTCGAGGAAGGCCGCCGCGCCGGCGAGGATCGGGATCAAGACGGCGAACGCCCAGAGCGCGACGCCCGGCACGATCTCCGCCATGTCCGCGAGCTTCACGACGGCGACGAGGATCCCGATCAGGAAGACCTCCATCATGCTCCAGGGCTTGAGGCGCGAGACCCATCGCATCGCCACGACCGCCCCCGGCGCCGGTGCCCCGAAATGGAGCGGCGCGAGCACGTAGAGGAGCAGCAGGATCTCCGAGGCGGGCGACAGGATCGTCGTAAAGAGCACGAGCCCCGCGACCGCACGACTGCCCTGCTCCCAGAGTGCCTGCACGCCCGAACCGAGCGTCGTGTGCGTGACCTGCCCCTGCATCTCGAAGGCGAGGAAGGGATAGGCGTTCGCGACCGCGAAGAGGATCGCCGCCGCGACCATGAGCGCGAAGGTGATCTCCACGGTCCGGCGTCTGCGCCGGAAGAGCAGGGCCCCGCAGCGGCCGCAGACCGCCGACCCGCCGTCGGGCACCTCGGGCTCCTCGACGACCCCGTCGCACACCTGACATCCGACCCAGCGCAAGAACGTCCCCCGCGTCCGAGGCTCCCGCCGCCGCCCGGATGCCTCGTGGCGACCGAGGATAGGCGACCTGCCGAACCATCGGCAGCGAGGCGCGCCCCACGCCGAGCGCACGCGCCGGCCATGACATGCGCAGGGCGTCGAACGGATCCGCCTCAATCCCGCGCGGACTGCGCGCCGGCGAGGATCGCGTCCTTGCGGGCCCAACGCGCCAGCAGCCAGTCGATCGTGTCCTCCCGACCCCGAGGCAGCCGTGCCCGCGGCACGACCTCGGCATCGACGCCGATCTCCCGGACGGCCCCGGCCAGGAGCGCCCAGAACGAGACCGGGCGCGGGTAGACGAGGGTGAGATCGACGACCGCCTCGAGCTCCTCGCCGAGCCCCTCGATCAGGGTCGCGAAGCCGCCGACGCGCGGGATCAGCAGGTGCGCGTAGGGGCTCTCCTGCTCCACGCGCTTCGCCTCCGTCGAGCGCGTGCCCTCCGCGAAGTTCATCACGGCCGCCGGATGATCCCGCAGCACGTCGGCCGCGGCGCGCAGCGTCTCGAGGTCGCGAGTCCGTCGCGCCGCTTCGTCGCCTCCCGCCTTCGCCTGCCGCCGCAGGACGGGGAAGTCGAAGGCCCAGATGATCGCCCCCACGATCGGCACCCGGAGCAGCTCGCGCTTCGCCAGGAACTTGAGCAGCGGTCCGTCGCGCACGACGATGCTCTGGATCACGAAGATGTCCGACCACGACACGTGGTTCGAGAGGACGACGTAGGTCCGGTCCTTCGCCAGCCCGAGCGCGGGTCGCGGCCAGCGGATCCCGACGACACGTCCGAGCCAGAGGTCGTCGATCCACAGCGCCGCGCGATAGATCCCGCCCATCGCCCGCTCGATCGCCCCCCGCCCCCCCGGCCAGAGCAGCTTCGCGAGCGCGAGGGGCAGCGCGAGCACGACCCAGAAGCCGAGGTTCAGCGAGATCACGACCAGCCCGACGGCGGCCCGCAGATGCGCGAGCGGTGTCAACGCACGCCCAGTCGATCGATCGTGCGCGCCGCTTCGAAGAGCTCGTCGCGGAAGTCCGGATGGGCGATGCCGGCGAGCAGGTGCGCCCGCTCGCCGACCGTGCGGCCGGCGAGCTCGGCAATGCCATGCTCCGTCACGACCACGTCGACCTGGTGTCGGGGGCTCGTCACGATCGAGCCGGCAGCGAGCTTGGGCGCGACGCGGGAGCGCGTCTCGCCGCGGACCGTGACCGTCGAGGGCAGGCAGAGCAGCGAGCGCCCGTCCGCGATCAGCCCGGCGCCCGCGAGGAAGTCCTCGTGCCCACCGATCCCCGAGTGCTGCACGCCCGCGATCGAGTCCGCCACGACCTGCCCGAAGAGATCGATCTCGAGCGCACCGTTGATCGAGACCAGGTCGTGGTTGCGGGCGATGACCGCCGGGTCGTTCACGATGTCGACCGGCAGGAAGCAGACGTCCTCGCGATCCTCGAGCCAGTCGTAGAGCGCGCGCGAGCCCATCGCGAAGGTCGTGATCGAGCGGCCCTCGTAGATCCCCTTGCGGTTGCGGACCTTGCCCGCCTCCTGGAGCCGCATCAGCCCGTCCGTGAACATCTCGCTGTGTACGCCGTAGTCGCGACCCGAGCCGGCCGCGAGCAGCGCGACGACGGCGTTCGGGATGCCGCCGATCCCCGTCTGCAGAGTCGCCCCGCTCGGCACGAAGCGCGCGACGTGATCGGCGATCGCCTGCTCGACGGGCCCGGCCTCGGCGTCGGGCAGCTCGACGGGCCGCGCATCGCTCTCGATCCAGACGTCGATCTCGTCGAGGGCGATCGAATGCGGGTGGTCCGGGGGCAGACCGTGCGTCCGGGGATAGGCCGGACTCGTCTCGACCACGAGCAGTCGCTCGGGATCCCGCGCGGCGGCGTGGATCTCGGAGACCGTCGCCCCGGCGTGCAGCGAGAGCGAGACGCGTCCCTGCGCATCGGGCGGCGCGCCGGCGGTCGCGACGACGCGAGGGGCGAAACGCTCGGCGATCTCGCGGAAGCGCCGGAAGTCCGCGGGCACGAAGGCCACGTCGTGCCCCGCCGCGCGCAGCGCCCGCTCGGCCGGCCCGAAGAAGCCCGAGCGCAGATGCACGCCCGGGCGACCGAAGACCGCGAAGAGCTCGACGAGCAGCGCGCCGAAGACCTCGAGCCGCTGCCAGTCCTCCCGCTCGCCCAGCGCGCGCAGGAAGGCGATCGGCTGGCCGGGGCCGAGGGGGATGCCGAGGCGATCGATGGGACGAAGGAGTGCTGCGGCCTCGCGCGCGGAGATCGAACGGGGAGTCGACATGACCGGCAAGCTTGTGGCAACTGCCCCCGACCGCACAACCCGTCGCAGTCGCAGCCGGTCTTTCCGGTAGAATCGGCGGATGGCGCGCACGGAGCGGCGGATCACGATCTCGATGCCCGAATGGCCCGAGGTGGAGCCGGGGCGGCGGATCGTCTTCCTCGTCGACGCGGCGAGTCGTGTCGAGCGACGACTGATCGAGCGATGGATCGCCCAGCAGGCCCCGCACGCGACCGGCGAGGGCGCGTCCGAGCCGCGCGTGCCGGAGCTGATCCCGATCCCCTCCTCGCGGCGTCGGCCGCGCCGGCCGACGCGACGCAAGCCGAGCCTCGATCCGCGGCTCGAGGCGGCGCTCGCGACGAGCGACGATCCGCTGCTCGCGCCGCTGCGCGTGATCTGGCGCGCCCCGCTCCGCAACGGCCAGCGCCGCGCCAGCCTGCTCGGCCTGCTGACCGCCGGCGATCCGCGCGACCCCAATTGGATCCGCCAGTCCTGGGTGCTGCTCCGGGATCCCGATCGCTGCAAGATCGTCGCCGGCGAGCCGGCCCTCGCTTCGGACCTGCGCGCGCGCTGGACCGAGGCCTGCGGCGCGGACCATGCCGAGACGACGGGCTTCGCGGACTTCGTCGTACAGAAGGCGACCCTCGCGCTCGAGCGTGCCGAGCGGCGCGTGCGCGGCGCCCGCTACAAGGTCCCCCGCCTGGTGCACGAGGAGATCCTCGGTCGACCCGCCTTCCGCGGCGGTCTCGCACGCATCCTCGAATCGCGGCGGGCCGAGGGCGACACGAAATGCTCCCTCACCACGCTCACGAGCGAGGCCGAGCGCGACCTCAAGGAGATCGCGGCGACCCACAGCCCCCTCGTCATCGACCTCGTGATCCAGCTGATCCGCTTCATGATGCGCGGCTACCGCGACTCCCCGGTCTACGACGAGACCGCCATGAAGGAGATCGCGGCCCTCGAGGAGCAGCATCCGGTCGTCTTCCTGCCGACCCACAAGTCGAACCTCGACCACCTCTCGCTCCAGTACGCGCTCCACGAACGCGGCCTGCCGCCCAACCACACGGCGGGCGGCATCAACATGAACTTCTTCCCGGTCGGCCCGATCGTCCGGCGCAGCGGCGTCTTCTTCATCCGCCGCAGCTTCCGCGACGACGCCGTCTACAAGCACGTCCTCGCGCACTACATCGACTACCTGATCGAGAAGCGCTTCCCCCTCGAGTGGTACATCGAGGGCGGACGCTCGCGTTCGGGCAAGCTGCTCCCGCCGCGTTTCGGGCTCCTCTCGAACGTGGTCGACAGCTACCGACGCGGGAAGAGCGAGGACGTCATCCTCGTACCCGTCTCGATCGCCTACGACCAGATCCACGACGTCGGCAGCTACGCGCAGGAACAGCGCGGCGGAGCCAAGGAGAAGGAGAGCCTCGGCTGGTTCGTGCGCATGCTGCGCCAGCTGAACCGCACCTACGGCCGCATCCACATCGACTTCGGTGAGCCCCTCTCGCTCCGCGAGCAGCTCGGCCCGCCCGGCGCGGCGGCGGGCGCCGATCGACGATTCGCCCTCGAGAAGCTCGCCTTCGAGGTCTCCGTCCGGATCAACCGCGTCACACCGATCACGCCCACCTCCCTCGTCACCCTCGCCCTGCTCGGCACGACCGGCCAGGCGCTCTCCCTCGCCGAGACGCGTCAGAGCCTCGCCAACCTGCTCGCGAACGTGCGCGAGCGCGGCCTGCCCACGACCGCCGACTTCCATCATCTCGAGACCGACGAAGGAATCGCCGCGACCCTCGAGGCGCTCGTCGAGAACGGCGTCCTCACCCGCTTCGACGAAGGGATCGAGCCCGTCTACGGCATCGGCGACGACCAGCAGCTCTCCGCCGCCTACTATCGCAACACGGTCCTGCACTTCTTCGTCGCGAACGCGATCGCCGAGCTCTCGCTGCTCAAGGCGTCAGAGGGCGAGCGGGCCCGGGCGCTCGAGGAGTTCTGGACGGAGGTCATGCGGCTACGCGACCTGCTCAAGTTCGAGTTCTTCTTCCCGGAGAAGGAGCTGTTCCGCGAGGACGTGCGTGCGGCCCTCGAGCTCACGATGCGATCCTGGGAGTATCGGATCGCCGAGTACGAGATCGATCCCGCCGAGCTCGCGCGCCGCGCACGGCCCTTCTGCTCCCATCGCGTCCTGCGACCCTTCCTCGAGAGCTACCGCGTCGTCGCCGACAAGCTCGCCACCCTCGATCCGCGCGAACCCTTCGACGAGAAGCGCTTCCTGAACGGATGCCTCGGCCTCGGCCGCCAGTACACGCTCCAGAAGCGCATCCACGCCGCCGACTCCGTCTCGAAGGTGCTCTTCCAGACGGCCCTGCGGCTCGCGGCCAATCGCGAGCTGCTCGGCACGGGTGGCGAGGAGCTCGCCCGGGCGCGACGCGAGTTCGCGACCGAGCTGCGCGATGCCGTCCGCCGCGTCGACATCATCGTCGCCCTCGCGGCGGAGCGACGCGCAGGATTCCTCGGCTAGTCGGCCCGATCACTCGAAGCGCTGCGCGCCATCCCGGCGGCGTCGCCCCGACGTGCCCGACGGCGCCCGACGACCCCGAGTGCCGCGAGCGCCACGAATTTTGCGGCGAGCCCGTCTGGCTCCGGCACGGGGACGGCGACGCAGACCTGGGCCGCGCAGAAGCCCGGCGCGTCGGGCACCCCGTCGTCGCAGGGTGTTCCGTCCGGTAGTCCCACGCACGATTGGGGCCGATTCAGCGGGTCGCCCACGCAGATCTGTGCTGCACAGGCCGAGATCGTCTCCGGGTCGCCGTCGTCACAAGGCGTATCGTCCGCGAGCCCGATGCACGACATCGGACGCTGGCCCTCGCCCGGACGCGGCGAGGCGCGGACGATGAAGGTCCGAAACGCGCTCGTTCCGGGAATCAGCTCGCTCGTCCGAGCGCGGAAGGCGATCTCGCCCTCGGCGTTGAAGGCGCGGGACGAGAGCTCGTATTCGAAGAAGCTGGACCGCCCGAAGACCCCGAGCATGTCGTCGCAGTGGACGCGCCAGGCGTCCACGCCGTCGGCCACGAGGAGTGTCTCGCCGTCGCCGAGCGGCCGACCCAGGAAGGCGATCTCTCCCCAGGCATTGACCGAAGTCGCCCGAGGCTCGGAGAAGGAGACGAAGGGATCGACGGCGGTGTCGACGTAGGGGACGAAACCGACGCCGTCGTAGACGCCGAGCTGCCAGCCGTCCGTCGGCGGGGCGTAGGTTCGTCGCACGTAAGCGAGCAGTGGACCCTGATTCGAAGCGAGCGAAACGCCGCCGAGCACCCGCTGAAACGTATCGGAGCTGCTGTCGACGATCGTGCTCGGGCCGAGCCGGAGCTGCTGTGAGGTTCCGTTCGAATTCAGGACGAGGAAGGCCTGGTACCCGCCGAGACCCGACTCGGTCCAGAACCCCTCGACGGACTGGATCCCGCCCGCATTGTCCGACATGAGCAGCGAGCCGTTCTCGGTGAAGACCCCGCGGACGACGGACGTCGTATTCGCCCGGAAGAGCAGGCTGTCGCCGGCGTTGATGGTCGGGCCGAGTACGGAGTCCAGAGCGAGATAGGGACTCAGCGGATTCGCTCCCTCGTTCTCCACGAGGTACGGGATCGGACCCGCATTGAGCGTGACGTCGAAGGGCGTTCGGTAGATGCGGTCGACGGGTGGGCCCCCGTCCGGCCGGTCCTGCGCCTGGAAGATCAGCCGCGCCGAATCGTCGATGACGGGGTCGGTCACGAAGGTGCCGAAGAGGGCGCCGGGCTCGAAGGGGTCCGTGCTCGCGCGGGCGATGAGGTCACTCTGCGGCACGTCCATCGCGTCCCGATCGCCGACGCCGACCCGCAGCTCGTAGGTGAAGTCCGGATCGACGCGTGCAACGAAGGCGACCTGACCCCATGCGTTCATCGTCGGCGCACCCAGGACGAAGCCACGCGGAAACTCGTCCGTGCGCGCGATGATCTGGCAATCGTAGGTCCGGTCCTGGATCACCAGCTGGGCCCGCGCTCCGCTGCCGGACGAGGCGACCATCAAGGTGGCCAGTGCGAGCAACCGCAACACGCGACGCGCGTAGCGCGCAGGGATATCGGCGGCGGCGGGCGGCGAGTCGGAAGCGGGATCGGATCGACGAAGCGGGGGTCGCATGATCGGGCTCCTCCTTGGCCGATCGTCCCGACCGGCAGGAATGGCGATCACGGCGGAGCATGCCGACGATGAATCGTGCCGACCCTCTCGCGACGGGCGACAGGGCCCCGCCGATGGAGAGAGGCTAGGCGTCTCGACCGGATTCTCGTGTGAAGGAGTTCTCACTTCCCACGAATTCGCTCACGGATGTCGAGCTCCGCACAGACCCTGCGGCGGGCCGAGAGAGGCCATTTCAGGGACGAAGCGCCGCCGGCGCCCCGAGCAGCCCGATTGCAAGCCGCCCCATCGAGCGCAGCCCCATCCGCAGCGTCCCCTCCGCCGCCGGCGCATAACGACTCGAGTGCAGCGACGGGAGCGGCTCGCCCCCCGCCTCCGCCGCCGCGAAGCGCGCGGGGTCGACCGACCCGAGCCGATAGAGGAAGGTCGGGAATCCGCCCTCCCGCGCATAGCGCGAGAAGTCCTCCCCCGTCATCGTCGGTTCGATCTCGCGCACGGCCTCCTCGCCGATCCAGTCCCGGAAGAGCGCCACACCGAAGTCGACGAGCGCCGGGTCGTTGTAGAGCGCCGGCGTGTAGTGCGCGCGCGGCGAGACCTCGGGTGGGCGCGGACAGCCGAGGGCCGCGCAGGTGCCCGTCGCGATCTCGGCGATGCCGTCGAGGAGCTGACGCCGGACTTCGTCCGTATACGAGCGCACGGTCAGCTCGAGCCGGACCTCGTCGGGGATCACGTTGCTGACGGTGCCGCCCTGGATCGAGCCGACGGTCACGACGGCGGACTCGGCCGGATCGACGCGTCTGGAGACGAGCGTCTGGAGGGCGAGGACGATCTGCGCGGCCGTCACGACGGGATCGTTCGCTTGATGCGGCCGGGCGCCGTGTCCGCCGCGGCCGAAGACGCGGATCGTGACCGCATCGACGTTCGCCGCCGCCCAGCCCGAGACGTATCCGAGCGTGCCGACCGGCAGCTCGCCCGCGACGTGCAGGGCCAGACCGTGATCGGGGCGTGGAATCCGATCGAAGAGGCCGTCCTCGATCATCATGAGCGCGCCGCGCCCGAGCTCTTCCGCCGGCTGCGCGAGGACGACGAGCGTGCCGCGCCAGTCGTCGCGGAGCGCAGCGAGGAGCGCCGCCGTGCCGAGCAGATTCGTCGTATGCACGTCGTGACCGCAGGCGTGCATGACACCGACCTCGGCGCCGTCCTCGTTCGTGACGCGCACGCGACTCGCGTACGTGAGCCCCGTCTCTTCCGTCACGGGCAAGGCGTCCATGTCCCCGCGCAGGAGCAGCGTCGGTCCCTCCCCGTTGCGCAGCACGCCGACGACGCCGTGGCCCCCGATCCCCGTCTCGACCGCATAGCCCGTCCGCCGCAGGCTGCGCGCCACGACGCGCGCCGTGCGCTCCTCCTCGAGCGACCGCTCGGGATGGGCGTGCAGATCGCGATAGGTCTCGAGCAGCCCGGGCAGCGCGCCTTCGACCTCGGCGTCGAGGCGTTCGACCACGGCGGGAGACGGGACGCGTCGACCCGGCGCATCGTCGGCGGCGTTCACGCCCCACGCGATCGTGACCGAGATCGCGACCGTGATCCCGACGAAGGCGACCGCCGCCCGGCGTGCGACCGAGCCGAGGACCACGCCGAACGTCCCGCTCGCCCCCGACCTTCGCGGCGTGGTCTCCGGCTCGTTTCCGTCACCCATCCCGACTCGCCTCCGGATCCCGCTCCCTCGCATGCCGCCGCTCGCCCGCGGCGAGTCTAACGCGTGCCCCCGCCCACCCTCCCCGGTCGTCGCATGACCTAGACTCCGCGGATCGGAACGCGACACACGGGAGGACGGACGATGGACGCAGTCGGGCTTCAGCATCTCCAGGATCGGATGGACATCCTGGACCTGCTCCATCTCTACGCCGAGATGGTCGACCGGCGCGAGTGGCAGAAGATGGATCGCATCTTCGCCCTCGAGGCGACGATCGACTACCGATCGTCCGGCGGGATCGCCGGTCCCTTCCGCGAAGCGCTCGCCTGGCTCGACCGCGCGCTCGAGAGCTGGCCGATCAACCTGCACGTCGTGTCGAACGCGTTGATCGAGATCGACGGAGACGAGGCGACCTCGCGCTGCTACTTCCACTCGCCGATGGGCCGGGAGACCGAGGATGGATCGCAGTTCGTGATCACGAACGGCGGCCGCTACCTCGACCGGCTGAAGCGAACGAGCGACGGCTGGCGGATCATCGAGCGCGTCTGCGAGCAGACGGTCATGCAGGGCGCGCTACCCGAGGGCTACCGGATCCCGCACTGAGCCGTGCCACGTCGAGCTCGAGCGGAGCCGGCAGCCGACGCGGCGGGTACGCGCGGGGGGCTCAGCCGAGGCGCGGGACGATGAAGCGCTCGCGGTACTCGGCGAAGGCAGCCTCGATCCCTTCCTTCGTGAGGCCGTAGTCCTCGAGGCGGTACTCGTGGGGCGGACGCTTGTCGCGCGGATTGTCGGTGCGCCACTTCTCCATGCCGGCGCGGGCCTCGGGCGTGAACTCGATCCCGAATACGCCGTAGGCGCGCTCGATCTCCGCGATCGGATCCTTGAGCGCATCGCGGAACCAGACGTCGACGAAGCGATTCGCGTCATAGTTCTCCCGCGACGCCATCGCCCGCTTCGTGCCCCAGGCGAGTCGATCCTGCCACTGCGCGCCCACGACCGACGACTCGTCCTCGTCCGAATAGAGCGCCCACATCGCCTGGTTCATCGACGCGGCCGACGGCACGGTCTCGACCGGGTCGCGATGGGTCAGGATCGCGACGGCACCGGGGAAGACCTTGAAGAGGGTGTCGATGTAGCCGAGATGGCCGGGCGACTTGAGCACCCAGCGCTCGCGCACTTTGCCGCGCTGGCGCTTCTGCCATTGCAGGAGCTGGAGCAGCTTGCGCAGGTAGACGTAGGAGGGCGTCCAGTCCTGTTCGTTGATCCACGCGCGGTAGGTCGGGATGTTGCAGAAGGCCTCGGGCACGTGGGAGAGGAAGGAGTGCTCGAGGAGCATGATCTCCTCGTCCGGCGCCTGCGCGTTCCAGGGATGGATCGACGCCTGACGCGGGTCGGCCTCGAGGATCGCGGCGACCTCGGCCTCGGCGACGGGGATGCGCGGGTCGGGCTTCGACCAGTCGATGTCGCGGGGCGGCGCGGGGAAGCGCGTCTCCCACCAGTCGGCGGCGTGGTTGCGCGGGTCGCTCGCGATGATGCGATGGAGCATGGTCGTGCCCGTGCGCATCTGGCCGATGATCACGATCGGCGCCTCGATCTTCTCCTCGAGGATCTCGGGATGGCGCTTCACCCAATGCTGGGTCTCGAGGCGCGTCGCGAGGCTCTCGAGGATGCGCGTGCGCATGATCATGCGGCCGAGCTCGTTGAGCGGCGCCTCCTCGCGCAACGAGCGCAGCAGGACCCCGAGCGGCTCGCGGAAGGCATCGGGTCCGTAGTCGTCGAGGCCCGTCGTGCGGCACGCCTCCGCCAACAGCGCCGCCTCGTCGAAGGCGGCGCGATTCTCGGCCGATCCCCTGCTCATGCTGATGCACTCCCGATTCGGGCCGAGCCGCCCTGCAGGCGGCGGCAGTCCCGACGAAGACGAAGCGCTCGCGGCCCCGGCCGCGAGGACGGTCGTCCGGCGGGCGGGCGCAGCCGGGGGAGGGACCCCCCGGCCGGCGAGCGCTCGCGAGGGTAGGGACTCCGATCGGGGCGATCAATTCGCTTTCGGGCCGGGATTCGGCTCGCGGACCGACCCGGCGGCAACGGCCGCCCGCCCCTGGGCGCTCATCGTCCGGATCCGTCGCGCGGTCGCGGCTTCGGTCGCGTGCCCGCTCCGGCTCAGCCCGGCCCGGGCACCGTCGGCAGGCCGACCAGCACCCAGAGGTCGAGCACGAAGAGGATGAACAACGCCATCGCCGTCGGCTCGATCACGAGTCGGTAATAGCTCCAGGGCTGCTGCTCGCGCCGTTCGTCCAGCCCGAAGACGTTCGGGAACGTGAAGACGAAGTAGATCATGTAGAACCAGCTGCCGATCTTCAGCATCCACGGCAGGTCGATGTACCAGACGTTGTCGTGCGCCGGCGCCGTCATGTAGAAGAAGGTCTCGGCCCAGGCGAAGAAGAGCGCCGTGATCGCGACGGCGACGAAGAAGGCGGCGCGGCGCACGGCGGCGGAGCCTCCGCCCGCGAGATTCGACAGGCGGCGGATCACGACGGGCGACGCGACGTGGTAGACGGTGAAGAAGGCCATCGTGTTCAGGTACATCCCGATCGGGATGCGCTGGAACGTCTCGAGGGCGGTCGCCTGGTCGGGACCGAGATAGGCGGAGTCGAAGTACCAGCTGACGTCGGGGAAGCGGTAGCGCATGCCGAGCGCCTCGAAGAAATACTCCGTGTGGAAGAAGGTCAGCCAGAAGACGAGCACGAAGAGGTAGACCTGGAACTTGAACCACCATTGCTGGTGGTAGGGCAAGGGGTGGTTGCGTCGCAGGATCATCGGCAGCACGACGCAATAGGGCACCCACATCAGCAGGTTCTGCGTCGTGTGCCAGAAGTTGCCGGCGTCGAGCCAGCCCATGTTCTGGATGACGGCGTTGTAGCCGAAGAAGATCGGGATGAAGACGAGGTAGAGCTTCTCGGCCCAGGCCTTGTCGTCGTTCGGCGAGAGCCATTTGCGGCCCTCGCTGAACGTGCGCGTCTCCGCGGGCACGTCCTCGTATCGGCGATCCTGCATGTCGACTCCTCCTGGCTGCAGCGTCGCCGGCCGCGGTCGGTCCGGCGACGGGGTCTTCTCGTCCTGTCGTGCTCCGTCAGCCGCGCATCCGCGGCTGGGGCAGGTCCCCCGAAGTCAGCAGGCCCTGCGGTGCCGCGACGACGGACGCGAGGCTATTGACGGCGGCCATCGCCGTCGCGACGCCCGATGGATTCACGCCCGTCTCACGGCCCGCGAAGCTCGCGCGCGCCTCGAAGACGCAGCGCAGCGACGGCGTGCCCTCGATCGTCACGGTCCAGCGCGTGTCGCCTTCCATCTCGCCCGCGGCGGGCCAGCCTTCGCCGAGGCCGAAGGCGATGATCCAGAACGTCTCCTGCACGACGCGCTCGACGCCCTGCGAGACGCCGGCCCAGCGCCATCGCTGCCCCGCGATCGTGCCCCCCTCGATCGTCCCCGCCGCCGTCTCGATCCGCCGCGGCGCGAGGACGAACTCGCGCGAGGGCTGGACCTCGTCGAGCTCGACGCCGAGCTCGTGCGCGAGGGCGGCGACCGACGCCGCGAAGAAATCCGTCATGACCGTCATGTCGGCGACGCGGCCCGCCGCCACGTCCTCGGGCGTCTTCCCGAATCCCATCACGTCGAAGAGCATCGCCGGCGACGGGTACTTCGAGCAGTCCGCGTACTCCCGGACGTGCACGAGCTGCCAGTCACGCGAGAGCCGCGACATCGTCAGCGGCAGGATCTCGTCGACGAAGCCCGGATTGATGCCCGTGACGTAGAAGCTGCTCCCGCCCCGCTCGCAGGCGTCTCGCAGACGGCGATCCGCCTCCTTCGCGTTCCAGCGCGGGTACATGAAGCCGGCCGTCGTCACGACGTTCTTGCCGGATGCGAGGAAGGCGCAGACGTCGTCGAGCGAGGGGACGAGCAGCATGTAGACCACGACGTCGGCGTCGGTCGCGACGAGCCGCGCGACGTCGCGGGTCGCGACGACGCCGCAATCCGGCTTCCCGACGAAACGCCCCGCGTCGCGCCCCTCGTTGGGCTCGCTGTGTACGAGCAGGCCGGCGAGCTCGAGGTCGTCGCGCTCGAGGATCGCCACAAGTGCCTCGGCGCCCGCGATACCGGTTCCGCATTGCACGACTCGCAGCCTTCCCTTCGGCACGCGCGCCCTCCTCCGCCCGACGCCGGGACGACGCTCGGACCTAGCCCCAGACGAGCGAGGTCATCTTCCCCATCGCCTCGACGACCTCGCGACGCGGCCGCCGCGCATCCGCCTCGGCCCGTGCCTCGTCGTCCGGATGCGAATAGCCTCGCGGCCCCCGGTCGAGCAGGGGCATGAGCGCCGCCGCGACCTGCTCGGGCGTTCGCGGCGCAGCCACCGCCTCGGACCCCGCCCGACGCACCTCGGCGAGCTGCGCCTCGGTCGGCCGTGCGCCCGAAGCGGCTTCCTGCATCTCGACGTAATGCGGTGTCGCCGTCGCGCCCACGACGTAGGCGAGCGCGTCGACGCCCTGCTCGCGCAGCTCGTCCCAGAGCCCTTCGCCGAGGATCAGCCCGTAGGCCTTCCCCGCGCCGTAGCTCGCAAAGACCTTGATGCCCTGGAGCGCGGCCATCGACGACACGAGCACGACGCATCCGCGGCCGCGATCGACCATCCGGCGGCCGAGCTCGTGCGCGAGGATCGTCGGCGCCGCGCAGTTGACGGCGACGGCTTTCAGATGCTCGGCGAGCGGCACCTCGAGGAAGCGTCCGGTCGGGTCGTACATCGCGTTGTAGACGAGCATCCCGATCTCGAGATCGTCCGTCGCGGCGGACACGACCGACCAGAGATCGGGCGACGCCAGGTCGACCGTGACGGGTCGAACGGACACGCCGTGGCGCTCGCGCAGGCCCGCCGCCGTCTCCTCGAGGAGCGTCGCGCGGCGGGCGAGCAGCACGACGTTCATGCCGCGCCGCGCGAGCTCCTCGGCGAAGGCGGCGCCGAGGCCCGTCGAGGCGCCGGCCACGACCGCCCAGGGTCCGTAGCGCTCCGTCAGATCGATCATGCCCGCCCCTCCTGGCAATCCGAACGCCCTCGCCGCGACCCCATCCGATCACCGGGTCGCGGACGGGACTCGCCCAGATTAGACAGATAAGACGTTTTTTGTCTACTCTGCCTCGCCATGAGCGAGGAAAATCGTGCAGCCGGCGCGCCCGGCCGGCGACGTGAACCCGGCCCCGACCCGCGCGAGCGGATCCTGCGCGCGGCGGCGCAGAGCTTCGCGAAGGAGGGCTACGAGCGGACGCGGATGACGGCCCTCGCGCGGCTCGCCGGGGTCTCGCGCGCGGCGCTCTACAAGACCTTCTCGACGAAGGCCGAGCTCTTGCACGCGCTGAACGCGTTCGTCATCGCACAGTGGCGCGTCTGGTTGCAGGAG
The DNA here is from genome assembly GCA_020632655.1 of Spirochaetaceae bacterium. Classification (GTDB taxonomy): domain Bacteria; phylum Myxococcota_A; class UBA9160; order UBA9160; family UBA4427; genus UBA4427. The sequence continues at coordinate 340,303 of JACKFD010000007.1, forward strand.
AGCGTCGCCGCCAGCCCGACCGCACGGGAGGCGATCGAGCGCTGGCTCCGGGAGGGCCTCGCCGACGACTGGCGCGTCGAGGCCGTCCGCATCCTGACGGCCGAGGGCGCGCAGGGCGAGCTGCTGATGGACCGCGGCGCGACGCGCCGCGCGCTCGAGGAGACGCGACACGTGCTCGCGGAGGTGATCCGACACGGCCTCGAGACGGGCGAGCTGCGTCCGGGGATCGCGCCCGACGCGACCGCCCACGCCCTGCAGGCGCTGCTCCTTGGACTCCAGCGCAATCACGCGACGGAGCGACCGATCGTGGCCCTCGAGAACGACCGCGACGTCGACGCCCTGATCGAGCTCGTGCTCGGCGGCCTGCTCCGCGAGCGCGAGACCGGCTCCTCGAGCGACGCGTAGCCCGCGCTTCCGCCGCGGTTCGCCAGCCGAGTTCGACCTATGCGAGACTGGACCGCTCCCGCCAGGAGTCCGCGATGTCCGCCCCGCGCCGCCGGTCCGGCCCCCCGCACGATCCGCCCGAAGGCGAGCCCCCGCCGCTCGAGTCCCTCGAGTCGCGCACGGCAAAGGTCGTGCGCTGGATCGAGGCGAACGTCGGCGGTCGGGTCGTCGGGATCGATCCGCAGGCGCGCTGGCGGCCGGTCTGGTTCGCGACGGTCGAGCGGCCCGCAGGCGACGGCGGGGCGCCCGAACGCCTTCGGCTCTGCGTACGCGGCGATCGTCTCGACGCGCGCCACGGCTTCCCGATCGAGCACGAGATGCGGCTGCAGCAGACGCTCCACGAGGCGGGCATTCCCGTCGCGCGGGTCTGGGGCTGGTGCGACGACCCGCGCGCCTACGTGATGGACGCGGTCGAAGGCGTCGAGCATTTCCGCGACACGAGCCCGGAAGAGCGTGACGCCGTCATGCGTCACTACATGGAGATCCTCGCCGACATCCATCGCCTCGACATCCAGCCCTTCGTACGGGCCGGCATCCTGCGCGCGGACGAGCCCGAGCACTCGGGCCGCATCGGCATGAAGATCTACGAGGACGCCTATCGCGCAATCAAGAAGCGACCCGATCCCTTCCTCGAGTTCTGCCTCGGATGGATCGACCGCAATCCCCTGGGCGGTCCCGTCCGCGAGAGCGTGATCGTCTGGGACTCGGGCCAGCTGATGCATCGCGACGGCCGCGTGCAGGCCGTGATCGATCTCGAGATCGGGCATATCGGCGATCCCATGATGGACCTCGCCGGCTTCCGCATGCGCACGAGCGTGCTCGGCTTCGGCGACTTCGAAGCGCTCTACCGCCACTACGAGCAGGCGCGCGGCGAGAAGATCGACCGCCGCGCGATCCAGTACCACCACTTCTGCTTCACGCTCAGCAACCAGCTCGCCTTCCACGCAGCACTCGCCGATCCGCCGTCGGGCTCGGACTACATGACGAACATGCAGTGGTGCGCCGAAACCAACATCTATGCGATGGAGGCGCTCGCCGAGATCCTGGGGCTCGAGCTCGACGCGCCGACGATGCCCGAGGCGCGGGCCTCGTCCGCGGCCGTCCCGCACGCGCACATGGTCGACTGGCTGCGCCACTTCGAGACCGACGACGAGTACACGCGCCATCAATTCCGCATCTTCTTCCGCCTCGCGCGCCATCTCGCGCGACACGACGAGATCGGGGACGCGGTCGACGAGGCGAACCTCGACGAGCTCGAGCCTCTGCTGGGCCACCGGCCGCGGACCTGGCAGGAGGGCGACGCGGCACTCGAGCGCTTCGTCCTCGAGGACGGGGGGCGTCACGACGCCGAGCTCGTCCAGCTCTTCCATCGCCGCTGCTGGCGCTATCTCTGGCTCTGCGGCCCGGCCGGCTCGGCGATCGCGCGGCACAACCCGATCCCCGACTTCCGCGTCTGATCGACACCGCGGGACAGGTCCGACGCCGAGCGCGGACCAGCCGCTTCCCCTCCACGAATCCCGTCTGCCATCCGGAGCGATCGATGTCCCAGTCCGCCTCGCCCTCCCCGTCCTTCCCTGACTACGAGAAGATCCGCGTCGAGGTCGACGGTCCGATCGCGACCCTCACGCTCGATCGACCCGAGCGCCTGAACGCGATGGACACGCCGCTCCTCCGCGAGCTGCTCGACGCGACCGAGCGGCTCTCGGGCGACGACGCCGTCCGCGTCGTGATCCTCGCCGGCGCGGGTCGCAGCTTCTGCGCCGGCGCCGACCTCGCCGCGGGCGTCGAGCCCGGCCGTACGACCGCCGACCACCTGAACGAGGACCATCGCCCCGCCCTCGAAGCGATCGCGACCTCCCCCAAGCCCTGGATCGCCGCCGTGCAGGGCGCCGCCGCCGGCATCGGCAGCGCCTACATGATGGCCTGCGATCTCACGGTCATGGCCGAGGACGCCTACCTCTTCCAGGCCTTCGCGGGCATCGGCCTCGTGCCCGACGGCGGCGCGACCTGGCACCTCGTACAGACCCTCGGCCGCAAGCGCGCCTACGAGCTGATCGCGACGGGGGATCGATTGCCGGCGGCGCGATGTCTCGAGCTCGGGCTCTGCAACCGCGTCGTACCGACCGAGCGGCTGCTCGACGAGACGCAGGCGTGGGCCCGAAAGCTGGCCGAGCGGGCACCGATCGCCCTGCGCCTCGCGAAGGTCGGCGTCTGGCAGGCGGCGCAATCGGATTGGGACGCGACCTTCGCGACGGAGGTCGAGCATCAGATGCGCTGCATCGCGAGCGAGGATGCGAGGGAAGGCGCCCGCGCGTTCCTGGAGAAGCGCAAGCCGGTCTTCCGGGGGATCTGATCGACGCGTACCGAGGAGTCGATTGTTCTTGACCGCGCGGTCGCGCACCCCTTAGGATCGTGCATCGACGCATACCTAACGCCGTCGGGCCGGATCACGTCGGCCACGCGAGGAGGGAACGGGATGACGACTTCGGGGACGACGCGACTCGCATCGCACGCCCGGTCGGTTCGGCTATGCATCGGACACGGAGTGCTCCTCGTCTCCATCCTCGCACTGACCTTCGGCCTGGCAGGGGCGGCCGGCGCCGGGGACGGACGCAGGGACGTCGACGCGCGTCGCTGTCACAGGCCGCTCGAACCCGGCCTCCACACGGTCGACGTCCTGCAGAACGGCGTGAACCGGCCGCTCCAGATCTGGGTGCCGACCGGGTACCGGGGTCGCTCGGTGCCGCTTCTCTTCTGGCTACACGGGTCGGGGACGACGGGCGAGAGCGCGATGGCCACCGCCGATCCCGACGGTCGCCCGCTCTTCCCCGACGACGCGGACGAGCACGGCTACGTCGTCGCGACGCCGTCGGGCGCGATCCCTTTCGATCCCGCTCCGGGCATCTCGGGCTTTGCCTGGAACATCCCCGGTGTCCCGCTCGTGGGCACGCAGTTCTATCCCCCGCCTGGCACCCCCGACGACGTCGAGTACATCGACCTCGCGATCGACGCGATCGGCGACACAGTCTGTCTGGACGAGCGGCGCATCTACGCGTCTGGTGCCTCCGGCGGCGGGCGGATGGCATCCCAGCTCGCCTGCGACCTCTCGGATCGGATCGCTGCGATCGCACCCGTGATGGGCGTGCGCGCTCCGCGCGAGAGCGACACCCCGGGCTTCTCTGTCGAGTGCAATCCCTCGCGCCCCGTGCCGGTCGTGACGATCCACGGCCTGCTCGATCCGATCAATGTGTTCGCCGACGACGACCCGCGGATCGTTCCCGGCTCGTCGTGGACCTATGGCGTTCCCGAGGCCCTTCGGCGCTGGACGGAGCTGAACGGGTGCCTGGATTCCGAGCCGATGCGACGCTCGATCACCGAGCACGTGGACCTGATCCGATATCGCGGGTGTCGCGGCAACGCCCGGGTCTGGCTCTACGAGGTCGCCGACGGAGGGCACACGGTGCCCGGCTCCGCGGAGATCCCCTTCCTCGTCCCCCTGATCGGCCCGACGAACCAGGAGCTCGATACACCGGACGCGATCTGGTCGTTCGTCTCGCTGCATCGCCTTCGCCCAGGGCGCCCGTAGCACCTTCCGACGGCACGACGGAAACATTTCGACTGCCCATTCGCTCGCCAGCGCAGGGCGATTCCATCGCACGAGCGACGATGCGACGGGCCGTTCATCTTCAAGTCCCCGGACAGCGTGGTCAGAAACGCACGCCCAGTCCGACGCGCACGCCCCCTTCGCTGTCGGGCAGGACATGGAGCGACCAGGCCAGCTCGTCGCGCCGGCGCGCATCGAGCTCGCGGTAGCGGCGGTTGTGCAAGAAGGGATGGGACCAGACATCGACGATCTCGACGAGCTTGATGGCGCCCAGGACCGACGCGCCGGCGATCGCCGAGATCGCGACGCACCCGAGGGCGCTCCAGCCTTCGCTTGCCGCCGCACAGCCCGTCATGGCGATTCCCGTCGCACCGACCGTGCCGATCTCGCCCACCATGTACAGCCAGCCCGTCTCGTCGAAGCGATCCTGATAGGCGTGTCCCGTGCCGAGGCCGACGACCGTCCCGATCAGGCCTCCGAGCACGATCTCGCCGGCGTCGTACTCGCCCAGGTCGAGGATGTCGAGCTCCTCGTCGGTGAAGCGCGGCGTCGCAGCGGCCGCCGGGCGGGGCTCGGGTTGCTGCGCAAGCGCGTCCGAGGACCCGAGGAGCAGGCATGACGGGACGAGAGCCATCGCGAGAACGGATCGAAGCATGGCGAGCCTCCGGAAGCGGGCGCCGCGAAGCAACCCATCGCCGAACCGGGTCCCGCCAGGTCGAATCTCCCTGCCCCTCGAACCCAACCAGACGGATGGATGCGTGCATAACACATCTCGGGGGCTCTGCGCGATGCAGGCCGCGCCTCACCCGACGCCCGCCCCCCTCACGCGCACCGCAGACCGGAGGCCCGGAGCGAGGCACTCGCCACCGGACGGCCGACCCATGGCAGAGAGGCCGCTCCGCCCCTGGCCGACGGGACTCGAAGTGCCTAGCATCGCTCGAAGCTCTCACAACTCATCCGACGGAGAGGACGACTCCACGATGATCCATCAAGCGATCGCATCGACGATCCTCCTGCTCCTCGTAGCCGGTATCGCCTCGGCGCAGTCCGGCACGGCCTTCCGCGCCGAGGGCTACCTGGGCTACACGAACCTCGAGCTCGGGCCGATCGACGAGGACGCCTTCCAGGGGGGCGCGGGCGGGAGCTTCTCCGCATTCTGGGATGCGCTCTATTTCCAGTTCGACGTCTTCGGCGACCACCTCGAGTACCAGGACTTCGACACGGACACGGTCGGGGGCGCGATCCACGCGGGTTGGCGCGATCCCGAGCGTGGCGCGCTCGGCGTCGCCGCGACCTACGATCATCTCGAGCTCTTCGACCAGGGATCCGATCTCGGACGGGCAGGCCTCGAAGGTGAGCTCTTCCTCGATCGCTTCAGCTTCGGCGCGACGGCAGGATTCGCGCAGCTCGAGGGAGACAGCACGGGGTACGCCGACGCGGCGCTCACCTTCTATCCGACGGATCGCGCGCGACTGCGCCTTCGTGCGGGTGCCTACGACGTCGAGGAATCCGACCCCTTCGTGATGTTCGGCGCGAACGGCGAGCTCCTGCTCTTCGACTCCCTCGCCCTCTTCGCGCGCTGGGAGGCGACCCTCGTCGACGACCGCCTCGACTACGAGCAGCACAGCATCGTCGGCGGCGTACGCCTCTATTTCGGCGCCGAAGAGCCCAGCCTCATCGCATACGATCGGCGCCACTTCAAGGAGAGCTGCCTCGGCGTCGCGATCTTCGCGCGAGCCTGTTGAGGGTCGCTCCGCGATCCGCAGAGATCATTCCTTCTGGCGCTTCGCCAAGCCGGTGGTTCACGGGTCCGAAGGCCCCCTCGCGATCCGCGCATGCCGCTCGAGCGCCCGCCTCCGCGCCGGCTCGTGCTCGACGAGCGGCGCCGGATGCCCCGCCGCGACGAGCGGCAGCGTCCACGGCTCGTGGATCGCCTGCGCATCCAGTCCCGCCAGCTCCGGCACCCAACGACGGATGTAGTCCCCTTCCGGATCGAAACGCTTCGACTGCAGGATCGGATTGAAGACCCGCAGCACCTCCTGCGCATCGGTCCCCGTCGACGCCGCCCATTGCCAGCCGCCCGAGTTGCTCGCGGGATCGCCGTCGACGAGCCACTCCATGAAGAAGCGCGCGCCGCGACGCCAGTCGATCAGCAGATGTTTCGTGAGGAAGCTCGCGACGACCATGCGCAGACGGTTGTGCATGTGGCCCGTCGCGCGCAGCTCGCGGATGCCGGCGTCGACGAAGGGATACCCCGTCCGCCCCGTCGACCAGCGATCGAAGCCCTCGTCGTCCTCTTCCCACTCCATCGCGTCGAACTCGGGGCGATGGTTCCGCCATGCCCGCGTCGGATCCTCGTCGAGGATCGCCTGGTAGAACTCACGCCAGATCAGCTCGTCGATCCACTTCTCGAGACCCGCACGGCGACGCGGGTCGTCCTCGATCGCCTCCGCGGCGCGGCGGAAGCACTCGCGGATCGGGATCGTGCCGAAGCGGATCGCGGCGGAGAGTCGCGAGGTGGCGTCGAGGGCAGGCCGATCTCGATTCTCGCGGTAGCTGGCGCCCGCGTTCTCGAGAAAGCACGTGAGCCGCTGCTGCGCCGCCGCTTCACCAGGCGTCTCGATCGTGGCGCCATCGATCGTCGCGCCGAGCAACGGGAGCGTCGGCAGCGCGGTCTCCGGCCACGCCTCGAAGCCGGGCGGCAGGGACCAGACACGCGGCGCCCGCGGCGGCGCCTGCGCATGACGCCGCCACCAGGCCTTGCGATACGGCGAGTAGACGGCGATCGGCCGATCCTGACAGGGGGCGACCTCACTCGCCTCGAACACGACGTGGTCCTTGAAGGAGACGCCGCGGCGCCCGGACGAGTCGAGGGCCGCAGCGACCGCGGCATCCCGTCGCCGCGCATAGGCGCCCGGATCGCGATTCCACGTCACGACCTGCACATCGAGCGACCGCGCGAGCTCCGGCACGACGACGCGAGGATCGCCGCGCAGGACGAGCAGCTCGTGCCCCCTTCGCGACAGGGCGTCGCGAAGCGACGTCACGCAGCCATGCACGAATCGCAGCCGCGGCCCGCGCATCCCCGGCCCTTCGAGCAGCACGTCGTCGAAGACGAAGACCGTCGCGAGGCGGGATGCGCGCACTGCGGCCGCGGAGAAGGCCGTATTGTCCTCCAGACGAAGGTCGCTCCGGAACCAGTGCAGGACCCGCGGCCGTTCCTCGACGGATGCGCGCGCGGGATCCGACCCGCTCGTCGTGCTCCCTCCGTCGCTCAGGGCCCGTACCAGATCGGAGACGTGTAGGCGCGCTCCTGCACCGTCGTCCGCATCCCGGCAAGCGGCTTGCCATAGCGCGCCGCGTCGATCGCGTTCCAGCGCGGCGTCGGCACCTCGATCACGCGCGCATAATAGAAGGCAGGCTCGGCGGGATCGAACTCGGGATCCGTCCAGACGCGGCGCATCTCGCCCTCCCCGGCCACGAGATCCTCCGCGACCTGGACGTCGAAGACCCGCTCGTGCGTACCGCCCGCGGCGTCGAGCCAGCCCTTCACGATCTGGATGCGCTGGAGCCCTCCGCTCGAGGGATCGCGCATCGCCGCGATCAGGAAGCTCGGCGCCTCCTGCCCCTCGCGCCGCTCGGGCAGATCGCCGCCCATCGGCACGCCCTTCGTGTACCCCGCCAGCGCGAGCTCGCTCGAGCGCGCGTCCACGTCCGTGAAGCGCCAGCCCCCGAAGAAGCGCACGGTCATCCGCGGCCCCGTCGTCGCATAGACCTCCTTGCGTCGCATCGCATCGAAGATCGCCGCCCTCGAGTTCTCCGTCGCCCAGACCCCCGCGTACCCCGCCGCCGCCTGCTCCCAGTTCATCGTCGACGCGGCATCCGGCACGGCCGAGTGGATGAACTCCCCCTTCATCCGATCGCTGCCCGGGGGCATGTTCGCCGTCTTGCCCCAGTAGTTGCCCTCGTCTCCGGTCGCGAGGGAGGTATGCGCATCGGTGCTGCCGATCATCCCGAAGCGGTAGGGGTTCACGCCGATCTTCGCGGCGAGTGCGAGGCCGCGCTGGAGCGCCGCCCGGGCGTAGCTGCCGGCATGCATCGAGGGCTCCGTCTTCGCGAGGCCGAAGATGTTCGTCTTGTCCCATCGCTCGTAGTCCGCGAACTCGTCGTCCGGGGAGAGGAAGGGATGGGTTTCGCTGTCGCCCTTGATCTGGGTCACCTCGACGAGGGGCTCGTAGCGGGCGCGCCGCTTCGCGTAGTCGGCGCCGAAGGGACGACCGTCCGCGTGCTCGACGGGGAACATGAGGCCGTTGCTGAGATTCGAGTTGTGCGGGATCGCGAAGGCCTGCCCGCCGGTGTCCGCCTCGTACTGCGCGAGGAAGGCCCAGAGATCCTCGGGATCGTTGCTGTGCATCGCGGAGAAGGGGACGATCTGCTTCGTGCGCTCCGGGCCGTCGCGGAAGAGGACGTTCCTGTGGAGGTTGTTGCCGCCGGGCGTCGAGCCCCACTCGTAGCCGACGATCGCGGAGAAGCGGCCGGGCTCGTCGAAGCGCTCGGCGATGTCGACCACGTCGTGCCAGACGACCCGGCGCAGCTCGGGATCGGCGCCGAGGGTGTCGTTGGCGAGCACGGCATTCAGTGCCGTGATGTCCTCGGGTCCGAAGACCGGGTTTTCGTCCATCAGCTTGCGGATCTTGCGCGCGGTGTCCGTCCCGGCCACGAGCGGATGGTCCTTGCGGATCATCGAGAAGAGCCCGAGGTACTCGGCGTGATCCGAGACGACCAGGAAGTCGAGAGGGCGGTCGAGCTTCGCGACGGCGCCACCCGGCATGCGGATCGCCTCACCGCGGGCGAAGCGATAGGCGACGTCGGGGCCGAGGGTCGCGTTGTTGAAGAGGTTCGCGTCGAGGGAGTAGGCGCTGTGGACGTGGGTGTCGCCCCAGAAGAGTTCGGTCGACGGGGCCTCGGCGTACGCGGCAGCCGTCGCGAGCGCGGCGGCGCCAATGATCGTGGCCACCGTGATGGGCAGGAAGCGGATCGCTCGTCTGTCCCGGAGCTCGCGGCCGACTCGTTGCATTCCCATCTCCCTGCTCCTCCCTTTCGAACGTCGCAGGCTCGCGAAACCGTGTCCGCGAGCCGGCCCGGACGCTAGCCTCTCGCGGTCGCATCGAGAATCGGCCGCGCGCTCGTTCCGCGGCACTCGGCACGTCCGACGCTCGGCGTGCGCGGGACGTAGCGGTCCCGATGCCAACGACCGACCACGAGGGCCTCGAGCAGAGCGCATGGCCAGCCAGGGTGAAGCCGTCGACGAGCAGGAGGAGCAGGCCCTGCGCCTCCAGCGCATGGAGACGCGCCTCGTCGACGGCCTCTTCGAGCATCCCGGAATCCTCCCCCGCTCCCGCGAGCACCAGCTCCGCTACGCGATCGCGCTCGCCGGCCTCGACACCTTCCAGCCCGGCGCTGCCCGCCGCGGTCGACGCCTGAAGCGGGCCGAGGTCGAGGTCCGCACGCCGCGCCTCGAGCGCTGGCGAAGGCAGGTGCTCGACGGGCTCGGCGCGCCACTCCTGCAGATCAAGGACAGCCGCGAACGCGTGCTCACCGCCTCGGCTCGACTCGCTCCCTGGCTGCTCCAGATGTCGCGCGCGCGGCAGGAGGTCCTCGAGCGGTACGCGAGCGACTTCACGGAGCGCCAGCTCGACCAGGAGCTCGGCATCAAGACCCTCGTGAGTGTCGCGGGCGGCGGCGGCGGTGCGGGCTACGTCTACATCGGCGCCTGGGACGTCCTGCAGGCGGCGGGGCTCGTACCGGCGTACGTGGTGGGCGCGTCGATGGGCGCCGTGATCGGACTCTTTCGTGCGCGCGCGCGGGCGGGGGACTTCGACTCGTACATGCGGGTCGCCCGGGCGCTGCGCGCCGAGGACATCTTCCAGTTCGTGAGCCTGCGGACGCGATTCGGCTTCCCGGGACTGATGCGGCTCTTCCTGCACGGCACGCTCGGGCGCATCTTCGAGCGCGAGGACGGCACGCCCATGGCCCTCGCCGACCTCGAGATCCCCTTCGACACGATCGTCGCGGGGATCCGGCGCGGCGCCCTCGAAGAATCGCCCCAGCAATACGCCCAGTCCCACCATCTGCACGAGGACCAACGCCCCGGTCGCCTCCAGCTCCGCGCCCGTGTCGCCGTCCAGCTCGTACGGCTCGCCGGCTTCATCAACCCGCGCGTCGTGAAGCAGATCGTCGTCGGCGCCGACCCCGCCACCCGCGACTTCAACGCCGTCGATGCCGCGGGCTTCTCGGCCGCGATTCCCGGCCTGCTCCACTACGACATGACCCGCGACGACCCGCACATGGAGTCGCTGCTCGTCGACTTGATGGAGCGCGAGGAGGTCGTCGCCCTCGTCGACGGTGGCGTCGCGAACAACGTGCCCGCCGGCCCCGCCTGGCGTCAGGTCCGCCAGGGCCGGATCGGCACGCGCAACGCGGCGATCGTCGCCTTCGACAGCTTCCATCCCCAGGCAAGCCACCTGCTCATGCAGCCCATCACGCGCATCGTCGCCCTGCAGGTCGCCCTGAACGAGCGCTACGCCCATCACCGCATCGAGTTCCATCCGACCCTCTCGCCCCTCAACCTCCTGCCCGAGCCCGAGGACCTCGAGCGTGCCGTCGCCTGGGGTCGCGAGTCCATGGCCCAGGAGCTGCCTCGACTGCAGAAGCTCTTCGAGCGCGTGAAGTGGGTCGAGCCGAAGGTGCCCGGCCGGAAGAAATGAGCCTGCCGACCGGGGTGAGCACTTCGCGGTCGCGCACTACCCTCCCGCGACGCCGAGGAGGGCTCACGCTGTGACGAAGACGATGCGCGCATTCCGGATGGTCGAGTGGCAGAAGCCGCCCGAGCTCGTCGAGATCCCCGTGCCGGAGCCGGGCCCGGGCCAGGTCCGCGTCAAGGTCGCCGGCAACGGCCTCTGCCAGAGCGACCTGCACATGCCGCATCTGCCCGACGCGCTCGGCCAGTTCATGGGCTGGCAGATGCCCTTCACGCTCGGCCACGAGGTCGGCGGCTGGGTCGACGCCTGGGGCTCGGGCGTTACGGGATGGAAGGAAGGCCAGCCCGTCGCGCTCATCTCGACGCGCTCCTGCGGCGCCTGCCTCGAGTGCGACGCCGGCTTCGACAACGCCTGCACCCTCAACCAGCGCGGCCGCGGCTACGGCATGGACGGTGGCATCGCCGACTACGTGCTGCTCGAGAACGTGCGCCCCCTCATCCCGATCACGAAGCTCGATCCCAAGCTCGCCGGCCCGCTGACCGACGCCGGCACCACCTCCTACCACGGCGTCGCGCGCGTGAAGGAGAAGCTCGGCCCCGGCCGCACGGCCCTCGTGATCGGCGCCGGCGGCCTTGGCGGCTTCGCGATCCAGTACCTCAAGCTCCTCACGCAGGCGCGCATCCTCGTCGTCGACACGGCGGCCGACAAGCGCGCCCGCGCGATCGAGCTCGGCGCCGACGAGGTCATCGACGGCCTGCGTGACGACCTCGCAACCGAGATCCTGAGGCTGACCGAAGGCCGCGGCGCCGACGCCGTCCTCGACTTCGTCGGCAACGACGCGACCGTCGCGACGAGCATCGCCTGCCTCGCCAAGCTCTCGACCTACGCCGTGATCGGCGCGGGCGAAGGCAAGCTCGCCCAGCCGCTCATGGGCGCGCTGGCCGGCAAGAACGCCTCGATCATCTCCTTCGTCGGCGGCACCGCCGCCGACACCCGCGCCGCCCTCGACCTCGCCGACCAGGGCCTGCTCCGCAACGACGTCGAGCTCTTCGATCTCGCCGACGCCCAGAAGGCCTTCGACAAGCTCGCCGCCGGAGAGCTCGTCGGCCGCGGGATCATCGTGCCGTAGTCGGCGTGTACCAGATGGGCGACGTATAGGCGCGATCCTGCGTCGTCATCGGCACCTCCTCCGGCATCTCGACGCCGAAGAAGCGCCGGTCGTAGGCCGTCCAGCGCGGCTTCGGGATCTCGAGCACGCGCACGTAGTAGAAGGCGGACTCCGCCGGATCGAAGTCGGGATCCTTCCAGAACCCCGTCAAGGCGGCCGCACCGATCGTATTCGACCAGGTCACGTTCTCGACGTCGACCGTCGAGCCGACCGCCTTGCGCGCCCGACCATCGCGTCCGATCCGCCGCCCGCCCGAGACCGCGACGTCGTAGACGCGCTCGTGGGTCGCGCCCTCGGCGTCGAGCCAGCCCTTCACGATCTGGACCCGATCGAGGTTCGCGCCCTCCGGATCGCGCAACGCGCCCACGAGGAAGGTCGGCGCGGACGGACGCCCCTCGCCCGTCGCGGGCGCCGCGAGCTCCCCGCCCATCGGTACGCCCTTCGCATAGCCCGTCCGCGGCAGATCGGGCCGCGTCGCGTCCTCCGCCTCGAAGTCGAAGCCCCCGAAGAAGCGAACGGTCATGCGCGGGCCCGTCGTCGCATAGGTCTCGCGCCGCTGCATCGCGTCGAAGAGCGCCTCGCGCGTGTTCTCCGTCGCCCAGACCGCCGCATAGCCCGAGGCCGCCATCTCCCACTCGTAGTACTGAAGCCCGCCCTCCTGCTGATCGGGCGATCCGGGAAAGAGCCCCGTCTCCCAGCGCGTGGGCGAGGGCTCGCTCTTCGTCGCCTTGCCCCAGAAATCGTCCTCGTCGGCGGTCGCGAGGCCGGTATGCGCGTCGGTGCTGCCGATCAGACCGAACTGGAAGGGGTTCACGCCGAGTCGCGCCTGCTCGGCGAGGCCGTTGCGCAGCGCCGGTCGGACGTACTCCGCCGGGAGCCAGCCCTCCTCGTGGCCCGCCGCGCCGAGCGCCGCGCGGTCCCAGGTCTCGTAGTCGGCGAACTCGTCGTTCGGCGAGAGCAAGGGATGCGTCTCGCTGTCGCCCTTGTACTGCGTCGCCTCGACGATCGGCTCGAGCCGCGCACGCCTTCGCGCGTAGGCCGCGTCGAAGGGCGCGCCCGCGGAGTCCTGCAGCGCGAACATCAGCCCGCCGCTCACGTTCGAGTTGTGCGGAATCGCGAGCACCCGCCCGCCGGTCGTCTGCTCGTAGCCGACCATCCAGTCCCAGAGCGACTCGGGCCGCGGATCGTCGAGGGAGCTCGTCGGCACGACCTGCCGCGCGCGCTCGGCGCCGTCGGCGAGGAGCACGTTGCGATGGAGGTTCTTGCCGCCCGGCGTCGCGGTCCACTCGTAGCCGATGAAGGCCGTGAAGCGCCCCGGCTCGTTCCATCGCTCCGCGTTCTCGACCACGCGTCCCCAGACCGTCTTCTCGAGGACGGGGCTGTCGATCAGGTCGCGATGTTCGAGGAGCGAGATCCCGAACTCCGCGAAGACCTCGAGGTCGCGCCCCGACTTCCGCCAGCCCGACCAACGCGCGCCCGTCTCGGTCTCGAGCAGGACGGGGTCGTCGCGGTCGAGCATGTTCATCACGCCGAGGTACTCCGCGTGATCGCTGACGAGCAGGAAGTCGAGCGGGCGGCGAAGCTTCACGGCCATCCCGTTGTGCGCGACGAGCTCCTCGCCGCGTGCGAAGCGGAAGGCCTCGTCGGGTCCGATCCGGCGATTGCCCATGTTGCCCGCGTCGGCGGACCAGCTCGAGTGCACGTGCAGGTCGCCGAAGAAGACCTGCCGCGGGAAGTGCTCGTCGGCGTAGGGGGAGTAGGTCGGCGTCGCCGGCGCGTCCACCGAGGTCGACGCTTCGGGCGGCGTGGCCTTCGCGGGCGTCGCAGGGTCGGCCTCGATCGGCGTCGCGAGCAGCATCCCGATCGCGATCATCGCCGTGCCGGCGACGACTCCCCCTCTCCGCTCGACCTCGCGCTTCGAAGTTGTCGACATCGGCCCCCCCTCGTGTGACGTGACGCGTTCCACGATCCCCGGACGCCCGAGCAGCCCGGTTCCCGCGTGCGGTCGCGATGTTACCCTCCGCCGCGCCCTCGCAAGGCGGCCGCCAGGCGGCAAGAGGAGAGCGAGCACCGTGATCGTCCACGTCCATCCCGACTCGTCCATCACGCTCGACGATCCGGATCGCTTCGATGCGTTCTCGGTCCGCGCGCCGGATCGCGACGTCCCGCAGATCGTGGCAGCGTTCCGCGGCGACGCGGTCGCGGCGGACGACGAGCACGTCTGGATCTCGATCGCGCGGCTGCATGCGCTCGGCGAGGAGTACGGCGGGGTGGATTGGCGGGCGGGGTGTGATGGGATGCTCGACTATGCGAGTCGGAAGGGGTGGGTGGACGAGAGTCGGAGAAGGGTGCGGGCGCACGTGGAGCGGCCCTAGAAGATCTCGTGCTCCTCCGTCAGGAACACGCTGGAGTTCGCGAAGTCGATGAACTCCGCCTCGTCCTCCAGCAGCTGCCGGGACGCATCGAGCGCGGCCTCGCTCCCGTCGCTGCCCATCGACGCGAGGTCGTCGAACCAGACCTCCGTGATCCCGTCGTAGGCCGGCTTCGTGCCCCGCGACTGGCGCAGCCCCTCGTTCATCTCGTCCGACAGGCTGTGGCTCTGCACGTAGCGCTTCATCATCGGCAGCTGCGCCCGCAGCCGCCGCACGAGCGGACCGTGCACGTCGAGCCAGCGCTTCTGGAACTCCTCGCGCGACATCTCGGGCCGACGCGCACAACAGAAGACGAGCTTGATCATCCCGACATTCCTCCCACGCGCCGAGCGCGCGCCGACCGGGTCACGCGTGGATGACGGCCCCGCCGTCCACCATCAGCGTCTGCCCCGTGATGAAGCCCGCGTCGTCGCCGACGAGGAAGACCGCCGCGCGGCCGATGTCCCGCTCCGCGTCCCCGAAGCGCCCGAGCGCCACGCTCTTGAGCCCCGCCGCCGCAACCTCGGGGTTCTCCTCGCGCCATCGCATCGTCGCCTCGGTCGCCGCCGTGGGACACAACACGTTCACGTTGATCCCGTCCGCGCCCCACTCCCGCGCCGCGACGCCGCTCATGGCGCGGAGGGCCTCCTTCGCGGCGCTGTAGATCATGAAGCCCGCCGCGCGCTCGGTCCCGGCCATCGAGCAGATGTTCAGCACCCGCGCGTGCGGGCTCTTCGCGAGGTAGGGATGGCAGGTCTGCATGAAAAAGAAGCTGCCCCAGACCTCGACGCCGAGCTGGATCCCGACCTGCTCGTCCGTGTGCTCGAGGAAGCTGCGGAAGGCCGTGGCCGGGCGCGCGCCCGTCGCGCAGTTGACGAGGATGTCGACGCCGCCGTAGGCCGCGACGGTCGTGGCGACCGTGCGCTCGACGTGGTCGCGCTTCGAGACGTCGCAGGGGATGAAGGTCGCCTCGAGACCGAGCCCGCGGATCTCGGCCTCGGTCGCGGGGCCCGTCTCCTCGTTGATCTCGGCGATCGCGACCTTGGCACCCTCCTTCGCGAAGGCGAGCGAGATCCCGCGCCCGACGCCGCGCGCGCCCCCCGTCACGATCGCGACCCGTCCGTCCAGCACGCCCATCACCCGTCCTCCTCGAAGCCTCGCGCCGACGCCGCCGACCCGCTCAGCCGAGCTTCGCGATCACCTGGTCCCGGAACCGTGCGAGCTCGTCCGGCAAGGCCCCGTCGAGCTCGCCCTTCGGCGGCAGCACGACGACCCGCTCCGCCCCGAGCTCCGCACATCGTTCGGCGGTCTCGAGGGCCGTCTTCGCATCGCTCGTGCTCGTGAGCGTGAGCCGGACCGACTGCGGGTCCCGCCCGGCCTTGTCCGCCGTCTCCATCACGATCGGCCAGAGCCGCGCGAGCTCCTCGGCGTCCGGCCCCCGCGTCGACCAATGCGGATAGAACTCGTCGCCGTAGCGACCGGCGCGGCGCGCGGCGGCGGGGCTATGACCGCCGATCATGATCGGGACGCCGCCGGGCTGCGCGCATTTCGGGTTGCTGATCACGCGCTCGAAGCGATGGTAGGCGCCCTCGTAGGACGCGACCTCCTCGGTCCAGAGCAGCTTCATGATCTCGAGCCACTCGTCGGCGCGCTTGCCCCGGTCGTGGAAGTTCTGGCCGAGATGCTCGACCTCCTCCTTGACCCAGCCGACGCCGACGCCGAGGGTGATGCGCCCGCGCGCGTAGGTATCGAGGGTCGCGATCTCCTTGGCGAGGATGATCGGATGCCGCTGCGGCAGGATCAGCATCGACGTACCGAGGCGGATCCGCTCCGTCGCATGCGCGAGGAAGGCCATCATCACGAGCGGATCGGGCATGTTCGAGTCGGCGGGGAGCGGCGTGCGGCCCGTCGTCTTGTAGGGGTACCGCGAGTCGTACTCCTGGTGCATGACCGCGTGGTCGATCGTCCAGAGCGACTCGAAGCCCATCTCCTCGCAGAGCCGCGCATAACGCACGAGGAAGTCGGGGTCCGCGATCGGACCCATCTGCGGCGGGGGGATGCGGATGCCGAACTTCATGCTCTGGACTCCCGGGCGGCGCGCGGTTCGTGGCGCGCTCAGACCCCCGATCGTCGCGCAACCGCCCGGCCGGCGCGACGCCCGAAGAAGCTGCCGTCGCCGAGGGACGCGCCGCTGCCCGCGTAGCCGTGGCCGCTGAAGATGGCGGCCGTGCGGCCCGCGGCGTAGAGCCCGGGGACGGCGATGCCGTCGAGATCGAGGACCTCGCCGTCGACGCTCGTGCGCAGCCCACCGATCGTGAAGCCCGACCAGATCGCGCCGCTCGAGACCCGGCAGTCGACCATCGCGAAGGGCGGCTGATCGAGGGGCACGAGCCGCTCCGCCCGCTTGCCGAAATACGGGTCCTCGCCCCGCGCGGCGAAGCGGTTGTAGGTATCGATCGTGCGTACGAGCGACTCGGGCGGGAGCCCCGCCTCCTGCTCGAGCTCGTCGATCGTCTCGGCGACCCAGGTCGGCTGCATGCGCACGAGGCCGCGCTGGAAGGTGCGG
>JACKFD010000008.1 GCA_020632655.1 Spirochaetaceae bacterium
AACCCAGGATCTCGAAGTTGTCCTCGACGTCCTGTGCGGTGAGCTCCACGACGAACGCCCCGCGCCTGGGGCGTGCGATCACGAACCCGCGCTGCGCGAGCTCGATCAGGGCTTCTCGAACGCGCAGTCGGCAGATTCCGAGGATCCCGGCGACGGAGTCCTGATCGACCCGGTCGCCCGGAGCGAGCCGCCCCGACACGATCTCCTTGCGGATGTGTTCGGCGGCGGCGTCCTTGAGGCTCGGATGGTTTGCCGAATCGGACGGGCCGGAATCCCAGGACGACGAACGGCTCCGCTGGCCCGAGGGCCCCGATTCGGTCTCGAATCCCGCCAAGTTCCCTCTCCTCCCCGCTTCGCAAACCGGCCCGTGGCTGGATGTCTCAGAATCGAACGCGACGGCGCGTGA
This sequence comes from Spirochaetaceae bacterium, assembly GCA_020632655.1. Lineage (GTDB taxonomy): Bacteria > Myxococcota_A > UBA9160 > UBA9160 > UBA4427 > UBA4427. Next base: position 407 of record JACKFD010000008.1, read on the forward strand.
ACCAGATGGTCGTGGCCGGCGAGAATATCATATCCGCGAGCACGACAACGCCCGCGGCCCGCCGGTTCCCCTCGACACCGACCCGCTGCTCCGCCCACGCTCAGAGGGTCACGATCACCCGACCGATCGTCTTGCGGTCCCGCAGCCGTTCGAGCGCCGCCGGCAGCGCCTCGAAGCCGACGGTCTCGCCGATCACCGTCCGGATCCGCTTCGCCTTGAGCAGCTCGACGACCTCGCGCGTGATCTCGGCACCGAGCTCGGCCGGACAGAAATTCCAGCCCGTCGCCCGCTTGAGCATCCCGCGCGTCGCGGGGTCCGCGTAGGAGAGCAGCACGCCGCAGAGCTTGAAGTTGCCGGCCGAGATCCGGCGCGGGACGATCAGCTTCTCGTCGACGAAGCGCTTGTCCGAGGCGAAGCCCATCATCAGGTAGCGCCCGTCGTAGGCGAGCGCGTTCATCGACTTGTCCATGACCGCCTCGCCGACGTTGTCGAAGACGACGTCGACGCCGCGTCCCTCCGTCGCGTCGAGGACGACGGCCTGGAAGTCCTCCTTCGTATAGTCGATCGCCACGTCCGCCCCGAGCTCCCGGCAGAGCGCGACCTTGTCGGCGCTCCCGGCCGTGGCGAAGACCCGGGCGCCTCGCGCCTTGGCGATCTGGATCGCCGCCGAGCCTGCTCCGCCCGCGGCGGCATGGATCAGTACGCTCTCGCCCGCCTGCAGATCCGCGCGATCGACGAGTCCCAGCCAGGCGAGATGGAAGGGGAAGTAGATCGCAGCCGCGTCCGGCAGCCCGATCTCCTCGGGCATGTCGAAGGCCGACACCGCAGGACAGATCGCGTACTCGGCGAAGCCGCCGACGGCCTGCTTCGTCGTCGCCACGACACGCCGTCCGACCTGCCCCTCCACGCCCGGCCCGCCCGCCGCGACGACCCCCATCACCTCCATGCCGGGCGTCACGGGCAGCTCGGGCCGGACCATCATGTTCTGCCCGTTGACCCGCTCCATGTCGTTCAGGTTGAGCGGCACCGCCTGCACCCGGACGAGCAGCTCGCCCGCCCCAGGCGTCGGGACCGGGACCTCGTCGAGCTGCAGCGCCGAGCTCGGGTCGGGCCCCCACGCGTGCACGCGCCAGGCCCGCATCGTCGCCGGAAGGGAGGGGACGTTCTCACTCGAGGAGGTCATGGCGGCTCCGATGCGCGCGGGGCGTCGAGGAGGCTCCAGCGCGAGCACGCCCCAGGGCTCGTGCGCATGGAAGGACCCCCCTGCGACATCCGAAAATGCGCGCCGCAGACGGGCGAGCCGCACCGTAGAGAGACGCCCCGATTCCGTCAACGTCCCGACCGACCGGCGTCCTTCGGTCTTCTCTCCGCCCGAACGCCTCGCGACGTGCGGAGGCCCGTACACGGTAGACTGTCGCGATGCATCCCGACCGACCGGACGGAGCTGCGATCTCCGAAGGAGTCCGTCCCGCTCGATTCGAGCCGCAGGCGGCCGGACGCGCACAGGCCGCGCGCGCCCGGATCGTGCAATGGGTCGAGACGCTCGCCCGCTCCTCCCCCGCGATCCTCTTCTTCCGAACGATCGGCGCCCTGGCGATCGCGCTGGTCGCCTGCCTCGTACCCGAGGTCGGCCCGAATCGCTTCCCGCTCGCCGGCGTGCTGGTAGGCGTCTGCATCCCGGCCGCGATCTGGGTCGAGCGTCATCACCCTTCGTCGGAGACGAGCTGGAGTCAGCCGCTCTTCGACCTCGTGGCGGTCGTCACGCTCGTGCATCTCGTTCCGCACATGTGGTTTCCGGCGCTCGTGATCGGACTCATGATCGTCCAGGCGCCGAGCGTCGCCGAGGCGACCGCGAGCCACACTTTCTACGGCGTCTTCGCGCTCGTCCTCGTCGTCGGCATGAGCCTCGCGGCGATCGTGCACGACGTCCCGGGCTGGGAGCTGCCGATCCTCGCGATGACCGTGCTCTACCCGTCGGTCATCTTCTACTCCTACCGCCAATCCCTGCGCTCATCCGAGCTGTCGCGACGCGCCCGGGCGCTCGAGGGTCTGCAGCTCATCGCCGGCGGTGTCGCCCACGACTTCAACAACCTGCTCACGAGCGTGATCGGGAACGCCGAGCTCGCTCGCTTCGAGATCCCCGAGACCCACCCCGCCTACGAGCTGCTCGACGACGTCGTGCGCGGGGCGACCCGAGCGAGTCTGCTCTCGGCGCGCCTGTTGGCCTTCTCCGGTCGGCGGCCCGGCCCCGCCGAGCCCCTCGACGTCGAAGCGGAGGTACGGGATCTCGTGGCCTTGCTACGTCCGGTGGTGCCGAAGGGCGTCACGCTGCGGCTCGACTCAGCGCTCGGCGGCGAGCGCGTGCTCGCCGATCGCGCCCAGCTCCAGCAGATCGTGATGAACGTCGTGATCAATGCCGGCGAGGCCATCGCGAGCCTGCCGGGAGAGGTCGCGGTCCACCTCCGGCCACGCGACGTCGACGGTCGTGACGGCGTCGAGGTCGCGATCGTCGACCCGGGCATCGGCATGCCGCCAGAGGTCCGCGCCCGCATCTTCGACCCCTTCTACACGTCCAAGGAGCGCGGGCACGGACTCGGCCTGGCCAGTGCGCGGACCCAGCTCCGCGAGCTCGGTGGACGCATCGAGGTCGAGAGCGAGCCCGGCCGCGGCACGAAGGTCCTCCTTCTATTCCCCTGCTGCCCACACGACGTCGCGACCCGGGCGACGCCACGCACGACCTCGGAGCCGGGTGCGGGCACGGCCCTCGTGGTGGACGACGAGGCCTCGGTGCGCGCCGTGACGGGGCGGATGCTCGCGCGACTCGGCTACGACGTCGTCGAGGCCGAGAGCGGGACACGTGCGATCGAGCGGCTGCGGATGGAGCCGGAAGCGATCGATGTCGTCCTGCTCGACCTGCGGATGCCCGGCATGGACGGCTGGACCTGTCTCGATGCGCTGCTCGGCATCCGCCCCGGCCTGCCCGTGATCATCTGCAGCGGACACGATCCCAACGCCGTTGCACCCGCGCGTCACCACGCCGTGCCCCGGCTCGACAAGCCCTTCCCCCTCGACGCACTCGCTCGGGCCCTCGAGGTCGTCGGAAGGTCCGCCGACGTCTGAGAACCGCTCCTCGGCGATCACGCGACGGAAGGTCGCCGCTCAGGCGGCGAGCTCCTGCGCTGCCTCTCCGGTCGCCTCTTCCCGCGTCCCATGGCGTTCGAGCGGCCACCCGCTCGTCGCGGTCCTGCCCGGCCCCCGCCCGACGACGAAGGCCGGGCGCAGCCAACAGACCAGCGCGGGCAGGACGACCAGCCCACCCACGAAGCTCGCGGAGACCGCGGCGAGGGTGAGCAATCCGAACTCGACGAGCGTCGGCACCTGACTCGTGGACAGCACGCCGAAGCCGAGCCCCGCGCAGCCGAAGTTGAAGCAGAGCTCCCGGCCGGTCGTCGGGAGCAGCTCGGCAACCGCCGCCTCGAGGCAATGCCCACGCTCCCGAACGAGCTCGCGAAGCCGATCGAGCACGTGCACGGAGAAGTCCACGCCGAGCCCGATGGCGATGGCGGCGAACATCGAGGTCGTGATGCCGAGCCAGATGTCGAGCCAGCCCATCACGGCGTAGACCATCAGGATCGCCACGACGACCGGAACGAGCGTGAGCACGCCCGCCAGCACGGAGCGGAAGAGCACGGCGGAGACGATCAGCACCGCGACGAGGGCGAGGCCCACGCTCGCGAAGTGGGTGGCCTCGATCCCGCGCATCCATCGGTAGTCGACGTGCACGCGGCCCGCGAGGGCGGTCGCGACGCCGGGCCCCTCGACGTGCGTGCGAAGGTATTCCGCGACGGGCTCGACGACGGCGGCGGCCGCGCTGTAGCGACCGCTGTCGAGGAAGATCCGGACGAGGGCGCGCTGGTACTCGAAGTCGATGGTCTTCTCGAGCCCGGATCCATCCCCCTCCATCTCGTAGAGCAGCATCATCTGGGCCGCGGCCTCCCGCGTCTCGGGCAGACGCCGGGCGCCCGCCCGCTCGGCGTCGAGAGCCCAGGCCATCTGCTCGAGGTGGTCGGTCACGGAGACCGTCCCACCGACATGCGGCAGGGTCGCGGCGAAGGCCTCGAAGGCGTCGATGCGCGCGAGCAACGCCGGGTCGAGCACGCCCGAGGGCGCATCGGTCTCGATCAGGACGTCGAGGAAATTCGTCCCGTCCTGATGCTGATTGATGACGTCGTCCGCCATCCGGATCGGCGCTTCGGGGCGGAAGTTGCGGACGCGTTCGTAGTCGACCCGAAGCCCGGCGGCCGAGAGCAGCCCCGCCGCGGCGACGATCACGCCGACGGCCAGCACGGCCCGGGGTCGCGCCACGACGCGCCGACCGAGGGACGCGAGTGCAGACCGCATCGGTCCGGCCTGCGACCGGCGAGACGGGGAGGCGGCGCGCGGCCCGGGCGATCGAACGCGGCGCGGCAGGAGCGACAGCGCGGCGGGCAGCGTCAGGACCGAGAACACGAAGGCCGTCCCGACCCCCAGTGCGGCGAAGAGTCCGAAGCTTCGAAGCGGCGGCATCGCCGTCGCGAGCGCGAGGGCGCCGAAGCCGGCCGCGTCCGTGAACGAGGTGATCGCCAGCGGTCGCCAGATCCCGCACATCGTGCGCACCACGAGCTCGCTCTGCGAGGCCCCCGGGTCCGCCTCTGCCTCGCGCTCGTACTGCCCCAGGATGTGGATGCCGTCGGCGACGCCGATCGCGACGAGGATGACCGGCAGGGCCGTCGTGATGAGCGTGTAGGGCTGCCCGGCCGCGGCCATGCTGCCGAGCGCGACGGCGACGGCACCCACGACGACCAGCATGGGCAGCGCGACGCTGCGCGGCGTGCGATGGGCCAGGTAGAGCACGGCGACGATCGCGACCAGGACCAGGGGCATCATGCGTCGGGCGTCGGCGTCGATGTAGTGCCCGAGATGCCCCGCGATGCCCCCTTCCCCGGCCACGTGCAACGTCTCCCCCGCCCGGGGTGCGATCGCCGCCACCCGCTCGACGACCGCCGAATAGGTCTCGCCCGCATCGAAGTCGGCGTCGAGCTCGGCGACGACGAGCGTGCTCCGCCCGTCCCGCGCCACGAGGCTGCCGAGGTAGAGCGGGTAGTCGAAGACCGCGCGGCGGACGGCGCTCGCCTCCGCCTGCGTGCGCGGCGCCCGCTCGAAGAAGGGTGCGACGCGCATGCCGAGCTCCGTGCCCTCGATGTCGCTCTCGGTCGCGAGGCTCGTCACGTGCGCACCGTCGATCCCCGGCAGCTCCGCGAGCTCGTTGCTCAGCTGCTCGACCAGCGCGAGGGTGTCGGGCGTGAAGACGTCACGTCCGTCCGCCGCGACGATCGCCACGACGATCGGATCCGAAAGACCGAAGATCTCGCGCACCCGCTCGCGGGCCGCGAGGGACGGATCCGCCGGCGGGATGAAGGCGTCCGCCCGGGTGTCCTTCTCGAGACGCGGCAGCGCGGTCGCTGCCATCAGCGCGAGCACGAGGCTCGCGAAGACGATCGTGCGCGGCATGCGCACCACCCGCTCGAAGACCCATCGCGCACGCGCCCCTTCTGCTCCGTCCTCCGGCGTCATCCGTTCCCTCCCCGCCTCGGCTTCCACGGAGGCTGCCGCGAGCTTGGGGACGACCGACGCGCCGCTCCGTGAAGCAGTTCACAGAAGGCGTGTCTTCGGCGCGCAGAGACACGGCCTCCGCGAAACGCGCCGGCCGACGCGGACCCGGGCGGCCCCGACCGAACGAGGCTTGCTCCGCGCGGATGGGGCGGACGCGGCGCGATCGGACGCCCTAGACTCCCGCGATTCCGTTCCGGCGCGGCCCCCGGCCCCGCCCAGCCCGGGAGAGCCCCCTGTCGTCGTCGGCCGCGCTCACGGTGCTGCGGGAGCCGAGCATCCGCTGGTACACGGCCAGCCGCTTCGCGTCCTCCCTCGCGAATACCCTGCTGCGTTCGTCGCTGCAGTGGCAGATCTTCGAGCAGACCGGCTCGGCCTTCTACCTCGGACTGATCGGCGCCGTGCAGTTCGTGCCCGTGCTGCTGCTCAGTCCGCTGGCCGGCGCGATCGCCGATGCGCGCGATCGCAACCGCATCATCCGCACGACGCTCGTCCTCGAGATCGCCCTCGGTCTCGGACTCTGGCTCTCGAGTGGCGATGGCCAGGCGCCCCTCGGCGTGATGTTCGGCGTGATCGCGCTGCTGGCGGTCTGTCTCGCCTTCGAGGCGCCGGCGGCCTCGGCGCTGCTCCCCGCGCTGCTACCGCCGGAGCGTTTCCAGAGTGCCGTCACGGTGCAGTCCGCCGTACGCGGGCTCGGCTGGGTGAGCGGTCCCGTGCTGACCGGCTTCCTCGTCGACGCCTGGGGCATCGAGGCCTGCTTCCTCACGCAGATCGCGGCAACGAGCGTCGCCCTCGCGAGCTTCCTGCCGATCCGCAGCCCTCGACCGACCGGGCCGCCACGCTCCGTCGGGATCGAGGCGATCGCGGAGGGCGTCCGCTTCGTGCGGGCCCGGCCCGTCGTCTGGGGCTCGATGACGCTCGACATGATCGCGGTGCTCTTCGCGAGCGTGACCGTGCTGTTGCCCGTCTTCGCGAAGGAGATCCTCGAGGTCGGAGCGCGGGGCTACGGCATCCTCGCCGGATCGCTGCAGGCGGGGCAGTACCTGATGGCGATGGCGCTCGTCGTGCGGCCCCCGATCGAGCGGCCCGGTCGCGCGCTGCTGCTGGCCGTCGCGACCTTCGGCGCCTCGACGATCGTCTTCGGCCTGTCGCAGAGCTTCGTCGTCTCGGTGCTCGCGCTGGCGGTGGCGGGCATGGCCGACCAGATCAGCATGATCACGCGCCACACGCTCATCCAGCTCTCGACGCCCGACGCGCTCCGCGGACGCGTGAGCTCCGTCAACATGATCTTCATCGGCGCGTCGAACCAGCTCGGAGACGTGGAGTCGGGCTTCCTCGCGGCCTGGCTCGGCGCCCCGATCACCGTGCTCTTCGGCGGCGGCGTATGCCTGCTGGTCACGGCGCTCTTCGCGTGGCGCATCCCGGCGCTCCGCCACTGGCAGCCGGAGCGGCCCGGCTGATCGGCGCCGGGCCACGAACGGACGGACGCGGCCCGCGCCGAGCCGCGCCACGAACGACCCGGTACGGCCGGCGACCTGCCCGCGTGCGCGGCAGCCTGCCCGATCGGCGGGCGCCGATCCCCGGTGACGGACGCTCTTTCGCGTGCGAGACGCCACGCGCCCGCTTGGCATCCCGCTTGCTCTCCCGGGAGCGCTACTCGCGACGCCGGGAGGCGGCATGGCTCGACCCATCCGACGCGTGATCGCCGGCGTGGCCTTCTTCGTCGCGACCTGCGCGGTCGGCGTGGTCGGCTATCGGCTCGCGGGCTGGAGTGCTACGGACGCGCTCTACATGGTGGTGATCACGATCTTCGGGGTCGGCTACGGCGAGGTCCGGCCGGTCGACACACCCGAGCTGCGGGCCTTCACGAGCGGCGTGATCGTGGCGGGCTACGGCGCGGCCCTCGTCGCGGTCGGCGGCTTCGTGCAGCTCGTCGCCGAGGGCGAGATCAATCGGGCGCTGGGGGCGCGACGCATGACCCGGGGCATCCGCGAGCTCTCGGACCACACGATCCTCTGCGGCTACGGACGCGTGGGTCGGATCCTCGCGCGACGGCTCGCGGAGCGCGGCGCACCGCTCGTCGTGGTCGATCGCGACCGCGAGAAGATCGTCGCGGCCGAGGCGGACGGGCATCTCGTCGTACAGGGCGATGCCGCGAGCGAGGAGGTCCTCGAGCAGGCGGGCATCCGCGAAGCGGGCCAGCTCGCCGCCGTGCTGCCGAGCGACTCGGCGAACGTCTTCGTGACCCTGACCGCGACGGGACTCAAGCGGAGCCTCGTCGTGATCGCGCGGGCCGAGGATCCCTCGAGCGAGTCCAAGCTGCGCCGCAGCGGCGCCGACCATGTGATCCTGCCCGCGGCGATCGGCGCCGACCGGATCGCGAACCTCGTGACGCGCCCTTCGGCGGAGGATCTGCTGACCCGCGGCGAGGGACTGCGCGGCGCCCTCGGCGAGTCGCTCTCCGAGCTCGGGCTCCAGGTCGAGGAGCTGCGGCTGCCCGCCGGCTCGCCGCTGGTCGGCCGACCCGTGCGCGCGATCGAGATCGGCGGCAACCACGGCTTCCTGATCGTCGCGCTGCGACGCGCCGACGACCAGGTGCTCGTGAATCCCGGCGACGACGAGACCCTCCGCAGCGGAGACACCGTGATCGTCGTGGGCCACGCGGACGACCTGCCCGAGCTGCGCCGCCGCTACGAGCTCGAACGGCAGGTCTTCTACCGCGGCGCGCGCATCCGCTGATCGCCGGCGGCGCGGGTCGTGAGCCAGCCGACGAGGCTCAGGCGTTCGCGCCGGGCCGGCAGCACCGCGTGGGGCCGCTCGCCCGACAGGAAGGCGACGAGCGTCCCGCCCCGCGGCTCGACGTCCTCCCAGGGCGGAGCGTCCGCCTCCCCGAGATGGAGCCGGAGCGCCCCGCCCTCCTCCGCCGTCCAGTCGTCGTTCAGGTAGAGCACGAGCGACACCACCCGGTGTGACGCGTCGGAGAAACGATCGAGATGCGTCTGGTAGCGGGCGCCCGGCGCGAATCGGGCGAGATGGGCCTCGTAGCCGAACACGCCGAGGTAGAGCGACCGGTTCAGGGCGAGTCGCAGACGCTCGACCCGCTCGAGCCAGCGACGCTGGAGCCGGGTCGGCGAAGACGGGTCGATCCAGAGCACGGCGTCGTTGCGGATCTCGGGTGCGACCCGGAAGGACGCCCCACGCCCCACTCCGGCATGCCGGAAGCGACCCCGCGCATGCAGCCCACGCGCCTCCCGGGCCAGCGGGCGCCACGCGGCTTCGGGCAGGAAGTCCGGCGCCACGCCGAAGCCCCGGCTCCCAAGAGCCTCCGTCAGCAAGGCATCGGCCTCGTCGCAGTCGGGCATGGCGGGCGGAAGACTGACAGAGCCGCGCTGCTCGGCAAGGGGCGGTCAGGCGTCGAGCCCGCGGGCCGCGGCAGGCTTCGAATGCAGCGCGGGCTCAGGCGACCATCGACGCGAGCCCGCGCCGACCCGCCTCGCGCAGCCGCGCGCACTTCTCCTCGACCGGCATCGACGCCGCCTCCTCGAAGCCCCAGGGCGAAGCGAAGACGTGCGTCACGCCCATCCGCTCGAGCCGCGCGAGCTCCCGTCCGTCGAGCGGCGCCATCGGCGTGTAGTAGACGGCGAAGGCGCGCTGCGAGCGTCCCCCTTCGCGCCGCCGCGCGTCGATCTCCTGCAGCAGCGGCTCGAGCGCCTCGGGTGACGCGACGCTGATCGGCGGAATCCAGCCATCGCCGAGGCGCGCGGCACGTTCGAGCGCCGCGTCGCTCGCGCCCGCGCAGACGATCGGGATCGGACCGCCGACCGGCGGCCGCATGCGCACCCCCTCGACCCGGTAGGATTCGCCCGCGAAGTCGACTCGCTCGCCGGTCCAGAGGCGTCGGATCAGGTCGAGCATCTCCTCGGCGCGCCGACCGCGGCCCGCGAAGCGCTGGCCCATCAGCTCGATCTCCTCGCGGAGCCAGCCGATCCCGAAGCCGAAGGAGACGCGATGACCCGAGCCCCGGGCGAGGGTGCCCAGGGCCTTCGCGACGCCGAAGGGCTCCCGAGCGGGCAGCACGTAGACGGCGGTCAGGAATCGAAGGTGACGCGTGACCGCCGCCATCATCGCCGTCGCCACCCAGACGTCGGGATGGTCGTCCTCCGCCTGCCAGGGCAGCGCGCCGTCCTCCGCGTAGGGGAAGCGCGAACGCGTCTCGTCCACGTGCAGCACGTGGTCGGCGAGCGCGAGCGCGTCGAGCCCCGCGTCCTCGGCCGCGCGGGCGATCGCGCGATGCTCGTCGAAGGGAACGCGATAGAGGCTGCCGACGAACTTCACGTCTCGGCGCCCTCGCCCGACACCGGCTCGAACTCGATCGGCAGCGAGAGCCAGCCGCGCACGTACTCCGTCCGCGCGAAATGCGCCTCGTCGCGACACACGACGTAGTCGGGCACGAGCGCGAGCAGCTCCTCGAGCGCGACGCGCGCCTCGACCATCGCGATCTGGCGTCCGAGGCAGAGGTGCAGCCCGTTGCCGAAGGCGAGCGTACGCGGGGCGCTCCGCCGGACGTCGAAGCGTGCGGGGCGATCGAACTCGCGCGGATCGCGATTGGCGGCGGGAAAGAGGAAGCAGATCCGCTCGCCGGGCTCGAAGCGACGCCCCCCGACCTCGACGGGTGCGAGCACCGTGCGCCCCTGGAACTGGGTCGGCGTGTCGATCCGGACCGCCTCCTGGAACGCGCCCGGCACGAGGCGCGGGTCGTGCGCGACGGCGCGGCGCTGGTCCGGCTCCTGCTCGAGGCGATCGACGGTCGCCGAGAGCGCCTTCGGAAAGCTGTCGGAGGCGGCGATCAGCAGGTTCACGACGACGTGGACGAGTGCCTCGTCGTCGAGGCGTCGGCCCTCGATTTCGCAGCTGATCAGGTCGGCCGAGAGCCCCGTCGCCCGATCGGGTGCACGGCGCAGGTCCCGAACGAAGTCGCCGACCCAGGCGTAGAGCTCGGCGGCCGCCTGCTCGGCCTTCTCGGTCTCGCCGCGATGGCCGGGACGACGATGGAAGAAGGCGTTCATGCGGGCCGGGATCGACGGCGCGTGCTCGAGCGGAAAGCCGAGCAGACGACAGGCCATGTGCGAGGAGATGCGCGCGCCGAGATCCCGGGCGACGTCGAGACGCCCGGTCGGCGCGGCAGCGTCGAGACTCTCGCGCGCGAGGGACCGGATCTCGGCCTCCCAGCCCGCCGCCGCCCCCGGCCGGAAATGCGGACTCAGGACGGCGCGCATCGCCGTATGACGCGGCGGATCCATCTGACTCGGCATGAGCGGATTCGCGGGCACGCCGAGCAGGAGCTGCGAGGGGGTGATGCCGCCCGCGACGGAGAGATTCCGGCTCTGGGTCGCCGCCCAGATGTCCTCGAAGCGCGCGAGGAAGGTCGCGTCGAGGGCCTCGTGGTAGTGGACCGGGCTCTCCGCGAGCAGACGTTCGTAGAAGGGGTATGGATCGTCGAGGAAGGCCTCGGAATAGGGATCGAACTCGACCATCCCCGCCTCTCCCCCGAAGACCGCCGTCGTGCCTCGACTGGATCCGCGGCCGCCCTCGCCGGCCCCCTCGCGAACCGACGGCCGCCTCAGCGGCGATCGCCGGCCGCCTCCAGATCCGACTCGCCGGCGGCGCCCTCGCCCGCCGCCGCGTCCTCGCCGATCGGCAGCTTCGATTCCCCCGGCTCGACCAGCATGCCGCGCAGCAGCAGCTCGATCGCGAAGCCGTAGGTCTCGCGGAAGGGTCGACCGCGGATCTTGCGGCGACCGCGCACGTTGTCGTGGTCGAGCAGTGCCGTCGCCTGGGTCCAGAACGCCTGCGCCGCGAGCCAGGTGTCGATCGGCACGATCTCGCCGCGCGCGACGCCCTCGTCGAGCACGCGTTGGGTGATCTCGAGCGAGCGCTTCCAGTTGTCGGCGATGCGGTCGGTCAGGTCGCCGGGCAGCTCGCCGATCAGCGCCTCGTTGTCCACGGCCCAGAAGATCCGGAAGGCGTCGGGGTTCCGGATCCAATGCTCCGCGTAGTCGTGCCAGAGCTTGCGGATCCGATCCGCCGTCGAGAGCGACTCGGTCCGCGCCACCCGCGACTCGGCGGCCGTGAAGAAGTCCTTGCTGTCCTCGCCGAGCACCCAGACGTAGAGCGCCGCCTTGCTCGGGAAGTAGCGGTAGACGGCGCCCTTCGAGACGTTGGCGATCGAGGCGATCTCGTCGACGTTCGCTCCGAGGTAGTCCTCGCGGTAGAAGACCTGGCGCGCGGCATCGAGGATCGCCTGCCGCGTCTTCGACTTCTTCTCGCTCCGGCTCATCGTCGGTCTCCCGGCCCCTCGATCGGGCGCGACCCGGTCGCCGTCCAACGGGCCCGCCAGTCTACCAGCCACAAGGGGGATGCCCCAGACGCCGGAGTGTCGGGCAAGGGGGCCGACGGCCCGCGCCGGCCGACCTCCAGACGCCAGCGAGCGCGCCCGGCCGGCTCGCCTCCGCCCGACACGTCGCTACGCTTGCGCGACGCCCGCGGCGGGCCCGAGCCGGGTCCGATGCCGCCGCGCATGAGGAGCACACGCCTTGCTGCCGGTGAACGAGTACTTCGAGGGGAAGGTCAAGTCGATCGGATTCCAGGCCGGGAAGCTGCCCGCGACGGTCGGCGTGATGGCCCCGGGCGAGTACGAGTTCGGCACGAGCCAGAAGGAGACGATGACCGTCGTCTCCGGCGCCCTCGTCGTGAAGCTGCCCGGCGCATCGGACTGGCAGCGCTTCGAGGCCGGTGCGTCCTTCGTCGTCGCCGCGAACCAGCGCTTCCAGCTCCAGGTCGCGACGGACACCGCCTATCTCTGCACCTACGAGTGAACTGTCGCTTGCCCCGACCCTGAGCCGACGCGTGATCGCTCGCTTCCGCCGAACGGAGACCCCGCCATCATGAAGACCGCACTGCTCGAAGAAGGCGTCCTCGCCATCCGCGACCTCCCGACTCCCGAGCCCGGCCACGAGCAGGCCCGCATCCGGATCCGCTCGGCCGGCGTCTGCCACTCGGATCTGCACATCGTGCGCGGCGACTGGGCCTTCGTCCCACGCTCGGGCGTCGTCGGCCATGAAGCGATCGGCGTGGTCGAGGCCCTCGGGCCCGGCGCCGAACGCTTCGTCTCGGTCGGCGACCGCGTGATCCTCGGCCTCGGCGGAACCGGGGGCGGCTACTGGTGCGGCGCCTGCGAGTACTGCCTCTCGGGCTCGCCGCGTCATTGCGCCCAGACCCAGGGCATCATGGGCACCTTCGCCGAGGAGTTCTGCGTCTGGGCGAAGTCGCTCGTCGTCCTGCCCGACGCCGTCGGCGACGAGGAGGCGCCGCTCGCCTGCGGCGGGCTCACGGCCTACGGCGCCGTCAAGAAGCTCCTGAAGCACGGCGTCCTGCCCGGCCGCAAGGTCGCCGTCGTCGGCGCCGCCGGCGGCCTCGGCCACTACGCCGTCCAGCTCGCCAGCGCCTTCGGCTACGACGTGATCGGCATCGACCTGGGCGAAGAGCGGCTGCGCTTCATCGAGTCCCTCGGCGCCCATCGCGCCCTCGACGCGAACGACGCCCAGACCGTGATCGAGCAGGAGTACGGCGGCGTCGACGCGAGCCTCGTCTTCTCCGCGCGCATCGCCGGCTTCGAGCTCGGCCTGCGCTGTCTGCGCCGCGGCGGGCTCTTCGTCGCCGTCGGACTCCCGGCGACGAGCGAAGGCAACCTGCAGATCAACCCCTTCGAGTTCTTCTTCAAGGACCCGACCCTCGTCTACTCCGCCGTCGGGAACGTGCAGGACATGCGCGAGCTCGTCGATCTCGCCGCAGCGGGTCGAGTCAAGAGCCACATCGGCCGCCAGGGCGCCCTCTCCGACCTGCCCGCGATCTTCGACGAGCTCGAGTCGGGGAAATACGTCGGACGGGCGGTGATCACGGATCTGACGCGTTAGGCGGAGGTCGCTCCGGCCCGCCTGCCCTCCTCGACCAGCACGCAATGGGTGCCGGCGTAGATCGACGCCATGCACTTGTTGCAGTGCACGCAGAGGGACTCGCTCGCTTCACCCCGCGCCATCCGGTTCACGAGCTCCGGATCCCGCACGAGCCCGCGCCCCATCGCCACGAACTCGAAGCCCTCGGCCATCGCCCGCTCGATCGTGTCCCGCCGATTGATCCCGCCGAGCATCACGAGCGGCATCGAGAGCGCGTCCCGGAACTGCCGCGCGTAGGACCGGAAGTAGGCCTCCTCGAAGGGGTAGGCCTTGAAGAAGAAGCGCCCGAAGAGTTTGAGGCCAAGTGCCACCGCCTTCGGCATCGACGCCGCCATCTCCTCGACCGGCGCCTCGCCCCGGAACAGGTACATCGGATTCTGCAGCGAGCTCCCACCCGTCAGCTCGAGCGCATCGAGGCCGCCATCCGCCTCGAGCATCCGCGCGACCTCGAGACTCTCGTCGAGCCAGAGCCCCCCCGGCACGCCGTCGGCCATGTTGAGCTTCGCGAGCACGGCCATCCGATCGCCCGCCACCTCCCGCACGGCCTTGACGATCTCGCGGGCGAAGCGCGCGCGATTCCCGATCGACCCGCCCCACTCGTCGCGCCGCCGGTTCAGCTTCGGCGAGAGGAACTCGCTCGGCAGGTAGCCGTGCCCGAGATGCACCTCGACGGCGTCGAAGCCGGCCTCGCGCAGGCGTCGCGTGGCAGCGGCGAAGTCGCCGACGATGCGCCGGATGTCGGCGACGGAGGCCTCGCGCGTGCGCTTCATCGCGAGCGGGCTGAAGATGCGCGAGGGTCCGATCGCGGGCAGACCGACGCCGGCGGCGACCGCACCGGCGTGGCCGATCTGCGCCGAGACGGCGGCTCCCTCGCCGTGCACGGCGTCGGCGAGGCGCCGCAGACCGGGCACGACCTCGTCCCGCAGGACGAGCTCGTTCGGCGTGCCGGCCCCCTCCGGCGAGACCGCCAGGAAGGCGACGGTCGACATCGCGACCCCGCCCTTCGCCATCGCACGATGGAAGGCGACGAGCCTGTCGCTCACGGTCTGGTCGCCGGTCATGCCCTCGAAGGTCGCGGCCTTGAGGATGCGGTTGCGGAGATCGATCGGACCGAGCCGGGCCGGGGCGAAGGGATCGGGCGCGTGTGTCATGCTTCGATTCTCACTCCGGGTGGCGAACGGCGCCAGCGTCGAAGGAGATGCCCATGTCCGACCTCGTCCATCTCGATGCCCGCACGGCGCGCGTCGAGGACATCCTCCCGATCCTCGACCGCGACGCGGCCCTCGTCCTCGAGAATGCGCTCGATCCGGGTGCGGCCTCTGCGATCCTCCGCGAGCTCGCGCCCTTCATCGCCGGTACCCGCCCCTTCGACGACGACTTCGTCGGTCGCCAGACGACCCGGACCGGCGGCCTCGTCGCGCGCTCGAAGACCGCACGCATCGCCGTGACACATCCGCTCGTGCTCGCCGTCGCGGGGGCCTTCCTCGGCCGTCACGCCACGAACTTCCAGCTCAACCTCACGCAGATCATGCGGCTCCTGCCCGGCGAGAAGGCCCAGGGGCTGCATCGCGATCGCTACCTCTGGAGCCGTGCGCTGCCCCCCGCGATCGAGCCCATGCTGAACGGCATGTGGGCGCTCACGCCGTTCACGGAGGAGAATGGCGCGACCCGCGTCATCCCCGGCAGCCAGAGCTGGGACTGGGATCGCGCCGGCCGACCGGAGGAGACGATTCCGGCCGAGATGCCCCTCGGCGCCATGCTCCTCTATACGGGCAGCGTCGTACACGGCGGCGGTGCGAACCGATCGAAGGCGCCGCGCATCGGCATGAACATCACCTACCTGCTCGGCTGGCTGCGGCAGGAGGAGAACCAGTACCTCTCGTGTCCGCCGGAGATCGCCCGCGACCTCGACCCCGCGCTCCAGGCGCTGCTCGGCTACACGGTCGGCAACGGCTCCCTCGGCTACTTCTCGCCGCCTACGCCCTCGGCCGACCACGTCGACACGCTTCCGCCCGAGGCGGCGCTCGGTCGGAGCGCGGCAGCGACGGAGCAGCAGCCCTTCTGAGCCGATGCCCCTACCACCCGAGCACGCGAGCCGCGTGATCGGTTCCGTTTGAATCGACCCGAGACGCCGGTCATCCTCTCCCGATCCCGTCGGATCGACGCGCACGTCGGGGAGCGAGGCGCCCATTGAGGATCTGGATCGACACCGACCTCGGCAGCGACGTCGACGATGCACTCGCCCTCGCGTACGCGCTGCGTCATCCCGAGCTGGAGCTGGTCGGCGTCTCGACGGTCTTCGGCGACGTCTCCCTTCGCACCCGGATCACACGGGCCCTGCTCGAAGTCGCGGGCCAGGCGAGCGTCCCCGTCGTCACGGGGCTCGGCGCGCCGCTCACGCCGGACCGGCCCGGGCGCATGTTCGGTCACGAGGGCCTCGGCCTGCTGCCCGAACCGCGCCCCGTTCTCGAGTCGCGATCGAACCCGGGCGCGGGGGAACGGATCGCGGCGATCGCCGACGCTCTCGACGCGACGCGCCCCGACCTGCTCGTCGCGATCGGCCCGCTCACGAACCTCGCCGCCCTCGTCCTCGCCGACCACGCCCTGCCGCCGCTGGTCGTGATGGGCGGCCGCTTCACGGCCGAGCCGCTGCCCGGGATGCTGCCGGAGATCCCGGAGTGGAACTGGTGGTGTGATCCGGTCGCCGTACAGACCGTCCTGGCCGCGCCCCTCGCCGCGCCGCCGCGCGTCGTGCCCCTCGACGTCACGTGGTCGACCCGGCTCGAGGCCGGCGATCTCGAACGCCTCGCCGGCGGTGACGCGCTGGCGCGTACGCTGGCCCGCCTCGGCGACGAGTGGCTCGTCGCGCAGCGCGATCGGCTCGGCGCACGCGAGCCCTGCATCCGGCTCCACGACCCGCTCGCCCTCGTCTGTCTCACGCACCCCGATCTCGTTGCGTTCTCGGACACCCGGATCCGGGTCGGCGACGCGGGCGACACACGGCCCGATCCGACCGCCGCGCTCGTCCGGGTCGCCGGGCCGGTCGACAACGCCGCGCTCCGCACGTGCCTGCTCGACATGTGGCTCGGAAGGGCGCGTCGTCAGGGGACGGGCTCCCCCTCGTCGATCCAGCCCCCGGCTGCACGCAGGAACGCGAAGGCCGGCAGCGCGAAGACGGCGGTCAGGGCGAAGTAGGCGGCGTAGTCGAGGCGCTGCGCCAGCCAGCCCGACGGCACGGCGACGAGCGACCCCGCCAGCGCGTAGAGCGCGGTCAGCGTCGCGTACTGCACGGCCGCGTGTCGCTTCTCGCAGACGTGCATCAGGTACGACATGAAGGCCGCCGTCGCGAGTCCGCCGCAGAAGGACTCGGCGATCGACGCCGCGTATACGCCACTGCGCCCGCTCTCGGGGAGCGCCGCCGCCGCCGCGTAGGTCAGGTTCGAGCCGAGCGCGAGCAGACCGAGCCAGACGAGCGAGCGCGCGATGCCGAAGCGTCGCACGAAGGCCCCTCCCACGAGCGCCCCGACGACGGTCGCGAGCGCGCCGAGGGTCGTCGACACGAGCGCGATCTCCTCGTCCGCGAAGCCCCGATCGACCCAGAAGGGCTTGACCATCGGCCCCATCGCCCGATCGCCCACCCGGTAGAGCATCACGAAGAGCGCGACGCCCAGCAGCTCGGGCCGCGAGAGCCAGGTCGTGAAGGCACCATCGCGCGGATGCCCGGACGGGTCCGGCGAATCGGGCGACGCCGACCGGCGCGTCGCCAGCCGCGGTGTCGCGCGTAGGCCCACGGCCATCGCGAGCGAGAGCCCCGCCGCGACGGCGAAGGTCCCGCTCCAACCGAGGAAGCGCGGCAGGAAGAGCAGCCCGCCCCCGGCCGCGATCAGCCCGGCTCGATAGGCGCCGACGCGCACCGAATTTGCCGGCCCCTCCTCCCCCCGGTCGACGAGACCGATCGTGTAGGCGTCGATCGCGACGTCCTGGGTCGCCGACGCGAGGCAGAAGAGCGCGAAGGCGGCCCAGACGAGGGGGCCGATCCGATCGACGGGCGGCGCGACGGCGAGTACCGCGAGCGCCGCGGCCATCACGACGAGCGCGCCGGCGATCCAATGCTGCCGCTCGCCGTGGCGATCGACGAGCGGCGACCAGAGCACCTTCGCCGACCAGGCCATCGAGAGGCCGGAGAGCAGCCCGATCTCCGCGAGGGACACGCCCGACCGGCGCAGGTAGACCGGCCAGACGTCCATGTAGACGCCCATCGGGAAGCCCTCGATCACGTACACGAGCGCGATCACCCAGAGCTTGCGCGTCAGCGACATGTCACCCCCGCTGCGAGTATCGGGGGCCCGTCCCCGCCAGGCCAGGCCGATCCAGCCGAGACCGAGGGCCGACGCACGCAAGCCCTTGCGCAGGGCGCGCGGAGCCCATACCCATCCGATGCGAAGACGAGCTGGAATCGATGCGCCTGCGAAGTCTGCAGAATGGAAGGACCCCTCGATCTCGCTGCGCGGGTACGCGCGCGCGCCTCCGATGGCCCGCAGCGACGGGACTCCTGCTGGCGCTGCTCGGCTTCGCGATCGGTCGCTCGGCAGCGGGTCCAGCCGTCGCGAGCGCGGCGGCGCCGCGCCCCACCCTCGCGATCCCGCTCCACATCCACCTCGTCGACGGTCTCCCGATGCACAAGCGGGGTCGGTCGCTCGAGAATTGGATCGCGCCGCGGGATCTCGTCGATCGCGTCGTGCCCGAGCTGAACGCGATCTGGGCGTCGGCGGGCATCCGCTTCGAGCTGGAGCGCGTGTCGACCGAGCGCGCCCTCGAGCCACCGGATCGCAAGCCGCTCCTCGAGACCGTCACGACCGCCCACCGCGACGCCGAGGGCCAGGGTGATCCGGCCCGCATCGCGGCGCTCGAGCAGCTGATCGATCTCTCGACGGAGACACCGGGCGTCGTCGACGTCTTCGTCGTGCCCTACCTCGGTGAGACGTCCCAGGGACATACCCGGCGCCGCGCGCTGCGGGTGCTGATCGGCCAGTGGACCGACAAGCCATCCCGGGCGCGCCGGCCTCCGGAGCGTGTGCGACTGATCGAGCCGCGCCCCCTGGTGGATGGCTCCTTCGCACGCACCCTCGCCCACGAGCTGGGTCACGTCCTCGGGCTGGGCCACCCCGACAAGGCTTCGCAGACGACCTTCGGGCTCCTGATGGGCGGGCGCAGGCCGGGCTACGCACTGCGCGACGAGGACATCGAGCGCGCGCGACGGCACGCAGAGAAGATCGTCCGGCAGCGGTGAACGGCGGGACGAGTGCCTCGCAGGATCGATCCCGATCGCGGCCGGCCGTCGCGGAAGCCGCTCAGCCCCGCGCGCCGTCGCGACCGCGCCAGGCGATGAGACATACGGCGAACGTGGCGCCGACGGTGTTGGCGATCAGGTCCCAGCCCGTGTTCTCGTAGCCGCCGACGTTCGTGTCCGTTACGCGCGTGGCGACGAACTCGACGACCTCGTTCAGTGCGCCGAGCCCCATGCCCGCCGTCGCGACGAGCGACATCGTTCCGAGCGAAGGTCGCAGCCGCGGCGTCCCGGGCCGCGTCGGATCGTCGGGCGCCACGGCCCCCTGCAGCCCCTGCCAGCACAGCCAGGTCGCCGTGGCGAAGCCGTAGGCATGCGTCAGCTGATCGTATTTCAACAGGCCCACCGCGGCGCCGGTCGCATCACGCGGCCCCTCGAGCAGCCACAGGCTGTAGAGGACCTGGAAGCCGCCGTCGGTCGGCCAGCCGTCCGGAAGTTGCACGAGCCCTCCGGCCATGTGCATCGCGCCCCAGATCGAGAGCGCCCAGAGCAGCCCCGTGCTCAATCCCACACGCGCGTGCACGAGCGCGACGAGCGCGATCAGCACGAACATCACGCCGATGTAGAAGACGAACTCGACGTTGCCGAGTCGCACGGCGGCGACGATCGAAACGAGCAGGTAGGTGGCCGTGACGAGAGCGACGGGAAGCAGGGAACGGTTCAAGCGCAGCCCCTCGAGCCGGAACGCAGGCGGGGCCCAGCCTAGCGAAGGCGCGTGGACCGGCTCGACACCTCGACTCGCGCCACGCATCGGGTGACGACGAGCCTACTTGCCCTCGCCACCCCGCCATCTCGCGCGACGACCGCCCCGGCGCCCCTCGCCACGCCCCGACCCGCCCCGCTCGCGCTCGAGACCGCGCTGGAAAGCGGGCAGATGTCGCGTCTGGGAGGCCTCCCGGAGACGCTGGAAGACGGCCTCCACGTCGGGCTCGCCGCGCGCCGCCTCGAGCAGCCGGTCGTAGAGCGCCGCATTCTCGACTTCCGCCGCGATGCCGAGCTCGCAGGCTGCGGCGACCGACTCAGGCGCCTCCACGCGACCGGCCCAGCGATCCTCGGGAACGGGGAGACCGCGCCGGCGGTAGAGTGCTGCGAGCGCCTCGATGTGTCGTCCCTCGGACTCGACGATGTTCGCGAAGGGACGCACCTCACCGAAGAGCGCGAGCACGGCGCGATAGGTTGCTCGGGCGCGGTACTCGTCGTCGAGCGCTTCGTACAAGGCCTCTTCCAGGTCCATCGATCCCCCTCGGCCGGCGGTGACCCTCGACCGTACCGGACCCCCCCTACGCAATTCACGGACCACATTCCGGCGCATGCATCCGAGACGGGCCCGGGGCCACGTCCCGCCCTCGCCGCGCCCGGGGCGGCGCGTGCGTCGTTCCCGTCCGAGTGCTTCGGGACGCGCCGCCTCGCGCCGTGGCCGAGCGCCCACGTCGAGCACGCGCGCGGAGGTCGGGGACCGCCGAGCACCGCGCGCCCGGACGGCACCGGGCTTGCACCGCGTCGGAAGATCGGCCCGCGAGACCGCCCGCTGCCAGAGCCACAGGAGACGCGCCGCCATGGACCGCCCGGATGGCCGATCCGCTGCTCGCCCCCGACGCCGCCGCCGTACGGTGCTCATCGGGAGCCTCGCCGCCTCGCTCCTCGCCGGCGGCGCGGCCCGGGCGCAGGTCATCGACTTCGACGATCTGCGCCCCGGAACCGCCGTCGAGAAGATCGACGGCGTCTACTTCACCCATGGCACCGGCGGCGTCGCCCTGATCGCGACGACGGGTCTCGTGACGACCTCGGCGCCCAACTATCTCGGAGCAGCCGAGCTCCTCGTCCCGCCCGGGGAGGCGCTCTTCCTCCCCGACGATCGACTCGAGCTCGAGTTCTCCGAGACGGTCCGCGCGCTGACGCTGCGTGTGGTCTCGACCGCCGGCACGCCCGCCGCCGCCTTCGAGCTCGTCACGCCGCAGGGCAGCGTGCTGAGCCCCTCGAAGCCGAGCGCCTACCTCGGCGACGACGAGGTCTTCGAGCTCAGCTTCACGAGCTCGCCACTCGTCGGCTACCGGACGGCCGAGCTGCGATCGGACTCCACGGCAGGCCTCTTCGCCTATCACGTCGACGATCTGGTCGTTCCCGAGCCGGCCCTCGCCTCGTCGCTCCTGGCGAGCGTGTCGTTCCTGGCTCTGCTTGGCCGACTGCCGCGCCCGATCCTTTCGCAGAGCCGAGCGGGTACCCGGCCCTGCCGTGCGCAGGGTCGGGCGGGTCATCAACCCTGCCGTGCGCAGGGTCCACCCGGATTCCGATTCTCCCCAGCCCCGAGGAACCGATGAAACGATCACGCCGACCGTCCCCTGCGTCCGTCCCGCTCGCGATGCTGCTCGCGTCTCTCCTGGCCGCGCCGGTGAGCGCCCAACGTGCGGTCCCGATCACGAACGCCGACGAGCGCGGGCGCGTGCCCTACAACCTGACCGTGGAGTTCTCGACGAGCGGGTGCCTCTTCAACTGCTCGAACTTCGCGTTGTTCAGCGACACGACGATGCTCTTCGATGCTCCGGCCGTGCCGACGGGCAAGCGCCTGATCGTCGAGTGGGTCTCGGCGAGCCTGCCCGCGAGCTCGAGCGCGAACTCGATCAGCTTCCAGTCCTCGCGCATCATCGCCAACCAGCGGGCGCTCTGGCAGTACCACGGGCCCTACTACGGCGTCTCGGGCACGGATCTGCGCGGCATGAGCTCCGGCGCCTTCTTCTCCTACGGCCCCGGCGAGACGCCACACATCCGTGTCTATCTCACGGCGGCCTCGGGCTTTCTCGCGTCGATCTCGATCGGGGGATACCTGATCGAAGAGCCATGAAGGGCGCCGGCCCGTTCGCGCGACGAGTCCCTCTCGAAGGCTGGATCAGCTCGGGCGACGAGTGCCTCGCGAAGGTCGGATCACTTCGCCCGACGTGTCCCTCGCGAAGGCCGGATCACTTCGCCCGATCGAGGGTCTTCTGCAGTCGCTCGGTCGCCTCGATGAACTCGTCCATGAACTGATAGATCACGTCGGCGACGCTCACCTCGCTCGAGAGGCGGCCGACGACCTGGCCGACAGGCATGCCGACGAGCTCGCGGGCCTTGGCGCCCTCCTTGCGGGCAGCGCGCGTGATGCGCCTCTGGGCCTCGGAGCAGGCCATGTACTGGAGCGGCATCGGCAGCGTCCCCGGGCACGCCTCGCGCTCCCAGGCCTCGGTCCAGCCGGTCCGCAAGAGCCGCGCGGGCTTGCCCGAGAGCGAGCGCGAGCGGACGGCATCCTTCGAGCGTGCGGCGAAGAGCTTCTCCTTCACGAGCGGCGAGGTCTCCGCTTCGCGCACCGTGAGCCAGACCGACCCGGTCCAGACCCCCGAAGCGCCCATCGCCATCGCCGCCGCCGCCTGCCGTCCCGTCGCGATCCCGCCCGCGCCGAGCACCGGCGTCGGATGCACGGCGTCGACGATGTCCGGGATCAGCACCATCGAGCCGATCTCGCCGGTATGGCCACCGGCCTCGGTTCCCTGGGCGATGATGATGTCGACGCCCGCCTGCTTCTGGCGTTGCGCGTGCTCGACGGCGCCGGTCAGCGCCGCGACCTTCACGCCGTGTGCATGGGCGAGCTCGATCACGTCCTTGGGCGGCGGGCCGAGCGCGTTCACGAGCAGCTTCACACCCGGATGACGCAGCGCGACCTCGACGTGGTTGCGGCCCCCGCCCTCGGTCCAGCCGAGCAGCCCCGTCTGTCCGCCACCGACGGTCTCGTCCGCTTCGGCGGCGAGCTCGGAGAGCGGCGGCACCTCGTACTCCGCGAGCACGGACTCGATCCATTCGGTCGTCGCCTGCGGGATCAGCTTGCGGAAGACCTCGGCATCGACCTGGCCGGACTCGTCCGCGCGCCCCAGCCCGCGCTCCTTGCCCTCGTAGCTCATGGGCATCACCGTATCGACGCCGTAGGGCCGGCCGCCCACGTGCTCGTCGATCCAGCGCAGCTCGAGCTCGAGCTGCTCGGGCGAGAACGCGAGCGCACCGAGCACGCCGAAGCCGCCGGCATTCGTCACGGCGGCGACGACGTCGCGGCAATGGCTGAAGGCGAAGATCGGGACGTCGATGCCGAAGAGATCGCAGAGCTCGGTGCGCATGATTCCTCCGTCGGGACTCGAGAGGGCCTGGCCCGGTGCCCGACCGGCTCAGCCCGCCGCCGGCGGGACCGGATCGAGGCGAAGGAAGCGCCGGGGCGGGAAGCCCGTCATGACGCGGAAGCCGAGTCCCGGATCGTTCTCGGCGTGCACGCGCGACGCCTCGCTCCCGGTCACCGGTACGGCCGTGTAGTCGCCGCGCTCGCCGTCGATCGTGATGCCGACCCGGGGATGGGCGAGGGCCTGGCGGTACCAGGCGCGGGGCCAGTGGTTGGCCGCGACGTACATCTGGCCGCCGCTCTCGAGCCGCGCCAGCACCCGATCGTGCACGACGCCCGCGTCATCCGTCGTCGAGATGACGAGGGTGTCGCCGACGGTCGGCTGCATGACCCCGATCATCGTCTCGAAGCCCGCGACGAGGATCGCGTAGACCACCACCAGTCCGAGCCCGATTCGAAGCGCCTTCATCGTCGTTTGCCTCAGGGCTTCCGGACCGCGGGAAGCGGGTGCCGGTAGAGCTTCGCAGCGTTCTCGTGCGCGATCATCCGGATCTCGTGCTCCGGCAGGTCTCCGAGCAGCTTCTTCATGACGGCCTGGGTGTCCGGCCAGGTCCCGTCGCCATGCGGGTAGTCCGACTCGAAGAGGATGTTCTCCACCCCGATCGCGTGGCGCGTCGAGATCGTCGAGGGATCGTCGATCATGCAGAACCAGAAGTTGCGTCGCAGACAATCCGAGGGCGAGATCGACTTGTCCGGCCAGCCCGAGCCGTAGCCCGAGCGACCCATGATGTTGTCGAGGCGATCGATCAGGCCGCCGACCCAGGCGATGCCGCCTTCGGACATCGCGATCTTGAGCTCGGGATACCTCGCCGGCCAGCCGCTCCAGAGCCACTCGGCGCAGGACTGGAACGCCATCGCCTGGAACATCGTCGCCCCCAGCTCGAGCATCGGCGCTCCGGGCGGCATCTTCGCGAAGCCCGCCGAGCCCACGTGCAGGTTCAGCACGGTCTCGGTCTCCGCGCAGGCGCGGATGATCGGCTCCCACCAGTCGTCGAAGACCGAGGGGTAGCCGCGCTCGTGGGGCTGCTCGGGCAGGGTCACGGCCGTGAAGCCGCGCTTGGCGTTCCGGCGGATCTCCTCGGCGCCCTTCTCGGGGTCGCGGAGGTAGGTGATGCCGAGGGGCACGATGCGGTCGGGGTAGGAGCCGTGCCACTCCTCGAAGAGCCAGTCGTTCCAGGCGCGCACGCACGCCAGTCCGAGCTCGGGATCCTTCGTCTCCGAGAAGAGCGTGCCGCCGAAGCCGGTCACACCGGAGGGGAAGTTGACCGAGGCGTGGATGCCGCCGATGTCCATGTCCTTGATGCGGGCGTGGATGTCCCAGCAGCCGCGGCGGACCTCGGAGAAGCGCGAGGGCTCGACGCGATGGTCCTCCTTCGGTCGACCGGCGACGGCCATGAAGCCGACCTGGAAGTAGGGCGTGCCCTCCATCATCCAGACCTCGTGGCCCTCGTCGGTCTCGATGACGCGCGGCGCGTCGTCCTCGAACCTGCTCGGCAGCCGGCCCTCGAAGGTATGCGGCGGCTCCATCAGGTGATCGTCGACCGAGAAGAGCGTGTAGTTCACCTCTCGGGGCTCGGGATCCGGCAGCAGCGGCTTCGTGGCGGGACGCTTGATCCCGAGCTTGACGACATCGACCATGACCAACGCCTCCTCGTCTCTACTTCGCTCGCGTCTCCGCTCGCGTTCGGGGCCCGCCCAGGATGCGGCGGGCCGCGGCATCGAGCAGGACGTTAGCGCTCTCGCGGGAGTGCTGGCCGGTCGTGAGACCGACCATCACGGCGAAGACGAGATGGCCCACGAGGTCGCAGACCTCCTCCCGATCACCCACGTCCTCGGCGTCCAGGGCCGCCTCCATGCAGGGCCGGATCACCATCGTCTGCCATTGCGGAGACGAGCTCGCGGCCGGATCACCCGAGGCCAGCGCCATCACGCAGGCCGCGGCGAGCTCGAGATCGTCGGCGACCACGTCGACCAGCCGGGCGCAGACCTGCGCCACCCGCTCCCGGGCATCGGCGCCCTCCGGCGGGTCCGCCTGCAGCGCCCGAGCGACCTCCCGACCCCGCGCGGCGTGCACCTCGGCGATCAGATGGTCCTTGGAGGAGAAGTAGCGGTAGACCGTCGCGAGTCCGAGCGCCGCGCGCTCCGCGACCGAGCGCATCGTGACCGCGGCGTAGCCCCCTTCGGAGGCGAGGCCCCGCGCCGCCTCGAGCAGGCGCTCCCGGCGCTCGATCTGATCCGCTCCGAGCCGGCGCTCGAGGCGGATCGTGGCGCGCTCGGCGGAGGACAGCGGGGCTTGCGACGTCGAGGGCATGATGTGAACGTATGCGATAACACGTTATCGCTCAACGAGGAAAGCATGACCACGCGCATCACGATCGACCGCAACGGCCCGACCGCCCTCCCCGGCCTCGCCATGGCCCGCTCCGTCCGCGCGCTCGTGCGCGAGAACGCGGCGGACAACGAGCGGAGCCGCACGCTGAACAAGGCGACGGTCGAGGCGCTCTGGAAGTCGGGCTTGATGCAGTACCTGAACCCGCGCGAGGCGGGCGGCGCGGAGCCTTCCCTCTGCGAGATGCTCGAGATCTGGGAGGAGCTCGCCTGGCAGGACGGCTCGGTCGGCTGGATCGGCATCGCGAACCTGCCCTCGGCCGCCTTCGGTGCGGCCTACCTCCCGGACGCGGGCTTCGCGGAGGTCTTCGGGGCGCACGGCAACCGGGTCACGATGGGCGGGCAGTTCGCGCCGAACGGCCAGGGCGTGTGCGTCGAGGGCGGCTACCGCGTGACGGGGCGATGGAGCTTCGGCAGCGGCACGGGACATAGCGAGTACGTCGCCGCGGGCTTCCTGCCCTTCCGCGACGGCGCGCCGATCATGCTCCCGGACGGAATGCCAGACATGCGCGTCGCGGTCGTCCCGCGCGAGGAGATCGTGTTCACGGACGGCTGGCACGTGACGGGCCTGCGCGGCACGGGCAGCTTCGACTACCAGCTCGACGACGTCTTCGTCCCCGAGCATCGTACCTATCCCCTCTTCACCCGCGAGCCCCGCCGCGGTGGCCGCCTCTACGAGCTCGGCATCATGCCGATCACGGGCGGCGGCCACGGCGCCTGGGCGATGGGCGTCTCGCGCAGCGCCCTCGACGACGTGATGACCCTCGCCGAGACGAAGCAGCGCATGGGCGATCCGGCGACCCTCGCGCACAAGACGACCTTCCAGGCGGGTCTCGCGCATCACGAGGCGATGTGGCGGGCGGCGTGGTGCCTGCTGCTCGACACGAACGCGGCGGTCGCCGAACGCATGGACGCGGGGGAATCGCTCAGCCTCGAGATGCGCGCCGACATGCGCATGGCCGCGACCTATGCGACCCAGGCCAGCCGCGAGATCGTGC
The DNA here is from genome assembly GCA_020632655.1 of Spirochaetaceae bacterium. Lineage (GTDB taxonomy): Bacteria > Myxococcota_A > UBA9160 > UBA9160 > UBA4427 > UBA4427. Next base: position 26,993 of record JACKFD010000008.1, read on the forward strand.
AGTGGGCGCATCTGGCCGCCGGCACGACGGCGATCCGCGACGGCAGCCGTCTCGAGCGCGCCTTCCGCGACATGTACACGGGCACGCAACACGCGTTCATCGGCGAGAAGACCTATCTCGACTCGGCGAACGTGATGCTCGGCCTGACGGATCAGCTACCGGGGCTCTGATCCGCGGGCGCGGCCCCGTCCTCTCCGGCCTCCGCGTCCCAGGCCTCGGCCTCCCGCGCCAGGGACTCGAGCAGCAGCTCGAGCTCCGGGTCCGCGCGCAGCGCCGCGCGCGCCGCACGACGCAGCCGGTCGACGGCCTCGTCGTCGAGCCGGAAGCTCGTCGGCAGCTCGTTCAGGGCGTGGCGCTCCTGCGGACTCGCGGGCTTCGTGAAGTCGACCTCGATCAGGTGGAAGCCCACGGGCTCGGGCCATCCCCAGGCCGCCTCCTGCCAGCTCTCGAAGGTCGAGCGCAGGAGCTCGATCGTCTCGATCGTGTAGCGGTTGATCTGGACCGTGGCCGTCTGGTCGATGATGTCGAAGAGCGCCGGCGCTTCGTCGAGCGCCTCCCAGGCGACCTCCGGCGCCGTCGCCGCGTTCACGAGCACGAAGACCATGTGTCGCAGGGCGCCGAGATCCTCACGCCGCGCGCTCCGCGGCGCCCGCGTGAGCAGCGTCCCCTCGAAGGGCCCCCGCACGCCGAGGTTGTCGGACACCCCGCCGTCGATCAGCCGGATGAAGCGCCGCTCGTCCGAGTCCGTGTACGAGGCCAGGTTCATCGCGTTCACGAAGGCGCGGCTGAAGGTGCGCCGCGACGCGATCTCCTGCTGGATCCAGCTCGGCGGATCGAAGCCGCAATGCCCACCGAAGTTGCGCAGCGTGAGCGGCGACATCGGACCCGGCACCGCCGACGAGGCGGCCACTGCCCGCGAGATCGGATAGCTGCCGAGGTCGGAGCAGAGGAAGTCGAATTGATCCTGGATGAAGGAGAAGGGCGCGCCCGTCGCGAGGTCGGTCGCGTTGATCTGGATGAGCGGCCCATCCCGCTCGGCGAGGTCCGCGAAGGTCGCGCCTTCGAAGAGGATGCGGTCGTAGTAGCGGGCGACGAGCTCGCTGCGCTCGAAGTAGGGCGAAGCGAGCAGGAACCAGTTCCAGGGCGCCAGCAGCTGCCAGATCAGGGCCCCCTGCACGTCACGCCGCAGGAAGCGCTCCTCGAAGTCGTCGAAGAGACCACGGCCGTGCAGGCCGAGATAGGCGGCGGTGAAGCTGCCGCCGGAGACGCCCGTCACGTGGTCGATCTCGTCGAAGAGCGTCGTGTCGCGCCCGTCGATCCGGATCGGTGTCGCCGCGAGCTCCTCGAGCACGCCGTACGCAAAGGACGCTGCACGCGTCCCGCCGCCGGAGAACGCCACGATCAGCAGCAGCTCGTTCGATCGCTCGGAAGACCAGCGCCGGCTCCCGCGATAGCCATGTACGTCGTCGACGTGCGTGATCGGCTCGTTGACCGGGAAGTAGGTGCGGCAGCCGGTCGCGAGCAGGAGCCCGGCGAGCAGCACGGCCGTCGATCGCGTGCGCCGACTCGCGCGCCTCATCCGCCCGCCACCGGCCCGAGCAGATAGACCTCGTCGCCGTCCGCGAGCACCGCGTCGAGATGCTCGTCGACCGGCGTGCGCCGCCCGTTCCACATCAGCGTGTGCCGCAGGTGCGGACTCGACTCGATCGCCTTCGAGAGCCCGAGACCGCGGCGATCCGCTTCCGCGATCAGCGTGCCGAGCGTCGCCCCCGCCGGCAGCCGGAGGCGCCGATCCTCGTCGAACCATCCCTCGCCCATCCGTCCCTTCAACACGACCCGCACCCGGATGCCGTCCCCGGATCGCCCCACGAGCCGATCCACGAGCCGTCGCCACACGTTCATCCCGCGACGTAATCCCCGAGCAGCCCGTCGATCCCCAGCTCCCGCGCATGCCCCGCGGAGATCCGGCCGCTCTCCGGATCCCACTGCATCGCCTCGTAGTAGTCGCGCTTGAGCGCCGCGAGCGGCACACGCACCCCGCGCAGCGGTCCCGCCTCGAGCAGCCCGTCGCCCTCGCCGAGCATGCGCGGATGCGGCGCGAAGTCCGCGGGCGCGATCCCCTCCCGCAGGTTGAAGGCCGCCCGCAGGTTCTGGATCCGCTCGCCGCAGCGCAGCAGCTCCTTCGGGTCGAGGCCCCAGCCCGTGAGCGCATTCGTGAGGTCGAGCCAGGGCAGCCCCCCCGTCATGTTCGTGAAGAGACAGAGGCCGAGGCCGTTCATGACCTGATGGGCGTTGCTGAAATGCGCCTGGGTGCGGCCCTTGTTCTCGGTCGACTTCCAACCGATCTCGATCTCCGCTTCATCGATCGCGCCAGGGATCGGGAAGCCCGTGTTGAAGGTCTCGCGCCAGGAGCCCGTGCCCGTCGTGTGTCGGCCGGGGGTCGGGTCGGCGATGTAGCTCACGCCCATGAGCGACGTGAAGCGGGAGTCGTGATAGGCGGGCTCCTGACCGTGCACGTGCACGGCGAAGCGCTCGCTGCCGCGGCCGACGTGCTCGGCCGCCCGCGCGAGACCATGGCGCAGCCACTCGCCGCAGCCCTCGGCCTCGCCCATCTTGATCGTGAGCGCGAGGGCGCCCTCGCCGTTGCCCCAGCGCATGTCGATCCCGTCGAGATCCGCGGGCGTGAGGATGCCCTCCTCGACCGCCTCGCAGACCCAGGCGATCGTGGCGCTCGAGCTGACCGCGTCGATCCCGTAGCGGTTGCAGGCGTCGTGGCAGGCGGTCACGACCTCGAGGTCGTCGTTCAGGATCGCGGCGCCGAAGCCCGCGATCGTCTCGTAGTCGGGCCGACGCACGTCCGCCAGCCCGCGCCTCGGCACGGCCACGATCCCCTTGCAGGGCGCGGGACAGTCGCCGCAGGAGAGCTTGCGCGTCACGTATTTCGCGACCTGGTCCCCGTCGAGCTTGATGCTCTTCGTCGCGAGCGGAAAGTCCCGCGAGCCCACGCCCTTCCAGTTCTTCACGGGGCCGTCGCCGTTCTCGATGCTGAGCGCGACGGCGCCGGTCGTACCGCGATCCGCCCAGAGCTGACGCATCGCCTTCTGCGGCGCCTCGACCTTGACCCCGAAGCGGGCCATCGCGCGGTAGACGAAGCCGAGCAGCGGCTTCGGCTTCGCCATCCAGACCATGAAGCGCGTGCGCCACGAGAGGTCGGCCTTGTACTGCTTCGTGACGCCCTGACAGAGCGCCTTGAAGCGCGCCGGGTCGGCGATCGGCACCTCGCCCGAGCCGTGCACGACGATCGCCTTCAGGTTCTTCGCGCCGTAGATCGCGCCGAAGCCCTGCCGGCCGAAGGCGTGGTAGCGATCGTTCATCACGCTCGCGATCCGCGACTGGCGCTCGCCCGCCGGACCGATCGCGCTCACGCCGACCTCGGACTGGCTGCCGTAGCGCGTGCGCAGCGCGTCGAAGACCGGCGGGATCTCCCGTCCCCAGAGCGGGCCGGCGGACTCGAAGAGGACCTCGTCGTCCCGGATCACGAGCACGCAGGGCTCGGCCGCCCGCCCCGTCACGAGCAGCGCGTCGTAGCCCGCCCGCTTGAGCTGACTCGCGACCGATCCTCCCGAATTCGAGTCCGCCCAGGTCCCCGTGAGCGGCGACTTCGCGACGATCTGGATCCGCCCCGAGAAGGGCGTGCGCGCGCCGGTCAAGAGCCCCGCGACGATCGCGAAGCACGACTCCGGCGCGAGCGGATCCGCCCCGGGCGGGTAGTGCTTCCAGAGCAGCCAGGCGCCGAGACCGTAGCCGCCGAGGAATTGCCGATGGACCGACTCGTCGACGGTCTCGACGCGCGAGGTCGCGGTCGTGAGGTCGGCGACGAGCACCCTGCCATGGTGACCGAATCGCGACATGGGCCCCTCCTGGATCGCGGAACGCTAGCAGGCTCCGCGCCCTCGCCGGCCATGCGGAAGCCAGCGAAGCGCCCGCCCCGCACCGCCCGCGCGCGCGGAGGCCCGCCCGATCGGTGGTATCCTGCCGCGCACGACATCCACGGCGTGGTCCTCGATGGAAGCAGGCGAAGAGCGAGCACAGGGCGCGCGATCTCGGGATCCCGAAAGGGAAGGCCCGCGACCGGCTGCGGATCCGGCGCAGGTCGCGGCAATCTGTCGCGAGCACGACGATCGTCCGGATGCGCTGATCGAGATCCTGCACGCGATCCAGACCCGCTTCGGCTTCGTCCCCGAGACCGCCGTCCCCGCGATCGCCGACTCGCTCAACCTCACGCGCGCCGACGTGCACGGTGTGCTCACCTACTACTCGGACTTCCGACGTGAGCCCCCCGGACGACACGTGCTGCGCCTGTGTCGGGCCGAGGCCTGCCAGGCCCGGGGCGCCGAGCGGCTGGCGGCGCACCTCACGACGCGCCTCGGGATCGACTTCGGCGCGACGACGGCCGACGGCGCCCTCCGTCTCGAGACGGTCTATTGCCTGGGCAACTGCGCCCTCGGTCCGAACGCGCTGGTCGACGGCGAGCGTCTGCAGGGTCGGCTCGACGAGGCGCGCCTCGATCGGCTCGTCGACGCGCTCTGCGAAGGAGCGGACTCGTGAGCGCGGGCGGTCGTCGCGTCGAGGTACCCGGCGACAGCGCCGGCAGTCTTCGCGTCTACGTACCCGGAGACAGCGCGGGCAGTATTCGCGTCTACGTACCCGGAGACAGCGCGGCGTGCTCCGTCGGCGCCGACGAGACCGCCCGGGCGATCGTCCGCGAGGCCGCGGCGCGCGGCACCTCGATCGAGCTCGTGCGCAACGGCTCCCGCGGCCTGCTCTGGCTCGAGCCCCTCGTCGAGGTCGAGCGCGAGGGCCTGCGGCGGGCCTTCGGTCCGGTCGACGCCGACGCCGTCCCGGGCCTCTTCGACGCGGGCTGGCTCGAGCCGGGCGCGGCGCCGGACCATCCCCTCGCCCAGGGCCCGACGGATGCGATTCCGTGGCTCGCGAGCCAGGAGCGCGTGCTCTTCGCGCGGTGCGGCGTCGTCGACCCGCTCTGCCTCGACGACTACCGCCGCCACGGCGGTCTCGTCGGTCTCGAACGTGCCCTGCGTGCGAAGCCCGCCGAGATCGTCGACGAGATCAAGGCGTCGGGCCTGCGCGGTCGCGGCGGCGCCGGATTCCCGGCCGGGCTCAAGTGGGAGACCGTTGCCGCCGCCGCGGGCGACGAGAAATTCGTCTGCTGCAACGCCGACGAGGGCGACAGCGGCACCTTCGCCGATCGCCTGCTGATGGAGGGCGACCCCTTCTCGATCCTCGAGGGCATGGCGATCGCCGGCCTCGCCGTCGGCGCGACCCGCGGCTTCATCTATCTGCGATCGGAGTACCCCCACGCGATCCGCGTCGTGCGTCGTGCGATCGACGTCGCGCGCGAAGCCGGCTGGCTCGGGCGGGACGTGCTCGGCTCCGGTCGCGCCTTCGACGTCACGCTGCGGGTCGGCGCGGGGGCCTACGTCTGCGGTGAAGAGACGGCGATGCTCGAGAGCCTCGAGGGACGCCGGGGCATCGTGCGCGCGAAGCCACCGCTGCCGGCGCACGCGGGCCTCTTCGGGCGACCGACCCTCGTGCACAACGTGCTGACGCTCGCCGCCGCGCCCTTCGTGCTCGCGCAGGGCAGCGCAGCCCATCACGCCTATGGCTGCGGGCGCTCCCGCGGCACCCAGCCCTTCCAGCTCGCGGGCAACGTGCTGCGCGGCGGGCTCGTCGAGCGCGGCTTCGGCGTCACCCTGCGCGAGCTCGTCGAGGGCTACGGCGGCGGCACGGCGAGCGGACGGCCCGTGCGCGCGATCCAGATCGGGGGTCCGCTCGGCGCCTACCACGATGTCGGCGATCTCGACATCGAGATGGACTACGAGCGCCTCGTCGAGGCCGGGGGGCTGCTCGGCCACGGCGGCATCGTCGTCTTCGACGACACGGTCGATCTTGCCGAGCAGGCGCGCTTCGCGATGGCCTTCTGCGCCCACGAGTCCTGCGGCAAGTGCACGCCGTGCCGGGTCGGCGCCGTACGCGGCGTCGAGGTCCTCGATCGGATCCGCGCAGGCGAGGATCGCGAAGCGAATCGGGCACTGCTCGAGTCGCTCTGCGGGACGATGCGCGACGCGTCGCTCTGTGCGATGGGCGGGCTCACGCCGAATCCCGTGCTGAGCGCGCTCGCGCGCTTTCCCGAGGACTTCGAAGGGTCCCCACGCGCGGGCCGGGGATCGGCGGCGGCGATGGCCGGGCGCCAGGAGGACGAGAGATGACGCTCGCACGCGAGATCGACCGCGGTACGCCGGCGCGGCGCGCCGGGACGATGGTCGAGGTCGAGATCGACGGGCGCCGGGTCGAGGTCCCGGCCGGTACCTCCGTCCTGCGCGCCGCCTCGCAGGCCGGCATCGCGATCCCGAAGCTCTGCGCGACGGACTCCCTCGAGCCCTTCGGCTCCTGCCGCCTCTGCCTCGTCGAGATCGAGGGCCGCCGCGGCACGCCCGCCTCCTGCACGACGCCGGTCGAGCCCGGGATGCGCGTGCGTACCGAGAGCGATCGGCTCGCAGACCTGCGACGCGGCGTGATGGAGCTCTACATCTCGGACCATCCGCTCGACTGCCTCACCTGTGCGGCGAACGGCGACTGCGAGCTGCAGGACATGGCCGGCGCCGTGGGTCTGCGCGACGTCCGTTACGGCCAGACGGGGGCCGGCCATCTCGAGGCCGGGAAGGACACGAGCAATCCCTATTTCGACTTCGACCCGTCGAAGTGCATCGTCTGCTCGCGCTGCGTCCGCGCCTGCCAGGAGACCCAGGGCACCTTCGCGCTCACGATCGCCGGCCGCGGCTTCGACTCGCACGTCTCCCCGAGCGCAGAGGAGGCCTTCCTCGACTCCGAGTGCGTCTCCTGCGGCGCCTGTGTGAAGGCCTGTCCGACGGCGACCCTGGTCGAGAAGAGCGTCGCCCTGCACGGCCAGCCCGAGCACAGCGTGCGCACGACCTGCGCCTACTGCGGGGTCGGCTGCTCCTTCGACGCCCAGATGAAGGGCGACCGTGTCGTGCGCATGGTGCCCGCGAAGGACGGCGGCGCGAACGAGGGGCACTCCTGCGTGAAGGGCCGCTTCGCCTGGGGCTATGCGACGCACCCGGACCGCGTGCTCACGCCGATGGTCCGCGAGCGCACGGACGAGCCCTGGCGTCCCGTCGACTGGGACACGGCGATCGCGTTCGCGGCGGAGCGCCTGCGCGCGATCCAGGCGCGGCACGGCCGCGGGGCGATCGGCGGCATCACCTCCTCCCGCTGCACGAACGAAGAGGTCTTCGTGCTGCAGAAGATGATCCGCACGGCGTTCGGCAACAACAACGTCGATACCTGCGCGCGGGTCTGCCACTCGCCCACGGGCTACGGCCTGAAGCAGACCTTTGGCACCTCCGCCGGCACCCAGGACTTCCGCAGCGTCGCGAAGGCCGACGTCGTGCTCGTGATCGGCGCGAACCCGACCGACGCCCACCCCGTCTTCGCCTCGCGCCTGAAGCGTCGCCTGCGCGAAGGCGCGAAGCTCATCGTCGTCGACCCGCGCCGCATCGACCTCGTGCGCAGCCCCCACGTCGAAGCGAGCCACCACCTCCAGCTCCGCCCCGGCACGAACGTCGCCGTCATCAACGCCCTCGCCCATGTGATCCTGACCGAGGGGCTCGAGGACCGTGCATACGTCGAGGCGCGCTGCGAGGCCGAGGACTTCGCACGCTGGGCCGCGTTCATCCGCGACCCGCGCCACTCGCCCGAGGCGCTCGAAGAGACGACGGGGGTGCCCGCGACCGAGCTGCGCGCGGCAGCGCGGCTCTACGCCGGCGCCGGCAACGCCGCGATCTACTACGGCCTCGGCGTGACGGAGCACAGCCAGGGCTCGACGATGGTGATGGGCCTCGCGAACCTCGCCATGCTGACGGGCAACGTCGGGCGCGAGGGCGTCGGCGTGAATCCCTTGCGCGGGCAGAACAACGTCCAGGGCTCCTGCGACATGGGCTCCTTCCCGCACGAGCTGCCGGGCTATCGGCACGTCGGCGACGCGGCCGTGCGCGCGCTCTTCGAAGGCGCCTGGGGCGTCGCGATCGATCCGGAGCCCGGCCTGCGCATCCCGAACATGCTCGACGAGGCGATCGCCGGGAGCTTCAAGGGGATCTACATCCAGGGCGAGGACCTCGCGCAGTCGGACCCGAACACGCAACACGTGGTCGCGGCGCTCGGCGCGATGGAGCTCGTGATCGTGCAGGACCTCTTCCTGAACGAGACGGCCGCCTTCGCCCACGTCTTCCTGCCCGGCACGTCCTTTCTCGAGAAGGACGGCACCTTCACGAACGCCGAGCGGCGCATCAATCGCGTGCGGCCCGTGATCCCGCCTTCGCAGGGGCTGTCCGAGTGGGAGACCGTCTGTCGGCTCGGCGAGGCCATGGGTCATCCCATGCCCTACCCGAACGCGGCGGCGATCATGGACGAGATCGCGCGCCTGACGCCGACCTTCGCGGGGGTCTCCTTCGAGAAGCTCGATCGGCTCGGCAGCCTGCAATGGCCCTGCAACGACGGCGCGCCCGAAGGCACGCCCGTCATGCACGTGGGCGCCTTCGTGCGCGGCAAGGGCCGCTTCATGCTGACGGAGTTCGTGCCGACGCCCGAGCGCACGACGCGGCGCTTCCCGCTCATCCTCACGACCGGCCGCATCCTCACGCAGTACAACGTCGGCGCCCAGACCCGCAGGACCGCGAACTCGACCTGGCATCCCGAGGACGTGCTCGAGATCCATCCCCACGACGCCGAGGAGCGGGGCGTCGCCGAGGGCGACCTCGTGGCACTCGCGAGCCGCAAGGGCGAGACGACGCTCCACGCGCACGTGACCGACCGCGTACCGGCGGGCGTCGTCTACACGACCTTCCATCATCCCGTCACCGGCGCGAACGTCGTGACGACGGAGTACTCGGACTGGGCGACGAGCTGCCCCGAGTACAAGGTGACGGCCGTGCAGGTCGTGCGCGCGACCGGCCAGACCGCGTTCCAGCGAGAGCGTGCACGGCGGGAGGCCGACGCCCGGCAGCTCGCCCGAGCGGAGTCGACCGCATGAGCCCCGCGTCCCCCGACGCTCCGGGCCCGCGCGGCTCGATCGCGGTCGCGGGCCGACTCGCCGCGAACGATCCGGGCCCGCGCGCCCGTCCCTCGGGCGACCGGCCGATCGTCTGGCAGATCGCCGAGGAGGTGCCCGTCAGCCTCTGCTACGACGGGCGCCCGCACGCCGTGATGATGACGACGCCGACCGATCTCGAGGACTTCGCCCGGGGCTTCAGCTTGAGCGAGGGGCTCGTCGGCTCGATCGACGAGATCGAACGCATCCAGCTCACGCCCGCCCGCCGCGGCCTGCGCATCGATCTGCACCTCGCCCCCGCCGCCCTGCCCCGCACGCGCCTCGCCGCCACGGGCCCGCGCGCGATCGAGGGCCGCTCGGGCTGCGGCCTCTGCGGCGTGCGCACCCTCGACGAGGCCTTCCGCCCCTTCGCGACGGACCGCCTCGCGACGGGCATCCCGACGGCCGCCCTGCTGCGCGCCTTCGACGCGCTGCCCGACGCGCAGCCCCTCAACCGCGAGAACCGCTCGGTCCACGCCGCCGCCTGGTGCAGCCTCGGAGGGGAGATCGAGCTCGTGCGCGAAGACGTCGGCCGCCACAACGCCCTCGACAAGCTGATCGGCGCGCGTCTCGTAGCCGCGGCCGCGAGCCCCGGCGGCTCGGCCCGGGCCTTCGCCGATGGCTTCGTGGTCATGACGAGTCGATGCAGCTTCGAGCTCGTGCAGAAGTGCGCGGTCGTCGGGATCGCTTGTCTCGCCACGGTGTCGGCGCCGACCTCGCTGGCGCTGGACGTCGCGCGCGAGGCGGGGCTGCGCGTCGTCGTCCGCGCGGAGGACGGGATCGTCTCCTTCGGCGGGCCCGAGGACGTCACCCGATGAGCGCGGCTCGACCGAGCGACGACTACGTGGCGGATCTCGTCCGCCGCGCCAACCAGATCGCCAATCAGTTCCTTTCGTATCCCGAGGCCGAGGCCGTCGAGGAGACGCGCCTCCACCTCGAACGATTCTGGGATCCGCGCATGCGACGCGCGCTCGCCGCGGCCGCGGCACGGGCCGACAGCGACCTCGATCCCGTCGCCCGGGCGGCGGCGCGCGCCGCCGGGACCTGATCGCGCCCGCACCCCATGCAACCGCGCGAGATCCGGTCGCGGGTCCGCGACGCCCGCCCGTGTCGTCGAACCGCGCCGCGGACGACGGCCCACCGGGTCACCGACCCGCGAGCCGCCCGCGACGCGTAGGCGCGTCGTAGGCAGGCCGCGTGCGAAGCGCGCCCCGCCCCCGCCGCGGCCCTTCGACGAACTCAGCTTCGCGCGCGCAGGCGTCGATCAGCCCCGCCCGAGTGCCTCGGACACCTCGACCCCGAACCGATTCCCCGTCCGAAGATCCGGGAGCCCCCATGCTCGGTCGTCATCCCCTCCTCCTGCTCGTCGGCCTCGGCTCGGCCCTCGCCCTCGCGGGCTGCGCGAAGAATGGAACCGTCAGCGAGAGCCAATGCACCGCCGGCGACTGGCAGACCGTCGGCTACCGCGACGGCGCGATCGGCTATCGGAGCAGCCGCCTGCTCGCCCATCAGGATGCCTGCGTTCCGCACGGCGTGATCCCCGACCGCGAGGCCTACATGCTCGGCTGGCAGGAGGGCATCCGCGAGTTCTGCATCGCCGACAACGGCTTCGAGGTCGGCCGCAGCGGTCGCCGCCACGCCAACGTCTGCCCCGAGGACCAGCGCGAAGCCTTCCTCGCCGCCTACACCGAGGGCCGCGCGCTGCATCTCGCCGAGGCGGCCGTGCTCGACCTCGAGCGCACGATCGGCGCGAAGAAGCTGCGACTCGAGCAGGTCGAGGTCGAGATCGTCTCGTCGGCGACCGCCCAGCTCAATCCGGTCCTGACTCCCGCGGCGCGGGTCGAGCTGCTCGCCCGCACGAAGCGCCTGACCGACGAGAAGCGCGACCTCGAGGCCGAGATCCCGCGGCTCGAGCGCGAGCTCGACGTGAAGGCACGGGAGCTCGAGCGGCTGCACTCGACGCTGGCTCAGCTGCGGCTCTGAGGCGGCTTCCGAGCCCACTCGCGTCGACGCATCCCGGCGGCGATCGAGCCCGACGCGATCGCGAACGCGAGCGATGTCCCGAGGACCGGCTCCGGCACGGCCTGTAGTGCCACCGCGACCTCCGGGCGTCCCTCCATGATCGCGGCGAAGTCCGGCCGCCCGTCGCCGTCGAAGTCCCGCGCGACGAGCATGCGCGGCTCGCGCGGCAGCTTGCTCACGCCGCACACGACGACCGGCGTGAACACGCCCGTCCCGTCGTTCTCGAGCAGCGTCATCTCGCCTTCGGACGTCGCGCCGGACGTCTCGTTGCCGACGAGCAGATCCGGCGCCGTGTCGCCGTCGTAGTCGAGCACGGCGATCGCGCCCGGTGAGCGGAGATCCGAGGAGCTCACGAGTACGTCCTGCTCGACGTAGCTGAAGGAGCCCTGGTCGACGTAGAGCGACAGGCTCTCGTCCCCCGGTACGGGCGTGTCGGAGCGATCGAGCGCGACGTCGCCCAGGCCATCGCCATCGAAGTCGGCGGCGACCATGTCCGGCAGCAGCGGCGCCGTGTCGAGGGCGAACAGCGCCTGCCCCTTGTAGGCGGTGAGCTCGCAGAGTCCTTCGTTCTCGAGAACACCGAGCTCCGGCCCGGCGAGGGCGATCGACGTGAGCACGACGTCGTCGTCGAGGTCGCCATCCATGTCGGCGGCGACGAGGTCGTAGGGGTTCTGCGGCGAGGGCACGAGCACGCCGGGATCGAGGAAGCCCACCCCGTCGTTGCAGAGCACGCCCAGGTCGCCGGTCTCGGTCACGACGCTCGGGATCCCGACGTCGCTGAAGACGAGGTCCGGGAAGCCGTCGCCGGCGAGGTCGACGAGCTCGAAGTCGCTGATGCCGAGTCGCGTCTTGAGCGTCGTCCCCTGATTGATCGGATGGCTGCTCATCGCGGGAAACGTGCCGTCCCCCGCGCCCCAGTAGACCTCGAAGTCCGTCGAGAGCTCGCGGGCGACACCGAGGTCCACATCCCCATCGCCATCGAGGTCGCGTGCCTTCACGACGAGCGGATCGGCATTCGGAAGGTTGCCGATCCCGGTCAGGTCGAGGGGCGTGAGCGGCACGAAGGTGCCGTCGCCCTGGTTCTCGAGCAGGCCCACGCCGCGGAAGCCGGTGCCGACGTCCTCGAGCAGCGAGACGACGAGATCGAGGTCGAGATCGCCGTCGACGTCCGCCGCGTCGAGGTAGATCGGGACGGCCCCGCTCCCGACATAGGGCTCGTAGAGCGTCGACTCGCCGAAGACGACGGGGAAGCTCGCACGGCCCTCGTGGGCGCCCATCATCGGACCGACGGGGTCGCGGGCGGTCCCGTCGAAGTCGTCCGAGACGGGGAGTCCAGGCAGGCCGAAGAGATCCGGATCTCCCGCCGTGCAGCCCGTGAGATGCAGGTCGTTCTGGACGTTCACGACCTCGGGAAGCCGGTTGACGGAGTTCGCGCCGTTCCCCAGCGCCTGCCACGCGGCGAAGTTCGCGACCGCCGCCCCCGCGTTGGTGTACGCGATCGCGCCCTGGGCATTGAAGAGCAGATTGCCGTCGAAGACGTTGTTCGTGTTGCCGCAGGCCTGCTGGAAGATCGCGTTCGTGCGGTTGTTCGTGCCCGTGCCGAGGTCGATCAGGATGTTGTCGAATACATCGACGTTCGAGGCGCAGAGCAGGAGCGCCTGGGAGCCACCGAAGAAGTCGATGCCGCGCGAGGGCAGGTAGATGCTGTTGTGGGCGACGAGGACGCCGCCGCTCGAGCTCACATAGAGGCCCGTGCGACGGGCGGTGTGGATGCTGATCATGTTGTTCGCGAGGCGGCCGCTCGAGCCTCCGCCGTAGAGTCCGATGCCGGTGAAGCCGTCGAGAGTGCCGCCGACGAAGACGTTCTCGATCTCGTTGCCCTCGATCACGAAGTTGCTGGCCGTGCCCGCGACGCGGATGCCGGCCTCGCCCGCCCCCCCGGCGTAGTCGATCCGATTGCCGCGTACGACGAGATTCGAGCCGGACATGTCCACGCTGATGGCGTGCGAGAGCACGGTGCCGCCGCCGCCCACCGCGAACCGCGGGTGCGTGAGGACGTTGTCCTCGATCCTGACACCGGCGTAGGCGGAGGCGAACCCACCGAGGTTGATGCCGATCGCGAAGTCGTCGATTCGATTGCCGGCCACGCGGATCTCGCTCAGCACGGTCGTATTCCCGCTCAGCTGGATCACGACGTTCGAGAGGCGACGGCTCTCGAGCACGCAGTCGAGGATCTCGACCCCGCTGCGCGTGCCCCCGCTCCGGTAGACCTCGACGAAGGACGCGTTCGTGAAGCCGGTCGAGGTCGTGTCGCCGTTGCGGAGCGTGAGCTCGCGCAGCGTCACGTAGTCCGACTGGATGCGGACGAGGAAGGGCCCGGAGCCCGGTGCGTTGCTGCGCTCGAGGATCACGTCGTCGACGGTCGCGCCGCTCGCCGGGTCGGGGCGGAAGGTCACGCGGTTCGTCGCGGAGACGCCGGCGATCGTGCCGAGGTCGAGCACGAGGGCGGTGCCCCCGGCCTGCGTGTAGGTACCGGCACGAACGAGGAAATCGACCGGCCCGGAGACGCCCTGGGCCTCGAGGGCTGCCTCGGCGGCGGCGAAGCTCGCATAGTCGGGACTCGCACCGCCGATCGTGTAGGGGCCGGCGAGCTGGGCCTGCGCGGCGGGAGCGAGCAGCAGGGTGGCGAACATAGACAGGCAGAGGGACGCCGTGTGCCGCGGGTGTCGCCTCGCATACCCCTCCCGTCGGCGGAGTCCGAGGCAGCTGGCCTCGGATCGGGGGGTGGAGTTCGGGATCGAGCGGATGCAGGACGACATCGGGGGTCTCCACGGGTCGCACCGCAGCGCGCGGTCGACGCCGGCAGCCTAGGGGCGGGGCGTTTCCCGATCGTTGCCGGGCCCGGGCCCGGGCGACCCTTCCGGCTGTCGGGCGCAGAGGCCCGCACTAAGCTCGGCGCGTGACCGACCCCCGCTCTCAGATCCGGCTGCGCGAGGCGCTGCTCGAGCCGTTGCCCCGCCTGCATTCGCTCCCGCTCGTCCTCGTCGCCGCGCCCGGCGGCTACGGCAAGAGCACCCTGCTCGCAGCGTGGTGCGAGGCGCTCCGTGAGCAGGGGCAGGTCGTCGCGAGCCTTGCCCTCTCCCCCCTGCACGAGGATCCCGGGCTCTTCGTCGAGGATCTCGTCGAGGCGTTGCGCGAGGGGCTCGGGGAGCGCGGCGGCTCGACGACGGACCCGGGCGGCGACGCCTTCGGCAGCGACCTGCTCCGCCGCGTCCCCGCCCTCGCCGCCGAGTCGCTCCCCGGCCGCGACGGCGGCACCGCCGGCGCCCGCCTCGGCCGATGGCTGCGGCACAGCCTCGTCGACACCGGCGAACGCATCACGCTGCTCCTCGACGACTATCACCTCCTGCGCGAGGGCGGCGTCGCAGACGGGCTGATCGACGCCCTTCTCGTCGGACCGGAGGCGGGCGACGGGATCGGCCTCGTGATCGCCACCCGTGGCCGGGCTCCGCGGACCGCCGCGCGCGTCGTCGCAGAAGGGCGCGCGCTCGAGCTCGGCGTTCCCGACCTCTCGCTCCGCGCCGACCAGGTGGAGGCCCTGATCACCCGTCGGCTCCCCGATGTCGGGGCCCGCAACGAGCTCGTTCCGCTCGTTCTGGCGCGAACGGGCGGCTGGGCGATGGGCGTGCTGCTCGCGACCCGGGCCCTCGCCCGGCGCGCGGACGAGGATCCGCGACGCGTCCTCGCCGAGATCGATCGCGGGGACGCGCTCTTCGTCCCACTCGCCGAGGACCTGCTCGGCTACGAGCCCGCACAGACGATCGAGCTGCTCGAGACGGCGGCCATGGTCGGACCGATCGATCGGGAGACGCTCGTCCGTGCATTCGGCGACGGAATGGAGGCCGGGCGCAGCCTCGACGAGGCGATCGAGAAGGGGCTGATCGAGGGCAGCGCGGCGCGACTCGCCCCCCACCCGCTCTGGCAGGACCTCGTCCTCGCCCGCCTGCAAGGCCGCGCCCCGGCGCCCGAGCGAAGCGCGCGTGTGAGCCGCTGCGCACGGGTGCTCGAAGCCGCAGGGGAGGCGCCACGCGCGGCGGAGCTCTGCGCGCGCTTCGGATCGAGGGACGAGCTGGCCCGACTGCTCGAAATCCACGGCCTCGACTGGGTCGAGCGGGGCCAGCACGCGAACGTCGCGCGCTGGCTCGAGATGGCCCGCGCGCCCGACGAGGAACGCGCGGACTTCCACCTGCTCGAGGGGCTGCTCGGGGCGCGCCACGATCCCGGGGCCGCACTCGTCGCCCTCGAGCGCGCAGCCCTCCTCTTCCATCGCAGCGGCCGTCACGACCGCGAGCTCGCCACGCTGCACAACATCGTGATCGTCGCGGGGAACACGGGCCGCATCGAGCAGACCCGCGCCGCCGTGCTCCGCCTCATGGGACTGCGCCGCCTGCTGACGAGCTCCGAGGCGCGTGGCGTGGCCCTGCTCTTCGCCGGGATGGCCGCCTTCCAGCGCAGTCGCTTCCGCATCGCCCGCCGCCTCATCGACCGCGCCAGCGCCTACGCCCTGGGGCCCCGGGAACGCGGCGCCGTCGGCATGGGCCAGGCGCAGCTCGCCTATCTCGACGGTCGTTGGAAGCCGGGGCTCGAGGCGGTCGAGGTCCTGCTGGCCGATCCCTCCCAGCGTCGGCACGGGCCCTCGTTCTTCACCCTGCGGATGCTGCGCGCGCTCGGTCGCGGCGTGCTCGGGGTCGACCGCACGCGCGCACTGACCCAGCTTCGAACGACCCGGGCGGCCCTCGAGGAGCTGCGCATGCCGCTCACGGAGGCCGAGTGCGCCTATCACACCTCGCGTCTGCTGCTGGCCGACGGGCGCCCGGGCGAGGCGCGCGCGGAGCTCGACGGTACCCTCGAGCGCTTCACCGCGATCGGCGAGGAGGACGGGCGCACGGCCGCCTGCTCGCTGCTCGCCCAGGCCTGCTGGCTCCAGGGCGACCGGGATGCGGCCCGCGCCCACGCGCGACGCGCACTCGAGTCCTTCGCAAACACGCACCGGATCGGACGCCTCCGCTTCCGCGCCTACAGCGCAGCCCTCGCGGCGCGCGTGCTGGCCGAGCTCGGGGACACATCGGAGGCCGATCGCTTCGCGAAGCGATACGCGCGAACCCTCGAGGTGCCCGACGCCGCCGCGTGTCAGCATCTCGTCCAGCTCGCGCTCGCTCGGGTGGCCTGGCTCGCCGGGGATGCCGCGCGGGCACGGCGCCAGCTGGCGCGTGGGCTCGCCCTGGCCGAGACGCTCGACGGCCCCGTCCCGGAGCTCGACCGTGCGCTCGCGGCCTGGGCCCTCGCACCGGACGCAGTCGGCGAGACGGCCGCCTCCGCCCCCCCGCCGCAGACGCCCGCACGCATGGCGCTGCGCATCGTCAGTCTCGGCGGGCTCGGCGTGGAGCTCGACGGGCGCCCGATCGATCCGGCGCGCTGGCGTGGCAACACGGCGCGGCGACTGCTGCTGCGACTGCTATGCGCCGGTGGACGCCCAATCGAGCGGGAGCGCCTCGCCACGGAGCTCTGGCCCGACCTCGAGCCGGCCCGCGCCCGCGGCAACCTGCGCGTCGCCCTCACCCGACTGCGTCGGGCGCTCGAGCCCGAGCGCGAGGCGGGGGAGCCCGAGGCGTGGCTCGCGCTCGAGGGCTCGGCGGTCGCACTCTCCGAGGCGGCCCTCGCCACCTGGGACGTTCAGGTCTTCCGTGACCGTGTCGCGGCCGCACACCGGGCCCTGCGAGACGGCAACGGCGATCGCGCGATCGGAATCGCGTGCGAGGCCTTCGCGGTGTACTGCGGTCCGTTCTCGCCCGACGCATACGACGAGTGGGTGCTCGACCTGCGCGCGCGGCTCGAGGAGGAGCTGCTTGCCCTGGGCCGCGACGCGATCCCCGTCGCGCTCGAGCGATGTCCCGAGCGAGCGGGTGAGCTCGCCCAGCATCTGATCGATCACGTCCCCGCCGACGAGCAGGCCTGGCTGCTGCTCGCTCGGAGCTGGCTTGCCCGCGGCGACCGCGCGGCCGCGCTGCGCACGACGAGACGGGCGGAAGAGGTGCTCCGCCGCGAGCTCGATCTCGAGGCGAGTGCGGAGCTCCGCGCGCTCGCGGCGTCCGCTCGCTCGAGCGCCTGAGTCGCTCCGGACGGTGTTCACGCTCGGGAAACGCCTCCTCCCGATCATCCCTTCGAACGGGCCTCGGAGTCGGAGAGCGGTCCATGGCATCGGAACGAATCGGTGAGGCTTTCGTACTCTGGCTCGACGCGGACGCGCGACCGAACGAGCTTCGGGGAGCCCTGGAGCACGTCCCCACGGCCCGGCGCGAGCGATTCGAGGACGCCGCGAGTCTCGTGCGCCTGATCAGGGAGGTGCGGGACGCATCCGGAAGCCCCGGGCGCCGGACCGGTCCCGACGGAAGCGCTCGCCGGCCCCGGCCCCTCGACTGAGCGGACCGTTCCGCGTGGGGATCGCGCGCGCCGGGGGCTGGTCGTCGGCGCGAACGATCACCATCCTACGACCGGCCTTCGCCTTGCATGCATCACCGCCTGGACACGAGGTCCCAAGGATGGGGGATGATGCCGACCGACCCGAGCATCGACACCAGGAGACCCGGGACCGGGTTCCGAGCGCCGGTCTGGGCCTGGATCGGGGGCCTGATCGCGCTCTTCGTGCTCGTCGCCGTCGTGCGACACCTCGGCGAGGAGAGACGCTTCGCCGAGCTCGTCGAGCAGGCGAAGCCGGGTTGGCTCGGCGTCGCCGCAGCGCTCCAGCTCGCGACCTACGTCTGCGCGGGCGGTGTCTGGTACTCCGCGCTACGCGGCGAGCCGTCTCGCCCCAGCCTGGCGAGGCTCGTCCCGCTCGGCCTCGCCAAGCTGTTCACGGACCAGGCCGTCCCGTCCTCGGGACTGAGCGGCACCCTGCTCGTCGTCCGCGGGTTGATTCGCCTCGGCGTGCCAGGCGGACGGGCGGCGATCGCCATGCTCGTGGGGACCGCCGCCTACTTCCTCGCCTACGCGATCGCCGTCACGATGGCCCTCCTCGCACTGTGGTGGATGCGGCAGCTCGATGCGTGGCTCTTGATCCCCGCATCGCTGATGGGGGCCTTCGCGGCGATCGTGCCGGTCGTACTCCTGTTCTTCGGTCGGCGCGGACGCATCCCGATGCCTGGACTGCTCTCGAGATTCCCGGGCATTCGCGAGCTGGCGCAGGAGCTCTCCTCCGTCTCGCCCGGCTCCCTCTTCGACGCGAGGCTCGCCGTCGAGACGGTCGGGCTCCAGCTCGGGATCTTCGTGCTCGATGCGGCCACGCTCGGCGCGATGCTGGAGGCGATCGGCACCTCGGGCTCTGCGGCGATCGTCTTCGCGAGCTTCGTCTTCGCCTCGGTCATCGCGTCGCTCTCGTGGGTCCCGGGCGGGATCGGCACCTTCGAAGCGAGCTGCGTGGGAATCCTCGGCGCTCACGGCGTGAGCGTCGAGGCGGCGCTCGCCTCGACGCTCCTTCTGCGCGGCTTCACTTTCTGGCTGCCGATGTTGCCGGGTCTGTGGCTCGCCCGGCGGGAGCTGTCGGCGGGCCGAGCCGCGGCGGGCCGAAATCCGAAGGGATCCCGCTCAGTGCCGGGTGCGCCGGGTCCGCAAGGCGACGACCAGCCCGGTCGCGACCAGGCTCGCCGCCGCGGCCAGGAGCCAGTCGTCTCCGTGGAGCGGATGGAGATGCAGCCTGGTCGCGAGGGGACGCAGCTGGATTCCGAGGACCGAGGCCAGGAGCGTGAGCAGGACGATCCAGCGCGCCGATCGGCTTCGTAGTCCGCTCAGTGCGCAGACGATCCCCGCGCTCGTGAGGGTCAGGACGGCGATGGCCATCGCCCGGGCATGGTCCACCTCGCGGCCGATCCCGAGGCTTCGAAGATATCCCCACACCACCAGCCCCGTGACCAGCGCGCCCGTGATCGCGATTCGAACGACATCGGCGCGATCGAAGATCCTTCCGGCACCGCGATCCGCCCGTCGGTGTAGCGGCGTCGACGGGGTCGCGCTCTGGAAGGCGAGCATCGCGCTCGGATGGATCATCAGCTCGAGCCAGACGACATGGATGGGCAGATAGAGGAGTGGATGACCGACGAGCGGCACGATCGCCGCACTCGCGACGAGCGGCAGGTGCACGAGCATCAGGTACTCGAAGCTGGCGGCGAGATTCCGCAGCAGCTGACGCCCCTCCTCGATCGCGCGGACGATCGTGCCGAAGTCCTCTTCGAGCAGCACGATCCCGGCGACCTCACGTGCGCTCCGGGTCCCGCGCGTCCCCATGGCGATTCCGATGTCCGCCGCGCGCAAGGCCGGCACGTCGTTCACGCCGTCACCGGTCACGGCGACGGTCTCCCCCGACGCCTGGAGCGCACGCACCAGCGCGAGCTTCTGGGCCGGATAGGCACGCGCCACCACGTCGAGCGCACGCAGCGCCCCGGGCGTTGCCCGAGACAGAAGCCGATCGAGCTCCTCTCCTGTCACCAGCTGCGGGTCGTCGCCGCCCAGACCGATCTCCGCAGCCACCGCCCGGGCCGTCGCCGGATGATCTCCCGTCACCAGCACGGTCCGGATCCCCGCCGCCCGACAGGTCGCCAACGCAGCGGCCACCCCGGCACGAACGGGATCCTCGCAGGCGATCATGCCGACGAAGCGGAGTCCCTCGGCCGGCTCTTCCCCCGTCCATGCCGACCTCGGCCGCGCGCCCTCGGCGACGGCGATCAGCTTGTGCCCTTCACGCGCGAGGGAATCGACCTGCGCGAGCCAGTCCCGACGCGCCGCCGGCGAGAGATCGCAGGCCGAGAGGACGACCTCGGGCGCTCCCTTGACCGCGACCTGCAGCCGTCCTCCGTCGTCGAGCTCGACGACGGTCTCCCGACGACGCTCCTCCGTGAACGGAAAGGTCGCGAGGATCTCCGTGTCGGCCCCGCACAGCGAATGCGCGCGCATCGCCCGTTCGATCGCGACGTCGAGGGCATCGCCGCTCCCGGCCCGGGAGGCCCGGGCCGCCGTCTCGAGCAGCTGATCCTCCGTCACGCCTTCGATCGGGATCCGGTGTGTCAGGTGGAGCTCGCCGAGGGTGAGGGTTCCGGTCTTGTCGGCGCAGATGCAGGAGACGCGTCCGATGCTCTCGACGCAGACGGCGCGGCGCACGAGCGCCCCGCGCCGCGCGAGCCGTAGCACCCCGACACCGAGGAAGACGGTGAATACGATCGGGAACTCCTCCGGCAGCGCCGCGACCGCGAGCGTGATCGCCGACAGCAGCGCATCGAACCAGCCGTAGCCCTGGATGAGCCGCACCGCACCGACGAAGACACATAGCGCCGAGGCCGCGATCACGAGCGCCGCGACGAGGCGTCCCACCTCGCGCTGCAGGGGCGTCGCCGACCGCGCCCCGGACCGGGCCGAACGCACGATCTCCCCGTACAGGGTCTCGGCCCCGGTATTCACGACTCGGACCTGCGCACGACCGGTCAGGATCCGCGTCCCCGCGAATCCCCAATGCCGCTCGTCGACGGCTCCCCCCTGCCCTCCCAGCGAGGCCGCAGGACGCAATGCCTGCTTTCGTGCCGGGTTCGCCTCGCCCGTGA
The DNA here is from genome assembly GCA_020632655.1 of Spirochaetaceae bacterium. Taxonomy (GTDB): domain Bacteria; phylum Myxococcota_A; class UBA9160; order UBA9160; family UBA4427; genus UBA4427. The sequence goes on from JACKFD010000008.1 coordinate 47,843, forward strand.
GCATCGCCTCGTCGACCTGGAGATCCACACCGGCCTCGATCACCCCGTCGGCGGGAAAGGTGTCGCCCGCCGAGACGATCGCGAGATCGCCCGGGACCAGCTCGATCGCCGGGACCTCGACCGTTCGCGCGTCGCGGTCGACCGTCACGCGCGGCGACAAGCGACTGCGCAGGCCGGCGGTGGCGACGCGCGTGCGGCGATGGAGGTAGGCGTCCATGCCTGCGAGCGGAAGGATCGAGACGAGCAGCGTGATCGCTTCGGGTCGCTCGCCGATCAGGGCGTAGAGCACTCCGGTCCCGATCAGGAACCCGATCATCGGATCCCGGACCGTTTCGCGGAGCAGCTCGAACGCCTCGCCCCTCGAGTCTTCGATCACGTCGTTGGCGCCATGACGGAGGCGGCGGACGCGCACCTCGTCGCCCGTGAGACCACGCAACGAGCCGAGCAGACCTTCGACGCGATCTTCGGGGATTCGACGACGCATGCTGCTTCCGGATACCGCCTCGCCGCCCTGCGCTCAAGGCAGGCGGACGTGCCTCTTCGCCAGCTCCGATACGATGGCGTATCCGATCGTGATTCCGAGCATCGCCCCGAAGACCGGCGCCGGAAGCGGGACCAGGTCGAAGATTCGCCCGGGGCCGGCGTAGGGCAGGACGAGCACCACGAACGCGACGCCGATCGTCGAGATGGAGAGCAGCCTCCCCGGCCGGCTGCTCCAGACCGGCCTTCGTGTTCGCACCACGAGCAGGATGACGAGCTCCGAGAGGACCGACTCGACGAACCAGCCGGTCCGGAAGAGTGTGGCGTCCTGCCCGACGAGGAGCCAGAGCGCGGCGAAGGCCAGGCCGTCGAAGGCGGAGCTGATCAGACCGAAGGCGAGCATGAAGTCGCGAATCCTGCGCAGCTCCCATCGTCCCGGTCGTTCGATCCGCTCGCGGTCGACCCGGTCGCTCGGGATGCCCATCGCGGGCACGTCCGAGAGGAGATTGTTCAGCAGGATCTGCTTGGCCAGCAGTGGCAGGAAGGGCAAGAAGAAGGACGCCACCGCCGTGCTCAGCATGTTCCCGAAGTTTGCACTGGTGGTCATCGACACGTATTTGAGCGTATTCGCGAGGCTGCTGCGTCCGAGCTCGATCCCTCGCCGCAGCACGTCGAGATCGTGCTCGAGCAGCACGAAGTCGGCCGCCTCCTTGGCAACGTCCACCGCCTGATCCACGGAGATCCCGGCATCGGCGACATGGAGCGCCGGCGCGTCGTTGATGCCGTCGCCGAGGAACCCCACGACGTGGCCCTGCCGCTTGAGCGCGAGCAGGATCCGCTCCTTCTGGTTCGGATCGACCTCGGCGAAGAGCTCCGTCGCCTGGACCCGCACCCGGAGCGCCTCGTCGGAGAGACCCAGCATGTCCCGGCCCGTCAGAACGCGAGGTGCCTGGAAGCCGACCTGCTCCGCGAGCTGGCGGGTGACGAATCGATTGTCACCGGTGATCACCTTGATCGAGACGCCGAGTCGACGAAGCTCGCCGAGCACCCCCGCGACACCGGCCTTGGGCGGGTCGCGGAAGAGCAGGAAACCCTCGAAGGTCATCCCCCGCTCGTCGGATCGCTCGAAGCGCGGACGACCCGGAAGCGAGACCGTCGCGACGCCGAGCACCCGATACCCCTTCCCGCTGCACGCGGCGAAGCGCGCCCGGATGGCCTCGACCCGATCGACGACGAGGGGGATCGCGTCCTCGCCCTGCCTCACCCGATCGCAGGCCTCGAGCACCTCCTGGAGCGCACCCTTCGTGACCAGGAGCGCACGCGTCGGATCTTCGTCGCGGAGGACGACCGTGAGCCGCTTGCGCACGAAGTCGTAGGGAATCTCGTCGATCTTCGACGCGGCTTTGAAGTTCGCCTGGTCCGAACGGGCGGAGACGATCGCCAGGATCGCCTCGTCGAGCGGACTCGAGAGTCCCGTCTGGAGCGAGGCGTTCAGCCAGGCCCTGTGCAGGACCCGATCCGAGGCCACGCCGTCCGGGTCGAGTGCCGACTCCAGAGAGAGCACACCCTCGGTCAGGGTGCCCGTCTTGTCCGTGCAGAGGACGTCCATGCTCCCCAGACTCTCGATCGCGCCCAGCCTCCGCACGATCACGCCGTGGGCCGCCATGTCCTGCGCACCACGCGAGAGCGTGATCTCGATGATCGCGGGCAGGAGCTCGGGAGAGATCCCGACGGCGAGAGCGAGGGCGAAGAGGAGCGACTCGACCCGAGGACGTTCCATCACCACGTTGGCGGCGAAGACCAGCGTGACGAGTACGACGACGATCCGCAGGAGCAGGTAGCCGTACTGTCGAATCGCCCGCTCGAAATCGGTCTCGGGCGCGCGCAGGCGGAGGCGTTCCGACACGGCGCCATACACCGTCGCGCTCCCGATCCCGACCACGAGCATCCGTCCCGTGCCGCTCCGAACGGACGACCCCATGAACAGGCATTGGGTCCGCTCGGCGAGACTCGCCTCTTCCGCAGCGGAGCCGGGCCGCTTCTCGACCGGGAACGCCTCGCCCGTCAGCGCCGATTGGCTCACGAAGAGATCACGCGCGTCGATCACCACGCCGTCGGCCGGGACGAGGCTCCCCGCGGCGAGCTGCACCACATCGCCGGGCACGATCTCCGCGAGGGGCAGCTCGCACGAGACCCCGTCCCGCATCACCCGCGCACGGACCTGCACACGAGCCTGCAGCCGCTCGACCGCGGCGGAGGCACGCGCCTCGTGGACGAAGGCAAGCAGCACGCTGCTCGCGAGGATCACGAGCACGATCACGGCGTCGATCCAGTCGTGGACGATCGCGGCGATCCCCGCGGCGAAGGCGAGGATCAGAACGAGCGGACTCTCGAGCTGACGAGCCAGCAGGCGCAGGTTCGTGAAGCGCACGCGCGGGCGGAGAGAGTTCGGCCCGGAGCGCCCCGCCCGCTCGCGCGCCTCGCTCGTCGAGAGACCCGTCTCCCGCGAGTCGAGCCTGGCCAGCAGCCCGGCGACGTCCTCCGTCCAATAAGGGCGTTCCGGGGACCGGTCGCGCTTCCCCGCCCCACCCGCCTTCATTCGACCCGACGCCGGAGTACCGCGAAGAAGCCCGACTCCCGGCGGCGAACGACGAGCAGCGAACCGAACCCGACGCCGGGACTCGCGACGGTCCGCAACCCATGGACGTGGACGACATCGGGCGCGACGTCCCGTGCGAGCATGGCGAGCCGCGAGTGGCCGACCTCGTCGACGATCGAAGCGAGCCTTCGCATGCACCCCCTCCCTAGGTCCGGCGGCCCGGACCGGGCGACGCAACCGCTCGAGGCCGGGTGCAATGGTCATGCCGGCATCGTCCCTCCTCGGACGACCCGGGGCCGATGCGCGATCCCGACGATCGCGCTCGGGGGGGCGGATCCATGCGTCTCACGGACCCAGCTTGTGACTCTCGACCTCGTCGAGCGTCCGTCCCGCGCCGCTCGCCGCGCGTTCCGTCGCGCACCGGGGGGACGGGCATGGCCCTTGCTAGTTCCCGATTCGCCGATGCCGAAGCGCCCGCGTTCGGCAGGGAGGTGATCCCGCATGAGGACCCTGACCTTCGCCACGGCACACGAGGGCTACCTCCCGATTCTCGAGCGCTCCGCCGAACGCCATGGGTTCGCCCTCGAGGTGCTGGGTCGAGGGGAGCCCTGGCTCGGCATGACAGCGAAGCTCCTGGCCTATCACGCCGCGATCGGCGACCTCGCGCCCGAAGCGGTCGTGATGATCGTCGACGCCTACGACGTCTTCTTCGCCGGACCGGCCACGGAGACCGCGGAGCTCTTCGAGAAGACCCGGATGCCCTACCTCCTCTCGAGCCAGCCGTACTTCCCCCACAGCCCGCGCATGCGTCACCTCGTCGACCGCGTGATGGGTCTCGGAGGCTCGCTCCTGTCTTCCGAGCTCGAGACGCATGAGCTCGGCCGGCCCTGCATGGGTGCCTTCATGGGACGAGCCGGCGCGCTATCGAAGCTGCTCGGGGCCCTGATCCGGCTCGAGGACCGTCATCGGACGGAGAACGACCAGATCCTCGTCAACCTCCACCTCCGGGACCGCCCCGGCGACGCGCACCTCGACCACGACTGCCGGATCTTCCAGAACCTCTGGCGCACCCGAGGTCGCCTGCCGTGGCATGGCACCTTCCACCCGGACGATCGGCGTGCGGAGCTCGAGCTGCTGCCGACGGGTCGGGTGGAGAATCGCCGGACGGGCAGCCTGCCGCAGGTGATACACGGGCCGACGAACCTCGACATGGGTCCGCTGCTGAGTCGACTGGGGTATGCCGTCGACGACCTCCCGCCGCGTCGAGCACACGCCTACTATCGGACGAGTGTGCATGGCTACGTCAAGCGCTTGATCGCGATGGGCCGCGGCCGGATCCCCTAGGCCGGAGACACCCCGACCCGATCGTCTTCTCCGTCGCCCCCTTCCGCCGGCTCGGGCGCCGCGGCCTCGCGCTCCGCCCGCTCCCGCGCCGCCGCCTTCGCCTCGAGCTTTCCCGGCATGTGCTTCGGCACGAGCAGGCCCAACGGAAAGAGCACGACGAATACGACCGCCATCAGGAAGAAGGCGTCGTAGAACGACTCCATCATCGCCTGGGCCGAGAGCATGCCGTCGAAGACCGTACGCGCTGCGAAGTCCGCGCCGGCTTCGTCGAGCCCACGGTCGGCAAAGCTCCGGGCCAGGTCGTCGAACGTGGCGCGGGTCGACGCGTCGAAGGGACTCAGATGCCGTGCGAGCTCGACCTTGTGCTGGTCCGAGCGGCGGTCGAGGACGGCGGCGAGGATCGCGATGCCGAAGCTGCCGCCGAGCTGGCGCGAGAGGTTGAATAGGCCCGAGCCCTTGGCGATGTCCTCGGGCGCGAGCGCGCGCAGGGTCGCCGCCGAGAGCGGCACGAAGAGCAGACCGCTCGCCACGCCCCGCATGGTCTGTCCCGCGAGCACGTCGTCCCAGCCCGACGCGAGCGTCCAGGTCGCCATCTCGCGCAGGGTCAGGATCATCATGACCATGCCCGTCAGGTAGAGCACGCGCGGCCCCGTATGCCAGATGATCCGCCCCATGATCGCCATCGTGATCGCGGTCGAGAGGCTCGGCGGCAGCGATCCCAGCCCCGACTGCCAGGCCGTCCAGCCGAGCAGCGTCTGGGCGTAGATCGGGAAGAGGAAGACGACGCCGAAGAGCGCGAAGCCCCCGGCCATCGTGAGCAGACAGCCGAGGGCGAAGGTGCGATCGCGCAGGATCGAGAAGTCGATGACCGGGTCGTCGGTCGAGAGCTCCCGGATCACCAGCCCGACGAGGCCCACGACCGACGCGATCCCGAGCCAGACGATCGTCGGGCTCTCGAACCAATCGTCCTTGTTGCCCCGCTCGAGCAGCGTCTGGAAGCAGCCGATCCCGATCACGAGCAGCGCGATCCCTGGCCAGTCGATCCGGCCACGGGGGTTGCGGACCAGGTGCGGCGGGTCGTGCAGGAAGGTGGCGCAGAGAGCGCCGGCGACGATGCCGAGGGGCACGTTGACCAGGAAGCACCAATGCCAGGAGTAGTTGTCCGTCAGCCAGCCGCCGAGGGTCGGACCGATCGAGGGGCCGATCATCGCGCCGATCCCGAAGATCGCCTGGCCGATGCCCTGCTTCGACGGCGGGAAGGACTCGACGAGGATCGCCTGCGCCGTCGCCATCAGCGCACCGCCGCCGAGCCCCTGCACGATCCGCCAGAAGATCAGCTGGTCGACGGTCTGGGACGCGCCGCACATGAGCGACGCCGCCGTGAAGACGCCGATCGAGGTCACGAAGTAGCGCTTGCGCCCGAAGCGGCTCGCCATCCAGCCCGTCATGGGCAGCATGATCACGATCGAGACGATGTAGGCGGTCACGACCCAATCGATCTCGTCGAGGGTGGCACCGAGATTCCCCATCATCGTCGGGATCGCGACGTTCACGATGCTCGTGTCGATGATCTCGAGCAGGACCGCGAGCATGACGGAGAAGACGATCACCAGCCTCGGGAAGTCGAGCCGGTATTCCTCTTCGGAGGTGAGCGAGTAGGACTCCGTCGTCGCGCGCTCAGCGGACATCGACGGTCACGACGGCGGAGAGACCGAGCGCCAGCGGCGGCAGCGTCGTCGCCTCTTCGATCGGACGGCGCCCCTCGCCGTCCTCGACCTCGTCGAGGCGGATCCGCACGGGCAGACGCTGGACGACCTTCGTGAAGTTCCCGACCGCGGGCTCCGGCGGGATCAGGGCGTACTTCGCACCGCTCGCGGGCGAGAAGGACTCGACCTCGCCATGGAACACGTAGCCGGGGAAGGCGTCGATCCACACGCTCGCGGGACTGCCGACGTGCATGCGACGGATCTGGGTCTCCTTGAAGTTCGCCTCGACCCAGGAGGGCTCGACCCGGCGCAGGGCGAGCAGCGCCTGGCCCGGGCGCACGATGTCCCCGGGCTCGACGGCGCGCCGGCCGACGACGGCGTCGAAGGGGGCGCGCAGCGCCGTGCGCGCGAGGGTGATCTCGGCCTCGGCGAGCGCCGCCTCGGCCTGCCGGACGGGCGCCTCGTTGCCGAGCACGCCGCGCTCGGCCTCGGCGCGCATGGCGGCCGCGCGGACCCGGGCGAGTGCAGCATCGTGGTCGGCCCGCGCCGAATCGAGCTGCTGGTCGCTCGCCGCGCCGCGCGCCGCCAGCGAACGGATGCGTTCGAGCTCGCGACCCGTCCGCCAGCTCTCGACGGTCGCCGCCTTGCCGTCGGCATCCGCGGCCGCGGCGGCCGCCTCGGCCGACACCATCTGGTTCCGGGCTGCCGCCAGATCCGCCCGCGCCCGGGCGACGCGCGCCCGCAGCGCCTCGTCGTCGAGCTTCACCAGCAATCGATCCGACTCGACCCGCTCGTGCTCCTCGACCCGGACCTCGACGACGCGGCCCATCACCTCGGACGCGAGGTAGGTGAGCGTTCCCTCGACGAAGGCATCGTCGGTCGTCTCGCGCCCGCGCCCCGAGAGCCAGTGATGCCCCGCGGCGACGAGCACCGCGATCACGACGAGTGCGCCGAGGACCTGCGCGAGGGCGACGCCCGCCCTGCGCTCCCGAGGTCGCGGCGGGCGGCAGGGCGTGGGACGGCGGCGGGACGACGGGACGGGACTCGGGGACATCGGGCGCTCTCGCCGGATCACTCTAGGGATCCCGCGTCGCTCGTCGCAAGCGGCGGAGTCCGCCGGTGCGCGGCGCCGACGCGTCGCGTGAAGGATGCGTCGACTGCCCGTCCTCACTCCGTCCTTCGTCCGCCGGACTCGATCCAGCCCCCCTCGTGTCGGCCGTCCGGGTCGTGGTGGGTCCAGTGGATCACGCCGCCCCGTTCGTTCCACTCGTACTGGCCGCGCAGGCGCACCCGATCGTCCCTGGCCAGGGGAATGCGCTCGGCGAGATCGATGTTGTGCGCGACGAGCAGCGTGCGGCCCGACTCGAGCTCGAGCAGGAAACGCTGGTGTCGCGAGCCGTCGCGGTCGTCGGCGAGGGTCTTCGCGACGCGTCCCTCGAGCGTGATCATGAAGCCGGACTCGCGTGCCGCGAAGGCGCGCTCGATGCGGCGCGTCGCCTCGGCGTGCGCGGTCGACGCATCGGACGCGGCGGGCACCCGGTCGCCCGCCGTGAGGCCGAGGGCCGCGGGATCGAGACCGGCGCGCTGGGCGAGCAGGCCGAGCACGAGGAGCGCTGCCAGGGTCAGCAGCCGGGTGCGAGATCGTTTCAAGGTGCCCTCCGACGGGCGGCGCGGAAGGCGCCCACCGCGATCGTATCGAAGGCGCTCGACCGGATCCGCGGAGTCGCGCATCATGCCCCCATGTTCCGACCGGGCAGCACGATCGTCGTGGCGATCGGGGGCAACGCCCTGGTGCACGAGGGCGAGCCCCCGACGATCGCCGTGCAGTCACAGAACGTCGAGCGGGCCATGCGCGCGCTCGTCCCCCTCGTCCGCGAACGCCACCACCTCGTCGTCACCCACGGCAACGGCTTCCAGATCGGTCACATCCTGATGCGCGTGGCGGCCGCAGCAGGGGAGGCCTACGACCTGCCCCTCGACGTCTGCGTCGCCGAGTCCCAGGGCGAGATCGGCTACCTGATCGAGCGCGCGCTCCAGAACGTGCTGCTCGAGGCGAAGCTCTCGATGCCGGTCGTAAGCCTGCTGACCCAGGTCGTCGTCGATGCGCGGGACCCCGCCTTCGCACGGCCGACGAAGCCCGTGGGTCCCCCCCTGTCCTCTCGCGACGCGAAGCGGCTCGAAGCCTCGGGCGTGGCGGTCGCACGCGAGCGGGGGCGCGGCTGGCGACGCCTCGTCGCCTCGCCACGACCGCTCGAGATCGACGACGTCGACACGATCCGCTGGCTGCTGCGGCGACCGACGCTCGTCGTCGCGGCGGGCGGTGGCGGCGTCCCGGTCGTGCGCCGTCGCGGCGGACGGCTCGAGGGGGTGCCGGCGGTCGTCGACAAGGACCTCGCCTCGATGGTCCTCGCCCGGGGCATCAGCGCGCGTCACCTCGTGATCCTGACGGGCGTGCGCGCCGTCTACCGCGACTTCGCGACGCCGCGAGCGCGCGCGATCCGACGACTCTCGATCGACGAGGCGCTCGCCCTCGCCGACGCCGGGCACTTCCCGGAAGGCTCGATGGGTCCGAAGATCGAGGCCGCGATCGGGTTCCTGCGCGAAGGCGGTCGATCCGTGACGATCACGGACGCCGACCATCTGGCCGCCGCGCTGCGCGGCCGCGACGGCACGACCCTGACGCGGACCGGGCGTGCGCCGAAGGAAGCGGACGCATGAGCACACGATCGCCGCGCGCCGAAGGCAGGGGACGCATGAGCACACGATCGTCGCGCGCCGGAGGAAGGGGACGCATGAGCACACGATCGTCGCGCAACGTGATCCTGCTGGGCGCCGCGGGCCGCGACTTCCACGACTTCCTCGTCTACTGGAAGCCGCGACGCGACTGCCGCGTCGTCGCCTTCACGGCGGCCCAGATCCCCGGCATCGACGAGCGCCGCTTCCCCGCGAAGCTCGCCGGCCGCCGCTACCCCGACGGCATCCCGATCCGCCCCGAGGCGGAGCTGCCCGAGCTCGTCGCGCGCCACGAGGTCGACACGGTCTGCCTCGCCTACTCCGACCTCTCGCATCAGGAGGTGATGGAGAAGGCCGCTCTCGCCCTGCACGCCGGGGCGCGTTTCCTGCTGCTCGGCCCGCGTCAGACGCAGCTCGTGGCCGAACGGCCCGTCGTCGCCGTGACCGCCGTGCGCACGGGCTGCGGCAAGTCCCAGACCGCCCGCGCCATCGCCGAGATCCTCCGACAGCACGGTCGACGTCCCGTCGCGATCCGGCACGCCATGCCCTACGGCCGCGATCTGACCCGTCAGACCTGCCAGCGCTTCGCCCGCGCCTCGGATTTCTCGAAACACGAGGCGACGATCGAGGAGCAGGAGGAGTACCAGCCCTGGCTCGACGCGGGATTCCCGATCTACTCGGGCTTCGACTACCGCGCGATCCTGCGTCGCGCGTCGAAGGAGGGGGACGTGCTCGTCTTCGACGGCGGCAACAACGACCTGTCGATGATCCGGCCCGATCTCCAGATCACCGTGCTCGACGCGCTGCGCCCGGGACACGAGACGACCTGGCACCCGGGCTACGTGAACCTGCTCGAGGCCGACGTCGCCCTCGTGAACAAGATCGACGCCGCCCAGCGCGCCGACGTCGAGGCGATCGTGCGCACGGTCCGGAAGCACAATCCCGACGCCGCGATCGTGCGCGCCCGCTCGGAGATCCTCGTGCGCGAGCCCGGGCGCCTGCGCGGGAAGCGCTGCCTCGTCGTCGGGGACGGGCCGACCCTGACCCATGGCGGCATGGCGATCGGCGCGGGCACCCTGGCCGTCCGGCGCGCGGGCGGACGGATCGTCGATCCGCGCCCGCACCTCGTGGGCCAGCTGGCGAAGACCTTCGTGCGATTCGCGCACCTCGATCGGGAGGTGCCCGCCATGGGCTACGACTCCGCCCAGGTCCGCGACCTCGAGCGCAACCTGCGCCGCATCCCCTGCGACGTCGTCGTGGACGGCACGCCGGCGGACCTCGCGAGCCTGGTCGACGCGGACAAGCCGATCGTGCGGGTCGACTACGCGCTCGGCCCGAGCGCCCGCCGTCAGCTCGCGCGCCTGCTCGCCGAGCACGGCCTCGCCTAGCAGGGCCTCGCCTATCACGGCCCCGCCTAGCACGGACTCGCCTGACACGGCCTCGCCTGGCACCCGACCGTGCCGCTCGCTCGCGAGAGACGCCTCCCGCCCCGTCGTGCGCGCTACGAAGCCGACCGAGGGAACGGCAACCGCCGGCCGGCGTCGCGGCGCCGACGCGCCCCGACGCCGAGCAGGCCGACGCCCGCTGCCAGCGCGACGAGTCCACCGGGCTCCGGCAGGATGCGCACGCCGAGTCGCGCCGTCGTGTTCGCGACGTAACCGGCCCCGCTGTCCACGGCGTAGAGGTCGAGCTGCGGCAGGGGCGTCGGGGGCATCGCCCCGGATCCGCTGGTCCCGGTCGGCACCTCGAAGGCGAGCCAGTACGTGCCCCCATGGACCGGCAGGCTGAGCCCGGTCACGCCGTGCCATCCGGGCGTGAAGCCGGCGGGCACCGTGAAGAGCTGGCTGTGGATCTCCTGGTCGAGGTCCGGCACGCCGCCCGCGTCGGCGTAGAGCACGGCGTAGACGGGCAGCGCGCCGACGACCGTCGGGTAGATCATCCAGCCCTCGAGGTCGACGAGCTCGTGACCCACGTCGAGACTGAAGCGGCCGGCGAGGTATTGACCGACGGAGAGGCTGAGACCACCCGCGCTGCCGCCCGGGCCGGTGTCGACGACGTAGACGGGCTGTGCGGCGGCGCTGCCGGCCCAGAGCGAGAGCGCGACGATCAGGATCGGCGGCAGCGACGCGCGGCCGCGCGCGCAGGACGGGACGGGCGCTTGCATGGGATCCTCCGATGGCGATGCATGCCTTCGCCTGGGTGCCTGATCGACGCGAAGAGGGCGCGCCGAATCGTCGGCCGCCACACCCCATCCGGGTGCGCTCCCGCGGCGCTGCGCCGGGCCACAGCCGGGTGCGCTCCCGCGGCGCTGCGGCGCGCCCCATCCGGGTGCGCTCCTGCGACGCTGCGCCGGGCCCCATCCGGGTGCGCTCCTGCGACGCTGCGGCGCGCCCCATCCGGGTGCGCTCCCGCGACGCGGCACCGGGCCACAGCCGGACGCGCATCTGCGGCACGGCGCCACCGGTCGGCGCGTCGCGTGGGGCCTGGCGTCGCGAGGACGAGCCTCGGGCGTGACGCTGCGTGGATCGGGCTGGCACGTCGCTTGCTCTCCCACGGTTGCAATGCTGCGACCGCAGCCCCTCGCCAGGAGCCCCGCCGCCATGGATCTCGAGATCAAGGCCTTCATGACCGGGTCGCCCGTGACGATCGCCCCCGAGACCTCGGCGCTCGCCGCCCTCGATCTCATGATCGACCACGCGATCCGACATCTGCCCGTCGTGACCGCGAGCGGCCGGATCCATGGCGTCGTGTCCTTCGAGGATCTGCGGGCGGCACTGCCGATTCCCGTGAGCCTGCGGGTTCCGCCGGACGCCCGGGCGCGGGAGGCCGCACGGGACGTCTCCGTCGCCGAGGTGATGACCCACTCGCCGATCACGATCGCCGCCGACGCCCCGCTCGACGAGGCGGTCTCGAAGATGCTCGAAGGGCGCTTCGGCTGCCTGCCGGTCGTCGACGAGGCCGGTCGTCTCGACGGGATCCTGACCGAGACCGATCTGCTCCAGGCCCTCGCGACCCTGCTCTGGTCGGCCGGCGGCGACACGCCGCGACGTCGCCCGCCCGAGCCGGAGACCCTCGTCGGCGCACTCGAGCGCGAGCGCGCGCACCTGCTGCAGCAGCTCGAAGGGCTCGAGCACGCCGAGCACGCCCGGGTCCGTTCGCATCGCGAGACGGCCCACGACCTCGTCGACGAGGCGCAGGACCGGGAGGCCGGGATCCTGGGCGAGCGCCTCGCCGAGATCGCCGCGCGGCGCGTCCACGCGATCGACGCCGCCCTCGAGCGGGCCGAGCGCGGGATGCTCGAGCGCTGCGAGGCCTGCGGCGAGCGCATCCCCGAGCGGCGGCTGCGGGCGTTGCCGGGCACGACACTCTGCATACGCTGCGGACGCGCCGCCGAGCAGATCCGTTAGGCGCCGGCCGGACGCGCCGTCGATCGGGCGGCCGTTTCCGGGGCGCGGAGGACGAACGACCATGCAACACGCGCACGATCCCCGCAGACAGGCCCCCTCCCCCTCCCGTCTCCTCACCGCCCTCCCGGCGATCGCGATCGCCGTCCTCGTCGGATGGCTCGTGGCCGCCTGCGACCAGGGTGACACCCGGTGGGAGACGGCGACGGACGCGGTCGGCGCAGCGATCGGTGAGGACGAACGCTTCGACCTGCGGTGGCGGGAATACCGGGATGCCGTGGTCTCCTCCCTCGACGTGATGCGCGAGACCCTCGACACCGCTCGCGTCGAGGCGAACGTCGTCGACCGCGCGCAGATCTCCCGGATGGCCGAGCGCGTCGACACGCTTCGCAGCGACCTCGTCGCGGAGGTCGACGCCGCCTCCGAAGGCAAGCACGCGCGACGAGCCGCCCTCGAGGCGGAGTTCGGAGCCCTGCGCGGCGACGTCGAGGCGCTGCTCGTGCGCCTCGGTCACTCGCCGGACGAGTTCCGGGCCTGGCAGGACGCCGACTGATCGCGCGATCGCGCAGTGCAGGCGGATCGGCGCGGGGGATGCGAAGCGCGGGTCTCGCGATGGGGGTCGCGCTGCTCGTGATGGCTTGCGGAGGCGGATCGACGAGCGAGTCCCGAGGCGGAGATCCGGTGCGCGACGACGAGTACGCCTACGAGCGCGAGCGCATGGTGACGCTCCAGATCGAGGCGCGCGGCGTCGCGGACGAACGGGTCCTGCGCGCGATGCGTCGCGTCCGCCGCCATCGCTTCACCCCGGACATCGATCCCGCGCGCGCCTACGACGACCATCCGCACCCGATCGGCGAGGGGCAGACGATCAGTCAGCCCTACATCGTCGCCCTGATGAGCGAGGCGGCGCACCTGCGCCCCCCCTGTCGCGTGCTCGAGGTCGGGACCGGCTCGGGCTATCAGGCCGCCGTGCTGGCGGAGATGGGCTGCGAGGTCTTCTCGATCGAGATCGTCGAGCCCCTCGCCCGCAGCGCCCGCGGCTTCCTCGAGGCCGAAGGCTACGGCGACCGCGTGCACGTCCGCGCCGGCGACGGCTATCGCGGCTGGCCCGAGCAAGCGCCCTTCGACGCGATCCTCGTCACTGCCGCCGTACCCCGTCTCCCGCAACCGCTGCTCGATCAGCTCGCGCCGGGCGGGCGGCTCGTCGTTCCGGTCGGGGAATATTGGCAGGTGCTCGAGGTGCACGAGCGGACGCCCGACGGATTCAGTCGGCGCGCGCTCTCCGATGTCCGCTTCGTCCCGATGACCGGCGAGATCCGGCGACGCGGCGAGCCGGACTGAGATCCGGCGGCCGTCGCCGCGCGGGCCCGCTCACGCGAGGTGGAGGGCGTCGTCGTCCGACTCGGTCATGAGCCGGCGGTAGTCGTCCATGTCGCCCGGGTACTGGGTCACGATCCGGCCCGAAGGCGCGCGGTAGTAGCCGTGGCAGTCGGCCTGCCAGACGTCGACGCCGGCGATCCGCGCCTGGAGCGTCTCGTTGTAGGCGAACATGGCCTCGGGGCGGACCTCGACCGTGCGGCGACCGGTCTCCCACACGCGTCGGATCTGCCGGAGCGCGTAGTCGACCTGTCGCTCGATCATGTAGAGGATCGACCCGTTGTTCGTGTTCGGGCCGTAGAGCATGAAGAGGTTCGGGAAGCCCGCCGTCAGCACGCCCTTGTAGGCGATCGCGCCCTCGCGCCAGGCCTCCGAGAGCGAACGTCCGCCGGGCCCCCGCACGTCGACCGCCGACAGGAAGCGCGTGGTCTCGAAGCCCGTCGCGAAGATCAGGGTGTCGTAGGTCCGCTCCTCGCCCGAGGCGAGCCGCGTCCCCGTCGGCGTAATCGCCTCGATCGGCTCCGTCACGAGCTCGACGTTCGAGCGGTTGAAGGTCGGGTACCAGTCGTTCGAGATGAGCGGGCGCTTGCAGCCGAAGGGATGCGTCGGCGTGAGCGCCCGTCGGGTCGCGGGATCGCGCACGACCTCGATCGCCGCGCGCGCCGCCCGCTCCGCCACGGCGAGCGCCGCGGGGTCGTAGGAGACCAGCGCGTTCACGCCGGCGTAGATCTCGTCGCGCACCGCTCGGATCGCCCCGGGGTCGCGCCGGAAGCCCTCGAGCCGGGTCGCGTCGTAGGGCTCGTCCTGCTTCGGCCCGACCCAGTTCGCCGTGCGCTGGTAGACGTCGAGATGCGCCACCTCCCGCGCGATCACGGGCACGAGCTGCACGGCGCTCGCCGCGCTGCCGATCACGGCGACCCGCTCGCCCGCGAGGTCGTGTCCCTCGTTCCAGCGCGCCGAGTGGAAGGCCGTGCCCGCGAAGTCCTCGCGCCCCGGGATCTGCGGCCAGACGGGCTCACCGAACATCCCGACCGCCCCGACCAGGAAGTCGAGCTCGAAGCGCTCCCCCGCCTCGGTCTCGACGCGCCAGCACGAAGCGACCGCGTCCCAATCGGCGCGCCGCACACCGCAGCCGAGGCGCAGGTAGGGCGTCACACCGTACTTCGCCGCGCAATGCTCCATGTAGGCGCGGATCTCGGGCTGCGTGCCGAAGGGCTTCGACCAGTCCGGGTAGGGCTCGAAGGAGAAGCTGTAGAGATGCGAGGCGACGTCGCACTCACAGCCCGGATAGCGGTTGTGGTACCAGGTGCCGCCGACGCCCTCGCCGCGCTCGAAGACGACCAGATCGTCGAGGCCCGCCTCGAGCAGGCGGATCGCCATGCAGAGGCCGCCGGGCCCCGCGCCGATGATGCCGACGCGCGGCGTGCGCGCCGCGGCGGTCGATGCTCGTTCCGTCATGGGGCGAAAGCCTACGCCCGCGCCCGACGGCCGACAACGCCGTGCGCGGTCTCCCTCTGCGCCGTCGCGGCGCGTCGGGCGGGCGCCGGTCGGGGCGTTGTGCGCGCGGGCGGGCTGGCCGAGAGTATCCGGGCTCGCGCCTCGCCCGCGGCCGGGCCCGCACGCACGCGGAGACGCACCGGGCCCAGCGCGCACGACACGACGAAGAGGAGACACGCATGTGTGACGAGCGGAGCTTCGCGGACATGGACGCCCACGCGGCCGGCACGGGCGGCCTCACGCGCCGCGAGTTCGGCGTGCTCTCGGTCGGTGCCGGGCTCGCGATGATGTGGCCGGGCGAGGCGATTGCTGCGGAGCTCTCGGGCACGGAGGTCACGATCGAGACGCCGGACGGTCGCGCCGACGCCTTCTTCGTGCATCCGAAGACGGGTCGCCATCCGGGCGTGCTGCTCTGGCCCGATGCGTTCGGCTTGCGGCCGACGATGCGGCAGATGGCGTCGCGGCTCGCGGCCGAGGGCTACGCCGTCCTCGCGGTGAATCCGTACTACCGCACGGCGCCCGCCCCGGTCCTGCCCGAGGGCGCGGACTTCGCGGATCCGCCGACCCGCGAGCGGATCATGTCCCTGATGGGCTCGATCACGTCGGAGACCCAGGCCCGGGACGCCCGCGCCTTCGTCGACTTCCTCGACGCGCAGCCGGCGGTCGCCCCGGACCGCAAGATCGGCACGATGGGCTACTGCATGGGGGGGCCTTTCACGATGCGGACGGCGGCGGCACGACCCGATCGCGTGGGCGCCGCGGCGTCCTTCCACGGCGGCCGCCTCGTCACGAAGGGCGAGGACAGCCCGCATCTGCTGATCCCGAAGATGAAGGCGCACTACCTGATCGCGATCGCCGAGAACGACGACCAGCAGGAGCCCGAGACGAAGGACGTGCTGCGCAAGGCTTTCGCGGACAACGGCCTGGAGGCGGAGATCGAGGTCTATCAGGGTGCGCTGCACGGCTGGTGCCCGCCGGACATGAAGGTCTACGACGAGGCGCTGGCGGAGAAGGCGTGGGGGCGGTTGCTGGTGTTGTTCGGGGCGGCGCTGGCTTGAGGCGGCGCCGGACGGCCGCAGGAGAGACCCCGCTCGATGGATCGCATCCCCATGCCGCTGCTGATCGCACTCGTCTTCCTGCTCGCCCTCGTCGTGGTGCTCGGATGCAGCGACCGGGGTCGACGCACTCGCCTCGAAGGGAGCGCCGCGGCCCTCGGGCTGCGCTACGTCGGTCGCTCCGACACGCTCGCCCGATCGACGATCCGAAGCCTGCCGTCGATCGCCGCCGCCGACCGCAGCTTCTTCACCCACGTCATGGAAGGCGCTGACGCGATCGTCTTCGACTGGACCTGGCGGCAGGGCATGCTCAAGCTGCGGCGGCGCGAAGTCCAGACGGTCGTCGCGCTCCAGCGTTCCGGGGCCGAGCGACCGGCCTTCGTGTGGACCGAGCGCGACGCCGAGACGACCTCGCTCGAACGCGCACTCGGCGAGCCGATCTCGTTCCCCGACGCGCCGGGCTTCGGCGATCGCTACGCGCTGCGGGGTGCCGACCGCCCGGCCCTGCGCGCGCGCTTCGAGGCGGCGGAGCCTGCGACCCTGCGGCTGCCGGAGGGCGTGCGCGTCGAAGGCGCGGGCGAATGGATCGCCGCCTGGCGGCCGGGACGGCGGCTCGAGCCCGAGGAGATCCGCGCGCTGCTCGAGGCCCTGCGCCCGACCGCGCAGCGCCTCTGATTCGAGACCGCACGCACGGCGACGACCGACCGCGGCCGCGCCCTGGCGCGTCCGGGCTCAGCCCCGCCCGACCCGCGCCGTCGCGATCCAACACGCGGCCCCGAGGTCGAGCCCCTTCTCGGTCACGTGCGGCGCGAGGGCCTCGCGCGCGAGTCGGATCGCCCTCTCGAGCGCGTCGCCCTCGAGCTCCGCGAGGGCGCGGGCGACCGGGCCGACATCTCGCTGGAAGTCCATCGCCTCGTCGAGGTCCCGACCGAGATGGATCTTCGTGCGGAAGTCCTCGAGCGATACGTCGACGAAGCCCGCCTGCTCGAGCACGAAGCGAAGCCGCCCCGGATCGGCGAAGGCGAAGGGGCCGGGCGCCAGCGGATCCGGCGGCGTCTCGGGCGGCGGCAACAGAGGCGCGACCGCCTGTCCCGCCAGCGACATCCAGTCGTTCTGTTTCGGGGGCTGCCAGCACGCGAAGCAGAGACGACCGCCGTCGACGAGTGCTTCGCCGAGATGCCGGAAGGCCGCGACGGGATCCGCGAAGAACATCACGCCGAAGCGCGAGAAGAGGAGCCCGTACGCACGCTCGAGCTTCGCCGCCGCGGCATCCGCGACCTCGAAGGTCGGGTTGCCCTGCCCCGCCGCGCGCTCGCGCGCCCGTGCGACCATCGGCCCGGACACGTCGACGCCGAACACGACGCCGCCCGCCTCGGCCAGCGCGAGCGAGGTCGTGCCGCAGCCGCAGCCGACGTCGAGCACGCGCTCGCCGGACCGCACGGCTGCGCGCTCGAGCAGCGCCTGCGTGACCGGCTGCATCAGCCGGTCGATGCGCTCGACCGACCGCGCCCAGGTCTCGCCCGCGCGCCCGTTCCAGTACTCGATCTGCTGCTCGTTGCCCGTCGCCGCTTCGCCCATCGTCATTCCGCCTCGCTGGCCTCGACCGGCTCGATCATCGTGACCGCCTCGCCCGTGTTGCCCACCTCGATCGTCAGGAGCCGAACGTATCGCATCGATCCGGGTCGCCGGTCTCGAGCCCGCGATGCAGCCACTCCTGGCGCTGGGCGGAGGAGCCGTGGGTCCAGGACTCGGGGTGCACGCCGCGTCCCGACATCTTCTGGATCCGGTCGTCGCCGATCGCGGCGGCGGCCCGCAGGCCCTCGTCGATGTCCCCGGGCTCGAGCACGCCGCGGCGATCGGCGTGCCGCCCCCAGACGCCGGCCAGGCAGTCGGCCTGCAGCTCCATGCGCACGGAGAGCTCGTTGGCGAGGTCGGGGCTGCGCTGCTGGGCGGCGCGCACCTTCTGTTCGAGGCCGGTCAGGCGCTGGATGTGGTGGCCGACCTCGTGGGCGAGCACGTAGGCCTGGGCGAAGTCGCCCGGGGCACCGAAGCGCTGGCGCAGCTCGTCGTAGAAGGCGAGGTCGACGTAGACCTTCTCGTCCGCGGGACAGTAGAAGGGACCCATCTCGCTCTGCCCCACGCCGCAGCCCGACTGCGTCGCGTCGCGAAAGAGAACGAGCTTCGCGTCGCGGTAGCCCGGCAGGAGCTCGCCCCAGGTCGACTGCAGGTCGTCGAGCACGAAGGAGACGAAGTCGACCTGCTCCTCTTCCTGCGGCGTGCTGCGCGGGGGGGCCCCACCGAAGGACGCATCGGGGTCGACCCGGGCGCCGAGGTCCGGCGAGAGCCCGCCGCCGCCGAGGCCCCCGAGCAGCGACATGGGGTCCAGTCCGAGGAACCAGGCAAGCGCGAGCATCACCAGGATGCTCGTCAGGCTGAGTCGTCCGCCCCGGCCCGCCGGAATCGGGATCCGCGCCCCCGATCCCGAGCGCGGAAAGCGCAGTCGCGGCCGCCCGCCGCCTTCAGCCCGACGATCCTCGAGGTTCTCGCTGCGCTCGCCCCGCTCCCAACGCATGCCCGCCCTCCGCCTAGGCGTCGACGTCGTCGACGTCGGCCTGGCCCGTCAGCCCGCGCCGCACGATGGACCACACCATGCCCGCGGTCAGCACGGCGGCGAGGGCCACGATCGCGACGTAGGTGATGACGCGCGGATTGTCCCGGGCGATCACGCCGTAGTCGATGCCCAGCCAGATCAGCGTGCCGAAGAAGGCCGCGGCGAGCACGAAGCCGAGCACGCCGAGCGAGCGGGTCGAGGCACGCAGGAAGACGGTCCAGCCGATCAGCAGGACGATGCCCACGAAGGCGCGCAGGGCATCGAACTCGGGCAGACGCGGCTCGACCCAGTCGAAGTACGAGCGGCCTTCCGGGTTGTAGGTCGCGAGGATCAGCACGAGGGCCGCGCCGAATCGGGCGGCGATGCCACCCGCACTGAGTGCGTTCATGATCCGTCTTCCTCGATGCACCTCGAGCGACGAGCCGATCCGTCGGGCCGGCCGAGGGCGCGCCAGATCATGGAGGAAGGCCGCAACGCGCGCCATTTGCGCTCACGCGCGTCGGAGGACGCCGCGTCGCGCACACGAAGCGGAGCGAACTTTCCTTCGCGACACGCGCGTCGGAGCGAGCGAATCGGATCGGTGTGGAATCCCCGTCATCGAGCGGGCGCTCCGACGCACGAGACGGATCGCGCCGACGCACATCGCGCGCCCGGCGCCCCGCATCCAGCCGGGTCCGTTAGACTCGGCCGGGTCCGCCACCGGAATCGCGACGGCGCCTTCGACCGCGTCGCCCAGCGAGCGCGCGACCGGATCCGCACGCGCGCGGCGCCCGACCGCGGACACGGACCACAACCGATCCCATTCGAGATCGAGACGAGGAGAGCGGAGTCATGGGACTGTTCGATTTCGTGAAGGAGGCAGGCGAGGGCCTGCTCGGCAAGCTGACGGGCCAGGCGGAGGAGGACTCGAAGGCCGTGCAGTCCCGCGTGCAGGATCTCGGCCTCGGCGTCGAGGGGCTCAAGGTGCGCGTCGAGGGCGACCGTGCCGTGCTCGAGGGCCAGGCCGCGAGCCAGGCCGACGCCGAGAAGGCGATCATCGCGGCCGGCAACATCCCGGGCATCGCCCAGGTCGACGATCGGATCGCGGTGGCGAAGCCGGCCAAGGCCTCCCAGTACTACAAGGTCCAGAAGGGCGACTCGCTCTCGAAGATCGCCAAGCAGTTCTACGGCGACGCCATGAAGTACCCGCAGATCTTCGAGGCGAACAAGCCCATGCTGAAGGACCCGGACAAGATCTACCCCGGCCAGGTCCTGCGGATCCCGGCGCTCGATTGAGGCGCAGCCGCTCGATTGAGGCGCAGCCGCTCGATTGAGGCGCAGCCGCTCGACTGAGGCGCGGCCGCTCGATCGAGACGGCGAGACACGCTTGCGATCCCCCCTTCCCCCACGAAACGAGGAGGACATGTCTTGAAGCGAACGATCACCCTGTTGGCGGCGGGTCTGCTCGTCACCGCCCTCGCCTGCAGCCGCGAGGAGGCCAAGGACGCGGCGGGCCAGGCCGCAGAGAGTGCGAGTCAGGCCGCAGAGAGCGCCAAGGAGAGCGCGGCGGGCATGGCCGCGGGGGCGCAGGATGCGGCCAACTCGATGATGGACTCGGCCAAGGCCGTCGCGGCGGATGCCGCAGGCAGTGCCGTCGAGGCCTGCCGGGCGATGGCCGAGCGCGAGGCCTGGGGCGAGGCCCTCGAGGTCTGCAGGAAGGCCCACGAGATGCTGCCCGACGACCTCGCCCTCGAGCACGCCTATCAACAGGCCCAGGCGGCCGCCGCCGGACACTGAGAGCCTCGCTCCCGCGCGCGCGACGGATCGAACCGGTCCGTCGCGCGCGCGGCGCGACCCCCTTTCGCCGCGCGCCGCCCGATCAGACCATCCCGCCGTCCACCTGGACGAGCGCCCCGGTCGTGAAGCTCGACGCCGGGCTCGCGAGGAAGAGCGCCGCGCTCACGATCTCCTCCGGCCGACCGGGTCGGCCGATCGCGCTGTCGACGCGCTCGCGCATCGCAGGCGTCCAGGCCTTCGCGATATCCGTCAGGAAGGGCCCCGGCGCCAGCGTGTTCACGCGCACCTTCGGCCCGTACTCCGCTGCGAGCGAACGACTCATGGCGTTGAGCGCCGCCTTTGCGCTCGCGTAGGGCACGACCGCGGGCACGGGCGCGAGCGACGCCGAGGACGAGACGTTCAGGATCACGCCACCCTCCCCCTGCGCCATACGGTGGGCGACCTGCGAGGCGAGTCGGAACGGACCCTTGAAGTTCAACCCGACCACGCTGTCGAAGAGCGCCTCGCTCACCTCGTGGCTCGGCATCGCGGGGCCCATGCCCGCGTTGTTCACGAGGATGTCGATCCGACCGAGCTCGGCGTACGCCGCCTCGATCAAGGCGTCGATCGAGTCCCACTTCGCCGCGTGCACGGCGTGGGCGAGCGCCCGTCGGCCGAGCCCGCGCATCTCCTCCGCCACCCGCTCGCACGCGTCGAGCTTGCGGCTCGCGATCACGACGTCCGCGCCGCGCTCGGCGAAGGCCCGCACCATCTGGTACCCGAGCCCGCGACTGCCCCCCGTCACGAGGGCGACACGCCCGCGGAAATCGAAGATCGGATCCAGCATCGTCGCTCCCCTCGCGTCGACCGCACGCGGGCCGGCGGGGGAGCCTAGCCCGCCGACCCGCGGCGGTCTCACGACGTGGGGGTCGGCGCGTCACCGTCCCCCACGCGTGTTCACGAGGCGAAGCTCAAGACGGCGGTGGCTCGACCGGCTCGAGCTTCTTCCGACCGCGCTCGAGCGCCGTCGAGTAGAGCGCGCTCAGCCGCTCGAGGGCCTCGCCCTCGACGCGCACGAAGCGGATGCCCATGCCGGGCGCCCGCAGCGATCCGCGCGCATCGACGTGATTCGAGACGACGACGCCCCGCACCCGGATCTCCACGCCGGAATCCTCGAGCTGGATGCACAGGCGCAGTCCTGCGCCCACCGGCAGCGGCCACTCGGTCCGGATGAAGGCACCGCCGGTCGACAGATTCGCGAGCACCGCCTCTTCGGCGGTCTCGCCCGACGCCCAGCGACAGGTGAGTCGGGTCTCGACGCGTTCGGCGCTGCGCCGCGAGCCGACGGCGCGGGATCGCCCGTCGCGACCGAGCTCGCGGTCGAGCAGCTCCCGGAGCTTGGACCAACGCTCGTGCTCGGGGATCGAGAGACCCTGGTCGTGGCGTCTCAGATCGAGACGCGCGTACTCGCGGAAGAGGGTCGCGATGTCTCGCATGATCGACCTCCTTGCGGGAGGTCGAAGGGGGGATCGGCTGGATCCATCCGCCCGCGCGCGAAGGCGCGTGGCATCCGGGGCTCAGTCGAGCGTGCGGGAAGGTTCGCACGGCATTCCGCATTCCCTTCGACAACCGTTCGACCCCGGTCCATGACCGTCACCGGGGCACTGGCTTTGCGTCCCCGCGTTACCGCGGGTTTGCCTTTTCGAGGCGCGGGCTCGCGAACGTCGCCGGCCCGGGCAGGCCGCGGAGCGCGCTTGCGCTTCGCGACCCGGAAACCTCTTCGGCACGGCCCCGGACGATCTGGAGACCGCGAACGCTCGGGACCGCGATTCGACGCGCAGCGATCCATCCCCGACGCGCAGCGCCCCGGCAGAGCGACCGTCACGCGAGCGAGCGGCGTTCACGCGGCCGGGCGCCGCGCCCGCACGATCGCGTGGCGCAGACCGCCGCGGCCCGGGCGCCGCGCCTCGACCTCGAAGCCACGCCGCGCGAGGCGCGACTCGAAGCCGGGCTCCCGCACCTCGCCCCAGACGCCGAGCGCCCCGCCCGGCGCGAGGGCGCGGAAGCATCGGTCGATCGCGTCCGTCCCGTAGAGCGGATCGCCGCGCGCATCGGTCTTCGCGTGGGGGCCCTCGAAGAGATCGAGGACGATCGCCTCGAAGGGCGCGACTTCGCCCGCCGCGGCTGCCGCGATGCAGGCCGCCACGTCGCCGAGATGGACGCGCACCCGCGCGTCCGAGACGGCCCCGTCGGTCAGCGCCGCGAGCGGCCCGCGACACCACTCCGCGACGACCGGATGCAGCTCCGCCACGACGACCTCGCTCGCCGCCGGCAGCACGTCGAGCACGGCGCGCAGGGTGAGCCCCATCCCGAGCCCTGCGACCAGCACCCGCGGAGGCGGCGCGCCGTTACCCCGTTCCGCGAGCCCCTCACAGGTCCACACCCCGAGCTCGAGCTCCGAGCGGCTGGCCCGGCTGTTCATCAGGACCCGACCGCCGACGCAGATCAGGAAGTCGTCCGCCGCCCGGCGACGCAGCTCGAGCAGACCGTCGGCCGTCTCACGTCGGTCGAGCACCTCCCAGGCCCGGGCCATCGTCCTCCTCCGATCGAGCGCGTTCCCGGCCCCGCGCGGGCCGGGCGAGGCTCCGCTTCGACTAGCGCCGGGTCGAGAAGCCCCGCTCGACCAGGAAGTCGAGGCTCTGCGCGAGGGCCTCGAGCATGTCGGAAGCACAGTCGTCGAGCTCGACGATGTGCCAGTCGACGTGGCGGGCGGCCTCGACGCAGGCCTCGAGGTCGACCCGGCCGCGGCCGAGCGCGACCTGCGGCGCATCGGGCGTGCAGGGCCCGTCCTTCAGGTGGATCCGGCGGACGCGCGGCCCGAGCCGCTCGATCACCGCCGCCGGATCCTGCCCCGCACTCGCCGCCCAGTAGACGTCGACCTCGGCGCAGACCCGTGGATCGACGCGCTCCCAGAAGAGGTCCCAGGCGACGCGATCGCCTTCGAGCGGATGCGCCCACTCGAAGGTGTGGTTGTGGAAGCCGACCCGCAGGCCCTGCGCGGCGGCGGCGGCGCAGGCCTCCCCGAAACGCTCGATCGCGATCGCGAGGGCCCCGGCGTCCGCATGGGCATTGGCCGCCTCGGGCAGGGCCAGGAAGCTCGCCAGCACGAGCTGGTCGGTCCGCAGCGCCCGGGCGTAGTCGAAGACGTACCCGGCCATCGGTCCGATCGGCAGCGGCGCATGCAGGCTCGCCGTCTCGAGACCGACCCGATCGAGCATCGCCGCGAGGGCCTCCGGCTCGGGCCACTCGATCCGCATGTCCTCGGGCAGCAGGTCGAGCGCAACCGGCCCGAAGAGCGCCGGCTCCACACCGCGGTAGCCCATGTCCGCAATCCGCGAGAGCGTGCCCTCGAAGTCGGCGATCAGCTCCCGACGGACGGAGAAGAGATTGACGGCGGCGGGCCGGGGCTGCATCGGGGCTCCTCGAAGACACAGGTCCGGCCGAAGAGGTCGGCGGGCGGACGCGCGATCGGGTCGCGCGAAGATACCGCCGCCCGGCGCGTCGCCCATCGGGCGCGCCGCGTGTCCGCCCACGATTCGAGGCTAGGATCCCGCCCCCATGCGCCACCGCTTCGAAGCCGCCCTCGAGTCCCTCGGACGTCTCGTCCACGATCACGCGCTGGCCATCGTCCTCCTGACCCTGCTCGCGATCGTCCTCGGCGCGACCCAGATCCCGAGGATCGAGATCCGCGTCTCGACCGACGAGTTCCTGCGGCGCGACGACCCGGTCCGGATGGAGTACGACGCGTTCCTCACGCGCTTCGGACGCGACGACGTGCTGGTCGTCGCGATCGAGCCCGACGCGCTCTGGAGTCTCGACTTCCTCGAGCGCCTGCGCTCGCTGCACGAGGAGCTCGAGGAGGGCGTGCCCTATCTGCGCGACATCCAGAGCCTCGTGAACGCCCGCGAGACCCGCGGTGTGGGCGACGAGCTGATCGTGGGTGAGCTGCTCGAGGCGTGGCCCGAGAGCGAGGCGGACGTCGAGGACGTGCGGCGACGGGCCCTCGCGAATCCGCTCTACGAAGGCTTCCTGCTCTCGTCGAACGGCCGACTCACGACGATCACCCTCGAGCTCGAGGCCTTCGAGGAGAGTGCCGACGCGGACGACCTGCTCGCCGGCTTCGGCGACGCGCCTTCGGAGGGTGGCGCGGGCGAGGACGCCGTGGAGGCCGACGCCCCGAACGACCCGCCGCGCCTGACCGGACAGCAGGAGGCGCAGATCGTGGCTGCCGTCGATGCGATCCTCGCGCGTCACGACGGCCCGGGCTTCCGGATCTACGCCGGCGGCGCGCCCGTGCTGAACGGCGTGATGATGGCGTCGATGATCCGGGACATCGTGCTCTTCACCCTCCTCTCGATCGGCGCGATCGCCTTCTTCCTCGGGCTGGTCTTCCGGCGCGTCGTCGCGATCGTGCTGCCGCTGCTGGTCGCGATCCTCTCGGTCGTGGCGACCCTCGGTCTGATGGGCGGCCTCGGCATCCCGGCGATGCCCGTCTCCGAGATCGTGCCCTCGTTCCTGCTCGCCGTCGGCGTCGGCGGCGTCGTCCATCTGCTCGTGATCTTCCATCAGCGGCTCGACGCCGGCGCCACGCGCCGGGACGCGATCGCCGGATCGCTCGGTCACTCGGGGCTGCCGATCGTCATGACGAGCCTGACGACGGCGGGCGGTCTCGTCTCGTTCACGACGGCGGAGCTGATCCCGATCGCCGTCTTCGGCACGGTGGCTCCCCTCGGCATCCTGGTGACCCTGCTGCTGACCCTGCTGCTCACCCCGGCCCTGTTGGCACTCCTTCCCTACCGCGCGTCGCGCGCGGCTTCCGAGCCGGAGCCGCCGGTCGCTCCTTCGATCGCGATCCTGACGCGCATGGGCGCCTTCGCGACGGCGAACTCGCTGCGTGTGGTCGGCGTGGCGTCGGCGATGCTCGTCCTCGCCGTGGTCGGCATGCTCCGGCTCTACGTCAGCTTCGACACCCTGTCCTGGTTCCCGGACGACACGCCCGCCAAGATCGCGACGCGCAAGATCGACTCGGAGCTCGGCGGGGCGATGGGGCTCGAGCTGCTGATCGAGACGGGTGCAGCGAACGGGATGAAGGAGCCCGAGCTGCTGCATCGCGTCGATCGCGCCCGGCATACCGTCGAGCGCCTGCAGGTCGAGGACGTGATCGCCGGGCATAGCGTCTCCCTCGTGGACGTCGTGAAGGAGATCCATCAGGCCCTGAACGGCGGGCGTCCCGCCGCGCGCGTCGTGCCCGACGACCGCGAGCTGATCGCCCAGGAGCTCCTGCTCTTCGAGAGCAGCGGCACCGACGATCTCGAGGACGTCGTCGACACCGAGTTCCGTATCGGCCGCTTCACGATGCGCGTGCCGATGGTCGACGGCTCGCAGTATCCGGCCTTCGCCGACGAGGTCGAGCGCATCTTCGACGAGACCCTCGATGGTCGGGGGGACGCTGCGCTGACGGGGCTGATGGTCGTCATGGGGCGGAGCTTCGTGGCGTCGATCGAGACGCTGATGCGCTCCTACGCGATGGCGCTGGCGATCATCACACCGCTCATGATGCTGCTGCTCGGGAGCTTCCGGCTCGGGCTGATCTCGATGATCCCGAACCTCTTCCCGATCCTGATGACGCTCGGGCTGATGGGCTGGCTGGGCGTGCCGATCGAGCTCTTCTCTCTCCTGATCGGGAGCATCGCGCTCGGGCTCGCCGTCGACGACACCATCCACTTCATGCACGGCTTCCGGCGCAACTACGGTCGGACCGGCGACGTCGACCAGGCCGTCGCCAGCACCCTGCGCACGACGGGCCAGGCCATGCTCTTCACGAGCGTCGTGCTCTCGGTCGCCTTCGCGACCTACTACCTGTCGGAGCTGAAGAACCTGAAGACCTTCGGCCTCCTGACGGCCTTCGCGATCGTGATGGCCTTCCTCGCGGACGTCCTGCTGGCTCCCGCCCTGATGCATCTCACCGCGCGCTTCAGCAGCCTGCGCCGCGATTCCTGAGCGCGGCGCGCGCCCTCCGTCACGGCACGCGCATCATCCACTCGCTGGACCGGGCCCGCGTCGCGTGTCGGGAGGCCGGGTCGACCCTGGTGCTTTCCGGCTCCGGGGCGGCCGGATACCATGCGGCGCAGCCGGTCGTCGAGAGAGACGCGGCCCCATCCACGCCGAGCCACGGCCCCGGCCTGCGAATCGGCGACCTCCGCGAGACCACGACGGACTCGTGCCCAGCCCGGGAGCCCCGATCATGCCCGAAGCCTTCATCCTCGACGCCGCCCGCACGCCACGGGGCATCGGCAAGCCCGGCAAGGGCGCCCTCTCCGCCCTGCACCCCCAGCGTCTGCTCGCCACGGTCCTGCGCGCGCTGCGCGAGCGCAACGACCTCGACACGCGCGAGGTGGACGACACCTTCGTCGGCTGCAGCGTGCAGATCGGCAAGCAGGCGAGCTGCGTCGGCCGCATGGCCGTGCTCGACGCGGGCTGGGACGTGGCCGCGCCCGCCGTCACCCTCGACCGCTTCTGCGGCTCCGGCATCACGGCCGTGAACCTCGCCGCCGCGAACATCCTGAGCGGCATGGCCGACCTCTGCGTGGCCGGCGGCGTCGAGATGATGTCCTACACGGGCTCGATCGAGCGGCCCGGCGGCGTCGCCACCCTCGACCAGGGCAACCTGCACCTGCGCGAGATCCATCCCCAGCCCCATCAGGGCATCTGCGCCGACATGATCGCGACCCTCGAAGGCTTCACGCGCGAGGACGTCGACCGGATCGGCCTGATCAGCCAGCAGCGCGCGCAGACGGCGATCGCCGAGGGCCGCTTCGACGCGAGCCTCGTGCCCGTCCACCACGACGACGGCCGCCTCGCCCTCGACCACGAGGAGTTCCCGCGACCGGGCACGACGATGGAGACACTCTCGGGTCTGCCGACGGTCTTCGACCGCTTCATGGACCAGCCGATCGACGCGACCGGCGAGACCTTCGACCAGCTCGTGAAGCGTGCCTACCCCGATCTCGCGATCCGGCACGTCCACCACGCGGGCAACAGCTCGGGCGTCGTCGACGGTGCAGCCGGCCTCGTGCTCGCCTCGGGCGAGTACGCGGAGCGAAAGGGCCTGCGCCCGCGCGCTCGGGTGCGGGCGATCGCGACCGTCGCGGGCAGCCCGACCCTGATGCTGAACGAGCCCGTGCCGGCGGCGCGCAAGGTCCTCGCCAAGGCCGGCATGACGACCGACGACATCGATCTCTTCGAGGTGAACGAGGCCTTCGCCGCCGTCGCCCTCAAGTTCATCCGCGACCTCGAGCTCGACGACGCGAAGGTGAACGTGAACGGCGGCTCGATCGCCCTCGGCCACCCGATCGCCGCGACGGGCGCCATCCTGATCGGCACGGCCCTCGACGAGCTCGAGCGACGCGGCCTCGGGACGGCCCTCGTGACGATGTGCACGGGCGGCGGCATGGCCCCGGCGATCGTGATCGAGCGGGTCTGACGGAATGCAGCCGACGACGACGCGCTTCCAGGGATTCGAGGGGCTCTCGCTCACGGCCGACGTCTACGGCGATCGCGACGCCTGGCCCGTCTTGCTCATGCACGGCGGCGGCCAGACGCGACACGCGTGGGGGCACACGGCGGAGCGGCTGGCCGAGGCGGGCTGGCGGGCCGTGTCGATGGACCTGCGCGGACACGGCGACTCGGCCTGGGCGCCGAACGGCGACTACTCCTTCAGCACCTACGCCGCCGACTGCATCGCCGTCTGCGACCAGCTCGGCCGCCCGCCCGTGCTGGTCGGCGCGTCCCTCGGCGGTGTCGCGGCGATCAACGCCGAGGGCCATAGCGACCGCGTCGTCTCCTGCGGCCTCGTGATCGTCGACATCACGCACCAGACGAATCCCGAAGGCATCGAGCGCATCAAGGACTTCATGATGTCCGGGCTCGAGGGCTTCGCGTCCCTCGACGAGGCCGCCGCCGCGATCGCCGCCTACACGCCCCAGCGCAAGCGCAAGTCGAATCCGGCCGGGCTGCAGAAGGTGCTGCGACTGCGGGCGGACGGGCGATGGTACTGGCATTGGGATCCGCGCTTCCTCGCCCAGGGTCGGACGGAGGTCCCGGCGCCGGACCATCAGGCCTCCTTCGAGGCGGCGCTCGCGGGCATCCGGGTGCCGACGCTGCTCGTGCGCGGACTGCTCTCGGACGTGGTGACCGACGAAGGCGTGAAGGACTTCCTCGCGAAGGTGCCCCAGGCGAAGCTCGCCGACGTGAAGGGTGCGGCGCACATGGTCGCCGGCGACCAGAACGATCACTTCTCGCAGTCCGTGATCGACTTCCTCGAGCAGGACGTGAAGCCGGGACTCTCGCGCTTCGGCGGCTGAGCGGTCGTCGCGCGGGCCCGCCCCCTGGACGGGCGGCACGAGTCAGTCGGCGTGCTCGGCTGGCCGGCGATGCATGAGCGCGTCGCGTCGGGCGACGCACACGAGTTCGTCGCTTTGGTTGTAGGCGCGGTGCTCGAAGGTGACGACGCCCTGGGTCGGGCGCGACTTCGACGGCCGTGCGGCGACCACCTCGGTCTCGACGCGGATCGTGTCGCCGTGGAAGAGCGGAGCGGGGAAGCGGATCTCGCCGAAGCCGAGGTTCGCGACGGTCGTGCCGAGCGTCGTCTCGTGCACGCTGATCCCGATCACGGTCGCGAGCGTCAGCATCGAGTTCACGAGCGGACGCCCGAACTCCGTCGAGGCCGCGTAGTCGAAGTCGAGATGCAGCCACGCCGGGTTCATCGTCATCGACGTGAAGAGCACGTTGTCCGCCTCCGTGAGCGTCCGGCGGATCGCGTGATGCACGACCCGCCCGGGCGTGAGCTCCTCGAGCCAGAGCCCGCGCACCGGCCGCGGCGCCGCCTTCGTCCCGCTCATGATCCGCCCTCCCCCGCCTCGGCCGCCGCCAGCGTCTGCCGCGCCCGCGAAGCGAGCGGCTCGTCCACCATCTGCCCCTCGAAGTCGATCGCCGCGATCCCCTCCGCCTGCGCCTTCGCGTAGGCCGCGAGCAGCCTGCGAGCGTGCTCGACCTCCTCGGCCGAGGGCACGAAGCCCGCGTTCGCGAGCGCGACCTGGCCCGGGTGGATGCACAGCTTGCCGCGGTAGCCCATCGCTCGCGCCTCGCCGACCTCGCGCCGGAAGGCCGCCTCGTTGCGGAAGTCGACGACGACCTGGTCGAGCGTCGGGATCCCGGCGAGCCGACCCGCGAGCGCGACCCGCGAGCGCGCGTAGAGCACCTCCTGCCCGGCCACCGTGCGCACGCCGCCCATGTCCGCGATGAAGTCCTCGGCGCCGAAATAGGCCGCTGCGACCCGCGGATGCGTGAGCAGCCGACGGGCGTCCTCGACGCCGAGCGCCGTCTCGATCCCGGCGAGCACGGCGAGCCGGGGGAGCCCCGCGGCCTCGAGCCCCGCCTCGACGGCGGCGAGCTGATCCAGGCGCTCGAGCTTCGGCACGACGATTCCCGTGAGCGCGTCACAGAGCCCGTCGCGCAGGTCGTCCTCGAACCAGGCCGAAGAGACGGCATTCACGCGCACGAAGACGAGGGCGCCGCGGCCGGCGATGCGCGGGGCGATCTCGCGGGCGTTGCGCCGGGCCTCCCCCTTGGCATTCGGCGGTGTCGCGTCTTCGCAGTCGATCACGACGCCGTCGGCCCCCCGCTCGGGCAGCCGCTCCAGGAAATCCGGCCGCACGGCAGGCGCGAAGAGAAGCGAGCGCAGACGTTCGATCGGCTTCGACACGAGGCCTAGCCCCCCTGCCCCGAACGCTTCGCGACCTCCTCGAGCATCACCTCCGTCGCCCCGCCGCCGATCGTGAGCACCCGCGCGTCCCGGTACATGCGCTCGATCGCCGACTCACGCATGAAGCCCATGCCGCCATGGAACTGCGTGCAGTCGTACATGATCTGGTTCACGACCTCCGCGCCCCAGGCCTTCACGCCGGACATCGCCTTCACGTTGTCGACACCCTGCTCGCCGAGCCAGGCCGCGTGGTACATCGACGCGCGTACGGCGTCGAGCTTCGCCTGCTGCATCGCGAGCCTCTGCCGGATCGCACCGAGATCGAAGAGCCGCCCGCCGAAGGCCGCCCGCGCCCGCGTGTAGTCCACGGTCAGGTCGATCGCCGCCTGCGCCGCACCGACCCCCATCCCGACCAGCACCATCCGCTCGTTCTGGAAGTTGCGCATCGTCTCGTAGAAGCCGCGATGCAGCGTGCCGAGGAGCTGCTCCTCCTCGACGTACACGTCGTCGAAGGCGAGCTCCGCCGTATCCGAGCAGCGCCAGCCGTGCTTGTCGAGCTTCTTCGAGACCGAGAACCCCGGCGTGCCGGCCGGCACGAGGAACATCGAGATGCCGTAGCGATCATCGGGATTCGTGCGCGCCGCGACGATCGTGAGGTCGCCGTAGACGGCGTTCGTGATGAAGGTCTTGCGCCCGTCGATCCGGAAGCCCTTCCCGTCGCGGCGCGCCGTCGTGCGCAGACCCGCGACGTCCGAGCCCGCATCCGGCTCCGTTACGGCGATCGAGAGGATCGTCTCGCCACTCAGCACGCCGGGCAGGTACCGCGCGTGCTGCTCGGGCGTGCCCGAGTTCACGAGATGCGGCCCCGCCATGTCCGTGTGCACGAGCACGGTCACGTCGAAGCCGCCGAAGGTCGATGAGCCGAGCGCCTCGGAGAACGCCGCCGAGGCGATCGGACCGAGGCCGACGCCGCCAAGGGCCTCGGGCACGCGAAGACCCAGCATTCCGAGCCCGCCCATCCGACGCAGCACCTCGCGCGGCACCTGCCCCGCCTCCTCCCAGGCCTCGCCGTGCGGCTTCACCTCCCGCGCCACGAAGTCGAGGGTCTGCTCGAAGATCGCCTCGAGCTCGTCGGTCATGTAGGCGTTGCGATGGGCCATGGGACTCAGTCCTCCTGGCGGCGGGGCGCGTCCTCGCCCGGGGCCTCGAAGCTGACGAGCACGCGATCCGCCTCGACGGACTCGCCGACGGCGACGTGCACCCGCGCGACGAGGCCCGGACCGCGCGCCGTGAGGGCGTGGAGCATCTTCATCGCCTCGATCACGACGACGACGTCGCCCGTCGCGACACGGTCACCGGTCGCAACGGGCGTCTCCGTCACGACCGCGGGAAAAGGCGAGCGCACCGCCTCGGCGTCGCCATGTCCCGCGCCCGACTCGTCCGGCGCCCAGGCCTCGCTGCGCGTCAGCACCCGGAACGCGTGGCTCTCGCCCGCAAGGCCGACGACGACCCGCCGCGCGGCGCGATCGACGTCGATCGGATGTCGGCCTTCCACGCCACCCGCCTCGACGACGAGCCAGTCACCCGACGCATCGAGCCGGAAGGCCCACGAGCCCGCCGATCCGTCGCCGTCGGTCGACTCGATCATGTGCAGGGCGCCGTTCCGATCGGCGAGAGGGAGCGGGCGACTCGTTTCGTGCGGCGTGAGGCGGAAGTCGCCGAGGGCGCGCCAGGGATCCGCGGCCCGGGCCGGCTCGGCCGCGCGCACGAGCCTCCAGGCCGCGGCGGCGAGCCGGGCGGCCTCGGGCGTCCTGTCGTCGGGCGCGTAGACCTGTTCGTCGAGCAAGCGCGTCGTGACCCGGCCGGCGACGACGGCCGGGGTCGCGACGAGCCAGCGCTGGAAGCCCGCGTTCGTGACGAGCCCGCCGACGAGGAGCCCGTCGAGGGCCCGCTCGAGCCGCGCGCGGGCGACCTCGCGATCGGGCCCCTCGACGACGAGCTTGGCGACCATCGCGTCGTAATGCGGCGTGATCTCGCTCCCGACCTCGACCGCACTCTCGAAGCGCACGCCCTCGGGCACGCGCAGCGCCGTCACGCGCCCGGTCTGCGGCGCGAAGTCCCGGCCGGCGTCCTCGGCGTTGATCCGGACCTCGAAGGCGTGGCCGCGCAGCCGGACGTCTTCCTGCGCAAGCGGGAGCGCCTCGCCCCGGGCGACGCGGATCTGCAGCTCGACGAGGTCGAGGCCCGTGATCGCCTCGGTCACGGGATGCTCGACCTGCAGGCGCGTATTCATCTCGAGGAAGTAGTAGTCGCCGGTCTCGTCGTCGACGACGTACTCGACGGTCCCCGTCGAGTCGTAGGCCATCGCCCGGGCGAGCTCGCGCGCCGAGCCCCGCAGCCCTTCGCGCGTCGCGTCGGGCAGGTTCGGCGCGGGCGCCTCCTCGAGCAGCTTCTGATAGCGGCGCTGGACCGAGCACTCGCGGGTGCCGAGATCGATCACGTTCCCGTTGCGGTCGCCCACGACCTGCACCTCGACGTGCCGCGCACGCTCGACGAAGCGTTCGACGAGCACCTTCGCGTCGCCGAAGCTGCGCTCCGCCTCGCCCCGTGCTTCGGCGAGGGCCGACGCGAAGGCCTTTGCGTCGCGGACGATGCGGATCCCCTTGCCGCCGCCCCCGGCCGCCGCCTTGATCAGCACGGGGAAGCCGATCCGATTCGCCGCCTTCGCAAGATCCGCGTCCGCCTGGGAGGCGTCGTAGCCGGGGATCGTCGGCACCCGGGCCGCCTCGGCGACGGCCCGCGCCTCGATCTTGCTGCCCATGCGCTCGATCGCGCGGGCATGGGGACCGATCCAGACGAGCCCCGCGGCGACCACCGCCTCGGCGAAGGAAGCGCTCTCGGCCAGGAAGCCGTAGCCCGGATGGATCGCCGTCGCGCCCGTGCGCGCCGCGGCCTCGAGCAGCGCCTCGATCGAGAGATACGAGGCGTCGAGGGCAGCCGGCCCGAGCCGCGTCGCGAGGGTCGCCTCCCGGGCGAAGGGGGCTCCGCGATCGGGATCGGCGAAGACCGCGACCGTCTCGCAGCCCATCCGTCGCGCGGTCCGGAACACGCGCCGGGCGATCTCGCCCCGATTCGCGACGAGGATGCGCATCGTCACATCCGGTACACGAGGCCCGGGCCGCGCGCCGGCGCGTCCTGCCGCGCCGCGAGCGCGAGACACAGGCCGAGCGCGTCGCGGGTCTGCGCGGGATCGATCAGCCCATCGTCCCAGAGCCGCGAGGTCGCGTAGTAGGGATCGGATTGCGTCTCGTATTGATGCGCCACCTCGCGCCGCAGGGCCTCGATCTCCTCGTCGGTCGTGCCCTCGCCCTTCAAGCCGGCGAGGCGGATGTCGACGAGCACGGTCTGGGCCGTGTTCGCGGCCATCGTCGCGATCCGCGAGTTTGGCCACGCGAAGAGGAAGCGCGGGTTGAAGCCGCGCCCGCACATGCCGTAGTTGCCGGCGCCGTAGGAGCCGCCGATCAGGACGGTGTATTTCGGGACGGTCGCGTTCGCGACGGCGGAGACCATCTTCGCGCCGTCCTTGGCGATGCCGCGCGCCTCGGAGTCACGACCGACCATGTAGCCCGAGGTGTTCTGCAGGAAGAGGAGCGGGATGCGGCGCTGCTCGCAGAGCTCGATCATGTGCGTGCTCTTGAGCGCCTCCTGGTTGAAGATGATGCCCTGGTTCGCGATCACGCCGACGAGATGGCCCCAGATGCGCGCGAAGCCGCAGACCATCGACGTGCCCCACTCGGGCTTGAACGGCGAGAAGCGCGAGCCGTCGACGAGCCTTGCGATCACCTCGTGCACGTCGAAGGGAATGCGGTCGTCGGCGGAGAGGATCCCGTAGATCTCCTCCGCCGGATGGAGCGGAGGCTCGGGCTCGGCCACGTCGAGCCAGCCGGGACCTCGTCCGAGTCGACGCTGGTTCGTCGCGAGGCAGAGCTCGCGCAGCCGCCCGTAGGCCTCCTGCTCGGTCGCGGCGAGATGGTCCGAGACGCCGGAGGTGCGCGTATGGAGAACGGCGCCGCCGAGCTCGTCGGGCTCGACCACCTCGCCCAGCGCCGCCTTCACGATCGGCGGTCCGCCGAGGAAGATCCGGCCGATCCCCTCGACCATGATGACCTCGTCGCAGAGTGCCGGGACGTAGGCGCCGCCTGCCGTGCAGCCGCCGAGCACGACCGACATCTGCGGCAGCCCCGCCGCGGAGAGCCGCGCCTGGCGATAGAAGGAGCCGCCGAAATGGTCCTTGTCGGGGAAGACCTCGTCCTGCATCGGCAGGAAGGCGCCCCCCGAGTCGACGAGGTAGATCACGCCGAGCCCGTTCTCGAGGGCGATGTCCTGGGCGCGAACGTGCTTCTTGATCGAGACCGGGAGCAGCGAGCCGCCCTTCACGGTCGCGTCGTTCGCGATGAACATCCAGGGCACGCCGTGCACGACGCCGATCCCGGTCACGATCCCGGCGCCCGGCGCGCCGTCGTCGTATTGCCCGAAGCCCGAGAGGGTCGAGAGCTCGAGGAAGGCCGTGCCCGCGTCGATCACACAGTCGATCCGGTCGCGCACCATGAGCTTGCCGCGGGCGAGATGCCGCTCGATCGAGCGGGCACGACCGGGCCCACCGTCGAGCACGACCTGCAGACGCTCACGGAGCGTGGCGAGCCGGAGTTCGTAGGCGGCGCGGTTCGTCGCGAAGGCCTCGCCGTGGGCATCGATGCGGCTCGGAATCGGCCTCATTCGCGCCCGCTCCGGGCGACGAGCGCGGATCGCCCAGCCGCGGGGACGGCGACCGATCGGCGCGGCGAGGAGCGGCGGCGGCACATGGCGCGAGAGCCTATCCGACGCCCCGGGCGTGACAAGCGCGGCCGCGCGACCCGCGTCCCGGGCGGGTCGCACGGACGGCGCCCGACCGCGGCGCCCCCACCGCGGGCCCCGCGGCTACTCCCGGATTCCGAAGCGCTCGAGGCCGTAGCAGGCGATCGCATTCGTGCGCAGGACCTTCCGGCACTCCTCCGCATTCATGCCGGCCCGGGAGAAGAGCTCGTGGGCGATCTTGCGCGAGTGCGGGAAGGTCCCGTCCGAGTGCGGGTAGTCCGTCTCGAAGAGGATCATGTCGACCGAGTACTCGTGGCGCGAGCGCAGCCCGTGCAGATCGTCGAAGACACAGTTCCAGACGCGTCCGATCACCTGCTCCGAGGGCGAGGTCGGCATCTCGACGCCGCCGACCCCGTCGCGCCAGACGCTGTCCATGCGCTCGAGCTGGAAGGGCAGCCAGCCCGCCTGACTCTCGGCGAAGGCGATCTTGAGGGTCGGGAAGCGCGAGAGGGTCTTCGAGAAGACCCAGTCCGCGAGCGAGGCCTGGGCGTTCTGCGCGTAGAGCGACATGCTCGTCGCGAGCGGGGCCTCGGGGCAGGTCGTCGGCATCGAGGAGGACGAGCCGATGTGCATCGAGACGGTCGTATCGGTCTCCTGGCAGACGCCCCAGAGTGCGTCCCACTCGCCGCTGTAGAGGCTCGCGAAGCCGAGCCGGGCGGGATTCTCGCTGAAGGCGATGGCGTAGCTGCCCTTCGCGGCACAGCGCCGGACCTCCTCCGCCGCGAGCCGCGCGTCCCAGAGCGGGATCAGCGTGAGCGGGACGAGCCGCCCCTTGCCCGCGCCGCCGCACCACTCGTCGATCATCCAGTCGTTGTAGATGCGCAGGCAGGTCATGGCGAGCTGCTTGTCCTGCCGCTCGGCGAAGCCCTGCCCCGCGAAGCGCGGGAAGATGTTCGGGTAGTTGATCGAGGCCGAGACGTGGTTGATCGCCATGTCCTCGAGGCGCGCCTTCTGGTCCCAGGTGCCGGGACGGAAGTCGTCGTAGGTAGCGGGGACGTTGCGCTGCTGGCTGCGCGGGATGCCGGCGGGGCCGTGCAGGAGGCCCGTCGGCACCGCGAGATCGTCGAAGAGCCAGACGTCGCACCAGTCGCCGTCCGGGGCGTTCCGCTCGAAGCCGTAATGCCCCCCCTTGAACTCGAGCTTCACGCGCTCGCGGGAGACCTTCGGGCCGCGGTCGCGCAGGCTCGCCGGCAGCTCGCGCTGCCAGAGATCCTGCGGCTCCATGATGTGGTCGTCGACCGAGATGATGTCGGGCAGCTCGGACTCGGCCGGTGTCGGCCCCTGCATCGCATCCTGGGAAGCCATCGTTCGCTCCTCCTCTCCTCGATTCTCAACGCGGCGCGACGGGCCGCAGCACCTGCCCCGGCAGGCCACCATCGTCCGTGAGCTCGCCGTCGATCACGATCGGCACGCCGTTCACGATCGTCGCGTGCATCCCTTCCGGCCGGCTCGACCAGCGCC
This sequence comes from Spirochaetaceae bacterium, assembly GCA_020632655.1. Classification (GTDB taxonomy): domain Bacteria; phylum Myxococcota_A; class UBA9160; order UBA9160; family UBA4427; genus UBA4427. The sequence continues at coordinate 84,602 of JACKFD010000008.1, forward strand.
CCTCCCCGTTCGGGAAGTCGCGCACGAACTCCTTGCGCCCGGGCCCGATCCGCTCCGGATCGAAGATCATGAGGTCGGCCGCATGGCCCGGCAGCAGCATGCCGCGATCCACGAAGCCGAGCAGCGCCGCGGGCTGCTGGGTCATCTGGCGGATCGCCTCCTCGAGCTCCCACTTGCCCCACTCCCGCACCCAGTAGCGCAGGAACCAGCTGCTCCACTCCGAGCCGTCATCGCGCCCGAGATGCGCCCCGCCGTCGGAGGTGCCGAGCAGCATGTGCGGATGGGTCGAGGCCTGATAGGTGCCCTCGCGCCAGGCGTCGGTCTCCGTCCGCCACACGAACTCGACGTCGAGGTCCTCCGCGAGCGCGATCTCGACCATCGCGTCCATCGGCGCGATCCCCCGCGCCTCGCCGATCTCCTTCATCGAGTGCCCGATCCACTTGCGGTTGCCCGGGTCACTCGCGCGGTAGACGTAGAGCAGCGCGAAATGCGGCGGCGGCAGCGTCGGCCCGACCGCGGGATCCCGGTTCGGGTTCTCGACGGCGTTCCGGATGGCTTCGCGGTAGGCCGGGTCCCGCAGCATCGCCATGCGGGCCTCGACCGTCCGCGCCTCCGTGAAGAGACGATGGAAGGCAGGCACGCCCTCGTAGAGGCTCGTGCCCTCGGCGAGGCTGAAGCGCCGCTCGAAGGGCCGCGCCATCAGCATGGAGTAGACGCCCGCGCCCACGCTGCGCGCGCGCTCGAGGTAGGCGCGCGAGTGCTCCCAGGTCGCCGTCGGGGCGTCGACCTTGCTGCGGGCGCCGATGCCCTGGGTGATGACGGGGAGCCGACTCGCGAGGGCCAGCCGGATCAGCAGATCGCCGTCGGCCTCGTCGAGGCCGCCGATCGAGCTGAAGGGCAGGTAGGAGATCGAGCCGCGATTGGCCGCGCCCACCTCGCGCACGAGCGCTTCGAGCTCCGCCTTCGAGGCGATCCGGCTCGGCACGGGGCGACCGAGATCGTCGAGATGCGTCGGCGCGTGGGTCGAAGAGAGGCCCGCCGCTCCCGCCGCCATCGCCTCGCGCACCAGCGCGCGCATGCTGGCGACCTCGTCCTCCGTCGCCTCGCGCTCGTAGCACGCGTCGCCCATCACCCAGCGCCGCAGGTTGCAATGGCCGACATAGCAGCCCGCGTTGATGCCGAGGTGGCCCTCCCGGGTCGCGAGGTACTCCGGGAAGCTCTCGAAGCCCCACGGAATCGCCGCCAGCGAGCCCGGACTCATGTCCTCCACGCGAGCGAAGATGCGCAGGATCGACTCGCGATCGTCGGCGCGGGTCGGTGCGATCGAGAAGCCGCAGTTGCCGGCGACGACGCTCGTCACGCCGTGGTAGCAGGACGAGGTGGCGTAGGGCTCGAAGGTCAGCTGGGGGTCGTAGTGGGTGTGGGGGTCGACGATGCCGGGGGCGACGATGCGGTCTTCGGCGTCGATCACGCGCCGTGCCTCGGCGGCGTCGAAGCGGCCGAGGCCGACGATGCGGCCGTCACGGATCGCGACGTCCGAGCGGCGACGCGGGAGCCCCGTCCCGTCGACGACGAGGCCGTTCTGGATGAGGAGGTCGTAGGCCATCGGGTCCTTCCTTGCTTGCTCGTCCCTCTCGCCGCGCCTTCCCGCTCAGGCTCGTCGCGACGTCGGCTGACGTCCGGTCCGCGCCGCCTCCGGATCCTCGAAGCAGATGCGAAGCCGCTCGAGCCAGCCGTCGAGCGTGGCGCGCTCCGCCGCCGAGAGCGGCGCCATCAAGGTGTCCGCCCCCTCGACGTAGCTCGCGAGCGCCCGTCGCTCGAGCTCCGCGCCCTTCGCGGTCAGCCGGATGTAGGCCGAGCGCCGGTCGTCGACGTTCTCGATCCGCTGCACGAGGCCGCGCCGGACCAGCCGATCGATCATCTTCGTGAGGCCGCCGGGCGTGCACGCGACGGTCTGATAGAGATCGCTCGGGCGGAGCTGTCGCGGACGCCCGGCCCGGCGCAGCGCGCCGAGGATGCTGTACTCGCTCGGCGTGAGACCGTGCGGCGCGAGCACACGCTTCTGGAACTCGTCCATCAACGAGGCGAGGCGCCCGAGGCGCGCGAGCGGCGGAACGCTCGACAGATCGCGACCGGGCAGCTGCGAAGCCCAGGACGCAGCGAAATCGTCGAGCCAGTCCATGCCAGGCGCCATGCCGGTCGCTCCCGGCCGGGAGGAATAATACTTTCCGAGGAAACATTCAAGACCCGGCGGATCGACGCCGGCATCCCGCCTCACGGGGCCCCGCCCATCGACCAGGCCCGGCGCAGGGTCCCCCGCGAATCGACCGCCGGGTGGACATCCCTCTTGATCGACGATATTGTCGATATCGACATTGTTGTCGAAAAAGAGCACGCATGCCGAAGCAGGTCGACCCCGAAGCCCAGAAGGCCGAGATCCGGAACGCAGCGCGGCGCGTCTTCGCGCGCCAGGGCATCGCGAGCACGGGGCTCGAGCACGTCGCCCGCGACGCCGGGATGGGTCGCTCGAGCCTCTACCACTACTACCCCGACAAGCAGACGCTGCTCCGCGAGCTGGTCGCCGAAACCCTCGACGCCGAGCGCGCGATCTTTCGCCACCACCTCGAGGCCGAGGGCCGGGCGCTCGATCGGATCGATGGATTGATCGACGCCTGCGTCGGACTCTTCGACGCGTGGGCCTCCCTCGGACGTTTCCTGCTCGACCTCCGGCAGATCGAGACGACGCGCTTCCGCCGCTTCTTCCGCGAGACGCGTCGCGACCTGGCCCGAGTGATCGAGCAGGGCCAGGCGGACGGTGAGCTCGACCGGGCGCTCGACGCACCGATGGTCGCCTCGGTCCTGATCGGTGCGATCGACGGCCTGCTCGTCCAGCACTACTTCGACCGCAGGGCCCTCGATCCCGATCGCGCCCGCGCCACGCTCCGACAGATCGCTCGGAGGACCCTCGCCTCATGAGCACCCTCGCCTTCATGCGATGGCTCGAAGGAACCCCTTCGCGATACGACGCCGGGATGCGCGCGCTCACCTTCGGGCGGGTCGACGCCCTGCACGACGCCGTCGCCGAGGCGGCCAGCCCGCGATCGGGAGACCGGGTCCTCGAGGTCGGATGCGGAACGGGCGCCGTCACGGCGCGGCTCGTCGCGCGGGGTGCCCGGGTGACGGTCCTCGAGCCGAGCGCCGAGATGCTGGCGCAGGCCCGGAGCCGCGTCGGGAAGGACGCGCCCGTCGAGTGGCTGGAGCGAACGGCGTCGGAGATCGACACGCTGCCCGAACGGGCCTTCGACTCGATCGTGTTCTCGCTCTCCCTCTCCGAGATGTCGCCCGACGAGCGACGTCACGCGATCGCGGCGTCGCGCGACCGGCTGCGTGGCGGGGGACGTCTCGTGGTCGCCGACGAGGTCCGTGCCCGAGGCCTCGCGGCCATGCTCCAGTCGGCAATGCGGGCGCCCCAGGCCCTGCTCGCCTGGCTGCTCGTCGGCAGCGTGTCCCAGGTCCTTCCGAACCTGCGCGGGGAGCTCGAGGCCGGCGGCTTCGTCGTGCGTTCCGAGCGGCGCTGGCTGGTCGACACGCTCGCCCTCCTGCTCGCGGAGCCTGCCCGATGAACGATCTCGTCAAGAGCGCTCTGCAGACGGCATTCCGGATGCTGCCGTGGCCGACCACGACGGGCCTGCGGCCGATCGGAACCCCTGGACGCGCGAGCCCCGTCCTCCTGACCTCGAACTACGACCTCACGGTGCGGCGCGTCGAGCGGGCGCTCCGCGGCGTCGACGCCTGGCTGCTCGTCGCGCCGGCGGGGGGCATCAATGTCTGGTGCGCAGCCGCCGGCGGACATCTGACCACCCACCAGGTCGTGAGCACGCTGCGCACCTCCGGCATCGCCGAGCGCGTCGACCACCGCGTCCTCGTCCTGCCCCAGCTCGCCGCCACCGGCATCGAAGGCCTCGACGTATTCCGGCGCACGCATTGGCGGGTGCGTTTCGGTCCCGTCCGGGCCGAGGACCTGCCGGCCTATCTCGCGGCGCCCGGCGAGAAGACGGATGCGATGCGGCGCGTCTCCTTCGATTGGCGTGACCGCCTCGAGATGGCGATCGCGTGGGGCGCCCCGAGCGCCCTGGTCGTGGGCGGCCTGGCCCTGCTGCTGCAGCCCGCCTGGGCCCTTCCGCTGGTCGCGCTCTGCGCCGCCATGGCGCTGGCCACCTTCACGCTCCTCGACCGCATCCCGCGACGGGGCCCGCTCATCCTCGGCGCGGCCGCGACGCTCCTCTCCGTCGCGGCGACCCTCGCCGCAGGGGGCGGCGCCGCCGCGGTCGCGACCGCGATCGCCGCGCCGCCGCTCCTGACCGCGCTGCTCACCTTCGACTACGCGGGCAGCACGCCGCTCGAAGGCGGGAGTCACTTCGAGAGCCGCGACTGGCGCATCCACCTGGACCTCGATCGATGCGCAGGCGTCTTCCGCTGCTGGGAGGTCTGCCCGGAGGCCTGCTTCGAGCGCGACGACGCGACTCGCAAGGTGATCCTCGCCCACGACGAACGCTGCGTCCGCTGCGGCGCGTGCGTCGTCCAATGCCCGAAGGATGCGCTCTCCTTCGTCGCATCCGACGGGGCGCGGATCGCGCCGGCGACGATCCGCCGCTACAAGCTGAACCTCCTCGGTCGGCGCACGGCGGATACGGGCGTCGATCGCGCATCGGACGTGCACTGAGCGTCTGCGGTCGGACCGCGCCGCGCGGCCGGGTGCGGAGCCCGGGCGATCCCCTGCTCGCGGTCGAGCCGATCCGCTCTCCGCAGGGGATCCCGGCGGAGTGCGAGTCCGACCACACCGAGCAGAGCCACCCCGAGACCCGAGGCGAAGCCGGGCTCGGGCACGTGCACCTCGAGGAGCAGATTGCTCAGGTTCACGCTCGTGAGCCCGTTCTGCACGACGGAGAGATCCGCCACCCCATCGTCGAAGAGGGCCTGGATCGCGGGCGCCGAGAAGTCGACGCCGAGGTCCGAGAGCAGGAAGCCCGCGCCGCCGTTCCAGTCGACGGTCGCCGCATTGTCCCAGCACGGCTGCCCGACGAGGCACTCCGCGACGAGCTGTCCTTCGAGGTAGACCTCGATCGGCGCGGTCCCGCCGAAGCCGAAGTTCCCGCCCCAGGTCCCGTCGATGAAGACGTCGAGGATCTCGTCGAGGGGGCCGAGCGCCGACGCGTAGTCGAAGCTGCGGATCACGCCCCAGTCGATCGGGAAGTCGCCGCTCGTGCAGCCTCCCTGGAAGAAGCAATCGGGCGTGAGGAAGGCGTTGCTCACGATGAAGGGGCCGAGGATCGTGACCGGGGCATGTGAAGCGACGTAGCGGTACTCGACGTCGAAGCCGGTGCCGCCGATCGTGATCGGGCCGGCCATGCCGAGGGTGATCGAGTCCGCCGTGAATCCGATCACCTCGAGCACGCCGGGCTCGCCCGAGACCTTGACGACGCTCTCGATCGAGCCCGGATCCGGCAGCCAGTCGAGATCCGAGAGTCGCACCTCGAAGGTCGACGGGATCGGCCAGGCGCCGAAGTCCGCGAAGTCGACGTGGATCAGGAGTGCATCCGTCGATCCGCCGATCGAAGGGCCGTCGAAGAAGTCGATCTCGAATCGAGAGCCCCCGAGCGAGAAGAAGGGCACGGAGTATTCCGGCGTATCGAGACCGAGATCGACGATCGCGGTCGTGCCCGCCGCGATCAGCACGTCGAAGCCCGGAGGCCAGCTCGTCTGCGTCGTCTCCCAGATCACCTCGGCCGCGATCGTGTCCCCGGCCAGGGACGCGTCTGCCGCGTCGGCCGTCAGTCCGACCGCCAGCGCCAGCATCCACCCGGCGCGGAGCACGCTCGATGCGAACGCGTGTCCGGCGGCGTCTCTCGTGCGCCCCGCGGCGACTCCGGCCCCCGGGTGGCCGCTCCCTCCTCCTCGCACCGATCCGGTGCCGCGAGCTTCCTCGATTCCCTGCATGGCTCGTCCGCTCCCGCTTCGTGGCGCATCCGCCCTCGCCCCGCGCGGACACGACCGTCCTCCGATGACACCGATCGGTGTGCAATCGACGTACCGCATGGGCGGCCGCGCCGGGGCCCGGCTCACGCGCCACCCCGCACGAGATCCCCGCCTTGCCGACACCACAGGCCACAGCGTTGTGGTGCTGCGTCCCGCCTCCCCGCGCGCCTCGCACGCGTGAGGCTTCCGGGGCTGGCATGGAAGCTGCTTCCCCGGGTTGGAGCGGAATCGAGCCGAGGGAGGCAGCCGGAGATGAAGCAGCAGATCGCTTCGATCGTGAGCGAAGGAGGGTGTCGCAGCCGGGCGCCGGGGCAGGCGTGCCGACGGTGGAGCCCGATCGCGATGGCGACGGCCCTGCTCCTCGCAGGCGGCGTCGAGCGCGCCCGTGCCGACTGGAGCGAGAGCTTCGACGCCGGCTTCTCGCAGGCCTGGAACTTCGCCGCGACCGACGACATCGGGGATCCGCCCGCGACCGGCGCGTCGACCTTCGCCGTCGTGGAGGCCGGGGTCGACGACCACCTGCTCATCAGCCATACGACGACGGGCGTGCGCGACGGAGGCGGCGGCGCGACCGACGGATTCGGTTGGGTCGACGAGAGCTTCAGCGACGTGGCCGTCAGCGCCGAGATCAACGCCTTCCCGGCGAGCGGGCAGCAGAGCCTCCTCGGCGTGCTGGCGCGCGGCAACCCCTCGACGGGGGCGGTCTATGCGGCAGGCATCGACTTCGACGCCTCGATCTTCGCGATCGGTCGAAGCGACGACTTCGCGGACTTCTTCACGACCCTCGCCTTCGACCCCGGCGTCGCGATCGATCCGGGCGAGCCCTATCGCGTGCAGTTCTTCCTGCTCGGCTCGACCCTCGTGGCCAGGCTACTCGACGGTACGACGGGCGAGCTGCTCTCGACCCTGGTGGCCGTCGACGGCCTCTACGCGAGCGGCTTCGCGGGCGTGCTGGTCGAGACCGCCTACGACGGATTCGACAATCCGATCGCGCCGATCGTCGGGACCTTCGACGATGTCTCGGCCGTGCCCGAGCCTTCCGCAGGCGCCCTGCTCGCGAGCGGCCTGCTCGGCCTCGGTGCGCTCTCGCGACTCAGCCGACGAGCCGCATGAGGATCTCGTCGATCATCGGCGCGAGCTTCGCTTCGACCACCGCATCCGATCGGTCGAGGTAGTCCGAAGACACGACGACGAGCGGAAGATCCGGCATCCCCCGCAGCGCCGCGTGGGTGCGCGCGGCGGCCTCGAAGGGCGCCGTGACGAAGGTGAGGGTGGGAATGCCCTGCTCCTCGAGGCGAACCGAGTCGAGCACACTGCCCGACGTGCAGGAGCCTCATTTGGCGAGGCCGTTCAAGACGGCGTCGTCCTCCAGGAAGCGCGCGAGGAGCTCCGACTCCGCCGGCCGCGAGAGCACGGGCTTGATCTCGAGGTGGAGATCGATCGCGCCGAGTCGCGCGCGGAGCGCCCGCGACAGGATCCGGGCGTAGCCGGGGAAGTGCGGCCCGGTCGGATGCTCGGGCTCGTTGCTCAGGAATCCGATCCGATGCAGCCGAGCCGGGTCCCCCACCCGCATCGCGAGCCGCTTCGTCTCCGTCCCGAACGCACCACGCGGGTCGACCAGCTCGATCATCGTCCTTCCTCCTTCTTCCGCCCGCCTGCCGCCATCGCCGGCAGGGCACGCGTGATCGCGAAGCCGCCGAGATGTCCCCAGGACGGACAGACGGCGGCGCAGGGAATGCTGTCCGCGCCGCTCACGACGACGTGGATGTCCTCGGGCGCTTCGGTCACGGGCACGCGCGTCTCCGGATCGCTCTGGTCGACCCAGTCGGGCCACCACGCATGACGTTCGCCCGGATCGAGCGTCGGCTGCCCATCCGGCTCGACCCGGATGTCGCCGAGCCGACGGCGCGCCTTCTGCCAGAGGAAGGCCTGCACGTCCCCGCGCGAGAAGCCCTCCCTCGCGAGCGAGCGGGCCATCGACGGACTCAGCACGACGAGCGTCTCGCCCATCGTATGCGTATTCGAGTTGCCCCGCGCGCAGAGCTGATCGGCGACCAGCTCGAGCCAGCGCTCCCCCACCCGCGCCCCCTCCCGCGTGGCGACGCCCCAGAGATTCGCGATCTGCGGCGCCTCGCAGGCGAAGACCGTGACGGCGCTTCCGCCGGACGCGATCCCCCGCTCCGCGACGAAGGAGGGCCAGGGCGTGTTCTCGGGCTCCTCGGCGAGACAGTAGGCGAGGCGACCCGGATGACCGAGGATCTCCTGCACGGGCCTGCGCGGCTGCGCGCCACCGAGATTCCACGAGACGAGACGGACGGCGCGCCCGATCGCGAGGTTGGCCCGCGCCCCGCCGCCGCTGAAAACGGACTCCTGCGTCGCGAAGCCGAGCGCCCGCACGACCGGCCCCGAGACGATCACGAGGGGCCAGCAGGGATGCGTCGTCGTCACGACGCCCGCGAGGTTGAAGCGCGGCTCGAGCATCGCCTCGAGCGCCGCCAGCACGATCGGCATGTGCTCGGGCAGACAGCCCGCCATCGCCGCATTCGCCGCGATCGCCTCGACCGTGCCCGCCCGCCCGCTCGGCGGAATCGCACCGATCGAATGATCCGCGGAGAGCCCCGACCCCGCGACGAGTCGCGCCACCACGTCCCGCTCCGGAGGAAAGGTCGGCAGGCCGTCGGTCAGCCCGAGCCGGTAGCAGAGCTCCGGCCACTCCGACGCCTCGATCCGCCGCGGCATGGCCTCGCCCGTCGCGAACGTCTCGATCGTCACGCGCGCCTCCCCTGCCGCGATCGCGATCCCATCACCGATCCAGATAGTCGGTCCACTCCGCGATCAGCCCGTCCTTCACGAGGAAGACGCCGACCACGGGGAAGACCTGCTCTGCCTCGCCCTCGGTCTTCATCGTGTCGATGCGCCGATTCACGACGATCGGTCCGTACACCGTCGTCGCCACGGTCTCGACCGTGAGGCTCACGCCCGGCTTCATGAAGCCCTTCATCGCGTCGCCGATCGCGGCCCGACCGACGATCGGGGGCTGGTCCTCGACCATGCGCACCGAGGCCTCGGGCGCGAGCAGCGCCACGGCGGCGTCGGGATCGTCCCAGGCGGCGATGAAACGATCGACGACCTCGATCGCGGCCTGCTCGGCGGCGCTCGGCCCCGCCTCGGCCGCGCGCGGCGCGAGCCCACCCGCGAGCAGCAGGAGTGCGAGGAGTGAGACGGAGCGCGGGAAGGCTCGCTTGCGGACCGGAACGGGCAGATCGGACATCGAGGGCGCCTCCAGATCGGGCCGGTCGGCAAGACCGACGCGCTCGACTGTAGAGGGCGGCGTGGGCGACCGCCGCCCCACCCGGCCCCGACTCAGCGCGGCCACTCGGGCCTTCTCTTCTCGAGGAACGCCTTGAAGCCCTCGACCATCTCGGGGTTCATGATCTCACGCTGGAAGATCCGCGCGTCGTAGGCGGGCAGGCGTCGATTGAGGTCGTCCTTGACCAGCGTGCGCGCCCGCGGCCCCGTCAGCCGGATCTGCTCGAGCACCCACTCGACGTGCGAATCGAACTCGGCGTCGGCCACGACCTTCCCGACCAGACCGAGGGAGGCGGCTTCGCGGGCGTCGATCTCGGCGGCGGTGTAGAGGAGGTAGCGTGCGGCGGCGAGGCCGACGGAGAGCGGCAGGCGCGCGGTCATGTGCGGGTCGGCGATGCCGCGCAGGAGCTCCGGGGCGCGGAAGCGGGCGCGCTCGGCGGCGACGACGACGTCGCTGAAGAGGACGATGTTCAGGCCGCCGGCGTGGCAGGCGCCGTTGACCGCGCAGACGACGACCTTGCGGCAGCGCTCGAGGTGGCGGAAGGGATGGTGGTCCGTCGGGTCCGGCTCGAGGGCGAGCGCCTCGGCATTCTCCGACGCGCCCGACATGTCGCCGCCCGCGCAGAACCAGTCGCCCGTGCCGGTCACGAGCAGGGCGTCGATCTCGGGATCGCCGTCCGCGAGCACCGCCGCCTTCTTCAGCCCGCGGTACATGCTCTGGGTCATCGCGTTGCGCCGCTCGACCCGATCGATCCGCACGCGCAGCACGCGGTCCTCGACGGTGGCGACGAGGTGTCGGGTCTCGAGGTCGATGTCTCGGGTCGTCATGGGGGTGAGCTTGGCAGGCCCGGCGGATCCGTCAACGCGCGCCGAACGGGGCCCCCCGGCCGTGCGCGGCGCGGACCGATCGACGCGTTGCCGCCCGATGCCCGCTCGGCGAGAGTCTGCGGCGAGTCCTCGACCCACCGGCCGCGGAAGGCCTCTGGCCGGAGAGCACCATGTCCGACCGTCTGTCCGGAAAGATCGTCCTCCTCTCGGGAGCCGCCCGCGGTCAAGGTGCCGCCGAGGCGGAGCTCTTCGCCGACGAAGGCGCCCGCGTCGTGATCGGCGATGTCCTCGAGACGGAGCTCGCCGCCACGGCCGCACGGATCGAGGCGCGTCACCCCGGCCGCGTCGAAGCACTCCGCCTCGACGTCACGTCGCCCGACGACTGGCGGGCCGCGGTCGCGGCGGCCGAGGCGCGCTTCGGCGGACTCCACGTCCTCGTCAACAACGCCGGCATCACGAACCAGCGCTTCGGGGGCCTGCAACCCATCGAGAGCCTCCCGCTCGAAGCGTGGAACGCGCTGCTCGCGGTCAACCTGACGGGCTCCTTCCTCGGCATCCAGGCCGCGATCCCGCTGCTGCGCCGAACGATCGAGCGAGCGCGTGCGAAGGATCCGCACGCGACCGGCTCGATCGTCAACATCTCCTCCGCCCAGGCGATCCTGCCCTCCGCGGGCCAGGCCAACTACGCCGCGTCGAAGTGGGGCCAGCGCGGGCTCACGCGGGTCGCCGCGGCCGAGCTCGGACCGCTCGTGCGGGTGAACTCCGTGCACCCGGGACCGATCGACACGGCGATGGTCCAGGTCTCCGATCCGAGCCAGCTCGACTCGCTCGTCGCCGACATGCCGCTCCGTCGCATCGGCACGCCCGAGGAGGTCGCCCGACTCGTCCTCTTCCTCGCGAGCGACGAGTCGTCCTTCTGCACGGGCTCCGAGTTCCTCGTGGAGGGCGGCCGGACCGCGGCCACCGTCACGCGCGGATGAATCCTGCAGGGCGTCGGCCCGGGGCGGCGATCCGCCCGGCCGTGCGTCAACCGAAATCGACGACGAAACGCAGCGGGCGCCGCATCAGTCCGACCTGCTCCCACTCGCACTCCCCTTCGACGAGTCGCGCGCTCTCGGGCAGGAACTCGAGCAGCGCCTCGAGCATGCAGCCGAGCTCCTGCATGGCGAGATTCGCACCGAGGCAGTAGCGCGGGCCGTGGCCGAAGGTGACCGTGCTGCGCGTGTCGCGCCCGACGTCGAAGCGGTCGGGATCGGGGAATGCGGCCGGATCGCGATTCGCGCTGGCCGTGCTGAGCAGGACCATGTCGCCCTTGCGGATCGTCTGGCCGTGCAGCGTCACGTCCTCGAGGGCAAAGCGCGGGACCACCGGAGCGATCGAGCCGAACTCGTAGCGCAGACTCTCGCGCACGGCGTTCGGGACGAGACTGCGATCCACGCGCACGCGGGCGAGCTCCCCCGGATGTGCGAGCAGCGTCCGCAGCATGTGACAAGCGCCGAGGGTCGTCGTCTCGGAGCCCGCCGAGATCAGCCCGGCGACGACGACGACCGCCTCCTCTGTGGTCATGGGCCCTTCGGCGCCGTCGTAGTGGAGCAGGTCCGAGAGCAGGTCCTCCCCCCGCTCGCGAAGGCGCCCCTCGGCGAGCTTGTAGACCCACTCGCCGAGCTCCTCGACCGCCGCGTTCCCGCGACGCACGGTCGCCTCGTCGGCGAAGGAGAAGAAGCCGCGGATCAGGTCCTGCGCGAGCTCGCGGAAGCGCGCCTCCTCGCCCGGGAAGGGCGGGATCCCGACGATGCGCGCGATCACGGTGTTCGGGATCGGGTTCATGAATTCGGCCAGCAGGTCGACGTGCCCGCGCCGTCCACGGATCGGCGCCGCAAATTCCTCGACGATCTCGCGCACCTGTCCGTCCATCCGGCGCACGGCCCGCGGCGTGAAGCCCGCCGAGACCTGCTTGCGCCAGCGCCGATGCCCCTCCTCCTCCATCGAGATCATCGACTGGTGCTCGAAGCGCGCGCGCCAGCCCTCGCTCTCGATCGGCACGTAGCCCGTGCCGCGCCGACGGTCCGTCGAGAGACGGCGATCCGGCAGCAGCGACCAGACGTCCTCGTAGCGCGTGAGGAGCCAGGTCCCGTTCTCGTCGTCCCAATGCAGCGGCGCCTGCTCGCGCAGCAGTTCGAAGACCGGGAAGGGATCCGCCACGAAGGCGGGATCGGTCACGGAGAGCGAGGGCGACATGCTGGGCTCCGACGGTGTCCGACGGGACACGACGAGGATAAGGAGAGCGCGACTCAGTTCACGGCGCGATCGCGACCCGACCAGTAGGGGGCGCGCAGCTCGCGCTTCAGGAATTTGCCCGGACCCGACTTCGGCAGGGGCTCCGCGTGGAGGTCGATGCCCTTCGGCACCTTGTACCCGCCGAGATGGCGGCGGCAGAACTCGATCAGCCCGGCCGCGTCGACGGGCGCAGCACCCGGGCGCAGCTGCACCGCGGCCCAGACCGCCTCGCCCCACCGCTCGTCGGGCACGCCGAAGACGGCGGCCTCGAGCACGGCGGGATGACGGTAGAGCGCCTCCTCGACCTCGCTCGAGTACACGTTCTCGCCACCCGAGACGATCATGTCCTTCGAGCGGTCGACGAGGAAGAGCCAGCCCGACTCGTCCATGTAGCCGAGGTCGCCGGTCCAGTACTCGCCGTTGCGGAGCACGGCCTCGGTCTCCTCCTTCTTGTTCCAGTAGCCGCGCATGACCGTCGGCCCGCGCACGACGACCTCGCCCACCTCGCCCGCGGCCTGCGTCTCGCCCTGCGCATTCGCGACGCGCACCGACACGCCCGGCAGCGCCGGGCCGCAGGAACGGATGCGCGGCGCATCGAGCATCGTCTCCTCGTGCCGCGCGACGGTCGCGAGCGGCGAGAGCTCCGTCGCGCCGTAGACCTCGATCAGCTCGGCCGTCGGGATCGCGTCGTGCAGCCGTCGCAGCACCTCGCTCGCGACGGGCGAGCCGCCGTGGGCGATGAAGCGCATGCTCGAGGTGTCGCGGGGGTGCTTGCGTTGGGCCTCGGTGATGGCGGCGAGCATCGTCGGCACGCCGAGGGTGCCCGTGCAGCGCTCGCGCTCGATCAGGTCGAGGGCGCCCTCCCCCGAAAAGCTCGGCAGGACGACCTGCACGCCGCCGGTCCAGACGTTCCCGATCACGCCGTTCGAGCCCGCGGCGTGGAAGAGCGGTGCCATCACGAGGATCCGGTCGTCCGGACCATGGGGTACGCGCGCCATCCAATGCCAGGCATTCGCGACGAGGTTGCGATGGCTGAGCATCACGCCCTTCGAGGCGCCGGTCGTGCCACCCGTATAGAAGAGACCGGCGAGGTCGTCCTCGCCGAGGTCGACGCCGAGGGAAGTCTCGTCTGCGGCGGACAGCCAGGCCTCGTACTCGTCGGGGAGCCGCACGACACGCTCGACGCAGTCCGCGAGCGCGCCGGGCTCGCGATCCGTGAGCAGTACGCGTGCCCCGGAGTCGCGCAGGGCGTAGACGAGCTCGGGCTCGGCGTGACGGGTGTTGAGGGGAACGACGACGCGGCCCGAGGCGGGGACGCCGAGATAGGTCTCGATATAGCGATGGTCGTTGTCGGCCCAGATCGCGACCCGCTCGCCGCGGGCGAGGCCCGCGCGATCGAGGGCCCCGGCGAGCAGACGGCAGCGGCGCCCGAGATCTTCGAACGTGAGACGTGTGTCGCCGGAGACGACGGCGAGACGCGACGCCGAGGTCCGGCGCGCGTGCTCGAGCGGATCCGCCAGGGTGTGCACGCCCGATCCTCCCTCCGTGGCCCGAGCGACCTGCGCGCCCGCGCGGCGTCGGCGCCAGCCTCCGACGGGTTATCTCAGAGCGGCGGCACGGGCACCGACATCGCCGGCGCCTCGGTCCCACCATCGATCTGGAAGACCTTCCCCGTCACCCACGACGCCGCGTCGGACGCGAGGAAGAGCGCCGCGCAGGCGAGGTCCTCGGGCTGTCCCGGCCGCCTCATCGGCGTATTCCGCTCGAACTGCGCGCGGATCTCCTCGTTCGTGAGCACGACCGCGAGCCCCTCGGTCTCGACGCCGCCGACGGAGATCGCATTCACCCGGACCCGGGGTGCCACCTCCGCCGCGAGGTTGCGCGTCATCATGTTGAGCGCGGCCTTGGCGGCGCCGTAGGCCACGAAGGAGGTCTGGACCATGTCGCTCGAGCGCGAGGAGATGTTGACGATCGAGCCACCGCCCGCCGTCGCGACCATCTTCGGAATCGCGATCTTCGAGAGCAGGAAGGCGCTCGTGACGTTGAAGCGGAGCGCCGCCTCGAAGAAGCGCTCGCTCGTCTCGAGTGCCGGCCGCGGCCCCGTACCGCCGGCATTGTTGACGAGCACGTCGAGGCGCCCGAGCTCGTCGACCGTGCGATCGACGAGTCGCTCGAGATCCGCCGTGACCGTGACGTCGGTCTTCACGGCGATCGCCCGCCGACCGAGCTTGCGGATCTCCTCGGCCGTCGCCTCGATCTCGCTCTCGGTCCGCGCGGCGCAGGCGACGTCGGCGCCGGCCTCCGCGAAGCCGAGGGCGATGCCCTTGCCGATGCCCTTGCCCGCCCCGGTCACGATCGCGACGCGGCCGTCCAGTCGGAAGCGGTCGAGGATCATCGCTTGCCTCCCGCGAGCAGCTGCGGCGCCGCCCGCCCGGCGATCAGCGGCAGGTCGAGATAGGTCTTGATGCCCGGCCCCGCCGCGCAGACGTAGGGGATCGCCGAGACGCAATGCATCGCCGTCGCGACGATGCCCGCGTTGCGCTCGAGCCCTTCCTCGATCGAGTGCGGATGCCAGCCCTTGAAGGTGAGATGCGTGCTGGGATCGCCCGTGACGTGCACCTCGAAGCGCTCGCCCTTCTCGCCGAAGGCCCAGACGCGATCCGGGTCGCAGCCCGGCGCCGGCGCGAGATGCTGGTCGCCCATCATCCAGTTGACCGCGGCCTCGACGACGGGTCGGCCGTCGACCAGGCCCTGCCAGCAGAAGCGCTGGCCCGCGACGTAGCCCGGCTGGATCGTGCCGACGGGCGACTCGATCGGCGCGGTCGCGACCGCCATCTCGTGCAGCGCTCGCTTCTCGGCGTCGAGGGTGAGACCGATCGCGTCGGCCACCATGTCGATCGACTGGAAGAAGCCGCCGCCGAGCAGCTTGAGCATCGGGCTCGCCTTCGCCTCCTCGGGCGTCTTGCCGAAGAGCATCAGCTCGCCGACGACCTGCGGCGCGCCGTAGGTGCGGATGTCGGAGAACTCCTCCGCGAGCACGTGGGTGATCGCGCGCGACAGCCCCGAGACCATGAGCGGGAAGCGCTCCGTGATGCCGCCGGGATGGATGCCCGTGCCGTGGAGGGTGGCCTTCCCCGTGCGGCAGGCCTCCTCGACGTCGCGCGTGTCCTGGTGCTTCGGGTAGATCCAGCCGACCGGCGTCACGACGTTCACGCCGGCGCGCAGGATGCGGGCGACCTCCTTCGGGTTCGCGACGATCGGGCTGTAGACGACGCAGTCGGCGCCGAGTGCGAGGAGCGCCTCGACGTCGCGCGTCGCCTTCACGCCGATCGGTCTGCGACCGATCAGCTCGCCCACGTCCTTGCCTTCCTTCGACTCGCTGTGGACCCAGCAGCCCACCAGCTCGAGCTCCGGATGGTCGAGCACGCCCTCGATCGCCGCCCGGCCCACGCCACCCGTCGCCCACTGGATCACCTTGTACGCCATCGTTCCTCCGCCCGCGCCACGCGCCGCCGAAGCCCGCGCGCCCGCCGCTCAGCAGCCATCACTCACGCCCCGCGCAGGACCTCGCCCGGCAGCGCCCCCGTGTGCTTGCCCTGCTCCATCACGGGCACGCCGTTCACGATCACCATGTCGTAGCCTCGGGCATCGACGAACCATCGCTCGGTCCCGCCCGGGAAGTCCGCCCGCACCTCGTGCTCCCCCGCCTCGAGCCGATCGAGGTCGATCACGACGACGTCCGCCTTGGCGCCGACGCGGATCGTGCCGCGATCGACGAGGCCATGCACCGCGGCGGGCATGCCCGTGAGGCGCCAGATCGCCTGCTCGAGGCTCAGCACGCCCGGGACGTGGTCGGTCAGCAGCTTCGTCGTGTAATCGGCGCCGACGAAGCTCGCGAGATGCGCGCCGCCGTCGCTCGAGCCGCTCATCACGAGGGGCTCCTGGATCGAGCTCGTCACGACGTGGTGCATGAATTGCTTCGCGATCTCCGGCGCCCGGGCCGTCCAGCCGACGCCGAGCTCCTCCCGCAGCGACACGTCGAGGAAGACGTCGAGGGCGTCGCCCGGATGCCCCGCGTCGATCAGCTCCTGGACGGTCCGTCCGAGCAGCTCGCGGTTCGCCTCGTCCCGCACGTGCTCGACCTCGAGCGTCGCGAGGTCGATCGGCGCCGTGCGGGGGATCGTCGCGACGTCGTGCCGCATGCGCGCGCGCACGGCGGGATCCCGCAGCAGCCGACAGGCCTCGTCGAGGGGCTTCGTCAGCACCTCGCACCACGAGGGCAGCTCGTCGAAGACGAAGGTGTCGTTCAGCCGCAGATGGATCGTGAGCTTCTGGGTCGAGAATTGCGGATGCAGCCGGACGCCCTGCTCCCGCGCCTCGCGCACGAAGCGGATCGTATTCTCCCAGCCCATCGGATGATCCGCCGCGGGCGAGAGCGGCCCGAGCTCGATCGCCTTGCCCGAGGCCCGCGCCATCTCGAGGAGCAGCGCGCGATCCTTCTCGTCGTGCCCTTCGGAGTGCGAACGCGGGATGATCTCGATCACGCCGTGCGGGAACTCCGCGAGCACGGCGCAGAGCGCCACGATCTCCTCCGGCGTCGCGAAGTTCGAGGGCACACCGCGCCCGTCCTCGCCGACGTGGAGATCGAGCTGCGAGGTCGAGAAGCCGACCGCGCCCTGCGCCATCGCCTGGCGCACGAGGCCCTGCATCGCCTCGATCTCCTCGGCCGAAGCCGCCCGCTCCGACGCCTCGTCGCCCATCACCATGCGGCGCACGGCGCAGTGGCCGACGTAGCCGCCGACGTTCAGGCCGAGCTTGCCCTCGAGCCGCGCCCAGTACTGCGCGAAATCTCCGCCGTGCCACTTGAAGCCCTCGGCCAGCGCCTCCTTCGACATGCCCTCGACCCGCGTCAGCATGCCCGCGAGCCAGCCCACGTCCTCGGGCTTCGCCGGATAGAGCGTGAAGCCGCAATTGCCCGTCAGCACGGTCGTCACGCCGTGCTGCATGGAGGGGGACGCGATCGGATCCCAGTCGAGCTGGACGTCGTAGTGGGTGTGGACGTCGATGAAGCCGGGAGCGACGATCCGGCCCTCGGCGTCGACCGTACGCAGGGCGTCTCCCTCGACGCGACCGATCCGCTCGATGCGGCCGTCGCGGATCGCGAGGTCGGCCTTGAAGCCGGGCAGGCCCGTGCCGTCGATGATCGTGCCGTTCTTGATGACGAGATCCCAGGGCATGTCGTGCGGCCTCCTCTCGACGCGGGCCGGATGCGGACCGACGCGCGGAAGCCTCGATCGTAGCGGAGCGAGGCGACCTCGAAGGGGCCCGATCCGGCGGTGCGAACGCCCGGCGGCGCCGCACCGCGGAGATCGCGCCGCGCCGGGATCGACCCCGTTCAGCGACCGGGCGCGAGCGCCTCGACGGCCTTCCAGGGCAGCCCCGTATGCGCACCGCCCTCGTTCACGAACTGCAGGCAGACCTGGGTCGCGCCGGCCTCGAGATGCCGCGCGAGGAAGCGCTCCACGTCGTCCTCGCTCCCCCAGGCGACCGTCGCGTCGATCAGTCGATCCGATCCGCCCGTCACGAAGTCCGCGTCCTCGAAGCCGCAACGCCGCCAGTTCCTGTGGTAGTTCTCGAGGGCGAGATTCGCGGCGCCGGCGGCCCGCGCCGAGGCGCGGGCCCGGCTCGCGTCCGTGTCGAGCACGACCTTCACCTCCGGGCAGAGCCAGGCGTCGGACCCGAGGATCTCGCGCGCCGTACGCGTGTGCTCGGGCGGCATGAAGTAGGGGTGTGCGCCCTGGGCGCGGTCACGGGAGAGCGCGAGCATCTTCGGACCCAGGGCCGCGAGCACGCGAGGCGGACCGGTCTGGACGATGGGCTCGTTCCGCCGCTCGGCGGGCGCCGCCCCCGGCATCAGCGCCGAGAAGTCGGGCCCCCGATCCATCGCGTCGAGGTATTCGCGCATCGAGCTGAGCGGCGGTCCGTAGCGCAGGCCGTGCATCCCCTCGACGATCGGCGCGTGCGAGACGCCGAGGCCGAGCAGGAAACGCCCGCCCGACTGCTCGTCGAGCACCCGCGCACTGGCCGCCATCACGGCGGGCGCCCGCTCGAAGGTCGGGACGATGCCGGTCGCGACGATCAGCCGCTCCGTGTTCGCGAGCACGAGCGAGGCCACGACCATCAGGTCCCGCGACATCGACATCGGCATCCAGAGCGTCGAGTAGCCGAGATCCTCGATGCGCCGGGCCGCCTCGATCGCCTCGGACAACGAGTAGGCGTCGAGCGACGCCCACACCCCACGACTGCCGAGCTCCATACGACCCTCCTCCTCGTCCAGAATGCGTCCCGTCCGGCGCGCCCGGCCGCAGGGCCGGCCGGGCATGCGCCGCGCGACTCTACCCGGCGGTGCAGGCGGCCGCCGCTACCCTGGGAGGCCAGCGGCGGCCTGCCCCGGAGTCCGGTCGGCGGGCGCGAGCCAGTCGGGAGATGCGATGATCGAAGGCCAGCCGAGCGACACCGCACGCCAGACCGCCGCCGCCCGCGCGGCCCACCTGGCCTTCGACCCGCCGCCGCACCTGCTCGAGGATCGAGCCGCCGAGGCCCTGCTCGGCGAGGACGCGCGGGCCTTGATGGAGCCCTACCGCGATGGGGGCCCGTGGATCCTGGCCGAGAATCGGCTCTTCATCACGCTCCGTGCACGTTATGCCGAGGATCGCCTGCGGGCGGCGCATGCGCAGGGCGTACGGCAATACGTCCTGCTCGGTGCGGGGCTCGACTCCTTCGCCTTCCGCCGTCCCGCGGCGCTCTCCGACGTGACGATCTACGAGGTCGACCATCCGAGCACGCAGGACTGGAAGCGGGCGCGGCTCGAAGAGCTCGGCTGGCCGATCCCCGAGAACGTCCACTTCGTCCCCTGCGACTTCGAGCGCCGCCGGGCCTCCGAGGTGCTGCGCGCCGCAGGCTTCGATCCCGAGGGCCGCGCCGTCGTCTGCTGGATGGGTGTCGTCTACTACCTGCGCAAGGAGACGGTCGCGACGAGTCTCGCCGACCTCGCCTCCCTGCTGGCGGACGGAAGCGAGGTCGTACTCGACTACATGCGACCGTGGGAGGAGCTCTCGGCGCGCTACCTCGAGATCCGCGACCAGATGACCGCCTGGCTCGAGCGCGCGGGCGAGCCCCAGGTGACCCGCTACCCGCGCGAGGAGCTGCTCGAGACGATCCGCAAGGCGGGCTTCGCCCATGCGCACACGGAGGATCGCGACGAGATCGTGCGTCGCTACCTGCGTCCGCTGGAGATCCGGATCCCGCTCTCCGAACGCTTCGGTCTCGCGGTCGCGACGCGATGAGGGTGGCTGCCGACGCCACGCGCCGGACGCGGGCCGGGCTGATCTGCCTCCTCGTGGTCACCGGGCTCGCCTGCGCGCCCGAGCGCGGAGCCGACTCCGGGGGCGCGGTGCGAGGCCACTTCCGCGACGCCGACACGGGGGAGCCGATCGCCGGCGCCATGGTATTCGAGGTCTCGACCCGTGGTGCGGGCGGCGCAGACCTCCTGCGCATCGCGCGCCTACGGACCGCCCGCACGGACGCGGACGGGCGATTCGACTTCCCCCCGTCGGCGGCGATGCCGGGCCTCACGCCCCGCTACGGGCCCCGCTACGACGCCTGGCATGCGAGCTATGGCCTGATCCGCGGGCGCGAGGCGAGCGAAGGGACGGTCGAGCTCCGGGCCTCGTTGCGGGACGCGCATCTGCGACAGGCCGATGCGGCCGCACTCTGCGCCGTGCGCGATCGCGACGAGCTGACCCGGCGCATCGCCGAGCTGGCCTGCCCTCCGGCGCGTCCGGATCTCCTCGCGGATCGGACGCCGCGCGCCCGCGGCGCGCTCGACGCGCAGGGCCGACGGGACGGCGACTGGGTCTTCCTGCGCGAGGACGGCAGCGTGATCGCCGAGGGACGCTATGAAGCCGGCGCCGCGATCGGGACCTGGCGCTTCCATCCGCCCGCCGCCCGTTCCGCGGACTGAGCGATCCCGATCGGCCTAACACGAGCGCGACGCCCGGACCCGACCGCGCCCCGCGCATCGGGGAGGCGCCCGATCGGCGCCCACCCGACCGGGGCGTGAAATCCCCGCGACTCACGTTCAGGCTTGCATTCCGCATCTGACGCTGCGTAGGATGGCCCGGGTGGGGGAACGCGCTCGGCGACGGTCCGCGTGAGGCCGCGGCGCCGCGCTCTCGAAGGGGAGGATCTCGAGCATGCGGAACGGAAGACGACTCGTCCGGCACGTGGCCTGGCTGGCGATCACGATCGCGGCCTTCTGGGGTGGAGCGGCGATGGCCGGCGTGGGGGGCGACGACGCCGGCACCTGCGTGAACGCCTGCGGCGGGTACGGCGCGGGCAACAACGGCAACAGCTGCTACTGCGACGCCTCGTGCACGAGCTACGGCGACTGCTGCGCGGACTACCAGCCCGTCTGCAACGCCAACACGGGCTGCTCCCCGAACTCCGGCAGCCGCTACATCCTCCACGTCGGCGGAATGTGCTCCCAGGGCTGGAACACGACCCTCGCGAGCAAGGCCGGCTACACGTCGATCGACGTGAAGGCCGTCCAGACGAACCACAGCGGCCTCTCCGACGCCAGCCACACCCTCGGTCTCTACCTCGACCAGTGCTGCACGGGCTCGAACCTCTGCTACGTGATCAACTACAGCGGCGGCGACGCCGTGATGGGCCATCGCTTCGCGAACTCCGGCACGAACTGGAACGTCAACTGGGTCGGCACCTCGGCGGGCGCGGGCGGCGGCAGCGCCCTCTCCGGCAACTTCCTCGCGGACATCTTCGGCCCCTGCGACTACTCGGGTCATCTCGGCCGAAGCGAGGTCCGCAACGCCTACAACCACAACGACACGAACGGCGAGACCGTCTACCACATCGGCGGCTACGACGGCTGGTGGTACACGTCCTGGCTGCTGCCCGGTGAGGACGACGGCGCCGTCGCCTATCACTCCGCGGGCGCCGTCAGCTCGGTCACGAGCACGAGCAGCCTGTGCACGACGCCGAAGTGGACCAACCACCACGCCGCCTGGACCTGCACGGGCTACGACCTCGACCACTACGGGATGAAGACGAAGTTCATCCAGAACATGGGCTGGTAGGGACGACCCGCTCATGACCCGGGCGTCGGACGAGCGCGACTCCGCCAGACCGCGTGACGCGGCCGCACTCGCCCGACGCCTGGCCTGGCTCTCGGCCGCGTTGATCGGCCTCGCGCTCGCGGGGCTGATCCTGCTGCGAACGAGCGGCGCCGCGCGCGGACCGGGCGGGCCGGGACCGGTCGCGGCGCCGGCGCCCGACCCGGCCCGCGCGCGTCCGACGCCCGCGACCGGCGACGCGGCACTCCCGCCCGCCGTCGAGCGCTACCTCGCGAATACGGTCTACCCGCCCGGCAGCGGTCGTCTGACGACCGAGCACGCCGACCTGATCGAGCCGAACGCCCGCTACGAGGATTTCCGGCCGATCCCCGAGACCTTCAGCATGGACGCCGACGAGGTCGTGCAGGTGCGTCTCACGACGGATCGGTACTTCTACACCGGCGACCACGAGGTCCGACTCGCTCTCGCCCTCCGCCTCGGCGAGCGCCCGATCCCCGCACTCGGCATCCAGGCCCACGCCACGCGGGAGGGTCGCGCCGGACCCGAAGGCGATCCCGTGGCACTCGAGTTCCGTCCGGAGGGCGACGACTACCTCGCCGTCCTCGACACGGCGCGCTTCGCCGATCACCTCGGTCCGATCGTCGTCGACGCGCGGATCGAGTACGCACCCGACCGCTTCCACGACGAGCAGCTGCGCTTCTACTCGACGCCCGAGGGCCGCATTCCCGCCCGCTTCACGGGCGGGGTCTCCGATGCACTCGAGTCCGGCAGCCTGCGCGTCGACCTCGGCATCGACGTCGACCAGCCGGGCTTCTATCGCATCGACGCGAACCTCTTCGACGCCGCCGGCCGCCCGATCGCCTTCTCGAGCTGGAAGGGCGACCTCGAGCGATCCGACCGCGTCGTGTCCGTCGGGTTCTTCGGCCGCATCCTGCACGACGCAGCGCTCGCAGGGCCCTACCGCGTCGGCAACGTGCGCGGCTACCGCTTCCTCGACGGGCAGTACCCGGACCGCGAGCCGATGCCCGACCTGCCGGGCCTGCACGCGACGCGGAGCTTCCCGCTCGATGCGTTCTCCGACGCCGCGTACACGAGCGCGCACAAGGAGAACATGGTGCGGCTCCTGCTCGAGGACGCCGCGCGGGGGCTGACGCTCGACCAGCCCCCGCTGGCCGCTCCGGCCGGCACGACGAGCGCGGGCGCGGCCTCGACCGCCGAGCCCGGCGACGCGAGCCGCCCGGCCCCGCCCGGCGCTCCCGAGCTCATGCGCGGGACGCGCTGAGCCCGCCGCCCGATCTCATTCGAGGCCCATCAGCTTCGTGTGGCCGTAGCGATGGCCCGCGACATAGCCGCCGTCGACGGGCAGCGCGTGCCCCGTCACGAAGGACGAGTCGTCCGAGGCGAGGAAGAAGGCAGCACCCGCGATCTCCTCGGGCCGGCCGAAGCGACCGATCTTGTGCTGGTCGCGGATCGCGTCCTTCGTCTCGCCGAGGGCCGGCGAGTCGATCACGGAGCGGAAGAGCGGCGTGTCGATGAAGCCGGGGCAGATGCAGTTGGCCCGGATGCCCATCCGGCTGTAGTCCATCGCGAGGTTCTTCGTCAGCAGGATCACGCCGCCCTTCGAGGCGTTGTAGGTGCTGCCGCCCTCGGCGCCCTCGAGGCCCTCGACGCTCGCGACCGTGATGATCGTGCCCGAGCGCTGCTCGAGCATCGCGCCGAGTACGGCCTTCACCGACAGGAACGTGCCCTTCAGGTTGATGTCCTGCACGCGCTGCCACTCTTCGGTCGGGATCAGGTGCACGGGACCGCCGCCCGCAACCCCCGCCGCCGTGACGATCGAGTCGATGCGCCCGTGTCGCGCGCGGGCCTCCGCCGCCCAGGCGTTCTGCCCGGCCTCGTCGCGCACGTCGCCGACCGTGTAGGTCGATCCCGGGGCCGCCTTCTCGATCGCCGACCAGGCGTCGGGGCGCGGCGTGACGTCCAATCCCGCCACGACGGCGCCCTCGCGCACGAAGCGCTCGGCGCAGGCGAGCCCGATGCCGGACGCGGCGCCCGTGATCAGCATGACCTTGCCCTCGAGTCGCTTCGCGTCGCTCATGCGCATTCCTCTCTTCCGTGTGCTCCGTGGCCTCGCGCGCGATGCGTCGCGGGCGCCCGGGCGGGATGGATCCGGCGGCCGGCCCGCGAATCTAGACCAGCGCCGCCTCGCGCCGCCATCGCCCCGTGCCGCACCACACAAAGGCGCGATCATCCGCCGCGCGCGAGAGCCACCGGTCGCGTGATACGTTGGCCGGGGCGCGTGGGGCGCGATCTCGCGGACGGTCGCCGCGGATCGCCGCGAACGAGGAGGAGCGCACATGAAGGAGCTCAGGGGCAAGGTCGCCGTCGTCACCGGCGGTGCCGGGGGCATCGGCCTCGCGATCGGCGAGGCGATGCTCGCGCAGGGCATGAAGGTCGTGCTGGCGGACGTGGTCGAGGACGCCCTCGGCGCGGCGGTCGAGGGAATCGGCTCGAAGGACGTGATCGGCGTGCGGACGGACGTGACCTCCTTCGAGTCGCTCTGCGAGACGCGCGACCGGGCGATCGAGCGCTTCGGCGCCGTGCACGTGATCTGCAACAACGCGGCGGTCGGCGCCGGCGCCAAGGGGCACGCCTGGGAGCACCACCTGAACGACTGGCGCTGGTCCCTCGACGTGAACGTGATGGGCGTGATCAACGGAATGAACGCCTTCGTCCCCAACCTGATCGCCCAGGACGAGGGCCACGTCGTGAACACCTCCTCGGGCAACGGCGCCTACACGCCGATCGCGAGCAGCGACATCTACCCCGTCACGAAGGCCGCGGTCACGACGCTCACCGAGTGTCTCTGGGGCCAGCTGCGGGAGCTGGGCTCGAAGGTGAGCGCGTCGCTGCTGCTGCCCTCGAGTCGGACGCCGGGCGTACTCGCGACGGGCATCTGGCGGGCGGGCGCGAACCGACCCGACCGCTACCGGCGTGGCGACCCCGACGACGACGCGCCGCGCGACGCCCTCGCCGAGTACCGCGCCCGCGCTGCGGCCGCGGGCCAGGAGGTCGTCGAGGCGCCGCTCTCGGAGGTCGCCGACCTCTGCATCGAGGCGATCCGCGACGACGTGTTCTGGGCGACCTATCCGATGGAGCACCAGACGGCGAAGCTGCGCGCGCGCACGGCCTCCCAGATCGAGCGCACGCCGCCCGACTACCTGCTCGAGGTCAACCTGATGTCGGCGTCGGCGGACGAGCGCAAGCGGAGCTAGGTCCGCGGTAGCTCGCGTGCAAGGCACCGAAGCGGATCGAGCTAGATCCGCGGCAGCTCGCGTGCGAGGAGCGGCAGCGTCTCTTCGCCGAGTCGTGCGATCTGCTCGCGGATCGCCGTCGGCTCGACGCCGCGCAGATGTAGCCGCAGGTTGAACGCGTCGCAGCCGCCCGCGCGCGCGAGGTCGAGCAGTCGTTCCGCGAGATCCGCCCCGTTCCGCCCGCCGACCAGCTCCTGCCCCTCGCCCCAATGCGCCTTCGCCGTCTCCGACGCATAGCCCCGGTAGAAATCCATCTGCGCCGCGACGGACTCGGAGGGCGGCGGGCCGATCCAGACGCGACGGATCGCGATGCGGGCCCCGCTGCCGCCCGCCTCGACGTGCGCGCGGGAGACCTCGGCCATCCGCTCCACCGTCTGCAAAGAGTCGTAGAGCACGCCCACGCCCCATCGCGCCGCCCGCCGCGCGCCGACCGGCCCCTGCGCCGCGACGACGACGGGCACGGGCGCCTCCGCGCAGGCCCCGACCGCCGGATCCTCCGCGAGGGGACTCGCGGTCTCGCCGCGCAGGGCCGCGATCACGTGCGGCGCGGCCTCGCGGAAGCGCGCGCCAGCCTGCGCGAAGTCGAGATCCGCCAGCTCGAAGTCCTGCGCGAGCCCGCCCACCGCAAGCCCGACGGCGACCCGCCCGGGATGTCGCGCCGCGAGCCACGCCGCCTCCTCGACGACGTGCGTCCACGGCCGCAGCGGCAGCAGCAACGGGCAGGGCCCCGCCCAGAGCCGCTCGGTCGCCGCCAGCAGGAAGCCCGCCAGCTGCATCGGATTCGGCACGTAGCCCGGGAAGCCCCCGTGATGCTCCGCCGTCATCAGCCCCGCGAAGCCCGCCTGCTCCGCCAGCCTCGCCTGCGCGCACATCTCCTCGACGCACGCCCGGGCCGGCAGCGGATGCGGATAGATGCGCAGCGAGACCTGTCCGGCGTCGAGCGGACGCATCCTCAGTCGATCTCCGACCAGCGCCGTTCGGGATAGAGCGCGACCGCCGGCGCGTAGAGCCACTCGTCGCGCCAGGCGTGCCGCGTCAGGTAGCGCACGAGGGACTCGTCCTCGAAGCGACCCGCGCGGATCGCCGCGTCGAGCAGGACGAGCCCTTCCGCCGCCGAGTCCGGCCGCCGCCCGAGGAGCGCGCCGAGCTCCTCGCACTCGATCGCGTCGAGCGCCTTCCCGTAGCGCCGCTTGCGGTCCATGCAGGCCACGAGCGTCTTGACCGCCTCGGCGCGGGAGCGCGCGAAGGGATCCTCGATCGCCGGCACGACGTCGGCGTCCTGTGCGTGGATCGCGGACTCCGCGAGGATATCGCGCTCCCCCTCGCCCTCGGGCATCTCCGGCCGTTCGACCTCGATCTGCATCGCCTGCGCGAGCATCTCGCAGGTGGCGCGATCGCCGACGTAGCGGTAGCAGAGGTAGCTCGCGATCGACTCGCGCGGATGGGCGTTCAGACAGACGTAGTGGATCGGGACCATGCCACGAAAGTTCTGATGCACGGCGTAGTAGCGCGCGGCGAAGGACGAGTAGGGAATCCCCGCCTCGCGCGCGTAGAGCTCGAAGAGTCCCCTCAGGCCACCGCAGGGGTTGTAGAACTCGCGCACGAGGATGTTGCCGAGATCCTCCATCGGGTCGCCCCAATGCCCGAGCTCCCAGTCGACGATCGCGCTCACGCGATCGCCCTGGAACATGAAGTTGACCGGGCCCGTATCCCCTTGCACGAGGGAGACCCGCGCGACCTCCTTCGGCACGAACCGGCGCAGCCAGGCGTCCGCGTAGGTCGTGAGCGGGTCGCGGTAGCCGCCCAGGAAATGCGACCACTGCGAGCAGATCTCGTCGACGGACGCGAGGGCCGTCTCCTCCGGCGTCGTCGGCCTCGGCCCGAGGATGTCGTCGAGGGCGAGCGCATCGAGGTCGAGCTGGTGCATGCGCGCCACGACGCGCATGAAGTCCTCCATGATCGCGCGCTGGCGGGCGGGGTCTTCGAGGCGGTCGATGTCGGCGCGACCGGGATCGCGGGCGAAGAGCGTGGTCCGGAGCTCCGGGTTCCAGCCGTGCACCGTCGCGACGGGGATGCCGCAACGCTCGAGCGCCTGGGTGATCCGCGTCTCGCGCTCGAGTCGTCGCGGATCGACGCCGCCGTCCTCGCGCTGGATGCGCAGGAAGCCCTCGAGCCGGCTGCCATCGTCGCGGGCGACGTCGACGATCCAGGCCTCGCGCCGGGCGACGTGGCGACGCAGGGACTCGACGCGTCCGGCAGCGACCGACTCGATCCACTCGATCGTCCCCTCCGGCAGATCGTGTTGCAGGGCGCTCATCCCGATTCCCTCCCGATCCGGACGCGTCCGGATCCATTCCGTCCGAGCCCGCCTAACGTGTCCGTTCCCGGATCAGGATCTCCTGGGCGATCGTGGCGAGGTGGACCCCATTGCGGTCGTGCACGCGCCCCAGGCCGAGTCCGCGCGCGCCCACGACGCCGTGGCCCTCGAATTGATGCAGCACCCAGTCGTCGTGGCGACCGGGGCGATGGAACCAGATCGCGTGGTCGAGGCTCGCGCCGACGAAGACCTCGTCGTAGTCCTCGGGCAGCCCGGCCACGCCCGGATGACGCGGATGCGAGCGGCTCGCGGCCTCGGTCGGGATGTCGTCCGAGGCGAAGGCCAGCGCACAGTCCTGCAGGACGCGATCCCCGCCGAGATCGCCCGCCACCCGCAGCCAGCAGGCGGCGCGCGCGCCCTCCTGCGGAATCGTGCGGCGCTGCAGGATCGGACCCCAATCCGTCGCCGCGAGCGCGTTGGGCGCAGGCACCCCTTCCGAGCTCGCCGTCTCCTGCACGTCCGCCTGGTCCTCGCGGACCTGGAAGGAGGCCGAGAGGTTCAGGATCGGACCCATCGACTGCCGCGCGACCACGCGCCGCGTGAGGAAGGATCGACCGTTGCGGATGCGGTCGACCTCGAAGCGGATCGGCTCGTCCGAGTCGCCGCCGCGGATGAAGTACGCGTGCAGCGAGTGCACGAAATGCGGCGTGTCGATCGTCGCATAGGCCGCGCGCAGCGCCTGGGCGACGACCTGGCCGCCGTAGACGCGACCCCAGGGATAGGCGGGGCCGATCCCGACGAAGACGTCGGGGCCGTGGGGCTCGAGGGCCATCAGGGTGTGGAAGTCGGTGACGTCGTAGGCCATGGGCGGCGCAGCATAGCCGCGCCGGGCGCGCGGGACCCGATCGCCCCTCGCCCCGATCCGCGAGGCGCGCGAGGATAGGGGCGCGGTCGCGCAGAGGAGGGACGGCATGTCGAGGACGGCGGAGCGAAGGAGGCGAGTGGCATGAGCCTCGACGCGCGCGCAGGCCTGCGCGGACGGCGGATCTGGGTGGTCGGCGCCGGCGGCGGCGGGATCGGCACGAGCGTCGCCCGCGAGCTGGCGGCGGTCGGTGCGGACGTCCTGGCGATCGATCGCGACGGCCCGGCGCTCGAGCCGACCCTCGCGCCGCTCGAAGCCGGCGCGGGTGCGCTCCGCGGCCGGGTGGTCGACGCGACCGAGCGTGCGCCGATGGAAGCGCTCTTTCGCGACGAGATTGCGGCAGGCCGCCCCCCCGATGGCCTCGTCGACATCGTCGGCGGCCTCGCCCGCGACCGCTTCGGCTCGATCGTCGAGACGACCGACGAGACCTTCGACGCCGTGATGACGCTGAACCTGCGCGCCGCCTGGCTCGCGTCGCAGCTCTTCGCGCGGCACGCGATCGAGTCCCGCCGCCCCGGCCGCATCGTCCAGCTCGCCTCGATCGCCGCCCTCCAGGCCATGCCCTTCGGCGCCGCCTACGCGGCGGCCAAGGCCGCCCTCCTCTCGCTGATGCGCACCCAGGCCCTCGAGTGGGGCCGCCACGGCATCCGGGTCAACGCGATCGCCGCCGGCACGATCCACGTGCCCCGCAGCCCCTCGGTCGATGCCGAGCGCGATCGTCGCGTGCTGCCCCTCGGCCGACGCGGTCGCCCCGCCGACATCGCCGGCGCCGCCCTCTTCCTGCTCTCGGACCTCGCCGACTTCGTGACGGGCCAGGTGATCGCCGTCGACGGCGGCGCCTCGATCAAGCCCTCCTACGTCGACGAGACGGGCCTGCCCGTCTTCGTCGACGACGCCGGCATGCGCGCGCGACTGCTCGGCGCGGACGAGCGATGAGCGGAGACGCAGGGCTGTGTCTGTGGGAGACGAAATGAGCTGGGACACGATCGTGGTCGGCGGCGGCTCGGCGGGCTGCGTGCTCGCGGCGCGACTCTCGGAGGATCCGGGCCATCGCGTGCTGCTGATCGAGGCCGGGCCGGACTTCGACACGCAGGCGCTGCCCGAGCAGGTCGAGTTCCTCGGACGCGGCTACCAATGGCCGATCGAGTGGGGCGAGACGGTCGACTCGAGCGACGGGCGCACGCTGCCCTACCTGCGCGGCCGCGGACTCGGCGGCTCGTCGAGCATCAACGGCGGGGTCGCGATGCGCGCGGAGCCCCCGGACCTCGCGGTCTGGCCCACGGGCTGGAAGTGGGCGGACATGCTGCCCTGGCTCCGACGGCTCGAGAACGATCTCGACTTCGGCGATGCCGCGTGGCATGGGGACTCGGGCCCCGTGCCGATCCGGCGCTGGGCCGAGGCCGAGTGGACGCCGACCCAGAAGGCCTTCGTCGAGGGCTGCGTCGCCCGCGGCGTGCCGCTCTGCCCCGACCACAACGCCCCCGACACGACGGGCGTCGGCC
Organism: Spirochaetaceae bacterium; assembly: GCA_020632655.1. Taxonomy (GTDB): domain Bacteria; phylum Myxococcota_A; class UBA9160; order UBA9160; family UBA4427; genus UBA4427. The sequence goes on from JACKFD010000008.1 coordinate 114,259, forward strand.
CGATCCCGATGAACCGCGACGGCGAGCGGCGGCTCTCGGCCCTGATCACCCATCTCTCGCCCGCCCGCGCCCGCGCGAACCTCGAGATCCGGTGCGACACCTTCGTGCGTCGCGTGCTGCTCCGCACGGAGGGGGCCGCAGGTGCGCGCGACGCGGAGCGCGTCGCCTTCGGCGTCGAGCTCGAGGACGGCACGCGACTCGAGGCCGGCCGGATCGTGCTCGCCGGCGGCGTGCTCCAGAGCCCGCTCCTGCTGCTCCGCTCGGGCATCGGCCCCGCCGACGAGCTCCGTCCCCACGGCATCGAGCCGCAGGTCGACCTGCCCGCCGTCGGTCACCATTGGACCGACCACATGGTCGTCCAGCTCTCGACGCCGATCGACGCGCGTTGGGTGCCCCGCGGCGGCCCACGCGGCCTCCAGAACCTCGCCCGCCTCTCGGCCCCCGACAGCCCCTGGAACAACGACGTCCAGCTCACGCCCTGGCTCGAGCGCACGGCGCCCGGCGCCTACCAGCTGAACGTGAGCATCTCCCTGCAGCAGCCCTTCGGCGAGACCTCGCTCACGCTCCGCTCCGCACGCACGCAGGATCGCGGACGCTTCGCGTGGTCCCTGCCGAGCGAGCCGCGCAACTTCGCGCGTCTGCGCTGGGCCTATCGCGAGAGCGTCGCGATCCTCGAAGCGGCCGGGGTCGCCGGCGATCCCGAAGCCCTGCGTCGGCTCGGCGACCAGTCCGACGCCGAGCTCGACGCCTGGATCGGAGCGCACCACGGCGCCTTCTACCATGGCGTCGGCACGTGCCGGATGGGCGAGGACGACGGCGCCGTCACCGATCTCGCGTGCTGCGTGCGCGGCACGCGCGGCCTCTACGTCGCCGACGCCTCCACGATTCCACGCGTACCACGCAGCAACACGCACGTGATCGTCGTCGCCCTCGCAGAACGGGTCGCGGCGGCGCTGCGTGCCTGAGCCGTCCGAGCCCGATCGCGACCCCCATGAAGGAGGAGCATGGATGCGCGCTCCGCTCTGCGCCGAGGACCCGAGTGAGATCCTGAGTCGGGCGGTGATCGAGGACCCCCACGCCTTCTTCGCCCGCCTGCGACGCGAGTCGCCCCTCTCGCGCGTGGCCGAGACGGGCGTCCATGCCGTCGCGAGCTGGGCCCTCGTCGACGAAGCGCTCGGCCGCGAGGCCGACTTCTCGGCGAACCTGACGGGCGTGCTGATCCGTGGGCACGATGCCCGCCCCGACACCTTCGAGCTGCCGAGCACGGGTGCGACGGACGTGATCGCGACCGCCGACGAGCCCGACCACGCGATCCATCGCGGACTCGTGAAGCCCTGGCTCGGGCCCGGGCGGGTCGCGGGCCTCGAGCCGATGCTGCGACGATGGACGCGCGAGGCCCTCGACGGGTTCGTCGCGGCGGGGGGCGGCGACTTCGCACCGATCGCCGAGCGCGTGCCCGCACTCGCCGTCGCGCGTCTGCTCGGGCTGCCGGAGCGCGACGTCGAACATTTCCGGACCTGGGCGATGATGGGCGGCGACATGCTCGCGGGGGACGCGAGTGCCGAGCGGCTCGGCGAGCTCGCGCGCGAGACGATGCGCATGGCGGCCTATCTGGGCGAGCACCTCGACCGCGCAGGCGGAGTCGACGAGCACGCGCCGCTGCTCGCCGTGCTGGCGGACGCCGTGCGCGAAGGCGTGATCCCGCGCGAGGCGGCGCTCGGCATCTCGATCGTGCTCTTCGGCGCGGGCGGCGAGTCGACGGCCGCGCTGATCGGCTCGGTCGTGCGTTGGCTGGCGGGCGACGAGGCTCTCGCGGATCGGCTGCGGCGCGACGCGTCGCTGATCCCGCGCTTCGTCGAGGAGGTCGTGCGCCTCGAGCCGCCTTTCAAGTTCCACTACCGCGCCGTGCGGCGCGCCTGCCGGCTCGGCGGCTTCGACCTCGAGCCGGGAGATCGTCTGATGCTGCTCTGGGCCTCGGCGAACCGGGACGAGGCGGTCTTCGACGAGCCCGATCGGCTCCGCCTCGATCGACGCTACCCGAAGCGCCACATGAGCTTCGGCCGGGGCGCGCATTTCTGCGTGGGCGCCCATCTCGCACGGCTCGAGGCACGTGTCATGGTCGAGGCGCTGCTCGCTGGGACCGCCCGCATCACGCTCGTCGAGGACGCCCCCGCCCGACTCGCACCGAGCATCTTCGTGCGTCGCTACGAGCACCTGCCGATCCGGGCAGAGGCCGCCTAGACTCAGGCGCCAAGCATGCCCGGAAACGTCGTCGAAGCCCGCTCCCTCCGAATCCCGAGACGCCTCGCGGGCCTGCTGGCTGCAACGGCGGCGCTGCTCGCGACGATCGCCGCCTCGCCGACGCGTGCCGCGGGTCCCGCCACGCCGCCGGGCGTACACCCGGCCCTGGAGGCCGAGCGCCGTGCGGCCCGCCCGAGCGCGGCCGAGGAACGCGTGGCCGCCCCCGCCGTGGCGGCGCCGGGTCCGCCGGACGCGCCCGCCAGCTCCGACGCGCTCGAACGTCCCTCGATCGCGACGCTGCCGCCCCTCGGCGATCACTGGGTCTGGGTCCCCGACCGATTGCTCGAGCACAGCCTGCTCTTCGACGGGGATGACGGCCGCGTGCTCGGCATGATCGACTCGCCCGGTCTGCTCACGCCCCAGGCGCCGCTCGTGTCGCGCGACCGGAAGGAGATCTACTCGGTCGACGTCGACTACGCGCGCGGCCGCCGGGGTAAGCGCAGCGACTTCGTCACGGTCTACGACCTCGAGACCATGAAGGTCAAGGGCGAGATCGATTTCCCGACCCGTGCCGGCTCGGGCAACACGGCGATCGCCTACTCCGCCCTGGTGGGGCCCCGCTTCCTCGCCGTCTTCAACCAGTTCCCGGCCAGCTCGGTCTCGATCATCGACCTCGAACGCCGCCGCTTCGTCGGCGAGATCGGGATCGCCGGCTGCTCGGGCGTGTACCCCGTCGACGAGCTGCGCTTCGCCACCCTCTGCGGCAATGGTGCGACCGCCGTCGTCGAGCTGGCCCCGAACGGCCGCAAGCGACAGCTCTTCGAGAGCGCGCCCTTCTTCGATCCGGTCGAGGATCCGGTCTTCACGTCGGCCGGGCGGATCGGTGCGCGCTGGATCTTCGTCAGCTTCGCGGGCCGGGTCCACGACGTCGACTTCTCGCGCTCGATCCCGATCGCCTCCCCGCCCTGGTCGCTCACGGCGGATGCGGGGGATGCGGGGGACTGGCGGCCGGGGGGACTCCAGCTCGTCGCCGTGCACGCGTCGAGCGGCCGGCTCTTCATCGTGATGCATCGCGGCGGGCCCGGCTCGCACAAGGACGGTGGACCCGCGATCTGGTCCTTCGATCTGGCCGCGCAGAAGCGCCTTGCCGTGATCTCGCCCCCGGCGATCTCCGCGACCTTTCTCGGTGGACTGCTCGGCGTGCCGCGGGAGAGCGTGACGGCGACGCTGATGCGATGGTTCGTGCCGGGTGACGAGGTGCACTCGATCGCCGTCAGCCAGGACGCGCGGCCGGTCCTCTTCATGCGCAACGCCGAGCTCGGCGCGGTGGGCGTCGTCGATGCGGAGAACGGGGCGGCGCTCCGGATCCTGAACGAGGCCGGCCTCGCCGGGCCGACGCTGCGGGTCCCGTAACCGAACGGAAAGAGGAGGAAGCCGTGCCGACCGCGATCGCAACGACGACCCTCGATCCCGCCCTGGGCTGGCTCCTCGGACTCGGCTCCGGTCTGCTCTTCGCCGCCTCCGCCCATCACAAGCTCCGGGACCTGCCGCGATTCACGGCGACGCTGCGGGCCTACGCACTGCTACCGAACGCACTGGTCCCGCCGGTCGCGCTCGGGCTCGTCGGGCTCGAGGTCGGGCTCGCGCTGTCGCTGCCCCTCGGCCCGGTGCTTCCGGGGCTCGCTCGCGTGACCGGCCTCGCGGCCGCGGGCCTGCTCGTCGTCTACGCCGTCGCGATCGCCGTGAACCTCCTTCGCGGTCGCCGGGGCATCGACTGCGGCTGCCTCGGCGCAGCCGCCCGCAGCACGCCCCTCTCGGGCGGGCTCGTGCTGCGCAACTTCGCACTGGCCTGCCTGCTCGCGACGACGGCGATGCCGCGCGACACGCGCTCGCTCGAGCTCGTCGACGCGCTCACGATCGGCGGGGGGCTGGTCGCGCTGACGCTCGTCTACCTCGCGATCGATCAGCTCGTCGCCCTCCCGGCCCGCCGCGTCGACCGGCTGCCCTCCGCTCTCGCGCGCCCGGAGGTCGCCCGGCCATGACCGAGGCCCTGATCGTCTCGAACGTCCTGCTCTGGCTCGTCGTGATCGTCCTGGCGCTCGTCGTCTTCGCCCTGACACGACAGGTCGGGCTGCTCCACGAACGTATCGCCCCCGTCGGCGCCCTCGCCGTCGCGTCGGGCCCGGCGGTCGGCGATCCGGCGCCGCAGCTCACGCTCGCGGATCTCGACGGGCGCCCGGTCCGGCTCGGCGGGTCGGATCTCACGGGCCGACGCACGCTGCTCTTCTTCCTCGCGCCGGGCTGCCCCGTCTGCGAGAGCCTGCTACCGACACTCCGTCGTGTCGCAGCGGCGGAGCGCAATCGCGTGCGACTCGTCTACGCGAGCGACGGCCCGCGCGAGGAGCAGCTCGCCTATCGCGCCCGACACGGCCTCGAGTCCGCCGAGTACGTGCTCTCCCACGAGCTGGGTCTGCGCTACGAGGTCGCCAAGCTGCCCTTCGCCGTGCTGATCGACGCGTCGGGCACGCTCCGCGCAAAGGGACTGGTCAATACGCGCGAGCATCTCGAGAGCCTCTTCGAGGCGGACCGTCTCGACGCCGACTCGCTGCAGACCTACCTCGCGAGGGAGCGAGCCGGCGAGGACCTCGGGACGGTCGCTCCGGGGCAGCGAGAGAAGGGGGCCGCATGACGCGACGATTCGACTCGATCGTCGAGCGGGGGACGCGTTCGGTCGCACGACGCACGGGGCGACGAGCGTTCCTCGCGCGTCTCGGCGCGTGGCTGGTGGGGGCGGCGGCCTGGCCGCTGCTGCCGATCGCGCGGGCGCGGGCGCAGACGCCGCCCGCGCCGGGTGCGGACGGGGACGCCGGTGTCACGATCTCGCCGCTCGTCCCGAACGAGGCGATCGAGGGGCCGGAGGGGGATCCGACGCGCTGCGAGTACTGGCGCTACTGCGCGATCGACGGCTCGCTCTGCTCCTGCTGCGGCGGCACGGCGACGGCCTGTCCGCCGGGCACGGAGGTCACGCCCGTGACCTGGGTCGGCACCTGTCGCAATCCCGCCGACGGCAAGCACTACCTCGTGTCGTACAACGACTGCTGCGGCCGCAGCCTCTGTGGTCGATGCGTCTGCAACCGCAACGAAGGCGAGCGGCCGGAGTACCACTGGTACCGGAACAACGACATCAACTGGTGCGCGGGCTCCGTCTCGACGGTCTACAACTGCTCGATCGCCGTGGTGATCGGCGAGGCGAGCGAAGCGCAGCCCGAGCGATGAGGGCGTGGCGCCTGCTCGGGCCGACGAGTGTCCTCGCGCTCGCCCTCCTCGGCCCCGGCGTCGAGGCCGCGTCCACGGAGACGGACTCGCGCGCGAGCGGTGCGGCGACCGAGCGTGCGCCCGAGCAGGACTTCCGGCTGCATTGCGCGGGCTGCCATCGCCTCGACGGAAGCGGTGTCCCCGGCGAGGTGCCCGATCTGCGGGCGCTCGGCGCCGTGCTCGGGTCGGCGGCCGGGCGTCGCTACGTGGCGCGGGTACCGGGGGTCGCCCAGGCACCCCTCGACGACGAAGCGCTCGCCCGGCTGCTCGCGTGGGTGGCGCGCGAGCTCGCGGGCGTCGACGGCGTCGCCTGGTCCACCGCCGAGCTCGGCGCCCTGCGCGCCCGCCCGCTGCGTGATCCCCGCGCCGCGCGCGATCGGATCCTGCGCGCCGCCGACACCGCCGAGTGAGCCGCCGCCCGCGGCCAGCTAACGCCCGAGGATCCCCTTCAGACCCTTGTCGAGCAGGTCCCGCGCCTCGTCCCGGGCATCGCGCGGCGTCGCCTCCTCCGTCTCCGCCTCGGACGCCTCGGGATCCGACTTCTTGCGCTTGCCGAAGATCGCGTCCGTCAGCTCGTCGACGGCCTTCTCCTTGAGCTTCGTGGTCGCCTGCTCCCGGGCACGGGCGGTCAGCGCCGTCAGGTCCGGACGCAGGCTCGGCGAGGCGACGCCACCGCCGAAGCGAAGCGGCAGCTCGACCCGCTCCCCGCCGCCGAGCAGCGGCGCGAGGCGATCCGCCTTCGCGACCAGCTTCTTCGACAGCGCTTCCGAGAGCCGGAGCGTGCCCGCTCCCGAGAGCGCCCCGTCGAGCCCGACCGTGCCCTCGCCCGAGAGGACGAAGTCGCCCGCCTCGAGTCCGAGCGCGTCGGCGCGGAGCGCGCCGTCGACGATCTGCACCGCCAGATCCGCCCCCTTGAAGGGCGTCCGCCCACCTTCGAGCGCCGCCGGCGCGACGTCGCGGAGCGAGCTCGCGATCAGGGCACCGACGCCCGGGTCGGCCACGAGTCGACCGACCAGCGCGTCGAGCACGTTGACCTTCTCGAGCGCGCCCTCTGCCAGGTGTAGGCGCACGTTACCGGCCAGGGTCTTCTTCAGACTCTCCCACTCGAGACTGCGTCCCTGGACGTCGACGCGACCCGACAGCGCACCCGAGATGACGCCCGGAGGCGTGCCGAGCAGCGCCGGCGCGAGCACGCCCGAGTCGAGGCGCTCGAGTCCGATGCGCAGGTCGAAGGGCGAGCGTCCGGGCGAGCCGCCGAGCGTCAGATACCCCGCGACGTCGACCTGGCCGCCGGCGAGACCGACCTTCGCCTGCTCGATCGCAAGCCGCTCACCGACGAGCCGCAGGGTCAGGTCGACGTCCGACAGGTCGAATCCACCGAGCCGCGCTCGGGCCGCCCGCAGCTCGACGGGCATTCCGGACTTCGCCGAGTCGGCGGGCAGACCCAGCACGAGCGAGAGGTCGTCGAGGTGCTCCGGCTCCGCCTCCTCTTCGAGCACCACACCGAGCAGCGCGGGGAAGAAGGTCGGGCTCGCGAGCTCGAGGCGACCGGCGACCGGATCGAGGGTGTCGAGCGTGAGTCGGCCCGACAGGCGGCTCGCCAGGGCCGCATTCCCGGAAGTCGGCCGCACCCGACCCGAGAAGTCGATCGCGATCGGACCTTCGAGCGAAAGATCCGTACCCGAGGATTCGAAGGACTCGATCGTCAGCGCGAGTCCGTCCTTCGAGCGCCGATCGGCGTAGACGACCGTGCCATGGCCGATCTCGAGCGCCGCGATCGCGAGCGCCGTCGAGCCCCCCTCGCCTTCCGGCGCCGGGCTCGCAGGCGCCGTCTCGCCGCTCCCCAGGCTGTCGAAGTTGAAGCCCCGTGCGTTCTGGATCACCTGGATGATCGGCCCGTCGAGTCGCACGCCCCGCACCTCGACGCGCCCCTGCAGCGCGGGCCAGAGATCGACGTCGACGTAGCCCGACTCGAGGCGCAGGAAGTCGCCGTCACCGAAGCGCGGATCCTCGGAGACGCGCAGTCCGTCGATGCGCACGGCGAGACCACGCGAGAGGGTGGCCTTCGCCTGCTCGTAGTGGACCTCGCGACCCGCGGCGTCGCTGGCGAGCTTCGCCAGTCGCTCGCGGTTCTGCTCGAGGAAGGCGTTCAGGTTCACGATCGCGAGGACCACGACGCCCACGATCAGGACCAGCACGATCCCGATCGCGATGACGAGCTTCCGCATGACTCCCCCCTTGCTGGCGCGCGATGACCGGATCGACCGTGGAGAGACCCTGGATCGGCCTCGGATCGGCGCGCCCCGGGCGCAGAGGGTCGGGCAGATCCGCCGCGGGCGCACGCGGGTTTCGATGCGCGAGGCGGAAATCCGGTTCGGAAGGAAACGGAGGGACGAGACGGGGGAAGGACACGCGCGGCGGGCGAAGCGGCCTAGACGTGGTTGCGGAGCATCAGCTCCCGGGGATGGGGCTCGAGGTAGAGCTGGCCGCGGACGTAGTCGACCTCGTGGGTGTGGACGAGGAAGCGCAGCAGCGTGATCGGCACCACGAGCGGGACCCGCATCGCCCGGTAGTCCTCGATCGCCGCGGCGATCTCGCGCTTCTGAATCGGCGTCACCACGCGCTTCAGGTAGCCGAAGAGATGCTCGAGGACGTTCACGTGGCGCGAGACGGTGGCGGGGCGGCGCAGCGCCTCGAAGAAGAGCGCGCGGTACCGGGCGTGGACCTCTCGATCGTCGACCTGCCCGAAGCGCCCGACCCAGCGGCCGAGCTCGCGATAGAGCCCCTCGTCGTGCGCGAGCAGCAGGAACTTGTGGGCCTCGTGGAAGGCGACCAGTCCGCGCCGGGAGGGCCCCCTTCGCTCGTACACGCGCCAGCGATTCGAGCAGAACACGGCCTCGATGAAACGCTCCCGCAGTACGGGATCGTGCAGCCGCCCCTCCTCCTCGAGCGGCAGGTCGGGCGCCGCATCGCGCACGGCGCGAGCGAAGAGCCCCACACCCGTCCGACGCACGCCGTCCTTCACGTGCTCGTCATAGACCCGGACTCGATGGGCGCCACAGGAGGGCGAGTCCTTCTTGAGGACGAAGCCGTCGAGGCCGAGACCGAGCAGCTCGCCCACGCGCGGACGGGCCCAGTCCTCCATGCGCGTGGTCCAGTCCTCGCCGCTGCCCCGTACGACGAGCCGGTCTCCCTCTTCGCCGCCCCGGAGCTGCACGACCGGTCGAGGGATCCCCATGCCCGCCTCGATCTCCGGGCAGACCGGCACCCAGATCACGTTCGCGTCGAGGACGTCCGTCAGGTAGCGATCCCGCTTGTGCCCCCCATCGAAGCGCACCTCGGCCCCGAGCAGGCAGGCGGATACACCGACCCGGATCGGCTCGGCCTCGTCGTGCCACGCCCGCCAGACCTCGTCGCCCGCTTCCCGCGTCGCCTGCATCGCCCTTGCCTCCCGACGCACCCTACCCGACGAAGCGTGCCGCGCGTCTTCCCGCGAGCCCGCCTCGCCCTCGCCTTGCCCGCCCCGGCCGCGAATCTAGACTCGCGCTGCCCGTCGCGCCCGGCCCGTCCCCTGCATCGGAGTCCCGCGCATGCCCCATCGGCTCACGACCGACATCACCCTCGACTGTCCCCTCGACGAGGTCTTCGCCTTCTTCTCCGACGCGAGCAATCTCGAGGCGATCACCCCGCCCGAGCTCCGTTTCCGGATCCTGACGCCGCTGCCGATCGAGATGCAGCGCGGGCGCCTGATCGACTATCGCCTCAGCCTCTTCGGCATTCCCTTCTCCTGGCGAACCGAGATCGCCGAGTGGGACATGCCCCATCGCTTCGTCGACCGGCAGCTGCAGGGGCCCTTCGCGCTCTGGGAGCACGAGCACCGCTTCGAGGCCCTCTCTGCGAGCCGCACCCGGATCCGCGACGAGGTGCGTTATGCGTTGCCCCTCGAGCCCTTCGGCCGACTCGCCCATCCCATCGTCCGCGCGCGCCTCGACCACATCTTCGCGTTCCGCACCGAGCGGGTGACGGCGCTGCTCGGTCGCCGCGCCCACGCCGCCTAGCGCTCGGCACGATCCGCCTGGCCTTCGGCACGATCGGCCTGGCGCCCGGCCCGCGCCGCGGCGAAGGCCTCGAGGGCCCGCTCCCGCGCGGCCTTGTGCTCGACGATCGGCGCGGGGTAGCCGGGAATCGGCCGATCCGCCTTCCAGGGCGCATGCAGGACGCGCGCGTCGAGATCCCGCAGCTCCGGGACCCAGCGCCGCACGTAGCGCCCCTCCGGATCCCAGCGCTCGCCCTGACTCACGGGATTGAAGATGCGGAAGTAGGGCTGGGGGTCCGTGCCCGTCGAGGCCGCCCACTGCCAGCCGCCGTTGTTCGAGGCCGGATCCCCGTCGACCAACGCCTCGAAGAAATGACGCTCGCCGCGACGCCAGTCGATCAGCAGATGTTTGGTCAGGAAGCTCGCGACGATCATGCGCACCCGGTTGTGCATCCAGCCGGTCTCGCGCAGCTGCCGCATGCCCGCATCGACGAAGGGGTAGCCCGTGCGCCCCTCGCACCAGGCCTCGAAATGCGACTCGTCGCGGCTCCAGCGCACGCCGTCGTACTCGCGCCGATAGCTCTCGCCGAGCACGCGCGGCTCGTTCTCGAGCACGGCGGCATAGAACTCGCGCCAGACGATCTCGTCGAGCCACTTCGAGATCCCGGCCTCGAGCGCGGGATCGGCCTCGATCGCCCGCAGCCCCTCGCTCACGCAATGCCGCGCGGAGATCGCCCCGAAGCGCAGGTAGGGAGAGAGCCTCGAGGTGCCGTCGATGTCGGGGCGATCGCGATCGAGGTGGTAGCGACGCGCGGGCCCCGACAGGAAGGCGCGGAGGCGGCGCCGCGCCGCGTCCTCACCGGGCGTGGGAAGCTGCGCCGCCGCCTCGTCCTCCGCACCGAGGGACGCGAAGCGCGCGCGCCGACCACGTCCGGGCGGAATCGTTGCCTTCGGAATCCGGCTGCGGGCGGCGGACCAGCGCGGCGCCTCCTGCCAGCGGGACCACCACGCGTTCCGATAGGGCGTGTAGACCGAGTAGGGATCCCCCTTCCCCGTCCGGATCTCCCCCGGACCGAAGACCGTGTGATCCCGACACGTGACGACCTCGATCCCCGCATCCTCCAGCACGCGCCGAACGCGTTCGTCGCGTCGTCGGGCCAGCGGCGTCGCCCCGACGTTCCACGATACGACGCGCGCCCCGCTCGCCCGGACGAGCTCGGGCAGGACCTTCGCCGGCTCGCCCTCGAGGATCTGGAGCGGCACCCCGCGACGCGCGAGCGCGTCCCCGAGCCGGTCGACGCAGCCCAGCAGGAATCGGGCTCGCGGCGTTTCCCGTCCTCCCGCGCCCAGCAGCTCGGGATCCAGCACGAAGACCGGCAGCCACGCCTCGACCCGGTCCGCCAGGGCGGCGAGCGCCGTGTTGTCGTGCAGTCGGAGGTCGTTCCGGAACCAATGGATCCCGCGTCCGGCCGACTCCGCCCGGTCTTCGCGGTCGTCCTCAGAGTCCCCACGCATCCCGCATCACCCCGAAGAGCAGATCCCCGCTCAGGAACGCATCCTCGACCCGATCGCCGAGGGTCCAGTCTCCGCAGACTCCGAGCCCCGCCTCCCGATCGAGATCGGGCGACGTCCCCCGACCCGACTCGGCGCGCGCATGGAGCCATCGATGGGTCGTGGCGAACGCGACCTCGGGCAGCGCCCCGCAGACCGCGCGGGACAGCGCTCGAAGGAGGTCCTGCGAGACCTCGGCCGGCTCCGCCTCGAGCCGGCCAAGGCTGTACTCGGGCGTCGAGTGCAGCACCCAGACATGCGCACCGCTCCGCCCCGGCTTCGATTCGTTGCGGGCGATCCAGGCGAGCGGCGAGTGGCGAACGAAGGCCGCGTCGAAGGGAACCGGCAGTTTGTCCTCGAAGCGCACCAGCGTCGCGTGACAGGGTGCCAGGCTCGCAGCCGCAGCCCGCCGCGCGAGCGCAGGCGACGCCTCGAGCAGCGGCACGGCCTGGGGCGCGGGCACCGCCAGGACGCAGGCGTCGTAGGGTCCCCAGGACGAGCCGCCCTCGTCCTGCAGCGACCACGAAGACGCGGCCCGCGCGAGCGACGCGATCCGCACACCGGTTCGCAGCGCGACGGGACCGATCAGGTCGCGCGCGAGGACGCTCATGCGAGGCACGCCGACGTAGCGCGTGGGCGGATCCGACTCGACCTCGACGATGCCGTCCTCGACCGTGACGATGCAGGCGTCCCAGGGCGCGACCAGCCCGCGCGCGATCCAGTCGGCGACGGTCGCGCGGAAGACGGGGTGACGCGCGGTGAAGTACTGCGCGCCGTGGTCGAAGTCGCCGTGCTCCGTGCGACGCGTCGACATCCGACCGGAGGGCCCGCGGGCCTTCTCGAAGACCTCCACCTCGACGCCCGCTGCATGCAGTCGGCTCGCCACCGTGGCACCAGCGATCCCCGCTCCGATCACGGCGATCCTCATCTCCACCCTCCTTCCCGTCCGGCGCGCCGGAGTCACCCCGTCCGCCGCACGACGGCCCCGTCCCGCGACGGGGCGGCGTCAATGGATCTCGGCCACCGCCCGGGCGAGGCCCGAAAGGTCGCCGACCACCGTCGCGCCCCGGCGCGGCAGCAGCAGGCGGGCCCCGGCGCCGCCGACCCAGAGCTGGACGCCCGATGGGAGCGCGGCGCGCAAGGCGCCGAGCCAGGCTTCCGCCCGATCGCGTTCGAGCGTGACCACGCCGACCGCGACGGCCTCCGCGCCCGTGCGACGCGCCGTCTCCACGACCTCGTCGACGGGCAGGTCCGCGCCCAGCACGATCGGCACGGCGCCCGCGTGGGCGGCGACGACGGCCGCGGCCATCAGCCCGAGATCGTGCGGCTCGCCCGAAGGCGTCGCGAAGACGATGCGCGGCCCGAGCCGGGCCTCGGTCGAGCCGTCGCCTTCCATCGCGCCGGCGAGGATCGAGCGCAGCACGCTGGTCAGCAGGTGCTCGGCGGCGATCGAGAGCTCGCCGCGCCGCCACGCATCGCCCACCGTCCGCGCCAGCGGCATCGCGAAGTCCGTCGCGAACGCGGCGGGACCGAGCTCGGCGAGGTGCGCCTCGAGCAGCCGCTTGACGGTGTGCCCGTCGAGGTCGCGCACGGCGGAGACGACGGCGCTCGTGTCGGAGTCCCGGGCGATGCAGCGGGTGGCCAGTCGCGCCCGGAGCGCGTCGTCGTCGAGGGCGGCCACGTCGCCGATCCGGTCCCCCGACTCGACGAGCTGACGCAGCAGCTGGAGTCGCGTGACGTCGGCCGCGCCGTAGCGGCGCGTGCCGCCCGGCGTGCGGGCGGGCGTGACCGCCCCATGCCGGCGCTCCCAGGCGCGCAGCACCTCGACGGACAGGCCGGTCAGACGCGAGGCCTTGCCGACGCTCAGCGTCGCCTCGGGCGCATGCGGCCAGGACGTCGTGTCCAGATCCGTGCTCAAGCCCGCCTCCCTGCCCCGCCGTCTTGCGCGCCCGGCGACCCTCGCCACGGAACCAGGACTACCCGAAGGGAATCAGATGGATTGTCGGTTCCAGATTTTTGTCCAGATTAAATCTTTACAAACCGAAGAGCAAGCGACATCTTCCCGCCACGCGCCCGAGGTCCTGGAGCGACCGCCCAAGGAGGTCAGCATGCAGACGATCCACACGCCGTCGGAAGAGAGGGCCCGCGCGCTCCCGAGCGGGCCCGGCATCGGGCGCCTCGACCCCCTCCAGCAATACCTGGACGACATCCACGACACGCCGGTCCTCGACCGCACCGAGCAGACGGCCCTCTTCGAGGCGATGGAGGAGGCCGAGCTGGGACTCCGAGCGGCGCTCGCGCCGATTCCCGAGGTCGCCGAGGCGGTCGTCGCGCTCTGGCAGGAGCGGCTCGCGAACGGCCTCGTGACCGGCTTCCTCTCCCGCTGGCATCGCGACGGCAGCCGCTGCGATCGGAACGTCGAGATCGACCGGGCCCTGACGCGGGTCGAGCGGGCCGTGCGTCGGGTGCGTCGCCTCGAGCAGGAAGCGACCGCCGACGCGCTCGAGTCGGCGGAGACGCGGCTCGCGGAGCGCTTCGCCGAGGCGGAGATCGCGCTCCCGATCCTGCTCGACGTGCTCTCGAGCCTGCTCTCGGCCGAGGCCTCCCTGCCCGCCCGCCGCGCGCGTCTCGTCGCGCAGGCCGCCGAGTTCCGGGCGCGCCTGGGCGACTGCAAGAACCGCTTCATCGGGCACAACCTGCGACTCGTCGTGCGCTGCGCCAAGGCCTATCGCAATCGCGGCGTGCCCTTCCTCGATCTGATCCAGGAGGGCAACGTCGGCCTGATCCGGGCCGTCGAGAAATTCGACCATCGCCGCGGCTACAGCTTCTCGACCTACGCGATCTGGTGGATCGAGCAGGCGCTGATCCGGGCCGTGGCGAACGACTCGCGCGTCGTACGCGTCCCGAGCCCCGTCCTCGACCAGCAGCGCAAGCTCAAGAAGCTCGAGGGTCGGCTGCGCGCGACGAGCGCCTCGGAGCCTTCGAGCGCGCTGCTCGCGGAGCAGCTCGGCCTCGAGCCGGCCCTGGTGGACGATCTGCGCCGCAGCCAGCTCCCCGAGATCTCGACCCAGGTGACGGTCCGCGGCACGGAGGACCTGATCCTCGAGGACACCCTCGAGGCCGAGGAGGACGAGGTCTTCGGTGAGGCCCTCGACCAGCGCGCCCTGGCCCGCGAGATCGAGGCCCTGATCCCGATGCTCGAGCCCCGTGCCCGCAGCGTGATCGAGGCACGCTTCGGACTGGCCGGGGCGCCGACCCGCACGCTCTCGGAGATCGGCAAGCAGCTCGGCGTGAGCCGCGAGCGCGTCCGGCAGATCGAGCAGGAGGCCCTGGCCCAGCTCCGCGAGCACGACCTGGCCCGCGCGCTCGGGAACGAGCTCGGCCTCGTCTGAGCACGCACGGAGGTCGCCCCGAATGCCCGACGAAGCGACGAGCTGGGAGATCCGCGTCCTCTACGATGCCGACTGTCCCCTCTGCTCCCGGGAGGTCGCGCTGCTGCGCCGACTCGACCGGGGTCGCGGGCGGATCGACTTCGAGGACATCGCCGCGCCCGACTTCGATCCCGCCCGCTACGCGCTCGACCAGGCGAGCGTCGAGGCGCGGCTGCACGGCGTGCTGCCCGACGGGCGGATCGTCGACGGAGTCGACGTCCTCGTGCGGGCGTGGTCGGCGGTCGGCTTCCGGCTCGTCGCGGTGATCGCTCGCCTGCCCGGCGTGCGCTGGCTGCTCGATCGGGCCTACGACGTCTTCGCGCGCAACCGGCTGCGCTGGACGGGGCGCTGCGACGATCGCTGCGCCCCGTCCCGGCCTAACGCGTCTTCTGGATCACGTTCTCCGCGAACCAGTTGAGCTGGCCGATCTTCTCGTCGAGGGTCGCCGTATCCGGCTTCGCCTCGTAGGGATTGCGGAAGGCGACGATCGCCTCCTCGATCCCCAGGTCCTCGAGTCGACGCACGCCGTCGACGCTGAAGGCCTCCGCAGACATCGACTGGTACTCGAAGGGCAGATGGTCGCGGCCGTACTCCTTCCGGTAGGCGTCGATCTGCTTGACGGTCGCGGCGAGATCCTCGAAGGAGCCGCCCGCATGGATGAATCCGTCCGCGACCCGCGCCGCGCGTCGCAGCGCCGGCTTCGCGTGCCCGCCGATCAGGAGCGGGACGGGCTTCTTCGGGACCGGCGTGATCTTGACCGGGTCGAGCTGGAAGATCTCGCCCTGGTAGCCGAAGAACTCGCCGCTCAGGAGGCCCTTCAAGATGTCGATCATCTCGTCCATCCGCTGGCCCCGCTTCTCCCAGGGGATCTGGCACGCAGCGAAGTCGTCGGGCCAGGGGCTGATGCCGATGCCGAAGCCGAAGCGGTCGTTCGTCAGGACGGCGACCGAGGAGACCGACTTCGCGACGACGACCGGCTGCCGGATCGCCAGCTTCATGACCGAGGTCGTGAAGCGCAGGGTCGAGGTCACCGCGCCCATCGCCGGGATGACCGAGAAGGGCTCGAGGAAGGGCACGCCGTCGAGGAACTCGCGATCGCCGGTTCCGTTGTACGGATACCGGCTGTCCGACTCCTGCGGATAGCAGATGCTGTCCGGCAGGGTGAAGGTGTCGAAGCCGGCCTGCTCGCAGGCGACGGCGAGGGGCAGGTAGTACTCGGGTTGGCACATGGTGGCGTGGTAGGCGAAGCGCATGGGGACTCCTCGGGTGCGTGAGGCCGGACTCTAACCGGGCGATTCGCCCCCGGCGAGCAGCAGCCAGCCCGATGCGACGAGGAAGAGGAGATTCGAGACCAGCCCGAGCAGCGGCAGCCAGGCGGGCACACGAGTCGAGGCGCGCAGCGCGGGGTCCCGGCGCAGCAGTCGGAAGAGCGAGGCGTTGACCGTCACGAAGACCAGCAGCGTGAGCGCCGAGGCCCCCGCCGCGAGGCGGTCGACGGGGAGGAAGAGTGCGAGGCCGAGCACGCCCGCCCCGACCACGAGGGTCGCCCGATCCGGGGTTCCCCGCTTCGCGTCGACGTGCCCGAGTGCGCTCGGCAGGAAGGGCTCGCCCGCGAGTCCGTAGAGGACACGCGACGCCATCACGATCTGGATCAGCGCGCCGTTCAGCATGGCCAGCACGGCGATGCCGCGAAGCACCTGCGAGTCCGAGCCGGTCGCGACGCGGTAGACGAGCGCGAGGGCCTCCTCGCTCTCCGCCAGCACCTCGGGCGGCACGACCAGCACGGACACGACGGCGACCAGCACGTAGAGCAGCGTGCTCAGCACGAGTGTCGCCGCGATCGCGAGCGGCATGATCCGCCGCACGCGGCGCACCTCCTCGGCGACGTTGACCATGTCCTCGAAGCCGAGGAATGCATAGAAGGCCAGCAGGCCCGCGGCGAAGACACCCGACCAGCTCCCGGAGCCCGAGCCCGGCCAGAGCTCGCCTGCCCGGGCAGGCAGATCGCCGAGCGCCTCCCGTCCCGCCCAGATCACGAGCAGCAGACCGAGGATCTCGATCAGCGTGAAGAGGCCGGCGGCGACGAGCGACTCTTCGATGCCCCACCAGGCGAGCAGAACGAGCAGGGCGACCGAGAGCGCGAGCAGCAGGGCGGGCGGGACCGGCGCGAGGACGACGACGTAGCCGACGAAGGCCCGGACGATCGCCGCGGCGGAGACCGCGCCGGTCGTGGCCACGACGAGGGCGAGGCCGCTCGCGAGGCGGCGCTCTCCGAAGGCCTCGCGAAAGAAGATGGCCTGGCCGCCGGCGAGCGGATAGCGGGCCGAGAGGGTCGCGAAGCTGACGGCCGTGATGGAAGCGAGCAGGGCCGCGATCACGAAGGCGATCGGAGCGGCCGACCCGGCGCGTCCCGCGACCGGCCCGATCAGCGCGTAGATGCCCGCACCGATCGTCGTCCCGAGCCCGTAGAGCAGCAGCAGCGGAAAGGAGACGACCCGCTTCAGCATCGCGGCGCGCCCGTATGGGGCGCCGGCTCATTTCGAGGCATGCAGCACCGCCCTGCGCGCCTCGAGCTGCTCGCGCTCCGCCTCGTAGAGCGCCCATTGCCGCTCGGCGCGCTCCGCGTTGTGCTCGCCGCGCGCGGGATGACGCTCCGGATTCCAGCCGAAATAACACTCCTCGAGGGCATCCGTGACGAAGCGTGCGCAGACCTCGAGCGTGATCCGCTCCGCCGCCGTCTCGAGCGACTCGAGCTCCGCCGTCTCGAGCGGCTCGGCATGCCCCTCGACGAAGCCCCGCCACGAAGCCTCGAAGGCCGCGAGGTCGAATCCCGCGCCCGCCGTCTCCTCGCCGGACGGATTGCACCACGAGCGCCAGACGTCGCCCAGCTCCATCCAGAGCGGACCTCGCATCAGCGTATCGAGGTCGATCAATGCGAAGGCCCGATCGCGCGCCGGTGGCTGCGGGCCCTCGAAGAGCACGTTCGCGAGCTTGAGGTCGCCATGGATCACGCGCTGCGGCAGACCCTCGGCCGGCGGACCGAGCGACTCGAAGGCGGCGAGCACGGCCTCGCCGAGGGGGCGCACGCGGGCGGCGAGACGATGGTCCTTCCGCGTGGCGAGGGCGTGACGCAGGGCCTTCAGGTAGGCGGGCGTGTCCCGATAGGGAATGCCCATCGGCGCGAGCTCGCCGTCGAAGTCGCGCAGGGCCCCGTGGAAGCGACCGACGAGGCGACCGGCGGAGCGCGCCTGCTCGAGCGAGGCCAGGCGCTCGAAGCAGACCCCGCCGAGGTCCTCCATCAGTCGCCAGCGCCCGTGCGGCCCCGCGTCGACACCGACCGCCCCGCGCCGGCTCGGCAGCAGGACCGGCGCGACGAGGCCGCGTGCGCGAAGATGCGCCGTCACGGAACGGATGTTGTCCTCGATCGCCGACGAGAAGACGTCGCTCACGCGTTGCAGGACCCAGGTCCCGGTCGACGTCCGGACGCGCAGGGTCGAGTGGAGCAGACCCCCGGCGAGCGGCTCGACCCGGCACTCCCCCTCGAGCTCGCGCCAGGCGCGCGAGACCTCGTCGGGGATGCGCACGGATGCGGACATGGCGGGAGTGTAGAGGTGGCGCGAGCCCGATTCGAGATCCGTCACACCTGGAACGGTGCGCGTGCCCGGCGCGACGAGTTCGCTCGCGTCGATCTCGTGATCGATCGCGTGATCGAGGTCGTGGTCGAGGCGCCCTTCCACGACGATCCGGCGCCCGCGTCCGACCCCGGCCCGACGGACCGTCTCTGGGAGTACGAGGTCGTCGAGCTCTTTCTGCTCGGCGCGGACGAGCGCTACCTCGAGATCGAGCTCGGCCCCCACGGCCACCACCTCGGTCTCCAGCTGGTCGGGCGACGACGCGTCGTCGAGCAGGGCTTCCCGATCGAATTCCGGGTCGAACGATCCGCCGCGCGCTGGCACGGCCTCGCCCGCCTCGACCTCGCGCATCGGCCGCCCGGCCTGGGCTCCGCAAACGCGTACGCGATCCACGGCACGGGCGCCGCCCGCCGCTACCTCGCGGCCCACCCCGTGCCGGGCCCGCAGCCCGACTTCCATCGCCTCGAGTGCTTCCCGCCGCTCGATCCCGCCCCGGCGTGGCCGGACTGAGCCGACGGGCGCGGGCGCATCGGAACGGGACGACCGAGTCGACGGGCGCGGGCGCATCGGAACGGGACGACCGAGTCGACGGGCGCGGGCGCGCCGGAACGGGACGATTGAGCCGACGAGCACGGGCGCGCCGGAACGGGACGATTGAGCCGACGGGCGCGGGCGCGCCGGAACGGGACGACCGAGTCGACGGGCGCACGCGTCTCCCCGGCGCGCTCGATCGGCGCTTCAGGAGAGCCCCGCCTCGGCCCGCAGCACGGAGGCGCGTTCGTCGTGACCGTCGTGGGACCAGCCGGGCGCGAGCAGCAGGTATCGCCAGGCCGCGCCGAAGGAGCCCGCGCGACGCAGGTCGCGGAGGATGTCCGCGTAGCCGTGTACGAGCACGGTCCACGGCCGCGAGGTCCCGAGGTTCTTCGTGAGCCCGTAGACCACGGGCTCCGCCTCGAGCTCCGGGCTGAAGGTCCCGAAGAGCCGATCCCAGACGATGAACACGCCGGCGTGGTTGCGGTCGAGGTAGCGGACGTTCGAGGCGTGATGGACGCGATGGTGCGAGGGCGTATTGAGGACGGCCTCGAACCAGCCGGGCATCCGGCGGATCGCCTCGGTATGCACCCAGAACTGATAGGTCAGGTTGATGCCCATGACCGTCAGGATCATCGCCGCGTCGAAGCCGAGGGCCGCCAGTGGGATCCAGTAGACGAGCTTGTAGGTGCGCTCGCCCGGCGCCTGCCGCAGGGCGGTCGCGAAGTTCATGTGCTCCGACGAATGATGATTCACGTGCCCCGCCCAGAGGAAGCGGACCTCGTGGTTGAGGCGGTGGAACCAGTAGTAGACGAAGTCGTCGAGCACGAAGAGGACGCCCCATGCCCAGGCCTGGCGCCCGACGACGTCTCGCAGCGGGCTCCCCTCGTGTACGACGATCAGCACGCCGACGAGCAGCGTCTTCGGCACGAGCTCGATCACGACCGACGCGACGAGCATCCACATCGACGCGATCGTGTCCCTGGCCTCGTAGGTCCCGGGCCGGGCGCGACGCGACCAGAGCGCCTCGATCGCCATCGCCGCGAAGAAGATCGGCAGGACGTACTGGATCAGCGTGTCCTGCCGGATCACCCGGATCGCTTCTTCGATCATGCGCCGCCGCTCCCTGGCCCGTCCCCCGGCCTCAGTCGAGCTCGGGGAACTCCTCGCCGGCCACCTCGACGAAGGGCAGGTCGTAGATCGCGGCCGTCGCCCGGGCCATCCCGTTCACGAGCGGGATGCGGGGCACGGGCATCATGCCCTTCGCCGTCTCGCGATTCGCCTTGCCCGCCACCCAGACCGGTCCTCGACCGAGGTTCGCGAGCGCGCCGGCGGCGACGTCCTCGGGCTCCATCAGACCGGGATAGTCCTCGAAGCCCGGGTTCGACGTGAGCATGCTCGGTGTGCGCGTCGCTCCGGCGATGACGGCCATCACGTCCACGCCCCTCGGCGTGAGCTCGTGCCAGAGCGCCTCCGCGAGCACGAGATCGAAGGACTTCGTCGCGCAGTAGGTCGCCGTGTAGGAGCTGCCCGCCAGCGCCGCCATCGACGTGAGGAAGAGCATCCCGCCGCGGCCACGATCGCGCATGCGGCGGCCGAGGCGATGGGCGAGCAGGACGGGGCCACGGCAATTCAGCGCAACGAGACCGAGCGCGTGCTCGACCGGCTGGTCGTGGAAGGGCCGGGCGCCGTGGACCGCGCCCGCGTTGTATACGAGCAGCCCGACCTCGAGGTCGTCGGTCGCGTCGGCGACACGTCGATCGAGGTCGTCGCCGGTCAGGTCGGCGGGCAGACAGCGTGTCTCGATGCCGTGCCGAGCCCGAAGCTCCGCCGCGAGATCCGCGAGGAGCGGCTCGCGACGGGCCAGCAGGACGAGGTTCGTGCCACGCCGCGCGAGTGCCCGGGCGAAGCACTCGCCGATCCCGTCCGACGCGCCCGCCACGAGTGCCCAGGGCCCGTAGCGCGCCCGGAAGTCGTCGTCCCGCTCATCCCTGCCCATCACGGGCCTCCTATCGCGTCCGCGGCACCTTGTAGAGATGGTGCTCGATGTTGCCCTGGAACTCGTCGAGGATCTCGACCCGCTCGACGAAGCGCCAGCGCCCGTCGACGCACTCGAAGCGATCGTGGTAGCGGTTGCGGAAGATCGGCTGCAAGGGGAAGTCCGGACGGGCCTGGAAGACGGTCACGTAGGCCTTCGACGAGGCGTGTCGACCCTCGTCGTCGACGTCGATCTCGAGGTTGCCGACGACGTGCGAGGTATGCGGATGCGTCCCCGCCTTGTAGGGATCGGCAGGCCCGTCGTCGTCGTAGAAGATCGTGTACTCCTCGAACATGCGTCGGATCGCCTCGGAGCCATGCACCTCGAGCCCGTTCGACGGCACCTTGATCGTGCAGTGCGCGAGCAGCTCGCCCACGGCCATCAGGTCACCGCCGTCGAGCGCGCGCGAGTAGGCGTTGATCAGCTTCGTGATCTCGTGTCGCGCCTCGGCCTTGTCCACCATCCGCTCCGCTCCTCCTTCGCATGGGGCAACAGCCGCCCCGCTCGCCGCGGGCTGCGCCGGCGGCCCCTCTCCAGGTCCGTCAGGCGCGATTCCCGCGACGGGGCATGCCGCCGAGTCGGCTGCCACAGGAGTGCCCGCCGTCGATCGGGTAGTCGCCGCCCGTGCAGAAGCTGGCCTCGTCGGAGGCGAGGTAGAGGATCAGACCGGCGATCTCCTCGACCGTCGCCCGGCGCGGAATCGGTCGTTTCTGGTCGTAGCCTGCGCCGTCGTCCGAGCCCGGCCGCCGCCAGGCCGCTGCCATCTCGTCGGATCCGCCCGCCGGACAGACCGTGTTCACGCGGATCCCGTCGCGACCGAGCTCGATCGCCGCGCATTTCGTGAGCCCTCGCAGCGCCCACTTCGTCGCCGAGTAGGCCGAGACGTAGTCCATGCCCTCGAGGCCATCGATCGACGAGACGTTCACGATCGAGCCTCCGCCGCCCGCGCGCATCACGGGGGCCACGGTCCGGATGCCGAGGAAGACGCCGGTCTGGTTCACGTCGACGAGCCGCTGCCAATCGGCGAGGGCGGTCTGCTCGAGCGGGGCGATGTGCAGGACGGCGGCGTTGTTCACGAGGACGTCGACGCGGCCGAAGCGTTCCTGCGCGAGCGCGACGCAGCGATCCCAGTCGGCCTCGCTCCGCACGTCGTGATGCCGGTAGACGCCGGCGTCGCCGAGCGAGCGCGCCACGTCCTCGCCGCGCTCGTCGAGCACGTCACCCAGCACGACGCGCGCGCCCTCGGCCACGAAACGCCGGGCCGTCGCTTCGCCCGTGCCCCGCGCCGCCCCGGTGACGATTGCGACCTTGCCCTCGAGTCTGCCCGGCATGCCCGGCCTCCCCTGCCCTGCCGCGTCGCGCGTCATGCGGACGCCGCCCGCCTCATCCCTCGACCCGCGGGCCGAGGCGGCGGAAGATAGCCAGCGCCGGAAGCGGATCGAGCTCGAGCAGGTCGCTGTGCGAGCGCTGACCGGAGGTCGCGCGGATGGCGTCGCGCACGCTGCGCAGATCCTCCGACTCGAGCTCGTAGACGACGAGGAAGCGACGCCCGAAGCCGTCGTCGCCGGGCATCATCTGATCCTCGTCGAGCTCGTAGCGCGTGGCCGCAACGACGCCGGGCACCTCGAGCACCTCGTGTACGTGGATCTCGTCGTACCAGCGATTGAACTCCTCGAGCCGCGACGCATCCGTCGCATTGCTCAGCACGAGCATCACGCCCCGTTCCATTCCGCTCCTCCCGTCGCATGGCCCTCGCCCCAGCATGGCGCGTGGATCACCGGAGGGCGAGGCCCGTTGCGACACACGGCCACGGGACCGGGACATCCCGTCTCGAAAGAAGGGGCCGAGAGGCGTCCCTGCGCGCCGGGAGCCGTGGCCCGCTGGCACACGAAGTGCAACCTTCGCGGCGGTCGGACGCAGCCAGTCCGGAGCGGAGGGAGCGGTCGCATGGGCATCACGGTCGAGGAGCTGATGACGACGCGGGTGGTCACGCTGACCCCCGAGATGACGCTGAAGGAGATGGACACCCTGCTCGTGAAACGGGGCGTGAGCGGGGCGCCGGTCGTCGAGCGCGGTCGCCTCGTCGGCGTCGCGTCCCAGGCGGACGTGGTGCGCACGCTCTGGGAGGGCGAGCACGAGGCCGCGAAGATCGCCGCCTACTACTCGAGCCCCTACCTCGTCTCCATGCCCGCGCTCGAGAAGATCGCCCACGACTCGCATCTCGTGAACGAGCGACTCGTCGCCCGCAAGGTGCGCGACATCATGACCAAGGACCCGCTCGTCGCGCATCCCGACGACGACGTCGCGACGACCGCCGCGCGCATGCTCGCGGATCAGATCCATCGCTTCCCGGTCACCCATCGCGAGACCGGCGAGCTGCTCGGGATCTTCACGGCCCTCGACCTCGCGAAGGCGATCAGCCGCTACGGGCTGGGCTCGGGAGGCTGAGCGGCCGGGCGTCGGCCGAGCGCTCTCCGCCGGCCCACGCGCCCGCCCGCGCCGCTCGCGATCAGGCGGGGCGACGCTGCACCAGCGAGTGGCCGTTGTCGCGCATGATCAGCCGGATCTCGTCCTCCCCGAAGCCCGGCAGGTCATTCACGAACCCGGTGGGCTCCGCCAGCCCCTCGCCGTGCGGATAGTCGGAGCCGAAGAGGATGCGGTCCGCGCCGATCAGGTCGCGCAGCTCCACGATGTCGTCCTCGTAGTAGGGCGAGACCCAGACGTGCTTGCGGAAGGCCTCGCGCGGGTCCTGCTTGAACGCCATCGGCAGCTGCCCGTAGACCTTCTTGAACTTCGCCATCAGGATCGGCACCCAGGCGCTGCCCGTCTCGATCGTCGCGATGCGCAGGTTCGGATGGCGGTCGAAGAGCCCGTCGCAGATCAGCGTCGCGCAGAGGTCCATGATCGGCGTCGCCGAGAGGCAGAGGCGCTTCGGCTGGAAGTCGAAGGCCTGGAACTCGTCGCCGCCGCCCCACTGCTCGCTGTACTTGAGATAGCCGGCGTCGCCGGAGTGGTAGGCGACCGAGAGCCCCGCCTCGGCCACCCGTGCCCAGAACGGATCGAAGCAGGGATCCGCGGGCGAACGCGTCCCGCCCGTCACGAGCACGGGCGCGGCGCGCATGACGAGCGTGCGCGCATCGTGTTCGAGGCACCACTCGAGCTCTTCGAGGGCCCAGTCGAGGTCCGTCAGCACCATGTACGGTGCCGCGAAGATGCGCTCGCGATACGCGAAGCCCCAATCCTCCTCGATCCATCGATTGAAGGCGCGGAAGGCCGCGAGCATCGCCGGCAGGTCGTCACGCAGCGCCTCCTCCATGCCCACGCCGAGGGTCGGGAACATCCAACAGGCGCCGAGATTCTGGCGATCCATGAGGGCCAGCCGCGCGTCGCGGTCGCGATAGGCCGGGCTGATCGGCTCGAGGTCGCCGAAGATCTCGCGGATGCCCTTGCCTTCGGGATTTCGGCCGCGGAAATACTCGTCGAGGCAGCCGGGCTTCGCGACGGGATCGAAGGTGGGGTTCGGAATGAAGCGGTTGACCTTCCCGCCCACGAGCAGGCAGCGCCGCCCGCCGACCTCGGCCCAATCCATCGCCCGCTTCTTCATGCGCCGGTCGATGTGCCGGGTGAAGGCGTCCTCGGCCTCGTAGTAGTGGTTGTCGGCGTCGAAGGCCTGGAAGCCCAGCTCGGGCAATGCGTGGGTCGCAGTCACGATCGGCTCCTCGCTCGAATCGGTCTCGGGCTTCTCGTGCCGCCGGCTCCGGGCTCGCGGCGCACGTCGATCGAAAGGGGCTCCGCGGCGTTCCGTGGCATTCCGTGGCATTCCGTGGTGTTGAACCGGACGTGCCGCGTCGATCCCGGTCAGCCGCGCCCGGTCAGCTTGTAGATCCCGTCGTTGCAGGTCGTCGCGTCCCGGACGGTCGTGCTCGGCACGATCGTCTGGAGCTCGGTCGTCATGTCCGTGACCATCGCGCCGAGGGCCTTGCCCAGTCGACCGAGGTCGGCGCCACCATGCCCCGTGCCCGGCCCGCCGCCGAGGCCGCGATGAGCCGCATAACGCACGAGCGGCACGTTCGTCAGCGAGTCGCGGAACTCGACGACCATCGTCGTCTCTCCGAAGGAGGAGACGACGCTCGACCGAGAGCCCGTGTCGGGTGCCGTGAAGAGCCGCAGGTCCTTGAGCCCGATCTCGACGCGGACGACGCACTCTCCGGAGCGGTTCGCGACGCCGACCGGAGTGCCCTCCGTGATGCCGAGGATCGCACCGGCCAGCATGCGCCGGATCTCGCGCTCCTGCTCCGTCGAGAGCGGCTCCTGACCGTCGCGATAGAGGAAGCCCGCCACGTTGATCAGCACGTCGTCGTAGCGACCGAGCTGATGGTCGGGCTTGACCCAGAGACCGGAGGTCCGCGTGCGGCTCACCTCGGCGAGGCCATCGCTCGTCATGACCGGCGCCGCCGTCGAAACGGGCTCCGTCCGGGTCGACGCACAGCCCGCGATCACCGCCAGGCCGACGATCGGTCCGATCGTCCGCGCGACTCCTCGCCATCCGGACCGCCGCCGGTCCGTCGCTCGATGACTGGCCATACCCGTCCTCCTCCGATCGGGAAGGGCCCTCCTACAGAAGGGCCCGGGCGCGAAGGCAGAACATGACACGGCTCCCCGGAGCGAGCCAGCGAACGTGGGCCTGCGCGACGCCGGCCCACGACGGGGCGCGGACCGGCCTCCGGCTAGACCGAGGCGGCGCGGCGATGGGCCGGGCGCGCCTCGAGCCGCTCGAGATAGCCCGCAACGCGCGGGGTCCGCTCGTCGACGTGTCGCAGGTGCCGCGCGATCGACAGGCCGAATCCGAGCATCACGTCCGCCGCGGTGAACGAATCGCCGAGGATGTACGGACGGTCCTCGAGGGCGCGCTCGACGACCCCCACGAGCGAGCTCGCGATCGCCTCGCCCCGTTCGACGAGCGCCGGCACGCGCATCGGCTCGGGCATCGCCCCGCCATGCGCCGCGATCTCGCCCATGACGACGGTCAGCGGATTCTCGCCGTACGCCATCCACTGCCGCGCGAGCGCCCCCGCGCGCGTGCCGGCGCCCGGCAGGAGCCGCTCGCCGTCGGGATGTCGCGCCGCGAGGTACTCGAGGATCGCGGTCGTCTCCCACAGCACGAAGTCCCCGTCCTCGATCGCCGGGACCTTGCCGAGCGGATGGATCGCGAGGTACGCCGGCCGCTTCATCGCCGGCGAGAACATCTCGACCGGAACGAGCGCGTAGGAGATTCCGAGCTCTTCGGCGAGCCAAACGACGCGCATCGAACGCGAGCGCGGTGCGTGGTGGATCTTCAGCATCCAGAGTGCCTCCGCGCCCTCCCCCCGAGCGACGGCCCCGGTGATAGCATCCGACGGCGGTACGCGGCGAGGTGTCGGCTGGATCCGTGATGCGAGGCCGGGAACGTACGCCGACCGATCCGCCGACCGATCCGCCGGACGACGACCGGGGGCCGAGAGGAGGAAACGACATGAGCGAGGACGTCGCGACCCGACGCGAGCGCGCGCGGGACGTCTTGCGGACGCTCTCGGGCAGCGAGCAGGGGGCCCGGGCGCTCGAGACCTTCTTCGAGGGCCGCGGCGCCGTCGGCGAGCTGGCCATGCTCGTCGGGGCGGGCGAGATCTGGGCGCGGGACGATCTCCGGCGACGCGATCGCAGCGTCGTCGTGATCTCGATGCTCGCGGCCCTCGGTCGCGAGCGGGAGCTCGAGCAGCATCTCGCCGGCGGGCTCCACCACGGGCTCTCGCCCGACGAGCTCGACGAGATCGTCCTGCAGATCGCGGTCTACGCCGGACTGCCCTTCGGCCTCGCCGCTTCCGGCGTCGCCGAGCGCGTGATGGCCGATCGCGCATCCGCCACGGAGCGCGCCCATCGCCCCGCTCCCCTCGCGCCGAAGCCTCCGGCGGCACGCCGGGCGGCCGGCCTCGACGTCCTGAAGACGCTGCTCGGCGCCCCCGAGCTCGACCTGGAAGCGACCGAGACGTCGATCCTCGAGCAGCAGGGCGCGATCGGCGAGCTCGTGATGGACTACGCCTTCGGCGACGTCTGGAGCCGCCCGGGTCTCTCCCGCCGCGATCGCAGCCTGGTCGTGATCTCCGTGCTGACGGCCCTCCACCTGCCCCACGAGCTGGAGATCCATCTCGCCGGCGCGCTCCATCACGGCGTGACGCCCGGGGAGATCGAGGCCGTCCTGCTCACGGCCGTCGCCTACTGCGGCTTCCCCCGCGCGATCGACGGGATGCTGCTCGCGCGAAAGGTCTTCGCGGCCGCCGGTGTCTCCGCCGGGAGCGGGACCGGCACCGCACGACGCGTGGACCTCGACTCGGGCGACGAAGAAGGACGTCCCGCGTGACGTCGCGCTCGCGACAGGCCTGGCTCGCGATCCCGATCATCCTCGCGATCGGCGCGGGTCTCGCCTGGGCGGGCAGCCAGGCCGGACAGCGCGTCGCGGGCTGGCCCCTCTTCGCGATCTGCGGCGCGATCGCCTTCGCGCTGAACGCGATCGTCTTCCTGCCCTCGTACCTCTTCCGCACCGAGCGCTTCTTCGACCTCACCGGGAGCCTCACCTACCTGACACTCATCGGCGTCGCGCTCGGCCTCGGCCCGGGCGGCTCGCGCGCCGGGCTGCTCGGGGCGATGGTCGCGATCTGGGCACTGCGACTCGGGAGCTTCCTCTTCCTGCGCATCACGCGCGATGGGAGCGATGGCCGCTTCGACGCGATCAAGCCCGACTTCGGCCGCTTCCTGATGGCCTGGACGCTACAGGGGCTGTGGGTCTTCCTGACCTTCTCGTGCGCCCTGGCGGCCATGACCACGGCTCGAGCCGCTTCGCTCGACGCCTTCGCAGGCCTGGGGCTCGCCGTCTGGGCGACGGGCCTGACGATCGAGATCGTCGCCGACGAGCAGAAGCGACGCTTCCGGTCGGATCCGCGAAACGCAGGGCGATTCATCACGACGGGACTCTGGGCCTGGTCGCGGCATCCCAACTACTTCGGCGAGATCCTCGTCTGGCTGGGCGTCGCGATCACCGCCTGGCCCGCCCTCGACGGCTGGCCCCGGATCACACTCGTCTCGCCCCTCTTCGTCTACGTGCTGCTCACGCGCATCAGCGGCATCCCCCTGCTCGAGGCCCGGGCGCGACGCCGCTGGGGGGACGACCCGGCCTTCCGCGCCTGGGTCGAAGCGACGCCCGCGCTCGTGCCCCGGCCGCCCGCCCGGAGCCGGCGTTAGGCGCGGGCGAGCGCCTCGACATGCGGCGACGAAGACGCTGCGGACCCGCGCGCAGCCGAGACCGGGCAAACGACCGGGCCACCCGCCGAGCCGACGCTACGCGGACGGCGCGCCGGGGACGAGGATCGCGCGGCCTTCGTTCTCGCCGCGCGCGAGGGCCGAGACCGCCTCCTCGATGCGCTCGAGCGGGTAGCGCCGGGTCACGAGCGCCTCGAGCTCGAGCTCGCCGCGCGCGACCCAGTCGAGCAGCCGCGGCACGTCCCGCTCCGGCTCGCACGAGCCCGCCAGACTGCCCATCAAGACCTTCTCGTGCACGAAGAGATCCGCGCCATCGACGGGGATCGGCTCGTCGGGAATCCCGACCAGGATCGCCTGGCCGCGCTCGTCGCTCGCGAAGGGGCGATTGCGGGTGGCGGCGAGGAGCTGGCGGGCGGTCTCCGGACGGCCGATGCAGTCGAAGACGTGGTGCGCGCCGGCGACGGGCGCGCCGTAGGCGTCGACGCGGCCGGGCTCGGCCGTGATCGCGCGAATGCGCTCGACCGGATCCTCGCGCGTGGCATCGACCGTATCCGTGGCGCCGTGTCGACGGGCGGCCGCGAGCTTTCTGGCATCGACGTCGACCGCGACGATCGGATGCGCGCCGACGATGCGGGCGGCCGCGATCGCGCAGAGCCCGACGCCGCCGGCGCCAAAGACGGCGACGCTCTGGCCCGGCTGCACGCGAGCCGTGTGGAGGACGGCGCCGGCGCCGGTCAGGACGGCGCAGCCCACGATGCTCGTCGACTCGGGCGGGGCGGACTCGGGGAGCTTCACGAGGAAGAGGCCGTGCACGAGGACGTGGTCCGCCCAGGCGTAGACGCCCTGGCTACGCGCCACGCGACCGTCCGGCAGCACGACCGTCGCGGGCGCGGGCCGCCCGGGCGACCCCGTCCGCGTGCGCGGAATGCCGGCCAGCAGCGCGAGATCGCCCACGCGCAGATGCGCGACGCGATCGCCGACGGCGACGATCCGGCCGGTCGCCTCGTGACCGAGCACGACGTCGTGATCGCGCGGTGCACGCATTTCGTGCAGCTGGCTATGACAGAGCCCGCTCGCCAGGATCCGCAACACGACCTCGTCGGGCCCGGGGTCGGGCAGCAGGCAGGACTCGAGGCGGAGTCGGTCCGATCCGGCGGGCAGGACCACGACGCGCGCAGCGGTCGGCACGAGACTGGCTCCCTCCCTGCGCGCGTCAGCCCGCGCCGATCAGCAGCAGACCGCCGCCGAGCAGCACGAAGCCCATCGCGAAGACGACGAAGCAGTATCCCATGATCGCGCGGGCATCGAGCCCGACGATCGCGAGCAGCGGCAGCGTCCAGAAGGGCTGGATCAGGTTCGTCCACTGATCGCCGTAGGCGACGCCGAGCACCACGACCCGGAAGGCCACGCCGAGCTCCTTCGCCGCCTCGATGAACACGGGCCCCTGCACGGCCCATTGTCCGCCGCCGGAGGGCACGAAGACGTTGACCAGGCCGCCCGACACGAAGGCCCAGAAGCCGAGCGTGCGCGGCGAGGCGATCGCGACGAAGCCGTCGGAGAAGAGGCCGACGAGCTCGGTGCCCGTGATGAGGGCCATGACGCCGGCGTAGAGCGGATACATCAGGATGACGGGACCGACCGTGCGACTCGCATCGACGATCAGGTCGACGTAGTGGCGGGGCGAGCGGGCGGCGAGCAGTCCCGCGCAGAGGAAGCTCCAGTTCATCAGGTCGAAGGTGAGCGCGAAGCCCCGCTCGGCGAACCACGCAACGAGGTAGGCGAGCAGCAGGACCCCGAGGCCCACGCTCAGGGCTCGCGCGCGGTCGAGTCGCTCACCCGGGGTCGGCGGATCGGCGTGGGCCCCGTCCCGTCGCCCCGGACCATCCGACGCGGGCACGGCGCTCGCCCCGTCCCGGGCGCCCGAGGTCGGCCGTGGCGGGAGCTCGACGATCGCGGAGGCGGTGGGCTCGAGGCGACTGCAGAGGAAGGCCGTCGCAGCCAGCGTGACTCCGGCGAGGGCGAGGTTCGCCGCCGAGAACGTCGTCTGCGTGATCGGCACGAGGCCCATGCTCGACTCGAGCATGTGTCCCGGGGTCGCGACGAGCAGGGGGATCGAGCCCGAGTAGCCCATGTGCCAGATCAGGAAGCCCGAGTAGGCGCTCGCGACGAGCAGCGGGAAGTGCAGACGGAGCCCTCGCCGCCGCCCCTGCTCCGCCACCGCCAGGGCCGAGAGCGCTCCGACGACGAGCCCGAGCGCCCCGGCCAGCAGACTCGCCCCGCCGGCGAGCAGCGCGACGAGGGCATAGGCCTGGGGCGGCGTTGCCGGCCGCGCCGCCACCCGCTCGATCGCACGCCGGACGACGTCGGTATGCGCGAGGGCATGCGCGCAGACGAGCGTGAGGCCGACCTGGGTCGTGAAGGCGAGCAGCCCCGTCAGCCCCCCGCCCCAGATCGCGAGGGCCTCCAACGGCGACGTCGACGTCACACCGATCGCCAGGGCGAAGGCGGCTGCCGTCAGCGCGATCGCGAACACGAAGGGGTCGGGGTAGTAGCGCTCGCTCAGGACGACGAAGGGGCGGGCCAGCCGGTCGAGGTCGAGGCGCATGGCCGCAATCCTAGGGGGAATGCGCGGCGGGTCGAGGGCCATTCCCTCAATCGGGGTAGACAAAGTCGTCAAAAGGAGTTGAGGGATCGACGGCCGCTGCGTATCGTACGCGCCATGCGGCACAGCCCCCCTTCGACCGCTCCGAGCCCGCCCCGTCTGGCCGTCGTCCGGAAGGACGCGGCCTCGTCGTGCGGCGATGCCGGTGCGCTCCCCGAGGACGCGGCCTCGCTGCGCCATGACGTCGGTGCGCTCCCCGACGACGCGACCTGGGCGCGCTACCGCGACAACCTCGCGCGACACCTGATCGGGCTCGCCCGCGAGCTGCAGAGCCGGCTCCTGCAATCCCTGACGGAGCAGGGGTACACGGGACTGCGTCCGACCTTCGGCCCACTGCTCGCCCTCGTCGCGCGCCAGGGTCGCGCCCCCGGCGTGCTGGCGACGCAGCTCGCGACGAGCCCCCAGGCCGTGAGCCAGCTCGTGCGACTCGCGGAGGACGCGGGCTACCTCGAGCGACGGGTCGATCCCGCCGATCGGCGGGTGCGGCTGGTCGTGCCGACCGGGCGGGGGCGCGCGCTGATCGCGGATGGCCTCGCGTTCCTGCGCCGCTGGGAGGCGCGCGACCGCGACGTGCTCGGCGCGACGACGCAGGCGGGTCTGCTCGAGGCGCTCGAAGGCGTCGCCCGCGCGCTCGCGCCCGAGAGCGCGACCGAGCGCGTCGAGCCGACGGCCGGCGGCGCCTCGATCGGCCTGCTCCCGATCATCGCCGTGCGCATCCAGCGCGAGCTGATGGACGCCACGATCGCCCGCGGCCACCCGGGCCTCAAGATGTCCTTCGGACAGATCCTGCCCCTGATCGGCGCGGGCGGCGCCCGGATCCACGAGATCGCCCGACTGCAGCAGGTGAGCCGCCAGGCGATCAGCGCGACCGCGCTCGATCTCGAAGCGCAGGGCTATCTGCGCCGCGTGCCCGACACGCGCGACGGGCGCGGCGTGGTCCTCGAGCTCACCGATCGGGGCCTCCGCCTGATCCGCGACTCTGTGGCCTCCCTCGACGATCTCGAGGCGCGCCTGATCGGGCCGCTCGGTCGCGACGTCTTCGCGCAGCTGGAGGCGTCGGCGCGCACGCTCTACCGCACGATGCGCCTCGAGGAAGAGATCTTCGCGGGCGACGACGGGGACGCGCGTCCGGCCGCGCAGGAAGCGCGAAGCACGGCGAACGCGACCAGCGAACGCGACCTGCGGCGGCTCGCGACCCGACTTCGACGTCAGCTGGGCGACCGCGACGCCATGCGCCTGGCCGCGCTGCTCGAGGGGCGCCCCGCCGACGAGCTCGACGTCCCCCGATCCCATCCCTGCTCGCCGTCGGAGGCCGACTCCGCCGAGAGCCTGTTCAGGAGCAACGTCCGATGACCTACGACTGGCTGGCCGCGATCGTCTTCATCGCCCTCAACATCGCCGTCATGAAGCTGGGCCCCTGGCTCGTGTTCAAGGTGCCCGCCCTCGCCCAGATGCGTGCGCTGAACCGCGAGGCGGACAAGGTCAAGATGTCCCGCCAGTCCTATCGTGACGCGGTCAAGGTGAACATGCGGGCGGGCATGTGGACGAACTACGTCTTCTACGCGGCGCTGCTCCCCTTCTGCGTGAGCTTCGATGCGCGGCCGCTCTGGCAGCACGGGGTCGAGATCCTGGCCGTGCTGCTGATCTTCGACTTCATGTACTACCTGACCCATCGCTTCCTCTTCCACGACGGCCCCTTGCGCAAGGTGCACGCCCTGCACCATCAGGCCCGCAAGCCCACGCACATCGATGCGCAATACGTGCATCCGATCGAGACCGTGATCGGCCTCTCGCTCTTCCTCGTCTCGCTCCCGATCGTGGCGCTGATCGAGGGCGCCCCGCTCAACGTCTTCTCGGCGGCGATCGCGACGATCCTCTTCACGCAGCTGAATACGATCAACCACACCTACGTGAACCTGCCCTACTTCCCCTTCAAGCATCTCACCTACATCACGGGCGTCCACGCCGCGCATCACGTGGACATGAACCACGGCAACTACGCGACGCTCACGATGCTCTACGACCGGATCTTCGGGACCTACGAGGCGCCGGTCAGTCGCCCGACCGCGTCCTGAGGGCGGAGCGGCGTCGCGCACGGAGGTGCGCCCCGGCGCCCGGGAAGGCGGGGCCGGATCAGATCCGGTACGCGTCGCCCGAGGCGCGCACGGTCAGGTCCGAGATCGACACGCCCCAGGGCTGGTCGATCGCGTAGAGGATCTGGTCCGCGAGCAGGTCGGGAGAGAGCGCGAAGTAGCCGATCCGATCGGGGTCGACGAGCTCGGCCGGGGCGTCGGGTCCGAGCATCGCCCCCATCTTCTGCATGAAGACCTCGATCTCACCACCGAGGATGCCCTGGATGGCTGCCGGATTGACGACGCCGGCGCCGAGTCCCGTCGTCGGCACGCCGGTCGGCCGGATCGTCGTGACCTTGATCCGCCCCTGCGACTCCTGTCGCAGGGCCTCCGAGAGGAAGTTGACCGCGGCCTTGGTCGCCCCGTAGACCGCCGCCCCGGCGACGGGATGATTGCCGTAGATCGACGAGACGTTCACGACGTGACCGCGCCCCTGCGCGATCATCGGATCCCACGCCGCGACGATGCCGTTCAGGACGCCCTTGAAGTTGACGTCGATGCAGCGCTCCCAGGCGGGGGCGGCCTCGGCATGATCCGCGAAGAACGCGAGCGGCATCACGCCGGCGTTGTTCACCATCACGTCGAGCGCACCGAAGACCTCGACGGCGCGGGCCGCCAGCGCCATCACGCGCGCCCGATCGCAGACGTCGACGACGAAGGGCTCGATCCGGCCTCCGGCGTCGCGAATCCCGGCGACCGTCTCTTCGAGGGCCGCCTCGTTCGCGTCGCCCGCCACGACCCGCGCGCCCCGCGCCGCGCTCTTGCCCGCCACGAGTCGACCGAAGCCGCTCGCCGCACCGGTCACGACCACCACACGCCCGTCCAGATGGCTCTGCATCGCGCAACCCTAGGCCGCGGCACCCGCGCGAGCAATCGGAGTCGGGCAGTCCCACACCCCCGCGCGAGAAAGCGGAGTCGGGCAGTCCCACACCCCCGCGCGAGAAAGCGGAATCGGGCAGTCCCACACCCCCGCGCGAGAAAGCGGAATCGGGCAGTCCCAAACTCCCGCGCGAGGCACGATCGGGCCTCGTCGACCCGCCCCCGATCCGCGTATCATCCGACGACATCGACGAACGCCCAGCCGACGAGGTGCCGAGCATGACGACGA
Source organism: Spirochaetaceae bacterium (assembly GCA_020632655.1). Classification (GTDB taxonomy): domain Bacteria; phylum Myxococcota_A; class UBA9160; order UBA9160; family UBA4427; genus UBA4427. The sequence continues at coordinate 148,226 of JACKFD010000008.1, forward strand.
CCGCCCCCCGCGACCCGCAGCACCCGCTCGAGGTCGTGCGCCGATCGTGTCCGATCTGCGAGGCATGCTGCGGCCTGCGCGTGCACGTCGATCGCGAGGCACGGAGGATCGAGCGCATCGAGGGCGACCCCGAAGACTGGCGCAGTCGGGGCTACCTCTGCCCCAAGGCCTACGGCATGAAGGGTGTCTACGAGGATCCCGACCGACTGCGGCGGCCGCTGCGCAAGCGGGACGACGGCGGTTGGGAGGAGATCGACTGGGAGAGCGCCTACGAGCTGGCGGGCACGCGCCTGCGCGCGATCCGCGAGGCGCACGGCACGCCCGCGATCGGCCTCTTCGTGGGCGAGCCGACGGGACACGACGTCGGCGCCCTCCTCTACACGACGCTCTTCATGCAGTCCTTCCAGTCGCCGCGGCTCTTCTCCTCGGCGACGATGGACCAGTTCCCGAAGAACGTGACCCTCAAGCGGCTGCTCGGCGATGGCGAGATGTACGTCATCCCCGATCTCCCGCGAACGGACCTCTTCATCTGCCTCGGCGGCAATCCACTCGCCTCGCAAGGCAGTCTGATGGGCACGCCGAACGCGCGCGGCGCCCTGCGCGCCATCCGCGAGCGGGGCGGCCGGGTGATCGTGATCGATCCGCGGCGCACCGAGACGGCCGAGATCGCCGACGAGCATCATTTCATCCGGCCCGGCGCCGACGCCTTCCTGCTCGCCGCGATCTGCCAGGTCGTCTTCGAAGAGGGACTCGTGCGACTCGGTCGCTTCGCCGACTTCACGGACGGCGTCGACGAGATCCGTCGACTGGTCGCTCCCTTCACGCCCGAGGCCGTGGCGACCGCCACCGGCCTGTCCGCCGACACGATCCGCCGACTCGCCCGCGAGTACGCGACGACCGAGCGCGCCGCGCTCTACGGGCGGATCGGAACCTGCACCCAGGAGTTCGGCACCCTGGCGAGCTGGCTCCTCGACGTCGCCGCGATCCTGACGGGCCACTTCGACGAGCCAGGCTGCATGGGATTTCCGCGGCCGGCAACGGGCGACACGGAGCCCGGGCGCGAGACACCCGCCCTCCCGGTCGGCCTCTTCCGCACGGTCGGCCGTGGCCTGCCCCTCGTCGACGGCCAGCTCCCGGCCGGCACGGTCGCGGAGGAGATCGAGGAGGCCGTCGCGGGCGAGCATCGGATGCGCGCGCTCGTGACGGTGGCCGCCAATCCCGTGCTCTCGGCGCCGAACGGGGATCGACTCGCGAGTGCTTCGAACGAGCTCGACTTCATGGTCTCGGTCGACATCTACCTGAACGAGACGACCAGCCACGCGGACCTGATCCTGCCGACCCGCGTGCATGCCGAGCGCGCGAACTACGACCTCGTCTACACGCGCACCTGCTCGCACAACTACGCGCGCTACTCACCGCGCCTCTTCGAGCCCGACGCCGATCTCCCGGACCATTGGGAGGTGATCCTCGAGCTCGCCGCGCGCGCGACGGGCACCACGGCCGAGGCGCTCGACGATGCACTCGTCGACGACCTGATCACGAAGGTGACGGCACCGGGCGCGCTCTGCGAGGGTGTGCCGCGGGAGCGCATCCTGTCGGCGATCGGCGACAAGCGCGGTCCGATGCGGGTACTCGATCTGATGCTGCGGAGCGGCCCCTACGGCGACCGCTTCGACGCGGGGCGCGAGGGACTCTCGCTGGCCCGGGTGATCGCCGCCGACGGCCCGATCGACCTGGGCCCGCTCGAGCCGCGTCTACCGGGCGCCCTCAAGACGCCGGATGGCCGCATCCCGCTCGCCCACGACTACATCACGGCGGACGTGCCCCGACTGCGCGAGGCCCTCGAGCGTCGGTCGGGCGAGGACGGACTGCGCCTCGTCGGCCGCCGTCAGGTGCGGAACATGAACTCCTGGCTGCACAACGTGCCCGTGCTCGCGCGCGGCCGGAATCGCTGCACCCTTCTGATCTCCCCCGTCGACGCCACGCGCCTCGGCATCGACCACGGCGCGAAGGCGCGGGTGCGCTCGCGATCGGGCGAGGTCGTCGTCGAGGCGGAGGTGAGCGACGAGATGATGCCGGGCGTCGTGAGCCTGCCCCACGGCTTCGGCCACACGCGGAAGGGGTCGCGGCTCGGCGTCGCCGCGACCACGCAGCCGGGGGTCAACGCGAATCAGCTGACGGACGAGCTCCCGCTCGACGTGCCGAGCGGCACGCACATCGCGAACGGGATTCCGGTCGAGGTGGAAGCGGCCTAGCGACGATCGGGCTTCGCTCGCGCGAGGCCCGTCGATGATCTCGCGAGGCTTCGCGCCCGAGGCGTCAGGCCTGGGCGCGGGGCGCGCTCAGGCGTCGTCGCGTCGGGATCGCCGCAGACCGGCGATGCCGAGGCCGGTCGCGAAGAGCAGCGCCGCCGCGGGCTCCGGCACGGCCGACACGATGCCGCCGCCGACGGGCGGTCGCGGCACGATCGGACGGACGACGACGTTCGGCGGCAGGATGTCCGTGATCGGTCGGCCCAGGATCGCCTCGATGCGCGAGGCCGACGAGCCCTGGAAGAAGACGTTCGCGACGATCCTGCGCTGGGCCGTGCGCGAGGTCTGGACCGAGATCCCGAGTCGATCGAACAGGGACGAGCCCGCCGACTGGGCCTGCGCCGCCCCCGCCGACAGAGAGACCGCCACCGCGACCAGCAAAGCGCTACCGAGCCCCTTCATCATCTTCGCCATCCCGATCTTCCCTCGATTCCCATGCGCTCTCGCGCTCGCTACGCGGCGTGGTCGCTCTTCCGACGCCGGCGCCCGATCTGCTCTGGCTCCCTCTGATCGGATCGGCGCCTCGAAACCGGAGGCCCTCGAATCCGAACCCGGGAAACGTCCCGTCCTTCCCTTCGTGCCCGGCCCGCCCGAAAGGGGGACCGGGGCTGGGGGCCGACGCGGCGGAAAAGTGCCCCACGTCACACCCGATCACCAGCGTCCGCGGCGAAATTCATACGAAAATCGCCACGAATCCGGCCGCGAACGCGCGTCGAGGCAACGTGCTCGGAGTGCCGGGAAAATTCTTCCGGGCGAATCGGGCATCCGGCGCCCCTCGGCGACCCGCTCGCGCCGCCCCGCCCCCGGTCGCCGCCCCCCGACCCACCTCCTTCCCCGAGCGCCCCGCCCGCGCGGCACCGCGGCCGGGCCCCACTTCCCCGGCTCCCCGACCCCGCGCCCGCGGTACGATCGGGCGCCCTGCCCGACTCGAGAGGAGCCAACATGCCCGCCTTCGCACGGTCCGAGGTCGAAGAAGCCTGGCGCCACTTCGTCGCCGTCGGCGACAGTGGCGATTGGAACGCCTGGACCGACCTGCACGCCGAGGACGGCGTCTGGGTCGAGCACCACCTCGGCACGTTCCAGGGCCGGACGGCGATCCGGAAGGCCATCCTCGAGGTGATGGCGCCCGTGCCGATGATGGTCTTCCCGGTCGCCTGGCACGTGATCGAGGGCAATCGCGTCGTCTACTACCCGTGGCAGATCCTGCCGGACCCGGCCGGCGGCGACGCCGTCTACCGCTTCGGCTGCGTGACGATCCTCGAGTACGCGGGCGATGGGCTCTTCTCCTACCAGGAAGACCTCTACAATCCGCGCGAGGCCGCGGACGTGATGAAACGCTGGCTCGCCGCGGGCGGGCGATTCGCGAAGGGCTGAGCGGGAGACGACACGAGGCATGAGGCTCTACGACTCGAAGACGGCCCCGGGCCCGCGACGCGCGCGCATGTTCCTCGCCGAGAAGGGCCTCGGCTTCGAGACCGTCGAGGTCGACCTCGGGCAGGGCGAGCAGCTCGGCGACGCCTTCCGCCGCATCAATCCGCGCTGCACCGTCCCGGTCCTCGAGCTCGACGACGGCACCTGCCTGACGGAGAACGCGGGTATCGCCGCCTACCTCGAGGCGATGGCACCCGAGCCGCCGCTGCTCGGGCGGACGCCGAAGGAGAAGGGTCTCGTCGCGACGTGGAACGCCCGGGTCGAGCAGGAGGGCTTCTGGCCGGTCTCCGACGCCCTGCGCAATCGCGCCAAGGGACTGGTCGGTCGCGCCATCACGGGTCCGACGGGCTACGAGCAGATCCCCGCCCTCGCCGAGCGCAGCCGCGCACGGGTCCTCGAGTTCTTCGACATGCTCGACGAGCGGCTCGGGACGAGCGAGTACGTCGCGGGCGAGGCGTTCTCCGTCGCGGACATCACGGCGCTCGTCACCATCGACTTCGCGGGCTGGGTCAAGCTCGCACCCGCCGACCACCACGTGAACACGAAGCGCTGGAGCGATGCCGTCCGACGACGCCCGAGCGCATCCTGTTAGTCCGGAGCTGCGCCGCCGATTCGAGCGGGCGGAGAAGATCCGGATCGGCGAGACGGCGCTGCGGCGGCCCGCGCTCCGCCCGACCGAGTCCGCGCTCAGACGCCATTTCGAGAGCGAGATCGGGCGCACGGCGCGCCCCCTCGAGAACCCCCACGTCGAGCCCCGGGTGGCGCCCGAGGCGCGCGGCCGCGCGACGCCGGCGTCGGTGCTGCTGGCGATCGTCCTGCGCGAGACCGGGCCGACGCTGATCGTCACGCGACGCCCCGCCGGCATCTCCTACCCGGGCCATTGGGTCTTCCCGGGCGGACGGGCCGACGCCGAGGACGCGACGCCCCTCGACACGGCGCTGCGCGAGGCGGAGGAGGAGATCGGACTCGATCCGGGGCGGGTCGAGGTGCTCGGGCATCTCGGGGAGTACGTGAGCCACTCGGGCTTCCGGATCACACCGACCGTCGCGTTGCTCCGACCGCCGCTCCGGCTCGATCCGCATCCCGCGGAGGTGGAAGTCGTCGCGGAGGTCCCGCTCGCGCACGTGCTCGATTCACGGCGCTACTTCCTCTACCGCTTCCGCGAACGGCCGGATCGCGCGCACTTCGCCTTCGATCCCGGACTCGCCGACGTGATGCTGACGGGGGTGACGGTCTCGCTCTGCATCGGCCTCTACGGCGAACTGCTCAGGAGCGACGTCTGCCCTCGGCTCTGACGGTCGCCACCTCGGATCGAAGGGCCCGCCCGAGCCCGATACAGACGAGCAGCAGGATCACGCAGAAGGGCAGCCCCGTGTTGATCGCAGCCGACCGCAGTGCTTCGAGCCCCCCCGAGACCAGGAGGACGCCGGCAACCACCCCTTCGCTCACGGCCCAGAACACGCGCTGCCAGACGGGCGGGTCCGGATGGCCGCCGCTCGTCAGCATGTCGACGACGAAGGAGCCCGAATCGGACGAGGTCACGAAGAAGATCGCGACGACGAGGGCAGCGAGGAACGAGGTCCACTCCGCCGCAGGCAGCCGTTCGAGGAGTGCGTAGATCCCGACGGAGAGATCGCGTTCGACGGCCGCCGTGATGCCCGGCTCGCGGCCGTCGAGCACGAGCGCACTCCAGCCGAAGACGGTGAACCACACGAAGCTGACGAGGCTCGGTACGAGCAGCACACCCCAGACGAACTCGCGGATCGTGCGTCCCCGTGAGATGCGGGCGATGAAGAGACCGACGAAGGGGGACCAGGCGATCCACCAGGCCCAGTAGAAGAGCGTCCAATCCTTCTGCCAGACGTCGTCCCCGAAGCGGACCCAGCCCACGCTGAGCGGCACGAGGGCGCGCGAGTAGTCGACGATCTCCCGCACGAAGGCCCCGACCAGCGCCCACGTCGGCCCCGTCGCGGCGACGAAGAGCAGCAGGCCGCAGGCCAGCGCGACGTTCAGCTCCGACAGCCGCCGGATCCCGCGATCGAGGCCGAGCACGACCGAGGTCGTCGCCGCGGCCGTGATGATCGCGATCAGACCGACCTGCGTCGTCTCGTCCATGGCGAGACCCGTGAGACGATGCAGACCGGCGTTGATCTGCATCGCCCCCAGGCCGAGCGAGGTCGCCAGCCCGAATAACGTTCCGAAGACCGCAAAGACGTCGACCGCATGGCCGAGGAAGCCGTCCATGCGCGCCCCGAAGAGCGGCCGCAACGTCGAGCGGATCGCCAGCGGCAGCCCCCGGCGATGGCCGAAGTAGGCGATCGCGAGCCCCATGGCGGCGTACACGCCCCAGGCGTGCAGGCCCCAATGGAAGAAGGCGATCGTCATGGCCTGCTGCGCCGACTCGGTCGTCCCGCCCACGCCCGAGGGTGGACTCGCGGCGTGGAGCACCGGCTCGGCCACGCCGTAGAACATGATGCCGATGCCCATGCCTGCGCTGAAGAGCATCGCGAACCAGGAGGGCAGCGAGAAATCCGGCTCGGCGTCGTCCGCCCCGAGGCGCAGTCGCCCGCGCTCCCCCCACGCACACCAGACCACGAAGACGAGGAAGGCCGCCATCGAGCCCACGAAGAGCCAGCCGAGTCGACCGACGATCCGATCCTGGAGTCCGACGAAGAGGTCGCGCGCACGCTCCGGCGCCACGACGCCGAAGACGAGCAGGAGCAGCACCAGGCCCGCCGACGACAGGAAGACCGCCGGCTCGACGCGCGACCACGAGGAGCGCATGCAGGCGCTCAGCCGTGCTTGCGGAAGCGGAAGATGCCCCAGGAGAGATGGCCACGGTCCGCCGCGTCCACCCAGTGCTGTAGCCCCTCGAGCATGCGCGTCACGTAGTCCGGACCACAGCGCCGCACCATCTCGTCGCGACGGGACGCGAGCTGCCGCCCCACGCTGGCGTAGTGCTCGCGAAGATGGCGCGTCAGGTCCTCGTAGCCGAGCTCCGAGAAGCCGAGCGCATCGAGGTGCTTGCGGTAGAAGCCCGGCGACGCGAGCGAGTCGAGATGGATCCGGTCGAGCACCGGCTGCAGGACGTCGGCCGGGCAGTCGTCGGTCTGCATCGGGTCCGTGAAGACGAAATGCCCCCCCGGCACCAGCACGCGAGCGACCTCGGACAGCACGCGCGCCCGGGCTCCGCTGTGCAGCATGGCGTCCTGCGACCAGACCACGTCGTAGGCGTGCTCCGGCCCCGGGATCGACTCGAAGCTCGCATGGACCACGCGCACACGATCCTCGAGCCCGGCAGCGCGGGTGAGCACGCGGTTGCGTTCGTTCTGGACCTCGGAGAGGTTCAGGCAGTCGACACGGCAGCCGAATCGGCTGGCCAGCGCCCGCCCCGCCCCGCCGTAGCCCGCCCCGAGGTCGAGCACGCGCGCGTCCGCGCCCAGAGCGGGCAGCGCGTCGGCCATCCGCTCCACCGTGCGCGCGCTCGCCGTCGCGACCGCTTCGTCGGGCGACTCGTAGATCCCGATGTGGATGTCCTCGCCGCCCCAGATGGCCGCGTAGAACGAGTCCGCCTCCGTACTGTCGTAGTAGGCCTCGGTCGTCTCGGCGACGCCGACGGCATCGACGCACGCGTCAGTCGTCATCGGGATGGTCCATGTGCTTCTCGGCGACGTGCACGAAGAAGTCGGGCGAGGCCTCCTGGTAGGTCTCCTGGAAGTCGCCGTAGGTCTTGATCGACGCGAAGCCGGCCTCGCGCAGGAGTCGCCGCGTGTAGTTCTTGCGCAGCGGGAACATGTTGAGCTGGAAGCTCGAGCCGTCGGGGAAGGTGTAGCGGAAGCGGGCGAGCCCCTCGTCCACGTACTCCGGCTCCGCGACGACGTCGTCGCCGCAGTAGTAGTACTTGTGCTGGCTCGAGAAGCCGTGGTCCAGGATCGAGTCGTAGTTGCGCTGGTCCAGGATGAGCAGGCCGTCGTGCTTGAGTGCGGCGTAGAACTCCGCCAGCGCGCGCCGCCGGTCGTGCTCGTCGAAGAGATGCGTGAACGAGTTGCCCAGGCAGATGATCGCGTCGAACTTCCCGTGCACCTCGCGATTCAGCCAGCGCCAGTCCGCGTGGATCGTCTTGAGGATCAGGTGCCGGCGGGTCGCGTTCTCGAAGGCCTTGGCGAGCATCGCCGCGTTGCCGTCGACGCTCGTGACCTCGAAGCCGGCATCGGCGAGCTGGATCGAGTGGAATCCGGTCCCCGTGGCGACGTCGAGCACCTTCATCTTGCCGCGGGCCTTCAGCTGCTCGATGAAGAAGCGGCCCTCGCTCTCGGCGCGGGAGTTCCAGTCGATCAGCTCGTCCCACTTCTCGACGAAGCTCTGGACGTACTCGGCCTGGTAGTGGTCCGACTCGCGTACGGCGGTCGGATCGTCTCCGAATTGCTGCTGCGCGGCGCGCAGCGAGCGCTGCGCCTGCTCGCGCAGGTGCTCGCTGGGATTGGCGGCCATGCCCCCTCCCGTCTGGTGGTGCGGAGCCCGACTCGGTCCGACCCGGGCCCGGCGGGTTCGGGCCGGACGGTAGGACAATATGCATTCTGATCAATGCATCGATTCTTCGGGATCGATCCAGACGGCGCCTTCGAGTCAACCAAATCGAGATTTCACGCGAATATTTGCATTCGATCCACTGCAAGACAGGTGCCTGGGTCGACCCGATGCAGTCGGGACGAAGCTTTCGACCCCCCGTCGACCATTCGACCCGGAGGGGACGTACGCCACGCCGACCTAGCTCTCGTCGTCCTCGCCCGAGGCGGCCACGGAGCCGGTCTCGAGGATCGGGGCGGCGTCGAGTCCCTCGGCATCCATCATGGACGCGATGCGCTGCAACGCCGAGAGCAGCCAGTAGCGCTCCCAGGTCTCGAGCCGGGCCAGCTCGGTCCGGAAGCGCTCCTGCAGCAGCGAGGGCGCCGCCTCGAGCACCCGCTGCCCCTCCTCGGTCACGAGGATCGCGACGCTGCGGCGGTCGTCGTCGGATCGCATGCGGCGCACGAGGCCCCGCTTCTCGAGACGACTCAGGATGCCCGAGACCGTGGGCTGCGAGAGATGGACCGCGCGGGCGAGCGCGCTGATCGTGATCTCGCCGAGACGCGCGGCCTCGCGAAGCGTCGCGAGCTGCGGGCCGGTCAGGGCATGGCGATCCTGGAGCCGCCGCGACTGGAGATCGATGGCGCGGATGATCCGTCGGATCGACGCGACGATCTGGTCCTCGAGCTCCGAGGCGCTCGTCATCCGCTCGGGTCCGGACTCGGCGGCCGATCGTCGCCGCGCCGACCGCGGGCCCGGGATCGCCCGCCGCGCCGACGTCGGCGGCGACCCGACGCGCCCTCCTCGCCACCCCCGTCGCGGCGCCCGTGCTCGGCCGCCCGCTCGGCCCCCGGCCGCTTCGCGCCGTTCGCGAGATCGCTCGGCGCTGCACCGTTCCGCGCCGCCGAGCCCGACCGCGAGCGCCGACCGCGGCGACGACGCGCACCCGACTTCGGCGCGCTCGAAGGCGTCGCACCCGCGCCCGCCGCTCCCGCGTGCGGATCCGGCGCGGCGCCTTCGCGACGAGCACTCGTCGCCATCGCATTCGACCTCGGACCGTCGCGGCGGGAGCTCGTACCCGACGCCGCGCCCTCGCGCCGGGGGGTGGCACCCGACGCCGGGCCCTCGCGTCGGGCGTTGGCCTTGCGCGGCCGACGCCGACCGCGTCCCGGCGTCTCTTCCCGGGTGCGCGCCGAACGCCGACGACGCCCCGTTTCACGTGTGCCTGTCTGCGCGCGCGCGCCGCGCTTCTTCCGGATCGGATCGAAGAAGGACACCGGCCGGCCGGGTGCGCGCCGGCACACGTCGCAGATGCCGCACTCCTCCTCGATCGGGATGCCGAAATACTCGCCGAGCAGCTCGCCGCGACAGCGCTCGGCGATCGCATACCGGTCGATCGCGTCGAGCCGCTCGTTGTCCTGCTTGCGCAGGGTCCGCAGCTGCTCGCTCAGCCGCCGCGCGCGCTGGACGAGGTCGTCGTGGTCGACGAGCGACTCGACGGTCTTGTCGGGTCCGATCTGCACGAGGCCCGCCGACTCGAACATCGCCACGACGGCGGCCGTCACGCGCTGGGCGACACGGGCGGAGGTCGCGAGATCGACCAGGTCGGGCTCGCGCTGCTCTTCGACGTAGGCCGCGAGCGCGCTCGCGACCTGGAAGAGCTGGACGGGGCTCGTGCGGCTCTGGCTGAGCAGGAACTCGTGGATCGAGCGATCCGCGGCGTCGTGCAGCAGGATGCAGTGGGCGCGGCGGCCGTCGCGGCCCACGCGCCCCGCCTCCTGCACGTATTGCTCGAGGGAGGCGGGCGTCTGGAAGTGCACGACGTAGCGGAAGTCACGCTTGTCGATGCCGAGGCCGAAGGCGCTGGTCGCGACCATGACGTTGCGCCGGCCGCGACGCATGAACTCTTCCTGCTGCGCGCGACGCTCGCTGCCGTTCATGCCACCGTGGTAGCGGTTCACGGGGATGCCCATCGCCTTGAGCGCCCCGTAGACGCTGTCGACGTCCTTCGTCGTCGAGCAGTAGACGATGCCAGGACGGCGCAGCCGGATCACGAGACGTCCCAGGGCGCGCAGTCGCGAGTCGCCGGCGCACTCGATCACCTCGAAGGCGAGGTTCGCGCGATGCGGCGACTCGACGATCTCGAGGGGCTCGCGCAGGTCGAGGATGCGCTTCAGATCCTCGCGCACGGGCTCGGTCGCCGTCGCCGTGAGCGCCATGACCGGCGGCCGCCCGTAGCGCTCGAGCAGCGTCCCGAGGCGCAGATAGGCGGGCCGGAAGTCGTGGCCCCACTCCGACGCACAATGCGCCTCGTCGATCGCGAAGAGCGAGATCCCCGCCTTGAAGAGCGGCGGGAGCAGGTCGTCGCTCGCCAGCGTCTCGGGCGTCGTCATCACGAGCAGCGAGCCGCCCTCGGCGATCCGCTCGAGCGCGGCCTTGCGCGCCTTGCCCCGGACCGTGCCGTCGATCCGCACGACCGGAATGCCGCGTCGCTCGAGGGTCGTGACCTGGTCCTCGATCAGCGCGAGCAGCGGCGAGATCACGACCACGGGCTTGGGCAGAAGGAGCGACGGAACCTGGTAGCAGGCCGACTTGCCGAAGCCCGTCGGCAGCACGACGAGGGCGTCTCCGCCGCCGAGCGCATGCTCGATCACCGCCTCCTGATGGGCGTGCAGCCGATCGATGCCGAAGGCACGAGCCGCCTTCTCCATCGGCGTCCGCGGCTCGGGCAGGGGCTCGAGCCGCTCGGCCTCGAGGCCATCTTCGTCGAGCTCCTCCTCCGGCTCTTCGAAGCGATCGCGATCGGCACGACGTCGGTTGCGGCCCCTTGCCCGACGACGCCCACCCTCGCGGCGCGACGACGCCGTTGCTCGATCGTCGTCGAGACCGCTCGCCGAACGTCCGCGACCTCGACTCGGCCCATGGGTCGCCGGCTCGTAGATCTCGAAGGGCTCGAAGAGATCATCGGGATCGTAGTCGTCCAGCCGGTCGTAGCGCCCGGACGCGGACGAAGTCCCCGACGAGTCGTCATCCGCACCGATCAGCTCGGCGGCCGTCGGCACGTCGTCGTCCTCGATCAACTCGGCTGCGGTCCGCTCGTCGTCGTCCTCGATCAGCTCCGCCGCGGTCCGCTCGTCGTCGTCCTCGATCAGCTCCGCCGCAGTCCGCTCGTCGTCGTCCTCGATCAGCTCGGCAGCAGTCGGCTCGAAGCGCATCGGATCGATCGGGCCCTCCCGCGGATCGAGCTCGTCGGGCGCTCGCTCGACTCGGCGCGTGCTCGCGCGCGAGGCGCCGGCCGACTGCCGACGCGCCGGCTTCGCCGCCTTCCTGGCAGCCCTCACCCGGGTCGCGGCCTTCGTCCCCGCCTCCGTGGCAGCCGCCGTCTCCGTGGTGGACGTCTCCGTGCTGGAGAGAGGCGCAGCACCCGCCGCAGCGGCCCGCGTCGATCGTCGTTTCGGTGCCGCGACCGGCGTCGACCCGGCGGCCTCCGCGCCGGCCTTCGAGGCGCCGCTTCGCGGCTTCGCCGCGGCCTTCTTCTTCGCCGCGCTCTTCTTCGTGGCGGCCTTCTTCGAGGCCTTCTTCTTCTCCGCCTTCTTGGCCGCGGTCTTCTTCGCGGCCGTCTTCGCAGCCGGCTTCTTCGCGGCCGACTTCTTCGTCGCGCTGGACCGGCTCGCCGCCGACCTGCCCGCCGTGGATCCCTTCGTTGCCGCTGACTTCTTCGCCGTCAAAGTCCACCTGCTCCGCGTCGTCTACGTCGTCCGCACCGGCCGCCCGGTCGCGCCCGTCGCGCAACCGCCCCGTCCGCCGCTGCCGACCCATGCGGGCCGCGTCGTCGCCCGCACGGGTCGCGACGCGGCTCACGCTGTCTCGCGAAGAGCGCACGAGGGTCGGGCGCGTCTTCTTTTCCGCTTCCGAGCGGGTCGGGCTCGTCGGGAGGACGGGCGCGACCCGGCTACGGGCCGTGACGGCGGGCCGAAACGCACCCGACGTCCTGTTCAGGCCAGGCCGGGCAGAACCGGAGGTCTGCGGACGGCCCGGCTGCGATCGAGCCCGGCGACGTCGGGGATCTCGCCGGTGCATCGGTGGCAGGGGGCGGCGAGCGTCGCGGTCGGGCGCGAATCGAGTCGGCGCAGGATAAGGCAGCCCCGGACCCGCCCGCAAGAACGTACGGGCTCGAAGCAGGAAGCCGGGCCGGCCGGTCCGAGGCGGCGGCGCTCCCCCTCGGGTCGGCCTCGCCTCCGCGGTCCCGCGCCGCTCAGCCCTCGACGAAGGCGGCGATCTCGTCCGCCCGATCGTCGGCATCGGCCTCGCCGAGCTCGATGATCCGGGCCAGGAAGTCGCCCTGGAACATCAACATGCTCAACACGTCACGGCCGCGGCGCTCGCGCGTCCCGATGCGCCGGGTGAGGAAGCGGAAGACCTTCGGCAGCGCCGGCTCGTAGTCCTGGGCGATCTCGCCGAGCTCCTTCGAAGGCCGGAGCACGAAGAGGTCGACCGGGCGCAGCTCCTCCTCGGTCGAGCGGCAGCCCGAGGCGAGCAGATGATTGATGCGCTGGAGCCGGAGGGCGTCCTGGTCGAGCAGGTCGAGGAAGACGGCGTTGAAGAGCACGCCCAGGATCTGGGCCGGCGCCGGATAGCCCTTCGAGGGCATCGCCTCCGGCACGAGCGATGGGCGCTCCGAGCGCGTCGAGATCGCGAAGATCTTGCGCGCACCGAGGTGCACGGCCGGCGCGAGCGGCGAGTGCAGCCGCAGCCCGCCATCGCCGAACCAATGCTCGCCGAGTGCGATGGCCGGGAAGAAGAAGGGCAACGCGGCGGAGGCCATCACGTGCTCGACGGTCAGCTCGCGCAGCACGCTATGTCTTTGGGGCCGCTCCCACTGCTTGACCTCCTGCCCCTGACAGAAGACGACCGTGCTGCCGCTCGCGTAGTGCGTGGTCGACAGGGCGATCGCGCGGAGCCCCCCGCTCTCGAGATTCTGGCGGATGCCCGGCAGGCTTCCGTCCGGCGTGCCGAGCACCTCGTAGAGGAAGTCGCGCAGGGGACTCGTGTCGACGAGACCGTGGGCCTGGGGCACGTGGCGTCGCCCGCCGAGCAGCGCCAGCTGGACGAACCAGCGGATCCCGCGCGGTAGCAGCGAGAAGGCGTCGACGCGGAAGACGCGATCCACCGAGAGAGAGCACCAGGCGCGGGTCAGCGCCTCGACGCGATCGCTGAAGCGGCCCGTGTGGTTGGCGAGCTCGACGGCATTCACGGCACCGGCCGAGGCGCCGGTCAGGATCTCGACCGGGAAGTCGGGGTAGCGGCGCGCGAGGTGGCGCAGGAACCCGACCTGATAGGCCCCTCGAGCGCCCCCGCCGGAGAGCACCAGAGCGAAGGGCGAGGTCTGCATGCCGGGAGACTAGCCAGTCCCTGCGTCCCACGCGCCGAAGCGACGACCCGGTACGAGCGAGCGCGCTCACCGGGGGCGAATCCCTCCCCCGAGTTCGCTGGCCGATCGCCCCGGAAGACGGCGCCCGACGAATGATTGACTCCGCGCGCAGCCGACGCGTAGGATGGCCGAGACCCGACTCGAGACCCGAAGAGGAGGCTCCGATGACGACCCACCGACGCTCGCCCGCTCCGACACGACGCGCCGCCCGGAGGCCTCTGCGTACGCTCGGATTGATCGCGCTCGCGCTGCTGCCGGTACTGCTCCTCGGCACCCGCTGCCCCGTGCCCGTCGCGCCCATCTCCGCCGGTGCCTGCCAGGTCGACATCACGCCGATCAGTCCTTCCCTCCAGTCCGCCTACGAAGCGACCTTCGGCGCGCCCGGCGTCGTCAATCACTCGGACCCGATCTACCTCGCCGGCTTCGGCAACGACCGCCAGGCCACGGGCTACAACGACCGGCTCTGGGCCCGGGGCGTCGTCGTCGACGCCGCCGAGGGACGGGTCGCGATCGTCTCCCTCGATCTCGTCGGGTACTTCAACGCCGAGATCGAGACGATCCGCTCGATGATCGATCCCGACGCCGGGATCGACTACCTCGTCGTGTCGAGCACGCACCAGCACGAAGGGCCCGACACCCTCGGCATCTGGGGACCGGATGCGACGACCTCCGGCACGGACTTCGCCTACCTCGACTTCGTGAACCAGGCGGTCGCGGACTGCGTGAACGACGCCGCGGCAACTCGCGTGCCGGCCCGGATCAAGTTCGACACGGTCGACTCGGCAGGCCTCTCGCTCGCGATCGATCCCGAGGACGATGGCTTCGGCGTCGCCGACAGCCGGGTGCTCGTCGACGACGAGCTGCTCGCCCCGGCGACCGATGGCCGCATCGTCGACCCGCGCCTGTCGATCATGCAGGTCACGCAGGCACGCCATCCCTTCGCGCCGATCGTGACGATGGTGAACTTCGCGAGCCACCCCGAGAGCCTCGGCAGCAACAACACCCTCGTCACCTCGGACTTCCCGCACTACGCCCGCGAACGGATCGAGGCGAACGAGGGCGGCATGGCGATCTGGGTGAGTGGCGACCTCGGCGTGCTGCAGGGCCCGCTCGACATCGACGTCGAGGATCCCGCGACGGGCGCCCGGGCGCCGCGACGCACGTTCCGCTGGGCCCAGGTGCATGGCGAGCAGCTCGCCGACCGCGTCTCCGACGGGCTCACCCGCGCCCGCGGCAAGCTGCTCGGCCGCGTCGAGATCGCCGAGCCGGAGCGCGTCTTCGTTCCCCTCGCCAACCCCTACTTCCGCTTCTTCATCGCGATCGGTGTGCTGCCCTCCGGCCTCTACACGGCGGGTGCCCCCGACCCGGCCGTCGGCTTCCCCTACCCCGCCCCCTTCGACGTGATCCCCCAGGCCCTCGGCGAGGATCTGGGCACGGAGGTCGGCGCCTTCCGCATCAACGAGGCGAGCTTCGCCGTCGTCCCGAGCGAGCTCGATCCCCAGATCGGCGAGCGCTACCGCGCGCGCATGGCCGGCGCCCAGCACACCTTCATCATCGGCCTCGGCAACGACGAGATCGGCTACCAGCTGCCGACGGAGAAGTGGAACGACTCCTGTCACGCCTGCGCGCCCTTCGTGCTCGGGGGCGTCCCGGAGCTCTGCCCGCTCTTCCCGGACATCGACTGCAACACGGTCTTCCAGAACAACGTCGGCCCCGGCGTCGACCCGGCGATCTCGGCAGCGCTCGAGCCGGCCCTCGACGCGCTGCACGATCCGCATCGGGCGCTCTGAGCGCGCGCGACTTGACCGGATCGAGGCGAAGGCGCGGCGACGTCGCGCGCCGCGGAGGACCCGCTCGGCGCCGGCACACGCGGGCGGTGGGGGCGTGGCTGGTCCTGCTGCTCGCGCTCGTCGGCAGCGCCCGCGCCCACATCGTCGTCGGCGAGAAGAGCCTCCAGCAGCACGTCGCCGAGTCCCGGACCGTGATCATCGCCCGCGTGCTCGATCCCGCCGCGCGCTACCGCTCGGCCGAAGGGCGCATCGAGCGCCCCGTGCTCGAGGTCGAGGTCGAGGAGACCCTGAAGGGGCTCGCCACCCAATCTCCGCTCCGCATCGCGCAGCACGGCCACGGCGTGGCGACCTACCGACCAGGAGACCGGGCGATCTTCTTCCTCGACCCCATCGAAGCGCATCGCGAGCTGCGCGCGCTCGAAGGTCCCGGCGCGCCGACCCACGTCTCGACCCAGGAGCACGACGAGGCCTTCGTGCTCGGCCCCCCGGACGGCGAACGCATGCTCGGCGCGGTTCGCGCCTACGTGAAGGTGGCGGACGCGACCCTCGACGCGGCGACGCGCACGGGCCTGCTCCGGAAGGCGACGCTCGACCTGCTCGAGTCGCGCAGCGGACCGCTCGGGGCCTCGGCGCTCTCGAGCCTCGTCGCCTCGCCCTCGATCGAGCTCCTGCGACGCGAGGATCTGCCGCGGCTCGACGCCCTGCTGGTCGATGCAGAACGCCCGCCGGGCTTCCGCGCCGGTCTGCTCGCCGAGCTCGAGCGACGGCGGCTCGTCGAGGGCGAGGCGCGCTGGACCCGACTGCTCGCCTCGAGCCCGCGCGAGGACCTGCCGGCAACGATCCGCGCGGTCGGCCCCCGCGCCGGTGACGCGCTCGAGTCCCACCTGCTGCGCCTGCTGAAGGACAGCGACGAACGGATCGCCGCCGAGGCGGCGCTCGCCCTCGGTCGCCCGGGTCGAGTCCGCGCGGTGCCCGAGCTCGCGAAGGCGATCGGGACGGGCGGGCCCAGGCTGCGTGGCGCCTCGATCCGGGCGCTCGAGGCGATCGGGACGACCGAAGCGCGCCAGGCGTTGGAACGGATCGCCGCGGAGCACCCGGATGCAACCACGCGTCGCCGGGCGGCAGCCGCCCTCGGCACGCACTTCCGCGAGGCGAAGGCGTCCTCCGCACGCTGATCGGCGGGAGGCCACGACTTCGGCTTCAGGCCCCCGGCCGCAGACGACGCAGGCCCTTGCTCGCGAGGGATCGCCAGACCCGCGGCGACGCATAGTGCCGAACGAGCATCCGACGGGCGAAGCGCTCGAGCGTCGCGACGGCGAGCGCGGGGGTCCCGAAGGCCGGCTCGGCCTGGGCCCGGGGCGAGCGGACGTGCAGACCGAGGGCGCGCACCTCGTCGTGGTAGCGGGTCCCGGGATAGGGATGCGCGAAGTGGACGGTCAGCAGGTCCGGCCGCACGCGGCGCGCGAAGTGGGCCGTCTCGGCGAGCGTCTCCTCCGTGTCCCAGGCGAAGCCGATCATCAGGTACCCGAGCGAGAGCACGCCGTGTCGATCGCAGAGTCGCATGGCCTCGTGCGCGCGCGCCGCGTCGGGCCGCTTCCCGACACGACGACCGATCGCCTCGCTGCCCACGTCGAGGCCGAAGCTGATCCCATAACATCCACCCTGGGCCATTGCGCCGACCACCTCGTCGTCCACGCACTCCGCACGAGTGGTCGTCACCCATCGCGCGGCCGGTGCGCGCCGCGCGATCTCGAGGCTCGTCTCGATCGCGAAGCGTCGGTCGAGGGAGAAGGTCTCGGCCCGCAGGTAGAAATGCCGGATGCCTGCTTCGCAGAGCGCGGCCACCTCGTCCGCCACGCTGCCGGGCGAGCGATGCCGCGCACGATCACCGCTCACCGTGTGCACGAGGCAGTAGCTGCAGGGGAAGGGACAGCCGCGCTGCACGCGCACGGTCGCCTGCGGCGCGCCGAGCCCCCGCACCCGATAGCGCCCCGGATCGACGACCGACCTCGCCGGCCGGGGCAGCGCATCGAGATCGGCGGCCATCGGCGGCGGTCCGCCGGAGCGCACCCCGAGGCCGTCCCGGTAGACCGTGCCGGCCCCCCCGATCCCCTCGCGCACGATCCGCTCGAAGACGAGCTCGTAGTCCCCGCGCACACAGCAGTCGACGCCCGGGGCCTGCGCGAGGATCGCCTCGGCGTGGGTGTAGGCCGGGGCGCCGCGCACGGCGATCCGCACCCCGGGCAGGGCGTCGCGCAGGGGCTTTGCGTAGAGCAGGTCGTCCTGGAGCGAGCCGTGGGTCGTGACGAGCACGACGAGGTCGGGGCGGAAGTGCGCGAGGCGCAGCTGGATCGCCGCGAGGTCGAGCCCTTCCGCCGGTGCGTCGATCACGCAGGCGATGCCGCCGGCGGACTCGATCGCCCCCGCCGCCTCGCACTCCTCGAGCGGCGCTCGGCGTGTCGGCACGAGATCGAAGCGGAAGTGGCTCTGGCAACGATCCTCGCGGCAGTAGTCGCCCGTCGGCGGCATCAGGAAGGCGATGCGCCGGAGCGGTCCGGAAACGAAGGCGCCACCCGCCTCGGGCTCGCTCGACGACCGCCGCCGCTCTGCCCCTGCCGGAGTCAGCGGGGCGTCCTGCGCAGGGCCACCAGTCCCGAGCCGAGCAGGCCGAGACCGAAGAGTCCGAGTCCCGGCGCCGAGAGCGCGGGCGTACCGGGCCCGAAGGCCGTCGCCGGGGAGACGACGAAGCACGATCCGTCGACCGGGCTGCAGAGATCCGTCGTCATCGGATCCATGTCGTCGCACGTGCAGTCGAGGCAGGCCGAGGATCCCGAAGACGGTTGATAGGTGAGCGTTCCGCAGTCCAGGCAGGCCGACGAGCCCAGGCTCGACTGGAAGGCGCCCGCGCTGCAGAGCGTGCAGGCCGTGCTGCCGAGGAGCGGCGTGAAGGTGCCCACCGGACAGTCGTCGCAGGCGCTCGAGCCGTTGAAGGCCTGGAAGCGGCCGGGCGGACAGCTGTCGCAGGCGAGCGAGCCGGGTTGATCCGCGAAGCGGCCGGGATCACAGTCGAGGCAGGTGCTGCTGCCGGCATTCGCCTGGAAGGTGCCGGGCGCGCACTCGACGCAGGTGAGCGAGGCCGGGGCGGCGCTGAAGCGCCCGGGCGGACAGTCGAGACAGGCGGTCGCCCCCGTGGTCGCGCCGAAGGTGCCGGGCGCACAGTCCGTGCAGGCGCAGCTCCCGGTCGAGCCCGAGAAGCGCCCGGCCGGACAGGGGATGCAGTCGGTCGCGCTGCTCGAGCCCGTGTTCGCGTTGAACGAGCCCGCGGCGCAGGCCGTCGCACGACGACCGTCGTCGCAGTAGCTGCCGCAGGGGCAGGCCACGCAGACGCCGCCATTCGGGACCTCGCCGGGATTGCAGACGAGGCTCGAGCCCGAGGATTGCGGGCAGCCCGTCAGTCCGAGCATGAGCCCCATCAGGAGAAGCGGCGCCGCGAGCGCCGCGGCGCATACACGGACCCGTAGCAGTGTGCGGATCATGTCCCCCCCAGAGACGAGCACCCGCGCAGAGCCTAACGTCACGAGAACGACTGGTCGACGGTCATTTGCTCCGGTGTTTCCCTGATTCATGACCAGGAACTCGACGGAGACGGCCTGCTCGCGCGGCGACGTCTAGCGCGCGCGGTCACCGTGACGCTCGAGCCGTGACGCGGCACGTGCCAGATCCCGCCTGAGCGTTTCATCCATGGGTCGACGCTCGACGGCGCGTGCGAGGAGCGACCGAGCGGGCTCGGCGCGGCCTTCCGCGAGGAAGATCCGCCCCAGTCGCTCGGCCGCGCGGCGATCGTGCCATCCCGTTCGCGCGACGTTCCTGTAGAGCCGATCCGCGAGGCCGATCTCGCCCTGCTCGGTCAGTACGTCCGCCAGCTCGCCCTGCGTGTAGGCCTGCTGCGGCATCGCGACGAGGCTCGCGATGTAGTGTCGCTCGGCCTCGGCCGGCTCGTTCCGGAGGCGATGCCAGACGGCGAGACGATGGTGCGCGTACCAGTTCGTCGGATCGACCTCGAGGGCATGCGTGAAGAGTGAATGCGTATCGCGCCACACGTGCACCTGGCGACGGGCGAGCCCGATCCAGACCGAAAGGAGCGCGGCCACGAGGAGCACCCCGCCCCACCCGGGCAAGTGGCCTCGCGTGCACCCGGAGGCGACCGACGCCGCGGGCCACGCCCGCGATCGGACGAGCGGGGCGACGCCCCAGGCGACCATCCACGCAAGACCGATCGAAGGCAGATACATCCATCGATCCGCGCGCGCCTGCATGCCCACCCCGACGAGACCGAGGACGGGTGCCAGGTTGATGCCGAGCCAGAGCCAGCCGGCCAGCAGCCAGGGCTGCCGCGATCGGACGCGCCAGACGAGCGCGCTCACGCCGACCAGCCCGAGCGCCGCAGCGAAGGGCATCCAGCCGATCCGCCGCGCAGGATCGAGGGAGTAGAACGGCGAGAGACCGACCGGTGCGATCGCCTGCCCGAGGTAGAGCACGACGGACTCGACGGCGTTGGCGAGGCGCACACCCGCGTCGACGTGGTCGGCGAATCGCTGTCCGCCCATCGCGCGTTGGCTGCCCACCACGAGCAGCGCCGCCCCCGCCGCGATCGCGAAGAGCGGCGTCTTCTCGAGCAGCGCACGGCGCAATCGCGCCGGGTCGATGCTCCCGACCGATCCACCCGGAGCGCGCAGTCGGCCGAGGGGCCAGTAGTCGAGCACGACGAGCGAGAGCGGAAGGGTGACCAACGACGGCTTCGCCATCGACCCGAGCGCCATGCAGAGCGCGACGCCCAGGTCGGCGCCGCGGCGGCCGGGATCGCGACCCGCCACCGCGCCCGAGGCGGACGACGAGCGCGACCTCGCGTCGGTGTCCGGCGGTCCCGCATGCGCGTACGCATGGAGCCCCATGGCCGCGATCCAGAAGAACGCCGCCAGCACGTCCTTCCGCTCGGTCGCCCAGGCGACGGACTCGACGTGCTGCGGATGGAGCGCGAAGGCCGCGGCCACGAAGGCGGAACGCCCGGTCGCGCCGGTCATGCGACGCATGACGAGGAAGAGCAGGCCGGTGTCGAGGGCGTGGAGGGCTGCGTTCGTCAGCAGGATCCCGGTCGGCCCGGGTCCCCAGAGCGCGGCGTCGATGCGGTAGGAGAGCCAGGTCAGCGGGATCCAGTAGGCCGCGTAGGGCTCCATGAGCGCACGCCGCAGCCAGGCCAGATCGAGGGGGTCGCGCAGCCAGGGATGGTCCCGGACGTAGAGGTAGTCGTCGAAGTCGACGAACTCGTGCCCGACGACCGGCGCGTAGACGAAGGCCACCCCCGCGACGAGCAGCAGCAGCACGAGAGCCGGATGCAGGCGCACGGCGCGCGTCCGGTCAGGTCTGCTCGGAGGAGTAGAACTGCTTCACCCAGCGACGGAACTCGACGAGCAGCGTGTCGGCCTCGCAGAGAACCGGGTCCGCGCGATGGATCTTGTTCGTCCAGATCTGGTAGTCGTCCGAGAGACCCTTCGTGATGTTCGCCATCCACTCCTCGCCGGCGACGTCGACGGCGTTGTTCGTCGCCGTGAGTGCCCAGCGCGAGATCGTGTGGTCCCGATCGATCGGAGTCGTCGAGGTGAACATGTAGAGGCCGACACCGGGGATGCCCGAGCTCTCGACCGAGGCGAGGCCGATGCACCAGGTCTTCCGCACGAGCTGCATGTCGAAGGCGCCGAGCGGCGTCTCCTGCGTGCTGTAGCTGACCGCGTGCATGACCCGGCCATCCTCCTCGAGGGAGATCTCGGTGTCCGGCGTGGCCGTCATCTTGTGCACGTACTCGAAGTGGACCGGGTCGAGGTTGTTCTCGGCCATGTCCTGGATGTGGACGGGGACCTCCGCCTCCCAGAGCCGTACGGGGGACCAGGCGGGATCGTCGAGGTAGGGGATCTGCGGGACGTCCCAGCCGGGCGGCTTCCCCTCCGCGTGGTGCCAGACGAAGATCATGTGGTTGCGTTCGCAGACGTCCCAGGCCCGGACCCGCGCGCGGGTCGGGATGCGCGCGCAGTAGGGGATCTTCGAACACTCGCCGCTCGCGCCATCGAACTCCCAGCCGTGGAAGGGACAGCGGACGGACTCGCCCTGCACGCGCCCACCCTCGGCGAGATGTGCGCCGAGATGCGGACAGTAGGCGTCGAGCACGTGCGCCTCGCCCGAGCGCCCGCGGAAGAGGACCATCTCGTTGTCGAAGTAGCGGATGCGGCGCACGTCGCCGACGCCGAGGTCCTTGCTCCAGCCGACGGCGTACCAGCCGTTCGGGAATCCAGGTGCCCCGCGATCGCTCATCGCCCCTCCTCTCGGCCTCCGCCTCCGCCGGGTCGCGTCGAAGGCCTCGGCCACGCGGCACGCGCGGCCGAAGGCACATTCTGTCAACGGGCGTCGAGTGACGTCAACCCCGACCCGAGGCGGGCCGCTCCGGGGGCGAGGAAGGCCGCCGCACCGCGCGCGACCACCCGCGTCGGATCCTCGGCGCAAACGACCACGAGCCCCGTCTCCTCGCGCAGCCGCTCGTCGAGGCCGTGCAGCAGCGCGCCGCCTCCGACCATCACGAGTCCGCGATCGCGAAGATCCGACGCGAGCTCGGGGGGCGTGTCCTCGAGGCAGGCGCGCACGAGCCCGACGATTGCCGCGACGGGCCCCTCGAGCGCCTCGCGCACCTCCTCGGCGCCGATCCGCAGCGTCTTCGGCGTGCCCGAGATCAGGTCCCGCCCGCAGACCTCCATCGACTCGCCCGAGTCCGAGGGCCGCGCCGACCCGAGGCGTCGCTTGATCGCCTCCGCCGTCGGATCACCGATCAGCAGATTCAGCTTGCGCCGCACGAAGTCGCGCAGGGCGTCGTTCAGGACCGAAGCCCCGACGCGCGTCGTGCGCGCCGCGACGACGTGCGTGCCCGCCACGATGCCGACCTCGGTCGTGCCCGCGCCCAGGTCCAGGATGGCGTGCGCCGGCCCGCGATCCTGGGGCAGCTCGAGGCCACGCGCGGCAGCGAGCAGCTTGGGCACGAGTACCACCTCGCGCGCACCCGCACGCAAGACGCTCTCCTCGACCGCACGCCGCTCGACGTTCGTCAGGTCCCGCGGCACGGCGACCGCGATCCGCGGACGTCGCACGCGGCCGAGACCCGAAGCCCTGGGCAGGCGCAGACGGAGCATCGCGTCGACGCATTCGAGGTCCGCGATCGCACCCCCGCGGATGGGCGGCACCACGGCGATGTCGTCGCCCGTGCGGCCCACCAATCCGGCCGCCTCGGCCCCCGCGGCGACGACGCGTCCCGCCTCCCGGCCGACGCGCAGCACGGCGACGAGGGAAGGCTCCGAGCTCGTCACGTCCCGACCCCGGACGTGGACGCGGGTCGTCGAGCAGCCGAGGTCGATCGCGAGATCCTCACCCAGCATCCGCATGGAAGCGCTCCAACCCTCGCCACGCGCCCCACCCACGCGATCCACGAGGTCCTGGTTCCACGCTGGCGTGGTGCAGAATGGGCCCAAGTGTCAAGAGCTGCCGGTGGACGCAGGTCGACCGGCAACGCGTGTGCAGCCCCCGAGCCGCAGCACGCAATTGCGACGCAGCGGTCCCCGATCGCCCGGACCACGCAATTTCGAAGCCGCGGTCCCCGATCGCCCGGACCACTTGATTTCGAGGTCGCGGTCCCCGAGCGGCCGGGACGCGCAATTTCGAGGTCGCGGTCCCCGAGCGGCCGGGACGCGCAATTTCGAGGTCGCGGTCCCCGATCCGCCGGGACGCGCTAGGCTGCCGCGGCTCCGGTCCCGACCCCGCCCCGCGCCGGGTCCTGGCAGGCCGGGCTCAAGACGAAGCCCCCCGACAGACCCCTGCAGCGTCGCCTCGGCGCAGCCGATGGACACGAGCGTCGCATGGCGTCGAAGCCGCTTCGAATCACCGGATTCTTCCTGATCCCCCTCCTCGCGGGCCTGCTCGGCGCCTGCGCGTCACCGGTCCCGGGCGCGCGCTGGATCGCCGCGCGCGCCGTCGACGGGAGCGAGGCGTCGTACGAGGCGGTCGAGCTCGATGTGCCGGAAGAGACGGTGCCCGAATCGACCGGGGGGCCGCGCTACGAGGCGGCCTACGAGCCGAGCCCGCGCCCGGTCGATGCGCGACAGGCCCATTGCCTCGCGCTCTCGATGTACTGGGAGGCGAAGGGCGAGGGGCGCGAGGGCATGCGAGCGGTGGGGCACGTCGTGCTGAACCGCGTGGCGCATGCCGGCTTCCCGGACACGCCCTGCCAGGTGACGCAGGAGGGCGGCGAGCGACCGCCGTGCCAGTTCTCCTGGTACTGTGACGGGCGGAGCGACCGGCCGCGCGAGCCCGGGCCCTATCGCGAATCCGAGCGGCTGGCCTTCGAGCTGCTCAGCGGGCGCCTCGAGGACACGACCGAAGGCGCCCTCTTCTACCACGCGACGCGCATCCGCGTCCCGTGGCGGGTGCCGCGCCAGCGAACCGTCACGATCGGTCGGCACGTCTTCTACAAATAGATCCACCTCGTGGATCCACCCGACGCCGCCCGTCCGCATCGGACGCCGCGCCCGGGACGGCCGCGATCCGCGACGCGCCGGATCAGTCGAGCTCGACCGTCCCCGAGACCTGCATCCGCAGCTCGCTCGTGCCGGCCTCGAGGACCGGCGCCGGCGCCGCCGCCTTCGAGAGCATGCGCGTCTCGGCGTAGTCCATCGCCACCCGCGGCGGGGCGCCGTGCGAGCCGCCGACCGAGAGCTCGACGAGCGACCAGCTCTTCGAGCCCATGCCCTTCGCGACGAGCCCCGCCCGGGCACGGAAGGCCGCGAGCGCCTCCTCGATCAGCTCGTCCTCGAGTGCCTCACGCGTCTCGCGTCGGACGGAGAAGTCGATGCTCGAGAGCAGGACCGCATCGCTCTGCAGATCGCCGATCAGCCGCGCGAGCCGATCGACGTTGCCCGACTCGAGGCGCAGCTCCTGCTGCGCGCGCCAGCGCACGATCCGACCGTCGTCGTAGACCGGATGCGTCACGTAGGCGCCACTGCGTACGTCGACGTCGGCGACACGCTTCGCCTGCGTCGTCGCCCGTGCCATCGCCTCGTTCACCGCCGCCGCGACCGCCGCCGGCTGCTGTCCCTCGGCCACGACCGAGAGACGCGCCGTCACCCAGTCGTTCGCGATCTCGCGCACGGCCTCGACCTGGAAGGCGGCGCGATGGCGCGGGGTCTCGCCGACCTGGATCTGGGCCCCGGCGCGCGGTGCCCCGACGAGGGAGCCGGCCAGGACGACGACGAATAGCGACGCGAGCTTCATCTCGAACCTCCCCGCTCGCGACGCGATCGCCTTGCGCGGCGTAGGCGTCGGGAGCGCGCGCAGGCTAGCACCCCACGCCGCTCGCCTTGGGACGTGGACCCAAGAATGCGCCCGGCATGCATCCTGCGATGCAGCCGGACATGTCCACATCGAGCCTCTCCCGCCGACCTCCCTTCTGCCCCCATGCCGGCTGCGAATTCCATCTGGATCCAACCGGTTGGAAGTTCCACCGGAAGGGTTTCTACCACCGAGACCGCCCCCCACGGCGCGTCCAGCGGTACCGCTGTACCCATTGCCGCCGCTACTTCAGTTCACAGACGTTCTCCATCACCTACTGGCTCAGACGACCCGAACTCCTCGAGCCGATCTTCAAGAGCCTCGTCAGCTGCTCGGGCTTCCGTCAGATTGCGCGCAATCACGAGGTCTCCCACACGACCATCCGCCGCTTGAGCGACCGGCTCGGTCGCCACTGCCTGCTCTTCCACGAGCGGCAGCGTCCCCATGTCTGCCCGACCGAGCCCCTCGTCCTCGACGGATTCCGCTCCTTCGAGCACAGCCAGTACTGGCCGATGGACCTGAACCTCGTGGTGGGCGGCGAGAGTCTCTTCGTCTACGGGTTCAACGATGCGGAGCTGCGGCGGAGCGGGACGATGCGGCCGGCTCAGGCCGTGAAGAGGGGCGTGCTGGAGAGGAAGTTCGGACGGCCGGATCCCCAGGCGACGCGGAAGCGGGTGGAGGAGCTGTTGCGACGCGTGGTGCCGCCGGGTGGGACCGTGGTGCTCCGGACGGACGAGCACCAGGCGTATCCGCGGGCGATCCGGAGGCTACGGGATCGTCGGTTCCTGCATGAGCAGACGAGCTCGAAGGTGGCGCGGACGCCCGGGAACCCGCTCTTCGCGGTGAACCTGTCGGATCTGCTGATCCGGCACTCGAGTGCGAATCACAAGCGGGAGACGATCGCGTTCTCGAAGCGGAGGCAGTCGGCGTTGTATCGACTGGCGATCTGGAGCGTGTGGCGGAACTACGTGAAGGATCGGTCGGAGAATCGGCGACGGGGCACGCCGGCAATGGGGCTGGGAATTGCCAAGCGGGCGCTACGGACCCGCGAGCTGCTCGAGCCGAGGCTCTTCCCGGGACGGGTCCGGTCGCTTCGGGGTTGGCTGGCGGAGTGCTACTTCGGGCGCATCACGACGCGGGCGATCGAAACGAACGTGACGCACTCGAAGAAGTACGCCGCGTAGGGGCCGAGACGTCCGTTCGAAGGCCGTGGGCTCTTGAACGGGCCGATGCGCCGATCGACGGGCGCAATCAAGAGTCCACGTCACTCGCCTTGCGCGCGCCGCGCGAGCGATCCGGTCAGCCGCCTCGCAGGCTGGCCACGCCGCCGACCTTCACGTAGAGCAGACAGCCCGCGGCGCTGCGGGGTCGATGTCGCGCGCCGGGGGGCAGACGCAGCCAGCTGCCCGCGGCGTAGCGCCCCTGCTCGTCCTCGAGCTCGCCTTCGAGCACCAGCAGCTCGACGCCGGACGGGTACCTGCGCTCGGCGGGATCGGGCAGCACGCCGGCCGACCAGCGCTCGAGCCGGGTCGCGTCCGGGTGCGAGGTGGGCGCGTGCAGCGGGAGCCGCAGGAGGCCCGGCGCGTCCCCCTTCTCCCAGGCGGCATCGGGGGCACGGGTCTGGATCGCGACGTGCTCCCGATCCGATCCCGGCGCCTGCCGCAGCTTCACGAAGAGCAGACAGCCTGGCTCGGAGAAGGGGGCATGACGGAAGCCCTCCGGATTGAGCAGGTACGTGCCGGCCGGCCAGTCGCCGTGCTCGTCCGAGAAGACGCCTTCGAGCACGAGGATCTCCTCGCCCTCCGGATGGTCGTGCGCGGGGAAACGCGCGCCCGGGTCGTAGCGGACGATCGAGGTCACTTGTCCGGCCTCCGGCGGCCCGACGCGATGCAGCCGCTTGCGGAAGACGCTGGGACTCGGACTCGCCGACCACTCGAGCGCGCGCGTATCGACGACGACGCGCGCCGAGAGGTCGCCATGCAACGCGGGCGCATCCGCGCCCGTCATCGGAGCGGTCTCGATGCGGGCGAGATCCGGCGCTCCTCGGGACGGATCGGTACGTCGTTCGCGCTCATGTCCCGCCGCATCATCAGCCCCTCGCCATCGAATTGCCAATGCTCGTTGCCATGGGTGCGATAGTACCGACCCTCGGCGTCGTGCCACTCGTACTCGAAGCGGACCGAGATGCGGTCGCCCGTGAACGCCCAGAGCTCCTTCATCAACCGGTAGTCGAGCTCGTGCGCCCACTTGCGCCGCAGGAAGGCAACGATCGCCTCGCGCCCCCGGAAGAACTCCGTGCGATTGCGCCACTCCGAGTCGACGCTGTAGGCGAGCGCGACCCGTTCGGGATCGCGGCTGTTCCAGGCGTCTTCGGCCCGCTGGACCTTCTCCCGCGCCGACTCTGCCGTGAAGGGCGGCCGCAGCGCCAGCGTGCTCGTTCGTATCTTCGTCATGCTCGTTCCTCCCGCGTGTCTCGTTGCATGGGTTCGCTCGTCGCGCGCGACGCCGATCGTCGCACGCAACGCTCGCGCCCCTCAGAACCGTTCGTAGGCGATCGCGTCGAGCGGGACGCCCCGGGCCAGCAGCCCCGACTCGAGATCCGCCAGGAATCCGGCCGGACCGCAGAGTCGGAAGCACGCGTCGAGGCCCGGCGCGAGACGCTCGAGCAGCGCGACGTCGATCCGCCCGACGGAGTCGTAGTCGCGACCGGGCGCGTCCTCGCGTCGCGGCGCGCTGTAGCGCACGTGCAGCCGCGCCTGGGGCAGCGCCGCGATGCGATGCCGCAGCTCGCGAGCGAGCGGATGACGCGCCCCGTCGCGCACGCCATGGACGAGGACGAGCGACCGCAACCCGCCCGCGTCCGCCGCTGCGTGCAGCATCGCCGCAAGCGGCGTGATGCCGATCCCCGCACCGACCAGACAGAGGGGCCGAGCCGACGTCGCCGTCTCCGCATCGAGCACGAAGTCTCCCGCCGGCGGCCGCACCCGCACCCGGTCCCCCTCCCGGATCGCGTCGTGCAGCCTGCGGGAGACGAGACCCCGGGCCTCGCGCTTGACCGAGATGCGCAGGGACGAGGCGCCCGGCGCATTCGAGATCGAGTAGCTCCGCCACGCGACGCCGCCCGCCCCGCCCAGCTCGACGCCGAGCGGGAGATGCTGCCCCGCCCGCCAGGCGAGCGAAGGCGGCGGCCCCTCTCCTTCGTCGACCGGCGCGAGATGGAAGGACACGACGTCCTCGCTCTCGCGCTCGCGCCGGAGCACCTGCATCGTGCGCTCGACGTCTTCGCCCGGCACCCAGCGCAGGGCGACGCGGTCGACGGGCTCGACGACCTCCTCGACCCGGAAGTCCACGAGTCGGCGCGCGCCGGGGAAGCGATCGGGATCCGGACTGCGCCAGTCGACGCGGGCCCGACCCGTGAGCTGCAGCAGCCGCCCCCGTTCGAAGTCGACGAAGAGCAGGCCGGCCCGATCGTCGAGCGCGAGATTGCCGAGCGAGTTGAAGTAGTCGTTGCCGGCGTAGTCGGGGAAGAGCAGCCGGCCTTCGTCCAGGACGTCGACGAAGCCCGGCGGACCGCCGCGATGGGACGCGTCCATCCCGAAGGACGGGCGATCACCGACGCCGCGATGGCCGGTCGCCAGGAAGAAGGTGTCGGCGGACCCGATCCAGCGACGCTGCGCGGGGGAGAGTTGCCGCGTGCGGTCGGCGCCCGCCCGCGGCGATCCGCGCCCACTCGCGCCCTCCGGAGCGACGCCCGCGTCGTACACGGCACGCCGCGGCCGGATGTGCTGCGGGCAGTTGCCGAAGGTCTGATCGACCGCGAGCTCGAGCCCGCCGGCGCCCTGCCGGCGCACGCGTCCGTTCGCGCGATTGCGCCTTCGCGTGTGGCTCTCGATCCCGAGCAGGCCGACGTCCGATCCCGGACCGAATCCCGCGGCGAGTGCGTCGCCGCGCACGGGGCGCGACGCGATCGACAGGCTCCGCGCATCGTCGGCCCGGACGAAGCCCGGCCGCCCCGCGAGCAGCGTGGCGAAGGGTCGGCCCTGCTCGTCCCGCCCCGCCGCCACCACGAAGGGCAGCCCCGCGTAGAACTCTGCGTGCTCCGTCGGCAGATGGTCTCGGATCACCCGTCGCGCCCAGGGCGCGAGGCGATCCCGGACCTCGAGTCGCGACTGGATGCGAAGCTCGCCTTCATGGAAGGGCGAGTCCAGCCCCGCAACCGTGTGCGCCGCCCGCTTCGTCGCGCCCGCGCCCCTCACGCGGCCTCCGGCCGCAGCGGCGCCGGCTCGAAGCCCGGCAGCTTCTCCAGTCGCTCGAGCCAGCTCCGGACGCGCGGCCAGGCCTCGAGCGGGACGCCACCATCGGGTGCGAGTGCCACATAGCTGTAGCAGGCGACGTCCGCGATCGTCGGGTGCTCCGCCGCCAGCCAGACCCGCCCCGCGAGATGCCCCTCGAGCCGATCGAAGAGCGTGCGCGCACGTTCCCGCGCCGCCTCGAGATCGCCTTCCGCGCCGAATAACACGATCAGTCGCGCCAGCGCGGGCCCGTCGGCGATCGCCGTGCTCGCGGTGGCCAGCCACTCCTGCACGCGGGCCTCCCCCTCGGCATCGACCGGCAGCCAGGCGCCGCGTCCGAACTTGCGCGCGAGGTAGACGAGGATCGCGCTCGAGTCGCGTACGACCGTCGCACCGTCGACGAGGACCGGAACCTGACGGAAGGGATTGAGGTCCTCGAAGGCGCGCGTGCGCTGCTCACCAGCGGCGAGGTCGACGGGGACGCGTTCGTAGTCGACGCCGAGCAGGGCGAGCAGGTTGCGGACCTTGTGGGCGTTGCCGGAGAGCGGGAAGTCGTAGAGTCGGATGCGGGCCATGGTCGGGTCCTCCAGTTCGGGGGTCGTGCGGCGGGCGTCCTGCCCGCCGGCTACGAACCGTTGAGCAGGACGCGTGCCAGCTCCCGGGCGCGCAGGAATTCCCTGCGATTCCAGCCACTTGACCCCGAATCCGCGCTCGCTGATCCGGCACGACATTTCGTCGGACGACGACTCCTCGTGCCATCGACACGATTTTTCGTAGACTGCGACCCCGATGAAGCCTGACTACCCCGAGCTCCGGGACCTGCTGCTCGCGATGGCCGAGGAGCGCCAGGTCGATCGCCTGCTGGCGTGCATCACGCGGCAGCTCTGCCGCCATCCGGACGTGGCCCTCGCCCGCATCTGGCGCATCGCCCCCGGCGATCGCTGCGCGAGCTGCCCGCTCGCCGCCGAGTGCCCGGGACACGTGCCCTGCCTCCACCTCGCCGCCAGCGCCGGCACGCCGCACACGCCGGGCGCCGACTGGTCGCGGATCGACGGCGACTTCCAGCGCTTCCCGATCGGCGTGCGCAAGATCGGTCGCATCGCGACCGGCGAAGCGCTCTGCGTCGAGGAGATCGAGGACGACTCACAGTGGATCGCGCGCCCGGAGTGGGCGCGGCGCGAGGGCATCCGCGGCTTCGGCGGCACGCCCCTCGTGCATCGAGACGAGGTGCTCGGCGTGCTCGGCGTCTTCACCCGGTCGCGCTTCTGCCCCGACACCGTCGCCTGGCTCCGCATCATCGCCGACCACGCCGCCTCGGCCCTCGTCACCTCGCGCGCCTTCGAGGAGATCGAGGCGCTGCGCGACCAGCTCGCGGTCGAGAACGAGTACCTGCGCGAAGAGGTCGACGGTGCGCGTGCGGGTGTCGGCCTCGTCGGCGAGAGCCCGGCCCTCGCGCGGGTGCTCGAGCGCATCCGACTGGTCGCGCCAACCGACGCGAACGTGCTGATCCAGGGGCCCTCCGGCACGGGCAAGGAGCTCGTGTCCCGCGAGATCCATCGCCAGAGTCGCCGCGCCGAACGGCCACTCGTCCAGGTCAACTGCGCCGCGATCCCGGCGGAGCTCTACGAGAGCGAGTTCTTCGGCCACACGCGCGGCGCCTTCACGGGCGCGACCCGCGACCGCGCCGGGCGCTTCGCCGCGGCGCATGGCGGCACGCTCTTCCTCGACGAGATCGGCGAGATCCCGCTCTCGCTCCAGGGCAAGCTCCTGCGCGTCCTGCAGGAGGGCCGCTACGAACGCGTCGGCGAGGATCGCTCGCGCGAGGTGGACGTGCGCGTGATCGCGGCGACCAATCGCGACCTGCGACGCGAGGTCGAGGCGGGCCGCTTCCGCGAGGACCTCTACTACCGGCTGGACGTGTTCCCGATCGAGGTCCCCGCCCTGCGCGAGCGGCGCGAGGACATCGTCCCCCTCGCCGAACACTTCCTGCGCCTCGCCGCCTCGCGCGAAGGTCGGAGGCCGCCGCGCCTGGGCCCGGGCGAGCGCCGCCGGCTCGAGGCCTGGGACTGGCCCGGCAACGTGCGCGAGCTGCAGAACGCGATCGAGCGCGCCTTCATCCTCTGGCGCGGCGGCCCCTTCCGCGTCGAGCTCGCCGGATCGGCAGCACGCGAAGGACACATCGTGCAGCTCGGCGCCCTCGCGAAGGATCCGATCGCGACGGACGCGCCGATCCTGACCGAGGAGGAGATGCGATCGCTCGAGCGCGAGAACCTGCGCCGGGTGCTCGCCGCCGCCGAGGGACGGATCGCGGGACCGGGCGGCGCGGCCGAACGGCTCGGGCTGCCGCCGACCACCCTCGCCTCACGCGTGCGGAAGCTCGGACTCGGCCGCGGCGCCGCCGGCGCCTGAGTCGGGTGGAAGGGCGGTCTTCACCCGATCGTCACGCGCCCCGGGCTACCCCTCCGCCTGTCCCGACGTCATATTCGGCTGATCGAATATGACGCCCGACGCCCTCTTCACCCACGACCTGCTCGCGGATCGGGTCGCGGAGCTCGGTCCGGCAAGGGGCCGCGAGATCGTCGTGTATTGCAAGTCGGGTCGCCGCGCCGGGATTG
This sequence comes from Spirochaetaceae bacterium, assembly GCA_020632655.1. Classification (GTDB taxonomy): domain Bacteria; phylum Myxococcota_A; class UBA9160; order UBA9160; family UBA4427; genus UBA4427. The sequence goes on from JACKFD010000008.1 coordinate 180,080, forward strand.
CGACCGACGTCCTGGGCGAAGCGGGCTTCACGCGCCTCCCCCCTCTCCGGCAACATGGACGGCTGGATCGCCGCGGGTCTGCCCCTGGACCAAGCCGCCCCGCGCGGAGCGAGCGGCTCGCGCCCCCGGGTCGACTCAGGGCAGCGGCTCGACCGCCGGCAGGCGATGGTGCCCCGCGATCACTTCGGGTCGCGGCTGGTAGATGCGGAACGTGAGGAAGAAGCGTCCTGGGCCGACCGGAAGCCAGTTGACGTCGTTGCGTTCGGGCCGCTCCCGTTGGAACCGGATCTCGAGCGCGCCGTCCGAGCGCCAGACGAGATCGGATCCCCGGTCGTTGAGCGAGTGACGACCGATCGCATTGGGGATCAGGTCCATCGTCTGGATGTCGTATGCCGTGACCGACCAGAACGCGTCGTGGGGCGGGAGCTGGCCGGGCTCGAAGACCAAGCGAAATCGGCGGTCTCCCGTCAGAGGAGCGCCGTTGGCGTCCGTCAGCGTCGAGGTGTACACGGACTCCTCGGGCAGGTTGATGAGGAAGCCGTTCGCTTCGATGACGGCGCGGGCATGGTAGTCGAAGCCGAACTGGCCTTCACGCGCCGAGACGGCGCTCCAGCCTGTGTGCCGGGGGGCTCCCCGGCGCGGCGCTTCGAGCAGCGCCGCGCGTCCGTCGACGGCAGCCCGTTCGAGCCCGCGTCGCGCGTCCGGGGAAAGCCGAGCGGCCTCGAAGCGGACGTTCGGCCCGAATCCCGCCCCGTCGAACTGGGCCATCAACGCCTCTTCGCCGGGAAGGCGCGGATTGGTGCGAAGGAACTCGTTGAGATGGCGGAATGCCGCGATCGACTCGAGATCCTCCGCGCGTGGGAGATCGTCGGGCGGCGGAGGTACGGGTGCCGTGGGGCGCATACGAAAACGGTGCAGAAGCTGCCGAGCGGATTCGAGATCGTCCGGACCGTCGACGAGAAGCCGGCCGAGCAGGTAGCCGCGATGCGTCTTCAGTCGCACGACGTGGACGCGCTCGGGCGGCTCTCCCTGCCACTCGGGGCCGACGACCCAGATGCGCTGCGGCGCCGTGCCGGTCGTACGTCGGCCGGTATGCTGCACCTCGGAATAGAAGTCGGCGAACGTCAGCGCGTAGTAGCGGTCCTGCGTGTCGGGCGTCTCGATCTCGACGGGACCCGGGCCAAGATCGAGCCAGGCGCGGAAGTAGAGGGTGTCGTGATTGGGAGCGCGACCCGAGAAGGCGCTGCCGGGCTCGGTGAATGCGTCCTGGAAGAAGAGCGCGTTGATCGGAACGCGGGGGCCCGATCGATCCGGTCCGTCGGCGGTCTGCTCTCGCATGAGCCGCATGTAGTCGAGCGCCGGGTAGCCGTAGAAGTAGGCCAGCAGGCCGATCGAGTAGGCGCGTCCCTCTTCGATCCGGGCGACGATCGGGTCGACGGGGGTCGCGCCGGCGCTCGCGGCGGGATCACCCGGCGTCGAGGCGTCGGATACGGAAGGCGTCGCGCGGATCGGCCCGCAGGCGAGCAGCGCCGCGACCAGGACGAGGAGTCCGATCCGGAGAGGCGCGTCGAACGGATCCATGGGTCGCACGTTGTGGATTCCTCAGGCTCTGCACATTGCGCTGGATTCGCCGCGCGGGGCACTCCGCACCGCGCTCCGCGCACCACGACGTTGCCGGCTCGCGGCCGGAGCGCGCCGCGTCGTCTCTCGTGTGCGGCGGCAGAACATAGGCGATGCGATGGCTCGCCGTCGAAGAGGCGCCGCGCTTCCGGCGTCCCTCGAGGCCATGGATTCGCGCGGCGGAGCGCACCGGAGCCAGCGGGCCGGGCGGGTGCTTAGGCGATCTTCACCCGATCGTCACCTGTGCCGGGCTACCCCTCCGGCCGCCTGGACGTCATATTCGATCAATCGAATATGACGCCCGACACCCTCTTCGCCGCCCTCGCCCACCCGCTCCGCGTGCGCCTGCTGAGCCTCCTGCTCGCCGAGAAGGAGCTCTGCGTCTGCGACCTCGGCGCGATCGTCGGGGCGCCCCAGCCGACGATCTCGCGCCATCTCGCGATGCTGCGCCGCGCGGGCCTCGTCGAGGTCCGGACGGAGGGACGCTGGAAGCACTACGCGCTCGCGGCCCCGAAGACGCGCCTGCATCGCCTGCTGCTGCGCGCCCTCGACCGCTGCGTGGACGAGGGCCCGGATCTCGTGGCGGATCGGGCGCGGCTCGAGGGGCATGCGATCGCGCTGCGCTGTGGTCCCGCGACGGGCGACGCACGGCGGGCTTCGCGCAGGCGGAGGGGGCGATGACGACGCGACGCTTCGAGGTGCTCTTCCTCTGCACGGGCAACTCGGCGCGCAGCCTGCTCGCAGAGGCGCTGCTCCGGGCGCTCGGCGGGGATCGCTTCGGGGCGTGGAGCGCCGGCAGCCGGCCGACCGGACGCGCGCATCCCCTCGCACTCGAGGTGCTCCGGGAGCGCGGCCACGACGTCGCCGGGCTGCGATCGAAGAGCTGGGACGAGTTCGCGCGCCCCGACGCGCCGCGCCTCGACTTCGTCTTCACCGTCTGCGACAACGCGGCGGGCGAGGTCTGCCCCGTCTGGCCCGGCCAACCGATGACGGCGCATTGGGGCATCGAGGATCCCGCTGCCTTCGAAGGCGACGACGCCCTCCACAAGCTCCGCTTCGTGCGCGCCTACCACGAGCTCCGCCGCCGCATCGAGCTCTTCACGAGCCTGCCCGTCGAGGCCCTCGATCGCATGTCCCTGCAACGACGACTCGACGAGATCGGCGCGATCGATCGCAACGGCGCGGCCGCGCACGCGCAAGGCGACGAGGCACGATCCGATCACGAGGAGACGATCCGATGACGGCAGGCGACATCGCCCGCGACGACGCCCCGCACATGCACGGCTTCGAGCGGCTGCTCACGCTCTGGGTCCTGCTCTGCATGGCCGCGGGCATCGCCCTCGGGCGGATCGCGCCCGGATTCGCGAAGCGACTCGACGGGATGACCCTCGACGTGGGCGGCGCGCCCGTCGTGTCGATCCCGATCGCAGTCTGCCTCTTCTTCATGATGTACCCGATCATGGTGAAGATCGACTTCGACGAGGTGCGCGAGGCGGGTCGGAACCTGCGACCCGTGCTGCTCACCCTCTTCGTGAACTGGTGCGTGAAGCCCTTCACCATGCTGGCGATCGCGAGCTTCTTCCTCGGCACGGTCTTCCTCGGGCTGATCGGACCGGAGGCGACGGACCTCGTCAAGCCACCCTTCGGCCTCGACCTCGCGCCGGGTACGCCATACGGCGCGGGGCGGATCGTCTTGCGGGATGGCGGGACCTGGCTCGAGATCCCGCTCTGGCGCAGCTATCTCGCGGGCTGCATCCTGCTCGGCGTCGCACCCTGCACGGCGATGGTGCTGGTCTGGGGAGCGCTCGCGCGCGGGCGGGACGGGCACACGCTCGTCATGGTGGCGGTCAACTCGCTCACGATGCTCGGCCTCTACGGCGTGCTCGGCGGGGCTTTGCTCGGCGTGGGGCGGCTGCCCGTTCCGTGGCAGGCGCTGGGGCTCTCGATCGGGGTGTACGTCGCCTTGCCACTGGTCGCGGGATACCTCTCGCGCAGGTGGATCCTCGCCTGGCGGGGTCGGGACTGGTTCGAAGCGCGCTTCCTCCGGATCCTCTCGCCGGTCACGATCCTCGCGTTGCTGACGACGCTCGTGCTGCTCTTCTCGTTCAAGGGCGACGTGATCGTCGCGCAGCCGCTCACGATCGTGTGGATCGCCGTGCCGCTCGTCGTGCAGACGCTGCTCATCTTCGCGATCGCCTGGGGGCTCGCGCGGCTCTTCGGGCTCGAATACCGGGACGCAGCGCCCACGGCGCTGATCGGCGCGAGCAACCACTTCGAGGTCGCCATCGCGACCGCCGTGATGCTCTTCGGTCTCTCGTCGGGTGCGGCCCTTGCGACCGTCGTGGGCGTGCTGATCGAGGTGCCGCTCATGCTCGCCCTCGTGCGCGTCTGTCTCGCGACGCGCGCCGCATTCGCCGCGACGAGCTGATCCGAGGCTCGACCTCGGGTCGCGGGCCCCGATCTTCGATCGTGTCCGATCTCTGGTCGGACTTCGAGCGCGTGCGTAGCGTCGACGGCATGCAGACACGCCCTCGACCCGTCCGGCGCCGCCCCGCCGCCGCGCTCGACTCCCCGTCCGGCGCGCCGGGGTCGCCTCGATCGGCCGCCCTCGCAACGGGGCTGCTCTCCCTGGTCTTCGCCCTCGGCGCCGCGCCGGATGCCCGCGGCGAAGACGGGGATCCGGTCGCGAACGCCGCGCCCGCCGGGCGGGCCCACACGGAGTCGAGTGCAGGCCCGGATCCCTTCGCCCCGGGCGTCGAGTCGATCGTCGTCTTCGGACGCGCGGACGAGCAGATCGGAATCGCGACGGCCGGCTCCGAGGGCCGCGTCGCGCGTGCCGATCTCGAGCTGCGCCCCCTCGGTCGCGTGGGCGAGCTGCTCGAGATGGTGCCCGGGCTGATCGCGACCCAGCACTCGGGCCCCGGCAAGTCGAACCAGCTCTTCCTGCGCGGATTCAACCTCGACCACGGCACCGACTTCGCCGCCCACTTCGACGGCGTCCCCATCAACCTGCGCACCCACGGCCATGGCCAGGGCTACCTCGACCTCAACTTCGTGATCCCCGAGCTCGTCGAGTCGATGGACTTCCGCAAGGGGCCCTACCGCGCCGACGTCGGCGACTTCGCGTCCGCAGGCTCGTCGTTCATGCGCAGCTACGACGTCCTGCCGCATTCCTTCGCCTCGCTCACGATCGGGCAGGACGCCTTCGTCCGCGGCCTCTCGGCGGCGAACGTCGAGGCGGCCGGTGGCGACGTGATCCTCGCTCTCGAGGCGAAGACCTTCGACGATCCCTACGACCTCGATGCGGACCTGCTCCACATCAACGCCTTCGCCAAGCTGACCCGCCCCCTCGGCGCCGGCACCCTGCGCGCCTCGGCCCTCGGCTACCACGCCGAGTGGACCTCGACCGATCAGGTCCCGCGCCGCGCGATCGACTCCCCGGACCCCGCCATCTCGATTCCCCGCCTCGGCTATGTCGACCCGGACCTCGGCGGCGAGACGACCCGCGTCGGCACGAACTTCGAGTGGGTCGAGGACGGCGAGGATCCGCTGCGCCTGTCGACCTGGCTCCTCTACTACCGCCTCAAGCTCTTCTCGAACTTCACCTACTTCCTCGACGACCCTCCGCCGGGAGATGGCGACGAGTTCGCCCAGCGCGACGAACGCGTGGCCTGGGGGGCGCGCGCGACGAAGCATCTCGCGCTCGAGCTCGCCGGGCGCCCGTTCGACCTCCAGCTCGGTAGCGAGACCCGCCTCGACGTGATCACCGACGTCGGGCTCTTCCAGACGGCCGGTCGCGCGCGCACCGGAACCGTCCGCCGCGACGACGTCCACGAGTGGTCCGGCGCCGTCTTCTCCGAGGCGCGCTTCACGCCCTTCGACTGGATGACCTGGATGGTCGGCGTCCGCGGCGATCTCTACGTCTTCGACGTCGACGCGCGGGACGGGATCGGCGCCGAGACCAACTCGGGGACCGAGTTGGACGGACTGGTCAGCCCGAAGCTCGCCCTGATCCTGCGGCCCCACGAGCAGTTCGAGCTCTACCTGAACGGCGGCGGGGGCTTCCACTCGAACGACGCCCGGGGCACGACGATCGCGATCGATCCGTCGAACGGCGCCGCCGTCGACCCGGTCGATCCCCTGGCGAGGCAATGGGGTGCCGAGCTCGGCGCGCGCTGGCAGCCCGACCGACGCTTCCACGTGACGAGCGCGCTCTGGTTCCTGACCTCGCAGTCGGAGCTCGTCTTCGTCGGCGACGCGGGCACGACGGAGCCCTCCGGCAGCAGCCGACGCTTCGGCGTCGAGCTGAGCGCCTTCCTCCAGCCCTTCCGCTGGCTCGCCCTCGACGCCTCCTACGCCTGGTCCGACGCCCGCTTCGACGATCTACCGCGGGGCCAGGACCGCATCCCCGGCGCGATCGAGCAGGTCGTCTCCGCCGGCGCGACCGTCACGGCGGGGGACTGGTCCGGCAGCCTGCGCGTCCGACACTTCGGAGCGTACCCCCTCGTCGAGGACGACACCCAGCGGGCCAGCTCGACCACCCTCGTGAACCTCGGGGCGAATTACGACTGGGGCCCCCTGCGGCTCGGCCTCACGGTGATCAACCTCTTCGACTCGAAGGACGCGGACATCCAGTACTACTACGCGTCGCAGCTCGCGACGGAGGCGACACCGCAGGCGGACGTGCATCTGCATCCGGCCATGCCACGTCAGGTGCGGGGGACCGCGACGCTGCGCTTCTAGCGCCGAGCCGAGGAGGCGGCGCCGACCGATCAGGCTCCCGGCATCGCGACGAGCGTGATCAGATGCTCGAGCTGGTGGTGGACGATCTGGGCCGCGAGCCCGAGCGCGAGTACGCCGACGAGCCCGACCCGACGCCCAGGCCAGACCTGGAGCGCCCGGGGCGGCGCGAGCAGGCTCTCGACACGTGCGGCGACGGAGCTGCCCCCCATCCCGACCGCGACGGCGCCTTCTGGGTGATCCCCGATCACCATCGCCTCGACCGAGAGGATCGCCTGCGCCACGCGAAGGCGATCTCCGACGAAGCCCGCCGCCGCCTCGTCGCAGGCCCGCTCGGTCGCGAGATCGAATGCCCGGAGCAGCGTCGCCTGCACGCGCGCGCCGGCGACCCGCGTCCCCAGCCCCGCCAGCAGCCGGCGCAGCGGATCCCGGCGCCGCACGTGCTCCCCTTCGTGCGCGAGCACGACCTCGAGCTCGGAGGCGGAGAGCGCCCGGGCCAGCGTCGTCGAGACGAGCGTGCGCGGCCGGAGCCAGCCCACGGTCCAGGCGAAGGGACGGTCCGAGGCGAGGAGCCGAACGGCCGCAGATCGACTCGGGGCGCCATCCCGGGGAATCGCCGGCAGGGCCCGTCTCGCCCGGAAGAGACCGACGGCGCGCGAGAGTCCGCCCATCAGCAGGGTGAGAAACGCGACCAGCACGAGGGCCGTGAGGACGGGAGTCAGCGCCGCGGTCGGATGGACGAGGCAGAGATGGACGTGGTCGGGATGCGCGGCGCAATGATCGAGCGCCGGCAGCAGGACGCCGGCCAGCCCCGGCGCGACCCCGAGCAGCACCACCATCGTGGGCAGTGCGATCGGCGAGAGGGCGAGCGCGAGCAGGAGTGCGGCGCGGTCCGCCGGATGCCAGTCGCGAGTCCGTGCCTCGAGTCCAGACCACGACAGGCGCAGGAGCCCGCCCGCCAGCCCCCAGACGAGCAGCCAGACGCCGGCGAGCACGAAGAGCGTCGCGAGCTCGGCCGTCACGACTCCTCCTCCGCCTCCCGCTCCCGGAGGCGAAGCGCGACGAGGGCCCCCAGCCGCTCCAGCAGCGCCTCGTCCGCGCGCTCGGCGAAGTCCACGAAGCCCACCAGGACCTCTGCGTGATCGGCCTCGCCCAGATCCGAGACGACGAGATCGAAGGTCTCGCGAATGAAGGCGCGCCGACTCACCAGGGCGGCATAGCGATACGCGCGTCCATGCCGGCTGCGCGAGACGAGCCCCTTGCGCACGAGCCGCTCGAGCGTCGAGTGGATCGTGTTGCGCGTGACGCCGCGCGTCTGGCCCACGTCGCGATGGACGTCGAGTACGTCGAGGGCGCCTTCGTCGCTCCAGAGGCGGTCCATCACCGCAGTCTCGAGCGGCCCGAGCGTGGTCGTCGAACGTCTTCCGCTCAAGGGTCCCGCAACGCCTCCGTCTCGAACGCGTGTCCCCCGATCCGCCTCGACCCGGGGCCCGCTCGTCGACCGACGCTACCCCGGCACATGCCGCGCTGCACCGGGGGATGCCTGCCGCGTCTCAGAGCTGCGCGCTCTCCCGGGCCGTGACGGGCTCGCGCCGACCGCGGTCTTCCGCCTGCTCGAGACAATCGTCGAGACGGCTGCGGATCCGGTACATCTCGTCCGCCGCGAGCCCCTGTCCGACCAGCGTCGTCGTGTAGAGGAGCGCCGCGACGAGCAGCGCAAAGACCGGAACGAGCAGCGCCCAGGGTGCATAGCCCATGGTCAGCTGCACGATCGCGACCATGGCCCCGAAGACGCCGAGCACGGTCAGCGTGCCGATCGCGAAGACGAAGGCCGTCCAGACCTCGGGATGCGGCGAGAAGACACCGAGCACGCGCGTCGAGCGCCGCCGGCCGTCCGGGCCTTCGCGCGCGTCCTCGACCGTCAACCCGAGCTCCGTGGACCAGAAATGCTGACGCGCGGCGGGCAGCCGCATCACGCCATGCCGCTCGGAGAACCGGCCGACGACGTCGACCTCGGCCGCGGCGTCACACCCGTCGTCTTCGGTCACGTGCGCGCGCAAGGCCGCCATAACGTGCGCCAGTCCGCACTCGACCTCGACGACGAAGCGCGGGCGCATCCGGGGCCAGACCATCGGTCTCCGTCGGCGCCGATTCGCGGGCAGGCCCATGCGCGATGTCCCCTCCGAGACGCCGCGCGCGTCCCCCGCACGAAGCCCGCAGCAGGGCTCGACGCGAGGTCACACGGGCGGGGTGACCGGCCGCAGTGTAGGGCAGCTGCCGGGCGCGCTCTGCCCGTCGAGGCGAATGCGGCCGGTCGGGGGCCGGAGAGGCCCCCGCCTCCAACGCAGCGCGTCGACGCCGCCAGACGCGATGCGAGGAGGCGGGAGACCTCGAAGGGGAGCCCGGTTGCTAGAAGAAGATCTGGTTCTGCAGCGTCACCCGATGGCGGTCGCGCAGGTCGACGCCCGACGGATCCCCACTGTCGTAGCGGTATTCGAGCACGGTCTTGAAGTGATGCCCGAGCCAGGTGTCGCCGAACTTCCAGTAGCTCGCGAGGAAGCCCTCGTAGCTCTCGACGTCGTGGCCGTTCGAGAGCCAGCCCGCCCGACCGCCGATCTCGACGCGGCGCGGCACGACGAAGACCCCCGCCTGCACGAAGGACCCGAAGGCGTTCGGCGGACGCGGAGAGCCCTGGGCGGAGCGCCAGAAGCCCTCCGCATGCACCGAGAGCGGGCCGTGCATCCAGGCGATCTCGGCGGTGGCGTGCCCGAGCTGCTCGCTCGTCGTCGTCTGCGCGGCCCCTGCGCCCTGCACGATTCCGGGGCGGGAGAAGGCCCCGCCGAAGGCGAGCGTGACGCCATGCGGGTCGTCGAGCACGAGCGACGGCGCCTGGTCGTAGGGAATGACGTCGCCGAAACGAAGCTCGGTCCGCGCGACGAGGAGCGGCGCGTCCCGATTGCCGGAAAGGTCGTTGATGCCGGCGCCGTTGAAGATGCCGAGGTCGTAGTGGAACAGGCCGTCGGCGAAGGCGCCCGAGAACATCGCGCCCGTATCCCGGCCGAGCCGGAACTGATCGGAGACGAGGCCGCGGCCCGTGAGCTCGATGTTCGAGAGGGGCGTGATGTAGGCGCGGGAGAAGGGCGTGCGGAATTGCCCGATCCGCACCCGCAGCCGCTCGTCGACCTTCCACTCCGCGAAGAGATCGAGCAGCTCGTCCGGCCGGCTGCCGGCGACCTCGGGCTGGAAGAAGAAGAGCAGGCGATCGTCGAAGAAATGCCCCTGCAGCACGAGCCGGGCCAGCGGGATGCTCGCGGCGACGTCGGTCTCGCCGCTGATCCGCGTATCGGTCTCGGCGCGTTGCCACGTGAAGACGTGCAGGTCGAGGCGGCCGGCGCCCGAGCGGAAGACGAGCCCCTTCGTCGGTCCGAGCTCGACGTGTGCGTCGGTCGGGGGCGGCGGCTCGGATGGAGCTTCCTCCGCTCGAGCCCCGCCCGCTGCGAGCATGAGCAGCGCGACCGCGATCGACGACGCCCGCCGACGCCCACGCCCACGCCCACGCTCCCGTGCCGGGACTCGCACCGTCGCCCCGACGCCCGCGCCCCCGTGATCTCGAGGATGCTCGCCGCCTCCGGTCCTGGACTCCCCGGCACTCATTGCGTGACCCGCCGTCGCGTCGCGTGGGGATGGGCAGAGCTGGCGTGCATCCGATCCAGGCCCTCGATCTCGATCGTCGCGTTCGGCAGCTCCGCGCCCATCGCCTCGACCCGGCTGAGGAAGGTGTGGTCGGCGAGCTTGGCGTCGCCGAGGTCGATCACGACCCGGCGCACGCTCGGGTCGACACTCTCGAGCTCGGAGCGCACGCGCAGGAGCGTCGGGAAGGCGGCGGCCCCGTGCAACACGAGTCGCACCTCGTCCCCCACCTCCTGCCGCTCGACCCGCGTCGTGATCAGCGTGCGCGGCGAGGCGCCCCGCAGCCAGTGCAGCAGGATCTTCAGCGCGAGGCCGACCCCGACGCCGACGAGCAGATCCGTCGCGAGGGTCACGACGAGCGTGACCGTGAAGAGGAGCAGCTGATCCGTCCCGATCGACCGGGCATGGCCGAGCTCCGAAGGCGACGCGAGGCGCGTGCCCGTGTAGACGAGCATCGCCGCCAGGGCCGCCAGCGGAATGTGGTGCAGCAAGCCGGGGGCCAGCGCCACGAAGACGAGCAGGAAGACACCGTGGAAGAAGTTCGCGAAGCGCGACCGGGCCCCCGCGTCGACGTTCGCCTTGCTGCGCACGATCTCCGAGATCATCGGCAGGCCGCCGATCGAGGCCGAGACGAGGTTGCCGATGCCGAGGGCGAGCAGATCGCGATTCAGGTTCGACGGCTTCCGCGCCGGATCCATCGCATCGACGGCGATCACGCTGAGGGTCGACTCGATCGTCCCGACGAGGGCGAACATCACGATGTACTTGATCGACGTCGCCGAGGTGACCGAGGAGAAGTCCGGGAAGGCGATCGCGTCGAGGATCGAGCCGGGCAGCGTCACCAGCGCGTCCGGTCCGACGTGATGGTTCTCGCCCCAGAAGCGGTAGACGTGATCGTGGCCGAGATCGAAGAAGAGGCCGAGGGGCACGGCGACGAGCAGGACGACGAGCTGGGAAGGCACCTTCTTCAGCCAGGGCACTCTCAGGAGGGGCAGCCCGAAGAGGATCGCGAGGGAGAGGCCGCCGATCAGGAGGACCTCGGGATTCGCGTGCATCAGGCTCTTCGGGATCTCCGCGAGCAGCTCGAGGGGCTCCTTGGAGACCGGCTTCACGCCCATCGCGACGTGCGCCTGCTTCGCGATGATGATGACCCCGATCGCCGCCAGCATCCCGTGTACGACCGAAGGCGACATCGCGACCCCCGCCGTCGCCACGCGGAAGAACGCAAAGCCGATCTGGATCAGCGCCGCCACGACGCCGACCGCGAGTGCCTTCTTGTATCCCGAGACGGGATCGCCCTGGCCGAGCTCCGTGACCGCGCCGATCGCGATCACGATCAGACCGGCGGCCGGGCCCTTGATCGTGAGCTCGGCGCTCCCGAGGAAGCTGACGACGACGCCACCCACGACGGCGGTCAGCACGCCCGCGACCGGCGGAAAGCCGCTGGCGAGCGCGATGCCGAGACAGAGAGGGAGCGCGATCAGGAAGACGAGGAAGCCGGACTTGAGATCTTCGATCGGAAAGCCTGCCGTGGCAGGACGTTCGGAAGCGGACATGGGTGACCCTCGAGCGGACAGGAGTGGTCCGACCGACCGGCGACGAGCCGCGGCGCGGTCGGGCGGGGCGAGCGATGGGATCCGAGCCGGAGGCTCGCGCGTTCAGTCCTGCGGTGGAGCGCGGGAGGGATTCGTCGGCCGGGGCGCGGCCTCGAACGCGACGGCGCGAGGCGGGGTGACGAGCGCCGTCTCGCGATCGAGGTCGACCGCGGGCAGCATGCCCGTCGCAGCGGCATCGCGGTCGCGATCGACCTCCAGCTCGGCCGAGGCGTCGGCCTCGACGCCGAGGGCGACCGCCTGCGAGATCGGAGCGCCCGAGTCGTGCGCCCGCAACGGTCGCTCGAGTCGTTCGCCGATCGCCCCCGCCGACCAGTCGGCCGTCGCATCGGCCTGCGCGACGCCGCCCGCGAAGCCCGCGACCAGCGCGAGCAGCCCCGCGAGAGCAAGGGATCGCAACAGCCCGTTCCGGGCGCGCGCGAACACTCGAGTCTGCATGGGGCGGAGATGCACGGCGCGGGAAGCTAGTCCCCCCGCTCCGAGCGGGCAAGACGAGCACCGCGGGTCCGGACGCTGGCACGCGCTCCCGCCGAGCCACTCGACCGGCGCGCGCGCCGTCTCCCGCACAGCACCCCCGTACCGGCGGCCCGAAGCGCGGCAGCCGGGTTCCCGCCGACCGCCTCCTGCTAGCTTCGCCCCACGTATCCGACGGGAGGACTCCGGATCATGAAGCTCGCCGGCAAGAGCGCCATCGTCACCGGCTCGACCCACGGCGTCGGCCGCGCCATCGCCCTCGAGCTCGCCCGCCACGGCGCGCGCGTGGTCGTGAACGGCCGCGGCCTGGGCCCCGACGGCCCGGGCACCGTCACGGACGAGGCGGATGCCGTGGTCGGCGAGATCGAGGCCGCGGGCGGCGAGGCGATCGCCTGCGTCGGCGCCGTGAACGACGCGGCCTTCGCCGAGCGCCTCGTCGCGACCTGCGCCGAACGCTTCGGAAGCGTCGACATCCTCGTCAACAACGCCGGCGCCTCGGGCGGACTCTCGATCGACCTCTGCCCGCCCGAACATTGGCACGACGTCTTCGACGTGAACGTGAACGGCACCTACTACCCCTCGCATTTCGCGGCCGGCTACATGAAGCGCCAGCATTGGGGTCGGATCCTCTGCTGCTCGTCCCTCGCGCATACGGGCTTCATCGGCGGCTCCTGCTACCCCGCCTCGAAGGGCGCGGTCGCGAGCCTCGCCCGGGCGATGGCCCGCAACCTCGGCTTCTACGGCATCACGTCGAACGCGTTCTGCCCGGAGGCCCGCACGCGCATGATCAACGCGAATCAGCCGGGCAGCGAGATCCACGAAGCCCACATGAAATCCCTCGAACGACGCGGCTTCCTCTCCGCCGCGCAGGTCCGCTCGCTGATCGACCTGCCGGGCCCCGAAGGCATCGCACCCTTCGTCGCCTATCTCTGTCTGCCCGAGGCCGACTACATCAACGGCCAGGTCTTCAACGTCGAAGGCGGCCGCATCGGCCTCGTGCCCGAGCCCCACGAGATCCGCACCCTCGAGCGCGACGTGCGCCGCGACGGAATCTGGGACCTCGAGACGCTCTGCGAGCTCGTGCCGCAGACCGTCGGTGTGTCGCTGCGCAACCCCGTCCCGGCGCGCAGCGCCGAGGAGATCGAGAAGCTCTTCTCGCAGATCAACCCGATGTTCTGGTAGGTCGCGTCGCACCGGGAACGCCGCCTCGACCGCACTCGAGTCCGCGTCGTCGTCGGCCTCGGCCCGGGGCGATGCACCGGCACCCGCCCTATAGTCCTCGGTCTTGATCCACCGCATGACGCGGCGGGAACGGAGGCAGCGTGGGCGCGACAACGGAGCAGATCGAGCGACAGGACGTGTACATCGACGGCGGCTTCGGCAAGGCCGCCGGAACGGGATTCCTCGAGGTCCGGTCCGCGGCGACCGAGCTCCCGCTCGGACGCGTGCCCGAGGCCTCGAAGGCGGACATGGACGCCGCCGTCGCCGCGGCGCGGCGCGCCTTCGACTCGGGCCCCTTTCCGCATTGGAGCCCGGAAGAACGGGGCGAGGCGATCGGTCGGCTCTCGAAGGCGCTGATGGCGCGGGGGGCGGATCTCGCGAGCCTGATCTCGCAGGAGACGGGCTGCCCGGCCCAGCAGTCGATGGGCGCCCAGGTCTTCGCGGCGACGATGGTGCTCGACGTCTACGCGCGTCTCGCGCCCACGCATACCTGGGTCGACGAGCGGACGGGCGCCCTCGGTGGCCGGGTCCGCGTGCGGCGCGCGCCGGTCGGCGTCTGCGCCGGCATCATCCCCTGGAACGTGCCGCTCTTCATCGCCGCCATGAAGCTCGGGCCGGCGCTCGCGGCGGGCTGCACGATGGTCCTGAAGGCGTCGCCGGAGACGGCCCTCGACGCCTACGTGCTCGCGGAGGCGATCGACGAGATCGGCCTGCCGCCGGGCGTCGTCAACATCGTGGCGGCGGGGCGCGAGTCGAGCGAGTACCTCGTGCGTCATCCCGACGTCGACAAGGTCAGCTTCACGGGCAGCACCGCGACGGGTGGACTCATCGGCTCGATCTGCGGCGAGCAGATCAAGCGCTGCACCCTCGAGCTCGGCGGGAAGTCGGCGGCGATCCTGCTCGAGGACGTCGACCTCGCGACGGCGCTTCAGCCCCTGCTCGGCTCGGCGCTGCTCAACAACGGCCAGGCCTGCGGCGCGCAGACGCGCATCCTGGCGCCGCGCGCGCGTTATGCGGAGATCGTCGAGGCGCTCGGGGCCGCCGTCGGCGCGATGAAGCTCGGCGACCCGCTCGATCCCGAGACGAACGTGGGTCCCGTCGTGAGCGAGCGCCAGCGCGACCGCATCGCCGGCTACCTCGCCTCGGGGCACGAGCAGGGCGCGCGGGCCGTCTGCGGCGGCGGTCGTCCGCGCGACCTCGAGCGCGGCTGGTACATCGAGCCGACGGTCTTCGCCGACGTCGACAACTCGATGAAGATCGCGCAGGAGGAGATCTTCGGGCCCGTGCTCTCGGTGATCCCCTACGCGAACGAGGACGAGGCCATCGCGATCGCGAACGACTCGCCCTACGGCCTCTGCGGCTCGGTCTGGACCCCGGACGTCGAGCGCGCCGCCGGGCTCGCTGCCCGCGTCCGAACGGGCTGCGTCGCCGTCAACTCCGCCACGATCCTCGACTTCCACGCCCCCTTCGGCGGCTTCAAGAAGTCGGGCATCGGCCGCGAGCTCGGCCCCGAGGGCATCGGCCCCTACACCGAGTACCAGTCCATCATCCTGCCCGCCCAGGGCTGACACCAGAGAGAGAGGAAGGAGGATCCATGCAGGACCGACTCCAGTTCTACATCGACGGCCGCTGGGTCGACCCGGTCGAGGCCCGCACCTGTGACGTGATCGACCCGTCGACCGAGGAGCCCTGCGCACGCATCGCCCTGGGCAGCGCCAAGGACGTCGACCTCGCCGTCGCCGCCGCACGCAAGGCCTTCCCGAGCTACTCGGAGACGAGCCAGAAGGAGCGGGTCGAGCTGCTCGAGGCCTGCGTCGCCGAATACCAGAAGCGCTACGAGGATCTCGCCCGGACGATCTCGCGCGAGATGGGCGCGCCGATCTGGCTGTCGAAGGCGGCCCAGGCCGGCACGGGGCTCGCGCATCTCTCGGCGATGGTCGAGATCCTGCGCGGCTACGAGTTCGAGGAGCTGCGCGGAAAGAACCTGATCCGACGCGAGCCGATCGGCGTCTGTGGCCTGATCACGCCCTGGAACTGGCCGGTCAACCAGATCATGTGCAAGGTGGCGCCGGCCCTGGCGGCGGGCTGCACGATGGTGCTCAAGCCGACCGAGGTGGCGCCGCTGAACGCCGTGATCGTCGCCGAGATCCTGCATGCCGCCGGTGTGCCGGCGGGCGTCTTCAATCTCGTGAACGGGGACGGACCGACCGTCGGCCAGGCGATCTCGTCGCATCCCGACATCGACATGGTCTCGTTCACGGGCTCGACCCGCGCCGGCATCGAGATCGCCCGGGCCGCCGCGCCGACCGTCAAGCGCGTCACCCAGGAGCTCGGCGGAAAGTCGCCCAACATCATCCTCGACGACGCGGACCTCGCCTCGGCGATCGGCGGCGGACTGATGTCCTGCACGATGAACAGCGGCCAGTCCTGCAACTCGCCGACGCGCATGCTCGTGCCCGCCTCGCGCCACGACGAGGCAGTCGCGATCGCAAAGGCGACGGCCGAGTCCCTGCGCGTCGGCGATCCCTTCGCCGAGGACACCCGACTCGGTCCCGTCGTGAGCGAGGCCCAATGGAACAAGATCCAGGGCCTGATCCAGAAGGGGATCGACGAAGGCGCGACCCTCGTGACGGGCGGCGTTGGACGACCCGACGGTCTACCTCGCGGCTACTACGTCCGACCCACGGTGTTCGCCAACGTCCGCAACGACATGACCATCGCTCGCGAGGAGATCTTCGGCCCCGTCCTCTCGATTCTTCCCTACCAGAACGAAGAGGAGGCGATCGAGATCGCCAACGACACGAGCTACGGACTCGCGGGGTACGTCTCCTCGGGCAGCCTCGAGCGCGCTCGTGCGGTCGCGCGTCGCATTCGCGCGGGTCAGATCGCCCTGAACGGCGCGCCGCCCGACTTCACGGCCCCCTTCGGCGGCTACAAGACGTCGGGCAACGGGCGTGAATGGGGGGTCTTCGGCTTCGAGGAGTTCCTCGAGGTCAAGGCGATCGTGGGCTGGGAAGCCTGAGGGCGGGTCGCCGGGTCGCCCGGTGGAGAGAGCGAGGGCGAAGGATCCCCACGCGCGGCGCACTCGGGTCGCGCGCGACGGATCAGCGGCTGCTCGTGATCTGCTCCGCGTCGCAGTCCAGATAGTCCGACTCGCGAAGCCAGCTCGCGTCCGGGTACCAGGCGAAGAGGGCCGTGCCGCCGCGGATCTCGTCGATCAGCGCGCGATGGACCGCGACGTCGACGGCGGGGCAGCCCCAGCTGCGCCCGAGACGCCCGTGCTGCGCGGCGAACTCCGCCGTCGCGTAGTCGGCGCCGTGGATCACGATCGCCCGTTCGCGCGCGCGGTCGTTGACGCCGGCCTCGAGGCCGTCGAGCCGGAGCGAGTAGCCGTGGCGACCCTCGTAGGTCTCCGCCGTGCGGAAGAGCCCGAGGCTCGATCGACGCGAGCCCTCGACGTTCGAGAAATGTTCGGCGCGGTCGCCGCCCGTCTCGCGTCCGTGGGCGACGAGCTCGTGGAAGCGCACCCGGCCGCGAGCGACGTCCAGCACCCAGAGTCTCTTGCGCACGGAGCGCTGGGAGTAGTCGATCAGGGTGAGCGTATCGCCCTCGACCAGGCCGCGCGCGCGAGCACAGGCGTGCGCATCGAGGGCGCGGCGAAGCGGCTCCCGAGGCACGCCGGCTGCGACGAGGCGATCTGCGACGGCCTCGCGTCGCACGGCCGCTCGAAGCGGCGGGTCGGCGGCCTGCGCGGCCCAGGGCCCCAGGAGCAGCGCGAGTCCGAGCCCGATCGGGAGCGGGCCCAGGGACCTGCGTACGGCGCTTCGCGGTCGCCGCGTCGATCCGGTCGCGCTCCGCACACGCCCCATCCGATCCTCCGCGTCGCCCTGCCGCCGCACGATCGCCCCTCTGGCGTTCACGATCGATCCTTCACCCGAGCCTCGTCTCGCGTATGCGGACCGGCCGAGCCGCGCGAGTGTTGCGTGACGGGATCGACGCGCCGTGACTTGCATCACTCCCTCCACGCGGCGACGCTCCCGGAGCGATGCCGTCTCGCCGAACGCTCCTGCTCGTCGTGCTCGCAGCGACCGTCGTCCAGGCGGTGGCGTTCCGCGCCGCGGCCGACGATGGACCTACGCCCACCCCCGCCGAGACCCCACGCCCTGCTCCATCGACCCGGATCGGCGACTTCTTGAAGCGCCCCGAGGTCCGGCTCTTCGGCGAGCCCCTGCGCGAGCGCGCCGCGCTCGAGCGACTCTACGCCTCACGCGAGGGCCGACCCGTCTGGGGCAACGTGCCCCGGGCCGCCCGCGACCTGCTCGTCGCCGTGCGTGCGAGCGCATCCCATGGCATGCCGCCGGCCCACTACCACGAAGCCGCCCTCGCCCGCCTCGCCGCGCAGACGCTCCCGCACGAGGACGCCGCCGAGGCCGAGCTGCTGCTCAGCGATGCCTTCCTCTCGCTCGCACGGGCCTTCACGCGCGGCGTCATCGACCCACGCGCCTTCGATGCCGACTACGATCGCGGCGAGCCCCTGCCCGATCCGCTGGACCTGCTCGCGCGGGTCGTCGACCTCGGCGAGGAGCCTGCGGCGGTGCTCGCGCAGGCGGCGCCGCATCACATGGAGTACGTGCACCTGCGCCGCGCACTCGCCCGTCTGCACGACGAGATGGCGCGAGACGACGTGTCGCCCGAGCCGGATCCGGCGCGCGTCGAGCGCGCGGCAGGCAGGGCGACGATCGATCGGATCCGCGTGAATCTCGAGCGCTGGCGTTGGCAGCCGCGCGACCTCGGGCGACGCGCCGTGCGGGTCGACATCCCACGCTTCGAGCTCTCGCTGCTCGAGGACGGCGGCGCCGTCCGATCGATGCGCGTGGTCGTGGGTCGACGCGACTGGCCGACGCCGGTCGTGCACTCGGCGATCACGCAGCTCGTCTTGAACCCCGCCTGGGACGTGCCGCACTCGATCTTCGTGAAGGAGATGCTGCCGCGGGCGCGACTCGACCCGGCCTACTTCGACGCGAACGGGCTCGAGATCCGCGTCCGGGACGCGAGCGGATGGCAGGTCGTCGCCGCGCGCTCGATCGACTGGCCGACCCTCGAGCCCGATCGCGAGGCGATCCGGGTGCGTCAGCCGCCCGGTCCAGCCAACCCGCTGGGCCGGATCAAGCTCCCCTTTCCCGGTCCCTACGACGTGCATCTACACGGCACGCCGGGGCGCGCATCGTTCGAGCAGCCTCGGCGCACGCTCTCCCACGGCTGCGTGCGCGTCGAGGACGAGATCGCGCTGGCCCTCTTCGCGCTCGCACCGGATCCCGGCTGGAGCCGCGAACGGCTCGAGGCGGCGCTGCGCACGGCCCGCGATCAGCGGATCACCCTGCCCTCGCCGCTGCCCGTCCATCTCTTCTATTTCACGATCGAAGCGGACGCCGCGGGCGGAGTCACGATTCTGGGGGACCCCTACGGCTGGGACGCCCTCGTCCTGGCGGCGCTCGACGAGACGGCGACTCGTCCCTGAACGCGAGCGGTCGCCTGGCCCCGGGCGCTCAGAGATCCTTCCACTCGGGTTGACGCCCCTCGCGGAAGGACGCGAAGGCGGTCTCGAGCTCGCCGGTCGCCGTGCACATGATCTGGGTGCGGTTCTCGAGATCGATCGCATGCCGCAGACTCGGCGCATCGATCGTCTGCCACATCGTCTCCTTGGTCATCCACACCGCGAGCGGGCTGTTCGTCGCGATCTCCCGCGCCGTCTCGAGCGCCCGATCGACGACCTCTCCATCCGGCACCACGTCGAGGACGAGCCCGATGCGCGCCGCCTCCTCCGCATCGAAGACGCGCCCCGTCAGCAGCAGCTCGGCCGAGCGCGAGGCCCCGACGAGCCGCGGCAGGTAGTAGCTCGTGCCCATGTCGCAGGCCGACACGCCGCGCTTGATGAAGACGGCGCCGAAGGTGGCGGAGCGGGCCGCGAAGCGGATGTCACAGGCCAGCGAGAGCGCGAACCCGCCACCGTGGGCGGGCCCGTTCACGGCAGCGAGCACGGGCAGCCGGAGGCGATGGATCTTCTCGAAGAGGCTCGCCATCAGCTCCTGCATCACGAAGCTCCGGGTGATCGGGCCCTGCACGCGACCGAGCAGCGCGCTCCCGGGCGTATGCCCCAGACCGCCGAGATCCCCCGTCCGCTCCTTCATGTCGGCCCCGGAGCAGAACGCAGTGCCGGCGCCCGTGAGCACGACGGCCCGCAGCTCGGGCCGACCCGCGATCTCGTCGAAGGCCCCGTGCATCGCGTCGAGCACCTCGGCCGCGAGCGCATTGCGCCGCTCGGGCCGATCGATCGTGACGATCGCGACCCGCTCGTCGCGGACCTCGAGCTGGATCCCTTCGGACATCGTCGCCCCTCCCCCGACTAACCGATCAATGCGCCGCGCAGCCGCCCGGCGACGAAGACGATGGCCTGCTCGGAGGCCTCGACGAGGGCGTGCATGCCGAAGAAACCGTGGGGCATGCCGGCGTACTCGCGCAGGACCACGTCGATCCCCGCCTCCTCGAGACGCCGCGCGTAGGCCCGGCCCTCGTCGCGCACGGGATCGCACTCCGCCGTGACGATCGTCGCGGAGGGCAGGCCCGCGAAGCTCGGATAGAGGATCGGCGAGACGCGCGGGTCCTTGCGGTCCTCGACCCGCGGCACGTAGCAGCGGTCGTAGAACTCGATCGACTCCCGGGTGAGGAAGGCGCCGTCCGCGTTCTCCTCCATGCTGGGCGAGCTCCGCGAGGCGTCGGGGCCGGGGTAGACGAGCGCCTGATGGCGCAGCGCCGGCCCGCCCTCGTCCCGCACCAGATGCGCGAGCACGGCGGCGAGGTTGGCGCCCGCGCTCTCGCCCATGACGGCGATCCGCGTGGGATCGATCCCGAGGGCTTCGGCCTCGGCGTGGCACCAGGCGAGCACGGCCCGGACGTCCTCGACGGCGGCCGGGAAGGGATGCTCGGGGGCGAGGCGGTACTCGGCGTTGACCACGATCGCCGGGACCTCCTGGGCGATTGCGCGGCAGATCGAGTCGGTCGTGCGGACGGAGCCCGTCACGAATCCGCCGCCGTGGAAGAAGAGGACGAGCGGCAGACCCTGGCCCGGATGCGCCTGGTAGCGCCGCGCGAAGAGCGTGGAGGCCGGGCCGGGAATCGACAGGTCGCGGGTCGCGACCGCAGGCCCCGGCCGCTCGAAGGCGGGCGTGTAGTCCTCGACGTAGCGCCGCAGCGCGTCGGGCTGGATCGTGGTGTAGTCCTGCGCCGGGGTGGCGGCGGCGATGGCGGCGATGCGCGGATCGAGGGGCAAGCGGACCTCCTGTTCGGGCCGGGAGGATGGCGCGCCCGGGATCAGGCCGCGACCTCGTCGATCGCGTCGGCGGGAATGTTCGCCGGGCCGCCGATGTCGTAGACCCTGGCGACGAGGCGCACGAGCGCCGGATCGTTCATCGGGTCCGTGGGCGTCGGAACCTCGATGCCCCGCTTGCGCATGTCGTCGATCAGGATCTCGACGGCCCGCTCCGGGCTGATGTCGTCCTTGTGGTCGAGGGTGACCTTGAGCTCGTCGAAGTCCATGAAGACCCGCGCGCCCCAATGCACCAGGAAACGGACCTCCTGCTCGGGGATGCGCTGGTTCACGACGTCGCCGGTCACGATCCGCCAGCCGCCCTCGGCGTCGGGATCGGGCTCGATCGTCGACTTGATGTCGAGGCCCCTGTGCTGGCGCATCGCAACGGGTCCACAGGCCTGGCCGTGGTGGAACATCATCTCGTTCTCGACGACGACCGCCCGGCCCCACATCGGGGCCTGGATCTGGAAGGGATCGCCGCTCGGGCCGTCCGGCCAGCAGTTGAAGCCGCCGCCGATCCGGCCCTTGTAGTACCAGGCGATGACCTGGCATTTCTTCGCCTGCCAACGTCGGAAGAGGCAGGACTTGGCCATCGTGAGCAACAGCCAGAGGGGCGTGTTCTCCATCGTCATCCCGCGGAAGACCGTCCCGTCGAGATGCGGCGGCCCGCCGATCGGCGTCGGCCCCTGGATGTTGAAGAGGTAGGTCTCGGGCTCCGCATAACGCGCGCCCCAGTAGCTCCGGGCCATCTCGAGGAAGCGCGAGCTGTAGTAGCAGTCCTCGAGCTCCGGGTAGAAGCAGACGCCCTGCCTCGCGAGGTAGCCGCGGAAGACGGGGTTCGTGAGCAGCATGTCCCAGGTCAGCTCGACGCCTTCGGGCAGCTCGCCCGAGGTCGTCGCGATCACCTCCTCGGGGCGCTCGAAGTTCTCGGCCAGGATCAGCTGCCAGGGACCGTTCTCGCGCACGACCTTCGTCAGACGGCGGTACTGGTCCTCGCTGTAGGCGCCCTCGAAGATCCGGGGCGGGGCGACCGGGCGGAAGTTGTCGGCGAGCTCGCGAAGCATCGGCAGTCCTCCGGATCACGCGTCCAGCTGGACGACTTCGTTGATGTGGCCTTCGGGATCGAGCACGAAGGCGACGCGGAGCGCGAACTGCTCGATCCGGCGGATCGGCTCCGCGAGGCGACCGCCGGCCGCCTCCGCACGCGCGACGAGGGCGTCGAGATCCGTCGTCGTGAAGCCCTGGACGGACTCGCCGGCGAGCGGTCCCGTCGAGTCCACCCACTTGATCAGCGTGAGCGCGCCGGCGCCGGGCGCGGTCGCCTGGAAGGAGATCTCGTCGATCTTCCGCCCGAACATCTCGTCCTGGTGCCGGTTGAAGCGCACCAGCCCGAAGACGTCCTCGTAGAACGCCGCCATCGCGTCGAGGTCGTGGACGAAGACCTTGCTGAAGCCGTATTGCGCATCGCGGCTGGCGCCGTGGGGGCGGGTCTCGGCCATGTCGGGCTCCTTCGGCTCGTCGGCGACGGCGGGCGCGCGTCCGGCGAGCCGGACTCTGTTATTTATTGAACAGCATTCACGTTATCACGTCGGCGCCGCCCCGGACAAGCCCGATCGAGGCGATTGCCGTCAGGCGGAGCGGCGACCGGGGCGAGCCCGGGACGGGTGGTCGGGAGCGGGTCGTCTCCCGTCCCGGCCCACCCGAGCCGGCTAGCCCTCGTGCCGCTCGACCGTGACCTCGCCGTCGGCGGCGATGAAGTCCTCGATCGTCTGGTAGACGTACTCGCAGTCTTCGCGCGTCATGGTCGGGTGGCAGGGCAGCATGATCCCCCAGGTCATGATCTGGTCCGCCGCGGCGAGGCCCGCCGGCCCGATCCGGTATTCCTGCCCCCGGAGCATGGGCTGGCGCGTGATGTTGCCCGAGAAGATCACGCGGCTCGTGATGCCCGCGTCCTCGAGCTGGATCTGGAACTTCTTGCGGCTCCAGCCCGTCTCCGGGCGTAGCTGCAGCGGGTAGCAGAGCCAGGTCGTCTCGGTCTCGGGGATGATCGTCGGCAGGATGAACTTGTCCTCGTGCTTGCGCAGGAACTCCGTGTGCCAGGCGAAGCGCTCCTCGCGCAGCTTCCAGAGCGTGTCGATCTTGTCCATCTGCGCGACGCCGAAGGCCGCGCCGCATTCGTTCGGGATGAAGCCGTAGGCGTTCTCCTCGAAGATGAACATCGCGTCGTAGTCGATGCCGTCGACCTTCTCGAGGAAGCGACCGTCGGAGCTGCCGGCCTTCGTGCCGTGCATCCACTTCTCCGACGAACGTCCCCAGGCGCGCAGCGAGAGCGATCGATCGAAGTACTTCTCGTCGTCGAAGAAGACCATCCCGCCGTTGCCGAGCGCCGTGATGATGTGGAAGATCGAGAAGCTCGTGATCGAGACGTCGGCGCGGGTCGCCGTGTGCCGGCCGCGCAGCTTGCCGCCGAGGGTGTCCGCGCTGTCGTGGATCACGAAGAGGCCACGCCGATCGGCGATCTCACGCACGACGTCCCAGTCGCAGATCCCGCCGACGAGGTCGGGGATCAGGATCGCCCGCGTCTCCGGCCCGATCGCGTCCTCGATCTGGTCGACCCGGATCTGGTAGTCCGAGAGGCCGACGTCGACGAAGACCGGCGTGCAGTCGACGTGGTAGATCGCCGCGACGTCCGAGGAGAAGGTGAGGCAGGGCGTGATGACCTCGGAGCCGCGCGGCAGCTGCGCGAGCCGCATGGCGACCATCAGGGCCGACGAGCCCGAGTTGACCATCACGCCGTATTTCTTGCCCATGAACTCGGCCACCCGGGCCTCGAACTCGTGGACCTTGGCGCCCGGGATCAGCCCGAGCGGGTCGGACATCTGGCCCATGACGGCGTCGATCTCGTTCTGGTCGAACATGGCGCCGCCGTAGCGGACGGTGCGGGGAGCGATGCGCATCGGAATCTCCTTCACGTGAGAGGGATCGGTCACGATCGACGACTCGCCTCCGGAAGCCGAGACCGCTCGTCTTCCGGGTGCGAGAGAAGGTTGGCACGCGGCGCCGCGAGCGCGTTCAAGGCGAGCGCCTCGTCGCGGCGTCGTCCCGCGGAATCCCGACGAGGTCGCGCGCGAGTCGCGAGACGAGCTCGGCGAGCCGCGCCCGGTCGCGCTGGGACCAGCTCTCGAGGACGCCGGTCAGCTGCCCGAGTCGGTAGTCGACGATCCGGTCGTAGACGGCGCGCCCGCGCGGCGTGAGGCTCAGCTCGACACGGCGCGCGTCCTCGGCCCCGGCGCGCCGCTCGACGAGCCCCTCGTCGACCAGCGGCAGGACCTGCCGACTCGCCGTCGCCGCGTCCATCGCGCAGGCCTCCGCGAGCCCGCCCACCGTGAGCGTCTCGTGATCCGCCAGACTACGCAGCACGGCGTAGCCGGCGCGCGTGACGACGGCCCCGACCGCGATCGCCTGATGCTGATCGAAGCGGCGGTTCGCGCCCAGGCGGAAGAGCCCTTCGAGCGCGCGCTCGAGCGCCTCGTCGGCGGAGGACGGGCGGGGCGTGGGCGCCTTGTGGGGCGCGGCGGAAGAAGCGGGAGGCATGGCGGGGCGTTCACACCTGGGTTAGCAATTGATTGTTTAAATCAAACAAATCTCTAGCCCAGATCGCCGCCCCGGGTCAAGCGCCCGGACCCGCGCGACCGCGCGCCCGGGCAGGGAAGGAAGGGATCCGCATGAGCGAATCGGTCGTCCACTACGAGGCGGCGGGGAACATCGCCACGATCACGCTCGATCGACCGGCAGCGAAGAACGCCCTCTCCGCCGCGCTGATGGCGCAGCTGGCACAGGCCTTCGACCGCGCGCGCGAGGACGAGGCGCACGTGGCGATCCTGACGGGTCGGGGTGACGCATTCTGCGCCGGCCTCGACCTGCGCGAGTTCGGCGCCGCGCGCGGGGGCGAAGCGGAGCCGGGCTGGTTCCGACCGGACTACTGGCGGGCGATGGAGGACTTTCCCGGGCCGATCATCGGCGCGATCAACGGTCCCGCCGTGACGGCCGGCTTCGAGCTCGCCCTCGCCTGCGACGTGTTGATCGCCTCGACGAACGCCCGCTTCGCCGACACCCACGTGCGCGTCGGCGTGCTGCCGGGCTCGGGCCTCTCCCAACGTCTGCCCCGCGCGATCGGGGTCTACCGCGCGAAGTACCTGTCGCTGACCGGGAACTTCCTGTCCGCCGAGAAGGCCGCGGAGTGGGGACTCGTGAGCCATCTGGTCGCACCCCAGGCCCTGCTCTCGACCGCGCGTGCGATCGCCGCCGACATGCTCTCGGCGATGCCGCACATGCTCGCCCCGATCAAGCGCGTGATCGACGACGGCTTCGCGAGGACGCTCGGCGAGGGGCTCGCGCTCGAGGCCGAGCGCTCGGCCCGGCAATTCTCGGACGAGGCGCCGCAGGCGGTGGCGGGCGCGGCCTTCGAAGACGTGCGCGCGCGCGGACGCGAGCAGCAGGGCCACGACGGCCCCTGACGCGCGCCCCCGCCGACCCGCCGTCGCCAATCCGAGGCCGGCCGACGCGTTCTTCGTCAGAGCGCGGGACGTGGACACTAGAATGCGCCCGGCACGCATCCTGCGATGTCGGCAGGCATGTCTACGTCGAATCCTTGCCGCCGCCCGCCCTTCTGCCCCCACGCCGATTGTGATTTCCATCTGGATCCAACCGGTTGGAAGTTTCACAGAAAGGGCTTCTACCTCCGAGACCGCCCGCCGCGCCGTGTGCAGCGGTACCGTTGTACCCATTGCTACCGCTACTTCAGTTCACAGACCTTCTCCGTCACCTACTGGCTGAGACGCCCCGACCTCCTCGAGCCCGTCTTCAAGAGCCTCGTCAGCTGCGCGGGCTTCCGTCAGATCGCTCGCAACCACGACGTCTCCCACAGCACCATCCGACGCCTGAGTGACCGGATCGGCCGTCACTGCCTCCTCTTTCACGAGAGGAGTAGACCGAAGTCGCGTCCGGCCGAGCCCCTGGTGCTCGACGGCTTCCGATCCTTCGAACACAGCCAATACTGGCCCATGGACCTGAACCTCCTCGTCGGAAGCGAGAGCCTCTTCGTCTACGGGTTCAACGACGCGGAGCTGCGGCGGAGCGGGACGATGCGGCCGGCTCAGGCCGTCAAACGGTCGATCCTGGAATCGAAGTTCGGGAGACCGGATCCGCAGGCGACGCGGAAGCGCGTCGAGGAGTTGCTGCGGCGGATCGTGCCGCCGGGCGGATCGGTGGTGCTTCGGAGTGACGAGCACCAGGCGTATCCGCGAGCGATCGGACGGCTTCGGGATCGCTCCATCGCCCATGAGCGGACGAGCTCGAAGGCATCTCGGACGGCGAAGAACCCTCTCTTCCCCGTCAACCTGTCGGACCTGCTGATCCGGCACTCGAGTGCGAATCACAAGCGGGAGACGATCGCCTTCTCCAAGCGACGGCAATCGGCGCTGTATCGGTTGGCGCTGTGGGTGGTGTGGCGCAATTACCTGAAGGATCGGTCGGAGAACCGGAAGCGGGGGACGCCGGCGATGGGGCTGGGTCTTGCAAAGCGGGCGCTCGGGCTTCGCGAAGTGCTCGCGCAGCGGCTCTTTCCCTCGCGGACGCACGAGATCCGGGGTTGGCTCAGGGAGTGCTATTTCGGACGGATCCGGACGCGGGCGATCGAACGCTGCTTGGCGCACGCAAAGAGGTACGCGGTGTAGGACCGCGAGCGCCCGATCGGCGGCCGAGCATGCTCCGAGCGGGTCGGCCCACCGACGGGAAGGCGCAATCAAGAGTCCACGTCTCAGAGCGCGAGCCGCTCGGCCAGGCGCTCGCGATGCTGGATCGCGCTGCCGAAGAGCAGCTCGCTCGATTTGGCGCGCTTCAAGTAGAGATGGATCGGGTGCTCCCAGGTAAAGCCCATGCCGCCATGGATCTGGAGCGCCTGCGCCGCGACCTCGAAGCCGGCCTCGGCGCAATACGAGCGCGCCATGCGGACCGCGACCTCGAGGTCGCCCTCCCCCGATGCCGCCACGAAGGCGGCGTTCCAGGCCGCGGACCGCATCAGCTCCACCTTCACCAGCAGGTCCGCACATTGGTGCTTGATCGCCTGGAAGGAGCCGATCGGCCGACCGAACTGGTATCGCGACTTCGCGTAGGCCGTCGCGAGCTCGAGACATCGCCCCGCCGCCCCGGTCTGCTCCGCCGCGAGCGCTGCGATCGTGCGCAGCCACGCGCGTTCGAGACCGGCCCGCGCGTCGCCCTCGCCGAGACGCCGTGCCGCCACCCGATCGAGCCGCAGATCCGCGAGCCGACGGGTCAGATCGAGCCCGGGCAGCGCCTTGCGCGACACGCCCGGCGCATCCGCCTCGACCTGGAAGACGCCGAGCCCATCACTCGTCCTCGCGACCGCGAGGATCCGATCGGCGACGTGGCCGTCGAGCACATAACGCCAGTCGCCGTCGAGCAGGGAGCCCTCGCCTTCGCGCCGAGCCTCGTTCGAGACCACGCCGAGGTCCCATCGCCCGCCGGCGTCGACGTGGGCGACGGTCAACAGCGCGCGCCCCGACGCCAGATCCGGCAGGAGCTTCGCCTGGTCCGCCTCGCTCCCGACCTCGAGCACGACGTTCGCCGCGAAGTACGAGGAGAGCGCAGGCACGCAGGCGAGCGAACGGCCGAGCTCCTCGAAGACGACCAGGGCCTCGACGGGTCCCATGCCGGCCCCACCATGCACCTCGGGCACGACGAGGCCGGCCAGCCCGATCTCGCCCGCCATCCGTCGCCAGAGCCCGGGGTCGTGTCCGCGCTCGCTCGCCATGGCGGTGCGAACCGCGGCCTCGTCCGACTCCGCGTCGAGGAAGCTCCGGACCGTGTTGCGGAGCGCCTCGTGCTCCTCACCGAACGTGAATTCCATCTTCGTTCTCCGATTCCGTGGCAGGGTCCCGACGTCGACCGACCGGACTCGTCGCGCAAGCGCGTGGGGATCAGGCCCGTCCGCGTGGGATCTCCTTCCAGGGCACGTCCTTGTCCGCGCGCGGCTCGCCGGGCAGGCCGAGCATCCGTTCGCCCAGGATGTTGCGCATCACCTCGGAGGTGCCGCCCTCGATCGAGTTCGCCCGCGAGCGTAGGAAGTCGTGTTTCGCGAACTCGCGAAGGCTCCGTTCGCCGGCCTCGACGCGCTCGAGCGGGTAGCCCGTCTCGTAGACGAGTGCATCGGAGCCGATGACGGAGAGGGCGAGCTCCGTGATCTCCTTGTTGAGCTCGGCCTGCACGAGCTTCGCGACGGAGCCCTCGGGCCCCGGCGTGCCGGCGCGCATGGCATCCTTGGTCCTCTGATTCGTGATGCCGAGCAGCTCCGACTCGACGTGCACGCGCACGACCTCATCGCGCAGGACGGCGATCTCCGCGGCCGATCGCCCCTGGGCGCCGCGCGGACTCGAAGGCCCCTCCTCGCGCCAGAGCCGCAGCAGCTTCTCGGCCATGCCCTGCCCCGGCCGCGAGTAGCCGCCGATCGCGACCCGCTCGTTCATCAGCGTCGTGATTGCGACGCGCCAGCCCGCGCCTTCCTTTCCGAGGATGCGGTCGCCCGGGATCCGCACGTCGTTCAGGAAGACCTCGTTGAACTCCGCGTCGCCCGTGATCTGATAGAGCGGCCGGACCTCGACGCCCGGCGAGCGCATGTCGAGCAGGAAGTAGGAGAGTCCGTCGTGCTTGGGCTTGTCCGGGTCCGTCCGCGCGAGCAGCATCGCCCAGCTCGCGCGATGAGCGAGGGAGGCCCAGACCTTCTGCCCGTTCACGATCCAGTCGTCGCCGTCGCGCACCGCGCGCGTCGCGAGGCCCGCGACGTCCGAGCCCGCGCCCGGCTCGCTGAAGAGCTGGCACCAGACGTCCTCGGCCGTGAAGATGCGCGGCAGCAGCGCCTGCTTGTACGCCTCCGGCGCGTAGGCGAGCACGGTCGGCGCGCCCATGCCGATGCCGATCGGATTCAAGACGAGGTCGGCGTAGGTCGTGCGGGCGTGTCGTGCGATCTCGTCGTCGACGATCGCCTGCAGACCGGGGCTCAGCCCGAGGCCGCCGTAGCCTTCCGGGAAGTGCACCCACGCGAGGCCGTGATCGTATTGCGCGCGCCGGAAGGTCACGCGATCGACCTCGTCCGGATGTGCCGCGGCGAGCAGCTCGCGCACGCGCGCCCGCAGCGCCTCTTCTCCGATCGCTTCACCGCCTCCGCTCATCACCGACCTCCTTCGCTTCCGCATCGCATGGATCGCGTCCTCGTAGCGCGCGCCGCGCCCGTGCGCAGCCGGCGCGCATCCGACCCGGCGCGCGAGGGTCGGCCGTGGCGCTGGTTGCCCGACCGAGCGCATGTCGTGATCACGCCGGGATCCTCCACGACCACGGAAGCCGCTCGCGATCGAAGGGAGCACCCCCTACGCTCGGGCCGGCTCGGCCGATCGGCGGCGCGACGACATGAGGATCGGAGACTCACATGGGCGATGGACCGGGATCGAAGGGACTCGCGGACAAGGTCGTGATCGTGACCGGTGGCAGTCAGGGCGTCGGACTCGGCATCAGCCGCGCCTTCCTGCGCGAAGGCGCCCGGGTCGTCACCTGCGCGCGATCGGACTTCGCGACCTGCCCGGCTGCCGAGACCGACGACGAGCGGGCCCGCTCGATGCACGTACAGGCCGACATCCGCGACGACGAGCAGATCGACCGCGTCCTCACCCAGACCTACGACCGCTTCGGACGTCTCGACGTCCTCGTGAACAACGCCGGCGGACAGCCGCCGGCCGACATCGCGAAGGCGTCTCCCCGCTTCATCCGCAAGATCATCGACATCAACCTCACGGCCCCGATGATCTTCGCCGCCAAGGCCTACAACGCGATGACCGAGGCCGGCGGGGGCGGATCGATCATCAACATCTCGAGCCAGGCGTCGATGCCGATCGGTGGGGCGTCGATGGTGCCCTACGGCGCGGCGAAGGCGGGCCTGAATCACATGACGCGCTCGCTCGCGGTCGCCTGGGGTCGCACGGTCCGCGTCAACTGCGTCTCGCTCGGTTGGGTCGAGACCGAAGCGATGGCCGAGCTGCTGCTGCCCGAGAACCGGGAGCAATGGCAGGAGACCCTCGACAAGATTCCCGTCGGGCGGATGGGCACGCCCGACGAGATCGGGGGCATCTGCGTCTTCCTCGCGTCGGATGCCGCGTCCTACATCAACGGCGCGACGATCTGGACGGACGGTGGCGGGACCTGAGGCCGGGCGGGCGATCCCACCTGCCCTTCGCGCGGTCCCTCGCGCGGTCCTTCGCGCGGTCCCTCGCGCGGTCCCTCGCGCGGTCCGGATTCGCTCGTCGGTCATCGGCCCGCTCCCCGCCTTGCACCGGCGCTGGCGCCCGAATATAGTGAACGCAAATCACTATTCAAGGGAGCCCACCGTGGACCGCGACCGCCTCGATCGACTCTTCGACCTCACGGATCGCGTCGCGATCGTCACGGGCGGGACCCGGGGCATCGGACGCGCCCTCGCCGAAGGCCTCGTCGCGGCCGGCGCCGCAGTCGTCGTCGCGAGCCGCAAGCCCGAGGCCTGCGCCGAGACCGAGGCGTCCCTGCGCGCGATGGGCGGCCGGGCGCTCGGCGTCCCGACCCACCTGGGCGACCTCGACAGCCTGCAGGCCCTCGTGGACCGGACCGTCGAGGCCTTCGGCGGAATCGACATCGTCGTGAACAACGCCGCCAACGCCCTCGCCCAGCCCGTCGGCGAGTACACGCCCGAGGGCTTCGCGAAGTCGCTCGACGTGAACCTGCGCGGTCCGATCTTCCTCGTCCAGGCGGCGCTGCCGCATCTTACGAAGAGTCGACATGCCGCCGTGCTGAACGTGCTCTCGGGCGCGGCCTTCCTCTTCTCCTCGCGCGTCTCGCTCTATGGGATCGGGAAGGCGGGGCTGATGTCCTCGACGCGCTCGATGGCGGCAGAGCTCGGACCGCGCGGCATCCGGGTCAACGCGCTCTCCCCCGGCACCGTCGACACGGACATGGTGCGTGCGAACTCGCCCGAGCAGCAGGCCGAGATGACGGCGATCCAGATCATGCCCCGCATGGCGCATCCCGACGAGATGGTCGGGCCCGCGTTGCTGCTGGTGTCCGATGCCGGTAGCTTCATCACGGGTCACGTCGTCTTCGCGGACGGAGGGATGGTGCCCCGCTGACGGAGACCCGACGCGTGGACACGCCGAGCGGCAACGCCTTCACGTTCACGAAGCTCGTCGTCGACGACCTCGAGGCCATGGCCGACTACTACTGCGCGGTCTTCGGCCTGCATCGCGGCAGCCGCCATCGCTTCGAGCGGGGCGTGGGCGGCGAGCCGATCGACGAGATCTCGCTCGTCGAGCGCCCCGGCGAGCCCTTCGGCAGCCTGACCCTGCTGCGCTTCCTCGAGCGTGCCGCGGGGCGCGCGGACGAGACGATCCTCGGCTTCACGACACGGGACCTCGACGGAATCGTCGAGCGCGTGCTCGCGGCCGGCGGGTCCACGATCAGCCCGGTCAAGGAGATGCCCGAGCAGGGCATCCGGGTCGTCTTCGCCCGCGATCCGGAGGGTCATCTCAACGAGATCGTGGAGATGCGATCGTGAGGCGCTCGACCGAGATCCCGGAGATGCGATCGTGAGCGCGCCCGACCGAGATCCTGGAGATGCGTTCGTGCGCCCCCACGACGAGATCGCGGAGCTGCGTCCGTGACGCCCGCCCGGCGTTCGCCGCGGGCGGGGGCCGACGGAGCGTCGCGCGGGCGCGCTGCGAATCCCCGCGCGAAGCGGCCGCGCGGCCGGCCGGCGCGGCTCTCCCGCGGCCAGATCATCGACGCCGCCCTCGCCATGCTCGAGCGCGAGCCCCACGATCCGCCGACGCTCGCGCGCATCGCCGCCGAGGTCGACGCCGTGCCGGCGGCCCTCTACCGCCACTTCGAGAACCTCGACGAGCTGCTCGACTGCGTGCTCGCGCGGGTGCTCGAGGCGAGTCCGTCGGAGCTCGACGAGGCGGCGGCCTGGCCCGAGCAGCTCGCCGACTGGATGCACGACCTGCGTGGCCACCTGCTGCAGTACCCGGCGATCCTCCGGATGATCGACCGTGCGGGAAGGACCTCGCCGGCCTGGCTCGAAGCCTCGTCGGCCCTGATCGGGATCCTCGAGCGCGCCGGACTCGCGGGTCACGATCTCGCCGCGAGCTACCTCTGGATCCTCGAGACGACGGTCGGCCTCGTCATGCAGGAGGCGGCGCTGCCCCTGCCCGACCAGCTCGCCAACGCGCGCGCCGCACGCGACGAGTTCAGCGACACGACGCGGGAGCGCTTCGCGAAGATCGTCCCGGCCATCGAGCATCTCGACGCCGAGCGCTTCTTCGCCTTCGTGGTCGAGCAGACGACCGCGGCGGTCGCCCTGCGCGCCGAGGTCGCGCGCGAGCGCTGACGCCGCGGAGCGGACGATGCGACCGGGCGGGCGGGCGCACGCGCCGGCCTAGCGCCCCTCGCTCCAGCGCGGCTTGCGCTTCTCGAAGAAGGCCCGTGCGGCCTCCTCCGTCTCGCCCGAGCTGCCGGCCATGATCTGATTGCGGTTCTCGAGCTGGATGGCCGCCTCGAGACTCGGGATGTCGAGGTTGGCCCACATCACCTGCTTCGTCGCGAAGAGACCGAAGGGCGTGAAGTCGCAGAGCTCCTCCGCGAGGGCGAGGGCCGCAGGCAGGATCTCCTCGTCGGGCACGACCCGCGTCACGAGGCCGTAGCGCTCCGCCTCGTCGGCCTCGAGGGTGCGCGCCGTGAGGATCAGGTCGTGGGCTCGCGAGGCGCCGATCAGCCGCGGCAGCAGGTAGCTCGTGCCGATGTCGCAGCCCGAGACGCCGACGCGGATGAACTGCACGCAGAGCCGGGCCGATCGCGCGGCGATCCGGACGTCGCAACCGAGGGCGAGGGCGAGGCCGCCGCCGTAGGCGGGACCGTTGATGGCCGCGATGATCGGCTGCTGGATGCGGCGCAGGTGCGGAATCAGGCTCGCCATCCGGTTCTGGGCGAGCAGGCCGGCGCGCGGGCCGGACTCGAGGCCTTCGATGATCGCGCCGGGATTGCCCTGGTCGCGCAGGTCGAGTCCGGCGCAGAAGCCGCGGCCGGCGCCGGTCAGGACGACGACGCGACAGGCGTTGTTGCGGTCGATCGCGTCGAGGGCCTCGTGCAGCTCTTCGACGAGCTCCCAGGACAGCGCGTTCAGACTCTTCGGGCGGCTCAATCGCAGGATCGCGATCGCGGACTTCGGGTACTCGATCTCGACGGTCTTCAAGAGGAACGCTCCCTGGATGCGCGGTCGACGGGTCTGCGCGCGAACGGACTCAGGTCGTGACACTGCCGCCGTTCAGCTCGAGGGTCTGGCCGGTCATCCACGATGCCTCGTCGGAGACGAGGTAGAGACAAAGGGCGGCGATGTCCTCGGGCTGGCCGAGGCGGCCGACGGGTACCTGCTTCGCCATGTGCGCCGTGACGTTCGGATCCGTGTGGTTGTCGATCAGGCCGATCGCGACGGTATTGGCCGTGACACCGCTTCGAGCATTCTCGAGGGCGAGGTGGCGCATGAAGCTGATGCCGCCCCCCTTGCCCGCAGCGTAGGGCGAGACGCCGAGGTTCAGACCGACGGTCCCGGCGCCGGAGGAGATCGTGACGATGCGCCCGGCGCCGCGCTCGCACATGCCGTTGATGACGGCTCGCGAGCAGTTCATCACGCCGTAGAGGTTCACGTCCACGTAGGGACGCCAGGCTTCGGGGTCGCTCTCGCGGAAGGGCTGGACGGACATGCCTTGCGGGATGCCGGCGTTGTTGACGAGGATGTCCAGCGGACCGATCGCCTGCTCGACGGCGGCGATGCCGGACTCGACCGCCGCGTAGTCGCCGACGTCGAAGACCGCGACGACCGCCCGACCACCGGCCTGCTCGATCGAGTCGACGACGGCGCGCGCCCGCTCCTCCTTCAGGTCGTTGATCGCGACCGTCGCGCCGGCCCGCGCGAGGGCCCGCGCGATCCCGGCGCCGACGCCCTGCCCCGAGCCCGTCACGAGCGCCCGCTTCCCCGTCAGATCGAACATCGGCTCCCTCCCCTCGGCCGCCTGCGCGTCGGCCGAGGCCATTCATGAAGACGTTTCACTATAGGCTCCCCGGACGCCGCCCCCAAGCGGACCGGGCGCGGCGAAGGATCCCGGGCGAAGCGGGTGGGCGCGGGCCGGCACGCCGGCTGGAAAGCCCGGTGGCAGCATGCGAGTCTCCCGGCCGACCGCCATGCCAGGACCACACTCCGGAGGCTCCGATGGGATTCGCGCTCTCGACGATGCAGCTCACCAGCCCGGCCTTCGCCGCCGGAGGCG
The DNA here is from genome assembly GCA_020632655.1 of Spirochaetaceae bacterium. Lineage (GTDB taxonomy): Bacteria > Myxococcota_A > UBA9160 > UBA9160 > UBA4427 > UBA4427. The sequence continues at coordinate 214,216 of JACKFD010000008.1, forward strand.
CCATTCCGCGCAAGCACACGGGCGAGGGCGAGGACGTGTCCCCCGCGCTGGCGTTCCGCGACGTGCCGGCGGGCACGCAGTCGCTCGCGGTGATCTGCCACGACCCGGACGCGCCGCTCGTGACGCCGGGACATTACGGCTTCGTACATTGGGTGCTCTATGGCATTCCGGCCTCGACGCGCGAGCTCGCCGAAGGCACGACGGACTTCGTGGCCGGGACGAACGACTTCGGGAATGAGGGCTACGGCGGGCCGATGCCGCCGGAGGGCCATGGACCGCACCACTACTTCTTCTGGGTGCTCGCCCTCGACGCCGCGCCGAAGCTCCCGGCGGGCCTCGACCTGTGGACGCTGCTCGAGAAGATCGAGCCCCACGTCCTCGGCATGAACCGTCTCGTCGGCACCTATCGCCGCGGATGACGACCCGAACCGTCCTGATCACGGGGGCGGGCCGCGGGATCGGCGAGGCCCTCGCGCGACACTGCGCCGGCGCCGGACATGTCGTGATCGCGGGCTGCCGGAGTCCCGAGACCGCCACGGCGCTCGCGCAGGTCTCCGGGGTCGAGCTCGTCCGGGTCGACCTCCGCTCGCCCTTCGACCTCGGCGCCCTCGCCGAGACGCTCGAGGCGCGGGCCGTCGACGTGCTGATCAACAACGCCGGCACGATGGGCGAGGGCTGGGAGCGTCAGGCCCTCGGCGGCGCCCAGACCGATGCGGCCTGGCTCGAGGCCTTCGAGACCAACGCGATCGGTCCCTATCGCGTCGTCGAAGCGGCCCTGCCGGCCCTGCGGCGTGGCGCGATGCGCACGGTCGTGAACGTCTCGAGCGTCGTCTCGAGCCTCACGCATCCCCCGATCGGCGGGCTCTACCAGTACCGCAGCACGAAGGCCGCCCTGAACGCGATCACCGTCGGCCTCGCCCTGGATCTCGCTGCCGAGGACTTCCGTGTCGTCGCGCTCCATCCGGGGCTGGTCCAGACGCGCATGGGCGGACCCGACGCGCCCTACACGCCCGAGCAGTCGGCGGCGATGATCTGGCGGACGATCGAGGGGCTTCCTGCCGCGCACTCGGGTCGTTTCCTGAACGTCGACGGCGCGCTGCTCGACTGGTAGGCGGAGGCCACGCGACGCACGCGAAGCGCACCACCCGCGCCCGCGACGTCACGGATGGAGGCGTCGTTCCGATCCCGGTCAGCGGGGCACGCCGCGGCCGAAGACGTTGATCGCGCGGTTGAAGGGGGCGAGTCCTTCCGGGTCGTAGCCCGAGCGCGCCGGCGCCTCCGGCTGCCAGAGCACGGCGGCCTCGGCGTCCGGAAGCCATTCGCGCAGCCGCCGCCGCGCCTCGTCGTCGAGCTCCGCCCACTCGCGACGCAGTCGTTCCAGACACCAGACGCGATAGCGCGAGACCGGTACCTCGACGTAGCGCACGCCTTGCACGTCCTGATCGAAACGCGTGCGACCTTCGGCGAAGGCGCGTGCATTCTCGCGCAGCTGCACGAGATGCGTCTCGCAGGCCTCCACGACGAGCGCGCCGATCGGCTCGTCGATCGTATCGAGCAGTCCGTTCGTCGCGCCTTCGCCGATCGTATCGAGCAATCCGTTCGTCGCGCCTTCGCCGATCGCATCGAGCAATCCGTTCGTCGCGCCTTCGCCGATCGCATCGAGCCGTCCGTTCGTCGCGCCCTCGTCGATCGTGTCGAGCAGCCCGACCGTCTCGCGTTCGTCCGGCGCGTTCCACATCCTCGCCACCCAGGCGTAGACGCGCGGCGCCCGGTCCCGCATCCGATCCGCCGGCGTCGGGTCCATCGACAGATGGCGGAACATCGGCCCCATGAAGCCGAAGTCCGCCAGGCTCGGCCGCCCGCCCAACAGGAAGCGGCGTCGCGCCAGGACCGCCTCGAGCGCCTCGTAGGCACGCAGCACGCCCTGCTCCACGTGGGCGCGCGTGCGCTCCGTGACGCCATCGCCCCGCACGAAGCCCCCGTATTGCCGACGCGCGAGGAGCCGCCGCTTCCAGGCGCGCGGATACCACAGATGCCCCAGCAGCTCGTCGGCCAGCAGGCCGCTCGCGTGCTCGCGATCGAGTCGATGGCTCCAGCGATGGTGCATCGACGCGCGCCACAGCCACTCGTCCGCGTAGTCCTCGAGCAGCCGCGCGACGAAGCGCAGGGCCGGATCCGCCGGCAGGATCGACGGCGCCGCCCGCTGCGTCGCGGGCCAGAGGCCAAGCCGGCCCGGCTGCGACTCGAGCCAGTCGAGGATCGGCGTCGTGTCGGACATCCACCGCCCGTCCGGCAGCTCGACCACCGGCATCTGAACGGCCCCGGCCCCGGCGAGGATCGCCTTGCGATGGGGCTCCGTCGGCAGCAGCACGTAGTCGATCCCGCGGTAGCGCAGGTAGGCCTCGAGCTTGCCCGTGTAGTAGGAGATGCGCGAGCCGTAGACGCGCAGCATGCAGTCCCCGAATGGCGGCGCCGCGGGTGACTGCACCCGGATCGACTCCGACCGTGCATCGACGTTCGTTCGAGCCTCGAGCCGCCGAAGGTGGCGCGTTCCCGACGCAGCGTCACCCCGTATCACCTCGACACGAGGGGGACGGCACGCGGTGCGCGCGGACCGGGCGGCAGCGCCCGAAGCATCAGGCTAGCGTTGCGCGACGCACCGCGTCCGACTCGTCCTGCCATGGCCCCGTCGGCCGGAGCGCGAGACGGGGCATGGAGGATCGATGGCCACTGATCTCGCCGCACCCCGTCTCGCGGAGTCCCTGCCCAAGGACCTCGTCGCGAGCGTCGTCGTCTTCCTCGTCGCCCTGCCGCTCTGCCTGGGCGTCGCCCTCGCCTCGGGTGCACCGCTCTTCTCCGGCCTGCTCGCCGGCATCGTCGGCGGCCTCGTCGTCGGCGCCCTGAGCGGCTCGCACGCGAGCGTGAGCGGCCCCGCCGCCGGGCTCACGGCCGTCGTGGCCGCCCAGATCGCCGCCCTCGGCACCTTCGAGGCCTTCCTCTCCGCCGTCGTGCTCGCCGGCCTCATCCAGATCGCCGCCGGCCTCGGACAGGCGGGCTTCATCGCCGCCTACTTCCCTTCGAGCGTCATCAAGGGCCTGCTCGCCGCGATCGGCATCATCCTGATCCTGAAGCAGATCCCGCATCTGCTCGGCCACGATACGGATCCGGTCGGCGAGATGGCCTTCGACCAGCCCGACCAACAGAACACCTTCACGGAGCTCTGGCAGACGCTGCTCGACCTGCACCCCGGCGCCGCCCTCGTCGGCCTGGGCTCCCTCGCCTTCCTCTTCGTCTGGGATCGGATGGCCTTCCTGAAGTCGTCGCGTGTGCCCGCGCCGCTGGTCGTGGTCGTGCTCGGCATCGCGGCCAGCCTGCTGCTCGAAGGAGTCGGCGGCGCCTGGGCGATCGGCGCGAGCCACTCGGTCCAGGTGCCCGTACTGAGCGAGGGCGAGAGCTTCCTCTCGCTCCTCACGCGCCCGGACTTCTCGGTGCTCGCCCGCCCCGAGGTCTACGTCGCCGCCCTCACGATCGCCCTCGTCGCGTCACTCGAGACGCTGCTCAACCTCGAGGCGGTCGAGGCCCTCGATCCCTACAAGCGCACCGCCGACCCCAACCGCGAGCTGCTCGCCCAGGGCGTGGGCAACGTCTCCGCCGGACTGATCGGCGGCATCCCCGTCACCTCCGTGATCATCCGCAGCTCGGTCAACCTGCAGGCCGGCGCGCGCACGCGCCTCTCGGCGATCGTGCACGGCGGCCTGCTGCTGGTCTGCGTGCTGACGATCCCGGCCTTCCTGAATCGGATCCCGCTCGCGGCGCTCGCGGCGATCCTGATCGTGACCGGCGTCAAGCTCGCGAGCCCGGCGCTCATGCGCGACATGTGGAGCCAGGGTCGCACGCAATTCCTCCCCTTCGCCGTCACGATCCTCGCCATCGTCTTCACGGACCTGCTCATCGGCATCGGCATCGGCCTCGGCACCGCCCTGCTCTTCATCCTCGCGAGCAACATGCAGCGCCCGGTGCGCCGCTTCCACGAGAAGCACGTGGGGGGAGAAGTGCTGCGGGTCGAGCTCGCGAATCAGGTGAGCTTCCTGAATCGCGCCTCGATCACGCGCATCCTCGACGAGGTGCCGCGCGGTGGCCACGTGATGCTCGACGCGACGGGGACGGACTACTTCGATCCCGACGTCCTCGCCCTGATCCAGGGCTTCGAGCGCGAGACGGCGCCGGCGCGCGGTGTGAAGGTCAGCCTCAAGGGCTTCAAGGAGCACTACGACCACGTCGAGGACCGCATCCAGTTCGTCGACTTCTCGACCCGGGAGCGCCAGTCGGAGATCACGCCGCGGCAGGTCCTCGACCTGCTGATCGAGGGCAACGAACGCTTCCGGAACGGCGTGCGCATCTCACGCGATCTGCCCCGCCAGATGAGCCAGACGGCCCAGGGCCAGTACCCGATGGCCGCGATCCTCTCGTGCATCGACAGTCGCGCTCCGGTCGAGCTCGTCTTCGACCTCGGCCTCGGCGACATCTTCACGGTGCGCATCGCGGGCAACGTCGCCCGCAGCAAGGTGATCGGCTCCCTCGAGTACGCCTGCGTCGTCGCAGGGGCGAAGCTGATCCTCGTGATGGGGCATACCTCGTGCGGCGCGGTGAACGCCGCGGTCGACCTGCTCCACCGCGAGGGGTCGATCGCCGACGCGACGGGCTGCCACAACCTCGATGTGCTGATCGACGCGATCCAGGAGTCGGTCGAGCCCGCCGAGACCGCGTCGGTCCTCGAGCTCGACCCCGAGCGCAAGCGCGCCTTCGCGGACCAGGTGGCAAGGCGCAACGTCGCGAACGTGATCCGCCACATCCGCGCGTCGAGCCCCTCCCTCGACCGGATGATCCAGGACGGACGCATCGGCATCGCCGGCGCGATGTACGACGTCGGCACGGGCGGCATGGAGCTGCTGCCGATCGGCGACGACGTGCCCGCGCTGGCGGCGGGGACGGCCGTCGGAGCAGACGAAGAGCGCCTCGCCGCGGAGGCCTGAGCAACGCCCGGACATCCCGCACCGGATCGCGCGGACGAAGGCGCCGACGGCCCCGCGGCCCTCGCCCGTCCGCGCGCCACGGCAGCGCTCGCTCTCGGCATGGAACCCGATCGAATGACGATGGCCCTCCCGCTGGCAACGCGCTCCCCGGCCCGCTGCGCGCGAAGCAGGGGGCTCGCCGAGCGGAGGCACGCACGCGAATGACGATGGGGACGGGACGGGGTGCGACGCGGCGGCCGGTCGGCCGGGCGAGGCGATCGACGGGCCGCTTCGGTGCGGTCGTGTGCCCGATCCTGCTCGGCGGACTCCTGGCCGCGATCGATGCGCCGCCCGCCGCGGCACAGAGCGCCGGGCTCCTCGCCGCCCCCGAGCGGCCGCCCCTGCCCGACTTCGCCGTACCCGAGAGCCCGGGTCGCCCCGTCCTGCCGCCGCTCGAGGGCCCGACGGCGCCGGACGCCGCCTCCGCGGCTGCGGCCGGCGAAGGCCTGCAGATCGACCGCATCGTCTTCGAGGGCAACCGGGCGCTCGACACGCGGACGCTCGCCGACGTGGCCGCGCCCTTCCTCGGGCGGCCGCTGCGCGCGGGCGAGCTCGCGGCGCTGCGCGATGCGCTGACCCGCGCCTACGTCGAGCGGGGCTACGTGAGCTCCGGGGCGCGCCTGCCCGAGCAGCAGATCGTGGACGGCACGTTGCGCGTCGAGATCGTCGAAGGGCGACTCGGCCGGATCGACGTCACGACCGACGGCCGGCTGCGGCCCTCCTTCGTCGACCGGGGGCTCTTCCGACGCGGTCAGCTCGTGAGCGTGCCGCAGATCGAGGACCGGCTCCGCGGTCTCGAGCAGGATCCCCGCGTCGACGCCGTCGTCGCCCGCCTGCTCCCCGGCGAGCGCGCCGGCGAGGCCACCCTCGACTTGGCACTCGTCGAGGCCCGGGCCTACTGGCTCGAGGCCGCCTTCGGCAACACCACGCCGCCGACCGTCGGCGCCCTCGGTGGCGACTTCCGCGCGGGCCATCGCAACGTGCTCGGCTTCTCCGACGCCCTCGAGGTCGGCTACCGCCGGACCGAAGGCCTCGAGAGCTTCCTCGTCGGCTACGACGTGCCGATCTCGCCCTTCGGCACGCGGCTCGGCTTCCGCTTCTCGAATGCGGAGAGCGAGGTCGTCGACGGCCCGCTCGAAGACGCCGACATCCAGAGCCGCTCCCGCACCTTCGCCTTCGAGCTCAGCCAGCCGCTCGTGCGCGGCGCCCGCCAGAACGCGTCGCTCTTCCTGCGCGCCGAACATCGTCGCGCCAAGGCCTTCCTCTTCGGCACGGGCGAGGCCGCCCTCGCGGAAGGCAGCGAGGAAGGCGAGACCACGGTCGCGGTGCTGCGCGCGGGCGGCGAGTGGGCGTGGCGGGACGCGCGTCAGGCCCTCGCCCTGCGCACGACGCTGAGCGTCGGCCTCGACACGCTCGGCGCGACCATGGACGGCGAAGGCGCGGCGGACGCCGAGTTCGTGACCGGCCTCTTCCAGGCGCAATGGGCGGCGCGGCTGACCGACTGGAACCTGCAGGCGGTCGCACGACTCGACGGGCAGGTCGCCGACAGCCGGCTCTTCGGTCTGGAGCGCTTCGCCGTCGGCGGCTACTCGACCGTCCGGGGCTACCGCGAGAATCAGCTCGTCCGTGACCATGGCGTCGTCGGCTCGCTCGAGCTGCGCGTGCCGATCTGGCGCGACCCGGGGCGCGACCTCGAGATCGCACTGGCGCCCTTCGTCGACGCGGGCGGTGGCTGGAACGCCAGCCGCACTCGCGGCCAGACGACCCTCGCGAGCGCGGGCATCGGCCTGCGCGCCGACTGGCGGCCCTGGATCGCCGCGCGCCTCTACTGGGGCCAGGCGCTCCTGCCCGTTCGCAACGCGCCCGACGACGATCCCCAGGATGCGGGCATCCACTTCCTTCTCACCTTCCGTCCCGACTGGGACACCGTGGCGGGGTGGCTCCGATGACGACACGACGAAGCGCGCGACGGGCGATCTGGGCGAGCGGTGCCTGCTGGCTCGCGGCGGCGGCGCCGATCGGCGCCCAGACCGTGCCCACCACGATCACGACCGACGGCACCTTCGGCCCCGCGACCACGATCACCGACGGCCTCGACGGCGCGATCGACCGCGTCTTCACGATCGAGGAGTCGATGGGCTCGCGGCCCGGCGGCGGCGCGAATCTCTTCCACAGCCTTGGTCGCTTCGACGTCGGCGCGGGGGACACGGCGCGCTTCCGTTCGAGCGCCGGCGTCGATCGGATCATCGCGCGCATCACGGGCGGCGACCCCTCCGACGTCTTCGGCCGCATCCAATCCACGGACACGAACGCCGACCTGCTGCTGCTGAACCACTCGGGCTTCGTCTTCGGCGCCGGTTCGAGCCTCGACGTCGGCGGCTCGGTCACCCTCGCGACGGCGGACTCGCTCCGCATGCTGCCCGGCGACACGCGGGGCACGCTCACCTTCTCGGGCGACATGGCCCTCGCGACCGCGAGCCCCGAGGCCTTCGGCTTCCTCGGCACGCCGATCTCGGGCATCACGGTCGACGGCACGACGCTCCAGGTCGATCCCGGCGAGCGCCTCGCCCTCGTCGGCGGCCCGATCACGCTCACGAACGCGGAGCTCCGGGCGCCGCGAGGCGCCGTCGACCTGATGAGCGCGGGGAGCCGCGGGGAGGTCTCGATCGACGGCAGCGGCGCGCACGCCCTCGCCGCGGGCACCCGCGGCGGCGACGTCCGACTGACCGGCAGCCGCGTGCGGGTCGAGACCGACTCCGTCGCCAATGCCTTCGCGACCGGGATTTCCGTCGAAGCGGCGAGCCTCGAGCTCACCTCGAGCTTCCTCACGGCGGTCACGAACTTCGACCAGCAGGGCGCCGACGTCCGCCTCCGCACGGACCGGCTCACGATGACCGACATCTCCGAGATCCAAGCGGAGGTCGGCGGCTTCGCCAGCGGCGACGGAGGCTCGATCGATCTCGTCGCGACCGGGAGCCTCTCGCTCGCGGATCGCTCGGAGATCTCGACCACCTCCGAGGGCAACGGCGACGCCGGAGACATCCGCGTCGAGGCCGGCGACGTCCTGCTCCAGAGCGGCGGGGCGATCGAGGCCCTCGCGCTCTCCTCGAGCGGCAACGGCGGCGACATCGACGTCACCGCCGACTCCCTGCGGCTCGAGGGCGGCCTCGTGAACGGCACGCTCAGCCAGCCCTCCAGCATCTCGACCACGACCGGCTTCTTCGCCGGCCAGGCCGGCGACATCCGCCTCGACGTCGGCACGCTCGAGCTCGTCGACGGCGGCCGCATCTCCGCCGAGAGCCTCGGCTCCGGCGCCGGGGGCAGCATCGACGTGACCGCGCGCCGCGTCGTGGTGCGCGGCGTGAACGAAGAGCTGCAGGCGCTGCTGCCGATCGTGACCGGCTTCGATCCTCCCTCGAGCGTCGGCTCGATCTTCCTGAACGTGACCCGGGACGAGGGCTTCGCCCGCTCGGCCATCGCGGCGACCGCGCTCAACACCACCGAGTTCGGCTCCACACCGACGGGAACCGGCGACGCCGGCAGCGTGCGGATCGACACGGGCAGCTTGATCGTGGAGGACGGCGGCCTCGTCTCCGCGAACTCCGAGACCTCGGGCGTGGCCGGCTCCGTCGACATCATGGCGGGCCGCGTGCGCCTCGGCGAAGGGGGCCTCGTCGACAGCTCGAGCCTCCAGACCCAGGCCGCCGGCGTCACGATGCAGGCCCAGGCCATCCGGATCGAGGGCGGCGAGGTGAACGCGAGCTCCGGCACCAACGCGACGAGCGGAGGCTCCATCCTGCTCGACGCTTCGCAGCTGCTCGTCGCCGAGAACGGTCGCATCACCTCGAACTTCGACGGCAACACCGGCGCCGGCGGCGACATCGACCTCGCCGCCCCGCTCGTCGCGATCGGCGGCAACACGATCACCGCCAATGCCGCGATCGCGAACGGCGGCGCGATCGGCATCTCGGCCGGCACGCTCTTCGACCTCGGCGCGAACGTGATCACGGCGACCGGCGGCGCGGCGGGCGGCGAAGGCACGGTCTCGGTCCCCTCCCCGGTCGTGAACCTCGCCTCGGGGCTCGCGCCGGTCCCGGTCACCTATCTCGACGCCTCGGCGATGATGCGACCGGCCTGCGCCCTGCGGCGGGTGTCGGGGGACGAGAGCCGCTTCGTCGTGCAGACGCGCCGCGCGATCCCCGCGTCGCCGGAGGGCATGCTCCTCGCCCTCGACGATGCGGGCGGCCTGGACGCGGGGCCGCTCGCGTCCTCGAGTCCCGCCCGGGCGGGGGCCAGCGCCTACCAGGCCGGTGCCTATGACGACGCCGAAGCGAGCTGGACCCTCGCGAGCCAGCGCTTCGAGGCGAGCGGCGACTCGGCGGGACAGCTGCTCGCCCTGCGCGGCGCGGCCCAGAGCAGCATGGCCGCGGGACGTTATGCCGACTCCCTCGCGCCCCTCGAGAAGGCCCTGACGCTCGCCGAGGCGCGCGGCCGGGACGACGAGACCGCCGCGGCGCTGGGTGATCTCGCCAATGCCTCGATCGCGCTCGGCGAGCTCGAGGCGGCGGAGGGCTACGTGACGCGCGGCCTCGCCTTGGTCGAGAGCTCGTCGGAGCGCGACCTCGTCGCCCAGCTGCTGAACATCCTCGGGAACCTCGAGGCCTCGCGCAGCACGCCGCGCCAGGCCCTCGCGCGCTACGAGCAGAGCGCGGCCGCCGCCGAGGCGGCGGGCGATGCGACGAACGCGGCGCGGGCGCTCTCGAACGGTGCACGCGCCGCCCTCGAGGCCGGCGAGACCGAGCGCGCCCACGTCCTGCTCGGCCGCGCGGAGGCGCAGCTCGCCCGGCTGCCCGCCGGTCGCGTGCGCAGCTACCTGCTGATCCACACGGCGCGCACCCATCAGCAGCTCGCCCTCGGCGCGCCGACCACGGCGGCGACGAGTCTGCTCCGGGCCCATGCGAATCTGCGCGAGGCCATCGAGGCGAGCACCCGCGCGGGCGACGAACGCGCCCGCAGCTTCGCCCTCGGCAACCTCGGCGCCCTCTACGAGGTCGACGGCCAGACCGGCGCCGCCCTCGAGCTGACGCGGCAGGCCCTCGCCGCGGCGGAGCGCTCGAGCGCTTCGGAGGCCGCCTATCGATGGCATTGGCAGGCGGGGCGGCTGCTCTGGGCGCAGGGCCGCGCCGAGGCGTCGATCGCCGCCCATCGCCGCGCCATCGCGATCCTCGAGGAGACGCGCCCCGCCTCGGCCGACCGCTACGACGAGACGCAATGGAGCTTCGAGCAGAGCATCCAGCCCGTCTACCTCGAGCTCGCGAGCCATCTGCTCGAGAGCAGCGACCGCATCGACCAGCCCGCGACGCGGCAGACCGTGCTCGCCGAGGCGCGCGCCGCCGTCGAGCGCCTCCGTGCCGCCGAGCTGCGCGACTACTTCGCCGACGAGTGCGTCGCGGACCTCGACCGGAACCGCTTCGGTCCCGACGTCCTCCCCGCGAAGACCGCGATCCTCTACCCCATCCTCTTCGACGACCGGCTCGAGGTGCTGCTCCAGACGAGCGGCGAGCTCACCCGTCACGTCGCACGCGACGCCGACCGCGAGCGCGTCGAGCGAACGGCCCACGCCTTCCGCGAGGCGCTGCAGAATCCCGACCGCGCACGACACCGGCCCGAGGCGCGGCAGCTCTACGACTGGCTCGTCGCGCCCTTCGCCGCGCAGCTCGAGCGGCGAGGCGTCGACACCCTCGTACTCGTCGCCGACGGCGCGCTACGCACGATTCCGATGGCGGCGCTCCACGACGGGCGCGACTACCTCGTCGAGCGCTTCGCGACGGCGAGCACGCCGGCGCTCGGGCTGATCGATGCGCAGCCGCGTGACGGCGGACGCGAGCGCAGCACGCTGCTCGCGGGGCTCTCGGAGTCGGTCGCGGGCTTCCCCGCGCTCGAGGCCGTCGAGGAGGAGCTCGCCGCCGTGCAGGGCATGACCGGGGGCGAGATCCTGCTGAACGAGGGCTTCGAACGCTCCCGACTCGCCGAGCGCTTCGAGCGCGAGTCGCCGGCGATCCTGCACATCGCGAGCCACGCCGTCTTCCGGGGCGACCCCGACGAGAGCTTCCTGCTCGCCCACGACGGTCGACTCACGATGGATCAGCTCTCGGCGCTGATCGGACGCGGACGCCTGGCCGAGCCGCTGGATCTGCTCGTGCTGAGCGCCTGCGAGACCGCGCTCGGCGACGAGCGCGCCGGGCTGGGGCTCGCCGGCGTGGCCGTGCGCGCCGGCGCCCGCAGCGCCCTCGGTAGCCTCTGGAGCATCGCCGACCGCGCCGCCTCGACCCTCGTGCGCGACTTCTACCGCGAGCTCGCGACGCCCGGCACGAGCAAGGCCGAGGCCTTGCGTCGCGCCCAGCTCGCGCTGCGTCGGGACGAGCGCTTCGCACATCCCTACTTCTGGTCGCCCTACCTGCTCGTGAACGACTGGAGCTAGTCGAGCGGCATCACACGCGCGGCCTAGACGAAGCGCACGCCGCCGTCCTCGAGCGGCAGCGACCGGATGCGCTTGCCCGTGAGCGCGAAGACCGCGTTCGCGACGGCCGGTGCGACGAGCGGCGTTCCGACCTCGCCGATCCCGCCCGGCGTCTCCTCGCTCGTGATCCGCACGACCTCGATCGGCGGCACCTCGCGCAGCCGCGGGATCGGGAAGTCGTCGAAGTTGCCCTGCTGCACGCGGCCGTGCTCGAGGGTGATCTTCGAACGCAGCGTCTGGATCAGCCCGGTCACGGCGGCGCCTTCGATCTGCGCCTCGACCTGGTCGGGATGGATCGCGATGCCACAGTCGACGGCGAGGCAGAGCCGCTCGATGCGGAGGCCGTCGGCCCGGCTCGAAAGCTCGGCGATCGCGGCGACGTGGCTCCCGTAGCATTGCATCGAAGCGACGCCGAAGGCTCGACCCGACGAAGCACCGGCGCGGTAGCCCGAGGTCTCCGCCACGCGGCGCAGCACGGCGGCCTGGCGCGGCAGGTCGCCCAGCATCGCGAGCCGGAAGTCGACCGGATCGTGCCCGCCCGCATGGGCCAGCTCGTCGACGAAGCACTCGATCGCGAAGGCGTTCTGCGCGTGCGAGACCGAGCGCCAGTAGCCGACCCGCAGCCCCACCTCGCGGATCACGGTCCGCAGGTCGAGGTTCGGGATCGCGTAGCTGAAGTCCGCCGTGCCCTCGGTCATGAAGGGATCGAGTCCCTCGTTCACGAAGACCGGGAAGGCCCGGGCCGTGACCGAGGGCGAGATCATCTTGTGCTCGAGCGCCGCGATGCGCCCCTCCGCGACCGAGCCCCGCAGCACGTGCAGACTCGGCGGTCGGTAGAAGTCGTGGGTGACGTCGTCTTCCCGGGACCAGATCAGCTTGACCGGCGTACCGGGCAAGGCCTTCGCGATCCGCACGGCCTGTCCCACGAAGTCGACGTCGAGGCGCCGACCGAAGCCGCCGCCGATCGGTTGGGCGTGGATGCGCACCCGCGACGGGTCGACGCCCGCCGCCTCCGCGGCGATCGCCTGGGCGCCCTGTGGATATTGCGTGCTGGCATAGACGTCGACGCCGTCCGCCGACACGACGGCCAGACAGTTCTGGGGCTCGAGCGTCATGTGCGCGAGCAGCTGCGTCGCATAGCGCGCCTCGAGCACGTCGCCGCTCGCGAGCACGGCGGCGGAATCCCCCGCCTGGCGCACGACGGCGCCGGGCTCGCCGGCCGCATGCTCGAGCTCGGCGCGGATCCTGCCCGTATCGAGCTTCGCAGCGGGTCCCTCGTCCCAGCGCACAACGAGCAGATCGAGCGCCGCCTGCGCCTCGAAGAAGCGATCCGCGATGACCGCCACGCCCTCGCCGAGGTCGACCACGGCCCGCACGCCCGGCCGTCGTCGCACGAGCGACGCATCGTAGGAGACCACCCGCCCACCCAGCACGGGGCACGGCAGCAGCGCCGCGTGGACCATCCCCGGCAGGCTCACGTCGATCCCGTACTGCGTCCGTCCGCGCGCCTTGTCCGACCCATCGAGCCGATCGAGGGGCCGCCCGATCACCCGGAAGGCGCTCGAAGGCTTGAGCGCCACGTCCTCGGGCACGGGCTGCTCGGCCGCCGCGACGGCGAGCTCCGCATAACGCAGTCGCCCCTTCGAGGGATGGACGACCGTGCCCCCCTCGGCACGACATTCCGAAGCCGGCACGCTCCAGCGCGCCGCCGCCGCCGACACCAGCATCGAGCGCGCCGTGGCCCCCGCGCGTCGCAGGGGCTCCCAGGCATCCCGCACGCTCGTGCTGCCGCCGGTGATCTGGGCCCCGAGCAGGCTGTTCGTGTAGAGCTCGGGCGCCGCGGGCGCCTGCACGATCTCCATCTCGCGCGGATCGACCTCGAGCTCCTCGGCGACCAGCATCGCGAGGGCCGTGTGGACGTCCTGGCCCATCTCGTTGCGATGGCAGCTGAATCGCACGCGGCCGTCGCGGCCGATCGCGACGAAGGCGTTCGGCTCGAACGGACCGACCGAGGAAGCACTCGCATCGAACGCCGACGCCGAGGGCGAGGCCGAGGGCGAGCGGCCGATCCGACATCCGACCAGCAGCCCCCCGCCCACCAGGCTCGAGACCTCGAGGAAGCGGCGACGCGTGAGCGGCATGACGTCCTTCATGACCGATCCTCCAACGCGCGGGCGGCATCCGCGATCGCGCGTCGCACGCGGCCGTAGGTCCCGCAGCGGCATAGATGGCCCGACATCGCCCGCTCGACGGCGGCGGCGTCCGGCGTCGGATCCGCGACGAGCAGCGCCGTCGCCGCCATCACCTGACCCGACTGGCAGTAGCCGCATTGCGGGACCTGATTTCGATCCCAGGCCGCCTGCACGGCCTCGGCGACCCGGCCCTCGAGGCCCTCGATCGTCGTCACGCGCCGGCCGGCGAGCCCCGCGATCGGCATCTGACAGGAGCGCGCCGGCTCGCCGTCGACGTAGACGGTGCACGCGCCACAGAGGGAGCGCCCGCAGCCGTATTTCGTCCCCGTCAGGCCGAGCTGATCGCGCAGCACCCAGAGCAGCGGCGTCTCGCCGGGCGCGTCGACCTCGACGCGCCGACCGTTGAGCTCGAACTTCGTCATGCGGCTCCCCTCCCGAGGCGAGCCGGCATGATAACGCCGCACCCGAACGCGAAAAGGCGGCGTATCGAAGGAAAGACGGCCGAGGCCCGGGAGCGCTTTACAAGCGCAGGCGTCGGCCACAGAATGACGAGTCGATCATGAGCAGGATCTTCGACGCCATCCGCAGGGCCGAGCAGCAGCGTCAGGACGCGCTCGCGGAGCCGGTCCGGACGGACCCGGCCTGGGACGAGCGGCGTTTCCGGGTCGTCGGCGTGACGAGCAACAAGGGCGGCGTCGGCAAGACGACCCTGGCCACGAACCTCGCGATCTACGCCCGCGCGCTCCACGAGGCGATGCCCGTGCTCGCGCTGGGACTGGACGACCAGACGACGCTCGATCGCACCTTCGCGCTCGATCCGAGCGGCGCAGGCCTGCGTGCGCGGTCGAAGGGCCGCGGCGACGCGGCGGCCGTCCCCGGCGCGACGGCGAACGGACACGGCGATGACCTCGCGCGGGCCTTCGACGCGGGCGACCTGCGTTCCGTCGTCCGGCTGGGCCAGTACGGCGTCGAGTGGGTGCCTTCCACCCGCGACCTCGGCCCGATCAAGCAGCGACCCGACGTGTCGGGCGACCTCCGTCGGCTGCTCCGCTCGGCGGACCGCGAGGGCCTCGTCGTCCTCGACACGAAGAGCGACTTCGAATCCCTCACACGGGCGGCGATCGACGCCAGCGACCTCGTGCTCGTGGTCATCAAGGACCAGGCCTCCCTGATCGAGGCCGAGCGGGTCTTCGATCACCTCGCGGCGCGGGGCCGACCCGCCGAGACCGCACGCCTCGTCCTCTCCCTCGTGGACCTGCGCGTGAAGTACCAGGACGGCGCCGAGGCGGACGTGTTGGCCCACCTGGTGGGCGAGATCCGGCGCGCGGGCCATCCCCTGCTGGGCACCTTCGTCTCGCGCTCGCCCAAGGTCGAGGCGCTGCACACCCAGCCGGGCGGTCGCGCGCTCTCGATCCTGCACGGCGCCACCGGCTCGATCGTGCACGGCCAGATGCGCAGCCTGTGCGAGGAGGTGCTCGAGCTCGTCGGCCTCCCCTTCGCAGCCTCCCCGGCCCCATGCCGGGACACCGCTCCCGTCCAGGCCTCGACACCCACGATCCCTGGACCGACGCGTCGATCGCGCCTATAACCCGCCCACGCAACGGGCCGCCCCACGCGGACGGCCATCGGAGGAACCCCATGTCTCTCGTCCAGCAGCCCGCCCCCGACTTCAAGGCCCCCGCCGTCATGCCCGACGGCAAGACGAAGGATCTCTCGCTCTCGTCCTTCAAGGGCAAGAAGTACGTGGTGCTCTTCTTCTACCCCTTCGACTTCACCTTCGTCTGCCCGACGGAGATCCTCGCCTTCTCGAACCACATCGCGGACTTCGAGGCGCGCGGCGTGCAGGTGATCGGCTGCTCGATCGACTCCGCCCACGTCCATCGCGCCTGGCGCGACACGCCCGTCGACCAGGGCGGCATCGGCGCGATCAAGTACCCGCTCGTCGCCGACGTGAACAAGGACATCGCCCGCTCCTACGGCGTGCTGCTCGAGGGCGGCATGGCGCTCCGCGGCACCTTCCTGATCGACAAGAAGGGCGTCGTGCGCCAGGAGACGATCAACGACCTCCCGCTCGGCCGCTCGATCGAGGAGCAGCTGCGCCTGGTCGACGCGCTCCAGTACACGGAGGAGCACGGCGAGGTCTGCCCCGCCGGCTGGAACAAGGGCAAGGCCGGGATGAAGGCCGATCCGAAGGGCGTCGCCGACTTCCTCAAGAAGAACGCGGCGAAGCTCTGATCCCCGCGACCCGCTCGGGTGGAGGCGGTCGGCCGGCGCCGATCGCCTCCACCCCGATCGCCGGCGGAGCCGCCCCATGTCCATGCGAGAGGCCCTCGAAGCGAGGCTGCGCGACGCGCTCGATGCGACCCACGTCGAGGTGATCGACGAGTCGCATCTCCATGCGGGCCACGCCGGAGCCCGCGACGGCGGCGGCCACTACCGCGCCGTGATCGTGAGCGAACGCTTCGCCGGGCTGGGCCGCGTCAAGGCCCAGCAGCTCGTCTTCGGCGTGGTGCGCGACTGGATGGGCCGCGAGATCCATGCACTCAGCATGAAGACCTTCGTGCCCGACGAGTGGGCGGGCAGCGCGCCGAGCGGAGCGGACGACGCCACGCGCTAGGCGCGCTGCGATCGCATCCGACGGTTTCAGACAGAGAGCCGACCGCCATGCCGACCGCAGCGCCCGACGAGACGGCTTCGGCCTTCGACCGCGACGCGCACAGGGTGCTGCGCTACGGCGCGCCCTGCTTCGCCCTCCTGATGTCGATCGAGGCGCTCTCCCATCTGATCACGGGCTCCAGCGGCACGGATCCGCGGGTGCTCGTCCCGGGCCTGTCGGCCCCGATCGTCGCCGCCGTCGGCCTCGCGGCCTGGCGTTCCGAAGCAGCGGGCCCCCACCCTCTCGACGCCTGGCTGCTGGTGCCGTGGGCCCTCTCGCTCTCGAGCATCGGCATCCACCTCCCCGCTCAGCCCGTCCTCTGTCTGATCTTCGCCTCGATGGCGGCGCTCACCTGCGCGGCCCTCTACCTGTCGCGCCGTGCGTTGGCAGTGTCGCTGCCGATCACGCTGATCGTGCAGATCGGGTCGGCGTGGCTCTCGATCCCGGAGCTCGGGCGCGGCGTGCTCCTCGTACCCGTCTTCACGTTGCCGATCGCCCTGATGACCCACCTGGCGCGACGCCGCGCCCTGCTGGCCGCCGAGCATCGGCGACGCCTCGAGCTCGAGGTCCAATCCCAGAAGGCCCGGATCGAGCGGCTCGAGCAGGAGCGCGAGCGCCTCCGACTCGAGGCGGAGATGCGAAGGCAGGCGGACGAGCTCGACGAGAGTCGACGGATCGTCCGGGCGCAGGGACGACTGGCTTCGATCGGCAGCCACGCGGCGGGCATGGTCCATCAGATCAGCAATCCCGTCGGTGCGATCCTGACCTCGGCGGACTTCGCGATCCTCGTGGGCGACGAACGGGATGGCGAGCAGATCCGCAAGGAGAGCCTCGAGCACATCCGCGCGCACGCGGAGCGATGTCGCCGGATCGTGCGCGGGCTGCTCACCTTCTCCCGCGCCCACGACGGCGAGCGCGAGCGCGTGGACCTCACCGTCCTGATCGAGCGCGCGGCGGCAGCCACCGCGCACTACGCGAAGGCGCGGGGCGCACGGGTCGAGCTCAGCCTCGACGGGGTGCCCGGAGGCTGGCCCGTGCGGGCGCGGGCGATCGGGATCGAAGAGGTCTTCGTCAACCTGCTCTGCAACGCGATCGAGTCCCGCTCCGAAGACACCCGGGTGCGCGTCGCCGCACGGAGCGAGCCGCAGCACGTCTCGGTATTCGTCGAGGACGACGGGGCGGGCGTCGCCCCCGCGGATGCCGACCGGATCTTCGAGCCCTTCTTCACGACCCGCATCGCGAGCGGGGGAACCGGACTCGGTCTCGCCGTGGCCCGGGACATCGTGCGCGAGCACGGCGGCGAGATCTCGCTCGAGCTGCCCCCCGGCCCGGAGGACGCCGGACGGCGACTCCCCGGTGCCTGCTTCCGGGTCCGGCTGCCCCTCGACGACGTCGACCCGGACGCGGGCGTGCCTCAGGCCGGATCGTCCGCGCGCCCGTAGCCCGCCGCGAAGCGATCCGCGACGCGACGCATCTCCGCCTCCTCGAGCAGCCGGGGCCCACCGATCGCAAGCGCGCCCCAATGCGTCTCGGCCAGCCGCTCGACCAGCTCCGCCGTCGCCAGCGCCGCCGCCAGGTCCCGCCCGACCGCGATCTGACCGTGGTTCGCCAGCAGGCACGCATCGCCCGCGCCCAACGTCCCGACGACGGCATCCGAGAGCGCCTCCGTGCCGAAGGTCGCGTAGGGCGCGAGCGGGATCCGCGAGGCGCCGGTCGCGACGACCATGTAGTGGAGCGCGGGAATCTCGTGATGGGCGCAGGCGAGGACCGTCGCGAAGCGCGAGTGGCAATGGACGACGGCGCCGACGTCGGACCGACGTCGATAGAGCGCGGCGTGCATCGCCCACTCGCTCGAGGGCTTGCCCGCGGACAGCACTCGACCGTCGAGCGCGACGCGGACGAGGCGCTCGGGCGCGAGCCTCGTGGGCTCGACGCCCGAGGGCGTGATCAGCATGCCCTCGTCGAGGCGGATCGAGACGTTGCCCGAGGCAGCGAGGTTGAGACCCTGCTCCTCGAGGTGGCGGGCGACGCGGACGATCTCCTGCGCCGACTCGTGCGTGTCCTGCATGACGACTCCCGGCCTGCGAGCGTAGTTCGCGCGCCGCGGGCTCGTCAGTAGACGGGAACGAGGAAGCGCGCCCGCTCCCGCCGCGCGCCTTCCGGGCCGGTCAGGATCGTGAGCTCCCAATGCCAGGAGGGCCGGTCGCCGAGACGCGTGCCGAGACACGCGTCGTCGGGCAGGTCGAAGACGAGCTCCACGCCGTGCCCGGATCGCAAAGCGGCTTCCGGCAGGCGCTGCTCGAGCCGGCAATGCTCGAGACCGACCTTGCTCACCTGCGTCGTCGGCCCGTCGCCGCCCGGCCCGTTCGCCCCCCGGCGCGCCTCGCAGGTCTCCTCGACGCAGCGCAGCACGGCGACGACGTCCTGCGCACGCGACCAGGCAGCGTGGGGCTCGAGGCGGAGCGTCGCGCGCTCGCCCAGTCGGAACGGGAATCGACCGAAGCGCACGTGCGCGGCGCCGCGTACGAAGCGGTACGCGAGGCGATGCACGACGGTCAGGAAGGAGATCGCGACGAGCAGGTCGAAGAGGCCGAGCACGAAGGTCGGCAGGAGCGCGTCGCGGGGTCCCTCCTCGCCGAGGAAGACGAGATGCAGCGGCACGAGGATCGCGACCGCCAGCCCGAGTCCGAGCGCGCCCGACACGGCCTGCCGCAGCGAGAGATCCGCAGCCCCATCGACGTGCCAGGCGTGATCCCAGAGCCAGGGCTCGTCGGGTCGGCTCGCCCGGGCGCGTCGGCGGCGCGCCTCGCCCCGGCGATCGACGAGCCCCTGTCCGATCAGGTAGAGGCCCGGCATGCCGAAGATCCCACCCACGACGGTCATGAAGACGGCGGGCGACACGTTCGGGCGTTCGACGCCGGCCGGGAGATCGCCGAAGGCGACCCAGGCGGCGCCGACGCAGAGCGAGACGAGGAAGAGTCCGATGCCGAGCGCCGTCCCACCGCGGATCGTCGAGGAGACGAGGGGCTCGTAGCCCGGGATGCGTCGCGCGTCGCGGCACGCGGGCCCTGCACCCGGCGCCCCGACGGCACTCCCGATCGCGGTGGACATGCCGATCCTCCTGCGCCGCGCGTCGCGGCGTCCGGAGCGCATATCGACCCTTCCACCCCTCCCGTTGAGTGCTGCGAGGCGGCAAGGGCGGCACGCGGCGACGAAGCCCGCCGGCGCCGCCCGAGCGCTTCGGCCGCTAGCCCCGCAGCCCGAAGTGATCGAGGTACTCGCCGAAGGCCTCGTGCACCGCCGCCGGATCGACGCCGTACTCCTCGGGCGTGTACTCGTGCTTGCCGTACTTGCCCTTCGGATGGTCGTCGATGAAGGCACGCAGGCGCTTCGCCGCCCCGTCGCTCATCGGCAGGCCCAGCGCCTCGTAGATCGCCTGGACCTCGCGGTACTGATCCTTCACGAAGTCCGTGAAGCGCATGTCGTAGAACACGGCGTCGGGATGGTCGCCCGACTCGCGGACGTGGAGCGCGTGGTGCGCTGCGCGGGCGAGGCGCCCCGTCCAGTCGGCCGCGATCTCCTTGCGATCGGCGTGATCCGTACCCATCGTGCGCACGAGGTGGGTGAGGCTCGCGTAGGAGGTGACGGAGTCGACGGGATCGCGATGGGTGAAGACGATGCGCGCGTCGGGATAGGTCGCGAGCAGATGCTCGAGGCTCCACATGTGCGCGCCGGTCTTGAGGACCCATCGGTCGAGGGCATGTCTCGACTGGAGGTGCTGGAGCTGCTTGCGATGGAAGTCGTAGACCGGGGCGAAGTCGGCCTCGTGGTCGACCCAGTCCTGGTAGGTGGGCACCCGGAACTGATTGTGGAAGAGGACCGTGATCATGGTCTCTCCCATCATCGTCACGCATTCCTGCGTCAGCTGCGCCCCCATCGGATGCATCGCCTTGAAGCCCGGGATCTGGTCGAAGACGTCGGGGAAGGTCGCCGCGCAGGCCTGGATCCGCGGATCCGTCTCGAAGGTCGCGGCCGTAGGCGGCGGCGACGGGAACATCGTCTCCCAGGTGAGAGGCGCGCGATTCGAGGGATCCTGGGCGAGGATGTCGTGCAGGATCGTCGTGCCCGTGCGCGGCATGCCGACGATGAAGACGGGCTTCTCGATCTCCTGCCTCGCGATCTCGGGGTAGAGGCCGCGATCCCGTACGTACTGCAGTCGGTTCACGGTATGGAGCAGGATTCGCTCCCGGGCGATCAGCCGACCGTTCGCGTTCAGCTGCGCGTCCTGCTCGAGGGAGTCGACGAAGCGGCGCATCGGCTCGACGTAGGGGCCGGGACCGAGGTCCGTGAGCCCGCCCGTCCGACGTGCGGCCTCCTCGAGCAGCGCCTCCGGCTGCAGATCGACGAGGGCAGTGGTCATCACGATTCCTTTCCCGGCGCAGCCATCGGGCCTTCGCCGTCCTTCGGGTCGAGGCGGCTCACGCCGCGTTGATGGCGTCGACCGCTTCCATCGCGCCGCGGATCGCGCCCTCGATGTAGCCGATCTCGAGCCCGTCGCCGATCTCGTGCACCCGGAAGCCGGACGCGCGCAAGGCGTCGGCCTGGCTCGAATCGCCGGTCGTGCCCTTCGCGACGATCACGTGGTCCGCGAAGACCTCGCGGACCGACCCCGCGCGATCGGTGAAGGCGATGCCCTCGGGCTCGATCCGGATGTCCTTCGCGCCGGCCACGAGCTCGAGCCCGTGCTCTCGCAGCTCCGCGAGCAGACGCAGACGCCGCACCAGCGTCAGGCCCGAGCCGAGACGCGGCACGTCGTCGACGACCGTCACCTCCCGGCCGCGCTCAGCGAGGAACTCGGCCAGCTCGAGACCGACGAGCTCGCCCCCCACGATCGCGACACTCCGGCCGAGGGGCATCCAGGCATGTGTCGCGCGGCGCACGAAGTCGAGGTTCGCGGTCAGGCCCGTCGCGGCGCCGGCCCGCGTCGCGACGCGCGTGAAGAGGGAGGTCTTCTCCGCGAGCTCACCCGAGCGCTCCCCCAGCATCAGCTTGTAGAGGTCGTCGCCGCTGAACACGTGCGGGAGCGAGCCACCGGGGATGTCCGGCAGGCTGCGCCGCGCGCCGGTCGCGACGACCACGTCGTCCGGCGCGAAGGTCCGCAGCGTATCCGGCGAAGCCTCCGTAGCGAGTCGGACGTCGACGTCCGATGCCTCGACCCGTGCCCGCAGCCAGTCGAGCAGGCGCTCGTTCGCCGGATACGCGAGCGACGCGAAGCGCAGGGTCCCGCCCAGCCGATCCGCCCGCTCGAAGAGCACGACCTCGTGCCCGTCCTGCGCGAGTCGTCGGGCCGCCTCCATGCCGCCCGGCCCGCCACCGACGACGGCGACCCGCTTGCGCGCGCGCGGCCGCGGCGCATCCGGTCGCGTGGACTCGATTCCGAGCTCGGGGTTCACGGCACAGCGCGTCGGCTCGAGCGTGTAGATCGCGCTCACGCAGGTGTAGCAGTAGATGCAGGGCCGGATCTCGGACTCGCGCCCGGCGGCGAGCTTGTTCGGCAGCTCGGGATCGGCCAGCAGCTTCCGCCCCATCGCCAGGAAGTCGAAGCGCCCGGCGCGGATCTCCGCGTCGGCATGCCCGGGCTCGACGCGACCCGAGGCGATGATCGGGATCGATACGACCTGCTTGATCGCGGCGGCGGCGGGCAGGTTCCAGTTCGGCTCGTGGGGGATGTTCGAGGCGGAGTGGAGCTTGCCCTGACTGACCTCGTGGTAGGCGGTGACCGTGATCGCGTCGGCGCCCGCCTCCTCGACGAGCCGGGCCGTGACCTTTGCATGCTCGAGCCGGATGCCGTCGGGGCGGCCCTCCTCGCGCGAGTCGAGCTTCACCCAGACGGCGAAATGCGGCCCGACCGCCTCGCGCACGGCCCGCACGATCTCGACGAGGAAGCGCGAGCGGTTCTCGACGGAGCCGCCGTACTCGTCCGTCCGTTTGTTCGTCTTCGGCGAGAGGAAGGACGAGGGCAGGTAGCCGTGCCCGCCATGGATCTCGACGCCGTCGCAGCCCGCCTGCCGCGCGCGACGGGCTCCGGCGGCGAAGGCGCGCACGACCTCCTGGATGTCCTCCTTCGTGAGCACCTTGTAGGTCGGGGTCCCGGCGCTCGCGAAGGCCTCGAGCTCGTGCATCAGGAAGCCGCTCGTGAAGTCGCCCTTCGTGCGCTCCGGGATCGAGGGGCACCATTGCGGACGCCCGGCGCGCGTGTCGTCGCCGGCGTTCAGCCCGCCCTGATGGAGCTGGACGGCGAAGCGCGCACCGTGGCGATGGACCGCGTCGGCGACCCGGGCGAGGCCTTCGAGGTGCACGTCATCCGAGATGCCGATCTGCCAGGGCTGGACCTGTCCGACCGGGAACATCACGCCGCAGGCGCCCGAGATGATGAGCCCGACGCCCCCCCGAGCCTGCGCCTCGTGATAGGCGACGAGGCGATCGCCGGAGAGCCCCCCCTCCTCGGCGAAGTTCGCGCCCATCGCGGTCACGACCAGGCGGTTGCGGAGCTCGAGCGCGCCGATGCGCCCGGGCGAGAGAAGGGTCCGGTAGGCGGAGGGGGGCATGCGGGGCTCCGTTCGGGCGTTCGGTACGGGACGACGCAGCGGAAGCGACTCGGGTCGGAGGGCGCCGCGCTCCGCGGTGCGTCGCAGTATAGGGCCATCGGGAGCGCGGCCGAGCCTCGATCAGCCGGACGGTCCGTTCGTCGCTCCGGCGCGCGAGGCGGCCGCCGACTCCCTCGCGCGCTCGAGGATCCAGGCCTGGATCGCGCGCACGTCCGCTTCGTCGAGCTGGTCCGCGAAGCCGGGCATGCCCGACTGCCGGAGGAGTCCGTCGCGCACGATGCGCGGGAAGATCGCATGGCGCTCGGCGGAGAGATGCCGCAGATCGGGGACCGAGCCGCCCGCGACGGCCATGGGGCCGTGGCAGACGGAGCAGTAGAAGTGGAAGAGCTCCATGCCGCGCGCCCGCTCCGCCTCGCTCGACGCGAGCGCGAAGGTCGGCTCCGGGACGGGGCCGAGCGGCGCACGGCCGGCCGGCACCTCGCCCTTCGCATCGAGCTTGAAGGCAAGCACCCGCCCTCCCCCGCGCACGCCCGCGGCCAGCGCGAGCTGCCCCCCCGACCACGCGAACGAAGCCCCCCATCCCGCCGCGACCGCGACGTACTGCTCACCATCGACCTCGTAGCTCACGGGCCCGGCCATCACGCCCGTCCCGACCGGCGACTCCCAGAGCTTCTCCCCGTCCGTCGCGCGATAGGCGACGAAGCGCCCGTCGGCGCTGCCCTGGAAGACGAGTCCACCGGCGGTCGAGAGCGTGCCGCCGTTGAAGCCCGTCACGTGCGGAACGCTCCACGCCTCGCGCTGCGCGACCGGATCCCAGGCGACGAGTGAGGCCGTCATGGGCCCGCCGTCGGTCAGGCTGAAGGACGAGAAGGCCGCCGTGTCGAAGCCCGTGTTCCAGGTCGCGGGGGCGTGCTGCCAGTCCACGTCGCCCGCGAAGATCGAGCCCATGTCGCGACGCGGGAAGTAGACGAGCCCCGTGCCCGGATGGAAGCTCATGGGCTGCCAGCTGTGTCCGCCGTAGGGCGCCGGTCGGATGAACCTCGGTCCGTCACGGAAATCGACACCCGGGTTCTCGATCGGCCGGCCCGCTTCGTCGTAGCCCGAGGCCCAGGTGACCGTCGTGAAGGGCTCGGCCGAGAGGAACTCGCCGTTCGTGCGGTCGAGCACGTAGAAGAAGCCGCTCTTCGGCGCGTGCAGCAGCGTCTTGCGCAGGCGACCGTCGATCTCGAGATCCGCGAGCAGGATCGGCGCCGTCGACGTGTAGTCCCAGCTCTCGGCGGGCACCTCCTGATAGTGCCAGACGAGCTCGCCCGTCCCGACGTCGAGGGCCAGGATCGAGCAGAGGTAGAGGT
The DNA here is from genome assembly GCA_020632655.1 of Spirochaetaceae bacterium. Classification (GTDB taxonomy): domain Bacteria; phylum Myxococcota_A; class UBA9160; order UBA9160; family UBA4427; genus UBA4427. The sequence goes on from JACKFD010000008.1 coordinate 238,616, forward strand.
TGTCTCCGCCGCCCGGGCTGCGCAGCCATCGCACCGCCGGCGCCCCGTTCCCCGTCCCCACGTAGAGCAGCCGGAGCTCCGGGTCGTAGGCCATCCCATCCCAGGCCGTCCCGCCGCCGCCCGCGACCCACCACTCCCCGGTCCAGGTCTCGGCCGCCCGCTCCATCGCCTCCGACTCGAAGCCCTCCGCCGGATTGCCCGGCACCGTATACGTCCGCCAGACGAGTGCACCCGTCTGCGCATCGTAGGCCGAGACGAACCCACGCACGCCGAAGTCGGCTCCGCTGTTTCCGATCACGACCTTGCCCTCGACGACCCGCGGTGCGCCCGTGATCGAGTAGGGCTTGTCGCCTTCGACGGTCTTCACGTCCCAGACGGGTCGGCCCGAGCGGCGATCGATCGCGATCAGGCGGTTGTCGAGGGTGCCGATGTAGACCCGCTCGCCGTAGAGGGCGACCCCGCGGTTCACGAAGCCGCAGCAGACGTTGCGCACCCAGTCCCGATCCATCTGCGGGTCGAAGGTCCAGAGTCGCTCGCCCGTCGCGGCATCGAGCGCGTGCACGACGTCGAAGGGCGCACTCACGTACATCACGCCGTCGTCGACGAGCGGCGTCGCCTCGACGCCGCGCTCGGTCTCGAGGTCGAAGCTCCAGGCGAGGCCGAGACGCGAGACGTTCCGCTCGTCGACCTGCGTGAGGCGACTGAAGCGCTGCTCGGCGTAGTCGCCGCCGTGCGTGATCCAGCTCGCCGGCTCGTCCGACGCGGCGACGAGGCGCTCGCGGGTGACGGGCCGAGCGCCCGGAACGGCCACGCCGGCGGAGTCCACGGCGCCCGTCACGGGCTCGCCCTCGTGGCAGGCGATCGAGCCGATCCACGAGAGGAGGATCGCCAGCAGCATCCGTCGCCGACCCCGGACTCGAGCGGCGCCCCACAGCGGGCTGCGCGGCGGCGCCCAGACCGAATTCGTTCGGTTCATCCATCCAACTCCTTCGATCGTCGCTCGCCAGGACCGCGATCGGGACCGGAACTCCTTCGGAGCATCGCCCTTCGCCCCCCGTCATCTCAAGTCCCCCGGCAAGCCGTCGATTCCGGGTGTCGCGTCCCGACGGGCGCCTTCGTCGGCGCTCGATTCGCGCGCACGCCGAGGCGGCACGCTGGTCCGGCGCAACAACGGCGGGAACGGGCCCACCCGCTCCCTTCCGGACGATCGAGTGACCCTACGGCAGGCGCTACGCTGCCGCGCGATGGAGCCGCGCATGCAACGGGCGAGCGTGATCATGGACCTCGAGGACAAGGACGACGAGACGTCGCGGCGCGTCCTGCTCTGGGTGTGCGGACTCGCCTTCGTCGGATCCCTCGTGGGCGTCCTCCAGCGCGAGGCGAGCGGAACCGATCAGCCCATCGGCCGCTTCGTGGCGATGATCATGCCGATCGTCGTCGTCCTGTACCTCGGCTCGGCCGTCGCGCTCTGGCTCCGCCGGAGCGCCGTGCACACGGTCAAGATCGTGCTGGCGGCCGTCCTGATGACGCACCTGCTCGCCAACGTCACGATCATCCTCTTCGGGAGCGCGAGCCATCGCGAGACCCTGCGTGAGCTGGTCAACACCAACTTCTGGCTGCCGATGGCGCTGGTGCTGGCCTTCGCCGTGTTCGAGGAGGGGCTGGCGAAGCGGATCGCAGGCTCGTTCCTGCTGGGCCTGGCTGCGATCGGCGCGCTCTACTTCGCCTTCCCACCGACGCTGGACCCCGTCGACGAGGACCTCGCCCGGGCCGTCCGCATCGCCGTCGCGAACCAGTTCTTCATCGGCCATGCGATCCTCTTCGCGTTCCTGCTCGGCCTCTCCCGCTGGCGCACCCTCGTGAAGGCCCAGCAGCACTCCCTCACCCGGGCGAAGCTGCTCGCCGCCGCGAGCCACGACCTGCGCCAGCCGCTGCACTCGCAGGCCCTCTTCGTCGACGCCCTGCTCGCCGCACCGATCGCGGACGAGCGCACGCGCTACCTGGCCGAGCGGATCGGCGCCACGAGCGACTCCCTGCGCACGCTGCTCGACGGGCTGCTCGACATCTCCAAGCTCGACGCCGACGCCGTGACCCCGCGCTACGAGAAGTTCCCGATCCAGCGCCTCTTCGACGAGCTGCAGATCGAGGCCGACGCCTTCGCCGACCACGAGCAGCGCGTGCGCTTCCACCCCTCGAGCGTCTGGGTGCGCAGCGACCCCGCGCTGCTGCGGCGCATCGCGTCCAACCTGATGTCGAACGCCCTGCGCCACGCCCCGGAAGGCGCGATCGCGATCGGCGTGCGGCGCGGTCCGCCGCTCCGGCTGATCGTGCAGGATACGGGCCCGGGCATCCCGCCCGAGTCCCTCGAGCTGATCTTCGACGAGTTCACGCAGCTGCAGAATCCCGATCGCGATCGCAGCAAGGGGATCGGACT
>JACKFD010000009.1 GCA_020632655.1 Spirochaetaceae bacterium
GACGTGGCCCGGCGCGCGCTGCGGGCGCTGCTCGGAGACGAGCGCATCCGCGTCCTGAGGGATCGCTCGCAGGGCTACCGACTGGAAGGGGTTTTCCGGCTTGGGCTGGAACTAAACGGGCACCCGACGAGCGATGCTCGAGGGGTGCCCGTCTGTTTGGTAGCGGGGGAGGGATTCGAACCCCCGACCTCCGGGTTATGAGCCCGACGAGCTACCTGGCTGCTCTACCCCGCAACAATGCCGGACGCAGGAGGGTATGGGTCCCACCGCGATTGTCAATGGCTCCGGAGGCTTCGTCCGCGTCGTTGCCGCTCGCGCAGGGGCCCTTCCAGCCGGGGCGGCCGCCCCGAGTGGCCCGGGTCGATCCGCAGGTCTCGCGCAACGTCGCCGCAGGTCCGTCGAAAGCTCGCGATTTTCGGAATGCGCCTCCCACGAAACGACATGGAGGCAATGCTCATGCTGAACAAGACTGCGTTGCGAAGTGGCCGGATCCTCCTGGGAGCGGCGCTGTTGGTGGCCCTGGCTGCACCCGCCATGGCGGGAAACGTCTACTCGTGGGTGACCGAGGACGGGACCTACGCGTTCACGGACGATCCGAAGCGGATTCCCGCGCGACATCGGGAAGAGGCGACGAAGCGATCGGTCGGCGCGCTCTCGCGCTACGAGCGCTACACGGAGATCTCCTCGAAGCAGGAGAAGTCCTGGTCGGATCGAATCCTCGAACGGCAGGCCGAGCTCCGGGAGATGAACGCGGCCGGACCGCAGGTGATCGTGGCCGGCGCGGCGAGCCCGACCGGCACGGGATTCGGCTACACGATCCCGGTCTCGGGTGGTGGCTCGAGCGGTGGCCGCTCGGCGGCCTCGATCCGCGTGCCGCTCGATGGCTCGACGATCGGGGGTGTCGTCGGTGGCGCGTCGGTCGGGGACACGGCGATGGCGGGCTACGACGACGAGCCGACCGTGATCGAGAGCAAGCGCATGCGCGATCCGAAGTCGCTCACGACCCGACACTGGACCTTCATCTCGAAGGGCGGCAAGGTGCAGACCGTGATCAAGGGCGAGCGCCGACAGCGCAAGCTCGAGACGCTGCCGGACGAGGACGACTTCGGCTACACGGATCCGACGGATCGCTGATCCGACGGCCGGTCCCGCGCGGGCGTCGACTCGCGCGGGACGCCTCCGCCCGTCCCGGGAGCGGCGTGCCTCAGGCGGGTTGGCTCGCGAGGCGCGGGAAGTGGTCGCTCACGTAGTGGTCGAGCCGGGCGACGGTCTTCGCGTCGATCGCGAGGAAGCGCAGTCCGATCCGATCGAGTCCCTCCGGCGTCGGCTGGGACCAGACGACCCGCGCCGTCGAGCGGAGCAGGTCCTCGTGCGCCTCCAGCCGGAAGTGGAGGGCGACCTCCTCGGCCTTGTCGAGATGCAGCGGTGAGTCCACGAAGAGCCCGCCCCGGCTCACGTTGCGCAGTCGCGCCTCCACCCGGCGACCGCGTGCGGCGATCTCGATCGGACGCTCGATGCGTGCGCGGGGCAGTCCTCGAGGGCCGTCGAAATCCGTCAGGCGGCGCACGGTCGAGATCAGCACGTCCCGCTCGAGCGGCTTGAAGAGCACCTCGTCGGCGCCGGCCCGTACCGCCTCGGCGTGATCCTCGGGCGATTCGGGCCGCGCGAGCAGCACGACCCGGGGCGAGCCCCAGACCGGGTGCGTCTTGAAGCGGCGGCAGAGCTCGGCGCCGCTCGCGTCCGGCAGGTGCATGTCGGCGATCACGATCGACGGGGGACGCTCGTCGGCCGCTTGATAGGCCGCCGAGGCGGTGTCGGCGAGGTCGACGGGCCCGCTGCGCGAGAGGAATACGGAGCCGAGATCCCGGAACATCGGGACGTCGTCGACGAGCAGGATGCGCGTGGCGTTGGACATGGCGGCTTCCGCGGGACGTCTTCCGGGCATGCGCCGCGTCAATTGGCGGCGAGTCGCGGCAGCCCCTCGAAGGTCGAGCGCACCTGCCAGTTGTTGGTGAGGCCGTCGCGCGACCACTCCTGCAGCTCGGTGACCTCGACCTCGTAGGGCAGGCTCGGCGTGTAGAGCGTGTACGTCACGCGCAGGGTGGCCTTCTCCTTCTTGTCGTCGAGCTCGACGGCCTCGGAGTCGTAGTCGGTGAAGCGCGCGTCCTCGAGGACCTTCATGCGCTCGAGATAGGCGTCGCGATCGTCCTTGGCGACGAAGCTCTTGGCGCGCTGGAAGTCGGACCAGCGGACGTAGACCGTGTAGCGATGCTGCGATTCGGTCAGCGTGAACTGGCGGTCGAAGGGGTCGGACGGTCGGAACTCGCCGGCGGCGCAGCCGAGCGAGAGCGCGAAGAGGGCGAGCAGCCAGAGGGCGGCTCGGGTCGGGTGGAGTGCGGCTCGCTGCAGTCGATGCGTCATCGGGACCTCCCTGGCGTCGGCGGCGACCGGCAGCCCCGGCTGCAGGTGCCCGTCCGCACGCGCCAATCTCTTCGGCCCGCGTGCCCGAGGACTTCAGGCCGATTGTGGTAGGGTTGCCATCACCCTGCGGGGCGAGGCGCGGGGACGGCGTGTGGGGCGGCGTCGAAGGCCCGGGTGACGAGCGATCCGGAAGCGAGGGGGACGATCCGCGGAATGACGTTGCTCGGGATCGACGTCGGCGGAACGAAGGTCGTGCTCGTGGTCGGCGACCGGGAGGGCCGGCCGCTCGCCCGGCTGAGGCGGCCGATGAGCCGGACCGGCGATTGGCGCCGCGACGTCGACGAGCTGATCGCGGACGCGAGGCGACTCCTGGCCGACGCGCCCGGTGCCGGGGCGGGGCGGCTCGAGGCGATCGGACTGTCGGTGCCCGGGCCGGTCGATGCGCCACGGGGCGTGCTGCGGAATCCGCCGAACCTGGTCGGCTGGCGCGACGTCCCGATCGGACGCGTGCTCTCGCAGGCGCTCGATGCACCGGCGCGCGTGGAGAACGATGCGAACGCGGCGGTCCTCGCCGAGCATCGCTTCGGCGCGGGACGCGGCGTCGACGACCTCGTCTACCTCACCATGTCGACGGGGGTCGGCGGGGGGGTGATCGCGGGTGGGCGGCTCGTACGGGGGGCGTTCGGCGGCGCGGGCGAGGCGGGTCATATCCCGATCGAGCCGGGCGGTCGGGTCTGCGCCTGTGGCCTGCGCGGCTGTCTCGAGGCCTACGTCGGGGGTCATGCCTGGCGCGATCGGCTGCGCGAGGTCGTTCCCGCTTCGAGCCTCGTGGTCGAGATCGTGGGCGGGGATCGGGAGCAGGTGGGGCCGGAGGCGCTGCTCGAGGCCGCCCGGCGCGCGGACGCCTTCGCCCTCGAGGAGCTCGGTCGCTGGCTGGATCGGCTGGCGCAGGGCCTCGCCGCGATCGTGATGCTGCTCGAGCCCCGGCGCGTCGTGCTCGGGACGATCGCGGCCGCGGCGGGCGAGGCGCTCTGCTTCGCGCCGCTTCGAGCCCGGCTGGCGGAACGCCTCTGGCCGCACCAGCTGGAGCAGCTCGAGATCGTGCCTTCGGCGCTCGGCGAGGATCTGCCTGCGCTGGCCGGTCTCGCCGTCGCGCTGCCCGACCCGGCCGAGGCCTAGATGGCGTCGGCGGCCGAGCCGCGGACGGGCGCTCGCGGTCGGGGCGCCGGCTAGAGCCGACGCTCGGAGATGGCCTCGACCTCGGCGTGGAGCGCGGCGAAGCGACCCGCCGAGATCGCCTCCCGCGCGCGGGTCAAGAGGTTCAGGTAGTACGTGAGGTTGTGGAGCGCAGCCAGGCGCATGCCCAGCGCTTCTCCGCTCCGGATCAGATGGCGGAGATAGGCCCGGCTGTGGTCGCGGCAGGCGGGGCAGGCGCAGTCCGGATCCGGCGGCGAGGGGTCGCGCTCGAAGGCCGCGTTCTTGATCTGCAGCGTTCCGCGCGAGGTGAAGAGCAGTCCGTGCCGGCCATTGCGGGTCGGTACGACGCAGTCGAAGAGGTCGACTCCCGCTGCGACGCCGTCGAGCAGGTCGATCGGGCGGCCGAGGCCCATCAGGTAGCGCGGCCGGTCCGCGGGCAGGACCGTGATCGCGGCCTCGACGGCGGCGCGGCGCTCCGGACGGCTCTCACCGAGTCCGAGTCCGCCCAGGGCATGCCCGTCGAAGTCGAGGGCCGCCGTCGCCTCGGCGCTGCGCCGGCGCAGCGCCGGGGAGGCGCCGCCCTGCACGATGCCGAAGACGGCCTGGTCACGCCGCCGCCGAGCCGCCTGCGAGCGCTCGGCCCAGCGCAGCGTGCGCTCCATCGCGCGCTCGATCTCGCGCCCCTCCGTCCGTCCCGTCCGCTCGTCCGCGATCGGGAGGCACTCGTCGAGCACCATCGCGATGTCGGCGCCGAGCGCCTCCTGGATCGCGATCGCGCGTTCGGGCGTGAGCTCGCGGCGCGCCCCGTCGAGCGCCGACGTGAAGGTCACGCCCGACTCGTCGATGCGCGCGCGGGCGGCCAGGGAGGTGACCTGGTAGCCGCCGCTGTCCGTCAGCCATGGGCCGCGCCAGCCGGTGAAGCCGTGCAGGCCGTCGAGGGTGGCGATCGTCTCCTCGCCGGGGCGTTCGTGGAGATGATAGGTGTTGGCCAGCAGGATCTGGGCACCGGCGGCGGCGAGCTCCGCGTTGCCGATACCGCGTACCGCGCCGAAGGTCGCGACGGGCATGAAGGTCGGCGTCTCGATCGGGCCGTGGGGCGTATCGATCCGGGCGCGGCGGGCGAGCCCGTCGGTCGCGACCACGCGGAGTCCGAAGCCCTCGGCCCTCACGACGCATCCCCCGGCGTCGCGCGGCCGTCCGCCGGCAGGATCAGCATCGCGTCCCCGTACGAGTAGAACCGGTAGCCAGCGGCGACCGCGTGCCGGTAGGCCGCGAGTGTCGCGTCGCGACCGAGGAAGGCCGCGACGAGCAGCAGCAGCGACGACCGGGGCAGGTGGAAGTTCGTGAGCAGCGCATCGACCACGCGGAAGGGCGCGCCGCCCGGTCGCAGGAACAGGTCGGTCTCGCCGCGGCCGGCCACGAGTCGGCCGCTCGCGTCGACACAGCTCTCGAGCACGCGGGTCGTGGTCGTGCCGACCGCGACGATGCGCCCACCACGACGTCGCGTGGCGTCGATCGCCGCGACCGTCGACTCCGGGAGCTCGAAGACCTCGTGGTGCAGGCGACCGCGCTCCAGCGCCTCCGCGTCGAGCGGGCGGAAGGTTCCGGGACCGACGTGCAGCACGACCTCCGCGCGGTCGACGCCGCGTTCGCGCAGCCGCTCGAAGACCCGCGGCGTGAGATGCAGTCCCGCGGTCGGCGCGGCGATCGCGCCCGGCTCGCGGGCGTAGATCGTCTGATAGCGCTCGAGGTCCCGATCGGGGTCGGCGTCCGCGCCCGCGCCCGGCGGGTCGGCGGCCGGGGAGGGCGCGTCCGAGGCCCGCGGGCCCCGGCGGATGTAGGGGGGCAGGGGGGCCTCGCCGTGCGCGTAGGGGTCGACGTCGTCGGGAATCGCGAGCGTGACCTCGCCGCGGTCGTGCACCGCGACGACGCGCGCCGGCACGGCCTCCTTGCGCCCGAGGCGCAGCGCGAGCCCCGGCCGCACCCGACCGGTGCACTTCAACAGCGCCCGGTAGCCGTGCACGGCCCCGGGTCGCTCTTCGATCGTCGCGGTCGCGTCCCGACTCGCCTCGATCGACGCGGCGATCTTCGCGCGCCCGAGCAGCAGGACCTCGGCGAGCCCCCCGCTCGACTTGCGCCCGACCAGCCGCGCCGGCACGACGCGGGTTGCGTTCACGACGAGCAGATCGCCCGGCGCGAGCCAGTCGGGCAGGTCCCGGACGCGGACGTCGCGGTCGCCGCCGAGACGCGCGCCCGACGGGCGACCCACGACGAGAAGCCGCGCGTCGTCGCGCTCGGGGCTCGGTGTCTGGGCGATGCTCGAGGGCGGCAGCTCGAAGTCGTAGTCGTCGAGCAGCGCGAGCGGGTCCCGGGTGGCCGGCCGTGCGCTCATGGCGCGGGTGTCGAGGGGGAGGGTGTCGAGGGCGCGGGTGGGGTGACTCCCTCCGGTGTCTCGACGAGTGCGGCGAGCAGCTCGGGAGAGCTGGCGATCGCATCGTCCGAGAAGAGCATCTCGCCCGCGAAACGTCCCCGACGCAGGATCGCGAGCTGCATGCGCGCACCTTCCGGCGACCCGCCGAAGAGCCACACGCCGACACCCGGCCAGATCCGCGCGGCGAGCGGCCAGCCTGCGAAGGACTCCATCTGGTAGCGCAGCAGCCGATCGTCGAGCGTGTAGACCATCGGCATCGCGAGGTCGAGCCAGCCCGCCTCGAGCCAGCCGCGCCAGTCCTGCGCGAGGGTGAGATAGGCGCGGTCGACGTAGGCGATCACCGCCGCGGAGACGACGATGTCCGGTCGCGTCGCGCGACTCGTGGCCGCGATCTCCGACACGAGCCGCGAGACCTGATCGCGTCGCCAGTCGTCCCAGGCCGTCGCACTTCGCACGACGCCCGGCGGTGCACCTTCGATCGGATCGGGCTGGCCGGTCTCGGCGCGGTAGCGCGCGCGGCTCTCGGCGCCGTAGCCGAAGTCGAGCCCGACGCCGAAGCGCGAGCCGGGAATCAGCGGGAGCACGTCGGGATGGCGGATGTAGTCGAGATGCAGGCCGTCGAGCCCCGACTGACGTTCGAGCAGATCCCGAAAGGTCGTGACCACGCGCTCGCGGACCGCGAGCGAGCCCGGATCGAGGTAGAGCCCCGGCGTGCCCATCCGGTAGTAGCGGCGATCCGGCTCCGGCACCTCGAAGTCCGGATAGTCGATCAGCGAGCGACCGAAGCGGTCGACGAGCAGTGCCTCCGGCCCGAGATCCCCGATCAGGGCCGCATCCGCGCGCTTCGAGAGGGACAGCACGTTCACCCACGCATGCACGCGCAGACCGCGGGCATGGGCCTGCTCGATCAGCAGGCCGAGCGTGTCGGGTGTGCCCGGCTCATGGCCGGGCGCGCGCTCGATGCCGGGTCCGGCGTGGTAGAACGCGCGGCCGCCCCGATAGACCTGGACGAAGAGGTCGGTCGCGGCCAGGCGGGTGGCGCGCTCGAGCAGCGGTTCGATGCGTGCCGGGTCGTCGAGCACGCGGTAGCTGCCCTCGGCGAGGATCCAGAGCCCGCGTGCCGGCGCGTGGACGGCGGCGTGGGAAGGATCCGTCGGGTGCGCATCGTCACGTACACCGACCGCCGCATCGGACCCGCTCGCCATGGGCTGGCTCGAGGCCTGTGCGCCACGGTCCGGCGTCGCGGTGCCCGTCCCGGCGTCGGGCAGGCCGCAGGCGAACGCGAGCAGCGCAAGCAGGAGGCCCGCGACGCGCCGCGTGGCATGGGAGATGGCGTGACGCATTCGCGGGTTCAAAGCGCGCACACGGTAACTTCCACGGCCGGTCGGCTCAACGGAAACGGGGGCGCCGCACGTGGCCGGGGCAGCGCACGTGCGCTTGCGGATGGCGTGACGTCGCGTGGGTGCTCGGCGTTTGACAGTGCGCGGTCGCCGTCGGCAGAATCCCGGGCGCGCACGGGGATGGGAGAGGGATTTGGGACGAAGAACGGGGACGCAGCGACGCGGGTGGCTCGGTGGCACCGCGCTCCTCGGTCTCCTGGTGATGGCGATGGGCCCCGTCGCGCGCTCGGCCTCGGGGCCCGATGGCACGGCCCCGAGCCCCGCGGCGGCGCCTTCGGATCCGATCGTCGGCAGCATGCCCGCGCCCCCGGCCGATCGCGTGCTCCGGGCGCGCAGCGAGGCGCTGCTGGGCGATCCGGCCGCGCTCTTCCGCGCCGCCGCCGCCGCGATCGAGCAGGAGGATCACGCCCACGCCGACTGGCTCTACGCGCAGCTCGCCCAGCGTCACCCGATCGTCGGGGACCACGCCGGTCTGCTGCGCGCCCGTCTCCAGCTCTCGAAGGGCCGGGCCGCGGAGGCGCGTCAGATCGCGAGCCAGACGCTCGCCCGGCACGCGGACTCGCCGCTGCGGGCCCGTCTGCACGAGCTGGTCGGCGAGGCGTTGGCGGCGGAGCGGGACGAGGCGGGGGCCCGACGGGCGTGGTCCGCCGCGCTGGCGGAGACGCGGGACGACGCCCAGCGCGCGGCGCTGCTGCGTCGCATCGCGCGCAGCCAGGAGCGGTCGGGCGAGGACCGGGCGGCGGGACTGACCTGGCGACGACTCTGGATGGAGCACCCCGCGACCGACGAGGCGCGCCAGGCGAGCCATCGACTCGACGTGATCGAGGCGCATCTGGGCGAGTCGCTGCGCGGGGCGGGGGAATGGCGGGCCCGGGGTGACCAGCTCTTCCGCGAACGGATGAACGACGAGGCGCTCGAGGCCTACGACCGCGCGATCGAGAAGGGCCTGTCGAAGTCGGAGGAACGGCGGCTGCAGAAGCAGCGCGCGCATACGCTCTTCCGCATGCGACGCTATCCCGAGGCGTTGCTGGCCTTCGAGTCGCTGCCGCAGACGGGGGACACGCCGATCTGGCGTGCGCGCTCGTTGGCCCGGGCGGATCGTGTCCCCGAGTCGATCGAGGCCTTCGAGCGCATCGTCGCGCGACGCGACTCGAACCGGATCTACGCGCACTACCTGGCGGCCCTGCTGCTGGACGGCCGCGAGCGCGACGCCGAAGCGCGGGCGCATTTCCAGGTCGTCGCCGACGATCCGGGCCGCGGCGGGCTCGCACAGGCGGCGCTCTGGCAGCTGGGCTGGAGCGACTATCGACGGGGCGCCTTTGCGCAGGCGGCGGAGCGTTTCGATCGGCTGGCCGACGCGACGGGCGATCCGATCGAGCGACTGCGTCCGCGTTACTGGCGCGCGCGGGCGCTCGAGCAGGGCGGCCGCGCCGACGAGGCGCGGGGACTTCTCGACGCGATCGCGAAGGAGTACCCGCTCTCGTACTACGGATGGCGGGCCCGGGAGCATCTGGGTGGCGGGGCGCTCGGAGCGGTGGCGCACGACATCGCGCGCGGCAAGGCCGGATTGCGTCCGGGCGAGCTCGAGCGGGTGCGGATCCTGATGGAGGCGGGGCTCGTCGACGAAGGGGGCGAGGAGACGGCGCTCCTGACCCGTCGCGCGAAAGGGCTCGACGATCGCATCGAGCTCGCGCGCCTGCTGACCGCCGCCGGCGACTACAACCGCGCCCAGCGCGTGATCGTCGACGCGTACACCACGCCGCTCGCACGCGGGCCCATCGGTGGTCTCGAGGAGCTGTGGTGGTACGCCTGGCCGTCCGCCTTCGCGGGGATGGTGGACGAGGCGACGCGTCCGGAGGGCAGTATCGCGCCCGAGCTCGTCTATTCGATCATGCGCGAGGAGAGCGGCTACCGACCGAAGGTGATCTCACCGGTCGGCGCGCGGGGGCTGATGCAGATCATGCGCGAGACGGGGGAGCAGCTCGCCAAGCGGATCGGTCGCGAGGGCTTCGATCCCGACCAGCTCTTCGATCCGGCGACGAACATCGAGCTCGGTTCGTTCTACCTGGGCGAGCTCTCACGGCAGTTCCCGACGAAGCTGTCGGCGGCGATCGCGAGCTACAACGCGGGTCCCCACGTCGTCTCTCGCTGGGTCGAGGGCGATGGTCGGCCCGACGACGAGTGGGTCGAGTCGATTCCGTATTCCCAGACGCGGAGCTACGTGAAGCGCGTGACGCGCAGCCTGCAGGCCTATCGGCTGCTCTACTGAGGCGGTGGACGCGTGGAGCTGCGTGCGATCTGCGCCGGGCGTGCGGCCCGTACGGACCTTGTCGGGCCGTCGAGGCCTGGTGGCCGTCGGCCCGATTGAGTCCGCCGCCGAGACGACCGATGGGAGGCGGTGTCGGCGAGGGCGCCCGCCGGGTCGAGGAGGTTCGCCATGTCCCATCGACGGTCCCAGCGACGCGAGGCCGGCCAGGCGAGCGGCTCGCTCGTGCTGTTGCTCGTGATCCTCTGTGTCGGCGGCGCCTTCAACTACCATCGGAATCTGCAGCGCGAGCGCGATTCGGAACGCATCCGACCCTACAAGGCCTACGCGGTGGCGGACCTCGAGGCGCTTCGCGAGGCCTATCGCGCGGAGCTCGAGAGCTCGCGCCGAAGCTTCCAGAGCGCGCAGCGTGCCCGCGCCGGTACGGCCCGGGACGCCGGCTCCGTCGGACGGAACATCGCCCAGTTCGATCGGACGGCCGCCGCGAGTCGCTCGATTCGCGACGCGGCATCGCAGGTGGCCCAGCGCGAGGGCCAGATCGCCGAGCTGGATCGCGAGATCCGGCTCCGCAGCGACCTCGGTCAGGGCCTGATGCGGCACCTGCGACGGCTCACGACGATCTGAGGCTCGACGCCGGGATCGCGGCGATCACGCGATTCAGGAGTCCTCGAGATCGTCCGAGTCGTCGTCGACGTCTTCCTCGATCTCGATCACGTCGCCCTCGGGCTCGTCGAACATGTCGTCGGGCGAGCCCAGGTCGTCGAGATCCAGATCGTCATCGTCGCTCGCAGGCGCCTGCTGCTCCTCGTCGTCGAGCAGCTGTGCCATCGGCCGCACGACCTTCGGGCGCGGCGGCTCCGGTGCGGGCGCCTTCGGCTCCTCGGCGGGGCGGTCGCGCTGGTCGGCGCCGCATTTCGGACAGATGGGCTCTTCCTTGCCGAGGTCGTAGAACTTCGCGTCGCAGCCGAAGCAGGACCACTTGAAGCCGAGCTTGGGGTGGCGGGGGCCGGTCGGGGTCACGGGCTTCTTGGGTCGCGATCGCTTGGGGGTGGGTGCGGCGTCCGCTGCGCTCTCTGCTGCGGCCGACTTCGAGGAGCCCGACGACCGGGTCGACGAGCTCTTCTTCTTCGCCGCCGGGGCCTTCGGGGCGGTCGTCGGCTTCGCGGCCTTCTTCGGTGCCTCCGGTGCGGGGGCGTCGGCCGTGGCCTTCGCGGCCTTGGTCCGGGGGGCGGCCTTGCTCTTGGCGGCCTTCGGCGCCTTGGCGGCCTTCTTCTTGGGGGCCGCTTTCGAGGCGGCCTTCTTCGTCGTCTTCGCCGGCGCCTTCTTCGCAGCCTTCTTGGTCGTGCTGCGAGCCTTCTTCGTGGTCCGCTTGGGACTGGCCGAGGCCTTCTTCTTGGTCGGCCGGGCCTTGGCCTTCGAGCTCGTCTTCTTGCTCGGACTCATGCGTCTGTCTCCGCCGTCTGTCGCCAGTCTGTCCGTGACCGTTGCCGTGGCCGCGGGCATGGCCGTCCGGGACCGGCCGCACCCGATCCGCGTCCGATCGGGCCCTTGGAGCGCTGCGCAACGCGCCGGCCGGCTGCCGGGCGCCGCTTCTCGTTCGCGGGCGCCCGTGCTTGTAGCCGTTCACTGCGCTCGGGGCCAGTCCCGGGACGACCTCCGCGCCGAGTCCAGCACCTCGGCGGCGCTGGAGACCGACCACGACGGCAGGACGGGCGCTTGCGGGCTTACTTGCAGCTCGTGGCCGGGATCGGCCCGTCGCCAGGATCCCGATCTTCTGATTTACATAATATGTCTTATCGGTGGTGATTGATTCGGAGTCCGGCCACCGGGATCCCCGCGAGCCATCCGCCTCGCGTGCCTACGCCCTGGCGAGCCCGCGGTCCTGCCACCCGTCACGGGCCGGAATCCCGATCCGCTGCTCAGCGCCGCGCGCGCAGCTCCGCCACGAGCGCGGCGACCGATGGATCCACGACGGACTCGGGGAACTCGGACTCGAGTCGCTGATACGTGGCGAGCGCGCGCTCGGCATCTTCGGCATCGAGCCAGCAGCGCGTCGCGTCCGCGAGCGCCTGGGCCCGCAACGGATACGACGTCACGCTGGCGGCCCGCTCGTAGGACTCGGCCGCCGCGCTGGCATCGCCGCGGTTCTCGGCCAGTGCCGCCAGCCGCACGGACGCCAGCGCCGCGACGGCCGAGCCCCGGGCGGAATCCCGCGCGGATGCGAAGCTCGAGGCGGCGTCTTCGAGGCGCCCGAGCTCGGCCTGGAGCTTGCCCGCCTCGAGCCAGGCCAGCGCCCCCGCGCTCGTGCCCGCGTTGACCCGCCCCACCTCGGCGAAGCGATCCGCGTACTCCGTCCGCACGCGGCTCGCGAGCTCGGCGTTCGCCGGCTCGAGGATCGGCCCGCCCGCCGGATCCGCGCCCATCGCCTTGCGGTATTGGCTCGTCGTCCGCGCCAGCGCGTCGGCGGCTTCATCCCGGGCGTCGGAGCTGTGCTGGACGTAGAGACCGACCACCGCCGCGAGCACGAGCAAGCCGGCGATCGTGCCGAGGATCAGGGCCGCGTTCCGGGACGCCCATTCAGCGACCCGATCTCCGGTCGCCTCGATCTCGGCGAGGGTCTGCGAGGCGGACGGCGTGGGCGGCTTCTTGGCCACGAGGGATTCCTTCGGCCGGTGAACCGGGCTTTGGGGCCCACCGGGAGCTCGGGGCGCGTCTCTCCGAGCCGACTGCAGGCCGGAGGCACGGGGAAAGCCCCTCTTCGGGCGCCCGAGTGTATCCGAGACCCGCTGGAGTTCGAGACCGGCCGCGCCCTTCCCGCCTAGCCGTCCTCTCCGGCGCCGGGGCCCCGGCGACCGCTCCGTCTTCGCAGCTGGATGCGGACCGGTGTGCCCTCGAAGCCGAAGCTCTCTCGCAGGCGGTTCTCGAGGAAGCGGACGTAGGAGGTCTGGATCGAGCGCGGATCGGTGCAGAAGACGACGAAGGTCGGCGGCCGGACGGCGACCTGCGACGCGTAGAAGAGCTTGTTCGGTCGCTTGGCCGCGCCCCGACTCGCCATCGACGGCGGATGCTTCTCGGCGACGTCGCGCAGCCAGCGGTTGAGGTCCGCCGTCGGGACGCGCTGCTCGGCGGCCGAGGCGACCTTCTGGAGTCGCTCGAATAGCGTCCCGAAGCCGGCACCGGTCCGCGCCGAGACCGCCAGCACGGGGACGTCCGACATGAAGCGGAGCCCGTGGGCGATGTCGGCGAGCACGTCGCGCCGCCGGTCTCGGGCAACCCGATCCCATTTGTTGGCCAGAACGACGGCGGCGCAGCCGTGCTCGCGCACCAGCGAGGCGACGCGCGCGTCCTGATCCGTGATGCCTTCGGCGGCGTCGACCACGAGCAGCGCGACCTCGGCGCGCTCGAGCGTGCGGAGGGTCATCAGCGCACCGCCGTGCTCCCCGGGTCCCTGTCGTCGGCCGACCTTGCGCAGGCCGGCCGTGTCGACGAGCACGTAGTCGCGACCGTCGCGGGTGATCGCGATGTCGACGGCGTCTCGCGTCGTGCCCGGCGAGTCTGCGACGACCGTCCTCTCCTCCCCGACGAGGCGATTCGCGATCGAGCTCTTGCCCACGTTCGGCCGACCCACGATCGCCACGCGCAGCGCCTCGTCGCCTGCCATGCGAGCGGCGTCCGCATCCTCCCATGCCTCCGCGGGCAGCGCTTCGACGACGTCCTCGAGCGCATCGAAGGCACCGCCCCCGTGCTCGCCCGACACGGCGAAGGTGCGCTCGATGCCGAGCCGGAAGAACTCGTGGACCCGCTCCTGGTGATGCATCGGCTGATCGATCTTGTTCACCAGCAGGGCCAGCGGCTTGCCCGACCGACGCAGGGTCGCGGCGATCGACTCGTCCTCGGGTACGAGCCCCTGCTTGCCGTCGACGACGAAGAGGATCACGTCGGCGCTCTCGACCGCCGAGCGTGCCTGGGCCTGGACGGCGGCGTCGAGGCTCTCGCCTCGAGCCGGGTCGAGTCCGGCCGTATCCACCAGCCAGATCCGTCGCCCCGCCACCTCGATGCGTTCCGCGATGCGATCACGCGTGAGTCCGGGTTGGTTCGCGACGAGCGCGCGTCGATAGCCCGCATAACGATTGAAGAGCGTCGACTTGCCGACGTTCGGACGGCCGACGAGGGCCACGACGGGGAGTCGGAGGGGCTGGCTCATGGCGCGGCAGGATAGCGGCCGGCTCAGCCGGCGGATTCCGCGGCGCGGGATCGGGTCCCTCGCGCATCGCGGCGGGATGGCCCGCGCTCGGCCTCGGCCGTGGCGGTCTGCACGCCCTGCTCGCGGGCCCCGGTCTCGTCGCCCGCGAGGAAGCGCTCGACCCGCGCGAAGATCGCGTCGGCGTCGGCCGGATCGAACCACTCGACGTCGGGCACGGCGCGGATCCAGGTGCGCTGGCGGCGCGCGAAGCGTCGCGTGTCCGTCTCGAGCGCGGCCAGCGCATTCACCAGCGTGTCCGCGCCGTCGACGACGGGCTGGATGTGTCGGTAGCCGATCGCCTGCATCGGCCGCAGCTCCGGTCCGTAGCCGAGCTCGCGCAGCTGGCGCACTTCCCGCAGCAGCCCGCCGTCGATCATCGCCTTGGAGCGGCGCGCGATGCGCTCGTGCAGCGCCTCGCGGCCGGGATCGATGCAGAGGTGCAGGACGCGGAAGGGGCGATCGCGGAAGCCGTGTGCGTCGCGCACGGACGAGGCGCGCTGGCCCGACTGCTCGAGGATCTCGAGGGCGCGGACGACCCGGCGCACGTCGTTCGGGTGGATCTTGTCGGCGGCTTCGGGATCGAATTCGGCGAGGCGGCGATGGAGGCGGGTCGGGTCGCCCTCGCCCTCGGCGCGGGACTGCTCGCGCTCCAGACGTTCTCGAATGTGCGGGTCCGCGCGACCGGTCTCGACGAGGCCGTCGAGGAAGGCGCGGATGTAGAGCCCGGTTCCCCCGGTCAGGAACACGACGTGGCCGCGCGCGTGGATCGCGGCGGCGGCGGCGCGAGCCTCCTGCGCATAACGTCCCGCGCTGTAGTGCTCGTCGGGATTCGCGACGTCGAAGAGGTGGTGCGGCACCCGGCGGCGCTCCTCGGCCGTGGGCTTCGCCGTCCCGATGTCCATGTGACGGAAGACCTGCATCGAGTCCGCGTTGACGATCTCGCCGTCGAAACGCTCGGCCAGGGCGATGGCGAGCTCCGTCTTGCCGGACGCGGTCGGGCCCGTGATCACGACGACGGGGGGTCGGGGATCGCGCTGGTCGGTCTCGGCGGGCATGTCGGGGTCTTCTCGGGGCGGCCGGGCGTCCGGCCGGGTTCGCAGGGGGCGGGAGGCTAGCAGGTTCGGCGCCCGGGCCCGTTCGCGCGCGGCGGAGCGCCGGGCGCGGGGATCAGCGTCGGCGGAATCGCTGCTCGAGATCGGCGTGGTCCAACAGGATCGCGACGGGCCGACCGTGGGGACAGGTCGGCGCCCAGGGAATGGTGTCGAGGCCGCTCAGGATCGCGGCCTGCTCCGCCTCGGGCAGCCGATCTCCGAAGCGGCGCGCGGCGTGACAGGCCATCGTCGCGAAGAGCCGATCGAGACCCGGGAGCCAGCGCACGACCCCCTCGCTGGCGTCGTCGCCCCGCTCGACCTCGCCGAGCGCCGCCGCCAGCTCGCCGACGAGCTCCCCGACGTCGCGCCCCGTGAGCTCCGCGGGAATCGCCCGGACGAGCACGGTGCCTTCGCCGAAGGCCTCGACCTCGAATCCCAGCCGCTCGACGAGGCTGGCGCCCTCCTCCAGCGCCGCGACCGCGTCGGCCGACAACGAGACGGCCTGCGGGACGAGCAGCCCCTGCCGCGCCACGCCCTGCTCGAGCCAGCGCTGCCGCAGCCCCTCGTAGAGGATGCGCTCGTGGGCGGCGTGCTGGTCGACGACGATCAGACCGCGGTCGCTCTCGGCGAGCAGGTAGCTCGCGCGGAGCTGACCGAGCAGACGCAGCGATCCGAAGGCCGGCACCGGCCGAGTCGTCTCGGACGGAGGTCCGAGCGCGCCCTCGTCGAAGGCCCGGCCCGAGGGCGACGCTTCCGCCCGTGCCTGCAGCTCGTGCCCGGCCGACTCGGCGACGCGATCGATCGCGGGACTGCGGCCGGCGAAGATCCAGTCGTCGGTTCCGGGCGCGGAGGTGGACGCGACGCGTCCGCTCGCTCCGTAGGTCGCCGCCCGCTGCGCCCCGGCCCGCATCCCGGGCGGTGCGGCCGCGCCATCGCCCACGTCGCTCGGGGGGGCCGCGCCGCGCACGCCCCCGAGCCAGGCCCGGCGGCTCATCGCCTCGCGCACGGCGCGCCGGATCGCGCGATGGATGGCCTGCGGATCCGCGAAGCGGACCTCCCACTTGGCGGGGTGGACGTTGACGTCGACCGAGTCCGGCGGGACCTCGAGCAGCAGCACGGCGACCGGGAAGCGCCCCCGCGGCAGCAGATCTCGATACGCCTCGGTCAACGCGTGCCGCAGCAGACGATCCCGCACGGGCCGCCCGTTCACGTAGAGGTAGAGCCCCTGCCCGTTCGGTCGCGTGCGCTCGGGGCTCGACACGAAGGCGTGGATCCTCGCCTCGGGCGTGTCGTACTCGATCTCGACGAGCGCAGCCGCATCGTCGTCGGGCAGGATCATCGCCACCCGCTCCGCGAGCGACCGACAGGTCGGCCAGACCGTCGCGTCGCGGTCGTCGCGCTGGAGCTCGACGTGGATGTCCGGACGGACCAGAGCGAGCCGCGCCAGCCAGTCGGCGATGTGCCCCCACTCGGTGCCGGCGCGCTTCAGGAACTTGCGTCGCGCGGGTACGGCGGCAAAGAGATCGGCCACCTCGATGCGCGTGCCCTCGGGCGCTCCGGCCGCGCGCTCGCTCACCACGCGACCCGCGTCGCAGCGGATCTCGTAGCCGGTGTCGTGACCTCGCGCGCGACTCACGATGCGGAAGCGCGAGACGGAGGCGATCGCGGGCAGCGCCTCGCCCCGGAATCCGAAGCTGGCGATCCGCATCAGATCTGCGGCCGAACGGAGCTTGCTCGTCGCGTGGCGCTGGAGCGCCATCGGCAGCTCCGCCGGCGTCATCCCCACGCCGTCGTCGGTCACTGCAATCAATGCCGCACCGCCGTCCCGCACCTCGACCCGGATCCGCCGCGCCTCCGCATCGAGGCTGTTCTCGACGAGCTCCTTCACGACCGAGGCCGGTCGTTCGACCACCTCCCCGGCCGCGATCTGGTCGACCAGCGCATCGGAGAGCAGTCGGATCCGCCCCTTCTCGGGGGGCGCGGTGGGGTCCGATTCGGTCGTCACGGGGCCTCGAGTCCGGGTCGGGATCGGCACGATTTAGACCCGCGGGGATTGCGGCGTGGAATCGGGCCGATGGCGGGAATTCCTGACAGATTGCGGTGATGGCGGGTTAACATGCGTCTGATTCGGCGTCAACTTGGGTGACGAGCGGAAAACAACCCGCAATAATCATTGACAAAGGTCCGGAATCCAAATACTTCTGGATCCGTCACGATTCTACCTGGGGGCCTCGTGCCATGTCCGAACAGCATTCCGGTCTCGGCGCCACGCGCGTCGAGTCGACCACACTCGAACGATCGGGCTCGGCGACACGCGACGCGGCGACGGGCGCGAGCGGGCGCGCGATCGGTCGACGGCGCAGCGATCGTATCATCTCGGCGAGCGCCGCGATGCAGCAGGTCGTGGATCAGGCGAGCGCGATCGCACGCTCGGACGAGGCCGTGTTGATCCGCGGACAGAGCGGAACCGGACGTCGACACGTCGCGCGCGCGATCCACCAGTGGAGCACCCGGGCCGGTGGGGTCCTGGTGGAGGTGGCGCTCGCAGGGCTCGCTGAGGCCGCGCAGCTACGCGAGCTCTTCGGCGACGGCGCTGCGGCACCCGGGGCCGTCGCGCGTGCACGCAGCGGCTCCCTGCTCCTGCAGGATGCGGAGCAGCTCGCGACCGCCGTCGCGCACAAGCTCGGCGAGGCGCTGCGCGCGACCAACGGGTCCGTCCAACGTCCTCGGTTGCTCGCCACGGTCGGCGCCGGTGCAGACACGCCGCTCTCGGTGGTCGGCGGCACGCGAATCGAGATCTCCCCCCTCAGTGCCCGCAGCGAGGACGTCCTGCCGCTGGCGGCGCATTTCCTGGCGGAGATCGCCGCGGAGGAGTCGATCGAGCCGATCGGGTTCAGCCCCGATGCGCGTCGCTGGCTGGTCGAGGAGCGCTGGCCGGGCAACGTACGGGAGCTGCGTGAGCGAATCCGCCAGGCCATCCGACTCTCCGGGCAGGCCGCCGTCTCGGCCGAGGCGCTCATGCTGGCGACGGACGGCGATGACGTGCCGTCCTTCAAGGACGCGAAGCGTGCCTTCGAGACGCGCTACGTCGAGGGCCTGCTGCGCCGCTGTGGTGGCAACATCAGCCGGGCCGCTCGGATGGCCAAGAAGGACCGCAAGGACTTCTACGACGTGATCCGACGAACGGGCGTCGATCCGGCCCAGTTCCGAGGCTGAGGACCGGCCGGCTGAGGCCGGACCGCTCTTCGGCTCGTCGTGCGGGAGGCCCCCCGAGCGGTGCGTGTCGCCATCGTCCAGGTCTGCTCCAGCGACGATCTGGATCGGAACCTCGCCCACGCCGAAGCGGGGATCCGGGAGGCCGCCGAGCGCGGGGCGCACTTCGTCGCACTGCCCGAGAACTTCGCCTACATGCGCCGCGAGGGGGGACGCTTCCCCTGCGTGCAGGGACCGGATGGCGAGATCGTGCGCGCCCTGCGCGGATGGGCGGCCCAGAACGCGGTCTGGCTTCTGGGAGGCACCTTCCCCGAGGCGATCCCGGGTGCGGCCGCGGACGATGCACGGGTCCACAACACCAGCATCCTCGTCGCTCCCGACGGCCGCGAGGTCGCTCGCTACCGGAAGATCCATCTCTTCGACGTCCGCCTCGGTCCACGTCCCGAAGACGCCTATCGCGAGTCGACGTGGTTCGCGCCGGGCGACGCCGTCGTGGTCGCGCCGACGGACTTCGGTCCCGTTGGCCTCAGCATCTGCTACGACCTGCGCTTCCCCGAGCTCTATCGCGCGCTGGTCGATCGGGGCGCGCGCTGGCTCGTCGTTCCGAGCGCTTTCACGCCGGAGACGGGCAAGGATCATTGGGAGGTCCTGCTTCGCGCCAGGGCGATCGAGAGTCAGTGCTACGTGATCGCGCCGGCGCAATGCGGTCGGCACGCGCCGGACCGTGCGAGCCACGGACGCTCGCTCGTGATCGATCCCTGGGGCCTCGTCCTCGCGCAGGCGGGCGACGAGCCGAAAGTCCTCGTCGCCGACTGCCCGACGGAGGCGGTCGACCGCGTGCGCGAACGTGTGCCCGCCCTCACCCATCGCCGCCTGCCGGCGTCGTGATCCAGCGCCGGCCCCCACGCCAGATGCACCCGGATGCTCAAGGCGCCTGGAGGGCCGACCGATACCGGCCCCGTGGCGCTTCGGTCCGGGCGGCGGAGGGATCCGTTCGGGCGGCGTCGAGGGAAAGATCATCGATGAGCGATGCGGATGGCGCGCTGGGGACGGGTCGGCTCGAGATCCTGAACGGGGGCTTCGAGGGCATGACCTACGACCTCGTCGCCGAGGAGGTCGTGATCGGTCGCAATCCGACGACCGACATCACGCTGCTCGACGAAGGCATCAGCCGCGAACATGCGCTGATCCTCTTCGACGCCGACGCGCCGGGCTACGTCATCGAGGATCTCCAGTCGACCAACGGCACCAAGGTCAACGGCAAGCGCGTGCGTTCTGCCCCGCTATCCGAGGGTGACGAGATCCAGATCGGGCAGACGCTGTTCCGGTTCCTGCTCGTCAAGGACTGACGGGCACGCCGCCCTTCCCGGCTCCGTGCAGGCGTTCGCGCTTGCACTCCCCCGCATCGTCTCGATAGCCTCCCCTGAAGCCCTAAGGCCCCGAGCGGGCGGCCGCGGCTTCCGGGAGGGGACGGTGCGACGGGACAAGTACGATCGACGAGTGGGACACGATGCGCGGGCGCGGGCTTCGCGGAGTCCGTCGCGGAGACGCCCCCGCCCCACCCCGCTCGCGGCCCTTCTCTGGCTCGTGCTGCCTCTGATCCCGCTGGTCGCCTGCAGCCCGCGCCCGAGTCCGCCGCCCCCGGCGCCGGCCGTCGAGGGCTACGTCGTCGGTGCCCCCGACGTCCTGGAGATCCACATCCTTCCGGAGCCCGAGATCGAACGCGAGGTGCGGGTGCGTCCCGACGGCATGATCTCCGTCGATCTCGTCGGGGACGTGCAGGCCGCGGGCCGGACGCCGACCGAGATCGCCCAGGCGATCCAGGCGGACATCTCGCGTTTCAAGCGCGACGCCTCGGTCAGCGTGACGGTCGTCGACTCCCCGAGCCAGTTCGTCACGGTCTACGGCGAGGTGCGGCGGCCCGGGACCTTTGCCCTCGAGACCGAGACCCGCGTCTCCGAGGCGATCGGTCTGGTGGGCGGGGCGATGCCCTTCGCCTCCTTGAACAAGGTCCGGGTGGTCCGCACCAGCGGACGCGACACGGAAGTGATCGCCATCCACCTGAAGGACATCGAGCGCGGCGATCTGAGCACCAACATCGTGGTCGAGGAAGGCGACCTGATCGTGGTGCCGCCGACCGTGCTCGCGAAGATCGGCTACGCCTTCCAGATGCTGCTCTTCCCGCTCCAGCCGCTGCTGAGCGGAGCGGGAGCAGTCGGCGGTGCGGCTGCCGGGGCGACCGCGATCAGCAACTGAGTCGGCGTGCCGCCGAGGGGCGCGGTCCGAGCCGTCGTGCCACGGGTCGACGCGCCATCTCCCCGCAGGCCGCGGGCGAGGCCGATCGGCCCGGCGGGCCGGGCTTGTTCCCGGGGCGATCGTGCCGACGATCGCCGATTGCGCGTATCCGGAACGCGTGGCGCGAGCACTCATCTCGGGGCCCCGGGCGCCCGATCCAGTGGGGACGGCGAGCGTCGGGCGGGTCGTCTCATCGCAACCGGAGGCCGACCGGGAAGATTCAGAGCAGGCGTGCGGCGCGGATCCGAAGCCGAGCACCGAGCGACGACAGGGCGGAAGGGAAGAGGACGCAAGGATGTACGAGAGCTTCTTCGGGCTGCGTGAGCTGCCCTTCTCGCTCACGCCCGATCCGCGCTTCCTCTGGCTCTCGGAGACGCACGAGGAAGGACTCGCGACGCTCGTCTATGGGATCACGCGCCACAAGGGCTTCCTGCTGCTGACCGGCGAGGTCGGCACGGGCAAGACGACGCTGCTGCGCGCCGCGCTCCGGGAGCTGCCCCGGGATACGGACACGGCGCTGATCATCAACACGATCGGCCTCACGCCCCTCGATCTGCTCAAGCTGATCGCCGCCGAGTTCGGCATCGAGGGCCGCTTCGAGTCGACCGCAGACTACCTGATCGCGATCAATCGCATGTTGCTCGAGCGACTGCGCTCCGGTCGCAATACGGTACTCATCATCGACGAGGCACAGAACCTGGACGCCGCGACCCTCGAAGAGGTGCGCCTCCTGTCGAACCTCGAGACCGATACGGCGAAGTTGATGCAGATCGTGCTCACGGGGCAGCCCGAGCTGATCCGCAAGCTCTCGCATCCGTCCCTGCGTCAGCTACGCCAGCGCATCGCGATCGAGCACCACATGGAGCCGCTCAGCGAGGATCAGGTCGTGCCCTACCTGGCGCATCGCATCGACGTCGCCGGAGGACGCTACGAGGAGATCTTCGAGCCTGGCGTGGAGCGTGTCTTCTACTGGTTCTCGCAGGGCTGTCCCCGACTCATCAGCCTTCTCGCCGACCGGGTACTGCTCGCCGCCTACGCCAAGCAGCTCGCGCCGATCGGTCCCGACTTCGTCGAGGTGAAGGCCAAGGCGATGAGCGCGACGCGGGCCGCCGGGCTCGCCTCGGACCTCGAGATCAAGCGCTAGCGCGAGTGGTCGCGCACGACTCGGCCGAGGCCGCACGCGTCCGGATCGGACGGCGGCGCACTCGAGCGCGCCGCCGCCCGGTCTCGGATCGCGCGCGGCGATCCGCTCAGAAGAGCGTGTAGATGAATGGCGCCGCGGCCGTGCCACCGAGCAGGACCAGCAGGCCGAGCCCCAGGATCGCGATCACGATCGGGGCGAGCCACCACTTCTTGTTCTCCTTCAGGAAGTCGGTGAACTCGCTTGCGAGGCTCGAGCGTCCGCCGCTCGCCTGGGCCGCGAAATCGTCCTTCTGCTCGTCCTGGGCCATTCGATTGCTCCCTCCGTCCGGTCGCCTCGGACGGGTCGTGGGTGGTGCGTTCGGGCTCGTTGCTCACGGGGCGGCGCGCGCCGCCGGATTGCGGCGTGCGAATCGCGCTAGAACTGGCGGAAGTAGCTCTCCTTGCCCCGGCGCGGACGGGGGTCGGACCAGTAGGTCGTTGCCTGCGGCTCGAAGCGGCGCTGGAGCGGGTCCTTGCCGAGGAGTCGGAACAGCAGTCCCGTAGGCGTGATCAGGCCGTAGAAGAGGAAGCCCATGATCACGTACGAGAGGACGAACCCGATCGGGAAGGAGAGCAGCGTCAGGCCGAGGTAGATCGGCAGGTTCGCTCGCGGCGCCACCAGCGAGAAGAGCGCCGAGATCCCGGCGAGGGCCGCGAAGGTGCCCGCGACGATCGGCCGGGCGGCGCCGAGCCCGAAGGAGAAGACGAGCAGCTCCCGCCAGGCGATGAAGGCGAGGAATCCGAAGCCGACCAGTGCGATCAGTCCGAATTGTCGCAGCGTCCGGTCGTCGGGTCGCCAGTTGATCTCGATCATCTTGCTCATTCGAGGATTCCTGCTCGGGCGGCTCGAGTCCGCCGGGTCGGGTCGTGTGGGTGCGGGAGGAGCCTGCGCGCGCGCTCAGTCGAGGGCGAACTCCGCGAGGTACGCATCCACGTCGATCTCCTTCGCGTTCGGCTGGTCCTGCTTCAGGATCACGAAGTTCTCGAGCACGAGTGCGTCCATGTTCGTGTACATGAAGCAGCGGAAGGCGTCCTCGGGCGTGTTGACGATCGGCTCGCCCCGGACGTTGAAGCTCGTGTTGATCACGACGGGCGAGCCCGTCTTCTGCTTGAAGCGCTCGATGATCTTGTAGAAACGCGGGTGGTGCTGCATGTCGATCGTCTGCACCCGCGCGGAGTAGTCGACGTGCGTGATCGCCGGGACCGTCGAACGGAGCTGCTTGAGCTTGTCGAGCCCGCGCGCGCCGTCGTCGTCCACCGCGAGCCGCTTCGCGTCGCGAACCGGCGCCACGAGCAGCATGTAGGGGCTGTTCTCGTCCGGCCGCATCTCGAAGAACTCGTCGACGTGCTCCCGCAGCACGGCCGGCGCGAAGGGCCGGAACGACTCGCGGAACTTGATCTTCAGGTTCATCGTCGCCTGCATGTTCCGCGAGCGCGCATCACCGAGGATCGAACGCGATCCGAGCGCGCGCGGGCCGAACTCCGCGCGATCCGAGAAATGCCCCACGACCTGCTCGCTCGCGATCAGCTCGGCCACGCGGTCGACGAGCTCGTTCTCGTCCGGGTAGTAGTGGTAGATCGCCTCGGCCGAGTCGAGGTAGGCGCGGATCTCGTCGTTCGAGAAGCTGGGACCGAGCAGGGATCCGTACTGCGAGTCCTGGGCGACGACCTCGCGCGGCTTGTCGAGCAGCTCGTGCCAGGTGAAGAGCGCCGCGCCGAGGGCCCCGCCGGCGTCGCCGGCCGCGGGCTGGATCCAGACCTGATCGAAGGGGCCTTCCCGAAGCACGCGCCCGTTGGCCACGCAGTTGAGCGCGACTCCGCCAGCCATCGTGAGGTTGCGCGCGCCCGTCAGCTCGTGGGCGTAGCGCGCGATCTTGAGCACGATCTCCTCGGTCACCGCCTGGATCGAGGCGGCGATGTCCATCTCGCGCTGAGTGATCTCGGTCTCGGCCTTGCGCGGCGGACCGCCGAAGAGCGAGTCCATCTTCCGCGACGTCATCACGTCACTGTCGCAGAACCCGAAATAAGACATGTCCATCCGGAACGAGCCGTCGTCCTTGATGTCGAGCAGCTTCTCGATCATCAGGTCCTTGTAGACGGGCTCGCCGTAGGGCGCGAGGCCCATCAGCTTGTACTCGCCGCTGTTGACCTTGAAGCCCGTGAAGTAGGTGAATGCCGAGTAGAGCAGGCCGAGGGAGTGCGGGAAACGCATCTCCTTCAGCATCTCGAGGCGGTTGCCCCGGCCGATCGCGATCGAGCCGGTCGCCCACTCCCCCACGCCGTCGAGCGTGAGCACGGCGGCCTCCTCGAAGGGCGACGGGTAGAACGCGCTGGCGGCATGGGACTCGTGGTGCTCGGTGAAGACGTAGCGGCCCTTGTATTCACGCTTCAGGCCGGCGTCGAGCTCCCGCGGCGTGTGCAGCTTCTGACGGAGCCAGAGCGGCATGCCCATCAGGAAGAGCTTGAACCCGGACGGCGCGTAGCTGATGTAGGTCTCGAGCAGTCGATCGAACTTGAGCAGCGGCTTGTCGTAGAAGGTGACGAGGTCGAGGTCCGCGGCGCGGATGCCGCCCTCGGCGAGGCAGAAGTCGACGGCGTTCTCCGGGAAGCGGTAGTCGTGCTTCTTGCGCGTGAAGCGCTCTTCCTGGGCGGCCGCAACGATCCGGCCGTCCTGGACCAGACAGGCCGCGCTGTCGTGGTAGTAGGCCGAGATTCCGAGAATGTTCATGTCGAGCAGGACCTCTGGTGCCGCGACCCCGCGGGCGACGAATCGGGCGGATCGACGGGGGCTCTCGAGCGCCCGCAGGGTAGCGGATCCCCCCGCCGAGCGACCCGACTGCGTGGTCTCGAACGGCGCTGGGCCGCTCGAGGCCTCCCGCGAGTAGGTGCCGTATGGACGAGTCCGGGTGACTTTCCGGCGTGGTCCGGAACGGAGGCCGCTTCCAGACGCCGCCCCGCCCTCGTCGGACACCGCGCGTCTGCGCTTCAGCCCTTCTTGAACAGGCTCTCGAGATCCGCGAGGACCGTGCGCCGGATCTCGTCTCCGGTCGCCGGACCCGATGCGGGTCGGAACCACTCGCATCGGTTCGCCCGGTCCTTGTCGAGGACGCGATCCGCACCCGGCTCCCGGCACTCGTTGTAGGACGCCGGATCGTGATGCGCGCAGCACAGGCAGACGTGCAGGTCGGCTCGACAACGGTCGCAGGCATCCCGGAAGCCGACGGATTCGCCCGTGGCGAGCGGGATCTCCGACTGGCAGGCGTGACACTGCATCGCGCAAGCCTGCAGCAGAAGTCGCGCAGTCGCCATCCGCGCCGCATCGACGCTCGCGTGGCACGCGACGGCGCGATCGATGGCCCGCGCGGACCGGTCAACTTTGTCCGGGCCGGCGCCGATGTCGGGGCATCATGTTCGAGCGCAAGCCGCCCATCCGTTCGACCCAGGAAGACGTGCCCGAGCTCGCGGAGCAGATCGACCGCTTCGTGATCGGGCTCGCCGAGCGCATCGACGCGATCCAGGACGCCGAGCTCGCCCGGGACACGACGCTCGCGGCGGATCTGGCGGAACGGCTTGCGAACGACGCCGAGCGGCTCGGCTACCCCGTGATGGGCCAATGCGCGCGCGGGGTCGTCGCGGCCGCGCGGGACGCGAAGCCGGATGCGCTCCAGGAAGCCGTGGTCGAGCTGACCGACCTCGCCCAGCGCATCCGCCGCGGCCATCGCGGCGCGGCCTAGACGAAGAACCAGAAGCCCATCGGCTCGCCGCTCGCATCCGTGAGCCAGCCCTCGCCGAAGACCGCGAGCGCGAGCAGCGCTGCGTTCGTCACGCCATGCACCAGCATGATCGCGGAGAGACTCCGCCGTCGGTAGAACCACAGGTTCGAGAGCACGATCCACGGCACGCAGACCCACCACTCCCAGGGCACGTGTCCGAGCGTGAAGACGACGGTCGTGACGAGCATGCTGAGCGGCGTGTAGCGGGCCAGCGGCTGGTCGCGGAAGTCGGCGCGGTCGTAGACGTCCGCGATCCGCATCACGAAGCTTCGGATGAAGAGCTCCTCGAAGATCGGTGTCACCAGGGCATAGCCGAAGAGGCGCAGTCCCAGGATCAGGGTCGTCCATCGCGCGCCCGCCATGGCCGGGTCGAACTCGCCGCCGGGTGCCGGACGCAGGGACGGGAACGCCAGGTAGGGCGCGACCCAGACCGCCGTCAGGGCGAGACCGACGAGCACGTCCTGGAGGCCGCCCATCCAGCCGATGCGCGCGCCCTCCCCTCGCCACTCGGGATAGGCCCCGCGCAATCGGAAGGCGATCACCGTCGCGAGCACGGCGGCCGGCTTGAGGAAGAGCAGGAAGGGAGCGGTCTGCTCGGGAAGCCGTTCGCCGAGGACGCCGAGCGCCATGAACACGAGGTACGGCGCGAGGTAGGGCCACCAGCCATGGCCCGCATCCGGCCCCCGGCTCCCGGTCGTCGCGGATGCGCGGGGGCTTCGCTCGTCTCGCGGATCCACAGCGTCTCCGGGTGCGTGTGCGGCGAGCGTCCTCCGCCGCGGCAGGTCGAGGATCCCGCGCGCCGCGACGCTCGTCGTTCAGCGCGGCAGGTCGAGGATCTTACCCGCCTCCGCGGCCGTCGCGACCGGGCGCCCGACCGAGGCGCAGAGCGCCACGGCCTCCTCGACGAGCTGGAGGTTCGACGGGGCGCGATCGCCCGCGTAGTCCTCGAGCCCGACCCGTAGGTGCCCCCCGCGCTCGAGCGCGTGACGCGCGACGTCGCCGTCCCAGGGATCTCCGGAGACGACCGCGATCGACCAGGGCAGGCGCGAATCGCCGAGCATCTCGACGTAGACGTCGAGGGCGCTCCGCGTCGGGGGCAGTCCGAAGAGCAGGTCGACCAGTCCCTCGCCCCGATAGCTCCGCTCGCCGCCGAAGTAGAAGCGCAGGAACGCGCCCCGCGGCATCGCGCCGGCAGCCTCCCAGGCGAGCGCCGCCCGCAGGAAGCCGGGCTCGAAGATCGCCATCCCGGGACCGAGTCCGAGCCGCTCGCAGAGCGCGAACTTGTAGGCGATGTCCTTCGGCGAGTTCGCGTAGACCCAATCCGTCTCGAGGGGTCGTCCGTCCTCGCCCAGCGGCATCAGGTTCAGGCTGCCGGGATCGACGAAGCCCATGCGAAGCGGAAAGGCTCGCGAGAGCGGCTCGAGGTGGCTCGTCTTCTCCTCGATCGTCCGTCCGAAGACGAGCGTCGGATAGAGGATCGCCTCGGGATGCCGGGCGTGGATCGGCTCGAAATGCTCGAGGTACTGCCGCGCTCCGGCCTCCCCGCCGACCGAGATGTCGGGCGCGTGGGTATGGACGATCGACGCCCCCGCATCGAGACATCGGATCGCATCCTCGACCAGCCGCTCCTGGGTCTGCGGCGCGTGCGGATTGCGGGCGGTCGGCGTCGCTCCGTTCAGGGCGACCTCGATGATCACGGGCATCTCGGGCATGCGGGCGCGTGCCTCCCTCAGGCGTAGCGGAGCTGGCGCGGCCGGACGCCCGGCCGGCGATCGAGTCGATCGACGAGGCTCTCGCCGCCCTGCTGGATGGGCACACCGTTGACCAGCACGTGGCGGATGCCGGTCGGTCCGTCCGCCGTCAGCCGATCGGCGCCGGCCGGGAAGTCGCGCACGCGCCGGATCCGTCCCGGCCCGACCGTGTCCGGCTCGAAGACGCAGACGTCGGCATGCGCGCCCGGCCGCAGCACCCCGCGGTCCTCGAAGCGGAAGATCGAGGCCGGCTCGCCCGTCAGCTTGTGGACCGCCTGCTCGAGCGGGATCACGCCGCGCTCGCGCACCCAGTTGCCCAGCAGATCGGTCGGCAGGGGGGCGTCGCAGAGCATGCCGACGTGCGCCCCCGCGTCCGAGAGCCCGAGCGCCATCTGGCGCTGCTGGAGGAGGTGCTCGATGCCGGCCTCGTCGTCGTTCGCCTGGATGTAGCGGAAGCGGGTCTCGAGCTTCTCTTCGAGCGAGAGCGCGACCATCGTGTCGAAGGGGTGCTCCCCGCGCTCCTTCGCGATGTCGACGAGCCTGCGATCGATGAGCGCCGCGTGGACCTCGCTCTCGGCCAGCTCGAAGTTCTCCCAACGCGTCGGCAGCGGCGTGTGCTTGAGCTCTTCGATCGCCTTCTCGCGCCAGGCGGGATCGCGATAGCGCTCGACCCGCTTCTCCTTCGGCTCGGCGTAGAGCTTCGAGAAGCACTCCGCCTGGTCGAAGGCGAAGGGCGACTTCAGCTGCTGCTGCAGCGTCACCTTGCGCACCGAGATCTGGGGCCAGACGCCCGTGCCTTTCGCGACCTCCTTCTCGTGCACCGACGCACCATGCTGCCAGAGGCCCGGGATCGCGAGCAGCGCCGTGTAGGTGACCGGGAGCCCGAGGCGGCGCTGGAACTCGTAGATCTCCTCGAAGGCGAAGCCCCCGCCGAGGGTCGCCTCGACGACGCCCCGCCCGAGCTTCGAGAGCTCACGGGCCAGGACCTCGAACTCGGGCGGGCCGCCGATCCGGCTGCAGACGGGACGGCCGCCGATGCCGACGTGGGTCGGGGCGAAGCTCGTCGCGAGACCGACGGCACCCGCCTCCATGGCCTCCCGCACCGACGCGGCCATCGCCGCGAGCTCGGTCTCCGTCGCGGCGCGCTCGTAGGCCGCGTCCGGGCCCATGTGGAAGAGCCGAAGCGCGGTATGTCCGACGTAGGCGGCGTAGTTGAGCAGCGTGCCGCGCCGCTCGACCGACGCGAGGTACTCCGGGAAGGTCTCGAAGTCCCACGGAATGCCCGCCATCAGCGAGGCCGGGTCCATGTCCTCCACCTTCTCGAGCGTGAGCGCGATCGTCTCGCGATCCTTCTCGCGGGTCGGTGCGATCGAGAACCCGCAGTTGCCCGCGACGACGGTCGTCACGCCGTGGTAGCAGGAGGGCGACAGAGCGGGATCCCAGAAGACCTGCGCGTCGTAGTGCGTGTGGATGTCGACGAAGCCCGGCGCGACGACTGCGCCGGCGGCATCGAGCTCGCGGTCACCCCGCAGCCCGGGTCCGATCTCGGCGATGCGTCCGTCCCGGACGAGCACGTCCGCTTCGACGGCGGGCGCGCCCGTCCCGTCGACCACCCGGCCCCCGCGAATCACGATCGACGTCATGCGCATCGCCTCCCGGGCCACCCGTCGACGCAGCGTCGCTCGGGAGACCGTCGTCGGCCGGGGGTCCGATCGGCGCCCGGATCGGAAGCGCTCGTCCCCGCGGCCCGTTCCGGCCGAGCATCGCAAGCACGGCGGCCCTCTGCCAGCCACCGGGCCGTCGTTCGGTGGGCGGCCCTCCGCGCGCCGGGCACGGGGGCCGCTGGTCGTGCGATTCAGGACGCCTGCAGCCGCTCGATCGCCTTGCGCGCCAGATCGTCGTTCTTTCGATCCTTCGGAACCGGGAAGAGGATCCGTTCGGCCACGCCGTCGTACATCGAGAGCAGGATCTCGGGGATCTCGTCGTAGGTGCCGGAGGGTACGAAGGTGCGCATGATCTCGTCGGTCACGAGAGCGTTCATGTCCTGCCATCGTCCCTCGCGCGTGCAGTCCCGCAGCTTCTCGCCGACCTCGCGCCAGCCGTGGTACTCGAGCGCGGGCCAGTAGGCGGGCGTGCTGAGCGTGAAGACGAGGCTCTCCCGCGCCGCCGTGAGCTCCTCTTCGACCTCCGCGCGGGTCGCGCCGGTCGCGATCAGCGGCCCCGCCGTCATCTCGATCCGGACGTCGCGTCCGGCCAGTCGCGATCCCTCCTCGAGGCGCGGACGAGTCACCGCCTTCAGGTAGCGCGCCTCGCTGTTGGTCGGATGCGTCTGGATGGCGTCGCCGACCTCGCCGACCGTGCGCGTCATCAGCGGTCCGACGGCGCCGAGCAGGATCGAGGGCGGACCCGCCTCGAGCGGCCCGGGATTGAAGAAGGGCTGCATGCGGTTGAGCGTGTAGGACTCGCTATGGAAGTCGAGCTTCGTGCCGTTCTGGAAGGTGTCGAAGCAGGCGCGCACGGCGTTCACGTAGTCGCGCAGCCGCGCGGCCGGGGCGCTCCAGGGCATGCCGAAGCGGCCGACGATGTTGCCCTTGACCTGGGTCCCGAGGCCGAGCTGGAAGCGGCCCTTCGAGTAGTCCTGGAGATCCCACGCACCCTGGGCCGCCAACATCGGACTGCGTGCGAAGGCGACCAGCACGCCCTGGCTCACGCGAAGCCGGGTCGTCGCCCCGAGCGCCGCCATCGCCGACAGCATGCCGTCGTGGACGGCCTCGGCGACGGAGAGCGTGTCGTAGCCGAGGGATTCGACCCGCCGGGCATGATCGACCACGTCACGCAGCTTCACGTCGGCCCCCATCGTGGCCGTCACCTTCAACATCGATCCGATCTCCCTGGACGCCCGTCCGTCGCTGAACGATTCGCGTGGCGACCGAGAATAGTCAGCCCCTCCGGACGGCGCTCCTTCGAGCGGACCCGCGGGCCCCGGGATGAGGACGCGCAGGGCGGCAGCGCCCGGCGCGTTAGACTCGCGTTTCACACCGGCCCGGATCGTGGCGACACGCACCGGGCCGACGAGAGACATAGAGGAGGACGGCTCCATGCCCGCACCGATCAAGCGCAACCAGACGCATTCCCTCGTCGTGGGCTACGTGCTCTGGATCTTCGGATTCCTCGGCTCGCATCGCTTCTACTTCGGCAAGCCGATCTCGGGGACGATCTGGTTCCTGACCCTCGGCCTGCTCGGCGTGGGCTGGCTGATCGACCTCTTCCTGATGCCGTCCCTCGAGCGCCAGGCCGAGATCGCCTTCCACGACGGTCCCCTCGACTACAACCTGGCCTGGATCTTCCTCACCTTCCTCGGCGTCTTCGGTGTCCACCGCTTCTACCTCGGCAAGTGGATCACGGGCGTGCTCTACCTCCTGACGGGCGGTTTGCTCGGTCTCGGCATCATCTACGACTTCTGGACGCTGAACGACCAGGTCAGCCTCGAGAACGCGCAGGCCGCCTGAGGGCGGGACGGGCTACTTGACGCGCTTGAGGACGTTGCGGTCGGTGTGCTGCATGACGCTGCCCGTGGCCTTCATCTCGAGGACGGTGGTCTCCTCGTAGGTCCAGGTATCCCCCTCGATGGTGCAGTCGAGCTTGTACTCGACGCAACGCGCGTTCTTCGCCAGATAGGGATTCGAGAGCACGCCGAAGACCTCGTCCCCGGAGCGCGCCGAGAGGCTGAACTTCTTCGCGTCGGGCGCGCACTTCCCGCCGGCGAGGATCGTCGACCCGCGCGGCACCATGAAGCAGCGCATGACTTCCTGGCTCGCCGGATCCCAGATCCAGTAGCCGAGCTCCGTATGGAAGACCGAGTCCTGGCCCTTGCGCTTGGCGGCCGTCGTGTAGTCGATCACCCAGAGCTTCTGGCTGCCGTTGTCGACGTCGCCGACGACATTGAAGGTCGCCGTCTCGGTGTAGGGGTTCTCCGTGATCTTCTTGTGCTCATAGCTGTAGGAGACGTCGAGTCCGTCGTTTCCCTGCCAGGTGCCGATCAGGCCGGCGAGCGGTCCGAATTGTTCGTTGGCCATGGGTCTTCCCTTCTGGTGGTCGCGAAGGCGGCCGCCCGGGCGTCGCCGCGCGGCGAGCCCGTTCGAGCCGTCGGATTCGATCGGGGGTCGGAATCAGAGCGCTGCGAGGATGGCCTCTGCGCTGCTGACCTCGAACTTCATCGGCGCCTCGACGGCGAGCTTCGTGACCGTGCCGTCCTCGACGATCGCCGCGAAGCGCTGGCAGCGCAGGCCGAAGCCGATGCCCGAGCCATCGAAGTCGAGCCCGAGGGCCTTCGAGAAGGTGCCGTTGCCGTCGGCGACCAGACGGACCTTGTCCCCGACCCCGAGCGCCTCGCCCCAGGCCTTCATCACGAAGGCGTCGTTCACGGACAGGCAGACGATCTCGTCCACGCCCTTCGCGCGGATCGCGTCGGCGTGCTCGACGAAGCCCGGCAGATGCTTGTTCGAGCAGGTCGGCGTGAAGGCACCGGGTACTGCGAAGAGGACGACCTTGCGGCCTCGAAAGATGTCGTCCGTGCCGACATCGGACATGTCCGTCGCCTTGACCGTGACGGACGGGATCTTGTCGCCTTCCTGAATGGCCATGCCGCGCTTCCTCCTGCGATGGTGCGGTTGCCGGGACCGATGCGGGCCCGAGCGGACGAACCATAGGGAAGATCGGGCGTCGTGGCGTTCCGTCGGTGCGGCTTGCGGTGCCCTGGGCTCCGGGCCCGGGCATCGGCGCCGATTGAGCCCGTCGGGTCGCTGGCATAGGCTCTGCGGGCTGCCGGCGACCGGTGGCCGCGGGCCCGGGACGTGTCGCCGACGAGCCCGGTCCGCGCGTCCCGGTGAGACGATTGGAGGAATCGATGAGTCAGGCCCGCACGCCCGCTTCCCTCGCCGACCTCGGTCTGCCGCGGATCGATCAGGTCGGCTTCGTGGTGCGGTCGATCGCGGAGGCGCGCGAGCGCTACGGCCCCCTCTTCGGGCCCTGGCACGAGATGGACGGGTCGGTGCAGGCCGCCGACTACCGCGGTCGCAAGGCCGACGTCGAGCTGGCGATCCTCTTCGGACACTCGGGCGACGTCGAGATGGAATTCATCGAGTGGCGCGGCGGCGAGAGCCCCCATCGCGAGTTCATCGAGCAGGGACGCGAGGGCATGCACCACCTGCGCTACCGGGTCGACGACGCCGACGCATGGATCGCCCGCCTGGCGCCGCTCGGTTATGCGCCGATCTGGTACAAGGTCTTCTCCGCGGACACGGTCTTCGCCTACCTCGAGCGTCCCGGCGACCCGCTGCTGATCGAGTTCCTGCAGATGCCCCCCGGCGGTCCGGGCACCAGCGGCGACTGAGCCGCCCGTTCAGTCCTCGTCGGCCATCGCGCGCTCCTCGCGCTTCAGGCCGAAGGCGGCGTCGAGCGCGCCGCGATCGCTGCCCGCGGCGGAGAGCGACTCGGGCAGGTGCTCCGCGAGGGCCTCGAGCAGGCGATCGAGGTCGTCGAGGGTGTGATGCCGCGTGACGCCGAAGCGGATCCCGGTGCGATCCTGTGGCACGGCGGGAAAAAGCGCACAGCTCGGGAGCAGTCCGTCGCGAAGCAGCGCCGACGCGAGCGCCGTCGAGGCAGCCTGCGGGCCGACGCCGACGAAGCGGATCGGTACGACGCGCTCGCGGTGCAGCAGCGGCAGGTCGAGCTCCGCCGCACGTCGGTTCACGTGCTCGATCCGCGCGCGGAGCTCGCTTTGCAGTCGGGGCAGCTCGTCGGAGAGATGCAGCCGAGCGGATGCGACCGCGGCGCCGAGCATGGGGGGCTGGAGCGGTCCGGAGAAGTTGGTCGGGGCGGAGACGTGCCGCACACGCCGCCGCCAGGCCTCGTTCGGAAATACGAGGGCTGCGCCCCCGGCTGCGAAGGACTTGTTGAGCGACAGCGCCACGACGACCCGGTCGTGACCCGCCAGCCGATCGAGCGCGTGCCCCCGCCCGAAGCGCCCGGTCCAGCCCGTGCCATGCGCGTCGTCGACGTAGAGATGCAGCCTCGGATGGCGGTCGAGGAGCCAGGCGAGGGCCTCCACGTCGACCGGATCCCCGTGCATGCTGTAGATGCCGTCGACCAGCAGCCAGACGCGCTCCGTCGAGTCGGCGTGCTCGCGGAGCGCGTCCTCGAGCGCGTCGAGGCGCGCGTGGGGGAGTCGCGTGACCGGGATGCCGAGCTGCGCGAAGGTCGGCGCGACGGCCTGCACCGACATGTGCACCTGCTGGTCGAGCAGCACGGCATCCCCGGGCTCGACGAGCGAGGGCAACGCCGCCGCGGTCGCGAGCGTCGTCGTCGGGAGCACGAGCACGGGCGAGCCGGCGATCTCTTCGAGCAGGGCCTCGAGCTCGGCGTAGGGCGGAGCCGAGACGAACGCCCGGGACATCGAGAACTGCGTGCCGAAGCGCCGCGTCGCCGCGACGGCGCCCTCGATCAGCCGCTCGTCGTGCTCGAGGCCGAGATAGCTGCAGGAGCAGAAGTTGAGCAGCGAGCGTCCGGCGACCCGCACGGTCCGCCCGTCGAGCAGCTCGTCTTCCGCATCGAGCAAGCCCACGCCGAGCTCCCGGGCGAGGGAGCCGACCGCGTCACAGGCGTCGAAGAGGGTTCGAAGGGGATGCATGACGGAGGGGCCTGCACGCAGCGGGCGTCCCGCTCCGTTCGGCGCCGGGCCGGCTCGGGAGCGTGACGGCCGACACGGGACCGCTCTCGGGATCGGCCGAACCAACGCGCCCTTCCGCTTCCGCGCGAGCCCTCCGCCTACACGCGGATTGCGTCGTCGACGCCGGGATCCAGGAGCGGCAGACAGAGTCGTACGAGCACGCGTCGGGCATGATCGTGGGGCGCCTCGAGATCGGTCACGAGCAATCCCTCGTCCGCGTCCTCGAGGAGCCGCCGCAGCGGCGTCAGTCTCTCCGCCTCGACCGGGTACGCTTCGGCGACCAGCCGGATCTCGACGGACGTGGGCGGCGAATCGTCCCGGTCGCCCGTGGTCAGCGCACGCACCTCGAGCCGCACCGGTCCCTCCGCCAGCTCCTCGAGCATCGCCGTCGCCCGCAGCAGCAGCGCGCGCAGCGACTCGACGTCGAAGCAGGCGAAGAGGGGCTTCGGCGCGTCGTCGAGCCCGACCGCGACCGCCGCGGGGCCGAGCTCGTCGACGACCCGTGCGAGGAAGCCGAGCAGGTCGAGACTCGCGATGCCTTGCTCCGCTCCGCCCTCCCCGCTTCCGGCCCCCGTGATCAGCCGGTCGAGCCGAGCGGAGAGCGCCTGCCAGTCGCGCGCATCCTCCGACAGCAGGTCGAGCAGATGGGCTGCGAGGGCCTTCGAGCCGCCGTACTCGAGCGCGAAGGCGACCCAGGGCAGCATCCAGTCGAGCGAGGCGGCGAGATCGGCATCTCCGGCCGTCCAGACCTGCAGTCGTCCGATCACGCGGTCTCCGATGCGGAGGGTGGCCTCTCGCACCGGCGGTCCGACGCAGTCCCCGCACTCGACGGCGCGCGAGGGGTCGCTCTCGGGACCACGTCGCGTGAGCCGGACCCCCTGCGCACCGAGACGCCGCTCGAGCAGTCGGCACAGCGTCTCCTGCAGCGAGGGCAGGTCGCGTGGCGGTCCGGCCACGAGCAGCGTGCCCAGCTCGTTCAGCCCGTCGAAGGAAGCCGTCTGTCGGCGCAGTCGCTCGCGCAGGGCCGCGATCCGCCGCTCGGAGTCGATCAGCCGCTCCTCCGCAAAGGCGGCGTCTTCGAGCTCGCGCCCGAGCCGCCTCGCCGGTCCGCGCGGTGCGCTCCGCAGACGCAGCCCGTGCCAGCCCGTCCGACCCGGGGGCGGCGTGATCAGGAACTCGCCCTCCCGCCCATCCTGCTCGAGCGAGACCAGCGCGTCGGGCTGTCCGAGAAGTCGAGGCATGGCACGGAGCGTGCCGCGCAGGCCCGCGAAGAACTCGGGACACGCGGGGTGCTCCGGGAGGATCCGCACGACCTCGCGCAGCCGACCGTCGGGCAGTCGCTCGCACGTTCCGGCGGTGCCGCGGAAGACGAAGGGCCCCCACCATCGCGGCGCCAGGGTGAAGAGCGTGCGCGAGTCGCGCAGCCGTGGCAGGAACCGACGAATCGGACCCGGCACGCCATCGAGGGTCGCCGCTGCAGCCAGCTCCTCGAGCGTGTCCTCGCCGAGCATCTTGGAGGCGCGGCGTGCGAAGCCCGCGAACTCCGACCACGGCACGCGCCCCCAGCGGTTCTCGAAGGCCTCGAGCCGGAGCCCGAGCCCCTCGACGAGCTGCTGGGGATCGAGCCCGCGCGCCCGGGTCGCTGCCACGATCGGCGCGCTGCACAGACCGGACACATCCGACATCGCCGCACCCTCCTGCGAGTGTCCCGGGTCGCGAGTCTACGCCGCCGGGCTCGCGAGCGACACGGTGGGGCCGGCTTCCCCTGCCCTGGAAAATCTGGTAAATCGCCCGAACGGTTCGCATCGCAGAGCGGAAGGGGAGCCGGCCAGGGCGGCCTGGCCCCAGGCCACTCGAGGCGATGCCCCGATCAGAGGAATCCTCGCCCGGACGGCCGCCAGCGGGCCCGCTCGCCCGCACGCATCGCGCAGTCCGATCCGGGTCCGCCTGGTCCCTCCATCCCGCACTCACGACGACCCGACGGATCGCCCTGCTTCGTGCGCGGCGAGTTCGGCGATGCGTCCGCCGATCGCGGTCGCAGTGCTCCCGCCGCGGTCGCCGTCGCGAGGTGCGCCGTGAGCGCCCGGGTGGCCGGGTGCACGGGTGGACGGCTCGCGGTCCGGCATGCGAGGAGGGTGTGGACGAGGAGGCGCGGCATGGACGAGGAGCGAGCCGAGTCGCTGGTCGACGACTTCGACCGGCTCATGGAGCTGCACGAGGAGTACGCGGACGCGGTCGAGTCCGACGATGCGGAGACGCGTGAGCTCTGGGAGTCGCTGGATCAGCAGATGAGCGCACTCGCGCGGCGCATCGCGCGTCTGCGCGACGGCGGATCGGCGAGCAAGTCGCAGCTCGACGACCTCGAAGCGGTCATCGAGGAGCTCGACGAGGCCTACAGCGAGCTCGCCGACCGCCTCTAGCGCACACGTCCTGCGGGCGGGCTGCACGGCCCCTCGTCGGTACCGGTGGGTGGCGCGGATCGGCAGGCTCGGCGCCAGGCTGCGGCCGCCGGAACGGATTCGCCGAGGGGCGCAGATGCGCCGGTCGGGTCCAATCCGGATTCCGACTCAACTTTTCGCCTGAGCGGTCGACAAGGGGGCGTTGCGCGCCGTGGGGGGACCGCGCGAGCCAGGAGACCGCTCGCATGCGTCACTTCTCGCTACCCGCCCTGTCCGCCGGGCTCTTCGCCGGTCTGCTCTCGTGGACGGGCCTCGCAGCCGCCGCGGAGTTCCCGCTCGACGTCGAGCTCCGCACCGCGCGCACCGCCGCCTTCGGCAGCGTCGTCGTCGAGGCCGAGACGGACGGAAGTCTGCTCTTCGAGGTACGCGTCGACCCCGCAGTGGTGGGTGATCGCGCGGATCTCGATGCCCTGCACTTCAACCTCGCCGAGGACGTCGAGGGGCTCACGCTCGAGACCCTCGACGCGGTTCGTCGTCCCTACCGACTCGAGCCGGTCACGCCGCGCTGGGGCGCGCGGGGTGCCGACGGTGCGCGCTTCGATTGGCGCGTCGATCTCGACGATCGGCGATCGGGCCGATGGATGCGACGCCGTGGCCGCCATCATCCGGCCCACCACGGCCTCGTCGACGAGCGGCTGCAGACCGTCCACTTCCGGCTGCGCGCGGACCGTCCCCTCGACCTCGAGGATCTGCTGCCCGTCTCGATGACGCATTCGGGTGTCACCGTGCACATGGCCGCCCGGCTCGACCACGGCGTCTTCGAGGACGAACGGCTCTGCGCGATCGCGGGCGCCCTCGATCCGGCCTCGCTGCCGGCCCCGGAGCCCGAGCCCGAGCCGACGCCCGAGCCCCCGCCGCCGGACGACACGGTGCCGAACCCGGGCGACGTGCCCCCGGCGCCTCCCGGCTGCACCTGGGTGATCGATCTCTTCACCGGCCAGCCGACCGTGCTCGAGTGCGGATGACGCGGCCGACGACGACCCCGGTCGTGTGATGGGTGCTCCGATCCGGGTCGGGCGCGCGTGACTCTCGAGTCGCGCGCGCCTTGCTCGTTCGGGTCCCGCGCTCCGGCTGGCTCCTCAGCGTGCGCCGGCGCGCCACGTCAATCGGCTCGAAGCCACGATGAGGGCGAGCGCGAGCGCCACGAGTGCCCAGGGAAGCGTCGCGCCGGAGACCGCTGGCGGCGGCGTCACGCTCCCCTCGTCCCCGGCGAAATTCGTCGGCGAGTTCGTCGCGACGGAGAGCGTCATGGTCGCGAGATCGCGATGCAGGGAGAGCACGCCGTCGGTCGGCAGCGCGCCCGGCGCCAGCACGAGCTGATCGGTGAAGGCCCGGTAGCCGAGCGTGTCGCCCTCCGGATCGAAGAACCCGTCGGGCATGATGTAGTCGGGGGTCGGTGCGCCCGGCAGGTCGGCGAACCCCTGGGTCGCGATCAGCAGCCAGCGGAAGGCGGTGGGGCCCGTCAGGTGGTTCGGGAAGGCGTAGGTCGCCGTGTTGCTGGTGATCGACGTCGAGGCCATGCGGGTCTCGACGTCGCTGCCGCAGCATTCCTGCATCTCGATGAACTGCAGGGTGCCGTCGGCGTTGCTGTAGATTTCCGTGAATCGCCAGAGATGGTTCTTGGCCGAGACCGCCGTCGGCACGAGCAGCACGATCGCGAGCCATCCGAGCCAGACCGTGACGTGTCGGGTCGACTGCGACATGAAGCGAGACTGACATACTCCATCCCAGGACGACAAGCGGAATGCGCAGCGTGCTCCGCCGACGACGACGAGGGAGGATCGGGCGCCAACCCGCCGTCGTGATCGCGACGGTCGTCGCCGCGATCGGGTGCGGGGCGCCCGAGCCCCTTCCGGCCCATCGCATCGCCTCCCTCTCGCCTCGGGGCACGCGGATGCTCGAGCGACTGGGGCTCGAGGCCTCGATCGTCGCGGCGGACCCGGCGAGCCGGGCCCGACTACCGCATCCCGTGTCGGTCGTCCGGGGGCTCGCTGACGTGTCGCCCCATCGCCCGACGCTGGTGCTGCTCCCGGAGCCACCACGCGAAGAGGATCCGGCCGCGAACGGACTGCTGGATCGGGGCGTCCCCTTCGTCGTCACGTCGCCCCACGATCTCGAGGAGGCGCTCGCGCTCTACGAGCAGCTCGGTGCGTGGCTCGAGGAGGACGGGCGGGGCCGTCGCGTCGCAAGCGAGGTGGCCGCGCCATTCCTCGCCCGGGGCAGCGCCCTGCTGGCGCGGAGTCGCCCCTGCCTGGCGATCGTGGTCGGCGCGGACCCGCTCGTGCTGGCCGGTGGCCACAGCTTCGAGACGGATCTGCTCCAGGCACTCGGCGCCGAGTCGGTGACGCATCCGGGCGAGTCGTGGCGCGAATCGATGAGCGCCGAGGCGCTGCGTGCCCTTGCCCCCGATCTCGTGGTCGTCGCGGTCGAGCCGGGGCATTCCGAGCCCGCGGCGAGCAGCTTGGGGGCGAAGCTCGCCCCCCTGCCCGTCCGGCAGGCGACGCTCGACATCGACGCCCTCTGGCTCGCCGATCCGACGGACACGCTCCGGGTGCTGGGTCCGTTCGTCGAGCTCGGCCGAAGTCTTCGCTCGCAGGCGGCCGAGCCGCCCCGGAACTGCGCCCTGCCCGGCGCCAGCGGTCGTCCCGGCGAGTCGACGGCGCCGGCCGCCAACGCCGGGGGCGCACGCGATCCAGTTCCAGATCCAA
The DNA here is from genome assembly GCA_020632655.1 of Spirochaetaceae bacterium. Taxonomy (GTDB): domain Bacteria; phylum Myxococcota_A; class UBA9160; order UBA9160; family UBA4427; genus UBA4427. The sequence goes on from JACKFD010000009.1 coordinate 39,158, forward strand.
CATCGACGTCGCGCCCCGTCCTCGACGGGACCGCGGTCGGTCAGTCGGCCCGGGCGGCCACCTCGGCGCGCAGCTGGAGTGCGCCGACGCCACCGGCCCAGTCCACCAGTCGGAAGCGCTCGCCCGACTCGATCCACTCGTAGAGGGACGAGCCCTCGTCCTCGGCGAGCAGGCGATCCCCGCCGACCCGGGCGCTCGCGTGCACGAGTCCGTGATCACGACCCGCGAGGTGTCTGGAGTAGGGATCGTTTCCGGACGAGAGCGGCGACAGCAGCTCGATCTCGAGGGGGCCACTCCGGGCGAGCACGCGAAGGAAGGGCTGCGCCCCTTCGGCGGTCCGCAGCCGCATGCGCATCGGTTCCGGTCCCGCCCATCCGAAGGCCTCGCGGAAGAAGCGCAGCGCGCCGTCGAAGTCCCGTGCGACGACGGTCGCGCGGTCGAGGGCGAGGCGCTCGGCGTCGGGAGCCCAGGCGCGCTGGCGGGTCGCACCGCCCGCCGCGTCGGCCCGGACGGGCTCGAGCAGCTCGAACATCGCCGGTCCGGTCGGCACGTCGACGAAGGCGATCCGCACGCCGTCGTACTCGTTGCGGTCGTCGAGCCGGGCTCCGAGCGCGACCAGTCGCGCCAGTGCCGCGTCGCGCTCGCCACAGACGAGTCCGAGATGCTGCGCGCCCCGGCCGTAGCGCGTCTGATAGGTCGCGATCGCATCGCGACCGGCGTGGACGTGGATCAGCTCCACCTGCACGGAGCCGGCCATGCCGAGGGCGACCTCCGTGCGGCGCGGCCCGGTCCAATCCCGGTACGACGCCTCCGGCAGATCCGCCGTGAAGCCCTGGAAGGGGCCCCAGCCGAACCGATCGACACATTCCTGCGTCGCCTTCGGCACGTCGTCCACGACGAAGCAGATCTGGACGGCCTGCAGTCGGCTGCGCGAATCCGGCCTCTCGACGTCCATCGGGTGCGGGCTCCTCCGATCGCGGGATGCTATCGGACGCCGATCCGGATCGCGTGCGCGGCGCGATCGCCGACCTGCGGCCGGTCGTGATGGCCGCGACGCACCGCGTTGCACCGATCGGCGTTCGCGCCTACTCTCGCGGCTCCATGGTGCTCCCACTCGAGCGCTCACTCGACGTCTCGTCACGTCGGACCGCCAGCGACGCGCGCCCTGCCTGATCGGGTGCGTCGGCCTCCTCGCCCGCCGTGCGGGTCTCCGGTCGGACCGTTTGCGATCCGCCGTGCGCAAGCACCTCGCGACGGTCGATTCCGCGAGGCGATTCCCAGGAAGCGAGGTGGCGCCTTCCGTGATGGCTTCGATTCCAGGCCCTGCGCAGGACCTGGCCCCCTCGTGCCGGCGGTCTGCGCCGAGCGCGCGGATCCTCGCGAGCCGGCGGGCTCGCCTCGTCCTCGCCGGTCTCGTCCTCTCGCTGGTCTCGGCCCGTGGCGCGATGGCCGCGGGGCCGGATGCGGAGGGTGCGGGATCCGACGGGCCGGCCACGTCGATCGAGCTCTCCGTGTCGCCGAGCGAGTCCGCGGACGGGGTCTACCAGCTCAGCTGGACGGCGTCGGGTCCCGTTCGGATCGAGGAGTCCACGCAGGCGGACTTTGCGAGCGTGCGCGTGGTCTACGCCGGACGCGATCGCGCCACGACGCTCACGGGCCGTCGCGACGGCCGCTACCACTACCGCGCGCGAGCGCTCGCGTCGTCTGGAGCGCTCGCCGTCGGGGGTGCGATCTCGGCGCCCGTCTCCGTTCAGGTCTCGCACCATCCGCTCTCCCGTGCGCTGCTCTTCTTCGGCGTGGGTGGCTTCGTGTTCGTCGCGACGGTCGGGCTGATCGTGGTCGGTGATCGTCGACTCGCACAGGAGCGCTGCGATGACCGTGGCTGATGCGAGCGCCTCGCAGCCGGCCGCCCTCGCCGTCGACGAGGGTCGCCTGCTGCACGACCTCGAGGCGCTGTCCTCCATCGGACGTCGCGACGAGGCCGGCATCCATCGCCTCGCCTTCAGCGAGGACGACCTCGCGGGTCGCGCCTGGCTCGTCGATCGCATCGAGGCGGCGGGGCTCGAGGCGCGGATCGACGGGGCGGCGAATCTCGGCGCGCGCTGGCCCGCCGACGACGAGCGGCCGCCGATCATGACGGGCTCCCATCTCGACACGGTGCCCGGCGCGGGCTGGCTCGACGGCGCGCTCGGCGTCGTCGCCGGCCTCGAGGTGCTGCGCGTGCTCCGCGAGCACGACATATCACTCGCGCGACCGGTCGAGCTCGTGGCGTTCAGCGACGAAGAGGGGCGCTTCGGCGGCATGCTCGGGTCCCAGGCGATGAGCGGCCAGCTCACGCCGGAATTCCTCGAGCGCGCGGTCGACCTCGAGGGGCGTCGGCTCGCGGACGCGATGGCGGCCTGCGGCTTCCGGGCCCTCGACGCGCTGCGTGCGGAGCGGGAGCCTGGCTCGGTCGAGGCCTTCGTCGAGCTGCACATCGAGCAGGGCCCCGTGCTCGAGAGCGCCGGGCGATCGATCGGGCTGGTCGACGGGATCACGGGCCTGTTCCGCTGGGACGCCCGATTCGTGGGCGAGCCGAATCACGCCGGTACGACGCCGATGGAGCTCCGTCGCGACGCCTTCCAGGCCCTGGCCGAGGCCTCGCTCGGCATCCCGCAGGTCCTCGCGGAGCACGGCAGCGCGCGCAGCCGCGCCACGATCGGGCGTGTGCAGCTCGTCCCCGGCGCCGCGAACGTCGTACCTGGTGAGGCGCTCTTCTCGCTCGAGGTCCGCGACACCGATCCCGCCGTGCTGCTCGCACTCTCCGACGCCTTCCGTCGCCAGCTCGCCGAGATCGCCCGCCGAAGGCGACTCGCCTTCGATTTCGAGACCAAGAGCGAGCTCGCCCCCGTGGCCTGTCACGACCGCGTCCAGTCGGCGATCGAGCGGGCCTGCCGACGGCTCGAGATCGATCCCCTGCGCATGCCGAGCGGCGCCGCCCACGACACGCAGATGCTCGCCCGCCTCGCGCCGGCCGGCATGATCTTCGTGCCGAGTCGTGGGGGTCGGAGCCACTCCCCGGCCGAATGGACCTCGCCCGCGGACCTCGTCCGCGGGGCCAACGTCCTCCTTCACACGATGCTGGAGCTCGCCCGATGAGTGGTGCCGAACCGAAGTCTTCCACCGCCCCGGACGCGCCCGCTCCGGTGCTCGAGCCGCCCGTCCAGGTGGAGCACCCGGAGTTCCTGAACGTCGATCCGCTCCGGGACAGCTACCGCGCCGCCTTCACCGAGGCCCCCGCGCTCAAGCGTTCGCTGCTGCATGCACACACGGCGCTGCTCTGCATCGACATGCAGTACCTCGACGCCGTTCGGGGTTACGGCGTGTTCGCGAACGCCGAGGTCTCGGGCGTGCCGCTCGAAGCGCAGGAGTACTACTTCGATCGCCTCGAGCAGGTCGTTCTGCCCAACGTGCGGCATCTCCAGGACGCCTTCCGCGAGGCCGGGCTCGAGGTCATCCACACGCGCATCCAGTCGCTGACCCGGGACGGCCGCGATCGCAGCCCCGGCCACAAGCGCCTCGGGCTGCACGCCGCCCCCGGCTCGAAGGAGGCGCAATTCGTCGAGCTGGTCGCCCCCGAGCCCGACGAGATCGTCGTCGACAAGACGGCCTCGGGCGTCTTCAACTCGACGAACCTGACCTACGTGCTCCGCAACCTCGGCATCACGGCGCTCTTCGTGACCGGGGTCTACTCGAACGAGTGCGTGTCGACGGCGATTCGCGACGCCTGCGATCTGGGCTTCTACGTCACGCTGATCTCGGACGGCTGCGCGACGGTCACACCGGAGCTGCAGCAGGCCACGCTCACGACCATGAAGGACCGCTACGCCCGCGTGATCACGGCGGCGGAGGCGATCGAGGAGGTCCGCGCGGTGACGAGCATCGACCATGGATGAGGTGCGGACGGCGATCCTCGACCCGATGATCGGCTGGATCGTGCTCGCCGCGTTCAGCGTGCTCTGGATCCTGCTCGGCTGGTGGTTCGGTCGGGACTCGGAGGATCTCGAGGGCTTCATGCTGGCGGGGCGCCGGGTGGGGCTCGCTCTGGGCGTGGCGACGGCGATGGCGACCTGGGTCACGAGCAATACGACGATGGCCGCGCCACAGCTCGCCCTGCAGCTCGGGCTCTGGGGCATGATCGGCTACTCGCTCGGTGCGGTCGGACTCATCCTCTTCGCCCCGCTCGCGCGGCGCATCCGCAGTCTGATGCCGGGGGGATTCACGAGCGGTGACTTCGTCCGACTCCGCTACGGGACGACTGCCTGGCGCGTCTTCCTCGGCATCTCGCTCTTCTACGCCCTGGGCTGGCTGATCTCGATGGGAACGGCCGGCGGCGTGCTGATCCACGCACTGACCGGGATCGACTACCGGCTCGGCATGACGGTCATCCTCGCGATCTGCGTCGCGTACACGCTCCTCGGTGGGCTGCGCGCCGTGATCGGAACGGACTTCCTGCAGACCGTGATCATCCTCGTCGGCGTGGTCGTGCTCGCCTGGCTGGCGATCCGTCGCGTCGGCTTCGAGCCGATGCACGCGGCCGTTCTCGCGGAGCGACCGGCGCTGCTCGACCTGCTCTTTCCCGCGGCGATCATGTTCCTCTTCAACAACCTGCTCTTCGGCATCGGCGAGATCTTCCACTCGAACGTCTGGTGGAGCCGGGCCTTCGCATTCCGGGAGGGCGTGGGCCTGCCGGCCTACCTGATCGCGGGGCTGCTCTGGATCCCGATCCCGGTCGTGGCGGGCTTCGTGGCCCTCGGCGTGCCGGCGCTCGCGCTGAACGTGCCCTCCGCCGACATGGTCGGACCGATGGTGGCGGCGGAGCTGCTCGGCCAGAGCGGCGCGGTGCTGGTCTTCGTGGTCGTGTTCGCGGCGCTCGCGTCGAGCCTCGATTCGCTGCTGGCCGCGACCTCGGATCTCGTCCTCACGGACCTCTATCGCGGCCATCTGCGGCCCGATGCGACGGCGGCGGAGCTGGCCCGCGCGGCGCGCTGGATCGTGCTGGGACTCGGGCTGCTGACCTGGCTGCTCTGTCTGCCGCGGGTCGCGACCCTGGCCGCCCTGCTGCACTTCACGGGGGCCTTCGTCGCGAGCACGATCTGGCCGATCGCGGCCGGTCTCTACTGGCGGAACGCGAGCTCGCAGGGAGCCGTGCTCGGGATGCTCCTCGGCACGGCGAGCGGACTCCTCGCCTATCACGTGATCGGCTTCTACGTCGCGGCGCTGGTGTCGGCGGCGGTCTCGATGGCCGTCGTGCTGATCGCGACACGCATTGCGCCCGATCGATTCGAGTGGCACGAACTGGCGACGTCATCGGTCGCGGCCGGGCGTTCGGAAGGAGGATCCACATGATCGCCTCGATCGGCTTCCTCGAGGTCCTCGTGACGGGCGCGACGATCGTGGCGACGGCCTCGCCGATCGTGCTGCTCGGGCTCTGGGTGCGCGATGCGCTCCGGGGAGACCTCTGGTGAGCGTCGACTCGCGCAAGCTCCTCGCACGACCGCTCCAGGACGAGCCGTCTCTCGACGTCCAGGGATTCGACCGACCGCGGGCCTTCATGGACCGCGTGGCGGAGGACCTCGCTCCGCTGCTCGAGATCGCCAACCGCCCCGTGCTCACTGCCCGCCAGTTCGGCCGCGATCAGCTCGTACAGCTCTGTCGCCTGGCGGCCCGCTACGAGACGCAGCCGAGCGTCATCAACCGCCCGCTCACGGGCAAGATCCTGATCAGCGCGTTCTACGAGCCGAGCACGCGGACGCGGCTCTCCTTCGAGAGCGCATGGCATCGCCTGGGCGGCGACGTCATGTCGATCACGGATCCCCTCTCGACCGGCCTCGCGAAGGGCGAGTCGCTCTTCGACATCGGCGAGATGCTGAACCACTACGGCGACGTGGTCGTCCTGCGCGACAGCGACGAGCGCTCCGTGTACGAGATGCTCGAGGCCCTGCGCATCCCGATCGTGAACGCCGGAAACGGTCTCGACGAGCATCCGACCCAGGCCCTCGCCGACGTCTACGCGCTGCTGAAGTGGCGTCCCTCCCTCGTCGATGGCCACTCGGACGAGTCGCCGGCGAGGATCGGGGTCGTCGGCGTACCCGGGCGGATGCGCACGATCCGGAGCCTCTTGATCCTGCTCTCCCGCTTCGCCCCGGGGCTCGCCGAGATCGTGATCGTGACCGACGAGCGCGAGCCCTTCGAGCCGGATCAGCGCGAGGAGCTCGAGGAGGCGGGCCTGCGCATCGAGGTCGTCGACGATCTCGACGTCGTCCTGCCCACCCTCGACGTCGTCTACATCAACTCGATCGCCTGGAAGCACGGGGACTACGAGTCGCTGGGCGCGCGCTACCGCTTGAGCGAACAGTCCCCCTTCAAGCCGGGTGCGATCGTGCTGCATCCCCTGGCGCGCGGCGGCGAGCTCGATCGCAGCATCGATGCCACGGCCCACAACTGGTACTTCGCCCAGGCACGCGGTGCCGTGTTCATCCGCATGGCGTTGCTCTCGGCCCTGTCCAAGACCTACGCCTGAGCCACCCCGCGCACGACCACCTCGAGTGGCTCGTCGCGCGGCTCGCCCCCCTCGCCCCCCATCCACGAACGGAGGATCCCGACCTTGTGTGGCATCGCCGGCGTATTCCACGCGGACCGCGACAGGCCGATCGACCCGGAGACCCTGGTCGCGATGGCCGCGATCCAGCATCACCGCGGTCCCGACGGCTTCGGCTGGCAGGCCTTCGACGGGATCGGCATGAGCCACGCGCGCTTGTCGATCATCGACCTCGACGCGAATCGAGGCCGACAGCCTTTCGTGAGCGCGGACCGTCGTTTCCTGCTCGCCCAGAACGGCGAGTTCTACGACTACCAGCGCATCCGTGCCGAGCTCGTGGCGCGCGGCGCCCGATTCGCGACCAGGAGCGACTCGGAGATCCTGCTCCATCTCGCGCCTCGCCTCGGGGTCGAAGAGAGCCTGCCCCATCTGCGCGGCGAGTTCGCCTTCGCCCTCTACGATCGGGATGCCGACGAGCTCTCGCTCGTTCGGGACCGCTTCGGGATCAAGCCGCTCTACTACGTCGTCGTCGGCGACCGGCTCGTCTTCGGATCCGAGCTGAAGGTGCTCTTCGCGCATCCCGACGTGCCGCGTCGTTTCGATCCGGCCGGGCTCTTCCATCAGCTCATGCAGACCATCGTGCCCGGCACCACGGCCTTCGCCGGCATCCGTCAGGTGCCGCCGGGACACGTCGTACGGGTGCGACGTCGGGACGGCCGGCTGCAGGTCGAGGAGCGACGCTACTGGGACATCGACTTTCCCGAGGCGGGGGGGCACGCGGCCACGACCGATGCGGAGGCCGTCGACGTCGTGCGCAGCGGCCTGCTCGAGGCGGTGCAGCTGCGGCTCGAGGCCGACGTCCCCGTCGGTTGCTACCTCTCGGGCGGGATCGACTCCTGCTCGATCCTCGGCCTGGCATCGGCGGTCCGCCAGGGGCCCGTGAAGGCGTTCACGATCGGCTTTGACAATGCCGACTACGACGAGACACCGATCGCCCGGGAGATGGCGCGATCGGTCGACGCGGATCAGGACGTCCTGCGGCTCGATGCGACGCATCTCTACGATCATTTCGAGGAGACGCTCTGGCATACCGAGCGCACGATCTACAACACCCTCGCCGTGGCGAAGCTCCTGATGAGTCGCCACGTCCGGGACGCGCACTACAAGGTCGTCGTCACGGGCGAGGGATCCGACGAGCTCTTCGCCGGCTACCCGGCCTTCCGCAACGATCTCTTCCTGCACGGCGCCGACGAGCTGCCCGCATCCGATCGCGAGGAGTGGGCTCGCGCGCTCCACGATCAGAACGCGCTGTTCAAGGGGGCCATGCTCGCCGAGGCGGAGATCGTCGATCCGGCGCTCACCTCGCGTGTCGGGTTCACCCCCGCCTGCCTGCAGCCCTGGCTGGCCGCCGCGCGACACGTGCCGGGACTGCTCCATCCGGACGTCGCCCGGGAGCTCACGGGCTACGACCCCGGCGCGGCCATCGCCGAGGCCCTCGATGCGTCGGCTCTCGCGAAGCGCCATCCGCTCGATCGGGCGCAGTACGTCTGGATCAAGACGATGCTCGAGGGGCAGATCCTGACCTGGGGCGGGGATCGCGTGGACATGGCGAACTCGATGGAGGCGCGCCCGGCCTTCCTCGACCACCACCTCGCGGAGCGGGCGGCGACCCTGCCGCCCTCCGTGCGCATCCGGGGGCGCACGGAGAAGTGGGTGCTGCGGGAGGCGATGAAGGGCCTGCTGCCGCGGGTGCTCTACGAGCGCGAGAAGTTCGCGTTCATGGCTCCGCCGGCGCATACCGACCCGCATAAGTGGGCGGCCATGCGCGGTCTGGCCGAGCGACACCTCTCGCCGGAGGCGATCGCATCCGCGGGCCTGCTCTCCGTCGACGGGGTCGACGCCCTCTTCGCGCTGCACGATGCGCCCGACACGACGGATGCGACGCGCAACACCCTCGATGCCGTCTTCAATCACATGATCGGCGTGCAGGTGCTGCACGCGCATTTCGTGGCGGCCGACGTGCCCGCGCTGGCCCGTGCCCGGGCTCGCGAGCTCGGCTGGTCGGCGGCGGGGGCCGAGCCCGCTCGAGCGTGATTCGCGTTCGGCGCATGCGGCCCGCGTGCGCCGGGTGCCCTATCGTGCCGGAAGGCCAGGCGTCGGATCCGACGGTCTTGTGCACGGGAGCGTCGCTTGATGGCGGGAGGGGCGTGGGTCGCCTGGATGGCAGCGGGAGCGGTCCTGGCCTCGGCGGCGCGGGGCCTCGGGCGCCGACGCGGGACCGCGGCGATGGCCGCCGGGCCGCCGGAGGTGAGCGATCGGGCGCCTGCGAGTGCGGCCGATCCCCGCTTTGCGGCCCTGGTGGAGGGCACCCGGGAGATCATCTTCGAGATCCGCGAGGATGGCCGCGTCGCGAGCGCCTTCGGCACGGCCCATACCGGCTGGTCCACCGAGCAGGTCCTCGGCCTCTCGGCCTTCGACTTCGCGCACCCCGAGGACGCGGCCGCCATGCGCGAGGCGCTGACGGCCTTCGTCGACCGGGGCGATGCGCGGCCGCGCGAGGTGCGCGGCCTCCACGCGGACGGCGTGTATCGCTGGTACGAGCTCCGAGCGGCCCGCTACACGACGCCCGACGGCGAGCCCCGCGTGCTCGTGATGGGCCAGGACATCGAAGAGCGGAAGCAGGCCGAGCTCGCCCTGCGTGAGAGCGAGCAGCGCTTCCGATCCCTGGTCGATCAGTCGCCCTTCGGCGTGCTGATCGTCGACGGCCAGCTGAACGTCGTCGCCGCAAACCGGGCTTATGCCGAGCTCGTTGGCGCCGGATCCGTCGAGACACTCGGTCCGCACAACCTCTGGAAGTCGCCGGCCCTCGCCGCAGTCTCGACCCACGAGCTGATCGAGCGGGTCGCTTCCGGCGAGCGGATCGTGACGGAGGTGTCCTACACGAGCCTCTTCGGCAAGCAGGTCGATGTCCGCGCGCACATCGCACCGCTCTCGGACGAGCGCGGTCAGGTCGTCGGCGCGCAGCTCCTCTTCGAGGACGTCTCCGCCAGCCGGGCGCTCGAGGACCAGCTCCGCCAGTCCCAGAAGATGGAGGCGGTCGGTCGCCTGGCCGGCGGCATCGCCCACGACTTCAACAACTACCTGACCGTCATCCTCGGATGCGGCGAAGCGATTCGCGAAGACAGCCCGCCGGGCAGCGAGATCCACGAGGCCTCCGACCAGATCGTCGAGGCGGCGGAGCGCTCGGCGGCGCTGACCCGGCAGCTGCTCGCCTTCAGCCGCCGACAGGTGACGCGGCCCGAAGTCGTCGACCTCGGGGACATCGTCTCCCGGCTCGAACCGATCCTCCGGCGCGTGCTCGGCGACGGGATCGCGCTGCGCTGCGAGGTCCGACCGGGTCGTCCGTCGATCTGGGCTGATCCATCGCTGCTCGAGCAGGTCCTGATGAACCTCACGGCCAACGCGCGCGATGCGATGGCGCAGGGCGGATGCCTCGAGATCGTCGTCTCTCCGGCGCCGTCGACCGAGGCGGAGGCCGGAGGGAGCCGACCGGCGGTGATGCTGGAGGTGCGGGACGAGGGCGTCGGCATGGAGCCTGCGACGCGCGCACGCATCTTCGAGCCCTTCTTCACGACCAAGCCCGAATCTCTCGGCACGGGGCTCGGCCTGTCGACCGTCTACGGCATCGTGCGGCAGCTCGGCGGTTCGATCGAGGTCGAGAGCGAGCCGGGTCGGGGAAGCAGGTTCCGGATCTCGATTCCGGAATGCGACGAAGAGCGCGTGCTCGCTGCGCGTACCGGTCGCATCCCCCAGCCGGATCTGGGCGGCAACGAGCGCATCCTGCTGGTCGAGGACGAGGCGACGATCCGGGGACTCGCCGCCGACGTGCTTCGGCGCGGGGGCTACGCGGTCGTCGAGGCGGTGGATGGCTGTGATGCGCTGGATCGCCTGCGCAAGGACCGGACGCGCTTCGACCTCGTCCTGACCGACGTGCTGATGCCCCGGATGAACGGGGTCGAGCTCGCGCGTGCCTTGCGGACGGAGGAGCCGGAGCTGCCCGTGCTCTTCATGTCGGGTTATGCGGAGGCGATGCTCGAGCAGGACGGCGGTCTCCCCCGCGACGTCGATCTCCTGCAGAAGCCCTTCTCGCCGCGCAGTCTCCGCGCTCGGGTGCGCGCCGTGCTCGATCGGAAGGCGGAGCCCGCCGCCGGGTCCCCTGCCTCGGAGGCCGCATCCGGATCGGGCGCCGACGCCTGAACGCGTCGCCACCGAGCCCTCATGCCACGCACGCGTGGCGTTCCGTCCCGCTGCCCGCGTGGTGCAACCGGGCCCGTCCTCCGGCAAATACACCAGATTGCGACGGTCGGCGCCTTCGCACGAAGGCTGCTCGTGACCGCAGACGAAGAGCCCTTCGGAGCACCCCATCCCTCCGACCGGCGGCCGGTCTCGGAAGGGGCGGGCACGATCGAATGGGAGCGGGGAGATGACCGTCCTGGCCTGGAGCGACGCCTTCGATGTGGGCGTCGACAAGATGAACGAGGAGCATCAGCGGCTGATCGATCTGATGAATCGACTGCACGACCTCTACGAGGGCGACGCGAGTCGATCCGAGCAGAAGAAGACCTTCGACGAGCTCGCGAAGTACACCGTCAAGCACTTCGCCGACGAGGAGGCCTACATGGAGTCGATCGAGTGGCCCGGTCTCGTCACCCATCGCCACATCCACGCCAAGCTGCTCGACGACCTTGGCACGCACAAGGCGGCCTTCGACAAGGGCGGCGAGCTCTCCTCGAAGCTCTTCTCGTTCCTCAAGATCTGGCTGAAGGCGCACATCCAGGGCATCGATCGGAAATACGGCGGGCGCTGAGCCCGCACGGGGACTCCCGCCCGCGTCGGGGCCGACGGGTCGAGCGGTCGCGCACGGCTCGTCCGGACGCCCTTGCCCGGCCGCCGGCCGACCTGGATCGATCGCAACGATCACGCGAGAATCCGGATGGTTGTGAGCCTTGTCTCAGACGGCGCTCGAGGTTCGGTCGGCTCATCTCCGTGGCGATTGGCGCAGGAGCGGATGGCCCCGTAGCGTCTGCCGGGCGCGGCCCGCGACGTCGCATCGACGTCGGCGCGCCGGGCGCAGAGCGCGGCCCCGATGGGCGAGCGCCGGGAGTCCCGCCATGTCGAGCCAGCGCGTGATCGATACCGACGGCCACTTCGACGAGCCGGAGGACGTCTGGCCGGACCTTCTCCCGGCGCGCTACCGCGAGATGGCACCGCGCTTCGTCGTCGACAACCAGGGGCGCTACCGACAGCTCGTCGGCGGTCGCCTCAAGCCCTACATCCCCTTCCCGCCCGGCGCGAAGCCCGGAGGCATGTCGCCGGGTGGTCGCGATCCGAAGGTCCGACTGGCGGACATGGATCGCGAGGGGATCGACGTGATGATGATGTACCCGACGACGGGACTCTTCTTCTACGGCATTCCCGAGCTCGACGTGACCGTTGCCCTGTGTCGCGCGTACAACGACTGGGCGCACGCGTTCTGCAGCGCCAGCCCCGAGCGTCTGATCGCCCCCGTGCTCGTGCCCCAGATGGACGTCGGCGCTTCCCTCGCCGAGCTGCGCCGCGGCGTCGAGGAGCTCGGCCAGCGCGGCGCCGTCCTGCGCCCCAATCCCGTCGGCGGGCGCACCCTCGACGACCCGGCCCTCGACCCGCTCTGGAGTCTGCTCGAGGAGCTCGACGTCCCCGTCGTGCTGCACGAGGGAACGACCCAGGACGTGCCCCAGGTCGGTCGGGACCGCTACGACAACTTCCTCTTCCGTCACATGCTGAGCCACGCCTTCGAGCAGCAGATGGGGCTGCTCAGCCTGATCTGCGGGGGCGTCCTCGAACGACATCCCGGCCTCCGCGTGCTGATCGTCGAGGCCGGTGTCGGCTGGGTGCCCTACTGGCTCGATCGGATGGACCACCACGTCGAGAAGTGGGGCTTCGCGAGCCTGGCGCTGCCGCTCACGCCGACCGAGTACTTCCAGCGACAATGTTTCGTGTCGGCGGACTCCGACGAGAGCCTGCTGCCTTTCGTGGTCGACGCGATCGGCGACGGCAACGTCTGCTTCTCGACCGACTACCCGCATCCCGATCACGCCTTCGAGGGCATCGTCGCGGAGCTCACGTCGCGCAGCGACCTCTCCGAGACGACCAAGCGTCGGATCCTCTGCGACAACGCCGAGCGCCTGCTCGGCCGCTGAGGCCGCGCCCGCCACGATCCCCGCAACGGCTGGATCGCGCATCACATCGTCCTGCCCGCGACCCCGATACGCTGCCGCGCCGGGAGGGTCGAGGGGATGCGGACGTTCGTCCGACGGGTCGCGGGCCGGACCCGGGTGCTGGGAGTCGGGATCGCGGTTGCGGGTCTGCTCGCCGAGCCGGTGGCGGGACAGAGCCCGTCCTGCGACCTCTGGGATGCGGATCGCGACGGGGTCGTCGAGGTCGCCGACGTCGGTGGGCTGATCGCCCTTCGCGTGCGCGTACGCAGCTGTCGCTCGGTCGACTTCTCGGCGGCTGCGGAGTGTCGGGCGCTCGACCTGGCGCAGGACGGTCGCCTCGATGTGCTCGACACGATCGTGCTCCAAGCGCGGCTGCAGAGCGTCTGGCCCTGTCTGAGCAGCGGAGCCATTCGGCCTCTGCCGCCGGGCTGTGTGTCGCTCGACAGCGACTTCGACGGGCTGCTGACGGCAAGCGACGTCGCCTACCTGACGACACTCAGCGCGCGCTGGCCCGCGTGCGCGTCGGTCGATCTGAGCAGTCTGGCCTGCCAGGACGCGGACCTGGATGGCGACCAGCGCGTCTCGACCGCGGACGCGACGATCGCCGAGGGCCTCGTGAGCGACTTCGGTCGCTGCGTCGGGCAGCGAACGACCGCGACCGCGGGGCTGTGGGTCGATCGCGAGAGGCTCTCGGAGCGTCCGACCGACGGACCCGGCTGGTCCGCGCTCTATGCCGAGGCGAGCGAGCCGCAACGCGTGCCCGATCTTTCGAATCAGGACGATCCGGCCAATACGCGCACACTGGCGAAGGCCCTGGTCGGCGTCCGTCTGGGTCGTGAGGATCTCGTCGACGAGGTGCATCGCGCACTGCGCGAGGTCACCTACGGTGGAAGCGAGGCCGGCGCCGACACGCTCGCCCTCGGCCGCGAGGTCGCTGCCTACGTCTTCGCCGCCGATCTGATCGATCTCGCTTCCCTCGACCCGGCGCTCGACGCCGACTTCCGGACCTGGCTGGACGTCCTTCGGCGGCGGGACTTCTCCGGAAGGACCCTGATCTCGACCCACGAGGACCGACCGAACAACTGGGGCACGCATGCCGGGGCGACCCGCGTCGCGATCGCCCTCTACCTGGGCGACGAAGGGGACCTGGCGGCCGCGGTCGAGGTCCATCGTGCCTGGCTCGGCGAGGCCTCGTCGCACGTCGGCTTCCGCTACGGATCCCTGGACTGGCAGCCCGACCCCTTGCGTCCCGTCGCGATCGGGCCGCGAGGCGCGCGCCGCGACGGTCTCGATCTCGACGGCGCTCTGCCCGAGGAGATGCGTCGCGGCGGCGGGCTCAGCGATCCGCCCGTCCATACGGGCTACGTCTGGGAGGCGCTGCAGGGCGCTGTCGTGACGACGGAGCTGCTGGCCCGGCACGGATATCCCGACGCCTGGCATTGGGGCGACGACGCACTCGTGCGGGCGCTCGCCTGGCTCGCGCGGACCGATGCTCGATACGGCGGCTGGTGGGCGACCGGGGACGATCCCTGGATCGTCTGGCTGGTCGATCGCGCGACCGGGTCGGCATTCCTCGCGCCCGCCGGCGGTCGTCCCGGGAAGAACGCGGGCTTCACGGAGTGGACCCACGCCCCACGCTAGAAGGCGCGAGCTCGGGCGCCGCTCGCACTGGCCCCCCTTCTTTCAGGGAAAGAGCCGGATCGAGGCTCCGGGCGGCGGCGCGTATCGCCGGGCGGGGCGCGCGGGCCTCGTCCGGCGACTCGCCGGCGCGGACGCCGCGCCGCTCGCGAGGGTCTCCTCCTCGTCGTCGCCCGTCCAGGCCGGGCTCGCCGGCCCCGGCGGCGCGGGCGACTCGGCCGCGGACGGGCTCGCACCCGGCGGCTCGGGACGGGCCATCGCCGCGAGGGCCATCAGCGCGCTCGGCCCCGTTCGGCGTACGTAGGCCGGCGGCGGCTCGAAGCGATCGGCGTCGTACGCCTCGCGAGTGACGCGCCGCAGGAGGATCGCGCTGCGCGGACGCCCGTCCACCCGGCGCTCGAAGCGCAGCGGCAATCCGTCGAATTGCGAGATCAGGTCGAGTGGCTGATCGGGCACGAGCTCGAGGGGCGTATTCCCCGGCGTCCCCATCGCATCGCGCTGGAAGTTCGCGAGCACGCGGAAGACCTCGAAGTCCGAGGGCTCGAGTCCGATCTGCTCCCACGAAGCGATGCACGCCTCGCCCAGCAGCCGCTCGGCGCGATGCAGCGCCACGCGCTCGCAGGCGAATCCCGAGAACTCGTCGCGCACCCCGGATCGCGTGACGACGACCGGCTCCTCGATGCGATCGACCTCCTGACGCGAGACGCCGAGCATGCGCTCGAGGGCCTTGCGCTGGTCGCTCGGCAGGCCCGCGAGCTGCGAGGAGGCCTCGTGGCGTGCCCGGCGATGCGACTCCGAGAGCCGCGCGAGCAGGTCCCGCTCGACGTCGACGTAGCTGCGGGTGCGGTCGGAGATCCCGTAGAGGCGGTCGCGATCCCCCCGGAAGAGCAGCGCGGCCCCGGGATCGACGGCGCCGGGACTGCGTTGCTCGATCCGCACGCGGCGGCCGGCGCTCCAGATCGTCGCCTCGAGGATCGGCTGCGCCTCGCCGTGCTCGAAGAACTCGAGCTCGAAGCGCAGCGTCTCCTCCGCACGGACGGCACTCGCCATGAGCAGCGCGAGGAGGACGAGGAGGCAGAGCGGGACGAATCGCGCTCCCGCCGTGGCGCGCCGCAGCGCGCGGGATCGGATCGACATCGAGGGTCTCCGGTTCGGCCGCGGGGCGTGCTGCGGCGTGGACCGGAGACCCGGATCGGGAGAAGACCCGGATGAATTGAACCGGGAGAGTCGATTTCAAACAGGAGCGGACCGGATCCGCTGGGAGCGGAGCGGGCTGCGGAGCGCGCTAGGCGTTTCCGGCTCCGGGACCGCTCACCTCGGGCGTGTCGCCGTGGGTCTCGAGGATCTCGACGAGGTAGCCGTCGGGGTCGCGCACGAAGGCGGCCGTGACGGGCCAATGCTCGAGGCGCTCGGGCGCCGACACGGACTCGGCGCCGGCCTCCATGCAGCGCGCGTAGAGACCTTCGCAGTCGTCCGTGTCGAGATAGAGCTTCCAGAAGCCGTTGCCGTGCTCGATCGGGCCCTTCTGGTTGCGATGCCAGGCGAGCTGGATGCGATGGCCGCTCTCGCCGGCGAGGATCACCTCGCGGAACTCCGGCGTCTCGACCCGATGCGTGATGCGCAGGCCGATCGCCTTCTCGTAGAAATCGACGCTGCGCTGCAGGTCGGAGACGTTGATGCAGTACTGGTCGATGCTGACCTTCACGGGGACTCCTCGGCTCGGGGCGGAAATCAGACCTGCTCGCGGGGCTTCTGGAAGAGCGCCTTCTCGGGGCCGATCCGAGCCGCCAGCGGCGCGAGCTTCTCGACGTCGAGGCCGTAGAAGCCGACGGCGTTCATGCCGAGCATCGCCTCGAGCTCCGCGTCCGGCAGGCCGTGGAGCGAGTCGAGCTGCTGCTTCCGGGTGACGGGCCAGCTGCCCTCGGGATGCGGATAGTCACTGCCCCACATCATGTTCCCGACGCCGATCGCATGGCGCAGCTCGGCCTCACGCCGGGACATGCAGGAGGCGCCGATCATCACGTTCTTGCGGAAGGTCTCGACGGGAGACTCGGCGAGGTGACCACGGAAGTCGCCCAGCTTCTGGGATTCCCGGGACTCCCGGTAGTGGAACTCCAGGCGCTCGACGTAGTCCGGCACCCAGGCCGAGGTGCCTTCCGTGAGCGCGACCTTGAGCCTCGGAAAGCGCGTGAAGACGCCCCCCCAGAGCATGAAGGTCAGCGGTCGGGTCAGCCAGACATGGACCTCCATCAGGTACGCACCGACCGCGCCCGGCGGCACGCGCCCGTCCTCGCCCGGCGGCAGCGGACCGAAGAACTGCTCCATCGGCGCGGGGCCCGAGTGGAAGTGGATCGGCATGTCGAGCTCCTGACACACCGCCCAGAACGGGTCGTATTTCGGATGGTGATAGGCGTCGAAGTCGCCCCACATCGGCGGCAGCAGCACGCCGGCGAGGCCGTTCTTCTTGGCCTCCCGCGTCTTCGCGACCGCGAGGTCGACGTCCCAGTAGACGGGGATGCAGGCGAGTCCGATCCGTCGCTCGGGCGCCGTCTGCACGAACTCCGTGATGAAGCGGTTGTGCGCGTCGCAGCCCGCCCACATCAGCTCGGCGCTTGCGCCTTCCGGACGCATCGTGAAGCCCGCGCCGAAGGGCGGCGAGTTCATTTCGGTCACGCCGTCCGGGAAGAGCACCTCGGCGACGATGCCGTCCTCGTCGAGCACCTTGTCCCGCGCGGTCGGGTCCCAGGCGCCGGCGAGCTCGGCATCGCGGCCGCGGCGCCAGTCCTCGTTGATCTCCGTGATGAGGAAGTAGTCGCTCATCCGCGAGGTCGCCTCGATCTGGATCGGCAGCGCCTCGTCGAAGGCCTTGCGGTACTTCGGGTCGACGTAGGGTCGGTAGTCCGCCGCGTGGAGGCCGGCATGACCGTCGGACGAGATGACGAGGTAGCGATCCATGGCTGTCTCCTGATTCCTGGTGGGCAGCGGTCGGGCGCGGATCAGGCCTGTCCGCGGATCTCCGCGATCGTCGGCCCGATCTCGGCCGCGACGGGACGAAGTGCTTCGACGTCGAAGCCGTAGATCCGCGCGGCATTGAGTCCGAGGATGTCCCGGATCTCCTGCTCGGGGTAGTCGCCGAAGGTCTCGGTCAGGGCCTTCATCGTATTCGGCCAGGTGCCCTCGAGATGCGGGTAATCCGAGCCCCACATGATCTTCTCGACGCCGAGCTCGTGCCGGAAGCGCGCCTCGTGCGGCTTGAGGAACGAGGCGCCGAGATAGCAGTTCTGCTGGAAGTAGCCCGTCGGCCCGAGCGAGAGACCGCGGGTGAAGTGCTTGAAGATCGGATCCTGGGCCTTGAACTCCAGCACCCGCAGCTTCTCGAGCACCCAGCCGATCCCGGCCTCGGTCAGTACGTACTTGAGCTTCGGATGCCGCTCGAAGACGCCCGACCACATCATCGCCGTGAAGGGTCGCTGGGCCCACATGTCGACCTCGCTGATGAACATCGCCGTCGCGCACTCGACGTCGCCGTAGTCCGGCGACCAGCCCGAATGCGTCTGGATCGGCATGTCGAGCTCCTCGCAGACGGCCCAGAGCGGCTCGTAGCGCGGATGGTGGTAGAAGGGATGCTCGCCCGTGCTGGTCGGGAGCAGCACGCCGCCCCAGAGCCCCCACGCCTTCGCGTCGCGGATCTCCTGGACCGTCGTGTCGATGTCGTCGACGTTGACGAGCGCGACGCCCGCCATGCGCGCCGGATTCGCCTTGCACAGGTCCGCCAGCCAGCGGTTGTAGGCCCGGCAGCCCGCGAGGTTCAGCTCCGGCGTCACGGCGTGCCGGTACTGCATCAGGCCCGCGCCGAAGGGCGCCATCTGCGGAAAGATCACCTCCCCCGCCGTGCCGTCGTCGTCGAGCTCCTTCATGCGCACGATCGGATCCCACTCGCCCCGCCGCGGCGCGAAGGGATTCGTCGGATCCGCGAGCATCGCGATCAGGTCCTTGTCGCTCGCCGCGAGCATCGGATTCTCGAGCGTCTCGCGCCGGTAGCGCCCCGCGTCCCCCGCCTTCGCGTCGTAGGCCTCGACCGCCTCCTGATCGAAGAAGGTCCCGACCCGGCTCATCATCTCGCGCGTGTACTGCACCCACCAGGCGTTGGCGGCATCGTGGTACTTCGCGGGCATGTAGTCGTTGTACTGCGAGGGCAGCGTCCCGGCGTGGCAGTCGGAGCTGATGATGAGGACGCGCTCGTCGCCGTTCTCGTTCGCGTGCATGCAAGGATCTCCTGGAGCTACGGGCTAGGCGTTCGGGAGCAGACCGACGAGGAAGGCGCCGATCGCGCGGGTGCGCTGCTCGATGTCGTAGTCGTCGCGATGGATCCACTCGAGGGTCGTCGAGTAGATCGCACCGAGGACGACCTCCGTGAAGGTCTCGATCGGGGCGTTCGGGGGCAGCTCGCCGGGGCCCCCCGCGGCGAGCAGCGCGCGGATCGCGTCGGACACGCGGATCTCGCCCTCGGTCGCGTGCGCCGTGCCGTGGGCGGCGCCGAAGAAGGCACCGACGAACTCGCGATGGATCGGGCCCAGCTCGGCGGCGCGTCGCCGGAGCGCCTCGAAGAGGCCCTCGAGCCGGGCCCGCGTCGAGTCTCCGCTCTCGCGCGCCTCGTCGACGGTCGTCACCAGTCGGGACACCGCGTCGTGCGCGAGGGCCTCGACCAGATGCGACTTCGTCGGGAAGTGATTGCAGAGCGTCCGCTTCGCGACGTCCGCCGCTTCGCAGACGTCGTCGATCTTCGTGCCCTCGATGCCGCGCTCGGCGAAGAGCGCCTCCGCGCAGGCGAGCACGTGCGCCCGGAAGGCCTGGACACGTCGGTCCACCCGGTTCGCGGGGGCTTCGAGGGGGGTCGCCTGGGACATTCGGCCTCCTGGCATCCGGTTGCCAGTTGGCATGTAATTGCCTCAGGTGGAGGGTGCCGTCAAGGCGCGGGCGGCCCCGCGCAGGCGTCGAGGAGCGTCCGGATGCGCGGCGTCCGGGCGAGATCGAGGGGCACGCGACCCTGGGGATCCCGCACGCTGCAGGCAGCGCCGCCCCGCTCGATCAGCACCTCGACGGCCTCCGCGTGCCGCGGGGTCCCGCCCGAGGCCGCGCGGTGCAAGGGCCAGAGGCCGTCCTTCGGCGCGGGACCATTGCCCGGGACGGCGAGGGCCTCGAGCACGCGAAGGACGGCGGCGCGTCCCTGGAAGGCCGCTGCGTGCCAGACCGTGTAGCCGTCCTTCTCCGGAATCGTCGGATCGGCGCCCGCCTCGATCAGCACGCGCACGACCTCCGCGTGGCCGCGCAGGGCCGCGCCGACGAGCGCCGTCTGGAGCCCGGGGCCGACGTAGCGCGCCCGGTGCTCGTCGATGCGCGCCCCCGCGGCAATCGAGTCCCGGACGGCCTTCGCATCCCCGCGGCTCGCCGCGACGAGCAGGCGTCGGGTCGCGGCATCCGCGGCCGCGGGGTCGACCGATGCCGGGGCCGGCTGGGCCCGAATGGGCACGGCGGGGACCGAGACGATGGCGAACGCGACGAGTACGAGGGCCAGCCGCACGACGACGCCCGGGGTGGCCACGCGTCGGGCCGCCGGTCGAGCCCCCCGCCCTGCCCTCATGCGATGCTCCGCAGGATCCACTCGCTCGAGAGCGTCAGATTCACCGACGCGGGATCCGCAAAGCCCACCGCCTGCATCTCGTCGAACAGAGCCTGCGAGGAGTAGAGCTGCTTCGGGTCGAGCCACTCCTCGAGCCGATCCCAGCGCTCGACGACGATCCCCCGCCACGCCGGCGCGCCCGGCGTCAGCACCCTCGCCACCACGTTTCGCACATAACATCGCCGCGTCGGATGCAGCGCGAAGGACAGCTGCGAGATCCGCCCGTGCCAGCGCTCGAAGAACGTCTCGTCGGGCAGACCCGACGGCTGGGAGAAGGTCACGAGCTGCGTGACGCCCGGACTCGGCTCGCCGTCCGCCCAGTCCCGCGCCGCATAGGGCTGGACGACGGATTCGGTCACGAGATAGCCCGCCAGGCCCGTCCCCAGTCCAGCGAGTGCCTCCTCGACGATCCCGCGGCGATCGACCGTGTCCAGCCAGACGAAGACGGCCGCGCCGATCTCGCGTCCGCGACCCGTGAGATGCGCGTCCGTCACGCGCGGGTCGTCCGCGAGGTCGGGGATCTCGAGCGTGAGTCCGCGGACATGGGCGTCGGCGAGCAGCGCAGGCGCGACGTGCTCCCGGAGCGGTCGCGCCAGGGCGGCGCCCGGGGTGGTTGCGTCCTTCAGCACGAAGTAGGCGAGCTTTTCCATGATCCTCCCGCGCGCGGGCCCCCCGGCCTACCGGGCGGCCGACGGGACCGCGCCGGCTCCAGGGCGCGTCCAGCGTACGGAATCGGAGCGCCTGCACGCGACCCGATCGGGATCTCGGCCGTCGACCGGGCCCGATCGGATATCGTGGCGCCCGGCCGGCTCACTCCGATCGCGGGGCCAGGCCGCCGGAGGAGCCCGCGCGATGACGAGACGATTCGAAGACGGCTTCGCCGGCCGGGTGGCCGTCGTCACGGGGGGCGGCGATGGCATCGGTGCCGCGCTCGTCCGTCGCCTGACGGCGGAGGGCTGCGACGTCGCCACGTGCGACGTGGTCGAGTCGAAGGTCCAGGCGACCGCCGAGGCCTGCGCGGCCGCGGGACACGCCGGCACGGTCCTGCACCGGGCCGTCGACATCCGCGAGGAGGCCGCGCTCGTCGCCTTCCGGGAGGCCGTCGCCGCGTGGCGTCCGCACGTGAACCTGCTCTGCAACATCGCGGGCATCGGCGGCGGTGGCAGCTTCGTCGCCGGTCCGCGCGAAGAGTGGGAGCGCACCTTCGAGACCTCCTGGCTCGGCGTCTACTACTCGACCCGCGCCTTCCTCCCCCTGCTGCTGCGGGCCGACGCAGGCCAGGTCGTGAACATGAGCTCGGTCAAGGCCTTCTGGGCCTCCCGCGGTCCCGGCCGGCCGCATAGCGCCTACAGCACGGCCAAGGCGGCGATCAAGGGCTTTACGGAGAGCCTGATCACCGACTTCGCGACCCACGCCCCGCACCTGCGCGCCGCCGTCGTATTCCCCGGCCACGTCGGCACCTCGATCACGCTCAACACGCTTCGGCTGCATCGTGGCGCGACGCTCGATGCGGCGACCGAGCGAGACGTCGCGCAGCAGGCGGAGGCGTTCCGCGAGAGTGCGCCCCTCACGCCGGACGACGCGGCGCGGATCGTGCTCGACGGGGTGCGGCGGGGCGAGTGGCGGATCCTCGTGGGCGAGGACGCGGCGGCCCTCGACCGACGGGTGCGCGCCGATCCGACCTCGATCTACGACGAGGACTTCGAGGGGATCGTCGTCGAGGCGGTGCGGTAGACCCGTGCACGTCCCGTGTCCCGGGCCCCGCGCATCGGTTACCGTGCGACGCGCCTACCGTGGAGGAATGCATGCTGAAGTCGATGGCCGAGCGATACCCGCGCCCCTCCTGGGTCCGCCGCGTGAACGTCATGGGCGACTCCGTCGGCGGGGCCGACCGTCTGGTCTCCCTCGACGTCGATGAGCTCGTCGATCTCGCGAAGACCTCGACGGGGCTGTCGGACTTCGGCGACTTCGACGGGGACTGGCGCGGGCGGCTCGACGCGCTGGTCACGTCGATGGAGCAGCACGCGAACCTGAACGTCGTGGGGCGGCTGCTCGAGCGGCAGGAGATCCTGCGCTGTCTCCGCACGCGGCTCTTCATGACGCGACGTCTCCACGAGCATCCGGCGATCCTCGACGAGAAGATCGACGCGCCCGTCATCGTCACGGGACAGGGCCGTTCCGGCACGACGATCCTCTTCGAGCTGCTCTCGCAGGATCCGACCTCACGCAGCATCTCCGCCGTCGATGCGGCGCATCCCGTGCCGCCCGTGAACGATCCCGAGCGGCTGCTCGCCATGACCGAGTGCGAGCACGAGCTGTGGACGGACGTCCAGCCCGAGTTCGCGACGATCCACGAGATGGGGGCGCATCTGCCCGTGGAGTGCATCCACGCGATGATGCCCTCCTTCGGCGCGTTTCAATGGTGGATGTTCGCGGACGTGCCCGACTGGGCGCCGGACTTCGTGGCGTCGATGCAGTTCCACAAGGTCTTCCTGCAGATGATGCAGTTCGGCAAGCCCGAGGCGCGCTGGGTGCTGAAGACGCCCGTCTACCTGCCGATCCTGGATCTCGTCTTCGCGACGTACCCCGACGCCTGGATCGTCCTGACCCATCGCGACCCGCTCAAGACGATTCCCTCCGGTCTCTCGACGCTCGCCTCCTGTCGCTGGCATCGCAGCGACACCGTCGACCTCGACCGCATCCGCGCGGGCGGAACGGGCATCTTCGACCTGATGGTCCACATCCTCGACCGCCGGAAGAAGGGCGAGCTGCCCGATCGCTTCGTCGACCTGCATTTCCAGGAGCAGATGCGGGATCCCGTCGCCGCGATCGAAGGCGCCTACGCCCGGATCGGTCGTCCTTTCGCGGCCGACTACGCGGCGCGCATCCGCGACTACCTCGCACACAAGCCGAAGAACAAGTTCGGCAAGCATCGCTACGAGCCCGAGGACTGGGGCTACACGAAGGCCGAGATCCGCGCGAGCACGCAGGCCTACGTCGAAGCCTACGGCGTCTCACTCGAGGACTGAGGCAGAACCGGCCTCAGCGCAGCGGCTTGCGCCCCACGCCGATCACGTGCACGGGGCCCGGCAGGCTGAAGTCCGATCGCCGCGCGAGGGCGAGGGCCTCCTCGGCGACCTTCGCCTCGATCAACCCGCCGGCGACGAGTCCCGGCACGGCGTACTCGAGGCCGAGCAGATAGCTCTCGGCGCCCGGGGTGCCGCCGACCAGCGTGCGCCGCGTCTCGTCGACGGCGACGTCCTCGAGCGACAGCTGCATCAGATCCGCCCGCATCCGACTCCCGTAGCGCCGCTTCCAATGCGGGCTTCGCCTGAGCCCCGCCGCCGTCGCCGCGTCGTGCAGCGCCCGAAAGGCCTCGGGCAGCGGTGCCTCGTCGATCGTGACGAAGTCCCCGTCCTCGATCAGCAGCCAGCCCCCCGGCTCGAGCACGTCGACCAGGCGCGCGAGGGCAGCGAGCGGATCCGGGAGATGCTCGATCACGTTGCGCGCGTGGGCGACCTGGAAATGGTCGCGCGGAAGCGGCGCGGCCATCAGGTCGGCCTCGACCAGGGCGACGGGGGGCTTCGTCTCGACATGGAATCGCAGGTCGAGGTCGAGAGAGACGACCTCGCCCTCGGGCCCCACGCGCTCGCCGAGCCATCGGGAGATCGTGCCGGCCCCCGGTCCGACCTCCAGGCATCGCCAGCCCGGCGCCAGGCCGAGCGCCTCGATACGCGCTCGGGTGGTGGCGTCGAGCAGCTCCGCCATCTCGAGCAGCCTGCGCCGCTCGAGCGCGGCGATCGGCTCGTCTCGCGAGACACGGTAGAGGCCGCTCGTGGACTCGGACTCGACGTTCGGACTCATGCGCGGCGGGCTCCTTCGTCCGCGGAGCCCGGGCGCGCCGCGGGTCGCGGAGGCTAGCTCAGCGACGGGCCTGCCCGGGTTCCGATCGGAGGCGCCGATTCACGCATCGACCGCCGGCAGGACCGCCAGGACCTCCGTCTCGCAGAGCAGATCCGGGCGGCAGATCGGCGCGGCGACGAGCACGTTCGGGAAGCCCGTAAAGCCAGCGGCACGCAGCCGCGCTTGCAGGCGGGCCGCGTCGGCGGGATCTCGCAGATAGGTCACGGCGGAGACGACGTCGCGCAGCCCCGCGCCCTGGCCCTCGAGCAGGGCCGAGACGTTGCGCAGCATGCGGTCGACCTGGGCGTCGAGGTCTCCCGCGTGGGCCGTCCGTCCGCGCTCGTCGATGCTCGCCGTGCCCGACAGGTGCAGCGAGACCTTGTTCGCCTCCGCGACGCGCAGGCCCCGGACGAAGTCGGCGCCGTACTCCCAGGCCTCGTTGAGCGTCGGGCTGTGCATCACGGTGCGGGGGCGTGGACGAGCCGACGCGAGTGCGTGGACGGTGAGGCCGAGATCGCTCGCGGCGAGAGCCGGCCCGCCGCCGATCCCGGTGCTGGCCGGCGGCGGATCGATCCCCCGAGCTGCGAAGAAGGTCCGCCGGGCGCGATTGAGTTCGGCGTAGTCGCGATCGATGTCGCGACAATGGAGCCAGGTCCGGACGACGTCGCCGAAGTCGAGTCCTTCTCGGCGGAGCAGCCCTTCCGCCCGCTCGAAGAGGTCGAGGGCCTGCGCCCGGGCGCCCGCGCCCCGGCCGCAGAGGCCGGCCACGCGCAGGTGGCGCTCGTCGCCGAGTCGAAAGCCGAGCGCTCGCGAAGGGGCCCGAGCGGCGTTCGCGCCGCCCGTCCCGGGTGCCGTGCACTCGACCAGCAAGTCCCCGTCCCGCGGCGCGAGGGCCTGGCCTGCGATCTCGACGTGGGCGCCTTCGCGAAGGGGCGCCTGCTCGATCGCCGCACGCGCGGGGCAGCCGCCCAGCGCGTCCCGCTCGCCGAACGCGACGGCGCGGGCGTCGCGCACCGGCTCGAGGTCCGCGGCGAGGCTGCGCAGGTAGACGGTCTCGGAGACGATCGTTGGAAACGGTCCGCCCGCGCCCTCGAGCACGGCGCGCAGGGCGTCGTAGATCGCCTCGGCCTGCGCACGAGCCGAGGGTGCAGCCTCGCCGGTCGGTCGGCCCGCGAAGAAGATCTCGCGGGCGATCGGACCCTCGACGCAACGAAGCTCGATCGTGCACCCACGCGCCTCGATCGTCTGCGCGAGCGGATGGGACGACATCGGGCAGCGGCCTAGCACCCGTCGGTTGGCAGCTCCCCATCGGGCTCGGAGGAGAAGAACGTGATCGCGCCATTGTCCTCGAAGCAGTTCCCGACGCCGGGCTCGAAGGGCGGCGTCTGGACGTAGAGGATGTCGACGCCCGGCAATCCGATCGGGGGTGGGTTCGCGCCGTTGTTGGCGAGCGCATTGCCCGTGACGAGGTTGCGATTCGCCGACGGGTCGGCGATCGGCGGGTCGTTCTCGCAGTTGCGACTCGGGTCGCCGAGCGACGTCGCCGTACACCAGCCGAGCACGCCGATGCCGACGAAATCGTGGCCCTCGATCCGGTTGTCCCGGATCTCGTGGTCCGACACGCCGAGCAGCAGCACGCCGACGCCGGCCGGGACGCCGGCCTGGAAGCTGCCGGGCGGCGCCGGGTTCGGGAGGTTGTTGTCGTGGATGCGGTTGTGCGCGATCACCCAGTCGGTCATGACGGGTCTCGGCGGGTTGCCCGCGGCGTTCGGATGGAAGAGACCGACGCCGACCGTGTTGTCGTGGATGTCGTTGTGCCAGACCTTGACGTCGTTCGAGACCGAGATCTCGAGACCGATCGGGCTGCCGAAGACCTCGTTGCCCACGACGCGGACGTTCTCGGAGCCCGCCACCCACATCGCGGTATCGAGCGAGCCGTAGGAGACGTTGCGCATGACGAGCCCGTTCGCCGAGAGCGTCGGGTAGATGCCGTTGTTGAGGTTGTCGATCGATTCGTTGTTGACGAAGCGGAAGCCGTCCACCCAGCGGGTCTGGATGCCGTTCTGCGGGAAGCCCTCGACGCTGAATCCGCGGATGTAGAAGCCGTCGAGCTCGTCGGGGCAGCTCGTGTCGCGGTACTCGCAGCCAGCGGGCGCCGCGTAGATACCCGTCTCCTGGCTGCCCGTGTGGAGCAGTCGGACCTTGGCCTCGGGGCCTCGGTCGCCGGGTCCACGTCCATGTCGATGTCCCGCTCCGTGCCCTCGCCCGGCTCGCGCCTTGCCGATCAGGCGAAGGTTCGGCGTGCTGATGCGCAGGCCATAGCGGGTGTTCTGCGTCTCCTGATAGGTGCCGGGCTCGACGAGGATCGTATCCCCGGGCGACGCGCGGTCGATCGCGGCCTGGATCGACTGGCCGGGCCGCACGCGATGGACCTTCGCGTCGGCAGCGCCGGCGATCAGCAGGAGCCCGACGGCCAGCCAGGCCGTCGTCATGGGGCGCTTCAACATGCTCTTCATCTTCATCGTTCGACGATCCCCTCGCTCGGGTCCGGCGCGCAGGGAAGTCCCGCAAAGGAGCCAACGCGCGCTGCACCCCGTCCCTTCTATCCCGAAGGGTGTCGCAGTGTCAACCACGGAGAGGCGGAGGCGCGTCACTTCCGGGAGCGGGTCGCTATCGTCGGCGCTCGGCCCGATGCCGGACGACGGCGGATCCCGCGTGGCGACCCGCCCACAGCCTGCTCGCCAATCGGGATCGAGAGAGGGCCTCGATGGAAGCGCGCTCCCGCCGCCACCCCGCCTCCCGGGCCGAGTCGACCCGGCGCACGAGCCCGCGAGCCGTCGTGCTCGGACTCGCGGTCCTCGCGCTCGCGGCCTGCGAGTCCGACGGCGAACGGGTCGAGGCGGTCGCCTTCCCGACCGGCCCCTCTGGTCGCCTCGAGATCGAGTACCCCCTCGACGAGACCCTCTTCCCGCCCGAGATCGTCGCGCCCACCCTCGTCTGGCGGGACGAGACAGAGGGCGTCGAAGCCTGGCAGGTGCTGATCCGCCTGGACCCCTCCGAGGCGCCGCTGCGCTTCGAGAGCGCTGCACCGCGCTTCCGTCCGTCCGAGGCCGACTGGCAGGAGATCAAGCGCCGATCCGTCGCCCGCGACGCGGAGATCGCCGTCGTCGGCGTGGGCGCCGACCGCGAGCCTCGCTCGTCGGGCATGGCTCGCATCCGCACGTCGACCGACCCCGTCGGCGACTCGATCTTCTATCGCGAGGTCCCCCTGCCCTTCATCGACGCCGTGCAGGATCCCTCGCGCATCCGCTGGCGCTTCGGCTCGATCGACTCCGAGGCGCGTCCGCCGATCGTGCTCGAGGACCTCCCGGTCTGCGGCAACTGCCACTCCTTCGCGGGTGACGGGAGCGTCCTCGGCCTCGACGTCGACTACGGCAACGACAAGGGCGCCTACGCGATCCTGCCCGTGTCGCGCGACATGGTCCTCGACGACGAGCGCATCATCACCTGGAGCGACTACGAGCGCGAGGACGGCGAGACCACCTTCGGTCTGCTCTCCCAGGTCTCGCCCGACGGGCGCTACGTCGTCAGCACGGTCAAGGACCGCGCCGTCTTCGTCGCCACGCCCGAGATCGCCTTCTCGCAGCTCTTCTTCCCGATCAAGGGCATCCTCGTCGTCTACGACACGCAGACCGGGACCTACGCCTCCCTGCCCGGCGCGGACGATCCCGACTACGTCCAGAGCAATCCCACATGGAGCCCCGACGGCGAGTGGATCGTCTTCGCCCGCACGAAGGCCTACCGCAAGCCCTCGATCGAGGCGTCGACGTCCGTCCTGCTCGACGAGAAGGACGTGCCCGAATTCGTCGATGGCCGGGAGCCCTTCCGCTACGACCTCTACCGCGTGCCGTGGAACGGCGGCCGGGGTGGCGAGGCGCGACCGATCGCCGGCGCCTCGCAGAATGGGAGGAGCAACTACTTCGCCGAGTTCTCACCCGACGGGAAGTGGATCGTCTTCTGCCAGGCCGACAGCTACATGCTGCTCATGCCCGACAGCGAGCTCTTCATCGTCCCCGCCGAGGGCGGTGAGGCGCGCCGGCTGCGTGCCAACACGAAGCTCATGAACTCCTGGCACAGCTTCGACTCGAACGGACGCTGGCTCGTCTTCTCCTCCAAGGCCAACACGCCCTACACACAGCTCTTCCTCACGCACATCGACGAGCAAGGCGAATCGACGCCCCCCGTCCTGCTCGAGCGCTTCACCGCCGAGGACCGCGCCGCCAACATCCCGGAGTTCGTGCCCCTCGAAGCCTCGGCCATCGCGAAGATCGACGAGCGCTTCCTCGACGCCTACTCCTTCCTTCGCGCCGGGATGGCGAACGAGAGGACGGGCAACTACCCGGGCGCCGTCCGCGCCTACGAGCGGGGCCTGGCCGTCGAGCCCGAGAACGTCGAGCTCCTGAATGCGCTCGGCTTCTCCTGGTTCCAGCAGGGCGAGAGCGCTCGCGCCGTCGAGGCCTTCGAGAAGGCCCTCGCCGTCGACCCCGGTCACGCCAAGGCGCACAACAACATGGCCCTCGCCGCGATCGATCTCGGCGAGCTCGAGCTGGCCGAGGCGCATTACCGCGAGTCCCTCGCGATCGAGCCCCAGCCCGCGATCCTGAACGACCTCGGCTTCGTGCTCGAGCGACAGGGGATGCCCGAGGAGGCGGCGGAGCAGTACCGGGCGGCGCTCGCGCTCGCACCGGACTCCGCCTCGGCGAACTACAACTACGCGGCGTACCTCACGCGGCAGGGCGAGCTCGCGCTCGCGGAGCGACATTTCCGTGCGGCGCTCGCGCGGGAGTCGAGCAGCGCGGCGCAGACCGGGCTGGGGGTCGTGCTGCGGCAGACGGGGCGGATGGAGGAGGCGGTCGCGACGCTGCGGGCGGCGGTCGAGTCGGATCCGGGGAATGCGGCGGCGTACGACCAGCTCGGGACGACGCTTGTGCAGATGGGGAAGCTGCCGGGCGCCGCCGAGACCTATCGCGCACTCGTTCACGCGCGGCCGAGTCCGGCGGCGCATCGGGAGCTGGCCAACGTCCTGGATCGGCTCGGGCAGACGGAGGAGGCACAGCGGGAGCGCGGGACGGCAGAGGCGCTCGAGCGCGCGGATGTCGGCCGGCCGATGCCCTAGGCGGTGTGGCGCCCCCTTCATGTGGAAGCGGAACGATCACCTCGCGGACCACTTCGTCGCAGTCGGGAAGAAGCTGACGCCACCGCTTCGAGCCCTCGAGCAGATTTACGGAGTCCAGCTCCACCTGCACGCGGCGAAGAGGCTCGGCAGCGACGAGCTGTGGGTGCAGATTCACGGAACGACTGTCCAGATCCTCCTGCTCTCGGTCGGCCTGCAGAACGCCGTTGCCCCCCGCCCGGCCCAGCTGACTGAGACGGAGTCGGCCGAGCTGTTCGAGGGGCTTGGTTGGCGCCCGCCGCCTCGCCCTCCTCCCCGGGTCCCGGGCGCCCTCGGCGTCAGAAGCGAAACGATCGTCGGCGGCGCCGCGGGCGGGAGCATCACGCGCGGGCGCGCCCCGGGGCGGATATGGCCGTCGAGTCGCGCCACGGCGGCGTCGAAGTCGCCTTCGGACTGATGAGCTGTGATGAACGAGGCCCTGGTCACCCGGGCGACGATCGCATTCGACTCGTTGCTAGTGGGCGACAACCACCAAAGCGACTCGGGTTCCCCCAGGTCGAAGAACACGTGGACGCTGCTCGTGACCCACTCTTCGACCAGCTTGCTCGCCGGGGACCACAGCTTCCGAACGGGCTGGTTCGTGATGGCGGGGCTCCACTCGGCAAGAGCCTTGTAAAACCGAGGGGCGTCGGTCTTCCGTCGCGTGCCATCCACGACCCAGACCATCCCTCCGTAGAACGCCTCTCGCGATCGCCGCTCCTCTGGCTTGATGTGGGATTGCTGGATCTCGACCACCCAGCCCTGATCCGTCTTCACGTCCGCGATGCGGGCTTCGCCGTCTCCCTCGTGCCGGACCTCGTGCCATGGCTCCGGGAAGTGCGCCTTCCACCCCTTGTGCCACTCGGTCTCGGGCTCCCACCAGGGATCGCACGCCCGCATCTTCGCGTGTGCCCAGTGCCAAAGGTTCTTCGGCCCGCACCGGGCAACCGTAGGTTCCCCGCAGCCAATGCAGGTGCAGTGTAGCCCTTCGCGCAGCGGCTCCCGGCGTCCGTCGCGACCAGCGCGATAGGCATCAGCACGGCTCAGCCTCCCGGACCTATTGGTTGCACAATGATGTGCCATAACCGGTCACGAGGCCCTGGACCCTCAGGCTACCACCGCGGGCCCGCACGGCGCCCCGATCGTGGTAGGCTGGCGCTGCGGCTCACCCGGAGGATCCCCACTCGATGCTCGTACGTGCCCTGCTTCTGTCGTTATTCCTCTCCTCGACCGCTCACGCCGCCACGACCTACAAAGTGCCGTTCACTGTGGTGCCGGGATCGGTCACTTCCACTCCGGCCGGCTACGCGACATCAAGCACGCCCATTCCTGTATCGTTTCCAGTCTCGGGGCAAGCCGTTGCCGACTCGACAGTCCAGAGGTGCACTGTCGGCCTAGTAAGCGTCGCTCCCGAAATTGTGAATGACGGCATCGAGTTCGAGATCGACGGCTATTCGATCGGATCCGGGTGCACGCTCGGCGGTCGCGTCGAGTTCGAGATGGAGATTCAAGTTCCCGAGCTGGGAGGCACGACGACAAGCGCGCTTCTCGTGTCTACCCCCTTGTCATTCAGTTTCATCGACTACCGTCGAGTACGGGCCGAGATGGTGCGCTTAGGGACCTGCTGGTCGAGCGCTTCCCCGGAAACGCCTATCCGCACATCCGATAACGCGCCGACGATCCGGTGGGACGGCGACAATCCTGGGCCAATCTCCGACCCGACTGAACTAGTTCATTGGATCCCCGGCGACACGATCCGCTTCCCGGTCTCGATCGAAATCAGAATGGACAGCGACGCCACGCACAACGCTCAGGGCGCGGCACGCGTCCGTTACGAGTACCGCGTGACCGTCCCCGAGCCATCTGCAGCTCTACCGATCGGCGTTCCGACCTTGGCGGGGCTGGCCTCGATGCGTGGTCGATGAACCCATGCGTCGCCTACTGATCCCCCTGTTTCTGGCACTCACACTCCCGTCCCTCGCCTTCGCGCAGCCGCTCCCGATCGACCAGACCTGCGCCGAGGTGACTGGCTGCTTCCCGGGCGACGATCCGGGGTTCCCGGTGACGATCACGCAGCCGGGCGAGTACGTACTTGCGAGCGACCTTTTCAACGACGTCTCCGCTGGCTGGACGATCGACGCGCTGACCAACGCGGTCGAGATCGACATGGCAGGTCACTTCATCGACGGTTACACGCCACTTGACGTCGCCAATGGAGTGCGTGGTGGAGCGGTGACTCTTCGGAATGGGAGCTTCCACGGCGTGGGATTCGTGGCGGACGGAGCGGTCCTTGTCGAGGATGTGGTCGCCTCGACTTGGTATGCGGGCATCTCAAGCCCCAACGATACAGTCTTCCGAAGAGTGCGGCTGATGGGATCGAACGACTACGTCCTCGTCCAGTGTGATCACTGCGACCTTCAGGACGTCACAATAGTTTCAGATCCAGCCGTCGTAGTTTCAGCGACATCCGCCTCCCTGGAGCGGGTGAGCATTTCCGCCAACACGAGGATGACGGTCTCTGGCGCAGCAACGATCCTCGACTCCACGATCGGGGGGTTCCAAATCGGTCACGATTCTGTCATTCGGAACACTGACGTCCGGTGCAATCACAGCGCGTCGAGCTATGCGACTGCGCGAGATCGGCTAGAGGTCACCGGATCGACCGTGGCGGAGTCGTCACCTGGCCGCTGCACGCTCTATGCGGGTACGGATGCCCACTTGCAGGGCAACCACTTTCAAGAGATCGATACCGGGGCTCGAGCCTTCTTGGATGACAATGTGCTCGTTTTCACGGATTCCGACCGCTTTGCCGTCGTTGGGCCAGATTCGATCGTGAAGTTCAATGCTCTTAGCGTCTCAGCGACGCATGCCCGATACAGACTCGGCTTCGATGCCGGCGATGGCTCCGAGGTCCGCAACAACACGATCGACGGCGTATCTGACGGCATCATCTGCGGCGAGGACTGCATCGTCACCGGCAACACGATCACGAACTACACCGGCACCGCGATCAGCCTCGGTCTGACCTCCGTCTTCTGCAAGAACACGATCGACGGGAGCGGCGTGGCGGGAATCGTCGGCGGGATCGCGTGTGACGCGGCCGGAGTGCCGAGCCTGACGCCGGGCGGCCTGTTGACTCTGGCGCTCGGGCTGATGCTGACCGCTGTCGTGCTCGGCGGGCATAGGATTCAGCTAACGAGGAGTGCTGATGGACAAGCCTGAACGTACCGAGGTCGTGGTCACCGATATCAGGATGAAGTTCGGGTCGATGGTGATCTTCCTGGTCAAGCTGACGATCGCGTCGATACCGGCCCTCATCATTCTTTCCCTATTGCTCATCCTTGCGGTCGCCCCGTTCGTCGTGCTCGGGGGACTGGCTGAAATGCAATGACTGGGATCCGCCCCCGCTGACCGACTGGAGAACTACTGCAATGGCACGCGCGCTGCTCCTCGCACTCCTCACACTGTTTGCCGCCACAGCATCCGCCCAGTTCGATCCGTCGTGCGGAACTACGGCCGCGACGATGTGCCCCTACCAATGGGTCGGGGCTACTTCGATCGCCTTCGACGGCTCCGGCAACGGTCTCGGGTTCGTCGGCATGACAACGCAATGCCGGGCGGACTTCGGACCGGGCGCAAGGATGTGCACGTCGGAGGAGATTCTTCAGAGCGACACCCTGAACTTGAATGACATCCCTTCGCAGGGGTGCTGGCTTCGGCCCGTGTTCCAGCCCGTCGCCTCAAGTTCATCCGGCTTGAGCCTCGACGCTACGGGTACAAGCTCAGACGAGCCGGGGATAGGGCAGAGCGAGGAGGATCTAGCGTGCCAAAGCTGGTCGACTACCGAAACGGGGCGAGAGGGACTCGTTCTGCTGGAAGCCGGATCATTCAGAATTCAGTCCTGTGAGGCCCCCCGCCCCGTCGCCTGCTGCAAGCCGACGCCCATACCGACCCCCACCTCGTCGCTCGGGGTCCCGATCGGAGCGCTGGGGCTCGTGGGTCTGTCGATGCTGAGGGGATGAGCCGATTTGTCGGGATCGTCGACGGTGAGCTTCACGGATAAGCAGCGGGCCGCACTCGCGGATGCTGTTGCTTTGATCGACGGGATGATTGCGTCGATTCGGCTTGGGGGAGACAGGGCTGGCCGAGAGTGCGTCGCGATGATGATGCTGGTCAAGGCTTCGCGCGACGGCAAAGTCATGCTTCACCTGACTGACGACCACGTGGTGAACGCGACTCCGGTTCTGCGCAGCCTATGCGAGGCTGCGATGAACTACCGGTGGATGCTGTTACAGGACGAAGAGGAGCGCGTATCTCGCTTCGTTGCGTACTACGCCGTAGAAGAGGCGCGGATTCTCGATGCGCTGCCCACGTCCCTGAGAACGCAGAAGCAAGAGGAGAGGCTCGCTGCCGCGCAGACGGCGCGCGAGGCGGTCCGAGATCGCTTCTACGACGAGAGTAAAGGGCGCTGGAAGCCGTCCTGGGCAGACTGCTCGCTGGAGCAGCGAGTCACCGACGTCATGAAGGATCTTAATCGCCGAGAGCCCAACAAGAGCGACATCTACTTTCAATACAGGTACTTCAGTGCCTTCTCGCACGCGTCAGCATTTGGGCTCTCGCGGGACTTCGTCGACGACAGCGACGGTGTGCTGAGGGTCGGCGTGCCTAGCACGGACTTCGCCTACGGGATCGTAGGATTCACGGCGATGTTCGCGCTTGATATCGCGGCAATCGCGAACCGTGAGCTTGGCCTCCGTAGCGGCGGCGAGATTCAACGTCTCGGGCGGGAGCTGGGCAACCTTCCGGAGCCGTAGGCGCACCACACACCGGACGCTGCCGGCCGGGGGACCGGGCAAAGGGTGGGATAGCCGCGACGAGTGGCGCCCCCGCCGCCACCGAACGCCTGGCCGTTCCTACCCTGCGGTGCTCGGCCGGGCGGTGGGTTCTGGCCGAGGTCGAGGGGCTCAGCCGGGGGGCCCGGGTTGACGGCCCACCGGGTGCGCCCGCTACTCGACCCCAGGCGCCCCCGCCACGTGGGGGCGTGGCGGGAGCCCGGGACGAAGAGGGCCGGATCTCTTGTCGCCGGTCGGCGTTCGGTCTGAGTCTCCAGCTCGCGGGCTCGGGCCCTGCTGGCTCAGCGGGGAGCCGAGAATCGCTCGAGCCGTCAGGCTACCTCCGATCGCCGAGCGGCGAGCGTGGCCCGATCCACAGCGCGAGACGGCGCCGTGAGATTTCTCGCGGAGTTTCGAAAGCTGAAGGCCACACGAAGGCCACAAGAAAGCCCGATCCGCCTTCATGGCGAATCGGGCCTCTTGTGCCTAAGCGGCTGACTTGCCGATGGAATCCGAATGGCGCCCCCGGCAGGACTCGAACCTGCGACGCACGGTTTAGGAAACCGACGCTCTATCCTCTGAGCTACGGGGGCGCGGGGAGCCCGCGGGGCGAACGCGGCAGTCTAGCAGAGGCCCCGTCCCGAACGATCGTTCGCTCGTGTCCCCCACGCGCAGACCCCGCGCAGTCGCTCCGCAGCCCCCCGAACAATCCGCCCGCGCGAAGCACGTGGTCGTCAGTCCCAGCCCATCCCCGCCGATAGGAGTCGGGCGGCGGTTCTCCTGCGAGGGCAGACGATCGGACGATCGAGAGCGCGACGACTCGATCCGAGCGCGTCTCCTGGACCGCCTTGCGGGAGTGGGGTCTTGCACGACGAGGGAAGCCAGGGCGGCACGGAGCGACGCCTCGAGGTCGCGATCTGGCGTGCCGAGGACGACCGTCGCGTCGCCGAGGTCGTCGAGATCCTCGAGCAGGCCGGGCTCGGCGCGCGGGCGCTCGACCTCACGGGCGAGACGCCGCCGACCATCGTGATGCTCCTGCCCGGGTCGGGCGGTCCGGCGCTGGCGACGGCTGCCGCGCGGATCGCGGAGCGCTGGCCTTCGTCGCCGGCGGTCGTGCTGCACACGCCCGAGAGCGAGGGCGCGCATCCCGCCATCGAGGATCACGTCTTCGAGCTGCTTCCGGCCTCGATGGAGACCGAGCGGATTCCCGCGCACGTGCGGGCGGTCGTCGCCCGCTGGAAGCGCTTCGAGGAGCTCAAGCAGTCGGCGACGGCGCTGCAGCGGCTCGAGTCGGTCACGGACCTCGTCTACTTCGACTTCCGACCGGATACGGGCACCTTCGCGCTCTCGCGTCAGATGCGCCGCCTGATCGGCCAGCCCGCGACGCAGCACGGCCTCGAACCGAGCGCCCTGCTCGACCGTATCCACACGGACGATCGCGCCCTCTTCGCCGGCACGCTCTTCGAGGCCGCGCGCAGCGGCACGCCCTTCTCCGTGCAGATCCGGCTGGCCGACACGAACGATCATCTGCGGCACTACCGGGTGCGGGGTCGCGCCTTCGAGGCGCTGCACGAAGGCACGTCGCCGCGGGTCTTCGGCGTCTGCGAGGACCTGACCGAGCAGATCCAGCGCATCGCCGAGGCGGAGGCCCGCTCCCGCGTCGACGACCTGACGGGTCTCGGCAACCGCCGCCATTTCGACGACTGCCTCGCCGTGGCGCTGGCCCGCGCCCGACGCGAGCGCGAACGGCTGGCGCTGCTCTACGTCGATCTCGATCGCTTCAAGCTGATCAACGACACCCTTGGCCACGACGCCGGGGACCAGCTGCTGCGGATCATTTCCGCGCGGCTCTCCGACGCCGTGCGGGCCGAGGACGTCGTCTGCCACGACCACCAGGGCCATCCGACCTCCGAGGCGGACGTCGCCCGCCTTGGTGGCGACGAGTTCACGGTCCTGCTCTCGGGCATCCACGGCCGCGGCGACGCCGAGCTCGTCGCAGCCCGCATGCTGGCGGCGGTGCGCGAGCCGGTCGAGATCGAGGGTCAGATGCTGACGCCCTCGGCGAGCATCGGCATCGCGATGCACCCGGACGACGGCTCGAGCGCCGACGATCTTCGCAAGCGAGCCGACGCCGCGCTCTACGCGGCGAAGGGCGCCGGCGGCGGCTTCCGCTTCTTCGCGCAGTCGATGGAGGACGGCGCGATCCGTCGGCTCTCCCTCGAGCACGAGCTGCGCACGGCCCTCGCCCGCGACCAGCTCGAGCTGCACTACCAGCCGCGGGTCGACGTGCAGAGCGGACGGATCGTGGGGGCCGAAGCGCTCGTGCGCTGGTCCTCGCCGACGCTCGGGCGGGTCGCGCCGGAGGAGATCTTCCGCATTGCGGAGGAGACGGGCTTCCTGCCGGATCTCGGTCGATGGGTGCTCGTGCGCGCCTGCGAGGAGGCCGCGGCCTGGGCGGGGCTGCGCCAGGAGCCGTGTCGGCTCTCGGTGAACGTGCTGCCGGCGCATTTCGATCAGGGCGACGTGTTCGGCGCGGTGGTCGACGCGCTCAAGGCCACGGGCTTCCCGCCCGCGCTGCTCGACCTCGAGATCACGGAGAACGTGCTGCTGCGGGACGACCCGGCGATCGACTCCGCGATCGAGGAGCTGCGGCGGATGGGCGTGCGCATCGTGCTCGACGACTTCGGCAAGGGCTACTCGGCCCTCGCCGTGCTGATGAGCCAGCTGATAGACGTGCTGAAGCTCGACCGCAAGCTGATCGAGACGATCGCGCCCGACGGCGGCGGCTCGCAGCTGCTCGCCAACGTGATCCGCATGGCCCACGACCTGGCGCTGCATCCGATTGCCGAAGGCGTCTCGCATGCGGACCAGGCGGAGTTCCTCGCCAGCCAGGGCTGTCACGAGATGCAGGGCTTCTACTTCGCGGCCGCCCTGCCCGCCCGCACCTTCCGGCGCGAGCTCGGCATCGAGTGAGGCCCCGCCCGCGGCGTCGGCCGCGGGATCGCGCGCTCGCCGCGCCGACGGCGAGCGCCCCTCGTCACCCGCGCTCAGGGCAGCAGGGCGAGCGGGTTCTGCGGCGTCTCCGCCCGTCGGATCTCGAAGTGGACGTGGGGCCCCGTCGAGCGGCCGGTGGATCCGACCTCGGCGATCTTCTGGCCGCGCTCGACGAACTCGCCCTTGCGGACGAGCAGCCGGCTCGCGTGCGCGTAGACCGTTCGGTAGGGGCCGGCGTGCTTCACGATCACGACCTTGCCGTAGCTGCCGAGTCGACCGCTGTAGATCACCCGACCCGCCTCCGCGGCGAGGATCGGCGTGCCGTGGGAGGCCGCGACGTCGATGCCGTCGTGGGGCCGCCCCCTTCTCAGGCCGAAGCGGGAGCTGAGGCGTCCCTGCACGGGCCAGGCGAAGCTCGGCGCCGAGGGCGAACGCGCGCTCTCGCGAGCGCGCCGGCGGGCCTCTTCGAGATCTCCCGCGGCCCGCCCGTCCGGACGGGCGGCGTAGGCGGGATCGTCGGCCGGACGTCGGCGCGCGGTC
Organism: Spirochaetaceae bacterium; assembly: GCA_020632655.1. Taxonomy (GTDB): domain Bacteria; phylum Myxococcota_A; class UBA9160; order UBA9160; family UBA4427; genus UBA4427. Next base: position 76,794 of record JACKFD010000009.1, read on the forward strand.
GCGCCCGGAATGAAGAGCCGCTGCCCCACACGCAGCTGCGTCACGTCGTGGATGCCATTCGCCTGGGCGATCGCGCTGGCCGGAACGCCGTAGCGCTGGCCGATGCGGTAGAGGTTCTCACCCTTGGCGACGTGATGGATCACGCCCGGGCCCCCGGGCCGCCGCCCGGCGCAGCCACCGGTCCCGAGACCGAGTCCCAGCAGGAGCAGCGCGAGCAAGGCCCACGCCTGGGCCCGCCGCCCGGGCCGTATCCCGATCGATCCGCTGCGCTCGCGCATCTTGCTTCCGACTCGCTCCGCGACGGGTGACGTCGACCTGGACGCTCGGGCGTCCGGCCTTGGGCGGGGGGTTCGGGATCGGACTCTCGGGGGGTGGGGTTTCGGGTCGGGGTCGCGTCAGTCCGCCGGGGCCACGACGCGGGGCTGGCCGGGTCGGGTCGGCGTGACGCCGCCCCAGGCGCTGAGCGCGCCCACCATCCCGTTCCGGCCCACGGCGCGAATCGCGACGAACTCGTCACTCTCCATCGAGACCATCGCGGAGAAGTTCTGGAAGGCGCCGGCGCTCGTGCCGGCGGGCTTGCCGACCTCGACCACGCGCACCTGGTCGCTCGGTCCCTTTACCGGGGAGATCAGGACCTCGAAGCTGCGGACGGGGCCCGGGGCGGCGTGCACCCACTGGACCTCGTGCGGCGCGGGCTCGGCCGCCGCGACCCCGGCCTGGCCGAGCGCACCCAGCACGAGCCCGGCGCAGACCTCCCGGATGCCGACGACGCGCCCCATGACTCACCCCCCGCGCGCGACCCGGCAGCCCGGGCCGAACGCCCGGGAGCATATCGCGTCCGCACGAGATGGCCCGGAGACGATCGATTCGGGGGCACCCGCCCGCGACTCGCTGAAGCGAGCCTCGCCGAGCGGGGAGAAGGCGCGGATCTCGGTGACCGCGTGGGCCGCCCGCAGCGCCCCCACCGCGTTCACGTAGCCGCGACTCGCGTCGTAGGCGATCGGCGCGACTGCGACGCAGCCCGGGTCGCTCCGCGTGGCCGGGGCATCGAGGTCGGGCGTGCAGAACTGGTGGGTGCGGATCCCGAAGACGCCTTCGGTCGAGCGGAAGCCCGCGGCGCTCCGGGTCGTCATCGACACGTCGATCTGCACCGTGGCCGCGGTCCGGAACGGGCCGATCTGCACGTGCTCCCGGATGCGACCGGAGAGGCGGGCGTCGAGCACGTGGCCGCTGGCGGGATCGAGCGTCCAGACGAAGTCGCTGAAGCTGCCGTCGACGGTCTCGGTGCCCGTGCTGCGCAGGTGCGCCTCGACCTCGCGCGCCGGGATGCGGATGTGCACGAGTCGCGAGGACGCGTCGGGCTCGAGGTGCGCTCGCCGGGGATCGCTCCAGAGCCGGTCGAGCTCGCCGGGCTGATCCTCGGGCGAGACCTCGAAGCGCACCTCGACCCAGCGGGCGGAGCGATCGCCGAGATCGAGCGGGTCCGCGTCCGCGCGCCCCGCTGCGAGCGCGCCCAGCAGCGCCCACGCGACGAGCACTCGCCGGCCCCCGCGGATCCAACCGATCCCACTCTTCCAGAATCCCGATTGCATCGTCGCCCTCCCTGGAGAAGCGCCGACCCGTTCCCGTCCCCGGTCCTGTGCAAGAGGGGGACCGGCGGCGTACCGGGTGACGAGGCCCTCCCGACGCGTGCGGTGCCCCGGGCGGAGGAAGCGTCTTGGAGTGTCTGGGAAGATCGGCGGCCCGACCTGCCGAAGGACTGCCGGTCGACGCGAGATGCCTGCGGCTGCGGGGGCCCGTGGCTATGCTGGCCGGCCGCGCGCGATGCGCGTGCTCCCCCGATCCCTCGATCGCCCCGGTCGCGACCCCGAAGTCGCGTCGGCCGCCTCCCCGCCGGAGGCTCGCGCCCGAGCCCAACTGAGAGAGTCCGCCGCCATGACCCGTGCCTACTCCATCACCGCCGAGGCGATCGCCTCCGAGCGCGCCCGCGTCGGCGACGACCCCGACCGGGTCGACATCGCCCGCATCATCACCCTGGACGAGCTCTCGCTGCCCGAGCCCGGCCCGCGCGACGTCCGGCTGCGCATCCTGGTCGTCTCCGCCGAGCACAACCTCACCCACGCTGCGACCGCCGACACGGTGAACATCGCCGATCTGCGCGGGGGCAAGATCTTCCCCGGCAACTCCGCGGTCGGAGAGGTCGTCGAGGTCGGGCGCGAGGTCACGAAATTCAAGCCCGGCGACGTCGTCGTCACGCACTGCAACGGCGCCCCGGACCCCTACGGCTATCCCCTCCGCATCTGGGCCTACGACCAGCCCGACTCGATCGGCTGGTACGCGGAGGAGGCCGTCGTCGGCGACTGGCAGCTCGTGAAGGCACCCCTCGAGTGCGGACTGAACCTCTGGGAGATTGCCGCCCTGCCCCTGCGCGCGCCCACCGCCTATCACATGTGGCGCCGCGCCGAGGGCATGTTCCGGCTGAAGGTGTCGAACGAGCAGCTCGCGACGATGAACGTGCTGGCCTTCGGCGGCGGCGTCTCGGAGCTCTTCCTGATGCTCGCGAAGCATCGCGGCCACAACGCCTACTTCTGCTCCGGCAGCCCCGAGCGGCGCGAGGCCCTCGAGGCCCAGGGCATCGTCGGCATCGACCAGAAGCGCTTCAACCGCTTCGCCGCCCGCGACGACGTCAAGGCCTTCGGCAAGGAGATCAAGTCGCTGACCGATGGCCAGGGCATGCACCTCGTCTGCGACCTCCTTCGCGGGCCGGTCTTCGAGGCGGGCATCACGGCGGCGGCGCGCCAGGGCGTGAACGTCTCGGCGGGCTGGCAGCTCGGCACGATGGTCACGTACAACTCGGCGGGCGCATCGACGAAGCAGATCACGCTCGACCACACGCACTACGAGACGCTGGTCGGGATCGACGCGGCGACCTCGCTCTACGGCACGGTCTTCAAGCCCACGATCCATCGCGAGATCTACGGCTTCGAGGATCTGCCGCGGGCGATCGTCGAGATGCAGGCAAACCAACAGACCGGGATCCCGATCATCCGGGTCGCGAAGGACATGCCGGCCGCCGTGCGATCCCTCGTGCCCTGATCCCCCGCGCGACGGCCGGCCCGGCGGAGTCGTCGCCGCGCCGCACCGTCCGCGCGTCGCAGCTCGGCGAGCCGAGCGGGAGAGCGCCCATGTCCGAGGTCCGCGCGAGGCTGCCCGAGCGAAGCGAGTCCTGGGAGGCGCTGCGCGAGCGGCTCGTGGGCCTGGGTCGGAACGACGTCGACTGGCGCGGCAAGCGCTCGGCGGTCTACGTCTTCCACCCCGGCGAGGACGTGCTCGAGGTCGCCAAGCAGGCCTACGCCCTCTACCAGTCGGAGAATGCCCTCGGCCCCGCTGCCTTCCCGAGCCTGCAGCGCATGGAGCGCGAGGTGGTCGAGATGGCGACGGACCTGCTGCACGCGCCGGCCGAGGCCACGGGCAACATGACCTCGGGCGGGACCGAGAGCATCCTGCTCGCGGTCAAGTCCTGTCGCGACGCGGCGGCGGCACGCGGGGTCGACGTGCGCGGGGCGAAGATCGTCGTGCCCCGCACGGCGCATCTCGCCTTCGACAAGGCCGCGCACTACCTGGGGCTCTCGATCGAGCGCGTGCCGGTCGGAGCGGACCTGTGCGCGGATCCCGACGCGATGCGCGCCGCGATCGACGACCGCACGATCCTGCTCGTGGGCTCCGCCCCGTGCTTTCCCTACGGCCTCGTCGATCCGATCCCGGCGCTGGGCGAGATCGCGCGGGCGCACGATCTCTGGCTACACGTCGACGCCTGTGTCGGGGGCTACCTCAATCCCTTCGCCGAGCTCGAGGGGGTCGCACTGCCCGAGTGGGACTTCCGCGTCGACGCGGTCACGACGATCTCCGCCGACCTGCACAAATACGGCTACGCCGCGAAGGGCGCCTCGACGATCCTCCATCGCAGCCCCGAGACCCACGCCCATCAGGTCTTCCGGGCCGACGCGTGGCCCGCCGGCGGCATGACGACGCCGACCGTGGCCGGCACGCGGCCGGGCGGTGCGATCGCGTCCGCCTGGGCCGTGATGCACTACCTCGGCGTCGAGGGCTACCGCGACAAGACGCGCCGGATCCTGTCGGCGCGGCGGCGACTCGTGGACGGGCTCTCGGCGATGGGCCTGCGCGTGCTCGGTCGACCGGAGCTCAGTCTCTTCGCCTACGGCATGGCGGAGGACGATCCGACCTCGATCTACGCCGTCTGGAAGGGCCTGCACGATCGCGGCTGGTTCAGCGGCGTCGTGCAGGCGCCCGACGGGATCCACCTGATGCTCTCGCCCTCGCACGACGAGGTCGTCGAGGACTATCTCGCCGATGTGGCGGCGGCCCTCGCCGAGGCTCGCGCATCGTCCGGGGCGTCGGGCGCCGCCGACGGTGCCGCCCCGGTCGACTACGCCTGAACGCGCGCGCGGGCCTCGCCGGGCTCGGCCGACGCCGCGGCGTGTCGGCCGTCGAGCTCGGCCAGGAAGCGGGCGAGGCGATCGCCCACCCACTCCTGTGACCAGAGCGGCCCGAAGATGTGGTTCGTGTCCCGGATCGCCTCGTGGCGGAATCGACCGCTCGCCTCGAGCCGTCGGCGGCTGCCGCCGAGCGCTTCGCGGAACATCTCGTGGCTGCCCCCCTGCTCGGTCGAGACGGCGAGCACATCGACCTCGCGATCCGCGAGCTCGAGCAGTCCGCGCGCCAGCTCGGAGCGCGGCGCCCGCCCGCCGGCGAGCAGCCGCGTCCGCAGCCGCTCGAAGCGCCGCGCGAGCCCCGTCGGGCGACGGGCCAGCCAGGTCGCCGGATCCGCATTCGCTGGATCCGGGTCCCAGCGCAGCAGGTCGAGCAGGACGAGCCCCCGCACCCGCGAGTCCACGCGGGCGGCGTGGAAGGCCTGATAGGCGCCGGCGCATAGGCCCACGAGCACGACGCCCGTCACGCCCGGCACCTCGCTCACGAGATCGATCGCGTCGAAGACGTCTTCGCGGCTCTCGTCCCGATAGAGCTGGTTCAGGTCCTGCGGACGTCGTGGCGGGCTGTCGCCCAGACCGCGGATGTCGAAGCGCAGCGTCGTCACGCCGGACAGGGCGGACTCGCGGGCCCACTCCGTGTAGTTGCGATTGATGCCGGCGCGGTGGTTGTTGCCGCCATTGACGAGCACGAGCGAGAGCGCCGACGGCGCGTCACCGGACGCGGCGGGAGGCGCCGGATGCGAGAGGATGCCGAAGAGCGCCCCGTCGCGACCGAAATGAAGGGCGCTCTCCTCCACCGTCCCTGCGAAGGGCGTGCCGCGCGCCACCCGGACGCGCGTCGAGAGCGGACGCGACGCGGTCGGGGGCGTCGACGCGGTCGCCTCGGCGGCGTCGCACGGACGCCGCGCAACGGAGGGCGCGTCGTCCAGCGAAACGAGCCAGCTTCGCACGTCGTCGAGCAGCGGCTCGGGCACACGCTGCGCAGCGAGCGAGGCATCGGACTCGAACCCGACCGGTCGTGAACACTCGATGCGAGCGCCCGCCTCCTCGAGCGCAGCGCCGATCTCCGACTCGTCCGAGTCGTCGTCCCAGGCGACGAGCTTCACCCGGAGTCCCTCGAGCCCTGCGAGACGATCGACTCGGATCCGCTCCAGGAAGGCCCGCGCCGGCGCGGGATAGACGAAGCCGACGTACTCCTCGTCGTCGTCGCGATGGCAGCGCCGACGATGGCCACCGGCGTTCGCGGCGACGAGGCGCTCGAGCGCGCGCTCGCTGCGCAGGAAGGCGCGGCCGCTCGCATAGGGACCCCAGGCGACGAGTGCCGCGACCTCGGGGCGCGCCGCGGCGAGGGACAGGGCGAGGGTTCCGCCGAAGCGCGCCCCGAAGAGCGCCAGGGAGCGAGCGCCGGAGCGGGCGAGCAGGTGCGCGGCGGCCGTCCAGGCCTCGTCGGCCCAGCCACTCGGCCAGCCGTCGTCCCGGGGCGAGCCGGACGCATCGCCCGTACCGAGCGGATCGAAGCGCAGACAGGCGAGGCCGGCGGCGGAGAGGTGCTCCGCGAGGGCGCGATGGGTCAGGTGCAGGTTCATGCGATCCGGCCCGAGCGGATCGCAGATCAGCACGGCCGTCGACCTCGGGGCTCCGCGGGGCGGGTGGTACCAGCAGAAGAGCGGTCCACCCGGGCCCTCGAGCCAGCCGGCCTCGCCACGCCGGGCCAGGCGCTCCGGATCCGCCGGTTGGGCCGCGGCGACGCCCGCTCGAAGCGCTTCCCTCATGAGGACCCGACTTCGGACGACGGACCCGCCGCGCGCGGCGGCGCTCCGAGCTCGACCGTCTCGTCCGTGTTCAAGGCCCTCACGCGCGCCCCCTCGACGCGGTCGGCCGCCCCGCCCACCGCCACCCGGCGCGGCCGGTCCGGCGCCAGATGGAAGAAGCCGTCCGCGGCGATCCCGCCGTCGACCTCGATGACGACGGCCTGCGCAAGGTGCATCGCTCGGACCTCGATGGCCAGCGCGCCCCCCGGCCCGCGCCGCCAGGCCGCGCCGAGACCGACTTCGCTCCGAGGCAGGCGACCGAGCTCGCTCGGCAGGTGGATCGCTTCGCTGCCGCAGGCCCCGGCCTCGGCGCGTCCGCGCAGGCGCGCGACCGCGAAGTCGAAGCTGCGGGGCCCGAAACGATAGGCGTGACTCGAGTCGAGGAAGCCACCGACCAGACGATCCACGCCCGCCCGCCAGAAGCCACGCGCCGGCAGTCGTAATGGATGTGTCGCCTCGGCGATCACCGCGCCGTCGAAGCGCATCAGGCGCAGCTCGAGCGCGTCTTCGAGCCGGCTTCCGCGGTCGTTCCAGATCCGCACGCCGAGTCCCTCGAGCCCGTCGTCGAGGATCGCGATCCCGATCGGTGCCCAGCCGCGCGCGAGCCCGTACCAGCCGGACTTGGGGCGCCCGTCGGCATCGAGCACCCCCCAGCCCGCACAGGCCCATGGATCGCGATGCATCAACACGAGGGCGCCCCCGCAATCGGCCTCGGGATCGCGCAATCGCGCCGCCACCGTCTCCATGACGCGGCTAAGTGCCACCCGATCGAGCTGCGCCCGCAGTCCGGCGTCGTGCCCGGCGTCGGCGTCCTCGCCCAGGAGCATCCGGCGATAGTGCGTCGTCACGTCGGCGAAGTCCCAGTCCGCACCGCGATCCCGCGGCACGCGCGAGCGCGGCGTCGGGTCCGGGCCGTGCAGCCCGGGCGGCCCGGCGAAGGCGAGACACTCCGTCGCGAAGGCGGGGCGCGCGACGAAGAGGTCCTCGAAGCCGCGGCGATAGGCGCCGACGCCGAAATAATGCGAGGTGCCGGAGCGCGTATGGAAGGGCAGCTCGCCACCGCTCGGCGTGCTCGGCCAGAAGGGCACGTCGGGTCGGCTCTCGGCGCAGCGCCCGGGCAGCCATTCGTCGAAGAAGCCGTCCGCGCGATCCTCGGCCTCGAGCCCCAGCATCGCCGGCTGCTGCTGCCCTTCGCTGCTCCCGCAGAGCACGGCGAGGCAGGCGCGGTGGCGCACGCGCCCGAGGAAGTCGTCGACCTCCGCCTCGATCGTGCGTCGGAAGGCCGGATCCCCGGTCGGGTAGTCGAAGGTGGCGAACATGAAGTCCTGCCAGACGAGCAGACCGAGCTCGTCGCAGAAGCGATAGAACTCGTCCTGCTCGTAGACGAGGGTGCCCGTCACCCGCAGCATGTTGAAGCCGGCGTCGCGCACCTGCTCGAGGGACGCGCGCAGGCGCTCGGGGGAGGCGTCGAGGGCGAGCGGATCGATGGGGGTCCAGCAGGTACCGCGACAGAAGAGCCGCTCGCCGTTGATACGCAGCGCGAAGCGTTCGCCGGCCTCGCGCTCGATCTGTCGGAAGCCCACCGGCTCGAGATCGAGGCGCGGGCTCTCCGGGCCCTCGCCCAGGACGAGGGCGACGGGATGACGTCGCGGCGTCTCGCCTTCGGGCAGCATGGTATGCGGCGCCCAACGTTCCGGATCGGGGACGACGACGCGTCCCTGCACGCGCAGCACGCCGTCGGCCGACGCCTGGCAGTCGAGCGTCGCCGAGACGGATCCGACCTCGAGTCGCCAGCATCCCGATCCCCCCTCGAGGCCACGCCCCATCTCGCCGCTGGCGTCCCCGCGCAGCGTGGCGTCGATCGTGACGACGCCCTGCCCGTCCTCGAGGTCGGCGTGCAGCGAGAGATCTTCGAGCTCGAAGGCCGCCTCGCCTGTTTGCAGGAGGGCGATCTCCCGCCAGGGCCCGACCGCAGGCACGGGCGGGGTGAAGGCGGGGATGCGGCCGAAGAGCGTCGTGCGCAGGAAGCGCAGCTGTCGCTCGGGCACGAGCGCCGTCCGCCAGCGCGCCCTCGGCCGCTTTTCGGCAAGGAAGGGGCCGAGGCCGCGGAAGCAGAGGACGAGCTCGTTGTGCGCGGCGAGCAGATCGCCGATCTCGACGCGATGGCGTAGGAACATGTCCTCGCTCTCGAGCACGAGACGTCCGTTCAGCCAGACCCGGGCCCGGGTCGCGAGGCCCCCGAGCAGGAGTGCCGTGGGCGAGCCCGCATCAGCCTGCTCGTCGGGCGAGGCCGCGAAGCGACACCGGAACCACCAGTCGGCGCGATCGAGATCCCCCACCCGCTCGAGGGAGGCCGCATCCTCGAGGTCGAGGCGTCCAACATCGCGAAGCGCCGACGCGACCGTGCACGGCACCCGCACGGGCAGCACACCGAGGTCGTCCCCGGCCGACTGCCAGTCGACGTCCGCCGGATCCGCACAGGCCGACTCCGCCGTCCGCCGCATCGACCAGCCTTCTTCCAGACGACGTCGGCGCGGCCAGGCGAGTCTGCGCGACGTCGTCGCCCGAGCGCGGGACGTCATCGCGCCAGCGCGCGATCGACCGCCGCCATGCCCGCCTCCCAGGCCTCCGCCATCCCGGCGAGGGGCTCCGACAGGTCTCGCAGCCGTCCGGAGCTCGCGATCCGCGCCATCTTCAGCACGAGCATGCTCGCGGTCGCGGAGATCCGCTCGAAGGCCTCGGCCGCGCGGACCCACTCGCCATCGCCTCCGTCCCCGGCGAGCCAGCGCAGGTGGTCGGCGGCGAAGGCGAAGGCGGAGCCGCATTGGCGGATCGATGCGAAGGCGTAGAGATCGTACGTCTCGCCACCCGCTTCGATCAGCTCAGCGAGATCCGACTCGACGCACGCGGCGTAGCGGGTCACGGGATTCGAGCCGGGACGTCGAGCGGCGTGCTCGCGAAGCAGCTCGATCGCGAGGTCCCGCAGCGCGGCGCTCGGGTGGCGCTGCAGGCGATCGAGCTTCGCGATCTCGCAGAAGGGCGGGAGGCTTCCGTCGGATGGCGCCGGCTCGAGGCGCAGCAGACCACGGTAGTCGGCGCCTCTGACCTCGAAGGCAGCGCGGTTGTGGAGGTAGTGGAGGCGCCCGGCGTCCGGATCGATCGAGAGGACGCCGATCGTGGTCTTGGCGTGGCTCGTGCGGTAGTCGAGGCCCCGGGTGTCGGGCAGGTAGAAGGCGTCGACCTCGACGAGCGGGATCCGGCCGTGCCCGACCTGCCGGACCAGATGCGAGACGAGGTCCTTCCAGAGGGTGAGCTCCTCGACCTCGATGCCGTAGAGCCGAAGGAGCTCCCCGGGACGCGGCTTGTAGAAGGTCCACTGGTCGTACTCGAAGTCCACCGCGAGCGTGAAGCCCAGCATTGCGGCGACGTCGAGACCATGGGCGTGGAGCAGCTCGACCCAGACGTCGACGTAGCAATTCGTCTCGGGCCAGTCCCGATCCGCCGCGTGGAAGGGATGGGAGCGCCACGCGGCGCCTTCCCGCAGCGTCGCGCCGGTCCCGCCGACCGGGCCGTTCGCCTCCGGGCCCGCCGACGCCGGGCGGCTCACAGGCCGACCGCCTCCCGCACGCGCGCGGGCCAGACCGTGAGATCGAATCCGTGGGTCTCGAGCAGGGCGAGCACGACCCGTTCGAGGCCGAAGCCGATGCAGGCGCTGTGGGCGAGCCCACCGTCTGCCGTCGTGATGTCGAAGGCCCGCGCGAACTTGTCCTCGTGATAGTTGAAGGAGCAGAGCGCCGTGGGCGAGGACTCGGACGTGATCGGGACGACCACCTCGAACTTCAGCTCCTCCGCCAGCTGGTTGGCCGCCAGCAGTCGACCGCCCCGGCCGAAGAAGGGGTCGGTCGCGAGCTCGAGCCGGGCGTCGAGTCCGAGCGCGCCGAGCATCTCGAGTCCGCGTCCGGACCACGCGTCCCGCCAGGCTCGCACGTCCTCGGGCGCCCCCAGGCGCACGTTCTCGTGCTGGCGGAAGGCCTGCAGACGAGCCGGGTCGTCCGAAGGCTCCGCGCGGAAGGCGAAGGTCGAGAGATCGAAGAGCCGGCCGCCGGCCGGGAGGCGTCCGGTGCAGCTCGGGTAGAGCGGGTAGCAGGCCGCGGGGGAGAGCGTGAGTGGCAGCTGCTCGAGGTACTCGGTCCAGTCGCCGCCGGCCTCCACGCGGTCGATCAGATCGAGGTGGCTCCCCTTGGCCGCGCGGTACCCGTGGATCGAGCCACAGAGCTCGGGAAAGGACTCCATGAAGCCCGCGCGACGCAGGATCTCGCGATCCATGACGGGCGGGAACTCCACGCGTTCGGCTCCGGCCTCGCGCCCGACGTCGATCACGAGCGCGTCGAAGCCTTCGAGGATCGCGTTGAAGCGCGCCGTCCGACCGAAGATCCCCGGCGCGCCGGTCGCGATCCAGTACCCGTGGTCGACGAGGCCCCGGGTGAGCACGTCGCGCGGCGTGGTCATGCGCGCTCCCGCGCGAGGCCGCCCTTGTAGACGAGCAGGAGGTCGGCATTCGTCGAGCGGATGCGATCGTTGTTGATCATCAGCGCCGCCGAGTGTGCGTCGCGCAGATGCCGTCCCAGGCTGAGCGGCCCCTCGTTCTTGTAGGCCTCGATCCCGATCACCTGCATCGCCCCGTGGACGACGTCGACGATGCCCTCGGACACGGCGATCTTCAGATCGTTCGTCGCGAGCACGGCGGCCGGCTCGGCCGCAGCCTCCGCGTCCGTCCGCGCACGGGCCTCGTAGACCGCGAGCTCCCGATCGAGCATCGCGCGCATCGAGCCCAGCCGCGTCGCGAGTGTCGCGAGCCGACTCGCCGCCATCGCGCAGGCGTCGGGGTCCTTGCGCGACTTCGCCTGCAGATGCCGGCGCGCCCGATCGCAGGCGTCCTCGGCCAGACCGAGCCAGACGGCGGCCCAGAGCGTGTGCGAGGTCGGGACCATCGTCGCGGCGGCGACGTCGCGGAAGGGCGTCGGCAGGATCTGCCAGTCTGCGCCCCGCCCCACCACGCGCGCCGGCGGGCTGCAGGTGCCCCGCATGCCGAGCGTGTTCCAGTCTCCCACGTCGTGGAGCTCGAAGTCGCCGCGCGGCAGCAGCACGAGCACCTGGTCGTTCGGCGCCGCGTCGGCCGAGCGGCGCGCAGAGAGGAGCAGGTCGTCGGCGTGCTCGCAGTACGAGCTCGTCGTGGCCGCCTTCTCGAGTCGGAAGCCCCCGTCCGGCTCGGAGGCGACGTGGGTGATGCTCCGCCGCAGGTCGCCGCCTGCCCCGACCTCCGAGGTGACCGACGCGATCAGCCGCTGTTCGCGGACGACGGCACGCAGGTAGTCGTCGAGCTCGGGCACGTCGCCGCGATGGTTCACGATCGACTCGACCTGGATCACGTGCATCGCGTAGATCATCGCGCTCGAGGCACAGGCGCGACCGAGGATCGTGCAGATCGTCGCGACCTCGCCGAGCGAGAGACCGGCTCCACCGAGCGAACGCGGCACGACCGCAGACAGGAGTCCCTCGCGCTTCAAGGCCGCGAGACACTCCGCCGGGAATCGCGCCTCGCGATCGACTTCGACGGCGTACACCGCCGCGACGTCCCGCGCGATCACCCGCGCGCGCTCGAGGAGGTCGGCGACCGTCCCATCGTCCGCGGATCGGGCGCGGTCGCCTGCCGAGGTGGCCAGGCGCTCGGGTCGCGGCGCGGCGCTCATGGAGCGAGCCCCTCCCCCACTACTGCTCCGCGAGGAGCTTCTCGATCGCGTCGGCGATCGTGGCGACCTGGTCGAAGACGGAGCGCTGGAGCAGCTCGTCGGGGAACTCGACGTCGAAGCGGTTCTCGAGGCCGAGCATCACCTTGACGGTTGCGTGGGAGGTCATGCCGGCGTCGTAGAGGCTGTCCTGCGCCCCCACCGTATCGATGCCGACGGGCAGCTTCCCGCGCGCGCCGAGCACCTCCCTCACCCCTGCCTCGATCTCGCTTCGCTCCGCCACGTCAGCCTCTCCGCTCGGATTCGTCCTGGTGGGTGCCCGCCTCGGAATCGATCGAGACGCGCGACACCGACGGCTCCCGAGCGGATTCGGGCAGGCCGAGCGACTGGGCATAGAAGCGCTCCAGCCGACCGATGTACGCCCCACCCAGCTCTTCGGCGTAGCCCCAATGCCCCATGCTTGCGTACTCGATTCCTTCGGCCCCGGGAACCGCCGACTTGAGGACCGGCCCCATCCAGGGCGCGATCGCCTGATCCCGTCCGCCCCAGACGACCAGCAGCGGGCGTGGCGTCATGCGTCGCAGCGCGGACACCGAGTCGAGCTCCTCTACCGGCACGCCCGCCCAGCGGGCTGCGGCGATCGCGAAATAGCCTAGCCCCGGGAGCCTGGATCGAAAGGCGTGATGCAGGTGCTCGGCAAAGGTCGTGTAGCTCGCGAGCAGGACCAGCGCGCGCAACCGCTCGTCCTCCGCGGCAGCGCGCGCCACGACACAGCCCCCGTTCGAGTAGCCGAATGCTCCGATCCGGCGGGGATCGACCTCCGGCCGCGCCGACAGGAAATCTACGGCGCGTCGAACGGTCTCGACATAGCGTGCGTCCCAGGTCCGCTGCCCCTCGCTCGCGCCGTAGCCCGGCAGGTCCACCAGCAGCGCGCCGTAGCCCGCCTCCGCCAGCGCCGTGGGCTCCCCTCGCAGGAGCCCCAGCGCGTTGCCCGGCGAGCCGTGCGCGTAGACGATGACCGCGCCGTTGCGTGGAGCCAGGTAGTAGGCGACCTGCCGGCTGCCGTCGGCGAGCACCCAGCCCACCTCCTCCGTCACGCTGCGTGCCCGCTCGCGCAGGGCGCGCGATCGCTCGTGCGCGTCGTAGGGCGTCGGCCCGAAGTCGAGCAGCTCGTAGCGGAAGGCCTCGAGGCCTCGGTAGAGCCAGAAGCCAAAGGCGAGCAGGACCACGACGGCGAGCCCGCCCAGAACGAGACTCTTCAAGGCTGCCCCCTCCCGATCGATCCGCCCGGGGCGGCGGACGCGGTCCGTCGTGCCGCGGGCGAGACCCGGGCGGCGGCAATGCACCGGCCTTCACCCGATGCGCGCGAGCATACCGTCACGCGCCGCACGGGCCCCGGCCGGAAGCCAGGGGGGCGCGTGCTACCGTCCGCGCCGATGCAGCCGGCGGCCGCGCCGGATGGCCCGATCCGGGAAATCGCATCGCGGCGCATCGCCTGTGACTGGAGTCACGGGCCCCTTCTGGCTGCGTTCCGAAACTCCTGCAGACCCTCCGGAGCGAAGCGCGCGGAGCGATTCCCGCCCGTCCCGGAGCCCCTGCTCGAGAGGAGCCCAATATGACCTTCCGGTCCCGTAGCCTCCGCCGCCTCGCCCTGTGCTCGCTGGCGTTGTCGGGCGTGGCGTTGGCCGGCACGGCCCAGGCGCGGCCCGAGCGGCTGCGATGGACCCACCTGCGACCGAGCGAGGTCCAGCGCTTCGACGCCCGGGTCAGCGCGCTCGACGGCAGCAACGAGCAGATCGTGTCGCTCGGCGTGCCCACCCGCGATGGCGATGGCGTCTACGAGACGACCGTCGAGGTGGGCGACGGAGACGTCCAGATCGCCTTGCGCGCCGCGGGTCCGGGCGGCGTCCTGAGCGCCTGGTCCGCCACCCGCGTCCGGCTCGCGCCGACCAGCTCGACCGGTGGGAGCACCGGCGGATCCGGCGGCGGGAGCACGGGCGGTGGCTCCGGGGGCGGAAGCACGGGCGGCGGTACGGGCAGTGGCGGCGACGGGTCGATCCCGGTCGGCGCCGGCACGCCGATCACGCCCACGCCCGGCGCCAGCCAGCGCTTCGACTTCTCCGCCAGCCCGGTCGGCAACGCGGTGGCCGGCTGGCTCGACACCCGCGCGAACTACAGCCTCGCGAGCGACGACAACCTCTTCGGCGTGACCGAGCTCGGCACGAATCGCGTGCTCTACAGCTCGTCGATCCAGAACGACATCCACTCCCACGCGATGGGGGCGAACAACGTCTGGAGCAGCTTCGAGGTGCGCGGCCGGATGGCCTTCGATCACGATGGCGCGGCGATCGGCATCACGACCTACAGCGGATACGATGCGCAGGACACCTACTACCGACTCGGGCGTGCGCCGGGCGGAGAGTTCGTCCTGTCGGGTCGCCACGCGCTCTCCTGCGGCACGCCCGGAACCGGTGTCACGCCCGTGCCCGGCGACTGGTATCGCTTCGAGCTGCACGTGCAGGACCTCGGTGTCAGCAACCAGATCGTCGCGAAGATCTGGCGGCAGGATCAGCCCGAGGGCGAGCCGGCGGAGGCACAGATCTCCTGCACCGACTCCTCCGCCCAGAGACCTCGCGACGGTCGGATCGGCGTGTGGTCGGGCGGAAGCGGTCGGAAGTACTGGGACGACCTCGAGATCATCGAGAGCCAGGGCGGCGGGACCGGCACTGCGCCCGCTCCCCCCGTGCTGCTGCGGATCTTGCCCGTCGAGTGAGGCCACGCGCCTGAAACGAAGCGGGCTCCCATCGAGGGGGCGGATCGAAGGGTCCGCCCCCTCGCTGCGTCGGCGCCCGTGGCCGCACGTCGATCTCCGGAGCCGGGTGCTCGCCACGCGGATCCCCTACCCTGCGGCGGTCGCCCGATCGGATCGGGACGGTGTCCTCGAGGCCGCCCGCCCCGCCCCGCCTCGCGGAGGAGCCTCGTCATGCTGGACCGTTCGCGTCCGCCCACCGCCCCCGGCGTCAGCCGCCGGACCTTCCTGCGCACCGGCACGCTCGTCGGCGCCGCCATCGGCCTCGAGAGCGGTCTCGCTGCGGCGGCTACGGCGGCCGGGACGCCTGCGCCGCGGATCCGCCGGCGCGTGACGCTGGGACGGACCGGCGTCGAGGTGCCCGACATCGGCTTCGGCACCTTCAGCCTCGGCGAGACGGCGCCGCGCGAGGACGAGGCGCTCATCCACCACGCGCTCGATCGCGGCATCACCCACTTCGATACGGCGGAGGGCTACACGAAGGGTCGCGCCGAGGAGGTGCTCGGCCGGGCCCTGCGCGGACGCCGCCACGAGGTCACGATCACGAGCAAGTTCTGGGCGAACCCCGAGGACTCGGCGGAGCGACAGATGCAGGCGCTCGAGGAGAGCCTGCGCAAGCTCGGGACCGACTACGTCGACCTCTATCTGAACCACGCCGTGAACGACGTCGAGCGCCTGTCGAGCGCCGAGTGGCAGGCCTTCACCGAACGGGCGAAGCGCCAGGGCAAGATCCGCCACGTCGGGATGTCCGGCCACGCGACCCGCCTCGGCGAGTGCGTCGAGTACGCCCTCGACCACGGCCTCGTCGACGTCCTGCTCGTCGCCTACAACTTCGCCCAGCAGCCGAGCTTCAAGGACAACCTCAAGCAGTACTTGAATGATTGGCTCCCGAGCCTCGACATCGTGACGGCCCAGCCCCGACTGCCCGCCCTGCTCGCCCGGGCCCACGCCGAGGGCGTGGGCGTGATGGTGATGAAGACGCTCAAGGGCGCGCGGCTCAACGACATGCGGGCCTTCGAGGGACCGGGGCGCACCTTCGCCCAGGCGGCCTTCCGATGGGTGCTCTCGGAGCCTTCGGTCGACGCGCTGGTCGTGTCGATGACGAGCCGCGAGCAGATCGACGAGTACGTGGCGGCGTCCGGCTCGGGCGATCCGGATCGCGAGGATCTGGCACTCCTCGCCCGCTACGTGGCCCGGACGGCGGACTCGACCTGTGTGGTCGGCTGCGGGACCTGCGCCGGGAGCTGTCCGGCGGGCGTACCGATCGCGGAGGTCCTGCGAACGCGGATGTACGCCCTCGACTATGGACTGCCGGGCATCGCCGCGCGCGAGTACGCGACCCTCGAGCGCGGCGCGGAGGCCTGCCTCGGCTGCAGCGGTGCCCCCTGCGCTTCGGCCTGTCCGGCGGGCGTGCCGATCGCGGAGCTGGCCCGCGACACGGCGCGACGGCTCGGGCGCTCGGGCTGAGCTCGCGACGTCCGCGCGACGAGCGCGGGCGCGGCGGATCGCGCCGCACGGGACTCAGCGCGGCGCCGGCCCGCGGCAGACGGTCGAGACGATCCAGCCGGAGCGGCGCGCGACCCGCCCCTCGACCGCGCGCACGTCGGGGCCCTCCGGCAGCTGCGCGAGGAAGCGGCCACGCGTGAGGTCCATCTCGACCTCGACGTCCTGGAAGCTCCAGAACGTTCGCAGCTCGGGGTAGAAGGCCTTGTAGGTGGCCTCCTTGACGCTGAACACGAGCTTGATGCGACGCGCGCGCTCCTCGGCATCGGCGGCCTCGTCGAGCCAGGCGTGCTCGCCGC
Organism: Spirochaetaceae bacterium; assembly: GCA_020632655.1. GTDB lineage: Bacteria > Myxococcota_A > UBA9160 > UBA9160 > UBA4427 > UBA4427. The sequence goes on from JACKFD010000009.1 coordinate 93,474, forward strand.
CCCGGCAGACCACGCGCTCGATGCCCTCGGCGACGGGCTCGTCGGGCTCGACGTCGACGCCGACGCCGCGCTGTCGCGAGCGGGGCGCGAGGGCGACCACGCAGAGCCCCGCGCAGTGCGAGATCGAGCCGACGACGCCCTCGGGCCAGCGCGGCACGCGATCGTCGTCGCGCCCGAGGGCCTCGACCGGAGAGCCGACGCGGGCGAGCAGCCGACGCGCCAGCACGCGCCCGGTCGAGAACTCGCGCTGGCGCGATGCGACCGCGCGCTCGACGAAGCGACGCTCCTCGGGATGCAGCGCGTCGGGGCCGTAGTCGAGCCCTGCGCTCGCCGCGTGGACGCCTTCGTCGAAGAGATCCGCGAGCAGCGGAGCGCTCGTGTCTCCACTCACCGCGCGATCCCCGCCAGGCTCTCGTCGCCTCCGGGCCAGACCTGGTCGAGGGCGAGCTCGAGCCCTCTATCCATCGCGTAGAGCCGGCTGCGCGCCGCGTCGAGGTCCCCGTGCTCGACGGGCGTGCTGACCCGGACGAGCGCGCCGTCCGCCCGGTTGTGCAGCAGCCGCCCACGGAAATGATCGAGGCGCAGCCCGGCGATCGACGTGATCCCGGATCGCTCGCGGGTGCGGTACCAGAAATGGACGAGGCGCTGCTCGCCCTGCTTCGTCACCACGAGCTCGCGGACGTCGATCCCGTCGCGACCACCGACCCGCCGCGCGCCGTCGGCCGCGAGCGCCCAGCCCTGCGAGGGGTAGCAGACCTCGGGCGTGTGCTCGGGCGTCCCGCCGCGCCGCGTGCCGTAGTAGCCGACGTACACGAAGACGACATAGCCCTGTGGATGCAGGTAGGCGCGCTGCACGTTGTGGTCGGCGTCGAGCATCTCGGAGACGCTGCGATCCATGGGAATGTCCATGGCTTGATAGTCCATCAACCGGAGCGGCAACGCGTCGAGTCGCGCGGGGTCGGGCTCGACGACCGGGCGCAGCATCAGCCACCAGGCGGCGACGCCCGCCACGAGCAGGAGACCGAGCAACGAGAGCGCCTCGCCCGTTCGCATCACGCGGCGCCCCCCCGATCCGTCGCCAGGGTCGCTCGCCGCGGTCCCGTGCTGCGTGACGGAACCGGTCCGGGCCATGCGGCGTGGACCGCGAGCAGGCCGACGCTGAGCCAGCCAGCCTGGGCGAGCACGAAGCCGGCGGGCCGAGCGCCTCCGCCGACGAGCAGCGCCCCGGCGAGCGCGACGATCCCGAGCTGGATCGGGACGAAGAGCCCGGCCGCTCGCAGCGCCGACTGGAGCGCAGCCCGGCCGCCGAGATCACGACGGGCGGCGCGGTACCAGCCGAGCCCGGCCAGCGCGAAGGCGAGCGCCAGACCCCCGTCCGGCGCCTCGAGCGGGAGCCTTGCTTCGCCGGCGGCGAGCGCGATGCGCCCGTCCCGCGCGACGATCGCCTCGAGGCCCGGCAGGCCCGCTGCCACCAGACGCCCCCAGGCGCCCTCGAGCGCCGGGCTCGCGAGCTCGAGCAGGGTGCTCGGAAGCGGAACGATCCAGACCAGCACGAGCGCCCGCACCCAGCCCGCCCGCCCCAGACCGATCCCGAGCGCGACGGCGCCGAGCACGAAGGCCAGCCGCCCGAGGCGCAGAGCGTCTCCGCTGATCGCCACGAGCTCCAGTCCGATGGCCAGACCGAGTCCGAGCACGAGGATCGGCCGCGAGGTCGACCGCGAGGTCGACCGCGAGGCGCCGACCGCCCCCCGGCGCAGTGCCTCGAGGGCGAGCCCCGGGAAGACGAGGGACACGCGGGCCCAGGGATGCGCCCGCCAATGCCCGACGAGCTCGAGGAGCACCGGCGAGAAGGCCACCCCGAGCCCGAGCCACAGGGCCGCCTCGAAGAGACGATCGCGGGACGGCGCCTCCGGCATCGCCTACTGCAGCGGCGCCACCGAGCCGAGCACGGGCAGCCGGTACTTCTGCTCGATGTCACCGATGCCGACCACGACGGGGTCGATCAGCTCGAGGAGGATCGCGAAGCTGATCGCCGCGCCGAAGCTGCCCACGATCATGACGGCGAGCATCTTGAAGGGCGAGGACTCGGCGCGCGAGGGCGGCACGGCGGGATCGAGCACGGTCGCGCGCTCGCCCTGCTGCGCCGACTCGACGGCCTCCGCCAGCTCGGCCTGCTGCACCTTGCGCATGAACTCGCGATGGCTCTCGCGCAGCACCTCGGCGCGCCCTTCCATCGCGGCCAGCTCCTCCTGCACCTGCGGCACGAGTCCGACGCGTCGGTCGAGGCCATCGTACTCCGCGACGGTCTCCGCGAGCTGGCGGCGCAGCTCCTCGAGCGTGAGGCGGGCGGCGGAGGCGGCGTTCGTCGACACGGTGGGGCCGTCGGTCCCGCCGCGGCGGGCGATCTCGGCCTGGAGGTTCGCGATGCGGTTGGCGAGGGAGACGACGTTCGGGTGGTCCTCGGTGTAGATCGCGCGCTGCTCCTTGTAACGGTTCTGGAGCGAACGCAGCAGCGCTTCGGGCGAGTCGGGATCGACGTCCGTGCCGCTCGCGGCGAGGGTCGCGAGTCGGCTCTCGGCCTCGGCGATCTGGAGCGCGAGGGATTGGCGCTGGCTCTGGAGCCGGTCGAGACGGCCCAGGTTCATGACGAGCTCGCTCGGCAGCTCGCCGCGATGGGTCTGCTTGAACTGCGTGATCTCGCTCTCGAGCTGGGCCAGCTCCTGGGCCGTGCGGTCGCGCTCGCGGCGCAGGAACTCCGTCGTGAGGCGGGCCTGCTTGTTGCGCATGTCGAGGTGGGCGTCCGTGAAGCCGCGGGCCAGGTCGTTGGCGACGTCGGCGGCCTTCTGCGGGTCGAGCGACGTGTAGAAGATCTCGAAGACGGTGGCCGTGCTCTCGCGGTTCATGTTCGCCGTGTTCGAGTCGTCGATCGCGATGCGCGTGACGGCGCGCATGATCCCGACCTTCTTGTCGAGGGGCAGCTCCTCGCCCTTGTCGGTCGGCGGGTAGAGGCCGTGCTTCTCGATCAGGGCCGTGAGGTTCCGACGCGAGAGCAGCTCGCCCACGATCGCGCTCACCTTCTCGAGCTGATCCGTCTCGGCGATCGGGATCAGCGCGCCGGAGATGCGCTGGCTCGCGATCAAAACCGTCGCGCGCGCCGTGTAGACGTCCTGCCGACGCTTGAGGTAGACGCCGGTCAGCACCAGGCCGACGAGCACGATCGGGACCATCCAGCGCCAGCGTCGCTTGAGCACACCACGCGGATCCGCGAGGAAGCCCGGCAGTCCGCCCGCGCCTTCGCCGTCGTCCCCCCCGCCCTGGCCGTCGAGATCGACCTCCCAGCTCATGACTCGTCCCCGGTCGCCGCGCGCCGGGGCGCGGCGTCGTAGCTGTAGTAGCCGTAGCGCTGCTTCGAAGCCGCGCCCGCGTACTCGTTCAGGAAGACGCCCAGGATCGCCTGGCGGGGCACGAGGTCGAGCAGCTCCGCGAGGGCGCGATGGCGCGAGCGACCGGAAGCGGCCACGACGAGCGCCCCCCCGACGAGCGGGGCGAGCAGCGGCACGTCCGGCACCGGCAATACGGGCGGCCCGTCGAGCACGACGTAGTCGTAGCGGGCGTGCAGCTGGCGAAGCAGGCGATCGGCAGCCGAACCGAGCAGCGCGTGGGCCTCGGTCGCGTGGGGGCCGACGGGGAAGACGTCGAGATTGTCGAGGTCCGTCTCGAGCCGGATCTCGTCGAGCGAACACTCGCCCGCGAGCACGCTCGTGATCCCGGGGCCGCGCTCGGCGCGCACGACCTCGTCGATCCGTCCCCGGCGCAGATCGAGATCCACGAGGGCGATCCGTTCGTCCGGCGAGACCGACGCCAGCGCCAGCGCCAGGTTGGTCGAGACCGTCGTCTTGCCCTCCCCCGCGACGGCGCTCGTCACGAGCACCGAGCGCAGCTTGCGCTCCGCGAGGACGCCCCGCATGCGGACCGCGAGATGGCGGAAGCGGGTGGCCGCGGCGCCGCCGGGGTCGACGAGGCAGACGCGACCGATCCAGCCCTCGCCCCGGTCGCGCGGCAGCTCGACGCGCCGCGCGGGGGTGGCCTGGGCCTCGGGCGCGGGCGCGTCGCCACCGGCCTGCACGCGGAGGGCGGCGGCGACGCCCGATCCGGAGACGGCCTGGTCGGCCGCTGCGTCCTTCCGTTCGGTCTCTCGTGCAGCGCCCGCAGCCGTCGCGCCGTCCGCATTCCCCTCGTCGGGGCGTCGCGAAGCCTCGTCGGCGCGGGCCGACGAGGCGGGCGCGTCGCGCTCGGTGTGATCGCGTTCCGGCGGCGTCGTGTCGGGCGGCGCGGCGAGCGGCGAGCGGGTGGGCGGGACCGGCCGGCGCTCGCGCGCCGTGTTGCGCGGCGGCTCGGCTCGGCCCTCGCGTGCCCGGGCCAGGGCATCGGCGATCTCACCCATCGATCTTCCCCTTGGGAATCCGCCCGGATTCGGGCTCCGTACGACGATCCGAAGGCCCCCCGCCCGCTCCTGCGCGGCCGGATCCCCCTTCGCACCCCCCGTGCAGAGTGCCCATTCGACCCCCGGGCGTGACGGTCGACCTCGCAACTTCCGCACGCGGCACCGCTCGCCGGGCGCGCGGCCGGCGGTCGCCACGCAGCCAGGGACACTGCTCGCGAGAACGACGTTCGTTCGACGAGGTCGCATCGCGCAGGCGGACGCCCGCCGGGCCGGCCCGTCCGCTCACGCGTCCCTCCTGCGCACCGGCCGCGTCCGCCGCCTGGCGCGGTCCCCGCTCATCGCGCGGCCTCGCCGTCCGCCGCCGCACGCTCGACCGGCTCCGCCGCGCCCTCGGCCTCGACCTCGGCGAGCAGCGAGCGCAGCCGCGCCGCCATCACACGCACGTTCGGCTCGAGCACCATGCTGTCGTGGTCGCCGGGCATCTCGGTCACGTCGAGCGAGGCGACCCAGGGCGTCCAGCCGTTGTCCTCGTAGACGAATTGCTTGGCGGAGCTCAGCACGCGATCCGGTCCGAGCACGTAGGCGCGGTCGAGCGCCGGTCGGAAGAGATGGAGACGGCCGTCGTACGGACGCATCCGGTAGCGGGGCAGCGCGGCCCGGAAGGCGCGTTCGATGGCGACGTTGTGGAACTCGTCCTCGCTTCCGGCGGGCTCGGCATCGCCGCCGAGGCGCGCCTCGAGCTGCTCCATCTGCCACTTCGCCCGGTTGCGCGCCCACTCCCAGAGATAGGCGGGCCCGCGCCGGCGCAGGCGCATCCACTGCACCCGCAGCCGGTCGAGCGCGCTGAGCGGCTCCTCGGTCGGCAGCGGCGTATCGAGCATCAGCAGCATCGCGACCTCCTCGCCGGCCTCGCGCAGGCGATGGGCCATCTCGAAGGCCGTGATGCCGCCGCCCGAGAAGCCCCCGATCGTGTAGGGGCCGTGGGGCTGCACCACGCGGATCTCGGCGAGGTAGGCCTCGGCCATCTCCTCGAAGGTCTCGTGCGGCTGCTCGTCGCCGTAGAGCCCGCGCGCCTGGAGGCCGTAGAAGGGGCGATCCGTGCCGACCAGCGCCGCGAGGTGCCGCAGGTTCAGCACGTTGCCGAACATCCCGCCGACGAGGAAGAAGGGCAGCTTCGAGCCGCCCGCCCCGCCGCCGCCGTCCATCGCGACGAGGTGCTTGAAGCGCGTGCGCCGCGGCGCCGCCTCGGCCGCGCCTTCGCCCTCGCTACGCCCCTCTCCGATCTCCTCGCGGATCAGCGCCGCACACCCCTCGATCGTCGGCGCCTCGAAGAGCACCGAGATCGGGAAGTCGACCCGGTAGGTCTTCTTGATCTTCGTGAACATGCGCACCGCGATCAGCGAGTGCCCACCGAGGTCGAAGAAGCTGTCCTGGACGCCGAGCCCCTCGACGCCGAGCAGCTCCTCCCAGAGCGCGACCAGCGTCTTCTCGACCTCGTCCGACGGCGCCTTGTACTCGCTCTCGAGGTTCGGCCGCGCAAAGCGCGTGCTGCCCGTCGCGCTCGACGAGGCCACGACCTTTGCTGACTGCGCGCGCAGGTATTCGAGGTCGATCGAGGTGACGGCGATCTGCGGCGCATCGACGTGCTCGAGCACCCGCAGCAGCGCCTCCGTCCCCTCCTCCGGCAGGATGCCCGCCTCGTAGTTGCGTCTCAGCTGGAGCTCCGCGGGCGAGAGGTCGTCCTCGGCGTGGCCGCGCGAGACCCCCTCGAACTCGACGTCGCTGCCGCTCGCCTCGAGGGGCTCGGAGAAGTCGACGGCCTGGGCGAGCTTCTTGATCGTGAAGTCGACGACCTCGACCAGCACCCGACCCGCGTCGTCGAGGATCGTGACGTCGAAGGAGGCGAAGTCTCCCCCCTCGCGTCCGCGACTGCGCAGGCGCACCCAGCTGTGGATCTTCTTCTCGAGCGGCGCGTGCACGCGGATCGTGCCGTAGGAGACCGGGATCCAGAGCGCCTCGTCCGGGTCGTAGCCCTCGATCAGCTCCATCGCGTAGCCCGTCGCGTAGTCGAGCAGCGCCGGATGCATCCGGTAGTCCGCGAGGTCACCCGCGAAGGCGTCCGGCAGCTCGAGATGCGCGAGTGCCTCGCCCTCGCCGTAGAGCACCTGCCGCAGCACCCGCCAGCGCGGGCCGAAGCGGACGTGGTTCTCCTGGCCGGAGGCGTGGCCGAGCGGATTCATCCGCGAGCGCGAGACCTGGCAGCGCTCGTCGATCGTCGCGGGGGCGATCGGCGCGGCCTCGGGCGTCTCGCCGAGCTCGAGGGTCGCTTCCGCGGCGAGCACCCAGGCCGTGCGGCCATCGATGCGATGGCGGGTGCGGACGGTGAAGCGGTAGCCGCGATCGTTCGGCTGGAGCTGGACGCGGACGTCGCGCACCTCGCCGTCGGGCACGTAGAGCGGGCGCAGGAAGTAGAGATCGTGGATCTCGAAGGGCTGGGTCTCGCCGTACTCCGCGAGCGCCGCGCGGGCGAGCTCCGGGTAGCCGGCGCCGGGATAGAGGGCCTCGCCGTCGCGGGTGCGATGCTCGTCGAGGATCCAGTCGCGCTGGGGCGAGAAGGTTCGGGTGAAGGTCGTGCGGCCGTGGGAGTCACGGATGCGAGTCTCGAAGAGCGGGTGCGAGACGTGGCTCGGCTCGCCCTCCGTCGCATCCGCTTCCGGCGTCTCGAGACTCGCGGCGGCGAGACCCACCTCGTTCCAGATGCCCCAGTTCACCGCCACGGTCCGCACGCCACCGCCCGCACCGGGCCCGGCATGACCGCGCGTCGCGTAGGCGTCGAGGAACGCATTCGCGGCGACGTAGTCGACCTGACCGGCGGGCGCGATCAGCGAGCTGGTCGACGAGTAGAGGACGAGCAGGCGGGCCCCCATCTCCTCGAGCAGCGCGTCGATCACCTGCGTGCCGTGCACCTTCGGACCGAAGACGCGCTCGATGTCGGCGTCCTGCTTGAGCTGGATCAGCTCGTCGGCGACCGTACCCGCGGCGTGGAAGACGCCGTCGATCGCCGCGCCGCCGAGGCGCTCGCGGACCGACGCGATCCCGCGGCGCATCTCGTCGAGATTCGTCACGTCGGCGGCCAGCACCTGGACCTCGGCGCCGGCCGCCTCGAGCGCGCGGACGGCCCGGATGCGGCGGGCGACGGCGTCGTTCGCGCCGCGCTGCTCGAGGGCGCGATCCCAGTCGGCGCGATCCGGCAGCGGTGTCCGACCGAGCAGGACGAGTCGGATGCCCGGCACCTCGCGCGCGAGCCGGTCGGCGAGCGTGAGGCCGAGGCCGCCGAGCCCGCCGGTGATCAGGTAGGTGCCCCCTTCGACGAGGGGCGAGTGCCCGCCGTCCCGTCGCGCGGGCAGCGGCCGCGGCTCGAAGCGTCGCACGAAGCGGTCTCGGCCGCGCCAGGCGACCAGCTCCGAGTCGGCGGGCGCGAGCACCTCCGCCTCGAGCGCCTGGACGACCTCGTCGAGGTCGGCGGGGCGGCCGGCGGGCACGCCGCGGGCGCCGAGCAGTCGCTGACGAAGCCCGGCGCGCCCTCGCACCGGCAGGGTCACGTCGACGCTGCGGCAAGTGACGCCCGGCAGCTCCCGCGGCACGACCTGGACCGGGCCCAGCACCGTTGCCTTCTCCGGGTAGAGCGGACCATCGCCGTCGAGCACGTGCTGCAGCCCGTTCGAGACGACCGTGAGCTGCACCTCGCCCGGCAGGCTCTCGTCCGCGAGCGCGCGCGCGAGGAAGTAGAGGCTGAAGAAGCCGTGCTGCAGGTTCTCATGGAAGAAGTTCGAGCCCGGTCGGAAGCGCTCCTGGTCGGTCGTCAGCCAGAGGTGCACGATGCGCGTGGGCATCCGCCCGGCCGCCGCGAGATCCTTGACCAGCGCCTCGTAGCCCTCGCGCCCGAGCTCCGGCGCGAGGGAGTACTCGCTCTCGGAGCGCTTGCGGAAGTTGTCGGCCTCGAAGACGCAGACGACGGCATGTCCGGCGGCGACCAGCCGATCACGCAGCCGGCGTCCGACCCCGGCCTGGTCCATGAAGAGCAGGAAGGTCTCGGGCGTCTCGAGGCGGCGCGGATCCACGGCGGCGGGCTGCCACGTCGGCACGAAGCCCCAGTCAGCGACGTCCTCGAGACGAACGGGCCGGCCTTCGTCGCGCGTCTCGATCGTCGGGGCGACGCGCTCGATGAAGTAGCTCTCGTGATTCCAGGCGTAGGTCGGCAGCCGGACGCGACGGCGGGCCTCGTCGTCGTAGAGCGATTCGAGATCGACCTCGACACCCGAGGCCCAGAGTCGTCCGAGACTCGCCAGGAAGAAGTCGGCGTCGTCGACCCGGTCCGCCTTGTGACGGATCGAGGGCACGACGTTCGCCGCCCCCGAGCCGGGCTGCTGGCGGGCGAACGAGCTCAGGGCCTGGCCCGGGCCGACCTCGACGAGCACCCGGCCCGGCGTCGACAGGACCGTCGCGAGGCCGTCCGAGAAGTGCACGCACTCGCGCAGGTGCCGCACCCAGTACTCGGGATCCGTCGCTTCCGCCTCGGTCAGCAGGCGGCCCGTGCGATTCGAGACGATCGGAATCCGGGGCGCCTGCAGGTCGAGTCCCTGCACGAAGCGGCGGAACTCGTCGAGGATCGGGTCGAGCAGTCGGGAGTGGGCCGCGCGTCCGATCGCGACGCGCTGGAAGTCGATCTCGGCCGCGTCGAGGCGCTTCTCGAGGGCATCGATCTCGGCCTCGGATCCCGACGCGACGCAGAGGCCGGGAGCGTTGATCGCCGCGAGGTCGCAGCGTCCTGCGAGATGGGGCTCGAGCGCTTCGGGCGGCAGCGAAACGGCGATCATGCCGCCCGGCTCCGTGCGATCGAAGAGCCGACCGCGCAGGATCAGCCAGTCGAGACACGCCTCGTAGGAGAGCACGCCGGCGACGCAGGCCGCGACGTTCTCGCCCATGCTGTGCCCGATCAGGATCGCCGGCTCGACGCCGCGCGAGGCCCAGAGCTCGACCATCGCGTACTCGACGATGAAGATGGCCGGGAGCTGTCGGACCATCTCCGTGAGCCGCGCCTCGACGCTCTCGTCCTCGGGCGAGCCGAAGAGCAGCTCGCGCAGATCGAAGCCCGTGCGCTCGCGATAGAGCCGCAGGCCCCGGTCGACGTGCTCGCGGAAGACGGGCTCCCGCTCGTAGAGCGATCGGGTCATGCCCGGGTACTGGCTGCCGCCGCCCGAGAAGAGAAATGCGACCGAGGCCCGCGCCTCGGGCAGCGAGTGCGTGAAGACGCGCCGGGGATCGAGGCTCTCGAGCAGGTCGATCGCCTCGTCGCGGCTGCGCGCGACGAGAACCCGCCGGCGATCCATCTCCTCGCGCGTGCGCTGGAGGCTGAATCCGACGTCGGCGAGGGAGAGCGCCGGATGGGCACGCAGATGCTCGGCGAGGCGCTTGCAGGCGCCGTCGAGGGAGCGCAGCCCCTTCGCGGACAGCTGCAGCAGGACGGGCTCGTTCGGATCCGCGGCGGCGGTCGGTGTCGGCGGGGCCTCCTCGAGCACGACGTGTGCGTTCGTCCCGCCGACGCCGAGCGAATTCACGGCGGCGCGGCGCGGCGTCGAGCCGGCGGGCCAGGCCGTGAGCGCGTCGTTCACGACGAAGGGCGTCCGCTCGAATCCGATCTCCGGATTGCCCGCCTCGAAGTTGAGCGAGGGCGGCATCTCGCCGTGCTTGAGCGCGAGGGCCGCCTTCATCAGGCCGACCACGCCGGCGGCGGTGTCGAGATGGCCGATGTTCGTCTTGACCGAGCCGATCCGGCAGAACTGGTCGCGCGAGGCGGCCTCGTCCTCGCTCGTCCGGAAGGCCTGGGTCATGGCGGCGACCTCGATCGGATCGCCCATGTAGGTGCCCGTGCCGTGGCACTCGATCAGACCGATCGAGCTCGGCTCGACGCCGGCGAGCGAGTAGGCCTCGGTCATGGCGGCGGCCTGCCCGTTCACCGAGGGCGCGAGGTAGCCCACCTTCTGCCCGCCGTCGTTGTTGACGGCGGAGCCCTTGATCACGGCGTAGACGTCGTCGCCGTCCGCGATCGCGTCCTCGAGCCGGCGCAGGGCGACGACGCCGGCGCCGCTGGTGAGCACGGTGCCCTTGGCGCGATGGTCGAAGGCGCGGCAATGGCCGTCGGGCGAGAGGATCTCGCCGTCGCGGTAGACGTAGCCCGTGAGCGTCGGGAACTGGATCGTGACGCCGCCGGCCAGGGCGAGGTCGCACTCGCCCGTCAGCAGGCTCTGGCAGGCGAGATGCGTCGCGACGAGCGACGTCGAGCAGGCCGTCTGGACGTTGACGCTCGGGCCCTTCAGATCGAGCACGTACGAGACGCGCGTCGCGAGGAAGTCCTTGTCGTTGCCCGTGTGCCGCAGCAGGAAGAGTCCGACCGAGTCGACCAGCTCGCGATTGCTGCAGACGTGGAAGTAGAAATAGCTGCCCATGCCGCAGCCGGCGTAGACGCCGATCGGGCCCTCGAAGCGCCTCGGCGTATGGCCCGCGTCCTCGAGCGCCTCCCAGCAGAGCTCCATGAAGTGGCGATGCTGCGGATCGAGGATCGCGGCCTCCTTCGGACTGAAGCCGAAGAAGTCGCGGTCGAAGAGCTTGACGCCGTCGAGGGCGCCGCCGCGACCGACATAGCCCGCTCGCCGCAGGGTCTCGGCGTCCTCGCCTTCGGCGAGCAGCGTCGCCTCGTCGAGGTCGACGATCGACTCGACGCCCTCGCGGAGGTTCTGCCAGAAGCGGGTGGGCGAGTCGGCGCCGGGCACGCGAAGCGCCATACCGACGATCGCGATGTCGTTCTCGCCCACGCTCGGATCCGCCATCCCTGCCCTCGCCCCCCTGCGATGCCCCGTCGGCCGTCCGCGCCCGGTCCCGCCGTCCCGCTCCCGCGGCTCCGTCGTCGCCCGAGGCGTCCGACGGCCTGCGTTCAGCCCCGACCGCGCCGCCGTCGGCTCAGGGCCTGTCGCCGTTTCTCGCCCCGAGCCTGGCTGGCCTGGGCGGCGCTGCTCCCGTCGTCCCCGGACTCGAGGTGCTCGGTCAGACCGGAGATCGTGGGGAAGCGGTAGAGATCGGTCAACGTGACGGGCATTGGACAGATCTCGGCGAGCTTGCGATGGGCCTGCACGACGAGCAGCGAATGACCGCCGAGATCGAAGAAGTTGTCGTGGACGCCCACCTCGTCGAGGTAGAGCACCTCGCGCCAGACCTCGGCGATCCGACTCTCGAGCTCACCGGAGGGTGCCACGAAGGCCGCCGCCGACTTCTTCTGTACGTCCCGGGGCGCCGGCAGCGCCTTGCGGTCGACCTTGCCGTTCGGCGTCATCGGGAAGCGCTCGAGGAAGACGATCTCCGAGGGCACCATGAACTCGGGCAGGCTCTCGCGGAGCGCCTCGCGGAGCGCGCCGGAGTCGGGCGGCGCCGACTCCGCGATCGCATAACCCACGAGCCGCACGTCGCCAGGCGTATCCTCCCGGGCGATCACGACGCACTCGCGTACGCCCGCCTGGGCGCCGAGTCGCGCCTCGATCTCTCCGAGCTCGATGCGGTAGCCGCGGATCTTGACCTGGTGGTCGAGGCGACCGAGGAAGTCGATGCGTCCGTCGGCGGACCAGCGCGCCAGGTCGCCCGTGCGGTACATGCGCGCGCCCGGTCGATCGCTGAAGGGGTCGAGCACGAAGCGCTCCGCCGTCAGCTCCGGCCGGTCGTGGTAGCCACGCACGACGCCCTCGCCGCCGATCCAGAGCTCGCCCGGAATGCCGACGGGCAGCGGTTCGAGCCCCGCGTCGAGGACGTAGAAGCTCGTGTTGGCGATCGGCCGCCCGATCGAGATCGAGTCGGGCCGACCGGAGACGGGCTCCGTCGACGACCAGATCGTCGTCTCGGTCGGGCCGTACATGTTCGTGACCCGGCCGCCGGCGACGCCGTCGAGCTCCGCCGCGAGCGAGACCGGGAAGGCCTCGCCGCCGATCATCAGATTCGGGATGCGCCCGAGGGCCGCTCGCGTCTCGGGGTTCGTGAGCAGCATCGTCGCGTGGGAGGGCGTGCACTGCAGATGCGTCACGCCGTGACGCTCGACCTGCGCCGCGAAGGATTGGTCCAGGTCGGGCACGGGCGCCGAAGCCTCGACGCGCGCCCCGGGCGGTCGCTCGTTCACCTTGCGTCGGACGCGATCGAGGGCCTCGAGGCTCTCGAGCACGACCCCCGTGTCGACGCCGAAGTCGATCAGACAGGCGATCTCGTCGATGTCCGCCCGCTTGCAGCGCTCGAGCATCGCCTCGCACGCCTCGGGCGTCCCGAAGAGCCCGCTCGTCTCGTAGTAGCGCTCGAAGGCGAACTCGAGGATCGCGTCGGTCTCGTCCTCGGTCAGCGTGCTGAGATCGACGTCCTCGGGCTTCGAGTCCGGCCCGCCGGGCCGATCGAAGGCCGGGAACGACCAGGCGAAGTCCATCACCAGCGACATCGAGCTGCGCAGGTAGTCCTTCATCGGCTCCCGCACGATGCGCCGGACCTCGGCGTCGTCGTCGCCGACGAAGGTGTGGAGCATGCAGGTCACGGTGCCGGCCTGGGGATCGCGGCCCGCCTCGGCGGCCGCCTGCCGATAGGCCTTCACCTTCTCGACCAGCTCCTCGAGGGTCTGGCCCAGCAGATGCGTGAGCACGTTGTGCCCCGCAGCGCCCGCCGCACGGAAGGTCTCGACGTTGCCCGCCGTCGTGATCCAGATCGGCAGCTCGGGCTGGACCGGCCGCGGCAGGGTCGCGATCGGCACCTTCGTGCCGTGCGGGTTCTCGAAGGCGACGGCCTCGCCGCGCCAGAGGCGCGCGACGATGTCGGCGCTCTCGAACATGTTCTTCTTCGCTTCCGCGTAGGCGCCCGGTCGGATCACGAAGTCGTTCGGTTGCCAGCCCGAGGCGAAGGAGACGCCGACGCGTCCACCCGAGAGGTTGTCGACGACGGCCCACTCCTCGGCCACGCGGATCGGGTGGTGGAGCGGCAGCACGCAGCTGCTCGCCCGGATCTGCACGTGCTTCGTGACGGCGGCGATCGCTGCGCTGGTCACCGCGGGATTCGGGAAGGGGCCACCGAAGGCGCCGAAATGCCGCTCGGGCGTGTGTACGGCGGAGAAGCCATGGGTGTCCGCGAACTTCGCAGCCTCGAGCATGAGCTCGTACTTGCGGGGTCCCGGACCGGCGTCGCTGCCCCAGAGTGCGAGGCCGAGGTCGATCGGTCGCCAGGGACCGTCGCTCGCCGGCGCACCACCGGCAGTCCGATCGCGATCGGCGAAGACCACGACCTCGAAGCCGCGCGTGAGCGTCCAGAGCAGCTCGAGGATCGAGATGTCGAAGGAAAGGCTCGTGACGGCCAGCCAGCGGCCGGGCGGATCGTGGGGGATGCGGTCGTCCATGCCGACGAAGAAGTTGACCGCATTGCGATGCTCGACCATCACGCCCTTGGGCTTGCCGGTCGAGCCCGACGTGTAGATCACGTAGGCGAGGCTGTCGGGTCGGACGGTCGTCGCGGGTCGGGTCGCAGACCGCGCGGCGATCGCCTCGGCGTCGCGATCGAGATCCACGACCTGCGCCGCGCCGACCGCGGGCGGCGTGCCGGCCGCCCCATGGCTGAGCACGACCGAGGCCCGCGAGTCCTCGATCATGTAGGCGATGCGATCCGCCGGATAGACCGGGTCGAGCGGCACGTACGCACCGCCCGCCTTCAGCACGCCGAGCACGCCGACGACCATGTCGAGCGAGCGGGCGAGATGCAGTCCGACGAGGCGGTCGGGTCCGATGCCGAGGTCGACGAGATGATTGGCCAGGCGCGAGGCACGCTCGTCGAGCTCCCGATAGCTGAGCGAGCGTCCCTCGAAGGCGACGGCGGGCGCGTCCGGCGTGGCGTCCGCGCGGGCCTCGAAGAGCGAGCGGATCGTCGCACCGCGGTCGAAGTCGACGGCCGTGCGGTTCCACTCGTGCAGCACGCGCCGCCGATCGCCCTCGCGCAGCAGCGGGAGTCGGGCGACCGTCGTGTCGGCGCTCGTGAGCGAGGCGAGCAGCACGCCGAGCTGGTCCCGGATCCGTTCGACGGCACCGGGCTCGAAGCAGGCCGGGTCGTAGACGAGCCGGGCCTCGCGACCGTCCGGATCGACCACGAGGGCGAGCTCGCTGCCGGGGGGCAGCGCACTCGACGCGGGATCGCGCCGCAGCTCGATGGCGACGGAGGTCCAGGTCCCGCCCGCGAGCAGCGGCTGCGCGGCCAGCTCGGGCTGGCGGGCGATCACGTCGACGAGGAAGGTGCCCTTCTCACGCACCCGGTTCAGCGACGCGCGGAGCGAAGCGAGCGCATCCGTCGCACGGGCCTGTCGATCGACCTCGACCGCGAAGGGCACGTGCCGGGAGAAGAGCTCGCCGAAGGCCGCGACGCGCGCATCGAGGGCGTCCTCGCCGAGCGTCACGTCGAATCGGTCGACGCCCCCGACCCGGGCCAGGTAGAGCAGGAAGCCAGCGACCAGGGTCTCCGCCCGGTCGGATCCCGCCGAAGCCGGGAGATCCCCGGCCTCGAGCGAGAGCCGTTCGACCCGGCCGTGCGTCACGCCGTCGGAGACCGTCGGCTGGGCGCCCTCGCCCGCACCGCTCCGGCGGAGCGGCGCCTCGATCGGATCGAGCTGCGCGAGCCGCCGGATCCAGAAGGGCTCGGCGGGTACGAGCTCCGCGTTCAACCGATCGAGCGCCTCGCGATCGAGCGTCGACCCGGCGCCGAGCACGATGCCCGGATGCACCCCGAGCTTCTCGGCCGCCTCGCCGGGCGTCCACTCGAACCCGCGCGGACAGCCGAAGCGCGAGAGCCGCACGCGGCCCTCGCCGCAGGCGACCACCCAGCCCCCGTCCGATACCTCGATCACGCGCCCAGGCAGGTCGCCGGGCTCGCCTTCGATCGCTTCCGCGGCCGAGACCCGGGCGACGTGGCCCGCGTGCACGACCTTCGCGACGGCGAAGGGATTCGGGTAGCGCGCTCCGAAGTCGAGCGCGCGCACCAGGCCCGACACGGCCTCGGCCGGCTGCGACCAGTCGAGGACCGCTGCCGCCTTCGGCCGATCGTGCCGCCCGAAGTAGGAGCGCTGGCTGGGATCCTGCTCGCGGGGCTCGAGGCGTTCTTCCTCGATGCGCGTGGCGAGCTCTGCGAAGGCCTCGATGGCGGCGGCATAGCAGCTCGTGTTCAGGCTGAGGGAGGTGTCGTCGGGGGCGATCGGGAAGAGGCGCTGGACGAGGATGCGTCCCTCGTCGATGCCGCCGGTCATCTCGTGGAACGTGACGCCGTACTCGGTCTCGCCGTTCAGGATCGCCCAGGCGGGGGTGTAGAGGCCGGCGTAGCGCGGAAGCGGACCATCGTGGAAGTTGATGGCCCCGCGACGGGCCATCGAGATCACCTCGTCCGGGATGATGGCGAGGTTCGTGATGCTCAGGAACCAATCGAACCCGACGCCCGCGAGGTCCTGTGCGAGCGTGCGTCCGGGGGCGCAGGTGGGCAGGTCGTGGCGGTGGGCCCAGTCGAGGATCGCCGGATCGCGGCTGACGACGCGGGCGATCCCCCACGATCGCTCGCGGAGCAGCTCTCCGCATTGGATCAGCAGCGACTCGGAGCCGGCGAGGACACAGGAGGGACGGCTGGCGGGGGAGCTGGGCATGGGTGTTTCTCGGGTCCTGGCATCTCGGCTGGCGGGGCGCGCCCATCCGGTGCAGCCCCTGTCTCGTTGGCATTCCGGCCGGATCGACGCTCGGCGTATCGAACCGAGGCGGGCGTGGCTTGACCGCTCCGTACCCAAGGGGGCAACGAATCCCGGCATCAGGGAAGTGACCGGAAGCGCCGCTAAAGGGTTGGGAAATCTTACGGACCGGCCGGATCGAATGCGAGGCGTCGCGGCGTTGCATGGGTGTCACGTCTTCGTTGCGGGGCGACGTCGACGGCAAGTTTTCGCGTGCCCTCCGGCCCCTTCGCGGCGACCTCCTTGTGTCCCGACCCGTTCTTCGTTCCGTGGGACGTCGAGGGGCCCGGTGCTCCGTGCCGAGCACGCCGGGCCCGACCGATCGGGACTCGAGGCCGCGAGCCCACAGACGCGAGAGAAGAGAAGAGCTTCGTGAAGCTGCTCGCCATCATCGTCAACTACAAGACGCCCGAGATGACCCTCGAGGCCGTGGCGGCGCTCCACCGCGAGCTCGCCCGGCAGCCGGAGGCCCGGGTGGTCGTCGTCGACAACGACTCCCGCGACGGCTCCTACGAGCGGCTCGCCAAGGGCGTGGCCGAGGGGGGCTACGGCGATCGGGTCGAGGTCGTCGCCTCGCCCTGGAACGGCGGCTTCGCCTGGGGCAACAACTTCGCGATCCGCCCGGCGCTCGCCTCCGAAACACCGCCGGACTACGTCTACCTGCTGAACTCCGATGCCTTCCCCGACGAAGGCTCCGTCGACCGGCTGATCCGCTACCTCGACGAGCATCCCGAGGTCGGCATCGCCGGCAGCTACATCCACGGCGTCGATGGCCAGCCGCATACCACGGCCTTCCGGTTCCCCTCCGTCGCGAGCGAATTCGAGGCCACCCTCGGCATCGGCGTCGTCTCGAAGCTGCTCGCCCGCTTCATCGTCGCCCCGCCCCTGCCCACGACCAACACCCGGGTCGACTGGCTCGCCGGAGCGAGCATGCTGATCCGCCGCGCGGTGCTCGAGGACGTGGGGCTGATGGACGAGGGCTACTTCCTCTACTTCGAGGAGACCGACTTCTGCCTGCGCGCCGCCCGTGCCGGCTGGCCGACGGTCTACGTGCGCGAGAGCTCCGTCAGTCACGTGGGCTCCGCCTCGACGGGCTACCAGGATCTCTCCCGGCCGACGCCGGCCTACTGGTACGCCTCGCGGCGTCGCTACTTCCTGCGCAATCACGGCCGCGCGACCCTGTGGCTCGCGAACGCCGTCTACATCGTCGGTGGCCTGATCCGCCGCGCCCGCTCCTTCGTCCTCCAGCGCCCGAGCCACGAGCCACGACGCCACATGCGCGACTTCCTGCGCTTCAACCTGCGCCTCGGCCCCCAGCCCGACGTGCATCCGCCGCGTCCGGCCGCGCTCCGGGCGACGGCCTCGACGGGTGTCGCCCCGGTCCGCCCGGAGTGCGCGCGATGACGAGGGGCGCCTCGTCGGGTCGTCGCCTGCGCGTGCTCGCGGTCGCCTCGGGCGGCGGGCACTGGGTGCAGCTGCGTCGGGTCGTGCCCGCCTTCGCCGAGCACGACGTCGCCTACGTGACCATCAACCCGAGCTACCGCGCCGACGTGCCCGATGCGCGGGTCTTCATCGTTCGCGACTCCACGCGATGGGACAAGCTGGGCATGGCGATCCTGGGCCTCCAGATGCTGTGGATCCTGATCCGCGTCCGCCCGCACGTCGTCGTGTCGACGGGCGCTGCCCCCGGCTGCCTGGCCATCGTCCTCGGGCGCCTCTTCGGGGCGCGCACGATCTGGCTCGACAGCATCGCGAACGTCGAGGAGGTCTCGATGTCCGGCCGGCTCGTCCGACGTTTCGCCGGCCTCTGGCTGACGCAATGGCCGCACCTCGCGAGCGAGGCTGGGCCCGAGTACGCCGGGAGGGTGTTTTGATCGCGGTGGCCGTCGTTGCACCCGGGAGACCGTCGTGATCTTCGTGACCGTGGGCGCGCAGATGTCCTTCGACCGACTCGTCGGCTGGATGGACGACTGGGCCGAGCGGCGCGATCGCGGGGACGTGATCGCGCAGATCGGCCCCTCGGACTACGCACCTCGAAGGCTTCGGGTCGTGCCCTTCATGACGCCGCCCGAGTTCCGAGACCGACTGGTCGAGGCGGAGATCGTCGTCTCGCATGCCGGCATGGGGTCGATCATCAACGCCCTGGAGCTCGGCAAACCGATCCTCGTCGTGCCCCGGCACGGCGATCTCGGCGAGACGCGCAACGACCATCAGGTCG
This sequence comes from Spirochaetaceae bacterium, assembly GCA_020632655.1. Lineage (GTDB taxonomy): Bacteria > Myxococcota_A > UBA9160 > UBA9160 > UBA4427 > UBA4427. The sequence continues at coordinate 111,954 of JACKFD010000009.1, forward strand.
CGACCGCGCGTCGGTTCTCGGCCGAGGGACTGGTGCGCATGGCCGACTCGCCGCAGGAGCTCGACCGGGGACTCGAGACACTGATCCGCGAGGGGGCCGAGGCCCGCATCGCGGCGGAAGCCCAGCCCGAGCTGCTCGCGCGCATGCGCGCCTTCGCGACGGGGCCGCGCGGAAGTCAGGCGCCCTAGCGGGTCGGGCTATCCTGCTCCGTCGGCGGGTCGGCAGGCGCGGCAGGACCGATCGGTTGGACAGAGACCGGCACGAGCCGGAAAGGTGGACAGAGCATGGTCATTCGCCCCCTCGACAAGGATGCACTCCGCGCGTCGTTCCGCACGGCGCAGCCCTTTCCGCACATGGTGGTCGACGACTTCCTCGAGCCGGCCTTCGCCGCCGAGGTCGCAGCCGCCTACCCGAGCTTCGACGAGGCCCGCGAGCAGGGCTTCGCCTTCGACTTCGTGCGCGAGCGCCGCAAGGTCCAGATCACCGACAGCACGCGCTTCGCGCCGCCGATCGCCCGACTGCACGAGGCCCTCGCCTCGCCGGAGTTCCTGGCCGACCTCTCCGACATCACGGGCATCCAGCACCTCGAGGCCGACCCCACGTTGAGCGGCGGCGGCGTGCACGTCACCGGGCCCGGCGGTCGTCTCGATGTGCACGTCGACTTCAACTACAACGAGGAACGGCAGGTGCATCGCCGCCTGAACATCCTCGTCTACCTGAACCCCGGCTGGAATCCGGCCTGGGGCGGCGCGGTCGAGCTCTGGGACCGGGACGTGAAGCGCTGCTACGTCAGCGTGCCGCCCGTGCTGAATCGCTGCGTGGTCTTCGAGACCAGCGAGATCAGCTTCCACGGCGTCACCCCGGTCTCCGAGGACGCCCCCGGTCCGCGCCAGTCCTTCGCCGCCTACTACTATACGAAGGACGCGCCGCCCGGCTGGACCGGCAAGACGCACAGCACGATCTTCCGTACGCGCCCCAACGAGCGCTTCCGCCGCTACGTCGTCGTGCCGGCCGAGCACGCCTGGATCAACGGACGTCGCTCCCTGCGCGAGCTGCGGGACCGACTGCTGGGTCGGAGCTAGCCGCTCGTGGGCCGACCGGGACGTCCGGCATGATCGAGATCGCGCTGATCGGCTGGTTCCCGGCGACCATCCTGCTCTTCCTCGTGATGCGCCCGCACATGGCTGCGGCGGCGTCGATGATCTTCGGCGTGGCACTCCTGCCGGCGCTGCGCGCGATCCACGTGCCCGTGATGCCGGACCTGGATCAGTACACGGTGCCGGTGCTCGGGAGCTTCTTCATGACCGCCGCGCTCTACCCGCAGCGGCTCATGGCGGCTCGGCCGGGTACGGGCACGGACGTCATGATCCTGGGCATGATCGCGGGCGCCCTCGCCACCAACCTGACGAACGGGGACGCGCAGGTCTTCGGCCCCCGCGTCCTGCCCGGCATGGCGGTCACGGACACGATCAACGACGCGCTCGAGATCCTGATCCGCTTCGGGATGCCCGCCCTGCTCGGCCGCGCTCTCGTCCGGAGCGGCCGCGAGGCCGTCGACGTGCTCGTGATCCTCGGCCTCTGCGGCGTCTGCTACCTGCTGCCCGTGCTCGTCGAGCTGCAGATCGGTCCCTTCTGGCATTCGCTCTTCTACGGAGGACCGCCGAGCCGCTCGACCTTCTGGCATTCCATGCGCTACGGCGGCTTCCGACCGAACGTGCTGATGAACCATGGGCTCACGCTCTCGTCGTTCATGCTCTACTGCACGATCGCCTGGGCCGGCCTGGCCCGACTCGGCGTGCGGCCCTACCGCCTCCCGCCGGGACTCACGACGACCGTGATCGGGGTCGTCACGGCCTTCTGCAAGTCCCGCGCGGTCTACCTCTACGGGGTACTCGCGATCCCGTCGGTCCTCGCCATGCGCCCCCGTCTGCAGATGCTGATCGTGAGCTCGGTGGCGATCGTGATCATCGGCTACCCCTTCCTGCGCTCCGTCGACCTCGTGCCGGTCAAGCAGATCGCCGAGATCGCGGGGGAGTACGCGGGCTACGACGCCGTCGTCTCGTTCATGCAGCGCATCGAGACCGAGGACGACGTCATGCGCCGCACGAGCGAACGCTACCTCTTCGGCTGGGGCGGCTACTCGCGCTTCTGGATCTACGACCCCGTGACCGGGGCGCCGATGTCCGTGATGGACGGCTACTGGGCCATGGTCTTCGGCGAGGGCGGGCTCACGCGATTCCTGTTCTTCTTCTCGTTCCTGCTCTACCCGATCTTCTACGGCTGGCGCCGCATCGACAAGATCCGGTCGAAGTCGACGCAGGTGGCGATCTGCACGCTCGCCTGGATCGTCGTGCTGCGCACCTTCGACCTGATCCCGAACTCGACGATCGATCCCTATCTGACCTTCTTCGGGGGAGCGATCTGCGGCGTGGTCCGGCACGAGTCGCGGCGGCGCGTGCAGGCGCCTTCCGCAGGACGTCGGTCCGAGCGGGAGCGCGAGGCCGAGGCAGGCGAGCGGCAGGAAGGCCCCGCATCCCTCGCTGCCCGGCTGATGTCGGATCGCGCCCCGTCACGTTGAACCTCCGGACGGCTACTCCGGAATCCAGAGAGGCCTGTCGAGAGCGATGAAGAAGTCCCGATCCATCCTCCGCGCCCTGCTCCCGCCCCTGATGAGCCTGCTGCTCTTCGCGGGCCTCTTCGAGCTCGGTGTGCTGCTCGTCGCGGGCGAGCAGGCGAAGTTCCCCCGTCACGTCGTGGGGACCGACTTCGGCGTGCGCGTGAACCAGCCCGACACGACCTATCGGCACAAGTCCGCGGACGGGACCTGGTGGTTCACGATCAACTCCCGGGGTCTCCGGGCGGATCGCGAGTACCCCTACGAGAAGCCGCCCGGCGTCTTCCGCATCGTCTCCCTCGGCGACTCCTTCACCGCGGGCTACGAGGTCGCCGGCGACGAGACCTTCTCGAGCGTGCTCGAGCAGGAGCTGCGTCGAGCAGGGCTGCAGGTCGAGGTCCTGAACGCCGGGGTCTCGGGCTACAGCAACGCCGAGGCCCTGCTCTACCTCGAGCGCGAGCTGCTCAAATACGATCCGGACCTCGTGCTGCTCTCGTTCTTCGCGAACGATCTCGTCGACAACGTCCGCTCGGGTCTCTTCCGGCTCGAGGAGGGTCGCCTCGTCCAGACCGCCGACGGCTACGTGCCCGCCGGCGCGATCGGAAACTTCCTCAACACGAATCCGCTCTTCAACTGGCTCTCCGGCTACTCGAACGCCTTCGTCTTCGCGAAGGAGCGACTGACGCACATCCTCAAGCGACGGATCGTCGAGCAGAATCGCCAGAACGTCGCCGACGCCGTCGACGGGGCCGAGGCGGCGGGTGCGACGGCGCCGCCCGAGCAGGACGAGGCGGATGGGGACGCGGGCGACTCCGGGTCCCCCGAGCAGGCCCTCGCCGTCGCGATCCTCGATCGTCTCTACGAGCAGACCCATGCACGCGGCATCCCCCTCGTGATCCAGAGCATTCCGATCCCGATCGGCGAGGACGAGGGCGAGCTCGTCGAGACGTTCCCCGTCGACTATTTCGACCTCGATCGCGAGGGCCTCTACTTCGTCGGCATGGCGGGGCCCCTCACGCCCTGGGTCGGACGCGAGCCGCTCTACAATCGCCGCTCCCACGGACACTGGACGGCCTTCGCCCATCGCGTCTCGGGCGAGACGTTGGCGCGCCTCGTCCTCCGGGAGCACCTGCTCGACCGATCCATGACCGCCGCCGCCGTGGCCGGGCACGCCCTCCCGAGCCGAAGCGCAGCGCAGCAGCCCCAAGGAGACCTCCGATGACCCAGTCGTTCGAGACCGATCAGCTTCCCGGCGAAGGCGCCCTGCCCCTCGTGATCCGGCCGGCCGACCGCAAGCACAGCAGCCGCAAGGATCTCATGAAGCTCGTGCAGGCCGAGCGCGGCTGGCTCGAAGAGAAGCTCCTCGAGCACGGTGGCATCCTCTTCCGCGGCTACGACCTCGATTCGCCGAAGGACTTCGAGAAGGTCGCATCGTCGATCCTGCCCGAGCTCAAGCCCTATGTCGAAGGTCAGTCCCCCCGCACCAAGGTCCGCGGCAACGTCTACACCTCGACGGAATATCCCAAGCAGCTGCGCGTGACGATGCACAGCGAGCTCTCCTACTCGAAGGAGCCGCCCAGGAAGCTGCTCTTCTTCTGCCAGACCGAGGCCGAGACCGGCGGTGAGACGCCCATCTCCGACTGCCGACTCGTCTACGAGCGCATGCCGGAGGCGCTGCGCGACAAGTTCGAGCGACTGGGCGTGCGGTACGTGAAGAACATGCCGGGCAACGAGAAGGGGCTCGGCAAGTCCTGGATGGACCACTACGAGACGAAGGATCCCAAGAAGGTCGAGCGCTATCTCGTCGAGAACGAGATGACCTGGTCCTGGCTGCCCGGCGGGAGCCTGCGCACGGAGTCGAATCGACCGGCCGTGCGGCTGCATCCCGTGACGAAGGAGAAGGTCTGGTACAACCAGGCCAATCTCTGGCACGTCTCGAACTTCGAGGAGAGCCGACGCAAGACGCTCCTCCAGCTCTGCGGCGAGGAGGGCCTCCCGACTCATTGCTACTTCGGCGACGGCTCGAAGATGAGCGACGAGGAGCTCGACGTGGTGCGCTCCGTGCTCTGGGACACGGCCGTCGTGTTTCCCTGGCGTCAGGGCGACCTGCTCGTCCTCGACAACATCCTCTGTCTGCACGGCCGCATGCCCTTCGACGGGCCGCGGAAGGTGCTGGTCGCGATGGGCTGAGGCGCCGGCGCGCGGCGCTCACGGCCCGGGGTGCCGGGCCGGCTCCCGTCTACAGCGCCTCGGGCGCCTGCGACAGATCGACGCGGCCGCGTCGATCCCGCAGCCACGCCCGCCACACGGGCCAGAGGCTCATCGCGATGCCCGCCACCAGCGAGAGCGGGATGCAGAGCGCCGGAAAGAGCCAGCTGCCCCGCATGCCCGGCAGGATCCCGATCGCAGTCAGCACGACCGCGTGCAGGATGTAGATCTGGAAGCTGGCCGCGCCCACCCGTCCGATGCCCTGCTTGAGCGGCTCGAGGAAGAGCGGCACGCGCGGAATCCAGACCAGGATCAGCAGCACGGCGCCCACGAGCAGACCTCGCGGCACGAGCCACGGCGTCACGAGCGCCACCAGCGAGAGCGCGATGCGCTCGCGCACGTCCCGGGCGAACTGCACGCACCAGCCGAGTGCCACGATTCCCGACCAGAGCACGACCGGCGGCAGCCAGGTATCCGTCTGGTTCGCGAGCACGTGGGCAGCACCGAGCGCCGCGAAGGCCCCCGCGCCCCAGGCGAGCGGGCGGGCGGCGATCGCGTCGCGCAGGGGCGGGATCGCGAAGGTGGCCGCCAGCACCAGGGCGACCTGGAAGAAGACCTCGATGAACCAGAAGGGCTGGAGGAAGGTGCCGGCCCGATCCTCGAAGAAGGTGCTGACGAAGAGCAGCGACGGCACGTCGAGCTGACCCTTCGCCGTCAGGTAGAGCACGAGGATCACGAAATACGGCAGCATGTACCGGGTCAAGGTCGAGCGGACGAGCGCCATGCCCTCGCCCCGGAAGAGCGAGTCCGCCCGGAAGCGCGCCAGGTTCTGCCCCACGGCGAGCAGCAGCGTCGCCATCGCGCCGGGGATGGGCGACATCCCCGTCGGTCGCGAGTGGTTCCAGACGACCGCCGTGATCGCGAGCGCGCGCAGCAGCACGTCCGTGTCGACGGAGGCGCGGCCCGCCTCGTCCGCCGCGCTCGCGACGGCGGCCCCCTCCCCGCGCTCGTAGGCCTCGAGCACGCCGATCGGCAGCTTCTCCCAGCCGGCCGGCAGCGTGCCGAGCCGACGTTCGATTGCGAAGGAGGCCTGGATGTAGGTCAGGCTGTCCCCGCCCAGGCTCGCGAAGCTCTCGCCATCGGCGAGGGTCGGCAGACCGAGCAACGCGGCCAGCTCCTCGCGCAGGCTCCCCGCCTCGGCATCGCGCGAGTCGGCCACCGCGCGCGCCTCGCTGCGGATCGCGACGTAGTCGACCTTGCCGTTGTGCAGCCGCGGGATCCCGATCTCGGGCTGCACGACGACGACGGCCTTGCGCGGCACGCCACAGCGCGAAGCGATCCCCTCCTCGAGCGCTACGCCGTCGACGCCGCGGTCGGGCACGCACACGGCGATCAGGTCGTCGTCCCCGGCGACTACGGCCTCCGTCGCCCCGAGTTCGCGGGCCATGCGCTCGACCTCGTCGAGGCCGATGCGCAGGCCGAGGATCTTCGAGAAGCGCGAGAGGCGTCCGACGATCCGGTAGAGGCCCTGCTCGTCGCGCTCCGCCAGGTCCCCCGTGTGGCGCACCGAGGGACCGGCCGGAGCCCCGAGCTCCTCGCGCGACGTGGCATAACCCATCATCACGTTCGGGCCCTCGTAGACGAGCTCGCCCTGCACGCCTGCGCCCTCGAGCGTGCGACCGTCCTCGTCGACGAGGGAGAAACGGCCGCCCGGGATCGCGATGCCGATCGAGTCGGGATGATCGAAGACGTGCTCCCAGGGCAGGTACGACATGCGCGCCGTGCACTCGGTGGCGCCGTACATCACGACGAGGCGTGCGTCGTGGTCGCGCGCCCAGCTGGCGAGGCGGGAGACCCGCGTCGCGGGCATCTTGCCGCCCGCCTGGGTCAGGGTCCGGAGGTGCGGCCAGCCCTTCGAGAGGAAGCCGATCTGCTCGATCAGCTCCCAGGTATAGGGGACGCCCGACAGGCTCGTGCAGCGCTCGCGGCCGAAGAGCGTGGCGAACTCGGGGTCCACGACCGAGTGCTCGGTCAGCACGCAGCACGCCCCCCGCAGCAGGTGCGAGCTCAGGATCGATGCACCGAAGGAGTAGCTGAGGGGCAGCACGATCGGCGCGATCTCGTTCGCGTCGATCCCGAGATAGGTCGCGATCGACTCGGCGTTCGCCTGCAGGTTGTCGGCCGAGAGTCGGACGAGCTTGGCGCTGCCGGTCGAGCCCGACGTGGAGAAGAGCGCAGCCAGTCCCGGGGCGAGCGGCGGATCGGCCTCGTCCCGGATCGTGAAGCCCTCGGCGCCCGCGCGATGGACCGCGGAGGGGCGGAAGGTGCGGAAGATCTCGCCCGCGTCGTCGGCGTCTCCGGGCTTGCCGACGATCACGGCATGTCCGCCCCGGAGCGCCGCGAGGTAGGCGGTCACCGCCGGCACGGTCGAGGCCACCTCGACCATCACGAGCCGCGGCCGATCGCCCAGCGTCGCCGCGAGACCCTCGACGCGCTCCGCGAGCTGCGCGTACGTCACGCGGCGGCCGGCGTCGTCGACGAGTGCCGTGCGCTCGCCGTGGCGGGACAGGGAAAGGACGAAGTCGGGTGCAGACATGATGGCGGGCTACCCCTCGCTCTCACGGGTGTTTCGGAAGAAGACCTCGTGCCAGACCTCGAGGCAGAGCAGCGTCCAGATCCGGATCTCCTCGTCGCGCCGACCCCGCGCGTGGTCGGCGAGCATCGAGGCGACGAAGCGACGATCCATCCGCCCCCCGACGAAGGAGCCGGCCCCGAGTAGCAGATCGTTCGCCATCTCGCGCAGCTCGCCCCGGAACCAGGCGTCGAGGGGCACCCGGAAGCCGACCTTGCGGCGATCGACGATCGAGGCCGGCAGCCGCCGGCGGGCCACCTCCTTGACGACCCATTTCGTCGTCCCGTCGCGCAGCTTCACGTTCGAGGGCAGGCGGAAGGCGAGCTCGACGAGCTCGTGATCGAGGAAGGGCGGCCGCGACTCGACCGACGCGGCCATCGCCATCCGATCGCCGCGCTCGAGCAGGTTGTCGACGAGCCAGGCGTGGCAGTCCGCGTAGAGCATGCGCTGGACGAGGTCGCCCTCGGTCCGCGCGGTGATCGCGACGTGACCGTCCCGCTCGACACCCGGCAGCAGCACGTCGCGCTCGTAGCGCGTGAAGGGCGCGAACCAGGCCTGGAAGCGATCGGCCTCGCTCCGCGCGCTCATCGCGCGCAAGGCGATCCGTGCCTTGGCGAGGCGGGCCGGGGCCGCACGCTCGAGCAGGCGGAACGTGCGACCCCGCAGCCCGGCGGGCAGCCAGTCGGCGAGGCCGGCGCGCGTCGCCCAGCGGTATTTCGGGTATCCGGCGAAGAGCTCGTCGCTGCCCTCGCCGGAGAGCAGGACCTTGACGTGGTCCCGGGCGAGCGAGGCGAGGCGGAAGATCGCGAGATCTGCGGGCTCGGAGATCGGGGCGTCGCGATGCCAGGTGAGACGATGCCAGAGCGCGCGGAAGTCGGCGGGCTCGACGAGCACCTCGTGGTGCACCGTGCCGAGGCTCTGGCTCACCTGTCGCGCATAGGGCAGCTCGTCGAAGCGTGGATCGCCGAAGCCGGCGGAGAAGGTCTCGACGCGGCCGCCCTCCTTGAGGCGGCTCATCAGGGCGACGATCAGACTGCTGTCGACGCCGCCGCTCAGATACGCGCCGACCGGCACGTCGGCCACGAGCCGTCGGGAGACCGCGTCCTCGAGCGCGCGCTCGACGAGCTCGACCGCTTCTTCGGCGGGGATCGACTCGTCCGCCGCGGCCGTCGGCAGCGACCACCACGACTCGACCCGCAGCCGGCCGGTCGCGTCGAGCCGGATCCGCCCTCCGGGCTCGAGCTTGCGCACGCCTTCGAAGAGCGTGTGCGGTGCCGGCACGGAGCGATAGGCGAGATATTCCTTCAGGCTCGCATCGTCGACCCGCGGCCCGCCCTCGATCGCGGGCAGGAGCGCCTTGATCTCCGAGGCGAAGGCGAAGACGCGACCATCCCAGTAGTAGTAGAGCGGGAGGATGCCGAGGCGGTCGCGATGCAGGACGAGCTCGCTCCGGGCGCCGTCCCAGATCGCGTAGGCGAACTGGCCGTTGGCGCGGTGGATGCCGTCGACGCCCGCCGTGCGATGGAGGGCGAGCAGGACCTCCGTATCGCCATCGGTCCGGAACGAATAGCCCTCGGCCTGCAGCTCCTTGCGCAGCGCCTGGTAGTTGAAGATCTCGCCGTTGAAGCAGATCGTGTCGGAGCCGGCGCGCATCGGCTGGGGCGAGCCCGCGAGGTCGATGATCGAGAGGCGGCGATGGCCGAAGCCGACGGGTCCCTCGATCCAGAGGCCCTGGTCGTCGGGACCGCGATGGACGAGCTGGTCGGCCATCCGGCGCAGGCGGTCGGGATCGATCGCCACGCCGTCGAATCGGCGGATGCCTACGATTCCGCACATGGCGCGTCCCCTCCCCGACCGCGCGTCATGAGGACACCCCCTTGTACTCGATCAGCCGACTCCGCCGACCGGTCCATTGTCCGAGACGGAAACGCAGGATGCCGGCGAGATGCGGCCCCTTGCCGACGACGCAGGCGGCGGCGTAGAGCAGGTTGTCGCGAAACGGGAAGTTCGGACGCGGGCGACGCCAGGCGATGCGCAGGATCTGCAGGGGCCAGGCGAGTGCGAGGACGAGAGCCCCGCCGTGGGTCGGCACGGCGAGCAGCAGGATCGCGGCCGGCAGCACCGCCGCCCAGACCCAGGCGCTGCGGACCTCGCGCTCGCTCGCGCCGTTCGCGAAGCCCGGATGCCGCGCCGCCGCCTCCGCGACGGCATGGCCCGCGCGCTTCGCCCGCGTCCACCACTGCGAGAACGCGAACATCTGCGCGTCGTGGATCGTCATCGGCGCATCGAGCCGCAGGATCCGCCCGCCCCGCGCGGCCAGCCGCACACAGAGCTCGGGCTCCTCCCCCGCGATCAGATCGTCCGCATAGCCCCCGACCGCGCGGAACGCCGCAATCCGCATCATCGCGTCGCCGCCGCAGGCCTGCGCCGGACCGACCGGCGTATCCCACTCCATGTCGCAGAGCAGGTTGTAGACACTCGCTTCGGGATGCCGCTCGCGACGCCGCCCGCAGACGACGACCCAGTCCTCGGCCTCCAGCCGACCCGCCGCCGCCTCGATCCAGCCCGCCTCGATCTCGCAGTCTCCGTCCACGAACTGGACGAGCTCGACCTCGGGCCAGGTCGCGAGCAGCCGCTCGAGGCCGGCATTGCGGGCGCGGGCGGCGGTGAAGGGGACGTTCGGATCGAGCTCGACGATGGCGGCACCGAGCGTGCTGGCGAGCTCGACGCTGCCGTCGGTCGAGCCCGAGTCGACGTAGACGAGGGCGTGCACGTCGCGGCGTGCCGACTCGAGGCAGACCCGCAGCCGCTCGCCCTCGTTGCGGCCGATTGCGACGACGCCCACGCGCGGGATCATGCGGCGCTCCGGCTCGGCGCGAGATCGAGCAGATCGGCAAAACGGACGCTGGGGTCCTCGGCGAGGCGCGTCGTGAAGTCGCGCAGCGTCTTCTGGCGCTCGGGCGTATCGCAGACCTGGTGGTGGGTCATGATGCCGACGGCGTCGAGGTGCTGGCGCGCCGTCTCGAACTCGGCCCAGAGACGCGACGCGTCCTTCTCGATGCGCCCGCCCGCGTCCTGGTCCTCGTGCACGTCGATCGCGACGGAGACCTCGGCGAGCCGTCGCTCGGGCATCACGCGGCGATGATAGGAGACGCGCTTGCCGAGCAGCTCGATCCGGCCCAGGGCGCGGCCGACCGTGTAGTAGACGCGCGAGGCGGGATCGACGCGGACACCGGCAGAGAGGGTGTCGAACCCGAGGTCGCCCAGCACGCGGAGCGTGTTCCCGTCGTATTTGTGGCAGGGCGGTGTGAAGACGTCGCCCTCGAAGGCCTCGGCGAGCATCCCGGCCAGGCGGTCGCGGCCGCGCTCGATGGCGTCGCGCTGGTCGGCGTAGGGGCGCCCCCCGGCGAACTCGCTGTAGACGGCGACCCCGTCGAGGATCTGCTCGTGGGTGTGGCCGTGCTGGTTGAAGTGCACGAGTGCTGAGTGGGCCTGCTTGAGGTCGCGCAGCGTCGCGGCGCAGCCCGCATCGAGGTAGCTCGGCACGACGAGGTAATGGCAGGAGATGCCCAGCTCGAGCAGCAGATCGACGTGGAAGCGCAGAGCGGGCGTCCACTCGCCGACGTCGTCGTCGCGGAAGAATACGATCGTCTCGCCCATCCCGATGCCCGCGATCTCCTGAGTGCCCGTTCCGGTCCCGGCGAGGCCGAGTCTACCGCCCGCTGCCCACCCGCCCGGCGCGGCGCTTCCGTTTGCGCGCGCGACGTGCGCCCGTCCGGCTGCATCGGCCCACCCGCCGCCCACCATGACGGCTTCCCCGCACGCGCACCCGGGGTTTCCACCGCGCGCCCGACGTTTCCACCGTGCACCCCGTGTTTCCACCGCCGCCCGACGTCTCCACCCTGCACCCGGGGTTTCCACCGCGCGAGCGTGATCTGTGCCAAACTGCCGCTCCCGATCGTCGAGGGGGTGCGGATCCGCATGGCCATCAAGGTGGTGCCCTACGAGCCCGAACACGAGTCGGCCGTCGCGGCCTTCAATCAGCGGATGCTCGAGGGGAACACGGGCTGGGGCTGGTACGAGATCGCCCGGGACCAATGGCTCCCCGAGCGCGAGAACAAGCGCACCTGGCGCGAGCACTACCTCGCCATCGACGACGAGGGCCAGGTGCGCGGCGCCTACGCCCACAAGCCCCACGAGTGGCAGATCCGGGGCGAGCGCGTGCTCGTCGCCGACTGGCAGGGGCCCGTCTCCGAGGGCCTGCTCAGCCCGCGCTACGCGACGCTCGGGCTGCGGCTGATCCGCGAGATGCTGAAGCGCTACCCCGTCCTCTACAGCTGGGGGCATGGCGGCCACGAGGCCGCGATGCTGCAGATGATCGTGAAGCTCGGCTGGCTGATCCACGAGACGCCCTTCTGCCTCAAGGTGCTGCACCCCTTCCGCTTCTTGCGGGGAAACGCCTACCTGCGCGGCTCCCGGCGCAATCGCATCGCGCTCGACGCGCTGGCCTTCAGCGGGCTCGGCTGGCTCGGGCTCAAGCTCCTGCACGGCGTGCTCGGGCTGCGCGGCCGGCGGGATCGCAGCGTGCGGGTCGAGGTCGTCGATGCCTTCGGACCCTGGGCCGACGCGGTCTGGGAGCGGGCCCGGAACGACTACCAGGCGCTCGGCGTGCGGGATGGTGCGACGATGAACGACCTCGTGCCGCGAGACGGGCGCTGGCCGCGCGGCATCCGGCTGCGCGTGCGGCGGGGCGAGACCGATCTCGGCTGGGCCGTCGTGCTGGACAACCAGCTCGAGGACGATCCGCGCTTCGGCAATCTGCGCGTCGGGTGCGTCGCCGACTGTCTGGCGCGGCCCGAGGATGCCGACGCCGTGATCGATGCGGCGACCCGCTTCCTCCGCGCGCGCGGCGTCGACATGATCGGCTCGAACCAGTCGCATCCGGCCTGGATCCGCGCCTTCGCGCGCGCGGGCTACGTGATCCTCGAGAACCGCCGCTGCTTTGCGGTCTCGCCGGCGTTCCAGGAGGCGCTCTCGCCCTTCGAGACCGTGAGCGCAGGTCTCCACCTCACGAACATGGACGGACACGGGCCGAGCGGCTTCTGACGCGTCGCCGTCGTCCTGCCTCGGGAATGCCGCCCCTCTGCCTTCGGCTCGTCGTACTGGCGCGGCACCCCGCATCGCGGCTCGATCCCGCCGTGGAGCCGTCTCAAGCCGGCCTCCTGCCAGCCCGATAGCCCCCCGCAGGTGGGCCCGTTCGAGAGGGGCCGGACGGTCTTCACGCGCCCGGGCCGGGTCGGGGGCCGGACGATGGGGCCCGGCGACGCGGCGGATTTCCGATCGTGAGATCGCCACCCACCCGGCCGAAGCGGGCACCTCCTAGCGGGACCGCCGATCGGAGTGCCGAAGCCGAAGGGCGTGTGTCGAAAGCTATATTCGCGCGATCGACGCGCCCGATCCCTACGGGGCAAGGCCGCCGACGCGGCCTACGGCCCTCGGCCCCTGGACCGACCCCGCAAGCAGGAGAACCCCATGGCCACCGCCCTCGAGCTCGCGCCCCGCCTGACCGACGCCTCAAGGCGCAAGGTCTGGGACGTCCACTCGGCCTTCGACTGGCCCGAGCGCCTCACGCCGGGCGAGACCTGGTTCATGTCCCCCGAGCTCATCTCGATCTACGGCACGGAGGCCTTCGACGGCCTCGACGAGTCGGCCCGGATGACGCTCAGCTTCTACGAGGTCGTCAACTTCTTCAGCTTCGTGCTCTACGGCGAGCGGCCGCTCATCTCGGGCCTGATGAACCGGATGTACCGCAAGAACACGGAAGGTCCGATCACCGAGTACCTGCATCACTTCGTCGACGAAGAGAACAAGCACATGGTGATGTTCGGGATGTTCTGCAACCGCTATGCGGGCAAGATCTACCCCGAGAAGAAGATCGTGCTGCCGCGCGAGTATGCGAAGGGTGAGGAGGACATCTCCTTCTTCTGCAAGGTGCTGATCGTCGAGGAGCTCGGCGACTTCTACAACCTCAAGATGATGAGCGACAAGCGCATCGAGCCCCTCGTCGCGAAGATCAACAAGGTCCACCACGTCGACGAGGCGCGGCACCTCGGCTTCGGCCGCGAGCTCTTGCGGGAGATGGCCGCCGACTTCGTCCCCGCCTGGACGAAGGAGGAGCGCGAGCGCTTCCAGGGCTGGCTCGTCCAGTACCTGCTCTCGTCCTGGGGCGACTTCTACAACCCGGCGGTCTACAAGGACGCGGGGCTCACCGACGGCTACAAGGTCCGCAAGATGGCCCTCGAGCACCCGACCTGCCGGGCCTTCCGCGCCGAGGCCTCGGCGAAGCTCGTCGACTACTTCCTCGACGTCGGCCTGCTGGACGCGCGCCCGGAGTTCTGATGGACGAGAAGAAGATTCGCGAAGAGCTCAGGATCTGGATCCTCGAGCGGTCCGGCGCCACGCCCGATCGCCTCGCCCGGGACGACCAGCCGATCCTCGACGAGGGCCTGCTGACGTCCCTCGACGTCGTCGAGTTCATCCTCTTCATCGAGAGCCTGCGCGACGAGGAAGTCGACATCGAGGCGATCGAGCCGGAGGTCTTCAACTCGATCGACACCCTCGTCGAGGCCTTCTTCGCCGACTCTCCCACCGCCTGTGAGGCGCGCTCGTGAGGCCGGACCGCTCGGCGCGCTCGCTCCGGTCGGGCTTTCTCGAGTCCGCCCGGCGGGATCCCGCGGCGATCGCCGTCGAGGTCGCCGGTCAGGCGCTCTCCTACGGCGAGCTCTTCGAGCGTGCGGCGTCGGTCGCTGCGACGCTCGTGCGACACGATGCGCGGAAGCCCGACGACGACCCGACCGAGCGTCCTCCGCTCACGGCCGTCTTCGGACAGCGCTCGACCGCCGTCGTGGCGGGCATCCTCGGCGCGCTGCTGCGCGGCGATGGCTACGTGCCGCTGAATCCCGGCTTCCCGACCGATCGCACCCGCAGCATGCTGCAGCGCTCGGGCTGCCGCGCCGTCGTGGTCGACGAGCAGGGTGCGAAGCAGCTGCGCGAGGTGCTCGACGGCATGCCGCCCGGCCTCGTGCTCCTGCTCCCGGACGCGGAGGACGTCTCGGAGCTCGCCTCGGACCTCCCGACCCACGTCGTGCTCGGCGCCCGGGACCTCGAGCCTTCCGCCGACTGGACGCCCGGCCCCGTCGACCCCGACGCGATCGCCTACCTGCTCTTCACCTCGGGCAGCACGGGCCAGCCGAAGGGCGTGATGGTCGCCCACCGCAACGTGAACGCCTTCCTCACGGCGATGGCCGAGCGCTATGCCGTGCGCCCCGAGGACCGCTTCTCCCAGACCTTCGAGCTCACCTTCGACCTCTCGGTCTTCGATCTCTTCCTCGCGTGGGAGTGCGGCGCCCGCGTCTGCATCCCGACCCAGGCGCAGAAGATGCTGCCCGCGAAGTACGTGCAGGAGTCGGGGATCACGATCTGGTTCTCCGTGCCCTCGACCGCCGTGCTGATGAGCCGGCTGCGCATGCTGAAGCCGGGCTCCTACCCGGGGCTGCGGCTCAGCCTCTTCTGCGGCGAGGCGCTGCCGGCGGAGATCGTCGAGCGCTGGGCCGAGGCGGCGCCGGCCGCGACGATCGAGAACCTCTACGGGCCGACCGAGCTGACGATCGCGTGCACGCTCTATCGCTGGGATCCTGCGCGTTCGCCCTCGGAGTGCGAGCTCGGACTCGTGCCGATCGGCGAGCCCTACCCCGGTATGGACGTGCTCGTCGTGGACGAGTCGCTCGCGCCGGTCGCCGAGGGCGAGACGGGCGAGCTGCTGATGACGGGACCGCAGCTGACGCCGGGCTACTGGCGTGACCCGGAGCGCACGGCGCGGGCCTACGTCCGGCCGCCGGGCGAGGCGCGGATCTTCTACCGCACGGGGGATCGCGTGCGGCGCGGGTCGGCCGGGGCGCCGATGGTCTATCTCGGGCGGCTCGACAACCAGATCAAGGTGCAGGGCTACCGGGTCGAGCTCGGCGAGATCGAGGCGGCCGCGCGCGAGGAGGCCGGGGTCGAGGTCGCGATCGCCGTCGGCTGGCCGCTCACGCCGGCGGGCGCGGACTCGACGGTCGTCTTCCTGTCGGATGCGGGGATCGACGTCGCCGACGTGCAGAAGGCGCTGAAGGCTCGCCTGCCCGCCTACATGGCCCCGCGCGAGGTGCGGCACGTCGATCGCTTCCCGCTCAACAGCAACGGCAAGGTCGATCGCAAGGCCCTCGTCGCGCTGCTCGAGGCGAAGGGGTAGCGCGATGCCCGCCCATCCCGAGCCGGCGCGAGCCGGAAGCCGTCTTGGCTGACGAGTCGACGATGCGCATCGCCTACCTGACGACGTCCTATCCCGAGGTGAGCCACACCTTCATCCGGCGCGAGATCCTCGCGCTGGAGGCCCTCGGTCACGAGGTCGACCGATTGGCGATCCGTCCGCCCGAGAGCCACCTCGTCGACGCGGACGACATCGCGGAGGCCGAGCTCACCTACTACTGCCTGCCGAACCTGCTGCGGGACCTGCCGCGGGCGCTTTGGACGAGTCCGCTGCGACTCTGGGCGGCCCTGCGGATGACCCTTGCGATGGCGCGCGTGAGCCATCGTGGTCTGGTCGTGAATCTCGCCTACCTGCTCGAGGCGATCGCCCTCGCCCGCCGTCTGCGCGAGCGTGGCATCCAGCACGTCCACGTGCACTTCGGCACGAACGCGGCGGCCGCGGCCCGCCTGGTCAAGGCACTCGGCGGACCGACCTACAGCATGACGATCCACGGCCCGGCGGAGCTCGACAACGCGATCGGCTTCTCCCTCGGCCCGAAGATCGAGGATGCCGAGTTCGTCGTCGCGATCACGGACTACTGCGGCGCCCAGCTGCGGCGCTGGGTCGCACCGGAGCACTGGGAGAAGATCCGGGTGGTGCACTGCGCCGTGCCCGACGGACTCTTCGAGCAGGCGACGCCGATCGCCCGCGAGACGAATACGCTCGTCTGCGTCGGTCGATTGACGGCACAGAAGGGACAGCTCCTGCTGCTCGACGCGCTGCGCCAGGTGCTCGACGAGGGGCTCGACGCGAAGCTGGTGCTGGCGGGCGACGGGGAGATGCGGCCCGAGGTCGAGCGGCGGATCGCCGGGCATCGCCTCGAGGAGCACGTCGAGATCACGGGCTGGATCGATGCGCCCGAGGTCGCGCGGAGGCTGCAGGCCGCGCGGGCGATGGTGCTGCCGAGCTTCGCCGAGGGGCTGCCGGTCGTGATCATGGAGGCCCTCGCCCTCTGCCGGCCCGTGCTCAGCACCTACATCGCGGGCATCCCCGAGCTCGTCGTGCCCGGCCAGAGCGGCTGGCTCGTGCCGGCGGGCAACGTCGAGGCGATCGCGCGCGCGATGCGTGAGATCCTCGAGACCCCGACCGAACGCCTCGACGAGATGGGCCGCGAAGGCGCTCGCGCCGTCCACGAAAGGCACCACCTGCCGACCGAGGTCTCGCGCCTCGAGAAGATCTTCCGGGAGTACGTCCGCTCGTGAGCGATCCGACCGACTCCACGACGACCCGCGCCACGCCGCGGCCCGGCACGTCCGGCTGGGACGGCATCGTCGCCTTCGGCGGCATCGACTGGTGGTACCACAACCGCGGTCACAGCGAGTGCCAGATCCTGACCCGTCTGGCCGGCGAGCGGCCCGTCCTCTGGGTCAACAGCATCGGCATGCGTGCGCCGTCGCGCGGCAAGACGGAGCTCCCCCTGCGCCGCTACTGGCGCAAGCTCAAGAGCACGCTCAAGGGCCTGCGCCGCGATCCGGCCTCGGGCATGTGGATCTACAGCCCGATCTTCGTGCCGCGCTATACGCACGGCTGGCTGCGCGTGAACGGCTGGCTGCTCGCGCTCCAGATCGGGGTCCTGCGCTGGCTGCTCGGCATGAGGCGGCCCGCCTGCTGGGTGACGACGCCGACGGCCGTCGCCGCCGTCGAGCGCCTGCGCTGGAGCCAGGTCGTCTTCAACCGCTCGGACGAGTTCTCCCGCTTCCCCGAGGCAGACGGCCCGTTCATCGCTGCGCTCGAAGACCGGCTCCTGCGGATCTCCGACGACGTCCTCTACACGAGCCACGCCCTGATGCAGCGCGAGGCGGGCCGCTGTCGCTCCGCCGAGTACCTCGGCCACGGCGTCGACTACGCCCGCTTCAGCGCCGCGCGTCCGCTCGAGGGTCCCGCCGAGCTGCCCCCCGCCCTGCGGCATCTGCCCCGGCCGATCGTCGGCTTCTACGGCGCCCTCGACGACTACACGATCGACAAGGAGCTGATGATCGCCGTGGCGCGGCACGTGGCGCCCGGCACGCTGCTCGTGATCGGGCCGCGGGCGATGGACACGACGGCGATCGAGGCCGAGCCGAACGTGCACTACCTCGGCCAGATTCCGTACGAGCAGATCCCGACGCACGCGGCGGCCTTCGACGTCGCCTTGATGCCCTGGCTGATGAACGAGTGGATCGAGAGCAGCAACCCGATCAAGCTGCGGGAGTACCTGGCGATCGGCTTCCCGATCGTGACGACCTGGTTCCCCGAGCTCAAGCCCTACGAGCACCTCGTGTACGCGGCGTCCTCGCACGAGGCCTTCCTACGGGGCGTGGACGCGGCGCTCGCGGAGCGGGACCCCGATCGCGTGCGGGCGCGGCGCGCGTCGGTCGAGGACTCCACCTGGGACCGGATCGCACAGCGCGTCGCCCAGATCCTGTCCGACGGCCCACCCGATCGCGGCTGAGCCCGCGGTCGCCGACAATTCGAACCGACCCGCGAGTCACCCGGAAGGCGCCGCGGGACACCCACCCGTCGAGGGAGCGATTGCATGATGTCCAACGAGACCAAGACCTCGCCGCCCCCGATCCAGCTGGGCCTGCTCGGGCCCCTGCTGCTCGTCGTGGGGCTGGCCCTCGCCGCCTACCTGGGCAACGAGGCTTGCAGCTCCTCCGCAGGCTGTGTCGAGGGCGCCCGCGAGGTCTGGCGCGCGACCTTCCCCGACTGGCTGCGGGGGGCGATCCGCTCGATCGTGCATCTCGTGCTCTCGCCCTGGCTCTGGGGCCTCTTCGTCCTCGTGGCGCTGGCCGAGCGGCTGAATCCGGCGCAGGCCGGCCAGAAGGTCCTGAGCAAGGGCTTCCTGCACGATGCGATCGCCTGGTGGCTCGCGGACAAGCTGCTCTTCGGGCTGCTGGTGAGCTCGGTGCTCTCCTACTCGGCGGCCATCGCGCTCTACCGGGAGTACCTCGACTTCCTGACGGTCGACTGGCTGGTCGAGCTGCCGACGGGTGCCAAGGCGGCGATCGCCTTCGTCGTGTCGGACTTCCTCAACTGGCTCCACCACCTCGTCCGACACAAGGTGCCCGCCTTCTGGGTCTTCCACGCCGTCCACCACTCCCAGCGCGAGATGAACATCTTCACGGACGTGCGCGTGCACCCCTTCGATCGGGCGATCGCGATGCCGATCGCGCTGATCCCGATGCTCGCCCTCCAGCTCGACGTGAGCATCGTCCCCTGGCTGCTGACCGCCCAGATGCTCTACACGCACGCGTACCACGCCAACGTGCGGACCCATTATGGCCCGCTCAAGTACCTCTTCGTCACGCCCCAGAGCCATCGCGTCCACCACTCCGAGGCCCCCGAGCACGCGGACACGAATTTCGGCGTGATCTTCTGCCTCTGGGATCGCCTCTTCGGAACCCACGTCGACCAGTGGGACGCCTACCCGCAGACCGGCGTGCAGGACCCGGACTTCCCGATGGAGCGGCGCTCGACGGTCGGGGGCGTCTTCGGCGCCTACGTCCACCAGTTCTTCTATCCGTTCCGGCAGATCTGGGCGCGACTCACGACGGGGCGCTGGCAGCTGCCGGCGGGCTGATCTCGTCGGGCGCCGGGCTGTCCCCCGTCGTACCCGGCCGGGCACTTCCCGGTCGGCGCATCCGGGGTGCGCCGCCACGAAGCGTGGCGCGAACGGACGTTGCGGGCGGAAGCCTGCACGGTATACCCCCGGCGCCGGCTCGATCCACGGGGCTCGTCACCTCAAGTCGTCCCCGGCGGATGCCGATCCTCCCGAGCGGGCCATCGGCCGCCCGCGCCGAGTCATAGATCCCCGGTCCGCCTCGAGCGGACCCCGCGAACGAGGTTGCCAGCGTGTCCGACGCCGCCCAGATCCAGGCCATCGTGAAGGATTTCGTGCTCGCCGAGTTCCTCGAGGGCGAAGACCCGAGCGAGCTCAAGGACGACACGGAGCTCGTCACGACGGGCATCCTCGACTCCCTCGCCACGCTCAAGCTCGTCACCTACATCGAGGAGCAGTTCGAGGTCGAGATCGACGCCGACGAGGCCGACGAGACGCACCTCAACACGCTCGCGGACATCGTGCGACTGATCCAGTCGAAGCGATGACCCCCGCGCCCGACCAGAGCCAGTCGAAGCGATGACGAGCGTGGCCGACGACCTGCACGGCTATCTCGAGGCGGCTGCACGGGCGACGCCGGACGCGATCGCCGTCGAAGAGGCCGGCGACGCGAAGCGCTCCTACCGCGAGCTCGACCAGCTGAGCGACCGCGTGCGGGATCGGCTCGTGGCGACGGGCGTCCGCCCCGGCGATCGCGTCGGCCTCTGCCTGCCGAAGTCGATCGACACGCTCGCGATCCTCTACGGCATCCTGAAATGCGGTGCGGCCTACGTGCCGACCGACGCGACCGCGCCGATGGCCCGGGCGGGACTGATCCTGGCGGATTGCGGCGTGCGCGCGGCCTTCGTCGAGACCTCCCTCCACGACGAGCTCGCCCGCCACATGCACGAGCAGGGCGGCGACGCCCCGCTCTTCCGGATCGACACGCCGGGCGGCGGTCTGGGGCTCGAGCGCACGCTCGGGGAGCTCGACGGTGCATCGCCCGCGCCCGTCGTCCCGACCCATCGCGCCGCCCCCGACGACCTCGCCTACATCCTCTACACGTCCGGCTCCACGGGGCGCCCGAAGGGCGTGATGCTCAGCCACGCGAATGCGACCCACTTCGTCGAGTGGTGCTCGGATCTGCTCGAGCCGACGCCCGCGGACCGCTTCTCCTCCCACGCCCCCTTCCACTTCGACCTCTCGATCCTCGACCTGTACACGCCCGCGCGTCACGGCGCCTGTGTCGTGATCGTGCCCGAGGACGTCGGCAAGGAGCCCGGCCCCCTGGCCGAGCTGATCGCCCGCAAGGCGCTCACGATCTGGTACTCCGCCCCCTCGATCCTCGGCCTGCTCGCGCGCCAGGGCGAGCTCGACCGGCGTGACTACGCATCCCTGCGCTTCGTGCTCTTCGCCGGGGAGGTCTTTCCCGTCGTCCAGCTCCGATCGCTCAAGGCCCTCTGGCAGGGGCCGCGCTACGTGAACCTCTACGGCCCGACCGAGACGAACGTGTGCACCGCCCACGAGATCCCGGAGACCGTGCCCGAGGATCGGACGACGCCCTACCCGATCGGCCGCGTCTGTCATCACCTCGAAGGCCGCATCGTCGACCCGGCCGGGACCCCCGTCGCCCGAGGCGAGGAAGGCGAGCTCTGCATCGCCGGCCCGAACGTGATGCAGGGCTACTGGAACCTGCCGGAGCGGACGGCCGCGGGCTTCCTCGTGACCGAAGACGGCCGACGCTGGTACCGCACGGGCGACATCGTGACCGAGGACGACGACGGCGTGCTCACCTACGTCGGCCGCCGGGACCGCATGATCAAGAAGCGGGGCTATCGGATCGAGCTCGGCGAGATCGAGAGCTGCCTCTACACGCATCCCGAGGTGGTCGAGGCGGCAACCGTGGCGATCGAGGACGACGAGGGGAATCTGCGCGTGCGGGCGCATCTCGCGACGAAGGACGGCGGGCGGCTCTCGCTGATCGCACTCAAGCGCTTCTGCGCCGAGCGGCTGCCGCTCTACATGGTGCCCGACCTCTTCCGCTTCCACGCCTCGTTGCCCAAGACGAGCACGGACAAGGTCGATTACCAGGCGCTCCTGCGCGAGCCGGACTAGCCCGAAGGACCCGGGGAGGAAGATCGAGATGGACTTCACCTGGTCGAAGGACCAGCAGGCGCTGCGCGAGGCCGTCGTCGAGCTGGCCCGGGCCGAGCTCAACGAGGGCCTCCACGAGCGCGACGAACGCGAGGAATTCAACCGCGCGGGCTGGGACAAGCTCGCCGCCTTCGGCATCCACGGCATGCCCTTCCCCGTCGAGTACGGCGGCGGGGGGCTCGACGCCTTGACGACGGTCGGCGTGCTGGAGCGCCTCGGCTACGGCTGCCGCGACAATGGTCTCGTCTTCTCCGTCAATGCCCACATGTGGACGGTCGGCACGCCGCTCATGGCCTTCGGCACGGACGAGCAGAAGCAGCGACTCCTGCCCCGACTCTGCTCCGGCGAGCTCGTCGGGGCGAACGCCATGTCCGAGCACGAGGCGGGCTCCGATGCCTACAGCCTCGGCACGACGGCCACGCTGCGCGGCGATCGCTACCTCCTGAGCGGCAGCAAGACCTGGGTCACGAACGGACCGATCGCCGACGTGATCGTCGTCTTCGCGACCGTCGACGCGTCGAAGGGGCCGAACGGCATCAGCGCGTTCATGGTCGAGCGCGGCAGCAAGGGCTTATCCGTCGGCGGCAAGCTGCGCAAGATGGGGATCCGGACCTCGCCGATGAGCGAGCTCTTCTTCGACGATTGCGAGGTGCCGGTCGAGAACCGCCTGGGGCGCGAGGGCGCGGGCAAGAGCCTCTTCACGCACTCGATGACCTGGGAGCGGGCCTGCATCCTGTCGAGCGCCGTGGGCTCGATGGAGCGTCTGCTCGAGACGAGCATTGCCTACGCCCGTCGCCGCAAGCAGTTCGGGCAGTCGATCGGGAAGTTCCAGATGCTGCAGTCGCGCGTGGTCGACATGAAGCTGCGACTCGAGGCCGCGCGCTCGGCCCTCTATCAGGCTGCGTTCCTGCGCGACGCGGGCCGCAGCATCTTCCTCGAGGCCGCGATCGCCAAGCTCCAGATCAGCGAGAGCTGGGTCCGGACCGCGGAGGACGCGCTCCAGATCCACGGCGGCTATGGCTACATGCGGGAGTCGGAGATCGAGCGCGAGCTGCGCGACGCGATCGGCAGCCGCCTCTATTCGGGCACCTCCGAGATCCAACGCACCATCATCGCCTCGCTCCTGGGACTCTAGATCATGACCGTACGCGAGCTGCTCGACACGATCCGCGACGACTACCGCCGACACGGCTCCCATTGGAACGAACGGGCCGTCTGGGCCCTCGCGGTCTACCGCTTCGGCAACTGGGCGAACGCGCGTCCGACGCGCTTCGGCCGACGCTTCTTCTCGAAGTGCTACGGCCTGCTCGATACGGGGTCGCAGATCGTGACGGGCGTGACGATGAACCGCGACGTCCGGCTCGGGAAGGACTTCCACATCGTCCATACCGGCGCGCTCTTCATCCATCCCCAGGTCGTGATCGGCGATCGGGTCGGCATCATGCAGAACGTCACCCTCGGCACGAACATGGGCCCGGACGTCCCGGTCATCGGCGACGACGTCTTCATCGGCGCCGGCGCCTGCATCCTCGGCAAGGTGAGGGTCGGCAACGGCGCGCGGGTCGCGGCCAACTCCCTCGTGATCAACGACGTGCCGGAAGGTGCCTTCGCCGTCGGGGTGCCCGCGAAGAACATGAAGGCCCGACCCCGTGCGCCGCGCGAGGCGTCGGAGGCAGGCGAGGTGCCCGCCGCGGAGACCGTCTCGAACGTGAGCGCCGGAGATTGACCTGCCGCGCGTCCGGTTGGATCGTCGTTCCGGCCCGAGGCGGGCCCGCGTGCTAGGCCGGATCCGTCCCGGGTCCGGGACCCAGATAGGGTCGGATCGCATCGACCCGCTTCTCGAACTCCCGCTCGAAGCAATGTTCGAGGGCGAAGGCGCGCGCCCGACGCGAGAGGGTCGCGAGGCGATCGGGCGCCGCGAGCAGGTCCCCGATCGCCTCGGCGAGTGCCACCGGGCGCTTCATCGGAGTGACCACGCCGCTCCCCGCGGCCGCCGCGAAATGTCGCCACATCCGGTTGCCGTAGCCCGCGATCGGAAGACCCGCGCCCGAGGCCTCGAGATAGGTGCAGGAGGGATCGTCCTGGACGTGGCAGCAGACGAAGAGGTCCGCCTCCGCCGAGCGTTCGACGAGCTCCGGGTACGGGATCGCTTCGTGCACCCGCACGCGCGCGCCCTCCCCCGCCGTCTCGATCCGCCGGCGCATTCCGCTCGCCTGCTCGCCCTGCCCATAGAGATCGAGCTCGAAGTCGAGGCCTCGCGCCGCGAGCGCGAGTCCGACCTCCACGACGTCGAGGGCCCCCTTCATCGCCTCGTAGCGCCCCGAGTAGAGCAGCCGCGGCCGCCTGCCCGCGACCAGGCTCGCGAGCCGCGCCTCGAGCCGCTCGGCCTCGATCACCATCGCCTCGCCCATCCGCGAGTCGAGATAGAGCAGACAGTCCGACTGGAAACGTCGCGTCTGCTCGTACATCGGATACCCGTTGCAATGCACGGACCGTGCACCGCGCAGATCGCGCACCTCGTGGACGAACCCGACCAGCGTCTTGAGGGTCCGCACCAGGCGTCGCAGACGTCCCGAGACGGGCAGCGTCGCGACCTGGATGCAGGTCGGCAGGTTGTATTCGACGACGCCCACGTAGGGGCGGCCGAGCTCGCGAGCGAGGGCCTGGAGGTCGAAGCCGAGGCCGTAGAGGAGATCCGCGTTCGCGACGAGAGGCCGCAGGGCCTCGCGCTCGGCGGGCTCGAGGCGGAAGCTCCCGTCACAGGCCACGGGGCGCACCTCGTAGGGCACCTCCTCGAGCGGCAGCTCGACGAAGTCCATCTGGCGATCGCCTTCCCGCAGCCGGGGCGCGACCACGACGATCCGCGTCCGCAGGCGCTCGGCGTAGAGGCAGGTGCCGACGTGGAACTTGCGATCGATGCGCAGACGTCCGGCCTCGACGCGGCAGGGGCTGTAGGTCGGCAGGATCATCATCGGACTCGCTCTCCCCGCCCCTTCTTCGGCCCCGCGAAGCGTCGACCGGAGGCCGAGGATACCGACCCCGACTGCGCGCGCCTTCGATTGACCCCGCGGCCCGGGATCTGCACATTCCGGCCGGTCGTCGTCCGGGACGAGAGCCGGGGCGAGGCGGGACCGCGAGGGAGCGAGCGATGATCCGAGAGCGCGACTACGAGGTGCCGCTTCCGGCGATTCCGGTGCCCGCGACCCGGGTCTACGCCTACACGACGCGGCTGGCGGACTTCGACAGTCCGGCCATCGAACGGATCCTGCGTCCCGCGACCGAGCTCGCGGCGCACACGGTGCGGATCGAGCTGCGGACGGGGGACTCGACGACCCACGCCGAGAGCCGCCCGCCCCCCGCGTCGGCCTTCGCCCGCGCGAAATACGAAGTCAAGCGGCGACTCCATCGCCGCCTGCCCGTGGTCGAGCTCGGCGAGCGCACGGCCCTCGACATGCGCTTCAGCTTCATGGGCAACTACGCGCACCTCGTGCACGACGTGATCGCCCCCCTTCGCTTCATCGAGCGGACGCTCGAGGGGGATCCCGAGGTGCGAACGGGCCCGATCCACGTGATCCTCGGCCGCACACCACCGGCGATCGCGACCCGCGTCCTCGATCACGCCGGCATCCCCTACCTGTGTACCGATGGCGTCGTGCGCGGGCGGCTCGTCTCGATCTCGCAGGACCTGAACGTCTGTCTGCTGCCCGATCTCGCTCGGCAGCCCTTCGAGTCGGGCTCCGGCGCGACGCCCGAACGCGTCTTCGTGTCGCGTCGGGGCGCGCGGTCGCTGCTGAACGAGGCGGCCGTGACCGATCTGCTCGCTCGCGAGGGCTTCACCCGCGTCTACATGGAAGACCATCCGATCGGTCATCAATGGGCGCTGCTCGCCAACGCTCGCGAGGTGGTCGGCATCCATGGTGCGGGCCTCTCCAGCCTCGGCTTCAGCATCCATCGCGCGAGTCCCGACGCCCCCCGCTTCCGCCTGGTCGAGCTCTTCTCCGCCGGCTTCTCGAGCAGCTGCTTCCGGGACTACGCGGCCGTGCTCGGCGGGACCTGGGTGGGCGTGCGAGGACGCGTGACGCCGGAGATCGTGCGCGACCTCGATGTCCTCGGACATGCCCGAGCCCACGACAACGCGTCCTTCGAGGTCGATCTCGAGGCGCTCGCCGAGGCCCTCGCCTTCTCGCGAAGCGGCGGCGGCCACCCCGGCGCCGGCGACTGATCCGCCTCAGCGTCCCGCGAGGACGTCCGCGTAGAAGGCCCGCGCCCGCTCGCCGACGGCCTCTCGACCGAAGCGTCGGGCTGCGTCCCGCCGGGCCTGCGCGCCGAGCCGCGCCGCCGCCCCGCGATCCTCGAGCAGGCGCGCCATCTTCGCGGCGAGCTCGTCGGGCGCCTCCGGATCGAAGAGCAGTCCGCTCCGCTCGGGCTCGACCAGGTCGACGACGCCGCCCGTACGCGGGGCGATGAGCGGCGAGCCCACGGCCATCGCCTCGAGCGTCGTCATCGAGAAGGTCTCGTAGCGGGAGCTCACGACCGTGAGCGCAGCCCGGCGGCGCTCCGACGCGACGCGTTCCCGCGGCAGGTTGCCCGTGAACTCCATCCGCTCCCGCGCCGCCGGGGGCACGAACGCCTCGAGGTACTCCTCGACACGGAAGCTGCGACCGTCCCGGATCAGCCCGACGTCCGGTCCCACGAAGACGAGCCGCGCCGCGGGACGACGCTCGACGAGCCGGGTGAAGGCCTCGAGCAGGACGTCCGCTCCCTTGACCCGATCGAAGCGCCCCACGAAGAGGATGCGTTCGGGCTCACAGGCGTCGGCGCTCCAGAGATCCGCCTCCGCCACGGAGGGCGCCGGATTGGGGATGACCCGCGCATTCGGCAGGCGCAGGCGGTAGAAGCGCCGCACCTGATCGAGAACGTCCCGGGCGGGCGCGGAGACGGCGCTGGCGCGGCGGATCGCCTGGTACTCGGCGGCGCAGCGGAGCCAGAACTCGCGGTCGCGGCGCACGCCCGTCGCCGGGCCGACGATGAAGTGCGGGCCGTGCAGTCGCACGACGACCGGCTTGCGGAACTCGCGGCGCAGGGGCGAGGCGATCCCGAAGCTTTCCTCGAGCTCGAGCAGGTCGACCGGCAACTGCTCGTCGAGCTCGCGCATCGCCCGCCCGACCCGGTAGCCGCCGGTCTGCTGGATGCCGAGGTTGCGCGAGAGCCGACTCGCCAGCCGGATGCGCAGGGCCGCTGCCCAGGGCTTGTCCGCGGGCTCCTCCGGCAGTCCGAAGACCGCCTCGTCGCGCACGTCCTCGCCGAGATCGCCCGTCATCACGACGGCCTGCTCGCCCGCGGCCTCGAGTCCTTCCCGGATCGAGGCGACGTAGGTCGCGATGCCGTTCGCGAAGCGGTCGTGCGGCCAGCAGGGGCTCAGGTAGGCGATGCGCATCGAGCCGGTCTGCACTCCTTCGTGAGGGCTTTCGGCCGCCCTGCGCCTCGACTAGAGCCAGGATCCGAAGGCGAGGAATCGCAGGCCGGAGCCGAGCGCCAGCCCCGCCGCGAAGAGGGCGATCGCCAGCAGCTCGCGCGAAGAGCGGAACAGCCCTCTTCGCGCCGCCGCCGGCCACAGGATGAGGGCCGCGGGCAGCTCCGAGAGCGCGACGGCCCAGACGAGTCCGACCGCGCCGCCCAGATGGAAGCCCGTCGGCACACCGATCAGCACGGCGAGCATCGTCGCCACGCTCCGCGCGAAGCCGAACCAGGAGGCCCCCGTCGCGACGAGCGAGACCTCGCAGGGCAGCATGATGCACGCCATCGCGACGCGCAGACAGAGGATCCGCAGCATCCAGCCCGCGTCGGCGTAGCGCTCGTCCCAGAGCAGCCCGACCACGACGTCGCCATGCATCGCGAGCAGACCCAGCGCGGGCAGCGCCGTCGCGTCGAGGCGCAGGCGATTGTGGTAGTACTCCTCGACGAGCTCCTCGGGCCGCTCGTGGTGCACGCGCGAGAAGACGGGATAGAGCACGCCCGTCACGATGCGGGTGACGGCGGCGCCAATCGCCTCGCTCACGAGCAGCGCGATGCCGTAGACGCCGAGCGTCGACATGCCGAGCAGCCGCCCGAGGATCAATCGGTCGCTCTGGGTGCTGAGGAACGAGGCGACGCTGCTGCCGAAGATCCAGCGGCCGAAATGCATGATCTCGCGGCGCGCCGACTCGTCCCAGCCGATCCGGCAGCGATAGCCGACGTCGATGCCGTGGCTCCAGACGAGGCGAAGGAGCCCACCGACGATCGGTCCGAGGATCAGTGCCCAGACCGAGTGCCAGGCGGCCGCCGCGGCGACCGAGGCGAGCACCGTCACGACCTGCACGCCGAGCTCGATCGACACGAGGCGCAGCGACTGCAGGCGCCGCCGGAGCGTGAAGAGGGAGGTCGACTCCCACCCGGCGATCAGGAGCTGCACGCCGGCGACGAGCAGCAGGGGTAGCAGCTGCGGCTCCTCGTAGACGATGGAGACCGGCCAGGCGAAGAGCCAGACGAAGACGCAGAGGATCGCACCCCGTGCGATCTGGAGCGTCCAGGCCGCGTTCAGGAAGTCCTCGTCGTCCCCGCGGCGATTCTGGATCACCGCCTGCAGGATGCCGACGTCGGAGAGCATCGTGACGCCGAAGAGCACGATGCCCACGATGCTCATCAGGCCGAAGGCCTCGGGAAAGAGCAGTCGCGTCGTGACGAGGTTTCCGCCGAGGCGGAGGGCCTGGCCCAGGCCGTAGCCGAGCACCTCGACGACGGAGTTCCGGAGGACGATCCGTCTCAATCCCTCGCGCGAGGTCTCACTCATGGGCGACGGGGTTTTAGTCCAGTCGACCGCACGACGCCAGCGCACCCGCCGCCAGGCCCGCCGCCGACACGACGAACGGGCCGCGGCCTCTCGGCTCGCGGCCCGTCGTGTGTCGCCCGCCGGGCGCCGGCGTGGCGCCCGCCCCCGTTCAGCAGCCGCCGTTGAAGCGCTGCCAGGCCGGGAGGCATTTCGTCGTCGAGGCGGGATTGCCCATCTCGGGACCGATGTAGGGACCCGGGATCTCGGGCGTGACCGAGAACTCGGGCCAATCCGTGAAGCCCGGCAGGGTCGGCATCGTGCGCGAGTAGCCCGGCCCGTGCGTCGGCGCACCGACCGTGTTGTTCGCCCACACGCCGTTCACACCGCCGCGCAGCTCGCTGTCGTTGCTGCAGGCGCCCCCGTCGGCGTCGTGTCCGGCCGCGTCCGCGTCGCGGCAGGAGCCGAGGATCACGTTGTCCTCCGCCCGCACCCCGTCGCCGTAGGCGTTGTAGCCGTTCATCACGCCGAAGCTGCCTTCGAGCAGGTTGTTCGCCCAGATCGCATTCTGCCGGTAGCCCGAGGGCAGCGCGCCGCCCACGTCGCGGAAGGCGAAGTCGCCCGAGTCACCCGGATTCGTATTGAAGTTCGGCGTGCCCTCGACCGGCGTGCTCAGCCAGTTGCCGTACAGGAAGTTGTTCCGACCCGGGCCGAAGGCGTTGTCGAACCAGATCGGGCCCTCGCAGTAGTTGCGCATGAAGAGCGTGTTGCTGGCCGAGCGATCGTGCCACTCCACGCAGGAGTAGACCGCACCGGCCGGCGTGCCACGGCACGAGGCGTCACCCCGGTAGCCGAGCAGGTCGTCCTCGTTCGTCGAGCAGTGGAGGTAGCCGTTGCCGACGGTCGGGCCGTGGGAAAGATGGGTCGAGAGGTCGATGTCGCAGTCGTTGCCCCCGCCGTCGCCGTCGTTGCCGCGGCAGCTCACGTTGAAGCGCGGGTTGATCGACGGCGCACGGATGTCGTTGTAGGTCACGAGGACGTGCTGCGAGTTGTTCGAGAAGGCGATGCCCGTGACGTGCTGGATGTGGTTGTCGTGCAGCCAGACGCGCGAGCTCTCGGCGATGATGAAGCCGTAGCCGTTCGTCGCCTTGTCCCAGGTCATGTCGAAGAAGTCGCTGTGGTGGACCCGGACGTCGGCGCCGCGCTCGATGATCATGAACTGGCGGTAGGCGCCGCGCATCGTGACGTTGTCGATTTCGAGGCCCGCCATGCCCTTCGTAGCGAACATCATCGACATCGGGCTCAGGTGGTTGCCGTCCTCGAACTGGATCGTGAGGTTGCGGAAGACCCAGTCCTCGGCGGGCGTGTAGGCGCGGGCCTGGGCGCCACCGCCCGTGAAGTCCTCGGGAAGCGGGTGCTCGATGATGATCGCACCGGACTCGATCCCGACGACGCGGGAGAACCACTTGCGGGTCGCGGCGTCCTGGACCGAGTTCGGATTCGCGGTCAGCTGGACCCAGCTGCCGGGCGCGTAGCGCGTCGTCGAGAAGCCGGCCGTGCTCGCCACACGGATGCGGGTGGTGCCGGCCGTCGCACCCGCGCCGCCGTTCCAGTTCGTGGCGGCCGCGTTGTAGACCGGGTCCTCACCGTCGATGAAGAGCAGCGGGTCGCGCCAGTCCGCGATCAGATTGATCACGGCGTTGCGCGACTGGCCGACGATGCCGCGGCGCATGAACTGCGGGCTCGGTCGGAAGAACGCGAAGCCATCCGGGGACTCGGCGATGTCGTAGGTGCCGTTCGGGAAGTAGAGAAGCGCCTGCTCGCCCATGTTCATCAGCATGCAACGCAGCGCAGACGTGTTGTCGCGCGAGCCACGGTTGTCCAGGTTCGGACAGGACGTGAAGTTCGCGGGGCCGGCGGGATCCGTTCCGCCCACGCGGGTGACGTCGAATTGCGTCCAGCCCGTCGTGTCGATCGCGGGGACCTGGTAGGCCCTCGGGATCCGGCTTGCGAGATGGGAGAGGTCGGAGTCCTCGATCCGGACGAAGGCGCCCGCGGCGGGCGTGTACCACTCCGGAGCGGGAAAGCCCGACTGCCCCCAGGCCGGCAGCGCGAAGAGCGTCACCAGCAGCACCCGAATCCATGCACCCATGCAAGTCCCCTGCTGTCCAGCCCCGAGGCCCGGGGCCTTCGAGACTCTCGTCGTTCGGTGGTTCGCGATCCGTTCCGATCGGCGGCCCTGCGGCCCCTGCGAGCCCCGTCCGTTCGTCGGTCGCGATGCCGGCCGGTCCCGCCCCCCGCGACCGCGCCCTTCGACGCCGGCGGGAGGATAGCCGTTCGGTCCGGTCCAACGCGTGCCGGTTCGTGGCCCCGCGGACCGGGCACCCTGCCCGGTCTGCGGAATCATCGACGCCTGGCGCAGGATTCCCGGTGATCCGAGTCACGCGAGCTGCGGGTCGGCCGCATTCGCGCGAGCGGGCAGCCGCCGGACGCGGATGACCGGCGTCCGACGTGTTCGACGCGGATCGGCCGGGC
Organism: Spirochaetaceae bacterium; assembly: GCA_020632655.1. GTDB lineage: Bacteria > Myxococcota_A > UBA9160 > UBA9160 > UBA4427 > UBA4427. Next base: position 142,829 of record JACKFD010000009.1, read on the forward strand.
GGCGCGGCGCTCGAGGGATCGGCGCCACCACGGCCGCCGCGGGGGCCGGATCTGGCTCGGGGGATCGCCCGATTCGCGTCAGGAGGCGCCGCGCGCGAGCAGCACCGCCGGCACCGTCTGCGCGAGGATCTTCGCGTCGAGCGCAAGCGACCAGGAGTCGATGTACTCGAGATCCAGCCGGACCCACTCCTGGAAGCCGATCTCGTTGCGCCCACCCACCTGCCAGATGCAGGTGATCCCGGGCCGCATCGACAACCGTCGTCGCTCGGAGATCTCGTAGTGGATGACCTCCTCGGGGACCGGCGGTCGGGGACCGACGAGGCTCATCTCGCCCCGCAGCACGTTCCAGAACTGCGGGAGCTCGTCCAGGCTGTAGCGGCGCAGGAACGCACCGACGCGGGTGATCCGAGGGTCGAGCTTGACCTTGAAGACCGGCCCGTCCATCTCGTTCAGCTGGACCAGATCCGCCTTGCGTGCCTCGGCGTCCGGACACATCGTGCGCAGCTTGACCATCGAGAAGCGTCGACCGTAGAGCCCGCAGCGGGTCTGCCGGAAGAAGACCGGACCGCCGTCCTCGAGCTTGATCGCGATCGCCGCCAGCGCCACGATCGGCGCGCTCACCATCAGCGCGAGGGACGCCCCGAGGACGTCCACGGTCCGCTTCACGCCGAGCATGAACGAGTTGTGGTGGACCATCGCGAACTCGAGGGTCGGTCGCGCGCCGAAGTTGCCGATCCAGGGCGTCGGCATGTAGTCGCCGAAGAGATCGGTCGTCATCGTGAGCGGCACGCCCGTGCTGCTGCAGGCCGAGAGGACGGGCTCGAGACGACCGAGCATCGAACGCGGCACCGCGACGAGCACCTTGTCCACGACCTGATCCCGCAGCAGCTCGCCCATCTGACCGATGCCGAAGAGCTTCGCGTTGAACAGGCTCGGGTCGACCGGGGTGTCGACGTCGTCGAGGAAGCCCAGGATGCAGAGCCCCCACTGCGGGTTCGAGTCGATGCTGCGCTTGACCTGGGCGGCGCGGGAGCCGGTCCCGACGATCAGCACATTGCGCGTGTTGCGGCCCGAACGTCGCGCCACACGCAGCACGCCGTAGATCGCGAAGCGCGTGATCGAGAGCGCCAGCCCCTGGAGCGCGGCGCAGACGAAGGGGAACTCGCGGGAGAGCGGCACGTCGAGTGCGAAGGCGACCGCGCCGAGGATCGTGGCGACGATGCAGCCCGCGACGAGCAGCCGGCGCGTGACGTCCCAGAATCCGAGCGTGCGGACCGAGGCGTAGACATCGAGCTGCTGGAACGTGAAGGGCCAGATCAGCCCGGCCGCACCGGCCAGCAGGAGCAGGAGACCCGGCCCCGGGACGACGAGCGGGTCACCGAGACCCGAGATCGAGTGCGAGAAGAGGAGCGCGAGGCAGATCGCGCCGCTCATCGACACGTCGAGCACCATCAACAGCGACGAAGCGAGTTTTCCGTTGTTCCGCAGCATCCACCCGAGTCCTACTACTTCTTCTACAGCGCCTGCATTCGTCCCGGTCGGCCTCGTCGCCTTCCGGCTCTCCTCGCGTCCCACCTTCTTTCGCGGGACCCGAGCGCAGCGCCCGTCTTAACGCACTGTGTCTTGCGGCACCGCGCCCACGGGGCTTCACCGGAAAAACACCCGAGCCATGCGGGGCACCACCTTCTCAGGTCAGAGTGCCCTCACGCGGCCAAAAGGGTATCTACGATCACCAGGACTTCGATCCGCCGCCGACTCGCCAGCAGCGACGGAACGGGCAAGATTCTGAAACAAATCCGAACATTTGCAAAGGGATCTTCATGGGCGGCGGGTCACGGATTTCCCCGGAGGAGCATTTTTCGCTTTCCGGGCAGGGACTTGCTCCCACGAGCTGCCGGCCCCGACCGGCGACCGGCAGCCACGCCGCAGTGCGTCGGCAGCGCCGCCCCGGTGGCCGTACGCCCCTTCGGACCGCCCGCCCGCCCGGGCGCCCCTTTTCCCGGACGAACGGCGACCGAGGCTCCGGCGCCGCGATTCGATGCGCGCGTTCGACGACGAAGACTGCGGCCGGGGCATCGACGGGCCGATGCTAGGGTTCCGGCCCTCCGCCGGCAGGAGTTCGATGGATGCGATTCCAGACCTGGCTCGTGACGGGCGGCGCCGGCTTCATCGGCGCGAACTTCGTGCGCGCGACGCTCGCGCGCCGGCCCGACGTGCGCGTGGTGGTGCTCGACAAGCTCACCTACGCGGGCAGCCTCGAGAACCTGCGCGACCTGCCCGACGAGGGACGCTTCGAGTTCGTGCGCGGGGACATCGCGTCGACCGAAGACGTCCGATCCTGCTTCGAGGCGTATCAGCCCGACGCCGTGCTGAACTTCGCGGCCGAGAGCCACGTGGACCGCTCGATCGACGGGCCCCGCGCCTTCATCGAGACGAACGTCCGCGGCACCTTCGAGCTGCTCGAGGCGGCCCGCGCCCGCTTCGCCTCCCTCGACGCCGCGCATCGTGCGACGTTCCGCTTCCTCCACGTCTCGACGGACGAGGTCTACGGATCCCTCGGCGCGCAGGGCTTCTTCACGGAAGAGACCCCCTACGCGCCGAACTCGCCCTACTCGGCCTCGAAGGCCGGCGCCGACCTGATCGTGCGCGCCTACCATCGCACCTACGGTCTGCCCACGCTCGTGACGAACTGCTCCAACAACTACGGGCCCTACCAGTTCCCCGAGAAGCTCATCCCCCTGATGGTGATGAACGCGCTCGAGGGCAAGCCCCTGCCGATCTACGGCGACGGCGGCAACGTCCGCGACTGGATCTACGTCGAGGACCATTGCGCCGGGATCCTGCGCGCGCTCGAGGCCGGTCGGGTCGGCGAGCAATACGCCTTCGGCGGCTCGAGCGAGCGGTCGAACCTCCAGGTCGTCGAGGCGATCTGCGACGCCCTCGAGCGTATTCGCCCCGGCCGGGAGAATGCAGCGCTCGCGCGTCAGGGACTCGACGCGTACCGCGATCTCAAGAGCTTCGTCGTGGATCGCCCGGGACACGATCGCCGCTATGCGATCGACGCCTCGAAGGCCGAGCGCGATCTCGGCTTTCGCCCCGCCCATCGCTTCGAGGAGGCCCTCGCTCGAACCGTCGCCTGGTACCTCGACCACGACGACTGGCGCCAGGCGATCCAGCGTGAAGGCGATGCGCGTGCGCGTCAGGGCCTGTCGAGCGCGACGCGCGGGGAGCCGGAGCGGGCGACCGGGGAGGCCTCGCGATGAAGGGCATCCTGCTCGCCGGGGGCTCTGGAACGCGACTGCTCCCGGCCACGGCCGGCGTCTCGAAGCAGCTGCTCCCGGTCTACGACAAGCCGATGGTCTACTACCCCTTGTCGTCTCTGATGCTGGCGGGCATCCGCGACATCCTGCTGATCTCGACGCCCCAGGACACGCCGCTCTTCGAGCGATTGCTCGGGGACGGCAGCGCCTTCGGCGTCCGGCTGGAGTACCGGGTCCAGCCCCGACCCGAAGGCATCGCGCAGGCCTTCCTGATCGGCGCCGACTGGATCGCCGGCGAGCCCGTCGCCCTCGCCCTCGGTGACAACATCTTCTACGGGCACGGCTTCCCCGACGCCATCCGCCGTGCCGCAGCCGGCGGGCCCGGGGCATCGGTCATCGGGTACCGCGTGCACGATCCCGAGCGCTACGGCGTGATCGACTTCGACGAGTCGGGTCGCATCCTCTCGATCGAGGAGAAGCCCACCCGGCCGCGCTCGCACTACGCCGTCACGGGCCTCTATTTCTACGACGAACAGGTCGTGGAGATCGCCCGGAACATCCAGCCCTCCGCTCGCGGCGAGCTCGAGATCACCGACGTGAACCTGGCGTACCTCGCGCGGAACGCGCTGCGCGTCGAGCTGCTCGGGCGCGGGGTCGCGTGGCTCGACACGGGCACGCACGAAGCGCTGCTACAGGCCGCGAACTTCATCCAGGCGGTCCAGGAGCGGCAGGGCCTGCGTATCTCCTGCCCCGAGGAGATCGGCTGGCGCAACGGCTGGCTCGACGACGACCAGCTGCGACGACGCGCCGAGACGCTCGCGAAGAATCCCTACGGCGAGTACCTCGCGGCCCTCGTGGCCGACCCCGAACGCACACGGCGACGCGTCTGATCCCGCACCCGGGATCCGTTCGGCGTGGTGCGACATGCCTCGCCCACTCGGCGCGGGCTCGGGCGCTCCGCTATCCTGCGCGCCGATGAAGCCCGGAACCGCGCTCTCGGCCGCGTTCGTCGCCGGAACGCTCCTCGCCATCTTCGACGCGCTCTGGGTCCTCGTCGTCGAGCGTGCTCAGGCCCCGGGCTACTTCGCCTGGTGCGCCGCGCTGCTCGTCGGCGGCGCGATGTTCGTGGGTCTGATCCTCGGGCTGCTGCGCGCGCCCGCCCCGCTGCTCGCCGCGGCGCTCGGCGCCGCCGGCGCCGGGCTCGTCTGGCCGGGCTGGCTCCCGCCGCTGGTCGTCGGCCTGGGGGTTCTGATCTGCGGAGCGTGGGTGACGCCGCGCGAGGCCCCGCCCTGGCGCCTGGCGGTCTCGACCGTCGCTGCACTCGCGGGCGTCGTCGTCGTCGCGCCCCGCCTGCTCGTCCGGATCTTCGATTGGGAGGCGCTCCACGACACGACGGAGTCCACGCTGCTCGCGCTGGGGGCGGTCGTGATCGTCTTCGCGATCGAGTTCCTCGCGCGGCGACTCCAGGACGACCCGCGTGTTCCGGGCGCCGGCGCCAGGCTGCACGTCGCCACGGCGGTCGCGCTGCTGCTCGCACCTCTGCTGGCCTTCGCGACCGCGGACGACGACGTGTCGCCGCCCGCCCCGCCCGCCCCGACGAGCCCGGGCGTGCCCTCACGACCGCATGTCCTGCTGATCGTGCTCGACACCGTGCGCGCCGATCATCTCTCGATCTACGGCTACGAGCGGCCGACGACGCGCGAGCTCGAGGCGCGCTTCGAAAGGCTCGGACGCGGCGTCGCCTTTCCCTCGGTCCACTCGGACGGCAACTGGACCGTCCCCTCGCACGCCTCCCTCTTCACGGGCCTCGCACCCGGCGAGCACGGGGCCCATTTCACGCCCGGCAACTCGTTCTTCTTCGACATCGCCGACCACGCCACCCTCGCCGAGCGCCTGCGGGACGTCGGCTATCGGACGATCGGCGTCTGGGCCAATCCCTGGCTCGGGCGCGTCGACGGGATGGCGCGGGGCTTCGACGTCTACCTGCGCCCGGAGATGCCGAACCGACTGCCGCAGTTCGGCGAGGCGGCGCGCCGGCTCCTGACGCCGGGCGTGCATCCCGAGGTGGTGGAGACGGAGCGCGGCGACCTCGTCCTCGCGCGCCTCGAGAGCGAGCTCACGGCCTGCGGCGACGTGCCCTGCTTCGCCTTCGCCAACCTCCTCGATGCCCATGCCTACTACGTGCCCGACCTCTGCCGCGGCCGCTTCATCGACTGGCGCATCCGGGAGACGATCCGGCTCCCGTCGCTCCACGACGATCCGGAGCAGCTCGCGCGCTTCGAAGCGCACTACGACGAGGAGCTCTGCGACCTCGACGCGCGCCTCGCCGGCTTCCTCGATCGACTCGATGCCGGGGGCCTGCTCGACTCGTCCTGGGTCTTCATCACCTCCGACCACGGCGAGGCCTTCGCCGAGCACGGCAACATCGAGCACGGCTCGTCGGCCTACGCCGAACAGGTGCGCATCCCCCTGCTCGTCCTTCCGCCGCGTGGGCAGTCGATCGCGGTGGACCCCCGCCCCGCGAACCTCGTCGACGTGACGCGCACGATCGCCGCGATCGCCGATGCGTCGCCCCCCGGCCGTGGTCGCGATCTGCGTGTCGAACCGGGGGATGGCACCGACGTCCAGGCCTCGATCGAGTTCTACGGCGACCCGACCAAGGTCGCCGATCGGAACCCTCGCGCCGCGGATCCCGCGCGCGCGGTCGTGGTCGACGGCTGGAAGCTCGTCGAGCAATCCGGCCGGATCGAGCTCTTCGACCTCCGATCGGATCCGCGGGAACGCGACGACCTCGCCGACCGCGAGCCCGATCGGGTCGAGCGCCTGCGCGCACGGCTGCCCGAGCTCGCCACCTCCGCCGGCCCTTCGCGCGACGGCACGATCTCCCGCGAGGTCCTCGAGCAGCTCCGGCAGCTCGGCTACGGGCACTGAGCGGCGGAGGCGTCAGCGCCGACCGAGCGCCTCCTGCCACGCCCAGGCGTCGCGCATCGCCTCCTCGATCGAGCGGGTCGCCTTCCAGCCGAGCGTGCGTTCCGCCTTCTCGCAGGCAGCGAAGATCTGCTCGATGTCGCCCGGGCGACGCGGCCCGACCTCGCGCTCGACGCGTCGCCCCGTCGCGCGCTCGAAGGCATCGAGCGCCTCCTGCACGGAGCGTCCGCGCCCGGTGCCGACGTTGAAGACCTCGATCAGCGAGCCCTCGGCCTGGCGCGCCATCCACTCGAGGCTCTTCACGTGCGCCGCCGCCAGGTCGAGCACGTGGATGTAGTCCCGGATGCAGGTGCCGTCCGGCGTGTTCCAATCGTCGCCGAAGATGCGGATCGGACCGCGCAGGCCTGCCGCACTCTGCAGGATGATCGGGACGAGGTTCTGCGGATCACCGAGGGGCAGCTCCCCGATCCGCGCGGAGGGGTGTGCCCCGATCGGGTTGAAATAACGCAGCAGCGTCACGCGCAGACTCGCCCCCGACGCGACCACGTCACGCAGGATCCGCTCGCCGATCTGCTTGGTCGCACCGTAGACCGAGGCGGGCTCCGCGAGCGGTGTGTCCTCCGTGACCGGCAGCTGCCCGGGCTGTCCGTAGACCGTGCACGACGAGGAGAAGACGAGGTCGCGCACGCCGTGCTCGATCATCGCCTCGACGAGCGTGAGGAGCGATCCCAGGTTGTTCGAGTAGTAGTGGAGCGGCCGTCGCTGCGACTCGCCGACGGCCTTGGCCGCGGCGAAGTGGATCACGCCCGCGATCGGCCCCGCCTCGCGCAGGACGCGATCGAGCGCCGCCCGATCGCGACAATCGATCTCGTGGAGCTCGAGTCGCCGCCCACAGATCGCCTCGAGCCCATCGAGGACGGAGCGCTCGGAGTTCGACAGGTCGTCGACCAGCACGGGCTCGAAGCCCTGCTCGACGAGATCGACGACGGTATGCGAGCCGATGAACCCGGTGCCTCCCGTGACGAGGATCCTCGGGCGGTCGCGGAAGGACACGTTTCGCTCCTGTGGGTCGGGACCGATCCCGGTCGGGTCAGCCGTTCTGGATCGTCATCCCACCATCGACCGGAAGCACCACGCCATTGAGGTAGGAGGCCGCCGGCAGGCAGAGGCTGAGGGTCGCGTGGGCCACCTCTTCGGGCAGCCCGTAGCGACGCAGGGGAACCCGACGCCGCGCGAACTTTTCCCGGGCGGCCTCGGGGATCGCCTCGGTCATCCCGGTCAGGATCGGCCCCGGACAGATGCAGTTGACCGTCACCCCGTGCCGCCCGAGCTCCACGGCCATCGAGCGGGTCAGCCCGATCACGCCGTGCTTCGCCACCGTATAGGGGCCGGTGCCCGCCGTCGCACCGAGCCCCTCGGTCGACGCCACGTTCACGATCCGCCCCTCGCCGCGACGTCGCAGCTGCGGCAGGCAGGCGCGCACGAGGCGCTGATGGGACGAGAGCATCACGTCGAGGGCGCGTCGCCAGACGGGCTCGAAGTCCGCGTCGGACTGCTCCCAGGAGGCGCCGATCACGATGCCGGCGTTGTTGATCAGGACGTCCAGGTCGCCGAGACGCGTCTGGACCGCGGCGACGACCTCGTGGATGCGGTCGAGATCGCTCACGTCGAGGACGAATCCCGCCGCCTCTCCACCGGCCGCCCGGATCTCCCGCACGACGGCATCGACACGGGATTCGTCGAGGTCCGTGACCGCAACCCGGGCGCCCTCGTCCGCGAAGAGATGCGCGGTCGCCCGCCCCATGCCACTCGCCGCGCCGGTCACGAGCACGACCCGATCGGCGACGGAGCGACTCAGCTGGCTCAAGCGCGGCATCGCGCGAGCATATCGGATCGGCGCCTGGTCGGGCCGGCGGGACTTGAACCCGCGACCTCTTGACCCCCAGTCACGACGGGAACGCCAAACTCGGCACTTTGGAGCCTTCTCCGTGCGTTTTACGTTCGATCGGATTCTCGAGTCACCGCGGAGTCACCAGTGTCACCTTCCGGGCGCCCGCGTCGCGCGCAGCCCGATCGAGAAGCCAAACCGAACGCGGGACACGCTCGCCTCGGAGATCGACTGCAAGCCTCCCCCGCCTACCTCTCCGAACGAGAGGACCTTGAGCATTCCGCCCCCTCCCGATTCCGTCGCCTCGGTCGCTGTGATCGCGACATCGAACTCTACGCGCTCGATTCTGAGGGTCTGATCATTAGGAATCCGCTCGCCCGGGGGAAAGGAATGAGCGGGGGTGACCACCGCCGCGTCCCCGAGCTCCTTCTTCGCCAGATCCGCACCCTTCACGATCTGAACAAGCGTCTTCTGCACGAATTCCTCGAGATTCATTGATCGCCTCCGCGAATCACAGCGCAGCCTCGGCCTCGAGCTGCTTCCTCAGCCGACACGCCGCCCGGTAGCCGACGTGCTGCTCCGGGGACAGGATCGAGTAGCCGACCAGGTTCTCGACGACGGACGCGAACTCGACCGAGCGAGGAAGCGGCGCTTCGGCGAGGTCGACCGCCTTCCCTGTGTCCTCCGCAGCCTGCGAAGCGCGAATCCAACGCTTCGCCTCCTCGAGGAGCTCCGATGCCATCCGGCTCGCCTCCCCGCCGACCTCGTCCCTCACGATCAGAGCGACGAGATTCAGCATCGGGATCGCGTTCTCGGCTGCCCGTGTCGATCTCTGGTCCGGGTGCATCGTGCGCAGCCCATCGAGCCCCAACGTGAACCCTTCCTGTGCCTCAGCCATCGGATCGCCCCTTTCGTCGTCTGCCGGCAACCGAGATCACCTCGGCGCCGGGTCGCTCCTGAATCTCCGCGAGCTCGCGCTCCTCGTCCCTGTGGAGCCGCACGCGGCCCGCAGCGCCGGCCGCAGTCAGGATCCGCCGGACGGCTGCCCGGGCCTCTGCGAGGCCTTCCGGGTCCTCCCTCGCCAGGCGCGACAGGTCCCCGAGGATCCACTGCCCGTCCTCGCGCTCGAAAAGCGGCCCGAGTGCGTTCAGCGCGGTGAAGTGCTGCATCAGCAGGCTTTGGAGCGCGCTCGTCTCGCCCTCCCGCGGTCCGATCACCCGATGGGACATCAGCGCCCCCCCTTCCCTCGCCGGGCCCGGGAGGCGGCCTGCCGACAGGCGTCGCCGCAGTAGAGCGCGCGCTTCGAGCGGGTCTCGAACCACTTCCCGCACCGCTCGCACTTGGCCTCGAGGACCTCGACGGTCCGCCGCTTCCGGGTCGATTTGCGTGCCACCATGTTGTCACAGTAACACCGTGACGGCGGCCCCGCAAACCAGCAGGCGCGATCAGCGACGAGCGGTCGCGAGCGCCTTCGCGAAGGCCCGCCCAAATTCCTTCGGGTAGACCCGTCGGGCCACGTCCTCGGCGGTCTCGACGAACCGGAAGCGCGGCGAGACTCGGGCCGCTCCCGGGTGCAGGTAGTAGAGCAGCCGGGGCGTCCCGCGGCCGACGCGGCGCATGATCGCCTGCCCCCGGCCGGCATCGACGACGAACACGTTCCGCCGCTTGAGCGCCTGCGCGGGCCTCTGGCTCTTCGGGATCCGGCCCCCGGTCGTCCGCTTCACGCCGCGCGGGAGCGCCAGGTGGCGCCGCTTGGGTCGCTTCACGCCGCCCGTCTCCTGACGCGCGAGCGAGTACGCGAACTCTCGGCGACTCGCGCCGCCCGGCGCGCGCCAGTAGACCGCGGCCTCGGGGCGGCTCTTCGTCGCGGGCTGGATCCGCACGCCGCGCTCGATGAAGTCGTTTCGGATCTTGAAGCGGTTCGGGAGCCCGGCTCGGATGGCCTTCTGGGCGGCCTGCGCGGTGCGCGTGAGCGCAACCGCCGTCGCATAGGGGATCTGCTCCCGCTGGAGACGGCGCAGCGCGTTCAGCGCGGAGCTCGTCTCGAGGTCGATCGTCGCGTGAATCGCCATCGGTCCTCCTACGCGGGCGCTGCGGCCTCCCCGCCCGCCAGGTCGAGCTCGAGATTCGGCTGCGTCGTCTCGGTCGCCGTGACCCGCGCGCGGCGGTCGTCGAGCTCGATCCGGATCCGACCCCCGACGTCCGCCTTCGAGGCCGCGATCGGGCCGCCCTGCGCGCCCTCGAGGCCGAGGATTCGCCGGCCGAGCGTGGCCCCTGCCCCCACGATCGGGGCGACCTTGTCGATCACCGCTCCGAGCTTCGGGACGATGCGGTCGAGCGCGTCGTAGACCTTCGTGGCGACCACCCACATGTTTTCGAGCATGTTGGCGATCGAACCGACGACGAAGCCGACCACCTTCCCCACGGTCTCCCACCCCCCGAGCGTGTCGAAGAGCTTCGAGGCCACTGCCGCGAGTCGCGAGAACGTCTCCGCGAGGTCCCCCGAGCCCGCGGTCACGCCCCGGATCGAGGAGAATCCCGTCCGGAACCCCGCCGCGAGCGAGTCCCAGATTGCGCGCAGCCGGTCGATCGCCGCGAAGAGCCCGCCCGAGATCGCGTCCCGGTTCCCGTCGATGACCGCCTGGAGCCGCTCGAAAAGCGGGATCGCCTTCAGGAGCACCGAGTTGATGACCGGCGCGAGCGCCTGCCCCACGGATCGCTGCACGTTGCCGACCGCGATCCCCGCATTCGAGATCGAACCCGCGAGCGTCTGCGCCTGCTCCGCCGCGGCGCCGAAGGCCGGCCCGCCCCGGCTCGTCAGCTTCCGGAGCGCGTCGCCGAGCTTCGCGGCCGAGACCTCGGAGACCTTCGAGGCCCCGGTGATTCGGAGAATCTCCGCCGAGACGGCATGATGTCGACCGTCGACCACGGCCGAGCAGAGATCCGACCAGTCGCCTAGATCACGGCGTGCTTGTTCGTTCCGGGCCCTGAGGTTCCTGGCACGTTGTTGCTCGCGAGCACGCTCGCCCACGACGCGCCCCTCGTTCGGGCCGTCGGTCTCGCGCCAGACGAAGAGCCCGCTTCCTGGGTCGATCGGCTTGCCCTGGAGCCGCGCGCGCATCGTCGTCGTCGTGACGAAGCCAGTCGCGTTCATCGGGGAATTCGTGGCGGCTACGGCCGAGACGAGATCGAGGAACGTCTGCCGCTCGGTCGCCCCACTCGTCGCGTCGTAGGTGACGCTTCCCACGCCCGACGCCGCGAGGATGCCCTCGGGCTCGGCCTCCGTCCTGGAGCGCCGGCGAGGCCCGCGATGTCGATCGCCTGCGCGATCGACGCCGCAGCTCGGCTTCCGTGATCTGAGCCGCTGCCGGACTGGCCTGGTTCCATGATTCGGCGCGTGAGGTCGATCCGCCCCGACACGTATGGGGCGTCATCGTGACCGAAGTGAAGCTCGGCGAGCTCTCTCCGCTGCCGGCATTCTCGTCGACCCACGCGGTCGCCGGAATCCGCATTCTTCGGAACGCCACATCGCTCACGAGGCCCGCGAAGATCTGGATGAGCAGCCGACCGAGGAGCAGTCTGCGCGGAAGCTGTCGATCCAGTTCGCGGCCATGTGATCGACACCAACCAGCGCCGCGCCGGTCGTGTTCGCTGACCTTGCTGATCGTTCGCTGCGCGAGTCCCTGGAAGGCGGAGCGGTAGAACGTCGAGGCGTGGTAGGTGAACGCTCCGGGCCAGTCCTTCCGGCCGTCGCTTGCACGCAGGTGATCCGAGAGCTCGATCGTCGGTCCGATCTCGCGATGCCGGCCCTCGAGGTAGGCTCGGGAATCGGTCAGGATGTTGGACCTCGGAACGTCGTGCTCGTCGAGTCCGTACCGGTCCCGCACGCTGTACGTCGGCGCCCCCCGGAGAGCGAAGCGGTCGGGGTCCGGAGACACCGGGAGCGCCCTACCCGTCCGGGCCCGCTCATCACGAATCGCCTCGATCACGCGCTGCGTTTCCCACCCCTCGCGGAGCGCCTGGTCGCGGAGCTCGTTCTCGGCCCGAAACTCCCGACAGAGGTTCTCGATCAGGATCCGCCGTCGGGCCTCGCGCGCGCCGGCCTGCTTCGCCTCGGGCCACTTCGCGATGCGAGCCTCGAACTCGTCGTCCTCGAGCTCCGCGAGCTGTGCGTTGGAAATCGTCATCCTAGAACCCTCCTGGCGGCCGCTGCGCGCGGCCTCGAGTAGCGGCGTGAGGTCCGGCTCGTCGGCTGCCCGGTGCACCCCGATCGTGGGGTCCGCCGGAATCGCGGCGATCGTGACCTCGAAGAGCTCCCAGTCCGTGACCCGGTAGGTGTCGCCCTCGTCGCCCGACTCCACGAGCTCCATGCGGTGCACGCGGTAGCCGAAGCTCACGGCCTGGCGGATCCCGTCGACCACGTCCTGCACGACGCCGCGAGCGAGCTCCGAGCGAGAGAAGCGCACCCGACATCGGGCCACGCCCCCGGCGATGCGGACCTCGAGCACCCGGCCGACCACGCGGTCGGACCAATGGTTCTCGAGGACCGGGCACACGCCTTGCGCCACGCGGTCGAGCCGCGCGGCCTTCGGCGTCACCTCGAGGATCTCGCTCCCGAAGTAGCGCTCGACGGGCGTCTCGCTCGCGAAGGCGAATTCGAGTTCGAGGAGCTCGTCGGAGTCTCCGCCTTGGGCGCGGAGCGCGGACGCCTCGACCTCGAGGGCGCGGAAGCGGTGGAGTTTGCCGGTGGGGTTGCTCACGACGCGGACCTCAATCGTGGACCGCGCGCCATGCGCGATCCGGTCGCGTCGCTCTTCGCTCCTCGCGCTCGACGTGCCCCCGGCTCAACCGTTCGGCGTGTCTCGCGCTCGTCGCGGGTCGCGTCGCGCGTTCGATTGAAAGTCCGGGCGTCCCGGGCGGATCGGATCAACCGCCGCCCTTGATCTCGACTCTCGCGGCTCGAGCGCTGTCGGGGATCAACCGCCTGCAGCGCCGTCGCTTCGGCCAAACTGCCAGACCGTTCCCGCGCACGCAAGAGGTGAGCGACGATCGGTGGTCGAGCGATGCTATGCGAGCCCTTGAAATCCTTGCGCCCCTTGGAATTCTTGGACCTCTTCGATTCATGCTGAGCCCCTTCATACTCAACCAATAGAATCAAGGGTTTGGAAGGTTGGGAGAGTCGAAGGATCTCAAGAGGCTCAAGGGGATCAATGGGAGCAAGAGGATCAATCACGGCAACGACCACTCCCAGCCGCCCGAGCCCTGCTTCCGAGAGACCACCCCGATATCCGCCTTCGCGCGCTTCACGGTCGCCCACGAATGGCCCGAGGACCGCACGCGACTCTTGAGGTCGTTGGCGGCTACTGGGCCGGCTGCCAACGCCTCGCGCAGCCAGTCCGCGGCCAGGTCGCGGGCCCCCTCTCGAGCGGTGGAGAGGGGCGCGACGATCTCGTCCGCGGTGAAGTCGACCTCCCCCAGCCATTCGACCCGAGACGTCTCGCCGCTCTCGACGATCGCGGAAGTGATCCGGTAGGAGATCGAGTGCGCGTCAGAGGCCGCCGCGAGATTCGACTTCGTGGCGGCAAGAACGCAGCGGTCCGGATCCTCTGGATCCCGGCCGGCGACGAGACCCGAGCGGGCAAGCCCCACGATTGAGATCGAGTCCGCCCCCCGGTAGACCGCCTTGCCCTGGCGGCTGTCCTTGTTCATGTGCCGCACGAGGACAATCGAGCAGTCCTCCTCGCGCGCGACCTGCTTTAGGGGCATCAGGGACCGCGACGAACCGGTCCCCTTCATGTTGACGCGCTCCCCGACGAAGGTCGGGAGGGGGTCGATGATGAGCAGCCGCGAACCCGTGTACCGGATCAGCGCCGCGAGCTCGTCGATTGCTTCGATCACGTCCGGGAGGGCATCGTCGACGGCGGGCAGGAACACATTGCCCGTGTCCGCCCCGGCCGCGATGAGCCGCGGGAGGATCGTGTCGTCGGCGTCGTCTTCGGCGGTCAGGATCACCACGCCGCCGCGAAGGCCCTCGGTGCCGTCCGGCATTGGCCTGCCCGAGCTCACGCGGGCCGCGAGGTCACAGAGAATCGTGGACTTCCCGACCCCAGGATCGCCGTCGAGCGTCGTGATCTTCCCGAGCGGCATTCGACCCCTCCAGAGCCATCGAAGCGGAACAGGCTCGACGTCGGACGCGACGCGGAAGGCCATTGGCGGCGCCGACAACGCGCTGGGGGCCATCGGAACGTCGCAGATCGCGCCCACCGCTCGGACGCGGGCGTCAAGATCCTCCGAGTCCGCGAGGGTCTCCCACGGATCGGCACCGTGGTTCAGAGTCGTGCCACCCTCCACGAGTCACCCTCCTCCGACTGATCGCGACCAGCCCGCGAGCGCCTCGGATTCCAAGTCGACGAGCAGAGCGGCGAGCCTGGCCGTCTCGAGCTCGTGCCGCTTGAGGTCGCCTGCGACTCGATCGCGGCGAGCGAGATCGCCCCGCGTACGCGCCCGGTCGAGCGCGGTCCTTGCCCGGCCGGCTGCCTCCTGCGAACGCTGCAGAGCTCGCTGGATCGACCAAAGGTCGGCTCGGATGACAGATTGCGGGCGACTCACGCCGCGCCCCGCTCTGCCGCGGGCTCGACGCGCCGGGAGTCGAGCCAGTCGTCGAGGTCGCGAGTCAGGTAGCGGACGCGGCCGCCGACCTTGACGTAGGGCGGACCCGTTCCGGCGCTTCGCCAGTGGGCCAGGGTTCCGGGCTTGATGCCGACTCGTTCGGCTGCCTGCGTTTCGGTGAGCGGGGAATCCGCCATTGCGATGTCCTCCTATTGACAAGGAGGACTATGCGCAATCGTGTACGTCTATCGGGGTGGACAAAGGTCCAGAATCTCGAGGGGCTTTGTCACAAGCCAGGAGATCGGTCTCGCGCGCGGCCCCTAGCCCGCTGGCCTCGCTTTCGATCGGCGTCGAGGAGCGCCTTCGAAGTCACCTCCGCGCGCGCGAGCTCGGAGAGCAGCCCGGCCGCGATCTTGGCCCGCGTCCGCTTCTCCGGAAGGGCGCCCGCCAAGCGCTCGAAGACGCGAGTCTCGAATGCCGCCGCACGCCGCCCCGGCTTGGACTTCTCGTGACGGTCCGTCGCCCGCGCCAATCGCTCGAGGTAGTTCGAAACGTCCACAATCCGAAGCGTGGCATCGAGTATCTCGGGCGGTCGGTCGGTCGAACGCAGCATCCTCGCCACGTGGCGGAGCGCAGAAGCATCCCACGCAACGCAGGTCGCGCCGAGGTTGCTTCCGTGCGCCCAGACCTCGACCGCCGTCGCCGCGACGACGCCCTGCCATCCATCCTCGCAGTCCTCGAGCGCCTGGTCGAGATAAAGGCTCCGCTCGACAGACGTCGCGAGGTCCTCGAGCGCATCGTCGAGGGCCGAGGAGTCGAGCGACAGGATCCGCGGCAGCAGCACGCGAGCAAACTCGACCAGCGCCTGCGCTGCAGGCGCCGTCGATCGGGCGGCGAGACCCTCGAGCGGGGTGCCCCGGAGATCGAACGGCATTAGGCCAACCGGCAAGATCTCGCCGTTCAGCAACCCCGGGAACGTCCGGTCGTCGACCGCCACCTACTGCACCGAGGCGCGAAACTCGATCACGTCCGCCGACCGGCCCGCGAGTGCCCCCGCGATCGCGCCCTGCATCGCGTCCGCCGCCTCGCGGAGGTGCCCGTCCTGGAGGTGCGCGTAGCCCTCGGTCGTCGTCGTCCGCGCGTGCCCTAGGAGCCCGCCCACGATCGGGAGATTCATCCCGCCGCGCACGCCGAGGCTCGCGAAGGTGTGCCGGATGTCGTGGGGGCGGAACGTCTTGAGCGCCGGCTCGGCGAGCTCGCACGCCTTCTCGATGAGCTTCCGCACGTCGGTGATTCGCCCGGAGCCACGCCAAGCCGGGAAGATCCATTCCGACGTCCGGGGGAGTGACTCGAGGAGCTGGATCGCGGGCGCCCCGAGCACGACGTCGCGGGGCCCGACCTTCGAGTCGGTCAGGTGCAGGATGCCCTTTCGAGCGTCGTAGTCCTTCCATCGCCGCTCGAGGATCTCGTTCCTCCGGCAGCCGGTCAGGAAGAGCAGCCGAATCGCCGCGGCTGCGGTCCGGCGGGATGGACGCGCCTCGACCGCCCTCTCGAGGCCGGCCCCGAATCGGGCGATCTCCTCCCTGGTGAGAAATCGCTCGCGCTTCCGCTCCTGGAACTTCCGCACCCGCCGCACGGGGTTCGATTCGGGCGGTCGGAGCTCAAGGCGCTCAGCGTGCGCGAACATCGTGGACAGCAGCGCGCGGACCCGATTCGCAGCCGTCTCGCGCCGTACCTTGGTCCCGTCCTTCGTTTGGCGCACCTCTGCCGCGACCGCGTGCACGAGCTCGTGGATGTCGGGTGTTCGAACGGCCGCGAGCTCGAGGTCACCGATCCGGGGGAGGATCTCGACATCCAGCTTCCGGCGGAGCTCCGCGGCGCTCTTCTGGCGCGCGCAGTGGTCCCGATAGAAGCGCTCGGCGAACTGGCGCACCGTGATCGGGGCCGAGGTCGACTCGGCAGCCGCGCGCGCGGCGCGCTCCTCCGCGAGCGGGTCGCGACCGCCGGCCGCCGCGGTGATGACCTGGGCGGCCAGCTTCCGGGCCTGATCCCCGGAGATCGCCGCGACCTGGCCGAGGTGCTTCTGCCGTTGCTGGCCCGCGGCGTTCCGGTAGCGAACGATCCACGAGCGGGCCCCGCGCGCCGTGATCGCCGCGCCGAACCCCTTCACCTCGGAATCCCAGACCTTGCGGGTGCCCGAGGCCGGCGGGGCCTCGGCCTGGACGGCCTTTCTGGTGAGTCGAGTCATCAAGCGCCCCCCTGCGGCCGACGTGAGACGGCCCTCAGCGTCACGTGGGCTACGGGGCGAGCCCCGAGTCACCACAGAGTCACCAGGATTTAAGCAGATTCGGGCAAAATCGGGAAACCCGGTGCAACGCGGTACGACACGGGGTGCCGGCTCAGAACGTGCCCGAAAAGCCTCTAGAGGCCCGAATTCGCACGTTTTTCTGAGCAATGGCGGGGGGTTGTTTTTGGTCGGGCCGGCGGGACTTGAACCCGCGACCTCTTGACCCCCAGTCAAGCGCGCTACCAGACTGCGCTACGGCCCGACGAGCGCGTAGGTGTAGCCCAGATCCAGGGGCCCTGCGACGGGAGCTGGACGTCGTCGCCGGCGCGGCCGAGCGCGGCTCACAGGTCGTCGTCGATCGGAGAGCCGAGCCAGGCGTCGCGTCGCCGCTTGCGCTCGAGATCCGCCGCGATCGCCTCGTTCGGGCGTTCGAGGAGCTCGGCCGCGAGGGCCTGGACCCGGCGCGGGACGCCGCCCGAAAGGCGGTGCAGGCGCTCGACCCGCTCGGGGGACGGCTCGGGGCCTTCGGCCGCTTCGTCGCCTGACGCGGCGCGGGGGTGCCGCAATCGCGCCGCCAGGAACGCGCGCGTCTCCTCGAGACTCATCGCCGACCGCAAGGCGACCGTGCGCGGATGCAGCAGATCGAGCGTCGCGAGCAGCCGACTCGACCGCGCGTCGTCGCCGAGTGCGAGCACGAGACGCAGCCCGGACCGCTCGCGCGCGAGTCCCTGGGCCAGCACGCGGGCCGTCTGGAGGGGCATCGAGTCCGCATCGTCCACCAGCAGGAAGAGCGGCCGATCCGGCCCCCCGGCGAGGGCGACGAGCCCGGTCAGCGCCGCCAGCGGATGATCCCGCGACTCGGCCGGCGCGGGGCCGCGACCGAGGAGCCCGTAGCACCATGCGCAGAGGTCCGGCAGCTCGAGCCCCGCATAGGGCAGATAGAGGACGTCCCCTGCTTCGGAAGCGGCGCCGTCCCGACGCAGCCGTTCTTCAAACAGCCGCAGCAACAGCGTCTTGCCGAGTCCCGGCGCGGCCACGAGGGCCACGACCGTGGAGCCGACGCCCTCTTCCCGTCGCCAGGCCTCGAGCGCGCCGAGCGCCTGCTCGGTCGCCTCCCGCGGCACGTATCGCGCGGGGTCGGCGGTCTCCCGGAAGAGCTCGAGGGCTTCGTGCGACGGCTGCGTGGACGAGGTCATCGCCGGCTCCCGGACGGAAGGACGCGCTCAGTCGCCTTCCTGCAGCACACCGCGCAGCTCGAGCAGCTCGCCTCGCATCGACTCGAGCGCCACGCGAACGGCGCCCCACTCGACGCCGACCGGGCGCTCCCGATCCGTGGTTTCCCGATCCTTCGAAGCGGTCCGCGCCGTCGACCCGCCGCGCGCCTCGCCGAGCAGTGCCAGCGCGCCGTCGACGCCGAGCTCCTGGATGCGCTGCCTCGCCCCGGCGATCGTGTAGCGCTCGTCCCAGAGCAGGCGCTTGAGCAGCCATACGAACTCGATGTCGCGCTTGCGGTAGAGCCGCTGCTTCGAGCGCGACTTGGGCGGCGCCATCCAGCGGAACTCGGTCTCCCAGTACCGCAGCACGTGTGCCTTGACGCCGGTCAGCTTGCTGACCTCGCCGATCCGGTAGTAGAGCTTCGTCGAAGACTCGAGTGCGCGACGCGCCTGCGCGTCGGACATCGCATCGCCGCGCGCCCCGGCCTCACGTGTCGCCCGCGCCCCCGCGCCGCGCCCGCGACCCGTGCGGCCGGATCGGCTCGCCCCGCCCGTCCCGCCGCCGTCCGCATCCGCAGACGTCTCGTCCCGGTCGAGCGAGGTCGCTCGCTCGTCGCGATTGCCCATGCCTTCCCCCAAGCTCGCTGCCCCGGCGACGATGCCACGGGCCGCAGCCGGTCGCATCACCCCGGTCGCGCACGCAGGACACGCGCGATCGTCCGGGGCGGCGCCCGGTCGACGCGAGGTCGACTAGTCGTCGGCCTCGGAGCGGGCGCGATCCTCGTCCGTGACTTCCGTCTCGTTCAGGATGTTCTTGAGGACCAGACTCGGCTTGAAGGTCAGCACGCGCCTCGCATCGAGCAGGATCTCCTGCCCCGTCTGCGGGTTGCGTCCCTTGCGCGCGTTCTTCTCGCGAACGACGAAGTTTCCGAAGCCCGAGATCTTGACCTTCTCGCCCTCGGCGAGGGTCTCCTTCATGATCTCGAAGACCTTCTCCACGAGCTCGGCCGCTTCCTTCTTCGAGAAGCCCACCCGCTCGTAGATCTGCTCGACGATCTCCGCCTTCGTCATCGCCCGCTCTCCCCGAGTCCGGTCGCAGGGACCGTCGCTACGCGTGCTGCCTGGCGCGCTCCGCGAGCGCCGCGAAGCCCTGCGGATCCTCCAGCGCGAGCTGTGCGAGGACCTTGCGGTCGATCTCGACGCCCTCGGCCTTGAGGCCCGACACGAAGCGGCTGTAGGAGAGCCCGTGCTGGCGGGCGGCGGCGTTGATGCGCGCGATCCACAGGCCTCGGAAGTCGCGCTTGCGCTGACGGCGATCGCGATAGGCGTATTTCGCGGCCTTCTCGACGGCCTCTACGGCCACACTGTGGAGCTTGCTGCGCGCGCCGAAATATCCCTTCGCGCGCTTCAGGATCCGCTTTCGTCGCTTCGCCGCGGGAACGCCCCGCTTCACTCTCGGCATCTTCGTCTCCCTCTATCGGGTGCGAGCCCTCGCCTCCCGCATGGGGCGGGTCGAGGGACTCGGCTGGGGACGCGGCAGGCGTGCCTTGGTCTGGCCCGTTCGCGTCCGGTTCCGGCTCTCCTCGTCGGAGAGTCGTTCGTATCAGAGCTGTCCTGACCTGGAAGCCGGACCTAGAGATAGGGCAGCGAGCGGCGCACGCGCGACGCGTCGTCCGCCGACACCAGATCGTGGGCCCGCAGCTGGCGCTTCCGCTTGGTGCGCTTCTTGGTCAGGATGTGCTGGCGGTTCGCCTTGTTCCGCTTCAGCTTGCCCGTCCCGGTCAGGCTGAAGCGCTTCGCGGACCCCCTGTGGGTCTTCATCTTCGGCATCGTTCGTGCTCCTCGAGCGCTCGGCTCGCGTATCCCTCTGCTCTAGCTCTCCGCGGGGCTCTCCGCCGCGGTCCCTTCCTCGCCGACCGGGTCGGTCGCCCCGGCTTCGGCCGCCGTCTCGACGTCCGGCTCGTTCCCTTCCGATCCCTCGATGTCCCCGGTCGTCGCCTCGAGTCGCTTCGCCTCTGCGATCGCTTCGCGATCCGGCACGACGATCATCGACATGAAGCGGCCCTCCATCCGCGGAGAGCTCTCCAGCTTGGCGATCGGTCCGAGCTGCTTCAGCACGGCGTCGAGCTGCTCGCGCCCGCGATAGGTGTGGACCATCTCCCGGCCACGGAACATGACCGTGACCTTCACCTTGTCGCCTTCCATGAGGAACTTGCGGGCGTTCTTGAGCTTGAAGTTGAGATCGTGCTGGTCCGTCCCCGGTCGCAGCTTCACCTCCTTGAGGGTCGCCGAGTGGGACTTCTTGCTCGAGCTCTTCTTCTTCTGCTCGTACTTGTACTTGCCGTAGTCCATGATCCGGCAGACGGGAGGTCGCGAGTTGGCCGCCACCTCGACGAGGTCGAGCCCGCCTTCGCGGGCGATGACCATCGCGTCTTCGGGCGACATCACGCCCAGCTGCTCGCCGTCGGCGCCGATCACACGGACCTCGCGCACTCGAATACGTTCGTTGATCCGGGTCGCATCGCGCTCCGGAGCCACGACTCGGAACTTGGATCTGGCCGGTATCTGACTTCCCTCCTCAGGCCAATGGTGTCAAGCGACGCTCGGCGTTCGCGAGGCGTAGCTCTGAAACGAGCGCCTCCGCCGACATCGCATCCATTGCCTGCTTCGATTTCCGGACGCGCGGCGAGACCGTCCCCCGCTCGACCTCTTCGTCCCCGATCACCAGCGTGAGCGGGATCTTCTGTTTCTCGGCCTCCCGGATCCGGAAGCCCAGAGTCTCGCTCCGATCGTCGACCTCCGCACGCAGCCCGGCGGCCAGCAGACCGGCCTGGATCTCGTGGCAGCGCGGGGCGTGGCGATCCGCGATCGGCAGCACGGCCACCTGCAGGGGCGACAGCCAGAAGGGGAAATCACCCCCCGTGTGCTCGATGTAGATGCCGATGAAGCGCTCGAGCGAGCCGAGCACCGCCCTGTGGAGCATGGCCGGCTGGTGGAGCTCGCCGTCCCGCCCCACGTAGCGCAGGCCGAAGCGGCCGGGCATCGCCATGTCGATCTGGATCGTCGCGAGGGTCCAGGCCCGCCCCAGCACGTCCCGGAAGTCGGCCTCGACCTTCGGCGCGTAGAAGGCGGCCTCGCCCTCCTTCACGCGACACTTGAAGCCGGCCCGCTCGACCGCCGCGATCAGGGCCTTCTCCGCCACGTCCCAGTCCGCCGGGTCACCGAGGAACTGCTCCGGGCGGGTCGAGACCGACATCTCGACGCCCTCCACCCCGAGCTTCGAGTAGACCTCGGCGGTCATGCGGAAGAACGAGTCGATCTCCTGCGGCACCTGGTCCGGCTCGCAGTAGATGTGCGCGTCGTCCTGGGCGAAGGTGCGCACGCGCGTGATGCCGTTGAGGGTGCCGCTGCGCTCGTTGCGATGGAGTCGCGAGAACTCGGCCCAGCGGATCGGCAGCTCGCGGTAGCTGCGCTTGCCGGTCGAGAAGAGATGGCAATGCCCGGGGCAGTTCATCGCCTTGACGCCGAGCTCCTCGCCCTCGTCCGAGCCCGCGAACCAGTACATGTCGTCGTGGAACTTCTCGTAGTGCCCCGAGGTCTTGAAGAGCTCGGCCCGGAACAGCTGCGGCGTCATGACCTCGCGGTAGCCGTATTTCGGGTAGAGGCTCTGGATGAAGCGCACGAGCTCGTTGTAGAGCGACATGCCCTTCGGCAGGTAGAAGGGCGAGCCCGGGGCGAGCGGGTCGAGGTGGAAGAGGCCGAGCTCCTGGCCGACGCGGCGATGGTCCCGCTTCTTCGCCTCCTCGAGACGCGCCAGATGGGCCTGGAGCTCCTTCTTCGAGGCGAAGGCGGTGCCGTAGATGCGCTGGAGCTTCGGGCCCGATTCGTCGCCCCGGAAGTAGGTGCCCGAGGCCTCGAGCAGCTTCACGGCGCCGATCTGCTTGGTGTCGGCGACGTGCGGGCCGCGGCAGAGGTCGACGAAGCGACCATGGCGGAAGACCGTGATCTCCGCGTCGTCGGGGATGTCGGCGAGGCGCGAGAGCTTGAGCTCCTCGCCCAGCTCGCGGAAGAGCGTCGCCGCCTCGTCGCGCGAGACGACCTGGCGCTCGAACTCGGCGCCCTCGGCGAGGATCGAGTTCATCTCCTTCTCGATCCGCTCGAGGTCCTCGGGCGTGAAGGGCTCATCGACCAGGAAGTCGTACTGGAACTTCTCCGAGTGGTCGGCGCGCCCGGCATCGACCTGGGCCGTGGGGAAGAGCCGCTTCACGGCGTCCGCCATCACGTGCTCGGCCGAGTGGCGGATGATCTCGCCGCCCGCCTCGTCCTTCGTCGTCACGATCTCGAGGGCGCAGTCCTCGCGAATCGGCGTGCGCAGATCGACGAGGCGTCCGCCGACGCGTCCGGCGAGCGCCGCCTTGGCGAGGCCGGGGCCGATCCGGCGCGCGACCTCGAGGGCCGTGACCGGACCGTCGAAGGCGAGGGACTTGCCGTCGGGCAGGGTGATCGTGACCCCGCTCATCGTCTGGACTTCCGCGCGCTCATCGCGGAGTTCGCGAGAGGTCGGGCATCGCGCAGCGCGGGGCGGCCGCCGCGCGGCTCGTACGGGTCCGGGACGACTCCGGGCGAGCCGATTCGTCCCGCCCCATCTGTCCCCGCCGCTTCGGCACTCGACCCACCCGCCTGTCCATTCCCGTGCGCCGCCTGGCCGCAACGGAGTCGATTGCAACTGCGCGAGCGCAGTCCACTCGCGGAGCACGCGCCGTCGCGCGGTCCGCGCGCCCGGGCGGGCTCCAGCTGGTAGGCACGGGCGGATTTGAACCGCCGACCCCCGCCATGTCAAGGCGGTGCTCTGACCCCTGAGCTACGTGCCTGAATCCAGCTAAAGAGGCGGTTTGATTAGCCTTTTGCAGGTGCCCTGTCAATCGTCCCGCAAGCGTCCCCGAGCGGATTTCTGGCGACCGGCCGCAGATCGTTCATTCGAGACCCGAGGAGGCGCCTGGCGACCCCTCCGCAGCGGGATCCGGAACGGCGAGGACCGGCGCCCAGAGGCCCCGCATCTGCAGCCGACGACCGGCGACGTCCTCCGAGACGGTCGTCAACGAGAGGCCGGACCGGTCCAGCGCTTCGAGCCTTTGAGCGAGTCGCTCGACGCCGAAGGGACCCTCGACCTCGAGGACCTGGCGCTCGGGCGAGAACTCGATCGGCACCACGCGCGTCGCCCCCATCGCCCCCTCGAGCGCCTTCACGACCTCGGCATAGGCGGGGAAATGCGAGAGCCCGACGAGCTCCAGGCGGATCGAGGCGCCGCCGCCCGACCCCGGGCCGAGGGCGCCCTCGACGAGACCGGCCCGCTCGAGCGCAGCCCCCACCCGATCCGCGTCGACGACCACCTCGACGACCACGACGTACTCCGTGCGGACGTCGTCCTGCTCGGCGAAGAGCGCCGGCACCTCCCCCTTGTCCTCGAGGATCCGGAAGCCCCGCGTATAGGGCAGCAGGTCGTCGCCCAGCGTCTCTCGGAGGCTCGCGACGGTGTCCTCCGACGGACTCGGGCCCGACTCGTCCGGCACCGACTCGCCCATCAGCTCGAGCGCGACGCGCGAAACCCCCTCCCAGATCGCCGCGCCGATCGCCTGGTCGCGCGGGATCTCCCGCCCCCGCGACGCCTCACGAATGCCGTGGATGCCGACCGACTCGACCTTGCGCAGCTCCGCTTGCGCCACGCCCGTCCAGGCGAGCAGGGCGATTCCCAGCAGCGCGAGCCCGCAGCCCCCATGCCCGCCGCGCCCGACCGCCCCGTTCCTCGTTCCGAGTCGCTGCATCGACGTTCCCCCCCAATCGCCTCAGATCGATCGTTCCGTGACGGGCCGACCGAAGAGGCGATCGACCTCCCGACACAGATCGGCGGAAGGCGACACGCCCCTGATGCCCCCGACGCCGAGAACCGTCTCGCTCTCGCCCGGGATCGTGATGTGCAGGTAGACCCCGCAATCGCCCGAGTGCGACCCCAGCAGCTTGCGCAGCGCCACCAGCCGATCCCGCGTCACGTCGGGCGCCTGCACCCGCACACGCAGGTTGGCCGAGAGCTTCTGCTCGGCCTCGTCGAGCCGCGTCACGTCGCGAACGAGGATCTTCGGCGGATCGCCCTCCTCGAGCGTCCCGTGGATGATCAGCGGAATCGGACCGCGCTCGCCGTCGCTCGCGACCTGCTCCTTGGCCGCACGCAGCAGCGCCACGTGATTCTCGAAGGGCTCGGAGAAGATCACGAGCTCGAAAGCGCCCTCGAGGTCCTCGAGCGTGCCGAAGCCCATGCGCTGGCCGCGCTTCGTACGGGTCTCGCGCAGGCCCGTGATCAGCCCGCCCGCGCGGATCTCGCGCCCGCCCTTGCCCTCGGTCGACAGCGCGGTCGTGTCCGTGAAGCGGGCCAGTAGCGGCGCGACCGAGGCCAGCGGATGACCGGTCACGTAGAAGCCGAGCAGCTCCTTCTCGTGCCCCAGGCGTTCCCGCTCGCTCCACTCCGACGCCTCGGCCAGCTTCGGCGGGGCCAGGCCACCCTCCTCTCCCATCCCGCCGAAGAGGCTCTCCTGTCCGACCGCCCGATCCCGCTGGAGCGAGGCGGCCCGCTCGAGCGCGGAGTCGATCGAGGCCCAGACCCCCGCACGCGCCGGATGGAGCGAGTCGAAGGCGCCGCATTTCACCAATGCCTCGACGACCCGCCGATTCACCTTCCGAGCGTCGACGCGATCGGCGAAGTCGAAGAGGCTCTCGAAGGGGCCGTCTGCCCGCCTCGCCTCGAGGATCGCGTCGATCGCCCCGGCTCCGACGTTCTTGATCCCGGCGAAGCCGAAGCGGATCGCCCCGTCCACCACACCGAAGTCACGCTCGGACTCGTTCACGTCGGGCGGCAGGATCTCGATGCCGTTCTCGCGTACGTGGGCGATGTAGCGGGAGAGCCGATCGTGGTTCGCGGACTCGATCGTGAGGACCGAGGCGAGGTATTCCGCGGGGTGGTTCGCCTTGAGATAGGCCGTCTGGTAGGTGATGTAGGCGTAGGCGGTCGAGTGTGCCTTCGGGAAGCCGTATCCGGCGAACTCGACGATCAGGTCGAAGACGCGTCCCGCCTCCGCACCGTCGATGCCGTTCGCGACGCAGCCGTCGACGAATCGCTCGCGCTGCTTCTGCATGACCTCGGGCTTCTTCTTGCCCATGGCCCGCCGGAGCAGGTCGGCCTCGCCGAGGCTGTAGCCGGCCATCTTCTGCGCGATCTGGAGCACCTGGTCCTGGTAGACGATGACGCCGAGGGTCTCCTCGGTCAGGTCCACGATCGTCGAATGCAGGTATTCGATCTTCGTCGCGCCGCTCTTCCGGCCGACGTAGTCGTCGACCATGCCCGACTGGAGAGGACCCGGCCGATAGAGCGCGACGAGGGGGATGATCTCGCGGAAGGTGCGCGGCTTGAGCTTGAGGACGAGGTCCGTCATGCCCGACGACTCCACCTGGAACACGCCTTCCGTGTCACCTTCGCAGAGCAGGTCGTAGGTCGGCTCGTCGTCCATCGGGATCGCGTTGACGTCGAAGGTCTCGAAGCCCGGCTTCTTGCGGATCATGCGCTCGGCATCCGCCATCAGCGTCAGCGTCTTGAGACCCAGGAAATCGAACTTGATCAGCCCCACCTGCTCGACGCAGCCCATGTTGTACTGCGTCATGACGTCGCCGGACTTGGGGTCCTTGTAGAGCGGCACCATCTCGATCAGCGGCCTCGTCCCGATCACGACGCCCGCCGCGTGCTTCGAGGCGTGTCGCGTGAGCCCTTCGAGCTTGAGCGCCGTCTCGAGCAGGCGACGCACCTGCCCGTCGGAGTCCATCAGCGCGCGCAGCTCCGGCGACTGGCCGATCGCGTCCTCGAGCTTGATCCCGAGCACCTCGGGCACGAGCTTCGCGATCCGGTCCACGTCACCGAAGGACATGCCGAGCACGCGCCCGACGTCGCGGATCGCCGCCTTCGCCTGCAGCGTCCCGAAGGTCACGATCTGCGCCACCTTCATCTGGTCGTAGCGCCCGTCGAGCTCGTGGCGTCCGCTCTCGGGATCCCACGCCGGCACCTCGCCGTCGTATTTGTCGGCGAC
Source organism: Spirochaetaceae bacterium (assembly GCA_020632655.1). Classification (GTDB taxonomy): domain Bacteria; phylum Myxococcota_A; class UBA9160; order UBA9160; family UBA4427; genus UBA4427. Next base: position 169,141 of record JACKFD010000009.1, read on the forward strand.
GTAGCGGATCACCTGCTCGCGACCGCGCATGCAGAAGTCGACGTCGATGTCGGGCATCGAGATGCGCTCGGGATTCAGGAAGCGCTCGAAGATGATGTCGTACTCGATCGGGTCGACGTTCGTGATGTTCATGCCGTAGGCGACGAGGCTGCCAGCGGAGCTGCCGCGCCCGGGACCGACGGGGATCCCGTTCGCCTTCGCGTAGTTGATGAAGTCCGCGACGATCAGGAAGTAGCCGGGGAAGCCCATCTTCTTGATCACGCCGAGCTCGTGCTCGAGCCGCTCGGCGTAGACCTTGCGATCACCCTCGAAGGGGGCGTCGGGCTCCATGCCGAGCTTCGCGCGCAGACCCGACCAGGCCTGCTCGTCCATCACCTGCTCGAGGGTCTTCCCGGCCGGCACCTGGTAGTCCGGCATGTGGTACTCGCCCATCGGGATCTCGACGTCGCAGCGCTCGGCGATCTCGAGCGTCGCCTCGACGGCCTGCGGCACGTCGTGGAAGACCTCGCGCATCTCGTCGCCATCCTTGACGAAGAAGCCGTGTCCGTCGAATCGGAAGCGCTTCTCGTCGGCGACGTTCGCCGCCGTCCCCACGCAGAGCAGGACGTCGTGGTCGTCGTGATCGTGGCCCTCGAGGTAGTGGGCGTCGTTGGTCGCGACGAGCGGGACGCCGAGATCGTGATGGATCTTCAGCAGCTCCTGGTTCACGAGCTCCTGGGCCGGGATGCCGTGGCGCTGGATCTCGAGGTAGTAGCGATCGCCGAAGAGCCGCTTGAAGTCCTCGGCGAGCGTCCAGGCCTTGTCCGGCTCGCTCGCGAGGATCGAGCGCGGCACCGGCGCCGACAGGCAGCCCGAGGTGCAGATCAGTCCCTGGTGGTGCTTCTCGAGGAGCGACCAGTCGATCCGGGGCTTGTAGTAGAAGCCTTCGAGGTAGGCCTTCGAGACCAGGGTCATCAGGTTCTGGTAGCCCTGGGCGTCCATCGCGAGCAGCAGCAGGTGGTTGATCGCGTCGAAGCCCGTTTCCTCGCGCTGCTTCTTCTCGCGGTCGAAGCGGGAGCCGCCCGCGAAGTAGACCTCGCAGCCGATGATCGGCTTGACACCGTTCTCCCGGGCCTTCGTGTAGAACTCGACGGTTCCGAACAGGTTGCCGTGGTCCGTCTGCGCGACGGCCGGCATGTTCGCGGCCTTCGCCCGCTGGAAGAGCGGGTTGTGCTTGATGGCGCCGTCGAGCAGCGAGTACTGCGTGTGCAGATGGAGATGGACGAAGGGCGCGGGCATGCCGGCCTACTCCCACTCGATCGTCGCGGGGGGCTTGCTCGAGATGTCGTAGACGACGCGGTTGATGCCGGCGACCTCGTTGATGATGCGATTCGAGATCCGTCCCAGGACTTCGTAGGGAATGTGGGCGAAGTCGGCGGTCATCGCGTCGGTCGAAGTGACGGCGCGCACGGCCACCACGTTCTCGTAGGTCCGCGAGTCCCCCATCACGCCCACGCTCTGAACGGGCAGGAACACGACGAGGGCCTGCCAGATCTGATCGTAGAGACCGGCGGCGCGGATCTCCTCGACCATGATCGCGTCCGCCTCGCGCAGGGGCCGCAGGCGCTCGCGCGTCACCTCGCCGAGGATCCGGATGCCGAGGCCGGGACCCGGGAAGGGATGCCGACCGAGGGCACGCGCCGGCAGGCCGAGCTCGCGACCGACGGCCCGCACCTCGTCCTTGAAGAGCTCGCGCAGGGGCTCGACCAGCTCGAGCTTCATGTCCTCGGGCAGGCCGCCCACGTTGTGATGGGTCTTGATCGTGACGGACTTGCCCTTGACCGAGACGCTCTCGATCACGTCGGGATAGAGCGTGCCCTGCACGAGGAAGCCCACGTCGCCGATCCTGGCCGCCTCCTCCTCGAAGACCTCGACGAAGTGGTTGCCGATGATCTTGCGCTTCTTCTCGGGCTCGGTCACGCCAGCGAGCGCAGACAGGAAGCGGTCGGAGGCATCGACCGAGACGAGGTCGATGCCGAGGGACTCGCGGAAGAGCGCCTCGACCTCCTGTCGCTCGTCCTTCCGCATCATGCCGTGGTCGACGAAGATGCAGGTCAGCTGGTCCCCGATCGCGCGATGGACCAGCGCCGCGGCGACCGAGGAATCGACGCCGCCCGAGAGCCCGCAGACCGCGCGGCCCGTGCCCACCTGCGCACGGATCGCTTCGATCGCGTCGTCGACGAAGGACGCCATCGTCCAGGTCGGCGCGCAGCCGCAGATGTCGTGCACGAAGTTCTGGAGCATCCGCACGCCGTGCTGCGTATGCACCACTTCGGGATGGAACTGCACACCCCAGAAGGGCCGTCCCTCGGCGCGTACCGCGGCGAAGGGCGACCCCCCGGAGCTCGCGATCACGCTCATGTCGCCCGGCAGCGAGAGGACGCGATCGCCGTGACTCATCCACACGATCTGGTCGGCGTCCGTCGGGATGCCCGCGAAGAGCGGATCCTCGCGCTCGATCTTGAGCGTCGCTCGGCCGTACTCGCGATCCTCGGCCTTCTCGACCCGTCCACCCAGGCGATGCACCAGCAGCTGGAGGCCGTAGCAGATGCCGAGGATCGGCACGCCGAGCTCGAGCACGCCGGCGTCGAAGTCGGGTGCATCGGCGTCGAGGACCGAGCTCGGGCCGCCGGAGAGGATGATGCCCGCCGGGTCGAAGGCGCGGATCGTCTCGAGGTCGACGTCCGCAGGGTGCAGCTCGCAGTAGACGTGGGCCTCGCGCACGCGACGCGCGATCAGCTGGGAGTACTGCGCCCCGAAGTCGAGGATCAGGATCCTCGAGTCGGTGGCGTGGGGATGGGAAGACATGACGGACCCGTTCCTCGGAGCCAGGGTCGACCGCACGGGGCGCGGTCGAGTCGATCACGCGCCGGGGGGGGAGGTTCGGCGCGAATGGGCGATCTCGTCTCGCCGCGGACGCGCGCAGCGCCCGAAGCGGCGGTGTGCATCACTCCAGTCGGTAGTTCGGCGCCTCCTTCGTGACGATCACGTCGTGGACGTGGCTCTCCTGCAGACCCGCCGAGGAGATCCGCACGAAGCGCGCGTTGCGCCGCAGCTCCGCGAGGCTCGGCGCGCCGCAGTAGCCCATCCCGGAACGCAGCCCGCCGTAGAGCTGGTGCAACGACTGGGAGAGGCTCCCGCGGTAGGGCACGCGACCCTCGATGCCTTCGGGCACGAGCTTGTCCGTCGTGACCTCGCTCTGGAAGTAGCGGTCGCGGCTGCCCGCGGCCATCGCGCCGAGGGATCCCATCCCGCGGTAGACCTTGTACGAGCGGCCCTGGAAGAGGACGACCTCGCCGGGCGACTCATCGGTCCCGGCGAAGAGCGAGCCGATCATGATCGTCGAGGCGCCGGCAGCGAGCCCCTTGACGACGTCGCCGGAGAACTTGATGCCTCCGTCGCCGATCACGGGTACGTCCGATCGCGCCGCGACCTCCGCCGCGTCCCGGATCGCCGTGAACTGCGGCACGCCGACACCGGCCACGATCCGCGTGGTGCAGATCGAGCCCGGACCGACGCCGACCTTCACCCCCGAGACGCCCGCCTTGATCAGCGCCTCGGTCCCCTCCGCCGTCGCGACGTTGCCGCCCACGAGCGGCAGGTCCGGGAAGTGGCTCTTCAGCTCGCGGATCGTCTCGAGCACGCCGGCCGAGTGGCCGTGGGCCGTATCGACGACCACCACGTCGACGCCGGCGGCAACCAGCGCCTCGGCCCGCTCGAGCCGGTCGAGCCCGACGCCGATCGCCGCGCCGCAGCGCAGCCGACCGAACTGGTCCTTGCAGGCGTCGGGGTAGCGCTCGGCCTTCTCGATGTCCTTGATCGTGATCAGGCCGCAGAGCATGCCCTCGTCGTCGACGACGAGCAGCTTCTCGATGCGATGCTGGTGGAGCAGCTCCTGGGCGCGCTCCATCGTCGTGCCCGGCGCGACCGTGACGAGCCCCTCGCTCGTCATGACGGTCGAGATCTGGGCCGAGACGTCCTTCACGAAGCGCAGGTCGCGGTTGGTCAGGATGCCGACCGCCTTGCCGTCCCGCGTGACCGGCACGCCCGAGATCCTGAAGCGGTTCATCACTTCGAGCGCCTCACGGATCGGCTGCTCGGGGCGCATCGTGATCGGGTCGACGATCATGCCCGACTCGGAGCGCTTGACCTTGTCGACCTCGGCGGCCTGCTCGGCGACCGTGAGGTTCTTGTGGATGATGCCGATGCCGCCGTTGCGCGCCATGCAGATGGCGGTCTCGTGCTCGGTCACCGTGTCCATGGCGGCGGAGACGAGCGGCGTGCGGAGCTCGATCTCCGTCGTCAGGCGCGTGCGGAGGTCGACCTCGTTCGGCAGCACCTCCGAGGCCGCGGGCACGAGAAGTACGTCGTCGAACGTCAGCCCCTCGCGGATCTCCGTGTCTCTCATCTTGATCGGCGCCGCCTCGTCGCCCGGCTCGTGGCCGGGCCGCTTCGGGCCGCGCCCCCCGGACGGCCGACGGCCGGGCGGCTCGGCCCAGACCTCGCGTCGACCGTCGGGAGTGGTCCTTCGAGTGGCGCCGGGTGCCACCGGGCGGCTCCCGGCGGAGGCCGGAGGCCTGGACGGTCTCGTACGATCGACTCGCGGATGGGCATCGATCGGGCATGAAGGGCGGGTGACGGGGCGGGTTCCGGCCGGGCAGCCTCACCCCCATGTGACCGATGCCGCAGGATAATCGTCGGGTCAGACGGGGTCAACCGAACCCAGGGGCCCGACGGCGGCGCGGCTACTCGTCGCCGTCGCCGCCCTCCCCGTCGATCGCGGCGCGCACGCCCCGTCGCGCCAGCCCCGCGAGCTCGCTGGCCACGGCCTCGGCGAGCCGGAAGGCGGTTCGCGGGGCATCGTCGGCCAGCCGCGGCAGACCCGACCTCGGCAGCAGCCAGATCGTGCAGGGACCGTCGGCCAGCGCCGTCACCTCCCGCGGCCCGAGGGCGAAGAGCGAGGCCGCGCCGAGATGCTGACAGGCCTCGATGGTCCCGATCACGCCACCGGTCCGCCGGCTCTTCAGCTTGAGCCGGCCCTCGACGAGCAGCACCAGTCCCTCGGCCTCCGAGCCCTCCCGGAACGCGCTCTTGCCCGCCGGCAGCCGCCGCTCCTCGAGCAGCTCGACGAGCGCGTCCCGGTCCTCTTCGTTGAACTCCGCGAAGAGCGAGAAGCGTTTCAGCCGCTCGGGTCTCACGGGACGATCCTCGCGAAGAGGCTGCGCAGCAGCGCGCTGGGATTCTTGTCCGGATCGATCGGCAGCAGGAAGAGACTCGCCTCGTCGAGCAGCGACAGGTTCGCGCGCAGCTCGTCCGGGGAGAGTCGCTCGCCGGGTCCGAGCAGCACGACGTGGAAGCTGCGCGCGCCGGGCGCGCCGGTCAGCGCCGCGCCGATCTCGGCCAGCCCCGCCGCGCTCTCGCCCATGCGCGCGTCGAGCAGGAAGATCGTGCCCAGGGCCCGATGGGCCGCGAAGGGCCAGAGCGCCGCGTGGGCGGGATCCGCGGGCAGCTGCACGAGCTCGATCGCGAAGTCCCCGTCCACGTCGATCCGCGCCATCGACTCGAGATCCGCGGCCCCGATCCGCCCCCGCTCGAAACGCGGCGCCATCTCGGCGCCGGGTACCTTCGCGAGCAGACCCGCGAAGCGCTCGACCACGTCCTCGCCGGCGGCCACGACGAGCAGCTTCGCGTCCGGCACGGCCACGTCGCGGCCCAGGCCGATCTGCACGAAACTTCGTAGGCGGCGGCACTGGGCGTCGTTGAAGAGCGCGTGACCGGCGTGCTGCGGGGTGGCGATGCGCGCGCGACCGAACTCGACGATGCCCCGGTCGGCCAGCGTGTGCAGCGTGCGCAGGACCTGATAGTCCGGGTAGCCCGAGCGATCGACGACCTCACCGACGCTCTCGGCCTCGGCGATCAGGCCGAGGACCTCCTGCGTCAGGGGATGCACGACCTCGGGCAGCTCGTCGCGGCCGACCCGCATCTTCACGGGCGACTCGAAGGGCGGCAGCTTCGGTGCGAGGCGATTCCACTCGTCGAGCTGGCGCTGGCCCTCGGCGAGCACCGTCCGTGTCGGCGCCTTGATCTCCGCCTCGGCCTCGACCTCGGTCGGCTCGAAGTGGAAGTCCCCGACCCGCCAATCCAGCATCCGGAAGAGCGCCTTCTCGGCGCGGATGCCGTCGGACTCGGCGGCGTGGATCTCGCCCTTCACGACGAAGATCGCCCCCGCCGGCGATCGACCATCGTCGAGCTCGGGCGTGAGCGTGAGCCGTCCGGTCGAGTGGCGCAGGTGCAGCATCTGCAGGAGCTCGACCGGACTCAGGTCCGCGAGACGTCCCTCGAACTCGTGCTCGGCCGACGCGCTCTGCTCGAGTCGCTCGATCCGCGCCTGACGCTCGAGCAGGATCTCGACCGCCTCGAGCACGCGGTCGGTCTCGGCGTCGGACTCGAGCGTGAGATCACCGACGCCGCCCATCGGATCGGCGGGCTGCCCGCTGCCCCCGAAGAAGAGGAAGCGGGCGGATCGGGTGCGCGGATTGGCACGCAGGATCTCGGCCAGCTTTCGCGCGTCGACCAGCGGCAGCTCGGAGCGGGCGACCACGACCCGCGGCCGCTCGGAGAGCGCGATCTCGAGGGCGGCGGCCCCGTGCGGCGCGACCCGACACGGGCGCCCTGCGGCCTCGAGGGCGTTCGCGATGCGCTGGCCACGGCCGGTATTCCCGTCGGCGATCAGGACCAGGTAGCTCGACACGGCTGCCCTCCCCTAGTCCGTCAGCCGCACGCCGAGCTCGCGCTGGAGCTCGAAGGCGAGGTGTTCGACGAGGGCGCGGTCCGCCGTCTGGAAGATCGCGGCGCGCGTCGCGGCGAGCGCGACCTGACCCACCATCGCGTAGGCCGGACCATCGCCGTAGTACACGACGAAGGGACGCCGGCTGTCGAGCCGCGACTTCGTCAGCCAGCTCACCTGCGGCGGCGCCTCCCGGTCCTCGCTCTCGGCGAGCACGAAGATCTGGGTGCGACCCTGTCGGCCGCGCAGCTCCTGCAACGTCTCGAGCAGCTCCGGCAGCCAGCGCGCACCCGGAGACAGGAAGAGCACGCCCCGGTCCGAGGGCCTTCGCACGACGTCCTCGAGCACGAAGCGCAGGATCTGACCCTCGATCTCCATCGGCTCGACCGAGCCCATCTCGAGCATCCGGTCGAAGACGGGATCCAGGGATTGCGAGCGCATCAGCTCCGGGCGCGCGACCAGGAGACTGTCCCGCGCCTGGGCCACGCGCTCGTCGAGCACCCGGAAGAGCGCCTCGAGCTGCGTCCCATCGATCGGGAAGGTCGCGTTCGCGAAGCGCGGCTGCGGTCCCCGCACGTCGAGCTCGCGGATGCCCTCGCGGATGCGCTGCGCCAGGATGCCCGCGCCGAGCGAGTCGGTCTGGGGAAGCAGCGCGTAGAAGGCACCGTCGTCGCCGGCCGCCAGCAGATCCGTGCCGCGAAGCGCCGCCTCGATCTGCCGCGCGTGCGAGACGAGCAGGGCCCGCCGTCGCGCGAGCTCGTCGGCCTCCGGCAGCCGCGCTCGCGGCGAGTCGAGCTCGAAGCCGATGCGCAGGACCGAGAAGCGATGGCCGAAGCGATTCGCCTTCTGGATCTCGTTGCGGACGGCGTCGTCGAAGTAGCCGCGCGAGTAGGCCCGCGTCTCGGGGTCCCGCAGCGAGCGCCGCTCGAGCGCCTGGAAGCGCATGGCATTGTGCAGCGCGACGCCGCCCAGCTCGCAGAATTTCTCCGCGGCGGCCCGGTCGCCGGGCGTGAATCGCTCGCCGTCGAGCCGATCGGACAGACGCACGACGCCGATCGTCTCGCCCCGCGCGCGGACGGCGACGTAGAGCGCCTCGACGCCGTCCGCATCCTCGGGCATGGCGGCGACGACCGAACGCGCGGCGCGAAGACCCGGACACCAGGCGGCCTCGACCTCGTCGAGCTCGACGCGCTCGGGCTCCCCATCGAGTCGCACCAACCCACGCGCCCCGACCAGTCGAAGCTGCGGCGCACCGGGCTCCTCGGCCAGCCAGAGCACGCCCGACTGTGCGCGGGTCTCGAGGCAGAGCCCCTCGACCAGTCGCTCGGCCAGCGGCTCGACCGCGAGGTTCGAGAAGAGCGCGACCGCCCGCTCGAAGAGCGAGAGCACACCCATGTACTCGAGATTCTCCTCGACGAGGCGCGCGTGCTCGTCGCGCAGCCGGCGGCGCTGCAGGATCTTGCGGATCGACTCGAGCAGGACGACGCGATCGAAGGGCTTGAGGATGTAGTCCGTCACGCCCTGCTTCATGGCCTCGACGGCGGTCTTCACGTCGACCACCCCCGTGACCATGACGATCTCCTGGTCCGGCAGGCGCTCCTTGATCTTCTGGACGAGCTCGGTGCCGTCGATGCCGGGCATCACGAGGTCCGTGATCACGACCTCGAAGTCCTCGCGCTCGAGGATGCGCAGGGCCTCGTCTCCGGACGCGGCCGTGCGGACGAGGTAGCCCTCGTCGCCGAGCAGCCCCTCGATCAGCTCGCGGAAGTAGCGCTGGTCGTCGACAGCGAGAATGCGCGCCTTGCCCATGACCCCTCGTCGGCCTCCGACGCGAGGGGACGCGGGGCCCCATCGGGACGCCCGCCGACCCGCGCGCACGGTCGACACTGAGCGTCCCATCGGCGCAGCGAGGCCGCGACTTCAGCGCGGATCCGGGGAATTCCCCGCCGCCAGCGGCCGGCCGAGCAGGCTGTGGGGCGTCGCCCCGACGATCACGACGTCGAGGGCGTCACCGGGCCCGGCCGTCGTCCCGGGCGTCAGATCCACGTTCACGACCCGATTGTGTCGGTCCCGCCCCATGACCTGACCACCGCCCCGGCGGCTCGCCCCATCGAGCAGCACCCGCGCGCGCTCGCCGACGCGCGACGCGTGGTACGCGAGGGTCTGCTCGCGTTGCTGGGACTGCAGTCGCTCGAGCCGGTCCTGCGCGACCTCGGGCGGCACCTCGCCGCCCAGCCCGGCGGCGGCGGTCCCCGGTCGGGCCGAGTACTTGAAGGAGAAGCTGTCGACGAGGCCGGCCTCGCGCACCAGGTCGAGGGTCTGCTCGAAGTCCTCCTCCGTCTCGCCGGGAAAGCCCACGATCAGATCGGACGTGATCGCCACGTCCGGTCGCGCCGTGCGCAGGGCCTCGACGATCCCGAGGTAGCGACGCCGGTCGTAGCGCCGGCGCATGGCCTCGAGGATGCGGTCGGACCCGCTCTGCACCGGCAGGTGCACCTGCGGACAGAGCCGCTCGAGCTCGCCGTGCGCGCGGATCAGCGCCTCGTCGAAGAAGAGCGGATGCGGGCTCGTGTAGCGGATGCGCTCGAGGCCGGGAATCGCATCGAGACGCGCCAGGAGCTCGGCGAAGGGCATCGTCCCGGCATCCTCGGCCCGCCCCCGCCGCACGTCGTGCCGCCCGTAGGCGTTGACCGTCTGCCCGAGCAGCGTGATCTCGACTACGCCGGCGTCGGCCAGGGCCCGGACCTCGGCCTCGATGTCCCGCGCGGTGCGGCTGATCTCCCGGCCGCGCGTCGAGGGCACGATGCAGAAGCTGCAGAACATGTCGCAGCCCTCCATCACGGTCACGAAGGCCCTGCGTCGCGGCCCCCCGGCCGGCTCCACGCGAGCCAGAGGCAGGTCGAAGCGGCCGCGGGTCGCGTCCTCGTCGATCCAGGCAGCACGGCGCCCTGCCGCCGCATCCCGCAGCAGGGCCGGCACCCGTCGCAGGTTGTGCGTCCCGAACACGAAGTCGACCTGCGGAAAGCGGCCCAGCAGCCGGTCCCCGACCTGCTGGGCCACGCAGCCACCGACGCCCACCAGCCGCCCCGGACGCTCGGCCTTCCATTGCCGGAGCTTGCCGAGGTCGCTGTAGAGCTGGTGCTCGGCCTTGTCCCGGATCGAGCAGGTGTTGATGACGAGCAGGTCTGCCTGGGACTCGTCGGGGGTCGGCGACAATCCCGCCCCGTCGAGCACGGCCGAGAGCTTCTCGGAGTCGTGCACGTTCATCTGGCAGCCGTAGGTGCGGATCGCGAAGCGTCGACGGTCCAAGGGGTTTCCAGGGCGCAGCGGGTGGATCGGGGCGATCCGAGGGCCCGGTGCGGGCCGCTTCACGCCCGCTCGGGCGGGCGCGGAACGTACCCGAGGGCCTTTCGAGCGTCGATCGCCAGGCCCGTTCGCCAGGCCTCCTCCAGCCTCAGAGCGATTCTCGAAATTCGACAAAAAGACCTGGAATTGCGGCGTTTTCAAAAACTAGCGACGTGACACCAAAACGCGATTGACAAGCGGATCGAGCCCGCCATAATGCGGTCATTCATCGGGTTACGGAGTGGCGGCGGATTGGCCATTTCACCCGAAATGTCCAACCTCTCACCCCCCATTGAATGAGTCCGCCGCCCCTCCCCCTGACGAACGCCCCGTCGGCTCGACCGACGGGGCGTTTCTGTTTCCAGGGCTCGGAGGCGCTGTCCGGATGGCGCTCGACCCGGGATCCGCGCGACGGACGCGGGGCCCCTTAGGGCCCGCTCCGCGCGTGCGCCCCCTGCCCGCAGCGCGCCGGGGACGGACGTTCAGAGCACGAGGAACGCGACCAGCGCCGACCCCAATGCCCAGGGCAGGTAGCGCCGTACGAAGTCGCGCGGGATCGTCCCGAGCGCCGTGCGCGCGTCCATGCCCTCGCGCGCCCGCTGGATCACCGGGAACTCGATCGCGCTCGAGAAGACGGCGAAGCCGAAGGCACCCGCGACCAGGGCGGTCTGCCCCGGCGAGTGCGTCGACAGCGCGACCAGGTAGATCGCGAAGGCCGACCAATGGGCGACGTTGCCGCCCACGCTCATCCAGAGGAAGGCGCGACCGTCGTTGCGCAGGAAGTCGTAGTCGAAGAGCGGGAGCGGGCGACCGATCGGCCCGAGCGGCGCGTGTCCCCCCCCCATCCGCGCGCCGAGGAAATGACCCCACTCGTGCGCGAGCGCGGTCGACGCCGCGCCGACGAGGAAGCCCGCGAGCGTCGAGACGACCGCCGGGAGTGCCAGGCCCGAGGACTCGGACCAGGCCTCCGCGCCCCCGAAGAGCGAGAGCAGCGCCACCGCCACCGAGCCGTCCCGCAGCGCGGCGAGACCCGGCCGGGTCTGGTCCGTCTCGGGGACACTCGCCCCGAAGGCCCCGGCCGCCGAGCGCGTGTCGGCGTCGGATTCGGGTCCGGTCCTCGCTTCTTCGGATCGATGCGCTGAAGACATCCTGGCTGGCCCTCCCTCGCTCGGCGCCGCCGCTCGATGGTCCGTCGGCTGCGCGGCTTTGCTGGACGGGCGCGTCCCCGTGGACCCGCCTAGAGCACGATCTGATCCACGACCCGCGAGAGCTGTCGCAGGTTGCGGCACTCCTCGACGATGTCGCAGTAGGGCATGTAGCGGTCCATCACGGAGTCGCCGAAGCCCCAGGCCGAGGGGCTCTCGGGATTCAGCCACACGACGTTCTTCGCCTTGTTCTGGATGTCCCGGATGCACCAGGCCTTGGCGTCGTTGTAGTTGTTGCGCGCATCGCCGAGGATCATGACGGTCGTCTTGTTGTCGATGCTCGACAGGTGCTCGCGCCAGAACTGGTGGAAGGCGTAGCCGAAGTTGCTGCGCGTGTAGACGTTGATCACGTCGCCGCCGTCGAGGGCCTTCTCGATCGCGCTGTTCACGTCCTTGTCCTGGAAGACCGACGTCACCTCGCCGAGCTCCGCCACGAAGACGTAGCAACGGATCTTCGTGAAGGCCTCCTGCAGGCTGTACATGAACTGCAGCATGAAACGCGACACGTTCGCGACCGACGACGATACGTCGCAGAGGATCACGAGCTTCGGACGATCCTTGCGACGCGTCTTGTAGACGACCTCGAAGGGGATCCCGCCGCGGGCCATGTTGCGGCGTAGCGTCTGGTGCAGGTCGAGCTTGCCGCGCTTCAGGCGCTTGCGGCGGATCGAGAGGACGTTCTTGATCCGCTGGGCGAGGCGCGTCACGACCTCGCGCATGCGCTGGACCTCGTCCTCGGTCAGGTGGTAGAAGCTCTTCTCCGTCAGCATCTCGCGACGGAACTTCTCCATGTAGTTGTGATTCTGCTGCTGGAGCTCGCGCTCGGTGAAGTTGCGCACCGCGCGGCGGACCGTCTCCATCAGCTTGCGGATCAGCTCCTGCATCTGCTGGATCTGCTCGTCGCCCATGCCCATCTGCCGCATGCGCTCGGCGAGGCTCTCTAGCTCCTGCATCGCGCCCTCGAGCCCCATCTGCTCCGTCGTGCGGCGACTGAAGAAGCCCACCTGGAGCATGTTCTCGATGCGGCCCGTGCCGGCCTCCTCGGCGGCCTGACGGATCAGGTTCTCGAGCTGCGACAGATCCTGGGTCAGGAGCGCCTTCGCGAGCTCCGAGAGATCGAGGTCGCCGTCCATGTTCTGCATCATCTCGGCGAGCTGCGAGAGCAGCTGCTCGAGATCGATGCCCATCTCGGACAGGCCGCCCTCCATGTCGCCGAAGGCTTCCTTCAAGTTGTCGTAGAAGCCCGACCAGAACAGGTCGAAGAGCTCGTCGAAGGTCGGGATCTCGTCGCCGCGCTTCACCATCGCCGCCCGCAGCGCGTCCTGGAAGACCTCCCGATCGTCGAGGGAGAGCTCGTCGAGGGCGTGGAAGGCGTCGATGCCCTCGGCGACCGAGACCCGGATCCCGCTCTTCCGGAGCAGGTTCAAGAACTCGATGATCTTCTTCTGCATGCGGGATGACCTCGTCGAGGCGACACGAGCGAAGGGAAGCGCGGTCCATTCGCGAGCCGGATCACGCCCGGGTCGCGACGACCACGCGGCACGTCAGTGCAGGATCCCCTTCTTCGCGGCGGCCTGCGGCGGCGCGGCCTGGGGCTTCGCCGCCGACTGCTCGGCCGTCTTCTTCTGGATCAGCTTGGCCAGCTCGTTCTGCGCCTTCTGGACGTCGCCCTCGTACTTGAGGATCACGTTGAGGGTATCGCTCACGATCTGGTCCTCGAGTTCGTCGGCGTTCAGCGCCAGCAGCGCCCGCGCCCAGTCGAGGGTCTCGGAGATCGACGGCGTCTTCTTCAGGTCGAGCTCGCGGATGCGGTTCATGAGCTGCACGACGTCCTCGGCGAGACGCTTGTCGATGTTCGGGACCTTGCGGTCGAGGATCTGGACCTCGAGGGCCTCGCTCGGATAGTCGATCCAGAGGTGCAGACAGCGGCGCTTGAGCGCGTCGCTCATCTCCCGGGCGTCGTTCGAGGTGAGGAAGACGAGCGGCTGGGTCTTCGCCTGGATCGTCCCGATCTCGGGGATCGTGACCTGGAAGTCCGACAGCACCTCGAGCAGGAAGGCCTCGAATTCCGGATCCGACTTGTCGACCTCGTCGATGAGGAGGAGCACGGGCTTCTCGGCCGTGATCGCCTGCATGAGGGGTCGCGGGACGATGAAGCGGTTCGAGAAGAAGACCGAGTCCTCGGCGCCGACCCGCTCGGCGGCGTCCGCGAGGGAGGTGGCATCGGCGATCGTCTCGGAGACCTTGTCCTTCAGGATCTGCGTGTACAGAAGCTGCTTCGAGTACTCCCACTCGTAGAGCGCCTTGGCCTCGTCGAGCCCTTCGTAGCATTGCAGCCGGATCATGTTCCGGCCGAGTGCCTTCGCGACGACCTTCGCGAGCTCGGTCTTGCCGACGCCCGCCGGCCCTTCCACGAGCACGGGCTTGCCGAGCTGCTGCGCGAGGAAGACGACCGTCGCGATCTGCTTGTCGCAGATGTACTCCTGCTGTCCCAGCTGCTGGATCACGTCTTCCACGGACTTGAACATGGCTTCCTCTCGCTCGTCGCGCGTCTCGCGCTCGGTGTCGTGTCAGACCGCTCCGGAGAGCCGTCTCCTGCGGCCGATCCCGGGCCGTCCCGGGGCCGGGCCTCGTCCGGGACTAGGACATCAGGTGCAGGACGTGGCCGAGCTTCTCCTTCTTCGTGCGGAGATAGTTGAGGTTGTTGGCGTTGGGTTGGATCTCGAGGGGCACGCGCTCGACGATGTCGACGCCGTAGCCGCTGATGCCCGCCCGCTTGCCGGGGTTGTTGGTCAGGATGCGGATCTTGGTCACGCCGAGGTCGGCGAGGATCTGGGCGCCGACGCCGTAGTCGCGCAGGTCCGCCCCGAAGCCGAGTCGGTTGTTGGCCTCGACCGTGTCGAGCCCTTCCCGGTCCTGCAGCTCGTAGGCGCGGATCTTGTTCTTGAGGCCGATGCCCCGGCCTTCCTGGCGCATGTAGAGGACGATGCCCGAGCCTTCCTCGGCGATCATGCGCATGGCGGCCTCGAGCTGCTCGCCGCAGTCACAGCGCATCGAGCCGAAGGCGTCGCCCGTCAGACACTCGCTGTGCACGCGGATCAGCACGGGCTCCTCGGGATCGATCTCGCCCATCACGAGGGCCATGTGGTCGACGTGGTCGATGTCGTTCTCGAAGACGATCGCCTGGAACTCGCCGAACTTGGTCGGCATCTTCGCGACGGCGGCGCGATGGACGAGACGCTCGTTGCGCAGGCGGTAGGAGACGAGATCCTTGATCGTCACGATCTTGAGGTCGTGTTGCTTCGCGAATCCGATCAGGTCCGGCAGTCGCGCCATCGTCCCGTCGTCGTTCATGATCTCGCAGATCACGCCCGACGGATGGCAGCCGGCCAGGCGCGCGAGATCGACGGAGCCCTCGGTCTGGCCCACGCGGCGCAGCACGCCGCCCTTGCGCGCACGCAGCGGGAAGATGTGTCCGGGGCGCACGATGTCCGTCGGCTTGGCGTCGGGTGCGACGGCGGCCTGGATCGTGCGCGCCCGATCGGCGGCGGAGATGCCCGTCGTCACGCCCTCCCGGGCCTCGATCGAGACCGTGAAGGCGGTGCCGAAGGGCGTCGTGTTCTCGTAGTCGGGGACCATCATGCCGAGGTGGAGACGGTCGAGCTGCTCCTCCTCGAGCGGCAGGCAGATCAGGCCACGACCGTATCGGGCCATGAAGTTGATGGCCTCGGGCGTGACCTTGTCCGCCGCCATGCAGAGGTCGCCCTCGTTCTCGCGGTCCTCGTCGTCGACGAGGATGACCATCTTGCCGGCCGCGATGTCCTCGATCGCCTCGGCGATCGTCGCGAGGCCGGGGGCGGGCTGGACGTCGATGACCTTCGATGAGGCCCCGGACGGCTGTGCGGAGTCGGGCATGGGCGGGCGTTCACCTTCCGTACGGACCCGAAGTCTCGACCGGCGGGTTCCGGCGGGCGCGCTCGGGGCGGAATACCCCGGGGTGATGCCGCGCGACGATATCCGCCGCCCCCAGCAGTGTCAATCACACCCCAACACCCGCCCGCGGACCTCGAGTCGGCCCACCCCGCCGCGCTGCTCGGCCGGCGCGTAAGCCGAAACGAATCGGCGCAGCACGGCCGCCACCTCTACCCGAGCCGACGAGGCGTGTCCGTGCGCGAAGCAACGCCCTACCGAGCGGCACGGACGGGGGCCGTCACGGCGACATAAAACGCGAGGCGCGCCGCGGCACGATCTCCGAGGCAACCAGCGGTCCCGCCGCGCGCCGAGCGAAGCTGGAGCCGAGACGGCCCACGCCCGGGACGCCTGGCAAGGCCTCCACAGGCGTGAGGGCGCGCCTCAGTGCCGGAAGTTCTTCATGACGCCCTTCAAGAAGTCCTCCTCCGAGAGGCCGAACTTCCGGGAGAAGTCGTGCTTCTCCTCCAGGCCGCGGTAGAGCACGCGCATCAGCTCGCGGAAGGTCTCGAGGATGCCCTCGCCACGGGTCGCCACGGCGGGGAACGTCGGCGTGTTGCCCCATTGATCCTTGATCTCTTCGAGGGGCTTCACGTCCGGCATGTCACGCTTGTTGAACTGCACCACCTTCGGGAGGTTGTCGAAGTCGATGCCGTGGGCCTTGAGGTTCGCTTCCATGTCGCGCCAGGAGTAGGCGTTCGCGCTGGCGGCGGAGCGCTGGCTGTCGGCGATGAAGGCGATCGCGTCGGCGCCGGCGAGCACGACCTTGCGCGTCGACTTGTGCATGACCTGGCCCGGGACGGTGAAGAGCTTCATCTTGATCGAGAAGCCGCCGGCGGTCTCGAACTCGACCGGCAGGAAGTCGAAGTAGAGGGTGCGGTCGTCCTTCGTGTCGAGGGTCAGCATGTGGCTGCGGCGCGACGGATCCATCATGTCGTGCAGCTTCTGGAGATTGCTCGTCTTGCCCGAGAGCGCCGGGCCGTAGTAGACGACCTTGAGCGTGATCTCCTTGCTGTTCATGTTGATCTGGACCATCGGAGGCGGGCTCCCTGCATTCGTCCGGACGCGACCGGAGGACTTCGACCTGCCGGGGTCCATCGGCCGATCGGGGGGCTTCGTTGAATCCCCGATGCATCGGCTCACACGTCGCCCGCCCGCGCGCGCGGCGGCGATCGGCGGCAGGAGGCGTCTGAGCGCCCGTCAGCGCCCTGTAGTGGACGCGAGCCCCGCGAGGAAGTCGTCCACGAGACTGCGCGCCGCCGCCGCCGGCGTCGTCTCCTGGGCCGCCACCCGCGCCTCCTCCCGGGCGATCGCCTCGCGCATGCCCGGCCGGGAACGGAAGGCCCGCTGGATGTCCTCGTCGACGAGCTTCCACATCCAGGACCGGGCCTGGTCCCGGCGATGCCGCTCGAGGGCCCCCGTCCGCGTCATGAGCGCGCGATGTTCGAGGATCGTCTCCCAGACGGCCTCGACGCCCTTCGCCTCGAGCGCGCTCGCGGAGAGCGCCCGCGGCCGCCAGTCGTCGTGCCCGCGGATCAGCTCGAGCGCGCTCGCGTAGTCGACCCGCGTCCGCTCCGCGGCCGTCGCCATCGCGCCGTCCGCCTTGTTCACGACCAGCGCGTCCGCCAGCTCGACGACCCCCTTCTTGATCCCCTGCAGCTCGTCGCCGCCCGACGGCAGCAGCAGCACGAGGAAGAAGTCGACCATCGACGCGACGGCCACCTCCGACTGGCCGATCCCGACCGTCTCGATCAGCACGACGTCGTAGCCCGCCGCCTCGCAGAGCAGCATCACCTCGCGCGTGCGATGGGCGACACCGCCGAGGGAGCCGCCCGAGGGCGAAGGCCGGATGAATGCTTCGGAACGGACGGTCAGGCGCTCCATGCGCGTCTTGTCGCCGAGGATGCTGCCGCCCGTGACGGGGCTGCTCGGGTCGACGGCGAGCACGGCGACACGATGGCCGCGGTCGACGAGGTGCAGGCCGAGGGCCTCGATGAAGGTGCTCTTGCCGACGCCCGGCGGACCCGTGATGCCGACGCGGATGGCGGAGCCGCTGTCGGGGACGAGCGCCTCGAGAACGGCCTGCCCGAGCGCGCGATCCGTCTCGCGCGTGCTCTCGATCCGCGTGATCGCACGGGCCATCGCGCGCCGATCGCCGGCGCGCACGGCCTGCGCGATCGCGCGTGCCTCACCTTGCAGGCCGTCTTCCGATTCGATCATGCCGCCCCGCTCAGGCGGCGGCGCGTCCGCGCAGGACCTCGAGCACCTCCGCGGCCGCCTGGGGCACGGGCGTCCCCGGCCC
Source organism: Spirochaetaceae bacterium (assembly GCA_020632655.1). Taxonomy (GTDB): domain Bacteria; phylum Myxococcota_A; class UBA9160; order UBA9160; family UBA4427; genus UBA4427. The sequence continues at coordinate 186,788 of JACKFD010000009.1, forward strand.
GAAGATCGCGGCCACGCCCTGCGCACGCAGGAAGTCGTAGTCCTGGGGCGGGATGATGCCGCCGACGACGACGATGATGTCGCTCGCGCCCGCAGCAGCCAGCGCCTTCACGAGCTCGGGAACCAGGGTCTTGTGTCCGGCGGCCTGACTCGACACGCCGACGACGTGGACGTCGTTGTCGATTGCCTGCTGCGCCGCCTCGGCCGGCGTCTGGAAGAGCGGACCGACGTCGACGTCGAAGCCGAGGTCGGCAAACGACGTCGCGATCACCTTCATGCCACGATCGTGCCCGTCCTGACCGAGCTTGACGACGAGCATGCGCGGCCGTCGACCGCGCTCCTCGGCGAAGGCAAGGACCGCCTGCGACACCTTCTCGAAGCCCTCTTCGTCGCGGTACATCTGCCGGTACACCCCCGAGACCGAGCGGATCTCCGCGCGATGTCGCGAGAAGACCTGCTCCATCGCATCCGAGATCTCGCCGACCGTCGCCCGCACCCGCGCCGCCTCGACCGCCGCCTCGAGCAGGTTGCCCTCGCCCGTGCGCGCCAGCTCCGTCAGATGCGCGAGCGCCTTCTCGACGGCGCCGGCGTCCCGCGACGCACGGATCGCTTCCAGGCGACGGATCTGCGCCTCGCGGACCGCCGTATTGTCGATGTCGCGGACCTCGATCTGGTCTTCCTTCGAGAGGCGGTACTTGTTGACCCCGACGATCACGTCCTCGCCCGTATCGACCCGGGCCTGGCGGCGCGTGGCCGACTCCTCGATGCGCAGCTTCGGCATGCCCGCCTCGATCGCCCTGGTCATGCCGCCGAGGGCCTCGACCTCGTCGATCAGCTCGTTGGCCGCGACGTAGACGCTCTCGGTCAGCGACTCCATGAAGTAGGAGCCGCCCCAGGGATCGATGACCGCCGGGATGCCGGACTCCTCCTGCAGGATCAGCTGGGTGTTCCGCGCGACCCGCGCCGCCGTGTCGGTCGGCAGACTCACGGCCTCGTCGTAGCCGTTCGTGTGCAACGACTGCGTCCCGCCGAAGACCGCGGCCATCGCCTCGATCGTCGTGCGGATCACGTTGTTCATCGGATCCTGCTCGGTCAGGCTCGCACCCGAGGTCTGGCAATGGGTCCGCAGCATCATCGAGCCCGCCTTCTTCGGGCCGAACTCCGCCTGCATGCGCTCCGCCCAGATCCGCCGCGCCGCGCGCATCTTGGCGATCTCGAGGTAGAAGTTCATGCCGATGCACCAGAAGAAGGAGAGGCGCCCGGCGAAGGCGTCGACGTCCATGCCCTTCGAGAGCGCGGCGCGCACGTACTCGAGGCCGTCGGCGATCGTGAAGGCCAGCTCCTGGACCGTCGTCGCCCCGGCCTCCTGCATGTGGTAGCCGGAGATCGAGATCGAGTTGAATTTCGGCATCTGCTTCGCCGTGAACTCGATGATGTCCGCCACGATCCGCATGCTCGGCGCCGGCGGATAGATGTACGTGTTGCGGACCATGAACTCCTTGAGGATGTCGTTCTGGATCGTGCCCGCGAGCTTGGCGCGTTCGACGCCCTGCTCCTCGCCCGCCACGATGAACGACGCCAGCACGGGGATGACCGCGCCGTTCATCGTCATCGAGACCGTCACCTGATCGAGCGGGATGTCCTGGAAGAGGATCTTCATGTCCTCGACCGAGTCGATCGCGACGCCCGCCTTGCCGACGTCGCCCGAGACGCGGGGATGGTCCGAGTCGTAGCCGCGATGGGTCGCGAGATCGAAGGCGACCGAGAGGCCCTGCTGACCGGCAGCGAGGTTCGCCTTGTAGAAGGCGTTCGACTCCTCCGCGGTCGAGAAGCCCGCGTACTGCCGGAGCGTCCAGGGCCGGTTCGCGTACATCGTCGCCCGCGGCCCGCGCAGGAACGGAAAGAGACCGGGCAGCGTGTCCGCGTACTCGAGCCCCTCGAGATCCGCGGCCGTGTAGAGCGCGCGGACCGGGAGCCCATCCGGGCTCGTCCAGACGAGATCCTCGACGGGCTTCCCGCGCAGCTCCTTGCCGGCGACGTCCTTCCACTCGTCGAGATGCTCGGAGGCGTGCATGCCCCCGCCCGCGTTCGCCTTCGATCGATCGGCCATCGGCCCCGCTCCCTCTTTCCTCTGGTTCCGGCCGTCCCCTCGACCGACCCGCACTCGTTGCCATGCCCGCGACCGGGCGGCCGCCGAGTCTAGCAGCCCCGCCGCCCCGCGAGGGCGGGATCCGCGCTACATCGCCCGCCGGTAGCGACCGCCCACCTCGAAGAGCGCCTCGCTGATCTGGCCCAGGCTCGCGACCTTCACGGTCTCGAGCAGCCTGTCGAAGAGATTCTCCCCCCGCCGCGCCGCCGCCTGCAGCTCGGCCAGCGCCCGCGGCGCCTCCTCGGCCCAGCGCGCGTGGAACGCGGCGAGTGCGTCGAGCTGCGCGCGCTTCTCTCCCTCCGACGAGCGCATCAGCCGATCCTCTCCGAGCACAGGCGCCGCCGCGTCCTCGGCGAGGAAGGTGTTCACCCCGATGATCGGCAGCTCCCCCGAGTGCTTGCGCTGCTCGTAGAGCATGCTCTCGTCCTGGATCCGACCGCGCTGGTAGAGCGTCTCCATCGCGCCGAGCACGCCGCCCCGATCGCTGAGCCGCTCGAACTCCGCGAGCACCGCCTCCTCGACGAGATCCGTCAGCGCCTCGATCACGTAGGCGCCCTGGATCGGATTCTCGTTCTTCATCAGGCCCGCCTCGCGGTTGATGATGAGCTGGATCGCCAGCGCCCGGCGCACGGACTCGACCGTCGGCGTCGTGACCGCCTCGTCGTAGGCGTTCGTGTGCAGGCTGTTGCACTGGTCCTGCAGCGCCGTCAGCGCCTGCAGCGTCGTACGGATGTCGTTGAAGTCCATCTCCTGCGCGTGCAGCGATCGGCCCGAGGTCTGGATGTGGTACTTGAGCTTCTGACTGCGTTCGTTGGCGCCGTAGCGGTCGCGCATCGCCACCGCCCAGATCCGCCGCGCCACGCGCCCGAGTACCGAGTACTCCGCGTCGAGGCCGTTGCTGAAGAAGAAGGAGAAGTTCGCCGCGAAGTCGTCGACGGCCATGCCGCGGGCGGCGAAGTACTCACAGAAGGTGAAGCCGTTGGCGAGGGTGAAGGCGAGCTGGGTGATCGGATTCGCCCCGGCCTCGGCCATGTGATAGCCCGAGATCGAGATCGAGTAGAAGTTGCGCACGCCCTCGCGGCAGAAGGTCTCCTGGATGTCGCCCTGCAGCGCGAGCGAGAAGTCCGTCGAGAAGATGCAGGTGTTCTGGGCCTGGTCCTCCTTCAGGATGTCCGCCTGCACGGTCCCGCGTACTCGACCGAGCACCTCGCTCCGCAGCCGCGCGTAGGTCTCGGCGTCGACGGCGCGGTCGCCGGGGATGCCGAGCAGACCGAGGCCGAGGCCGTCGTGGCCCGGCGGTCGGTCGCCCTCGTAGCGCGGCAGCGCGAGTCCCTTCTCCGCCAGCTCCGCCTCGAAGCGCGCCCGCACCGCCTCGAGCTCGCCCCGCTCCCGCAGATGGCGCTCGATGCGCTGATCGATCGCGGCGTTCAGGAAGAAGGCGAGGACCGTGGGGGCGGGGCCGTTGATCGTGAGCGAGACCGACGTCGAGGGCGCCGACAGGTCGAAGCCCGAGTAGAGCTTCTTGGCATCGTCGAGCGTGCAGATCGAAACGCCCGAGTTGCCCACCTTGCCGAACACGTCCGGCGCCACGGCCGGGTCGCGCCCGTAGAGCGTCACGCTGTCGAAGGCCGTCGACAGACGCGCCGCCGGCTGACCGGCGCTCAGGTAGTGGAAACGACGATTGGTCCGTTCCGGTCCGCCCTCCCCGGCGAACATGCGGGTCGGATCCTCCTCCTGGCGTTTGAAGGGGAAGACGCCCGCCGTGAAGGGGAAGCGACCGGGCAGGTTCTCGAGGCCGAGATAGCGGACGAGATCGCCCCAGTCGTTCGTTCTCGGCAGAGCCACCTTGGGAATCATCGTTCCCGAAAGCGATTCGACGCGATTCCCGACCTCGATCGAGCGCTCGCGTACGCCGTAGGACTGGCGTGGCGCCTCGTACGCGGCGCGCGTCTCGGGCCAGGCCTCGAGGCAGCGGGCGAGCTCTTCCTCGACCTCGGACACGGCGCGGGCGTAGCCGCGCTCGAGCACGGCCAGCGCGGCGCCATCGAACCCGGTCTCCTGCGTCCGACCGTCCCCGGCCGCCGTGTCGACGCGACCGATCGCGCCGAGCGGACGCTCGGGTCTGCGTCCGGTCGTCGCGAGCACGCGGGCGAAGCCGTCCGCGCGCGACGCGGCCCGGGCGGATTCCTCGACCCGGGCGCGATGGGCGCGCAGGGTCTCGGCGATCTCGGCGAGGTAGCGCTGACGCGACGCGGGCACGAGGCTCGGGGCCTCGGGAATTCCCGGGATGCGCGCCTGCTGCTCCCCTCCACCCGGGAAATGCCGATCGAGGCCGAGCCCCCCGAGCCGCTCCTCGAGCGCCCGGGCGAGCTGCTCCATCCCCGGATCGTTCCAGCAGCGCGCCACCGTCGGAAAGACCGGCACCCCCGAGTCCTCGACCGCCGGCATCCCCCGATTGCGCCGCCACTGCTTGCGGATGTCCCGCAGCGCGTCCGCCGCCCCCCGCCGATCGCATTTGTTGAGCACGATCAGATCGGCGTAGTCGATCATGTCGATCTTCTCGAGCTGCGAGGGCGCACCGTAGTCGGGGGTCATGACGTAGAGCGAGCAGTCGACCTGATCGACGATCTCGGAGTCGCTCTGTCCGATGCCCGCCGTCTCGAGGAAGACGAGGTCGAAGCCCGCGCGCCGGAGCACCCCGAGCGCGTCGCCGACCGCCGCCGAGAGCGAGAGGTGTGCTCTTCGCGTCGCCATCGAGCGCACGTAGACCTGCGGTCCTGCGATCGCGTTCATCCGGATGCGGTCGCCCAGCAGCGCCCCGCCGCTCCGGCGACGCGTCGGGTCGACCAGCAGGAGCGCGATCCGAAGGTCGGGCGCGTCCCGCCGCAGCCGCATGACCAGCTCGTCGACGACGCTCGACTTGCCGGCGCCGCCCGTGCCCGTGAAGCCGACGACCGGGGCGACCGGCCCCTCGCGCTGCGCCAGCCGCTCGCGCAGCCGGGCGGCATCGTCCTTGCGGCGCTCGGCGTGGCTCTCGAAGAAGCCGATCAGACGGGCGACGTCGCGGGCCGAGGCGTGCTCGATGCGACCCGCGATCTCATCGAGGCCCGTCGCCGGATCCGCATCCTGGGCCCGGCGGGCCTCGAGGCACTCGTCGACGATCGCACCGATCATGCCCGCGAGGCCGAGCCGACGTCCGTCGTCCGGGCTGAAGATCCGCGCCACCCCGGCGCGATGCAGATGCTCGATCTCCGCCGGCGTGATCGTGCCGCCGCCGCCGCCGTAGACGCGCACATGACCGACGCCCTCTTCGACCAGCCGCCGGACGAGGTACTCGAAGTACTCGACGTGGCCGCCCTGGTACGAGGAGACGGCGACGGCATCGGCGCCCTCCTCGACCGCCGCCTCCACGAGCTCCTCGACCGCGCGATCGTGTCCGAGATGGATGACCTCGGCGCCGCGTGCCTGCAGCAGCCGGCGCATGATGTTGATCGCGGCGTCGTGCCCGTCGAAGAGCGACGCCGCGGTCACCACGCGGACCGGCGGCCGCTCGCCCGCGCCCTCGTGCGCCTCGGAATGCGATCCTTCCTGCGAGTGGTCGACGGACCGGCTCATGCGTACTCCCTGCCTCGAGGCCTCTGACTCGTCCGATCGCGCTGCCTCGACGGCGCGCGATTCATCTCTTCGCCGCGCGGCCCGACGCCGCGACCGCCGCCGGCCCTCGGGCCGTGGCAGCGGCGCCGATCCCGGGTCGCACGTCCGGCCGGGGCCGTCCCGAGACGCGAGCCTCGACGTGGTCCCGGTAATGCGCGAGCTCGTCGCGCAGATCGCGGAGCTCCGCGAGCCTCCGATCGACGTCGTCGAGATGCGCGCCGAGCAGATCGTGCAGCCGACGCAGCATGGCCTCGGTCGAGCCGGCGAGCCCATGCACCTCGTTCAGCTCGCGGATCTCGGCGAGCGAGAGGCCCAGCGTCTTGAGGCGATGGATGAAGCCCAGGCGCTCGAGCTCGTCGGGCCCGTAGACCCGCCGGCCGCCGGCGCGCCGCCGCACGCCGGGCAGCAGCCCGATCTCCTCGTAGTAGCGGATCGTGCGCGCCGACAGCCCGGTCCGCGCGCACACCTCGGCGATCGCCCACATGGCGCCGGAGGATGGCCACTCTGCCAGCTCACGTCAACTGTGGAACGGCGAGCGGAGCCGGCTCGGAGTCCTCGAGGCGCCGCCCTCGCCGCCGCTCAGCTGTAGCCGAGCTCGCCGATCCGCCGGGGGCTCTTCGGCCAGCCCGGATCCACCTTCACGAAGAGCTCGAGATGCACCGGCCGGTCGAGGAAGGCCTCGATCGCCTCGCGGGCCCGGATCCCGATCCGCTTGACCATGCTCCCGCCGCGGCCGACGACGATGCGCTTCTGCGAGTCGCGTTCGACCAGCAGATCCGCCCGCAGCCGGACGTGCTTGCCGCCCTCCTCGAAGGAGCGCACCTCGACCGCGATCGAGTAGGGCAGCTCCTGATCCAGCAGCTCGAAGACCGCCTCGCGGATCATCTCCCCGCAGAGCCAGCGCACGGGTCGATCCGTGAGCGTCTCCGCGTCGTAGAGCGCCGGCGACTCGGGCAGCGCGCCCGCGACTGCGTCGAGCAGCGCCTCGAGGCCGTCGCCCGTGCGCGCAGAGATCGCGTGGGCCGGCCAGCCGACGGGGGCCTCGGGAATCGGCCAGGGCGCGTCGCCCGCGGCCGGCAGGTCACTCTTCGTCCCGACCACGATCGCCGGCGCCGAGCGGGCCGCGAGCGATCCGGCGAGCTCGTCATGGATCTCCGTCCAGCCGACCGTCCGATCGACCAGGAGGAGCGCCACGTCGCAGTCGCGCACGACCTCCTCCACGACCGCATTCAGCGCCTCGTTCAGTCGTCGCGTGCCGCGATGCCGTCCCGGCGTGTCGAGGAAGAGGAGCTGCGCCCCGGGCCGCGGCAGGATGCCGAGGATGCGGCTGCGGGTCGTCTGCGGCTTCGCCGTCACGATCGCGAGGCGTTCGCCGAGTACCGCATTCAGGAGCGAGGACTTGCCGACGTTCGGCGGTCCGACCAGCGCGACGAAGCCCGCCCGGAAGGTCGTCATTCCGCGGATTCCGTCCGCGCCTCGAGCGCCGTCTCCGCCGCCCGGCGCTCCGCCACCCGCTTGCTCCGGCCGACCCCCCGCGCCAGCGCCTCGCCCTGCAGCAGGACCTCGACCGTGAAGCGCGCCTCGTCGCCTTCCAAACCGTTGTCGACGACCACGCGATAGGTCGGGAACTCGCCCACCTCCGCCATCAGATGCTCCTGCAGCGCCGTCTTGGGATCCCGCGCGACCCGCGGCGCGTCCACGTCGAGCGCACGGCCGAAGGCGCCCCGGACGAATCGGGCCGCGACCTCGAGCCCGCCGTCGAGATAGAGCGCCCCGATCAGCGCCTCCATCGCGTCCGCCAGGATCGTCGGCTTCTCCTCGCCTCCGGACTGCCGCTCCGTGCGCCCGAGCTCGAGACAGGGTCCGACACCGATCCGGCGTGCCAGCCGCTCGAGCGAGCGCCGCTCGACGAGGGCGTGGAGCGAGCGCGAGAGATCGCCCTCGCGCCAGGCGGGCTTCGCCTCGTAGAGCGCGTGCGCCACGATCACCCCGAGCACGGCGTCGCCGAGGAATTCGAGTCGCTCGTTGTCGGCGAGCCCCGGCCGATCGGTCGCGGGTCGGCCATCGCGTTCGAGCTCGTGGGCGAAGGAGGAGTGCCGGAGCGCAGCCTCGAAGAGCTCGCGGCGTGCGAAGCGATGACCGAGGGCCTGCTCGAGGCGCGCGCGCGCGAAGCCGGGATCGTCGCCCATCGCACCTTCCTCGCGCTCGCGATCCGCGCGGGTCGCGCCTTCCTCGCGCCCGCGCTCGTGATCCGCGCCCGACGCGCGTTCCTCGCGCTCGCGCTCCGCGCCCGACGCGCCCGTCTCCCTCCCGAGGGCGCCGCTCATCGCAGCCCCCCGACGATCCAGCCACCGCCGAGGACCTCCTCGTTCCGCGCCCGGTCGTAGAAGACCGCCGCCTGACCGGGTGCGACGGCGCGCACGGGCTCGTCGAAGTGCACGAGTGCGGAGTCGGGGCCCGTCGGCTCGATCCGCGCGTTGGCGGCGGCGTGGCGATGGCGCACCTGCACCCGGGCCTCGATCGGCGCCGAAGGTACCGCCCCGGCGATCCAGCCCACGCCGTCGACCCGCGCCCCGCGGCAGTCGAGATCGCCGAGCGGACCGACCGTGACGCGCTGGCTGCGCGGGTCGAGGCGCGTGACGTAGAGGCGGCGATCGGCCGAGATGCCGAGGCCGTGACGCTGACCGATCGTGAAGTGATGGACGCCGCGATGCTCGCCGAGCACACGGCCCTGCTCGTCCACGATCTCGCCTCGCAGCCGGGTCGCCGCGGGCCGTAGTCGCTCGACGACCGGACGATAGTCGCCATCGGGCACGAAGCAGATCTCCTGACTCTCGCGCTTCTCCGCCGTGACGAGCCCGAGCGCACGGGCCTGCTCGCGCACGGCGTCCTTGGTCAGCTCGCCGATCGGGAACTCCGCGGCCTGAAGCTGCGCCTGGTCGAGGGAGAAGAGGAAGTAGCTCTGATCCTTGTCGCGATCGACGCCGCGCAGGAGCCGCGTCCGACCCGACTCGGGATCGCGTCGCAGCCGCGCATAATGTCCCGTCGCAACCCGCGAAGCACCGAAGACCCGGGCCCGCTCGAGCAGATGCTCGAACTTGAAGCGCTTGTTGCAGACGACGCAGGGAATCGGTGTCCGGCCCTCGAGGTAGGCATCCGCGAAGGTCTCGATCACCTCGCTCCCGAAGCGCTCGGCGTAGTTCGCGACATAGAAGCGGATGCCGAGCCGCTCCGCGACGCGTCGGGCGTCGTCCGCATCCTCGAGCGAGCAGCAACGCGACCCGCTCTCCGACAGGCGCATCGTCACGCCGATCGTCTCGACCCCGGCGCGCGCGACCAGCGCCGCGGCGACCGACGAGTCGACGCCCCCCGACATCGCGACGACGACCCGATCTCGGGCGGCGGGATCGACGTCCGGGGCGAGGCGCGTGCTCACGCCCCCTCCCCGGCCTGCACCCGCGGCACGAGGGTCCGCAGCAGCGTGATCACGCGGTCGATGTCCGCCTCGGAGAGCCCCGCTCCCGTCGAGAAGCGCAGGCTGCCCCGGGCCTCCTGCGGCGTGAGCCCCATCGCGAGCAGCACCCCCGACGGCTCGATCGCCCCCGAGTGACAGGCCGCGCCCGCGGAGACCGCGACGCCCTCGAGGTCGAGCGCCTGTACGAGCACCTCCCCCTCGACGCCCGCGAAGCGCACGTTCAGCGTGTTGCCGAGGGTATGCGCCGGGTCGCCGTTCCAGCCCACGCCCGGCAGCTCGCGCTGCAGCCCCGCCCAGAGCCGGTCGCGCAGCGTTCGCGCCCGGGCCGCCCGGGCCTCGCCCTCCTTGCGCGCAAGCGCGCAGGCGACCCCGAATCCGACGATCGACGCGACGTTCTCCGTGCCCCCGCGCAGCCCACGCTCCTGCCCGCCGCCTCGCAGCAGCGGGGCGAGTCGCGCGTTGTCCGCCCCCACGAGTGCACCGACGCCCTTCGGCCCGCCGAGCTTGTGCGCCGAGCACGACACGAAGTCGCAGGGCACCTGGCGGAGATCGACCTCGGTCTTGGCGACGGCCTGGGTCGCGTCGGAATGGAACGTCACGCCGCGTTCCCGACACACGCTTGCGACGCTCTCCACGGGTTGGATGGCACCCGTCTCGTTGTTCGCCCAGATCAGCGTCACGAGTCGCGTCTCCGGCCGGATCGCCGCCGCGATCGCCTCGGCCTCGACACGGCCCGTCGCGTCCGGCGCCACCCGCGTCACGCGAAGGCCCCCGCCGCCCGGCCGAGACTCGAGAAAGCGGAGCGGCGCATCGACCGACGGGTGCTCGACGGCGCTCGTCACGACGTGATCGCCGGGCCCGAGCAGACCCGCGATCACGGTGTTGTTCGCCTCGGTCGCGCCGCTCGTGAAGCGCACGTCCGCCGGCCGCGCGCCGAGCAGGGCGGCCACCTCGGCGCGCGCGGCCTCGACGCGAGCCCGCGCCGCGGCGCCCTCGGCGTAGACGCTCGACGGGTTGCCGTACTCCTCGCGCAGCACTTCGGCCATCGCCTCGGCGACCTCGGGCCGAAGGGGTGTCGTCGCGTTGTGATCGAGATAGATGCGCAGGGCCGTGCTTCCTCGCTTCCGTCGTCGGGCGCGGCGGGAGTGTCCAACAAAGCCCGCACGGCGTCGACGATGCGGTCGCGAAGGCTCAGTCCGCCGCCTCGTGCGGATCCGGGGCCGCCGCGTGCATCGCGCGCGGAGCGGCGTCTCGGACCGGATCGACGGCGAGCTCCGCCAGGCTCGTCTCGTCGGCGACGTCCGCCCAGGCCGCTTCGAGGCGTTCGAGAGTGCGGGTGACGCCCGCGGTTCGCGGTCCGGGCGGATCGGCGGAGCCGGGCTCGACGATGCCGCGGACGGCCCGGAGCACTTGGGCGACCGAGAGCCGCTCGAGCGGCGCCGCCGGAACGAGGCCCGCGTCCTTGTCCTCGCGCGGCACGACCGGCAGCACGACGCCCGCGATCTCGAGCGCGTCGAGCGAGCGCCGCACCAGCCGAACGGGCTCGTCGAGCTCGTCCGCGAGCGCCTCGGCGGTCGGCGGCTCCTCGCCACGCAGGAATCGACGGGCGATCGCCACCGCGATCTCGAGGGCGACGGCCTCCCGATGGGCCGGCGTGGTCTCGCCACGGCGCATCTCGCGCCGGGCGAAGGCAAGGTTCTGCGCCGCGAAGGCGACCTCCGCGCCGAGCAGCAGGATCGCCCAGCAGGCGTAGAGCCAGGCGAGGATCAAGGGCACCGCCGACAAGGCGCCGAAGACCGCCTGATAGGTCGCCGCCCCGATCTGGAAGTCGACGTAGATCGAGCGCGCCGCCGAGAAGAGCACCGCCGCCACGACGCCGCCGAGCGCGGCCGCGCGGACGCGCACGGTCGTATTCGGGAAGAACCAGTAGAGGAAGGTGAAGCCGGCAAAGAGCACGACGACGGGCACCTGCGAGAGGCCCATGCCATAGACCTTCGCGAAGACCGGATGTTCGAGCAGCCGCGTCGTGACCGTCGCGCTCTGCAGCGTCGTGCCGAGGCTGACGGCGACCCCCGTCGAGATCGGCGCGACCACCATGACCGCGAGGTAGTCGGCGAAACGTCTGGGCCAGCTGCGGCTGCTGGCCACGCCCCAGATGTCGTTGAGCGTACGCTCGAGATGGCGCAGCGCGAAGACCGCCGTCGCGAAGAGGATCGTGCCTCCGACCGTTCCGAAGCGCGCGAAGTCGAGCCCGGCCGCGTAGGTGCGCACGGTCTCCCGCACCTCCGGCGCGACGGTCGTGAGCTGATCGATCACGAAGTCGACGAGAGACTCGTTGCCCCCGACCAGGTCGAGGATCGCGATCACGACGGCGAGCATGGGAATGATCGAGAGCGCGGTCACGTAGGTCAGCGCGCTCGCACGCAGCAGCAGGTTGTCGCTCTGGAAGCCACGCGCCGTGAGCGCGATCAGCTGCAGCGTCGAGCGCCCGACCCGCAGCAGCAGGCGCTCTCCCGGATCGTGACTCCAGAGCTCGCGCACGAAGCGGGCCTCGAGCACGCGCCAACGGGCGAGCAGCCCGCCGCCATTCGATCGGTCCGAAGGCGGATCGCCCGATCCCATGCGCTCAGCCATCCCGCGAGACGCCCCGCAAAGGCGTCGCCGCCTCCTCTGCCGCACTTCCCCGCGAACGCGTCGCCGACTCCTCTGCCGCGCTCCCCCGCGAAGGGGTTGCTGCGTCCCCCGCCGCACTTCCCCGCGAAGGGGTTGATGCGTCACCCGCCGCACTTCCCCGCGAAGGGGTTGATGCGTCCCCCGCCGCGCTCGCTCCGACGAGCGCCCCCGTCACCTCGAGCCAGGGCTCGACGCGCGAGCGGAGCGTCGGGCCGATGCCCGGCACCCGCTCGAGCTCCTGCACGCTTCGGAAGGGCCGCCGGCGACGGGCTTCGTCGATCGCGGTGGCGCGCGCGGGGCCGAGACCGGGCAGGCATTCGAGCAGCCCGGGAGGCGCCGTCGCGAGGTCGATGCGCCCGCCGGTCAGGAGGCGCGCGATTCCGTGCACGCCGGTCGTCGCCCGGTCGACCGCGTCCCCGGCCGCGACGCGGCGCGCACGCAGGGTTCCCAGTCCGTCCGTCTCGAGCGCTTCGAAGTCCGCCGGGCCCGGCTCGACGACGGCGCTCAGGCCCCTCGAACGGGGTGCCTCGAACGCCTCCGCCCGCGCGCGACCGACGCCGAAGGCCGCGCACGCGGCCAGCAGCATCCAGAGCGCGCGGGTCGTGGTCGTCGGCGGGACGCCGCGCGATGTCCCGCCCTCCGCGGCGTCGTCCGCCGACGCGCCGAGTCGCTCGAGACGCTCCGCCCAGTCGGCCAGGACCTGCTCGGCCCGCCGCCCGAAGGCCGACACGCGCAGGTGTCGTCGGGGGATCGTCGCTCCCTCCGGCCGAGCGCGCTCGCCTCCCGCTCCCGCACCCGGCCCGCTCAGCTCGACCACGAGCCGCTCCCGACCGAGCGCATCGGGGAAGCGATCCGCCCACTCGACGGCGAGCACGCTGCCCGGGGCGAGCATGTCCTCGAGGCCGATCGACTCGAGCGCCTCCTCCGTCTCGAGTCGGTACAGGTCGAGATGATGGAGATGCTCCGGTCCCTCCGGCAGCGGATGGCTCTGCGCGATCACGAAGGTCGGACTCGACACGAGCCGCGCGTCGAGCCCGAGCCCCTCCGCGAGTCCCTTCACGAGCAGCGTCTTGCCCGCGCCGAGGGGTCCAATCAGCGCGATCACGAGCCCCTCGACGCCGATCGCACGCCCGAGCTCGACGCCCGCCTCGAAGGTCCGCTCAGGGTCCGGGGAATCGAAGCAGAAGCCCTTCATCCGCCCCCTCCCCGCGCGCACCCGTGCGGATCGCCTGCGCCGCCTCCGCCAAGCCGTCCGCGAGCTCGCTCGCCAGCAACCCGAAGCCCGCCGCCGCCTCGCCCGCGCGATCGGCCGCTGCGCCATGCCACCACGCCGCCAGCCCCGCCGCGTCGAAGCCCGACAGCCCCGCCGCGAGCAGCGCCGCGACGATGCCCGTCAGGACGTCACCGGTGCCGCCCGAGGCGAGTACCGGGCCGCCGGTCGGGATCACGAGCGCGCGACCCGCCGGATCCGCCACGACCGTCCCCGCGCCCTTCAGCACGACGACCGCCCGGCTCGCCGTCGCGAGTCGCCGGGCCGCGCCGATCCGGTCGGCGTTCACATGCTTCGCCTCCCCCCCGAGCAGTCGCGCCGCCTCGCCGGGATGCGGGGTCAGGACCGTCGCCGCCCGCCGGTCGTGCAGCGCGGCGAGCGCCTCTCCCTGCAGCGCGAAGAGCCCATCGGCATCGACGACCAGCGGCCCCTCGAGCACGCCGACGATCCCCCGCACCAGCTCGACGGTCTCGGGATCGCGCCCGAGTCCGGGCCCGATCGCCACGACGTCGCGCGCCGCCGCGAGCTGCCGAAGCGCCGCCTCACCGGCGCGGGCGAAGCTGCCGCCCTTCGTGGCCGGCAGCTCTTCGGTCATCACCTCCGCACACCGCCCCGGAATCTCCGCCGCGCAGCCCGCCGGATGCGCGAGCGTCACGAGGCCGGCGCCCGCGCGCACGGCGGCCCGTGAGCAGAGCGAGGCCGCCCCGAGCTTGCCCGCCGAGCCCGCCACGACGAGCACGTGTCCGAAGCGTCCCTTGTGCCCATCGCGCGGACGCCGCGGAAGCAGGTCCGCGGCCGCGCGGCGGGCCCACAGCTCGATGCGGTCGGGGCGTCCGGGGACCGGGTCGTCGATGCCGACCCGCGCGACGCGCACGGAGCCGGCGTGACTGCGCCCCGGCTCGAGCGCGAGTCCGACCTTGGGCAGCGAGATCGTGACGGTCTCGTCGGCGCGGATCGCGGCACCGAGCACCTGTCCCGTGTCCGCGGCGATGCCGGAGGGCATGTCGACCGAGAGCACCCGGAGTCCGCGCCCCCGCGCGTCGGCGACGGCTTCGACGAGCGACGCGAAAGCGCCCTCGAGCGGTCGGGTCAGTCCCGTGCCGAAGAGCGCATCGACCGCGACGCTCGTGTCGTCGAGGAGCGCCGCCCATTCGACCCCCGGTGCGGCGGGATCCAGCACCCGCGTCCCGGCGCCGAGCGCGGCGAGGCGTCGCCAGTTCGCCGCGGCATCCGCGGGCAGCCGCGCCGGGTCGCCCAGCAGGATCGCCTCCGCGGGCACGCCCTCGGCGTGCAGATGCCGGACGAGGACGAAGCCGTCACCGCCGTTGTTGCCCGCCCCGCACAGCGCCCGCACCGGCCGACCGGGTCGATCCGACGCCCGGCGCAGCGCGAGCACGGGCTCGACCAGCGCCCGTCCGGCGCTCTCCATCAGGATCTCGCCGGCCACGCCGCGCCCGTCGATCGTCTGCCGATCGAGGGCCTGCATCTCCGCGGCCTGGACGAGGGGCCAGATCCCGCGACGATGCGACGTGCCGGCTTCGACGACGCGCGGGGCCGGAGACCCTGTCTGCGACGGGCGGCTCATGCTGGGCGTCCCTCCCGACCCGGCCGGGCCTTCGTCGCGCGCTCGGTCCCCGGATCGATCACGACCGCTCCCGATATCGGATGGGCTCGGTCTCGCGCGTCGAGAGCCGGAACGTAGCCGAGCCGATCAGAGCGCGAGATCGCCGCCGCGCGACCGCATCCGATCCGCGAAATCGCGCACGGCCCGATCCAGGCCGACGAGCAGCGCCCGACGGGCCAGCGACCGCCCGAAGACGACGCGCTCGGCCGCCGGCGCGGCCGCCAGGACCTCGCGCACGTTGCGGTCGTCGAGCCCCCCGGCCACGGCGAGGCCGAGGCGCAGCTTGCTCGCGAGCCGCGCCGTGTCGCCGAGGGAGACGAGGGCGCTCCGCCGCTCGGCCTCTGGCAGATCGACGAGATACCCCGTGAAGAGCTCCACGTCGCGCACGCCGAGCGCGTGCACCGCGCGCACCGCGTCGAGGTCCGGTGCGACGCGCACGCCGACCGGCAGCCCCGCCTCCTCGAGCGACCGCAGCACGCCCCCGAGCGTGCTGCCCGCGACCCGCGCATCGACGGGCGGAGCCGCCCCGGTCCCGTCGTGCCGCTCGCCGACCAGCACGACGCGGTCCGGCCGCGCCGAGAGCGGCACCTTCAGCAGGCTCTGGGAGACGGGCATGCGCAGCTCGAAGACCCGGGCCGAGCGGCGCAGCGTCTCGACGTCGGTCTCGCGCACGGGCGCCAAGTCCTCGTTGATCGAGAGGCGCAGGGCGTCGACGCCCGCCAGCTCGGCCAGGCTCGCGGCGGCCGCGAGCTCGCTGCGCTCGCTGCCGGCGAAGTCGCGAAGCGCCGGCCAGCTGTCGAGGGAGAGCGTGATGCGCATGGGCTAGGCCGTCCCCGCCAGCGCACGCTTGAGCGTGCCGGCGAGCTGATTCGCGAGCTCGTGGACGCGCGCCTCGTGTCGTCCCTCGACCATCACCCGGGCCTTCAGCTCCGTGCCCGAGTAGCGGATCAGGATGCGACCCTCGCCCGCGAACTCGGACTCGGCCTCGGCGATCGCCTCCTGCAGGATCGTCAGCTCCTCGAGCGGCCGCTTCTCGGCGACGCCCACGTTCACCATCACCTGCGGCAGGCGCTCGAAGCCCTCGTCGAGCTGCGAGAGCGGGCGCTGCTCCCGCGCCATCAACGCCAGCACGCGCAGCGCCGACATCAGACCGTCGCCGGTCGTCGAGTCGTCCAGGAAGAGGATGTGTCCGGACTGCTCGCCACCGAGGTTGTACCCGCCCCGCCGCATCTCCTCGACGACGTACCGGTCGCCGACTGCCGTGCGAACGAGCTTCACGCCGATCCGCGAGAGCGCGAGCTCGAGGCCGAGATTGCTCATGACCGTCGCCACGACGGCGTCGTTCGCGAGCTCGCCCCGCGCCTTCATGTCCCGCGCGCAGAGCCACATCAGCTCGTCACCGTCGAGCACCTCGCCGTGCTCGTCGACCAGTACGACGCGATCCGCGTCGCCGTCGAGGGCGATGCCGACGTCGGCGCGCAGCTCGCGGACCTTCGCGGCCGTGCGGTCGGGATGCAGCGAGCCGCACTCGTCGTTGATGTTGCGGCCGTTCGGCTCGCAGCCGATCTCGAAGACCTCCGCCCCCAGCTCCCGGAGCACCGTCGGTCCGACGCGGTAGCCGGCGCCGTTCGCGCAATCGATCACGACGCGCAGGCCCTCGAGATTGAGGTCGCGGGGAAAGGTGTTCTTCAGGTAGACGACGTAGCGGCCGCGGGCGTCCTCGATGCGATGGGCCTGGCCGATCTCGTCGGGGGCCACGGTCATGCGGGCGATCTCGCCGGACTCGATCAGCTGCTCGATCCGCGCCTCTTCGGCGTCGGGCAGCTTGAAGCCGTCGGCGGCAAAGAACTTGATGCCGTTGTCCTGGTAGGGGTTGTGGCTCGCCGTGATCATCACGCCGGCCTTGCAGCGCATGTCCCGGGTCAGGAATGCGAGCGCCGGCGTCGGCACGGGGCCCACCTGGATCACGTTCACGCCCATCGCGCAGATGCCCGCCGCGAGGGCGTCCTCGAACATGTAGCCCGAGAGGCGCGTGTCCTTGCCGATCAGGATCTGCTTGCGCTCGCCCTCGGCGGCCCGGAACACCGTCGCGATCGCGCGGCCCAGCGCCATCGCGACCTCCGGCGTCATCGGATGGACGTTCGCGGTCCCGCGGATGCCGTCGGTTCCGAAGAGCTTGCGCACGGGCGCCGAGCTCATGTGCGTGCCTCCTGGTCCGGCTGCTCGAGGGCCTGCCCCTCGAGATCCGTGCCTTCCTCGATCGCCGGCGGCTCGGGCACGGGATCCGCCTCGATCCTGAGCTCGACCTGCACCGGCGCGTTGTCCTCGACCCAGACCGTGCCCCCGCCGAGGACGAGTCGGACCTCGCGCTTCTCCGTCGCCGCGAGGCCCGAGATGTCGATCGGCTCGGTCACGACCTCCGAGAGCCGCATGACCTGGCTGCGTGCTCCCGCGAGCCAGACCTTCGCCGGCTCGATCGCGACGCCCGCCACGTGGAAGCCGGGCGCCGGAATGCCCTCTACTTCGGCACGCACACCGACCGCCTTGCGCCCTCGTTTCTCGAAGCGCACCTGGATCTGCGAGGGGGAATAGCCCACGAACTGCGAGCCGGCGGGATGGTCGATCGTGTCGACGTCGACCTCGTAGACGGCGACGCCGGGCTTTCCGCCCCGGGCATCGACGCGGTATTTGAGCGACTTCGTATCGAGGTTGCGGAGGGCGGCGCGGCTGCCGCGGAGCCGGACGTTGATCGCGTCGGAGCTCTGGTCGGTCACGACCAGACTCTCCTCGACGCCGACGAGCTCGACCTTCACGTCGAAGGACTGCAGCACGCTCGAGGTGCCCTGGGCGACGGCCCAGATGAAGACGCTGATCGCGAGCGCCAGCACGAGCACGCCCGGTCTGAGATTCTGGAAACGCGACGCCATCGGCCGCCGATCCTCCCCTGCCCCCGGCATCGCCCCGAGGACCGCATCCGGATCTCGCCCGCCCGCGGCCCCCGTGGCCCGGCGCGCGAGGGGCGCCGCTAGCCGGCCGTCGCCTGCTGCCCCGCTTCGTGGCCCTCGGCCAGCTCGAGCCGGCCCGTGACCTCCGACGCCTCCGGCAGCTCCTTGCGCTCGCCGCCGAGGATGTCGCGCAGGACCACCCGCAGTCGCGGCGCGTCGAGGCCCTGGAGCATCTCGCCGCCGAGCACGACCGAGATGTTGGCGGTCTCCTCGGAGACCACGACCACGAGGGCGTCGGTCTCCTCGGTGATGCCGACGGCGGCGCGATGTCGCGTGCCGAGGCCCTCGGGCAGGTCCGTGCGCAACGTGAGCGGCAGGATGCAGCCCGCCGAGGACACGCGTCCCTCCTGGATCACGACCGCACCATCGTGCATCGGGGAGGCTGGCAGGAAGATGCTGACGAGCAGCTCCTTCGTCAGCTTCGCCTCGACGGTCACGCCCGCCTCGATCAGGTCCCCGAGATTGCTCTCCCGCTCGAGCACGATCAGCGCACCATGGCGCTTCTGCGAGAGCGTGCCCGCCGCCCGCACGATCTCCTCGACCACCTGCAGCTCCTGCTCCGCCGAGAAGGACGGGAAGAAGCCCCGGCCGACCCGGGCGAGCGCGCGCCGGATGTCGTTCTGGAAGAGGATCACGATGATCAGGACGGCGAAGTCGAGGAAGCGCTCGAGGATCATCCCGAGCGCGGCGAGCTGGAAGAGCTCCGAGGCGAGCGAGAGCGCGATCAGCACGATCAGGCCGACCAGGATCTGGATCGCCCGGGTGCCGCGGATCAGCAGCAGCAGCCAATAGATGCCGGCGGCCACGATCAGGATGTCGATCGTGTCCCAGAAGGGGTCGTATCGGGAGTTGAAGAACTCCACGAGGTCGACCCCGACATCCCAGAGCATCGTGATCAAGCCATCCCCCCGATCCGACCCATCACGCGCCGACTAGCCCGGCATCGGCTCCGGGTCCGGGATCTGTCCCCCGGCCCGATCGCCGTCCTCCACGTCGCCGCTTCGCGACGGCTTCGCCTGGATCCCGCTCGGTCGCGCCGGGCCGCTCGGACGCAGCGCCGGCAGCGCCTCGCCCCGCATCAGCACCTCGAGCTGCGGGCCCTCGAGCGTCTCCCGCTCGAGCAGGGCCTCGGCGATCCGGTCGAGGGCGTCGCGATGGTCGAGGAGCAGCTGCCGCGCCTCGTCGTACTTCGCGGTCAGGATGCTCGAGACCTCGTCATCGATCTCCCGGGCCTTCTGCTCGCTGTAGTCCTTGCGCGACACGAGGTCCCGCCCGAGGAAGACGTCGGCATCGGCGTCCGAGTAGGAGACGGGGCCGAGTCGCTTGCTCATGCCGTACTCGGTCACCATCCGGCGGGCCATGTTGGTCGCCTTCTGGAGATCGTTGCTCGCGCCGGTCGAGAAGTGATCGAAGACGATCTCCTCGGCGGCCCGCCCGCCCATCGCGTAGCGGATCACGGCGTGGATCTGGTTCTCCGTGTAGTTGAGCCGATCCTCCTCGGGCAGGGTCTGGGTCAGCCCCAGGGCCATGCCGCGCGGGATGATCGTCACCTTGTGCACCGGATCCGAGTGCTCGGGCGTCAGCAGCGCGACGAGCGCGTGTCCGGCCTCGTGATAGGCCGTCACCCGCTTGTCCTCGTCGGACATGATCATGCTGCGGCGCTCGGCGCCCATCAGCACCTTGTCCTTCGCGTTCTCGAAGTCTTCGTGCGCCACGCGGGTCGCGTTGCGCCGCGCCGCCAGCAGCGCCGCCTCGTTCACGAGGTTCTGCAGATCCGCGCCGACGAAGCCCGGGGTCCCCCGCGCCTGCACCTCGAGGTCCACGTCGTCCGCGAGCGGTACGCGCCGCGTGTGGATCTTCAGGATCTCGAGCCTTCCCTTGAGGTCGGGCCGGGGCACGACCACGCGCCGATCGAAGCGGCCCGGGCGCAGCAGCGCCGGGTCGAGCACGTCCGGCCGGTTCGTCGCCGCGATCAGGATGACGCCCTCGTTGCTCTCGAAGCCGTCCATCTCGACCAGCAGCTGGTTCAGCGTCTGCTCGCGCTCGTCGTGGCCGCCGCCCATGCCGGCGCCGCGATGGCGGCCGACGGCGTCGATCTCGTCGATGAAGATGATGCAGGGGGCCTGCTTCTTGCCCTGGAGGAAGAGGTCGCGCACGCGCGAGGCGCCGACGCCGACGAACATCTCGACGAAGTCCGAGCCCGAGATCGAGAAGAAGGGCACGCCCGCCTCGCCGGCCACGGCGCGCGCGAGAAGCGTCTTTCCCGTACCCGGAGGCCCGACGAGCAGCACGCCCTTCGGAATCCGGCCGCCCAGGCGCGTGAACTTCTTGGGCTCGCGCAGGAACTCGATGATCTCCTCGAGCTCCGTCTTCGACTCCTCGATGCCGGCGACGTCCTTGAAGGTCACGGCCTGCTGGTTCTCGGTCAGCAGCCGCGCCTTGCTCTTGCCGAAGCTCATCGCCTTGCCACCGCCGCTCTGCATCTGGCGGATGAAGAAGATCCACAGCCCGATGAAGAGGACGAGGGGGAACCACATGATCAGGATCTGGCGCCAGAAGCTGCCCTCGTCCCGGGGCTTCACCTCCGTGCGGATCCCGCGCTCCTTGAGGTCACCGAGGAAGTCGGCGTCGATCGCGGCCGGCGGTGCATAGGTCGTGAACTTGCGGCCGTCGGCGTAGCGGCCATCGATGTGGCCTTCCTCGATCGTGACGGCCTCGACCTGACTCGTCACGACGCTGTCCATGAAGTCGCTGAAGGCGATCTCGGGCGGCGGCGCCTCGCTCTGCTTCAGGGTCGTGAAGAGGAGGAGCATGACCACCAGGATCACGACCCAGAGCGCGAGGTTCTTGTAGAACTGCTGATTCAAAGCTTGCTCCGATCACAGGACGCTCGAAGGGCCCGCGCCCCGAGACCGATCCGCAGGTCGCGAGGTGCGAGATGCCGGGTCGGCCTCTCGTCGAGACCCGTCGGATTCCACGCGGTCCGCCCCGGTTGCCCGGCCCCGCGGCGACTCGCGTCGTCCCGCCACGCGGAGCGTCGGCCCGCCGCCGGGAGCCCCGTCCGGGCATGCCGACTACGACCCTTCTGTCGCGAACCGGGTTCGCCTCGCACTCTAGCCGCGCCCTCCACGGCCTCCCTCGCCCGCCTCCGGGATGCCGCGAGTCCGGAAATCCGTTCAATCTCGGCCGTGTACCGTAGCATCCCCGGGCGGATGGATCCCGTCGGGGCCTTTCTCCATCGCCAGCACGAAGGCGTCGTCCACCCTTCGCAGTACGAAGCCGCGAGGGAGCTCGAGTCGAAGCGGTCGACCGGCCGCACGCCCCCGTCGCAGGAACTCGAGACAACGCTCGAGATGCGCGCGACTGAGATCGCGCCCGAGACCGACGGCGCGCAGGGCCCGGCGGACGAGTCGACGCGCGAGCGCCTCGGGGAGCTCGGCCCAGCCATCGAGGGCGAAACGTGCATGCGCGGGCCCAAGCTCGAGTCTCTCCTCGGCGGCGACGTCCACCAGCCCCTCGATCCATTCGAGGTCCGTTCGGGCTGCTTCGGCCAGATCGCCGAGCGTCCTGAGCAGCTGCGGGTTGAAAGCCGGCGAGAGCGCCGGCAGGACGTCGAGGCGCAGCCGGTTGCGCGCGAAGCGGCGGTCCCGATTCGACTCGTCCTCCCGCCAGGCGAGCGCCCGGGTCCGGGCCCAGTCGGCGAGGGTCTCGGGCGCGACGCGCAGCAGCGGCCGGATGCGCCGATCCGACTCGGCGCGCTCGGCCATGCCCGCCAGCCCGTCGGGTCCGGTCCCGCGCAGGATGCGGAGCAGCAGCGTCTCGGCCTGGTCCCCCGCGTGATGCGCCGTCGCGATCCAGTCGTAGCCCTCCGCAGCCGCGATCTCGTCGAGGGCGGCCCGGCGCAGCGTCCTCGCCGCCTCCTCGAGCGTCGGCCGCTCGCGGCTCGAGCGACCGCGTCGCAGCGCCTCGGGCTCGACCCGCCGCACCACGAGCGGGAGCCCGGCGCGCTCCGCCGCCTGCGCCACGAAGGCCTCGTCCGCGTCGGCGTCCGCGCCGCGCAGCCCGTGATGGACGTGCGCGAGCCCGAGCGCGAGCGCCCGCTCCGGCGCCACCCGCGTCATCAGGTCGAGCAGCACCATCGAGTCCCGCCCACCCGAGACCGCCAGCAGCACGCGCTGACGCGCGACGCCGAGCCGATCCAGGGTCTCGCGGAAGCTTCGATCGAGCATGGCGCGAGGATACCCGCGCCCGGTTCGTCGAGACCCGCCGGTCTCGCTCCGGATCCGCGGGCGCCGGGCGACGCCGAGCGATCGCCTCGGACGCGCTCGCGTCGACAGGATCCCGACACGCCGGTCGTCCTGACGCCTCCGGGAGCGCGCGTTAGGATCGCGCGCGCACGGGACGCGAAGCGGGATGCCGGCGAGTCGCCCCGCTCGCAAGGCGACGGAGAGCGCGCGCGACATGGAGCCTCAGGATCGCGCGGTGGACGAGGGACCCAGCGCGCATCGACCCGCCGGAGCCGAGCCTCCGAACGCACCCGCCGGCGACGCTGCGTGCTCCCCATCGCTCGCGCACAACGCCGGCGCATGGACCGTGCGCTGGGCCGAGGAGCGACCCGACGCCCTCGCCTGGTGCGACGCGGACCGTCGCCTCGACTGGCGCGCCGCGGAGCAGCGCATCCGACGCTGGACCGACGTGCTGGCGCGCGAGGGGCTCGGACCGGGGGACCGCATCGCGCTCTGGCTCGGCAATCGCGGTGCGCTGCTCGAGGCGCTGCTGGCGGCGGCGCGGCTCGGCGCGATCACGCTGCCGGTCAACGGTCGACTCACGCCGCGGGAGGTCGCCTTCCAGCTCGACGATGCGACGCCCCGGATCCTGGTGAGCGAGAAGGCCTGGCACGCAGCGACCGACGAGGCACTCGCGATCAGCGACCGGGCGCGACCGACACGGATCGAGGTCGGAGGACAGGACGGGCATTGCGAGCTCGAGAAGCGGCTCGTAGCGGCGAGCCCGACGGATCGTTGCGAGGCGGTCTCACCCGAGGATCCGATGATCCTCATGTACACCTCGGGCACGACGGGGAAGCCCAAGGGCGCCCTGCTCCCGCATCGCAAGAGCCGCTTCAACGGCCTGAACGCCGCGCGCTACTTCGATCTCGGTCCCGAGGACCGGGTGCTGGTCGTGGCACCCCTCTTCCACTCGCTCGCGCTGCAGATCCTCGCCCTGCCCGCGATCCAGATCGGGGCCGGCCTCGTGCTGCAGGAGGGATTCGATCCGATTCGCGCCTGGCGTGCGATCGCGGACGAGGGGGTCACCTACTACGGCGGCGTGCCGACCATGCACCAGCGCATGCTCGCCGCCCTCGACCGCGGCGAGCCCTTCGAGCGGGCGCCCGCCTCGCTGCGCTTCGCCTTCACGGCCGGCGCGGCGGCACCGGTCGAGCTGATCCGGGCCTTCGAAGGGCGCGGCCTGCGCCTCGTGCAGGGCTACGGACAGACCGAGACCTCGATCCTGACCTGCCTGCCGCCGGAGCTCGCGCTCGCCAAGGCCGGCAGCGTCGGCCGCCCGGTCCATCACGCCGAGATCCGGCTCGTCGCGCCGGACCGGATCGAAGGGCCCGTCGAGGGGTGGCGCGACGTGGCGCCCGGCGAGGTCGGTGAAGTCGTCGTGCGCGGACCGATCACGATGCTCGGCTACTGGCAGCGGCCCGAGGCGACGGCTGCGACCCTGCGCGGTGAGTGGCTGCGCACGGGGGACCTCGCGACCCGCGACGCCGACTTCGACATCACGCTCGTCGGCCGTGCGCGGGAGATGTACATCTCGGGCGGTGAGAACGTCTACCCGGCCGAGGTCGAGGCGACCCTCGTCGAGCATCCCGACGTGGTCGAGGCCGCCGTCGTCGCGATCCCGGATCGCGAATGGGGCGAGGTCGGTCGGGCCTACGTCGTGCTGCGCGAAGGCGCCGACCTCGATCGCGAAGCCCTCGCCGCGTGGCTCGCGTCGCGACTCGCCCGCTACAAGCAGCCGCGCGAGATCGTGCTGCGCGAGGCGCTGCCCCGGACGGCGAGCGGAAAGGTGCAGAAGCATCGACTCTAGACCTCGGACAGGGCGACGGGCCACGGGACTGCTGGCGGCGATCGCGATCCTGCTCGCCGGCTGCGACGATTCGCCGTCCGGGCGGCACGAACCGGACCCCTCGACCTCACCGCCCAAGGCGGAAGCGACGGGAGCCGCGGGATCGCCCGCGACCCAGGCCGGCGCGTCGCCGCCCACGCGCGTGGTCCCGCGCGCGAGCCGGCCCGCCGAGCGGGAGGTCTACTTCGGCGACCTCCACGTCCACTCGAGCTGGTCGATCGACGCCTTCGGCGCGGGAGTGCGCGCCGAGCCCGGCGACGCCTACCGCTATGCGAAGGGCGAGCCCATCCGCCACGCGACGGGCGCGACACTGCGTCTCTCGGGCCCGCCGCTGGACTTCCTCGCGCTCACGGACCACGCCGAGTACCTCGGTGTGATCCCCGCGCTCTCGATCCCCGGGCACCCGCTGCACCGCCAGCCTCTCATCCAGCGTCTGCTCGGCGAGGACCGCGACGACATGGATCAGGCGTGGCGCCGCATCCAGGACGGCTTCCGGACGCAGCGCGGCCTGCCCGCCCTGATGGACGATGCCGTCGTGCGCCCGGCCTGGAACGCGCTCGTCGAGATCGCGAACGCCCACGATGATCCCGGCCGCTTCACGGCCTTCGTCGGCTTCGAGTACTCGCCCCATCCCCAGGGCCAGAACCTGCACCGCAACGTGATCTTCCGCGGCGACCGCGTGCCAGAGCGTCCCTTCTCGGCGATGGAGGACCCGGATCCCGAGTCACTCTGGCGCTGGATGGATCGCGCACGCAGCGAAGGCGACGATCTGCTCGCGATCCCGCACAACGCGAATGGCAGCAATGGACTCATGTTCGCCCGCACGCGCACGGACGGCGGGCCGATCGACGCGCATTGGGCCGAGACCCGCCTGCGCAACGAGCCCCTCGTCGAGGTCTTCCAGATCAAGGGGCAGTCCGAGACGCGGCCCGCGCTCTCGCCCGAGGACGAGTGGGCCGACTTCGAGGTCGTACCCTGGCAGACCGTGCGCGCGCGGGTGCCGAGCGAGCCCGTCGGCAGCTATGCGCGCGAGGCGCTCACGGCCGGACTCGAGATCGAGGCGCGCGTCGGCACCAACCCCTACGCCTTCGGCCTGGTCGGCTCGACCGACGGCCACAACGCGGCGAGCACCGTCGACGAGGCCGACTACCCGGGCAAGATCGGCTTCACCGACGGAACGCCCGAACGGCGGCTACGGCGGACCGAAGAAGGGGACGACGCGGTCACGGCGACGTTCTGGGGTGCGGCGGGGCTCGCCGGTGTCTGGGCGGACGCGAATACCCGCGCCGATCTCTTCGACGCGATGCGAAGGCGCGAGGTCTTCGCGACCTCCGGCCCACGGCTGCGCGTGCGCGTCTTCGGGGGCTGGGACTTCACGACGGCGGATCTCGGGCCGGAGCTGGCCCGCGCGGGCTATGCGCGGGGCGTGCCGATGGGCGGGAGGCTCGCGCGGGGTGCGGATCCCGATGCGGCGCCGACCTTCCTCGTCGCCGCGCAGAAGGATCCGCGGGAGGCGCCGATCGAGCGGATCCAGATCGTGAAGGGCTGGCTCGACGAGGACGGCGTACACGAAAGGGTGTACGACGTGGCGTGCGGCGATGGGGGTCCGCCGGATGCGGGAACGCGGCGCTGTACGGGGTCGATCCCGCCGCCGGATCTCTCGACCTGCGAGCCGAAGACGAGCGGGGGGGCTGCAGAGCTGCGCGCGGTCTGGCGGGATCCCGACCACGACCCGCGCGCGCGCGCGTTCTACTACGCGCGTGTGCTGCAGGGGCCGACCTGTCGCTGGAGCACCTGGGACGCGCTCCGGAGCGGGCTGCCTCGACCGGAGGAGGTGCCGGCGGTGATCCAGGAGCGCGCGCTCAGCTCGCCGATCTGGGTGGGGCTGCACGCCGGCGCCGGCCGCCAGGCGTCCAAAGGACTCCCTGGCGGAGTCGGACGAAGCGCGAATCCATGACGCATCTCCACCTCAGCAAGCCGCCCGCTCGATCCCACCGGCCGCCCGGTCGAGCTCGCCGAGGAGTCCCTCGAAGGCCGCGTCGACCGCAGCTCGATCCCGCTCCGACGCGCTCGAACGCGAGCGTCGGAATGCGGCGTGCATCTCGCGCGCGTGGGTCTCGAGCACGGGGATCCGGGTGGGCTCGATGCATTCGACCAGCCCTGCACCAAGGGCGGCGAAGACGGCGACGACGACTTGCGGATCCTCGGCGCCGTAGCATCGGACTGAATCGAAGCAGCTCGCCGCGATCTCGTCGAAGCGGGTCGGCTCGACGACCAGCCGCAGCATGCCCCCTTCGTCGTATCGGAGTCCCGAAGGCATCGCCCGGTCCGCGAGCTGCGCGAGCAGTCCCCCCATGCGATCGAGACACTCGATCGCCGTCTTGGGATCGTTGACCCCCGGCGAGAGCGCCCGCACCGCCATCTCGGAGAGCTGGTCCGTCAGGAAGCGCAGATCCTGGACGGGCGTTCGTTGGTCCCCGAGCACGAAGGCGCTCCGCAGCTCGTCCTCCACGACGGGATCGAGGTCGGACGTCGCGTCGACACACGCGATGCCGGAGGCCTGCGCGACGAAATCGCCCGGGCGAACGAGCAGCCGGACGACCAGATCGCGTTCGCTCGCGGGACCCAGGATCGCCGTCTCGTCGATGACCCGCACGTAGCCTTCCGCGCGCGCACGGATCACCCGCCCCGCGACGTCCAATCGCTGGATCCGCACGCGTTCCTCGGGGTTCGGCTCGCGTGGCTTCGCGTCGCCGAGCGTCTCCGGGAAGAGCGTAGGTACTTGCGCTCGGATCTCGTCGGCGACGGCGGCGATCACGTTCGAGGCCTGGATCGAGCTGGCCGCATGGTGCACGAAGAAGATCAGGACGAAGAGGCTCGCGATCGCGAGCCCCACGGCCCCCGCCGTGGCCAGCTGGGGCACACGTTCCGCCGACCCGACGGCCTGCAGCACCAGCAGGCTGTAACAGAACGTCGCGAGGAAGGTCCCCAGCGCGACCTGGCTGCCCCGATCCCGAAAGAAGGTACGGAGCAGTCGCGGACCGAATTGCGAGGACGTCAGCGTGAGCGCGACGACCGTGATCGAGAAGACCACGCCGGTCACCGTGATCATCGACCCGGCGATCGTCGACAGGACCGCCCGTGCGCCCTCCACGTCGACCCGCGTCAGCCAGGGCAACGACGTTCCCCATCCGACGGGGAGCTGCCGATCCAGCTCCAGCATCCCGAGCGCGATGGCGCCGGAGAGGATCGCCATCTGCGCGGGAAAGAACCAGAAGCTCCCGCGCAGCGAGTCCCACCGTTGCAGGAGCCAGGCGTACCCGTTAGGCCGACTCATCTCCCGACCTCTCTCGTCGCTCGGGCTCGGGTCGGGCAGATCCCGACGGCCGTCCCCCCGCCTTCGTCAAGCACCGGGTCAGGTCCGATCGTCGATCTCGTCCTCGATCTCCTGCTTCGCATCGCCGACTTCGTCCTCGATCTCCTCGACCGCTTCGTCGACGCCGCCGTCGTCTTCGCAGCCCACGAACGCCGCGGCCGAGCCGAGCAGGATCACCGATCCGAGAAGTGGCGCCACGGCGGCCGACCTCCCCGCACGGGCTCGAGCGCCCACCGGCCGCCTACGCATCGACGGCGACCGCGAGCCGCCCGCCCGCTCGCCGTGCGCTTCGCCGATCGAATCCTCCGCATCTTCGTTGTCTTCGTACTCTCGCATCCAGGGCGACATCCCGCCCTCCTTCCCGGCTGCGTCCGCAGCCCCGCTCTCGTCTCCGATCCCGCCCGGCGCACGTCGGCACGCGGGCACCCGGATGGCGTTCTCCGCCATCCGAGGTCGAGGCCTCAGGCCGGTGGCGTACCGCGCACCGCGCGCGCCAGCGCCGCGATCACGACCAGCACCATGAACACCACGAACAGGATCCACGCGATGTTCGCGGATGCGCCAGCAATCCCGGAGAAGCCGAGCAGGCCCGCGATCAATGCCAGGACGAAGAATGTCAGTGCCCAACCAAGCATGATGTGTCCTCCTGCCCGTCGTGTTTGCAGAGGTCGTGCCAAGCGACCGCTGCGACGCGGAGGACGCAACCACCCAGGAGACCGACGTTCCTGGAGATCCCGATCAGGCGTTCCGGTCAGGGAGGCGCTGCGCTTTGTACAAGCTGCACGGCATGGCGCGGGAGGCGCGGGGCGCGCGGACCGGAACTGGTAGCGGTGGGCGGACTTGAACCGCCGACCTACGGCTTATGAAGCCGCCGCTCTAACCGACTGAGCTACACCGCCCCGTTCCGGAAGTCCCGGGGGCCGCGCACGGCCGCGTCCGGGAAGGGCGGCAGCGTAGCGCAGCTCCCGGCCACGCGGACCCGTCCCGACTACGCGCCCTCGCCCGCCTCGCCGCGCTGCTCGAGCAGGACCTCGATCGTGTCCTCGAGGGCCTCGACCCGACTGCGCAGGCGCTCGAGCTCCTCGGCCTGGGCGGCGGTCGCGGCGGCGCCGGACCCGAGTCCCCCCGGCGAGAGCGCGCCCCCGGCGCGCAGCGCCCCCGGCGTCACGGCCTCGCCCCGGGCGAAGCGACTGACCTTGCCAGCGAGCTCGTCGAGGTCGGGGATGATGTCCCCGATGCTGCCGGAGTGGACGAAGATCTCGCGCAGGGGCTCGCGGCCCGTGCGCTCGTCGGTCGCGGCGCACTGCACGTCGAGGCTCGCGCCCTGGCCGAAGCGGGTGAAGGAGCCGAAGAGCACGTAGTCCGCGCCGACCTTGCGGGCCTGCGCCCGTGCGCGGTCGAGGTCCGAGGTGCCGGACTGACCGGACTCGGCGCGCAGCAGCTGGACGATCGCCAGACGGGTGAAGCGCGAGGCGAGCATGTCGGCGAGGCCGTTGCGCAGGTACTCCGGGTCCTCGCTGCTGTGCACGACGATCGGCAGCATCAGCAGCTTCGGTCGCGCGCCGGGCGTCTGCGCGCGCGCCGGGGCTCCGGCGAGGCCGGCCGCGAACGCGACCCCCACGACGAGAGCGAAGGCGACGACGCGACGTCGCAGGTCGGACATCCAGGGCACCCCCATCCTGCCCCGTCCGCGACGCCGAGGCGCCGGCTGCGAGGCCTGCTCGCCACGACACGGATCGTCCGACCCGTGTGGCCGACCCGGGGGCGAGGCCGGCGGATTCTCTGGAATCCGCCGGGGAGCGTCAAGCCGACCCGGTGTCGACCTCGACGGGGCCCTCGGTCGGCCGGATCGGAGCCGTGCAGGGCAGCCGGACGTGGAAGGTCGCCCCCTCGCCCGGCGTGCTCTCGACCTCGATCGAGCCCCCGTGATCCGTGATGATCTGATGGGAGATCATCAGCCCGAGGCCGGTTCCCTTGTCCGGGTCCTTGGTCGTGAAGAAGGGGTCGAAGATCCGCTCGAGGTTCTCCTCGGAGATGCCCTCACCCGAGTCCTGGAAGCGGATGCGGACGCCGATCGGGGCGTCGATCGGACCATCGGGATCGACCTGGATCCGGATCGTGCCGCCCTCGCCGCTCGCCTGGATCGCGTTCAGCGCCAGGTTCAGCACGACCTGATGGATCTGGTCGCGCACGACCTCGACCTCGGGCAGCGCCTCGGACTCGACCACCTCGATCTCGACGCCGGCGCGTGCGGACTCGCGATTCAGCAGGCGCACGACCTGCCGAACGACCTCGCCCACCTGGACGCGATCCCGCGCGAGGGCGGGCTGGCTGCCGCTGCGGCCGAGCCGACTCATCGCCTCGACGAGACCCCGGATCCGCTCGAGCTCGCCACACGCCAGCTCGTGGTACTCGCCCCAGAAGCCCGGGTCGTCGCTATGTCGCTTGGCGGGGGCGAGGGTCAGGAAAGTATTGAGCGAGACGAGAGGGTTGTTGATCTCGTGGGCGAGCCCCGCGGCGAGCGTGCCGAGGGTGCCGAGTCGATCGACGCGACGGATCTGTGCGCGCGAGCGGCGCAGGTCGTCGACGAGCTGGGCATTCTCGATCGCGATCACGGCCTGGGTCGCGAGCCCTTCGACGAGCATGCGCCCATCGGCCCCGAGCCCCTGGCCGCCGCGCCGGTTGTCGACCGCGAGCGCGCCGATCACCTCCTGCTTCCCGGCCAGCGGCACGACGAAGATCTCCGCGGCCGAGACCTCCGTCAGCCAGGCCCGCACGGGCACCTCGAGCTCCGCCGCCTCGTCGCCGAGCAGGACCTGCGACTCGCCCTTGTAGAGCCGGTCGAGGAAGACGGGCGCGTTCGTCGGGTCGAAAGCGAGGTCGGCGAGCCGCTCGGCCACGTCGTCCGCCGGCTGGCTGGCGACGAAGCGGAAGCGCTCGCTGCCGGGCTCGCGCAGCAGCAGCGAGCAGCCGTCGAACGCGAGCTCGTCGCGCAGGGCGCCGAGCAGGGTCTCGTAAAGGTGGCCGCGGTCGATGTCGCGATGGATCGTGCGGGAGAGCCGGTTCAGGATCATCAGCTCTTCGAGCAGCGTCGCCCGCTCGGCTTCGAGGGCGTAGGCCTCGATCGCGCGCCGGACGGTCAGGCGCACGTCCTCGGGCTCCCAGGGCTTCGCGATGTAGCGGTAGATGTTGCCGTCGTTGATGGCGTCGCCGAGGATCTTCGTGTCGCCGTAGGCCGTCATCAGGATGCGGATCGCGCGCGAGTCGAGCTCGCGCACGCGGCGCAGGAACTCGACGCCCTCCGTGCCGGGCATCTTGTGATCCGAGAGCACGACGGCGACGGGATGCTCCGACAGGAGCTGCAGCCCTTCCTTCGCACTGCTCGCCGTCAGGATCGTGAAGTCCCGTCGGAAGGTCAGCTCGAAGATGCGGAGATTGTCCGCCTCGTCATCGACGTAGAGCACCGGGTATTCCCGATGGTCCATCAGGCGGCTGGGCTTCGGTCGCATGCGGTCCGGTTCGGCTCGACCCCCGTCGGGATTGAGACAAACCTCCCCACCCCGGAGGCATTGAAGTGTCGGCGGAAGCGGAACGTCGGCAGCGGCCACGCAGGGCCCGACCCGACGCCTTCGCCCCGGCGTCCGGCGTCGCATGGCCGGGCTTCAACCCGGGCATCCGGCCTCGAAGGTGGGACGAAAGCCCTCGTCCCCCGCCAGGGCCGGATCAGCTCGCCGCGATCTGCCGGACGACGACGCCCGCCTCGGCCAGCAGGGCGAGGGCCGTGTCGCCGAGCGGGTAGGCGCTCTGGTAGACGACCTCGGCGAGGCCGGCGTTGATGATCATCTTCGTGCACTGCAGGCAGGGCGAGAAGGTCGTGTAGATCGTGCCCTGCTTGAGCGAGACGCCGTGGTACGCGGCCTGGGTGATCGCGTTCTCCTCGGCGTGGGAGCAGAGGCACTCGTCGAGGCGCGTGCCGCCGGGGGCGAGGTCGTTGCAGCGCGGACAGCCGCCTTCGTTGCAGTTGCGGGTGCCGCGGGGCGTGCCGTTGTAGCCGGTCGAGATGATGCGCTTGTCCCGGGTCACGACCGCCGCGACCTTGCGCTTCACACAGTTGCTGCGCGAGGCGACGACCCGGGCGATGCCCATGAAGTAGTCGTCCCAGTCGGGGCGCGAGAAGGCGAGATTCGCCCGGACCCATTCCTGGATGCGCGACTGGAAGGCCTCGAGCGAGCCGTCGTTCGAGAGCACGAAGTCCGCCATCGCCTCGACGGCGTCGAGCTGCTGGGCGTTCGGGTCCTCGCTGCCCCGCTCCCGCGCCTCGAGGGAGGCGAGCTCGTCGACCGACTCCGGATCCCCCGAACGGCCGCGCCGTTGCATGCGATCGAAGCGCGTCTCGAGGGGGGCATCGACCCAGACCAGCTTGAAGTCCTGCCCACAGCGCCGCAGGATCTCGACCTCGACGGGATGTCGCACGGAGTCGATCGCGTAGTTGCGGTCGGCGTGGAGCTTGGTGACCAGCTGCTGCGCGAGCGCCCCGGGCCCCGAGCGCCGCCGCATCTCCTGCCCGACCTCGATCATGCGCTCCCGGGTCTCCCCGAGTCCACGCGCCTTCAGCTCGTCGCGGATGGCGTCCGAGAGCGAGAGGGCGTGGAAGCTGCGCGCTTCGAGGAATCGGACGAGCTCTCCCTTGCCCGCTCCGTTGCGTCCGGCGACTCCGATGATCATGGCCGGCATGGTCCCTGATCGTCGACCTCGCGGTCAAGGCCGACGCCCCGGCCGCGCACGCGGTCGCTCCGGCGTGGCGATCGCGGGGCCGATCTGTCAGCCTGCCCGCATGCGGGTCTTCGTCACCGGCGCGTCGGGCTTCGTCGGCCGCCGACTCCTGCCCCGCCTGCGCGCCGCGGGCCACGAAGCGACCGGCTGCGACCGCGAGGTCGACGTCACGCAGCCCGAGGCCCTGCGCGCGGCGCTCGTCCGGGCCGAGCCCGACGCGGTGATCCATCTCGCGGCGATGAGCGACGTCGCGCTCTCCTGGCGCGAGCCCCTGCGCTGCTATCGGATCAACTTCGTCGGGACCCGCACGTTGCTCACGGAGGTCGCGCGCGTGCGGCCCGCGGCGCGGGTGCTGCTCGTCGGATCGGCCGACCAGTACGGTCCGACCTCGGAGGCCGGATCGCCCTTCGACGAGACCACGCCCCAGCGACCCCGATCGCCCTACGCCCGCAGCAAGGCCGCCGCCGAGGCGCTCGGCACGCAGGCGGCCGAGCAAGGCCTCGACGTCGTCCGCATCCGCGCCTTCAACCACACGGGCGCGGGCCAGAGCGATCAGTTCGTCGCCTCGAGCTTCGCCCGGCAGGTCGCGCGGATCCGACTCGGCCGACAGGAGGCTTCGCTCCGCGTCGGGAATCTCGACTCCGTGCGGGACTTCCTGCACGTCGACGACGTCCTCGACGCCTACGTGGCACTCCTCGACCCGAGCGTCCCGGCAGCGGTCTACAACGTCGCGGGCGAGCGCGCGACCCCGATCCGCGACGTGCTCGACCGACTCGTCGCCCTTGCCGGCGTAGCGCCCCGCGTCGAGGTCGACCCCGATCGCTTCCGCCCGACGGACTGGCTCGTCGGCGATTCGTCGCGGCTCACCCGCGCGACGGGATGGCGCCCGCGCACGTCGCTCGACGCGATCCTGCGCGAGCTCTACGAGCATTGGCTCGCGGCCGAATGCCGCGAGACCTAGCACCCGGCCCGATCGGAGCGCGCATCCGCGTGGCCCCGAGAGCGCCGCCCTCCCAGGTCATCCTCAGACTCGCGCGAGGCACGGCGCGATCCAGACCCCCGTCGCATCGGGTCGCGCACGCCGTCCGACCTCCCGCAGCCCCTCCTGCGCGAAGCGCGCCAGGACCTCCTCCGCGTCCTCTTCGAGCAGCCCCGCGAGCACGAGTCGCCCGTTCGCGCCGAGACGATCCGCCAGCGCCGTCGCGATCGGCAGCATCTCACGCTTCAGCAGATTCGCGACGACGAGCGGGAAGCCGACGCCGCCCTGTCCGTCTCCACGCGCCTCGGGCACGTCATCGATCGGCCCGACGAAGAGCTCGACGCGATCCGCCAGACCGTTGTCGCGCGCCGCGACCTCGGCGGCCTCGATCGCCACGGGGTCGAGATCGAAGCCCACGGCCTGCGGGCAGCCGAGCGCGACCGCCGCGAGCGCGAGCACACCCGATCCGGTCCCGACGTCGAGCATGCGGTCGACCGACGGAAGCCCCGGCGCGCCGGCCGCCGCCCCCGAGACCAGCTCGTCGATCCACTCGAGACAGAGCGCTGTCGACGCATGCGCGCCCGTCCCGAAGGCCTGCCCCGGATCGATCACGATCTCGCGCTGGCCCGGCTCGAGCTCGAACGCGACGAAGGGCGGCCGCACCACCAGCCGCTCGGACACCCGCAGCGCGTCGAGGCCCGCCTTCCAGGCCTCGCTCCAGTCGATCTCGGGCAGGGACTCGATCGAGCCGATCACGTCGGTCTCGCCAGCCGCGGCCAGGAGTCCGGCCCGGATCGCCTCGGCCTCGTCAGTCGGCAGGTAGACCCACGCTTCGAAGCGCCGAGACGCGTCGGCACCCGTCTCGAGATCTTCCGCGCCGCCGGCTCCGGCCTCGAAGGCCTCGGCAAGCAGGCGCTCGCGTGAGACGGCGTCGATCGACGCAATGCGCAAACGCCGATAGCCATCGGATGTCGAGGATCCCGATTCCGCCCCATTCTCGTTTTGATTCTGGCTCAATGGACCACCAACTCGGCTGTGACCTCGACGCGGCTGGGTGAAGGGCGCAAGGCGGGGACCGCACGCCCGGCGACGATCCGTCGCGCGCGTGAGCGTACAAGACGCAGACAACGGGTTCGCCCCGGTCGCCCCATTCGCGGCGAGGATCGCGCAGGCCGAGCCAGAAGGCCGCTCGTCGGCAGGTCGATCACTCGACCCGACTGCGGCCCGACTCCCCGCGAGCTTGCGCCGGGCGAAGCCCCGCGATTCCCGCGAGCCCCAGCCCGAGCAGCATCCCGACCGACGGCTCGGGAATCACGGCAACGAAGCCCTGCGAGAAACCGTCGGGATTCGTACCCACCCCCACGATCGTCCGTCCGTCCGACGAGACCGCTACGGCGGTGTCGAGCGTCCAGCCCGCCAGATCGACGCCGGCCAGCTGCAGGATGAGATCGAGGGGCTGAGCGCCTCCCGCCTCGTTCCACACGACGACGCGCGACTCCGGCGACGGCAAGCCCACGGCATTGAGGCCCTGTCCGATGATCGTGCGGCCGTCGGCCGAAACGTCGGTCGCGACTGCGGCCTCTGCCCACCCCGGTGTCTCGAGCAAGCTCAGCTCCCCGAGCACGCTCCACCGACTCGGAAGACGTGCGCCCGAGCCCAGCTCGCCGACCCAGCCAACGATCGTCGACGAATCTAAGGAAATCGCCAAAGCCTGACTGGCCGGATTTGCACTCGGCAGCTCCTCGAGAAGCGCACCGCCCATTTCGCTCGACCAGACGAAAGCATGGTTCTCATTGGACTCGCAGCAGCCGCCAACGACGACACCCGCATTCGACACGTCCAGCGGCTTGATCCTGCCGTCCGATCCCGCAACCGGAATGCTGACCCCGCGAGTCGTCCTCGCGTCGATGTCCCAGAAGAACGCGATATTCGTCGCGGATTCGTTGCTGTAGCCGGTCGCGAATCGTCCGTTCTCGGAGATCTCCTGCGGATGGGCATCGCGCCCGACGTCAGCCAGACCGGCGAGAAGCAGGAGGCCGGTCGCCTCGTCGAAGACGGATGCGTCGTACGAGGTCGGCGGGGAATAACCGGGAAAGTCCACGACGGTCCGACCCAGTCTTCGGCTCCCGTCCTCATTCACGGATACAGAACGCCCCCCCACGATGACCTGGCCATCTCCGGAAACATCGCTCGGCAGAAAGTCGAGGGCTGCGAACGAGGCTGCATCCGCCACGCCGGCCCACGCGAGGAAAAAGGCCTGCACGATCGCCACGCGAAACATCATCAGTTCAGACCCCTGGACTCGTCGGGGGATCACAGGGAGGATCGACATCGTGCTCTCCGAAGCATCAGCGCCTACGACAAGTGCAGCCCAGACGACCGCGTCGGCGGCCCGCACAGCCTATCACGATCACTCGTGGGGATGCGGTCGTCCTTCCGAGCCTCTGGGCGCGAGACCTCCTCGGGGAGTCCGCTTGGCCGCGATCCGGGTGGTGACATGCGTCTCCGGCCGGGCCGGCCGCTCCTCGAGACCGCACTCGCCCTCGCCCTCGCGGGCATGGTAGGCTGCCCCCCGCCGCACACCCGGAGGCTCGCGCATGCTCGCCCGCACCCTGCTCCTCTTCCTCCTGGTCGCCTCGACCGCTCAGGCCGCCACGACTTACAAGGTTCCGATCTCCATCGTGCCGGGCAGCCTGACGATCCAGCTATTCGGCGGAGGCAACTTCTCCACCTTCACGGGCACGTTTCCCTTCTCCGGGGACCTCGCCCCACTCGCCACGTATGCCGGCTGCTCCTCGGGGCTGGTTACGGTCTCCGCGGAGCTCGTCGACAACGGCATCGAGGTCGAGATCGACGGGTTCGCCGCTGGCAGCGGATGCACGCTGGCCGGGTCGCTGGACTTCCAGCTCGAGATCCAGGTGCCCGAGTTAGGCGGCACGTCCACCACGGCCTGGCTCGTTCCGATGCCTCTCGTCTTCGACTTCACCGACTTCTCGTTGGTGTACTCGAATTTCGCGGACGAGGGGGCGGAGACGAGCTCCATCCCGGAGGGCGTACTCAGGGGCGTCCAGGAAGATCCCCGTATCTTCTGGAACGTGACCGCGCCGGATCCTTCCGTTCCGGCCATCGACCCGCTCGAGCCCCATGTGTGGATCCCCGGAGACACGATGCGCATCCCGGTCACCATCGGACTCGGAATGTCCGCGAACTCCACCCATGATGCCCAGGGCACCGCGCGGGTCCGCTACGAATACCGCGTCACCGTCCCCGAACCGTCGGCGGCCCTTCCCCTCGGCGTGGCCACCCTGGCGGGACTCGCTTCGATGCGGGGTCGATGACACGGCACTCGTTCCCATCGACCGGCCGCGCCCCCCGTGCGTATCGAGGTCGTATCGCCCGTTCCACGGTCGGCACGTCAACCGAACCACGATCTCGATCGGCTACCGAAGAGGCCGAACACGCCATGTCCGTCCTGACCCGCACGATTCGCGCCACCCTGCTCGCCGTGCTCACCCTCTCCACCTCCGGCTGCTACTACGGCGAGCTCGCCTCGGGCCAGCTTCGGATGCTCTGGCGACGCGAGGCGATCGAGTCCGTGCGCGCGGATCCCGACCGACCCGCGTCGACGCGCGACCTGCTCGGACTGGTCGAGTCCGTTCGCGACTTCGCCCGGGGACTCGGGCTGGACGTCGGAAGCCAGTACAAGAGCTACGTCGAGTGGCCCGGTGACCGCGTCGTCACGACGCTGGTCCGCACGCGGCCCGGCTCCCTCGAGCCCGTGCCCTGGCGCTACCCCCTGCTCGGCCGCCTGCCCTACCGTGGCTACTTCGACCGCGCGAAGGCCGAGGCGGAGGCCGTGCGGCTGCGCGAGCGCGAGGGCTACGACGTCTGCGAGACGGGCGTCACGGCCTACTCGACGCTCGGCTGGCTCGCCGATCCCGTCACCTCGCCCATGCTCGAGCGCGGTCCCGCGAGCCTCGTCGAGACGCTCTTCCACGAGCTCGTGCACGCGACGGCCTTCCTGCCCGACGCCGCCGACTTCAACGAGTCCGTCGCCCAGTTCGTAGGCCAGCAGGCCACGATCCGCTTCTTCGACGCCGCCGCGCGTGGGGAGATCGCGATCCCGCCCGACCTCGCCTGGCCCGAGACGGCTCGCGTACGCGCCCAGATCGAGGACCGCCGGCTGATCGCGGAGAGCGTACTCGCCTTCCGCGATCGCCTGGCCGCACTCGAGGGTGCGGCGGAACGCGACGCGCAGCGGGACGAACTCGAGCAGCAGGCCCGTGCTTCGCTGCGTGCGCTGCCGCTCGTCGTGCTCGATCCCGAGCGGGTCGCCGAGGCGGCGCGGCTGTCGGACGCCTGCCTCGCCCTGAGCGGCACCTACGCCCGGGAGCTGCCACGCCACGAGGCCGTCTACCGGGCGCTCGGCGAGGACCTCGAGGCGATGATCGCGCGGCTGGTGCGGATCGCGGAGGAGGAGGCTCCCGCGGAGCGCTTCTTCGCGGACGTTCCGAACGCTTCGGTGCGGGACTGAGCGCACCTAACGCCCGACCAGCTCGACGACCCCTTCCTGCACGAGCCCGCGGAATATCTGGAGGCAGGCCTCCGTGTCGACGAAGGCGTCGTGGGCCCCCTCGAGCTCGCGTCCCGTGTAGTGGAGGTAGGCCTCCGCAAGCGTCGGCCACTTGTAGCCGTATTTGCCCGGGAGCTTGAGCACGTCGGTCGAGGCCTCCTTCGTGCAGACGAGCTGGCGACCGTCCATGCGATGGGGCTTGTTGCCGAGGCGGAAGAGCGCGGTCTTCATGATCGAGGCGTCGAAGGAGAGGTTGTGGGCGACGATGATGTCGGCCTGCAGGCAGGCCTGGTTGAAGAGGGAGCACGCCACCACGGACTCGATCCCGTAGCGCGCGCAGTCCTCCTCGGAGATGCCATGGGCCTCCTGGGCGGCGGGGTCGATCCGAGCACCCTCGGGCAGCTTCACCAGCGTCGACGTACGCGCCCGCGGCGTCCAGTCCGCCGTCTCGACGAGCATGAAGCCGAGCTGGATCAGGTCGGGCTGACTCGGATCCTCGGGCGGCTTGCGGAACTCGACCATGCCCGTGGTCTCGGTATCGAAGATCAAGGCCTTCACGCG